>NZ_JASVWF010000009.1 GCF_030286555.1 Actinomycetospora termitidis | reverse complement strand
CCTTCACCTGGACCAAGACCGCCGAAGAGATCCTGCCCCACGCCACCCGTCAGCGAACTTCAGACGCGCGACACTAGGCGGCCTTCTCGGGCGTCGCCGCTGCGACAGTGAATGCGCTCTGCCTGCGCTTGACCGCGCGGACGCACATCGCGATGCAGACCGCTCCCAGAAGCAGGGAGAGGATCGAGAACAGCAGCCCGCCCGAGTTGATGGAGTCGCATACGGACGAGTACGCGCCGGAGAACAAGCCAGAGGTGGCTGGCCCGGTCGTGTTCGGCGACCACGGAGAACCGCACGACACTGTGCCATACGGGTACCTCGGGAAAGTGGCGGTGTCGGTTCCCCGCCACAGCCCCCACCCGACGAAGAGGACCGCGAAGGCCCCCCAGACGAACCTGCTCATCTGCTGCTCTCCTCGTGGTCTGGTTCGTCGCGACAGCTAGCTGGACGCGGAGCAGCTGACGGAGGCGTAGCCGTAGCTGCCGCCCTGGGACTCGGCGGTCTTCGTGTCGAGGACGGCGCCCGAGTCGGTGTCGACGATGGAGCACGTCAGGTTGCCCTTCGTGCCCATGTCGGTCGTCGCCGACAGGGTCGCGGACGAGTAGCCGCCGGTGCTGTCGGACATCCTCTTGGACCATGGAACGCCAACTGCGTCCCCGCCACCGCTGGACCCCGCAACTCCGTAGTAGACGGTGGCGCGCTTGGCGGATCCGGTGATCTTGAGTTCGTAGTTTCGAACCGCGGGCGCGATGCTCGTCGCCGGTGCCCCGACGTAGGCGGGCATCGCGAACGGCAGCCTGCCTTCCGACATCGCAGCGAGGGCGTCGGCGGACTGCGCGACCGACTCGCGCTCGGGGCAGGTCGATCGGATGTCACTCGCCGCCCGACGAAGGACCTCGGCTGCCCGCCCTTCCTGCCCGAACTCCGAGTACGCCTGGCCTATCGCGGCGTAGGGGACGGCGCCGTTCGCGAGCGCCGAGCACAGCTTCGCCGCTGGGCGACTCGATGCCGACAAGCCAACCAGCGCGACGAGCACCGCGACCACGGCGACTCCCGCCCCGGCGATCCAGAGCCAACGCCGTCCCCGCGGATGGGACGGGGCCTGCTGCGGCGGAGGTGGGAAAGCTCCGCCTCGGTACTGCTGCGGGACGTAGATCCGCGCAGTGTCGGCGTCAGCGTCGGGTGCGGGGGCGTCGAGGGACATCGAGGGTTCCGATCAACGACAGGTGGACGAGGGTGCGGCCGCGCAACCGCACCATCGGAACTTCATTCGGGCCTGTTACCGCACCTTCAGGTGGTCATTACCTGGCCGCGCGGGATTGCTCTACGTCGGACCTCCCGGCGTCGCAGCTACCTCTCTTCGTGGGTTGGTGCTGCGGCCTGTGTTCGCTCCGTCAGCTCGGTGAGCGCACGGCGGTCTCGACCACGTGACGTGCGAGGACGGTGGCCGCGGCGAAGATCGCGGCACCGTCGGACAGCCCCATTTGCCGACGACCCTGCGCAGCGGTGCGCTGCGACTTGTACGGCCCCTCGCCCAACTCCCCCAGGCTCCGGTGCAGCCCTTCCTGTGGGCGGGCAGCAGGCTCGACGGCGGAGCGCAGCCCGAGAAAGTTGGAACCGTTTTGCGATGGGCGTGGTCCAAGCCGATGAGGAGCCCGGCCGGCGGGCTCCCCGTTCGGAAGGTGGCCCGTCATGCGGAGCTCTCCTCTCGCCAGATTCGTTGACACCCTCATCGTGGTCGCCGACCGAGTCGGGGGCCCGACGTGCGGGATGGTCCGACGAACGTCCGGGAGAACTCCTCGACTCGCGCGTCTCGTCGCGGCGTGGCTTCTCGTGGCGATCTCCGTTGTTAGCCTCATGATCGGTGTCGCGGAGTCGGCCGAGGCCAGCACGCACAGCACCCCGACCCAGGGCCTCGTGCCGGGCTCGACGGAAGGCGACTTCGTGCACATCTCGACGACCACCTCCGTGCGGACGGCCTCCGGCCACGGATGGTGGAGATACTCGAAAGACAGCGATCTGCGCGCTGACGTGACCGTCCAGCTCCAGGTGAACCGTCAGGGCGTCTGGACCGACGTCGGTGTCCCGGGAATCGAGCGGGTTCGTCCCGCGACCGGGGGCTCCGTGTATCGGGCGAACGCCCGAGTCCCCTGCGTCGATCGCACCCCGACGGAGTGGAGGAGCGTCATCGACGTCGACATCGTCGGCGTGATCGACAGCCCTGAGAAGCTCTACACGACCGTTCGCCTCCTGGATTGCGGGGCCTGATTCCCGATGGCGACCTCACCCGTCGGTTCGATGGCGCTGGGCCTCTTCGGGCGACTCTCGCGTCACGCGGACCGACCGCAAGCGGACGAGGATGCCTACAGCGTCTTCCACGCGCTGAGCTTTCTCCTCGGCCACCTCGCTCCGGTGGGGCTCGACGCCGGTGGCGCCTGGGGCATGAACGACGCGGGCGGGCCTTCGTTCACCGAGGAAGGTCGGGCTCTGTGCGGGTGGTTCCAGGTGAGTCCGCTCAACGAGCGCGTCCTCGGCCTCCCTGTCCCGTCCTTCACCGACACCTGCGCCACGACCCTGGGGCGATTCGGCACTCTCGACGTCGAGGGCTACGAGTACTACCTCCCCACCAGCGTCGCGGGGCCGGCAGGCCGACAGATCGCCAACGCCGAGAACTGGTTCTCCCTCGCTCCTCCGGCGAGCCGCACGCGGGTCGCCGTCTCTCTCGACTCCGGCGATTCGAGCGCAGTGGTCGACCGGCGGGACGACGTCCTGGACGAGCTCTCACGCACCGCGCCGTCGGAAGAAGGTCTCGACCCGCGGGCCACTGACGAGACCGCGCCGGAGTTCGCGGAGGCAGTGCCGTGGCGGTGGTGGTTGGGCGACGGACCGCCGCACACGGTGACGTTCGCGGTGACGCTGACCGAGTGGACGCCGTTGGGGGTCGGCCGGGCGGTCTCGCTGATCAGCGAAGCCTGTCGCGCAGTCGGCATGGTTGAGCACGTGGGCGTGCGGGTCGCCAGGGCCTAAGAGGCCTGGCGCACGACAGCGGGAACGTACGCTAGGTACGTCACGTACGCGCGCTCGTGGAGGTTGCTATGGCCGAGGTCCACTGCGACAGCTACTCCGAGGCCCGGGCACACCTCAAGGATCTCCTCGACGCGGCCGAGCGAGGTCGGCTGGCCACCGTGCGCCGGAACGCAGCGACCACGGCGATGGTCGACGTGGAACGGCTGCGGCACTTTCTCGCCACGCTCAGCCCGGCTCGCGCACAGGTGGTCCCCGAGGCCGAAGGCTGGTCGGTCTTTCTTCCCGGGCTCCCTGTCGCGGCGGACGGCGCGAGTTTCGACGAGGCGATCGACGAGATGGTGGAAGCGCTACGGGACTACGCCGAGGACTGGCAGGACCACCTCCTCGACGCCCCGAACCACCGTGAGCACTGGGGCCTCGTGCAGATGATCGGTCTCAGCAACAACGATCAACTCCGGACCTGGCTCACCGGCTCGTCGTCGTGACCTTCCCGGCGCCGACCCGACAGGACCACGAACGATCCTGTCGTGTCGAGGGCTGGCAGCCGATACGTGATGTGCGCGGCCGGACCGGGACACATCACGTCACCTACGAGCTCGCCCTTCCCGACGGCCGCGTCCTCCGCACCCGGGTCTCCCACCCGCCGGGCCGGCAGACGTATGGCAAGGCCCTGTGGTCGCACATCCTGCGCGACCAGCTCGACGTCGACGAAGCGACCTTCTGGTCGTGCGTCCACGACGGCCAAGCGCCCGACCGCGGGGAGCCTCCGGTGCCCGACATCGCCCTCCCCGCGGAGGTCGTCGCCCTGCTCATGTCGCGGGTCGGGCTGGACGAGAGCGATGTCAGGGCGATGAGCAAGGACGAAGCCATTGCCCGCCTCCACCGCTTCTGGACCGAGGGTCACTGAAATTCCGAGGGAAGGACGGGTGTCGTCAACACCCGCCGGAAACGGGCGCTGCCACCCGTCGTCGGGAAGAAGGGCACGACCGAGGAGAAGACGTACCGACCGTGCCGGCGAGACCATGTCCAGTGGACGCGGTTCGGAAGACCCCGTCTCGCTGGCCGACCGACGAGCGGAAATTCGATGGAACCGATCGGCCTCCGAACCCCTCTCATCCCATGACGACGTCGTGTGACAGGAGGAGCCCGTGGGATCGATGGACGACGAGCTGTTCGCGATGCTGCTCGAGCAGCTCGAGGAAGCCGGGGAGGTGGCACCCGAGTTCGACGGGGACGTGATCGTCCTGCGAGGCCAGCCCGGGCAGAGCGCACCGGAGCTACGACTGCACCTCACCCCGGCGCTTCTCGGTCGAGTGCTGCGGGACCTCGCTCCGGACTACGCGCCGGTGTTCCCCTTGCTGGAGCCGCTCGAGGCCGCGCTGGTGGTCCTCTGGGTCCACATCATGGCTGCGGTGGAGGAATCGAGCCCGCGTGCTGCCGATATCGAGCTGTGTCCTCCCGGTGCGGCCGCTCCCGCTTCCAGGCGTCTCCGTGCGCGTTAGTTCCGGAGGAAGCGTGGGACCTCCCTGACCAGCGCGACACCGCCGGGACTACTCCAGCGAACGCGCGAAGCCCGTCACGTCGCGGACCGCCTCGGCGTACACCTCCGGCATCGCGTTCTGGAAGAGCAGCTCCCCGACGTGGCACAGGCCGAGGTTGACCTTCCCGACCGACGGGACACCCGCCGCCACCAGCAGCCGGTGGTAGGCGAGGCCCTCGTCGCGCAGGGGGTCGCACTCGTTGATCGAGATGACGTGCGGCGGCAGGCCGCCGAGGTCGGCCGGCTCGGCGCGGGAGGGCCAACAGGTGGGGTCGTCGACGTTCTTGCCGTCCGGGTCGTAGACCTCCGCGAGCAGCGGGAACAGCGCCCGGTCCAGCCAGTACTTGTCGTTCTCCCACAGCGAGTGCAGCTCCGCCGGTGGCTCGTCCCAGGTGCCGAGGATGTACGGGCACTGGGCGTAGACGCCCGCGATCTCGTCGAGCCAGCCCTCCCGGCGCGCCTTGATCGCCACCGCGAGGGACAGGTTGGCGCCACCGGAGTCGCCCGAGACCACGACGTGGCTGCCGCCCAGCTCCGCCAGGTTCGCGTGCACCCAGCGGATGGCGGCGGCACAGTCGTCGAGTCCGGTCGGGAACGGGTTGGCGCCGGCGACACCACCGGCGTTGCGGTAGTCGACCCCGACGACGACCGCGCCCGCCTTCGCCATCTCGTCGCGCCAGTGCACGTACAGCGGGCCCGTGGCCGACAGCATCACCATGCCGCCGCCGTGGATCTGGACGATCACCGGGAGCGGGCCCTCGACGCCGTCCGGCCGGTGCACGTGCAGGGCGATCTCGTGCCCGTCCCGGGTCACCGTCCGGACCTCGCGGGACACACCGTCCACCGGCTTCAGGTCCTGGGCCAACACGGTGAACAGGCCCTCGAAGGCCTCCTCGGCGGCGACGCTGAACCCGAGCAGGGTCTCGCGGCCCGCGTCGGCGGTGAGCGGGTTGTCAGCGGGGTGGTCCAGCGCTCCGAGCGCCCCGAACACGGCGACCATGCGGGGGTCGGAGCGCGGATCGGTGCCGAGCGTGAGGGCGGGATCGCCGAGCCGGCCCGGAGGGACGTGCGGGGTGCCCGTGGTCATCGGCTTCTCCTCGGCGAGCTGCTCGACATCGTCTTCCCGCTAGCGTGGCCCAGGTCACGTTGAAGGGTCAACGGGAGAGTTGCCCGTCCGGGAGCCCGATGGAGGACGAGGTCCGCCGAATCCCGACCGCGATGGCGACAAGGGCGGCGAAGTCGCCGCCTGTGCCCAAAGGGCGCCCTCGCGTGTCAGTCCTGTGGTCGACGGTGTCGACCGTCCTGTCCCCGACTTCGAGAGGCACGTGGGCGTCCGGGAGGAGGGCAGCCCAGGGCGGGCGCGAGCGCCGTCATGATGGCGAAGAGTTCTGGGTCTTCGGCGAGGTCGAGAGCGGCGACCGCGCGCGCCTGGCCCTGCCGTCGCATGCTCGACCCGGGCGCAGCCATGACCGTCTGTTCCGGGTCGAGCTCCCGCCACGGCAGCCTCTCGATGGCCGTCCGCTCGAAACTTCCGGTGAAGACCGCGTCGGCCCTCCCGTGGCCGTGCGCTACAACGACGACACGGAACTCGTCCACACTCGGGGCGACGGCGAAGCCCTCCTTGACCGTGGCCAGAACGGACGAGCTCATGGCCCGGACGTACAGCTCGTTCCGCGCGGTCTTGCTGCGCTTCCTGATCGTCGGTCGTCCGGTCGGGGTGGTTCCCGGCTCCTTCTCCGGGACCTGTTCCACGTCCCCGAAGAGCAGCACCACCGTGGCGAAGCGGCGGCGATGGTCGCGATCGACGTCCACGCACGTAGCTGGTGACTGGTTGTCCTCGAACGCTTCCTCCAGGGCCGCGTGCACGGCCGACGGCTCGTGCGCCGTGAGTGCGCGCCACTCGGCATCGAGTCCGCGTTGAGCCTGGTCGCGGGCGGAGGCGCGGGCCAAGGTCTCGTGATCGATCTCCTGTTGCGCGATGGCGGCGGCCCGCTCGTGGGCCGCGCGGCGCTCCCGCCGCGCGAAGACCGACACACCCCGAAGTGCCTCCTGCTCGCACCGCCGACGGATCGAGCGCTCGTCCACCGGCTCCGGCGAGGGCGCGACGGGACGGGAGGCCGGCTCGAACTGATCGAGATGGAGCGAGGTCAGATCGCGTTCGACGGCTTCCAGCTGGGCGATCTCCTCGTCCCGCTGCGCTGCTTTCGCCTGCCGCTCGAGCTGTGCCAGCGAGGGCATGCTCTGCCGGCGTGCCCCGGTCCGGGTGCGGCGGCCTCCCGCGCTCGTCGACACGGTGAACGGCCCGATGCCGCTCGAGATACTCGAACGTCCCCCGCCCACGTGCACCCGAGCGATGCGCGGACCGACGCTCGTACGTAGTCCCCGGGACGACGCGCGGATCCGTACTCCTGGCATGATCTTGACGCTGACGCCGAATCCCATGCGCTCCCCTGTGCGTCGATGGTGAAGCTTGAGGATCTCATCGGCCCGCGCGACTGCTTCCGGGGCCCGGTCGTGTCGTCAGGTCGACGAGACGCCTTCTCGAATGGAACAGCCGTCGTTCTCACGAGTCCTGGGAACGTTCGCGACGACCTGTCCGCTGATCAGACCCGCCGCCCCACCAGCGCGAGCAGCCGGTCCTGCGGGTCGTCGCTGCGGGGCTCGACGGCGGACGCGAACAGGCCCGGACCGGTGAGCATGATCGGGTCGCTCGCGATGTAGGCCAGCGCCTCCCCCACCGCCTCCGGGTCCAGGTGCTCGTCGAGCCCGGCGCCACGGGCGAGGTCCCACTCGTGCACGGTGAGGTCGACGAGCATCTGGACCGCGTACTCCTCGACGGCCAGCCACCCGAACGACGTGTGCACCCGCGCGGCGCTGCCCGACCACGCCGGTCGGGACCGCAGCGCGGCGGCGTCCCACGCGCGGATAGGGTCGTCGCCGACCAGGTCGCCGTCGTACCGGTCCCCGACCTCCTCCATCGACTCCCCCGCCAGCACGTGTGGCGCCCACCGGTGCTCGAAGCACATATGGGCCGCCAGGTCGCGCACGCTCCACTCCGAGCACGGCGTCGGCGACGACCACCGCTCCGCCGGCACCGCGTGCACCCGCGCGCCGAAGCGGTCCGTGGCGGCGGGGAGGAGCGAGCGGACGTCGTGCATGGCAGGAAACCCTTCCCGACGACGGGTCAGGCGCGCCAGACCCGACGTCAATGGAGCTGCGTCGAGGGTCTCCGGGACGTGGTCGGCCTGATGCCTCAACACTGCCTGCGAACCGGATCCGAGTCCGCGAGACTCGGATGATCTCCGGGCGCCGGCCTGATCGAGCTTCGTGGAGCCGAATCGCCGCCGCGAGCTCGTGGGACTACTCGGCTTCGGAGGTGAACAGGTCGGCGGCACCCAACAGGTAAGGCTTGTCGACGTGCACGCCGTCGACCACCTCTCCGATCGGGAAGTCGTCCTCGTCGAGCGTCATGAGAACGTCAGCTCGAGCGACGATCGCATGAGCGAGATGCACCGAGTCGGCGACTTTCTTGACCACCTGCGCGAGTCTGAGCTGCCGGGCCTTCAAGGCGACCCGGAGATCGAACTCGACGAATGCGAGTGAACCCGCGGTGAGGACGTCCTGGATCTCATCCGCCGGGTCGACCTCGTCGAACACGGGCTGACTCGGCCGCCGGCCGAGGCACTCCACCAGGTGGAGCGGTGAGACGAGGAGCTACAGCTGGCCCGTCTCGGTCCACTCGAGCACCCGACGCACGGCGGCCTGACCGGACGGATCCTCGAACCACTGCAGCCAGACGCTGCTGTCGAGGTAGACCCGTTCCGGATTACGTGGCCCAGCCACCCACTCGCTCCAGGTGCTCCACCGGGCCTTCGTCGGCGAGATACCCCCGGGCGACACCAGCGGAATCCGTCAGCCGTCGGCGACCACGGGGCCATCGCGTGATCTCGTCCGGCCAGATCGACAGAACGTGCCCGACTGCGTTCCGCGTCAAGGCACCGGCCACCAGGACACGCAGTCCGAGGTTCTCCGCGAAGTCGGCGAGCGGCACGGGACCGATGGCGACGGAGACCCGTCGATCGTCGAGATCCGTCCACAGACCGGCCTGGTTCCGCCGCGTGTTGATGGACGCCAGAGTGCCGATCACGGACCCGGTACTGGTCCGCTTGTCGTCGACGGCCCGCTTCAGGTTCTTGGCGGCCGTTCCCGTGATCGTGACGGAGCGAACCGGCCGCCCCTCCTCGATGAGTGTCAACGTCATGCCGTGCGCGGGATCGTCGCCGAGATCGGCCGCGACCCGCCGTCCCGCGGTCGCCAGGTCCTCGCCCCAACCGCTCGGAAGGTCGGAACTGCGTTGGGCGTGTTCGAAGCCGGAGACCACCGAAAGAGGCACTCGGTTCAGCTGATCCTGCGTCGTGTCCTGCGCACGCTCGAGAGGCACCAACCGGGCGTGCACGCTCCCCAGCCCGAGCTCGCCGAAGCCCCAGGACGTCCTGTCCACGGCCCGACGGTCCTTGCGGACAGTACTGTCCTCGGCCAGTCCGAGGAGCTGGACCAGGAGCTGCATCTGAGTCAGGACGCGATCGGCAGGCAACGCGGACCCGCGCACCACCACGTCCAACTCACTGGTCATCGCCTGAGGGTACTGGTCGGAGTCGATCACGGCAGCCACATCCCGAGCTCGTAGTCGACCAAGTATAGAACATCAGTTCGATTAAACTTTCGAGAGCTGCGGGAGGGTCCGGCGGTGTCGCTCGCGGCGCGGAAGCCCTCCCGACCACAGTTCCGACGACAGGAAACGGCATCGGGCGCCTCGCTCAGGTGCGGGCGAGAACGTCGTCGAGGGTCAGCGCGGGGTGGCCGGTGAGGGTGGGGATGTCGTCGGTGACCTCGGCGAGCTCGCCGGCGGCGATGGCGGTGTAGGTGCTGACCCAGGCGTCGAGTTGCCAGTCCGGGGCCTGCCCGGCGCGGGAGCGGTAGGCCTCCTCGACCGTCTGGTTCTCGAACCGGACCTCGGTGCCCCGGTGACGACCGATCCGGGACGCGGCTTCAGCCAGGGTCAGGGCCTCGCGGCCGGTGAGGCGGTAGGTCCGGCCGTCGTGCGGCGCTGGGTCGGCGAGGACGGCGGCCGCGGCGTCGGCGATGTCGTCCTGCGCGACCGCGGCGACCCGGCCCTCCCCCGCCGGCCCGCGGATCACGCCGTCCGCCTCGACGAGCGCGGGGAGGAAGTCGAGGTAGAAGTTGTCGCGCAGCACGATCGGCGTGAGACCGGAGGCGTGGAGGTGCTCCTCGGTGGCCGCGTGGTCGCGGGCGAGCGTGAAGGTCGCCGTCGGCGAGGCCTCGGCGAAGGAGATGTAGACCAGCCGCCCGACCCCGGCCGCTGCGGCGGCGTCGATGAACGTCCGGTGCTGCTCGACGCGGTCCGGGGTCTCCGAGCCCGACACCATGAGCACGGTCTCGATCCCGGTGAGGGCCTCGCGGACCTGGTCGGGCCGGTCGTAGCTGCACGCGACCGCGGTGGCGTTCGGCAGCTCCGGCGCGCGGGCCGGAGTGCGCACCGCGAGGCGGAGTGGGATGCCGCGGTCGGCGAGCCGCCGGGCGATCCGGCCGCCGAGGCGGCCGGTCGCTCCGGTGACGGCGAGGGTGTGTGCGTCAGCCATGGGGGAATCCTGTCCGGCGGCGCCACCCCGGGGACCGACCGCGGTCAGGCCGCGGGCTCCAACTGGGCCGCGATCCCCTCGAGGCACCACTCCCAGCCCGTGCGCATCCCGTCGAACGCCTCCTGGCCCGAGAGCCCCTCGACGGTGAGGTCGAGCCGGGTCCCGCCGTGGACCGGGCGCAGCACCACCGTGCACCGTGAACTCTCGTTCATGCCCTCGCCGGAGGTGATCACGTCCATCACGAGGCGCTCGGCCGGCTCGAACGTCGTGAAGGTCGACACCTCGCTGAACGCGTCGCCGTTCGGGCGCGGTCCGAAGACGATGCGGTATCCGCCGCCGACGCGGGCGTCGACCTCGCAGGTCGACACCAGCCACTCCGGGTCCGGGCAGGCCCAGCGCTGCAGCAGGTCGGCGCGGGTCCAGGCGGCCCACACGCGCTCGGGCGACACCGGATAGGTGCGGTCGAGGTCGAACGACAGGAGCGGGGCGGTGGTCACGATTCCTCCAGGAGAAGGCCGAGCGCGTCCAGTCGGGCCGACCAGAGCGCCTGTTGACGGGCGGTCCACTCCGCGACGGCGACGAGCGCGTCCTCGCGCAGCCGGCACTCGCGCACCCGGCCGCGCTTGACGGTCGTCACCAGCTCCGCCTCCTCGAGCACGCGGACGTGCTTGAGGACGGCGGGCAGCGACATCGCCGTCGGCACCGCGAGGTCGCCCACGGGCGACGGCCCGCGGGCGAGCTGCTCGACGATGGCCAGGCGGGTCGCGTCCCCGAGCGCCGCGAACTGACGGTGAACCACAAGGTTAACTGTTGCGGGTCGTCGCCTCGCCGTCAAGAGCCTTGTCAGGCCGCGGCGAGCAGCTCGCGGAGTCGGGGCCGGTCGGCCGCGCTGGCCGTCCAGTGCTCGGTCGCGGACCGGACCACGACGACGTCACCCGTCGTCGCGATGTCCGTGACCCGCAGCCCGCCGGGCAGGACGGGCGACGGCACCGACCCGGACGGCAGGAGCCCCCACGACGACCAGCGGCCGAGCGGGGTCACGACGGCGACCGGGGTGAAGCGGAGCTCGTCGGCGGTGACCTCGGGCCGCAGCGCCAGGGTGATCCCGGGCCACCAGGCGGTGCGGAGTTCTCCGTCCTCGACAGTGACCCGCGGGCCTTCGGTGCCGTCGCCGAAGGACGCGAAGGCCGACGACGAGAGGGTGGCCGTGACGGTGACGCCGGTGGCGGTCACGGTCGATCCGACGGTCAGCGTGTCGCACTCGACGACGAGCTCCTGCGCGGTGATCTCGGGAGCGACGACGTCGTGAAGGGTCAGCTGCACGTCACGCGCCCGGCCGAGGGACCAGCCGTCGGGACAGCCGTGCACGGACGCCACCGTGAACGACGTGCCCTGCACCGCGACCCGACGCCCCGTCAGGCCCCGGCCGAGGCGACGCAGCAGCGAGAACCAGAGACGCGTCGGAGTCGGGTCGTCGTGACCGTCCATGAGTCCAGTGTGGAGCTCGCGATCCGGACGATGTGCGGGCATTCGGGCGAGCACGACGTGCGGCAGCCGAGCGTGGGTGGGCGGTCGGGTCCCGGAGCCGATCGGACGCCGGGGGTGAGCCACGCCTCGTTCCCGCGGCGAGGCCGCAGAGCGGCGAACCGTGTCCCGAGGACACTGTTCTGCCGCCGCCCGTCGGACCAGAGGGCCGTCACGGGCCCGACACGTCGAGCTTCGTCCAGACCGACACGTGCGACGTGCTCGTGTCGGTGAACGGCGAGCGGTCCCACCACGCCCACCGCTGCTCGAGGGCCATCCCGGCCAGCCGGGCCATGAGATCCAGTTCGGCCGGCCAGGCGTAGCGGAACGGGAGCGAGCGGCGTCTGGCCGAGCCGTCCGGGTCGAAGGACACGTGGTGCGACCACATCGTCTGGCTCGCTCGGTCGAACTCGTCGTAGCCGACGCCGTTCCCGTCGTGCCGGAAGACCCGGAACCGCTCGCCGTGCGGCAGCCGCTGCACCCCGGGCACCTCGGTCTCGACGACGAAGCGCCCGCCGGGGCGCAGGTGGCGGGCAGCGTTGGCGAAGGTAGTGACCTGGGCGTCCTGGGTCACGACGTTGCCGATCGAGTTGAACACCAGGAACACGAGGTCGAACACCCCTCCGACCTGCGCCGACGAGTAGTCGCCGACCACGACGGGGATGTCGTCACGCTTGGCGCGGAGCCTCGCCACCATCGCCTCGGACAGGTCGATGCCGTGCACCTCCACGCCCCGGTCCCGCAGGGGCACCGCGATGCGACCGGTGCCGATCGCGAACTCGAGGGCACGGCCACCGCCGCCCGCGATATCGGCGAGGAACGTCGACTCCAGCGCCAGGTGCTCGGCTGTGAACCGCACGTCGTCGTCATCGTCGTAGCGGTCGGCGATGTCGGGTCCGAACCAGTCCGGCGGGCTCATCTCCGTAGAGCAGCACACCGGGCCCGCCGGATCGATCGGGATACACCTCGGGGCCCGACCCGCCGTCAGGAAGGCCCATCGATCGTCGGACACTGACCTCGTGGCCGCGACCTTCGCCGAGTACCTGGCCGAGCTCGACGACGACGCGCTGGCTGCACTGCTGGCCCTCCGCCGCGACGTCTGCGTCGAGCCGGCTCCCCGGGACTTCGCCCGTCTCGCCGACCGACTCAGCGTCTGGCCCTCGCTGGTCGCCGCTCTGCTGCAGGCCGACCGCGACGTCCTGGAGGCCGGACGCGCGATCGCCGCCCTCGGCGCCGACGCCTCGCGTTCCTCCGTCGCCGACCTGATCGGCGCCCGACCCGACCACGTCGACCGCGCCGTCGACCGCCTCATCGAGCTGGGGCTGGGGTTTCCCGACGGCGAGCGGCTCCGACTCCCGGACCGGCTCGTGGTGCAGTTCTCGACCGACCTCGGCGGCGGGGAGGGCCTGGCTCGCGTCGCGACGACGAGCCGGGTCGACGAGCTGCGCCTGTTCGCGGAGGGGAACGGGGTCGCGACGGCTGGTCTGCGCAAGCAGGAGCTCGTCGACGCCGCCGTCGCGGCCATCGCCGACCCGAGAGTCGTCGCCGCCCGGGTCCGCGCTCTCGACCCCGAACCCCGCCGACGGCTGGGCGAGATCATGTCGGCGTTCGGTGCCTACCAACGACGGGTCGACGCTCCCGAGAAGGCGCTGATCCGGCACGGGATGCTCCTCGTGACCCCGTACGGCGTGGTCGTGCCACGCGAGATCGCGACCGGGATGTGGGTCGCCGTCGCCCATATGACAGGACCTCCGGCCCTGCCGCCCTCCGAGGCGGACGCGCGCGCCGTGGCCGGTTCCGCGCAGGAGTTCCTGCGCCACGTCGGGGCGGTCCTCGACCAGGCCCGCTCCGCGCCGATCGCCATGCTCAAGACCGGGGGCATCGGCAAGCGCGAGCGCACGCGCCTCGTCAAGAACCTGGATCTTCCCGACGACGAGCAGCTCGTCCTGGTCATCGACCTCGCCTTCGCGGCCGGGCTGCTCGCCCCCGGACCGGACGGTTACACGACGACCGACCGCTATCCGGGCTGGCGGGCCGCCTCCTCCGCCATGCGGTGGTCGAGCCTCGTCACCACGTGGCTGCCTGCTCACCGAGGCCGCGGACGTCGAGACACGCGGAGCGGCGACGGTCTACCGCTTCTCCTCCCGCAGCGTGCGCCACGCGCTCGACCAGGGATGGACCGCCGAGGGCCTGCTCGCAGGACTGCGCGCCCTCGCGCCGGACGTCCCGCAACCCCTCGACTACCTCGTCCACGACGCCGCCCGCGTGCACGGGTCCGTCCGTGTCCACGAGGTCCGGACGTGCGTGGTCGCCGAGGAGCCGCTCGCGACGGAGCTCGCGGCGGCGCGCGCCCTGCGCAAGCTCGGGTGGCGCCGGATCACGCCGACGGTGCTCGGCTCGGGACAGACGCCGGCGACGGTGCTGGCGATGCTGCGCGACGCCGGATACAGCCCCGTGCTCGACGACGGGTCGGGGGCGGTGTCCGTCGAGCGCGCTGCCGTGGAGCCGGTCGACGCGTTCGAGCCGATCACGACGCCGGGCCTCCAGCCGGCCGAGGTGGTCCGTCGGCTGCGGGAGGGCCCGACGGGCGCCGAACACCCGACGTCGCACACGCTCGCGCAGCTGTCGGGCCGCCTCACTCCCGACGAGTTGGACCTGCTCGCGCACTCGCTCGACCGCCACGAGCCGGTCCACATCACCTACCGCGTGAACAGCGGCTCGGTCACCGAGCGGGCGATCACCCCGGAGCGCCTGTACGGCCCGTGGATCACGGCGTGGTGCCACCTGAGGAACGACCGCCGGGACTTCACGGTCAGCTCGATCCTCGCGGTCACGCCGGCCTGATCCCGCCCCCCACCTGCACGAACGGCACTCTCACATCCTCTATGTGCGCGAGAGTGCCGGTCGTTCACGACGGCGGGTGCTCAGGCCGCGAGGTGGAACGTCTCCGCGAAGCGACCGAGCAGGTCGCCGCTCCCCCGCAGCACCTCGACGACGCCGGTCGCGATCGCCCGGTCCGGGGCGAGCTCGCCGGAGAGGAGCCGACGGATGTCCGGGCCCGCAGCGAAAGCGAGGTCGGCGGGGCCGTCGCCGCGGGCCACGTCGAGCGAGGACCCGTCCACCCGGATCAGCAGCTCGGCCGACCCGACCCGAGCCGCATAGGCGGTGGCGGGCAGGTCCGCCGCCACCCGTGCCTGGAAGGCGGAGCGGAGAGCCATCGTCATGGAGTCCGGGGTGATGACCTGCTCCTCCCGCGGATCGCCCAGCGCCTTGAACCCCCACGCCCCGAGCGCGAGGACGATCGGCTCGAGCTCACGACCGAACGGCGTCAGCTCGTAGATGATGATCCGCGAACGCGGCGCCCTCCGGATGATCCCCGCGGCCTGCAGTTCCTTGAGGCGGGCCGCGAGGATGTTCGTCGGGATACGCGGCAGACCGGCGGCGAGCTCGCCGTTGCGGCGGGGACCGACGAGCAGGTCACGCACGATGAGCAGGGCCCAGCGCTCGCCGATCAGCTCGAGGGCGCGGGTGACGCCGTCGTACTGCCCGTACTCGCGCGGCGCCATCAGGCCTGCTGCTCGCCGGCCTTCGGGTCCATCCAGCCGAAGTCGATGACGTTGCCGTCGGGGTCGGTGCACCCGCGCTGGTACATGAAGCCGTAGTCGGACGCGGGCTGCGGCTCGGTCCCCCCGGCGGCGACCCCGGCCTCGACCGTCGCGTCGACCTGCTCGCGGCTGTCGAGGAAGATCGCGGTCGAGCTGGACAGCGCCTGCGTCGGGTCGCCGATCGGCAGCTTCGTGAAGGTCGCGAAGTAGTCCCGCGTGATCAGCATGAAGTAGGCGTGGTCGTCGTCGACGACGACACAGGCCGCGTTGTGGTCGGTGAACTGCGGGTTGATGCGGAAACCGAGGGCCTCGTAGAACGCCTTCGCGCGGTCCAGGTCGGTCACCGGCAGGTTGACGAACATCGCCTTCATCGGGGTCTCCCTCGTCGTGCTGCGTGGACGAGGAGAAGACTTGCAAAAAACAAGTACGACCGTCAAGCCCTTCGGTACGTTCGTAGGACCATCGCGTCCCGACCGCCCGGGACCAGCGCGAACAGCCGGACCGCCGTCGACATCAGCCCGCTCGTGCGGGTCGCCGTGGCGTCGACGAGGGACACCTCGTCGTCCGGCGTCGCTTCCTGCGCCGCCGCGGTGAGGTCGTTCGTGGAACTCATGAAGCCCGTGTCCGCCGCACGCATCGCGAGCTGCAAGCCGGCGATCCAGGTGACCCACGGCGCGACGGTGTCGGCGACCAGCGTGGCCCCGGGAGTGAGTGCGCGACCGACGGCGGTGCGCACGCCCTCCGGGTCGAGGTACATGAGGAGGCCCTCGGCGAGGACGAGGCGCGGGAGGTCGTCGGGGACCTGCGACCACCACGACGGGTCGGTCACCGACGCCGCGACCGTCGTCGCACCCTCGCGCTCGTCGTAGAGCCGCCGCCGGAGGCCGATCACCGGCTCCTGGTCGACGTCGAACCACCGCACGCCGGGTCCGGGGTCCAGCCGGAGCACCCGGCTGTCGAGACCACAGCCCAGGTGCAGGACGACGGCCTCGTCGTGCTGCGCCAGGAAGAGTCGCGCCGCGTCGTCGATCAGCTTCGCGCGGGCGCAGATCAGCGGGGTGTTGCCGCCCAGGCTCACGCCGAGGTCGAGTGGGTCGTCGACGCGGGCGAGCAGATCGGCGGCGAAGCGGTCGTCGAGGATCGGCCGGGAGGACGCGGCGTCGTGGGCGTGCATGGCGAGCGTCCACAGCATCGTCTGCTGTTCCTGCTGGAGGTGCACGGTCTCGGGCATGCGCGAAGGGTGCCCGGTCAGCCCTGACGTCGCCCCAGCCACTGCCGCCACTGCGCCGCCGTGGCCGTGTCGCCGAGCAGCTCGGCGTCGACCGCGAGTGCGCCGCCCGAGCGGATCGTCCACGGGTGCTGCTCCCCCAGCACCCGCATCGCCCGCGAGAACACCTCGGCGTCGACGGATCGCGCGTTCACGACGTCCCCGCCCGCCCGCAGCACCGCTCCGACCTGGTGTGCGGCGTCGATCGTGCGGGGGTCGTCGTCGCCGAGGGTGCGGCGGTGGCGGTCGAGGGTGTCGTGTGCGAGGGCCGCGACCATCGATTCCTCGCCGAGTGCGAACGCGACCGAGACGAGGCTCCGCGCGGCGTCGAGGGTGGGCTGCGCGTCCGGGCCGAGCACGCGTCGACGGCGGGTCAGCACGTCGTCGAGCACGCCCACGACCTCTCGCAGGTCGCCGAGCTGGGCCAAGGTCGCTGCGACGTTGCTCGCGGTCTCCAGCGTCTGCGGGTGGTCGACCCCGAGCACCTCGCGCTGACGCGCCAGGGTGTCCCGGTCCATGTCGAGCGCCGCGTGCGGGTCGCCGAGGTCGGCGACCAGCCCGGCGAGGCGGTGGGCGGCCGCCAGCGTGTCGGGGTGGTCCGGGCCGAGTTCGTCCCGACGGCGGGTCAGAACCTCGTCGAGCTTCTCCCGGGCTTCCTCCGGTCGCCCCCGGAGGTCGGCCGCCACGGCGGCCTCGAACAGCTCGTCCGCCGTCGGCACGGCCGGGAGCCTAGGGCCGACCCGCCGTCAGGAAGGACCTTCCCGACGGCGGGTGTGATCAACGACCGCCGTTGTCCTCGCCGATCCAGATGCGGACGATCGAGCCCTTCTGCACCTCGGTGCCCGGCTCGGGCTCCTGCCGGCCGATGAAGGCGCGACCGGCCGCGGTGTGGAAGGCGTTCTCGGCGACGGCGAGGAGGCCGGCGTCGAGGGCGCGGTCGTGCGCCTCGGCGGCGGGGACGCTGGTGAGTTCGGGGACGAGGGCCATCGGGGTCTCGGTGGCGTTGTCGGTCATCGCTGAGCTCCGTTCATCGACGATGGATCAGGCGGCGGGGTGCGTGATGCCACGGCGTGCCGTGCGACGGCGGCGGATCGCGAGGCGTCGTTCGTCCTCGCTCTCGCCGCCCCACGTGCCGTACTGCTCCTCGACCATGTGCGCCCAGTCCCGGCAGGCCTTCTCGACCGGGCAGGCATCGCAGATCGCCCGGGCACGGGCGACCCGTTGCGAACGGGACGGGTCCCGCTCGCCGTCGGGATGGAAGAAGATCTCGAGCTCCATGTCCCGGCAGGCGGCTTGTCGCTGCCAATCCCAGTGGGACACGAGTGCGGCCGGGAGACGGGATACATCGGCCACGACGAACACCTCCTACTACACAACGTCGTAGTCGGAGGATACCCCCGGACCGGCGCCACAACCTCGACTGTCGCGGACGGATTCGTCGAGGTCAGAGCCTTGTCGACGACCATGTCCGGCAGCTCCGGCGCGGATGCCTCGGGGGACGGCTGGGCCAACCGTGAGATTCCGGTGAGGTCGATCGGGCCCGCTTCCATCACTGCCACCGTAAGCAGATGGTGGTGCGTTGGGGCCCCGGTTCGCTCCGGGCGAAATGCGTCCCGACGACGGCGGTCGGGCCTCGACCGCATCGTCGCAACCGTGTCCTTCGGACAGGGTTGTTCGCGGCGCGCTCCTCCGGCGGACCGGCCGTGTGCGCGGGGCACGCACCTGCGATCTGCAGGACACAGGTCGGCGTGTCCGCGTCACGATGACGCGGACACGCCGAGCGTCAGGCCTTCGTCGCGTAGACGATCGTCTGGCCGAGGTAGTTGTGCGCCTCGCGGTCGAGGGTGCCCCCGCAGGTGATGAGGCGGAGCTCCGGGCCAGGGGTGTCGGAGTAGACGTCGGCCGTCGGGAACTCGGACTTCGGCGTCGTCACGGTGCGCGTCACCGCGAAGGTCACCGGGCCGCTCGGCGTCGTGACGTTGATCTTGTCGCCCGCCGCGAGGGTGTGGAAGTCGGCGCCGAACCCAGGCTTTCCGTCCGCATTGATGTGCGCGAGCACGACGGCCGGCCCGTTCTGCCCCGGCATCGGGCCCTTCGTGTAGACGCCGGCCTGCATCGGGTCGGACAACGGTGGGACCTGAATCGACCGGTCGGCGTTGAGCCCGAGCCCGACGAGCTGCGACGACTCGTTCAGCTTCGGGATCGTCACCTGATACCCCGGGACGACGCCGGCCGTGCTCTGCTGGCCCGTCGCGAGCGACGCGGCAGCGCCGCTGGTGTCCCCGGAACCGCAGGCGGTCGCGAACAGGGCGAGCAGGGCCGCCACGACGACGGCGACGGCGGTGCGCTGGCGCATCTCAGAACCCCCCGGTCTGGGCCGAGCCCTCGGGCACCTCGGTGACCTGGTCGCCCGAGGTCTTCGCCTCGGACCCGTCGTCACCGGTGCTCGTCACAGCGGCGTTCTGGTTGTCGCCGTCGTCGAAGTAGTCCTCGCAGGCGATGCCGTTGTGGTTGGCGTCGAGGCGGTCGGCGTTGTTCGTCGCCGACCCACCGATGGACTCGAAGTACTGCTGCGCCTCGCGCTGATTGGCGAAGTCGGGGCAGTTCTGGTCGCCCGTGCGCTGCTGCTTCTTCGTGGCGGCGGGAGACTGCTGGCCCTGGCCGGGCAGGCGGCGGTTTCCGGCAGACGGCCCCGACTGGGTCTGCGCTCCCGGAGCGGCTCCAGGTGCTCCATCAGTGCCGGGAGTCTGCGGCTTCTCGGTCGCAGGATCGTCCGTGTTGCCGCCGGTCCCCGAATCCTCGCCCGGCTGCTCACACGGCGCGGCGCCAGACCCGGAGCCGGTGGTGCCTTCCTGGTTCTCGCCACCCGTGGTACCTGACGGGACACTCGGGTCGGCCGAGCACGTCGGGTCAGCGGGCGGCACCGGCGCTGCGAATGCAGGGCCGGCGACCAACAGCGCGCTCGCGACCACGGCGACGGCGAATGGGCCGAGACGTGTCCATCGGGCCATGTCGTGCTCCCCCCAGGAGCAGCAGGAGAAGATCCCGCTGAGTCCCGGCAGAGTGCCACGCGAGGTAACAGAACGGTCACGCGGGGTGGACCCGTCGTCGGGAATGGTGTTCGCAGTTCAGGAAGCTGTGGCTACCGTGCGACGAGTGCCGGCCACGCGACTCGACAGCGCCCGCATCCGGGCCGCACGCGAGGTGATCGACCCGGTCTTCCTCGACTCACCGCTCTTCCGCTGCGAGGCGCTGGAGCCGCACCTCGGATGCGCGGTGAGCATCAAGCTCGAGACGGCGAATCCGGTGCGGAGCTTCAAGGGGCGCGGGACGGAGCTGGTCGCGAGCGGGATCGTCGCGAACGGTGGCACGGCCGCCGTGTGCGCGAGTGCCGGCAACCTCGGGCAGGCGCTGGCGTGGTCGGGAAGGTCGCGTGGGCTGGCGGTCACGGTGTGGGCGTCGCGATCTGCGCCCGCGGTCAAGCTCGAGCGCATCCGGGCGCTCGGGGCCCGTCTGGAACTGGTGGACGGCGACTTCGACCTCGCCCGGGAGCACGCGGTCGCCGACGCGCGGGAGCGGGACGTGCGACTGGTCGAGGACAGTCTGGACCTCGAGACCTGCGAGGGCGCCGCGACGATCGGGCTGGAACTGGCGGACCGTCCGTTCGACGTCGCCCTGATCGCCCTCGGTGGCGGGGCGATGGCGACCGGGATCGGGCACGTCCTGAAGGAGTCCGCGCCCGACGTCGAGATGGTGTGCGTCCAGCCGGCGGGCGCGCCCGCGATGACGCTCTCCTACCGCGGGCGGCGGGTCGTGACCACCGACTCGACGGACACGATCGCCGACGGGGTCGCGGGACGGCTCCCGCTCGAACCGGTCCTGGACGACCTCCTGCTGGTGGCCGATGACTGCTTGCTCGTGCGGGAGTCGTCGATCGAAACGGCGATGCGGATGCTGCTCGAGCAGGCCGGACTCGTCGTCGAACCGTCGGGCGCGTTGGGGATCGCCGCGGTGCTCGAGGATCGAGAGCGGTTCGCGGGGCGGCACGTCGTGACGGTCGTGTGCGGGAGCAACGTGGACCTGGCCGCGTACCGGCGGTGGGTTTCACCGAACGTCACCTGACGCGGGCGGCCGTCGGCCACGCTCTGGACGTGCCCGACGGTTTCGACGTCCGCCCCGAGCAGCTCCGCGCCGGTGCCGCCGGACTGCGTGGGGACGCAGGCGGACTCGATGCAGCCGGGGGCCGGGCGAGCGCGGCGGCGCAGTCCGCGGCGCAGTCGTCGGGCGTGGGTCCGCTCGCCGGAGCGGCGAACGAGTTGGCGTCGCAGCTCGATAAGGCGATCGACGCGGCCCGGCGCAGCATCGAGGAGACGGCCGCTGCTCTGGACGCTGCCTCGACCGACTACGAGACCTCCGACGCCGCGGCGTCGCGGAGCATCTCGGGTGCCGCCGTGCCGGGGTTCTGATGGCGGTGCTCGGAGACCCGGAGGCCGTGCTCGCTGCCTCGACCGAGTTGACGACGGCGGCTCGTGCGCTGCAGTTCGCCCGCGAAGGACTGGCGGCGCGCGGTCGGGCGGTGACCGCCGAGTGGAGCGGGCGCGCTGCGCCGGCCGCGCTGGAGCTGATCGAACGGCACGCGCTCGAGCTGGAGCGGGCGGTCGATGCGGTCGCGCGGTCGGCGCCACCCCTCGCGGTGTATGCGGAGGCGCTGCGCGATGCACAGCGGGACTTCGCGCTCGGCGAGCAGATGGCGCAAGACGGCGAGGCGGCGCAACTCGCGACGGGTTCCGGTGCGGCTGCGGCGGCTGATGCGGCGCGGGACTCCGCGGTCCAGACGCTCACCGACGGCGCGAACGCGATGCAGAGTGCGCAGGACCGAGCCCTCGAGGCGAACGAGGTCGCGGCGCGTGCTCTGGCGGAGGCGGCGACGGTGCTGGCGGGCTTGGTTCCGGTGCCGGAGCTCGGTCCGGTCGTGGGCCGGGACGGCACGCTCGGGGACGGGCTCGTGAAGGCCGCGGGCGACGTGTCGGGCGAGGTCGTCGACTCGGTCTCCGGCCTCGCCACCCTGCTCAACCCGTTCTCCGACGGCTTCGGGCCGGCGTGGGCGAGCACGTGGGACACGGCGACGGCGACCGTCGCGGACCCGGTCGGCGCGGGCCGGGCGGTCGTGGAGGGGACGGTCGCGCCGGTCGGCGAGTCCTACGGGACCGGTGGCCTGGACGAGGCGATCGGGCGGACACCGACCGTCCTCGCCGGCGTCATCGGCACGAAGGGGCTGACGAAGCTCGAGAAGCTGCGGCGGCTCCGCGGGGAGAACCAGACTCCACTCGCTCCGAGCGGCGGACTGCAGCACCACGAGGACGCCGGCGGGCACACCCTCGCGCCCCACAAGGTGCACATCGGCACGGACGAGCAGGCGCTGTTCGACCGGGTCCGGAACGCCCCGCGACCGATACCTTCGGCCTCGAGCTTCTTCGACCGGGCCATCGCCGAGCGCAGTGTGTCGGAGAATCTCGAGGGCAACAGAGGAGCCATCGACGACTGGCTGGCGAACACGTCGGCGAGGAGCCGGGTCGTGGACTTCGAGCACCGGCAAGCGGTGGGCATCAGCATCGATCGCTCGGCGACGGCGCCGACCGACGCGGTCGAAGTGCACCGAACACGTCTCGTCCTGCGCAGGGACGCGACGCAACCCGACGGCTTCTACGTCCTGACCTCGTACCCCCAGCGATAGGAGACGGCAGCGTGACCGCCCTGGCTCGATGGCCACATCTCGAGACGCTCCTCCTCGCCTACTTCCACCAGGACTTCGACCTCGAGTACGACGGGACCCCGGAGGGCACGATCGACGGTTTCGGGCAGGACGAGGAGGTCGAGTACGTCCGCCGAGCGGCCGCGGAAGCTCGGTCCCTCGCGGTGTCCGAATCGGACGAGGCCCTCCGACAGCGGATGACCGAGGCCCAGGTCGCCTATGCGTACTGGGCCGACGGTTGGACCGATGCGGCGTGGTTGGAGTTCGTGGCCTCGCGGCTGGAGGCCAGCGTGCGGCGGCGCGCCGATCATTGAATCGCGGCGAATCCTGCGACCGTTGTCCGGAGCTCATCGGTGACCGTCCGAGCCGGTCCGCGGCGTGAAGATGTAGCGGATTCGGACGCTGAGCGCGCAGATCCGCTACATCTGTTGCTGTGCCGACCGACGTGAGGCGGGCACCACCACCTGCTCCCGACCAAGATCACCAGGACAACGAGGATCTGGACGGTGAGCGCCCGGATCCTCTTCGTTGCGGTGATCTTGGTCAGGTCGCGGCGCCGGACCTCGGAGTCGGGACCTTGCCCGGACGACGACCTGGAGCGGCTGGCTGGAGCACGTGGCCGAGGTGCTCGGCGGACGGTGAGCGGCGTGCCGGCGGAGTCGTCGCATTCACCGAGCGCGACCCGGGGTCCGGCACGGTGCCGCAGATCCGATTCCGGTGGAAGCGGTTCGGCGGCGTGGTCCTGAGCCCGAGCACGCGACGGCTGCCCGCCGCCACAGGATCCGGGCGGTCGACCGGCCTCCGCGCAGGGCGCCACGCCCCGGCCGTACGGTGCTGGTCGTGGCGCGCACCCTGACCAGCGACGACCTCGACGCGTACGGCGACCTGGCGTTCCCGACCGACCCCCAGGAGATGCTCGCGGAGCTCGTGGCGGCCGTCGACGAGGACCGGATCGCGGACCCGGAGGACGTCCCGTACGCGCTGACGCTGGCGGCGAGTGCAGCCGCGAAGCTCAAGGACGAGGCGCGGGCCCTGGAGCTGTCGGCACGGGGCGTCGAGGTGTCCGAGGGCCGGCGGGACCACTTCAACTCCCGCGGCGAGCACGCGGACCTCCTCCTGCGGTACGGGCACGAGGACGACGGCATGGCGCTGCTCCGGGCGCTCCGCCCACAGCTCAGCCGGGACCTGCTCGCCGACCATTACGTCATCACACCGCTCGTGGAGAACGGCCGCCACGAGCTGGCCGAGGAATGGCTGACGGCGGCGCTGGCGACCGCGCTCGGAGTCGCCGATCGCGCCGAGGACGACTCCGACGTCGAGCAGGACGCCTTCGACATCGCCGATCGGCTGCTCGTCCTGCGCTACGACCTCCGACGCGAGATGGACCTCCCGCTCGACGAGACCGATCGTGTCGCCGAGCAGGTCGACGACGACGAGGTGAGCGACTTCCGTTTCTGGCCCGAGGCCGCCTACGCGAAGCTCCTCGCGGCGCTCCCTCCCGAGGAGGACGACTCCCCGCCCACCTGGGACGAGCACCGCGCGGTGATCGAACGCAGGATGCAGGCGAGCGATCCGAGCGACCTCCCGGTCATCGAGGTCGGCACGCCGGACATGCTCGCGGTGTTCCTCGCCGACGACGGGACCCCGGTACCGCCCGGACCGCTCCTCCCGTGGCCGCCCGGGCGCAACGATCCCTGCTGGTGCGGTTCACGGGTCAAGTACAAGAAGTGCTGTCTGCCGCGCGGTCGCGGCTGACGCCCGCGGCCCCGAACCAGCGGGTCAGCTGCTCCCGCAGCTCCTCCGGGTCCTTCCCGATCCAGGCGACGTGCCCGTCGGGCCGCAGCAGCAGGCCCGGCGCCTCGAGGCCGGCGTCGTCCACGACGTGGTCGACCCGGTCGGCCCACCCCACGGCCGGGAGGTCGCCGGTGCGGTCGAGCAGCAGCCCCCGACCGCTGCGCAGGAGCGGGTAGAGCCGGCCCCGTTCCAGCCCGACGTCGGGCATGCGCCGTCCGACCCGTTCGTCGTCGGAGCCGAAGTCGTAGCGGACGCCGATCGCGCTGATCCGCTCGGTGAGGTGCCGACTCACCCCGGGGAGCTTCCCGATCTCGGTCAGCAGTGTCCGCAGTGCTCCGGTCCGCGGGTCGTCGCGCAGGAGCGCCACCATCGCGCGTGTGCTCGCGATGACGCGCTCGGCGGCCGGGCGGCGCTCGGCCTCGTAGGTGTCCAGGAGGTCGGCGGGAGCCCACCCGGCGACCGCGGCGGCCAGCTTCCAGCCGAGATTGAGTGCGTCCTGGACGCCGAGGTTGAGGCCCTGCCCGCCGGTGGGCGGGTGCGTGTGCGCGGCGTCGCCAGCGAGGAACACGCGGCCCGTGCGGTAGGCGTCGGCGAGGCGGTCACCGTTGCCGAAGCGGGACACACCGCGCGGTGAGTGCGCGCCGAAGTCGGTGCCGGCGAACTCGCGCAGCCGGTCGCGGAACTCCTCGAAGGTCGGCTGCGGACCGTCGGACACGTCGGCGGCGGGCAGGATGATCCGGGAGACGCCGCCCTCGAACGGCGCGATACCGAACCGCAGGTGGGTCCTGCGGAGCTCGGCGACGGTCTCCGTCGGGTCCTCGGTGAGCTCGACGTCGGCGAGGTAGGTGTCCGCGGTCGAGGGTTCGCCGCGGGTGCCCACGCCCACCGCCGCGCGGACGACGCTGCGGCCGGGTCGGCGCCGACGAGGTACCGGGCGCAGAGGGTGGAGCCGTCGGTGAGGGTCACGGTCACGGCCTCGTCGTCCTGCACGACACCGGTGACCTCGACGCCGCGCCGGATCTCGGCACCGAGCTCGAGGGCGTGGTCGGTGAGCAGGCGCTCGATCTTCTCCTGACGCAGCGCCAGGCCGTAGGGGTGCGCGGTGTCGAGGTCCTCCGGCCACGGCAGCACGACCCCGGCCAAGGGACCGCCCGTGCTGAAGCGCGTCGACTCCTGCACGAACCGGTCGAGCAGGCCCCGCTGGTCCATCACCTCCACACTGCGGACGTGCAGGCCCAGGCCGCCCGCACGCCACGTCGCGGTCCCGCGCTTCTCGAGCACGACGACCCGCACCCCGTGCAGCCGGAGTTCGGCGGCCAGCATCGTTCCCGTCGGTCCGGCACCGACCACGAGCACATCGATCACGCGGGACTCCACATCGCTCCGAGGACCCGGACGGTCGGGAAGTGTGCGGGCGGGCCGGGGCCTTGTGGCAAGTCCCCCGGCCCGCTATACGTTGAGCAGGCGGAGGATGACGGCGATGACCACGACGGTGCGATCCGTGTCCGCGCGAGCCGTACTGGCGCCCCTCGACCCGCCCCTGCAGACCGCGAGCGGCGAGGTCCCGACGGCGCCCCTGGTGCTGATCGACGTCACGGCCTCCGACGGCGTCGTCGGGCACGCGTACCTGTTCTGCTACACGCCGATGGTGCTGCCGGCGCTGACGAGCCTGGTCGAGGAGCTGGGCGCGGCCGTCGCCGGGACCGCGGACGCACCACGGGCGGTCGAGGCCGACCTGCGCGCCCGGCTGCGGCTGCTTCGCCCGCAGGGCCTGGCGACCATGGCGATCTCCGGGCTGGACATGGCGCTCTGGGACGTCCTCGCCCGACGGGCCAGGCTGCCGCTGGTGCGGCTGCTCGGCGGCGAGCCGCGGCCGGTCCGCGCCTACGGCAGCCTGCGGCGCATGGCGCCCGAAGAGGTCCGCGCGGAGGCCGGGAAGCTCGCCGAACTCGGGTTCGACGCGTACAAGGTCAAGGTCGGGTCGGCCGGGCTCGCCCGGGACCGGGAGGTCATCGCCGCACTGCGCGAGGCCGTCGGGCCGGACGCCGACATCGCGGTCGACTTCAACCAGAGCCTGCCCGTCCCCGAGGCGATCCGCCGCGTGAACGCCCTCGCCGGGGAGCACCTGATGTGGGTCGAGGAGCCGACCCGCGCCGACGACGCGCACGGTCATGCCCGCATCCGCTCCGCGGTGTCGACGCCGATCCAGCTCGGCGAGAGCTGGTGGGCGGTCGACGAGATGAACGCGAGCATCGCGGCCGGCGCGAGCGACCACGCGATGCTGGACGTCGCGCGGATCGGCGGCGTCACCGGCTGGCTCCGCGCCGCACCCCTGGCCCACGCCGCGGGCCTCCCGGTCTCCAGCCACTTCTGGCCGGAGATCAGCGCCGCCCTGCTCACGGTCACCCCGGGTGCCTTCCTCCTCGAGTACCTGGACATGGCGGCCGAGGTCCTCCGCTCCCCCGCCCGCGTAGTCGACGGCGCCGTGGTGCTGCCCGACGAACCCGGCAGCGGCGTGGAGTGGGACGAGGACGCGGTCGACCGGTACCGCGCGTGAGCCCGCGGGCCTGGATCAGCTGGTCGTGCGGGAAGGACAGCGCCTTCGCGCTGCACGACGTGCGCGACGAGGCCGAGATCGGCGGACTGCTGACGACCGTGACCGATGGCGTCGTCGCCATGAGCCGCGTGCCCGTCGAGCTCCTGCACGCCCAGGCCGCCGCGCTCGACCTGCCGCTGCGCACGGTCGACCTCCCGTGGCCCTGCCCGAACGACGTCTACGAGCGGGAGACCGGAGCCGCCTTCGCCGCGCTGCGGGCCGCGGGCGCCGACGAGGTCGTCCACGGCGACCTTTTCCTCGCCGACGTCCGCGCCTACCGCGAGCAGGGCCTCGTCGGGACCGGGCTGGAACCACGCTTCCCACTCTGGCAGCGACCGACGGCCGAGCTGGCGCGGGAGATGCTCGACGCGGGCGTCCGGGCCGTCGTCGTGTGCCTCGACCCCGCCCAGGTGCCTGCCGGGATCGCGGGTCGGGTGTGGGACGAGGACCTCCTCCGTGATCTCCCCGCCGATGTCGACCCGTGCGGCGAGCACGGCGAGTTCCACACGTTCGTCACCGACGCACCGGGGTTCGCCCAGCCCGTCGACGTGACGGTCGGCCGGCCCTACGAGCGCGACGGCTTCGTCTACGCCCCGGTCTCGGCGCGGGGGCCGAGCACCGGCTGACCGCCCCGGCGGCCCCGGAACCGCCGATCCCAGGGCCACCGTCCGCGGTCGTCGCACCACACCAGCTGCTGCGCCCGCAACGGCAGGTCGGGGAAGAGGTCGGTGACGACCCGCAGGTGCGCGTCGGGGTGCGGGAGCTCGACGACCTCGATCGTCGTCCCGTCCTCGAGCGGGAACCGCTGCCCCGGGAGGCACTCCCCGTCGTGCCAGGCGACCTCGTGCGCCACGTCGTTGAGCACCTCGGCCGCCCGCTCCCTCGACAGCCCCGTCACCACCAGCTCCGCCAGGTCGTCCTGCACCAGGCCGACGGTGTACGCCCACGGCGGATGCACCCGGTCGGCCCCCACGTACTGGATCGCCCAGCCGTAGCGCTCGATCATCGCGAACATCCGCGCGTCGGCCTCCGCCTTCGTGACCCCCGGTTCCCGGCACTTCCAGCACATCGCACGCTCCTCGTTCGAACTCCTGTTCGAGAGTATGCACCAGGGGTCCGACAACCTCAGGCCGCGCGCAGACGCAGCAGCCCGACGAGGGCGAACACCGCGCCCGCCGCCGCGTACCCGGCCAGCGGCGTCAACGCGGGCGCCGGCCCGGCCGACATCACGACGAACCCCAGGCCGACCAGGCACGACAGCCCGCCGCTGGCGATCAGTGGCCACTGTCCGCGCCGGGTCCGACGCCGGGCGAGCGCGACGACGAACTGCCCCAGCCCGGCGACCACCGCCCAGACCCCCCACACCGTCAGCACGCTCGACACCCCGGAGGACGCGGCCACAGCGAGGGCCACGGCGGCGATCGCACTGACCACGACGTTGAACGCGAGACCGAACCCGGCCCCCCGACTCACCGGCCCGGCGCGACGAGACCGGAGCGCGTCGACGACGACGAGCACGAGGTCGGCGACCGGGTAGAGCACCAGCACGACGGCGGTGGCGACCCCGAGGCCCGGGCCGGTCGCGAGCAGGGCCGCCGCCCACACGAGCGCGACGACGATGCGCCCCAGGAGCAGCGATGCCTGCTCGCGACCCGGCGACGAGCGACGGGTCGGGGTGGTGACGGACATGGCAGGCTCCTCCAGCGAAGTAGAACGATCGTTCTTCCTCCCAGCACGATGCTCCACCACTGGACACTCGGTCAAGACCGATCGTTCTTTCTGCTAGCGTCGACACCGTGCCGGCCCGATCCGAAGCCCGTGAGCGCCTCCTCGCGACGGCGAGCGGGCTCTTCTACGGCGAGGGCATCCGCGCCGTCGGCGTCGACCGCCTCGTGTCGGAGGCGCAGGTGACCCGGGCGACCTTCTACCGGCACTTCCCGTCGAAGGAGGACCTGGTCGTCGCCTACCTCCGGGCGGCCGACGAGCAGGTCCGGGCACAGGTGCGGACGGCCACGGAGTCCGCCTCGACGGCAGCCGACGCCCTGCGCGCCGTTGCAGCCTCGATCGCCGACGACCTCTCGCGGTCGGAGTTCCGCGGCTGCGCGTTCCTGCGGGCGGCGGCCGAGTTCCCCGACCCGGCGGATCCGGTGCACCGGGAGGTCGTGGCCCACCGGGCATGTTTCGTGGGCGCGCTCCGCGACCTGTTCGCCGAGGTCTACCGCGGCGAGGGACCCGGGGCTCGTCCGGAACGGGCCGCCCGGCACTTCCTGATGCTGCGCGACGGGGCCATGAGCGCGGCCTCGATCGACGCGTCCGGCGACACCGACGACACGTTCCGCCGAGGGGTCGAGGGCCTGATCACCGTGGTCCACGCGCCGGGCGCGCGGCCGCAGCTGCCCACCTGAGCGTCGTCGTTGCGGCCTTTGTGACGTCCAGTGTCAGCATGGCCGCAGTGCTGACGTTCCGGGGAGGGCGGCGCCTACAGCAACCGCGCGACCGCGGCGAGGTCGTCGGGCAGGCCCTGGACGGCGATCTCGTCGACGATGGTGGAGTCCCACCGGTCGAGTCCCCGGCGCACGCGGTCGACCGACCCGATCAGCGCGACCTCGTCGACGAGCTCCGTCGGGATCGCCGCCGCGGCCTCGTCCTTGCGCCGGTCGAGGTAGAGCTCCTGCACCCGACGGGCCACGGACTCGTATCCCATGCGGACGAAGACGTCGTGGTGGAAGTTCGCCCCGCGCGCGCCCATCCCGCCCATGTAGAGCGCGAGTTCCGGACGGAGGCGGTCGGCGGCGCGCTCGACGTCGTCGTCGAGCACCACGGGCACCGTCGCGACCACCTCGAAGCCCTCCGGTCGGCCACCCCGCCGCGCGAAGCCCTCGTCGAGGGCCTGCCGGTAGAAGTCGTCGAACGCCGGCGCGACGAACATCGCGAGCCAGCCGTCCGCGATCTCGGCGGACAGCGCGATGTTCTTCGGACCCTCCGCGCCCAGCACCACGGGCAGCGACGGCCGGTACGGGTGCAACGACGAGCGCAGCGGTTTCCCCAGCTCGGAGCCGGGCGAGGGCAGCGGGAAGTACTCGCCGTCGTTGCGGACCGGCGCCTCGCGCGCGAGGACCTGCCGCACGACGGACACGTACTCCCGCGTGCGGGCGAGCGGCCGGGCGTACGGGACGCCGTGCCAGCCCTCGGACACCTGCGGGCCGGAGGCGCCGACGCCCAGGACCACCCGCCCGCCGGACAGGTGGTCGAGCGTCATGGCGGCCATCGCGGTCGCCGCCGGGGTGCGTGCGGGCACCTGCGCGACCGCCGTCCCGAGCCGCACCCGCGACGTCAGCGCCGCCGCGAACCCCAGCGGGGTGAACACGTCGGAGCCGTACGCCTCGGCGAACCACACCGACGCGAAGCCCGCCTCGTCGATCTCGCGCAGACGGGCCGCCAACGAGGCCGGCGGTGCGCCCGCGAAGTGCCCGACGTTGACCCCGATCCGCATCCCTACGTCGTCACCGTGAACAGGTCGGCGTGCGCCGCGCGCAGCTTGTACTTGAGGATCTTCCCGCCGACCGTCTCCGGCAGCGCGTCCGCGAACACGATCGCCTTCGGTGTCTCGTAGCCGCCGAGACGGGCGCGGCAGTGCGCGATCAACTCCTCCGCGCCCACCTCCGACGACGGCACGACCACCGCCGTCACGGCCTCGCCCCACCGCTCGTGCGGCAGCCCGATCACGGCCGCACGGGCGACCGCCGGGTGCTCGTAGAGCGCCGACTCCACGCGCAGGCTCGACACGTTCTCCCCGCCGGACTTCACGATGTCCTTGATGCGGTCGACCATGACGCGCAGCCCGTCGTCGTCGTAGGCAGCGCTGTCACCGGAGTGGAACCACCCGGTGCGGAACGCCTCCCGGGTGGCCTCCTCGTTCCGGTAGTAGCCGGCGGTGACGGTCGGGGTCCGGTAGACGACCTCACCGGGCACCCCGGGACGGTCGCGCAGCGAGACCCCGTCGTCGTCGAACACGTCCGAGGCGAGCAGCGGACTCGGCAGACCGACGTAGTTCACGACGGGGGCCGTGGCCGCGTAGGTCTCGGGCCAGCGGCGCGGCCAGAACCGGTGGCACGCGATCGCCTCGGTCTGGCCGAAGATCCCGAGGACGACGATCTCCCCGGCCTGCTGCTGGAGGCGGTCGTAGGTCTCGGGCGGCAGCGCACCCCAGCCGTAGACCAGGACGTCGAGGCAGGAGACGTCGAGACCCTCGAACTCCTTGGTCAGCGCCGTGACGAACTGCGGCGACCCGGCCCAGAGTGCGGTGATCCGCTCCTCGGCGACGGCCGCCGCGACGTCGGCCGGGACCGGACGGCGACCCAGGACCAGCGTGCCGCCGGCGTGGAACGACGCGAGCGCGAAGATCAGCTCGCCGACGTGGTAGATCATCGGCAGGAAGGTGCCGACGCGGACCTCGTTCTCCAGACCGGTGCCGCGGGTGAGCGACAGGGCGAAGTTCAGCGCGGCGGCCTGGCTCGCCGCGTGGGAGATCATCACGCCCTTGGGCATGGCGGTCGTCCCGGAGGTGAAGAGCATCTCCCAGATGTCGTCGCCGTGAATCTCGACGTCGGGCTCGTCGTCGGACGCGGCGTCGACGAACGCGGTGAAGGAGAGGCTGCCCTCGACCGGCTCGCCCCCGATCGCGATCGTCACCCCGACGGCGAGGCCGGCGTTCACGAACGCCGTCGCGGCGCGCGGATGGGTCTCGGCGTCGACGATCGCGAACCCGGGCTCGGCGTGGGCGATCAGGTGCTCGACGACGTCCGGTGCGAGGTTCGGGTTGAGCGGCATCGCGACCAGGCCGGCCTTCGCGATCCCGATCTTCGCGACGTAGGCCTCGACCGAGTTCTCGCAGAACATCAGCACCCGGGCGCCCGGCTCGAGACCGCGCGCGATCAGGGCGTTCGCCACGCGGTTCGCCGTCCGGTCGGCCTCCCGGTAGGTCAGCGACGCGAAGCGCTCGTCGGCGTAGGCGCCCGGCCGGCCGGCGATCGCGACCTGGTCGGGGTAGCTCCAGGTCAGCCGCTCGAAGACGTCGCCGATCGACGTGCGTTCCCACCGGTGGACAGCGCGGCGGCCGCGGAGGGTCGTGACGTCGAACGTCGTGGTGCCCAGGTCCACGCGAGCCTCCCTGCACGCCGGGTGTGACGTGCAGCATTCCCAGGCGGACGGCTCGAGCGCAAGCCCCGAGTTATCCGTCATTCACATCATGGCCGCGTCTGGAGTCGTCGCGGCGGTGACGGCTTCTGCGGGGACGTGCCGGAGAACCGAGTCCGGTGGAATCGGTTCTCCAGCATGTCCGCGGAGTCGAGGTCGCTCAGCGTGACGACGAGTCGTCGACGTCCAGCACGCTCCGCGCCATCCCCTCCAGCATCTCCGCGAGCCGGTCGGCCGGCAGGCCGCTGTGGTGGAACAGCACGGCCTGCGTCGTGCCGAGGGCCGCGTGGACCACGACCCGCAGCTCCGCGTCCGAGAGCTCCCGACGCAGCGGCGCCAGGGCGATGACCCACTCCTCGACGTAGTGCCGCTGGGCGCGGCGCAGCCGGCGGAGGTCGTCCTCGGGGAGGTGGTGGGCCTCGCGGTAGTACACCTGCAACAGGCGGCGGTCCTCGATCGCGAAGCGCACGTGGTTCGCGACGAGGCCCTCGAGCGCGTCCCGGTCGTCCGCGGCCGCGGCCACCACGGCGGCCGCCGTGCGCTGCATCTCGTCCATGAGCTGCTCCAGCAGGGCGGAGAGCAGCGCGGCCTTGGAGTCGAAGTGCCGGTAGATGCCGGACCCGACGATGCCGGCGGCCGCGCCGATGTCCGCCATGCCGACGGCGTGGTAGCCGTGCTTCGCGACCAGCTCCGCGGCCGCGGCGAGGATGCGGTCCTTGCGGGCGGGGTCCCGACGACGGCGGGGCCGGGTCGCGTCGGCGACGTCGGTGGCATCGGCGACGCGGTCGGCGTCTCCGACCGTCCCGACCTCCGCCAGCACCACCGGCGCGTCCGCAGGTTCCGCCATCGCCATCCCTCTTCTCACCCGTCGTCGCGGACGCTACGGTACGCCACGAGTGAACGGCGAGTCACAAGTGAGGAGTCGGCGTGGACTTCGTGGAGACCGACGAGCACCGCGACCTGCGGGCCGCCGTCGCGAAGGCGTCGGCCCCGTTCGGCGGCGACTACTACGTCGACCACGCCCGCCGCGGGGTCGAGTGCACCGAGCTGTGGCACGCGCTCGGCGACGCCGGGTACGTCGGGGTGTCCGTGCCGGAGGCCTACGGCGGGGGCGGCGGCGGGCTCGTCGAGCTGTCGTTGGTGTGCGAGGAGACCGCCGCACAGGGCGCCCCGATCCTGCTCCTGCTCGTGACGCACGCGATCTCGGCCGCCGTCATTGCCGAGTACGGCACCGAGGAGCAGCGCAAGGAGTGGCTGCCCGGCCTCGCGAGCGGCCGCGAGAAGGTCGTCTTCGCCATCACCGAGCCCGGCGCCGGCTCCAACACCCACCAGCTCGCGACGCACGCCCGCCGCGAGGGCGACGAATGGGTGATCAGCGGCGAGAAGTACTACATCTCCGGGGTCGACGACGCCGAGGCGCTGCTGCTCGTCGCGCGGACGGGTCGCGACGACGCCGGCCGCGCCCAGCTCTCGCTGTTCCTCGTGCCCACCGACGCGCCGGGACTACAGAAGGTGCCGCTCCCCGTCGACGTCCTGCTGCCCGAGAAGCAGTTCACCCTCCGGTTCGACGACGTCCGCGTGCCGACGTCCGCGCTGGTCGGGGACGAGGGACAGGGCTTCCGGCAGGTCTTCCACGGCCTCAACCCGGAGCGGATCACGGGCGCCGCGCTGTGCGTCGGGATCGCCCGGTACGCGCTCTCGAAGGCGGCCCGCTACGCGAACGACCGCCAGGTCTGGGACCGCCCGATCGGCGCCCACCAGGGCGTCGCGCACCCGCTGGCGAAGGCCAAGATCGAGACCGAGCTGGCCGCGCTGATGACGCAGAAGGCCGCCTGGTTGCACGACCGCGGGCTGCCGGCCGGCGAGGCGTCGAACATGGCGAAGTACGCCGCTGCAGAGGCCGCGATCGCCGCGTGCGACGCCGCGATGCAGACCCACGGCGGCAACGGCGTCTCCCAGGAGTTCGGGTTCCTCCCCTACTGGGGCCTCGCCCGCCTGCTGCGGATCGCGCCGGTGAACCGGGAGATGGTCCTCAACTACGTGGCGCAGCACAGCCTCGGACTGCCGAGGTCGTACTGATGGACCTGCAGCGCAACCTCGTCCAGCGGGTCAACGTCGGCGACGCCCTGACCCGGAGCGCGGCCGCCAGGCCCGCCCAGCTCGCCGTCGTGGACGGTGAGCGCTCCTTCACCTACGCGCAGTTCGACGCGTGGGTGAACCGGCTCGCGCACGGGTTGGTGGACCGCGGCTACGCCGTCGGCGACGCGCTCGCCCTCGCGTCCGGCAACTCGGCCGAGTTCCTCGCGGTCTACTACGCCTGCGCGAAGGCCGGTGTCGTGTGCGTCCCGATCAACCTGGGCTGGCGCCCGGACGAGGTCGCGTACGTGCTGGGGCACTCGCAGGCCCGCGGCATCGTCGTGGAGTCGCAGCTGCTCGAACCGATCACGGCCGCCGTCGGGAAGGTCCCGTCCGTCGCCGAGGTGTTCGTGGCGCCGGGGACCGACGATGCGGATTCTGTGCCGTCCAGCGTCAGCATGGCCGCACTGCTGACAGATCTCGAGGCGGGCGACGACTCCCCCGTCGAGGTCGGGATCGACGACCGGGCGGCGCTCTCGTACCTCTACACGTCGGGGACCACGTCGTTCCCGAAGGGCGTCGTCGGGACGCACCTCGCGATCCACCTCGAGTCGATGTCGGCCGCGCTGGACTCCGGCTGGAGCGCCGACGACCGGTTCATCGCGATGATGCCGATGTTCCACACCGCGCAGCTCAACGCGTTCTGCACGCCCGCCGTGGTGGTGGGCGCGACGATCCACGTGCACCGCGGCTTCGACCCGGCCCGGTTCCTGGACACCATCGAACGCGAGCGCATCACCCAGGTCTTCGGGCTGCCCATGATGTACCGCGCGGCCCTGGACCATCCGAGCTTCGCCGACCGCGACCTGTCGTCGTTGAAGCGTGCCGTCTACGCCATGGCGCCGATGCCCGAGGCGCAGATCAAGGCGTGCCTGGACGGCTACCGGTGTGACTTCGCGCTGCTGTTCGGCCAGACGGAGATGTCGCCGATCACGACGCTCTTCCGGCCGGAGCACCAGCTCACGCACGTCGGGTCGGTCGGGACGCCGCTGACCGGCGTCCACGTCGGGATCATGGGTCCCGACGGCGAGCTCCTGGGGCCCGGTGAGCAGGGCGAGATCGTCTACCGCGGGCCCTCGACGATGCAGGAGTACCTGTACGACGAGGCCGCGACCACCACCGCGTTCGCGCACGGCTGGTTCCACTCGGGCGACGTCGGGCGGTTCGGTGACGACGGGGTGCTGTGGTTCGCCGACCGCACCAAGGACGTCATCAAGACCGGCGGCGAGAACGTCGCGTCGCTCGAGGTGGAGCGGGCGGTGTACGACGCCGAGCCGGACGTCGCGGAGGTGGTCGTGGTCGGGCTGCCGCACCAGCGGTGGAGCGAGGCGATCACGGCCGTCGTCGTGCCGAAGCCCGGCGCGACGATCGACGCGGAGAAACTGACGGCCGCCCTCAAGGACCGGCTCGACGGCTACAAGGTGCCGAAGGCCGTGATCGTCGCCGACGAGTTGCCTCGGACCTCCACCGGCAAGATCCAGAAGAACGTCGTCCGGGACACGCACGCCGACCACTACGGAGGACGCTCGGCATGGCCGTCCTGACCAGCCTGTTCGACCCGTCGTCGGAAACCGCCGTCTCGAACCGCAAGCACCAGCTCGAGGTGATCGCGCAGCTCGACGAGCAGCTCGAGCTGGCCGTCGCGGGCGGCGGCGAGCGGTACACCCAGCGGCACCGCGACCGCGGCAAGCTGCCGGTGCGCGAGCGCCTCGCGCTGCTGCTCGACCCGGACTCGCCGTTCCTCGAGCTGTCCCCGCTCGCGGCGTGGGGCACGGAGTTCACCGTCGGCGCGTCGATCCTGACGGGCATCGGGGTGGTCTCCGGCGTCGAGTGCGTGATCATCGGGCACGACCCGACGGTGCGCGGCGGCGCGATGAACCCGTACTCGCTGCGCAAAACGCTGCGGGCGCTGGAGATCGCGCGGCTGAACCGGCTCCCGGTGATCAACCTCGTCGAGTCCGGCGGGGCCGACCTGCCGACGCAGGCCGAGCTGTTCGTCCCGGCCGGGCGCATCTTCCACGAGCTGACCGAGCTGTCGTCGATGGCGATCCCGACGATCGCGCTGGTCTTCGGCAACTCCACAGCCGGCGGCGCGTACGTGCCCGGGATGTGCGACTACGCGGTGCTCGTCGACCGCGCGGCGAAGGTGTTCCTCGGCGGGCCGCCCTTGGTCAAGATGGCGACCGGGGAGAACGCCGACGACGAGTCGCTCGGCGGCGCGGAGATGCACTCCCGCGTCTCGGGCCTGTCGGACTACTTCGCCACCGACGAACACGACGCGATCCGGCTGGGGCGCGAGATCGTGTCGCGGTTCCACTGGCGCAAGCTGGGGCCGGCGCCGTCGACGGACGTCGCACCGCCGCGGTACGACCCGGAGGAGATCCTCGGCATCCTCCCGCCCGACCCGAAGGTGCCGTTCGACCCGCGCGAGGTGCTCGCGCGCACCGTCGACGGCTCGGAGTTCGACGAGTACAAGCCGCTCTACGGGACCTCGCTGGTGACCGGGTGGGCGAGCATCCACGGCTATCCGGTCGGGGTCCTCGCGAACCACCGGGGCGTGCTGTTCTCGGAGGAGGCGAAGAAGGCCAGCGAGTTCATCCTGCTCGCGAACCAGACCGACACGCCGTTGATCTTCCTGCAGAACACGACCGGCTACATGGTCGGCACGGACTACGAGCAGGGCGGGATCATCAAGGACGGCGCCAAGATGATCAACGCGGTGACCAACAGCGGGGTGCCGCACCTGACGATCAACATGGCGTCGTCGTTCGGGGCCGGGAACTACGGCATGTCCGGCCGGGCGTACGACCCGCGCCTGATGTTCGCCTGGCCGGGCGCGAAGCTCGCCGTCATGGGCGCCGCGCAGCTCGCGGGGGTCATGTCGATCGTCGGGCGGGCCTCCGCCCAGTCGCAGGGCAAGCCGTTCGACGAGGAGGCCGACGCCGCCCGCACCCGGGCGATCGAGGCGCAGATCGAGGCCGAGTCCCACAGCTTCTTCATCAGCGGGAAGCTCTACGACGACGGCATCGTCGACCCCCGCGACACCCGCACCGTGCTCGGCCTGTCGCTCTCGGCCGTGCACTCCAATCCCGTCGTCGGCCGCCGCGGCTTCGGCACGTTCCGGATGTGAGGAGGTGGCTTCGCCAGGTGAGTACTTCTGGTCGCTATAGCGACAACAAGTGCTCACCTGCGCGCAGCGCACATCATGATCACCAAGCTCCTCGTCGCCAACCGCGGTGAGATCGCCGCTCGCGTCATGCGGACCGCGCACGCGATGGGCATCGCGACGGTCGCGGTGTACTCCGACCCGGACGCCGACGCGCCCTTCGTCGCGCTCGCCGACGAGGCGGTGCGCCTGCCGGGGGCGTCGCCGACCGACACCTACCTGCGCGCCGACCTCGTCGTCGCGGCCGCCCGCGCCACCGGCGCCGACGCGGTGCACCCGGGCTACGGGTTCCTCTCCGAGAACGCCGGGTTCGCCCGCGACTGCGCGGCGGCCGGCCTGACCTTCGTCGGGCCGACGCCCGAGGCGATCGCGTCGATGGGCTCGAAGCTCGAGGCGAAGGCGCTCATGGAGGCCGCCGGCGTGCCGGTCCTGCCGGGCGCGACGCTGCCCGACGGCGCTCCCCTGCCCTCCGACCTCGACTTCCCGGTGCTGGTCAAGGCCGCCTTCGGCGGTGGTGGGCGCGGGATGCGGATCGTGCGGTCCGCCGCGGAGCTGCGCGACGCGGTCGACGGTGCCCGCCGCGAGGCCGCGTCCGCGTTCGGCGACGGCACGGTGTTCCTGGAGCGCTACGTCGAGGACCCGCGGCACGTCGAGGTGCAGATCGTCGGGGACTCCCGCGGCGAGGTCGTGCACCTCTTCGAGCGCGAGTGCTCCATCCAGCGGCGCTACCAGAAGATCGTGGAGGAGAGCCCCTCCCCCGCCGTCGACGAGACGCTGCGCGCGGAGCTCGGCGCGGCCGCCGTCGCCGCCGGGAAGGCGATCGGCTACACCGGCGCGGGCACGGTCGAGTTCGTGCTGGACCGCGACGGGGCCTTCTTCTTCCTCGAGGTGAACACCCGGCTGCAGGTGGAGCACCCGGTGACGGAGCTCGTGACGGGGCTGGACCTCGTCGCGGTGCAGCTGCGGGTCGCCGAGGGGCACGCGCTGCCGCCCGAGGTCACGGGTGCCTCGATCGCCGGGCACGCGATCGAGGTCCGGCTCTACGCCGAGGACGTGCCCGCCGGGTACCTCCCGGCGACGGGCACGCTGCACCGGTTCGACATCCCGGAGCTGCCCGGAATCCGGGTGGACGCCGGGGTGACCGACGGCTCCGTCGTCAGCCCGCACTACGACCCGATGCTCGCCAAGGTCATCGCCCACGGCACCACGCGGGACGAGGCCGCGCGGACCCTCGCCCGGGCGCTGGCCCGGGCCGGCATCCACGGCGTCACGACGAACCGCGACCTGCTCGTCGGCATCCTGCGCGACGACGAGTTCCTGGCCGGCGGCACCGACACCGGCTACCTGCCCCGGCACCCCGAGCTCGTCACTCCCGGTCCCGACGACGGCGAGCGCGTCCGCGCGGTCGCGGCGGCGCTGGCCCGCCAGGCGGAGCACCGCGCCGGTGCGACGGTGTTGCGCGACCTGCCGTCGGGATGGCGGAACGTCGGCGGACCGCCGCAGACGGTCGCCTACGCCGTCGGCGACCGCACCCTCGAGGTGGCCTACTCCTTCCGCCGCTCCGGGCTGGACGTGGCCGTCGACGGGGCGGCGCACGAGCTGCGCCTGGTCTCGGCCACACCGGAGCTCGTCGTGCTGGATCGCGACGGCGTCCGTCGTCGGTATCTCGTCCACCGCGCGGACGCGAAGACGTTCGTCGACGGTCCGGACGGGTCCAGCGGGTTCGTCGACGTCCCCCGCTTCGCCGACCCCAACGCCGTCGCGCACGCCGGGTCGTTGCTCGCGCCGATGCCCGGGACGGTCGTCCGGGTGCTCGCGGCGGGCGGTGACTCCGTGGCCGCGGGGGCCGCCCTCGTCGTCCTGGAGGCCATGAAGATGGAGCACACGGTCGCGGCGCCGGTGGACGGCGTCGTCACGGAACTGCACGTCAGCCCGGGTGACCAGGTGGAGACCCGGCAGGTGTTGGCGGTGGTCGAGGCCGGGGCGAGCGAAGCGACGGGGGAAGCGTCATGAATCTCGCGACGCTGCTACGGCGAGCCGCGGCCGACCACGCAGAACGGGTGGCGCTGCGACTCGACGATGTCGAGATCGACTACGCCGACCTCGCGCACCGCGCCGCCCGCTTCGCCGGGCACCTGCGCGCGACCGGTATCGGGGAGGGCGACCGGGTCGCGGTCCTCGCACCGAACTGCCTGGAGTACCTGATCGCGATCCTCGGCACGTGGCAGGCCGGGGCGGTCGGGGTGCCGCTGAACTACATGTTCCCGGACGCGCCGCTGCGGCACGCGGTCACGGACTCCGGGGCGCGGCTCGTCGTCACCCCGCCCGGCGACGTCGAGCGGCTGGAGAAGGCCCTCGACGGGACGGCTCCGGAGGTCCTGACGACGGGTGGGGACGGGAGCTTCGCGGCGGCGGTGTCCGGTGCGGACCCGCTCGACGGCGTGGTGCCGCGGCTGGACGGCGACGACGCGCTGCTCATGTACACCTCGGGCTCGACCGGCGTGCCCAAGGGCGTCCGGCAGACCCACCGCAACATCGCCGCGCAGGTCGACGGCGCGATCGAGGTCTACGAGCTCACCGGCGACGACCACGTCCTGAACTGCATGCCGATGTTCCACGTCGGTGGGCTGCAGCTCGCGAGCCTGCCGATCCTGATGCGCGGCGGGCAGATCACGTTCATGCCGCGGTGGGACGTGGTGCGGTGGCTGGAGCTGGTGGAGCAGCTGCGGCCGACCTACGGCGGGTTGATCTCGACGATGATGATCGACGTCGGGAACCGGACGGTGGAGAACCCCGTCGTCCTGGACTCGTTCCGGGTCTGCATGTTCGGCGGGTCGCGCACGCCGAGCGCGGCGATCGAGCGGCTCGAGGCGGGCACCGGGATCCTCGGAACCGAGATCTACGGGCAGACCGAGCAGAGCGGGCTCGTCGTGACCTACGGGCCGGACGAGACCCGCCGTCCGGACTCGATGGGCCGGCCGCTGTCGCAGATCGTCCGGACGCGGTTGGTGCCGGTGGACGGGTCGGCGGACCTGGAACCGGGCGACCCGGGCGTCGGCGAGCTGTGGGTGCGCGGCGACGCGGTGACGCCGGGCTACTGGGGCATCGACGCGTCGGAGAAGTTCCCTGTGTCCGAGGACGGGACCGGGTGGTTCCGCACGGGCGACCTGATGTCCCGCGACGCGGACGGCTACCTCTACTACGTCGACCGGATCGACGACATGATCGTCTCCGGCGGCGAGAACGTGTTCCCGCAGATGGTCGAGGAACATCTCGCGGGCCACCCGGACCTGGCCGAGGTCGCCGTCATCGGCACCGCGCACGAGCGGTGGGTGGAGCAGGTGACGGCCGTGGTGGTGCCGCGGACCGCGATCACCGTCGAGGAACTGCACCGGTGGTGCGCGGAGCACCCCGACCTGCAGGGCATGCACCGTCCCCGGCGCATCGAGATCGTCGACGCGCTGCCCCGCACGGGCAGCGGCAAGCTCAACCGGCCCGACCTGCGGAGGATGTTCCCGTGAGCGTGACCTACGAGGTCGACGACGGCGTCGCCTGGGTGACGATCGACCGCCCCGAGGCGCGGAACGCGCTCTCGAAGGACGTCCGCGACGGGCTGTGGGAGTGCACGCACCGGTTCAACGCGGACGACTCCGCCGCCGTGCTCGTGCTGACCGGCGCCGGCGAGAAGGCGTTCTGCGCGGGCGGCGACCTCAAGGAGATGGCGGAGACCTCCCTGGAGATCCCGCCGCCGGACTTCCTGCCGCAGTTCGGGCGCAACGTCGAGGTCGCGAAGCCGACGATCGCCGCCGTCAACGGCGTGGCGTTCGCGGGTGGGTTCCTGCTCGCCCAGCAGTGCGACCTCGTGATCGCCGCGGAGCACGCGCGGTTCGCCGTGAGCGAGGTGAAGGTCGGGCGCGGGTCGCCGTGGGCGGCGCCGCTGGCGTGGCTCGTGCCGCCGCGAGTCGCGATGGAGATCCTGCTGACCGGTGACCCGGTGGACGCGGCGCGCGCCCAGGAGGTCGGGCTGGTGAACCGGGTCGTGCCGGCGGCCGAGCTGCGGGACCGGGCGCAGGAGCTGGCCCGATCCATCGTCGGGAACGCGCCGTTGTCGGTGCGGGCGGCGAAGGCGACGGTGCTGCTGTCGCGGCCGCGGGTGTACGAGGAGGCCGAGGAGATCTGGGCGCCGGTGTACCGCTCCGCGGACGCCCAGGAGGGGCCCGCGGCGTTCCGCGACAAGCGCACGCCGGTCTGGACGGGGAGGTAGCGACGATGCCGGTGTCGATGACGGCGCTGTGCGACGACCTGGCGGCGGAATCCGCCGAGCTGCGGGCCGTGCTCGCAGGGCTGAGCGAGTCCGACTGGCGGCGGGAGACACCCGCCGAGGGCTGGACCGTCCTCGACCAGGTCTCGCACCTGGCCTACTTCGACGACGTCGCCCTGCGCTCCGCGACCGACCCCGACGCGTTCACCGCGGAGAAGGCCGCGATGGACGCCGAGGGCGGGGTCAGCCCGGACACGATCGCGGCCCGCTTCCGGTCGATGAGCGGCGCGGAGATGCTGGCCTGGTTCGACGAGGCCCGCACCCGTCTGATCGACGGGTTCCGGGACCTCGACCCGAAGACCCGGGTCCCGTGGTTCGGCCCGCCGATGGCCGTGGCGTCGTCGCTGACCGCCCGGATCATGGAGACCTGGGCGCACGGGCAGGACGTGTTCGACACGGTCGGAGCGGTACACCCGCCGTCGGAACGGCTGCGGCACGTGGCACACATCGGGGTCGGCGCCAGGGCGTTCAGCTACCTCGCGCACGGGCTGGAGATGCCCGACGTGCCGATCCGGGTGGAGCTGACGGCGCCGGACGGGTCGTCGTGGACCTGGGGTCCCGGCGATGCCGCCGACCGCATCTCGGGCCCGGCCGAGGACTTCGCCCTGCTCATCACGCAGCGGCGGCACCGGGACGACCTGGCGTTGGAGGTCGTCGGCGACGCCGCGACCGAGTGGGTGCGCATCGGCCAGGCGTTCGCCGGCGAGCCCGGGACGGGAAGGAAGCCGCGGTGAGACCGGTACGGATCGGCAACATCTCCGGCTTCTACGGCGACCGCCTGAACGCCGCGCGCGAGATGCTCGACGGCGGCCCGGTCGACGTCCTGTGCGGGGACTACCTCGCCGAGCTCACGATGCTCATCCTCGCGAAGGCGCAGGCCAAGGACCCCGACGCCGGGTACGCGAAGACGTTCCTCACGCAGATGCGCGACGTGCTCGCCGACTGCGTCGCCCGCGGCGTCAAGGTCGTGTCGAACGCCGGTGGGCTGAACCCGGCGGGGCTGGCGGCCGCGATCGGGGACCTCGGCACCGGCGCGCGGGTCGCGTACGTCGAGGGCGACGACCTGCGGGGATCGCTGGAAGCCATCCAGCCCGCCGTCGTCGGGAAGCCCGTCTCGGCCAACGCCTACCTGGGCGGGTGGGGTATCGCGGAGGCCCTGGCCGCAGGGGCGGACGTCGTCGTGACGGGGCGGGTGACGGACGCGTCGCTGGTCGTGGGGCCAGCGGCGTGGTGGCACGGGTGGGGTCGCGACGCGTTCGACCAGCTCGCGGGCGCCGTCGTCGCGGGCCACGTCATCGAGTGCGGGCCGCAGGCGACCGGCGGGAACTACTCGTTCCTGGACGAGGTGACCGACCGCCGCTATCCCGGCTTCCCGATCGCGGAGGTGGACGCCGACGGTTCGTCGGTGATCACGAAGCACCCGGGGACCGGGGGGCTGGTCTCGGTCGGCACGGTCACCGCGCAGCTGCTCTACGAGATCGCCGCGCCCGCCTACCTCGGCCCGGACTGCACGACGCACTTCGACACGATCACGCTCTCCGACGACGGCGAGCACCGGGTGCGGATCAGCGGGGTGCGGGGGTCGGCGCCGCCGGAGACGCTCAAGGTCGCGCTCAACGACGCGGGCGGGTACCGGAACTCGATGACGCTGGTCCTGACCGGGCTGGACATCGAGGCGAAGGCCGCCCACGCGGAGGCCCTGCTGTTCGACGTGCTCGGCGGGCGCGACCGCTTCGCCGAGGTCGACGTGCGGCTGCTGCGCTTCGACCACCCGGACGCCGCGTCCAACGCCGAGGCCACGGCGCACCTCAAGGTCACGGTGAAGGACCCGGACCCGCGCGTCGTCGGGCGGTCGTTCTCCAACGCGACGATGGAGCTCGCGCTGGGCGGCTACGCCGGCTTCCACACCACGACGCCCCCGAGCGCCGAGTCGGCCTTCGGCGTCTACCGGCCCGCCGCGGTGCCGCGATCCGCCGTCACGCACGCCGTCGTCCTGCCCAGCGGGGAACGGCGCGTCGTCGCGGACCCGCCCACGAGTGTCAGCAGTGCGGCCATGCTGACACTCGACGTCACAGATGCCGCCACCACGCCCGCCGGCCCCACCCGCCGCGCACCGCTGGGCCGCGTCGTCGGTGCCCGGTCCGGCGACAAGGGCGGCGACGCGAACATCGGCGTCTGGGCGCGAACCGACGCCGCGCACGCCTGGCTCCGGCGGTTCCTGACGGTGGATCGGGTCCGGGAGCTGCTCGGGCCGGAGGTCGCCGACCTGGCGATCGAGGTCCACGAGCTGCCGAACCTGCGGGCGCTCAACGTCGTCGTGCACGGGATTCTCGGCGACGGCGTCGCGTCGTCGACCCGCCCGGATCCGCAGGCCAAGGGGCTCGGCGAGTACCTGCGCAGCCGGGTCGTCGACGTGCCGGAGGCCCTGCTCGACGCGTGAGGGGAGGATCCGTCCGCCCGAGCATCGTGAGGGTTCCCCTCACGGGTGGGGGCGGGTAGCCGCGCGGCATGTCGCACCCCGAGCGCGTTCCCCGCGTGACCCTCACCGACGGCGGCCCGATGCTGGTCGAGGGGCCCGTCGAGCTGGAGCTCCCCGACGGCGAGCGGGTCCGCTCCGAGCGGCCGGTGGTCGCGGTGTGCACCTGCCGGCGGAGCAAGCGCTTCCCGTTCTGCGACACCAGCCACCGGAAGAAGGTCCGTCAGCCGCGCAGGGACGACGAGCCCGCATCCCAGGACCGCACCAGGTGATCGCCGAGCCGATCCTCGAGCAGGGTCAGCGCGCGCATCCCGAACACCACGTCGGCAGCCAACGACGGCTCGCGCGCCACGAGGTCGGCGAGCAGGCCGCGGCGCACGAGCTGCTCGTGGACGGCGTCGGCCTCGACGTGCTCGGCGTAGAACGCCTGCGCGCCCTCGCCCAGGCCGAGCCGCTGCATCGCCTTGACCAGGCGTGCGGAGCCGGGTGAGGACGTCACCTCGATCAGCGCGAACTGCCCCACCGACGCGCCGCGCCAGCGCCGGTGCAGCCCGCACAGCGACATGAGGTTGACCGGCGCGAGCGCCTCGGCGGGGGCCGCCTCGAGGTAGCCGTGGTAGCGCGGGTCGAGGTCGAGCTCGGCCATCATGTCGGCGAAGACCTTCGCGTGGACGCGCTCGCCGCGCCCGGCGCCGAACTCGTCGTGCTCGACCGTGACCAGGGAGGCCTTGGCCTGCCCGTCGATCCGCGGGATCACCCAGGCCTGCGGGTCGGCCTCCTTGAGGTGGTAGATCGACCGGTGGATCACGTACTCGCGCAGCTGCCAGAGCTCGCCGTCGGCCGCGAGCCGGTATGACGGGCCGTCGCCGCCGACCTGCTCGACCAGCAGCGCGCCGACCTCGGCGTCCACGTCGTCACCCGCGGGCACCTCGGCCTGCAGCGCCGTCAGGAAGGTGGTCTCGAGCGACCGGCGCAGCCGCAGCAGCTCCGGCTCCCACTCCAGCTCCTCGTCCACCCCGGCGAACCCGTGGTAGTGCAGCTCGTAGAGCACGTACAGCGCGAGCTGGAGGTCCTCGCCGTAGGGATCGAGGCCGGGTCCCGACGGCAGGTCGGACGGCTCGCGCGTCCCGGCGAGCACCTCGAGGACCGCCGCCGAGACGGGGCCGCGGGCGGTGGGCAGGGCGTCGGCGCGGGTCATGACGTCGGTCAACGAGGGCTCCTCGGCGGTGGGACGGCGGGACTGGCCGTCGTGGCTACCCGACCTCCGGGCGGTCCACGCGGTGTATGCATCACAGCGATCTCGACGGCTGCTCCACGTCACCTCCGGGTAACACGGGTTCACCTCCGTCCCCGGCGGTTGAGTCACAGCTGCGTCTCCCGGGGGCGCCGGCCGCCGATGCGATCCCGCGGCGGCCCTTCGCGTCCACCACCTCCGTGACCGCCGAGGAGCTCGCGCATGTCCATCTCCCTGCCGCCCGCCCGACCCACGGTGACTCCCGAGCCCGTCGTGCCGGACGTGATCGTCCCGATCCCGGCTCCCGACGGCCTCCGACCCCACCTGCCGGTGCTGCGCGGGCCGGGCGTCTACCCGGCGCAACGCGACACCTGGCTGCTCGCGGACGTCCTGCTGCGCGAGCTCGTGGAGGCACCCGTCGCCCGGCGGCGGGTCCTCGAGCTGTGCGCGGGCTCGGGCTCGTTGTCGCTGGTCGCCGCGGGCGTGCCGGGCACCGACGTCACCGCGGTGGACCTCTCGCGGCGTGCTCTGCTGAGCGCCTGGACGAACGCCCGGCGTCTCGGCCGGCGGATCCGACTGCACCGCGGCGACCTGGCCGCACCCGTCGTCGGGAAGCAGTTCGACCTCGTCGTCGCGAACCCGCCCTACGTGCCGGCGCCCGACGACGACCTGCCCACGCGCGGCGTGATGCGCGCCTTCGACGGCGGGCTCGACGGCCGCACCGTGCTCGACCGCGTCTGCGACGAGGCGCCCGGGGTGCTCGTGCCCGGCGGGTGCCTCCTGATGGTGCACTCCGCCCTCAACGGGGTGGACACCTCGCTGCGCCGGCTGGCCGCGCACGGCCTGGACGCCGACGTCGCCGCCCGCTGCGAGCACCCGTTCGGCCCGGTGTTCACCGCCCGCGCCGCGATGCTCGAGGAGCGCGGGCTGATCGCGCCCGGGCAGCGCACGGAGGAGCTCGTCGTGATCCGCGCCCGCCGTCCGGAGGGCGTGGCGCGCGCGGCCGCCTGACCGGGTGGTCCCCCGGCGCGCTCCCGGTGGGGCCCGCGTGATCACCGGCTACGGTCCCCGTCTGATCACGCGTCGAAGGGCCCTGCCGTGCTGCGCTTCCTCCGGAACGTCCTCATCGAGTTCGTCTTCGCGGGCGCGCTGACGAGTCTGGTGCTCGGGTACGTCGCGGTCGGGGCGGTCCTGCTGCTCGTCGGCGGCGTCATGATCAGCCTGACGCAGCGGGGGCACAAGCTGATGTCGTTCGGCCTGTCGCGCTGACCGGACCGGCGTAGGGTCACCCACGCTTGCGCCTAGGGTTCCGTCCGACGCCCGCCTCCTGACCGACAACCAGGGCGATCCGGGGTCTGGACCGAGCGGCGCCACGGCGGTCACCGCCGACACCTGACGGGAGAGAAACCCCGAGGGCTCCAGTTCGACGTGCCCGCCTCCGTGCGGGCCGACGCCCGAGGAGCCGTCCGGTGTCCGTTGCCGTCGTCTCGATCACCCTGCTCGCCGCGGTCCTGCACGCGACGTGGAACGCCATCGCCCACGGGGTCTCCGACCGTCTCGTGGGCTTCGCGCTCATCGGCCTGGCCTACGTCGTCGTGGGCGGCGCGGTCGCTCTGCTGCTGGGCCTGCCGCCGGCGCACGCGTGGCCGGCGATCCTCGTCTCGGCCGCCTTCCACACCGTCTACACGCTGCTGCTCTGGGCGAGCTACCAGCTCGGCGAGTTCAGTCAGGTCTACCCCGTCGCACGCGGCACCGCGCCGTGGGTGGTGGCGCTGTTCGAGGTCGTGTTCGGCGGCGGGCTGCCGTGGTGGGAGCTGCTCGGCGTCGCGGTGATCTCGCTCGGGCTCCTCAGCCTGGCTCTCGACGGCGGGCGGCCGACGCGCGCGTCGCTGCCCGGTCTCGCGGCCGCCGTCGCGACCGGTCTGTTCATCGCCGGGTACACGCTGGTCGACGCGGAGGCAGTCGCGACGACCCCGGTCCCGGTCTACGCGGCGTGGATGTTCCTGGTGCAGGGCCCGGTGCTGCCCCTGATCGCCGTGGTCCGGCGGGGCCGGAGCCTGCTGCGGGTGCCGTGGTCGTCGCTCGCGGTCGGGTTCGTCGGCGGGGTGGTGTCGCTGGCGGCCTACGGGCTCGTGCTCGTGGCGCAGACGAGCGGCGCGACGGCGGCCGTCGCGGCGCTGCGCGAGACCTCGATCGTCATCGGCGCGGTGATCGGGACGCTGTTCCTGGGCGAGCGGTTCGGGTGGCGGCGGGCGGTGGCCGCCGCGGTCGTCGTCGTGGGGATCGTGCTGGTGGATCTGTAGGACCCGTCGGGCACCCCGCCGCCGTGGATCGCTTCGACGGCTGGATCGGCGGGCTCGGCACGACCTCCGGGCTCCGCCTCGTCATCGGCCACTGGCCGCGCTCGCCGCTGGGTTCGTTCACCGACGTCATGGTCGAGCACCCCGACGGCCACCGGGTGCTGCTCGCGCCGTCCGCGGCAGTCGCGGAGTTCGTGGGTGCGACCTACACGTTCGACGAGGTCCGCCACGTCCCCGTGGACCTCCGCTCGCGCGGCGACCGCTTCTTCCTGACGGCGGGTCCGGTCGCGTCGACGTTCACGCTCGGCCGGCGCTCGGCCCTGGGACTGCTTCTCCGCGCGGTGCCGTGGCGGCTGGCGACGGCGCCGTGGTGGATCGCGACGATCGACGCCGTCGCGCGTCGGGTGCTGCCGGGCGTGCGGACGGTCGGCAGCGCGGGCGGTGGGCGCACCGAGTACTACGGCGCGCAGGACCTGCACCGGATCGTCGCCGCGGAGACCTCGCTCGATGGCGCGGACGCCGGGGCGCTGCGCCCGGTCACGCCACCGGTCCGGTTCGGGTTCGGGTCGACGCCGACGGCGCCGTCCTGGGTGCGAATCACGACGTCGATCGCGAGTTGACGGAACCGATCGGGCGCGGCGGCACTCCAAGAGGGTGAGGAGCCGTGCTGGACGGCTCCCGGTCTCCCGGAGGTCGTCGTGGTCCGTGCCGCCGTCCTGGCCCTGTTGATCCTGCTCGTGGGCTCCCCCGCCGCGGCCGAACCACCGGAGATCTGCGGGCCGCACACGGCCGAGGACCGCGTGGTGCGGGTGTTCCCGCGCGGGGAGGAGACCTCGGAGCTGCTCTGCGGGAACCGGTACTACGGCTTCCGGCGCATCGACTGGTCGGTGGTGTCCCTGGACACGATCGCCCGCACGCTGGCCGCCCCGGGCTCCTCGACCTACGACGCGCGCAGCGAGACCTGGACGCTGACCGGCGAGGGCGCGGTGGTCGTGATCACCGCGCGCCACGGCCAGGTGATCACTGCCCGGGCGGCGTGATGGACGTCGTCGAGCAGGTCGGGCTGTGGTGGCCGGCCGCGGACGGGGAGCGCCTGCGCACGGCGGCCGCGGCGTGGGACCGGACGGCGGCCGAGCTGGAGCGGGCCGCCGTCGTCGGACGGTCGGGCGCCGACCAGGCTCGCGCGGGGTGGAGCGGCGAGGCCGCCGAGCGCTTCGCCGTGTCGTGGGCGGCGCACGAGGTGGCGCTGCGGGACGACGCTGCGGGGTGCCGGGCGTTGGGTGTGGCCCTGGTGCGGTTCGCGGAGGCCGTCGAGGACGCGGAGCGGCGGGTCGTCGAACTCGCGGTGACGGCGGGCGCGACGATCGTGGCCGGGGCGGGGTTGGCGTGGCTGACGTTCGGAGTCTCGGCCGCTGCGGCCGCCGGGGTGAGCGCGGGACTCGTCGCGGCGGCGGCCGCGATCGGGGTCGAACTGACGGCGACTGCGGCCGCCGTGGTGGGCGGGGTGCTCGTCGGCGCGGTGTTCGGGGCGGTGGAGTCGGCGGTCGTCGACCTCGCCGTGACCCAGCCGCTCCGCGTCGAGGCGTTCGGACACGGCGGGTACTCCCTCGGCGAGGTGGGGACGGCGGCGGCGGCCGGCGCCGGGTTCGGTGCGGTGTTCGGCGGCGCCCGCGGCGTGGTGGGCGCCCGGCAGGCTCCGAACCCGTGGGACGACCTCGGCGAGCTCGACGGCCGTATCTCCGCGGCGCTCGACCCGTCGTCCCGCGGAGCGCTCGGCCCGCTGTTCCGGGTCGGGGTGCACGAGACGCCGAGCGCGTCGTTCTCCCCCGCACAGGCCCCGACCGCCCGGCTGCTCGAGTCCGAGGGGATGAGCGTGCACGCGCGGTCCGGGTCCGGTGCGCTCATGCGGACCGACGCCGCGGACCGCGGGCTCTTCCTGGAGATGGCCGCTCCGGAGGCCTCTTCGGCAGCCGCGGTGGAGGCGGCCGTACTGGAGAGCAGCGGTCGGCTGGCGCGGCAGGGTGGGGGTCACCTCGTCGTCGACGGCCGGGCGGTCGCGCTGGACACGGACGAGGCCGGGAAGGGGCTGCTCGACGCGGTGCTGCGGGCGCAGGCCGAGGGGCTGGAGCTGCCCCGCTCGATCCGTTTCGTGTTCGAGGAGGGGAGCATCTTCTGGCCCTGACCACTTGTGCGGAACGGCCACCGCAGACGGCCGCGGGTTCCTAGGCTCGGTCACGTGGCAGGCGGATTCGGCACCCGACCCGAGGATCTCGAGGCGGCGGCCGCGCGGTTCGACGAGGCCGCGCGGATCGCCGCGGACGCCTGCGCGTCGTTGCGGTCGTCGCTGAGCGGGCTCGGCGATGTCGCCGGCGACGACGAGCAGGGCCGCACGTTCGCGGCGCGCTACGACCCGAAGGCCGCCGAGGGCATGACGGCAATCGAGCAGGAGGCGACGGGGCTCGGCGCACTGGGCGGGGCGCTCCGCTCGACGGCCGCCGACTACCGCGCGGGCGAGGGCGGCGCGGCGGCAGGGTTCGGCCCGCGCTGACGCCGCTGGTGATCACCGAGCACCCTCGGCGGTTTCCGGGCGCCTGGCGGCACCGAGGGAGCTCGCTCGACGGCCCGGGAGGGTGCGCACGGTGATCGATGGTCACGCTTCGCAGCGGTGGACCCCGAGACGTGCCACGAATCCGGTGCCGTTGGAAGCGGTTTCCGCGCACCGTGCGGGGCACGGGCGCCCCGGACCCTGACACGTGCCGCAAATCCGATTCCAGCGGAAGCGGTTTCCGCGCACCGTGCGGGGCGCGGGCGCCTCGGACTCCGACACGTGCCGCAAATCCGATTCCGGTGGAAGCGGTTTCCGCGAACCGTGCGGGGTCGAGGCGCGAGAACTGCACCACGCAGCTTCCGGGCACTCCCACGCTGCGCCATGTCGCACTCGCGCCGCAGACCCGGGCACCGTCGACTGCGAGAACGATAAGACGCAGGTTCCGGTTGCCTCGAGGCTGCGTCAGGTCGCACTCGCGCGCCCGGGGCCCGTCGTCGCGACGACCGTTCCGGACCGACGAGCGCCGGCGGACCCGCGCAGGCGGCCGGCGGCGCGGCCCCGCAGGTATCCGGTGGCGGCCGCCCCGACGGCGACGACGATCGCCGCTGCCGCGAGGAGATGATCGTGGCCGGACCTCGGTTCCCGGAGCGCGGACGTCAGCTCCCGACGGACCGCGGCCGGGAGGACCGACCGGGTGTACGCGCGCTCGCTGGCCAGCCCGTCCCGGCTCCCGACCCGCTCGGCGAGCGCCGCCTTGGTGACGCCCTCGGCGTAGGCCCGGCGCCACACGTAGCTCATCGTCGTGCGTTCCGGGGACACCTGGTGGTCGACCGCCGCGTCGGGCGTGAGGACGAACGTGGAGCAGGGATCGAGCTGCGTCGCCCGGATGCACAGGTCCGTCTCCTCGCCACCGAGCGGCGTCGACCCGACCCGCCCCAGCTCCTCGGCGAACCCGCCCAGGCGGACGAGGAGGTCGGCGCGCACCGACATCGAGCACCCCATGAGGTTGCGGACCACCGACGGGCCGGAGGCACGCTCGGGGTACTGGCCCGCGTAGGTGCACCCGACCACCCAGCGGAGTTCGCGGGGCAGGACCGCCGGGGCCGTGCCCCCCGGCCACCGCGGGTAGGCGGGTCCGCCGACGCCAGCCACCCGCCGGTTCCGGTAGGGCGCGAGCAGCGCCGAGAGCCAGCCGTCCCGCGCCACGGCGTCGTCGTCCAGGAAGGCGATCACGTCGACGGAGCGGCCGAGGTGGGCCACGGCCGTGTTGCGCGCCCCGGACAGGCCGCGCCGCCCGACGTTCTCGAGGACGGTCAGGTCCGGGAACGACGCGCGCGCCCTCCCGCCGAGGTCCTCGTCGTGGTCGACGACGAGCACGACCCGGAGCGGACGCGGTCGCTGCGCGCGGACGGAGGCGATCGCCGCGCAGAGCTCGGGCCACCGCCGCGCGGTGTACGTGCAGACGACGACCGCCGACGTCGGGGTCACGCCGGACGCCGGTGCACGCCGAGGATCTGCAGGCAGTCCCGGTCGGCCGGGGAGAGCGCGGCGAAGGGCGCGGCGATCGGCACCTCACCGATCTCGCCGCACGCCACCCCGTCCTCGACCACCGACCACCCGGCGTCCCGGAACAGGGCCTGCCACTGCGGTCGCTGGACCCGGTTGAAGTACTGCACCTCGCTCTGGAACCAGCGCCGCCACGTCCCGTCGCCGTAGCGGTAGTAGGTCTTCGGCGAGGTCGACGGGTCGAAGTAGTGGTAGTGGTCCACCAGGTCGATCTGGTGGATGGCGTACCCGCCCGGACGGACCCGCTCGAGCTCCTCCCGGACGTGGGCCGCCAGCGACGCCGTCGGGAGGTGCTCGAGGACGTCGGCCGACACGACAAGGGCGAACCGCCCCGCGTCCAGACCGGCCAGGCTGCCCGTCGGTTCGACGACGTGCTCGAGCCCCAGGAGGTCGTACACGCCGTCCAGGTCGGGGGCGTCGAGGGCGGCACCCAGTCGGTCGAGCGCGCGGTCCCGACCGGCGGGCGCGAGGGAGGCCGGAACGCTCTCGAGATGGGCGCGGTACCCCGCGAGATAGGCCCGATAGGCGCGCGGAAGACGGTTGTCCCGCACGTCGAGCATGGTCACCCGGACGTCGTGGTGCAGGGCGAGGACGGTGGCCTCCCAGTGCACCCACCCGGTCCCGATCTCGAGGACCCGGTCCCCGGGGGCGAGCACGTCGTGGCGGGCGACCTGGGCGAGGAGGCGGTCCGCCCGGTCCACGTAGCGCTGCGGGAGACCCTCCGCGACCCGTAGCCGCTCCAGGGCCTGCCGCCCCAGGTGGTGGTAGACCCGTCGCCCGACCGCCGTCGCCGAGAAGGCCTTCGATGCGGCGACGGCCCCGGCGTACCTGAGCACCCGAATCTCCCCTCCCGGTCGGGCGCAGCATGGCAGCGGAGGGTGTCCGGTGTCGACCGTTCTCCCCCACGAGCGGAGCAGGACCGAGCGATTCTGAACGACGGCTCGACCCGGCGACTACTCGCTGTATCGCTGATCGCCGATCACCCGCTACGGTGTCAACCCGTCCGGGTGACGAGCAGGGGGTTGCGCGTGAAGCGGTTCGTTGAGGGTGAGAACGACCCACCCGGCGCAGCCCTCGCACCGTCGCGCCGGTCGCCGACCCGCTTCCGTCCCGTGCCGCGCACGGGTGGACGCCCGTCGGGGCCGACCGCGTCCGTCGTCCTCCCTCAGCCGCGGAGCGGGCGACGGGCCGGGGTCATCCCACGGGTCAGCGTCGTCATCCCGACCCTCGACGAGGCGGCCAACATCGGCTGGGTCCTCGACCGGATCGGCGGGAACGTCGACGAGGTGGTCGTCGTCGACGGCAGGTCGCGGGACGGTACCGTCGCGGTCGCCCGGGGCTGCCGCCCTGACGTGCGGATCGTGGAGCAGCCGGTGCCGGGCAAGGGGGCGGCTCTCGCCCTGGGGCTGGGTCTCGCGACCGGCGACATCGTCGTGATGATGGACGGGGACGGTTCCATGGACCCGGGAGAGATTCCCGGTCTGGTCGGCGCCCTGCTGAGCGGCGCCGACGTCGTCAAGGGTTCGCGGGCCGTGGCGGGCGGGGGCTCGCGGGACCTCTCGCTGCTGCGGTGGTGCGGCAACCGGGCCCTGACCGCGCTGACCAACGGCGGGTACCGGCTGCGGTGGAGCGAACTCTGCTACGGCTACGCCGCCCTGTGGTCCGACGTGGTCCCGCTGCTCGACCTGGGCGGTCTGGGGACGCCCGCGGGTCGCGACCGTGCGGGGCACGGGTACGGGCACGGCTTCGAGATCGAGGCGCTGATCTTCTGCCGCGCGGCGCGCGCCGCACTCCGCGTCGCCGAGGTGCCGTCCACGGAGCTGCCCCGCCTCAGCGGGACGTCCCACCTCCGCCCGTGGCGGGACGGATGGCGTGTCCTGCGCACCGTGCTCCGGGAGGCCTCCTGGTCCAGCACCCACCCGGGACCCCGACGCGAAGACCGCTGCTACGGCGTGAAGCCCTACCCCGGACGGTCGCCCGGCGCGATCGAGGCGGCGGCCGACCCCGCTCCGTCGTCCTGACCGACCCGCCCCCGCGCCGAACACCGGTTCAGGTCCAGACCCGCCAGGGCGCCTCTCCCGCGAGCCACAGGTCGTTCAGCTGCGTCAGGTCGCGGTAGGTGTCCATCCCCAACCAGTAGTCGTGGTGCTCGTACACCGACAGCTCGTTGTCCCGGGCCAGCTTCCGCATCGGCTCGCGCTCCAGCACGAGGTCGTCCTCGTCGGTCAGGTAGTCGAAGACCTTGCGGTCGAAGACGAAGAACCCGCCCGACACGCAGTTCCGGGACGACGCCGGCTTCTCGTTGAACTCCAGGACCGCGTCGCCGTCGATCTCCATCTCCCCGTACCGGCCGCCGGGACGCACGCCGGTGACCGTCGCGACGCGGTCGTGCGACCGGTGATGGTCGAGCAACGCCTGCAGGTCGACGGCACCGATCCCGTCCCCGTAGGTGCACATGAACGTGTCCGCGTCCACGTACTCCCGCACCCGCTTGAGTCGCCCACCCGTGCCGGTGAGCAGTCCGGTCTCGGCACAGACGACGTCCCAGGGCTCCGTGCGGGCCCGGCCCACGATCCGGGGCGGCTGTGCTCCGGACAGGTCGATCCGGAGGTCGGCGACGTGCTCGCGGAAGGTCAGGAAGTACTGCTTGACGACCTCGCTGCGGTACCCCAGGCAGAGCACGAACCGCCGGAAGCCGTAGTGCCCGTACAGCTTCATGATGTGCCACAGCAACGGCTCGTCGCCGATGCGCACCATGGGCTTGGGAACGCGCTCGGTCTCCTCCCGCAGCCTCGTCCCCAACCCGCCGGCGAAGATCACCACCGGGATGTCGGCGTTCGCGGCGCGCCCACCCGCTGCTGCTGCCATCGGACATCCCCTTCGTGATCGCGATCCGTTCCGACGACGAGCCCGGATCGACTACGCTCCGAGAACAGCAGTGGGTATGAACTCGCGGAAGAGCGTCCACCAGAGTGAAGCAAGGGTCAAGCATCGACCTTCTTGTCACCCTCTGCTCCCGCTCTGTGGGACACGAGGGGATCCGGATGAACGCGGACGGCACGACCGACGCGCCCGACGACGGACCGAAGGTGCTCTACCTCGTGGGATGGGGCCGCAGCGGCACGACGCTGATGGACAACCTCCTCGGGGCCCACCCCGACGTGGTCACCGCCGGCGAGGTGACGCAGCTCTGGGAGCTCGGGTTGCTCGGCCGCCGGCGGTGCGGCTGCGGGACACCGGTTCCGGACTGCGCGTTCTGGGCCGCGGTGTTCGACCGCGCCTTCGGCGGTCCCCCGCCCGATCCGGAGCGGATGCTCGCGCTGCGGCACGGACCCCTCGCCGTGCTGCGAACGCACGCACTGGTCGAGGCCGTGCGCCGCGGGGACCCGCCCGCCGGCGCCGCGGAGTACGCGGGCGTCCTGTCCCGCCTCTACCGGGCCGTCGCCGACGTGGCCGGCGCGCGGGTCGTCGTCGATGCCTCGAAGCGACCGCCGGACGCCGTGACGACGGCCCTCGCCGACGGGGTGCGGCCCTACCTGCTCCACATGGTCCGCGACCCGCGGGCGTGCGCCTACTCCTGGCAGCGCGTCAAGGCCGACCCGTCGACCGCGCGGCCCGAGCCGATGCACCGTCATGGGCGGCTCATGAACGTCGGACACTGGGTGAGCTGGAACCTGCTCGCCGAGCGGGCCGCGCGGGCGTACCCGCCCGACCGCTACCTGCAGCTCCGCTACGAGGACTTCATGACGGCGCCCCGGGAGACCGTCGCGCAGGTGTTCGACCTCCTCGGCGAACCGGTGCCGGACGGTCCCTTCACCGACGACCGCACGGTTGTCCTGCCCGGCAACCACACCATCGCCGGAAACCCCGGGCGGTTCCGGACCGGGGAGATCACCATCGGTCTCGACGACGAGTGGCGCACGGCGCAGCGACCGCTCGACCGCGGCGTGACGACGGCCCTGTCGCTGCCGTGGCTGCGACACTACGGCTATCCGTGGCGGGTCCCGAGCGGCCATCATCAGCACGACCACGCCGCCTGAGCGTGCGGTCCGGTTCCGGGGGGCAGGCATCGACGCGGACACGAGCAGCGGCCCCGCGCGGTCCGGACGGGGCCGGGCCGTCGGAGCCGTCGCCGTGGTGCTCGTGGCGGTCGCCCTCGGGGCCTGCGTCACGGGAGCGGGTCGGCCCCCGGCGGCTCCCACCACGTGGCCGCTCGAGGCCGCGGGGGCCGATGCGCCCGCCGCGACCGCTGCGGCCGCGCACGGGTGGGGCGCTCCCGCGTGGGCGGACGAGTTCGCGGGCGACACGCTCGACCCCCGGTGGTCGGTGTACGACAGCCCCGGCCACGACGGGAACGGGTCGCGCCGACCGTCGCAGGTCACGGTGGCGGGCGGGGTCCTGACGCAGGCGGGCACCGCGGACGCCGTGAGCGCGGGCATGGCGCGTGACGGCGACGATGCCCGGTTCGGGCGCTGGGAGGTCCGTGCCCGCGCCGACGGCCGGGGGCCGGGGGCCCGGCCGTACCACGCGGTGATCGCGCTCATCCCCGCGACGGGGGCCTACGACGCCGGCGAGCGGGACGTCGACTTCGCCGAGGCGGACGTGGGGACCGGCGAGGTGAACCTGTTCGTCCACTACCCGCCCCGCAAGCAGGACTACCTCGCGATCCCGCTGGATCTCGCCGCCTGGCACACGTTCGCCGTCGAGGTGGCGCCCGACCACGTGACCTGGTTCGTCGACGGTGCCGTCCGCGCCACCGTGACCCGCCCCGCCGCGATCCCGACGCGGCCGATGAAGCTCAACGTCCAGCTCGACGCCTACCGGCCGGGCGACCTCGTCCCGGCGCGCCTGCAGGTCGACTGGGCCCGGTTCCACCGGCTGCCGCCGGCGGGTACGCCCGTGCTCCCCGGTCCCGTCCCGCCCCAGGGCGACTACGACCCGGGGCGGTGAGGAGTCACCGCGCGAGCAGCGGCGGCCCGATGACCGCCAGGAGCGCGGCGGCGAGCGCGACCAGGACCACGACCAGGGCCACGTCCATCGTGCGCACGACCCGCCGCGGACCGGCCTCGACGCGGTAGGTGGGCCGGACGGCCTCGGTCACCACGACCCGGAGCCCGAGCAGGACGACGAACGCGGCGAACAGACCCCATCCGACCCCGACGACGCTCATCGCCTCTCCACCCTCGCCAGCACCAGGCTCGTGCCCTCGTCCCGGACGACCCGGTACGTCCCGCCGGCCACGATGCGCTCCACCATCGCCCGCGACCACCCCGGCGCGAAGCCGTCGAGGAACCGCCCCTCCGCCTCCATGGCCGGCTGGACGAGCACCAGGTCGGGCCGTTCCTTCGCCAGGCAGCCGAGCGGGTCGTCGGCGATCCGGGAACAGCCCGGCGTCGACGTCGCCTGGACCACGTCCCCGGCGCGCGTCACGCGGATCGGTCCCTCGTTCGTCAGGCGCAGCACCTTGCTCCCCGGTGGGACACCCGCGAGCACGCTGCGGGAGAAGGCGACGTCCCGGGCCTGGACCCCGACGTAGGCGTCGTTGCCTCCGCGCAGGACCACGAGCAGGCCGAACAGGAGGAGCATCCCGAGCACGAGCCCCACCTCGACGACGCGGCCCGGCGGCGTGCCGCGCCACCGGCGCCCCGCGGCCCGCACGGCCTCCGCGCCGAGGACCGCCAGGAACGGCAGGGCGTAGAGCTGGACCCGGAGGAGCACCTCCCCGCCGTAGCTCTGGACGAGGACCAGACCGAGCGGCGCGGCCGCCAGGGCGGCGACGAGCCACGTCCCGGTCCGGCGCCACCGGACCCAGGCGCCCACCAGGGCGAGGCCCCACGTGGCCGCCGCGAGCAGGACCCTCCCGACCTTCGCCGCGAGCTGGCCGGGGTCCCCCACCAGGCGGTCGACCAGGGCGCTCATCAACGACCCGCCGACGTCCCCGACGTCCCCGGTGACGAGGTAGAGCCGGGCCTGCCAGAACTCCTGGGCGCCGAGCACGAACCAGGTGAGCTCGACGACGACGAGGACCAGGACGAGCCACCGTCCCCAGAAACGGCCGGCGAGGGCGAGGAGGAGGAGCTGGGCGCCGAGGGCGAACGGCGTCAGCGGGTGAGAGAGGACGACGCCCGCGAGGCACAGGGCGACGACGAGCCAGAGGAGGAGGAACTGCGCGGCCGCCCCCTCGGGTCGGCGCACCGGCATGAGGGCGGCGGCCACGATACGGCGCGACACCGGCAGGGGCGGGCTCCCGGGGGCGGGCAGCGGCCAGCGTCCGCCGGCGGGGTCGCCGCGCCCCGTCGCGAGGGGTCCGAGCACGCAGGCCAGCGCCGCCAGGCCGAGGACCATGGCCGTGGCCTGGGGGGAGAAGTAGTCCTGCTCGATCCAGTTCGTCCCGAGGAACAACCAGACGGCCACCCACGGCGCCCGTGTCCCGCCGAGCAGGGGTCGGGCGATCGCGTGGACGCTCAGTGCCCAGACGGCGACGACGACGGGTGGCGTCCAGCGCAGCACCCCGTCCAACGTCAACCCGCCCGCGGCGTCGGAGATCCAGGCCCACTGCGCGAAGAAGGCCGGCCAGGCGAACCGGGAGTCGACGCCGACCGGGAGGCGACCCGTCGTCGCGATGGCCTCCACGAAGCCGAGATGGGTCCACGCGGCGGGGATGCGCGCCGCCGACTCGACGAGGGACGGGAGGCCGGTCGAGCAGAGGATCACGACGCCCGTCAGCGCGACCAGGACGACGGATCGGGGGCGGGCGCGCCCGAACTCGGTCACCGCGCCGAGCACGGCGCACGTCAGCGCCACCCAGGCCCACGGGGACAGCACACCGGCCAGGCCGAGCCCGCCGATCAGGTCCAACCGGGTGTCCCGCACCGCCGGGACGAGGCACGCGAGGGCGGCGAGCCCCAGGAGGATCGGCAGCGCCGCGGCAGGCCACCGCGCACGGCCGGTCGCCCGGCCCGTCCGATCCTCGGCCGGCCGTTCCCGCAGGTCCACCGTCCGGCGGCCGCCGCGGACGCTGGTCGACGTCATCTCAGGCCCCCCGTCGTTCGGCGAGGGCGGATCCGGCGCGACGGCGGGCGCGGGCCCATGGTGCGGCGAGGTGGCCGGTCAGGGCGTCGACCCGCCGGACCGGGCTCCCGGGGGAGGCCCGCAGCTCCGTCATGAACGCCTCCTGGACCCGGAAGTGCTCGCGGCGGGCGCGGGCGATGACGCTGGTGGGTACGAGGCGGTACGCCGCCAGGCTCTCGCGCTGCCCCCGGAACGCGCCGTGGGCGGACATGGCCACGAGCAGGTCGAGATCGGCGATGAAGATCTTGTCGCTGACGAAGCCCTCGGTGGCGTCGAAGGCGGCGCGCCGGAACGTCACCCCGCACATCGGACCGATCGGGTTGGCACCGCTGCGGACGACCCGCCGCACGACCTCCGCGTGGGTCCGCCGACCGAGCAGACCCCGCAGGAACCGGGCCGGGACCACGAGGTGGCCGTCGCCGTCGACGAGGTGGTGGCGCGACACGACGAGCGCGAGGTCGGGCTCGTGCTGCAGCGCCGCGACCTGGAGCTCCAGGCACCGCGGGTGGAGCAGGTCGTCGTCGCAGAGCAGCTTCACGAGGGGCGCCCGGGTGGCGCGGACGGCCGTGGTCCAGTTCTCGGTCAGGGGCAGCACGCGGGGGGTGGACTCGAGCCGGATACGGGGGTCGTCGAACGACGCGGCGATCTCGGCAGACCGGTCGGGGCTGCAGTTGTCCAGGACGACGAGCTCGAAGTCGTCGAAGGTCTGCGCGAGGACCGACTCCATGGTGGTCGCCAGGTGGTCCTCCCCGCGGTACACCGGGATGCAGACCGAGACCGCGGGAGTCCGCCCGCCCTGAGGTGTCGGCACCACGGTGCCGGTCACCGCCGACGGACGACGTGCCACACCAGGGCGGGCACGCAGAGCAGGACGAGCAGGACGAGCGCGGCATCCGGGTGCCACCACCCCGCGGCGAGCATCGCCTGGGCGCCGAGGCCGCCGACGGCGCAGCCCACCGCGACGGCGACGGCCCAGACGAGCGCCGGAGCGCTCCGACGCAGGAATCCGGCGATCGCCCACCCGGGGCCGAGGATCATGAAGACGACGGTGGTGACCGCCCGCACCGGTCCGAGCAGGGTGCCGGCGGCGTCGAGAGCGACCAGGACGCCGGCGACGACGCCCACGACCGCGAGTGCGCCGGCGACTCCCCGCCGGTGCTCCGCACTCAGGGCACCGAGCTGGGAAAGTGACAGAGCGTTCACAACCACCTCGTTCCACGACCTCTCGCCTGCCCGACCAGCGGGAAGTATCGCCGCGGGGCGCCGATCTGGCTACACTCCGGAGCAATTGTCAGCCGCACTCGTCACCCGATCAGCGCGCACCCGATCGCGGACAGCGCGCGTCGGTCACCGGGCAGGGAGCGATCGATGTCCGACGGCGGGGTGCAGGCCTGCGGGGGCACGGTGTGGTTGACCGGTCTGCCCAGCGCGGGGAAGTCGACCATCGCGGACGGCGTCGAGCGGGTGTTGCGCGGACGCGGGCTGCGCGTCCAGGTGCTCGACGGCGACGCGGTGCGCGCCGAACTGTGCGCGGACCTCGGCTTCTCCCGCGCCGACCGGGATACCAACGTCCGACGGATCGGGTGGGCCGCACGCCTGCTCGCCGCCCACGGCGTCATCGTGGTCGTCCCGGTCATCGCCCCGTTCGCGGACGTCCGGCAGCAGGTGCGCGCCCGTCACGAGGAGGACGGGCTCCCCTTCGTCGAGGTCCACGTGGACACCCCGCTCGAGGAGTGCACGCTCCGCGACGTGAAGGGCCTGTACGCCAGGCAGCGCGCCGGGGACCTGCGTGGCCTCACCGGCGTCGACGACCCGTACGAGGTGCCCGACGCTCCGGAGCTCCGGGTGATCACGGTCGGGCGCCCGGTCGAGGAGTGCGTGCGCGAGGTCGTCGCGGGGCTCGTCGAGCATCGGGTGGGGCACGTCGGCGCGCCGGACCCGCCCACACCCTCGGTGTCGGTGTGCATCCCCGTATACCAGGGGCGGGAGTTCCTCGCCCGGACCGTCCGGAGCGTTCTGGACCAGACATACTCCGACTTCGAGCTCGTGATCCGCGACAACGGGAGCACCGACGGGACCGCAGATGTCGTCGGCTCCTTCGCGGACCCCCGCATCCGCCGGTACCGGTCGGAGTCGACGGTGCCGTTGACCGAGAGCTTCGACCGCGCCGTCCGACTCGCGCGGGGCGATCTGGTCAAGGTCGTCTGCGCCGACGACGTCCTGCACCCCCGGTGCCTCGAGCTGCAGGTCGCCGCGCTCGCGTCGGACCCGGGGCTCGCCCTGGTCGCCGGGCGGGTCGACATGATCGACGGGGACGACCGGGTCCTGACGTCGAACCGCCTGCTCCGGCACGTCGCCGGGCGGATCGGCAGCGACGACCTCGTCCGGCGGGTGGTGCGGCACGGCGGCAACCCCATCGGCCCGCCGGCCTCGGTGATGTTCCGGCGGGCTGACTACGAGGCCGTCGGCGGGGTCCGGGACCGCGAGCAGTTCACCCTGGACATCTCCCTCTGGGCGCGGCTCCTGGCTCGCGGGGACTTTCTCGGGCAGACCGAGTCCGTGGCGGCCTTCCGGGTCCGCCCCGGCACCGTGACGGCGACCGCGGGCCGACGGGAGTTCACGGTGCAACGGGCCTTCACCACGGCGCTCGCCCGGGACGCCTCCTGGAGCCGACACCCGGGGGATCTCGCCGTCAGCCTCGTCGGCGCCCGCACCGCCCGGGCCCGACGGCAGATGCTCTTCGCGGCTGCGGCGGTGCTGTCGCGCCTCGGCCACCACCGCCGCCCGGAGGGCGCGGCGCGCTCTTGAACCTCCCGGAGCCCGAGCCCACAGGACCTCCCCGGCCTCCCGGCCGGGTCGCGACCTGGCGCCGGTGGTGGCGCGGCACGGCCGGCGACGGCGTGGCGATGTCGCTCTCCGCCGCCGGCGCCTCCCTCGTCGGCATGGTCAGCTGGGTCCTCGCCGCCCGTGTGCTGACCCCGACCCAGCTCGGCACCGCCGCCGCCTTCGTCTCCGCCACGCTGCTCGTGGCCGGCTGCACCGACCTGAACCTCGGCATCGGCCTGATGCGGTGGCTCCCGCGGGCCGGCGGCGCGGCCCGCGTGCTCGTCCTGCGCGGGGCCGGGACGGTCGCCGGGCTCGCCGGACTCGTCGCGCTGGTGTACGTGCTGCTGCCGCACTCCTCGCTCGTCGTGGACGCCGCCGCGGGACCGGACGGGGACCGCGCCGTCGCCGCCGGACTCTTCGTGCTGACCGCGATGCTCTACGCCGTCTTCCAGCAGCAGGACTTCGTCCTCGTCGGGCTCGGACGACCGTGGTGGGCGCCCAGCCGCATCGGGCTGTTCGCCGTGGCGCGGCTGGCCGTCCTGCTGGGACTCGGCGCCACGCTCACCACCGTGGGTGTCGTGTGGTCGTGGCTCCTCCCGACCGCGGGCGCGGTCGTGCTCGCCGCCGTGGTCGTCGCGCAGACCCTGTCCCGGTCGCCCGGGAACACGGAGCCGTGGGTCCCGCACCGGCGCGACGTGGTCGCGTTCCTCGGCCCGACCTACAGCGGGAAGATCGCCACGGCCGTCCTCTACAACCAGGTGCCGCTGGTCGTGACCTTCCGCTTCGGGCCCGAGGTCGGGGCATCGTTCTTCCTGGTCTGGCAGGCCATCACGGTGATCGACGTCGTCGCGCTGTACTTCGTCGCTCCGCTGTCCTCCGGCATCGCACGGGCGCCGGAACGGGCGGACGAGTTGGCGAGGGCGACCCGGCGCCGCCTGCTGCTCCTGTTGCTCCCGCCGATCGCCCTCGGAGCCGCGATCTCGGGGCCCCTGCTCGGCCTCTTCGGTGGGCCGTACCGGGCCGCGGCCCCGGTGCTGGCGCTGATGCTCCTGGGGTGCGCTGCCCGCCTGCTCGTCATCCACCGTCTCGGCGAGCACCAGGCCCGCGGACGCGCCGTCCGCTACGCCCGCCTCGCCGTCGTGAACACCGTGTTCGTCCTCGGCGTCGCCCTCCTCGCTCCGCCGGCGAGCACCTCGGTCCCCGGTCTGCTCCTGCCGGTCGCCGCTGGGTTCGTCGTCGTCCAGGTGCTGTGCGCGGGCGCCGTGCTGCTGCGCCGGCGGTACGAGACGCCGATCGCTCCCGCGGCGTCCGGCTCGTGACCACGCCGAGCGCGGAGCCCCATGATCACCGAGCACCCCTCGGCGGTTCCGGGCGCCTGATGAGCCCGAGCGTGCTCGCTCGACGGCCCGGCCGGGCGCTCACCGTGATCGACGGTCACGCTGCGGAGCGTTGGACCTCGAGACGTGCCACGAATCCGGTTCCAGCGGAAGCGGTTTCCGCGCACCGTGCGGGGCACGGGCGCCCCGGACCCTGACACGCGCCGCAAATCCGATTCCGGTGGAAGCGGTTTCCGCGCACCGTGCGGGGCACGGGAGCCCCGGACCCTGACACGCGCCGCAGACGCGATTCCGGTGGAAGCGGTTTCCGCCGGCCGGGCCGGGTCGAGGCGCGAGAACTGCACCGCGCAGGTGCCGAGCCTCGTGAACCTGCGCCACGTCGCACTCGCGCGGCCCGTCGGCGCCTCAGCCCGTCAGCGAGATCGCGACGCCGTCCGCGAGCAGGCGCCCGGGCCGTGTGAGGACCGCCCGCCCGCGCGCCCAGGACCCGTCGTCGAGAAGGCCGTCCCGGACCGCCTGCCCGGCGGCCGCGCGGCCCGCGTTGTCGAGGACCGCGGCCGGGAGGCCGTCGACCGTGCGGAGTCCCAGCAGCACCTGCTCGACGTGCCGGTCGTCCGGTGTGAGCAGCTCGCGCGCCTCGGCCGGGGACTCCCCCGCGGCCAGCTGCTTCGAGTACCGGGCCGGGTGGCGGACGTTCCACCAGCGGACGCCGCCGACGTGCGAGTGCGCGCCCGGGCCCGCGCCCCACCAGTCGCCGCCGGACCAGTAGCCGAGGTTGTGCCGGCAGCGGGCGCCGACCGTCCGGGCCCAGTTGGAGACCTCGTACCAGCCGAACCCGGCGTCGGACAGGACGTCGTCGACGATCTCGTAGCGGTCGGCGAGGACGTCGTCGTCGGGCATCGGCAGCTCCCCGCGGGCCACGCGGCGGGCGAGCGCGGTGCCGTCCTCGACGATCAACGAGTAGGCGGACACGTGGTCGGCGCCGGAGGCGAGCACGGCGTCGAGGGAGCGGCGGAGGTCGTCGTCGGTCTCGGTGGGCGTGCCGTAGATGAGGTCGAGGTTGACGTGGCGCATGCCGGCATCGAGCGCGGAGCGGGCCACGGAGACGGCGGCACCCGGGGTGTGGCGGCGGTCGAGCACGGCGAGGACGTGGTCGACGTCGGACTGCATCCCGAGCGAGAGGCGCGTGTACCCGGCGTCGGCGATCGCGGCGAGCAGCTCCGGGGTGGTCGACTCCGGGTTGGCCTCCGTGGTCACCTCCGCGCCGGGCGCGAGCCCGAAGGTCGCCCGGATCGCGTCGAGCACCGCCGTCAGCCCGTCGGCGCCGAGCAGCGACGGCGTCCCGCCGCCGAGGAAGACGGTGTCGGCCGCCGGGGGCGACCCGAGCACGCGGGCGGCGAGATCCAGTTCCCGACGGAGGCCCTCCAGCCAGCTGGCGGGCGAGGCCGGGTCGTCGGACGAGCTCAGCCCCAGGTCGGTGGCGGTGTAGGTGTTGAAGTCGCAGTACCCGCACCGGGTCGCGCAGAACGGCACGTGGACGTAGACGCCGAACGGGCGCGTCCCCAGCCCGGTCAGCGCGTCGGGCGGGAGCACGCCGTCGGCCGGGGCGGGTTCACCGCCGGGGGGCACGGAGGGCATCCGTCCATTGTGCGCGCCGTACCGACCACCTTTGTGACGTCCAGTGTCAGCATGGCCGCACTGCTGACACCCCGGGGCGGAGGTGCGCGGCACCACACACCCGTCGCCGGTGGAATCACCGTCTCCGGCATGGCAGGCTTGGGCGCTGTGCGTGCCCTGGACCTGATGCTCGTCGGCCGACCCCACGTCGACCTCGCGCGCGTCGCCAGCGCACTCTGCCCGGCGTGCTGATCGCACGCCGCTGACGCCCCGGCGAGGGGCACACCACCACCACGATCGTCAGCGGGTGCGCGCAGGCCCGCCGGGTCGTCGCGCGCGCCCGCGCCCCGGAGGACGCACCACCGATGACCAGCGCCCCGTCGAGCGAAGGCGCCTCGACCCCCGAGGAGTCCTACGCCGAGACCACGCCCCTCAAGGACGTCTCGGACGACAAGCCGGTGAAGGCCGCCCCGAAGCGCGCCCGGAAGGGCAAGGCCGAGGGGCAGTGGGCGCTGGGCTACCGCGAGCCGCTGAACAAGAACGAGCAGTCCAAGAAGGACGACAACCCGCTGAACGTGCGGGCGCGGATCGAGAACATCTACGCCCACCGCGGCTTCGACTCGATCGACCCGGCCGACCTGCGCGGGCGCTTCCGCTGGATGGGCCTCTACACCCAGCGCGCCGAGGGCTTCCCGGGCACCGACACCGGGCACGTCGAGGAGGAGGAGCTCGACGCCTCCTACTTCATGATGCGGGTCCGGGTCGACGGCGGCGCCCTCACTACCGAGCAGCTGCGGGTCATCGGCGAGATCAGCCAGACCTTCGCGCGCGACACCGCCGACGTCACCGACCGCGAGAACATCCAGCTGCACTGGATCCGGGTCGAGGACGTCCCGGAGATCTGGCGTCGCCTCGAGGGCGTGGGCCTGACGACGACGGAGGCCTGCGGCGACTGCCCGCGCGTCATCCTCGGCTCCCCCGTTGCCGGGATCAGCGCCGACGAGGTCCTCGACGGCACCCCGGCCATCGACGAGATCGCCACTAAGTACATCGGCGACCGGTCGCTGTCGAACCTCCCGCGCAAGTTCAAGACCGCGATCTCCGGCCAGCAGGACGTGGCCCACGAGGTCAACGACGTCAGCTTCGTCGGCGTCCACCACCCCGAGCACGGTCCGGGCTTCGACCTGCACGTCGGTGGCGGCCTGTCCACCAACCCGAAGCTCGCGGTGCGGCTCGGCGCGTGGGTGCCGCTCGAGGAGGTGCCGGACGTCTGGCACGCCGTCGTGTCGGTGTTCCGCGACTACGGCTACCGCCGTTTGCGCACCCGCGCGCGCATCAAGTTCCTCATCGCCGACTGGGGCCCCGAGAAGTTCCGGCAGGTCATGGAGGACGAGTACCTGCACCGGACGATGCTCGACGGCCCGGCGCCCGACGCGATCGCGGGCACGATCGACCACGTCGGGATCCACGACCAGGTCGACGGCCGCAAGTACGTCGGCGTCGCGCCGCCCGCGGGCCGGACGTCGGGATCCACCCTCGTCGGCGTCGCGAAGGCGGCCGAGGACGTCGGGTCCACCCGCATCCGCCTCACGCCGTACCAGAAGATCGTCGTCCTGGACGTCGCCGAGGAGAAGGTCGACACCCTGACGACGGCGCTGGACCACCTCGGGCTGCCGGCGCGACCGAGCGTGTTCCGCCGGTCGACGATGGCCTGCACCGGCCTGGAGTTCTGCAAGCTCGCGTTCGTCGACACGAAGAACCGGGCGGGCGACCTCGTCACGGAGCTCGAACAGCTGTGCGCGGACGTCGCCGGGGACCTCGAGACGCCGATCTCGATCCACCTCAACGGCTGCCCGAACTCGTGCGCGCGGGTGCAGGTCGCCGACATCGGGCTCAAGGGCCAGATCGTCAACGACGCCGAGGGGAACCCGGCCGCCGGGTTCCAGGTGCACCTGGGCGGCGAGCTGGGCCTGGACTCCGGCTTCGGTCGGAAGCTGCGCGGCCACAAGGTCCTCTCCTCCGAGCTGGGCCCGTACGTCGAGCGGCTGGTCCGGGCCTTCGTCGCGGGCCGGGACGACGACGAGCGCTTCGCCCAGTGGGTGCTCCGGGCGGAAGAAGCGCAGCTGCAATGAGGTTGGCCATCCAGTACTGCCCGTACTGCGGGGAGCAGGACCTGCACCCCCAGGAGTCCCCCGAGGGCGCCTGGAGGTGTGCGGACTGCCGCAGCACCTTCGTCGTGACAGGAGTGGTCGCATGACCAGCACCGAGACCGCCACCCGGGCCGACGCCCTGGCCGCCGGCGAGCGCTTCGCGGCGCTCGAGGGGTCCACCGACCACCTCGAACTCACCCACGACATCCTCACCTGGGCCGCGGACACCTACGGCGAGCGGCTGATCGTCGCGTCGAACATGCAGGACGCGGTGCTGGTCAAGCTCGGCGCCGAGGCGCGGCCCGGGGTGGACGTGCTGTTCCTGGAGACCGGCTACCACTTCGCCGAGACCCTCGGGACCCGCGATGCCGTCGCGCAGGTCTACGGCGTGAACATCGTCCAGGCCGAGCCGGAGCTGACCGTCGCCGAGCAGGACGCACAGTTCGGCAAGGACCTGTTCGCCACCGACCCCGGCGCCTGCTGCGGGATGCGCAAGGTCGAGCCGCTCAAGAAGACCCTGGCGCTCTACGACGCCTGGGTCACCGGCGTGCGCCGCGTCGAGGCCCCGACCCGGGCGAACACCCCGCTGGTCACGTGGGACGAGCGGCACGGTCTCGCGAAGGTCAACCCGATCGCGCACTGGACCGACGAGCAGATGGACGCCTACATCGCCGAGCACGCGGTGCTGGTGAACCCGCTGGTCGCCGAGGGCTACCCGTCCATCGGCTGTCAGCCGTGCACCGCCAAGCCGGCGCCCGGCGCCGACCCGCGCAGCGGCCGCTGGGCGGGCTTCACCAAGACCGAATGCGGGTTGCACGGATGAGCGTCGACGTCACGCCCCTCCCGGCGACCACCGACCAGCTCGACGTCCTCGAGTCCGAGGCGATCCACGTGATGCGCGAGGTCGCCGGCGAGTTCGACCGCCCGGTGATCCTCTTCTCCGGCGGCAAGGACTCGATGCTGCTGGTGCACCTCGCGCACAAGGCGTTTTGGCCCGCGCCCATCCCGTTCCCGGTGCTGCACGTCGACACCGGCCACAACTTCGACGAGGTCATCGCCTTCCGCGACGCCGTCGTCGAGCGGTACGGGCTGACGCTCGAGGTCGCGAGCGTGCAGGACTACATCGACGACGGGCGCCTGTCCGAGCGCGCCGACGGCACCCGCAACCCGCTGCAGACCACGCCCCTGCTCGACGCCATCGCCGAGCACCGCCACGACGCGGTCTTCGGTGGGGGGCGTCGGGACGAGGAGCGGGCCCGGGCCAAGGAGCGGATCTTCTCGCTCCGGACGGCGTTCGGCGCGTGGGAGCCCTCGCGACAGCGGCCCGAGCTGTGGAACCTCTACAACGGGCGGCACAAGCCGGGCGAGCACGTGCGCGTGTTCCCGCTGTCGAACTGGACCGAGCTCGACGTCTGGCGCTACATCCAGCGCGAGGGGATCGACCTGCCGACGATCTACTACGCGCACACCCGCGACGTGTTCGCCCGCGACGGCATGTGGCTGACGTCGGGCCCGTGGGGCGGTCCGCGCGACGGCGAGGACGTCGTCACGAAGACCGTCCGCTACCGCACGGTCGGCGACGGTTCGTGCACCGGCGCGGTGGAGTCGACCGCGACGACCCTGGACGAGGTGCTCGCCGAGGTCCGCGAGTCCCGGCTGACCGAGCGCGGCGCCACGCGTGCCGACGACCGGCTCTCCGAGGCCGCCATGGAGGACCGCAAGAAGGAAGGCTACTTCTGAGATGACCGACCTTCTCCGGCTCGCGACGGCGGGTTCCGTCGACGACGGCAAGTCCACGCTCGTCGGTCGGCTGCTCTACGACACGAAGTCGGTCCTGGCCGACCAGCTCGAGGCGGTGGAGCGGGCCTCGAAGAGCGCCGACGGCGAGCCCGACCTGTCACTGCTGGTCGACGGCCTGCGCTCGGAACGTGAACAGGGCATCACCATCGACGTGGCGTACCGGTACTTCGCGACGCCCCGTCGGTCCTTCGTCCTCGCCGACACCCCCGGCCACGTGCAGTACACCCGCAACACCGTCACCGGTGCGTCCACCGCGCAGCTCGCGGTGCTGCTCGTGGACGCCCGCCACGGCGTGGTCGAGCAGACCCGCCGTCATGCCGCCGTCATGGCGCTGCTGCGGGTGCCGCGCCTGGTGCTCGCCGTCAACAAGATCGACCTGGTCGACTACGACGAGGCGACCTACCTGACGATCGCCAAGGAGTTCCGCGAGCACACCGAGGCCCTGGGCTACGCCGAGGACGCCGTCGTGACGATCCCGGTGTCGGCGAAGAAGGGCGACAACGTCGTCCTCGCCTCCGACCGCACCCCCTGGTTCGACGGCCCGACGCTGCTCGACCACCTCGAGTCGGTCCCGGTCGACGGTCCCGACGACGCCGCGCCGTTCCGCTTCCCGGTGCAGACCGTGATCCGGCCGCGCTCGGCGGAGTACCCCGACTACCGCGGGTACGCGGGTCTGGTTGCGGCCGGCACGGTGGCGGTGGGCGACGAGGTGGTGGTGCTCCCCGACGGGCAGCGCACCACGGTCGAGGGCATCGACCGGTACACCGACTCCGTCCCGACGGCGGGTGCGGGCGACAGCATCGTCCTGCGGCTGGCCGACGACCTCGGGATCGCCCGCGGTGCCGTGATCGTGGCGGCGGGGTCCGCGCCCGAGCCGGTCACGGAGTTCACCGCGACCCTGGCATGGCTGCACGACAAGCCGCTCACGCCCGGGCGCCGGCTCCTGGTCAAGCACGGGACGCACACCGTGCAGGCGATGATCACCGCGGTCGAGGACCGGCTGGACATCCAGACCCTGGCCCTCGACGCCGACCCGGGGACGCTGGAGATCAACGACATCGGGCACGTCGCGATCACCGTCGCCGAGCCGCTGCCGCTCGACGAGTACGACCGCGTCGCCGCCACCGGGTCGTTCCTCGTGATCGACCCGCAGGCGGGCGACACGCTGGCCGCCGGGCTGGTCGGCCGGCCGCTGGTGACGACCCCGGTGGACGCGTGACGCTCCTCGTCGGTCGGGCCCACGTGGACCTGATGCGGGTGACGTCGGCGGTGTGTCGGGGCTGACCGCTGCCCCGACCACCCTCGTCGACAGGTTCCCGCATGCCCACGTTCATCGTCTTCGCCCTCGCGGGCCTCGTCGCGCAACTCGTCGACGGGTCGCTCGGGATGGCCTACGGGGTCACCTCGACCTCGGTCCTGCTCGCCGCGGGCACCGCGCCCGCCGTCGCGTCGGCGTCGGTGCACCTCGCCGAGGTCGGCACCACGTTCGTCTCCGGCGTCTCGCACTGGCGCTTCGGCAACGTCGACTGGAAGGTCGTCGGCCTGCTCGCCCTGCCCGGCGCCGTCGGGGCCGTGCTCGGCGCGTACGTGCTGGTCAACCTCACCGAGGACGCCGCCCCGTTCATGTCGGTGATCCTGCTGCTGCTCGGGATCTACGTGCTGGTCCGCTTCAGCTCGCGCACGGTGGCGGCGAAGGTGGTCGCGGGGCCGAGGCCCGGCGGGAAACTGCTGTCCCCGGTCGGCCTGGTCGCGGGGTTCCTGGACGCGTCCGGCGGCGGCGGGTGGGGTCCGGTGGCCACGCCGACGCTGCTGGCGTCGGGTCGGCTGGAGCCCCGCAAGGTCGTCGGGTCCGTGTCCACCGCGGAGTTCGTCATCGCGTTGTCGGCGAGCATCGGGTTCCTGTTCGCCCTGGCCGACGAGCCGCTGGACTGGACGACGATCGCGGCGCTGATGGTCGGTGGGATCGTCGCCGCCCCGTTCGCGGCCTACCTCGTGCGGATCCTGCCCGCTCGTGTGCTCGGTACCGCGGCCGGCGGGCTGATCATCCTCACCAACACCCGCACGCTGCTCAACGCCCTCGACGTCCCGACGACGGCGCTGGTCACCGTGCTCCTGGTGCTCGCCGTGGCCTGGATCGCCGCGATCGTGGTGGCCGTGCGCTCGGCCCGCCGCGAGCGCGCCGAGCACGACGCCGCGACGGCCGAGGTCGCGCAGGCCTGATCCGGACCGGCCGTCGTGAACGAGCGAAGGGCCCCGTCGGTCGGATAGACGGGCCGTGGGCGCCCACGGCCCACCGCGGCCCGGTCGAGCGGAGGGCCCCTCCGGTCGAGTAGATCGACCGAAGGGGCCCCTCGCTCAACCGGTGCTCACGACACCTCGTGCAGCTTCCCGGTCGCCACGTCGATGACGAAGCCCCGCACGGAGCCCTTGTTCTTGACGAACGGGCTGTCGGTGATGCGCTTGATGGAGTCGCGGACGTCCTGCTCGGCGTCCGGGAAGGCGTTCGCGGTCCACGACGGCCGCTGACCGGTCTCCTTCTCGAGGATCTCGGCGAACTGCTCGTCGGTGAAGGTCACCATGCCGCAGTCGGTGTGATGGATGAGGATGATCTCCTCGGTGCCCAGCAGGTGCTGCGAGATGGCCAGGGAGCGGATCGTGTCGTCGGTGACGACGCCGCCGGCGTTGCGGATGACGTGCGAGTCGCCCTCCTTCAGCCCCAGCGCGCCGTAGGGGTTCACGCGCGCGTCCATGCACGCGACGACGGCGGTCTTCCGGGCGGGCGGCAGCGGCAGCTCGCCGGGGAAGTGCGCGACGTAGGTCTCGTTGTTCTTCAGGTAGTCGTCGGTGACGGACACCGGGGGTCCTCTCTGCGGGTTCGACGTCAGGGGTCGGCACGGACCGGCCGCGGAGGCACGCGGGGAACGGGCAGCGGGCTCACGCGGCCCGGCGACACCACTGGTCGAACTCCTGCACGCGGCGGCTCGGCCAGAAGGCCGTGAGCCCGAAGGCCCGGAGTCCACCTGCATCCATGCGCATCATTCGATCGCACCTGCGGCGAACGGCGCAAGGACGGCCCGCAGCACCGGCCGCGTCACAATCCCAATCGCCGAGGTTGTGATTCCCCGTCCGGCCCCCTAGCGTCCGGGACATGCCCGGCCAGGAGCTCACCGTGCGCGAGCACATCGACCTGCTCCGGGTCGCCTCCGCGCTCTGTCGGTAGAGCGCCCGCCGCGATCGCGGCCACCGACGTCCCCGCACGAGTCCACCCGACGCTCCCACGCGCCGGTCGATGACGCACGCGCCCCGGAGGGCACATGTCGCTCGCTCCTGCCCGGAAACCCCCACCCACCGACCTCGCCGTCGAGACCGAGACGATCGTCCCCGAGCCGGAGTCCGGCCACCAGCGGGTGCCGCGGTGGGTGGTCAAGGCCGCCTCACCCGTCGTCCTGGTGATCCTCTGGCAGATCCTCGGCTCGTCCGGGGTCCTCGAGCGCGACGTCCTCGCCCCGCCGTCGGACGTGTTCGCGACCGCGGTCGAGATGGCGGCCGAGGGCCGGCTGTCGTCGGCGATCCTCGCCTCGCTCGGCCGGGTCGCACTGGGTCTCGTGCTCGGCATCGTCACCGCGACCGTGCTCGCGACGATCACCGGTCTCTTCCGCCGCGGCGAGGACCTGCTGGACCTGCCGGTGCAGATGCTGCGCACCGTCCCGGTGATCGGGCTGATCCCGCTGCTGATCGTCTGGTTCGGGATCGGCGAGGAGCCGAAGGTCGCGCTGATCGGGCTCGCGGTGACCTTCCCGCTCTACATGAACCTCTTCGGCGGCATCCGCAACGTCGACGCGGCGCTGGTGGAGGCGTCGCGCACGCTCGGGCTCGGCCGGCTCGACCAGATCCGCCAGGTGATCCTCCCGGCCGCGCTCCCCCAGGCGCTCGTCGGCCTGCGCTACGCGCTCGGCTCGGCGTGGCTGGCGCTGGTGTTCGGCGAGACGATCAACACCACCTCCGGGATCGGCTACGAGATGAACACCGCCCGCGAGTACTTCCAGACCGACGTCATCGTCGTCTGCCTCGTCCTCTACGCCCTGCTCGGCCTCGTCGCCGACCTGATCGTCCGCGGACTGGAGAGGGGGCTGCTGTCGTGGCGACCGGCCTTCCAGGGACAGTGACCACCGGAGCGCCCGTCGAGGTCCGGAACCTGTCCCGACGGTTCGGTGAGCACGTCGTGATCGACGGGCTCGACCTGCACATCGAGCCGGGCGAGTTCGTCGCGCTGCTCGGCGCGAGCGGCTGCGGGAAGTCGACGCTGCTGCGCATCCTCGCCGACCTCGACCGCGACATCACCGGCGACGTCTCCGTGGCCCGCGGCCGGGCCGTCGGGTTCCAGGCGCCGCGGCTGATGCCGTGGAAGAGGGTGTGGCGCAACGTCGTCCTCGGCCTCCCCGGCCGGCCGGACCGGGAGCGGGCGGAGGCGGCGCTGGCCGAGGTCGGCCTCTCGCACCGCGTGGACGTCTGGCCGAAGGTCCTCTCCGGCGGCGAGGCGCAACGCGTGGCGCTCGCCCGCTCACTGGTGCGCGAGCCGGACCTGCTGCTCCTCGACGAGCCGTTCTCGGCCCTGGACGCGCTGACCCGCCTGACCGCGCGCGGTCTCGTCGACGAGCTCTGGCAGCGCCACCGGTGCGCGGTCCTCCTCGTCACCCACGACGTCGAGGAGGCGCTCGTCCTGGCCGACCGCGTCCTCGTCATGGACCGCGGGCGCATCGCGCACGACGCCCGCGTCGAGATCGACCGACCCCGCGACCTCGCCGACCCGGCCCTCGTCGCGATGCGCACCGACCTGCTCGCCCGGCTGGGCGTCGACGTGAAGGAGCACGCATGAGCACCGTCGAGTTCGTCGGCATGATCGGCACCCGGCACGTCTCGGAGATCCACCCGCCGGTCGGGCCGGAGGTCGACCCGGACTTCGTCCGGCGGTTCGTGACCGCCCACGAGGACGCCGGGTTCGACAAGGTCCTCGTCGGCCACAGCTCGTCGACCGCGGACGGCCTGCAGGTCGCCGCGTTCGGCGCCGCGCACTCCGAACGGCTCGGCTTCCTCGTCGCCCACCGGCCCGGCTTCATGGCACCGACGCTCGCGGCCCGCGCGTACGCCACCCTCGACCGGTTCTCCGGCGGCCGCGTGGCGATGCACGTCATCTCCGGGGGCAGCGACGTCGACCAGCACCGCGACGGCGACCTCCTCGGCAAGGAGGACCGCTACCGCCGCACGGACGAGTACCTCGACGTCGTGCGCGCGACGTGGACCTCGGAGCGGCCGTTCGACCACGCCGGCCAGTTCTACGACGTCGCCGACGTGGACGCCGCGGTGCGGCCGCTCGGCAGGATCCCGGTCTACTTCGGCGGGTCGTCCACCGCCGCGTACCGGGTGGGCGGGAAGCAGGCGGACGTCTTCGCACTGTGGGGCGAGCCGTTGGCGGAGACCGCGGAGCAGATCGCGGCGGTCCACGAGGCCGCGCGGGCCGCCGGGCGCACCGATCTGCCCGGCATCTCGGTCTCCTTCCGGCCGATCCTCGGCGCGACCGAGGAGCAGGCCTGGGAGCGCGCCCACGACGTGCTCGCGCGCATCCACTCCGCGCAGGGCGGCGCCGGGTCGTTCACCGGACGCATGACCCGCCGTCGGGGCGGGGAGCCGCCGGCCAACGTCGGGTCGCAGCGCCTGCTCGCGGCCGCCGAACGCGGTGAGCTGCACGACCGCGCGCTGTGGACCCCGACGGCGGCCGCGACCGGCGCGGCGGGCAACTCCACCGCACTCGTCGGGACCCCGGAGACGGTGGCGGCGGCGCTGCTGGACTACGTCGACCTCGGCGTCACGACGCTGCTCATCCGCGGCTACGACCCGTACGACGACGCGGTGGACTACGGGCGCCACCTGCTGCCCCTCGTGCGTGCCGAGCTGGCCGCCCGGCGCGAGCGGGTCCCGGCGTGACGACAACGCCGGACCACGCCCGGGTCGGCGCCGCCGTCGTGCACACCCCGACCGCCGCCTCCCGCGGCACCGTCGTCGTGCTCGCCGGGCGCGGGGAGCACGGCGGGGTCTACGACCGGCTCGGACGGCGCCTCGCCGTCGACGGCTACACCGTCGTCGTCCCGGCCGCCCAGGACGACGGGTCGGTGCGGGCCGCGTTCGACGCGCACCCCGAGGGCGCCCGGATCCTGCTCGGCTCCGACTGCGGGGCGGTGCGCGCGTGGGCGTACGCCGCGGCCCGCCCGGCCGGGGTCGACGCGCTCGTCCTGGCCGGACTGCCGCTGGGTGCGGGCGAGCAGGCCGCGGACCGCGAGGCCGAGCTGGACCTCCGGACGTCCTGCCCTGTGCACCGCGCCCTGCTCTCCGACGACCCGGACTTCGCCTGGGGCGCCCTCGACGGCGCGCCGACCACTCCGCCGGACGCTCTCCCGGACGTGCCGACGCTGGTCCTGCACGGCGCGGCGGACCGGGTCGCGCAACTGGCCCCGGTGCAGGCCCTCGCGCACGCGGGTGCGCAGGCGACGCTCGCCGTCGTCGAGGGCGGCGTGCACGACGTGCTGAACGACCGTTTCCACCGCAGTGTCGCCGCACGACTCGTGCTGTTCGCCGAGGAGGTCGGCAAGGGCGCGGTGGTCCGGGACGCTCCCGCCCCTGCTCCCGCCCCCACCCGGACCCGCAGCCGACGCTCCGGCCCGCTGCACGTCTCGGCCCGGCTGGACTACGCGCTGCGGGCGGTCGCGGAACTGCCCGACGACCCCGCCGCCGAGCCGGTGCGGTGCGAGACGGTGGCGCGGACCCGCGCCATTCCCCTGAATTCGCTGGTCAACCTCATGGTCGACCTGCGCCGGGCCGGGCTGGTCCGCAGCCGCCGCGGCTGCGAGGGCGGCTACTGGCTCGCCCGACCGCCGGCCGAGATCACCGTCGCCGACGTCGTGCACGCCGTCGAGGGCGAGATCGCCTCGGCTCCCGACACCCCCGTCTGGGCCGAGCTCACCCGCACCGTCACCGACTTCCTCGCCACCCGCACCCTGGAGTCCGCACCGTGACCGAACCCTTCCACCCGCACCTGCCCGCGCACGCGCGCGTGCACCACGTCCGCGGGACCGACCTCACCGGCGACACCGCCCAGTCCGGTGGGATGCGCCGACTGGAGGCGATCAGCGGCAAGTCCGTCGGCTCCTCCGCCCTGTGGACGGGCGAGACCCACGTCGCCCCGGACACCGCCTCCTCCGACCACCACCACGGGGAGTCCGAGACCTCGATCTACGTGGTCTCCGGGCGTCCGCGGTTCGTCTTCCACGACGGCGAGGGCGAGGTCGTGCTGCAGACCGCGCCCGGCGACTACGTCTACGTCCCGCCGTGGGTCCCGCACCGCGAGGAGAACCCCGACCCGGACGAGCCCGCCGTCGTCGTCATCTCCCGGACCACGCAGGAGGCCATCGTCGTGAACCTCCCCGCTCTCACGCCCCTGGAGGACTCGTGAGACGCGCCCTCCTGGCCGCGACCGCGACGGTCGCTCTCCTGCTCGCCGGCTGCTCCGGCGGCTCGTCGACCGAGGGACCCGGCAACGCCGCGGGCCAGACGATCCACTTCGGGGACCAGGCCGGTCAGCAGCAGGCGCTGCTCGAGGCCTCCGGGGTGCTGGCCGGCGCCCCGTACCAGGTCGAGTTCGCGCAGTTCCCCGCCGCGGCACCGCTGCTGGAGGCGCTGCGCAGCGAGGCGGTCGACATCGGGGTCGCGGGCGACTCCCCCACGCTGAACGCGCTGGGCGCGAGCGACGACATCTCCGTCGTCGCCGCGACCCGCACGCCGTCGGCCGGCGGTCTGTCGATCCTGCTCCCGCCCGGCTCACCGATCCGGTCCGTCGCCGACCTGCGGGGCAGGAAGGTCTCGCCGACGACCCAGGGCAGCATCGGGCACTACCTGCTGCTGCAGGCTCTGAAGGAGGCCGGCGTCCCCGCCGACCAGGTGCAGATCAGCTTCCTGCAGCCGGTCGACGCGGCCGCGGCGTTCAAGACCGGCGCGATCGACGCCTGGTCGACCTGGGACCCGTACACCGCCGTCGCACAGCAGGACAGCGGTGCCACGATCCTGCGCGACAACGCCGGCCTCTCCCCCGGCCTGAGCTTCCTCGACGCGAACAACGACGCCCTCGACGACGCCGACAAGCGCGCCGCGATGACGGACTTCGTGGCCCGCTACAACCGGGCGCTGGACTGGGCGCGGGCGAACCCGCAGCAGTTCACCGACATCTACGCGAAGCTCACCCAGCGTCCGCCACAGGTGGCCTCGGTGATCGCCGCGCGGGCGCAGCGCCAGGCCGTGCCGCTGACCCCGGACACCGTCGGCGAACTGCAGACCGTCGCGGACAACCTGCGGAGTTCCGGCGTGCTGCGCACCGACGTGCAGGTCGCGCCCCGGGTCCGGGAGTTGAGCTCGCCGTGACCGCCACCGCCGAGCAGGCCACCACCCCGCGCCGGGTCGCCCTCGCGAGCGCGGTCGGCACGGCCATCGAGTGGTACGACTTCTACCTCTACGCCACCGCGACGGCGCTGGTGTTCAACACGCTGTTCTTCCCGTCGGTCAGCCCGACGGCGGGGACGCTCGCCGCGTTCGCGACCTACGCCGCCGGTTTCGGGGCGCGCCCGATCGGTGCGATCGTCGCCGGGCACCTCGGCGACCGGGTGGGGCGCAAGAGCGTGCTGGTCGGGGCGCTGGTCGCGATGGGCGGCGCGACGACGCTGATCGGGCTCCTCCCCGGGTACGCGAGCATCGGCGCGCTGGCCCCGACCCTGCTCGTCGTGCTGCGGCTCGTGCAGGGCTTCGCGGTCGGCGCCGAGTGGGGCGGCGCAGCGGTCCTCGCCGCCGAGCACGCCCCGGCGCACCGGCGCGGCTGGTACGGCAGCTTCACCCAGATCGGCTCCCCCGCCGGCATGCTGCTCGCGACCGGCTCGCTGTTCCTGGTGCAGGCGACGACGTCCGACGAGGCGTTCCTGTCCTGGGGCTGGCGCATCCCGTTCCTGGCCAGCGCGGTGCTCGTCGTGATCGGCCTGGTCATCCGGCTGCGGCTGGAGGACGCGCCGGAGTTCGCGGCCCTGCGCGCCGAGCGCCAGGTCGCCCGGCTGCCCGTGGTGGAGGTGCTGCGGACCGCGCCCCGCGAGGTCCTCCTGACGACGGGTCTGCGGCTCTCCCAGATCGGGCTCTACACGCTGATCACCACGTACGGCCTGACGTACGTGACGCAGAAGCTGGGCAAGACGTCGTCGGCGGGTCTCACGGCCGTCGTCGTGGTGTCCGCGATCGGGCTGGTCACGACGCCGCTGTGGGCGGTCCTGTCCGACCGGGTCGGCCGACGGCGGCCCTACCTGCTCGGCGCGGTCGGCGGGACGTTCGCGCTGGCGCTGTTCTTCCTCGCCGTCGACACCGGCTCGACGCTGCTGATCGTGGTGGCCGCGGTGCTGGCGATCAACGTCGTCCACGACTCGATGTACGGGCCGCAGGCGGCGTGGTTCGCGGAGATGTTCGACGTCCGGGTCCGCTACAGCGGGGCCTCGCTGGGCTACCAGATCGGCTCGGTCCTCTCCGGCGGGTTCGCCCCGCTCGTGGCCGCCTCCCTGCTGATCGCCGGCGACGGGCGGCCGTGGTGGATCGTCGTCGCGTACGCCGGGGTCGCCGTGCTCACGACGGCGGCGGCGCTCCTGGCACCGGACCCGACCCGCCGTCGGGAAGGATCGACGGTGTGATCCCCGACCGCGCCGCGCTGCTCGCCTCGATCGCCGAGGGCGCGGCCGAGCGGGAGCGCGACGACGTGAGCCCGTTCGAGCAGGTGGCCGCCGTCGCGGCGGCCGGACTCGGCGCGCTCCCCCTGACGGGCGCGTCGATCCGCGAGCTGCTGGGCTTCGTCATCGACCTCGCCGAGGCCGACCCGATCGTCGCCCATGTGCTGCGCACGCACTACAGCCAGACGATCGGCTTCGTCCGGGGCGGGCACACACCATGGCTGGACGAGGTGCGCGCCGGGAAGGTGTTCGGCAACGCGATCTCCGAGACCGGGAACGTCGCCGCCGGGAACCACGACTTCACGACGACGCTCACCGCGGTCGACGGCGGGTGGTTGCTCGACGGCGTGAAGTACTACAGCACCGGGACGCTGTACTCGGACTGGATCTCGGTGGCCGCACGGGTCGAGGGCGACCGGGTCGCGACGGTGCTGGTGCCGGTCACGCGGGAGGGCGTGTCCGTCGTCGACGACTGGGACGGCATGGGGCAGTCGCGCACCGGGACGGGGACGACGCGATTCGCGCAGGTCCGCGTCGCCCCGGACGAGTTCCTGTCCGTCCGCCCGCGCCACGAGCCGCGCCCCGCCGGCGACGTGCCGTTCCTGCAGCTCTACCTGTACGCGGTGGTGGCCGGGATCCTGCGGGCGGTCGCGACGGACGCCGCCGCACTGGTCCGGTCGCGGACGCGCACGTTCGACCACGCGCCCGCCCCGGAACCGGTGGACGACCCGATCCTGCAAGAGACCGTCGGCCGGCTCGTGTCGACGGCGTGGGTCGCGGAGTCGGCCGTGCTGGCCGCGGCGGACGCGGTGCAGGCGGCGGAGGACGCGGTGCGGGCCGGGGAACCGACCGAGGAGGTCGGGCGGGCGGCGTCGGTCGCGGCCAGCGCGGTCAAGGTGCACCTCGACCGGGTCGCGACCGACGCGGCGACGGCGTTGTTCGACGTCGGCGGCGCGTCGGCCTCGAGCCGGACCAAGAACCTCGACCGGCACTGGCGCAACATCCGCACGATCACCCTGCACAACCCGGCGTCGTACCGGGCGACCGCACTGGGCCGACTCGCCATCAGCGGCGAGCCGCTCCCGGGGAACGGCTACTTCTGAGATGTGGGCTGCGCCCAGGTGAGCAGAAATTGTCGCGATAGCGACAATTTCTGCTCACCTGCCTCGGCACACCTGGCGCAGCTGCCCGAGGCCGGTGATCCACGAGGTGAGCACGTCCCCGTCGTGCAGGAACTGCTGCGGCGAGCGCCCCTGCCCGACGCCGGCCGGGGTCCCGGTGAAGATCACGTCGCCGGGCAGCAGCGTCACGATCGCCGAGAGCTTCGCGATCAGGGTCGGGACGTCGAAGACCATGTCCGCGGTGGTCCCCTTCTGCACGCTCGTGCCGTTGACCTCGCAGCCGAGCTCGAGCCGGTCGGGGTCGGGGACCTCGTCCGGCGTCGCCAGGGTCGGACCGAGCGGGCTGTACCCCGGGAACGACTTCCCGAGCCCGAACTGCGGCGGCGTGACCGCGAACTGCACCGTGCGGTCGCTGATGTCCTGCCCGACGGTGAGCCCGGCGACGTGGTCCCACGCCTGGGCAGCCGGGATGTGCGCCCCGCCCCGGCCCAGGACGACGACGAGCTCGACCTCCCAGTCCACGTTCCCGGCGGAGAGCACGACGTCGCCGACCGGGCCGGCGAAGCTGGAGGCGTACTTGGTGAACACGACCGGCTCCGTCGGGAGGTCGAAGCCGGACTCCGCGGCGTGGTCGGAGTAGTTCAGCCCGATCGCGAACACCTGCGGCGGTCGGGGCGCGACCGGGCCGAGGGTCTCGACGGCGAGCGGGGTGCACGCGGACAGGTCCGCATCGGCGGCCCAGCGCCGGAACTCCTCCCACCGGTCGTACACCGCCTGTGGCTCCGCCGGGAAGCGGCCGGAGCTGGCGGCCTCCACGTCGACGCCGCGCGGGGCGTCCGGGTCCGACGACGGGTCCACGAGCACGAGGCGTCCGGCCGAGTTGGCGATACGCACGGAGGGTCTCCTTCGATCGTGAGGGGTGGTTCAGGACCGGGCGAGCCAGGGATAGCGCGCGACGTCGGCGTCGGCGTAGTCCGGGTCCAGGTAGATGAACAGGCGCTGGATGCGGTGGTCTCGGATCTCGAAGACGTCGCACCAGCGCCCGGCGTGGGTGACTCCGGCCCGCCACGTGGCGCCGCCCGTCGTCGTTCCGGAGGACGTTCCTTCGACGACGAGGGTGTCGCCCTGGGCGATGTAGTTGAAGTACGCGTAGTCGTGGCTGATCGCGGCGATGAGCTCGCCGACGCGACCGAACAGGGCACGGATCTCGTCGAGCCCGTTCGCCAGCGGGCACTTCGGGAAGAAGACCTGAGCGTGCTCGTCGAACAGCTCGAGCACGTCGCGGCCGGTGTCGAGCCGCTTCAGGTACTCCAGCGCGATGTGCTTGCGCGCCTCGTCGGTCATCGGGGCGGTCACGGGAACGGACACGGTCAGCCTCCTACGGGGACGGGTCGCCCGGCGCGGGCCAGGGTCGTGGTCAGGGCGTGGCGCAGGGACGCCACCGGGTCGTCGGTCGGGCCCGGCGAGCGCCAGGCGACGTGGCCGTCGGGGCGCACGAGGACGCACCCGTCGTCGTCCACCTCGCGGCGGCGGGCCCAGTCGCCGTAGACGTCCAGGTACTCTCGGCCGGCTCCGATGACGGCGGCCCGCACGGGCACGCCGAGCTCCTCGGCCACCGACTCCGCCGCCGCGCACCACGCCTCCCCGCCGATCCCGGTGAGCAGGGCGTACCGGCCGCCGCCGCACAGGTCGAGGGTCGACAGCGGCCGGTCGCCGGCCTGGAGGCGGGCGTGCGGGACGCGGGCGCCGGGATGGGTCGTGGGCCGGTGGTACAGCTCCGGATCGCGGTCCGGCTCCGGCCACGCCGACCCGTCGTCGAGCACGGCCCCGGACTCGTAGCGCTGGTCGAGCTCGACCCCGTGGCAGTTGAACTGGTGGTTCTGCAGCTCGACCGCCGCGGCCAGCTCCGCGCGCCGCCGTCGTCCCTCCTCGGACGCGGACGAGAGTTCCTCGAGGGCCGCCCAGCCCTCCTCCGCCGTCTGGTCCGGCCGGAACCCGAACGCCGCGCTGAGTGGAGCCATGTCGCGGACGCTCTGCATCGCACGGTCCACGACCTGCCGCCCGACCGGTTGCCGCTCCGCGTCGTAGGAGTCGAGCAGCTCCTCGCCGGCCTCGCCGCGCAGGACGGCGGCGAGCTTCCAGCACAGGTTGTAGGAGTCCTGGATCGAGGTGTTCGTCCCCAGGCCGTTCGCGGGCGGGTGCCGGTGGGCGGCGTCCCCCGCGAGGAACACCCGGCCCCGCCGGTACTCGCGGGCCACCACGTGGTTGATCTGCCAGGTGCTGACGGCCTTGATCGAGACGTCGACGGCGTCGTCGCCGATCGTCACGCGGGCGCGCTCGCGGACCGCGTCCTCGCTCAGGTCCGGCTCCTCGGCGGGGTCGTACATGAACAGCAGGACCCACTCGGTCCAGGGCTTCACGCAGATCCAGGTGCCGCTGCCGACCCAGTAGTCGTTGCCCGGGCGGCACATCCAGTAGAGGGTCCCGGGGCGGTGCGCGGTGTAGCGGGTCAGGTCGGCCTCGAGCCAGACGTTGGCTGCCGCCCCCAGGCCGGACTCTCCGTCGAAGGCGAAGCCGAGCTGCTCGGCGACCGTGCTGCGCCCGCCGTCCGCCCCGATCGCGTACCGGGCACGGATGCGGGTCTCCTCGCCGGTGTGCCGATGGCGGATCACCGCCTCGACCCGCTCGTCGTCCTGGGTGACCGTGACGAGCTCGCTGGAGAACCGGATGTCCGCGCCCAGCTCCAGCGCCCGCTCCAGGATGACCGGCTCGAGCACGTGCTGCGGGATGTTGCACATCCGGCTCGGGCTGGCGGCGGCGTAGTCGGAGAGCCGGTCCTCCGCCGTGCCCCAGGTGGCCAGCCGGGCGAGCTCCGGCGCGGCGAAGCTGGTCGCCCACACGTTCGCGCCCATGAGCTCGTTCGGCGTGGCGACCGCGCGGACGGCGTCCTCCATCCCCAGGTCGCGGAAGACCTCCATGGTCCGCTGGTTGGTGATGTGCGCCCGCGGCGAGTGCGCGGTCCCCGGGTACTTCGTGACGGTCAGCGCGTCCACGCCCTCGCGGGCGAGCAGGGCCGCGGCGGTGAGGCCGGCGGGTCCCGCACCGACCACGAGAACGTCGGTGTCGATGGTCTCCATGTCGGCGCCCCCTCAGTGCCCCGAGTGGTTGCCGACCATGAGGTCGGCGAGGTCCTCGGGTTCCAGGAACGACGGCGGGGGCGGCGGGCCCCAGCGGTAGAGGCCCTCGCGGCCGTGGAACACCTCCGGGGTCCAGAGCGCGTCGTCGATGTCGCAGTCCATGTCGGCGAAGTACTCGCTGAAGTTGCCGGCAGGGTCCTTGAGGTACCAGAAGAAGTTCGACCCGGCGTGATGCCGCCCGAGTCCCCACACGTGCCGGTCCGGGTGCCCGTCGAGCATCGCGGTCGCGCCCCGGCCGACCTCGTCGACGTCCGGGACCTGCCACGAGGTGTGGTGCAGGAAGTTCACGGGAGCGGCGAGGACGAGGACGTTGTGGTGCTCGTCGGAGCAGCGCATGAAGGCGCCGTGGTCGCTGATGTAGTCCGAGACCTTGAACCCGAGGCCGTCGACGAAGAACCGCATGCTCGTCGGCATGTCGACGCTGCCCAGCACGGCGTGCCCGAGGCGGGTCGGTCGGACCCGCTCGTCGCGCACCACGCCCGGCGCCCGCTCACCGTGGCGTTCTACCCGGCCGGGCCCGTTGTACGGGGGCAGCGGCAGCGCCGACCGCTCGACCAGCCGCGGCGCGACACGCACCACGACCCGGCTGCCGGACACCGGTTCCGCGGTGACCAGGTCGTCGCCCTCGAGCCGGTGCACCACGCCCAGCGCGGTCAGCGAGGCCGCGATGCGCCCGAGGTCGTCGGGGCCCTCGGCGCGCACGACGAGTTCCGCGAGCCGCCGGTGCGGGCTCGCCACGAGCCGCAGCTGGCGGCCGCCGTCGGCGGTCGAGAACCACCCGTCGTCGTCGGGGACCAGCCCGAAGTCGGTGTAGTACGCCGAGGTCGCCGCGACGTCGGGGACCCCGATGGTCACCGAGGCGAGACCGTGGAGAGCCATCGTCGGCTCCTTCCGCCGGGAGGGAACGGGAGCGCGGCGGGCCGCGCTCCCTCACTGTGCGCCGAAGGAAGTCCATCGAGCAAGCAAAAATCCATATTTGGGCTGGATGCAGGAGATATGCTGCTCCCATGGCATCGCGTGGGACGGCCCCGTCCCTGACCCAGCGCACCTTCGAGCGGCTGCGCGCCGACATCGTCGGGGGACGGTTGGTCCCGGGTGAGCGGCTGCGCCCGGGAGGGATCGCCTCGGCCGAGGAGGTGAGCCTCAACGTGGTGCGCGAGGCGCTGAACCGGCTGGCCGGGGCGCGGCTCGTGCGCGCCTCACCGCAGCTCGGCTTCACCGTCGCGACGACGTCCGTGGACGACCTGCGCGACCTCACCGACGTCCGCAGCCTGGTCGAGGGCGAGGCGCTCCGGCGGTCGATCGAGCGGGGCGACCTCACGTGGGAGGGCGAGCTGGTGGCCGCCCACCACCGCCTGGAGCGCACGCCGATGGTCTCCGCCGACCGGCCGGACGTGCTGGACGAGGCGTGGATGGACGTCCACGTCGCGTTCCACGCGGCCACGATGTCGGCGTGCGGGAGCCCGCGGATGATCGAGATGGTCGCCGACCTGCAGGAGTGCGCGTCGCTCTACCGACGCTGGTCGGTCCGCGTCGACGGCGGGCGGCGCGACGTGGCCGGCGAGCACCGGGCCATCTTCGAGGCGGCCGTCGCCCGGGACGCCGACGCCGCCTGCCGCGCCCACCTCGACCACATCGGGCGGACCGCGGACCTGGCGGCGGCGGCCATCACCGGCGACCCGTCGGCTATCCCTGGCTCATGACCTGCAGCGTCTCCTCGGGTACGGACTCCTGCGACCCCACGTACCCGCGGAGGTCGTCGAGCCCCTCCCACACGTTCACGTTCATGACGGCGAGCAGGCGTCCGGACCCGTCGAGCCAGGACGCGACGAACTCCCGCTTCCCGACGTCGCCGCTGGTCACCACCCGCGTGTAGCTGCCCTGCGGGGCGTGCCCGACGTACTCCATCCCGAGGTCGTACTGGTCGGAGAAGAAGTACGGCGGGTCGGTGTAGGCGGCGTCGCCGCCGAGGAGCGCGGCCGCAGCGGTGGCAGGGTGGGTGGAGGCCGCGTTCCAGTGCTCGACCCGCAGACGGCCGTAGCTCGGGTGGTCGTGCGCGGCGATGTCGCCGACCGCGTACACGTCGGGATCGCTGGACCGCAGCGACGCGTCGACCAGCACGCCGTCCTCGACGTCCAGCCCGGCGGCCCGCGGGAGCTCGAGGTCGGGCGCCGCGCCCACCCCGATCACCACGGCGTCCGCCTCGACCGTGCTGCCGTCGCCGAGCCGGACCCCCGTCGCCCGGCCGCCGTCGACGACGATCTCCGTGACCTCGACGCCCGGCCGCAGCTCGACCCCGTGCTCGACGTGCAGGTCCGCGAACACCTGGCCCATCTCCGGACCGAGCACCTTCAGCAGCGGCAGCTCCTCGTGCTCCAGCACGGTCACGGCCGTCCCGGCGCCCCGGGCCGAGGCCGCGACCTCGAGGCCGATCCACCCGGCCCCGATGACGACGAGGCGTCGTCCCTCGCCGAACTCGGCCTGGATCGCGTCCGAGTCCTCGCGCGTCCGCAGCGTGTGGACGCCCTGCGCGTCGGCGCCGGGCAGGTCCAGCGTGCGGGCGGTGGAGCCGGTCGCGAGGACGAGCTTGTCGTACTCGAGGGTGGCGCCGTCGTCCAGCGTGACGCGGCGCCCCTGGGGGTCGACCGTCGTCGCCCGGCGGCCCAGGAGCAGGGAGATGCGCTGCTCGTCGTACCAGCTCCGCGGGTGCAGGACGACGTCGTCGTCGAACGACGAGGAGCCGGAGAGGTAGTCCTTCGACAGCGGCGGGCGGTCGTAGGGCAGGTGCCGCTCCTGCGCGACGAGGGTGATGTCCCCGTCGAACCCCTGGTCGCGGAGGGCCCCGGCCGTGGTGCTCCCGCCGAGGCCTCCGCCGATGATGACGATGTGCATACTCCAAGGTGCCTCCGGCAGGTGAGCACTAATCCGTGTCCTGACACGGATTAGTGCTCACCTGCGAAGCACATCCCCGCGTATGCCCGTCGAGTTCATCGGTCAGGTCAGCACCCGGCACGCCTCCGAGATCCACCCGGCCTCCGGGCCCGCGATCGACCCGGCGTTCCTGACCCGGTTCGTCACCGCCCACGAGGACGCCGGGTTCGACAAGGTCCTGATCGGCCACAGCGCCTCGGGCCCGGACGGGCTCCAGGTCGCCGCGTACGCGGCCGGACGGACCGAGCGTCTCGGGTTCCTGATCGCGCACCGCCCCGGCTTCATGGCGCCGACCCTGGCCGCCCGCGCCTTCGCGACCCTCGACGTGTTCTCCGGCGGGCGGGTCGCCGTGCACACGATCTCCGGGGGCAGCGACGCCGACCAGGCCCGCGACGGCGACCACCTCGACAAGGCCGGCCGCTACCGGCGCACCGACGAGTACCTCGACGTCGTGAAGCGCACGTGGACCGCCGAGGAGCCCTTCGACCACCACGGCGAGTTCTACGACGTCACCGACGTGGCCTCGTCCGCCCGGCCGGTGCGGCAGCCGCGGATCCCGGTCTACTTCGGCGGCTCGTCAGCGGACGCGTACCGGGTCGGCGGGAAGCACGCCGACGTGTTCGCGCTGTGGGGCGAGCCGCTCGCCGAGACCGCCGAGCAGATCACCGCGGTCCACGATGCGGCCCGCGCCGCCGGACGGACCGACCTCCCCCGCATCTCGGTGTCCTTCCGCCCGATCCTCGGCGCCACCGAGGACGAGGCGTGGGAGCGCGCGCACGACGTCCTGGACCGCATCGTCGCCGCAGACGGGGGCGGGGGCTCCTTCACCGGGCGGAGCACCCACCGCCAGGGTCACGAGAGCACCCGCACGAACGTCGGCTCGCAACGCCTGATGGCGGCGGCCGAGCGCGGCGAGCTCCACGACCGCTGCCTCTGGACCCCGACCGCCGCCGCGAGCGGGGCGGCCGGGAACTCGACGGCCCTCGTCGGGACCCCGGAGACGGTCGCGGCGGCACTGCTGGACTACGTCGACCTCGGCGTGACGACGTTCCTGCTCCGCGGCTACGACCCGCTCGACGACGTCGCCGCGTACGGCCGGGAGCTGCTGCCACTGGTCCGGACGGCGGCCGCCGACCCCGAGCGAACGGCACTCTCGCGCGCCTAGAGGCTGCGAGGGTGCCGCTCGCTCGTCACGGGGCCTACCTGACCAGCGGCGGCACCGAGGCGTCCGGGGTGATCCCGAGGGCCTTCGGCAGCGGGACCGGCCCGGACGGGTTCACCAGCAGCGGCGCGTTCACGCGGATGACCTTCTCGCAGTTCACGATGGTGTCCCCCGAGTCGCCGTAGCAGGTGTCGACGCCGGGACCGCCGTCGACGTAGTCCTCGCCACCGAGGTCGGAGGCGTTCAGGACGTCGTCGCCGGTCCCGCCATAGAGCTTGTCCTCGTCGTTCGGGTACGGGTCGTTGAGGAGGTCGTCGCCGTCGTCGCCGTAGAGCGTGTCGCTGTCGAAGATCCCGTCCATCGAGTCGTTGCCGTTGCCCCCGTGGACGATGTCGTCGCCCGGCCCCCCGGTCAGCGCCGCCTGCGGGTCGACGAACGCGGTGAACTCGCAGGGGACGTTGTCGTCGCCGTCGTCACCGAACTGCCGCGAGACGCCACCGCCGCCGTCGATGCAGTCGCGGCCCGGGCCGCCGTGGGCGTCGTCGCTGCTGCCCTGCAGGAAGATCAGGTTCTGCTCGATGTCGTCGTCGCCGGCTCCGCCGTAGATGTGGTCGATCAGCTGGCCGGCGATCAGGGTGTCGTTGGCGGGGGTGCCGACACACGTCCCGCCCTGCAGGCCGTTGCAGAGGTTGACGGGACCCGGCGCCGGCGCGGCCAGGGCGGTGCTGGCCGCGGCCAGGGGGATGACGAGCGCCGCGATCGCGAGCGCGGTCCAGCGAGACGTGTTCATGGGGAGTCCTTCGATCGATTCGGGGAGCAGCACGACGACCACGCCGCGCCGGGGGTGCGCAACGGAGCAGGACGGCGTGCGGGGAACGCCGGGAGGGCGAGGCCGGGGAGATGCGTCGCCCGGGACGTCCGGGTGGCCGGCCACCGGCGAACGATGCTCCGGGGCCCGATGGGGCCCGGCGGGGTCAGCGACAGAGTGCGCTGTGCGTGCGGAGGAGATCCACGTGTCGCCGGGAGGCGAGGAGGAGTCGGAGCCGCACGGCGACGAAGGTGACAGCTCGGCCCCTGTCCGGCAAAGGGCGGTCCGGTCGCAACGTCGGATTTGGGACGCCTCCCCGGTGATCCCCACCACTCCGGCGACGCCGGAACAGGTGAGATCTCCGTGGGGTCCGCGGCCCGAGGTGACCGACACCACCCGGCCGTACTCAGCCATGTGGGCTACTCGGCAGCGCCGCTGGGCACCCTCCACCCCGTGTCCCGGACGTCCGCATCGCGCCGTCGCGCGCCGCACGTCCGTCCCGCCGTGCCGCTGATCCGGCGTCGTCACGTCGACCTCGGCCGGCGCTGCTCGCAGGCCTGTCCGGCCTGACGTCGTCCTCCCCGCCCGCCGTGCGCGGCCCGTGGGGAGCGCACGTCCGCGTCCGTGTCCCGGACGCGCCGCCCCGGCCCGCCGCACCCTGCGAGGACAGCTGTGACGACCACCGACGCCCCGATCGACGAGCGCACCGGGCCCCGCCCCCGGACCGTGCTCGCCGCGTCCCTCATCGGCACCACCATCGAGTGGTACGACTTCTTCCTGTTCGCGACCGCCGCGAGCATCGTGTTCCCGCAGCTGTTCTTCCCGGCCGGGAACGAGACGGTCGGGACGCTGCTGTCGTTCGCGACCTTCGCGGTCGGCTTCGTGGCCCGCCCGATCGGCGGGATCCTGTTCGGCCACCTCGGCGACCGCCTCGGCCGCAAGACGACCCTGATCGCGACGATGGTCCTGGCCGGGGTGGCGACGGCGCTGATCGGCGTCCTGCCGTCGTACGCCACGATCGGCCTCTGGGCCCCGGTGCTGCTGGTGGTCCTCCGGGTCCTCGGCGGGATCGCGCTCGGCGGCGAGTGGGCCGGGGCCGTGCTCATGGCCGCCGAGTACGCCCCGCCCGGGCGCAAGGGGCTCTGGGGGTCCAGCCCGCAGATCGGCCTCGGGCTCGGGCTCGCCCTCGGCACCGGCGCGTTCGCGCTGCTCGGCACCGCGATGGACGACCAGGCGTTCCTGGCCTGGGGCTGGCGGATCGCCTTCCTCGTGAGCGTGCTGCTGGTGGTCGTCGGCCTCGTCGTGCGCCTGGCCGTGCTGGAGACCCCGGCGTTCCGGGCCATGCAGGAGAGCGCCGACATCGCCCGCGTGCCCGTCGTGGACGTCGTCCGGGAGCCCGCGTCGCGGCGCAACCTCGGCTGGGGCCTGCTCGCGCGCTGGGCCGAGGGCGCGGCGTTCAACACCTGGGGCGTCTTCGTCCTGACCTACGCCGTCACCACGATCGGGATGCCCCGCACCGAGGTCCTCATCGCGGTGACGATCGCGGGGCTGGTCAGCGCCGCCGTCGTCCCGGTCGCCGGACGGCTCGCCGACCGCTACGGCCGCAAGGCCGTGTTCGCCGGTGGGGCCGTGGCGTTCGGCGTCGGGGTCTACCCCGCCTTCCTCGGCCTCGGGACCGGGTCGCTGCCGGTGGTGGTCCTGGTGCTCGTCCTGCTGCTCGGCGTGGTCTACGGCGCCCAGTCCGGGGCCGAGTCCACGCTGTTCGCGGAGCTCTTCCCCGCCCGCACCCGCTACACCGGCATGTCGCTCGTCTACCAGGGCAGCGGCATCTACGCCTCCGGGCTCACGCCGCTGATCCTCACCTCCCTGCTCGCCGTCACCGGCGGCTCGCCGTGGCTCGCGTGCGGGTTCCTGGTCCTGACGGCGGCGGTCACGGTGATCGCGACGCGGCAGTTGCGGCCCGTCGAGATGTGAGGGCCGGGGCCCGCATCCGGGCGACCCGAGTTGTGTGATCCGTCGCACAGGGGTACGCCAGGACCGGCACGACGACGAGGTCGTGCCCTGCGGAGGTGACCACGATGACCGAGGCCCGTGAACCCACACGCCCCCTGCCGCGTCGGGACGACCACGAGAACGCCCGCGCCGGCACCGTCGCCGGCTGGGTCGAGGCGGCCCGGATGTGGGCCCGTGACAAGGGGCTGCCGGTGCCGAAGAACGGCCCGCTGCCGCCCGGGATCGTCGACCAGTACCGGCGTCGTCAGACCCGCGAATAGGGAAGGTTCACCGGGCCGGGACCGTTGTGCCCGATGCAACCGAGAGAAGGGGAGCCACACACATGGCCACCGAGACCGCGATCCTCGCCGGCGGCTGCTTCTGGGGCGCCCAGGACCTGCTCCGCCGCCGTCCCGGCGTGATCTCCAGCCGCGTCGGCTACTCGGGCGGGGACGTCCCGAACGCCACGTACCGCAACCACGGCGACCACGCCGAGGCCGTCGAGGTCGTGTTCGACCCCGAGAAGATCTCCTACCGCGAGATCCTCGAGTTCTTCTTCCAGATCCACGACCCGACGACGAAGAACCGTCAGGGCAACGACGTCGGCCGCAGCTACCGTTCGGCGATCTATTACACCTCCGACGAGCAGCGCGCCATCGCGGAGGACACCATCGCCGACGTGGACGCCTCCGGTCTCTGGCCCGGCAAGGTCGTCACCGAGGTGAAGCCGGCCGGCGACTTCTGGGAGGCCGAGCCGGAGCACCAGGACTACCTGCTCCGCCAGCCGTGGGGCTACACCTGCCACTGGGTGCGCCCGGACTGGAAGCTGCCGAAGCGGTCCGAGTCCGCGCAGGCCTGACTCGCTGATCACCTCCGGTTGTCGGGTCCGCCCGTCGACCGGAGGATGGTCGTCCATGTCCGTCGACCACACGCGGCTGCTGACGCGGCGCCGGTACGTCGACCAGATGTGCCTCCGGCTGGTGAGCACTTCTCCGTGTCTGGACACGGAGAAGTGCTCACCTGCCGGAGGCTCATCATGATCACTGCACACTGGTTCCTGCCCACCTACGGCGACTCCCGCGGCCTGGTCGGCGGTGGGCACGGCGTTCGCACCGCCGCCGCCGGGGCGCCCCGCGAGGCCTCGCTCGGCTACCTCGCCCAGATCGCCCGCGCCGCGGAGACGGTCGGGTTCGAGGGCGCGCTCACGCCCACCGGCGCGTGGTGCGAGGACGCCTGGTTGACCACCGCGATGCTGGCCGCCGAGAGCGAGCGGCTGAAGTTCCTCGTCGCCTTCCGCCCCGGCGGCACCTCCCCCACGCTCGCCGCGCAGATGGGCGCCACGTTCCAGCGGCACTCCGGCGGGCGGCTGCTGGTCAACGTCGTGACCGGCGGCGAGCCGTCCGAGCAGCGCGCGTACGGCGACTTCCTCGGCAAGGACGACCGCTACACCCGCACCGGGGAGTTCCTCGACGTCGTCCGTCGGCTCTGGGCGGGCGAGGAGGTCACCCTCGACGGCGAGCAGGTCCACGTGGAGGGGGCGAAGCTCGAGCGGGTCCCAGACCCGGTGCCGCCGATCTACTTCGGCGGGTCGTCGGCGAAGGCCGGCGAGGTCGCCGCGAAGCACGTCGACGTGTACCTGACCTGGGGCGAACCGCCCGAGCAGGTGCAGGAGAAGATCACCTGGATCCGCAAGCTGGCCGCCGAGGAGGGCCGGGAGGTGCGGTTCGGGATCCGGCTGCACGTCATCACCCGCGACACCTCCGACGCGGCGTGGGCGCAGGCCGAGGAGCTGCTGCGCGGCATCCCGGACCACATGATCGAGAACGTCCAGGCCGGGCTGTCGAAGAGCGAGTCGGTCGGGCAGCAGCGCATGCGGTCCCTGCACGACGGCGGGGCGAAGACCGCCGCCGACCTCGAGGTCTCCCCCAACCTGTGGGCCGGCGTCGGCCTCGTCCGCGGCGGCGCGGGGACGGCGCTCGTCGGCAGCCACGCCGAGGTCGCCGACCGGATCGCCGAGTACCACGACCTCGGCATCACCGAGTTCGTCCTCTCCGGCCACCCGCACCTCGAGGAGGCCTACTGGGTGGGCGAGGGTCCGCTGGCCGAGCTCGGCCGCCGGGGCCTGTGGACCCCGGCCGCGGGCTCCGAGGCCGCGCGCGCCCTGGACGCCCCCGCCGCGTCCGTGCCGTTCGCCGGCAGCGCCCGGTAGGACCGGGTGATCGAACGGCACGAGCGGGCCGTTCGTCACGGAAGAAGGTGACGAACGGCCCGTTCGTACGATTCCCGACGACGGGGCGGGTCAGGTCCCGGTCAGGCCGCCACCGCTCCGACGGCCTCGGCGAGCAGCTCGTGGCTGCGCACCCGGTCGGCGTGCTCCGTGGTGATCGTGGTGACCAGCAGCTCGTCCGCGCCCACTGCGTTCACCAGCGTCCGCAGCCCGGCCCGGACCGTGCACGGCGAGCCGACGAACTGCGTCTCCACCCGGTCGGCCACGCCCGTCCGCTCGGCGTCGGACCAGCGCCGCGACCGTGCCTGCGCCGGCGTCACGTACGGGTGCGCGCCGCGCCCGGTGCGGATGTCGAGGACCCACTGGCCGTACGGGGACGCCAGCTCGCGGGCGGCGGCGTCGGAGTCCGCGACCACCACGTCCGCGGACACCATCACGTGCGGCCGGTCCAGGCGCTCCGAGGGCCGGAACGCCTCCCGGTACGCGGCCACCGTCTCGAGGACCGTCGTCGGGAGCGTGTGGTAGTTGACCGCGAACGGCAGGCCCAGCTCCCCCGCCGTCCGCGCGCTCACGCCCGGGCTCGACCCGAGGATCCACACGTCGAGGTCCGCGCCCTCCGCCGGCAGCGCGTGCAGCGGCGTGCCGTCGTCGCGCGCCGCGGTGCCGCGCAGGTAAGAGAGGATCTCGAGCACCTGCTCGCGGTGGTCGGGGGCGTCGCCGTCGATCCCGAAGCGCTCGGCGAGCGAGGCGAACGTCGACAGGTCCGCCCCCGGCACCCGGCCCGGGCTGGGGATGAGCAGGCCATCGACGTAGCGCGACGGCGGCGGGGGCGGTGCGTCCGCGGGCGGCGCCGCGCGCGCCCGGATCATCGCCAGGATCTTGTGGATGTCGAACCGCCCGAGCCCCAGGTCGACCCGCCCCGGGTGCACCGCGGCGACGGTGCCGAACTGCTCCGCGATCTGCAGCGGCGGGGTCAGCGGCATCTGCACCGCGCCGGACCCGACGCGGATCGAGGAGGTCGCGCTCGCCACCATCCCGGCCAGCACCGGGGTCGACGCCGAGGCGACGCCCGGGTTCAGGTGGTGTTCGGCCAGCCAGTAGCGCCGATAGCCCGCGGCCTCCGCGGCACGAGCGAGGTCGATCGTGTTCCGCAGGGCGTCGGCCGCGGTGCCGCCGGCCGGGACCGGGCCGAGGTCGAGCACCGAGAGCGGGACGGCGGGACTCATCGGCCGCACACCCGGTCCGCCGCGACCAGCAGGGCCGCGTAGGCCTCCTCGACGTCGGTCGCGGTGAGGTAGGCGCAGGCGATCGTGACGGCGGGGACGGCGTCCGACGGCCCGAGGACCAGCTGCTTCTCGAGCGCGGCCCGCAGCGCGATCTCGACGCGGCGGCACCGCTCCCAGCGTTCCCGCAGCCCCTCGGACTCGGTGCTGCGCAGCTCGCGGACGGCGGCGGTGACGGCCCGTGCGAGCGGGTCGCGCGCCGGGGTCCGGCGGCGCGTCGGCACGACGACGACGGGTTCGGTGGACACGGGTGTGACGGCAGGGGTGGCGGAGGTGCGCACGGGTGTTCCTCACGGGGGCGGCCCGAGCGGGCCGGGGACGGACGGCGAGCTCAGCTCGCCGGACACCCCGCGGAGACGACGCGCAGCAGATCGACGTACGTGCGGCGCACGAGTCGCGATCCGGGTCCCGTCACGCCCCTCACTCTGACACGCCTGCTCCCGTCCTCACCAGGCCCCGGCGCCACGACCCCAGTGCGGCGAGCGTGCGCTCCCGCTCCACCGGCGTCCCGACGAGGCTGACGTTGAGGTCGGTGGCACCCGCGTCGGCGTAGCGCGCGATGCCGGCCGCCACGTCGTCCTCGTCGCCGGCGATCGCGATGTCGCCCGGGGTCGCGAACCCGTCGCGCTCGAGCGTGGCCGCGTAGGACGGCAGGCGCCCCAGCGCCTCGTACTCCCCGGCGACCTCGGCCCGCACCCGCTCCGGTTCCGCCGTGACCGCGACCGGGACCCCGACGACGACCCGGCGTGGCCGCCCGGCCGTTGCCCGCGACAGGTGCGGCACGACGTGATCACCGATGGTGCGCGGCCCACACAGGAAGGTGATCGTCCCCGACGCGCGCTCCCCCGCGAGCGCCAGCATCACCGGGCCCAGCGCGCCGAGCAGCACCGGGGTGCGGGGCTCGGCGCCGGGTACGTCGGTGTCCGCCGGGGTCGATCCGGGGCCGCTCGTGCCGGGCACGGACCGGCCGTCCAGGAGCGGTTCCAGGACGTCGAGGTGGGCCCGTAGCGCCGCGACCGGCCGCACGAACGGCAGGCCGTAGATCTCCAGGAGACCGGGGTGGCTGACGCCGAGGCCGAGCGTGAACCGCCCGTGCGACGCGGCCTGCACCGTCTGCGCCTGCGCGGCGACGACGCGGGGGTGCCGCGGCTGGACCACGACCACCGACGCCCCCAGCTCCACCCGCGAGGTCTCCCGGGCGATCGCCCCGTACGCCGTGAGCGCGTCGAAGCCGTAGCCCTGCGGCAGCCACAGGGTGTCCAGGCCGGCGCCCTCGACCGCCCGGGCCCGCGTGGCGAGCTCGTCGACGACGGGGACGTTGCCCGAGAGCCCGGCCGCGATGTTCACTCCGATACCGATCACCCGAGCAGGCTGCGGGCGCGACCCGCGGCGGAACCAGGAGCCCGCCGATGCTGGTACCGACGGTGACAGGCTCGGCCACCGAGGCCCGTCGTCGGGAACTCGGCCGCTGCGTGCGCGCCTACCGCGACCTGGTCCGCCCGGGCCAGGTCGGGCTCCCGACGGGCGACCGGCGGCGCGCCCCGGGACTGCGACGCGAGGAGGTCGCGGCGCTCGCCGGGGTCGGGGTCACCTGGTACACGTGGCTCGAGCAGGGCCGGGTCGCGGCGTCCGAGCAGGTCGTCGACGCGGTCGGGCGGGTACTGGGTCTCGACGACGTCGGGCGCGGGCACCTGCGGGCGCTGTCCCGCCCTCCGGCGATCCCCGTGTCGGGTCCGGAGGCGCTGCGGCCGCTGCTCGCGAGCTGGTCGTCCCACCCCGCCGCCCTCCTCGACGAGCGGCTGGACGTCCGGGCGACGAATAGGGTCTGGGACGACGTGTTCGGTCCGTCGACCGACCGGGCGCTGCTCGGGATGCTGCTCGACCGTGAGGACGACGTGGCGGAGCTCGTCACCGCCGTCGCGCGTCGGCTGCGCATGGTGGGGAACCTGCTGGGGGACGACGCACGGGTCGGGCAGGTCCGCGCCGGCGCCCGCGCCGCGGCCCCGGGGCTCGCCCCGCTGTGGGAGTGTCGGGCGGTGGGCGCCTTCGGCCGCCCTCGGGTGCGGGTCGACGGGGCCGATCGCGAGGCGTTCCTGCTCGGCGAGGCGGGGTCGGCCGACGCGGCGGAGGCCTCCGTCCTGGTGCTCCTGCCCGCCGACGAGCGAGGACCGTCATCGCCCTAGCGACGATCTCGCCGGACCGCGACGAGGGCCCGCCGGCACGGTCCGTGAGATCTCCGGCGAGGACGACCACCGTGCGTGCACGATCCGCTCCGGTGTGATCTGAGCACGGTTGACAGGTCACGGGTCCGGCTTCCTAGAGTCCTCCTCAGCCATCCCGAGCGGCCGAGAGACCTGGCTCCCTGACGCCGCAGCAACCCCCCGACCACGGGCGTGGGTGCTCATGCCAGGACCGATGGAGGACGCGATGCGCACGGAGCGGGACGCCGTCCTGGGCTGTCAGCACCGTGGGAGCTACCGCCGCCACGTCGACCTGCAGCGGGTCGCCAGCGCGGTCTGTCCGGCCTGACCAGCCCGACGGACCATCTCCCCCTCCATCCCAGGAGCGCGGTACCCCATGTCTGGATCACCCCTGCCGCTGCACGTCGCCGTCGCCCTCGACGGTGCGGGCTGGCACCCCGCCGCCTGGCGCGAACCCGGCGCCCGCCCTGACCAGCTGTTCTCGGCCCGGTACTGGACCGACCTCGTGCGCACCGCCGAGCGCGGCCTGCTCGACCTCGTCACGATCGAGGACGCCCTCGGCCTGCAGTCCGGCGACCACCTCGCCGAGCCGGAGCGCCGCACCGACCGCCTGCAGGGCCGCCTCGACGCCGAGCTGATCGCCGCGTTCGTCGCGCCGCTGACCAGCCGGATCGGGCTCGTCCCGACCGTCACGACCACGCACACCGAGCCGTTCCACGTCGCCTCGGCGCTGGCCACCCTCGACCACGACTCCCGCGGCCGCGCCGGCTGGCGGGTCCAGACCTCCGTCCGTCCCGACGAGGCCGCACACTTCGGGCGCCGGACGATCGCCGGGCTACGCCGCGACGAGCTGGACACGCCGGCGGCGAAGGCCCTGGTCGCCGAGCTGTTCGGCGAGGCCACCGACGCGATCGAGGTGGTCCGGCGGCTCTGGGACTCCTGGGAGGACGACGCCGAGATCCGCGACGTGACCTCCGGGAGGTTCCTCGACCGCGCCAAGCTGCACCACGTCGACTTCGTCGGCGAGCAGTTCTCGGTCCGCGGGCCGTCGATCGTGCCGCGACCGCCGCAGGGACAACCCCTCGTCGTCTCCCTCGGCCACGGCGACGAGCCGTACCGCCTCGCCGCCCGGGGCGGGGACGTCCTGTTCGTCACCCCGCACGACGCGCACGAGGCCCGCGGGATCGTCGGGCGGGTCCGGGAGATCGAGGGCGAGACCGCTCGCGAGGAGCCGCTCCGGATCCTCGCCGACCTGGTCGTCCTGCTCGCGGACACCGACGACGAGGCCCGCGAGCGGCTCGAGCGCCTCGACGCGATCGACCCGGTGTCGAGCGACGCCGCCGTCCTCGCGACCACGCCCTCCGCCCTCGCGGACCTGCTCGTCTCCTGGCAGGAGGCCGGCCTGGACGGCTACCGGCTGCGCCCCGCTGTCCTGCCGACCGACCTCGACCGCATCGTCGACGGCCTCGTCCCCGAGCTCCAGCGCCGCGGTGCGTTCCGCACCGTGTACGCCGAGCCGACCCTGCGCGAGCGCTTCGGCCTGCCCCGTCCCGTCAGCCGCTACGCCACCGCAGGGAGCCCCGCATGAGCGACCGCAAGCAGATCGTGCTGGGTGCCTACTTCCCCGGCGTCAACCACGACACCGTCTGGAGCGACCCGGCGTCGGGGAGCCACATCGACTTCGCCTCGTTCGAGCACTGGGCCCGCACCGCCGAGCGCGGCAAGCTGGACCTGCTCTTCCTCGCCGAGGGTCTACGCATCCGGACCCGCGGCGAGGACTTCTTCGACCAGGACGTCGTCGGGCGGCCGGACACCTTCACGGTGCTCGCCTCGCTCGCCGCGGTCACGGAGCACATCGGTCTCGCCGGGACGATCAACTCGACGTTCAACGAGCCCTACGAGCTGGCCCGGAAGTTCGCCACGCTCGACGTGCTCTCCGGTGGCCGTGCCGCGTGGAACGTCGTCACCAGCTCCGACGCACCGACGGGCGAGAACTTCCGCCACGGCGGCTACCTCGGGCACCACCAGCGCTACGAGCGGGCGGGCGAGACGCTGGCCGCGGTCCGCACGCTCTGGGACTCGTGGGGGTCGGACGCGGTCGTCGCCGACCCGGCGTCGGGGACGTTCCTGCGCGACGGCCACGTCGGCGACTTCGCATTGCACGGGAACCAGTTCGACATCGCCGGCCGCTTCACCGTGCCCCGCAGCCCGCAGGGCCACCCGGTGATCCTGCAGGCCGGGGAGTCCCCCGCCGGCCGCGACTTCGCGGCCGCGAACGCCGACGCGATCTTCTCGCGCTACCAGAAGTTCGAGGAGGCGCGGGCGTTCTTCGACGACGTCAAGGCCCGGGTCGCGAAGGCCGGCCGGAACCCCGACGAGGTGCGGATCCTGCCGTCGGCCGGGGTCGTGCTCGGCGACACCGAGGCCCAGGCCCGCGAGCGGCACGCCGAGATCCACGACCGCCAGGTCGACCCGTGGACCGCGATCGTGCTCGCCGAGATGGTGTGGAACCGCGACCTCTCGGCCTACGACCCGGACGGCCCGCTCCCCGACGTCGACCCCACGCCCGAGGCCCCGACCTGGATCCGCGGGCGCGCCCCGCTGACCCAGGACGCGCACGCCACCGCGAAGGCGTGGCGGGAGATCGCCGACGCCCGCGGGCTGTCGCTGCGCGAGACGGTCAAGCACGTGTTCGACCGGGCGGTGTTCGTCGGCACCCCGGAGCACGTCGCCGACGAGATCGACCGCTACGTCCAGGCCGACGCCTGCGACGGCTTCATCCTCGGCTCCCACGTGAGCCCGACCGGCCTCGACGAGATCGTCGAGAAGGTCGTCCCGATCCTCGCCGACCGCGGGGTGTTCCGTACCGACTACGAAAGAGGCACGTTGCGCGAGAACCTCGGGCTGGCTTCCCCGGCCCGCTTCGGTGAGCGTCGTCCGTCGGTGGTGGCCTCGTGAGACTCACCGTCCCCGCGTTCCTGACGGCGGGTCTGCTCGCCCTGGCCGCCTGCAGCAGCGGCGCGGGCGGGTCCGGCGAGGACGCCGGCCCGCCCCGGCCCGGCGGCACGCTCGTGTTCGCGGTGTCCAGCGACGCCGGGTGCGCCGACCCCGCGCAGGTCGGCAGCAACGACTCGATCTACTCGATGCGCCAGATCGTCGACTCGCTCACCGACCAGGACCCGGCCACCGGCGACATCAAGCCGTGGCTCGCGACCTCGTGGTCGTCGAACCCGCAGGCCACCGAGTGGACCTTCCAGTTGCGCCCGGGTGCGACGTTCTCCGACGGCGCCCCGGTCGATGCGAACGCGGTCAAGGCGAACTTCGACCGCGTGCCGTCCCTCGGCGCCCGCGGCACGCTGCCGAAGGGCTACCTCGCGGGCTACCAGGGCACGACCGTGACGAGCCCGACGTCGTTCACGGTGCGGTTCGCCCAGCCCAACGTGCAGTTCCTGCAGGGCACCTCGACCCACAGCCTCGGCCTGGTGTCCCCCGCGAGCGCGGCGCAGACCGACGACCAGCGCTGCGCGGGCGTGATCGGGTCCGGGCCGTTCGTGCTGGCCTCGTACACGAAGAACCAGGCCACGGTTCTGACGAAGCGGCCCGGCTACTCCTGGGGCTCGTCGCTGTTCACCCACCCCGGCGAGGCCTACCTCGACCGCGCCGAGTTCCGGGTCGTCCCGGAGTCCGGCGTGCGGACCGGCAGCCTGCAGTCCGGCGAGGTCGACGCGATCGCGAGCATCGGCCCGCAGGACGAGGCGCCGCTCGCCGGCGCCGGGATCGACCTGCCGTCGCGCGCCAATCCGGGGACACCGTTCGGGATCGTGTTCAACCAGGCGACGCCGCTCGGCGCCGACCCGGCCGTGCGCGAGGCCGTCTCGACCGCGATCAACCGGCAGGAGGTCGTGTCGGCGGTCTACACCTCGCAGACGAAGCCGGCGACCTCTGCGCTGGCATCCACGACGCCGGACTACGCCGACCAGTCCGCGGTGCTCCCGTTCGACCCGAACCGGGCGAACCAGGCGCTCGACGCCGCCGGCTGGGTCCGGGGGCCGGACGGCATCCGGGCGAAGGCCGGAGCGCGGCTGACGCTGCCGCTGCTCTACGCGCCGGTCATCGCGACCAACCGACCGGCGCTCGAACTGCTCCAGCAGCAGCTGCGCGCCGTCGGGATCGACCTCCAGCTGCAGGAACGGCCGGTGTCCGACACCGCGACCATCCAGCAGAGCGGGCAGTTCACCGCGGCCTGGCTCAACGTCAGCCGGGCCGACCCGGACATCCTGCGTGCGCAGTACGGAAGCGCCGGCTCGAACGTCTTCCGCTTCCCGGCCGGCACCCCCCTCGACGGGCTGCTCGTCGCGCAGGCCGGGACGCTCGACCCCGCGCAGCGCACGCAGATCGTGGCCCAGGCCCAGCAGCAGCTGGTCGCGCAGCACCTGGTCGTGCCGGTCGCGGAGCTCACCACGACGCTCGCGGTCGGTCCGGCCGCGCACTCCGTCGCCTTCGACGCCTCGTCGCGTATCCAGCTGCACGACACGTGGAAGTCGGCACCGTGATCTATCTCCTGCGCCGGCTCGGGTTCGCGGCCCTCGTCCTGTGGGCGTCGTACACCGTGTCGTTCGCCGTGCTCTACCTCCTGGCCGACCCGGTGGCGACGCTCGTCGCCCGGGCGTCGGACGGGACGGCGATCACGACGGCCGAGCTGGACGCGTTGCGGGCCCGCTACGGGCTCGACCAGCCGGTGCCGGTGCAGTACCTGGAGCGGCTCGGCGCGGCACTTCGGGGTGACCTCGGGACGTCCTTCGTCAACGGTCAGCCCGTCGGCCGCACGATCGCCGAGGCGCTGCCCCCGACCCTGCAGATCGCGACGGCGGGGCTGGTCCTCGCCGTCGTGTTCGGCGCCGGGGTCGCGCTGACCGCCACCTACACGCGGAGCCGCTGGCTCGCACAGGTCCTGATGGGCCTGCCGTCGCTCGCGGTGTCGCTGCCGGTGTTCTGGGTCGGGCTGATGCTGGTCCAGCTGTTCTCGTTCCAGCTCGGGTGGCTGCCCGCCGTCGGGGCGCGCGGGCCGGCTGCGCTGATCCTCCCGGCGGTCACCCTGGCGCTGCCGACGGGCGCGCTGATCGCCCAGGTGCTCGTCAAGAGCATGTCGACCGCCCTGACCGAGCCGTACGTGACGACAGCGCGGGCCAAGGGGGTCGGGCCGCTCGCGGTCCACCTCCGGCACGCGCTGGGCAACGCCGCGATCCCGGCGCTGACCGTGCTCGGGTACGTAACGGGCAACCTGCTGGCCGGGACGGTCGTCGTCGAGACGGTGTTCACCCGCCCCGGCCTCGGGCGGACCACCGTCGAGGCGGTCGCCGACCAGGACGTCCCGCTCGTCCAGGGCGTCGTGCTGTTCGCGGCGCTCGTGTTCGTGCTGGTGAACCTCTCCGTCGACCTGATCTATCCCCTGCTCGACCCCCGCGTCACCCAGGCGGTGCCCGCATGACCGAACTGCTCGATCCGAGGACCGACCGCGGGGAGGCGGCCCCGGCCCCGTCGTCGGGAACGCCCTCGGCGCAGGGCCGTGCGCGCCTCGGCCGCTTCCTGCGGCGCCGTCCGGGGCTCGTCGTCTCGATCCTGGTGATCGTGTTCGTGCTGGTCTCGGCCGTGTTCCCGGCGCTGTTCGCCCCGGGCGACCCGACCCTCGCCGTCCCGCGACAGCGCTCGCTGCCGCCCGGGCCGGGGCACTGGTTCGGCACCGACTACCTGGGGCGCGACGTGTGGACCCGCGTCGTGCACGGCACCTCGCTGTCGCTGCAGGCCACCCTGATCGCGGTGGCGGTCGCGCTCGTCGTCGGCGGCCTGATCGGGCTGCTCGCCGGCTTCGTCGGGGGCTGGGTGGACGAGGTGCTCATGCGCGTCGTCGACGTCCTCCTCGCGATCCCGCCGATCCTGCTGGCGCTCGCCCTGATCGCCGCGCTCGGCTTCGGCACGACGAACGTGGCGATCGCGGTCGGCGTCGCGAGCGTGGCGCAGTTCGCCCGCGTGATGCGCGCAGAGACCCTGCGGGTGCGCGGCACCGTGTACGTCGAAGCGGCACGGGCGGTCGGGACGCGGTGGTGGGTGACGCTGGGCCGGCACGTGCTGCCGAACGCGGCTGGTCCGGTGCTCGTGCTCGCGGTGCTGGAGTTCGGGCTCGCGATCCTCGCGGTGTCGTCGCTGTCGTTCCTCGGCTACGGCGCGCCGCCCCCCGCCCCGGAGTGGGGGTCGCTGGTGGCCGAGGGCCGCAACTACCTGGCGACCGCCTGGTGGATGTGCGCCATGCCCGGCCTGACGATCGCCGCGACCGTGCTCTCGGTGAACCGCGTCTCGAAGGCGCTCGACGGCGAGTGGGGGCGGGACCGGTGAGCTCGGAGACGAAGCGCAGCGGAGCTCGACCATCGACGCTGTTACGCGTGCAGGACCTGCAGGTCGACTACCGCGTCGCCGGCGGCACCGTCGACGCCCTGCGCGGGGTCGACCTCGAGGTCGCGGCCGGCGAGGTCGTGGCCGTCGTCGGGGAGTCCGGGTCCGGGAAGTCGACGTTGGCGCAGGCCGTGATCGGGCTGCTGCCCGCCAACGGAGCCGTCCGGGCCGGCAGCGTCGCGCTCGACGGCGAGGAGCTGCTGGGCCGTTCGGAGAAGGCGCTGCGCTCGGTGCGCGGTGCCCGGATCGGCCTGGTCCCGCAGGACCCGGGCGTCTCTCTGAACCCGGTGCAGAAGGTCGGTACCCAGGTCGCCGAGGTGCTGCGGGTGCACGCCCTGGCCGACCGGCGGTCCGCCCCGGCGCGGGCCGTAGAGCTGCTGGAACGCGCCGGCATCCCGGACGCGGCGGTGCGCGCGGGCCAGTACCCGCACGAACTCTCGGGCGGCCTGCGGCAGCGGGCGCTGATCGCGGTCGCGATCGCCGCCTCCCCCGCTCTGCTCATCGCCGACGAGCCGACGAGTGCGCTCGACGCGACCGTGGCGCGCCAGATCCTCGACCACCTCGACACGCTGCGCGCGGAGACCGGCAGCGCCCTACTGCTGGTCACCCACGACCTCGGTGTGGCCGCCGACCGGGCCGACCGCATCGTCGTGATGTCGCAGGGCCGGATCGTCGAACAGGGACCGACCGCAGAGATCCTCGACCGGCCGACGCACCCCTACACGCGGGAGCTGCTCGCGGCCGCGCCCGGGCTCGCCGTCGTGGACGCCCTTCCGCCGGTCTCCGCGACCGGGACGCCGATCGCGGAGGTCCGCGGGCTGGTCAAGGACTTCCCGCTGCCCCGGACGCGCGGGTCGTTCCGGCGCGAGCACCTGCGGGCCGTGGACGACGTGTCGTTCACGATCTCCCGCGGCGAGACGCTCGCGCTCGTCGGGGAGTCCGGGTCGGGCAAGTCGACCACCGCGCGACTGCTGCTGCGCCTGGCCGACCCGACGTCGGGACAGGTGTTCCTCGACGGCGCGGACATCACGACGGTGCGCGGGTCGGCCTGGCGGGACCTGCGGCGCCGCGCCCAGCTCGTCTACCAGAACCCCTTCGCCTCGCTCGACCCCCGCTTCCCCGTGCGCGAGGTGATCACCGAGCCGCTGCGCGCGTTCGGCGTCGGGTCGCGCGACGACCAGGCTGCGCGGGCGGCCGAGCTGGTCGACCGGGTGGCGCTGCCGGCGTCGATGCTCGACCGGCGGCCGGTGGAGCTCTCGGGCGGGCAGCGCCAGCGGGTGGCGATCGCCCGGGCGCTCGCCCTGTCCCCGGACCTCGTGGTGTGCGACGAGCCGGTCTCCGCGCTCGACGTGTCCGTGCAGGCGCAGGTGCTCGAGCTGCTGCACGAACTGCAGGAACGCGACGGGCTGTCCTACCTGTTCATCTCGCACGACCTCGCGGTGGTCCGCCGGGTCGCCCACCGGGTCGGTGTGATGCAGGGCGGGCGGTTGCTGGAACTGCGGCCCACGGGCGAGTTGTTCGACGACCCGCACCACGAGTACACCCGGACTTTGCTGGGCGCGATCGCCGGCCAGCAGGCGCGGGCGTGAGGACCCGACCCGGTCCTTGATCACTGGGACGTGGCCGATCCGTGGCCGTGGCGTCCGGATCCGCCACGTTCCGACGATCTTGGTCGGCGAACCGCGTTGCCCCACGCGGGTCCGGGCGCCCAGGGTGATCCGATGGACGACGAGCTGCGTGCGGTGATCGACCTCGAGCTCCGTCTGCTCGACCTCGAGGTCCGGCGGGCCCGAGAGCTGGCGGGCCGCTGATCGACCCGGAGTTCCGCGAGTACGGGGCCTCCGGGCGGGAGTGGGACCGCGAGTCGGTCCTCACGGTCGTGTTCGCCGCCGACCACGAGCCGCTGGACGTCTCCGACGAGGCGGCGGTCCGGCTCGCGGAGGACATCGTGCTCGTGACCTACCGGACCCGTCGTCGGGAACGGACCACGCTGCGCAGCTCGATCTGGCGACGGGATCCCGGCGGGCCCTGGCGCGTGCTGTTCCACCAGGGCACGCCGGTCCCGACACAGATGTAGCGGATCCGGACGCCCAGGCCTCGGGCCCGCGGCCGCCAGGCCCTGCCGGCACACCGCGCCCGGCCCCGAGAGGGGACCGGGCGTGGTGTGTCCAGGTGTCAGCTGTACCAGGTCGGCTGGGGCAGCTCGCCGGTCAGCACGAAGCGGCCGACCTCGCGGCGCTTGTAGGCCACCGGGTCGTGCAGGGAGTGCGTGCGGACGTTGCGGTAGAAGCGGTCGAAGCCCAGCGACGCCTTCGTCGCACGCGCCCCGGTGAGCTCGAAGACGGCGTTGGACGCCGCGAGGGCGACGTCGGTGGCCACCGCCTTGGCCGCGGCCACGCGGACCTCGTGCTCGCCGCGCGCCTGCTCGGTGAGGGCGTCGGGGTCGCGGTGGATCTCCTGCTGCTCGGCGGCGACGGCGTCCGCGAGGGCCTCCGCGGCCCACAGCTTCGCGGTGAGGTCGCCGTAGCCGTCGATGATGTAGGGCTCGTCGGTGGCACGCTCATGGCCCCCGTGCAGCCAGGGGCGGGTGGTGGTCCGGGTGTACTCGGCCGCGGTGTCCAGCGCGCCCCGTGCGATCCCCAGGTAGAAGTTGACGAAGACCAGCTGGATGACCGGGACGTTGAGGGTGTTGTAGACCCGCGGCTGGAACACCTTGTCGCGGAAGCCGGCCGCCGCGGCCCACGGCACCCGGACCGCGTCAATGGTGACGCTGCCGGACTCGGTGAGGCGCTGGCCGATGTTGTCCCAGTCGTCGTGGAACACGATGCCGTCCTGCTGCGACGGTACGATCGCGAAGACGTGGGTCTCCGTGCCCGAGACGACACCCTCCAGCACGGTCACGTCGGAGACCCTGCTGCCGGTCGAGAACGACTTCTTGCCGTGGTAGACCAGCTCGTCGCCCTCGTCGTGGATGACGACGTCGTCGTCGCGCGGGTTGACCGCGCCGCCGAAGAACCACTGCTCGGTGGTGGCCTGGGACTCGACGGCGTCGATCTGTTCGGGCGTGCCCACGAGGCGCGCCGCCCAGAACCACAGGTAGTGGTAGCCCAGCAGCTGGCCGATCGAGCCGTCCCCCGCGGCGACCTCGCGGATCACCTGGTAGGCGAGCGTCCAGTCCTGGCCCCCGCCGCCCTGCGCCGTCGGGCCCAGGAGCGTGACCAGGCCGGCCCGCTTGAGCAGGGCCACCTCGTCGTACGGCGTCGCGCCCGCGGCGTCACGCTCCGCGGCGTCGACCTCGAGCACGCGCCGGACGAGGCGGGCACGCTCCAGCCACTCCTCGCGCGTGCGTGGTGTGGGCAGGGCGGTGAAGTCCGCCCCGCCGTCGCGGGCGGCGGTCACGGTCCGGGCTACCTCGGTCATGGCTGTCCTTCCACCGGGGATCTGCGCACGCCGGCGGCGCGCGGGAACGGGCCGCGAGGACCGCACGGCGGTGCGGATCCCCGGCCGGGGAACGGCGTGCGGGGACGCCGGGAGACCCGCGCGGACAAAGGCGCGGGGAGGGGCGCCGCAGCGGGCGCCGGGGACCGTCGAGGTCAGCCGCGACAGGCGCTGGAGCAGACCAGCAGGAGATCGACGTGACGACGGGAGGTCAGCAGTGCCATGACCGGCACCTCGTCTCCGCGTGTCACGCCGACCACCGAACCGCGGCACGACCGACGGTGTCAACGGGCGCGGCCGACGACGCGGTCCATTTCGAGGCCGCCGTCACATCAGGCGTTGCTCCCGGGTCGAGGTGGCCACTCCCGGAGTACTGATCATCCCTCGACACCGGGAGCTCCCATGGCGGACACCACGTACAGCAAGACCGAGATCGTCGGCACGTCGGATAAAGGCGTCGACGACGCGATCCGTGGCGCGATCTCCCGTGCCTCGCAGACGCTGAGCGAGATCGACTGGTTCGAGGTCACCGAGATCCGCGGGCACGTCGAGGACGGCGAGGTCGGCCACGTGCAGGTCACCCTGAAGGTCGGGTTCGCCCTCACCGACACGAAGTGACCGCGGGCGGCTCGTGCCTCCATTGACCTGCCGCCGCCCGCGGAGGACGGTGGAGGGCGTGCCGCTCCTGACGCGTCGGCGTCACGTCGACCTCGAGCGGGTCTGCTCCGCGACCTGAGGTGGGCCCCCTACCCGCCCCACCCGTCGTCGTGAACCTCCTGGAGCAGAGCCGTGCCCGTCGAGTTCCTCGGTATCGCCGCCACCAACGACGGGTCGGAGGTCGGCGCCCGCAGTGGCCCCGCCTTCGACCCCGACTACACCCTGCGCCTCGCCCGCGCCCACCGCGACCACGGGTGGGACCGCGTGCTCACGGCCTACTCGTCGGGCAGCCCCGACCCCGCGCAGGCCGCCACCTACATCCTCGACCACGTCGAGGGCCTGCAGCTGCTGGTGGCGCACCGGCCGAACCTGTCGATCCCCACCTTCGCGGCGAAGACGTTCGCGACGATGGACGTGATCGGCGGCGGGCGCGTGACGGTCCACGTCATCACCGGCGGCAGCGACCACGAGCAGGCCCGCGAGGGCGACCGGCTCCCCAAGGACGACCGCTACGGCCGCACCCGCGAGTACATGCAGATCCTCAAGCAGGCCTGGACCCGTACCGAGGCCTGGGACTACGCGGGCGAGCACTACGCCTTCGAGGACTTCGTCGCGGACGTCCGACCGCTGCAGTCGCCGCGGCCGAACCTGAGCTTCGGCGGGTCGTCGGCCGCGGCCTACGCCACCGGTGGGGCCGAGGCGGACATCTACGCACTGTGGGGCGAGCCGCTGGCCGACACCGCGGAGCAGATCCGCACCGTCCACGCGGCGGCCCGGGCGGCGGGGCGCACGACGATGCCACGCATCCAGGTCGCGTTCCGCCCGATCCTCGGGGTGACCGAGGAGGCGGCCTGGGAGAAGGCGTACGCGACGGTCGCGCGGATCGAGGAGCGCACCCAGGGCGGCACGGTGCCCCTGACGAACCGCCACCGGCTGCAGAATCCCGAGAACGCCGGGTCGCAGCGCCTGCTCGCCGTCGCCGAGCGGGGCGAGCGGTTCGACCGGGCGCTGTGGACGGTCACCGCGAAGGCGACCGGAGGCGGCGGGAACTCGAACGCGCTGGTCGGGACGCCGGAGACGGTCGCCGCAGCGCTGGTCGACTACTGGGACCTCGGCGTCGACATCCTGTCGGCCCGCGGCTACGACCTGCTCGCGGACGCCGAGGAGTTCGGCCGCGAGGTCATCCCGCTGGTGCGCGCGGAGGTGGCCCGCCGCGAGGCCGAGGGACGTCCGCGCGGGGTGGACACGCTGACGGCCGCGTAGGCGCTGCGGTCCGTCGCGAGCGGTGTGCGCGTCCGGTCACTGCCGCGACCTCGATCGACCTCCGACTGTGCCGCAGATCCGATTCCGGTGGAATCGGATCTGCGGCACCTCCGGGGACCCGACGTCACGCTCGGAGACCGGCCGCTCGCGCAGCGTCGTCGGGACCCCAGAGCGTCGTCGACACCTCCCGGCGCACCAGCGGGATCACCTCCTCGGCGAAGCTCGCCAGGACGTCCTGCTGCTGCCCGTAGGGCAGGACGGGGTTGATCGACACCGACTGGACGTCGTGGCGGTAGGCCTTGTGGTAGTCGAGGATCTTCTCCGCGACGCGCTCCGGGGTCCCGACGAGCGCCGGGCCGTGCGCGACCGCGTCCTCGATCGTCGTGAACGACATCGTCTTGCCCTTGCGGGCGTCGCCCGCGTGCGCGGCGGCGAGCTTGGCCGCCATGGCCTCGTAGATCGGGCGGTACTGCCGCACCGCCTCCTCGTCGGTCTCGGCCAGGAACAGCCCGCCGGAGCCGGAGCCGACGTAGCCGACCGACGGATCGTGCCCGTACTCGGCGAGCTTCTCCCGGTACCGGTCGATCAGGACGAGGTACGCCTCGCGGGGCTGCAGGGCGTTGGCGGAGAACAACGGGTCGCCCCACTGCGCGGCCAGGTCGACGGCCTGCGTGGACGTCGCGGACCCGTGCCAGATGCGGAACGGGCCGTCGAACGGACGCGGGAAGGTCGTGACGTCGTGCAGGTCGGCGTGGTGTGTTCCCGCCCAGTCCACGTGCTCGGAACGCAGCAGTCGGCAGAGCAGCTCGTAGTTCTCGGTGAGGTACTCGTACTGCCGGCCGAGCTCGAGGCCGAACATGCCGAAGTGGCGGTCCTCGTTGCCCTTGCCGATGACGATCTCCAGGCGGCCGCCGGAGAGCTGGTCGACGGTCGCGTAGTCCTCGGCCACGCGCACCGGGTCGAGCAGCGAGAGCACCGTGACGCCGGTGGAGAGCAGGATGCGCGAGGTGGCCTGCGCGAGGGCGCCGAGCAGCACCGTCGGCGCCGAGGACACGAACTCGCCCGCGTGCCGCTCCCCCACGGCGTAGGAGTCGACGCCGAGCGCCTCGGCGCGGACGGCGGTCTCGACGACGCGCGTGAGGCGCTCGTGGACCGAGATGATCTCCCCCGTCACCGGGTGCGGGGCGTGCGGGACGATGTCGAGGACCTGGAATCGCATGGGTGTGCCTTCACGACGACGGGGCTGGGGCCGAGGCGGGTCTCCTCAGCGACAGCCCTGCGCCGTCACGCGGAGCAGGTCCACGTGACGGCGGCGCGTCAGCTCGGGGCGCAGCACGCTTCGAGCGTCAACGGTCGTGCGGGCGGGTGTCAACCGCTCACCGGTCGCAGCCCGGCAGCCCGTCCCGGGCACCGACGCGGAGCGGGTCGAGGTCGCGGGGGTCCGGGGTCGGCACCCACCGGCCGTCGCGCTGCGCGTAGGTCCAGCCCGGGCCCCGCTCGACGAGCCGCGCGACCGCCGCGATCAGGCGCTCGACGTCCTCCGGGACCGTCGCCAGCCCCAGGCTCGCGCGGACGGCGTCCCCGCCGCCGGTGAGGCGGTCGAGCAGCGGGTGCGCGCAGAACCGGCCGTCGCGGACGCCGATGCCGAACTCCGCGGACAGGGCGGCCGCGACCAGCCCGGCGGGCAGGGCCTCGACGTCGAACGAGACGACCGCGACCTGGTCCGGCGCGTCGTCGAAGCACTCCAGCAGCCGCACCCCGGGGAGGTCGGACAGGCTGTCGCGCAGCCGGGCGGCGAGCGCGCGCTCGTGGGCCGGGACGACGGTGTCGACGACGGGCTCCAGCGCGCGACACGCGGCGGCCAGCGCGACGGCGCCGAGCAGGTTCGGGGTGCCGCCCTCGTGGCGCTGCGGGGCCGGCAGCCAGGCCGTGTCCGTCGCGCCGTCGGCCACCGCGACCGAGCGCACCGCTCCCCCGCCCGCGAGGTGCGCGGGCGCGGCGTCCAGCCAGTCCCGGCGCCCGACGAGCACCCCGGCACCGTAGGGCGCGTAGAGCTTGTGCCCGGACAGCGCGAGGTAGTCGGCGCCGAGCGCGGCGAGGTCGACCCGGCGGTGCGGGGCGAGCTGCGCAGCGTCGATCGCGACCCGGGCACCCGCGGCGTGCGCCAGCTCGACGATCGCGGTCAGCGGCAGAGTCTCGCCCGTGACGTTGGAGGCACCGGTCACGGCGACGAGGGCCGGCCGGTGGGTCCGGACGCCCTCGCGCAGGGCGTCGAGCGTCGCCGCGACGGTACGCCGGGCGGCGACGACGTGGTGCTCGGTGTGACGCCAGGCGAGCAGGGTCGCGTGGTGCTCGAGGTCGAGGGTGAGCACGGGACCCGGCACGGCCCGGGCGAGCAGGGCCAGGGCGTCCGTGGTGTTGCGGGTGAACACGACGACGTCGTCGACCCTCGAACCGACGAAGTGGCCGACGGTGTCCCGGGCCGACTCGAGCAGCGACGTGCACACCCGCGAGGTGTAGCCGGCCCCGCGGTGCACGCTCGCGTAGTAGGGCAGCACCTCGGCGACGTGGTCGGCCACCGCCCGCAGCGGCGGCGCGCTGGCGGCCGCGTCGAGGTCGGCGTAGCGGACGCGGCGCCCGTCGACGAGCGGGACCTCGAGGTCCGCGCCGACGGTCGGCGGCAGGGCAGGGCTCAGCACAGCGGTCATGACGGGGTCTCCCGACCCTCGGGGATCCGGGGCCGGATCCGCGCTTGCCGACGGCGGGTGTCGCGTCGGCCTGGTCATCACCCGGAGCACCCCACCGCGGAGGAGGGTTGCCGACCAGCGAGCCGGGGCTTGGCGCTGGCACTCGTGACCTGGGTCAGGACGCTAACACGGGCTCCCGCACCCCGGAACGGACCGCGACGGGGAACACCACCGCCGCCCACACCGCCACGACCACGGTGTCCCACGGCGCCGGGAGCACCCCGGCCCCGTCGAACGAGCCGAGACCCGAGAGCAGCGTCAGGACCAGCAGGTGCACGACGAGCCAGGCCCCGCGACGGAGCTCCTCGACCAGCGACCCCTCGCGGTCCCGGCGCCACAGGATCACGAACAGCGGCACGCCGATCAGGGTCAGCGGCAGCGCCAGGCGCAGGTCGGAGAACCCGGACCAGTAGACGAACAGCGTGGCCAGCACGAACGACACCGGCGTGATGATCCGCAGCCCCGGCACCCAGCCCGAGAGCCGCTCGGGCTCCCGTCGCCGGAACACCTCCGCGGCGACGGCCGCCGCGAGGTAGAGCAGCAGGTACAGCGTGCCCATCACGGACACGATCGACTGCCAGCCGGAGAAGGGCAGCAGGTAGACGACGATGACGGCGAGGTTGAGCAGCAGGGCCCGCCGCGGGATGCCCGACGACGGGTGCACCGCCATCAGAGCGCGCGGCAGCAGCCGGTTCTTGGCGAGCGCGTAGGTGTGCCGCGCGTCGACGGCCACCCCGACGAAGGCGGACCCGCCCGGTGAGACGACCGCGTCGCCGTAGAGCACCGCGGCCAGGAACCCGAGGTTCAGCGCGACCGCGAGCTGCCCGAACGGCGACTCGAAGTGGACGCCCTGCCAGCCGGCGCCGAGGGCATCGTCGGGAACGGCTCCGAGGAACGCGAGCTGCAGCCCGAGGTAGAGCAGCAGCGCGAGGCCGATCGAGCCGAGGACCGCGAGCGGCACGGTGCGCTGCGGGTTGCGGGCCTCGCCGGAGAAGTCGACCGGCGCCTGGAACCCGTTCAGCGAGTAGACGATCCCGCCGCCGGCCAGGGCCGAGAGCACCGCGGACCAGCCGTAGGGCGCGAAGCCGCCGTGGTCGGTGAGCCGCGCGGAGTCGAAACCCGAGGCGAGGAGCAGGACGACCGTCAGCAGCGGGACCGCGACCTTGACGACCGTCACCGCCGTGTTGACCCGCCCGAACAGCTTCACGCCGAACCAGTTCAGGGCGGTGAGGACGACCGACAGCACGATCGCGAACACCACGCCGGCGCCGGTCAGGGCGTCGTCGACGTAGAGCCAGGGCAGGTAGTAGCCCGCGTACTGGACGATCGCGGTCAGCTCGGCGGAGGTGGCACCGACCGAGAGCAGCACCGAGAACCCGATGACGGTGCCGGTGAGGCGCCCGCTCGCGTAGAGCGGCCAGCGCACGGTCCCGCCGCCCTCCGGCCGGGTCGCGCCCAGCTCGACCATCACCAGCGCGACGAGCGTCACCAGCACGCCCGCCACCAGCCAAGCGACCAGCGCGGCGGGCCCGGCGATCTGGGCGGCGTAGAGCGCGGCGAACAGCCAGCCCGACCCGACGATGTTCGAGAACCCGATGGCGGACAGCCCGCCCACGCCGAGGTGCCGGCGCAGGCGGCCCTCCTCGGCCTCGACGTCGGACGTGGGAGCGGTGTCCGTCATGGCCGCGAAGTGTGCGCCGCGTGAGCCCGGGCCGCGCGCCCGCGACGAGGTCAGGACCGGCACGACGGGGGTGTCGCACGGAACGCCTGTGGTTACCTGACCTCATGGACTGGACCTGGTCACGACTCGCGGCGTCCGCCGGTGGCCTGTTCGCGATCGCGGGGGCGGCGACGGTCGCGCTCGTCGGGCTCCCGACGACGGGTCCGGACGCGGCTCCTGCCCTCCCCGTGGCGGCAGCGCCGATCGTGCCCGCCGGCGCGGCTCCGGCCCTGATCGCACCGCCCGCGCCCGCCCCGACCTCCGCCGGCGGTCCGTCGGTCGACGTCCCGTCCCCGGTCGCCGGCACCCGCGCCGAGGCGCCTGCCGCCCGGGCCGCCGCCGGCACGCGCGACGTGCCCCGACCCGCCGTCGGGACGAAGGGGGACGACGCTGCGCGCGGGGAGGTCGGCGGCAAGGGGAAGGGCAAGGACAAGGGGCCCGGCGGGAACGAGGGCGGGGAGAAGGGCAAGGGGAAGGGCGGGGACGACTGATATTCCCGGTCGGCGCCCGGATGTTGCTCACCTGCCCGAACGCCCCGGACGTGGTTACGGTGGGCACGTGATCGTGCTCGTGTCGCGCCGCTGGCTCGACGGTCGGGGGTCTCCGGCCGGGCTGTAGGTCCGCCGGTGCCCGCACCCGGACCGACAGGGAGGACCCCGGTGGACGCCCCCACCACGACCGCGCTCGACGACCCGCTGCGCGCTGCCCTCGACGGGCCGCAGGCCGGTCTCGCGGTGCGCCACGGCGCCGCCGTGCGCTATCACCCCGACGTCGCGCCGTTCCTCGCCCCGCCGTGCGACGCGGCCGAGTGGGCCGACGCGGCGCACCTGGCCGGGCCCGGCGGCGTCGTCATCATCCGGGCGCCCGGGCCGGTCGACCTGCCGTCGGACTGGACCCTCGAGCGCGACCTCCCCGGCGTCCAGATGGTCCTTCCCGGCGATCGGCCGGTGCCGGTCGCGGCCGACGCCGACGTCGTGCGGCTCGGCACACCGGACGTCGACGAGATGCTGGCGCTGGTCGGGCGCACGAAGCCGGGCCCGTTCGCGCGCCGGACGCATGAGCTGGGCACGTACCTGGGCATCCGCGACCCGCTGGTCGGGCTCGCGGCCATGGCCGGGGAGCGCATGCACGTGCCCGGCGCGTGCGAGATCAGCGCCGTGTGCACCGATCCCGCGATGCGCGGGCACGGTCTCGCGACCCGGCTCGTGCTCGCCGTCGCCGCCGGCATCCGGGCGCGCGGGGAGACCCCCTTCCTGCACGCCGCCGCCGACAACACCACCGCCATCCGGCTCTACGCCGAACTCGGTTTCGTGCTGCGGGCCGAGCCGTCGTTCGTCGCCGTCCGCGCTCCGTCTCGTCCGGAGGACTCATGACCTTCCACCTCGCCGTCGCCCTGAACGACACGGGCTGGCACCCGGCGGCCCCACCCGGCGACACGCTCGACCCGGACTTCTGGGTCGCCCAGGTCCAGGAGGCCGAGCGGGGCCTGGCCACGCTGGTCACCCTGGAGGACGGGTTCGCCCGCCGGGGCCTGGACTCCGTGCTGATCGCGCTGCGGGCCGGCCCGCAGACCTCGCACGTCGGTCTCGTGCCGACGGTCGTCGCCACCCACACCGAGCCGTTCCACGTGTCGACGCAGATCGCGACGCTGGACTGGGTCACGCGCGGGCGGGCCGGCGAGCGGATCAAGGTGTCGACGGACCCGGGCGAGGCGGAGCTGTTCGGCCGCCGCGACCCGGCCGCGGAGAGCCGGGAGGCGCTGTTCGAGGAGGCGACCGACCACGTCGAGGTGCAGCGCCGCCTCTGGGACTCGTGGGAGGACGACGCCGAGATCCGCGACGCGTCGACGAACCGCTTCGTCGACCGCGACAAGCTGCACTACGTCGACTTCGTGGGCTCGCACTTCGCGGTGCGCGGCCCGTCGATCACGCCCCGACCGCCGCAGGGCCAGCCGATCGTGACCGCACTCGCGCACGTCGACACGGCCTACCGGCTCGCGGCGCGGTGCGCGGACCTCGTGTTCACCACGCCGGACGGCGTCGGGCGCGACGGGCCTACCGGCGACGCGGCCACGACGCTGCGTGGGGTGCGGTCGGCGGAGGCGGAGATCGGTCGCTCGGAGGAACCCACTCAGGTGCTCGGTGACCTGATCGTCTTCCTCGACGACGACGCGACCGCCGCGAGCACGCGCTGGACCCGGCTCGACGGCGAGCGGACGCTGCGCTCGGACGCGGCCGTGTTCGCCGGGACCGCCGACGAGCTCGCGAACCGGCTGGAGGGCTGGGCCGCGGCCGGGCTCGCCGGGGCGCGCCTGCGACCCGCCGTCGCCGACCACGACCTCCCCCGCATCACCCGCGACCTCGCCCCCGAGCTGGCCCGTCGCGGCCTGACCCGCACCGCCTACGAGGCGGACACCCTGCGGGGCCTGCTCGGCCTGGAGAAGCCCGCCGACCGCTACGCCGGAGCCTCGTCATGACCAAGAAGCAGATCCACCTCGCCGCGCACTTCCCGGGCGTCAACAACACGACCGTCTGGAGCGACCCGGCGTCGGGAAGCCACATCGACTTCTCGTCCTTCGAGCACTTCGCCCGGTCGGCCGAGCGCGGGCTCTTCGACTTCCTGTTCCTCGCCGAGGGCCTGCGCCTCCGCGAGCAGGGCGGGAAGATCTACGACCTGGACGTCATGGGGCGCCCGGACAACGTGTCGATCCTGCAGGCCATGGCCGCGGTGACGCAGCACATCGGGCTGGCGGGCACGGTCAACTCGACGTTCAACGAACCGCTGGACGTCGCCCGCAAGCTCGCCTCGCTGGACTTCCTGTCGAACGGGCGCGCGGCGTGGAACGTCGTGACGAGCTGGGACGAGTTCACCGGCGAGAACTTCCGCCGCGGGGGCTACCTGCCCAAGGAGAAGCGCTACCTGCGGGCGAAGGAGATGCTCGACGTCGCCAAGCGCCTCTGGGACACCGACGGCGGCGAGTTCGACATCCACACCGACCAGTTCGACATCACCGGCCGCTTCCCGCTGCCGCGCAGCCCGCAGGGCCACCCGGTGATCATCCAGGCGGGGGACTCCGAGGAGGGCCGCGAATTCGCCGCGAGCTCGGCGGACGCGATCTTCACCCGGCACGGCGAGAAGGAGGCCGGCCAGGAGTTCTACCGCGACGTGAAGGGCCGCCTCGCGAAGTTCGGCCGCCGCGAGGAGGACCTGAAGATCCTCCCGGCGGCGACGTTCGTGCTGGGCGACACCGAGGAGGAGGCCGCGGAGAACGCCCGCGAGGTCCAGTACCAGCAGGTCTCCCCCGCGACGGCGATCGCGTTCGCCGAGCAGGTGTGGAACCGCGACCTGTCCGACATCGATCCGGACGGTCCGGTGCCGAGCTTCGACCCGGTGACCGAGAACGACGTCGACTCCGGCCAGCACTTCTCCAAGGGCCGCGCGAGCGTGCGGATGTACCGGGACCCGGTCGCGACGGCGAACGAGTGGCGCGAGCTGGGCGAGGCGAACGGGTGGTCGCTGCGCGAGGTCGTGATCGCGAAGAACGGGCGGCACACGTTCGTCGGGACGCCGCAGCGGGTCGCGGACACGATCGACGACTTCGTGCAGTCGAACGCCTCCGACGGCTTCGTCCTCGTCCCGCACATCACGCCGGGCGGGATGGACCCGTTCGTCGACCAGGTCGTGCCGCTGCTGCAGGAGAAGGGATCGTTCCGCAGCTCCTACGAGGGCACGACGCTGCGGGAGAACCTGGGGCTCTCGCCGGTGCGAGCGCTCTCGCAGTCGTGAGTGGTCTCCTCGACCTCGTCGGTGGCACCCCGCTGGTGACGCTGCGCTCCGGGGTGCACGCCAAGCTCGAGTACCTGAACCCGGGGGGCTCGGTGAAGGACCGGGCCGCCCTGGCGATGGTGCTCGACGCCGAGTCCTCCGGGGCGCTGTGCCCGGGCGGGACGATCGTCGAGGGGACGTCGGGCAACACCGGGCTCGGGCTCGCGCAGGTCGCGGCGGCGCGCGGCTACCGGATGGTGTGCGTGCTGCCGGACAAGACCGCCGTCGAGAAGCTCGACGCCCTGCGGGCCTACGGCGCGGAGGTGGTGCTGACGCCGTCGGCGCTGCCGAAGGAGCACCCGAACCACGTCGTCGCGTGGGCCGCGCGGATCGCCCGCGAGACCGACGGCGGGTGGTGGGCCGACCAGTACGGCAATCCGGCGAACCCCGCGGTTCACTTCCGGACGACGGGTCCGGAGATCTGGGAGGCGACCTCCGGCCGGATCACGCACCTCGTCGCGACGATCGGCACCGGCGGCACGATCTCCGGCACCGGACGGTTCCTCAAGGAGGCCTCGGACGGGCGGGTCCAGGTGATCGGCGCGGACCCGGCGACCTCGTCGTACGGCGGCGGCGACGGCTCGCCCTTCGCGATCGAGGCGGCCGGGCACTACGTGCACCCGAAGACGGTCGACGACCCGTGGCCGGACTCGTACCACCGTGATGTCGTGGACGCCGTCGTCAGCGTCCCGGACCGCGCGTCGATCACCGCGTGCCGATCGCTGGCGCGGGACGAGGGCCTGCTGGTCGGCGGTTCCTCGGGGACGGCGTACGCGGTGGCGTCCTCGGTGACCGGTGACTGCGTCGTCGTGCTGCTCCCGGACTCCGGGCGGGCCTACCTGACGAAGTACCACTCGGACACTTGGGTGCGGCGGCAGGGCTTCGTGGACGGGGAGCTCGCCGGACTCGCGTCGCCCGTGGTGTCCGTGCCGGTGGGGACGCCGGTCGCGGAGGCGCGGCGTGTCCTGGAGGAGTCCGGGCAGCCGGCGCTGCCGGTGGTGCTGGCCGGGCGCTCGGACCGCTTCCCGCCGGCGGCCGGTGAGGTGCTGGCGCTCGTGACTTTCGCGGATCTGACCGCCGGCACTGTCGGGCCGGCCGCGGTTCCCCCGGTGGGACTCGGCGTCGGCGAGTCGGTGGCGGACGCGCTGGATCGTTTTCCCGACGGCGAAGTGGCGCACCTCGTGCGCGACGGCCGACTGGCGGGGCTGGTGACCCGGGCGGACCTGTCGTCGGGACGCTAGGGCTGCGAGAGGCGTGTGTGGTGCAGGCCCTCTCGGGGCGTAGGGACAGCCCGCGACAGTACGAGGGTCCACCCGATCTCCGCGAGCAGTCGTTCGCACGAGGCTCCTCATCACCACCCGGGAACCGGACAAAGGCTCCCGGATCACCCGAGGAGATCCTGATGAACGCCGACCGACACCACCTCCACCGCCCGGCCGCACCGTTCGCCCCGGAGTTCCCGGGGCCCGTTCCGCCGCCGAGCGGGCGGAAGCGCAGGCGTCCGATGGCAGCCAAGGTCGTGACCGGGGTGCTGGCCGCCACCGTGCTGCTCGGCGGCATCGGTGTCGCCGTCGGAGGTCCGATCGCGTCGCACGTGCAGGCCGCGGCGGCCGTCGCGACCGACGAGACCGGCCCGACCGACGAGAGCGCGAGCGCCGAGACCGAGACCGGCGAGACCCAGGCCACCGAATCCGAGACCGCCGAGACCGGGACCGAGATCGCCGAGACCGCCGGCACCGAGGCCGAGACCACCGAGGTCACCGAACCCGAGGCCACCGAACCCACCGAGCCCGAGGTCACCGAGCCCGAGGCCGGAACGCCCGAGGTCTCCGAGCCCGAGGTCACCGAGCCCGAGGCCGGAGCTCCCGAGGTCACCGAGCCCGAGGCCGGAACTCCCGAGGTCACCGAGCCCGAGGCTGGGAGCGACGCACGGACGACCAAGGCCGAGGAGGCCCGCGCCGAGTCCGACCGGGCGCAGGGCAGGCTGGCGGAGTCGCGGGACAAGCTCCGGGGCGCCAACGCGGAGATGCAGGCGCTGAAGGCCGAGTTCGACCGCCTCAAGGCCGACCCGAACCCCTCCCAGGCCCACGCGAACCGGATCGGCGCGGCCCACAAGGCGTGGAAGGACAGCATCGGCCGGTACTCCGACGCCTACGCCACCTACAAGGGCAGCGAGGCCGTGGCTCTCCGGGCGGACCAGAAGGCCGACGTCCTGGAGGCCGCACGCTAGGAACGGTCGAGGACCTGCGCCCGCCGCCGACGCCCGGCCCCGGTCACGGGGTCGGGCGTCGACGTGCGGCCGACGGACCTCGCGTACGCCGGCCGGCGGGCCTGGGGACTCCGGGTCGACCCGTCGTCGGGACACCAGGGCCACGTGCGGCGTGTCTGGTGCATGCCGCCGTCGCGCCGAGGTAGCGGATCCGAGGGCGGAGTGTCCGAATCCGCGACATCTGTGGTCCGGCTCCCCAGCAAGATCACCACAACGACGAGGATTCGAGGCCTGAGCGTCCGGATCCTCGTCGTTCCGGTGATCTTGGTCGACGGGCCGTACGTTCCAGCCCGTGACGGAGCGACCGGACAAGCACGACCCGTCGTCGTGCCGGCTGGAGACGCAGGCGGTGCACGGCGGGAACGCCGTCGACCCCGGCACGCGGGCGATCCGCACGCCGCTGGTGATGGCGAACTCGTACGCGTTGCCGGAGGACCCGTCGTCGCTGTCGTGGTCGGGCTTCGACACGCCGCTCTACACACGCAACTCCGGGGTCAACCAGATCGCCCTGCAGCGCAAGCTCGCCGCACTGGAGCACGCCGAGGACGCCGTCGTGCTGGCGTCCGGGGTCGCCGCGCTGCACGGGGTCTTCTTCAGCCTGCTGCGCACCGGGGACCACGCGGTGATCTCCGACGTGACCTACGAGGCGACATTCCGGCTGTTCCGGGACATCCTCCCCGCGCGGTACGGCGTGCGGGCGACGTTCGTGGACACCTCCGACCTCGACGCGGTGCGCGCCGCGATCCGGCCGGAGACGAGGCTGGTGCACACGGAGGTGGTCGCGAACCCGACGACGCGGGTGTGCGACATCCCGGCGGTCGCGGCGATCGCGCACGAGGCCGGCGCGCTGCTCTCCGTGGACTCCACGTTCACCCCGCCCCCGCTGTACCGCCCGCTGGAGCACGGCGCGGACCTCGTCGTGCACTCGCTGACGAAGTTCGTCAACGGGCACGGGGACGCGATGGGCGGAGCGGTCCTGGGGGCGACGGAGCTGCTCGACCCGATCCGCGCCGACGTCATGATCGACGTCGGCGGCGTGATCTCGCCGTTCAACGCCTGGCTGATCTCCCGCGGGGCGATCACCCTCCCGCTCCGGCTGCGGCAGCACCTGGCGTCGGCGCAGCGGGTGGCGGAGTTCCTGACGACGAGGCCCGAGGTCGCCTACGTCGCGTACCCCGGCCTGCCGTCGCACCCGCAGCACGACCTCGCGCTTCGCCTGTTCGACGGCGAGCCGCCCGGCGCGGTGATGGCTTTCGCCCTCGACGGCGATGCGGACACGCAGAACCGGTTCGTCGCGGATCTCCGGGTGATCACGTCAGCGGTGTCGGTGGGGCACGACGAGTCGCTGATCGTGCACGTCGGGCCGGACGGTCCGCGCGCGGCGCACTGGCCCGACGAGTTCCGCCGGTACGGCCACCTCCGGCTCTCGGTCGGGCTCGAGGACCCGGACGATCTCGTGGCCGACCTGGCTGGTGCGCTCGCGAGGTAGGGCCCGCCCCACCTCGGGAAGCGGGACGTCTCCCCCTCGTGTGCAGGGACAACACCATCGGAAGGCACGCCGCATCCGGCGATGGTTTCTCCAGTCCGAAGCACCCGGTCCCACCGGGGACCGGCACCGAGCCCCAGGAGAAACCGATGTACACCGACCACTTCCCCCGCCAGCAGGTCCCCGGCCCGCGCTCCACCTTCCAGGGTGGCCGCCCGCCGTACGGCCCGGGTATGCCGGGCCCGCAGATGCCCCCGCACCAGCAGTACGGCCACCCCGCCGGGCAGCCGCAGATGAACCAGGAGATCCCGGAGGCCCTGCGCGGCCCTCGCGCCCCCGAGCGGCCGAAGCCCAAGTGGCGGCTGAAGGTCGGCGCCGTGACCGCGGTCGTCGCGATCGGCGCCGTCGCGTGGGTGGGCCTCGCCGGTCCCGCGTCGGCGGAGGCCGCGCAGGTCCAGCTCGAGAGCGTCTCCTCCCCCGGCGCGATGCCGTTCACCGCTCCGGTCGGTGACGACGTCCAGAACGTCGCCAGCCCCGAGAACGCGGCCGGGCCGCAGGCCGGCAACACCGGCGGGCTCTACGCCCAGGACCCGGCCGCCCCCGCCTGTGACACCCAGGCCCTGATCGCCCAGCTCACCGCCGACCCGGCGAAGGCCGCGGCCTGGGGTCGCCCGCTGAACGTCGAGCCGAACGGCATCGGCGCCTACGTCACGAGCCTGACGACGGTGACCCTCCGCGCCGACACCGCGGTGACCGAGTACGGCTTCTCCCAGGGCGCGTTCCAGCCGTACCCGGCCGTGCTCCAGGCCGGCACCGCGGTGATGGTGAACAGCTTTGGCGAGCCCACCGTGAAGTGCCAGAACGGCAACCCGCTCGGCGCTGCCACCTCGTCGAACGACACCGGCACCGTCGTCGGGACCGCGTGGAACGGCTTCACCGCGGACCGCACGATCCGGGTCACGCCCGCCCCGGCGCCGCAGAAGACGCTGACCGTCGTCAAGCCGGGCAACAACACCCCGACCCCGACCCCGATCAAGACCCAGCCGGGCCCGAACACCCCGAACCCGGCGCCGGCGACGAACCCGCAGGGCCAGCTGGCGCTCACGATGACCCGGACCTACGACGGCAACATGCGCCTGTCGGACGGCCGCATCATGGACAAGAACGGCAAGGTGATCGACCCCGAGGTCAAGGTCGACCACCCGCCGAACAGCAAGACCTTCGACGACGGGTCGATCCAGCACCCGGACGGCAAGCGCTTCAACATCAACGGGACCGAGCGGCTGCCGATCACCGCGGACATCCCGGGCCTCGGGAAGGTGACGGTCGACGCGAACGGGAACGTGGATCCGGTCGGGTTCATCAAGTCGCAGTGGAACTACGACGGCACGGTGTCCCTCTGGTTCCCGGGCACCAACTTCCCGGTCAACACGATCGGACGCGACGGCAAGGTCGCCAAGACCGTCACGCCGCCCCCCGGGGGCCAGGTCCTGCAGGACGGGTCGATCACCGACCCCGCCACCGGGAAGATCCTCAACCCGGACGGCTCCGAGCGCCTCGACACGACGATCGACGGGATCGGGACCGTCACGAAGGACGGCGGCTTCACCCCGGCCCCCCAGGCCGCGGCGAAGGGCAACGTCAACGCGCTCACCGAGAACGAGGACGGCGCGCAGAATGGAGGCGTCGACGCGCAGGCTCTCGCCGCCAAGGGCGTGAACTTCAAGGCGGACGGCACCGTCGACACCGACCAGCTCCCGAAGGACGCGGTCGTCGACGCCCAGGGGAACGTCACACTCTCCGACGGCACCGTGATCGACAAGGACGGGAAGGTGCAGACCCCCGGCACGACCCCGGCGACGGGTGGCACCGGTGGCACGGTCCAGCAGCCGCTCGCCCCGCAGGGCGGCGTCGACACCCGGGTCTGCGGGACCGGCGTGATCGCCGAGCAGTGCCCGACGGACACCGATGTCACGCCGGCCCAGCCCCAGATCGACCCGGTGCCGGCCGACACGGGGACGGCCCAGGGCGGCGGCTCGACGACCGGCGGCTCGTCCTCCGAGGGTTCCTCGACCGGGAGCTCGTCGTCGGGCAGCGCGTCGACGGACGGTGGTGAGCAGACCACCGGCTGACCCGTCCGGAAGCGAGGAGGCCCCCGGTGCCACGGCACCGGGGGTCTTCCCGCCTGTCAGCGCTTCGGGCGGAGGGCCTCCCAGTTCCCGTGCCCGATCGCGTCCTTCTCGGTGTCGGAGAGGTCGGTGTCGTCGAGGAAGCGCCGTGCGGCCCCGCCGGAATTGTCGATGAACGGGTAGTCGGTGGCCGAGAGGACGCGCTCGACGCCGACCATCTCGATCGTCCATCGCAGCAACCGTGGGACGACCATCCCGCTGCCGGTGTAGGAGATGTTCTCGCGGAAGTAGTCGGCGATCGGCCGCCGGAGACCGACCCCGAAGCGGGGAGACACGTCGGCGATCCGGTCGAGGTAGAACAGGACGACCTCGCCCCAGTGGCCGACGACGAGCTGCAGGTCCGGGTGGCGGTCGAAGGCCCCGGACAGGACGAGGCGCAGGACCTGCATCCCGGTCTCGTAGTGCCAGCCGATGCCCGCGCTCGCCAGGGCGGCGTCGGTGGCCGGGTCGAAGCCGGAGTAGTAGACGTCCCGGACCTCGTCGACCGGCTGTTGCGGGTGGACGTAGATCGGGGCCCCGAGCTCGGCGGCCGCCGTCCAGATCGGCTCGTTGCGCGGATCGTCGAGGCGCACGGGGCCGGTCCGGCCGTGGATCATCGCGCCGGCCAGGCCCAGGTCCTGCACGGCACGACCGAGCTCGGCGGCGGCCGCCTGCGGGTCCGGGGTGGGCAGCGTCGCGAACCCGTCGAAGCGGTCGGGGTGGGCGGCGACCGCGGCGGCGATCGTGTCGTTGGCCCGGGCCGCGAGCGGCACGGCGCGCTCGACGTCGAGGTTCTGGACACCGGGCGCAGTGAGCGAGAGGACCTGGACGTCGACGCCCTGGTCGTCCATGGCCGCCAGCCGGCGCTCGCCCCACTCGAGCAGGGCGTCACCGCGGGACTCCATCATCATCGCCACGTCGTCGCGGTCGCGCGGCGACGTGGGCGCGTCCTTCCAGGCCTCCGCGACCTCCGGGACGGCCAGGTGCTCCTCGAGAGTCACAAGCTTGCGCATGCTCACCATCGTGCTCCGACCGGGGTCGTGACGCACCGGGGTAGGGCTGTCCCCCCGCACGCCCGGGGGTCCTCCCCGCCCGGCTCGGGGGTTCGCACGATCGTTGCGCGGGCGCGATCGCGACAGGCTTCTCCCATCACCGAAACGGGGTCGCCGAGGCCCCGGAGGACACGAGGAGCCCCCGATGACCATGCACACCGACCCCCGCACCGTCCGCCCGAGCCACCCGCAGTTCACCGGCCGGCCCCAGCAGTTCGCCCCCCAGCAGTTCGGCCCCCAGCAGCCGTTCCCGCAGCAGCCCCCGTTCGGTGGGCACCCCGCCTTCCGCCCGCAGGGCTTCCCCGGTCAGCAGTTCCAGGGCCCGGTCCCTCCGCCGCCCGCGGCGCCCCTGCCGAAGAAGCGCCCGATCGCCGGGAAGATCATCGCCGGCCTCGTCGCCGCCGGCCTCGTCGTCGGAGGAGCCGGCGCCTGGTACGCCCTCTCCGACTCCTCCGCCTCCGCCGTCCAGGCCACGAGCTTCGCCGGCGCCGACCCGACGACGAGCCCCTTCGGCACCGACCACGCCGAGGTCGCCACGGTGTCCGCCGAGGGCCCGCAGTCCGGCGACACCAAGGGCCTCTACGCCACCACCACCCCCGCCAGCTGCGATGACGCCGCGTTCCTGCAGCAGCTGCAGGCCGACCCGGCCAAGCTCGCCGCCTGGGGTGGGGTCTACGGCCTGGCGGCGAAGGACGTCCCGGCCTTCGTCGAGTCGCTCTCCCCGGTCGTGCTGCGCGCCGCCACCAGCGTCACCGACCACCCCTTCCGTGACGGCGCCTTCGTCGAGCAGCCCGCGGTGCTCGCCCCCGGCACCGCGGTGCTCGTCAACTCGTACGGCGAGCCCACCGTCAAGTGCTACAACGGCAACCCGCTGACCGCCGGGCCCGCCACCGCCGGCGCCGTCACGGTCACCCCGACCACCCGGGTCGTCACGAACTTCAGCTTCACGACGGTCGACAACAGCCGCGTCGTCGTCACCCCCGGCAAGCCCGACCCCAAGCCGAACAAGGGCCCGAACCCCGGTGCCCCCGACCCGGTCCTGAGCCAGAAGGCCGCGGACGCCCAGAAGCTCGCCGACCAGGCCCGCAAGGACGCCGACGCCGCCACCGCCAAGGCCGACGAGGCCTATGCGAAGTCGGTCGCCGCGCGGACCGAGGAGCAGAAGCTCACCGCTCTCGAGAAGTCCGCCCAGGGTCGCCTCGGGGACGCGAACACGGCGCTGCAGATCGCCGACGGCGAGCGCGTCAAGGCCATGGCCGCGGTCCCGGTCGACGCAGGCCGCCGGGCCGCCGCCGACCAGGCCTACCTCGAGGCCCGCATCGCACAGTCGAAGGCCCAGGACGAGGCGAAGGTCGCAGGCGAGGCCGCGAAGAAGGCCCGGGACGACGCCGAGGAGGCGGACGCCCAGCTGCGCAACGCCAGCTCGGCGGCCCGGAGTGCCGAGGGCGTGGCCAAGGCCGCCGAAGAGGCCGCCAAGAAGGCGAAGGACGACGCGGACGCCTCGGCGAAGGGCACGGAGCAGGAGAAGGCCGACGAGAAGACCGACCCGGCCACGGGCGAGCAGGCCCAGGTGCCGGCGACCGAGGGCACCGGGCAGGAGGCCGGCCAGACCCCGGACCTCGCGGGCACCACCGGCACCGGTCAGGAGCCGGCCGTCCAGCGGGCCTGCCAGGACGTCGTGACCGCCGAGGCCGCCCCGATCTGCCCCGCCACCGGCTCCGCCGACCAGGCTCCGGCCACCGTCGACACCGGCGTGACCGGTGGCGGCGAAACCGGCACCGCCACGACGTCGGGCTCGGAGAGCACCGGCTCCACGGAGACGGGCTCGCAGTCCGGCTCGCAGTCCGGCTCGCAGGGCACCTCGGAGGGCACCGACAACTGATCCCGCACGACCCGGACGCCCGGTCCCACCGCTCGGTGGGACCGGGCGTCCGTGTGCGCGGGGTAGGGCTGTCCCCCTCCGGATCCGGGGGGCGTCCCCTGCGACCACGGGGGTCCGCACGATCGTTCCGAATGTCCGATCGCGACAGGCTTCTCCCATCACCGAGACGGGGTCACCGAGGCCCCCTCACCACCGAGGAGCCCCACGATGAACATGCACTTCGACCCCCGCACCGTCCACCACCAGCAGCAGTTCCGCGCCCCGCAGCAGTTCCGCGGCCCGCAGGCCGGCCCGCAGCAGCCCTTCCCCCAGCAGCCCTCGTTCGGCGCCCAGGGGTTCCCCGGCCAGCAGTTCCGCGGTCCGGTCCCCCCGCCGCCCACCGCACCGCTGCCGAAGAAGCGCCCGATCGCCGGCAAGATCATCGCCGGGCTGGTCGCCGCCGGCCTGGTCGTCGGTGGCGCCGGCACGTGGTACTCGCTCTCCGGGGCTTCCTCCCCCGCGGTCCAGGCCACCAGCTTCGCCGGTGCGAACCCCACCACCGCCCCGTTCGGCACCGACGCCCCGGAGGTCGCCGCGGTCGCCGCCACCGGCGAGCAGTCGGGCGACACCGCCGGGCTCTACGCCGCGACCACCCCGCCGTCCTGCGACGGCGACGCCTTCCTCGGCGAGCTCCAGGCCGACCCGGCCAAGCTCGCCGCCTGGGGCGCGGTGTTCGGTCTCGACGCCGCGGACGTCCCGGCGTTCGTCGGGTCCCTGTCCCCGGTGGTCCTCCGGGCCGCGACCAGCGTCACCGACCACCCGTACACCGACGGCGCCTTCGTCGAGGAGCCGGTCGTGCTGGCCGCCGGCACCGCGGTGCTGGTGAACTCCTACGGCGAGCCCACCGTCAAGTGCTACAACGGCAACCCGCTGACCGCCGGTGCCGCGACCGACGAGGCGATCACAGTCCGCCCGACCCGCACCGTCATCACGAGCTACCGGTTCACGAGCATCGACAACTCCCGGATCGTCGTCATCCCCGGCAAGCCCGACCCCAAGCCGAACCCCGGCCCCAACCCGAAGCCGACCACCCCCGGCACCGGGACCGGCACCGGGACCGGCACCGGGACCGGGACCGGGACGACCGGCAAGCCCGACCCCGCCCTGGTGGCCAAGGCCGAGGAGGCCAAGAAGCTCGCCGAGGACGCCCGCAAGGAGGCCACCGCATCCCGCGAGAAGGCCGACAGCCTCGCGATCAACGCCAAGGTGTTCCGCGGTGAGGCCGACCGGCTCCTGGAGGAGCACAAGAAGGCGCTCAAGGCCCAGGCCGACGCGAACCAGGCCTTCACGTCCGCCGTGACCGAGTTGCAGGCCGCCAAGGCCGAGGTCCCCCCGAACCCCGCCCGGATCGCGGCCGCCGAGGCGGCGAGGAACGAAGCGGGCAAGGCGAAGGCCCAGGCGGAGGACGCTCGCATCCAGGCGCGGGACGCCGCGTTGAAGGCCGACCGGGAGGCCGACACCGCCGAGAGCCAGCTCACGAACGCCGAGGCCAAGGCCCGCAACGACGAGAACGTGGCCAAGGCCGGCGAGGACGCGGCGAAGAAGGCGCAGGAGGACGCCGAGGCATCGGCGAACAAGCCGGCGACGAAGCCGGCCGAGGAGCCGAAGGACCAGACGCTGACCGGTGACCAGGGCGAGCAGACCCCGATCGACCCCGCAGCCGGCGAGCAGGCGCCGATCGACCCCGCCGCGGGGGAGCAGGCTCCGGTCATCCCGGCCGAGGCCGGCACCGGTGGCACGGACGCCACGGTCTGCCCCGCCGGGACCACGGACACCGGTGACACCACCGCTCCGTGCGCGGCGGCCGTCCCCGAGGTCCCGGTCGCGGAGACCGGCGGCGAGGCCACGGCGGGCACCTCGGAGACCGAGACGGGCACCGGCTCGGCATCGGGGTCGGGGTCGGAGGGCACCGAGACCTCGGCGGGTGGCGCCGAGGAGTCCGGTGCCCAGACCACCTCGGAGGGCAGCGAGAACTGATCGCCCACCACGCCGACGCCCGGCCCCACCCCACGGTGGGGCCGGGCGTTCGCGCGCCGGACGAGCGAGCACTCTCGGCGGCGGGACGGGCGGGCCGACGACCCCAGGTGCTCGATGATCACCGGGCCCGACGGCGGGCCACGTCACGCTCCACTTGCGACCCGGCGCCCGGTTCCGCACGATCGGGGCATGCTCCGGGGCTGGCGGTTCGCGTGGCGTCGCCACGTCGACCTCATGCGCCTCGACGCCGCGACCTGTCGGTAGGACACGCCGACCCTCGCCGCCCGAACCCCCCGGAGCCCGTGTGTCCACCACCCTCCCGGGCGCGCCCGCGCGCGCCGTCGAGACCGCACCGCCCCGTCGTCAGGAACCCGGCAGAGCCTGGCAACGCTGGATCTCCCCGGTCGCGATCCTCGTGATCTGGCAGCTCGCGTCGAGCACCGGACTGCTCGCCGAGGACGAGCTCGCCTCACCGATCCGGGTCGTGCAGGCCGCGTGGGACGTCACGCTCTCCGGCGAGCTCCCCGAGGGACTGCTCGTCTCGCTGGTCCGCGTGGTCGTCGGGTTCGCGCTCGGCGCCGTCCTCGGCGTGGTGCTGGGCGTCTGGTCCGGGCTCTCGCGCTGGGGCGGCCTGATCATCGACCCGCCGGTGCAGATGCTGCGCACGCTGCCGCACCTGGCCCTGGTCCCGCTGTTCATCCTGTGGTTCGGGGTGCAGGAGACGCCGAAGATCCTGCTCGTCGCGCTCGGGGTGCTGTTCCCGATCTACCTCAACGTCCACGCCGGCGTCCGTGGCGTCGACCCGAAGCTGCTCGAGATGGCGCAGGTGTCCGGGTTCGACCGGCGCGAGGTGCTGCGCCACGTCGTGATCCCCGGCGCCCTGCCCTCGGCGCTGACCGGGCTGCGGCTCTCGCTCGGGATCGCGTGGCTCTCGCTGGTGGTCGCGGAGACCGTGTCGGCCGACTCCGGGCTCGGCTACCTGATCATGGACGCGCGGGAGTTCCTGCGCACGGACGTGATCGTGGTCGGGCTCGTCGTCTACGCCCTGCTCGGCCTCGGGACGGACGCGCTCGTGCGGCGCATCGAGAAGCGCGCGCTGCGGTGGCGGTCGTGAGCGCCCGGGCGAGCGCAGCGACGGGGAGCAGTGCCGCGCAGGTGAGCGGGCTGGTCCGGGAGTTCTCCGGACGGCGGGTCCTCGACGGCCTCGACCTCACCGTCGACGCGGGCGAGTTCGTCGCCCTGCTCGGGCGCAGCGGGTCCGGGAAGTCGACGTTGCTGCGGGTCCTGGCCGGCCTGGACGTTCCCGACGCCGGGTCGGTGTCGGTGCCGTCGTCGGTGGCGGTCGCGTTCCAGGAGCCCCGGCTGCTGCCGTGGCGCAGCGTGCGGGACAACGTGGCGCTGGGCCTGCGGACGGACACGGACGTCGACCGCGTGCTGGGCGAGGTCGGGCTCGCCGAGCGCGCCGACGCCTGGCCGCTGACGCTCTCCGGCGGTGAGGCGCAGCGCGCGTCGCTGGCCCGGGCCCTCGTCCGGGAACCGGGCCTGCTGCTGCTCGACGAGCCGTTCGGTGCCCTCGACGCGTTGACGCGGATCGCGATGCACGACCTGGTGCTGGACCTGTGGGAACGCCACCGCCCCGGGATCCTGCTGGTCACCCACGACGTCGACGAGGCGATCGTGCTCGCCGACCGGGTGCTGGTGCTCGACGAGGGCCGGATCGTCGCCGACCACGCGCCGGGGCCACGGCCGCGGACCGACGTTGCCGCCCTGCGCGCGACCGTCCTCTCCGAGCTCGGGGTGGTCGACGGTGCGGCGTAGGGCGTTCCTGCTCGGGCTCGGGACGACGGCGGTCCTGGCCGGCTGCTCGGCGGTGCCGATCTCGCGCCCTCCGGTCCAGCCGCCGGCCGACCCGACCGGGGTCGTGCTGCGCGTCGGTGACCAGAAGGGCGGCATCCAGTCCCTGCTGAAGGCCGCGAAAGGGCTGGCGGGAGCGCCCTACCGCGTGGAGTGGACGACCTTCAGCGCCGGCCCGCCGCTGATCGAGGCGGCGCGAGCCGGGGCGATCGACGTCGGGTACGTCGGGAACACACCGGTGATCTTCGCGGCGGCCGCGAAGGCGCGCGTGCAGCTCGTGGCCGCGGCGCGCGGCAACGTGGTCAGCGATGCGATCCTCGTGCCGCGGGACTCGCCGATCCGCGCGGTGAACGACCTCCGGGACCAGCGCATCGCCGTCGGGAAGGGCACGTCCGCGCACGGGCAGCTGCTGCTGACCCTGCGCGCGGCCGGGTTGACCATCGACGACGTCGATCCGACCTACCTCTCCCCCGCCGACGCCTACGGCGCGTTCAAGCAGGGCCAGATCGACGCGTGGGCCGTGTGGGACCCCTACACCGCGCAGGCCCAGCTCGAGACCGGCGCGCGGATCCTGGCCGACGGCACCGGGACCGCCAACGGCTACTCGTTCCAGGTGGCGAGCAACCAGACCCTCGCCGACCCGCGGACCCAGGCCGCCCTCGACGACTACCTCCGCCGCGTCGACGCCGCCATGCGCTTCTCCGACACCCACCGTCCGGAACGCGCGCGGTCGTGGAGCGCGGAGACGAAGCTGCCGATCGCCGTCACGACGATCGCCACCGACCGCGGCCCGGACCTCCCGGTGCCCATGGACGAGACGCTCGTCGCCTCGCAACAGGACCTCGCGGACGCGTTCTCCGACGCCGGGGTGATCCCCGGCCGGGTCCGCTTCGCCGACGTGATCGACCGCCGATTCGACTCGGGAAGGAGGTGGGCTCCGCCCACGTGAGCACTCATCGTCGCTATAGCGACAACGAGTGCTCACCTGCACGGAGCGCACACCATGACCATCGTCCCGCACTGGTTCCTGCCCACCTCGGGCGATGCCCGCGGCATCGTGGCCCGCCGCCACGCCGACCGCGGCGACATCGGCGACGCCTCCCGCGGCGCCGACATCGACTACCTGGCCCAGGTCGCGCGCGCGGCCGAGCACCTCGGGTACGAGGGGGTCCTGACGCCGACGGGCTCGTTCTGCGAGGACGCCTGGATCACGACGGCGGCCCTGCTGCGCGAGACCCGCCGGCTGCGCTACCTCGTGGCGTTCCGCCCCGGCGTCATCTCCCCCACCCTCGCCGCCCAGCAGGCGTCGACCTATCAGCGCATCTCCGACGGCCGGCTGATGCTGAACATCGTCACCGGCGGCGACGCGGTCGAGCAGCAGCGCTTCGGCGACTGGGCCGACCACGACGCCCGCTACGCCCGCACCGACGAGTTCCTGACGGTGCTGCGGGGCGCCTGGGGCACGGAGCCGTTCGACGTCGAGGGCGAGCACTACCGCGTCGTCGGCGCCTCCACCTACGCCCCGCCGGAGCCGACGCCGCCGATCTACTTCGGCGGCTCCTCGGACGCGGCCCTGCCCGTCGCCGCCCGGCACGCCGACGTCTACCTGACCTGGGGCGAGCCGCCCGCCGGGGTCGCGGAGAAGATCGGCCGGGTCCGCAAGCTCGCCGACGAACTCGAACGGCCGATCCGCTTCGGCATCCGGCTGCACGTCATCACCCGCGACACCGCCGAGCAGGCCTGGGCCGAGGCGCAGCGCATGCTCGACGCCCTCGACCCCGCGGCGATCGAGCGGGCGCAGGCCACCCTGCGCACGAGCCAGTCGGTCGGCCAGCAGCGGATGCTCGCGCTGCACGGCGGGTCCACCGACTCGCTCGAGATCAGTCCCAACCTGTGGGCCGGGATCGGCCTGGTCCGCGGGGGCGCGGGGACGGCCCTCGTCGGGAGCCACGAGCAGGTCGCCGAGCGGATCGCCGAGTACCACGATCTCGGGATCGACGAGTTCGTGATGTCCGGCTACCCGCACCTGGAGGAGGCCTACCAGTTCGGCGAGGGCGTGCTGCCGCTGCTGCGCTGAGGGTCAGGCCTCGTCGGCGGGCCCCAGTCGGAAGGTGGCGATGCCGTCGTCGGCCACGGTCGCGGTCGCCGCGCCCTCCACCCGCGTGCCGTCCGGGCGGGTCACCCGCACCGACCACGTCAGCTCGGCGCCGGCGAGCTGCTTGCGCGTGACGTCGACCGTGACGTCGCGAGCCAGGAGCTCGGCGGCGGCGTGCACGGGATCGCCGGCGAGAGGCTCGAAGGGCGCGGACACCGTGATCGACGCGCCGAGGAGCAGCTTCTCCAGGCCGGACACGTCCCCGTCGAGCCACGCCTTCTCGAACCCGATCCCGACGAGGAAGCGGTCGGCCTGCGTCGCACCGTCCCGGCGGAGCCGGGCCAGGAACGCCGGGTCGCGGTTCAGCTTCGAGGCCGCGCCGAGCAGGTCGGGGACGCGGGGCATCTCCAGGACCCGGACCATGATCGGGCGGTAGCCGCTGTCCGGCCGGAGGGCGCCGGACTCGAGCAGACGGTCCGTGCGCTCGATGCCGTGCAGCTCCTGGTTCAGCGAGAGGTTGCCGGCGAGCTCGTTGCGCCGCTCCGCGATGTCCAGGGTGGTGCGGGGCTCGCGGTCGATCCGGCTCGGGTTGATCTGGAGCACCCACAGCTCGTCGGGACGGTCGTCGACGAGCTGGGAGACCGGCGGGTTCTGCGAGAACAGCCCGTCCCAGTGCACCCCGTCGCCGACCCGGATGCCCCGGAACAGGGTCGGGATCGCGGCGGAGGCGAGCACCGTGTCGGGCGTGATGCGGTCGCGGCGGCTGTCGAAGGCCCGGAAGCGGCCGCTCAGGATCTCCACGGCGCCGAGCACCAGGCGCGGGTGCCGTCCCTCGCTGTCGACCGGGAGCGCGTCGAAGTCGACGTGGCGGCGCAGCAGGCGCCGGAACTCCTCACGGCCGTCCAGCGCGGGCGGGAGGAGGTGCGGGTTCAGCGGCGGGACCAGACCGAGGTTCTGGCCGACCCCGGCGCCCACCATGACGACGTTGAGCCACCGCTCGAGCGGGCCGGACGCCGCGTTGTCGGCCCAAAAGCCGGCGAGCGCGTCCCCCACCTCGTCAGGACGACCGCGGACCAGGCACGACCACGTGATCAGCGCGTTGATCGCCCCGCCCGACGTGCCGCTGATCCCGACGACCTCCCCGGCGGTCACCGCGCCGACGTCGAAGAAGCGGGCCAGCGCGCCCGCGGAGAAGGCGGTGTGGCTGCCGCCGCCCTGGCACGCGAGGGCGAGCCGCCGCGGCACGGAGATGGTCACGAGGGCTCCCGGGAGGGTTCGGGCCGCGCGGCGAGCAGAGCCGACACCCACGCCGCCCGCGGGTCGGCGTCCACCAGCACGGCCTTGGTGAGCAGGGTCAGCGGCACGGCGAGCACGGCCCCGAGCGGTCCGAGCATCCAGGCCCAGAAGCCCAGCGACAGGAAGACGACGACGAGGGAGAGCCCGACGGCGTCACCGATGAAGCGCGGTTGGACCAGCGAGCAGAGCACGAAGTTGACCACCACGTAGATCAGGACGACGACGACCATCCGCGACCAGCCCCCCTCGAGCAGGGCGAGCACGGCGGGCGGGACGACGCCGATGAAGAAGCCGACGTAGGGGATGTAGTTGGTGATGAACGCGAGCAGCCCCCACAGCACCGCCAACGGCACCCCGAGCGCGAGGAGCACGACCGTGTCCACGACGGCGGTCAGCAGGCCGAACACCGTCGTCACGACCAGGAACCGGCGCGTGCCCCGGGCGAAGTCGCGCAGGGCCCGGGCCGCGTCGGGCCGTGCGGACGCGATCGCCGCGAGCTTCGCCTCGAAGCCCCCGGACTCGATGGCGAGGAAGAGCAGGACGGACAGCAGGAAGACGACGTTGCCTGCCAGGCCCGTGACCCCGGACAGCAGCGCCCCCAGCACGACGGCGAGGCGACCGAGGTCGAGCGAGGACGCGATCTCGGAGAGCGGCACGACCCCGACGCCCTGCTCGCGCAGCAGCGCGAACACCCCGCCGAGCACCGCGTCCAGCTCGTCGCGGTAGGTCGGCAGGATCGTCACCAGCCGCGCGACCGAGCCGACGATCACCCCCGCCAGCACGACGACGACGGCGTAGACGAGCAGGACCAGGACGATCACGGCCAGCCACCGGGGGACGCCGCGGCGCAGGAGCAGGCCCTCCACCGGCCGGACCGTGATCACGACGACGAGCGCGAGCAGCACCGGCCCGATCAACCACGCGAGCTCCCGCACCCCCAGCGCCACGACGACCGCCGCGGCGGCCCCCAGCAGCAGGAGGAGGGCCGGAGGGAGACGGACGGGACCCGCCCCGCCCCGCTCGCTCGTCACGGAGATCATCGTGCCGGGCGGGCGCGGCGCGCGAAAGCAGGCGCACAGCGTAATCACGGTTGGACCGACCGGGCGGCCACGGCGGGCGACGGCCTCGTAGGGTTGCCGACCGTGAGCATCGAGGCGCTGATCCTGGGGCTCCTCAGCGCCGTCCGGGCCACGCCGCTCGCGATCGTCTCCGGGTTCCTGCTCAGCCGGGACCCGCGGCGGCCGATCGCGGCCTACGTGGTCACGGGGATCGCGGTGAGTCTCGCCGTGGGGGCCGTCGTCGTGCTCTGGCTCGGACCCGCCGTCGGTGCCGGGGACCCGGGGGACGCCGAGGCCTCGGCCGGACGGCAGATCGTCGACCTCGTGCTCGGCGTCGGTGCGGTGGGGTACGCAGCCGGCTACGCCTCGGGCCGCCTCGCGGGCCGTGGGGGCGACCGGCGACCCGGGCGCGTCGACGCGCTGCTCGCGCGGTTGCGGGAGCCGTCGATCCCGATCGCGGCCGCGGCCGGGGCCCTGACGAATCTGCCGGGCCTGTTCTACGTCGCCGGGCTCGTCGCGATCCTCGAGACCGGCGCCGGGCCGGTGGGCGCGATGGTGCAGGTCGTCGTCTACACCGTCCTGCGCCTGGGCGGTCCGGCGGCGGTCCTGGTCCTCTGCGTGACCCGCCCTCGGCAGGCCCGGTCGGCCACCGACGCCGTCCGCGACTGGGCGGTGCGACACCGCCGCATCCTCGTCCCCGGTGTGCTCGGCGTCCTCGGGCTCTACCTCGCCGCGAAGGGACTCGTCGGACTCCTGTCCTGACGGTGGGGTTGCGCTCGGCGCGCGGACGATCACACTGGAACCCGTGACCGGACCGGGCCTGGTGCGACGCCTGCACCTCGACCTGTGCCGCGTGCCGGCGATGGGCTGTCGCCCCGCCCGCACCGCCTGAGCGACCCCGTCACATCCGCGCACCCGCCCGGCGTCCCGGTGCGGACGTCGGGCGCGTCGTCTCCCGGTCCGCGACCCCGCGCACCGGGTCCTCACCTCCCAGGAGAGTCCCAGCATGGCCATCAAGCCCAAGGAGACCGTCGTCCCCTTCGCCGTCCACGGCGAGGGCACCGGCGTCTACCAGAACCTGACCGCGGGCGGGCACGCCTTCGCGACCGACGCCTACCCCGCCTTCGGCGGCCAGGACTCCGCGCCGAGCCCGCTGTTCTACGCGCTCGGCGCCCTGACCTCGTGCAACCAGGTGACCGGCAGCCTCGTCGCGAAGGACCTGGGTATCACCGTCACGAGCTGGAACTTCGACATCGTCGGCGACCTCGACACCGCCGTGCTCGTGGGCGGCGCGGAGGGCAACGCCAACTTCGACCGCGTCGAGGTCCGCGCCACGATCGAGACCGACGCCAGCGAGGAGCAGTTCGCGCAGCTCGTGTCGGAGACCGAGCGCCGGTGCCCCGTGACGCAGCTGTTCAAGCGCAGCGGGCTGGAGTTCGACAACGTCTGGACCCGCGTCGAATCGCCCGCCACGGTCTGACGTCCGCCGTCGCCGGCCGCGCCACGACGCGGTCGGCGACGCCCTCGGGGGGAGCCCTCTTCCATGTCCACCACACCCGCGGACGCCGTGCCGGACCAGGCCGGACGTCGACGTTCGATGTTCGTCGCCGCCTTCGGCTCGATCATCGAGTGGTACGACTTCTCGATCTACTTCTACGTCGCGACGATCCTGACCCGGGAGTTCTTCGGCGACCAGAGCGGTTCGCTCATCCTCACCCTCGGGGTCGGCGCCGCGGGCTTCCTGTTCCGGCCGCTGGGCGCGATCGTGTTCGGGCACATCGGTGACCGGACCGGGCGCAAGGCCGCACTGGTGATCTCCGCGGTCCTCATGGCGATCGCGATGCTCGGCACCGCGGCCCTGCCCGGGTACGCGACCGTGGGGATCTGGGGCGGCGTCGGGATGGTGCTCCTGCGCTGCCTCGCGGGCTTCTCGGTGGGCGCCGAGTACACCGGGATCATGGTGTTCCTGATGGAGTCGGCCGGGCCGCGCCGACGTGGTTTCGCCGCCTCCTGGGCCGCCGCGAACTCGGAGATCGGGGCCCTGCTCGCCGTCGGGATCGCCGCGCTCCTGGCGGGCAACCTGTCGCCCGACGCGATGCAGCAGTGGGGCTGGCGGGTCCTCTTCGTCGTCGGCGGGCTCCTCGCTCTGGTCATGATCCCGCTGCGCCGCATGATGGTGGAGACCGAGACCGTCGAGCGGGCGCAGGAGGAGACCCTCGACGTCGACCCGTCGGTGGCCCGGCGCTCGCCGCTGGTGGCGGTGCTGCTCGGCCAGCCGCGGGCCGTCCTGATCGCCTTCGCGATCTCGACGATCGGCTCGGTGAGCTACTTCCTCAACATCACCTACGTCCCGACCTACCTCGAGGACGTCGCGAACCTGGAGAACGCCGGGTCGCTGGCCCTGGGCACGGTGGCCGCCGTGGTCGCCATCGTGGTCACCCCGTTCATCGGGCTCGCCTCGGACCGGTGGGGCCGGCGGGCGTCCCTGGCCCTGCTCACCGGGGTGATCGTGCTGACGACGATCCCGGCCTACCTGCTGATGTCCACGGGCGAGCCCGGCCTCGCGGTGTTCGGGGCGGCGTTCCTGGCGATCCCGGCCGCCGGGTGGAGCGCGGTCGCGGCGGCGACGGTCCCGGAGCAGTTCACGGCGATCGGGCGCTTCTCCGGGATGGCCGTCGGCTACAACGTGGCGACGGTGCTCTTCGGCGGCCTCTCACCGCTGATCGCCACCGGCCTCATCGCCGGCACCGGGATCGCGCTCTCCCCGGCGATCTACGCGACCGTCGTCGTGATTGTCGCCGGCATCCCGGTCCTGTGGTTCATGCGCGACATGGCCGGCCGCCCGCTCGCCGAGGTCGACGGCATCGGCGAGTCGGACATGGGCCGGGAGCCGAGCCGCACCGCCGCCGACTCGTAGCCCCGTCAGGCGAGTGCGTCGCGCAGCTCGCGGATGCCGGTGCCGAAGACACCGTCCGCGAAGGTGCGGTTCAGCTCCTCCTCCTGGCTCGCGTCGGCGTCGTACTCCGCCCACCACTCGACGAAGGACTCGCCCGTGTCGGTGACCGGGCAGACCCGCACCGTCGACAGGTACCGGCGGACCCCGAACGGGTTCGCGCCGGCGAAGGTGTAGGTCAGGGTGCGGTTCGTGTCGTCGAGGGTGATCAGCCGCTCGTCGAAGGGGTCCCCGCCGGCCGCCATGGTCAGCCGGCGCACCGCCCCGACCTGCCCGTCGACGCCCTCGACGAGCTCGCTGTGGCTCAGGGCCGGGTGCCACGACGGCAGGTCGTTGAAGGCGCGCAGCTGGGCCCAGACCTGGTCGACGGGCGCGGCGACGACTCCACTGGCGTACGGACGCGGCACGGCTCACTCCTGGTGTCGGACGGTTCGATCACCGTGATCGTGCCGCACCCGTCGTCAGGAACGGAAGATCGCCAGGGCGGAGCCCAACCCGGCCAGCGCGCAGAGCCCGCCCGATACGACGACGACCGGCGTCGGCACCTGCGGCGGGACCAGCACGGCGATCGCGATCGCGGCCAGCGAGAACGCCAGCGAGAATCGCAGCCGCGACAGCACCGTGCGCTCCCGGGCGAGGAACCACCGCGGGTCCGCCATCAGCGCCGCCAGTCGGTGAGGTTCCAGCCCGTCAGCTTCTCGAGGTGGGCCACGTCGTCGGCGAACCACTCCAGCGCCACCGCCCGCTCCTCCGCGGAGAGCCCGGACGAGCGTCCGTGCACGTCGGGGCGCACGTGGTGGCGCGGTACCCCGCGGACGACCCCGGTCTCCACGCCGAGGAACGCGCAGACCCGGTCGGCCGTGCACGCCGGGGAGTCGCGCAGCGAGCGGTAGCGCAGCAACAGCACCTGCTCCGGGTCGAACCGCGAGTAGAGCGCCTCGACCTGCTCGCCGTAGCGGCCCGCCGAGACGAAGTGCCAGAAGTGGGCCCAGCCCGCCGCCCGGCGCTCGGGTTCGAGCCGGCACGCCGTGAGGAAGTCGGTCTCCGGCTCGAGGCCGGCGTCGCGCAGGTGCGACCAGTTCGAGTGTGCGCGCTCGACGGGGTCGCGGAGTACCGCGACCAGCCTCGCCCGCGGGACCAGGTCCCGGATCCGCTGCTGGGCGTCGGTGTCGTAGAGGTAGAAGACGGTGCCCTCACCGCGCAGCGCGCCGGGCGGCGCGGGGTCGAACAGCGCCTCGTAGTCTTCCCGGCGCCACACGTGCTCGCCCCAGGTGGCCACGTCCCCGGGCCCTCCGCCGCTGGTGGGCGGCGGACCGTCGGTGAGGAAGAACTTCGGCTCCTTCACCTCAGGCAGGAACAGCCGTGGGTGCCCCTGCAGCGCCCGGTGCAGCGCGGACGTGCCGCACTTGGGGGCGCCGAGGAGCAGGAAGTCCGGGAGCGCCACTAGGTCGCTCCCACCAAGGCGTGGGCCAGTTCCGTCCGCAGCTCGTGCGCCCCGTCGGCCCGTGTGACCTCGTAGTACAGGCGGTACTCGCCGCCGGGCAGGGGCAGCACGTGGACGTAGCGCAGGCCTCCTACACCGGGCGCCTCGGCCGCCGGGTCGGAACCCTCGCCCCGGAACCGCCCGAACCCGCCGTCCGGAACCTGAACGGCGACTCCGGTCCGCTCCTCCCAGTTCTCCCCCGCGGTCGCGCGGCCGTCGTAGAGCGCGACGAGGCGGTCACCGAGGTCGACCACGCTGCTGATCCGCACCCCACGCGCATCCCACTCCCCCGGCCGCGGCGCGAGCGCCGTGCCCTGCCAGGTCCACGCGACGCCGTCGGGGCTGGTGGCGTGCTCGGTGGTCATGCGGTCCGTGGCGTCCGGGTCGTCGAGCGGGTGCACCGACGCCCACAGGTGCCAGAGCCCGCCGTGGGACTGCACCACGGGGTCCTTGACGGCGAGGGAGTCCGAGCCGGGCAGCACCGTCACCGACGGTGCGGTGGCGAGCGCCTCGGGAGTGTCGGCCTCGAGCAGCTCGACCCACCAGTGCTTCGTGCCGGGCGTCGCACAGCTGACGTAGAGCCGCCAGCGCCCGGCCGGCGTCACGACGAGCGCGGGCCGTTCCAGCGACTCGGCGCCGAAGCGCTCCTTCTCGACGACGGCGAGCACCTCGAAGGAGACCCCGTCCTCGGACCGGGCGACGACGTTCGCGTACCCGCGCCCCTCCCCCTCCGGCCGGCGCAGCCGGTAGGCCAGGTACACCGACCCGTCGTGCCGCACCGCGCTCGGCGCGCCGGCCCAGGTGCCGGGCCGGCCGTCCGGCGGCGGGACGACGACGACGGCGGACGTCCCGTCGGGCAGCGGGGCGCCGGTGCGGTCGATGTGGCTCACGGGGGAGCTCCTCCTTCTCAGACGGCCTGGCGACGGTCGGCGTCGCGCAGGCCCGGATGCGGACGCTCCAGGATCCCCCGGGCGACCAGGTGGTCGACGAGGGCGGCCACGGACTCGTCGACCGACTGCTCGTGGGTGGGCAGGACCAGATCCGGGTGCTCGGGGACCTCGTAGGCGTCGTCGACGCCGGTCAGCCCGGTGATCTCGCCCGCCCGGTGCTTGGCGTAAAGGCCCTTGACGTCCCGCTGCGCGGTGACCTCCACCGGGGTCGAGAGGTGCACCTCGACGTAGGGGACGCCGAGGTCGTCGTGGTCGGCGCGGACCTGGTCGCGGACGTCGGCGTGCGGCGCGATGGAGGCGACCAGCACCACCACCCCGTTGCGAGCCAGCAGACCGGACACGAAGCCGATACGGCGGATGTTCACCGCCCGGTCCTCGCGGCTGTAGCCGAGGCCCTTGGAGAGGTTGGTGCGGATGACGTCCCCGTCGAGGACCTCGACGCCGCAGCGCTCGACCCGCAACTGCTCTGCGACGCCGATCGCGACGGTGGACTTCCCGGCGCTGGGCAGGCCGGTCAACCAGACGGTGGCGCCACCGGTGCAGGGCACGGAGGACGGGTGGACGATGGTGGACACGACGGCTCCTCGTCAGGGGGACGGACTCTCCGGTGCCGTCAGCGACAGAGCGCGCTGCCCACCCACCCGTGGTCCACGTGCCGTCGCCGGGTCAGACCCGCCACCTCGCTCACGGCCCCGTCGCGAGGCCCCGCGCCCGCAGGACGCGCAGCTCGGCCGGTCGGAAGAAGATCAGCTCGACGCCGATGCCGACGACGAGGATGAGCAGGATCGCCGCCATCACCGAGGACATGTCCGAGAGCGACTGCCCCTGGTTGAGGTAGGCGCCCAGGCCGAACCCGAGGCTGGGCGAGGTCGCGATGATCTCGGCGGCCATCAGCGAACGCCACGCGAACGCCCAGCCCTGCTTGAGCCCGCCGAGGAACCCGGGCAGGGCGGCGGGCAGCATGATCAACCGCGCGGACTGGGACCGGCTGGCGCCCATCGCGAACCCGACCCGCGGCAGCAGCGGCGGGACCTGGTCGATGCCGGAGACGAGCCCGTTCGCGATCGAGGGCACCGCGCCCATGAGGACGACGAAATAGATCGTCTGGTCGTTCAGCCCGAACCACAGCACCGCGGCCGGCACCCACGCCACCGACGGCAGGCTCTGCAGCCCGGTGAGGATCGGGCCGATCGCGGACCGGACCAGCGGCACCGTCGCGACCAGCAGGCCGATCGGGGTCGCGATCACCACGGCCAGCAGGAAGCCGAGCACCGCGCGGCTGATCGAGGTCCAGATGATCGACAGCGCCTGCCCGTCGGCGAGCTGTGTGCCGATCTGCCCGAACACCGCCTGCGGTGAGGGCAGCTTGAACTCCGGCCAGATCGCCGAGGCCCACAGGATCTGCCAGACGACGACGAACAGCACGACCGCGACGATCGGCGGCACCACGCCGGTGAGGAACCGCTTCCACAGCGGGGTGCGCTGCTCGGTGGGCGTGTCGAGGGCGTCGAGACCCCGCCCGACGTCGGCGGCGTCGTCGGGTGTGCCCGGCCGCTGTTCGTCGGTGGTCGTGTCAGCGGGCATGGGCCGAGATCACCTCTCGGAGCTCACCGGTGATGTCCCCGTGCAGCTCCTCGGGGTCGCTGTCCGAGGCGGTGGCCCACTCCCGGACGACCCGGCCGGGCCGCGACGAGAGCAGGACGACCCGCTCGGCGAGGCGGACCGACTCGCGCACGTCGTGGGTCACGAACAGCACGGTCGTGCCGGTCGCCTCCCACACCCGCAGCAGCTCGGCCTGCAGGACGTCGCGCGTGATGGCGTCGAGCGCCCCGAACGGCTCGTCCATGAGCAGCACGCCCGGCTCGTGCCGGGTCGTCCCGCCCTCACCGAGCCCCGTTGCCGCGGCCAGCGCCCGAGCGAGGGCGACGCGCTGCCGCATGCCGCCGGAGAGCTCGTGCGGACGCTTGTCCGCCTGACCCTCCAGCCGCACGAGGGCGAGCAGCTCGTGGGCGCGCTCCCGCCGCGCCGACCGGCCGATCCCGGCCAGGCGCAGCGGCAGCTCGACGTTGCGCCCGGCGTCCAGCCACGGCAGCAGGGCCGCCTCCTGGAACATCACGGCCGGCCGCGCCGCGGAGGTCTCGACGGTGCCGCTCGTGGGCCGGTCGAGGCCGGCGACCAGGTTGAGCAGCGTCGACTTGCCACAGCCCGAGGCACCGAGGAGGCAGACGAACTCCCCCGGCGCGACCGACAGGTCGACCCCGTCGAGGGCGACGACGGCGTCGGTCCCGCTGCCGAAGACCTTCGAGACGCCGCGGACGTCCAGCGCGGGAGGTCCGGTCCGCGGGTCCGGGGTGGAGCGCTCGAGCGTGGCGGTCATGGTGATGCTCCTCGAGGAAGGACTACTTGGTGTCGAGACCGGCCGGGTCGACGGTCGGTCGTCCGGCGGCCTGCAGCGCTTCGTTGAGCGGGCCGAGGGCGAAGAGGCCCTTGACGTCGGTGGCCGACTGCGCCGTCCCTGCTGCGACGGCGTTCTGCGCCAGGGTCGGGAAGGTGCCCGCCAGGGGGTCGGGGTTGAGCTGCACGTCGTCCCACGCGCGGTCGAGCACGTTCTGCGCGAGCGGCTTGCTGCCCGAGGCGCCGAGTCCGGCGTTCGCGGCGGTCTTGGCGGCGTTCGGGTCGGTCCGCGCGAGGTCCTCGGCGGCGACGAGGCCCTTGAGGAACGCGGCGACGGTGCTCGGGTGCTGCGCGACGTAGTCGGTGCGTGCGATGACGACCGTCGTCGGGAACTGCCCGTTCGGCCACAGGGTCTTCTCGTCGAGCAGCGCCGTGGCGCCGCCCTCGAGCACGAAGCGGGACGCGAAGGGCTCCGGCAGCCACCCGCCGTCGAGCTGGCCGGTCTTGTAGGCGTCCAGCGCGCGGGCGTTGTCGATGTTGACGACCTCGACGGCGCCCGGCCCGGTGCCGGCCGGAAGGTTGTTGTCCTTGAGCCACTTCTTCAGCGCGATGTCCTGCGTGTTCGCCAGCTGCGGCGTCGCGATCTTCTTGCCCAGGAGCTGCTGCGGGTTCGTGATGCCCGGTCGGACGACCAGCTGGGCCCCACCCGACGTCGCGCCGGCGATGACGCGCACGCCCTCGGGGTTCTGCTTGTAGGCGTTGATCGCGGGACCCGAGCCGATGAAGCCGAGGTCGATCGAGTTGCCGAAGAGCGCGCTGGTCTCCTCCGGCCCGGCGTTGAAGGTCTGCGTGGAGAGCTTCGTCTGACCGAGCTGCTGGGCGAAGAGCCCGTTCTGCACGCCGATCAGGGCACCGGCGTGGGTGATGTTCGGAAAGTACCCGAGACGCAGCTCCGGCGCGGGCCCCGCGTCGGCGGCGGGGGTGCTGGTGGACTCCTGCGCGCGGGAGCAGCCGGCGAGGGCCAGGGCGGCGGCGAGGAGGGTGATGACGACGGCAGGCAGGGTGCGCCGACGGTGAGGGGACACGGGTGGTGGTTCTCCTGAGGAGGCCCCGCGCTCGGCGGCGGGGTCGGCTGACGGGGTGATCCGGCGCGTCCCACCCGCGTTCGACCCGCCGTCGGGAATCCGACGGCGGGTCGCGCGGGTGTGTCAGGAGGAGAGACAGGCGCAGCTGTACACGCGGCCGAAGTCCACGTGGCGGCGGGCCACGAGGCGCACGTCGGCGGCGGAGGTCACGGGTACTGAGCCTGCCATGCCCCGGTCGTGGGGGCCACCGACGTGATGTCGGTGACTGTCCGGACGGAGGGTCACGGAGCGGCGCCCAGCGCGGGCGAGGCGATCAGGACGAGCCCCAGCGAGCAGGCGGCGACCACGACGAGGCCCGCGGCCGCCACGATCAGCGGGCGCCAGCCGCTGCGGGACAGTGCCCGCAGGTCGAAGTTCAGCCCCACTCCGGCGAAGCAGAGCAGGAACGCCCACTTCGACAGGTTGCCGAGGCTCGTCTTGTCGGCGCCGGAGAAGAACCCGATCGTCCCGAGCGCCGCGACCGCGAGGAAACCCAGGACGAACTTCGGGAAGGTCGCCCAGACGAAGACGGCCCGCTCGCGGCCGGTGCTCGCGATCGCCCGGCCGCCCCGGGTGGCCCAATAGGCGGCGTACCCGAGCACGACGACGCCGATCAGCGCGTTGCGCGTGTTCTTCACCGCGACGGCCACGTCCTGCGCCGCGGGCGAGTACGCGGCGCCGGTGGCCGTGGTCTCCGCGGTGTTGTCCACCGCGAGTCCCGCCCAGAGCCCGAACTGGAGGTCGGAGAGCTGGAGCAGGTGCCCGATCGCGGGGAAGCTGAACAGCGCCACCGCGCCGAGCGCGAGGATCGCGGCGATCGAGTAGCCGGAGTCCTCGTCGTCGGCCCCGATCGCGCCGCGGCCGGCGATGATCGCGGACACGCCGCAGATGGAGGTGCCGATCGCGAGGAGCGACGAGAGCTTCCCGCCCAGGCCGAGCCACCGGCCGATCAGCAGGATCACCGTCGTCGCGACGGCCATGTCGATCAGGATCAGGACGAACGACAGCCCGCCCAGCTTCACCAGGTCGCCCAGCAGGTAGCGCGCGCCCAGCAGCACGATCCCGATCTTGAGCCAGAACTCGTAGCTGGCGACGCCAGGTCGGAACACCGGCGCGACGCCGATCGTGTTCCGCACGAGCAGCCCGAGCAGGATCGCCCACAGGACGTACTCGACGTCGGGCAGCCGCGTGCCGGTGGCCGCGCCGAGCTCGCGGACGCCGGCCTGCAGCGCCACGCCGACGACCCCGATCACCACCAGCAGCAGGATGCCGGGAATCGCCCGGACCAGCCCCGACGGCGCCGTCGGGGAGGTCTCGGCGGTCTCGGTGGTCACTTGATGAGGAACGGGATCGTCGGGAGCAGGCCCAGGCCCGCGAGCAGGACGAGGGCCCCGGCGACGATCACCGCGATCCAGTCCGCGCCGAGGCGGGCGAGACCGGTGGGACGCGGCTCCGGGGCCGGGGCGGGCGGGGCGGGCTCGGTCATGGTGATGCCTTCCTGACGTCGGGTGGTGGTGGTTACTCGGCGAAGGCGGTGCGGTGGCGCTGGAGCTCGGTACGCAGCAGGGCGAGCGAGCCGGCGACCTCGGCCGCGATGCGCTCGGCCTCGATCTCCCAGCGCCCGGCGCCGGCATCGACCGCCGACACCTCGCGCTGGACGACGGCGTCGAGATGGGTCAGGAACGTGGCGACCGCGGCGCCACGGGGGGTGAAGGACACAGGTGTCTCCCGGGAAGCGGAGGAGGGGTGGGGTCAAACCGGTTCGGGCGGGTCGACCTGGGAGGTGCGCAGCGCGGAGGGCGAGGTGCCCCACTTGGCGAGGATCCGGGCGTAGGTGCCGTCGGCCATGAGCCTCGTGACGGCCGCCTGCACGGCCGGGATCAGCGGCGAGTCCTTCGCGAGGGCGAACCCGACGTCGAGCCGGCGGTACTCCCCCACGAACCGCAGCCGGGGCTGCTGGGACACGAGGTAGCGCAGGCCGTTGATCGTGCTCATCGTGACGTCGGCGCGGCGCTGGGCGAGTGCGAGACCCGTCGTCGCACCGTCGGGGTAGCTGCGGACCTCGATGGCCGGTCGGCCCGCCTGGCTACATCGCGGCTGGGCCTTGGCCAGGGTGGACTCGAAGGTGGAGCCGGTCAGGACGGACACCGTGCGGCCGCAGAGTTCGACCAGGTCGCGGATGGGCGGCTGCGGGTCGTCGGCGCGCACGGCGAAGCCCTGCCCGTCGTTGATGTAGGTCACGAAGCTGACCTGCTTCTTGCGCGCCTCGGTCACCGCGAAGTTGCCGGTGCCGACGTCGAACTTGCCGCTGGTCAGGCCGGGCACGATCCCGTCGAACGTCGACTCGGTGCGCTGCACCCGCAGGCCCAGGGTCCGAGCCACCGCCTCGGTCATGTCGATGTCCTGACCCGTCGTCGTGACCCCGTCGGCGAGGTGGAACGCGCTCGGCGGGGCGGACACGCTCGCGCCGACCGACAGCACGCCCGCCGTCCGGACGTCGTCCGGCAGCAGGGCGACCGCCGCGGGGTCCGCGGCCACGGCCGCCGTGACGTCCTCGCGCGGGACGCCGGCGTCGGCGTCGTCGAGCGGGGACGCACACCCGGCCAGCAGCACGCCCACGAGGGCGACCAGCGCCGGCAGCACGGCACGGGACATGACGAGGTCCTGTCACTCAGGGAGGTGGAGCCGAGCGGAGGACCCGACGCGGTGGGACGCGCCGAGGGGTGGGTCCTGCTGCGGCGGTGAGCTGCGGAGACGCTCAGCGACAGGCGGAGGACCACACACGGCACAGGTCGACGTGCTCACGCGTGACGAGCGTGCCGCCGGGTGCCATGGACAGGACAGAACCACCCGGGGCGGACACGGTCAAGGTCGATGTGACGCGGCGCGTCCGTCTCGACGCAGCGCGTACGGCCGTCGTACCGTGCGGACGCCGGCGTTGAGGGACGCGGGTGCATCCGAGACGTCTGCCACCGGAGCACACCCATGACCTCCCTCGCGCCCGAGATCACGACCGACCCGTCGTCGGGATCGCCACCACCACGCACCGTCGGTTCCCGGCACGTCGGGCGCTGGGTGTGGGCCGCCGTCGTCGTCGTGCTCGTCGTCTGGGCCCTGCGCTCCGTGGCACTCAACCCGGCCTTCGGCTGGTCGACCGTCGGGCAGTACCTGTTCACGACGGCGGTCCTGCGCGGCCTGGGCACGACCCTGCTGCTGACGTTCGCGACGACCGTCGTCGGCTTCGTCCTCGGGATCGGGCTCGCGGCGATGCGCCTGTCCGGCAACCCGGTGCTGTCGTCGGTGAGCTGGGGCTACGTGTGGTTGTTCCGCTCGACGCCGCTGCTGGTGCAGCTGCTGTTCTGGTACAACGTCGGCGCCCTCTACCCGCAGCTCTCGCTCGGGATCCCGTTCGGGCCGACGTTCTTCTCGGTCGAGTCGGTGAACCTGATCAGCGTCCTCGTGGCCGCTCTGCTCGGGCTGATCCTGCACGAGGCGGCCTACGCGGCCGAGATCGTGCGCGGCGGCATCCTGTCGGTGGACGCGGGACAGTCCGAGGCCGCGGTCGCGCTGGGCATGACCCGCGCCCGGGTGCTGCGCCGGATCGTGCTGCCCCAGGCGATGCGCTCGATCATCCCGGCGACCGGCAACATGGTGATCGGGACGCTGAAGGGCACCTCGATCGTCTCCGTGATCGCGGTGACCGACCTGCTGTACTCGGTGCAGACGATCTACAACCGCACCTACGAGATCATCCCGCTGCTGCTGGTGGCGACGGTCTGGTACGTGATCCTGACGTCGGTGCTCTCGGTCGGGCAGTACTACGTGGAGCGGTACTACGCGCGCGGGGCGGAGCGGACGCTGCCGCCCACTCCCCTGCAGCGGCTGCGGAAGGTCGTCCGATGAGCCTGCTCGAGATCCGCGGCCTGACGAAGGCCTTCGGGACGACGACCGTGCTCGACGGGGTGGACCTGTCCGTCGACGCCGGGTCGGTGACCGTGATCGTCGGGCCCAGCGGCTCGGGGAAGTCGACGCTGCTGCGCTGCATCAACCACCTCGAGACCCCGGACGCCGGGACGATCTCCGTGGACGGCTCGTTGATCGCCTACCGCCGGGACGGGGAGGTGCTGCGCGAGCTGCCGGAGCGCACGATCGCGGCCCAGCGGCGGCGGATCGGGATGGTGTTCCAGCAGTTCCAGCTGTTCGGACACATGACGGCGCTCGCGAACGTCGTCGAGGCGCCGATCGGGGTGCTCGGCCGGTCCCGTCGCGACGCCGAGGAGCGGGGGCGGGCGCTGCTGGCCCGCGTCGGGCTGGACGGCCGCGAGGACGCCTACCCGCGCCAGCTCTCCGGCGGGCAGCAGCAGCGGGTCGCGATCGCCCGGGCGCTGGCGATGGACCCGACCCTGATGCTGTTCGACGAGCCGACGTCCGCCCTCGACCCGGCGCTCGTCGGGGAGGTCCTCGCCGTGCTGCGGGATCTGGCGGAGCGGGGCACGACGATGGTCGTGGTCACCCACGAGATCGCGTTCGCCCGCGAGGTGGCCGACACCGTGGTGGTGCTGCGCGACGGGCGGGTCGAGCGGGTGGGTCCGCCGGCCGAGGTGCTGGACGACGCTCCCGTGGCCTGAACAGGACCAAAGGTGGCCGGGTCGAGCGGGAGGCTGGGGCCATGAGCCTCCTCACCGGCACCGCGCTCCCACCCGGCTACGGCACGGTGAACCCTTTCGTCCTGGTCCGGGGAGCGGACGAATACATCCGGTTCCTGTGCGAGGTGTTCGGCGGGGCCGAGACCGCGGCCGCCCGGACCCCGGACGCGGACGGCCTCCTCATCCACGCCGAGGTCCGGGTGGGCGACTCGACGGTCATGCTGGCCGACACGAAGCCGCACTGGCGCCCGGCCCCGGCGTTGCTGCAGGTGTACGTGGCGGGCCTGGACGGTCCCGTGGCGCTGGCCCGGTCCCGTGGCGCCGAGGTGATCACCGAGCCGACGCCCTTCCACGGCGGGCAACGCCTCGCCCGGCTCCGCGACCCGTGGGACACCCTCTGGTGGCTCTTCGAGTACGGGCCGGAGAGCGTGGCGCCGAGCGAGCGCGTTCCGGGGCCGCCGGCATGGACGCCCGACCCGACCGCCTCTCCGAGCTACGTCTTCCGCACCCTCGACGAGGCCCTGAGCGGGGGAATGTCCGGCGCCTCGTCCTGAGCGGCTCCGGTCGACTGGCCCGCGATCGGCGTTGCGTCCCGCACACGGCCGGAGCCGGCCGACTGGCCCGCGGCAGGCGTTGCGCTGCGCACACGGCCGGAGCCGGCCGACTGGCCCGCGGTCGGCGTTGCGCCCCGCACACGGCCGGAGCCGGCCGACTGGCCCGCGGTCGGCGTTGCGTCCCGCACACGATTCGCGCTGATCACGAGCTGGCGGTCCGCGTCCCCACGACTCGGTCGGTTGACGCTGTTGCGTCATCGCACAGCCCGTTGCTCCATGCACACGGTCCACCGCGAGCCGGCCCGCCGCGCGAGTGCGGGGCCGGACCCGGTCGACGGGAGCACGCGCGCCGAGAGTGACACCACGCAGGAACGCCGGCCCGCCACCATGCGTCATGTCGCGCTCGCGGGCGGCCCGCTCCCGGCGCCCCGGGCGAGAGTGACATCAGGCAGGAATCGGCGCCCGCGGACCTGCCCCACGTCGCACTCGACGCGCGACCCGCACCGACCCGCCGTCGGGAAGGGGGTCAGGAGGCGGTGACGACCTTCAGCGCCGAGCCGTAGGCCTGGGCCGCCGCGACCCGGGCGCGGAGCACGCGGAGCCCGGTGTCGGTGAGGCGCCGGCGTCGTCCGTCGCCGCGTGAGCGGGCGACGAGACGATTGCGTTCCAACCGGTGCAGCGTCGTGTACACCTGTCGGACGGAGGGCCGTGGCAGCCGTCCGGTCGTGCGCTCCAGGTGCCGGAGGATCTCGTCGCCGTTCCGGTCGGCCGCTTCGAGGGCGGCCAGGACCAGCGTGTCGCAGCGTTCGCGGTCGAGGAGGGGCATGGCCGGGAGGATTTCCCGTTCCTGCGGCGCCCCGAACCGGCAGGATCGCCGCCATGGCCGACCACCGCGCCCTCCTCGCGTCCAGCCGCCTCGGCGTCCTCGCCACGATCAAGCGCGACGGGCTCCCCCAGCTCTCCCCCGTCCAGCCGTTCTACGACCCGGAGGCCGGCACCCTGCAGGTCTCGATGACGGAGGGCCGGGCCAAGACCGCCAACCTGCGGCGCGACCCACGGGCGGCGGTCGAGGTGACGGCGCCCGACGGCCGGTCGTGGGCCACCGCGGAGGGCCCGGTGACGCTCACGGGACCCGGCTCCGATCCGCACGGCCCGGAGGTCGAGGCCCTCGTGGCCTACTACCGCGCCGCGGCCGGCGAGCACCCCGACTGGGACGACTACCGCGCCACGATGGTCGCGGACCGCCGCGTGCTCATGACGATGACCGTCGAGCGGATCTACGGCGACGCGATCTGACGGTCGGAACGGAGTCCGACCGCAGCCCCCGCCGCGACGAGCAGGCAGATGCCGACCGCGGCGAGCAGGGCCGCTGTCGGGGACACCCGGTCGATGAGGAGGCCGGTCAGGGGCTGGGCCAGCGCGGCGCCGAGCATGATCGCCGAGCCGTGGAGCCCGGTCGCGACCCCACGGGCACCGTCGGGCGCCAGCCGCCCGACCGCCTCGGCCGCCGACGACAGCGCCGGCGCACAGAACGCCCCGGCGGGCACGACGAGCACCGTCACGAGCCACCACGGCCCGCCGAAGGCGACCGGGATCGTCCCGACGGCGAGGGCCGCGAGCAGCGTCGGGAGTGCGGGCGGGCGGGCGGCGATGCCGTAGAGGAAGCCGCCGACCAGGGACGTCAGGCACCAGACCGTGTTCGCCAGTGCGAACCACCCGGTCTCCCCGCGCGCGGTCAGCGCGGCGACGACGGCGAGTTCGGTGGCCGAGAGGAGCAGGACGGCCGCGACCGCACCGAGCAGTGCGACGACCATCGGCGCGCCGAGCCAGTGGCGCATCGACGGCGCCTCCCGACCGGGCGGCCGCCCGTCGTGGCGCGTCGGCGGGTTCAGCCACCACAGACCTGCCGTCGCGAGGACGAAGCCCACGCCGACCAGCCACAGGGCGACCGTCGAGGGCAGGGCGAGCACCGCCCCCGTCCCGAGGGCCGGGCCGGCGATGAACGACACCTCGGACGACATCGCGTCCAACGCGAACGCGGGCCGACGCCGGACCTCCGGCACCACGGCCCCGAGCGACTGCCGGACCACCGAGAAGGCCGGCAGCGCGAGCGCTCCGGCCACGAACGCCGTCACCACGAGCACCGTGACGCCGAGGAACGGGGCCAGGGACCAGAACACGACCTCGGAGAGCCCGCAGAGCAGCAGGACCGGCCGGAGACCGACCCGGTCGATCAGCCGGCCCAGCCACGGCGCGCCGAGCGCGGTGCCCAGCGTGACCGCGCCGCCGACCAGGCCCGCGGCCGCGAACCCGCGATCGAGCCCGACGGCGACATGGAGGGTGAGGACCGTCCCGGTCGCGCTCAGCGGGACCCGTGCCGCGAACCCGATCGCGTAGAGCCCCCGGAGCCCCGGCTGGGCGAGCACCTCCCGGTAGGCCTGCGCCCCCTCGCGCGCTCTCACACCTCCATGGTGGACGCGCGGCAACAGGAACGCCCGGGCATTCCGTGGTTCAGTGCGCGGCCCAGATCCCGCCGTCGACCGGGAGGACCGCGCCCGTGACGTAGGCGCTCGCCCGCGAGGCGAGGAACACCGCGGCGCCCGCCATGTCGTCGGGCCGTCCGATCCGGCCGAGCACCGAATTGGCTGCGATCTCGTCGCCGCGCTCGGCGAGCGTCTGCGCCATCATCTTCGACTCGAACGGTCCGGGGGCGATCGCGTTGACGCGGACGTTCCGCGGGCCCAGCTCGGCCGCGAGGACGCGGGTCAGCTGGTGGACGCCGGCCTTCGACGCCGAGTACGGGTAGGTCGGCAGCGGGGTCACGCGCAGGCCGTCGATGCTCCCGACGTTGATCACGCTCGCCGTCTCCTCCGCGGCCCCGGACGCCTCGAGCAGCGGGAGGAAGGCCCTCGTCAGGAAGAACGGGGCCTTGAGGTTGAGGTCGAGGACCTTGTCCCACGCCGCGGCGGGGAACTCCTCGAGCGGCGCGCCCCAGGTGGCGCCGGCGTTGTTGACCAGCACGTGCACCGCGGGCTCGCGCTCGCGCACGGAGGCCGCCAGCCGGAGGCACTCGTCCTCGGTGGAGACGTCGGCCGGGATCGAGACGACGTCGCCGTGCGGCGCGAGCTCGCGCACCGCGTCGTCGCCCGCCGCGGCCTTGCGTGAGCTGACGTAGACCCGCGCCCCGGCGTCGAGCAGTCCGCGCGCGATCATCAGCCCGATCCCCCGGGTGCCCCCGGTGACCACGGCGACCCTGCCGGTCAGGTCGAACAGCTCCACGGGCTCTCCTCCATCGATCACGGGGCGGGGACCGACGTCGGCCGGTCCCCGGGCCCCGGAATCTAGGCCAGCGCCTTCGCGCGCGCCGCCACGCCCGCCGAGCCGAGGAGCCCGGCGCCGAGGGCGGCCAGGGCGATCGCCGGGCCGGAGCGCTCGATGCCGAGGGCGTGGTCCAGCGACAGCTCCCCGGGGCCGGCCGCGGCGACGGCGAAGACGGCCGCCGTCAGGACGGCGTTGTACTCCCAGCCGCCCTGCGTCACCCAGGGGCCGTTGGGCTTGTGCACGTGGTAGATCGCCGAGCCCATCGCCCCGGAGATCATCGTCGTGGCGAGGGGCGTCGCGAGACCGGCGGCCAGGAGGGCACCGCCGCCCGCCTCCGAGACACCGGCGGCGACCGCGTTGTCGCGACCCGGCCGCAGGCCCATGCCCTCGAAGCCCTGCGCCGTGCCCTGGATGCCGCCGCCGCCGAACCACCCCGCGAGCTTCTGCATGCCGTGACCCACGAACAGCAGGCCCACCACGAGCCGCAGCACGGCCATTCCGATCTTCACGAGAACTCCGTTCACAAGCGAACAGTTGTTCCCTCAACCTAGACCCGACGTCGGTCGCACGTCACAGGTGCCCCTCCGCGCGGATAGGTGCACAATGCAACGGTTCCATTGCTCGCCCTAACGACCACGGGACCGCCCATGACGACCGCCGCTCCGGCCGCGCCCCTCTCCCGCGCCCACCCGGACCACCCCGGCTACAAGTGGCTCGCCCTGTCGAACACGACGCTCGGCGTCCTCATGGCGACGATGAACTCGTCGATCGTCCTGATCTCGCTGCCCGCGATCTTCCGCGGCATCGGGATCAACCCGCTCGAGCCCGGGAACATCAGCTACCTGCTGTGGATGATCATGGGCTACATGCTGGTCACCGCGGTGCTGGTGGTCACGCTGGGCCGGTTCGGCGACATGTACGGCCGCGCGAAGATCTACAACGCGGGCTTCGCCGTGTTCACGGTCGCCTCGATCGCCCTCGCCCTCGACCCCTTCTCCGGGGGCGGCGGGGCCATGTGGCTCATCCTCATCCGGGTCGTGCAGGGCATCGGCGGCGCGATGCTCATGGCGAACGCGACCGCGATCCTCACCGACGCGTTCCCCGCCGAGCGGCGCGGATTCGCGATCGGCACGAACTCCGTCGCGGCGATCGGTGGCTCGTTCATCGGTCTGCTGGTCGGCGGCGTGCTCTCCGAGGTCGACTGGCGGCTGGTCTTCTGGGTGAGCGTGCCGTTCGGGGTGCTCGGCACGATCTGGGCCTACAAGACCCTGCGCGACCCGGCCGGCCGTCGTGAACACCGGATCGACTGGTGGGGCAACCTGACCTTCGGCATCGGGCTGATCCTGCTGCTGGTCGGCGTCATCTACGCGATCCAGCCCTACGGCGGGCACGCCGAGGGGTGGACGAACCCCTTCGTGCTCGGCTGCCTGATCGCCGGCGTCGTCGTCCTCGCGATCTTCTGCGTGGTCGAGACCAGGGTGACCCAGCCGATGTTCCACCTCGAACTGTTCCGCATCCGGGCGTTCACGTTCGGGCTGGTCGCGACGCTGATGAGCGCGCTGTCCCGCGGTGGCCTGCAGTTCATGCTGATCATCTGGCTGCAGGGGATCTGGCTGCCGCTGCACGGCTACGAGTACGAGCAGACCCCGCTGTGGTCGGCGATCTACATGCTGCCGCTCACGATCGGCTTCCTCGTGTCCGCGCCGATCTCCGGCGTGCTGTCCGACCGGTTCGGCGCGCGGCTGTTCGCCACCGGGGGCCTCGTCATCGTCGCGCTGACCTTCGTCGGGCTGCTGATCCTGCCGACGGACTTCAACTACTGGTGGTTCGCCGCGATCCTGCTGGTCAACGGCATCGGCTCCGGCCTGTTCATCTCGCCGAACATGACCGGAATCATGAACTCGCTGCCGGCCGACCAGCGCGGCGCCGGCAGCGGGATGATGTCCACGCTGCAGAACTCCGGCATGGCCCTGTCCATCGGCATCTTCTTCTCGATGCTCATCGCCGGGCTCGCGTCCTCGATGCCCGCGGCCCTGCTCGGTGGACTGACCGCGCAGAACGTGCCGGCCGGGGTGGCGCAGCAGGTGGCGGCGCTCCCGCCGGTCGGCACGCTGTTCGCGGCGTTCCTCGGCTACAACCCGATGGCCGAGATCCTCGGCCCGACGGTGCTCGGGACGCTCCCGCCGGAGAATGCGGCGACGTTGGTCGGCAAGCAGTTCTTCCCGAACCTCGTCACCGGCGCGTTCCACGACGGCCTGGTGGTCGTGTTCGCGGTCGCGATCGCGGTGTCGCTGGTCGGTGCCGTCGCCTCGCTGTTCCGCGGCGGCAAGTACGTGCACGGGCAGGACGGCGCGGCCGACCGGGTCGAGCCCGCCGAGGGCGACCCGGCCGGCCCGGCGCTCCCGGCCCCGACGGTGGCGCACGCGGCTCCCTCCGGTGTCAGCACTGCGGCCATGCAGACGTCCAGTGGCACGAACGGCGCATTCTCGACGGCGGGTGCGGGCGCTCCGCGCGGCCGCGACACCGGGTCGGCCGCCGTTCTCACCGGCCGCGTCACCACCCCCGACGGGCGTGCGGTCGGCGCGACGCTGACCGCCACGGACTCCGGCGGCACCCAGATCGGCCGCGCCCGCACCGACGCGGAGGGCTCGTTCACGCTGCGCGCCCGGCCGGGAACGGCGCTGCTCATCTGCTCCGCGCCCGGCCATGCGCCGCGGGCGGAGACGGTGACGATCGGCGTCGGTGGCACCCGGCACGACGTGGTGCTGGAGTCGTCGGGACGCCCGGCCCGCACGCCGGTCGCCGGGTCGTAGCCGGCGCGCGGTCCGACGATCACCGGGCTCCTCAGACCCGGTACGACGCCCCGCGGTGCTCGTCGGGCAGGCGGTCGCCCCGCCCGAACAGCTTCTGCCGCAGCGTTCCGGGCTCGTACGACGTCGGGTACACCCCGCGGCGCTGGAGTTCCGGGACCAGGTGCTCCACGACGTCGGCGAACGTCCCCGGCGTGGTGGCGTAGGGCAGGTTGAACCCGTCGACGTCGGTCTCCTCGACCCACGACTGCAGCTCGTCGGCCACCTCCGTCGGCGACCCGACCACGCGGGGCCCCATCCCGCCGATCCCACCCCAGCGCGCGATGTCGCGGACGGTCCACTCCTTCCCCGACGGGTCGGCCTGCTGGAACGACGCGACCGCGGACTGGATCGCGTTCGACTCGACCTCGCCGATCGGGTCGTCCAGGTCGTAGCGCGACAGGTCGACGCCCATCCAGCCGGACATGAACACCAGCGCGCCCTCGTCGCTCGAGTACGACGCGAGCTCGGCGTGCTTGGCCCGTGCGGCCTCGGAGGTCTCGTCGGTGATCACCGTCAGCATCGTGTAGATCTTCGCGCTGTACGGGTCCCGGCCGACGTCGGCGAGCTGTTTGCGGATGTCGGAGACGGTCCGGGCGAGACCCTCCTTCGTCGGCGCGCCGGTGAAGATGGCTTCGGCGTTCTCGGCCGCGAACCGCTGCCCGCGCGGCGACGCCCCGGCCTGGTAGATCACCGGGGTCCGCTGGGGCGACGGCTCGCACAGGTGCACCCCGTCGACGTCGAAGTAGGTCCCGTGGTGGTGGACGTGGTGGATCTTCTCCGGGTCCGTGAACACCCCGCGCTCGGCGTCCCGGACCACGGCGCCGTCCTCCCACGAGCCCTCCCACAGCCGGTAGAGGACCTCGAGGTACTCGTCGGCGTGGTCGTAGCGCTGGTCGTGGGGCAGCTGGTCGGCCTCGCCCATCGCCCGGGCCGCCGCGGGCAGGTAGCCGGTGACGACGTTCCACCCGAACCGGCCGTCGGTGAGGTGGTCGAGGGTCGAGGCCCGCCGCGCGAAGGGGTACGGGTGCTCGAAGCCGGTCGCGGCGGTGACACCGAAGCCCAGGTGCTCGGTGACGGCGGCCATGGCCGACACCAGCATCATCGGGTCGTTGACCGGGATCTGCGCCGCCTGGCGCACGGCGGCGGTGTCGGTGCCGCCGTAGACGTCGTAGGTCCCGAGCACGTCCGCGATGAAGATGCCGTCGAAGACCCCGCGTTCGAGCAGCTGCGCGAGCGATGTCCAGTAGCGGATGTCCTTGTAGTCCGCGGAGCGGTCCTGCGGGTGTCGCCACAGGCCGGGCGACTGGTGGGCGACGCAGTTCATGTCGAAGGCGTTGAGGCGGATTCGGCGGGGCACCCGGTCGAGTCGAACAGCGGCGGGCGGGCCGTGCAATCGCAGGTGGTCAGCGACACCGCCACCGACGTGCCGCACAGGGCCGGCTGCATCCCATCGAGCTGTAGTGTGATGTGGGTCACGCCTTCAACTGGTCCATGTGGTGCAGCGCCTTCGGTCTCTCGCCCGGCCTCCGAGACGGTTCGACCCGCGCCGGAGGGCTGATCGGGTGAGCGCTCGGCCGTGCAGGCGAGTGCACCCGGGACTGGCCGTGGCGAGGACCCGTCGTCGGGAACGACCGGACTCGACCGGGGCGCTCAAGCCTGATCGAGGGACGACCGATGGGGTGGTGTGTTCCCGCTCATCGATCACCAGTCCTTCGTCCGTCCGGAGGCTGCCGCTCCCTCGGGTGACACCCGTCGAGCGACGATCCCCGCCGCCCGGGCTCCCCTCTCGGAGCGCACCGTGCCGGGCTCGCTGTTCGCCCCGGCTCCCCAGCCCTTCCCCGAGGGCGGCACGCGTCTGTCCGTGCTCGTCGTCGACGGCGACGACCGGCGCCGCGAGGTCCTCGCCCGCTCGCTCGCCGAGGCCGGCGCCGGCACGGTGCACGAGGCCTCCTCGGCCGACGAGGCCCGCCGCCGCGCCTTCGACGGGCCGCCGTGCGAGCTCGCCGTCGTGGACCTCGGTCTTCCCGACGGCGGGGCGTTCGCGCTGCTCGCCGAGCTGCGGACCGACGGCTGGCGCACGGTCGCCGTCGGGCCGGACGACCACACCGCCGCCCAGGCCGCCTTCACCGCCGGGGCGCTGGCGTACCTGACGTCGTCGTCGGGGATGTGCCGGGTCGTGGAGCCCGACCCGACGGTCGCCCCGCTGACCGGGTCCGGCACCCGCGTCGCCGCGGTGGACGGTGCCCCGCGCGAGCTCTCCCAGCGCGAGGTGCAGGTGCTCCAGCAGGTCGCCGACGGCCACTCCAACTCCGAGATCGGCTCGGAGCTCGGACTGTCCGCGCTGACGGTGAAGTCGCACCTGTCCCGCATCGGCCGCAAGCTCGGGACCGGCGACCGGGCGCAGATGGTGGCGCTGGCGATGCGCGCGGGGGTCGTGCGCTGATCTAGCGTGCGGGGTCGTGACCGAACTCGTGCACCTCGACGTCGCCGCGGGCCGCGCGACCGTCACCCTCGACTCGCCAGCCAACCGCAACGCCCTCTCCGCCCAGCTGCGCCGCGAGCTGCGTGAGCACCTGGAGACAGCCCTGGCCGACGACGCGGTCCGGGTGATCGTCCTGACCCACACCGGCCCCGTGTTCTGCTCCGGGATGGACCTGCGGGAGTCCCGGGGCGCCGGGTCGGACGACCAGGGCGTGCAGGAGTTCCCGGCGATCCTGCAGCTGCTGTGGCAGTCGTCGAAGCCCGTGGTGGCGCGGCTGGCCGGCCCTGCCCGTGCGGGTGGCGTGGGCCTCGTGGCGGCGTGCGACATCGCCGTGGCGGTCCGGGCGGGCGGTGACGTGAAGGGCGCGACCTTCGCGTTCAGCGAGGTGCGTATCGGCGTCGTCCCCGCGGTGATCTCGGTGACGGTGGTGCCGCGCCTGCTCCCCCGCGCCGCGCACGAGCTGATGCTCACCAGCGAGGTGTTCGACGCCGACCGGGCCGCCGCGATCGGGCTGCTCAACGCCGCCGTCGACCCGGAGGAGCTCGACGCCACGGTCGACCGCTACGTCGACATGCTCGCCCTCGGCGCACCGAACGCCCTCGCGGCCACCAAGGCGATGCTGCGCCGCACCCCGGCCGACGACATGGGCGCCGACTTCGCCGCGATGCTCTCGCTGTCCGCGGAGTTCTTCGCCTCCGAGGAGGGCCAGGAGGGCATGGCGGCGTTCGCGGAGAAGCGTCCGGCCAGGTGGGCTTCGCCCAGGTGAGCACTTGTTGTCGCTATGGCGACAAGAGGTGCTCACCTGCGCTAGCGCACATTCAGGACGATGACCAGCACGATCAGCGCGATCAGGGTGCCCGAGACCCAGAGCCGGGCGTAGCGGCGGTCCATCTACTGGCCGGGGCCGTCGCCGCGCCGCTCGATCGCCGCGAGGCGCCACGCCACGGTCCGCTCGACCAGCGTGTCCACCAGCGCGGCGAGCGCCCAGCAGGCCGGCCCGACGACGCCGACCACGATGATCACCTGCAGCGTGAAGTCGAGCTGGGTCAACCAGAGCTCGACCCCGTCCCACCAGGTCGCGACGGCGTGCAGCACGCGGATCACGGTACCGGGCCCGTCGCGGCGCCCCGTGGTCCCCGTTAGGTTCGGAGCCATGTTCGCCGTGTACGCCTCCGAGCCCAACGCCGACGACCCGCTCGCCTCCCTCGTGGTCGGTGAGCGCCCCGATCCCGAGGTCCCCGAGGGCTGGGTGCGGGTGAAGGTGGAGGCCGCGAGCCTCAACATGCACGACCTGTGGACCCTGCGCGGCGTCGGCATCAAGGCCGAGCAGTTCCCGATGATCCTGGGCTGTGACGGTGCCGGGACGCTGGACGACGGCACGCCCGTCGTCCTGCACTCGCTGATGGGCGACCCGGACTGGAAGGGCGACGAGACCCTCGACCCGCAGCGCAAGATGCTGACCGAGTGGGCGCAGGGCAGCTTCGCCGACTACGTCGTCGTCCCGAAGCGCAACGCCCTCCCGCGGCCCGAGGCCATGTCCGCGGTCTCCGGCGCCGTCATGGGCACCGCGTGGCTGACCGCCTACCGGATGCTGTTCACCAAGTCCGGGCTGCGCGGCGGCCAGACGATGCTGGTGCAGGGTGCCTCGGGTGGCGTCTCCACCGCGCTCATCGCCCTCGGGCGCGCCGCGGGCATGCAGGTGTGGGTCACCGGCCGCTCCGAGGAGAAGCGCGAGCTGGCGCTGCGGCTGGGCGCCCACCAGGTCTTCGAGTCGAACGGGAAGCTGCCCGGCAAGGTCCAGGCGGTCTTCGAGACCGTCGGCGAGGCCACCTGGAAGCACTCGGTGCGCTCCCTGGTGCCGGGCGGCACGATCGTCTGCTCCGGCGCCACCTCGGGCAACCAGCCGCCCGCCGAGCTCGCCCAGATGTTCTTCCTCCAGAAGAACCTCGTCGGCTCCACGATGGGCACGCTCGACGAGCTGCGCGACCTGCTCGACTTCGTCGCCACCACCGGCATCACGCCCGAGATCGGGCAGGAGCTGCCGATGACCGAGGCCGCCAAGGGGTTCCGGGCGATGTCCGACGGCGAGACCGCCGGGAAGATCGTCTTCACGCGCTGACCCGTTCCCGACGGCGGGTCCACCCCCGGTCCCGCCGTCGGGCCAGGTTTCACGTTTGCGTACCCGGGACACCCAGGTGCCGAGGGGTTGAGCCGACAGTCCCTGTCCGGGACGCGCGATCGATGCGTCCCGTCTGCTCCCCCGTCTGAGTTCACATCGCAGCCAGACGGAACGCTCGCGCGTGTCTGCGAGGTCTGCCCGTGTCCGAACGCACTTCTGCCTATGACCACTACGCCCCCCAGCTGGACGAGCTCGCCTCCCTGGCCGAGGGCGACCCCCGTCGCGACGTCCTGACCGCCGAGCTGACCGACGCCTTCCGTCCGGTCGCCCGGAACATCGCGCGACGCTTCTCCCGGCGCGGCGAGTCCGTGGACGACCTCGAGCAGGTCGCGGCCATCGGACTGCTGCACGCCCTGCGCCGGTTCGACCCGGAGCAGGGTCGCGACTTCCTGTCCTACGCCGTCCCCACCATGATGGGCGAGGTCCGGCGGCACTTCCGCGACGCCGCCTGGGCGATCCGCACCCCGCGCGGGGTGAAGGACCGCTACCTCCAGGTCGGCACCGCGTCGACCACGCTCGGCCAGCAGCTCGGTCGCGCCCCCACGGCGACCGAGCTCGCGGAGCACCTCGGGATCGACCGCGAGGAGGTCATCGAAGCGATCTCCGCGCACCACTCCTACCGCCCGGACTCCCTGGACTCGACGCTGACCCAGGGCACCGACACCACCGTCTCCGACGTGCTCGGCCACGACGACCCGGACCTCGCGCACGTCGAGTCCCGGGCCCTCGTCCGCGACCTCGTCGGGACGCTCCCCGAGCGGGAGCGGACGATCCTCGTGCTCCGTTTCGTCCACGAGAAGACGCAGTCCGAGATCGCCGAGAAGCTCGGGATCTCGCAGATGCACGTCTCCCGGCTGCTCTCGCAGACCCTGGAGCGCCTGCGCGAGCGCGCCCGGGTCCGCGACGCCGCGACCGCTCAGCCCGCGGCGACGGTCGCCAGGACCGCCTGAGCGAGCGCGTCGTTGGCGCGGAAGCTCAGGTTGTTGGTGTTCGGCCGCGAGAACGCCCCCGGCAGCCGCACGGTGGTGTGCGGTCCGATGGCGAAGAGCCGGTCGGCCGGCTCGTCGTAGCCGGACCCGGTGAGCACGCGATGGTCCGCGGTGCGCACCGGGATCAGTCCGGTCGAGTGCTCCACGACGCCGGAGTAGTCGTCGCCGCGCGAGCACGCGTTCCAGCTCAACGTCTCCTCGTCGAGCAGCCCGGCCCGCATGAGCGACCGCAGCATCGGGTCCGAGCTGCGGCGCACGCTGGGTGAGGCCAGGCGTGCGTCCACGAAGGTCCCGGCGGTCGTCGGGGGTTCGTCCAGCGCCGCGCTCGTCGCGACGAACGCCGGGGTGCTCTCCTCGATCTCCACGCTCACGCCCGACCCGAGGAACGTCACGAACCCGTCGCGGTTGAGGGCGAGCAGCTGGCGCAGGCGCGGGCCGGGCGGACCGCTGGCCATCGAGGAGAACAGGTTCTGCCACCAGGTGAGGTCGCGGGCGCGGGACTTCGCGGTCAGCCCGTCGCGGCCGGCCAGCTCGACCGACATCATGAAGGCGCTGAGCAGGGCCGTGAAGGCGCCGAGCTCCTCGGTGTGGGCCGGGTCGACGTGGCGGGCGAGGTCGTCGGCGATGTAGTTCCGGAGGAACTTCTGCAGGGTCTCCGAGTCGGTCCGCACCCCGTCGAGGGGACGGTCGAGCTGCTCGAAGTCGAGTCGGTCGGCCTCGTCGGGAACGTGCCGTTCCACCAGCCGCTCCCGCTCGACGGAGTACCAGTCGAGGTCGGCGTAGGCCACGGCGAACGTGTCCCAGTCGCCGTGCACGCGGTCCGGGTGGCCGTGGAAGAGCTCGTGGTACCAGCCCCAGCCCGCCTCCTTGGCGATGAGCGGCCAGGCGTCGTCGCGCAGGCTCGCCCCGCCCTGCCGGCTCGCCAGCTCGGCGACCTGCTCCGGGCCGAAGAACGTCGGGAGCGGCGGCCGCGGGCCGATCAGGGTGTACTCGGTCTTGGCGTGGTAAGGCACCCCGCGGCCCGACCCGACGTGCAGGTACACCTCCCGCCCCGACGGGACGTAGCGCAGCCGGCCGCGCCCGGACCCGTCGTCGTCACCGTCGGGCTCCTCCTCGAACCGACCGCCCCGGCCCTCGTAGAGCAGCACCATGAGGTCGATGAACGCGAGCCCCATGCCCCGGGCGATCACGGTCTCGCCGGGCGGGATGGCGTCGAGGTCGGAGTCGGTGGTCTGCTCCGGCGGGAAGTAGCGCAGGCCGAGGCGCTCGGCGCAGCGAACCAGTGCGGTCTCGTCGTCGGTCGGCGCGGCGTCCAGGTGGCCGGACGCCAGGATCAGCGCGTCCGCGTCCAGGACCTCACCGCTCTCGAGGCGGACCCGGCGGACGTCGCCGTCCTCGATCCCGGCCGCGCGCTCCTCGTGCAGGTGGATCCGCACGCCCGGGGGCGCCAGGTCGAGGACCCGGTGGAACACGTCCGCGAGGTAGTGGCTCTGCAGCTGCCGCGTCGAGAAGGTGTTCGCGCGCAGCGCCCGGACCTCCTCGCCCACCCGGCCCTCGGGCTCCGCGTGGGCGTCCCGGACCTCCTCGGCCCACTCGATGAGGCTCGGACCGGGGATGATCGGCCCGGCGCAGACGACCGAGTCGTCGGTCCACATGGTCACGTCCGCCGCCATGGAGTTCATCCACAGCAGCTCGGACTGCTTCGTGCGCCAGATGCGGCCCGCGCCCGCTGGGTACGGGTCGACGACGTGTACGTCGAGCGGGTGCTCCGCGTCGACACCGTGCCCGGGTGCGCCGGCGACGATCCGCTCCAGCACCCCGGTCCCCCGCGGCCCGCCACCGACGATCACGACCGAGCGCGTCATGCCACCCGACGGTAGGCGCGGGGTGCGGTCGCGGCCACCCGATGTGGTGCGGTCGGGGCGGGGCCCCGGTTGAGCGAAGGGCCCGTTCGGTCGGATAGACGGGCCGTGGGCGCCCACCGCCAGTCGGCGGCGTCACCGGCCCGGAACGACCGAAGGGCCCCTTCGCTCGATCTACTCGAGCGGAGGGGCCCTTCGGTCAGTCCCGGGTTCAGCGGGTCGGCCGCTCCCGGCGCGGACCGCGCTTGTCGGGGCGGGGACCCGAGCTCGAGCCGCCCGCCTCGGAGGCGCGCCGCAGACCCATCGGACGCCCGGCGACACGAGCCCGCTGGAGCCGCTTGACGACGGGACCGGGCACGTCGGCGGGCAGCTCGACCAGCGTGTGGTCGGTGCGGATGTCGATGTGGCCGATGTGCGCCGAGTCGAGGCCGGCCTCGTTGGCGATGGCACCCACGATCGCGCCGGGCTTCACGCGCTGGTTGTGCCCGACCTCGATGCGGTAGGTGTCCGTGCCGGAGCCGACGCTCCACGACGGCGCCGACGCCGGACGCTTGCCCTGCCCGCGGCCCGGCTTGTCGTCACGGCCCCGCTTCTCCCCACGCGCCGGCGGGGCCGGGAGCTCCTCGACCAGCAGCGGCCGGCCGCCCTGAACCATCTTGGCCAGCGCGGCGGCCAGCTCGACGGGGTCCACGTCGTGCTCGGCGACGTACTCGTCGATGACCCGGCGGAACACGGCGATCGGGTCGCCGCCGTCGTCGTGCCCCGACAGGGTCGCCGTGATCTTCTCGGCGAACCTGGCCCGACGGCGGTCGTTGACCTCGTCGGTGCCGGGCACCGACATCTCCTCGGCCTTCTGCCGGGTGGTGTTCTCGATCGCCCGCATGAGCCGGATCTGGCCGCGGGTGACGAACGAGATCGCCTCGCCGGAGCGGCCCGCGCGCCCGGTGCGGCCGATGCGGTGCACGTAGGACTCGGGGTCGGTCGGCAGGTCGTGGTTCACGACCAGGCTGATGCGCTCGACGTCGAGCCCGCGGGCCGCGACGTCGGTGGCGACCAGCACGTCGATCTTCCCGGAGCGCAGGTCGGCGATCGTCTTCTCGCGCTGGGCCTGCGAGAGGTCCCCGGAGATGGCGACCGACGCGAAGCCGCGACGGTTCAGCGCCTCGGTGACGTCGGTGGTGTTCTGCCGGGTACGCACGAACACCAGGGCGGCGTCGAAGTCCTCGACCTGCAGGATGCGGGCGAGGGCGTCGGCCTTCTGCCGCTCCGGCATGACGACGTAGCGCTGGCGGGTGTTCGCCGCCGTCGTCGTCTTGCCCTTGATCGACACCTCGGCGGGCGCGTTCAGGTGCTTGCGGCTGACCTCGCGGATCGCCACCGGCATCGTCGCGGAGAACAGCGCCACCTGACGGTCGGCCGGCAGCAGGCCGAAGATGTTCTCGACCTCCTCGAGGAAGCCCATGTTGAGCATCTCGTCGGCCTCGTCGAGCACGAAGTACCCGACGTCGGTGAGGTCGAGGGTGCCCTTCTCGAGGTGGTCGGCGACGCGACCCGGCGTCCCGACGACGATCTGCGCGCCCCGGCGCAGACCCGACAGCTGCGGGCCGTAGGGCGCGCCGCCGTAGAGCTGCACGACGTGGACGTGCGGCAGGCCCGCCGAGAACGACTCGATGGCCTCCGCGACCTGGATCGCGAGCTCGCGGGTCGGCGTGAGGATCAGCGCCTGCGGGGCGCGCACGCTCGCGTCGAGGCGCGAGAGCAGCGGCAGCGCGAACGCCGCCGTCTTGCCCGTGCCGGTCTGGGCCAGGCCGAGGACGTCGCGGCCGTCGAGCAGCAGCGGGATCGTCTCGGTCTGGATGGGCGTGGGCGTGTGGAAGCCCTGCTCCACCAGGGTGGCGAGCAGGCGCTCGTCGAGATCCAGCGCGGCGAAGCCGTTGGCGGGCTCGTCGTCGGGGGACTCGACCTCGTCGGTCAGGAACGGGTCCAGAGGAAGATCAGCATCGGACAGGACAGCAGCGTCGGTCACAGAACTCTTTCGAAGAGGGGTTCGTCGGACGGTGAGAGCTGTCCGCGGACCCGACACACGCGCGGTCCATCCCAGGCCGACAGCTCGGCACCTCGACGACCACTCTACGCGACCGGCACCGGCCCGCCGTCAGGAAGGGCGTTCATGACGGCGGGTGCTGCGTCACTTCTTGCCGGACTTGGCCTTGTCGACGGCGTTCTGGTCGGTGGAGAGCGCGGCGACGAAGGCCTCCTGCGGGACGTCGACCCGGCCGATCGTCTTCATCCGCTTCTTGCCCTCCTTCTGCTTCTCCAGCAGCTTGCGCTTGCGGGTGATGTCGCCGCCGTAGCACTTGGAGAGCACGTCCTTGCGGATCGCCCGGATCGTCTCGCGGGCGATGATGCGCGAGCCGATGGCGGCCTGGATCGGCACCTCGAACTGCTGGCGCGGGATGAGCTCGCGCAGCTTGCCGGCCATGGTGTTGCCGTAGGCGTACGCGGCGTCCTTGTGCACGATCGCGGAGAACGCGTCGACCGGCTCGCCCTGCAGGAGGATGTCGACCTTCACCAGGTCGGCCGCCTGCTCCCCCGCCGGCTCGTAGTTCAGCGACGCGTAGCCGCGGGTCTTGGACTTCAGCACGTCGAAGAAGTCGAAGATGATCTCGGCGAGCGGCATCGTGTAGCGCAGCTCGACGCGGCTGTCGGACAGGTAGTCCATGCCCTCGAGCGACCCGCGCCGCGACTGGCAGAGCTCCATGATCGAACCGACGAAGTCGGACGGCGCGAGCACCGACACCTTCGTGATCGGCTCGTAGATCGTCGAGACCTTGCCCTCGGGCCACTCGGCCGGGTTGGTGACCTCGACCTCGCCCCCGTCGTCGAGCGCCACCCGGTACACGGTGTTCGGCGCGGTGGAGATGAGGTCGAGCCCGTACTCGCGCTCGAGCCGGTCACGGGTGATCTCCAGATGCAGCAGGCCGAGGAAGCCGCAGCGGAACCCGAAGCCCAGCGCCGCCGACGTCTCGGGCTCGTAGGAGAGCGCGGCGTCGTTGAGCCGCAGCTTGTCCAGGGCGTCGCGCAGCAGCGGGTAGTCGCTGCCGTCGATCGGATAGAGGCCGGAGAAGACCATCGGCTGCGGGTCCTGGTAGCCGCCGAGCGACTCGGACGCGCCCTTGCGCTCGGTGGTCACGGTGTCGCCGACGCGGGACTGGCGCACGTCCTTCACGCCGGTCATCAGGTAGCCGACCTCGCCGACGCCCAGACCCTGGGCGGGCTTCTGGTCCGGCGAGATGATCCCGACCTCGAGCAGCTCGTGCACCGCGTTCGTGCTCATCATGCGGATGCGCTCGCGCGGGGTGATCTTGCCGTCGACGACCCGGATGTAGGTGACGACGCCGCGGTAGGTGTCGTAGACCGAGTCGAAGATCATCGCGCGGGCCGGGGCGTCGGCGTCACCGACCGGGGCCGGGACGCGGCGGACGACCTCGTCGAGCACGGCCGCGACGCCGTCGCCGGTCTTGGCGCTGATCCGCAGGACGTCCTCGGGCTCGCAGCCGATGAGGTGCGCGATCTCGGCGGCGTACTTCTCCGGCTCCGCGGCGGGCAGGTCGATCTTGTTGAGGACCGGGATGATCTCCAGGTCGTGGTCGAGCGCGAGGTACAGGTTCGCCAGGGTCTGCGCCTCGATGCCCTGCGCGGCGTCGACCAGCAGGATCGCGCCCTCGCACGCGGCGAGCGAACGGCTGACCTCGTAGGTGAAGTCGACGTGGCCGGGGGTGTCGATGAGGTGCAGGACGTGGTCGCGCATCTCGCCGTCGGGGCCCGCCGCGTACCAGGGCAGGCGGACGTTCTGCGCCTTGATCGTGATGCCGCGCTCGCGCTCGATGTCCATCCGGTCGAGGTACTGGGCGCGGTACGCGCGGTCGCCCAGGACGCCGGTGAGCTGCAACATCCGGTCGGCCAGCGTCGACTTGCCGTGGTCGATGTGCGCGATGATGCAGAAGTTGCGGATCCGGTCCGGGGGCGTGAACGTCTCGTCGGCGTAGCCCACGGTGCCCGGTCGGCCAGGGGTCTTGGTCGACTGCTGGGTGGTGGTCTCGGTCAACGAGGTCTCGCCTTCCATGTCGTCGGACGGTCCTGCTCATCGTCCCACGGCCCCCCGACGCTCATCGTCGGCGAGGGCGATTGGTAACCTGGACGCCACTGCGCCGTGCGGGCTGGACGCCTGTTGCGCGCCCGCACGAAGACACCCCAGCGATCAAGAGGTTCGAAGGCCCCGTGGCGAACATCAAGCAGCAGGTCAAGCGTAACCGGAAGAACGAGGAGGCCCGCCAGCGCAACAAGGCGGCCAAGTCGGAGATCAAGACGGCGATCCGGCGCTACCGCGAGACCGTCGAGTCCGGCGACGCCGCCGCGGCCGACGAGCGCCGCCGCCACGCCGCGCGCCTGCTCGACAAGGCCGTGAGCAAGGGCGTCATCCACAAGAATCAGGCCGCGAACAAGAAGTCGCGCATGGCCCACCGCGCCACGACTTTCACGGTCGACGCCAAGGGCGGCAAGACCCCGGCCTGAGGCTCTTCCCGACGACGGGCGTCCCCGACTCCGGGGCGCCCGTTTCGTCTGTCCGGGCCCGGGCGCCGTCCCGAGTGCGACATGGCGCAGGTCCCGGGGCACGCATTCCTGCGTGGTGTCGCTCTCGCGTGAGGGCGCGGCCGGGTCGCCACGGCGAGTGCGACAGAGCGCAGGTCCCGGGGCGCGCATTCCTGCATGGTGTCGCTCTCGCGCGTCAGCGCCGGCGGGCCTGCCCGGCGAGGCCCGCGAGTTCCACGGTGGCGCGTTCCAGGGCGTAGGACGCGTCCGCCGCGACCCCCTTCACGTCGGCGTTCACGTCCGCGACCAGGGCCATCGCTCGGGTCAGGCCGGGCGCGTCCCATCCGCGGGCCTGGCCCATCGCCTTCTTCACCTTGAACGGCGGCATCTTCAACCGCGACGCCAACGCGCCCGGGTCGCCCCGCCCGGCGGCCGACACCCGGGCGATCGTGCGCACCGCGTCGGCCAGGGCGTCGGCCACCAACACGTGCGGCACCCCCGTGTCGAGGGCGTAGCGGAGGGCCTCGAGCGCGCCCGCGCGGTCCCCCGACACCGCCTTCTCCGCCACCGCGAACCCCGTCACGTCGGCCCGGCCGCGGTGGAACCGGCGCACGTCCTCCGCGTCGACCTGCCCGCCCGAGTCGCTGACCAGCTGCGACGCTGCGGCGGCGAGTTCCCGGAGGTCGGCGCCCACGGCCTCCATCAGCAGCGACAACGCCTCGCCGGTGATCCCGCCGCCGGCCTGGCGGACCTCGTTGCGCACGAAGTCGGCCCGCCGGTCGTTCTCCCAGGGCTTGAACTTCGCCGCCTCCGACACCGCGGCACCGGTCTTCTTCAGGCCGTCGACGAGCGCCTTGCCCTTCGCCCCGCCCGGGTGCACGACGACGAGCGCGACCCCGTCGGTCGGCGCCTTCGCGTACTCGACGAGCACCGTGGTGACCTCGGCGTTCGCGTCCTGCGCCGCCTCGAGCACGACCACGCGCGACTCCGCGAACAGCGACGGGCTCACCAGCTCGGCGAGCACGCCGGCGGTGATCTCGTTCGCCTTCAGCGTGCGGACCTCGACATCCGGGTCCTGACGGCGGGCCGCGGCGATCGCCGTCGAGACGGCGCGTTCCACGAGCAGGCCCTCGTCACCGACGACGAGCCGGACCGGCGCGAGTTCGTCCGCGGGCTTGCTCCTGGCACGGGGTGGCACGCCCTCATCCTCGCACCGGCCCCCGACAGCGTGGCGTGGGCAACGTGTCCACCGGTGGCCGTCCGTGCTCCAGGTGCCGTAACGTGCCCGTAGCGCGATCACGGCCTCACCCGCCGGACGCCGACAACCGAATACGGCTCATCCAGAGGGGTAGAGGGAACGGCCCGACGACACCCCGGCAACCGGCGGCGCATCTCCCTGCGCAAGACCGGTGCCAATTCCGACCCGCCCACCGGCGGGGAAGATGAGGAGATCACTCTTCCATGACCCTGACTGCGCCCGACCAGACGGCGACCGGCTACGACCTGGGCCCGGCGGCCGCGCTCTCGTGTCGCGCCTGTGGGCACCGCACCCCGCTGGCCCCGGAATTCGCCTGTCCGCAGTGTTTCGGGCCCCTCGAGATCGCGTACGACTTCCCGACGATCACCCGCGAGGAGATCGAGCGGGGCCCCAAGTCCATCTGGCGGTACAAGAAGCTCCTCCCGGTGCCCAGCACGGTCGAGGAGCACCCGAACATGGACCCGGGCTTCACCCGGCTGATCCGCGCCGACCGGCTGGGCGCCGAGCTCGGCATCCGCAACCTGTGGGTCAAGGACGACACCGGCAACCCCACGCACTCCTTCAAGGACCGCGTCGTCGCCGTCGCCCTCGCCGCCGCCCGCGAGCTCGGCTTCACCGTGCTGGCCTGCCCCTCCACCGGCAACCTCGCGAACGCCACCGCCGCCGCGGCCGCCCGCGCCGGGTGGGAGTCGGTCGTGCTCATCCCCTCCTCCCTGGAGCGGGCCAAGGTCCTCATGACCGCCGTGTACGACACGAACCTGCTCGCCGTCGAGGGCAACTACGACGACGTGAACCGCCTCGCCACCGAGCTCGCCTTCGAGCAGGAGGACTGGGCGTTCGTCAACGTCAACGTCCGCCCGTACTACGCCGAGGGTTCGAAGAGCCTGGGCTACGAGATCTCCGAACAGCTCGGGTGGCGCATCCCCGCGCAGACCGTGATCCCGGTGGCCTCCGGCTCGCAGCTCACGAAGATCGACAAGGCGTACGGCGAGCTCGTCTCGCTCGGGCTGGTCGACGAGGCGGACTGGCGGATCTTCGGCGCGCAGGCGGCCGGCTGCTCCCCCGTGTCGACCGCGTTCCGCGAGGGCACCGACGTCGTCCGGCCGCAGCGCCCGGACACCATCGCCCGCTCGCTCGCGATCGGGAACCCGGCCGACGGCCCCTACGTCCTCGACACGGTGCGCCGCACCGGCGGCGCCGTCAGCGACGTCACCGACGACGAGGTCCGCGACGGCATCCGGCTGCTCGCGCGGACCGAGGGCATCTTCGCCGAGACCGCCGGCGGCGTGACCGTCGCGAACGCGAAGAAGCTCGTCGAGTCCGGTCAGCTCGACCCGGACGCCGACACCGTCCTGCTCATCACCGGCGACGGCCTGAAGACCCTCGACGCGATCGAGCACCAGGTCGGCCCGAAGGCGACCGTGCCGGCCACCTCGAAGGCGGTCCGCGAGGCCCTCGGGCTCTAACGGCGCCGCGGGTCCGGCAGCGGGTCGCCGCGCGCGACCACGGCCGGGCCCCGCAGCCCCGGGACGAGCGCCAGGTCACCGCTCCGGTCGGTGCGCCGCACCAGCGCGCCCGTCCCGGTGAGCAGCCCGATGATCGACGGGTTCGGGTGCCCGTAGCTGTTGCCCTGCCCCACGCTGACCAGGGCGAGCCGTGCACCCGGGGCCACCAGGAACGCGGGCAGCGACGACCGCGACCCGTGGTGGGGCACCTTCAGCACCTCCGCGTGAAGGTCGACCCCGGCCGCGAGCAGCGTGTCCTGTGAGGACCGCTCGGCGTCCCCGGGCAGCAGCACCCGCCCGAGCGGCGTCGCCGCCCGCAGCACCAGCGAGGTGTCGTTGACCTGCGCCCCGTCGTCCGCGTCGACGTGCGGGCTCGGGTGCAGCGGTCCGAGCACCTCCACGGCCAGCCCCGGCCACCGCAGCGTCGTCCCCCGCTCCATCCCGACGACGGGTGCTCCCACGGCCCGGGCGCGAGCGGTCACCTGCCCGAGCGTGGCCGCGGGTTCGCGCACCGGCCCCACCGCCACGGCCGCCGTGGGCCGGCCCCGCAGCGCCCCGGCCAGCCCACCGACGTGGTCGACGTGCAGGTGGGAGAGCACGACCAGTGCCAGGGAGCGCACCCCGAGCCGGGCGAGGCACCGGTCGACCGGCCCCGGGTCCGGTCCCGCGTCGATCAGCACCGCCCGCCCCGGCTCGCCCGTCGCGAGCACGAGCGCGTCGCCCTGCCCGACGTCGCAGGCCACCACGGCCCAGCCCGTCGGTGGCCAGCCGGCCGGGACGATCCGCGTCGGCACGAACACCAGCAGCAGGCCGACCGCGGCCGCGAGGGCGACCAGGCGCACCCGTCGCCACCGCAGGGCCACCGCGCCGAGCAGCACCAGCCCAGCCAGCGCCAGCCCGCCGACCACGCCTCCCGGCCAGCTCACCGTCGCCCCGTCGACCCCCGCACACCGCCGTGCCACCCACACCAGCCACGACACCTCCGGGCCGGCGAGCCACACCGCCGCGTGCGCACCCCACGTCCACCACGGCGCGAGCAGCGCGGCCAGCACCCCGAGCACCGTCGCCGGGGCGACGACGGGTGCCACCAGCAGGTTGGCGAGCACCGCGACGAGGCTGACCTCCCCGGACAGCCCCGCCACCACCGGCGCGGTGACCACGTGCGCCGCCACCGGGACCGCCAGCGCCTCCGCGATCCCGGGCGGGATCCCGCGCTGCCGCATCCGCGCCACGAGCGGCGGCGCGAGCAGCACGAGCGCGCCCGTGGCCAGCACGGACAGGACGAACCCCGCGTCGACCGCGAGGGCGGGATCGACCAGCAGCAGCACGACCACCGTCGCCGCCAGGGCGGGCAGCACCGATCGCCGCCGACCGAGCGCCAGGGCCAGGACGACCACCGCGCCCATCGCCCCGGCCCTCAGCACGCTCGGCGACGGCCGCGCGAGCACGACGAACCCGACCAGCGCGACCAGGCCCAGCACCGCCGCCGTCCGCGGACCGAGCCGGGCCAGGCGCACCAGGAGCAGCACCGCGCCCAGCACGAACGCGACGTTAGAGCCGGACACCGCGGTCAGGTGCGTGAGGCCCGCCGTCCGGAAGTCGTCGGCGAGGTCCGGGGCGACGCCGGACGTGTCGCCGACGACGAGGCCCGGGAGGAGCCCGGCCGGGTCGTCGTCGAGCACGGCCCGCGCGGCGTCGCGCAGCCCCGCCCGCAGGTCACCGGCCGCCACCTGCACCGTCGGGGGCGGGGCCACCTCCCGGGGCGCTCCGCGGGTCCGCAGCACGGCGACCGTCAGGTCGCCGCGCGCGGAGGACGCCAGGGACCCGCTCGCGGTCGCCCGCTGACCGGGCAGCAGCCCCGCCCACCCCTCGGCGGGTGCGAGCAGCACGACGCGCCCGTCCCCCACCCACCGACCCCCGCCGCCCTGCGCGGAGACGAGCTCGGCGCGCACCACCACCCGCGGGCCGCCGAGCCCGGCGGAGCGCAGCGGCGCCGGGTCGTCGGTGAGGACCACCTCGAGCGTGGCCGCCGATCCGGACGCCGCCGCGGCGTGCAGCGGGTGCGCGGCGACCTGATGGGCCGCCACCGAGGAGAGCCCGCCCACCGCCGCGACGCACGCCCCGGCGGCGACGAGCCCGGCCGCCCACCGCCGGTCACGACGTGCCACGGCCACCCCGAGCGCCCCGAGGGCCAGCACGGTCACCACCGCTCCCGGACCCCACCCGAGTCCGAGCGCGACCAACGCCGCCGCCCAGGCGCCCAGCGCCGCCGGCACCAGGCGCGCGTCCAGGGTCGGCCGCTCCTCGTCCGGGTCCGGCGGGGTCACACCCGCACCAGCTCGCGCAGCGTCCCGAACCGGGCCTCACCGATGCCCGGGATCTCACGGAGCTGCTCGACGGCCCCGAACCGCCCGTTCTGCGTCCGCCAGTCCAGGATCTTCTTCGCCGTGACCGGCCCGACCCCGGGTAACCCGTCGAGCTGCTCGAGGGTCGCCGCGTTGAGGTCGAGCTTCCCGTCGCCTCCCGCAGCAGGGGCAGCACCCGGAGTGGCGGCGGGCCCGGCCGGTGCGGCCGGCGCGGGAGCAGCCCCGACCACGATCTGCTGCCCGTCGACCACCCGCGCGGCCAGGTTCAACGGCGTCAGGTCGACCTTCGGCAGCGCTCCGCCCGCCGCGTCCACGGCGTCGCCCACCCGCGCGCCGTCGGCCAGCGTCACCAACCCCGGCCGCCGGACCTTCCCCGCCACGTGCACCACCACCGGCGCCCCCGGCGCCGGAGCCGCCGCGGACGAGGGCGCCGACGCCACGCCCGCCACCACCGGCAGCGCCGGCACCGGCTCGGCGACCGGCCGTCCCGAGAACACCACCCAGGCCGCCACGACCGCGGCGAGCAACACGACGGCCGCCAACGCCAGCGCGCCCCGCCCGCCCGGGTCCCACCGCGCCCCCGCCCACGACGCGGGCAGCCACCGTGCGAGCCCCCGCGGCGACGGATCCCAGGCGCTCGCCCGGACGGGCTCGTGCACCGGCGGCCCGGTCGGCTCCGGGACCTGCGACTCCTCGCTGTAGACCAGACCCGCGCCCGGCGTCCCCGCCGGCGCCGTCGGCCACCCCCGCCGCAGCTCGGGCCGGGCGGGAGCAGCACCGTCGGGAACGACGGCCTGCAGCCTCGAGCGGGGGTCGGAGATCACCCGACCGACGCTAGGACCGTCCCGCCGCGTCCTCCCAGGTCAGCACCGTGCCCTGGGGACAACTCCCGACGAACTGCCGCTGGGGACAACCGGTTCCGCCGGACGGAGCAGCTCCGCCACGGCCTCCCCGACCACCCGGTGCGCCGACCAGCCCCAGTGGATGCCGTCGGGGTTGCCGTGCCCGCCCAGCACGTGCTCGGTGACCAGGGGCGCGACCTCCAGCGCCCGCACCCCGTGCGCCGAGGCCCACGACCGCATCGCCGCCACGTGCGCCGACCGCCCGGAGTGCACCCCGCCGTACAACCCCGACCGGTGCACCGAGGGCAGCAGCAGCACCACCGGCGCGTGCGGGCGCAACGTCGTCACCGCCACCCGGATCCGCTCCAGGCACCGCACGGTCTCCGCCGGGGCCAGCGCCGTCGGGCGCCCGCCGGTCGCTCGCACGAGCCCGGCGTGGCGGGAGCGGTACAGCCGCCGCGCCCGAGCCGCCACGGCGGGCGGACGCAGTACCGGGATCAGCTCGCGCACGGCCGTCGGCAGCGGCGAGGGCAGCGAGTCCATGCCGCCGATCCCCAGCACCAGCGCGTCCGCCGTCCGCACCGAGGCCCACACCCGCGGATCGGTGCGCACCGCGGTCCAGGCGTGCCGCGCGGTCCAGCCCAGCCCGACGTGCAGGTCCGCCGTCGTCGCCAGGGACGACGCGGCGACGTGCGGCCACAGCCGCGGCTCGTCGACGGGATGGGCGGTGCGCGGCCCGTGGAAGCTCAGCGAGTCCCCCAGGACGAGCAGACTCACACGTCGGCGCCCCACCGCATCAGGCGCCAGCGGTCGACCCGGTACTCCAGCACCGCGGCCCGGCAGTTGCCCAGCGGCCCCAGCGAGCCCCAGTGCTCCGGTGGGAGCCCCAGGAATCCGCAGGTCAGGCCCAGGAGCACCCCGCCGTGGGCGACCAGGAGCGCCGTGCCGTCCAGGTCGGCGTCGAGCAGCTCGTGCAGCACCGGCACGGAGCGCAGGTACGCGTCGTGGCGCGACTCGCCCTCCGGCGGCCGGTGGAACGGGTCCAGCCGCCACGCGTCCAGCCCGCCGGGCCAGCCCGCGTCCACCTCGGCGTCGACCAGCCCCTGCCACGCGCCGACGTCGGTCTCGCGCAGCCGCGGTTCCTTGCGCGGCTCGACGTCGAGCCCCTCGGTGGCGGTGCACGCGGTCTGCCACGCGCGGTTCTGGTCGGAGGCGACGACCACGACGGGAGCCAGCGTGGTGACGCCGGGTGCGGTCGCCTCGGCCTGCGCCTGCCCGGTCGCGTCCAACGGCGGGTCGAGGCGGCCCTGCATCCGACGCTCGGCGTTCCAGGCGGTGCGCCCGTGCCGGAGCAGGACGATGCGGTCGAGCACTCAGGTCACTCCGCGGAGCGCGGCAGGCCGACCTCGGCCGGCAGCTCGAGGTGCGGGCAGTCCTTCCAGAGCCGCTCGAGGCCGTAGAAGTCCCGCTCGTCGGAGTGGAAGACGTGCACGACGACGTCGCCGAAGTCCAGCAGCACCCAGCGGGCCTCCTGCGTGCCCTCCCGCCGGACCGGCTTGACGTCGGAGTCGCGCAGCTTCTCCTCGATGCTGTCGACGACCGCCTGCACCTGGCGCTCGTTGGGCGCCGAGGCGATGACGAAGCAGTCGGTGAGCGGGAGGCGCTCCGAGACGTCGATCGCGACGACGTCGTGGGCGAGCTTGTCGGCGGCGGCCAGGGCCGCGACCTCGGCCAGGCGGCGCGCGTGATCGGTGGCGGCCATCGCGGGGAAGCCTACCGCCGCCCGGGTTTCGCCGTCGGTGGCGGCGTTCATACTCCGGACATGCACGACGCCGCGACGACCCGGACGACCGCCTTCGGCGACGGCCTCGCCCAGGGGCCCGATCTGCAGGCCGCCGCCGAGACCGCGGTGGCCGCCGCGACCGCCCCGTTGCAGGGCCGCCGTCCCGACCTGATGTCGGTGTTCGTCTCGCACCCGAATCCGGACGTCGCCGCCGACGTCGGGCGGCAGGCGATGCAGATCGCCGGGGCCACCACCACGCTCGGGTGCCGGGCGTCCGGGGTGATCGGCGACGGGCGTGGGGTGGAGGACGCGCCCGCGGTGTCGGTGTGGGCCGCCTCGCTGCCCGACGTACGGGTCACGCCGTTCCACCTGCAGGCCGCCCGGCACGAGGGCGGCATCTCGATCGGCGGCATGCCGGTGCCCGCGGACGACGACGCGGTCGCGGTGCTCCTGGCCGACCCCTTCACCTTCCCGGCGCAGGGCTTCGTCGAGCAGTCCGGCCAGGCGCTGCCGGGTCTCCCGCTGGTCGGCGGGCTCGCGACGGCGCCGGTGGGCACGTCCGCGCTCGGCCCGGCGCGGCCCGGTCCCGGCGGCGCCCGGCTCTTCCTCGACGGGGAGGTGCACGAGCGCGGCGCGGTCGGTGTGCTGCTGGGTGGCGACGTGGCCGTGCGCACGTTGGTCAGCCAGGGCTGCCGGCCGATCGGCCCGACGATGACGGTCACCGGCTCGTCGGGCTCGGAGCTGACCTCGCTCGCGGGGACGCCGGCCTACCGCAAGCTCGAGGAGATCCTGCGCGAGCTCGGCGAGGAGGACGCGCAGCTCGTCATGCGCGGCCTGCACCTGGGCATCGCGATGGACGAGTACGCCGACGTCCACGGCCGCGGCGACTTCCTCATCCGCGGCGTGATGAACGCCGACGAGGAGGCCGGGACGGTCACCGTCGGCGACGTGGTCGAGGTCGGCCGCTCCGTGCGGTTCCACGTCCGCGACGCCACGACGGCGGGCGAGGACCTCGACGCGCTCATGACGCTCGCCGCCCAGGACGCCCCGGCCGGGGGCGCCCTGCTGTTCTCGTGCACCGGGCGGGGACGGGTGATGTTCGGCGAGGACGGGTCGGCGGCCGGTGGCCCGTCGCACGACGTCCGGGCGATCCGGCGGGGCCTCGCCCCGCACGTCGCGGGGTTCTTCGCCGACGGCGAGATCGGCCCGGTCGCGTCGAAGAACCACCTGCACGGCTTCACCGCGTCGGTGCTGGCCTTCGGCTAACGCTTCTGCGGGTAGATCGTCTCGCCGCGCTCGAGCATCGCCACGTACTCGGCCACCCGCCGCGCCCGGGTCTCCGCCCGCTTCAGCTGCCCGAGGCGGTGCGTGAGCGCGAACCGGTTCTGGCTGGTCAGCGTCTCGAACATCGCGGCGGCGGCCGGCGAGGCGGCGAGGGCCGTCGCGAGGTCCTCGGGCACCGTGGCGGTCGCGGGGCCCGCGTACGCGGCGTCCCACCGGCCGTCGGTCTTCGCCCGCTCCACCTCGGCCAGCCCGGCCGCGTGCATCCGGCCCTCCTCGCTGAGCCGCGCGACGTGGGAGACGTTGCGGGTCGACCACGGCGACCGGGCCCGGCGCGGGGTGAAGCGCTGGAACGACGTCAGGTCGTCGCGGCGCTTGGCCTGCCCGTCGATCCACCCGAAGCACAGCGCCTCGTCGAGGGCCTGGGCGTAGGTCAGCGTCGTCTCCGGGTCCGCCACCGCCAGCCCGGCCTTCTTCGCCAGGACCAGCCACACCCCGACCGGGTCGTCGTGGTTCACCCCGAGCCACGCCCGCCACGCGTCGGCGTCCGCCACGACGAGTTCCGGCTGCTCGACGCTCACCCCAGGTGCTCCAGCCGCGACGGGGACCCGCCGTCGCGATAGAGCCCGCGCTTGGCGATGTACTGCACCACCCCGTCGGGGACGAGGTACCAGACCGGCTCGCCCTTCCCGACGCGCGCGCGGCAGTCGGTCGACGAGATCGCCATCGCGGGCACCTCGATCACGGTGACCGCGCCGCGCGGCAGGTGGTCCGCCACCAGCTCGAAGCCGGGTCGCGTGACGCCGACGAAGTGCGCGAGCTCGAACATCTCGTGCGCCCGGTGCCAGGAGAGGATCTGCTCCAGGGCGTCCGCGCCGGTGATGAAGTACAGCTCGTCGTCGGGGAAGATCGCGGCGAGGTCGCGCAGGGTGTCAACGGTGTAGGTCGGGCCGTCACGGTCGACGTCGACGCGGCTGACCGTGAAGCGCGGGTTCGACGCCGTCGCCACCACCGTCATCAGGTAGCGGTCCTCCGCCGCGGTGACGTCGGTCTTCGACTTCTGCCACGGCTGCCCGGTCGGCACGAACACGACCTCGTCGAGGTCGAAGCGCAGGGCGGCCTCGCTCGCGGCCACCAGGTGGCCGTGGTGGATCGGGTCGAACGTGCCGCCCATGACGCCGACGCGCATCGCCATCGCTCCCTTCGGTCACACCGGCAGCAGCCCGCCGACGACGCCGGCCAGCTGGGCCGCCGTCCGGCACTCGTGCATCGGCAGCACGCGGGCGTACTCGGGGGCGGCCGAGTCCCCGGTCCCCCACTGCCGTTGCGGCTCGGGATTCAACCAGTGCGCGTGCCGGGCCTTCCCGACGACGGCGGCGAGGACTCCCAGCCCCGGGTCCTGGTGGTTGGTCCGGGCGTCGCCGAGGACGAGCAGCGCCGTGCGCGAGGTGACCGCGTCCGGCCAGCGCTCGGCGAACCGGTCGAAGGCGCGGCCGTAGTCCGAGTGCCCGCTCCAGGCGACGAGCCCGCGCCGGGAGTGCACCTCGGTGAGGATGCCGCCGAGGTCGGCGCCCGGGGTGAACAGGTCGGTGACCTCCACGCACCCGTCGACGAAGCAGAAGATGCGGATGCGGGAGAACTGCTCGCGCAGCGCCTGGACCAGCATCATCGTGAAGTGGCTGAACCCCGCCACGGAGCCGGACACGTCGCAGAGCAGCACCAGCTCCGGGCGCCCCGGGCGGGGCCGGCGGTGCACCAGGTTCACCGGCACGCCGCCGGTGGACATCGAGCGCCGCAGCGTGCGGCGCATGTCGATCGCGCCGCGGTGGGCGCGTCGGCGTCGGGCGGCGAGCCGGGTGGCGAGGTGACGACCCAGCGGCGCGACCCGCCGTCGTAGATCGGCCAGGGTGTCCGCGCCGGCCGAGAGGAAGTCGGTCTGCTCGGCCTGGCGGCGCACCCCGGTGCGGGCGGCCGCCTCCCGGCCTCGGATCTCGCTGCCCCGCCGGGTCGTCTCGGCCTGCACCATCCGGCGGAAGTCGGCGATCCGCGCCCGGGTCTCGCGGCGGGCCACCTCCTCGGCGAACGGGCTGTCCGCCGCCTCCTCCTGACGGCGGGCACGCAGCTCCGCGAGCACGCGCGCGAGCAGCGTCTCCGGCTTCACGCGGTTGAGGGCCTGGTAGGAGGAGAAGCCCGACGGCTGGTCCGCACCACCCCGGCCCTGCCCGTCCCGCCCCTGTCCCCCGCTGCCGCCCGCAGCGGGTCCGCGGCCCGGCCCGAGCGCGCCGAGCCCGTCGACGACGGCCCGCGCCAGCTCGGCCAGCGCTGCCGTGTCACCCCCGGCGAGGAGTTCGGCCAGCAGGTCGCGCAGGGCGTCGACGTCCACGGACCCGTCGTCGGCGTAGGGCAGCGCGACCTCCCCCAGCGCCGCCCCCTGCCCCAACGGGAACCACAGCTCGAACAGCGCGTCGAAGGTCTGCCGCTGACCGCTGCGGCGCAGCAGCGCGGCGGCGAGCCCCTCGCGCAGCTGTTCGCGGCGCAACAGGTCGAGCTCGGCCATGACGGCCGCGGCGTCCACCGTCTCGCCCGGCCCGACGTCGACGTGGTGGTCGCGCAGCGCGTGCACGAAGTCGACGAGGTGGGCGGGCAGGCCCCGCTGCGGGGTGTCCATCAGTTCAACCGCAGCTCGGAGGTGGCCTTGACCAGGTCGGCCCGGTGCTTGAGCACGACGTTCAGGCTCTGCCGGACGGCGTCGTCGTCGAGCGTGTCGAGCCCGAGCGCGACGACGGTGCGGGCCCAGTCGATCGTCTCGGACACCGACGGTGCCTTGCGCAGCTCCAGCCCGCGCAGCACCCCGACGATGCGGACCAGCTCCTCCGCGAGCGCCTCGGGGAGCTGCGGGACGCGCGCCGCGACGATCCGCCGCTCGAGCTCGGCGTCGGGGAAGTCCAGGTGCAGGAACAGGCAGCGGCGCTTGAGCGCCTCGGACAGCTCCCGGGTCGCGTTCGAGGTCAGCAGCGTGAACGGGCGCTGCGTGGCGGTGATCGTGCCGAGTTCGGGCACGGTGACCTGGAAGTCGCCCAGCACCTCCAGCAGCAGCCCCTCGACCTCGACGTCGGCCTTGTCGGTCTCGTCGACCAGCAGCACGGTCGGCTCGTCGCGCCGGATGGCGGTCAGCAGCGGGCGGGTGAGCAGGAACTCCTCGGAGAAGACGTCGTCCCGGGCCTCGTCCCAGGCCTGCCCCTGGCTCGCCTGGATACGCAGCAGCTGCTTGGCGTGGTTCCACTCGTAGAGCGCCCGGGCCTCGTCGATGCCCTCGTAGCACTGCAGGCGCACCAGCCCTGAGCCCGTCGCCTCGGCGACCGCCCGCGCCAGTTCGGTCTTCCCGACGCCGGCCGGGCCCTCGACCAGCAACGGCTTGCCGAGGCGGTCGGCCAGGAAGACGGTCGTCGCCACGGCCGTCGACGCGAGGTACCCGACGCCGGCCAGCCTCGAGACGACGTCGTCGACGGAGTCGAAGAGGGTCGTCCGTCCGGTCGAGTCGCTGCCCACGGCCCGCATCCTGCCCGTTGATCGTCGGCTTGTCCCGGGATGTGGTGGCGGCGGTCGGGGCCGGGGCTCAGGCGGGAGCGGCCTCCAGCACGCTGAACGCCGCCGGTGCCGGCAGCGGGTCGACCGCGACGAGGTCGAACCCGGCGGCGCCGAACAGCCCCCGGAACTCCTCCTCCGTCCGCTCCCGTCCCCCGACGTTGACCAGCATGTTCAGGTCCGACAGGTAGATGTTCGGGTGCATCGAACCGTCGACCGACGCGGGCAGGACGGGTTCCACGACGAACACCCGCCCGTGGTCGGGCACCACCTTCCGGACGTGGCCCAGGATCGTGACCACGGTGTCGTCGTCCCAGTCGTGGACGATCGACTTCAGCAGGTAGGCGTCGCTGCCGGAGGGCACGGCCGTGAAGAAGTCCCCCGTGACCACCTCGACGCGGCCCGGGAAGTCGGCGACGGCGGCGGTCGACTCCGCCGACCCGGCCGCGGAGTCGAACAGGACGCCGCGCAGGTGCGGATGGCCGGCCAGGATCGCGGCGAGCAGGGTGCCGTCCCCGCCGCCGACGTCGGTGAGCGAGCCGAACCGCCCCAGGTCGACCGCGCCGGGCAGCACGGCGGCAACCGCGGCACTCGCCTGGCGCATCGAGGCGTTGAAGGTGCGGGAGAGGTGGGGGTGCGCGGCGAGGTGGGCGAAGAAATCGGTGCCGAAGACGTCGTCGAAGGTGGTCCGGCCGCTGCGCACGCTGTCGTCGAGCCGGGCCCACGCGGCGACCATGGCCGGGTCGAGGAACATCTCGACGAAGGCGGCCATCGACCCCGGCCGGTCGCTGCGCAGCAGGGCCCCTCGCTCGGTGAGTGCAAACACCCCGGAGCCCGTCTCGGCCGCCAGCCCGTGCGCCGCGAGGGCCCGCAGGAGCCGCAGCGTCGCCGCCGGGTCGGCCCCGAGGTCGGCGGCCACGTCGGCGGCCGGGCGCCCCCCGTCGTCGAGCCGGTCGGGTAGGCCCAGCCGGACCGCTGCAGCCAGCGCCTGGGCGGCCATGTGGCCGAACACCAGCCCCGAGATGGCGCGGCGGTCCTCGACGGTCGCCCCGTCGGTCATGGTCGGTCTCCTCGTCGGTCTGGTCAGTACTTCGTGAAGCGGTTGCCGACGCGCAGCGCGGCGTCGATGACGCCGGCGGGCACCTTCATCCCGAACTGGCTGCGGGCCATGCGACCGGCCGACGGGACGTCGGCCGGGTCGGGCCAGCTCTGCGGGTCCCACAGCGTCGAGCGCAGGAACGCCTTCGCGCAGTGCAGGAAGAGCTCCTCCACCGTCACGACGACGGCCAGGTCGGGCACCGAGCGCCCGACCGCCAGCCGGTGGGCGAACGGCGGGTCGCGGACGATCTGCGCGGTGCCGTTGACGCGCAGGGTGTCGTTGCTGCCCGGGACCAGGAACAGCATCCCGACCTGCGGACGCTCGAGGACGTTGCGCAGCGAGTCGAGGCGCCGGTTCCCCTTGCGGTCGCCGAAGGCGATGCGCCGCCCGTCCTCCAGGACGATCACCGAGCCCGGTGGGTCGCCGCGGGGTGAGACGTCGACGGAACCGTCCGCACCCGTCGTCGAGAAGAGGAAGAAGGGCGAGGCGGCGAGGAACCGTGCGGACTCCTCGTCGACGTGGTCGATCGCCTTGTCCGCGACGGCGCGCGGGGGTTCGGCGACGACCTCGCGCAGCGCGGCCTCGTCGGTGATCACGGTCCAGTCGTCCACGGCGCCTCCCGTCTAAGTAAGGGGAGCCTAACCTCACTCGGCCGGAGGTCAACACCCTTATGCGAACGCGCGCTGAGCGCCTGGACGACGAGGGTCCGGCGCGAGTGCGACATGACGCAGGTCCCGGGGCGGCAGGTCCTGCGTGGTGTCGCACTCGGCACGTGTTGGGCGGCGGTCCGCTCGCCGAGAGGTACAGGAGGCACGTTCCGCCGCCTCGGAACGTGCCTGGTGTGCTTCTCGGTGACCCGGGTCCGGCGGATCCACCCGGTGCGGCCCACGGTGTCGGACTCCTGTGCTTTCGTGGAGCCATGACCGTCGCGACCGACCTGCGAGCCGACGCCGAGGCCACCCTGCAGCGCCTCGCCGGGCCGGATGCCGTCCTGCGTGAGGACCAGTGGCGGGCGATCGAGGCGCTGGTCGCGCACGGGCGGCGCGCGCTGGTGGTGCAGCGCACCGGGTGGGGCAAGTCCGCGGTCTACTTCGTGGCCACGGCGTTGCTGCGCGCCCGCGGGAAGGGGCCGACGGTGATCGTCAGCCCGCTGCTCGCGCTGATGCGCAACCAGATCGAGGCCGCCGAGCGCGCCGGTATCCGCGCGGTGACGGTGAACTCCGCCAACACGGACGACTGGGGCGCGGTCTACGGCGAGGTCCGCGCCGGTCAGGTCGACGTGCTGCTGGTCAGCCCGGAGCGGCTGAACAACCCGGAGTTCCGTGATCAGGTGCTCCCCGAGCTCTCGCGCACCGCCGGGCTCCTGGTGGTCGACGAGGCCCACTGCATCTCCGACTGGGGGCACGACTTCCGGCCCGACTACCGCCGCCTGCGCACCCTGATCTCTGAGCTGCCCGAGGGCGTGCCCGTCCTCGCCACCACGGCGACGGCGAACGACCGCGTGACCACCGACGTCGCCGACCAGCTCGGGGTGGCGGGCGACGGCGACGGCGCGCTCGTCCTGCGGGGCGAGCTCGACCGGGAGTCCCTGCGCCTCGGTGTCCTGCCGCTGCCGAAGGGCGCCGACCGGTTCGCCTGGCTCGCGCAGCACCTGGACGAGCTGCCGGGGTCGGGGATCATCTACACGCTCACGGTCAGCGCGGCCGACGAGCTGGCGGCGTTCCTGCGCGAGCGCGGCCACGCGGTCGCGGCCTACACCGGCAAGACCGACCCGGCCGACCGCGAGCGGGCGGAGGACGACCTGCTGGCCAACCGGGTCAAGGCCCTGGTCGCCACGAGCGCGCTCGGCATGGGGTTCGACAAGCCCGACCTCGGGTTCGTGGTGCACCTCGGCGCCCCGCAGTCGCCGGTGGCGTACTACCAGCAGATCGGGCGTGCCGGCCGTGGCGTCGAGCGCGCCGAGGTGCTGCTGCTCCCCGGCCCGGAGGACCGCGACATCTGGGCCTACTTCGCCTCGCTCGCCTTCCCCGGCGAGCCGCAGGTGCGGGTGGCGCTGTCGGTGCTCGGCGATGCGGGCCGCCCGATGTCGACCGCCGCGCTCGAGCCGCGCGTCGAGCTGTCGCGCGGGCGCCTGGAGATGATGCTCAAGGTCCTCGACACCGACGGGGCGGTGAAGCGGGTCAAGGGCGGCTGGGAGGCCACGGGGCAGCCCTGGGAGTACGACGGCGCCCGCTACACCGGCCTCGCGAAGGCCCGCCGCGCCGAGCAGCAGGCGATGCTGGACTACATCGCCACCGACGGCTGCCGCATGGAGTTCCTGCGCCGCCAGCTCGACGATCCGGGCGCCGCGCCGTGCGGACGCTGCGACAACTGCACCGGGAAGCACTACGACCCGACCGTCGGCGAGGACGTCCGGGGGCAGGCCCAGGAGGTGCTCGACCGTCCGGGCGTGCCGCTCGCGCCGCGCAAGCAGTGGCCGAGCGGGATGGACGCCCTCGACGTGCCGCTCAAGGGCAAGATCAAGCCCGAGGAGGCCATGGAGGAGGGCCGGGCGATCGGGCGGCTCACCGACGTCGGGTGGGGTCCGCGCCTGCGTCCGCTGCTGCGCTCCGACGATCTCGTGCCCGACGCCGTGGTCGACGCGGCCGTCGAGGTCCTCAAGGGGTGGGGCTGGTCGGAGCGGCCGTCCGGGATCGTGTGGCTGCCGAGCCGAACTCGGCCCGCTCTCGTGGAGAGCTTCGCCCAGCGCATCGCCTCGATCGGCCGGCTCCCGCTCCTCGGGGCGCTCGCCGACAGTGCGCCGCCGGTCTACTCCGACCCCGAGGACGACAGCGAGCCCGAGCCGCCGAACTCCGCCCAGCGGCTCGCCGAGGTGTACCGGCGGCTGTCCGTCCCGAGCGGCGTGGACCCGTCGTCCGGGCCGGTGCTGCTGATCGACGACGTGTCGGACTCCGGGTGGACGCTCACCGTCGCCGCGATGCTCCTGCGCCGTGCGGGTGCGCCGGCCGTGCTGCCGTTCACGCTGACGACCACGAACTAGGTAGCCCGGAGTTCTATAGCTGCGGCACGGTCGATCTCACCGGCGAGGTCGAGGCTCCACGGCTCCTCGATCCGTGCGATGAGCTCGGACCACTCGGGAAGGCGATCGTGGCGCTGGACCAGCACGGAATGCGCCAGGGTCCCGGTTCTGAGGAGGCACGGCAGGTTGATGTGCCGGAGCGCCAGAGGCCCGCTCGTGGTGTAGGCGGTAGCGAGAGTTCTTCCCAGCGAGCCGGCCGCCGTCAGAGCGTGACCGGCGAGCAGCATCTCGTCCCGCAGTGCGCGCTCCTCGGGCTCCAAGGCGGGTGTGCCTCGTTCATGAAGAGCCCGCGAGTGGGCGTGGACCCGAACGATCGTCTCGACTGCGAGCACCGGCAGTGGCTGCAGAGCGAGGGTCCGCATCGTGAGGCCCGGAGCGCCATCACGCCTTCCCATGTAGACGTAGCGGGCGAACTTCTGAGCGTCCTCCCAAGGAAGTTCATTCAGGAACGTCCACCCCGGGATCGGCAGACTCCGATCACTGAACACGTCCGACGCGAGGTGCTTGCACCAGAGGATCAGAGCTTCGGCCGTCGACTCGACACCACCGGTGACCGGAATCGATTCCCGAAGAGGAGCGTCCCCGCTCCAACGACGCCCCTCGAAACAGCCGCTCTTGATCTGACGTAGTGCGGAGACAGGGCGCAGGATGTCGTGCCCCGAACTCCGCACTCGGTGGTTCGGCCCGCCGAAGCCCTTGCCCATGAAATCGATCGGCAGCTTGGCCTCACGCTCCCAGCGTTTGATCAGGTCGGTGTCGCCCAGCTTCTTCATGCGCTCGCGCACGAAGCCGTCGATCGGTGCGTCGAACCAGGCCGCAGCGAAGCCGACAGCACCGGCCAGACCTGCGACGGCCAGGTCCTCCCGCGCCCACGGGAGGCGACCTCGGCCAGGGAGAGGTAGGTGACCCTCCCAGTCCCGCTCCGCTCGAAGCGTGCGCGTCGCCTCGACCACCTCCTCGTAGGAGGACGTCTCGACATGTGGGGAGAGATCGATCGCTTCACCGGCCAAGGCTGCATCAACGGCGGCCTCGATCTCGGCGAGTCTGCGGCGCTGCGCATCGAGAACCATAGCGGCGTCGTCGTAGCCCATATCTCGCTCCGCCTCAGCCGGCGAACCGTCGCTGCAGACGCCGGATCGCGGCCCTGAGAGCAACGACCAACAGCTGCAGCTCACTCCGGAGTGTCCGACTCTCGGCCCTATGCCGGCCGTTCCGCTCGAGCTTCTCCTCAGCCTCGAACAGCTCCGGCGAAGGAGCCTCTTCGGGGCCCTTCGACTGCCGAAGACGCGCGACCTCGCTCTCGAGTTCCCGCTTCTCCTCCTCCAGTTGACGCACTCGCTCGGCGAGCAGGCTCACCTTCGACCGAACCTCGACGAGCTTCTCCTCCATCACGAGGACGACCCGCCGGAGAGCCTCGTCATCGGTCCGCTCGTGTTCGAAGAGGAGCCGGGCCAGGAGTTCGGTCCGAACCACGTCCTGCACGGGCGACTGAGTCGGACATCCGGCGACGCGCATGCCGCCGGCACCCAGTCCGGCTCCGAGCAGGCCACCTGCGCTCGCGACGAAGGCCGCACCGCCCGCCATCCCGAACCCTCCGACTGCCAGAGAGCCGCCCCCGAGGGCCGCGAGACCGGCAGAGGTTGCCGCAGCCCCGCTGAGGCCCATGGCTCCGCCGAGCGCGGCACCGACCATTGGTGCCGCGTACCCCATGGTCACGGCGCCGAGCACGACGCCTGCGGCACCCGCTGCGGCAACGCGTCCCCACGGGATCTGCTCCCGCTTCATCGTCCGGAGGAGCTTGCCGAGCTCGTGTTCAATCGCCTCGACGTCTGCCTGCCCCGCGTCGTCCAGCTCAGAGGCAACATCCTGTAGGACGCGGATGCGTGCGGCGGGCACCCAAGCGAGGCCGTCCGGCCATGGCGAGCTCGTAGCGAGCGCGACCAGAACGCAGAGCGCGTCTTCGCGCCCCTTGATGTGGGCAGAGGCCGTCCGACCGCTTCGGGCCAGCACCTCACGCGCCTCGATCGTCGTGCGCTCTCGCAGGCTCTCTGTCAGCTCGAGACGCCAACTCGAGGCTCCTGGAGGGGCAACCGCGAGGATCGATGCCAACCGGTCAGCGGTCTCATCGCGTGTGTCCAGCTTCTTCGCACGCCGCTCGACAGCCCGTTCTGCTTCGACGTCCTTCGTCATCAGCCGAAGTTGCAGGAGTTCGACGATGGCGAGGTCATCGCCGTCCAAGCTGGGCGTGAAGTCGTCTGGATCGTCGTGCATGCAGAGCCCCCGATCTCGTTGTCGATTCCCTTCTCGCTCATCGACGTATCTACGTTGCGGTCGGCGCAGAAGCTTCACCCGTTCGGCCAATTCGGGACGGGTCTGCCGGGGCCACTCCGACGTGGATGTCCCTCCAGGTACTGCGACCGTCGACCAGGAGAACCTTCCGGGGCTGCACGGAGCTCCGTCTGGCACTCTGACCGCGTCCACGTCGCCTGGGTCGTCGTCGCCCCCGGAGGACCACCGGGAGAACGATGACCGCAACCGTGCCGGCGGAGCACGTCCCCGTCCCGCCGGTGCTGACGACCGAGGCCTCGCGCCCCTCCGCGGTCGCCGCACGCGTGCTGCTGGCCGCCTCCGTCGCGCTCCTGCTCGCGGGCGGCCTGGTCCTGCGGCTCGGCCTGGTGGGCGGCGACGCGATCGGGGCGGCGGACAACGGCGATGCCGGCCGGCTGTACTGCGTCGCGCACCTCGTGCCGGACACGACCGACCGCACCGCGCCGGGTCACGGCGTCGCGATCACCGAGTACCGCACCGGCGGCCCGGGCTGCTCGCGCGACACCGCGATCACCTCGGCCGGTCTCGTGCTGCAGGCGACCGTCGCCGTCGCGACGGCGCTCGACCCGACGCCCGCGGCGCCGGACGGCTCCACGCGCTTCTCCCTCGAGTGGCTCGGAGCCGCCTACGTCGCCCTGCTGGTCGTGGGCGCCGGCGCCGCGGCGTTCACGGCCACGCAGGGTCGTCGCCTCGGGCGCAGCGTCCCCGCCCTGCTCCTCGTGATCGGCGTCCCGGCGGCGCCGCTCCTCGTCGTGCCGTGGTGGTCGCGCTTCCTGGTCTCCTCGTTCAGCGAGGCCGCGGGGCTCGTCGGGATCGTGTGGACGGCGTGGGGCCTGCTCGCCCTGGCCCTCACCCGCCCGACCGCGCGCGGCACCCGCGTGATCGGGCTCGGGCTCGTCGCGATCGGCGGCATCGTGGCCGTCACCGCGAAGCCGGGCTTCCTGCCCGTCGGCCTCGCCGCCGTCGTCGCGTGCCTGCTGGTCACGGTCGGGACGACGCCCTGGCGGCGCCGTGTCCCCGGGGTCCTGGCCGCGGTGCTCGTCGTGGGGATCTCCGCAGCGCCGGTGCTCGGCGGGCTGCGGGCGCAGAACGCGTCGTACGCCTGGGTCAACGCCCACAACCTCGCGTTCACCGCGGTGCTCCCGGAAGCCGGGCCGTCGGCGACCGGGCCCCTCGGGCTCCACCCGGACGCCTGGGGGCAGTCCGGCCAGCACTTCTACCTCGACGGCGGGCGCAGCGTGCGGGACTGGCAGGCGACGGTCGGCGACCGGTCCGACGAGTTGCGGACGGACGCCTTGCGCTTCGTGGCCAGGCACCCGGTGGTGCTCGCCCGGATGGTGCACCGCGGTCTCGTGGCCACCCTGCGTCCACAGATCCCGTACCTGGCCTCCGCCACGGGCGGTGCGCGCACCGTCGACGGGACCGTCGCGGACGCGCCGCCGGTGCCTGAGGGGTCCCAGACGATGGGTCCGATGTTCGTCTACCTCGACGGCCTACCCGGTCGGTGGGTGCCGCCGACGGTCGTCGCCCTGGCGCTGCTCGCCGGGGCCTCGACCCTCGTCCCCGCAGCACGGCGGCGCCTCCCACCGACCGCGGTGGGGCTCGCGCGCGTCTCGTCGCTGCTCGCGGTCACCGGCGTCGGCGTCGTCGTCGTGGCGGTGCTGGGCGACGGGTACTGCGAGCTCGCGAAGCACGTGTGGCTCGGGTCGTACGCGCTCGTCCTCACCGGAGGGGTGCTGACGGCGGCCGTGGTGGCGACGGCGGGTCAGTCCTCCGGCCGCAACACCCCGCGCTGGTAGGCCCGCACCAGCGGCCGCGGCACGCGGATCACGCGGCCGTCCACCGTGATCGGCACGAGGTCCGGCGCCGCGGCCTTCCACTGCGATCGACGGGACCGGGTGTTCGCCCGCGACATCTTCCGCTTCGGGACAGCCATGAGCAAATGATAACCGTTACCGACAAGGCCTCCGTCTCGCGGGGGAGGTGGCGCCGCGATCATTCCGCCCCACGCCGGAGGTGCACGCGCTCCGCGCTCGGCAGCCTCGTGATCACACCCGCGGACCGACCGGCCCGCGGCAACGCGAGGAGGACTCGATGCCCCGCCCCCGCCGGCTCCCGGCCCTCGGTGCGATCGCCGCGGTCGTCCTGTTCCTGGCCGCCTGCGCGGCGCCGCCGGCGGCCGGCGGTGCGGGCAGCCCGGGCACCGCCCCGATCCGCTGGGCTCCCTGCCCCGACCTCCCGGGCGTGGAGTGCGGCAGCCTCGAGGTGCCGCTGGACCGCGCCGACCCGGCCGGGGGGACGGTGACACTCGCCGCCGCCCGCCTGCCCGCGCGCGATCCCGAGCACCGCATCGGGAGCGTCGTCCTGCACCGCGGCGGACCCGGGTACGGCACGGTGGACTACCTCGGCCTGGTCGCGGCCGGCACCCTCCCTGCGCCCGTCGACGACGCGGTGCGCGACCGGTACGACGTGGTCGCGGTCGACCAGCGCGGCACCGGCCGCAGCGGCCCCCGCATCGACTGCGGCGGACGCGTCACCGATCCGGTCGCCTACCCCGACTCCCACTCCGCACTCACCGACCGCGTCGCCCGCGACGACCGGGTCCGCGCCCGGTGCGCCGCGGGCAGCGGCGGCGCACTCGCCCACGTCTCGACCGTCGACGCCGCCCGCGACCTCGACGAGGTCCGGGCCTCCCTCGGCGAGGAGCGGCTCGACCTGGTCGGGCAGTCCTACGGCACCTTCCTCGCGGTCGTGTACGCGGATCTCTTCCCGGACCGCGTCGGCCGCTTCGTCCTCGACAGCGTGATCGACGCCCCGGGTCGGGCGGCGGCGGGACGATCCACGATGAGCGCGCGCACCCGCCCCGACGTCGGCACGGAGGAGACCCTCACGGAGTTCCTCGACGCGTGCCGGGCGGGCGGTCCCCGGTGCGCGTTCGGCGGCAGCGACCCGGCCGGGGCCCTCGACCGCCTGCTCGCCCGCCTGCCGGCGACCGTCGGCGCGAAGGACCCGCGCGTCCTCACCGCTCCCGACGTCGTCGGGCAGATCGGCGCCCTGCTCTATCAGCCGAGCACCTGGCGGAGCACCCTCGCGCCGTTCCTGGGCGCCGTCGAGCAGGCCCTGACGGACCCGCGGGGTGCGGTCGGCGACGCGGTGGCCACGGGTGTCGCTGTCCGCGCCGCCGGTGATCCCACGGCCGAGGCGGTGATGAGCGCGTTCGCCGCGGTCACCTGCTCGGAGACCGCGGGTCCGGGGACCGCCGACGAGTACGCGGCCTCCGTGGACGACCGGACCGCGATGGCGCCCCGCTTCGCGGCACTGCGCGCCGAGGAGACCCTGCTCTGCCTCGGTTGGCCCGCCCGGGCGGCCGCCCCGCTCCCCCGGCTCGACGCTCCGATCCGCACCTCCGGCCGGGTCCTGCTGGTCAACGACCGCTCCGATCCGGCCACGCCGCTGCCGGGCGCCCGGGCCACGCAGCGTCTCCTGCCGGGCAGCTCGCTGCTCGTCGTGGACGGCCCGGGACACGTCGCCGCGCAGCAGTCGCGGTGCAGCGTGACCGCCACGAGCGGCTTCCTGGTCGACGGGGACCTCCCCGCGGACGGCACCGTCTGCCCGCCCGACCGTGCCCCCTTCGCCCCATGATGGGCGCATGACCGTGCGGGTGCTCGTGGTCGACGACCAGGCCGTGGTGCGGGCCGGCTTCCGCGCCATCCTCGACGCGGCCGAGGGGATCGAGGTCGTGGGCGAGGCCGGGGGTGGACCGGAGGCCGTCACGGTGGCAGCCCACCTACGGCCCGACGTGGTGCTCATGGACGTGCGGATGCCGGCCGGGGACGGCGTCACCGCGACCCGGGCCATCCTGGACGACCCGGCGGCGACCGGCACGAAGGTCCTGGTGGTGAGCACGTTCGACCTCGACGAGCACGTCTTCGACGCCCTCCGAGCCGGGGCCGGTGGCTTCGTCCTGAAGGACATCGAGCCCGAGCGCCTCGTCGAGGCGATCCGGCTCGTGCACGCGGGAGAGGCCCTCCTCGCGCCGTCGATCACCCGCCGGCTGATCGGGGAGTTCGTGCGGCTCGGCCCCACCGCCTCCGATCACGACGGCGGGTCCGCCCCGGCCCGGGACACGGCCCCCGGGCTCTCCGCCCGCGAACGCGACGTGGTCGCCCAGGTGGCCCGCGGCCTCAGCAACGCCGAGATCGCGGCCGCCCTCGTGGTCGCCGAGAGCACGGTGAAGACGCACGTGTCGAGCGTGCTGACCAAGTGGGACCTGCGCGACCGGGTGCAGCTGGTGGTCCGGGCGCACGAGCTCGGGCTGGTCGGGGGTGACCCGTGACCCGCGCACGGCGGGTCGACCTCGCGATCCTCGTGCTGCTGTTCGTCCCGTGGGCGGTGTCCACCCTGCTCACCGGGCCGCTCGTCCCGGGCCGGCTGCCGGGTGCCGCGGTCGTCGGGATCGGGCTGCTCGGCCATCTGCCGGTCCTGGCCCGACGCGACGCCCCGGTGCTCGCGCTCGCAGTGGCGCTGGTGGGCGCCGGGCTGACCGCGGCGGCGGGCGGACCGGTGCTCGGTCTGGTCCTCGCGGTCCTCGTCGGCACCCTCGCGCGGTCCGCCGGACCGGGGGCGGCCCTGGCCGCCACCGCCGGGACCGCCGCTGCGGCGGGAGCGCTCGCGACGGCGTCCGGGACTCCCGTTCTCGCGCCGCTGGGTGCCGTCGTGGTCGGGGGCGTCGCGGGGGCGGTCCGGCGTCACGTGGTGGTGGGCCGCGCCCGACGCCGGGCTGCGGAGGACACCGCGCAGCGGGCCGCGGCCGCCGAGGCCGAGCGCCGGACGGTGGCGGCGACGCTGCACGGCACCGTGCGCGGCCACCTCGAGGACACCGTGACCCGCGCCGAGAACCTCGACCCCGACGGACCGCCGGAGGCGTTCGCCGCCGTGGCCGACTCGGCCCGCGCCGCACTGGGCGCGCTGCGCGAGATGCTGGCGCTGCTGCGCGACCCGCCCGTCCAGGAGGCGTCCGCCCGCGCGGCCCCGGCTCCGGCGCTCGACCCGCTCACGCCGACCGCGCTCGCCGTCCTGGCTCTCGTCCTCGGGCTCCCCGGCGTCACCCCACCCGAGCAGGCGGCCGTGCTCGCCCTGCCCGGCACGGTCGCCGGCGTCGTCGCCCTCGTGCTCCAGCTCGGGGCCACCGGATTCCGGCGCCGGGCACCGGCGGCCGCCCTGGTCGTCGCGACCCTGGCCTCGGCGTCGACGGTGGTCGGAGCCGGGGGCGGTGGCCAGCTCGCCGCGGTCGTGGCCTGGGCGGTCCTGGCGTACTCCACGGTCGTGTACGCCACGCCCCGGCGGGCCGTCGGCGCGGTCGTCCTCAGCGTCGGTGTCGTGCTGGTGGTCAGCCTCGCGGCCGTCGGGTTCGGCGTGCTACCCGAGGCGTCCGCGGGCGGGACGGTCGGGGCGATGATCTCCACGCTGGTCACGACGGCCGTCGTGGTCGGTGCCGGGCTCCTGGGGCGCAGCGAGCGGATCGCCCGCGACGCCGCGGCCGCGGCCGACCGGGCCGCGCTGGCGGCCGACACCCGCCGTCGGGAACGACTCCGGCTGGCCCGGGACCTGCACGACGGGATCGCCCACCACGTCTCGGGCATGGCGGTGCAGGCCGCGGCCGCACGGTCGGTCGGGGCCGGCCGCCCCGACCTGCTCGCCGACGCGGTCGTGCACCTGCGCGCCACCGGGCGACGGACGTTGCAGGGCCTCCCCTCGCTGTTCGAGGCGCTGGGCCACGACGACGACCTCCGGTCCGCGCTCGACGACCTCGCGGCGCCGTTGCGGGCCTCCGGCGGCGAGGTCCGCATCGAGGTCGACGACGGCACCGAGCCGGTGTCCACGGTCGTGGAGGTGGTCCGGGAGGCACTCACCAACGTGGCGAAGCACGCGGGCCCCACCGGGGTGACGGTGGAGGTCCGCGCCGCGGGGCCGGCGACCGAGGTGGAGGTCCGGGACGACGGGCCCGTCCCCGGGCACAGGCCACCCCCGGCCGGCGGGCACGGGCTGGTGGGGATGAGGGAGCGGGTCGCGGACGGCGCGATCGAGGCGGGGCCGTGCGGGGCCGGATGGCGGGTGCGGGTCAGGCTGCCGGCGGAGGGCGCTGGACGGGAGCCGATCAACCGGCGAGAGTGACCGCGCACACGAGTGGCTCCGGAGAGGACGACGTGGACACCCGCGCCAACACCGTCGACGGGGTGCTGCGCCGCAGCGCCCACCGCACCCCCGATCGCACCGCGCTGGTCTTCGCCGACCGCTCCTGGACCTACCGCGAGCTCGAGGACGCGGTGAGCCGCACCGCCGGCTGGCTGCGCTCGCTCGGCCTGGCGCAGGGCGACCGGGTCGCCACGTACGGCCGGAACTCCGACGCCTACGTGCTGAGCTTCCTCGGCGCGGCCCGGATCGGAGCGGTGCACGTCCCGATCAACTACGCGCTGACCGGCGAGGAGCTCGCGTACCTGATCGACCAGTCGGGCTCGAAGGTCCTCGTCGTCGATCCCGCCCTCGCGGGGAACGTGGAGGCCCTGACCCAGCGGCCGGACCAGGTCGTGCCGATGCGGGATGCCCCCGGGAGCCTGCTCGACGCCGCCCGCACGGGCGAGGTGCCCGAGATCGACGTGACGGTCGAGGACACCGACCTGGTCCAGCTGCTCTACACGAGCGGGACCACGTCGAAGCCCAAGGGCGCGATGATGACCCACCGCGGCCTGGTCCACGAGTACGTCTCCGGCATCCACGCGCTGTCGATGTCCGAGCACGACGAACCGCTGCACGCGATGCCGCTCTACCACTCCGCGGGCATGCAGCTGTTCATGCTGCCGTACCTGGCGGTCGGGGCCACGAACCACTTGATGGAGGCCCCGGACGTCCCGGAGATCCTCCGCCGGATCGAGGCCGACGGGATCGGCGCGATGTTCCTCGCGCCCACCGTGTGGGTGCCGCTGGTGAACCACGAGGACTTCGCGACCCGGGACCTGTCGTCGCTGCGCAAGGCGTTCTACGGCGCGTCGATCATGCCCGGCCCGATCCTGGCGCGGCTGCGCGAGCAGCTGCCCGCGCTCGGCGTCTACAACTGTTTCGGCCAGTCCGAGATCGGCCCGCTCGCCACGGTGCTGCAGCCCGAGGAGCACGACGAGCGTCCGGACTCGTGCGGGCGCCCGGTGCTCTTCGTCGAGCTGCGCGTGATCGACGATCAGGGCGACGACGTGGCCCCCGGCGGGTCCGGGGAGGTCGTCTACCGCTCCCCGCAGCTCTGCGAGGGCTACTGGGACAAGCCCGAGGAGACCGCCGAGGCGTTCCGGGACGGCTGGTTCCACTCCGGCGACCTGGTGCGCATCGACGAGCAGGGCTTCATCACGGTCGTCGACCGCATCAAGGACGTGATCAACACCGGCGGGATCCTCGTCGCGTCCCGCGAGGTCGAGGACGCGCTCTACACCCACGAGGCGGTCGCCGAGGTCGCCGTCATCGGGACCCCGGACGAGAGGTGGATCGAGGCGGTCACGGCGTTCGTGGTGCTGCGGCCCGGACACGCCGACGGCTTCGAGCCGGCGACGCTGATCGAGCACGCGAAGGGACGCCTCGCGAAGTACAAGGTGCCGAAGTCCGTGCACCTGATCGAGGAGCTGCCGCGCAACCAGTCCGGCAAGCTGCTCAAGCGGGTGCTCCGGGACAAGGTGTGACGACCACCCGGCCGGGCAACTGGTTCACCCGCGGCGGGTGGTGGTTCCTCGTCCACCTCCTGAGCTTCGGCGTGTTCGCGGTCATCCCGTTCGGTGCGGCGGCCGCGGTGTCCCGACGCCGGGTGCACCTCTGGCTCGCGGCCGCGGTCGCCGTCCTGACCGTCGCGATGTTCACGCTGGTCACCCTCGCGCCGGTCGACGCGGCCGGGAAGCGGACCGGGCCGCTCGACGCGATCGCGACGGTGATCCTCACCCTGCTCCTCTTCGGCGGCCTCGTCGGGCTCGTCGTCGTCCGCCAGCAGGTCTACGGCAGCGGGGCGCCGTCCCCGCGGCCGGGACCCGACCCCGCCGTCTCCCGGGCCCTCGCCTCCCGGCAGCGCCGGGCCGAGGCCCGCCGCATCGTCGTCGAGGACCCGCTGCTGGCCCGGGAGCTGCGCATCGGCCGCCCCGACCAGCCGCGGGACTACGACGACGGCGGCCTCGTCGACCTGAACTCGGCTCCCGCGCCGGCGCTCGCGAGCGTCTGCGAGCTCACCCCGGAGCAGGCGGGGCGCATCGTCCAGGCCCGCCAGGCCGCGGGTCGCTTCGCGACGGTGGAGGACGTCTTCTCCTGGGTCGACCTGCCCGTCGACGTGTGGGACCGCGTACGCGACCGCGGCGTCACCCTCTGACCGACACGCCGGGGACCGGCAGCGCAGGACCCGGATGAGTGACATCTGAGAGCGTTTCGTACGGTCGGAGCATCGACCTCACGACTCTCCCCGCCCGGGGCCGACGCGGCACGGAGCTGCGCGACCGGGCGGGCCGCTCCCTGCGCCACGGCCTGCGCACCGCCTCGGGCGACCTGCGCGACGCCGTGCTCGCGGTGCCCCGCGCCGTGGCGATCCCGGTCGCCGTCGGGCTCTCGGCCGCCCTCGCGACGGTGCTCGGGCTCGCCCTGCGGATCGGCCTGGTCACCCTGCCCGGACTCGGCGGCGGCCTCATCGGCGCCGGCGACAACGGCGACGCGTTCCGCCTGTTCTGCACCGCCGGGCTGACGCCGGACACCCCGTCGCGGTTCTCGCTGTGGCGCGGCGTGGTGGTCACGTCCTTCACCACCGGCGCGGAGCCCTGCACGGCGGCACCGTCCTCGTCGTCGTTCCTGCTGGGGCTCGTGGTGCCGGGCGACGCCGGGGTCTGGTCGCTGACCTCCTACGCGTGGCTGCTGGCGGGGATCGCCGCCCTCGCCGTCGGGATCGGTGCCGCGACGCTCGCGACCGTACGGCCGTGGCGCGCCGCGCTGGTCGTGCTCCCGCTGGTCGGGCTGCTGGCGGTCTCGTGGTGGTCGCGCTTCCTGGTCTCGCTCTACGCCGAGCCGACCGCCCTGGTCGCGGTGGCCGTGCTGCTCGTCGGGCTGCTGGTGGTGGCGGGCACCCGGCCCGACCACCGGGTCCAGCGCCTCGTCGCGCTCGCGCTCGTCGGCCTCGGCGGGCTGGCGGGCGCCACCGCCAAGCCCGGCTTCGTCCCCATCGGGCTGGTCGCAGCGGCCGCCGCGGCCGTGATCGTCGTCCGGTCCCGACGGCGGGAGGGTGGCCTGCGCGGTCGGGTGTGGCGCCTGGCCGGCCCGCTCGTCGCGGTCGCGCTCCTGGCCGGCGCCGCCCACCCGGTGAGCGCCGCCGTCGAGGGCCAGGACCGCAGCTACGCGGCCGTGAACGCCCACAACCTGCTCTTCACCGCGGTCATGCCGGAGGTCGGCCCGGACGTCGTCGTCCCCGCCGTCGGTCTCCCGCAGAGCGCCGCGGCACACTCCGGCGAGGGGTTCTACGTCGCCGGGGGTCTCGGCATCCCGGGTTGGGCGACCGCCGTCGGCGACCGCCCCGACGAAGCCCGCTCGGTCGCCCGCAGCCTGCTCCTCGCGCACCCGGACGCGTTCGCGACGATGGTCGGCCGCGGCCTGACCGCGACGATGCGGCCCCAGCTGACCTACCTGCCGTCCGAACCCCGCGGGACCGCGCCCGAGCACTTCGAGGGCCGGACGGTCTACCCGGAGGCCGGCCCGCAGACGACACTGCTCGTCGGGTGGCTGGACGAGATCGCCCTCGGGTGGCTCCCGCTCGCGCTGGTCGTCGCGGCGCTCGGGGCGGCCGCGGCCACCCTCCTCCCCCGCGCCCGCCGTGGGGACCCGCTCGTCGTCGGGCTCGTCCGGGTCGCCGGCGGCGCCGCACTGCTCGGGCTGGGGATCGTCACGCTCGCCGTGGCCGGGGACGGCTACTACGAGCTGTCCAAGCACGTGTGGCTCGGCTCCTACCTCTTCCTGACGGCGGGTGTCACCGGCCTGGCGGCCGTCGTCGCCGGGGCCACCGCGCGCTTCCGCCGCCGGGTCTGACCCGTCGTCAGGACCGTCGGTAGGTGCGGGTGCCGATGACGGTCGTGCCGGGCGGCAGAGCCGTGAGCCCGGGGTTCGGACCGTCCGGGCCGCCCTTGTCGATCTGGTACTGCAGCAGCGAGTTGCTGGCGCCGGAGTCGGCGACGAACAGGTCGACGCGGTACGGGTCGGTGTCCGGGGCGAACTGGCGCCCGAGGTAGTACTGGCCGCAGTCGAACGACTCGTCGTCGCGTGTGACGCACGGCTTGTCCTGCGGGAAGTAGCGGCCGGTGCCGGGGTCGAACGTCGTCGCCCACAGCAGGGTGCCCTCGGGTAGGCCGTTGTAGTTCCCGACCAGCCGGAACGTCTTCGGCACCGACGAGGTCACCGGGTCGAGAACGGTGGCGGCGGACGGCTCGGACGGCCCGAGCCGGCCCTCGACGAGCGCGACGACCAGGAGGGTGAGGCCGGCCCCGACCACCGCGGACCCGACCGCCACGAGCCATCCCCGGCCCACCCGCCGTCGGGACGGACGAACTGGTTCCGGAGCCGGGTCGGCCGGGGGCTCCTCCACCACGGGAGCCGGCTCGGGGGCGGGGTCGCCCTCGATCCAGCGCGGAGGGGTGGCGACGACCGCCTCGCCCTGGCGGCGGCGCTTCTCGAGCCGGTCGAGGTGGTGCCAGTACTCCGCCCACGCCTCGATCTCGGCGTCGTCCGCCCCGGCCGTGCGCAGGACCGACCGCACGAGCGGCAGCTCCGGGAACGTCTCCCCGCGCAGGGCCTTGGCCAGCGCGGACCGGCTGAGCCGGGCGTCGTCGGGCAGACCGCGGAGCATCGTCTCCAGGGTCGGCTCACCGTGCTCCGCGAGCGCCCGGCGCAGCCAGTGCGCGAGCTCCCGGCGCGGCGTCCCGTCGCGCTCCACCGGCGCCGGCCGCCGACCCGGCTCCCCCGCCCGCCTCGACTGCTCCCCCATACCGTCCGGTATGCCCGCGAGGGCCGGGAGAAATACCTGGTCGGCGCGTTCTTCGGGTCGACTTTTTCGGGCGCGGTGGTCAGGACCCGATCTTCTCGGTACTCCTTGTCCCCGACGGCGCGTGGGGGGACGGGCCGTCGCCCCGCGGCCGGCCACGCCGGTCGCGGCCGCCGGGGGGAGCGGCCGGGCACCTCGGTGCCCGGCCGTGGCCCCGGCGTCGGGCCGGCCCGGGGATCACCCCAGCCCGACGGCCGTGGACGCCGGGACCACCACGAACTGCCGCAGGACCAGGTCCGTGAACACCACCGGACCGCGGGGCCCCGGCACGTGGTCGACGTTGATCCCGGTCTCCGGCACGCGGCGCAGCTTGAACCCGTCGAGCAGGCGCGTCGTGGCGTTCCAGAAGGCGCCGGTGCCGGCGTAGGTGTCGAGGAAGGTCCGCGCCGCCGCCTCGTCGGCGGTCACCACGGTCGCGGCCAGCCCCGAGGTCTCCCGGTTCGCGATCGCGGCCGCGTCGGCCGGGCCCCGGGCGGGCGCCACCGTCACCGTGGCCTCGTGCCCGTCGTCGAGGGCCCACTCGTGGCCCAGGGCGTGGTCGTGCGGCGGCAGCGATGCCGTCACCCCGGCATCGGCGAGCAGCTTGACGAGGATCGGCGACACCGCGTCCCACTGCGGCGCGTCGACGAGCAGCAGGTTGAGCCGGTTGCAGACGCCGAGCCGGTCCACGGACTCCGTCACGAGCTTCGCGGCCAGATCCGGATCGGCCGCGCGGTCGACGTAGAGGACCCCGCCGCCGTCGGCGTGGGCGAGGGTGCGCACCCCGTGCTGCGCCGCCTCGAGGCCGAGCGAGCGCGTGGTCTCCCCTGAGCCGCGCAGGATCACCAGCGGGATCAGGCCCGGACGGCGCACCAGCTCCACGGCGCACTCCCGGCTCGCGTCGCCGACCAGGGTCACCGCGTCCGCGGGCAGCCCGGCCACGGCCAGGGCGGGCCCCACCACGTCGGCCATCAGGGCGCTCGCGGAGGCCAGCGCCGCGCCGCCGGTCCGCAGCACGCCCGCATTGCGGGACTTCACCAGCTGCGAGGCCACGTCGATCACCACGTTCGGCCGGGCCTCGAAGTTCGCCCCGATCACGCCCACGGGCCGCCGCCGCTCGATCAGCCGCAGCCCGTCGGGCCGTTCCTCGACGACGGTGTCCCGCGGCGGAACCGGCACGTCCGCCAGGACCCGCAGCGACTCGGCCAGCGCGATGAGCCGGTCCGAGTCCAGCCTCAGCCGGTCGAGGAGCGCGCCGGTCATCCCGGCATCCTTCGCCGCCTCGAGGTCCGCGGCGTTCGCGACGGCGAGCGTGGGCGCCTTCGAGACGAGCAGGTCCGCCATCCCGCGCAGCGCCGCGGCGATCTGCGCGTCGTTCGCCGCCGCCATGGCCGGCGCGGCCGCGGCCGCCCGCTCGCCGCAGTCGGTGACGATGTCGGCGGGAGTGCTCATCGGACCAGTATGCCGATCACGTCGATCCTCAGGCGTGGGCGGTTCCGGGCGGCGGCGCGCGTGCCCCAGCCGCAAGATCTCGTTCTGCCGCGCGAAGTGGGGCGGGGACCGATCGGTCCGCTCTTCCCGACAGGATCTTGCGTCTCGGACCGCGACGTCAGCCGTGTGCCGCCGCCGACATCGTGCGGCGACCCGGAGGCGCTCCTCAGGCGTGGGCGGCCGGGTCCGGGGCGGGACGACGGCCCACCGGCACCAGGTCGTCGGCGTGCACCACCTCGCGGCGGAACTCGGGAGCGAGGTCGCGGGTCTTGCGGCCGACGAGCTCCGGCATCTCCTCGGCGTCGAACGCCACCACGCCCCGCGCGACGGTGTCCCCGTGCGGCCCGACGAGCTCCACGACGTCCCCGGCCTCGAAGTCGCCGTCGGACCCGGTGATCCCGGCGGCGAGCAACGACCGGCGGCGGGCCGCCGGGCCCGACGCCACCGCGCGCACCGCCCCGTCGTCGAGATGGAGCCGCCCGTGCGAGCCCGCCATGTGCCGCAGCCAGAACCGGCGGGCCGACAGCCGCGGCCCGGTCGGCGCGAACACCGTCCCGACCTCCCCGGACGTCAACGCCCGCGCCGCGTCCGCCGCGCCCGCCACGAGCACCGGCACCCCGGCGCCGGAGGCGAGGTCGGCCGCCGCGAGCTTGGAGGCCATCCCCCCGGTGCCGATCGACGACGCGCCGGGCTTGGCGACCCGCACGGACGCGAGGTCGGCCATGCCGTGCACCTCGTCGATCATCGCGGCGCCGGGCGCCCGCGGGTCGTCGTCGTACACGCCGTCGACGTCGGAGAGCAGCACCAGCGCCTCCGCCCCCACGATGTGCGCGACGAGGGCGGCGAGCCGGTCGTTGTCGCCGAACCGGATCTCGTCGGTGGCCACGGTGTCGTTCTCGTTGACCACCGGCACCACCCCGAGCCCGAGCAGGCGCTCGAAGGTGCGCTGGGCGTTCCGGTACGGCGCTCGGCGGACGACGTCGTGGCTGGTGAGCAGGACCTGCCCGACGACGCGGTCGTGCCGGGCGAACGCGTCGGCGTAGGCCCGCGTGAGGTGCAGCTGCCCGACCGAGGCCGCGGCCTGCTGCGTCGCGAGGTCCCGCGGACGGCGGGTGAGCCCGAGCGGCGCGAGACCGGCGGCGATCGCCCCGGAGGACACCAGGATCACCTGCGTCCCGGACGCGACCCGTCCGGCGACCGCGTCCACCAGCGCGTCCAGCCGGGACACCTCGAGGCCGCCGGACACGCTGGTCAGCGACGACGACCCGATCTTGACGACGAGCCGCCGCGCGCCCTGGACGGTGGCGCGGGAGCCGGTGCTCGCCCCCGTCGCTTCGCTCGCCCCCGGGATCACTCCTCGTCCCACCCGTAGGAGTCTCCCCCGTCGACCCAGGAGGGGACACCGAGTTCGGCGTCGTCGCGGTGCCGGCGCCGCTCGACCTTGGCGGCCTTGCGTTCGGCCGCGGAGCTGCGGTCGGCCCGCCCGACGTTGTCCACCCGGACGTCCGTGCCGCGGATGTGCCCGCCGAGGGCCGCGATCCCGGCAGGGGTCGAGGGCTCCCAGTCGAAGGTGTGCACGCCGATGGTGACCATGTCGCCGGCCGACGCGCCCGCCTCGGCGAGCGCCTCCTCGACGCCGAGCTTTGCGAGCCGGTCGGCCAGGTAGCCCACGGCCTCGTCGTTGCTGAAGTCGGTCTGGCGGACCCACCGCTCGGGCTTCTCGCCGCGCACCACCCACGCCGGCCCCTCGACCGGGTCGACGGTGGTGTCCGCCGCGACCGTAAACCCCGTGTCGTCGACCGCCTTCGGCCGCAGCACCACCCGTGGCGGGACCGTGACGAGCGCCGACGCCCGCGCCTCGTCCACGGCCGCCGCCATGAGGAACGTCAGCTCGCGCAGCCCGGTGTGCGCGGCGGTGGAGATCTCCACGACCGGCCAGCCGAACTCCTCGACGTCGGGCCGGACCAGCTCGGCGAGCTCGGCCGCGTCCGGGACGTCCATCTTGTTCAGCGCGACGATGCGGGGCCGCTCGGAGAGGTCCGTGCCCAGCGCTGGGGTGTAGGCGGCGAGCTCGGCCTCGAGCGCGCGGATGTCCGAGACCGGGTCGCGGTCGGACTCGAAGGTCGCGCAGTCGACCACGTGCACCAGGACCGAGCAGCGCTCGATGTGCCGCAGGAAGTCCAGTCCGAGGCCCTTCCCGCCCGAGGCGCCCGGGATGAGCCCAGGCACGTCCGCGACGGTGAAGGTCGACTCCCCGGCGCTGACCACGCCGAGGTGCGGGGTCAGGGTGGTGAAGGGGTAGTCCGCGATCTTCGGACGAGCCGCCGAGAGCGCGCTGACCAACGACGACTTGCCGGCCGAGGGGAACCCGAGCAGCCCGACGTCGGCCATCGAGCGCAGTTCGAGCACGAGGTCGCGCGAGTCCCCCGGCTCGCCGAGCAGGGCGAAGCCCGGCGCCTTGCGGGCGGGGCTCGCGAGCGCGGCGTTGCCGAGCCCCCCGCGACCGCCCTCGGCGGCCACGAAGCGCATCCCGGGCGCACTGAGGTCGCCCAGCACCTCGCCGTCGGCCGACATCACGACGGTGCCCTCGGGGACCGCGAGCTCCACGTCCTCGGCGTTCGCGCCGTTGCGGAAGGACCCCTGCCCGGGGCGACCGTTGCCGGCGACCGCGTGCGGGCGGTGGTGGAAGTCCAGGAGGGTGTGCACGCCGGGGTCGGCGACGAGCACGACGTCCCCGCCGCCCCCGCCGTTCCCGCCGTCCGGACCCCCGAGCGGGACGAACTTCTCCCGGCGCACCGAGGTGCAGCCGTGCCCACCGGAGCCGGCGGTCACGTGCAGGGTCACGCGGTCGACGAAACGAGCCATGATGCCTTCCTCGACACAGACGAAGGGGCGGACCCGATCGGGCCCGCCCCTCGCCTGGTGCTGCTGCTGGAAGAGGCTCAGGCCTCGACCGGCACGATGTTGACGTTCTTGCGCCCGGCCTTGGTGCCGAAGGTGACGGCCCCGGGGATCAGCGCGAACAGGGTGTCGTCCCCACCGCGGCCGACGCCCACGCCCGGGTGGAACTTGGTGCCGCGCTGCCGGACGAGGATCTCGCCGGCCTTCACGACCTGGCCGCCGAAGCGCTTGACCCCGAGCCGCTGGGCGTTGGAGTCACGACCGTTGCGGGAGCTGGACGCACCCTTCTTGTGAGCCATGTGTTCCGCTCCCTTACTTCGAGATGCCGGTGATCTCGACCTGGCTGTAGCGCTGGCGGTGGCCCTGGCGCCGCTTGTAGCCGGTCTTGTTCTTGTACTTCAGAATCTTGATCTTCGGGCCCTTCGCCTCACCGCGGACGGTCCCGGTGATCGAGACCTTCGCGAGGTCGTCGGCGGAGGACAGGACGGTCGAGCCGTCGACCACGAGCACGGGCTGCAGGTCGACCGAGTCGCCGTCCAGCAGCTCCACGTCGAGGACGTCGCCGACCGCGACCTTGTACTGCTTGCCGCCGGTCTTCACGATCGCGTACATCTCGGACGCAGGCTCCTGTCGTGCTGGGCGTTCGGTTCGGGTCGGGAGGCCCGCCCGCGAGGGCGCCTCACCGTGTGCCGACGTGGTCCACCCCGGCACTGCTCGCTCCACGATACCCGCCGCCTTCCCGACGGCGGGTCGCGGGGGTCAGTTCCCGCCCACCGCCACCGGCGGTCCGGCGGGGCGGGACGCGGCACGTCGCCGCTGGCGCTTCGGCGTCGGCTCGGAGTTCCCGACGGCGGGTGCGGTCTCCTCGGGCTCCTCGGCCTCCGGCTCCGTCGCGGGCTGTGACGGGGCCATCGCCCCGATGCGGCCCGTGATGAACGGCTCCTCGGGCTGGTCGGGCTCCTCCGAGACCGGCGCGGCGACCGGGGACGCCGGGGCCGCGGACAGCTCCGGCGCCACGCTCTCCTCGCCCGGACCCGCCGCGCGCGCCACCTCCGGACCCTCGGGGGCCTCGTCGGCGGCCTCCTCCGCGTCCTCGGCGGCGTCCACCGTCCCGTCCGCCCGCGTTGCCCCCGCCGGCTCCGGCGCCGGCTCCCCGGTCGACTCCTCGGCGAGGTCGGCCTCCAGGGCGACCTCGGAGTCCCCGGAGTCCCCGGAGTCCCCGGCGTCGGTCGCGCTCTGCTCCGCCGCCGCGTCGGTGTCCGGCGTCGTGTCGGTCTCCTCGGGGGTGCCGGTCGACTCCTCGGCGAGGTCGGCCTCGAGGGCCACCTCGGTCTCCTCGGGTTCCCCGGCCTCCTCGGCCGTCGCGGGCCGGCGGCCGGCCACGTCGGCGGGGCTCGGGACGTGCCCGGCCCCGTTCGCCGTCGCGGCGACCGTGGTCGGCGAGCCGCCCTCGGAGCTCGCGCCCCGACGGCCCCGGCCACGGCGGCGACCGGACCCGGACGAGCCGCCGGAGCCGTTCGACCCGGCGTCGGACGAGCCGTTCGAGGACCCGTTCGAGCCGGAGGAAGAGCCGTTCGAGCCGGAGGACGAGCCCTTGCTGCTCTCGTGCGCGTGGCCGCCGTTCGTCCCGATCACCGGCTCGGACGAGACGATGACGCCCCGGCCCTTGCAGTGCTCGCAGACCGTGGAGAACTCGTCGAGCAGGCCCTGCCCGACCCGCTTGCGGGTCATCTGGACGAGGCCGAGCGAGGTCACCTCGGCGACCTGGTGGCGGGTGCGGTCGCGCCCGAGGCACTCGGTGAGCCGGCGCAGGACGAGGTCACGGTTCGACTCCAGGACCATGTCGATGAAGTCGATCACGATCATGCCGCCGATGTCGCGCAGCCGCAGCTGGCGCACGACCTCCTCGGCGGCCTCGAGGTTGTTCCGGGTGACCGTCTCCTCGAGGTTGCCCCCGGAGCCGGTGAACTTGCCGGTGTTGACGTCGACGACGGTCATCGCCTCGGTGCGGTCGATGACCAGGGTGCCGCCGGAGGGCAGCCAGACCTTGCGGTCGAGGGCCTTCACGAGCTGCTCGTCGATGCGGTACGCGGCGAAGACGTCCTCCGGGCCGGTGTGGCGGGACAGGCGGGGCACGAGGTCGGGCGCGACGTGCGAGATGTAGCCCTCGAGGGTCTCCCAGGCCTGCTCGCCCGAGATCACCAGCGAGGAGAAGTCCTCGTTGAACATGTCGCGCACGACGCGGATCAGCAGGTCCGGCTCCTCGTGCACCAGCGAGGGCACCTTGGGCTTGTTCTTGCCCTTGCCCTCGGCGGCGTCCTTGCCGGTCCGCTCGATGACCTCCCACTGGGCGGCCAGGCGACGCACGTCGGCGTCGAGCTCGGCCTCCTCGATCCCCTCCGCGGCCGTGCGGATGATGACCCCGGCCTCGTCGGGGACGATGCGCTTGAGGATGTCCTTGAGCCGCTTGCGCTCGGGCTCGGGCAGCTTGCGGCTGATGCCGGTGGCGCCGCCGCCGGGGACGTAGACCAGGAAGCGGCCGGGCAGGCTGATCTGGGTGGTCAGCCGGGCGCCCTTGTGGCCGACCGGGTCCTTGGTGACCTGCACCAGCACCGAGTCGCCGGACGAGAGGGCGTGCTCGATCTTGCGCTGCTTGCCGTCCAGCCCGGCGGCGTCCCAGTTGACCTCGCCCGCGTAGAGCACGGCGTTGCGACCGCGCCCGATGTCGACGAAGGCCGCCTCCATCGAGGGCAGCACGTTCTGGACGCGGCCCAGGTAGACGTTCCCGACCATCGAGTTCTGGCCGATGCCCGCCACGAAGTGCTCGACCAGGACGCCGTCCTCGAGGACGCCGATCTGGCTGCGGTCCGCCTGCTGGCGCACGACCATGGTCCGCTCGACGGCCTCGCGGCGCGCCAGGAACTCCGACTCGGAGAGGATCGAGGGCCGACGGCGGCCGGCCTCCCGGCCGTCGCGACGCCGCTGGCGCTTCGCCTCGAGGCGGGTCGAGCCCTTGACGCCCTTGACCTCGTCGTCGCTGGACCGCTTCGGCTCGGTCTTCTCGCGGACGTGGGTGACGGTGTTCGGCGGGTCGTCCGGCGTCGACGACGAGTCACCCGAGTCGTCCGACCCGCGACGGCGACGACGCCGCCGGCGGCGCGACGACCCGGACCCCGACTCCGACGAGTCCTCGGCCCCGTCGTCGGCGTCCTCGGTGTCGTCGGAGTCCGACTGGTCCTCGGTGTCCCCGCTGTCCTCGGACTCGTCCGAGGAGCCGTCGTCGTCGGTCGACTCGTCGTCGGGCCCGTCGTCCCCGCCCCGGCCGCGGCCACGACCGCGGCGACCGCGGCGGCGGCGCCGGCGGCCGGACTCGTCGTCACCGTCGGAGTCGGTGCCGTCGGTGGCCGGGCCGGAGGTGTCCGCGGTCTCGTCCTCGGACGTCTCGTCGACGGCCGGGCCGGTCGGCTCCTCGGGGGTCTCGGTGCGGTCCGGGGTGACCACCCCGGAGGACCGGCTGCCCCGGCGCCGGCGGCGGCCGCCCCCGGTGGACCCGTCGTCCTCACCGGCGGGCGTCGCGGGCGTGGTGACGTCCGGGGCCAGGAAGAGCGCGGCCGGTGCGGCCGGGGCCGACGAGATCGCGCCGGTCACCGGCGCCTCGGCCGGTTCCTGGGGTTCCAGGGAGTTCACGGACTCCGCGGTGTCGGGGAGATCCGGGAGCGCCGGGGGCACCTCCGGCACGGCCGGCTCCTCGGCCGGCGCGCTCGGGAAGAAGTGCTCCACCACGCGGGAGACGGTGGGGCGGTCGACGCTCGACTGGGCGCTGCGCGCCGCCACCTCGAGGCGGGCGAGCACCGCGAGCACCTCGCGGCTGGACGAGCCGACCAGCCGTGCCACGGCGTGGACCCGCACCTTCTCGGGGAGCGCGGCCAGCGCCGCGGCGTCGGGGCGGCCCGCCTCCGTCGTGGGGGCGGTCTCCGACGCTGATGACGCTTCGGGGAGGGCGTCGTTCTCGGTCATGCAACTCCTTCGCCCCCGGGCGCGACCTCGCGGTCGCGGCCACACGAGGGCATCGCGTGGTTCGCCTGAGGTGGCCGTCCCAGCACGCTCGGGCGGTCACCGCAACTCTCGGGACGTGCCACCCGGTGCGGGTCAGCGGCCGATCGGGTCGCGGTCCACCTCGAGCGGGTCGAGCAGCACTCCGGTGTCGTCGAGCCGGCCCTGCGCCGTCCTCGTCGCCTTGACGGGGACGGGCGGCTCCAGCCCTGCGACCGTGCGCAGTGCGCTCACCACGTCGTCGGGTCGCACGACCGGCGTGGTGTGTCGTACGACCGTCGACAGTGTCCCACACACGGCCGAGCGCGCATGCGTACGGCGGTCGGTGCTCGCGTCCGGGCGTGTCGGGCCCGGGTCATCGGACGTTCGTTCATCGTCCGGGTGACGTTCTCCGAGCGGTTCCATGACGTCGAGGGCGACGAGCGCGGACCGCACGTCCAGCATCCGCGGGCCGTTCTTGGTCATCCGCTCGACCTCGACGGCCTCCCGGGCGAGCAGGGCGGCGACGGCCGCGCGCAGGTCCGTCGGGTCGACGCCGGGCATCTCGATCCGCCAGGCGCTGCCGTCGATGCGGTCGGCCAGCGCGCCCGGGCCGGCCCGGACCACGTCGAGCACGACGACGCCCTCGGGCAGGACCGCCCCCACCTCGCGACCGAGGGCCTCGGGCTCCAGGTCCCGGGTGAGCCCGATCTCGACGAACTCGGCCTCGCTCGCCGCGCCGGTCGGGGCGGCACCGATCCACGACAGCCGCGGGTGCGGGCTGAAGCCCTGGGAGAGGGACACCGGGACGCCCGCGCGGCGCAGTGCCCACTCCATCGCCCGGGCGACGTCGCGGTGCGAGCTGAAGCGGGCGCGGCCGCGCTTGGCGAACCGCATCCGGACCTTCGCAACGGTCGGCGCCGACGGGTGCGCCGCCTCCCCCTTGTAGCTCACGACGAGCCCAGCCTCGGGTTGTGCACCGGCGTGGACGTGCGGGTCTCCACGGGCGTCAGCGGCAGCATCCGACCGGGAGCCATCTCCCCCGCCGTCGGGCCGATCTGGATCTCGGTGCCCATCTGCGGGCAGACGCCGCAGTCGAAGCACGGCGTCCAGCGGCAGTCGTCCTGCTCCCGGGAGTCCAGCGCGTCCTGCCAGTCGTCCCAGAGCCACCCGCGGTCGAGCCCGGAGTCGAGGTGGTCCCAGGGCAGGACCTCGTGCTGGTCGCGCTCGCGGGTGGTGAACCAGAACAGGTCGACACCGTGCAGCTCCCGGGCCGCCGCGCTCTCCCAACGCTCGAAGGAGAAGTACTCGCTCCAGCCGTCGAAGTGCCCGCCGTCGCGCCAGACCGCCTCGATGACCCGCCCGACCCGGCGGTCGCCCCGGGAGAGCAGTCCCTCGATGAGCGAGGGCTGCCCGTCGTGGTAGCGCAGGCCGATGTTGCGGCCGAGCGACTTCTCGGAGTTGATGCCCTCGCGTAGCTGGCGCAGCCGGGAGTCGACGACCTCGGGAGCGGTCTGCGCCGCCCACTGGAACGGCGTGTGCGGCTTCGGGACGAAGGCCCCGATCGACACCGTCGTCCGCACGTCGCCCCGACCCGACGCCCGCCGGCCCGCCCGGACGACCTCGTGGGCCATCGTCGCGATCTGCAGGACGTCCTCGTCGGTCTCCGTCGGGAGCCCGCACATGAAGTACAGCTTGACCTGGCGCCACCCGTGCTCGTAGGCCGTGGCGACGGTGCGGATGAGCTCCTCCTCGGAGACCATCTTGTTGATCACGCGGCGGAGCCGCTCCGAGCCGCCCTCCGGGGCGAACGTCAGGCCCGAGCGGCGCCCGGAGCGGGTGAGCTCCTCGGCGAGATCGACGTTGAAGGCGTCGACGCGGGTGGAGGGCAGCGAGAGCCCGGTGCCGGTGCCCTCGTAGCGATCGGCGAGACCCTTGGCGATCTCGCCGATCTCGGAGTGGTCCGCGCTGGAGAGCGACAGCAGGCCGACCTCGGAGTAGCCGGAGGCCTCCAGGCCCGCCTCGACCATCTCCGAGACGCCCTGCTTGGACCGCTCGCGCACCGGTCGGGTGATCATCCCGGCCTGGCAGAAGCGGCAGCCGCGAGTGCACCCGCGGAAGATCTCGACGCTCATCCGCTCGTGGACGGTCTCGGCCATCGGCACCAGCGGCTTGCGCGGGTAGGGCCAGTCGTCCAGGTCGCTGGTGGTGCGCTTGTGGACCCGCTCCGGCGCCGCGGGCGAGGTCGGGCGCACGGCCGCGATCGACCCGTCGTCGTGGTAGTCGACGGCGTAGAGGCCGGGGACGTAGACGCCGGGCACCCCGGCGAGCCGCTCGAGCGTCTCGTGGCGCGAGAGGCCCTCGGCCTTCGCCGCCTTCACGACGTCGGTGATGTCCCCGACGACCTCCTCGCCGTCGCCCAGCGCCACGAGGTCGACGAAGTCGGCGATCGGCTCCGGGTTGAACGCCGCGTGCCCGCCGGCGAGCACGAAGGGGTGCTCGGCGGTGCGCTGCGCGGCGTGCAGCGGGATGCCCGCGAGATCGAGGATCTCCAGCAGGTTCGTGTAGCCGAGCTCCGTGGCGAACGAGACGCCGAGGACGTCGAAGGCCGCGACGGGGCGGTGCGCGTCGACCGTGAACTGCGGGACGTCGTGCTCGCGCATGAGCTCCGCGAGGTCGGGCCAGACGGCGTAGGTGCGCTCGGCGAGGGCGTCCGGCCGCTCGTTGAGCACCTCGTAGAGGATCATGAGGCCCTGGTTGGGCAGCCCGACCTCGTAGGCGTCGGGGTAGCACAGCACCCAGTGGACCTCGGCGTCCTCCCACGGCGTCACCGTCGCGTTGCGCTCACCACCGACGTACTGCACGGGCTTGCGCACCCGCGGCAGCAACGGCTCGAGCCGGTCGTACACCGACCCCGGCGCGGTCGAGACATCGAGGGACATGGTTCACCAGGATAAGGGCCCCGGTGAACCACTCCCCCGTGGTGTCTCCGACTCAGCCGAACCAGAGCTTGATCTCGCGCTCGGCCGACTCCGGCGAGTCCGAGCCGTGCACGATGTTCGACCCGGTCTCCAGCGCCAGGTCGCCGCGCAGCGAGCCCGGCGTCGCCTTCTCCACCGGGTCCGTCCCGCCGGCGATCTGCCGGAACGCCGCGATCGCCCGCGGGCCCTCGACGACCATCGCGGCCACCTTGCCCGACGTGATGAACTCGATCAGCTCGCCGAAGAACGGCCGCTCGGCGTGCTCGGCGTAGTGCTGCTCGGCCACCGACCGCTCGACGTCCTTCAACTCCAGCGAGGCCAGCCGCAGGCCCTTGCGCTCGATGCGCGAGATGACCTCACCGATCAGACCGCGCTGCACGCCGTCCGGCTTCACCAGCACCAGGGTGCGCTCGTCGGACACGGCGCTCCTCTCCGTTCACGCTTCAGGGACCCGCACGAGCCTACTGAGACCCCCGTCGCAGACTCCGCGGGGCCGTCGCACCGTCGAGCGAGCACCTGCGGCGGCCCGGGCGCGTCGGCGACCGCCCAGGGTGCTCGGTGATCATGCCGAGCGCGAGTCGTCTCGTGGCCGCGCTCCCATCCTGTCGCGGCGGATCCCGACGACAGGGTGATCGGTGCTGCTTGTCGCGGGTTCTCGTGGCCGCGCTCCCACCCTGTCGCTGGGAATCACAGCGACAAGGTGGGTCCTCGGGGCCGGGATCCCGCGACAAGCTGGTCGCCGGCCCGGGCGCGCGCAGCCGCGAGGTCAGCGGCCCAGTGGATCCGAGGCGTGGGGCCGGAGGGAGCGATGGTCGAGCGCGTCCAGATCGAGGTCGTCGACGTCGATCGAGGTGCGGCGCATCCGCCGGACCTCCCGTGTCTTGTCCCGCGAGCGCTGCGCGCGGCGAGCGCGGTTCTCGGAGCCCATCGCCATACCATGGCACCTCACTGCGCCGCGAACCAGGCCTCCTGCCGACGAATCACCTCGCGGCGCATCCAGAGCATCAGGCCCCAGACCAGGCAGAAGATCAGCCCCATCAGGCCGAGCGACGGTGAGAGCACCCAGCCGAGGAGCATGAGGATCTGCAGCCCGACCGCGAAGCGCAGGCCCCACGGCTTCAGGATCACCACGCAGCCCACGATCATCCCGACGGTCAGCACCACGACGAGCGCCAGCTTGGCCGCGGTGATGCCGCCCTCGACGTAGTTCATCACCGGCAGCACCAGCGGCACGGCGATGGCTTCCAGGACCAGGCAGGCCGACGCCGGGCCGCGGAACGCGCGGCGCGGGTCCGGCGGCCGGACCGGCTCCTCCTCCACCCCCTCGCTCACGACGGGTCCCGCCCCAGCAGCGTGCGGGCCTCGCCGGCCGCGACCACGGACCCGATCACGAGCACCCCGCCGCCGGCGGTGGCCCCGTCGTCGGAGGTCTCCTCGGCCATCGAGATCGCGGTCTCCAGCGCGGCGTCCATCCGGGTCTCGACGACGACGCGCTCGGAGCCGAAGCGCCCGACGGCGAGGGCACCCAGGGCGTCGGGGTCCATCGCGCGGGGCGAGGACATCCCGGTCACGACGATCTCGTCGAAGATCGGCTCGAGGGCGGCGAGGATCCCGTCGGCGTCCTTGTCCGCCATGATCGCGACGACGCCGACGAGCCGCCGGAAGGAGAACTCCTCCTTCACCGCGGCCGCGGCCGCAGCGGCCCCGTGCGGATTGTGCGCCGCGTCGACGACGACCGTCGGTGCCGAGCGCAGCCGCTCCAGCCGACCGGGCACGCGGACGGCCGCGAACGCGTCGCGCACGGCCTCGATGTCGAGCTTGCGGGCGGCGCCGGCGCCGAAGAACGCCTCGACCGCGGCCAGGGCGAGCGCGGCGTTGCCGGCCTGGTGCTCGCCGAACAGCGGGAGGTAGATGTCGTCGTACTCGCCGGCGAGCCCCTGCAGGCGCAGCTGCTGGCCGCCGACCGCGACCGACCGCTCGAGCACCCCGAACTCGACGCCCGACCGGGCGACCTCGGCGTCGACCTCGACGGCGCGCTCCAGGAGCACCTGGGCGACCTCGGGGGTCTGCTGGGCCAGCAGCGCCACCGAGCCCGGCTTGATGATCCCGGCCTTCTCCTTGGCGATCCCGACGAGGTCCGACCCCAGGTAGTCCTGGTGGTCGAGCCCGATCGGCGTGATCGCGGCGACGGCACCGTCGGCCACGTTGGTCGCGTCCCAGGAGCCGCCCAGGCCGGTCTCGACGACCGCGACGTCCACCGGGGCGTCGGCGAAGGCCGCGAACGCCATCGCCGTCAGGACCTCGAACTTCGAGCAGTGCACGCCGTCCACGTCGTCCCGGGCGCGGTCGACCACGCCCACGTACGGCGCGATCTCCTGCCAGGTCTCGACGTAACGGCGGGCGGAGATCGGCCGCCCGTCGAGCGCGATCCGCTCGGTGACCCGCTGCAGGTGCGGGCTGGTGTAGCGACCGGTGCGCGGCCCGATCCGCGTCAGCAACGCGTCGATCATGCGGGTGACCGACGACTTGCCGTTCGTCCCGGCGATGTGCACGACGGGGTAGGAGCGCTGCGGCTCCCCCAGGACGTCGCACAGCGCGCGGATCCGGTCCAGCGAGGGCGCGATCCGCGTCTCCGGCCAGCGCTGGTCGAGCTCCGCCTCGACCTCGCGCAGCGCGGCGAGCTCCTCGGCGGTGTCGTGCTCGGCGGCCGGCACGGCGTCCGGGTCGGGTCCGGTGCGGACCATCGCGTCCGCCAGGGCGCCACCGCCCGCCGTCGTGTCGCCCCCCGCGGCCGCGAGGAGCTGGGCGAGTTCGTCCGCGTCGGTGTCGCCCGCGGCGTCGGCGTCGAAGGTGTCGGGCTCGTAGCGCATCGCCCTCGATCCTACGACCGGCTAGAACAGGGCGGGGAGCTTGATCACCAGCTGCCACACCCCGTACAGGAACGGGATCAGCACCCACAACCACGCCACGACCGTGAGCACGGTCCGGCCACCGCTCGTCGCCTGGCTCATCGTGCCGCCTCCTCACGCACCGGGGCCTCGGTGCCGACGTAGTGCTTCGGGTCGACCGGCCGGACCAGCTCGTTCGCGATGAAGCCGACGACGAGCAGGCCGATCATGATCGTGAAGGACACGCTGTAGCGGGCGGGTCCCTCGATGTCGCCGCGGGCGTCGACGATCGCGTTGACCACCAGGGGGCCGAGCACCCCGGCCGCCGACCACGCCGTCAGGAGCCGGCCGTGGATGGCACCGACCTGGTAGGTGCCGAAGAGGTCCTTCAGGTAGGCGGGGATCGTCGCGAACCCGGCGCCGTAGAAGGAGAGGATCAGCAGCGAGGCGATGAGGAAGACGACCTTGTTCCCCTCGCCGAGCGTGAGGATCGCCAGGTAGAGCAGGGCGCCGACGCCGAGGTAGAGCCGGTAGATGTTCTTGCGGCCGACGACGTCCGACGTCGAGGACCAGATGAACCGGCCCAGCATGTTGGCCAGCGACAGGATCGACACGAAGGCCGCGGCGGCCCCGGCGATCAGCTGGGCCGGACCCGTCGTCGCGAAGAAGTCCTTGTAGATGTCGTTCGCGCGCTCGAGCAGGCCGATGCCCGCGGTCACGTTGAAGCACAGGATGATCCACAGCAGCCAGAACTGCGGGAGCTTGACCGCGGTCTGCGCGGAGACCGCCAGGTCGTCGCGGACGGCCTGCGCGGCCTGCTGCGGGGCGTTCGGCGGCGACCAGTCGTCCGCGGGCACGCGGATGAGCAGCCAGCCGACGGACATGAAGATCGCGTAGCCGACGCCCATCACCGCGAAGGTCGAGGCGAGCCCGCCGGGGGACGTCCCGAAGGCCGCGAGCAGGTTGGTCTCGATCGGCGAGGCGATGAGCGCGCCGCCGCCGAAGCCCATGATCGCGATGCCGGTGGCCATACCGGGCCGGTCCGCGAACCACTTCATCAGCGTCGAGACCGGCGAGATGTACCCGATGCCCAGGCCGATGCCGCCCAGGAACCCGTAGCCGAAGACGACGAGCCAGTACTGCTCGAGCGCGAGGCCGAGGGCGGAGACGAGGAAGCCGGCCGAGAAGAAGATCGTGGAGACGAACATCGCCCACCGCGGTCCGCGCCGCTCCACGGTCGTGCCCACGACCGCGGCGGACAGACCGAGCATGATGATCGCGAGCTGGAACGGCAGCGCGGTCGCGGTCCCGGAGAGCTGCAGGCCGGTGCCCAGACCGGTCTTGAGGACGCTCCAGGCGTACGCCTGCCCGATCCCGAGGTGCACCGCCAGCGCGGCCGGCGGCACGAGCCAGCGACTCCAGCCCGGTGGTGCGACGATGGCGGAGCGGTCGAGGAAACCCACAGCGACCTCCTACGGGCGCAACCGTGTGTGACGGGCGTGTGACGCCGCGACTATGTCACCGTCGTCCGGGTCCCACCATTCGAGCGAGGTGTCCCCCATGGGCAGAGTGACCGTCCGTCGCCCCGTCACCCGCGTGCGCGAGCAGGGCGTGGCCCGCCGCCCGGACGCCCTCGCGGCCGAGGAACCCCTCGAGCTCCGGATCGACGGGAAGCCGCTCGCGGTGACGATGCGCACCCCGGGGCACGACGTCGAGCTCGCCCACGGCTTCCTGCTCACCGAGGGCGTCATCACCTCGGCCGAGGACATCGCGACGGCGCGCTATTGCGACTCGGTCGACGACACCGGGCGCAACACCTACAACGTCCTCGACCTCGCTCTGGCCCCGGGCGTCGCCCCGCCGGACGACTCGGTGGAGCGGCGCTTCTACACGACCTCGAGCTGCGGGGTCTGCGGCAAGGCCTCGCTCGACGCCGTCCGCACCCGCACCGCCTTCTCCCCCGCCGACGACCCGGTGACGATCCCCGCCGAGGTCCTGTTCTCCCTCCCGGACTCCCTGCGTGCCGCGCAGAAGGTGTTCGACTCGACCGGCGGGCTGCACGGCGCCGGCCTGTTCCGCGCCGACGGCACCCTCCTCGCGGTCCGTGAGGACGTCGGCCGGCACAACGCGGTGGACAAGGTCATCGGGCACGCCCTGCTCGCCGGCGCGGTACCCGCCGCCGGTACGGTGCTCATGGTCTCGGGACGGGCGTCGTTCGAGCTGACCCAGAAGGCCGTGATGGCCGGGATCCCCGCGCTGGCCGCGGTGTCGGCGCCGTCGTCGCTCGCCGCCGAGATGGCCGAGGACGCAGGCATGACGCTGGTCGGCTTCCTGCGTGGCCGGTCGATGAACATCTACGCGGGGGCCTCCCGCGTGACCGGGGTCGACGAGGATCCTGGGTAACGTCGCCCGACGCCGGATCCGATACCGCGTCAGGAGAACGGCGGGGTCGAGGGGAGAGGTGTGTCGGGGCAGCAGCGGGTGAGCCGTCGACGGCTCCTCGTCGGCGGTGGCGCCGTCCTCGGAGCGGGCGCGCTGGCCGCGGGCGCCACGTCTCTCGCCGGCTCGTTCGAGACCCCCGCGCCGATCCCGCAGCGTGTCCCGGCGGCGCCACGTCCCCCGCGCGCGCCGGACGCGGTCGCCACCGTGGAGTGGGTGCGCTCCGCGGCGCGGAACCGCTCCGTCCGGCTGGTGATCACCGCGCCCGCGGGGGTCGACCGCACGACCCTCCCGGTGGCCGTCGGCCTGCACGGGCTGGGCGGCAACGCGCTCTGGTGGGGCGACCCCGGGATGCGCCGCGCGCTGGGCACGGCCTGGGCGTCCGGGGTCCCGCGGTTCGCGGTCGCCGCGCTCGACGGCGGGGACAACTACTGGCACCCGTTCCGCCCCGGCGACGACCCGATGCGGATGCTGCTCGACGAGCTGCCCGTGTGGCTGGGTGAGCGGGGCATGGCGCGGGAGACCGCCGGCGTCCCCGTGCTCGCGAGCGGGGTGTCCATGGGCGGGGCGGGCGCGCTGATGTACGCCCGGGCCCGGGTGCAGCGGCAGACCCCCGTAAAGGCGGTCGCCGCGATGTCCCCGGGCCTGTTCCTCGACTGGGCGGTCGCCGCGCGGCGGCCGTTCGCCGGCGCCGCCGACTGGATCGCGAACGACCCGCTGCGCTTCTACCCCGAGCTCGCCGGCACCCCGACGGGGATGTGGTGCGGCGACCGCGACGCGTTCGCCCCGGCCGTGCGGCGCTACATCGACGTGGCGCGCCCGCAGTACTCGCGGATCGGTCCCGGGGCGCACACCGGGTCGTACTACGCGACGATCCTGCCGCAGGTGATCGCGTTCCTGGGTCAGCACGTCGCGCCGTCGCCGCTGCCGTTCGGGCCGGCCTCGTCGTCGACGGCGTTCCCGCACCTGTAGGCGCGGCTCCCCCGGTGACAAGCGAACGGGCCGTTCATCACGCAAGAAGGTGATGAGCGGCCCGTTCAGGGTCCGGGTGCGGCTCAGGCCGACTTGTCGCGGCGCTCCCGCCGGGACGGCTGGCGCGGGACGATCGTCGGGTTGACGTTGTCCTTGACCGTCTGCTCGGTGACGACCACCTTGGCGACGTCGTCGCGGCTGGGGATGTCGTACATGACGGGGTTCAGGACCTCTTCCATGATCGCCCGCAAACCACGCGCGCCGGTGCCGCGCAGGATGGCCTGGTCGGCGATGGCCTCGAGGGAGGCCGGGTCGAACTCGAGCTCGACGCCGTCCATCTCGAACAGCTTCTGGTACTGCTTCACCAGCGCGTTGCGCGGCTCGGTGAGGATCTGCACCAGGCTGGGCTTGTCGAGGTTCGACACCGACGCCATCACCGGCACACGGCCGATGAACTCGGGGATCAGGCCGAACTTGATGAGGTCCTCGGGCATGGTGTCGCCGAACGACTCCGCAGACTCCATCTCGGCCTTCGACCGGATGTCCGCGCCGAAGCCGAGGCCGCCCTTGCCCACGCGCTCGGCGATGATCTTCTCGAGGCCCGCGAAGGCCCCGGCCACGATGAACAGGACGTTCGTCGTGTCGATCTGGATGAACTCCTGGTGCGGGTGCTTGCGCCCGCCCTGCGGGGGCACGCTCGCCGTCGTGCCCTCGAGGATCTTCAGGAGGGCCTGCTGGACGCCCTCGCCGGAGACGTCGCGGGTGATCGACGGGTTCTCCGACTTGCGGGCGATCTTGTCGACCTCGTCGATGTAGATGATGCCGGTCTCGGCACGCTTGACGTCGTAGTCCGCGGCCTGGATCAGCTTCAGCAGGATGTTCTCGACGTCCTCGCCGACGTACCCGGCCTCGGTGAGGGCCGTGGCGTCCGCGATCGCGAAGGGGACGTTCAGCAGCTTCGCGAGGGTCTGGGCGAGGTAGGTCTTGCCGCAGCCCGTGGGGCCGAGCATGAGGATGTTCGACTTCGCCAGCTCGACGGTGTCGTCGCTCCGGGCGTTCTCCCGGTTCTTCTCCCCCGCCTGCACCCGCTTGTAGTGGTTGTAGACGGCGACCGAGAGCGTCTTCTTCGTGTCGTCCTGACCGATGACGTACTGGTCGAGGAACTCGTGGATCTCGGTGGGCTTCGGGAGCTCGTCGAGCTTGACCTCACCGGCCTCGGCGAGCTCCTCCTCGATGATCTCGTTGCAGAGGTCGATGCACTCGTCGCAGATGTACACGCCGGGCCCGGCGATGAGCTTCTTGACCTGCTTCTGGCTCTTTCCGCAGAACGAGCACTTCAGCAGGTCCCCGCCGTCACCGATGCGTGCCATCGCAGCAGACCCCGTGTCCCATCCGGCGCACCCGGACGGTGCGCGCTGTCGTGATTGACCGTACCCGTCGGATCCGCCGGGGCGGGAGGCTTCGGGGTGCGGCGATCCTGCTGGTCGTGTGCCCGAGACCGGTGGCGACGCGCCGTCCCGGCCGGGCGACGCGGTGGGCGGTCGTCGCCGACCACCCACCGCGTGCGGCTACCGGTTCGCCGAGAGCTTCCGGCTGGCCACGACGTCGTCGATGATCCCGTAGTCCTTGGCCTCGTCGGCCGTCAGGATCTTGTCGCGCTCGATGTCCTCGCGAACCTGCTCCGCGGTGCGGTTGGTGTGGTTCGCGAGCGTCGTCTCGAGCAGCCGGCGCATGCGGGTGATCTCGTTGGCCTGGATCTCCAGGTCGGAGGCCTGCCCGTAGAAGCCCTCGGTGGCCGGCTGGTGGATCATCACGCGCGCGTTCGGCACGGCGAGGCGCTTGCCCGGGGCACCGGCGGCGAGCACGACCGCCGCGGCCGAGGCGGCCTGCCCGAGGCAGACCGTCGCGATGTCCGGCCGGACGTACTGCATGGTGTCGTAGATCGCCATGAGCGCGGTGAACGAGCCGCCCGGCGAGTTGATGTACATGGTGATGTCGCGGTCCGGGTCGTTGGACTCCAGGAACAGCAACTGCGCCATGACGTCGTTCGCGGACGCGTCGTCGATCTGCACCCCGAGGAAGATGATCCGTTCCTCGAAGAGCTTGTTGTAGGGGTTCGACTCCTTCACGCCGTAGCTCGTCCGCTCGACGAACGACGGCAGGATGTAGCGGGCCTCCGGCGACGCCGCGGCACGCCCACCCGGAACGTGAAGCTCACTCATGGTGCGTCTCCTCAGGCGCTGGTGCCGTTGCCGTTCGAGCGGGTCTCGCTCGCCCGGGTCACGACGTGGTCGATGAAGCCGTACTCCTGCGCCTCGTACGGGTCGAACCAGCGGTCACGGTCGGAGTCGGCCGTGATCTGCTCGAAGGTCTGCCCGGTGTGCTCGGCGATCAGCTCGGCGAGCTGGCGCTTGAGCTTGCGCAACGACTCCGCGCGGATCGTGATGTCGGTTTCCGTGCCGCCGAGGCCGCCGGAGGGCTGGTGCATCATGATCTGCGCGTGCGGCAGGGCGAGCCGCTTGCCGGGGGCGCCCGCGGAGAGCAGGAACTGCCCCATGGAGGCCGCGAGGCCCATCGCCACGGTGGAGACGTCGGGCTCGATCCACTGCATGGTGTCGTAGATCGCCATGCCGGCCGAGACCGAGCCGCCCGGCGAGTTGATGTAGAGCGTGATGTCGGTGTTCGGGTCCTCCGCGGACAGCAGGAGGAGCTGCGCGGAGATCTGGTTCGCGATGGTGTCGTTGACCTCCTGGCCGAGAACGATGATCCGTTCCCGCAGGAGGCGCTCGTAGACCGAGTCGTTGAGCGTCATCGACCCGCCGGCGGACCGCATGACCGCCCCGGACGGATCGGAGAGGTGCTGGCTCACCTGTCCCTGCTTTCCTTGGGTGTTGGGGGTACCTGACGCAGCGCTGCCATCGACCCTAACGATCGACACCGCCGGGAACGTCCGTCCCGGGCGCGTGTTCGCTGTGGGCACAGCCGCTGTGGGCACACGCGCCCGGACGGGACTCAGGCCTGGGGAGCGGAGGAGGTGCTCGCGGCGGTGTCGGCGTCCGCGACCTCGGTGGCCTCGTCGGACGGACCGGCCGCGGCGTCCGCGGACTCGACGACGACGGCGTCCTCGTCCTGGTCCGAGCCCGACGCGGCGGTCGCGGTCTCGTCGGCGACCTCGGCCGCGTCGGTGGCCTCGTCGCCGGCCTCCGGCTGTGCGGTGCCGAACAGCTCGGAGAGGTCGAGCTCCTCGCCGTCTGGGCCGAGGATCGTGGCGGCCTGGACCACCGAGGCCAGCGCCTTGCCGCGACGCACGTCGGCGAAGATCGCGCCGAGCTGATTGGCCTGCTGGGCCTGCTGGATGTACTCCTCGGGGCTGATGCCGAAGCGCTGCGCCTGCATGAAGATGCGCTCCATCAGCTCCTGCTGGTCGACCTGGATCTCGCCCTTCTCGGCGATCTCGTCGAGCAGCAGCTGGGTCCGCACGGCCTGCTCGGCCGTGGTGCGCAGCTCGGTGTCGAACTCCTCGCGGGTCTGGCCCTGGGACTCGACGTACTTCGTGAGCGCGTCCTCGTCGTGGTCGAACTCGTGCACGGCCTCGTGGGCGCGCACCTCGACCTCGGAGTCGACGACGCCCTGCGGCGCGGGGATGTCGGCCGCCTCGAGCAGCGCCTCGAGCACCTTGTCGCGCGCCTGGCCGGCCTGCTCCATCTTCTTCACCCGGCCGTGGCGTTCGCGCAGGTCGGCCTTGAGCTCGTCGAGCGTGTCGAACTCGCTCGCCAGCTGGGCGAACTCGTCGTCGGCCTCCGGGAGCTGGCGCTCCTTGACCTGCGAGACCGTGACCGTGACCTCGGCCTCCTCGCCGGCGTGGTCGCCCGCGACGAGCTTCGTCGTGAAGGTCTTGGTCTCGTCCGCGGACATGCCCTCGAGGGCCTCGTCGAGGCCCTCGATGAGCTGGCCGGAACCGACCTGGTGGCTCATCCCGGACGCCTGGGCCTCCTCGAGGGCCTCGCCGCCGACGGTGGCCGACAGGTCGATGACCACGAAGTCGTCGGTCTGCGCCGGGCGCTGGACGCCGCTGAGCGTGCCGAAGCGCGCCTGCAGGCCCGTCAGCTGATCGTCGACGTCGTCGTCGGTGACCTCGGCCGAGTCCACCGACACCGAGATCGTCGAGTAGTCGGGCAGCGCGATCTCGGGCCGGACGTCGACCTCGGCGGTGAAGGCGATCTTGTCGCCGTCGTCGATCGAGGTGACCTCGATCTCGGGCTGACCCAGGGGATTCAGCTCCGCCTCGCCGACCGCCTCGCCGTACTTCTGCGGCACCGCGGTGTTGACGACCTCCTCGAGGACCACCCCGCGGCCGAGCCGCTGGTCGAGGATGCGGGCGGGGGCCTTCCCCGGGCGGAAGCCGGGGATGCGGACCTGCTGGGCGATCTTCTTGTACGCCTGGTCGAAGGTCGGCTTGAGCTCGTCGAACGGCACCTCGACGGCGAGACGGACGCGCGTCGGCGACAGGTGCTCGACGGTGGACTTCACAGCTCGTTCTCCTCCGGGCGGGACTTCTCGATCGCGCGCCGGGGGTGTACGACGGTGACCCGTCAGGGGCCTCGACGTCGACACCCGCCCGGGCGTTGGCCGCGAGTCTAGACGTGCCCCCCGACATCGCGCCGTGGCGGCCCTGACCAGGGCCGATGGATAGGCTGGAGCGATGACGGAGTTCGCGCTGGGCCTGGCCGCGCTCGGCCGGCCGACCTACGTCAACGTCGGTCGCGACGGCGTGCACCGCTCGGTCGACGAGCTGCGCGCCCTCGCCCACGCCACCCTCGACGCCGCCTGGGACGCCGGCGTGCGGGCCTTCGACGCCGCCCGGTCCTACGGCCGTGCGGAGGAGTTCCTGGGCGCCTGGTTCGCCGCGCACCCGACCCGTCGTCGGGAATGCACCGTCTCCAGCAAGTGGGGCTACCGCTACACCGCGGGCTGGGACCCCGACGCCGAGGTCCACGAGGTGAAGGAGCACACGCTCGACCACTTCCGCACGCAGTGGGCCGAGACCCGGGCGACGCTCGGCGTGCCGGACCTCTACCAGGTGCACTCGCTGACCACGGACTCCCCGCTGTTCGACGACGGGCCGCTGCTGGAGGCGCTGGGCGGGCTGCGGGACGGCGGGGTGCGCCTCGGGTTCTCGACGTCGGGTCCCGACCAGGCCGACGCGGTGGGTCGCGGGCTCGCGCTGCGGGTGGGCGGCGAGCCGCTGTTCACCGCGGTGCAGTCGACGTGGAACCTCCTGGAGACCTCGGTCGGGGACGCCCTGGCGAGCGCGCACGACGATGGCGTGCGGGTGCTGGTCAAGGAGGGCGTCGCCAACGGTCGGCTGGTGGTCGACCCGCCCGCCCCGCTCGCGCGCGTCGCCGCGGCGCACGGGGTCGGCGCGGACGCGGTGGCGCTCGCGGCGATCGCCGCGCAGCCGTTCGTCGACGTGGTGCTGTCCGGGGCCGCGGATCCGGGGCAGCTGGCGGCCAACCTCGCGCCGGTGACCTTGTCCGACGACGAGCTCGCCGAGCTGACCTCGCTCGCGCAGCCCGTGGGCGAGTACTGGACGTACCGCCGCGCGATGGCGTGGGTCTGACCCCCTCGGCCTCACACGGATCTCGTCTGGGACCGTCGGCGCCGCACGGAGTCGACCGGAAGGGCAGATCCGCGATGAGCAGGTTGCGCAGGGCCGGACGCGCGTTCGAGCGCGTCCTCGGCGTCTTCGACGTCATGGCGGGCTACGGCACGAAGCGCCGGCGTCCCGCGAAGCGCCGCTGAGGCACCCGACCGGGGCCGGGGAGTCGGGGCCCCGTCCCGGTCACCCGCTTTTCCGGGCGTCGATGTCGGACCCGTCGGGCACACTGCGGTCGCACGCGGAGTGATCACCGGGAGGGACCACCGTTGCCCGCGATCGGCTCGTACGACTTCAGGAACGCCTACCGCCACGGGTTCGCCCGTGTGGCGGCCGCGACGCTGCGCACCTCGCTCGCGGATCCTCCCGCGAACGCCGACGCGGTCGTCGAGATGGCGCGGACGTGCCACGACGAGGGTGCCGCGCTCGTCGTGTTCCCCGAGCTGACGCTCTCCGGGTACTCGATCGAGGACCTGCTGCTGCAGGACACCCTGCTCGACGAGGTGGAGCGTGCGCTCGCGGCGCTCGTGGAGCGGACCGCGGCGCTGGACCCGGTGCTCGTCGTCGGCGCCCCGCTGCGCCACCGGCACCGGATGTACAACTGCGCGGTCGTGGTCCACCGCGGACGGGTCCTGGGGGTCGCCCCGAAGTCCTACCTGCCGACCTACCGCGAGTTCTACGAGCGGCGGCAGGCCGCTGCGGGCGACGACCAGCACGGCACGATCCGGGTGGACGGCGTCGACGTGCCCTTCGGGGCCGACCTGCTCTTCGCCGCGACCGACGTGCCCGGTCTCGTGCTGCACGTGGAGATCTGCGAGGACATGTTCGTCCCGGTGCCGCCCAGCGCCGAGGCCGCGCTGGCCGGGGCCACCGTCCTGGCCAACCTCAGCGGCAGCCCGATCACGGTCGCCCGCGCGGACGACCGGCAGCTGCTCACGAAGTCGTCCTCCGCCCGGTGCGCCGCCGCGTATGTCTACGCCGCCGCGGGCGAGGGCGAGTCGACCACCGACCTCGCGTGGGACGGCCAGACCTCCGTCCACGAGAACGGGCGGCTCCTCGCCGACACCGAGCGCTTCCCCGACGGGCAGCGGCACTGCGTCGCCGACGTCGACCTGGACCTACTGCGCTCCGAGCGGCTGCGGATGGGCACGTTCGACGACAACCGGCGCCAGCACGCCGACCGGCTGGCCGACTGGCGGACGGTCGAGTTCACGCTCGATCCGCCCGACGGCGACCTGGGGCTGCGCCGCGAGGTCGAGCGCTTCCCGTTCGTGCCCGCCGACCCGGCGCGGCTCGAGCAGGACTGCTACGAGGCCTACTCGATCCAGGTGTCCGGGCTCGAGCAGCGGATGCGGGCGATCAACCAGCCGAAGATCGTGATCGGGGTGTCCGGGGGGCTCGACTCCACCCACGCGCTGATCGTGGCGGCGCGGGCGCTCGACCGGGCCGGGCGCCCGCGCAGCGACATCCTCGCCTTCACGCTGCCGGGGTTCGCCACCGGCGAGCGGACCAAGGGCAACGCGCAGCGGCTCTGCGAGGCCCTCGGGGTCACCTTCGCGGAGATCGACATCACCGAGACCGCGCGGCTGATGCTCGCGAACCTCGACCACCCGTTCTCGCAGGGCGAGCCGGTGTACGACGTCACCTTCGAGAACGTCCAGGCCGGGCTGCGGACGGACTACCTGTTCCGGGCCGCGAACCAGCGCGGCGGCATCGTCCTGGGCACCGGGGACCTCTCGGAGATCGCCCTCGGCTGGTCGACGTACGGCGTGGGCGACCAGATGTCGCACTACAACGTCAACGGCGGCGTGCCCAAGACGCTCGTCCAGCACCTGATCCGCTGGGTCATCTCCTCGGGGCAGTTCTCCGACGAGGTCGGCGAGGTCCTGCAGTCGGTGCTCGACACCGAGATCACCCCGGAGCTCGTGCCGGCGACCGAGGACGCCCCGGTGCAGTCGAGCCAGGAGAAGATCGGGCCGTACAACCTCCAGGACTTCACGCTGTGGCAGATCCTCCGTCACGGCTCCCGCCCGTCGAAGATCGCCTTCCTGGCCTGGCACGCCTGGCACGACGCCGCGGCCGGCCCGTGGCCCCCGGGCTTCCCCGACGACGACCGCGTCGCCTACGACCTGCCGGAGATCCGGCGGTGGCTCGAGGTGTTCGTCCAGCGGTTCTTCCAGTTCGCCCAGTTCAAGCGCTCCGCGGTGCCGAACGGGCCGAAGGTGTCCGCGGGCGGGGCGCTGTCGCCCCGCGGCGACTGGCGGGCCCCGTCGGACTCGTCCGCGCGCATCTGGCTGGACGAGATCGCGCGCGAGGTCCCGGAGGAATGGCCGGGCTGACAGGGCTGACACCCGACTTTCGTCGGTACCGCGGACGACCGTCGGGGGCGGTGGTCGCGGGGTGCGGGCGACCATGCTGATCCCATGACCACCGAGCCGACGGTGCCCCGGCGCCGGCCCGCCCACGAGGAGTCCGGTGCGGCCGTCTCCACGCCGGGCGACCGGATCGAGTCCCTGGACGTCCTCCGTGGCGTCGCGCTGTGCGGGATCCTCGTGATCAACGTCTACCAGCAGCTGGTGTGGCTGCGGGGCGACCCGACCAGCCGCAACGTCCTGCCCACGGCCGTGGACCTGATCTTCTTCGAGCGGTTCATGCCGATCTTCGCGATGCTCTTCGGCGTCGGGTTCGGTCTGTTCCTCGAGCGCGCCGGGCGCCGCACCGACCGACCCCGGCTCGTGCTCGCCCGGCGGCTCGCGATCCTGCTGGTGATCGGCGGGATTCACCAGTTCTTCCACGTCGGCGAGGCCCTGCTGCCCTACGCGCTGGTGGGGCTGGTCCTGCTGATCCCGATGTCGTTCCTGTCGCCGCGAGCCTGTCTGGTGGTCGGGATCGTGCTGCTGGTCCTGCTGCCGCAGGTCCAGACCAGCGTGGGGCTCATCGCGGGCCTGCTGCCGTTCGGCTTCGGTCTGGCCCGGGTCGGCGTGCCCGACGGGCTCCGGCGGCACCCGGGTCGGATCGCGGTCGCGTTCGTCGTGAGCGCGGTCGTCGTGCTCGCGTGGACCGTCGCCCAGCTCGCGGGAGTCCGGCTGCCCGTGGTGAGCGTGTTCGGTGCCGCCCTGGGCGGCGACCTGCTGCACGCCACCGCGTCGGTGGCCGGGGCGATCGCCTACTCGTGCCTGGTCCTGCTCCTGCTGCGGACCCCGGTGGCCCCCGCGCTGGACGCCGTGTTCGCCCCGTTGGGTCGGATGGCGCTCACGAACTACCTGTCCGCCACGGTGCTGTTCCTCGTGTCCGGCCCGCTGCTCGGGATCGACTCGCTCGCCGACGGGCCGCAGATCGCCGCCCTGACCGTCGGCATCCTCGTCGTGCAGATCGTGTGGAGCCGGCTCTGGCTGCGACACTTCGCCTACGGCCCGGTGGAGTGGGGGTGGCGGTGCCTGACCTGGGGGCAGCGCGCGCCGCTGCGACGCGTGGGGTGACGCGCGGGGTGACGCCGGCCGACGTCGTGGTCGCCCTGGCCTTCGGCGTCTGGGGCGTCGGTCTGACCCTGCTCTTCCCGTCGCCCCCGCACCCGCTGGTCCCGCTGACGACCGGCGGCGAGCTCGCGGTCACGGTCGTCCTGACCGTGGTGCTGCTGTTCCGGCGTACCCGCCCGGTGGTCGTCGCGCTCCTGACCGCGGCGCTCGTGCTCGTCCTCCCGGGCACGTGGTTCCTGTACGGCGCGATCTACGCGGCGGGCGCGCACCTCCGCGATCGCGTGCACCTGTGGTGGCTGGTACCGCTGCTGTTCGCGGCGTCGTTCGTCGGCGGGCAGGGCTGGATCGGCTTCCGCGTCAACGACCACGCGTTCCTGCTGTTCGCCTCGGTGCTCGTGGCGCTGGCCGGGCTGTACGTGGGGACCCGGCGCGAGCTGATCGCCGCCGCGCACGAGCGCGCCGACCGCGCGGAGGAGACCGCCCGGGCCGAGGAGCGCGCCCGGCTGGCGGCCGAGATGCACGACGTCGTGACCCACCGCGTCAACCTGATGGTCCTCCAGGCCGGAGCGCTGCAGGCGACGACGACCGACCCCGCCGTCGGGCAGGCCGCGGAGGAGCTGCGGACGTCGGGGCGGGCCGCGTTGGCGGAGCTGCGCGACCTCGTGGGAGTGCTGCGGACCGGCGAGCCCGCCGCCGGCTCCCCCACCGCGCCCGCGGCCGCCGACCGGAACGCCGTCGCCGGCCTCGTCGCGGAGTCGCGGGCGGTGGGGGTGGACGTGACGTGCTCCGAGCACGGCGACCCGACGACGCTCACCCCGACCGTGCAGCGCACCCTCGCCCGGGTCGTCCAGGAATCGCTGAGCAACGCCCGCAAGCACGCCCGCGGCGCCCACGTCACGGTCGAGGTCCACTACGACCGGGGCGCCCGGCTCGCGGTGATCGACTCCGGCGGCACACCCGATCCCGACCTCGCGGCGACGGGCGGCGGGGCCGGCCTGGACGGCTTGCGACGACGGGTCGCGATGGTCGGTGGGACGCTGGAGGCCGGCCCGGAGGCGGCCGGATTCGCGGTGCGTGCGCGGTTACCGGCCTACGTACCCACCACGACGTGAGACCCTCCCGGCCGTGCCGGTCCGGGTCCTCGTGGTCGACGACGAGCCGATGGTGTGCGCGCACCTGCGGACCATCCTCGACGCATCCGCCGACCTCGAGGTGGTCGGCACCGCGGGCGACGGCGCGGAGGCGGTGGAGCAAGCCGTCCGGCACCGACCCGACGTCGTCCTGCTGGATCTGCGGATGCCTGGGGTCGATGGCTTCGCCGCGCTCCCGGAACTCGTGGATGCCGGGTCGCGGGTGGTCGTGCTGACGACGTTCGACGCCGACGACGCGGTGCTGCGCGCCCTCGGCGGCGGCGCCTCGGGGTTCCTGCTGAAGTCGACGGAGCCGGCCGACCTGGTGCGCCTGGTGCGGGTCGCCGCGGACGGCCACTCCGTCCTCTCCCCCGAGGCGACCGCCCGCCTGGTCAGCGCCTCGGCCGCCCCGGCCCAGGCCCGCGCCCGCGCCGCGGAGCGCCTGCAGGTGCTCTCGGAGCGCGAGCGCGAGGTCGTCGCCGCGATCGGGGCGGGCCTGTCGAACGCCGAGACCGGCGCCCGGCTGTTCCTCTCCGAGGCCACGGTGAAGGGCTACGTCTCCGCCGTGATGCGCAAGCTCGACTGCGACAACCGCACGCAGGTCGGGCTGCTCGCCTACGCCGCCGGCCTCACCGGCTGAGCCCTACTGCCGCTGCGCGAGCCCCTTCACGCACCACGAGCCACCCGACTGCCCGAGCACGATCTCCGAGGGCAGGGTCTGGCTCTGCCCCTGGAAGGTCAGCGTCAGGTCGACCGGGGTCCGGGCCTCGGTGTCGATCACCGTGGTCGTCGGGCCCGACGGCTTCACCGAGGCGACGAGCTGGAGGACCTGCGGCGAGAGCTGCGAGACCGCGGCCCCGTCCGGTCCGCGGCAGGAGAGCTGGTCGAGGGCGGGGGCGTCCTTGGCCGTGAGCGCGGTGACCGCCTGGTTCGCGGTGTCGTCCGGGCTGCCCGGCCCCATCAGGTAGCCGGGGTAGACGAACGCCCCGAGCAGCAGCGCGACGATCGCGCCGACCACCAGACCGCCGGCCAGCCCGAACGCGAGGCCCTTGCGGAGCTCGCGGTTGTACGCCTTGTCCTCGGCGTCGGCCCAGGCCTCGTCGTCCTCGGACGCGGCGTGCCTGCCCTCGTCGGCAGCGTCGGTCGGCTGGTCCTCGGTCGGCTCCGCCTCGGTGGGCTGCTCACCGGGCAGCGTCGCGGCCGGGACGGTCTCACCCGCCTGCGGCTCGGTGCCCTCGTCCTGCGCGCTCCCCGACCCGTTCCCGACGGCGGGTCCGGTCCCGTGCCCGGTCGCGGTGTCGTCGGTGGCGGAGTCCGCCGAGGTGCGGTCGACCTCGGTGTCCGCCTCGCTGACGCCCGTGCGTCCCTCGGTCATCGCGGGTCCTGCTCCCATCATCGCCGGTGGCGGCGTGCTCCACGCCGACGCCCCGACCATGCCTCATCGGTCGGACCGCGCTCCGGGCGGGGGAGGTGGGAGGCTCGGCGTCATGGCCGGTCCCGACGCGAAGAGCACCCTGCACCGGTACCTCGCGCAGGCGCGTGACGCCGTGCTCTGGAAGCTGGAGGGGCTGGGCGAGTACGACGTGCGCCGGCCCATGACCCCGACCGGCACGAACCTCCTCGGTCTGGTCAAGCACCTCGCGATCGTCGAGTCCGGCTACTTCGGCGTGGTGTTCGACCGGCCGTTCCCGGAGACCGAGCACTGGTTCGAGGAGCACACCGAGCCCGAGGCCGACCTGTGGGCCGCCGCGGAGGAGTCGCGGGAGGGGATCGTCGACCTCTACACCCGGGCGGCGGCGCACTCCGACGCGACCATCGACGCGCTCGACCTCGACGCCGCCGGCCGGGTGCCGCACTGGCCCGCGGAGCGCGCCGAGGTCACCCTGCAGCAGATCCTGGTGCACATGACCGCCGAGACCCACCGGCACGCCGGCCACGCCGACATCGTCCGTGAGCTGCTCGACGGGGCGGCGGGCCTGCGCCGGGACCACTCCAACCTGGGCAACCTGGCCGCCGCCCAGCGCCAGGGCCACGTCGCGCGCCTCGAGCGGGAGGCCCGCCGCGCGACTCAGGCCAGCCGCGGCTGAGGGTCGCCGGACAGCGCGTCGGCGATCCGGGCGCGATGCGTGAGGAAGAGGTCGTACTCGCCGATCCGCTCCGGCTCGACCCACGCGACGTCGATCGTCTCGACCCCGTCCGGCCGGGCCTCGCCGCCGATCGGACGCGCGTGGAAGCAGACCCCGAGGGGCTGGATCGCGCGGCCGTCGTCGAGCAGGGCCACGTGCCGCGGGTCGGTGTAGATCCCGACCAGCCCGGTCACCTCGATGTCGACCCCGGCCTCCTCGCGCGTCTCCCGCACCGCGCACTCCGCGATCGTCTCGTCCAGCTCGAAGATGCCGCCGGGCAGCGCCCACTGGCCAGTGTCCTCGCGCCGGATCAGCAGCAGCCGCCCCTGCTCGTCCCGCACGGCGGCCGAGGCGCCGGGGATGCGGGTCGTCGCCTTCGGCGCGGCCGGGTCGTCGAAGAAGTCCACGCGAGCCACGCGGTCATCCTCCCGCGTCAGTCCCGCGTCCGGTCGGCGACGACCCCCAGCCACGCCAGGACCGCCATGACCCGCCGGTGGTCGTCGCCGGACGCCTCGTGCAGGTCCAGCTTGTCGAAGATCGAGGAGATGTGCTTCTCGACGGCGCCCTGGCTCAGCACCAGCGCGCGCCCGATCGCGGCATTGCTCCGGCCCTCGGCGACCTGCCCCAGCACCTCCCGCTCGCGCGGGGTGAGCCGGGCGAGCGGGTCCCGGCGCCGCCGTTCGCCGAGCAGTGCCGCGACGATCTCGGGATCCAGGACGGTGCCCCCGGCGGCCACGCGGTCGACCGCGTCCGCGAGGTCCTCGAGGCGGGTGACCCGGTCCTTGAGGAGGTAGCCGACGGCGCCCGCGGCCAGCAGTTCGGCTGCGTACGCGGGCTCCACGTACTGCGAGAGCACGAGGACGGCCGTGCCCGGTCGCCGTCGCCGGGCCTCCAGCGCGGCGCGCAGGCCCTCGTCGGTGTAGTCCGGCGGCATCCGGACGTCGACCACGGCCACGTCCGGCTCGTGCTCGCAGACCGCCTCCACCAGCGACGGGCCGTCGTCGACCGCGGCCAGGACGGTCGCCCCGCACTCGTCGAGCAGCCGCACCAGGCCCTCGCGCAGCAGGACGGAGTCCTCGGCGACCACGACCGTCGTCACGCGCGCTCCACCGGGAAGGTCGCGACGAGGGTGGTCCCCGCGCCCGGCCGGCTGCGGACCTCCAGCGCCCCGTCGACGGCCGCGACCCGCTCGGCCAGGCCCGCCAGGCCGTGGCCCTTCCCCGGGTGCGCCCCGCCGCACCCGTCGTCACGGACCCGGACGCGGAGCGTGTCCCCCGACCTCGCGACCTCCACCTCGCACGACGTCGCGCGGGCGTGCTTGGCGACGTTCGCGAGCGCCTCGCTCACCACGAAGTACGCGGCGGTCTCGACGGCGGGGTCGGGACGGCGGGTCAGCGCCGGGTCGACGTCGACGGTGGTCGGCACCGGGCACCTCCCGGCCGCGGCGGCGACGGCGGCCTCCAACCCGCGGTCGGCGAGCACCGGTGGCGCGATCCCCCGCCCGAGCGAGCGCAGCTCGGCGAGCGCCTCCCGGCTCTGCACGAGGGTCTCGTCGAGGAGCACCCGCGCGCGGCCCGGATCGTCGTCCAGCCGCCGGCCGAGGGCCTCCAGGTCCATCGTCATCCGGACGAGGCGCTGCTGGGGCCCGTCGTGCAGGTCCCGTTCGACCCGGCGCAGCGTGCTCGCCTCGGCGGCGATCGCCGAGCGTCGTCCCGCCTCGGACGCGGCGACCCGGGTCTCCGACGAACTGGCCAGGAGCGCCCGGCCGAGTCCGCGCCGCACGGCGGTGAGCCCGGCCAGCACCGGCGGGAGCGTCGCGAGCAGGACCAGCCCGAGGACGGTGTTCGCGGCGATGTCGGGGCCGCGGCCCGGGATACCGAGCGCGAGGTCCAGCAGCCCCTCGTACGTGGAGTCCCGGGGCAGAGCCCACTCCCAGGCGACGTAGAGGGTCAGGCCGAGCGCCGAGCCCGCCCAGGAGATCGCCAGCACGCCCGTCACGAGCAGGACCGGGAACCCGACGATCGCGTGCACCGCGTCCCGCCACCGCTGCGGGTCCGCCAGGGCACGGCCGTCGCGGTAGGCGTGCGGGGGCAGCGGTCGACCGCTCCCCCAGCTCACGGCGTCGCGCTCGAGCCCCGCGAACCACCGGGCGACGGCCAGCGTGCCGGCGAGGATCGGGAGACCGATCCAGATCAGGGTCGTCACCGCGCCGAGGAGCAGACCGGTGAGCACCACCGCGAAGGTGGCGGTGCCGGTGGGGATGCCCGCGGCGAGGTGGGCGAGGCGCCGTCCGGCGCGCTGCACGGTCGTCATGATCGAAGACCCTCGTCCTCCCCCGGCCGACGCGGCAGCCGGTGGACCTCCGTGCCGGGGGTGGGGACAACCCCACCCCGGATGCGGGGGCGTACCGGCGGGTCCCGCGGGCGCGGCCGCTCGACGCTGTCGGGGCAACCGTCTCACGGGAGGCCCCGATGTCCGATCCGTCGCGCACCCGCGTCGACCTCGTCCTGTTCGGGACGCTGGTCCTCGCCCTCAGCTGGATCCCGCTGTTCCTGGCGCCGTGGTTCGGCCCGGACGTCCGCCACGGGCCCGCCTTCGTCCTGTTCCTGGTCGGGACATCGGGTCCGACGCTGGCGGCGCTCGTGCTGTGGCTCGCGGGCCGACGGTTCCCGAGGCGACGGCCGCGTGAGGTGCTGGCCGCCACGGTGCGCTGGCTTCCGGCCGCGCTGATCGCCGGCGCGGGACCCGTCGTCGTCGCGGCGACGCTCGACCCGGACCTCGACCCGAGCAGCCCGGGACGGGTCGTGGCCGGCGTCGGTGGACCGCTCGTGTACGCCGTCGGCGTGCTCGCGGCGGGCCCGCTGGCCGAGGAGTTCGGGTGGCGGGGCTACGCCCAGCCACGGCTGCGCCGGTTCCTGACGCCGGGTGCGACCGCGGTCGTCCTCGGGCTCGCCTGGGGCCTGTGGCACCTGCCGCTCTATCTGCTCGCGGGGACGAGCCAGCACGCCGCGGGCCTGTTCTCCGTGCAGGCCGGGGTGTTCCTGCTGACCTGCGTGCCGCTGAGCTACCTCGCGTGGTGGGTCTCGGAACGGCTGCGCGGCGGGGTCACGGCCGCGATCGTGCTCCACGCGGCCCTGAACGCCTCCGTCGACCTGCTCGGCTCCCGCGGGCTGGTGCCGGCGGTCGCCGCCCTGGTCCTCACGACGCTGCTGGCCGGCACGGTCGCGGTGTGGACCTCACCCGCCAAGACGACGCTGGAGTTCTGCGGCGTCGGCGACGAACCACAGCTCCCGTCCCTGGTTCGCCTCCCGCGTCCAGTCCGCGACCGGGCCGGCCACCGCCGCGGGCTCTCCGAGCACGACCAGCCGGACCCCGTACTGGACGAACTTCTGCGTGATCGCGCCCGCGACCCCGGTGCGCAGGACGAAGAAGTCCGGTGAGAGCCGCCCGACCGGCACGACGACGGTGTCCGCGCCCGCGCCGAACGCCTCGCCCAGCACGTCGGTCGCCGCACGCTCGCCGTCGATCGGCGGGCCGTCGTCGGGCAGGGTCAGGACGTTCTCCATGCCGGTGATCCCAGCGGTGCCCGCGTGGGTCGGGCAAGCCGATTCTCCCGGTGTGGCCTTCCCCGGGCCCGGGCATACCCGCCCCTCCACCCGCAGTGAAGGAGTGCGACGACGTGACCGACACGACCGCGGATCTCGGGGAGCAGGTCTTCCGCCTGGTCTATCGCAGCCACACCACCATGGGTCGCGAGAACCGGCCCGCCGAGATCGACGAGATCTTCGAGGTGTCGCGGCGCAAGAACCCCGCTCTCGGGCTCAGCGGAGCTCTCCTCGTGTGGCAGGACACCTTCGTCCAGGTGCTCGAGGGCGAGGAGACCACGGTCCGCGACCTGTACGCCACGATCGCCTCCGACCCGCGCCACGAGACGGTGGAGACGCTCGACGAGGGCGTGGTCTCCGCGCGCGCGTTCGGGCAGTGGGCGATGGCCCACGTCTCCGACGACGAGGGCGCCGACCTGCCCGCCGCGCGCGGCGAGGAGGCACCCGATGCGCCGCATGCCACCCCACGGCTCGAGGACCGGCGCCAGGAGATGCTGCTCGACCTGATGCGCGAGTACGCCGACCCGGACATCAAGCCGCTCTGACCGTCGCTCGGGGTGGAGGTGTACCCACGGCCCGTCGACGGCCCGCTCACGGCGGCGGGCGGGAGAGCCGGGCGTAGCCGGCCACCGACGTCCACACCAGGACCGCGACGACGAGGAACGCCGCGAAGACGGTGGCATGGCCGCTGGCGGCGGCGAGCGCGGTGGCTCCGACGGGGGCCGTGAGTCCGGCGAGGCCCCAGCCGGTGAACACCTGCCCGTAGGTGGTGCCGAAGCGGTCCGCCGGAACGACGTCGGCGGTGGCAGCCGGGGCGAGCACCGACAGCGCCCCGTACTGGGTGCCGAGAAGCAGCAGACCGGCCAGCGCCACGGGCCCGGTGGCGCCCAGGGCCAGGGGGAGACACGCGAGAACCAGCAGCGCTGCGTCGAGATGCAGCGCCGTCCGGCGGCCGAGGCGATCGGAGACCGGTCCTGCGACCAGCCGGCCGGCGAAGTTCCCGACGTTGATCAGCGTGACGGCCAGGACGGTCGACCCGGCGGTGCCGGTGAGGGCACCGGCCTGCGCGAAGGCGGCGAGTCCGGGGGCACTACCCAGCCCGAACGCCAGCCACAGCGCCACCACGGCGCGGCGCGGGCTGGTCACCGCAGGACAGCTCGACCTGGTCTCGTCGTGCCGTGGACGCGGCGTGGCCCCGGGCACGAGCACCGCGGCGACCGCGAGGACGGCCCCGAGCACCGCGGCGAGCACGAGGAAGGTCGAGGTACGCCCGAGCAGGTCGAGCAACCGGGAGGCGAGCGGAGCGAGGAGCGCGGTTCCGGCGGCGTAGGCGCTGACGACCAGGCCGAGCGCGAGACCGCGTCGGGTGCCGACGGTGCCGGCGACCCGCACGGCGGTGGCATAGCCGAGCCCGGTCGAGCCACCGACCAGGACCCCGAAGGTCACGAACAGCACCCCGGGCGCGGTGGCGACGCCGGTGGCCAGCAGCCCGGCGACCGAGCCGACCAGCGCGACGAGCGCGAGACGGCGCGGGGAGACGGCGTCGGCGACCCGGCCGCCCACCAGTACGCCGAGCATGAAGGCGAGCAGCCCGACGGAGAACACCCCGGCCAGCAGGGTGTCTCCGGCTCCGAGGTCGCGGCGCAGGCTGTCGGTGAAGACGTCCCAGGCGAACAGCGGGCTGACCGCGAGGTCGAGCAGGACCGCCCCGGTGAGCGCGCGCGCCCTCGTGGCCGGCGCGCTGCCCCCGGGGACCACGGGTCAGACGGCGGTGGTCGTCAGCTCGGCCAGCAGCGCGCGGACGTGCCGGTCGATGTCGTCCCGGATCGGCCGGACCTCGTCGACGTCCCGGCTGGCGGGGTCGGTGAGGTGCCAGTCGAGGTAGCGCTTGCCGGGGAAGACCGGGCAGGCGTCCCCGCAGCCCATCGTGATCACGACATCGGCGGCGTTGACGTCGTCGACGCCCAGCTTCGTCGGGACCTCAGCCGACAGGTCGATGCCCAGCTCGGCCATCACCTCGACGACGGCGGGATTGATGGTGTCGGCCGGGGCGGACCCGGCAGAGCGGACCCGGACCCGCCCGGCGGCGTGGTGGGCGAGCAGCGCGGCGGCCATCTGGGATCGGCCCGCGTTGTGCACGCAGACGAACAGCACCTCGGGGACGTCAGGCACGACGGGACTCCTCGAGCGCGGGGTCGGTGGAGGGGAACAGGCGGCGTCGGAGCGCGAGCGAGACGTAGACCAGGGCGACGAGCACGGGGACCTCGATCAAGGGACCGACGACCCCGGCGAGGGCCTGTCCACTGGTGGCGCCCCAGGTGGCGATCGCGACGGCGATGGCGAGCTCGAAGTTGTTGCCCGCGGCGGTGAACGCGAGCGTGGTCGTCCGCCCGTAGCCCAGCCCGACCGCGCGACCGAGCGCGTAGGACCCGGCCCACATCGCCGCGAAGTAGATCAGCAGCGGCAGCGCGATCCGGACGACGTCGAGGGGCTGGGAGGTGATGGCGTCGCCCTGCAGGGCGAAGAGGATGACGATGGTGAACAGCAGCCCGTACAGGGCGAACGGCCCGATCCGCGGCAGGAGCGTGGACTCGAACCAGTCGCGGCCCTTCGCGCGCTCCCCCAGCCGGCGGGTCAGGTACCCGGCGAGCAGCGGGATGCCGAGGAAGATCAGCACCGACCGGACGATCGTCCAGGGCGAGACGTCGAGACCCGTCGTCGGGAGCCCGAGCCAGGCCGGGAGCACCGAGAGGTAGAACCACCCCAGTGCGCCGAAGGCGATCACCTGGAACACCGAGTTCAGCGCGACGAGGACGGCGGCGGCCTCACGGTCCCCGCGGGCGAGGTCGTTCCAGATGATGACCATGGCGATGCAGCGGGCGAGCCCGACGACGATCAGCCCGGTGCGGTACTCGGGCAGGTCGGGCAGCAGCAGCCACGCCAGCGCGAACATCAGCGCCGGGCCGATCAGCCAGTTCAGCACCAGCGAGGAGACCAGCAGTCGGCGATCGCCGGTGACGGTGTCGAGCCGGTCGTAGCGGACCTTCGCCAGCACCGGGTACATCATCCCGAGCAGGCCGAGGGCGATCGGCAGCGAGACCCCGTCGACCGCGACCGCCCCGAGTGCCTCCCCCAGCCTGGGGACCAGGCGGCCGGCCAGCAGCCCCACCACCATCGCCGCGAGGATCCACACCGGGAGGAACCGGTCGAGCGTGGAGAGCCTCGCGACGACGGAAGACTCCGCCCGCGGCGGAGCACTCACGCCTCCACCACCGGCAGCGCGTCGCTCGCCGCAGGCTCGAGGACGGTGGCGACCTGAGCGAGCAACTCGGGGCGCACCCGGTAGTACACCCAGGTACCCCGCCGTTCCCCGGTGATCAACCCGGCCTCGCGCAGCACCTTGAGGTGATGCGAGATCGTCGGGCCGGACAGGTCGAACACGTCGGTCAGGTCGCACACGCACGCCTCGCCGCCGGCGTGGGAGGCGATCAGGGAGAGCAGCCGCAGCCGTACCGGGTCGCCCATCGCCTTGAACACCCGCGCCAGCTCGCTCGACTGCTCCGCCGACAACGGCTCGCGCGCCAGGGGCGAGCAACCGACGACCTCGGCGAGCTGGGCGAGCACCTGCCCCTCCGCGTCTTGCTTCGACATGCGTCTACCTTGACAGCCGTCGAATCAGGGGCGCAAGGTGCTGCGTCATGTCGCGTGTGCAGCTCGCCCTGCGGGTCTCCGACCTCGAAGGATCGATCCGCTTCTACAGCCGGCTCTTCGGCGCCGAGCCGGCCAAGCGCCGGCCCGGGTACGCCAACTTCGCCATCACCGAGCCCCCGCTCAAGCTGGTCCTGCTCGAGGGCGAGCCCGATCGCCCCACGGTCATGGACCACCTCGGCGTCGAGGTCGCGACGACCACCGAGGTCGACGACGCCACGGCCCGCCTCGATGAGCTCGGCCTGTTCACCCAGGTCGAGAACGACACCACCTGTTGCTACGCCCGCCAGGACAAGGTCTGGGTGCGCGGCCCCGGCCACGAGCCGTGGGAGGTCTACACCGTCACGGAGGACTCCCCCGAGTACGGCCACGACGGCGTCCTCGCCCGCGGCAGCGACGCCGTCGCTGCCGCGGACTGATCGGAAACGACGTGGTCGGGGTGGCGGGATTCGAACCCACGGCCCCTCGCTCCCAAAGCGAGTGCGCTACCAAGCTGCGCTACACCCCGTGGCTCACGAGTGTAGGGCGAGGGGCACGTGGGTTCCGCGCCAACTCCTACATGAGGCCCATCTGCCCGATCATGCCGAGCTGGTCCCAGTAGAAGCGGGACGCGACCACCTTGCCGTCGGCCACGCGGTGGAAGGCTGCGTAGGGCAGCGACACCGAGCGTCCGGTGGGCGGGATCGGCGAGCCGTCGGGCGCCCGGGACGGTCCGGTGTTCGTCCCGACCACGACGCCCTCCTCGAACACCTCGTCGCCCGCCGAGGTGATGCGGACGTCGGTCAGGCGGGAGTCGGGGAACGCCGTCATCGTCTCGTCCCAGAAGTCCCGGACCGCCTGGTGCCCCTTCCCGTCGCCTGCCGGCGTCACCAAGGCGCAGTCCTCGCTGTACAGCGCGAGGAAGGCGTCGAGGTCGTGGGCGTTCCAGGCGTCCGCCCCGGCCCAGGCGATCTTCCGGGACTCCGTGGGGCCGAACGGCCCGACGAGGCTGACGACGTCGAACGGCTCGATGCGGGGTGGTTCGTCGGGCACGGACCCGAGGGCGCGTTCCACGGCGGGGACGATGTACTGGGCCGTGCTGCGCGCACAGGCCTCCTCGGAGTCCCAGATCTCGACGTACTGCACGCCCTCCGGCCCGCGGACGCAGAGGTGCAGGATCACGCCGTCGACCGGCGCGGTCCCGACCTCCTCCGCGACGCGGTGGTACTCGGCTTCCTGCAGGTGCGGGGTCATGACGAATGCGTGGACCATGATCGTCTCCTCAGACGGCGGGCGGGATGTTGACGTTGCGATGGAAGGCGTTGTCCGGGTCGTAGGTCGCCTTGACCCGGCGCAGGCGCTCGTACTTGGCGTCGCCGTAGGCCGCGCGGATGCGGTCGTCGTCGACCTCGTGGTTCCAGTTGACGTAGCTCCCGGCCGCGTAGGGACGCAGCGCCTCCCAGAACGACCGGGACCACTCCCGGTCCGCGGCGAACAGGTCCGGGGTCGGGGCGACGGCGTCGATCGCGAGGCTGAGCTTCGTCGAGCGAGAGCCCGCGAACGCGGTGTCGTCCTCGCCGACGTCGGCGACCGCGCCACCGAGACCCGCCATGACGAACACCGACATCGGGGATGCCTTACGGGGCAGGTACTCGAGGACGACCGCGAGGGCGTCGTCCGACAGCTCGGGCAGGTGCAGGCCCTTCCCGTAGCCCAGCCGTCCCCAGGCGCCGGCCTCGTCGATCATGCTCTGCAGCCCGACGTAGGGCATCGGGGTGATGAACTCCGCCGACGGACGGGCGTCCCGGACCGGCTCGCAGAGCGCCGCGTGCGCCTCCGGGGTGGAGAAGCCCGCGATCAGCAGCAGCACGCCGGGCGTGAAGTGCAGGGCCTCGGGCAGGAACGGGGCCGGCGGGGCGTGCGTCCCGATCATCCCGCCGCCCGCATCGCGCGGGAGCCCGTCGAGCACCTCCCGCCCGACCCGGTACGCCTCCTCGGCCCGGGCGAGCGGCCAGAAGAACACGCCGACGTTCACGAGCGGACCTACCGGGTGCAGCGCGAACTCGAACTCGGTGACGACCCCGAAGTTGCCGCCCCCGCCCCGCAGGCCCCAGAACAGGTCGGGGTGCTCGTCGTCCGAGGCGTGCACCACGGAGCCGTCGGCCAGGACGACCTCGGCCCCGACGAGATTGTCGATCGAGAGCCCGTGCCCCCGCGCGAGCCAGCCGATCCCGCCGCCCAGGGTCAGGCCGCCGACCCCGGTCGTCGTGTTCGTGCCGAGCGTCGTCGCGAGCCCGTGGGCCTGCGTGGCCCGGTCGACGGCGCCGAGCGTCGCCCCTCCCCCGACCCGGGCGCGCCGCGCATCCGGGTCCACCCGGACCCCGTCGAGATTCCCCAGGTGCACCATCACGCCGTCGTCGCAGACCGACGCTCCCCACGAGCTGTGGCCGCCCCCGCGCACCGCGATCTCCAGGCCGTCCCGTCGGGCGGAGCGGACCGCCTCGACGACGTCGGCCGTCGACCGGCAGCACGCGATCCGGGCGGGACGCCGGTCGATGTCCGCGTTCCACACCGTGCGGGCCTCGTCGTACCCCGCGTCGCCTGGTGTCAGCACCGTTCCCGTACCGGTCGTCGACCCCGATCTGAGCTCGGTCATGGTTCTCCCCCGTCGGTGACGAGGCCGCCTGCGGGCCCCTGCCGGACGGACGCTAGGCAGGGCGGCGATCGGTGTCGGGAGTACCGACCTGCTCGGTTCCCGGGCCCCGAGCGCGCGGGGGTACTCGGAAGCCCCCTCCGATCGCTCAGTCACCGATGGAGCATCGCTGTGTGCCCTCCGTCATCTGGCGAGGTCGTTGCCGCACCTCGTCACCCGGATGCCCGTATGCAGCGTGAGGAGAAGGGGTCAGGCTGAACTCCACGTGACCGGGCCGCGGGGGACGGGGGTGTCGCGTGCAGACCCATCCGTTCGTCGGCCGCGACCGGGAGCTGGAGGACGTCGCCGGCGCGCTGGAGCACGGCGGCGTGGTGCTCGTCGGACCGGCCGGGGTCGGGAAGACCCGGGTGGCCCGGGAGGCGCTGGCGCGCGCCCGGGCCGCGGAGCGGACGACGCTCTGGGTCGCGGCCTCGAAGGCAGCTGCGTCGATCCCGTTCGGCGCGGTGGCCCACCTGGTGCCCGACGTCGACACCTCGGACCGCCTGCGGGTCCTGCGGGCCGCCGAGCAGTGGCTCGCCGGCGCCGCGACCGACCGCCCCGTCGTCCTCGGGGTGGACGACGCCCACGATCTCGACGACGGGTCCGCCGCGCTCATCGGGCGGGCAGTGGCCTCGGGCGTCGCGGTCGTGGTGGCCACCCTCCGGACCGGGGAGCCGGAGCCGGGCCCCGTCACCGCACTCTGGAAGGACGGGCCGGCCACGCGCGTCGACCTCGGTCCCCTCGGCCGGTCGGAGACCGCGCTCCTCGTGGAATCGCTGCTCGGGGGCGCCGTCGACCCGGTGGCCTCCGAACAGCTCTGGCAGCTGAGCCGCGGCAATGCGCTGTATGTGGACGAGCTGGTGCGGGGTGGCCTCGTCTCGGGCGCCCTGACGTGGCGGACCGGCGTGTGGTGCTGGGCCGGCCGGGTCTCGGTGGCGCCCGCGCTCAGCTCGCTCGTGGACGCCCGGCTGGACGCCCAGCCCCCGGCGGTCCGGGACGCCATCGACGTCGTCGCCCTCGGCGAGCCCCTGCGCGCCTCGCTGCTCGAGCGGGCCGGGGTGGCGCTGTCCGCACTCGAGGAGGCCGAGCGGGCCGGAGTGCTCCGCACCGCGCCCGTCGCCGACGACGTCGAGGTCCGCCTGGCCCACCCGATGTTCGGCGAGGTCGCGCGGACCCGGACGACCTCCCTGCGCCGCCGGGCACTCTGCCGTCGCCTCGCCGACGCGCATCCGGTCGACGAGGACCCGGTCCGGGTGGCCACCTGGTATCTCGACGGCGGGGTCCCCGACGCCGGGGTCCTCGCGCGCGGAGCCGCGCGCGCCCTGGCCGCGCTCGACCTCGAGCTGGCACAACGCCTCGCGGCCGGCGCGGACCAGGCGGGCGGTGGCCCGGACGCCCGACGCCTCCTGGCCACGGTGATGGTGCTGCGCGGCCACGCCGAGGACGCGGAGGACCTGCTCGCCGACCTCGACGTCCCGGAGCTGCCCGATCCCGTCCGCGCCGAGGTCGTCGCCTTCCGGGCGTGGAACCTGACCTTCGGGCTGTCCCGCGCGCAGGACGCCGAGCGCGTGCTCGACCGGGCCGCGCGCTCGGTCACCACCGGACACGACCTGCTCGACGTCCAGCGGGCGATCGCCCACGGCTACGGCGGGCGGGTGGGTCCGGCGCTCCGGCTCGCGCGCTCGGTGCTCGACCGCCCGGACGCCCACCCCGCCGCCCGTCTCCGTGCCCTCACCATCACCTGTCAGATCGCGGGCATCAGCGGCGCCGGCGAGCGGGCCCGGCACGCCGGCGAGCAGGCGTTGGAACTCGACGAACACCTCCACCACGGGGACTGGTCGATGGCGACCGAGGAGATCCGGGCCGGGATCGTCTCCGTCCGGCTCTACGGCGGCCACCTCGACACGGCCGAGGAGATCGTCGAGGCGAGCATGCGGCGGGTCGCCGCCACGGGGTGGCGGCCCGGGACCGCGATGTGGACCTCCTGGCGTGCCGAGGTCGCCCTCCAGCGGGGCCACGTACGGACGGCCCTGGGCCACGTCCGGGAGGCCACCGCGCTCGCCGCCCGCGACCGCCAGCCCTTCGAGACATGGGCGAGCCGCCTGCGCGCCCTCCAGCGCGCCCGGCTCGCGGCCCTGCTCGGCGAGGTGACCGAGGCCGAGGAGGCGCTGGACGAGGCACGTCGGTGGGATGACGGCGGCAGCGGGATGCTCGACGTCTGGGGCGACTCGAGTGCCGCGTGGGTGGCGCTCGCCCGGGGTGAGCCGACGGCGGCGATCGCCCTCGCCCGCGACGGCGCCGCACGGGCCCGGCGGGACGACCAGCGGCGCTGGGAGATCCTCACCCTGCACCAGGTGGTGCGCCTCGGAGCCCCCGGGACGGTCGTCGACCGTCTCGCCGAACTCGCGCCGTGCGCGGAGGGCCCGTCGACCCGGCTCTACGCACGCCACGCGCGGGCGGCGACCGACGGCGACGGCGCCGAGCTCGACGCGGTCGCCGACGGCTTCGTCACGCTCGGCTGTCTCCTGCTCGCCGCGGAGGCGGCCGCCCATGCCGCCGCGGCCCACCGGGAGGCGGGGCGGACGTCGTCGGCGACGGCCGCGGCCCGGCGCTCCCGGGACCTCGCCGCACGGTGCGAAGGCGCGCGCACACCGGCGCTGTCCGCGCTCACCGAGCCCCCGGGCCTCACGCGTCGGGAGCACGAGATCGCCGGCCTCGCGGCGAGCGGTCTGACCAACCGCGTCATCGCGGACCGGCTGGTGATCTCGGTGCGCACCGTGGACAACACGTTGCACCAGGTCTACGCGAAGCTCGGTGTCCCGGGCCGCGCCGACCTCGCGGAACTGTTCGACGACGCCGGCGCCGGGGGGTCACCCCGGGGCGTCGGTCGGGAGTCGGCGGCCTCGTCGTGACGGGCCGCCGGGTCCTCGACGGCCGGGTGGCGGTCGCCGCTCCGGCCGGAGACGTTCTCTGGCTCGACGGGCCGGCGGACGTCGTCGTCCGCGCCCGTCACCGTCGGATCAGTCCAGACCGCGGACGATGTGGTCCTCGTCGGTCTCGGTGATCCTGCTGTCGCGCTCAGTGTCCATGCTCCGGTCCTTTCCGGTCGCTCTCATCGGCCACCGCCCATGGTGGCCGCGACGCCGGACCTACCGTGAAGTACCAGGTGAGCGTCACACATCGGCAACGTGCCCGGGTCCACGGCGTCCGTCGATCGCGCTTGTGTACCCGTTCACAACCGGCAGCGGAAGGGCTGGACCGTGACAGAGCGTCTACTGAACGATCCAGTAACTCCGGATTCACACGAGACGGCAACCACTCGGACGGACCAGCGTCCTGAGGACGACGCCCGGTCCCCTGCCGCCGTCCGTGGATCGGCTACGGTGATGGAGGTCCGGGACCACACGGACCACGCGGGCGTAGCTCAATGGTAGAGCCCCAGTCTTCCAAACTGGCTACGCGGGTTCGATTCCCGTCGCCCGCTCCACCCCCGCCCGCGGCGGCTCCGCCGGCACTCCGTGTAGCGTCGGGTCCGTTGCAGTCTCGTTTTCCTCGCCGTGCGCGGTGCCGTGGATCATGTGACGACGGCCCGGTCAGCACCGCTGGAGGAACGTCTCCTTCACGTCGTGCCCCGGCGCCGGGCAACGCTCGCGAGCAGATCGTCCGCGAGAGCTCGGCCCGAAAGAGGATTGATGGCTGAAGGAACTGTGAAGTGGTTCAACGCGGAGAAGGGCTTCGGCTTCATCGCGCCTGACGACGGTGGCAAGGACGTCTTCGTCCACTACTCCGCCATCACCGGCGGCGGCTTCCGCTCGCTCGACGAGAACCAGCGCGTGAGCTTCGAGTCCAGCCAGGGCGCGAAGGGCCCGCAGGCGGACCAGGTGCAGGCGCTCTAGCTCGCACCGACCCGGTCGGGCGCCGCCGTCACCGGCGCCGCCGCCCGACCTGCCGGGGCTGTGGACCCACGCCTCATACCCGTGGGCCCGCAGCCCCACCGTCGTCTCCGGGGCCGGTCACGCCCCCGACACCCACCGGCGGAACGCCCGCGCGGCGAGCTCGTCCGCGTGCCGCGTCGCCTCCGTGTCCGGGACGAACACGTCGAACCCGTGCGGCAGGCCCGGGAGCACGTGCAGCTCGGTCGGCACCCCGGAGCGCATCATCCGCCAGGTGTAGTCGACGGCCTCGTCGCGCAGCGGGTCGTTCTGCCCCACGATCACGACGGCGGGGCACAGCCCGGCGAGGTCCTCGGTGCGGTTCGGGACGATGTACGGCGCCGGCGGGCCGAGGTTCGTCATCACCTGGCGGATCGCCTCCTCCGGGATCACCGGCAGGCCCTCGCGGCGTGAGGCGTGCTCGGGCAGCGCCCGGTCGTCGGTGTTCGGGTAGAGCGCCAGCTGGAGCGCCGGTGCCGTGTCGCCGCGGTCGCGGGCCATCTGCGCGAGCGCGAGCGTCAGCATCCCGCCGCCACTGGAGCCCGTGAGGACCAGTCGCGCCGGGTCGACGTCGTAGGCCTCCGGGTGCACGGTGACGTGGCGCAGCACCGAGTACCCGTCGTCGAGGATCACCGCGGGCGGATGGTCGGGCGCCATCCGGAAGTCGACGCTGATCCCCACCGCACCCGTGTCCCGGCACAGCGCCACGCAGCGCCGGTGCTCGGTGTTCAGGTGCCCGAACGAGAGCCCGCCCCCGTGGAACAGCACGTAACCCGGCCGGCTCGGGTGCGGCTGCGCGGGCCGGTAGACCCGCACCCGGATGTCGTGGTCCCCGGCGGTGTTCGGCACCGAGGCCGTCGACCAGGTGACGTCGGGCTCCGGAACCGGATCGGGCCCCGGGTCGCGGAGCAGGGCGAGCATCTCCGGGTCGGAGAGGTCGCCCCGCCCCGCGGGGAAGGCGGCGATCGCATCGGCGTACTCCGGGTCCCACCAGATCATGCGTCCCCTCTCGTCAGGAGAGCACCTCGTCCAGGCGCTCGTAGCCCTGCACCACACCCTCGTCCATCCCGGAGCCGAGCATCGCGTCGCGTCCCTCGAACGAGCCGCACAGCGAGAAGCCCTCCAGGCGGCACCGGCCGCCGGGCAGCTCGGTGAACGTCATCGTCTCCAGCGCCACCTGGTCGGCGAACGGGACGTAGGCGAACGTCTGGACGATCCGCTCGTTCTCGCGGATCTCGTGGAAGGACCCGAGGAAGTGGTGCTCGTGGCCGTCCTCGCCGACGTGGGTGTAGGCGTAGCCGCCGCCGGTGTGCGCGTCCCAGCGCTGCACCGTCATGGTCAGCCGGCGCGGGCCGAGCCACTGCACGACGAGCTCCGGGTCGACGTGGGCGCGGAAGACCGCGGCCGGCGGGGCGTCGAACTCGCGGGTGATGCGGATGGCCGGCACCGTGGGGTCGGCCTCGATGGTGGTCTGCAGGGTGGTGTTCACGTCGATCTCCTCAGGATCTCGTCGAGCCGCTGATGACGCAGCTCGGCACGGCGGCGGTAGGTGTCGATCCAGCCGGTGAGCAGGTCGAACACGTCGACCTCGAGGTGCGCCCAGCGCTGCTGGCCGTCCCGTCGGCGGCTGATCAGCCCGGCGGCCTCGAGCACCCGCAGGTGCTTCGAGACCGCCTGGAGGCTCACGTCGTAGTCGGACGCGATCTCCGTGACGGTCATGTCGTCCGCGGTGAGGCGGGCGACGATGTCGCGTCGGATCGGGTCGGCGAGGGCCGCGAACGCCCGGGACAGCTCGTCCTCCACGACCCCTCCTCCCGTTTATTCAACCTTGCGGTTGAGTACGAAGATAGGACCATCAAGATGGGGAAGTCAACGACGGGTTCGACGACCTGCAGACATCACGAATCGTTACGCGCGACGATCAACTTCACCTGAACAGAGCAGGCAACACCCGATCGAGCGCCTCGAGCGGCCGTTCGCCACGCGGTCTACGGCCGGAGGGCGGCACCGCGAGCGCCGATCGGTTCACTGAGGACCCGTTCACTGAACGGGCCCTAGATGAGAGCGGCTCTCAGGTTCACGAGAGGGTCCGCTCGTCCGTCCAACGACGCCGGGAGCGGAAGGGAACGCCTCCGGCGGCGGACCAGGAAGAACCCGGCAAGAACCCAGGAGAAGGAGCTCGCATGAGCAACATGACCACCAGGCTGGCCGCGGCGACGATGCTCGCGGGCGTCGGCACGGTCGCGATGGCCGGCGCGGCGAACGCCACCGAGTCCCACGCGTCGCACTCCCACGAGTCCACTCACACCACGTCGAGCAAGGGCCTCGTCGGCGGCCTCGTCGGCGCGGGGGGCGAGCTCGTCGGCGGCGTGAACGACCTCGTCGGCGGCGTCGTCGGCGGGCTCGACGGCGTCGCGGGACCGATCGTCGGCGGCGTCACCACGGGCCTGTTCGGCGGCTCGTCGAGCTGATCACCGCATCGGCCGGCCCCCGACCGGCCGGGGGGGGACCCGCCGACGGAGCTGCGGAGCACCGTCGGTGGCAGGACCGGGACCGCTCGCGCGTCGGGACGCGGAGAGGGTCCGGGGTGACGTGGGGCGGGTGGGTGATGCTGGAACCATCACCCACCCGCCCCGCCGATCCAACCGCAGGAGGGACACTGTCGGCCATGTCCGGCAGTCGGGCCGCCGCGAAGGCGCGCACCCACGAGAACCTCCTGGACGCGGCGGCGACGGTGTTCGCCGAGCGCGGCTACGGCGCGGCGTCGGTCGAGGAGATCGCCCGGACCGCCGGCGTCTCCGTCGGGTCGGTCTACGCGCACTTCACCAGCAAGGAGAAGCTCTTCGTCGCCCTCATGGAGCGACGCTCCGCCCGCGAGTTCGCGACCGCCCAGGCCGAGCTCGTCGGCGGGTTCGAGGCCGCCGTGCCCGCGCTGGACCGCCAGCTGCTCGCCGAGGCCGATTCCGCGCACCTCGCCGAGCTCGGCGCGGAGGCCTGGCTCCACGCCCTGCGCTCCCCCGCGTTCGGCGCCGAGCTCGCGGCGCACCACCGGCGGGTGCACGACGTCGTCACCGCGATGGTCGCCCAGGAGCGCGAACGCCGCGGGACGACGCTCTCGATGTCCGACAGCGAGGTCGGCACCGTCGCGACCGCCCTCGCGCGAGGCCTCGTGCAGTACCGCCGGCTCAGCCCGGAGACCGTCCCCGACGATCTCTTCGGGCGCACCCTCACCGCTCTGCTGCGGGGCCTGGAGGCTCCTCCTCCTCCTCCTGCGTCGCCGCCGGCATCGGATCGGGCCGTCCCGGGGTCAGTCGACGCATGAGGTGGTAGCCGGCGATCGTCACGACGGTGCCGAACGCGATCCCACCGAACTGCCCGCCGGAGAACTCCATCGTCACGTCACCGACCCCGATGACGATGCCCGCGGCCAGCGGCACGAGCACCTCCGGGCGGGAGAAGTCGACCCGGTTCTCCACCCAGATACGGGCGCCCAGCAGGCCGATCATCCCGTAGAGCACGACGGTGATCCCGCCCAGCACCCCGCCCGGGGTCGCCGCGACGACCGCCCCGAACTTCGGGCAGAAGCCGATCAGCACCGCCACCACGGCCGCCACCCAGTACGCCGCGGTGGAGTACACCCGCGTCGCGGCCATCACCCCGATGTTCTCGGCGTAGGTGGTGGTCGGCGAGCCGCCGACGCCCCCGGCGACGGCGGTCGCGATCCCGTCCGCGGCCAGCGCACGCCCGAGGTACGGGTCGAGATCCTCGCGGGTCATCGACGCGACCGCCTTCACGTGCCCGGTGTTCTCCGCGATCAGGGCGACCACCACCGGCACCACCAGCAGGATCGCGCCCGCGCTGAACCCCGGCAGGTGCAGGCCGGGCGCGTCCGGCGTCCCGAGCGGCAGCCCGATCCACGGCGCGTCGGACACGGCCGAGAAGTCCAGGCGGGCGTGCGTCGAGACCGTCCCGGAGGCGTCCGGCGCGGTGATCGGACCGACGACCGCGTCGAGCACGACCGACAGCACGTAGCCGACGACGAGGCCGACCAGCACCGAGAGCCGGCCGAGCATCCCGCGGCCCGCCACGGCCACCACCATGACGACGAGCATGGTGACCAGCGCGACGCCCTGGTCCTGCGGCCAGTAGGTCCCGGCGACGACGGGTGCGAGGTTGAACCCGATCAGCAGCACCACGGCGCCGGTCACCGCGGGCGGCAGGATCGCCGAGATGATCCGGGCCCCGCCGAGGTGCACCGCCAGCCCGACCAGCGCGAGCACCACGCCCGTCACCGCGATCGCGCCGGTGACCTCCGCGCTCGTCCCGCCGTCCGCGCGGACCGCGGCCACCACCCCGACGAACGAGGCGCTGGTGCCGAGGTAGCTCGGCACCCGACCCCGCGTCATGAGCAGGAAGAGCATCGTCGCGAGCCCGGAGAGCAGGATCGCGAGGTTGGGGTCCAGGCCCATCAGGACGGGGAAGACGAAGGTCGCCCCGAACATCGCGAGGACGTGCTGCGCCCCGAGGCCGACGGTGCGGCCCCAGCTCATGCGCTCGTCGGGCCGCACCACCTCCCCCGGGCCCGGAGCACGGCCATCGCCATGAACGGTCCAGCCGGTCCACCGGAGGGTTCCGGTCACGCGCGACTCCTGCCGTGGTGCTCGTGGCCCGCTCCGGACCGTCCGAGCCGCTCGGCGACCTCGGCGCGCGGCGGCGGATCCAGGGCGGGCAGTCGGGTGCGTTCGGCGCCGGCGCCGAGCGCGTCGAGGACGAGGGTGAGGTAGCGGTCCCAGGCGACGGCGTCGACCTCGGTGCCGAACGGCGCCGCGACGGAGGCGACCATGTGCGCGGCCGCCGGGAGGTCCCTCGCCTCCAGGTCGGTGCGTACGGCACCCGCCTCCCGCGCCCGTTCGACGAGGTCGTGCAGCGGCCCGATGAAACGCAGGACGAGCTCCGGGGTGAACGCGCCCGCGTCCTTGGCGGCGTGCAGGATGCCACGCTGGTGCACGAACGCGCGCGCGATGCCCTCCACGAGGACGGCGACCGCCGCGGCCGGGTCCGGCTCGGCGTCGACCCGGGCGAACAGCGGCTCGACGGCCTCGGCGAAGTACTCCGCGAACACCGCGGTCACCAGCTCGTCCCGGCCCCCGAAGCGGCGGTACAACGTGGACGGGCCGACCCCGGCGCGCCGCGCGACCTCCTCGAGCGGCACGTCCGAGCCGACCTCCTCGAAGGCCTCCCGGGCCGCCGCCACGATCGCGCGGTGGTTGCGCGCGGCATCCGCACGCAACGGGCGCGACGACAGCTCGGTCACGAGCGGGACGTTAGCAGCGTGATCAGGCGATCCGGTCGTGTCGCGCACGACCGGATCGCCCGCGCAGGACTAATCCTCGATGGACAACGCTCCCGACGGGCACGACCCGACGGCGTTGCGGGCGGCCTCGGCGTCCTTCCCCTCGGGCGTCTCCTCCAGCACGACGACGATCGCGTCGTCGTCCTGGTCGAACACGTTCTCGGCCGCGAGCACGCAGTTGCCCGCACCGATGCAGACGTCGCGGTCGGCTCGGATCTTCATGGGTGGTTCCTCTCCGGTGGTGGACGGATAGGGCGAGGTCGATCTCACCAGGTGACCGGCAGGTGCCGCAGTCCGTAGACGACGGTCGCGGACCGGAACTCGGGTTCCCCGGCGACGGCCAGCGTCGGGAAGCGGCGCAGCAGGGCCGGGAACGCCGTGGCCATCTCCATGCGTGCCAGCGGCGCGCCCAGGCAGTGGTGCACCCCGTGCCCGAACGCGACGTGCGGCGAGGCGGCACGCCCGACGTCGAGCCGCTCCGGGTCCTCGACGAGCGCCCGGTCGCGGTCGGCGGAGGGCAGCGAGACGACGACGAAGTCGCCCGCGGCCAGCGGCGTCCCGGCCACCTCGGTGTCCTGCGTGACCCGGCGCGGCACCCCGGAGTGCACCACCGACAGGAAGCGCATCAGCTCCTCGACGGCGGGCGCGGTCGACTCCGGGTCGTCCCGCACGATCGCGGCCTGCTCGGGGTGCTCGAGGAGGGCCAGCGTGCCCAGGGCCAGCATGTTCGCGGTGGTCTCGTGCCCGGCGATGAGCAGCAGCGAGGCGACGCCGGCCAGCTCCGCGCGGGTGAGCTCCTCGCCGTGCTCGCGCACCAGCATCCCGAGCATGTCGTCCCCGGGGTCGGCCGTCGCGCGGTCGACCAGGGTGCCCATGTACTCCCGGGACTCCATGGCCACGGCGCCGCGCTCGTCGAGCGGGCGCGTGAGGTCGACCTGGATCGCGGCCCGCCGGTGGAACTCGGCGCGGTCGGCGTAGGGCACCCCCAGCAGCTCGCAGATCACCAGGCTCGGGATCGGCAGGGCGAAGTGCTCGACGAGGTCGTTCGGCGGGCCGGTCCGCTCCATCGCGTCGAGGTGGTCGGTGACGATCTGCTCGATGCGCGGCTGCAGGCGCCGGATGCGCTTCACCGTGAACTCGCCGGTCAGCAGGCGCCGCAGCCGGGTGTGGTCCGGCGGGTCCAGCGCGAGGAGGTTGCCGACCCGCTGGTCCTGCGCCGCCCCCGGCAGCGCGGGCATGCCGGCGCTCGAGAACCGGGTCGCGTCGCCGAGGACCTCGCGGGCGTCTGCGTAGCGGGTGACGAGGTGGGCCGCGAGCCCCAGCGGGGTGCGCACGCCCTCCAGCCCGGGCTGCTCCCGCAGCTCCGCCAGGCGTGACGGCGGGTCGAACCGGTTCCGCTGCATGTGGAGCGGGAGCGCGGACGCGGTGGTCATGACCCGACGGTAGCAGCGGAAACGGCAGTCGGCTGCCAGATCTCAGGCCGCCTCGGCGAGCTCCTTGGCCGTGGCGACGAAGTGGGCGACGGCGGGCGAGCGGTCCGTGCGCCGGTACGCGATCTGCAGCGCGACCTGCGGGACCTCCCCGTCGAGGGGCAGGAAGACCACGCCCGGGGGCCGGAGGTTGGCGTAGTACGAGGGCTGCAGCGAGACCCCCAGCCCGGCCGCGACGAGCCCCAGCTGGGTCTCGATGTCGGCCCCCTCGACGACGATCCGCGGGCTGAACCCGTGCCCCAGGCAGTAGCTCACGATGATGTCGAAGAACGCCCGTCCGAGGGCCCGCGGCCAGAGCACGAACGGTTCGTCGGCGAGCGAGCGCGGGTCCACCGTCGGTCCCACGGCGAGCGGGTGGTCGGCCGGCACCGCGCACAGCAGCGGCTCGGACACGAGGTGCTCGACGGCGACCGCGTCCGTGGGCTGCGCGGCCCGCACGAGACCGACGTCGAGGCGTCCGTCGGCGAGGGCGACCAGCTGGGCGGAGGTGTCGTGCTGGCTGACCTCGAGCTGCAGATCGGGGAACGCCGCCCGCACCGACCGCAGGATGCGCGGCGTGATCGAGGCCAGGGCCGTCCCGACCGATCCCACCGTCAGCAGCCCCACCGCCCCGTTCGCCGCCTGGGTCACGAGCGACTGCGCCCGCTCCGCCTCGGAGAGCACCCGCGGCGCGGCCTCGAACAGCACCCGGCCCGCGGCGGTCAGCTCCGTCGCCCGGCTGGACCGGTCGAACAACGCCGTCCCCAGCGTCTTCTCCAGCGCGCGGATCTGCTGCGAGAGCGCCGGCTGGCTCACGTGCAGGCGGCGGGCGGCCCGGCTGAAGTGCAGCTCCGAGGCGACCGCGAGGAAGGCCCGCAGCTGCCGGAGCTCGAGGTCCATGGATCGATGGTGCCCGAGCGGTGGCCGCAGGCGGTGACGACGCGCGCCGCGGGCCATAAGGCCGCCCTTCTCGGAGCAGAAGCGACGCCGATCGCCGATCCGCACCGCGACCCGCCGTCGGGACGCAAGGTGGGATGCACCCGCCGACCCGGGAGGGCGCTGCGCATGACGAACGACCACCGCCACGTCGTCGTGGGGTGCGGCGGCCTCGGCGCCGCCGCGTTGTACTGGCTCGCGCGGGCCACCGGCGGCGCCCACGGCGCGGTGCTCGGCCTGGAGGCCGGCCAGCTCGGGAGCGACCGCGCCGACGGGCGGCTCCTCGGGCACGCGCAGCGCCAGGACGTGTACGCCGAGCTCGCCCCCGCCGCGCACGACACGTGGCGGGCGGTCGAGCGGGTCTCCGGCCGCCGGCTGCTGGTCGAGACCGGGGAGCTGTTGATCGAGGACGGCGAGGACCGTCTCGGACCCGCCACGCTCGACGGGCACCGTGCGGTCGCCGCACGGCACGGCACCGTCGTCGAGGAGCTCGACGCGCACCAGGTGACCGCCCGCTGGCCGCAGTTCCGCCTCGCCGGCACCGAGCGCGCGATCCACCAGCGGCACTCCGGGGTCGTCGACGTCCGCCGCGCCGAGGCGACCCACCTCGCGCTTGCACGCGGTCAGGGCGCGGACGTCATGGACCACACCGCGGTGCGTGCCCTGCACCCGACGCGCGACCACGTCGAGGTCGTCACCGACGACGGTGTGCTCCGCGCCGAGCAGGTCGTGGTCACCGCCGACGCGCTGACCACCGAGGTCCTCGAGGGCGTCGGACGGGAGCTGCCGCTGACCACCCTCGAGGAGCACGTCACCACGTTCGCGACGCCGCACCTGCTGGACTTCGCGGGCGAGAACTTCCCGGCCTTCCGCTGGTACGGCGCCGAGCACGTGCACGGACACCCGGTCCTCGGCGAGGTCTCGACGACCCTGGACCAGCACCTCGACGGGCACGAGGTCGCCGCCGACTCCGGCTCGACCGAGGCCGCCACGCTGCGCCGCAAGCGTCGCGAGGAGTTCCTGGCCGAGCACGTGCCCGGCTTCGGCGGCCCGGAGCTCGTCAGCCGGACGTACCGCTCGACCATCGCGACGGACCGGCACCTGGTCCTCGACACGGTCCCCGAGGCCCCGCGCGTCCACGTCGCGGTCGGGGCCGGGTACGGCGCGGCGTACGCGTCGTTGATCGGCCGGGTCCTCGCCGAGCTCGCGACGGCGGGCCGCTCCCGCTTCCCGGTCGACACGTTCTCCCTGGACCGCCCGGCGCTGCTGGACGCGGGCTTCGAGCGCCGCTTCGGGCTCTGAGGCCCCGTCAGCCCAGGAGTTCGAACCGCACGCGCGGGGCTGCCGGGTCCCCCACCATGTGGTGGACGACCTCGCGCGCCTGCTCCTCGACGGGCACCTCGGAGAGCGCCTCGAGGTAGAGCCGGTGTCGGGCCAGCGAGGCCACGGCGGCGTCGACGAAGCCGGTCACGTCGACCTCGTGCGTCGCGCCGGGCGTGGCCGCGACCGCCACGTGCCGTACCTGGTGCGCCTCCCCGTCGTCCGGGAAGATCCAGCGGGTGCCGGCGTCGGCCACGGCGTCGATCGCCGCCCGGCCGACCGCGCGGTGGTCGGCCGAGTTCCACCCGCCGCCGTCCCACCGCTCCTCGTGGTTGAGGGTGACGACGAGGTCGGGACGGACGTCGCGGATCACCCGCGCGATGTCGCGACGCAGGGCGACGGACTCCTCGACGGTGCCGTCGGGATGGTCGAGGAACCGCACGTCCTGCACCCCCACCTCCGCGGCCGACGCGCGCTCCTCGACCTCGCGGGCGGGCCCGGCCTCGGCCGGCGGCATGGTCGCGATGCCGGCCTCACCGCGGGTGACCAGCAGGTAGGTCACGGTGCGCCCCGCCGCGGTCCAGGCCGCGACGGCCGCCGAGACGCCGTACTCGAGGTCGTCGGGGTGGGCGGCGACGGCGAGGGCGTGCGACCAGTCGTCGGGAAAGCTCTCCATGGGCCGCAGCCTGCACCCTGAACCACGGTCGAGGGCCAGACCGGACGTATCGGACACGCTGCGTAACGATCTCCGCGCCGGGGGTAGTGCCTCCCCCATGACCGAGACCAGCCAGGGGTCCGCCGCGACCCGCGCGGACACCGGCCTGCGCAAGGACCTCGGCTTCTGGTCGCTGCTGGCCGCCGGGCTGGGCAGCGTCATCGGCTCGGGCTGGCTGTTCTCGTCGCTGTACGCCGCGCAGGACGCCGGGCCGGCGGCGATGCTCGCGTGGGTCGTCGGCGGCGCGCTGATGCTGTGCGTCGCGCTGGTGTTCGCCGAGCTGGGGATGGCCAAGCCGGAGTCCGGCGGACTCGTGCGCTACCCGATGTACAGCCACGGCGGGCTCGCCGCGGGGATCGTCGGGTGGGCGAACTGGATCAGCTACGTCGGCAACCCGCCGACCGAGGCGGCGGGCGTCGTGCAGTACGCCGCGGCCTACCTGCCCGGGGTGTACGAGGGCGACCAGCTCACCGGCCCCGGCATCGCGCTCGCGGTGATACTCATGGCCGGCTTCGTGGCGCTGAACTGGTTCGGGGTACGGCTCTTCGCCCGCTCCAACACCACGATCACCGCGATCAAGATCCTGATCCCGGTGGCGACGATCGTGCTGCTCGTCGCCAGCGGGTTCGACTCCTCGAACCTCACCGACCACGGTGGCTTCGCCCCGTACGGCTGGAGCGCGGCGCTGGGCTCGATCGCGACGGCGGGGATGGTGTTCGCCTACACCGGCTTCCGAAACGTCGTCGAGCTCTCCGGCGAGGCCCGGAACCCCCGGCGGACCGTCCCGCGCGCGCTCATCACCACGATCCTCGTGACGATCGTGCTGTACCTCGGGCTGCAGCTGGCGTTCCTCGGCGCGGTCCCCGCGCCGGCGCTGCTCGGCGGCTGGCACGGCGTGAACTTCGACTCGCCGTTCGCCGACCTCGCGATGGTGCTCGGACTGACCTGGCTGTCGTGGACGCTCATCGCCGACTCGATGCTCTCGCCGTCGGGCTCGGGCATCGTGTTCACGGCCGCCAACGCCCGCAACGTGTTCGGCCTGGCCAAGAACGGCTTCTTCCCGACGTGGCTGACCGGACTGAACGCGCGAGGCGTCCCCGCGCGCGCCCTCGCGATCAACTTCGTCATCGGCCTGGCCTACCTGCTGCCGCTGCCGAGCTGGCACTCGATCATCTCGGTGACCGGGTCGATCGCGGCGTTCACCTTCCAGATCGGCTCGGTGTCGCTGATCGCATTCCGGCGTTCGGGGCTGACGCGGCAGGACACCCGATTGCGGGGCATGACCGTCGTGGCCCCGGTCGCGTTCGTCGTCTCGTCCCTGGTGATCTTCTGGGTCTCGTGGACGGAGCTGCGCGTCGCCATGGCCATCACCGTGATCGGCGTGCTCGTCTACGTCGTGGTGTGGCTGCGCTCGGGCCGACCGGCCGGGCAGCTCGCGGGCGGTTGGTGGCTGGTGGTGTACCTGGCCGGGATCGCGGTGCTGTCCGCGCTCGGGAGCTTCGACGGCGCCGGGCTGGTCCCGGCCCCGTGGGACAGCCTGGTCGTCGCCGTGTTCGCGCTCGTGGTGTACGGCTGGGGCGTGCGCAGCGGGGTCGCGCACATGCTCGCCCGGCCGGACATGGTGCGGGAGCTGCGCGCCGAGGCCGACGCCGACCGCGGCGACTCCCCCGAGGAGATCACAGCCGGGCGCTGAGGCTCTTCGGCGCGATGTGCCGGTAGGCCTCGGTGACGATGCCGCGCAACTCGTCGTCGTCGAGCGCGTCCTCGCCGTCGAGGTCGAGACGCAGCCCGAGCCACCCGCGGCCGCCGACGTAGGGCGGCCGGAAGAAGCGCGCCGGCTCGTCGTCGATCAGCTGCTCCGCGGCGCCCGGCGGGGCGGCGGCCCAGATCGCGACGTGGGGATCGCCGTGGTGGTGGTCGACGAACATCACGAACGTCTTCTTCCCGCGCACGAACCAGCACGGGGAGCCGTGACTGAGCCGTTCGACCACCTCGGGCAGCGCCAGGCAGGCGGCGCGTACGCGGTCGAGCAGGGGTGCGGCGTCCATCGCCCTAGAAGAGCAGAGCACCCACCAGGAGCGACAGGATGAAGACGGCGAGCACCACGAGCGTGACGATCTTCGTCCACGGCGCGTGATCCGTCGTGGCGGCGCCCTCGCGCTGATCGTCGTCCACTCCGCACCCCTCGGTTCGTCCGGATCGTCCGGTTCCCAGGGTAGCGGGCGATCGCCGGGACGCCGGGTCGGCGAGTGCCGTGTGTGGTGCACAGGATTCCTGCGCACCGGACACGACCGTCGCGAACCTAGCCCGCCCGCCGCCGTCCCGGCCCCGCCGCCACGGCATGCCGCGCGGCGGCGCCGCGGGGCACGCTCTCCCCCGGGGCCGCGGCGATCGACGCGTGCCGTCCGGTCAGCGGCTCCGGCTCCGAGGCCCGCGGGGCAGGCGCCCACGCGTCGGGCGACGGTTCGGCGACGGCGGGCGTCGCGCTCCCGCCGAACGTCATCCCACCCCCGAAGGGCGCCGTGGTCTCCACCGACGACGCCACGTCCTGACGACGGGTCGACGCGGGGCCGGGTGTCGGGACGGGCGTCTCCCGGGCCTGCGCAGCGGTGCGCCTGCTGTGGGCGGAGCGGCGACCGTCAGGGGACTCGGCGGGCACGCTCGACCCGGGACGACGGGCCGGAGCGGGCCGGGTCGCACGTCCCGGGCGCTCCTCACGAGGGGCGGGACGGGGCGAGGGCACCGATCCGGTCGGGGCCGCCCCGGCGACCCGTGGCGCGGGGGACGGCTCCTCCGCCCGGCGTCGGCGGCCACCTCCGGTGGCCCGCTCGGCGGGAGCGGCCGACCGTCGACCGGCGCCGTCGATGCGGTCCGGCACCCGGACCCGGCCGTCGCGGATCGCGAGGGTCTCAGCAGTCGTGGGGCGCGGGGAGGCGGTGCGGCGGGACGCGCTGCGGCGGGAGTCGGCGGCGGCGACCACCTCGGCGGGCACCGCGACCGGGCGGGACACCGACTCGACCAGTGCCACGGCACGCACGGCGTGCCGCGCGGTGACGGCGGACGCGCGGTCCTCGACCGCCGCCGGGCGGCGCGGCTCGGGCGTCGGCCGGGGCACGGTGGTGGTGCTCCCCTCGTCCGCCCGGCCGCGCCGGGACGGGGCCGCCGCGACCGGTTCGGGACGACGGGCGGACGGGGTCGGGCGGGCGGGCGCCGGAGCGGGGTCGACGGCGGCCACGGGGGTGGTCGGCTCCCCGACCTCGGCGGCGGGCGCCGCGGGCTCGTCGCGGCGGCGTGGACGGGCGGGCCGCACGGGGACCGGGACGAAGGGCATCGGGTCGACCGGTGGGCGGGCGGCCGCGGCCGCGGCGGCCCGGCGGGCGCGGGAGCGCGTGCCGAGGGCGGAGACCACGAAGGCCACCCCGACGACCGCCCAGAACGCGACGACGGCGACCTGGTACCAGGGGGTGGGCGACGAGAACAGCGCCACCTGCACGCCGGCGGCCGCGAGCGAGACCAGCGCGAGGACGACCGCGGTCGACGGGCGGGTGGTCAATTGCCAGATCGGCCGACCGGGGCGCGTGCGCAGCCGGATCACGGAACGCACAGGGCGACCTCCTCGCATGTCACCCGGTCGAGTGACCCCGCCGTTATAGCACCTGCATCAGCCCGTGTTCTGACAGGACGGGCACCAGAACAGGTTCCGGGCGACGTGCGTGGCCCGGACGATCTCGGTCCCGCACAGCAGGCACGGGCGGCCGTCCCGCCGGTAGACGTACACGGGGCGTTCCTGCGCGAGGTCAGCGTGCTCCGGTCGGAGGGTGCGGATCGACCCGCGCCGGACCCCGTCCTGCAACAGTTCCCGCAGGTCGTCCCACACCGCGTCGAACCGCGCGCGGCCGAGCGCCCGCCCCTCGAGCAGCGGATCCAGGCCGTGCCGGAACAGGACCTCGGCCCGGTAGACGTTCCCGACCCCGGCGATCACGGCCTGGTCCATGAGCAGCGTCGCGATCGGCGCGCGCGACCGCGAGACCCGCGCCCACACCCGCTCGGGGTCCGCATCGGGCCGCAGCGGGTCCGCACCGAGCCGCGCGTGCAGCGTCTCGACGTCACTCTCGGTGAGCACCTCGCACGCCGTGGCCCCCCGCAGGTCGGCGAAGTGGGTGGGCCCCACCAGGCGCATCCGGACCTGCCCCCAGGGGGCGGGCACCCCCTCGTCGGGAACGGCGCTCAGCGAGAACTTGCCGTAGAGCCCGAGGTGCACGTGGACGACGAGGTCGGCCTCGTAGACGTGGAAGAGGTGCTTGCCGTGCGCGTCGACGTCCCGGAGGACCCGCCCGTCGACGAGTTCCGCCCCGGCGAGGAACCGTCCCTGCGGCGAGGAGACCCCGACGGGCTTCCCGCGGAAGTGCCGGGCGTGCGAGCGGGCGAGCCGCCGGATGGTGTGGCCCTCAGGCACCCGTGATGTGCCCGGTCTTCTCGTACTCGGCGAGCATGTCGATGCGGCGCTGGTGGCGCCCGCCCTCGAAGGCCGTCGCGAGGAACGTCGAGACGATCGCGGTCGCCTCGTCCGGGGTGTGCATGCGCGCGCCGATCGCCACGACCTGGGCGTCGTTGTGCTTGCGGGCGAGCTCCGCGGTCTCGTCGTCGTACGCCAGGGCGGCGCGGATGCCCGGGACCTTGTTCGCGGCGATCTGCTCGCCGTTGCCGGAGCCGCCGATCACGACGCCGAGCGACCCGGCGTCGTCCCGGACCCGCTCGCCGGTCGCGGTGCAGTAGGGCGGGTAGTCGTCGGAGGCGTCGTACTCGGCCGGGCCGACGTCGACGACCTCGTGACCGGCGTCGGCGAGCGCCGAGAGCAGGTGGGCCTTGAGCTCGAAGCCGGCGTGGTCGGAGCCGATGTAGACGCGCACGACGCACGATCCTGTCACCTCGGTACCCGCATCCGACGCCGGGTGCGCCCGGATCGGGCGATCGTCACGTCCGGCCCCCGTGAAACATCCCCGTGACACGGCCGATCTAGCGTGCTCACCCATGGCGGAGGAGCTGGCGGGCCCCGGCGGCGTCGTGCTCGGCGTCGAGGAGGAGTTCCACCTCGTCGACCTGGAGTCCCGGAACGCGGTCCCGCGCGTCCCGGAGATGCTCGACGAGCTGGCGGCGCTGGACGCGGACGCGTTCGCCGCGGAGCTCAAGCCCTCGATCATCGAGACGAACTCCGACCCGACGTCGAGCCTGGCCGACCTGCGGACCGATCTGCTCCGCCTGCGCCGGATGCTGTCGTCGATGGCCGAGACCCGCGGCCTCGGCGTCGTCGGTGCCGGGTCGGTGCCGCTGGTGGACGGGTCGGCGCTCGGGATCACGCCGTCGCCGCGCTACGAGCGGATGCGCGACGAGTACCAGATGCTCGCGTTCGAGCAGCAGATCTGCGGCACCCAGGTGCACGTCGACGTCCCGGACCGGGACGCCGCGGTCGCCGTCATGCAGCATTCCGCACCCTGGCTGCCGATCCTGCTCGCCATGTCGGCCTCCAGCCCGTTCTGGCAGTCCGAGGACACCGGCTACGCGAGCTCCCGCACGCTCGCCTGGCACCGCTGGCCGACCGCGGGCCCGCCCGCGCCGCTGCGCGACGCCGCCGACTACGACGCACTGATCGACGACCTGCTGCGCTCCGGGACGATGTCCGACCCCGGCATGGTCTATTTCGACATGCGCCCGTCGGCGCACCAGAAGACCGTCGAGCTGCGCATCTGCGACGCCTCCCCCACCGTGGACGGCGTCGTGCTGATCGCGGGGCTGGCCCGCGCGCTGGTGACCCACGGGGTCCGCGCGCACGTCGAGGGCCGGCCCCAGCCGCAGTACCGCCCGGAGCTGCTGCGCGCGGCGTCGTGGCGTGCCGCGCGCTCCGGCATGGAGGGTGACCTCGTCGACGTCACCGGCCGCGAGCTGGTCCCGCCGTCGCGCGCGGTGCGCCTGCTGCTGGACCACCTGCGCGACGACCTGGAGGAGACCGGCGACTGGGACGAGGTCTCCGAACTCGCCCTGGAGTCGCTCGCGCGGGGCTCGTCCGCGGCCCGGCAGCGTCAGCGGTTCGGCCGGACCGGCTCGCTGGAGAGCGTCGTCGACATGCTCGTCGCCGAGACCCGCGGCGAGGTCGAGGTCGAGACCGAGGTGCCCGTCCCCGAGGCGGTCGCACCGGTCCTGCTGGGCGCCTACCACCCGCCGTCCTACGACGAGGCGGTCGACCACGACGGGCACGTCCGCGCCACCTACGCCTGGATGGTGTCCGCCCTCGAGCGCATCGGCCCGGGCGGCCTGCTCTCCCACGAGAAGAGCCGCGACGCCGAGCAGCGGGCCCGCTCGATGTTCTTCCCGCAGCCCGACGACCCGGAGCGGCTGTTCCCGCTCGACCTGATCCCGCGCCTCATCACCGCGCACGACTGGGAGGGGCTCTCCGCCGGGCTCGTCCAGCGCGCCCGGACCCTGGAGGCGCTGCTCCAGGACCTGCACGGCGAGCGCGCGTGCCTGCGCGACGGGATCCTGCCGCGCGAGGCGCTGCGCTGGCTGCCCGAGCCGACCGACGCCTCGTCGCTGATCCCGGCCGGCGCCACCCGGGCGCTGATCAGCGGGCTCGACGTCGTGTGCGACGGCGAGGGCCGGTGGAAGGTCCTCGAGGACAACCTGCGCATCCCCTCGGGGATCGCCTACGCGATGGCCGACCGCCGCGTCGTGCGCTCCGTGCTGCCCGAGCTGCAGGCCCCGGAGGGCGTCGTCGACTCCGACGAGGGCCCGGCCATGCTGCGCGACGCCCTGCTGTCGTGCGCCCCGCCCGCGGCCGGCGACGACCCCGGGCTCGTGGTGCTCACCGAGGGCCCGCACGACTCCGCGTACTTCGAGCACGCGATGCTCGCCGAGGAGATGGGCGTCCCGCTGCTCGAGCCCTCGGGCATCCGGATCACCGACGACGGCACGATCACGGTCGCGGTCACCGGGCAGCGCATCGACGTGGCGTACCGCCGCATCGACGAGGAGAAGCTGTTCGCCGCCCCGGACGCGGACGGGCGCACGTTGCGCGACCCGCTGCAGGCCGCGGTGCGGGAGAACCGGTTCGCGCTGCTGAACACCCCGGGCAACGGCCTGGTCGACGACAAGGCCGTCTACCCCTACATCCACCCGCTCACCGAGTACTACTTCGGCGAGAAGCCCCTGCTCGACGACGTCACGACCTACTTCTGCGCCGACCCCGACCAGCTCGCCCACGTGCTGGACAACCTCTCCACGCTGGTCCTCAAGCCGGTGGACGGCTACGGCGGGGCGGGCATCGTCATCGGCCGGGACGCCTCGGCGCACGAGCTCGAGGCGGCCGCGGCCGACCTGCGGGCGCACCCGTCGAGCTACGTCGCCCAGGAGACGGTCGAGATCTCCACGCACCCGACGTTCACCGGGACCGACCTCGCTCCCCGCGTGGTCGACCTGCGCGCGTTCGTGGTGCTCGGCGACTCGCCGGGGGTCCTGCCGACCCCGCTGACGCGAGTCGCGCCCGCCGGGAGCCTCGTGGTCAACTCGTCGCGCGGGGGCGGGTCGAAGGACACCTGGCTCCTGCGCTGAGGCCCGGGAGACGCAGCGAAGCGGAGCTCGACCCAGAACACTGCCCCCTGCTCGAGGAGTCGATCGACACGTGTGCGGCATCGCCGGCGAGTTCCGGTACGACGGGAGCCCGGCGCAGGTCGGCGCGGTCCTCGCGATGGCGCAGGTCCTCGAACCGCGGGGCCCGGACGGCTGGGGCGTGGTCGGCCACGGGCCGCTCGCCCTCGCCCACCAGCGCCTGAAGATCATCGATCTCACCGAGACCGGCGCGCAGCCGATGGTCGACGCCGAACTCGGGCTGACCGCGGTCTTCAACGGGATCATCTACAACTACCGGGAGCTCCGCGACGAGCTGGGCCGCGAGGGCTACCGGTTCTTCTCCACCTCGGACACCGAGGTGATCATCAAGGCCTTCCACCGGTGGGGCCAGCGCTGCGTCGAGCGCTTCAAGGGCATGTTCGCGTTCGCGATCGCCGACCGGGACACGGGCCGGCTGGTGCTCGGGCGTGACCGGCTCGGGATCAAGCCGCTCTACGTGGCCCCGGTCTCCGGCGCGCTGCGCTTCGCGTCGTCGCTGCCCGCGCTGCTCGCGCCGGGTGGGATCGACACGTCGATCGACACCGTGGCGCTGCACCACTACATGAGCTTCCACGCGGTCGTCCCCGCCCCGCGCACGATCCTGTCCGGGGTCCGCAAGCTGCCACCCGCCGTCGTGCGGACCGTGGAGCCGGACGGCTCGTCGAGCGACTGGACGTACTGGCAGCCGGAGTTCGTGCGCGGCGGGACCGAGCACTCGGAGGAGGAGTGGGCCGAGATCGCGCTGGAGTCGCTGCGGATCGCGGTGCGGCGGCGCATGGTCGCCGACGTGCCGGTCGGGGTCCTGCTCTCCGGCGGCATCGACTCCTCGATCGTCGTGGCGCTGCTCGCCGAGGAGGGCCAGAAGGACCTCAAGACCTTCTCCATCGGCTTCGAGTCCGAGGCGGGTGAGGAGGGCGACGAGTTCGACTACTCCGACCTCGTCGCGCGGACCTACGGGACCGACCACACGCGCCTCCGGGTGCCGAAGGCCGACACCGACGAGGCCCTGCCCGGGGCGGTCGCGGCGATGTCCGAACCGATGACCAGCCACGACGTGGTGGCGTTCTACCTGCTCTCGCGGGAGGTCTCGAAGTCGATCAAGGTGGTGCAGTCCGGCCAGGGCGCCGACGAGGTGCTCGGCGGCTACGACTGGTACCCGCCGATCGCCCGGGTCGGCCGCGAGGGAGCCGTCGACGCGTACCACCGGGCGTTCTTCGACCGCCCGCACGACGAGATCGCCGACCTCGTCGCGCCGGAGTACCTGATCGGGAACGACCCGTCGCTCGGCCTCGTCCGCGACCACTTCTCCCGCCGCGGCGCCGACGAGGCCGTGGACGCCGCGTTGCGCCTGGACACGACGGTGATGCTCGTCGACGACCCGGTGAAGCGCGTCGACAACATGACGATGGCCTGGGGCCTCGAGGCGCGCGTGCCGTTCCTCGACCACGACTTCGTCGACACCATGGGCGCCTGCCCGCCGGCCTACAAGATGGCCGACGGCGGCAAGGGCGTGCTCAAGGCCGCCTCTCGCGGGGTGCTGCCCGACGAGATCATCGACCGGAAGAAGGGCTACTTCCCGGTCCCGGCGATCCGCCAGCTCTCCGGGCCCGTCCTGGAGCGCGTCACCGCGGCCCTGACCGACCCGGCCGCGAAGCGCCGCGGGCTGTTCCGCGCCGACGCGGTGGCGACGATGCTCGACGACCCGAACTCCGGGCGGACCAACCTGGGCGCGAACGCACTGTGGCAGGTCGCACTCCTGGAGATGTGGCTGCAGGCCCACGGCATCGACTGACGTAGGTTCCCTCCACCTGGGACGTCAGCAGTGCGGCCATGCTGACACTGGACGTCACAAACGGACGGTGTACGAGCGCGCACGGGAGGTCGGGGAGCCGGTGGACGACTGGATCAGCGCCACACGATGCTGGTCGCCCAGCCCCTCGCCCGACGGCACGACGATCGCGTTCGTGTGGGACGGCGACGGCCGTCCCGTCGTCCGGCTGCACGAGCGGCGCACCGGGCGGGAGTGGTCGCTGGACACCGGGGACGACCTCGTCTCGACGGTGAAGTGGTCCCCCGACGGACAGTGGCTCGGCATCGAGGCCGCCCCCGACGGCGGCGAGCGGACCTCGGTGTACGTCGTCCGCCCGGACGGCACCGACCTCCGCCCCGTGCAGGGAGTCGGCGACGGCGACCGGGGCGCGGTCTCGCTGGACCGCTGGACCCACACCGGATCCGTCCTCGCGATCACCGAGTCCGACCCCGAGACCACCACCGCCTGGCTGGTCGACGTCGACACCACGCTGCGCCAGCGCCTCGGCTCCGGGCACGCCCTGCAGATCCTCGACGTCTCCCGCGACCGGCGGCGGGCCCTGCTGCGCCGCGGCCGGCGCGGGTCACGCCACGTCGGGATCGTCGACCTCGACGGCACCGAGGGCTGGCACGAGATCGACAGCGGCCGCGGACCCGGCGGCCCGCCCGGCGCCGTCGAGCACCCGGTCGCCATCACCCGCGACTCGTCCGTCGTCGCCGCCCGGTTCACCCCCGACGGCACGCGGATGCTGATCCTGACCGACGGCGGGCGCGAGCGGGCGGCCCTGGTCAGCGTGGACGTGGCCACCGACGCGCGCCCGATGTACCCGGAGGTGCTCGCCGAGCGCGAGGACGCCGAGCTCGAGCGGTTCGCGCTGACCGAGGACGCCGGCACCGCTGCGCTGGTGTGGAACGTGGTCGGGCGCAGCGAGGTCGACCTGCTCGACCTCGCGACCGGCAAGCCCGCGCACTACTCCCCGCCCGGCGACGTCGTCACCTCCGCGGTGTTCAGCCACGACGGCGACTCCCTGGTGCTCGGCATCCAGGGCCCGGCGGTCCCGGCGGCGGTGTGGTGCCACGAGCTGTCCTCCCAGACCACGGCGCTGATCTGCCCGCAGTCGGAGCCGGAGCAGGCCGCCGTCGTGCACCCGACGCTCGAGACCGTGACGACCCCGGACGGGCTCGCGCTGCCCGGCTGGCTCTACCGCCCGCCGGGGACGATGGGCCCGATGCCGACCGTGATCTACCTGCACGGCGGGCCGGAGGCCCAGGAGCGCCCGGTGTTCACCCCGCTCTACCAGGTGCTGCTCGCGCAGGGCATCGCCGTGTACGCGGCCAACGTGCGCGGGTCGTCCGGGTTCGGGCGCTCGTTCGTCAACGCCGACAACGGCGCGGGCCGGTTCGGCGCGATCCGGGACGTCGCCGCGTGCGCCGAGCACCTCGTGGCCGGGGGGATCGCCGATCCGGAGCGCATCGGTGTCATGGGCCGCTCCTACGGCGGCTACCTGACGCTCGCGGCGCTGGTGAACCACCCGGAGCTGTTCGCCGTCGGGGTGGACGTGTGCGGCATGGCCGACTTCGAGACCTTCTTCGCGCGCACCGAGCCGTGGATCGCGGACGCGGCCGTCGGCGAGTACGGGCACCCCATCCACGACCGCAACCTGCTCCGCGAGCTCTCGCCCGTCCACCGCATGGACCGCCTGCGCGCCCCGCTGCTGGTGGTCCACGGCCGCAACGACACCAACGTCCCGGTGCACGAGGCCGAGCTCGCGGTGCACGGCGCGAAGGCCGCGGGCGTCGACGTGCGCTACCTGCTCTTCGAGGACGAGGGCCACGAGATCCAGCGCCTCGAGAACCGGCAGACGTTCATCCACGCCGTCACCGACTGGCTGACCACGCACTTCGCCCTCGTCTGACCTCACGCTCCCCGGCGGCTGCCGAGACCGAACACGTCCGGACTTCCCGACGACGGGTCGCTCCCCCAGGGCCGCACGGTCACCTCGCCCGTCGGGTTCGGGTCCTCGAACGGCTCCGGCAGCCAGGGCTCGAGCGGCAGCGGGTCGGCGGCGTACGGGTCGAAGCGGGGCGCCCGCTCCGGCACGGACCGCAGGGCCCGCACCGACCCGGCGTCGGGCCGCTCCCCGGACGGCAGGAGAGCGTCGTCGCTGTCGTCCGGTGACGGCAACGACGCTCTGCTGTCACGGCGCACGAGCGCGGGCAGGTCGACCAGGAGCGGGCCGGTCCAGCGCTCCTCGATCCCGCGCAGGCGCCACGTCCCCAGGCCGAGCACCAGACCGAACACCACGTGCCCGAGGAACGACAACGTCACCGTGACCGGGGTCAGCGGGAACATCAGCGTCTGGCCCCGTGGCAGCAGGACGGTGGCCATCAGCCCGCCCCACGTCGGGCCGACCGCGAACAGCACCGCGATGCCGACGGTCCAGCGCGGGCCGAGGCGGCGCAGCCCGGTCGCGGCGGCCAGCGTCACGAACACGACCCCGAGCCCACCGCCGTCGCCCGCGTAGCGCCACACGTAGCCCGCGACGCCGCCGAGCACCTGCTCGGACGGGTCGACGTCGAGCAGCCACGTGCCCATCGTCGGGATGAAGTCGTCCCACCAGCCGAGCAGGGCGACCGTGTCCAGGCGGAACACGTCGTAGACGGCCGTCGCGACCAGGCCCCACCGCAACCCGTCGAGCACCAGCCGGTCCTCCGGGGCCGGCGAGAACACCGCCAGGAGCACCAGCACCGCGGCGGCCGGGACGATGACGATGCCGGCGGAGACGTGCATCGGGACCAGCCCGCCGACGTGCGCGGTGATCGAGAGCAGGGGCAGCGCGGCGAGGACGAGGTGGGCGGCGACGCGGACGGTCATCGGTGGGTCCCGTGGGCGACCCCGGCGTCGCGGTGACCCGACATCGCCGTGGCGAAGTTCCTCGTGACCGCGAGCTCGTCGCTGCGGCCCCGGGGCCCGGAACTCGCCGTGTCGTCGTCCGGGCCCTGCTCACAGCGTTGCGCGGCGTTGATGCAGTCCGCGCCCGCCTGTGCCCGCGCCTCGGTGGAGAGGTACTCCAGCAGGGCGTGGTCGGTCACCGGGTCGTGCTGCTGGTCGGGGAAGCTGTCGATCGCGAACGACCGCCCCGGCGGCTGGTCGTAGGACACCGTGATCCGCAGCGCCGGCACCGGGATCAGGTCGTCCGCGCACTCGCCGGTCTCGTCCGGGTACTGCAGGTGGCTGACGAAGTCCTCCGACGAGAGGTCCTCGCCGTTCCAGCAGCTCGGGAAGTCGTAGACGCGCTGCAACTGCGCGCCCTGCGGGCAGATCGGGTAGAGCTCGGTGAGCCGGTCGGCCGACCCGGAGCAGGTGAACTTGGAGTTCGACCCCTCCCCCGTGCTCGCCGCCTTCGCCGAACCGGTGATCAGCTGCATGTTCAGCGGCATCGGCTCGGTGCGGCGGGTCCCGTGCCCGTGGAAGGTGTAGTCGACCGAGGACGGCACCACGAACGACCCGACGTTGCCGTCGAGGCTCCCGCCGTCCATCCCGACGTCGGGGCCCACGCCCTCGAGGTCCCGCAGGACCGGCCAGAAGATCGGCGACCGGTCCCCGTTCGTGCAGGTCGTCTCCGCCTGCTCGAGGGCGTCCTGGTTCTCCGACGACGCCGCGTTGGTGGACTCGTTGCCGGCGTAGTCGTGGGTGTGCTGGGCACCGTTGCGCTTCCCGGGGGCGACGATGAAGTTGTCGGAGTTGTGGTGGTCCGACAGCGGGCAGGAGAAGGAGTAGCTGCCGCCGGAGAAGTCGCCGCCGTTCTTGATGTTGCCGTTCGGCTCGACGTCGGCGAGGTTCACGTACTCCTGCGCGGAGGCCCGGGCGGCCTGGTCGCGGCCCGCGAACTGGGCGTCGCCCTCGTCCTGCTGACCGCCGGAGCCGGAGCCACCGTCCTTCTCCTCGCCGTCGTCGGACCCACCCGACTTCTCGCCCGACTTCTCACCCGACTTCTCACCGTCGGACCCCGAGTCCTTCCCGTCGTCGTCCTCGTCGGCCACGAGCCGGATGGCCGCGACCGCGTCGCCGGCGAGCGCGCGGACGGCGCCCGCCAGCCCGAGCGGCACGCCGACCCCGAACAGCAGCACGACCACGACGAACACGGCGACGAGCTCCGCCCGCCGCCGCGCCGCGCCCCGTGGCCGCGCCATGCACCCTCCCGCCGCGGGTGGGCCCTGGGGAGCGGGCCCACCTCCACGACCGGACGCTAGAGCGACGCCGACGGCCGTGGGTGCGGTTCGGGGAAACTCGTCAGCGGCGAGATGCGAGATCCACACCAGGCACCCCGACAGTGCGCCGACGATGCCTGATGTCGCACTCGACGACGCCGCCGCGAGCCACGTGCTGACCCCGCCGTGGGTGGATGGCGCCCTTCGCGCGTCAGGTGAGAGCGATCAGCCATCGTCGCCGCGTCCACGACGAAGCCCGGAGCCCGCACCGTCGCCGAGAACCACACCACGCATCCTGTGGCGCCCCCGGTGGTGCCTCACGTAGCCCTCGCGAACGGCCCACGACCCGCGCGGACGCGAGAAGCACACCAGGCACCGCGTCGCGGTCGCGGAGGTGCCTGATGTACCGCTCGGCGAATCGTGGCGACCCACCCGCCGCCGGCGCCCCCTACAGCTGGATCGACTTCACCTCGAGGAACTCCTCGAGCCCGTAGCGCCCGAGCTCGCGACCGGTCCCGGACTGCTTGTAGCCGCCGAACGGCGCGAGCGGGTTGAACGCGCCCCCGTTGACGTCGACCTGTCCCGTCCGCATCCGGCGGGCCACCTCGACCCCGCGCTCCTGCGAGCCGGCGAACACCGCGCCCGCGAGCCCGTAGATGGTGTTGTTGGCGATGGCCACGGCCTCGTCGACGTCGGAGTACGGCATCACCGACAGCACGGGTCCGAAGATCTCCTCCTGGGCGATCGTCATGTCCGGCCGCACGCCCGAGAAGATGGTCGGGCGGACGTAGGCCCCGGAAGACACCCCGTCGGGAAGACCCGGACCGCCCACGGCGAGCTCCGCCCCCTCCTCGACACCCCGGGCGATGTAGCCCTCGACCCGCGAGCGCTGGGTGTCCGAGGACATCGGCCCGACCCGCGTCGACTCGTCGGTCGGGTCGCCCACCGTGTACTTCGCGGACGCCGACACCAGCTGCTCGACGACGGAGTCGTGCAGCGACTCCGGCACCAGCAGCCGCGTCCACGCGGTGCAGGTCTGGCCGCCGTTGATGAAGCAGTTGCCGAGCCCGACCTTCACCGCCTTCGTCAGGTCGGCGTCGTCGAGCACGATGTTCGCGGACTTGCCGCCCAGCTCCAGGGCGACCCGCTTGATCGTCCCCGCGGCCACCTCCTGCACCCGGCGCCCGGCGGCGACCGAACCGGTGAACGACATCATGTCCACCCCCGGGTGCGCGGCCAGCGCCTCGCCGGCCTCCGGGCCCGTGCCGTGCACGACGTTGAACACGCCCGCCGGGAGGCCCGCCTCCGCGGTGATCTCGGCCAGCACGCCCGCCGTCAGGGGCGCGATCTCCGAGGGCTTGAGCACCACCGTGCACCCCGCGACGAGCGCCGGCGCGACCTTCGCGACCACCTGGTGCAGCGGGTAGTTCCACGGCGTGATCGCCCCGACGACACCGACCGGCTCGCGCACCACCAGCGAGTTCCCGATCTCCTCGGACCAGGCGAAGTCGTCCGCCAGGCCCGCGACGCCCTTCGAGGTCGCCATCGGCATGCCGAGCTGGACGTTCCTCGAGAAGGTGATCGGCGAGCCCATCTCCGCCGTGATCGACTGCGCCAGCTCCTCGTGACGGGCCTTGATGCCCTCCCGGATGCGCAGCACCACGGCCGCGCGGTCGGCCACCGGCACCCGTGACCAGGCCACGAACGCCTGCCGCGCCGCGAGCACGGCCGCGTCGATCTCCGCCGCCCCGCCGCGCGGGACCTCGGCGATCGTCTCCCCGGTCGCCGGGTTCACGACGCCGATCGCGCCGCTCCCGCCGGTCGCCCGCGCCCCGTCGATCCAGTGGTCGGTCAGCGTCCCGATGCTCGCGCTCATGCCCCGATCCTTCCCGACGACCGCCGCAGCGGCAGCCCATGATTCGTGTTACGTGATACACCGAGTCACACTCGTCCCCGATCGCCTGCGAGGATCGCCGCATGCACACCGCCCTCACCGAGCTCCTGGGCGTCGAGCACCCGCTCGTCGGCTTCAACCGCAGCCCCGCCGTGGTCGCCGCGGTGACCAACGCCGGCGGCTACGGGGTACTCGCCGCGAGCATGTACACACCGGCGGAGCTGGACGCCCAGCTGCACTGGATCGACCAGCAGGTGGCCGGTCGCCCCTACGGCGTGGACCTCCTGGTGCCGGAGAAGTTCGCGGTCAGCGACCCCGACGACCTCGTCGCGAGCCTGCGGGCCCAGATCCCCGCCGAGCACCGGGCGTTCGTGGACGCGCTGCTCGACGAGTACGAGGTCCCCGTGCCCGCCACGGCGGCCCCGGAGGACGAGACGAGCGACGAGATCGCCGCGGCGATCAACCCGGCGGGCGCGGAGGCGCTGCTCGACGTGGCGTTCTCCCACCCGATCTCGATGGTGGCGAACGCCCTCGGCCCGCCCCCGGCCGATCTCGTGGAGCGCGCGCACGCGGCGGGCATCGTCGTCGCCTCGCTGGTCGGGGCCCGCAAGCACGCCGAGCGGCAGCTCGCTGCCGGGGTCGACATCCTGGTCGCGCAGGGGACGGAGGCGGGCGGGCACACCGGCACCGTCGCGACCACGGTGCTCACCCCCGAGGTCGTCGCGATCGCGGGCGACCGCCCGGTGCTCGCCGCCGGCGGGATCGCCACCGGCGACCAGATGGCGGCGGCGCTCGCGCTCGGGGCGGCCGGGGTGTGGTGCGGCTCGGTGTGGCTCTCCAGCGAGGAGGACATCACCCCGCGCGCGGTGAAGGAGAAGTTCCTCGCGGCCGGCAGCAGCGACACCCTGCGGTCCCGGACGATCACCGGCAAGCCCGCCCGGCAGCTGCGCTCCGCCTGGCACGACGCGTGGGACCGGCCCGGCGCCCCCGACCCCCTTCCCCTGCCCCTGCAGCCCATGCTGGTCGGCGGCATGTGGGAGCGCGTGCACGCGGCGTCCGCCGAGGGACACCCCGGGGCGACGGCACTCGACACCTACTTCATCGGCCAGGTCGTGGGCGGCTTCTCCGCGCTGCGTCCGGCCGGGGACATCGCGCGCGAGATGGTCTCCGACTGCACCCGCCGACTGCGGGCCCTCGGCGAGCTGGCGTCCTCGTGAGCGATCGCACCCCGGTCCTCGTCGGCGTCGGGCAGTCCTCCGAACGCCTGGACGACCCCGGTTACCGGGGCCTCTCGCCCGTCGATCTGGGCGCCGGGGCCGCACGGGCCGCCCTGACCGACGCGGGCGCCGATCCGGCCGACCTCGCCGCCCGCATCGACCTGATCGCCGCCGTCCGCCAGTTCGAGATGTCCGCGCCCGGCGCCGAGGCGCCCCTGGGCCGCTCGGACAACTATCCGCGGTCGATCGGGACGCGGATCGGCGCCGACCCGCGGCGTGCGGTGCTCGAGGTGGTCGGCGGCCAGTCCCCGCAGCACCTGGTCACCGAGGCGGCCGCGGCGATCGCGGCCGGGGAGATCGACGTCGCGCTGCTGGTGGGGGCCGAGGCGATGTCCACGGTCCGCCGCCTGCTGAGTTCCGAGGCCGACCGCCCGGACTGGACCGAGCACGTCGGCGGGCAGCTCGAGGACCGCGGGCTCGGGCTCGAGTCGTTCATCGTCCCGGAGCAGGTCGAGAACGACGTCCTCACGCCCGTCCTGCAGTACGCCCTGTGCGAGCACGCTCGCCGCGCCCGGCTCGGACTCTCTCGCGAGGACCACCGCCGGGAGATGGCCGAGCTGTTCGCCCCGTTGTCGGAGGTCGCGGCGAAGAACCCGCACGCCGCGGCCCCGACGGCAAGGTCCGTCGACGAGCTGGCGACGCCGTCGTCGGACAACCGCCCGATCGCCGACCCCTACCTGCGCCACCTGGTCGCGCGCGAGCAGGTCAACCAGGGCGCGGCGGTGGTGCTCGCGTCCGCCGGAACCGCGCGCGAGCTGGGTGTTCCCGACGACCGGTGGGTCCACCTGCACGGGCACGCGGACCTCGTCGAGCCCCCGCTGCTCGACCGCGCCGACCTCGGCGCGAGCCCCGCCGCGGCGACCGCCGTCCGGCGCGCCCTCGACCTCGCGGGGATCGGCGTGGACGACCTCACCACGATCGACCTCTACAGCTGCTTCCCCATCGCGGTCCGCGTCGTCACCGACGAGCTCGGCCTCGCCGCGGACGACCCGCGGGGCCTGACCGTCACCGGTGGGCTGCCGTTCTTCGGCGGTCCGGGCAACGACTACTCGATGCACGCGATCGCCGACACCGTCACCGCGCTCCGAGCCCGACCGGGCACCTTCGGGCTGGTCGGCGCCAACGGCGGGGCGATCCACAAGTACTCGGCCGGGGTGTACTCGACCCGGCCCACTCCGTGGCGGCCCGGGGACGACGCCGCCGCGCAGGCCGAGGTCGACGCCGTCCACGCGCAGGGCCCCGGCCAGGCGCGACGGGCCGAGGGCGCGGTGACGGTCGAGACCTACACCGTCGAGTACGGGCGCGACGGGCGCCCGTACGGCGCCGTGGTGGTCGGGCGGCTGCCCGACGACGGGCGACGCGTCCTCGCGCGCGTCGACCCCGACGACGCCGCCACCCTCGAGGCGTTCGCGACGACGGACCCGATCGGCCGCTCCGTGCACGTCCGCCCCGCGGAGAAGGGCCACCGGGTGACGCTCACCTGACGACGGGTGCCGCACCGGCACCCGTCGTCGGGAAGGGTCAGTCGAACTTCAGCTCGGTGTCGCGGGTGCGCTTGAGCTCGTAGAAGTACTCGTAGCCGGCGAGGAGCTTCGAGCCGTCCCAGATCTGCCCGGCCTGCTCGCCCTTGGGGATGCGGGTCATGACGGGGCCGAAGAACGCCGAGCCCTCGACGTGGATGACCGGGGTGCCGACGTCCATGCCCACCGGGTCCATGCCCTCGTGGTGGGACTTCTTCAGCGCGTCGTCGTAGTCGGTCGACGTGGCGGCCTGCGCGAGGTCCGCCTCCAGGCCGACCTCGGCGAGGGACTTCGCGATGACGTCGTCGAAGTCCTTGTTGCCCTCGTTGTGGATCTTGGTGCCCATCGCGGTGTAGAGCGGGGCGAGGATCTCGTCACCGTGCTTCTGCGCGGCGGCGATGCAGACGCGGACGGGCTTCCAGCCCTCCTCCATCATCGCCTGGTACTTCTCGTCGAGGTCCCGGCCGGAGTTGAGCACGGAGAGGCTCATCACGTGCCAGTGCACCTCGACGTCGCGGACCTTCTCCACCTCCAGCACCCAGCGGGAGGTGATCCACGCGAACGGGCAGAGCGGGTCGAACCAGAAATCCACGCGTGACTTGTCGGTGCTCATGTCCTCAGGCTTCCCTCGATCGACGGCCTTCTACCGGTGCGAACCGCAGCGGGCGCGACCGTGTTCCCCCGTCGATAGGGTGGCGTCCGTGGCTGCTCCGAACCTGACCAGGGACGACGCGCGGACCCGCGCGGAGATGCTCGAGGTCGACTCGTACACGATCGCCCTCGACCTCACCGACGGCGGCGACCGGCCGGGCGAGGAGACGTTCCGCTCGACGACGACGGTGCGGTTCCGCAGCTCGTCGCCCGGCGCCGCCAGCTGGATCGACATCGTCGCCGCGGGCGTGCGCTCGGCGAACCTCAACGGCGTCGCGCTGGACGTCTCCGGCTACGACGAGGAGAAGGGCATCGCGCTGCCCGACCTCGCGGCCGAGAACGAGCTCGTCGTCGACGCCGACTGCCGCTACATGAACACCGGCGAGGGCCTGCACCGGTTCGTCGACCCGGTCGACGGCGCGGTCTACCTCTACAGCCAGTTCGAGACGGCGGACGCGAAGCGCATGTTCGCGTGCTTCGACCAGCCCGACCTCAAGGCTACGATCACGCTGACCGCGGCCGCGGCCCCGGACTGGCACGTCATCTCCAACGGCGCCCTGTCCACGACGACGACGCTGCCGAACGGCGCGGTCCACCACGCGTTCGACACCACCGCGCGGATCTCGACCTACCTCGTGGCGCTGATCGCCGGGCCGTACGCGCGGTGGACCGACACCTACTCCGACGAGCACGGCGAGATCCCGCTCGGGATCTACTGCCGCTCGTCGCTCGCCGAGCACATGGACGCCGAGCGGCTGTTCACCGAGACCAAGCAGGGCTTCGGCTTCTACCACCGCAACTTCGGCGTGCCCTACCCCTTCGCGAAGTACGACCAGCTCTTCGTGCCCGAGTTCAACGCGGGCGCGATGGAGAACGTCGGCGCGGTGACGTTCCTGGAGGACTACGTCTTCCGCAGCCGCGTCACCCGCTACCTCTACGAGCGCCGCGCCGAGACCGTGCTGCACGAGATGGCGCACATGTGGTTCGGCGACCTCGTGACGATGCGCTGGTGGGACGACCTGTGGCTGAACGAGTCGTTCGCGACGTGGGCCTCGGTGGTCAGCCAGGCCGAGGCCACCGAGTACCGGAACGCGTGGACGACGTTCGCCAACGTCGAGAAGTCCTGGGCCTACCGCCAGGACCAGCTGCCCTCGACGCACCCGATCGCCGCGGACATCCCCGACCTGCAGGCCGTCGAGGTCAACTTCGACGGCATCACCTACGCCAAGGGCGCGTCGGTGCTCAAGCAGCTCGTGGCCTTCGTCGGGCAGGACGAGTTCCTCGCCGGGCTGCGGCTGTACTTCTCCCGGCACGCCTACGGCAACGCCACCTTCGACGACCTGCTCGGCGCGCTGACCGAGTCGTCCGGCCGCGACCTGTCGAGCTGGTCGGCCGAGTGGCTCCGGACGACGGGGCTGAACTCGCTGACGCCGTCGTTCCAGGTGTCCGACGACGGGTCCTACTCCGGCTTCGCCGTGCTCCAGGGCGGCGCGAAGCCGGGCGCCGGCGAGACCCGCACGCACCGGATCGCCGTCGGGATCTACGACGCCGACGAGACCGGGAAGCTGGTGCGGCGCCACCGCACCGAGCTCGACGTCACGGCGGAACGCACCGAGGTCCCCGAGCTGGTCGGCGTCCCGGCCGGTGCGCTGGTGCTGGTCAACGACGACGACCTCACCTACTGCACGATGCGCCTCGACGACCGGTCGCTCGGCACCCTGATCGAGCGGATCGGCGACGTCGCGGAGCCGCTGCCGCGCACGCTGTGCTGGTCGGCGGCGTGGGAGATGACCCGCGAGGCCGAGATGCGCGCCCGGGACTTCGTGGCCCTCGTCGTCGGCGGGGTCGCGGCCGAGACCGAGGTGGGCGTGGTGCAGCGGCTGCTGCTGCAGGCCCAGACCGCGCTGGCGTCCTACGCGGACCCGGAGTGGGCCGTCGAGCAGGGCTGGCCGTCGTTCGTGGCCACGCTGCTCGACCTGGCCCGGTCGGCCGAGGCCGGCTCGGACCACCAGCTCGCGTTCGTGAACGCGCTCTCCGGTTCCGTGCTGACCCCCGAGGCGCTCGAGGCGCTGGCCGGCTGGCGGGACGGCACCCGTCCGCTCGAGGGCCTGACCGTCGACACCGACCTGCGGTGGCGGCTGCTGCACGCGCTGGTGGCGCACGGGGCGGCCGGCGAGCCCGAGATCGCCGCCGAGCTCGAGCGGGACAACACCGCCACCGGGCTCCGGATGGCCGAGCGCGCGCGGGCGCTGGTGCCGACCCCCGAGGCGAAGGCGACCGCCTGGGAGCGCGCCGCCGGAGACGACACGCTGCCCAACGCGATCAACATGGCGATCATCATGGGCTTCTCGCACCCCGCCCAGGGGGCGCTGCTCACCGACTACCGCGAGAAGTACTTCGCGGTGGTCGACGAGGTCTGGGGCCGGCGCTCGAGCGAGCAGGCGCAGCCGTTCGTGCAGGGGATGTTCCCGTCGTGGGCCGTCGAGCCGCAGACCGTCGAGGCCGCCGACCGCTGGCTCGCCGGGGAGCACCCCTCGGCGCTGCGCCGCCTGGTCACCGAGGGCCGCGCGGGCGTCGTGCGGGCCCTGGCGGCGCGGGAGTCCGACCGGAGCTGACACCCCCGGAACGAACGAACGGCACTCTCGCTGCGTCTAGGGGCGCGAGAGTGCCGTTCGTTCAGCGAGGGGGCTGGGCCGTACGGCCTAGTGCTTCGACCCTGCGTGGTCGCCGAGCACGCGGAGGCCCTCGACGATGCCGCCCACGAGGTCGGACTCGGTGAACGACGAGACCATCGCCATCACCGCGAGCTTGGCGCCCCGGTCGTCGACGCGGCGCACGGACTCCTCGCCGGTCACGACCTCGACGACCCGCTCGCCCGGCGACACGCAGACGAGCACGGCCTCCTCGGCCTGCTCGCCGAGCGCGGCGTGCAACTCTTCGGCGCGCTCGCGGGAACGCCCGCCGAGCTCACCGACCCACACGCTGAACAGCAGCCCGGTGTCGGCGGAGGTGCGGGTCAGCGCCTCGTCGATGCGGGAGAGCTGGGACGACGAGAACGGGACGCGCTGGTCGTCGGCCAGGATCTCGGTGGCCTCGGAGATGCGGCCGGAGGCGGTCGGCACCCGTGCGTGACCGTAGACCGGGTCCTCGGCGAGGCCGGTCTCGCGGATCATCGGGGTCTCGCCGGGCCGCGCCTGCGGGCGCGCGACTTCACCAGGTGCCACGTGCGCCTCCTCGGGCGGTGCGGTTCGCGGTCGCGCCCACGGCCTCCACGGTCGGCTCGGGCAGCCCGGTCCCCTTGGGGTTGCCGATCCACCAGAGCGGCTCGTGCGGCCACTCGTCGCCGGCCCGGTAGGACGCGGCCTTGCCCCGGCCCCGCGTCGCGGTCACGACGAAGAGCAGGAGCAGCGCGACGACCGGGATCACCGCATAGATCAGGATCGTCTCGATCGGACTCACGCGCCGAACCGTAGTGGAAAGCCGCTCCGACGTCGTGTCGTAGGTCCTCCTCACCACACCGGCGGTCGACGGTGCGCCCACGGCATCGCGGCCTCGAGCTCCGCCCCGAGCCCCAGCAGCACGTCCTCCTCGCCGCGCCGCCCCCGCAGCGTCACGCCCACCGGCAGGGTCCCGCCGTCCACCGTGGGCCAGCCGGTCGGGAGGCCGAGGGCCGGCTCCCCGGTCATGTTCGCGATCGCCGTCCACGGTGTGAACGCGACCTGCCGGACGAAGTCGGTCTCCGGGCCGTCCGCGGAGAACCAGCCCACGGGTCGCGGCGACAGCGCCACCGACGGCGTCAGCACCGCGTCCAGCCCGGCCCGCGCCGCGACGATGCGCCGGGTCGCGACCTGGACGGTCTGCAGCGCCCCGAGCCCGGCGATCCCGGACACCTCGCGGCCCCGGGCCCGCAGGAGGCGGGTCAGCGGCTGCAGCCGGTGCTCGTCGTCCGGGGCCACCGGGTCGGCGAGCGCGAGGGTCGCCCAGAGCGTGAGGAACGCGCCGATCACCTCGTCGGGCAGCGTGAGGTCGACCGGCTCGACGACGTGCCCCAGCGACTCCAGCACGCGGGCGGTGTCCTCGGCCGCCGCCGCACACACCGGGTCCACCGCGGCGCCCGTCCACTCCGCGCCGAGCAACCCGGACAGGTCGCCGTAGGGCACCGTGGTGCACAGCCCGATCCGGCGCCGCGGGCCGGGGCCCGAGCGCACCATCTCCAGGTACCCGCCGTCGGGAACCCGCCCCGGCACGAACGGCTCCCCCGGCCACGTCCGCCCCCCACAGAGCACGTCGAGCAGGGCCGCCGCGTCCGCGACGGTCCGGGCGAGCGGCCCCGGCACCGACAGTCCGGCCGGGTCGCCGCCCATGGGCCCCGCCGGGACCCGGCCCCGCGTCGTCTTCAGCCCCACGAGCCCGCACACCGACGCCGGGATCCGGATCGAGCCGCCGCCGTCGGAGCCCTGCGCCATCGGCAGCACCCCGCCGGCCACCGCCGCGGCCGCGCCCCCGGACGAGCCGCCCGCCGAGCGCGAGACGTCCCACGGGGTGACCGCGGGGGGCGCGCCGGCCGGCTCGGTGTAGCAGGGCAGCCCGAACTCGGGCACCGCGGTCTTCCCGAGGCTCACCGTGCCCGCCGCGCGCAGCAGCCCGACGAGGTCGTCGTCGACCTCCGGGACCCAGTCGGCGTAGATCACCGACCCGCGCCCGGTCCGCACGCCCGCCGTCGCGCTGAGGTCCTTCACCGCGGTCGGGACGCCCCACAGGCTTCCCGACGGCGGTGTCGGCCCGGTCCGCGCATCGTCGAGCGCCCGCGCGGCCTCCCGGGCGCGCTCGGGGGTGAGGACGGCGAACGCGCCCAGCCGCGCGCCGATGCCCTCGGCGCGCGCCAGGGCGTGGTCGACGACGTCGAGGACGGAGACGTCCCCGCGCCGGATCGCGTCCGCCGTCTCCAGCGCGGTCAGCTCGTGCAGATCGCTCACGTCACGCGATCATGCACCCTCGGACCCCGGCCCGCCCTGCCCGGTCGAGCTCCGCTGCGCTGCGTCTCCCGCCCTGCCCGGTCGAGCTCCGCTGCGCCTCCCGCTACGCCGCGGTCTCCCCGAGGTAGGGCAGCCACTGCGGATCCGCGTCGACGAGACCCGCGAGCAGCCGCCAGTGCCGCCCGCGCGGCGCGGTCGGCATCGTCCGCAGCGGCCAGCCGAGCTCGGCGAGCAGCTTGTCCGCCTTCTTGTGGTTGCAGCGGGCGCAGCACGCGACGGTGTTCTCCCACGTGTGCGTGCCCCCGCGGCTGCGCGGCACCACGTGGTCGATGGTCTCGGCCTTCCCCGAGCAGTACGCGCAGCGGAACCGGTCGCGGTGCATGAGCGCCGCGCGGGTGAGCGGGACCCGGGCCCGGTAGGGCACGCGGACGAACACCCGCAGCCGGATCACCGACGGGACGTCGACGGCGCCCGTGGCGGAGTGCAGGACGAGCCCGGAGGAGTCGCCGTGCACGACGTCGGCCTTGCCGCAGACCAGCAGGACGATCGCGCGGCGCAGGGGCAGCGCCGTCAGCGGTTCGTAGGTGGCGTTGAGGAGCAGGACCCGGCGACGTCCCAGGAACGGGGCGGGAGGGGCCGGAGTGGCGACCGGCACCGGGGCGAGCGCAGCGACGGGGGTGGCCGTGACGTCCTCGGCGGGAGGGTCGGGGACGAGAACGGGGACGGTGTCGGGGGGCTCGGTCCGTACGCTCGGTCCGCCGACCCCGCTGACCAGCGGCGTCACGGTCCTGGGTTGTCGTTCGATCACACGACCACCTCCCACCGGGATGTGGGCACAGTCGACCACATCCGGGGGCGTCGTGCACCTGTGATAACGGACCGTTCACCGACCGGATCCACCGGCAGGGGACCGCGCCCGGGATCCGTATCGTCCGGTGCGTGCTGATCCCGACCGGCATGAGCGAGCAGACGCCGACCCCGACCCCGCCGCCGTCCACCGAGCCCTCGGTGCTGCCCGACGTCCCCTTCGACGCCCCCGCCTGCGCGAGCGACGCCGGTTCGTTGTGCGCCCGGGTGTTCCAGTACACCCACGCCTCGTGGCTCTCGCGCTCCGCGGACACGATCGTCTCGCACACGGTGACGACGCTCGTGATCATCGTGGTGGCCGTGGTGCTGCGCTTCGCGGTGCACCGCGCCATCCGCCGCATCGTCGAGAAGGCCAGTTCGGGACGGGTCCCGCGGCTCCTGCGTCCGCTGCGCGACCGGGCGGCCGCGAGCCTGCGCGAGGCGGCGCCCCAGGTGATCGAACGACGCTCCCAGCGGGCCCAGGCCATCGGCTCGGTGCTGCGCTCGTTCGTCACGCTCGTGATCTACGGCGTCGCGTTCACGCTGATCCTCGGCGAGTTCGGCGTGAACCTGGCCCCCATCATCGCCTCCGCCGGGATCCTCGGCGTCGCGATCGGGTTCGGCGCCCAGAACCTCGTCCGGGACTTCCTGTCCGGCATCTTCATGATGCTCGAGGACCAGTACGGCGTCGGGGACGTCGTCGACCTCGGCGAGGCGATCGGGACGGTGGAGGCGGTCGGGTTGCGCGTCACGACGTTGCGCGACATCGCCGGGACCGTCTGGTACGTGCGCAACGGCGAGGTGCTGCGGGTCGGCAACTCCAGCCAGGGCTACTCGGTCGCCGTCGTCGACATCCCGGTCGGGCACTCCGCGGACGTCGACGACACCTCCGAGCTCGCGCGGAACGCGGCGGTCGAGGAGTGTGCGGAGCCCGCGATCGCGGCGAAGGTCCTCGCGCCGCCGGAGATGCTCGGGGTCCAGTCGGTGACCGCGGAGGGCATCCTGCTCCGGCTGACGATCCGCACCCGGCCCGGCGAGCAGTGGGCGGTGCAGCGCGCCGTCGCCGGCGCGGTGAAGACCGCCTTCGACGACGCCGGGGTGCCGGCGCCGACGCCCTTCGGGGCGGCGAGCAGCACCGCGGCGGGTCGTCCCCGTCCGTGACCGTCCGACGATCGTGAGACGGTGGACCCCGTGAGCAGTCCCCAGACCTTCTACGACGCGGTCGGCGGCCACGACACCTTCGTCCGCATCGTGCACCGGTTCTACGAGCAGGTCGCCGACGACCCGGTGCTGCGCCCGCTCTACCCCGAGGAGGACCTCGGGCCGGCCGAGGTGCGCCTGCGGATGTTCCTCGAGCAGTACTGGGGCGGCCCCCAGACCTACTCCCAGCAGCGCGGTCACCCCCGGCTCCGGATGCGGCACGCCCCGTTCCCGATCGGCCCGCTCGAGCGCGACGCCTGGCTGCGCTGCATGCGCGTCGCCGTCGACGAGGAGCAGCTCGAACCGGAACGCCACCGCCAGATCTGGGAGTACATGGAGATGGCGGCGATGAGCATGATGAACAAGGCGTTTTAGGCAACCTCTCCGGGAAGCCCCGGGCCGTGGCTGACAACCCGCTCCAGAACGTCTCCTTCCCCAGCAACGGGCGCACCGCGCACGGCTACCTCGCGGTGCCGGAGTCCGGCGCCGGACCCGGCGTCGTCGTGATCCAGGAGTGGTGGGGCCTGACGTCGCACATCGCGGACGTCACGAACCGCCTCGCCGCCGAGGGCTTCGTCGCGCTGGCCCCGGACCTCTACGGCGGGACCACCACGCACGACTCCGACGAGGCCGGGAAGCTCATGGCTGAGCTGCCCGTCCAGCAGGCCGCGACCGACCTCGCCGGGGCCGTGGACTTCCTGCTCGACCACGACGCCGTCGTCGGGCGCAAGGTCGGCGCGGTCGGGTTCTGCATGGGCGGCGGGTTCGTGCTCGTCCTGGCCGCCCAGCAGGGCGACAAGATCGGCGCGGCGGTGCCCTTCTACGGCGTGCTCGGCGAGGACTACCCGAGCTTCACGAACCTGTCCGCGCCGTTGCTCGGGCACTTCGGCGAGCAGGACACGATGGCCCCGCCGGACGCCGTGACGGCCCTGGCCGATCGCATCGAGACCGAGGCCGGCCGCCGTCCGGACTTCCGCCTCTACCCGGCGGGCCACGCGTTCTTCAACGACGAGGACCACATGGGGACCTACGACCCGCAGCAGGCCACGATCGCCTGGAACGAGACGCTGAACTTCCTGCGGTCGAACCTCCGCTAGAGGAGCGGCAGCTGGGCCCGGCGGCGGCGCACCACCGCGCCGCCGCGGGCGTCCAGGCGCAGCCACCCGCCGTCGGTGGAGACGCGCACGGCCTCGTCCGCCGCGCCCGGCCCGACGAAGCCCATGCCGGACAGCGCGAACACGCACCGCATCGGCACCCGCACCTCGAGCCGCGCGGCGTCGTCGGAGACCGTCAGCACCACCTGGTCGAGCAGCGCCGCCGAGGGCCGTCCGCTCGGGTCGCCCGCGCGGGCCGCCGCGACCCCCTTCTCCGCGAGCCGGTCCAGCTCGGCCGACGGGACCTCGCCGACGACCTGCCACCGCGCGTCCGGGCGCAACGGCGGCAGCGGGCCCCGCCACCGCTCGTCCACCGGCGCACCCGGCTCCACCGACGGCCCGCCGGCCACCGCGAGGGCGGCGAGCAGGTCCGACCCGACCACGGTGACGTCGGCCGGCTCCAGCGTGCCCGGCGCACTGCGGGTGACGAGTGCGTCGAACGGGGTCGGGGCGAACGCCTCGACGGCCGCGGGCTCCCCCGGCCGCTCCCGGAGCCGCACCACGGTGGCCGCGTCGAGCCGTACCGCCCGCGCCACGAACTCGGCCAGGTCATCGCGCTGCGCCGCGTCCGGGATCGACAGCACCGCGCCGCTCACGTCACCTCGTAGCGCTTCAGGAACGAACGCTCCTCGTCGGTCAGTCGGCGCGGTCGCGCCGCGACCAGGTCGTAGGGCACGAGCTGGGTGTCCGCGGTGACGGCGGGCTTCGGGTCCCATTCGACCTCCCCGGCTGCGTCGTTGCTGGGAAGGAGCAGTTCGTACCCCACCGTGAACGACGCGGCCCGCACCGAGTGCGCCCACATCCGAGCCCGGACGCCCCGCCGCGTCCACGGGATCGGGCGCCGGTAGCGGACGTCGACGCGGGCGACGAGCAGACCCGCCTCGAACGCCGCGACGCCCTCCCGCGCGGCCGCGTCGAAGAGCAGCGCGGTCCGCGCGTCCTCGAGCAGCGTGACGACCTTCGCGTGGTTGACGTGCCGGTACGGGTCCTGGTCCGACCAGCGCACGGCCACGTCGACGTCATAGGTCGTGCTCATCGCACCATGCTCCGGATCTGGCGGGCGGCCACGGAGACCGTGGTCAGGTCGGTCCGCCCGGACCGGGCGATCTCGGCCAACGACGTGCGCGCACGCACCAGCCGGGACGTGTTCGCCTGCTCCCAGTGCGCGATCTTCTCGTCCGCCGACTCGTGGACGTCGGTGTCGGCGAGGACGTCGAGGGTCACCGCCCGCAGCGAGGAGTACAGCTCGTCGCGCAGCGACAGCCGCGCCAGGGCGTCCCAGCGGTCCCGGCGCGAGAGCGCCGCGACCACGGTCAGCAGCCGGTCGATCCCGAGGTGGTCGGAGAGCGCGTAGTACAGGTCGGCGACCGCCACGAGGTCGTCCGGGTCGTCGTCGTGATCGGCCTCCGCGATCTCGGTGACCTCGGTGACGTCCAGCAGCCCGAACCCGTACAGCCCGCCGACCACCCGCTCGGCCAGCTCCGGCGGCGCCCCGACGGCCACCATCGCCTGCACCCGCTCGGCGAAGCCGTCGGCCTCCGCCCCGCGCAGCAGGTCCCGGACCCGCGGCCCCAGGTTCGCGACGGCGGGTGCGAAGCGCTGGATCTCCGCGCCCATCGCCAGCGGCTGGGGGCGGTGGGTGAGCAGCCAGCGCGACGCCCGGTCCAGCACGCGGCGGGAGCCGAGGGTGAGGCCGTCGGCGGCGTGGGTCGGCAGCCCGGCGGCCGTCGCGTCCGCGATGTCCGCGGCCAGGGCATCGAGTGCGAACACCTTCGTCGCCACCTGGTAGGCGCGGACCGCGTCCGCCGGGGTCGCCGACACCTCCGCGACCAGCCGGTGCACGTAGGACAGCCCACCGCCGTCGACGACCTCGTTGGCCACCATCGTCGTCACGATCCGCCGGCGCAGCGGGTGCGAGGCGATCGCCGCCGGGTAGGTCGACGCGAGCACCGGCGGGAAGTACGACGGGAGACGGCGGGTGAAGATCTCGGCGTCGGGCAGGTCGTCGTCCGCGAGCGCCTCGGTCAGGTCCAGCTTGACGTGCGCCATGAGCTGCGCGAGCTCCGGCCCGGCCAGCCCCTCCCCCGCCTGACGACGGGCCTCGAAGCCCTCGGCGTCGGGCAGGACGTCGAGCTCGCGGTCGATGCGCCCCCGGGCCTCCAGGTCGGTCACCTGGGCCTCGTGGACGTTGAGCATGTCCGCGGCGTGGGCCCGGGCGACCCCGAGGACGTCGTTCTGGGCGACGTTGTCGGCGAGGACGAGGGCGGCCACGTCCTCCGTGGTCGCGGCGATCTGGGAGTCGCGGCGTTCCTCGGCCAGCTCGCCGCGCTCCACCAGCGAGTCGAGCAGGATCTTGATGTTGACCTCGTGGTCGGAGCAGTCGACGCCCGCGGAGTTGTCGATGGCGTCGGTGTTCACCCGACCGCCGGCGCGGGCGTACTCGATGCGCCCGCGCTGGGTCAGGCCGAGGTTGCCGCCCTCGCCGACGACCTTCGCGCGCAGCTCGGCGCCGTCCACGCGCACCGGGTCGTTGCTCTTGTCCCCGGCATCGGCGTGGGTCTCCTCGGTCGCCTTGACGTAGGTGCCGATCCCGCCGTTCCAGAGCAGGTCGACCGGGGCCCGCAAAATTGCGCGGATCAGGGCGGGCGGGTCCAGCGCCTCGGTGCTCTCCAGCCCGAGGGCCGCCGCGACCGGCGCCGAGACCGGGATCCGCTTGAGGGTGCGCGGATACACCCCGCCGCCGTCGCTGATCAGCGAGGTGTCGTAGTCCGCCCACGACGAGCGCGGGAGCTCGAACAGCCGCCGGCGCTCGGCGAACGAGGTCGCCGGGTCCGGGTCGGGGTCGAGGAAGACGTGCCGGTGGTCGAACGCGGCGACGATGCGCAGGTGCTCGGAGAGCAGCATGCCGTTGCCGAACACGTCGCCGGACATGTCGCCGACCCCGACGACGGTGATCTCGTCGCCGGCGATGTCGCGGCCGAGCTCGCGGAAGTGCCGGCGCACCGACTCCCACGCACCGCGGGCGGTGATGCCCATGGCCTTGTGGTCGTAGCCGACCGATCCACCGGAGGCGAACGCGTCGCCGAGCCAGAACCCCCGCGAGGTCGCGACCTCGTTGGCGATGTCGGAGAACGTCGCCGTGCCCTTGTCCGCCGCGACGACGAGGTACGTGTCGTCCCCGTCGTAGCGCACGATGCGGTCCGGGGTGACCGCCGCGGAGTCGGCCGCGTGCCCCTGCCGGTCGTCCACGAGGTCGAGCAGCGCCCCGATGAACAGGCGGTAGCAGGCGACGCCCTCGGACCGCTGGGCGTCGCGGTCCGACCCCGGGTCGCCGGTCGGGGCGGGCGGGCGCTTGACGACGAACCCGCCCTTCGCGCCCACCGGCACGATCACGGCGTTCTTCACCGCCTGGGCCTTCACCAGCCCGAGGATCTCGGTGCGGTAGTCCTGCAGCCGGTCCGACCAGCGCAGGCCGCCGCGGGCGATCGGGCCGAAGCGCAGGTGCACGCCCTCGACGCGGTTGGAGTGGACGAAGGTCTCGATGGCCGGCCGGGGCTCGGGGACGCCGGGCACCCGGGACGGGTCGAGCTTGAACGCGAGGACCTCCCGCGGCCGGCCCTCGCCGTCGCGCAGGAAGTAGTTGCTGCGCAGGGTCGCGCGGACCAGGCCGAGCAGGGCGCGCAGGATGCGGTCGGCGTCCAGGCTCGTGACCGCGTCGATCGCGGCCTCCACCTGCGCGTCGAGCTCGGCGACCCGCGCCTCGCGCATGCCGTCCTGCTCCGGGTCGAACCGCGCCTCGAACAGCGTCACCAGCCCGACGGCCACGTCGGTGTGCGCGACGACGACGTCGGTGATGTAGCTCTGGCCGTAGGTGCTGCCGATCTGGCGCTGGTAGCGCGCGAGCGCCCGCAGCAGCGCGGCCTGCCGCCAGGACAGCCCCGCCGTCAGGACGAGCGCGTTGAAGCCGTCGGCGCCGACCCGGGCCCGCCAGATCTCGGTGAACGCCTCGGCCGCACGACGGGTGAGGTCCTCGTCGGCGGCCGCGGCCGCGTCGAGGCCCATGCGGAGCCCGAAGTCGTTGATCCACGCCGTGCGGCCGTCGCTGCGGCGGACCTCGTAGGGCCGTTCGTCGACGACCTCGACCCCCATCGACTGCAGCACCGGCAGCACCGTGGAGAGGGTGATCCGGCGCCCGACGAGATAGAGCTTGAGGCGCCGGTCGCCGCTCTCGGGGTCGGGGGTGTCGGGCGCGTAGAGCCGGACCGCGAGGTCGTCGGGCCCGCTGAGGCCGTCGAGGACCTGGAGGTCGGCCACACCCCGCTCCGGCGGGAAGTCCTCCTGATATGCCTGGCTGAAGGGCTCCCCGGTGCCGGCGATCGCGGCCCGCTCGCGCGGCCCGGCGGCGGCCCGGAGCCGGTCGTCCCACGTGCGGGCGGCCTCGGCGAGCTCTGCGGTGAGGGCCGCGACGTCGGGTCGGACCGGTTCGCGCTGCCCGGTGTGCACGGTGACGTGCAGCAGCGCCAGCTGGTCCTCGGTGACCCGCGCGGTGTACTCGATGTCGGCGCCCTCGAGCCGGTCGAGGAGCAGCTGCTGCATCCGGAGGCGCGCCGCGGTGGTGTAGCGGTCCCGCGGGAGGTACACCATCGCGGAGAAGTAGCGGCCCCACCGGTCCCGGCGCAGGAACAGCCGGACCCGCCGTCGCTCGGCCAGGGCCAGCACCCCGGTGACGGTCTCGTGCAGCGACGCCCGGTCGGTGCACAGCAGCTCGGCCCGCGGGTAGGTCTGCATCACCTCGACCATCCGCTGCCCCGACCACGACTCCACGGGCAGCTCGATGCTGCTCATCACCTCGTGCACGCGGCGGGACACCACGGGGATACGCATGACGTCGGCGCTGCGGGCGGCCACCGTCAGCACGCCGAGGAAGCGGTGCTCGCCGGCCGGTCGGCCCTGCTCGTCGTACACCCGGACGCCGACGTAGAGCGGGTGCACCGGCGCGTGCACGGTCGAACGGGCCCCGGCGCGGGTGAGGACCAGCAGGGTCGGCCCGGTCGGGTCCCCCTCGGTCTCCTCCTGGCGGCCGGCGAGGTCCGGGCCCGCGGTGAGCGTGCGCGTGTAGTCCGAGTCCCGGCGCAGGATGCCGAGCCCCTGCTCCCCCGACCCCACCCGCTGGTAGCCGAGGAAGGTCAGGTTGCCGTCGGCGAGCCAGCGCAGGAGTGCGACGGTCTCGTCCACGCGGCGGGACTCCAGCGGCGGCGAGTCCTGCTCGAGGTCGTCCGCGAGCTGCCGGGCCTGCTCCAGCATCCGCTCGCCGTCCTCGACGACGTCCCGGACGTCGGCGAGGACCGCCGACAGCCGACCGTGCAGGTCCTGCGAGAGCTCCCGCACCGACTCGGACCCGGAGCCCGCCTCGAGCTCCAGGTTCATCCAGGACTCGGCGACGGTTCCCGACGGCGGGTCGGCGGGGTCGGCGTCGGGCAGGACCTCCAGCAGGGCACCGTTCGCGTCGCGGCGCACCACGACGACCGGGTGCACGACCCGGTGCACCGTCGCCCCGGTCCGGGACAGCTCGGCGACGACGGAGTCGATGAGGAACGGCATGTCGTCGGTGACGACGAGGACGAAGACCCGGTCCGGGTCCGGGGTCGTCATGCCGGGCGTGGACTCGGCGCCGGCCCCGAGGACCGCCGTGACGGGCTGACCGGGGGTCCGGAGCCGGGCGAGGCTGCGGTGGGCCCGCACGATGCCCAGGGCCTCGTCGGCGTCCGCGCCCATCTCGCCGGGTGCGACGCGGGCGAAGTACAGCGTGACCAGGTCCGCGAGCTGCGGGTCGTCGTCCGTGTGCGCCTCCGCGGCGACCCTCAGGTCCTCGACGGCGAGCCCCGATGTCGTCAGCGAATCCGTCATCGACCCGCTCCCGTCAGCGGTGGGGCAACGGGTGAACTCCACGACGCGGACACGACGGTCACTGTAACGACGGCATGACGGCGTCGGCCGATCCGCCGATCAGGGCAGCGGGTCTGCCCGCACGTCTCTCGGCTCGCCGTCGGTGATGCGTTCGCGGACCCGACCCGCACGCTTACGCCGTTCACGGTGCGGGGCGGTGTGGCGGGTCGTCTGGGTGGGCCGCGCGGGGCCGTGGGGCCCGCCGGCATGGAGGCTGTGCGGGTCGTGGGTCGCTCGACCGCCTGGGTGCGGTGGGCTCCGTCTGCCTTGTCGCGGGGAGTTTCGGCCGTTGATCCGTCTTGTCGCGGGGATTCCCTGTGACAAGGGGTGCGTGGTGTGGTGGTGGCCCGCGGCAGGATGTGCCCGGGGGTGCGGACCTCGGGGGCCTTGTCGTGGTTTTCCGGGTTCGGCGAGGTGTGCTTGTCGTGGGGATTCCCTGTGACAAGGTGCCGGTGCTGTGGTGGTGGCCCGCGACAAGATGTGCCGGGGGTGTGGAGGGGGCCCGGGGACACGAAAACCCCCGGGCCGTGGTGGCTCGGGGGTTTGGTGTGTGGGGGTGGTTGGGTGTTCCGGCGGTGTCCTACTCTCCCACGACCTGGCGGTCGCAGTACCATCGGCGCTGGA
>NZ_JASVWF010000008.1 GCF_030286555.1 Actinomycetospora termitidis | reverse complement strand
ACGACGACACCGGCTGGACCGTGCACCAGACCCACCCCGGGCGGTTCGAGTGGACCTCCCCCACCGGCCGGGTCCACGTCCGTGAACCCGAGCCCTACCGACCGCTACCGTCACCGGTCCCGCGCACCTGGATCCGCCACCACGACGACTGGGAACCCCGCCCCCTTCCGCCCGGCACCCCCCGCCCCAACCGGCACGGCCTGATCACCGACGCCTCCCGCGACACCCAGAGCCACCTCTGCCGACGCAGCCAACGGCGACACAGCGAGACGACCGACCTCGACGACGGACCACCGCCGTTCTGATCGAGCGAGCCCTACGGCGCCAGCCATCTTCCGAAGAAGTCGAGGATGATCTCGGCCCGTTGCACCCGGCGCTGCGGGGAACCGCTCCGCGACAGCTCGTGCCCCTCGTCGGGGAAGCGCCAGTACTCGACGTCCCGCCCCAGCAGGCGCAACGCGAGGTAGAGCTGATCGGCCTGTTCGGGCGGGCACCGCAGGTCGTTGTCGGCGTGCAGGATCAGCAACGGCGTGTGGATGTCGGCGACGTAGCTCGTGGGGGAGTGCCGGCGGTAGACGTCCGGACGCGCGAGGTGGTCCACACCCAGTTCGAACCGGAAGAAGCCGGCGGCGTCCGAGCCGCCCCACTCCAGCGACAGCAGGTTGTTGGCCGCCCGCTCGGAGCACGCGGCGGCGAACCGGTCGGAGTGGCCGACCAGCCACGTCGTCATGAAGCCGCCGTACGAGCCGCCGAGCACGCCGACCCGGGCGGGGTCCAGCGTCGAGTCGTGCGCGAGCGCGCTGTCCAAGGCGGCCAGCACGTCGGCGGCGTCGACCCCGCCCCACCCGGTGCCGGGGTGCTCCGGGGCCTCCGGGGTGCGGATGGAGCGCAGCGCCGCCTCGGTGTCGCCGGTCGAGCCGTGCGGGTTGCACCAGAGCACGGCGTACCCGGCGCCGGCCCACATCGCGAACTCGTCGAACCAGGCCGTCGGGTACTGCGTCATCGGTCCGCCGTGCACCGAGAGGAGCAGCGGCAGGCGCCCGTCGGTGTCGGCCAGCACCGAGCTCGTCGGCCGCAGCAGCCACGCGTCGATCTCGCCGCCACCCGACGACGGGACGCGCAGGTGCTCGGGCTCCGCGCCCGGCAGGTCGCGGTGGAACGCCGCGGAGAACGACGACAGCACCGTCTCCCGCCCGTCGCGGACGACGGCGAGTTCCGGACGACGGGTGGGGGTGGTCGTGAGCACCGCCAGCGTGCCCCCGGCCTCGTCGTACCCGACGATCGCGCGCGTCCCGCCGAGCACCTCGGTGGGCTCGCGGGAGCCGTCGGCGGGCACCGAGTACAGCGGCTGCGTCCCGTGCTCCTCCACCGCGAAGAGCAGTTCGTCCCCCCACCACACGGGCGGCCGGCCGCCGACGAACGGGGCCGCCTGCCGGTCGAGCCCGCCCGTCAGCGTTGTGACCTCGCCGCCGTCCACCGCGATCACGGCCATCTGACCGAAGGAGGGCACGAGCGCGACGTCCTCGGCGATCGCCGCGATCCGCGTGCCGTCGGGGGAGAACGCCGGGCGGCTGAACGCGACGTCCGTGGACCGGGTGAGGGGGCGCAGCACCTCGGAGGCGGACGGCTCGAGGTCGATCAGGTGCAGTGCGTCGGTCAGGGTGAGGTCGGCGTCCGGCTCGTCGCGCACCGTTGAGACCGCGAGGATCCGGCCGTCCGGGGACCAGGCCGGCCCGCCGATGTCGAAGCGGTGGTGCGCGACGAGCCGGGGAGCGCCCGGGGTGTCGGCGGGCACGACGAACACCGCCCGCGGGCGGTCGATGATCCAGCCCTCCCCGTCGAGCTTGGGGAAGAGCCGGTCGATGCGGCGGGGCAGCTTCGTCGGGTCGGGCGTGCCGTGGACCGTGAAGGGCGGCGCGTCCGGCCGGGCCTCGCGTGAGGTGAACGCGAGCGCCGACCCGTCCGGCGCCCACGCGAGTTCGCCGATCGCCTCGCTGCGTTCGGCGAGCACGACCGGCTCACCGGGTCCGTCGACCGGCAGCACCATCAACCGGTGCTTCGCCTCGGGGCCCGGCGTCGAGCGGGTGAAGGCGAGGCGCGTGCCGTCCGGGGACCAGCGCGGGTTCGCGTCGCCGTCCCCGCCGGTCAGCGGCCGTGGCGTCCCGTCGCCGTCGGCGATCCAGATCCCGCTGCGGTAGCGGTCGGCCTCCAGGTCGACCCGGGTGACCACGAGGGCGATGCGACGCCCGTCCGGTGAGACCCGGGGGTCTCCGGGGCTGACGAGACGGGCGATGTCGGCCGGCTGCACGGAGCGCGACGCTAATCGGCCCTGCTCCGCGCCGCCCACCGCTTTCCGGTCCTAGCGGTCGGCCCGCTCGCTCGGGTACCGGCGGGTCGCGGACGGTCCGGCGTCGCCGTAGGGGTCGTACCGGGACTGCTGCGGCCCGTACTGACCGGCCTGGCTCGGCCCGGGAACGGTGCGGCCCGGGACGCTGGTCTCCTTGCGCACCTGGCGCAGCGCGCCGTCGATCTGGCGGCGGAAGCGACCGTTCGTGCGCTGGTCGATGAAGGACGCCGCCTGGTCGGCGTACCGGTTGACCTTCTCCGGGTTCTGCCGTGCGTACTGGCGGGCCGCGGCCACGGCGGCACCGAGAGCGGCGACTCGACGGATCAGAGCCATGTGCTGCACCTCTTGGGTCGGGGGCGGTCCGGTGGATCCCCTCGTGGATACCACGACGGGACGCAGATCATCCGACCCGGGCACTGTTCGATCGGGCGCGACCGGATGCCGGGCGACTTCGTCGCGCTCGACAATTCCGGGGAGTTGTGTAGCCGGGCAGCACACCTCCGGGTCTGGGGGGGTGACCCGGATTTCGTCGGGGGGAGACGTTGCTGCCCGGCTACGTCTGCACCATATTCCACGAGGCCGACTCCAACAAGGTGAATTCCTCCACGTGCACACCTCCGCATCGGTTCTGTGAGTCCTCTGTGAGCGGAGGATCTCGCAGGTCACGGGGCCGATGGGGGTATTCCCCACCCTCGGGGGTGACAATGGATCCACGTCGGGTTCCCTTTCTCGGGACCGACGGTCCCGCGCGTTCCTGCGAACGCCGGAAATGGCTGCCCTGCTGGACCGATTCCGCTCCTCCGAACACGATGCCGATCACCTCGCCGGACACGGCGACCGCGTGCCGGAGAACGCCGCCGATCAGCTCCCCGCCGCCCCGCCCGACGTCGCGTGCGGGAAGCCCAGGTGGTGCTGCGGCACCTCCGGCGAGGCCGTGTCGAGGGGGATCGCGGGCGAACGGACGAGCCCGAGCTGGGCGCTCTGGCGCGGTTGGAGCGCCTCGAGGGCCCAGTCGACCGCGGTGCGTAGACGGTTCCCCGGCATGGCGGCGAGGTGGTAGCCGCGGGTCACGACCTTCGCCGGCAGCCCGGTCAGCGGGATGTGCAGCGGGGCGGCCGCCGCCTCGAAGCCACCGAGGTCGACGACGAAGCCGAGGTCCCGGTGCCGGTAGGGCCGCACCGTCCCGTGGCCGAGCGACGCGGCGACGTTGCGGCCGGCGAGGTTCCCCTGCCGCACCGCGTGCTGCGCGGTCATCGGGGTGGCCTCGCCCGGTCGGGTCGGGTCGGGGACCGCCGCCGCGTCCCCGCACGCGTACAGCTCCGATCTACCCGGTACCTGGAGCGTGGGCTCGACGACGACGCGGCCGTCCTCGATCTCGATGTCGAGACCCTCGATCAGCGGGTCCGCGCGCACCCCGACGCACCAGAGCAGGGTGCGGGTGGGGATCCGCTGCCCGGACGAGAGCAGGACGCCGTCGTCGTCCGCCTCGTCCATGGTGGTGTCGGTGTGCACCTCCACCCCGCGGCGGCGCAGCACCGCGTCGGCGGTGCGGGACAGGTGCTCGTCGAGACCCGCGAGGACCGCCCCGCGACTCACCAGCACCCACCGCATCGAGTCCGGGTCGAGGCCGCGGCTGCGGGCGAGCGCCCGGGTGAACAGCTGGCCCTGCGCGGCCACCTCGGTCCCCGTGTAGCCCGCACCGACGACGACGAAGGTGCAGCGGGCGGCGACCTCGTCGGGATCGTCGCTCATGGCCGCGAGGTCGATCTGCCGCACGAGGTGGTCGCGCAGGTAGAAGGCCTCGGGCACCCCGCGGAAGCCGACCGCGTACTCGTTCACGCCGGGGATCGGCATCACCTTGTGGACGCTGCCTGCGGCGAGGACGAGCCGGTCGTAGGAGGTGCGGTGCGCCTGGCCCTCCGGGTCCAGCCAGCCGATCTCGCGCGCCTCGAGGTCGATCGCGTCGACCTCCCCGGGCGCGTGGCGCACGCACGGGGGCAGAGCGTCGGAGAGCGCGACCGCGATGCGGCGCGGTTCCAGGATCCCGCCGGCCACCTCGGGCAGCAGCGGCAGGTAGAGGAAGTAGTTGGTCGGGCTGACGACGACGATCTCGACCTCGCCGCGCATCCGCTTCGCCAGCGACTTCGCGGTGTGGAACCCGGCGAACCCGCTGCCGACGATCACCACCCGGGGTCGCGTGCGGTCGGAGCCGATGCCGGTGGGCGTCATGTCCGCCGAGGGTGCCCGAAGCCGGACGGCGCCCGGAACCGGCCTCGTGACCACGGGATGTCGTTCGTGTGACGGGTGCGCGCTGTGATCGGGAACGCCGTGTGACGTGGTTCGCGCCGGCTCGACTCCACGACGATCACGGGTACCGATGGGAGTGTGACTGCCTCGCTCGTGACCCTCGGAGACCAGCGCTTCGTCTCCCTGACGACCTTCCGGCGCTCCGGTGACCCGGTGGCGACGCCGGTGTGGGTCGCCCGCGACGGCGACGGCCTGGTCGTCTACACGACCGCCGAGAGCGGCAAGGTCAAGCGACTGCGGAACGACGCCCACGTCGAGCTGCGCGCCTGTGACCGTCGCGGCAGGGTCGCCCCGGGCACGCCGACCGTCGAGGCGACGGCCGCCGTCGACGACTCCGAGGGAGCCGTGGAGGACGCCGAGAGCCTGCTGAAGGCCAAGTACGGCTGGGAGTTCGGCGGCATCCGGCTGCTGCAGACCGCCGAGCGCTTCCGTCGCGGTGGCCCGCCCCGAGAGCGGGTCGTGCTGCGGCTGACGGTGGATTGACGGGCCTCCGGGTCATCCTGGTCCCGTGACGATCTCCGCGACCCGCGTCCGGACCTCCCTGCTGGGGACGGCGGGTGCGGTCGTGACGATCGCGGTCGTCGCGGTCGTCGGGCTGATGCACCTCGTCGAGCCGTGGTCGCGACACGACCCGGTGCGACGCACGATCAGCGAGTACGCCGTCGGGCCCGGCGGATGGCTCTTCGACATCGCCGTGCTCGGTCTCGTCGCGGCCACCGGGGCCGTCGTGGCGGCCCTGTACGTCCGGGACGTGGTGACGCCGACGGCGCTCGTGCTCTTCGCCGTGTGGTGCGTGGGCCTCGTGCTCGTGGTCGTCTTCGAGAAGACCAACTGGTCGATCGGCCCCAGCGTGTCCGGGTACGTCCACCGCTACGCGAGCCTGGCGGCGTTCTTCGCGCTGCCCGGTGCGGGGCTCCTGGTGGCCCGCCGGCACCGGGGTGAGCGCTGGGCCGCCTGGGTCACCGTGTTCTCCGTGGTGGCCCTGGCGTCGTTCCTGCCGATCATCGGCGCGATCCTGCTGAACCCGGTCCTCGCGACGCCCTGGTACCGCGCGGTCCCGCTCGGTCTGATCGAGCGCGTGCTCTCGCTCGCCGAGGTCGCGGTGATCGTGGTGCTCGGGCTCCGCGCGCCGCGCCGCGAGAAGACATTTCCGTAGCGTCCACGATCACGTGCGCTGAGTACCGATCATCCTGACCCTGTGCGTTCGTACTGGTACGCGCCGTTCGTCGTGAAGTTCTGATTTGCGCTCATCGGGTGGCGGATCTGTCCGATGATGAATGGTGTTGGTAAGACCGTCGTGAGCGATTCGACGATTCGTCGACGCATTTGCGACGGGGGGCCTTCGTGGCTGAGAAGAAGCTTGCCGCTGTCGGACCGGTCGACCCGGGCAACGGATTCCCCCGGTGGTACGAGGACGAGAGCGGGGTCCGATTGGCGCTCGGGCTGGACCCGGACGATCCCAACATCGCCGCGCTGGAGGTCGGACCGGGAGCGATCGTGTTCCCGACGAATTACCCGGGCGAGGCGTTCTACTTCCTCGTCGAGGCCGAGGTCCCGATCGGGGGCACGGCCGGCGACGGCCGGGCCAAGCTGGTCCTGGGCCTGGAGGCGACCTTCGCCGGCCTCGGTGAGCCCGCCCCTGACCAGCAGATCGTCTTCGGCCGCACCCGTCTGCGCATCCAGAACGGCCGTCCGGAGACGGAGTACACCTTCACCCATCCCTACGGGGCCCACACCGCGTCGACGGACGACCGGGGGAAGGTCGACGTCACGGTCGACATCGGCGTGGCGCCCGGACAGTTCGCGGACGCGCTGGGTGCCGGAGTGGCGCCGTTCCTGCGGTGGACCTCGGGCGCCGCACTCGGTGCTGGTGAAGGAGAACCGCCGGACGGCTACCTCGGAATTCACGGCACCCCGCACACGGTGACCGGGAGTCCGGAGGAGACGAATTTCTTCCGGGTGGAGGGAATCGGTGCCGCGACCGGATCGGGGCAGCCGGAGTCGTCCGAGACGGCGTTGTTCTCGCTGCAGGGCAAGGTGGCCACGGAGATCGGCGCGCAGGTCGTCCGGGCCGTGCGTCCGGCTCCCGGCGCCGCGGACGTGTTCGCCTTCTCGGCGCCCGGACAGGAGCTCGTCGTCACGGGCGACGGCGTCCCGGTCACGGTCATGCGGGGCGTCGGTCGGAACTACGCGGCGCGGGTCAGCACAGCGGCCGACGAGATCGAGGTGCTCAACCGCACCCGTGGAGGCGGGTCGGGCCCGACGCCGGTCACCGACCTCGTCACCGTCGAGACCGCCACCTTCGACCTGGACGCCGTCCCATCCGTCCTCCGCGTACGTGCGGTGTCCTCCGGGACGGCCCCGCTCGAGCTGGTGGGGTTCGGCCCGATCGCGAACGGGGTCGACGAGACCTTCGCGGTCGACGCACCCCCGGCGAGCGTGCAGGTCAGCGTCGCCGGAAAGGTCCTCGCTACCCGGGAGGTCGTCCTCGACGGCGCTGCCTCCGTCTCCGAGTCGCCGACGGCGGTCATCACGGTCACGACCCCGGCGGGTGTCCGGTCCCACGTCACCCCGGGCGAGGAGGTGACCCTGGACAGCTCGGGCTCCACGGGGGCGCTCGTCAACCGCACGTGGACGGCGTCGGGCGGCGGACAGATCGCCGACGCCACGGCTGCCGCGACGACTCTGACGATGCCGCTGGCGCCGGGGTCGGTGAGCGTGACCCTCACGGTCACCGACACCGCGGGACGGACGGCGGACACCAAGACCGACGTGACCCTCACGGTCACCGACACCGCGGGACGGACGGCGGACACCAAGACCGACGTGACCGTCGAGGCGCCTCGGGCGCCGCTGGCCCACCCCGGGGCAGACCGGACGGTCGACGTCGGAGAACCCGTCACGCTCGACGCCGGCGCCAGCCTCGGCGCGCGGACCTTCCGCTGGACGACGCCCGACGGGGACGCCGCCGACATCGACGGGCCCGACTCGATGCAGCCGACCGTCACCCTGCGCCGGGGAGGCCCGGTGTCGCTGCAGCTGACGGTCACGGGCCCGGGCGGGCCGGACAGCGTCGCCGACGTCGTTCTCACCGGGCGCCCCGGCACGGTCGCGATCGACCGCGCCGAATACCGCACGGACAAGAAGCAGTGGCGGGTGTCCGGTCGCGCGAGTGGACCCGACCCCGCCCGACGACGGCCCGACCGCGTCACGGTGTCGACCCCGCTGGGCGGTCTCGGGGAGGCCGTGGTGGACGCCGCCGGGGCCTGGTCACTGGTCGCAGGCCTGGTCGGATCGGCTCCGCTCGCGGGCGACCGGGTGACGGCCGGCTCCCGCCACGGCGGAGTGGCCGAGGCCCCGCTCACCGTTCGTCGTTGACCCGCCCCGACCACCGGAAGGCGTCCTGCCATGCCTGAGATCGACTCGGGGCCCTACGAGCTCCACGGCACCTTCATCGAGGCGTGCGACTGCTACGTGGTCTGCCCCTGTTGGGTGGACGACGAGCCCGACGAGGGCCACTGCACCGGACTGATCGCCTGGAGCCTCGCCGCCGGATCCGTCGTCGCGGGCGTGCCCGTCGGCGGCCGCACCGTCGTCAGCGTCTCCACCCACTCCGGGCCACGTCGCGTCGACGGAGCCGGGAACCCGACCACGTCGACCTACCTGTACGTCGACGCCGGCGCCGACGAGCAGGCCCGGCACGCACTGGTCCGCGCGTTCTCCGGCAGGTCCGGCGGACCTCTGGAGACGCTGGCCGAGGTCAGCGGCACCGTCGTCGGGGACGACCGGGCGCAGGTGACGGTGGAGGAGTACCGCGACCGCTGCTGGGAGGTCCGCGTGACGAAGGGCGACACGCCCTTCGTGCACGCCTCGGGAGAACCTCGGCGGTTCGACGGCCGTCCCGATCCGCTCGAGCTGTCCCACACGGCGCTCTCGTACGAACTCGGGGTGCCGGAGGACGCTCCGCGCGTCGAGGCGCAGGGCGGTCGGGCGATGGGCATCCACGTCGGAGCCCTTCCCGGCGGATACCTGGACGTCGTCGGGCGCTCCGGGATGCGCGGCTCGTTCCGCTACTCCCACGCCGGGGAGCCGGACCCGGAGCCGCCCCGTCCCGCGAACGCCGTGGAGCCCGAGGACGAGGCCGCGCCCGACGCGGACGACGAATGAGCGCACCGGCGCGGGCCCGGACCGTGGACGACCGCCTGCTCGCGGGGGTCGTGCTCGCGCTGGCCGCACTCGGGTGGCTCGCGCTCGCCTGGCCCGGTTCGCCGGTCGCCCACCACGAGGTCCCGACGACGGGTCCGGTCATGCCGGGCATGCCGGGGCACGACGGAGCCCACCACGGCGGGAGCGGCGCGAGCTTCGGCACCGAGATCGGCGCGTGGGTGGTCATGGTCGTCGCGATGATGCTGCCGCCCGCTCTGCCGCTGCTGCGGACCCTGAGCCGGCTGGTGGCCCGGTCGCCCCGGCCGACGCTGCTCCTCGCACTCGGCATGGTGGTGTTCGTCGGGGTGTGGGCGCTCGCGGGCGCCGTGCTGGTCGGAGCGGCCGCAGTGTGGCGGGCGCTCGACCCGTTCCGGACGCCGGCCACGACCGAGCTGGCGGCCGGCCTGGTGCTCGCCGTCGCCGGCGCCTACCAGCTCAGCCCGCTCGCCCGTCGCTGCCTGCGGGCCTGCCGCACACCCCGCAGCTTCGCGGTCGCGTACTGGCGCGGGGTCCGTCCGCCCTGGCAGGAGACCGCCCGGCTGACCGGCGCCTACGCGGCGTCGTGCGTCGGATGCTGCTGGGCCCTCATGGTCGTCTCCCTGGTCGTGGGCGTGGCCGCGCTCCCGGTGATGGTCGTGCTCGCCGTCGTGATGACGGCCCAACGGCTCCTGCCGCACGGTCGACGCCTGGTCACCCCGACCGCCGTCGCCACCCTCGTCCTCGCCGCGGCCGCCCTGCTCGGCCTCCTGCCCCCCGGCGTCCTCACCGTCTGAGCCCGGAGGCTCCCGTGTCGAAACCCATCGTCGAGGTCGTGGCCCTCTCGGTCCCGATCGTCTACACCAACGACGGCGACCACGACCCGAACGGCATGCTCTACACCCTGAGCGGCTACGAACCCCTGATCCGGTGGCTCCGCGACCGCTGGAACGACCGCGAGCAGCGGCTGCCGCGCCTGCACCGCCGGCGCGACCTGGCGCAGATGGTCGTCGACGGCCTCGACCGCTACGCGGCGATGGTCGAGATCCTCGAGCGGAAGTCGGGCCCGGAACGCGACCTGCTGCGTGACCGCACGGCGAAGCCACCGGTCGAGGAACAGGAGCCGGACCCGACCCGCGGGGACACCGACCCCCGGTTGCTGGCCGTCCGCCAGAACTACCACGCCACGGTGACGGAGATCCTCGCGGCGCTCGGCGAGCTCACGGGCCGGGAGGTGGAGGAACTCGCGGAGGAGGAGTCCGTCCGCACGGTCTGGCGCGAGCAGTGGGCGCAGGCGGTCGTCGCGCTGGACGCCCAGATTCGTGGGCTGCTGGACCAGGTCGACGAGTCGTTCGACCGCGCGTTGCCCGGGCTCGTGGCCGCCAGCGGGATGTCCCGCCGGCGGGTGCGCCGCCTGTTGCTCAACGACCATCGGACGGACGTCCGCGGGCTGGGCGACCGCACCCCGCCCTACGACCGCGTCAACCCGATGCGGCCGGTGCCCGTGATCCGGCCCCTCGTGCTGCGGGCGTGCCGGGGCGACGAGCTGATCATCCGATTCCGCAACGAGATCGCGGACCGGGCCGTCGGGCTGCACCTGCAGGGCGACGGGCCCGTCGACCCGATGAGCGACGGCTCGCACGTCGGGACCAACCCGTCGTCCCTGCGCCGCCGCGGTGACCCGACCCTGACCCTGCGCTGGCGGTGCGACCACGAGGGCGTCTGGCCGATCAACGATCTCGGCGACGTCCGGGGTGACGAGCAGGGGACGAACGCGCACGGGCTGTTCGCCGCCCTCGTGGTCGAGCCCGAGGGCGCGACGTGGAGCGACCCCGAGACCGGGGAGACCATCAGCGGGACCGCCTGGAGCGACGGGCCCGACGTCGATGTCCACGTCGCTCCGCAGCGGGCGCCGAGGACACCGTTCGGCGAGTTCCCGAGCACCGGGCCCGACGAGGACCACCGCGAGTTCACGGTCTTCATCCACGACGAGCCCGAGGTGCACTCGGCCTTCCATCTCGTCGCCGAACACACCGTGATGCCGCTGTCCTACCGCGCCGAACCGATGCCCAACCGGCTCCCGCACCACATGCGCCGCCTCGTCGAGGCGACGTCGGCCGAGCCACCGCCGGGCCAGGTCGGGGTGGACCGGCGGGCGTTCGGATGGAAACTGGACGACGAGCTGGGCGAGGTCTTCCGGACGGCGCGCACGCCCGACGGTCGCTGGCTCGAGCTGATCGCGGGCGAGGAGCAGCACCACAGCTCGTGGCTGTTCGGCGACCCCGTCACGCCGATCTTCCGTGCCTACCGTGGTGATCCGGCGCGGGTGCGCCTGGTCCACGCCGGGGTCAAGGAGACCCACGTCTTCCACCTGCACGTCCACCAGTGGCGGGCGGTGGCGGAGGACCCCACGTCGCAGCTGCTCGACTCGGTCACCATCGGCCCGCAGACCGCGGTCACCATCGATCCGCTCTACGGGTCCGGGAGCCGCCAGCACGCCCTCGGCGACATCATCTGGCACTGCCACCTCTATCCCCACTTCCACCACGGCATGTGGGGTCTGTGGCGCAGCTTCGACCGGATCGTCGACGCGGTCGCCGAACCGGACCCCGAGGTGACGGGCGGCGTCGTCTACCCCGACGGGCGCTACATCGCCCATCCCGACGGGTCGCCGTGCCACCCGCTGCAGCCGCTGCCAGGCCGCACACCTCCTCCCCGCACGGCGACGCTCCCGGGCTTCCCGTGGTTCATCGACGCGCAGGTCCCGTCGAAGGCGCCGCCCCCACCCGCGGTGATCGACGCGCACGTCGGTGGCCGGCGGCGCCTGCTCGAGCTCCCGGCGCACTCGGCGCTGGAGTACGAGGCCTTCGCCCCGGGGGTCAAGGCGAAGCGGGAGACCGGCGCGCTCTTCGTCGACCTGGACGGCCAGGCCGCGCAGTGGGACGGGCGTCCGTGGCGCGTCCTCAGCTACGACGTCGCGGTGCGTGAGGAGCCGGTCGAGTACAACTCCCACGGGTGGCACGACCCGCACGGCCACCGCTACGAGCTGATGGCGGTCGAGGTCCGCGAGGGCGGGAACGTGGAACGGATGGCCCTGCCGGAGACCCGGCAGGACGGGTCCGTGGAGCCGTTCTTCCCGCGGGCGAACCACGGCGACATCGTCGAGCTCCGCCTGCACAACGAGCTCGGCACCCTTCCACCGGACCACTTCGACCTGACGGCGCTGCCCGTCGAGTGCGGGCTCCACGTCCACCTCGTGAAGTTCGACGTCCTCGCGGCCGACGGCTCGTCGACCGGCTGGAACTACCTGTCCGGCGCGAGCTGCACCGAGGCTGTGGGCCCGAACCGCCCCGGCGAGCCGGCGCGGAACGTGTCCTTCCACCGGTGGGTGGTCGACGAGGAGTTCGGGCCCTGCTTCTTCCACGACCACCTGCTCGCCAACTACCGCCAGAAGCGCGGACTGTTCGCGGCGTTAATCGCCGAACCGCGCGGCTCGGACTGGTTCACGCCGGACCGCACCGCGAGGGCGTGGGTCGGGGCCCAGGCCGTCGTCGTCCCGCCCGACGAGAAGGACGCCTACCGGGAGGCCTGCCTCGGCATCGGCGACTTCATCCCGCTCTACGACCGCTCGCACCACCCGCTCAACGCGCCGAACGAGCTCGGGTCGGACAACGACCCCGGCGTGATGGGCGTGAACTACCGGAACGCACCTCTGAGAGAGCGGGGGAAGGACCCGTCGTCGTGGTTCGCGAGCCGCGTGGCCCGACCGGACGAGGAGGAGCCGGAGGCCGTCGGCGGCGATCCCGACACCCCGATCATCGGCACCTACCCCGGCGACCGGCTGCGGGTCCGTCTCATCCAGGGCTCGCACGAGGAGCAGCACAGCTTCGTCACCCACGGCCTGCGCTGGCGGCACGAGTGGAAGAACCCGACGTCCCGCCTGGTCGACCAGCAGACGCTCGGCATCTCCGAGGCCTTCACCCTCGACATCAGCCAGGAGAACAGTCCCTACGGCCCCGGTGACCACCTCTGGCGGTGCGCGGCCATCGACGACCTGTGGCTCGGGTGCTGGGGCCTGGTCCGCGTGCACACCCCGGGAGCCCGACCGCTGGACCACCTCCCGACGCTCCCGGGACGTGAGTGGGCCGACGTGCGGGCCACGCGCGCGGTGCCGGAGCGGCCGCAGCCGCAGTACCCCGCGGTCCCGTCGGTCGGGCCCCGTCCTCCATACGCCTGGGCGACTCCCCGGGCGCGGACCTACGTCGTGGCCGCGTGCCGGGAGGAGATTGAGTACGCGGACGCGCTGAGCGACCCCTGGGGCCTGCGCTACGTGGAGGTCGACGGCTGGGACCCCGAGATCGTCGACGGTCGTCCGACCGGACGCATCCGAGCGCGCGGTGGTCGCGCCGACGATCCCGTCGAGCCCCTGGTACTGCGGGCGCGCGCCGGGGAGTGGGTGCGTGTCGTCCTGATCAACGAGCTGTTCACCAGACCGTCGTCGCTCGCGGAATCGCCGATCGATCCGCTCCTTCCGCCGTTCGGACCGGAGACGAATCCGCCGGCGGTCCCGCTGGACGTCGAGCGGACGGTGTCGCCTCGGGTCTCGCTGCACGCTGGTCTGGTCCGCTACGACGTCGTCACGGACGACGGTGCGTGGGTGGGCGGCAACCACGACGGCACCGTCCCGCCCCTCGGGGCGGTGCCGGGCGAGCACGGCGGTCACGCCGTGGAGGCCGAGAAGGGCGGGGTGGCGCGCCGTACGGACCACGCCGCCGCCCACGACCGTGCCAACTGGGCCGAGTACTGGTGGTACGCCGACCCACTGCTCGACGACCGGGTCGCGGGCCAGGTGTGCCACCTGCAGGACATGGCGGACGTCCGCAACCACCGGCACCACGGCCTCGTCGGTGCCCTGGTGGTCGAGCCCGCCGACGCGACTCCGAGGTACTGGACGGGCTCGCGGACCGCGGTGTTCCGGGAGGGACATCCCGACGTCGCGGAACAGGTGCTCGTCGTGCAGGACGGGCTCCGCCTCTTCCTCGGCGGTCGTCCGACCGCTCCGTTGCCGGACATGGAAGAAGGCGATGCCGAGGACGCGGGGCAGAAGGGGATCAACTACCGCACGGCACTCGTCGGGCGCCGTGGGCTCGCCGTCGAGCCGGTGACGCCGGTCTGGGAGGTCGAGCCGGAGCAGGAGCTGTGGCTCCGACTGGTCGGCGGGTGCGACAAACCCCGCAACCACACGTGGACCGTCCACGGGCACGCCTGGACGTTCGCACCCTGGACGAAGCACGGCCCGTGGGTGGGCGCCCTCTCGGGGCTCACGGCAGGCTGGGTGCGGGACCTCGTCCTGACCGCTGCGAAGAAGCCCGGCGACTACGCCTACCGCAGCGGCGCCTTCCGGCACGCGGTCGTCGAGGGGCTGTGGGGGATCCTGCGGGTCAGGTCCGGGTCGCCTTCGCGTAGGCGGCGTCGATGAGCTCCCGCACCCGCGGCCACGACGACGTCGGGTTGAGGACGCAGACGAAGCCGAGGCGGCCGTAGTCCGGGTGCGGCATGACGACGTCGAGCGTGGTCAGGTCCGCGTCCGGGTCGGCCACCGCGGCGGCGAGGTCCTTCGGCAGGCCCAGGTTGAGGCGGTAGACGCCGGGCCGGTCGAGGTCCGACCCGTCGTCGTACGCGTTCGAGGTGACGAAGGTGGCCCACGGGCGCTGCTGCGCCGGTGGGATCGTCCCGTCCGGGTCGTACACGGCGAAGTGGTCGCCGTTCGCCTCGAGCATCCGGGTGCCGGGGTAGGTGGCGAGCAGGTCACGGAGTTCCTCGACGTCCATGCCGCCAGGAAGTCACGATTCCGGAGATCCATGTGCGGCACAAGTGACGCACATCACCATGCGACGGGCAGTTCCACCAGGCCGTGGATCGCGCGGTGCGAGGCGAAGCGGACCTCGTCGTCGGGAACGGCCAGGCGCAGCCCCGGGAAGCGCCGCAGCAGCGCCGGGAACGCGACCCGCATCTCCAGGCGCGCGAGCGGGGCCCCCAGGCAGTGGTGGATGCCGTGTCCGAAGGCGAGGTGGCTCGTCGTCGGGCGGGTGACGTCGAGGCGCTCCGGGTCGTCGAGCAGGTCCGGGTCGCGGTTCGCGCTCGGCAGGTTGAACGAGACGAGGTCGCCCGCGTGGATCGTCACGCCGCCGAGCTCGACGTCGTGACGGGCCAGCCGGGGTGAGCCGGAGTTCACGATCGTGAGCCACCGGAGCAGCTCCTCGACCGCGGCCGGGACGGCCTCGTCGTCGTCGCGGACGAGCGCGAGCTGCTCGGGGTGGCGGAGCAGCGCCAGCGTCCCGAGCGCGAGCATGTTCGACGTCGTCTCGTGGCCGGCGACCAGCAGCAGGTTCGCGACCCCGACCAGCTCGTCGTCGGCGATCACGTCGGCGTGCTCCCGGATCAGCATGCCGAGCAGGTCCTCACCCGGGTCGCGCCGGGCGCCTGCGACCAGGCCCTGCATGTAGGCCAGCGCCTCCGCGGCCAGTGCGACCTTCTCGGACTCGGGCAGCGTCATGTCCAGCTGACGGGCCGTCCGCTCCTGGAACTCGTCCTGGTCGGCGAGCGGCACCCCGAGCAGCTCGCAGATCACCAGGGACGGGATCGGCAGGCCGAAGGACGACACCAGGTCCGCGGGCGGGCCGCTGCGCTCCATCGCGTCCAGGTGCTCGTCGACGATCTCGACGATGCGCGGTTCGAGCCGGCGCATCCGGCGCACCGTGAACTCGGGCGTGAGCAGGCGCCGCAGCCGGGTGTGGTCCGGCGGGTCGAGCGCGAGGAGGTTCCCGGCGCGCTCCCCGGAGAGCTGCCGCGGGTCACGGCCGGCCTCGCCGAGGTCGGCGGGGGTCCAGCCGTTGGCGAACCCGTCGGCGTCGCCGAGCATCCGGCGGACGTCCTCGTGGTGGGTCAGCAGCCAGGCGCTCGGGCCGAACGGCGTCGGCACCCGGACGACGCCCTCGCCCTCGCGGACGGCGACGACGTCGGGCGCGGGTCCGAAACCGTCGCGGCGGGTGGTGATCTCGGTGGTGCTCACGGTCCTCCTCAGACGGGGGTCGGGGCGGGCAGGACGGCGGGTCCACGCAGGTCGACCTCGCGGTGCAGCGGCCCCGGCCCTCCGAGGTGCTCGGCGTGGGCGAGGCCGTCGGCGCGGACGACGAGCAGGTGCGGTTCGCCGTCCCCGACGGCGGCGACGGCGTAGGTCCCGTCGGCCGCGGAGACGGCCCGCCCGAGCTGACGACCGGCGTTGCTGACGACGGTCACGGTGGCGCCCGCCAGGGGCGCCCCGTCGTGCCGGACGACGCCGCGGACGAGGGGACGGGCGACCGGTGCCGTCGGCGGCTCCCGGTCCCGCGCGGGGGCGACCGCGGCTCCGGTCGCCGTCTCGTCGGCGGCGCCGACCGCTGCCTCGGCTTCCGCGGCCGGGGCCACCGCCGCCGCGTCCGCCGCCGGGCGACGCGGGACGAACGCCATGATGACCAGCGCCACGAGGGCCGCACCCGCCCCGAGCAGCATGACCAGCACGAACGCCGTCTCGGTCGGGGCTCCGGCCGAGGTCACCAGCGTGGCCAGCAGCACGCCCGCGATCGCGCTCGCGAACGAGGTGCCGAGGGCCCGCATCAGGTTGTTCAGGCTGTTCGCGGCCGCGGTCTGCGTGACCGGCACCGCCGCCATGATCAGTGCCGGCATGGCGCCGTAGGCCAGGCCGATACCGCACGCGATCGCGACCGAGCTGATGATCAGCTGCCACACCGCGGCGTGGAACAGGGCGCCGATCCCGTACCCGACCGCGACGACGACGGCCCCGATCATCAGCGTGGTCCGGGGACCGGAGGCCGCGCTGATCCGCGCCGAGACCGGCGACATCAGCATCATGCAGAGTCCGCCGGGCGCGAGGACCAGCCCGGCGACGAGGATCGACTGCCCCAGCCCGTACCCGGTCTCGACGGGCAGCTGCAGCAGCTGCGGGTAGACCAGCGACATCGCGAACATCGAGAAGCCGAAGACGATCGAGGCGGCGTTGGTGAGGAGCACCTGACGGCGGGCGCTCACCCGCAGGTCCACCAGCGGCTGCGGGGTGCGCAGCTCCCAGAACGCCCACGCCAGCAGCACCACGACGGCGACCACGAACAGCGTCACGGTCGTCGCGCTGCCCCAGCCCCAGCTCGACCCCTTCGAGACGGCGAGCAGCAGGCTGACCAGGGCCACGGCGAGGCCGACGGCGCCGACCAGGTCGAACCGTCCGCCCGTCCGTTGCGACGACTCCGGCACCAGCGCGAGCACGAGCAGCAGGACCACGACGCCGAGCCCGCCGGCGGCCCAGAACAGCACGTGCCAGTCCGCGGTCTGCGCGATCAACGCCGCCAGCGGCAGGCCCAGCGAGCCGCCGACCCCGAGCGACGCGCTCATCAGGGCCACGGCCGAGCCGAGCCGCGCCGGCGGCAGCTCGTCGCGCATGAGGCTGATGCCCAGCGGGATCAGACCGGTCGACAGCCCCTGCAACGCCCGGCCGACGATCAGCGGGACCAGTGACGTCGACAGCGCGGCGACCACCGACCCGGCGATCAGCATGACGAGGCAGAACAGCAGCACCCGACGCTTGCCGATCATGTCCGCCACGCGGCCGACGATCGGCACGGCGACCGCCGCGGTCAGCAGCGTCGAGGTCACGATCCAGGCGGTGTCGGCCGGGGCGGCCCCGAGTAGGCGCGGGAACTGCGGCACCAGGGGGACGACGAGCGTCTGCTGCAGCGAGACGGTGATCCCCGCGAGGGCGAGGACCGCGACGAACGCGGGCGCCCGGGTGGGCGCCGGGGTGGAAGTGCTCACGGCTCTCCTCGTGGTGGCGGCACCGCTATCTTGGCAGAGAGTGCCATAAAATCGCAGCGAGACGCAGGTCTCGTTGTCGGTCCTGGCGCCGAGGGTAATTTTGGCACTGAGCGCCATCGCGGCGCTCGGTGACACGAGGAGGGTCGGATGGGCGACACTGCGGTGATGACCCCGTCCGCTCCCACCCGCGGCCGTCGTCCGATGTCCGACCGGCGCCGCTGGTTGCAGCGACTCGAGATCTCCCGCGCGGCGATCCGGCTGTTCGCCGAGCAGGGGGTCACCGAGACGACGGGGGAGCAGATCGCCGAGGCCGTCGGTCTGTCCGCCCGCACCCTGTGGCGCTACTTCCGCAGCAAGGAGAGCTGCGTGGAGCCGGTGCTGTCGCTGACCACCGACGCCTTCGTCGAGACCCTGCGCCGCTGGCCCACGGGAACCGCCCTCGAGGAGCACCTCGTCGCCGACCACCGACCGCCGGAGCAGGACGGCGAGGCCTCCCTCGCGGTCGTCGCGATGTCCCGCCACGAGCCGGCCCTCCGGGCCATCTGGCTCGTGGTCTACGAGCGCGCGGAGGCCGTGCTCGCCGAGGTCGTGGCCGAACGTCTCGGCCGCGAGCCCGACGAGCTCGCCGTCCGCGTCCAGGCGGCGACGCTCGCGGCCGCACTGCGCATCACCACGGAGGACATCGCGGCGGACTGCGCCGACGGACGCACCCGCCCTCGCGAGGAGGGCCTCGCCCGGCTCTCCGAGGCGGTGCGGTCGGCGACCCACGGCGTCGTCGGCGACGTCCCCGCCTGAACCCCCGCCTGGACCCCGCCCACCTCTGCCGGTTCGAGCTCCGCTCCGCTCCGTCTCCCACCCGCCGTCAGGAAGGCCTGCCATGACCGCGCGCGCCGACACGCGCCCCGACCCCGCCGCGCCGCCGCGCGCGGGGCTGCTGATCGCCGTCCTCGTCGGATCGGCGTTCGTGATGATCCTGAACGAGACGATCCTGTCGGTCGCCCTGCGCGACCTCACGGTCGACCTCGCCGTCCCGGCCACCACGGCGCAGTGGCTGACCAGCGGCTTCCTCCTGACGATGGCCGTGGTCATCCCGATCACCGGCTACCTGCTCGACCGCTTCACCCCCCGCGCGGTGTTCCTCACCTCGCTGTCGCTGTTCAGCGCCGGCACCCTGCTCGCCGCGCTCGCCCCGGGCTTCGGGGTGCTGCTCGCGGGGCGCGTGGTGCAGGCCGCGGGGACGGCGGTGATGGTGCCGCTGCTGATGACGACGATCATGCGGCTCGTCCCGTCCGAGCGGCGCGGGGCCACGATGGGCACGATCACCATCGTCATCGCGGTCGCCCCGGCGCTGGGCCCGACGATCGGCGGAGCGGTGCTCGCGGGGCTGGGCTGGCGCTGGATGTTCGGTCTCGTGTTCCCGCTCGCGGTGATCGCGCTGATCATCGGCGCCCGCTACCTGCGCCTGTCCTCGACCACCCGCCGCGTGCCGCTGGACGTCGTGTCGGTCCTGCTCTCGGCGGTCGGGTTCGGTGGCCTGCTCTACGGGCTGTCGGCCATCGGGGAGTCCGGCGGGGAGCACCCGGTCCCGCCGTGGGCCGCGGTGGTCGCCGGCCTCGTCGCGCTCGGGATCTTCGTGGCGCGCCAGCTGCACCTGCAGCGCTCCGACGTCGCCCTGCTCGACCTGCGGGTGTTCACCCGCCGCCCGTTCTCGGTCGCGGTGGCGACCAGCGTCCCGCTGTTCATGTGCCTGATCGGGGCCTCGGCGATCCTGCTGCCGCTCTACCTGCAGACCGTCCTCGGCGTCTCGACCTTCGCCAGCGGGCTCGCCGTCCTGCCCGGCGGTCTCGTCCTCGGGCTGCTCGGTCGCCCGGTCGGGGCGCTGTTCGACCGGGTCGGCGCGCGTCCGCTCGTGCTGCCCGGCGCGGTCATGACGGCGGGTGCGCTGTGGCTGTTCGCGACCCTCGGCACCGGCTCGCCGCTCGCGGCCGTGATCGGCATCCACGTCCTGCTCATGGCCGGGCTCGGCCTGATGATGACGCCGCTGATGACCGAGGGGCTCGGGTCGCTGCCCGACCACCTGTACTCGCACGGCAGCGCCGTGCTGTCCACGCTCCAGCAGGTGGCGGGCGCCCTCGGCACGGCGGTGTTCGTGACGGTGGCCGCGCTCGGCAGTGCGGCCGGCGCGCCGGCGCCCGATGCGTCCGGCCTGCGCACCGCGTTCGTCGTCGCCGGGGTCGTCGGGTTGGTCGCCCTCGTGGCGGCGACGTTCGTCCGCAGCCGGCGCCGCGAGCCGGAGCCCGTGGCGGGGTAGAGCCGGGTAGACCCGTCAGCCGACCGGGAACTCCTGCTCGTATGCCGAAGGAGATCCTGGTCAGCTACGGAGTCGACATCGATGCGGTCGGGGGGTGGCTCGGCTCGTACGGCGGGGAGGACTCGCCGGGGGACATCTCGCGCGGGTTGTTCGCCGGCGACGTCGGGGTGCCGCGGGTGCTCGAGCTGTTCCGGCGGTACGGGCTGCGGCAGACGTTCTTCTGGCCCGGGCACTCGGTGGAGACGTTCCCCGAGCAGTTCGACGCGTGCGTCGCCGCCGGCCACGAGATCGGCGTGCACGGCTACAGCCACGAGAACCCGATCGCGATGTCGCGGCAGCAGGAGTCCGACGTCCTGGACCACTGCATCGCCCTGATCGAGAAGCGCTCGGGCACGCGGCCCACCGGCTACGTCGCGCCGTGGTGGGAGTTCTCGCCGATCACCAACGAGCTCCTGCTCGACCGCGGCCTGCGCTACGACCACTCGCTGATGCACGACGACTTCACGCCCTACTACGTCCGCGTCGGCGACTCCTGGACGAAGATCGACCTGGAGCGCGACGCCGCGGACTGGATGAAGCCGCTGGTCCGCGGGCAGGAGACCGACCTGGTCGAGCTGCCCGCCAACTGGTACCTCGACGACCTGCCGCCGATGATGTTCGTCAAGGGCAGCCCGAACTCGCACGGGTTCGTCAACCCGCGCGACATCGAGCAGCTCTGGCGCGACCAGTTCGACTGGGTGTACCGCGAGATGGACTACGCCGTGTTCACGATGACGATCCACCCGGACGTCTCCGGGCGGCCGCAGGTGCTGCTCGCCCACGAGCGGCTGATCGAGTACATCAACGCCCACGACGGGGTGCGCTGGCTGACCTTCGACGAGATCGCGCAGGACTTCCAGGCCCGCTCGCCACGTGGTTGAGGTTGCAACCGGTCGTCGGGAAGCATCAGGATTCCCGACCATGGTGACCACCGACGTCGTCGTCGTGGGGACCGGGCCGGCCGGGGCGTCGATGGCGCTCGCGCTGGCCCGGCTGGGCGTGGACCACATCGTGGTCACCCGCTACGAGACGCTCGCGGCCGAGCCTCGCGCGCACATCACCAACCAGCGCACGATGGAGGTGCTGCGCGACCTCGGCGTGTCCGACCAGGTCGAGGCCCTGTCCACGCCGCAGGACCAGATCGGCACGACGACGTTCTGCACCTCGCTGGCGGGCGAGGAGCTCGGGCGGGTGCGCTCGTGGGGCACCGACCCGCACTCGCAGGCGGCCCACCGCCTGGCGAGCCCCGCCCGCATCTGCGACATGCCGCAGAACCTCATGGAGCCGATCCTCGTGCAGGCCGCCCAGCGGGCGGGCTCGCGGATCCGCTTCTCCACGGAGTACCTGTCGCACGCGGTCGACGACGACGGAGTGACGGTCTCGGTCCGCGACCGGCTGCGCGACGACACCTACGAGATCCGCGCGAAGTACCTCTACGGCGCCGACGGCGGGCGCTCGAAGGTCGCGGAGAACGCGGGCCTGCCGATGCGCGGGGAGATGGGCGTCGCGGGGTCGCTCAACATCGTCTTCCGGGCGGACCTGACGCCGTGGGTCGCCCACCGCCCGAGCGTCCTGTACTGGGTGCTGCAGCCCGGCTCCGACGTCGGCGGCATCGGGATGGGCGTCGTGCGGATGGTCCGGCCGTGGAACGAGTGGCTGACGATCTGGGGCTACGACGTCGCCGACGGCCCGCCGGACCTGTCCGACGAGTACACGCGGGGCCTGGTCCGGCGGCTGGTGGGCGTCGACGACCTGGAGGTCGAGATCGTCGGCAGCTCGGCGTGGACGGTGAACCACATGGCCGCCGAGCACTACGGCCGCGGCCGCGTGTTCTGCGGCGGCGACGCGGTGCACCGCCACCCGCCGTCGAACGGGCTGGGGTCGAACACGTCGATCCAGGACTCGTTCAACCTCGCCTGGAAGCTGGCGTACGTGCTGCGGGGCGCAGCGGACCCGGCGTTGCTCGACACCTACTCCGACGAGCGCGCGCCGATCGGGCGGCAGGTCGTCGACCGGGCGAACCAGTCCATCGGCGAGACCGGCCGCATCTTCGACGCCCTCGGCGTGAGCGGCACCGACGACCCCGAGGTCATGAAGGCGAACATGGCCCGCCGTCGGGAACCCGGGGCGGAGAAGCAGCGCCGCGAGCTGCGCGAGGCGATCGCGTTCAAGGCCTACGAGTTCGACGCGCACGGCGTCGAGCTCAACCAGCGCTACGTCTCCTCGGCGGTCGTGCCGGACTCGCTCGCGCCGGACCCGCTGGCCTCCGCGGAGGACCCGGAGCTGCACCACGTCCCATCGACGACGCCGGGCGCCCGCGTGCCGCACGTCTGGCTCGCGGGACGCCACGGCGACGTCTCGACGGTCGACCTCGCCGGGCACGGCCGCTTCACGCTGTTCACCGGCCCCGGCGGGACGTGGCCCGCCTCGGAGCTGGTGCACGTGATCGTCGTCGGGCCGGGGGAGGAGATCGAGGACCCCTACGGCGACTGGGCGCGGCTGCTCGCCGCCGAGGGGATCGCCGACTCCGGGGGCGTGCTGGTGCGGCCGGACCACCACGTGGCAGCGCGGTTCGCCTCGGTGCCCGACGACCCGGCCGCGGTGCTGGAGCAGACGATGCGGTGTGCGCTGCGCGCAGGTGAGCAGAAGTTGTCGTCATAGCGACACTTACTACTCACCTGCGAAGCACCTCGTCGGCCACCCACCGCACGACCTTCTCCGGGTACGGCGCCGGCAGCGACAGCACGAGGTGGGAGAACCCGGCGTCCACGGCCTGCGCGACGTGGGCCCGGGTCGCCGCAGGGTCGTCGTAGGAGACCCCGACGACCAGCGAGCGCGTGATCGAGGCGGGATCGCGGCCGATCTCGGCGCAGTACCGGTCGAGCAGGGCGCCGCGCGCTCTCGCGTCCTCGACGTCGCCGCCCGGGTAGTTCCAGACGTCGGCGTGCTCGGCGACCACCCGCAGCGTCCGCCCGGCGCGACCGCCGATCACCAGCGGCGGACCCGGACGCTGCACCGGCTTCGGGCTGCAGTACGCGCCGGTCAGCTGCAGGTACTCCCCGTCGACGTCGAACGGCTCGTCGGCGGTCCAGAGCCGGCGCAGCAGGGCGCACGTCTCGTCGAGCCGGGCGACCGCCTCCGCCGAGTCCCAGTACGGCAGGCCGTGGGCCTCGTACTCGCGGCGGGCGAAGGGGACGTCGGGGCGTGAACCCGCGCCGAGGCCCATGTCGAGCCGGCCCCCGCTGACGACGTCGACCGTCGCGGCGATCTTCGCGAGGACGGCCGGCGGGCGGAACCGGTTGCTGGTGACGAGCACCCCGAGCCGGAGCCGCTCGGTCGCGGCGGCCAGCGCGGCGAGCAGTGTCCACCCCTCGAAGGTCGGCCCGAGCGGGTCGCCGAAGATCGGCAGCAGGTGGTCGAAGAGCCATGCGTGCTCGATCTGCTCCACCGTGTCGGCCTCCTGCCAGACGCGGAGCAGCTCGTCGTACCCGACCTGGCTCGGCGGGGTGACGATCCCGAAGCTCGGCATCAGGCGGCCGACCGGTCGGACTGCGGTCGCCGACGCAGCCGGGGCTCGGCCAGGGGCGGCGTGCCGTAGGCGTGCGGGAGCGGGCTGACGTCGGTGCCCGGGGCGACGATCTCGTCGATCCGGTCGAGGATCTCGTCGTCGAGCGTGACCTCGGCGCCGGCGAGCACGTCGTCGAGGTGGGCCATCGTGCGCGGGCCGATGATCGCGCTCGTGACCGCGGGGTGCGCCGTCACGAACGCCATCGCGAGGTGCGTCAGCGACAGCCCGGCCTTCTCGGCGAGGGTGATCAGTGCCTCGACGGCGTCGAGGCGGCGCTCGTCGCGCATGTGGGAGAAGCCGTACTGGGCCCGGTGGGTGTCCGGTGCCTGGCCCTTGCGGTAGCGCCCGGTCAGCATCCCGCCGGAGAGCGGGCTCCACACCAGTGCCCCCATCCCGTACCGCTCGAGCGCCGGCAGCACCTCGCGCTCGATGCCGCGGTCGAGGATCGAGTACGGCGGCTGCTCGGTGCGGAAGCGTTCCAGGCCCCGGCGCTCGGCGACCCACTGGGCCTCGACGATCTGCGACGCCGGGAAGGTCGACGACCCGATGGCGCGCACCTTGCCGCTGTGGACGAGGTCCGACAGCGCGGACAGCGTCTCCTCGACGTCCGTGTCCGGATCGGGCCGGTGCACCTGGTAGAGGTCGATGTGGTCGGTCTGCAGGCGGCGCAGCGAGTCCTCCACCGCGCGGACGAGCCAGCGGCGCGAGCTGCCGCGCATGTTCGGGTCGTCGCCCATCGGGTTGAAGGCCTTGGTCGCGAGGACGACGTCGTCGCGCCGGGTGGGTGGGAGCTGGCGCAGCGCCTTCCCGACGATCTCCTCGGACTCGCCGCGGGAGTACATGTCGGCCGTGTCGACGAAGTTGATCCCGGCGTCGAGGGCCCGGTGGATGATCCGGACCGAGTCGTCGTGGTCGGCGTTGCCCATCGCCCCGAACATCATCGCGCCGAGGCAGTAGGGGCTGACCTGGATGCCGGTGCGGCCCAGCGTGCGGTACTTCACGGGTTCTCCCTCGCGGGTGCGCTATCGTCGTCCCGAAACGGAACGTGCTTCCGGAACTCTAGACGGAACCTGGTTCCGCTTGCAAGGAGGTGTCCTCGTGTCGGCTCCCCGCCGGGTCCGCGCGGACGCGCAGCGCAACATCGGGGCGCTGCTCGAGGCCGCCACCGAGGTCTTCGCGACGGCGGGTGTGGACGCCCCGGTGCGGGAGGTCGCGGCGCGGGCGGGGGTCGGGGTCGGCACGGTCTACCGCCACTACCCGAAGCGCTCCGACCTGGTCGCCGCGGTGTTCCGGCATCAGGTGGACGCGTGCGCGGAGGCGGCCCCGGTCCTCGCGGCGGAGTACGGGCCGGGGGAGGCCCTGGAGCGGTGGCTGGGGCGGTTCGTCGACTTCCTCGCGACGAAGCGGGGTCTCGCGGCCGCCCTGCACTCCGGCGATCCGGCCTTCGACGCCCTGCCGGCCTACTTCGACGCCCGGTTCACGCCCGCGCTCACGCAGTTGCTCGACGCCGCCGTGGCGGCCGGAGAGGTGCGCGACGACGTCCCGGCAGTCGACCTGCTGAACGCCGTGGCGCACCTGTGCCTGCCCGCCGAGGGCGTGGGCCCCGACCACGCCCGCCGGATGACCGCCCTGCTCGTGCGCGGTCTGCGGGTCTGAGCCTCAGACCGCCAGTGCATCGAGCGCGGCGAGCGCCCCGCGGACGGCGGCCTGCTGTGGTGCGGCGTCCTGCCGGGCCCGGGCGAGGACGAACCCGCCCTGCACCACCGCGACGACCATGGCCGCTGCCGCCGCGGTGTCGGCGTCCGGGCGGAGCTCGCCGGCCGCGCGACCGGCGTCGAGCACGTCGGTGACCCACTGCTCGAGGCCGTGGAGGTACTGGTCGGCCACCCCGCGCAGGTCGTCGTCGTCGACCACCTCGGCGTCCTGCACGAGGCGCCCGATCCGGCAGCCGCGCAGTGGGTCGCGCAGGCTGCCGAGGAACGCCCGGACCCGCTCGAGGGCGGGGAGCGACGGGTCGTCCGCCGTCTCGAGCCCGGTGGTCATCTCGTCCGCGGCGTGCTGCATCGCGGCGCGCGCGAGGTCGGCCTTGCCGCGGAAGTGGTGGTACATGCTGCCCTGCCCCGCGCCCGAGCGCGCCAGGATCATCGCGGGGCTGGTCGCGGAGTAGCCGCGCTCCCAGAGCAGATCGGCGGTCGCCTCGACCAGGGCGTCACGGGTGCTCACGACGCCGAGTGTAACGACGAGTATGTACAGTCGGCTTCTGTAACAACTAGTATGTACGCACCCGATCGAGGAGGAGCGATGAGCCGATTCGCGCACCTGACGTCCACCGCGCCGGTCCGCGCCGTCCAGGAGGAGCAGGGCAGCCTGCGGGCGAACGCCCGCCGGCTCGCGGGGGGCGACGCGGAGCCGGACGCCCTCGGCCCCCTCGAGACGGAGTTCGTCGGCGACCTCGACGGCTTCTACCTCGCGACGGTGAACGCCGACGGCTGGCCCTACATCCAGTACCGGGGCGGCCCGGCCGGCTTCGTGCACGTGCTGGACGAGCACACCCTCGCGTTCGCCGACGTCCGCGGCAATCGGCAGTACCTGAGCGCCGGCAACCTGCGCACCAGCGACAAGGTCGCGCTGTTCTTCATGCGCTACTCGACGCGGACCCGGCTCAAGGTCCTCGGCCACGCCCGGTCGGTGCGGCTCGACGAGGAGCCCGAGCTCGCGGCGCGCGTCTCCGACGTGCGCACCGACGGCGTTGTCGAGCGGCTCGTCGTGGTCGACGTCGAGGGCGTGGACTGGAACTGCCCGCAGCACATCACTCCCCGGTTCACCGTGGACGAGATCCAGGAGGGCGTCGGCGTGCTGCAGGCGCGGATCGAGGAGCTCGAACGGGAGAACCGGCGCCTGCGGAGCGCGTAGGGAACGGCGACCCGGCGCCGAGAAGCACACCAGGCACCTTCTCGGGCGCCCGGAGGTGCCTGGTGTGCTGCTCGCGAAAGCGCGCGCGGTGGTCCGCTCGCGAAAACCACGTGGGGCAGGAATGCGAGACGCGGGACCTGCCCCACGTCGCACTCGCAGGGCGCGGCGGTCAGGCGACCCGCTCGGGCTCGGGCTCCGAGACCTCGTAGAGGTCCCGCCGGAAGCGCTCGCGGATCGACGCGACGGAGACGAACGTGATCGCGGCGCACGCGATGACGTACACCGCCACCGACCACGAGGCCCCGGTCGCCGCCAGCAGCGCCGTCGTGATGAACGGGGCGAGGCCGCCGGCGAGGACGGAGGCGACCTGGTAGCCCAGCGAGGCCCCGGAGAAGCGGACGTCCGCGGGGAACATCTCGGCGTAGAGCGTGGCCTGCGGCCCGTACATCGTCGCGTGGATCGTGAACGCGATGATCAGGGCGATCAGCACGAGCGGGACGGACCCGGTGTCGATCAGCCAGAACAGCGGGAACGCGAACACCGCCATCGACACGCAGCCGATGAGGTAGAGCTTCTTGCGCGATCCGAGCCGGTCGGTGAGCGCGCCGAAGAACGGCATCGTCACCACCTGCGTGAGCCCGGCGACCATCACGCAGATGAGGATCGACGTCCGCGACATCCCGACCTCGCTCGTCGCGTAGCCCAGGATGCCCGAGATCAGGATGTAGAAGACGGCGTTCACGACGAAGAAGGCGCCTGCGGCCTGCAGGATCGCGAGGCCGTGGTGCCGCACCGCCTGCACGAGCGGGGCCTTGCGGATGCCGGCCTCGCGCGCGGCGGCCGCCGAGCGCTCGCGCAGCTCGTGGAACACCGGGGTGTCCTCGATCTTCAGCTGCACGAACACGCCGATCCCGATCAGCACCAGCCCGGTGAGGAACGGGACCCGCCAGCCCCAGGCGTCGAACGCCGCGGGGGACATGGTCGCGGTGAGGATCAGGAAGAACAGGTTGCCGAGCACCGCGCCGGCGACGGCGCCGGTCTGGACGAGGCTGCCGTAGTAGCCGCGCCGGTTCTCCGGGGCGTGCTCCACGAGCAGGAGCGCCGCCCCGCCCCACTGCGCCCCGACGCCGAGCCCCTGGACCAGCCGGGCGAGCACCAGCAGGATCGGCGCCCACACCCCGATGCTGGAGTAGGGCGGCAGCACGCCGACCGCGAACGTCGCGAGACCCATCACGAGCATCGCGGCGACCAGCGGGGGCTTGCGCCCGAAGCGGTCACCGACGTGGCCCGCGATGATGCCGCCGACGGGGCGGGCGACGAACCCGACCGCGAAGGTCGCGAACGACGCGAGGGTGCCGGCCACCGGGTCCGCCGAGGGGAAGAACTGGTGCCCGAGCACGAGGGCGGCCGCCGTGGCGTAGATCAGGAAGTCGAACCACTCGAGCGTCGTCGCGAACACCGCGGCGGCGGCGAGCCGCCGCATCTTCGCGGGAGCGACCTCGGTCCCTGCGGTCATGCTGCGCCCTCCGACTCGGTACGAACGATCGTTCGTAACGTAGAGGTGTGACCCGGACCTCGCAAGGTCTCAGTGCGGGAGGGGCGCCTCGAGGAGCGCGAGGGCGTAGCGCGCCTGCTGCTCGGCGAGCTGGCCGCGCGAGAGCCGGCCGTCGGGGCGGTACCAGCCCGCGACGGCGCCGAGGGCGGTGAGGACCGTCCGCGCCGCGTCGTCGGGGTAGGGCGTGCGGAAGGCGCCCTCGGCCACGCCCTGCGCGACGATCCCCTCGAACACGGCCTGCGTCGCATCGCGCTCGGCCACCAGCGACGCGCGGTCCGCGCCCGTCAGGTACCGCACCTCGTTGGTGGACACGACCATCGCCACCTGGTGCTCGACGATGAATCGGATGTACGCCCGGACCGCCTCGCGGAGGCGGGACACGGCGTCGTCCCCGGCGTCGTCGACGGCGGCGCGCAGCCGGGCGGCCAGCTCGTCGTTGGCCCGGCGCAGCACCTCGGCGAGCAGGCGGGACTTCGAGGGCACGTAGTTGTAGAGATTCGACAGGCTGGTCCCGGCCCGCTTCGCGACGTCGCGCATCGACGCCCCGTGGAAGCCCGCGGTGCCGAAGGCGTCCAGGGCGGCGTTGAGGATCGCGGCCTCGTTCCCCCGGCCGGTGTCGGCGACGAGGGTGGCGGGGGAACGGGCGTTCATGAGGACGAGGCTAGCGTCCCCGGCGGGTTGGGGGTCCACCAAGAAGAGCGCGAACGATCGTTCGTCAACGATCGCGCGGCGGAGCCACGTTCTGCACGTGCTGGAACCCGAACCGCCCCTTGATGCACAGGTGCCCGTGGGTCACCGAGTGGTCGTGCGGCGAGGTCACGTTGACGATCGTGTTGTCCTGGACGTGCAGCTCCAGTGTGCAGCCGACGCCGCAGAACGAGCAGATCGTCGAGGTCACCGTCTCGCCCTCGGGGTCCCACACCCCGGCCTCGCGCCGCTCGTGCTCGGCCACCGACTTCAGCGCGCCCGTCGGGCAGACCCCGATGCAGTTGCCGCAGTACACGCACGCCGAGTCGGGCAGCGGGACGGCGAACTCGGTGGAGATCGTGGCGTCGAACCCGCGCCCGGCGACCGCGATCGCGAAGGTGTTCTGGGCGTCCGTCCCGCACGCCTCGACGCACTTGTAGCAGAGGATGCAGCGGGCGTAGTCGCGTACGTAGAGGTCGTTGTCGACGGTGACCGGCTGCGCGACCGTCGCCCGGGTCTCGCCGTCCGGCGCGCTGTGGTGGCCCGCGTGCCGGTTGCCGCGCTCGCCTGCGGCGGCCGGCGGCCCGACCGGGCCGTAGCGCTCCGGGTCGGCGCCGTACTCGATCGACCAGCGCGCGACGTCGTCCCCGGCCTGGGACATGTCGTTGGCCGAGCCCAGCAGCTCGAGCACCATCCTCCGGCTGTGCGCGACGCGGTCGGTGTCCGTCCGCACCACCATCCCGTCCTCGACGCGGCGGGCGCAGGACGGCACGAGCGGGCGTGAACCCTCCACCTCGACGACGCACACGCGGCAGGCGTTCACCGGGGTGAGGTTCGGCGCCTGGCAGAGCCGGGGCGTGTCCGCGCCGGCGGAGTCCAGGACGTCCATGATCGTCGCGCCCTCGGGGACGCGGTGTTCGACGTCGTCGACGGTGACGCTGACCAGCCGCCGGATCGTGCCGAGGTCGACGGTCGTCACGGGTGGTCTCCGTTCCTCCGGGCGCCGCCGCCCGATCCGATGAGGCCGAGGGACAGGGCCGAGCGCACCGCGGAGGCCGCGGTCTGGCCCAGCCCGCAGATGGACGCGTCGGTCATGACCCGGTCGACGTCGTCCAGCAGCTGCAGTTCGACGGTGCGTCCGCCGATCTCGCGCCCGCGCTCGATGCGCGCGAGGGCCTCCTCCTGACGGACGGTCCCGACGCGGCAGGGCACGCACTGCCCGCAGGACTCGTCGCGGAAGAACCCGGCGATGCGGCGCAGCACCGCCGCGAAGTCGGTGGATTCGTCGAAGCACAGCACCACGCCCGACCCGAGCGTCGCGCCGATCTCGCGGGTGCCCTCGAGGGTGAGCGGGACGTCGAGCTGGTCGGGCGTGACGAACGAGCCCGCCGCGCCGCCGAGCAGGATGGCCTTCAGGCCCACCGGCACCCCGCCCGCGAGCTCGAGCAGCTCGCGCAGCGTCGTGCCCATCGGCACCTCGTAGACGCCCGGCCGCGCGACCACCCCGGACAGGCAGAACAGCTTCGTCCCGGTCGAGCGCCCGGAGCCGACGGACGCGAACGCGGGTCCACCCTGCTCCACGATCCGCAGGACGTTGACCAGCGTCTCGACGTTGTTGATGACCGTGGGCTTGCCGAACAGCCCGGACACCGTCGGGAACGGCGGTTTCGCCCGGGGCTCGCCGCGGCGGCCCTCGAGCGAGTTCATCAGCGCGGTCTCCTCGCCGCAGATGTACGCGCCCGCGCCGCGGCGGACCTCGAGGTCGAACACCCGCCCGGACCCCATGACGTCGTCGCCGAGGTAGCCGTGCCGGCGGGCCTCCGAGATCGCACGGAGCAGCGCGGCCTCGGCCGCGGGGTACTCACCGCGCACGTAGAGGTAGCCGAGCCGGGCACCGACCGCGATCCCGGCGACCGTCATGGCCTCGACCAGCGCGAACGGGTCGGCCTCCATGAGCACGCGGTCCTTGAACGTGCCCGGCTCGGACTCGTCGGCGTTGCACACGAGGTACTTCACCGGGTCCGGCGAGCCCGCGACGGCGGACCACTTCGTACCCGTCGGGAACGCCGCGCCGCCGCGCCCCGTCAGCGACGCGACCGTGATCTCGTCGACGACCCGGGCGGGCCCGACGGCGAGCGCACGGCGCAGCCCGGCGTACCCGCCCGCGGCGCGGTAGGAGTCCAGGTCGCCGGGGTCCACGACGCCGACCCGCGACAGCAGCTCCAGGTCCGGCGACCCGGCCTGCGGGGTGCTGACGACGGGGTCCGGGCCGGCCACGTCCTCCCCGTCGAGCGCGTGGGTCACCGCGTCGGCGTCGGCGGGCGCGATCTGGCCGTGCCCGTGCGTCGTCTGCAGGAACACCGCCGGCGCCCGTTCGCACAGGCCCAGGCACGGGCTGCGTGTCCAGGTGACCTCCTCGCCGGATCCCTCCGGCCCGAGCCGCTCCTCCATCGCCGCGCACAGGTCCTCGCCCCCGAACGCGGCGCACCCGACGTCGTCGCAGACGTGGGCGATCCGCGGCGCGCGCGGGGTGACCGAGAACAGCGCGTAGAACGTCGCGACCCCGTACGCCTCGGCCGGCGGCACGTGCAGCGTCTCGCAGACGTAGGAGAGCGCGCCCCGGCTGATCCACCCGACCGCGTCCATGACGGCGTGGAACGCGGGCAGCAGGAGGTCGCGCCGACCCTCGTCCGCCGCGCCGGTGCCGTCCGCGGGGTCGGTCGGGCTCCCGGGCCCGGTGCCCGGTGCGGACCCGACGACCGCGTCGACCGCCGCGCGCTCCGCCGTGGTGGGGGCGTCGGCGAGCAGGGTCAGATCCACGCGAAGACCTCCTAGGAACCGGCGACCGGGACGCGGGTCTCGGCCGCCGCGGTCCGGCTGCCGACGTCGAGCTTCTCGATGCGGATCGCCGTCGCCTTGAACTCCGAGGTCCCGGACTGCGGGTCCCATGCCTCGTTGGTGATCAGGTTGACGTCGACCTGCTCCGAGAAGTGTGGGGTGATGAACGCCAGGCCCGGCCGGGCCGCGGGGTCGAAGCGGACCGGGGCCTCGACCGCCCCGCGGCGCGAGACCATCCGGACCCGCTCGCCGTCCCGGATGCCGAGCGCCTCCGCGTCCGCCGGGTCGACGCACAGGGCCTCGTCGCGGCGCAGCGGGGAGGCGTAGCCGCCGGTCTGGACGCCGGAGTTGTAGGAGTCCAGGCGGCGCACCGTGGTCAGGCGCAGCGGGAACTCGGCGGACAGCTCGTCGAGCGGTCCGGCGTGCTCCACCGGCGCGAACGGGGCCGGGGCGCCGCGCAGCGCCGGGTCGCGCTCCCAGAGGCGGGTGTGCATCGTCGGGGTGCCGGGATGGTCGAGCCCGGGGCACGGCCACTGCAGCCCGCCCTCGGCCTCCAGCCGCGCGTAGGACATCCCCGCGTGCCAGTCCAGGGACAGCGACCGCAGCTCGTCCCAGACCTCCTCGGCCGACGGCTGCCCCCAGTCGTGCCCGAGGCGCCGGGCCATCTCGTGGAGGATCCACGTGTCCGGGCGCGCCTCGCCGGGCGGGTCCAGGGCCTTGCGCACCCGCTGCACCCGCCGCTCCGACGAGGTGACCGTGCCCTCGTACTCGCACCAGTCCGCGCAGGAGGGCAGGACGACGTCGGCGAGCTCCGCGGTCGCCGTCCGGAAGATGTCCTGGACGACGAGGTGGTCGAGGCCGGTCAGCAGCGCGCGGGCGTGCGCGACGTCGGCCTCGGACTCGGCCGGGTTCTCGCCGACGACGTACACCGCGCGGACCTCGCGGCGCTCCATCGCCTCGAACATCTGCGAGAGGTGCAGGCCCTTGACGGCGGGCACCGTGGAGCCCCAGGCGCGCTCGAAGCGGCCCCGGTGCTCGTCGTCGGCCACGTCGTAGCCACCGGGCAGCTTGTTCGGGATGGCGCCCATGTCGCCGCCGCCCTGCACGTTGTTCTGCCCGCGCAGCGGCACCAGGCCCGATCCCCAGCGGCCCACGTGCCCGGTGAGCAGGGCGAGGTCGATCAGGGCGCGGACGTTGTCGACGGCGTTGTGGTGCTCGGTGATGCCGAGGGTCCAGCACAGCTGGGCGCGGTCGGCGCGGGCGTAGGCGAGGGCGGTCTCGCGGATCAGGCCGGCGTCGACCCCGGTGACCTGCTGGGCCCGCTCGAGGGTCCACGGCTCGACGGCGCGCACGTACTCGTCGAACCCGGTGGTCGCGCGCTCGATGAAGGCGCGGTTCTCCAGCCCGGCGTCGAGGATCACGCGGCCCATGGCGTGCGCGAGCGCGATGTCGGTGCCGACGTCGAGCGGGAGGTGGCCCCGCGCCCAGCGGGCCGTGGTGGTCCGCCGCGGGTCGACGACGTAGAGCTGGGCGCCCTTCCGCAGGCCCTGCAGGACGTGGTGGAAGTAGATCGGGTGGGTCTCACGCGCGTTGGAGCCCCACAGGAGGACGAGGTCGGTGTCCTCGACCTCCTGGTAGGCGCTGGTGCCACCACCGGCGCCGAACACTGCCGTCAGACCGACGACGCTGGGAGCGTGTCAAGTGCGGTTGCAGGAGTCCACGTTGTTGGACCCCATCACCACCCGCGCGAACTTCTGTGCCACGAAGTTCATCTCGTTGGTCGCCTTGGAGCAGGAGAACATCCCGTAGGCGTCGCCCGGCACGCCCCGGAACCCGGCCGCGGCCCGGTCGAGGGCCTCGGACCAGGAGGCCTCACGCAGCTCCCCGCGCTCGTCGCGGACGAGCGGGGTGGTCAGACGGACGTGGCGCGGTGCACGCATCGGGGAACTCCCAGCGGGACGGGTGTGCTCCCGATCACGCTAAACGCCGTGGAGATCAAGTGCGACCCGCCTCACGGTCGGATCAGGGCAGTTCCGGAACGGCCAGCCCACCGAGCAGGCCGCCCAGCCCCTCGACGTCGGGGTCGAGGCTGACCGCGATCACGCGTTCCGCCACCACGATCAGGGGCAGGGCGGCCACGTTCGCGAGGTGGGCGAGCAGGGCGGACGCGGCGTGGCCGGGGAGTTCGGTCACGTCCGCGAGCACGTCGACGGCGCGGCCGAGCAGCCGGTCGTGCTCCCGGGCGGCCTCGGTCGGCCAGACCACCGTGCCGAGCGGGTCGGGGATCGCGACGGGGCCGGTCGGCGGCAGGAACGACGGCACGTCGGAGCGGGCGGGCGGACGGGCGAGGACACCTGCCGTCGGGGTCGGCAGGGACGTCGCGAGGTGCACCAGGTACCCGCGCAGCAGCAGCGACGGCGAATCCGGCACGGGAAAGCCGATCGCGGTCACCTCGTGGACCTCGCCGGTCACGGAGACGATGCGGTGCCGGTGGGTGTAGGCGAGCCGGTTGCTGCAGGCGTCGGCCATGACGTGCTCGACCTGGGCCCGGTCCGCGGGGTGCTTGTGCGACACGACGAGCGCCCGGCTCGGCCGCACCTGCCCGGGGAGGTAGCCGAGCAGGTGGAACATCGTGTCGTTCCACTCCCAGCGGTCGGTGCTGGGGTGCCAGGTGTACTCGCCGATCCTGTCCATGCCGCCCCCGAGGTCTCCAGGTCCGGACATCACCGGAAGGTAACGGTGCGGACACGGACGTGGGAGTGTCCATTTCACTCAGTGGGAGGAATTCTCGGACCCGAGTGTGACCACGAGATCCGATCCGGTGTCCGCCGCCCGATAGACGACGTCCCCGCCGTGCGCCCGGGCGAGCGCCCGCGCGATCGACAGCCCGAGCCCGGCCCCACCCGCGTCCCGGGCGCGGGCCTCGTCCAGTCGCACGAGCCGATCGAAGATCCGTTCGCGGTCCGCCTCGGCGACGACGGCCCCGTCGTTGTGGACGACGATCCGCGGTCCGTCGGGACCGCCGGACACCCGGACCCGCACCGACCCGCCGTCGGGAACGTGCCGGCGGGCGTTGTCGAGCAGGTTGACCAGGATGCGCCGCACCCGGCCGACGTCCACGAGCGCCGGGACGGGGCCCGCGGCGTCGACGGCGACGTCGAGGCCGGGCGCGAGGAGCAGTACCCGGTCCACCTGCTCGGTGGCGAGCAGCGTCAGGTCGACCTCGGTGCGCTCGAGCTCCTGCCCGCCCTCGATCCGGGCGAGGTCGAGCATGTCGGTGACGAGGGCGGCCGCCCGGGAGGTCTCGCGCACGAGGGCGATGGCGAGCTCCTCGCGGGTCTCGCGGTCGTCGTCGGAGTCGCGCACCAGCGTCTCCGCGAGGGTCTGCATCCCCGCCAGCGGGGTCCGCAGCTCGTGGGCGGCGTCCGAGAGGAACCGCCGGGTCGTCGCCTCGGACTCGCGGGCCTCCCGGGCGGAGGCCTCGGAGCGGTCCTGCGCGGCGTCGAGGGCGTCGAGCATCTCGTCGAACGCCACGGCCGTGCGCCCGATCTCGGTCCGGGCGGTCCTCGGCCGCAGGCGCCGACCGCGCTCGCCACCGGCGATGGCGCGGGCGACGCGGGTCATCGAGTCCAGCGGGCGGAGGGCGACCGTGACGCCGGTGAGCAGGACCAGCGCCGACACGACGAGCCCGACGAGTCCGACCCCGATCATGACCCCGCGGAGCCGGTACACGACCGCGTCGACGTCGCCGGGGTCGGAGGAGAGCCGCAGCACGGTGCCGTCGGCCAGCGGCTTCTCGACGGCGAGCGTGCGGGGGCCGCGCGGGCGGGCCGGGCCGTCGCGCCGTGGCGGCCGGGGCCCGCCGGGAGGTCCGGCGACGCCCTCGAGGACGACGCCGGAGGCGGTCACGCGCGCGGCGCGCACGCCCTGCCCGTCGAGCAGCCCGACGAGCTGGTCGGCCGGGACCTCCTGTGCGACGAGCTGGTCGGCGCGCTGGGCCCGGTCGGCGAGGCGGGACTGCTGGTCGCGGCCCAGGGCGGCGGTCAGCCCGAGGTCGACGACGACGCCCGCCACGAGCAGCGTCACCGCGAGGATCGCGACGACGGTCGCCGTCACGCGGGCCCGGAGCGACCAGGCGGGGACGACGGGGGCCCTCATCCGTCGGACCGCAGCGTGTAGCCCAGCCCGCGGGCGGTGTGCACGATCCGCGGGCCGTGCGCCTCGAGCTTGCGGCGCAGGGCCGAGAGGTGGACCTCGACGAGGTTCGGGTCGTAGGCGTCGTAGCCCCAGACCTGGGTCAGGATCTGGTTCTTGCTGACGGTGCGCCCGCGCTGCTCGGCGAGGTAGCGCAGCAGGCGCAGCTCGGTGGCGGTCAGCTTGAGCGGGGCGCCCGCGCGCGTGGCGACGCCGGCCTCCTCGTCGATCACCAGGTCGCCCACGGTGAGCGCGGTCGGGGTCCGCCCGCGCCGACGCAGCACCGCCCGGATCCGGCTGGTCAGCTCCTCGAGCAGGAACGGCTTCACGACGTAGTCGTCGGCGCCGGTGTCGAGGCCGCGCAGGCGGTCGTCGAGGGCGTCGCGGGCGGTGACCATGACGATGCCGGCGTCGGTGCGGTCGCGGACGATCCCGAGCAGGTCGAACCCGTCGCGCCCGGGGAGCATCACGTCGAGCACGACCAGGTCGGGCCGGAAGCCGTCGAGGGTGTCCTCGAGACCGGTGCCGTCGGGCAGGCCCTCGGCGGTGTACCCGGCGCGGTCGAGCGCGCGCACGATCGACGTGCGCATCGTCGTCTCGTCCTCCACGACGAGCACGCGGGGGTTGTTCATCGACGCCATCAGACCAGGTGAGCGGCCGCCGGAGCTGAAGCCGCGCTGAGGTTCGGGCGGACCTCAGGCTGGCTTCAGGTCGGCTCTCCAGGGTCGTGCTCGACGAGATGGTCTTCCGTCGTGAGGAGAGACAGCGATGACCGAGAACGATCCGCCCACCGAGCCCGCCGCCTCGCCGGCCGGACCGACCCCGACGCGGTGGGAGCGGGTGCGCGCCCGGCGGCCGCGGGGCCGGGCGGCCGCGTGGCTCGTGGGCATCGGAGGGTTCGTGCTGGGCCTGGTCGTGGCGGGGCTGCTCCTGCTGCTGACCCCGCTCGGGCCTGGTGGCCACGGTGGGCCGGGCCACGGCGACCGCGCGATCGCCGGCCCGGGGCGCGACGGCGGGCCGGGTCGGGGCGGTCCTGACGGCGGTCCGGGTCGGGACGGCGGGCCGGGGCGGGGTGGCGCCGAGCGTGGCGGCCCGGCGCGCGGTGGTCCGGCCGCCGAGGGTGGCCGTGGTGGTCCGGTGATCCAGGTGCAGCCCGGCGGCACGGTGATCGTGCAGCCGGGCGCGACGGTGCAGCAGCAGTCGGCGCCGGGGGCTCCGGCCGCGCCGGGTGCTCCCGCCGCACCGGCCGCTCCCGCCGTGCCGGCGGTCCCGGCGCCGGCCGCCCCGGCGGTGCCGACGCCGACGGGCTGACCGGATTCGAGCGAAGGGCCCCATCGGTCGGTAGAGCCGGCGGTGGGCGCCCTTCGCCAGTCGGCCTCCACGCCGGGGCGCACTGGCGGTGGGCGCCCACGGCCCGTCTATCCGACCGAACGGGACCTTCGCTCAACCGGTGACCGGGCTCAGGCCGACTCCAGCACGCCCTTGAGCGTCGCCAGGTCCTCGGTGACCGCGGCGACGTCGGCCTCCACGTCGGCGTCGCTCATGCCCTCGCGGGGGCGCACGCTGAACACCACCTCCGCGACGTCGCCCCACGGCACCACACGCAGCGGGTTGAGCACCTCGGTGCCGTCGGGCAGGCGCACCACGTGGTCGAGCACGCCGAACTCGTTGCGCTCGCAGAAGCGGACCCGCACCGTCCCCAGCGGTCCGGTCGCCGTCCACCACCCGTCGTCGCCGGGCGTGAGGGTCGAGGTGGACAGCCCCGCCGCCCAGGACGGCAGGTGGGCGGGGTCGGCGGCGTAGGCGTAGACCTCGCGCCAGGGGCGGGCGATCACGGTGGAGACGTGCGGCACACGGCCATCACATCACGGTGTGACCAGCAGGGGGAGTGGATTCGGCGCCGACGGGTGACGGCCGGGCGACACGCTCGACGCATCGTCGAGCACCGTCACCCGATGCGTCGAGAACCGTCCGGAAACCGTGTCTCAGGTACGTCGACGGAGTTGACGACACGTCTCTCGCACGCCCCCCGAAAGGAAGAGACGCATGTCGATGCTCCGCACCACCGTCCTCGCCACCGCCGTGATCTCCACCGGCCTGCTCTCGAGCGCCGGGATGGCGTTCGCCGGCGACAACCCCGGCGGCCACCACCACGGCGGCGCCACGGTGCAGAAGGGCCTGCTCAACTCCAGCGACTTCGCGCCGAACACCCCCGTGAACGTCTGCGGCAACGACGTCCCGGTGAACGCGCTCGGCGTGCAGGTGCCGGTGCAGGACAACGTGGCCTCGGTGCCGTTCCTGTCCGAGGCGAAGCACGGCGACGCCGCGTCCAGCGCCAAGACCTGCTCCTCCCCGATCCACGCGATCAACTAGCGGCGACGCCGACAGGGGGACGCCCGGTCCCAGGAAGGGCGTTCCCCTCGCACGGCCACGGTCCGCGCTGGATGCTGGGGCCATGTCCATCACGACGGAGCTCCCGGGCGGCACCTACCACCTCGGTGACCTCGAGGTCACCCGCGTCGGCTACGGGGCGATGCAGCTCGCCGGGCCGCACGTCTTCGGGCCGCCGGCCGACCGCGACGCGGCGGTCGCCGTGCTGCGCGAGGTGGTCGCCCTCGGCATCAACCACATCGACACCTCGGACTTCTACGGTCCGCACGTCACCAACGAGATCCTCCGCGAGGCGCTCGCGCCCTACCCGGACGACCTGCGCATCGTCACGAAGGTCGGCGCCTTCCGCGACGAGCAGGGCGGCTGGCCGACGGCGCTCGAGCCCCACCAGCTGCGCCAGGCCGTCGACGACAACCTGCAGCGGCTGGGACTGGACACCCTCGACGTCGTGAACCTGCGCATGCCCGGCGGCGCCGACACGATGACGCCGCAGCCGCAGGAGCCGATCGAGGAGCGCTTCGGCACGCTCGCCGAGCTGCAGCGCCAGGGCAAGATCCGCCACCTCGGCCTCTCGACCGTGAACGCCGAGCAGGTCGCCGCGGCGCAGGCGATCGCGCCGGTGGTGTGCGTGCAGAACCCGTACAACCTCGCCCGCCGGCACGACGACGCCCTCGTCGCCTCGCTGGCCGAGCAGGGCATCGCCTACGTGCCGTACTTCCCGCTGGGCGGCTTCTCGCCGCTGCAGTCCTCGGAGCTGGACGCGGTGGCCGAGCGGCTCGGGGCGTCGCGGATGGCGGTGGCGCTCGCGTGGCTGCTGCAGCGCTCGCCGAACATCCTGCTGATCCCGGGGACGTCGTCGGTGGACCACCTCCGCGAGAACGTGGCCGGCGCGGCCCTCTCCCTTCCCGACGATGCCGTGGCCGAGCTGGACGCGATCGGCGCGTGATCTGATCGTCGGTGATGCGCATACGGGTGGAGCTGCCGGAACAGTCGGACGTCGACGCGCACACGGCCGCGAACGCGCGCGGTGAGGTGCCCGACCGCACGCCCTACGGCCTGCACCACCTCGGCGAGGCCGACGACGTCGAGCTGGAGTTCCGACGACCCCTGACCGGGCGGACCGCCTGGCTCGCCCGCAAGGTCCGCAACCGGCTCGACGGCTACGAGCCGGTCGCGGAGCTCGCCGGAGCCGTGGGACGTCGCCGCGCGGACGTCGTCTTCACCATGGACGAGCGCACCGGCTTCCCCGCGGCCCTGCTCCCGGGCGGGCCGCCGGTGGTGTCCGGGCTGGTGTGGGTCCAGGGGCCGGAGCGCTACCCGCGGGCCGCGCGACCCGTCGTCGGGAAGGCCCTGGACCGGCTGGCCGGGATCGTGACCCTCAACCCCGGGCTGTACGACGACCTCGTCCACGGCTGGGGCCTCGACCCCGCCAAGGTGCACCCGTGCCGGTTCGGGATCGACACGGAGTTCTTCGGGGTGCGCCCGTGGTCGGAGGCGACGCCGCTGGTCGCGGGGGTCGGTGACGACGAGGACCGCGACCACCCGCTGCTCGTCGAGGCCGTGTCCCGGCTCGCCGGCCGGCGGGAGGTGCGCCTGGAGATCGGCACGACGATGGCCGGGGTCGAGATCCCGGAGCACCTCGGCGTCGTGCACCGCCGCCGCATGGAGGGGGCGGTGCGCGCGATGTACGGGCGCTCGTCCGTGGTCGCCCTCGCGCTGCACCCCACGACGCGGGGCGCCGGGTCGACCGTGGTGCTCGAGGCGGCCGCGAGCGGCCGACCCGTCGTCGCGACCCGGACCGCCGCGATGGAGGCCCTGATCGACCCCTCGCGCGGCATTCTGGTCGACCCCGAGGACGCGGATGCGCTCGCGGACGCGATCGGCTCCCTGCTCGACGACCCGGACCGGGCGCGGGCGATGGGTGAGACCGCCCGGGCGTGGGTCACCGAGCACCACAGCAGCGCCCAGATGGCCGCGGACTTCCGTGACGTGATGCGGGACGTGGTTCGGCGGCGACGCTGAGGGGTCACCCATGAGGGTGACATCCGACCCGACGACGCGCGCCGCCCTCGTCACCGGAGCCTCCTCGGGGATCGGCGCCGCCTTCGCCCGGGCGCTCGCCGCCCGGGGGCACCCCCTCGTGCTCGTCGCCCGGAACGAGGACGCGCTGACCGACCTCGCGGCCGAGCTGGAGGTCCCGGCGCGTGTGGTGGTCGCCGACCTGACGACGCACGACGGGCTCGCGCGGGTGGAGGCGGAGCTGGCGGGCGTCGACCTGCTGGTCAACAACGCCGGCTCGAGCACCTACGGCGAGCTCGGGGAGCAGGACCCGGACGACCTCGAGGAGTCCGTGCTGCTCAACGTCCTCGCCCCGACCCGGCTGACGGCCGCCGCCCTGAAGGCGATGCCCGACGGCGGCGGCATCCTCAACGTCTCCAGCACCGCGGCCGGCCGCGACGACCCGGCGATCGCCGCCTACGCGGCAGGCAAGGCCTACCTGGAGACGCTGTCGCGGGCCGCGCGCCAGGAGGCGGAGCAGCGACGGATCACCGTGACCGTTGTCCGACCGGGCCGGACGTGCACCGCGTTCCACGAGCGGTCCGGTGAGGAGTCCGGGCACCTGCCCGCGTGGCGCTGGCAGTCTCCGGAGGCGGTGGTCGAGGCCGCCCTCGCCGCGCACGAGCGCGGCGAGGACGAGGTGACGGTGGCCCCGGGCTGACGTCGGGCCTGCCGCCTCACCGCCTCCGCAGTCCGCGCAGCAGACCCCGGACGACGGTGGTGCCCGCGATGCCGGGCGCGCGGCGGTAGCGCTCCGGCATGCCGAGCAGCACGCAGCGACGCAGGAGCTCCGGGGTCCGGTCGGTGGGGTGGCCCGCCGCCACCGCGGCGAACGTCGTCGCGTTGAGCCGCTCCCCGGCCGAGGTGTAGCGCAGCATCGCGGCGTTCTCGAACGCGTACCAGGTCGACGGGAACGTGAACGCCAGTTCCACGTCGTCGTCGTGCCGGGTCACGTCGAAGACCGGGTTGAGCGTCGGGACCCCCGCGGCGTGGGGGAGCGCGGTGAAGGCGCCGTGGTCGGCGAGGACGCGCTCGTCGCGGCTGGTGACGAGCATCAGCCACTTCGCCCCGTCGAGTTCGGACGGGTGCCGCGGGGAGGCGAGCTGCGGCCCGTAGCCCGCGCGGTAGCCCTCGAGGAGCTCGTCCTCGCAGGTCAGCCGCCACGGCGCGCCGTGCAGGAGCGCGACGTAGCCGGCCGGGTCGCGCTCGACGGGGCCGTCGGTGGGCGCGAGTCGCACGTTGCCGAGGCGGTCGAGCAGCACCGTGTCGTCGATCGCGACCCGACGGAGCTCGTCGAGGCAGCCCTGCTGGGCGTCGAAGTAGTGGAAGGCGTCCGAGCAGACCGCCGCGGCGAACGCGTCGTCGGCGAAGGGCAGCGCGTCGACCCGGTCGGCGCACACGAAGGTCTGGGTCGGTGCCACGTAGCGCCGGGCGACCCACAGCTGCAGGAAGTTGCGGTCGACCCCGACGACGGGCCGCGGGTCCTCCCGCGTCGCGAGGTGGTGGGCGACGTGCCCGAAGCCGCACGCGAGGTCGAGGACCGGGCCCGACCGGCCGTCGTCGGGAAGGCAGCGCAGCAGGGACGTCGTCGCGAGGAAGCGCGGCTGCCCGAACCGGGCGAGGAAGTAGGGCAGCAGCTCGTCGTCGATGCGGTCGCTCGACCGCGCGTAGGCGAGCTCCATCCAGTCCTGCGCGGTGAGCCGGTCGAGCCCGCCGAGCATCGCGCGCACCTCCGCACGGCGGGCGGCCAGGGCGACCCGCGGCCACGGCCCGCGGGTGAACGGCAGACGTAGTCCGGGACGGGAGAGCGGGGCGGGCGGCGGGAACGCGAGCAGGGCGACGAGCGCGTCCAGCGGCCGGTCGGCGCGCAGCAGGGCGACCAGCTCGTCCGCCGTCGGCCCCTCGACCTCGCTGCGCCCGGTGAGGTGGTCCTGGGAGTCGATGCGGCCGCGGCGCAGCACGGGGATGTCGTCGATCAGCGGGTAGGTCGCGCACCCGCAGCACAGCAGCCCGAAGGTGCCGCCCGGCAGGGGCTGCGTGCGGGTCGGGGTGAGGACGGGCCGGGTGCCGCAGTCCGGGCAGCGCAGCGCCGGCGCGGACGGGGTGCGGAGCGTGCTGAGGGCAGGGGAGAGCGTCACGGGGACCTCGCGCGGGGTCGACGGGGTGCGGGCACGAGCGGGCTCAGGCCGGGCTCGGCGGACCCCTTCGTGGCAGGCACCGTGCGAGGTCGACCCCGGAGAGGTTCCCGACGGCGGGTGGGGCCGTCCGGACGGTCCGCGGCGGCCCGTCCGGGGGGACGGTCAGCAGCAGGCGGACCAGCGGCAGCGTCGCGGCCACGACGAGCAGTGGCTCGCCCCCCGCGACCAGCACCACCAGCAGCGTCACCGCGATCTGCAGCGCCACCGGTGAGATCCCGTGCGCGTGCGGGGTGAGCTTCGTGACGGCGTGCGCGGCCGGTTGGGCGAGCACGGCGAGGTTGAGCAGGGCGAACGTCCCACGCCACCGGTGTGCCAGCAGCAGGCGGGCCGCGCCCACGGAGCTAGCGGCCAGGGCGACCGCGAGCACGTGCCCACGCGGCTCCTGCGCGACGAGGTCGAGCGCGACGGCGGTGGCCAGGACGACCGCCGCGGAGAATCCCCGCGTTGTCATTCCGGCCCCCGCCATGGCGGCGAACGGTAGCAGCGGGCCCGTCGCACCCATCCGGGGTGGGAGGCGGCGCCCCTCGCGTAGGCCCCTGGGTGGAGGCCGCGGTGCTGTCCGCGGGACGACGATCCACGGCCTCGATCGGCGGATCGTTCCTGCTCGCCGGCCACCGCGGTCGGCCCGGCACCGGGGAGGTGCCGCAGCAGGAGGGAGGTGGACATGACGACCGTCGACCACACGTACAGCGAGTCGATCGACCTCATGGCCGCTCGGGTCGGGGCCCCGGAGCCCGCGGACGACACCCCGTGGCCCGAGGCCGAGGGTGCCTCGGGGGACCGCGGGTTCCTCGTCGCCGAGTCCGAGCTCGGCGAGGCCGTCGTCGAGAACGGACAGGTCCGGTGGGAGCCGTCGGCGACGCTCGACGCCGCGACCCGGGCCTACGTCACCGCATCGGTGGCGGAACTGAACGCGAAGCTGGCCGCCGGCCGGCTCGAGGTGGACGACCACGGGGCGATCCGCAGCCCCCGCGCACGGACGGAGGACGCGTGATGGCCGAGGTCGAACCCCGCTTCTGGGGCCTGATCGTGCACCTGGACCAGGGCGAGGGCTGCTTCGCCGCGCAGGGCGTCCCCGCGGGCGAGCTCGCCCTGGGCGCGATCCCCGTGTGGGGGCCGCTGATCCTCGCGGCGGTGAAGATCCACAAGGCCTGGATCGGCGCCAACACCGGCGACCAGGGCGTGGACCTGCACTTCAACTGGGGCGGGTTCCTGCACTTCGTCGGGCGCCGCGGCAACCCGTTCACCTGCTCGTAGGGTCACCGTCCCCGGCCGAGGTCGGGTCGGGCGTCGTCCGGCCCGACCAGCCGGGTGCGGAACGCGAGCGACACCGCCTGGGCGCGGTGCTCGAGACCGAGCTTGGTGAAGATGCGGTTCACGTGGGTCTTCACCGTGCCGATCTCGACGGTCAGGTGGTCCGCGATCTCGGTGTTCGACAGGCCGTGCGCGACGAGCGTCAGCACGTCGCGTTCGCGCCGGGTCAGGTCGTCGAGGTCCTCGGGGGTCGCGCGCCGCTCGTCCGGGCGGCGCGCGAACTCGGAGATCAGGTCGCGGGTGACGCCGGGGTCGAGCCAGGCCTCGCCCTCGGCGACCGCCCGGACCGCCGGCACCAGCCGGGAACCCGCCCGGTCCTTGAGCACGTAGCCCGAGGCCCCCGCGCGCAGCGCGTCGTACACGGCCTCGGTCACGTGGAACCCGGTGAGCACGAGGGCGGCCACCGGCTTCCCGACGGCGGCCGTGGTCGCGTCCGAGGCGATCTCGCGCGTGGCTGCTACTCCGTCGAGCACCGGCATCCGCAGGTCCAGCACCGCGACGTCGGGGTGGTGCTCCCGGACCGCCGCGACCGCGGCCGCGCCGTCCCCGACCTCCGCGACGATCTCGATGTCGGGCTGCACGGACAGGATGCTCGACAGCCCGAGCCGGTAGACCTCGTCGTCGTCCGCGAGGACCACCCGTACCGCCATGGCGTCCGAAAGTAGTCGGTCGCGGGCGATTGATGGACTGATTCACCCCGGTGGCCCATGTGCCACTCACGCTGAGCACGCAAGCTCGACGCCGTGCCTGACGACCACCGTCTCGAACCCGCCGTGTTCGCCCATGTGCATCGGAGCCCCGACGAGGAGGGCTCGCCCGGCCTGCTCGTCCTGCCGGACCTCGTGCTCGTGCCGCACCCGTCCGCAGCCCTCCTCGACCACGGCGTGGAGCTCGAGGTCGTCGTCGTCTCGACGGCGTCGACCTCCCCGAGCCACGTCGAACGCATCCGGGTGTCGAAGGCCGGCGAGTTCTCCGTCGTCCACGGCGCTCCGCCCGTGCTCACCCTCGTCCTGGAGCGGCCCGCCGCGAACCCTTGCTGCCTCGTGGGGCTCCCCGAAGAGGCGGAGCTGATCGCCCTCCGGGCGCGCGAGAAGCAGGACCTGTGGGGCGCCCTGCGGGAACTCGACCGGGTACCGGAACTGCCGACCGCGGTCGAGCCGTCGACGTTGGAGGTCCTCCGCGGCTTCGAGGACAAGCCTCGCCCTCCGGCCTGGCCCGAACCGACCCTGTTCGCGGACCGTGACGAGAACGAGAACGCAGAGCGTTCGGTCGGGTCGATGCTGCGATGGCTCTTCTTCCGGCGATGAACCGGATTCGGTCGTGGTCGGTCCAGACCCGCGAGGTGCTGCTCGTCCTCGGCGTGTTCGTCCTGGAACTCGTGGGCGGGTCGAACACGACCTCCGACGTCGGCGCGGTCTCCCTGACGACGCTGTTCGCCGCGGGAGTCGGGAGCGCGGCACTCTTCTGGCGCCGCGGTCATCCCGGCCTCGTCCTCACCGCCGCCCTGGTGCACAACCTGGCGGCGGCCGCCCTCCTCACCGACTACCGCCCACTCGCGGTGGTGCCGGTCGCGCTGTACTCCCTGGCTGCGCGGTGCGGGCCGGAGCGAGCGGTCGTCGCCCTGATCGTCGCGTACGGGCTCACCGCGCCCGTCGTCGTGCTCGACGAGCTCAGCCGTCCGATCGCGCCGACCGACACCGAGCTCGGGGTCGTGCGAGCCGTCCTGCTGGCGCAGGCAGTGGCCCTGCTGGCCTGCTGGGGCGCCGGCCGGTGGGCCCGGGCGACCCGGCGGGCGGCGCAGCTGCGCGAGGAGGTGGCCGAGTTCGAACGGCGCGACGCCGTGCGCTCGGAGCGGCTCCGGATCGCCCGCGAGATGCACGACGTCGTCTCGCACGCCGTCACGACCATGACGGTGCAGGCCGCTGCCGCACGCCACCTCCTACCCGTCGACCCGACGCGGGCCGCCGACGCCCTGTCCCGCGTCGAGGACGGCGGGACCGAGGCGGTCGGGGAGCTCCGGACGATGCTCGGCGTCCTGCGCAGCGACGACCCCGAGGCGGACGTGCCCACGCCCGGGCTCGACGCACTCGGTCCCCTCATCGACGCCGCGCGCCGCAACGGGCTGTGGGTCCGCCGGGTCGACGTGGGCGAGCCGGTGGACCCGTCGCCCGAGGTCGCCCTGACGATCGTGCGGGTCGTCCAGGAGGCCCTGACGAACGCGATGAAGTACGCGGGCAAGGGGGCCGAGGTCGTGGTCACCCTGGAGGGCGGACCGAGCATCCGGCTGGCGGTGCGGGACGACGGCGGCACCGGGCCCGCGGTGCCGCATCCGCGGTCCGGCGGTTTCGGGCTGGGCGGGCTCGCCGAACGGGTCGCGGCGGTGGGCGGCATGCTCCGGGCCGCCGCGGTCGGGACCGGCTTCGAGGTCGTCGCCGACCTGCCGTCGGGAACCCCGACGGACCTCAGGGCAGGTGAACCCCGACGGCCTCGCGCCGCTGCCGGATGACCTCGTCGACGCCGGTGGCCTCGGCCAGGCCGGCCCCGTCGCGCATGGCCGCGGTCCAGGTCCGTTCCCGCTCGTCGACCGCGCGGGTGAGTGCCACGACGTCGTCGACGTGTTCCCGCGGGACGACGACGAGCCCGCTCGCGTCGCCGCGCACCACGTCGCCCGGATGCACCGCGACCCCGCCGAGCACGACGTCGACGTTGATCGCGCCGGGCCCCTCGTTGGAACCCGTCGTCGGATAGACGCCGCGGGCGAAGACGGGCAGGCCGATCTCGTCGATGCCGTCGACGTCGCGGACCACGCCGTCGATCGCGATGCCCACGGCGCCGATCCGCGCCAGCGCGCCGCTCATGATGTCGCCCAGGATCGCGGCGTCCGGGCGTCCGCCGCCGTCGACGACGAGAACGTCGCCCTCCCGCGCGAGGTCCGGGGCCTTGAGCAGGAAGAGGATGTCGCCGGGCTTGGTCCACACCGTGAGCGCCGGGCCGCAGAAGTCCCGGCCGCCCGCCTGGTGGACGATGCCCGGCCCGACCACGGAGACCGGGCCGCCGGAGTCGGCGATCTGGGTCGTCGGGTACTGCGCCAGCGCCGCGACCGATGCAGCCGAGGGGCGGTGGTCGTCGTCGTGGATCGTCCACTGCTGCGGGTGTGCCTTGCTCACGGTGGTCGACCCTGCCGGACGGCGGCCGCCGACGCATCCGTCGGGAAAAGGTCCGGCGGTCGTGTGGCGGGCCCCGTCCGACGCACCGGGCCCGATCGAGGCATGGAGGGACGGCGGGCTGGTGATCCTCCCGGTGACTGCTACCGACCCCGTCCGACACCACGGGGGGCACGAGGGGCGACTTCATGGACTCCGTCGAGTTCGAACGCGTCGACTACAGCGCCGACATCGACCAGGGACCCCGCATCCGGGAGGACCTGCGGTCCTGGCTGCGGTCGTCGGCGGTCCCGTCGACCGTGGCGGACGGCATGGTCCTCGCGGCGAGCGAGGCCATCGACAACGTCGTCGTGCACGCCTACGACGACCAGCACCGGCGCGACGGGGTCGCCCGCATCGACCTCACCGTCATGCTCGACGCCGGCGAGGTCCTCGTGACGGTGGCCGACGGCGGCCGTTGGCGGGTCCCCGAGTCGGTCGACCAGGAACACGATGCGGTCGGCCGTCCCGCCCTCCACGGCCGCGGCATCACGCTGATGAACAGCCAGGTCGACGAGGTCGCGATCCACCACGACGCCCGTGGCACGACGGTGCTGCTGCGCTCGAGTGTGGCTGCGCCGGGTGAGCAAAAATCCGTGTCCTGACACGGGTTTCTGCTCACCCGGCCGAAGGCCACACGGGCGGACGCTTCTCCGCGAACGCCGCTAGACCCTCGGCCCGGTCGGGACTCGCGACGACGGCGGCGACGGCCCGGTCGGTGTCGGACCAGCCACGGGCGTCCGCCTCGAGCACCGCGGAGTCGACGGCGGCGAGGGTCGCGGCGACCGCGGCCGGTGACCGGGAGGCGATGCGCTCCGCGATCCCGAGGGCGCTCGCCTCCGCGGCGCCGGGTTCCACGAGGTCGGTCACCAGGCCCAGCTCGTGGGCGCGGGTCGCGTCCATCGGGTCGCCGGTCAGCAGCAGCCGCTTCGCGACGGCGGGTGGCACGGCGCGCGGGGTGCGGAACAGCGCCCCGCAGTTCGCGACGAGGCCGAGCCCGACCTCGGGCAGTGCGAACCGGGCGGTCGAGGACGCCACGACGAGGTCGCACGCGAGCGCGACCTCGAACCCGCCGCCGTAGGCGATGCCCTCCACGGCGGCGATCAGTGGGGTGGTGCGCCGACGCGCGACGACGCCGTAGTTGCCGCCGCGCGGGGTCGGCGCTCCCGGGCCCACGGAGACGTCCGTCCCGGCGCAGAACACCCCGCCCGACCCGGCGAGCACCCCGCACCGCAGGGCCGGGTCGTCGTCGAGCAGGTCCAGTGCCTCGTCGAGCCCTCGGGTGGTCGCGGCGTCGATCGCGTTGCGCTTCTCCGGGCGGGTGATCCGCACGAGCAGCACCGGGCCGTGCCGCTCGGTGGCCACCCGGGCGGCGACCTCGTCGGCGGTCGGGGCGGGGCGGTCCGGCCAGGGCATCGTCATGCGGGGGAGTGTCGCGCGTGTTCGCGTGGTCGCTGCGTACCCGCGCATGATCAACGAGCACTCCCGGTGGTGCTCGGACCCCGCCGACCACCGCAGGTGCTCGCTCGACCCCTCGCGATGCACGGCCCGGCGGAGAGCCCGTCCTTCGGGATGTGCGTCCCGCAACGCGTGGCTGTCGGAATGTCACGTCCTCCGGCCGTGTGCGTCCCGCAACGCGCGGCCGTCGGAACGTCACGTCCTCCCGCCGTGTGCGTCCCGCAACGCTGGCGGGCAAGCCAGGGCACCGTCATGACGTCGCCCGGGGCTGGATCGAATCAGCTCGCGACACCCCCGACCGGGGCCGATCCCGACGGCGGATCGACGTGGACCGCGTGTGACCATGTCGCGTCGTTCCGGTGGCGGGGAGAAAGAGGTAGGTCGGTGCAGGACGGGGCAGCCGGGCAGGACGAGGGCACGGGCCCGATCGATCTCACCTACGCCGAGCACTTCCACCCCGCCCGGCCGCGGGCGCTGCGCCACCGGCCGCGGGTGCGCTCGCCCTTCGAGCGGCGGCCGGCCGGCCGCGACGGCGAGCCGACCGGCACCAATCCGGCCTACGTCGCCTGGCTGCGTGGCCAGTCCATGCTCGCGGACGCGGACACCATCGCCCGCCAGTTCTCGGGCCGCGGCACGATGTGGCAGAACCCGTTCGCCGACCCCGACCCGCGCGGCGCCGTCGACACCGCGAGCGTGTGGTTCACGGCCTACCCGCTGTCGCTGATCACCCGGCCCGGGCAGCCGTTCCTCGCCGCGATGGCCGAGGAGGACCTCTGGCGGACGTTCGCCGCGATCGGCGTCGAGGCGGTGCACACCGGGCCGGTGAAGCGCGCGGGCGGCATCTCCGGCTGGGACCACACCCCGAGCGTCGACGGCCACTTCGACCGCATCTCCACGGTGATCGACCCGGCGTTCGGCTCCGAGGCCGACTTCCGGGCGATGTGCGGGATGGCGACCTTCCACGGCGGCACCGTCATCGACGACGTCGTCCCCGGGCACACCGGCAAGGGCGCGGACTTCCGACTCGCCGAGATGGGGTACGCCGACTACCCCGGCATCTTCCACATGGTCGAGATCGACCCGGAGGACTGGTCGGAGCTGCCCGTCGTCCCGCCCGGCCGGGACTCGGTGAACCTCGACGCCGCCACCGAGGAGCGCCTGGAGAAGGCCGGCTACATCATCGGCGCCCTGCAACGGGTGATCTTCCACGCGCCCGGGGTGAAGGAGACCAACTGGAGCGCGACGAAGGCCGTCGTCGGGGTGGACGGGGTGGCCCGGCGCTGGGTCTACCTGCACTACTTCAAGGAGGGCCAGCCCTCGATCAACTGGCTCGACCCCTCGTTCGCGGGGATGCGGCTGACGATCGGCGACGCCCTGCACTCGCTGGCCGACCTCGGCTCCGGGGCGCTGCGCCTGGACGCCAACGGCTTCCTCGGGGTGGAGAAGAGCGCGCTCGGCGGGCCGGCCTGGTCCGAGGGCCACCCGCTCTCCGGTGCCGCGAACCACCTGATCGCGTCGATGGTCCGCAAGGTCGGCGGGTTCACGTTCCAGGAACTGAACCTGACGATGGACGACATCCGCGAGGTCGGGCGCGCCGGCGCCGACCTCTCCTACGACTTCGTCAACCGCCCCGGATACCACCACGCCCTGGCCACCGGCGACGCCGAGTTCCTGCGCCTGGGCCTGCGGACCGCGGCCGAGATCGGTATCGACCCGGCGTCGCTGGTGCACGCCCTGCAGAACCACGACGAGATGACCTACGAGCTCGTCCACTGGGCCGCAGGACACCGTGAGGAGACGTTCACCTTCCGCGGCGAGGAGGTCACCGGCGCGCGGCTCGCGGAGATCGTGCGCGGGGAGCTGCTGGAGACGCTCGCCGGTCCGGACGTGTCGTACAACCTGGTGTTCACCACCAACGGCATCGCGTCGACCCTGACCACCGTCATCGCCGCGTCGATCGGCATCACCGACCTCGACGACATCGGCCCGGCGGAGATCGAGGAGATCCGCGCGGTCCACCTCATGCTCGCGATGTTCAACGCGATGCAGCCCGGGGTCTTCGCGCTCTCCGGCTGGGACCTCACCGGCATGCTGACGCTGCCCGTCGAGGAGGTCGCCGCGCTGGTCGCCGAGGGCGACACCCGCTGGATCCACCGCGGCGCGCACGACCTCATGGGCGTCGACCCGACCGCGACCCGCTCCGCCGAGGGCATGCCGCGCGGCCGCAGCCTCTACGGGACGCTCCCCGACCAGTTGACCGACGAGCGCAGCTTCGCCCGCCAGCTGCAGGCAATCCTCGCGGTGCGCAAGCACTACGGGATCGCGACCGCACGCCAGGTCGACATCCCGGACGTCTCCCACGCCGGGGTGCTCGTGCTGGTCCACGAGCTGGAGGGCGAGCGCCACGCGTTGACGGTGCTCAACTTCGGCGCCGAGCCGGTGATGGGCACGATCCGCTCCGAGGTGCTCTCGCCCGGCAGCGCGGTGCTGGACATGTTCACGCAGTCGCCGGTGGGCATCGTCGACGACCTGCACGCGTTCGCGGTCGACCTCGCCCCGCGCCGCGGTGTCGCGTTCCTGGTCGAGCCTTCCTGACGGCGGGTCGGCGCGGGTCGGTCCGGTCCACCGTCACCGCACCGTCAGCGCCGCCTGCTCCAGGTCGAGCTCGTGCTGGAGGCGCACGAAGGCCTCCTCACCGAGGGTGCCGGAGTCGCGCAGGGCCAGCAGGCGGGTCCGTTCGGCCACCAGCATCGCCTGGCCGTAGCGGCGGTAGGTCTCGCGGGTCCCCTCCCGGTCCCGGTCCCGGTCCCGGGCGGCGGTCGGCTCGGACTCGTGGTCCTCCTCCTCCGACACGGCGGGCACCGACTCCACCGCCCCGCCGCGGCCGGCGCCCTCGGCCCCGCCCTCGGCGTCGAAGGCGTCCGACGCGGCCTCCAGCGCCTCCGAGGCCGCGTCCATCCGGTTGTTCACCCGACGGCGCAGCTGCTCGACGACCTTCTCCCGGCCCGGGTCCTCCCGCTCGATCTCCTCCAGGCACTCCAGGGCCGCGTCGGCGGCGAGCCGGCGGGCGCGTGCCTCCTCCTTCGCCTCCTCGACGTCCTCGTGATGGGTCCCGGGCATCCGGCGCGCCAACAGGGGCAGCGTGAGCCCCTGCCCGAGCAGGGTCACGAGGATGACCACGAACGTCACGAAGACGATCAGGTCGCGCTGCGGGAACGCGATCGGCAGGGTCAGGACGGCGGCCAGGGAGACCGCGCCGCGCATCCCCGCCCACGAGGTCAGCAACGACTCCGTCCACGACGCGTGCCGTCGCCGCAACGCCGTGCCCAGGACCTGCTCGGTCAGCACCACCCACGCGAACCGGACCACGACGAGCGTGACGACGACCGCGACCGTCGCCCCCGCGACGGCCACGAACGCCATCCCCGAGATGCCGGCGACGACGGCCCGCAGCTGCAGCCCGACCAGCAGGAACACCATGCCCTCGAGGAGCCACGTCGTCGCCGTGCCCACCGCGCCGGTGACGACCCGCGCCCCCGGCTCCATGATCGTCGTGGAGCGGTGGCCGAGGTAGAGCCCGGCGACGACGACCGCGACCAGCCCGGACACGCCGAGCTCCTCGGCCGGCAGGTACACCACGAACGGCGTCACCAGGAACACGACCACGTCGGTGTAGGGGTGCAGGACCCGCCGTCGTACCCAGCCGACGGCGAGGCCGACCACGCCGCCCACCGCAACTCCGCCGAGGGCCACCAGCAGGAACCGGCCGGCGGCGGCCGGGAACGACAGCGCACCGCTGGTCACCGCCGCCACCGCGACGGTCAGCGCGGTCAGGGCGGCCGCGTCGTTGAACAGGCTCTCGCCCTCGAGCAGTGCCACGACGCGGCGGGGGAGCCGGATGGTGCGGGCGACCGCGGTCGCCGCGACGGCGTCCGGCGGTGCGACGACCGCCCCGAGCGCGCAGGCCGCCGCGAACCCCAGGCCGGGCACCAGCGCGGCGGCCACGGCCCCGACGGCCAGGGTGCTCACGAGCGTGAGCCCGACCGCGAGCAGCAGGATCGGCCGCAGGTGGATCCGGAAGGCGGGGAGCGACGCCGCGAACCCCGCGCCGTAGAGCAGCACCGGGAGGATCACGACGAGCACGAGGTCCGGGTCGATCCGGTAGTCCGGCAACCCGGGCACGTAGGACAGGGCGACGCCCACGAGGAGCAGGGCGATGGGGTCGGGCACGCCCGTGCGTCGTGCCGCCGCTCGCACCAGGGCGGTCACGATCACGAGGCCGACGACCGCGGCGACCAGGCCGATCATTCCGTCCATCCTCGACCTCCCGTCGACGGAGCGCGCCCGGGAGTGCCCGATCGCGGGCCGGATCACGAATCCGTCCCTCCGGGCGTGATGTCCGTTAGCGTGGTGCAACGATGAGCGAGCAGAGCGCGTGGCGGGTCGGGGCCGGAGCCGTCGCGATCACCACGTCGACCGTGCTCCCGGTGTTCCTGCTCGGTGCGTCGGCGGTGCAGGTGGGGGCGGAGCTGGGCTTCGACCCGGCGGCGCTGGGCCTCCTCGTGGCGGCGTACTTCGGGGTGTCGGCGCTCATGTCGCTCCCGGTGGGGAAGGCCGTGGAGCGCTTCGGCTCGCGGGTGACCAGCCGGGTCGCGGTGCTCGGGGCCGCCGCGGCGATGCTGCTCACGGCGGCGCTGGCGCGCTCGCTGACGACCCTCACGGTGATCCTGCTGTGCTCGGCGTGGTGCAACGTCATGGGCCAGCTGTCCTCGAACCTCACGCTGGCGCGGTCCATGCCCGCGCGCCGGCTCGGCCTCTCGTTCGGCGTGAAGCAGGCCTCGGTGCCGCTCGCGACGCTGCTCGCCGGGCTGGCCGTCCCGGCGCTCGCCCTCACCGTCGGCTGGCGCTGGGCCTACGTGTGCGCGGCCGCCCTCGCGCTCGCCGCGCTCGCGGCCGCCCCGCGGGGCTCGGCGGCCCGGGCCGCAGACACGGGCGGCGACAGCGACCGGGCCACCGCCGCGCTCGCCGTCGTCGGGGTCGCGGCCGGTCTGGGGGCCGGCGCGTGCACCGGGCTCGGCATCTTCCTGGTCGCGGCCGCGGTCGACCGGGGCATCCCGCCCGGGATCGCGGGCCTGGTGCTGACGCTGGGCAGCGTCGTCGGCCTCGTCATGCGGGTGCTGCTGGGGTGGAACGCCGACCGTCGGTCCGGAGGGCACATCACGGTCGTCGCGAGCTGCCTGCTCGCGGGCGCGGTCGGCCTGGTCCTGCTGGCCCTGCCGGGCACCGTGGCGCTGGTCGCCGGGGTGGTGCTCGGGTTCGGGCTGGGCTGGTCGTGGCCTGGGCTGCTGCAGTTCGCCGTGGTGCGGCTGAACCCGGAGGCGCCGGCCGCGGCGACCGCGATCGTGCAGGTCGGGGTGTACGCGGGCGGGTTCCTCGGTCCGGTCGGCTTCGGGTTCACCGCGGGCAGCGTCTCCTTCACCGCCGCCTGGCTCGTCGCCGCCGCGGCGATGGTGGTGGCCGGGGTCCTCGCCCTGATCGGGCGACGGATGCTCGTCGCCCACCGGGCCCGACGGGTGCTGCAACCCGCCTGATCCCGCGCGCCTGGCGTCGGAGCAGGGCACACTCCGCTCCCATGACCGATGCCGAAGCGGCGGCCGTCACCGCGTTGCGGGAGGCCCGACAGGCCCTGACGATCGGCGAGCGCGCCGCGGACGCGGCCGAGACGCCGAGCGATCACGACAACGACGTCGCCCTCGAGATCGCGCGGCTGCTCGAGGCCACCGTGCACCTCGTGCGCACCAGCGACCTCGAGGCCGTCCCCGTGCGCGGCAGCAACCACCGGTTGCACGCGGTGATCCAGCACCTGTCGTCCGGCGCGGAGCTCGCGCGGCGCACCGGCCGCGACGACGACGGCCCCGCGACCTCGCACCCGGAGCCCCGGACGGCCGGACCGGACGACTGATGCCCGGCTTCGCGCTGCGCGGGGTGGTGCTGCGCCACGGGGACGCGACGGTCCTCGACGGCGCCGACGCCGAGCTGCCCGGCGAGGGCGTCACGGTGCTCTGGGGACCGTCCGGGGCCGGCAAGACCTCCACGCTGCGGCTGCTGAACCGCCTCGACGTTCCCGACGGCGGGTCGGTCGCCTACGACGGCACTGACCTCGCCGACCTCGACCCGAGGGCGCTGCGGCGCCGCGTCGGCATGGTGTTCCAGCGCCCCACCCCGTTCGCCGGGACCGTCGCCGACAACCTCGCGGTCGCGAGCCCGGACGCCGACCGGACGACGATGCAGCAGGCCCTGGAGCGGGTGTCGCTCGCGACGGACCTGCTCGACCGCGACGCCGACACCCTCTCCGGCGGCGAGCTGCAGCGCATGTGCCTGGCCCGCACGCTGATCACCGCGCCGGAGACCCTGCTGCTGGACGAGCCGACGTCGGCCCTGGACGCCGAGCCGGCGCAGGAGTTCGAGCGCACCGTCCTGGACCTGGTCGGCGGCGGGCTGACCGTGGTGTGGGTCGGTCACGACGCCGAGCAGGTACGCCGGGTGGCCGATCGGGTGCTGGAGCTGCGCGACGGTGGGCTCGTCGAGAGCCGGGAGTGGGAACTGGCGAGGAGGTCGTCGTCGTGACCATCAGCTGGACCGGACTGGCCGTCTCGCTCGTCCTCGTCGTCGTGGCCGCGGGCATCTCGCTGGCCTGGCGCCTGGGGCTGGAGCGCAGCATCGTCTGGGCGGCCGCCCGCGCCCTCGTGCAGCTGCTGATCGTGGGCGGGATCCTGGTGCTGCTGCTCGCGCCCGGGGTGTCGTTGTGGTGGTCGTGGCTGTGGGTCGCGGCCATGCTGGCCTACGCCGCGTACACCGCGCGGCAGCGCGCGCCCTCGATCCCGGGGCTGCTCCCCGTCGCCGGGCTGGCCTTCCTCGCCGCGGGCGCCGTCTGCCTGCTGGTGCTCTTCGGGCTGGGAGTGTTCCCGCTGACCTCCCGGACGCTCGTGCCGATGGCCGGCCTGATCGTCGGGAACGCCATGACCTCGACCGTGCTCGCCGGCCGTCGGCTGCAGGAGGAGTTCGCCGACAAGCGCGGCGAGATCGAGGCGCGGCTCGCGCTGGGCCAGTCGGGCCGCGACGCGGCCCGGCCCTACCTGCGCGGGGTGCTGCGCTCGGCGCTGAGCCCGCAGATCGAGACGACGAAGGCGACCGGGCTGGTCTTCCTCCCCGGGGCGATGACCGGGCTGATCCTCGCGGGCGTCCCGCCGGTGCAGGCGGTGCTCGTCCAGGCCGTCGTGATGTTCCTCGTGCTGGCCGCGGCCGCGACGACGACGAGTGTGGTCGCGCTGGGCCTCGTCCGGCGGCTGTTCACGCCGGACGACCGCCTGCTCGCGCTCTCCCGCGCCCGGACCTGACGTCTCAGGAGGGCCGCCGCGGAAGCAGTCCGACCGCCGTCACGAGGGCGAGGTAGGCGTCCTCGTAGGAACGCGTGGCCAGGTGCGAGCACGCCGTGCTGACCGCGGGGATCGCGCTGCACCCGCCGTCGGGACCGCGCTGCACCCGCTCGATCTCCGCGCGGAGGCGGCGTTCGAGGTGACCGGAGGTGACGGCGGGGTGCAGCGTGCGGAGGTCGCCCAGCATCCCGAGCGCCGTGCCCAGGGTCCGCCGGAGCGGGCCGAGGGCGCCGTCCTCCGAGGGTGAGGGAGGCGAGGGACGTCGCGTGGGACGCGGGGTGACGGACATGCCGAGACCTCCCGGAGGCGTGGGTGCGGGACAGCCGCGGCCTCGGGGGTGAAACCGGCCGGCGTGAGACAGAAGCCGGTGACCGGTGTCACGTTACTCGGCGGACGAAGTACCTGTCCACGCGACGCGGTGGCGCCGGGGGCCGGTGAGCAGGACGCGGTCGAGCCCGGTGAGCGCCAGCGCGCGCCGGGCCCGCGGGCTCACGCAGACCAGGCACTCGACGCCGTGGCGCGAAGCGTTCCCGCAGGCGCGGAGCAGCACCGTCATCCCGGCTGCGGAGATCAGGTCGACGGCCTCGAGGGCGATCGTGATGCTGGGCGCCCCCGAGAGCTCGTACTCCCCGGACGCCCGGAGGATGACGTCCTCGAGCACGCGGTCCAGGCGGGGCGCGGTCACGACGTCGAGGTCGCCGCACATGCGCACGAGGATCGACCCGGGTCGGACGTCGACGCCGATGGTCGGTCGGGCCGGCGGCTCGGTCTCGCTCACAGCGGGCTCCTCGGACGCGCGAGGGAGGGCGAGCTGGGAGGTCAACTCCGGCGGCGCCGAGCAGGCGCGCCACCGCCGGAGCCTATCGAAGCCGTGCCCGCGGTCACCAGCCGAGATCCGACGGTGCCGGTGCGTCCCGGTCGTACGTGTGCGCCCGGGAGGGCGCCGGGCACCCGCGTCATCCGACACCGACGAACGGAGAGGAAGATCATGCAGCAGGACGAGTTCATCAGCGCGGTGCGCGAGAGCACCGGCCTGGACCACGAGGCCGCCGAGCGGGCCCTGCAGGCGACGCTGACCGTCCTCGGCCGGCGGCTCGCCGGGGGCGAGACCTCCGATCTCGCCGCACAGCTCCCCGCCGGCCTGAAGGAGCAGCTGCCCTCCGAGGGCGGCGGCGAGCAGTTCGACGTCTCGACCTTCTACGAGCGGATCGCGTCGCAGGAGGGCGGCGACGTCACGGCGGCGCAGGCCCGCCAGCACGCCCGCGCGATCGCCAAGGGCCTCGAGACCGCGCTGACCGACGGCGAGTGGGCGAACTTCACCAGCCAGCTGCCGGCGGACTACGCCGACTGGCTGGGCACGGACCCCGTCCTGAAGCACTAGTTCCCGACGGCCGGTGTGGCCGATGAGGCCGACCGGGTTCCCCGGACCATGAGCGAGCGTTCCGCCCGGTACGACCCCGCGACGCAGACCGACGCGCCCGGGCGGTCGTCGGTCCACGACCGGGCGGGGCGCTCCTCCACCGGGCCCTATGTCCCGTCGGACCACGACGAGCAGGGCAACCCGATCCCGTCGGTCCCGCACGAGGGGTTCCTGGGACGGATCGCGACGTCGTTGCTGCTCGGCCAGAGCGTGGTGCTCGCGGTCGTCGCCGTCTGGGCCGTCGTCGGGCTGGCGACGTCGGGAAGTCCGGCCACCGTGCTGAACCTGCTGATCACTCCGGCGCACGCCGTCCTGCTGGCCGTCACCGCCGTGCTCGGGGCGACGGCCGCGGTGAAGCGCCGGTGGTCGCGTCGCTGGACGGTCACGCAGGTGGTGCTCTACCTCGTCGTCTACCTGATGGGGCTCACGGCCGGCGGCAACGTGCCCCAGGCGGGCTGGCTGCAGCTCAACGGCCCGGATCACTTCCTGCACATCACCCTGGCCCTGCTCGGCTTCGTCATGATGATGCTGTTCAGCGCGCGGATCGTGGAGCCGCCGCCCGGACCGGAGCCGTACCCGAACAACCGCACGGACGACCCGGGGTCGGAGGGTCAGGAGGGCGACCGGGCCGAGCGCGGCTGATCAGCAGGTGTGGCGGCAGGTCCGGCTCGGGCACTCCGGGCGGACCACCACCACACCGAGAGCGAGGGACCGCGTGCGCCCCTTCGACGACATCGACCGGATCGCCCGGACGGAGGCCCTCGACCGGGTCGCGGCACCCGCCCGGGACCTCGTCAACCGCGTGCTCACGAACCGGAAGATCGCTGACGTCCTGCACGGCGTGCCGATCGGCCACCCCCTGCACCCCGCGCTCGCGCAGCTCAGCTTCGGCAGCTTCCTGTCCGCCGGCCTGCTCGACATCCTGCCGCGGACCCGCCGCCCGGCCACCGCGCTGATAGGGGTGGGACTGCTCGTGGCCGGCCCCACCGCGGCCTCCGGTTGGGCGGACTACTCGCAGGCCCACGAGGAGCAGCAGCGCGTCGGCATCGTCCACGCCGCCGCCAACATCACGATGATCACCGGGTACGTCGCGTCCCTCGCGGCCCGGCTCCGCGGTCGGAGCACCCGGGGCGCGCTCCTGGGGTGGGCGGCGCTCGCCGCGGGGTCGGCCGGCGCGGTGCTCGGCGGGCACCTGAGCTACCACCAGTCCCTCGGGGCGAACCACGCCGAGGACTACCCGCACATCGGCCCGGAGGACTGGACCGACGCCGGCGCCCTCGCCGACCTGCCCGAAGGTGAGCCGGTGGCCCGGCGCGCCGGCGAGGTGAACGTGGTCGTCGTGCGCCGTGGGGACGAGGTCCGGGCGCTCGGGCAGCGGTGCCCGCACGCCTCGGCGCCGCTCTCCGATGGCGATCTGGCCGACGTGGACGGCGACACCTGCGTCGAGTGCCCGTGGCACGGCAGCGTCTTCCGGCTCGACGACGGGCGGGTCATGCGCGGCCCGGCGACCGCTCCGGCCGCGGTCTTCCCGACGCGCGTGCGTGACGGGCGGCTCGAGCTGCGGGTCGCCACGTGGCCGGGTGTGCCGGCGAGCTGAGCCCCCCGGGCGCCGTTGAGCGAAGGGCACCTCCGGTCGAGTAGACGGGTCGTGGGCGCCCTTCGCCAGTCGCACCCCCACCGAGCGAAGGGCACCTTCCGTCGAGTAGATCGACCGATGGTGCCCTTCGCTCAATCCGGCGGCCCGTGCAGCGCGCGGCGCCCGTACCGACGACCACGGCGTCGGCGCGCTCGGGGTCGCCGCGCTCAGCCGTGCTCGACGAGGTCGTCGAACCCCTCGTCGAGGGCGGGCTCCTCCCACCGCGAGGCCGCTGCGTACAGGCCCACCTCGGGCACCGGGTCCTGCCGCGCGGCGTTGCGCTCCAGCGACAGCGGGAGGTCGGGCCGCCACCAGTGGCCGATCACCCGCGCGCCCGCCGCCCGGGCCGTGGCGATCACCCCGGCGCGTTCCGCGGCCGACGGCTGGGTGTTGTCGACGCACACCGACCGGCCCTCGTCGAGCAGCGCGGCGAACTCCCGGAGCAGGCGCGCCTCCCGGTGCCGGGCCGAGCGGGGCATGGCGTCCTTCGACACGAGCGCGTGGGTGTCGGCCAGCGTCGAGGCGTAGAACGTCGTCTTCCCGCACGCCTGCAGACCGATGAGAAGGACCACGTCGAGCATCCGGTGAGTGGATCACGTCGGTCGGGGACCCGCCGTCATGACAGGACGACTGGACGGGACGACCGCGGTGGTCACCGGGGCGTCGAGCGGGATCGGCAACGCCACCGCACGGGCCCTCGCCGCCGAGGGCGCACGCGTCGCGCTGTTCGCGCGGCGCCGGGACAAGCTGGAGGACCTCGCTCGGGAGATCGGCGGGCACGCCGAGGTGCACGAGGTCGACGTGACGGACGCCGACGCGGTGCGGGAGGCCATCGACTCCGTGGCCCGGGACCACGGCGGCATCGACGTCCTGGTCAACAACGCCGGCTACGGGACGATGGACCCGGCGTCGGAGGCCGACCTCTCCGAGTGGCGCACCATGGTCGACGTCAACCTCAACGGCGTCCTCGCGACCACCCACGCGGCCGTCGGCCACCTCAGCAAGGCGGCCTCGGGCGCTCGGGGGATCGCCGACGTCGTGACCGTCAGCTCGGTCGCCGGGCGCACCGTGACCGGACCGGGCAGCAACGTCTACGCGGCGACGAAGCACGCCGTGGGCGCGTTCTCCGAGGCCCTGCGCCAGGAGCTGGCCCCGCAGCACGTGCGGGTCGGGCTGGTCGAGCCCGGGCTCGTCGACACCGAGCTCACGAACACCGGCCGGCAGAACGCGCCGGACGCGTCGTCCGCGTCGGAGATGGGCGTGCTCGAGGCCGACGACATCGCCGACGCGATCGTCTACATCGTCACCCGACCGCCACGGACCGCGATCAACGAGGTGCTGGTGCGTCCGGTCGAGCAGACCCGCTGAACGACGAACGGGCCGTCCGTCACGGTTGATCGTGACGAACGGCCCGTTCATGGGTCCTGCGTGCTACTTCTCCTGCGCGGACTTCCGCTCCGCCTGGGCGCGCGCCTGCTCGGCCTCCTGCTCCTTGCGGCGGGCCTCGTCCTCCTTGGAGGCCTTGCCCTGCTGGGCCTGGCCCTCACGGGCGACGGAGTCGGCGCCGGTCACGGCACCGACGGCCTCCTTGAGGCGGCCCTTGAGGTCCTCGGCGGAGGTGTCCTGGTCGCGGGTGTTCTCGGCCATCGCGGTCGTCCTCCTGACAACGTCCATCTGGGTCGTGGTGCGGCTACCCGTCGGTACGGCTGGTGCACACGGCCGATTCCCGACGACGGGTCGGTCACGTTTGTGACCACCCCCGTGCGGCGCACCCGCCCCGCATGGCACCCGGAGCCGAGACCCAGCTGACCTCGTCGATCGCCCGCCGCTTCGTCGACGCGTTGCGCGCGGTCGAGAACGACGGCGACCCGGAGGGCATGGCGGCGCTCGCCGGGACGGGGACCCGCTGGACGAGCTCGGGCGCCGCGCAGGCCTCCACCGGGCCGGAGGGCGCTCGGGAGTTCTGGGACGCCTACGGCCGCGCGTACGCCGACATCACCTCGCACTTCACGACGGTCACCGAGACCGATTCCCGCGCGGTCCTCGAGTGGGTCAGCACCGGGCACCACCACGACGGTCAGCCGGTGCGCTACGTCGGGGTCACCGTGCTCGACCTCGACGACTCCGGTGTGGGCGACGTACGTCTGTACTTCGACACCACCGCCGCCCGCGCCGTGGCCACGAGCGGCGCCACCGCCGCCGACGACATGCTCGACGACGCCACTGCGGCCTCCGGGCGCAACTCCGGCCTCGCGCCGTAGGCCACCCTCCGGTGACGAGCGAACGGCACCTTCGCAGCTTCTACGCGCGCGAGAGTGCCGCTCGTTCGGAACCGAGCCCCGGGATCAGCCTGCCTCGAGCTCACCGAGACGCGCGGCGAACCCGCCGTGCGCGCGGGCGATCCGCCGTCCGCTGGTGAGCACCGGGCTGCGGCGGGACCGGTGCACGGTGAACCCGCCCGCGTCCAGCGCCGCGACCAGCGCCACGTCCTCGCCCACGGCGAGCCCGGCGAAGCCGCCGCAGCGCTCGTAGGCCTCGCGGCGCACCCCGAGGTTCGCGCCGTGCACGTGCGGGTGCGGGTCGTCGGCGGCGTCGTACACGTCGCGGAACCAGTCCCGGGTCGAGGAGCCGTGGCCGTCCCAGTCGTCGACGTAGACCGCACCGACCCGTGCGTCCACCCCGTGGTCGTACGCCGCGAGCTGCGCGAGCAGCCAGTCCGGCGGGACCTGCGAGTCGGCGTCCGTCGTCGCGATCCAGTCCGGGACGGCGCCCGGGCCGTCGATCAGGGTCCGGACGCCCGCATCCCGCGCCACCCCGACGTTGCGGGCCGCCACGGCGAACTGGTCGACCCCGCGGTCGCGGGCGATCTCCCGGCTGGCGTCCCGGCAGGAGTCCAGGACGACGAGCGTGCGCACCGCGGCACGACCCCGGACCCAGCGCGCCGCCCGGGAGATCGCGTCGAGGCAGTCCCCGAGCAGTTCCTGTTCGTCGTGGACGGGGACCACGACGCCGAGCACCGTCATCGCAGCCCCACGCGGAACGCGACGGAGCGGGGCGACGGGGGCACGCGCGCGAAGACGTCGAGGCGAAAATCGTCCTCCCGGTGCTCGGCCAACCGCCCCAGACCCTCCATGCGGGCCAGCTCGTCGTGCACCCGATCGCCGTCGACGGGGTACTCCGGGGCCTCCCGGATCCAGTGCACGGCGACGAGGGTCCCGCCCGGTTCCAGCGCGTCGACGACGGCGCTCCAGAACCGGGCCCGGTCGGCGTCGTCGAAGTAGTAGGCGAGCTCGGAGACGACGACGAGGTCGAAGCGGCCGGGCGGGAACGCGTCGGTCTCCTCCACGGTCACGTGGTCGAAGCCGGCCACCCGGCTACGGGCCCGCTCGACGGCAGTGGCGCTGACGTCGGTGCAGACCAGCTCGCGGCAGCGCGGGGCGAGCAGGCGGGACAGCGCCCCGCCCGCACACCCGGGCTCTGCGGCGCGGCGGTACTCGGCGTCGGGCAGCGCGGCCAGGACGAGGGCCCGCTTGCGGTCCTCGTAGAAGGACGACTCCAGGCCCCACGGGTCCTGCTCGGTGGCCCACAGGTCGTCGAAGTGCTCGCGGGGCAGGCTCACCGCCACAGCACCTCGTCCGCCCGCAGCAGCCGCTCGAGCACGGGCCCGGGGAGGATCGCGGCGTCCTCCGGGGCGTCGGACAGCGGCGCGACCTGGGTGGTGAAGCGCTCGACGGCCGCCCGCTTGGCCCGGCGGGCCTCGTCGTCCCCGGTGACGGCGACCGCCCCGGTCGCGTCGAGGTCCTCCGGCCGCGCCCAGTGCCACCACCAGATCGCGTAGCGCAGGACGGGGACCCCAGCGCCGGACGCGGCCTCGGCGACGGCGTCGTGGTCGGGGTGGCCGTCCCCGACGACGGGGGCGAGCAGCGTGTCGCCGGGAGCGACGACGCCGGCGAGCGCGGCCGCGAGCTCGTCGCGGTGCCGCGCCACCCCGCCGTCGGGAAGCCCTGCCCGGATAACCGGCGCGCCGCCGAGTCCGAGTTCCCGGAGCGCCGCCGTGCGTTCGTCGACGCGGCGGGCGGCGAGCTGGGTGGGGGAGAGGGTCGGGCTGCCCGGGTGGCTCGCCTCGCCGTCGGTGACGGCGAGGACGACGACCGCCGTCCCGGCCCGGGCCCAGGCGGCGAGCGTGGCGCCGGCGCCGAGGGTCTCGTCGTCGGGGTGCGGGGCGAGGACGACGACGCGGCCGGGCGGCCGCACCGCCTCCGGGGCGACCCGGGGGAGGGAGGCCAGGACGCCCGAGTCCTGCCACCGCTGCTCGGACGTCCCGGTCCCGGTGAGGTCCCGGACGCTCACAAGGTCACCTCCGGCTGCTCGACGGCGAGGGTGCCGAGTGCGGCGAAGTCCCGCTCGGCGTGGCTCTGGCGGACGTAGACCTCGAGGTCGGCGACGTGCCGGGCGTGGGCGGCGTCGTGGGCCAACGGCCCCGGTCCGGTGGCGCGCCCGGTACTGCGCAGGGCGGTCTCGACGGCGGTCTCCACGGTCGCCCGGACGGCGAGGGCCCGGCGGCGGGCGGTGGGGACGGTGTCGAGATCGGCGTCCGCGGCGGCCGCCGCCTCCCGCAGCATCGTCGCCGCGGCGCCCAGGGCGGCGTCGACCCGGCCGAGGTGCGCGGCGTCGTGGGCGTCGCCGCGACCCTCGGCGATCCGGGCACGCAGCGGGCGGGCCACGCCGACCGCCCCGCCGAACCAGACGGCCGCGACGCCCGCGGCGGCGTGCCAGAAACCCGGCCGCTCGAGGTAGTCGCGCGGGCCGCCGACCGGGTGCGCGCGGGTGCCGTCGAACCGCACGGTCGTGGTGCCGGCGCCGGCCATGCCGAGGCCCACCCAGGGGTCGGCACCCGCCGTCACCGTCGGGTCGTCGAGGGCGACTGCGAAGAGCCGCTCACCCGCCGTCACGAGGGCGTCGGTGCACCGGTCGCTGCCCGAGCACCACGGGACCGTGCCGGTCAGGGTCCAGCCGTCGGGACCGGAAGCGGCCTCGACGCCGGTGTGCCGGGCCTGCGCGGCCCACACGCCCCACAGCGACCCGGGCCGCGGAGGATCGCCCCCGAGCTGCCGGAGGATCCCGGTGGCGTCGAGGTGGGCCTCCGCGAGGCGGGCGGCGACGAGATCGTGCGTCGCGGTCGCCGCGAGCACCCGCCAGCCGTCGAGGGTGCGCTCCGCCCCGGCCAGCGCGTCCAGCGCTGCCGTGAGCGTGGACCGGGCGGGGCCGGGGCGGACGTCGAGCACGGCGTGCGGGTGGGCGATCACCGCGCCCGTTCAAACGAGGTGCTTCGCCGACTACGGCTTGAGCACGACCTTGATCGCGCCGTCCTGCTTCTTCTGGAAGATCTCGTAGCCGTGCGGGGCCTCGTCCAGCGGCAGCGCGTGGGTCTCCAGGTCGTGCACGCCGAGCGGGTCCTCGTCGGTCAGCAGCGGCAGGATCTCCGGGACCCACTGCTTGACGTGCGCCTGGCCCATCGCGAGCCGGATGCCCTTGTCGAACATCGTCAGCATCGGCAGCGGGTCGGCCATCCCGCCGTAGACCCCGGACAGGGAGACCGTGCCGGCCCGGCGCACCGCGTCGACGCAGCCGACCAGTGCGGCGGTCCGGTCGACACCGGCGACCGACATGAGCGGGGCGGAGATCGCGTCGGGCAGCTTCGAGGCGACCTTCTGGATCGCCTGCGGCACCGGCGACCCGTGCGCCTCCATCCCGACGGCGTCGATGGCCGAGTCGGTGCCCCGGCCGTCGGTGCGGTCGCGGATCGCGCGGGTGACGTCGCCGTCGGTGTCGTTGACGACCTCGATGCCGTGGCGCTGCGCCATCGCGATGCGCTCGGGCACGGAGTCGACCGCGATGACCCGGAAGCCCAGGTGCTTCGCGATCCGCGCGCACATCTGGCCGATGGGGCCGAGCCCGAAGACCGCGACGCTGCCGCCGGCGGGGATGTCGGCGAACACGACGGCCTGCCACGCGGTGGGCAGCACGTCGGAGAGGTAGAGGAAGCGCTCGTCCGGCGGGCCCTCCGGGACCTTGATCGGCCCGAACTGCGCCTGCGGCACGCGCAGGTACTCGGCCTGGCCACCCGGGACCTGCCCGTAGAGCTTGGTGTAGCCGAACAGGGAGGCGCCGCAGCCCTGGTCACGGTTCTGCGTCGTCTCGCACTGCGCGAACAGGCCCCGCCGGCACATCCAGCAGTGCCCGCACGAGATGTTGAACGGGATCACCACGCGGTCGCCGACCTTCAGGTCACCCGTCTCCGAGCCGACCTCCTCGACGACGCCCATCGGCTCGTGCCCGAGGATGTCGCCCTTGTCGAGGAACGGCCCGAGCACCTCGTAGAGGTGCAGGTCCGAGCCGCAGATGGCGGTGCTCGTCATGCGGACGATCGCGTCGGTCGGCTGCTGGATGGTCGGGTCCGGGACCTCCAGGACCCGGACGTCGTCCGGACCCTGCCACGTGAGTGCCTTCATGTCGGTCGGCTCCCCGATCGCGCGCGTCGCGGAAACGACGTCGTCGGTCGGACGGTTCCCGACGACGGGTCGGTCACGACATCGCCGCCCGCACCGCATCGGAGGCACCCCGCATCGGCACGAAGCGCACCGGGCCGAGGTGCTCCTCGCGGCCCCGCCGGCGGCGGACCAGGACCCCGTCCCGGTCCACGCCGAGCGGCGCGACCAGGACGGCTCCGGGCGTGACCTGCTCGAGCACGGCGGGCGGGAAGTCCGGGGCCATCGCGGTCATCGACACCGCGTCGAACGGGGCCCGGTCGGGGGCGCCGTGCGCGCCGTCGCCGTGGCGGACCTCGACGTCGTCGATCCCGACCCGCGCCAGGCACCGCCGGGCCGCGGCGGCGAGCTCGGCGTCGTACTCCACGCTCACCACGCGCGCCCCGCAGCTCGCGAGGACCGCGGCGGCGTAGCCGTTCCCGGTGCCGATCTCGAGCACGCGCTCGCCACCGCGCAGGCGCAGTGCGGCCGCCATGCGAGCGACGATGCCGGGTGCGGAGATCGTCTGGCCGCCCCCGATCGGCAGCGGGGTCTCCTCGTAGGCGACGTCGGCGAGGTCGGAGCACGCGAAGCGCTCGCGGGGCACGGTCCCCATCGCCGCGAGGACCCGGGAATCGGTGATCCCGTCCTCGGACAGCCGATCGACCATCCGGCGTCGCCGGTCCGCACTGGTGCTCATCGCGCCACCACCCGTCGTCGGGAAGGGGGTGGCTGTGCGGTCAACCGATCATCCGGGTGCCCGATCGCGCGCCCGGCGACACGTGTCCGCCCCGGACCGGCGTGGGTAGACGCCGCTCATGGCCGAGTTCGTCGTCGTCGCCAACCGCCTGCCCGTCGACCTCGTCACCGGCGAGGACGGCGAGCAGCACTGGCAGGCCGCGCCCGGCGGTCTGGTCAGCGCCCTCGCCCCGACCCTCGCCGCGCGGACGGGGGCCTGGGTCGGGTGGCCGGGGGTGCCCGACGCGGCGCCGGAGCCGTTCGGCGACGACACGATCGGTCCGGACGTCACCCTGCACCCGGTGCCGCTCGACGCCGACGAGATCGCGGCGCACTACGAGGGCGCGGCCAACGCGACGCTGTGGCCGCTCTACCACGACCTGATCGCCACCCCGGTCTACGACCGCTCGTGGTGGTCGGTGCACCGCACGGTCAACGAGCGGTTCGCCGCGGCCACCGCGGACGTGGCGGACGAGGGGGCGACCGTCTGGGTGCAGGACTACCAGCTCCAGCTCGTCCCGCGGATGTTGCGCGAGCGGCGCCCCGACCTGCGGATCGGCTTCTTCCTGCACATCCCGTTCCCGCCGGTTGAGCTCTTCCAGCAGCTGCCGTGGCGGAGCGAGGTGGTGGACGGCCTGCTCGGGGCCGACCTCGTCGGGTTCCACACCCCGGGCGGCGCGGCCAACTTCCGGTGGCTCGCGCAGCGGCTGTGCGGGGCCGAGGTCGACGACGGCCCGATCGGGCTGCGCACGGCCGGCGGCGAGATCCGGCTCGGCGGGCGCACCACCCGGGTCGGCGCCTTCCCGATCTCCATCGACAGCGCCGCCTTCGCCCGCCGCGGCGAGGACCCGTCGACGGCGGACCGCGCCAGGGCGCTGCGCGCCGAGCTCGGTGACCCCGCGACGGTGCTGCTCGGCGTGGACCGGCTGGACTACACCAAGGGCATCGGCGTGCGGCTCGAGGCGTTCTCCGAACTGCTCGACACGGGGCGGCTGGACCCGGCGACGACGGTGCTGGTGCAGGTCGCGACCCCCAGTCGGGAGCGGGTGGACGCGTACCGGCGCACCCGCGAGGAGGTGGAGCGCACCGTCGGGCGGATCAACGGCGAGCACGCCGGGATCGGGCGTCCGGTGGTGCACTACGTCCACCGGTCGCTGCCGCCGGACGAGCTCGCGGCGCTCTACCTCGCCGCCGACGTGGCGCTCGTGACCCCGCTGCGCGACGGCATGAACCTCGTCGCGAAGGAGTACGTGGCCACCCGCCCTGACGACGGCGGCGACCTCGTGCTCTCCGAGTTCACCGGGGCCGCGGAGGAGCTGACCGAGGCGCGCCTGGTGAACCCGCACGACCTCGACGGGGTGGCGGCGGCCATCGCCGACGCGGCGGCGGAGGTCGGCTCGGACGCTTCCCGACGGCGGATGTCGGCGCTCGGCGCGCAGGTGGCCGAGCACGACGTGGCGCGCTGGGCGGAGGCGTTCCTCGGCGCCCTGGGTTGACCTCGGGCGGGGGAGTCTGGTGCCGTGGGGATCCCTCACGGTTCAACCCGACGCCGTCCGACTCCCCGTCCCCGGGAGGTACCGGTGTCCGATCAGCAGCAGCCCCCCGTCCGCGCCGACGACGTGCTCACGCCGCCCCCGGACGACTGGCGCATCGCGGTGTGCGGCGGCGAACGTCCCGGCCCGTCCGGCGAGGACCCGTCGGATGAGGTCCCCGCTCAGCGTCGCGGGAACAGGCTCCGCACCTCGTCGACCGCCAGGTAGGCCTCCTCGGTCTGCCCGGCGGCCAGCAGAGCGCTGGCGGTCCGGATCGCCGCGGCCGCCCGGCCGTCGGTGCCGTCCTCACCGGACTCCGCGGCCGCCTTGGCGCGCGCCAACGCGAGCAGCAGCGTGCGGTCGCTGCCGACCTTCGAGGGGTGGGTGCTCGTCAGCACCTCGGCGGCCTGCGCGGTCGCGTCCGCCAGGGCACGCCGCGCCGGGCCGGTGCCGGCAGCGAGGGGAACGGTGGCGTGGTCGATCGACATGCGGGACTCCCGTCGTCGGCGAGGGGTTCGACGGCTGGGAGAGTCAACCGCCGGACGGCTACCCCCGGAGTGCGTGGGCTCACACGCCCGATCGCGACGTGTGCGTCCCGGATCCGGTGGGCACCTGGATCGGACCGGCGTCCGCCGGCTCCCAGCCCGTCGAGAACGACGCGGGCCGCTCCTGCTGTTCGGCTGCGCCTCCCGGAGTTCTCCTTGGCTTCCCCTGACACGTCCGTGCGCCCCGAGGCGTCCGACGCCTCCGACCCTTCCGCCCCCGACACGGCGGCGCTCGACACGCCGGAACTCGACGCGGGAGCTCCTGACGTCGGGTCCCTCGACGAGGCCGCCCTCACCCCGGACGGCAGTGCGCCCGCGGACGGCACGCCGCTCGCCGACGAGGTGTCGGTGCAGGCGTCCGCGTCCGGCGCGGACGAGAAGGCGTCCGACGAGGTCGTCGTCGGACTGCTGGCCGACCCGGGGCTCGCGAGCGACCTGGTCGCCCGCGTCGCCTCCGACCTCCCCGACGCCCTCGACGGCGCCGTGTCCGGCTACCGCTGGCGGATCGAGACCGCGAGCGGCCCGGTGGGTCTCGACGCCGAGGGTCTGCTGCCGATGCTGCGCCGCGGCAACCGGCTCCGGCGTGAGCACGGCTGGGACGTGGTCGTGCTGGTGACCGACCTGCCCCGCCGCGCCGGCACGCAACCGTTGGTGTCCGACTACGGCTCCGACGAGGGCGTGGGTCTGGTGTCCCTGCCGGCGCTTGGCGCCGTGTCGCTGCGGCGCCGGCTCCGCCGGGCGCTCGTCGACCTCGTCGCCGACGGACTGCTCGGCCACCGCGGCGCCGAGCCCGTGCGTCCGCACCGCCACTTCTCGCCGCCGGTCGCGCGCATCGCCTCCGAGGAGGAGGGCATCGACTCGCACCTCGCGCTGCAGGGCACGCGCGGCACGTTCCGCCTGCTCTGCGGTCTGGTGCGCGCGAACCGACCGTGGCGTCTGGTCCCCTCGCTCTCCAAGGCGATGGCCGCCGCGGCCGCCGGCGCCGCGTTCGGCGTCTTCTACTCGAACATCTGGCAGCTGGCGGAGTCCCTCTCGCCGGTCCGCCTGACCGTGGTGGCGGCCATCGCCGTGATCGCGATGGTCGTGTGGCTGATCGTCGACAACGGGCTGTGGGAACGGGCGGCCGCCCGGTTCCACCGGTCGGAGGCGACGCTGTTCAACGCGGCCACCACGGCGACGATCGGGCTCGGCGTCATCTGCATGGCGGCCCTGTTGATGACGATCACGACGCTCGTGGCGCTGCTCGTCATCCCGCCCTCCCTGCTGCCGGGGACGGACGCGTGGCCGGACGTGCTGTGGTCCTACCTGCGCCTCGGTGTGCTGTCCGGCTCGATGGGGATCGTGGCCGGTGCCCTCGGATCGGGACTCACCAGCCCGGACGCCGTCCGCCAGGCCGCCTACAGCACCCGCGAACAGCAGCGTCGGGCGCTGATCGACGACGAGGAGCCGAACGCCCAGGTCGCCGACGGCGGTTGACGCCACGGGGGCCGAAACACCGCCGGTGATCAGCGGGCACTGGGTGCTGTTCGGACGGCCCTCCGGCAGCGCTGAGGGCTCGCTCGACGGTGCCTTCACGTCACCTTCCGGAGGACTCGGGCGGCGAGTTCGTCGAAGGCGCGCGGATCCATGACCATCGCCGAGGTCACCACACCGATGTCCCACCCGAGGTCCCCGAGCCGCGCGCGATCGAAGGCGTCCCGGTTCTGGCCGGAGATCGACCGGTGCTCCGGTCCGTCGTACTCGAGCGCCACCATGTGTTCGGGCCACGCGAGGTCGAGGCGCGTCCCCTTCCCGGTCCGCAGCCTGACCTTGAGCTGCGCTGTCGCCGGTGGCACCCCGCGCTCGAGCAGCCCCAGCCGCAGCCGGGTCTCCGGCAACGACTCCGCGAGCGGCTCCATCAGGTCGATCACCTGCCGAACCTGGACCAACCCGCGCGCCCCCGGATGCCGGTCGGCGACCCGTCGGAGCGCGTCCGCGCCGAACTTCTCGCGGAAGGCCAGGGCGTCGACGGCGGCGACGGCCTCGACCAGCGGTGATCGCCGGGCGAGGTCGAACGCCGTCCGTGCGGGCGAGGTCAGCAGGGCGCCGAACCGTGAGTCGACCTCGTCCTCGGGTAGCCGGTCGACCCGGGTGAGGACGCCGGCCGGACTCCGGCGGCAGTGCTGGTCGAGGACGATCTCGGGGTCCTCCCACTGGCAGTCGGCGCCGTAGGCGAGCGCGGCCAGAGGGCCGGCGATGATCCCGCGGTCGTGGCTCCACACCGAGAGGGCCTGCACCCGCGTCTCGACGTCGATCTCGGCCTCCGCCCCGATGTAGACGTCGGGGTGCAGGCGCCGGAAAGCCGGTCCTCGCAGTTGTGCCTTGGTGAGCAGGCCGAGCTCCACCGCCAGGGATCCCCGGAACGGCAGGCTGGTCCATCGCGTCGGTGTCTCCACACTCGCTTGGAGTGCGCCGGCACCAGAACGGTTCCGTCTTTCTCCGCCACCGCAGTGCGCCGCTGTCGAGCGGGCCCTCAGCGCTGCTGCAGAGGCGTCTGAACAGTGCTGGGTGCCTGTTGATCACCGGGTGAGGGGGGTCGCTGCGAGCGCGAGGTGCGCCGCCGCCGAGCGGGCCCTCAGCGCTGCTGCAGTGGCGTCCGAGCAGCACTGAGGGCCCGTTGACCAGCGGGCGGTGGCGACCCGCCGTCAGTCGAACCCCACCACCGCACCCTCCGCGGCGGAGCCGACCAGGCGCGAGTACTTGCCCAGCACGCCGGTGCGGTGCTTCGGCGGGGGAGTGGTCCACCCCTCGCGGCGGGACGCCAGCTCGTCGTCGTCGACCAGCAGGTCCAACGTCCGCGCGGCGAGGTCGAGGCGGATGCGGTCGCCGTCGCGGACGAAGGCGATCGGCCCGCCGTGGTCGGCCTCGGGCGCCACGTGGCCGACGCACAGCCCCGTCGTGCCGCCGGAGAAGCGGCCGTCCGTCAGCAGCAGCACGTCCTTGCCGAGGCCCGCGCCCTTGATCGCGCCGGTGACGGCGAGCATCTCGCGCATGCCCGGGCCACCCCGCGGACCCTCCTGGCGGATCACCACCACGTCGCCGGGCTGGAGCGTGTTCCCGGAGACCGCCTCCATCGCCCCCGCCTCGCCGTCGAACACGCGAGCGGTCCCCTCGAAGGCGGCCGAGTCGAAGCCCGCCGACTTCACCACCGCGCCGTCGGGCGCCAGCGAGCCGCGCAGGATCGTCAGGCCGCCGGTCGGGTGGATCGGGTCGGTCAGCGGTCGCAGGATCTCCCCGTCCAGGCCCGCGGGCGCCAGGTCCTCGAGGTTCTCCGCCACCGTCTGACCGGTCACGGTCAGGCAGTCCCCGTGGATCAGCCCGGCGTCCAGCAGCGCCTTCATGACGACGGGGACGCCGCCGACCCGGTCGACCGTGTTCATCATCCAGCGGCCGAACGGCTTCACGTCGGCGAGGTGCGGGACCCGGTCCCCGATCCGGTTGAAGTCGTCGAGCGTCAGCGGCACCTCGGCCTCGCGGGCGATCGCGAGCAGGTGCAGCACCGCGTTCGTCGAGCCGCCGAACGCCATCACCACGGCGATCGCGTTCTCCAGCGACTCCCGCGTGATGATGTCGCGGGCGGTGTGCCCGCGCTGGAGCATCCCGACGACGGCCTCGCCCGAGGCGCGGGCGAACCCGTCGCGCCGCCGGTCGGCCGAGGGCGGCGAGGCGGAACCGGGCAGCGACATGCCCATCGCCTCGGCGGCGGACGCCATCGTGTTGGCGGTGTACATCCCACCGCAGGCGCCCTCCCCGGGGCAGATGGCGCGCTCGATCTCGTCGACCTTCTCCCGCGTGATCAGCCCGCGGGCGCAGGCGCCGACGGCCTCGAAGGCGTCGATGATCGACACCTCCTTGCCGTCGACGTGCCCGGGCATGATCGAGCCCGCGTAGATGAACACCGACGCGAGGTCGAGCCGCGCGGCGGCCATGAGCATCCCGGGCAGCGACTTGTCGCAGCCGGCGAGCAGGATCGTCCCGTCGAGCCGCTCGGCCTGGACGACGGTCTCCACGGAGTCCGCGATGATCTCGCGTGAGACCAGCGAGTAGTGCATCCCCTCGTGTCCCATGGAGATGCCGTCGGAGACCGAGATCGTCCCGAACTCCATGGGGAAGCCGCCGGCGGCGTGCACGCCCTGCTTCGAGGCGTCCGCGAGCCGGTCGAGCGAGAGGTTGCACGGGGTGATCTCGTTCCACGACGAGGCCACGCCGATCTGCGGCTTGGTGAAGTCGTCGTCGGTCATCCCGACCGCGCGCAGCATCCCGCGTGCCGCCGCACGCTCCAGGCCGTCGGTGACGTCGCGGCTGCGGGGCTTGACGTCGTGCTCGGTGGTGGTGGCCTCCGTCATGCCCGCGACGGTAGCCCTCAGCGGCCGTCCGAGGCGCGTACCCGTCGGGTGTGCGCGTAGACGTGCCCGTGCGGACGCCCCCCGGCCAGCTTCGCCGCCGCGAGGCACGCCCGGACCCACATGAACAGCTGCATCTCCTTGGCCACCCGCAGGTGGGTGAAGAGCAGGTCCAGCAGCGGGGACGCGGGCCGGGCCCAGGTCTCGATGGTGAACCGCAGTCCGTCGGCCTCGTCGTCCGCCCGGAACTCGATCTGCCCGGCCTCGAGGTGCCCGGCCAGCGTCGTCAGCCGCAGGTGGGTGTCGTCGCTGGAGATGACGCGCACCGGCCCGTCCCACGGCCCCGGCATCCGCACGACGAACTCGTCCCCGGGCTTCGGTGGCGTGCCGTCGCCGTGCGGGGTGACCGCCGCGACCTCCTTCGGCAGGAGCTTCTCCAGGTCGCCCCGGACCTGCGTCATGAGCCCGGTCGCGTCGGCGGTGGCGCCGTCGATCAGCACCGTGAAGCGGCGGTGGAAGAGCGGTCCGCGGCCGTGCTGCTGGTGCTGCACGCGGGGGTCGGTGAGGTCCGCGGGCACGGTGGCGGGCAGGTCCGCGTCGTCCCCGGGCTCCTCGGACCGCACGATGAGCTGCCGGTCGCGCAGGTAGCTGACGGTCATCAGCCCCATGCCCGCCGCCCAGCGCAGGACGCGGCTCGGGCCGCTGAGGCTGTCGGGGTGGATCGGTGGCACGGCCTCCTTCTTCCCGACGGCGGGTGGGGGCGACACCTCGTGTCACGAGGACGTCATCCCACCGGGCGGTACGTAACGCTCCCGACCCACACGAGGTGTTCGCTTGAAACGTCCTCACACGATCGTTCCGGCCGCAATGTCCGGTTGAGTGAAAGGAAGCCGCCGGTCGTGGAACTCGACAGCGGAACGATCGCCTGGATGCTGACCAGCTCGGCGCTGGTCCTCCTCATGACGCCGGGCCTGGCGCTGTTCTACGGCGGCCAGGCCCACTCGAAGAGCGTCCTCAACATGATGATGATGGTCTTCTCGACGTTCGCCACGGTCGGCGTCCTGTGGGTGATCGTCGGCTACTCGCTGGCCTTCGGCGACAACACCGTCGGCGGCTGGTTCGGCAACCCCGCGCAGTACTTCATGCTCTCGAGCCTGCTCGCCGAGACCGTGCAGACCGACGGGCTGCCCGACCTCGCGTTCGCCGCCTTCCAGGGGATGTTCGCGATCATCACGGTCGGCCTGATCGCGGGTGCGGTGGCCAACCGGATGAAGTTCAACTCCTGGATGGTCTTCTCGCTCATCTGGGCGCTGCTGGTCTACTTCCCGATCGCCCACTGGGTCTTCGACCTCGACGCCGGCTGGATCGCCAGCGGCATCGCCGCGGTCGACTTCGCCGGTGGCACCGCGGTCCACATCAACGCCGGCATGGCCGCCCTCGTCCTCGCCCTCATCCTGGGCAAGCGCCGGGGCTGGCCGAACGACGCGGCGCGCCCGCACAACCTCACGATGGTCATGCTCGGCGCCGGGCTGCTGTGGTTCGGCTGGTTCGGGTTCAACGCCGGCTCGGCCGCGGTCGCGAACTTCTCCGCCACCTACGCGTTCATGAACACCGTCGTCGCGACCTGCACCGCGATCTGCGGCTGGCTGATCATCGAGCAGATTCGCGACGGCAAGCCCACCTCGCTGGGTGCGGCCTCGGGCATCGTCGCGGGCCTGGTCGCGATCACCCCGGCCTGTGCCGCGGTGACGCCGCTGGGCGCCATGGCGATCGGCTTCATCTCCGGCCTCGCCTGCGCGTTCGGCGTCGGCCTGAAGTACCGCTTCGGCTTCGACGACGCGTTCGACGTGGTCGGCGTCCACCTCGTCGGTGGTCTCGTCGGCACGCTGCTCATCGGCTTCTTCGCCTGGGACGGCTCGCCGGCCGGCGCCGGCGGCGTCTTCTACGGCGGGGGCTGGGGCCAGCTCGGCATCCAGGCGATCGCCGCACTCGCGGTGATGGTCTACTGCGGCGTCCTCACCGCGATCATCGCGCTGGTGGTCAAGGCGACCATGGGCCTGCGGATCGAGTCCGAGGCCGAGGCCGTCGGGATCGACGAGACCGAGCACGCCGAGTCGGGCTACGACTACTCGGGCTTCTCGGCGGGCTCGTCGAACGGCGTCGGTGCACCCGAGCCGGTCGCGGTCGCGACGACGACGGACCGCTGACACCCGCCCGGACCCGCCGTCACGACGAGGCGGGTCCGGTGCCGGTCCGGCCGGACGCCACGAGACGAGAGGTCCGGATGCTCGGCTCCGGCCCCGGGGACCCGAGGAGGTCCCGTCCCACCACGTCCACGACGAGCACCGACCACGCGACCGACCTGCTCCGGGCGCGTGCCGCTCTGATCACCCCACCCGTGGGTGCCCGCCGGCTCGGGCCCGGAGCGCTGCGGGGAGCGCTCGTCGACCTGCACGACCTCTGGCTCTCGACCCGGGTGGCCGCCTCCGGCGCCGCCCGCGGCACCGCGCTCGTCGCGGTCGGCTCCCTCGCCCGCCGGGAGCTCGCCCCGTACTCGGGCCTGGATCTGCTGCTCGTGCACGACGGTGCCCGGCCCGACCGGGCGGCCGCCCTCGCGGAGGCCCTGGGACCGCCGTTGCAGGCGGCCGGGCTCGCGGCGCAGCCGCCGGTCCGCACCGTCGGCGAGGCCGTGGAGACCTCGCTCGACGACGTCCGGATCGCCCTCGCCCTGCTCGGTGCCCGGATGATCGCCGGGGACCCGGAACCCGCCGACCGCCTGGGTGCCGCGGCGCGTCGGGCGTGGCGGGCCGGGTGGCGCACCCGCGTCGACGACCTCGTCGAGCTCACCCAGGCCCGGTGGAGGCGCGCCGACGACGTGGCCCACCGTCTCGAGCCGGAGCTCCGGGACGGGCGCGGCGGCCTGCGCGACGTCGAACTCCTCGACGCCCTCGCCGTGGCAGGGACCGTCGACGCACCGTCCGCCGACGTCCGGGCGGCCCGGACGCTCCTGCTCGACCTGCGGACCGAACTCCACCGCCGGGCGGGGCGGGCCCGCGACGTCCTGCTCGCCGAGGACGCCCGCGACCTCGTCGACGCGGGCTCCGACCACCACGCACTCGCACGGTCGGTGTCGGGCGCGGCCCGGGCGGTGACGGCCGCGACCGACGCGGCCCTGCGCCGGGCGCGCCCCGCGGTCGCGCCCCGCACCCCGCCGCGCCACGCCCTCGGGGAGGGCGTCGTCGAGCACGCCGGGGAGGTGACACCGGCCCGCCGGGCCTCCGTCGCCCGCGACCCCGTCCTCGTCCTGCGCCTGGCCACGGCCGCGGCCCGTACCGGACTCCCCATCGCCCCCCAGGCCCTGCGGCGTCTCGCGGACGCCGCGCCCGAGCTGCGGGCGCCCTGGCCGGACTCGGCCCGGACCGAGCTGTTCGCCCTGCTCGGGGCCGGTGACGGCCTGGTCGCCGTGGTCGAGGCGCTCGACCGTGCCGGCCTGTGGGGCCGGCTGTTCCCGGAGTGGGGCGTGGTGCGGGACCTGCCGCCCGGGGACGCCCGCCACGTCTGGACGGTGGACCGCCACCTGGTCGAGGTGACCCGGCACGCCGCCGCGCTGGCCTCGCGCGTGTCCCGACCGGACCTGCTGCTGCTCGCCGCGCTCGTCCACGACCTGGGCCGGGGGCGGGACGACGACCCCCTCGTCGTCGGGGCCGTGCTCGCCGGTCACATCGGACGGCGCCTCGGGCTGTCCGCGGCGGACACCGGGACCCTGGAGCGGGCGGTCCGCCACCACCGGCTGCTCCCACGGACCGTCCGGAGGCACGATCCCGGGGACCCGGCGACGGTGCGGCAGGTCGTGGCCGTGCTCGAGGGCGACTCCGTCCTGCTCGAGATCCTCCACGCCCTCGCCGAGGCCGACGCGCTCGGAACCGGCCCCGGGGTGTGGACGCCGTGGTCGGCGGCGCTGCTCGGAGAGCTGGTCGGCCGCTGCCGCGCCGCGATGGTCGACGGCGTGCCGAGCCCCGCCGTGTCCTGACGGGTCAGCCGCCGTCGGCGCCGAAGAGCAGGGCGTCGTCCGTCCGCCGCCGACGGCCCGCACCGCGCCGGCCGAGCGGGGCCCGCCGTCCGAGCCGGTCGCCGAGCAGCGCGAGCTCCTCCGGCGTGGCCACCTCGAGCACCCGGGCGGCCGCCGCCTTCCGGTCCGGGAGGCGGCGGCGCGCCTCCTCGAGGACCTCGACCCATTCCGCCCGGGGGACCGCGGTCGTCACGACCGTGACGAGGAGGTCGTCGGTGGCGTCGAAGAACCCGCCGAGCCCGTCACGCACGGCGTCCCAGGCCCGGGCGAGCGAGCCGGTGTCCCGGTGGTCGGTCGCGGTGGCGAGCGCCGCGGGACGCGCGGTGAGGTTCCGGACGACGGTGCGCGACGCTCGGCGGGCCTCGTCGAAGACCCCGCGCAGCTCGACGTGCCGTGCGTCGGGCGCCACCGCGGCGACCGCCTCGGGCGCGTGCCGCTCGAGCGTCGGCCACAGCAGCACCGATTCGAAGGCCTGGTTGCCGACCAGTTCGTCGCAGAGCTGCTCGGTGACGGTCGAGAACACCGTGAGCCGGCGCGGGTCCAGCTGGTGGGTGCCGGCGAGCAGCCCCCCGGCGAGGTCGGCGACCCGACCGACGTCGCGGCGCAGCACCCGGCGCGCGAGCCGGAGGGTGATCAGGTCCTCGGGTGACGTCGGGACGTCCGGCGACATGACCGCCATGCTTCCGTGCCACCCGCCCGAAGGCCACGCCGAACCGGATCGCGGAATGCCCCGGGGCGCCGCGCTTTCGTGTATCCGGAGAGGTGTCACCCGCTGCGGGCGTCTGCACATGCGTCGCGGTGGTGCCACGATGGGGCATACACCGGACGTCACGGACCGTCGGGAGCCGATCGTGCTGCAGTGCTGCCCCAACGGGTCACGCCCCGGTGGCGTGACCCCGGCGCTGCCGAACACGCCCGAGACCCTCGCTCGGGACGCGTCCGCGGTCGCCGCCCTCGGGGTGCGCAGCTTCCACGTGCACCCGCGGGACGAGCAGGGCCGGGAGAGCCTGGAGACCCGGGTCGTCGCGGACACCGTCCGTGCGATCCGGCAGGCCGCGCCGGCGATGGAGATCGGCATCCCCCTCGCACGGTGGGTGGAGCCCAACGCGTTCCGCCGCACCGAGCTGGTGCAGGAGTGGGCGCGCCTGCCCCGGGACGCCCGCCCGGACGTCGTCGCGGTCAGCGTGCACGAGCGCGGCTGGGAGACGGTGTGCGAGGCGGTGGCCTCGGTCGGGCTGGGCATCGAGCTCGGGGTCTGGACGACGGTGGACGCGGTCCAGCTGCGGGTGGTCGGCGTCCCGGTGAACACGGTGCGGGTCGCGGTCGAGGTGACCGTGACCGACCCCGACACCGCCGTCGTCGAGGCGGTCCGCATGCTGCGCGAGCTGCGGCCGATGGACGTCCCGGTCCTGCTGCACGGCGAGGAGGACGGGGCCTGGCCGGTCCTCGAGTACGCCCGGCGCCAGGGGCTGGACACGCGGATCGGCTTCGAGGACACCCTCACCGGCCCCGACGGGGTGTGGTCGGCCACCGGCAACGAGGAACTCGTCCGCTTCGCGCTCGGCGCGGCCGTCGCCCCGCAGTTCGAGCCCCGGCGCCGGCGTCGGCGGGGACTCCTCGCGAGCCTCTTCGGCGGGTCCCGGGCCGGCCATCGAGGCTGACACCGCCCTCCGAGCGCCGGCGACGGAGCTCCTGGGCAGCGTGTCGCTCTCCCGGCACGAGCCGGCCGACCCGGGCGTGACGTCTCTCGTGATCCGGAGCATCATGCTCGGCATCCGTCCGGCGATCCGGTTCTCGCGTCGGTCCGGCTGCGTCGCCTCGCGCCATGCCGCACGAGGTGGCCCGCGACCTCTGAACAGATGGTACGACTGGGGGCGGGTTGACCTCCTCCAGCCCGGTCGACGGCCCGACGCCGTCCGAGTGCGGCTGGAGGCCTCGTGTTCCTGAACCCCCTCTCGACCCCGGAGCGCTGACCCGTGGACGACCACGGGACACGGGTCGTCGGGATCGGCGCCTCCGCCGGGGGCGTCGAGGCCCTGAGCGCCGTCCTGGCCGGGTTGACGCGCGACTTCACGGCCACCGTGCTGGTCGTGCTCCACCAGGCCGACACCGCGCCGGGACGGCTCGCGGACCTGCTCGACCGTCGCTGTGCGCTGCCGGTCGTGCCCGCGCGGGACGGCGAGCCGGTGGAGTCCGGCCGGGTCCACGTCGCCGTCCCCGGCCACCACCTGCTCGTCGAGAAGGGCGTCCAACGGGTCTCGCGCGGGCCGCGTGAGAACGGGCATCGCCCCGCCATCGACCCGCTGTTCCGGTCGCTCGCGCTGTACGAGCGCTCGGCCGCGGTCGGGGTGGTCCTGTCCGGCATGCTCGACGACGGCTCGGCGGGGCTCCTGGACCTCGTGCGCCACGGCGGGACGGCGGTCGTCCAGGACCCCGACGACGCCATCTACCCGGGCATGCCCGAGGCCGCGCTGCGCCAGGTCCCCGGGGCCCTCGTCCGACCGGGCGCGGACCTCGGGCCCCTGCTCGCGGCGCTGGCCACCCGGCCGGCCCTCGCCACCCGGCGACGAGGCGGCGAACGGCTGGGGTTCGAGGTGGACGTGGCGCGCGGGGAACGCCTCGCCGAGTCCGAGCCTCCCGGACCGGCGGCGGGGCTGTCGTGCCCGGACTGCGACGGACCGCTCTACGACGTGGGTGACCCACACGTGCTGCGCTACCGGTGCCGGATCGGCCACGCCTGGTCGCAGGACAGTCTCCGGGCGGGGCAGGACACCCGGGCGGAGCGGGCCCTGGACACCGCGCTGCGGGCCCTGGAGGAGAAGGCGGCCCTGCACCACCGGATCGCCCGTCATGCGGACGGTCGGGGTTCCTCGCGCACCGCGGAGCGGGCGCGGCAGACTGCTCGCGACGCGCTGGCCGCGGCGGCCGTCGTCCGTGACCTGATCCCGAGCCCGCAGGGGGGCGAGCCACCGTGACCGACGACGAGGCCCGCAGGGACGGGACGGAAGAGGCCGAGGAACGGGAGGCCTGGGCAGCCGTCGGGGCGGTACCGCTCGATCCCGCGCAGGAGGCGGAGTTCGAGAGCCTCCTGGTCTTCCTCAAGGAGAGCCGCGGCTTCGACTTCACCGGCTACAAGCGGTCGAGCATTCAGCGCCGGGTCGCCCGCCGGATGCAGCAGGTGGAGGCGGTGTCGTTCTCGGAGTACCTCGACCGGCTCCAGGTGGACACCGCCGAGTTCACCCAGCTCTTCAACACCGTGCTGATCAACGTCACCGGATTCCTGCGCGACGCCGAGGCATGGCGCGAGCTCTCCGACCAGATCGTCCCGCAGCTCCTCGCGCCCAAGGCCCGCGGCGACGCGATCCGGGTCTGGTCGGCCGGCTGCGCGAGCGGCGAGGAGGCGTACGGCCTCGCGATGGTGTTCGCCGAGGCGCTCGGGATCGAGGAGTTCCGGGCCCGGGTGAAGGTCTACGCCACCGACGTCGACGAGGACGCCCTCACGACGGCCCGCCAGGCGACGTACTCCGAGAAGGAGCTGCAGTCGCTCCCGTCGGGCTGGCGGGAGCGGTACTTCGAACGGTCCGGCTCGCGGTGGACCTTCCGCAGCGACCTGCGCCGGTGCGTGATCTTCGGCCGCAACGACCTCGTGCAGGACGCACCCATCGGCCGCATCGACCTGCTCGTGTGCCGGAACACGTTGATGTACCTCAACGCGGAGACCCAGGCCCAGGTGCTGCGCCGGTTCCACTTCGCGCTCAACGCCACCGGCGTGCTGTTCCTCGGCAAGGCCGAGATGCTCCTCAGCCACGGACGACTCTTCCTGCCCGTCGACGTCAAGCGCCGGTTCTTCCGCAAGGCCGACCAGGTCGAGCCCGGGCCCCGGAGCGCCTCGACGCTCGGTCGGTCCCCGTCGACGGCCCTGCGAGCCGAGGGGTGGCTCGAGGACGAGGCGCTCCTGTCCAGCCCCCTGGCGACCGTCCTCGTCACCGCCGACGAGGTCGTCGCGAAGGCCAACCGCCGTGCGGAGGTGCAACTCGGCACCACCCCGCGCGAGGTGGGCCGTCGCTTCAGCGAGCTCGAGATCTGCCACCGGATCGCCGGGTTGCGCTCCTCGTACGAGGACGTCCGCCGCAACCGCACCGCGCTGTGGCAGCACGAGGCGGAGTTCGCGCGGTCGTCGTCGGAGACCCTGTTCTTCGACATCCAGATCGTGCCGCTGCCCGGCGAGGCGGACGAGGGACCGGCGGTGGCGCTGTTCTTCACCGACGTCACCCGCTATCGCCGGATGACCGGCGAGCTCCAGACGGCCCACCGCCAGGTGGAGACCGCCTACGAGGAGCTGCAGTCCACGGTCGAGGAGCTGGAGACGACGAACGAGGAGCTGCAGTCCACCGTCGAGGAGCTGGAGACGACGAACGAGGAGCTGCAGTCCACCGTCGAGGAGCTGGAGACGACGAACGAGGAACTCCAGTCCACCAACGACGAGCTGCAGTCGATGAACGACGAGCTCCGTGATCGGACCTCCCAGCTCGATCGCGCCAACGACTTCCTGGAGTCGGTCCTCGGCAGCATGCGCACCGCGGTCGTCGTCGTGGACAGCGAGCTCATCGTGCAGGCCTGGAACGGGCGGGCGGACGACCTGTGGGGACTGCGCTCCGACGAGGCCGTCGGCCAGCACCTGCTCAACCTCGACATCGGCCTCGCGACGGACCGGGTGCGCCCCCTCGTCCGCGACGTCCTGCACGGGGAGGGCGTGCGCGAGGACCCGTTGCGGATCGAGGCGATCAATCGCCGCGGACGCACGGTGCAGCTCGCGATCGGGGTGTCGCCGTTGTTCGGGCGCCAGGGGCGACCGGACGGCGCGATCATCCTCATGGACCAGCTCGATCCGACCCCGGCCTGACCCGGACCACGGTGAGTGACGAGCGGTCCGACGAGGGGGATGATGTCCCCGTGCGTCACGACGGGATCGACGAGGACCTGGCCGGTCTGATCGAGCTCCTCGACACGATGACGGATCGCCTCGACGCCTTCGGCGAGCTGGCGGGCGAGGACGTCTCCGCCCAGGAGAACCGGACGATCCGACAGGGTCGTGCGCACCTCGCCCGCACGGAGGCGCGCCGGCTCCGGAAGGAGGTCGCCGAGGTCCGTCGTCAGGCCCACGAGGTCGCACGGGTGTCCCGTCGGACACGGCGACCCGCTGCCCCTCCCGTCGTGCCGCCGGGAGAGGGGGACACGGCCGAACTCGCCGCCGTCCACGCCGTCTCGCGGGCGCGTCCGGCCGACGTGACCGCCGCAGAGCGCGCCGACCGGGTCGTGGAGCTGGCACGGCAGGTGGTCCCGGCGGCGACGTGGGTGCGGCTCCTGCTCCCGAGGGACGAGACGCACCCCGCGAGGACCTCGGGCATCGTCGCCCGCGACGCGGCGTCGGTGCTCGACGAGCGAGCTCTCGCGGCGCTCGCCGCGACGGACGGCCCGGTCGAGCTGCCCGCGGACGCCGAGGACCTCCCGGATCTCGCCGCCGCGGCGGACGCGGCGGGACTGCACACGCTGCGCGCCCTCGACCTGGACGAGGGGCGCGGGGCGCTGCTCGTCGGATGGGGCGGGGCCCACGTCGTCGAGGGCACCACCCGGGCGCTGCTCGACCACCTCGTGGCCCATCTCGAGCGAGTCCTCGCCGACGACGACGTCTCCGACACGCTGCCGGACGTCGCGGGGGCCCGCTCCCTGCTCGCCCGTCACCTCGACCTCGCGCCCGACGCCGCCTTCGAGGTCCTCCTGGAGGTCGCGGCCGAGCTCGACGAGCCGGTGCAGGTCACGGCGCGACACCTCGTCGCCGCGCTGGTCCCCCGGCACCCCGGCGCTCGTTCGGAGCCGGAGCCTGCGGCGCTCCGGCGTGCGGTGGACTTCATCGAGGCCCGCGCCGGCGAAGAGGTGACCCTCGACGAGATCGCAACCGCCGCCCGCGTCGGTCCGCGGGCCCTGCAGCTGGCGTTCAACCGGTATCGCGGCGGCTCCCCGATGGGCTACCTGCGCCAGGTGCGCCTCTCACACGCGCACCGCGACCTGTGCGCGGCGGACCCGACCCGGGGCCACACGGTCGCCGGCATCGCCGCGCGCTGGGGCTTCACCAACCCGGGCCGTTTCGCGACGATGTACCGGCAGACCTACGGGGTCTCGCCGAGCCGCACCCTGCGCGCCTGAGCCGCAGCGAACCCGTCGTCCGGACCCGGACGCCTCACTCGCGTCGGGTCTCCTCGACCAGCCACACCGCCACGTCGCGCAGCTTCACGTTCGACGACTGGGACGCCTCGACCAGGCGGTCGAAGGCATCCTCCGGGGAGAGACGGTCACGGGCGACCAGGATGCCCTTGGCCTGCCCGATGACGTCGCGGGTGTCGAGCGCCAGGTTCAGGTCGGCGGCGCGGCGCGCCCCGGCGACCACGAGCGCGGTCTGCTGCGCCAGGAGGGTGGCGACGACGGGCGGGGCACCGTCGAGGGCGTGGGCACCCGGGGCGTGCCAGATGGCGGCGACGTGGGTGTGGTCGCCGTTGCGGTCCTGCCCCGGCCCGGTCAGCCGGATCCCCAGGAGGCTGCGGACGTCGAGGCCCGCCAGGTCACGGGCGAGGTCCGGCCACTGCCGGTCGTGGGGCAGGTCCGGTACCCGTACGTCGGCACCCGCGAGGGCCGCGTGCGTCGGGCCCGTACCGACGGCCCTGTCGCGTGCGACCAGCGCGTCGAGCACCGGGTCGTCCTCGTGGAGGACGACGAGCCGATCCTCGTCGTGCCACACGAGGCCGACGCCTGCAGCGGTCGGCACCGCCGAGCGAGCGGCGAGGAGCAGGTGCCGGTGGACGTCGTCCCGGTCCTCGAGGTGGGCCCCGAGCAGGTGCGCGGAGGCGGTTCGCAGGGGATCCCACCAAGGGCCCGACGTCTCGACGGCTCGCTCGGCCCGGAGGCTTCGCATCGATTCCGCGAGCTCGGTCGCCCGCCGCCGGACGCTCTCCAGCCTCTCCCGCATCTGCCGGGCTCGATCCCGACTCAGTCTCGCCCGTGCCCGGTGCATGGCGGTGGTCTCGGAGGCGATCGAAGCGTGCAGGGTGTCGTCCGCAGGGTCCAGCTCGCCGAGCAGCGGATCGATGCGGTCGAGCAGGTCGAGCACGGCGGCGAGCGCATCCGGCTCCTCGCCGAGCGCGCGCGGTGTCCCCTTCTCCATCGACCAGAAGTAGACCGCTCCGACCCTCTCCGGGCAACCGGTCGTTGCACCGGCCGATCAGTACGGGTCCGACGGCCGCGCCGCGGCCGATCCCGGGCCCGCCGGGAACCGCTGACTCGACCGCCCCGGCGATCCCGCGTTTGGGCGACGGCCTCCGGCGTCCACCCGCCGCCCGTCGTCGACGCCGTCCGAGCCAGGAGACGCGTCGCGCCAATCCTCCCCCGACCGAAGGGGTTCTCTGTGTTCCTCCACGTCCAGCGCATGCTCAACCAGATCGAGGCCGACGAGCCGGATCCCGCGGCCGCGAACGCGCTGCAGGAAGGTCTCGGCGGCCAGTTCGGCGAGATGCGCACGATGATGCAGTACCTGTTCCAGAGCTTCAATTTCCGCGGACCGACGGGCAAGCCGTTCCGCGACCTGCTCTACGGGATCGGCACCGAGGAGATCGGCCACGTCGAGCTCATCGCCTCGACGATCGCGCAGCTGGTCGACGGTTCGCCCCGCTACCAGGGCAACCCGACGTCGCTCGACGAGCCCGGTGCCGGCGGCGCCACGCCGCTCGACCTGGCCCTCTCGGGCGGGAACATCCACCACTGGCTGGTCGGCGCCCAGGGTGCCCTGCCGGTGGACGCCCAGGGCGACCCGTGGACGGGCAAGTATGTCTACGACAGCGGCAACCTGCCGCTGAACCTGCTCTACAACCTCATGCTCGAGTCGACCGGCCGCCTCCAGAAGTGCCGGCTCTACGAGATGACCTCGAACAAGACCGCGCGGTCGACGATCGCGTACCTGATCGTGCGCGACCAGGCCCACGAGAACGGCTACGCCAAGGCGCTCGAGGCCCTCGGCGTGGAGTGGAACAAGCTCCTGCCGATCCCGAAGACGAACGCCGAGCAGTTCCCCGAGGTCAAGAAGCTGACCGAACAGGGTCTGCAGTCCAAGCAGTACACCTTCAGCCTCGACCAGCTCAGCGAGGCCGGGAAGATCATCCGCGGTACCTCGCCGTCGAAGGACGGGACGACGCTGTCCACGGAGCAGGCCCCGGAGGGCATCCCCTTCCCGGGGATCGCCGTGGAGCGTCCGGAGGAGTTCGGTCCGGGGCTCGACCCGGACCTGATGGAGCTGGTGCAGGCCACCGCCGAGCTCGAGATGGAGGCGGAGACCGCCCCGCCGCAGTGGGGTCCGGCGAACGCCTGACCCGATCGCACCGACCCGTCGTCGGGAATCTTCCCGACGGCGGGTCGGGCTCGGCCGTCCGGGCGCTTGGCAGCGCGGGAACCCGGGTTCATCTTGTGAGCGTGCGAGTCGACGCCCGGCGCAACCGCGAGCAGATCGTCGTCGCCGCACGGGAACTGGTGGCCCGCGAGGGCGACGCCGTCCGGATGGACGCGCTCGCCGAGCGAGCCGGTGTCGCCGTCGGCACGCTCTACCGCCACTTCCCGACGAAGGCCGATCTGGTCGGTGCGATGGTCGGCGAGGCGACCCGCGACCTCGCCGTGCGGGCCGAGGTCGCCCGGGAACGGGTGCGGCGCGGGGCGTCCGCCCGACACGAACTCGACGTGCTGATCGCCCCGCTGCCGGCCGGCCACGGCGCCCGCGAGGCGTGGCGCCTGGTCGCGGCCCACGACGCCTCCGGCTCGGCGGCGCGGGCGGTCATGGCGCTGGACGCGCTGGTCGCCGCGGCCCGGGACGCCGGGGAATTCCGCGCCGACGTCGACCTCGACGACCTGCTCCTGCTGCTCGTGCGCGCGCCCGACGAGGACCGCACGAACCGGGAGCGCTACCTCGATCTGGTCACGGACGGACTGCGGCCCCGCTGATCACACCAGCCGCTCGAGCAGGACCCGCGTCCCCGCCCGCAGGTCGTCCAGCGCGTCCGCGTCGCCCGAGAGGTGGCGCAGCAGCGCCTGCCCGAAGAGCCCGTCGAACGCGGCGTACGCGAGTCCGGGCGTGCAGCGCGGCTCGACGCCGACGAGGCCGGCGTAGGCGGTGACGATCCGCCAGATCATGCGCTCCAGGCTCGCGTCGATGTCGGCGACGTCGAGCCGGAAGGACTCCTCGTAGAGCGACTGGGCGCGCAGGTCGTACCAGAGCCGGTGGAGCAGGGCGTCCTGCTCCAGTGTCGCCGCGAGCCCGTCGCCGGCGTCGCGCAGCAGCGTCTCCGGGTCGGTCGCGTGCGCGGCGATCGCGTCGTAGCGCTCGACGCAGGCCGCCTTGTAGCGCCGCACGCAGTCGGTGATCAGCTCGACCTTGTCGCGGAAGTAGTAGTGCAGCACGCCGACGCTGAAGCCGGAGTCCTTCGCGATGTCGCGCAGGCTCGTTCGCGCGTAGCCCTGCGTCGCCAGGGTCTGCAGGGCGGCGTCGGCGAGCTGGCGACGGCGCTCGGAGAACTTGTCCACCTGCCGTCGCGCCAGCCGGTCGTCGGTGCTGGTCACGCCGGGCAGCCTAACCCGCCCGTCTGGACACTCGTCCGAGGAATTCTTGACGCTCGTCCAAGAACCTCCCTAGGTTGTGATCCACACCACCGACACGACGATGTGCGGCCGGCCCGGGGGTCGGCGGGAGGGACGACATGAGCGCGTTCGATCTGACGGGGCGCCGGGTGCTGGTGACCGGCGGGGCGCAGGGGCTCGGCGAGGGCATGGCCCGCGCGCTGGCCGGCGCGGGGGCGGCCGTGATGCTCGCCGACGTGGCGAAGGACGTGGGGGAGCGGACGGCCGCGTCGCTGACGAGCGAGGGTCGCACGGCGGGTTTCGTCGCGCTTGACGTCACCGACGACGCGCAGTGGGACGCCGCGATCGCCCACACCGTCCGCGAGCTCGGCGGGCTGGACGTGGTCATCAACAACGCCGGGCTCGAGGTCACCCAGCTGCTCGTCGACACCGAGCCCGACGACGTCCGGCGCATGCTCGAGGTCAACCTGCTCGGCACCATGCTGGGCATCAAGCACGCCTTCCGCGCGATGCGGCCCGGCGGCCCCGCGGGTCAGGGCGGGGCGATCGTCAACGTCGCCTCCGTGGCCGCGACCATCGCGTTCCCCTCCATCGGCGGCTACTCGGCCACCAAGTCCGGTGTCGACCGGCTCACCCGGGTCGCCGCGATGGAGTCGGGCAAGCTCGGCTACGGCGTGCGGGTCAACTGCGTCTACCCGGGTCTGGTTCCGACCGCGATGGGCCAGAAGCTCGCCGTCGAGACCGCCGGCCTCGGGCTGTTCGACAGCCCGGAGGCGGCCGTCGGCGCCGTCGTCGAGCTGACCCCGTCCGGGCGGCTCGGCGAGGTCTCCGACATCGCCGACGCCGTGGTCTTCCTGGCCTCCGACGCGGCCCGCTTCGTCAACGGCGCCGGCCTGCCGGTCGACGGCGGCATGGGCATGTGATGCGGCTCGTCGACCACCTGGACAAGGGTGCGTCGCTGGATCCCGACGCGCCCTGCCTGGTCTGCGACGGCGAGGTGGCGACCTACGCCGACGTGACGCGGCTGGCCGGCCGCGTCGCGTCGGCGCTGGTGGCGGACGGGGTCGCGCCGGGCGAGCGGGTCGCGATCCTCTCGGCCAACGACCCCACCGCGTTCACCTGCGTGTTCGGCATCAGTCGCGCCGGGGCGATCTGGTGCCCGGTCAACCCGCGCAACGAGGCGGCCGAGAACCGCGAGCTGCTCGAGCTGTTCGGCTGCACGGTGCTCTTCTTCCAGGCCTCCTTCGCGCCGCTCGTCGACGCGATCCGCGGCGCCCTGCCGCGGCTGCGGACGCTGGTCTGCCTCGACGACGGCGGGCCCGACTGGGCCGTGCGCCTCGAGGACTTCCTGACGACGGGTGCCGACGACGTCGACCGTGACCCGGGCGACGACCTCGCCATGATCGTCGGGACGGGCGGGACCACCGGCCGGCCCAAGGGCGTGATGCTGACCGGCACGAACCTCGAGTCGATGACCGCGATCACGCTGATGAGCTACCCGTGGCCGGCGGGCGGCGGCCTCCCGGTCTACCTGGCGCTGGCGCCGCTGACGCACGCCGCCGGGGTGCTGTGCTTCCCGGTGCTGCGCCGCGGCGGCTCGATCGTGATCATGCGTTCACCCGACGTCGGGGGCTTCCTCGACCACGTCGAGCGCCACCGCGTCACGCACACGTTCCTGCCGCCGACGCTGATCTACATGGTGCTGGACCACCCGTCGCTGCCCGGGCGCGACCTGACGTCGTTGCAGTGCTTCTGGTACGGCGCGGCGCCCATGTCGGCCTCCCGGCTGGAGGAGGCGTGGACCCGGATCGGGCCGGTGATGGCGCAGCTCTTCGGCCAGACCGAGGCGCCGATGATGATCTCGACGATGGCGCCCGCCGACCACGTCGGGCCCGACGGGGCGATCGCGACGGCCCGGCTCTCGTCGGCGGGGCGCCCCTCGCCGATGGTCACCGTGGCGATCATGGCCGAGGACGGCCGCCTGCTGGAGCACGGCGAACGCGGGGAGATCGTGGTCCGCGGCTCGCTGGTGATGCGCGGCTATCTCGACGACGAGGCGGCCACCGCCGAGGCGTCGAAGCACGGCTGGCACCACACCGGGGACATCGGCTACCTCGACGACGACGGGTTCCTGTTCATCGTCGACCGCGCCAAGGACATGGTGATCACCGGCGGGTTCAACGTGTACTCCACCGAGGTCGAGCAGGCGCTCCTCGCGCACCCCGCGGTGGCCGACGGTGCGGTGATCGGGCTGCCCGACGAGAAGTGGGGCGAGCGGGTCACGGCCGTGCTGCAGCTGCGGCCGGGGAGCAGCGTCGACCCGGCCGAGGTGACGTCGTTCGTCAAGGCCCGCATCGGCAGCGTCAAGAGCCCGAAGCAGGTCGAGATCTGGCCGGATCTGCCCCGCTCGAAGCTCGGCAAGGTGCTGAAGGCGGAGATCCGGGCGCAGCTGCTCGGCTCCTGACGCACGAACGGGCCGCTCCTCACCGAAGAAGGTGACGAACGGCCCGTTCGTGTCGTCGGGGGCGGCCTACTTGAAGGCGTCCTTGACCTTCTCGCCGGCCTGCTTGACGTTGGCCTTGGTCGACTGGGCCTTGCCCTCGGCGGTCAGGGACTCGTTGCCGACCGTCTTGCCGACGGCCTCCTTGACCTTGCCCGCGACCTCGTCGATCTTGTTGTCGGCCTTCTTCTCCGTGCTCATGTGTGAGTCCCTTCCTCCGACGGCTCCGCTCGCCGTGCGTGCCGGTGGAGTACCCCGTCCCGTGCCGCACCATGGCGACCATGACCCACACGCTGCTCGTCACCGGCGCGGCAGGGCGAATCGGCGGGATGCTGCGCCCCCGCCTCGCCCGCCCGGACCGCATCCTGCGCCTGCTCGACGTGGCCACCGTCGAGGACCCGGGGGAGCGCGAGGAGGTGGTCACGGCGTCGGTGACCGACCTGGACGCGCTGACGGCGGCGTGCCGGGGCGCCGACGCGGTCGTGCACCTCGGGGGCATCAGCTCCGAGGCGCCGTGGCACGAGATCCTCGACGTGAACATCCACGGCACGTTCACCGTGTTCGAGGCGGCCCGCCGGGCCGGAGTCCCGCGCGTGGTGTTCGCCAGCAGCAACCACGCCGTCGGCTTCCACCCCGCCGTCGACCCGGTCCCGGACGACCTGCCGCCCCGTCCGGACACGTTCTACGGCGTGGCCAAGGTGGCCGGCGAGGCGCTCGGCAGCCTCTACCACGACCGCTACGGCCTGGACGTCGTCTGCCTGCGCATCGGTACCTGCATCGAGGAACCGCCGGACGCCCGCGCGCTCGCGACCTGGCTCTCGCCCGACGACGTGGCCCGGCTCGTCGAGGCCGCGGTCACGGTCCGCTCGCCCGGTTTCCGCGTGGTGTGGGGCGTCTCGGACAACACCCGTCGGCGCTGGTCGCTCACCGCGGCCGCGGAGCTCGGGTACCGCTCCGCCGACGACGCCGAGGTGTTCGCCGGACGCGATCTGCCGACCGACCCGTGGACCGACGCCTTCGTCGGCGGCAGCTTCGCCGGGAGTCGGTACGACGAGCCCGGGGTCTGAGCCCTACGGGACCGGGTCGAGCTCCGCGTGGGCCGCGATCCGCGCGGCCTGGTCCCGGGCGCTGCGCTGTGAGGGCCGCGTGTGGTCGAGGAAGTCGACCAGCAGGTCCGTGAAGTGCGCCGGGTCGTCCGCGTGCGGGAAGTGGCCTGCGCCCTCGAACAGCTCGAGGCGGCTCCCCGGTATGAGCGCATGGGCGCGGTGCCCGTGCGAGACCGGGATCATCGTGTCCGCCGTGCCCCACACGATCAGGGTCGGCAGGCCCTCGGTGAGGTAGAGCCGGTCCGTGGCGCGGACGCGCTGACCGCCCGGGTCGAGGACCGAGCGGGCGGTGTGGAGGAACGCCTGACGGTGGTCGGGGTCGGTCAGCGAGGCGAACGACCGCGCCGATTCGCCGACGGATCCGCGCAGCAGTGCCGTGAGTCCGGGCACGCGGTACGCGACCCGGCCGACCGCGTCGACGACGTGGCGGTTGGTGAGGACGGGGAGGACCCAGTCCGCGACCGGCAGCGCGGCCGCGCGCAGCACGGGGCTGACCTCGCGCCCGAGCCCACCGGACGCGACCAGGACGAGCCGGTCGCAGTGCTCGGGGAACTGCAGGGCGAACTGCTGGACGACGCCGCCGCCCAGCGAGTGGCCCACGATCGCCGCGTGGTCGTACCCCAGCACGGAGAGGAGGTCGCGGACCCCGGTCGCGTAGCCGCCGAGCGAGTAGTCCGCCCACGGGGCCGACGACGACCCGTGCCCGACCAGGTCGGGCACGATCACGTGTCGACGATCCCGGCGCCGGGCGAGTTCGGCGAGCACCGGCTGCCACGTGGCGGCGCTGCCGGCGATGCCGTGCACCAGCACCACCACCTCGCCGTCGGGATGGGTCCACGGGCCCTCGTGACCGGCCTCGACGTGGTGGGCCGGGATCGACTCCCAGAACCCGACCGACTCGCCGTGGACGGTCACGGTCCGCCGACGGGTGCGGCGTCCGTGGACCGTCTCGAGCTGCGTCGTGTCCATGCGCAGAGGTTTCCCGACGGCGGGTGCTCGCTCACCTCGCGTCGTCGTGACGACCGCGACCCGCGTCGGTGTGACGTGACGGGGGACGATGGGTGGATGGCAGGTGTCGAGGAGCGCCGTCCGGCGTCCGGGTGGCGGGTGCTCGCGGTCCTCGGCGTGGCCCTCGTGGGGGCGGCGCTCGGGGTCCTCGCGTTCGCGGTCGCGTGGCGGGCGGGGCTGCGTCCGTGGCGGTACCCGGGCCTGTCCCCGGCGGTGACGGTGTCCTGGGCCGTCGTCGGGACCCTGCTCGGCGCGCTCGCGTGGTCGGTGGTGCGCCGCCGGGCGCGCCGGCCGGCGTCGGTGCTGACGTGGTCGGTCGGAGCCGTCGCCGTGGTGTCGCTCGGGGCGGACGTCCTGGCGGGCACCGAGGGCCGCATCCTCGCCGGGCTGATCTCGGCCGTGCTGCACGTCGTCGTGATCGCCCTCGTCGTCGCGGTCCTGCGGTGGGCGATGCCGGTCCCGCCCGACCACGAGGTCCGCGAGGTCCCCCGCAGGTGGACCGAGGGCCTGGGCCGCGTGCCACGGCTCCTGCTGGCGGTCGGCCTCGTCGTCGTCGCGGGGGTGTGGGTCGTGGTGAACAAGGCCGTCGAGGGGCCGACGTTGCTCGTCCTCACCTCGCGGCACGGGCTGACGGTGGCCGACCTGCTCTCCGTCGCAGCACTCGTGACGGCCGGACACCTCCTGCGCCCGCGCGCGATGGCGGTCGCCAGGACCTGACGGCGACCGGGAGTTCGGCGGCGGGTCGCATCAGACGTTGCGCATGTCGCCGCCCGACTCGCGATCGTGGGCTGCGAGCACGGCCCTCGCGAGGTCGACGGCGGCCCGGGGATACGGCCCCGGCCCCTCGGCGGTCCCGCGGAGCCAGGCCACGAGGGACGGCGCGATCGCCGGCGCCGTCGTGACGATCCACTGTGCGCTGGCGGCCCGGGCCTCGGCGACGTGCTCGGTGCGCCCGTCCGCGTCGACCGCGACGACCTCGGGACGGCTCGCCAGCAGGCCCCGCACCGTCCAGCGGCCCGGTGGGGTCCGAGCGGCGAGCCGCTCGATCTCGTCGGCGGCCCGGCGGAGCACGTCGGTGTCCGTCCCGCTCACCCGTGCTCCGGGCCGGTGACGGTCGTGTCGTCCAGGTGCAGCGCGGGGAGCGACCGCTCGATCTGCTCCCGGTCCGGTTCCAGCCACGGCGGGAGCTTGAGGTGCCGGCCCAGCTCGAGCAACGGCTCGTCCACGTCGAACCCCGGCTGGTCGGTGGCGATCTCGAACAGCACCCCGCCGGGCTCCCGGAAGTAGATCGACGTGAAGTACTGACGGTCCAGGATCGGCGTGACCTCCAGTCCGGCCTCCACCAGCTCGTCGCGCCACCGCTCCTGGGTCGCTCGGTCGGGCGTCCGGAAGGCGATGTGGTGGACGGTGCCGCCGGCCTGCAGGCCCGAGTCACCGTTGGCGCTCGTGGCCACGTCGACAACGGTGCCGGGACGGTCCGGCCCCATGTCGAAACGGGCGCGGTCCCCGCCGCCCTCGGCGTTCATCCCGAGCAGCCCCGTGAGCATCGTGGCGGTGGCCTCGAGCTCCCGCTCCGTCAGCGTGACCGAGTGCAGGCCCCGTACGGCGTGCTCCGTCGGGACGTCCGCCACACCGTCCCACCCGGACCGGGCGTCGCCCGGCGCGGCGACCAGGTCGAGGACGAGCCCGTCGGGGTCGCGCAGCGTCAGGACCTCCTCGTCGTGCCCCGCGGTCTCGCGATCGTGCGGGCCCGCGACGAGGTCCACGTCGTGCCGGGCCAGGTGGTCCTGCCACCAGCCGAGCGACTCCGGCGGCACCGAGAACGCGGTCGCGGTCGTGAGGCCCGTGCCCTGCCGACCCCGCTCGGCGTCGGGCCAGGGGAAGAAGGTGAGCAGTGTCGACGGTCGTCCGGCGTCGTCGCCGTAGTAGAGGTGGTAGTTCCCCGGGGCGTCGAAGTTGACGGTCGTCTTGACCAGGCGCAGCCCGAGCACGCGCGTGTAGAAGTCGACGTTGCGCTGCGGATCCGAGGCGATGGCCGTCACGTGGTGCAGGCCGTGCGGGGCGATGTCGGACATGCGGCTGGTGTACCCGGGCGGTCCGTGCAACTATCGGGACGTGCGTCCCGAAAGAATCCGCGGCCTGCTCCTGCTCGCGGCGTCGATCGTCTGCGAGGTCGGCGGGACGCTCCTGCTGCACGCAGCGCAGGGGTTCACCGTCCTGCTGCCCTCGCTCGGGGTGCTGACCGGTTACACGACGTCGATCGTGCTGTTCTCCCGCGCCCTCCGGTACGGGCTCACCCTCGGCATCGCCTACGGGACCCTGACCGGGTGCGGACTCGTGGTGGCGACGGTGTCGAGTGCGCTCCTGTTCGGTGACCCCCTCGCCGCGGCGCAGGGCGTCGGCCTCGTCCTGATCCTGCTCGGGGCGCTCGCGATGCAGCTCGGCCCGCGGTCGACGACGGGGCCGTCGTGACGGGGACGCTCCTGCTGCTGGGATCGGTCCTCGCGCAGGGGCTGGCCATCGCGGCGACGCGGGCGTCGGAGGGCCTGCGACGGTTCTCGTGGGTGGCCGTCGCATTCGCCGGCATGGCGGTCTCGGTGATGCTGATGTCGCAGGCGATCGCGCGGGGCCTCCCGCTGGCGGTCGGCTACGGGATCTGGAGCGGGTCGGGCATCGTGCTCGCCGCGACGGCCGGGGTGCTCGTGTTCGGGGACCGTCTCGACCGTCGCCACGTCGTCGGCCTGCTGCTCGTGCTGGTCGGGGTGGTCGTGGTCTACGGCGGGGCCGGGTGACCGGGGACGCCGAGCCCGACGGGCGTCGTCGTCGGGGCCTCCGACGCCGAGGGCTGCTCGTCGAGGCGGTCCTCGCCGTCATCGCCCGCGACGGTGTGGCGGGAGTGACCCACCAGGCGGTCGCCGCCGAGGCCGGCCTCCCGCGCAGCGCCGTCTCCCACCACTTCGACTCGCTCGACGACCTGCTCGTCACCGCCCTGCGCTCCGGGACCGAACAGATCGTGGCGGAGGCGGCCGGCGCGGATCCGTCCTGGCTCGCCACCGAGCTCGTCGGCCTGTTCACCGCGAACCGTGCCCGGGTCGCCGCCGGCTACGAGCTCTACGCGCTGGCCGCGCGCCGTCCGGGCCTGCGCGACGCCGTGCGGCTCTGGCTCGACCTCCTCGCCGACCTCGCCGGGCGGCACACCGGCGACCCCGCCCGGGTGCGTACGTTCGCGGTCGCCGTCGACGGCTACTTCGTCCAGTGCCTGGCGACCGGCGCGGACGCGCACGTCGACGAGCTCGACGCGTTGCTGCGCACCGCGCTCGGCAGCGGCTACGAGGAGGGCGGGTCGTCCGGCCGTTCGCCCTCGTAGAGCCGCCGCAGCAGTTCCTCGTCCTCGGTCGGCGGGCCGCCGCGGTCGAGCCGACCGAGGACCACCCGTTGCCAGAGGGCCATCACCGCGTCGTGCTGCGCCGGCTTGAGGGCGTCCTCGACGGCGTCCGAGAGTGCGGCGTCGGTCTGGTCGTGCTCGGTGTTGCTGCGTTCGGGGTCCGGGACGTCGGTCACGGCCCACCTCCGTGGTGCGGGAACGTCCAGGATGCGCCCGCCGGACGGCCTCGTCGAACCGATCACGGGGTCGGCCGGGCGTTTCCGGGCCGTGTCCGGTGCCTCCTCGTCGCGGGCTGCCGCGGAGTCGACGGCGGCTTGTCGTGGTGATTCCCAGCGACAAGCGGGGCCCGCGCTGATCAACGGGTACGAAGTGCTGTCGTGGGGCCGCATCGACCGCGCTGAGTGCCCGTTGGGCGTGTGGGCGTGTGCCGTGCTTCCTTGTCGCGGTTTGCCGCCATCCCCGGGTCGCCTTGTCGTGGGGATTCACAGCGACAAGGCGGGCGGCGGGCGTCAGGAGCCCGCGACAGGATGGTCCCCGCCGGCCTGTCGTTGTGATTCGCCGCGACAAGCCGAGGGCGCTGTGATCAGCGGGTACCCGGGGCTCCCGCGAGGCTGCTCGGACAGCGCTCAGTACCCGCTCGGCCCGCCGGCCTGGTGCCGCATCCGCCCTGGGCACCACCTTGTCGCGGTTTGCCGCTGTCCCCGGGTCGCCCTGTCGTGGGGATTCCCAGCGACAGGCTGGTGGGCGAGCAGCGGTAGCCCGCGACAAGACGCCCGCCGCGCCGGGCCGCCCCCCGCCTGGCCACCCCGGAGGCCCTGCACGACCATGGCCCGGTGGTGGTCCCGTGACGACGGCGTTGGTGCTCGACCTGCTCGGCACGTTCGCGTTCGCCCTCAACGGCGCGCTGACGGCGGTCCGGGCGGCGCAGCTGGACATCGTCGGCGTGGTCACCCTCGGGATGATCACCGCGCTGGGCGGCGGCATCCTGCGCGACGTCCTGCTCGGCGCCCTGCCGCCGGCCACCTTCAGCGACTGGCGCTACCTGGTGACGGCGGCGGTCGGCGGACTGATCGCCTTCGCGCTGAGCGGCCGGTTGGACCGGTTGGCCCGGCCGATCGCGGTGTTCGACGCCCTCGGCCTCAGCCTGTTCGCGGTGACCGGGGCGACGAAGGCCATGGCGCTCGGCGCGGGCGTCGGGCAGTCGGTCCTGCTGGGCACCATCACCGCGGTCGGCGGCGGCACCCTCCGCGACGTGCTCGTGCGGCGCGTGCCGAGCGTCCTGTCCAGCGAGCTCTATGCGATCCCGGCGCTGGTCGGTGCGGCGGTCGTCGTCGTGGCGGCCCGGCTCGGCGACGTCGGCGCCCTGTGGGCCCTCGTCGGAGCCGGGGCCTGCTTGACGATCCGGCTGCTCGGCATGGGGTTCCGGCTCAACGCCCCGCGACCGCCCGGCGGGACGACCGAGCCCTAGGAGACCTCCGTCGGCCGGTGCGTCTCGTGCAGCAACCACGCCGAGACCGCGGTGACGACGCCCATGGCCAGCAGGTACAGCGAGGTCGACGCCGAGGTCCCGGTGGCCTGGTACAGCGAGGCGGCGATGAGCGGGGCCAGCCCGCCGCCGAGCACCGCCCCGATCTGGTAGCCCAGCGAGGCCCCCGAGTAGCGCACCTCGGCGCTGAACAGCTCGGCGAACAGCGCCGCCTGCGGGCCGTACATCGCGGAGTTGGCGATGCCGCCGAGCAGCAGGCCGAGGAAGATCAGGAACGTCGAGCGGGTGTCGATGAGCCAGAACACCGGGAAGGCGACGAGGACGGTCCCGATCGCCCCCGCCAGGTACACCGGTCGTCGGCCCACCCGGTCGGAGAGCAGCGCGAACAGCGGGATCAGCGCGAGGTTGACCGCGCTCGACCCGAGGATGCCGACGAGCAGCGTCGACTCGGGCAGCTGCAGCGCCCGCGCGCCGTAGGACAGCACGTAGACGACGTAGATGTAGAACCCGCCGTTGACGGCGACGAACGACCCGGCCGCGAGCAGCACCTGCTTCGGGTGCGAGCGCAGCACCTCGATGACGGGCGAACGGCGCGTCCCGGCCGACTGCTGCTGCACCTGCTTGAACGCCGGCGTGTCCTCGAGACGCAGCTGGGCGTACAGCGCGACCCCGATCAGCAGCACGGACAGCAGGAACGGGACCCGCCAGCCCCAGGACGTGAAGGCCTCCTCGCCGAGCCCCGCCTCCAGGCCCAGGAAGATGCCGTTGGAGACGATCACCGCGATCGGCACACCGAGCTGCGGGAAGCTGCCGTAGAAGCCCTTGCGGTTCGCCGGGGCGTACTCGGTGGCGATGAGGACCGCGCCGCCCCACTGCCCCCCGACGGCGATGCCCTGGACGATCCGCAGGACGAACAGCAGCACCGGTGCGGCGACGCCGATCGTCGCGTAGCTCGGCAGGAGACCGACCAGCGTCGTCGACCCGCCCATCAGGAACAGGGCCGAGACCAGCGCCTTCTTCCGGCCGATGCGGTCGCCGTAGTGGCCCCAGATGATCCCGCCGATGGGGCGGGCGATGAACCCGACCGCGAACGAGCTGAACGCCGCGAGGGTGCCGACGAAGGGGTCGACGCTCGGGAAGAACGCGGTGTTCAGGACGAGGGCCGCGGCGGTCCCGTAGATGAAGAAGTCGTACCACTCGATCGTCGAGCCGAGCAGGCTCACCAGCGAGGTCCGGCGGACCTCGCGCCGGTCGACCGCCGTCGCACCCGCCGACGACCCGGTCTCCGCCGTGGCCATGTCCGCCTCCTCGCGTGACGTCGCGGTCACGGGGCGCGACCACGGGCGCGTCCAGCCTCGCCGCCGGGCCCGACGAGCGGTATGGGCGCCGAGCACAAGATGTGACGTGGACCGCACAGCGCCGCGCACGGCAGGATGCCCCGGTGGCCGCCCCACCCCGTCCGACGGACGCCGCGGAGACCCTGACCGTGCTGTGCCGGGCGCTACGTGCGGAGGTCGAGGACCTGGCCGACGTCCTGACGGCGCGCATCGTCGAGCGCGAGGACGTCTACGCCGAGCTCGGCGTGCCGGTCGACGACGACCTCCGTCCCACGTGTCGTGCGAGCCTCGACCGGCTCCTGACGCTGCTGGCGGGGGACCTGCCGCCCGGGGTCGACGCGGCGGCACGCACCGTCGACACCGGCCGCCGCCGGGCCCGGCAGGGCGTCCCGCTCGAGGTGGTGCTGCGCGCCTACCGGCAGTGCGGGCGGTTGGTCTGGGAGCGGATGCGTGACGTCTCCCGCGCCCGGTTCGACGGCGGGCACGACGCGGCGCTGCTGGTGGCCGCCGACGACGTCTGGGGCATGCTCGACGCGAGCTCCGACCGGCTCGTCGACGCCTACCGCCAGGAGGAGGCCCGGCTGCGGGGCAACGAGCTCGGCCGGCGCTGGGCGGTGCTGGAGGGGCTGCTGGCCGGACGCGGCCACGACCCCGTCGTCGCGCGCGACGCGGCCCGCCTGCTCGACGTGCCGCAGGACGCCGAGCTGATCTGCGTGGTCGCGCCGACCGACGAGGTGGACGATCCGCTCCCGGCCCCCGCGGAGGCGTTGGCCGCGGTCGCCCCCTCGTACTGGCACGCCCGGTCCGCGGAGATCGTCGGCGTGATCGTGCCCGGCGACGACGCCGCCGCGGCGCTGCCCCGCGTCGTCGAGGGCCTGACCCGGCACACTGCGGGTCCGATCGGCGTCTCCCCGCCGGTCCGCGGCCCGGGCCGTCTCGACGTCGCCCACCGGTGGGCCCGGCTGGCGGTCGGAACGCTCCCGGCCGGCAGCACCGGCGTCGTCACCCTGGACGAGCGGCTCCCGGAGGCGCTCCTCGCCGGGACGCCGGACCTGGTGCCCCGGCTGCGCCGCGTCGCCCTGCGCGACCTGCTCGATCTCCCGGACCGCGACCGCGACACCCTCCTGGTGACCCTGCGCGCGGTGCTCGACGCCGACGGCTCACCGTCGCGGGCCGCGGCCGTCCTGTACTGCCACCGCAACACCGTCATGTACCGGCTGGGGCGGATCGAGTCGCTCACCGGTCGCCGGCTCGCCGACGCCCGCGACCGGCTCCTGCTCGGGCTGGCCCTGCTCGCGCCGGCCGATCACTCCTCGAACCACCAGTTCGGAGGTCGGGAGCCGTCGCCGTAGTCCAGCGTGACCAGCAGCGCCCGACCCTCGTGGTGGCTCCGCCACGTGATCCGCTCGTGGTCGACGTGCACCACCTCGAGGCGCGCGGCGTGCAGCCAGTCGTGCCGGCGGCGCACCCCGATCAGCTCCCGGTGCAGGTGCAGGACGTCGAGGTCGGCGCCGTCGGGGAGCTCGGCCGGGTCGGCCGGGAGCTCCGGGCGCACCGCGTCGTCCCCGCCCTCCCGGTCCTCCTTGATCCCGGTCAGGCCGAACTCGTCGCCGGCGTAGACGGTCGGGGTGCCGGCCACGGTGAACAGGACGGCCAGCGCGAGCGGCAGGGTGCGGCGGTCGTCGAGCCGGCTGGCCAGACGGGTGACGTCGTGGTTCCCGACGAAGGTCGCGGGCACCTCGGCGTCGGTGAAGCCGTCGTGACGGCGCAGGGCGTGGGCGAGCTCGTGCGGGTTGCGGTCGTTGAGGCTGGACCACACCGCCTTCCACAGCTCGTACTGCGTCAGCGAGTCGATCGTCGTGGCCCGCGCGATCGCGGCCTGGTCCCCGTGGATGACCTCGCCGAGGAACCACGCCTCACCGAACCGCTCCCGCACCCGCGGCAGCACCTCGGCCCAGAACTCCGCCGGGACGGCGTACGCGGCGTCGAGCCGCCACCCGTCGACGCCGCGGCCGAGCCAGTGGGCCATCACCTCGACGACGTGGTCGCGGACCTCGGGTCGCGCGTGGTCGAGCGCGATCAGGCCGGGGTGCCCCTCGAACGTCGCGAGGTCCCCTCGCCGGTCGCGGCGCAGCCACGCGGAGCCGGAGCGTACCCACGGGTGCTCGGACCCGACGTGGTGGAACACGCCGTCGAGCACGACCCGCAGGCCCCGGTCGTGGGCCTCGGCCACCAGGAGGTCGAGATCGTCCGAGTCGCCGAGACGCGGATCCACCCGCAGGTGGTCGACGGTGTCGTAGCCGTGCGTACTCGACGCGAACACCGGCCCGAGCAGGACGCCGTTGGTGCCGAGCCGCTGCACGTGGTCGAGCCACCCGACCAGGCGGCGCAGCCGGTGCTCCTCGGGTCCGGGAGGCGGCGAGGCGGGGTACGCGCCGGTGGAGCCGAGCGGGTAGACGTGCCACCAGATGGCGTGGTGCACCCACGCGGGCTCGCTCACCGGCGCGATGATCGCAGGCCGGACGGCGACGCGGAGCCCGCACCCGCGCCCTGTGTCACGATCGGCTGCCCGCCGACCCCGCGACGAAGGACGTGCCCGTGGACCCCTCCGACTTCGCCGACGTCCTGCGCTCCGTGCGGGAGTTCGTGCGCGAGCAGGTCGTCCCGCTCGAGGACCGGATCGAGGCCGACGACGCCGTGCCGGACCAGCTCCGCGACGCCTGCAAGGCGATGGGGCTCTACGGGTTCGCGATCCCCGAGAGCTACGGCGGCATCGGGCTCTCCATGGCCGAGGAGGTCGAGCTCGCGATGGAGCTCGGCTGGACCACCCCGGCGCTGCGCTCGATGTTCGGCACCAACAACGGCATCGCGGGGCAGGTCCTGCTCTCCGGCGGCACCGAGGAGCAGCGTCAGGAGTGGCTGCCGCGCCTGGCCTCCGGGGAGGTCGTCGCGAGCTTCGCCCTGACCGAGCCGGACGCCGGGTCCGACCCGTCGTCGCTGACCACGAAGGCCGTCCGCGACGGGGACGCCTGGGTGATCTCGGGAGCGAAGCGCTGGATCACCAACGCCCCGCTCGCCGACGTGCTGATGGTCTTCGCGCGGACCGATCCCGACGCCCCGCCCGCAAAGGGCATCTCGACCTTCCTGGTCCCGACCGACGCGCCCGGGGTCTCCTTCGGCCCGCACGACGCGAAGATGGGCCAGCGCGGGTCGTGGACCTGCGAGGTGTATCTCGACGACGTCCGCGTCCCGGCGGCCCACCTGGTGGGGGGCGAGGAGGGGCTGCACCGCGGGTTCGTCACCGCGATGAAGTGCCTGGCGCACGGGCGGCTGCACATCGCGGCGCTCTGCGTGGGGATGTCGGCCCGGCTGGTGCACGAGACCGTCGAGTTCGCGTCGGCCCGCGAGCAGGGCGGGCACCTGATCGCCACCTACCAGCTCGTCCAGGGCCTCGTCGCCGACTCGGTCACCGACCTCCACGCCGGCCGCGCCCTGGTGCGGGAGGCGGCGAAGGCCTACGACGACGGGTCGGACCGGGTCACGGGCCCGTCGACGGCCAAGTACTTCTGCTCCGAGGCGGTCGGGCGCATCGCCGACCGCGCGGTACAGGTGCACGGCGGGTCCGGCTACATGCGCGAGGTCCCGGTGGAGCGGATGTACCGCGACGTGCGGCTGTTCCGGATCTACGAGGGCACGAGCCAGATCCAGCAGGTGATCATCGCCCGCGGGGCGCTCGGGAAGGCCGCCCGGGGGTGAGCGGTCGCTCACCGGGTGCGGTGTTTGCCCGGGTGGGTCGGGTGTGCACCCGAGCGGACCCGGTCGACCACGTCGGCCGGGAACCGATCCCGTAGGAGCGCAGCCTCCGTGCGACAGGCCCTGTACTTCCGGCTCCGCGACGACACCGTCGTCGAGGACCACGTGCTCCAGAGCGTGGTGTTCCGCGACCTGGTACACGGCCGGCCGGGCTGGCTGTCGTGCGTCAGCTACGAGTGCGACCCGGTGCGGCGGGCCCTGGTCCTCGACGTCCCCGACCTCTCCTGGATCCGCGGTCTCCCCACCCTGACGCACTACCTGGACCATCTCGACGACCGCTGCGCGGAGCCGTTCGTCGCGGAGGTCGACGCCGTCGCCGGGACCGACCTGGACCCGACGCAGGAGGTCGGTCGCTGGGACCCGCGCGACGACCGGTGGTGCATCCCCTACGGATGGTGGCTCGGCGACGGCCGACCTCCCGGTCAGGGGACATGATCGTCACGAACCGTCATCGGTAAGACTGCTTATGTGATCGTCGAAGCGGTGTCCGAGGACCTCACGGAGCCCGCGGAGGTGTGGGAGCTCCCCGACGTCGCCACCGCCGTCGTCGTCGCCACGGAGCACTGGCTGGCCGAGGGGCTCTGCCCGGCCACGGCGCTCGCCCTCACGCAGAACGCGTTGCCCCTGGCCGACGGGGCCGAGGCCCTGTCCCGTCTGCAGGCGCGGTCGCACGCCCGGGTGGTCGCCGCCCTGCTGCTCCTGATCGACGACGAGGACGCCGGGGAGCTCGCCACCCGCCTCGTCGAGACCCTCGCGACCGGGTCAGCCGCGACCGGCTGAGCACGGACCGATCGCCGCCGTCACCCCGAGGTGGTCGGACCGGGGCAGGTCGAAGCGTCGCGGCGCGTCGCCGCACCAGGCCCCGCCGACCAGCACGTGGTCGATGCGCAGCGCGAACAGCGCCCAGCTCGTGACCTGGGTCGGGGCGGCCCAGCGCTCGCGCATCGCGTCCACCATCCCGACGTCGGAGACCAGCGAGCGGTAGTCCCGCGCCCGGTCCGTGGAGTTGAGGTCCCCGGCGACGACGACCGGGCCGGGGCTCCTCGCGACGCGCGCCGCCGTGGCCTCGACGAGCCGGTGGTGCTCGGCCGGGGTGGCCTGGTACCCGCCGCGCCCGGTGAACCAGGGGCGCGGCACGTGCAGGGCGATCAGGTCGAACGGGACAGGCGCGGCGACGGCGACCCGCAGCCCCGGGAGGTCGGGGCCCGGGCCCTCGAGCAGGCGCAGCGGGAAGCGGCTGTAGACCCCGACGTGGCTGCCGTTCGACGCGACCTCGCGGAACGGGTAGGCGGGGGCGATGCCGGCGTCGACGGCGGGGTCGTCCTCGCTGACGACGAGCACGTCGGCCCCGGCCGAGCGCAGGGCGGGCACCGTCGACGACATCCCGGTCACGTTCGCCGCCGCCAGGGTCACGGCCGCTCCGGGCCGCACCGACCCGGCGTCGTCGGGAGCCCACGGGCCGACGACCGCGACCGTGCCCGCCAGCAGCAGCGACACCGCGGGGAGGACGCCCGCGCGGCGCAGCCGCCACACGAGCACCCCCGCCCCGACCACCGTCAGGACGGGCAGCACGATCGCGAGCACGTCGCCGGCGAGACCGAGCGGGTCGCGGAGTGCGAACCACGCCCACGGGGCCGCCGTGAGCGCCACGACCGTGAGCGCCGCGCGCCACGACCCGCGACGGTGCAGCTCACCCCGCACGCTCGTCCTCTCCTCGCACGCCCGCCGACGCTAGCGACGTCGTGTGACGCGTCCGTGACGCCAGGCGGAACGGCCCGCGCGGGTCACACGCTGCGCGTCAGGATCGTCCGGAGGGCGTCGAGGACGGCGAGCGGGCGCTCCTGCTCGGGGGTGCGTGACCACACCCGCACGAGCTGCTCGCGGAACCGGGCGAGCAGGTCGGGCCGGGCGGGGCCGAGGCCGTCCGCGCGGTCGTTCACCGCGTCGAGCAGGTCGATCATCGCCGCCCGCAGGCCCGGCAGGAGGTCGTCGAGGGCGTCCACGGTGTCCTCCAGATCGAAGCGCTCACCCTCGTCCCTCGACACCTCTCCAGCGTAGTGCGCGCTCCTCGGCGCGTCGGTCGCGCCGCGTCGCCCCGTCGGGCGGGATCCGGGCGACCTGCCGACGGTGGCGCGAGATCGGGTCACCCGCGACCATGGCCGGCGTGGAGTTCGGGATCGTGCTGTTCGCGACGGACGAGACGATCGCACCGGCGCGGCTCGGACCGGCCCTCGAGGAGCGCGGGTTCGAGTCGGTGTTCGTGCCCGAGCACTCGCACATCCCGGCGCGCCGCGAGAGCCCCGCGCCCGCCGGCGGGGACCTGCCGCGGCACTTCTACCGCACGATCGACGTCTTCGTGACGCTCTCGGTCCTCGCCGCGACGACGACGGACCTGAAGCTCGGGACCGGGGTGGCCCTGCCCGCGGAGCGCGACCCGATCCACACCGCGAAGCAGGTCGCGAGCCTCGACCTGGTGTCCGGCGGGCGCGCGATCTTCGGCGTCGGGGCCGGGTGGAACCGCGAGGAGGCCGCCGACCACGGGATCGACCCGCGTCGTCGCGGGAAGGTGCTCGACGAGAAGCTCGCGGCGATGCGGCGGATCTGGACCGAGGAGCTCGCGGAGTTCCACGGCGAGTACGTGGATTTCGACCCGATGTACTGCTGGCCGAAGCCGGTGCAGGCCCCGCACCCGCCGGTCCACGTGGGCGGCGAGAGCGACGCGGCGCTGCGCCGGCTGCGCGACCACGGCGACGCGTGGCTGCGCGACCGGTTCGACCTGGAGACGTTCCGCCGGGTCCGGGCCTGGCTGGGGGAGCAGGGGCGCCCCGACGTGCCGTTCACGGTGTTCGGCGCCGACCCCGACGGCCTCGACCCCACCGGCTTCGAGGAGGTCGGGGTCGACCGGATCGCGTTCTGGGTCGACCCGGGCCCCGAGCGCGACGTGCTGGCGCGCCTCGACGCGATCGCCGCCCGCTGGCTCTGACCGGTCCGCTCAGGGGGCGCCTGGCGGCCGGAGGTTCCGGGCGCCGGTCCCGCGAACGGTCGCGCCGTCGGCGACGCTGTGCCGGATGCCGTTGTAGACCAGGTCCCACAGGGCGGGGTTGGCCTGGAGGTCGTTGGTGCTCTGCGTGGAGCGGCGGCCCTCGGCGTCGACGAAGGTGATCCAGTGCTGGGCGGTGCCCGCCGCGACGACGATCTCGGTCAGCTGGTAGACGTCCACCCAGCTCCCGCGCCCCTGCAGCCAGTCGGCGCCGGCGGCGAGGTACTGCCGGGACTCGGTGCGGAACCCGATCACGGCGGCCACCGCGTACAGCACCCACAGCCACCACAGGGTCAGGACGACCGGATTCACCAGGCCCGCGATCAGGATCGGCACGGCGAGCAGCGCCAGCATCGCCAGCCCCGTCCGCCACGAACCCCGCTTGACCTCCAGCGTGGGTCCGCGGTCCGGCGGGGCCGGGCGCAGCCGGGTCGGGCGCCCGCCTCGGGCCGCCCCGGCCGGGTGTCCCGTCCGCGCCGCGTGCGGCCCGGCCAGCGACCAGCGCGGGCCCGCGGGCGGCCGGGGGAGGCCGGTCTCCGGGTCCGGCCGCGGTGGCAGGGGCGACGCGCCGATCCGCCACCGGTCGGTCGCGCTCAGCTGAACCAGCCCTCGATGGTGTCCCAGTGGTCGCCGATCGCCCACGAGACGGCGAAACCGGCGCCCACCGCGACGAGGGTCGCGGGGCCGCCGGCCACGGCGAGCCCCAGGAGCGCGGCGGTCCCGGCCGTGGTCGCGGTGGCCGCCAGGGTCTGGGTGACGTTCTTGGCGGTCGCGGACCCGACGGAGCGGCCCGCCGCGGTGTCGAGCCCGATGCCGGCCCCGGTGCTGACGACCCCGAGGACGGGGACGCTGCGCAGGACGGGCGCGACCCGGCCGAGCAGCCCGGTCGCGGTCTCGGGCACCGGGACGGCCGGGCGGCCGAGGAGGTCGACGGCGCGCCCCATCCCGGGGAGCTCGTGGGCGCCGCCCAGGAGCCGCGCGTTCGAGAGGGCGGCACCGTTCGCCCGTCCCGCCAGACGCCGGGCCTCCTCGTAGCGTGCCCGCGGGTCGACCGAGCTCGCGCCGGGCGCCGCGGGCTCGACGTGCAGGGCCTGCTGCCAGAGCCGGGCCTCCTCGCCGTAGTGCTCCGCCACGTCCGCCCACCGCCGGGCCGCGCCGACCAACGAGGTCGCGGTGACGGCGGGCACGAGCGCGCCGCGGAAGGTCCACGTCGTCGCGGAGGAGTTCAGCCAGTCGGTCGGCGCCGTGAGGCCGGACCGCAGCCGGTCCTGCGCCTCGGTGTACCGGGTGCGGGCAGTGCCGGCGATGGTGGCCGCCTCGTCGAAGGCGCGCTGCTGGGCGGTGGCCGCGTCCGTCGCCTGCCGGTGGCCGGCGGCGACGTCGGGCGGCGCGTCGGGCGCGAGCGGACCGGGCACCACCGCGGTGGGCTCGCCGATGACCTCGCCCTGCACGGGCAGGCCCGCGCCGGCCGCGACCGCCCGGGCGCGGGCCATGTCGGCCGTCACGGCGTCGACGGCGTCCGCGAAGGCGGACATCGCGGCGGCAGCGCCGCGGGCGTTGCCGGCCACCTCGTCGCCCGCCGTGCAGAGCTGTGTGGCACGGTCGCGGAAGCCGTCGCCGGCTGCGCCCTCCCAGGCGCCGCTCGACTGCTGGCGGGTGGTGTTGACCTGGTCGGCGGTCCGCTCGGCGCCCTGGCCGACGGAGGAGAGCCAGCGGGCGGTCGCGCGGCAGGACCCGGCCTCGGCGTCGATCGCGGTGTCGATCGGCATCGTCAGGACCCCGGGACCGCGGCGTCGAGGGCCGCCGCGGCCCGGCGGTCCGTGTCGCGGTAGGCGACCGCCGCCGAGCGGGCGGCGCCCGCCGTGCCCGCGGTGCCCTCGACCAGCCCCGACACCGCCCGGGCGAGCGCGCCGACGTACGAGATGACCTCGCCGGTCACGGGGCCGGCCTGCGGCACGTCGGTGGCGCCGTCCCCGGCCGCGGTCAGCGGGTCGGCCGCGGCGTCGAGGGCGGCCGCGATCCCGTCGACCCGTGCGAGGTCGACGTCGTAGCCGGGGGTGCTCACCCGACCGCCCGCCCGTGGCGCGCCTCGGCGGGCAGCTGCAGGCCCTCCACGACGACGTCGGCCCCGGTCGCGTCCCGCAGCTCCGGCACCCGGTCGGCGAGGACCGTCATCCACGGCTGCTCGCCGCCGCAGCAGGCCACGAGCTCCTCGACGCTCGCGTACACGGGCAGGGCGAGCCGGTCGTCGGTCAGCAGCCGGAGCTCGCACACCGCCTCGTCGTCGTGCGGCAGCGCGTGCAGCGGGACCACGACGACCGTCTCCTCCACCGCCATGCCCCGGAGTGTGCCAACCGGGACCCGTCGTCCGGGGCCGTTCCGGACAAGTCGCGCTACGAGGTGGCCGCCTGCGTCATGGGCAGGCGGTCGAACGTGATGTCGATGCGCGTGATCCGGTCGCCGTCGACCGTGATGCGCTCGCCCGCGGGCAGGGTCGGCACCGGCGTCAGGTGCGTCTCGTACCAGAGCACCGCGGTGCTGTCGTCGCCGTACGCGGTGAAGCCGGAGACCCCGGTGAGCATCGTGACGAAGCGGTCCATGAACCGGTGGAAGCCGTCGTGGCCGTGGAACTCGCCGCTGGGGGCGCTGATGACGACGTCGTCGACGAGGTACGACGCGGCCGTGTCGGTGTCCCCGGACGACCAGGCGGTGAAGTAGGAGGTGGCGATCTCGGTGGCTCGTGTGGTGTTCATGGGAGCAGTGTCGTGGGGGATACACGACACCTGCCGTCATGTATTCGGAACTCGTCGCGGACAGGCACGATGACCTCCGTGTTCCACAGCGAAGCGGCGGGCGGCGTGGTCGTCGACCCGGACGGCCGGGTGGTCGTCGTGCGCCAGCGGGCCCGGACGTGGTCGTTGCCGAAGGGTCACGTCGACCCCGGCGAGGCGGTGCTGGACGCGGCGCGACGCGAGATCCACGAGGAGTGCGGGCTGGCCGACCTGGACCTGGTGCGGGAGCTGGGGTCCTACACCCGGCTCGGCGTCGGCGGCGGGCTGCCCGAGCGCAAGACCATCACGCTCTTCCTCTTCACGAGTCCCGCCGCCGACCTCGCGCCGCTCGATCCCGCGAACCCGGAGGCCCGCTGGGTGCCGGCCGACCGGGTGGCGGACATGCTCTCGAACCCCGCCGACGGCCGGTTCTTCCGCGACCACGTCCTGCCGTCGCTCTGAATCCGAGAACTTTTTTCCCGGGGGATGTCGAAACCTGTGGGGGCCCGTTCGACGCCTGGGTGAGGGAGCGGCCAGCGGGGCCGCTCCGGGAGCCACCGGGAGTCATCATGTCCGTCACCACCGCCACCGACGCCTCCACCACCACCGTCGCGACGCCGGGCCTCGGCTCGATGCTGCTGGCCGGCGCGGGCGCCACCGTCGCGGCCGCCGTCGCCACCACGGCCATCGCCGCGATCGGCCCGGTCGTCGGCGTCAGCACCGACATGTCCGGCCAGCCGATCCCGGCGCTCGGCTTCGGGTTCCTGACCGTGATCTTCTGCGTCGTCGGGCTGGTCATCGCCACGGCCTTGCGCCGCTTCGCCCGGAGCCCGCGCACCACGTGGGTCCGCACCACCGTCGTCCTGACGGTGCTCTCCCTCGTGCCGGACGTGCTGGCCGACTCGACCACGGCGACGAAGATGCTGCTGATGCTGACCCACGTGGTCGCCGCTGCGATCGTGATCCCGGTCGTCGCGCGCCGGCTGGCCTGAGACCGACCGCGACCTGCGAGAAGGAGTGAGTGCCGTGCACTACCTGCTGGGTGTCCGGATGGACGAGAGCCGGCCGCAGCCCTCCGCCGAGGAGATGGACGCGATGTTCGCCCGCGTCGGCGCGGTCAACGACGAGATGAAGGCCCAGGGCGTCTGGGTGTTCGCCGGCGGGCTGCTGCCCTCCGACAGCGCCACGGTCGTCCGCGTCGAGGGCGGCAGCACGACGATGACGGACGGGCCGTTCGCCGAGACGAAGGAGCAGCTCGGCGGGTTCTACGTCCTCGAGCTGGAGAACCTCGACGAGGCACTGGCCTGGGCGGAGCGGACCGCGGAGGCCTGCGGCGCGCCCATCGAGGTCCGGCCCTTCGACGGGATCGCCTGACCCGATGGTCGAGCTCCGCTCCGCTGCGTCTCCGGACCCGATGGACCTGACCAGCGTCTACCGGGCCGAGTACGGCCGGTGCGTCGCCACCCTGACGCGCCTCCTCGGCGACATCGGACTCGCCGAGGAGGCCGTGCAGGACGCGTTCGCGGTGGCGCTGGAGGCCTGGTCCCGGCCGGGGGAGCGGCCGCCGGACAACCCAGGCGCCTGGATCGTCACCACCGCCCGCCGCCGGGCGATCGACCGCCTGCGTCGGGAGTCGACGCGCGAGCACCGTCACGAACAGGCCCTGCTGCTGCTCGGGCCGGACGAGACCGAGGAGGTGGGGCCGGTGCGCGACGACCAGCTGCGCCTGATCTTCACCTGCTGCCACCCGGCGCTCTCGCCGCTCGCGCAGACCGCCCTGACCCTGCGCCTGCTCGGCGGGCTCGAGGTCCCGGAGATCGCCCGGGCCTACGTCGTGCCGGAGGCGACGATCTCGCAGCGCATCGTGCGGGCGAAGAAGAAGATCCGGGACGCCGCGATCCCCTACCGGGTGCCGGGGGAGGCCGAGCTGCCCGACCGGCTGCCGCCGGTGCTCACCGTCCTCTACCTGATCTTCAACGAGGGCTACACGGCGACGGCGGGCCCGCTCCTGCGCACCGACCTCTCTGCGGAGGCGGTGCGGCTCACGCGGGCCCTGGCCGAGTTGATGCCCGACGAGCCCGAGGTGCTGGGGCTGCTCGCGCTGCTCCTGCTGACGGAGGCGCGGCGGCCGGCCCGGGTGGGTGCCTCCGGGGAGCTGGTCACGCTGGCCGATCAGGACCGCACGCTGTGGAGCCGGGACCTGATCGCCGAGGGCCACGAGCTCGTCCGGCAGTGCCTGCGCCGCGGTCGACCGGGGCCGTACCAGATCCAGGCCGCCATCAACGCCGTGCACACCGACGGCGACGCCACCGACTGGACGCAGGTGCTGGCGCTCTACGACCAGCTGCTGGCCCTCTCTCCGACACCGATCGTCGCCCTCAACCGGGCCGTGGCCCTCGCCGAGGTTCGCGGCCCCGCGGCGGCGCTGGAGGCCGTCGACGCCCTCGACATCCCGGGCTACCACCTGCTGCCGGCGACGCGGGCAGACCTGCTCGTCCGGCTCGGGCGCGCCGACGAGGCCCGCGTGGCCTACGACGAGGCCGTCGCCCTGGCGGGTAACGACACCGAGCGGGCGTTCCTCCGTGACCGCGTCGCGCGGCTCGGCGCCTGACGTCAGCCGGGGCCGCCTTGTCGCGGCGAACCACAACGACAGGGTGCCGATGGCAGCTTGTCGTGGGTTCTCGGGCCGCCCCGTTCACCTTGTCGTTGTGATTCCCAGCGACAAGGTGGCGCCCGCTCGTGGGTACGCCGCGACAAGATGGAGCCAGGCGGCGGCGCCCCCGCCGAGCGGGCACTGAGCGCTGTCGACCGACTCCCGCGACAGCCCTCAAGGCCTGGTGATCATGTCCCGACGGGCTCGCGCGTGACCACGGCGGGCCCGCTCAGCAGGTTCCCCCGCCACCTCCGTCGCCCCCGCACCCGCCGTCGCCGCCCGGACCCCCGTCGGAGCCGGACGAGGCGCCGTACCAATGTGCGTTCGGGAAGGCCTTCCTGAGCGCGACCATCACCCCGATCGCCACCACGGCCAGTGCCACGACGCAGACCACGGCCACGATCGTCATGTGGAGCCCCCTCATGTCGAGGCCCGGATGGTGTCCCGCCCGTCGCCCCTCGGCAAGGTGGTGCCGGGGCGGCGGCGCCCCCGCCGAGCGGGCACCGAGCGCTGCCGACCGGGGCTCCTGACGACGCTGAGGGCCTGGTGATCACGCTGCAGCGGCTTGTCGCGGCGAACCAGAACGACAAGGTGCCGCGGGCCGCTTGTCGCGGGTTCCCGGCGCGTCGGTGGCACCTTGTCGTTGGGAATCCCAGCGACAAGCGGTCGCCCGGGCGTCGGGAGCCCGCGACAAGGTGGGCGCCGGGTGGTGGCGACCGACGGTGACTCGACGGCGACCCGACGGCCACCCGACGAGCGGGTACCGAGCGCTGCCCGAGGCCCCGCAACGGCTCCGAGGGCCCGGTGATCATCGCCAGCGCCGTGACTCGAACCGCGAGATCCTGACGTCGGGTGTCAGCACCGTGACCCGACACCCCGACGACAGCGACCTCAGGCGTGCACCACCACGCCCGCCGGCTCGCCGGCGAGAGCACTGCCGATCTGTCCCGCCGTGGTGCCGTCGACCACCCGCACCTCACGGACGTGCTTGGCGCGCTCGAGCAGTTCCCCGACGATGCGGTCCAGCGGCAGGTCGGCGTCGGTGGTGCGGAGCTCCTTGCCCGAGACCCGCTCCGCACCACCGAAGCGGGCCAGAGCGGCGGCGTCGCGCACGTAGGTCACCGAGCGCGCACCCAGCGCGTCGGCGAGCAGCAGCGCCCCGGCGTCCGTGCGGTGCAGCGGCAGCTTCGTCGCGGACGAGGTGAACTCGTGCACGCCGTAGGGCGGGTAGCCGTTCGAGACGACGGCGGGCGCAGCGGCCAGGTGCACCGCGAGCTGCCCGGCGACCGCGCCGTGCGGCAGGTACGAGACGCCCTCGCTCGCGAGGAGCGCGGCGACCAGGTGCCCGTTCTGCTCGGCCTCGGTCGCAGCCAACCCGGCGAGCGCACCCGTCGGCAGACCCAGGTCGAGGCCCACACCGAGCGCGTGCCGGGCGCGGACGCCGGCCCCGGTCAGGATCAGCATGCGGCGCGAGCCGAGCAGGGAGCGCAGCTCGTCGACGACGGGCAGCAGGGTGTCCCGGCCGCCGTCGATGATCGTCGAGCCGCCGAGTACGACGACGTCGAGCCAGGGCAGCAGCCGGACCGGGCCGTGCTCGATGTCGGCGGAGCGGACGAGGTCGCGGTCGAGCAGGGTCTGGCGCATCAGCGCCGAGGGGACGTCCTTCGCACTGGTCATGGTGGTCCTCCTCTATGCCGAGATGATGGTGCCGACGTGCTCGCCGGCGAGGGCGGCGGTGATGCGTCCGGGCACCAGCCCGTTGATCACCTGGACGGACCGCACGCGACGAGCGTCGCGCAGCAGCTCGAGCATGCCGCGCTCCAGGACGAGGTCGGGCAGGTCGCGGGCGAGCAGCTCGTCGACGGTGATCTCGCTGATGAACGACGCGGAGGGGTCGTTCTTCGGGTTGGCGGTGTAGAGGCCGTCCTCGTCCTTGATGTAGATCATCTGGCGGCAGCCGTAGGTCTCGGCGACCAGGAAGCAGCCGGCGTCGGTGCGATAGGGCGGGATGACGCCCTCGCCGGGCACGCGCTGCCACATGCCGTAGGGCGGCATGCCGGCGAAGATCGCGGCGCCGACCTCGGCGACGTGCAGGGGCAGCGAGGCGAACGCGTTCGGCGCGACGACCGGGATGCCGTGGCGGGCCAGCAGGTAGCCCAGCATCGTGGCGTTCTGGCCGGCGACCGCGGAGCCGACGTCGCTGAGCACGCCGGTCGGCAGGCCGAGCTCGGCGGCCAGGGAGTAGGCGTGCCGGGCGCGGGTGCCGCCGCCGGTGCCGATGAGCAGCTGATGCTCTGTGCGGGCCGCGAGGAGTTCCTCGACGACGGGCAGCACCGCGGCCGCGCCCCGGTCCATCAGGCTCTGGCCGCCGACCTTGACCACGCTGGCCTCGGGCAGCACCGGGTGGTCGGGGGCGTCGACGCTCGCCGCGGCCAGCGCGGCGTCGTCGAGCGAGCGGGTCCGGAGCAGCGACGCCAGGTCGCTGCTGGTCGGGGCGGTCACAACGATTCCTCTCCGCCCCCGGGTCGTCGAGGGCGGACGCGAATGTAGTGGCGCCGCGGGAGGTGCGGAGCGGGGCCGTCACCTGGTCGGATGGGGTCGATCGATCGGGCCACCGCAGGCGCGGCGGACACGCGGGAGCGTCTAAGCGCCCTCGGCCCGCGACGAGGAGAGGTGATCCGTGTCACTGGACGTGTCGATGTCTCCCGACGCCACCACGAAGTGGCAGCCCGCTCCCGCCCGGTTGGACGAACCGACCACCGCCGTCGAGGACCTCTACGTCATCGGCCACTTCGGGATCGCGCACGTCGATGCGGACGCCTGGCGCCTGCACGTCGGCGGCGCCGTCGAGCGCCCCCTCGAGCTCTCCCTCGCCGACCTCCACGCGATGCCGACGGTGCAGGTGCAGGCGGTCCTGGAGTGCTTCGGCAACCCGCTGCTCCCCGACGAGCCGACCCGCCGGGCGGGCAACGTCGTCTGGACCGGTGTCGCGGTCCGCACCGTCCTCGACGAGGCCGGCGTCCGCGACGGCGACCTGCTCTGGGCGGAGGGCCACGACCACGGGGTCTTCGACGGCGTGCCCTGCACCGAGTACCGCAAGGACCTGCCGCTCGACGTCGTCCGGGAGCGCGGGGTCCTGGCCCACGCCATGAACGGCGAGCCGCTGACCGCCGAGCACGGCTTCCCGGTGCGACTGTTCGTCCCGGGCTACTTCGGTACGAACAACGTCAAGTGGCTCCGCGCGCTGACCGTCGCCGACCACCGTCCCGACCACCTGTTCACCACCACGCTCTACCAGCGCTCCGTGCCCGGCTCGACGACGCTCGCCCCGGTCCGCGACCTCGACGTCATCAGCCTCGTCACCGCCGCAAGGCGCGACGGTCCACGGGCCCACGTCCGGGGCTGGGCCTGGGGCTCGGCGCCGGTCACGCGCGTCGAGGTCGGCCTCGGGACCGACGGTCCCGAGGAGTGGGTGGACGCGACCCTGGGCGAACCGGTCGGCGGCCCCTTCGGCTGGCGCCGCTTCGAGGCCTTCCCGACGGCGGGTCCGGAGGCTCGCGTCGTGGCGGCGCGAGCGCACGACGCGGCCGGGCGGAGCCAGCCCCTCGGCGGGGCCCGCAACGCCTGCCACGTCGTCGCGCTCGATCAGGAGCCGTAGGTCGCGAGCTCCGTCAGCCGGTCCCGGTCGGGCCGGACGCCGAGCCCGGGGCCCTGCGGCACCGCGATCCGACCGTCGCGCACCTCGACGGGGTGCTCCGGATCGACGTGCCCGTCGATCCAGTCGGCGGCGATCCACGTGCCCTCGAGCAGGCGCGGGTCGACCGTCGACGCCACGTGCGCACAGGTCGCGGCGATCACGTCGCCGCCCCAGGCGTCGTCGATCGTGTGCGGCACGGACCGCAGCGCGCACAGGTCCCGGACGAACGCGGCCCGCGTCGGTCCGCCGAGCCGCGTGACCTTGAACGAGAACCCGTCGGCAGTGCCGCCCGCGATCGCGCGCAGGACGACGCCGGGATCGGTCGTGGTCTCGTCGAGGTACACCGGGTGCACCAGGCGGCCGCGCAGCGACTCCATCTCCTCGACGGTGTCGCACGGCTGCTCGAACGCGAACGGGACGTCCGCGCAGAGCCGGTCGAACTGCAGCGCGTGCGCCGCGGTCATCGCCCGGTTCGCGTCGACGGCGAGACGCGCCCGGCCGCGGATCGCCGCCCACACCGCCCGCACGTTCTCGACGTCGTGGTCGAGGTCGCGCCCGCCGACCTTGAGCTGCACGCGCCGGTAGCCCTCGGCGACCTTCGCGGCGGCGCTCGCCGCGCTCGCGTCCGGGTCGCCCACGATCACCGAGTAGTACGACGGGACGCGGTCGACCAGGGCGCCGCCCAGCAGCGTCGACACGGGGACCCCGAGCTGCTGGCCGAGGAGGTCGAGCACGGCGGTGTCCAGCGCGGCCTTCGCGTAGCCGTGCCCGGCCAGCAGGCCGTCCATCCGACGTGCGAACGCCCGCGGCGAGTCGATCTCGGTCCCGACGAGGCCGGGGGCGATCTGCTCGATCGCGGCGCGGGCCCCGAGCGCGTGGTGCGGCTGGTAGACGGGTCCGAGCGGGCAGGTCTCGCCCCAGCCGCTGCGGCCGTCGTCGGTGACGACCTCGACGAGCGTGCTGTCGAGGGCCTCGACCGTCGTGTGCGACATCCGGTAGGCGCCGCCGACGACGGGCAGCAGCGCCTGGTGGACGTGGACGCGTTCGATCTTCACCTACAGCTCCAGACGCAGTCGGGCGCAGCCGCGCTCGGCGCGGGACACGCAGATCATCAGGCAGGTGTTCTCCGCCTGCTCCTCGCTCTCCAGCACGGAGTCCCGGTGCTCCGCCCGGCCCGCGAGGATCGGGGTCTCACAGCTGCCGCACGTGCCCTCCCGGCAGGAGAAGTCGACCGGGAGCCCGAGCTCCTCGGCGACGGCGAGGATGCTGCTCTCGGCCGGCACGGTCGCCGTGAGCCCGGAGGTCGCGAACTCGACCTCGAAGGCCTCGTCGGGACCCTCGCCCTCGACGATCTTCGGCGTGAAGCGCTCCAGGTGCAGGGCAGCGCGGTCGACGACGTGCGCCTCGACGGCCGCGAGCATCGGCTCCGGCCCGCAGGCATAGACGAGCGTGCCCGGGGCGACCCCGCCGAGGACGTCCGCGAGGGGCAGCAGTCCCTGCTCGTCCTGCGGGACGACGGTGACGCGGTCGCCGTACACGCCGAGCTCGTCGAGGAAGGCCATCGACGACCGGGTCCGCCCGCCGTAGACCAGCGACCACTCCGCCCCGGTGGCCCGGGCGCGGGCGATCATCGCGAGGACCGGGGTGATCCCGATGCCGCCCGCGACGAACAGGTAGCGCCCGGCCGGGACGAGCTCGAAGTGGTTGCGGGGCGTCGAGACCTCGACGAGGTCCCCGACGTCGAGCTTCGTGCACACGAACTCCGACCCGCCTCGGCCCGCGGGCTCGCGCAGCACGCCCAGTCGCCACACGGTGCGGTCAGCCGGGTCGGAGGACAGCGAGTACTGGCGCACGACGCCGTCATCCACGGTCACGTCGACGTGCGCACCCGCCGTCCAGACGGGCAGGTCGTGGCCGTCGGGGTCGGCCAGGGTCAGCGAGACGACGCCGTCGGCCTCGTCGCGGCGGTCGCGGACGATCAGTTCCATCAGGCTCTCCTCCGGGCGACGACGGTCTTGCGGGTCAGGTAGCTCTCGAGTGCGACCAGGCCGCGCTCGCGTCCGGTGCCGGAGAGCTTCGTGCCGCCGAAGGGGACCGCCACGCCGCCGCCGAAGTACTCGTTGATCATGACGTAGCCGGCGTCGACCCGGTCGGCCACGCGCAGCGCACGGTCGATGTCGGCGGTGTGGATGCCGACGCCCAGCCCGTAGTCCGTGGCGTCCGCGAGCTCCAGCGCCTCGTCCTCGGTGCCGAAATCCAGCACCGCGAGCACCGGGCCGAAGATCTCCTCACGGGCGATCCGCATCGTCGGGGTGACCCCGGTGAAGACGGTGGGCGCGACGAAGTGGCCGACGGCGGGCAGGGTCTGCGGCGGGGTCGGGGCGTCGGCGCCCTCGGCCCGACCGAGATCGACGTAGTCGGCGACCCGTCGGCGGTGCTCTCCGGACACCATCGGCCCGAGGTCCGGATCGTCGGCGCCCGCGCCCAGCGTCAGGGCCCCGGCCCGCGCCCGGACCCGCTCGACCAGCTCGCCCGCGACGGCCCGGTCGACCAGCAGCCGCGACCCGGCGTCGCAGTACTGCCCGGAGTTCGCGGTGAAGCCGGTGACGACCTGGCGGGCGACGTCGTCGAGGTCGGCGTCCGCGAAGACGATCTGCGGGCTCTTCCCGCCGAGCTCGGTGACGACCGGGGTGACGTGCTCCGCGGCCGCCCTCAGCACCGCCCGGCCGGTCGCGACCGACCCGGTGAACGTCAGCGAGCCGATGCCCGGATGGGCGGCCAGGGCCGCCCCGGCCTCCGCCCCGAGCCCCGTCACGACCTCGTAGGTGCCGGCCGGGAAGCCCGCGGCCTCGACGAGCCCGGCGAACCGGAGCGCGGTCAACGGGGTCTGCTCGGCCGGCTTGACGACGGCGGTGTTCCCGGCCGCGAGGGCGGGCGCCACGCTGCGGCAGAGCATGGACAGCGGTGCGTTCCAGGGCACGACGTGCGCGCTGACCCCGACCGGCTCCGGCACGGTCCAGGCCGTCGAGCCCGGCCCGAGCGGGATGGTGTCGCCCTGCAGCGTGCCGGCCGCCCCGGCGTAGTAGTCGAGGTAGGCCACGCAGCCGGCGATCTCGCCGCGGGCGAGCGAGAGCGGCTTGCCGGTGTCGAGCGACTCCAGCCGCGCGAGCTCCTCGGCGGCGGACTCGACCTCGGCCGCGAGGCGGCGCAGCGCGCGACCCCGTTCCAGCGGTGCGGCGTCGCGCATCGCCCGGGTGGCCGCGCGGGCGGACGCGACCGCCCGGTCGACCTCGAGGGCACCGCCCCGTGCGACGTGGGCGACGACCTCCTCGGTGGACGGGTCCTCGACGGGGAGGGTGCGCCCGTCGAGGGATCCGGCGGTGGCGGGGAGGGGGACGGTGGCGGTCACGGGTCCGGGAACATCCGCGTCATGGTCTCCTCGTCGCCCGCGGGCACGCGGTCGAGGCCGACCATCTTGTCGATCACCATGTTCTGGAAGCGGTGCAGCGGCTCCTCGAACCGGAAGCACATCCGGCCGCCGCGGTAGGCGGGGTTCTCCAGCCCCTCCTGCACGCGCTCGACGATCTCGAGGTCCTGACGGTTCACCAGGTCCCAGAACTTCGCGAGCTGCTCGATGCCCGCCTCGGCGTCCGGGTCGTCCGCACACTCCGGGTGGGTGAGCAGAACCGCGGTCTCGACCGTGCGGTTCGCGGCGACGGGGCGGTTGAACAGCACGAACGCGTGGTTCGGCAGCACGACCAGCGCCGTGGAGGGGAACAGCCAGACGAAGCGGCCGCTGTCGGCGTCCTCGGCGCCCAGCGAGCTGAGCGGGGACAACCCGTCCCAGCCGCCGGCCTCGGTGTTGCGCGAGACCGGGGTGGTGCACATGCCGGTGTAGAGCCCGGGGCCCTGCCAGCGGTAGTGGTCGGAGAACTTGGAGACCTGGTTCAGCTCCGGGTGGACCCAGGGCAGGTGGTAGTACTCCATGAAGTTCTCGCCGACGAGCTTGTAGTTCGCGGCGACGTCGTAGGTGAGCCGGCGCTGCGCCGCCCACTCGCCGAGGCGGTAGTCCGCGAACCGCTCCGGGAGGTCGCCGAGGGCCGTCGTCAGGGGCTCGGGGTCGGCCGAGAGGTTGACGAACAGGAAGAAGCCCCAGCTGTCCACGCTGACCGGCAGCAGGCCGTAGTCCGCCTTGTCGAACCCCTTGGCCATCTGGTCGAAGATCGTCTCCTCGCCGGCCGGGACGTCCGAGCCGTCGAAGAGCGGGGTGCCGAGGCACGCGCCGTCCGTGTCGTAGGTCCAGTTGTGGTACGGGCAGCGGATGCGGTTGCGGTGCCCGACCTCGCGGGCGTCGGCGTCCAGCAGCTTCGTCGCGCGGTGGCGGCAGAGGTTGTGGAAGCCGCGCAGCTCGCCGTGGCGGTTGCGGGTGATCAGGATCGACCGCCCCGCGACCTCCACGACGACGCACCGGCCGGGCTTGTCGACGTCGCCGACGAGACCGACGGCGACCCAGCTGGAGGTGAAGACCTTCTCCTGCTCCTGCGCGAAGAACTCCGGGGAGCTGTAGGCGTCCGGGATCAGGGTCGAGGCCAGGTCGACGGGGAGCCGGGTGTGGCGGTAGGTCTCCTCGTCGGCGAACCGGGCCGGGTCGATCGGGCGCGCCGGGAGGGCGGCGTAGGGGTCGGTGGGCCGGTCGACGGTCTCGGTCATCGCAGGGACTCCCTCCAGCGGCGGGGACGGACGGGTCGGGACGGCGGCCCGCTCGGTGACGAACCAGGGCTCAGACATGGAAGCTGCGCGGGAACGTCGGGTCGGTGAGCGCCGGCCGGTCGATCGCGAAGGCGTCGATCGGGTGCGCGGGAGCGCGGTCGAGGGCGAGGTCGGCGAGCAGGGAACCGATCAGCGCCGCGAATTTGTAGGCGTGTCCGGCGCCGTTGGCCACGACGATCTGCGGGTGCTCGGGCAGCCGGTCGAGGATGAAGTTCTGGTCCGGCGGCACCGTGTAGAGGCAGGTCTTGGAGTACAGCTCCGGCCCGAGGAACCGGGGGACGTGCGCGTCCAGGAACGCGGCGTATCGCTCCCGGCGCACGTCGTCGGGGACGAAGCTGCGGCCGTCGGCGGTGGTCTCCTCGCCGCCCATGTGCTGCCCGAGCTTCGTCGCGACCTCGCCGTAGACCGGGAAGCCGTAGAAGTTGTGGGCCCCGTGCCACATGAACACCGGGAAGCGGGACGGCGCGAACTCCGCGAGGTGCGGGGTGGAGTAGTAGGTGACCTGCTCGCGCAGCACCGTCAGCGGCAGTTGGAGGCCGGCCCCGGCGATCACCTGGTTCGTCCACGCGTCCGCGGCGACGACGACGCGGTCGGCGCGGTAGGTGCGCTCGTCGGTGACGACCTCGACGCCCTCGCCGTCGGGCCGGATCGCCCGCACCGGGGTGTTCGCGCGGACCGTCGCGCCGTGCGCCCGGGCCAGTGCGAGGTGCACCGCGTTGGCCCGGGCGGCGTCGACGATCCCGGATTCCGGCTGGTAGAGCGCCTGGACGTCACCGGAGGCGGAGAACTGGGGCCACCGGGCGACCAGTTCGTCGGCGTCGAGGAGCTCGTAGGCGTAGCCGAAGCGGTCGAACATCGCGGTGTAGCCCTCGATGTTGCGTGAGCCCGTCGCGGTGCCCTGTCGGGCCGCCCGGTCCTCGATCACCAGCCCGCCGGTGCGCGTGACGATCTGCTGCAGCGACTCGTTCTCCACCTCGTCCCACGCCTTGTAGGCGGCCGAGGCGAGCGCGGCGTACTGCGGCTGGTGCTGGGCCAGCCGGATGATCCGGGAGTGGTCCTGGGACGCACCCCGGGAATGGCCGAGCTCGAACTGCTCGAGGCCCAGGACGCCGGGTCCGAGCTCGGTCGCGAGGCGGTACAGCGCGGCGGACCCGAGGCCGCCGCAGCCGATGACGATGGCGCGGTGCGTGTCCATGACGGACTCCAGAACTGTGGTGTGCGAGTGCGGGATGCGGCGCCGTCATCCCGGGTGCACGGCTCAGTGTGGGCAGATCAACTGCTGGCGTCCATCGAAGGTTCGTACAGGTGACCTTGTACAATCGGTACATGATCGACCGTCGGCTGAAGGTCCTCCAGGCGATCGCGCGGCACGGCACGGTCACGGCCGCCGCAGAGGTGTGCCGGCTGACCCCGTCGGCGGTCTCGCACCAGATGCAGGCCCTGGCGCGCGAGCTCGACGTCGTCCTGCTGGAGCCGACCGGGCGCACCGTGCGGCTGACGGCGGGCGCGCACACCCTGCTCGAGCACGCGGCGGCGCTCACCGCGCAGTGGGAACGCGCCCAGGCCGACCTCGCCGCCCACCAGGACCGCACGGAGCTCACCGGCACGCTGCGGATCTGCGGCTTCTCGACGGCGGCCGCGGTCGTCGCGCCGCGCGCGCTGGCCCTGCTGCGCGAGCGGCACCCCGGCCTGCGGGTCGGCCTGCGCGAGTTCGAGCCGGCCCGCTCCTTCGACCTGCTGGCCGCGGGGGACACCGACATCGCGGTCGTCGTCGCCACCCCGAGCATCCCGCCGCGGACCGACCCGGACTTCGAGCAGACGCCGCTCTACCAGGAGCCGCTCGACGTCCTCGTCGGGCCCGACCACCTGCACGCCGACCGGAGCTCGGTGTCCCTCGACGAGCTCGCGGGGGACGACTGGGTCATGGGGTCGCCGGGCCGGGCCTACCACCAGCTCGTGACGCTCGCCTGCACCGGCGCCGGCTTCGACCCCGCCGTCGCGCACCACGCGGACACCTGGGACACCGGCGCGGCGCTCGTGGCCCGCGGCTTCGGCGTGGCGCTCATCCCGCGCCTCGTCGACCTGCCCGCCCACGACGACACCCGCCGCATCCCGATCGCGGGCGCCTCCGTCCCCACCCGGCACGTGATCACCGCGGTCCGCCGCGGCTCCGCCGACCAGCCCGCCGTCGCCGCGGGGCTGGCGGCCCTGCGCGAGGTCCGGCGCTACGAGCTGCCGGAGCTGACCGAGGTCACCTGAGGCGGTCTCGCCCAGCTCCGCGAGGTCGACACCACGCAGGTCCGCGACCGGCGGAACCTGCGTCGTGTCGCACTCGCGTCGCCCGCTGCGTGCTTCGCCCACTGATGATCAGCACGTTGCGGCCGGGAGTTGATTGATGAAGCAACGTACACGGTCAGCTGTACGTAGATGTGATGGACGGCGACGCCCTGCCGGGCGACGATCGCTGCCGTGGTGCCCGAGACGACGGTGACGACGATCCAGCCCGGCATGTCGTGAGGATCGCCCGGATCGAGCTGTACGCCGTGGACCTGCCCTACGCCGGCGGGACCTACCGGCTCTCCGGCGGACGCACCTACACGTCCTTCGAGGCCGCGATCGTGCGCATCGTCTGCGACGACGGCACCGAGGGCTGGGGGGAGAGCACGCCGTTCGGCTCCACCTACATCGCCGCGCACCCCGCCGGGACCCGGGCGGGCATCGCGGTCCTCGCCCCGGCGCTCCTCGGGGCGGACCCGCGTCGGGTCGAGCGCGTGTGGGACACCATGGAGCGCACCCTCGTCGGCCACCACGACGCCCGCACAGCCCTCGACGTCGCCTGCTGGGACGCCTTCGGTCGCTCCGTGGGGCTGCCGGTCAGCGCGCTGCTCGGCGGCTCCACCGACGTGCCGATGCCGGTGATCTCCTCGATCCACGCGGGCGATCCGGAGGAGATGCGGGCCCGGGTCGCCGACCACCGGGCCCGGGGGTACCGGGCGCACTCGATCAAGATCGGCGCCCTCGACGTCGAGGGCGGCCCGGCCCTGGACGCCGAGCGGATCACCGCGAGCCTCGCCGACCGCGAGCGGGGCGAGTACTTCGTCGTCGACGCCAACGGTGGGCTGACCCCGGAGACCGCACTGCGGCTGCTGCGGCTCCTCCCGCCCCGGCTGGACTTCGTCCTCGAGGCGCCGTGCGCGACGTGGCGGGAGACCCGGTCGCTGCGGCCACGGTGTCCGTACCCGATCGTGGTCGACGAGCTCGGCCAGACCGACGGCGACATCGCCCTCGCCGCCGGGGAGGACCTCGCGGACGGCATCGGGTTGAAGGTCTCGAAGGCCGGCGGTCTCACGCCGGGACGCCGGCACCGCGACGTCGCCCGGTCCGCCGGGCTGACGATCAGCGTGCAGGACACCGTGGGGTCCTCGCTCGCCTACGCCGCGATCCTCCACCTGGGGGCGACGGTGCCTCCGCGCCTCCTGCGCGGGGTGCTGAACTGCGAGGACATGGTGACGGTGCACGTCGCGGGCCTCGACGTCCGCGTCACGGCGGACGGCGTGCTCCCCGGCGACACGCCCGGCCTCGGCGCGACCGTCGACCGGGAGGTCCTCGGCGCGCCGGTGCAGGTCTGGGGTGGCTGACCTCAGTCCATCGCGACGAGCCCGCCGTCCGTCGCCGCCCGCGCGAAGGCGTCGATGGCCGCCCGCACGCTCGGGCGCTCCGTGGCGTGGGGGAGGTGGGCGACGACGATGGTCCGCAGCAGCGGGCGTTCGAACGGGATGATGTCCACGCCCGACGACGGCAGGAAGGCCCGGCCGAGGTCGCTGGCCAGCGTGACGCCCAACCCCGCGGCCACCATCGCCAGCGCCGTCGCCAGACCGTCGACCTGATGGCGGACCTGCGGGTCGAACCCGGCCCGTCGGCACGCGGTGCGCACGGCGCGGCCGTAGTACGAGTCGGGTCCGGAGATGATCCAGGTCGCCGCGGACAGCTCCCCGAGGTCGAGCCCGGGCCGGTACGCGCTGCCGGTCGGCGCCGCGAGATGGATCCGGTCCTGGCCCAACGGCACCACGGAGAGCCCGGACGACCACGACTCCGGTGCGTCCGGGTAGTCCAAGAGCAGCGCGAGGTCGAGGTGTCCGTGGCGGACGTCGAGCACGGCCCGGTCGGGGTCGCTCTCCGTGCTCTCGAGCGTGATCCCGGGGTGGTGCGCGGCGAGGTCGCCGATGACGACGGGGAGCAGGGCCGCCGCGGCCGCGGGGAACATCCCGACCGACAGCCGCGCGGAGAGGTGCTGCCGCGCCCCCTCGACGGCGGCGACGGCCCGGTGCTCCGCGGCCAGCAGGATCTCCGCCTGCTCGACGAGCACCCGCCCGACCTCGGTCAGCCGCACCCCGCGCCCGACCCGCTCGACCACGGGCGTCCCGACGTCGACGCCGAGCGCCTCGATCTGCTGGGACACCGCCGAGGGCGAGTAGTGCAGGGTCGCCGCCGCCGCGTTGACCCCGCCGCGGCGGGCGACCTCCCGCAGGGTGCGCAGCCGGCGCAGCGACAGCTCCATGCGCTCCATCCCAACAGTTCCGTGCAGCGTTGTCCGCTGGTACTGAATGATCGGCGCGGGTAGAGCTGGAGGTCATGACGGAGCGCTCTCGCCACCGGGGTCAGGTCCCCGTCCCGGGCGGCACGTTCGCCATGGGCGACCACCTCGGCGACGGCGACCCGGCCGACGGTGAGCGGCCGGTGCACCCCGTGACCCTCGCGCCGTTCCACATCGACGCCACCGCGGTCACCAACGCCGCGTTCGCGCGCTTCGTCAAGGAGACCGGGTACGTCACCGACGCCGAGCGGTGGGGCTCGTCGGGCGTGTTCCACTTGGCCTTCACCGGCGACCGCGTCGACGTCCTGACCAGCGTCGACGGCGCTCCGTGGTGGCTCGCGGTCCGCGGTGCCTGCTGGCGGCACCCGGAGGGACCGGCCTCGTCGGTGGGGGACCGGGCGAACCACCCCGTCGTCCACGTGTCGTGGAACGACGCCACCGCGTACTGCGCCTGGGCGGGCAGGCGCCTGCCGACGGAGGCGGAGTGGGAGTACGCCGCCCGCGGCGGGCTCGAGGGCGCCCGCTTCCCCTGGGGCGACGACCTCGGCCGCCGCTGGAACCTCAACATCTGGCAGGGCCGGTTCCCCACCGAGAACACGCGCGAGGACGGGTTCCTGACGACGGCCCCGGTCAAGACCTACCGTCCCAACGGCTTCGGGCTCTTCCAGACCGTCGGCAACGTGTGGGAGTGGTGCGCCGACCGCTTCGCCGCCGACTGGTACGCCCGCTCTCCGGAGCACGACCCCGCCGGGCCGGCGGAGGGTGACGCGCACGTCATGCGCGGCGGCTCCTACCTGTGCCACGACTCGTACTGCAACCGGTACCGCGTCGCGGCCCGCACCTCGAACACCCCCGAGTCGAGCTCCGGCAACCTCGGCTTCCGGTGCGCGAGCTGAGCCCGGCCGTTTGCCAAGATCTCGTTCTGCGGAGCGAAGAGGGGCGTGGACCGATCGGTCCGCTCGGCTCGTCGGGATCTCGGTTCCCGACGGCGAGGGTGGTCGCGCGAGGTCGACACCACGCAGGCCCCACGGCTCGGGAACCTGCGTCGTGTCGCACTCGCGGGCTCGCCGCGCCGGCCTCGCTCCGTCAGTGCGACGCCATGACCCGCCGGGCCAGACCGCCGGGCTCCGGCTCCTCCTCGGCGGTCCCGAGTTCGACCCGGACGGTGCGGACCGTGCCGGTGAACGCGTTGTCGCCGACCGCGTAGTCCTCGGTCACGGGCGTCCCGAGGTCCACGCCGACGTCGAAGGTCTCGTCGAAGGAGAAGTAGTACGGGATCGTCGCCTCGACGCGGACCGAGCCGACCTCGTCGCCGTCCACCCGCAGCGTCGCGGTCCCGCCCCGGCCGACGCCGCCGTCGTAGGCGAAGTCCACCCGCACCTGGTGCCGCCCCGGCGGGATCGCCGCCTCGGCCCGCACGGTGTCCCGCCGCAGGCCGAAGAAGTTGTAGACGTAGCAGGGCCGGCCGTCACGGACGTAGATCGACCACCCGCCGAAGCGTCCGCCCTGCGCGACGACGACGCCCTCGGCGCCCCCGTCGGGGACCTCGACGTCCGCGACGACCGCATGTGAACGGTTCTTCACGTTCGGCACGGTCTCCTCGATGAGGCGCCGCGTCGAGCCGCGGAAGGTCACCGACGTCCGGTCGCCGACGAGATCGAACCGGCCCGCGAGCTGCGGGTTCTCCCGCTCCGTGACGCGGTCGTCGAGGGGGAGGACCTGGTATTTCACCGCCTCCGCGAAGAACAGGTCGCGCAGGTGCGCGAGCGTCGCCGGGTGCTCGGCGGCCACGTCGTGCGCCTGGCTCGGGTCCTTCGTGGTGTCGTAGAGCTCCCAGACGTCGTCGTGGAAGCTGCGACCGGCCGTCGGGACCATCTCCCAGGGGATGCCGTGACGGGTCACCGCGGTCCAGCCCTCGTGGTAGATCCCGCGGTTGCCGCACATCTCGAAGTACTGGGTGCGCCGACGGTCCGGGGCGTCCGGGTCGGTGAACGTGTAGCGCATGCTCGTGCCGTCGATCGGCTGCTGCACGACGCCGTCGACGCTGGTCGGAGCGGTGATGCCCGCGCAGTCCAGCACCGTGGGCAGGACGTCGATGACGTGGTGGAACTGGTGGCGCAGCCCGCCGGCGTCGGCGATGCCCCGTGGCCAGTGCACGACCAGGCCGTCGCGCGTCCCGCCGAAGTGCGACGCCACCTGCTTGGTCCACTGGTAGGGCGTGTTCATCGCGAGCGCCCAGCCGACCGGCGCGATCGGGTAGGTCTCCGGCCCGCCGATGTCGTCCAGGTGGGTCAGCATCTCGGCGGGGTCGTCGACGAGGCCGTGGCCGAGCCGGTGCTCGACGTGGGTGCCCTCGATGCCGCCCTCGCCGGAGGCACCGTTGTCGCCGAGGAGGTAGAGGAAGAGCGTGTTGTCGAGCTCCCCGAGGTTCTCGAGTTCCTGCACGAAGCGGCCGAGCTGGGCGTCGGCGTGCTCGGTGAAGCCCGCGAACGTCTCCATGAACCGTGCGCCCAGCGTCCGGCGGGTCCCGTCGAGGGACTCCCAGTGCGGCACCGAGTCGGGCCACGGCGCGAGCTCGGTCTCCTCCGGGACGACGCCGAGGGCCTTCTGCCGGGCGAGCGTGGTCTCGCGGAGCCGGTCCCACCCGTCGTCGAACTTGCCGCGGTAGCGCTCCCGCCACTCCGGCGTGACGTGCAGCGGGGCGTGCGAGGCGCCGAAGGCCAGGTAGGTGAAGAAGGGGCGGTCCGGCGTCATCGTCCGCTGCGTGTGCACCCAGTCGACGGCACGGTCGACCAGGTCCTCGGAGAGGTGGTAGCCGTCCTCCGGGCGCTTCGCGGGCTCGACGGGGTGGGTGCCGTCGTAGAGCAGCGGATACCAGTGGTTCATCTCGCAGGCCATGAAGCCGTAGAAGTGGTCGAACCCCTCGCCGGTGGGCCACCGGTCGAACGGACCCATCGGGCTGACCTCCGACGGCGGCGTCTGGTGCCACTTCCCGAAGGCTGCGGTGCTGTAGCCGTTGCCCTGCAGCGTCCGCGCGAGCGTGGCCGCGCTGCGCGGACGGAAGCCGGTGTAGCCGGGGGCCGAGGTGGCCATCTCGGTCGTGGCGCCCATCCCGACGGCGTGGTGGTTGCGGCCGGTCATCAAGGCCTGGCGGGTGGGGGAGCACAGCGCGGTGACGTGGAAGCGGGTGTAGCGCAGACCGCCGTCGGCGAGGCGGTCGGCTGTCGGCATCCGGCAGGGACCGCCGAAGGCGCTGGAGCTGCCGAACCCGAGGTCGTCCAGCACGACGAGCACCACGTTCGGCGCTCCCCGCGGGGCCACGGTCGGTCGGACCGGGTCGAAGGTGTCGACCTGCTCGTCGACCCCCAACGTCGTCACGACCGGCTTCGCCGGCTCGGGCTCCGGCAGGACACGACGCCCACCCATCAGACCTCCTCGTCCGGGGCGCGCCTCGACTCGACGCGCCGTCCTCGGGATGTGGCCGCACGCGGGCAGGGGAGCAGCAGCGATCCCGAGCCGAGGGCCGACTCCAGCATCGTCGCAGCGATCATTCACGTCCAGCGGACGTTCGCGGACGGTCGAGTTCAGTGAAGCTGCACGGTGGTTGTCGACCTGACCGGTGCGTCGCACACACGGCTGGAGGGTTCGATGCGGTCGGCGATGCCCGTTGCGTCGTGCACACGGCTGGAGGGTTCGATGCGGTCGGCGATGCCCGTTGCGTCGCGCACACGGCTGGAGGGTTCGATGCGGTCGGCGATGCGCGTTGCGTCGTGCACACGGTGGGGTGGGCCTCTGGGTCGTGCGAGCGGGCTTCCGGCAGCTGTGGCGGACCTTGTCGCGGCCTCCTGCTCCTCGCTCGCCGCCTTGTCACAGGGAATCCGAACGACAAGGTGCACAGCGGGCCGCGGGACACCGCGACAAGCTGGGTCGGGCGGCCGTCCGGCGGTCCGAGTGCCGCGTCTGTGAGTGGAGAGCCGGCCGACGACGGTGCCCGGGGCCCTGCACGAGCGGCTGGTCGGCCGGGCATGATCACCAGGCATTTGGGGCCTGCCGGAGGGGCGCTCCGGGTGCCCGTTCGTCGCACCGGCGGACGTAGCCGGCGCCGCCGTGTGCGGGGCGCAACGGGCTCCTGGTGCCGGGCCGGACCCGCCGGCCGTGTGTGCCGCGCAACGCACCGCCGGCGCCGGGCCGGACCCGCCGGCCGTGTGTGCCGCGCAACGCACCGCCGGCGCCGGGTCGAACCCTCCGGCCCAGTGCGGGGAGCGGGGGCGCCCGCACCTACCCGCCGTCGTGACCCTGTGTGGTGATCAACCGACGCAGCTTGATCCCCAGGTGCAGGGCGAGCCGCTGCTCGCCGTCGTGCAGGTCGACACCCGCGATCGTCTCGATGCGCCCGAGCCGGTAGTACAGCGTCGAGCGGTGGATCGACAGCGCCCCCGCGGTGCGCGTGGCGTCGCCGCAGCAGTCCAGGTAGGTCTCCAGGGTGTCGACGAGGCTGTCCTTCGCGTCCTGGGTGAGCAGGCGACGCAGGCCGCTGGGGAGGCGGTCGGCGGTGCGGGCCGCGGGCGGGAGGGCGAGCAGGACCGCGTAGACGCCGAGGTCGTCGTGCGCGGCGACCCCGCCCAGGTGCGGCAGGAGCTCCGCCGCCTCAGCCGCCCGACGGGCGGTGACCGCCGACTCGTGGGCCGCATCCGGCCCCGAGGCCGGGACGCCGACCCCGACGACAGCTCGCGCGCCGGCGAGGTCGGCGACGAGGAGCGCAGCCAGGGCGCGGCCGGTGTCGGTCGTTGCCCGGTCCCCGAAGACCAGGACCGTCGCCTGTCGGCCCGTCACGGTCGTCAGTGCGTGCGCGCCACGGGGGCTGCGCTCGAGGCGCTCCAGGGCGATCCGCAGCGTCGTGTCGGGTGCTTCGTCGGCCGTCAGGAGGACCGACAGTGCGACGACGGGATCGGAGGTCTCGACCAGCTGCTCGTCGGACAGCCGGCGGCGTGCGGCGGCCCGGGTCACGGGGTCGTCGCCGACGAGGTCGCGGGCGACCTCCGCGCGCCGGCCGTGGTCGCGGTCGTGCAGGACCAGCCGTCGGTGCAGCAACCGGCCGAGGTCGTCGGCCACCGCGGCGGCGAGCTCGATCTCGTCCGCCCCGATCCCGTCGTCGATGAGGAACAGGTGACCGAACGGGATGCCGTGGGCGCGGATCGGACAGCAGACCCGGGCCTTGAAGCCCAGCTCGGGGTTCGCGGGGATGCGGCCGGGAACGGTCCACCGGTAGATGTCGTGGGCGCCGAAGTGCGCCATCACGCGCGGGTCGCTGTCCCGCTGCATCACCGCGTAGGTGCGCAGGGGGTCCTCGTCGCCGAAGTGCCTGCTCGCGACCACGAGCCGGCCCTGGCTGTCGTCCACGGCCACCGACCGTCCGAGCCGGGCGGCCAGCCCGTCGACCGCCTGCTGCAGCCCGTCGACGGAGGCGACGTCCGCGTGGGTCACGGTGCCCTCACCCCCGCTCGTGCTCGTCCACCGACCGACCCGGCCCGACCGGAGCACGGTAACCGGGGGACGGGGTCGGTCGGGAGCGGTGGACGCGGTCAGGCCGCGACGCCTCCGCGGTCGGCGGTGGTGGCGGTCGTCGGGGCCGCGGTGAGCCCCGACGCCTGCGACAGGCTCAGGTTTCGCGTCTCGGGTGCCCACGCCCACGAGACGACGAAGCCGAGCAGGGTGATCACCGCCCCGATGACCATCGTCGGGCCGATCCCCAGCCCGGCGAGCGAGAGCGGGACGAGGTAGGTGCCGACGGCGGCCCCGATGCGGGACAGTGACGACGCCAGGCCCACGGCGGACCCGCGGATCTCGGTCGGGAAGAGTTCGTTCGGGTAGATCCACTGCAGGATCTGCGACCCGCCGATGAAGATCGCGTAGGCGACGAACAGTCCCATCACCACCGCGACCGGGGCGTCCGGGAACAGACCGAGCGCCAGCATCGCCAGCCCCGCCCACACGAAGCTGTGCAGGATCAGGGGACGCCGCCCGATCCGGTTGACCAGCAGCAGCGAGAGCACGCAGCCGACCAGGAACATCACGGAGATGACGGCCGCGCCGACGGTGTCCGCGCTGTCGCCCAGGCTGAGCGCGCCCAGGATCTTGGGGCCGAAGGCGTAGATGGCGAACAGCGGCACGATCGAGGCCGTCCAGAACAGCGTGATGAAGGCCATCCGCTTCCCGTAGCCCGAGCGCAGCAGGGCGCCCAGCCCGACGGTGCCCTCGGTATCGGGCTCGATGTCGTCCAGCGTGGCCTGCGGCCCGAACACCTTCCGCATGACGGCGGCGGCCTCGTCCAGGCGGCCCTTCTGCACCAGCCAGCGCGGTGACTCCGGGGTACCGATGCGGCACACCACGATGATCAGACCGGGCAGGGCGGCGCTCGCGAGCATCCAGCGCCACCCGCCGTCGACCGAGAGCAGGGCCTCGCCGACGAGGTAGGCCGCGGCCGCGCCGACGAACCACATCGTGACGAAGGCGCCGAGCAGCGGTCCACGGTACTTCCGGGGCGAGAACTCGGCGAGCAGCGACGTGGCGATCGGGTAGTCCGCCCCGACCGCGACACCGATGAGCAGACGCAACACGATCAATTGCCACGCCTCGGTGACGAAGAATTGCGCGGCCGACAGTCCGATGATCGCGATCAGGTCGATCGTGAACAGGTGGTGTCGCCCGAAGATGTCGGTGAGCCATCCACCGAGGAAGCCCCCGAGGAAGATTCCGATCAGGGCCGCGGCACCCACCAGGCCTTCGGCCGATGAGCTCAGGCCGAGGGCGGGTGAGGCCTGGACCAGCGCGATCCCGATGATCGACAGGACGAATCCGTCCAGGAACGGTCCGCCCGAGGAGAACAGGGCGAGTTTCTTGTGGAACCGCGACAGGGGCGCGTCTTCCAGGTGGTTCACGGGCATGGGGATTCGTCCTCGCGACGGGGATTCGGCGCCGCCGGAATCGGCGGGGACCGCCTCGGTGCGGCCGGCCGTGACTACGGTGACAGTTCCGATGTGATGGTCACCTCCGACACGGACACGAAAGTCCGGGCCCGCCGTCCGACACATCGTCGGAGCCCGCGACCGGGTCCGCGGCCGCGGGGCCGTGCAGACACGACCGCGCCGGGCCCACGGTGCGTGGACCCGGCGCGGAGGGGCGCGGGAAGAGCAGGGGATCAGGCGGGGACGGGCTCCGGGAGCGCCGCGACGAGCGCCTCGACCCGCGCCCGCGCGGCACCGTCGAGCGGCGTCAGCGGCTCCCGCGGATCACCGACCGCGAGCCCGCGGGCCGAGGTGGCGGCCTTGACGCCCGGGATGAAGTCCGTCGTGAGCAGGGCGTCGATCAGCGGGTACACGCGCGCCCATTCGGCGCGCGCGCGGTCGAGGTCGCCCGCCGCCGCGGCACGGGCGACCGCGACCAGCTCGGGGGCGATCGCGTTCGCCGAGCCGCACATGACGCCGGCGGCCCCCTCGCACAGCGCGGACAGGGCCAGCGCGTCCCACCCGACGATCGTGGAGACGACGTCGCCGTGGTGGTGGATCAGCCGGGCGGCCTGCGACATGTCCGCGCTGGTTTCCTTGACGTAGCGGATGGTGCCGATCTCGCGGGCGAGGGCGCCGACCGTGTCGGGGTCCAGGTTGACGCCGGTGGCGGGCGGCAGGTTGTAGAGCATCACCGGGATCTCCACGGCGCCGGCGACCGTCCGCAGGTAGCGCAGGGTCTGGTCCAGGGTCAGCGCCTCGTAGAACGGCGTGACCAGCATGAGCACGTCCGCGCCCACGGCCTGGGCGTGGCGGGAGTGGGCGATGGCCTCGCGGGCGGTCAGGGCGCCGGTCTGCGCGACGACGGGCACGCGACCCGCGGCCTGGTCGACGACGGTCTCGACGACGAACCGGCGTTCGTCGGCGGTCAGCGCGGTGAATTCGCCGGTGGAACCGCAGGCGACGACGCCGCCGACACCGGCGTCGACGCTGTGGTCGACGACAGCGCGCAGGGTCGGCTCGTCGATCTCGCCGTCGGCGGCGAACGGGGTGACGAGGGCGGTCAGGACGCCCCGGAGCTCGGTCATGGCGGTTCCTCTCAGGCGTGGGTGGGCGCGACGGCCCGGTTCGTGGTGGTGAGCAGCGCGCGGACGTCCTGCGCGGCGGTGAGTCCGGTGCGCGCGGCGGTCTCGGTGTAGAGCGTCCCGAGGTAGTCGCCGGCGAGGAACACGCGGCCGTTGCCGCGCCGGGTCAGCGTCGGCTGGAGCGCGCCCCGGCCGGGGAAGCAGTACGGCGACCCGGCGGGCCACCGGTGGACCTCGGCCTCGGCGACGGTCCCGTGGAAGCCGGGGAGGATGTCGTCCAGGTCGTTCTGCATCCGCTCGAGAACCGTGGCGTCGTCGAGCTCGAGCAGGCGCCGGGCCTGGTCGGCAGGGGCGAACGTCATCAGGCTGCCGCCGGGGACGCGCTCCGGGGCGAGCCCGTGCACGACGTTGGACATGTTGAGGACGACGGTGAAGGACCGTTTCGGCGTCGCGATCGCGTAGGTGTCGTCCCAGACCCGCGGCGAGGTCTCGTCCGTCAGGAAGGCGGCGCTGACGAAGGGGCCGTACTCGATGCGGGCGAGCGCGTCGCGGACGTCCGGGTCGAGGTCGGGCGCGATCCGGTGGGTGACGTGGGCCTGGGTCGCGAGCACGACCGACCGGGCCTCGACCTCGAGGTCCTCCTCGCCCCGCCGGTAGCGGACGACCACCGACGACGGTCGCTGCACGACCTCGTGCACCGTCGCACCCAGTTCGACGCGCGGTCCCAGCGCCGCCGCGATCGACTCCGTCAGCGTCGAGGGCCCGCCGACGACGTTTCGGTTCAGTCCAGCGCCGATGTTCCAGACGAGGCTGAAGTAGCCGATGCCCGCCCCTGCCGAGATCTGGTCGAGGTTCGCCGACGAGCGGGTCACGGTGGGGGCGAACAGCGCCTCCGCGTCCGGCGGCAGGTCGCCGACGAAGTCCGCGAAGGAGCGGTCGTTCATGAAGTCGTACACCCGCTGCTGGCGCTGTGCGTCGCTCTCGCCTGCGCGCCGGGCCACCACCTGGGCGTAGCGGGCCACCGCGAGCCGGACCTTGATGCCGGCCCGCAGCATTTGCGCGCGGTCGCGCCAGGATATCGGTACGCGGAAGGGGAAGGTCTCGACGCGCCCGCTCGTCAGCAGCGTGCCGTTCATCGACAGCCCGGCCAGCGAGCCGGGGACCTCGGCGGAGTCCACGCCGGTGTCGTCGAGCAGCCACGCGGTCGCCGAGTCCCCGCCGGCATAGACGTGTCCGCCCCAGTTCAGCCAGTGGGCGCCGCGCCGCTCGGAGCGCACCCGGCCGCCGACCCGGTCGGCGGCCTCGAGCACTGCGACGTCGTGGTGGCGGAGACGCCAGGCCGCCGAGAGACCGGCGAGGCCGCCGCCGACGATGATCGCGTCCTTCATGGTGAGCTCCGGTCGTCGAGGTGTCCCAGCGACGCCCCGGTGCCGTTCCCGCTGCTCACGGCCCTGTGGTGCGTCGACGTCGACCCTGTCACCGGGCGGACCACCCCGGCTTCCGACGAGGTCGGGAAAGACGCACGGCCGGTTCGGACGATGTGTCGGAACCACGGCGTCCGTCACCCTGCCGCGCAGAATCCCGCAACTTCGCAGCAGGATTCTGCGTTCCAGGGCTCGCGGCGCCTCGCTACGTTCGTCTCACCGCCACCACGAGGACGATGGCCCGACACCTCGGCCCCGCCGTCCGGCCACCGCCGCAGCACCTGCCCGATGGCGCGCAGGAACCCACAACATCGCAGCAGGATTCTGCGATGCGATCCGGATCACAGGGCTCATACCGTCCTGCCAGCCGTCATTACCCGCCCCCGGGAGACTTCATGCCTCGTATCGCCTATCTCGTGTCCAGCGCACACGAGATCGACCTCCGCGACAGTCCCGCTCACCCGACCGGCTACTGGGCCGAGGAGGCACTGAAGGCCTACGAGCGGCTGGCTGCGGCCGGCGCCGAGGTGGTCGTGATGACGCCGGACGGGAAGGCCCCGGTGGCCGACCCGTACAGCCTGGAGCCCCAGTTCCACTACCCGGACGCCGACCGGGACTACTTCGCCTCGGTCTACCGCACCTTCCATCGAGACCCGGACGACATCCGGATCACCCTGCACCACTCCACCGAGCAGCAGCTCGTGGCCGCCCGCCGAATCGTCTACCGGCTGGTGGACGCCGGGAGGACCCCGCCCGAGGCGCACGAGATCGTCAGCCGGGCGGCGAAGATCGCCTGGCAGCAGGACCGTCTGCTGGTCGACGTGATGCTCGACGAGGGACTCGACGGCGGCCTCTCCGAGCAGGTCCTCCGCGAGGCGGTCGCGGACCTGGAGGCGGACGCGGCGGCCCTGGCGGCAGAGCGCCAGGCCCGGCTCGAGGCCATCGAGGGCTTCAACGCGCCGGTCTCCCTGGCGGACCTCTCCGACGAGCAGATGGCCGGCTTCGACGCGGTGTTCGCGCCCGGCGGGCACGGGCCGATGGTGGACCTCGCGGTCAGCCCGAAGGCGGGCCGGTTGCTCGAGATCCTGCACGAGAAGGGCGCGATCGTCGCCTCGCTGTGCCACGGGCCCGCCGTGCTGCTGGCCGCGCCGGAGCGCTGGGACGGCCAGTGGCTCTTCGAGGGCTTCCGGCTCACCGCGTACACCGACGAGGAGGAGGACCAGAACCGGATCGGCATGCTCGGCATGCCCTGGTACCTCGACGCCGCGCTGAAGAACGCCGGCGGCATCTTCGACGACGCCCCGTTCGCCTGGGCCTCGCACGTCGTCGTCGACCGAAACCTGATCACCGGCCAGAACCCGAACTCCACCGAGGCGACCGCCGACGCCGTCCTGAAGGCCCTGCACCTGTGAACCCGCTGTCCCGCGTGCTCGGCCGTCTGCGCCGGCACCCCGTCGAAGAGGAGCCGGCCGTGCCCACCAGTCCGCGCCAGACCGTCGAGGCCTTCCTGACCGGATTCCGTCACCTGGACGTCGACGCCGCCCTGTCCACCCTCTCCGGCGACGCCGGGGTGACGATCCACCCGCTGCAGATCGTCGACGGCGGCCGCGACGAGCTCGCGACCCTGCTGCAGGACATCGCGCGGTCGCTGCCCGACCTGCTCCTGACCGTGCGCAGTGTGCTCGAGCTCGGGCAGGTCGTCGTCGCCGAGATCAAGATCGAGGGCACGCAGGCCGCCGACTTCCTGGGCGTCGTGAACCAGGAGAAGCACCTCGACGTCGACAGCGCGTGGCGCTTCACCGTCGCGGGCGAACAGATCACCGGGATCGACGTGTACTGGTGCCAGAACCAGCTCCTGCGTCGCCTGGCCGTCAAGCGCACCGACCAGATCGCGATCGTCTGAGAGAGGGTGACACGACCATGACCGAACTGGCCGCAGCGCCACCGACCGCCCCGACCACCGGTTCCGAGAAGGCGGCCGCGGTCGCGACCGAGTTCTTCGACCGGTACCGCCGCCAGGACGTGGAGGGGATGACCGACCTCTGCACGGACAACGCGGACTTCTCCTACATCCCGTTCGAGGTGTGGGCCAAGCAGCGCGTCTTCCGCGGTGACGGCAAGGTCCGCACCGTCGGGAAGGTGATCTGGAGCGGGCTGATCAATTCGTTCCCGAACCTCGGCAACGTCGTCCACCACGTCGATGCAAACGACAACGGCGACGTGGCCGTCGCCTGCGACATCACCGGGACGCAGCAGATCGCGTGGGCGTTCATCCGGCCCGCCGGCGGCTCCATCGTCGCGCCGCACCTGTTCCTCCTGCACGTGAACCCCGACGGGCTGATCGACAGCATTCGCGCCTACTGGGACAACGCCCAGGTCTGCCGCGACCTCGGCCACCTCGAAGTCGACTAGCGACGAACACACGGAAGGACACCACGATCATGGCGCTCCTCAAGCGCGAGGAATGGCAGGACTTCGTCCGCGACGTCGACTGGACGCTCACCTACGTCGACGACGAAGCGGTCTACCCGGAATGGTTCTCCGGCACCGGCAAGGTGCCCCGCGAGGCGTGGCTGGCCTGGGAGGAGGACTACAAGGTCTCCTACCAGGAGTACGTCTACACGCAGAAGGAGAAGGAGGCGTCGACGTACGCGGTCAAGGCCGCCCTGTCGCGCTCGGACACCTTCGACCACCTCGACGAGGGCTGGAAGTCCGCCACGAAGATGCACTTCGGCGGCGTCGCCCAGGTCGAGTACACGGCCACGCTCGCCGAGCTGAAGATGGCGCGGTTCGGCCTGAACGGCGCATGGCGCAACATGGCCACGTTCGGTCAGCTCGACGAACTGCGGCACAACGCGCTCACCACGTACTTCGGCCACGAGCTCGTCGTGAAGGACCCGCAGTACGACTGGACGCAGAAGACCTACACCACGAACGACTGGGTGCCGATCTCCCTGCGCACCCTGTTCGACGGGATCATGACGACGTCGAACGTGGTCGACTGCGCGCTGCAGGTGCCGCTGGCGTTCGAGACCGGGTTCACCAACCTGCAGTTCGTCGCGCTGTCCGCGGACGCCCTGCAGTCCGGTGACATCAACTTCGCCAACATGATCTCGTCGATCCAGACCGACGAGGCCCGGCACTCCCAGCAGGGCGTCGCGACGCTGCAGATCCTCGCCGAGCACGACCCGACGCGCGCGCAGTGGGTCATCGACAAGGCGTTCTGGGGATCGGCTCGTGCCTTCTCCGCCCTGACCGGCCCGGCGATGGACTACTACACGCCCCTCGAGCACCGGAAGCAGTCCTACCGGGAGTTCATGGAGGAGTGGATCGTCGACCAGTTCGTGCGCACGATCGAGGACTACGGCCTGAAGAAGCCGTGGTTCTGGGACGAGTTCATGCGCGGCCTGGACACCTGGCACCACAGCCTTCACATGGGTCTCTGGTTCTGGCGCCCGACCATCTGGTGGCGCCCGAAGGCCGGCGTCAGCAAGGACGAGCGCGACTGGCTGCGGGAGAAGTACCCGAACTGGGAGCAGACCTACGGCGACAAGTGGGACGTGATCATCGACAACGTCAACGCGAACAACGTCGAGGCCACGCTCCCCGCGACGCTGCCCTACCTGTGCAGCCTCTGCCACCTGCCGTGCTGCAACCCGACGCAGTCGCGGGACGGCAGCTGGCGCGTGCGCAACAAGCCGCTGAGCTACGACGGCAAGACCTACCACTTCTGCTCGAACGGCTGCCGCCAGATCTGGTGGAAGGACCGCGACAACGTCAACCACGAGACGCTGGTCGACCGCTTCCTCGCGGGCCAGATCCAGCCGATGGACGTGGGCGGGCTGCTCAACTACATGAGCATGACGCCGGACGTCATGGGGGACGACGCGGACTACGAGGCCTGGACCAAGGACTACGTGGGCCGCCCGGCCACCGGGCTCGCCGTCCCCGCGGGAGCGCAGGCATGAGCGCCGAGGTGATGGACGCGCCGCCGCAGCTGGTGCCGCTCAACGCGATCTTCTCCACCGACTTCGTGGAGATCCTCGTGCCGGTCACCACGGCGAACACGATGGACGAGGTCGCGGCCGCGGTCGCCGACCACGTCGAGGGCAAGCGCGTCCGGGCGCAGCCGTTCCGCAAGGTCGTCGTCCACCGGGGGCGGAAGCTCCCGGGCGAGATGACGGTCGCCGAGGCGGGGTTCGCCCCGCTGGACCACGTCGCCGTCGAGTACGACCTGGAGGTGCCGGCATGAAGAACCCCGTGGGCCCGATCCTGTCGCTCGGCGACGAGACCGACCAGATCATCGCGGCGATCGAGGACGACAACCCGAACACCGAGATCGAGATCATCGACCGCGGCTCCTACGTGCGCATCCAGGGCGAGGACCGACTGGTGCTCACCGAGGCGACGCTGCAGTCCTACCTCGGCTCGGACTACCGGATCCGCTCGCTGGAGAACCTGATGTCCTCCTTCACCGGCCGGGCCATCACCGCCAGCGACAAGATCACCTGGCAGCGCAAGGGAGCGAGCGCATGAGCACCCCGGCCCGCAAGCCACGCAAGCAGCGCACGTTCTCGGCGTTCGGCGACGTCCGCAAGATGCCGAGCGAGTACGAGATCGTCACGCACGCGCAGAACTGGAACACCCGCGACGGGCGGATGTCGACGTTCGAGCAGAACCCGTCGTCGCCGATCAACCTGTGGTTCCTGACCTACCGGGAGAACTCCCCGCTGCAGGTCGACGACTGGGACGGCTGGCACGACCCGGACAAGGTCGCCTACCGCTCCTACGTGAACATGCAGGCCGAGGAGCAGACCAAGCTCGACGGGCTGCTGGACAGCTACAACGAGGCCGGGGCCGACGCGGAGTTCCCCGCGGAGCAGGTCGCGCGGCTCGGGGCGCTGTTCACGCCGTCGCGCTACCTGGTGCACGGCTTCCAGCAGGTGCAGGCCTACATCGGCTACCTCGGCCACAGCTCGTACATCACGAGCGCGGCCGGCTACGCCAACGCGGACCTGCTGCGCCGCGTCACGATCGTCGGCTACCGCACCCGCGAGCTGCAGATGGCCCACCCGGACTCCGGGATCGGGACCGAGGAGCGGAAGCGCTGGGAGTCCGACGCGGCCTGGCAGCCGGCGCGCGAGGCCGTCGAGCGGATGCTCGTCGCCTACGACTTCGGCGAGGCGTTCACCGCGCTCAACCTGGTGCTGGCGCCGACGCTCGACGACGTGCTGCTCCGGCAGCTCGGCCAGGTGAGCAAGGCCGCGGGCGACGAGCTGGAGTGGCATCTCGGCAACGTCCTCGGCAAGGACGCGAAGCGGCGCGACCGCTGGTGTGGCGGGTTGGCCCGGTTCTGCGTGCAGCAGCGCGCGGAGAACGAGAAGCCGCTGCACAAGTGGATCGACCGCTGGTCGCCGCTCGCCGACGCCGCGGCGGAGGGTCTCGCCCCGCTGCTCGGCAAGCCGGCCGGCGAGGTCGTGGCCGAGGCCCGCGCGGCGCGGGAGAAGCTCCACGCCGGCATCTTCTCCACGGCCGACGCGGCCGCGGCGGCGGGGTGATCGGCGATGGGTGACACGGCGACGCAGCAGTGGCACGCGGTCATGGCGGCCGACGATCTCTGGGAGGGCGAGATGGAGGCCGTCGACGTGGAGGGCACCTCGGTCCTCCTCGTCAACCACGACGGCGACGTCTTCGCGTACAAGAACCGGTGCCCGCACCAGGAGTGGCCGCTGAACGACGGTGATCTCGACGAGAAGGAGCTCACCTGCGCCAACCACCTGTGGGTGTTCGACGTGACCACGGGCAAGGGGCTCAACCCGGCCAACTGCGCGCTGATCGGGTACCAGTGCCGGGTCGACGACGACGGCACCATCCTGGTGAACCTGGGATGAGCAGGTTCGTCCTGGTCGGTGGCGGGGTCGCCACGGCGGCCACCGCCACCGGCCTGCGGGAGGAGGGGTTCGACGGCGGGATCGTGCTCGTCGCCGCCGAGCCCCACCTCCCGTACGAGCGCCCGCCGCTGTCCAAGGAGTACCTGGCCGGCACGGTCGACCGGCCGAGCTTCCGGGCGAACCCGGAGGCCTGGTACGCCGACCACGACGTCGAGCTCGTGCTCGGGACCCGGGTCGACGAGCTCGTACCCGCCGAGCACCGGGTCCGGCTCTCGGACGGCCGGTCGCTGGGCTACGACGCGCTCGTGCTCGGCACCGGCGTCCGGGCGCGGACGCTGGACGGGTTCTCCGGGGAGCGGGTGCACGCGCTGCGCACGCTCGCCGACTCCGAACGCCTCCGGGGGAGGCTGACCGCCGGCAGGCACCTCGTGATCCTCGGGGGAGGGTTCATCGGGTGCGAGGTGGCCGCGGTCGCGGCGGGGCGGGGGGTGCGGGTGACGGTGTTCGAGCCGGAGCCCCTCCCGCTCGGTCGCGTGCTGGGCGCGGAGTTCGGCCGCGCCGTCGTCGACATCCACGCCGAGCAGGGGGTCGAGTTCCGGACCGGTCAGGTCGTCACGGCGATGACCGAGACCTCCTCCGGGCTGGCGCTGACCACGCGCGACGGCGGGGTCGTGGAATGCGACGAGCTGCTCGTCGGGGTCGGTTCGGTGCCGAACGCCGAGCTCGCGGCGGCGGCCGGCCTCGAGGTCGACCGGGGCATCCTGACCGACGAGTTCGGGCGCACCTCTGCCCCGGACGTCCACGCGATCGGGGACGTCGCCGTGCGGCACCACCCGGAGCACGGCGGACCGGTCCGGGTCGAGCACCACGACACCGCGGTGAAGCACGGTCGCCACACCGCCCGGGTCCTGCTCGGGCACGCAGAACCGTTCACCGAGCAGCACTTCTTCTGGTCGTCCCAGTACGACCACATGATCCAGTCCTTGGGGCGGATCGACGGCGAGGGCGAGACGGTGATCCGCGGGTCGGTCGAGGACCGGTCCTTCACGCGGTTCTCGCTCGTCGACGGCCGGATCGCGGGGATGGTCGCGCTGGACCGCCCGCGGGACCTGCTGGCGACGCGCAAGGTCATGGCCGTGCCGCACCGGGTGACGGCCGATCAGCTCGCGGACGACGACTTCCCGCTCAAGAGCCTGCTGCCGAAGGCAGGCGCACGCCGATCGGAGGCGCGGAGATGACGACGCTGGCCGAATCCACCGAGATCGTCGTCCGGAAGGAGCAGGTCCGGATCGCCGAGCCCGACGCGACCGCGGCCCTGGCCCGGGTGGCGGGGGAACCCGCCGTCCCGGCGCGGGCCCGGCTGCGGTTCGGGCCGGGGCCCACGTGCGAGCAGCTCGCGCGGGTCCTGGACGAGGCGCTGGTCCGGGCCCAGGAGTCCGGCCTTGACCCCGACGTGCTCGTGCTGAGTGCCGGGCAGGCCGTGGCCGCCGAGGACATCGTGCGGGTGCGGCGCAAGGCCCACGGCGTCGCGGACTGGATCAGCAGCAAGACCAGCGACGTCACGATCGTGCTCCGGCCGAAGGGGGTCGTGGCGGCCGAGTCGCTCCCTCCGGCCCCCGCGCCGCCCGCCGTGCCGCAGCCCCGCGACGACCGGCCGGAGACCGAGGCCGAGCTCGCCGTCCGCGAGGCGCTCTACGACGTCATCGACCCCGACCTCGGCGTCAACGTCGTGGACCTCGGCTTCATCCGCCGGATCCGGCTGGACGACGCCGGCGTCGCGACGATCACGATGACGCTGACGTCCGCGGCCTGCCCGCTGACCGAGGTCATGGAGGTCCAGGTCGGCCACGAGATGTCCGCCATCGACACGGAGTTCCGGGTCGAGTGGGAGTGGCTGCCGACGTGGCGGCCGGCCGACATCACCGACGACGGGCGCGAGCAGCTCCGCGCGATCGGTTTCTCCGCGTTCTGACGACGCGGTTCGCCCCCGTTCCAGGCTGAGCGAAGGGCACCTTCGGTCGGATAGACGGGCCGTGGGCGCCCCTCGCCAGTCCCTGCCCCCAACCCCACGTTGACCGAAGGGCACCTTCGCTCGGATAGACGGGCCGTGGGCGCCCCTCGCCAGCACACCGGCGCCCACCCCAGGTGGACCGCGCCCTTACCCACGACACAGAGGGAGACATGGCGATGACGCACGCCCAGAACGTGACGGTCGAGACGCTGGAAGCGCTGATGAAGGCGTTCAACGCGCACGACCTCGACGCGATCATGGAGTACTTCACCGACGACTGCGTCTTCGACGCCTCGAAGGGACCCGACCCCTGGGGTGCGCGCTCCACCGGCAAGGCCGCGGTGCGCGCTGCCCTGGCCGCCCGGTTCGAGGGCGTCCTGGACGTGCAGTACGACGCCGACCGGCACTGGATCTGCGGCGACCTCGGGGTCTCCGAGTGGCTCGTCCACGGGACGACGACCACCGGCGCCACCGTCAGGGCGCGCGGCTGCGACCACTGGGAGTTCCGCGACGGGCTGATCGCCCGCAAGGACTCCTACTGGAAGATCGTCGGGTGAGCGTCGACCCCACGCTCACTCACGTCCACGGCCTCCTGGCCCGCCTCGCCCCGCCCACGTCGCACGACACCTTCAGCGTCCTCGACCCGTCGACCGGCGAGCCGATCGCGGAGGTCGCCCGGGTCGGGGCCGCCGAGGTCGACGCGGCGGTCGATGCGGCCGCCGACGCCCTCCCGGCATGGTCGGCGACCGCCCCGCGGCGGCGCTCCGAGATCCTGCACGCCGCCCACGCGCTGATGCTCGCCGAGCTCGAACCGCTGGCGCTGCTGATGAGTCTGGAGATGGGCAAGACGCGAGCGGACGCCCGGGCGGAGGTCCGCTACGCCGCGGAGTTCTTCCGGTGGTTCGCCGAGGAGGCGGTGCGCATCGGGGGCGAGTTGCGCACCGCGCCCGGCGGGGCGAATCGCATCGCCACCGTCCACCGGCCCGTCGGGGTCGCCCTGCTGCTGACGCCGTGGAACTTTCCCGCGGCGATGGCCACGCGCAAGCTCGCCCCGGCGCTCGCGGCGGGCTGCACGGCCCTGCTCAAGCCGGCCGAGGACACTCCGCTGACCGCGGTCTACCTCGGCGATCTCCTGTCGCGGGCCGGCGTGCCCGACGGCGTCGTGCACGTCCTGACGACGGACCGTCCGGCGGAGCTCGTCGAGTGGGCCCTGGCGGACGCCCGGGTGCGGAAGGTGTCGTTCACCGGTTCCACCCCGGTCGGCCGGTCGCTGCTCCGCCAGACCGCCGACCGCGTCGTCAACACCTCGCTCGAACTGGGCGGGAACGCGCCGTTCCTGGTGCTCGAGGACGCGGACCTCGACGACGCCGTCGAGGGCGCGATGTACGCCAAGATGCGCAACGGCGGCCAGGCCTGCACCTCGGCGAACCGGTTCCTCGTGCACTCGGCCGTGGTCGACGACTTCGCCGAGCGACTGACCGGGCGGATGGCCGCGCTCCGGGTGGGGCCGGGCACCGACGAGGCGACCGAGCTGGGCCCGATGGTCAACGCGAAGCGGCAGCGCGACCTCGCGGCCCGCGTCGACGGCGCGGTCGGCGCCGGCGCGAAGGTCCACACCGGCGGGGAACCCCTCGAGCGTCCCGGCTTCTTCTACCCGGCCACCGTGCTGAGCGGCGTCGGCCGGGAGAGCGTCCTGTCGGTCGAGGAGACCTTCGGGCCGATCGCCCCGATCATCGAGGTCGAGAGCGACGACGACGCGGTCGCGCTCGCGACCGACACCGAGTTCGGGCTCGCTGCGTACGTGTACTCCCGCGACCTGGGACGCGCCCTGTCGGTGGGCGAGCGGCTGCAGGCGGGGATGGTCGGTGTGAACCGGGGCGCGATCTCCGACCCGGCCGCCCCGTTCGGCGGCATGAAGCAGTCCGGGCTCGGCCGCGAGGGCGGCTTCGAGGGCATCCACGAATACCTCGAGGTCAGCTACCTCGCCGTCGCCTGGTGATGCCGGAGGGGGCCGGGACGTCCCGGCCCCCTCGGCTCAGGCCTGCTCCGCCTGGGGCCCCTGGTCGCGGCCGGCCAGCGCGTCGCTGCACGCGCGCGGGGTCATCCCGTACCGGTCGCGGAACTCGTTGATGAAGTGCGACGTGCTGCGGTAGCCGACGGACTTCGAGATCTGCGTGATGCTGGCCTCGTTCTCGATCAGCAGTTCCCGCGCCTTCGTCAGCCGCATCTCCTTGATGAACTGGTACGGCGACCGCCCGGCCACGTCGCGGAACAGGTGCGAGAACGCGGACGGGCTCATGAAGGCCCGCTCGGCGAGATCGCTGACGCTCAGCGGTTCGGCCAGGTTCTCGTGGACGTAGGCGATGATCGCGCTGACCGGGTTGCTCTCGCTCTCGCTCGCCGCCCGTTCGATCAGACGGCTGTACTGCTCGGCCTGCAGCGCCCGGTACACGATCTCCTTGAGGTACACGGGAGCCAGGACGCGACGGTCCGCGCCGTTCGAGAGCGCGCGTAGGAACCGCAGGATCGCGTCCATCATCTCGCGGTCCAGCGCGGAGACGAAGGAGTGGTTCTCCGACCTGGGTGCCCGCGTGCTCGTGAACGCCGCGGTCTCGCGTTCGAGCAGGATGTCCGACGACACCTGACGCACGAGTTCGTGGTCGAGCTGGAGACCGAACGAGAGGAACGGCTTCGCGGGGCTGGCCTCGACGATCTCCGTCCGGAACGGCGCGTTGTCGTTGATCGCGAAGTAGGTGAGCGGGTCGTAGAAACACTTGACGCCGTTCGCGGTGACGCACTTGCGGCCCTGCGCGATCACGCACAGGTGCAGTTCGCGAACCTCCTCCCACAGCGGGACGGCCGGCGCGTCGTAGCGGTACATCGTCAGCCCGGGCCAGAGGCCCTCGTTCATCCCAATCTTGGGCGTCCGCGACTTGAGCTCGGCCACCAGGTCGCCCGGGGCGATCCGGAACTCGAGGGGGTTCAGCGCCGTCATCGGACCTCCCGATCGCAGAAGACGTCCCGCTCTGTGTCTTCCGAGGAACCTGGATTTCCTCGCACGATACAGCGCGGCCTCCCCCGTGGTGAAGGGGCGTCCGGCGACGGTAGACGCCGCCACCGCCCCGCGGTGAAGGAATCCTGTCGAGTTCCTGCGCATTCCGACGGCTCTCAGCGGGGCCGCAGGACGAGCCGGTCGGTGGTGGCCTCCTCGACCGCGGCCCGGCTGTAGAGCAGGGGGAACGACCCGTCGTCGGCCCACACCTCGAGCAGGTCGGCGTAGTGCTGGGAGCGCGGGTCGCCGGACTGACCGGGGGAGTTGACGACGCGCGAGCGGTCCCAGTCCCCGACGTCGACGACCATGCGGAAGCTGCTGCCCATGACGGCGTTGAACTCCGCGTCGTGTCCGGACAGACCGACGGTGTCGCCACTGCCCGGGCGCGGCACCGCGGGCAGGGAACCCGCGGCGCCCAGCACGGGGTGCCGGAGCTCGGTGCGGTGCAGCGCCCCCCACGTCCACGTCGCCCGGTCCGGGCCGAGCCGGTCCTCGATCTCGGCGACGGCGGCGCGCAGCGTCACCCCGACCCCGTCGGCCAGGAGCGCGGGATCGTCGTCGAGCAGGTCGACCATCCGCAGGTCCGGGCGCAGGTCGGAGAACAGCGTGTCCTCCCGGACGAGCCGGCCGCGCGCCGCCGGGTCCGCCGAGGCCCCGAGCCGCTCCAGACACCGGTCGACCAGCCACGGCCGCAGGTGCCGGCGCAGCCAGATCTGCGCGATCAGCGCGGCGCGGGACCCGGCGTCCTCGACGCCGTCCCAGGCCTGCAGCTCCTGCCACCAGGGGTCGACCTCGGCCGGCACGTCGAGGTCCGCGAGCCGCTCGAGCAGTCGCCGGGCGTGCGTGTTCACCACGTCGGCCTGCATCGCCAGGCTCGCGTCCACGTCCACGTCCACGTCCACGTCGACGGCGTCGTCGTCCGCGAGCCACGCCGCCAGGCGCTCGTGCCGGGCGCCCGAGTACCAGTCCGTGGTGACGACGCCCGCCTCGGACGGCAGGTACTGGTTGGACGTCGTGGCCCATCCCGACGGCGGGTCCAGCCGGCCGGGGAGCTCCTCGAACGGCAGCGTCCCGTCCCACTCGAAGCGTCCGTCGCCGGGCACCGGCAGCGCCCCGTTCCAGCCGGTGCGTCGCGGCACCCGCCCGCACGCCTGCACCCCGATCGTCCCGTCGACCGACGCGAACACCTGGTTGACGCCGGGTGCACCCCAGTGGGCGAGGGCGTCCCGGAACCCGGCGGCGTCGGCCGCGTCCTGGTAGCCCAGGCTCGCGAGGTAGGGAGCCATCCCCGGCTCCAGCCAGGCTGCCCGCACCGCGACGGCCGTCCGCGTCCGGGGATCGACGTGCACGACCGGTCCGTGGCGGGAGAAGGCCAGGCGCACGACGGCGTCGTCGGCCCCGGCCACCGCGATCCGCTCCTCGACGACCTCGAACGCCGCCCACCCGCCGTCGTACGCGTAACGCCCGTCGTCGGTCGGGTGGAGCTCGTGGACGGAGAGGTCCTCGTGGTCGATCGGCCAGATCGTGAGGCCGAAGGCGACCCGGCCGTTGTGGCCGATGGAGATGCCGGGCAGGTGCGGCTCGCCCGCCCCGATCACGGAGAGCCCCGGCGCCTCGAGGTGGGCGAGGTAGCGCAGCGACGGCACCGTGACGGCCCGGTGCGGGTCGTTCGCGACGACGGGTCGGCCGGTGCCGGACCGCGCGCCGGACACGACCCAGTTGTTGCTCCCCGCCGCCGCGAACCCGACCGGGCCGCACGCGAGCCGGTGGACGTCGAGGACCTCGTCGCCGAGCCCGCGCAGGACGTCGGGCCCGGGCACGTCGAGTGGGCCGCCCGGCTCCCGCACGGCCCGCAGCTCCTCGGCCTCCGTCCCGAGGTCGCGCACCGTCAGGGCCCGGGCGAGCTCCTGTTCCGCGTTGTAGAAGAGACCGTGCGTCCGGATGCGCACGACGTCCTCGGGGGCCCATCGCGCCGGGAGGTGACCGAGCGACGCGAACTCCGGCGGCAGGCGCTCCTCCGGGGCCTCCAGCGCCCAGCCGACGTAGGCGTTCACCCCGGCGACGAACGCGGTGACGACCTCCTGCGTGCCCTCGGGGTACGCGGCCCACTCCCGCTCCATGTCCCCACGGAACAGGAACAGCCGACGCGCCCGGTCCTCCTCCAGGTGCCGGGCGCCGAACACCTCGGCGAGCCGCCCGAGCCCGCGTCGCCGCCAGAGATCGATCTGGAAGAGCCGGTCCCGCGCCGCCTGGAAGCCCTGCGCGACGAAGGCGTCGCGCCGGTGGGCGGCGTAGACGTGCGGCACCCCCCAGCGGTCGACGAGCACCTCGACGTCGTCGTGGAGTCCGTCGACGACGACCTCACCGGGCAGGGGCATCAGTCCGCCAGCAACGGCATGACCTGAGCACCGAAGCGGTCGATGTCGGTCAGGTAGTCCTGGAAGGTGAACATCACGCCGCTGACGCCGTCGACGTCGGAGATCGCGCGCAGCTGCTCGGCGACGCTCTTCGGGTCGCCCTTGATGATCTCCCAGAGCATGAAGTTGTCGTTGCCGAGCAGGGTCGCGTGCAGCGAGTTCTCGTCGGCCTCGGAGTTCATCGACGCGTGCCCGGTCATCGTCTTGACGACCTCCAGCTCCTGGCTCTCGCGCCACCGGCCGATGACGTCGTCGCATTCGGCGAGGCTGTCGCGCACCACGCACTGGTAGAGCGGGAACGCCTCCATCGGCCGGCCGGCCTTCTGTGACGCGGCGTTGACCCGACCCATCTGCTCGGTCAGCTCGCCGATGTCGAGCTTGCCACCCATGAACTGGTAGTCGGCGTGCTCGGCGGTGAACTGCATGCCGCGGTCCGACTGCCCCGCGCAGACGACCTTCGGCATGTTCCCGTCGTCGAACCAGGGCTCCAGGCGCGCATCCTTCATGTGGAAGAACTGCCCGTCGAAGTCGGTCTGTCCGGTCTCCCAGAGCTCGCGCATGACGGTCATGTACTCCGCCGCGTAGTCGTAGCGGTAGCCGAAGTACTCGTCGCCGGGCCACAGGCCCATCGACTCCCACTCCGGCTTCTCCCACCCCGAGATGATGTTGACGCCGAACCGGCCGGGGCCCGCGATGTCGGCGATCGTCTTGCACTGCTTGGCGGCGTAGACCGGTGGCACCGAGAGCAGGGAGATCGACGGGATCAGCATGACCTTGCGCGTCACCGCCGCGAGCGCAGCCATCGTCGTGAAGGAGTCCAGGGCGTAGTTCCAGAAGTGGATCTCGCCGTCCATGCCCTTGTACTTGTTCGGGGCGAGGAGGAAGTCGAAGCCGTAGTGCTCGGCCTTCAACGCGGTCTCCTGCATGAGGAACCAGTCGGGCTTCCACCAGGGCGCCTCGGTCGAGATGACCCAGCCGCCGGACAGGGTCGGGGCGAAGATTCCGAGACGCACGGGGCCCTCCACGGATTCGGGGATCGGGGAATGCCGGGACGCTAGGACGACGTCGGCCGCGGCGGATCGGTAGAACGACGGACCCCGTGTTTCCGGCGTGGAGCCATCACGTCACGAGGGGTCCCGTCGGGGCCTCGCGGGGTTAGGGTCCCGACGACGGCGCGTGGGAGACGGGCGGCCATGGACCTGAGGACGTCGCAGGGGACGCCGGGGCGGGCCGCGGTGCGGGTCGACGCCGCCGCGGAGGTCCGGGTCGTCGAGGACGGCCGTGCCGACGACGTGCCCTCCGACCTGCGTCGACTCGCGGCCGGGGCGGTGGCGGCGGACGTCGGCGAGCTGCGGGTGGTCCGGCTCGGGCCGGTGCCGCTCGCGGTGCTGGTGCAGGTGGAGGACGCGACGGCCGTGGTTGCCGTCGAACCGCTCGAGGCCCTCCCGCACGGGCTGAGCCGCCGCGAGCTCGAGGTGCTGACCCTGCTGGTCGCCGGATTGACCAATGCGGCCGTCGCGACCCGGCTGGCGATCGGGGCCCGCACGGTCGCGACCCACGTGGACCGGGTGCTGAGCAAGCTCGACGTCGCCTCGCGCGGAGCCGCGGCGGCCCGGGCGCTCGACGAGGGCCTGGTCGTGGTGCCGCCACCCGGCGGCCCGGTCGGCTTCGAGCAGCTCCGACTCGGCCGGGCGATGGCCGCCGCGGACCGGACGCCGGCCCGCCGCGGAGCGAGCCCCCGTCCCGTGCATCGCCGGCCGCTGCGGGTGGGGGCGCTCCTCCCGCTCACCGGGGTGGCGGCCGCGGACGCCCGCGAGATGGAGCAGGGCGCACGACTCGCGATCGAGGAGCTGAACGCGGCCGGCGGGGTGGCCGGCCGGCGGCTCGAGCTGCGCGTTGCCGACGTGGATCCGCAGGACGCGACCACCGTCGCGGCCGGCTTCGAGGGGTTGCTCGCCGCGGACGTCGACGTCCTCACCTCCGGCTACCTCGCCCGCCAGGACCTCGCGCACGACCTGGCGGCCGCCGCCGGCGTGCCGTACCTGCACGCGGCGACCTCCGGGCTGATGGAGCAGCGCGCCGCGGAGGACCCCGGACGGTTCTCGCGCGTGTTCCAGGTCTGCCCGAGCGACGTCCACTACGGGCCGCACTTCGTGGACGTCGTCAGTGGCCTGCGCGACCGCGGCACCTGGCGTCCGGGGTCCCGTCGCCTCCTGGCCGTCCGCCAGCCCGCGTGGGACCTCGTCGACCTCGGTCTCTCGGCGGCCGCCGACCACGCGGAACGGCGCGGGTGGGCGCTGACCGTCGAGGCCCCGAGGGCGGGCGGGTGGCGGGAGGCCGGCGCCCGCGCCGCGGGGGACGACCCGGCCGCCGTCATGATCGGCAGCTATCTCGTCGACGACCACGTGGCGTTCGTCGAGGGATTCCGCGACGCCGGGGGAGCGGGACTGCTCTACGGGATCTACGCCCCGTCGGTGCCGGAGTTCCGGCTCCGCCTCGGCGACCGCGCGGACGGCATCCTCTGGGCCACGACCACCGGCACCTACCCGGACCGTCTCGGCCGCTCGTTCGCGGCCCGCTACGCGCGGCGCTTCGGCGTCGTCCCCGGACGCTCGCACGCCGGGATCGCCTACGACCGCGTGCGCCTGGTCGCCGGGGCCTGGGCCGCCGCGGACTTCCGCGACTTCTCCGCGGTCGCCGACCACCTCCGCGCCTCGGTCTACCGCGGGGTCAACGGGGCGTACAGCTTCGACGCCCCGGGGCAGACGGCACGCACGTGGTCCGGAGAGGGCGCGGGCGACCCGTCGCTGGCCCAGGCGCACCTCGTGCACCAGATCCAGGACGGCCACCAGCGGGTGGTCGGCCCCGCGACCTACGCCGACGGTGCCCTCGTCCTGCCGCCGCTCACCTGACAGGTGGTCGGCCGGCGAGTGCGACGTCGGGCAGGTTCTGTCGCCTCGAATCCTGCGTCGTGTCGCACTCGGTGGGCTGGTCGTCCGGGCCGAGCTCCCGCTACGAGAATCGTTCAACGATCCGGCAATCTTCGGGGTAGGGTCGGGCCATGGACGGCAGCCCTGGGGCCTACAGCCCGCACGAGGCCCGCGCCCTGTTCCGCGACGGGCTCCGCACGCCGACCGCGGGATGGTGCACGGGCAGGACCCAGGCGAACCTGATCGCCGTCCCGCGCGACTACGCCTACGAGGTGCTGCTGTTCGCGCAGCGCAACCCGAAGCCGTGTCCCGTCCTCGACGTCTCCGAGCCCGGCGCGACGTCGACGACGGTCTTCGACGGCGACCTGCGCACCGACCTGCCCGCCTATCGCGTCTACGTGGACGGGAAGTACGCCGACGAGGTCGACGACGTCCGCGAGCACTGGCGCGACGACCTGGTCGCCTTCCTGATCGGCTGCTCGTTCACGTTCGAGGACGCCCTGGCCGCGGCCGGGGTCCCGATCCGCCACGTCGAGCAGGGCCGCAACGTCCCGATGTACCGGACGGACCGCGCCTGCCGGAGTGCGGGCGACCTCGCCGGGCCCCTCGTGGTGTCGATGCGCCCCGTCGCTCCCGACCTCGTCGCGACGGCGGTGCGCGTCACCTCGCGCTACCCCGCGGTCCACGGCGCCCCGGTGCACGTCGGCGACCCGTCCGCCCTGGGCATCGACGACCTCGACCGGCCCGACTTCGGCGACCCGGTCGAGATTCCCGACGGCGAGCTCCCGGTCTTCTGGGCCTGCGGGGTCACCCCGCAGGCCGCGGTGATGGCGAGCCGTCCGCCCCTGGCGATCTGCCACGCGCCCGGCCACATGGCGATCACCGACGGCCACGACACCGAGCTCGTCGTCCCCTGACGGGGCCCGGTCAGCCGTCGAAGAGGACGACGTCGCGAGCGTCGTGCTCGGCGATCGTGACCGGGTTGTCCCACACCGAGTCGTCGACGGTCCCGACCGGCGGGGTGTCGATCACCAGCACGTACCCGTGGCCGGTGTGGAAGACGGCCTGCACGGTCGCGGGATCGGAGACGCGGCGGGTGGGCGCGGAGCCTCGGGCGGTCCGGCGGTCGGTCCGCGCCGCGAGCCGGCCCGAGAGGTGCTCGCCGACCGCGGCCGTCCACTCCTCGGCACCGCGGACGAACCGGACCGAGCGCACCCGGTCGGCCGGGTGGCCCACCGCGGCCCCGGCGAGCTCCGCGAGCTCGGCATAGCGGGACTCGGCCGTGTCGGGGTCGGTGCCCGGAACGAAGAAGGCCGTCACGACGAGGCCCGGCCGACGAGGATCTGACGGCGCGGCCACGGACCCGGGCACGGCGGTTCCTCCCGCGCCTCCGACGCGCGGTCCACCAGCCACGGGGGCTCGAGGACCTCGGCGGACGACCACGAGGTCGGCCCCCAGGTCAGCCCGCACCCGTGCGTGGTGGCGGCGACGAGGCGGTCGCGGTGGTCGGGGAGGACCTCCTCCGACGCCCGGTTCTCCAGCGACTCGACGTCGACCGGGCGTTGCGCACCGTCCGCGTCCCGGACGGTCGTGCCGACGAAGAAGTGCACGTGCGGCCGGAGCCCGTTGATGCGGCGGACCCGCTCCTCGACGATGTGCGTGATCCGCAGCCGGTCCGACCCGGACTGCAGGGCACGCGCCGTCTCGCGGGCCTCGTCGATGTAGACCTTGCGCAGCGCCGCGACCTCGGACGCGTGGCCGGTGGACTCCAGCATCGTCATGTAGATCGCCAGCGAGAGCGGCATCGGGATCGTCACGTCGATCGCGTCGTCCGGCGGGAAGCCCGTGACCAGGTCGAACAGCGGAGCAGGATCGAGCTGCGGCACCGGAACCACCCCCGCCCGGACGGTACGGCTAGCTCTCCGGGCCCGCCGGACGATCATCGACCCCGGGCGGTTCGGCCCACCGGATCAGGGCGATCGCCGCGACGATGAGCACGCCCCCGGCGATCTGCGGTGCCGTCGGTCGCTGGGAGACGAGCCACCATGCGCCGAGCACCGCGAACAGCACCTCGCTCAGGCCGACGAACGACGCGAGCCGCGACCCCAGGCGCGCGACCGCCGCGATCCCCGCCAGGTAGGCCAGCGTCGTCGAGAACGCCGCCACGAGCACGACCCCGACCCACCACGGCGCGGTCGAACCCGCCAGGTCGATCGACGCCGTCGTCGCCGTCAGCGGCAGGAGACCCACGAGCCCCACGAGCACGACGACGACGCTGCCCACCACCGCCCCGCCGGCGGTCAGGACGAGGGCGGGTGGTCCGTCCGCCTCCCCGGCCGCAGCCGAGAGACGGAAGTAGGCCGCCAGGCAGACCGCGGCACCGAGACCCCAGAGCACCCCGACGACGTCGACCTCCGCGGCCCGCCACACCTCCAGGACGAGCACGAGGCCCGCGATCGCGAGGGCCGCGCCGCCCAGGGTGGCCGGGCGCGGTCGCTCGGCGTTCCGGGTCCATGTCCACGCCAGCAACAGGACCGGGGCGGTGTACTCGATGAGCAGGGCGACGCCCACCGACAGCCGGTCGACGGCGCTGAAGTAGCAGACCTGTGCCCCGGCGAGGGGGACCACGCCGTAGACGGCGACGGCGCGCAGATCGCGCGCCGCCGGCCGGAACCCGCGGGCCACGACGACCACCAGGGGCACGGCGAGCAGGAGTGCAGTGCCCCCGAGCCGGCCCAGCACGACCGCGATCGGGGACCACCCGACGGCGAGCAGCGAGGCGGCGAACGGACCGGCGAGGCCGAACGAGAACCCGGACAGCAGCGCGATCGCCAGGCCGCCGGACGTCCGTCCGCCCCGGGGGGTCTCGACGGCGGGTGGGCTCACGTCCGGTGATCAGACCAGGATGTGGTCGCCGATGTCGAGGACGGGGTCCCGCTCCCGCCCGCTCCCCAGCGGCGGGAGCGGGACCCTCCTTCGGTGCGGAACCCGTGACGCCGTCCCCGAACGCCGTCCCGAACTCCGTGCGCGGGGAGTGGCCCCGGCCCGAGCACTCGAAACACGGCCGACCGTCCTGGATCGGTCCGGGACCTGCATCGCGCCGCCCGTTCACCCGGGTGGCGACCGCCGCTGCCCGGGATGCGACGGACGAGTGGTCCGGAGGCGCCAGCGGAGTGATTGTGCCCAATACGACTTCGCAGCGTGACAAGATCCTCGCCAGAGTGGCCCGGACAGGTGAACGGGCTCGAGTTCGAGCCACCGATCTTGGGGGACACCGTGACCACGACCGAGACGCCGCGATGCCGTGTCGTCGATGCGGGTGACATGGCGGAGGGCAAGCAGCGCGCCCAGCTGTTCGAGGGGGTCGCGGCCGGCACGGTCGGGTCCCGCGGTCTGTGCATGCACCTCGTGACCATCCCGCCGGGAGCGGCGGGGGACGCGCACCGCCACGACGCGCACGAGACCGCCCTGTTCGTGCTCGAGGGCGAGGCCGACACCTGGTTCGGACCGGACCTCGCCGAGTGCGTGACCGTCCGCGCGGGTCAGTTCCTCTACATCCCCGCCAACGTGCCGCACCGCCCGGTCAACCGATCGACGGAGCGTCCGGTCCGCGCCGTCCTGGCGCGCACCGACCCCAACGAGCAGGAGAGCGTCGTCCTCCTGCCGCACCTGGACCACGCCCACCCGGCAGGCCCGGCATGACGATCCCGCTCGCGACGCGCATGCACGGCATGACGACGACCGCCATCCGCCGCGCCCTGGACCGCCCCCTGCGCGCGGACACGATCTCGCTGGCCGGAGGCCTGCCCGCTCCCGAGACCTTCCCGGTCGACGAGTACCGCGCAGCGCTGCACCGCCGTCTCACCGACACGCCCGTCGACGCGCTGGCCTATGGCTCCACCGAGGGATGCGTGGAGCTGCGGACGGCGATCGCCGAGCTGATCCCGCGCGCGGCCGCAGGACCCGACCGACTCCTCGTCACGAACGGATCGCAGCAGGGCCTGGATCTCGTGGCCCGGTTGCTGCTCGACCCGGGCGCGGGGGTCGTCGTCGAGAACCCGTCCTACCTCGGCGCGCTGGAGACCTTCCGGCAGTACCAGCCGCGCGTGTACCCGCTCGCCTCGGACGCCGAGGGCCTCCTGCCCGCCGCCCTGTCCGAGGCCCTGCGCCGGGACCGCGGACCGGGGGGACCGAACCGCCTCCGGATGCTCTACCTCGTGCCGACCTTCGCGAACCCGACCGGCGCCGTGACGAGCCGCCGACGGCGTCTCGAGATCCTCGAGGTGTGCGAGCGCCACCGGCTGCCCATCGTCGAGGACGACGCGTACGGCTCGCTGCGCTACGACGACGTGGACGGCGCCGGGGACGCCGAGACGTTCGCCGCGCTGGACACCAGTGGCCTGGTGATCCACCTCGGCACGTTCTCGAAGATGCTCGCGCCCGGGCTGCGGCTGGGATGGATCGCAGCCGCTCCCGAGCTGGTACGCCCCCTCCACCACCTGAAGGAACGCTCGGATCTCGCGAGCGCCGGGGCGGCGCAGCTCGCGGTCGCCGACCTCCTGCGCGAACCGGGCTTCCTCGCCGGACACCTCGAGCGCGTCCGGGACGTCTACCGTGCGCGGCGCGACGCGATGGTCGCCGCCTGCGCGACCCGGCTGGGGGAGGCGGCGTGCCTCCGGGTGCCCGGCGGGGGCTTCTTCGTCTGGCTGACGACCGGCGGTCTCGACACCGCTCGGCTCCTCCACGAGGCGCTCGCCCCGCGTGACGGCGGCCCCGTCGCCTTCGTCCCCGGAGCCGGCTTCCACGTCGGCGACCCGCCCCGGGACACGGTGCGGCTGAGCTTCTCGGCGTGCCCGCCGGAGAGGATCGCGGAGGCGGTCCGTCGGCTCGGTGCGGTCCTCGACCTCGCGCGTGCCGAGGGGGACGACGCAGCCGCCGTGTCGGCGGCCTGAGTGCGACCGTTCGCCGAGGACGGGGAGGACGGCGCTGGGCCGGACGCGATGGAATGGAACGCGAGCGGCGCAACTTCGCCCCGATCGGTCCTGCGGGAGAACCGTGGTTCGTCCGGGGGTCGTTGTCCCGGCTGTCGGCGAGGACATCTCACGGGAACCTCACCGGCGTCCGGAAGCTCCCCACCTCGGAGGCAAACTCGTGATCATCCTCGGCATCATCCTCATCGTCCTGGGCTACCTGGCCCCCGTCCCCGCGTTCGTCGCCACCATCGGCTGGATCCTGCTGGTGGTCGGCCTGGTCCTCACCGTGCTCGGCGCGGTCGGCCGGGGCGTCGGCGGGCGCAAGACGTACTTCTGATCGACCGCGGGGCGGGTCAGCGGGCGTAGCGCTCGCGGGCCCGCTCCCGCGCCTTGAACGCCTCGACCTCGCGGTCCTTCGGGGGAGCGGTCGTCACCAGCTCGTCGAGCAGGGTGCGGGTGGTCGCCGTGATCTCGGCGACCGCCCGGGCGAAGGCCTCCTCGTTGGCCTTCGACGGCTTCGCCGCACCGCTGATCTTGCGGACGTACTGCAGGGCGGCGTCGTGCACCTCGTGCTCGGTCGCCGGCGGCTCGAAGTTGTGCAGGACCCGGATGTTGCGGCACATGGAAGCGATGGTGCCGCACCGAGGTCACACTCCGGTCGTCGAGCCGGGCCGCAGGATCATCAGCACCGTGACCGTCGCCCACAGCAGGTTGAACACGCCCGTCGTGCCGGCGAGACCGCCGACGAGCGTGGCGGGGGAGGGGTGCGGTACCTCGCCGGTGACGGCGCCGAGCAGGGTGCGTTGCCGCGGGAGGACCCCGACGGCCAGCACGACGACGGCGGCGAGGGTCAGCACGATCGACACCAGCACCCACGCCTCGGTGAGCACCCCCATCGACGACGCGGTGGCCAGGCCGAACACCGGCACGGCGATTCCGACGAGGGCGTAGGTCCGGCAGACGCGGGCGAGGACCGCCAGCCGGCCGACCTCCTGCGGGTCAGCGAGCGCCCGCCGCGCCTCCGGCGGGAACATGCTCGCCGCGACGCACACCGGACCGACGGCCACGATCGCGGCCAGGACGTGGACCGAGAGCAGGACCGCGTTCACGCCCGGACCGGCGTCCCGCTCGCCCGCCACACCGTGCCGCGGCGCTCGAAGCGGATGACCCGCTCGACCGCGTGCGCGACCTGCGGCCCGACCTCCCGCTCGAGGAGGTGCAGCGCGAGGTCGATCCCGCACGTCACGTTGCCGGCGCTCACGAGGTCGCCGTCGTCGACGACGCGGGCGTCCACCGGGACCGGGGCCGTCCCCGTCAGATCCGCCCCGCGCTCGTGGGTGACCAGCGGCCGCCCGTCCGCGAGCCCGCTCCAGGCCACCAGCAGCGACCCGCCGCATACCGTGGCGACGGTCGTCCCGTCGTGGTCGAGGGCCGCGCGCAGGGGCCCGGCCAGGGGGCCGATCGCGCGGGTGAGGAGGGCTCCGACGCTCCCCTCCTCCTGCGGGTCCAGGGACAGCGAGCCCGCCACCCCCGGCACCACGACGACGTCGACGGCGGGGTCCAACGTCGCGGTCGCCGCCAACGAGATCGCCGGCAGGCCGCTCGGGACGAGGCGCGGCCCGTCGACGCCCGCGAACTCGACGGTCACCCCGCCGCCGCTCATCCCGCCCCCGACCGTGAGGACCTCGTAGGGCCCGAGTACGTCCAGGGGGTCGAAGCCGTCGAACAGCACGATCTGCACGCGCATGGTCGTCCCTCCTCGGTTTCAGTGTGACTGAAACAACGTACAGTCGGACTGCAACCCGGCGGAAGGGGGAGCTCGTGGCGCGTGAGGACGGCCCTCCCGTCAGCGCCGCGTTCCTGCTGATGACCCTCGGTCGTCGCGTCCGGGACGAGGTCGAGGCGGGCCTGCGGGCGGAGGCCATGTCGCTGCGCCACCTGTCCGCGCTCGGTCATCTCGCCTCCGGGCCGGGGCTCTCCTACAGCGAGCTGGCCCGGCGGGCGGGCGTGACCCCGCAGAGCATGCAGGCGACGCTGAACGCCCTCGAGGCACGCGGCGCCGTCGTGCGGGTCACCCATCCGGGCCGGGGTCGGAGGGCCGAACTGCACGTCACCGACGAGGGCGAGCGCCTGCGGGGCGTCGGGCGCGGAATCCTCGCGGCGATCGACGACCGGATCGCGGAGCAGCTCCCCGACGAGGCCGCCACTGCGGTGACGCAGGCCCTGCTCGCGCTGATGCGGGCGCCCGGGGTCTGAGCGTCGAGGCGTCACCCTCGTGCGTGTCCCGTCGTTCACCGGGCAACGACGTCCGCGACGACCCCCGTCGTCGCAGGAGAGGGGGCACGGCCATGTCCGTCCCGACCCGCGGGATCGCCCGCCACCTCGTCCTCGCCGGTTCCGTGGCGGCGGGCCTGCTCGGCACGGGTGCAGCGGCCCTCGCCGCGCCCGCCCCCGCGCCGGTCGCCGGGCAGACGATTCCCGCCTCGTGCGGGGACGCCGTCACGGCCAGCCCGGGGGACACGGTCCGCATCTCGTCGCGGACGGGCAAGCCGTACGACGTCCCCGTGACCGCGAAGTCGCCCTCCTCGCAGGTCTGGCGCGCCGGCGTGCTGTGCGAGGTGCGCGTGAACGTCGTGCAGCGTCCGGTCGCCGCGGCCGCTCCGGCAGCGGTCGTGCCCCTGGCCCCGGCCGCCGGCACGGTGCCGGCGGCGGGCGCGCTGCCGCCGACCGCGCCGGTGGCGCCCGTCGCTCCCGCCCCCGCGCTCCGGACCGCCCCCGCCGCCGCGCCCTCGGCCGGCCAGCGCGCCCTGCTCACCCCGGGGGGTGTCCCGGCCGCCGCGCCCGGGGCGGCCCTCGGGTCCCTGCCCACGATGGCTCCCGGCGTCGCTCCGGCACCGGCGCCCGGCGCGGTGCTCCCGCCCGTCGTCGGCGACCCGTCGGCCGCGGTGACCCGGGCGGCGGACGGCCGCCCGGACACCGGCGACGCCCCCTCGGACGTCCCGCTGGTGCTCGGTGCCCTCGGGGTCGGAGCGGCCGCGGCCGCGGCGATCCGGTACCGGATGCTGCACCGCCGGATGACCGACGCGCAGCCCGCGCCGGCACCGGTCCCGGCGCCGCCCGCACCCGCCGTCGTGCCGGCGGCGCAGCACGCGGAGGACGTCACACGCTTCGCAGCGGCGCCCATCGACCCGTCGCTCGCCGAGACCGCGTTCGTGCCGCGCGTCGAGGAGGGCATGACCGTGCTCGACCCCTTCGCCGACACCGCGTTCGTCGAGCCCGTGCCCGCCGGACGACTCTGACCGGGCCCGCCGCGCCGACCCACCTGGTGTGATCAACAGGCCCTGAGGCTGGTCAGACGGTGGTCACCATCCCGCCGTCGATGACGACGTCCGTGCCCGTGACGTTGCCGGCGGTCTCGGAGGCGAGGAGCAGCACGACCTGCGCGACCTCCGACGGGCGGGAGAACCGACCCGTCGGGGTCCCGGCGACCGCGGCCGCCCGGATGCTCGCGGGGTCGGCCCCCTGGGCCTGCCCGATCGTCTCGGCCACCCCACCGGCCCCGAGCCAGAGATCGGTCTCGACGGGGCCCGGGCTCACCGTGTTGACGCGGACCCCCGACGGCCCGAGCTCCTTCGACAGCGACTTGCAGAAGCTCCGCAGGGCGGCCTTGGCCGCGCTGTAGTCGATCACCCCGGGGTCGGGCAGCGTCGCGTTGACCGAGCAGACGGTGACGATCGCCGACGGCGCCCGGCGGACGAGGTGGGGCACGGCCGCGCGGGTCGCGCGGACGGCGGACAGCAGGTTCACCTCCAGCGCCCACTGCCAGTCGGCGTCGCCCACCTCGACGAATCCGGCGGTGCGGGGGCGGACACCCCCGACGTTGTTGATCAGCAGGTCGACGCCGCCGAAGCGCTCGACGGCCTGCTCGACGAGGGCGCGGCTGCCGTCGGAGGAGGTCAGGTCGTCGAGGACGACGAGCACGTCGCCGTCGTCGGAGAGGGCGGTCAGCTCCGCCGAGGCGTGCCGGGCACCGGCCGCGATCCGGACGCCTTCGCGGACGAGCGCCCGCGTGACCTCCAGCCCGATGCCCCGGCTCGCGCCCGTCACCACCGCGGTCCGCCCGGCGAGGTCGAGCTTCACAGCTCGTGTTCCTTCAGCCAGGTCAGGCAGAGCTCGGCGACCGCGGGCCATCCGGAGTCGATGATCAGCGAGTGGCCGCGGTCGGGGAGGGTCTGGATGTCGGTGACGGCGGAGGAGTGCCGGTACTGCTTGAGGGTCGAGCGCGTCACGGACTCGGGGACGGTGTGGTCCTTCCCGCTGGCGATCAGCAGGAGCGGCCCGCGGCCCTCGTTCCCGGTGTCGACCTTCGCCGGGGAGTGCGGGTCGAAGTTCGCCGACGCCGCCTCGAACAGGGGGCGCCCCGGGGCCGGGATCGTCCAGCGCTCGTGGAGCCGATCGGATTCCTCCTCCGACACCGCATTCGCGAACGCGTAGCGGAACTGCTCGGCGGTCAGCGACACGGAGCGGTGCCGGTTGGCCGGGTTCCGGAAGACCGGCAGGGTCGCGCGCAGTGCCGAGAGCGGGACCGGGAGCACGCCCTTGATCTGCGCCGCGTCGATCGCGACGGCGGCGCGGGCGCGGTCCTGCCCCAGGAGCTTCTGGGCGATGAGGCCACCGAAGGAGTGCCCGACGAGGATCGGGGCGGAGGGGAGCGTGTCGACGATCGCCGCGAAGTGGTCCACCACGGCGTCGATGCCGTGGTCCGCGATCGCGTCCGGGTCGCGCCGGGACTCCTCGACGGTGTCGTGGTCGCCGGGCCACCCCGGGGCCTGCGGGTCGTAGCCCGCCTCACGGAAGGTCTCGATCCACGGCCCCCACGACGTCGCGTGCAGCCACAGACCATGGATGAAGAGCACGGGTGTCGCCACCGTCGTCTCCTTCGCCGGGCGGTTCCGGCCCTGCTCGCCGGTGCACCGCTGAGGCACCGAACGTAGGACGACGGAGGTCCGGGCGGCTTCAGTCGCGACGACTCAACGCCTGCGGCTCCAGTGCTGCCGCGAGCTGGCCGCGGCCGGTGATCCCGAGCTTGGGGAACACCCGGTAGAGGTGCGAGCCGACCGTCCGGTGGGACAGGAACAGGCGCTGGCCGATCTCCCGGTTCGACAGCCCCCGGGCCGCCAGCTCGGCGATCTGCGCCTCCTGCGGGGAGAGCCGTTCGCGGGGTCGGGTCGCCGGCCGCCACCCCCGCTCACCGGTGGCCCGGAGCTCGCGGTCGGCCCGCCGCGCCCAGGTGTGGATCCCGGACGCGTCGAAGTGGGCGCGGGCCGCGCGCAGCGGCGCCCGCGACTCGGCGGTGCGCCGTTGCCGCCGCAGCCACGACCCGTGGGCGAGCTGGAGGCGGGCGTGGTGCCACGGGTACGCCCGACCGGCACCGTCCAGCGCCGTCGCGAAGAGGTCCTCGGCCGACGTCGGGTCGGCCAGCACCGCCCGGGAGTACTCCAGCGCGACCGACGACCCGACCGCGGGGGAGTCGCCGGCGAGCCGTTCGGACGAGCGCAGCAGGGCCGTGGCCTCCTCGCGGCGGCCGGCGTGGACGGCGGCGTCGGCGAGGTAGCTGATCGTCCACAGCTGCTGCACCCGATGACAGGACGGGTCGGCGTGGACGAAGACCCGGTGCAGCTCGCCGTAGGCCGGCTCGGGGCGCTCCGCGCCGAGGGCGGCGACACCCCGCGCGAGCTGCGCGCCCGCGAGCAGCGACGAGCTCGCGTTCGGGGTGCGCGACGCCGTGTCCTCGGCCTCGCCCAGCAGGGGGTGGTGGACGTCCCAACCGCCGCCCAGCGCCTCGACCACGGCGACGGCGACGCCGGCGGTCGCGGCCCACACCGCCTGCCCGGTCTCCTCGGCGAGGCGTCGGGCCTCGTCGGCGGACCGGGACACGTCGAAGACACCCGTGTTGATCTCGGCCCAGGAGCGCAGGGCGAGCGTCTCGGCCAGCAGACCCAGCCGGCCCTGCTCGCGGAGCTCCCCGACCGCGGCGGAGAGGAAGGTGTCGGCCCGGCCGAAGTCCCCGACGCAGAACGCGGCGACACCGAGGAGCGCGGCGAGGTCGGGGCGGCCGTGCGCGTCCGCGGGCCACTGCTCCAGGCCGTGCACGACCGCCGGCGCGACCGTGAGGGACTCCGAGAGCCCGAGCACCGCGAGGACACGAGGGTCGTCGGCCGGCAGCGTCACCTCGTGGGCGGCGCGGAGGATGTCGTCCCGGACGGCCGGGCCGGGGTCGCGCCACCACACCCGCCGGGCCGCCCCGAAGAGCAACTGCAGTGCCAGATCGACGTCGTCGTCGGTCGTCGCGCGCCGGGCCAGCCCGACCAGGTGCCGGATGTCCGCGGGCTCGCTCCTGGACCCGTCGTGGAAGACCCCCTCGAGGCGGGCGAGCCGGGACCGCTCCCGGACCGCGAGGCCCGAGCGGGCGACCTGTGCCGTGATCTGCTCGACCTGCGCGAAGCGCCCGAGCTCGTACCCGAGCTCGGCCGCGCCGATCAGCCGCGCGGCCCGCCGACCCGGGTCCTCGCTCAGGGCGGCCGCCCGCTGGAGGCGGTCGAGGGCGGTGGACACCGCGCCGCGCCGGTGGGCGTGGCCGGCCGTCCGTTCGAGCTCGACCGCGAGCGTCTCGTCGGGGCCGGGAGCCGCGGCGGCCCGGTGGAGGACGGCGCGGTCGGGGTCGGCGGCCACGACGCGGGCCAGGGCGAGGTGCGCGCTCCGGCGGGCGTCGGCGGGCATGGCCCGACGCAGCGCGGACCCGATCAGGGGGTGGGCGACCTGGTAGGTCCCGCCGTGCACGGTCAGCAGACCGAGGTCGGACGCCGGCCGTGCGGCGGTCGCGTGTCCGGCCGCGGGCAGCACGATCGCGGCCGCCGCGAGGACCTCGTCGAGGTCGTCGCCGTCGTGCAGGACCGCCATGTCCAGGACCACCCGCGCGGCCCCGTCGAGCTCGTCCGCCCGCGCCACGAACGTCCGTTCCAGGCGCGCGGTCATCGGCAGGTCGTCGTCGGGATCGGCAGGCCGTCCGTGCTCGAGCGCGACGGCCAGCTCGAGCAGCGCGAGGGGGTTGCCGTCCGCATGCCGCACGATGCGGTCGCGGATCGCCGGCGCCAGGTCCGGGGCGCGCGTGGCGAGCAGCGTCCTCGACGCGTCCTCGTCCAGCCCCCGGACCTCGATCCAGGTCCCGGTCTCGTCGTCGGCGGACAGGGACCCGGGACGGGCGGTCCGCACCAGGGCGATCCGCTCCGTGCCGATGCGCCGCGCGACGAAGGCGAGCGCGTCGACCGACGGCGGATCCATCCGGTGGACGTCGTCGAGTCCGACGAGCACCGGTGCGTCGGCGGCCGCGTCGACGAGGAGCTCGAGGACCGCGAGCGCGGTGAAGAACGGGTTGACCGCGCCCGGGTCGGCCATCGCGAAGCCCGCGAGGAGCGACTCCCGCTGGCGCTCGGGCAGCCGGTCCGCGCGGGAGAGCAGGGGCCGCAGGAGCTGGTGCAGGGCCGCGTAGGGCAGGTGCGCCTCGGACGGCGCACCCCGCGCCGTGAGGACCCGGAACCCCGACGCCCGCGCGTGCTCGGCAAGAGCGGTCAGCAGCGCGCTCTTCCCGACGCCGGGTTCGCCCACCAGCCCGAGGACCACGCCGCCCTCGTGGACGGCGTCCAGCCGCCCCACCAGGGACCGCAGCTCCTCGTCGCGTCCGACGAGGTCCCGGTCCGGGCTGGTGGTCACCCCGTGGAGCATCCTGCGCCGTGACGTGCGCCGTCCAGCGGCTCGTCACCCGGCCCGTCGTCGGGAACGCCCGCCCGGCCGGAACATCGCCTCGACGTACCAGTCCAGGAAGGCCCCGACGGACCCTTCGATGACGGTCGACAGCGGGCCCGGACGGTAGCCGCGGGAGGCGATGCCGGCCGCGTTGTTCTCGCAGAGCTCCCAGTCCTGCTCCGAGGTCGCCCGCCACACCGCCGCGACGGCGTCGGGGTCGAGGTCCGCGGGAGCGTCGTCGCGGACCAGGAACGTGACCTCGACGTCCGTGGTCGCGGCGTCGACGGGGGTGAGGCGGGTCGTCATGGCGTAGTCGCCGTTGGCGTGCGCCCACAGGTTGGGCAGCCCGACCAGACGCAGGCTCCCGACGTCGGGGTCGGTCAGGTCGCCCAGCAACGGCGCCACCGGTCGGCCGTCGAGGCTCTCGGTGACGAAGCCGGGCCGCAGCGGCAACCGGCTGATGCGGTACCACGAGCCGCCGGGGAAGCTGACCTCCCGCGGCGCGAGGCCGAGAGACTCCCAGCGCCGGTGGGCCGCGTCGACGGCCGCGTCGTACCGGGGATCGACGCGCACGTCGCCATGGGTCCCGTACTCGAAGTTCGACAGCGAGAACTCGGGGTGGTTGCCGCGGCAGTGGTAGCACTCGCGGTTGTTCTCCACGAGCGTCTTCCAGTTCGCCCGCACCCGGTAGTGGTCGCGGGCGAGGACGCGGGTCGCGTCGAGCCGGTGCGGGCCGAGCTGGGGCACGAGGTCCGCGACGAAGCGGTCGATCGGCGGCGGGTCGTCCGCGAGGCAGAGGAACACCAGCCCGGCGACCTCGCGGACGGCGACGGGGACGAGCCGGTGCTCGGCGCGCGCGAAGTCCTCGCCCATGAGGCGCGCGCTGCGCAGCCGGCCGTCCAGGTCGTAGGTCCACTGGTGGTACGGGCAGACGAGCAGCTTCGCGCAGCCGCGCTCGTCGGTCGTGATCCGCGAGCCGCGGTGGGCGCAGACGTTGTGGTGCGCCCGGAGCTCGCCGGAGCGGTCGCGCACGACGATCACGGACTCGCGACCGACCGTCACGGTGACGTACTGCCCGGGGTCGCGGACCTCGCAGGAGTGCGTCGCGAAGAGCCACCCGGCGTGGAAGATCCGCTCGAGGTCGGCGCGGTACACCTCGGGGTCGGTGTAGGCGGCCTGCGGCAGCGAGAGGCCCGGTTCGCGCACGACCTCCCAGGCCGGGTCGTCGTCGGCGGGCAGGAACGGCGGACGCAGGTCCGTCTCAGACATGGAAGGTCCGTTCGAAGGTCGGGTCGACGAGTGCCCGGCGGGTCAGGGAGAAGGTGTCGACGGGGAGGCTGGTCCGGCCGTGCAGGCTGAGCTCGCCCAGCAGCCGGCCGAGAAGCGACGCGAACTTGAAGGCGTGCCCGGCGCCGACACCGACCGTGATGGCGGGGGCGTCCGGGACGCGGTCGAGGACGAAGTGCTGATCCGGCGGAATCGTGTAGAGGCACGTCTTCGTGTACAGCTCCGGCCCGCCGAATTCGGGCAGGTGCTCGGCGAGGAATTCCTGCTGCCGTTTCCGGCGGAGCGGATCGGGCTCGAAGGTGCGGGAATCGGCCGTGACCTCGTGGCCGCCCATGTGCTGTCCGAGTTTGGTCGCCACCTCTCCGTACACGGGGAATCCGTAGTAGTTCTCCGCGCCGTGCCACATGAACACCGGGAAGTGCGCCGGGGAGAACGTCCGCAGGTGCGGGGTCGCGTAGTAGGTCACCTGCTCCTGGGTGACCGTCAGGGGGAGCCGGACCAGGCCGCCGAGGACCTCGTTGGTCCGCGCGTCCGCCGTCACGACGACGTGGTCGGCCCGGTAGGTCTCGTCGTCGGTGACGACCTCGACCCCGCCGGACACGGGGTGCAGCGCCCGCACCGGGGAGTGCTCCCGCACCTGGGCGCCGAGACCGCGGGCGAGGGCGATGTGCGTCGCGTTCGCGCGGGCGGCGTCGACGATCCCCGATCGCCGCTGGTAGAGGGCCCGCTCGCTGCCGGCGAGCCGGAACTGCGGCCAGCGCGCCATGACCTCGGCGGCGTCGAGCACCTCGACCGGCACGTCGTGACGGCGCGCGACCTCGGCGTATCCGTCGATGGTGCGGGTGCCGGTGGCCAGGCCGCGGCGGGCCTCGACGTCCTCGACGACGAGGCCGCCGGTCTCGGTGACCAGGCGTTGGTCCGAGGCCTCCTCGACCGCGCGCCACGTGGCGTAGGCCGCGGGCGCGAGGTCGGCGTAGGCGTCCTGGTGCTGGGCGTAGCGGATGATGCGGCTGTGGTCCTGGCTCGCGCCGCGGGAGTGGCCGAGTTCGTGCCGCTCCAGCCCGAGGACGGCCGGCCCCCGTTCGCGGGCCAGCCAGTAGAGGGCCGCGGATCCGAGGCCCCCGCACCCGATGACGACGACCTGATGATCGGTGTTCACGCCGAGAACTCCCTGCGTCGGTGACGTTCCCACCGTGGCGCCGCGGGCACCGTCGGGAAAAGATTCCGACGATGCGGACCGGCGGACGTCCCAGAAGTGCGGACTCATCCATCGGCGCCGCTTATCCGTGCAGCGGGAACGACGATCGATCCGTCCGGGGGTCGATCGCGGGCGCAGGATGGTGGGCGTGGAGACGGACGTGACCCTGGACCTGCGTCACCTCCGGGTGTTCCTCGTGCTCGCGCAGGAACTGCACTTCAGTCGGGCCGCCGAGCGGCTGCACATCAGTCAGTCGGCGCTCTCCCAGCAGGTGCGCGGGCTGGAGCGGCAGCTCGGGACCCCGTTGTTCGAGCGGACCAGCCGGGTCACCGTCCTGACGCCGGCCGGCCGGGTGCTGCTCGACGCGGCTCCGCGGGTGCTGCGCGAGGCCGACAAGACCGTCGATCTCGTCGCGGAGGCCGCGGCCGGTGCCGCCGGTCGGTTGATGATCGGCTCGGTGGGCACCGCGCTGGCGTCCATCGCACCTCCGCTGCTGCGGACGATGCGGGCGCGCTACCCCGACCTGCACCTGGAGCTGGCCCAGTACGACACCGCGGCCCAGCTCCTCGCGATCGCCGACCGCACCCTCGACGTCGGGCTGGTGCGGGCGGTCGAGGAGAGCCGGCAGATCCAGGTGGAGCACCTGACGGCGGAACCCCTGCTCGTCGCCCTCCCCGACGACCACCCCCTCGCCGCCGCGGAGCACGTGCACCCGCGGGACCTGGCCGACCAGCCGTTCGTGCTCTGGCCCCGCCCGCTCGGGGCCGCCTTCTTCGACACCATCACCGGCTACTGCCGTGAGCACGGCTTCAGCCCGCACATCGTGGCCGAGGGGCCGGACATCGAGACCCAGCTCAGCCTGGTCGCGGCCGGCGTCGGGGTCTCGCTGCAGCCGTCGTTCTACGCGAACCTGCGGCCGGTCGGCGTCACGTTCCGGTCGCTCGCGGTGCCCGCGCCCGAGGTCGCGCTGCAGGTGGCGTGGCGGCGGGGGAACACCGCGCCCGCGGTGCGTCACTTCGTGGACGCCGCGCTGAGCTGGCGGGACGCCCGGGACGTGGGCGGGACGACGAGCACCGGCCACGGGCTCTCCGGGCTCGACCCGCGCAGCACCCGGGCGGCCTGCTCGCCCCGGATGGCCGACATCTAGGCTTTCCCGCAGGCGAGCGCGCCGAGCCCGTGGCGCGTCGGCCGTGCTGTGGGAGGAGGGTGCGGTGTCCGGCACCCTCGACGGCTCCGCCCCGCTCGCGGTGCTCCTGGTCGAGGACGACGACGGGGACGCGATGCTGGTCGCCGAGCACCTCGCCGACGCCGAGGTCGCGGGCGGGTTCCGCGTGATGCTGCACCGGGCCCACACCGTCGCCGACGCCGAGCGGCAGGTGGACGACGTGGAGTGCGTCCTGCTCGACCTGGCCCTGCCCGACGCCGAGGGGCTCGACGCCCTCCGGCGCGTCCTGCGCGAACGCGGCGGACCGGCCGTCGTCGTCCTGACCGGACGGCACGACCACGAGCTGGGCGCCCGGGCGGTCGCTGCGGGGGCCCAGGACTACCTGCTCAAGCACCACGTCGACGGCCCCTCGTTGTCCCGGGCCCTGCGCTACGCGGTGGAGCGGGTGCGCGGCGAGCGGGTCCGCCAGCAGCTCTGGGACGCCCACGCCCGCGCCGAGGAGAACGTCCGCCTGGAACGGGGCCTGCTGCCGACCCCGCTGGTCACCGACCCCGACATCGCGATCGCCGTGCGCTACGAGCCCGGCGGTGGACGGCGCCTGCTGGGCGGGGACTTCTACGACGCGGTGGAGGGGCCGGACGGCACGCTGCACGTGGTGATCGGCGACGTCTGCGGCCACGGCCCGGACGAGGCCGCCCTCGGGGTGAACCTCCGCATCGCCTGGCGGACCGTCGTGCTCGCCGAGACGTCGGACACCCAGATGCTGCCGACGCTCGGGCGGCTGCTCGTGCACGAACGGGCCCGAACGGGGATCTTCGCGACCCTCGCCGTGCTGACCGTGGACCCCGACCGACGCCGGGCCCGCCTGCGGCTCGCCGGTCATCCGCCGCCCGTCCTGATGCCGCTGGCCGGGGGAGCCGCCCCCCTGCCGGTCACGCGGCTCGGGCGGCCGATCGGGATCGTCCCCGACGACCGGTGGGAGGACCTGGAGATCCCGTTGCCGGAGGGCTGGGCGATGCTGCTGTACACCGACGGCCTGGTGGAGGGCCGCCCCGTGCCGTCGGCGGTGTCCGAGGGCGACGACGTCCTCGGCACGGACGGGCTGCTCGCGGTCCTCGAGCGGTGCCTGCGCGAGGAGGCGGAGGACGGGTTCTCCTCGGAGCGGATGCTGGACCGGGTGATGTCGCAGGTGCGGGCGCTGACCGACGAACGGACCGACGACGTCGCGGCGGTCCTGGTGGTGTCGGGCCGGTGAGTGGGGAGAGTGCGGTGGAGACCTCGGCGGAGACCTCGCCGGAGACCTCGGCGGAGCGCGATCCGCTGGCCCGCCGCTCGCTGCACCGTCTGCTGATCACCGCGGGGATCGCCGGCGGCGTCCTGCTCGTGGTGGTGGGCCTCGTCGTCGGGCTGGCCCTCGCGGCGCTCGCGCGGGAGCGCCGAGCGCTCCTGCCCCAGCTCGGGCCGGTCGCGTTGGAGCGGGCGAACGCCGCCGCACGGACGGTGGACCTGGTCGGGCTCGCCTCGCTGGTGGTGCTCGCGGCCGGGCTCGTCGGGCTGCTGATGTGGCTCCGTCGGGCGGTCGTCCGACCGACCGAGCAGCTCGCCGCGGAGGCCCGTGACGTCACCTCCGGGAACCTCCAGCGTCGGATCGGCGTCCGTGGCCCCCGCGAGATCACCTCGTTGAGCCGCGACGTCGACGCCATGCGCCGCTCCCTGCTCACGGAGATGGACGCCATCGAGGAGGCCCGGGCCGAGCTCGACGAGCGCGGCCGCGAGCTGGAGCGGTCGAACTCCGACCTGGAGCAGTTCGCCTACGTCGCGTCGCACGACCTGCAGGAGCCGCTGCGCAAGGTCACCAGCTTCTGCCAGCTCCTGCAGCGTCGCTACGGCGGGCAGCTCGACGAGCGGGCCGACCAGTACATCGAGTTCGCCGTCGACGGCGCCAAGCGGATGCAGTTCCTGATCAACGACCTGTTGGCCTTCTCCCGGGTCGGGCGCGCGGACGGTCCCGTCGAGGAGGTCGACAGCGGTGAGCTGCTCGACCGCGCGGTCCGCAACCTCGCCGGCGCCCTGGAGGAGTCCGGCGGCGGGGTCACCCGGGACGAGCTGCCGCGGGTGCACGCCGAGCCGGCCCTGCTCGCCACCGTCTTCCAGAACCTGCTCGGCAACGCGCTCAAGTTCCGTGGCGAAGAACCGCCCCGGGTCCACGTCTCGGTCGACCGGGACGACGACCGATGGCTCCTCCGGTTCACCGACAACGGCATCGGCATCGAGCCGGAGTACGCCGAGCAGATCTTCGTCATCTTCCAGCGCCTGCACGGCAAGTCGAGCTACCCGGGCACCGGAATCGGCCTGGCGATGTGCCGCAAGATCGTCGAGCACCACGGTGGGACGATCTGGCTGGAGGAGACCACGGGCACCGGGAGCACCTTCGTCGTCGCCCTGCCGGCGCTCGCCGAGCCCGTCCCCGCCCTCGTTCCCGGCCCCGTGGAGGACCATCGTGACGACCCCGCCTGACGAGATCGACGTGCTGCTGGTCGAGGACGACGAGGGCGACGTCCTCATGACCCGCGAGGCGTTCGAGCACCACAAGCTGCGCAACACCCTGCACGTGGTCCCGGACGGCGTGGAGGCGCTGCAGTTCCTGCGCCGCGAGGGCACCTACGCCGACGCCCCCCGCCCCGGCCTGATCCTGCTGGACCTCAACCTGCCGCGGAAGGACGGCCGGCAGGTCCTCGAGGAGATCAAGTCCGACGAGGTCCTGCGGGCCATCCCCGTCGTCGTGCTGACCACCTCGCAGGCCGAGGAGGACATCCTGCGCAGCTACAACCTGCACGCCAACGCGTACGTCGCGAAGCCCGTCGACTTCGAGCGGTTCATCGACATCATCCGGCAGATCGACGACTTCTTCGTGACGGTCGTCAAGCTGCCGCGCTGAGCGAGCCGTCGTGAGCGGAGCGGGCACGGTCGCGGTGGTGACCGGCGCGAACCGGGGGATCGGGCTGGAGGTGGTCCGCCGCCTGGCCGGGCGCGGCGGGACGGTGATCCTCGGGTCCCGCGACCTGCGGCGCGGCGAGGAGGCCGCACGGGGACTCGACGGGGTGGAGCCCCGCGAGCTCGACGTGGCCGACGCGGGCTCGGTGCAGGCGCTGGCCGACCGGGTGCGCGCGGAACACGGCGGCGTCGACGTCCTGGTCAACAACGCCGGCATCCACTACGACACCTGGCAGGACGCCGCCCACGCCGACCTCGAGGTCGTCGCCGAGGCGATGCAGGTGAACCTCCTCGGCGCCTGGCGGATGGTGGTGGCCTTCGAGGACCTGTTGCGCCCGGGTGCACGGGTCGTGAACGTCTCGAGCGGAGCCGGGTCGTTCGGGGAGACCGCGGGCGGCGGGGGAGTCCCGGCGTACTCGGTGTCGAAGGCCGCCCTGGACATGCTCACCGTCAAGCTCGCGGCGGACCTGCGTCCCCGGGGCGTCCTGGTCAACGCGGTGTGTCCCGGCTGGGTCGCCACCGACATGGGCGGCGCCGGCGGACGGCCCGTCGCCGACGGTGCCGCGAGCGTGCTGTACGCCGTCGACCTCCCCGCCGACGGCCCGACCGGCACCTTCACACGCGACGGGCGACCGATCCCCTGGTGAGGGTCAGGCCGGTCCGCCGACGTCGGCGCGGGCGTGCTCGGCCACGACGCCGGTCTTGTGCCGCTGGACGGTCCAGTAGTACGCGAAGCCGACGCCGAGGATGAGGCCGGGCAGCAGCACCCCGCCCCACTGCAGGTACCAGTGGAAGGGCTCGGTGGCGTTGTAGACCTCGTTGCGCGGCCAGGCGAGGTTGACCGTCATGAACCCGCCCCAGAGCACGGCGAGGACGTTGACCGGGATGCCCCAGCGGCCCAGCGAGAACGCGCCCTCGCGCGGCTGCCAGTCGCCGCGCAGGCGCTTGAGCAGCAAGGGGACCGTCACGAGCAGGTACGCCGTGTAGATCATGATGATCGCGATCGAGGTGACCACGGTGTAGATCTGCGGGCTGAACGTGACGAACAGCAGGACGATCGCCAGCACGCCGATCACCACCGACGCGGTCACCGGCGTGCCGAACCGCGGACTGATCGAGCACAGCTTGGCACCGGCCGGCAGGTTGTTGTCCCGGCTCATCGCGAAGGCGAGGCGGATCGCGGCGGCGTGCACCGCGAGGGCGCAGACCACCACGGCGATGACGACGGCGACGAGGATGACCGAGCCGCCGACCGGGCCGAGCACGGCGAGGATGAGCGCCTGCAGACCGCCGAGCGAGCTGAACGCCGGGTCGGCCAGATCGGGCGCCGACATCAGCGCGAACAGCAGGATGAGCCCGCCGAGCAGGAACGAGAAGAACAGGGCCCGCAGGATCGCCTTCGGGGCGTTGCGGCGCGGGTCGTGCGACTCCTCGGCCAGCGACGACGCGGTGTCGAACCCGTACATGACGTAGAGCGAGGCGAACATCGCGACGAGGAAGGCACCTGCGTACCCGAGCGGCCGGTCGGACGCGTCGATGCCGCCGGTGTCGAGCACGATCTGCGGGCCGCGCACGATGTTGATCGCGAGCAGGACGATCAGCAGCACCGCCGCGATCAGCTCGATGAACACGCCCGCGGCGTTGATCTGGGCCATGAGCTTGGTGCCGAACGCGTTGATCGCGGTGGTGAACACGATCAGCAGCGCGGCCAGGATGACGCCGTTGAGCGCCTGCGCCCCGGTGTCGTCGTCGCCCGCCATCGGGATGAACTGGAAGCCCGACCACAGCTCGGGCAGCGTCGCCTGCAGGGCCAGCGCGACGGCGGCGATCGAGACGATCGATGCGGTCAGCATCGTCCAACCGGCCAGCCACGACACGTGCGGGCTGGTCAGTCGCTTGGTCCAGTTGTAGATCGAGCCGGCCACCGGGAAACGGGCCGCGAGCTCGCAGAAGCACAACGCGACCATCAGCTGGCCGACGAAGACCATGGGCCACGACCACCAGTAGGCCGGGCCGCCGGACCCCAGGCCGAAGTAGAACAGCTGGAACGTGCCGGTCAGGATCGAGATGTAGCTGATCCCGGCCGCGAAGGTGTGGAAGCTGCCGAGGGAACGGACCAGGGTCGGCTTGTACCCGAACTCGTCGACGTCCGAGGAGTCGGACGCGTTGGTCTGCGGATGGGCCTTCTCCGGAACGCTCATCGATCACTCCCCGACACGATCCCGCCCGGCCGCACCGCTGCACGAGCGACGCGTCCGGGTGGGTGCCTCACCCGAGAGGACGCTCGGGCGCGGACAAGTATCGACAACCGGACGTCCCGCGCCAAGACGGTGTGAAGTGCGTGGCCGGGGGCGCTGTTCAGGAACTGAACAGTCCGCGGGCCGACGTCGGCTTGCATACTCGCCGTGTCAGCGGTCACAGGGGCCCGGCGGGAGGTGACGATGAGGCGGTCACGGCGTGCGTGGGAGGCGTTCCAGTCGGGCCACGAGCCCGTCGGAGTCTCCGGCCAGGTGCTGACCTCATGGCGGCGCTCGCGGTGGAGCGGTGTCGACCCGGGGCGCACGGAGATCCCGATCGTCGACGTGGACACCGACAGCGAGTTCGTGCGGATCGCCTCGCCGGTGGTGCTGCGGGCGGCGGACTCGCTGACCGGTGGCCCGGCCTGCCTCGCTCTCGCCGACGCGCACGGCCACGTCGTGTGGCGGTGGGTCTCCGAGCCGGCCATCGGGCGGGCGCTCGACGCGCAGGGGATGCAGCACGGCTCGTTCTTCGCCGAGCAGCGGGTCGGCACCAACGGCATCGGGACGTCGCTGGAGAGCCGTGAGCTCGCGACCGTGTTCGGCCCCGACCACTACGTCGAGGCGTTCCACCGCTGGGCCTGCGTGGCCGCGCCGGTGGTGCACCCGGTCACCGGCCGGGTGCATGGCGCCGTCAACGTCACCTGCTTCGCCGAGGACGCCAACCAGTTCCTGCGCGCCCTGACCCGGTCCCTGGCCGACACCGTGTCGAGCCGCATCGCCGAGCACGGGTCGCGGGAGGAGCGGGCGCTGCTCGACGCGTTCGTGTCGGGCCGGGTCCGCACCACCGCGCCCGTCGTGGCCGTGACCAGCAGCCTGATGTTCACGGACGACGTCGCCGGTGCCTGGGGGCTCGAGCACCGCACCGTCTGGGAGCTGGTGCGTCACGCGGGCCCCGCCGCGGACGTCGTGGTGCGCGACGGCCTCCGCGCGCGCGTGCACCCGCTGGTCGGGATCGACGGTGCCCTGCTGACCCTGCACCCGGACCCGACGTCGGCCGCGGTACCGCCGACCCCCGAGTCCAGCCCGCTGGAGGCCGCCGAGGCCGACGTGATCGCGCGGACCCTCGCGGAGTGCCGCGGCAACAAGTCCGTCGCCGCGGCCACGCTCGGGATCTCGCGGGCCACGCTCTACCAGAAGCTCCGCCGCTACCGGATCTCCTGGGCGCCGGACACCTCCCGCGCCCTCTGACGATCCCGTCCCGCACCCCGACACACCCGTCCGGAGGAGAACCGTGTCCAACCCCGTCAACAAGCTGCGCTTCGGCATCTTCATGCCACCGTTCAACTCCCCGCCGACGCAGAACCCGACGACGTCGTTGCAGCGCAACATCGAGACGATCCAGCTGATGGACCGGCTCGGCTACGACGAGGCCTGGGTCGGCGAGCACCACAGCGCGGGCACCGAGATCATCGCGGACCCGCTGACCTTCATCTCGCACGTCGGGGCGGTGACCCGGAACATCAAGCTCGGCACGGGCGTCGTCTCGCTGCCCTACCACCACCCGCTGTGGACCGCGGACCGCGCGATCCTCGTCGACCACCTGCTGCGCGGGCGGCTGATGCTCGGCGTCGGGCCGGGGTCGCTCCCCACCGACGCCGCGATGATCGGACTGGAGCCCAGCGCGCTCCGACCCGCCCTCGGCGAGGACCTCGAGGTGCTGCTCCGGCTCCTCCACGGCGACGGCCGGGTCACCCACCACACGGATCGCTACGACCTCGTCGAGGCCGCCACCCAGCTCGCGCCCTACTCGGACCCGGTGTTCGACATCGCCGTCGCGGCGACCGTCTCGCCCGCCGGCCCGATCCTGGCCGGGAAGCACGGGCTCGGCCTGCTCTCGCTCGGCGCCACCACCCGCGAGGGATTCGACGTGCTCGCCCACCACTGGAACGTGGTGGAGGCCGAGGCCGCCAAGGCGGGTCGGACGACGAACCGCGCGTCGTGGCGGCTCGTCGGCCCGATGCACATCGCCGAGACGCAGGAGCAGGCGGTCGAGGACGTCCGGTACGGCTTCGACACCTTCTGCGACTACACCCAGCGCACTCTCGCGCTGCCGACCTTCCGGGCGGAGGGCGAGACGTTCGAGGAGCGCGTGGCCTGGATCAACGAGACCGGGCTGGGCGTCATCGGGACTCCGGACCAGGCGATCGCGCAGATCCAGCGGCTCATGGACCAGAGCGACGGCGGTTTCGGCTGCTACATGATGATGCAGCATGACTGGGCGAACTGGGAGGCGACGCAGCGGCACTACGAGCTGTTCGCCCGCCACGTCATCCCGGCCTTCCAGCCCTCCCAGCGCCGGCTGCTCGCCGCCGAGGAGTGGGCCCGCAGCCGGCACGGCGAGCTGGACGCGAAGAACGGCGCGGCCATCCAGGCGTGGACCGACAAGTACGCGGCCGAGCAGAAGGACGAGGCCACCGCGCAGGCCTGATCGGCACCGGAGGCCGCGCCCCGTCCGCGGACGGGGCGCGACCCGTCGTCAGGCGTGGGCCTTGGCCTGGCGACGCCACTGGGTGAGGGCGCGCTCGGTGTAGCCGTTGGGCTCGGTGCCGCCGGTGAACACCAGCTCGAGGGCAGCCTGGAAGGACTCGCTGTTCTCGAGGTCGGGCGCCATCGGCGGGTAGCCGTCCTGGCCCTCGTTCTGCTCGTCGACCAGGGCGGCCATGCGCGCGAAGGTCTCCCGCACGGTGTCGGCGTCGACGACGCCGTGCTCGAGCCAGTTCGCGATGAGCTGGCTGGAGATGCGCAGCGTCGCGCGGTCCTCCATCAGCCCGACCCCGTCGAGGTCGGGCACCGTGGAGCAGCCGATGCCCATCCCGACCCAGCGCACGACGTAGCCGAGGATCGACTGCGCGTTGGTCTCCAGCTCCCGGCGCACGTCGTCGTCGGACAGGGTGCCCGGGTCGGAGAGCGGCAGTTCCAGCAGGTGACGGCGGTCGGCCGTGTCCCGCTTCGCGATCTCCTCCTGGACGGCGTGCACATCGGTGCGGAGGTAGTGCAGGGCGTGCAGCGTCGCGGCGGTCGGCGAGGGCACCCAGGCGGTGTTCGCGCCGGCCTTCGGGTGCCCGATCTTCTGCTCCAGCATCTCGGCCATTGCCGCGGGCTTGGCCCACATCCCCTTGCCGACCTGCGCGTGGTGCTCGAAGCCGGCCGCGAGCGCGACGTCGACGTTGCGGTCCTCGTAGGTCTGCAACCAGGTCGTCGACTTCATGTCGCCCTTGCGCAGCACCGGCCCGGCGGCGAAGCAGGTGTGGATCTCGTCGCCGGTCCGGTCGAGGAAGCCGGTGTTGACGAAGATGACGCGGTCGGCCGCCGCGCCGATGCAGGCCGACAGGTTCACCGTCGTCCGCTTCTCCTCGTCCATGATGCCGATCTTGAGCGTGTTCGCGTCGAGACCGAGGGCCTCCTCGACCGCCGCGAACAGCTCGACGGTCAGCGCGACCTCGTCGGGCCCGTGCTGCTTGGGCTTGACGACGTAGACGCTGCCGGCGCGGGAGTTGGTGTGCGGTCCGAGCCCGCGCAGGTCGTACAGACCGGCGACGGCGCACACGAGCGCGTCGAGGACACCCTCGTTGACCTCGGCGCCGTCCGCGGTGAGCACCGCGTTCGTCGTCATGTGGTGCCCGCAGGTACGCACGAGCATGAGCGAGCGGCCGGGCAGCGCGAGCGATGAACCGTCGGCCCCGGTGTACTCGCGGTCCGGGTTGACCCGCCGGGTGACGGTCTCGCCGCCCTTGGCGAACTCCGCGACGAGGTCGCCGGTCATCAGCCCGAGCCACGTGCGGTAGGCCAGGGCCTTGTCCTCGCCGTCGACCGTCGCGACCGAGTCCTCGAGGTCGACGATCGTGGTCACCGCCGACTCGAGCACGACGTCGCTGACGTCCGCGTGGTGCTGGCGGCCCACCTGGGTGGACGGGTCGATCACGAGGTCGACGTGCAGGCCGTTGCGCACGAGCAGGACGGTGCCCCGGCCGTCGCCGTCCGGGGCGGTGAAGCCGGCGAACTGGTCGCGCCGAGCCAGCCCGACGGTGCCGTCGGCCGTGTCGGCGGCGAATCCGTCGGTGGAGGGGCGGTAGGCCGTGACGTCGGCGTGGCTGCCGCGCTCGAGCGGGAACAGCTCGTCGAGCAGCTCGTCCGCGGCCGCGATCACCTGGGCGCCGCGGCGCTCGTCGTACCCCTTCGCGAGCTCGTGGTCCTGGGGGAGCGCGTCGGTGCCGTAGAACGCGTCGAACAGCGAACCCCAGCGGGCGTTCGCGGCGTTCAGCGCGAACCGCGCGTTCGTCGACGGCACCACCAGCTGCGGGCCGGGGATCTCGGCGATCTCGGGGTCGACCCGGTCGACGTCGATCGTCGGGACGCTCGTCGGTTCCGGCGCCAGGTAGCCGAGGTCGGTCAGCAGCTTCTCGTAGTCGTCCCGGGAGCCCGCACCGTGCTCGGCGTGCCACGAGTCGATCTTCCCCTGGAGATCGTCGCGCTCGGCCAGCGCCGTCGCGATCCGCGGCGCGAACCGCTCCTGCAGCCGGGCCAGGGTCGACCAGAAGTCCTCGGGGGTGAGGTCGACCTGCGCGAGCAGCTCGTCTTCGACGAACACCCGCAGATGCTCGTCGACCTGCAACCCGGATCGTTCGGACGTCTCGGACACTGACGGACCGCCTCTCTCGCCTCGGGGACCCTGTACGGGCCGGGGAGGGTCGTACCCCGTCCGATCCTGACGTGCACGGGCACGATCGGCGCGCCGACGTCGCGGACCGGGTATCTTCCCGAACCCTACCGATCCCAGGAGCCCGCCATGATCATCCTCGGTCTCGCCCGGAGAGCGCTCGGACCGGTCGTCCGGTTCGCCACGCTGGTCCTCGCGCCGGTCGCCGCCGTCCTCGCGTGGGGCGCGGTGGAGAACGGGAGGGACGAGCGCAGGAAGGGAACGGGCCGGACCGGGGGCTGAGCGGCCCACCTCTCGCTCAACGGGACGAATCTGGCGATCTCGGGCGACCCTTGCCTATGGTGCGCGTCACATCACGCCGAGTCGCCACCGGTCAGGAGTTCGTCGATGCACCCTGCCCCGAGCTCTCCACCCGCACCGACGGCCCGGGAGACGCGCCGCGTCGCCGCAGCGACGCTGATCGGCACGTCGATCGAGTGGTTCGACTTCTTCGTCTACGGCGCGGCCGCCGCCCTCGTGTTCAACAAGGTCTTCTTCCCGACGGCGAACCCGCTCACGGGGACGTTGCTCGCACTCTCGACGTTCGGGGTCGGCTTCGTCGCCCGCCCCTTCGGCGGGGTGATCTTCGCGCACTTCGGCGACCGGATCGGCCGCAAGTCGATGCTGGTGCTGTCGGTGCTGATGATGGGCGGCGGCACGTTCCTCGTCGGTCTGCTGCCCACCTACGAGGCCATCGGCCTCGCGGCCCCGATCCTGCTGGTGGTGCTGCGGATCGTCCAGGGCATCGGGCTCGGTGGGGAGTGGGGTGCGGCCGCGGTCATGGCGGTCGAGTACGCGCCGCCGCACCGGCGTGGCTTCTTCGGCAGCTTCCCGCAGATCGGGGTGCCGGCGGGGATGCTGGTCGCGAACGTGTCGCTGCTCGCGATGTCGGCCCTCGTGCCCGAGTCCGCCTTCATCTCCTGGGGCTGGCGGGTCCCGTTCCTGGCCTCGATCGTGCTGGTGGTCGTCGGCATCGTCATCCGGCTCAGGGTCGCCGAGTCGCCGGTGTTCGAGGCGGCGAAGCAGGAGGGGCGCATCGAGCGCCAGCCGGTGCTCGCGGTGTTGCGCCGGCAACCGTTGAACGTGCTGCGGGCCGCCGGCCTGCGCTTCGCGGAGAACAGCACGTTCTACATCCACACCACCTTCGTCCTGACCTACGGCACCGTCGTGCTGGGGATGGCGCGCGGCGACCTGCTGATCGCGGTCATCGTGTCCTCCGCGATCGGGCTCGCGACGATCCCGTTCTACGGCTGGGCCGCCGACCGCTTCGGACGACGCCGGGTCGTGCTGTGGGGCTCGTTCGTGCTGCTCGCGATGAGCTGGCCGTACTTCTGGGCGCTGGACACGCGCTCCCTCCCGCTGATCGTGCTCGCGACGGTGATCGCGGTGAACGTCGGGAACTCCGCGGTCTACGCCCCGCAGCCCGCCTACTTCTCGGAGCTGTTCGAGCCCGAGGTCCGGTACAGCGGGGCCTCCATCGGCGCGCAGGGCGCGAGCGTGTTCGCCGGCGGGCTGGCGCCGGTGATCGCGACCGCCCTGCTCGACGCGACCGGCGGCTTCGACTGGATCGCGGTCTACATGTCCGCGATGGTGCTGATCACGATCGTGACGGCGTTCCTGTCGCCCGACCCGTACCGGGAGTCGCTGAAGCAGCCGAGCACGCCGGTGGCCGTGGCACGCTGACGGAGGCGGGACGACCGGTAGGGCAGGCTGCCGGGGTGGCCGATCCACCTTCGCCCGTGGCCGAGACGCTTCTGGGGAACACCCCCGTGACGCCGGGCGTGCTCGCCGAGCAGGTGCCGCGCGGGCCCGGTCTGTACGCGTGGTGGGCCTCTCCCTCGGTGCTGTCCGGATTCGACGGAGCAGCCCATGCGTCCGAGCCGGACCTCCGGCTGCTCTACGTCGGCCTGGCGACGAACCTGCGGTCGCGACTGCACGGCAACCACATGCGCCGGAGTGGCACGTCGACCCTGCGTCGCACGCTGGCGGGCCTGCTGCTCGACGAGCACGGGTTCCGCACCCGTCGGACGGACCGGGTGGTCCTCGTCGACGAGGACGAGGTGCGGCTGTCCGCGTGGATGACCGAACACCTCCGCGTCACGTGGTGCACGCACCCGGAGCCGGGGGCGGTCGAGGCGGAGGTCATCCGGCTCCTGCGTCCGCCCCTCAACGTGGACCACGCGAGCGGTCCGGCCCGGGACCTCGTGCGCGCCGCGCGGGCCCGGTACCGGTCGAGCGCCTGACGTCCGGAGGTGACGTCCTCGCGGGCCGGAGGAGGATGCTCGTGGCCGTGCAGCAGCGCCGTCGAGAACGCCGGCCCGTGGACGTGCGGGCGTGGGGTGTGGCGCTCGCGGTGTGGTGCCTCGTGTTCGCCGTGCCGCATGTCGCCTGGGCGCTCGGGAGCCGAGCCGGTCTCGGAGGGGAGACGGCCGCCGCCGACGCGGCCCTGTCGACGGGCTGGTTCGCGACCTACAACGCGGTGACGGCCGTGCTCGCCCTGGCCGGCGTGGTCGTCGGGCTCGCGACGGCCCTCGGACCAGCCGGTCGACACCTCGCCCCGAGGTGGTGGCCGCGCGTGCTCCTGGGCGTCGCGGTGCTGCTCGTCCTCCGCGGGCTGGTCGGTCTGACCGGCCTCGTGATCGATCTCCTCGGCTCCGGTATCACGTCCCCGCCCGTGCTCGTGGCCATCGAACCGTGGTTCGTCCTCGGCGGCGTGGCCTGCGCCGGGCTCGCGCGGGCGATCCGGCGGTCGAGGGGGAGCATCAGGTCGAAGGGGACGACGTCGAGGTCCCGTCCGCGACGGTGAGCACGATCTTGCCCTGGATGTGGCCCTGCGCCGCCCGTGCGTGGGCCTCGGCGGCGTCGGCGAGCTCGAAGGAGGCGTCGATCGCCGGGCGCACCGTCCCGGCGTCCACCAGGCCGGCGAGCTGCGCCAGCTGCGCGCCGTTCGCGCGGACCTGGGTGGCGGTCGCGGTGATCCCGCGGGCCGCGACCTCGTCGGTGTCGTACCGCGCGAGGTAGACCGGGAAGATCGAGCCGCCCCGCCGGACCGCGGGCAGGAAGCGGCGGCTCTCCGGGCCCCCGACGACGTCGAGGACGAGGTCGACCTCGCCGACGGCCTCCTCGGGCCGCTGCTCGGTGTAGTCGATGACCTCCTGGGCGCCGAGGTCGAGCAGGAACCTCCGGTGGCGCCCCGAGGCGACCGCGGTCACGTGGGCGCCCTGCCACACCGCGAGCTGGACGGCGAGGTGCCCGACCCCGCCCGCGGCGCCGTTGACCAGCACGGTGGTGCCGGGTCCCAGGGGGACGGGCCGGTGCGCGGCGTCCTGGAAGGGGGAGGGGTGGTCGTGACCGAGGTCGATCAGGAACTGCCAGGCGGTCAGCCCCGCCATCGGCAGTGCGGCCGCGTGCGCGTGGTCGAGCGACGCGGGCTTGCGGGCGAGGTCCTCGACGGGCGCGACGACGTACTCCGCGTAGGCGTCGGCGTTCATCGGCTCGGGGAAGCGCAGCATCCCGAAGACCTCGTCACCGACGGCGAGATCGGTGACCCCCTCGCCCAGGGCCGTGACCACGCCGGAGACGTCCGTCCCGGGGATCAGCGGCAGGTCCATCGGGGGACGGAGATCGGCGGGGACGTCCGGCATCCCCTCGCGCAGGTACCAGTCCGGCGGGTTGAGCCCGACCGCGTGCACCGCCACGAGCACCTCCCCGCGGCCGGCCGACGGCACCGGCACCCGGTCGGTGTGCAGGACCTCAGGGCCCCCGAACTCGGACAACCGGACCGCTCGCATCGTCGGCGCCATCGCGTCCTCCTCGCTGTTCGTCGTGGTGCGCTACCGTGAAGCGGAGCACCGCCCCACTTAAGCGGAGCGGTGACCCGGTTGTCAACGTGGAGAGCTATGCGGGCGGATGCGCGGAAGAACTACGAGCACCTGGTCGCCGTCGCGGGGGTCGTGGTGGCCGAGCAGGGTGCCGAGGCGTCGCTGCGCGACGTCGCCCGCCGCGCCGAGGTCGGCCTGGGGACCCTGTACCGGCACTTCCCGACCCGCGAGGCGCTGCTCGAGGCGCTGCTGCGGAGCAGCTTCGACGAGATGACCGCGCAGGCGGCCGAGCTGGAGTCGGCGGAGCCGGGTGAGGCGCTGCTGACGTGGGTGCGGGACTGCGTCCGATTCACCACGACCTACCGGGGCGTCACCGAGGTGATGGTGTCGGCGATCGAGGAGCCCGACTCCGCCCTGCACGCCTCGTGCGTGGCGCTGCGATCCTCGGGTGCCCGCCTGCTCGCCCGCGCCCAGGAGGCCGGCGTGGCGCGGGCCGGGATGGACGGCACGGACCTCTTCGCGCTCATCGCGGCCCTGGCGTGGCTCGGTGACCAGCCGGTCCTCGCGTCTCGGGCGGACCGCCTATTCGACGAGATCGCCCACCCCGCGCTGCTGCGCTGACCGCTACCTCGGCACCGGGCTCGGTCCGGCGAGCGCACCGACGAGCACGGTGTCCAGCACCGCGGCGAGCTCCCGGTCGAGGTCGAACGGGGCCGGCTCGACCTCGATCCAGCGCACGACCGCGGAGTAGTAGCCCAGCGCCAGCAGTCGCCCGACCTGGGCGGCGTCGGTGCCCGGGCGCAGCGGCTCGCCGCTCGCGGTGATCAGTTCCGCAAGGTCGTGGCCCAGGGTGTGGCCGCGGAACACGTCGTTGGCCTTGAGCGAGAGCGACATCAACGCCGTCGTCTCGATCCGCGTCCCGGCGTTGACCGCCGCGAGGCCGGAGAAGTAGCTCCCGAGGACCTCGCGCAGCGGACGGGTCGACGGCGCGGCGTCCTCCAGGGCGCGGGCGGCCCGTTCCCGACGGCGGCGGGCCCACTCCTCGAGGAACAGCGCCTTGCGGGAGAAGTGGTTGAACACCGTCGTGCGGGCCAGACCGGCACGGGCCGCGATGTCGTCCATCGACGTCTCGTCGAAGCCCCGTTCCACGAACAGGGCGATGGCGGCCGCGTAGACGCGGTCCCGGCGCTCATGGCGTTTGCGGGTCCGGGTGCTGACCGCCGGGAGGTCGACCACGCCCGCCGTCGCTGCTCGCGGGTCCATCACGAGCAGTGAAGCACAGGTGACGAAGCCGTACTCCAGTCTTGATTCGGGTCACACCTCGCCGTAGCTTCCTTCTCGAAGCTGTACTCGGGTGCGGATTCAGCGTGGAGGCCGCCGTGAAGTGGGTGACGTACGAGGCCGAGTCCGGGCCGCGCGCCGGGCTGCTGACCGACGACGGGATCCGCGGCCTCCCGCCCGGAACCACGGTGCTGTCGCTGCTGGAGGACGGGGCCCTCGACGACGCCGCGGCGACTGCGCGGCGGGAGCCGGAGGAGGTCCGGGCCCCGGACGAGGTCCGGCTCCTCGCCCCGATCCCGCGCCCGCCGTCGATCCGCGACGGGTTGTCCTTCCTCGACCACCTGCGGGGCTGCTACCGCGCCCTCGGGCGCCCGCCGGAGCTGCACCCGGCGTGGTCGCAGGCGCCGGCGTTCTACTTCGGCAACCCCGCCGCGGTCGTCGGGCCGCACGACGACGTCGCGATCGCGCCCGGCTCGCGCATGTTCGACCTCGAGCTGGAGGTCGGCGCCGTCGTCGGACGCCCCGGACGCGACCTGCACCCGGACACGGCAGCCGACCACATCGTCGGGTTCACGTTCTTCAACGACTGGACCGCGCGCGACCACCAGATGCGGGACATGGCCCAGGGCATCGGCATGGGCAAGGCGAAGGACATGGCGATCACCCTCGGCCCGGCGCTGGTCACGGTCGACGAGCTCGAGGCCTACCGCGGGCCGGATGGGTACGCGTTCGAGGTCGCGGCGACGGTCAACGGACGAGAGATCGCGAAGGGCTCGCTGGCCGGCATGGACTGGACCTGGGGCGAGCAGCTCGCCTACATGTCCCGCGGCACCGACCTGCGCCCCGGCGACGTCATCGGCTCGGGCACCGTCCCCGGAGGCTGCCTCCTCGAGCACGTCGACACCCCGGACCCCTTCGCGTTCACGGGCTGGCTCGCGCCCGGCGACGTCGTCTCCCTGTCGTCCGAGGTGCTGGGGGAGACCCGCCAGACGGTGCGGGAGGCCGCACCCATGACCCCGCTGCGCACCGGCTACTGAGGAAGGTCCCGATGAGCACCCTCGACTACCGCAAGGGACACCACGACCTCGGGCAGGGCTGCCACGCGTGGCTGCAGCCCGACGGGAGCTGGGGGTGGAGCAACTCCGGCTTGATCACCGGGTCCGGCACCTCGCTCATGGTCGACACGCTGTTCGACCTGCCCCTGACCCGGGAGATGCTCGCCGGCCTCTCACCGGTCCTCGACCAGCACCCGCTGCGGACCCTGGTCAACACGCACTCGGACCCCGACCACGTCAACGGCAACGAGCTGGTCGCCGCGCCCGACGTCGAGATCGTCGCCTCGGCCGCCGCGGCCGAGCTGATGACCCAGGAGGCCCTCGACGCGGTGGCGCGGGTCAAGCACCTCGACGGCACCCTCGGCGAGTTCGCCCGGCACATCTTCGGGCCGTTCGAGCTGGACGGGATCACCGCGACCGGCCCGGACCGCACCTTCTCCGGGGAGGAGAGCGTCGACGTCGGCGGGCGCGAGGTCCGGCTGATCCAGGTCGGGCCCGCACACACCCCGGGCGACGCGCTCGTGCACGTCCCGGACGCCCGGCTGCTCTACGCCGGCGACGTGCTCTTCGTGGGCGGCACCCCGATCGCCTGGGCCGGGCCGATCGACCGCTGGATCGCAGCCCTGGACCTGATCCTCGACATGGACGTCGAGACGATCGTCCCGGGCCACGGTCCGGTCAGCGGCAAGAGCGAGGTCTCGACGATGCGGGAGTACCTGGTCTCGGTCGAGGCCCAGGCCCGGAAGCGGTTCGAGGACGGCCTCGACGTCGACCAGGCCATCGCGTCCATCGACCTCGGGCGGTTCGCCGACCTGCCCGAGCACGGCCGCCTCGCCCAGAACGTGCTCAACGTCTACCAGCAGCTCGACCCCACGATCCCGCGCCCGGACCGGTTGACCGTCCTGACGAAGATCGCCGCGCTCGAGGGCTTCAGCCCCGCGGCGTTCGACGACGCCACGACTCCCTGAGGACACCCATGAGCAGCGTGCGCACGACCCACGTCGGCAGTCTCCCGCGCCCCGGGGAACTGACCCGCCTGATGTACCTCCACCAGGAGGGGAAGGGCGACGAGGCCGAGCTCGAGGCCGCCGTCGCCGATGCCGTGCACGACGTCGTCGCGATGCAGCACGGCGCGGGCATCGACGTCGTCTCGGACGGCGAGATGGGCAAGCCCGGGTTCGTCAACTACGTGCGCGAGCGCCTCGCGGGCTTCGGCGGGCAGGCCCCGTCGTGGAGCATCGACGACCTCGAGGCCGCGCCCGAGCTGGCGATCGCGCAGTACGGCGGCCAGGCCGGGGCGCACATCATGCCCGCGAACTGCGAGGGACCGGTGAGCTACGTCGGCGCCGCGGCCGTCCAGCGCGACCTGGACACCCTGCGGCTCGCGCTGGACAAGACCGGGCACCGCGACGCGTTCGTCCCGGCCGCCTCCCCGGGCTGCATCGCCACCGGCAGCCCGAACCTGCACTATCCCGACTACGACAGCTATCTCGACGCCCTGGCCGACGCGATGGCCGTCGAGTACCGCGCGATCGTCGACGCCGGTCTGCTGCTCCAGCTGGACTGCCCGGACATCCCGATGGCCGCCCACACCGCGTTCTGGTGCCGCGACGAGGTACGACGACGGGGGCTGGTGGCGTTCGCGGAGCGGCACGTGGCCGCCATCGACCGGGCGCTGGAGGGGATCGACCCGTCCCGGGTGCGCCTGCACATGTGCTGGGGCAACTACGAGGGCCCGCACCACCTCGACGCGCCCTTGGCCGAGCTGCTCCCGCCGGTGCTCGCCGCCCGTCCGACCATGATCTCGTTCGAGGGCGCCAACCCCCGGCACGAGCACGAGTGGGCCGACCTCGACGGGCTCGCGATCCCCGACGACAAGGTCCTGATGCCCGGCGTCGTCGACACCCTGAACAACATCGTCGAGCACCCGCGGCTCATCGCCCAGCGCCTGGAGCGCTACGCCGCGGTCGTCGGGCCCGAACGCGTCATCGCGAGCACCGACTGCGGCTTCGGCACCTTCGTCGGCTTCGGCCGCGTCGGCGCGCAGGTCGCCGAGATGAAGCTGCGGGCGATGGCGGAGGGCGCCGCCCTGGTCGGGTCGTGATCACGTTCGGTCCGGGTCCTAGCCTGACGCGGTGTCCACGGCGATGGAGGGCGGCGGGGCCTACAACGCCCACGCGTCGGCGCAGGCGGCGTCGGCGACCTTCGGTCTCGACCAGGTCCGCGCCGCCGCGACGAGCGCGCCGGTCGATCCGGGTGGGTGGGTGACGATCGCGGACTACGGCGCCTCGGAGGGGCGGAACTCGCTCGTGCCGATGAGCGCGGCGGTGGCGTCGGTCCGCGAGGCCCATGGGGCGGACCGGCCGATCTGGGTGGTCCACACCGATCTCCCCGACAACGACTTCGCGTCGCTGTTCACCACCGTGGCCGACGACCCGGGGAGCTACCGCGGCCCCGGCGTGTACACCGCGGCGGTCGGCCGGTCGTTCTACGAGCAGGTGCTCCCCGCCGCCTCGGTGTCCCTGGGCTGGAGCTCGATCGCCGTGCACTGGCTGCGGACGGCGCCCGGGCTGGCCGACGGCGTGTGGCCCAGCGCCGCGACCGCCGAGGAGTACCGCGCCTGGGCGCAGGCCGGGGCGGACGACTGGAGCGCGTTCCTGACGGCGCGCGCCGAGGAGATGCTGCCCGGGGCGCGGCTCGTGGTCGTCGTCGGGGCCGCCCACGGCGAGGGCCGGACGCGGCGCTCCGGGGCGGAGCGGGCCATGGACGAGGTCACCCGGGGGCTGGGGGAGCTGGTCGACCGGGGCGTGGTCACCGAGGCCGAGCGGGCCGCGATGACGATCCCGGCGTGGTACCGCACCGAGGCCGAGTGGGCGGCGCCGTTCGCCGACGGGGGAGACCTCGTGCTCGAGGAGTTGCGGTTCGTGGACCTCGGCGACCCGCTGTGGCAGCAGACGCCCGGTGCGGACTACCCGGGCGCCGTCGCCGCGGCGCTGCGGGTGTCGTTCGGTCCCTCGCTGCTGCAGGGTCTGGACCCGGACCGGCGCGCCGCCGTCGCCACCGCGCTGTTCGACGACCACCTCGCGCGGGCGATCGCGGCCGCTCCACCGGGGCCCTGGTTCGACTGGCGGCTCGCCGTGCTGGTCGTCGCGAAGCCGGGGTGAGCGGCCCGCGCCGACTCAGGCGCTCCAGGCCCGGGCGCGCCAGAAGGCGGTGAGCACCCGCGCCGCGCGGGCCGGGTCCTCGGCCATCCACCAGTGGCCCAGCCCGTCGAGCACCGTCACCTCCGCGCCCGCGCGCTCCGCGGCACGCCGCCGGAGCTCCTCGGTGCCGCCGAAGGGGTCCGCCGTCGCGATGATGCCGAGGCCCGGACGCGCCGCGAGGGCCGGCAGTCCCTTGCCGAGTTCCGCCATGGCCGGCTGGGCGGCGGAACGGTAGAGCGCGAGGACCGCCCGCTTCATCTCCTCGCCCTGCATGCCCGCGATCTGCAGGGCCTCGGCGTGTCCGATGCCGAGGCCCTCCATCCGTTCGGCCCGCTGCTCGGGGGTCCCACCGAACATCTCGTCGAGGTTGGCCTCGCCGTCGCCGGGGGTCTGCCAGATCTGCGCGAGGTCGTGCCAGGTGTAGTCCGGCTCGAAGAGGCTCAGTGCGTCACTGGCCCAGCTCCGGACCAGCTCCGGACGCGTCATGAGCGCGTTCACGACGTGGCCTCCGCCCCAGTCGTGCCCCAGCACGTCGACGGGCCGGGCGAGGCGTTCGAGCTCGCCGATCAGCCAGTCGCGGTAGGCGGTCACGGTCGCGGGGAAGTCGTCCGGCAGGGGCACGCCGAACCCGGGCGGGGCGAGCCGCACGACGTCGTCCACGCCCGCGCGGGCCAGCTCGGCCACCAGCGGGTCCCACAACGCCGTGCTCTCCGGGTTGCCGTGCACCAGAACCACCGTCATGGCGCCGAATCCTGCACTCCCCGCGCGGTCGCGGCCACGTCGGGGACGACCGACCCGGCGCCCGGGCGCGCGCCGATGTCGTACTGTCCGAGGGTGGCCCGGGGGTTCGCCGACAGGCTGGGCGCCCTCGTCGCCCCGGCCCTGCGCTGGTGGGAGCGGATACCGATCCGCGTCCAGGGGCGGATCACGGTGGCCCTGCCGTTGGTGGCGGTGCTGATCTCGGCGGTCCTGGCGCTCAACGGGAACCTGGCCCGGGTCGCCATCGAGACCGACATCCAGCGCAAGTTCGAGATGACCGCCGCCCTGGGCGACCTGTCGTCGTTGATGGTCAACGCCGAGACCGGCGTCCGCGGCTACCTGCTCACGGGGCAGGACGAGTTCCTGGAGCCGTTCGATCAGGCCTCCCGGGAGCTACCGTCGGCCTTCGGCCGGCTGGCGACGTTGACGCCCGAGGAGCCGGGGGAGGTCCCCCGCGAGGAGATGACCGCACGGTTGCAGGCACTGCGGACCCTGACCGGGCAGCAGATGGCGGACCTGTCGTTCCAGCGGCAGTTCGTCGTCGGCGGAGGGAGTCCGGCCGACCCGGAGATCCGGCGGCACCTGGAGTTCGGGAAGGGGCTGATGGACCGTATCCGCGCGGAGGTGGGGGACTTCCAGGCCGAGCAGCGGGCGCTGCTCGACGAGCGGCTCTCGGACATCAACGCGATCCGGGTGCGGGACTACGTCTCGGTCGCGCTCGCGCTGGTGGCGGCGCTCGCCACCCGTTTCCTCGCCTGGTTCCTCTTCCGCCGCGGCATCCTGCGCCGGGTCGACCGGCTCACCACCTGCCTGCGGGACCGTCGTGCCGGCGCGCCGTCGGCGCTGCCGGAGCCGACCAAGCGGGATCAGATGGGTGACCTCGAGCGCGAGGTCCACCTGCTCGACCGGTGACGCACGACGTCACGGGAGCACCCGGGTGCGATGAACGGGCCCATTGGGCGTCAGTCGCGACGCCGGACGTGGTCGGACACCAGCGCGCCGATCAGTCGCGTGACCCGCTGCGTCATCTCGTCGGCGCCCTCGTCGGGATGGGCCACCCACCAGTCCATGAGGGAGTCGACGATGCCCAGCCACGTCCGGACCATCGCCGAGACGTCGAGGTCGTCGGTGATCCCGGCGTCGCCCAGCAGCTCGAGCACCCCCTCGTGGGCGAGGGTCTCGATGCGCGCGGCGTAGCGCCCGGCGACCTCGGCCGCGGCGCCGTCCGCCGGGGCGGTGCGGTCACGCAGGAGGCGCCAGACGTGGCGACGGTCCTCGAGCACCGCGAACATCGCCGCCAGCGTGCGCACCCCGCGCTCGACGCCGGTGCTCCCGTCGCGCGCGACCCGCTCGATCTCGCCGGCCAGCAGGTCGCCCGCGTCGGCGAGGCATGCAGCGTGCAGGCCCTCCTTCGAGCCGAAGTAGCTGTACACGAGCGCCTTGGAGATGCCGGCCGCCCGCGCGACGTCCGCCACGCCGGTGCCCGCGAATCCGTCGGTGCCGAAGGCGATCGACGCGACCCGCACGATCTCCTGCTCCCGCGCGGCGCGAGGGACCCCCTTCGTGCCGGCGTTCGGTCGGGTGGCCACGGCGAGACCCTAGCGCCGGATATGACCACGAGGTAACTTACCCAGCGGTCATATCGAAGGAGGGGCGGATGGACGCGCTGCTCGACCCCATGCAGAACCCGGTCACCTACGCGGCCCCGTTCTTCGTGCTGGCGATCCTCGTCGAGCTCGCCGCCCTGCGGTGGCTCGACCACGACGACTCGGTCACCGGCTACGCCCTGCGCGACGCGCGGACGTCGATCTCCATGGGCGTCGTGTCGCTGGTCTTCCTGACGCTGTTCAAGGTGGTCACGTTCCTCGCCTTCAGCGTCGTGTACGTCCACCTCGCCCCGTTCCACCTGCCCACGGACACGTGGTGGTACTGGGTGCTGGTCGTCCTGGGGGTCGACCTCGGCTACTACGGACACCACCGGTTCAGCCACCGGGTGCGGATCGCCTGGGCCGGGCACCAGGCGCACCACTCCAGCGAGTTCATGAACTTCGGCACCGCGCTGCGCCAGAAGTGGAACCCGTGGTTCGAGTTCTTCTTCTGGCTGCCCTTGCCGCTGCTCGGCTTCGCGCCCTGGACGCTCTATGCGGCGTTCGGCGTCAATCTGGTCTTCCAGTTCTTCGTGCACACCGAGCTCGTCGACAAGCTGCCGCGGCCCGTCGAGTTCGTGTTCAACACGCCGTCCCACCACCGCGTGCACCACGGCCGCGACCCCGAGTACCTCGACCGCAATTACGGCGGCATCCTCATCGTCTGGGACCGGCTGTTCGGCACCTTCGCCGCCGAGCGGCGGCGCCCGACGTACGGGCTGACCACTCCCGTCGAGACCTACAACGTCATGACGCTGCAGTACGGCCACTACGCCGACATCGCCCGCGACGTCCGGGCGGCACAGCGCTGGCGCGACCGGCTCGGGTACGTCCTCGGCCCGCCCGGCTGGACCCCGTCGGGCGGACCGGCGCCGGAGCCGACCCTGCCGCGACGCTGACGATCCATCACTCCGGGCGCGGAGGCTCGAGAGGTACAGCACGCACCCTGAGGGACGGTCCGAGGTGCCCGCTCTGCTTCTCGTCAACGCGCACCCGCTGGACCGTTCGCGAGCGCTACGTGAGACCCGTCGTCGGGCCCGCGCACGTGCGTCACGTCGATCTCGGCGCCGCCGTCCACCACGCCCGCGGCCGACGCCCGCGACACCGTTGCGCCGCGCACACGGTCCGAGCAGGTCGCACGCCCCGACACTCTCGTTGCGTGACGCAACGCCACGCCGGCGGCACGCCGACCTCCCCCTCCGTGTGCGCGACGCAATGCACCACCGGCGCCGCCGCGAGGATCGCGCTCTAGGTCGGGGCCGACCGCAGACCCGCGTGCCGACCTCCCCGCCAGGTGGGCAGCGGAGTCTCGGCCAGGGCCACGTCGAGGGCCCGGTCGGCGAGCACCGTGGTCGAGTCGATGACGGGGAGCGGGCTGTCCTCGGGTGCGAGGAGGAGCGGGAGCTCCGTCGACGCGAGGGCGACCGCGTCGCACCCCCGGTCGGCCAGACCGCGCACGACCTCGACGCCCCAGGCTCGGGACGGCTCGCTCGCAGCGCCGTCGACCAGCTCGCCGAAGATGATCTCGTCGAGCCGCTGCGCGTCCTCGGGCGCGGGCGTCTCGACCTCGATCCCGGCGGCGCCGAGCCGGTCCCGGTAGAGGTCGCTCCCGGTGGTGAAGGCCGTCCCGAGGACGCCGACCCGCCGCCGACCGGCCGCGCGGGCCTCGTCGGCGACGGCCTGGACGATGTGGATCCCGGGCAGGGCCAGGTCGGATCCCATCGTGTCGAGGACGAGGTGCACCGTGTTGTCGGGGCAGACGAAGAAGTCCGCGCCCGACGCAGCCAGACGGTCGACGCTCCTCGCGAGGGAGGTCGCGACCGCCCCGAGGTCTCCCCTCCGCCAGGCCTGCAGGTGATGGCCGAACCCGATGTAGTCCAGGCTGACGTCGGGGTACGTGTGGCCGCTCAGCTGCGCGGCCCCCGCGCGGCAGTAGCGCAGGAAGCACCGGGCGGCCCCGTCGGGATTGGCGGCGAGGATGCCGAGGTGTGGCACGGTTCCCCCTCGGTCAGACGTACTGCTGGTACTTGCCGGGGAACTGCTCGTTGATCTTCCTCATCCACTGCACCTCGGCCTCGTGGACGGGCTCGGGCAGCACCATCCCGGCCTCCATGAGCCAGCTGCTGGGGGTGTCGCTGACGACGACGACGACCTGGTCGGCCGGCAGGTCGACGACGTCCTGGATGACCTCGTAGAGCTTGTCCATCAGCTCGTGGCGGGTCTGCTCGGAGCGTCCCGCGCGACATACGGCGTTGAGGATGAACGACGGCTCGATCCTCCCCGCGGTGTACATCAGGCCCAGCGGCATCGGCTGGAACACGACGCGGATGAACGGGTCGGGCGCGCCGGTGACGTGGTGGTGGGTGTGGGTGAAGCGGGTGGCGAGCGCGGTGCGCTGCTCCTCGGTGAGATCCACACCGCTGGTCACGACCTGGTAGACGGGCATCGGGAATCCCTCCCTCGAGGCGGTCCCCGGGAGCGGGGTCCGCGACACCGAGGACGATGGACCGGGCACCTCCAACGGCACTCCACGTCGGCTCCAAGACCGGGCCAACGACCCTCACCGACCGACGGGCCGCCCCTCGGCGACCAGCGGGCTCCGGAGCTCCGCGACGGTCAGTCGCGCTGCGCCGCGAGCGAGACGGTCCGCCACGTCCGGCGCGACCGCGGCACGGGTGCGTTCGAGGAGGGCGTCGGTGCCGACCGCGGTGGGCCAGGGCAGGCCGGCGCGGTCGATCTGGGCCCGGGCGGCGCCGTAGACGCGCAGGGCCTCGTCGTACCGACCCAGCAGGGCCAGGGTGTTGGCGCGTAGTTCGAGCTGCAGCGGAGCCTGGCGCCGGCCCGTGCGGTCGACGACGGCCAGGCACGCGTCGGACCACTGCAACGCCGTCTCCGCGTCGCCGGCGGCCAGGGCGGCCATGTGTGCGATGACGCTCGCGACCCAGGCGCCGAACCAGTTGTCGACCGTCGCGGCCTCGCGGTACACCTCGGCGAGGCCGCCGAGGACGGCGCCGGGGGCGCCGTGGCCCAGCTCGGCCATCCGGGCGCGGACCCGGTGGACCAGCGTGAGCGTGGGGTCCGCGGTGCGCGCCACGATCGCGCCGACTGCCCCGAGGGCGGCCGCGGCCCGGTCCGCCTCGCCCGAGAAGCCGAGGGACGTCGAGAGGACGACGAAGGCGTCGCCGACCACCAGCTCCTCATCGGGTCCGACGTCGATCCGTCCGATGTCCCGGAGCGCCCCGTCGCAGAGTGGTGCGGCATCCTCGACGCGTCGGGCGAACGCCCGTGCCGTCGCGGCGCCCACCGACAGCTGCAGTGACGTCACCGGGCCGACCCCGGTCGGGAGGGTGCTGCACAGCGCCTGGGCGGTCTCGATCCACCGCGTGCCCTCGAGCGTCGCGTCGTGCTGGAACCAGAAGAGCGCACCGAGGCCAGCCATGATCGCCGCACCGCGGTGTGACGGGCTGTCGACCAGGGTGTGCTGCAACGTGCTCCGCAACGCCGCGGCGTCGTCGCCGAGTGCGCGGGTGCGGGCGAGGTCCTCGGGCGTCCCCAGGCGGGGCCGGCCGCCGGTCGCCACGCGCTCGATCCAGGCGTCCCGTCGGTCCTGGGCCGCCTCGGGGTCGTCCACGTCGGCCAGGGCCCGGGCGGCGTGCGCGCGGACGATGGTCAGCTGCGAGAACCTCGACGGGCGTCCCGGGCCTGCCGGGCCCCGGGCGACCACCAGCGACCGGTGGGTTAGGTCGGCCAACAGGTCCGCGGCGACGACGGGCGTGACCCCGGCGACCGCGGCCGCCGCGGCGGCGGTGAACGGTCCGGGCAGGACCGCGAGTCGCCGGTGCAGGCGCCGCGTCTCGTCGTCGAGCAGCCGGTGGGTGCGTTCCACCGCGGCGTAGACGGTGGGCTGGGCCCCGGCCCGCCGGCGCCCGAGCGCGGAGAGGGCGCCCGGGTCCTGCTCGGTCTGCTCGGCGATCTCGGCGAGCGTGAAGGTCCCGGCCCGGGCGGCCGCGAGCTCGAGGGCGAGCGGCACGCCGTCGACGGCGCGGCAGACCCGGCGCGCGTCCTCGAGGTCGTCGGGGTCCGTGGGCCCGGCGGCCGCCTCCCAGCGGTCCAGGAACAGGTCGAGCGCCGTCCCGTCGGGGTGGTCCTCGTCGTCGACCACCAGGGGCGGTAGGTCCACGACGAGTTCGTCGGCCAGATCGAGCCGCTCGCGGCTGGTGACGATCACGCCGAGCCGCGGGGCGCTGCGGTGCAGCGGTTCGATGAGCGCGGCGACCTCGGCCAGGAGGTGTTCGCAGTCGTCGAGCAGCAACAGACCGCGGCGGTCGCCCAGGAAGGCGTGCAGGGCGTCCAACGACGAGTCGGTGGCCGGGGCGGCGAGCGAGAGGGCCGTGGTGATCGCGTCGAGGACCTGGTCACGGTCCTGGGCCCCGGTGAGGTCGACGAGCCAGACGCCGTCGGGGAAGTCGTCGGTGAGCCGGCGTGCGGCCTCGGTCGCGAGCCGGGTCTTGCCCACCCCGGCCGGGCCGAGCACGGTGACGAGTGCGGACCGGCCGACCAGCGACGTCAGCCGCTCGAGTTCGCGCTCCCGCCCCACCAACCGACTCGGGAAGCGGGGCAGGTCGGGTTCCGGTGCGTGCCGCGGGGAGGGGACCGGCGTCACCGACCGCAACGACGGGTCGGCGTCCAGCATGCGGCGGTGCAGGTCCCGGAGTTCGTCGGTGGGCTCCGTGCCGAGCTCGGCGATGAGCAACGAGCGCGCCCGGCCGTACGTGGCGAGGGCGTCGTCGACCCGACCGGCCCGGTACACCGCGAGCATCCGCCGCGCCCATAGACGCTCGCGCAGCGGGTGCTCGCCGAGTGCCGATTCGAGCTCGAGCAGGGCCTGCTCGGGACGTCCGAGGTCGAGCAGCGCGTCGACGTGCCGCTCGGCGAGCTGGGCGGCCAGCTCCTCCAGTCGCGCCACGGTGGGCGCGGCCCAGGGCCGGTCGGCCACGGCGGCGAACGGACGCCCGCGCCACAGCGCCCGGGCCGATCCGCACCGTTCCAGCGCCCGGTCGGGCTCGCCCCGCCCGAGCAGCGTCCCGGCCTCCTCGACAAGGGCGGCGAAGCGCCGCGAGTCCACCTGGTCCGTCCCGGCGCGCAGTCGGTAGCCGCCGGGCACGGTGACCAGGAGCGACGACGGTTCCCCGGGTTTCCGGTCCGGCTCGAGCACCTGACGCAGGCGCCACAGGTGCGATTCGAGCGTCGACACGGCGCGGGGCCGGCCGTCGTCCCAGATCGCGTCGCTCAGGGTGTCGACGGAGACCGGCCGGTCGGCGTGGATCAGCAGCACGGCGAGGGCGGCGGCCGGACGGCGACCACCCGGGGTGCGGAGCGCTCCGCCGACCTCGACCATCAGCTCGCCGAGGTCCAGGAAGCGCACCGTCGCGCCGTCCGGCCTCCCCATCACCCCATCGTGCCGCACCCCGGCGTTGGCGCGGGCTTGGAGCGGCGATGGACCGGTCGACGCGACCGTCGTGCCGCCGCGGCCGGACCCGGGCCGCCCACGGGAAGCGAGCAGACCATGGAGCCCACCTCGGAGCCCATCTCGGAGCCCACGACCGTCCTCGTCGTCGGAGCCGGGCCGGTCGGCCTGACCGCCGCCGCCGAACTCGCCCGTCAGGGCGCGAGGGTCCGGCTCGTCGACGCGCTGGACGGTCCGTCGGGGGAGTTCCGTGCGATCACGGTGCACCCGCGCACCCAGGAACACCTCTCGGCGATGGGTGTCCTCGACCGGATCGTGGACCGGGCGCAGGAGATCACCGCGGTGGAGTTCCATGTCCGCGGGGAGGCCCGGCCGCGCGTGCGGCTGACCACCGACGACGTGGACTCGCGGTTCCGTCGCATCCTCGACGTGCCGCAGGTCGACACGGAGACGGCGTTGCGCGAGGTCGTCGCCGAGCGCGGGGTCGTCGTCGAGTACGGCACGCGATGCGAGGGCCTGGACCAGGACGACGACGGCGTCACCGTCACCCTCGCGACGCCGGAGGGGCGGGAGCGGCGGCGCTACGGCTGGGTCGTCGGCGCGGACGGGGGCCACAGCGCGGTCCGCGCCGCGGTCGGCGTGCGCCTGGAGGGCGAGTTCGAGGGAGAGTGCTCCGTGCTCGCCGACGTGGACGTGGAGACCGAGCTCCCGCCGACGGCCCTGCGCCTGTTCGTCGACCCCCGGGGCGGCGGCGGCGTGTTCCCGCTCGCCGGCGGCCGCGCCAAGATCGCGGCGCGGGTCCCGCGCCCCGGGCCCGGGGCCACCCCGACGGTCGGGGAGGTCCAGCGCCTGGTCGACGAGCAGATGGGCGGGCACTGGCGGTTGGGCACCGCGCACTGGCTCACCTACTTCGAGAGCCACCACGCCCAGGTCGCCCGCTACCGCCACGGGCGGGTCCTCCTGGCGGGCGACGCCGCCCACATCCACCCTCCCGCCGCGGGTCAGGGCATGAACACCGGGATCCAGGACGCGGTCGACCTGGCGTGGAAGCTGGCCCTGGTCAGCACCGGCCGGGCCCACGACGACCTGCTGGACACCTACGACGCCGAACGGCACCCCGTCGGTGCCGCCGTCGTCGCCCAGACCAGCCGGCTGAACGACCTGCTCGCCGCCGACGGGATCGGCGCGCACCTCCGCGACCTCGGTCTGCGCCTGCTCGGGCACCTCCCCGGCCTGGGCGGCCGCCTCATGGCCGACATGACCGAGACGACCGTCAGCTACCGGATCGGCGGTGGGCGGCCCGGTGCCGGATCGCCGCCCGTGGCCGGCGACCACGCCCCGGACGTCGCCGATCTGCGCACCGCCGACGGCGACCCGACCCACCTCGACGTCCTGCTCCGTCGGCCCGGCCATCTCCTGCTGGTCGTCGGGGCCGAGGAGAGCGACCTCGACCACTTCCGCGACGTGCTCGGTGCCCTGGGCGCGGTCGTCCCCGTCCGGAGCTCGTTGACGGATGCCCCGCCCGATGCCGTGATCGACACCGCCGGGGCATTCGCCCGGCGCTACGGACTGGGCGATTACGGCTTCGTCCTCGTGCGTCCCGACGGCTATGTGGCCCGGTTGTCCCACGACCTGGACGTCGGACCGCTCGCCGAGTCGCTCGGTGTCCACCGCCTCGAGCGCACGACCGCGGATTGAGTGGCCCAGGAGCCGTCCGCGTCATGGAGTCCTCGGCGCCGCCGCGTTGAACTCCACGTCGCCGTTGCGCCGCGCACACGGCCGGAGCAGGCCGCACTCCTCGGTACTCCCGTTGCGCGACGCACACGGCCGGAGCAGGCCGCACTCCCCGGTACTCCCGTTGCGCGACGCAACGCCACACTGGCGGTAGGCCGACCTCCCCGACCGTGTGCGCGACGCAACGCCACGCCGGCGGTACGTCGACCTCCCCGACCGTGTGCGCGACGCAACGCCACGCCGGCGGTACGCCGACCTCCCCGACCGTGTGCGCGACGCACACGGTCGAGGGCGTCGCTCCCCGTCGCCCTCAGGACGTCGGGTCGCTGCCCGGCACGACGACGATCTTGCCCACGTGGGCGGATCGCGCGAACTCCTCCTGTGCGGCGTGGATGTCGGCGAGGGCGTACCGGGCGGCGATCCGCGGCGCGATGCGCCCGGCGACGGCGTCGGCGGCGAGCCGGGCGAAGTGCGCCGGGGTGTGCATGGACGACCCGATGAGCGCCACGTTGTGCAGGTAGAGCCGTCGCAGGTCGAACTCGACGACCGGGCCGGCCATCGCCCCGGCGATCACCCACCGTCCGTCGTCGCGGACGAGCGGCAGCACCGCCGGGAGGACCGCGCCGCCCACGACGTCGGCCACGGCGTCGAACCCGCCAGGGGCGACCTCGGCGAGAGCGGCCGCGAGGTCGTCCGCATCGCGGCGCCGGTCCACCGTCGCGGCCGCTCCCGCCTCGCGGACCGCGGCGGCCTTGTCGGGCGTGGTCAGCGCGACCACGTGGGCGTCGCGCGCGGCGGCGAGCTGGACCAGCGCGAGCCCGACGCCGCCCGACGCGCCGGTGACCAGCACCGTCTCGCCGGCGCCGATCCGGCCGCGTTCGAGCATGCCGGTCGCCGTGCCGTAGGCGATCGGCAGGCACGCGAGGGCCTCGTCGCTCAGCGGGGAGTCGCTCATGTCGTGCACGCGCTCCGCGCCGACGACCACGGCCTCGGCGAACCCGCCGTCGGCCTCGCTCCCCAGCAGGCCGACCGGGCGGGCGTCGTCGGACGGACCGTCGTACAGCGCCGGGTCCACCAGGACCCGCCGTCCGCGCCACGCGGGATCGACCCCGTCGCCGACCTCCCGGACGACGCCGGCGATGTCGCCGCCCTGGATCCGCGGGAAGGCGATCGGGCCGCGCCATCCGGCGAGGGCCTCGGGGCGGCCGGGCAGGCCGTAGGCACCCTGACGGGTCCAGAGGTCGGTGTTGTTCATCGCGGCGGCGCGGACCTCGACGAGGACCTCGCCGCGCCCGGGAGCCGGCTTCGCGACCTCGCGCACCCGGAGGACCTCCGGCCCGCCGAACCCGGTCAGCACCGCTGCCTGCATCGCGCGACTCCCTTCACAGGTCGGTGAACCTCGCACCGGCACTAGAGTACACAGGTCTGTGAAGGAGGTGGCCGTGCCGACGAAGGACGAGGTGACGCTGACCCCCGGCGCCCGACGCATCCTCGACGTGGCCGCCACCCTGTTCTACGAGCGCGGCATCCACGCGGTCGGCGTCGACACGATCGCCGCCGAGTCCGGCGTCACCAAGCGCACGCTCTACGACCGGTTCGGGTCCAAGGACGCCCTCGTCCTCGCCTACCTCGCCGAACGCGACCGTCGCTGGCGCGATCGCCTCGACGCCGCCCTGGACGCGGCTCCGTCCGACCCGCTCTCCCGCGTGGACGCCGTCTTCGAGGTCCTGGCGCAGTGGACGGCCGACAGCGGACGCGGCTGCTCCTTCGTCAACGCCACCGCCGAGATCCCGGACCCCGACCACCCGGCCCGCAGGCTGGTCCGCGAGGAGAAACGGTGGTTGCGGGAGCGCTTCGAGTGGATCCTCGCCGACGGGAGCGTGCCGGACGCGTCGGCGCGGGCCGCGACGTTGCTGCTCCTGCACGAGGGTGCGTTCGTCGTGCTGTCCGCCGGCCAGGATCCGGACGCCGTCCCGGCGGCGCGGCGAGCGGCCCGGGCGCTGGTGCAGGAGGCCGTCGAGTCGCCGTAGGGAGGGGGCAGGGCTCGGCGGCACCGGTCGGAGGTGCCCACGGCGTCATGGTGCCGGTCCGGTGGGAGGCGGCGCACCGATCGGGCTCGCGTACACGACCGTGTTGTCGCGATAGGACCGGGCACTGTCGTCGAACGGTCCACCGCACGTGATCAGTCGCATCTCCGGACGCGGGGTGGGTCCGTAGACCTGCCGGCTCGGGAATGCGTCCTTCGGATACTGCTGTACAGAATTGACACGGAAGACGAGTGCCACACCGTCGGCGCGGGTCACGGTGAATTCGTCGAGCGGCTGTAGCTGCCCGAGTCGGTAGAACACCGAGGGCCCGTTCCGGGCCGAATCGATGTGGCCCAGGATCACCGACGGGCCGTCCCGCCCGGGTGACGCGGAGCCGGTGTACCAGGACGCCTGGTCGTAGCGGGGCCCCGGCGCCGGCACCTCGAGCGTGCCGTCCGGATTCAGCCCGCTCGGGTTCACCACGGACTCCACGCCGATCGCGGGGATCGAGATCCGGACCGGTGGAGACGCCGGCAGAGGGGGCGCTCCCGGGGTCGGGGTCGCCGGGACGGAGACCGGCGGGCGTACGTCTGCTGCGGCCACCGGCGCCGCCGTTCGGGGTCCAGCCGTCAGGCCGAGGACCACCAGGACCACGCCGGTCGCAGCGACCAGGGCGACCAGGGCGACGAGGGCGGCCCGGGCACGCGCGCGAGTGGCCACGGTGTGCTCCTTCCGGAGGCGGACGACGGGTGCCCCGGGGGCACCCGTCGTCGGGAAGGGATCAGCTACGGGTACCGGCGCGACGCCGGACGACCACGAGGGCGCCCCCGGCCACTGCCAGGGCGAGCACGCCGCCGGCGATCAGCGTGGTGTCGACACCGCCGGTCGCGGTGCTGCCGCCACCGGTCTCGGCGCCACCCTTCGGCATGGCGCCCGGCATGCCGGAGCCGCCGTCGGACCCCGGCAGGTTCACCACGATCGTCGCGATCCCGACGGTGGTCCCGCCCTTGAGGGCGTCGGTGGAGAACGCCTTGTTCAGGGCGTCCGCGGCGTCGGTCGAGAGCTTGACGGTCGTGCCGGTCAGCGTGGCCGTGCCGGCGGAGGCGTCCGTGGTGATCGGCTTCAGGGTCGAGCCGTCCAGGTCGAACAGGGTGACCGAGTCGGCCACGGTGGCGCCGTTCGCGGAGACCTTGCCCTTGAGCGTGGCGGGCTGGCCCGGGTCGATCACGAAGTCCTCGAGGGTGACCTTCGTGTCGCCCTTGGTCAGGGACAGGCCCGACCCGTCGTGCATGATCATCCCCTGGACGTACGGGGTGACCTCGCCCGGCTTGTACACCGTGACGTTTCCGCCCGTGATCGGGAACGACGCGGTGCCGTCCTCGACGGTCGCCGAACCCGTCGGTGCGGGCGTCACCTGCAGGGACGACAGGGCGTCGGTGAACCCGCTGTCCAGCTTCACCGACGTGCTCTTCCCGGTCAGGCTCGGGATGGACGCGACCGGGGGCGGGCCGGACTGTGCCAGGGCGAGCCCCGAGCCGAGCCCGGTCAGGGTCAGCGCGGTGACACCGGCCAGGGCGATGGTCCGCAGCTTCATGAGTTTCTCCCTCGGAATTCATCCGGCCACTCCGCCGGAATCACCCGACCTCCGCAGCCCGCGGTTCAGGGGTTCGGAACGATTTTGGTGCGACACACGCGGAACACACATTCGGCGAGGAATTCCGGCGTCTCCGCGGTGACGTCGAACCGTGGCGGCGGTCGAGACGAATGTCGTCGTCCGACGTCGATTCCCGGGAGCGTCCCCTGGCCACGACCGAGCCGACCCAGGCGATCCCCCGGTCGGTGCCGCCCGACGCCCCTGACCATCCCGACGTCCGGGAGATCGACCGGCCGGCGGGTGCGCGCGGTCGGGCCCGTCGGGTCGCGCGGCTGGCCGTCGTCCTCGTCGCGCTGGTCGCCGGGGTGGCAGCCGTGGTGCTGGCCGCGCTCGTCCCCGCGGCACCCGTCGAGTCGTCCACCTCGACCGTCTCGTGGCCACGGGCGGGTGCGGCGCCGGAGCCCACCACGCTCCTCCTCGTCCCCTACCGACCCGCCACCCTCGAGGTCGTGGTGCCCTGCCGGGCGATCACGGCGGCCCGCGCCCGCTCGGAGGCGACGACGGTCCTGGCGACCGTCGTGGGCGGACCGGCGGAGGGGCTCTCCGTCCGGGCCGCGCCGAGCGCGTCGGACCGGGAGGCGATCGAGGTCCTCGCGTCCGGACGGCGGGTCCCGGTGGACGTTCCCGGGAGCGACTGCGGCCTGACGATCCGGGCCGATGCCGCAGGGCTGGCCGTCTCCGTGGGCGCCGCGGACGGACCGCCCGCCGTGACCGTGCCCGGCCTCGCGGTCCCCGAGGTCGTCGCGGCGACCACCGACCTCCGCGGCGCCGACGCGTCCGGCCTCTCGCTGACGGCGCGGACCCCGGCCTGGTTCGACAACGCCCCGACCCCGCAGAAGGCCGGGCTCGTCACCACCCAGCACCAGCTCGCTTCGATCGCGCTCCTGTCGGTGGTCCTCGCGCGCCTGCTGACCCCGTCCGAGGCGCCGGTCCGAGCCGTGGCGGAGCTCGCGGGCCCTCGGGGGCTCGCGATCCTCCGGACCCGGGCGCGGCGGTGGCGGCGCGCCGCGCGCGAGCAGGTGCGTCCCACGGCGGCGCCGGCCCGGTACGTCATCGACGTCGTGGTCGCGGTGACCCTGGCCTGGTGGTCGGTCGTCGGGCCGATGACCGACGACGACGGGTTCGCCGCGGTCATCGCACGCCAGGCCGGTGCGGGCGACGTGGGCAACTACTACCGGTGGTTCGACGCGTCGGAGGTGCCGTTCTCGTCGGGCCAGCGGTGGCTCGCGGCGTTCCTCGACGACGGGCTCTCGCCGGTCGCCCTCCGCACGCCCAGCGTGCTCGCGGGCCTGGCTCTCTGGTTCGTCGTGACCCGCGGAGTGCTGGGCCCGGCCCTCGGTCCGGCGGGGCGCTCCGTCGCGGTCCGCTGCCTCGCCGCGCTCGCCCTGCTGGTGTGGTGGCTGCCCTTCGACCTCGGCGCCCGACCCGAGCCGCTGGTCGCGCTCGGGACCACGACCGTCGTCGCCCTGGTGCTCCGCGCCGTGCGACCGGGGACCGGCGGGGGACGGGTGTCCCATCCCGCCGCGCTCCTCGCGGTCGCTGCGCTCGTCGCGGGCCTCACGGTCACGGTCGCCCCGTCCGGCCTGCTCGCCGCCGCTCCGTTCCTGCTCTGCCCGGTCCGTGTGGTCCGGGCGGTGTGCGGGGAAGGGGGGCCCCGGGAGTTCGGTCGCGCTGCCCGGAGCACGCGGGCGGTCCTGCCCGTCGCGCACCTGGCGGCGATCGCCGGCGTCGCCGCCGTGGCGGTCACCGTCGTCTTCGACCGGCAGTCGTGGCACGGCTTCCTGGTCGCGACCGACATCCACCAGCAGCTCGGACCGAATCAACCCTGGTACGCCGAGTGGCTGCGCTACGGGTACCTGTTCGGGGACGACTCGTGGGGAGCGGCGGCGAAGCGGGTGCCGGTGCTGCTCGGGCTGCTCCTCGCGGTGACCGGCCTGGTGCTCCTCGCCCGCGGCCGGCGACCGGACGCGCTCGTGGGCCTCGAGTCGGTGCTGCTGCTGGGACTCGCTCCGTCGGGGTTCGCCCTGCTGGCCGTGACTCCGTCGAAGTGGTCGCACCACTTCGGGGCGCTCGCGGGCTTCGGCGCGATCGGGCTCGTCGTCACCGTCGTCGCGCTCCGGCGGGCGATGCGGGCCCGCGACCCTGTGGTCGCGGGCGTCAGCGGAGTCACCACCGTGGGCCTCGTGCTGGCCGCGGCGTTCGCGTTCTCCGGACCGAACGCGTGGTGGGGCTACTCGGGCTTCGGCGTCCCCGGTGCGAGCGGTCCGCAGCATCCGTTCGACTCCCCGCTGCCCTGGGTCGTCGTGGCGCTGTCGGCTGCGGCCGTCGTCGTGCTCGCGCGGTGGCGGCTCGGCTCCGATCGGCGGGGGGCGGTGCTCGGCGCGGCGCCGGGCGTCCCGGTGGTCGTCGCGCTGGCGGTCGCGCTCACCTCGGCGGTGCTGCTGGTCTCGGCCTTCCGGACGGCGGGGGACCGGCCCGGGTACTCGCTCGCGGCCCAGAACCGGGCCGCACTCGGGGACCCGTCGCCCACGACGGTCTGCGGGCTGCAGGACGAGGTGCAGGTGCTGGAGTCGGCGGACGGGCCGTTGCGGCCGGTCGTCGGGTCGGCCGCCACGACGACGGGGTTCGTGACCGGCGGGGGAGCCGTCGACCCGCCGCCGGTGCGTCCGGGTCAGACCGACGGGTCGGACGGGACGCCCGACACCCGCGACGGCCGCTTCACGTGGGGGAGCCGCGCCGACGGCGACGGCTCGGTCGGCACCCTGACCACCGGCTGGTTCGGGCTCCCGGCGCTGCGCGGGGGGCAGGAGCTCGCCGTCGGAGTGGCCGGGCGGACCGTCGACGGCCTGTCGGTGAGCTGGCAGTTCGGCGACGGGGATCGCGTGGTCGACACGCGCCCGGTCGTCGAGGTCGCCGAGCCCGACCGCGGCTACCGCGGCTATGCCGCCGACGCCGAGCAGGCGCGACTCCAGGACCGGGCGAACCCGCGCACCGCGTGGCGCACCGTCACTCTCGACCCGCCCTCGGTCCCCGACGGCGCCGACCGGGTCCGTCTCGTGGCCGTGGACGACCGCACCGACGAGAACGGGTGGGTCGCCGTCACCGGGCCCCGGATCGTGGAGGTCGTCCCGCTCGCCCGATGGCTGGACGGGCGGGGGCCCGTGCTCGTCGACTGGGCAGTGGCCCTCGCCTGGCCGTGCACCGGTCCGCTGCCCCGGGTGGACGGGGGAGTGGCACAGACCCCCGGCGTGTTCATCACGGCCCCCACGGGGCCGGACGACCCGATCCCCGGCGAGCGCACCGCCGCCGTCGGGCCGATCGGCGACCTCCTCCCGGAACGCTGGACCCAGGGCGCGGACGGTCTCACCACCGGGCGGGACCCCGGCGGCAGCTTCGCGGGCGTCCCGACCCTCCGTGAACTCGACACCCGGCTGCCCGACGAGCCCGGCCGTCGGTGGGGTCGCGTCCTGGTCCCCGATCTCGACGACCTCGCGGCCGACGGCTACGACATCGCCCGGACGACCGTCACGGCGCCGGGCACCGTGGGCGACCCGCCTCCGCTCGTGGGCGGGAGCTAGCGAGCCATGCCGTTCACGGTGTGCCAGCCGGTCGCGCCGTCGGGGATGGTGAGGCTGACGGGTTCGGGTTGGGTCGCACCGGTGGCGTCGGTCGCGCGGACCTGGAGCGTGTGCGGGCCCGGGGTCAGGTCGAGCGCGGTCCGCCACATCCGCCAGGTGTCGATCGAGACGTCGGTGGCGAGGTCCGCGTTCTGCCACGGGCCGGAGTCGGCTCGGACCTCGACGCGGGAGATCCCGCGGTGCTGGGCCCAGGCGGTCCCGGCGACCGTCACCCGGCCGGCGGGGACCGGCACGTCGGCGCGCGGCACGTCGATCCGGGACTGGGTCTTCACCGGCGCCTGCTCCGCCCAGCCGCGTTGCTCCCAGTAGGACGTGAACGAGTCGAACGTGGTGAGCTCGATGTCGGTGATCCACTTGCAGCCCGACACGAACCCGTAGAGCCCGGGCACGACCATCCGGACCGGGAAGCCGTGCTCCACCGGCAGCGGTTGCCCGTTCATCCCCAGCGCGAGCATCGCGTTGCGCCCGTCGGTGCAGGCCGCGACCGGCGTGCCGGTGGTGAAGCCGTCGACGCTCGTGGAGGCGATCTGGTCGGCGCCGGGCCGTACGCCGGCCTCCGCGAGCAGGTCCCGCAGCGGCACGCCGAGGAAGACCGCGTTGGAGATGAGGTCCCCGCCGATGTCGTTGGAGACGCAGGCCATCGTGATCGGCGCTTCGATCAGGGCCCGGTCACGCAGCTGCTCGTAGTCGAGGGTGAGCTCGCGATCGACCATCCCGTGGATGCGCAGGCGGTAGTCCGAGGCGGAGACCTGGGGAACCTGCAGGGCCGTGTCGATGCGGTAGAAGTCGGCGTTCGGCGTGATCCAGGTCGGTGTGCCCGAGGCGGCGAAGTCGGCGCCCGGCGGAGGGAAGGTCGCCGGTTGCCCGGCGGACGACCGCAGCGGGCCGACGGCGCTCCGCGACGCCTCCGCGCCTCCCGCGGCGGCGAGCACGCGCCCGAGCACCCCCGTGACGCCGGCCCCGACGAGGGCCGCCCCGAGCCCGAGGGCGACCCGCCGACGCGGGTCCCGTGCACCGGGGCCGTCGCTCGAGGGGCGGGCCAGGCGATGGAGACCGACGAACGTCGCGACGCCGCCCAGGAGGGCCGCGAGCGGGGGGAGCAGGTAGGCGGCGGTGAACGTGGGGGAGGCGAGGGTCGACGAGGCCCCGACGAGCCCGAGCACGACGACCAGCACGATCCCCGGGAGCGGGGAGCGGCGCGAGAGGACCCCGCCGATCACGGCGACCAGGACGATGACGACCGCCATGCTCCCCAGCAGGACCTGCTTGTCGTAGGTCCCGAAGGCACTGATGGCGAACTGCTTGAGCGGCTCCGGGGTCAGCCGGATGAACTGGTCGCCCACCGCGAGGAAGGGGGACGACGGGGGAGCGGCGAGCGCCGCGACGAGATCGCCGAATCCGAGCGCCACCCCCACCGCGAGTACCCCGATCGCGGCGGCGAGCGGAGTAGGGATCGCGGCTCGGTCGGAGACCACGGTCCGGGACGGTCGGTCGGAGTCGGTCGACATGCAGATCCTTCGTCGGCCGGACGGCGCGAGTTCGACTCATGGGGCCCAGTCGGGTTGGGCGCCTCAGGACTGCGCGCCATCGACCGGCGACCGCGGTGATCCCACCGGCCGTCCCCCCGGATCGACGCCGAGCGTTCCGGGACCGGGATCGGATCTAGCGTGCGAGACGATGTCCTCCACCTCGCGCGCCCGTGTCGCCGCCCTGGCGCTCTCCGGCGCCGTCGTCGCAGCTCTGCCGGCCGGTTGTTCGGACGCCCCGCTCGACGTCCCGTCTCCCGCCGCGGCGTCTCTGCCCGTGCGCGCGCCGACGTCGTCCGCGGTGCAGCCGTCGAGCACCGCGACGCCCGACCCGGACGGCTGCGATCTCGCGTTGCTGCGGGCTTCCGTGACGGCACCGGGCCCCGCGGAACAGCCCTCGCAGCGCACCGTCCGGGTCGTCTGGACCAACACGACCGACCGCACCTGCACCCTGTCGGGCTACGGGCACGCAATCCTGCAGGCCGCACCGGAGCAGGAGTGGGAGTCCGGGACGCAGTACGCGCTGCGCGAGCAGGACCGGGCGGCGCCGTCGACCCGCCTCGCCCCGAACGGGCAGGCGCACACGACGATCACGTACCTGCCCGGTGGCGACGACACCATGGCGGGCGAGTACGTCCCGACGGCCCTGATCGTCACACCCCCCGGCAATGACGAGCTCGGGGCCGCGGTCCTCGCGTGGCCGGGCGGTCCGGTGGCCTATCAGGCGGGGGCCACCCGTCCCGGGAGCTACTTCGGGCCGGTCGAACCCGGCGCCTGAGGAACGCTCGAGCGCCCTCTGCGCTCCTCGCCGGGCAGGATGACGTCCTGGGCGCAGCGGGCTTCGTCGACGTCGACCTCGAGGACCTGCGGGCCCCGCACTGGTCGGGGGCCGATCCCGACGATGCCCTGCGCTTCGTGGTCACCCACCACGCCGCTGTGCTCGACGGGTACGGCGAGGCCACCCGTCGTCGTGCGCTCGACCGGCTCCGCGTGCTGTTCGAGGCCCACGCCACCCCGGACGGGGTGCTGTTCGACTCGGCGACGTGGCTCGTACGGGCCCGGCGACCCTGACACTGGTCGGCGGGGCCCATGGCGCAGCAGGATGGCAGCGCACGCACGACACGGTGACGAGGAGACCGATGACCGGATCGATCACCGGGCGCGGGATGACGATGAGCGACATGGTCGCCCGCGGCGCCCGGCAACAGCCGGACGTCCTCGCCTTCGTCGATGCCTGGTCGCGACGGACGTACCGGGAGATCGACGACCGCGTGACCCGGCTGGGCAACGCGCTGCTGTCACGGGGCGTCGCCCCCGGGGACCGGGTGGCGGTGCTCGGTCGCAACAGCACCGAGGTGGTGGAGGCCTGGCTCGCGGTGCTGCGGATCGGCGGGATCGCGGTGCCGGTGAACTTCCGGATGGTCGCCGACGAGATCGCCTACGTCCTCGCCGACTGCGGGGCGGTCGCCGTGCTCTGCGACGAGGCGTTCACCGAGGTCCTCGACGACGCCCGCCGCAGCGCGCCCGAGGTGCGGGTCGTCGTCTCCCTGGGCGACGACCTCGCCGGGGTGCTCGCCGAGGCCTCGGACACCTATCGCGAGCGGCCGGTCGCCGACGACGACGCGGCCTACGTCATGTACACCTCCGGGACGACGGGTGCTCCGAAGGGCGCGGTGCTGACCCACCGCAACCTCTACCTGCACGCCTTCTGCTCCATGGCCTCGCTCGGGCTCGAGGGCGACGACCGGGTGTGGATGTCCGCGGCGCCGCTGTTCCACATCGCCGGGCTCTCGGGGATGCTGCCGGCGCTGATCACCGGGGGCACCGTCGTGATCCCGCCGTCGGGCAGCTTCGACCCGGCCGCGACGGTGGCGACCCTGGTCGAGGAGGGCGTCACCTCGTGCTTCATGGTGCCGGCCCAGTGGCAGGCGGTCTGTGCCCTGCCCGACCTCGCGACCCGGGACCTGTCCCGCCTGCGCCGCATCTCGTGGGGCGCCGCCCCGGCGTCCACCACCCTGCTCCGGACGATGATCGACGCCTTCCCGCGGGCGGAGGTCTGCACGGCCTTCGGGCAGACCGAGTGCAGCCCGGTGACCACCTACCTGCGCGGGGAGGACTCGATCCGCAAGATCGGGTCGATCGGTACCCCGATGGTCGGCGTCGAGGTCCGGGTGGTCGACGACGAGATGGTCGACGTCCCCCGCGGAACGGTGGGGGAGATCGTCTACCGGAGCCCGATGGTGATGTCCGGGTACTGGAACAAGCCCGAGGAGACCGCCGAGGCGTTCCGCGGGGGCTGGTTCCACTCGGGCGACCTGGTGCGCGAGGACGAGGACGGCTACCTCTTCGTGGTCGACCGACTCAAGGACATGATCATCTCGGGCGGCGAGAACATCTACTGTGCCGAGGTGGAGAACGCGCTCGCCGCACACCCGAAGATCGCCGAGGTGGCGCTGATCGGCGTCCCCGATCCGAGGTGGGGCGAGACCCCGCTGGCCGTCGTCGTGGCGCGCGACCCCGGCGACGTCCCGACCGACGTGGAGATCGAGGCCTTCGCGCGCGAGCATCTCGCCGCCTACAAGCGCCCCCGCCACGTCCGCCAGGTGGACGCCCTGCCCCGCAACCCCGGGGGCAAGGTCGTCAAGAAGACCCTGCGGGAGCGCTTCGGTCAGGTCACCGAGCCCACCCTGCCGTGAGAACTCCTTCGAGAGGACCTGTGGGACGGCGGGGCCGCGCTCACCCGGCGCGAGCCGTGATCGCCGCGGTGCTGGTCGCACCGCTGGTGCTCGGCGCCTGCTCGGGCGGGGCCGGCGGATCGGGCGCCGCCGCTCCCCAGGGCGACCGACGGATGGCCGAGGCCCTGGCGACGTCGGCCACCGGGTCCGGCGCGTTCGTGCACCTCCGGGCTCTCCAGGACGTCGCCGACCGGAACGGCGGGAACCGGGCCCGGGGGACCGGCGGGTACGAGCAGAGCGTCGACTACGTCGCCGACACCCTGCGCCGGGCCGGTTTCGACGTGCAGACGCCGACCGTCGCCCTGCAGTCCGACGACGGCGACGACGGCTCGGCGCCGGGGGGCACCACGCGGAACGTCATCGCGCAGACCCGGACCGGTCGGACCGACGAGGTGGTGCTCGGCGGTGTGCACCTCGACAGCGTGCCCGAGGGGCCGGGCATCGACGACGACGGCAGCGGTGTGGCCGCGCAGCTCGAGATCGCGGTGCGCCTCGGCGCCGACGCCCCGGTCACGAACGCGGTGCGCTTCGTCTTCTTCGGTGCCGAGGAGGAGGGCCTGCTGGGCAGCCAGGCGTACGTCGACGGCCTGTCCCCCGACGGGCGCCGCGACATCGCGCTCATGCTGAACTCCGACGTGATCGCCGCGCCGAACGGTGGCTACTTCGTCTACGACGGCGACGGTTCCGACGGCTCGAACTCCGCGGACGGGCCGCCCGGCTCGGCGGCGATCGAGCGGCTCCTGAGCGACCGGCTCGTCTCCCGGGGCGTGCCACCACGCGGCACGCCGTTCGTCGACGACTCCGACTACGGCCCGTTCGTCGACGCCGACATCCCCGCCGGCGGCGTGTTCTCCGGGGACTCGGGCACCAAGTCCGCCGAGCAGGCCCGGCTGTGGGGCGGCCGGGCCGGCGTCCCGTTCGACCCCTGCTACCACCAGGCGTGCGACGACATCGACAACATCGACCGGCCGATCTTCGACCGCATGGTGAACACCATCGCCTACGGGATCGGGGCGTTCGCGGTGGACCTCAACGGCGTCCCGCCGCGGAGCGAGCGCGCCGCGCGGTGAGGCGGACCCGCTCGCGATGCCGGTCCGGCTGTTTGGCCCCCGCAGCGAGCGGCTGCGGGTGATCCGCGATCCTGGAGCAAGACGCTCCGGGGCCTGAACGCCGCCGGCGGCCGGCGAGGGACGGGATGACGACGAGAACGCACCGACTGGCCGTGGCGGCTGCGGTCGCCGCGCTGCTGCTGCTCTCGGCGGCCTGCAGCGGGACGGAGGCGCCCGCCCCCGGCCCGCTGAGTGTGGCGCCGGTGGGTCCCACCAGCACGCCGTCGGCCGAGCTCCCGGCCCCCAGCCCCGTCGTCGGGACGACACTGACCGAGCCCGTCACCCTGCGCGATCCGGCGAAGAAGGACCTCGCGATGCAGCTGGTGTCCAGCGCCGAGAACTCGACGCTGGACTGGCGGGACCAGTACGGCTACCTCGAGGACATCGGGGACGGGCGCGGCTACACCGGCGGGCTGATCGGCTTCACCTCGGGCACCGGGGACATGCTGACCCTGGTCCGGGACCTCACCGCGACCGCCCCGCGGAACCCGCTCGCCCCGTTCCTCCCGGCCCTGCGGGCGGTGAACGGGAGCGACTCGCACGACGGCCTGGGGGAGGCGTTCGAGGACGCCTGGCGCGAGACCGCGACCGACCCCCGGTTCGCGTCGACGTTCGTCGCCGCGCAGGACCGCCTCCGGGATTCGGTCTACTTCGAGCCCGCGGTCGCGGCGGCGCTCGCCGACGGCCTGCCGCTCCTCGGGCAGTTCGCGTACTACGACGCCATGGTGGTGCACGGTCCGGGCACCGACGGCGAGAGCTTCGGGGGCATCCGCGCGGCGGCGACGGAGCAGGCCAGGACGCCGGCCCAGGGCGGCAGCGTCGCTCGCTACCTGGAGGCGTTCTGGCGGGCGAGGATCGCCGTGATGCGCTCCGAACCCGCCCACCAGGACATCTCCCGCATCACCGACCTCGAGCAGAAGTTCGCGCGGGAGGGCAACTACGCGTTGGCGACGCCGCTGACGTGGTCGGTCTACGGGGACACCTACTCCATCCCCTGAGCGGGCCGGGCGCCCGGGCCGGGAAGCGAGTCGAGGTCGGCGAAGCCGTCGATGCGGTGTCCGGCCTCGCAGCGCGCCTCGGCGTGCACCGCGTGACCGCACCCCTCGTGACGCAGGAGGACCGTCGGCCCGTCCGGGCCCGGGAGCCAGCGGTCGGCCCAGCCGAGGAGCGCGACCACGACCTCCATGAGCTCCTGCGACTTGCGGGTGAGCCGGTACTCGTGTCGCCGGCGTTCGCCGGGCTCCTGGTAGCCGACCCGTTCGAGCATGTCGTCGGCGACCAGCTGTTTCAGTCGGGCGGACACCCCGGCCGGGTTCAGTCCGGTGTGGTGCACGAAGTCGTCGAACCGGCGGACGCCGTAGAAGGCCTCGCGCATGACCTGGCCCGCGCTGCGTGGGAGGAAGGAGTCGAGCGCTCGCTCGACCGAGTCCGGGTGCAGGTCCCAGGCGTCGCGGTCCACCGGGCGAGCATGTCAGGTGACTTGCCTCGGCTGTAGTCAGGGTTCTCTGGCGCGCGGCCGTGGACGCGACGCGCGGGATGTCCTAGAACGATCACCGTGATGCGCGGGAGTCGCCTGCCCGGAGGTGGACCGCGGTACCGCGGGCCCTTCGCGGCGCTCCGCGCACGACGGCGGCCCTGGTTGCTGTGGTGCGCCACGGCGGTCGTCACGGGGCCGGCGTTCCTCGTCGTGATCACCCTGGAGGCGCTGCACGGTGGGTTCTGGCTCGGAGTGCTCGCCTTCGTGCTGTTCCTGGTCTTCCCGACGAGCCTGACGATCGGGCTCACGCGGCGCTGGCACGAGCGGTTCGATCGCACCGACGACGACGTGCTGCGGTACTCCTCCGGGGCACGGGTCGAACTCGCTCTCGACGAGCCGATGCAGGGACCACACGACCCGACCGGGCGGCTCCTCGTGGCCGGACGGGAGGCGGGGCGGATGGACCGGGCCGCAGGATCGTCCGAGGGGCCGCCGCCGCTGACCCTCGAGGGTGAGTCGCTCACCTTGCAGATGCAGGTCGTGCGGGTGTCGGACGACGGGGCGACCGAACTCACGGTGCGTCTGGCGAGCGGTGACCGGGCTGCACGCGCCGAGGCCCGTGGTGAGCGCCGGCAGGCGTGGGTGGACTGGACGTTCCCGCCGCTGGACGGCGACCCCGGCCCCGAGCTGCGCCTCCGACAGCGACTGCACGCGGTCCCGACACGGCGCACCCTGACCGGCGACGACGGGTCGACGTGGCTCGTTCGCGCAGATCACGTCGCCAACCGGTGGGTCGGGGAGCTCCCGCTCGGCACGACGGCGCTGCGTGCCGCACTCGTGCTCTGGACCTGCGCCTTCCTCGACCAGGTCGGCGTCTCCCACTGCTATCCGGAGAAGTCCCGGCTGCCGATCCTGGCGAGCTACCCGGCACCGTGGGCCCTCCGCGCGCCGCCCGGACGCTGGTACCAGGTCGGGAGTCCTGTCCGTCGGCCCGAGCCTCGGACCTCGTCCATCGAGTGAGACGCGCCGAGGTCCGAGCGCCACCCCCGTTCGGAGGTGGCGTCCTCCCGTGGTGCCGACGCAGGGTCGATGGTTGCCGGCTCCCGTGCGAGTGCGCCGGTCAGCCGTCCTGGAAGGGCGACGACCGTGTCCGCCACGTCCCGTCAGGCGCTATCCGAGTCAGACAAGCCCGCCGACGTCTTTTGTCCGCGCTCGCCATCGGCGTCGTACGTGATCCAGGGCACTGTGACCTGAGCAACGCGGCGGGCGGCGGTGACGCCGAGGGGGCGGACGGGCCCGCTCATCGACCAGTTCGAGGAGGAACTCATGGCCGACGTCCTCGCCGAGGGCTACAACGTCTTCGACACGCAGAAGTCGCCCGAGGGCACGATCAAGTACCTGTCGTCCCCGGCGGACGTGATCAGCCTGATCCAGTCGGGCAAGCTCGCGGAGCACATCCTGCTGGTCCGCGGCGGGACCACCACGTTCCTCGCACCGGCCCTCTCGATGGGCGCCATCGGCGTGATCACGATGTCCGGCGCACCGGAATCGCACCTCGGCATCCTCTCGCGCGAGTTCCAGACGCCGTGCGTGATGACCGCGCACCTCACCAACAGCGACTCCCGCTACGTCGTCGGCAACACCGACGAGACCCACTTCGAGGAGATCGCCCGCGAGCTCGACGGCAAGCGGGTGCGTCTCGACTGCACCGACAACGACACCGGCCGCGTGGTCGCGGCCTGAGCACGGACCCAGAAGACACCGAGCCGACGACACGCGACCAGGAGCGGCAATGACGACGACCGAGGGCAAGCGCGCCACCTTCCGCCGGCGCTACGAGGAGGGTGACGAGGGCCTGCGTTTCCAGGACCTCACCTACACCGGCAACTTCGTCGGGATGGAACCCGTCACCGACGGCATCAAGGGCGACAAGATGATGCGGTCCCGCGCGACGAGCGGGGTCCTGGAGAAGGTCAGCAAGGAGGACGTCCTCCGCGACCACTTCACCATCGCCGAGCTGAACGACCTCAACAACTACCTGGCCTGGAACATCTGGGACGTGCTCGTCATGCGGGCCACCGAGGGTGTCTCGGGCATGATCCCCCGCCAGGAGTACGAGATCCTGGCCTTCATGCACGAGTTCTACCGGTGGCCGGAACTCATGGCGATGACCACCGAGGCCGTCGGCGGCGCGCAGGGGATCATGGACATCGGCGCCTCCGCGCGCCGCGAGATCGGCACCAAGGTCAACGCCGTGCACGACTGGTGCATCGGCGCCGTCGGGTTCGGCATGGGCCGCTGCGGCCTGCTCGCCCTCGAGGCCATCAAGCCCGACGAGTACGTCGAGGAATCGAACGAGATCCTCAAGTTCATGCAGCGCGTGCTGTGGGGCAAGCGTCAGGACGGCTACATCCTCAACTCGCAGGACCGCTATCGCTGCCGGATCCACGAGCAGGACTTCCTCGACTCGATCGTCAACCAGATCGAGCCGCTCGACCCGGACGGTCCCGAGCACGCCAAGTTCACCCGGTTCAACGCGGCCGCGGAACTCCTCGCGTTCCTCGACCACTACGACTGCCGGCTCGGCCTCGGCGACACCGGACCCTACGAACTGCCCGACGGCAAGCTGCTGATCCTGCGCGACCTCTTCGTCAACGAGGAGGTCTTCCACTGGAGCGACGTCTGCGAGGACGCCGGCCTCCCGCACGTCTACACGCTCGCGCTCGTGCTGGACCCGGAGATCATGAGCCTGGAGGAGATCCGGGTCAACGACATCTCCACCACCTTCACGCGGCCGAAGAACTACCTGCAGGCCGTGGTCGGCGGTGCGGTGTTCGTCCGCGAGAAGTGGGACACGCCGATGGGCGAGGTCTACAACGTGCCGATCAGCCAGCTCGACGACCACCTCGGCCGGGTGCAGACCGCGACGCTGAAGCTCTACACGAAGACGTCGAAGATGTGCCGCCGCGACCTCATCTGGAACGGCCAGTACGTCTACTACATCGACATGATCCTCCCGCACATGCGCAAGGCCGGGACCTACGAGAAGGCCTGCCGGGACTACGACCTGTGGGAGATCGACCAGCGGGTGTCGAACTACTACTACGACATCACCAAGCGCGGGTTCGCCCAGGAGACGGTGCCCTCGAAGATCTTCTCCGGCGCCGGTTACCTGCCCTTCCCGGAGGGGATCAGTCCGACGCGCTCGAAGTACCGCTGGCTGTAGGTGGCTTCGCCTCGTGAGTACTTGTGGCGGCGATGACCGCCACAAGTACTCACAGGCGCGACGGAGGAGCGCACATCCGCATGGACAAGCCCGACTACGACGTCCTGAACGTCCTCGCCCTGAAGAAGATGGCCGACGCCCCCACGATCGCCGCCGTCATCGCCGCATCGCCCGCGGACGTGGAGAAGCGCCTCGAGAGCCTGGCCGGCGCCGGGCTCGTCGTCGTCGCCGGTGGTTCGGCCCTGCCGACGAACGAGGCCGAGCCGGCCCTGGCTGCCACCGCCGCCGAGGTCTACGCACCCGTGCGCGCCGACCCCGAGGTCGAGGCGCTCGATGGGAGGTTCGAGACCACCAACACGCAGTTCCTGACGGCGATGTCGTCCTGGCAGCAGGTCGACGTCGGCGGCCGGAAGGTCACGAACGACCACGGCGACGCGGAGTACGACGAGAAGGTCATCACCCGCATCGAGCGGCTCGTGGGCCGGCTCGAGGGACTCGTCGCCGCGCTGGCCGCGCACGACGCCCGGTTCTCGACCTACTCGACGCGCTTCGAGGCGGCTCTCGCGGGAATCGACTCCGGCGATCACGACCTGGTGTCCTCGCCAATGCGCGACTCGGTGCACACCATCTGGTTCGAGTTCCACGAGGACCTGCTCCGCACGCTCGGACGGGAGCGCACGGAGTGACCGGCACCCCCTGGACCCGGGCGTTCACCGACGACGGGCCGGTCGACGTCGACGCGCTCGGCGGCAAGGGCTCGGGCCTGGTGCGGCTGACCCGCGACGGGCTGCGGGTCCCTCCCGGCTACGTCGTCACCACCGCCGCCTGCCACGTCTACCTCGCCGACCGGGCGCTTCCCGACGGGCTCACGGCCGAGCTGCGGGCCCGGCTGGACGCCGTCGAGGCCGCGAGCGGCAAGACCTTCGGGGCCGGTCCGGAACCCCTGCTGCTGTCGGTGCGCTCCGGCGCGCCGGTGTCGATGCCGGGGATGATGGACACGGTCCTCGACCTCGGGCTGTCCCGGGACGCCGCGGTCGCGATCGCGGAGCGCTCCTCGGACGCCCGGTTCATGGCCGATCTCGTCGCGCGCTTCCACGCCATGTACTCCGAGATCGTGCTGGGGGCACTCGACGACCGGCCGGCGGTGGACGCGCTGGTGACCGCCGTCGAGCCCGGCGAGGAGCCCGGCGCGGTGTACGACCGGGTGTGGGCGGCCGCGGAGGCGGCTCTCGACGAGGAGCTCGGCGAGAGCGTCCCGGCGACGCCGTGGGACCAGCTGGTGCACGCGGTGGAGGCGGTCTTCCGGTCGTGGAACACCCGGCGGGCCCGGACCTACCGCGAGCACCACGGCATCCCGCACGACATGGGCACGGCCGTCGTCGTGCAGTCGATGGTCTTCGGCAACCTCGACGACGACTCCGGGTCCGGGGTGGTCTTCACCCGCAACCCGGTGACGGGGGAGCCGGGTCTCTACGGCGAGTACCTCGCCCACTCCCAGGGCGAGGACGTCGTGGCCGGCATCCGCACGCCGGACCCCGTCCAGCAGGCGCTCCCACCTGACCTGCTCGCGGAGCTCGAGCGGTCCTGCCTGGATCTCGAGGCCCGCCACGGCGACGTGCTGGACATCGAGTTCACCGTCGAGCACGGGGTCCTCTGGTTCCTGCAGGTGCGCAGCGCCAAACGCACCCCGGAGGCGGCCGTCCGCATCGCCGCGGACCTGCTCGCCGACGGCACCGCGTCCCCCTCCCGCGCGCTGTCCCTCGTCACGGCCGACCAGCTCCGCCAGGCGCAACGCCCCGGGTTCGATCCGGACGCGCTCGCGGAGGCCCGTGCCGCGGGACGGGTCCTGGTCGCCGGCATCGGTGCGTGCCCCGGCCAGGTGTCCGGGGAGCTCGTGCTCGACCCCGACCGGGCCATGGAGCGCGCCGACGCCGGCGTGGCGGTCGTTCTGGGTCGCTCCGTCACGAGTCCCGCGGACCTGCACGGCATGATCGCCGCGGCCGGCATCGTCACCTCGACCGGTGGCTCCACCAGCCACGCCGCCGTGGTGGCGCGCGCGTTGGGCACGACCTGTGTGGTCGGGGCCTCCGACCTCGTGATCGACGCGGACGCCCGCGTCGCGCGCGTGGGTGACCGGACGATCGCCGAGGGGGAGCCGGTCGCACTCGACGGTGCCTCCGGCGAGCTCATCGCGGGCGCGCTCCCGACGACGACGCCCGCCGAGGCCACGGAGGCGATGGACACCCTGCTCGGCGCGGCTGCCGAGGCGTCGGGCTGCGAGGTGCTCGCTCGCATCACGGTGCCGACGGACGCCGCGGCGGCCCTCGCCGCCGGCGCGAGCGGTCTGGTGACCGCCGTCGACGACGTCCTCGCGGCCTCCGGAGACCTGACCCGTCTCGTGGAGACCGTGCTGGACAAGGGACTCGACGGGTCCGGCACGTTCTCCGAGGTCCGGGACGCCGTCGCGTCCCAGTTCGGACCGTTGCTCGCCGCCGCGGGCTCCCACGACGTCGACGTCCGGGCGATCGACCTGCTCGCCGACGAGTCGCGGGAGCTGCTGCAGCAGACCGCGGTCACGACCCGGCACCCCGAGCTCGCCATGCCGCTCGGCGTGCCCGAGCTGATCGTGGCCCAGCGCGAGGGTCTGATCCGTGCGGTCGCGGAGTCGGGCTACTCCGGGCGCCTGCGCCTGGCGGTCCGGCACGTCTCCGACCCGGCCGAGGCCGCGGCCCTGGCCGCCCTCGACCAGGGACCGGACGCACCCGGCGTCGGGACCTACCTGACGAGCCCGCGGGCGGTGGCGAACGTGGGCGGCCTGGCGGGCGACAGTGCGGTGGTGTGGCTGGAGATCCGCGCGCTGCAGGCGGCCGTGTTCGGCATCCCGGCCCGCCAGTTCCTCACCGCCGAGCCGCTCGACTCCTACGTCGCGCAGGGGCTGCTCGCCGTCGACCCGCGCCACGCGCTGGACCCGACGGTCGTGCGGATGCTCGACGGGTTGGTGGCGTCGGTGGCGACCCCGGTGGGCGTCCGACTGTCGGGCACCGTCCGCGACGAGGTGGCCGCCCGGCTCCTGGGGCTCGGCTTCCGCCGGTTCGCCGTCGACCTCCCGGAGGTGCGTCCGCTGCTGCTGGGCCTGGGTCGCGCGGCCCTTGCGGAGTGACTCAGCCCGGCCGTCTCGCCGGTCCATCGATCTCGGTCACGGGATCCCGTCGTCCTCCGGGTCGCAGCGCTGCTCCAATGCGAGCAGCTCCCGGAGATCGTTCTCCTCTTCGACAGCCGCGCGTTCGGCCTCACGCGCGCGCCGTTGCCCGTCCCAGGCCATGTAGCGCTCCCCGACCTCGAACCGCATGCGCTCCGCGGACACCCGCCCGGGTCCGTCGAGGACCTCGCGCTCGTCGAACTCGAGGAACCGGTCGGTCTGGGCGATCCACTCCTGCATCAAGATCGTCTCGCGACGCTCCGCACGGTCTTCGGCGAAGTCGAGGAACCGTGTGACGAGCCGGTTGAGCTGGGTGATCTCCTTCTCGTGCAGGTAGTTCTTCGAGATCTCGACGTCGGACTTGCGGATCCGCTCGCCGTCCCACGTCGTGAGTCCCATGGTGGGCGATGCCGGATTGGCCCGTTCGAGCACGAGCTCGGCGGCGGTCCGGCCGGTGATGGCGTAGACCAGCTTGTTCTGGATCGTGGCGAAGAACGTGCGGGCCGTCTCCGTGCTGCCGTCGTAGTCGGCGCTCGATGCCGCGAACAGGTCACGCACCTTGAGGTAAAAGCGCTTCTCCGAGGCGCGGATGTCGCGGATGCGGGCGAGCAGCTCGTCGAAGTAGTCGGCCGCCGGGTCTCGTAGCCGCGGGTCGTCGAGCGCGAAGCCCTTGATCAGGTACTCCCGCAGCACCGTGGTCGCCCACTGGCGGAACTGCACCGCGCGCGGCGTCGAGACCCGGTAGCCGATCGCGAGGATCAGGTCGAGGTTGTAGACCTTCACCTGCCGACGGACCTGCCGTTTGCCCTCCAGGGCAACTCTCAACTCTGAATTGACAGTTGCGGCTGTCACCTCGCCGTCCCCGAGGACGCGGCGGGCGATCTGGTCGATGTTCTGCACCGACGTGCCGTACAGGTGGGCGATCTCGGTCTGGGAGAGCCAGGCCGTGCCGCCGACCGCGCGTAGCTGGACCTTCGGCCCGCCGTCGGGCGTCGTGTAGACGACGATCTCACCGGATGGCTCGGTCACCGCACGGAGCCTCCCTCGGTCTCGACGCTTCCGAGAATAGGGAGGCAACCTGCCCTACGTGGCCTCGGGCTCGGTGAGAAGGGCAGGAAACCGGTCGAGGAGGCCCTCGTCGATGCCACGGGCCAGTGCCCAGCCCCGCACCCCGCCATAGCGGCCGTCGAGCGCCTCGAACAGCCCCGGGATCGTCGGCTCGTGGGCCATGTAGAGCTCCGGCGCCACCGTGGCCATGTGCGACGCATAGCGTGGCCACGTCGCGAAACGCGCCTTGACCGCGTCCATGTTCGGACCGCTGGCGAGGTAGTCCGCGACGATGGCCGCACGATCGACACCGGCCAGGGCGAGCAGGAGCGCGACGACGAGGCCCGTGCGGTCCTTGCCCGCCGCGCAGTGCACCACGGTGGGGCGGCCGGCGAACGCGGCGGCCGCCCGGATCACCGAGCCGAGCACCGAGGTCGGTGCCTCGAGGTGCATCAGCGAGAACAGCAGCGCCTGTCGCGCGGGCGGCTCGTCGTTCGGCTCGGCCTCGCGCAGCGGCGCGTTCAGGTAGGTGACGTCGCGGCCGACCAGGGGCCCGCGGCCCTGTTGCACGGCCTCGTCGCCGATGCGCAGGTCGATCACGACCTCGAGGCCGAGGCGGTCGACCAGCAGGGCGACGTCGTCGTCGGTCAGTGCCTGGAGGGTGTCGCTGCGGAACAGCACGCCACGGCGGGTCCGGCGGCCGGGACCGGCGGGCAGGCCGCCGAGGTCCCGGAAGTTCAGCGCCCCGACCGGTGAGTCACCCACCGCAGATCCGGCGCATGGCGTCCAGCAGATCGTCCGTGGGACCGCTCGGACGTGCGAGTGGCGCCGTCCTGACGTCAGGTGTCAGCGCTGTGCCATCGCTGGTGGCGGCGACCGCCTCGCGACGACGACGACGGCGCCGCTCACCCGGCCCCTCCTGCGCGGAATCCACCGCGCCGGCGCCCGATGTGGAGCAGCCGCACCCGCAGTCGGTCGAGCTCTGCTGCGGGACCGCGCACGCGCCCGTCGGCTCGCGGGCGGCCTCGTCGCCGAGCAGGTGCGAGAGCACCTCCTGGGGCCACAGCGCGACGAACTCCGCGCCCGCCTCGGTGAGCTCCCGCGCGGAGTGCATCCCCCACGACACCCCGACGACGCGGACCCCGACCTCGCGGGCGTCGCGGACGTCGCCGGCGGTGTCGGTGACGAGCACCGTCGTCGCGGCGTCCGGCCGGTCCGCGTCGCCGGCCTCGTCGTAGTCGGCGGAGCACCGCCGGCCGTAGCCGCTGCCGGCGTCGGCGAGGAACGACCGCAGGGCGGCCCGCTTGTCAGGAGCGACGTCACCGCCGAACACGTGCGCGAAGCAGTAGGCGAGGTCGTTGTCGACCAGGACCCGACGCAGGACCTCCATCGCGTTCGACGACATCACCGCGAGCGTGCACTGCGAGGCCAGGCGCCGGACCACGGCGTGCATCCCCGGTACCAGGGGCGGCGCGTACTGCGAGCGCAGGGCGGCGAGGAAGTCCGCGGTCGCCGCGCTCGCCTGCGCCTCCGTGGAGCTGACCTCGCGGATCGAGGAGAAGACGTTGCCCCGGAACAGGTCGAAGTAGCGCTGCGGGGTGTCGACGCCGAGCCCGTGCCTGCGGTTGATCGGCTCGAAGACCTCCCACGACGCGATCCGGGTCTGGACCAGCGTGCCGTCGAGGTCGAACACGACGGCACGCACGGGCTCCGGGGTCACGAGCGGTCGTAGACGGCGCCGAGCTCCCCGAGCCCGACGAAGTCCATGCACTCGCCGTACCCCGTCCGACCCTCGGCGTTCCACCGCAGCAGGACGTTGTGCCCGACCACGCCCGGCTGGGACAGCCACGGGAAGGTGGTCAGGGCGTCGCCCTCCACGGCGACGGTCCGGTCCCCGGCACTGACCTCTATGGCGATGTGCTCGGGGTAGAGACCGCGCCGCTGCGTGACCCCGTGGCCGGCCGACAGGCCGTGCAGCTCGCCGTTCTCCACGAGGTAGCCGTGGGTCAGCCGCAGCGGGGACTCGCCGTCGGGACCGCCCGCCGTGTCGAAGTCGAAGAGGCCGTGGACGACGAGGTCCTCGCCGAAGTGGGCGTGCATCCAGGACAGGCGCGAGGTCTGGCGTTCGGAGCGCACGCCCCAGCTGTGGTCCATCGTCGCGACGCAGTCGATCGGCAGGGTGCGTCCGCGGACCGAGACCTCGCCCTCGTAGTGCCCGGACTGGTCGAAATGCCCGGCGTAGGCGTGGCCCCAGGTCTTGGCCATGTCGCGGTCGGCGGCGAGCGGGTCCTGCTCGGGGTCGTTGATGTCGTACGCCGGCATGATCGCCGTGTAGCGGAAGTGGATCTCGACGCCGGCCGCCGGGTCCGAGTAGTCGACGTCCCAGACCTGGTTCGGTTTCGTGCACACCACCTTGAGGCCGTTGAGCAGCTCGTAGTCCAGCAGGCTCTCCGGCGCCGGGAGGTTCTGGGAGTCCCAGTACTCGGCCATCCACGGCTCGCGCACGCGTCGGGAGTTGATCGACACCGTCGAGCCGACCATGCCCATCGTCTTGCGGTGCAGGGCGTAGAGCCCGATGTTCACCGGTCGCTCGGTGTCCTGGCCCGCGTAGAGCCCGAAGTAGTTGGTCTCGGCCCACAGCGGGTCGTCACTGGTCGGCGGGTGGAACTGGGCGTCCTCGTCGCGGATCACCGGTGACCTCCAGGTACGGGCGCGGGATGTGGCTCCGATCACGGTCCAGCGTCGAGGTCGGTACCCGTCCGAGCCAGGGCAGCGAAGGACAGCGGAACCGGGCGACGTTGTCCGGGCGGGATAGCGCCTCCGGTGTCGTCCCCGCCCTAGCGTCGGCGGCATCCGGCGAGACCTGGCTCACAGGGTGCCGGGACAGTGCTCTCGACGAGGAGGCCGGCGATGCTGCTCGGACGCGTGGTGGGCCAGGTCGTGGCCACCGTCCGCTCACCCGGCTTCGACAACGTCTCGCTCCTGCTGGTGCAGGACACCACCGGGGACGAGCCGGCCGGGGACGGCGCCATCTGCGTCGCGGTCGACCTGATCGGCGCCGGCAGCGGAGACGTCGTCCTCATGACCACCGGCAGCGCCGCCCGCGTCGCGGCCGGTCCCGACACCCCGACCGACCGGGCGGTCGTCGCGATCGCCGACTCGGTCATCCGCCACGAGGCAGACCTGCACCGCACGGCCTGACGCCGCGCACCGCACCCCACAGCAGCACCCAGTCACGGGAGGACGACATGGCAACGACGACGGCCCCGGCCGGAGCGGGCACGACCGGCGCGGTGACGATGCGCGGCGCGCTCGGCCTGATCGAGACCAAGGGACTCGTCGGCGCGATCGAGGCCGCCGACGCGATGGTGAAGGCCGCCAACGTGCAGGTCCTCGGCCACCGCGAGATCGGCGGCGGCCTGGTGACCGTCATGGTCCGCGGCGACGTCGGCGCGGTGAAGGCCGCGACCGACGCCGGCGCCGTGGCCGCGGGCAAGGCCGGCGAGGTCGTGTCCGTGCACGTCATCCCGCGTCCGCACGACGAGACCGAGGGCATCCTCGCGATCCTGGCCCGCCCGAAGGGCTGACGCCCGCCACTGATCCGAGGAGGTGGGCATGACCGCGGTGCAGAGTCATGGTCGAGCTCCGCTGCGCTTCGTCTCCGACGACGCCGATCTCGCCGGCCTCGCCGACGTCCGCGCCAAGGCCCGTGCGGCCAAGGAGGCGGTGCGCCGTCTCGAGGGCGTCGACCAGGAGACCCTCGACGTCTACGTCCGGGCCATGGCGCGGGCCGGCACCAAGGCGGCCGAGGAGCTCGCACGGATGGCCGTGGACGAGACCGGCTACGGCGTCTACGAGCACAAGATCTACAAGAACCGCTACAACACCGGCTTCGTCGCGCAGTGGATGCTCGAGCGCCGGGCCGTCGGGGTGCTGTGGACCGACGAGGCCTCCCGCGTCACGGCCATCGGCAGCCCGATGGGCGTCATCGCCGGGATCATCCCCGTCACGAATCCCACCTCGACCGCGCTGTTCAAGAGCCTGGCGGCGGTGAAGTCGGGGAACGCCGTGGTGCACGCCCCGCACCCGAGAGCCGCGCGCTGCACCCTGCGCGCCGCCGAGATCATGGCCGAGGCCGCCGTGGCGGCCGGCGCCCCCGAGGGCATCGTGTCCTGTCTCGAGGCACCCACCCTCGCGGCCACGGCCGAGTTGATGCGGCGCGAGGAGATCGCGTTGGTCCTGGCCACGGGCGGGCCGGGCATGGTGCGTGCGGCGTACTCCAGCGGCAAGCCGACGATCGCCGTCGGCGCCGGGAACGTCCCGGCCTACGTCGGCGCCAGCGTCCCGGACGCCGCCGAGGCGGCCGAGATGATCATCACCTCGAAGTCGTTCGACAACGGCACCGCGTGCGTGGCGGAGCAGTCGGTCGTCGTGGTCGACTCCGTCGCCGACCACTTCCTCACGGCGTTCGCCGAGCGCGGCGCGTTCTGGATGGACCCCGCCCAGCAGGCCGCTCTGGTCGACGTGCTCTTCGACGAGCGGGGCGCTCTGCGGCCGGCGAGCGTCGGGCAGTCGGCCCGCCGTCTCGCGGAGCTGTGCGGGTTCGCGGTGCCCGAATCCACCCGCGTCCTCGCCTGCGAGCTCGACCGGGTCGGGGAGGACACCCCGCTCTCGCGGGAGATCCTCGGGCCGGTGCTGTCGGTCTACCGCGCCCGGGATCCGCAGGCGGGCCTGGCCCGGTGCCGGGAGATCCTGGCGCTCGGGGGAGAGGGCCACACGACGGCGGTCCACGCCGCCGACCCGCACGAGCTCGCGCCGTTCGCGGCGCTGCCGGCCGGACGCATCGTCGTGAACACCCCGGCGCTCTTCGGCGGGATGGGCTACTCGACCGACGTCGATCCGTCCTTCCAGCTCGGGACCGGCACCTGGAGCGGGTCGATCTGCTCGGACAACGTGACACCCCTGCACCTGATCAACATCAAGCGAGTCGCCCACGAGGTCCGGCCATGGCGCAGCGTCTACGACAGCGTCGAGGTCTGACGCCGGTGGGGGGACCCGACGCGTTCCTCGCCGCGGCAGCCGCTCGGATCGGCGCACCTCCGGGAGGGGTGCCGCGTCGTCCCCGCGTCGGGGTCGACCTCGGCACGGCGAGCTGCGTGCTCGTCGTCCTCGACGACGACGAGCCGGTGTGGGTCGAGTCCGCGGGCTCCGGCGCGCTGCACGACGGGGTCGTCGTCGACTTCGCGAAGGCGGTCGCCACCGTGCGGACGCTGCGGGAGACCGCGCAGGAGGCCCTCGGCCTCGAGCTCACGACGGCGGCGACGGCCTACCCGCCGTGCATCCCCGTCGCCGACGCCCGGGCCTGCACCTACGTCTGCGAGACGGCGGGTTTCGACCGGGTGGAGCTCGTCGACGAGGTCAGCGCCGCGCAACGAACCCTGGAGGTCACCGACGGTGTGGTGGTCGACGTCGGCGGCGGCTCGACCGGGGTCGGGGTGTTCCGGGGTGGCGAGCTCGAGCGGCTCGACGACCGACCCGGCGGAGGTCACCACCTCGACCTGGTCCTCGCCGGGGCGCTGGACGTCGACCTCGCCGGGGCCGAACGCTTCAAGCGCGAGCGTCCGGCCGAGGCCCTGCCCATCGTCGTCCCGAACCTGCACCGCATCGGGGAGTCCATCCGGTCGATGACGCGGGGCGTCGACGCCGACCTGCCGCTGTACCTGGCCGGGGGCGCGCTCATGATCCCGCGCGCCGGCGAGGTCCTGGCGCAGTACCTGCACCGCACCGTCGTGACCCATCCGCACGCCCTGCTCATCACGCCACTGGGGATCGCCAGGAGCTGTCCCGAAGGAGCGACTCCATGACCAGTCCGAGGTCGGGCACGTCCCTGCGGACCTACGCCTTCATCGACCGCATGCAGCCCCAGTGCGCGGCCCATATCGCCGCGACGAGCCCGGGCGATGTCCCGATCGCCGGCATGGCCGAGCTCTACATCGAGATGGCGCCCGGCAACGACGTGTTCCGGGCCGCCGACATCGCCCTCAAGGCCGCGGGGGTCCGGCCCGCCCTGCAGATCATCGAGCGCGAGTTCGGCCTGCTGGAGATCCACTCCGAGCAGCAGGCGGAGGTGCTCGCCTCCGGGCAGGCCGTCCTCGACGAGTTCGGCCTGCTCGAGACCGACCGCATCGCGCCGACGATCGCCTCGACGCAGTTCATCACCAACGTGCACCCCTACCAGGCGCAGCTGCTCAACAAGTGGCGCAAGGGCAGCATGCTGATGCCGGGGCAGAGCCTGTTCATCATGGAGGTCGCGCCCGCCGCCTACATCTCCGTCGCCGCGAACGAGGCCGAGAAGGCCGCGTCGATCACGGTCATCGAGCTGCGCGCCGTCGGCCGGTTCGGCCGCATGTTCCTCTCCGGTACCGAGAGCGAGGTGCAGTCCGCGCGGGACGCGGCCGTCGCCGCCCTGGAGGAGATCAAGGGGCAGCAGGCATGAACGTCTGGGGCGCGTCCGACGTGGACGCGGCGGCCGCCCGCGGCGCGACCCTGCGCGTCGGCCCGCGGGACGTCGTCACCCCGCTCGCCCGGGAGCGGGCGCGCGAGCTCGGCGTGACGATCGCCGACGCGGACGGCATCGACCGGCCGGCCTCCTCGCCGGCGACCCCGGTCCCGGACCTCGCCGACCGGGGCACCGTCCACACCATGCGCCCGCCGTCGCCCGCGCTCTTCCGACGGGGCGCTCCGCTGCCCGGCGGTCTCGCCCCGGACCGGAGCGGAGGCACCGAGCGCGTGGTCGTGGTGGGCGCGGGCCACGTCGGGATGATCGCCGCGATGCGCCTCGCGGACGCGGACGTGTTCGACGAGGTCGTGCTCGTCGACATCGACGAAGGCCGCGCGGCCGGCATCGCGCTGGACCTGCAGCACACCGCGGCGCTGTCGGATTTCGCGACCCGGGTGCGGGGGGTCGGCACCGTCGAGGAGGCGGGCCCGGCCGACTACGTCGTCATCACCGCGGGCAGACCGCGACAGCCGGGCATGACCCGCGCCGACCTCGTCAGCACGAACGCCGCGATCGTGGGCGACCTCGCGCGCCGGGTCGCCGCGACCTCGCCGCGGGCGGTCGTCGTCGTCGTGACCAACCCGCTCGACGAGATGACCCAGCACGCGTGGACCTCGTCGGGGTTCCCGTCGTCGCGGGTGCTCGGCATGGCGGGCGTCCTCGACACGGCGCGCTTCCAGGCGTTGGTCGCGCTCGAGGACGGGGCCGGGCGCGCCCGGTCCGTGGACGCGATCGCCCTGGGCAGCCACGGCGAGGAGATGGTCATCCCGCTGTCGCGCGCGACGGCGGGCGGCCGGCCGCTCCCGCAGGTGGTGCCGCCGGTTCGCCTGAACGCGGTCGTCGACCGGGCCCGCGGGTCCGGCGGCGAGGTCGTGGGCCTGCTGAAGACCGGGAGCGCGTTCCTGGCGCCGGGGATGTCGGCGGCGCGGATGGTGCTCGCCATGGTCCGCGAGAGCGACGAGGTGATGTCCGCGGCCGTGCTCGCCGACGGGAGCTACGGCATCCGCGACGTCTACCTCGGCCTGCCGGTGCGGCTCGGCCGGCAGGGACTCCGGGAGATCGTGACGATCCCGCTCGCGCCCGAGGAACTCGCCGCGCTCCGCGAGGCGGGGGACCGGATCCGCGAGCGACTGGGCGCGATGCCGAGGGCGTCGTGAAGGCCGCATCGTGAAGGCCGTCGTGCACGCCGGGCACGGCACGGTGCGCGTCGAGGAGGTCGCAGAGCCGCGCCTCTGCGCGCCCACCGACGCGATCGTGCGGGTGCGCCGCGCCGCGGTCTGCGGCACCGACCTGCACGTCCTCGCCCATCCCGACGACCTGCCGCGGGGCTTCGTGCTCGGCCACGAGTTCGTCGGGGACGTGGTCGAGTGCGGCGAGCAGGTCCGCGAGCACGGGATCGGCGACCTCGTGGTCGGCGCGGACTACACCGCCTGCGGACGCTGCTGGTGGTGCCGCCGCGGAGACCACTGGCAGTGCTCGGACCGCCGGTTCTTCGGGACGGGGACGGTGTTCGGGCCCCCTCTCGCCGGGGCGCAGGCGGAGTTCGTCCGCGTCCCGCACGCCGACACGGTCCTGGTCGGCCTGCCGGAGGGGGTCGACCTCGACGCGGCCGTGCTGCTCGGGGACACCGTCGCCACCGGCTTCGCCGCGCTGCGGCGGGCCGAGGTGGCGCCGGGGGAGACCGTCGCGATCCTGGGCGGCGGTCCGGTCGGGCAGGTGACGAGCCTCGTCGCCCAGGCCGTCGGGGCGGGCGTCGTCGTGGTCGTCGAGCCGGTCGCGGACCGCCGGGAGATCGTCGCCCGCGAGGGTGCGCTCGCCGCCGCACCCGACGAGGCGCGCAAGGTCGTCGACGCCGCCACCGACGGGCGGGGTGCCGACGTCGTCGTCGACGCGGTGGGTGGGGAGCGCGGGCTCGGGTCGGCCTTCGACCTGGTGCGCCGACGTGGCCGGATCGCCTCCGTCGGAGTGCCGGGCGCGACCGTCGAACTGCCGGCCGCCCGGGCGTTCACCGAGGAACTCGGACTGTCCTTCGCCATCGGCGACGTCATGCGCGACGCGGAGCCGTTGCTGGCGCTCGTGCGGGCCGGGTCACTGGATCCGGGCGTGATCGCGACCGAGACGGTCGCGCTCGCCGACGCCGCGGAGGCGTACCGCCGCACCTCCGGGCGACTTACGCTCAAGGCACTGCTCCGCCCCTGACCACGGAGAGGTACCCGATGAGGCCGGTCGACGTGGACCGTCCCGCCGACCCGCGGGACGAGGGCGACGGACTCCGGTCGCTGCTCGCCTCCGTCCCGGCCTCGGCCCACGCCGCGCTCGCGGCCGTGCGCGGAGCCGCGTCCGAGGCCCTCGGCGGCGTCGTCGAGGTCGAGGTCGACGCCGGCTCCCCGACGGTGCCCGGCCGGACGATGCAGGTGGGCCGCGTCGCCGTGACGTGGGCCCGGGAGTGCCCACCGGTGTCCGGGGAGCTCCGGACGCTGCTCGGGCAGGCGTGCGCGTGGGCGACGCTCGCGGTCGACCGCTGCGACGCCCGCCGCGCCACCGACGCCGCCGCCGAGGAGACCGCGACCGTCACCGAGGTCGTGGAGCAGCTGCTCGCCCTGCACGACGTGGACCAGCTGCTGCTCTCCATCGCGACCCGCACGATGGCCCTCCTCGAGGCCGACATCTGCGGGGTGCTGCTCGTCGAGGGCGACGAGGTGCGGATGCGGTCCTGCGTCGGCCACCGGGTCATCGACACGGCCCGCCTGCGGATGCGTCGCGGTCAGGGCGTCGCCGGCCTGGTGTTCGAGACCGGCGCCCCGGCGAAGGTCGACCGCTACGTCGAGGACCGCACCATCAGCCGCGACTTCGTCGGGCTGGCCGAGCGGGAGCAGACGGAGTCGGCGCTCGCCGTCCCCCTCGAACTCCCCGGCGAGTTCCTCGGTGTCCTCGAGGTCTGGCGCCGTCGACCCTCGGTCTTCACCGAGCAGGACGTCCGGCGCATGGTCACCCTGGCCAACTTCGCGACGATCGCGCTGCGCAGCGCCCGTGAGCACGACGAGCAGATCCGGACCAACGGCCGGCTGGGCGACGCGCACGCGGCACTGAAGCACCAGGTCGGGGTGCTGGGCCGGACCGCGGAGCTCCAGCAGGCGTTGCTGACCACCGTGCTGGAGGGCGGGGGACTGCCGGCGATCGCGCGACGCGTCGCGACCCAGGTCGGGTGCCAGGTCGGCATCTACGACGCGACCGGGACGCGGGTCGCCGTCCACGGTGGCGGCAGCCTCCCGGAGACGATGCCGCCCCTCACGCGGGCGGGCCGGCTGCCCCGGCGACCGGGATCGGTGCCGCCCGCCGCGCGTCTGCAGCCGGTCCACTCCGACGGCGACGAGGTCGGCTGGGTCTGCCTGCTCCCGGGTGGCGACGAGGAGGAGATGCTCGACGCCGTCGCGGGCCAGGTCGCGATGGCGTGCTCGTTGACGCTGCTCCGGGAACGGGCCGCGAGCCGGGCACGGCGCGAGGCGTTGAACGAGGTGCTCTGGGACCTCGTCCAGGGTCCGCCGGAGCACCGGGTCGCCGCCCGGGCCCGCGCGCAGCAGATGGGCGTCCTCCTCGGGTCCCGCCTGCGCGTCCTGCACGGGCACCTCGAGAACGTCGACGAGATCGCGGTCGACCGGGGCTGGGACACCTCACGGACCGACCGGCTGCGCCGGGACGTCGTCCGGGCTCTCCGTGATCGCGAGGACGGGCCGCGCCTCGCCCTGGTCGGCCTGCGGGGGGACCTGGTGGTCGCGGTCGCCGAGGGGCTGGACGTGCCCGCCGCCCGCCGGCTGGTGCAGGAGATCGTCACGTCGATCCACGCCGAGGACCCGGGCATCCGGTCGTCGTGGGGGATCAGCCGACCGCACGACGACGCCGAGGCACTCCCGGCCGCGTTCAACGAGGCCCGCACGGCGCTCTCCGCCTCCCACCGCCTCGGCGGAAACCAGGTCTCGCTGTACGAGGAGCTCGGCGTCGTCCGGCTGCTGCTCGGGTCGGGGTCGGACCCCGACCTGCAGACCTTCGTCGACGACGTCACCGGACCGCTGGTCGCCTACGACCGGGACAACGACGGGTCGCTGGTGCGGACCCTGCGGGCCTTCTTCGACGCGGACTGCTCCCAGCGCGTCGCGGCCGAGAAGCTCTTCGTCCACCACAAGACGCTGCGCTACCGGCTCGAGCGGATCAAGGCGCTGACCGGCCTCGACCTCGCCCGCCACGACGACCGGATGCGCGCCGACGTGGCACTGCGCCTGCTGCAGCTGGGCGGCGGGACCGCCTGATCAGCGGGGCGGTGTGATCGCCGCGTCGACGATCGCCTCGGTGTCGCCGTGCGGACGGGGGATGACGTGGGTGGCGTAGAGTTCCCCGACCCGGGCCGCGGCGATCCTCCCGGCGTCCACCGCGGCGTTCACGGCCCCGACATCGCCGCGGACGAGCACCGACACCTGGCCGTTGCGCAGGGTCCGGTAGCCCTCCACCTCGACGTTCGCGGCCTTGACCATGGCGTCGGCCGCCTCGATGGCGCCCACGAGGCCCTTGGTCTCGATCATGCCGAGCGCGCCCCCGCGTCCTGGCTGCGTCATCGCGTCCTCCTGGAACTCGGTCGAGCGGCGCGTACGGACACCACCCTGCTCGCCGGCTTCCCGGGGAACCAGGGCGCACGGGGACAAGACCGGACGGGATCCTTGTCCGACCGCGGCAGGCGGCCCCTCCGCGCAGAGCATCAGAAAAGGCTTATCGGTTCATGTGCAAGTCGGTATTGGTCTGATGTATCTCGGGTTCCCTATGGTCGGGGTCACAGCACGTCGGACCCGCCGGGATCTCGTCGCGCTCCACCCACCACTCACCGGGAGCGCACGAGATGACCACGACGATGCCCGACCTCGACGACCCGGCGTTCCTCGTGGGAGACCGGGCCGAGGCCTATCGGGCGCTGCGCGACGAGGCACCCGTGCTGCGGATCGGGGCGTCCGAGGACGAGGTCTGGCTGGTGTCCCGCCACGAAGACGTCCAGGCCGTGGTGCGGACGACCTCGGCGCGCGTGCAACCGCCCGGCCAGGACGCGCCCGGCTGGATGCCCGAGGGTCCGGCGCGACGGCGGCTACGGGCCAACCTGGTGCAGACCGATCGCCCGATCCACACGCGACTGCGCGGCGTGGTCGGTGCGCTGTTCACCGCGCGGCAGTCCGACCTGCTGCGGGCGGCTGCCGCGGCCGAGGTCGCCGCCGAGCTCGACGCGCTCTCCGCGGGCGGGGTCGTCGACGCGGTCGAGCTGGCGGCCCGTGTGCCCCGAGGGGTCCTGCGCCTGCTCATCGGGATGCCCGACGAGGACTGGGCTCCGCTGCTCGCGACCCAGCTCGAATTCCTGGCGATCTTCTCCCACTTCCCGCTCGCCCCGGAGCAGCAGGCCCGACTCGACGAGGTCACGCAGTCCTACTTCGACTACTTCGACGACCTGCTCGGCCGGCTCACCGAACCTCCCGAGCTGGTGCGCCGGCTGCTCGCGGCCGAGGAGGCCGGGGAGCTGTCGCACGACGAGGTGCTCTCGGTGATGCACACCGTCCTCGACGCGGGCTTCGAGACCACGCGGACGTCCATCACGAACGTCGTCGAACTGTTCGCGACCGTCCCCGGACTGCTGGGCGGGGTCGCGAGCGACCCCACGCTCGTCGTGGGCATGGTCGAGGAGACGCTGCGGCTGCGCGCGCCGGTGCAGGTGGTGACGCGCATCCTCACCGAGGACCACGCCGCGAGCGACGGGACGGTGCTCCCGGCCGGAGCGCGGGTCCTGGCTCTGGTCGGGGCGGCCAACCTCGACGAACGGGTCTTCGCCGACCCCACGGCGCCTGATTTGCGCCGGGAGAACGCGGCCCGGCATCTGTCCTTCGGCGGCGGACTGCACCACTGCCTGGGTGCACCGCTCGCCCGCGTCCAGCTCCAGGAGACCGTGGCCGCCGTCGCCCGCCGCTACGAGCGCGTCGAGCTCGCCGGCTTCCCCGCACGCCACCCGTCGCTGATCTTCCCCTCGCTGCACACCCTGCCCGTGCGCTTCGTCCCGGTGTCGTGACGATCGTGCACCGGCCGGCCGCGGCCGCCTGACGGTTCACTCGTCCTCGAGCACGAACTGGACGCTGAGCATGCTCTCGACGTGGTTCGCCGGGAGAGCTCGGTGGGCCGGATGTCCGAGGTAGGTCCGGAAGTCCTCGGCGTTCCGGAACTCGCTGACCACCGCGTAGTCCCCGTTGGTCGGGCGTTCCCCGAGATCGACACCGTGGCGCGTGGTCATCGGAACGCCGACCTGCCCCGGTAGCCGCTCCACCGCGCGGGCGAACGCTGCGACGTCCGCGTCGGACGCGGACGTCGTGAACCTGAGCGTCAGGCAGTGGATCAACACCTCGAGACCTCCGTCATGAGAGTTACCGTTCATGGACATCGTGGCGGACGTGCCGGTGGTTGCGCCAGACCCGACGGCTACAACAGGCCCTTCTTCCCTGCTCGAGCAGCTGCACGAGTGCGCGATTGCACCGCTCGCTGACAGGGTGAGCAGTTAGTGATGGTTGACATCGCGCGGGAGTCGCTGCCACCTTCTTGTCGCCCGACACCGCCGGCCGCGGCAGGTGGGCCCGACTCGACGGCTGGGAGATCCCTCAATGAAGCTGGGCTGTTCGTTCGCCACGTCGCTGGAGACCCCGGAGCACATCCGCATCGCCGAGGAGCTCGGCTACGAGCGGGCGCTGTGCTACGACTCGCCCGCGCTCTACCCCGACGTCTGGATGATGCTCCACCAGGCGGCCGAGCGGACCGAGCGGATCGTGCTGGGTCCGGGGGTGCTCATCCCGAGCCTCCGTCACCCCATGGTCACCGCGTCGGCGATCACCACGCTCGTCCACGCCGTCGGAGAGGACCGCGTTCTCGTCGGGGTGGGCAGCGGCTTCACGGGGCGCCTCGCGATGGGCAGGCCACCGGTGCCGTGGGCGAAGGTGAAGCACTACGCCCTGACCGTGCAGGCGCTCCTGCGCGGGGAACAGGTCGAGTGGGACGGCGCGATCATGCAGCTCATCCAGCCCGACGAGCGCTTCGGTCCGGCTCTCCCGATCTCGGTGCCCTGGGGGGTCGCCGGTGAGGGCCCGAAGGGCACGCAGGTCGCCCGCGACCTCGGCGCGGAACTGTTCCGGATCACCGCGCCCGATCCCGAGTTCGACCGGGACCAGATGATGATGGTCATCGGGACCGTGCTCGACGAGGGTGAGGACCCGGGCTCCGAGCGCGCCATCGACGCGGCCGGCCACGCCGCCGGTCTGTACCTGCACTGGGCGGTCGAGCACGGGGTCATCGACGAGCTGCTCGGCGAGGCCGGCCACGTCTGGGCCGCCGCCTACGACCACATCCCGGAGAACGTCCGGCACATCGCCCTGCACGACCGCCACGTGGTCGGCGTCAACGACGTCGACCGCCCGTTCGTCACCGGCGAGGTGATGACCGCGGCGGGGGTGTCGTTGTCCCGCGACCAGTGGCGCGACCGCATCGACGGGCTCGAGAAGGCCGGGTGCGACCACCTGCACTTCCAGCCCGCCGGGCACGACATCCCGCGCGAGCTCGAGGCGTTCGCCGCCGCCTACCACCGCTGACCCGACGAGCCGAGGACGACGACGATGCAGGAACTGACGCTGCTCGACCACGAGCTGCGCGACGGGGTCGCGACGGTGTGGCTCCACCGCGAACCGGTGAACGCGACCGACCAGCACCTCTACGAGGAAATCCGCGAGTTCTTCGGGCACGTCGGTGACTACCTGCCCGGCGCTCGTGTGGTCGTGCTCGCCGGGCGGGGCCGGCACTTCTGCGCGGGCAACGACCTCGCCGAGTTCCGCACGATGGACCCCGACAACGCCCCGGAGCGGCTGCAGCTGGCCCGCGAGGCGTTCTGGGCGATCTACGACGCCCCGCTCCCGGTCATCGCCGCCGTGCACGGCGCCGCCGTCGGATCCGGGCTCGCCATCGCCGCCTCCTGCGACCTCGTCGTCGCGGCCGAGGGAGCGCAGTTCGCGACGCCGGAGGTCAACGTCGGCGTGCTCGGGGGCGCCAAGCACCTCTCGCGGCTGGTCCCGCAGGGGGTGGTGCGGCAGATGCACTACACCGGCGATCTCTACCCGGCGGAGAAGCTGTTGCCCTACGGCGGGATCGTGGAGATCGTCCCCCCGGAGCGGCTGCTGGACTCCGCCCGAGGCCTGGCCCGGTCGATCGCCCGGCACAGCCCGGTCACGCTGCGGCTGGCGAAGCGCAGCCTCAACGGCATCGAGTACATGGACCTCAAGTCCGGCTACGAGTTCGAGCAGGGACTGACGCGCGAGCTGTCGGGCTACGAGGACTCCAAGGAGGCCGTCAACGCCTTCCTCGAGCGCCGCGTCCCGAGCTACTCGGGCCGGTGAGCACCGTGCCGACCGAGGAACTGGACGCGTTCCGGGCGCGTGCCCGGGAGTGGCTGGCCGCCGTCGGACCGCCGGAGGTGCCCCTCGACCTCGACGCCCGGTTCGCGGTGCTGCGTCGCTGGCAGCGCACACTCTTCGACGCCGGATGGCTCGGCCTGTCCTGGTCGAAGGAGGCCGGCGGGCAGGCCCTCACCCACGCCCACCAGCTCGTCTTCGTCGAGGAGCTGGTGCGCGCCCGGGCCCCGCAGCCGATCGGGCTGATCGGGTTGGAGGTCGTCGGCCCGTCCATCGACCGCTACGGCACCGACGAGCAACGCCGGGACCTGCTGCCGCGGATGCTCTCGGGTGCGGACATCTGGTGTCAGGGGTTCTCCGAACCGGAGGCGGGCTCCGACCTGGCGTCGCTGCGGACGCGCGCCGTGCTCCACGGAGACCACTACGTGGTGACCGGCCAGAAGATCTGGACCAGCTGGGCCCACGAGGCGCAGTGGTGCGCCCTGCTCGTCCGGACCGATCCGTCGGTGCGCAAGCAGGCCGGCATCAGCTACCTCCTCGTCGACATGTCGAGCCCCGGGATCACGACGCGCCCGATCCGGCAGATGACCGGTGACCGGGAGTTCTGCGAGGTCTTCCTCGACGACGTCCGGGTGCCCCGGTCGAACCTGCTCGGCCGCGAGAACGAGGGCTGGGCCATCACCTCCCACACGCTGGGCAGCGAACGCTCGGGAGCGACGTTGCGACGACGCGTCGAGCTGGAGGTCGCCCTCGAGGACGCCCTCGGCCAGCTGCGCTCGGGTGGGATCGATGACGACCGGGTCCGGGCCGCCGTCGGGCGGTCGCACATCGCGATGCGTGTCCTCGACGCCCAGACCCGGCGGACCACCGACCGGCTCGCCGCGGACACCGGCCCCACCCCGGTCGACTCCGTCGACAAACTCGTGCTCAACGAGGCCGAGCAGACCGTGCTCGCGGAGATCGCCGGGCTGCTCGGCCCGCTGCGTGCGGTCCCGGGCGCACGGCCCCTCGGGCTGCGATCGGACCGATGGGCCCACGAGCACCTCTACTCCCGGGCCGCCTCCATCTACGGCGGCTCGGCGCAGGTCCAGCGCACGATCGTGGCCGAACGACTCCTGGGACTGCCCCGTGGCTGATCACGACGAGTACGGCGCCGCCGTCGACGACTACCTCGGCCGTAGTTACGCGGAGCGGAGGCACGAGCTCCTGGAACGCGGGGGATGGGACCCCGCGCTGGCCTCGGAGTTCGCGGATCTCGGCTGGTACTCCCTCGCCGTCCCCGAGGAACAGGGCGGCCTCGGAGTTCCCCTCGCGGCCCTCGGCCCGGTCTTCCTGCAGTACGGGCGGCACCTGGTGCGCGGCCCGATGCTGGAACACAGCGCGCTCCCCGCGCTGGTCCCGGGCCTCGCGCCGGCCACGGGCGCACGGCCCCCCGCGCTCGTCGACCCCGGGGTCACCGACCTCTGGGCCGACGACCTCGGCACGATCACCCGTCGCGGTCCGCGGCTCGACGGCACCGTCGAGGCCGTCCGGTTCGCCGCGCAGGCCGACCGGTTGGTCGTGGTCGCCGGCGCCGCGGTCTGCCTCGTCGACCCTGCAACCCGCGGGGTCTCCATCGAGCCGCTCGCCGGGGCCGATCCCGGCGTCGAGTTCGCCCGCGTCGAGTTCGACGACGTCGAGGCCGGCACCGTGCTGCAGGACGAGGACATGGTCGTCCGCCTCCGGTCCTGGGCCCGCCTCCTGCTCGCCTGTGAACTGAGTGGGCTCGCGCGGGGCAGCGTGGAACGCACCGTCGAGCACGTCGCGCGGCGTGAGCAGTTCGGTCGCCCGATCGGGTCCTTCCAGGCGGTCAAGCACCTCGTCGCGGACATGCACACGCGCTCGACGGCTCTGGAGAACCTCTGCCTCGCCGCCCTCGGCGACGCCGACACCGCCCCGCCGACCGAGCTCGACCTCCTGGCCTGCACGGCGAAGGCGCACGCCTCCGACGTCGCCGTGCGCGTGTGCGAGGACGCCATCCAGCTGCACGGGGGCATGGGCTTCACCACCGAGAGCGACGTGAGCTGGTTCTACCGGCGCGCCCTGGCCCTGCGCGGCTGGTACGGCGACCCGACCGAGCTCCAGGTCCGACTCGGGGCGACCCTGCTCGACCGCATCGAGGAGCACGCATGAAGGCCACCCGGCACGACGACGAGGAAGCCCGGCGGCTGGTCGAGGCGGGACACTGGGCCGGCACCCTGATCGACGAACACCTCGCCGCGGCCGCCGGTGAGGCGCCGGACGCCGTCGCGGTCGTCGACCGCGGCCGGACCTGGACCTACGGCGAGCTCGACGACGCGGTCGACCGTTTCGCGGCGGCTCTGCGCCGACGCGGCGTCGCCCGGGGCGACGTCGTCTCCTGGCTCCTCCCGAACTGGGCCGAGGCGATCATCACCCACCTCGCGACGATCCGGCTCGGCGCGGTCAGCAACCCGATCATCCCCATCTACCGGCACCGCGAGACGGCCTTCATCCTGCGCCAGGCCGGGTCACGCGTCGTCGTGATCCCACAGCTCTTCCGGGGGTTCGACTACCCGGCGATGATCGACGAGATCCGTCCGGACGCGCCCGCTCTGGCGCACGTGGTCGTGGTGGGCGACGACCTCCGCGGTGACCACGTCCGGTTCGAGGACCTCCTCGAGGAGGACCGGGCCGTCCCCACCGACGAGGAGCGGTCCGCCGGGGACATCGCGCTGCTGCTCTACACCTCGGGAACCACCTCGGCCCCGAAGGGCGTGCTGCACAGCCACCACACCCTGGAACACGAGAACCGCAGCATCATCGACTTCTTCTCGTTGTCCGCCGCCGACGTGGTGTTCATGCCCTCGCCCGTCGGGCACATCATCGGCGTCCTCTACGGCATGCAGCTGCCCTTCATGCTGCGCACGTCGGTGGTGCTGCTCGACGTGTGGGAACCGGGCACGGCCCTCGAGCTGATCGAGCGGCACGGCTGCAGCTTCGTCGTCGCGGCCACTCCCTTCCTGCACGGGCTCGTCCACCACCCGTCCCTGGCCGACCGCGACGTCAGGGCGCTGCGCACCTTCGCCTGCGGCGGCGCCGACGTGCCACCCACCCTGATCCGGGCCGCGACCAGCGCCCTCGGCTGCACCGTCAGTCGCGGCTACGGGTCGACCGAGTACCCGACCGCCACGGCCTGCAACGAGACCGACCCGCTCGACCGGCGGGCCGGGACCGACGGACGAGCGATCGGCCAGGCGCGGACCCGGATCGCCCCCGACGGGGAACTGCAGGTCCGGGGCCCGGAGCTGTTCCTGGGCTACCTCGACGCGTCGCTCAACGTCGAGGCGTTCACCGACGACGGCTGGTTCCGCACCGGCGACCTCGCCCACATCGACGACCAGGGCTACGTCGAGATCACCGGCCGGCAGAAGGACATCATCATCCGCGGCGGCGAGAACATCAGCGCCAAGGAGATCGAGGACGAGCTCGCCGAACACCCCGACGTCGCCGACGTCGCGGTGGTCTCCTCGCCCGACCCGGTCCTCGTCGAACGCGTCTGCGCCGTCGTCGTCCCCCGGGCGGGAGCCGACATCACGCTCACGACGGTCGTCGACTGGCTCACCGCGCGCCGACTGGCACGCCAGAAGCTGCCCGAGAGCCTCCTGCTCACCGACGAACTGCCGCGCAATGCCAGCGGCAAGGTCCAGAAGTTCCTGCTCCGCGACCTCGCGCGCGAGCACGCACCCCAGGGAGTGACCCGATGAAGCTGCACACCCCGAGCGAGTTCGCCTCCGGGCACCAGTTCCTCGAAGGACTGCGCTGGCACGACGGTGCCCTGTGGGCCAGCGACTTCTTCAGCACGGAGGTCCTCACCTTCGACACGGACGGGAAGGCGACGACCGTCGCGACGATCCCGGGCATGCCCTCCGGGCTCGGCTTCCTGCCCGACGGGTCGACCCTCGTCGTCTCGCAGGCCGACGCGACCATCCGGCGGCTCGCCCCGGAAGGAGGCGAGGTCTCCGTCTACGCCGACTTCAGCCACATCGCCGGCGGACCCGGCAACGACCTCCTCGTCACGACGACGGGTCACGCCTACGTCGGCAACTTCGGCTTCGCCGTCGGTCAGGAGGACCCGAAGCCGACCTCGCTGGCCCACGTCGACCCCGGCGGAACCGTCCGCCGCGTCGAGGGCGAGGTCCTGTTCCCCAACGGCATGGCGATCACCTCCGGCGGCGAGCTACTCGTCGCCGAGACCTTCCGGAGCCGGATCACCGCCTTCGACGTCGCCGACGACGGGACCCTCGGCGGCCGGCGCACCTGGGCGCAGCTGGAGCCGACGATGATGCCCGACGGCATCGCCCTCGACGCCGACGACGGGGTCTGGTTCGGCAACGCCCTCACCACCGGCGACGACGCCGGCTTCTACCGCGTCGAGGAGGGCGGCGGGATCACCGACAAGGTCGTCGTCCGCGGAGCCCAGGCGGTGTCGTGCACCTTCGGGAACGACGACCTCGCCACCCTGTACATGGCCTGCAACGACACCACCCTCGAGGACTTCGTGCAGGGACGGTCCTCCGCCGTCGTCGCGACCGCGCGGGTCGGCCGCGTCGGGGCGCCCGCGCGCTGACCGGGGCGCGGCCCCCCTCGCTACGCTGCGATGCGGAGCGGGAGGAGGCCACGGCATGGACGTCGCCGACGGCGCGGCGACGCGCCCCGCTGCGGGGCGACGCCGGGTCGAGATCGCGCGGGACGCGGCCGAGCTCTTCGCACGCCGCGGCTTCCACGCGGTGCGGATGAACGACATCGCCGAGGCCGGCGGCATCACCGCCCGAGCGCTCTACCGCCACTACGCCAACAAGCAGGCACTCCTCGCGCACGTGATCCGCGAGGACCAGCAACACGTCCTCGACGCGATCGCGGCGCTGGAACGACGCCCACCGGACGCGCGCGGGCTCGAGAACGATCTGACCGCGATGGTCGCCGCGGCGCTCGACAGCCGCCGGCTCTCTGTGCTCTGGCAACGCGAGGCCCGTCACCTCACGTCGGAGGACTACGCGCTGGTCCGGCGTCGGACTCGGTTCATCGCCGAGCGCTTCCGGGTGCTGCTGGTCGAGCCCGCACACCCCGACCTCGGCGAGGACACGGCCGACCTGCGCAGTTGGGTCGTGGTCAGCCTCGTCTCGGGCCCGGGCTTCTACGACACCACCCTGTCCCGCGCGCGACTCGAACGCTCACTGGTGGCCGCCGGTACGCGCGTGATCCGAGCGCCTGCGGTCGAGAGCGTGCACCCGACGACGGAGGCCGAGCGGCCCACGACCGCCCGGCGCGAACAGCTCATCGACGCCGCCGCCCGGGAGTTCCGCGCGAAGGGCTTCGCCGGTGTGAGCATGGACGACATCGGCGCCGAGGTCGGCGTCGTCGGGCCCGCCCTGTACCGCTACGTCGACACCAAGGTCGATCTCCTGAGCACGGCCGTGACCCGCCTGCACGAGTGGTTGGCCCTCGAGACGCGACGCAGTCTCCGGTGCCCCTCCGACGACGAGGTGCTCGGCCATCTCGTGTCGGGGTACATCCGCGTCGCGTGCGACGCCACCGACCTCCTGGCGACCTCGCTGACCGAGAAGCTGTACCTCCCGGACAACGTGCTCGACCGGACCGAACGCAGCGAGGCGGACTCCTTCGGCGAGTGGCAACGCTGGCTCGTCGTCCGACGGCCCGATCTGGCGGAGGCCGAGGCGGCCACCCTCGTGCGTGCCGCCAGGACCGTCATCGACGACTGCGTCCGCATCCCTCATCTACGACGCCATCCCGCCATGGCCGACGAGCTCCGGTGCGCAGCACTCGCGACGATGGGACTGACGTAGACGCCTCCCACGGGCCGGCCGACCCCGGTCAGTCGGAGTGCGCCTGGCGGTACTGGTCGTCGGTGACGGGTTCGAGCCAGGTGGTGCCGTCTCCCTCGGCGGTGCCTTCGAGCAGGGCGTAGTGGCACATCAGCTGGCCGTCGACGGAGCCGTGCCAGTGTTCCTCGCCGGGTGGGGTCCAGACGCTGTCGCCGGGGCGCAGTCGGATGACGGTGCCGTCGCGGCCGACGACGACGCCCTCGCCGTCGGTGCAGACCAGGGTCTGGCCGAGAACGTGGGAGTGCCAGTTCGTGCGGGCGCCGGGGGTGAAGCGCACGAGCGCGGCGGAGAGGCGGGAGGGCTCGCGGGCGGGGTGGACGATGTTGAGGTAGACCTCGCCGGTGAAGCGTTCGGCGGGCGCCTTGGCGGTGGGGGTCCGGGGGTCGAGTTCCACGGGTTCTCCTGGTCGGGTCAGAGGGCGGTGCAGCCGCCGCCGGCGGGCAGAGGCATCGGGGTCACGAGGCGTCCTCCCCGAGGACCTCCTGCAGTCGGGTCAGGGCGGTGACGGCGGTCGGCCAGCCGCTGTAGAAGGCGAGGTGGGTGATCGCCTCGACCAGCTCCTCGCGGGTCAGGCCGTTCTCCATCGCCCGGTTGAGGTGGAAGCCGAGCTGCTCGGTGCGGTACAGCGAGACCAGCGAGGCGACCGTGATCAGGCTGCGGTCGCGCTTGGACAGGCCGGGGCGTTCCCAGACGTCGCCGAAGAGGACCTCGGTGTTGAGCTCCTTGAGCTTCGGGGCGAGGTCGAGCGGGTGCTGCGCCATGGTGGTCCTTCCGTGGAGCGTCAGGTGGAGGTCGGGACCCGGGAGGGTGCCCGGACGACGAGCGCGATCACGGCGCACGCCAGGGAGATGATCGCGGTGACGATGACGTCCGTGTCCCACCCGGCGATCGCGGCGGCGGGTCCGGCGCCGGCTCCGGCGACGAGGACCGCGCACACGGTGATCCCGACGGCCGAGCCGACGTAGCGCGCGGTGTTGTTGGCGCCCGACCCCATCGCGGCGCGGTCGGGCGGCACGCTCGCCACGGCCTGGCGCCCGAGGGCGGCGTTGAGGACCCCGTTGGCGGCGCCGGCGATCAGGAGACCGGGCACCAGCCGGGCGGGGGAGGAGTCGACGTCGAGTCCGAGCAGCGCGACCTGGCCGACGGCGATCCCCACCAGGCCCCCGACGAGCAGCGTCCGCGGGGTGACCGACTCGGGGAACCAGCGTGCCGCGTAGGCGGTGACGGCGCTCGTCCCCGACCACGCCAGCAGCACCACGGACGCGGCGAGGGCCCCGAGTCCGAGACCACGCTCGAGCACGGTCGGGACGAAGTTCGACAGCGAGAGCACCCCGGCACCGGCGCCCAGGGCAGCGACGGTCGCGCCAGTGAAGTCCGGACGGCGGAAGAGCCCGAGGTCGAGCATCGGGGCGGGGCTGCGGTGCTCGACGACGACGAACCCGGCGGCCAGGACGGCCGCGCCGACCAGCAGGACGATCGTTCCCGGTGTGGGCCCGTCGCTGCGGCCCTGTACGAGCCCGGCCAGGAGTGCCGCCACCGCCGCGGGGAGCAGCACGGTGCCGGGAACGTCGATCGGCCGCGGCCGGTCGGCACGGGACTCGGCGAGCAGGACCTGCCCGGCCACGGCGAGTCCCACCGCGACGAGGGCGATCGTCAGGTACGGCAGACGCCACCCGCCGAGCGCGGCGAGCCCGGAGGCGACGAGCGGCCCCGTCGCCACCCCCGCACCGAGCGCGGCACCCCACGCCGCGGTCGCGCGGGACCGGGCGCGGCCGTCCGGGAACGACCGACCGACCAGGCCGAGTCCGCAGGCCATGACCGCCGCACCGCCGAGGCCCTGCACGACCCGCATGACGACGAGCCACCACGCGGCAGTCGCGAGCCCGCCGAGCACCGAGGCCAGGGCGAGGAGCAGGGCCCCGACGACGAACACCCGCCGTCGTCCGCGCTCGTCTCCGAGCGACCCGGCGGCCATCAGCCCGGCGGCGCACCCGAGGCTCATCCCGGCGAGGATCCACGCCTGCGCGCCCGGTCCCGCGCCGAGGCCGTCCGCAGTGGCGACGAGCGTCGCCAGCGGCGTGGTGAACGCGACCAGAGTGAGCCACACCCCGGCCCCGGCGACCACGACGGTGGCGTCGCGGGACCGGGTGGTCACGGCGTGACCAGGACCTTGAGGGCCTCGCGGTCGGCCATCGCGCGGTACCCGACGGGGACGCCGTCGAGGCCGACGGCGCGGTCGAAGACCTTGCCCGGTTCGACGGTGCCGTCGAGGACGTGGGGGAGCAGGGTCTCGATGTAGGCGCGGGTGGGGGCGGGGCCGCCGGTGAGGGTGACGTTGGGGCCGAAGAGGCTGCCGAACCCGACGGGGGCGTCGTCGTACTGCGGGACTCCGACGCGGCTGATGGTGCCGCCGGGGCGGACGATGCCGAGGGACTGGTCGTAGGCGGGGCGGGCGCCGACGGCTTCGAGGACGACGTGCGCGCCCTCGCCGCCGGTGAGTTCCCGGACCTTCTCGATGCCCTCGTCGCCGCGTTCGGCGACGACGTCGGTGGCGCCGAACTCGACCCCGAGGTCGGTGCGGGTCTTGTGCCGGCCCATGAGGATGATCTGTTCAGCGCCGAGCAGCTTCGCCGACGCGACGGCGAGCAGCCCGACGGCGCCGTCGCCGACGACCGCGACGGTCTTGCCGGGTTCAACCCGGCCTTGGACGGCGGCGTGGTAGCCGGTGCCGAAGACGTCGGAGAGGGTCAGCAGCGAGGGCGCGAGTGCGGTGTCCGCGCCGACCGGGAGCTTCGCGAGGGTGCCGTCGGCGAGCGGGACGCGGATGGCCTCGGCCTGTCCGCCCTGCTGTCCGGGCTCGTCCCAGAACCCGCCGTGCACGCAGGAGGTCTGCAGGCCCTCGCGGCAGAACGCGCAGGTGCCGTCGGAGTAGGCGAACGGGGCGACGACGAAGTCCCCGGGCTTGAGTCCGGACACCTCCGGGCCGACCTCCTCGACGACGCCGAGGAACTCGTGACCCATCCGCGCGGGTCCGTCGGTGGCGGGCATCGAGGCGTAGGGCCACAGGTCGCTGCCGCAGATGCAGGAGGTGGTGATCCGCACCAGGGCGTCGGTGGGTGCCTCGAGGCGGGGGTCGGGGACGTCCTCGGTGCGGACGTCGCCGGCGGCGTACATCAGGGTGGCTCGCATGACGACCACAGAACGCCCCGACCCGTCGTCGTGACAGGCGGAGTCGGGAGGGGTGCCGGGAGGGGGGTGCCGGCAACACCCCTCACGAGGACCGCGACGGTCGTACCGTCGAGCCATGGACGCCCGCAGTGAGCTCGGCGAGTTCCTCACCTCGCGCCGTGCGCGGATCACCCCCGACCAGGTCGGGCTGCCGGTGTACGACGCCGGCAAGCGGCGCGTGCCCGGGCTGCGCCGCCAGGAGGTCGCGACCCTGGCCGGTCTCTCGATCGACTACTACACCCAGCTCGAGCGCGGGAAGGCCGCCGGCGTCTCCGAGGCCGTGCTCGACGCGATCGCGCGGGCGCTGCAACTCGATGAGGCGGAGCGCTCGCACCTCGAGGACCTGCACCGCGGCATCGCCACCCGTCCCGCCCGCCCGCGTCCGCGGCGGGCGACCACGATCCGCCCGATGCTCCGGCGGCTGCTCGACGCTCTCACGGTGCCCGGGATGATCGGCAACGCGCGGCAGGATCTCGTCGCCGCGAACACGCTGGGGCACGCGTTCTACGCGCCGCTCTACCCGGACCCGCAGCGCCCGGACCCGACGGTGCCGGTGAACTTCGCCCGGTTCTGCTTCCTCGACCCGAAGGCCCCGGAGTTCTATCCGGACTGGGAGTTCATGGCCGACGTGGCGGTGAACAACCTGCGCACGGCGGCGGGCCGCGACCCCTACGACCGCGGCATCTCCGACCTCGTCGGCGAGCTCTCGACGCGCAGCGAGGAGTTCCGCGTGCGCTGGGCCAAGCACAACGTGCGCCTGCACCGGACCGGGATCAAGCGGTTCCACCACCCCGTCGTCGGGGACCTCGAGGTCGGCTACGAGACGATCCCGCTGCCGGCCGATCCGGGCCTGCAGCTCACGGTCTACAGCCCCGAACCCGCGTCGCCGTCGGCGGATGCGCTCGTGCTCCTCGCGTCGTGGACGGCCACGCACCTCACGGACGCGGCGACCGGGACCGTCGACGAGCGTCGGTGATCCGTCCTCCAGGATGGAGCCGTGGACACCGAGCCCAATGCCGAGCAGCGCGCCCGGTGGAACGGCCCGTCGGGGAGTGCCTGGAGCGAGTACGCCGAGCACTTCGAGCGCGGGTACGCCGACTTCGACGCGGCCTACCTCGCTGCGGTCGGCGCGGGCGCGGACGACACGGTGCTCGACGTGGGCAGTGGCCCCGGGGCCCTCGCTCTCGAGATCGCGGCGACCGCGTGTCGCGTGGTCGGGGTCGACGTGTCCGTTCCTCTCGTCGAGCTCGCCCGTCGTCGCGCGCGGGCGGCGGGTCGCGGCGACGCGGAGTTCGTGGTGGCGGACGCGCAGGTCGACCCGCTGCCCGAGGGGCCGTTCGACGTCGTGGCGAGTCACTTCGGGTCGATGTTCTTCGACGACCCCGTCACCGCGTTCTCCGCTCTGTTCCGGGTGATGCGCCCCGAGGGGCGGCTCGTGCTGCTCACCTGGCAGGGCCCGGAGCGCAATCCCTGGCAGGTCGAGGTGCTGCGCGCCCTGCACCCCGACCGGGAGGCGCCGATCCCGCCGACCGACGGGCCGAGCCCGTTCGGGCTCAGCGACGCGGTCCGCGTCCGGGACGTCCTGGGGACAGCGGGCTTCGTCGACGTCGATCTCGAGGACCTGCGGGCCCCGCACTGGTCGGGGGCCGATCCGGACGATGCCCTGCGTTTCGTGGTCACCCACCACGCGGCCGTGCTCGACGGGTACGACGAGGCCACCCGTGCGCGTGCCCTCGACCGCCTCCGCGGGCTGTTCGAGGCCCACGACACCCCGGACGGGGTGCTGTTCGACTCGGCGACGTGGCTCGTGCGGGCGCGCCGACCCTGACCTGACCGGCTTCCGCTGCCTCGGGTGTCGGTCCGGCGGAGCTCGTCGCCCACGTCGGGCCCGAAGTCCGATCGGGTGATCCCGGTGACACGTTCCCGACGACGGGTCCGCCGTGCGGACCCGTCGTCGGGAAGGATCAGCGCAGGTAGCTCGCCGGCGCGTAGATCGACTTGTACTCGAGGTAGTTGTTGATGCCCTCGGGTCCGAGCTCGCGGCCGATCCCGGAGTCCTTCATCCCGCCGAAGGGGGCCCCGAGGTCGATGTCGTAGCGGTTGACGCCGATCGTCCCCGTCCGGATCCGGCGGGCAACGCCGAGCCCGCGCTCCTCGTCGGCCGAGTACACCGAGCCGCCGAGACCGTAATTGGAGTCGTTCGCGATCCGCACGGCCTCGTCGTCGGAGTCGAACGGCGTCATCGCGAAGACGGGGCCGAAGACCTCCTCGCGGGCGAGCTGATCGTTGTTGTCGACGTCCGCGAACACGGTGGGCTCGACGAACCAGCCGCGGTCGAAGTCACCACGGCCGCCGCCGGTGACCAGGCGCGCCGAGGAGTTCCGTCCGACGTCGATGTAGCCCAGCACGCGCTCGAGGTGGGTATGCGAGGCCATCGGGCCGACGGTCGTCGCCGGGTCGAGCGGATTGCCGACCACCTGGTCGCGGGAGTACTGGGCGACCGCCTCCACCACCTCGTCGTAGCGCGAGCGCGCGACCAGCATGCGGGAGGCGGTGGTGCAGGTCTGGGCGTTGTTCATGAACGACGACGTGGGCAGGGCGCGCAGGAAGGTGTCGAGGTCGGCGTCCTCGAGGAACACCGACGCGGACTTGCCGCCCAGTTCGAGGGTGCAGCGACGGATCAGCCGGCCGCACTCGGCGCCGATCCAGCGCCCGGCGGCGGTGGAGCCGGTGAAGGCGATCTTGTCGACGCCGGGGTGGGTCACCAGCGACGCGCCGGCCTCGCGACCCGCGAGCACGATGTTGAGCACGCCCGGCGGCAGGCCGATCTCCTGAGCCGCGTCGGCGAAGACGTAGGTGTCGAGTGCGGTCTCGGGCGATGGCTTGAGCACGACGGTGCAGCCGGCGGCGAGGGCCGGGGCGACCTTGAACATCGCGAGCGCCTGGGGGTAGTTCCACGGCGTGATCGCGCCGACGACCCCGACCGGCTCCCGGCGCACGATGGTGGCGCCGTCGACACCCGTGCTCGGGCGTACCGACTCCAGCTCGACGTTCTGGATGACCTGCGCGAACATCCGCAGCAGGCCGGCGGGCGCGCCGCCGTTGAACGCCGACGACAGCGCGATCGGCATGCCGTTCTCCTGGCTGACCAGGCGGCTCGTCGACTCGGCGCGAGCCTCGAGGGCGTCGGCGAAGCGCAGCATGAAGTCCACGCGCTCCGCGACCGAGGTCCGCCCCCAGGGACCTTCATCGAGGGCCCGCCGGGCGGCGCGGACGGCGGCGTCGATGTCGGCGTCGGTACCGAGCGCGGCCTCGCCGAGCACCTCCCCGGTGGCGGCCTCGATGGCGCGGTGGGTCTCGGTGCCGCGCGGCTCGACCCACTCGCCGTCGATGAAGAAGCGCGTGCGGTCCAGCTCGGTGCGAGCGTCGGCGATGGCGGTCACGTCAGGGTCTCCTGCCCGTAGGTGAGGTCGGACACCCCCTACTGTCACCGCAGATGCGGAGTTTGACAAGAGCTGTGCCCGTCGTTGCGGAAGGATGGAACGAGGGGGACTCCGGCCCGCGCGAGCTCGGCCAGGCGTACCTCGATGCTCACGTAGGGGGTGCCGACCGTGCCGGCCCGCACCCGCTCGTCTCGCGGGATCACTGGTCGGCTGGGCGGAGGTGGCGTGCGGTCCAGAGTGCGGCCTGGGTGCGGTCGGTGACGCCGAGGCGTTGGTAGATGTTGGTGAGGTGGTTCTTGACGGTGCGTTCGGTGATGGTGAGGCGGCGGGCGATCTGTTTGTTGCCGAGCCCGTCGGCGACCAGCAGGAGTACCTCGGTCTCGCGGTCGGTGAGGTCGACGGTGCGTGCGGGGGCGGAGCGGGCGCTGAGAAGGACCCGGGCGGCGCGCCCGTCGAGCGGGACCTCGCCGCGGGCGACCTGGCGGAGTCCCTCGATGATGGTCTCCGGTTCGGCGTGCTTGAGCAGGTAGCCGTCGGCCCCGGCGTCGAGGGCGGCGAGGACGTGGCGTTGGTCGGCGAACGAGGTGAGGACGAGGACGCGGGTCCCGGGGACGGCCGTCCGGATGCGGCCGGTCGCGGTCGCCCCGTCGGTGCCGGGCATGGAGAGGTCCATGAGCACGACGTCGGGTCGCAGCCGCTCGGTCTCGGTGACCGCGGCGTCGCCGTCGCGGGCCTCGCCGACGACGGTGAGGTCGTCGACGGTGGAGATCAGGGTGACGAGGCCCTGGCGGACGACGGCGTGGTCGTCGACCACGAGGACGGTGGTCACGTCGGCGGTAGCCGGACGGTGACGGTGGTGCCGGCACCGGGTGCGGACCGGATGTCGACGGACCCGCCGGCGTCCTCGACCAGGTCGGTGATCGACCGCAGCCCGAGGTGGCCCGCGGCGCGTCGGGCGGCGGCCTCGTTGGGGTCGAACCCGCGCCCGTCGTCGGCGACGTCGAGTCGCCAGCCGTCCGGCACCGTCGTCAGGGTGAGCTGGACGTGCTCGGCGCCGGCGTGGCTGACGATGTTGCGCACCGTCTCCTGGGTCGCGCGGTAGAGCAGGGCGGCCTCGGCGGGGCCGACCTCGTCGACGTCGTCCAGGTGGACCGCCACCGTCGGCCGGCGACGGCGCAGGCCCGCCGCCAACTCGTGCAGGGCCGGCCCGAGGCCCTCCTCGGCGAGGTTGGGCGGGTAGATGTCGACGAGCAGCGTGCGCAGCGACCCGATGCTCTCGCGCAGTCGTGTGGCGGACTCGGTGGCCACCCCCGCCTCGGGTCCGCCTCGCAGCCGGGTCGCGTCGAGCCCGTAGGTGATGCCGGTGAGTTCCTGGACGACGCCGTCGTGCAGGTCCTGCGCGATCCGCCGTCGTTCGGCGGTGGAGGCCTCGACGGCGTGCCGGAGCAGCCGTTCGCGCTGGCGCTCGCGGCGCTGCAGCTTGCGGGCGAGCACGACCGCGAGTGGGATCTGGACGAGTTCGAGCAGCAGCAGGGCGCCGACCGAGAGCGGCGCGAAGGTCCGCCAGGCGTCCCAGCCCGCCTCGGCGACGGCGTCGTAGCGGAAGTAGGCCTCGTAGAGCAGCGGTGTGCCGCCCGGGGTCCGGACCCCGGTGTAGACCTCGAGCACGGTGCCCGTGGCGTCCTCGGTGGTGCCGGCCTCCTGGTCGAGCCCGGCCAGGGCGCGGCGTTCCGCGGCGTCCAGGGAGTGCCGGTCGCCGATCTCGTCGGGGTGGTCGCTGTAGACGATCCGGCCGGCGTCGTCCCAGATCTTGACCTGGAACAGGGAGTGTCCGAGGACCGCGCGGCGCACGGCGTCGTCGACCGCCCGGATCGCGGCCGGGTCGCCGGTGAGCAGCCCGTCGGACAGTTGGGGTTCGACGACGCCGTGGGCGGTCGCGGTCGCGATCTGCGCGACCTGGTCGGTCGCCACCACGGTCGCCTGGTGGCGGGCGACCAGCGCGATCGCGACCGCCAGCCCGACGGTGACCAGCACCCCGGCCGCGGTGAATCCCGCGACCAGCCGCGGTGCGGTCGCCCGGAACAGCCGTCGGGTCGGGCGCTGCGGAGGTGGTGACGTCGGAGCGGGCGCCGCGTCCACCTCTCCGATCACGTGGGCGAGACTACGGAGTCCGGGCACGCGGATCAGGGGTACCAGGACCATCGTCCAGTGGTCCGGGGTCCGGGCGCGACCGCAGGCTGACGATCATGACGATCAGCCCCGTCGCGTCCTCCGCCCTGGTCACCGGGGCGTCCTCGGGCATCGGCGCGGCGTTCGCGCGCGCCCTCGCGGAGCGGGGCCGACCGCTGGTGCTGGTCGCGCGGTCGGAGGAGGCGCTTCGGCGGCTGGCGGAGAGCCTGCCGGTGCCGGTCCGGGTGAGCGTGGCCGATCTGACGGTGCCCGAGGACCTGGCTCGCGTGGAGGCGCTACTCGGTGAGGTCGGGCTGCTCGTCAACAACGCGGGGGCGACCACGTTCGCCGGGCTGGGCGGGCAATCGCCCGCCGAGCTCGACGCGTCGGTGCTGCTCAACGTCCTCGCCCCGACGCGTCTGACCGCGGCGGCGCTGCGGTCGATGGCGCCGGGCAGCGGGATCATCAACGTCTCGTCGACCGCGGCGGGTCGGGACGACCCGGCCCTGGCGACCTACGCCGCGGGCAAGGCCTACCTCGAGTCGTTCTCCCGCGCCGCGCGGCACGAGGCGGTCGAGCGGCGGATCGCGCTGACGGTGGTCCGGCCCGGACGGACCCGCACCGCGTTCCACCAGCGGGCCGGCGAGGAGTCCGCACACCTGCCCGCGTCGCGTTGGCAGACGGCGGCGACCGTGGTGCGCGCCGCCCTCACCGCCCACGAGCGCGGCGAGGACGAGGTGACGATCGCTCCGGGCCGCCCTGCCCCGACGACCGCGCACCTCGCGGACCCGGGTGTACGACTCGTGCACGACGGCACGCCGTCGTCCCGCGGTCGAGACAGTCGCGCCAGTGTTCGCCCCGCGATGCGATGCCGTGATCGGTGACGTGGATGCGGGTGATCTGGGACTGCCTCTCCCGCATCGACGGATGTCACCACCATCGCTTCGTGCCCGAGGAGCGCTCACGCCATGGCGACGGCGAGCACCTCGACGGGTGAGCGGCGCTCACCGCCGAGGGCAGCGGCCTCCAGCAACCGGATCGCGCGCTCCTGGGTGGTGTCGGCGGGTATCACCATCAGCCCGATCCGGGACCTCCCCCGCCCGCGGACCACGAGCCAGACCGTGGACGCCTCGATCGACCGGAAGCCCTCCACCGGGATGCGGCCCGCCCGGGTCGTGATTAGACGTCGGCCTACGTCGTCCCACTCGCTGAGGCCGAAGGCGACCCGCTCGACGGGCCCGACCAGGTCCTCGATGCGGTCGAGCAGCGAGGGGAGTTCCGCGGCGAGATCCCGGCTCCGTGGCCACCAGGCCCCGTCCACGGCACCGTGCTCGCCGGCCCCTCGGTGACCGAGGCGCACCCGCACCTCGTCAGAGCTGACCGACTGGTCCTGTACATCGTCCGGTCCCGACATCGCGGGCGCCCCGTCCCAGGCCGCCGAGCGGCCGGTGTTCAGTTCTGGCGGGGAGGACCGGCGTGGGCGCCGGTCGCCGACGCCCCGATTCCTGCAGCGTACGCGGCCGAAGCGCCCCGGTGGCCCGACGGGGAGGCGCGGTGGGCGGGTGCCCCCCCCCCCGGCTCGGTGGCACGAGGTTGCGTGCGACGCGCGCTCGGAGGACAGTCGCCGGTGCGGAGAGTCTCGACGATCAGATGGGTGGTCGACTTCGCATCCGCCCGCATCGGGAGCCTGGGCCCTCTCAGAAGGCCACGCCTCCGGCCGACCTCCGGCCTCTCCTGACGCGCCCGTGAGCGTTCGAGCCGCCCGACCTCGTGCGGCCCGTCCCCCCTCATCGCGGGGCGCTCGGGATTCTCCACGACACTGAGGAATTCCATGCCCCGTTTCGCCGTATCCGCCTGGGACTACGACGAGCCGCCCGTCCCTCGTCCTGCCCACGAGGAGTGGATCGACCAGCTCACGGTGCTCCAGGTGCTGGCTCGCCACGGCGATCAGGAGGCCGAGGCCCAGGCGCGGGCCTGGCTGGCTCGCGATCCGGCTGCCCGCACCCTGTGGGACACGGTGGCCGGCGTCTGCGGGAACACCGCCGACGGCCGCTGATGTGGACGAGCGCTCGACAACTGGTGGTCGACCTGATGGACCTGAGTCGGGAGGCGGTCGAGGCGGCCGGTCTCGGCGTCCTGGTCCTGGTCCGTCCACGGCCCCTCCACGTGACGGGGATCGAGCACGGGCCCGGGCCGCGCCCCGAGGTGCGGTCGGCGTCGGGAGGACGGGGGCTGCGGTGACGCGGCGGGTGAACCCCGCGGAGACCGTGGGCGCCCGGGAGATCGGGAACTCGGGGGAGTACGGCACGAGGGTCGTCGTCGACTCACCGCGGCGGCTCAACGCCCTCGAGGCGATGATGTGGCGGGCGGAGGCCGATCCCCGGCTGCGGCACCCGGTGGTGATCGTCGACCTTCTCGACGTCGAGCCGATCTGGGACCGGGTCCTCGATTCCCACGACCGGGCCACCCGGTCCGTCCCACGGCTCCGCGACCGCGTCCTCGAGCCGTGGTGGGGGTGGGGTCTGCCGGAGTGGTCCGCCGACCCGAGCTTCTCCCTCGCGTTCCACGTCCGCCGGATGCGGCTCGCCGAGCCCGGCGGCCTGTCCTCGTTGCTCGACGTCGCCGCGACGTGGGCAGCCACGCCGTTCGATCGCGCCCGTCCGCCGTGGGAGGCCCTGCTCGTGACGGGGCTGGACGGCGGCGGCGCGGGTTACCTGCTCAAGGTCCACCACAGCTTGGCGGACGGTGTCGGACTGGTCCAGATCCTCTCCCTGCTGCACGGACATGGCCGTGAACCGGAACCGGCGGGCCCTGTGGAGGTGTCCCCTTCCCGTGACGGTCGGTCCCGATTCGGGCTGACGGCGGCGCGGACGGTGGGCATGCTCGGGGCGGCGCCGGCCGCGCTGCTCGGCGGCGTCTCCGCGATGGTGGGCGTGGCGGCCGGACACGCGCGCCATCCCGTGACCGCGGCCCGGGACGGCGCGGCGTTCGCGGCGTCGGCCGCCCGAGCGGCCGTCCCGCACCACGTGCACCCCTCGCCGCTGCTGCGCCACCGGAGCCTGAACCGCAGGTTCCTGGTCTGGGACGTCGAGCTGGAGGGCCTCAGACGGGCAGGGCGAGCGGCGGGTGGCTCGTTGAACGACGCGTACGTCGCCGCCGTTCTCGGTGGTGTGGCCCGGTACCACCGCAGGATGGGTGAACCGGTGCCCGCGCGGGTCCCGGTCGGTATGCCCGTGAACACGCGGGTGGGGTCCGATGCGCTGGGCGGTAACCACTGGGCGGGCCTACGGTTCGCTGCCCCGGTGGGCGAGGACGACGCGGCAGTGCGCATCCGTCTGGTCCGCGACATCGTCGCGGGTCTGAGGCAGGAGCGGATCACCGATGCGCTCGGTCTGATCGCGCCGCTGCTCGCCGCGCTCCCGCCGGTGGTCCTCGCTCGCGTGCAGGGCGGGGCGACCCGCGGCAACGACGTGCAGGTGAGCAACATCCCGGGGATGACCCGGCTGGCGTTCGTCGCCGGCGCCCGCATCGAGCGCAGCTACGCCTTCGGGCCGTTGCCCGGGGGAGCGGTGATGGTGGCCCTGCTGTCGGACGCGGACACCTGCCACGTGGGGGCCACCGTCGATCCCGCCGCGGTCACCGCGCCCGAGGTGCTCACGGCATGCGTGGAGGAGGCGTTCGCCGAGGTGCTCGCCCTCGGCTGACGTCGGCCGGCTCCGAGCCGACCGCACGACGCTGCGGGGCGACGGATCCGCCGCTCATCGCCGACCCGGGATCGGTGGCTCGAACTGGGTGAAGTCGCCGATCGCGGGACCGGACAGTCCGGCGGCCGAGTGGAGTCCGAGCATGTCGAGCAGTTCACGGCAGTCCTCGACATTCCTGCTCCGGGCTGCCACCACCCGGACCGCCAGGCGCCGTGCCGCCGCCGAGGCGGCGGCCTCGTCCGCCGGGTTCCGGGCCGGTTCGGTCGAGGTGAAGCGGGGCCGGGCGCTCACGCCGCGCCGCCCCGGGGGAGCACGGCGGTGGCCGGGGATGGTCCGTCCTGCCGTCGTGGGCCGTGCGTGTCGTCGTCCGGTCCCGTCATCGCGGGCGCCCCGTCCCAGGCCGACGAGCGGCCGGTATGGCAGTTCTGGCGAGGAGGACCGGCGTGGACACCGGTCGATGACGCCCCGACATCGTCAGGGTACGCCCTCACGGAGGTGAGAACGGTGCTCGCGGGCAGGGGGCCGTCCGCCGGTCCTCATGTCCGCGGTCGTCCGACCCGGCCGACGCGCGGCCCGGGGCGGCCGGCGTGCAGGGCGTAGCGTGCAGGGCACCGAGGGTTCTCCGCACGCCGGCGTTCAGGCCGTCGTCGTCGTCGGCGCAGTCCTCGTTCGGTCGGCCGATCGGAGACGGGAGTGCCGGCGTGAGACGTCCCGAGCTCGATCTTCCCGACTGGGCGGCACGGGTGTCGCCCGTGCGGGATCACCAGCCCGGGCCGGCGCGATCACGGACAGCCGACACCCTCCGCCGGAGTCCCGTGGGCGATTCATGCCCCCAGGGATCCGTCGGCCGACGACAGGGGCCTGATGAAGCACGAGTCGACGCCCGGCACGAACGAGGACGCACCGACCACCGACCCGACGTGCGCGATGTGTCCGCATCCATGGTCAGAACACGATGCACTCGGGCGCCGCTTCTGCACCGCCACGCAGGTGGGGGTGTGGTCGCGCGGGTGCATCTGCACCCCACCGACCCGACGCTGACCCCGCGAGGTGTCCGCGCGCGACCGCGGGCGCGCCGAGTGAGACAGCCTCGACGTGGTGGAATGCGGCGCCCCGACGCGCTCGCCTCCGTGCGGTCGCTCCTCGCCTCAGCGCTCGTGAGCAGGACCGGTTCGTCTGCGGAGCTCGGCGGTGATCACCCCGGCGGCGGAGACGGCCGTGTGTTCCTCGCCGGGCGGCGGGATGAGCACGACGGTGTCGGGACCGCTCACCCCGAGCCTCTTGATCGCGTCGGCGGAGTCGGTGGTGCTGCCGTGCACGACCAGCGCGTCGACCGTCGGGTCGTCGAGCAGCTCGGTGCGGGCGGGCTCGTCGGGCGCGTCGAGCAGGGCGTCGGTCCGGGTCGGGCCGAGGAGAGGCACGAGGTGCGGGCGGTTGACCGGGGTGAGCGTGCGCGCGAGCAGGGCGCGGGCCCGCGGTCGGGTATCCCGGACGTCGCTGCCGGGCAGGAACCAGCTGTAGGCCACGAGACGGTGTCCGTCGCGTGCGGCCGAGGCCAGGTACGGCGCGGACACGGGCTCGGCGAGGATCGTGCCGTCGGCGCGGCGCGCGGCGAGCTCGACCGAGCGGGGCCCCCGGACGCCGGCCAGCACCGGCGGCACGACCGACGGCGGGAACGCCAGCTCGACGTCCTCGAGCTGCACGTAGCGTCCGGCACGGGTGATCCGTTCACCGCGCAACAGGGCGCGCAGCGCCTCGAGGGTCTCGTCGAGCAGGGTCAGGGGTGAGTCCGGCTCGGCGCCGACCTGCCCGAGCCAGTCGAGCATTCCGTGCCCGACCCCGAACTCGAGCCGGCCCGGGTACAGCGCGGCCAGGGTGGCGACCTCCATGGCCAGGTAGGCCACGTTGCGCACGGCCGCGGGCACGATCCCGACCCCGACGACGATCCGGCTCGTCGCGGCGAGCGCGGTGGCGGCCGTGGCGATGCCGCCGCCGAAGAACGCGTCCTCGACGACCCAGAGCTGATCGATTCCCGCGGACTCGCTCGCCCGGGCGAAGTCGACGAGGTCACCCGCGGGCAATCGGCAGGGGAACATCACTCCCGTCTGCGGACCCGGGGCGGAGTGGCTGCCGTCGATGGTCACCCCGGGGCCTCAGCTCGCCGCTCGATTGCGGACGAGGTCGAGGGCGTAGTCCGGCATGAACTGGCCGGAGGCGGGGTTGCCGCGGCAGGTGCCGTCCGAGTCGCCCGGCTCCTTGATCCACAGGAACGCAGCGATGCGGGGGTCGCCGGTGTCGCGGGTGGGGTTCGAGCCCAGTGCGCGTCCCGGCGGGTTGCACCACGTCGGCTGCTCGGGGCCTCCGTAGGTGCCGTTGCCGTTGCGACCGGTGTCGATGACGAAGCGGCTGCCGGGGAGCCGGTCGGCGATGGCGCGTCCGTAGGCGGCGACGTCCTCGGTGGCGTTGAAGTTGGCCACGTTGAGCGCGAATCCCTCGGCATCCGCCACCCCGGAGCTGCGCAGGCCGGCCGCGAGCTGGTCGACGTCGCGGATGAAGCCGGGGTTGCCGGCGTCGATGTAGACCTCGGCGCCGGCGGCGGCGAGCCGCTGGGAGGCGTAGGCCAGGAGGGCCTCCCGGCCTTCCTGGCGGCCCTGGCCCTCGCAGTCGGCGAGCGTCTGGGCGAGGGCGTCGGGTTCGACGATGACGACGGCGGGACGTCCCTCGAGGCCGGAGGCCATGTCGTCGACCCAGCGCCGGTACTCGGCCTCGTCGTCGGCGCCGCCCTGGGAGAACAGGCCACAGTCGCGGTTGGGGATGTTGTAGGCGACCAGCACGGGAACGTCCCCGGTGCGGCCGGCCCGGGTGGTGACGTCGCGGGTCAGGTCCCCCGGGTCGGACCAGTCGCCGACCCAGATCGGCAGGGGCTGCGAGGAGAGGGCGGCGAGGTCGTCGGCGTCCCGCGTACGTCCCTGGTCGCGCCACTGCTGCACCTGGCGGGCGGAGGCACTGTCCGGATCGACCCAGAAGGACGAGGCGGCGGGCGCTGCCGACGGCGGGCCGTCCTCCTCAGCTGCGGTGGTGCACCCGGCGAGGGCGGCGACGGAGACGAGAGCGGCGATGGTGAGAAGGGCGGGTCGGCGTCGTCGGGTGCGCACGGCGGTGCCTCCGGCACGGTGGGGGAGCGGCGATGCGTACGATCGTACGGATGACTGTGGACCACTTCTCCGGGGACCCTCGGACCCAGCGTGAGCGGATGCTCGCGGGGGACCTCTACATCGCCGACGACCCGGAGAACGCCCGCCTCGCGCAGCGCGCGATGGCACTCGCCGAGCAGTACCGGCAGGCGGCCGCCGACGACCTGGACGCAGCGCGGCCGATCCTGGTCGAGCTGCTCGGTGAGCTGGGGGAGGGTGCGGTGGTGAAGCCGCCGCTGTACGTCGACTACGGCGAGCACGTCGCGATCGGCCCGCGGACGTTCGCGAACTACGGTCTGGTCGCCCTCGACGTCGCCTCGATCAGCATCGGCGCGGACTGCCAGATCGGCCCGAACGTCCAGCTGCTGACCCCGACCCACCCGACCGACCCCGGCCCGCGTCGGGACAAGCTCGAAGCCGCGCGGCCCATCGTCATCGAGGACAACGTCTGGCTCGGGGGCGGTGTGATCGTGTGCCCGGGCGTGCGCATCGGGGAGAACAGTGTCATCGGGGCCGGGGCGGTGGTCACCAGGGACGTGCCGGCGAACGTGGTCGCGGTGGGCAACCCGGCACGCGTGGTCCGGTCCCTGTGAGCGAGCCACGCGCTCGGCGTCACGACCCGGAACGTCGGGACCGGATCGTCGAGGCCTGCCTGGACGTGCTGGCCGAGGTCGGGGTCGCGGGGACCTCGCACCGCCGGGTCGCGGCCGCCGCCGACGTGCCGCTCGGCTCCATGACCTACCACTTCACCGGGATGTCCGAACTGCTCCACGAGGCGTTCGATCGCCTCGCGCGGACGGTGTCGGCGAGGTTCGACGAGCAACTCGCCGCCGCCGGGGACCAGGACTCCGCGCGGAAGGCCCTCGTCGCGTTCATCGACCACGACATCCTCAGCGACCCGCGGGAGCTCGTCCTCAGCCACGAGCTGTACACCCTCGCCGCCCGCGCCCCCGCCTACCGCGACATCACGCACGCCTGGATGGCGGCCAGCCGTCGGTCCCTGCGGCGGCACTTCGATCCACTCACCGCCCGACTGCTCGACGCTCTCGTCGAGGGTCTCTCGATCCACCGCGCCCTCGACCTCGAGGCCCCCACGCCGGGGGCGACGGATGAAGCCATCCGCCGCATGCTCAGGGCGTAGGAGCTCGTCCCGCCGGCCAGAACGCCTGCAGCTCACAGGCCCAGGTCGTCAGTCCGACAGCGACGTTGGATAGATCAGGATGTGTGCGGCGGAGGCGCCGAATGAGATGCGCAGATCGAATTGCCAACACCAGCGTGCGCTGGCGGGTGGAGCCGACCCGGAGTCGCGTCGAGGTGGCGCACCATCAGCATCTGTGCTGCTCAGCGACTCCGGATGTAGCGATCTCGTCCTGTGGCGGTCCGGCGTCGGCCCTGGCGTGACGTGAGCGGTACCCGAAGCGGGCACCGTTGCGACGCCCGCCGGCCCGGTCGCCGGGGTGCTGCCCGCCGATGACATTCCGTCACGTCGCTTCAGCCCTCGTGGAGAAGCTCGGGCACCTCGGAGAGGATCCGTTCCCGAAGCCGCGCCTGCACCGGACTGAGCCGCTTACCGACGCGCGTGACGAGATAGAGCCTGTCCCGGCGCAGCGGGCCTTCCACACGGACCTCGCGCAGGTCCCCTCGCTCGATGTCGGCGCGCACCGAGACCGACCAGAGCAGGGCCACACCCAGACCGGCGGCGACCGCCTGCTTGATCGCCTCGGCGCTGCCGAGCTCGAGCTCGACCCGCCGGTCGACCACCCCGAGCTCGGCGAGCGCCGCGTCCTGGCTGCGCCGGATCGCCAGTCCCGCCGGCGGGGTCACGAAGGGCAGCTGGGAGAGCTCGCCGACGGTCACCGACGCGCCCACTGAGGTGTCCCCGACGGCGGCGACGAGGACGAACCTGGGCTCGCCGAGCTTCGTCGCGGTATAGGCCCGGGAGTCGAGCACGGCGTCGGTGCCGACCACACAGAAATCGGCGCGGCCGCTCTGGGTCATCTCCAGCGCCGCCTCCACCGAGGAGTTGGTCGCGGTGACCCGGACGTCGGGATGGTCGCGGCGGAAGTCGATCAGGACCGGCGTGAGCAGGCTGTTGCCCGCGGACATGCTCGCCGCGACCGCGACGCTGCCCCAGGTCCCGGCCGCGATCTGATGCAGGGACTGGGCCAGCTCGCGGCGTCCACGCAGCACTTCCAGTGCCCAGCGGTGCACGTGCACGCCGGCCTCGGTCAAGGTGATCCCGCGTCCGTCGCGTTCGAACAGACGGGCCCCGAGCCGACGCTCGAGCGAGCGGACGTGGGAAGTCACCACGGGCTGGGAGACGAACAGCTCGGCAGCCGCCTTGCCGACACCGCCGTGCGCCACGACCGCGCACAGCACGTGCAGTTTCTGCAGGGAGAAGTTGTCATCGAGTCCGTCCAGCTCGCCGCCCTCGTCCGCGGCCGCCACCGCCGACCTGTCCATCCGGTCGAGCCTCGCCATCTGGTGCACCTCGTCCCCAATTGATAGCTGCAAGGCTATGAGAGAGCGCGAGAAGATGAAATAGACCTATGGCAGATCGCTTTCTAGCGTTCTCGTCATGAGCTGCACCACACAGGAGGGCGTGTCGCCCGACACCACTCAGGGGCGGGTCGTCGTGGTGGGGGCCGGTCCGGTCGGAATGACCCTCGCGCTCGACCTCGCCCGCCGCGGCACCCCCGTCGTGGTCCTCGACGCCTCACCGGTAACCACCGCCAACCCGCGCTGCAACACCACGAACGCGCGATCGATGGAGTACTTCCGCCGGCTGGGGCTCGCCGAGGAGATCCGCCGCGCCGGTCTGCCCGCCGACCACGCGACCGACGTCGTCTACTGCACCAGCATGACCGGTCCGGAGCTGACCCGTTTCCCGTTCTCCTCGAGCCGCGAGGTTCTCGACGGCACCGCCCACGAGCTGGCGGAGTGGCCGTCCCCGGAGCCCCAGCATCGCATCTCTCAGATATTCCTCGAGCCGATCCTGGACCGCGCGCTGCAGGAGTCCACGATCGCGGAACTGCGGCGGGGACACCGCGTCGAGGCGGTCCACGACGGGCAGGACGAGGTCACCGTCGAGGTCCGCGAGGTCGCCACCGGCGAGACCTACCGCATCTCCGCGGCCTACGTCGTCGGCTGCGACGGCGGGGCGAGCCTGGTCCGCCGATCCATCGGCGCCCGCCTCGAAGGCGACAGCGAGGCGAGCGAGCGACGGCACTCGGTCTACTTCCGCTCCCCGGACCTCGCCTCCCACCTCGGGACCCGGCCCGGCTGGATGTACTGGTGGTTCGGCCCCACCTACCGCGGAAGCGTGGTCGTGCTCGACGGCCGCGAGCTGTTCCTGTGCCACGCCCGCGTTCCGCACGGCGCCGACCCCGCCGCCGTGGATACCGAGCAGGTCCTCGCCGAGAGCCTCGGCGGCCAGTTCGACATCGAGACCCTGAGCGTCGTGCCCTGGACCGCCCGGCGCCTGGTCGCCGACCGCTTCCACTCCGGTCGGGTCCTGCTCGCCGGCGACGCCGCCCATCTGTGGCTGCCGCTGGGCGGCTTCGGCATGAACACCGGCATCGCCGACGCGATGTCCCTGTCCTGGCGGCTGCACGCGGTCCTTCGCGGCTGGGCCGGCACCCGGGTCCTCGACGACTACGAGGTCGAACGACGCTCGGTGGGCGAGGCGACCAGCCGCGCCGCCCTCAAGATCGACGGTGACATGAGCGGTGTCGGACGCGACCCCGCGCTGCGCGAACCGGGGCCCCGAGGCGACGCGTTGCGCGCCGAGGTCGGCGCCAGGATCCAACAGGTCGACCGCCAGCAGTGGTTCAGCCAGGGCGTCCAGTTCGGGGCCCGCTACGTCGGCTCGCCCGGGGTCGTCGAGGCCCCCTCCGACGAGCACGGCGAGACCTCGGCCATCGCGGCCATCGACCAGTACCGCCCCTCGGTCGACGCCGGCGCCCGCGTCCCGCACCACTGGCGTCCCGACGGCAGCTCGCTCTACGACCAGCTCGGCGACGACTTCACCCTGATCACTCGCGGCGCGACCGCCGCCGACGTCGAACCGCTGCGCGCGGCAGCCGCCGAACTCGGCGTCCCGCTGAGCTGGCTCGACCTCGAAGAGACCGTCGACGAACTGACCTACCGTGACCGCCGCTTCGTTCTGGTCCGCCCCGATCACGTCGTCGCCTGGAGCTCCGCGACCCCACCGACCGACCCCGGGGTCCTGCTGGACTCCCTGCTCGGGCGCCGCACGGCGCCCGAGTCCCGACTGCGGACCGCTTGACTCAGGAGGATGACGATGTTCGCAACGACGCGACCCCGCCGCCGCGGGCTCGCCCGATCCACAGCGGCCGCGGCGCTGCTGCTCGCCGTGGGGCTGACCCTGAGCGCCTGCGGCGGCGGACAGTCCGGGGACCCGCGCGAGATCGTGGTCGCCGAGCAGTCCAAGGCCGGCATGACCACCGGGCTCTACCCCCACCTCGCCGAAGAACTGGGCTACTTCGCCCAGGAAGGCATCAAGGTCAAGAACTACGTCAACGTCACCAAGGGCTCCGACGCCATCAGCGGAATGCAGTCCGGGGCGGTGCAGATCAGCCACATCGGCGCCGACGGGGTCGCCGCAGCGTCCAAGGGCGCCGCGGTCGTCGGGCTGGCCGCCGAGATGGACGCCTCGATCTGGACCGTCGCCTCGAACCCCCAGATCACCTCCTGGGACCAGCTGCGCGGCAAGACCATCGCGCTGGGCAGCACCAACGACATCACCCGCGTGGTGTTCGACCAGCTCGCCCGCTCCGCGGGTCTCGACCCCGCCAGGGACCTGACCTACGTCGCGCTCGGCGCGACCCCGCAGCGCATCGCCGCCGTCCAGAACGGACAGGCCGCCGCCACCCTGGCGACCTACCCGCCAGTGCAGATCCCCATCGCCTCCGGCGCGGTCCACGACCTGGGCTTCGCGCCCCCCGGCGCCGCGCTCCCGCAGCTGATGACCACCGACATCGAGGCCTCCCGCACCTGGGCGCAGGCCAACCCCGACGTCGCCGCCGGCTACCTGCGCGCGATCAAGCGCGCGGTCGACTTCGTCCGCAACCCCGCGAACGCCGACCAGGCCACCGCGATGATCGCCAAGCTCAGCGACACCACCCCGGAAGCGGTTCGGGCCGGGCTGGAGAAGTACTTCTACAACCCGGCGATCCAGAACGCCTACTTCCCAGCCGACCTGCGCCACGCTCCCGGCGTCTTCGACGCCACGGTGCGCGCCTACACCGAGCTCGGACTCATGTCCAAGCCCATCACCGAGGGCGAGTACATGGACTACTCCTACCTCGAGAAGGCCGGAGGAACCGCACAGTGACCACCACGATGAGCGAACCCGGCACGGTCACCGACGTGCCCACCCGAACCCGCCGGACCTCACCGGCTCGCCGCGCCGCCCTGCGCACGCCCTACGGCGTCATCTCCATCGTCGCGGGTCTGCTGCTCTGGGAACTGCTCGTCCGCGTCTTCGAACCGAACCCGCTGGTCATCGTGGCACCGAGCACCATCGCGGCCACCCTGTGGGAGCTGTTCCGGACCGGCAGCATCTGGCCGGACCTGATCGTGAGCATGCAAGGCTTCGCGATCGGCTACGTCCTCGCCGCGGTCGTCGCCATCGCCCTCGGGCTGGCCATCGGGGCCAGCACCATCCTCTACCGCTGGACCAACCCGTGGGTCAACGCCCTCTACGCGACCCCGATCATCGGCCTCGCCCCTCTGATGATCATCATCTTCGGGTTCGGGCTGCAGTCCAAGGTCGCGGTGGTCATCGCCCTGGTCATCTTCCCGATCCTGATCAACACCGTGGCCGGGGCGCGGGCAGTCAGCACCGACTACCGCGAACTCGCGGTCGTCTACCAGGCCTCGCGGTTCGAGACCTTCACCAAGGTGCTCTTCCCCGGCGCCCTGCCCTTCATCCTGACCGGGCTGCGCCTGGCCGTGGGCCGCGGCCTGATCGGCGTCGTCGTCGCCGACCTGTTCGGGGCGTCCTCCGGGCTCGGCCTGAACCTGCAGCAGTCCGCGCAGTCCTTCGACACCCCGAACATCTTCGCCGTCACCGTCCTGCTCGCCTTCCTCGGCATCGTCCTGACCGGCGTCATCGAGTTCTTCGAGCACCGCGCCCACCGGGGGATGAAATGACCAGCACCGCCATCGAGAACGCCCTGGTCATCAACGGGGTCGACAAGACCTTCGGCGCCACCGACCGTCCCGCGGTCCTGCAGGACGTGTCACTGCAGCTCGCGCGCGGGGAGTTCCTCGCCGTCGTCGGCCCCTCGGGCTGCGGGAAGACCACCCTGCTGCGCATCATCCAGGGTCTCGAGACCGCCACCAGCGGAACCGTCGAACTCCCCAGCACCACCGGTGCCGCGCCGAGGCTGTCCTACGTCTTCCAGCGCTCCTCACTGCTGCCCTGGTTCTCGGTGCGCAAGAACGTCGCCTTCGGTATCTCGCTCAAGGCCGGCCGCGACGTCCACGGCTCCAAGGTCGCCCGCGACCGCGCCGTCGACGAACTGCTCGAGCTCACCGGGCTCTCTCCCTACGCCGACTACCTGCCCAACCAGATCTCCGGCGGCATGCAGCAGCGGGTCAACGTGGCCCGCGCGCTGGCCGTCCGACCCGACGTCCTGCTGCTCGACGAACCCTTCAGCGCGCTCGACGCCCTGACCCGGGAGCGTCTGCAGGTCGACATCTGCGCGATCCTGGAGAACCTCGGCACCACCGCGGTCCTGGTCACCCACGACATCCGCGAGGCGGTGTTCATGGCCGACCGCGTCGCGATCATGTCCGCGCACCCCGGCACGGTGCGCCAGATCGTCGAGATCGACGAACCACGCCCGCGTACGGTCGCCTTCCAGCACAGCCCGGAGCTGGCCGAGGTCGAACGATCGATCTGGCGCCGCCTGCACCCCACAGTCTGACCGCCGGTGCTCGGCGGGCGGCATGCGACCACAACGCCGCCGCCCGCCAGAGCCCTGGAGAACAACCTTCCCGTCCTGGTCGCTCCGGGAGCGTGCGGTGTCGTCGCGCGCCCCGGCGTCGCCCGCACCGCCGTGCCCGAGAGGAACAGCCATGTTGATCGGCCTGGTCGGCACCTCGCACTCGCCGTTGATGACCGTCAACGACCCGGCTCCCGACGTGCGCGCCGCCGTCGACCGAGAGTTCGAGCAGGCGCGGGCGTTCGTCGCCTCCAGCGCACCCGACCTCGTCGTGGTCTTCACTCCCGACCACTACAACGGGGTCTTCTACGACATGATGCCGCCGTTCTGCATCGGGCAGGCCGCCCAGGCCGTGGGCGACTACGGCACCGAAGCCGGACCGCTCGACGTTCCCGCCGATACCTCCCGCGCCCTCGCCCAGCACGTCCTGGACGCCGAGATCGACGTTGCGATCTCTGAGCGCATGCACGTCGATCACGGCTGCGCCCAGCCCCTCGGGCTGCTCTTCGGCTCCATCGCCGCGGTCCCGACGATCCCGGTGTTCATCAACGCGGTCGCGACCCCGATCGGGCCTGCCGCCCGCGCCCGCCGCCTCGGCAGCGCCATCGGCACCTACCTCGACCAACTCGACGAGCGGGTCCTGCTCGTCGCCTCCGGAGGGCTGTCCCACGACCCGCCGGTACCCGAGCTGCAGGGCGCCGCGCCCGAGGTCGCCGAACGGTTGATCGCCGGGCGCAACCCCACCACCCAGGAACGGGCCGCGCGCGAACGCCGCGTCCGCCAGACCGGACTCGACCTCGCGGCCGGCACCGCCACCATCGCCCCCCTCAACCCTGACTGGGACGACCAGTTCCTCGACCTGCTCGCCGAGCAACGTCTCGGCGAGATCGACGGCTGGAGCAACCAGTGGTGCGTCGAGCAGGCCGGGCACTCCTCCCACGAGGTCCGCACCTGGATCGCCGCGTACGCCGCCCTCGCCGTGCACGGCCCGTACGAGATGCGCTCCCGGTTCTACCGGGCCATCCCCGAGTGGATCGCGGGCTTCGCACTGACCACGGCGGTCCCCCGCTGACCGACCAACCCGACGCCCACCCCACGACCCCGGGAGAACCATGAGCACGCCGACCGCCACGCACGCCCCGACCGAGGCGGACACGATCCGGTTCGCGCAGACGAAGTCCTGGCGGCTGCGCTACAACGAGGCCGGCAGCGGCCACCCGGTACTGCTGCTGCACGGCAGCGGCCCCGGCGCGACCGGCTGGAGCAACTACCACCTCAACATCCCGGCGCTCGCCGAGAGGTTCCGCGTCATCGCCTGGGACGCCCCAGGGTGGGGCCAGTCGGACGCAGCGCCCTCCGCCGAGTACGACCACCCGGCCGCCGTCATCGAACTGCTCGACGAACTGGGCATCGAGAAGGCAGCGCTGGTCGGCAACTCGATGGGCGGCATGGTCGCCGTCGCCGTCGCCGCGCGCTACCCCGACCGCGTCTCCCACCTGATCACCATGGGCAGCGGCAGCTTCCCCGACGTCCCCCCGCTGTTCGGGCCGGGGGACGGTCCCTCCGAGGGCCTCAAGATCCTCATCGAGGGGTACCGCAACCCGACCCCCGCCACCATGATGCGGCTCGTCCAGATCATGACCTTCGCCCCGGAGTTCGCCACCGAGGAACTGGCCGCGATGCGTGCGGAAGCGGCGTCGGCCCGGCCCGACCACCTCGAGAACTTCCTCGAGGGGCTGCCCACCGGCGGTGCGGTGTCCCGGCCGGTGGACCCCGCGGAGGTCCGGGGCATCACCGCCCCGACGATGCTCGTCCACGGCCGTGACGACCGCGTCGTGCACCACGAACACTCGCTGCGGCTGCTCTCGATGATTCCCGATGCGCGGCTGGTCCTGTTCAACCGCTGCGGGCACTGGGCCCAGATCGAACACGCCGCCGAGTTCAACCGACTGGTCAGCAGCTTCGTCGCGGAGAGCTGAGCCCCCGGCCCCTCACACCGGCGACCGAGGAATCGTGCGTACGTCTCGGCCGCGGTCCGCTCGCGGCCACGTCTGCGGGCGACCGGGCCGGTACTGCGCCTGGCACGGATCAGGGCAGGTGTTGCCGTCGACGGGCGCGGAAACGGGCCACGGAGTCGATCAGGGCATGGGCGTGCATTTCGAACATCGCTGGAAGGTCGACGGAGTCGCCCCCGACCTCGCGGGAGATGAACAGGCCATCGGCGGCGGCGAGGGCGTAGGCCACCAGCAGTGCGACCTCGTCGGGTAGGAGGTCGGGAGCGAGTTCCTCGACCGCGGCGACGAGTCGCTCGTGAGCGACCTGCCGGACCCGGAGGAACACGGTGCGGGCCCGAGGTTCCTCGGGTCGTCGTTCGAGTGCGAGCATCAGTCCCAGGCGCAGGAAGTCGGGGGATTCGAGCAGGGCGTCGGCGACCCGGGCGGCCATGCCCAGGGCCTTGTCCTCGGCGATGGTCGCCGGGTCGGCGGCGGCCTCTGGCGGCTCTGCGGACTCGGGCAGGCTCATCGCAGACAGCCACGTGTCGAAGCTGCGCTCGATGACCGCCGCGATCAGTTCGTCCTTGTTCTCGAAGTGCCAGTAGATCGAGCTGGCTGGCAGCCCGGCCCGGGCGCTGACCAGGTTGATGCTGGTGCCCTCGTAGCCGCGCTCGCCGGCGATCTCGACCGTCGCGTCGAGGATCCGGCGCCTGGACTCCTCGCCGTTGGCTCGTCGCTGACGGCTGCTGCGCTCGCTGACCACCACGTCGCCTTCCCTCCTGCCTGATCGTCGTTCGAGCGTACGGACGCCGCCGTGCGTCGTGGCCCTCACACTCGCCTCCCGTAGTGAACGCTACAGTAATCGTGTAGCGTCCACTCCAGTAAGCGGTGCCGGACGGTGCTTCGAGTGGAGGCAGCAGGCTATGAGTAGCGAGACCGCGACACGGTCGGCGCGCGAGGCGACGCGGGAGGTCGACGTCGCGATCGTGGGATACGGGCCGGTCGGAGCGACCGCGGCGAACCTGCTGGGCGTCGAGGGGCTCTCGGTGGTCGTGATCGAACGGGAGCCCTCGATCTACTCCCGGGCCCGCGCGATCTCCACCGACGAGGAGGTGATGCGGGCCTGGCAACGGACCGGGCTCGCGGACGCCCTCGAGGCCGACATGCTCCCGGAGAAGCCGATCGACTTCGTGGACTCCGACGGGCGGTCGTTCCTCAACTTCACCCCGCGCACCCGCGGCAACGGACATCCGCCGCAGCTGTTCATCTACCAGCCCGCGGTGGAGGAGACCCTGCGCCGCGGGGTGAAGCGCTACCCGAACGTCGAGGTCTGGCTCGGGCAGGAGTGTTTCCGCATCGTGCAGGGCCCGGAGTCGGTCGAGCTGCTGGTCGCCGACCTGGACGGTGGCGCCCTGCGTCGTCTGCGGGCCCGCTATGTCATCGCTGCCGACGGCGGGTCGAGCCCGACCCGCGCGCAGCTCGGGGTCGGATTCGAGGGCCGCACGTACGAGGACCGCTGGTTGGTCATCGACACCGAAGTCCTGCGCGAATGGCCCGAGCACGACCGGCTGCGCTTCCACTGCGACCCGCAACGACCGGCCGTGGACTGCCCCACCCCACTGGGTCACCACCGCTGGGAGTTCCCCGTTCTTCCCGGGGAGGACGAAGCAGAACTCGCGACGGACGCCTCGGTGTGGTCGCTGCTCGCGGGCCACGGAATCACCGAGGAGCACGTCCGGCTGCTGCGCGCCGTGGTCTACAGCCACCACGTCCGCTTCGCCACCCGGTGGCGCTCGGGGAGGGTGTTCCTCGCCGGCGACGCCGCCCACGTCATGCCGCCCTGGATCGGGGAGGGCATGGCCTCCGGGGTCCGCGACGCGGCCAACCTGTGCTGGAAGCTCGCTGCGGTGCTGCGCGGCGAGCTCCCGGAGTCCGCGCTCGAGAGCTACGAGACCGAACGCCAGCCGCACGTCCGCGAGATGACCAGCTGGGCGGTGCGCGCCGGCATGCTCATCACCCAACGCCGAGCCGCTCTCGCCTGGGTGCGCAACCACGTGTTCCGGGCCGCGATGCGGCTGCCCGGCCTCGGGTCCTGGCTGCGCGAGGGGAGCTGGTTCCCCGACCCGCACTACCGCGAGGGGCTGCTCGCGCAGGACGCGCACCCCGCGGTCGGCTGGCTGCCGCCGCAGCCCTGGGTCCTCGACGGCGAGGGACGCCGCGCGCGTCTCGACGATGCCCTGGGACGCGGCTGGGTTCTGCTGCGCCCGCCGTCGGAGAACACCCGCCGCGACGAGAGCGCCTGGCAGGACGCCGGCGCCCGCCCGGTCGTCCTGCTGCCCGCGGGCAGCGAACCGCGTCCCGGCGCGGTCGTCGACATCGACAACCAGCTCGTGGCCTGGATGCATGAGCACCGTGCGGCCTCGCTCGTGCTGCGGCCGGACGGCTTCGTCCACAGCGCCGCGCCCGCCGGGCATGCGCTCCCTGCCCCGCCCTGGGCACGGCGCGCCGCCTGAGCACGCACCGCCGAGCACTCACCCGTTCCCGAGAGGACCATCCGATGAGCACGCCGACGATGTCGGAGAAGACCCTGTCGCTGACCGTGCGCGGTCCCGGCGGCGGCCGTGGCGAGACCGAGGTCTTCGTCGCCGAGACCGGCGACGGGCCGCCGGTGCTGCTGCTGCACGGCGGCGGTCCCGGGGCCTCCGGCGTGTCGAACTACGTCCGCAACATCGAGGCCCTCGCGGCCGGGCACCGCGTGATCGTGCCGGACCTGCCCGGCTACGGCCGGTCCCGCAAGCACATCGACCAGTCCGACCCCTTCGGCTACCTCGCCGACGCCGTCCGCGGCGTCCTCGACGCCCTCGGCCTCGAACGGGCCCATCTGGTCGGCAACTCCTACGGCGGGTCGGCCGCGCTGCGCCTGGCCCTCGACACCCCGCAGCGGGTCGACCGTCTCGTGCTCATGGGACCCGGCGGGATCGGCACCACCCGCGCCCTCCCGACGCCCGGCCTCAACGCCCTGCTCAACTACTACCGGGGCACCGGACCCTCCCGGGCCAAGCTCGAGGAGTTCATCCGCGAACACCTCGTGTTCGATCCCTCCACGGTGCCCGCCGAAGCCATCGAGGCCCGCTACCAGGCCAGCATCGATCCCGAGGTCGTCGCCGACCCGCCGCTTCGTCGACCGTCGGGTCCCGGTGCGCTGCGCACTTTGTGGCGCATGGATCTCACCCGCGACCGTCGTCTGGCCGAGCTGCACACCCCGACCCTGGTCGTCTGGGGCGCCGAGGACCGCGTCAACCGGCCCTCCGGGGGCACCACGCTGGCGGACACGATGCCGCAGGCGACCCTGCTGCAGTTCGCCCGCACCGGGCACTGGGTCCAGTTCGAACAGGCCGCCATGTTCAACCACGTCGTGCGCGGCTTCCTCGACGAAGGGCAGGACCGGTGAGCACGACGTCCCTGCCCGGCCACGACGTCGAACCCGACGGGCTCCCCACGCCACCGGCGTCGGTGTTCGGCCGGGTCCACCTCGGCTACCTCGTCATCGAAACCCAGCGCATGACCGACTGGCGGCGCTTCGGGGTCGACGCCGTCGGGATGCACGCCGACGAACTCGACCGCGACACCCTCCGCTTCCGGATGGACGAGCACGCCTGCCGGTTCCTGCTCGAGCGCGGGCCCGCCGAGGACGTCACCACCATCGGCTGGCAACTCGACGATCACGACACCTTCGACCGCGTCATCGACCGCGTTCGCGGCGCCGGCGTCCCAACTGCCGAGGGCACCGCCGAGCAGGCCGCCCGGCGCGGCGTCGAGCGTCTGCTGCGCTTCCCCGGACCCAAGGGCATCACCCAGGAGGTGTTCACCCGCCCGGTGCTCGACGAGGCCCCGCCGGTCATGCGGACCAGCCGCTTCGTCACCGGAGAAGGCGGCATGGGCCACGTCGCTCTGACCTCAACCAATCCCGCCGGACTGCGCGGCTACTACGACACCCTGTTCGACGCACGGCTCTCGGACTACATCGACGAGACCATCAGCGGGGTCATACTGAAGATCCGATTTCTGCGGGTCAACGAACGTCACCACTCGATCGCAGTGGCCTCCACCCAGGGCGTGCGCCTCGATCCCATCCGCACCCGCGTCCAGCACCTCAACGTCCAGGTCGCCGAGCTCGACGACATGGTCGGCGCCTACCAGCGGATCAAGGAACTCGGCTTCGGCGTGGCACTGGCCGTCGGCCAGCACACCAACGACCGGGAGCTGTCCTTCTACGCCCAGACCCCCTCGGGCTTCGAATGGGAGGTCGGCTGGAACCCCCTCGTCGTCGACGAGAAGACCTGGGAGCCCGTGACCCACCGGGGCATCAGCGTGTGGGGGCACACCCCGGTGGGGCAGACAGTGATCGACAAATTGAACCAGTTCCGGCTGGGCCTCGGCTCGCTGATCCGCGAGGAGGAGGTCGTCCTGCCCCTGGCCGGCGCCGGGATCGAGGACTACGTCCGCGAGGTCGCCCCCTCCGCCGGGCGCGCCCAGCCCGGTCGCCCCGGCTTCACCGGCCTCGGCTGACCACCATCACTGCACCGGACGAGGAGGTCCACCCCATGGCCGACACCGGGCGCATCGACGTCCACCAACACCTGCTGCCCCGCGACTACGTCGCGGCCCTCGAGCGGCACGGGATCGCCGAGGCCGGCGGCCGGGCCCTGCCCGACTGGAGCCCGCAGAGCGCACTGGCGATGATGGACGACCACCACATCGCCACCGGCATCCTCTCGCTGTCCACCCCCGGCACCCACCTCGGGGACCGCGCCGAGGCCCGCGACCTCACTACGCGACTCAACGACCACCACGCCGAACTGGTCAAGGAACACCCCGACCGCTTCGGCATGTTCGCCGCGGTCCCGCTGCCCGACGTCGACCTCGCCCTCGAAGCCATCGCGCACGCCGACGACGACCTGCACGCCGACGGCGTCGTGCTCCTGGCCAACCACCAGGGCACCTATCTCGGCGACCACGCCTTCGACCCCGTCATCGACGAACTCGCCCGCCGCAACATGGTCGTGTTCATCCACCCCGCCGAATTGCCGGCCCCCGCGGTCGACGGCATCCCGCCCTTCGCCGCGGACTTCCTGCTCGACACCACCCGCGCCGCCTACCTGCTCGTGCGCAACGGCGTCGTCGACCGACACCCCGACCTTCGGATGATCCTTTCCCACGCCGGGGGCTTCGTGCCCTACGCCTCGCACCGCATGGCCGTCGCCATCGCCGGGGACACCGGACGCAGCCCCCGCGACGTCCTCGACGACTTCCGCGCCTTCTACTACGACACCGCTCTCTCCGGCAGCCCCGCCGCGCTGCCCTCACTGCTCGCGTTCGCCCGCCCCGACCACGTCCTCTACGGCAGCGACTGGCCGTTCGCTCCCGCCAGCGCGGTCACGTACTTCACCGGCGGCCTCGACGAGCACCTCACCCACAGCCCGTTCGGGCAATCGATCTCCGCCACGATCGACCACGACAACGCCGCCCCGCTCTTCCCGCGCCTCGGCCTCGCAGCACGCGTCACCGTGGCTGACAACCGACTCGCTCGCCTGCGCGACACCGTCAAGAGCAGCATCGTGCGGACCGCCGTCGGCCTCATCGACCCCGCCCGGCAGTGACTGTCGCGATGAACCCCGAGCCCACGCCGAGCGTTGCAGGCCAAGCCGTCGCCCTCGCCCGCGACGTCGCGGTCGCCAGGTGCTCGTCGGGGTGTCGTCGTCGACTCAGTGATCGACGAAGGAGCCGGCGAGTCCTCGGATGACGAGATCGACGGCGACGTCCAGCTCGCGGAGGAACGCCCCGGGCGGTGGGCTGTCGTCGCGGATCCAGCGCCACAGGACCCCGAGGTAGACGTCGTAGAGAATCTCCGCGGCGACGTCGAGCCGCGTGACCGTCTCCGGGGACTCGTCGGCGAGCCAGGCCCGGAGCTCCTGGGCCATGGGAGTGCGGTGGAAGACCGGACCGCCGGCGTAGAGGAAGCCGAGCAGCATCTCACGCGTCTCCACCGGCCGGTCCTCGGTGACCACCGCGAGCTCGTGGAAGTACACGCGCAGCCCGTCGAGCGGACCCTGCGGGCTCGCGGCCCGGACCGCCTCGGCCGCGCGGGCCCGTCGTCGACGGGCCCACTCGAGGGAGATGTCGCTCTTCGACGCGAAGTGGTTGAAGCAGCTGCGCCGGGACGTGCCGGCCCGGGCGGCGATGTCGTCGAAGGTCGCCACCTCGTATCCGCGCTCGGTGATCAGTGCGACGGCGGCCTCGTACAGCCGTTCCCGCGTGGCGAGCCGACGGCGGGTCCGTCCGTCGAGCGTCTCGACCACGCGCGCTCCTCGGTCCGGCGTCGGGTGCCTGGACATTGTTGCATCTCGATGCAAAAGTGTCGGCGACCACAAGATGCACCGAGATGCAGAAAGATCGCGAAGGAGCGCTCGCCGTGATGACCGCCAGCCCGCCCGTGGACCTCCCCCTCGACCCGTTCCTCCTCGAGCACCTCGACGATCCGTATCCGGTCTACGAGCGCCTCCGCGACGCCGGTCCGGTGGTGCACCTCGCGGACCGGGACCTGTGGGTGGTCGCGCGCTACGACTCCGTCTCGACCGTGCTGCGCAAGTACCGGCAGTTCGTGTCGGGGCGCGGCTCCAGCTACGTCCGGGTCGCCGCGTCCGGGTTCCGGGCCCCGTTCATCGACAACGACCCGCCGGCACACACCCGCATCCGTCGCTCGGTGCAGCAGCGTTTCGCGCGCAGCGCGATCGAGGAGATGCGACCCGACGTCCGGGAACCGACCGAGCGGCTCGTGGAGGCGGCGGTCGCGCAGGGCGAGGTCGACGTGGTGACCGCGCTGACCCAGCCGCTGCCGGACCTCGCCATCCGACGCCTCACCGGCATCACCCCGCCGAACACCGAGACGATCACGTCATGGGCCGACTCGGTGATGCACATGGTCGGACCCGACGCGGACCCCGTGCACATGGAGCGGGTCCTCGAGGCCGTCGGCTGGCTCGCCGAGCAGGGCCTGGCCGGGATGCCCGCCCACTGCCTCGGCCGGTTGATCATGGAGCAGGGCGGCGACACCGCGGACCTCGAGGATGGCGAGGAACGCCTCATGACCCTCGCGTCGATCTGGCTCGCCGGCATCGACTCGACCAACAGCCTGCTCGCCAACGCCGTCCACGCCTTCGCGCACTTCCCCGAGGCGTGGGAGGCCGTCCGCGACGACCCGACGCTCATCCCCAACGCGGTCGAGGAGGTGCTGCGGTGGGACTCGCCCTTCCGGCAGTTCTTCCGTCGCACCGTGGAGGAGGTCGAGATCGGCGGCGTCGTCATCCCGGCCGACGCCGACGTCTGCGCGATCCTCCCCGCGGCCAACCGGGACCCCGCGCGCTTCGCCGATCCGGACACCCTCGACATCGCGCGTCCCGACGCCCGGCAACACGTCGCGTTCGGCGCGTCGATCCACCTGTGCATCGGCGCCCCGGTGGCCCGACTGGAAGCCGCCGAGTTCCTCGGCGCCCTCGCTTCCCGGGTCCGTGCGTTCGAACTCGTCGGCACCCCGGTCCGCAATCCGAACCGGGAGATCCGCAACTTCACGTCGCTGCCGGTCCGGCTGGTGACGGCGTGAGCCCCGACTACCGCCGCGGCCTCCATGATCTCGGCGACGGCTGCCACGCCTGGCTGCTCCCCGACGGCAGCTGGGGGTGGAGCAACTCCGGTCTGATCACCGGCTCGGGCACCTCGCTCCTGGTCGACACGCTGTTCGACCTGGCGCTCACCGCCGAGATGCTCGAGGGCTTCCGCCCGGTCACCGACGCCCACCCGCTCGGCACCCTGGTCAACACCCACTCCGACGGCGACCACGTCTTCGGCAACCAGCTCGTGGCCGAGCGCGGCGTCGAGATCGTCTCCTCGCGGGCGGCAGCCGACCTCATGACCCAGGACCAGGTCGACGCCCTGGCGGCCGTGAAGCGCCTCGACGGCCCGGTCGGCGAGTTCACCCGCCACATCTTCGGCCCCTTCGACTTCGACGGGATCGTGGCGACCGGACCGGACCGCACCTTCGAGGGCGAGGAGACCCTCGACGTCGGCGGGCGCGAGGTGCGGCTCGTCCAGGTCGGGCCCGCGCACACGCCCGGCGACACGTTGGTCCACGTGCCCGACGCCCGTCTGCTCTTCGCCGGCGACATCCTGTTCGTCGGCGGCACCCCCGTCGTCTGGGCCGGACCCACCTCGCGGTGGATCGCCGCCTGCGAACGCATCCTCGACATGGACGTCGTCACGATCGTCCCCGGCCACGGACCCGTGACCGACAAGCGCGGGGTCGAGCCCGTCCGTGCCTACCTGCAGTTCGTGCAGGACGAGGCGGTCAAGCGCTTCGAGGACGGTCTCGACGTCGAGCAGGCCGTCGCCTCGATCGACCTCGGCCGGTTCGCGGGGCTCCCGGAGCACGGCCGGCTCGCCCAGAACGTCCTCAACGTCTACCAGGAACTCGACGCGTCGGTTCCCCGCCCCGACCGGCTCGACGTCCTCGGGCGCATCGCCGCCCTCGAGGGATTCACCCCGACCGCACCGCGAGGAGTCGCCTGATGCGCTGGATCACCTTCGCCGACGCCGCCGGGGACCGGGTCGGCCTGGTCGGCGACGACGGCGTCCACCCGCTCGAACCGGACATCACGCTGCTCGACCTGCTCGACGACGGGACGGACGCCCTCGCCACCGCGGCCTCCCGCGCCCGGACGTCGGCGCCGCTCCCACTCGACGACCTCGTGCTCCGCGCTCCGCTGCAGCCCCGCGCGCTGCGCGACTGCATCGGCTTCCTCCAGCACCTGCGCAACTGCCAGGGCGGGGTCGACATGCCCCTGAGCCCCCGCCACGCCGAGGTGCCTGGCTTCTACTTCTCCAACGCCGGCGCCGTGACCGGACCCCGCGACGACATTCCCGTGCCCCCGGGCTCGCAGCAGTTCGACTTCGAGCTCGAGGTCGCCGCCGTCATCGGCACCCCCGGGGTCTCCATCCCCAGGGAGAAGGCCGAGGACCACATCGCGGGCTACCTCGTCTACTGCGACTGGAGTGCCCGCGACCTCCAGATCGAGGAACGCGCGCTCCAGCTCGGCCCGGCCAAGGGCAAGGACGGCGCCAACTCGCTGGGGCCGATGCTCGTCACCCCGGACGAGATCAGCCACCGCCGGTCCGGCGAGGGCTTCGACCTCCGGATGACCGCCCACGTCAACGGGGACCTCGTGTCCGAGGGTCGGTGGAGCACCGTCGACTGGGGCTTCGCCGACATCGTCGCCTACGCCTCCCGGGGTGCCCGGCTCCGTCCGGGAGACGTCATCGGCTCGGGCACCGTGCCGACCGGGTGCCTCTTCGAGCACTTCGCGATGGACCCGGACCACTTCCGCGGCTGGCTCCGGCCCGGCGACGAGGTGGTCCTGGCCGTCGAGGAACTCGGCGAACTCCGACACCGTGTCGTCGCCGGCCAAGCGCTCAATCCGCTCCGCACCGGGTACTGACGACCGATGACCTCTCCGGACGGCGCGAACCACCGAGACGGCCTGCGAGGTGTGCCGGGGGCGACCGGTCCTCCTCGCTCTCCGCTGCGGCGACCCGACGAACTGACGCCCGAGCAGCACGCCCTGTACACCGCGATCGCCACCGGACCGCGAGCAGCACAGACCTCCATGCCGCTGGTCGACGCCGAGGGCAGGCTGCTGGGCCCGTTCGCCCTCATGCTCTTGGCGCCGGGCGTGGGGTCGGCCGTGCAACAGGTGGGCGCGACACTGCGCACCGGCACCGAGCTCTCGTCGCTGGGCCGGGAGCTCGCGATCCTCACCGTCGCCGCGCATCAGCGGTCGGCGTTCGAGTGGGAGGCCCACGAGCACGCCGCGCGTCAGGCCGGCGCCGACTCCGCGCAGCTCCAGGCGGTGCTCGACGGTGCCGTGCCGGACGGTCTGCCCGAGGTGGAGACCTGCGTCGCCCGAACCGCTCGGACCCTCGTCACGCTGCAGACGCTCCCCGACGACGACTACGACAGGGCCGTGGCGACGCTGGGCACCGCGTGCGTCGCAGAGCTGGTGTGGCTGGTCGGGTATTACGCCATGCTCGCGCTCGCCCTGGCAGCGCTCCGTCCGGGTTCGACATGATGGGGCTCGCGGAAACGTGGTCGAGGACGTCCAGGAGCCGCACCGGACAGGCCGGACTCGGTGATTTGCTCGACGCCCGGCACCCGACCAGGAGCGACGTAGTCGGCACGAAGAAGGCCCCGACCAACGGGTCAGGGCCTTCATGGGGTGTGCGCCGTCAGGGACTCGAACCCCGAACCCAATGAACAGGGTTCACGTCGGCTGTGGTGGTCCACCATCGTCATCTGTGCTGCTCGGCGACCTGATCGAGCAGAAGCGATCTTGTGTTGTGAGTGCCCGTCAGCTGCTGTGGTGTGACGTGAGTGGTCCCCAATCCGGCCCCGGCTCGTAGGGGGTGGTGGTCAGGCGACGCCGGTGAGCAGGGTCGCCACCGAGGTCGCGTAGTCGTCGCCCATCCAGCCTCCGGAGTTGACCGCGAGGGCCCGCCGCGCGTCGGGGACCTGGCGCTGCCCGGCGCTGCCACGCAGCTGGCGGGTGAGCTCCACGATCTGGGCGACCCCGGTGGCGCCCAGCGCGTGCCCGCGGCTGAGCAGCCCGCCGTCGGTGTTCACCGGCGCGGTCCCGCCGGGCCCGGTGCGGCCGTCGCGAGCGGCGTCGGCGCCCTGCCCGACGGGCACGAGGCCGACCTGCTCGTACTGGACCAGCTCCGCGAACGCGCAGGCGTCGTGCAGCGCGAAGACGTCGATGTCGGCCGCGGTGAGCCCGGTGGCGGAGTAGGCCTGGTCGGCCGCGCGGCGCACGACCGAGGAACCGGAGCGGTGGCTCACCATCGTGGTGGTCGCGATCGAGACGTCGCCGGTCGATGCCCCGTCACGCGCGGTCAGAACGACGGCGGCGGCACCGTCGGTCAGGGGCGAGCACGTCAGGAGGCGCAACGGGTCTGCGACCGGACGGCTGGCGGCGACATCGTCGATCGAGACCGGGTCGCGGAACTGTGCGTCGGGGTTCCCCGAGGCGAACGTGCGGTTCTTGACCGCGACCGCGGCGAGGGCGTCGGCGATGTCGCCGTGCTCGGCGGCGTAGGCGCGGGCCTGCGCGGCGTAGGCGCCCATCATCACCGAGCCGCCGGTCACCGTCTCGCCCTCCCGCTGCAGGGACAGGTCGGTTCCCGACTCGATCGCCGCGAACGACCGCGCCTTGTCGGGGTGGAAGAGCTTCTCGGCGCCGACGGAGATCGCGGTGTCGACCTGGCCGGAGGCGACGGCGAGCCACGCGAGGTGGACCGCCGAACCTCCGGAGGCACAGGCGTTCTCGGTGTTCACGACGGGGATCCCGGCGAGTCCGGTGCCCTTGAGCGCGACCTGACCGCGGATCATCTCCTGGCCGCAGAGCACGCCGGCGGCGGCATTGGAGAACACGGCGGTGCCGACGGCGTCGACGGACAGACCCGCGTCGGCGAGCGCCCCGGCGACGGCCTCCTCGGTCAGCGACCCCAGCGTGCGGTCGAGGTGCTTGCCGAAGCGCGTGGTGGCGACCCCGACGACGTGGACGGGACGCAGGGCGGGCGCGGTCATCGGTGCTCCGGGGCGGGGAATCGGGGGAGGTGGTCCTCGCGCTGCACGCCGGTGGCGTTGAGGAACCCGGCGGTCATGCGGTAGAAGCCGACGAGCAGGACGAATTCGAGGGCCTGGTCGGTGTCGTAGCGCTCCACGAGCGTCCGCCAGGCCTCGTCGCCGAGGTCGTCGTGGTCGATCAACTCGTCGACGATGGCGAGCAGGGCGGGTTCCGGTGTCGAGGCGGACGGCGTCGTGACCGCCTCGATCTCGGTATCGGTCAGACCGACGTCGCGGCCGATGAGGACGTGCTGTCCCCACTCGTACTCGCACCCGGTGTTCCACGCGGTGCGCAGGATCGCCAGTTCGCGGTCGCGGGAGGGCAGCGTCCCCCGGGTGAGGAAGAAACCGCCGAGGACGTTGAACCGCTTCAGCATCCGCGGGTGCCGCGCGAGCGTGCGGAAGATCGTCAACGGGGTGCCGCCGGCGTCGGACAGGGTGCGTCCGAGCAGGTCGGCGACCTCCGGCGTCGGGTCGTCGACGGGGGCGACCCGCGGGGTCTCGGAGTGCGGCAGGGACATCAGCCGACCACCTTCTCCTCGCGCAAGCCCGCGATCGCCTGCTCGTCGAGACCGAGTCGGTCGCGCAGCACCTCGTCGGTGTGCTCTCCCAGCCCCGGGAGGGTGGCGGGGCCCTGCCCGACCAGGGAGCTGGCGACCTTGATGGGGTTGCCGACGGTGCGGATCTCGCCCAGCTCGCGGGTGACGGTCGGTTGCTGCATCCCCCGGGCGGCGACCTGCGGGTCGGAGGCCAGGTCCGCGGTGGTGTTCACCGGGGCCGACGGCACGCCCGCGGACTGCAGCGCGCCGACCGCCTCGGTCCGGGAGCGGGCGGAGGTCCACGCCTCGACGGCCGGGCGGACGAGGGCCTCGTGGGCCTGCGAGCGCTGGTGGCCGGTGATCAGGTCGGGGTGGGTCGCGAGGTCGGGCCGGTCGATCACGGCGCACAGGTTCGCCCACTCCCGGGCGTTGAGGACCGCGATGATGACGTAGCCGTCGTTGGTCGCGAACGGTCCCCAGGGGGACTGCAGGGCGTACTGCCCGCGGCCCATCGTCTCGCCGACGTGCTCCTGGTAGGCCATCGGCAGGTCGTTCATGAGCACCGACGCGTCGAACATACCGAGGTCGACGCGGGTGCCCTGACCGGTGCGGTCGCGGTCGCGCAGCGCCACGAGGGTGCCGGCGAAGGCGCAGGTGCCCGTGAAGATGTCCGACATCGCGAAGCCCATCCACGCCGGGGGGCGGTCCGCCTCGCCCGCGAGGTGGGTCAGCCCTGCCATGGCCTCGGCGATGATGGCGTAGGCCGGCCGGTCCCGGTACGGGCTGGGCAGGACGTCGTCGTGCCCGAACCCGCTGATGGAGGTGTAGACCAGGCGCGAGTTGATCTCGTGCAGCCGGTCCCAGGAGAAGCCGAGTCGGGCGAGCACACCGGGCCGGAAGTTCTCCACGAGTACGTCGGCCTGCGCCACGAGCCCGGTGAGCAGCTCCTTGCCGCGCTCGGTCTTGAGGTCGATCTCGACGCTCTTCTTGCCGCGCGAGAAGCGCAGGATGTTCAGGTTCGTGCTGCCGCCCGGACCGTGCAGCTCGTAGCCGGCGTGCCGGTACGTCTCGCCGCCGACCGGCTCGACCTTGATCACCTCGGCACCGAAGTCGGCCAGCATCATGCTGGTGACCGCGCCGCTCACGATCTGTGTCAGGTCGACGACGGTGACACCGGACAGGGCGAGCTCGCCCACGTGTCCCTCCCGAATGTCGCAGCGCTCACTGGGTGAGCGTGCAGTGCATCTGATGAGATGACCGTAAGGAGCGGCACCGACGCGCGTCAACCCTCCGGAGCCGTGCGGGGAACTCGTACGATCACCGGTGCCGTGGGACGCGCTGACGGAGGAGGGGGAGATCCGTGAGGTCGATGCAGCGGGTGGTCGCCATCCTCGAGAGCGTCGCCGCCTCGCCGACCCCCGCCACGGCGGCGCGGGTCAGTGAGGACATCGAGCTGTCGCTGTCGACGGTCTCGCGGATCATGCGTGAGCTCGCCGACGAGCGGATGCTCGACCGGACCGACGAGGGGTCCTACCTGCTCGGGGCGCGGATGTTCCGGTTGGTGCGTCGTGCCCGGGAGGGCGGGGAGCCCATGGCCGTGGTGCACCGGGCGCTCGGCGAGTTGCGGGACCGGACGGGGGAGACGGCGTCGCTGAACGTGCGGCGTGGTGACAACCGCGTCTGCATCGCCTCGGCCGACAGCCGCCAGGAGCTGCGCCGGGTGGTGCCGGTCGGCGACGCCATCCCCATGGTCGGTACGGCGACGGGCGACGTGCTCATGGCGGATCTCCCGCCCGCCGAGCAGACGGCGCTGATCGACCGGGCCGGCCGCGGTGTCGGTTCCCGGGTCGACCTGCTCGCGCGCCTGGAGCAGACCGCCGGACGTGGGTGGTCGGTGCAGAGCGACGGTCTGGTCGCCGGGGTGACCGGGGTCGCGGTCCCGGTACGCGCCGGGAACGAGCTGGTCGCGGCGCTGACCCTGTCCGGGCCCACCACCCGGCTGCCCGAGGCCGCCGTCGGGAAGCTGTTGCCCGACCTCGAGGACGCCGCGGCCCGGATCGCGCCGTGGCTGGGGACCGGCTGAGCGGGCTCAGACGGGGCGGCGCGCCGCGGCGAGGGCCGACCGGGCTCCCTCGGCGGCCCGGTGGGCGGCCTCGTGGACCGGGAGGTCGTTGAGCTCGCGGGACAGCGCCTCCACGGCGAGCGGCGCCCGGACGCCCAGGCCGTCGAGTCCGGCCAGCCAGCCGGTGAGGTCGATGACGCCCGCGCCCGGGACGAGGCGGTACTCGAGTGCGTCCTGCGCTGGGTCCTCGCGCGGGACCGCGAGCATGTCGTTGAGCTGGATGCTCGCGATGCGGTCCGTGACCCGGGCGAGGTCGTCGAGCCCCACACCGGCGCGGTGCACGTGGTAGGCGTCCAGGACGATCCCGGCGTTCGCGGCGCCCGACGCGACGATGAGCGCCGCCGCTTCGTCGGGTGTCGCCATCGGCGAGTGCGCGCGTGGTTCGAGGCCGACGGTGAGGCCGTGCTCGGCGGCGCGGGCGGCCAGGCCGGCGAAGCGCTCGGCGAGCAGGTCGTCGGGGACCTCGTCGCCGACGAGGCGGATCGTCGTGACCTGCCGCGACCCGAACGCGTCGGCGAGCGCGAAGACCGCCGCCTCCTGGCCGTGGTCCCCGGAGTCCCACCCGCGCAGCGGCTCGAGCTCGGGTACGGCGAGGCCCGCCGACGCCACGGCCGCGACCACCGCGGACGGATCGCCGTCCGCGGGGAGCTCGGCCGGGGCGAGGGCGAGCCCCGTGAACCCGGCCGCCGCGGCCGCCGTGGCCCGGGCGGCGAGGTCGTGCCGCGGAGGTCGGCTCAGGTGGGCGCCGGTGAGGGTGAAGTAGCTGGCCACGAGGTCGTGCCCGGCGAGCAGGCTCATCGGCCCGCCTCGCCCGCGGGGACCAGACACATCCCGTGCGACCCGCCGAAGGCCGGCCCGATGTTGTTGTCCAGGCGGGCGCGCACCGTGTTCTCCACGAGGTCGACGACGCTGACGGACCCGGTCTTGAGGTTCGCGACGTAGGCCGTCGTCGAATCCGGCGACACCCGCACCGTGAAGGGGAGCTCGTCCAGCTCGATCGCGGCCGACAGCGTCATCGTCTCCGGATCGACGACGTCGAGGCGGCCCGGCACGGGGCCGGGCGTCACCGCGTCCGGGGCCGGGAACCAGAACTCGGTCACCAGGACGCGGCCGTCGGGGGCCACCCGGAGCGCGGAGAGGTACTCGTGGGTCTCGAAGCGCCCCACGACCTCCTCCCGCTCCGTGTCGATCTTCAGGAGTCGCGGGGTCGGCGTGCCGGGCGGGGGCGTGCGCTTGGTCAGGCGGCCCTGCGAGACGTTGACCGTCAGCGACATCATCGGGGTCGCGGCGTAGACGAACCGGCCGTCGGGGGAGCAGTCGATCTCCTCCGCGCCGCCGGGCGAGGGGATCTCCGCGACCTGGCGGCCGGCGCGCAGGTCCACCACGGAGATCACCGGCGCCTCCTTGTGCGCCACGTACGCCCTGGCGCCGTCGGGAGTGAGGCACAGCCAGTGGGCGTTGGGTGCATCGAGGGGGATGTTGCCGACGACCTCCCGGCGGGCGGCGTCGATGACGACGATGCCGTTGCGGCCGTCCTCGAGTTCGACACCCGTGTAGATGCGGTCGGCGACCGGGTCGAACTCGACGTCGTGCGGGGCGAGGTAGGGGGCGATGTCGATGACGTCGACGACCGCGCGCGCGTCGGGGTCGACGACCGAGAGCTCGTGGGCCTTCGGCTTGCCCTCGCCGTACGCGCCCGCCCGGTAGGTGTGGGTCAGGTACGCGAGGCGCCGCCCGTCGTCCCACGCCATCTCGTGCGGCTGGGCGAGCAGGCCCTCGACACGGGCGAGATGCTCGAACGACGCGGTGTCGAAGAAGTCGAGGTGCTGGGCGAACTGGCTGCTCACCATGAGCACCGGCGCGCTCACGACGCCGCCGTGAGGTGGCTCGCGGGGTCGGCCAGGCCGACGCGGAACTGGTGGAGCTCGTATCCGGCGACGCCCTCCACCACGAACGGGTCCCGATCGAACAGGGCGCGGGCCTCGGCCTCGTCGTCGCCGTAGGCCACCACCAGCCCGCCACGGACACCGACGCGCGGACCGGAGCAGAGGAACCGCCCGTCGGCGATCTGCTGCTCCACGAACCCGCGGTGCGCGGCGAAGAGCGCGCTCTCCCGGTCGATCTCCTGGTGATAGCTCAGTAGGCACACGAACACGGGAGGCATCTTCGGGGAGGTACGCCTCCGAGTCCAGACCTTCTGCCACTTCCTACGACCACCACGTAGGAGTTACGGTCACCAAGCGAGATACGGTGAGGCGCGTCGCAGCGTCGCGAGGAGGAATGGCATGGCCGACAGGGGCACCGCGAAGGAGATCCGCTTCAACGCACTGGAGCAGGGCAACCCCAGCTTCCAGTCGTTCGGGCTCTGGGCGCACCCGCGCGACCGCGCAGTGGACTACACGAAGCTCTCCTACTGGACCGAGTACGCGCAGCTGCTCGAGCGCGGCCTGTTCGACAACCTCTTCCTGGCCGACGTCTACGGGTTCCCGGACGTGTTCCGCGGCAACGCCGACGGGGCGCTGCGGAACGGCTCGCAGGCTCCGAGCCTCGACCCGAGCGTGCTGCTGGCCGGGATGGCCGGCGCCACCAGCAACCTCTGCTTCACCATGACCGGCAGTGCCACGTACGAGCGCCCGTACAGCTTCGCCCGGCGCCTCTCCACGCTCGACCATATGGCCGATGGCCGGATCGGCTGGAACATCGTCACGAGCTACCTGGAGAGCGGCGCGCGGGCCATGGGGCTCGACGGGCTCATCCCGCACGACCGCCGCTACGACATGGCCGACGAGTTCCTCGAGGGCGTCTACCGGCTCTGGGAGCAGAGCTGGGGCGAGGGCGCGCTCGTGAAGGACAAGGAGACGCGTGTCTACGCGGACCCGTCGAAGATCGAGCGGATCGACCTCGAGGGCGAGTTCCACCGCTTCCACGCCATCCACGCCACCGAGCCCTCCCCCCAGCGCACCCCGCTGCTCTTCCAGGCCGGCGGCTCGTCGCGCGGTCGGCTCTTCGCCGCCACCCACGCCGAGGGCATCTACCTCAACGGCACGACGATCGAGATCGTGCGGGACAAGATCGCGACGATGACCAAGGAGCTCGAGGCCGTCGGGCGCTCGCGCGACTCGGTCAAGTTCTTCGCCGGGGTCTCGGTGTTCGTCGACGAGACCGACGAGCTCGCTCGCGCCACCTACGACGACTACCTGCGCTGGTCCAGCCTCGAGGGCCTGCTCTCCACCATGTCCGGGATCATGGGCATCGACCTGTCGCAGTACCCCCTCGACGAGCCGATCGTCTACGCGGAGAACGACGCCAACCGCTCGGCCATGGAGATGTTCACCCGCAACAACGCGTGGACCCTCCGCCAGGTGCTCGAGGAGAAGGCGCTCTGCGGCACCAACATGGCGCTGGTCGGCAGCCCCACCCACGTCGCCGACGAGCTGATCCGGTGGATGGACGAGACCGACCTCGACGGGTTCAACATCGCCCGGATCGTCGCCCACGAGACCTACGAGAAGTTCATCGATCTCGTCGTCCCGATCCTGCAGGAACGCGGTCGGTACAAGACCGAGTACGCCCCGGGCACCTTCCGGGAGAAGCTGTTCGGCATCAGCCGCATCCCGGAGACCCACACCGCAGGCACGTACCGCCGGTGAGCCGGCGACCGGCCTGAACGGATCGGCCGGACGCTGGACGCGACTCCCGGGCCGAGGTGTCGATGGGCGACGGCGGGCAGGAGGAGCCATTCTGATCGAGCTCCTGGCCGGCCGGCTCTCCGCCGGGCCGGCCACCGGCACCCAGTGCGAGTTGTCGACGCTGCTCACTAGCCTGACCCGACGGTCGAGTTCGATGACCCATTCGCGCTGTCCGAGTCGTTGCTCGCGGAACCATTGCCCGACCGTTGGCGACACGTCCAGGCGGTCGCCGACCAGGCCTCCCGGCTTGGCGACATCGAGGACGTCGACGCCGAGGACCTGCGCGTCGCGGCGATCCTGCACGACATCGGCTACGCCCCGACGATCGCCCCCGAGCGGTTCTACCCGCTCGACGGCGCTCGCTTCCTTGCAGGTGTGGACTATTGGGACCGAATGGTCGCGCTCGTCGCGCGCCACTCCGGCGCTGTCGTCGAGGCGGAGCTACGCCAGATCGACGGCGTCGAGGATTACACCGACGAGGCCAGCCCGACCCGCGACGCGCTCTGGTACTCCGACGGGACCGCAGGGACAGCGCCTCACCGCTGATGAGCGGTGGGCTGAGATTCGTCGTCGGTATGGCCCGGGGGAACGTGGTCACGAGGTTCCTCGACCGAGTCGGACCCGAGCTGCGGGCCGCGGTCGACCGAACCCTCGAGAGGATGTCGACCGCGGGCATCCCGACCTAGTCGACGTGGGGAGGGGCGTCGCGCACGCCGTCGTCTATTCGCCGTCGCATGCGCCCGTCGATCGGGAGCTGCTCCAGCTCTGCCGCGTTCACCCATCGGACGGTTCGGCTTTCGCTGCTCGACCGCGGGGTGCCCGCCTCTGCCCGGGCACGCAGGCAGATCGTGAACCCCTGCCGGACCTCGCCGTCGTCGTAGGCGATGACGTGCCGGGGATCCGAGTAGATGCCGACCACGCCGGAGACCTCGATCTCGAGCCCGGTCTCCTCGCGGGTCTCGCGGACGGCGGCCTCGCGGACGGACTCGCCGAGCTCCTGCGCGCCGCCCGGCAGCGCCCCCGTGCCGTTGTCGGTGCGCTCGATCATGAGCACTCGGCCCTGCTCGTCGACGACCACGACGGCGACTGCCACCACGAGGCTGTTGGTCGCCGGGGCGTCGGGATCGTCGTAGTAGTCGGTCTTGGGCACGCCAATAGACCTACCACTGCGGGGGCGTGCCGCCCTTTCGGACCGCGGTCGAAGCTGCAGAAGCTGACAGCAGACGCTGCGCGGGTCGTCAGGCAGGGCTCGCACCGGATGTCAGTGGCAAGAAGTGCCTATAGGGGGTCGCGATGCCGCTGAAGTCGGAGGGAGAAGCCCTGGGCTGGCCGCACACGACGAAGGCCCCGACCGATCCGGTCAGGGCCTCCACGAAGGGTGCGCCGTCAGGGACTCGAACCCCGAACCCAGTGGACAAGGTTCACGTCGGCTGTGGTGGCTTGCTGTCTGCATCTGTGCTGCTCAGCGACATGATCAAGAGATAGCGATCTTGTGCCATGGGTGCCCGTAGACGGCCGTGGGTGTGACGTAAGCGGTACCGAAAGCGGGCCTCGTCAGTCAGGGTCGGGTGTCGAAGGCTGACGTCGTTCCAGCCCTGGCCGGGCGATACGGATGGCACGACAGCACCCGCCGCCCGGCGAGAGGAGCGGCTGTCCGGCCCGCCTGCGGATTCAGGGCATGATCAGGCCGCCGTTGACTGGCGCCCAGCTGCCGGTGGTGAACGCGGCGTCGTCGCCGGCGAAGTGCGCCACCGCGCGGGCGACGTCCTCGGGTCGGGCGAGCCGGCGCATCGGGGTCGCATCAGCGAGCTGCGACCTGAGCTCCTCGGGGAGTCGGTCGCTCACGGCGGTGTCCTCCACCGTGGACGGGGCGACGACGTTGGCCGTGATGTTGTGCGGTGCCACCTCAGCGGCGACGTAGCGCACGAAGGAGTCCAGGGCGGCCTTGGCAACCCCGAGGGCGATCATCCCATCCCGGGGACGTCGGGACAGGCCGGTGGACAGGTAGATCAGCCGTCCCCGCCGGCGGTCGATCATCCCGGGCAGCACGGCCTTGGTGAGCAGGTGTGCCGCGTGCATCTCCTGGTCGAGTTTCGCCGAGAGCTGCTCCCAGTCGAGGTCGGCGAACGAGGTGACCGGGAACGGGGTCATGGCGTTGTGCACCAGAACGTCGAGCCGGCCCCAGCGCTCGCGGGCCGCCTCGACCACTCGCGTCACGTCGGCCGGGTCGGTCACGTCGCCCTGCACCACCAGGGCGTCCCCACCGGCCGCCCGCACGTCGTGGGCGACAGCCTCGGCCGCGGTCGCGCTGTCGCGGTGGTTGACCACCACGGCGTGACCGCGCGCCGCGAGTTCGCGCGCCGTCGCCGCTCCGATGCCCCGGCTCGCTCCGGTGATCAGACACACCCGCTCGTTCACCTGCACTCCTGCCCGTCGATCCTCGCCCGAGACGGGAAGCCCGCTCGGCTGACTCGACTCACTGGTGGTCGTCGCGTATGCCGTGCCACGGCGCGGCAACTCGCACCTCGCCTCGGACGGGTGGAGCCACCTCGGGTGAGCGACGCGGGAACGGTCGTCCCGCGAGTGCCCGGATGCTGTCGCCGCCGTCAGTCCCCTGTAGGCAGCCAGATCTCCCAGGCGATGCCGTCCGGGTCGCAGAACGACACGAACTCGGCGTAGCCCGCGTCGCGGGTCGGGGAGTGCTCGACGTCGTGCTCGTCCAGTCGCGTCGACCAGGCGTCCAGCGTGGCCCGGTCCGGGACGGTCACCGCGAGGTGGTCGAGCCCCGTCCGTTGCGGGTCGAACCGGTCCCCGCTGCGTCGGTGGGGCTCGTGGATGCCCAGCGTCATCCCGCTTCCGGGATGACGCATCAACCAGCGGGGGTGACCCTCGGACGGCGGCCCCTCGGTGACCTCACCGACGCGCTCGAAACCGAGTACGTCCTCGTAGAAATGCACGCTGGTCGTCATGTCCCGCACGACCAGCGCGACGTGGGCGATGCCGGAGAAGGTCGCGGTGCTCACTGGATCCAGATCGTCTTGGCGTTGACGAACGACTGCGGGCCGAAGGAGGCGAGCTCGCGGCCGTAGCCGGAGTTCTTCGCCCCGCCGAACGGCACTTCGGGCGTCGACTCGGTGATCTTGTTGATGTAGACCATGCCGCTCTCGACCTCGTTGGCGAAGCGCTCCTTCTCGTCCTCGTCCTCGGTCCAGGCGCTGCCACCGAGGCCGAACGACGAGTCGTTGGCGATGTCGATGGCATCGTCGATGTCCCGGGCGCGGAAGACGAGGGCGACCGGTCCGAAGAGCTCCTCGTAGTACGCGGGGGCGTTCTTCGGGATGTCGGCCAGCACCGTCGCGGGGTAGTAGTTGCCGGGCCCGCCCAGGGGCTTGCCGCCGGTGAGGAGCGTGGCGCCCTTGGCCACGGAGTCCTGGACCTGCTGGTCGAGCTCCTCGAGTCCCTGTGGGCCGGACATCGGGCCGAGCTCGGTGTTCTCGTCGGACGGGTCGCCGACGGTGAGGGCGTCCATCTTCTCGACCAGCAGCCGCTGGAACTCGTCGGCGATCTGCTCGTGGACGATGAAGCGCTTGGCGTTGATGCAGGACTGCCCGTTGTTGAGGGTCCGGCTCGAGACCGCCGCGTCCGCGGTGGCCTCGAGGTCGGCGGAGGGCATGACGATGAACGGGTCGCTGCCGCCGAGCTCGAGCACACTCGTCTTGACGTTCCGGCCGGCGCGGGCGCCGACCTCGCGGCCGGCGGGCTCGCTGCCGGTGAGGGTCACGGCGCGGACGCGGTCGTCGTCGATGATCCCCTCGATCTGCGAGCTCGGGACCAACAAGGTCTGGAAAGCGCCCTCGGGGAACCCGGCCCGGGTCAGGACGTCCTCGATGGCCATCGCCACCTGGGGGACGTTCGAGGCGTGCTTGAGGAGTCCGGTGTTGCCCGTCATCAGCGCCGGCGCGGCGAAGCGCAGCACCTGCCAGTAGGGGAAGTTCCACGGCATGACCGCGAGCACGGGGCCCAGCGGCTGGTAGCGCGTGATGATGCGGGCGTGCTCCGGGGCGTTCGACGGGTGCGGCCACTCGACGTCCGCGAGGGCCTCGGCCGCGTGGTCGGCGTACCAGCGGCAGCCGTAGGCGCACTTGGTGACCTCGGCGCGGGCGGCCACGAGGGTCTTGCCCATCTCGAGGGTGGCGAGCTGGGCGAGCCGCTCGTTGTCCTCGTCGAAGATGTCCGCGGCGCGCCGCAGCCAGTCGGCGCGCTGGGAGAAGGTCGTGTCCCGGTAGGTCCGGAAGGTGTCCCACGAGCGCTGGAGCTTCTCCTCCAGCTGCGCCTCGGTCAGCGCCTCGAACTCGCGGACGGTCTCGCCGGTGGCGGGGTTGATGGTCGCGATGGCCATGGTGGTGGTGATCCCTTCGACAGGACGAAGCGAGGTCAGTCGCTGGTGTCCTTGTTCTGGTCGATGATCGTCTGGCGTTCGGGGGTGACCCAGAGGATCACGCGCTCGGACTTGATGCCCTCGGGTGGGTAGTCGGTGCCCAGGTACTGGTGGGCGACCTCGTCGATGTGGGTGCGGGCCTCGTCGCCGGTGGTGGTCCGCTCGACCCGGCCGCGGATCTCGGCGTAGCGGTAGGGGTCGGACTCGTCGCGGATCAGCACGGTGATCCGGGGGTCGGACTGCAGGTTGCGGTAGCGCTTGCGGTGGGTCTCGGTGTTGAGGACCAGCTGCCCGTCCTTGATCGCGACCCACAGCATCTGGGTCTGCAGCCTGCCGCTGGGCAGCACCGTGGTCACCGCAGCGAAGTTCTTCCCACTCGCGAGTTCCTCGGTGACCGGATGCAGCTCGGGGCCGTTCTTCGTGTCCGCCATCAGCGGTCCTCTCGTCGTGGGGCGGCCGGATGACCGATGCGGCATGCGCATGAAACCGGCGTCGCCCCGGTGCTCCAGCTGGCGTCGTCGTGGACCCAGAACGCGACCAGCGCCGACGTGCGCCGATGGTCAGGCGTTCCCGTGCCGGATGCGGTCACGGACGCGGTGTGCAGTTCGGCGCAAGGCGCCGACAGCGGCGTCGCGGGCCGCCCCGGCCGCGAGTCGTAGCCTGCGCGCGAGGGAGACCTCGGAGACCGAACCGGTCTCGGCGGCCTCGTCCACCCCGGCGGCGAACTGCTCGAACAGTCGGCGGGACACGTCCCCGGCCAGGGCCCGGCCGAACTGGGCGACCCGTCCGGACAGGTGCACGTCGGCGTGCGCGGTGAGCTCGGTGCCGCCGTCGGCGGTCGGCGTCGCGGCCAGGACGACGTCGGCGGAGGTCGCGCTGCCGCCGGTGTCCTTCCCCTGGCCGTGGAAGCGGAGCCGGTGGGTGTCCGGGTCCCGCTCGACGACCTGGGCGAGTCCCTCGAACGACAGCTTCACGGGGCCGAGCGCGACGGTGGCCCGCCCGCGGTGGCGGTCCTCGTCGTAGGACTCGACGAGCTGGGCCCCGGGCAGGCAGCGCGCCAGCAGGTCGAAATCGGTGAGCACGGCCCAGACGCGGTCCACCGGGGAGGTCAGCTGCGAGGTCACGTCGACGACCGCGGAGGGCGGGCCGGAGGGCAGCCGCACCTCACTGAGCTGCGGAGCCGCCGCCGCGGTGTCCTCGGGAGCATCGCCGGGACGGCTGGCCGCGGACCGGCCGACCAGCATCCGTGGCGCACATCCCCGGGGCTCCGGCACGCCGTCGGGGTAGGTCCCGGCGACGTCGGAGACGGCCGCCAGGATGCCGCGGTAGCCGGTGCAGCGGCACAGCACGCCCGACATCGCCTCGGGCAGGTCCTCCTCGGCGGTCTCCGGTTCGTTGGCGAGCAGGTCGTAGCTGCTCATCAGCATCCCGGGCGTGCAGAACCCGCACTGCAGGGCGTGGTGGGCGGAGAACGCCTGCTGCAGCGGGTGCTGGTCGTCGGGGGAGCCGAGCCCCTCCACGGTGACGATCTCCGCACCCTCGCACTGCACGGCGAACAGCAGGCACGCCCGGGCGGCCTCGCCGTCGAGGAGCACGGTGCACATGCCGCAGACCCCGTGCTCGCAGCCGAGGTGCGTGCCGGTGAGGCCGAGGCGCTCGCGCAGGACGTCCCCGAGGTGGGCCCGGGGCGGCACCTCGACGGTGGTCTCGGTGCCGTTGACGACGAAGGTCACCTCGGCGGTCTCGTGTGCTGCGACCCGGGCAACGGGCGCGGGCACGCGGCGGGAGCCGGTGTCGTGGCGCTCGGGGGCGGCGGTCATGCAGTGGTCCTTCCCTCGCGGGCACGGCGCAGCGCCCGGGACAGCTCGCGGGCGGCGAGGACGGCGAAGAGCCGCCGCCGGTAGCCGGTGGAGCCGTGCGTGTCCCCACCGGTGTCGACGAGCGCGGCGGCCAGCTCGGTGGTGGCGGGCCGGAGGTCCTCCTCGCTCTCGCCGGTGGCGAGCAGCGCGGTGACGTCGCGGGTGACCGCCCGGTCGGAGATGCCGAACCCCGTGAGGACGGCGGAGCGCACCGCCCCCGAGTCGGCGACCTGCACCCGGCACACCACGCCGGCGAGGGCGAAGTCGCCGTGCCGGCGGGCGATCTCGGCGAACCCGAACCCGTCCCCGGGACGGGCGGCCGGGAACGTGACCGCGGTGACGACGTCCTCGGGCCCGGCCGCCGTCGTCATGGCGCCGGTGACGAACTCCTTCGCCGGGACGGTGCGGGCCCCACCGGGCCCGGACACCTCGACCTGCGCGTCGAGGCAGCAGGCCACGGCGGGCAGCTCCGCGGCCGGGTCGGCGTGGGCGAGGCTGCCGCACACCGTGCCGCGGCTGCGCAGCTCCCGGTGCCCGACGAACGGCATCGCCATCGCGATCAGGGGCACGTCCCGCGCGGCCGGATCGTGCTCCACGACCCGCTGCCGGACGGCCGCGGCGACCCGGTAGCCGGAGCGCGCGTCCGGCCCGTACTCGGTGAGCTCGGGAACGGCGGTGACGTCGACCAGGGTGGCGGGGCGGCCCAGCCGCATCGCGAGCACGGGGACCAGGGACTGGCCGCCGGCCAGGACCTTGCCGTCCCCGCCGCCGAGCTCGGCCAGCACGTCGTCGAGGGTCGGGGGCCGGACGTAGGCGAAGGGTGCTGCCTTCATCGGGTCACCGCCCCGTGAAGACGGGGCTGCGCTTCTCGCCGAACGCCTTCACACCCTCGGCGAAATCCTGGGTGGCCCGCAGCATCGAGTAGGCCTTCCGCTCCAGCTCGATGCCGGTGTACAGCGGCCCGTCGACGCCGCGGTCGAGGACCTCCTTCGCCGTGCGCAGCGCGGCGGGGGAGAGGCTCGCCATCTTCTGCGCGAGCGCGTCGACGGCCTCGCCCAGGGCGTCGCGGTCGGCATGGAGCTCGCCGGAGAGGATCCCCCAGTCCAGCGCCTGCTGGGCCTGGATCCGGGTGGCGGAGAGGATGTGGAACTTCGCCCGCGACTGGCCGATCAGGCGGGCGAGGCGCTGCGTGCCGCCGGAGCCGGGAATCATGCCGAGATTCATCTCGGGAAGCGCCAGCTGGGTGCGCCCGGTGCCGAACCGGATGTCGCACGAGAGCACCATCTCCAGCCCGACGCCGAAGCAGTACCCGTCGATCGCCGCGATGACCGGCTTGGGGCTGCGCGCGGCGGCGGTCACGTCGTGCCCGAGGTCGGTGAGGTCGATCGGGTCGACCTCCATGAACCCGGCGATGTCGCCGCCGGAGGTGAAGTGCTCGCCGTCGCTGCGCACGACCACGACCCGTACCTCGGGGTCGGCGTCGATCTCGGCGAAGCGCTCGGCCACCAGCCGGCGCATCTCCATCGTCACGACGGTGTACCTGCCGTGGGAGAGCGTCACGTAGGCGACGTGGCCGTCGCGCTCGAGGGTGACGTCGCCGCCGGTCAGTGACATGTCAGGCGTCCTTCCGATCGTCGGTCAACAGCTGGTGGAGCACCTCGCCGTGCAGGGGCAGGGAGGTGACGTCGATGCCGAGCGGCGCGAGGGCGTCGGCGACGGCGTTGGCGTAGGCCACGGGGAAGCTCATCGAGGAGCCCTCGCCGCAGCCCTTGGCACCGAGCGGGGTGAGCGGCGAAGGCGACACCACGTGGTCGGTGCGCAACTCGAAGCCCGCCTCGGCGGAGGTGGGGCACAGGTAGTCGAGGAACGTGGCCGCGGTCGGCTGACTCGACGGAGCGTGGGTGAACTCCTCGTAGGCGGCGCCGCCGAGCCCGTGCACGAGGGCGCCGTACACCTGGCCGTCGAGCAACGTCTGGTCGAGGACCGTGCCGGCGTCGTGGACCGACGACACCCGGTCGACCTCGATCTCGAGGGTGTCCGGGTCGATCCGCACCGCGACGATCTCGGCCACGAATCCGTAGCAGAGCGACGAGTTGATCCGGTCGTCCGCCGAGGCGGCCCGGGTCTCGCGCGGGGAGAACTCGGCCTCGGCGTAGAGCCGCGCCGGGACTCCCGCGGGCAGCGCGGCGGGGTCCCAGTGCACGACACCGGCGGCGTGGCGGAACTTCACCGCCCGCCCGTCGGGGGTGCGGACCTCGCCGCCCTCGAGGACGAGCGTGGCGGGGTCGACGCCGTCGAGCAGCGTCGACGCGGCGGCCCGCACCGTGACGGCGATGGTGTCGGCCGCGGCGACGACGGCGCTGGTGACCAACGGCGCGAACCGGGAGGAGTAGCTGCCGGAGGTGACCGTCCACGGGGTGGTCGCCGTGTCCATGTCGATCACGGCGCGGACCTGCTCGGGGGGCAGCCCGAGGCGCTGCGCGGCGATCTTGCGGGCGACCGTGGCGTGCCCCTGTCCCTGGGGGACCGAGCCGAGCAGCACCGTGACGACGCCCTGCGGATCGACCGACATCCGCACGTGCTCGGTCGACCCCGACTTGTCCCGCCCCGGGGTCCGCTGCTCGGCCGGGGTGGCGAGCCCGACGTAGCCGATGTTGGTCCCGGACGGATCGACCACGAGGGCGGTCCCGATGCCGTAGTGGGCGCCGGCCGCGCGAGCCTCGTCGCGCCGCCTCTCCAGCTCGGGGAGGTCGGCGTTCTTCGTCGCGAGGTCGAGCGCGGCGAGGTAGTCGCCGGAGTCGTACACCCCTCCGGTCGCGGTCTCGTGCGGGAAGGAGGTGATGAGGTTGCGACGGCGCAGCTCGAGGGCGTCGACGTCGAGCTCGGCGGCGATGTCGTCCAGGAGCCGCTCCAGCCCGAAGTAGAGCTGCTGGCCGCCGAAGCCGCGGTTGAGGCCGGTCGGCATGGTGTTGGTGACGACCGCCCGGGCCCGGATGCCGACGGCGTCGATGCGGTAGGGCCCGGTGATGTTGCCGAAGCAGCGGTACAGCGTCGAGGGTTCCGGGGGCCGAAGGTAGGCGCCGACGTTGTCGACGAGGTCGGCGCGCAGTGCGGTGATCGTGCCCTCGCCGTCGAGCGCCGCCGAGAACTCCATCGACCGGTCGGCGCCGGACGAGCTCGCCGTGAGGTGCTCGACGCGGTCCTCGGTCCATCGCACCGGTGTCCCCGCGTGCTTCGACGCCAGCGCGAGGAGCACCACGTAGGGATAGATGCCGGCTTTGATCCCGAAGCTGCCGCCGATGTCGGCCGGGACGTGCAGGCGCACCCGCGAGGTCGGGATGCGCAGCGCGCCCGCCATGACCGGCACCATCGAGAACGGCCCGTGGAAGTTCGCCCAGGCCTCGACGGACGGCCCGCCGTCCTGCTCGGTCCAGTGCGCGACGACCGAGTAGCACTCCATCGGCACGGACGAGTAGCGCGGGAACTCGTAGCGGCGGGTCACCACGTGCGCAGCGGCCGCGAAGCGGTCGTCCGGTCCGCCGAAGGAGAAGGTGCGGTCCGTCGCGACGTTGGACTCGGCGTCCTCGTGCAGGCGGGGCGCATCGTCGGCCAGCCCGGACCGGGCGTCGCTGACGGCGGGCAGGTCCTCGTAGGTCACGTCGACGAGCTCGGCGGCGTCCTCGGCGACGTAGCGGTCGGTCGCGACGACGACGGCGATCGGCTCGCCGACGAAGCGGACCTTGTCGACGCCGGTCGGGAGGTAGGGCATCGCCGCGCCGGTCGACAGCGGGAACGGACGCAGAGCGGTCCGAACCTCCTCGGGTCCGATCACCGCGGCGACCCCGGGGTGGCGGCGCGCCCTCGACAGGTCCACCGCGAGGAGCCGGGCGTGCGGCCGGGTGGAGCGCACGACGGCGGCCACCAGCGTCCCCGGCAGCGGGTCGAGGTCGTCGAGGAACCGGCCGCGGCCCGCGACCAGGGCCGCGTCCTCGTCGCGCGAAGGGGTCCACCGCGGCGGTGCGGCCTCTGCGGTCATGTCAGGCACGGGCCTCTCCTCGGGGGGTGTACTCGCCGGCGACGAGCATCCGGCGAAGGGTCTTGCCGACCCCGGAGCGCGGGATCGCGTCGACGGCGATCGCCTGCTTGGGCCGCTTGAGCGATGGCAGGTGCTCGCGGGCATGGGCGAGCGTCGCGGCGGCGGCCAGCTCCGGCTCGATCCCGGCGACGGGCACGACGAAGGCGCTCACCGCGTGGCCCCACCGGTCGTCGGGCAGCCCGACCACGCAGACGTCGTCGATCGCCGCGCAGCGGATGAGCGCCGCCTCGATCTCGTCCGGGTAGATGTTCTCCCCGCCCGAGTTGATCATGTCGTCGGTGCGGCCGGACACCCAGAGGTCCCCGTCCTCGTCGGCGATCGCGAGGTCCCCGGTGTGGTACCAGCCGTCGCGGATCGCCTTCGCGTTCGCGTCGGGGCGGTTCCAGTAGCCGCCGAACGCCTCCGCCGAGGCCATCGACACGATGACCTGGCCCTGCTCGCCGGGCGCGACCTCCTCGTCGACCGGTGCACCCTGCATGGGTGCGATCAAGCGGACGCGGGAGAACAAGCCGGCCCGTCCGACGCAGCCGGGCTTGGCGGCGACGTCCGCGCCGATGGTGAACGTATAGATCTCGGTCGACCCGAAGTGGTTGACGAACGAGCGCGGCTGCACCGCCTCGACCAGCGCCTCGGCCAGCGACGGGGTCATGGCCGCCCCGGCGTAGGCGAGGTTGTCGAGCCGGTGGGCCTCGCCGAGGCGCCCGGTGCGCAGGAGCGACCAGTAGATCGTCGGCACCAGGTACAGCGATCCGATCCCCTCGTCGCGGATCAGCGCCATCGACTCGTCGGCGTCGAAGGAGGGCTGGGCGACCCACGTCCCACCGAGCACGATCGAGGCCAGCAGCGTGCGCAGGCCCATCGTGTGGAACAGCGGCATCACCCCGAGCGTGGCGACGCCCGCCCGCTGCCCGGTCTGCATCACGTGCGCGACGGCGGCGGCGTGCTCGGCGCGATGGGTCCGGGGCACGCCTTTCGGCTTCCCGGTGGTCCCGGAGGTGTAGAGCATCACGCTCACGGCGGACTCGTCCGGCGCCGGCGGTACGGCCGTGGTGTCGGCGACCTCCGCGGCCGCGTCGACCTCGGCGACGTCATGGATCGGGACCGCGCCCGCGGCGGCCTCCACCCGCGAGGCGTGCGCCGGATCGGTGAGGACCATGACCGCGCCCGCGTCCCCGAGGCAGTAGGCGAGCTCGTCGACGCCGAACCGCGTCGACAGCGGCACCGAGACCGCGCCGAGCTTCTGCGCGGCCAGGTGCAGGCTCGCGAGCGGCTCGCCGCCGTGCATCACCAGCGCCAGGCGATCCCCGGCCCGCACGCCCCAGCCGCTCAACGCCGCCGCGAGGCGGTCCGTGCGCTCGTCCCACTCGCGGTAGGTCAGCCGGCGGCCCTGCCCGGACACCGCCCGACGGTGCGGGTGGCGTTCGGCGGCCCAGCGAAGCATCGATGCGAGGTCCATGAGCGGCCTTCCCTTGGTATGAAACGCACCGTACGTTTCGTATGGTGCGAGGGCAAGGATGGACCTGGCTAGAGTCGGGATGCTGATCTCGCGCGGAGCACGGAGGACCGATGCGTCTGTCGACCACGTCGTACCTGGTCCTGGGGATGGTGGCGCTGCGCGGACCCTCCACCCCCTACGACCTCAAGCGGGCAACGAGCCGGTCGGTCGGCTACTTCTGGAACTTCCCCCACACGCAGCTGTACTCGGAGCCGGAGCGCCTCGCCGCGTCCGGCATGCTCGCCGTCGACCTCGAGGACAGCGGCCGCCGACGCAAGACCTACTCACTCACTCCCGAGGGTCGGGCCGCCCTGCAGGAGTGGCTGGCCGCCCCCACGCCCGAGCACTTCGAGATGCGCGACGTCGCCGAGCTCAAGCTCTTCTTCAACGAGGCGGGCGCGCCCGACGACGACGTCCCCAAGCTCGCCCAGGAGCAGATCCGTCAGCACGAGGAGCGGATCGCCGTCTACGAGGACATGGTCTCCCGGCACGGCGACGAGGACTGGGCCCGCCCCCGCATGATCACCCTCGAACTCGGGCTCGAGATGGAACACGCCGCCCTGCGCTTCTGGACCGCACTCGCCGCCGGCACCATCGACGACCTGCGCCGCGAGCGCGACGAGCGCGACCCACGCTGATCGGACGCCGCGTCCCTGGCGCGTTCGGTGTGGCTCACGACGACGTCACGAAGAACTCGGGGACGGACGCCGGCCGCATACGCTCCCATGGTGGAAACGGAGTGGTGTGCCCGCTCCCGATGTCGCCGCCACACAGACCCTGGCGGCTCGGTGTGATCGTGTATCAACCCCGGAGGTGTGCTGCGTTCCTCCTCGGAGACCCTGTGGGCGATATCGGGAATCGACGCGACCGGTCGGAGAATCCGGCGATCCTCCGACGGACAGTCGCTCGGTCGATGATTCGTCAGTCGGTGCGGTCGAGAATCAGCCGGGTCGCTTCTCGCGGGGCGTCCCATTGTGGGAAGTGACCGCACCGCTCGAACCAGTGCAGGACGGCGTCGGGGAAGAGGTCCGTCGCCCGAGCCGCCTGTTTCGGAATGGTCACCAGGTCTCGACGCCCCCAACCGATCGTGACCCGTCCGGGCACCGTGCCCGCCCTGGCTCCCTGTTGCTTGGGTCCCTTGGTCAGGGCGTCCATGGCAGCGCCGGTCGACGGGGAGTCGGCCAGCCCGCACACGTCCGGCAGGACGGTCTCGCGCGAGAGCGCCCAGGGTCGTGCCGAGAACTGCGCCAGCAGCAAGGTCCTCGCCGCGGGGCTGTCGAGGAGCGCCGGCAGCCTGTTCCGCAGCGCTCGGACCAGCGCGATCGATGGTCGCAGCGTGGCGCCGAACAGGGCGACCTCGCCGTCGCTCCAGAAGCCGCCCGGGTCCAACGCCACCGTGTCGCCGCCGACGCCTCGCCGTGCGAGCTCGAGCACGATCCGAGCGCCCATCGACTGGCCGACGGTCGAGACCCTGTCCAGACCTTGTTCGTGGATGAAGTTCGCGACGGAGTCGGTCAAGGTGGCGATGGAGATGTCGCCGTTCAGCGGCGGTGTTTCGCCGAACCCCGGTAGGTCGACTGCGATGACTTCGTGGTGTTCGGCCAGGTCGTCGAGGATCGGGGCCCAGGATCGCCACCCGGCGCCGAGACCGTGCACGAGCAGGAGTGGGCTGCCGCTCCCTCGTCTCACATGATTCAACGCCATCTCACGACACTAACTCACCCGGAGCTCCGAAGTTTGCTCATTGCATGCGGCTTGATCGGATTCCGATCTCCTCCCACAGTCGCGTCTGCCGGACGTGTCGACGGCAGTGGGGCGGGAATTCAGGACGCCGATGCCCCCACCGGCCATCAGGGGCGACGTCGCGTGATGACGAAGAACATGCGAGGACCGAGTGAGCGAACAGGAGGCGCCGGCTCGCCTCGTCGAGTCGGCGGCCACACGACTTCCTGCCTGCTCGCGAGGAGCGACAAGGGACCACCGTCAGCCGTCGGCGAGCCCGACGAGGACGTTTGCGGGCGGGCTCGGGACGGCAACCCTGTAGTTGAAGCAACAATCATTGCTCGTTCCTGCCGACGAGAGAGGCGTTCTCATGTCCACCCCGCTGCCCGATGACAGCCCGCTGCTCGCGCCCCTGCGGGTCGGGCGCCTGGAGCTCCCGCACCGCGCGCTGATGGCTCCGCTGACCCGCAACCGCGCCGACGGTGACGTCCCCAACGAGATGCAGGCCGAGTACTACGCCCAGCGCGCGTCGGCCGGACTGATCTTCTCCGAGGGCAGCCAGCCGCAGCGGATGGGCCAGGCCTACCCCAACGTCCCGGGCGTCCACTCGGTCGAGCAGAAGGCGGGCTGGGCGCGGATCGCCCGCCGCGTCCACGACGGCCAGGGGCACCTGTTCGTGCAGCTCATGCACTCCGGGCGGATCTCGCACCCGCACACCCTCGACGGCGCCACCCCCGTCGCATCCTCAGCCGTTCGTCCGGAGGGCTCGATCGTCACCTGGTCCTCGCCCGATCCCGACACGGAGCGGGAGCTGACGACCCTCGACTACGTGACCCCTCGCGCGCTGGAGCTCGCCGAGATCCCCGACGTCGTCGCCGGGTACGCCCACGCGGCGCGCCTCGCCGTCGACGCGGGCGCCGACGGCGTCGAGTTGCACGGGGCGAACGGCTACCTCATCCACCAGTTCCTCGCCGATGGCATCAACCGTCGCACCGACCGCTACGGCGGCACCGCAGCGAACCGGGCCCGCTTCGCCGTCGAGGTCGCGCGGGCGTGCGCCGAGGAGATCGGGGCCGACCGCCTCGGGATCCGTGTCTCACCGCTCAACCCGTTCAACGGCATCGTCGAGAACGACGACGAGGTCTACGACGTGCTCGTCGACGCCCTGGCCCCGATGGGACTGGCCTACCTGCACGTCGTCGGCACCCGGAACCAGGACTTCGTGCTGCGCCTGCGCAAGGCATGGCCGGGGATCTATGTCCTCAACACCAACTTCGAGGAGTACTCCACCCGTGAGGACATGGCAGGGCTGATCGCCGACGGTGTCGCCGACGCCGTGACGGTGGGGCGACCGTGGATCGCCAACCCGGACCTGGTGCGCCGCTGGCGGGAGGGCGCCGCCGAGAACGAGCCCGACCAGGGATCCCTCTACGGCGGGGACCACCGCGGCTACACCGACTACGCCTTTCTCCACGACGCGGCCTGAGCTACCGCCTCGGCCCGGGGCGTGCCGGCTCGTGCCGCGCCCCGGTCAGCTCCAGCATCCACTTCCAACGGCGATGGAGATCTCCGCGCCCCAGAACCGGAAGAGCCGGTTTCTCCTCGGCGGCGACACGAGTTCCCCGGTCGAGCAGGTAGCGGGTGACCGCGCGGTGAATCGGCTTCACGAGGGCGACGGAGGGGGTCGCCTATGGTCGGTCTCGGCGGAGGAGGAAGACGACGACGACCTGTCCGGGAGCCTTGAGGACCAGCAGCCGCACCGTGACCAGTCGGCCCGTTGATCCGTAGAGCGCTTCATCGTCCGTGCCCGACAGCAGGTCCCACCCCAGGGTCCGGTGGAGCCGTGACGGGGTCAGTCGTAGTCCCAGCATTCGACGATGAGCGAGACGCACGAAGAGCTGCAGCCATCGCGGGGCTCGACCCATGGCGAGCTCACCGAGCTCGTCCGGGGTGTAGTGAGCCAGGACGTCCGGCGGGCAGTCGGCGGCGAAGGCGTCGCCGTAGTCGACACGGTCGATCAGCCGCATCGCCCGCACCCGCTCCGGGACCGCCATTCTGCGAGCCATGTCGGCCTCCCCGGATCGAGTTCGCGCGGTGAGACGTCGCGCCTGGCTCGCGGCACGTGACCGGCCCGGCTGGATAGCGATACTGTCTGAACTATCGACAGTATCGCTATCCACGTCGAGATGCGCAGCTTCTCCCGGGTGCGTGAGTCGCTGCCCTCTCGACTCGCCGACCAGGCACCGCCTTGGGGAGTTGGTGTCGGCCGGCGCGCGCCCGAGCTGGGGCGTGACCTGACGTGACCGTGGTGTGCGTCTCCGGGGCGGGGGAGTCGGAGCTGGCCGCGTCTGCGCCGAAGAGCAGCCGTAGGGCCTCTTCGGTCGGGCTCTCGGGGTCGGCGTGGTGGCCGATCAGGGTCAGGCCGAGGACGCCGACGATCTTAGGAAGCTCGTCGTGCAGAGCCCGGGGTCGGAGAGAAGCACTCTCTGCATCGGTGTGGGCGCCGATGTCTCCCACAGGACCGAAGACTGCTTCCGATAGTCGCCAACTGACACGTGCCGAGCTTCCGGCCCCTCGAGCGGCCACCGACCACGTCGCCAACGACGACGTGAACCGCTGACCAGCGAAGATGGTGCGCCGTCAGGGACTCGAACCCCGAACCCAGTGGACAGGGTTCACGCCCGCCCTGGTGACGGCCTATGGACGTTCATGCTGGTCACAAGTGATGCTCGACGGTGTCGATCATCAGTTGTGCAGCGCCGTGGTGGCCGAGGACGTGGTGTAAGCGGGCCGCTATTCGCGTCGCGGGGCGCGCTCTCCCGCTCGGTCCGGCGGGCACTCTCCTTCCCCTCACGAGGAGGCGCTGCGGATGGCCGTCAGCTCTTGGCGCGCTCGACCAGGGTCGCGGCGGCGAGCTTGCCGAGGGCGTTGGCGGCCAGGGGGCTGTCGCCGGTGAGCAGGCCACGGTCGCGGTGAACGTGGCCGGCCATGTCCTCGTTGACCACGACCAGTCCCTGGGCGCGCAGGCCCTCGGCGAGCAGCCAGGGCATCGGGCCGGGGATGTAGCCGAGGTCGAGGTTGGCGCCGGTGTCGAGGGCGTCGGGGAAGGCGCAGGACTCGTAGCCAGCGAACGGGGAGGTGTCGCGGTCGAGTCCGGCGGCGAGCAGCGCGGCGGGACCGTGGCACAGGGTGATGATGAAGCGGTCGGCGCCGAGGGCCCAGTCGAGGACGGCGCGGACGTTGTGGCTGTCGTGCAGCCCCTGCATCGCGCCGTGCCCGCCGGGGATGAACACGGCGAGGTAGTCGTCGAGGCCGTCCTCGAGCACCTGGGCGAGCGATCGGGGCGCGCGGAACCGGGGGAGGACGCGATCGAGGGCGTCGTGGACGGTCGTGTCCTCGGCGGGCGTGGCCCACCACTCGAGCTTGACCGGGTTGCCCGAGACGGTGGCGACGTCGATACCGAAGCCGGCGGCCTCGAGGTGGACCAGCGGGAGCAGGGTCTCGACCGGGTGGTTACCGGTGGAGAACAGGCGGCCGTTGTCCATGGGCAGGTACCGCTCGTCGGCCCCGATGACGAGGATCTTCCAGCCGCCCACCGCCTCGCCGTCGTGCTCGGTGCCGTCGTAGTCGGTGCGGGGTGGGACGTACTGGCTCAGGGACGAGGGCGAGGGGAAGTAGGCGTCCCGTTCCGCCGGGTCGGGGGTGGGATCGGTGGAGTCGCCGCTGCGGGGGATGGTGCCGTCGGTCATGTCAGGGGCTCCGTCTCTGGCCGCGCCGCACGGCCGCAGGGGTTCGCTGATCGGTGGCGTGTGCCCGACCCGCAGCACCGATGAACCGCGCCGGCGTCCCGCCGACGGGGTGGACCGATGGAGGGGACAGCGGTGGTCTGCTAAGCCATCGCTTCATCGAGCCGGGCCGAGTATGTGGTCACGGGCGTGGAGCAGGGCGAAGTAGGCCTCGGTGAGGTCGCCGGCGGCGAGATGGGCGCAGGCGATCCGGGCGGCGGCGCGCCCGCGCGCATCGGGGTGCCCGGCCTTCAGTGCAGCACGAAGCCGGTATCCGACGGTGGCGGCTTCGATGACGGACGTCACGAGGGCGAGGTTACGCAGACAGACCAGGCCTGCATCGACGGCGGTTCGCAGCGACTCGGTCGCGCAGGGGACCCGCGTGGTGCCGGCCATGGGGCGAGGTTCGGCGACGATGGCTGTCGGGCCGAGATGAGTGGCCATGGGTGGTTGTTCTCCGGATTCGGCGTGCGGAGGGACGACGCTAGGCAGCCCGTGGAGGTGGAGCCGAGCCGTAACCGGTCATCGAGGCGGTGCGGAATCGGCCTCGCTCTGTGAATCAGGTGCGGGCGTTGTCGGGGAGGGCCGGGCCGAGCGCCGCCGTCGTGCCGATTTCGCATCGAGACCGGCGCCGGAACCGGCTCGGCGAAGCGAGGGGCGGGTCCTAGCGTCCTCACCGGAGGGCCCTCGAGCGGGTCACGTCGCTCCGTCGTCTCGTCCTCGTTCGGGTGGTCGAAGGGAGAGCAGGCGTGACGGATCGGGAGGCGTGCGAGATGAGCCCCTCGGCCGGACCTGGATCGGGTCTTCGCCGCCGTCGTCGGCAGGAGGAGCGCCACGAGCAGTCGGTGGCGACGCGCAACGCGATCGTGGCGGCTGCGGCGCAGCGATTCGCGGAGGTCGGCTACCACGGGGCCACGCTCAGCGAGATCCTGTCTCGCAGCGGCGTGACCAAGGGGGCGATGTACTTCCACTTCCCGCACAAGGAGGCCATGGCCGAGGCGGTGATCGCCGCGACCGACGCGATCTGGACCGAGCTGCTCGTCGAGCTCGAGGCACGGGGCTGGGACCCCCTGCGCACCGTGGTCGTGATGACCGAGCGGATCGTGGACGCGGTGCGCCACGATCCGGTCGTCCGCGGCGGGGTCCGGCTGCTCAACGACGCCGCCGTGACGGTCCAGCACGGCGCCGCGCACTACGGGTTCGCCGAGGAGGCCGTCGTCATCCGCTTGCGGGAGGCGGCCGAGGCCGGAGTGCTGCGCCCGGCGGTCGACGTGGCGGTGCTGGCCCGTCAGGTCGCGACCCTGATGGCCGGGCACCACCTGATCTGCGATCGCAGCGGCACCCTCGACGAGCTCCCCGCCCGGGTCGCCGACATGTGGGACGTGCTGCTGCCCTTGATCGCCGCTGACGACTGGCTCGCCGAGTACCGCGTGAGCACCTGACCCGGCTCCTGCGGTTCCATACCGGGCGCCCCGCTCGTGTAGTTTCACGGACCGCACCTGTACGACCCCGTGCGTGGTCCGTCCCGGCTCGCTCCGTCAGTGGTGGCCCGCCGGCTGTCCGTCCCTTCGTGGGGGGAGCCGATGAGCGACGAATCGTCCAGATTCATGGGTCCGCCGCTGGTCCACACCGACGATCTCAACGAGCTGGTCTCGCGGGTCACCGACCTCATGTCCACCCACACGGTGGCTCCGGCCCGCGCCGGCGGGTTCAGCGCGGAGGTCTTCGGCTTCCACCTTCCGGATCTGTCGCTGCTGGAGATGGACTACGGGATGGCGGTGCGGTTGAGCGCTGATCCCCTGCCGGGCTACGTGTCGGTGTCCGTGCCGCTTGCCGGGTCGATGACCGCGAGCCACCAGGGCCGCCGGTTCGACGCCGTCGCCGGGCGGTCCGCGGTGGTGGGCACCCCGGCCTCGGAACTGGTGATGGACTGGGACGACGCGCTGCGGCTGCTCGTGATCCGCGTCGACCTCGACGCGCTGCGGTCCTTCGCCGGTCGGTTGGTCACCGCGTCGCCCGAGCAGCCCGATCTGGAGTTCGACCCTGTCATGGATGCCCCGGAGACCATGGCGGTGCTGGGGCAGGTCCGGTTGATGCAGCAGGTGCTGGCCGACGCCGGGACCGGAGCGATGAACCCTCTGGTGGCGGCGCAGCTGCGCGAGCAGGTGATGAGCACCCTGCTGCTGGGGCAGCCCAACAGCTGGATGGCGGCGCTGCGCCACCGACCGGAGTCCGCGCCTCGCACGACGATCTCGGAGGCCGCGGAGCTGATGCGGATCCACGCCGACGAGGCGCTGTCCATCGAGGGCGTCGCCCGCGCGGTGGGTCTGTCGGTGCGGGCCCTGCACGCGGGATTCCGCCGCGAGCTCGACCGGTCCCCGAAGCAGTACCTCCAGCACGTCCGCCTCGAGCGCGCCCGCTCCGACCTGGTCGCAGCCGAGACCGGGAGCGGTGTCCGCGTCATCGACGTCGCGCACCGGTGGGGCTTCAGCCACCCCGGACGTTTCGCCACCGCCTACCGCCACCACTACGGCGAAGCACCCGCCGTCACCCTGGCCCGCACCCTGCGCTGACGGGCGGCAGGCGCCGCCCCTGCGACGACGAGTGCCGATTCCGCACCGCCGTCCCGTCCGGAAACGGCTCTGGCCCGCGGGTGACGGCGCCTAGCGTCGTGGCGTCCGCACGGGCGGTCGACGACGAAGAGGTGACGATTGATGGCGGAGGAACTGCGTGGTCGGCGGGTGGCCATCCTGGCTACCGACGGCGTCGAACAGGTCGAATACACCCAGCCCCGCCAGGCCGTGGAGGACGCGGGCGCGCAGGTCACGCTGCTCTCGATCCACAGCGGCGAGATCCAGGCGATGAACGGCGACATCGACAAGGGCGACACGTTCCCGGTCGACCGACTGGTCTCCGAGGTCTCGCCCGACGACTTCGACGCGCTGATCCTGCCCGGCGGCACCGTCAACCCGGACGGGCTGCGGGTGAACGCCGACGCGGTGCGGTTCGTGGGGGACTTCGTCCGTTCCGGCAAGCCGGTCGGATCGATCTGTCACGGCCCGTGGACGCTGGTCGAGGCCGACGTGGTCCGGGGTCGAACCCTGACGTCGTTCCCGAGCATCCGCACCGACATCCGCAACGCCGGCGGCCACGTCGTCGACCAGGACGTCGTCACCGACAACGGTCTGGTCACCAGCCGCAACCCCGACGACCTGCCCGCATTCGGCGCGAAGATCGTCGAGGAGTTCGCCGAGGGCCGCCACCGGGTCCAGGCCTGACCCCGGCCAGACTCGCGCCGCTAGGAACGGAGACCGACGATGAGGCAGATCGAGACGGTGGCCCTCGAGGACGCCCGCAGGGTGATCGCCGCGGGCGAGCACAAGGCCCGGGAGATCGGGTCGCCGAGCAACGTGGCGGTGGTCGACGCGGGCGGGAACCTGGTGGCCCACATCCGGATGGACGACGCCTGGATGGGCAGCATCGACATTTCGATCAACAAGGCGTTCACCGCGCGGGCGTTCGACACCTCGACGGCCGACCTCGCGAAGAACTCCCAGCCCGGTGAGCAGTTCTACGGCATCAGCGACTCCAACCACGGCCGGGTCATGATCTTCGCCGGCGGCGTGCCGCTGCGCGGAAGCAACGGCAACGTCGTCGGTGGGGTGGGAGTGTCCGGGGGTACCGGCGACCAGGACCAGGCCGTCGCCGAAGCTGCCGGTGCCGCGTTCTGACGTCGAACCCACCGACCTTCCAACAGGTCGGCCTCAGGACGACGCTACCTCGCGAAGTTCCGCCTGGCGGACGGGTTCACCGCCGTCGCCGCGACCGCACCTGACGAACAACGTCCTTGAGGAGAGAGATCGATCATGGCTGAGCCAGTGACCGTAGGGTTCCTGGTGCGTATCGAGGCGCTGCCGGGTCGAGAGACGGACGTCGAGGACTTCCTGCAGCACGGGCTGACCCTCGTGCAGGACGAACCCGCCACGGTCCGGTGGGTCGCCTTCCGGTTCGGGCCCTCGTCGTTCGGTATCTACGACGCGTTCCCCGACGACGCGGGGCGCCAGAGGCACCTCAACGGTCCAGTCGGGCAAGCCCTCGCCGAGAACACCGGCACCTTGTTCGAGCAGCCCACCATCGAGCCCGTGCACGTCATCGCCGAGAAGTCACCGATCTGACCGACCCACCACGGCGCCGGGTGGCCTGGCCACCCGGCTGCCTGCCGAAGCCGCCGGACACCCGCTCGGTCCCCACCGAGCCGCGACCGCTTGACGGCCTCATCCGGTCACCGTCACTGCCGACGCGCGGAACCCACTGACTCGGGTCTCTGCGACCTCGATCCCCTCGCCTACCGCTGAGGCGGTCGTGCGGGTCGTGGTGCGGGTCGGGGTGTGCATCTAGCCGTAGACAGAGAGTGGGTAACCAGAATCATGGACGCTTCCATCACGCTGAGCGTGGACGGTCGGTAGCGGTCGCTGACGATCGATACCCGGACCACTGTGCTCGACGCCCTCCGCGAACACCTCGACGTCACGAGCGTCAAGAAGGGTTGAGATCACGGCCAGTGCGGTTCGTGCACGGTCCTGCTCGACGGTCGGCGCACTCTGGCGTGTCTCTCGACACGGCGCTACCGACCGCGTCACTGGCCGGTGGGTCCTCGGGCACCGGCTCGTGGGGCGCGACCATCGCCGACGCCGCCGACCGCTTCCGCGACAAGTGGGGCTCCGACCCCGAGGACGGCGCCGAGGCCGACGGGGCCATGCCCGACAACCCCTACGGCGACCAGTACGCGATGTCGGCGTACGGAGCGCATTTCGCCGAGATCGCGGTCCACGCCGATACCGGCGAAATCCGAGTGCCACGGATGCTCGGCGTGTTCGCGGCAGGACGCATCGTCAATCCGACGTTGGGGCGGTCGCAGTTCCTGGGGGCATGACGATGGGTCTGTCGATGGCCCTTCACGAGCAGAGCGTGCTCGACCCGCGCACCGGCCACGTCGTCAACCGTGACCTGGCGAACTACCACATCGTCTCCAACGCCGACGTCAACACCATGGAGATCGACTGGATCGACGAGCAGGACCCCCACGTCAACCCGATGGGCACCAAGGGCATCGGCGAGATCGGGATCGTCGGGTCGGCCGCAGCCATCGCCAACGCCGCACACCACGCCACGGGTCGGCGCGTGCGGTCACTGCCGCTGACCGTGGACGAGTTCATCGGGTGAGCGGTCGGCGCGAGTGGCGGGACTGACCAGCGGGGCCAAGCTTTCACTGAGAGTCGACGATGGGCGGATGACCCCAACGATGCGTGCCGTGGCCCACCGTCGTCCCGGAGGTGCGGAGGTCTTCGAGGACGTCGAGCTACCCGTTCCCGCGCCCGGCCCGAAGGACCTCGTCGTCTCCGTCCGGGCCGTGTCGGTCAACCCGGTCGACATCGAGCTCCGCGGGGGGAACGACCCCGAGGGCGAGGCCCACGTCCTGGGTTACGACGCGGCGGGGGTCGTCACGGGCGTCGGCGCGGAGGTCGAGCTGTTCGTCCCGGGCGACGAGGTCTACTACTCCGGCTCGACCGCCCGCGCGGGGACCGACGCCCAGGTCCACGTGGTCGACGAGCGGATCGTCGGGCTCAAGCCGCGCACCCTGTCCTTCGCCGAGGCGGCCGCGCTCCCGCTCACCACCATCGTGGCCTGGGAGACCCTCGTCGACCGCTTCGGCGTCGGCACCGACTCCACCGGCACGCTCGTCGTGGTCGGTGCGGCCGGCGGCGCCGGCTCGATGGTCATCCAGCTCGCCCGCGCGCTGACGGGGCTCACCGTGATCGGGACCGCGTCGCGCGAGGAGTCGCAGCGCTGGGCGCGCGACCTCGGCGCCCACCACGTCGTCGACCACTCCGGCGACCTCGGCGAGGCCGTCGCCGCCGTCGCGCCCGACGGTGTCGACCTCATCTTCTCCTCGCGGACGGGCGGGATGATCGAGACCTACGAGCGGATGCTGCGCCCGGGAGGCGCGATCTGCGCGATCGACGGGCCCCAGGGGCTGGAACTGCTGCCGCTGAAGAACAAGAGCATCACGTTCCACTGGGAGCTCATGTTCACGAGGCCGCTCTACGGCACCGACGACATGGTCGCGCAGCACGACCTCCTCGAGACCGTGGCCGTTCTCGTCGACGCCGGCACGGTGCGTACCACCCTCACCCGCGAGCTCGGCCCCCTCGACGCCACCACCCTGCGGCAGGCGCACGAGCTGGTGGAGGCCGGGCACATGGTCGGCAAGGTGGTACTCACCGTCGAGAGCTGACCCGGCCGCGATCAGCACGAGCACCGCGTCACGCAGCCGCGCCAGGAACTCGCGGTATCGGTCGGGTCGACCGCCACCCTGGTGGCCGATCACCGACAAGGCTCTCTCGCGAGCGGCCCCGTGGACCCGTGGGGACGTGCCGATTCCGGCTCCCGGCGGAGCCGAGAACGGCTCGGTGGACGCCGGGACGCCTCCTACCGTCGGGAGGGTTCTGCGCTGCCCCTCCGCCGTCGCACCGGGGTGTGGGCGGGCGTATCGACTCTCGAGGTGTGGAGGACCTGCTGTGAAGGCGCTGGTTTACGAGGGCCCGAAGTCGGTGTCGGTGAAGAACGTGCCGGACGCGATGGTTGAGAAGCCGACCGATGTCCTGGTGCGCATCACGACCACGAACATCTGCGGGTCGGACCTGCACATGTACGAGGGCCGCACCGGGCTCGAGGCCGGGAAGATCCTCGGTCACGAGAACATGGGCGAGGTCGTCGAGGTCGGCTCCGGCGTCGACCGCGTCAAGGTCGGCGACCAGGTCAGCCTGCCGTTCAACATCGGCTGCGGGTTCTGCGAGAACTGCGAGCGCGGCAACACCGGCTTCTGCCTCACGGTCAACCCCGGCACCGCCGGCGGCGCCTACGGCTTCTACGGCATGGGCCCCTACGCAGGTGGCCAGGCCGAACTGCTGCGCGTGCCCTACGCCGACTTCAACTGCCTCGTCCTGCCCGAAGACGCCCGGGACAAGCAGAACGACTACACGATGCTCTCGGACATCTTCCCGACCGGCTGGCACGCCACCGAGCTCGCCGGAATGCGCCCGGGCGAGTCCGTCGTGGTCTACGGCGGCGGCCCGGTCGGGATCATGGCCGCCTACTCCGCGGTGATCCGCGGCGCGAGCCAGGTGTTCGTCGTCGACCGCCACCCCGACCGGCTCACGCTCGCCGAGCGGGCCGGAGCGACGCCGATCGACGACTCGGCCGATGACCCCGCCCAGCAGGTCCTCGACCAGACCGACGGCAGAGGCGCCGACCGCGGCTGCGAGTGCGTCGGCTACCAGGCCCACGACGCCCAGGGCAACGAGGACCCGTCGATGACGCTGAACTCGCTGTTCCAGGCCGTGCGGCCCACCGGCAAGATCGGCGTGGTCGGGCTGTTCCTGCCCGGCGACCCGGGCGGGAAGGATTCCGACGCCCAGTCCGGGCGCTACCCGATCAACTACGGCACCACGTGGTTCAAGGGTCAGGGCATCGGCAACGGGCAGGCCAACGTCAAGAACTACAACCGTCAGCTCGCCCAGCTGATCCACCGGGGCAAGGCCGCGCCGTCGTTCATCGTCAGCCACGAGCTGTCGCTGGCCGAGGCGCCCGAGGCGTACCGCAACTTCGACGACCGCCTCGAGGGATGGACCAAGGTCCTGCTCAAGCCCGCCGCCTGACCTCCGCACGGAGACCGAAACATCGAGAGGACCAACAGTGCGGGCCGAGAACGACACGATGTACGCGCGCTACGCGCCGCTGCTCGTGGACTACGCCCGGATGGACACGGACGATCCCGGCCGCACAAGGCTGCGCGAGCGCCTAGTGGTGGGGTACCTGCCGGTGGCCCGGAACATCGCCCGCCGGTTCTGGGGTCGGGGTGAGCCGGTGGACGACCTCGAGCAGGTCGCCGCCATCGGGCTCCTCGCCGCTCTCGAGCGGTTCGACCCCCACCGCGGCCGGGACTTCCTGTCCTTCGCCGTCCCCACGATCATGGGCGAGGTCCGGCGACACTTTCGCGACCGGACCTGGTCGGTGCGCACGCCCCGTGGTGTGAAGGACGACTACCTCGCGGTCGGCAAGGGCGTCACGATCCTGTCCCAGGACCTGGGTCGGGCCCCGACCATGGTGGAGCTGGCCGAGCACCTCGGTCTCCCCCGGGACCGGGTGAGCGAGGCGCTCACCGCGGGTGGCGCCCTGCGACCCTCGTCCCTGGACGCGGTCCCGGACGTCGGCGACGCCCTCACCGATGTCCTCGGGTCCGAGGACGCCGACATGGGGCGGGTCGAGATCGGCGCGCTGACCCGGGACCTGGTCCGGGCCCTACCCGAGCGCGAACGCACGATCCTCGCGCTGCGCTTCGTCCACGAGAAGACCCAGGCCGAGATCGGCCCGGCCCTCTGCATCTCCCAGATGCACGTCTCGCGCCTCCTGAGCCGGACCCTCATGCAGTTGCAGGAGGAGGCGAGACGCCAGGTCGCGGCCGACCCCGAGCACAGCCTGATGGACCTCGTCGCCAGCTGACGCCACGCGCCCCCGGCTCTCCGAGGAGCGCGAGCCGGCTGTCGAAGGCGGCACCGCCGCCAGCCCGATCCACCCAGACCTCAGGAGCAGCCCGTGAGCAGCCGCGACGACAACATCGCCACGCAGGAAAAGGCCGCTGAGCGCCTCAACGCCGGGGACGTCGACGCCGGGGTGGACATCATGTTCGCCCCGGATGCCGTCGACCACGATCCGGCCCCGATCCAGGAGCAGGGTCGCGAGGGGTACCGCCGGTTCTTCCACTACCTGGTTTCCGCATTCCCCGACTTCACGATCACCCCGGAGCGGATGGTGGCCGACGACGACTCGGTCGCGTTCGCCTACACCCTCACCGGGACCCATCAGGGAGAGTTCGAGGGCGTCGCCGCGACCGGTCGACGTATCGAGGTCCGCGGTCTGCAGCTCGGCCGTTTCGAGAACGGTCAGATCGTCGAGCGGTGGGGAGCCACCGACATGGCGACCCTCCTGTCCCAGATCCAGGCGTGAGGCGGTAGCCATGGCGGACACGAAGAACGGCCCCGAGCTGCACCCGGTCACCGAGGAACTCGCCAGCGGCAAGAACTTCGCCGCGGTCACGACGGTGCTGCCGAGCGGCAGGCTGCAGACCCAGATGCTGTGGGTGGCGTTGAAGGACGGGCAGCTGGTGATCAACACCGAGACCCACCGCAAGCGCTACCGCAACCTGCAGTCCGATCCCCGGATCACCGTGCTGATCCGCGACGAGTCCGACCCCTACCGCTACGCCGAGATCCGCGGGCGGGTCGAGCGGACCACCACCGGCGACGAGGCCCGCACCCACATCGACGAGGTCGCCCACCAGTACCTGGGCACCGACTACCCACCCGAGGGCATCAAGTCCGAGCGCGTGATCCTCTGGGTCACCCCCGAACGCCAGACGATCATCGACCAGAACAAGGACACCAGCGACTGAGCACGTCCGAAGACGATCGATGAGGCACGACGAAGGGAGACGTCGGTGGCGAGTGCGCCGACCAAACGCGCAAACATGATCGTGCACGAGCAGGAGCCCTACAACGCGGAGCCACCCCGCGCCGCTCTCGCCGAGCACCTGATCACCCCGGTGGACGTGTTCTACGGCCGCAACCACGGCACCATGCCCGAGATCGACCCGCAGGCATGGCGACTGCGTGTCGGCGGGCTGGTCGAGCACGCTCTGGAGTTCTCGTTGCCCGAGCTCCAGCAACGGTTCACCCCCGTGGAAGTGACCGCCACCCTGCAGTGCGCCGGCAACCGTCGCGCCGGGCTGATGGCCTACCGCGACATCCCCGGGCAGCACCCCTGGGGAGCGGGGGCGACCTCGACGGCGCGCTGGCGTGGTGCTCGCCTGTCCGACGTCCTGGCCGCCTGTGGTCTCGGAGGGCAGGTCACGGACGTCGCGTTCGACGCTCCCGACGTCGCCCCGGAGGCCGACCCGCCTCAGCCCTTCGGGGGATCGATCTCCGTGGACAAGGCCACCGCCCCGGAGGTCCTGCTCGCCTGGGAGATGAACGGCGAGCCGCTTCCCACCGCACACGGTGGGCCCGTCCGCGTCGTCGTTCCCGGATACATCGGCGCCCGCAGCGTCAAGTGGGTCCAGCGGATCACTGCCCAGGACCACCCGTCGGAGAACTTCTTCCAGCAGGGCGCCTACCGGGTACTGCCCGCCGACACCGACACCGCACGCACGCGCCCTGGCGACGGAGTCGCTCTGGGCCCGGTCGCGCTCAACTCCGAGATACTCACCCCTGACGACGGCGACGAGCTGACCGCCGGGGCGACCCACGTGGCCGGGTACGCCTTCGCCGGTGACGACCGCACCGTGGTTCGCGTCGACGTCACCGCGAACGGTGGAGCCACGTGGGTCCAGGCCGATCTCGACGCTCAACCCACGCACTGGACTGGCGCTTCTGGCGCGCCCGTTTCGACGTCCCGCCAGGACGGGTCGAGATCACGGCGCGTGCCTGGGACAGCACCGCGGCCGTGCAGCCCGAACACCCCGCCACCGTCTGGAACCCCAAGGGCTACATCAACAACTCCTGGCCCTCCGTCACCGTCACCGCCACGCCGACCGCCGCCGGAGCTCACGGCCCATAGCCGTCATGAGACCGACCGACGGCGGCCCGCCCGACGACCCGCGACGACCTCCGCCGATCCCAGGGCCCGAGCCGAACCCGCCGACTCCGGCCCGAGGTCCTTCTCGAACCCCGCCGAACGCCCGTCGCCGGACGCGAGGAGCTGCCTCGTGACACCTATCGGCGCTTCGGCCAAGCCATGATCGCAGCCGAGAGAGCCCGCCTGCCCTCCCTGCGCGGCACGGGGCTGGATTCGCTGGCCGTCGAGCGTCAGCATCAGGGTCTCGTTGACCTCGTCACCCGTGCGGCGGCGGCGCCGCTGTCCGCCGACGGCGAGCAGGAGGCGCCGTTCTCATCGAGCCCGCAGCCGCCCGGCTCCACGCTGGGTCGACCGAAGCTGAAAGAAGACCTGCCTGCGAGCGAAACCCTGTTAGGAGTCAGCCACCCAGCCGACGGTGATCTTCGACCGCCAGTCTCACGAGGAGTTTCCGGCCGTTCGAGCGACTAGCGACCACGTCGCCAACCGTGACGTAAACCGCTGACCTGCAACGAAGGGTGCGCCGTCAGGGACTCGAACCCCGAACCCAGTGAACAGGATTCACGTCGGCTGTGATGGCCCACCATGTTCGTCTGTGCTGCTCAGCGACATGATCGAGCAAGAGCGATCTTGTCCTGTGCAGACCTGTCGGCCGCCGTGGTGTGACGTAAGCGGTACCCAATGTGGTCCGTTGCCGACGGGCTAGGCGGGCTCCGGGTTCGCGGGTAGCGGGCTTGGTCGAGAAGGGAGGAGGGGCGCCCGAAGCGGTCCTTAGACTTCGATGACTCGGCCCCGCGATGGCGGAGCGTCGTTCGCTCGTGTCCCGGGGTCCGTACCGTCAGTTACCTGTGCGACAGAGAAGGGACTGTGTGTGTCGACGTCCGATTGGAAGACCTGTCAAGAAGAAGCCGCGCAGGTTCTTCGATCCGCCGGCATGGTCGCCACCACGGACACGAAAGTTCATGGTGCGCGGGCTGCTCACGATGTCGATGTGGTTGGAGTCGGCGAATTCGCGGGCGTTAAGGTCGAATGGCTGATTGAGTGCAAGCGCCTCAAGCGCCCGGCAACAAAGGCGCACGTCTTGACATTCCAACAAGTTGTGGCGGACGTTGGAGCGGACCGCGGCCTTCTGCTGAGTGAGAGTGGTTTTCAAGCAGGAGCCATAGCCGCGGCCAGACGTACGAATCTGCGCCTCACTTCCTTAGAAGAGCTCGCGGACGAGTTAAGCGATGCAATAGGGAGCTCGGAGCTGAAGACGCTGTGGTGGCGAATCCGCGCGTGTCAGGAGCGCTATTGGGAGTTCGATAAGCCGACTCGCATTGAGCACGGTCTGCGGCCGGACGTTGGACAGGTTGTCGGCTACCGATCCCTTTCTGTTATTCGTATCGTTGAGGAGGGCGTGGTGCAGGCGCTTACTAGCTCCTTCCCGATCGACTGGTCGAACTCAATTGACGCACGAATGTTTCCAGAGGTGGCTTTGGCCGCCACCAATGTGATGGAACTGAGTCGACATTTCGAGCCTCATGTCGCAGACCTTGAACGCCGTCTCGATGAGCTGCACTCCATGTAAGGGGCAGCGGGCATAGCCTTCGGCGTAACACGCAAGCCTCGGCCCGCGAGCACCTCGACGCACCTGCGGACGTCTTTGTCGTCGAACACGTCGAGCCGAGAATCGATCGCGCCTGCCGGGGTCGAAAGCCCCGATGCCTGGGGACGTCGTCGGCGCTAGGGCGCAGCGCGACCCCCGCTGGTCGGCAGTCTTCCGATCTGACGCGGGAGACCGTGGCGTCGGCCTGCAACAGCCGGGCCACGATCGCCCACCCCCTTTGACGTCGGACGCGCTGATCGTGTCCCTTGTCTTGCGCAATTCGTGACCGCTTCTCAGGTCGGCGAGCGTCGCGTCCATCCGTGCAGGCTGTGGTAGCCGACGGTCCTGGTCGTCACGTCCGATGCGTGAGATTCGGTCGCAGCTTGAGGGTCCAATTCAAGGGTGAGCCTGCGTCATACTGCTGCATCCGCTCCCACGATGACCACGCGAACTCGAGTGTGGTCTGAATTAGTCGCGACCTGCATGCCCTGGTGCGGCTTGGCTAGAAACATCGCCTATGAGGCTTCAGCCTTTCTGCTGAGTCTGACGATGAGCACCGATACGGTAGTTGGGATGGCAACGGTAAGCGCGATAGCTCCGATGGAGAGCCAGTTGACCCAGGTGTTGGGGCCCCAGGCCATGGAGAGGGCGACGATGGCAGCGCCGACCAGGAGGAGATAAAAGCTCGAGTTGAGGACGACCGCGACGGCTAGCTCACGCGGGTTGACGCGAGCTTCGCTGATGAACGTCTCCCATGCGGGCAGTTTCGGGTCAAGTTCCCGCTGAAGGTATGGCCACAGCTCTCTCCTGATGTAGGTGCCCATCTTCGTTACCTTGTAGCCTTCGTTGCTGTACAACGAACTCAGAATGAGACTCAAGGCAGGGATGGCGTAGCCTATTCGGCGGTCCGGGTCGTCGCCTAGAAGGAAGCCGTATATGACTCCGATCGCGGTCAGGCCGACGCCAACCAGAGTTGCTTGAGCGGTGGAGATGCTGACCATCTCGGCGCGTAGTGCGTTGAACTCGGCGATCGCGACGTCAAATCTCTTATCGCTTGCAGGTAGCTGGGCGCGCGGCCCTCGATTGCCGCCCATCGACTCTGCCTGCCCGGCTGGCAGGCTATCCGAGGTGCTGTTCTGGCTCACTTGGAACTGCCCGAGCCGTCCCAGTGCTGATGGCCCGGTCATGCGGCGCGTACGCTGGATAGGTCTGCGTAGACGATGACGTTGTCGAGGTAGGACCGGGCGGTCCGGTCCAGGACTCCGCCGCAGGTGATCAGACGTAGCTGAGGGTTGGTGGTGTCCGAGTAGACCTTGGCGGTGGGGAAGGCGTCTTTCGGGGCCCGAGTCACTTCGCGGACGGTGAAGGTGGCTACCGACCCGTCGACGCGGTACACGTCGACTTCCTCGCCCGGCTTGAGCTGGGCGAGACGCGCAAACACCCCGGGCTGCCCACCGCCGTTGATGTGTCCCAGGATGACGGCGGGGCCGGGATCGCCGGGTGCGGGACCGTTGATATAGAGGCCGGCTTGCATCGGCGTGCTGACAGGCGGGGTGGCGACGGTGCGGTCGGGGTTGAGCCCCAGGGGTACGAGTGAGGACTGCACGCCAATCGCCGGGATGCTCACCGAGAGTCCCTGGTCGACCGCGGCGGCCGCGGTACCCGGCGCATCGGCTTGGCTGCACCCGGCGCTCAAGGCGAGGAGGAGGACTCCCACGAGCAGCAGAAGCCGGCCTCTCACAGCGCCGAGCCGGTGTCGGCTGAGCCTTCGGGCACGACGGTGACCTGGTTGCCGGAGGTGTCAGCCTCGCTGCCGTCGTCCTCGGTGTGGTTCACGGTCTTGTCCTGCGAGACCTGCGGGTCCTTAGAGGGGTCGCCGAAGTAGTCCTCGCACGCGTAGCCGTCGTGGTCGGCGTCGAGGTGGTGAGGGTCTGACTGGTCCGTGTCGAGCACGGCCTGCGCGGCGGGTCGGGACACGAAGTCGCGGCAGTTGAGGTCGGGTCCAGGGGCACCGGGCTTCGTCGGCCCGCCGCCACCGCCGGTTTGGCTACCTCCACCGGTCTGGCCACCATCAGCCTGGTCGTTGCCCGGCTTCTTCGGCGGCGTCGTGGTGGTGGTGGTGGTGGTCGTCTTCTTGGTGCAGGTCAGGCCGGCCTTCGCTGCGGCATCGAGGGCCTGTGCCAGGTTCATCGCGGCGCCCTTGCGGGTCGAGTCCGCGGCCGCCTCGGCGGTCATCGCCTTGTTGTGGGCGGCGCGCGCCGCGGCCAGCGCAGTCTGCAGAGCGGTGTCGTTCGGCGCCGCGTTCGCTGCTGCCTCCGCCTCTGTCACGGCCGAGGACGCGTTCGTCAGCTTCGTCTTCGCGTCGGCGTAGGCGTCGTCCGCGGTCTTCTTCGCCTTCTCCGCGGTTGCCACGGCCTGGCACTTGGGGTCACTGCTGTCCTGCGCCGAAGCGACGCCGCCACCGACCAGGAGCCCACCCACCACGACCAGCGCGCAGAAGAAAGCCGCTACACGTTCACGAACCACTGCCAACAAGAGATCCCCCAGGTCACGTTGATCACGTGCCCAGACCTCGACGGCAGCGTCCTTATCGTTACACGCCGCACACCTTCTCGTGACCGCGTGCGCTGGGCTGCGCCGCTCGTCCACGTCCAACCCCGTGGCGAGGGCCCGCCGGCTATTGAGTTGCCGCGGGTGGCGAGAGAAGCGGTGGTCGGCAGGCGCGCCTGACGTTCTGAGTCGCGAGGGAACGTGCAAGCGTGGTGGCTTGCTGCTGCCTTTAATCGCCGTGAGTCGGATTCTTGAGGTTGCCGGGGACGACGGCCTTCTTCGGGTCGGGGTTTCCGTTGTCGTCCAGGACGTCGGTGTCTGGGCTGCAGTAGCCGTCGAGGTTGTGCTCGTAGGGTCCGCAGCCGTCGCCGTAGCGGCCGGTGGGCCCGTTTCCGTAGGGGAAGGTGGCGGTGTTCTGCGTGCTGGAGGAGGCCCGCGAGGCACTCGTCGTCGACTTCGCCGGCGTGGTCGGCGAGGCCGTCCAGGGGCCGCTGATGCTGCTCAGGCCGGTTCCGAGGGAGCCGTCGGCCTGCTGGAACTCGAGGACGTACCCGCCGGTGCGGTAGCGGTAGGAGTTCCCGCGGTGGGTGGGGCGCGTTTGCAGGGCGTCGATGAGCTGGTTGCGGGTGGAGGCGTTGGTGAGGTGCGGGAAGCTGGTCAGGCCGTCGTCGGACCCGGCAGCGGCCTCCGAACGCTTCAGCGCCTCGATGTCATTGTTCTCGATGGCGGTGTAGACGATGCGGACCTGCGCAGCGACCTCGGCGTCGACTGCACGCCCGGCGATGTCGAGAAGTTGCGGACCGGCGGTGGTGGCGTTGGGCATTGTGGTGGTGGGGATGGGGAGTACGACCGGTGTTGCTGCGGCTGCCACCAGTGCGGGTGTCGCGTCGTGGTGGCCCAGGGCGTATGCGCCGGCGCCGGTCCCCACGAGGAGCCCCATCGCGAGCACGCCCGCGGCGAACCAGCGCGAAGTAGCCGGTCGCGATGCTTGGGGCTGCTCAGGTCGGTGAGGTCGCACCAGGAGCGGGATCGGCTCGGTGGCGGCGTCCTGGCTCCAACGCGTCGGCGCCGCCTGGTGGTGGGCGTGGCGTGGAGCGGTGATCGTGCTGGTCATGGCGTTCCCCCGAAGCGCGGCAGTGACGGCGGGAAGTTCGCCGGACTGCAGCGGTGCGTTAGCGCCCGGGGCAGTTGGGAGTCCGAGCTTCACTCGGACGAGCGACAACAGGTCGCGTGGGCTCCTTCGAGCCGGACCCTCTCTGTGCGTCCGGGGGCCGATACGGACCGGCTCTGTCGCGCAGGGCATAGCACGTCTGGCCGGATCGCGTTCCGGTGACGACGAGGTCGCGGTCGGCGACTCCTGGGCGACAGCAGCTTTCGGGGGACGGAGTTCGATGAGCAGCGACTACGGGTACGGCCATGGACCGGCCGACGATGCGCCCACCCTCAAGCTGGCGGCGCAGGACGGGAAGCAGCCGCTGGCGAAGCGGATCAAGAGCGGACTGCCCGCGCTCGCCTTCGTGGGGAGCGGCGCAATTGAGCCCCCGCCTGGACAGCAGGACTGCGGCGCGGCAGCTCGTCGCGGTCTCGTGGGCGCTCGGTGCTTGTCCCGGCACGGCATGAAGTCGGGCAGTCAGATGGGTAACGGACACTGATCTCGTCGCGACCACTCGACAGGGATCTACCTGGGGGAACTCATGACCGCGACACTCGACCCGGCCGACGACACCGCACCGGACTCCGACGAGCACGATCCGCCGGTCCCTGGCGTCTCGCCGCTGCGCTACGTACTGCTCATCGGCCTCGCCGTGTTCGTCCTACTCGCTGCACTCGCTGGAGTCGTTCTCGTCGTCCTCAACGATCCGCCTCCTAGCCCCGTCTCGATCGTCGAAGTCGCTCCGCCCTCAACTGGTTCCGGCGCCACCGCTACCCCGGAGGAGCGGTTCCTCGCGGCATGGCATGCAGCTGCTCCCGGTGTCGCCGCACGCCGCAGCGACGACTACTGGTCCCGCCTCGGTGTCGCCACCTGCAACATGATCGGGCGGCCGTTCATCAACGAGGAGATGGTGGTCCGCGTGCTCGGGTCGAGCCCGCAGGTCATGTCCTTCGACGAGGGCCGCACCTTCCTCGACGTCTCGCACGCCGAGCTGTGCGCGCAGAACGAGTACGGGCCGCAGCTGCAGTCGCCGACAGTCCGGCCGGTACCGCCGATCACGCTGCCCGACTTCGGCTCCAGCTCGTCGCGGTCAGGTGGCGGTTCGTCGTCGATTCCGACGGTGCGGGTGTCGCCGCCCTCTGTGGGCCGCGCGCCGACCATCCCGGGAGCCGGCTCCGGCGGCGGCTCGTCGGGCAGCGGTGGTTCCTCGAGCCGTCCCGACGTCCAGCCCTTCCCCGGGAACCCGTTGCAGCCCCAGCCCGTCGGCTGAGCTGCGCCCTCATGGCCGGGCAGGCCGAGCACCTCGTTGGAGCCGCTGCACGGCCGTGCTGTGCGCCCGGAGCTTGATCGCCCCGGTCTCCCGGTCAAGGGCGCCTAACGGCGTCGCTGCGCGACCAGCAGAGCTGACCCGTGGACCGCCGAGCCTCGCCGGGGCATCGATGGCCTACGGCTGCGGGGGGCCACGCGCACGCCCCACCGTCCTGCCGCACTATCGCGTTGAGGACGCCATCCGCTGACATAGCGGGCGATCGCGCTGGGCGTTACCAAGCAGCGCGCGCAGACCGCTCCAGACCGATTGCGCGGCGTGCGCGATCCCGCCGGCCATCCGTTCTGCCTCCGCACATGACGACTACTGCCTCTCGGCTGCGATCCGTCCGTACGTCGAGAGGCGGGCGCGATCAGCGAGGCGCGGAGCGATTCGCCCGCGACGGCTTCCCCGAAGGCATCTACCCCGCTGAGGGAGCGGAGCTTCCGCTGAGGATCAGCCCCCTCGGGCCAGACGATCTTCACGCCGGCGTGCACCTTGTAGCGGCGGTTGATCGCGATGAGGTTCGCCGTGAGGCACTCGACCTGGTAGGCGTTGCGCAGTCGGCCCGCGAAACCCCGCGCACGCCGGGGATCGCGTTGGCGAGCGCGCGCACCACGTCGGTGGCCTCGCGGTCGTCGCCCAGCACGAGGACGTCGCAATCGACCTCGGCCTGGTCGAGGTCGGAGAGCAGCACCGCGGAGACGTTATGGAACGCGGCCGTCACCCGGGTCTCGGGGAGCAACTGCTCGGCCTGCTGGGCGGCGCTGCCCTCCTCGACCGGGAGCGGGTACGGGCCGATTCTTGTCGAACCCGAGCGGGTTGACGCAGTCGATGAAGATCTTGCCGCGAAGCGGCTCGACGAGCCCCGTCAGGGTGTCCGCGTGCGACTCCCACGGCACCGCGGCGAGGACCACGTCGGCCTGCGCGGCGCACGTGGCGTTGTCCGCTCCGGTGATGTTCTCGGTGCCGGTGAGCTGGCAGTGCTCGGCCGCCGAGGCCTCCGCGCGCTCGGCGGCGCGCGATCCGATGATCAGGCGGATCCCGGCCTTCGCCCACCGCAGCGCGAGGCCCTTGCCCTGCGCACCGGTGCCGCCGAGGACCCCGACGGTAAGGGTGGTCGGGTCGATGGCTTCGGTCAACAAAGACTCCTTCTCGATTCCGTGGCTACGACTTCCGGACTCGCGGACGGTCTCTTCGGCCGGGAGCTCGATAGACAGCCTGCAAAGGTCAGCCCAGGGCGCTGGTCAGTTCGGCCCCGGTCTTCTCGCGGACCTCGTCCTCGGTGACGCCGTCGGCGAGCTCGCGCAGGACGAGCCCGGCCTCGGTGACGTCGAGGACGGCGATGTCGGTGATGATCCGCTGCACGACGCCCTGGCCGGTCAGCGGCAGGTCGCACTTCTCGACGACCTTGTGCGAGCCGTCCTTGGCGACGTGCTCCATGAGCACGATGACGGTCTTGGCGCCGTGCACGAGGTCCATCGCCCCGCCCATGCCCTTGACCATCTTGCCGGGGATCATCCAGTTGGCGATGTCGCCGGTCTGGGAGACCTGCATCGCGCC
>NZ_JASVWF010000007.1 GCF_030286555.1 Actinomycetospora termitidis | reverse complement strand
CAGCCAATCCCGAGGGGCTCACCCCCTCAAGATCTCACCTCCAGCCATGTCAAGCAACTAACGACGCTCGACACTAGGTCGGAGATCCGCGTGTGTGGTGCGCAGGTTTCCTGTGCACCACACACCCGGATCTCCGACTTAGCGCCGCGGGACCGGATCCAGGTCCTGGGTCCCGATGACCCGCAGGAGGTCGAGCTTCTCGCGGGCGTCCGTGCCCTCGGTCGGGAAGTAGACGAGCAGGGTGCGGTCCGCCTCGGGGGTCAGCAGGACCTCGCAGGTCAGGTGGACGAGGCCGACCTCCGGGTGCCGGAACCGTTTCCGGGCGATCCGGCGGACGCCGACCTCGTGGCGCTCCCACAGCTCCCGGAACTCCGCACTGACGGCGAGCAGGTCGTCGACCGTCGCGGCGACGTCCGCGTCCCCGGCCCGCCGCGCCGCCGTCGCGCGCAGGTCACGGACGTGCGCGGCGGACAGGGCGGCGCGGTCCTCCTCGGGCGCCAGGGCGCGCATCGCCGGGTCGGTGAACCACGCGCGGACGGGGTTCACGCGGCTCGTCCCGAACAGCGTGTCGGCGAGGGAGTTCTGGCAGAGGACGTCGTGCAGGTCGGTGTGCACGCGGGCGGGCACGTCGGTGAGGCGGTCGACGAGGCTCAGCAGACCCGGGGAGACGTGCGCACCCGCGCGGCGCGCCGGCGGGGTGAACCCGGCGAGGTGGAAGACGTGGTCGCGCTCGTCGAGGTCACACCGCAACGCCCGCGCGAGGCTCCCGACGACGGCCTCCGACGGGTGCGGCCCGCGCCCCTGCTCGAGCCGCGAGTAGTAGTCGACCGACAGGCCCGCGAGCTGCGCGACCTCCTCGCGGCGCAGGCCCGGCGTCCGGCGGCGGACCCCGGGCGCGAGCCCGACGTCGGCCGGGCGCAGCAGCTCTCGTCGGCGCCGGAGGTAGTCGGCGAGGCCCGCGCGGTCGATCACGTCCTCCAGGGTCCGCCGTCCTCGCGGGCTCAGCCAGGGTCCGCCGATCCCCGGGTGGGCCGGGCCTGCCGGTGGCCGTCGTCCCGGCGCAGTGTGGGGGCATGTCACAGCGCCAGCTCGGCCGCACCGGTCCCGTCGTCTCCTCCCCCGCCCTGGGCACCATGGGCCTCTCCGGCGTGTACGGCGCCGTCGAGGACGACGAGGGCGTGCGGGTGATCCACGCCTACCTCGACGCCGGCGGCACGCTGCTCGACACCGGCGACTTCTACGGCGCCGGCCACAACGAGTTGCTGATCCGCCGCGCGCTGGCCGACCGCTCGCGCGACGACGTCGTGCTGTCGGTCAAGTTCGGGGCGATGCGGGGTCCCGACGGCGGGTTGGCCGGCGTCGACGCCCGGCCCGCGGCCCTGCGGAACTTCCTCACGTACTCGCTGCAGCGCCTCGGCGTGGACCACGTCGACGTCTACCGCCCCGCCCGTCTCGACCCCGACGTGCCGATCGAGGACACCGTCGGCGCGATCGCCGAGCTGGTCGAGCAGGGGTACGTACGGCACGTCGGGCTCTCCGAGGTCGGTTCCGCGACCCTGCGGCGGGCGGCCGCGGTCGTGCCGATCGCCGACCTGCAGATCGAGTACTCGCTGCTCAGCCGCGAGATCGAGACGGACATTCTGCCGACCTGCCGCGAGCTCGGGGTCGGGGTCACCGCGTACGGCGTGCTCGGCCGCGGGCTGATCGGCGGCAGCGGCACCGTCACCGGGGGCCGGGCGATGACCCCGCGCTGGCAGGGCGAGCACCTCGAGCACAACCGGGCGTTGATCACGCAGCTGGAGGCGCTCGCCGTCGGGAAGGGGTGTTCGGTGGCGCAGCTGGCGATCGGGTGGGTGAGCGCGCAGGGCGAGGACCTCGTGCCGGTGGTCGGCTCGCGGCGGGTGGAGCAGGTGGCGCCGATGCTCGAGGAGGTCACGGTGACGTCCGACGAGCTCGCCGAGATCGACCGGCTCGTGCCCGCGGGCTCGGTCTCCGGCGACCGTTACCCCGCGGCGGCGATGGCGCAGCTGGACAGCGAGCGCTGATCGGGGCTGCCAGGATCGCCGCGTGCGATTCGGATGGCTGTCCCCCGTCATCGGCAACCGGTGGAGCGATCAGCTGCCGATCGCCGCGTACCAGGACACGGAGATCCTCCCGACGGCGCTGCCGCACTTCGACTCGCTGTGGATCGCGGACCACTTCTACGGGTTCGACCAGAGGACCGACCCGTTCCTCGAGGCGTGGACGACGCTGACGTGGCTGGCCGCGCGGCACTCCTCGGTGGAGCTGTGCCACCACGTGCTCGGCGTCGGCTACCGCCACCCGCCGCTGCTCGCGAAGATGGCGGCGACGCTGCAGTACCTCTCGGGCGGGCGCTTCGTGCTCGGGGTCGGCGCGGGCTGGCGGGAGCCGGAGTACGAGGCGTACGGGTACGAGTTCCCGAAGCCCTCGGTGCGGTTCGCCCAGCTCGAGGAGGCCGTCGAGATCTGCCGGCGGATGTGGACCGAGGAGTACCCGTCGTACTCCGGCCGGTTCACGACGATCACCGAGGCCTCCGCTCCCCCACTGACCGACCCGCCGCCGCGGGTGTGCATCGGGGCGGCGGGCGAGAAGGTCGGGCTGCCGCTGGTCGGGCGGCTCGCCGACATGTGGAACGGGCCGGCCGGGGACGGGTTCACCCGCCGTCGGGACATCGTGCGCGCGGCCGCGGAGCAGGCCGGGCGCGACCCGGGCGCGATCGAGGTGACGGTGACGCTCGAGCGGGCACTGCCCGAGTCCGACGACGACTCGGCGCGTCTGGTCGAGGAGCTCGCGGGGCACCGTGACCTCGGGGTGGACCACGTCGTCATGGACTTCGGCCATCCGCGGTCGACGGAGCCGGTGCTGCGCTTCGCCGAGCAGGTGATCGCGCCGCTGCGGGGGTGAGCAGTCGTCGAACTGGTGTGCGAACGTGGAGGGGTGGCACGCACCCCGAACCCCCGACTCCGCGCGGCCCTCGCGCGCCAGGCCGAACGCACCCGGCGGGCCGCCGAGGCGCTGCGGGAGGGCGACGAGCTGGACGCGGACGGGCGGCGGCGCATCATCGAGCTCCTCGCGGTGTGCGGCCGGCCGGAGATCTACGAGGCGCTGAACGTGCACGTGCAGGACCGGGTCGGGAGCCTCACCGACTCGGTCCTGCGTGCCCGGTCACCACTGGAGGACCACGTGCGGCGGTCGGCCGTCGAGCGGCGGACGACCGAGCGCAGCCCGCACGTCGGGCGCGACTCGCCGTGACGAGACCCCGAGACGTCCGGACCACTTGATCACGTATCGGTAACGCGACGGGCCTCCGCGTCGATACACCCCCGGACGTATCCGACGCCCGACGTCGACCACGACGGGAGGCCCCCACGTGAACGAGCCGACACCGACCACCCCTCCGGGCAGTCCGGAGGCCCTCCGGCAGGGCTGCGACTGTTCGGTCCTGCTCCAGCCGGACCAGCCCGGCGCCGATCCCGCGTTCGTCAACCCGCTCTGCCCGCTGCACGGCGGGCAGCCCGGCGACCGCGCCGATACCGCGTGACCCCGGCGACGACGCCGCGGCGTCCGACGAGCACCGGCCCGACCGGCACCGGCCCGACCAGCACCGGCCCGACCAGCACCGGCCCGACGGCCCGGACCCGACCCGTCCCGGTCGGTCTGCGGGCCCAGTTCCGCGAGACCCTGCGCGAGCGCGTGCTCGAGACCGCCTCGGCGGCGGCGACCGAACAGGGGTGGGGGCAGGTCCGGATGGCCGACCTCGCCCGGCGCGCGGGCGTGTCGCGCTCGGCGATCCACCGCGAGTTCGGCGACAAGGAGGCGGTTGCACACGCGCTGGTGGCGCACGAGTCGGACCGCGTGATCGCGGAGGTGGGGCAGGCCCTGATCGACGCCCCGGACTGGCGGGCCGGGATCGCCGCGGCTCTGCGCACGACGATGGCCGCCCGGGAGAACCACCCGCTGATCCACGCGGTGCTGACCGGCGAGCACGACGACGTCACCCTGCTCCCGCAGCTGACCACCGGCAGCACGGCGATCATCGCCCGGGCCCGCGTGATGCTCTCGACGTGGCTGCGCGGGCACCACCCTCGCCTGCCCCGGCCGATGCTCGACGACGCCGCGGACGTCCTCGTCCGCGCCGCGCTCAGCCACCTCACCGCTCCGGAGGCCGACCGCGAGCTCGCCGTCGCGCGGTTGCAGCGGCTGGCGGTGCGGCTGATGGTCGCGCAGCGGGTGTGACGGCGCGCACACTCCTCGCGGCGTGAGGATCCGCGATCGGATCGCGTCCCATCGGTGAGTTCGACGGACGACGCCGTCCACATCGGGGCGGCGTCCGGGACGCGTCGACGAAGGAGGAACTCCCGTGAGCACCCCGACCCCCGCGACCACGCCGAAGACGACGAGCCCGAGCCCGGCCACGAGCGGGTCGGCGCTGGAGAGCACCCAGGGCAAGACGACGATCGCCGACGGCGTCGTCGCGAAGATCGCCGGTCTCGCCGCCCGCGAGGTGCACGGCGTGTACGGCTTCGGCAGCGGGGCCGCCCGCGCGTTCGGTGCCCTCACCGAGCGCATCCCCGGCGGCCGCTCGTCCTCGACCCAGGGCGTCTCGGTCGAGGTCGGCGAGCGCCAGGCGGCGGTCGACCTGACGATCGTCGTCGAGTACGGCGTCGGGATCGCCGAGCTCGCCCGCGCCATCCGCCGCAACGTGATCGGCGCGGTGGAGCAGATGACCGGCCTCGATGTCGTGGAGGTCAACGTGAACGTCGTCGACCTGCACCTGCCGAGCGAGGACGACGGCGACGACGCCCCGGCGCCGGAGCCGACTCCGGCCCGCGTGCGGTGACTACCTGAGGATCTCCACCAGGAGCGCCCAGGCGTTCTCCAGCCCGCCGAGCAGCGCCAGGACCACGGCCACCGGCACCCAGTAGAGCCCGCCGGCGGTGTCCGTCAGCAGCCCGATGCCCGCGAGCACCGGGGCGACGAGCACCGCCAGCGCGGGCAGCCATCCCGTGATGATCCAGGCGGGGATCGGCTGCTCCGCGGCACGGCGCCCGGGGAGCACCCGCTGCACGAGCATCCCGCCGACGAGCAGCCCGATCAGCGCCAACTCGATCGCGAGGGCGACGTCGCCCTGCTGCGGGATCAGGACCACCAGCGCCAGGAACAGCGGCACGGCGAGCAGGGCCAGCGTCTGCGCGGCCCGTCCGGGCAGGTTCGCGTGCCCGAGGATGACCTGCAGGTTCAGCGACACCGCGACGAAGACCAGACCGGCCAGGGCCGCGGACGCACCCGCCGTCGCGACGGCGAAGTCGGTCCAGGACTCGGGGTCGTAGGCAGCCACGACGTGATTCTGCCCGGCGCGTCCAGGCCTTCCGTCAGACCGTTCGGTCGGTATTTTCTCCGGGTGCCCGGGTCGAGGAGGACCCGCCGTCCGCACGGCGGGACCACGCGCTTCGTCGTCGTCGTGGCCGACCCGGTGACCGACGAGGTGGACTCCCACGGCCCGTACTCCTACGAGGTCGCGCTGCGCGAGGCGGCGCGGCGGCGCGAGGAGTTCGACGCCGAGGAGCTCGAGGACGTCATCGTGTGTGTCGTCCCGCTGCACCCCGTCGACGACCCCGCCTGACGGGCGCGGCGCTCAGCCCCGGTAGCCCCGCAACCCGTCGAACGTCGGCGCGGACGACGAGGCGGACGGCCGTGGCGGGCGCGCGAGGGCGGAGCCGAGGGGGCTCGGACGGGGCACGCGGGCCTCGTCGTCGGGAACGAGCGGGTCGTCGACGAGGCGCACGTGCCGGCCGGCGAGGACCGGCTCCTCGACGGGCTTCGCGTCGGGCTCCCCGACCGGTTCTGCGCCGGGCTCCGCGGCCGGCACCGGCCCGCCGTTGACGGCGACCGTGATGTGCACGCCCGTGGGCGAGGGGCCGGCGTCGACCGGCTCGCCGCCGGGATCGGCGTGCTCGAGGGCGGCGCGCAGGTCGTCGATCGGCAGGGCCCGGCCGCGGGTGGTCGTGGTCGCGACGCGGGCGGTCAGCGGCGTCCCGGGGTGGCCCTCGGAGGCGAGCGCGAGGCCCTCGCCGATCCGGTCGGCGAGGTCGCCGAGGTGCACCGCGGAGGCGCCGGGGACGAGCACGACGAAGGTCCGCGCGTCCATTCGGACCGCGACGTCGACCGGCCCGAGGGGCTCGGTCAGCGCCGCCGCGACCCGGTGCCCGGCGTGGTACGCCGCACGCGGCGACGCGAGGGCCGGGTCGTCGAACGCGGCGATGTCGAACAGCGCGACGCCGACCTGCAGCGCCCCCGGACCGATGCGCGGCGACCACCGGTCGAGGAAGGTCGCGTCCGGCAGCCCGCTGTCCGTGTCGGTGCCCGAGGTGCTGCGCGCGCCGGTCGCGGCGTGCACGTCGACGAGCTGGTCGCGCAGCTCCCGGGTGCCCGCGTGGGCGTCCCGCATCCGGTCGATCATGTGGTAGAGCGAGGTCGTCGCCCACATCTCGCCCGGGCTCCCGGCCGACCCGGCCGCGTCGCCGCCGGACGGCATCGTCGCGGCGAGCAGGTCGTCGACGGTGCGCAGGACGGCGGGCGCGATGCGGTTGCCGAGCGCGAAGCGCAGGCGGGCGAGCTCGGTGGCGGCCTGGGCCCGCGAGAAGCCCCACCGGCCGTCGAAGATCCGGCCGGGCTCGACGGAGCGCTCGGCCGGGTCGTAGGTGTGCTGGTCGGTCGCGACGAGGAACGCCCCGGCCCGCGGCCCCAGCGCCACCACGGTCCACTCGTCGCCGAGCGGCTCGGTGGGGTCGAGCTCGACGACCTCGACCCCCGCCGGCGGCGCGTGCCCCTCCCCCGCGACGAAGCCGACGACCACCGTCACGCCGGCTTCGGCCATCCGCTCGTAGACGGCGCGCTCGCGATCGAAGTGGGCCAGGCGCTGGAAGAGCGACACGACGACGGTGGGCTCGTCGACGCTGCTCGACATCACCGCCTTCTCGACGGCGTGCGAGACGTCGACCAGCAGGCGCTTGGACAGCCGCTCGGGGCGCGAACCGCTCGCCCGGTCGCGGGCCACGCGCGCGTGGTCGCCGAGGTTGTCGATGAAGGCCCGCTCCACCCGGGTACGGGCGGCGTGGGCGAGCGGACCTTCCATGGGAACCCCCGGTCTTCGGAGTGCGGTGAGGGAGTGCCCTCCCCGCAGCCGTCCCCCGATCGGGGAACCGCGAGCCCTCGCCACGCCGACCGGGAGGCGAGCGGTCCCACTGCGTCGGCGGACGGCGCAGGGCGTTGCGCTAGATGCGTGCCGCGCGGACCGCGTCCTCCAGCGACGTCGGGGCGCGTCCGAGGAGGTTCTCCAGCGCCGGGCTGTCGGTCTCCAGCTCGCCGCGCGCGGTCGAGAGCTCCAGCGCCGTCACGAACTGCGCGGTGGCCTGGTCCGCGCCGGCGGCGACGAGAGCCTCGGTGAACTCGTCCGGGGCGAGGTCGCGGTAGACCACCTTCGTGCCGGTGACCTGCGTGATCGTCTCGGCGAGGTCGCTCATCGTGAACGCCGGGCCGCCGAGCTCCCAGTAGCCCTGCTGGTCGACGATGTCGCCGGTGAGCAGGCTGACGGCGGCCTCGGCGTAGTCCGCCCGGGTCGCGCCGGACACCCGGCCGTCGCCGGCCGCGCCGACGATCTCCCCGCGCTCGAGGTACTCGTCGAGCCGTCCGGTGTAGTTCTCGACGTACCAGCCGTTGCGGGCGACCGCGAAGGGCAGGCCGGACCCCTGCAGCACGTCCTCGGTCTCCGCGTGCTCCGGGGCGAGGACGAGCTCGGTCTCGTCGGCGTGGATCACGCTGGTGTACACGACGAGCCCGACGTCGGCCGCCTTCGCGGCGTCGATGACGGCGCCGTGCTGTCGCACGCGGTCGCCCGGGGTCGGGCTGGAGACCAGGAGCAGCCGCTCGACGCCCTCGAGCGCGGGCTCCAGCGTCTCGGGGCGGTCGTAGTCGGCGTGCCGGACGCCGACACCGAGGTCTGCGAGGTCGGAGGCCCGGTCGGGGTCGCGGACCAGCGCGAAGACGTTGCCGGCCGGGACGCCGCGGCGCAGCAGGGCGTCGATCGCGAGCCGGCCGAGGTGGCCGGTGGCGCCGGTGACGGCGAAGGACGGGGCGGGCGTGGCGGGCGTGCTCATGGGCGGTGGGGTGGCCCGTCGGCTCCGGGGTCACACCCGCCGCGCGGTGTGAAAGGGGCCGGAAAGGGCGTCCCGCTTCGCTCGGGGGCATCGCTGCGAGTTCGTGCGAGGTCGGGAGGACCCCATGGCGGTACGCACGCTCGGACGCCGCCGCCCGGCCCGGCGCCGGACGGTCTGCCCCGTCGGCATCTGCGCCGCGGGCGGCAGCACCCGCGCGGCCGCCATCAGCCTGGGCGCCCTGCAGGTGCTGCGGGCGACCGGCTGGATGGGTCCGGAGACCTACCTCTGCTACGTCGACGAGGGGGTCGGCGTCGCGGCCGCGCTGCAGCAGGAGTGCTCGACGGTTGTCGTCATCGATCCCGACGACGGCCCGCCGACGCTCCCCCGCGACGTCGAGCTCGACGACGTGTCCCACCTGCGGCCCGGCACCGACCCGGGCGGACCGTGCGATCGGCGCCTCGCGGCGGGCGCGGTGGTGACCGGCCGGGTCACCTACCCGTCCGGCCACCGCGGGCGCCTCGTGCTCGCAGTGCCGCGCCTGACCGCCGACGCCCCCGAGGTCGTGCTGGCCCACGCCGCCGCCCATCCCGCGTTCCCGCACGAGACGGTCCCGCTCGACGACGGGCACGTCGAGGTGTACCGCCAGCTCGGCCGGCACCTCGGCGCGCACGTCGTCGGGACGTTGTTGCGCCTCGCGGCGTGACCTAGCGGACCGCCAGCCAGGACCGCCAGCTGCGGCGCGGTCTCGGCACGGCGACGGGCTCCGCGTGCCGGCGGGCGACCTCGCGCAGGAGCGCGTCCGGGTCCGCGGCGCGGCGCAGGGCCTCCGACGTGGCCCGGTCCAGGTGCTTCGCGATCGTGCGCGGGGCGAGCTCGCTGCGGTGCACCGGCACCCCGTAGCGCCGCGAGATCACCGCGCGCTGCTCCTCGGAGACCCCGGGGCCGGTGACCAGGAACCGCGGGTAGGCGTGCGAGGCCCGCCAGCCGCGTTCACCCTCGACGACGTCGCCCCACAGCGCGACGACGCCCAGCACCTCGTGGTCGGACGGGCTCCACCCCAGCGTGGCGGTGTCGTCGACCGCGTACAGGCCGCACGGGCAGCTGTCGCCGGGCGGGGTGTGGCGCGGGCTCGCGCAGGTCGCGACCATCGGGCGCCCCGCCGGCCAGGGCGTCCCGGTGAGCGGGGAGAACAACGCGTGACGGTGCTGCGCCCGCCGGCCGACGCGCCAGGTGCGCCAGCCGAGGACGGCGGCCGGGACGTCCGGCACCGCCACCGTGCGGTGCGGCGCGGTCACGGGCGGGCGTCGGCCGTGACGGTCGCGGGGGCCTGCTCGGGTTGGACGAGCGTCTCGACGAGGGCCTCGACGGGCGCCTCGGGAGTGGCCGGAACGGGTGGGTCGACGGGCTCGGCGGTGAAGCGACGCTGGATGCGTCCGATGTCCATGGTCACCACGTTTCCATGTCGTGGAGCAGGGATCCAGCGTCGTTCGCGATCGGAGATTCAGCCGACGTGATGGCTCGTCGGGGCAACCTCGCCGGGGTCGATGCGTCGTCGTCGTGGACCGGCGGACCGGGAGTCGCGCACACCGGCCCGTCGACGCTGTTCGTCGTCGATCGTCCGCGTCGCGGCGACGCGGACTCGACTTCTCCGGAACCGCCCCCGCGGGCGTGCTGCCTGCCCGATCCTGCGGGGATGGACGAGGAGCGGGACGCCGCGGTGGACGAGTTCACCGACCTCGTGCTCGACCGGCTCCTCCCCGCGGTCCAGCGCTACCAGGGCGAGGTCGCCCGCGGGCTGGGTCTGGGCCTGCCGGAGTTCCAGTGCCTGGAGCTGCTGCGGGTGCGCGGACCGCTGGCGAGCGGGTTCATCGGATCCAGGACGGGCCTGTCGCGCAGCACCGTGTCGAAGATGCTCCGGCGGCTCGAGGACGCCGGTCACGTCCGCCGCACCGTCGGGGAGAACCATGCTCAGGGGGTCGAGGTCGAGCTGGTGCCGCACACGACGCGGGACATCCTCCTCGGGGTGTTCCACCGTCAGGTCCGCACGGCGGTCCGTAGCGCGGTGGCGACGCACGGCCTCCACCGTCCACTCCTGCGGGCGCGCGCCGCCGGCTTCCTGATCCAGGTCGTCGACTTCCTACAGGCGGCGGCCGCGGACGAGACCCTCGAACGGTGGCGGCACGAGCAGCCGGCCCGACGGCGGGAGGCCGAGCGGGTGCGGGAGCGCCGTCGCCGAGAAGGAACCGATCGCGCATCACACGATCGGAGCAAGGGGTGGTAACACCGGAGCAGTTCGTGCCGACATCCGCGACATCGGACGACGACGTCGGGGACGGAGCAGCGTGCGCACGGCAGAGAAGGTGTGGTCGGGGATCGGGGCGGCCGTGTTCGGCCTCGTCGGGATCACCGCGATGAGCCCGTCCACCGCCGCGAGCACCCCCCTCGCTCTCGACCGCCCGGCCGCCGAGGCCCCGGCGCGCAGCACCACCACGATCACGGGCGTCGTCGACGGCGACACGCTCCTCGCCGGGCAGCAGGTCATCCACGTGCTCGGGATCGACTCGTGCGACGCCTCCACGCCCGGCGGTGCCGAGGCCACCCGGATGGCGGAGGCGCTGCTCGACGGCCGCCAGGTGACCCTGCGCGCGGAGCCGGGCGTCGACCGGGACGCGTCCGGCCGCATGCTCCGCTACATCGACCTCGCCCAGGGCGGCGACTACGGCGACTTCATGGTCTCGTTCGCCCACACCCGCGCCGACGCCTCCAACGGCGCCGGCCGGCAGTACGTGTCGAGCCTGCGCGACGACGACTCCAACGGTCGCACCTGCGGCTGAGCGGGCCCGAAACCCGTCCGACTACTGATTTCGGGCGGGAGTACTACTGCATCAGGATGTGAAGTCTTCGCCGCTGATCACGGCCGCAGTAGCGTCGCGGCACCCCGATCACTCCCGGTGAGGACGCCCGATGAGCCAGCAGGTGCCGCCCTACCCGTACTCCCAGCAGCCCGGCGGGTACGGGCCCCCGACGGCGCCGCCCGGGCAGCCGCCGGTCGGGTACGGCTACGGGGCACCCGTGCCGCCGGGACCGCACGGGCAGCCGCCGGTCGTCCCGCCGCCGCAGCCGACCGGCACCAACGTCATGGCGATCCTCGCGATCGTGTTCGCGTTCCTGTTCTCGCCGCTCGGCATCGTCTTCGGGATCATCGGTCGCCGGCAGACGCGGCGGACGGGGCAGTCCGGGCGCGGGCTCGCGACGACGGGCCTGGTCCTGTCGATCGTCTTCCTCGTGTTCGGGATCGCGGCGGTCGTCTGGACGACGATCCTCGCGGCGCAGTTCGTGCGCGGCGTCGAGTCGATCCCGTCGACGTCGCCCGACGCCCCGGGGGTCTCCGCACCGGTCGTCAGCGGGCCCGCGGGTGCGGGGACCGTCACGATCGCGGACGGCGACTACGGCCCCGAGCTGCCGGCCGACGCGCTGGCGACGGAGGTCGGGAACCAGACCGGCGCCACCGACGTCATCTGTCCCGGCTACCTGCCCGCGCAGGTCGACGCCAGCTCCACCTGCGACGGGACCGTCGACGGGCAGAACGCCCGGCTCCGCGCGACCGTCACCGCCGTCGCCGGGTCCGAGGCCTCGATCCTGATCTCCCGGGAGAGCTGACGGGGCGTATTCCCGCCCAGCCTGGGACTCGTGCTGCCAGGTTGGAACGGCGAGGACGTGGAACTCTGCGGTCACGGACCTGATCGGTTCCGTGATCGAAGAGGCGGGCATGACCACCACCATCCCCTTGTCCATCACGGTCGACGGCGAGCAGCGTGACCTCGACGTCGACCCCCGTACGACCCTGTTGGACGCGCTGCGCGAGCGGCTCGCCGTCACGACCCCGAAGAAGGGCTGCGACCACGGCCAGTGCGGTGCGTGCACCGTTCTGGTCGACGGGCGACGGGTCCTGTCCTGCCTGACGCTGGCCGTCGCGAAGGACGGCGCGGACGTCGTCACCGCGAACGGGCTGGCTCCCGACGGCGGGTCGCACCCGGTGACCGAGGCCTTCCTCGCGAACGACGCCTTCCAGTGCGGCTACTGCACCCCGGGCCAGGTGTGCTCCGCGGTCGGGGCGATCGACGAGGCGCGGCGCGGGATGCCCAGCGCCGCGACCGCGGATCTCGCCGGCGACGACGTCGTCCTGGACCGCGCGGAGATCGCCGAGCGCATGAGCGGCAACCTCTGCCGCTGCGCGGCCTACGTCAACATCGTGACGGCGGTCGAGGAGGCGGCATCCCGATGAAACCGTTCACCTACGCCCGTCCCGACGAGGCCTCCGACGCGGTCGCGGCACTGGTCGCCGACCCGGACGCCCGGTTCCTGGCGGGCGGGACGAACCTGCTCGACCACCTCAAGCTCGGCGTCGTCGAGCCGTCGCAGCTGGTCGACGTCAACCGGGTCACCAGCACGGAGATCACCGAGCTCGACGACGGGACGCTGCGCATCGGCGCGGGCGTCGCGAACTCCGACCTCGCGGCCGACTCGCGCGTGCGTCGCCGGTACCCGGCAGTCGCGGCGGCGATCCTGGCCGGCGCATCGGGGCAGCTCCGCAACATGGCCTCCACCGGCGGGAACCTGCTTCAGCGCACGCGCTGCCCGTACTTCGCCGACGCCACGACGCCGTGTACCAAGCGCTCGCTCGACGAGGCCTGCTCGGCCCGCGAGGGCTGGGCGCGCTACCACGCGATCCTCGGGGCGTCGGAGTCCTGCATCGCCACGCACCCCTCGGACCTCGCGGTCGCCCTGGTGGCGGTCGACGCGCAGGTGCAGGTCCTGGGTCCCGACGGTGCCCGCACGATCCCGATCGGCGAGTTCCACCGACTCCCGGGTGACGACCCGACCCGCGACACCGTGCTCGAGCACGGCGACCTGGTCACCGCGGTCGACCTGCCGGCGCCCGCACCCGCCGTCACGAACTCGACGTACCGGAAGGTGCGGGACCGCGCGTCGTACGCGTTCGCCCTGGTCAGCGTGGCCGCGGGGCTGGAGGTCCGGGACGGCGTGGTGGCCGACGTGCGGATCGCGCTCGGCGGCGTCGCCCACAAGCCGTGGCGCGCGACGACGGCCGAGGCCGCGCTGCGCGGCCGGCCCGCGACCGACGAGGAGTTCCGCGCGGCGATCACCGCCGAGCTGGAGGCCGCGGAGCCGGTCGAGAGCCCGCTCGGCGGCAACGCCTACAAGATTCCGCTGGTGACCGGGACGGTCGTCAGCACGCTGCGAGGACTGGCAGGGGGCACGTCATGACGACGATGGACGCCCGGAGCATGGGCACGTCCGTCCGGCGGATCGAGGGGCCGGACAAGGTCACGGGCACCGCACCGTACGCGGGCGACACGGTGGCCGACGGCACGCTGGTGCTGTACCCGGTGCAGGCGACGGTCGCGCGCGGGGAGATCACGGCGATCGACACCTCGGCGGCGACCGCGCTGCCCGGGGTAGCCGCGGTCGTGACGCACCTCGACGCCCCGCGGCTCGCCGACGACGGCGACCCGGAGCACCGGGTGCTGCAGGGCACGACGGTCCACCACCGCGGCCAGTACGTCGCGGCGGTGCTCGCGGACCACGCGGAGGTCGCGGCGGAGGCGGCACGGCTCGTCGTCGTGAGCTACGACGAGGCCCCGTCGACGACCGGCTTCGATCCCGACGGCGGGTCCTACACCCCGTCGGCGTTGGGCAACGGTCAGGCCCCCGACTCCGTGGTGGGCGACCCGGACGCGGCCCTGGCCGCGGCACCCGTCGTCGTGAAGGCCTCGTACGCGACGCCGATGGAGCACCACAACCCGATGGAGCCGCACGCCACCACGGCGACGTGGGTCGACGGGCGCGCGATCGTGCACGAGGCGAGCCAGGGTGCGGACCTCGCACGGCAGACGCTGGCGACGTTGTTCGACGCGGAGGTCGAGGTCAGCTCCCCGCACGTCGGGGGCGGGTTCGGGACGAAGGGCTTCCTGCACGCCGGGACGGTGCTCGCCGTGCTCGCGGCGCGGACGGTGCCGGGGCGGCCGGTGCGCTTCGCGCTCGGGCGGCGGCAGATGTTCGAGACGGTCGGCTACCGGCCGGCGACGGTGCAGCACATGGCGCTGGGCGCCGAGGCGGACGGACGGCTGGACGCGCTCGTGCACGACGTCGTCGGCGCGACCGCGCGGTACAAGGAGTTCGTGGAGCCGGCCGGCGGCTCGAGCCGGTCGATGTACGCGGCCCCGCACCGCCGCACGTCTCACCGGGCAGTGCCGCTCGACCTCGACGCCCCCACCTACATGCGCGCCCCCGGTGAGGCCCCGGGCAGCTTCGGGCTGGAGTGCGCGATGGACGAGCTCGCGGTGGCGCTCGACATGGACCCGATCGAGCTGCGGGTGCGCAACGAGCCGTCCGTCCACCCGGAGAACGGGCTGCCGTTCTCCTCGCGCGGACTGGTGGAGTGCCTACGGACCGGGGCCGAGCGGTTCGGCTGGTCGACGTGGGACCGGGCGCCGCGCAGGCGGCTGGTCGACGGCTGGTGGCACGGGGTGGGCGTCGGCTGCGGCACCTTCCCGGCCTTCCGCATGCCGGGTTCGACGGCGGAGATCACCTTCACGGGCGGTCGGTACGTCGTCGCGATCGGGGCGGCCGACATCGGGCAGGGCGCCCGCACCGTGCTGACCCAGATCGCCGCGGACGCGCTGGGGGTCGACGTGGGCTCGATCGAGGTCGAGATCGGGTCGACGTCGCTGCCGGTCGGGTCGATCGCCGGTGGCTCGGCGGGGACGGCGTCGTGGGGCTCGACCGTCGTGGAGGCGGCCGACCGGTTCCGCGACAAGTACGGCGAGGACCCCGACGACGGCGACCACGCCGACGCCGCGACCCCGGACAACCCGTGGGCCGAGGAGTTCGCGATGGCCGCCTACGTCGCGCAGTTCGCCGAGGTCGCGGTGCACGCCGACACCGGCGAGATCCGCGTCCCGCGCCTGCTCGGGACGTTCGGGGTGGGGCGCATCCTCAACCCGACGCTCGGTCGGTCGCAGCTGCAGGGCGGCATGGTGTGGGGGCTGTCGATGGCCCTCCACGAGGAGAGCGTGGTCGACCCGCGGTTCGGCGAGGTGATCAACCACGACCTCGCCGGCTACCACATCGCGGCCAACGCCGACGTGCGCGAGATCGACGCGCAGTGGATCGACGAGGACGACGGCTACGTCAACCCGATGGGCGCGAAGGGCATCGGCGAGATCGGGATCGTCGGGGTGGCCGCGGCGATCGCGAACGCGACGTACCATGCGACGGGTGTCCGGGTGCGGTCGCTGCCGATCACCTGCGACGACCTCCTGACGGACCCGGCGTTCGGCTAACCCGTCGTCCCGCGGTCCCGACGGTGGACGAAGGTCCACCAGTCGGCGTCCCAGGCGCGCATCCGTGCGCGGTCCAGGACGAGCCGCAGCGTGATCAGCAGTCCCGCCAGCACGACGACCGCCGCGACCAGCGCACCGACCGCGTCGACGACCCCCTCGACGACCGCGTCGGTGTCGCTGGCCGGCGGGACCACGGGGCGGTCGCCGGCCGCGATCCACAGCTGCATGCGGTCGCCGGTGCGGACCGACGGGGCGGCGGTGATCTGCGTCGTGTGGCGGGTGAGGTCGGGCTCGACCCACGCGACGTCCACCGTGCTCAGGCCGCCGGTGTACCCCGCCGTCATGCCGGCCCCGGGTGGGGCCTCGAGGACGGTGGCGGTCACGGGATGAGCCTGGGCGCGCGTCGCGGCGGCGTCGGCCGCGGCGTCGTCGGCGCCGTGCCGGCCGAGGAGCACCAGAAAGGGCACCAGGAGCACGAGCAGGACGACGGCGCAGCGCAGCGCCGCGGTCTCGATGCCGTCGGACCGACGGCGGAGGACGCTGGGGCGCGGCAGGAGCGCCGCGCGCATCCGATCGAGTCGCACGATCCGATGATTCCCCGCCCCGGCACGCGGCACGCCGGGGTGTGACCGAACGCAACGAAGGAGCGCAGCGCCGTGACGCTCAGTCGCAGACCCGGACGGAGCGGGACGGGCTGAACTCCTCGTCGTGCTGCGGGAAGTACCACGTCACCCGGCGGTAGGCCTCCCGGCCGTCGCAGTCGCCGAGGTCGAACGCCACGACGGTCGCGCGTTCCTGCGTGACGCGGGTGTCGCCGCCCTCGCCGTCGTCGTCCGGTGTGTAGGGCGCGGTGCCCGTGCCGGTCGCGCGATCCTCGCCCCAGTCCTCCCAGCGCACCCCGACGACGACGGCGCCGTCGTCGCCGTCGATCTCGGTCGGCTGCGCGACGCCCCACCCGCGGGACCCGGCGGTCGTGCGGCCGAGGGCCGGGCCGTCGCTGGCGTTCGGGGTCGTCGACGGGATGATCGGCGGCCCGGCGACCGGGAGGGGCGGGACGGTGGTCGCCGTCGGGGTCGGGGCGGTGGTCGCGACCGGCGCGGCGACGGGGACGGGCTCCGAGACCAGCGTCCCCCGGGCGAACCATCCCCCGGCCGTGCCGAGGACGAGCAGCAGCACGCCCGTCAGCACCAGGGGCCACCGGGAACGCTTGGTCGCGACGACGGGTTGCGGTGCGGTCGCCGGATTGGACGGGGGCGTGACGGTGGTGGCGACGGTGGGAGTGGGGGTCGCCGTGACCGTCGGCTGCGGGCCGGTCGGCGGCATGCGGACGGTCGACTCCTCCTCCGACGGGCTCGGGACGGCGTCGGCCCGACCGCGTTGCTCGACCACCGGCACCTCCCCCGGCTCGTCCGACCGGCTCACGTGTGGCGCGGAGTATGCCGTTCGCGCCGATCCACGGTCGAGAGCCCTCACCGGCCCGGCGGCGCCACCGCCCGGAGCACGTCGCCGCGGCTGATCATCCCCACCACGCGGTCGTCGCGACCCAGCACCGGCAGCGAGCGGAACCGGCGGCGCACCATCGCCTTCGCGACCTTGGCCACCGACACGTTCGCCCGCACCGCCGTCGCCCCCGTCGTCATGGCCTGCCCGCACGTGCGCGGCGCCGGGCCGCGGCGCCCGGAGAGCCGGTCCGCCAGCAGGTCGGCCTCGCTGACCACGCCGAGCAGGCGGTCGTCCCGGTCCAGCACCGGCAGCGCGGTCAGGCGCTGCGCGGACAACCACGCGGCGGCCTCCGTGACCGGGGTGCTCTGGTCGGCGACCCAGCAGCGGTGGAGCGGCGTCATGACCTGACCCGCCGTCGAGCCGATCCGGGGCTCGTCGGGCGGCGGCGCGTCGAGGTCGACCTCCGGCGTCCCGAGGAGCCGGTCGACCAGCGAGCGGCGCTCGGGGGTGCGCAGCAGGTCGCCGCGGGTCACGATCCCGACCAGCACGCCGCCCTCGACGATCGGCATCACCCGCACCTCGCCGTAGCGACGCAGTCGATGGGCGAGCACGCTGACCGGCGAGTCGGGGGTCATCGTCATCGGGTCGCGGGTCATGACGTCGGCGACCCGTGCGCCCGACCGCCCCTCGACCTCCGCGCGCAGCAGGTCGAGCGTCGTCAGGATCCCGACCAGCCGGTGGCCCGTCGAGACCACCGGCAGCCCGGAGTACCGGTTGGCCGTGAGCAGGGCGCGGGCGTCCGCGAGCGGGGTGGACGGGCCGACCGTGACCACGCCGCTGGTCATCACCGCGCTCACCCGCACACGACGAGTTCTACCGGCCGTAGGTGATCGACGCACCCGTCGTCGTGAGCTGGTCGCGGGAGAACGGCACCGTGTTCGCGACGCTGGAGCCCACCCCGACGCGGTACATCCGGTCGTTCGCGGGGACGTCGGTGAACAGGACGTCGAAGCGGCACCCGTCGGCGAACGGCGTGCTCGAGCCCCATTGGTCGACCGCGTAGCCCAGCGACCCGAGCGGGGCGGCCGCCACGAGCCGGCCCCCGGCGTCCCACATCGACACCGACCGGCCGGACACCGGCGAGGAGAGGCACGGCGCCCCGGGGAGCTGGGCGCCCGACGAGACCACCACCACCGACCCCTGCACCGTCATCGTCCGGTTCGCGCGGGCCACCAGCGCCGCCACCAGCGCGATCACCGCCAGCAGCACGATCATCGCCCCCGCGATCCACCACGCCCGACGGGAGTGACGAGGCGACGCCGGGGCGGGCTCGGCCGGCGCCGGAGCGGCGTCCATCCACCGGATCCCGCTCGGCGGCGTCGGCGTCCACGGCTCCAGTGGCGACCGCGGCACCGGGATCTTCACGACGTCGGGTGTGGTGCGGTCGAGCTGCGTCATGGCGCCTCCCCCGAGCAGGTGGGGTCGACGTTAGGTCATGGTGTTGCGCAGGTGCCTGCCGAAGTAGACGACGTGCACCGTGCGGGTGCGTTCGACCCAGGTGAAGTAGATGCGCGGGGCCAGGCCGGCCGACGAGATCTTGATGTGCGACTCGACGATGCGGGGCTCGCCGTCGACGTCGAAGGTGCGGGTGTCGGGCCAGCGGTCCATCACCGACTTCGATTCCCGCATCGCGAGCTTGCGCGGGCTCGCCGGCCAGGCCATCGGGTGCCCGGAGTTCCAGCACCACTGGAAGAAGTCGGCCTCGACGCCGTCGCGGGAGCGCGCCCGGGCGTACCAGGCCAGGGCCCGCAGCGCCCGCCACGCCTGCTCGCCCCACGCCGCGCCGGCGGACTGGCGGTCGAGCAGCTCCAGGTCGACCCCGGCCGCCGTCGGGAAGGAGAGGTACTGCCCGAGGTGCTTGCGGGCGAGGGCCGCCGCGTCGCTGCAGTCGCGGGCGTGCACCGGGGCGACGTCGAGGTCCTCCAGCCCGGCGTCCGCACGCTCGCCGCGCAGGCGGGCGAGGTCGGTCGAGAGCGTGCGGAGCTGGTCGCGCAGGCTCGCGACCTCGTGCTCCAGGTCGCCGTACTCCTGGATCACGCCCTCGGACAGCGACCTCTCGGCCGCGAGGTCCTGCTCGAGGTCGGCGATCCGGGCGGTCGCCTTCTCCAGGGTGGCGCCGACCTCGGCCGGGGCCTGGGCGTCGAGGTGCGCGCGGGCGCGGTCGTAGGAGTCCGGCGGGCGGCGCGCGGTGGACAGCGGCGCGACGAGCCCCGCGACGAGCCGGCCGGCCAGCCCGGGCTTGGTCCAGTAGCGGTCGGCGCGGACGTCGAGGAGGCGGTCGGCGGTGTCGTCGCCGGCGGCCGGGTCGAAGCCCGGGAGGTAGACCCGCAGGCCGCCGGGGCCGATCGGGGCGTCCTCGCCGAGCGCGTCCGCGAGCGCGGACCCGCCGTCGGGATCGACGACCGCGACCGCCGCGAGCCCCGCGACGTCGCGCACGGTGCGCCGGACGACAGCGTCGAGGACCCGGCCCTCGTCGACCGGGACGTCCTCCCCGAGGTCGGCCAGGACGACGACGGGGACGTCGCGGTCGGCGTGCGTCACGAGGTCGGCGAGCTCCTCGGCACCGTCGGGGCCGCGGTAGCGCATCGGGGTCGGGCGCAGGACGACGCCGTGGCGCCCGGCCTTCGTGCTCGTGAGCAGCTCGCTGACGAAGATCGGCGGGCGCGGCACGATCGGCTCGTTGGGGTGGTGCGACGACGCGTCGACGTCGACCCACACCCACGCCCGGGCGCCCTCGTGCTCCGCGGTGCCGCCCGACCAGGTCCGCAGGGTGGTGGTCCACCGGATGCCGTCGCGACGGTTCGCGATGAACACCGCGCGCACGATCGCGGTGATCTTCGTGTCGGTCGGGTCGCGGTGGACGTCGCGGCGCAGCGTGTAGCGGTCCTGCTTGCTGGTGCGGATGCGCCCGGTGTCGGCGAGGGGGCGGTGGTCGCGCTCGGCGGCGCGCTCGGCCCAGCGGGTGAAGGCGTCGTCGGCGAGCTCGACGGCGGCCGGGTCGTCGGAGGCCCAGATCGCGCGGTAGAGCGTGCCCATGCCTCTCCCCTAGTAGGCGCCCCGGGATCCCAGGACCGCACCGACGGTCTTCCACAGGATCGTGGCATCCAGCGCCGGTGACCAGTTCTCCACGTACCGCAGATCGAGACGCACCGACTCCTCCCAGCTCAGGTCGCTGCGCCCGCTCACCTGCCACAGGCCCGTCATCCCCGGGCGGACCAGCAGCTTCCGCCGGGCGTCGTCGGCGTACTGGGCGACCTCGCGGGCCAGCGGCGGACGCGGCCCGACCAGCGACATCGACCCGCCGAGCACGTTGAACAGCTGGGGCAGCTCGTCGAGGGAGAGCCGCCGCAGGACCGCGCCGACCCGGGTGACCCGCGGGTCGCGACGCATCTTGAACAGGGGCCCGGCGCCCTCGTTCTGCCGGTCGGGGACGTGCCGGTCGGCGTCGACGACCATCGACCGGAACTTGACCATGCGGAACGTGCGCCCGTGGATGCCGACGCGTTCCTGCCGGTAGAACACCGGCCCGCCGTCCCGCTTCACGAGGGCGGCGATCACGGCCAGCGTCGGCGCGAGGACCAGCAGGAGCGCCGCGGCGCCGAGCTTGTCGACGACGACCTTGACCGCCCGCGTCGTCCCGGAGAACCGCGGCTCGGTGAGGCGGAGCATCGGCAGCCCGTCGACCGGTGCCACGTGCAGGCGCGGCCCGCCGACCTCCATCAGGCCCGGGTCGACGACGAGGTCGACCCCCGTGCCCTCGAGGTCCCACGCCAGGCGGTGCAGTCGCTTCGGCGTCCAGCCCGGGGCGGGGGCGACCGCGACGACGTCGATGCCGAGGGCCGCGACCTGCCGCGGGACGTCGTCGAGGTCCCCGACGACGGGCGCGTCCGCGGCGCCGTCGCCGGTTGGGGTGCAGGCCGCGACGACCCGCCAGCCGTGCCACGGGACCCGCCGGGTGCGGGCCACCAGGTCCGCCGCGGCCTCCGGGGTCCCGACGACGAGCACGCGGGCCATGCAGGCCCCGTCCCGCCGGGCGGCGTGCAGCACGCGCCGGACGAGCCAGCGGCCGACCAGCACGACGACCGCCGCCGCCGGCAGCACCCCGACGACCCACGGCCGGAGCCACTCGGCCTTGACCGCGAACCCGACGAAGGCGAGCACGAGGGTCGCGCGGACGAACGCGCGCGCGAGCCGGTTGAACTCCTCGCTGCCCTGCCCGACGACCTGGGGGTCCCAGCACCGCAGGCCGGCCAGGAACGCGACCGCGACACCGACGGCGACGGCGCTGCCGAGCGCGGCGTCGAGGGCCACCCACTCGCGGGCGAGCACCCCGACCAGCGCGACGGCGGCGGTGACGGTCACCAGGAGGACCAGGTCGGTCACGACGACGGCGCGGCGCAGGCGGGGACGCCAGCCGTCCCGCGTGGACCCGACCGGCGCGCCGACCGGCGCCGGTGCTCTCGTGTCGGTCCCCGGATCGATGGCCATGCGTGCAGGTCCCCTCGTCGCGGTCGCCCCCCGTAGCGACACCGGTCCACGTGCTCTCACCGTGGACTCCGACGATGCCCCGAACGGGCTATGACGCCGCGCGTGGAGATTGCTCGGTGTGACTACTGCGTGATCGCCTCCAGCTCCCACCGGCCCTCGCCCCGGAGGTCCAGCCTCCGGGCGTGGAACGCCTCCAGGCTCGACCGGTGTCCCACGCTGACCAGGACGAGGTCCGGCAGCTCCTCGCGGACGAGGGTGTACAGGTCGTGCTCCAGCCCCTCGTCCAGCGCGGCCGTGGCCTCGTCGAGGAACACGACGTCGGGCCGGGACAGCACGAGCCGGGCGAACCCGAGCCGCTGCTGCTCGCCGGGCGAGAGGGTGCGCCACCAGAGCTCGTCATCGTCGAGGCGGGTGGCGAGGTGCCCCAGCGCGACCGCCCGCAGGACCCGCGCCGCCTCGTCGTCGGGAACCTCCTCGGGCGGACGGGGGTAGGCGAGCGCCGTCCGGAGCGTGCCCAGCGGGAGGTACGGCTGCTGGGACAGGAACATCGACCGGGGCCCCTCCGGGCGCTCGACCGTACCCTCGGCGTAGGGCCAGAGGTCGGCGAGACTGCGCAGGAGCGTGGTCTTGCCATAGCCGGATCGGCCGGTGATCAGCAGGGTGTCCGCGCCGGCGAGGGTGAGGTCGAGGTCTTCGACGAGGACCGTGCCGTCCGGGGTGCGCACGGTGAGGTCGCGGACCGCGACGCCGTCGGCGCGGTCCTCCGCCGAGATCGTCGGGAGCTCTCGGGCCTGCTCGTCGGCGTCGAGGAGCCCGGTCAGACGGTCGAGGACGGCGCGGTAGCCGGCGAACGTGTCGTACGCGTTGCGGAAGAAGCTCAGCGAGTCGTGGACCTGACCGAAGGCCTGCGCGGTCTGCTGGATGTCGCCGAGGCTGATCTGCTGGGCGAAGAAGCGCGGCGCCTGCAGGATGATCGGGAACACCTGCGAGATCTGGGTGACGATCAGGTTGAAGCCGTTGAACTTCAGCGTCCGCACGACGATGCGGCGGTAGTTCGCGATGACGTCGCGGAACCGACCGTCGAGCGTGCGGCGCTCCACCGGCTCGCCGCGGTAGAAGGCGATGTTCTCGGCGTTGTCCCGCACCCGGACCAGCGCGTAGCGGTAGTACGCGCCGAGGCCCTCGTTGAGGAAGTTGAGCCGGATGAGGGGCTTGCCGATGCGGAAGGCGAAGACCGTGGCGACGATGACGTAGAGGAAGGCGATGAAGGTCATCGCGCGCGGGACCTCGACCCCGAACACCGTGAACGGGCCGGACAGCTCCCACAGGATGATCGTGAACGACGGCAGCGTGACCAGCGCCTGCACCGCCCCGCTCGGCCCGATCGACAGCGAGTAGGACGTCTGCGCGAAGGACGCGATGTCCTCCTGGATGCGCTGGTCGGGGTTGTCGACCTGGGTCTCGGAGAACCGGGAGCGCTGGTAGACGCGGTCGCCGAGCCAGTCGCCGAGGAACCGGTCGGTGAGGTTCTCCCAGAGGCGGATCAGGAAGCGCTGGCCGACGTAGTAGGTCACCAGCGCCTCGGCGACCGACAGCGCGGCGATCACCGAGAAGACGAGCAGCGACCGCCAGAAGGCCCCGGCGTCGAGGTTCTGCAACGCGGTGTACAGGTCGTTCGTCTGGTAGGTGTACAAGATCGTCAGGCGGACCTGGAACACCACGAGCGCCAGCAGGCCCAGCACGAAGAGCACCGGCCGGTACCCGTCGGGCCCCGTGCGCGGACTCATCCACGGGCCGGCCAGACGCCAGAACTGCCGGCCCCACGTCAGGAAGCGCACGATGAGCCCGGCGACGATCGCGAACCCGATGACGGTGGCGACCCAGACGGCCGCGATCCAGATCAGGCTCGAGAACCACTCCGTGCCCCAGTCGACGGACTCCATCGCATTCCCCCTGCAGATCACCTGACCGGTTGGCGCCGGACAGTAGCGAGGGGGTCCGACAGTGCTGCCGCGGGTTCCGGTGTGGGGCAGGCTGTCCCCCCGGGACCGAGCGGGGAGGAGCGAGGCGTGGCGCGATCTCCGTTCGGCGAGCTGCCGGCGCCCGACGACGACGGGTCCTGGGCCGGTGAGCCCACGACGTGGGGCGGGCGCGGCCGGATGTCCGTGGTCGTGGTGCTGGGCGTGCTCGCGGCGGTGCTGGTGGTCGTGCTGGCGCTGACGTTCCTGACCGACTCCGACGCCAGGTCCGGCACGGCCGCGGTCGGTGCGCCGCCGCCGGTGCCGGCCGCCGACGTCGCCGCGGGGACGCCGGTACAGCTGGGCGGGTACGGCTACGAGGTCGGCGTCGGACCGTTCGTGGCGAGCACGCGCGGGGCGCCGGCGGGGTCGCACCTGCTGCTGGCGACGCTGGTCGTGCGGAACTCCTCGGGCGCGCCGGCCCCGAACCCGCTGCGGTCGCTCCGGGTGCAGGTCGGGTTGGCGGCGCTCCCGGAGTCGGTGACGACGGGCCCCTCGGCCGTGCTCTGCCAGAACCGCCCGGCGGTGTCGCCGCTGGGTGCGGGCCCGGCGTCGTACCCGGGACTGGCGCCGGGCTCGTGCGTGCTGGAGGCGCGGACGTCCGGGGCCGGTCCGGCGATGCTGGCGCCCGACGAGGAGGCACGCGGGATGCTGCTGTCGACCCCGGTGCCGGACGCCGTCACCGACACGGCGGCCTCGGTCTGGACGGAGACGACGCCCGGGACGTGGCAGCGGGTGGGGTGAGGGGCCTGGGCGTCCGCATCGGCGACCTCTGGGGGCACCCTGCGCCCATGATCACCGGAACGAGGAGGATCCGAGGCCTGGGCGCCCGGATCCTCGTCGTTCCGGTGATCTTGCTCGGTCCGTGCCGGTGAGTGCGACGTCAGGCCGCTGCGCAGGCCGCGGGACCTGCGTGGCGCAGCTCGCCGACGGGGCCCTCGCGGGTTCCGGACGTCGGGGCGTGTCGGCACCGACATCGTGCGGCCGGCTCCGGGCGGTGAGTGCGACAGGGCGCAGGTTCGCGAGGCGTCGTTCCTGCGTGGTGTCGCACTCGCGCTCGTGGCCGGTCCGGAGGTGGTGCTCCACGCGTGGTGAATGGCGATCTACTGGCACAGGATGCGTGCAGGGCGCCATTCACGCTGGGGCGGTCGGCGCCCGTCGACGGTCGTCCGCGCGCGAGGTCGACGTGGTGGAGGTTCCGGTGCCGCGGGACCTGCGTGGTGTGTCGCACTCGGCGATCGTGCGGCGCCGCGACCGGCGGTCCTGGCGCAAGATCCGGACTTCTGGGGCGTGTCGCACGGTCTGTTGCGCGTGTCGCCACAGAAGTCCAGACCCTGCCCGGCGGGCCGTCCCCCTCGACCGGCCCGCCCATCCATCAGAAGACGACCATCTCCGGGGCCTTCTCCTTGCCGGGCTTCCCGCCCTTGTCGCCCTTGTCCTTGTCGCCCTTGTCCTTGTCGCCCTTGTCCTTGTCGCCCTTGTCCTTGTCGCCCTTGTCCTTGCCGCCCTCGGACTTGTCCTTGCCGTCCTCGGACTTCCCGCCCTTGTCCTTGTCGCCCTTGTCCTTCTCGGGCTCGACCGGGGTCACCGTCACGTCCTCGGGCGTCTCGGTCTCCGGGGTCTCGGCCTTCGGAGTCTCGGTCTCCGGAGTCTCGGTCTCCGGGGTCTCGGTCACCGGCTCCATGTCCTCGGGCGCCATGTCCTCGGAGTCCATGTCGTCCATGCCCGGGAGCACGTCACCGAGGCCGGGGAGCATGCCGCCCGGGTGGTCCGGCTTGCCGTGGTCCTTGCCCCCGTGGCCCCAGTCGTCCTTCTTGTGGTCGTCCTTCTTGTGACCGTCGTGCTTGTCGCCGTGCTCGTGCCCGCAGCCGCAGTCCTTGCCGTGCTCGTGGCCCTCGTCGTGCTTCGAGGACTCGTGCGAGTCGGTGACGTGCTCGGTCGCCGGCAGCTCGCCCGCGAACGCCATCGTGCTGCCCCCGCCGACCAGCGACAGGGCCGCGACGGCGGTGAAGGCACCGCGTCCGGCCAGGCCATTCAGCCGACCGTCGCGACGGCGGGGAGCGCTGTGTGCACCCATGGGAGTCCTCCTCGATGAGACGTGTGCATGGCACGGCAGGAGGACCCGGTGCCCCCCGAACCGGGAAGCGGCGGTCACCGACCGTCGCTGCCACAGATAACGAAGGCATCACGGACGAGTGACGACCCGATCATGGAAATGCACGAAGAAAGCTCTGACCAGCACGGACACTCGAAAGAATGAGTGGTCCGCGCGCTGACGAATCGTCACCACGAGAAGGCGGATCGAGTGGTACCCGAACTCGTTCGGACCCATGCACGATCGGGGGAAAACTTTCCCGACGAGCACGACGGCGGCCCGAGGACTCCGGAAAGGTTGCGGAAAGCCGACCCCGATCCAATGCGTCCGGTGGACACCGGTCGGGGCGGGGAGCTCTCAGAGCGCTCGCCGGAGTCCCAGGGGCAGGACCGGTCCCGGGGTGTCGGAGGGCCGCCCCGGGGCCGTGCCCCCCGTGGCCTCCGCGAAGCCCTCCGCCGCGTCCGCCCACGGGTACCAACCCAGCGCCGTCGCGGTCGCCTGGGCCGCACGGAAGCGTCGGTGGGCCCCGTCCTGCTCGCCACGGGCGGCCAGCGCGAGCCCGCGGTAGAGGTCCAGCGGCCCCAGGAACGCCGCGCCGATCCCGACGACGACCGTCGCGCCCGGATCGTCGGGCAGGGCGGTCAGGACGAGGTCGGCGGTCGCCCGGTCGTCGAGCGCGAAGGCGGCGCACGCGGCCAGGCAGAGTCCGACCCGGTCGAACAGCCCGCCCTCGCGCCCGTGGCGGCGTCGGTGGAACTCGGCGAGCTGCTCGGCGGCGGCGGCGAGGTCGTCCCCCTGCACCGCGTCCACGGCCGCGACCGCCGACCAGGCCGGCTCGCGCGGGTAGTCGGTGGCCGTCCGCGCCGGCAGGCCCCCGAGGACGGGGAGGCTGCCGGTGAGCAGGTGGCGGATCACCAGGTGCGCCCCGAAGGCGCCGAGCGCGTCGGCGATGCCCAGCTCGTGCGCGCGCCCGAACGCCTCCTGCGCCGCCTGGTCGGCCTCCTCGATCTTGCCGCCCGCGAGCAGCGCGGACGCCTCCACCAGGCGCGTCGCCCAGATCGTCCGCGGGCGGTGCCGCCGCTCGGCCTCCGGCCCCAGCTCGGCCGCCACGGCGAGCGCCTCGTCCAACGACCCGGCCCCGACGAGCGCCGCGACGAGCAGCTCGTCGGCCTCCAGGCGCAGCGTCACCGCGTCGGCGGCCCGCGCGAGGGCCGCGGCGCGGCGGGCGGTCGCGACCCGGTCCCTCGCGGGCACCGACACCCCCAGCTGCAGGTAGGCCCGCGTCACGGCGATCTCGGCGGCGAGCATCGGCTCGGCCCCGCCGTCGCCCATCGCGAGCAGCTCCCCGACCAGCGACGCCGTCCCGTCGCCGTCGATCTGCTGCTCCTCGACGACGAGACCGCGCAGCACCCGGGCCCGCTGCAGGTCGGTCAACGGCAGCGCGTGCACCCGGCGGAGCCGCTCCAGGCGCCGCGGCCGGCCCGCGACCGAGGGCCCCAGCGCGTCGTCGCCCAGGGCGGCGGAGACGGAGTCCTCGATCTCGGCGTCGGGGTCGGCGACGACGGCGTCGAACAGGTCCGCCGCCTCGTCCACCCGCCCCTGCACCTCGCGCACGAGGCCCCGCAGCAGGCGGACGTGCACCGGGCGCGACGTCGTCGGCGCCGCGGCGTCCAGCAGCTCCAGGGCCGTCGCGAGCGCCCCGTCACGGTAGGCGGCGAAGGCCGCGGGCAGGTGCGCGTCGGCGACCTCGACCGCCGGCAGGAGCGCCGCGGCCCCCACGGCGTGGCGCAGCACCGTGAACGGCTCCGCGTCGTGCCCGAGGGCGGCCAGGCGCGCCCGGTGCAGCTGGGCGCGCACCACGGCGGGCACCACGTCGAGCACCGCGGCCGCGGTGAGGTCGTGGCGGAACGCGAAGCCGTCGGCGGTCGGCTCGACCAGGGTCATCACGACGGCGGGTCGGACGTCCCGCGCGAGGGTGCGCTCGTCGGTGCCGACGGCGCCCGCGAGTTCGGCCAGCGGCAGCGGCCCGAGCACCGCCATCGCCTCCAGCGCGCTGCGGCACGGCTCGGGGAGCCCGCCGAGCTGGTGGTCGAGCAGCGGCCGCAACCGCGCCGGGACGCGCCGGGTCGCCGCCTCGCGCGACTCGTCGTCGGGAAGGTCCTTCAGCTCCGCGAGCAGCGCGGACAGGTGCAGCGGGTGGCCTCCGGTGCGGCTCCACAGCGCGGCGACGAGCCGCTGGGAGGCCTGGTCCCAGCCCATGGCGTCGACGACCATCGCGCGGGTGCCCGCCTCGTCGAGCTCGGTCAGGGGCAGGCGGACGACGTCGTCGAGCAGGCTGAGGTCGGCCGCCGCGTCGCTCCAGGCCGGGTGCGCGGTGGTGTCCGGCTCGCGCGCCGCGACGAGCACGACCACCCCACTGGGCAGCCCCGCCTGCCCGAGACCGCGCAGGACGTGCAACGACGCCGGGTCGGCGCGGTGGGCGTCGTCGAGGATCACGAGGACCAGGCCCTCAGCCGAGATCGCCGCGAGCCGGCGGCGCAGCGTGCGCCCGGGGGTGGGGTCGCGCAGCGACGGCGGCGCCACGCCCACCGCGTGCAGCGCCTGCACCCACGCGGCGAACGGCGCCTGGTCGTGCTCCCAGAGCCCGCGCCCGACGGTGCCCCCGCGACGGGCGGCCTCCTCGAGGGCGGCCCGCAGGAGGGTCGACTTCCCGATCCCGGCCTCGCCCGCGACCACGACGATCCGCCCGGAGCGGGTGTCGTCGAGCGCCTCCCGGATCGTCGCGAGCGGTGCGCCGCGGCCGACGACGTCCCGGCGACGCCGCTGCTCGGAGTCCAGGACGGCCCGCTCGGCCGAGCGCAGGGCCTCGCCCGGGTCCACGCCGTGCTCGGTCCGCAGGACGGCGCGCGTGGTGGCGAGGAGCTTCAGCGCCTCCCCGGTGCGTCCCTCGGCGTGCAGCGCGAGGGCGGCGACGGACGCGATGCCCTCGTGGTCGGGGTCGTCGTCGAGTACCCCCGCCGTCAGGGCCACGACCTCGCGCGACCGGCCGTCGGCGAGCAGGCACCGGGCGTGTTCCTCGACGACCTCCCGGTGCCGACGCCGTACCCGTTGGCCCTCGGCCGCCAGCCGGGGCCCGGGCCGGCACCCGGGGAACGCCTCGCCGCGGTACTCCGCCAGAGCCTCGGCCGGGTCGCGGCCCGCGGCGTCCAGGAAGCGGCTCAGGTCGACCGCCGACCGCGGGAGCTGCAGGACGTATCCGCCACCGGTGCTCTCCACGACGGCGGGGGCCACCCACTTGCGCAGCCGCGTCACCTGGACGTGGAGCGCGCTCGACGGGTGCTTCGGCAGCGCGGTGTCGTAGAGCTCGTCGATCAGGGTCGCCGTCGGCACCGCGCGGCCGGGATCCAGCGCCAGGTGGGCCAGCAACGACCGCAGGATCGTGCTGCGCACCGGCGGCGTCCCCACCACCTCGACCGCACCGAGCAGACGAACCTCTGTCACCACTCCCCCAGGAGTCACCGCCCGTGACCTCTTATGCCGACCATACGTCCGACGTGGTCATCGACCTAGACCAGGTGTCTGCCGGCGACATACTCCTCGTGACCCCGATCCCCGGCGAACCACTCGGGGACATGATCACCCGGCTGGACGGATCCGGGTTCTCGCACTCCGGGATCGCGACGGGGGACGGCGACGGGCAGATGGCCTCCGCCCACATGTCGTTCTGCCGCACCCGCCCGTTCGACCTCGGCGGGATCCGGGGCGACCACGTGTCGCACTTCTGGGAGCTCGGCCAGTCGGTCTACCGGCTCGCGGTGCGCCCGGAGGTCCCGCGCGACCCGGCCCTCGAGCGGCTGGCGTCGTTGCGCAGCCCGGACGACGACGGGACGTTCTCCGTCCCGAAGATCGTGATCGTCGCGATCGCCCTCGCGACGTTCGCCCGCGACCTCGCACCGGAGAGCGCGCTCGAGGTCCGCCGGCTCGCCTTCGAGGCCGCCCGGGCGTGGGAGGGCGTCCCGGACCGGCGCCAGTTCTACTGCGCCGAGCTCGTCGCCCGCCTCTACGACCGCCCGTTCGCCGTGTCCGCGCTCGAGCCGGTCGACCCGCAGCGGCCGGCGCCGGGCCCGCCGGCCCAGGAGGGGTTCCTGGACTCCCTGCTGGTCCGGACCCTCGGCTGGCTCACCGACGACGACCTGCAGGCGCCCTACGACCGGATGCTCGCCGCCGTCGAGAAGGCCATGCCGACGTTCCTCGACCAGGCCGCCGTCGACATCCTGCTCAGCCCGTTCCTGCACGACGGCGGGCCCGCGCTCGCGCAGGGACGGCGGACCCCGGTCGACCGCCCCGACGACCCGGCCGCGGAGCGGCTGCCGTACTCGCTGGTCACGCCACGGATGCTGCTCGACGCCCCGTGGACCGCCGACCACGTGGAGCGCATCGTCGGCCCCGACGCCCCGCTCGCCCCGCCGTCGGGACCCTGACCGGGCCCGCGAGCAGGGGATGTGACCCGCCGGAGGCGGGACCGTTACCTCGTTCGGCGCCCTCGCACCTGATGGGGTGGATTGACGCCGGTTCGTTCCGCCGCGCTCGTACGTTGGGACGCCCCGGCACTCCACCGAAAGGACGAGCGCACCGTGCGTCGCCTCCCCCTGCTGATCGCCGCCGTCGTCGCGATCGTGCTGGCCTCGCTCGTGCACGGCACCCCGGCCCCGACGCCCGCGACCGCCGCCCCCGCGGGGCGCGCCGGCTTCTCCCCCGGCGGGTCGTTCCTGTTCGCCGACGCGGCGACGCAGGCCTCCGACGTGCAGACGATGAAGGCCGCCGGCGCCCGCTGGATCCGCCTGGACATCGACTGGTCCGCGATCGAGACCTCGCGCGGCTCCTACTCGTGGACCCGGACCGACCAGGCGGTGCGGGCCGCCGTCACCGGGGGCCTGCAGGTGATCGGGCTGGTCGGCTACACCCCGGCGTGGGCCCGCCCGTCGGGCACCTCGAACCGCCGCCCACCGAGCAACCCGGCCGACATGGCCGCGTTCGCCTCCGTCGTGGCGAAGCGCTACGGGCCGTACCTCGACGTGTGGGAGGTGTGGAACGAGCCGAACCTCGCGAGCGCGTGGAACCCGTCCCCCGACCCGTACGCGTACATCAAGCTCCTCAAGCCGGTGTCCGCGTCCCTCAGGGCCGCCGACCCCGGCGCGACCGTCCTCACCGGAGGGATCTCCTCCGACGGCGACGACGGCGCCCCGGGCCACTACGCGACCGCCGCGTGGATCTACGCGCTCTACCAGGGCGGCGCACAGTCCGCCTTCGACGGGATCTCGTTCCACCCCTACTCGTTCCCGACGATGCCCTCGAAGACCGGGTCGACCGGGTTCGCCGCGGTCCCGACGTTGCGCAACTACATGGTCGGACGCGGCGACTCCGCCAAGGGCATCTGGATCACGGAGTTCGGGTCGCCGACCCTGCCCGCCCCCGGCGTCGTCACGAACGAGCAGCAGGCCGCGATCCTCGCCGACGCCTTCCGGCTCGTCGCGCAGTGGCCGTACGTCCGGACGTTCCTCGTCTACAACCTCCGCGACGGGCTCCCGACGTCGAGCCGCGAGCAGCACTTCGGGCTGCGCACGCTCACCGACCAGCCGAAGCCCGCGTGGACGACGTTCACGGGCAACGCGCCGAATCTGTAGGGGATACGCGGAGTTGTCCGGCGGCCGGACCCGGATAGGACGGCGGAACGGGCGGTTGTCCGGTTCTCTTCCCCCGAGATCATCCGCCCCGTATCCCTCTTCTCCGTGACCATCCCCGCGCCCGTGTCGGGGCCCGGGTTCCGGGGTCTCGAGGGGCATCCCGGAGCACGTGGCCGGGGGCGGGGGTGGTCACCCGGACGGGTAACGGTCAGGCCCGTGGATCTCGATGGTTGAAGAGACCACGTTCCCCGTCCCCCGGAGCCCGACCGTGCCGCGACCCCAGCGTGAGCTCGACCCCGCCGGTGGTCCGCTCGTGGAGTTCGCCCGCGACCTGCGCGCCCTGCGCGAGGCCGCCGGCAGCCCGAAGTTCACGACGATGGCGCGGCGCACCGGGCGCTCGAAGACCGCGCTGGCCGACGCCTCGGCCGGGCGGCACCTGCCCCGCTGGGAGACCGTCGAGGACTACGTCCGCGCGTGCGACGCCGACCCGGCGCCCTGGCGGGCCCGGTGGGATGCACTGCGGTCCGGGGGCGCGACGCCGGCCGCCGAGGAACCGTCGTCCGACGTCAGTGATGTGCCATCGCCGGCACCCGGGGACGACCAGGCCGCACGTGCGAGTGGCGCCGTCCTGACGTCAGGTGGCAGCACTGCGTCAGTGCCGGCACCGGCACCCCGGAGCCGCCGCCGCGTCGTGGCGGCGGTCGCCGCCACCACCGCCGTCGTCGCGATCGCCCTGGGCTTCGTCCTGGGCCGGCTCACCGTGCCCGCTCCCCCGGTCGAGCCGCAGACGGTCGAGGCGATCGAGGTGCAGAACAAGGTGGCCCTGGGCGCCGACCGGCTCGTCGAGGACCGCACGCCCGCCTACCTGTCGACCGAGGCGCTGTCCTACTGCGCCTCGCCGAGCCGCTCGTGCAAGGTGCCGGGGACCGAGATGGTCTCGGGCGCCGCCGTCGTCGCGAACTGCTGGACGACCGGCCAGATGATGTGGAACGTCGACCTCGCCGACCCCGACCAGGCCCGCAACCCCGACCGCGTGCAGTCCGACCTCTGGTACCGCGCGTCGTTCCCCGACGGGCGCACCGGCTACCTCTCCGAGGTCTACGTGGTGCGCGGCGATCGCGGCGGACGCGGTCTACCGCGCTGCACGCCGTAGCGACGCCAGCTCCTCGACCCACGCCACGTAGGCCGCGTGCGCCCGGCCGGCGCCGAGCGCGTCCTCGGCGTAGCGCCGGCCACGCTCCCCGGCCGCAGAGTCCTCGGCCGTCGTCCGGATCGCCGCCAGCAGGGCCTCCGGCTCCCCCGGGTCCACCCGGACGCCCGCGTCGGCCCGCGCGAGCTCCGCGGACGCCGCCGAGCGCGCCCAGGACGCGGCCACCACGGGCCGGCCCGCCGCGAAGTACGAGGTCAGCTTGGACGGGGCGCTCATCTCGGCGACCGTCTCCGCCTCGTTGACCACGAGCACGTCGGCGGCGGCGAGGGCGTCGGGGAAGCGGTCGCCCGGCAGCGGGTCGACGAAGGTCAGCCGCTCGATCCCGGCGCCGAGCGCTTCCAGGCGGGCCCGCTGGTTGCCGTCACCGAGCAGGACGAAGCGCACCGGGGAGCCGACGGCGTCGGCGTGCCGTGCGGCCTCGACGACGTTCTCCAGGCCCTGCTTGACGCCCATGTTGCCCGCGTGCAGCGCGACGACCTCGTCGTCGCGCCAGCCGAGCTCCCGGCGCACGGCGGCGCGGTCACCGGTGGGCGGGGCGATGTGCGACCAGTTCGGGATCGTCGTGATGCGCCCGGCGTCCACGCCCAGTCCCTCGAGGGTGGACGAGAACTGCGGGTGCACCACCGCGACGCCGTCGGCCCGCGCGAGCAGCGAGCCCTCGAGCCGGGCTCCGAGCGAGGCGACCCGCGACGACGTCATGCCGGTCTCGGTCAACGCGCGGGAGTACAGGTCCTGGGTGACGACGCCGAGCGCGGTCCGGCCCTCCCGCCGCCAGCGCAGGCCGGCGGCCACGGTGAGCAGGACGGGGCTGACCGCGATGACGACGTCGGGGCGTGGTCCGCCGATCGCGGCGGCGTGCGCGGTGAAGGCGGCGTCCATGACGATGCGGCGGCGCGCGTCGGGCACGGCGGGGACCGGGTGCCGCACACGGGTCACGGGCACGCCGTCCAGCACCTCGTGGCGACGCAGCCCGCCGTACCCGGCGGTGATCTCCCAGGCGGGGTAGTGCGGGTAGCCCGTGACGACGCGGACCCGGTGCCCGGCCGCGTGCAGCGCCGCGACCATCCCGGTGGTGTAGGGCGCGTTCCCGGTGTGCTCGGGGGCGTAGTGCATGCCGATCACGAGCACGTCGAGGCCGGTCGTCGCCGCCGCCCGCCGTCGCTGGGGGCGCTCCGGAGCGCCCGGCCGGCCCGGGGCCAGCGCCATCGTCCACCCGCTCTCGTCCGACGATCGTCCGGCCCTCGATGATCGGAGCCGGGAGCGGTACGGCGCCCTGGGCACAGTTCCCAGGGTTCCCAGGCGTGGGCCACACGGGGGAGGTGTCACGTGCGCCATGTGTCCGATTGGTCCGTTGACGGTGACGTCGGATGACGCGGAGGATGGTCCGGTGTCGCCCGAACGCTCCGTCGCTGCTGCACCGATGACTCAGCGTGACCCGGTCGGTGTCCCCACGACTCCCCGGGTCTCGGTCGTGGTGCCGCTGTACCAGAAGGAGCGCTACATCGGCCGGACGGTCGCGAGCGTCCTGGACCAGACCTTCACCGACTTCGAGCTCGTCGTCCTGGACAACGCGTGCACGGACTCCTCGGTCGACGTGGTCCGCGGCTTCGACGACCCGCGGGTGCGCCTGGTGCACAACGACGCCACCATCCCGGCGCCGGAGAACTTCGACCGGGCGGTGCGGCTGGCGCGGGCCCCCCTGGTGAAGGTGCTGATGGCCGACGACCTCGTGGGGCCGACCCTGCTGGCCGAGCAGGTCGCGCTCATGGAGACCGACCCGTCGCTCTCCCTCGTGTCCTGCCGCCACGACCTCGTCGACGACGACGACCGTGTGATCGTGTCCGGCCGCGCGCTGGGGGCGGCGGACCTCATCGGTCGTCGCGACGGCGCGACCGTGCTGCGGCGCATCGTGCGCCACCGCGGCAACCCGATCGGCGCCCCCGGCAACATGCTCTTCCGCCGGGCGGCCTACGAGGCGTGCGGCGGGTTCCCGGCCGACACCTACGTGCTCGACGTCGGGCTGGCCGCCCGGCTCGTGACCCAGGGCGACTTCTACGGGATGCCCGCCAGCCTCGCGTCCTTCCGGCTCGCGTCCGGTTCGATGACCTCCGCGCACCGCCGCGCGAACACGGGGACGCAGCACCGCTTCCTGCGCACCCTGCGCCGCGAGCACGCGGACGTCGTGCGTCGCCGCGACATCGTGGCCGGGATGGCCCGCGAGCCGCTGACCTGGCTGCGCTCGCAGATCATCGCGGCCGCCTCCACCGACCCGTCGTCCCGGCGCCACCGCCTCGCGACGGCGGCCCTCGGACGACGGCCCGGCGGGCGTCAGCGCGGCGTCGCGAACACCACCACGTTGTCGCGGTAGTTCAGCGACCCCTCGTCGAACGGGCCGCCGCAGGTCATCAGCCGCAGGGTCGGCGTCGTCGTCGGCCCGTAGACCCGCTCGGTGGGCACCCCGTCCTTGGCGAACGTCTCCACCGAGTCCACGCCGAAGCGCGCCGTCCCGCCGTCGGAGCGCCCGACCTCGATGAGGTCGCCCGGCTTCAGGTCGTCGAGGGCACCGAACACCGCGGGCCCGCGACGGGTGTCGATGTGCCCGACCATCACCGACGAGCCCGGGTCGCCCGGCACCGCGGACGAGCTGAACCAGCCGACCTTCGAGAAGTCCGTGGGCACCTGCAGCGCGCCGCGGTAGTCCACCCGGAGGTCCACCGGGTCGTCGACGTCCAGGTCGATCGCCGGGATGGACAACGACGTCGGGTGCGGGCCGCCGGGCGGCGGGGCGGTCGCGATCGCCAGCGGCATCTTCACCGCCGGCGCGACCCCCTCGAGCACGGAGTCGTCCCCGCCACCGAACCAGCCGGAGACGGTGTCCCAGATCCCGCCGGCGGCCAGCCCCGTGTGGCTGAGCCCGCCGAGGCCCGCGCCGATCCCGCCCGACGGCGGGCTGGGGGCCTTGGGGGCGGGCGGCGCGGCGGACGTGGTCTCGGCGCTCGAGGGCTGCGGCGGGGCCGGGGAGCCGGGCGCGACCGGCGGCACCGAGGACTCCGCGGTGCGCGGCGCCTCGCTCGGGGTCGGCGCGGGGGCGCCCGGGGCCGGAGCGGGCGCGGCGGCGGCCGACGCGGCATCGGCGACCAGCTGGGTGGCGAGGCCGCCGTCGGCGCCCCGGGTCACCACCAGGGTGGCGACGGACGTGCTCGTCACCGGCACGTCGATCGTGGCGGACTTCCCGCTGCGGCTGGTCACGCGCAGCTCCCACGGCTTCGCCGCCACGGTCGCGTAGGGGGTCGCCGAGCCGTAGAAGAGGGTGCGGGCGAGCGGGATCTCGGGCGAGTCGCCGCTCGGGTCGGCCGCGAGGACGTCGACCGGGCCCACCTCGGCCGCCGCCTGGACGATCCGCAGGCCGCCGGAGCCGTTCGGGGCCGGGGCGGTCTCGTCGTCGAGCACCTGGGCCTGGGTGGCGCCGTTCGGGCCGATGTCGACGAAGGTCGCGGTCTGCGCGGACCCGGCCGGGACGTCGACCCCGACGTCGAACAGCGGCGGGTCGGTCGCGGGCGCGCCTGCCGGGCGGCCCTGGATGCGGTAGGTCCCGGCGGGCTCGGTCAGGTACGGGCTGACGGCCCGGTAGGCGACGTCACCGGCCACCTTGGTCAGCGGCAGGTTCGCGCCCTGCGCGTACATGTCGACCGCCGGGGTGTTCGGCGAGAGGTGCGCCAGCCGCAGCATCCCGGTGCCCGGGTCGGCCGTGGCCTCACGGACCCCGATCACGGTCACCGCACCCACCGCGACCACCACGGCGGCCGCCGCGGCACCCAGCACCCACCACACCCGTCGTCGGGAAGATCCGGCCATGTCGCTCCTCTACCCCGTCCGGGCTACACCTATGTGGGGGTGCGTCAGTCGAACGTCCGACCCCACAACTGCCGTCGCGAGGTCACGCCGAGCTTGGCGAAGACGTTGCCGAGGTGATAGCTGATCGCCTTCGGCGTGACGTAGAGGGCGGCCGCCACCTCACGACTGGTGAGGCCCTGCGCGACGAGCTTGACCACCTCGCGTTCCCGGGGGGTCAGCGCCTGCAGGTCGGCCGACGAGGACGATGCCGCCTCCATCGACGCGGCCGGGAGGGTGTCCGGGCTCCGGCGCATCGGGACCGGGGTGTTCTGCGGGCGCATCGGACCGGTCGTGGCCGGTTCGCCGTGCGCCAGCTCCGCTGCGCGGCCCTCCTCCGGGTCCTCCCCCTCGGCGAGGAATGCGCCGGCCAGGTCGTCGCCGGGCGTCCTGGCGGGAGGCGCCCCCGCTCCGTCCGGCACGACCCCGTACATCCCGGGGACGCCGGCGTCGATCTCGGCGTCCACCTGCGCGACCCAGCGCTGCGCCCCGAGCGCGGCGAACAGCCGTCGGGCCGCGGTCAGGTCCTCGGCCGCGGAGGCCCACCCCTGCCGGCGGGCGAGCGACCCGGCGGACGCGTGCAGGGACCCCACCTCCAGCGGGCACGTGGAGGCGCCCTCCGGGTCCGCGGCGACCAGGTCGAGAGCGCCCCGGTAGGTGGTGCGGGCGCCCTCGACGTCCCCGCGGGCCTCGGCCATCCGGCCGAGCAGCCGGTGCCGGGTCAGCACGAACCACAGCGGCGTCCCGGCGACCGGCCAGCCGTGCACGATCGGGTCGGCGATGCTGACCCACCCGACGTCGAGCGCGGCCTCCGCCTGCAGCGCCCGCCACGGCGCGGTGGGGCTGGCGAGCAGGGCCGGGATCGGCTCGTCGGCCAGCCCGCTGAGCAGCCGGTGGGCGCGCTCCACGTCCCCGGAGGCGTGCGCGACCAGCGCGTCGCCGACGCTCACGGAGAACAGCCCCAACGCGTGCGGGGACCGTCCGAGGTCGGCCCGCGCCCGCTCGAGGTGGGCCCTCGCCTCCGCCCCGGCGCCGCGCACCGCCGCGATCACGGCCCACGTCGCGCGGGCGGACGGACCGATCCACGCGGCGCCGGGCTCGGCCTCCGTCGTCGCGCCGACCCGTGCCTCGGCCTCCGCCTCGTCCCACCGCCCGAGCCGGAACGCGGCCTCGGCCAGGTAGAGATGGACCAGCCGACCCATCGTGGTGGCCGTCCCGCCCCGGATCCGGTCGAGGCCGTCGTGCAGGCGGGCGTAGGCCTCGACGATCCGGCCGTCGGCCAGGAAGAGCCGGCCGGCCACGATCGCGGGATCGGGTCCGTAGGCCCCCGGGAGCCGGTCGAGGAGCACGTCGAGCCCGGCGGCCGGACCCCACTGCTGGCCGCGGCCGCTCGCCTCGACGACGGCGGCCTGCTCCAGGAGTCGCGGGTCGTCGGACAACGCCGGGACCCGGGCGATCGCGTCGACCGCCCGCGCTCCGCGTCCGTGCTGGACGTGGTCGTGCCCGAGGCGGACCGCGGCGAGCGCCAGGACCTCGTCCGCACCCTCGCCGTCCGATGCCGCCTGCAACAGCACGTGGGCGTCGGGGTCGCACGCCTCGGAGGCGAGGACACCCAGGACGAGGTCGCGAGCCGCACCCGCCGGCGCCTGTCGCAGCTCCGGTTCCAGCTCGCGCAGCCGGGCGACCGCCCCGGACCGGACGAGCCGGACCGCGGCGTCCAGCAGGCGGCCCTGCCGGTCGGCTCCCACGGCCGAGAGCTCCGCCGCCCAGAGCAGACGCGTCGCGGCCTCGTCGTGGTCGGCGACCTCGGCCCGGGCCGACTCCTCGAGCGCGTCGGCCATCGCGGGATAGGGATGGCCGGCCGCCCCGGCCACGGCGTGCGCGAGCGCCGTCCGACCACCGACCACGAGCCCGGCGGTGCAGTGCAGCTCCGCGACCCGACCCGGCGGCAGGCGGTGGTACACCGCGTCGCGGACGAGACCGTGCACGAACCGCAGGACCACGGCGGGGCCGTCCGTGGCGCCGACGACGAGACCCGACGCGACGGCGGCGTCCACGGCGTCAGTCGGGGTCGAGCCGGGCGCGGTGCCGGCCACCTGCTCGAGCAGTGCGACCGACGCCGGGGTCCCCAGCACCGCGAGCGCGCCGAGCAGGCGTCGGGACGCCGACGGCAACGCCTCCAGCGCCGTGGCCACCTCGGCGGCGAGGCTGCGCCGCGGCGGCGGGGACACCGTGCCCGCCAGGACCTCGTCCGGCACGGTGCGCAGGAGGAGTTCGAGGTGCACGGGATGGCCGCCGGTCGCGGCCGCCAGGTGCTCCGCGACGTCCGGCCCCGGGACCGGCGCGGCGGGCCGGCGCGTGGCCACGAGCGCTCCGATCGCCCGCGGGTCCAGGCCGCCGATCGTGACCGTGCGGACCTCGGTCGGGCGGCGACCGGGGATCTCCCCGCTGACCGCGTCCGGGGAGAACAGCCGCGGCCACCAGGCGCGGGTGCCCGCAGGGAGGTGCGCGGGATCCGTCGCGGTCGCGAGCACCAGGATGCCGCCGGAGTGCAGCCGACGCAGGAGGTCGGTGAGCACCTCCGCCGAGGCGGGGTCGACGTGCTGGAGGTCGTGCAGGGCGAGCACGACCGGGCGGGGCCGGTCCCCCGCGAGTGGGCGGCGCATCGCCACGACGGCGTCGTGCAGGGCCATCGCGGAGCGGCTCGCCGTCGTGCGGGGGCCGGCGCTGTGCGCGTCCAGGGCCCGGGCGAGCTGGTCCACCGCGGAGAAGGCGACCGGGGTGGCCGACCGGGCGGGGACCGGCTCGGCGGCCACCATCTCCACCACCACCGCGTCGTCGCCCGTCCCGGCGAGCTGGGCGCAGAAGACGTCCGCCAGGGTGGTGGTGCCGATCCCGGACTCACCGGTCAGCAGCACCCGGGCGGACCGACCCCGACGGACCCGGTCCACCTCGTCGTGCAGACGGGCGATCTCGTCGCCGTGACCGACCGGGACCGGCCGGATCGTGCGGTGCTCCGGTTCGACCACCCGCGTCCCCGCCAAGCCCGCCTCCCCGGTCACGCTCCGCTGTCGTTGCCACGATCGGCGCACCGACAAGTCGACCCTAGCCGGAGAATAGAGATCCAGCCATCTCCGCAGGGTAGCTTACATTCACTCTACCGGGCTAGTCCGAGACATTTGTCCTCACGATGGAGTGACGCAGACCGACCACACCCTGGGAACTCTTGCCAGGGTCCGGGGACGATCCGGTCCACCACGATCCTCCCGGCGATGGTCCGGGGTCGGTGCGTTCGTGGAGAGGTGATCCGTCTGATGTCGGTGACGTCGGCATCCGAGCTCGCGACCCGGACGGCGGACCCGTCCCCTTCTCCGTCCGTGGCGTCGGCCCTGCCGCTGCCGCGGCCCACCACCGACCACACGACCCCGGGCGCGCCGCTCGACCCGCGGCCGGCGCGACCCCTGTTCGGGCTGCGCCGTTCGGGATCGATCCAGGCGTGGATGCTGGTCCTGCCCGTCGACGCCCTGGCGGCCGCCGCCCCCGCCCTGTGGACCCCGGACTCCTGGAAGGCCTTCGCCGCCCTCGCGGTGATCACGGTCGCCCTGGTCTGCGGCGGCGGGCGCTACCGGGCACGTCTGCACCTGTCCGTGCTGGACGAGCTCCCCGGGCTGCTCGGCCGTCTCCTCGTCGCGATCGCACTCGTCGCGGCCGTCTTCGCGGTCCGCCACGACGACGTCGGCGTGACGGAGTTCGTCATCGCCTCGCTCGCCTCCGTCGGCCTCGTCGTCCTGGGCCGGATCCTGACGACGGCGCTCGTCCTGACCGCCCGCCGGCGGCGCGTCGTCGCCCACCGCACCGTGCTGCTCGGCGGCGGCGACCTCTCCGACGACGTGGCGACGCTGCTGGACCGCTACCCGCGCTACGGCCTGGCGGTGGCCGGCTACATCGACGTCGCCCCCGGTCCGGCCTCGGCGCGGATCCCGTGGCTGGGCGGCCTGAACGTCCTCGACGACCTGATCGCCGACCACCGCGTCGACGTCCTGATCGTGGGCGACGGCGGGCTGGACGAGAGCGAGCTGCTGGATCGCGTCCGCACGCCCGCCGCGGCGCACTGCGACCTGCTGGTGGTCCCGCGCCTGCACGCCTTCGCGACCCAGAACGGCCACACCGACCACATCGGCTCGCTGCCCGTGATGCGCATCCGGACCCCCGCACTGGACGGGCCGGCCCGGGCGCTCAAGCGGCTGTTCGACATCGTCGCGAGCGCGATCGCGATGGTCCTGCTCTCCCCCGTGCTCGCGGTCTGCGCCGCGGCGGTGCGCTGGGAGGGAGGGCCCGGGATCCTCTTCCGCCAGGAGCGCATCGGCCGCGACGGGCGGCGCTTCGAGTGCCTCAAGTTCCGCTCCATGCGGCCCGCGTCCGAGACCGAGTCCGCGACGCAGTGGACGGTCGCGCGGGACCCGCGCGTCGGGCCGGTCGGGCGGATCCTGCGGGCGACGTCCCTGGACGAGCTGCCCCAGTTGTGGAACATCCTGCGCGGCGAGATGACGATCGTCGGGCCACGCCCGGAGCGACCGCACTTCGTGGAGCGCTTCTCCGCCGAGCACCCGCGCTACGGTCAGCGGCACCGGGTCCCGACCGGGCTCACCGGCCTGGCCCAGGTGTCCGGTCTGCGCGGGGACACGCCGATCTCCGACCGCGCCCGTTTCGACAACTACTACATCGAGAACTGGTCGCTGTGGCTCGACGTGAAGGTCCTGCTCCGCACGGTCGGCGAGGTCGTGCTGGCCCGGGGCCGCTGATCCCGTCCCGACGGCGGGTGCTGCTCGCCGCGGCCGCGCTGGGCACGACCGCGGCCGGGATGGCGGCCTGTGGCGCGGCGCCGGGACCACCGGCCGCGGACGACGACCTCCCACGGCCCTCCGGCGCGCCGCTGCGTCGGGGCACGGTCCACGACGTCCGGGTCGCCGGCGCGCGGGGGGACGGGGTCACCGACGACGCGGCGGCCTTCGCCCGGGCCCTCGCCGCGGCGCGCGCGGGCGACACGGTGTTCGTCCCGGCCGGGACGTACCACCTCGTCCCCGACCGTCCGCTGCTGCTGCCGGCCGGGGTCCTGCTGGCGGGCGAACCGGGCCGCTCCGTCCTGCGGATCACCCCGCGCGGGATCGCCGCGATCGAGGTGGACGGGGCCGACGCCGCCGTAGACGGGCTCGAGCTCGCCCGGGCCGGGGACGTGGAGACCGTGCTGCTGCGGGTCGGCCAGGTCGACCGGCTGACGCTGTCGCGGCTCGTGTTCTCCGGGGCCACCGACACCTACGACGCGTTCTGCCACGGCATCCAGCTCGGCGTCGCCGGGGACACCTCCACCCGGCTGACGCTGCGCGACTCGGTGTTCCACCGGCTGACCTACGGGCTGTACCAGGCGAACGAGTCCCGGGCGGTGACCGTCGGGATCGACGTCTCCGGGTGCACGTTCGCCCGCAACGCGAACACCGACCTCGAGTTCAACAGCCCGTCCGGCTCGTTCCGCGACGTGCGGGTCACCGGATGCACCTTCCGCGACAACGACTCCCCGGGCTTCGCGGTCGGCATCGCCTACTGCGCGCGCGTCGAGGTGCGCGGCAACCGCATGACGAACTACCGGATGGAGGCGCTGCACGTCGAGGACTGGTCGTCCGACGTGACGATCGAGGGCAACACCATGACCGCGTGCGGACTGACCGAGTTCGCGTACGTGCAGCTCATCCAGGGCGTCACGCGCGTCGTCGTGCGCGGCAACGTCTTCGACGCGACCTCGAACACCGAGGAGATCGCCGTCGTGCACGCCCTCGCCGGCGGTCGCGGGCTCTCCGCGGGCGGACGCCCGGTGGTGCCCCCGACCGCGGTCACCGTCACCGGCAACGAGTTCCGCTGCTCCGACGCCGTGCGCGCGGTGAGCTTCGAGGGCGTCACCGGCGGCTCGGTCACCGGGAACCGTGTGAGCGGACTCGCGGCGCAGGACGCCGTCGAGGTCACCGGCTCCACCGGCATCACCGTGGCGTCGAACGCGGTCGGCTGACGCTCAGGCCAGGGCGCGCTGGGCTGCGGCCAGGACGTCGTCCGCGGTGCGCTTGGGCGACGCGGCGTCCTCCGGGATCTCCTCGGTCCACCCGGTCCACGCGGCCCGGGCCGCCTCCAGGCCCGACCGCAGCCCCTCGGCGTCGGGCTCGACGACCCACGCGCCGGCGACGTCGGTCAGGTTCTCCGCGATCCCGGCACGGGCCGAGACCACGACCTGCAGCCCCGCCACCTGTGCCTCGAGCGCGGTGAAGCCGTAGACCTCCTCGGTGGAGGGCAGCACCAGCGTCTGCGCCCGGGCCAGCACCTCGACCACCCCCGGCTCGTCGAGGAAGCCGTGGAAGTGCACCCGGTCCAGCACGCCGAGTGCGCGCGCCTGGTCCTCCAGCGGCCCGCGCTCCACCCCGTCGCCGGCCACGTCCAGGGTCGGCGACCCGGGGAGCCGGGCGAATGCGTCGAGCAGGCTGTGCACGTTCTTGCGCGGGATCAGCTGACCGACGACCGCGAACCGGTGGTGCTCGGCGTCCGGGCCCGTTCCGGCGCCGGCCCGCAGCTCCCGCGGGCGCGTCCCGAACGCCTCCAGGTCGATCGAGTTCACCGACTCGACGATGCGGTCCCGCTCGACGCCGGTGTGGAGGGCGGCGTCCCGCGCGGACGGGCCCGGCACGACGACGGCGCCCGCGCGCGTGAACAGGCGGGTCCGCAGCCACGCGACGGGCCCCCGGTCGAACTGCCGGGAGTCGAGGGTCGACTCCGAGAAGATCACGTACGGGACCCCGGCCCGGTGGGCGCGGAGCATCGTCCACGCGCTGGCGGCCTGCGCCCAGGTGGGGATGACGACGAGGTCGGCGGCGGCCAGCAGCCGGCGGGTGTGGCCGGGGCGCAGCACGGTCTGGTACGAGTCCAGACGCCGGGCGATCCGCGTCGGCAGCGGCACGTGCCGCGACGGGAGCACCCCCGAGGAGTACCCGGGGTGGGGCCGGTACACGAAGTGCCGCTCGGGCTCCTCGGCGAACAGGAAGTGCACGTGGAAGTCGCAGCGGGCCGCGAGCTCACAGAACAGCGGTTCGCGATACGGGGCCTGTGCGTCCGTGAGCCACGCGATCTTCATGCCGACGCCCCGCGCGTCGTGACCTACGGTCGTTCCCACGCGGAGCAGTATCGTTCTTCCGGGGGACACGGACCATGGGAATGTGGGTCATCAGGCTGTGAGAAAACCCGTAGCGGTGATGGAACTCGACCCGCTGGGCCACCGTCTGAGGTACGTCCGGCTCCTGATGGCCGCCGTGGAACCCTCCGACCGGCTACTCCTCGTGCCGAACGCCGTCCGCGACTCCCCCGAGTTCGCGGAGCACCTCGCGGACCTCGACGCCCGTGTCGTGATCCTTCCCGACGGCCGACGCGACGCGGTCGCGGCCGCCGTCGACGTCGCCGGCGAAGCCGGGGCCCACCTCGTGATCCCCGACGGCGACAAGAACGTCGCCCCCCTGCTCGTCGCCCTGGTGCGGGCGGGCCGCCGCCGTCCGCCGGTCTCGCTGCTGCTGATGCGGACCACGCTGCCCGGCGGCCCCGAGCGCGCCACGGCCGGCATGGTCCTCAAGCCCCCGCTGGCCTGGCTGCTCGCCCGGTTGCCCGGGGTGCGGATGCGGTTCCTGACCGACGCGTTCGGGGTCGTGGTCCGCCGGCGCGGCTTCCCCGGGGTGCGTCCCGTGCGGGACCCGGTGACGGTGCCCGACGACGTCGCGGCGTCCCGCGCCCCCGGTGGTCCGTTCCGGCTCGGGGTCTTCGGGGTGATCACCGCCCGCAAGAACGTGCCCCTGCTGCTCGCGGCCCTCGAGGGGACGCCCGGGGTGCATCTCGTCGTCGCCGGCCGTTGCGACCCCGGCGTCGCGGCCACCCTGGCGGACTCCCCGCTCGCCGACCGGTTGGAGGTGGAGGACCGGCTGCTGACCGAGGAGGAGTTCGACGCGGCGGTGGCCGGGGTGGACGCGGTCGCGGTGCTGCACGACAACGACGCGCCGAGCGGCATCGTCGCGGAGGCCGCCGCCCGGGGGGTGCCGGTGCTCGGCCCCGCCCGCGGCTGGGCGTCCAGCATGGTGACCGGCACCGGGATCGGCGAGGTCGCGGACCTGGAGGCACCCGACCCGGTCGCCGAGGTCCGCACGGCCCTGACCCGGTTGATCGCGACGCGGGAGCGGCGGGTGGCGGCCACGCGACGAGCCGCCACCCGATTGGGCGTCACCGACTTCGTGAGCGGCCTGCTCGGCGACGTGACGTAACCGTTCACCGGTGTGGGTTTCCGAGATCTTCACGGACTGGTTAGGCTGTCCGGCGCAACGACACCGCCTGTGAGCACCGAGAGGGAGGTGACCGCGCCCGCCATGACCTCGACTCTCGTCACTCAGCGTGGCACGGCCACCACGCCCCGCCTGCCCGCGGCGCTCCCGGCCGGTCTGCTGCTGGCGTCCCTGCCGCTCCTGCGGCCGGGGACGTTCGGCGAGTACACCGCGCTCCTGGGGTGTGGGCTCGCGCTGGCCGCCGGGGTCATCGCGATGCTGCGCCGCGAGCACGCCCCGGCGCGGCCGGTCCGCGCGGTCTCGGTGTTCCTCGCGCTGCTGGTCGCCGCGTACGTCTGGGTGGTGCTGCACTCGGTGTGGGTCGACGACCTGCTCCGCATCCGCAGCCAGTTCCAGGACTTCGTGCTCACGGTCGGCTCGGTCGTGGCCGCCGTGCTCGTGATCTCCGACCCACGCGCCCGGCTCGCGCTCAGCCGGGGCTTCGTCGTGCTGCTCTGCGCGATCGGCGCCCTCTGGCTGGTGACGGTCGCGTGGTGGGCGGTGGCCGGCATCGGTACCGGCCAGATCGCGATGGTGCCGGTGGGGACGGTCGGCCCTCAGCCGGTCTATCTGCCCTTCACCATCAGCTACTCCACCTCGTCGGTGTTCGGGATGGACGTCCCGCGCCTCACCGGGGTGGGCCGGGAGTCCGGCTGGATGGCGATGTTCTGCGCCGTCGGCTGGTTCCTCTCCGACGCGGTCGGCTACCGGTCGCGGCTCGTCAAGGTCCTGCTGCTCTGCGGCCTGGTCGGGACGCTGTCAACGGCGGGTTTCGGGGTGTTCGTCGTCGTCCTCGCGATCGACGTGTTCCTGCGTCCGCGCGGCGGCATCGGGCTCGGCGGGTTCCTCCGCCAGATCGCCGGGCTCGGCGCCGGGTTGGGCGCGGCCTGGGTCGCGCTGTACGCCCCGGTCTTCGGCCTGCAGGCCAAGCAGACCTCCAACGAGGCGTCCCTGGACGAGCGCTCGGACGCCACCGAGGAGGGCCTGCGGGCGATCACGCAGAAACCCTTCGGCGGCCAGGGCAACGAGAAGCAGGCCGGGATCAACCTGATCTCCGACATCGCCGTCAACGGCCTGCCCTTCGTCCTGCTCGTCACGGCCGCCCTGCTCGTCCCGCTGCTGTTCCTGCGCCGCGACCCGGCGTCGAGCACCCGGGGCCGCGCGGCCCCGGTGGTGTTCGTCGTCTTCGCCACGCTGCTCGCGTCCCAACCGGCCGCGGCCTCCACCTGGGTGTTCGTGCTCGTCGCCCTCGCACTCGCCTGCGACGAGCTCACCGACGCCGAACGCGCCGCTCCCGGCGCCCTGCTCCCCCACCGCGTGCAGCGGTGGCTCGGAGTGCCCCTCGACCGGTCGCCGTCGACCCGGTCGCTCCCCTCCTCGTCACCACCGCCCCCGTCCGAGGGAGAGGCATCGTCGTGAATGCTCGCGAGTACTGGACCGTGCTGCGGGAGGACCGCTGGCTCGTCGGAGCCGTCGTCGTGGTGTGCGTGGCGATCGCCGCCGCCGTCGCGGTCCTCCTGCCGCGCACGTACACCTCGACCGCCGTGTTCTACGTGGCGTCCCCGCAGACGACCACCAGCTCCACGGACTCCTACCAGGGCGCACAGCTCTCGACCGAGCGCGTGAAGTCCTACACCGAGCTGGTGACGGGGCCCCGGGTCGCGGCGGACGCGGCCGCCCTGCTGGGCGGGCGCCCGACGGCGGACGAGATCCAGGGCTCGGTCAGTGCGGACGCCGTGGCCGAGACCGTCGTCCTCAACGTCGGGGTCACGCAGCCGACGCCGGAGGAGGCCCAGCTCGTCGCCCAGGCGGTGACGACCTCGTTCACGCGCCTCGTGAACTCGATCGAGTCGACCGGACAGCCGGTGAACCGCCCGATCGTCTCGACCGAGGTCATCTATCCGCCGACGCTGCCGATCTACCCGGCCGGCCCCGGGACGACGATGCTCGTGGCCGCCGGCCTGCTGGCCGGAATCGTGCTCGGCGTCGGCGCGGCCCTCGCGCGTCGCTCGCTGCGTCGGGCCGTCGACACGCCGGACCTGCTCACCGCCGGCCTCGACGCGCCGGTCCTCGCGTCCGTGCCCGCCCTCCCCCGCCGACCCGACCGTCCCGCCCTGCTGGCCGAGCCGGCCCCGGGGCGTCGGGGTCGACGCGCGTCCCTCGCCCGCGAGCGCGCGGCAGCGGTCCGTCGACTGCGCACCGCGACCTGGGCGACCGCCGGTGCCCGACGGTGCCTGGTCGTGACCGGGGTCCGGTCGGGCCAGGGCACGACGACGGCGGCCGTCGATCTCGCGGTCGCGCTCAGCGCGGCCGGGGAGTCGGTCCTGCTCGTGGACGCCGACCTCCGGCGCCCCTCGGTCGCCGCGCGGCTGGGCCTGGACGCGGCGCCGGGGCTGGCCGCCGCGGTCGTCGGGGCGGCCGAGCCGCCGCGGCTGGTGCAGCACTGGGCGCCCGGCCGACTGGACGTGCTCGCCTCCGGGCCGGAGATCGAACGGCCCGGCGAGGTGTGGGGCACCGAGACCGCCCGTGCCGTCATCGGTGACCTCCGGTCGAGCTACACCTGGGTGCTGCTCGACACCGCGGACGTCCCGGGCCACCCGGAGACCGTCGACCTGGCCGCCCTCGCGGACGGTGCCCTGGTCGTCGCCCGCCGCGGGTCGGCGCGCCCGGAGGACCTGGACGCGACCGCCTCCGCGCTGGGTCTCGTCGGGGTGCCGGTGGTCGGCGCCGTGCTCACCTTCGCCGCGGACGTCCCCGCGACCCCGGTCGAGACGCCGCGCGCCCTCCCGCCGGGTCCGAGCGCGTACGCCTCGACGACGGCGGATGCCGAGACCTCCGGATCGGAGGCGGCGACCGAGCCCGCCACCAGCGAGCCCGCCGCGGAACCCGGGGCGGCGGAGTCCGGGTCGGGCGCCTCGGCCGACCCGGCGACCGAGACCCCGGCGACCGAGACCCCGGCAGACAGCCCGAAGGCCCCGGCCGCCTCGAAGCCGCGCCGGACCCGGGCGACGACCTCCACCACCGGGGCCGGCGCATCGTCGGCGACGACGACCAAGGCCCGCGCCACGAAGGCCGCCGCCAAGAGCACGGCGGCGGCGACCGCGGAGGACGGTGCGAGCACGGCCTCCCCGGAGGGCACCACGTCGCCGGCGAAGTCCCGCTCGACGACCAGGGCGGCCACCGCAACGAAGGGCACGCGGACCCGCTCCACGACGAAGACGATGGACGGCACCGGGTCCGACACACCGGCAGCGGCGTCCACAGCGCCCGCGACGGGCACGACCCGGAAGCGCCCGAGCCGCGCGGCCGCCGCGAAGGCGGCCACGAGCGACGCGCCCGACGCGGACCCGACGCCCACCGCCGAGCCGGTCGAGCCGACCGCCGGGTCCGCCGCTCCGTCTGCCGCCGCGTCGGCTGCCGCCGAGCCCGCCGCGCCGGCTGCCGCCGAGCCCGCCGTCGCCGACTCGACCACGGAGCCGACCACGGAACCGACCACGGAACCGACCACGAACTCGAGCACCGCGTCGACCGGGCCGTCCACGGAAGAGCCCGCCGCACCGGAGGAGAAGGCCGCGCCGGAGGAGAGCGCCGCGCGCTCCGAGACGAACGGGTCGCGGACCTCCTCCGGGACGACGTCGCGCTCCCGGTCGCCCCGGCGTGCGAGCCGGTCCACCCCGGTCCGGCCGGAGTCCACGACGCCGAGCGGCACGAGCCCGTCCCGCCCGACCCGCAACGGACTCTCCCCGACCTCCGGGAGCTGATCCCCTCACCGCCGAGTGCGACGTCCGCCCCGTGACCGCGACCGGGGCGCGACGTCGCGCCCGGCCGACGGCGACCTCCCGTCCGCGCGCCGAGGCCCCTCGTCCGGCACACACGCCGCGGAACCGGGCATTTCTCCGCCCGGCCCGGATTGTGTCGCCCTCTCTCGATGAATTCTCGCTGACCGCCCGACGGCGACACTGCATGCGTCGGGTGAATCGTCGGTCTTCGGACGATTCGATGATGGTGGCGCCGATCACCCAGGGTCACCGCGAGTGAAGAGACGCTTACTAACCCTGGAAACATCCTGGTAACCCAGTCACCCGGAAAGCGCATCCGTTTCCGGTTTCTGCCCCATAGATTCCCTGCTGCTGGCTCACCGCGCGGGCTCCGGACCTGAGGGCGCGCGGTATCGGACGGACACAACCTCACGATCCGTCACAGCGAGAGAGGGTCACACGGGACCCTGCACCGGGCCCCGTCTCCACGCGCCGACATCACACAGGGGGCACGGTGCCGGTCATTCGCGCGCCGCAGGAATTCAACACCGACGACTTGTTCGTCGACCTCCGCGAGCTCCTGGGGCGCCGCCTGTTCCTCAAGTGCGAGGGATTCAACTTCGCCGGCTCGGTGAAGCTCAAGGCCGCCGCGGCCATGATCGACGCCGCGGAGAGCGAGGGACTGCTGGACCGGGACTCGATCCTCGTCGAGTCGTCGTCGGGCAACCTCGGCGTCGCCCTCGCCATGATCGCCGCCAACCGGGGCTACCGCTTCCTCTGCGTCACCGACCTCCGCGTCAACGAGGCCACCCGCAGCCTGATGGAGGCCCTGGGGACCGAGGTGCACACGATCGTCGAGCCCAGCAAGGACAACGGTCTGCTCGGCGCCCGGCTCGACCACATCGCCGCCCTCCAGGCCGCGGACGAGAGGGTCGTCTGGCTGAACCAGTACGCCAACCACGCGAACTGGATGGCGCACTACCGCACCACTGCGCCGTCAATCGCCCGTCGCTTCCCCGAGCTCTCCGTCCTCGTCGTCGGGGCCGGCACGACCGGCACCCTGATGGGCTGCGCCCGCTACTTCCACGAGCACCACCCGGAGGTCCGACTCGTCGCGGTCGACGCGGTCGGGTCCGTGAGCTTCGGTGGGGCCCCGGCGCCCCGCCTCATCCCGGGTCTCGGCATGAGCGTCCCGCCCCCGCAGCTGGACACCGCCTACGTGGACGACATCATCCACGTCGCCGAGGTCGACACGGTGCGCACGTGCCGCACCCTGGCCGCCCACGGGTTCCTCTTCGGGGGGTCCACGGGAACGGTGGTCAAGGGCGCGCTGACCTGGCTGGACGCCCACGCCACCCGCTCGACCACCGCCGTCGCCATCGCCCCCGACCTCGGCGAGCGCTACCTCTCCACGATCTACGCCCGCACCTGGGTGGAGGACAACTACGGGGTGGACGACGACCGGGGCGCCCTGCCCGCGCAGGTCGCCGGGGCACTGCGATGACCGCCGCCACGGACGCCCCCGAGATCGCCCCGCTCACCGACCCCGCGGCCGTCGCGGACGCCTTCGCCGAGGTCCTCGCCGGGGTGCTCAAGCGCGACGACGTCCCCGTCGACGAGCACTTCTTCGAGGTGCTCGGAGCCGACTCGATGGTGATGGCCCGGTTCTGCGCGCGCGTGCGCAAGCGCCCCGGGCTCCCGGCCGTCGCGATGCAGGACGTCTACGCGCACCCGACGCCCGCGGCCCTCGCACTCGCGCTCACGCCGTCCCCGGAGGACGCCGAGGACGCGGCGGCCGAGGTCGCGAGCGTCCCCTCGTCGGTCGCGGACGAGGCACCGGCCCCGGACCCGGGCCGCCCCGGCTCCCCCGCGCTGTGCGGCACGCTGCAGGCGATCGTCTTCCTCGGGTACACCTACGTCGCGGCCGAGGTGATCAGCCGCGGCTACGACTGGCTCGCGACGACGGGCGGCACCGGCGGCGGATACCTGCTCGATCTCTACCTGCGCGCCGTCCTGCTCGGCGCCGGCGGCTTCGCGGTCCTCTGCGTGCTGCCGATCCTCCTGAAGTGGGTGCTGGTCGGGCGCTGGCGCGAGCAGCAGGTCCCGGTGTGGACGCTGCGCTACGTGCGGTTCTGGACGGTGAAGACGCTGATCCGGACGAACCCCCTGGTGTTCTTCGTCGGTTCCCCGCTCTACGTGGCCTACCTGCGGGCGCTCGGGGCGAAGATCGGACGCGGGGCGGTGATCCTCTCCGAGCACGTCCCGGTGTGCACCGACCTGCTGACGGTCGGGGCGGGCACCGTCGTGCGCAAGGACGTCCACCTGTCCTGCTACCACGTCTCCGACCGGGTGATCCGCACCGGCCGCGTGACCCTCGGCGAGGACGTCTACGTCGGGGAGACCACCGTCCTCGACATCGACACGTCCATGGGCGACGGGGCCTCCCTCGGGCACACCTCCTCGCTGCACCCGGGACAGGTGCTGCTCGGTGGCGAGCGCGCCCACGGGTCCCCGGCGCAGCGGACCGAGACCGACTACCGCATGGTCGAGCCGCGCCGCTGCGGCCGCGTGCGGCGCACGGCCTACACCCTCGTGCAGCTGGCGCTGACGGTGTTCGTGGCGTTGCCCGTCGCCGTCGGCGCGCTGACCCTGCTGCTGCGGCTGTTCCCGTGGGCGGCGGCGCTGATCGACCCGCCCGCGGGTGCCATCGGCACCGCGTGGTTCCACCTGGAGACGCTGGCGCTCGCGACCACGATCGTCGTCGGCGGCACGGTCCTCGGCGTCGTCGGGCTCGCGCTCGGCGCCCGCCTGCTCGCCCTGCCCCTGCGGACGGGCCGGACCTACCCGCTCTACGGCGTGCACTACTGGTTGCACCGGACGATCTCGACGATCACGAACGTCGTCGCCTTCACCGCCCTCTTCGGTGACAGCTCCGCGATCGCGCACTACCTGCGCGCGGCGGGGTGGCGGCTGCGGCCGATGGCCCAGACGGGCTCGAACTTCGGGATGGCGGTGCGGCACGAGAGCCCGTTCGCCGCCGAGGTCGGGCGCGGCACGGTCGTCGCGGACGGGTTGTCGGTGATCAGCGCGGACTACTCCAGCACGTCCTTCCGGGTCACGCGGGCGAGGATCGGGGCCTACAACTTCCTGGGCAACAGGATCGCCTACCCCGCGCAGGGTCGCACCGGCGACAACTGCCTGATCGCGACCAAGTGCATGGTCCCGGTGGACGGCCCGGTGCGCGAGGGCGTCGGGCTGCTCGGCTCCCCCAGCTTCGAGATCCCGCGCACGGTCGCCCGCGACACCGAGCTCGCGTGGGGGACCCCGCTGGACCGACGCCGCTCGCTGGCCACGAAGAACCGGCACAACACGGTGTCGATGCTCCTGCACCTCGCGGTCCGCGTCGGGCTGACGGTCGGCATCGGGGTGCTCGTGGCCGCGATGGCGACGGTCGACATCGCCCTGGGCGCCCTGGAGATCACGATCGTCGAGGTCGCGATCCTGCTGTTCGTCGTGGGCTGGAACGCCCTCGTCCAGCTGGCCGTGACCCGGCTGCAGGCCCGCGCCCCGGAGGGTCTCTCGATCTACGACCCGCGGTTCTGGCGCCACGAGCGGTTCTGGAAGGTGCCCGCCCCGGACTTCGTGCAGCTGTTCAACGGCACGCCGTTCAAGAACGTCGCGTGGCGCCTGCTCGGGGCGCGGGTCGGTCCGGGCGTGTTCGACGACGGCGCCAACCTCACCGAGAAGTCGTTCACCACGATCGGCGCCCGCACGACGCTCAACGAGGGCGTGGTCGTGCAGTGCCACTCGCAGGAGGACGGCGCGTTCAAGTCCGACCACGTCGTGTTCGGCGACGACGTCACGCTCGGCGTCAACGCGTTCCTGCACTACGGCACGACGATCGCCGACGGCGGCTCGCTCGCGCCGGACAGCTTCCTGATGAAGGGCGGCGAGATCCCGCCCGGCGAACGCTGGGGCGGCAACCCGGCGCGGCCCATGACCGGCACCCCCGGAGGACACGCGTGACCCGGGACGCCATCGACACCCGGCCCGGGGCCGACGTCTGGCGGGACGTCATCGGCACCGGGGCCCTGCCCCTCCCGTCCTGGGTCGCAGCCCCCGTGGCGCCCGACGTCCGGTGGGAGCAGGTCCCGGTGCCCGGCGACCTCGGCGCCGCGCTCGACGCGACCGCCGCGACCCTGGGCGTCGAGCCGGCCGCCCTCGTGCTCGCCGCGCACGCCCGGGTGGTCGCCGCCATGACCGGCGACCCCGACGTGCTCACCGGCGTCGTCGCCGCACGGTCCCTCGACCACGCCGTCCCGTGCCGGGTCGACACCGCGTGCGGATCGTGGGCCGCGCTGGTGCGCGCGGTCGCGGGCACGCTCGCCGTCCGCGTCCCGGACGTCGACGACCCTCCGACCGTGCCCACCGACCCCGCCGCGCCCTGGTTCCGCACGGTGCTCGACACCTCCGGGTCCGACGACGGCGAGCTGCACGGCGCGGACCTGCGTGTCCACGTCGACCGGGACGCGGTCACCGTCCACGGCCGGACCTCGGTGGCCGACGAGGCCGCTCTGCGCCGGGTCGCGGGCTGCCACCTCGCCACCTTGCAGGCCCTGCTCGATGACCCCGCGGGCGACCCGGGTACGACCCCGCTGCCGGACGAGGCCGCCGCACCCGCCACGGTGGACACCGGACCCAGCCCGTCGCAGCGGCGGGTCGCGGACGCCTGGGCGTCCGTGCTCCGCGTGGACGCGGCGACCCTGCGCCCGGACGACGACTTCTTCGCCCGCGGCGGCAACTCCCTCTCCGCGGTCAAGGTCGCGCTGCGACTGCAGCGGCAGGTGGCCCTGGCCGACCTGCTGCGCCACCCGGTCCTGGCCGACCAGGCCGCCCTGCTCGACGGCGCCGCGCCCGGCACCGGGGCCGCGCTGCTGCAGCCGTTGGGCACGACGGACGCTCGGACGCTGCTCGTCGCCTTCCCCCATGCCGGCGGGCACCCGGTCGGCCTGGAGCCGTTCGCCCGCGCCCTGGCCGACGCGGCCCCCGGTCGCGTGCGCGTGGTCGCGGCCTCGCTGCCCGCCCACGACCCCACCGGCACCGACACCGGGTTCCTGCCGCTGGCGGAGGTCGTGGAGCGGGCGGTGTGGGAGATCGTGGGGCTGGCCCCGCGGGAGGTGGTCCTCTGGGGACACTCCTCGGGGTCGGTGACCGCGCACGCCGTCGCCCACGCCCTGGCCACCCGGAGCGGGGCACCGCCGGTGCGGGCCGTCGTGGTCGGCGCCCACCTGCCCCGCAGCGCGGCGGAGCACCGGTCGGCCGCGGACGAGGCCGGCATCCAGACCGACGACGAGGCCATCGCGCGCCTGTCCGCGATGGGCGCCCCCGGCCTGGACACCCTCGACCCGCAGGCCGCCGCCCGGGTCGGCGCCGCCTACCGCGCCGACGTCGTCGCGGCCCACCGCCGGCTCGCGGAGGCGCTGGACGACCCGGCGTCGCACCGCGTCGCGGCCCCGCTGACCGTGGTCCTCGCGGCCGACGACCCGGCGACCGCGGGCCGCGCCGCGACCGCCTGGTCCGCGCTCGCCGAGCAGGTCGAGACCCGCGAGCTGCCCGACGGCGGCCACTGGTTCCCCCGCACCCGACCCGCCGCCGCGGCCGCCGTCGTCGCGGGCCTGCTCCCGTGACGCCCGCCCCCGAGTCCCCCGCCCGCACGACCTGGAGAACGACGATGCCCTCCGCCCCCACCCGACCGAGCGCGCCGCTCGAGGTCCGGCTCGCCGACGACGCGCCCGCCGTCCTCGCCGTCGAGGAGCCCGACGATCCCGCGGACTGGGCCTTCACCCACCGCGAGGCCCTGCGCGCGACGGTCACCGAGCACGGCGCCGTCGTCGTCCGCGGCCTGGGAATCGCCGACGCGGCCGGGTTCGCCCCGGTCGCGCGGGCCCTCGCGGGCGGTGAGCTGATGACCGAGGTCGAGGCGTTCGCCCCGCGCAGCGCGGTGGACGGGGTGTACACCGCGACCCCGTGGCCGGCCCACGAGCAGATGTGCCAGCACCACGAGCTGAGCTACCTGCGCACCCCGCCCGGACTGATGATGTTCGCCTGCACCGTGGCCCCCGCCGACGGCGGCGCGACCCCGGTCGCGTCCGCCGCGGACGTGCTCGCCGACCTGCCGGCCGCACTCGTCGACCGGTTCGAGCGCGAGGGCTGGCGCCTGGAGCGCAGCTACACCGACGAGGTCGGGGCCTCCTGGGCGGACGCCTTCGGCACCGCGGACCGCGCCGCGGTGGAGGCGTACTGCACCGCCCAGGGCATCGAGTTCGCGTGGCAGTCCGGCGGTGGGCTGACGACGAGCCAGCTCCGTCCGGCGGTCGTCACCCATCCCGTCACGGGCCGTCGCGGGTGGGTCAACCAGATCGCGTTCCTCAGCGAGTGGATCCTCGACGAGGACGTCCGTGAGTTCTTCCTGGACGAGTACGACGCCCGGCCCTTCACCACCCGCCACGCCGACGGCACCCCGGTCGCCGAGGAGGACGTCGCGACGATCAACGAGGTCTACGCGCGGCACACGCGCCGGCTGCCCTGGGAGGGCGGGGACCTGCTGCTCGTCGACAACCTGTCCACGTCGCACGGGCGCGAGCCCTTCAGCGGCCCGCGCGAGGTGCTCGCCGCCCTGGCCGAGCCAGTCGTGGTGGACGACTCCCACGAGCTCCGGCGGCACTCGTGAGCGGCGGCCTCGGACCGCGGTGGCCGCGGCGGGCCCGCCGGCTCGCCGGTGTCGTCCCGCGCGACCTGCCGCGCTCGTTGCTGCGCCCGGACGACGACGTGCCGGCCCTGCTCACGCGGCTGCACGCGGGCGCGGTCCGGGGCCGGGCCCGGGTGCACGTCGTCCAGCTGACCGAGCCCTGGGCGTGCGACCTCGGGGTCGAGATGGTCGTGGCGGGCGAGTTCGCGGGAGATGTCCTGCGGCACGTCGAGGCCACCCCGGACGCTCCGCCGCCCGAGCCGGACGCGCTCACCGGTCGGGTGCTCGGGACGGGCGTCGAGGTCGCCGGGGAGATCGTGAGCCTGCGCCGCCCGTCCATCGACGGACGGGCGCTGGCCGCCCTACGCGGGGCGACGGGCGCGGTGCTGGTGGCGGACACGAAGCGGGTGCGGGCCCGCGACCTGGCCGTCGCGGTCGACATGCTCAGTGGTCTCGACATCGGGCTGCTGGGGCTGGTCGTCTGGGAGGGCCGCATCCCGCGCGACCCGAACTGGGCGCTCGGGGGGTCCCGTCGGGACACGCCGCTCGACGCGGGCCGTCCCCTGGCCGCCCTGCCGCCGGCCCCGGTCGTCGAGGTCGCGCCGGAGCCGCCGGCGGTCCCTGCGACACCGGCGACGAAGCCGCGTCGACGGCGGAGCCCGGCCACGGACAGCGCGTCCGCCTGACACACGCCCCGCCTGACACGCCCCGCCGAGTGCGACGTGACGCAGGGTCCGCCGCGCGCGGACCTGCGTCACGTCGGCCTCGGGAACTCAGCTGATCTCCGGGCCCTCCGGCACCGGCCCGACGGGGGCGACGCCGCCGACGCCGTCACGGCGGGCACGGCGGGCGGCGAGGCCGAGGAGCACGAAGATCACGACCTGGCTCACGACGTACCCCACGGCCGCCCACACCGCGCCGCCGAGCCACGACAGCACGAGGGTCGCGACGAGGCCGACCGCCAGTCCCACGGCGATCCCCACGGCCACGGCGTGCTGCCGGCCGCGGTTCTGGGCGATGACGGCGAAGGGCTGGTTCAGGGTCACGACCGCGGCGCCGACCGCGAGGATCGCGAAGACACCCCCGGAGCTCCGGTACTCCTCGCCGAGCAGCCACGGGATGAGCGGCGGCCCGACCAGCGCGGCGACGAGCGGGGCCAGGCACAGCGCCGCGCCGACCCGCAGCACCCGGCGTTCCTCGGCGCGGAGGGCCTCGTCGTCGGCGCCGGCCCGCGCGAGCCAGGGTGCGGCCACCATGCCGAGTGAGTTCGCGAGGAACGTCAGCGGCCCGAGCAGTCGACCGCCGGCCGCGTAGAGGCCGGACTGGAAGGCGCCCGCACCCGCCGTCACCAACGGGGTGTCGAGCTGCTGCGCGGAGGCCGCGAGGTTGGCCAGGCCGAACCCCAACGACTCGCGGTGGTGCCCGACGAGCTCTCCCACGGGCCGGCGGCGTTCGCCGGCCGGGCCGATGAACACGCGGGCGACGACCGACTCGAGCAGGAACGACGCCGGGATCGCGACGGCGAGGGCGAGACCGCCGATGCCCGCGACCGCCAGCACGAAGGCGACGACGAGGCCCCCGACCCGGCCGGAGAGCTGCGCGGTCGACGCCTTCGCGAACCGCTCCTGCGCGCGCAGCAGGCCGTTGGCGTTCTGCGCCTCGAACATGACGACCCCGACGACGGCCAGCGGGATCGCGGACGCCGGGTCCGGGGCGAGCAGCGCACTCGTGACGATCCCGACGACGAGCAGCAGGCCCGCGGCCCACGGCCGCTTCCCGGCGACGATCGCCCGCGCCCGGGCGCTGTCGATCCGCTCGGCCGCGGTCTCGCGTACCAGGTAGTTGATCAGCCCGACGTCGACCACGGTGGCCGCGACCTGTCCGATCGCGGCGCAGGTCGCGATCAGGCCCAGCGTGGCGGGCGAGATGGAGCGGGCCCCGACGACGTAGGTGACGCCGAGGACCAGCTGCCCGACGACGAGCGCCCCCGCCACTCCCCCGATCCGCCCGAGGAGCAGCGAGAGGGCGCCGCCCCCGGACGTACGGGGGGTCATCGGCTACCGGTGAGCTCCGCCTCGACCATGATCCGGGCGAGCTCGTCGGGCATGGTCTGCGCCTTCCAGCCCAGGATCTTCTCGGCCTTGGAGGCGTCGCCGATCAGGGCGTCGACCTCGGTCGGGCGCAGGTAGGTCTCGTCGAACCGCACATGCTTCTCCCAGTCCAGGTTGACGTGGTCGAAGCAGTACTGCACCCACTCCCGCACCGTGGTCGCGGTCCCGGTCGCCAGCACGTAGTCATCGCCCTGCTCGGCCTGCAGCATCCGCCACATGCCCTCGACGTACTCCGCGGCGTAGCCCCAGTCCCGGATCGCGTCCAGGTTCCCCAGGTAGACGTACTGCTCCTTGCCCTGCGCGATCGCCGCGGCGGCGCGGGCGATCTTGCGGGTCACGAACGTCTCCCCGCGCCGCGGGGACTCGTGGTTGAACAGGATCCCGTTCACCGCGAACATCCCGTGCGCCTCACGGTAGTTCCGCGCCATCCAATAGCCGTAGACCTTCGCCGCCCCGTAGGGGCTGCGCGGGTAGAACGGGGTGTCCTCGTTCTGCGGCGGCGGGGTCGCCCCGAACATCTCCGACGACGACGCCTGGTAGTAGCGGGTGTCGATACCCACCATGCGGATCGCCTCGAGCAGCCGAGTGGTGCCCACCCCGGTGGTGTTCCCGGTGTACTCCGGCTCGTCGAACGACACCCGCACATGGGACTGCGCGGCCAGGTGGTAGACCTCGTCGGGCCGGACCTTCTCGATCAACGTCACCAGACGGCTGGAGTCGGTCAGATCCCCGTAGTGCAGCACCAGACGCTGCTCCGGGTCGTGCGGATCCTGATACAGGTGCTCGATCCGGCCGGTGTTGAACGTGCTCGACCGGCGGATGATCCCGTGGACCTCGTAGCCCTTGCCCAGCAGCAACTCGGTCAGGTACGACCCGTCCTGCCCGGTGATCCCGGTGATCAACGCCCGCTTCATCGACCGGCCTCCACGTAGTTCTCCAGGTACCATTGATAGGTCGAGGCCAGCCCCTCGGCGAGCCCGATCCGCGGCTTCCACCCCGTCGAGGCGATCTTCGAGACGTCCAGCACCTTGCGCGGCGTCCCGTCCGGCCGCGACGTGTCGTACACGATCTCCCCGGAGAACCCCACGGTCGCCGCCACCAGCGACGCCAGCTCCGCGATCGTCACGTCCTCACCGGTCCCGACGTTGATCGGCGCCGGATCGTCGTAGGCCTCCAACAAGTGCACACACGCCGCCGCCAGATCATCGACGTGCAGGAACTCCCGCCGCGGCGTCCCCGTCCCCCACACCGTCACCGTCGCATCACCCGCGACGTGCGCCTCGTGGAACTTCCGGATCAACGCCGGCAGCACGTGCGAGGACTCCAGATCGAAGTTGTCCCCCGGCCCGTACAGGTTCGTCGGCATCGCCGAGATCCACCGCCGGTCGTACTCCCGGCGATAGGACTGCACACCCATGATCCCCGCGATCTTCGCGATCGCGTACGCGTCGTTCGTGGCCTCCAACGGCCCCGTCAGCAGCGAGTCCTCCCGGATCGGCTGCTCGGCGAACTTCGGGTAGATGCACGACGACCCCAGAAACAACACCCGCGACACGTCCGCCGCATGCGCCGCGTCCAGCAAGTTCGCCTGGATCCGCAGGTTGTCGTGCAGGAACTCCACCGGCCGCGCGTTGTTCGCCGCGATCCCACCCACCCGCGCGGCCGCATCCACCACCACGTCGGGCCGGGCCGCCGTCACGAACTCCCGCGCCGCAGCCGCGTCCCGCAGATCCACCTGCGCCGACCGCGCCCCCACCACATCCGAGAACCCCGCCGCCCCCAACGCCCGCACCACCGCCGACCCCACCAGGCCACCCGACCCGGCCACCAGCACGCGTGCGGAACGATCCAGCTCGTCCATGCCGCAGAAGGTAGCGGAGCGTGGCGGGATCTCCGATGGCTAGGCCATCCGAACCGCGTCACACTTCGTGAGCACGCCACCGCCCGCGCACGGCCGTTCACCCTGAGCCTGCCGGCCCAGCTGCACCCGGCCTCATCACTAGGCCGAACGGCGTAACGAGGGCGACGAACGACGCGATCCTCCCTGCGAGACGGGCCACCCGGCCCGTTCCGTCGTCCCCGAGGGAGCACTCCTTGTCCCGCCCCCGTCGCCGGCTCCGCCGTGCCGTCCGTCGCCTGCGCCACGGTCGCCTGCCCCTGCTCGCCGCCGCGGTGGCCGCCGTGATCGTCGTCGTCGCGATCGTCACGACCGGCCACGACGTCTCGCGCAGTGTCGCCCCGGCCGCGGCCTCGGGACCGGCCGCCTCGAGCACGGCCCCGTCCGACGGGTCGCGGTCGGTCGCCGTCCTCGGCGACAGCATCAGCGAGGGCACGCCGTTCGGTGGCAAGGGGGCCGCGAACTGGACGCAGCTCGTCGCGGCGCAGCGGCACTGGACGGTGACCAACACGGCCGTCGGCGGGACGGGCTACGTCTACGCCGGGTCGTCGAGGCCCTTCGAGGAGGCGCAGCTCGAGCGCGCGGTCGCCGCCCGGCCGGAGCTCGTCGTCATCGAGGGCTCGCGCAACGACATGGGGACGCCGGTGGATCAGATCCGAGCCGCGTCCACACACCTCTACCGCGCGCTGCAGGCCCGCCTGCCCGGGGTGCGGCTCGTCGTCGTCGGGCCGTTCTGGAACGCCGGGTCCTCGCAGAAGGCGTTCGCCACGCGCGACGCGCTCGCCGACTCCGCGCGCGCCGCCGGCGCCTCCTTCGTCGACCCGATGGCCGAGAACTGGTTCACGGGCGCCTACGACGGCGGACCCCTCATCGGCGCCGACCACGTGCACCCGACCGACGCCGGCCACGCCCTCTACGCCCAGCGGCTCGGGGCCGCCCTGGATCGCCTGCAGCTGTGACGAGCCGTGAGTTCGGCGTGATCTTCGTGAACGCGGGGTAGCCGATGCGCAACCAGGAGTGCGCACGGCGGGAGGGCCCATGTCGGCCGGAGAGTTCGCTCGGGACGAGTCCGCGTGGGAGGACCTGCACGGCCTGAACCGGGTCCCCCTCCCCCCGCTCGAGCGGGTCCCGCGGGAGCGGTTCGACGTCCCGGGGACGCGCGGCCTGCGCCTGCGGGCGCGCTGGTGGCTGGTGACCTGCGGCCCGACGAGCCGCCCGTGGACGGCCTTCGTCCTCTGCCTGCTCGGTATCGCCGGCCTCTTCCTGCCGATCGCGCACACCGGCGACGGATCGGCCCCCACCCCGTTCGACCTGGCCCTCGGACCTGCCGTCCTGACGCTCGTCGTCTTCGCGGTGCTCACCCTCCTGCCCGTGGTCGACCTCGTCCTCGGACGCGAGCGATTCACCCCGTGGCTCGCCTTCCCGGCCGCCCTCGGCATGCAGGTGACCCTGGCCCTCGTCGTCGTGGCCGGGGCGCAGGGCGGCGGGGCGCTGCACCCGCGCCTGTCCGACCACGGGAGCGGCCTCGGTGTCGGGGCGCTCGTGCTCGGCGGGGTCGAGCTCGCGCTGGCGGTCGTGGGCGCGGTCGGGTTCGTGCGCCGCGCCGCGCGCCGCACGCTCGTCTGACACCCGACGTACCGGGAGCGTCCGCCCGTCACAGTCCGATGACATCCAGCCACTCGCGGTAACGCATTGCTCCGTTCGGCCGAACAATGGCTCGACGGAGCAAGGCAGCGCGAGGGGGACGACGTGGCGGTGCACGGGGCGGTCGCCGGTGGGCGGCTGGGACGACGTCGGGTGTGGATCGTCAGCACGGCCCTGGCCGGGCTGCTGCTGGTGCTCGCCATCGTGCAGAGCGCGCCGGGGGCCCGGCTCACGACGTGGCTCGGGCTCACCCCGCCGCCGCAGTCGTTCACCGAGGTCTTCGCCGACCCGGCGACCCCGCTGCCCGCGGTGCTGGCGCTCGGGTCGAGCGTCGTCGTGCCCGTGACCTTCACCCTCGGCAACGGTGGCGCCGACCCGGCGTCGTACCGCTGGAGCATCGGCGAGACGACGAGCGCCGGCCCGCGGACGCTCGCGACCGGCACCACCGACGTCGCGCCCGGCGCCCGCCGCCCGCGCACCGTCCCGGTGACCGTCACCTGCTCCGAGCCCCGGATCCTGCTGACGATCGCAGTCGCCGGGGTCGCGCAGCCGGTCACCCGCCACGTCGCCTGCGTGGCCCCGCGATGACCCGCCCGGTGCTCGCGACCGTCACCGACGCGATCGCGCCCTTCCACGCCGGCGGCAAGGAGCAGCGCACCGCCGAGCTGACCCGGCGGCTCACCGACCGGTTCGACGTGCACGTCCACACGATGCGCTGGTGGGGAGCCGGCACGTGGCGCCACGAGGGAGTCACCCACCACGGCGTCTGCCGCCCCCACGCGATGTACGTCGGGGGCCGGCGGTCCATTCGGCAGGCGGTGGCCTTCGCGCTCGGGTGCCTGCGCCTGCTGGTCGCCCGGTTCGATGTGCTCGAGGCCGACCACATGCCCTACCTGCACCTCCCGGTGCTGGCGCTGGTCGCGAAGGTGCGCCGCCGGCCGCTGGTCGTGACGTGGCACGAGGTGTGGTCCCGCGACTACTGGCGCGACTACCTCGGCCCCGCCGGCACCCTCGCCTGGGCGTTCGAGCGGTTCACGATGCGCCTGCCCGACCTCGTCGTGGCCGCGTCCGCCGAGACCGCGCTGCGGATCGGGGAGGTGGTGCGCGTCCCGGTCGTCGTCGCCCCGAACGGCGTCGACCTCGCGTCCGTCGACGCGGCCCTGGCCGGGACGGACGACGTCCCGACGGTGGACGTCGTCACCGTCGGCCGGCTCCTCCCCCACAAGCGCGTGGACATGCTCCTCGACGCCCTCGGTGGCGGGGTCTCCGCCCGCGTGATCGGCCGCGGCCCGCAGGAGGGGTTCCTGACGGCGAGGGCGGCCGAGCAGGGTCTCGACGTCACCGTCCACACGGATGTCGACGACCCGGCCGAGCTCTACCGCCTGGTCGCCGCAGCCCGGGTCTTCGTCCTGCCGTCGGCGCGGGAGGGCTTCGGCATCGTCGCCCTCGAGGCCGTGGCCTGTGGGCTCCCCGTGATCACGACCGCCGCCCCCGACAACCTCGCCCGCCACCTCGTCGCCGACGCCCCGGGCGGGGTCGTCTGCGCCGACGACGTCACCGCCCTCGCGCACGCGATCCGCACGACCCTCGACGACCCGCCCGACCGCACCGGCGCCCCCGCCTGGCTCGCCCACCACGGGTGGGACGGCACCGCGGACCGGGTGGCCGCCGCGCTGGGCTCGGTGCTGCCCCGCGCCGTCGTGTCCGCTGCGCCCGCTGTGCCCGCCCTGCCCGCCGTCGAGCCCCTGCCCCTCGCTCCTCCGACCGTCGGGATCCCGTCATGACCACCTTCGTCGACCTCGTCCCCCGCCCGAACGCCCACCACCGCGACGAGGGACCGCCGCGGCCGGGCGACCTGCTCTCCGCCCGCCCGGACGTCGTGCTCGCCGCCGCCGGACTCGCGGCGCTCGCCGCGCTCGTCCCGGTGCGGGGCGTCTGGGCGGCCCAGGTCGTGCTCGTCGTGCTGGTCCTGACGCTGCCCGGCGTCCTCCTCGTGCGCGCCCTCCGGCTCCCGACGGCGCTGACGGTCCCGTTGACCGTGCCCGCCTCGCTGCTCGTCCTCCTGATCTCGGGGCTGGGGCTGAACGCCGTCGGGCCGTACGTCGGGGTGGCGCAACCGTTGCGCACCGGGCCGGTCCTGGTCGCGCTGGAGCTCGTCTGCCTGGTGCTCCTCGTGGTCGTCGCGACGCGGCGCCGGTTCGAGTCCGCGGACGTCGTGCACCCCTTCAGCCGGCACAGCTGGGCCCGGCTGCTCGGGCGCTGGGACCTGCTCGCGCCCGCCGTCGTGCCGCTGGTCGCCCTCCTCGGCGCGCTGCGGCTGAACGCCGCGGACAGCACCGGGCCGGCCACGTCGGGAGCGGTCGCCGCGGGCACCGTCGTCACCGGGTCGCTCGCCGTGGCCGGTGCGGTGCTCGTGCTCGTGGCGCTGGTCGGCGGGCTCGTCGTGGCCGGCCGCGCCGACGACGTGTTCCTCGGCGCGACGCTCTACGCGGCCGGCCTGGCCGTGCTGTGGTCGTTCAGCCTGCGGGCGGAGTCGATCTACGGCTACGACGTCATGACCGAGTTCCGCAAGATGCTCGAGACCATCGATGCCGGCTGGTGGGACTCCTTCCGCCCCGGCGACGCCTACGGCGCGATGCTCTCCGTGACGGTGCTCCCGGCGCAGCTGCACGCCCTGTCCGGGGTGTCCGCGGAGATCCTCGTGAAGGTCGTGTTCCCGGCGGTCTTCGCGACGACGCCGGTGATCGTCTACGCGCTCTGCCGCCGGTTCCTCCGGCCGCGGTGGGCGTTCCTGGGCGCCGCGCTGCTCGTCGTCCAGCCGAACTTCGGCCAGCAGATGCCGGGCCTGGCCAAGCAGGAGATCGGGTTCGTGCTGTTCGCGGCGCTGCTGCTCGTGCTCGTCTGGCGGTTCAGGTCCCGGGTGCCGCAGGCCGTCATGGTCGTGGCGCTGGCGCTCGGCGTCGTCGTCACGCACTACTCGTCGACCTACTTCGGCATCGTCATCCTGGGTGGCGGGTTCGTCGTGACGGTGCTGGCCTCGGCGGTGCTGCGGCGCTGGCAGCAGGTGACGATGGTCGGCCTCGCCACGCTGACCCTGGTGCTCGGCGCCGGGCTGTGGAACTCGACGGTCACGCACTCGTCGTCGAACCTCTCCGACGCCGCGCTCGGCTTCGAGGTCTCCGGCTTCGACCTCCTGCCGAACCGCGCCCTCGGCGACGACCTGCTCACCGGCTACATCAAGGGCAACACCACGCCCCAGGTGTCCGCGCCGGAGTACCAGCGGCTCGTCACCGACCTCTACGCCGCCGACCGGCGCTACATCCTCCCCGTTCCCGACGCCGGGTCGTACCCGATCGCCGACGTCGGCCCGGCTCCCCCGGTCTCGATCCCCCAGCTTCTGGTCGGCTTCGGGCTGCAGCAGGTGGCGTACCTGATGGCGGCGGTCGCGGGGCTGGTCCTGACGCTGCGGCGGCGCTCGTCGCCCACCGAACGGCTCGTGGGCGCGATGATCCTCGGCTCGGTCGCCGCGCTCGCCATGCTGCGGCTCTCGGGGACGCTGGCACAGGCCTACAACCAGGACCGCGCGCTGCTGCAGGCGCTGATGGTGCTCGTGGTCGGGGTCGGGTGGTCGGCGCAGGCCCTGGCCCGACATCGACTGAAGGTGGTCACGGCGGGCGCCGTCGTCATGATCGGGGCGCTGTTCGCGCTGAACTCGTCGCTGCTGCCCGCGATCTCGGGGGGCGGGCGGATCAACCTCGCGGGCGGCGGCGAGGACTTCCAGCGCTTCTACACCTACCGCGCGGAGGTGACGGCCGCGCGCTGGCTGGGCGACCAGCCGTCGTCGCGACGGCAGGTGGTCTACGCCGACCGCTACGGCACGCTGCGCTTCCTGCTGGGGACCGGCCGGCAGGTCGGGGTGTTCCCGGAGATCGTGCCGTCGGTGATCGACAAGTCGGCGTGGATCTACGGCACGTCGGCGAACATCCGGGAGGGCGAGGTGCGCTCGCAGACCTCCGGGCAGATGGCCACCTACCGGTTCCCCCGGGAGTTCCTCGACGCGCACTACGACGTCGTCTACACCAACGGCACGTCCACGGTGTGGCACCGGTGATCGGGCGGCTGCCGGAGTCGGCCCGGCGACGGGTGGCCGACGTGGTGCTGCGGGTCGCGCCGTGGGTGCTGGTGGAACCGGTCGTCGACGTGCTCGGGTGGGCGATCGCGACCGGGATGCGGAGGCTGCGCCGACCCGGCGTCATGAGGGCCCGGGAGAACCTGACCGTCGTGCTCGGGAGCGAGGTGCCGGAGCGGGTGCTCGCGGCGTCGTTGCGGCAGTACTACGAGCACTGGGTCTCGATGCTGCGGATGCCGGCGCTCGGGGTGGCCGGGGTGTCGGCAGCGGTCGACCTCACGGGCGTGGAGAACCTCCCATCGGACCGCAGTGCGGTGCTCGTCAGCTGCCACATGGGCCGCTACGAGTGGGGCAGCGCAGCGCTCTCGACGGCGATCCGGGAGCGGACCGGGCGTGGGCTGCTCGGCGTGGCGCGGGTGTTCGGGTCGCCGGTGACGGAGTCGGTGATCCACCGGGTGCGCGCCGCGGGTGGGAACTCCGAGATGGAGTGGGTCGACCCGTCCGCACGGTCCCGGACCGCGGCCGCGCTGATGACGCGGCTGCGGGAGGGCGGCATCGTCGGGATGATGATCGACCGCTACTCCGTGGGCGCGACCGTCGAGGTGCCGATGTTCGGCCGCCGCGTGGCGCTGGCCGCGGCGCCGGTGGCGCTCGCCGTCCGGACCGGCTCGGCCCTGCTGCCGATGACCTGCTGGGTCGCCCGGGACGGCCGCGTGCACTTCGACGTGCACCCGGAGATCTCGACGTCGGGGACGGTGCCGGAGGTCCTCGAGAGCGTCGCGGCGGTGTTCGAGAAGGAGATCGCGGCGCACCCCGAGGCGTGGCACGTGACGTCGCCGGTGTTCCGGTGACGCCGCCGCGAGCGGCGGTGGTCGTGCCGGTCGGCCCGTCGGTGCCGGCGGAGTTCGTGGACGACACGCTGGCCTCGGTGGAGCGGCTGGGGGTGCCGACCACGCTCGTCGTCGTGAACGACTCCGATCGTTCCCGGTGGCCCGCGTCGACGGTGGTCGTGCCCGCCCCGGTCGGTGCGCCGGGCGGTCAGGGCGGGCTGTTCGTCAAGCTCGGCGCGGGGATCCGGCGGGCGCTGGCGGACGACTGGGACGTGTTGCTGCGCCTGGACACGGACGCGCTGGTGCTCCGGAGCGGGCTGGTGTCCTCGGCGGTGTCGCGCTTCGCGGCAGACCCGTCGCTCGGGTTGCTCGGTGCCGTGCGGGTGGGTCCCGACGGCGGGGCGCGCTCGTTCGGGCCGGCTCGTGCCCTGCTGCGCGCGGAGGCGGGATGGCGGGGGCTGCGACGGCCGGCCGTGCGGCGGGCGGTCCGGGCGTTGCCGCGGGACGGGGTGCACGGGCTGGGTGGGGCGTACGTGCTGTCCCGTCGCTGTGCTTCCGCGCTCGACGCGGCCGGGTGGCTGTCGTGCGCCGCGCTCGCGGGCTCGCGGGCCGGGGAGGACCACCTGATGGGCGCGGCGGTCCGGGCGTGCGGGTTCTCGCTGGGCGAGTTCTCGCGGCCGGGCGACCCGCTCGCGGTGCGGTGGGTAGGCCTTCCGGCGTCGCCGGCGTCGGTGTGGGAGTCGGGAGCCGCCGTCACGCATTCGGTGCGGTCGTGGGGATCACTCGGCGAGGCCGACGTCCGGGCGCAGTTCCGGGCGCTCGCCCCCGTGGGGTAGACCGGACGATGTGAAGCAGGCCCTGGTGATCGGCCACGACCACGTCGCCGGCCTCGAGCACCTCGGGACCGACCTCGAACGCCGCGGGTTCTTGATCTCCGCATTCACGGTCGTCCCGGAGGACCGCTTCACGCGTCCCGACGTCGTCGTGACCTACCCCGACCCGCTCGCGTGGGACCTCGTCGTGACCGTCGGCGCGCCCTGGCCGCGCAGCGCGATCGACGGCTGGGCCCGCCGCGAGGTCGAGTTCCTCGCCCGCCGCCACGAGCACGGGCGGCCGACGCTGGGTCTCTGCTTCGGCGGGCAGCTGCTCGGCGAGGCGCTCGGGGTCGCGACGACGCCGCTGCCCGCGCGTCGCGTCGGCTGGCACCCCGTCGACCCGGTCGTCCCGGAGATCGACGCCGGACCGTGGTTCCAGTGGCACGCCGAGCAGCTGACGGCGCCCGCCGGGGCCGAGGTGCTGGCGCGTTCCCCCGACGGCGTCGAGGCCTTCTGTTCCGGTCGGTCCGTCGCCCTGCAGTTCCACCCGGAGATGACGCCGCGCCTGCTGCGCCGGTGGCTCACGCTGCCGGGGGGCCACGGTCTCGACGACCCGGACTCCCTGGAGGCCGACACCCGTCGCCATGCCGACGGCGCCGCGCGGGCAGCGCGCTCGCTGCTCGACCTCCTCGGATGACGGGTCAGGGACGCGCGGCCAGCGTCGCCAGCCCGGGGCCCGTCAGCTCGTCCAGGGCGGCGGCGCGCCCGGCGATCGCCATCAGCAGCGCCTCGGCCGGGCCGGACACCTCGTCGCCCTCGCCGGTGCTCCAGTCGAGGTCGGTCGCCCGGAGGCGGAGTCCACGGATGCGAGCGCTGGATCGCAGGGGCGGTGCGCTCCGGGCGAAGTCCAGCACCGCGGTGAGTCGTTCGGCGGGGATGGTGCGCGGTCGACCGAGCGACCGGCGGATGTCCTGGTGGTGGATCGTGCCGTCGGTCAGGGCGATGCGTCCGCCGAACATCGTGGTCAGGCCTCGGGGCCGGCGGCTGCGGTCGAGCAGCGCCAGGAGCTCGTCGGGCCCGTGGTGCGCGTAGTCGGCCATCGCGACGTCGTTGGCCCGGTCGAACGAGCCCCGGCCGCGCGCGAAAGTCCGGACCACGTTCGCCGGGCCGCGTTCCTCGTAGCTGAGCACGTGCGCCACGACGTCGCGGACGGTCCAGCCCTCGCACAACGTCGGCTCGCTCCACTCCGCGGGCTCGAGGGCGTGCAGCAGCTCCGCGAGGTCGTCGCGTTCCTGCTCGGCGAGTGGCATCACGCTCGCGGCCATGGGCGGACTGTAGGGCCCGACCCGCCGTCGGGAAAATTTCTGCCGCGGGTGTCGAGACGGTCGGTCCGGCTCCGTCCCCGGGGTACGAGCGGCCCGCACGGGCCGCGCCGACGACGAAGGAGACCGTCATGAAGTACCTGCTGCTGAAGCACTACCGCGGTGGCCCGACCCCGGCCACCGACCAGCCCTCGATGGACCACTGGACCCCGGAGGAGATCGACGCGCACATGGCGTTCATGCGCGACTTCGGCGCGCGCCTGGAGGCCAACGGGGAGTTCGTCGACGCGCAGGCGCTCTCGATCGAGGGCACGTTCGTGCGGTCCGACGGCGAGGGACGCCCGCCGGTGACCGACGGCCCGTTCGCGGAGACGAAGGACCTCATCGCGGGCTGGTACGTCATCGACGTGGAGTCGTGGGACCGGGCCGTCGAGCTGGCCGGGGAGCTGTCCGCGGCGCCGGGTGCGGGCGGGAAGCCGATCCACGAGTGGCTCGAGGTCCGGCCGTTCCACACCGGGACGTCCCTGTTCGAATGAACGACGAGCTGCTGCGGGAGCTGGTCCCGTCCGTCATCGGTGTCCTCGTCCGGCGCGGAGCGGACTTCGCGTCGGCCGAGGACGCCGTGCAGGAGGCCCTGATCCGCGCCGTCGAGACCTGGCCGGACGACCCGCCCCGCGACCCGAAGGGCTGGCTGGTCGCAGCGGCGTGGCGGAAGTTCCTGGACGCCGTCCGGTCCGAGTCGTCACGACGCGGACGGGAGGAGGCGGACTTCTCGGCCTCGGCCCCCGTCGAGGTGTCGGACGTCGACGACACGCTGCGCCTGTACTTCCTGTGCGCGCATCCGTCCCTGCCCGCCGCGTCGGCCGTCGCGCTGACCCTGCGGGCGGTGGGTGGACTGACGACGCGCCAGATCGCCGAGGCGTCCCTGGTGCCCGAGGCGACGATGGCGCAGCGGATCAGCCGGGCGAAGAAGCGGATCGCCGGGGTCCGGCTGGACCAGCCCGGCGACCTCCCGACCGTGCTCCGCGTGCTCTACCTCGTGTTCAACGAGGGCTACGGCGGCGACGTCGACCTGGCCGCCGAGGCGATCCGCCTGACCCGCCAGCTCGTCGCCCTGACCGAGGAGCCCGAGGTCGCGGGGCTGCTCGCGCTGATGCTGCTGCACCACGCGCGGCGGTCCTCCCGGATGGAGGACGGGCGGCTCGTGCCGCTGCGGGACCAGGACCGGGCGCGGTGGGACACCGCCCTGATCGCCGAGGGCGTCGTGGTGCTGCAGAACGCCCTGGCCCGCGACCGGCTGGGCGAGTACCAGGCTCAGGCCGCGATCGCGGCGCTGCACGCGGACGCCGCTCATGCTGCGGAGACGGACTGGCCGCAGATCGTGGAGTGGTACGACGAGCTGCTGGCGCTCACCGACAGCCCGGTGGTGCGGCTGAACCGGGCGGTCGCCGTCGGGGAGGCGTCCGGCCCGGCCGCGGGGTTGGCGGCGGTGGTGGAGGTCCCCGACGACGTGCCGCGTCGGGACGCCGTCCTGGCCTACTTGCACGAGCGCGCGGGCGATCTGGAGCGGGCCGCGGAGCTGTACGTGGTGGCCGCGCGCGCGGCGGCGAGTGTGGCCGAGCGGGACCACCTCACGCGCGAGGCGGCACGGGTGCGGCAGTTGCTGTAGGCCGGGCCCTGGGAGATTGCTCCGAACAGCTCTTGATCTTCTCGAACACGTGTTCGACGATGGGTGCATGACGGCAGCAGTGTGGACCTTCGACCCCGGCAAGGGGTCGTGGTTCACCCGCGCCGACCGGCCGCCACCACCCGGGGAACCCCCCGAGCGCCTGGCCAGAGTCTTCGGGCTGCCACCGCGCCCGGAGGAGACCTCGTGGACGGTGCCGGGTCTGGAACACGGCGAGGCCGACCGGGACGAGGACGGGCTCTCGCGGGCGTCCAGTGCAGCGCTGGCGGAGATGGCGGACGCCGTGCGCGCGTACCGGTTGGCGGGGGCGCGGGTGTACCGGGCGCTCACCGCGCTCAAAGCCAGCGACGCGCTCGCCGAGTCCGGCTACCGGCACCTGTCACGGCTGCTCGCCGACCACGTGCGCCTCGACCCCGCCGAGACCAACCGCCTCGCCCGGCACGCCGCGGCACTGCACGAGACCACCAGCCCGTCCGGGGCAGTGGTGCCCGCCGACCTGCCGGCCACCAGCTCGTCCGTCGATGACGGCACCGTGGGTGACGGGCACGTCGAGGTCATCCGCGACACCATGCGCCGGCTCTCGACGGTCGAGGACCTGGACCCCGAACTGCTCGCGGTCACCGAACAACAACTCGCCGCGCTCGCCGCGACGCACTCCCCGATCGCGCTCAAGGGCGCGGCGTCGGTGATCGCCGACCGGCTCGACCCCGACGGGGCCGCTCCTTCGGAGGACCCGCCGGCGCCGGACGAGCTGAGCTACACCCGGCGGCGCAACGGGGAGCTGCGCGCCAAGGTGATCCTGCGTGACCCCGTCTCGGCGGAGTTGTTCGACCAGGCCATCCGCGCCGCCACCCTGCCCCCGGAATCCGCCGCACTCGCCGACCCCGACACCGGGGCTGCCCCAATGTCCGCGGACGGCGAGCGGGGTGAGGCCCCCGAGGTCGAGGCCGACCAATCCAAGCCCGCCCGGCAGGCCGCCGCCCTGATCGACCTGATCAACGCCGGCCACACCGAAGGCCTCGACGAACCCCACCCGGGCGAGGACGGTCAGCCGCCGCTGTGGGACCACGACAGCGAGGACGACCGCCGTGAGTTCGGTGGCCCTGACCCCGACTTCACCCCCGACCCCTGCGCCCACGACGGGAGCGAGGAGGGCACCGCGGCGTCCGACATGGGCTCGGCCACGGGCCCGCCACCGGAGCCGGAGCCGCCGCGGCGTTCCTCGAGACGGCGGAAGCCCGGGGACACCACCCCGATCCAGCTCACCGTCACCGTCGACTACGACACCCTGCGCGACCAACTCGCCGACCGCAGCAAGGCACTGGCCCTGCTCAACGACACCACCTGGATCCGCCCCGAAACCGTGCGCCAACTGGCCTGCGACGCCGAGATCATCCCCATCCTCCTCGGGTCCAAGGGCGAGGTCCTCGACGTCGGCCGCAAGAGCCGCACCCCACCCGCCGGGCTACGCCGCGCCATCTGGGCCCGCGACCGGCACTGCGCCTTCCCCGGCTGCCGCCGCAAACCCCGCCTCTGCCAGATCCACCACATCCACCACTGGGGACACGGCGGCGACACCGACCCCGACAACCTCACCGGCGTCTGCACCTTCCACCACGGCCTGGTCCACCGCTCCGGCTGGCAGATCGTCATGCACGACCACCTGCCCTGGTTCATCCCTCCGAAGTGGCTCGACCCGACGCAGACACCCCGCCACAACCGGCCCTGGACCCTCTGAACCGGCTCCTACACGCCGGCCGTGGCTCGAACCGGGTAGTCGGGCAGCGTCAGCACGTCGACGGGCGGGGGCGGGACCTGGCGACGGACGCGGCCGACCGCCCGGCCGATCGGCCCGCCCAGGACCCGGAGACCGGTCCGCAGCAGGGTGCGGTGCCACTCCACGCGCGGATGGCCGTTGCGCGGGACGAACGTCTGGGCGAGCTCGGTCATCGGCCGCAGGATGCTCTCGTAGCGGGCGAAGGCGCCCGGCACGTCGTCCGGCGTGGTCCCCAGCTCACCGGCGAGGACGTACGCGCCCGCGAGAGCACTCGTCGTCCCCGTGCCGAACGGGCCGGCGCACCACGCGGCGTCCCCGAGCACCGCCACCCGCCCCCGATGCCAGGTGGGGAGGCGGACCTGGGCGATCTGGTCCACGTAGAGCGAGTCGTCGTCGAGGTCGGCCAGGATGCGCGGGGCCTCCCAGCCCACGTCGGCGTAGGTCGCGCGCAGCAGGGCCACGGCGTTCTCGCGGTCGAGGTGGTCGAACCCGCGGAGGTCGGTGTAGAGGCTGAGCATCGCGCGGGTCGACCCGACGTCGTCCGGCCGCAGGTGGACCAGCCGCCCCCGGCCGGCGAAGAAGATGCGCCACTGCCGGTCGTCGGACGCCGTCCGCGGGATCGTCAGGTACGCCCCCACGAGGCCGAGCTCGTCGAGCACGGCGTCGGGGAAGACCAGGTCCCGGGACCGCGAGCGGGAACCCTCGGCGATCACGACGGCGTCGAACCGTCGGCCGGGACCGTGGGCGAACTCGACGTCGACGCCGGACCCGTCGTCGTGCAGTGCCGCGATGCGATCGCCGAACCGGTACTCGGCCGAGCCGGCGGAGTGGTCGTACAGCACCCGGGCGAGCTCACCGCGCAGGATCTCCAGCTCCGCGGTCGGCGCGCCGTCCGAGTCGCCGACGCCGGCGGGGAACGTGGCGTAGGCGCGGCCGTCCTCGTCGACGAAGGAGAGGCCGGTCTCGCTGGTGTGGTGGCCGCGCACCGCGTCCTCGAGCCCCATCCGGCGCAGCACCTCCCGCCCCGCACCCCGGACGTCGACGTTCTGCCCCTCGTCCCGCAGGTGGTCGAAGCGCTCGACCACGGTGACGTCCCACCCTGCGGCCGCCAACCACGACGCGGCGGCGGGCCCGGCGATGCTCGCGCCGGAGACCAGGACCTTCGGTGCACTCATGGGAGCGGGCTACCCAGGTCGGTAAGTTGCTTAACGACCTCGGGACGAGAGGATGCACGGCATGACCGACGAGGCGATCCGCCGGGAACCCGGGCTCGAGGCACTGACCGACACGACGCTGGCGGTCCGTCGCCTCATCAGCGCCTCCCAGGACCTGACGATCCGCACCGCCCGACACATGCGGCTGAACGTCGGTGACATGACCGCGATCCTGCTGCTCAGCGAGCACGGGCCGATGGGCGTCGTGGAACTGGCCCGCCGCCTCGGTGTCTCGTCCCCTGCGACCACCCTGCTGGTCGACCGCCTCGAGAGCAGCGGGCACGTGGAGCGTGTCCGCGACCCCGACGACGGTCGCCGGGTCCGGGTCACCGACACACCCGCCGGCAGGGCGTCGACGCGGCAGGCGTGGTTGCCGGCCATCCAGGAGATCGACGCGGTGTGCCGCTCGCTCCCGGAGTCCGACCAGGTCGTCGCGCGCGACCTCCTGGACCGGCTCACCGCCGTGATGACCCGCGGAGCACGCTCCTAGGTCACCGCCCGAGCCGCAGCACCTCCACGTGCAGGGTGCCGCCACCGAGCACCGCGTCCCGCTCCACCGTCGGCGCCCACGGGGCCAACGTCGTCCGCGCCGCCTCGAAGGTCGCGCCCCGGGAGCCGAGCAGGATCACCTGCGAGCCGGCCGGGGCGGCGTCGAGCTTCTTCCGGTCGGAGTCGGAGAGCGCCGGCATCGACGAGGAGAGCCCGTGCAGCGGACCGAGGTACTGGGCGGCCGCACGGGCGGGCACCTCGTCGGGCAGCGATCCTGCGGCGGGCGGCTCGACCCAGGTCAGGGCGCGGACCGGGGCCGGCGGCACGACGTCGACCACCGAGACCATCGTCGCGTAGGCAGCAGCCTTCGACGGGTCGGGATGGCCGCCGACCGAACCGTAGTCCGCGAGCGGGTAGCGCACCTGGTCCGGCGCGTAGGCGGTGCTCGGCTGGCCGGTGGTGAGCAGGACGAGGCCGACGGTCACGACGAGCATCGGGATCGACCGCCGCCGTGGACCACCGACCACGGCCGCCGCGACCACCACGACCACGGCCACGGCCAGCCCCGTCGGGACCACCTCGAAGCGCGGTGTGCCCATCTCCACCTGCAGCACCGCGAGCCCGAGCACGGCGGCGACCGGCCACCACGAGGACGACAACGTGGACAGCAGCAGCGCCGTCGTCAGGCAGGCCCCGGCCCAGAGCAGCGACGAGTAGAAGTAGTACTCCAGCGTGAAACCGCTGGTCGCCTGGATCGCGAGGAAGGCGAGGTAGCCCAACCCGCTGCCGAGCACGACGACCGCGTCCCCCCGTGGCGGCCACTCCCCCACCAGCCGGCGCCGTCGTCGGCACAGCCACGCCCAGGCGATCACGACGACGGGTGGCACCAGCAGGTAGGTCGCGCGCTGCGCCCAGGCCCAGGTCGTGGAGTGCCACTGGCGGATCTGGTCGGGCCGTTGCAGCCGCAGGAGTTGGTCGATCGTGGGGCCGAACAGGTCCGCGCGCCCGTAGAGCAGCAGGGCGCCCAGCACCGCGAGCCCGGTCGCGGCGACGCCCCCGAGGACGACCGCGGCGAGCTCGACCACCACCCGCCGCGTCCGCGCCCGCCGCACCCCCGCGTGCCGGGAGAACGCGCTGACCAGCACCGCGACGAGTGCGGCGGCCACGAGCGGGAACGCCGCCGGGTGCGCGTGCACCGCGAGGCCGAGGAACACCCCGGCGAGGCCGCGCACCAGCAGCCGCCGCACCCCCGTCGTCCAGAACACCAGCAACGGCAGGCCGGCGAGCAGGTAGGCGAGCGCGGCCCCGTCGGGATAGTCCGAGCCCCAGGCCATCAGGACGACGGGCGAGGTCAGGATGACGACGACGGCGAGCGCCCCCGTCGGGAGCGAGCGGCGGCGCAGCCAGAGGTAGGCGGGCACCGTCGCGATCAGCGCGAACGCGTAGCGCAGGACGACGAACCCGCCGACGTCCCCGAACGCCAGCTGCGCGAGGTGCGCCGGGAGCACCTGGCCGACCCGCACCCAGAAGTAGTCGCCGGTGCCGAAGCGCTCGATCAGGTCCGCACCGTGGCGGGCGTAGGCGGTGGAGAAGTTCGGGTCGACCATCGTCCAGCGGGTCTGCAGCCCCATCGACATCGGCGTGAGCCGCAGCAGCGCCGCGACGATCCCCGGCGCCAGCAGGAGGCCCAGCGCCTCCACCCACCAGGGCACGTGGCGGGCGGGCTCGACGTGGCAGACCGCGGGCGGCGGGGTGACCTCGAGGGTGCTCATGCGTGTCCTCCCATCAGTGCCATCCCCATCAGTGCGTGCCGATCACGGTGGCGAGCGCGTCCTTGGCGAGGGCCGCGGCGCCCATGCCGCCGCGGTCGGTGGAGGTGTAGTCGTGGTGCCCCGTGGCCCGGCGGGCCAGCGCCCCGAGCCCACGCGTCACCCGGACCGGCAGGGCCGCGCCGTCGGTGTCGCGGTAGGTCTCGGCGCGGCGCTCCCACCGGCGAGCGAGGCGCTCGAAGTAGGCGCCCGAGCCGATCCCGGCGGACTGCAGCCAGATGCCGTACCCGCGCGCCGCGGCGGCCCGGACGGCGAACTCGTCCGCACCGATGGACAGCGCACCCCACCAGGCCGCCGCGCCCCGGACCGTCGGTGCCCCGGCCGCGTTGGCGCCGTGCTGGCGGTAGAGCGCGAGCTCCTCGGCGAGCTCGCAGCGCCGGCCGCGGGCGAAGGCGACCAGGGACACGACGTGGTCGTGGTTCATCCGGCGCAGCGTCTGGTGCGAGTTCGGGCGGGTCTCCCAGGCGGCCCGGTCGAGCCCGCGCCCGTGACGGAGGCCGTCGAGGAGGCTGCGGCGGAAGACGGTCGCGAACCCGGACGGGACGTGCCAGGGGTCGCCCTGCAGCGGTTCCAGACAGATCGTGCGGCGGGGGTCGGGGTGGTTGAAGCCGAGCGACTCCGCGTCGGCGTCGACGACCCGCGCGGCGTGGTGGACGAGGTCCGCGCCCGTCTCGTCGAGGGTGTCCAGGCAACGCGCGAGCTTCGCGGGCAGCCAGACGTCGTCCTGGTCGCACCACGCGATCACGTCGCCGCAGGAGGCCGTGAGGGCGTGCCGGAAGTTGTCGGCGAGCCCGGTGCGCGGGCCCTGGAGGACCCGGACGTCGAACGGCGCCCGTCGCGCGAAGTCGGCGAGGATCTCTGGGGTGCCGTCGTCGGACCCGTCGTCGGAGACGACGAGCTCGTCCGGACGGCGGGTCTGGTCGGCGAGGCTCGCGAGCTGGTCGGGCAGCCACCGCGCGCCGTGGAAGGTGGCCAGGACGACGGACAGGGTGGTCATGCGTTCCTCCTGAGCAGAGCGGCGCCCGCCAGCACCGAGTAGCAGCCCTGGCCGACGAGCCAGCCGAGGCCGAGTCCGGTGAGCGAGTGGGTCGCGCCGACGACCGTGGCGACGAGGACCATCGCCGAGCCGGCGGTGTTCACGGCGGTGAACGCGACGATGCGGCCCGCGGCGTTGATGACCACGTCGGCGACGTAGTTGAACGCGCCGAGCAGGCTCCCGAGCGCCATCAGCCGCAGGCACCAGGTGGCCGCCGTGTACTCCGGGCCGAACACCGCCAGCACGAACGGCGCGATGACGAGGACGATCCCGACGACGGGTGCGACCAGCGTGTAGGTCCCGCGCAGGGCGCGCCGCACGATCACGCGGGTGTCGTGGGTCTTCGTCGAGAGCTCGGCGAAGAGCGACTGCGAGATCGTCGTCGGGATCGCGTTCAACGCCGTGACCAGCAGCAACGCCGCCGTCGTGTACGCGCCGGCCGCGGGCCCGAGCAGGGTGAGCGCGATGATCGGGGTGAACGCGAGCGGCGCGATCGAGACGAGCATCGAGGCGTAGTTGCCGCCGGAGAACGTGATCTTGCCGGCGAGCGCGGACCACGGGAGCCGGCCCGACCCGCCGTCGGGAACGGACCGCGCCTGACGCAGGCCCACGGTGAAGGAGATGAGCGCGGCCAGGGCGGTGGAGAGCAGGAGCGCCCACATCAACCCGTCGTGCTGGTCGGCCCCGAGGGCCGCGAGCAGCGGGAGGGCGGCGATGCGCACCGCTCCGGCCAGGGCGTTCTTGACGACGATGCTGCCGGTGACGCGGAAGCCGACGATGACCGCGTCGACGACCGGGCCGACCGCCATCGCGACGACCAGCGCGACGACGAGGATCCGGGAAGTGGGCCCGAGCGGCAGCCCGAAGCTGCCGGGGACCCCGACGATCGCACCGGCGACGACGAGGCTCGTCGCAGTGACGAGGCCGACGGCGGCGAGGACGAAGGCGCGCTGGTCGGCCTCGGTGTGCAGGTAGCGCACGACGGTGTTGGGCATGCCGACCCCGGCGGCGGACGCGGCGAACCCGAGGCCGGCGACGAGCGCGGAGACGGTGCCGACGGTGTCGGCGGGCAGCATCCGGGCGGCCAGGGCCCAGAAGGCGAACCCGAGCAGCCCGGAGATCACGTAGTTCGCCATCAGCAGCGCGGAGTTGCGGACGAAGCTCTCGCGGGCGACGTGGCGGATGCGGGAGAGGGTGGCCGTGGCCGTCGTCATGCGCGCCTCCATCCGGGTCGGGCGGGCGCGAGGTCGCGCACCGGGCGGGCGGGGACGCCGAGGGCGAGGACGCCGGGCGGGATCGCACCGGTGACGACCGCCCCGGCGCCGATGACGGCGTGGGCCCCCACGTGCGCGCCGGGGAGCAGGGTGGCGGCGCGGCCGATCCAGGCGTGGTGCTCGACGACGACGGGCGCGGTCCGGACCGCGGTGAGGTGGTCGACGGCGTGATGGTCGGTGTCGGCGATCCCGACGAGGTCGCCGACGTGGACGTCGTCGCCGATCTCGATGCTCGTCGTCGCGACGATGCTCGCGCCCTGGTTGACGAACACGCGGTCGCCGATCGTGAGGGTGCCGCCGGGGTGCGCGCCGAGTTCGACGCGGCCGGTGACGGCGCGGAGGGAGAGTTGCGCCCCGAGGCGGACGGTGCCGCCGGTGTGGAGGGCCGGGAGGAGGCCGTCGCAGCGGACGAGGCCGGTCGTGGTGATGCCGCGGGCGCGCATCGTCGCGGTGCAGGCGGCGGACCGGGCGGCGAGGCGGGCGAGGGCCGGCAGGCCGCGGGGCGGGTTCATCGGAGGGCTCCTGCCGGGTGCGGGTCGGCGGCGGGACGTGGTTCGGGGATCGCGGTGGCTGTCGGGGGTCGCTGGTAGAGATCGACCAGGGCGGCGGCGAGGCGCTCGGGGGCGTGGTCGGCGCGGGTGCGGGCGACGTCGTCGCGCAGGCGGGCGAGGCGGGCCGGGTCGGCGAGGAGGTCGGAGAGGACGGCGGCGAGGGCGGGGGTGGTGTCGGGGTCGGCGGCGGGCACGGTGATCGCCGAGGGCGGGAGGTCCGCGCGCAGGCCGGGGAGGTCGGTGGCGACGACGGCGGCGCCGGCGGCGACCGCCCGGTTGAGCACGCCGCTCTGCGTGGCGCTGCGGTAGGGCAGGACGACGACGGCGGCGGTGGCGAGGAGGTGGTCCAGGGTCGGGTCGTCGACGGCGCCGGTGAAGGTGACCTGCTGGTCGTGCGCCCGGCGGCGGAGCTCGGCGGCGTAGCGGTGGTCGCGCCGGCCGAAGATGCGGAACACACCGCGGCGGGGCCGGACGGCGCCGGCGACGACCAGGCGGGCGCCGGGCACCCGGCCGATCGCGTCGATCGCCCGCTCGAGGCCCTTGTCGGGGTGGAGGTAGCCGAAGCAGAGGACGGTGTTCCGCTCGCGGGCGGTCCGGGGTGGCCGGGTGGCGCCGAGGAAGCCGTGCGGCGTGGCGCCGAACGCGCCGTGCGGCAGGACGCTGACGCGCCGCAGGTCGACCCCGCAGCCCGCCAGGCCCTCGAGAGCGCCCGGGGTGTGCACGACGACCGCGTCGGACGCGTCGGCGAGGGCCCGGTACAGACGCCGGGCGACGGGGCCGAGCAGCGCCAGCTCGCGGGTGACCTCGTGGAGGGTGACGACGACCCGGGTGCCGCTCCGGCGGAGGCGTCGCAGCGCGGTGACCAGGGCCGGGGTGGCGGCGCCCCACGCCGGGACCGTGAACTGCAGGTGCACCGCGTCGACGTCGCGTGCGCGGACGGCGGCGACGATCCGGCCGGGGGTGACGAGGGCGGGCAGCCGGGTGGTCGTGGGGTCGGCCGGGCCGGGTGAGGTGGTGACGACCGCGATCCCGGCGACGCCCGGTGTGTTCGCCAGCGTCGCGGCGAGGTCGGCGCTGTGGCGGGCGAGGCCGTCCTCGGCGGGCGCCCACGGAGTGAGCAGGGCGACGCGAGTGCCGGGTGCAGGGGTGCCTGGTGCCAGGAATGGCCCCTTGCCGGCGTCCAGTGCCGGCGATGGGCCATGCACGCCACCAGGCGTCGGCGCGGCGGCCGGGCCGTCGACCAGGGCGTCCAAGAGATCGGCGTAGTGGTCGGCGATGCGCTGCGGGTCGCGGTGCCCGGCGACCAGGGCGGCGTGCGACCCGACCGCGGCGCGCAGGCGGGCGCCCCCACCGACGAGCGTGGGCAGGGCCTCGGCGAGAGCGGAGACCCGTTCGGCGTCGGTGTGGCCGGGCGGGTAGCGCAGCAGGGCACCGGCGGGGACGTCGGCGAAGGCGGGGAGGTCGGGCACCAGGCACGCGGCTCCGGCGGCCATGGCGTGCAGCACCGACGCGCTGGTCGTCACCGTCCGGAACGGCAGCACGACCCCGTCCGCCGCGGCGAGGAGGTCGGCGAGCTCCAGGTCGTCGAGGTGGCGCAGGTCCAGGCGGATCGACGATGCGGGTTCTGTGCCGTCCAGCGTCAGCATGGCCGCACTGCTGACACGGGATCGGAGGCCGGCGGCCAGCGAAGCGTCCCGGCACTCCCCCGCCACGACCAGCACGACCGGCGGCAGGCCCGGGACGTCGGCGAGCGCGGGCAGGGCGTCGAGCAGGTCGGTGACGCCCTTGTACGGCTCGACCTTCCCGACGAACGCCAGCAGGACCGCGCCCTCGGGCACCTCGTAGGCGACCCGGACGGCGTCCACCGACCGCACCGGCTCCGGCACCGGCAGGGCGGCGAGCGGGACGACGTGGACCGGACAGGTCGGGCCGAACCGCTCCAGCTCGCGGGCACCCACGGCGGTCGGCGCGACGATCGCCGAGCAGGCGGCCACCAGCGTGCGCCGCGCCGCCTCGTCGTCGTCGAACACCGGCGCGTGCGGGAGCGTGTTGTGCGCGGTCCACACCACCCGCAGGCCGAGCAGCCGGGCGAGCCCGAGGCACACCCCGAACCACCACCGGAACACGCGGGCGACCCGCCGGCCCGACGCCCACGACGGCACGAACCCGAACGTCCAGTGCACGTGCAGCACCCGCGCGCCCCAGCAGCGGCCGGCCACGAGCAGCACGGGCACCAGCAGGACGTTGAGCGTGTGCGAGCCCGTCGGCCCGGACACGTATCGCACCTCGTGGCGGCCGGCCATCGGCCCGTAGAGACCGTCCTGGAACGGACCCGGGTCGCGGGGCAGGGCGAGCAGCTTCATCGGGTCACCTCGCGCGGCAGTTCGCGGAGCACCCCGGCGCCGTAGGCGAGGTGGTCGGCGAGGGTGAGCAGGGGACGTCGGCGCCGGTTGCGCACCAGCGGCACGGCCAGGAGCAGCACCCACGCGGCACCACGCCGGCCCAGCACCGCGAGCGGCAGCCCGAGCAGCCACAGCGCGTAGGCCACCGGCACGGGGTCGCGGCGCAGCAGCCCGGGCAGCCGGTCGCGGTGCTTGCCGTACAGCCGCACGCGCGCCCGCCCGTACGCGTGGGCGCGGCAGAGCTGGCGGCGGGCGCCGCCCCAGTCGTGGGTGACGACGGCGTCCGGCACGTTGCGCGCCCGGTGCCCGGCCGCGGCGAGGCGCCACGTGAAGTCGACGTCCGAGCCGTAGGCGAAGCGCTCGTCGAACCCGCCGACCTGCTCGAACGCGCTGCGGCGGAACGCGAGGTTGATCGTCGGGGCGTCGTCGACGTAGCGGTCGGTGCCGCGCTGGGCGACGCCGCCGTAGAGGTCGATCTCCTTCCCGACGGCGGGTCCGCAGGCGACCGTGTCCTCCCCCGCCAGGATCGGGGCGAGCAGCCGCGCGAGCCAGCCCGGCCGCGGGACGCACCCGGCGTCGGTGAAGACCACGACGTCCCCGCGCGCCGCGGCGACGCCGACGTTGCGCTGGTGGGCGATGGACGTCCGGGTGCCGGGCAGGGGGGTGTACGCGAACCACCGCACGCCGGGGAAGCGGTCGCGGACCGCGTCCAGTCGCCCCGCGGACGCGTCCACCACGACGACGTCGAGGTCCGGCTCCGCGGCGAGCGCGGCCAGGGTGTCGGCCAGCGCCGGCTCGTCCTTGGACACGACGACCACCGAGATCGGCACGGCGAGGGCGGTCGTCACGAGCGGACCCCCTGCAGGAAGCCGACCAGCGTGGCCGCGTCCTCCGCGGCCGCCAGGTAGCAGAACGGCAGGCGGCCCCCGAACCGCGACGGTGGGTAGAGCAGCACCGGCGCGACCGCGGCCACGACCCACGCCGCCCGCCACCGCAGCCCCGCGAGCAGGCACGCCGCGAGCACCAGCGGGAACGGCCGCAGCGGCGGCACCCGGGAGCCCGAGGCGCGGAACGTCCGGGCGTTCCCCCGCCCGTAGGCGCGGGCGCGGCGCAGGACGTCGCGCCGGCGCGGGTCGAACTCGTGGGCCAGCACGACGTCCGGGGCGAAGCGCACCGCGTCCGGCCCGAACGCCGTGCGCAGCCGGCGGCAGAGGTCCTCCTCGTCGCCGCCGAACCGGATGGCCGGGTCGAACCCGTCCACCGCCTCCAGCGCCGACCGGCGCACGAGCATGCTCGCGCCGACCAGCGACGCGACCGCCCGGGGAGCCCCGTCGACCGGCGCCCGCCGGGCGGACCGCACGTACCCGGCGAGCCGCGCGAGAGAAGACGGTGGAGCCACCTCCACCGGCGCCAGCGGACGCGTGGCGTCGGCGTAGCGCCGGGCCGCGGTGTCGACGGACGCGGCGTGCACGGACCCACCCACCGCGACCGCACCCGCACCCGCCGTCAGGAACCCGACGAGGCCCACCAGCCAGCCGGGGCCGGGGCGGCAGTCGTCGTCGGTGAACGCGACGAGGTCCGTCGTACAGGCGGCGATGCCGGTCGTGCGCGCGGCCCCGAGGCCGCGGTTGACCTCGTGCCGGAGCACCACCGGGCGCAGCGGGTGGCGGAGCGCGAGCTCGGCGGTCGCGTCCGTGGACCCGTCGTCGACGACGACCACCGCGGCCGGCGGAAGCTCCTGCGCCGCCAGGGCGTCGAGGCAGGCGACGATCCCGCGGGCACCGTTGCGGCTGCAGACGACCACGGTCACGGCGGCGGCGGACGCCACGAGCGCGGCGGTCACGACGTCCCGGGCACGTCGGCCACGCGCGGGGTCGGGACGACGGGGACCACCGACACCGGCCGCTCGAGCACCAGCGGCGGGCGGCGGGCGAAGCGCACGCGGCCGAGGGTGCGCAGGCAGGCGACGCCGTCGCGCCAGGTGATCTTCTTGCCCATCGAGTGGCTGCGCCCGTAGTAGCTCACCGGCACCTCGAAGGGCCGGACGCCGTGCCCGAGCAGCCACGCGGTCAGCTCGGTGTCCAGGGCGAAGCCGCGCGAGCGCGGGGTGAACTGGCGGAACAGCGTCGTCGGGACGAGCTTGAGGCAGGTGTGCAGGTCGGTGAGGGCGGCGTTGAAGAGGACGTTGGCGGCGAAGGTCGTGAACTTGTTGCCCAGGGCGTAGTGGTAGCTGTGGTAGACGGTGTTCGCGCCGAACAGGCGGGTGCCGTAGACGACGTCGCACCGGCCGCGGATGACCGGCTCGAGCAGGCGCGGGATGTCGTCGACGGAGTACTCGAGGTCGGCGTCGAAGGGCAGCAGGTGCGTGCCCCGCGCGACCGCGGCCGCCGTCGAGAGTGCGGCGCCCTTGCCGGCGTTGCGGGCGTGGGTGAGCACCCGGAGATGGGCGCCGGGCGGGCGTCCCTCGACGCGCGCGACCTCCTCCCGGGCGGCGTGCTCACGGACCGCGGCGGCGAGCTCGACCGGGGTGCGGTCGGTGCTGCCGTCGTCGACGACGACCAGCTCCACCTCGCACGGGTAGGGCTGGGTCAGCACGGCGCGGACCGACTCCGCGATCGTGCGCTCCTCGTCGAAGACCGGCATGAGCACCGAGAGCCGCACCGGGCCGCCCCCGGAGAACACCCGCCCGGTGCACGCGCGGGGCGCGTCGACCGGGGCGTCCGGCACGGCGCCCAGCTCCGGCACGGCGTCGAGGGCGTCGAGCGCCTCGAGCAGCACCGGCTCCGGCGGCACGGCGTGCAGGCTCCGTGCCTCTCCCCGTGCTCCAGCGCGGCGGGCACGCACCACGTCTCGTCCCACGTCGCTCTCCCCCTGCCCCTGCGGCTGCTCGCGACGTCGTCGTCGATCCGGCCTATTTGACTACTCTGAACGGGCTATCGAGGAGTCTGTGGTGACCGTTAGCGCCCCATGTGATGACTGGCGGTCACGATCACGTCACGGAGCGGGGCAGGCCTCAGCGGGTACAGACGGGGACGTGAAGAGTTCCGACGTCCTCGCCGACGCGTTCGGCCGGGTCCGCTCCGACGTGCACCGTGCGCTGGAGGGCCTCGACGAGCGCGCCCTCAACCTCCGTCTCGACCCCGACGCCAACCCCGTCGGCTGGCTCGTCTGGCACCTCACGCGGGTGCAGGACGACCACATCGCCGACCTCGCGGGAACCGAGCAGGCCTACACCTCGCAGGGATGGGCCGGGCGGTTCGGCTTCGACCTCGACCCGTCGTCCATCGGCTACGGCCACACCGCCGAGCAGGTCGCCGCCGTCCACGTCACCGACGCGACCCTGCTCACCGGCTACTACGACGCGGTCCACGACCGGACCCTCGAGTACCTGCGGACCCTCTCCGACGACGACCTCGACGAGGTCATCGACGACGCCTGGGACCCGCCGGTCACGCGCGGGGTCCGCATCATCAGCGTCGTCGACGACGACATCCAGCACGCCGGCCAGGCCGCCTTCGTCGCGGGGATCGCCCGCCGGGCCTGAGGTGCCCGACCGGGTGAACCCCGTCGTCTCGGTGTCACCCGTTCGGCCGCACGGGCGATGCTCCGGATGGTCCCACCATCCCGGAGGTCGTCCTGATGTCCGTTCCCCGGCTCGCCGGCGCGGTGACCGCGCTGCTCGCGGCGTGGTCGCTCGTCGCGGCCCTGCTCGTCCTGGGCACGGCCGCCCTCGCGCTGCTCGTGTTCCCGACGGCGGGTGTGCTCGCGCTCGTCGTCGGGGTCGCGGCCCTGGCCGTCCCCGGCCTGCTGGCCGCCGCCGCGTTCGCGCTGCTCACGGGCCGGCCCGAGGGGCCTGCGCTGCTCGTGGGAGCCGCCGTCGTCAGCGTGGTGGTGGCCGCCGTGGGCGTGGTCGGCCCGGGTCTCCCCGGGCACCCCGAGGTGGTGGCCCTGGTCGCGGTGCTGACGGCGGTGGTCGTGGTCGGGCGGGTGCCGCTCGTCGTGCCTGCGGCGCTCCTGACGCACGCGACCGTCGGGTGCGCCGTCCTGCTCGGCACCTACGGCCTCGCCACGGTGCTCCCCGCACCGCTCGCCGCGGCCACGCCTGGCGTCATCGCCCTGGTGACGGCGGGGATCGCGGCCTGGGCGTGGCGGGCCCCGGCGGCGGCCGCGGGCAGCCTCACGCTCGCCGCCGCGACGTTGTCGCTGCTGCTCACCGTGCTCGTGGTGCAGGCGGGCGTGGACCCGCTGCCGGCCGCGGTGGCGCTCGGGACGCTGGGGTCGGCCGCTGCTGCTCACGCTCTGACGTCAGTTCGGACGCCGACGTTGACCCGAATGCCTCTCGCTCGACGTGATTGAGTGCACACCCATCCTGGGCAATCGCGTCCACCATCCGTCGACGGGAGGACGCCGATGTCCACGACCAGTGAGACCCGCACGACCCGTTCGAACGCTCCGCTGAGCGAGCCGCGGGCTGCCGATCCGACCAGCAGCATCGCCGACCCGGGTCCGCTCGGTCTCGCCGCCTTCGCGCTGACGACCTTCGTCCTCAGCCTGTTCAACGCGGGCCTCGCCCCGGAGGCGCTCGAGTCGGCCGTCCTGCCGCTCGCGCTCTTCTACGGCGGGCTCGCCCAGCTGCTCGCCGGGATGTGGGAGTTCCGCAAGGCGAACACCTTCGGCGCGACCGCGTTCGTCTCCTACGGCGCGTTCTGGCTCTCGTTCGCGGCGTACGTGCAGTTCGTCGAGCCGACCCTGCCCGAGGCCCAGCACACCACGGCGACGGGCCTGTTCCTCATCGGTTGGGCGGTGTTCACCGGCTACATGCTCATCGCCTCGCTGCGCACCACGGGCGCGCTCGTCGCGGTGTTCGGCGGGCTGTTCCTGACCTTCCTGTTCCTCGCGGTCGGCGACCTCCTCGGGGTCGACGGGATCGCGACGATCGGCGGCTACTTCGGCCTCCTGACCGCGCTCGCGGCCTGGTACGCGTCGTTCGCCGTCGTCACGAACGCCACGTGGGGCCGGCAGGTCCTCCCGACCGCGCCGCGGTAACCCACCGGTGTCACGGGGCGGGTCGGTGCCCGACCCGCCCCGGGTCCGGTGCCAGACTCCGCCGCCATGGGGGTCCTGCCGCGTCTCGCACTGTTCCTGACGACCGGTCTGGTCGGCCTGGGCGGCACGGCCTGCGCGGCCGAGCCGGCACCGGCTCCGGCACCGTCGCGCGCCGCCGCGGCCGACGAGGCGCGCACCGTCGACTGCCCGGACGCGCAGTGCACCGTCACCGTGACCCCGGGGACGGTCGTCGACGCCGGGGACGCGGGGACGGTGACCGTGACCGACGTCGGCGACGACACCGTCACCACCACGGCCGGAGGGTCGCGCATCACCTCCGGCCGGGGCGGCAGCAACACCGTGGACGGCGTCTCCTACCGGGTCACCTCGGTGCGCGACGGTGCCGCGACGTTGGACTTCGGCGACTCCTCCGAGGACGAGCAGGGCTAGAGCCGCGGCAGCAGCTGCTCCAAGGTGGTGAGTACCGCGTCGCCCTGGCGGTAGTGGGTGGCGTAGTAGTTCGGCAGTGGGAACGCCCGCCCGGCGCGGACCGCCGGGAGCTGCTGGAACGCCGGCTGGGCGAGCAGGGCCTGGGTGTTCGGCTCGACCTGCCCCGTGGTGTCGGCGAGGTAGAGCAGCACGTCGCAGTCGGCGAGCTGTGCGGCCTGCTCGAACGACAGCCGCTGGCCCGCGCCGCGCTTGCCGGCGGTGGCCGCGCCGAAGCGCATCCCGGCGTCGGCGAGCACGACCCCGCTCCACGACGTCGGGTAGTCCGCGAAGAACGCGCCGCCGGAGCTGCCGCGCACCAGGCCCCACGTCGTGCGCCCGAGGGTGGCGGCGAACTGCTGCTTGATGCGCGCCGCGTGCTGGTCGTACTCCCCCGCGACCTGCTGGCCGGCGGCGAGCTTGTTGACGGCGTCCGCGGTGGCGAGCGCGCGTTGCTTCCAGGTGCCGGGCTCGCTGCCGGAGTCGAACATGACCGTCGGCGCGATCGCCTGCAGGTTCTGCTCCAGCCCCGGCTGCATCGTCGGGACCTTGGTGCCGAGGATGAGGTCCGGGGTGGCCGCCGCGATCGCCTCGACGTTCACCGAGGTCGGCTGCCCGACCTTCGGGATGGCGTCGTAGGCCTGCTGGTACGGCGCGTACACGCCACCGACGGTGGCCTGCGCGGTCGCGACCGGGGTGACGCCGACGTCGAGCAGGGCGTAGGTCGTGTAGAAGTCGACGCACGCGATGCGCTGCGGGTTCGCCGGGATCGTGACCGGGCCGCCCGCACCCTGGATCTGGCGGCTCGGGCCGTCGGCGTTGGTGGGCCCGGCGGTGCCGCCGCCGGAGTCCCCGCACGCGGCGAGCGCGGCCAGGGCGGCCAGCCCGCCGGCGCCGGCGAGCACGGACCGTCGGGTCGGTCGGTAGGTCACGGTCTCTCCTCCGTAGTGGCAGTGCTGGTGTCGGTGTTGGTGGAGGTGATGCTCTCGCGGACGAGACCCCCGACCTCGGTGACCCCGCCGGGGCGCAGCAGACCGAGGTGGGTGGCGTCGACCGCGGCGAACCGCGTGTGCCCCGGCAGGACGGGCGCCCAGACGTCCCGGGCGCGGGTCTCGTCGTTCTCACGGGTCGCGACGACGACGGTGACCGGTGCGGTCGTCTCCACGCCCTGCGGACGGTGCGCGACGAGGACCGCGCGGGCGTGCTCGACGTGCCGGACCGCGCCGCGCAGGACCTCCGGCGGGTACAGCTCGGCCAGCGCCGGGTCGGCCGCGACCGCTGCGGCGAGCCCGGGCTCGTCGTCGACCGGCCCGACCCCGAGCACGTCGCCGAGGAACGCGGCCGGGTCGCCGGTGCCCTCGATCTCCCCGAGCCCCGGCCACGCGTCCAGCAGGGTCAGCGAGCCGAGCCGCTCCCCCAGCTCCCGGGCCACGGCCGCCGCGACGACGCCGCCGTAGGACCAGCCGACGAGGTCGAGCTCGCCTGTCGTGCCCAGGTGCTCCAGCACGTCCGCGACGACCGCCTCGACCGACGCGGGACCGTCCTCGCCCACGAGCTCCGCGCCCTGCAGCGCCCACACCGGGCGGTCGCCGAGAGCGGCGGCCAACGCGGCGTACGGGTAGACCGTCCCGCCGGCGCCGGGGAGCAGCACGACCGGGGAACCGGCACCGTCCCGCAACCGGATCCAGCGCGAGGAGTCGCCGGACTCCCCGTCGGTCGAGCCGTCGTCGCGCAGACGTGCCAACTCCGCGACCGTCGGCCGCGCGAGCAGCTCGGCCACCGGCACGTCCAGCCCGATCCCGGCGAGGCCCCGGCGCAGCACGGGGAGCAGCAGCGAGTGGCCGCCGAGGTCGGTGAACGCGGCGTCGACGTCGGGCAGCGTGTCCAGGTCGAGGACGTCGGCGACGACCTGCGCGACCTCCCGCTCGGCCGCGGTGCGCGGCTCCTGTCCCGCGACGGCGGCGCCGAGGTCGGGCTCCGGGAGCGCGCGACGGTCGGTCTTGCCGGAGGGCAGCGTCGGGATGTCGGCGACCGGGACGAGGGCCGTCGGGACCATCGGCGCGGGCAGCCCGTCGGCGAGGTGCGCGCGGACGGCGTCCGGGTCGGCGGGGGTGTCGGCCGCCGCGACGAACCAGGCCACCAGCCGTCGGGAACCGCCCGGGCCGGGCCGCGTGTCGGCGACGGCCCGGTCCACGCCCGGCGCCGAGGCCACCGCGGCCGCGACCTCACCGAGCTCGATGCGGTAGCCGCGCACCTTGACCTGGTCGTCGGCGCGACCGAGGTGGTCGAGCCGGCCGTCGGGCAGGCGGCGCACGACGTCGCCGGTCCGGTACATCCGCTTCCCCGGCCCGTCGAAGGGGTTCGCGACGAAGCGGTCGGCGGTGAGATCCGGTCGGCCCAGGTAGCCCCGGGCCAGACCGGGTCCGCCGAGGTAGAGCTCGCCGACGCCGCCGGGCGGCACCGGGCGCAGCGCCGGGTCGAGGACGTGGGCCGTGGTGTTCGGGTCGGGCACGCCGATCGGCACGCGGCCGCTCGCGCCCGACGACGGGTCGGTCTCGCCGAGGGTCGAGTTCACGGCGACCTCGGTCGGCCCGTAGGCGTTGAACACCCGCATCCGCGCGGCCCACCGCTCGATGACCGCCGGTGGCACGGCCTCGGTGCCCACGAGGAGCACCGCCTCGTCGGGGAGCTCGGCGTCCTCGGGCAGGGCCGCGACCAGGGCGGGCGGGAGGATCAGCACGTCCCCGGCGCCGAGTCGGTGCTCGGTGAGGAAGTCGGTGAGCGTGCGGTCCGGCACCCGGACGCGGGTCGGCGCCACGACCAGCGTCGCCCCGACCGCCATCGCCATCGTCAGCTCCCAGAACGCCACGTCGAACCCGGGCGAGGCGAACTGCAGCACCCGGGCCCCGGGGCGCAGGCCGAGCCGGTCGGTCGCGGTGGCCACCAGCGAGGGCACCACCCCGTGCGGCACCACGACGCCCTTCGGCCGGCCCGTGGAGCCGGAGGTGTGGATGACGTACGCGGCGTTCGCGCGGTGCACCTCCGGTGGTGTCAGCAGGGCGGCCTTGCTGACGCTCAACGTCACAAACTCCACATCGTCGAACGCCGGCAGCGACACCTCGGGCACCGTCAGCACGACCCGCACGCCCGCGTCCGCGACCGTGAACCGGAGCCGGTCGGCCGGGTAGTCCGGGTCCAGCGGGAGGTACGCGGCGCCCGCGCGCAGGACGGCGACCAGCCCGACGACGAGGTCCGGGGTCCGCGGCAGCGCCACCCCGACGACGTCCTCCGGCCCGATCCCCCGTGCCCGCAACGACGCGGCGACCGCCGCGGACCGCTCGTCCAGCTCGGCGTAGGTCCAGCTCACCGAGGTGCCGTCGACGGCCTCCCCGACGACGGCCACGGCGTCCGGCGAGGACGCCACGGTCGCGTCGAACCACTCCGGCCACGTCCGCTCGCCCGCGTCCACGGCGGTGTCGTTCCAGGTCTCGACGACGAGCCGGCGCGAGGCGTCGTCCAAGGGGTCGATCGCCGCGATCGGCCCGTCCTGCGCCAGGGCGTCGATCACCCGCCCGAGCCGCGCGGCCCACGTCCGGCCCTCGTCCTCTCCGAGGTGGTGGGCGAGGTGCACCCCCTCGCCGGTCCCGACCACGCAGACCGGGTAGTGCGTCCCGTCGTCCGCCGCGATAGGCCCGACCTCGACGCCCTCCGGCGCGGGCAGCGTCGCCGCGTCGACGGGGTAGTTCTCGACGACGAGCAGGGTGTCGGCCAGCTCCGGCAGACCCACAGCACGCTGGATCGCGGCGAGCCCGACGTGCTCCGCGCCGGTCAGCGCCGCCTGCTCGTCGCGGACCGCCCCGAGCAGCGCGCCGACCGTCGTCCCGGCGCGCGGCTGCACCCGCACGGGCACGGTGTCGATGAACAGCCCGACGGTCCCGCCGTCCTGCGAGTCCCGACCGGACACGGTCTGCAGCAGCACGACGTCATCCGACCCGGTTGCCCAGCCGAGCAACACGCCCCACGCCACCTGCAGGACCGTCGCGACCGTGACCCCGTGCCGCCGTGCCACCGCGGCCGGGTCGACCGACAGCGGCACCGGCTCACGGGTCGGGCGCCCACCGTCGACCACCGCCCCCGGAGCCAGGACGGTCGGGGTCTCGAACCCGGCGAGGGCCTCGCGCCACAGGGCGAGGTCGGCGTCGGGGTCGCGGGCGGCGAGCCGGGCCAGGTGGTCGCGGTAGGCCGGTGCGGCGTCCCGCGGTGCCGTCCCGGCCCAGGTCGCGAGCTGGTCGCGGACCAGGATCGGCATCGACCAGCCGTCGATCGCCACGTGGTGCACCGTCAGCACCAGCGCCCCGTCGGCGAGCGTCGCGCGCAGCAGCGGGCCGCGGGCCAGGTCGAAGGGACGGCGGTCGTCGGCGGCGACCTCAGTGGGCGCTCGTCCGTCGACCCGGAACGTTCTCGACGGCGGGTCGGCGAGCACCACCGCGAGCGGTCGCCCGTCGGGCCCCGCCGGGAGCACGGTGCGCAGTGCGTCGTGGCGGGCGACGGTCGCGGTGACCGCTGCCTCCAACGCCCCGGCGTCCACCTCGCCCGCGACGGGGATCGTCAGCTGGATGGTGTACGGGTCGTCGCCGGCACCGTCGGGCCCCGGCGCCAGCAGCATCAGGCCCTCGGCCAGCGGACTCGGCGGCAGCACGTCCACGACCGGGGCGCCGACCTCCGCGAGCACCCGCTCCAGCGCGTCCCCCGTCAGCGGCGCGGTCACGACGGCGGGTCCGGCGAGCGCGCCCAGGTCGGCCCCGGCCAGCGCGGCGAGCTCGCCGATCGCGGTCGCGAACGCGTCGAGGACCCGCCCCGCCCCGTCGTCGGGAAGGACCGCCTCGGGCCACGAGGTGCGCACCACGAGCGTGTCGTCCTCGAGGACCGCGTCGACGGTGAGCGGCACGGTGGCGGGGCGGTCCGGGTCACCACCGCCGTGCAGGCCGCCGTCACCGCCGGTGGAGCGGCCGAGGTAGTTCAGCGCGACGTCGGGTCCCGGCAGCGCCCCGAGCACGCGCGCGCCCTCGTCGTCGAGCCACCGGAGCTGGCCGAACGTGCGGTCCGGGCCCGGGAGCGTGCGGCGGGCGGCCACGGCACCCCGGAGCGTACGGACCGCGTCGGGCCCGGGTGCGAGCCGGACCGGGGCCGCCGTCGTGAACCACCCGACGACGTCGGACAGCTCGTCCGGGCGGCCATGGGCCTCGACCTCGACGACCAGGTCTGTTCCGACGGCGAGCGCCAGCGCCGCCAGCAGCGCGTCCTCCACCCCGCCGCCGACCCGCGCGGCCGCAGCGGCGAGTCCGGCGGCCGGGATGCGCAGCTCGCGGCGGTGCAGGGCGGCGGCGACGTCCCGCTGCGGGTCGAGGGCGTCTCGCGTCGGCAGTGCGGACGGGTCGCGACGGAGGACGGCGGCCCAGGCGTCGAGTCGGTCGCGCAGGCCCGGTGCCTCGTCGGCGAGGCGGGTGGTCCAGCGCAGGTAGCCCGGGGTCGAGGGCCCGGCGAGGTGCAGCCACGACACGGCGTCGACCGCGATGTGGTGGATGACGACGACGAGCCGGTCGGCGGTCCGGACCCCCTGCACGACGACGCCGCGCTCCGGGTCCAGGCGGTCCGCGGCCTCGCGGGCGGCCTGCTCGGCGTCGACGTCGGCCTCGACGACCAGCGGGCCCGGGTGCTCGTCCTGCACGATCATGAGGCGCTGTTCCGGATCGACGCGGACCCGGAGAGCGGCGTGGGCTGCCACCGCTTCCTCGAGGTCGGGGGCCTCGTCGAGCCCGAACGCGCGCCACTGGTGGAACCGCCGCCACGGGCCGGCCGCGAGCAGCGCGACCGCGATCGGCGGCAGCGGTGCTTGCGCCGGGTCCTGCTCGACGACAGCCGTGGTCACCTCACCGGCGGCGACCGCCAGGGCCTCGACGGTGCGGTGGGTGAGGACCTGACGCGGCGTGACCTGCAGCCCCGCCGCCCGCGCCTTCGCCACGACCGCGATCGCCAGGATCGAGTCGCCGCCGAGGGCGAGGAAGTCGGCGTCCGCGGGGACGTGCTCCACGCCGAGGACCGCACCGATCGCGTCGGCGAGGGCCTCCTCCGCCGGACCCGCGGGAGCGCGGCCCGACACGGCGCGGTCGGTGGCGTCGTCCGGCAGCGCCCGGCGGTCGACCTTGCCGCTGGGGGTGAGCGGCAGGTCGTCGAGCAGCACGATCGACGACGGGACCATGTGCTCGGGCAGGGTCGCGGCGGTGCGGGCGCGGAGGTCGTCGGGAGTGGTGTCGTCGGGGGTGACGTCGCCGGTCGGGACCACGTGCGCGACGAGCCGGACCGCGCCGGCGTCCGTCGTCCGCACGCTCGCGACGGCCTGCGCGACCCGCGGGTCCGCGGCCAGCGCGCTCTCCACCTCGCCGAGCTCCACGCGGAAGCCACGGATCTTCACCTGGTCGTCGGCGCGGCCGAGGTGCTCGAGGTCCCCGTCGGGACGGCGCCGCACCACGTCGCCGGTGCGGTACATCCGCGTGCCGGACGGGCCGAACGGGTCGGCGACGAAGCGGTCGGCCGTCAGCGCGGGTCGGCCGTGGTAGCCGCGCGCGAGCTGGACCCCGGTGAGGTACAGCTCGCCGGGCACGCCCGGGGCGACCGGCCGCAGGTGGGTGTCCAGGACCCGCACGCCGGTGTTCGCGACCGGCGGCCCGATCGTCACGTCCCCGCTCGTCACGTGCACGGCGGTGACGTCGACGGCGGCCTCGGTCGGGCCGTAGAGGTTGTGCAGCTCGACGTCGGGCAGGAGCTCGTGGCAGCGCTGCGCGAGCGCGCCGGGCAGCCCCTCGCCGGACGTCACGATGCGGCGCAGGCTCGCCGGGGCCCCCGTGACGGCGACGTGGTCGAGGAACGGCCGCAGCATCGACGGGACGAAGTGCAGCGTCGTGACGTCCCCAGCGGTGATCCGCTCGACCAGGTGCTCCGGGTCGCCGTGCCGGCCGGGGGCGGCGAACACGAGCGGCGCCCCGTCGACGAGCGGCCAGAAGAACTCCCAGACGCTGACGTCGAACGTCGACGGCGTCTTCTGCAGGACCGCGTCCCCGGCCCCGAGCCCGAACCGTTCCTGCATCCACGCGAGGCGGTTCACGATCGCCGCGTGCGTGACGACGACGCCCTTCGGCCGGCCCGTCGAGCCGGACGTGTAGAGGACGTACGCGGCGTCGTCGGGGTCGCCCTGGGGTGTCAGCACTGCGGCCATGCTGTCGTTCAGTGTCGTCATGGGGGCATTGCTGACGTTCGGGGCGGCATCCGGGCCCAGGACGAGCCGCGCCCCGGAGTCGGCGAGCATGAACTCGCGGCGGTCGGCCGGGTGGTCGGGGTCGAGCGGGAGGTACGCGGCGCCGGCGCGGAGCACGCCGACCAGCGACACGATCAGCTCCGCCGACCGGGGCCACGCGACCCCGACGACGTCCCCGCGACCGATGCCCTGCGCCGCCAGGTCCGCGGCGAGGGCCGCCGAGCGCTCGTCGAGCTCGCGGCGGGTCAGCGTCGTCCCGTCCGGGGTCACGACGGCGGGTGCGTCCGGCTCGCGGCGGAGGCCGTCGACGATCGCCGCCGTCAGCGTCGTCCGGGGGTACTCCCGCTCCGGGCCACCGGCGAGGACGGCGGCTCGAGTGGTGTCGTCGAGCAGGTCGAGCGGGCCCTGGGCCTCCTCCGTCGACTCGGCGAGCAGGCGCAGCGCGGCCTCGACGCGGTCGAGCAGGGCGTCGGCGGTCGGGGTGTCCACGACGTGGCGGCGGTGGGTCAGCCGCAGGTGCAGGCCCTCGGCGCCGGGGGTCGCGACGAGGCTCGCCGGGTAGTGCGGGGCGTCGTCGTTGCGAACCTGCGCGACGTGCAGCCCCTCCGGCAGCGCGGCGTCGACCGCGGCCGGGTCCAGCGGGTAGTTCTCGACCACGAGCAGGGTGTCGAACAGGTCCCCGACCCCGGCCTCGCGCTGGATTCCCTGCAGACCGAGGTCGTGGTGGTCCAGCAGCGCGGCCTGCTCGGACTGCACCCGCACGACGAGATCGGCCAGCGGCTCGTCGTCCCGCAGCGCGATCCGCACCGGCACGGTCGTGATGTAGAGCCCGACCGCGTCGTCGACCCCCTCCACGTCCGCCGGCCGCCCGGAGACGGTCTGGCCGAGGACGACGTCGTCGTGACCCGTCGTCCGCGAGAGCACGAGCGCCCACGCCACCTGCAGCACCGTCGCGACCGTGACGCCGAGCTCGCGGGCGGTCGCGAGCAGGGCCGTCGAGCCGATGACGCGGTCGCGTTCCCCGACGCCGGAACCCGTGACGGTGGGCAGCGCGTCCGCGAGCAGCGTCGGGCCGTCGAGGTCGGCGAGGGCCGTCCGCCAGGCGTCGCGGTCGGCGGTGGTGTCGCGGGCGGCGAGGCGGGCGAGGTGGCGACGGTGCGGGTAGGTGGGGCCGAGGCCCGCAGCGGCGACGAGGTCCTCCGCCCCGTTCAGCGCGGCCGTCCACAGCGCGAACCACTCCCGCACGAGGACCGGCACCGACCAGCCGTCGAGCACGGCGTGGTGGGCCTCGACGCGCAGCCGGTGCCCGTCGAGGCGGTAGCTCCACAGCGGGCTGACCGGCTCGGTGCCGATCGCAGTCACCCACCGGCCGCTGGAGACCTGCGGGAACGACTCGCGCAGTGCGTCGTGCCGGGCGATCAGCGCGGTGGCGGCCCGGTCGAGCGCCGCGCGCTGCTCGTCGGTCGGTGCGTCCGAGAGCTCGATCTCGAGGGCGACCGCGTAGACGTCGTCGTCACCCTCGAGCGCCGTCGTCGCGAGGATGCCCTCGGCGAGCGGGCTGGGCGGCAGGACGTCGTCGACCGCGCCGAGCGCATCGACGTCGGCCTGCGTGAGCGTGACCAGGCCGAAGTCCGACGGGGTGGGGCCCTCGACCCCCGAGGCGACCAGTTCCCGGCACGCCGCGACGAACGCGTCGGCGAGCGCCGCGACCTCGTCGTCGGGCAGCACCGCCGTGGAGAACCGGGCCACGAGCTCGTCGTCGGGACCCCGCTGGGCGTTGATCTCGAGGGCGTGCGCGACCGGCATGTCGTCGTCCGCGCCGCCGCTGAAGTCGCCGGTGGTGCGGCCGAGGTAGTTGACCAGCACGGGCGGGGCGGGCGCGTCGACGAGCGCCGGGTCGCGGGCGATCTCGCGCAGCAGGCCCCACCCGGCGCCGTCGCCCGGCGTCGCGCGGAGCTGCTCCTTGACGGCCTTCAGCGTGGCGCCGGGATCGGACGCCGGCCGCAGCCGGACGGGGTGCGTGACCGTGAACCACCCGACGGTCCGCGCCAGGTCCCGCTCGGACTCGCGGCCGTGGCGCTCCCGGTCGACGACGAGGTCGTCGCGGTCCGTCGCGAGCAGCACCGCGGACAGCAGCACGTCGTCGATCCCGCCGCGCACGGCGGCCGGCAGTTCCGTGAGCAGCGGCGTGGCGATCTCGGCGGGCACGGTCACGTGGTGGTGGCGCTGGGTCCCGACGGTGCCGTGGCCGGTCCCGAGCGCGTCCTCGGGACGGGGCGCGGCGTCGAGCCAGTGGTCGCGCTCGGCGGCGCGGGCCGCGGCCTGCTCGGGGAGGTCGGCGGTGTGCGTGCGGAACGACGTCGGGACGGGGTCGAGCGTCTCGCCGCGGGCGGCGCGCTCCAGGTCCTCGGCGATCACCCGCCACGACACGGCGTCGACGACGAGGTGGTGGCCGACGAGCAGCAGCCGGTCCCCGACGACGGCCGCGGTCAGCATCCGCCCCGCCTGCGGGTCCAGCCGGTCGACGGTCCGCTCGACGACGGCGTCATGATCATCGGACCCTGATCGGTCCGGAGCGGGGTCAGCAGGCCCCGTGAGGGACTGTTGATCACCGAGGACGTCGGACGCCGACACCGCCCCGGGCGCCGGCACGTCGAGGTACGGCTCGTCGTCGAGGACGAGGCGCGCGCGGAGCAGGTCGTGGCGGGCCAGCACGGCGTCCAGTGCGGCCGTGAGGTCGCCCGCCGGCCGGTCGACGAGCACGCGCTGGTGGTACCGGCGGGAGTACCCGCGGGCCAGCCACGCACGGGCGACCGGGGACAGCGCGACCCGTCCCGTGCCGTCGTCCGCGACCGGCGCGGTGTCCTCGTCGGCGGCCTCGCGCACCGCCACCGACGCCAGCGCGCCGGCCGTCCGCTGCTCGACGACCTGGCGCGGCGTGAGGATCCACCCGGCCCGGCGGGCGCGGCTGACCAGCGACAACGCGACGATGGAGTCGCCGCCGAGGGCGAAGAAGTCGTCCTCCGGGCCGACCTCCTCGAGCTCCAGGACGTCCGCCAGCACCGCGCACAGCGCCCGCTCGGCGTCGGTCTCCGCGGCCCGGCCCCCGCCCGCGCTGAACTCCGGCGCGGGCAGCCGCGCGCGGTCGATCTTCGCGTTGGGCGTCAGCGGGAAGGCGTCCAGCACGACGACCGCCGACGGCACCATGTGCTCGGGCAACCGCGCGGCCGCGTGCTCGCGCAGGGCGGCCGGGTCGGGAGAACCGGATCCCGGAGTCACGTACGCGACCAGCTGCGGCCGGTCGTCGTGCCGCACCACCGCCAGCGCCTGCCCGACCGACGGGTCCTCGGCCAGCACCGACGCCACCTCGCCGGGCTCCACCCGGAACCCGCGCAGCGACACCTGCTCGTCGACCCGTCCCAGGTAGTCCAGCTCGCCCGGCCACGGGTCCGACCCGCCGTCGGGAAGGAGCGCAGGACGTCGCCGGACCAGGTCGCCCGTGCGGTACATCCGCGCGCCGGGCGCGCCGAACGCCGCGCCGAAGGGGTCGGCGAGGAAGCGGTCGGCGGTGAGGTCGGGGCGGCCGTGGTAGCCGCGGGCCAGCCCGGCGCCCGCGAGGTAGAGCTCGCCGGGCACCCCGGCCGGCACCGGCTGCAGCCGCCGGTCCAGCACGTACGCGCGGCCGCCGACGTCGACGCGCCCGATCGGGGCGGCACCGGTCCGGGCCACGTCGTCGGGTCGCAGAGCACCGAGGGTGGCGTTGACGGTGACCTCGGTCGGGCCGTACGCGTCGAACAGCCGCCGCTCGTGGCCCCACCGCGCGACCAGCTCCGGCGGCACCGCCTCGGTGCCCACGAGGATCGTCATCGGTGACGGCAGCGGGGCGTCCGCGGGCAACGCGCCCGAGACGCTCGGCGGCAGCGCGGCGTGCGTGACGCCGTGGTCGCGCAGGTACGCGGCGAGGGCGTGGTCGGGGGCGCGCAGGGCGGTCGGGACGACGACGAGCGTGCCCCCGACGCACAGCGCCATCGACATCTCGAAGAACGCCAGGTCGAAGCTGACGCTGGCGAACATCGCGACCGTGGAGTCCGGCGTGACCGCGAGGCGCTCGGGGTCCGTGGCCGTGGCGATCAGGTCGGCGACCCCGGCGTGCGGGACGACGACGCCCTTCGGCCGCCCGGTCGAGCCGGACGTGTAGATGAGGTAGGCGGTGTCGTCCGGGTCCGGAGGTGTCAGCAGTGCGGCCATGCTGACGTCCGACATCAGAGAATCCACGTCGTCGATCACCAGCGCGGCCCCGGAGTCGGCGACCATGTACTCCAGGCGATCGGCCGGGTAGTCCGGGTCCAGCGGCAGGTACGCGGCGCCCGACCGCAGCACCCCCGCGAGCGCGACGATCATGTCCGGCGAGCGCGGCAGCGACACGCCCACCACGGACCCCGGCCCGATCCCCTGCGCGGCCAGCGCCGATGCCACCGCCGACGACCGCGCGTCCAGCTCCGCCCACGTCAGGGTCCCGACGACGGCCGGGTCGGGTCCGCCGACCACGACCGCGGGCTTCTCCGGGTCGCGCCGAGCCGCCGCGGCGAACAGCGCGGGCCACGTCGTCGGCGTCGAGCGGGGCGAGGTGTTGCCCGCGCGGACCAGCTCGTCGCGCTCCTCCGGCGAGGTCACCTCAACCGATGCCACCGACGCGTCGAGGTCCTCCAGCGCCCCGAGGACCCGCACCAACCGCTCCAGCAGCGCCGCGGCCTCGTCGTCGGGAAGGCGGTGGACCAACCGCAACCGCGCCGGGGAGTCCCCGTGCGCCGGGAGCGCCACCACGGACACCGGGTAGTGCGTCGCGTCGTGGATCGTCACCTCCCGCACGCCCAGCGACGGCGCGAGCGCCGCCAGCTTCGACGGGTCCAGGCCTACGTTCTCGACGACGACGAGGGTGTCGAACAGCTCGCCCTCGACGCCGGTCAGGCGCTGCACGGTGCCGAGGTCGGCCTGCTCGTCGGCCAGCCGGTCGCGCCCGCGGCGGGCCAGGTCGTCGAGCAGCTCCCCGACGGTGCCTGACCCCACCGAGACGCGCGTCGGCAACGTCGTCACGAACGGCCCGATCATGTCCTCGACCCCGGCGAGCGCGGCCGGGCGGCCGGAGACCGTGGTGCCGAGGACGACGTCGTCGCGGCCGGTCAGCCGCGCCAGCACGATCCCCCAGGCGGCCTGGAGCTGGGTGGCGAGGGTGTGGCGGTCGTGGCGCAGGTCCGGCAGCTCGACGGTGACCGCGGCGGGCAGCCCCGTCCCGGACGTCGGCCCGACCAGCAGCGTCGGCTCGTCGATCCCGTCGAGGTCGTCGGCGAGGCGCTTGGCGGCGGTGTCGCGGTCGAGGGTCGCGAGGTGCTCGAGGTGGCGGCGGAACGGGACCGGCTCCTGCGCCGGCTCCTCGCCGCCCGCCGTCGTCAGGAGCTCGCGCAGCAGCGGGCCGAGCGACCAGCCGTCGACGACGACGTGGTGGATCGTGATCGCGAGGCGCCAGGCTCCTCCCACCCGCACCAGCAGCGCCCGCACCAACGGCGGCTTCGCGAGGTCGAACCGCGTGGTGCGCTCAGCGGTGACGAGCCGCTCGGCCTCGTCGTCGTCGGCGGCATCGACGGTTCGCCACCCGACCCGCGCCGTCGTCGGGACCACCGCGACCGGCTCGCCCCGCTTGCGGTCGCGGATCGCGGCGCGCAGCACGTCGTGCCGGGCGAGGACGGCGTCCAGCGCGCCGTGCAGGCGGTCCGGGTCCGGCCCGTCGCCGTGCAGGACGACCTGGATCGTGTACGGGTCCGTGCCGGTCTCGCCGTCGCGCCGGGCGAGGTAGACCAGGCCGCGCTGCAGCGGGGTCAGCGGCAGGACGTCCGCGACACCCTTCGGTCGAGCGCTCACTCGTCGAACCCGAGATCGTCGAACTCGTCCTCGTCCAGGTCCACCAACGGCTCGTTCGTGACGGCGGGTGTGGTCTCCTCCGCGGGCTGCGCGACGGTCGCGAGCGCGGCGGGGGTGCGCAGGTCCAGGACGTCCGCGACCTCGACCACCCAGCCCGCCGCGCGCGCCCGCGACGTCACGCGGATCGAGGCGATGCTGTCGCCGCCGAGGGCGAAGAAGTCGTCGTCCGGCCCGACCGTGTCGACGCCCAGCACGTCCGCGATCACGCCGACGAGCGCACGCTCGGCCTCCGGCGACCGAAGGGCACCCTCGCTCGATCTATCCGCCGAAGGGCGCCCCTCGCCATCCGGCGCCGCGCCGCCCGCTCCCGACCGAAGGGCACCATCGCTCGATCTAGTCGACCGAAGGGCCCCTTCGCTCAATCCGGCGAGCGGCCCGTCCACGTCCGCCACGAGCGCGCGGAGCACCCGCTCGAGGTCGTCGACGACCGTCCGCGCCGTCGCCTCGTCGTACAGCTCGGTCGCGTACTCCAGCCGGCCGTCGATGCCGTCGGCGCCACGGGTCTCGGTGAGTTCCACGGTGAGGTCGAGCTTCGAGGTGCCGGTGCCGCGCAGCTCCGTGCGCCAGGGGGACTCCGCCCGCACCTCGCGGTGCGACAGCATCACCTGGAACAGCGGGTGGCGGCCGCGGCGGCGGGGCGGGTCGACGGCGCCGACGACCGTGTCGAACGGGACGTCCGCGTCGCCGACCGCGTCGAGGTCGGCGTCGCGCACGCGCGCCAGCAGGTCGCGGACCGTCCCCGCGCCCGCCGTCGACACCCGCAGCGCGACCAGCCCGACGAACAGGCCGACGAGCGGCTCCAGATCCGGGTCGTCGCGGCGCGCCACCGGCGTGCCGATCACGACGTCCTCCCCGCCCACCAGCACCGTCAGCGCCGCGTGCACGACCATGAACGTCGTCGTGCCGGTCGCCCGGGCCGCCGCGCGCACGTCCCGGTGCAGCGCCTCGTCCCAGCGGAACCGCACCTCACCGCCGTCCTGCGACGGGCGCGCCGGTCGCGGGCGGTCCGGAGCGAGCGTGACCTCGGCGGGCGCGTCGGCGAGCCGCTCGCGCCAGCGGTCGAGGGCCGCGGGCGACGAGGCGTACGCCTGGCTGTACCGGCCGTACGTCGTCGGCAGCGGGGTGAATGCCGGTTCCGCGCCCCCGGTCCGGGCGGTGTACGCGGTCGCCAGGTCGTCGACCAGCGTCGCGAGCGACCACTCGTCCCCCGCCAGGTGGTGCACCGCGAGGACGAGGGCGTGCTCCTCACCGGAGCGCACCAGGGTCGCCCGCAGCGGGATCTCGTTCCCGACGTCGAGCGGCTCGCGCACGGCCTGCTCGATCGCGGCCTCGGCGTCCTGCGTGTCGGTGACGTGGAGCCGCACGTCCGGCTCCACGACCCGCTGCCACACGCCGTCCTCGTCCTCCCGCGGGATCGTCCGCAGCGGCTCGTGCCGCTCCACGACGTCGCGCAGCGCGGCCTCGAGCGGGTCGGCATCGAACTGCCCGGACAGGACCAGCGGGATCGTCCACGTCGCCGTGGGCCCCTGGAGCCGGTGGAGGAACCACAGGCTCCGCTGGGCGGGCGACAGCGGGGCCTCGCCGTCGGTGCTCAGCCCCCCCGATGTCAGCACTGCGGCCTTGCTGACGTCGGACGGCAGAGAATCCGCAACCACGCGCGCCGCCAGATCCGCCAGCGTCGCCACGTCGAACACGTCCCGCACGCTCAGTCGGTGCCCGAGGCGGGCGACGAGGCGGGCCGCGAGCAGGGAGTGGCCCCCGAGGGCGAAGAAGTCGTCGTCCGGCCCCGCCTCGACGCCGAGCAGCTCGCCGACCAGCGCGCACACCTCGGTCTCGGCCGGCCCGGACGGGTCGCGCGCGACCCGCCGTCGGGAACCCGGATCCGGCAGGCGCTTGCGGTCGATCTTCCCGTTCGGCGTCTCCGGGAACGCGTCCAGCACGACGACGGCCGACGGCAGCAGGTGCGCGGGCAGCCGGTCGCCGAGGCGCTCGCGCACGGTGCCGACGTCGAGGTCGGACGGGCCGACGAGGTAGGCGACGAGGCGGTCGTCGCGGACCGTCACGAGCGACCGCGACACGCCGTCGAGCTCATCCAGCGCGGCCTCGATCTCGCCGGGCTCGATGCGGTGGCCGCGCACCTTGACCTGCTGGTCCGCGCGGCCGACGTAGTGCAGGTCGCCGTCGTCGTCGCGCCGGGCGAGGTCGCCGGTGCGGTACATCCGGGTGCCGGCCGGCCCGTGCGGGTCGGCGACGAAGCGCTCCGCCGTGAGGGCGAACCGGTCGAGGTAGCCGCGCGCGACCCCGGCCCCCGCGAGGTACAGCTCCCCCACGACCCTGGGCGGCACCGGCTGCAGCGAGCCGTCCAGGACGTGCGCCGTCGTGCCGGTGATCGCGCGGCCGATCGCGGTGCCCGACGACGCCGTGGACCAGACGGTCGTCTCCGTCGGGCCGTAGACGTTGGTGACCGAGCGGGCGCCCGCGGCGAGCAGGTCGGCGTGCAGGGAGGCCGGCAGCGCCTCGCCGCCGACGAGGACGGTGACCTCGTCCAGCGACGCCCCGACGTCGAGCAGCGCGCGGTAGAGGGTCGGCGTCGCCTGGATCGTCAGCGGCCGCGGGGTCTCGGCGACCAGCGCGGCGAGCTTCGCCGGGTCCTGCACGGTGCGCCGCGGCGCGACCACGATCCGCGCCCCGGCCAGCAGCGGCACGAGCAGTTCGAGGGCCGCGATGTCGAACCCGACCGTCGTCACCGCGATCAGCGTCGACCCGGGCGCGAGCGCAGTCCGCGGCAGCATGTCGAGCAGGAACGTCCGCAGCGCCGCCCGCGGGACGACGACGCCCTTCGGCCGGCCCGTCGAGCCGGACGTGTGGATGACGTGGGCGGCGTGGGCGTCCGTACCGGGTGCGTTCGTGCCGTCGGACGTCACCATGGCCGCACTGCTGACGTCGAGGGTGGGCACTCCCGGCGCCGCCTCCTCGAACGCGGCCGCCGTCTCCCCGGCGACGAGCGCCACCACCGGCGCCGCGTCCTCGAGGATCGCGCCGAGACGTGCGGGTGGGACGTCGAGGTCCAGCGGCACCCACCCGGCCTCGGCGTACACCGCGGCGAGCACGCCGACGACGAGGTGCTCGTCGCGCGGCAGCGCCAGCGCCACCAGGGCGTCCGGGCCGGCCCCCGCCGCGACGAGCGCCGCCGCGACCGCCCGGGCCCGCCGGTCCAGCTCCGGGTACGTCAGGGTCCCGACGGCGGGGCGTTCCCCGCCGTCGCGCACGGCGTCGCCGAGCAGCGTCGCCAGCGACCGCCGCGACCACTCGGTGGGCACCGACGGCCCGGTCCCCGCCGCGAGCGCCGCCGCGGCCTCGTCGCCGTCGAGCACGGCCAGCGATCCGACCCGGGTGGACGGGTCGACCGCGGCCATCGTCGTGATGAGCCCGGCGAGCCGGCGGGCGTGGGCCGCGAGGACGTCGGGGTCGTGCGCGGCCGGGTTGGCGTCGACGTCGAGGTGCAGCGACCCGTCGGGGGCCCGCTGGGCGTTCACCGCGAGGTCGTGGACCGGCCCGCCGGAGACCGGCCGGGCGGTCCCGGTGACGTCCGACCCGATCGTCGGCGCGTCGGCGAACGGCTTCACGTTGACCCACGGCACGGACCGCTCCGCCCGTGCCCCGCGGTCCCGCCGCAGGTCCTCCAGCCCGTACCGGGCGTGGCCCCGCGCCTCGGTCACCTCGGCCTCGACCGCGACGACGAGGTCGCCCACGGTCGCGGACGGGTCCACCGTCACGCGCACCGGCACGATCGTCACGAGCATGCCCGGCGTCCGGGAGGCCACGGACCGGTTCGGCCCCGTGAGCCGGTTCATCATCGGGACGCCGATCGCGATCTCTCCCGGCGCGTCCTCGGGCCCGCCCGACCCGTGCCGGGCCAGCAGCACCGCCACCGCCGCGACGACCGCGTTGGGCCACGACGAGCCGAGGCCCTCCACGACCGACGCCGGCAGCGTCGTCCCCTCCCGCAGGAAGGTGTGCGACGTCAGCGCGGCCCCCGGACCGAGGGTCACCGCGGCCGGGGCGGCGGGGAAGCGGTCGGCGAAGAAGGCCCGGTCGGCCTTCCGCTGCGTCGCGCTCACCTCGTGCTCCCCGACGAGGAGGTCGGCCGCCGACCCGAAACGCCGCGGCGGCACCTCCTCCCCCGTGGCCAGCGCGGTCGCCACGGCGGCGACGCGCCGGGCGATCAGCGAGAAGCCGTACGCGTCGGTGACGAGGTGGTGGTAGCGGTGGAACCAGACGTGGTGGTCGTCGCCGAGACGCAGCAGGGCCTGCCCGAAGAGCACCGTTCCCGACGCCGGGTGGATCGGCTCCGCGAGCGCGTCGCGCATCCACGCGACGGCGGCGGCCTCCGGGTCGGCCTCGGCGCGCAGGTCGACGCGGTCCACGGTCCAGTCGGGGCGCTCGTCCGGGCCGAGGAAGCGCTGGCGGGGCTCGCCGTCGACCTCGCGCACCCGCACGTGCAGCGCGTCCGCCTCGTCGACCGCGACCCGCACGGCGCGCACGAACGCCTCGGCGTCCAGCGGACCGTGCAGATCGACCCGCTCGCCCGTCGTGTAGATCGGGTTCTCCGGGTCGATCGCCTGCGCGAACCAGATGCCGGCCTGCGCCGCGGTCAGCGGGAGCTCGGTGGTCGTCGCCGGGTCGACCTCGACCGTGCCTGCCGCCACCTGCTCCTCCTTCGCTCCGGTGCAACCGTGCCCGGTCGGCGAGTAAAGCAACCCTAAGTTCGCTCGACAACCGCCGCCGGGACGCGACGCTCGCCACGTCGTCGGCTCCCTACCCGGCGCGGGCGGCCGTCGCACAGAGTGAGGGTTCGGTCTCTCTCCGGTGGCCCACCCCCGCGCGGGGATGGTATGGCTAGCCTCACCTATGGTGCGGCGAACGGCGCAGTTGTCCGACACGCGAGGAGGCGCGATGCGGCTGTTGATGATCGACGTCTCGCCCCTGCGGTCGAGTGCCGAGTTCCGGCTGGTGTTCGCCGCCCGGGTGGTCTCGCTGTTCGGGATCGCGCTGACCACGGTCGGCGTGCCCTGGCAGGTCTACGACATGACTCGCTCGTCGCTGCACGTCAGCCTGGCGGCGGCCTTGGTGGGTGCGACCACGCTGGTCGGCACGCTCGCCGGGGGCGTCGTCGCCGACCGCTGGGACCGCCGCAAGATCATCCTCGTCAGCCGCGGCGCCGCGGCGGTGGTGTTCGGGGTGCTGGCGGTCAACGCCGCCGTCCCGAACCCGCAGCTGTGGGTCCTCTACGTCTGCGTCGCGCTCAACGGCGCGACCGCGGTGAGTCAGTCCGCGCTGATGGCCGTCACGCCGGCGATCGTGCCGCGGGAGCAGCTCGCCGCGGCCGGCGCGCTCGTGGCGCTGTCCACGCAGATCGGGGCGGTGGTCGGGCCCTCCGTGGCCGGTCTGCTCATCGCCGGCCCCGGGCTCGCGGTCAACTTCGGGCTCTGCGCCGTCGCGTCCGCGGTGACGACGACCCTGCTCTGGTTCCTGCCGCCGCTGCGCCCGTCCGGAGTGATCACGGCGCACCCGCTGGAGTCGTTGCGGGAGGGCGCCGGCTTCGTCGTCCGGAACCGCGTGGTGCGCGGGGTGCTGCTCGTCGACGTGGCCGCGATGCTGTTCGCCCTGCCGCACGTGCTCTTCCCGCAGGTGGTCGTGGAGGTCCTGGAGCAGGGACCGCAGGCGGCCGGCCTGCTCTACACCGCACCCGCCGTCGGAGCCATGATCGCGGCGCTGACCAGCGGATGGACGTCGACGGTGCGCCGGACGGGCCGCGTCCTGTTGATCGCGGTCGGCCTCTACGGCGCGGCGATCGCCGCCTTCGGCCTGTCGAGCTCGCTGGCGTGGGCCCTGCCGTTCCTGGCGATCGCGGGCGCCGCGGACATGGTCTCGGAGATCCTGCGCCGCGCGCTGCTCGCCGACGCCACCCCGGACCACCTGCAGGGCCGGGTGTCCAGCGTCTGGCTCGCCCAGGCGACGGTCGGCCCGTCGGCGGGTGGCGTCGAGGCCGGGGTGGCCTCGCGGCTCCTCGGTCCCGGCCCGGCGATCGCGGCCGGCGGTGCGGTCTGCGTGGTCGCGACGGCGGCCCTGGCGACGTTCCTGCCACCCCTACGGCAGGCCTCGTTGCACACGCCGGAGCCGGAGGAGGAACCGACTCCCGGCGTCACCGACCACGCCCCGCTCGAGCCGGAGGTCGTCGAGGTGTCCGCGCACGAGCCCGAGCAGCGCTGAGCCTCACCGCCGGCGCGGCGCCCCCACCTGGTCGACGTCGACCGCGCGCACCGGGTCGGACTCCTCGTGCGCGACGCCGCGTCGCCACACCGTGCGCAGGTCGCGGGTCGCGGTGACGTCGGCGAGCGGGTCGCCGTCGACCAGCAGCAGGTCGGCGCGGAGCCCGGGGGCGATCCGGCCGCGGTCGTGGAGGGAGAAGACGTCGGCCGCCCGCGAGGTCGCCGCCGCGAGCGCGTCGGCCGGCGTCATCCCGGCCCGCACCAGCAGCTCCAGCTCCAGGTGCATCGACGCGCCGTGCAGCACGGCCGCGGGCCGGCCGGGCACGTCGTTCGCGTCGGTCCCGGCGACGATCGTCGCGCCCGCCTCCAGGAGACGTGCGAGGTTCGCGGCGGCGTGCTCGTAGGACGCCCCGACGGCAGACGACGTCGGGAGGCCGCCCCGGTCGCCCGCCTCCAGACCGTGGACGACCGGCACCGGGAGGCGGGCGGTCAGCCGCGGGTCGGCGAGCAGCTCACGCACGGAATCGGCCGACGTGAGGGCGGCCATCATCGTCATCGTCGGGACCACGGTCAGACCGGCGGGGTCGTCGAGCGGGCCGTCCAGCGGGAGGTGGGTCAGCACGTCCACCCCGGCCGCCCGCGCCGTGGCGGCGGCCCACCGGGTGGGCGCGTGCGCGACGGTCAGCAGTCCACGCCGCCGCGACGCCCCGCACACCGCCGCGACCGTCTCCGGTGTCAGCGTCGGGCGGTTCACGTCCGCGGCGTTCTCCACGAACACCTTGAGGTAGTCCGAGCCCTCGCGCTCCCGGTCGGCGACGAAGCGCTCGGCGTCGTCGGGACCCGAGAGCCCCGGCATCCGCCAGCCGTTCGGGTCCGGCGGCAGCATCACCGCCGGCCACCCGTCGACCGCCCCGGCCATGAGCCCGGAGCTGCGCAGGTCGGCCTCGTCGTCCCGCGTGGCCGCCCGACGGCGCAGCATCGCGGTGAACTGGGGCGGGGCGGAGAACATGTCGAGGACGGTCGTGACCCCGTGGCGCAGGTCCTGCCCCAGGTTCCCCGCCCCGCGCAGGTGCACGTGGGCGTCGATCAGCCCCGGCAGCAGGGTCCGCCCGCGCCCGTCGACCTCCCCCGCGCCCGGGTCTCGCTCCCCCGGGTCGACGGACGCGATGACCCCGGCGTCGTCCACGACGACCGTCGCCACCCCCAGCGACCGCTCGCCGTCGAACACCCGCGCGCCCACGATGGTCGTGCCCATCCGGCGAGTCTGCCGCTCCCGGAGGGCTCGTCGCGACCATTCCCGACGGCGGGTCGGTTGATCAACGAGCACCCTCGGCGCTCTGCGGGCCGGATCCCCGCCGCAGGTGCTCGTTGATCATGGGGCAGCCGCCGTCCGCCCACCCCGCACACCGCACGGCCCCCTTCCCGGTGATCAACGAGCACTCTCGGCGATCCACCCGCCGGATCCCCGCCGCAGGTGCTCGTTGATCAAGGTCGGGGGGCGCGCCGCCCGACGATCCGCTCTGAGCCGCACCCGCTCCGCCCCAGGCCCAGGGGCCCGTGACCCGGCCGATGATCAACGAGTACCCGCGGCGGTCCGCGCGCGGGATCCCCGCCGCAGGTGCTCGTTGATCATGGGGCAGCCGCCGTCCGCCCACCCCGCACACCGCACGGCCCCCCTTCCCGGTGATCAACGAGCACTCTCGGCGATCCACCCGCCGGATCCCCGCCGCAGGTGCTCGTTGATCATGGCCGGCGGAACTCGCGGGAACCGAGCGGCCGCACCGGCACTCCAAGCGGGTGTGGAACCCTTTCGCGCCTCGGATGCCGTTGCGGCCGGCGACACCTCGTGGGGCAAGCTCCGTGGACCCGGCTACCTCCGCGTCGCCCCGAACACCTGGGTCGCGGCGGGCGCCGAGCAGACGGCCGCCCTCCGGGTGCAGACGCTCAGCGTGTGGAGCGGCGGCGTCGGCGTCATCGCCGGACCGCTGGCTGCTCTCGCCTGGAAGGCCGACTGCCCGTGGGACGACGCGGAGCTGATCATGCCGACGCCGCGGCGCATCACACCCGCGGGCGTCCGGGTACGCGTGGACCGGCTACCCGACGACGAGGTCACCGAGCGGTACGGCGCCCGCATCACGACGCCCGCGCGGACCGCCTTCGACCTCGCTCGGCGCACCCCGTTCGTCGAGGCCGTGGCCGCGGTGGATGCCGTCGCCTGGCGGTGCCACCTCACGGCCGAGCACCTGCTCGAGGTCGCGGCACGGCACCCGAGGGCGCGCGGCATCGTCCAGGTTCGACGGGTCGCGGAGTTCATGGACGGCGGCGCGATGTCTCCGCAGGAGACCCGGCTCCGCCTGCTGTTCGTGCTCGCCGGGCTGCCACGGCCGGAGACGCAATACCCGATCCTGCTGAAGTCCGGCTTCGACGCGCACCTCGACCTCGGCTGGCCCGATCCGCCACCCGGCCGGCGTCCGGTCGGCGCCGAGTACGACGGTCCGGAGCACCGGTCCCCGTTCGGTCAGGGCAAGGACTGCCTGCGCGACGGCGACCTGGACGACCTCGACTGGGACATCACGCGGGTCGCGCCCGTCCAGCTCGCGGTACCCCGGCACGCCGCCCGCCTGGTGGAGCGGTTCCGCCGGAAGCTCCTGTGACGAGCGAACACCCTCGACGGTCGACCACCCCGGCCGACCACCGCAGGTGCTCGTTGATCAGTCCGACGCCGCGTGGTGGTCGTGGTTGACCACCCCACGCCGCCAGTACCCGTCCACGTCGACGCACGCCGCGTCCAGGGCCGGGTGGTTGCGCAGCATCCGGCGGACCGGCTTCAGCGAGACGGCCTCACCGGCGACCCAGACGAAGCCACGGCCGGTCGGGAACTCGAACTCGAAGCCGGCCAGGGCGTCCGCGAGCAGGGTCGACTCCCCCGCCGGGATGCCGTTGCGGTGCAGCCACACCAGGTCGACGTCCGCGGAACAGGGCAGCGTCTGCTCCTCCTCCGGGCCCGCCACCTCGACGACGACCCGCACCGACACCGCCGACGGCAGCTCCGCGAGCCAGCGCCCGATCGCCGGGAGCGCGGTCTCGTCGCCGGCCAGCACGAGCCAGTCCAGCGCCGGGTCCACGACCTCCGAGCCCCGCGGCCCGAGCACCCCGACCTTCATCCCCGGTGCCGCGGCGGCCGCCCACGTGGAGCCGAGCCCGCCCGCGTGCAGCACCATGTCGATGTCGATCTCGCCGCCGGCCCGGTCGACCCGGCGCAGGGTGTAGTCGCGGAACAGCCGCGGCGACCCGGGCGGCGGCGGGATGAGCCCGTTCGGCCCGACCTGCGGCATCACCGGCAGCTCCTCGCCGGCCGGCGGGAAGAACACCTTGACGTGGTCCGTCGGTGCCCGCCCGAGGAGCTCGGAGAAGTCCCCGGAGAGGGTCACCCGGGTCATCCGCGGGGTCAGCGGCACCACGCGCACGACCTCGGCCAGCCGGGGCGTGACCGCGTAGAGCTCCCGCTCGACCGGCGCCGGGGCGCTCTCGATCCACGGGTGGACGGCGGTCTCGCTGCTGGTCATCCCTGGTTCCCCCCGGACGGCGCCGACGACGTTGCGGGTGAGGCTAGGCTTTCTTGCCCTGCTGGGCCATTCGGGTCAGCACCCGTGACGTCAGCGGTCGACCCGGCGCGATCTGCGGCCATCCGCTCCCGCAGGCTGCGCGGGCGGAGGTCGGTCCAGTGCTCCTCGACGTACGCCACCGCCTCCGCGCGCGCCGCGCCGTCGTCACACTCGCCGAACACCACCGTCCAGCCCTCGGGCACCGCGGCGAACACCGGCCACAGACTGTGCTGGTCCTCGTCGTTGACCAGGACGCGGAACCGGCCCTGCTCGTCGTCGAACGGGTTGGTCATCGGGGTGCGACCTCCTCGGATGGGGCTGGCTCAGGAACGGGCGAGCAGGCGGGACCAGGCCTCGAGGGTGGGTTCCTCCGCGAGGTCGATGAAGCCGACCTCCACCCCGGTCTCCCGCCAGCGCTCGACGAGGCCCATCAGGCGGATCGAGTCCAGCCCGCGGTCGAGGAGGTCGTCGGTGTCGGAGATCTGCTCCGGCGGCTCGCCGAGCGCGTCCGCCACGTCCGCCCGCATCCGGTCCCGGTCCAGGGCCACGCCGTCGTCTCCCGTCCTCGTCGTCGTCTTAGCCCACCCTAACCTGACGAGCCGTCGTGGCCAGTGGCCGCACTCACACCCGCGCGCATCGCCTGCCGCGCCTCGCGACCGGCCGGGATGATCATGGGCGTCCCCGTCCGCGGGTCCGGGACGACGTCGCCGATCAGCCCGAACACGCGCTCGAGCAGGTCCGCGTCGACGATCTCGGACGGCGGCCCCTCGGCGACGACCGCCCCGTCGCGCATCGCGATCAGGTGGGTCGCGTACCGGCAGGCCTGGTTGAGGTCGTGCAGCACCGCGACGAGCGTGCGGTCGCCCGCGGCGTGCAGGTCGGCGAGCAGGTCGAGGACCTCGAGCTGGTAGGCGATGTCGAGGAACGTCGTCGGCTCGTCGAGCAGGAGCAGCGGGGTGTCCTGGGCGAGCACCATCGCGATCCAGACCCGCTGACGCTGGCCGCCGGAGAGCTCCCCGACGGCGCGCTCGGCCAGCTCCGCGACCCCGGTGGCCGCCATCGCCCCGGACACCGCCTCCTCGTCGGCGGGCGACCACTGCCGCAGCAGCGACTGGTGCGGGTACCGGCCGCGGGCGACGAGGTCGGCGACGCCGATCCCGTCCGGCGCCACCGGGCTCTGCGGCAGCAGCGCGAGCCGGCGGGCGAACTCCTTCGCCCCGTAGTCCGCGACCGGCCGGTCGTCCAGCGAGACCGTTCCCGACGACGGGCGGATCATCCGCGCGAGCCCGCGCAGCAGCGTGGACTTGCCGCACGCGTTCGGACCCACCACGACGGTGAACGACCCGTCCGGGATCGCGACGTCCAGATCCCGGCTGACCGTGCGGGCCTCGTAGGCGAGGGTCACCCCCCGCGCCTCCAGGCGCGTCATCCGCGGTCCGCCTTCCACTCCCGTGCCAACAGCCACACCAGGTACAGCCCTCCGATCGACGCCGTCATCGTGCCCGCCGGGAACTGCGCGGGCGCCGCGAGCCGCTGGCCGAGCACGTCGCCCGCGAGCAGCAGGACCCCGCCCAGCACCCCGGACGCGATCATGGTCGGGCCCGTCGTGCCGGCCAACCGGCGCGCGAGCTGCGGCGCGGCCAGCGCGACGAACGCGATCGGCCCCACGGCCGCCGTCGCCGTGCCCACCAGCAGGACGCCGACGACGAGCGCCACGACCCGCGTCGACCGGACCGGCACCCCGATCGAGCCCGCCGCCTCGTCGCCCATCCCCAGCAGGTCCAGGCGACGGGCGACGGCGAGCGCCGGCACCAGCAGCACCACCAGCCCGATCCCGACGACGGCGACCGTGGTCCAGTCGCGTCCGTTCAGGCTGCCGACGAGCCAGGTCTGCGCGGCCGAGGCGGTGGACAGGTCGGAGCGCAGGATCAGGTAGTTGTTCAGCGAGTACAGGATCGCGTTCAGCCCGATCCCGACGAGCACGAGCCGGTAGCCGCCGGTCTCCCCGCCCAGCAGGGCCAGGGCGATCCCCGCGGTGACGAGCACCCCGACCACCGCCCCGCCCGCGGTCCCGAGCGCCCCCGCGCCGAACGCGACGATGGCCACCAGCGCCCCGGACGCGGCCCCGGTGGTGAAGCCGAGCAGGTCCGGGCTCGCCAGCGCGTTGCGGGCCAGTGCCTGGAACACGGCGCCGGCCACCCCCAGCGTCGCGCCGACCACCAGCGCGAGCACCACCCGGGGCGCCCGCAGCTCCAGCACCACGAACTGCTGCGCCCGGGTGCCGGAGCCGAGCAGGGTGTCCACCACCCCGGACAGCGGCAGCGGGAACTCACCCAGGGTCAGCGCCACCGCGCCGAGCACCACCGCCAGCGCGAGCAGGACGACGACCACGACCACCGGGCGCGGGCGGACCCGCACCGAGTACTCGCCCACCCGCACGTCGGTCGGAGCGCTCACAGCGCCACCACCCGCCGTCGCCGGGCGATCGCGAGGAAGACCGGGGCGCCGACGAACGCCGTCACGACTCCGACCTCGACCTCCGCGGGCGAGGCCGCCACGCGTCCGACGACGTCCGCCCCGACCACGAGCACCGCGCCCAGCACCATCGAGTACGGCACCACCCAGCGCTGGTCGGGGCCGGTCACCCAGCGCGCGAAGTGCGGCACGGCCAGGCCGACGAAGGCGATCGGGCCGCACGCGGCGGTCGCGCCACCGCACAGCAGCACGATCGCGAGCCCGGTCAGCACCCGCACCTGCGGGACCTTGACCCCGAGCGCGCGACCGGTCTCCTCCCCCAGCGCCAGCGCGTTCAGCGCCCGGCACACCCCGAGCGCGAGCAGGGCGCCGACCGCGAGGAACGGCAGGACCTGCACGAGCGCATCCGGGTCGCGCCCGGACAGCGAGCCCACCCGCCACACGCGGAACTGGTCGAAGCTGCGCGAGTCGACGAGCACGACGGCGTACACCGCGCCCTGCAACGACGCCCCGATCGCGGTCCCGGCCAGCGCGAGCCGGGCGGGTGTCGCCCCCGACCGCCCGGACTGCCCCAGCAGGTACACCACCACCGCCACCACGGCCGAGCCGACCAGGGCGAACCACACGTAGCCGGTCACGCTCGCGACGCCGAACGCCACGATGCCGAGGACGACCGCCGCCGACGCGCCCCACGTGATCCCGAGGACCCCCGGGTCGGCGAGCGGGTTGCGTGTCAGCGCCTGCATCAGCGCGCCCGCGCCGCCGAGCGCGAGCCCGACGGCGAGCCCGAGCAGGGTCCGCGGCAGGCGCTGCTCCAGCACGACGACGGCGTCGAAGCTTCCTGACGTCGGGTTCAGGAGCACGTCCAGGACGGTCTCCGGCGGGATCGCCCGCGCGCCCACCGCCAGCGACGCGAGCAGCACCACGACGAGCGCCACGAGCCCGACGACGAGCCCGGTCGCCCGCCGCGAGCGCGGGCGGCGCGGGGGCCCGCCCGTCTCCGGGGCCGGTCGCGTCGAGGGCGGCGCACTCACGGCGTGGCCACCACCGCGCCCGTCTTCAACCCGGCCAGGGCGTGGGCCGTCGTCGTCACCATCCCGCAGCGCTGCGCGGTCCACTCGAGGGCCTGGTCGTGCCGGTCGCGCGAGAAGTCCGCGAGAGCGTCCGCGAGCAGGAAGGGCTGCACGTCGCGCATGAAGGCGTCCACGGCCGTCACCATGCACCCGATGTGCGCGTAGATCCCGGTGACGAGGAGCTGGTCACGTCCCCAGTCGGCGAGCCGGTCGGCCAGCGGGGTGCGGGAGAACGCCGAGTACCGCCACTTGGTCAGCACCTCGTCGCCCGGCTGCGGCGCGAGCTCGTCGATGATCGCGACGACGTCCGGGTCCTCGCGGTAGGCCGCGGCCGGACCCTCGCCCCAGAACTCCATGAGAAGCGCCCGGTCCTCGGGCGGCTGCTCGCCGGGCTGGGCGGTGTAGACCACGGGGACGCCGGCCGCGCGGGCCGCCGCGGCCAGCTCGGCGACGTGGTCCACGAGCACGCTGACCGGCTCGGCGTCCCGGCGGAACGGCGCGAGGAAGTAGCGCTGCATGTCGTGGACCAGCAGGACGGCGCGGGCGGGATCCACGTCCCACCCGGCGCGGCCCGACGGCAGCTCCTCCGCCCGCGGCATCGGATAGGGAGCGATGGACGGGAGGCTCATGCGGTGCCCTTCTCTCGATGCTGGTCCGCCAGGGCGGCGCGCAGCGCCCGGCGGCTGGTCTTGCCGACGCCCGTCACCGGGAAGGCGTCGACCACCTCGACCCGGTCGGGGACCTTGAAGGCCGCCACGCCCCGCTCCCGCACGAACCGGCGCAGGTCGGCCGGGGCCGGGCTCTCCTCGGGGTCGCGCGGGATCACGTAGGCGTGCGTGCGCTCGCCCAGGTACTCGTCGGGCACGCCGACGATCGCGGCGTCGAGGACCGACGGGTGGGCCATGAGGTGGTTCTCGACCTCCTCGGCCGCCACCTTCTCCCCGCCCCGGTTGATCTGCTCCTTGACCCGCCCGGTGACGACGACGTTGCCGCCCTCGTCGAGGCGCACCAGGTCGCCGGTCCGGTAGAACCCGTCGTCGGTGAACGCCGTCGCGTTGTGCTCGGCGGCCCGGTAGTAGCCGCGGATCGTGTACGGCCCGCGGGTGAGCAGGGCGCCGACCTCGCCGGCCGGCACCTCCCGGTCGTGCTCGTCGACCACCCGCACCTCGTCGGCCGGCGAGATCGGCCGGCCCTGCGTGTGGATCACGACGTCGTCGGGGTCGTCGAGGCGGGTGTAGTTGACCAGGCCCTCGGCCATGCCGAACACCTGCTGCAGCCGCGCGCCGAGAGCCGGGCCGATCCGCGCGGCGAGCTCGGAGCCGCACTTCGCGCCGCCGACCTGCAGGACCTGCAACGACGGCAGGTCCGGTTCCTGCTTCTCCGCCGCGGCCACCCACGCCGCCGCGAGCGGCGGGACGACCGCTGCCATCGTCACGCCCTCGGACCCGATCAGGCGCAGGCACGTGTCCGGGTCGGGCGACGGCGCCGTCACGACCTTGCCGCCCGCGTGCATCACCCCGAGCAGTCCGGGCGAGGACATCGTGAAGTTGTGGGCGCACGGCAGCGCCGCGAGGAACACCGTGTCCGGGGTCAGCCCGCAGATGTCCGCGCTGGCCCGCACGCTGTAGAGGTAGTCGTCGTGCGTGCGCGGGATGAGCTTGGGCAGGCCCGTCGTCCCGCCGGAGAGCTGGAGGAACGCGACGTCGTCGGCGTCGGGGGTCGCGACCGGCACCGGGTCCCCGTCGGGAAGCCCCTCGTCGACGTCCACGACCAGCGGCGAGATCCGGCGCGCGGTCTCCGCGTGGTCGTAGCGGTCGTGCCGGGTCACGGTGACGATCCCGACCGCCTCGGCGTGCTCGACGAAGTAGCGCACCTCGGACTCGCGGTGCGCGGGCAGCGCGAACACCGGCAGCGCCCCGAGCGTGAACAGGCCCCAGATCACCGCGAGGTACTCGGGCGCGTTCGGCAGCCACACCACGACCCGGTCGCCCGGGCGCACCCCGAGCGCGTGCAGGCCGCCCGCCACGCGCCGGGCCCGCTGCCCAAGGTCCGCGTACGTCCAGCTCTGCCGGACCTTCTGCCGGTCGGTCCCGACGACGGCCGTGCGCTCGCCGTGCTCGGCGACAGCGGTCGCGAGCAGGTCCGGGAACGTCTGCCCGGTCCAGTACCCGGCCTCGCGGTAGGCCGCCGCGAACTCCGGCGGATACGGGTTCTCCAGCTTCACGGCGCCGCCTCCAGGCCCAGGGCGTCGAGCAGCGGGCGGAGCTTCGCGGTGGTCTCGGCGACCTCGGCCTCGGGCACCGAGCCCGCGACGATCCCGGCGCCGGCGTGCAGCCGCGCGTGCCGCCCGGAGACCTCGGCGCAGCGGATCGTCACCGCCCACTCGCCGTCGCCGGACGCGTCGCACCAGCCGACCAGGCCCGTGTAGTAGCCGCGCGGGACCCCCTCGAGCGCGCCGATCAGCACCCGGGCGTCGTCGGTGGGCGCACCGCACACCGCGGCCGTGGGGTGCAGCGCCGTCGCGATCCGCAGGCTCGACGGGGCCGGGTCGGCCAGCTCCCCGGTGATGCGCGTGGAGAGGTGCCACAACGAGTCCGTCGCGGTCAGCTCCGGGCCCTCGGGCACGTCGAGGTGCCGGCAGAACGGGGCCAGGCGCTCCGCGACCTGCGCCACGACCAGGGCGTGCTCGTGACGGTCCTTGCCCGACGCGGCGAGCCGGTCCGCCCGCCGCGCGTCCTCCTCCGGGTCCGGGCTGCGTGGGACGGTGCCGGCGAGCGGGTTCGACACCACCGTGCGCCCGCGGCGCGAGAGCAGCAGCTCCGGGCTCGCCCCGACCAGCGACCGGTCGCCGTCGAGATCCGCGGCGAACACGTAGGAGCTGCGGTGCGCAGCCGCGAGGCGGGCGAGGACGGCCCCGATGTCGATCTCCTCCGGGGCGGTCACGGCCAGGGTGCGGGACAGCACGACCTTCTCGACGAGGCCCTCGTCGATCGCCCCCAGGGCCCGCAGCACCGCCGCGGCGTAGGTGGCCGGGGTCGGCTCGGCGCGGACGTCGAAGCGGGTGCCGAGCGCCGCGGGCGCCGTCGGCGGCAGGTCGGTGGGCGGGATCGGGGCAGCGTCCTCCGGCGCGGGCGCGGTCGGGTCCGCGACGTCGGGGTCGGCGCCCCAGCGACGGTCCTCGGGCACGACCAGCGCGTGCTCGGCGTCGTCGAACCCGACCGCCCCGACGAGCACCTCGTCGGGCCCGGCCTCGGCCAGGACGCGCTCGGCGGCGTCGCCGAGCGACTCGCCGGGACGTGGCGCGAGCCGGGTCCGGATGCCGGTGGTCGAGAGACGACCCGAGGGGCCGTCGAACATGAAGCGGGCCGGGGTGCGGCCGGGATCGGAGACGACCGTCGGGGGCTCCAGCACGTCCGCCGCCTCCGGGGGCGCCTCGTCGGCGGCCGGGTCGGGGGGTGGCACCAGGAGGTCCCCGGGGTGGTCGGGGCGGTCACGGTCCAAGGGAGGCTCCACCGTCGACGTAGAGGGTCTGCAGGGTCACGTGCCGGGCCGCGTCGGAGAGCAGGAACGCGACGGTCGCGGCGACGTCGTCGGGCTGGGCGAGACGCCCCAGCGGGATGCCGAGCTTGAAGTCGTCCGGGCGGCCGTCGACCAGCGCGGCCGGGTCCGGGGTCATGTCGGCGAGCATCGTGGTGTCGGTCGAGCCCGGGCACACGACGTTGGCGCGCACACCGTGGCCCGCCAGCTCCAGGCCGGTGCAGCGGGTGACCGCGAGCGCCGCGGCCTTGGACGCGGCGTAGGCGGCCATGCCGGTGCGCGGCACGCCCGCGGCGTTCGAGGCGACCGTGACGATGGCGCGGTCGGCCCGGTCGGCGGTGTTCCACCGGCGCGCGGCCGCCCGGCAGGCGTGCATGACGCCGGTCGCGTTCACCGCGAGACAGTCCGCCCAGTCGGCGTCGTCCAGCTCCGCGACCGGACCGGTGCGCAGCACGCCCGCGACGTTCGCGAGCATCGTCACCGGCCCGAGCTCGGCCTCGGCGTGCGCGAAGGCGTCCTCGACCGCGCCGGCGTCGGTGACGTCGGCCTCCGCACCGACGCAGCCCGCGCCGAGCTCGGCGGCCAGGGCCGTCACCGACCCGCCGTCACGATCGACCAGGGCGACCGGGACCCCCCTCCCGGCGAGTTCGCGCGCGACCGCGGCGCCGATCCCCCGTGCGGCGCCGGTGACGAGTGCCGTCACGACCCCGATCCGAGGTCGAGCTCCGCTGCGCTGCGTCTCCCGTCCGTGAGCAGCGAGGACAGGATCTCCCCGGCCCGCACCGCGGTGTTGGACAGCAGGGTCGACGAGATGCCGTGGCTGTGCTCGGTCGGCCCCTGCAGGTAGACCCCCGCGTGCATCGACGGGGCGGTCTCCACGCGGTAGTCACGGGCGATCACCAGCTCGCCGTCGGCCCCGCGGCGGCACCACGCGCCGACCTCGCCGAGCATCCCGGTCGGGTCGACCGGGCGGTACCCCGTCGCGTACAGGACGACGTCGCTGGTCAGGGTCTCCGCCTCGCCCGTGGGGAGGAACTCGACGTCGAGCTCGACCGGGTCCGCGCCGAGTTCCGGGACCCGCACCTTGGTCACCCGGCTCGCCCGGTGCACGAACAGCCGCGGCCGGCCGGCGACCTTCTCCGCGTAGACCCGGCGGAACAGGTCGTCGATCAGGGGGCCGTCCACGCAGGAGTAGTTCGTGTTCGCGTGGTAGCTCATGAGCAGGTCGCGGACCTGCGGGGTCGCGGCGTAGAAGTCGTCGACCGCCTCGGGGTCGAAGATCCGGTTGGCGAACGCGGAGTCGTCCGCGGGGCTGTAGCCGTAGCGGGCGAACACCGCGTGCACCTCGGTGTCGCCGCGGTCGTGCAGGTGGGCGGTGGCCTCCGCGGCGCTCTGGCCGGCGCCGACCACCACGAAGCGGCGGACGTCGTCGTCGAGCTCGGCCAGGCGCGGCACCAGCTCGCTGGTGTGCCACACCCGTTCGCTGCGCTCGATGCCCTCCGGCAGCCACGGCTGGAGCCCGCTCGCGAGGACGACGTTGCGGGTGCGGACGGTGCGCACGGCGCCGTCGCTGCCCACGGCGTCGCGCAGCGCGACGTCGACGGCGACCACGGTCTCGGTGTCCTCGAGGTCGTACACCGGGGTCAGGGCGACGGCCCGGGTGCCGTAGTCGACCAGGTGCTCCACCCGCCGCGCGGCCCACTCCAGGTAGTCGTGGAACTCGAGCCGGGTCGGGTAGGCGGTGCCGGTGTTGATGAAGTCGGCGATCCGGTCGTGCTCGTGGAGGTAGGACAGGAACGACGAGGGGCTCGTCGGGTTCCGCATCGTGACCAGGTCCTTGAGGTAGCTGACCTGCATCGTCACGCCCGGCAGCAGCATCCCGCGGTGCCAGCCGAAGCGCTCCTGCTGTTCCACGAACCCGGCCCGGACCGGACGATCGCCGCGAGCGTTGTGCTCCTCGACGGCGATGGCGAGTGCCAGGTTCGACGGCCCGAACCCGACCCCGAGGACGTCCAGGACGTCGTCATGCTGTGCGACCCCCGCCACGGCGTTCATCGGCCTCCCGTCTCCTGCGACGACACCTTAGGGAAGCCTCACCTTGCCGCAGCCCGATTTCAACCGCCGTGTCGGCCCCACCACAGCCGACGGTGACGACTCGTGTACGCCGGGTCGAGCGCATTGGTCCGGTTGCCGCAGGAGATCACCCGGCGGACAGACATCGGCTGCTGCCGTCCGGCCTCCGCTCACGCGCCGAGCGCAGGCCGGATGCCCGGCCGTCCCGAGTGCGACACCACGCAGGCCCGGCACCCCCGGACCCTGCGCCACGTCGCACTCGGCGCCCGTCACCTCGCGTTCGCCCGCTCGGCCCTGTACTGGTCACTCAGGGTGATGAAGGCTGAGAGCATGAGCGCTCTCGTGTCGGTCGTCGTGTTCGGGCTCGTCGTCGTCGCCGTCGGCATCGCCCTCGAGGTCCATCGCCGGTCCAGGGTCCGGGCCCGCGGGGACACCCTCGACGTCTGGTGCGCCGGTCGCGGCTGGCGGCGGGAGACCGACCGCGCCGCCGCACGGACCGTCGGCGCCCGGGTCGTGGCCCCGTTCATCGACTCCGGGAGGCCGGAGCACCTCGTCGCCGGGACGACGGCCGACGGGCGGGAGGCGGTCGCGGTCGGCTGGACCCACCAGACCCACAGCGGCGGCATCGGCGAGGACTCCTCGAGCACGACGACGACGCACCACGGCGTCGTTGTCGCCCTGCGTCTCGCGGGCGCACACCCGGAACTGCGGATCGGCCCGCAGCCGACCTTCGTCCTGTTCGACCGCGACCGGGCCCGCGTGCGCCATTCGGGTCACCCGGACGTCGACCACCGACTGCGCATCGTCGCCGACGACGGCGCCCACGCGGCCGCCGTCGCCCCCTACGACGTCCTGGTCCACCTCGCCGCCGACCCGCACCGCACGTCCTGGTGCCTGCGCGGTGACTGGCTCTTCGGTAGGCGCGGCGGGGTGATCGAGCCCCCGCTCCTCGAGGCGCTGCTCGCGCAGGCGCAGCGGCTGGCGGACCGCGCGGACCGGGCGTTCACGGTGCCGGCGGGATCTCCGGAGCCGGCACCTCGAACGCGTTGAGCAGCGCCGACGTCGCGAGGTACATGCCCGTCAGGTGCACCATGTCCAGCACGCCGTCGCGGCCGAACTCCGCCTCGGCCGCCGCGTAGACGTCGTCGGGCACGCGGTGGTTCCGCACCAGCTCGTCGACGAACCGGTGTGCGGCGCGCTCGGCGGCGGTGAAGCCGTCGGTCGACCCGGTCCGGATGCCCTCGATGACGGTCTCGGACAGCCCGACCGACCGCGCGACCAGCACGTGCGCGTAGATCTCGTAGTCGGCGTCCCACGCGGTCCCCACGGTGAGGATCACGACCTCGCGGATCGGCGCGGACAGCGAGGAGTTCTGCTGGTCGTTCGCTACCCACCGGTTGAACCCCCGGCCCTGCCCCGGGCGCAGGGCGAAGGCGTTGAACGGGCCGATCAGCCCACCCCGGTCGTCGGTCGCCGCGAAGCCGGAGTGCTCCGCCCACCGCGCGGCGCGCCGGTGGAGCTCGCCGACGGCGGCCTGCTGGTCGTTGTCGAGGTCGAGGGTCTCGTTGCGGGGCAGGCGGCCGCCCCAGTCCGTCGCGTCCGCTGCGGGATGGTGGGTCACGCGACGCCGATTACCCCGCCGCGGGGGGCGTCCACCGGAAGAGCGTCGAATCGCGGCGGACGAAGCCGCACCGCTCGTAGAGCCGGATCGCCGACTCGCGGGACGGCCGCGAGGTGAGGTCCACGGTGCGCGCGCCGACCTCGGTGGCCCGCGCGAGCGCCGCGCGCACCAGCACCTCGCCGACCCCGTGGCCCCGAGCGGACTCGTCCACCACCACGTCGTCCACGTGGGCCCGCAGCCCCGTCGGGAGCGGGTACATCACCAGCGTCAGCGCGCCGACGACCGTGCCGTCGACGCTCGCCGTGAACAGCGTGCACGCCTCGTGCTGCACCACCCAGGCGATCGTCTGCTCGTCGAAGGCGGCCGAGCGCGACAGCTGGGGCAGGAGGCGCTCGACGGCGGCGAGCAGGGAGTCGTCGATCCGCTCGACGACCTCGATGTCGACCGTGGCTGGCTGCGTCACGGGCCCGACGGTAGACCCGTCCACTCGTCGCGCCGCACCCTCCGACGGGCGCGACACCCGGAACCGGACGAACCGCGTCTTCGGGACGGCGCCCCCGTCGTCCCCCTCGACCGTTCGCCGCCGGCCTGCTCCACGTGGCGGTACCGACCTGGGGTTCGGACGGCGGGTGACGGCGGGTCGGCGCCGGACGGTCGTCGCCGAGCACGCCGACCGGGCGAACGGTCGAGCGGTCCGTGCCCGCGCCGCCCTTGTAGATCACGAAAAGGTCTCGTTAGTGTCTCGGCCGGTTCACCACCCCGGTGGACCGCCGAGCACTCCGCCCGGGTCGCCGTTCCGTCCCGGTGGCCCGCTCCCCGGGCGTCGTGCATCGGGACACGCGTGCGAGCCGACCGGTCCCCAGCGGTCGTCGCCCGAGTGGCCAGGACGAGCGGTGGACCCCGAACCACCGTGCACGGCCGAGAAGGACACCCCCGTGGGACGTCACGTCGCGCTCGCCGGAACCCCGGCGACCATGCCGTTCGGCGCCGTCAACAACCCCGGCCGCCCCGAGCCCCGCTCGCACGCCTCGCACACCTCGTTCACCACCGGCTCGCTCACCCGCGCCGGGATCGCCGCCGCGCTGGTGACGGCGAGCGCCGCCGCGGTCGCGGGCTCCACCGGGGCGTTCCCGGCCCTCACCGACTCGCTCTCCGACTCCACGGACGTCAGCCAGGCCGCGACCCTGCTGTCGGCGCAGTCGCCGGCCTCGGTGCCCGCGCCGCGCGCCGCGACCGTGGCCCCGGTGTCGCTGGCGGCCGCGCCGGCCGCGGCCGCCCCCGCCGTCAAGAGCGAGTCGCCGGCCCAGAAGGCCGCCGCGGCGCAGGCGAAGGAGAAGGCCGCCGAGGCGCAGAAGGCGGCGTCCGCCAAGAAGGAGAAGGCCGCGGCCGCCCCGGCGAGCCTGGGTGCGCTCGGCGACCGGATCGTCGCCCAGGCCGCGGAGTTCAAGGGCGTGCCCTACGAGTGGGGCGGCACCACCCCCAGCGGCTTCGACTGCTCCGGGCTGACCAAGTACGTCTTCGGCAAGATGGGCATCAGCCTGCCGCGGACCTCCCAGGCGCAGTACGACAAGGCCGAGCACATCTCCCAGAGCCAGGCCCAGCCCGGCGACCTGGTGTTCATGGGCGGCGAGAACAGCATCTACCACGTCGCGATCTACGCCGGCGACGGCAAGATGTGGACCGCGCCGGAGACCGGACAGAGCGTCAAGCTGGGCAACCTGTTCGGGGACTACCACTTCGGCCGCATCCGGTGAGATAGCTCTCGGCACGACTTGCTGACACTGCCTGCCACATTCCCGATGGAACGGGTACCACCGACGGTGGACCGCCATCGAGAGCGCTGAGGGGGAGGCGGCATGTCGACCGACACCGACCTGGACGCCCGGCCCGCGACCGTCGACGACGCGCCGCGGACCGAGCCACGGGACCCGGCGGTCGCCCCGGCCCGGCCGGCCGCCGCGCCGGCGGCCGAGACCCCGACCCGCACCGACCCGCCGTCGGGAACGGGCGGGGGCAACGGGTGGATCGTCCCGCTGCTCGTGCTGGTCGCCGGGATGTTCATGTCCGTGCTGGACATCAGCATCGTCAACGTCGCGATCACGACGATGCAGAACGACTTCGGCGCCACGACCGACGAGATGCAGTGGGTCTCGACGGCGTACTCGCTCGCCGAGGGCGTCGTCGTCCCGGCCAGCGCCTGGCTCGGCATCCGGTACGGGCTCGGCCGCGTCTACACGATCGCCATGATCTTCTTCGCGATCTTCTCGACGCTGTGCGGCTTCGCCTGGGACATCAACTCGATCATCGCCTTCCGCATCCTGCAGGCGATCCCCGGCGGCGTGATCCCGGTCGTGGCCCTGGCCGCGCTCTACAAGATCGTGCCGAAGGACAAGCTCGGCGCCGCGATGGGCATCTACGGGCTCGGCATCATCTTCGCCCCGGCGATCGGCCCGACCCTCGGCGGTTACCTGGTCGAGTACGTCAACTGGCGGCTGATCTTCTTCATCAACGTGCCGATCGGTGTGGTCGGCGTCCTCGCGGCGATCTTCTTCCTGCCGAAGTTCTCGCAGACGCGGGGCCGGAAGCTCGACGTCCCCGGGTTCGCCGCGGTGGCGGTCGGGCTGTTCTCCATGCTCCTGGCGCTGCACGAGGGCCCGACGTGGGGCTGGACGTCCTACCCGACGCTGATCCTGCTGACCGTCGGCGTGCTGGCCCTCGCACTGTTCGTGGTGATCGAGCTCGAGGTCGACGAGCCGCTGCTCGACCTGCGGGTGTTCCTGCACTGGCCGTTCACGAACTCGCTGCTGCTCATCGCCATCATCTCGATGGGCCTGTTCGGCGTGCTCTTCTACATCCCGGTGTTCCTGCAGCAGTACCAGGGCATGGGCGCCTTCGAGACCGGCCTGCTCCTGCTGCCCCAGGCGCTCGTCATGGCCTTCGTGATGCCGGCGGCCGGGTTCATCTACGACAAGATCGGCGCCCGGATCCCGGCGGCGATCGGCCTCGCGATCGTCGCGTACACGACCTGGGAACTGGCCGGCATGACGATCGACGTCTCGCACGGCCACCTGGAGATGCTGCTCGCCGCCCGCGCCGCCGGGATCGGGCTCGCGATGATGCCGATCATGACCGGCGGCCTCGGCTCGCTGCCGAGCTTCCTCTCGGAGAACGGCAGCGCCGTGAACACGCTGGTCCAGCGGGCCTCGTCGGCGATCGGCCTGGCCGCCATGACCGCGATGATGACGATCCAGCAGGCCCAGGCCTCGGCGGACCGCAGCGGGCTCGTCGACCCGTCGATGGTCGGCGGCTCGGCCTCGTTGGCCGGCGGAGCCGGTGGCGGCTCCGGGATGCTCGAGACGTACCAGATGTACTCGAACCTGCAGAGCCAGGTCTTCGTCACCGCGATGAACGACCTGCTCTACGCCACCGCCATCCTGACGGCGCTCGGCGTCCCGCTCGCGCTGATGCTCAAGCACGGGAAGCCGGCGCCGTCGGACGGTCCGGCGATGGCCCACTGACCGCTAGTGGCAGGCCTTCCCCGGGTTCGGCGGCACGTCGAGCGCGGGGTTGGCGTCGAAGAAGCCGACCGGCTTGAGGGTGAAGCCGGTGTACTCGACCGGCATCACCGGCCAGTCCTCCGGGCGCGGGAAGTGCGTCGTTCCGAAGGTGTGCCACACGACGATGTCCTCGCCGTCGACCCCGCGGTCGGCCTGCGTCCACGACGGCAGCCCGGCGCCGCCCGGGTTCTGGTTGACGAAGTCGCCGGCGGGATAGCGCTCGTCGGCGGCGTACGGGGTGACCCACAGGTTGTGCGTGGAGAACCCGGCGCGGGCGTGGATCGACGAGTTCTCGTCGGCCAGCAGCGTCGCCTTGTTCTCCGGGTGCAGCGCGTAGCCGACCGGCTTCCCGACGGCGTTGTGCTTGTCCGGGTTGACGATGTGCCAGGTCCGCACCACGGACCCGTCGTTGTCCCGCTGCGCTCCCTGCTCGGTGCCCAGCCGCGTGACCTTGCGGCGGAAAGCGTTGCCGTACGGGTTGCCCTCCCCCATCGGCACCCGCTCGGCCTCGACCTCGTCGACGGCGTTGCGCACGCCGTCCACGGTCATGTCGAGCCGCGCGCAGAACAGGTGCTGGTGGTACGGCGCCCCCAGCCCGGGAGCGACCTCCGCGGCGTACTCCCCCGGCGTCGCGGACGCGAACACCAGGCCGGTCGCCTTGACCTCGAGCTGGATCGTGCCGTCGAGGTAGAGGTACCAGTAGAAGCCGTAGTCGTAGTTGCCGATCGGCACGAAGAACGAGATGACCAGCCGACGCTGGCGGCGCACCTCCGAGGCCTGCGTGAAGAACAGGTCGGAGTGCTTCCACAGCACGCCGTAGTCCTCCTCGTGCATGCAGATCGCATTCGTGATGGTGCGCGGGACGCCGTCGTCGCCGGCGATCACGGCGTCGGTGTAGTGGATGTCCCCGAGGCAGTCGCACCCCAGGCGCAGCGAATCCGCGTACCGCGCGAACATGTATTCGCCGCAGTCGAAGTAGTTCTGCCAGAACCGCACCGGGGCGGGGTCGGCGTAGGGCACGACCATCTCCGCGACGCTCGCGCGGTAGACGATCGGGCGCCCGTCGAACGCGACCTGGTGCAGCGTCAGGCCCTCGCGCTCGTTGAAGCCGTAGCGCAGGTCCCACTTGCCCCAGCGCACGTGGTTGCCCTCGACGGTGAAGCTGCGGCCCTCGGGCTGGGTGATCTCGATGGGCTTCAGCGAGTCCAGCGGCGGACCCTGGACGGCGGGGTCCTGGAAGTTGCCCGACACCTCCGGGACCGGCACCGGGCCGCTGTCGATCACGCGGTCGACGGTGCGGGCGGTGAGGTCGACGTAGGCGACGAGCCCGTCGATCGGGTGCGCCCAGGGGTGGTCGTCCGGGCCGTCCTGGCGGAAGCCGAACGCGCGGGCCATCCGGCGCCCGACCTCGTCGGGATAGTCGTAGACCCCGGCCGAGAGCGGGACGGCCCGCACCGACGCCGGGTCGATGCCGCGGGTGGCGAGGGCGTCGGTCCAGCGGGGGTCGGCGTTGAGGATGTCCTCCATCGGCTCGAACTCCGAGTCGATGATGGGCGGCTGGCCGTCCCGGGCGGGGTCGAGCTCGCGGCCCGAGACGACCTCGCGGCGGGTCGCGGAGACGACGGTGTCCCACGAGCGGCCGGAGTCCAGGTCCAGCAGGACCACCCGGAACCGGCGGTCGACCACGTCCCCGGCGGAGAACGCGAGCACCTCGGCCTTCGGCGGCTCCTCGAGGTCGGCGAAGCAGTAGCGGACACGGTCGGACAGCAGCCCGGCCTCGACGAGCACCTCCCGGACGGCGGTGTACTCGGCCTCGGTCGGCATCTGCAGCGGGTGGGTCACCGTGCTGACGGTGGCGGTCATGCGAGCTCCTTCTCGGACGAGGGGTTCACGACGGCGGGTGCGGCGGCGGCCTCGCGGCGCGTGAGGCCCACGACGACCCCGGCGACGGCGACCACGACGAGCAGGCCGCCGAGCACGACGGCGAGGCCGGTGGAGCCGCCGATCAGGGTCGGGAAGTTCGCGATCGTGAGCACGAGGCAGACCACGAGACCGATCAGGCCGAGCGCCGGGGCGACCCGCGTGTGCCAGATCCGCCGGTCGGCGCGGGTGCGGGCGAAGAACACGAGCACGGCGACGCAGGTGACGACCATCAGCACCAACAGCCCGAGGGTCGCCACGCCGGCGGCCCAGGCGAAGACTTGCGCGACCGGGTCCAGCCCGGCGAGCACGCAGACCGCGATGATCACGAACGAGAGACCGGTCTGGGCGAGCGAGGCCACGTGCGGCGAGCCGTGCCGGGCGTGCGTGCGGCCGCACGCGGCGGGCAGCGCGCGGTGGCCGCCGAGGGCGTACCAGTACCGGGCGGCGACGTTGTGGAAGGACAGGATCGCCGCGAAGATGCTGGTCACGAGCAGGACCGTGACGACGTGGCCGGCGAACGGGCCGAGCCAGGTGGTGACGGTGGAGATCAGCAGCGTGCCGGGGTTGGCCGCCGCCTCGGTGACCACCGCGGAGTCGCCCCACGCCGAGACCACCGCCCAGCTCGACAGCGCGTAGAACACGCCGACGATGGCGAGGGCGAGGTAGGTCGCGCGCGGGATCGTGCGCTCCGGGTCGCGGGCCTCGTCGCGGAAGACCGCGGTCGCCTCGAACCCGATGAAGCTCGCGATCGCGAACATCACCGCGATCCCCACGGCGCCGGAGCCGATCTGCGCGGGCTGCAGGAACGCCGTCGAGAGCCCCTCGGGCCCGCCGCCGGACACCGCGACGACCACGTCGAGCACCAGCACGACGGCGATCTCGGCGACCAGCAGCACCCCCAGCACCCGGCTCGACAGCTCGATGTGGCGGTAGCCGAGCACCGCGACCAGGGCCATCAGGACGAAGGTCCACACCCACCAGGGCAGGCTCGGCCCGCCGAACGAGGTCACCAGCTCGTCGAGCGCCGCGCCGACGTACCCGAACACCGCCGCCTGCACGGCGGCGTACGTCGCGAGCGCGAGGAACGCGGCGCCGAGCCCGAGCGGGCGGCCGAGCCCGGCGCGGATGTAGGTGAAGAACGCCCCGGCGTCGGGCACGTGCGGGCTCATCGCGCAGAAACCCACCGCGAAGAACGCCAGCACCACCGCGCAGAGCACGAACGTCGCGGGGAACGCGGCGCCGTTGCCCGCCCCGATGCCGAGCGGGACCGATCCCGCGATGACGGTGAGCGGGGCCGCCGCGGCGACCACCATGAACACGATCGCCCCGGCCCCGAGGGTCCCGGACAATCGTCGTGCCGGCGCGGCCATGCTCGCGCTCCTCTCGACCACGGATATGTCGCGGGTCACGCTGACGAGCGACGTGCGGCGCGGTCAAGAGCGGGTACGGAACTGCGGTACGCGCGCCGATCGATTTCTCGGAGGAATGGCGGAGAGGCAGCCCGATTCCCACAACGGAGAATGCGGGCGGCGATCCGGAGCCCGAACGGGAATCGTCGGCGACGGTTTCTCGTTCGGGAGGATTCCCCCGGCCACGCCCGGGCCCTACGGTACGGCGATGCGCACGACGCGAGGGATCCCGGGACTGCGCGCCCGGTCCCCCGTGGCGGGTCTGCGGCGGCGCACGCTCGGGCCGCTCGGGGTCCTCGCGCAGTCGGTGGCGACGACCGCGCCGGCCGGGGCGATGGCCGCGGTCCCCCTGCTCGTCACGACGGCGGCCGGGCGCGGTGCGCCCTGGTCGGTGGCGATCGCCGCGGCGCTGGTGGGGCTGGTGGTCGCCTCGATCGCGGTGTTCGCCCGGCGCATGGCGGCCGCGGGCGGGCTGTACAGCTTCACCGCGAAGGGTCTCGGTCCCGGTGGGGCGTACGCCTGCGCGGTGTCGATGGTGCTGGGCTACGGGCTGCTCGTGGCGGCGGCCCTGGTCGGCGCCTCCTGGTACGCCCGGGCCCTGGTCGAGCGGCTGTGGCCGGTGGACACGACCGCGGTGGGGGTGGCGGTCGTCGTGGTACTGAGCGGTGCGATCGCCGCGTGCGCGGTGCGGGGCGTCCGGCTCGCGGGCCGCGTCATGCTCGTGGTGGAGGGCGTGTCGATCACGCTGATCCTGGCCGTGCTCGTGACCCTGGCGGTGCGGGCCCCGGCCGGTCCGGCCGCTCCCCTGCCGCCGGTCGGCGCGGCCGGGATCGTCGCCGGCGTGCTCCCGGCGGTGGCCGCGTTCATCGGGTTCGACTCGGCGACCGCGCTCGGGGTCGAGGCGCGGCGGCCCTTCGCGAGCGTCCCCCGCGCGGTGGCGGTGACGGCGGGCGGCGCGGCGCTGCTCTACCTCGTGGCGATGCTGGTCCACCTCGCGGCGCCGACGGTGCTCCCGGCGCTGACGGTGGCCGCCCCCGACGGCGGGCCCGGCGCGGCCGTGATCGGGGACTGGGCGCCGCTGCTCCTCGACGCCGGCATCATCGCCTCGTTCGGTGCCTGCACGCTCGCCGCGCTGAACACCCTGGTGCGGGTGCTGTTCTCCCTGGCCCGCGAGGGCGTCGCCCCGGCCGTGCTGGGCCGCACCCACCGCCGGCACCACACGCCGGCGGTCGCGGTGGGCCTGGCCGTGCCGCTGCTGGCGCTCCCACCCGTCGTCGGGACCCTCGCGGGGGTCGAGCCGCAGGACCTGCTGGGCGGGCTGCTCGCCCTCGCGACCGTCGGCTTCCTCGCGGCCTACCTGCTGGTGTGCCTCGCCGCGCCGCGCTTCCTGCGCCGCATCGGCGAGCTGACCCCCGCCGTCGTCGTGGTGGCGTGGGTGGCGGTGCCGGTGCTCGCCGTCGTCATCGTGGTGGCCCTGGTGCGCCCGGGCGGGGTGCTGCTGCCCGTGACGGTCGGCCTGGTGGTGCTCGCGGCGGTCGCGGGGTGGGTGGCGCTGCGCCGGACGCACGCGGCCGAGCTCGACGGGATGGGGGTCTACGACGAGACGACGGCGTCGGACCTGCACCTCGCGTCGCGGGGCGGCGGATGAGCCCGGACGCCGCGCGGACGATCACCGGCCGTCAGCCCCAGGCGGTGCGCAGCGCGCTCGCGATCCTCGAGGCGGTCGCGGCGGCCGGGATCGGCGCGACCGCGAAGGACATCTCCGCGGAGCTGCGCATCCCGCCCGCCACGACCTACCGGCTGCTCAACCTGCTCGTCGCCGAGGAGTACCTGGTCCGGCTGCCCGACCTGCGGGGATTCGCCCTCGGACGGCGTGCCGCGAACCTGGCGCCCGCCCCGCTCGCCACCCCGACCGCGGCCCGCGCCGTGATGGACCGCCTGCGTGGGCGGGTGCGGTGGGGCGCGCACCTCGCGGGCTACGTCGGGCACCGCCTGGTGTTCCTCGACCCCGACCCCGACCACCCGCCCGCCGACCCCGGCGAGCTCTCCCGGCACCTGCACGCGAGCTCGCTGGGGCGGCTCCTGCTCGCCGAGCACGACGAGCCCCTCGCGCCCGGCACCCGCCTGACCCCGCACACCGTCGTGGACCCGCACGAGCTGCGCCGGCGGCTCGACGAGGTCCGGGAGACCGGGGTCGCCCGGCAGTGCGGCGAGTTCCGGGCGGAGTTCGGCTGCCTCGCCGTGGGGGTGCGAGCGCCCGGGGACGGCCACCTGGTCGCGGGCCTCGCCCTGACCGGCCCCGCCGCCCGGGTCGCGGCGCCGAACGAGGACCTGGTCGAGGTGCTGCAGGGGTGCGCGGTGGAGCTGGCTCCGCTGTTGGCATAGCCGAGGTGAGCAGAAATTGTCGTCATGGCGACGATGTCTGCTCACCTGGCGGGTAGCCACATCCATGGGCATCAAGGACGCGATCACCCGGGTCGGCAAGAAACTGCAGGGCGAGGACGGCCCGCTGGACCCGCCGGTCGCCGGGGAGCCGTCGGAGCAGGACGTGGCGACCGACCCGCGGGTCGCGAGCAGCCGCGCCACCGGTGGCGTGCACCAGGACGACGAGACGAGCTGGGACGAGATGTCGGTGACCGGTACGGGGGACACGGACGAGTTCGTCGGACGCGTGGCGGGCGACGACCCGGCGTATGCGGAGGAGACCGGAGCGGAGGCGCGACGCGCGCAAGAGTAGCCCAAAAGGGTGTTCATCTTTAGCCCGTTCAGCGCAGTGTTGCCGTACGCTGGAGGTGTGAGCAGCGAGCCGGACGTGGGCTACTTCGCGTCGCTCCACGTCGACGACCTGGGCGTGGTGCGGCTGGTGTGGGCGTCCGGCCTGCGCATCACCGGGGAGATCGCCGAGTACGCGATCCGCGCGGTCGACGAGCTGAACGGGGACACCCGCCGTCCCATGCTGATCGTCGGCTCGGAGACGCCCACCACGCGGGAGGCCCGCGCGGTGTTCGGCCGCGAGTCCTCGGTCACGCGGATCGCCATGCTCGGCCGCTCCGTGGTCGACCGGACCATCGCCAACTTCTCGCTGTTCGTCAACCCGCCGGCGGCACCGACCCGGTTCTTCACCGAGGAGGACGCCGCCCTGACGTGGCTGCTCGATGACGACGCACGCGGGTGAGGACCTGGCCCGTCGGCTGGACGAGCTCGCGGGCTTCGTGATCGAGCTGGCGGCGGGACGTCTGGACGCACGGCTCGACCCCTCGAACGAGTCCGACGAGATCGACGCCATCGTCGTCGGGCTGAACATGCTCGCCGAGGAGCTGCAGGGGCTCACGCACGACCTCGAGGGGCGCGTCACCGAGCGCACCCGCGAGCTCGCCGACGCGCACGCCGCCCTGGAGCTGCTCGCCCACTCCGATCCTTTGACCGGGCTCGCGAACCGCACGCTGCTCGGGATGCGCCTGCGGCAGGTGGAGCAGGCCGGCACGGTCCCTGCGGTGCTCGTCCTCGACCTGGACGGCTTCAAGGCGATCAACGACAGCTTCGGCCACGAGATCGGCGACGAACTCCTGGTCGCGGTCGCCGAGCGGCTGCGCGGCCTGGTCCGCGAGAGCGACACCGTCGCCCGGCTCGGCGGGGACGAGTTCGCGATCCTCGTGCAGGACGCCACCCCGGAGCAGACCCTGGACATCGCCGAGCGGATCCGGACCGCGCTCGCCGCGCCCGTCGTCGTGCAGGGTCGGTCGTGCTGGGTGAGCGCCAGCATCGGCGTCCGGCTCGGCGCGGGCGGGGGCGGCTCGACGGCGAACTTCCTCCGGGACGCGGACACGGCGATGTACATCGCCAAGGGGCGCGCCCGGGGCGGGGTCAGCGTGTTCGCGCCCGCCATGCGCCGGGAGGCCCAGGCCCGCAGCCGGCTCGCCGACGAGCTCCGCACCGCGCTGACCACGGGCCAGCTGCTGGTCCTCTACCAGCCGATCGTCGACCTGGAGACGGGCCGGGTGGCCGCGGTCGAGGCCCTCGCCCGCTGGCGGCACCCCGAGCGGGGTTTCCTCACCCCCGACATGTTCCTGTCGGTCGCCGAGGACACCGGGCTGATCACCGCGCTGGACATGTGGGTGCTGGAGACCGCGGCGGCGCAGGTCGCGCGGTGGCGCCGCGACGTCCTGGACGACGAGCCCTTCTCGGTCCACGTCAACGTCTCCCCCGTGGAGCTGCGGGCGCCGGGCTTCGTCGACGGCATCGTGGACTGCACCCGGCGGCACGGGCTCCGGCCGCAGGACGTGACCATCGAGATCACCGAGCACCGCCTGCTCGGCGAGGACGCCGCCACCCGCGAGGCGCTGGAGGGGTTGCGCGAGGCGGAGGTCGGGGTCGCGATCGACGACTTCGGGACGGGCAGCTCGTCGCTGGGGTACGCCCGCCGGGCCTTCGTCGACGAGGTGAAGATCGACCGGTCCCTGGTCACCGACCTCGACGTGGACGACCAGCAGATGCGCGTGACCGCCGCGATCCTCGTGATGGCCCACGCGTTCGACCTCATCCCGATCGCCGAGGGCGTGCAGACCGAGAGCGAGGCCCACGCCCTGCGCACGCTCGGCTGCCGGTACGGGCAGGGCTACTTCTGGAGCCCGCCGGTGCCCGCTACCGACCTGGAGGCGCAGATCCGAACGCGGAACGCCTGACCTTGCCCGCGTCGTCGCGCAACGGGTGGTCGACGAAGGCGTAGGTGTGGGGGCGCTTGTGACGGCCCAGGCGCCCGTCGAGGTGCGCCCGCAGCTCCGGTTCCGACGACGGGTCCGCCCGGACCACCGCGTGCACGACCCGGCCCAGGTCGTCGTCGGGAACACCCACCACCACCGCGTCGAGGACCGCGGGGTGCGCGAGCAGCGCCGCCTCCACCTCCGCCGGGTACACGTTCGCCCCGCCGACGACGACCATGTCCGTGCGCCGGTCGGCGAGGTACAGGTAGCCGTCCGCGTCGAACGAGCCCATGTCACCGAGGGACTCCCAGCCGTCCCGTTCCCGCGGCTCGGCGCCCAGGTAGCGGTACGTGGGCCCGCCCTCCGGTCGCATCCAGATCTCGCCGACGACGCCCGGGGGCACCTCGTGGCCCTCGTCGTCGGTGATCCGCACGTGTCCGCGGGTGATCCGACCGACGGAGCCGGGGTGCGCGAGCCAGTCGCGGCCGTCGATCATCGCGCTCGCCTGCGACTCGGTGCCCGCGTAGAGCTCGACGAGGATCTCGGGCCGTGGCAGGCGCGCCAACCACCCGCGCTTGACCTCCGGCGGGCACGGGGCGCCGACGTGCAGGGCGGTGCGGAGGCTGCTCAGGTCGCCCCAGGCATCGTCGGGAAGACGGAGGATCCGGGCCATCATCGTCGGGACCAGGTAGAGCCACGTGACCCGCTGCTCGGCGACCAGCTCGAGCGTGCGCGCGGCGTCGAAGCGCTGCATGAGCACCACGTGGTGGCCCTGCAGCAGCGCCATGAGGCTGAACATGTAGGGCGCGTTGTGGTGCAGCGGGGCGGTCGCGAGAAAGACCCCGTCGCGGTCGATCCGCAGGCCGTCGGCCCGCGCCAGGACCTCCTCCGTGCACGCGGCCTGACCGGCCACGATGACCTTCGGGGTACCGGTCGACCCGCCCGAGGTCGGGGCCTTCCAGGACGGGCCGACGACGTCCGGGAGCGGGGAGTCGTCGTCGGTGTCCGGCTCCGGCGCCTCGTCCAGGACGAGGGCGGGCTTCCCGACGGCGAGCACCGCCTCCCGTTCCGCGGGGGCCATCCGCGCGGGGAGGGGGTGCGGGACGGCGCCGAGCTTCCAGGCGGCGACGCTCGCGGCGACGTGGTGCACGGTGTTGGGCAGCGCGATCGCCACGAGGTCGCCGCGCGTGACGCCCCGGGACGCGAAGGTGCGCGCCAGCCGGTCGGTGAGGCGGTCGAGCTCGGCGCGAGTCAGCGCGGTGTCGCCGTCGGAGACGGCGGGGGCGCCGGGGGCCTGCTCGGCCAGCTCGCGCAGCCGGCGGGACAGCGGGGTGGGCTCGGGCGCGCGGGTCACCGCCCGAGCGTGCCCCCTCGGCTCAGCCGGCGCAGTCGGTGCACGCGTCGCGCTGCGCGTCGAGGTCGCCGCCGGCGGCCCAGACCCGCACGACCCCGACGGCGGGGGCGGTCCCGTGGTGGTGGACGGTCCCGTCGGCGATCGCCCGCCGGAGGGCGGCGACCGCGCCGGGGACGCCCGAGGTCACGGCGGGGAACGGACCGGACGCCGGTTGGCGGGAGCTGGGCACGGCGAGCTGGTCGATCGAGACGGTCATGTCCCCTCGACGGTCGTCCGGGCCGAGGACTTGAGCCGGGCGCCGGTCGCTGCCCGTGGTGGGCGGCGGAATGATCATGACCCGATCATCGCACGTCACGCGGCCTGACGATCATCCTGCGTGACGACGACCCACAGAATTCGCCGGAGCGCCATTCTTGCGGACCAACGAGCGGACCCGGGGAGCGCAGCGCACGACATGCCGAGGACCACCCGAACGTGTCGCCGCCGCCCTACCGGCGCAGGGTCTCGTTGGGCGAGCACCCGTGCACGCGCCGGTACTCGCCGGAGAACCGGCCCGCGTTCCCGAAGCCCCACCGGGCGGCGATCTCGGCCACGGTGTCGCCCCGGGTGGGATCGCCGTCCCGGAGGTCCTGGTGTGCGCGCGCCATGCGGACGCGACGCAGGTACTCCAGGGGCGTCTGGTCGCGGTGCCGCCGGAACGCCATCTGCAGGGCGCGCGGGGACACGCGGGCCGCGGCGGCGACGTCCTCGAGCCCGATCGCGTCGTGGGCGTGCTCGTCCATGAACTGCGCCGCGCGGCGCACGACGGCGGGCTCGACCCGGGGGACGCGACCACCCTCCGCGGCCCTGGCCGTGTTCGGGAAGGTCGTGAGCAGCGCGGCCGCGAGCATGCGGAACGCCTCCCCCTGCACCAGCGGGGACTCCCGGGCGACGGCGTCGTCCAGGACGGTGTCGCGCACGTGCGCGACCGTCGCGTCCCAGAAGTGGGCGGCGCCGGGCGAGACCGGGTCGAGGCCGGTGAAGGTGAGGTCCTCCGAGCCGGAGACCGACGCCGCGTACGCCGCCACCCGTTCCCGGTCCAGCATCATCCCGGCCACGTCGACGTCGTCGGTCGCGGCCTCCCACGGCTCGTCGTTGGGGACGAGGAAGACCTCACCGGCGACGGCGCGCAGGTCGTGGCGCGACGTGAGGAACCCGACCCGGCCGCGGTAGACCTGGTCGATGCAGTACACCCCGCCCTGCGGCCCGCGATAGCCGATCGGGGACGGGCAGCGGAACCGGCCGAGCGCGAACCCGTCCCCGTCCTGCATCTGCTGCGCGAAGTGGAAGTCCTCGGGGCGGGCGGGCATCCGGACGCCGCGGGAGATCTGGTAGCTGTCGCGGATTACCTGGGCGGCGTGATCGGGGTCCGTGGTCGCGAATCCCGGCCGCCAGGGGGCGGGTGCGAGGGCGTCGTCGACGACGGTCATGGGGTACCTCCGGGCCGTCGCTCCTCCCGGACCGCGGACCGGTCGGGAACGGCCGGAGCGTCGACCGTCCGCGCAGCATACAGGGGGTGTAGGACCCCTTCGGCACCCGCGCGTGGGGCAGGTCGGGTTCGAACCGACGACCTGACGGATTATGAGTCCGCTGCTCTGACCGGCTGAGCTACTGCCCCCGTACGGCCCTCGAGCTGCCCTCGCCCGCCTCGATCACCGTGTCGGGCACCCTAGCGGGACGACGCTCGTTCCCGACTCCGGGTGGGGGCCGGCCCCTCGCCCCGTGAACGGGACGTTTCGGACTCGTCAGCACGAGATCACCGAGCGCCCGAACGGGCGAAATCGGCGCGCATCCGCCGTGACCTGCACGGGGACGTCCGGTGACGGCGGGTCCGACACGTTTGTCGATGATCTTCGTGTTACGACCGGGCCAGGAGCCGTGTTCGTCCCCGAGGGGCCTCGTTGCGCCGATCGACACCGTCCGCGGTGTCCGACCGAGCAGTACCCGCCGTCCCTTCGGGAAGGACCCCCCATGCCCTCCAACCGCTCCCTGCGCCTCGGCTTCGCCGCCCTCGTCGGCCCGGCCCTCGCCCTCGGCGTGGCCGCGCCGGCCGCGAACGCCGCCGAGGTCACGCCGATCGCGGAGTACGTCGACCACAACGTCGCGGACACCGAGGCCGAGGTCGGCGCCGTCCTCGACGACCTCGGGCTCGAGGCCGCCGAGTAGGTCGCGCCGCCTCGGACGCGGGCCCGGCCCGGACCACCTCCCCTGGGGTCCGGGCCGGGCCCGTGTTTCGTTGCGATCGCGGATCATCCCTGGACATCTCGCCCGTCACCGGCCGACCATCGGTGCAGTCCCACCTCGAGGAGGCAGACATGCGCCTGGGCCGTCGACTCACCGCCGGTATCGCCGAGGACCCGCCCGCGCCCGCCGTGCCCGCCCCGGCCGCGACGCCGGAGCCGGTGGAGACTGTGGACGTGCACGAGCAGCCGACGCCGGACCCGGTCGTCTCCGGGAGCTGAGTGCCCCCGTCGTCGTGGCGGGGCCGGACGCACCCGCGTCCCGAGGAGTCGCCGGGCTCCCGCCCCGCCCTCCCCGGCTGGAAGATCGCCTACCCGATGCTGTCCGCGGACGGCACCGCGCTCGGGTTCAACGGCGTCGCCCTCGGGCGCAGCCAGGTGTACGGGACGGTGGCCGAGGCCGTCTGCGTGCAGTCCCCGCGGCACCGCTGCCCGTCGACGTGGTGCGACTGCGGGTTCTACTGCTTCCACGAGGCCGAGCAGGCCCGCGCCCTGGCCTGCGACGAGCAGTACGAGCGCAGCGTCCTGCTGGAGGTGCTCGCCTCGGGCCGCTACGTCTCCTACGAGCTGGGGCTGCGCTACCAGCGCCAGACGGTGCGGGCGGTGCGGGTGGGCCGGTGCCGCTGCGGGCGCGCGGCGGCGGCACTCGACGACGTCGGGGGCGGCATCGTCGGCTGGCGTCGCCTCGAGGCGGTCTGCCGGGAGTGCGCCGGGCGCCGCGCGGTCCTGTCGCTGGACCGGCTCGGCCGGCTGGCCGGGGTGCCGGTCACGGTCGACGAGGGCGTGGAGCGGACGGTCCTCGCGCCCCTGGCCCCGCTCGAGGCCGCCGGCCCCGACGACCCCGCGGCCGCCGACCTCCCGCCCGAGGCCGAGATCCCGCTGCTCTCCGCCGAGGTCACGCTGCTGCAGGCGCGGCTCGACGAGGTCCAGCGGCGTCTGTCGAAGCTGACCGAGCGCGGGTGAGGCAGGCTGTCGGCGTGACCGACAGCTCTCTGCTCGTGCTCGGGCCCCTCCTGCGCCACGTCGGGACGACGACGGCGACGGTCTGGGTCGAGGTGGACCGCCCCGGCAAGGTGGAGATCCTGGGGCAGAGCGCCTCGACGTTCACCGTGTGCGGGGAGCACTACGCCCTGGTGGTCCTGCGCGACCTGGAGCCGGACTCCGTGCGGACCTACGAGGTCCACCTGGACGGCGAGCGGGTGTGGCCGTTCGACGGCCTGCCGCCGTCGCGCATCCGGACCCGCGCGGAGCGGTCCGAGCGCACCCAGCGCGTGGTGTTCGGCTCCTGCCGCTACCCCCCGACCGGGGACCCCGAGCTCGAGGCCACGCTCGGCGTCGACGCCCTCGACGCCTATGCCGCGCGGCTGCTGCGCCGGATCACCGCGGCCGCCGACGGCGACGCGGCCGCCGCCGAACTGCCGGACGCGATCTGCCTGCTCGGCGACCAGGTGTACGCCGACGAGACCACCCCGCGGACGCAGCAGTGGCTCCGTGAGCGCCGGGGCGACGACGACGGCGCGGGCGCGGAGATCGCGGACTACCCGGAGTACGCGCACCTCTACGCCGAGACGTGGCAGGACCCCGAGGTGCGCTGGCTGCTGTCGACCGCCCCGGTCGCGATGATCTTCGACGACCACGACGTCCGCGACGACTGGAACACCTCGCAGGCCTGGCGCGAGGAGATGGCGCAGCTGGACTGGTGGCCGACGCGGATCCGGGCCGGCCTGGCGTCGTACTGGGTCTACCAGCACCTGGGCAACATGGACCCGGCCACGCTCGACACCGACGACCTCTACCGCAAGGTGATGGCCTGCGAGGGCGACGCCTACCCGCTGCTCGAGGAGTTCGCGGCCCGGGCCGACGCCGCGGTGGGCAACCCGGCGGGCGTGCGGTGGAGCTACCGCTGGGACCTCGCCGGCAGCCGGCTGCTCATGGTCGACTCCCGCTGCGGCCGGGTGCTCAACGACGACGAGCGCCTCATGATCAACGACGAGACGTTCACGTGGCTGGAGACGCAGGCCGCCGAGCCCGACCTCGACCACGTGCTCGTCGGCTCGTCCATCCCCTGGCTGATGCCGCCCGCGATCAGCCAGGTGCAGACCATGGACGAACGCTCCGCCGCCCGGGGCAGCCGCGCCGCCGAGTGGTTCCGCCAGGCCGTCGACCTGGAGCACTGGCCGGCGTTCCGCGCGTCGTTCGACCGCCTCGCCCGGCTGGTCGAGCGGACCGCGGCGTCGTCGGCGGCCCCGGCCACGGTCTGCGTGCTCTCCGGGGACGTCCACCACAGCTACGCGGCCCGGGCGAGCTTCCCGACGCCGAGCCGCTCGCACGTCTACCAGCTCACCTGCTCCCCCGTGCGCAACAGCGTGCCGTGGTTCATGGAGTACGTGTTCGCGGCAGGCTGGACCCGGTCGATGACCCGGGTCGTCCGCCGGATCGGCCGCTGGTGGGGCGTGGAGCCCGAGCCGGTGGAGTGGGACGCGATCGGCGGACCCTACTTCGGCAACTCCATCGCGACCCTCGAGCTCACCGGTCGCTCCGCCCGCGTCCGCTTCGAGCGCTCGACGCGCGAGGGCGGCCTGGAGCCGGTGAGCGTGCTGCCGCTGACGTAGGTGCCGTCAGGCGCCGCGGAAGGTCGCCTTCCCGTGGCCGCGCTCGACGAACGAGTCCATCGCGCCGCGCAGGTCGGCGGTGGCGAAGAGCTTCCCGGCGATCTCCGCGGTGCGGGCGTTCGCGGTGTCGAGCCCGTCCGCGGCCAGCGTCGCGAGGATCTCCTTGGTCGCCGCGTGGGCCGTCGTCGGGCCGGCGGCGAGGTCCTGCGCGAGGGTGCGCGCGGTCGCGTCGAGCTCGCCGTCGGGAACGAGCCGGTCGACCGCGCCCCACCGCTCCATCTCCGTTGCGCCGAAGCGACCCGCCGTCATGACGAAGTACTTCGCGCGGCCCTGCCCGACCCGCTGCGCGAGCCGCTGCGTGCCGCCCATCGCCGGGGTGAGGCCGACGGTCGCCTCGATCAGCCCGAAGCTCGCGGACTCGGCGGCGACGATGAGGTCGCAGGCCAGGGCGAGCTCGAAGGCCCAGGTGAGGGTGAGGCCGTGGGCGGCGAAGACGGTCGGGAACGGGAGCCGGTGGACCCGCTCCCCCAGCTCGACGAGCTCGGCGAAGTAGCGGGTGCCGGCCTCGACGTCGGCGTCCTGCGAGATCGGCAGGAACGAGTCGCGGACGTCCACGCCGCCGCTGACGACCTTGCCCTCGGCCCGGAACAGCGCCCCGCGGGGCTTCCCGGTCTCGAGCTGCGTCACCGCCTCGACGAGCGCGGTGTGCAGGTCGCGGTCGTAGAGGTTGAGCGGCGGGTGGTCGATCGTGACGACGGCGAGTGCGGGGTCGGAGCCGGTCTCGACGCGGATCGGGGAGGTCACGCTGCGACCCTGCCAGGTGGAACCGTTCTAGGCTGGGCTGCGTCGAAGGGAGTGTGACGACCATGTCGCTGCCGCTGTCCGCGTCCTGGCCCGGCCACCTCCTCGACCTGGCGCAGTGGGACGCCCTCCCCGAGGACACGAGTCGGCAGATCGAGCTCGCCGAGGGAGTCCTGCAGGTGGCGCCGAAGCCGATCCTCCTCCACCAACGCATCGTGATGCGGCTCGCCGCCCGGCTCGACGACGCCGCCGACGGCCGGTGGGAAGCCTTCCCCGGGGTCGAGATCGTGATCGAGGACGCGCCCGCGGCGACCGTGCGTGCGCCCGACGTCGTCCTCGTCCGGCCGGACATCTCCGTGACGGTGCCGCGGTGGACGGCGAGCGAGGTCCTGGCCGCGATCGAGGTCCTCTCCCCGGGGAGCCGGCGGCTGGACCGGATCGTCAAGCTCCACGAGTACGCGGACGCCGGGATCCCGACGTACCTGGTGGTCGACCCGGGCCCTCCTGTGGAGCTCACCGAGTTCGAGCTGGTCGACGGCGCCTACCGGCAGGTGGCGTTGCACCGCGGGGCGGCGGAGCTGCGGCTGGGCGTGACGCTGGACCTCGACGCGCTGACGTGACCCGACGAGGCTGTCGGACCCCTGTGCTCTCCTGATCATGGTCGTCACGGGGTGTCGGTGGGAGGTCCTCCCGCGGCGGCGCCTACGGTTCGTCGCACGGGGAGGTGAGCATGCGCTTCGTCCACACCGCCGACTGGCAGCTGGGTATGACCCGGCGGTTCCTCGGCGCCGGTCGGGTCGGGCAGGCGGTCGGGGAGGCGCAGGCGCGGTTCGCCCAGGCCCGCCTGGACGCGGTGGCCGCGCTCGGCCGGGTCGCGGCCGACGAGGGCGCCGCGTTCGTCGTCGTGTGCGGCGACGTGTTCGAGTCCAACCTCGTGGGCCCCGACGTGGTCGGGCGGGCGTGCGAGGCGCTTCGCTCGTTCACGGTGCCGGTGCTGCTCCTGCCCGGGAACCACGATCCGGCCGACGCCGCCCTGGTGACGCGGCGCGCCGACTTCGCCCGACGCTGCCCGCCACACGTGACGGTGCTCGACTCCCCCGGGGTCCACGAGGTGGCTCCCGGGATCGAGGTGGTCGCCGCACCGTGGGCCACGAAGCGTCCGCTCTCCGATCTCGTGGGTGACCGCCTGCGCGCGTTGGAGCCCGCGCCCGACGGCGTCGTCCGGGTGCTCGCCGGGCACGGGGCGGTCGACGTGCTGAGCCCCGACGAGCACGATCCGGCGGTGATCCGCACCGACGGGTGCCGCGCGGCGCTGGCCGACGGCCGGGTGCACTACGTCGCGCTGGGCGACCGGCACTCCACCTGGCAGCTGCACGGCGAGCCGCGGATCGCCTACTCCGGGGCGCCCGAGGTCACCTCGCACGAGGAGACCGACCCCGGCAACGTGCTCGTGGTCGACGCCGGGCCCGACGGGGCGTCGGTGCGGCAGGTCCGCGTCGGGCGGTGGGCGTTCGCCCGCGAGGACGCGATGGTGGACACCGACGACGACCTCGCGGCCCTCGACGCCCGGCTCGGCGGGATCGCCGCGCCGGAGCGCACGGCGCTGCGGCTCGCGGTCGAGGGCACGGTGACGCTGCGGCAGCGCACCCGGCTCGACGCGATCGCCGAGGCGCACGCGCCGGTGTTCGCGGCCCTCGAGGTCGACGCGGGCGCGGTGGTGACCCGCCCGGACGACGCCGACGTCGAGGACCTCGGGCTCACCGGCTTCGCCGCCGACGCCGCACGCGAGCTCGCCGACGCGGCCCGAGACACGGCCGACACCGAGGCGCTCGACGCGCTCGCCCTCCTGCACCGGCTGGCGGTGGCGCGATGAGGCTGCTGCGCATCCGGCTGCGGGACTTCCGGGGTGTGCACGACCGGGAGGTCCGGCTCGCCGAGTCGGGGGTGACGGTGCTCGAGGGCGAGAACGAGGTCGGCAAGACCTCCACGGTGGCGGCGCTCGACCTGCTGGTCGACTTCCGCGACGACTCGAAGGCGTCCCCGGTGCGGGCGGCGGCCCCGGCCGGCCGGGACGCCGGGCCCGAGGTGGAGGCGGAGTTCGTCAGCGGGCCCTACCACGTCGTCTACCGCAAGCGGTGGCTGCGCCGGCGGCTCACCGAGCTGACCGTCCTCACCCCCTCGCCCGAGCAGCTGGCGGGCCGCGAGGCGCACGACCGGCTGCTCGCGATCCTGGACGAGACCATGGACCGCAGCCTGTGGCTGGCGCTGCGGGTCGAACAGCACACCCCGCTCGGGCAGGCCGACCTCGGCGGGCACGACGCGCTTTCCCGCGCCCTGGACCTCGCCGCGGCCGGGGCGGGCGGCGAGGGCGCCGGGCCGGCTGCGGACGCCGCGGCGGAGGGACTGGTCGAGCGGGCGCTGGCCGAGGTGCGGCGCTACCACGGCGGGCACGGCCGGCCGGTCGGGCCGCTGCGCGAGGCGGGCGAACGCACGACGGCCGCGCGCGAGGAGGTCGACCGCGCGGCGGCCGCGGTCACCGAGGTGGAGCGCGACGTCGACCTGCGCGCCGAGCTCGACCGGGAGGCGGCCGGGCTCGCCGAGGAGCGCCGCGCGCAGAACGACCGCGTCCGCGAGCTGGAGGACCGGTGGTCCGCCCTGCAGGCGCGCCGCCAGGAGGTCGCCACCAGCGCGGAACGCGCCGAGCACGCCCGGGAACGGGCCGGGCGGGCCACCGAGCGCCAGGACGCCCGGGCGGCCCTGGTCACGGCGACCACCTCCGCCCGGGACGCGGCCGCCCGCGCCGAGCAGGTCCTCGCCGGTCTCGAGACGCGCGACGGGGCCCGCCGGGACGATCTCGCCGAGCGCCGGGCCGCGGCCGACGCCGCCCGGGCCGCCTCGGACACCGCCACCGCCGCCGCCCGGGCCGCCGCCGACGCCCTGACCACCGCCCGCGACCGCGCGGAGCTGGCCGTCCTGCGGGGGCGGCTGCGCCGCGCCGGGACCGCCGAGGAGGCCCGCCGGGAGGCCGCCCGCGCCGCGGGCGGACCGTGCGCGGACGCCACGGCGGTGGAACGCCTCGAGGGTCTCGACCGGGAGGTGGTCGCGGCCGAAGCGGAGCTGACCGCCGGGGCCGCCACCGTGGAGGTCACCGGGCTCGCGGCCGGGGCGACCGTGACCGTCGACGGCACCGAGCATGCGGTGGCGGAGGGCGCGACCACGACGCTGCCGGTCGCCGACCCGGTCACGGTCGGCGTCCCCGGCGCGGTGCGGGTGACCGTGCGTCCGGGTCGCGACGGCGCGGCGGCGCGGCGCCGCGTGGCCGACGCACGCGCCGCCCGCGACGAGCTGTGCAGCACGCTCGGGGTCGCCGACCCGGCCGCCGCCCGCGCGGCCCTTCGGGCGGCGGGCGAGGCCGCGGCGCGGGTGCGCGAGCTCGCCGCGGTGGTGGAGCGCGAGCTCGACGGCCGCACCCTCGACGACGTCCGCGCCGCGATCGCCGCGCTGGTCGAGCGGCTCCCGGCCGAGGCGGACCCCGGACCGGCCACCCCGCCCCGTCGCCGGGGCGCCCGCCGGGCGGCGCCCGACGAACCCGGGCTGTTCGAGGAGGCGGGGCTGCTCGACGACCCGGCCGACGACCCCGAGCCCGAGGACCTCGAGCCGCTGCGACTCGAGGCCGTGCGGACGCTGGACGCCGCGGACGCGGCCCACCGCGCCGCACGCGAGGCCGAGAACGCCTGGCGCCGCACCGACGAGGCCGCGGTCGCCGCGGGCACGGAGGTCGCCGGCGCCCGGACCGCGCTCGCCGTCGCGCGCAGCGAGGCCGACCGACGCTCCGCGGAGCTGGCCGACGCGCGGGCCGAGCAGCCCGACGACGCGCTCGCCGCCGCGGCGACCGAGGCGCTCGCCCGGGCGCGGCGCCACGAGGCCGACCACGAGCAGCGGGCGGCCGCGCTCGACGCCGACGACCCGACCACCGTGGAGGCGCTCTACACCACGGCGAAGCGGGCGGTGGAGGCCCTCGTCGCCCGGACCACCGACGTCGACCGGCGCCGCGCGGAGGTCACCGGGCGCCTGCAGGTCGCCGGCGGCGAGGGCCGGCACGACCGGTTGGCCGCCGCCCGTGCCGAGCTCGCCGCGGCGGAGCGCCAGCACGCCGCCGTGACCCGCCGTGCGGCCGCGGCGACCCGCCTGCACGACACACTCGCCCGGCGGCGCGACGAGGTGCGCCGGGCCTACGTCGCGCCCTTCCGCCGCGAGGTGGAGCGCCTCGCGCGAATCGTGTTCGGGCCGTCGCTGACGCTCGAGGTCGACCCGTCCCTGCGGATCGTCACGCGCACGCTGAACGGGGTCACGGTCCCGTTCGACGCGCTGTCCACCGGCGCGAAGGAGCAGCTCGGCCTGTGCGCCCGGCTCGCGGTCGCGGCGCTCGTCGACGCCGAGGACGGGGTGCCGGTGCTCATCGACGACGCGCTCGGCCACTCCGACCCGGGCCGGCTGGAACGGCTCGCCGCGGTCTTCGGGGCCGCGGCGGCGGGCTCGTCGCACCAGGTCGTGGTGCTGACCTGCACCCCGGCGCGCTACCGCGGGATCGGGGCGGCACGGACGGTCACGCTGGACCCGTCCTACCCGCCGCCCGAGGCCGTCCCGGCGCCGCCTACTGAGCCGGCCGGGTCGCCCGAATCGGCCGGGCCCACCGGGGACCCGGTACCCGACGCCTGGTCGGAGGTCGGCTGATCAGGCCTCGAGCGCGATCGCGGTGACGACGAACCCGTCCGCCACCGTCCAGCGACCGCGGAACTCCCCGACGGCGACGCCGTCGACGACCGGCCCGGGCACGAGCAGCTCCGCGCGGAACGTGCCGTCCGCACCCGGCGTCAGGACCGCCTCCTCGAAGCCCAGCCACCGCCCGGTCAGCGGGAACCAGGTCTTGTAGACCGACTCCTTGGCCGAGAACAGCAGACGGTCCCAGTGCACGTCCGGTCGCCGCGCCGCGAGCGACGCCAGCACGGCGCGCTCGGACTCCGACGACACCGCCTCCAGCACGCCCTCGGGCAGCACGTCGTGCTGCTCGGCGTCGATCCCCACCGAGCGCACCACGTCCGCGAAGGCCACGGCCGCACCGCGGAAGCCCTTCGTGTGCGTGATCGACCCGACGACGCCGTCGGGCCAGACCGGCGAGCGCTTCTCCCCCACCGGCACCGCGTCCGCCGGCGCGCCCAGGGCCGCCAGGGCGTCCCGCGCGCACGCCCGGCCGGTGGTGAACTCGGCCCGGCGCGAGTCCACGGCCTTCGCGACGGCGGGTTCCTCGGTCGGGTGCAGCGGGCCCGCGGAGTCGTCGTCCAACCGGACGACGGTGGCCACCGACGTCGGCAGCACGGCGGCGAGGGGGTTCATCGCACGGTCTCCCAGCGGGCCCCGTGGCCCATCGCCCACGCGGTGAAGGGGTCGTGGTCCTGCGGCTCGGGCGCCGGGAGGATGCGGCGCAGCGGTCCGCGCACGAGGTCGTGGCGCTGCCACTCGCGCGGGTAGCCCACCGAGACCTCCTCGAAGCGGACGCCGTCCTCCCAGGTCGTGCGCGGGAGGTGCAGGTGGCCGTAGACCACGGCCGCAGCGTCGTACTCGACGTGCCACCGGGCGGTCTCGGCCGACCCGCACCACAGCGAGAACTCGGGGTGGCTCAGGACCTGCAGGGGCAGCGCGGTCAGCGGCCAGTGGTTGATCAGCACCGTCCGCATCCCGGCGGGCCGTGCGTCGAGACGACGACGGGTCTGCGCCAGGCGCTCGGCGCACCAGGCGGCGGGGCCCGCGTGCGGCCGGGAGGCCATGAGGAACTCGTCGGTGCACACCACACCGGCCTCGCGGGCGGCGTCCAGGGCCTCGTCGGTCGACATCGCGACCATGTCCGGGCGGACCCGCCACGAGTAGTCGTAGAGCAGGAACATCGGGCAGACGAGGGTGTCGCCCCACACCGGCCACTCGTCCTCGGGGGTCAGCACGCCGAGCGATCGGCACACGTCGACGAGGTGGTCGTAGCGGGCGGGCCCGACGAGCTGGACGTCGTCGCCGGGCGGGGTCCAGAGGTCGTGGTTGCCGGGCACCCAGATGACGCGCTCGAAGCGGTCGGCCAGCACCGAGAGCGCCCACCGGACGTCGCGCACGTTGTCGGCGACGTCACCCGCGACGATCAGCCAGTCCCCGGGGTGGGTCGGGTGCAGATCGCGGACGACCTGCTGGTTCTCGGTACGGTTCACGTGGAGGTCGCTGGTCGCGAGCAGGCTGGGAGCCATCAGGTGCGCACTCTAGTGGCGAGCCGCCCCGGCCGGGATTCGTCATGATGATGGAGTGCCACCGCGCCACCTGACGTCGCTGCCGATCCCGCAACGCCTGCGTTCGGCGATGGCGGAGACCGACTACGACCGCGCCGGGCTGCTCGAGGGCCTCACCGGCGACCAGCGCCGCATCCGGGTCGAGGTGCTCTCCGCCCTCGCGGCCGACGGCGTCGGCGTCGACTCGATGCGCGAGGCGATCGAGCGCGACCGGCTGGGGCTGCTCCTGATCGAGCGCACGCTCTCCCCCGAGGACGGCTGGTCGATGTCGGGGATCTGCGCGCACACCGGGCAGGACCCGGAGGTCGTGTCGAAGTGGTTCCGCGCCCTGGGGCGCCCGGTGTCCGCGGACCCCGACGAGGAGATGTACACCGACGAGGACGCCGAGATCGCCGAGCGGATCGAGCACTACCGGGCGCTGGGCTTCACCGACGAGGAGATGCTGCCGGTCGTCCGCGCCATTGGCCGCGGTGTGCTGAACATGGCCGACGCGCTGGGCGGACTGCTCGGCGAGGCGCTGCTGGCGGCCGGGGAACCGGAGCCCGAGCTGGCGCTGCGGTACGCGATCGAGGCGAAGCGGATCGCCGAGCAGGACCTGCTGCACCTCACCCACCTGGTCTCGGTGGCCCTGGCCGACCGCATCCGGTCGCACGCGGTCGCGGTCGAGGAGTCCTCGGCCGGACGCCTCCAGGGCGCCCAGGAGGTCTCGGTGTGCTTCGCCGACCTCGTCGGCTTCACCGACCTCGGGGAGAACGTGTCGGCGGCGGAGCTCTCCGAGGTGGCCGAGCTGCTGTCGGCCTGCGCGACCGACGTCGCGGTCCGCCCGGTCCGTCTGGCCAAGACGATCGGCGACGCGGTGATGCTGGTCTCCTCGGACACCACGTCACTCGTGGACGCGGCGGTCGAGCTGGCGCGCCGGTGGTCCGACGCCGACGACGGGCGCCCCGACGTGCGCGTCGGCGTCGCGAGCGGCATCGGGGTGCCCCACGCCGGCGACTGGTTCGGCCCCCCGGTCAACCTCGCCTCGCGGGTCACGACGACGGCGCGCCCGGGCCAGGTCGTCGTCACGGCCGCCGTGCACGACGCGGTCGTCGCGCAGCTCGGTGACGAGGGCGCGGGCAGCCGGTTCCGCTGGCGGGTGGCGGCGCCGCGACGGTTCAAGGGCATCCGGGGGGCTCAACGCCTCTACCGGGTGTCGGCCGCCTCCTAGAGGTGCCGGGGTCGGCGGCGGTCCGCTCCCCAGCGACCGCCGCCGACCCGGGCAGTCGGCGTTCCCCGAACACCGACACCAACCGTCCGTCGGTGGGAGAACAGTGAGGCACGGACCACTGTTTCGTCCAGCGAGAACCCTCGATCACCACATGAGTTCACCCGGTGGAGTGCTACTTCGAGGGCTTGCGGGCGTGCTCCCCGGCCCGGAGGCGCATGAGGTTGACGGCGACGAACATCGTCGTGATCACGCCGAGCACGAACAGCACGAAGCCCAGGACGGCCGACGTCCCCGTGAGCACGAGCGCCAGGCCGACCAGCAGGAGCACGGCGCTGACGCCCCACCCGACCATGAGCAGCCGCATGGGCGTCGTCCCGAACCGCTCCGCGAGGCGTTCCACCATGGTCGCATCCTAGCTTGACTTCTTCGCGGGACCTCTTGGTACGGTTTTAGTACCAAACCGAGGAGGCCGCGATGACGACGACGACCGTGCTGGCCAACGTCCTGGTCAAGGACTGGACGGTGGCTCAGGAGTTCTACGCCGGGGTGCTCGACCGGGGGCCGGACCTGGTGCCGATGCCGGGCTGCGCGGAATGGCACGTGCCCGGTGGCGGGGTGCTGCAGGTGGTGGAGAACGCCGAGCGCGCCGGCAGCTCCTCCGTGGCGCTCGTCGTGGACGACCTCGACGCCACACTCGCCCGCCTGCGGTCGTCGGGAGTCACGGTCGGGACGCCGATGACGGTGCCCGACGCCTTCCGGGTCGTGACCTTCGCCGATCCCGAGGGCACGATGGTCACCCTCGTCGAGACCTTCGGCGCCCCGACGGTGGTCGTGCGGTCCCTGTTCGCGGCGTACCTCGCGCAGGATCGGGAGGCGGCCGCCGCTCTCCTGGCCGACGACTTCGTCTTCACCAGCCCGCAGGACGAGCCGATCGATCGGGACGAGTGGCTGCGCCGTTGCTTCCCGACGGCGGACCGGGTCCGGTCCCAGGACCTCGTCGACGTCGTCGAGGTGGCGCCGGGCCAGGTGTTCGTCCGCTACGTCTACGACCTCACCACGGGCGCACGACACCGCAACACCGAGGTGATCACGGTGCGCGACGGTCGCGTCGCCGAGGTCCAGGTCTACTTCGGGGCGCCGGTACCGGCGTGACGACCCGCCGCTCAGGCGGCGAGGCAGAGATCGTCGAGCCACGAGACGACGGTCCGGGCGGCGAGCCCCCGCGTCGCGCCGAGGAGCGCACGCAGCTGCGCGGCCGTCCACAGCGTCGCCGCCCGGTCCAGGTGGCCACGGCAGAGCGCCTCGGCGAGGGCCACGACCTGCGCGCGGTCGCCCGCGCCGAGGCCGTCCAGCGACTCCAGGTTCGCGAGCACCGAGCGGGCGGCGACCCGCGCCTGCTCACTCGTTCGGTGCTGATCGTTCACGGGCATGGACGCTACGCAAAGTACATGGATGTCACTCACTGCATCCAGGAGGAGCGGTCGATCGGCGCGGTGAACGGTCAGAGGAAGAGGGCCGCCGCGACGAAGGCCACCACGAGGACGACGGCCACGACGAGCACCGCGGTCGACCCCACGCCCCCGAGCCGCGAGGGTCGGGGCGGCTGCCCGTGGTCGGCGGACGAGCCCTGCGGTCCGGCGCGCCCGGACCCGTAGTTCGTGAAGGAGTCCCCGCCCATCCCCGGTCCACTGGTCATGGCCGCACCGTACGCGGGCACGCACCCCCGGTGACGTCACCCGATTGTTTCCCGACGGCGGGTGATGTTCCGGTTCGCCCGGACGATGCTCAGGTGTGGCCTCGAGTTCACGGGTCCCCTGGTGGCCGGGTCTGTCGACCGCGCGTGACATCGCGGCGGCGGCCGGCGCACGCAGCGTCGGGACCCAGCACGTGCTGCTCGCCCTCGTGACGCGGGCCGAGCCGGACGTCGCCCCCGTGCTGCGCGCCGGCGCGATCGACCGCCCGGCGGTTCTGGCGGCCCTCCAGGGCATCACCGGGACCGGCTGCCGCCGCGAGTCCGTCCGCCTCGACGCGGTGGCGGTGTCGCCCCGTGTCCTCGCCCTGGTCCGGGAGGCCGCCACCCGCGGGCAGCGCGCCGGGGCGGTGCCCGACCTCGACGTCCTCGACGCCCTGCTCGCCGTCGAGGAACCCTCCCTCGCCGCCCTCGTCCTCACCGCCCTCGGCAGCCGGCGCCGCGTGCGCACCGCCCTGCGCCGGCACGTCCAGCGCGCCGACGACGGGGGCGGGGACCTCGTCGGCCGCTGAGGCGATTGCTGCGCGCCGGGCGGGAAGACCTGGCGTCCCTGCTAGGTCCGCGACCGCCGTGTGTGGTGCACAGGTTTCCTGTGCACCACACACGGCATTCGTCGACCTAGCGCCGTCACGCCCTTCCGGGTCGCACGGCCACCATGTTCATCGCGAGCCCGGTCAGGACCGCGCGGTCGTCGTCGGTCAGCAGCTCGATGCGGGTCCGGACGATCCCGCGGTCGGGCTTCGACCGGGACACGCGCGACTCCGCGACCGTCACCCGCAGCCGCACCGGCTCCCCCGGTCGCAGCGGCGCGGGCCAGCGCAGCTCGTCTACCCCCGGCGAGGCCAGGCTCGCGACCGCGGAGATGTAGTGCTCGCAGTACATCCGCATCATCAGGCCCGCGGTCTGCCACCCGCTCGCGATCAACCCGCCGAAGGGCCCGGTGGCCGCCCACTCGGGGTCGGTGTGCAGGCGCTGCGGGTCGTACTGCCGCCCGAACGCGACGATCTCGTCGGCGGTCACCGACAGCGTCCCGTACTCGTAGGTCTCGCCGACCACGTAGTCGGCGAACCACCGGTCGTCGATCGGGGCGGCGAAGTCGGAGGGGCTGAGCACCTGCGTCACGCCGACGATCATGGCACCGACCGGTGCTCCAGGCCGCCCTCGCCCAGCCGCCACGTCACGACCTTCGCGACGACGACCGTGAGCGCCGTCGAGAAGACCGACCGCCAGTCCGCGAACGACTGCCCACCCAGCATCCCCGCGTACTTCGACGCGAACGCCTCCTCGCCGGCCGGGCGGTCGTCGAACTCCACCCGTCCCTCCAGCAGCACCACGTCCCCGCCGCCGCCGGCGGTGTCGAGGTGCAGGGCCACCGCCGGGTCGCGACGCAGGTGGCCGATCTTCGCCGTGTCGGGCCGGCTGAAGATCGTCACCGTCGGGTCGGACCAGCCGAACCACACCGGCACGGCGTGCGGGCGGGTCGTCGCCAGCCAGATGACGGGCTCGGCGGCCAGCCGCTCGTGGGCGTGGGCCAGCACCGGGTCGCTCGGGTCGAGGAGCATCCCGGCAGGGTCCTCCGCCGCCGCCCCGACACGCCAGGCTCACCCGGCGAGCGGACCCCCGGGACCGAGCGCGAGCGTCGCGAACCGCTCCCCCATGAGCCGGTGCGTGGCCGCGTCGGGATGCAGCGCGTCGGGCAGGGGCAGCGTCTCGGCGTCGGCCTCGCCGTAGAGCTCGCGTCCGTCGAGGTAGGCCAGGTGCGGATCGTCGGCCGCCCGTTGAGCCACGAGCCGCTCGAGCGCGTCGCGGACGACCCGCAGCGTCAGTCGGCCCGCCCGGACCTCCGCCGGGTCGCCGGTCGCCACGAACCGCATCGTCCCGCCCGAGAAGTCGGGGGCACCGGGCCCCGGGGTGTCCTCGTGGATCGGGCACAGCACCGCGGAGACGACCAGCAACGGCGTCGTCGGGTGCCCCTCGCGGATCGTGTCGAGGAACCCGTGTACCGCGGGCACGAAGGCGCGCAGCCGCATCAGGTCGGCGTTCACGACGTTGATCCCGAGCTTGAGGCTGATCAGGTCGGCCGGGGTGTCGCGGATGCTGCGCGCGGTGAACGGGTCGAGCAGGGCGCTCCCGCCGAACCCGAGGTTGATCAGCTCGAGGCCCGCCGACCGCGCCGCCAGAGCGGGCCACGTCGTCGTCGGGGAGGCCGCCCCGGAGCCGTGGCTGATGGAGCTGCCGTGGTGCAGCCAGGTCCGCCCGGTCGGCACCGACGGGTGCACGGGCCGGTCCGCGCGGAGGGCGACGACGTCGGTGGTCTCGTGGGTCGGGAGCCAGATCTCGACGTCGTGCTCGCCGTCGGGGAGGCCGAGCCGGACCGTGCCGGCCGGACCCGGCGTCGTCACCCGCTCGCCGGTCTGCATGTCGACCTCGACGACCGTGCCGCCGGTCGTGCTCGCCGACCCCACCAGGTCGCCGTCGACGACGAGGTCGTACACACCCTCGGGCCGGGGCGGCGCGCCCCGGTAGGTGACGACGGTGCGGTGGGTGTCGAGCTCGATCGCGGTCGCGTCGGTCCGGAACACCAGCCGCACGCCCGAGGGCTGCGACTCCGCCATCGCGATCTGCGGCTCGGCGTACTGCGCGCGGGCCCACGCCGGCAGGCGGTGCGGGCGCAGGCCCAGCTCGGTGCGCTCGAGGTCGAGCGCGCCCCGGACGAGGTCGGGCGTGAGGTCGACGGGGAACATGATCGTCACCGTACGGCGACGCCGCGACGCTACGCGGGGGATTCCGGGGCGTTCCGTCGAGCTGTGAGGATGGACGGCGTGGAAGCCGACCCGTACTCCTTCGCCGACTCCGTCTGGGTGGACGCGACCCCGCACCGCGTCTACGACGTGGTCTCCGACGTCACGCGCCACGGCGAGTGGAGCGAGTTCACCCGCTCCTGCGAGTGGGAGGACGCGACCAGCGCCGTCGTGGGGGCACACTTCACGGGCCACAACTCCCGTCCCGGCCGGGACTGGTCCACGCGCAGCGAGGTCGTGGCCGCGACGCCCGGGCAGGAGTTCGCCTGGGAGGTCCGGGACGGGTTCGTCCGGTGGGGCTTCACGATGGCCCCCGACGGCGGGGGCACGCGGCTCACCGAGAGCTGGGAGTTCCGGCCCGCCGGTCGCGACTTCATCCGCGAGACCTACGGCGAGGACGGCGTCACGCTGCGGGTGGACGACGCCCACTCCTCGATCCCGACGACGCTCGCCCGGATCAAGCAGGTCATCGAGGGCTAGACCGGTCCCCCACCGACGCCGAACTCGTTCCCGTCGGGGTCGCGGAAGACGGCCTTCCGGACGCCGTTGTCGTAGATCTCGGTCGTGGTCGGCTCGATCCCGCGGGAGCGGGCCGCCGTCAGGAAGGCGTCGAGGTCGTCGAGGAAGACGGTCACGCGCGAGTGCCCGACGTGCGCGGTCCCCTCCTCGACGTAGACGTAGCGGTCCTCGGCGATCTCGAAGACGGCCTCGACGTCGTTCGGCAGGAACGCGGGGTCGGCGCCGAGCAGGCGGGAGTACCAGGCGATCGCGGCGGCGCGGTCGCGGACGTCGAGCGCGGCGAAGAGCGAGGGCGGCATGGCCGGGAATCCTTCCGTCCCGCGGAGGTCCGGGGGATCCTCCGTCCCGTGAGCACGCAGTCCACCGTCCGGGTCCGGCCGCGCGTGACGTGGGCCGTCGTCGCGGTGCTGACGACGATCGTGCTGGTCTTCTTCGTCCTCCGCCTGGTCGCCGACGTGCCCCCGCTCGTGCGGGGGACGGTGCCGCCGCCCACGGCGTTCGAGCAGCGCTACGTGCGGCACCCGGTCCCCGCCTACGTCCACATCGTCCCCGGCGTGCTGTTCCTCCTCGGGGGCGCGTGGCAGCTCTCCGGCCGCTTCCGCAACCGGCACCTCGTGCTGCACCGCCGGCTCGGCCGGTTCCTCGTCGGGGGCGCGCTGCTCTCGGGGGTGCTCGCCGTCGTGATCGGGGTGTGGTTCCCCTACGGCGGGACGGCCGAGTCGGGCGCGTCGGTGGTGTTCGGGCTCCTGTTCGTCGTCGAGATCGTCCTGGGCGCGCGGGCGATCCGGGCGCGGCGCGTGCTCGAGCACCGCCGGTGGATGATCCGCGCGTACGCCGTGGGCCTCGGGGTCGGGACCATCCGCCTCTGGATCGGGCTGTTCACCGCGGTCGGACTGCTCTCGATCACCGACAACCGCGGCACGGCCTGGTTCGGGGTCGCGTTCTGGATCGCCTTCGTGCTCCACGTCCTCGTGGCCGAGGCCTACCTGCGCGTCGCGCCGCGACCCGGCGTCAGGAAGGGTCGAGGTCCTGGCCCTTGACCAGCCACGCCGTCGCGAATGCGAACACCGCGACCGACTCGAGCCAGAACAGGAAGCGGACCCGGTCGCGGACCTCGTCGTCGAGGACGAGCCCGCCGACCACGGCGACGAGCAACGCCACCACGATGACGATGCCGCAGGCCCGGAAGAGCCGCTGTCGGCCGGCGGGGACGGTGTTCGTCTCGACCGCCGGGTCCCGCGGGAAGAGGAACAGGCAGAAGACGGCCATCCCGACGAAGAACACCGCGGCCGCGGTCAGGTGCAGGCCGCCGACGAGCCGCTGGAGGGCCGTCGGGTCGGCCGGGGTGGTCGGGCAGAGCCCGACGACGGCCGAGGCGACGCCCGCGGCCGTGCCGACGCGGCGCTCCCAGATGCCGTACCGGTAGGTCACCAGGAACACCGCGAAGGCGATCTGGGCGCCGACGAAGATGTTCGCGGAATAGGTGTAGTAGTAGCCGCTGATCGAGCTCTGGAGCGAGTCCCACAGTCCGGGCGCCGTGTCCGTGCCGTCCGCCGCGTCCACGACGAGGCCCCACGACCAACCGAACAGCACCACCAGGACCGGCAGCGCGAACCCGACCGCGCCGACCAGCCGCCGCAACAACAGGTGGGACCGCACGAACCAGCGGTCCTCGAGCCAGTCGGTCACCGAGAACGCCGTCACGGTCCATGATCCTGTCAGGGCCCGCGGCGGGACTCGAGGAGGTCGGTCCACGCCCGCTGCCGGGCGCTGAGGAGGGCGCCCCGCACGCTCGCGGAGGCGCCCAGCGCGCTGCGGACCAGCGGGACCGCGCGCGGGGCGTCGGCCTCGACGTGCCGGGCGATGCCGACGAGGACGTCGTCGTGCACCTCCCGCGGACCGCCGACCACCACCATCTCGGGGTCGACGAGGGCGCAGATGCTGGTCACCGCCCGTCCGAGGGCGACCACGGCGGCGTCGGCCCCGGTGCCGGAGGCGAGGTCCGCGTCCCCCACCGCCCGCGCGAGCGCGTGGCGGCCCGCGTCCACGGCGAGGTAGCCCACCTCGCCGGCCAGCCCGCGGGCCCCGCGGACGAGCCGGTCGTCGACCATCAGTCCGAGCCCGAGCGACGTGCCCGCACCGAGGTAGAGGTAGGCGAAGCTCGTGGTCGCGGTGGCCACGCCGGTGCGGCGTTCGGCGACCGCGGCGAGGTTGACGTCGTTCTCGACGTGCACCGGGACGTCGAGGCCGGCCAGCAGCTCCGCCGGCCGGATCGGGTCCCGCGGATGCCCGCCCTCCGGCAGCGGTACCGCCCGCTCGTCGACCGGGTCCACCGGGGCGCCCACCGAGATCGTCACGGCGCGGACCGGCCCGTCGGCCCGCGCGGTGCCGTCAGCCGGGTCGCCGACCAGTCCGCGCAGGACGGCGCGCAGGTCCTCGGTGCCCGCGGTCGGCGGGTGCTCGGTCTCCTCGAGCGTCCCGCCGAGCAGGCCGCCGACCGCGACGCGGGTGACGTGCTGGTTGAGCTCGACCCCGAGAGCGCCGCCGAGGGTCGGGGCGAAGTCGTAGAACGTCGCGGCGGCCCCCGGGTAGCCCGAGCGCACGCCGACCGCGACGAGCACGCCGTCGACCTCGAGCCGACGGACCGCGTCGCCGATCGTGGGCCGGGAGAGCCCCGACCGGCGGGCGAGCTCCGCGCGGGTCAGCGGGCCCTGCTCCCGCGCGAGCGCCTCCAGCACGGCGCGCTCGGAGAGCTCCCGCAGCAGACGCGGGTGCGGGGGTGGGGTGGCGGCGGCGCCCTCCCATCCGCTCATGACGCACTCCGCCCCGCCGACCGGCTCGACCTGGAGCGGCCACCGTGCCACAGGGGTGTGACGGGCGTGAACGCGAGGAGGGCGATGCGCCCGGCGTCAGCCGTTCCGGCCATGCGTACAACGGGTAGGAACGACGTATGCCGGACGACGAGGAGCGGGTCGGGGCCGAGCTCGCCCGGACCTTGGAGGACGCAGCCCGTCGCCTCCTCGAACGGGGTCCCGGTGACGAGGAGGGCGTCCAGCACACCCTCGGACTCATCGTGCAGGGGGCCATCCGGACCGTGCCGCACGTCGACCAGGCCGGGATCAGCCTGGTACGCCGGGGCGGGAAGGTCGAGGCGCACGTCCCCAGCTCGGAGGTCGTCCGCGACCTCGACGTGCTGCAGAACGAGCTCCGGGAGGGCCCCTGCCTGGACTCGATCTGGTACGAGCAGCGCACGCTGATCGACGACATGGGCGCGGCGGACCGCTGGCCCCGCTACTCCGCCGCCGCGCGGGACCGCGGGGTCGGGTCGCTGATGTCGTTCCAGCTGTTCGCGAGCACGGGCAGCGCGGGTGCCCTGAACCTCTACGCCGCCCGGCCGCACGTGTTCGACGAGGGCTCCGCCGACATCGGGGCGCTGTTCGCCTCGCAGGCCGCCCTCGCCCTGCACGGCGCGCAGCGGATCGAGGGCCTCCACACCGCGCTCTCGAGCCGCGACGTCATCGGCCAGGCGAAGGGCATCCTCATGGAGCGCTTCGGCGTCGGACAGTCCCGGGCCTTCGAGATGCTCGTGGCGTCCTCGCAGAACACGAACCTGAAGCTCGTGGACGTGGCGATCTGGCTCGCGGACGAGAAGGAGAAAGGCGCGAGCCGCGGCTGACCGGCCGTTCAGGTCCGCTCGGCCGCGAGGAGCTGCTGCGCGAGCTCGCGGAGCGCCGCAGTCCGGATCTTGGAGCCGTTCGTGCCCACGGTGGTCGGCATCGCCTCGACGACGTGGACGGTGTCGGGCACCTTGAAGCGCGCGAGGGTCGCGGCGCACCAGCTCCGGAGCTCGTCGGGATCGGGGTCGGTGCCGGGGTGCGGCTCGACGAACGCGATCGCGCGGGTGTCCCCGTCGACGGCGATCCCGACGACCTTGGTGCGGGCGACGGCGGGGTGCTCGGCGATCCGGACCTCGATCTCGGCGGGCTCGACGAGGAAGCCGCGCAGGCGCAGCGAGTCGCCCATCCGGCCCGCGTAGTCGAAGGAGCCGTCCGGGCGGACCGTGCCGAGGTCGCCGGACCGGAACCAGCCGTCGTCGGTGAACGACCGGGCCCGGACCGACCCGTCGTCGTCGCCGAGGTAGGCGTCGACGACCACGTCGCCGCGGAACTGCAGCTCCCCCGGCTCGCCCCCGGGCGGCGGGCCGCCGGTGAAGGGATCGACGGCCCGGACCTCGGTGTCCGCCGCGACCGGACGCCCACCACCGCGCCACCGCGCCGGCACCGGGTCGTCGTCACGCCAGAACGAGGTCAGCGCGAACAGCTCGCTGGACCCGTAGACGCCGAACGCGGGCGTCCCGGTCTCCTCCTCCGCCCACGCGGCCACCTGCAGGGAGCGGCCGGAGAAGTCCGCGAGGAGCATCCGCCTCCAGCTCGACAGGTCGCCGCCGCGGGCGCGGACGCTAGCCTCCAACCGGCCGGCGACGTCGTCCGCGCTCGCCAGGTGCGTCACGCCGAACTCGGCCATGTGCGCCACGACGAGGTCGTCGTCGAAGGTCGGTTCCAGCAGTGCCGCCCCGCCCGCGCCGATCGCCGTGATCGCGGGGACGTAGCCGAACACCCCGGACAGGGGCAGCACGACCAGGCTCACGGCCTCGGCGTCCCAGCCGCCCGCCTCCGCGACCGCGCGGGCGTGCCGGACGACGGCACTGCCCCGGTGGGCGGCGAGCTTGGGCATGCCGGTCGACCCGGACGTCGTGAACGCGACCGCAAGGGCGTCCTCGCCGCCGCGCAGCGCGTCCAGGTCCGCGTCTCCGGTGGGGCCGGCCGGGACCCATGCCCCGGACCCGACGTCGTAGGCCGCGGCGGCGGCGTCGTCCGCGGGGGCCCGACCCGGCCCCGTCACGACGGCGACCGACGGCGCGGGGGCGGTGGACTCCGCGACCGCGGCGTGCAGCCGGTCCCGCAGGTCCAGCCCGAGGAAGTCGTGCGCGATCAGGACGACGGCGGGCCGGGCCCGGTCGAGCACGTGCGCGACGTCGGCGACGCCGTAGCGGGTGTTGATCCCGATGACGTGCGCGCCCAGGGAACTGGGCGACGAGCGACTCCGACCAGTTCGGCAGCCACACCCCGACCGCGTCGCCCGGCCCCACCCCGTGGGCGCGCAGGTCCGCGCGCCGGGCGAGGACCCGTGCCGCCAGGGCCCCGCGCGTGACGCGGAGCGGCTCGGGGCCGCCGTCGATGACCGCGACCGTGTCCGGGGCGGCGGCGACGGTGTCGGCCAGGAGGTCGGCGAGGGTGGTCATGCGACGCTCCGGTCCCGGTCCGCGGCGAGGTCGGTCAGCCAGCCGTCCAGGACGTCGGCGAACCCGTCGAGTTCCTCCATCGGGTAGTGGCCGATGCCCTCGAGCAGCGTGTAGCGGGCGTCCGGGATCCGGTCGGCGGCGGCCCGGACCTCCCGTGGATCCAGCCACAGGTCGTCGTCGCCGACCACCAGGTGGGTGGGGCAGGCGACGCCGTCGAGCCGGTCGAGCACGTCGTGGGTCGCCCAGCCGATCAGGTCACTGGTGGAGATCTCCGGGTCCTCCCGACGGTGCATCCGCGCGATCAGCTCCGCGCGCTGCGCCGGCACCCGCCGCCCGACGACGGCCAGGGTGCCGAGGTAGGTGCGGTCCGACCGGCTGGGCGCGGCCGCGTCGACCAGCTCCCGCTCCAGCCCGCGCACCATGCCCGCCCCGGATGCGGAACCGCCGTGCGCCGCCATCGCGACGGCCCCGGCGAGCCGGTCGCCGCGGCGCACCGCGAGCTGCAGGGTGATCGCCCCGCCGATCGAGCAGCCGACCACGAACGGTCGGTCCATCCCGAGCGTGTCCATCAGCTCCTCGCACCACTGCGCGTAGACGCCGAGGTCGCGCACGGGTCCGCCGGCGGCCGGCTCGGAGCGCCCGTGTCCGGGCAGGTCGGGGACGACGACGCGGTACCCGAGCGCGGCGAGCCGCGGCTGCACGTCGCGCCACTGGACGCCGCTCTGCCCGGCGGTGTGCAGGCACAGCACCGGCCGGCCCTCGCCCTCGGTGAGGACGAACGAGCGGGTGCCGCCCACGTCGAGGTAGTCGGCCTTCATCGTCCCTCCTCCGCCCCGGCGAACGACCGGGCCTCGTCGACCAGCGCGACGACCGCGGCGGTCAGCCGCAGGTACTCGTACGCGCTGCCCTCCACCTCGAACTCGTCGCGCATGGTCCGCTTCGTGAAGTCGTTGACCGGCCCGGTGAGCAGGCGGGCCCAGACGGCGTCGGGGGCGGACACGACGAAGGTCGGCCCGTCCGGCGTCCTCGTGCCCGCCTCCAGGACCCGGCCCCGGTAGACCCGGAACAGCACGGCGTCCGCGCCGAACCGCAGGCCGAGCGTGCCGTCCCAGGTGCCGGTCTCGCGGGCGAACGCGGCGGAGTCACCGAGCCGGGCCGCGAGCCCGCGCGCCCACGCCGTGGACGGGAAGGCGCGCCCGAGCCGCGCCGCACGGTCGTCGACCGCCTCGCGGGCCGTGACGAGCGCGGACGTCCGCCCGACCTGCACGACCTCGCCGTCCTGGTTGCGCACCACGACGTGCCGCCCGACGACCCCGCCGGCCAACGAGGAGGTCCGGCGGGTCCGGGTCACGGTCATCTCGTAGGTGACCGCGTCCCCGACGAAGATCGGGGCGAGGTAGTCCCAGTGCGTGTCGAAGGCCGCCTCGACGTGGTCGGAGAGTCCGCGCTCGTGGTGCCAGCCGAAGAACCCGGCGAGGGCGAGCGGGCCGTGCACCAGCGGACGGCCGTCGGCCGTGTGTCCGGGCTCGGTGTGCAGGGCGGCCCGGTCACCGCTCAGCTCGGCGAAGGCCGCGACGACGTCGGCGGAGAACGTCCGCGCGGGACCGGTGACGACCTGCCCGACCTCGAAGTCCTCGAAGTACGGCGCCCCGCCCGGCGCCTGCGTGGTCACCGCCTCGGCGAGGGAGCTGCTCATCGACCGTCCTCTCCGACGACATGAACGAACGTTCTTACGCCGCTACCGAAGCAGGCCTGCTCGACGCGTGTCAAGGCGACGCGTGAACCGGTGGAGCACGATACGAACGATCGTTCATACTCGCGGAGGCATCTCGAACGGCGAGGCGGGTGAGTCCGCGCTCGCCGGAGACCGTCCATCATGATCAGGAGTACGTGAGGCACGTCGGGCGGTTCGATCAGGTGCCTCATGTACTGCTGATCATGGGCGGTGTGCCGACGATCGCGGACGAGGCACCCGGGCCGTGAAGGCCCTGGGGGAAGTGCTCCTCCTACTGGACTCGAACCAGTAACCCTGCGACTGACTGGCGATGGCGGTCGTCACCGGTGGTTACCGGTGACGAGCCTGCTCAGGGCCGGTGTTTATCGGTGACGAGCGGTAGCGGGCGGGGGTCATCGGTTGCGGTAGGTGGGGAGCTAAGTGGCGATCCTGGGTCCCGTGCCTCTTGACTCGTCCGGGCGCGTACAGGCCGTGGTCTGACTCGTCGCTATGGGCGAAATCGCCCAACCGGGCGGCGCCCAGGGGGAGGCCGACCTAGAGTCGGCGCTCCGTGGTACTGGGCCGTAGGGACCCAGGCGCACCAGCGGGGGTGGCGCACGGATCGCGAACGGATGCCGTCCGACGTCTAGGCCAAGGCGCGGACTACGGTGCACCCTTCCGGGCCGTCACGGCGCATCTGGCACCGACGGACGAGGGGGTCAACTCAGTGCACGACGCAGGGCAACCGTTCCCATGCCCGCCGTGGTGCTCCCACATCGGATGCGCCGAGCACTCGGGTGCGGCGATCGTGCACCGGGAGTTCCCCGAGCCGCCACTGGCACCGTCGGCCGACCGCGGGCAGCTGCTCACGCTGACCCTCGAGCAGCACGACGATCCACACGGCATCCAGCCGGGGCAGCCGTTCGCGGTGCTCGCGCTTGAGGGCACCACGGTCATGATCGACGACCCCGACGAGCTTGGCCGGCTCGCGGAGATGGCCGCCGCGGCCAGGATGAAGCTACTTGAGGCGCGTGGGGAGCCCGTGGTGCCTATCCCTCGGCGTCCTCGTCACGGTTCCGCCGACCCCCGTCGGCGCTGACCTTCGCGGCGGCGATTGCGCGGATGACTTCCTCGACGACGCGCTGCTCCTGTCGGTTCAGCAGGTTCGCGACGTCGGGCAGGATCCACTGGCCGGCGGCCCCGACAGGCAGGTTGGCCGCCTCCTGGAGCTCGGCGTGGAGCTCTGAATAGGGGTGGTCGTCGGTCGCCAGCGCGAGGGCGAGCATGTGCACGGTGCCCGGGGACGGCTTTGACCGGCGACCCGTGCGGTAGTGCGAGAGCAGGGAGTCGTTGAACCCCTCCCCTCTCGGGTCGGCGGCTTTCGCGAGCCGGCCGATGGCGGAGTCGGACAGCGGGCGCGACTCCCCGAGCTCGCGCGCCTTCTCGGCGGCCTGGCGTGCGACCACCCTCATGAACTCCTCCACGGGGGCCCATCGTGCTGTTGCTTGCAACTTCTGGCAACGGAGACGGGGTCACATGGCGGCAGCCGGGCATGTTCCACAGTCGAGTGGTGGTCATCGGCCGGAAGCAACCATGACCGGCGACTAGCGGTGGTAGTCGGTAGTCGGTAGTCTGGCTACGTCGCCAGTCGCAGACGGGCGGCGCCTCGCCATTCGTGACCGGATCGTTGCGGTCACACACCCTGACTGGCTACGTCGCTGGTCTCCGACCACGGAGGATGCGTGACCACAGACACCGCCGCCGCCCTGCCGCCGCTGCTCACCCTCGACCAGCTCGCGAAGCACCTCGACTTCTCCTACGAGCAGGTGCGCGGTCTCGTCCGCAAGCAGACGTTCGGTCCGAAGGACCAGCTCCCCAAGCTCGGCCGCTCGTACCGCATCCCCCGCCACCGCGTCGAGGCTTACTGCCGTGGCGACCTCGAGGGGGCGAAGGCATGAGCTTCGCGAACCTCGGGCAGGACGTCGACGTCGTCTACGGGCCGCCCACCGACCTGCCGTCGGCGATGTGCCAGCACTGCGACGACCAGGCGGCCATCGCGGTTGCCGACGTCACCTGGCCCGTCCGGTCCCCGCACGCCGACGAGGAGCTCGTCGAAGGCGTCGTGTGTTGCCGCGGCTGCGTCGAGGTGGCCGTGACCGAGGCCCGGGAGACGCTGACCGACCGCGGCATGGTCGCCGTGGACGTGCCCGTGTGGGACTCCTCGGACCTGATCGAGGCGGCCGGCATCACGTCCCGGCAGCTGATCTTCTGGCACGGGCGGGGTTACCTGCGGTCCGAGCCGCGGATCAAGGCGACGTCGGGGGTGCCGCTGCGGTTCCTCGCCGACGAGGTGGCGCACGCCAAGACGATGGCCGCGCTGGTCGGGCACGAGATGCCGGCCCGTGCGGCGGACACGCTGTCGCGCACCCGCCCCGACGTGGCCTCTGCCGTGATCGAGGCTCTGGCGCCCTCCCCCGAGCTGGTGTCGGCATGACGCCGCGCGAGGCCGTCGCCGTGTTGCGTCGCTTGCTCGGCCGATTTCAGGGTGAGCGGCGCGGATCGTCAAGTGACCGGTACACGGTGCACGTCGCCGAGATGTCCTCCGAGGACATGGTGGACGCGCTGAACGCGCTCGCCGCGATCGAGCGGGCGGTGACGTCGTGAGCGCCCCCGCCCTGGCCCCCGAGGTGCTGGTCGAGAAGCTAGTCGCCCTCGGCTCTCCGGAGCGCGGCGCCCGCCTGCTCGTCCAGGCCGACCCCGATACCGCCCTCGACGTCGTCAACGGCGACGTGTGCTCGCCCCGCACCGGTCCCCCGGTCGGACCGGACGGCGAGGTGTACGTCGACTACCGCGAGCAGCACGCCGAGCACGACCCGACCTGTTGGGACTGCGGCGGCGCCGGTGGCGTCGACGGGCTCTGCCGCTGCGCCACCTGGGTTTGCTCGTGAGCGACCCGGAGCCCGAGGTCACCGACCCGTGGCTCATGACCGACGAGCAGATCGACGCCCAGACCCCTCCGTTCTGACCCCCACGCCCCCGAAGAGAGGACACCATGACCATCCCCGCTGACCTGACCCTTGCCAAGGGCGGTCACGACGACCCGCAGGACGGCCTGTGCCTGCTGGAGGCGGTCGCATACGTCGCCGGGCTCCCGCACTCCGACCACCCCGCCTGCACCTCCATTGTGCTCGGAACCTTCGGGCGCTCACTCAACGACGTGCTGCCCGACGACCTTCGCCAGGAACTCCGGCCGCTGATCCCGCAGCTCATCGGTACCGCCGGGGACGGACTCGACGAGCGTCGGTCGCTGATGGCGCTGGACTGGCTGATTCGCACCTATCTGCCCGCGTGGTTGCAGCTCGCCCACCTCGACGAGCAGGCACGGGCGGTGCGTGAGCTGGCGCAGATTGTCGACCTGGAGACCGCGCAGGCCGCCGGCCCGGTCGTCCGCGCGGCACGCGAGAAGTCGGCCGCCGCCTGGGACGCCGCCGGGGCCGCCGCCAGGGACGCCGCCGGGGCCGCCGCCTGGGACGCCGCCGGGGTCGCCGCCGGGGCCGCCGCCGGGGCCGCCGCCGGGGACGCCGCCGGGGACGCCGCCAGGGACGCCGCCGGGGACGCCGCCAGGGACGCCGCCGGGGACGCCGCCTGGGACGCCGCCTGGGCCGCCGCCTGGGCCGCCGCCGGGGACGCCGCCTGGGACGTGCTCGCTCCAACTGTCACCGAGCTGCAGCGATCCGCGATCGACCTGTACCGCCGCATGGCGACCATCGGGAAGGACGGGCAGGCGTGACCACCACCGAGAGCGACGCCGAGGCGCCCGCCCACGTCATCGACCTGCCGACGGCTGTGCTCGTCGTCGGCGCCGTCTCCGCCTACGCCAAAGCTGCTGCCGCCCAGGAGAAGGCCGCCAAGCTGATCCTCACCGAGCACTACCTGCCCGAGGGCGCCCGCATGCCGATCCTGAACCCGGTCACGAAGGCGAAGCTCGGCACCCTCACTGTGACCGAGCCGTCCCCGAAGGCCGAGGTGGACGACGAGGAGGCGTTCCTCGACCACCTGGAGTCGCATTACCCGGAGGCCGTGGAGGAGGTCGTGACGGGCCTGCGCCGTCCCATGACTCCGGCCGACGTGGCGAAGCTGCACGCCGTGCTCCGCGAGCACGCCCCCGACCTGTTGCGCCCGCCCGAGCGAGTGGCGGCCGACTGGGCGCGGAACGAGGTGCTGCGCCACGCAGAGGCCACGAACGAGCCTGTCCCTGGGGTGTCGGTGCACACCCGTCGCGGCCACGTCTCCATCCGCCCCGTGGCGGGGGCATTGGACGCCTACCGGGCGCTCGTCGCCTCCGGGCACGTGGACCCGCTGGCTGAGCTCCCGGCTGGCACGACGAACGGAGAGCAGCAGTGAGCATGTTCGCCCCCGCGGTCCGAGCCGCCACCTACGGCCGCATCGCCCTCACGGGCCCGTCAGGGGCTGGGAAGACGTACACGGCGCTCGCCCTGGCACACCTGCTCGCCGACGGCAGTCGGCCCGCTGTCATCGACACCGAGCGCGGCAAGTCGCAGCTCTACAAGGGCATCAACGGCTGGGACTTCGACGTGGCCTGCCCGCAGACCTACTCCCCCGCCTCGCTCACCGAGGCGCTCGGTGTCGCTGCGGGCGACGGCTACAAGGTGCTCGTCGTCGACTCGTGGTCTCACTACTGGTCTGGGGTCGAGGGCATGCAGGAGCAGGCTGACCGCCGGCAAACGGGCGGTAACTCGTTTTCCGGGTGGAAGGCCGCCCGACCCGACGAGCGCCGCATGATCGACGCCATCACCTCCTACCCGGGCCACGTCATCGTCACTCTGCGCACGAAGACGGCCTACGTGGTCGAGGAGATCGAACAGAACGGTCGTCGCAAGTCGGTGCCTCGGAAGATCGGCCTCAAGCCGGAGCAGCGGGAGAACATCGAGTACGAGTTCGACCTGGTTTGCGACATGGACCTCGAGAACACACTCACCGTCTCGAAGACGCGGCTGCCGATGCTGCGCGGGGCCGTCATCCCCGAGCCGGGCGAGGAGCTCGCCACGACCATCCGTGACTGGCTGGCCGACGGCGAGGAGACGATGGGCCCGCTGGCCTACCGCACCGAGGCTCTGGCCGACGATGTGACCGTGGAGCAGCTGCGCAAGCTGCACGCTGACGTCCGCGGCGCGGGACTCGCGAACGCCCCCGTCACCGATGCCGAGGGGCATCCGATGGTGCTCGCCGACCTCATCGTGGCGAGGGGCCGCCAGCTCGGCGCGGGTCGCCCCGAGGCCGTCGCAGGCTGACCAAGACGACTACTCACGACGCAGTCAGTCTCCGATAGGCTGCCCGGGCATGACGAAGGGCCGAGTTCCTTCCCCGGAACTCGGCCCTTCGTAGTTCTCGACACAAAGCCCCACGCCCGTGTTGAGAGCGCCCCGATCGACTCGACAAGAACGAAACGAGGTGCGCTGATGTCTAGCGTAGACGACACGCCGGTGACGCTGTTGGAAGCCGAGCAGACCGACCGGCTCAATAAGGCGCTCGCCACGCTGATCAAGCCGCGTAGCGCCGCCGCGCAGGTCGTCCTGCGCTACGCCCGCCACCATGAGCTCGCTTGCTCCCGGGTGAACCCGGAGTGGTTCTTCGTCAACGGGCCCGCCGACCCGGACCGCCGCGAGAAGTGGGCGTTCGCGCAGGGCATCTGCGCCAGCTGCCCGGTCCGCCGGGCCTGCGCCGACTGGGCTCTCGAAGACAACGAGCGCGGTCTCTGGGGCGGCACCACCGAGGGCGAACGCGACCGCGAGCGGGCACGCCGCAAGTCCGCCCGGCGGGACGTCGCCTAGCCCATCCACCACGGGCCGGCGACGCTCCCCCTCGACGCGGCTCGACGATCGTCAGGACTCGATCCATGCCGGTGAACAAGGTCAGGCGGCGGGGCTCCTACGCGCCTCTCTCGGCCCACTACGCGAAGGACGACAAGATCATTCGCGCGGGCGAGAAGGCCGAGCTGCTCTACGTCCGGGGCCTCGCGTTCTGCGCCGACGTACTGAACGACGGCGTCATCACCGACGCGCAACTCGCGCACGTCGGTGTCGGGATGACCGCGCTGAAGGCCCGGGCTCGCGCCCTCGTTGACGTCGAGCTGTGGCAGCGCGTCGACGGCGGCTATCGAGTCGTCGCGTGGTTGAACTGGAACAAGACGCGCGAGGACATCCTCAACGACGCGCACCGCGACACCGCGCGGAAGTCGCCGCACCTCCATGACCAGCAGGAACGGCCCGAGCCACCCCCCGAGGACGACGAGATTTCCGAACGGAATCCCAACGGAATCCGCAACGACAGGAACGCCGATCCGGACGGTTTCCGTCCCCTCGCGTGCGGGCCTGCGCGCGCGCCCTCCAACTCCAGGGCAGAGCCAAAGCCAGAACCAGAGCCACCCCTCCCTTCGGGAGGGGGGTCCGGGGGGACGGCCGACCAAGACGCGTCACCTTCCGAGGCGTCGCGCAAGCGCTCCGCGAAGGAGCCACGAGGGGCACGGATCCCCGAAGACTGGTGGCCCTCCGACGACGACCTCGCCTGGTACCGCGAGCACTGCCCAACCCTCGCCGCCGACGGCGGCCGCGGCACGAAGCTGACCGAGGAGTTCCGCGACTACTGGTTGGCCCGCGCCGGCAAGGACGCCCGCAAGACGAGCTGGTCCCGCACCTGGCGCAACCGGATGCGCGACCGCGAGCAGCAGGCCATCGACCAGCACGCCCGTCACCGCCCCGGCAGCCCCTCGGCCCGCCCGTCGGCCACTGAATCCGCCGTCGCGGCCGTCTCGGCCCTGCGACGCAACCCCCGACCTGGCGAGCCCGAGCAGCCCGCACTCCGGGTCGCATCCCAACGCGGGGACACCGCGCCCTACGCCGAAGCCGGAGGCTTCTGATGACTGTCTGGACCGAGGACGACTGGGACACCATGGTCGACCTGCTCGAGCTGGTTGCCGCGACCGATCGTCGCACGATCAGCGAGCTCGACGTGCGCACATGGCTCGCGATCGCACAGGACGCCGGCTGGCCGTCAGCCGACTTCGCCCGCCGCGCCATCATCCGGTTCCGCAACGAGCGCCCTGGGGTGTGGCTGGAGCCGGGCCATATCACGCAGGCCTACCGCGAGCTCCGCCAAGAGGCCCGCGACTGCTACCAGGAGCCGGACGTACCCAACGAGGTGTTGCGCGGATCGCACGCCGAGTACCAGGCGTTCATGCGCCAGGCCGCTACTGACCACCACGCCCGCTACCTGGCGGCGTGGATCGAGGGACACCAGGGCCGCGAGCGCATCACGGCTGCGCTGCGGTCCGCTGACCTGCGAGCCATCTCGGGTGGTGCGGCGTCGTGAGCGAGTCGACCGTCGACGAGTACGACGACGACCGCCCGCGCGACCTGGCCGCCGAGCGGGCAGTGCTCGGCGCCATGCTGCTGTCCCGCGACGCCATCGCGACGGCGGACGGTCTCCTCAACCCCGACGACTTCTACCGACCCGCTCACGGCGCTCTGTTTTGCGCGCTGGTCGGCGAGTGGGAGTCCGACCGCCCCACCGACCTCGTGTCGCTGATGGCCAAGCTGGACTGGCAGGGCGAGCTGGCAGCGCTTGGCGGGCCGACGATCCTGCACACGCTTTACAGCGAGTCACAGTGGTCCCCGGGTCTAGCCGAGCACTGGTGCGGGATCGTCGCCGACCACGCAGCCCGTGCCCGACTCGCCGACCTCGGCGCACGGCTGCGTCAGCTCGGCACGCAGTCCCAGGCCGACGTGGGCGAGCTCTACGACCGCGCCCGCGAAGCTCTTGACCAGGCCGGGACACCGCACCGGCAGGCCGCCCGCGGCACCTGGGTCAGCGACTTCATGGAGGAACACCTCGCCGCCTACGACGAGCCCCTCACCTCCGGTGTGCTCACCGGGCTGCCCGACCTCGACGAGATGCTCGGCGGCGGCAGAGGTGTGCTCCCCGGTCAGATGATCGTGGTCGCCGCCCGCCCCGGCGTCGGGAAGAGCGTGTTCATGACCGCGTGGGCACTGCGCGCGGCCCACGGCGGCCACCCCGCCGTGATCTTCTCGCTCGAGATGAGTCGCCCCGAGGTCACGAACCGGCTCGTGGCCGCGCAAGCGCAGGTCCGCATCGACGCCATTGAGGGCCGACGTCTCGACCAGACCGACCGCGGCAAGTACCTCGACGCGGGCAAAGTGGTGGCCGAGCTACCGCTGGCCATCGAGGACGATTTCGAGGCCAGCCTGTCGAACGTGCGGGCCACCGCCCGCGCGATGGCCCGTACCGACGGACTCGGGATCGTGTTCCTCGACTACCTGCAGCTGCTCGACTCCACCGACGGCCGCGCTGAGCGCGACCGTCGCGTCGCGGTCGACGGCTTCTCGCGCGGCATGAAGCTGCTGGCGAAGGAGCTCGACATGCCCGTGGTGGTTCTCTCCCAGCTCAACCGCGGCATCGAGAACCGGCAGGACAAGACGCCGCAGCTCTCCGACCTCCGAGAGTCCGGCGCGCTCGAGCAGGACGCGCACATCGTGCTGATGCTGGACCGCCCCGATTCGCGGGAGCGGGACTCGCCGCGGGCCGGCGAGCTCGACGTGCACGTGGTCAAGAACCGCAACGGCCCGAAGGGCGTGGTCACGGTGGCGCACCGCATGCACCTGGGCCGCGTCGAATCGCTCGCCCCCTCGTGGTCCTACTGACATCTCCCAAATGACTACTGGCGACGTCGCCAGTCAGTGTTAGAGTCGGTGCATCCCCACGCCCGAAAGGCACCCTCCCCGTGAACCGTGACCGCGTCAGCGACTGGCTGACCACCATGCCCACCTACCGACAGTGCGTCGGCCGTCTCATTGCCGACCGCGAAGACGGCACTCGCGCGCACTGCGCCATCGGCGTTGCCATGGCGCGCGCCGCACTCCAGCCCGCGGCCAGCGGCATCATCATCGGCACCGTCCCCACCACCTGGGGCATTCGGATCGCCGCGTTCCGCCCCACCGCCGGCGAGCTCCACCCCGACACCTATCCCGGCGTCACCGAGCTGTACGACGCCCTCGAACAGTGGCTCGGCCTCGACGTGCTCGCCCTGCGCGTGTGCCTCCGCGACCTCCCCGAGCAGCTCGCCGCCGACCTGCGGCTGTTCCTGCCGCTGCTGCCCCACGATGACGGCTGGGAGCTGTGGGCGCTCAACGATTACGGCGTGCCGCTGCACCTGCAGCGCGACGCCCTCCGGGTCACCCTCGGCGTCGACACCGAGCACGTCGGCCGACCGCTCCTCGACCTCGCCGGGGTTCCGGCGTGAGCCGCCCCCTGCGGCCCTGCGAGCGTCGCCCGAGCCGCAACATGCTCCGCGCCCTGCGTCACGCCGTCGCGCTGGAGAAGGGCGCCCAGGGCGAGCCGTGGGTGGCCCTGCCCACCGAGCGCCGCGCACCGTCCCGCTACGGACGCGCCTGCGCCCGCCGCGGACTCGCCGAGGAGTACCGCGTCACCCCAGACGGCACGCTCTACTTCCGGATCACGCCCGCCGGCCGCGACGTGCTGGTGGTGGCCCGGTGAGCGGTCAGCCCGCAGTGCACGTCTCCGACGACGCGGTCTACGTCGAGTGGCCCCGCGGACCCATGCACCGCCTCACCCCCGACGGCCAGGTCACCGAGCAGCACACGTTGACCGCCCTCGACCACGGCGACCGTCAACCGGCGCCCGTCGAGCTCCAGTACCCCGCCGACCCCGAGGACGACGACCAGTGAAGGCCACCATCACCGCGGGCGCCCTCGCGTCCGCCACCGGCTGGATCAGCCGCGCCCTGCCCGCCCGCCCCCCGGTGCCGATCCTCGGCGGCATCGTCGTGGACGCCACCGAGCACGACGTCGAGCTGGCCGCGTTCGACTACGATCTGTGCGCCCGCGGGCGGCTCGGCTCCGGCGTTGTCAGCGTCGACGAGCCCGAGCGCGTTGTCGTACCCGGCCGTCTGCTCGCAGCCGTGTCGAAGGCGCTCGGCTTCGGCGAGCAGGCCGTCACTCTCGCCGTCGAGAACGACACCATGGTGGTGACCGCCGGGCCACGCACTCGCTGGACCATGCCTCTGCTGCAGGCCTCCGAATACCCGGCGCTGCCCGACATGGCCCCGGTGGTCGGCGAAATCGAGCCGGACGCACTGACGGCCTCCATCGATCGGGTGCTGCCGGCCACCAGCCGCGACGAAACCCTGCAGATGCTCACCGGCGCTGCCATTTCCGCGTCCGGCACGGCGCTCACCATGGCCGCCACCGACCGCTACCGGCTGGCCGTGTGCGACACGACCTGGACGCCATCCGTCGGCGAGCTCGCAGAGCACCTGGCACCGTCCGCCCTGCTCAAGCTGGCGGTCACCGCCGCCGCTGGGGTCACCGGGCAGGTGTCGGTCCGCTCCGACGACGGCATCCTCGGGTTCAGCACCGCGCAACGCAGCATGTCCGGTCGGCTGATTGGCGCAGAGTTCCCTCGCTGGCGTGCCCTCGACATCGGGCCCGACGCCCCGGGGTTCAAGCACCGCGCCACCGCAGTTGTTCGCACCGCCGCATTGAGGGAGGCCGCGCAGCGCGCCGCCGTCTCCATGGACTCAAGCTCGATCCTCGTCCTCACCTTCACCCCCGACGAGATCGCCGTGACCGCCTCCGGCGAGGGTGTTGGGGACGCCGCCCACCACGCCGACGTGCTCCACCACGAAGGCGACTCCGTTGCCGTGCAGATCAGGGACGAGTACCTGCGGGATGCCCTGCAGGCGTGCGGCGACCAGGCGGTGCGGCTCGACGTCGGTCGCGGTCGAATCCTGGTGCGCCCGGCCGGCGAAGACGGGCAGGTCCACGACAGCTACCGCCACACCGTCATGACCGTCCGGTTCCCCGGCGGCGACGCGGTGCGCGACGCATGACCGCCGCCGTCAGCTACCGCGACTTCCTCGAGCAGAAGGTCGCCTTCGACAGCGCCTGCGGCTTCGACGTCGACCCGAGCGAGGTCCATCCGATTCTGCTGCCCCACCAGCGCGACATCGTGGTGTGGGCCGTTCACGGCGGCCGTCGGGCCATCTTCGCCCGCTTCGGGCTGGGCAAGTCGGTCATGCAGATCGAGACCGTGCGGCTCATCCTTGAGCGGGCCGGCGGGCGTGCGCTCATCGTGTGCCCGCTCGGCGTCCGCCAAGAGTTCGCACGCGACGCCGCCATGCTCGACCAGGACGTCACGTTTGTGCGCCGGACCGAACAGGTCGACGGTCCCGGTCTGTACGTCACCAACTACGAGTCGGTGCGCGACGGCCGGCTCGATCCGACCCTGTTCACCGCAGTCAGCCTCGACGAGGCGTCATGCCTGCGATCCTTCGGGTCGAAGACGTACCAGACGTTCCTCACCCTCTTCGACGACGTCCCCTACCGGTTCGTCGCCACCGCCACCCCTAGCCCGAACCGCCACAAGGAACTCATCCACTACGCCGGGTTCCTCGGCGTCATGGACACCGGCCAGGCCCTCACCCGGTTCTTTCAGCGGGACTCGACCAAGGCCAACAACCTCACGCTTTACCCGCACAAGCGGCGCGAGTTCTGGCTCTGGCTCAACACCTGGGGCGTGTTCCTGCAGCGCCCCTCCGACCTCGGGTACCCCGACGACGGATACGACCTGCCCGACCTCGACGTCCGCTGGCACGAGCTCGCCGTCGACCACACCGACTCCAACACCGAGCGGGACGGGCAGGATCAGCTGTTCCGCGGCGGCGCGCTTAGCGTCACCCAGGCCGCCCGCGAGAAGCGCGACTCGCTCTCCGAGCGGGTCGCCAAGGCCGCGGAGCTCGTCGCGGAAGCGCCCAGCGACCACTTCGTGCTGTGGCACAACCTCGAAGACGAGCGCCGCGCGCTCGCTGCCGCGATCCCCGACGTGTGCGAGGTGTACGGCACTCTCGACCTTGAGACCCGCGAGCGGCGGATCGTCGACTTCTCCGAGGGCCGCGAGCGGCTGCTCGCCACCAAGCCGGAGCTGTCCGGCTCCGGGTGCAACTTCCAGCGGCACTGCCACCGCGCCGTCTTCGTCGGCGTTGGGTTCTCGTTCAACGACTTCGTTCAGGCCGTCCATCGCCTGCAGCGTTTCCAGCAGCCCCTCCCGGTCCGCGTCGACGTCGTCTACTCGGAAGCCGAGCGCGAGGTCGTGCGGGTGCTGCGGGACAAGTGGGCCAAGCACGAGGAGCTCACTGACCGCATGTCCGACGTCATCCGCGAGTTCGGGCTCGACACCTCGGCGATCACCGACGCCCTCATCCGGTCGATGGGCGTGGAGCGGGTCGAAGCTGCCGGTGACGGCTGGACTGTGGCGCTCAACGACACCGTCGCCGAGACCTCGAGCATGGCCGAGGGGTCGGTCGACCTGATCGTCACGTCGATCCCGTTCTCCAACCACTACGAGTACACCCCGGCCTACGAAGACTTCGGGCACACCGACGACAACGCCCACTTCTGGGCGCAGATGGACTACCTGACCCCGCAGCTGCACCGCGTTCTCGCCCCGGGGCGGGTCTACGCCTGCCACGTCAAGGACCGCATCCTGTTCGGCGCCGTCACCGGCGCCGGCATTCCCACCGTCTCCCCCTTCCACGCCGAAGCCCTCATGCACGGCATCCGCCACGGCTTCGACTACCTCGGCATGATCACCGTCGTCACCGACGTGGTCCGGGAGAACAACCAGACCTACCGGCTCGGCTGGTCGGAGATGGCGAAGGATGCCACCAAGATGGGCGCCGGATCTCCCGAGTACATCCTGCTGTTCCACAAGCCGCAGACCGACCGCACCAAGGGCTACGCCGACACCCCGGTCCGCCACGACAAGGCCACGTACACCCGCGCACGCTGGCAGGTCGACGCCCACGCGTTCTGGCGCTCCAGCGGCAACCGGCACCTGACCGCCGACGAGCTCGCCGCCCTGCCCCCCGAGCAGCTGTCCCGCCTGTTCACCGAGCAGACCCTCCACGAGGTCTACGACTACGAGACGCACGTGCAGGTCGGCGAGCACCTGGAGGCCCGCGACCGGCTGCCGGCCACGTTCATGTCCCTGGCCCCGGGGTCGTGGCATCCCGAGGTGTGGCACGACATCAACCGGCTCGCGACGCTGAACACCGAACAGTCACGGCGCGCACAAGCGATGCACGTCTGCCCGCTGCAGTTCGACATCGTCGACCGGCTGATCGAGCGATTCTCCAACCCGGGCGACCTCGTCTACGACCCGTTCGGCGGGCTATTCACCGTCCCGCTGCGCGCCCTCAAGGCAGGCCGCCGCGGCCGGGCCGCCGAGCTGAACCCCGGCTACTTCCTCGACGGCGTCAAGTACCTGCAGGCCGAGGACCGCCGACGCGACATGCCCACCATGTTCGACCTGCTCGAGGAGACCGCGTGAGCTTCACCGTGACCGACCTCCCCGCCCGGCTGGTCGAGAAGATCACCGTTGCCGATGGGCACTGGCTGTGGACTGGCGGCTGGGTGAACGACGCCGGGTATCCCTACGTGCGCCACGACGGGCGCGACCAGCCCGCCTACCGCGTCACGTGGAAGCTGCTCGTGGGGCCGATCCCGGACAAGACACCCGAGCTGGACCACCTCTGCGTCACGCCCCTGTGCGTCTATCCCGGCCACCTCGAGCCGGTCACCCACGCCGAGAACCAGCGGCGTATCCGCGAGCGGCAGACCTCCTGTCGTCGTGCCGGACACGACTGGACGGTGCCGCGCAACGTCCGCGTCCGCCCCAACGGCAAGCGCTACTGCGCTGAGTGCGATCGCCAGGCGCAGCGCGCCAAGTACGCAGCGGGCCGGGCTGCTGGCCTCACTGCTGCCCAGGCGCGTCGGAAGCTCTCGTCGGCGGTACCGGCGTGACCGGCGTCGAGCAGTGGCTAGCCCGGGAGGTCGTCGGGGCGGTGCACCTACTGTCGATCGCCCACGGCGATCCGGAGCAAGCGCGCTCGGCACTGACTGCTTCTGCCGCCGGGTCACTGCAGGCCAACGGCGTCCGGTGGTGCATCGACGCCGGCAAGGTCGAGTACCGGCACCCGGGGCACGGTCAAGGCCTCGTGCCGGTCAAGGCGCTGGTGAAGCTGGCCGCGCAGGCGCGCACCGACGACGGCTCGGCCCGACTCCAATCGGCCTACCGCGCGTACGTCGAGACCTCAGTCGAGGGCCGCCGGTACCCGCTCTGGCCGAAGCCGACGGCGGAACGGATCGCCGAGCACGAGGAGTGGTTTGGCCGCTACTGCGCCGCGTCCAGCGCGCTCGAGGCGGCACGTCGCGGCTGGTGGCCGCCCCTGGTCGAGCGCTACGTCCAGATCGATCTGTTCGAGGAGACCGCGTGATCCGCCACCTGGCAGCCGCCCTCGGCTGCGCCTACCTCGACGTCGCGCACCGCGCGTCGTGCGCCGTGGAATGGGTGCAGGGCCGTGGCTGACCTCAGCGATGAGCTCGGCCGTCTCGCCGCCGAGCACGGGCGACCCGCGGTGGTGCGGGCCGCCCGCGAGATGCAATGCACCGCCGAGCAGGTGCTCGACGGGATCCGCGAGGTGATCGCCCGCGACACCACGGTGTCCGAGGAGCGGCTGGCCGCGCACGTCGGGGTGTCCCGGCGCACCGTGCGCCACCACCTCGACGTGCTCGAGGAGCAGGGCCGCATCGAACGCCAGCCCGGTGCCCGACGGTCGATCGTGCCGGTCGAGGAGGGGCAGTGCACGCAGTGATGGAGCAGGAGGAGGCCGTGGACGGCCAGTGGTGGCTGGCCGCGGCGTGCCGGGGCGCCGACCTGCGCCGCTTCTTCCCGGAGCGGCCCGGTCTGACCGCGGCGGCCACCATCCGCCAGTTCTGCCAGGGCTGCCCGGTCATGGTGCAGTGCCGAGGGGACGCGAAGGCTGGGGTCCGCCGCCCGTTCGGGGTGTGGGGCGGGGAGTACCACGCGGGCACCGGCAACCAGACGTGGACGTTGGCCGACCTGGAGGCGCAGTACGGCGGCCGGGTCGAGTCCGCCACGCCCGGCGCGTCGGGGCATTGCGGCTGGTGCGACGTGACCCGTCGTCTGCGCTCCGACGGGATGCTGAGGCTGCACTGGGTGCCTGCTGGCGGTGGCACGAGGGTGCAGTGCCCTGGGTCCGGCTACGCGCCGAAGGGCGGGGCGTCGTGACCACGCACCGGATCAAGCTCCCGTACCCGTCCCCTCCGCTGCACGCCAACCAGCGGCTCGTGCGGCAGGCCCGCGATCGGGTCATCGCAGAGGTGCGTCGCGACGCCGGGTGGCTGGTCAAGGCTGCGAAGGTCGGGCGGCACGAGCGTGTCACGGTCGGGTTGGAGTGGCGCCCGAAGGTGAACCGGCGCCGCGACGGCGCGGAGAACCTGGCTCCGCTGCTCAAGCCGTTGATCGACGGCATGGTGGACGTCGGCGTCACTTCCGACGACACTCCGGAGCTCGTCGAGCGACGGATGCCGGTGCTGCTGCCGGCGGGCAAGGGCGAGCCGGGCATGTGGTTCGTGGTGGAGACACCATGACCTCCGAAGCGCGCATCGAGAAGTTCACCCACGCCACGTGGCGCTACCTGCGTGGCGGCGGGCGCATCGCCGCCGTGCAACCGCAGGGCACCTTCACGCCCACCGTCGACCCGTTTGCATCGGAGGACCCGGGCTACTTCGACAGCCCGATCGGGCGCTGGATCGACGCCGCCGCGTGCGCGGAAGCGGACCCTCGCATCTTCGACGTCGACCCTTACGAGAACACTCGCAGCAGCATGGAGTCCGCGCGCGACGCGATCATCCGCTACTGCCGGAAGTGTCCGGTCGCGAGCGAGTGCGTTACCGAAGGCTGGGACCTACCCGGGGTGTGGGGCGGCGAACTGCACCTGCGGACTCAGAGCCGCCGCCTGGTTCGACGAACGACCCCGGTTCAACGACAGGACCGCCCGCGGCCGGACCGCAGCCACTCTGCAGCAGTGCGCGAGTGGGCCGCGCGCAACGGCTGGGACGTCGGTGCTCGCGGGCGCCTGCCTGCCGAGGTTCTTAACGCCTACGACGCGCGCACCACCGCATGAAGCGCAGCGGCCCGCCGAAGAGGACCAAGCCGCTGACCGCCCACACCGACCTCGCCCGAGAATCGGGCCTGGCGCGCTCCGTGCCACTCCCCCGAGCCTCCCCGCCCAGCGAGCGGCGGCCGACGCCGCAGCGGGCGGCACAGCGCCTCCAGCTGGCCACCTGGGCGCAGGTGAAGCAGCTCGCCCACGTCCGCGACGGGTGGGCGTGCCTCGGATGCGGTCGCAACGGTGTCCCGCTCGACGCGCACCACCGCGTGTTCAAGGGCGCGGGCGGGTCGAAGCTCCTCGACGTCGTGCAGAACGCGATCAGCCTCTGCGGTCCTGGGAATGCCGCCGGTTGCCACGGCCGCGCGCACACCGAGAAGAATGGCAAAGCGCGGGAGTACGGCTGGTCGCTGCCGCATGGTGCCGACCCGCTCACCGTGCCGGTCCGGTACCGGGACGGCTGGTACCACCTCGACGAACACGGAGACCGGTACCGGACCACGATGCCCCACAGGCCGTGAGCGGGACCGATCGCTCTTCCTCCACGGTCCCGCCCGTGCGCCGGGACGGTCCCGGTGCGGAGAGGAAGAGACCATGCCCAGCAACGAGGAACCGCGCCCGTTCGACGTCGGTATCGCAGTCCGGCGCTCGCTAGCCGACCAGGCGAACCGGGACCGCGCCGTGCTCGACGCCCCGGACGCCACCCGCGACGAACTGCGCACGCAGCTCGAGCAGTCGCAGCAGACGGTGGACGCGCTCAGCTACCCCAGCAGGTAGTCGCGTGTGACGCTCCCGGGCCTCCACGTTCGCACTGGAGGCCCGGGAGCGGCTCCGTGGTCACGGTGGGCAGGTCTGTCACTCACGACGCCGGAGGGCCGCATGGCCGAGCAGCACAACACCGAGAAGAAGCCGGCCACGAAGGCGCAGGCCCGACCCGTCGAGCGGGAACGCGACGACGAGTTGCGCGACCTCATCGCCGAGCAGTGGGACGAGCGAACCCACGGGCCGAGCCCGGCCGCGAAGGCCGAGCTGGCCGGGGACTTCTGACCATGGCCAAGGGCCGCCCCTCGAAGGGCACATCGGCGGACCGCCGCCTCAAGGCGAACCGCGGCAAGAAGAGCAAGAAGCGCTGACCTCGAGCAGCACGAAGGCCCGGCACCGAGTAGGTGCCGGGCCTTCGTCGTCTCAGCGGATCAGTGCGCTCCGGACCCGCGCTGTGGTGCGCGACGGAAGCCGAAATCGAGCCGGCTCGATCGGTGGCAGGTCGCGCGAGTACGCGTCGTCCTGGCCGCCCGGGGCCGTGTTGTAGACCGGTCGCAGGTAGCGGATCAGCGCCCACTCCACCCCGCACGCCACGTGGCGGTTCCCGAGCCACCACGCCTCCACGTCGTCGACGTCGCCCCACCAGGCCTTCGACTCGGCGTGCTGCTCCGCCCGCTTGCGCGGGTTCGCCGCGATCCCCACGTACAGCAGCACGTCCCGGCGGCCTTGGTAGAGGCCGAAGAACAGGTAGACCGCGGTCTGTCGGTCGGTGAGATCGACCTGTGTACCCCCGTCGCGGGCCGCAGGGCGCCGCTGCGCGGGCACGACGGGGCCGCTGCCGGGCAGCGCGGCACCGTAGCGCACCCCGAGATAGGCCCCGGCCAGGAACGCCAGCACGAGCGCGATCAGCATCACCCATCCGAGCGGGCTCACGACGTCACCGCATCCAGCCATCGGCGCCACCACGACGGCGCTTCGTCCTGGCCGCCCGCGGGGCAGCCGTCGCGGTGCGGGCACGAACAGCCCCCGCCGGCCGCGGTGAAGCCCTGATTCCAGCCGTCCTCGAACGCCTCCGCGACCGCGGCGTCCACATCGCCGTCCATCACACCGTCCTCTCGCTCTTCACGATCCGTCCCCGTCCGTCCGTGGACGGCACGTCATCCAGGGCCTGGACGGCGGAAACCACCTGGTCACGGCGATATCCTTTGCGCTGGACGCCACCACGCACGACGTTGCCCACAGGGACCCCGTGCGGCCGTAGCGCGTCCGCGACGCCCCGTGCCGTCCAGCCGTCCGGCAGGGCCTCGAGGAGCGCCGCAGTGTGCACGTCGCCTTCCTCCGCCAGCCCTGCCAGCGTCGCCAGCGGCTCGGGCACCTCCACCGCGTCAAGCGGGTTCACCTCTCGCATGGAGGTAGATACGGGCGGTGTACGGCCCACGTACCAGGCGTTCCGGTCGATCCGCCGCGCCCGCCGTCGTTCGGCGGCTTCATCCGGATCCATCGGATGAAACCCGGTCAGTCGCGGCTGGTTGCGACCCGACCCGTAGACGTAGCCGATGCCGGCGTCGTTGCGTCGCCCCTCGGACTCCGGCTGCAGCTTGTCGGGACGCCACCCCTGGTCGAGCAGCGACTCCCCCAGCCCCTGCACAACGTCGTGGTTAGAACACGCCATCGCGATCTTCACCATCGCCTGTGCCAGGTAGGCGCGGCCGTCGCCAAGCTGGCTTTTCGCTAGCGTCGGCGACTCCACGATGATCGTGATCGCGTGCTTGCGGGCCACCATCGCGAGATCGAGCAGGCGGGTCACCAAGAACTCGAACTGGCAGAAGTTCGCGTACTCACCGATCACGAGCACGATCCCGCGGCGACCGTCGCAGTCGTCGACCAGGAAGCGATCGTCGACCGCCCCGTCCTCGTCGTAGTCCTCGCCCGCAGCGAGCGCCATCGATCGGCGGCGAGCCTCGCTGAGCAGGTGATCGAGGATGGCCTGCGCCTCCTCGAGCTGCTCCGGCCCGCACGCCACCCGCCCGCGCCCGAGCCGCTTCTGCTGAGCACCGAGCAGCGACGCCCCGATGGTGTCGATGCCGTACAGATCGGCATCGGGCATCTCCTCCGTGGCATCGATCATCAGCCGAACCACCGACGACTTGCCGGACCCGGAATGTCCGAACACGAGGAAGAGCGTGTAGGCCAGCACGAGCTCGTCGAGGGCGCCGACGTCGTTTCTGCCCACCGAGAACGGGCGCCCGTAGCGCAGGTCCCCGAATCGCCGTTGGGGTGGCGGGGGCGTGTTCTCGAGCGGGTTCTGCCAGTAGACGAGCAGCTCGCCGACCGGCTCGTCGGCCGGGTGAACGTAGCGGACCCACCGTTGCCCGACGTGGACTTCACGGGCCACTGCCGCCACCGCCTTGTCGGTCATCGGCTCGTGGGTCGTGAGCCCAAACGCTGCACCGACCTCGACGCCATCGACGACGAGCAGGCGGGTGTGCTGATGGCGCGCTGTGATGCGCTCCTGGAGCAGTCGCAGCCGAACTGTCTCCCAGAGCTTCGGCAGCGACACCCCCGGACGGGCCTTATCGGTACCAGGACCAGCGGGCGCGGGCGGCGCGACGAGACTGCCGCGGTACTCGCAGGCCAGGGCGACCAGTACCGCCGCGATCACCGACGGCCACCACCGCAGGCCCTCGATACCGAGCGCGAGCAGCACGGGACCGGAGACGGGCGCCAGCGCGGTCACCCACCGCGCCCGGTAGTACCGGCCCGCGATAAGCAGGACCACCGGGACCCCGCCGGCGAGGTACAGCCACGGGTCCCACTGGTACTGCGACACCGACAGGGCGAACAGCAGTACCGCAGTACCGGCGACCGCCGCGGCCAGCTTGAGGGTCCGCTTCGCCTGGTCCTGCTCGATCTTCGTGAGGTCGCTCGGACTGGGGTGCTTGCCCGCCCCGGCGTCGGCGCGGCGCTTCGCCTCGTAGTACTCGGCGCGGCGCACGGCAACGGTCCGCCACGCCCGCAGGTCCGCAGCAAACGCGATCACCCCGACGTAAGACCGCTGCACCTCGTCGACGACCTTCACCACGGCCGCCCCGGGCGCATCGGACACCTTCTCCAGCGCCTTGCTGCCGACCTTGACCAGCGCCGTCGACACCGGCCGCTGCTGCTGCTCGTCGGGCGCACTCACGACGCCTCCTCACCTCGACCGGGGGCGGCGCGGGTGTAGGCCTCGACCCCGTCACCGTCCCGTCGGTGCGAGCGCACATAGATCGTGCCGGGCGCGGGCTCCGGGGTGCGGTGCGGTGCCCGGTGGCCGTGACCGCGTGCCCACTCGCGGCGTTCCCGCCACGACGGCTGCGGCTGGTGGTCGGCCATGTGCCGGCGGAACGCCATGTTCTCGTGGTGCTTCGCCAGCCCAGCCCCGACCAACGCCGTCACCAGCACCAGCACCTGCACCAGTGACACCGTCCCGACGTAGGCGAAGTACACGGCGACGTAGACGAACGCGAACGCGGCGACCAGCCCGAACACCCGCTTGCGGTGCTTCCAGCCGAACTTCCCGACCTTCGCCGAGCGCCGCCCGAACTTCCGCCACATGCCCTCTCGTTCCCCTGTCGGGGGACGCGGGCGCCGCCGCGTGCTCACCGCTCGCGGACCCGGTCGAGCTCGTTGAGGCGCACCGCCTCCACCCGCACCGGTTGACCGGCCGGCAGTGCCTGCGCAGGCCGCCCGGGGACCTGCTCGGTGCGGGTCCGGTCCCGGACCGCGGTGGTGGCGCGGGACTGCTGCTGGGTGCGGCGGAACTCCGCGCACCGGGCCGCTTCCCGGGCCCGCCTCGGGGCGGTCACGACCCACCCGACGGCGGTCGCGACCGCGGCCACGATCAGCACGATCGCCCCGACCGCGCCGACCAGCCCGATCGCCGACGACACCGCAGCGTTCGCGGCGGCGAACCCCATCGCTGTCGACCCGAGCAGCCGCGTGACCAGGGCGAGCGCGGCCACCACCAGCACGCCGGCGACAAGCGCCGCACCGAGAGTGCCGCCCGCTTTCGACGCCGTGACCTTGACGCCGCCCACCCACATCGTCTTGCTGGTCATCACGCCTTCGCCTCCTGGCACAGCCGCACCGCTCGGGTGCGCCCCGTCGAGAACCTCTCCACGACCGCGTCCACGGTCGGGTCCTTCGCCTGCGGGTCGGCGAGCTGCTCACGCAGCCACGCCACCACGACCTCGTCCGAGTGCTTCGCCTTCGTCGCCCGAGCGCGGGCGGGACCGGTCGTCGACTTCGGTACCGGGACCGGCGTGGTGTCGTCGGTCCCGGTACCGGGCAGCGACACCAGCGCGGGCCGCTCGGCAGGCACCTGGACCGGTGTCGGCGGCTCCTCGCTGGGCGCCTGCGGCTGCTCCGCGGGTACCGGTCCCGTCTCGTGCCAGTACCGCGAGATCACCTCGACCATCAGCAGCAGGACCGCGGCGACCGACAGGCCGATCAGGAAGCCGTACGCCTGCACCCCGCCGGTCGCGGCCACCCCGGTGGCGATGGCCACGAGCAGGCCCGCCCGCACCCGGGTACGGCGGTCGCGGGTGGAGACGTACAGCGACGCCCCGGTGATCGACCCGACCTCGAGCATCGCGATCAGCGCGACCCGGGCCAGGTCACCGAGGTGGTGGCGCTCTCCGAGCTGCCAGGTCGACGACGCCGAGACGACGAACGCCCCGAGCAGGACCGCCCCGAGGGCGACGGTCAGCCAGCCGCGTCGCGCCCCTCGCGGTACTGCTTGAACCGTCGGTACGCCGTCCCGACCGGCAGCTGAGTGGCCCGCTCGATCTCCGGCCACGACATCCCCGTGTCGTGCAGGGCCTCCAGCAGTCGGCCCGTCCAGACCGGGGCCTCGTCCAGTACCAGCTCGGACTGCCGTACTCCCGCGATCAGTTCCTCGCGGTCCGCCGTCGTCAGGTCGCGCGCCAGCAGCGCCGATAGGCCGGTCAAGGCGCTCTGCTCCTCCCGGCTCGTCACGGCGCGGGAGAGTAGCCGTGTGGCTTTCCATATCTGAAAAGGTACGGGACTCCGGTACCGGTCGTCACACAGCTCGCGGGACCGGTACCGGAGTGGAGTACCGCTACAGGTACCGCTTGGCCCGACGCCTGATCTCGGCGACGTCGACGCCCGCTTCCCGGGCCAGGCCCTCGGCTGCATGGATGTCTCCGGCGCCATCGCCTCCGCCGGCGAGCCCTCCGGCCATGAGGGCAACCGCCGCGCGGGCCTTGCCCTTCCGGCCCCACGGCACGTGAGACTCGACCACGAGCTCCCGGCCGCGCCGCACCCACTTAACGGGCAGCCGCTCCCCGCGGCACGCCCGCGCGTGGACCATCTCGTGGTGGCTGACGCCGTCCGGGTCGCGGCTCACGCCGTTTCCCAGACCTCGGCGCGGATGGTGCGCGCACCGGCCCGTCGAGCGGATTCCACCCGCGACGCCCCGTCGACGAGCCGATAGCGCCGACCGTTGCGCTCCACGGTGATCGGCGGGCACGACCCGCGCCACGGCTTCACCCGGTGTTCGTCGGGCGAGTGCGACCCGTACAGCTTCGAGATCGGGATGGAACTCACGCCCGCGCTCCGGGCGCCCCGCGCGACGGGCGCGTTGCTCAGCCAGCCCATCACCGCTCACCGCCTCGACGCGCCCGACGACGGTCCCGCTCCCCCAGCACGAGCGCGGTCACGCCGCCGCCGACGAACAGGGCGACCAGCGCCCACCCGATCATCGGGTAGAACACGCCGAGCACGCCTGCACCTGCCGCGACGAACAGCACCACAACCGCCACAGGCAGCAGCGCGGCGGCCGTCGCTCGCGTGCTCACCCCTGCTCCCCGTCGTCCAGGTCGCGGCACCCGGCCGCCAGCATCGCCTGCCCCATCGCCACGGCCTGCGGGCCGGGCAGCGGCTCGATCTGCGTCCAGTGATCCACACCCTCGTGCGTGAGGGTGACTTCCCAGACCTCGGGCGGGTCCGAGCGCCACACGGCGCCGTATGGCCCGGTCGCGGTCGGCGACAGCAGCTTCCGCTCCTCGCGGCCCATCGCCAGTGTCATCGCTTGCTCACCTGCTCGTCTCCAGCCACTTCTTCACGTCCTCCCTCGCGTACCTGACGTCCCGGCCCACCCGGGACCACTTCGGACCGCGCGCGGCGGCCCTCCAGCGGCGCAGCGTCGACACGTCCACGTCGAGCCACGCCGCCACCTCGGCCGCCGACAGCAGCCGCGCCGGTTGCCTGCTCACAGCCCGTAGCGCATCCCTGCGCCCCAGCTCATGCACGGCCCGACCTCCGGGTAGTCCTCCCGCGCCTGGTCAAGCGCCCGCTGCATCGCCCAGATCAGGCACGCGAAGCGCAGGAACGGCTCGTCCCCGTCCACCGACGGGTACGCCCAGCACGCCACGTCGGACGCCGCGACCGCCACCTCGACGGTCATCGCCGACCCGGCATCGGCTCGTTCTTGCAGGTCACGCACCGGCAGTGCGCGCCGTGCGCCTCGCGGGACTCCCGCGACCGCCGCGCCACGTTCGCCGGCTTGTCGCCCTCGCGAGTCCGCGTGCTCCAGCCCATCGCTGCTCTCCTTCATCGACCCCGGCGACCATCGCCGGGTGGCTCCATGGTCCAACGACGTCGTCAGTCGCCGCACTACTGCTGGCTGCTCAGCGCACGGACGCGATCCGCGCCACCGGACAGCCCAGCTTGTTCACGGCCCACTCCTCGGTGCGCCGGAACCCGCACGCCAGCAGCGCCGCGTCCACCGACTCCGAGCCGTACAGCGCCACGAACTCGCGCACCGTCCGCGCCCGCTCGTCGACCAGCCGCACCCGGCCGTCGTCCTCCACCACCGCAGCCGCGATCGGCCGGCCCTCCACCTGCGCCCGCAGCTCCGCGAGCTCCTGGCCCTGCTCCTCGAGTGTGGCAGCCTGAGGCGAGGTGAGCGCGCGGGTCACAGTGACGGGGCTGTTGGGCATCTTCACGACCATGTTGCGGGTGCCCTCGATGTAGAGCTGGCCGCCGAAGCGCTGTATCTCGGTCACGGTGCCAACCTGAGGCAGCACGTCTCCGAGGCGGACGCACTGCGCAGTCGTTGCGAAGGTCCGGACAGCTGCGTCGACGGCGGGGTCCTCGGTCGTGGTGAGCCAGAGCCCGTCGGTGACGGTCATCAGAAACCTCCAGCGAGTGGCGGCCGGTCGATCCGGCCTGCCGTGCCCGCTCACACTCGCGCACGCCCGCGCAGCAAGTCAATACCGGCGACGTAGCCAGTCAGAGCAACCCGCCCGACGGTCGGGCACCATCACCCCCGTGGCAAACCCCGACGAGCAGCACGAACCATCCGAAGACGGACCACACGGCCCGTCCGACGAGCTCGTCCGCGAGGTCAACACCACCGCCGCCCGCTACCGCGACCAGCTCCGCGCCCGACGCGCCCTCGACCTCAAGACGCGGGGCCTGACCTGGGCCGACGTCGCCGAACACCCCGATTGCGGCTACTACGACGCCAAGGCCGCCTACGTCGCGGTCAAGCGCCTGCTCGAGCACATGCCCATGCAGTCGGCCGCCGAGTACCGCCGCGAAGCCCTCGCCCGCTACGAGCGGCTGCTCGCCAAGGTGTGGCCGGGTGCGATGGGCCTCGACCAGCACGGGGCGCCGCGGGAGAAGGGCGTCGACATGTGGGCGACGGACCGGGCGATGCAGTTGGTGGACCGGATCGCCGACCTGTCCGGCGCGAAACACGCCCCGCTCGAGGAGGTGAACCCGCCGACGCAGGGCGATCCGGACGTGGCCCCGGGCGCCGGCCGGTCGCTGGCGGCGCTGCTGGACCTGGACGACTCGGAAGCGCGGCAGGTGGCACGGGTGCTGGCGCCGATCCTGGCCCGCCGCAAGCAGCACCAGGTGATCGAAGCCTCGGACGGCGACTCGGGACGTATCCAGTAGGCAATAGTGTGTGACACAACGAGTAGGCGTGCGGTAGTGTCATACACATGACGACGGACTCCACGACCGCCACCGCCGATGCCCGCAAGCGCCAGCGCGCCACGCTGCTCGAGGTCGAAAACTTCCTCGCGATCGCCGAAGGGCTGGGCGTTGGCCGCGACGTCGCCAACGCTCGGGCTCTCGACCTGTGCGACGAGCGCCCCGACCTCGACAACGCAGAGGTGTTCATCCTCGTCCTTCGCGAGATCGTCGACGGCGAGCTGGCGTGAGCCCTCGCCCCGGCCCGCTGCGCCGGCCGATCAACGTACGGGTCGGCGCCACCGGCCGCGAGAAGTTGGAGGAGCGCGCCGAAGCTGAGTCAGGCGGCAACCTGTCCGAGTTCGCTCGGCGCTGCCTCGCCTACGCCGTGACCCGCATGCCTGTGGGCTGGACCCCCGAGATTGACAGGAGGAAGCCGTGAGCAAGACGACCGAGGGCGTGGGGCTGGCCGTGCCGGACAAGGCCGTGACGGCACTGGAACGCCACTACGACGACGTGCACCGCGACCTAGCGGACCTCAGCGGCATGATGCGGGAGACGGACGACTACGTGCGCGCGATCGCCGCCCCGGTCGTGGCGGCCGAGCTGCGGAGCTGGGCCGAGGACGTCGAGAACCAGTGCTGGTCCATGCAATCGCTGCCGACGGTGCTGCGCCGCCGTGCCGCTGAGCTGGACGTGACCCCGTGATCCGCCGCCTCTGGCACACCCACCGCACCCTCGGTCCGGACTCCCCCGGGCTGCTCGCGCTCGCGCGAGGCTGGGAACGGAAGGCGTAATGAGCGTCGTGCTCTTCTCGTGGCTGATGATCAGCAGCGTCGGCCTATCGATCCTGCTACTGATCTACGCGGGCGCGGTCCAGGTCAAAGCCGAGCGGACATTGCGGAAGGTCGACCGCGACTCGCGGCTTTAGGTGCCCGCGCCTGATCGCCCCGTGTGACGTCTCCTGCTAGCCTCTCGCCGACTACTGGCGACGCAGCGAGTCATCATCTAGGGGGTGCGGGTGGCGTCGAAAGACGGCCGCGAGTTCGTCAACATCTCGCTGCCCGACGGCATGAAAGCCGCCGTCGCCGAACTCGCCGGCCGCCGCGGCGTCACCATCTCCGGGCTCGGAAAGCTGCTGTTCGAGGACGCCCTTGACGGGGACGCCGCCGAGCAGGCGGCACGTCGGGCCGCCCCCGTCCCCTCGGGGGGCGGCCCGACGCTCGGCGCGGCCCGCAACGTCACCACCCGCATGCTCACCGGCGCCTGCCTGCACCCCATCCACCGCCGCGAGCTGTGGGGCGTCACCGAACGCTGCGCCGCCTGCGGCACCACCATCAGGGAGCCGGCCCGTGGGTGAGGTCATCGAGCTGTCCGACGCCACCAAGGTCGCCGACGTGGTGCCGCTGTGGGATTCGGTGCTTCATGACGTGCCGGGCGGCTACCTCGGCGAGCACGGCGAGGGCTACACCAGCCCGCACCGCTGGTTCGCGATCGACACCGGCGGCCGCCCGCGGCTCGTGCAGTGCCCCTGCCGCCCCTCGGTGCAGGTGCACCGCGAGGGCGCGCACATCGGGGCTGTCGTCGTCCACCACGCCTTCGACGGCCGCACCAACGGGACCACCGCGTGACCGCCGCCGCTGCCGTGTTCGACCTGTCGTGGCTTGTGCTCATGGCCTGGGCTACCTGGCGGTTCCCGGTGATCGCCCGATGACCCCCGCCCCCCGCGACGTCCTGCTCCGCGGCGCTTGCTGCCTCATCCTCGCCTGCGCGGTCCTCGCCGGCCTCGGGTGGTGGCCCTGGTGACCCTCACCCCCGATCTGGACCTCGGCCTGCTCGGCGACGTCGACACCGACGAGCTCCTCGAGCTGGCCTGCGCCGCCGACCTCGCCACGTTCGCCGAGCACAAGCTGGGCTACACGATGGCCCCGTTCCACTACGAGTGGTGCGATCTTGCCCAGACCGAGCGCCGCCTCGCCGTCGTCGCGCCGCGGGAGCACGCCAAGACGGCCACGTTCTTCGAGAACGCCACCACCTGGCGGTCCGTCTACACGCCCGGCCTGTGGACCTACGGCTTCTCGCAGACCCTTGATCAGGCCAAGGGCTTGCTCGCGCGCGTGCGCACCGCCATCGAAGCCGTGGCCCCCGAGCTCGTCGACGGCGCCGAAGTCGACCGGGCTGACGACCTCGTCCTGGCGAACGGCGCCCGGATCACCGTGGCCGGCGCCGGGAAGCGGGTCCGATCCGCGCACCCCGACGTGATCATCGGTGATGACGTGCTCGATGACGAGGGCACCGCCACCGAGCACCAGCGCCGCAAGACGGCCCGCTGGTGGTTCGGCACGGTCGCCAACATGGCCCACCCGGGCACCACCCGGCCCGCGCGGATGTGGGGCACCACGGCCATGGTCACGATGCCGGCCACCGTGATCCACCTCGTCGGCACGCCGTTCCACGCGTCCGACCTGCTGATGTCCATGCGGGACAACTCGCGCTACCACTTCCGTCGGTACTCCGCGGAGTGCGCGCCCGCCGAGCGCGTCGGCGGCACCTGGGCGGTCGAGATCGCATGACGTTCATCGAGCTGGTGCACAGCGTGGTCCCCGGCCTCACCGACGCCGAAGCCGACCACGTGCTGTGGGAGTACACACCGTTCCCCTGCACGACCCGACCCGACGAGCTGATGCCGTTCCTCATCGCGCACCAAGGCGAGGTCGTCGCCCGCTCCACGCACCTCGGAGCGCTCACGTGACCGCCGTGCTCGGCCGCACCGTCGTCGGGCCCGCCGACGACCCGCAGGCCGACACCCGCGCGCCCTCCGAGCCCGTCAACGTGCGGCACAGCCTGTGGTCGGCCCGCTGGCCGGCGATCGCTCTGCAGACGTGCATCGACACCGTGGAGGCCGCCCCTCCCGCCTTGCAGCCGCAGGTGCGTCGCGAGCTGCCGTGCGCCACCTGCCCGGAGAACACCCGCTGCCTGAACGCGAAGCGCGGCGAGATCGGGCCGCTGCTGTTCGACCGCGAGATTCAGACGTCGCCCCGCTCGTCGGAGTCGTCGCTGTTCCCCCGCGAACTCATGGCCCCGATGCTCGAGGTGGGCCTGGAGTGCCTGCCGCACTACCGCAAGCCCGAGTACGACGGGGACCGGTTCGTGGTCGTGTCCGGGTGGGACATGGCGTGGTCGGAGAAGGTCGGCGGCGACTACCTGGTGAAGGTGACCGCGGTCGGGGACCGGATGGGCCGCCAGCCGCACCGGGTCATCGACATCGAACGCCACCAGCGGATGTCGTACCCGCAGCAGGTCGCGCTCGTCGAGCAGCACCACCACCGCTACTCCACTGACTTGGATGTGATCGAGGGCGACGCCATGCAGATCGTGTACCGGCAGTCGCTGCAGGAGGGCACCACGGTCCCGGTCATGTCGCACCACGCGGCCGGGCAGAAACGCGACCTGCAGTCCGGTGTCCCGGGGATGATCGTCGACTTCACGAACCGCAGGTGGTCGTTCCCGTACCGCCGCGACGGCCGTGGCTTCGACGACGTCGAGACCCTCCTTGCCGAGTTCGAGGCGTTCGGCTGGGAGGACGGGAAGCTGCAGGGCTCCGGAGAGCACGACGACTGCGTGATGGCGTTCTGGCACTGCTGGTGGGGGATGCGACTGATGCTCGGCCAGGTCGGGGAGATCGCCACCGGGCTGCAGCAGGGGCGTGAGTGATGCCGACGGTCCCGCTGCACGGCGGCCCGCACGACGAGGGCTCGGTCGACGTGGAGCTCGACCCGTCCGGCCGTCTCCCGACCGTCGTCGCGTGCTTGGACGCCGACGCGCGCTCCGTGGAGTACGTGCTCGACGAGGACGGCGTTGCCTACAGCTACCGCGGCTTCGTCACCCCGGAGGGCGAGCACTGATGGGCCGGCACTCGCGTCGACGTCGCTCCGAGCGTGCCGCCGCTCGTCAGGAACGACACGCCCGCCAGCAGGCGCTCGTCGCCGAGCAGCAGCACCAGGAGGAGCTGCTGGGCTGGAAGCGCGCACGCCTCGCGGCGATCGCGGGCGGTGCCAGCGCCCGGGAAGCGCAGCGGATCGCCGGGCCGATGCCGCAACGTCGCCCAGCGCGGGTGCACGACGACACGCCCCCGACGACGCCGCTGAACCTCGCGGCCATGATCCCCGCCCCACGACGAGAGGACCAGCAATGAAGTTCCGGAAGAAGCCTGTCGAGATCGAGGCCGCGAAGTGGATGCGCAATGGCGATCATCCGGACGACGGCGGAGCGGAGACCGAGGGCGAGGTGGTCAGGTATTACCGCCACCCCGACGTGTCGGGGAACGAGGTCTGCGGCCACTGCTTTAGGCAGATGTACGACCACGGCTGGATCGACACGCTCGAAGGTGGTCACATCGTCTGCCCCGGCGACTGGATCATCACGGGCGTCAAGGGCGAGCAGTACCCGTGTAAGCCCGACATCTTCGAGCGCACGTACGACCGCGTCGGCGGTGGTCACTCGTGACCGCCCCGGAGCCCAACGAGGCCGAGCGAGACGTGGACGTGACCCCGCAGACGCAGGTCGTACTGGCCGACCTCTTTGAGCCGTCGGCCGGGACGGAGGGCCAGTGATTCGGCTGCTGCTGCGTCGCCTCGTCTGCTCGGTGGCGGTCGACGCGAAGAGCCGTGGCCCCGCGTACCGCCGGGGCAGGGCCGACGGGCACCTCGAAGCACGGGCGGGGGGTGCGCCGGTGACGTTCGACGATGCCGCGCTGAAGTCCGCCGCCGCAGCCGCCTACGAGGTGTCCCGAGGACGCCTGTCACGCAGCCACCTGCTCCGCGACCTCAACGCCGTCCCCCCGCCGTGGGAGGACGCGTCCGCCGCGATGCGCGCCCCCTGGCAGGTCGCGGCCAGGGCCGCTGTCGACGCCTACGCCGCCCACCTCGCCCTGTATGGAGCCGCCTCGTGACCACCGCCGTGCAGCCCACCACCGGTGCCGCCGTCGCCGACCAGAACCAGCGCTGGGCCACCCGCGAGGACTACCTCGCCGACCTCGAGAACCAGCGCCGCGACGGCATCAAAGGCCGCCGGCTCTACTACGCCGGCGAGCAGTACGACCTGGACAACGCGCTGTGCATGGCCGAGGTCCGCAAGCAGGGCGGGGACATCCGCTCGCCCGGCGAGAAGGGCATCGCCCGCGCCGCACTTGACCTGTTCCACCTGCCCGAGCACCTGCGTCGCCACGCCTACTCCACGCAGCTCGCCGAGTGCGTCGACTTCATCGCCGACCGTCTCGCCGACGGGTTCACCGTCGAGTCGAGCGCCGACGGGAAGCGACCGAGCGGCGACTCAGACCGCGACGACCGCCGCACCGACCCCGTCCAGACCATCATCGACTCCTGCCTGGCCGCGTCCCCCGCCTTGTCCGGTGGGGACGACGACGACGACCAGCTCACCATCGCCACCCTGCTCCGCGAAGCAGGGAAGGCCGGGGACGTGCCCGTGCTGGTCCGTTGGGACAACGTCGAGCAGCACGCGTGGCTGGAGCTGTGGAACTCCGAGCAGGTCGAGATGCGGTTCGTCGACGACCACCCCGACCGCCTCGAGCGGGTCCTGGTGGATCAGATGGACTGGCGGGTCGTGCCGGGAGGGGTCGGGAACGGGGAGCCGGAGCAGTGCACCATCCGCCGCGAGTGGGTGCTCTCCGACGCCCCGGAGGGCGCGGCCGGCGACCCGGACACCGACGGCCCGCGGGAGCGGCGCTGCGTGGAGCGGGTGTACATCATTGACAAGGGCGACGAGATCGCCGAGCGCCCCGCCGAGGTGATCGAGTGGGGCTCCCCGGTGCTGCCGTGGTGGGTGATCCGAGTGGAGCACCGCGACCTGCGCGACACCCGCGGCTCGAGCCTGATCACCGAGCAGGTGATGCGGCACGCCGACCGCTACAACGCCGTCGAGCAGCTCAGTTTCCTGATCGCCCGTGCCAACAGCCACTCCACGGTGGTGCTCACCGGGGAGGTCATGCCGCCGGGTGCGGTGCCGGGCGGGCAGGGCGCCGGGAAAGAGCAGGTGGTGCGCCGCGACGTCCTGGACGCCGCTATCTTCCCCGGCCAGGTGAACGCCACCGCCCTGTCGCTGCCCACCGACCCGCAGATGATCGAGCACCAGCGCAAGGTGCTGCTGGAGGCCCTGTACGGCAGCTTCGGGCTGCGCCGCTCCGATGCCGAAGCGGTCGCCGACACCGGGCAGGTGTCCGGCTACGCCCTGGAGATTCTCAACCAGAAGGACGCCGGCACGTTCGCCCGCATCCGCACCCTGCTGATCCGGGACATCAAGCGTCTCCTCGGCGTGGTGGTCGACTGCCACGCCGCGTGGGTGTCCGGGGCAACCACCCCGCCCGACCCGGCCGACGACGACCCGGCCACCGCCGACCCGAACGCCGAGCTCGGCACCGAGGAGGGCGACCGCCCGACCACCGGGGCGCGCGGCGACACCGACCCGTACCCGAACCGGCGGATCATCGTGTCACTCGGTACCGGGTGGATCGTCGACGAAGCCAAGTTCCGGGACGACTTCAACGCCAAGGCCCTGTCCCGCCGCGGCATGTGGCGCGAGCGGGGCCGGCCGGAGGACTGGATCGACCGCAACGAGGAGGAGCTGGACGAGGAAGGCGCCAAGGCGGTCGAGCAGGCGCAGAAGCGGATGGAGGCGACGGGGCTCGGCGAGGGCGGCCGGTTCGGCGCCCAGACGTCCGCTCAGAGCGGCCAGGACGCTGCGGCGGGGCGCACGGGCGCCATCCGCGGTGGCAGCAGCTCCACGGCGCAGGCAGGGCGCACCACGGGCGACGCCCGGCCACCGTCCGGGCGGGACCAAGCCGTCGGGGCGAACGCGAACGGGCGGAGCGAGCGGTGAGCGACTCGTGGCTGGTCGTGCATCGCTCGCCTCACAACGGCGCATGGATCAACCCGCGCGTGGTCTCCGCTGCCGTGGCTGAGACGTACGGCCGCGAGCAGGCCCGCCGCGGGGTCCGCACCCTCGCGCTGGACCTCGACGACGCCGAGAAGCGACTGGAGGCCGAGGAGTGACCCTCGCCTACGCCCAGGACCTCTGCAAGGCCGTGCGGATGCGCTGGCCCTCCGCGAAGGTCGCCCCCGGTCAAGTCACCGCCGACGGGGGCGGCAGGCCCGCCAAGGTGCTGGGCCGTCCCCGCCCGTGCGACGACTGCGGCACCTTCGTGGTGCCCCTCAAGCGCCCCGGCCGGATCGCCGGCCGCTGGTACCAGCTCGGCGGCCACGAGGTGAAGCCCAACGGCTGGTCCCGGGTGTCCTACCTGAACCACAACGCGGCCCGATGCCGCGCGGCCCTGCTCGGCAACCCGCTGATGCTGCCCGAGGTGTCGGGGGCGGAGCAGCTGCTGGCGCGGGCCACCGACGAACCGGAGGACGACGAGTGAGCACGGTCCTGATTGACGGCGCCACCATCTCCGTGCTGCCCGACCACGTGCGGGTCATGACCACGCACGACCCCGACGAATGTGCAGGCCGGACGTGCATCGTGCACTCGCCCACCGAGCACTCCATGCGCGGGATGCGCCTGCACTGGCGCGCTGACCGCGGCATTTTCGAGCGCACCTGCGAGCACCGCATCGGCCACCCCGACCCGGACCAGCAGGCGTACTGGCGCGCGCTGGCCGCTTCCGGGATGCACGGCCTCGACGGCGAGCCGCCGGAGCCAGTGACTCCCGACGACTGGGTGTCGGCGCAGATGACGCACGGTTGCGACGGCTGCTGCGCGTGACCACGGCCGACCGCATCCGAGCCGCCGCCATGTCCACCGCCGACGAACTCCTCGAGATGGAGGACGCCGCTTTCCGGGCCCTCGACGAGCGCATGGAGCGGGTCGCCCGCGCGGTCGCCCAGCGGATCGGGGAAGCCGGGCAGGACCGGGAGGGGCTGCTGCGGGACGACCTGCTGCCCGAGTCCGGGTGGCTGGTGCGGGTACTGCTGCCCCCGGTCGGGGACCTGCTGGCCCTCACCCGTGAGCGCGCGCTGGGCCTGGTCGCCGACCAGCTGGGGACGCTCGCCCGGAACGATGCGGAGCGTGCCGCCGCCGAGCTCGGGATCACGGCGGCGCGGGAGGCGGCCGGGCCGATCGAGCGGGACGGCTACACCTCGGTCGCGGACCGCCTGGAGGGAGCCCGGTTCCTAGTCGACGACGAGGTCACCGAGCAGAAGCGGCTTTGGGTCGTGTACGCCGAGCAGCCGCCGGCGCTGGTGTCGCGGCTATGCGCCCGTGACCGGGTGCCACTGCCCGGAACACGCACCCGGGGCGCTGTGTGGGGCCTGGAGGCGCCGGTGCGTCGCGGTGCGCGGGACGCCACCATCTCGGTCACCAACCAGCTGCTGCGGACCGGCATGGACGGCTGGAACAGAGCCCGGGCGTGAGCACCCCCGGGCAGTCGCTCGCCTTCGAGAGGGCCGAGAAGCGCGCGCAGGAGACGATGGCTTCCGGGCGGTTCACCATCCGCGAGCTCAAGCGCGGCCTCATCCACGTCATCGACAACCGCACCTCCGACATCTGCCTGGCTCTCGCCGCCGACAACCCGATCGTCGGGATGGACGAGGAGTTCGACACCCTCATCGGCCCGCAGATGGACCCGCCGTTCCATGATCACTGTCGGACCTTGGTCGTGCTGGTGGTCCCTGGGGACGTGGAGCCGCACGGCGCAGAGCAGGCCGAGGTGCAGGCCGAAGAGCGGGCCCGTGAGGAGCCGCCCGAGCAACGCAGGCCGTCGCGCACCGAGCGCCGCAAGCGTCGCCGCGAAGTGCAGCAAGACGTCGAGCGGCGCCGACGCGAGGAGCGGGAGCGTAGGCGCCGCGAGCGGGAGGCCCGTCGGGGCACCGAGCGTGGCACGTTGCGTGACCAGCAGCGAGGCCAGGGCTTTGCGAGCAGTGACGGACTGTCGTCCACGCCAAAGTCGACTCAAAGCCGCGACGTCCGCCGCGAGGGCGACGGCCCGCTCCCCGCGCCGATCGCACCGCAGCGGACGACGCTGCGCGAGTGGGTCGACACCGCCGCCGAGCTGAACCGAGCGCATCACTCGACGGCAGAGGACGACGAGGTGATGCGGATCTTGCTGCGCCGTCAGCGATGGACCAGAGAGCCCGTGGTCGTCGACCAGCAGCGCTTCCGCGCCGAGGCCGCGAACTCGGGCACCACCCTGCACCGCGGCATCGCCGGAGAGCCCTCCTCCGCGTCCGTCGTGAAGCCGAAGAGGAGCTACACGCCGGCCGAGCTCGTCGAGCACTACCGCGAGAACGTGACCTCGACCTACGAGCAGCGGAGTTCGCTGTCCGACTACGTGGGCGGCACCTACGTCGGTATCAACGATCGGCTGCGCTTCGGGGCGTCGTGGGTCAACGAGTGGGCCGAGGACGACATCCGGAACCTGGACAGCCTCCTGGCGGCGTACTCGGTGCCGGCGAACGTGCAGGTGGCCCGGGGCGTCAGCAGCAACGTGCCCGACGACCTGTCGCCAGGCGACGTGTTCGTCGGCGCGGGCTACCAGTCGACGAACCTCGGCACCGCGGCTGACGAGTTCAGCACCGCGTCCATCCTGCTGAACATCACCGTGCCCGCCGGAACTCCGGCGATCGTCGTCCGTGGCACCGGGGTCACGTTCAAGGCCGACGAGGACGAGCTGATTCTGGGTCACGGCACCCGCTACCTCGTGCAGTCCGAAGAGCGCCGGGGCACTCAGCGGGTGCTCTACGTCGTCGCACTTCCCCCGGAGGCACCGTGACCGGCCCGAACGATCCAGCCGACAGGTTCGTAGAGGACGACCTCCAGCCTGTCGAGCCCGACGTGTCCACCTCGGAGGAGGCGACGCGCATCCTGCTGGAGCAGGGCGTGCAGGCGTGGCGCGAGTACGTCGCCCGGGTATCTCGCTCGTGACCGCCCCGGCGAGGCGTGCAGCCGACTACGCCGAGGCCTTCGTGCGCGGACCTGCGCACCTCGGCCGCGGCGCTGGAGGCGTCGGCATCTACACGACCGAGGACGCGGACACGGCCCGGCAGTACGCAGGGAATGGCGGCGTCGTGGTGAGGGCGGTGCCGCTGGCCGGCGCCCGCCTCGTCGGCGTCGAGGAACTGCTGGCCCGCCGCGCGCAGGAGCTGGCGACGCTCACCGAGCGGGAGCAGCGCAGCTTACGCGTGCTTACCGAGGACCCGGGGCGTCTGGCCGCCGCTCTCGGCTACGACGCGGTCCGCTACCCGGACGGGACCGTGCTCGTCGTCAACCGGACCGCACTCGCAGTGGAGGAACCATGAGGCAGAGGCGAGGACGACGACGGGTCGGGCACGCCGCCCGCCCGTTCGGCATGGACGACCACGACGAGATGACAGGCGCGCTGCCGTGGGCGGACATCGAGGAGCAGGAGGCGCGGTCCCGCGCCATCGCGAAGGTCCTTGTGGAGGCGCTGGCATCGGGCCCAGATGCGGTCCGCGGGGCGATGAGCCGCCCGTCCGGCCCTCCGATGTGGCCGCCGATGTCCGTGCAGATCAGCCAGGCCGAGCAGGACCACCACGCCTTCCTCCGTCGTCGTTCCGCCGAGCTGGCCGTCGAGCGGGGACACGTCAGGCGGTGGACACGGTGAACCCTGTCGACGCCGGCAGCACCGAGGTGCCGAAGACGGTGCAGGAGCACCTGTGCCTCGCGCAGGCCGCGCTCGCTGAGCGCGTCAAAGCCGGTCTCGATCGGGACATGTCGATGGCGGCAATCGGCACGCTGAACGAGATGCTCCGGCAGATCAACGAACACCGCCCGGTCGGCGACAACGGGAAGCACGGCGTCGGGCGCTGCACCGAGACATGCGGCTGCGAGGGCCACCATGCGCCGTGGTCGCTGACGTTCTGGCCAGAGTGCAGCTGTGAGCAGTGACGTGCGCTCGGTCGTGTTCGGCACGGACGAGTCCTGCGACGTGCGAATCAGCGACGACCCGTACGTCTCCAACCGGCACTGCCGCGTGTTCGAGGACGATTGCGGCGATGTCTTCGTGGAGGATCTGGGGTCCACGAACGGCACCACGCTTCGACCGGACGGTGGTCCACCGTTGCTGAGCACGCGCGTGTACGGCCCGCGCAAGATCGCCCCCGGCACGGTCATCCGGGTCGGCCGCACGGATATCCCGTGGCGGCGCGCGTGAGCCCCGATCTGTCCCGGCGTGTCGGCCGTGCCCTGCACGCCGCCCAGCCAACCATCGAGGTGCGGGTGGCCGCCCAGTCGTGGACGTCGCACGCCGCCACGCTCGAGGAGCTGCCCGGGTGGCTGCGCCGCGAGGTGGCTCGAGGAGAACGACTGCTCGACAGGAGGAAGCCATGATCACGTCGTCCACAATTCAAGTCCCGCTGATCCCAAAGGCGGAGGCGGCACTCAAGGCGGCGTCCGCCCGCGACGGGCTCGGCCACGCCGACACGATGAACCGGGCCGTCCAGCTTTACGACGTCCTGAGCGAGGCACAGCGCGACGGTCGGAAGGTCTACGTCGACCAGCCCGGCGGCGGCACCCGTGAGCTGCTCTGGGACCCGCCAGCCTGATACCTCGCGCCCCGGCGTCAACGTCACCTCCCCCGGAGCCCACCCCGGGCAGAGGAGCGAAGGACGTCGCCAGAGGGTGGGCCCGTCTTTCGCCCACCCGACGTCCTGCGCCGGGGCGCACACCTCACCTACCCTCGCCGTCGTGCCGCACGGAGGCGAGGTCGTCGAGATACCGCCGGAGCGGTGCCCGAACGGCTGCCGCTGGGGACGCCCGGTCAACGGGGTCACGCTGTTCACCGTCGGCTGGCAGCCGTGCAACTGCCCGGCGGTGCGCGCCTCCGCCCCCCACGGGCACCGGCTCTACGAGTGCTGCCGACCGGGCTGCGACGGGCAGGTGCTGCGCCCGCCGTGCTCGGCGCCGCTGTCCGACTACGCTGGCATCCTCACCCACCGACCGCGCTAGGCTCGCCGCACGGACGGGCGCCTGTCGTGGGACGCCTCGACACCCGACCGCCGGCATAGTCGCCCGCCGTCCGCCCTCGCCCCCGGGCGCTGGAGGCCAGCTACCCGGGGGCGTTGTGCTGCTCGACGCCGTGTGACGAACCCGCCCGCCCTGCTCGCAGCACGGGCGCACCCGCGACCCCGTGTGGATCGTGACCGCCCGACGATCCCCGACGGGCGCGTCTGCGACAGGGAACCGCTGGTGGGGCCCGGCAGGCCGAACGGGACGTGATGGGACGTCACCGAGGAGGCCACCGTGGCGGACGACGCCAGCACGCAGTCCGGCACCGACGGCGCCAAGGGCGACGCCGGCACCGAGCAGCGCGCACACGACGGCAAGCAGGGCGACAGCGGGAAGGGCGGCTCCGGCCAGTCCGACGCCCATCTCGACTCGCTTCTCGGCGGCAAGGGCACGGACCGGACCGGGACGGGCCAACAGGACACGAAGGGCGACGACCAGGGCAAGCAGGACGACAGCAAGAGCGGGGACCTCTCCGAGGGCCAGCTCAAGCAGGTCGCCGACATGCTCGCCCCGGCCATGCAGCAGTACGCCCAGCAGATCGCCGACCGGCTCGTGAACGCGCAGGGCAAGCAGCTGCGCAAGGGCCAGCGCGACGACGACCAGCAGGGCAAGGGCGACGACAAGGGCCAGGACCGGCAGCGCTCCGACCGGGACGACGACGGCCCGTCGCGCGCCGACCAGCGCGAAGCCGACCTCGAGCTGCGGTCCGAGCTCCGCGAGCTGCGCCCCGACGGCGCCGGAGCCGAGTACCGAAGCCTCGCCGAAGGCATCGGGCGTCGCTACCTCGCCGACAACCTCGCCGACGGGCAGCGCCCGGAGCGGGCCGCCCGCAACGCCGCGAAGGCAGCCACGGCCGACATCGAGTCGTTCCGGAAGGCCGTGCAGACCGAAACCGTCGGCTACCTGCGCCGCAAGGGCCAGATCGTCGAGGGCGCCGGCAAGGGCCAGGGAGGCGGCTCGTCGGCCGCCGGGGCGACCGGGGCTGCCGCGGGCAGCGAGGAGCAGGCCATCCGCCGGGCGCGGGCCATGGCCGAGGAGTTCAACCAGGCCAACGGCCACAAGGCCACCACGGGCACGGCCACCACCTGAGATCAGGAGAAGCGGACATGGCGCAGTACAACTCCGGCGGCGGCTACACGCCCGGCTACCGGCACGACCCGATCGACCTGGGCTACCAGGTCGACTTCCTCGCTTCCGAGCGCTACACGGTCAAGCAGGGCGGCATCACGATCGACCCGGCCACCGTGTCCGCGAACTCGGACGGCAAAAAGGTCGTCAAGGGCGGCACCGTCATGGGCAAGATCACCGCCACCGGGAAGTACGGGCCCTACGCCTCCGGCGCCTCCGACGGCCGCCAGGCCGCGGTCGGCGTGCTGTTCGCCGGGGACATCCGCGTCGACGGCGGCGACACCGTCGCCGGCCTGATGATCCAGGGCTCCGTGAAGGAGGCCCGGCTCACCGGCCTCGACGCGACCGCCAAGACGGCGCTCACCCCGCGCTTCATCTTCCAGTAGGCCCGTTCCCCCGGCAGCCGACCCGAACCGTCAGGAGAAACCGATCATGGCCGGTACCCCACTACACCTGCTGGAGGAGTTCCAGCCGGGCGTGCTGCTGGGCTTCATCCGCAACCTCAAGGTCGACCCGACCTACCGCTCCGAGGAGTTCGCGCCCTCGCAGCAGATCGACGACATCGTCTTCGAGTACCTCAAGGGCGTCAACGACTTCCCGGTGATGGCCGACATCATCTCGTGGGACGCCGAGGCGCCGCTCGGTGGGCGTCCGGGCGCCGGGGAGCGGCTGACCGGTGAGCTGCCGCCGATCAAGCGGAAGTCCCGCATCTCCGAGAAGGAGATCATCCGCCGGTACCGCAACCCGCGAGCTGGCACCCAGGACGAGCAGGCCGCGATCCGCGGCGTCTACTCGGACCTCGAGCGGCACGTCCGCGGCATTCAGGCCACCGCCGAGTGGCTGACGATGCAGGCGCTCACTGAGCCCGCCGTGGTGTTCGACGAAGGCGGCGTGAAGATCCGCTTCGACTACGGCCACCCCGCCGAGCAGCGGTTCAACCTGGTGACCCGCAAGAACGGCGCCAACGCCGACCTCGCGAACAACGGGTTCCTCGGACCGGTGTGGACCGACTACGCCGACTCGACGCCGCTCACGGACCTGCAGAACCTGTCGGACTGGATGTTCGACCGCACCGGCGAGCGGCCCGTCCGCTTCCTGTGCGACCCGTCGACGATCATCCACCTCTGCCAGTCCGCGCAGATCAAGGGCTGGATGTTCGACCAGAACGCCCCCAACCGGCCGCTGTCGCCGGCCGAGGTCAACCAGGCGCTGCAGCAGTTCTCCCTGCCGACCCCGGACCCGTACCGGGTGACGGTGAAGAAGGAGAACCCGGACGGCACCCTGGCGACGCTGGCGTGCACGAAGCCGGAGAAGATCACGCTGCTGCCCGCGCAGACCGTCGGCAACAAGCTGTGGGGTCCGACCGCGGAGTCCCGACTGCTCGACTCCCGCTACTCGACGCAGGCCCCCGGCATCGTCGGGCAGGTCTACTCGAAGGACGAGCCGCCGTCGGAGTGGACGAAGGCCGCCGCGGTCATGTTCCCGACCATGCCGAACATCGACAAGACGGTGCAGGTCACGGTCCGCGACCCCGCGGCTGCGGCGCTCGCCCCCGTCTGATCGCAGCCCACCTCCAGGAGGGAGGGGTCATGAGGATCGCCTTGAGCGACGACCCCTGGGGCCGCAACATCGGCCACGCCGCGCGGGTCCTGCTCGACGACGACCGGGTAGGACCGTGCGGCACCCCCGCGTGCTTGAGCGAGGACGGCGGGGACGAGGAGTACACGCCCGCGATGGGCGGCTGGCAGCTGCTGGTCCGCCAGCGCGGCGAGCGCGGGCGGGACGCCGACGGCACTGCCCTCTACGGCTGGGCCGACGTGTGGTCCGGCAAGGCGCAGGTGTCCGCCGACAACCGCGGCCTCGCCCTCAACCGGGGGCGCACCGAGACCTCGGATCAGGCCGGCCAGAGCTTCGAGACGGTCACGGCGCTGCTCCCCGGCGCCGTGAGCCTCGACCTCACCGAGACCGCCGTCGCCTGGGACGACGACGGCCACCGGTGGGAGATCACCGCGGTCGAGCCGGGTGCGGGCGGCACGCAGCTGCGGATGCAGCGGGTGGTCGACGATGCCACGTAGCCGCATCGACGTCGGCGGCGCCATCGACACCTGGATCCGCGAGCTACCGAACCTCGGCCGCGCCCGGGACATGCACGACGACTGGGCACAGGCCACGCACCTCATGCTCGAGGCCGCTCGCGGGCACACCCACGTCGACACCGGGCAGCTCCGGGCCACTTCCTACTCGACTACCCAGGCCCGCGGGGCTTGGCAGATCGAGGGCCGCATCCTGTGGCCGGCCCGCAACCCGGACACCGGGTACCACTACGCACAGCAGGAGTTCGGCCTGCCGAACATCCAGCGGTTCCGCCGGCACGCTGGCACCGACCACGATGCGCCCGCCCTCGCCTTCGCCGAGGCCTACCCTGCGTTCATCGAAGCGATCGGCTCCGGGCTCGAGCGCCAGGTCCGGGGGTGGGCCTGATGGAGCTCGCCCCCGCCGCGCGCCGCGAGCTGCTCTCGCGCCCCGCCGTGACTGGCTACGTGCAGGGCCGCGTGTTCAAGTACAAGCTCGACCAGCACGTCGACCAGAAGGGCACCCGTGCGGTCGTCGTCGCCCCCGACGGCGGCTGGGCGCAGCCCAACCCAGTGAACACGCCCGCCTTTCAGCTGCTGCGCGTCGAGTGCTGGGCCGACTGCTCCCGCGAGGACGACGGCCACGGCCGCCTCGAGAAGGCAGCCGGGGACGCGATCGACAACGCGTGGGCGCTGTACCGGGCGGTGGACCGCGAGCTCCACCCGCCCGGCGGCATCCGCGGCGTCCGCTGGGGCGCGGTCGGTTCCGACCCGGGGCTGCTGGTCGTCACCTGCCAGCGCTGGACGGAGCCGAACTGGCACGACGCGGACAACCCGGACGGGTCGGGGAGGAACTTCGGGGAGGCCGCGATGGTCACCACCACCTACGCCCTGCAGCTCAGCTACGGGCGCGACTAGGAAGGAGGTCACCCACTGATGCCGAAGAAGAAGCGCAGTGGAGGCGGCTCGTCCCGCTTCTACAGCAAGGCTCAGTGGCGACCAGCTGGGCCTTCGCCACGAAGCAGCCCTGGGCTCGTCGCCACGCCCGTAAGACGCCGGGCGGCAAGGTCGTGAGGTACCGCCGCCTCCCCGCGAAGAAGCGCCGCGGCCGCACCGCGAGGGGACGCCGGTGAGCATCGTCGAGTCCGAGATCGACCCGCCCGCAGTCGAGGAGTGGCTCGCCGCCACGTCTGGACGGCTGGCGTTCGACGTCGGCGCCAACCAGGGCCGGCTCACCGCCGAGCTCGCCGAGCGGTTCGAGCGGGTCATGGCATTCGAGCCGTGCGTCGAGTCGGTGGCGCTGATCTATCGGCTCGCGCTGCCCAACGTCACCGTCGTGGACGCCGCCGTGTCCGACCGGCCCGGGGAGGTGCGGCTCGCCGAGCAGACCAGCCACATCGCGAAGGGCCAGCTGACGTCGCCCGACTTCGTGGGCGACGGAGCGTGGAGCTCGGACGGCGGGCTCGGCTGGGGGCAGGTCACCGGGTGGCGCACCGTCCCCGCCACCACCCTCGACGTGCTCGGTCGCCGCTACGCCCCCGACTTCGTCAAGGTCGACGTGGAAGGGCACGAGGAGCGTGTCGTGGCCGGCGGGCTGCGGATGTTCTCCGAGCACCGGCCCGCGTTCTACATCGAGGTCCACGACCGGCGTCGCGGTCACGCCATCGAGTCGATGCTCGCCCCGCTCTATCCGCGTCTCGCGGTGATCCAGCACCCCGGCTACGCGCCTGGCGACTACGGGCACCGCAACCACTACTGGCTCGTCTCGGAGGCCCGATGACCCTGCGGATGCTGGTGCACGGCCCTGCGAACAGCCTGTCCGGATACGGGCAGGACGTGATCGGGCTGGTGCGGGCGCTGATCGAGGCCGGGGTGCAGGTCGACCTGTGGCCGTCGTCGATCCTGCCGCCGGTGCCCCCCGAGGTCGCGGCGCTGATGACCCGCACCCTCGCCCCGCCATACGACGCGGTGCTGCTGTACAACCCGCCCGCCGACATCACCCCGTGGGAGTTCTCCGGGTGGGGCGACAAGCTGATCGGCTGGACGATGTGCGAGTCCACGCCGGCGCAGACCGGGTGGCTCGGCGACTGGTACGACCCGGAGGACCCGGACCAGGCCGCCGGGCATCTGTGGTCCCGCCGTCCCCGGCGGGCGGTGTCCGGGCCGAAGGGGTGGCTGGACCTGCTGCTGGTGACGTGCCCGATGAACGTCGACGCGTTCGCCGCGCTCGACCCGCACGTGCCGATCGAGGTGCTCACCCCGGGGCTGCGGATCGAGGACTGGCCGGAGCTGCGCCGCGACCGTGACCCGGGCGCACCGGTGGTGTTCGGCTGCGAGGGTGTGCTCGGCGGCCGGAAGGACCCGGCGACGCTGTTCAAGGCGTGGGACGGGTTCCGGGCCATGTACCCGGGCCTCGACTCCCGGCTCGAGCTGCACGTGGCCGGGGACCCGCGGGAGTGCCGGGCCCGCGCCGCGGCCCGCGACGACGTCGTCGTGCACGTCGGGCCGTGGTCGCAGCGCCAGGAGCTCGACTGGTACCAGACCGTGGACTGCTGGGTGTCCACGTCCCGCGGGGAGGGCGTCAACAAGCCCGCGGTGCAGGCCCTCGCGACCGGGATGCCGGTGATCGCCGCGCCGTGGGGCGGGCACGAGACGTGGATGCACCCCGACCACTCGTACGCCGCCGACTACCGGGAGGTCGCGACCGGCGACGGCGACGCCATGCACGTCGAGGTGGACGCCTCGCACGTCGCCGAGCTGATGGGCGAGGCCGCACTCGACCCGCAGGACCGCCGACGCAAGGGCGCGTCCGGCGCCCGGTTCGTGGCCGCGTCGCTCGGCTGGGACCGCCAGGTCGGGGAGCTGCTACGTCTGGTGGGCCGGGCGTGAACACGGCCGGGTCGGTGCTCGTCGTGGAGCTGTTCGTCGACCAGGACACCGACGAGGCCGCGGTGGTCCGCACGGGGCTGCGCGCGTTCCGCGCGGTCCGCACCGTGGTCCCGGTCCGCGGGGCACCGGACGACCATCAGGCGCTGGTGGCGCTGGCCCGAAGCAACCTGCAGCGCCGCAACGACGAGCTGGAGCGCGAGGTCGCCGAGCTCCGGATGCGCCTGGAGGGCGTCACGGCGTCGACAACCGGGGAGCTGCCCACGGTGCGGGACATGCTGGCTGCGAAACCGGTGCGTCGGGCCGGGGAGCCAGGGTGAGCGACGCGGTCGATGTCCGCTGCCCGGTGAACCCGGGCCGGCTGTTCATGCGTCTGCGGCAGCGTGACCCGGACGTGCAGGTGGTGCAGCCGGGGAACGTGCTCGAGGTGAAGTGCCGGGACTGCACGAAGGCCCGCGGCCGCGACGTGGTGCACACCTGGAACGTGCTCGGCGAGTACCTCGGGGACCTCTAGAGACCGGCGTCGCGTTCCTCGCGGCGCATGTCGGCGTGCCGACCCTTCACGAACAGCGCGAGCACTGCGATCGGAATCAGCCACACCACCAGCGACCAGCCCACGAACGTCGGGCGGCCCTGGGTGAGCCACAGGACGACGAACACCCACGACCACACCGTCCAGCCGATCCCGAGCACCCAGTAGACCCGGCGGGCGCCGGCGTACATGTCGCGGGCCAACGCGACACGCTCGTGCGGCTCCAGGCCGGGTCCGGTGACGTAGCGCAGCCCACCATCGCCGCTGCTGCGGCGCGGGGACCAGACGAACGGGCCGGGCAGGCCGACCTGGAACCGGAAGGGCACGACACGGGCGTCGTCGCCCGCCCGTCCGGTGTTACCGGCCGCCGTGTGACGAACGGTGCCCGCACGCGGGCGATCCGGGCGGCAGCGCGCGGTACGGGGCGACCCTGCCCGTCGACCGGTAGAGCCCCGCGGGCTCGCCCGACTGACGCCCCGGAGGCTCCACGGTGACCACGCCGCTGATGAACGTCGAGGGGTTCTCCCTCTCCCACGCCCAGATCCTCGACGGCTCTGAGACCTTCGAGGCCGCGCTGACGAAGACGAACACCACGCAGGACGGGTGGGACATCTACGGCGTGCGCGAGGCGTCGCTCGACGTCGACGACGACGACTGGTCGAACGAGGGCGACGACGACGTCCTGTCGCGCTGGCAGTGGATCAACTACGTGGAGATCGAGGTCGTCGCCGGTTACTTCGGCTTCAAGACCTACGAGCGGCTCACCAAGCGGGCCACCACCTCGTCCGGGACGGGCGCGGCCACGATCTACCGCGCGGACCTGTGGCACGAGGACGACAACAACCTGCCGCCGTTCCCGCTGCTGCTCAAGATGCCGTCGCGTGACTCCCGCGGCACCGTCCGCTCCCTGGTCATCGGCATCTACCGGTTCCAGCCGGGCCCGATCGGCTTCGAGGGCCCCGAGTACAAGGAGGGCTTCTCCGTCTCCTACAACGGCTCGGGGACGAAGACGCTCTACAACGAGACCGGGGCCGCGTTCTCGGACGGCAAGAAGCGCTGCGCGGCGATCATCTCGACCGCCGCCTGACCCACCTCTTCGACGTAGGGAGTAGAGCGGCATGACCGCCCCCACCGACACCACCGTCCCCCAGGACCCCACGGCCCCCTCCCCGGACGGGGCGCAGGCCGTGGCACCCGACGCCGCGACCTCGAGCCCCGCAGCGCCGGACCCCGCTGGTGCACCGGCTCCGGAGCAGCCCCCGGCCGCCCCGGAGCCGGTCACCGCACCCACCGCCGAGCAGCCGAAGACCGAGGACGGCGACGAGGGCGACCTGCCCACGATCCTCCCCGACCCGGCCACGCTCACCGTGGCGGGCATCCCCGCCCGGGTGCGGCGCATCAACCTGCGCGAGCTGATGCTGCTCGCCCAGGTCGTCTCCGCCGGGCTCGGATCGAACCTCGCCCGCCTCGACTTCGCGAACATGACCGACGAGAAGATGATCGGTCTCGCGCTGATCGCGCTGCCCGAAGCCGGCCCGGAACTCACCGCGTTCACCCGCGCCGTCGTCGAGGCCCGCGACCCCGCCCAGCACAACGAGCTGACCGCCGCCGTCGAGAACCCCGCGATCGAGGACTTCCTCAACATCGCCGGTGTCCTCATCGTCCAGGAGAAGGACGAGTTCGCGCGCCTGGGAAAACACCTGCAGCAGATGGTGCGAGGGCTGCAGGCCCTCTGGCGGACCGGCAAGCGCGGGACCTGACCGGGGAGAACGAGGAGTGGGCGCGCCGGCCGTGGGCGCGGACGTTCGCGCTGGTGCAGGGCCGCTACGGCTGGTCCGACGAGCAGGTGCTCGCCCTCACCCCCGCCCGTCTGCGGCAACTGCGGTCAGTGATCCTCGCCGAACGCCGCGAAGAGCACACCCTGCAGGTGACGTTGGCCGAGCGGATGACCCGCGAGCTCGTCGCCCACGTCCGCGCCGCCGCGGGCGACAAGGGCGCCGCGAAGGCCGCCGCGAAGGTCAGCTTCCTGTCCGCGCGCCGGGCCACCCCGGGGCCCAAGCAGCTCCCGTCGACCGAGGCCGTGATCAGACGGTTCGGGATGGCACCACCGAGCGGAGGATGACCCGTGGCAGCTGACGCCGGCACCGCGATCTTCCGGGCCATCGCCGACTTCTCCCGCCTGCGCAAGGAAGCGGCGAAATCCCGCGACGAGCTACGCGACCTGAAGGACGAGGCCGAGGACACCGGCGTCGCGCTCGAGCTGATCGACGGGGCCGCCGACAAGGCCGGGAAGGGGCTGGACCGGTTCGCGAAGGCGGCGGCGAAGGCGAAGCGGGACCTCGACGGGCTCGCCGATGCCGCCGTCGACGCTGGGGCGGGCATGGAGCTCGCCGCGGAGGCCGCGGACGATCTCGCGGACGAGCTCGACGACGTCTCCAAGTCCGCGAAGCGGGCCGAGCGGGCGCTCAAGGGCCTCGGGAACGAGGCGGTGGAGACCGCGGCGAAGCTGGAGGCGGCGGCGCTGGCGTCGGAGTCGCTCGGCGACCGCATGGGGTCCAGCTTCGACCGGGCCTCGGACCGCGGATCGAAGCTGCGCTCGGTGCTCGCCGAGATGGCCGACGTGCAGCGCGACCTCGGCCGCAACGTCGACACCACCGCCGGCGACCTGGGGACGCTGTCGCAGCGGTTCGGGCAGCTCGACGGCGCCGGGGACAACCTGGTCCGCCGCTACACCGAGCAGGGCGACGGGCTGCGCGCGCTATCCCGCGCCGGGCAGGACGCCGCCGCCGCGCAGGAGGTGCTGCTGCGCTCTCAGGAGCGGCAGGAGGACGCCGCCGGGCGGGTGCGGGTCGCTGAGGAGAAGCTCGCTGCGGCGCGGGCGAAGGGCAAGGCCGACGCCGGGCAGATCGCTGACCTCGAGGAGAAGCTGGCCGCGGCGCGCCGCAAGCAGGAGCAGGCGGCACGCGCGGTCGGTGAGGCCGAGGACAGCGTCGCGAAGGCGGCGCAGCGGACCTCGGTTGAGGTCGAGAAGGTCGCACAGGCGTCCGACAAGGCCGCGGGCGCCCACGAGCGGCACGGCAAGGCCGCCAGCAAGGCCGGCAAGGAGTTCATCCAGCTCGAGGCCGACACCGACCGCTCCGGGTCGAAGCTGCTGCGGTTCGCCACCATCGCCGGAGGCGTGGTCACCGCGCTCGGCGCGCTCGGCGGCGGCGCCGGGATGGCGGTCGGCGGGATCGTGGCGCTCGGTGCCGCGATCGGGCAGCTGTCCGGGCTGGCCGGGTTGCTGCCCGGTGTGCTCGGTGCGGCCGGGCTCGGCGTCGCGACCCTCAAGATCGGATTGCAGGGCTTCGGGGACGTCATGTCCGCCGTCGCCTCCGGCGACCTCAACGCGTTCAACAAGGCGATCGCCGAGATGGGCCCGCAGGCCCAGGAGACCGCGAAGGCCCTGTGGACGTGGTCGCCGGCCCTGCAGGCAATCAAGAAGGACACGCAGGAAGCGCTGGTCGGTGGGCTCGGCCCCGCCCTGAAGGACATCGGCGCGAACTACCTGCCGCTGGTCCACGACGCCCTGCAGCGCACAGCGCGGGCGTTCAACGGTGTCGCCAAGAGCACCCTGGACTGGCTGAACCAGCGCGGTCAGATCGACACCGTCCGCGGCATCCTCGGCAACCTCGCGCTCGCCCTCGAGAAGGCCGCGCCCGGCGCGAAGAACCTGGCGTCCGCGTTCCTCACCCTGTTCCGGGTCTCCTCGGAGCAGATGCCGAGCCTGGCCGAGGGGTTCGTCGGGCTGACGAAGCGGTTCGACGAGTTCATCCAGAAGGCCGCCGCCGACGGGTCCCTGAAGAAGTGGATGGACCTCGGCCGGGCCGCCGCAGCTGACCTCGGGGTCAGCCTCGGGAACCTTGCCGTCGTCCTCGGCACCGTGTTCACGATCGGCCAGGAGCAGGGCCGCGGCTTCTTCGACGTGCTGCGCACCGTCACCGGGGCGATGCGTGAGTTCGTCACCAGCGCCGAAGGCAAGGCGACGCTGACCTCGTTCTTCGCGAACATGCACCAGGCGGCGGTCGCGCTGATGCCGGCGCTCAAGGCCGCGGCGATGACCATCGGCCAAGATCTGGTGCCTGCGATCGCGTCGCTGGCCACGCGAGTCGGGCCCGGACTGGCGGACCTGTTCGACGGCGTCGGCGACGCGATCAACACCGCCCGCCCCGGCCTGGACTCCTTCGGTGTCAGCGTCGGCGAACTGCTGTCCGCGCTCGGCAACGCAGGCCCGCTCGTCGGGACCGTGCTTGGCGGGGCGCTACGCGGGCTCGGCGTGGTCGCCGCCCTCGCCGCGGGCGCGATCAACGGGCTGACCGCCGCGTTCAACGCCTTACCCGCCCCTGTGCAGTCGATCATCGGGCACGGCGTCGGCATCATCACGATGTTCACCGCGATCGTCGCCGGGGCCGCCCTGCTCGCCGGTGGCCTGTCCACCGCCGTGGTCGCGGTCCGCGTCTTCGCTCAGGGCCTGGCGCTGCTGGCCCGCGGCAAGGCCGGACTCGGCCTGTCGATGATGTTCGGGAACACGGCGAAGAGCGCCCGGAAGGCGCAGAAGGAGATCGGGACCTTCGGCAAGGCCGTCGGGAAGACGATCGACCCGCTGACCCGCGAGATCCCGCTGGACAAGAAGAAGGGTAAGGAGCTCGACACCCTCGCCGGGTCGAGCAAGAAGGCCGCTACCGACACGAAGACGTTCACCCGCGAGGTCGCCGCGAGCGCCCCGGCGCTGAACACCGCCACGAACGCGGCGAAGCGGACCACCGCGGCCACCGGTGAGCTCGGAAAGGCCGGGGCCACCGCAGGCCGCCAGTACCCGAAGACGCTGTCCGAGGGCATCAAGAGCGGCGCCGCGGCGGCCGGGACTGCGGCTGAGGGGCTCGCGACGAACGCGGGCGCGAAGGGCAAGGCCGCAGCGGGGAAGGCCGGCACAGAGGCTGGCCGGGAGTACCCGCGAACCCTGCAGCAGGGGCTGTCGCCGAACTCCGGCGGCATCGCGAACGCGATGACCGCCCCGATCGAGACCGGCGGCAAGGCGGCGACGGAGAAGGCCGGCACGCACGGCGGCAACGCCGGGCGCGGGTTCCTCTCGAAGCTGACCGGGGCGCTGCGCGGCGGGGTCGGCGCCATCACGGGGGCGCTCGGGGCGCTGATGGGCGGCTTCGGCGGCGCCGCGACCCGCGCGGGTGCAGCCGGCAACACGGCAGGCGGCGGGTTCATCTCCCGGATGGGAGCCCGCCTGCGGGGCGGCACGGCTCCCACGACGGCAGCCGGCACAGCAGCCGTCGCAGGCCTCGGTGGCGCCGCGGCGGCATCAGCAGGTGCGGCGGGCACGAAGGCCGGTGGCGGGTTCCTGACGAACCTGGGGACCCGGCTCCGCGGCGGCGCGCCCGCAACCACAGCCGCCGGCACCGCAGCGACCGCCGGGCTCGGTGGGGCGGTCGCGAACAGCGCCGGAGCGGCGGGCGCCAAGGGCGGCACCGGGTTCCTGACGCGGATGAGCGGCGCGCTGCGCGGCGGTGGGTCGCTGCTCGGGATCGCCGCCGGGGTCGGCCTGACCATCATGGGCTCCGACGCCCTGTCCAAGGCCCAGGAGCAGGGCCGGGTCACCGGCGACGGCTACATCACCGACGCCAAGGGCCACATCGACGCGGGCAGCACGCTGCTGTCCTCAGCGGCGCAGAACGCCTGGTTGTCGATCATCCCCTACGTCGGCACCGCCCTTGCGACGATCAAGACGCTGTACGACGGCGACCGGGCCGTCATGAAGGAGTACGCCGACCACAAGACGGAGATCCAGAAGGGGCTCACGCAGACCTTCGGCGAGGAATCCGCCAAGCAGGTCGAGACCGCCGCCTCGAGCGGCTCCGGGATCGTCACCTCCGGGCAGGTCTCCGCCGAGATGTACCAGCAGGCCTGGGAGGCCGGCTGGGACGGCACGAACAAGGCCGGCGCGGACGCCACCGCGTTCGCTCTGCAGAAGCTCGGCGAGCAGCAGGGCGGCTTCACCGGGTTCGTCGCGACGATGAACGCCAAGGCGCTGGAGTTCATCCAGTCCGTCGGCGGGACGCTCCGCGACGGCTGGAACTGGATCACCGGCCTCTTCGGCGGTGGGTCCGAGAATGCCGTGGCCGCGGCCGGGGTCCCGCTGATGCAGCTCGGCGGGAAGATCGGCGAGCCGGTGCAGCAGGGCGCTGCGGAGGCCCCCGGGTTCTGGTCGCAGGTCGGGTCGGCGTTCTCGACCGGAGCGCAGCGCGTGGTCGATGGGGTGTCCACCGACCTCGGCCGGGTCGGGACGTTCTTCTCGAGCATGTGGACCGGCATCACCGCAGCCGTGTCGACCGGGTGGACCACGGTCACGGGCCTGTTCTCCACGGCTGGGCAGGGCATCTCCACCGCCTGGTCGACGCTCTGGAACGGGCTCGGCACCATCGTGTCGACCGCTTGGACCGGCATCACGACCGCCGTTCAGACCGGGTGGACCTTCCTCACCACCCTCTGGACGACCGTCACCACCGCGCTCTCCACCGGCTGGCAGCTGTTCTGGACCGGGCTGACGACCGTTGCCCAGACGGCGTGGACCGGGCTCACCACCGCCCTGCAAGTCGGCTGGACGCTGCTCCAGACTCTCTGGACCACCTTCACCACGGCCCTGTCGATGGCCTGGCAGCTGTTCTGGACCGGGATCACCACCGCGGCCCAGACCGCGTGGACGCTGCTGCAGACCGGGTGGCAGGCCTTCACCACGCTGATCTCCACGCTGTGGACCACCTTCACCACGACCCTCACCACGGCGTGGCAGACCTTCTGGACCGGCGTTCAGACCATCGCCCAGACGGCGTGGCAGGCACTGCAGACCGGGCTCGGCGCCCTCCGCGACTTCTTCGCTCAGATTTTCCAGACGATCTCGGACACCACCCGCAACGTGCTGCAGACGGCGGCCGACGCGTGGCGCACGATCGTCGACACCGTCACGAACACCATCAAGACGATCTTGCAGACGATCGTCGACTTCCTCGGCGGTGTGTTCTCCGGGGCGTGGACGACCGCGCAAGGTGTGGTGCAGTCGGTGTCGGACGCCATCGGTGCCGCGGCCCGCGGGTTCGCCAGCGCCGTGAAGGGCGCCGTCGACATCGCCGTGGCCGCCCTCGACTGGCTCGTCGGGAAGGCGCAGGCGGCGGCGTCCGCGATCGCCGGGGCCCTCGGCATGGGCGGCGGCGGCAACATCGCCCCCGGCCCTCGCGGCATGGCCGCCGGCGGGGTCGTGCAGGGCATGGCGACCGGCGGCCCCGTCGAGGGCATGGCGTCGGGCGGGCCGACCCCGCTGCGCCGCAAGCCCGGCCCGGTGCATGGCTCCGGTCGGCAGGACAAGCACCACCGGCTGCTGATGTCCGACGAGTTCGTGGTGAACCGCCGCGACTCGAAGCGCCACCGCGCCGCCCTGGAGCTGATCAACTCCGGGCGGGGGGACGAGGTGCTGCCCCCCGGGATGGCCGCGGGCGGCTCGGTACAGGTGAAGTACGGGTCGATCCCGGACACCGCCTGGGACCAGCTGCTCGCGATGGGCTACCGGGGCGACCCGAACGACGACGCAGAAGCGCTGTACCCGTCCAAGCAGGACTTGGCACTGGTCCTCGGGAAGGGCGCGAGCCCGGCCGCCCCGGTGTCGACACCCTCGGCGGGTGGTTCCGTGCCCGCAGCGGGCGGCACAGGGGCCGCAGCGAGCGGTGGCGCGTTCTCCCCGGAGCAGCTGCGCGCGATCCAGGCGGCGGTCGCGGTGCTCACTGCGCAGCTCACCGCGTGGCAGACCCGGCTGCAGACCCTGTCGGCCACCGGGATGGTCCCGATCGTCTCGGCGACGCTCGGGCAGGTGCTGCCGGCACTGCGCTCCCTGCAGGCCACGCTCGGCGCGTCCGCGTCGGCGACGTCGAGCACGAACCAGACGATCGCCGCGTCCTACCAGCAGGCGGACCAGCTCAGGACGTCGTCGACGCAGCGGGCGACGTCGGCGATCTCCACGGCGTCCAACGCGATGGCCGGGACCACGAGCTCGGCGTCCTCGACGATCAACGCGTCGGCCGACCAGATCGTGGCCGCTGCCCAGCGGGTCGCCGCAGCGGCAGCCGCAGCGAGCTCGGCAGGCGCCGCCAGTGGCGGTGGGGACTGGCGGCCGTACAACGCGGCAACGGACCGACCGATCGGCACCCGCTACGAGGACGGGTCGGTCGAGACCGGGAGCCCGAAGCTGACCCCGCAGGGCGTGCAGAACGCCATCGCGCGGGTCCGGGCGAACAAGCGGGACCGTGGCGGCCGGATGGGCGCGGGCAGCTGGTACCGCAACGACACGGGCCGCCCCGAGTACGCGTTCACCGAGGCGCAGGTGCTCGGGAAGCGACGCCCGCCGGTGGACGTGTCCGGGATGCTCGGCGCGGTCGCACCGGCCGAGCTGTCCGCGCTGGCCGGCGACTACACGCCGGTGATGGCGCGCGCCGCGGACTTCGGCGACGGCGGCGGACCGCGCGGGTTCACGGTCAACCAGACCAACAACATCATCTCGCCGAAGGCGGAGGCCGGGTCGGCGAAGCTGCAGGCCGCCGGGCGTCAGGTCGCCCGCCGCGGGGTGGCGGCGCTGATGGAGAGGACGGGCTGATGGCGCTGACGCTCGGTGGGCTCGCCGGGGATCTCACCTGGAACGTGCGCACGAAGGGCTCGCGGTGGACCGCGGCCGAGCCGCGCGGCGACAACCTGGCCATCCCGGGGCGGGACGGGTCGGTGTGGCGGCCCGGGAAGCGGCTCGACCAGCTGTCGTTCGCGATTGAGGTGTGGCTGTTGGGCTGCGCCCCGGACGGGTCGATGCCCCGCAACCAGGACGCTCGGGCGCTGCTCAAGGCCCGCTACGAGACGCTGCTGCACGCGCTGCGCCCCCCCGGCACGTTGACCGAGCTGGTGGACACCGACACCGGGCGGCGCTGCTACGCCGAACTCGCGGGCGGCCCCGACCCGGACACGATGGCCGGCGGCACCCGAGCCGAGGTCGAGTTCGACGTGATCGTCCCGGCCGGGTGCTGGGAGGACGTCACTCCGTTCACGCTGGCCGACACGCCGATCGCGAACGGCACCACCGTCACCGTTCCCGGGGCGGGCGGGTCGCCGCTGCCGGTCACCGACACCGTGATCACCGTGACCGGGCCGGGCCGCAACGTGCGGATCACCGAGCCAGGTGGCGAGTGGCTGGCCTGGTCCGGGGACCTCCCCGCCTCCAAGCTGATCATCGACACGAAGGCGTACACCGCCAAGTACCAGGGCGGCACCATCAACTACCTGCCGCGGGTGTCCTGGTCGGCGGTGCCGATGCTCCCGATCCGCGCCTACCCCGGCAACCCCGCGCTCACCATCGCGATCGAGCAGGCCGGCGGAGCCTCCCGCATCAACGTCACCGGACGCCGCAGGTGGTACACGGCATGAGCTTCCCCGCGCTGCGCCTGCAGATCGTCGGCCCCGACGGGGCCTACGGCCGCCCGCTCACCGAGGTCTCCACCATCGACCTCACCTGCACCGACGGCGAACCCAACTCGATCGCGTTCACCTACGACGCCCGCCACGAGTCCGCGGACCTGCTCGACCACATCGTGACCGTCGCGCTGCTCGTCGGCGGCGTCGAGTACCCGGACATGCGGTTCGTCCTCGACGACTCCGGCAGAGACGAGGTGCTCGAGGAGGAGACGGTCGCCTGGTCGGCGCTGTCGGTGCTCGGGCAGCTCGCCTACGGGGTGGTGCTCCCTGACCTGGGGCTCGGCGACACCGGCGGGGTCGCCCTGGGGCTCACCACCCCCGGCAAGGCGCTGCGGACGCTGATTGAACGCTGCCAGGCCCGCGGGGTCCTCACGTGGGTGCAGCTGGGGTTCACCGACAACCTCGACTCGTCCGGGGCGACGTGGGCGCCGCTCGCCGGGGAGTACGTGGAGGCCGGCAAGACGATCCTCGACGTCGTCACCACCTGGAACTCGCGGCGCACCGCCACCGCCCGCATGGACGGCACCACGCTGCGGCTCTACGCCTACGGCAACCAGGGCGCCGACCGGTCGCAGGTCGCCGACGGGATGCTGCTGCGTGGCCGGGACCTGCTCGATGGGCCGTGGAACTCCTCGACCCGCGACGCCCGCTCGATCATGTGGGCCTACGGGGAGCTCCCGAACAGCGACCCGGACACGCAGCCCGGCGGCGGCGAGCAGCGCGGCGACGAGACCGGCACCACTTCCGGTGGCATCCCGCTGCTGCTCTCGGAGACTAACCAGTCCGCGTTCGACCGGTTCGGGCCCCGCGAGGGCTGGTTGTCCCAGCAGCAGGTCGAGTCCGAGTCGCAGCTGCGCGCGATCGCGTCCGGGTCGCTGGCGCTCACGAACCGGGCCCGCGACGCCTACGCCTACAAGCTCGCGCTCGGCGACGGCCCCCTCCCGCTGATCAACTGGGGTAAGGGCGACGTCCTGCAGGTCCGGGTGAACGGCCGCGACCGGCAGATGCGGGTGCGGGCGCTCACCATCAACCAGGACGCCAGCGGCGAGGTCACCGGGTCGGCTGCGTTCGGCGACCGCATGATGGACGCCGACGAGGAACTCGCCCGCTCCCTCGAGCGGCTGCAGCAGCTGACCGGCCAGTCCATGGACGGCGGCCTGTACAACGCCCCGATCGTCACCTACGACAAGCTCACCGACTCGGCCGCGGTCGACACGGTGCGGGTCAAGAAGTCCGAGCTCACCCAGGCCCAGTGGGACCAGCTGCTGCAGCTCGGCTTCCGCGGCATCTACGGCGACGACGACCAGCCCACCGATCCGTCGATCTACGTGCCCCGCGGGGTGCTGGTCGCGGTGAAGGCCGGCGCTGACGTGTCCTCCACCGGCGGCGGCATCGAGCTGGTGCGGGTGGTGCGCTCCAGCGTCACCGGCACGGTGTGGGCGCGGCTGCTCGAGCTCGGCTACACGCCGGTCGCGATGAACCAGGTCGACGAGGACGGCGACGGCGAGCCGGACGCTCCGCTGCCGGAGGACCCGGACGCGGTCGTCTACGTGCCCCGGGATGTGCTCACCGCGGCCACGAACGGCGCCGACCTGGTGTCGATCGACACCTCCGAGAAGTGGCTGCGAATCGTCAAGGCCGCCACTCCCGTCGAGATGTGGGACAAGTTCCTCGAGCTCGGCTACCGGCCGATCACGGTGGCCGCGGGCACCGCCTACGACGTCCTCTACATCCCGAAGTCGATCTACGCGCAGGTCGCGGCCGGGACCGGGCTGTCCAGCGACTACGACGAGGCCGGCGACTTCACCCCGCCGCAGCCGCCGAGCAACCTGACCGCCACGTCGTTCGCGCTCACCGACGGGCTCTACCTCGGGTCGTCGACGATCCGGCTGTCGTGGACGGCGAGCACCAGCACCGACGTCGCCTGGTACGAGCTCGCGTACCAGGACCTTGAGTTCGCGCAGGACCAGGTGTCGGGGTTCTGGCGGGAGATTCCGCAGACCACGCAGACGGTGGCGTCGATCGAGCGGCTGCGGCCCGGCTACCTGTACCGCTTCCGGCTTCGGGCGGTCGACGGCGCCTACAACGTCTCGGCGTGGCAGAGCCTGGACGTGCGTGCCGCGGTCGACACTGTGGCCCCGACGCAGCGGCCGACCGCCCCGATCGTGACGACGTCGATGTACAACACGATCCGGGTGGAGTGGGACGGCAAGGCCGAGGGCGGGGTGGCGTTCAACCCGGACGACGTGCGCACCGTCGAGGTGCACCGCTCCACCGCGTCGGGCTACACCCCCACCGCGGGAACGCTGATCACCACGATGACCGTGGTCGGCCGGAACACCGCCTCGACTCTGATCTACGGGTCGGTCGGCGACACCCACTATGTGCGGCTGGTGCCGGTCGACGTCGCCGGGAACGTCGGCAACCGGGCGGCCACCTGCTCGGCGCAGGCCACTGGCGCCACCGCCGACGTGTTCGCCTCCGGGCTGCCCGACCGGTCGGTGAACCCGGAGACCATCGCCTGGAACGACCTGGACAACATGGTCCCGGACGGCAGCTTCGAGCGGGACGGTTACCGCGCCGACGCGCTCGCCGGGCTGTTCTCCACCTCCCCCGACGCCGGCACGTGGACGCCGGGGAAGGCCACCGGCACCACGTTCACCGACGTGGGCCTCGCGACCCCGCCGGTGGTGTCCACCTACCCGGCAGGAGCGTGGTCGGGCGCTCCCGCCCCGACCGTCGTCGGGGACGCCGCCCGCAAGACGGGCAGCCTGCACGCCCTGTGGACCACCACCGGCGGGCCCGGGCCGCGAGCGTTCGACGCGGGCACCATGTACCGGCTCGAGGTGCGGTTCAAGGTGCAGGTCGACAGCGTCGCCGTCTCCGGCCTGACGCCGGTGTACATGGGGTTCGGTGCGCGCCGCTACGACTCGGCGTCGGGCACCTACAAGGCCCGCGCCTACGACGGGTCCGAGTCCGACGGCATCACCAACGACGTGCTGCTGCGGCAGTCGAACCTGTCGAGCACCGGCGGCGAGTTCACCAGCGTCATCTGGATCCGCGGCACCTCGAGCACCGCCCCGACCGGCGGCGCCGGGCTGAGCTTCGACACCCCGGCGGCGATGCCGAACGGCGCCACCCACCTCGCGATCAGCATCCGCATCGGCTCCGGCACCGACGGCGCCCAGTCCGTGGTCGACGTGCTCTCCGCCGAGATCCGCAACGTCGCGTCGCCGGCGTTCGACGGCCGCTGGGTGCTCGACCTCGCCGCGCCCCCGTCGGCGGGCACGTACCAGCGGCTAGACCTGCTCAAGACGCGCCCGTCGAAGGGCGGCGACGTGTTCTACGCCGTCGGCCGCGCCAAGCTCGTCGGGTCACGCACCAACCAGCCGGGGCTCGCGCTGATCGCCTCGTGGCGCGACGACTCCGACCGCGAAATCTTCGCCGCTGCGGTGTCAAAGTCCGGCGGGTTCACCCACGACGGCTGGTTCCAGTTCGAGGGCAGGCTCACGCTCGGAGTGAACCGACCCGACCTGCGCTCCGGGCAGATCGACTCGGTGACGATCTACCTGGTCGCGTGGAATATCACCAGCGGGCAGACGCTGCGCGTCGACGGGATCGAGCTGCGCCGCGCGCAGACCAACGTGCTGATCGCCGACCTCGCCGTCGACGACGCGAAGATCGCGAACGCGTCGGTGTCGAAGCTGACCGCGGGCACCATGAACGCCGAGATGGTGGTGGGCCGCGCGATCCGCACGCCCACGGTCGCGAACGGGGTGTCCACCGTCGGGCTGTACGGCCGGGCGGGCGGCGGGAAGGGCTACGCCTACTTCGGGGCGCTCGACGAGGCCGGGATCACCACCGTCGAGATCAACGGCGAGACCGGCTCCGCGAAGTTCGGCGGCACCATCACCGCCGCCGAACTCTCGGGGGCTATCAAGGTCCGCTACCCGACCGGCACCGGCTACCTGGAGCTCACCACTACCTCGTACACCCCGCAGGGCCTCCTGCCGGGGCTGCAGACGGTGTTCCCGTCGGACTCGTTCGTGCGGACCCCGTCGACGCTGGCGCTCGCCGGGTCGGTCGTGTCGATGTCCCCGTCGAAGTTCCACCTCACCGGCGCCGGCGCGAACGACCTGACGTTCTCGTCGCTGCAGCACCAGGTGGTGATCACCCGGAACCCGACGAGCACCCCGGCCGCCGACGTCGACGCGGTGCTCGGCCGCACCGTCATCGACCACCCCTACTGCCAGTTCCTGCTCACCGACCAGTCCTACCGCGGCACCCTCGGCCGCTACCCGGTGATGTGGATCCGCTCCGGGGCGTTCATCGGGGCCGCCGGCATCGGCATCGACCACTTCAACACCTCGAACTGGGGCGACGTCTACGTCGACGTCCTCAAGACGCAGGACCCCTACTCCGGCACGAACGTGTCGTACGCGCAGATGCGCGGGATCAGCTTCACCAACCAGTCCTTCACCAGCGGCAAGCGCGACATCCGCGAGTTCGACCTCGGCGCCACCTACCCGGCCCGGTTCTCGGCGCTCGAGCTGCTGCGGTCCAACCCGTCGCAGGTGTACCGGCGGCGCGACCAGAGCGACGAGCAGTGGTTCGTGGGGCCGATGGCCGACCGGATGCCGCCGTGGCTGACCCGCGCCGGCGGGTTCGGCGCCCACGACCTCGCCGGGATCCTGTGGCGGGCAATCGAGGAGCTCACCGAGATCGTCGATGGGAACCGGCGCACCATCGCCAGCCTCGTCGGCCGCAGCAAGGAGGTGCTCCCCGCCTCCGCGACAAAGGAGATGGTGAACGTGGAGCTCGCCAAGCAGCTCAAGCCGATCCGGCTCCTGCTGGGGATCAAGACGTGAGCGGCGACCCGCTCGAGCTGCCGCCGCCACGGACGTCGCTGTTCGACACGTTCGTGCCGCCACCACCGACGCCGGGGGACCTCGCCGAGGACTCGGCTGCGCGCCCACCGCTCGGGGACGGTCAGGGGCCGCGGCTCCCGACCGCCGTCGAGGACATGTACGCCAAGCACTTGCTGGGGCTGGACCCGGTCTACAGCGACTTCACCACCGAGGAGACGGCATGACCGCACCGACCGCACCCGAGGGACAGCGCGTGGCGATGGAGGACGTCCAGGACGTCTACGGAGCCCAGCTGGCCGCGCTGCATCACCAGGTGGCGGGGCTGACGCTGGAGAACCGGGCTTTGCACGCCGAGCTGGAGACGCTGCGGCAGCAGCAGCCGGGCCCGCTGCGCGGCGGAGATCCGGGAACGTTCGCGCCGCCCGTGGACCGCGAGCCCGCCGTGTGACGAACGAGCCCCGCTCCCCAGCGAACCGGGCACGACCCGGGATGGTCCCGTGAGCATCCCGGGTCGTGCCCCTGCTCGCCGCTGATGTGCGCGCCGCCTGCGTGAGTAAGCCGCTCGCACCGCGCCTGCTGCTGGGCATGGCCGTGTTCGATGGCCTCCACGGGGCGCTGCTGCTGCTCGGCGGCGAAGGCGGCGTCTCCTCCCCCAGCTTCCGCGCCATCCGGGCCTACGGCGGATTCGAGCTGTGGGGCTGGGGCAGTCTCGCCATCGGGGTCGCGCTGCTCGCCGCCGCGGCCACCTCCCGAACCGCTGTGTGGCTCGTCGCCACGGTCGGCACCGTCGCCTGGGCGCTCTACGTCGCCGGGTTCGTCGCCGCGCTGCTTGAGCCGTCCGGACCGCCGCTCCCCGCACCGCCGGGCGGGGTCGCCCCTTCCCCCGCTCTCGTTGGCCCGCTGGTCACAGCTCTGCCGACCGCCGGGCACCTGCTCGTTGCGACGTACTTCCACCACCTGTGGCGAGAGTGAGGTCTCGTGCTGCTCGAAGCTGGGACGGGGGCTGCTGGTGAAGCTCGCGCGGGACGTGGCGATGCTGCTCGGCGGCCTCGGCTTGTCCTTCTACGAGACGGTGATCTCGCCGGAGCCGCGGGAGGTCATCTTGGCGTTGGCCGCGCTGATGCTGGGCTTGCCGGCGTCACTGATCTCCGACCGCGCGTTCGTGAAGCTCACCGGGAAGCTCGGGCCGCAGGAGCCGCCGCCGGAGGACGACGAGAAGACGGACGAGCTGGCGAAGCCGTGACGCCGCCGATGGCGGGACTGGTCGTGCTGGTGCTGCGGGCTCTGGCGTGGGTGCACCCCACCCGGCCGGTGACGACGCTGCTGTGCTTGGCGTGGACGGTCGCCGTTGCGCTGCTGATGCTGCGGGCGGTGGCCGGGTGATCGCCGCGGCAGGCTTCCTGCTCTCCGACGTCGCCCGGTGGGCGGTGATCGCGCTCGGCTCGCTGGTGGTCGGTGCCATCGCCGTCGTGGTCGCCATCCACTGGCGGGCGTTCCGCGCCGCCCCCCGCGGCTACGGGCTGCTGCCGCTGCACGTTGCCCTCATCGGCACCAGCCACGGCGGGCTGATCGCCATGCTCGCCCTCGCCTCGGTCGACAGCTTGGGCCGCGAGTCGATCTCGTGGCGGTTCGGTGTGTACATCGTCTGCTGCCTGCTCACGCTCGTCGCTTTGTGGGTGATCGCGACGTTCCAGTGGCGCCGCATGGTCCACGAGCGCGGCACGACGGTCGTCGAGGGCGTCGCCACGACCATCCGCCCCGGCCGGAGGGCCTCGTGACGTGTTCACCCATCACGATCCGCCGATCTTCGCCGCTCTGTTCGCCGAGCGCCGCCCACCAGGCGGTCGGCACCGCCTGCACGGCCACGACACCCCGACCGAGGAGCTTCCGGTGACCGATCCGCAGGACGGCCAGGAGCCGCGCGCCGACACGGCGGGCCAGCAGGACCACGACGACCCGTGGGTGTACGCCTCCGAGGAGTACGTGGACGCGCCGACGGGCGGCCAGTGATGTCGTGGCGTCTTGCGCGGGCCTTGGTCCGCAAGAAGGAGGCCGTGAACGCCCGTTGGCCGGGACGGGACAAGACGTCCGACGGCACCATTGGCGATGCCGCGCACGCCACTCGGAACTCCGACCACAACCCCTGGGTGGTCGTCGCCGGTCAGGGTGTGGTGCGCGCCGACGACATCGACGTCGACGGCATCGACCCGGGCTGGTACGCCGAGAAGCTTCGCCAGATGGGCGCGGCCGGCGACCCGCGGCTGACCGGCGGCGGCTACGTGATCTACAACCGGCGGATCACCGCCCCGGACTTCTCCGGCTGGAAGGCCTACTCCGGGTCGAACCCGCACGACCACCACGTGCACACCTCGTACTCCCGCGACGTCGCCGGGTTCGACTCGGACGCTGCGTGGAACTTCGGCGCCCCCCTAGCGCCCGCACCGGCGGCGCCGGCGACCTCCGGTGTCGGGGTGCTGCGCCGCGGCAGCAAGGGCCCCGAGGTGGCCGCCTGGCAGCGGTTCCTGCGCCGCTCCTACTCGCGCTTCGGCTCGCTGGTCGACGACGGCGACTACGGGCCCGCCACCGAGGCGTTCGTCCGCAAGGTCCAGGCGTTCCGCGGCATCACCGCCGACGGCATCTCCGGGCCCGCCACCTTCCGCGCCACCAACTACCGCTAGGAGCCACACCATGAGCGACGTCTCCCGCCCCAAGCCGATCACCGACGCCGTGAAGGTCGTCGGGTCCGGCATCTCCGGAGTGCTCGGGGTCGTGCAGACCCTCGTCGTGCTCGGGGTGCTGAACTCGCAGCAGGCCGAGGCGATCAACGAGCTGGGCTACGCCACCTCCGGTGCGCTGCCGGTGCTCGCCGACGCCACCTCCACGATCGTCGCCGTCGTCGCCGGCCTGATCACCATCGGCACCGGTGTGGCTGCCTCGTTCGGGGTGGCGAAGACGGCCGAGCCGAAGGTCACCCCGCTCGAGTCGCCGCGCAACGCCGACGGCGTCCCGCTCATCACGAGCGCTGCACCCGGCACCTACCAGGGCTGACCCGCCGCACCCCGTGACACCGGCCTGACCGGGAGGAGAACCGCATGTCGATCGTGGAGGGCTTCTCGCTCTCGCACGTGCAGCTCCTCGACGGCACGGAGAGCTTCCGGGCCGCGCTGCACCGCACCGCGGTGACCGAGGGCGGCTGGGACGTGTACGGGGTGCGGGAGGCCAGCCTGGACGTCGACGACGACGACTGGGCCAACGAGGGCGACGACGACACGCTCTCCCGCTGGCAGTGGATCAACTACGTCGAGATCGAGGTGCTCTCGGGCTACTTTGGGTTCAAGACCTACGAGCGGCTCACCGGCCGCCCCACCGTCGTCACCGGTTCGGGGGCGTCCACGTCGTACCGGGCCGACCTGTGGCACGAGCTCGACAACAACTTGCCCCCGTGCCCGCTGCTGCTGAAGCTGCCGGCGCGGGACACGCAGGGCCGAGTCCGGGACTTCGTGATCGGTATCTACCGGTTCCAGCTGGGGCCGCTGACGTTCGAGGGCCCTGAGTACAAGGAGGGCCTCGGCGTGTCTTACACGGGCTCGGCGACGAAGACGGCGTTCGACGAGCGCGGGCAGCCGTTCCCGGACGGCAAGCGCCGCTGCGCTGTCGTTCTGTCCTTCCCGGGCGGCGACCCCGACTACGTGCCACCGCCGCCGGGCGCGTTCGGCACCTCCCCCTTCGGCACCTCGACCTTCGGAGGTCAGTGATGAGCATGCCCGTCCCGCTCCCGGCCTCCGGGAGCACTGACTGGTACGGCTGGGCGCAGCAGACCGACCAGGCGGCCCGCCAAGTGTCGGACCAGGCCACCCGACTGCGGGCCTGGACGCTCTCCGAGGCGTGGCGGTTCACTGCCGCCCCGAGCGTGGACGGCAATGGCGCCTACACCACCGGCCCAGTGGCGTGGCCCGACGGCGTGACCGGCACCTACACCACGACGACCGCCGCCACGGGCGCCGCGCTCGGCGCCATCGACGCGTACACGATCACCTACGCCCCGTCCGGCGGGCCCACGAGGACGGTCACGCAGGCAGCGGTCACCCGCGACGCGAACGGGCGGGTCACCGTCCGCCCGGCCCCGGCGGTGGCGTGATGAGCCACCCGATAACCGCTACTAGGCCACATGCGCCGGGCGCCATGGGTGGCGTCGTCAAGCCCTCCCACCTGCGACTTTCCGGAAAGGCGGCCTGACATGGGCGTTCTGGACGCGCCAGCCGTCAACAAGTCCACGGCTTCGCTGCTCGGCGGGCGGGCCTGGGGGTTCCTCGGGGACTCCATCACGAACGGTTCCTCCGCCGCGGTCGGGCGCAGCTTCACCGCGTACCTGCCCCATCTCGTCGGCACCGCCTACGTCGCGCCGCTGACCCCCGCCTCCCCCGCCGCCGGGGTCGCGTACTCGATCAACGGCGGTGTCGCCGGGCAGCGGTCCGACCAGATGCTCGCCCGGATCGACGCACTGCTCGGGTCCGACGTCAAGGGTATGACGCTGCTCGCGGGCACCAACGACGCCCAGCAGGGCGTCTCGACGGCCACCTTCATGAGCAACGTCGCCGCGATCGCCGCCCGCTGCCGCCGCGCCGGCGTCCCGCTCGTCGTCGGCACGGTGCCGCCACGCGGCGCCGCCGCGTCGTCGGCGATCCATCAGGCCGTCGTGGCCTACAATCTGGCGCTGCGGGCGTGGGCGCCCGGCGCCGGGGTGCAGCTCGCCGAGGTCAACGCCGCCCTGGTCGACCCCACGTCGGGGGCGATGCTCGCTGCGTACGACTCCGGGGACAACACCCACCCGAACACCGCCGGGCACCGGGTCATCGCCGAAGCGTTCGCTGCGGCCGTCCGCCGGGTCATGACCCCGCAGTCGCCACTGGTCGTCGCGAAGACCTCGGTCAGTCTCGTCACGAACCCTCTGTTCCCCGGGAACCGCACCAGCTGGTTCGAGCAGCCCGGCGGCACCGGCACCGCCCCCACCTACTCGACGGTCCCCGACGTCACCGGCCGGCTCCCCGCCGGCGGGCAGTGGGCCGAGATGTACTTCGACGGCACCACCTCCGGCGGCACCCGCACCTTCGCGACGAGCCTCGGGTCCGGCTGGTCGGTCGGGGACCTGCTACTGATGGCCGCCTCCATCGACGTCATCGACGTCACCGGCTACGCCGCCGCTGCACTCACCGACCCGCAGACCGCATCGTTCAAGCTGCAGATCGTCAACAACGGCACCCCACTCGCTGCGCAGGTCCCGATCCCGCCGCTCGACGAGGCGCCCGGCGACATCGGGCTCGTCGTCGCCGTCCCGTCCGGCGCCACCGGCCTGTCGCTGTGGTTCACCTGCATCGTCCCCACCGGCGTCGCCGCCCGCTTCCGGATCGGCGCCGCCGACGTCCTCAATCTCACCGCGCTCGGAGTCGGAGGCTTCTGATGGCACCCCGTCGATGGAGCAAGCACGGACCGGCCGCCGTTCCCGCCGCGCAGCGCCCCCGGCTGCAGGGGCAGGAGGACGACATCCTGTCCGCCGCGTTCCCGTGGCCCGACGTCGCCGCCGCGAACTACGTGTTCCTGAACTCGCCCAGCTCCTCAGCGACGGCGCAGACCACCACGGGCACCTTGCGCGTCACCCCGTGGGTGGTGCGCAAGACGCTGTCGCTGGCCCGGATCGGCGCCGAGGTCACGGCGGCCGGCGAGGCAGGCAGCAAGTACCGCATCGCGATCTACGGCGACGACGGCGGCTCCCGGCCCGGCGCGCTGGTGCTCGACGCCGGGCAGATCGCCGGGGACAGCGTCGCCGTCCAGGAACTGACCATCGCCCTCACCCTGCCGCCCGGGGTGTACTGGGTCGGCGGCGCCACACAGACCGTCACCACGACTCAGCCGACGATGCGTACCGTCGCGGGCTGGTTCCCGCCGCTCCCGATCGCGCTCGGTGCCGCGCCCGGCTCCGGAGCGAACATCCTCGGCTACGCGATGACCGGAGTGACCGGCGCCGCGCCCGCCACGTTCAACACCTCCGGCGGCGGGACGGCGATCGCACCGCGCATCCACGCTCGCGCGGCCTGACGCTCGACCTGATAACTGCTCCTAGGCCACATGCGCCGCAGCGCATGGGAGCGGCTGTCAAGCGCCCTGACCTGCGTCTATGTCGCGTGCCGCGAATAGGTTGGTGGCGCCCGGCAGCGACTGCTCCAGCCGTGCCCACGCCTCGCGCAGCTCGACCATCCCGTCCTCCTGCGCCTGGTACTCGTGGGGGCCGAGCTCGGCGAGCTCCCGGGCCGCTGACAGCACGCCGCGAACCCGCCGTCACTGCGTCTCGGTGAGGTCGTTATCCTCGAGAGCTGCCAAGAGCATCAGGGCCGTTGTCATGCGGCGACCCTACGGCGATCTCGCCCGCTAGCCTGAGACCTCCCCACGCCCTACCCGGGAGGCTCCGTGCCCGGACGTCTGGCGCTCGACCTCGGCGCCCACTCCGACATCACTGTCACCGAGAAGCCGGACGGGACGTGGCGCGCCCGCTGCTCCTACCGGCACCGCCGCACCGGCAAGGTCACCCGCCCCGAAGCGTTCGGCGCGTCGAAGACGGCCGCCCGTCGAGCGCTGCAGGCCAAGCTGGAGAAGCTCGGCGACGGCACCGACCCGGCCGCACGCACCGTCCGCGTCCGCACGCTGGCCGAGCAGTGGCTCGCCGGCGTCGACCGGGACGCCGACGACGACCTGCTCTCTCCGAACACCGCCCGCACCTACCGGTCTGTGTGGCGCAACCACCTCGAGCCCCGCGTCGGGGACCTGCAGGCCGGCGAGCTCACCGCCGCCCGCATCGACACCGCGCTCGCCGAGATCGCCGCCCGGTCACGTGACAACGCGAAGCTGGCCCGCCAGGTCATTGGATCCGTGGCGAAGGCCGCAGTGAAGGCGGAAGCGCTGACGCACAACCCGATGCCGTCGATCGACCGGCTCCGTGGTGCCCGCCGCGCCGACCCGAAGGCGCTCGACCGCGACCAGGTGGCGCACCTGCTGCTCGAGCTGGCGAAGTCGCAGTACGCCCGAGACCGGGAACTGCCGGACATCGTGCTGTGGATGCTGGCGACCTCGGAGCGGATCGGGAACGCGCTCGCCGCACGTCTGGACCGGATCGACCTGGCGGCGCGCACCGCCGACGTCGGACCGATCGTGATCCGGGTGAAGGGCAGGGGGCTGGTGATCCGCGGGGAGGGCGCGCAGGGCGACGGGTCGAAGACGCGCAGCCGCACGATCGGCCTGCCGAACGCGGCGGTGCGGATGGTGCGCTCGCGGGTGCTGCAGCTCGGCGGCGCGCAGGAGGGACTGCTGTTCCCGAACGCCCGCGGGGACGGGCCGCTGGACCCGACGACGGTCGGCAAGTGGATGCGGCACGCGCTGAACGAGGCCGGCTACGAGTGGGTGACCCCGCACGTGTTCCGGAAGACGGTGGCCTCGACGCTGGACGCGGCCCGGCTCACTCCTCGCGAGGTGTCAGACCGGTTGGGGCATTCGCGAACCGAGATCACCCAGCAGCACTACATGAAGCGTCGGGCGGATTCGGCGGAGGCGACGGCGGCGATCGACGCGCTGCTCGGCGACGACGATCGCGGACACCTGCGGGTGGTCGGCGAGACGGGCCCGTTCCCGAGCTAAGTGGGGAGTAAGTGGGTGATGATGTTGTTTCCGCGCTTCTCGCAGGTTCGTGACCTGCGGTGATGCTCCTCCTACTGGACTCGAACCAGTAACCCTGCGATTAACAGTCGCATGCTCTGCCGATTGAGCTAAGGAGGACCGTGCTGCGGGCCGGTTCGGCGCCGTTCCGCTCTAGTCGTAGACGGTACCTGACGGGCCTCCGGCCGCTTCAGGCAGGATGGGTCAACGCCGTCGTCGGGAGGATCCGGACATGAAGTTGCTGCCGTTCGCGCTGGGTGTGGGCGTGGGATACGTGCTGGGCGCCAGGGCGGGGCGGGAGCGCTACGAGCAGCTCTCCCGGGCCTACCGCCGGGTCGCCGACAACCCCCAGGTGCAGGCGGCCGCCGGCGTCGCGCAGGCCAAGGCCGGCGAGGCCGTGCAGGCCGCCGTGTCCGTGGCGAAGGAGAAGGTCGCGCCGTCGCCCTCGACGGGCCACGAGCCGGCCGCACCGGGGCGCTCCGCCGGTTCGAACGGGCGCTGAATCCGGACCAACCGGATTCTTCCGGCGGCCTTTACGGTCCCTGGAGACGGTGTTCAGGCGGTGTTCGCCCGCAGGTGAACGGCGTGGTTGCGTCCCGTACCTACCTTCCGTGGTGACCGCGCCCGTTCACCTCGGAGGGGGATCGCCAGGGCATGGAGATCTCACTGATCGTCATCGTCGTCGTCGTGACGGCGTTGGCGTTCGACTTCACCAACGGCTTCCACGACACCGCCAACGCGATGGCCACCTCGATCGCGACCGGGGCTCTGAAGCCCAAGGTCGCCGTGCTCATCGCCGGCATCCTGAACGTCGTCGGGGCCTTCCTGTCCGTGGAGGTCGCGAAGACGATCTCCAGCGGCCTGGTCGACGAGACGAAGATCAACCCGTACATCATCTTCGCCGGCCTGGTCGGCGCGATCCTGTGGAACCTCCTGACCTGGCTGCTGGGACTCCCCTCGAGCTCCTCGCACGCCCTGTTCGGCGGGCTCATCGGCGCCGTCGTGGTGGCGGCGGGCGCCGGGGCGGTGAACTTCGGGACGCTGCTCTCGAAGATCATCCTCCCGGCCGTCGTCTCGCCGGTCCTCGCGGGCGTCATCGCGCTCGTCGGGACCGTGATCGCCTACCGGAGCACGCAGCGCTCCGACGACGAGACGGTGAAGAAGGGCTTCAAGGGCGGGCAGATCGTCTCCGCCTCCCTGGTCGCCCTGGCCCACGGCACGAGCGACGCGCAGAAGACGATGGGCGTCATCACCCTGACCCTCATCGCCGCGGGCGTCCTCGCCCCGAACTCCGGCCCGCCGCTCTGGGTGATCCTCGGCGCCGGCCTCGCGATCGGCCTGGGCACCTACCTCGGGGGCTGGCGGATCATCCGCACGCTCGGCAAGCGGGTCTCGGACATCCAGACCCCGCAGGGCTTCGCGGCCGAGACCTCGACGACCGCCGTCATCCTCGCCTCGGCGCACCTGGGTTTCGCGCTCTCGACCACCCAGGTCGCGACCGGTGCGATCTTCGGTGCCGGTGCGGGTCGGCGGATCGCCGGCGTGCAGTGGGGCGTCGCGGGCCAGATGGCCGTCGCCTGGATCCTGACGCTGCCCGCCGCGGCCATCGTCGGGGCGGTCGCCGCCTACGCGGCGTCGACCGGCGTCATCGGCACCGTGATCGTGGCCGTCGTCGCGATCGCCGTGGCGGTCGGCATCTACGCGGCCTCGCGCCGCACGCCGGTCACGGCGGACAACGTCAACGACGTCCCGTCGCCGGTCGCGCCGGACGAGAAGCGTGAGGTGGCGCAGGCATGAGTGGGCGAGCGAAGCGACGGGAGAAGCAATGAGCATCGCGTGGGGTTCTCTCGGACTGGTCGCGATCGTCTCCTTCGCGGCGGCGATCGTGGTCACGGCGCTGGTGTCGTTCGGGATCGTCGGACTCGCCGCGCGGGCGCCGCGGGCCGACGGCCCGGAGCCGGCGCTCTCGCCGGGGGCCGGCACCGCGGTCGCGGCGGTGTGCCTGACGGTGGCCGTGCTGATCGTGCTCTACGGGCTGTACCTGATCGTCGCCTGACACTCGCGTGCACGACAGCGGCCGTGCCGTCCCCCGCGGACGACACGGCCGCTCGTCACGTCGGAGGGGCGAGCTTCTCCGCGATCCCCTCGGCGAGGGTGTCGACCTCGTCGGGGTCGGTCCCCGGGTCGGGGCGCACGTGCACCTCGATACCGTCCGGGGTGCGGCGCTGGACGAACCAGGCGCCGCCGGTGGGCAGGTCGTGGTGCTGGCGGGTCGAGATGACCGCGGTGACGCGGCGGTGCACCGTCTCCGGGACGCGGCCGGGGTCGGGCAGCGGCAGCCGCACCGGGGCGGCGTCGGCCAGGACGACGACGGATCCGTGTCGCCGTGACTCGGACGCCTCGATCAGCGTCAGCGCCCCGTTCGCCCACGTGGCCTTCGAGACGAGGTGCCACGGCACCCGGCGGTCACCGATCCAGAGACCGAGGTCCGTCGCGAGGACTACCTCCCCGGAGCGGGTCCGGGAGTCGGCGAGCACCCGCTCCTCGCCCTCGAGCGTGCCGGTGAAACCGTCCGGCGTCGGCTCCCGGCCGAGCAGGACCGCCGCCAGCCGCCGGCTCAGGCCGACCACTGGCCGCCGATCGCCTGGTCGCGCAGCGCCTTCTTGTACTGCTCGAGCGCGACGAGGTCACCGAACAGCTCGTGGTACTCGTCGGCGTCGGTGACCGGCGAGATCCGCTGCAGTCGGGACTTGATCTCCGCGACCTGCCGCTCCACCAGCGTCCCCTGCAGGGCGGTGAGCATCGAGGACACGTACCGGTGGTCGTCCGCCTCGCGGGACTGCATCGGCTCGACGGCGAGCTCGGACACCAGTCCCCCGTAAGCAGGAGGGCTGACGGTCTCCGTCACCGCCGCGACCCACGAGGCCCCGGAGTAGCCGCTCGACGTCCCGCCCGCGGCGAGGATCGCCCGGTGCACGGCGAGGTAGCCGTCGTGGCCGAAGGCGTCCTCGGGCAACGTGTCGTAGACGGGGCCGGCGAGGGCCGGGACCTGCAGCGCCGCCTTGAGGACCTCCCGCTGCACGCGCAACCGGGGGTCGTCCCGGCCGGGCATCGGCGGCCCCTCGGCCGAGCCGGACGGCTCGACCGGGCGGACCCGCCGTCGGGAAGAGCTCTGGCGCTGGTCGGCGGGCTGCCCCGCCGTCTCGCGGACCCGGCGGACCACCTGCGCCTCGTCGGCCCAGCCCGTCCAGCCCGCGAGCCGGCGGGCGTAGCCGTCGCGCAGCTCGACCTGCCGGATCTGGGCGACCAACGGGACGCAGCGCTTCAGGGCGGCGGTCTGGCCCTCGACGGTGCCGAGGTCGTAGTCGTCGAGGATGGAGCGGATCGCGAAGGTGAACAGCGGCGAGCGACGGGCGACGAGGTCGCGGACCGCGGTGTCGCCCGTGGCTTGACGCAGCTCGCAGGGGTCCATGCCGTCGGGCGCGATGGCGATGTAGGTCTGGGTGACGAACTGCTGGTCGCCGTCGAACGCCTTGAGCGCCGCGGCCTGCCCGGCGGCGTCGCCGTCGAAGACGTAGATGACCTCGCCGCGGTCGAACGAGTCGTCGAGCAGCAGGCGGCGCAGGACGGCGACGTGGTCGTCGCCGAAGGCGGTGCCGCAGCTGGCGACCGCAGTGGGCACGCCCGCGAGGTGCATCGCCATGACGTCGGTGTAGCCCTCGACGATCACGGCCTGCCGGGTCTTCGCGATGTCCCGCTTGGCCTTGTCGAGCCCGAAGAGCACCTTCGACTTGTGGTAGACGGGCGTCTCGGGGGTGTTGAGGTACTTGGCCTCGATGCGGTCGTCGTCGAACAGCCGCCGGGCGCCGAACCCGACGACGTCGCCGCCGAGGTCGCGGATCGGCCACAGCAGGCGACGCTGGAAGCGGTCCCGGTGGCCGCGCTGGCCGGGCACCGACAGGCCGGCCTTCTCGAGCTCGTCGAGGGTGAAGCCCTGCGCGAGGAGGTGCTTGGTCAGCTTCTCCCAGCCGCCCGGGGCGAATCCGCACCCGAACTGCTCGGCCGCCGCCTGGTCGAACCCCCGCTCGGCGAGGAACTGGCGGGCCGTGTTCGCCTCGCCGGGCGCGCGGAGCTCGTTGGCGTAGAACTCGGCGGCGAGCTTGTTCGCCGCGAGCAGGCGGGATCGCGTCCCGCGGTCGCGCTGGACGCTGGAACCGCCGCCCTCGTAGGTCAGGCGGTACCCGACCCGGTCGGCCAGCTTCTCGACCGCCTCGACGAACCCCAGCTGGTCGATCTGCATGAGGAAGTCGATGGCGCTGCCGTGCGCCCCGCAGCCGAAGCAGTGGTAGGTGTTGTGGCTGGTGCGCACCTGGAACGACGGGGACTTCTCGTCGTGGAAGGGGCACAGCCCCTTCAGCGACCCCGGCCCGGCCGGCCGCAGCGCGACGTACTCGCCGACCAGCTCGTCGATGCGGTTCCGGTCGCGCACCTCCGCGATGTCGGAGTCCCGGATCCGTCCTGCCACGACCGCGAGTTTACGACGACGGGTGCGGGTCGCGGGGGCCCGTCCGTGCAGTTCGAGGTCAATCGCCGGAGGACGCGGCGACGAGGGCCCGCAGGGAGAGCCGGTCGAGCACGAGCAGCGTGCCGCGTGGGCCGAGATCACGCGGCACCGTGAAGCGCCGGACGTCCCCGGGGTGCCCGGACACGACCGTGGAGAGCGGCCAGCGGGTCCCGCGGGCGTCGACGAGCTCGCGCTCGTGCAGGACGAAGCGCCGTCCGCCGACGACGACCCAGTCGCGGTCCGCGAACAACGCGCCGCGGGTGACCGACATCGGTTCTCCGGCGGTGACGAGCCCGCCGCGCACCGGGCGCAGGCGGGGCGTGTTGCAGGGCCCGTCGAGGGTCGGGGTCCACACGCCGACGTCCCGGCCGTCCCAGACGATCCCGGCGTCCTTCCCGGCCCACCACACCTCGACGGCCACGGGCTCGCCGCCGCCGTCCTCCCGGGGCGAGGCGGCCAGCCACGCGGCCTCCTCCTCGCAGCGCCGGACCTTCCCCCGCCGCACGCCGACCACGGACAGTGCGACGACGCACACGACGAGCGCCACCACGACGAGGGCCACGGCCACGAAAGTGACTCTAAGTGACAATAGAGCGGCCGCAAGACCGCCGGAGGAGTGACGCGGCACGGCGTGCGCGATCAACGAGCACCGTCGGCAGTTCGAACGGCAGGTCGACCGTCGACGGTGCTCTGATCCGAGCATTGGCGCGCGATCCTGGGCCGTCGCCGCTGCCCGAGCATGATCACCAGTACATGACGCACCTGATCCGGCCGCCCGAGGTGCCTCGTGTACCGATGATCATGAGGCGGGGCTCGCGACCCTGAGGAGCCGCGGATCGTCCGTGATCAACGAGCACCCTGGGCGGTCTGCCCGGCAGGCCGATCGCCGACGGTGCTCGGTGATCATGAACGGGCGAGGCGCAACCCGTCGTCGGGAAGGCTCAGGAGCCGAAGGCGCCCATCCGCTCGACGATGACCCGGTCGATCTCGCCGTCGGCGACGGTCGCGCCGTCGCCGTCGGTCGCGGAGACGGTGAACGAGAGCCGACCCTTCTCGTCCGGGCCGCTGGCCAGCTTGGCCTTCGTCGTGACGGTCCCGCCGACGCGGGTGGGACGACGGTGCTTGACCCGGACCGCCGTCCCGACGGTCGTCTGGCTGTCCGCGAGCTTCGGGCGGGCCGCCTCGACCGTCGCGGCCTCGAGCCACGCGATGAGCCGGGGGGTGCCGAGAACGGCGACGTCGCCGCTCCCGAGTGCCTGCGCGGTGTCGTCGTGGGTCACCTCGTACGTCACCGGACCGACCCTACGGGGTGTGGCCTGCGGCCAGGTGAGCACTTCGAGGGGCTATAGCCCCTCGAAGTGCTCACCTGAGCTTGCTCACATCGTGGGCGCGTCCGCGTTCGACGGCGTCGTCCGCTGCGACGTGATGTGGTCGTAGTTCCGCTTGATGTACTCCCCGGCCCGGACGGCCAGGGCACCGATCGTCGACGTCGGGTTGACCGCACCGCCGGTGGTGAGCGTGGAGCCGTCGACGACGAAGAGGTTCGGCAGGTCCCACGTCTGGCACCACTTGTTGAGCACCGAGTCCTCGGGCGTGTTGCCCATGCGGCAGGTGCCCATGAGGTGCCAGGCCGGCGGCGGGTAGAGGACGCCGGTGTCGTTGGTCTCGACCGCCCCGACCGCCCGCGTGGCCTCGAAGATCTTCTCGATGCCGTACTTCGCGAGCGCGATGTCGTTCGGGTGCAGCTCGTAGTTCACGTGCGCGGCCGGGATGCCGTCGGAGTCGGTGACCTCCGGGTCGAGCGTCACCGCGTTCGTCTCCACCGGCAGGTCCTCGCCGAACATGAACACCATGAGGTGGTTCGCGAAGTGGTTCGCGAAGAAGTCGCGGTGCTTCTCGCCCCACGGCGCCGTGTACCCGGTGTGCGTCCCCATCGCGGCGTACGACGGGCCGAACGAGCGCGCCACCTGCATGCCGAATCCGTTGACGAATCCGCGGTCCATGTCGGTGTGGTAGAACTCGTGCGAGTACATCGGCGAGCCGAACGAGCCCTTGAATCCCTCGACGGGCTCGTCGAACCACGAGTCGCAGAACGCGAACACGTGGTGCATCAGGTACTTGCCCACCATGCCGTTCGAGTTCGCCAGGCCGTTCTCGTGACCCTTCTGCGCGCTCGCGAGCAGCATGCGCGGCGACCCGATGCCGTTCGCCGCGAGCACCACGATCTTCGCCCGGATCTCGTGCCGGTTGCCGGTGTTCCGGTCGATGTAGACCGCGCCGGTCGCCCTCCCGCCCTCGGCCGTGATCGTCTCGACGCGCGACATCGGGCGCAGATCCACGCCCGCCCGCACGTTGTAGGGCCAGTGCGCGTGCGCCGGCGTCGACAGCGATCCGGTCGGGCTGCCGGAGAGCTCGTTGCCGTGCCCCACGTCGGCCTCGCGGTTCTCCCGGGGCCGGGTGATGACGGCGTTGTCGCTCGGCCACCAGTGCCAGCCCAGGTCGCGGGAGGCCTTGGCGTACTTCAGCCCGAGCTTGCCGGGCAGCACCATCGGGTCGCGCTGGGCGTTCTTGCGGTCCGGGTACGAGGGGTCGCCGAGGAGACCGGAGATGCCGTAGATGGCGTCGTTGCGGTCGTAGAACGGCGCCAGGTCCTCGTAGGAGATCGGCCAGTCGATCGTGCCCTCGAGGCCGTGCTCGGTCCCCTTGCGGAAGTCGACCGGCTTGTAGCGCGGCCAGTGCCCGGCGTAGTGCACCGTCGAGCCGCCGACGTTGTTCATCATGTACGGCGTCGTGGTTCCGGTGACCGGATAGTCCTCGGGCAGCTGGCGGACGTTCGGGTCGTAGGCCCACCCGCGCTGCTTCTCGATCTCCCACTCGTCGTGGTAGTGCGGGTGCTCCGGGGGCGTGACCCACGGACCCTGCTCCAGGCACACGATCTTCGCGCCCGTGTCCTTGAGCTCGTAGGCGACGCCGGCCCCGCCGGGCCCGGCGCCGATGATCAGGACGTCGACTTCTTCGTAGCCGGCCATGGGTGCCTCACTTCGTCCAGGTGAGCTTGGACAGGTCGACGCGCGTGACCTGCTCGGTCTCGAGGTAGGAGCCGTTCTCGTTGGCCTGCGCGAGGGTCGTCTCGTCCCACGGTTCGAGGGACTGGATGTAGCCGTAGGGCAGCGGCGGTCCGTGGTAGTCCTTGCCGGCCGGGACGTTGCGCCGGATCGCGATGACGACCTCGGGCCGTGAGTAGTAGCCGTAGTAGACGAGCGCGCGGATCTGTTCGAAGAACGGGTCCTCGGCCTTCTCCAGCGCTTCGAGGGCTTTGGCCCGCTCGGCCGGGTCGGCGTCGACGAACGCCTGTCCGAGCTTGTCCAGGGCCGCCGTGAAGGAATCGGCGTCCGCGAACGGGAAGTGTTTGTTCTTGTAGCCGCTCGGCGTGATGTACCGCCCGCAGAAGGCGACGAGGTCGACCTCGCTCGCGTTCGGCCAGTCCGGGTGCGGCGGGATGATCGTGTCGGCGAGCGCATTCAGCACCGCGGCCTGGGCGTCGGTGAACCGCACCGGCTGCTCCAGCCCGCCGAGCCGTGGGCGGCCGGTCTCGAAGAACCCACCGCCCCACCCGGGCGCGACCGTGGTCTCGGGGGCGCCGAACGGTGCCGGCTTCTCCCCCAGGGCGTCGTTCATCGGTTGGGTCCTCCTCGGCGTTGAAGAAGCGTTCCTGACGTCGGGTCGCGCGGCTCAGCCGCGTTTCGTGTGCTCTCGTTCGTCGACCACGCGCCGCGACTTGTGCTCGGCGCGCTCGAGGGACCGGGCGTCCACGGACTCGAAGGTCACGCGGACCCCGAGCAGGGACTGCAGGCCGGAGCCGGTGCTGCGCTCGAACTCGGAGCGCTCGCCGTCGGGCAGGGTGCACTCGGCGCGGACGATCATCTCGTCCATCGAGCCGGTGCGGCGGACGACGATCTGGTGCTCGCCGCCGTAGTGCTCCACCTGCCGCAGGTAGTTGTCGACCTCCGTCGGGTACACGTTCTCGCCGCGGATGTGGATCATGTCGTCGATCCGGCCGTACACGCCCTCGGGCAGCTTGGGATAGGTACGCCCGCAGGGGTTGTCCTCCATGACCCAGCGCGTCAGGTCGTTGGAGGCGAGCCGGATCATCGGCTGCGAGGTGCGCTCGAGGTGCGTGTAGACCGGCGTGCCCTCGGAGCCGTACGGCACGGTGCGGAACGAGTCCGGGTCGCAGACCTCGTGCCAGACGATGTCCTGCCAGAGCAGCATCCCGTCCGGGGTTCCGGCCGTGGCCGACGCCGACATGAACGGCGTCATCTCGGCCATCGTCCCGCAGTCGATCACCGTGGCGCCGAAACTGTCCTCGATCGCCTGGCGCACCGACGGCACCGACGCCCCGGGCTCCCCGGAGAAGAACATGACCTTGAGCCCGAACTCGCGGGGGTCGATCTTCTCGGCCTCCGCCACCTCGGCCAGGCGCAGCGCGTACGACGGCGTCGCGTAGAACGCCGCCGGCTTCACCCGGGCCAGCCAGGTGACCGCCCGCGCCGTCATGCCCTGCGCCCCCGCACCGAACGGGAGCACCCGGCAGCGCAGCCGCTCGGCCGCCGTCATCGCCCCCCAGGAGCCCAGGTACAGCGAGAACAGCGCCGCGACGAACACGGTGTCGCCGGGCCGCACACCCATCCCCCACAGGATGCGGGCCTGGTTGTCGGCGATGACCTCCCAGTCGCGTCGCCCGAGCGCGAAGGCCGTGGGAGCGCCCGTCGTCCCGGAGGTCCCGTGGATGTGGTGGACCTCGGACTCGTCGCAACACAGGTAGTCGCCGAACGGCGGGTGGGTCGCCTGCGACTCCCGCATCTCGGCCTTCGTCACGACCGGGACCTGCTCGAACGCCTCGAAGGACGTGATGTCCGCAGGCTTGAGTCCGGCGGCGTCCCACTTGGTCTTGTAGAAGTCCGAGGTCGAGTACGCGTACTCCATGACCTCGCGCAGGCGGACCAGCACCGCCGCGTCCCGCTCGGCCGGGTCCATCGTCTCGCGGACCGGGAACCAGTACGGCGAGTCCGGGTCGGGCAGGTAGTCCTGGTCGTAGCGGGTCGGGAACGCCCACTCCTCCATCGCGGCCATCTCAGGCTCCTTCCTGACGGCGGGCGACCTCGGCGTCGTTCCACGGGGTGAGGGCCTGGTAGTCGGGCACGAAGCCGAGGCCCTTGCCGGAGTCGGGCGAGGGCGCGTCCTGGCTCGTCACGACGTCGACGACGGCGGGCGCGTGCTCGAGCGCGGCCCGGATCGCGGCCTCGAGGTCGTCCGCGTCGGTCACCCGCACGCCGTGCGCACCGAACGCGCGGGCCATCGCGGCGAAGTCGGCGTCGCCGAGCTCGGTCCCGGCGACGAGGCCGTAGTTCTCGGCCTGGTCGTAGCGCTCGATGTTCCAGGCGCGGTTGTTCGAGACGATCACGACGATCTTCGCGCCGTGCCGCACCGCGGTGTCGATCTCGGTGGCCGTGATGCCGAAGGCGCCGTCGCCGGTCACGGCGATCACGGGGCGCTCCGGGGCGGCCAGCGCGGCGGCGATCGCGAACGGGGTCGCCACGCCGAGGCAGCCGAAGGCGCCGGCGTCGAGGTAGCGCGCGCAGCGGGTGATGCCGAGCCGCGCGAACGAGAGCAGGTCGCCGCCGTCCGCGATCATCACGGCGTTTCCCAGGTCCACGGCGTCGCCGTCGAGCGCGTCGAGGGCGCCGAAGATGCGGTTCGGGTGGATGTGCCCGTCGGCGCCGTTCTCGGTGGTGTGCAGGGCCTGCCGGTAGTCCTCGGACCGCTTCCGGTGCTTGGTCTTGAGCCCGTCGCGCCACGTGGTGTCGGGCGTGTGGTCCTTGAGCGCGTCCGCGATCGCGGCGAGGGCGGCTCCGGGCTCGGCGAGGATCTCGACCTCGCCCCGGCGGTTGTCGATCAGCTCGCTCGCGGTGTCGGAGATCCGCACGACCTTCGCGTGCGGGAAGACCGCCGGGGAGCCCATCCCGAGCTGGTAGTCGAGCTGGCGGCCGACCGTGATCAGCAGGTCGGTGTCGCGCATGACCGCCGATCTCGCGCTCCCGACGGCGGCCGGGTGCGCGTCCGGCACCAGCCCGCGGCTCTCCTGGGTGTCCAGGTAGGCCGCGCCGGAGGCGTCGAGCAGGCGGATGAGGTCGGTGCCGTCGGTGGTCCGGGCGCCGCGGCCGGAGATGATCGCCGGCTTCGACGCGGCCCGGATCAGGGCGGCCACGTCGGCGACGTCGTCGGGGTGGGGCTGGGGACGGCGCTTCGGCTTGGCCCGCAGGTGCTCGGGCATCTGCAGGGCCGGCGGCACCTCACGGCGGAGCACGTCGGTGGGGATCTCGAGGTAGACCGGGCCCGGCTCGCCGCGATCACCCGACGCGCGCGCCCAGGCCTCGTCGAACTCGCGCAGGACCTGGTCGGCGCTGCGCAGCGTGCGGGAGAGGCGCGTGACCGGCTCGAGGATCGCGGTGTGCGGGATGTCCTGCAGCGGGCCCATGTTCGACTGCGGGATCGGCGGGCAGCCCCCGATCACCAGCAGTGGGATGCGCGAGACCGACGCGTTCGCCACCGCCGTCACCGTGTTCGTGACGCCGGGTCCGGCCGTCACCATCGCGACCGCGGTCTGCCCCGTCAGCTCGGTGTGCGCGTGCGCCATGTGCACCGCCGAGCCCTCGTCGCGGACGTCGACGATGCGGACGCCGCGTCGGGCGAGCTGGTCCCAGATCGGCTGGATGTGGCCGCCCTGCAGGCCGAACACACGGTCGACGCCGTGCTCGGTCAGGAACTCCGCCACCAGACTCGCGACCTGCTCCCGGGCGCGCTCCGCCATGGACCCTCCTCGTCGAGGTGATCGACATCACGTGTCGTGCGTCACCTGACCGTGCCGCATTCTGAATTCAGAAGTCAAGACTGTCACGGGAAACCTCGACCACTACGATGGCGCCGATGGCAGACCTGCCCCAGAGACCCTCGCGGACCGACCAGGTCTTCGAGGCGATCGTCGACGACATCTGCACCGGCCGGCTCACGCCGGGCGCGCCGTTGCGTCAGGAGCAGCTCGCGGAACGGTTCAACGTCTCCCGCCAGCCCGTCCAACAGGCGCTGCTCCTGCTGCGTAACCAGGGCCTGGTGCGCGAGTTCGGGCGCCGCGGGCTGGAGGTCACGCCGCTCGAGCGCGACTTCGTCAGCCACCTCTACGAGCTGCGCGCCATCCTCGACGGGCAGGCCGCGCGGCTGGCCGCGGACCGGAGGACCGGCGAGTGGCTCCGGCACGCGACGCGGATCGTGGTCGCCGGGCGGCAGGCCTTCGACGACCGTTCCTTCGCGCTGATGGTCCGCAACGACGTCGAGTTCCACCGGACCGTCGTCGAGGCCACCGCGAACCCCCTGCTGGCGGAGAGCGCCGGCGTCATGTGGCGCAACGTGCAGCGGGTGATGGGCGAGGTCCTGTTGCAGGGCGGCGCTCCGGCCTGGGTCTGGGAGGACCACGCGGCGATCCTGGACGCCATCCGCGACGGCGACGGCGAGGCCGCCGAGGCGCTCGCACGGCGGCACGCCGAGCACGGCGAGCAGCTCATCCTCGACGCGATGCCCGCCGAGGGCGCCCCCACCGACGGGGCCGCGCCGCCGGTGATGGCCGCGCCCGACGACGAGGCCCCGCTCGCGGAGTAGTCAGCCCCCGGTGGCCGTGCGGTGCACGCCGAGCAGGTGGCGGTAGGCCGCGGCGCTGACGCCGTTGAAGGACTGCTCGTCCTCGCTCGTCTCGCGACGCACCTTGCCCGGTACCCCGGCGACGAGGGAGCCGGGCGGCACCGTCACGCCCTGGGAGATCACCGCTCCGGCGGCGACGACGGAGCCGCGACCGACCGTCGCGCCGTTCATGATCACCGCACCCATGCCGACCAGGCAGTCGTCCTCCACGGTGCAGCCGTGGACCACGGCGCGGTGCCCCACGGTGACGTTCTCGCCCACCGTGCACGGGAACCCCGGGTCGGCGTGCAGCACCGAGCCGTCCTGGACGTTCGACCCGGCGCCGATCGTGATGGTGTCGTTGTCGGCCCGCACCACCGCCTGGTACCAGATCCCGACCTCCGGACCGAGGGTCGCGCGGCCCGCGACGACCGCACCGGGCGCGATCCAGGCCGACGGGTCGATCTCCGGGCGGTGCCCGTCCACGGTGACGATCAGGTGGTCCATGCCGGGCATCGAAGCAGGTTCACGGGCCGGTGAGCACGCCGGCGGGTCCCGACGACGACGGGTCGCTGCGGTCGGTGAGGTCGCTGTCGACGGTGTCCGGGTCCTCCTCCTCGGGGGCCGGTGTCGGCGGGGTCATGGCGGTCGCCCACGGGGCCGGCTGCGGGGTCGGCGCCCAGGCCGCTGCCTGACCAGTCGTCGGGACCGGGTCGAGGCCGGGGAGACCGTCCGGCGCCACCGCGGGGACGGCCGGCGCCGCCGGGGTGAGGTCCCAGCGGCCGTCGACCGGCCGGCGTTGCAGGGTCGGACCGGCCGTGAGCGCCTCGACCGACACCTCGCCGAGGCGCTGACGGACCCGCGCGACCACGCGCGCGGGCCCGCGCACCACCGCGGTGAGGGCGATCCGGTCCCCGTGCGGGTCGGGGACCTTCCGGACCACGTGGGTCCGCCCGTCGCCGGTGTCGACGACGATCGCGTCCCCGGTCGGGGCCAGGACGTCGCCGGCCCGCGCGAGGTCGGCGTGAGCCGCCCCGAGCAGCTCGAGGTCGGCCAGCTCCTCGTCGCGCGTACACGCGTCGAGGACGAAACCGCTCATGACGTCGACGAGCGTCGCGGCCACCACGCGCCGGTCGGCCAGCAGCGAGGAGAGCACCGTCGACAGGCCGTCCGCCCGCACGCACGTCACATGACGATGCCGCGCCACCGCCGGCAGGTCAGCGTCGCCCGGCCTGCTGCGGGAAGTACGCCGGCTCGGCCGGCGCCGCGGTCGGGTCGTCCATCGAGAAGCGCGCGCAGATCATGCGCAGGTCACGACGGGCCATCGCGAGGTTGGCCTGCTGGCGGTTGAGCACCAGGTAGAGGAACAGCTTGTCGTCGTCGTTGCGCGAGTAGATCGGCCGGATGATGTGGTACTGCGTGTCGAGGGTGATCAGGATGTCCTCGATGGTCTCGCGCAGGCCCAGCTTCGCCATCACGTCGAACTTCGCGCGGACGACCTCGGAGTTGCCCGGGGCCGCGACGTCCAGGTCGAACTCGGCGCTGCCGCCGCGGGAGCCCAGCGTCATGCCGCTGTCGTAGTCGACCAGGGCCACCGCGAAGGCGCCCTTGATGTTGGTCGCGGCGTTGAGGATGTAGTCGATGTCGGCCATGGGTGTCCGTCCTTCGGTACTGCTCGGGGGATGTCGGGGATCAGGTGAGGCGCCGCAGCCCGAACAGCAGGCGGCGGAGCACGGAGGGTTCGGTACTCCAACCGGGGACCCCAGCCGGCGCGGGAGCGGGCGCGACGGTTTCGGGCGGGACCGAGGGCACCGCGAGGCGCTCCCCGGGGGCGCGGCGGGGCAGGCCGGCGTCGGTGACGGCGGGCTCCTCCGCGGGCACCGGCTCGGGGGCCGGCTCGAGCGGCGGGGCGGTGATGATCGGGTACGGCACCGGGGCCGGGACCTCGGTCGTGTCGTCGTCCACCGGCGACGGCGGGGGCGGCACGACGACGACGGGTGCGAACAGCGACCCCGCCACCCGCGGCGCGGGGATCACGGGGACCGGCGCGTCCTCGGCCGACTCCCGCGCGCCGGGCACCTCGGGGGCGGAGCGCCACGTCGCGGCCTGGCGGACGGTGAGCGGACGACGGCGCGGGTCCCAGAGGCCGGGCTCCTCCTCGGCGGCGCCGTCCTCGGTCTCCGACGATGGCGCGCTGGTCCCGTCGGATGCGTGCAGGTCGCCATTCACACGCGGCGCCGCAGACTCCTCCGCCGTCGACGATGGCGCGCTGCTCCCGTCGGATGCGCGCAGATCGCCATCCACCGGCCCCGCGGCGGAGTCGCCCGCCGTCGACGATGGCGCGCTGCTCTCGTCGGATGCGCGCAGGTCGCCATTCACAGGCGCCGCCGCGGAGTCGCGGGCACCCGGTACCGCCGACGATGGCCGATCCCTGGCGTCCAGTGCGCGCAGGTCGCCATTCACCTCGACCGGCGCCGCCGGCGGGGGCGGCACCGCCTCCGGCGAGCGCAGGGCCCGCGGACCCGGGGCCGGCGGGAGGAGCGCGAGAGCGGGCACGCCGGGTCCCGCAGCGGGTCGGGTCGGCTCCGGGGCCGTCCGGGGTGCCGGCGCGAGCGGCATCGGGGCACCCGCCGACGGCATCGCGGCGGGCAGCGAGCCCGTCATCGGCGCCGACGCCGGTGGGGCGGCGGGGCCGGGGGACGAGGGACGGCCGGACACCGGGCGCGCGGGCGACGGTGCGGCCTCGAGCCGGCGCGGGCCCGGCACGGCGATCCGGTCGGGGGCCGACAGCCCGGCGAGCGCCCGGCGGGCGAGCGCGAGGTTGCCCCGCTCGCGGTCGATGCGCAGGGCGACCCACACGTCCTCGCCGCGGACCTCCGGGACCGCGCGGACGAGGTGGAACGCGGACTCCGTCGTCAGGACGACGTCCTCCATCGCGCGCCCGCGCTCGCGCGAGACGTCGGCCAGGCGGCGGGCCCAGGTCAGGACGGCGAGGTCGGCCTCCGGCGGGCCGCCGAGCTCACCGCGTACCCGCTCGCCGGACGCGTCGACGACCAGCACGTAGCGGGCCCCGGGCAGGTCGACGAGCGCCGCCACGGCGGGGGACAACCCACCGGGCGCCGACAGAGGCGTGGGGACCGCGTCAGCGGGGGACGAACCCCGACCGAGAGCGACCACGCGTTCTCCCGACATCCCGACGACGGCTTGGACCGACGCACAGTAGGTTCGCTGTGAGTGAGCAGCAACGAGTCCGATCGGCCCAACAGCCCGGGGTTCACCCGAGTGCCGAGCAGCGCTGCGTCGGTTGGCCACCCCGTGCGGGAACCTGCACGTCATTGATCCGAACGATGGATCTGCGGCAGCAATCGCACGAACGACCATGGAGGCGTCCGGCTACGTGCTAGGTCTGATCGGCGCAGCCTACGAGCACCGATCAGTCGCTCGCCCTGCTCCGGACGGCCCTGACGACCGCCGGTGACCGTCCGGACACCGACGGGAAAGTGCACCGGATCGGAGCAGTATCCGATCCCCCACGCAGCCCCGCGTCGATCATCCGATCGTCAGCGCACGGACGACGTGCACGCGACCTCGGCGAGGACCGGGTCGCGGGGGAAGCGGAGGTCCGTGCGAGCGGGCGCCCCGAGGAGGTTGTCCCGGAACCGTGTCCAGGTCATCGGGGCGGACACGGAGTCCCGCAGTTCCACGATCGCCGGGCACCGCAGCGCCCGGGACGCGGCGGCGACGTCCTCGCCGGAGACCGCCCGGCTGTCGCCCGCCGTGCCACCGCCCGCCGCCACGAACCACGCCGCAGGGAGGTTCTTGTCGTGTCCGGTCCGCCCGTCGGGCACGTTCGTGGTGTGCGCCGCGAGCGGGTCGGCGAGACCGACGGTGTCGGTGACCCGCACGTCCAGGGGCGTCAGGGCGCCGGCGGCGCCCAGGTTGAGGAAGACCAGCCCCGACGGACTGTCCGGCGCGAGCGGCACGAGGTCCCACTCCGGGCCCGCGGGCCCCGTCCCGCGGGCCATCAGCGCGACGACGGGCCGCGGGCTCTTCGCGACGAGCGCCGCGCCGCCGGCGACGTAGGGATGGGCGCGGTAGTCGTCGGCGGTCAGGGGGTGCGGGTTGCCCAGCAACTGCGTGTAGAAGCCGCGCTCGTCGGCGATGCCGGAGGCGGAGATGCCGTGGTAGTTCGGGCGCGCGGTGGTGCCGACGATCCCCGCCCAGACCACCAGCACCACCAGCGGCGCGACCGTCAACCGACGGACCGGGAGGGCCATCACCGGCAGCAGCACGCAGAAGATCGCCGGCAGGAGCATCCGGGCGTGCATGAAGTCCCCACCGACGCGGGTGACGTACCCGAGCATGCCGACCCCGGCGAGCACCGGCGCCACGGCGACCGCCACGGTCCCGGCCCGGTCCCACGCGCGGGTGCGGCGCACGTCCGGCTCGCCGGCCACGTCGTGCCGGCGCGCCCACCAGGACGACCGCGACACCCGCTGCGCGACCAGCAGCAGGGCCGCCGCCCCGAGGACCAGCGCGGGGACGAGGAGCCAGTAGGTGGCCACGGTGTCGCGCAGGTAGGAGTAGCCACGACCCCACCGCGCCACCCCGGCCTCCTTGGCCAGGGCGGTCGAGGGCACCAGCAGGCCGTAGTAGCCCGCCCGGAAGACCTCGTAGACCAGGGCCGGCGTCACGCAGATCGCCCCGAGCCCGACCAGGCGCGTCACGCCCCGCCGGTCCCGCGGCTGCTCGAGCACCGCCAGCGCCAGCCCGCCGAGGGCCGCCACGAGGGCGAGGTCCGGGCGCACGAGCGGGCCGAGCCCCAGGGCGAGCGCGACCGGCCAGGCCGCCCCGGGCCGCCGTCGGGACCCCTCCGCGGCGAACAACCGCGGCTCGCGCTGGGAGCGGCGCACCAGCAGCCACCAGGAGAAGGCCAGCCACCAGAACGACAGCCCGGTCTCCAGACCCGACGTCCCGAAGTCCCAGAACGGCGGGAGGGCGATCACCACGAGGGCACCGGCGGGGACGACCACGCGGCCCAGGCCGGTGAGCCGACGGGCCCCGTCGACCGCGAACCCGAGCGCCACCACGGAGAGCAGCCCGCCGACGACGAGCGCCGCGATCTCCGGGCGGCCCGGCAGCACGGAGAGCGGGATCAGCACCAGCGTCCACAGCGTGGAGGTGTTGGTCTCGACCCGCTCCCCGATGTTGAACACCGGGCCGTGCCCGTCGAGGATCTGGCGGACGGTGCGGAGGAAGATCAGACCGTCGTCGGAGATCCACCGGCGCTGCCAGACCAGGACGCCGTAGACGACGACGGTCAGCGTCAGGACGACTGCGGTGACCGTGACCGGACGCCGCCGCGCGCGTCGGGCCAGGTCGGCGGGGAACTCGCGGACCCGGGCGGGCGACGGCGGGACCGACGTCGTCTCGCTCAACGTCCCTCCCCCGGCCCGCCACGATGCTTCTCCGACCACGACCGGGCCTGCGCATCGGTGAGGACCGCGACCTGGTCGACGACGACGCGCAACCGCCCCGGGCCGTCCCCGGCAGCGTCCCATGCCGGTCGGAACGCGGGGTCCAGCGCGTCCGGTGCGCCGTCACACAATCGCCCGACCAGGTCCGCGAGCAGACCCCGCTCGACCTCCTGGGCGGCCAGGCGGGCCGGGTCGGACATCACCCACCGCACCGCGGCCGCCTTGAGCAGGGTCACCTCGGCGCGCGCGCCCGGCGGCACGACGAGGTCGTCGGCCGGGTCGAGCGCCTCCCGGCCGGTGGCGGCGAAGGTCCCCTCGACCGCCGCGACGACGAAGCGCCCCACGAGCTCGCTGGTCAGGCGCTTGAGCGCGACCTGGGCGGTGAGTGAGCCCGGCGAGGCGAGTTCCGCGACCGCGCGCAGCGGCGGGTAGGCGGCGAGCCGTTCCGCGGCGTCGGCGAGTTCGGCGGCGTCCCCGCCGAACGTCGCGGCCGCCAGGGCGATCAACCCGTCGTCGGGAACGGCGAGGCGGGCGGGCTCGATGCGCCCGGCGAGGATGGCGTCCTCGACGTCGTGCACGGAGTAGGCAACGTCGTCGGCCCAGTCCATGACCTGGGCCTCCAGGCAGGGACGGACGTCGGCCGGGTCGCGGATCCAGGCGAACACCTCGACGTCGTCGGCGTAGACGCCGAACTTGCGGGCGGCCCCTCTGGTCCAGGGGTACTTCATGCAGGCGTCGAGCGTGGCGCGCGTGAGGTTGAGCCCCGAGGCGGGGCCCTCCTCCAGCGTCTTCGGCTCCAGGCGGGTGAGCAGGCGCAGCGTCTGGGCGTTGCCCTCGAACCCGCCGGCGTCGGCCGCGACGGCGTCGAGCGCCCGCTCGCCGTTGTGCCCGAACGGCGGGTGGCCGATGTCGTGGGCCAGGCCCGCGGTGTCGACGACGTCCGGGTCGAGGCCGAGCTCCTCGGCCATCCCGCGCCCGATCTGCGCGACCTCCAGCGAGTGCGTCAGCCGGGTCCGCGGCACGCCCGTGACCTCGGCGTCCTCCCCCGGCCCGACCACCTGCGTCTTGCCCGCGAGCCGTCGCAGCGCCGCGGAGTGCAGCACGCGGCCCCGGTCGCGGGCGAACGGCGAGCGCCGCTCCCGGCCGCGCTTGGGCGGCTCGGGCAGGAAGCGCTCGTCCCTCGCTCCCCGGCTCACTGCAGCCCGGGGTCGGAGAAGTCCGACGAGGCGTGCGCCAGGTGGTAGTAGATCAACCCGGCGGTCTCGCGGACGATGTAGAAGAACTGGGTCCGCCGGGTCTGCGACACCGGGCCGCCCTTGGCCGGCGAGGTGGTCGCGTCGAGCCCGACGTCGCGGGCCATCGTGCGGGAGCGCAACGAGTGCCAGGGGTCGGACACGATCACGGCGGAGGCCCACCCGCGTTGCCGCGCCACCGACCCGACGGCCTCGAAGCTGCCGAGGGTGTCGCTGCCCTCGTCGATCGCGAGGACGTCCCGGTTGGGCACGCCGTGCTCGGTGAGCCACCGGTCACCGCTCTCGGCCTCGGAGAACTGGTCGCCCGCCGCGGCCCCGCCGACGGTGACGATGCGCGGGGCGACCCCCTGGCGGTACAGCGCGAGCGCGTGCTCCAGGCGGGCCTCGAGCACCGGGGACGGCCGTCCGTCGTACTGCGCGGCGCCGAGCACGAGGATCACGTCGGTCGGGGCGCGCTCGTCCACCCGGCCCAGCCACCAGACCCGTGCGGCCGTGCCGCCGACGAGGAGCAGCGCGATGACCAACGCCCCGACGACGACCCGGGGCGCCCACGTGAGCGCCGCCCGGGAACGCGTCGCCCTCGTCGGGGCGCCCTGCCCCGGCGCGCTCACGCCCCGATCTGCCCGCGGCCCGCGGACAGCGCCCCCGGGTCCCGGCCGGACCGCACCGCGAGCACCTCCGCGACGACCGACACCGCGGTCTCGGCGGGGGTGCGGGCGCCCAGGTCGAGCCCCACGGGCCCGTGGATCGCCGCCAGCTGCTCCTCGGTGATCCCGGCGGCCAGCAGCCGCTCGCGGCGGGCCGCCTGCGTGCGCCGCGACCCCAGCGCCCCCAGGAACCCGCGGCCGTGGCGCAGCCCCGCGATCAGGGACTCGTCGAACGCCGGGTCGTGGTCGAGCAGGACGAGCACGTCGGCGTCGGTGAACGCCTCGACCGCGGCCGTGGTCTCCGCGACCGTGGCCACGGCCCGGCTCCCCCAGCCCAGCACGGCGGCCTGGGCGGCGAGGGCCTCCCCGAGCGCCCCGGCGCCCACGACCAGCAGGGACGGCACCGGCACCCAGAGGTCGACCAGGACCTCGACGCCGGCCAGCTCGGTGCGGTCGGTGGCGGTGGCGCCGCGGCGCAGCAGGCCCCGCACGTGCGCGGCCGCGGCCTCGTCCAGCTCCGGCGACCCGAGGCCGCCGTGGGCCTCGTCGAGGTCGTTCCCGACGACGACGAGGGTCCGCTGCCCGTCCACGGTCGACACCAGGGCCGCCGGGACGCCGCCCGCGAACGCCCGGCCGAGCGCCCCGGCCGGGTCGGCCTCCAGCGGGTGGGCCAGCAGCGTCGCGCCGCCCGCGCAGGCGAGGCCGGCCGCCACGGCGTCGTCCTCCGCGACGTGCGCCTCCTGCGTGGCGGGCGCCGCGAGCGCGCTGCGGGCGAGCTCGACCGCGGGCGCGTCCAGCGCGCCACGCAGCAGGTCACCCGCCGTCACGACCTCGCCCATCAACGTCCCGCGCGCGGCCAGCAACTGCCCGGGCTCGACGGTGCCGAAGCCGTGCCGGGCGAGCACCCGGACGACCCCGACGGGCGCGGCCGGATCGTCGCCTCCGGCGAGGACGTCGCTCAGCTGGGTCACGACGGCCAGCGTAGGTGAGGACACCGACAGCCTCGCCGCACCCGTCGTCGGGACAGCGCCCCGGGACGAGCGAACGGCACCCTCGCAGCCTCTACGTGCGCGAGAGTGCCGTTCGCTCGGAACCGACGGGAGCGCCTCAGCAGCCGACCAGGCGGGCGGCGAGGTAGCCCTCGAGCTGGTCGAACGACACCCGCTCCTGGGTCATCGCGTCGCGGTGGCGCACCGTGGCCGCCCGGTCCTGGAGCGAGTCGAAGTCGACCGTGACGCAGAACGGCGTGCCGATCTCGTCCTGGCGGCGGTAGCGGCGCCCGATGGCCCCGGCGTCGTCGAAGTCGACGTTCCAGTGCTGCCGCAGCGTGGCGGCGACGTCGCGGGCGACCGGCGAGAGGTCCGCGTTCCTCGACAGCGGGAGCACCGCGGCCTTGACCGGCGAGAGCCGCGGGTCGAGCCGCAGCACCGTGCGCTTGTCGACCCCGCCCTTGGCGTTCGGCGCCTCGTCCTCGGTGTAGGCCTCGAGCAGGAACGCCATCATCGGGCGCCCGACGCCGGCGGCCGGCTCGATGACGTAGGGCTTGTACCGGGAGTCGGTCGCCTGGTCGTAGTAGCTCAGGTCGACGCCGGAGTGGTTCGAGTGCGTCGTGAGGTCGAAGTCGGTGCGGTTCGCGATGCCCTCGAGCTCGCCCCACTCCTGGCCCGCGTTGAACTGGAAGCGGTACTCCACGTCCACCGTGCGCTTGGAGTAGTGGGAGAGCTTCTCCTTGGGGTGCTCGTAGTGCCGCAGGTTCTCCCGGTCGATCCCCAGCCCGGTGTACCAGCGCGTGCGCTCGTCGATCCAGTACTGGTGCCACTGCTCGTCGGAGCCCGGCTCGACGAAGAACTCCATCTCCATCTGCTCGAACTCGCGCGTGCGGAAGATGAAGTTGCCCGGCGTGATCTCGTTGCGGAAGCTCTTGCCGATCTGGCCGATGCCGAACGGCGGCTTCTTGCGCGCGGTCGACATGACGTTCGCGAAGTTCACGAAGATGCCCTGCGCGGTCTCCGGGCGCAGGTAGTGCAGGCCCTCCTCGGACTCCACGGGGCCGAGGTAGGTCTTGAGCATCATGTTGAACTCGCGCGGCGCGGTGTACTGGCCGCGCACGCCGCAGTTCGGGCAGGGCACCGTCGAGAGGTCGTAGCCGACCTTGCCCTCGGCGTCGACGGTCTCCAGCGACGGGCCGCCGGTGCGCTCGGAGAAGTCCTGGGCGAGCTGGTCGGCGCGGAACCGGCGGTGGCAGTTCGTGCACTCGACCAACGGGTCGGTGAACACGTCCACGTGGCCGGACGCGACCCACACCTGGCGCGGCAGGATCACGCTGGAGTCCAGGCCGACGACGTCGTCGCGACCCTGCACCATGAACCGCCACCACTGGCGCTTGATGTTGTCCTTGAGCTCGACGCCCAGGGGCCCGTAGTCCCAGGCCGACCGGGTACCGCCGTAGATCTCACCCGAGGGGAAGACGAACCCGCGGCGCTTGCACAGGTTCACCACGGTCTCGATACGGGCGCTGCCGGTGGGGGTGGGCACTGAGAACTCTCCTGATGCTGCTCGTTCGGCCTACCCAGCGTAGCGAGCGGGTCCGGGCGGACCTCAGCCGAGGATGCTGGGGTGCTCGACCCACCCGCCGTCGGGAAGGGCCGTGGTGTTCCGCTCGAAGACGGCCTGGTCGGCCGTGGACGCCTCGGACAGGAACGGGACGACGTGCTCGCGGACGTCGAAGGGCGACAGGGCGCGGCGGTAGTCGGTCAGCGAGGCGAACACCGCGACCAGCACCCACTGCCCCGGCGCCTCGACCGCGCGGGCGAGGTCGACCCGCTCGCAGTTCGGCTGCGCGGCCAGCAGGCCGACCGCACGGCGGGCGCGGACGAGGAAGTCGGCCTCGTCGTCCGGGGAGAATCGGCACACCAGGAGCACCGGGCGGAGCTTATCGACACCGGGTGTCGGTATGGGATCGTGGAGGGCGACGAGAGGAGCGTCAGGTGCCGAGACGGACGCGCCGGGATCTGCGGGGCGACCTGCGCCGGCCGCTGCTGCCCGGGACGGGGCCGCTGGCCGGGGTGTCGCCGGTGCTGGTCTTCCTGGTCGTGGCGGTGCTCTTCGCGGTCGGCGTGATCGTCGGCGGTCCGGTGGGGGCGCTGCTGCTGGGGCTGCTCGCGATCGGGGTGGCGGTGCTGCTCGCGACCACGTGGGGGCGCATGACGCCGCCGGAGCGCCTGGCGCGCGGCGTGGTGCTCGTGGTGCTGGTGGCCGTGACGATCGGGGTGGCCCTGCGATGACCGTCTCCCACGACGCCCCGGTGTCCTCGATCCCGCCGGACGCCCCCGCACCCCTGGACCCGGCGACACTCGACGCCGCCGGCGAGTTGCTGCGGGCGCTGGCCGCACCGGTGCGGATCGCGGTCGTGATGCAGCTGCGCCGCTCGCCGCGCTGCGTCCACGAGCTGGTGGACACCCTCGGCGTCACCCAGCCGTTGATCAGCCAGCACCTGCGCGTGCTCAAGGCGGCGGGCGTGGTCCGCGGGGAGCGGCGCGGGCGCGAGGTGGTGTACCGGTTGGTCGACGACCACCTGGCCCACATCGTCGTCGACGCGGTCGAGCACGTGCAGGAGGAGTCGTGAGTGCCGAGTCCCGTCCGACCGTCGTGCCCGGGCAGCGCTCCACCCGCCAGCGCGCGGCGATCGGCGACCTGCTCGACCAGCTCGACGACTTCCGCTCCGCCCAGGACATCCACGAGGAGCTGCGACGCCGCGGCGAGGGCATCGGGCTGACCACGGTGTACCGGACGCTGCAGGCGCTCGCGGACGCCGGGGAGATCGACGTCCTGCGCACGACGGCCGGCGAGGCCTCCTATCGCCGCTGCTCCGACACGCACCACCACCACCTGGTGTGCCGCTCCTGCGGGCGCACGGTGGAGGTGGAGGGCCCGGCGGTGGAGCACTGGGCCGAGAAGGTCGCCGTGGAGCACGGCTTCGCCGAGATCGACCACACCGTCGAGATCATCGGGCTCTGCTCGGCCTGCCTCGCGGCGCGGGGCTGACGTTCGAGCGAAGGGCCCCTTCGGTCGAGTAGATCGAGCGAGGGCGCCCTTCGCTCGGGGCGGAGTGGGGGTCGCGCCTCGCCGAGAGGTACGTGAGGCACCTCGGGCGGCCCGCCGAGGTGCCTGGTGTGCCTCTCGGCGGCTGACGTCAGGCGCGCGAAACGGCGCCACCCACCCATCGGGCCGGCGAACCGGACGATGTGCGAGTGGCGCCGTCCTGACGTCAGGTGTCAGTTCCGTGCCATTGCCGGCACCGGGCGGGGGCTACTCCCGGTCGGAGCGCGGACGCCCTGCCGGCTCACGGTCGGCAGCACCGCCCGGGCCGACCTGCAGGGTGTCGTCGACCCCGTCGGCGTCCGCGCGGCCGACCTCGGCGGGCTCGGACCCGTCGGTGTCCCGGAACGGGTCGCCACCCTTGTACACGTCCGCGTACGTGACCCGCTCCTCGCCCGTGTTCGCGGTGCGCCACGGACCGTCGGCGTCGGCCGGGAACGACTGCACCCGCAGGTAGAAGTCGTCCCCGTGCTTGTCGGTGCCGTAGTCGATGGCCTGTTCGATCACCTCGGTGCCCTTGATCTCGCGCAGCACGACGGGGTCGTGGTTGAGATCGCGGGTCAGGGCGATGCACAGCAGGATCATGATGACGACGAACGGCGCCGCCACGAGGATCGTCAGGTTCTGCAGGCCGGAGAGCGCGTCCTCCCCGCCGACCAGCAGCATCACCATGGCGACGAGACCCATCGTGGCGCCCCAGAAGATCACGACCCACTTCTTCGGCTCGTCGGTGCCGCGCTGCGAGAGCGTGCCGGTGACGATCGACGCCGCGTCGGCGCCGGAGACGAAGAAGATGGCGACCAGGATCATCACGAGGATCCCGGTGATCGTGGCCAGCGGATAGGCCTGCAGCACCGAGAACAGCTGCGCCTCGGTGTCCGCGCCGGCCGGGTTCAGCCCCTGCTGCTGCTGCGTGATGGCCGTGCCACCGAAGATCGCGAACCACACCAGCGACACCAGGCTCGGCACGAGGATCACGCCGCCGACGAACTGCCGGATCGTGCGGCCGCGGCTGATCTTCGCCAGGAACATCCCGACGAACGGCGTCCAGGAGATCCACCAGGCCCAGTAGAAGACCGTCCACGACGAGAGCCAGTCGAGCATCGGCGCGCCGCCGGTGGCCTCGGTGCGCCCGACCATCTCGAAGAACTCGGAGAAGTAGGCGCCGACCGCGGTGGGCAGCAGGTCGAGGATGATCACCGTCGGGCCGACGACGAACACGAACAGCGCGAGCACCCCGGCGAGCACCATGTTGATGTTCGAGAGCCACTGGATGCCCTTGGCCACGCCCGAGACCGCGGACAGGATGAAGGCCGCCGTCAGGACGATGATGATCGGGACGAGGACCTCGTTCCCGGCGTCGGGCAGGAAGCCGGTCGCGTCGAGACCGCCGCCGATCTGGAGGGCGCCGAGCCCGAGGGACGCGGCCGACCCGAACACCGTCGCGAAGATCGCGATGATGTCGATGACCCGCCCGACGGCGCCGTTGGCCGCCTTCTCCCCGATCAGCGGGATGAACGCCTGGCTGATCAGCTGGCGACGGCCCTTGCGGAACGTCGAGTAGGCGATGGCGAGCCCGACGACGGCGTAGATCGCCCACGGGTGCAGCGTCCAGTGGAACAGCGACGTCGCCATCGCGGTGCGCAGCGACTCCACCTGGTCGCCGTTCGCGACCGACCCCGGCGGCGGCGAGGTGAAGAACGAGAGCGGCTCGGCGACCCCGTAGAACATCAGCCCGATGCCCATGCCGGCCGAGAACATCATCGCGATCCACGAGACCGTGCGGAACTCGGGCTGCTCGTCCTCGCCCCCGAGCTTGATGCGCCCGAACTTCGAGAACGCGAGGTAGAGGGCGAACACCACGAAGCCGGTGGCCGCGAGGATGAACAGCCACCCACCCGCCTGGATCAGGCCGCCGATCATGCCGCCCGAGACCGAGCTCAGCGTCTCCGTGCTGAGGATGCCCCAGAGCACGAAGACGACGGCGAGGACGGCGCCGACACCGAAGACGACCTTGTCGACCGGCACGCCCTTCACGTCGGCCGCGCTCCCGCCCTGCTCCTCCGGGGACTTCGGGGGCGGACTCTCCTGTTGCTGTGTCATACCGGTACGCCCCCCACTGCTGGTGGGCGTCCTCCTCTCCGGGTTCGACGTCCGTCGGAGCCTACGGGAGGAAAGGGACATACACCGCGCAATCGGGGGAATTCGCACCGTGACCCGGCGTCAGGAACCCTCCGTCAGATCCGCGCGGACCTGCGAGGCGGTCGACACCACGAGCATCAGCAGCGTGCCGAGCGGATCGGGCGCGAGCCCCTCGGCCGGGAAGGCGTAGCGCAGCGTCACGTCCCAACCGGCGTCGGTGTGCACGACACCGAGGGTGCCGAACAGGCCCTGACCCGCGCGCTCGGCGACCCGGCGCGGGACGTCCTCGCCCGGGAGATCCCAGGCCACGACGCACGTCAGCGAGAGCACGGCCAGGCCCTCGACCAGTTCGACGCCCTGCACCGCGCACGGCACGTCCCCGTGGCGGAAGGAGAGCGCGCCGTCGTCGTCGACGTGGACCTCGACGAACTTCTCCAGGGACTCACGGGCGGTGATCAGCAGGGTGGCGGTCGTGGCGGCCTCGCGGCTCACTCCCCCACCTCCGAGGACTGGTCCACGGCGCCACCGTAGCGACGGTCACGGGAGGCGTAGATCTCGCACGCCTGCCAGAGGTGCCGGCGGTCGAAGTCCGGGAAGAGCGTGTCCAGGAAGACCATCTCGGCGTACGCGGACTGCCAGAGCAGGAAGTTCGAGGTGCGCTGCTCCCCCGACGAGCGGACGAACAGGTCGACGTCGGGCATGTCCGGCTCGTCGAGGTGGCGGGCGATCGCGCGCTCGTCGATGCGCTCCGGGTCGATCTCCCCGCGCGCGGCCCGCCGCGCCAGCTCGCGGGCAGCGCCGACGATCTCGGCGCGCCCGCCGTAGTTGACGCACATGGTGAGGGTCACGACGTCGTTGTCCTGCGTCATCTCCTCGGCGATCTCGAGCTCCTTGATGACGCTGCGCCACAGCCGCGGCCGCTGCCCCGACCAGCGCACCCGCACGCCCATCGCGTGCATCTCGTCGCGGCGGCGGCGGATGACGTCGCGGTTGAACCCGAGCAGGAAGCGGACCTCCTCCGGGCTGCGGCGCCAGTTCTCCGTGGAGAACGCGTACGCGCTGATCCACTTCACGCCCACGTCGATGCACCCGCGCACGACGTCGAGCAGCTGCGCCTCGCCGTGCCGGTGGCCCTCGATGCGCGGCAGCCCGCGCTGGTTGGCCCACCGGCCGTTGCCGTCCATCACGAGCGCCACGTGGTTCGGCACGAGCTCGGCCGGGATCGGCGGGGCGGTGGCGCCGGAGGGGTGCGGGGTGGGCGCCATGACCGTGGGGTCGCCCGACCCTCGCAACCGGGCCCCCGACCGGCCGCGGGGCCGCTCGGCGCGTTGACGCAGGGGACTCACACGGCTCCTTCCCGTTCGCTCTCCTCGGGTGCCGCCGGCAGCCCGTCGTCCAGGTCGACGCGCGGCGCTCCCTTGCGATCGACCAGCGGCAGGGAGCGCAGCTGGCGCTCGAGGTGCCACTGCAGGTGGGCGGCGACGAGGCCCGCGGCGTCCCGGCGGGCGTCCGGCGGGCTCTGCTCGGCCGCGGTCCAGTCGCCGTCGCGCAGGGCCTCCAGCAGCCGCCACGTCCACCACGAGGGGACGACCGCGCCGCCGGGGCGGCAGGCGTCGCACACCGCACCCCCGGCCGCGACGGCGAACCGGCGGTGGAACCCGTGCGTGCCGTCAGGGGCGTCCAGGGGTGTCTCCGGCTCGGTCCCGCACCGGGCGCACTCGGTGACGGCGGGCGCGTAGCCGGCGATGACCATCGCGCGCAGCAGGTAGGCGTCCAGCACGAGGTGTGGGTCGCGCCGCCCGGCCGCGAGCCCGCGCAGGGCCCCGACCAGCAGCAGGAACAGCTCCCGCGCCGGCTCGCCCTCCTCCGGCGTGAGCCGGTCGGCGGTCTCGAGCAGCGCGCACCCGGCGGTGTAGCGCGGGTAGTCGGCGACCAGGTCCCCACCGAAGGCGTCGATCGTCTGCACCTGCGTGACGATGTCCAGGCTGCGCCCGGTGTGCAGCTGCAGGTCCACGTGACCGAACGGCTCGAGCCGCGCCCCGAACTTCGACGTGGTGCGCCGGACGCCCTTCGCGGCGGCCCGGACCTTGCCGTGCTGGTGGGTCAGCACCGTGACGATCCGATCGGCCTCGCCGAGCTTCTGACACCGCAGCACCACGCCGGTGTCACGGTAGAAGCCCACGCCGACCATCCTGGCACTCCCCTCCGACACCGCCCGGCGCTCACTCGTCCGGCCTATACGACGGCGGGTCGACCCGGTCTACTGTCACTCTCAGTCACATCGACCCGGGAAGGACCCCGCCATGACCACTCCGCAGCAGCAGCCTTTCGCTCCCGGCCCCGCCGGATACGGCACACCCGCGGCTCAGCCCGTGGGGTACGGCCCGCCCGCACCGCGCTGGAACGTCATGTCCATCGTCGCGCTGGTCGCGGCCTTCTTCATCCCGCTGGCCGCGGTGATCTGCGGCTGGGTGTCGGTCCGCCAGATCGCGCGGACCGGCGAGCAGGGCCGCGGCCTCGCGATCACGGCTCTCGTCCTCGGCGGGATCGGCTGTGCCTTCTGGGTCCTGTTCTGGGTCCTGATCATCGCGAACGGCGGGAGCTTCTCCTACTCCTACTCGCTGTAGGAGCTCCGCGCGGCCCGCGTCAGAAGCCCAGCTTGCGCAGCTGGCGCGGGTCGCGTTGCCAGTCCTTGGCCACCTTGACGAACAGGTCGAGGTGGACCTGCGTCCCGAGCATGTTCTCGATCTGCTGCCGGGAGTTCGTGCCGACCTCCTTGAGCCGCGACCCCCCGCGCCCGATCACGATCGCCTTCTGCGAGGGCCGCTCGACGAAGATCTCGGCCCGGATCTTCAGCGTCCTCCCCTCCTCCATCTCCTCGACGACGACGGCGAGCGAGTGCGGCAGCTCGTCGCGCACGCCCTCCAGGGCCGCCTCGCGGATGAACTCCGCGATCATCGTCGTCTCCGGCTCGTCCGAGAGCTCCCCCTCGGGGTAGAGCGGCGGGCCCGGCGGCATCTGACCGAGCAGCAGGTCGGTCAGGAGCTCGACCTGCTTCCCGGACACCGCCGACACCGGCACGATCTCCGCGAAGTCGGCCAGCTCCTGCAGCTCGAGGAGCCGCCCGGCGATCACCTCGGGACGCGCGAGGTCGGTCTTCGTCAGGATCCCGACGACGGGTGTGCGGTCGGCGACCTTGCGCAGCTCGGAGATGATGAACCGGTCACCCGGCCCCACCGCCTGGTCGGCCGGGGCGCAGAACCCGACGACGTCGACCTCGGCCCAGGTCGTCCGAACGACGTCGTTGAGCCGTTCCCCCAGCAGCGTGCGGGGCTTGTGCAGACCCGGGGTGTCGACGACGACGAGCTGCCCGTCGGGACGGTGGACGATCCCGCGGATGGCGTGCCGCGTCGTCTGCGGCCGCGACGAGGTGATCGCGACCTTCTGCCCGACCAGCGCGTTCGTGAGCGTCGACTTCCCGACGTTCGGACGACCCACGAAGCAGGCGAATCCGGAGCGGAAGTCCTCCGGCCAGGGCTGGGTCACGCCGCGTCCTTGCCCTCGAGCCGCGCGACGATCTCCCGCCCGATCGGCAGGGCCGCCGTCGCCGCGGGCGAGGGCGCGTTGAGCACGTGCAGCACCCGGATGTCGCCGCGGTCCGCGGTGTCCTCGCTGAACAGGAAGTCGTCCACCAGCGACCCGTCCGGCCGCACCGCCTGCGCCCGGACCCCGGCGCGGCGCATCACGTCGTGCGGCGGGTGCAGGTCGTCCGCGGTGACCCCGGGCAGCATCCGCGCGACCGCCTTCGCCATCGCGGCCTTCGACAGGGAGCGGTGCATCTCCCCGAGCCCGTAGCGCCACTGCTGGCCGGCCAGGGCGAGGAACCCGGGGTCGGTGAGGGTGCCGGCGAGCTCGCGCACCTTCAGCGTCCGCCAGTCGTATCCCTCGCGGGCCAGCGCGAGCACCGCGTTCGGACCGACGTGCACCGAGCCGTCGACGCCGCGGGTGGCGTGCACCCCGAGGAAGGGGAAGGCCGGGTCGGGCACCGGGTAGACCAGCCCGCGGATCGCGTCCGCCTTCGGTCCGCGCAGGTCGGAGTACTCCCCGCGGAACGGCACGATCCGCACGCCGGGGTCGAAGCCGGAGGCGCGCGCGATCTCGTCGGAGCGCAACCCGGCGCACACGACGACCTGGCCGGCGAGCAGGTCCCCGCGGTCGGTGTGCACGACGACGTCCTGCCGCCGGCGCACCGCCGACCGGACCGCGCGCCCGGTGTGGATGACCGCGCCCCGCGCCACGGCGAGCTCGGCGAGCTTCGCGGTGATCGCCTCGTAGTCGCAGATGCCCGTCGAGGGGACCCACAGACCGGCGACGGCCCGGACGGCGGGCTCACGGTCGCGCACGCCGGCGGCGTCGAGCTCGTGCACCTCGACCCCGTTCGCCCGTCCGCGGCGGACCAGTTCGGCCATGCGCGGCAGCTCGTCCTCGCTCGTCGCGGCGACGACCTTGCCGCACTCGACGTAGGGCAGGTCGTGCTCGGCGCAGAACGCCTTGGTCTCCGCGCAGCCCGCCACGGCCAGGCGGGCCTTCAGCGACCCCGGGGCGTAGTACAGCCCCGAGTGGATGACGTTGGAGTTCCGCCCGGTCTGGTGCCCGGCCAGCGAGGACTCCCGCTCCACGAGCGCCACCGACGTGTGCCCGGCGTCCAGCAGCGCGGTGAGCACCGCCAGCCCGACGATGCCGCCGCCGACCACGACCACGTCGTGCCGGGGACTCGGTCCGGGGATGCCCGCCACGTCAGCCACGCCGTTCCTCTCCGCTCGCCCTGACGAGCGCGTCGTCGTCCACGGACCCGGACCCGTCGTCGGGAACCTCCTCGGTCCGCGGGTTCGGGTCCCACACCAGCACGGACACGATCCGCATCCGCCCGCGGGCGTCCTCGCCACCCTCGGCGCGCAGGCGCAGCCCGCCCACCTCGGCCTCGGCGCCCGGCAGCGGGACGCGGCCCAGCCGTTGGGCGAGCAGGCCCCCGACGGTGTCGATGTCCTCGGTCTCGAACTCCACGCCGGTCGCCTCCTCGAGGTCCTCGACGGGGAGGCGGGCCGAGACCCGCAGCGCCCCGTCCTCGAGACGGTCCAGCGGGCGGTGCTCGGCGGTGTCGTACTCGTCGGTGATCTCGCCGACGATCTCCTCGAGGATGTCCTCGATCGTCACCAGGCCCGCGATGCCGCCGTACTCGTCGACGACGAGCGCCATGTGGTTCCGGGTGCGCTGCATCTCGCGCAGCAGGTCGTCGGCCTGTTTCGAGTCCGGCACGTAGGCGGCCGGGCGCATGATCTCGCCGACCGCGCCGGAGTGGTCGGCGGGCGAGTTCGCCGGGTCGTTCTGGCGCGCGGTGGTGAAGCGGACGAGGTCCTTGAGGTACACGACGCCCACGGTGTCGTCGACGTTCTCGCCGATCACGGGGATGCGCGAGTAGCCCGAGCGCAGCGCCAGCGCGAGGGCCTGCCGCACGGACTTCTCCCGCTCGATCCACACCATCTCGGTGCGCGGGACCATCACCTCGCGGACGATCGTGTCGTCCAGCTCGAACACCGACTGGATCATGGAGCGCTCGTCGTCGTCGACCAGCCCGCGCGCCTCCGCCATGTCGACCAGCTCGCGCAGCTCGACCTCCTGGCTGAACGGCCCGTCACGGAAGCCCCGGCCGGGGGTGATCGCGTTGCCGATGAGGATGAGCAGCGAGGCCAGCGGGCCGAGCAGCCGCACCAGTGCCCGGACCGGGAGGGCGACCCCGAGACCGACGCCGTACGGGTGCTGCCGACCGATCGTCCGCGGGCCCACGCCGATCAGCACGTACGACACGACGATGACGACCAGCACCGCGATCGTCACCGCCCAGCCCTCGGACGGGACGAGCTGCAGCGCGACGTAGGCGCCCAGCACCGTCGCCACCACCTCGCACGCGAGGCGCATGAGCAGCACGAGGTTGAGGTGGCGCGGCTTGTCGGCGACGACGGCGGCCAGCGCCTTCGCCCCGGCCCGGCCCTCGCGGACCAGCTGGTCGACGCGCGCCGGCGACATGGTCGTGATGGCCGCGTCGGCCGCCGCGAAGACGCCGGCCAGCGGGACCAGGATCAGCGCGGCGAGCAGTTGCCCGATCTGGGCGGAGGTCATGACGGACTCTGCTCGTCGTCCCCCGGGGCGCCCAGGCCCACCGTGCCGAGCAGCTTCTCGTCGGCCGCCCGCTGGCGCTCGCGGGTCAGCCGGTCGCGTTCGGCCCGGGCCCGCTCGGCGACCTCGCCGCGCCACGCGGTGAGGAGCTCGCCCTGCAGACCGAACATCTCGGTCTCCTCGTCGGGCTCCGCGTGGTCGTAGCCGAGCAGGTGCAGCACACCGTGCACCGTCAGCAGGTGCAGCTCGTCGTCGAGCGAGTGCCCCGCCGACACGGCCTGGTCCCGCGCGAACGCGGGGCACAGCACGATGTCGCCGAGCAGGCTCGGTCCGGACGGCGGGGCGTCCGGCCGCTTGGCCGTGTCCAGCTCGTCCATCGGGAAGCTCATGACGTCCGTCGGGCCCGGCAGGTCGAGCCACCGCTCGTGCAGCTCGGACATCGGCTCCAGCTCGACCAGCAGGATCGACAGCTCGGCGAGCGGGCTGACGCCCATCCGGTCGAGCGCGTAGCGGGCGACGTCGACGATCGGCGCCTCGTCGACGTCGACCCCGGACTCGTTGGCGATCTCGATGCTCATCGGCCACCCCGCCGGTCACGACGGTTCTGCGGCGGCCCGGTCCGTGGGGCGTTGGGCACGGCCTTCGGTCCACCGTTCTGCCGGGAGTCCCACCGGCCGTACGCGTCGATGATGTCGGCGACGAGGCGGTGCCGGACGACATCGGCGCTGGTCAGTTCGCTGAAGTGCACGTCGTCGACGCCGTCGAGGATCTGACGCACCACCTGCAGGCCGGACAGGTGCCCGCCCGGGAGGTCGACCTGCGTGATGTCACCGGTGACCACGATCTTGGAATTGAAGCCCAGCCGCGTCAGGAACATCTTCATCTGTTCGGGCGTGGTGTTCTGGGCCTCGTCGAGAATGATGAAAGCGTCATTCAAGGTCCGGCCACGCATATACGCCAGTGGTGCAATTTCAATGGTGCCGGCGGCCATCAGTTTCGGGACCGACTCCTGGTCGAGCATGTCGTGCAGCGCGTCGTACAGCGGCCGCAGATACGGGTCGATCTTCTCCGAGAGCGTGCCGGGCAGGAAGCCGAGCCGCTCCCCCGCCTCGACGGCCGGGCGGGTCAGGATGATGCGCGTGACCTGCTTGGCCTGCAGCGCCTGGACGGCCTTCGCCATCGCCAGGTAGGTCTTGCCGGTGCCGGCCGGACCGATGCCGAAGACGATCGTGTTGACGTCGATCGCGTCGACGTAGCGCTTCTGGTTCAGCGTCTTCGGCCGGATCGTGCGCCCGCGCCGCGACAGGATGTCGAGGCTCAGCACCTCGGCCGGCGACGGGCCGGCCTCGTCGGAGAGCATGCGGACGGTGCGGCGGACCGCGTCCGGGTCGATCTGCTGGCCGCGGCTGGCGAGGACCACCAGTTCGGCGAAGACCCGCTCGGCGAACGCCACGTCGGGCGGCGCGCCGGTGAGGGTCAGCTCGTTGCCGCGGACGTGGACGTCGGCGTCCAGCAGGTCCTCGGCCTCACGGAGGTTCTCGTCACGCTTGCCCAGCAGCGCGAGCAGCGCGGACTCGGGGACGACGATGCGCGACTCGCCGGACGAGTCGGTGGACGTGGGACTCAGGATGCGTGCTCCCCGTGCGGTGATGCGTGCGTGAACCAGTCTAGACCGACCCCCCGACAGTCGACCCCAGCGTCGTCGGCCGGTGCTCCTTTCTTGATCAGGAGCACACCAGGCACCCGGACCGGCGGTCCGGGGTGCCTCACGTACTCCTGATCATGGAGCGGCGAGCGCCAGCGCCGGCCCCTCCCAGCGCGAGCGCAGCCACCGGTCGTGCGAGGTCACGACGACGGTGCCCGCGGCGGCCCCCAACGCCTCCTCCAGCTCCCCGGCGAGCCGCAGCGACACGTGGTTCGTCGGCTCGTCGAGCAGGAGCAGGTCCGGGCCGACCGCGACGGCGATCGCCAGCGACAGCCGCCGCCGTTGCCCCACGCTGAGCGCCCCGACCGCCGTCCCGTGATCGCGGGGGTGCAGCAGGCCCAGGGAGCGCAGCGGCACCGCCTCGGCCACCGCGGCTCCGACGGCGTCGGCGTAGACGTCGCGGGCGGGGCGGTCGGGTCGGGCGAACTCCGGGTCCTGGGTCACCGTGGCGACCCGCCGCGCGCCCACCTGCACCGACCCGGCGTCGGGAAGGACCTGCCCGGCGAGGACGGCGAGGAGGGTGGACTTGCCCGACCCGTTCGGCCCCGTGACCAGCAGCTTCTCCCCGGGGTCGACGTCGAGCAGGTCGAGGGAGAGCCGACCCGCCACCCGGAGGTCGCGGACCGAGACGGTCGCGGCGCCACCGGTGAGCGGCGCGGCGAACCGGAGCGGCGCCGGCGGCTTCGGCAGGGCCTCCCGCTCGGCGACCTCGAGGCGGCGCTCCGCGTCGTGGACCCGCCGGGCGCGGGCCCGCTCCACTCCGGCGCCCTTGAACTTCGTGATGAACTTGTCGTTGTCGGTGGGCCCGCGACCGGCGGCGACCGAGCGCAGGTCCACGTGGGTCCGCTCCCGCAGCGCCGCGATCTCCTCCTGCTGGGCGACGAAGGTCTCCTCCCAGCGGCGCCGGGAGTCGGCCTGCGCGGCGAGGTACTCCGTGAACGACCCGCCGAACCGTCGCCCGCCGCGCCCGTCGGTGCCGAGCACGCCGGCGTCGAGGTCGTAGAGCTCGGTGGCGACGCGGTCGAGGAACGTCCGGTCGTGGCTCGCCGCGATCACGACGCCCGGGAGCTCGACGAGGCTGCGCTCGAGCAGGTCGAGGGCCTCGTCGTCGAGGTGGTTGGTCGGCTCGTCGAGCAGCAGCACCGCCGGCCGGCGCACCAGCGCCGCCGCGAGGGCGAGGCGGGTGCGCTGACCACCGGACAGCGTCCCGACGAGCCGCGACCGGTCCAGGTCCGCCACCCCGAGCACGGCCGCGGTGACCTCCGCGCGCCGGTCGGCGTCCCACGCGTCGTGGGCGATCGCCCAGGCCAGGACCTCGTCGTACTCGGCGGAAACGTCCTCGCGCACCATCCGCTCGGCCAGCTCCTCGAGCGCGCGCACCGCGTCGTGCAGCGGCCGCAGGGCCTCGTCGAGCATCGTCCCGACGGTGGATCCCTCGTCCACCTCGGGCTCCTGCGGGAGGTACACGAGGTCGGCCGGGACAGCCACCGTCCCGGCGTCGGGGACGTCCACCCCGGCCAGCAGCCGCAGCAGCGTCGACTTCCCGGTGCCGTTCTCCCCGATCAGCCCGAGGCGGGTGCCGGGGGCGACGGTGAGGTCCAGACCGTCGAGGACCGGGCGCGCGGCGAAGGTCCGGACGAGGCCGTGCGCGACGACGGGCCGGAGACCGGTGAGCAGGGCAGTAGACATGACGACGCTCCGAGGATCGGAGTGGGATGACCTCGCCGGGCGATGCCGCAGCGATGGGTCGAGGCGTCGTCAGAGCTCCATAGTGAGCGGAACTGTACCCGAGCAGCGCGTGCCCGCCATCCCCTTTCCAGGTCGTGCGTGACGCACACGGTCAGCGCGGGCGACCGACGCCCGATCCGGCATTGCGCCCCGCACACGGCCAGGGCGGGCAACCACGGTCCACCCGCACGTTGCGCCACGCACACGGCCATGGATCGCCGGGCCGCGTGAGCGTTGCGCGGCGCATCACTTGGGCGACCCCCGCCAGCCGTGTGCGTCCCGCAACGCCCCACCGCCCCGAGGCGACCCCCGCCAGCCGTGTGCGTCCCGCAACGCCTACCGCAGCAGGTCGAGCACCTCGCCGCGGATGATGTTCCAGGCCGACGTGGCCGGGTCGATGAGCTGGAAGTGGTCGACGCCGGGCAGCTCGACGAGGCGGGCCTGCCCGCGGGCCGCGGTCGCCGCCGCGACGTAGCGGCGGGACTGGTCGATCGGGACGACGTCGTCAGCTGTCCCGTGCACCGCCACCACCGGGCACGGGGCGGGGACGAGTGCCGTCGGGGAGGCCACCGCGTACCGGGCCGCCTGGGTCACGGGGTCGCCGCCGAGCAGGTCGACCACGGCCCCACCGCCGAGGTTCTGCTGCGCCCCGGCGACGAGGTCGAGCACGCCCGCCTGGGAGACGACGCCCGCCGGCACGACCACCGGGTCCGCGCCCGTCGCGGGCGCCTGGAGCCGGGTGCGGGAGCCCGCCCAGGCCGCGAGGTGGCCCCCGGCGGAGTGCCCGAGCAGGACGACCTTGCCCAGATCCAACTCGCGGCCGGCACTGCGGGCGGTCCGCACCCCCTCGGTGGCCAACAGGTCGATCGCCGCCGCGACGTCGGACAACGTCTGCGGGAACCCGCCCCCAGCGCCGACCCGGCGGTACTCCACGTTGAGCACGGCCACGTCGGAGTTGGTCAGATCGACCGCGAGCGGCGTCCCCAGTTCCAGGCCGTAGGCGGCGCGCCAGTACCCGCCGTGGATCACCACGACCACCGGCAGCGGTGCCCGCGGCGCGCCCGGCGGCAGGTGCAGCACCGCGTACTGCGCGGGATCCGGTCCGTAGCGCAGCGGCGTCGGCTCCGGCGTCCCGGGACGGGGTGCGGGGGTGGTGCCGGCGGGACTCGTCGAGCACGCCGCGAGGAGCCCCGTGAGACCGAGCAGGCCGAGCAGGCTCCGGCGCGCCATCACACCTCCCACCTGCCGGTGCGCACGCCCAGCGCGCCCAGCGCGACGACCGCCGCCGTCGAGGTCCGCAGCACGTCCGGCCCGAGCCGGACCGGGAGCGCACCGGCGTCCACCAGCGTCGCCGTCTCGCCGTCGGTGACGCCGCCCTCGGGGCCGACCAGCAGCACGATCTCCCCCTGGTCGCCGAGCGCCACGTCCGCCATCGAGACCTCCGCCGTCGCCTCCAGCAGCAGGCACGTCGTGCTTCGGATGCGCCGGGCCAGCTGGTTCGTCGTCATCGGCTCGGTGACCTCCGGGTTCCACGCCCGCCGGGCCTGCTTCGCCGCCTCCGTGACCGTGGAGCGCCACCGGCCCAGCTGCTTGGCGCCGCGCGGGCCGTCGTCCCACCGCGTCACGCACCGCTCGGCGCGCCACGGGATCACCGCGTCGATCCCGGCCTCGGTCGCCGTCTCGACGGCGAGCTCCCCGCGGTCGCCCTTCGCCAGCGCCTGGGCCAGCACCAGAGGCCTTCCCGACGGCGGGTCGGTGCGCGTCTCGAGGACCTCGGCGGTCACCCGCCCCTTCGCCACCGCCGTGACCTCGGCCCGCGCCCGCGTGCCCGCGCCGTCGCCGAGCAGGATCACCTCACCGGGCTGCACCCGCCGGACGTCGGCGGCGTGCCGGCCCTCCGGCCCGTCCAACTGGACCACACCGGACGTCGGGAACGGGTCGACCCGGAACAGCGCCGGGCGCGTCCAGTCGGCCCGGCTCACGCGTGGCGGTGGCGGATGTGACGTTCAGTGTCAGCAAGGCCGCACTGCTGACGCCGGAGGGGCGTCACCGCCCGCGTCCCGCCGCCTTGCGCCGCCCGAACAGCCCGTTATGGCGCCCGCCGGAGTACTCCGGCTGCTCCTCGCCGCGCAGGGCGGCGAGCTCGCGGAGCAGCTCGGTCTGGCGGGCGTCGAGCTTCTCCGGGACCCCGACGTCGAGGTGCACCAGCAGGTCGCCGCGGCCGTCGGTGCGCCCGGACGAGCGCAGCCGCGGCATGCCCTTGCCGCGCAGGGTGTGCACGGTGCCCGGCTGCGTGCCCGGGTCGATGTGCAGCTCCTCGTCGCCCTCGAGCGTGCGCTGGTGCAGCGTCGTGCCGAGGGCCGCGGCGGTCATGGGCAGTGTGACGTGGCAGTGCAGGTCGACACCGTCGCGCTCGAAGTACTCGTGGGGGGCCTCGGTGACCTCGACGTAGAGGTTGCCGGCCGGCCCGCCGCCCGGGCCGACCTCGCCCTGCCCGGCCATCCGGATCCGCATGCCGTCGCCGACGCCCGGGGGCACCTGGACGGTGACGGTCCGCCGGGCGCGGACCCGGCCGTCGCCGCCGCACTGCTGGCACGGGTTGGGGATGATCTCGCCGAGCCCGCGGCAGACGGGGCACGGACGCGCCGTCACGACCTGCCCGATGAACGACCGCTGCACGTTCTGGATCTCGCCGCGCCCGCCGCAGGTGTCGCACGGGATCGGGTGCGAGCCGGCCTCGGCCCCGCCGCCCTGGCAGCGCTCGCAGAGCACCGCGGTGTCGACCGTGAGCTCCCGGGCGACGCCCGCGGCGCACTCCTCGAGGGTCAGGTCGATGCGGATCAGCGCGTCCTCGCCGGGCTGCACCCGGCCGCGCGGGCCACGCCCGGAGCCGCCGCCGGCCGCGCCGAAGAACGCGTCCATGATGTCGCCGAGCCCGCCGAAGCCGGCGCCGCCGAATCCCCCGGCCCCGCCGAACCCGCCGGCACCCGCCGTCGCGTTCGGGTCGCCGCCGAGGTCGACGATGCGGCGCTTCTCCGGGTCGGAGAGCACCTCGTAGGCGCTCTTGACCTGCTGGAACCGCTCCGCGGCGTCGGGGTTGACGTCGGGGTGGAGCTCACGGGCGAGTTTGCGGTACGCCCGGCGAATCTCGTTGTCGTCGGCCTCCCGGCTCACGCCGAGAACGTCGTAGTAGTCCGTGGCCACTGTGTCCTGTCGTCCTTGATCCCTCGGGGAGCGATGGTCAGCGTCCGCCGACGATCTCGCCGACGTACCGCGCGACGGCCCGCACCGCCGCGATCGTGCTGGGGTAGTCCATGCGGGTCGGCCCGACGACGCCCATCCCGCCCAGCGCCGGCGCGGAGGCCGGGCCGTAGCCGATGGAGATCGTGGAGGTCGCCCACAGGTCCTCGGCCTCGTTCTCCTCACCGATCCGCACCGTGACCTGCGCCGGGTCGCTCGACGCCGCGAGCAGCCGCAGCACCACGACCTGCTCCTCGAGCGCCTCGAGCACCCCGCGCAGCGACGACGCGTCCGCACCCTGCCGGGCGAGGTTCGCGGTCCCGCCGAGCACCAGCCGCTCCTCGGGGTGCTCCACGAGGGCCTCGACGAGCACGACGCTCACGGTGGTGACCACCGTGCGGAGGTCCGAGGCCTCCTCGGGCAGCGCCGCGACCGCGGCCGCCGCCGTGGCCAGGGGCTTCCCGACGAGGGCCTGGTTGAGCAGGGCGCGCAACCGCGCGACGTCGTCGTCGGCGAGCACGTCCCCGAGGTCGACCACCCGCTGGTCGACCCGGCCGGTGTCGGTGATCAGCACCAGCATCAGGCGGGCCGGGGTGAGGCTGACCACCTCGATGTGCCGGACCGTCGAGCGGGTCAGCGTCGGGTACTGCACCACCGCGACCTGCCGCGTCAGCTGGGCGAGCAGGCGGACGCTGCGCCGCAGCACGTCGTCCAGGTCGACCGCGCCCTCGAGGAAGGTCGAGATCGCCTTCTTCTCGGCCGCGGACAACGGCTTGACCTGCGAGAGCCGGTCGACGAAGAGGCGGTAGCCCTTGTCGGTCGGGATCCGGCCGGCGCTGGTGTGCGGCTGGATGATGTAGCCCTCGTCCTCGAGCGCGGCCATGTCGTTGCGCACGGTCGCGCTGGAGACGCCCAGGTTGTGGCGGTCGACGATGCCCTTGCTGCCGACGGGCTCGTTCGTGGCGACGAAATCGGCGACGATCGCGCGCAGGACCGCGATGCGGCGCTCCTCGGCGTTCATCTGCTCGACCTCCTCACCGACTGCGAACCCGACACTCCATCGTAGGCGAGACATGGGTGCCGGGTCGGACGGCCGTGAGCGTGGTCGGCTCAGGATCCTTCGTGCCTACCCCACGCCGACGAGGCGCGGGAGCTCCGCGAGGACTCCCTCGAGCGACCGGACGACGACCTGCGCGGTCTCGGCGGTCTCCGGCGCGGCCAGCGGGTTCTCGGCGTGCCCGCGCCACCGGCCGAGCGCCGCCAGGGCCACCGCGCGCAGCTCGGAGGCGCCGGTGTCCTCGGCCACCCCGAGCCGTGCGGCCGGCTCCGGGCCCTGGTCGCCGAGCAGCCGCTCGGCCTCCTCGGTGAGGTCGGCGCCCCGCCCCGGGACGTCCAGCGGCCGGCGGCGCAGCCGGGTCAGCACGTCGAGCTCGACGATCCCGTGCGCGCCCGACCGCACCCGTTCCACGTCCTCGGCGAGCGCGGCCAGGACCGCCACGTCCGGGACCCGCGGGACGGCGGCCCGCGGCGCGGGCGACGGGCGGGACCCGGCCACACCCGTCGTCGGGAAGGAGCTCCGGGCCCGGGCGAGGAACCGCTCGACCGCGAGGAGCGCCGAGCGGGCCTGGAAGACGTCCCGGCGAGCGAGGAAGCGGCGGTCCAGGATCGCGCGGAGATCGTCCAGGCCGCTGCGGCGGGCGAGCTCGGCGGCCAGGGCGGCGGAGTCGTCGACGCCGCGGCGCAGCAGGGAGGTCGCGAGGCGGACACCGAACAGCCCGAACCGGTCGAGCAGCGCCAGCCGGGTGCCGGAGGGCAGCACGCCGGAGGCCTGCACGAACCGGTCAGCGGTCAGCAGCTGGGCCTCGAGCTCGGTGCGGTCGAGCCGGGCCAGGGTGCGCAGCGCGGTGAACTCGACCCCGCGCAGGGTGCGGGCGGTCTCGGCGAGCAGGCCCGCGACCGTCGTGGTCGTGGCGCACCACGACCGCAGTGCCGGGTCGGTGCGGTAGCGGCGCGCGACCTGCTGGGCCGCCATCACCGCGTCGATCCGCCCGCCCCCGACCTCGTCGGCGCGCGAGAGCACCACCAGCGTCCCGGCGGCCCCGACGTTCTCCGCGACCCGGTCGCCGTAGGACTCCAGGAACGCGACGTCGGGTTCGTGCAGGTGGCGGACGAGGTGGACGACGCAGTCGATCACGTCCTCCGGCGACTGCTCCGCGGAGCCCCACACGCTGCGCGACACCGCCGAGTCGACCCCCGGGGTGTCGATCAGCGTGACCTCGCGCAGGTGCTGCGAGGGCCAGTCGACGTGCAGCGCGGCGACCCGGGCGAGATCGAGCCGCTCGGTCTCGATGACCAACGAGCCGCGACGGTGCAGGGCCGGCAGCTCCGCCGGGTCGCCCTCCCGGCGCAGGCCGCGGTAGGTCACGCCGATGCGCGGGCTGGGCGCGTCGGCGTAGTGGGTCGTGACCCGGGTGCACTCCCCCACCCCGGTCGGCGCGATCTGCTCCCCGACCAGGGCGTTGAGCAGCGTCGACTTCCCCGCCTTCACCGACCCGGCGAGCGCCACCCGCAGCGGGCCCCCGAGCCGGGCGCGCTGGGCGGTCAGCGCGCCCACGGCGTACGGGTCGTCGGCGAAGACCGCGATCGCGTGGTCCAGGACGCCGCGCGTCTCGTCGAGCAGCCGGCTCATGCGGCACCGGTGCGGGCGAGCCGACGTTCCGAGCGAAGGGCACCGTCGCTCGACCTATCCGACTGAAGGGGCCCTTCGCTCAACTCCGCCGCGAACCCGGCCCGGCACGCCTGCACCCGCTCCGCGAGCAGTTCCACCCGCGCCAGCTCCGCCTTCACGTCCCGGAGCCGCCGGTCCCGCTGCGCGCTCTCGATCTCCTGCGCGGCCGCCGCGGCAGTCACTGCTTCCGCGACCGAGCGCGCGAGCGACTCGGCCTGCGCGGTGAAGTGGTCGCGCAGGGTGCGCTGGACGTCGCGCAGCAGGTCCCGGGAGCGCTTGCCGGCCAGGTGCAGCACCTCGTCGCCGTGGCGCCGGACCGCCTGCTTGGCCTCCGCCCGCCGTCGTTGCAGGGCCCGCTTGCGCTCGTCGCGGATCGTCTTCGACCCGAGCAGCACGCCGGCCCCCACGGAGAACGGGTTGATCAGGGCGAGCCCGGACAACGTCGTCACCATCCCGACCATCAGCACCCCGCCGTACGACCCCCGCATCCCGACGACGAGCCCGTTCGCCCACCCGATCCGCTCCAGGTCGGGCACGTCGATGCCGGGGACGTCGGGCAGCTCCGCGCGCACGACCATCCCGCCCGGCATCGTCTGCTCCAGCGGCGACTCGGGCGGCCCGGGGGCGACGACGGCCACCGCGCCGCCCGGCCCCGGCAGCTTCGACCGGACCTCGCCGCCGGAGATCGCGAAGTGGTCCGCGACCCGTTCCGCCAGCCGCCAGGTGCGCTCGCCCGCCCAGATGAACGTCGTCGTCACCGCCTCGGAGATCTCCTCGGTCAGCCACGGCGCGAACGTGTCCCAGGTCGACGCCGGGTCCGCCGCGTCCAGCGACTCCTCCGCGGCCCGCACGACGTGGCGGATGCGGTCGCGCAGGTCCCAGTCGATGTCCGAGACGAGGTCGGCGACGCCGTCGGCCAGGGTCTGCTGCCAGCGCGCGCTGCGCTCCTTGAGCTCCGCGACGCGGTCGCGGGCGGCGGTCAGCTCCGCGGCCATCGCGGCCACGCGTTCCGGGTCCTCCAGCGCGACCCGCTCGGCCTCCAGCGCCGCGCCGAACTCCGCGACCGCGTCCGCGACCTGGTCGAGCACGCCGACCGCGTGCCGCGCACCGGCCGGGTCGGCCACGTCGGCGCGCAGCAGGTCGGCCAGGGCCGGCACGCCGGACTCCTCGAGGAGCGTGGCTCCCGACAATGCATCCGAGCACGCCGATAGGGGGTCGTCGCGCTCCGCGAGGCGGCGCGCGTGGGCCGCGAGCGTCGCCGACACCGGCAGGACGGCGACCCGCTCCAGTCCCTGGGCCCGCAGGTGGCGCCGGTCGAGGTCGCGGACCTCCCGCCAGCGCGGGTGCAGGTCGGTCTTGGTCAGCGCGACGACGACCGTCGGGCACTGGCGCTCCGCCGCGCGGAGCAGCGCGAGTTCGGGTGCGGTCAGCTCGCGGGAGGCGTCGGTCACGACGACGACCGCGTGCGCGGCCGGGAACCCCGCCCGGACGGCGAGCCCGCGGGCGGAGCGCGGCCCGCCCTCGCCCGGGGTGTCCACGAGGACGAGGCCGTCGCCGACCAGCCCGGTCGGGAGCTCGACCTCGGCGTGCGACCAGGCGGCGCCGTCGGTCGGCGTCCCGCTCACCGCCGCGGTCAGCTCGGCCGACCCGACCCGCCGTCGGGAACCCGCCCCGCTCTCCTCGTCCGGCGCGGCCACCAGCGTCGCGGCCGGCTCCGGGCCGTGGCGGACGACGGTCGGGAGACGGGTCGCGACGTCGTCGTGCACCGGGCACACCGGCGTGCCCGCCAGCTCGGAGACCAGCGAGCTCTTGCCCTGCTTGAAGTCCCCGACGACGAGCACCCGGGCGCCCGGGTCCGCGAGGCGGTCGGCGGCGGCGGCGAGGTCGGCGGAGAGGTCGGGGCGGCCGTACGCGGCGGCGGCGCGCACCGCGAGGGCGGCGACCGCCCGGGCCTCACCCCGGTCCGGACCCGTCGACGCCCCGTCGTGGCTGCCCTCCCCGTCCACGCCGTCCACCCCCGAGGTCGGTCCCCCTACGTTCAACGGACCTCTGCACTAGTCCGTTCGGCCGACTCTAACGCGCGATGATCCGGATGCGGTCCGACGCGGGGCGCCCGGACGGTGGACGTGCGAACAGCCGGGACCCCCGGACGTGACGGGGGTCCCGGCTGTTCTGGACGGGTCGCGGCGGGCGCGGTCGCCACGACCCGGGTCAGGGGGCGGAGCGGGGGTCCGCCCCCTTCGTGGTCACGGGGGGCGACCACGTCGAGGTGCGTCAGTCGTCGATGTCGTCCAGGGCGTCCTCGACGGCGTCCTCCGCGGTGATCGGGCCACCGTCGGAGAAGACCGAGTCCGAGATCGAGTTGTCGGTCTCGCTGGAGGTCTCGGTGCTGGTCTCGTTGCCCGAGTCGGTGACGCTGTTGTCCGAGTTGTCGGTGTGGTCGTCGGTCGTGGTGACCGTGGCGGTGTCGGAGTTGTCCGGGGTGGCGTCGCCCTGCGAGGACGCGGCGCCCGAGCCGAAGTTGGTGGCCGACTCGTCGGTGTTCTCGCCGGTGGCCGCGTCGGTCAGCGAGACCGCCCCGCCGTTGTCGGCGCCGATCGAGCCGCCGACCGAGGTGGCGTCGCCGTCCCCGAAGGCGGCGGTGCCGTCACCGTTGCTCATGTTGCCCTCGCCGGCCTGGGCGCCCGCGCCGGTCGCGACCGGGGCCGTGATGTCCCCGCCCGCCGCGACGGCGCCGTCCCCGGAGGCGACGGTCGGGTCGATGTCCAGCGTGGTGGTGACGTCGCCGTTGGCCCGGATGTTCTGCTCGAGGTTGGTCTCGAAGTTCGTGTCGTGCGAGTCGTACGCGTAGTGGTTCGAGACGTACTGCAGCTGCTGGATGACCTTCTCGACCTCCGGCGCGTGGTGCGGGAGGACCGGGCCCGGGATCCAGTGGTGGTCGTCGCCGCCACCGTGGTGGTGGTGCTGGTCGCCGACGACCGCGACGGCCGAGGCGGACGCGGCGCGCACGTCGTCGTCGTACTTGGCGGCGACCGAGGCCGGCGCGTGGTCCATCACGAGCGGGAGGGCGTCCCGCACGTCGGCGAAGCACATGCCGTCGAGGCCGGCCGCGGCGAGGGTCGCCTGGGGGTTCGCGTCGAACTCCGCCTGGGTCTGCGGGTCGCGCAGCAGGTCGAGCAGGAACTGCAGCAGGGTCTTGGCCTCGGTAGCCGGCATCTCGTTCTCCGTGTGCTCCTTCCGGACCTCGGTGATCCGGCGTTGGGAGCAACGTTAGGAACCCCGAGGGGCCGTGCCATCGGTGTTCCCCCCGCGAACCCGATCCGGGGAGGAGGGGCATCCGACCACCCCCCACCCGGGCCTCACGGGGGACACGGACCTGCCGTCAGGACCGCGGGATCGTCGGCCAGCCCGGCAACGGCGTCGTCGAACGCGCGGGAGTCGGCGACCAGGCGCTGGGTGTCGGCCGCGTCGAGCCCGCGGACGAGCAGCACGCCGACGGCGACGGTGCCGTCGTCGCGCCGGATCTCCGTCCCCCGCGTGACGATGCCGCTGAGCAGGCCGCCCTTCACCCCGCGGGCGATCAGGCCCGGCACCGTGCTCGGCCCCTGCTCGGTGATCGCGCGGGCGCGGTCGGCGCCGGGGAACGTGGCGTGCCCGATCGCCGTCCACAGGGCCGCGAGCTGCCGGGCCGTGCCGCCGGGTCCGCCGTCCGCCCACACGGATTCCGGGACGCCGGGCGCGGGTCGCGTGTCGACGTCGGCCCGGAAGGCCGGGTCGGTGGCGTAGCGGCGGGCGAGCTCCCACTCCGCGGTCCGCCGGGCCGGACGGTCGGTGGCGGGCGGCACGAGTTCGGGCGTGTAGAGCGAGACGAGGAAGCCGGTCGTGCTGGGGAGCTCCGGGTCCGTCCAGCCCACGGCGCGCCCGGCGTCGCGCACCGCGGCATCCCCGAGCCGGGCCCGCAGCAGGTCGGGGCCCGCGTCGTCGCTCCAGATGCTGACCTGGTTCGCGATCTGGTCCAGCGTGACGGTGCGCCCGGGGTCGGCGGCCCGGGTCCCCGTGCGGGTGATGCCGAGACCGTCCAGGGCGCGGGCGTGGGCCTCCTCGTTCCCGGCGACCAGCCAGCGCTCCCACGCCCCCACGGCCACCGGCTCGTCCGCGCGCACGTGTCCGAGGGCGACCTCGCGCGCGTACGCGACGATCAGGAGCACCTTCCCGGCGGAGGCCATCGCCTGCACCGCGTCCGCCCGGTGCTCCACCCGCCGCCCGCGCCCGTCGTCGAACAGGTACGCGACGTCGTCGGGATGGGCGCGCAGATGGCCGGCCCAGCCCGGGACGGTCCCGACGTCGGGCGGCGGGCACGGGTCCGGAGCCCGGCCGGCACACCCTGCCGCCGTCAGGAACAGCAGCACGACGACGGCCAGGCGGAGCCCGAGCGCCGTCGTCATGACCCATGGTCACCATCCGGCGTCGGGACGCCGCAAGTCCCACTCGTCCCACCAGCCCCACCGTTCACCCGACTCTCGACGCCCACTCGGGTGGCGATGCCTCAACTGTGACTCTCCTTCCTCCGTTTGGCGCAGTATGTTGCGCTTGACGGGCGAGCGCTGATGTGCGGTCAACCGAGCGATGGGGGAAGCACGGTGGGTTACGACCTCGGGGTCGACCTGGGAGGCACGACGGTCGTCGCGGCGGTCCTGCGGGACGGCCGGGCGCAGGCGGAGGTCGTCCCGCTCGGGCCCGACGGCGCGCTCGTCCTGCCCGCCACGGCCCATCGCGGTTCCGACGGCGTGGTGCGCACCGGGACCGACGCAGAGCAGCGCGCGGCCGTCGAACCCGACCGCGTCGTCCGCGACGTCACGGCCCGCCTCGGCGACGACGTCCCCCTGGTCGTCGGCGACGAGCCGTGGCGCGCGGACGACGTGGCGGCCGAGATCGTGCTCGCGGCCGTCCGCCGGGTCGCGGCGAGCGAGGGTGGCGCGGCGCGCTCGCTCGCCGTGTCCCGGCCCTCGGGCTGGGGCGCTCACCGGGAACGCACGCTGCGGCGGGCGCTCGTGCGGGTGGGGCTCGGGCACGCGACGCTGGTCCCGGAGACGCGGGCCGCGGTCCTCGCCGCCGCGACGTTCGGCGGGCTCCGTGCCGGCCGGGTCGCCGCCGTCTACGACCTCGGCGGCCGCCGCTTCCGCGCCGCCGTCCTGCGTCGCGGGCAGCGGGGCATCGTCACCTCGGGGGCCGAGGGTTCGGCGGCCGCCCCGGGCACCACGACCACCGAGGTCCTCGCCGACTCCGGCGCCCCCGTCCGGGCGGGCGGCACGGACGTGGACGCCGCCGTCCTCGCCCACGTCCGCGAGGAACTCGCCCCGGACCTCGACGCCGCCCTCGGCGCGCTCGACGACGCCGCCGCCCGCCTCGCCCTCGCCGACCTCCGCGACGCCGCCCGCGCGGCCAAGGAGCGCCTCTCCGCCGACACCGAGGCCGAGGTCCCGGTCGCGGTCGGCGCGCTGTCCACGACCGTGCGCATCACCCGCGCCGACCTCGAGACCCGGATCACCCCGCTCGTCGCCGCCACCGTCGACAGCTTCGTCACCACGATCGAGGCCGCGGGGATCACGCCGGACCAGGTCGTCCTCGTCGGCGGTTCCGCCCGCATCCCGCTGGTCGCGCGCCTGCTCGCCGAGGAACTCGGCCGCCCGGTGCGCCCCGAGCTGGACCCGGTCACGATCGTCGCCCAGGGTGCCGCCCTCGCCGCCGCCGAGCACGCCGCGGCCCGACGTCACGAGAGCGGCCCGCCGTCGGGCTCCTTCCCGACGGCGGGTCGTCCCTCCGGCTCCTTCCCGACGGCGGGTGCGGCGTCGGGCGGGCCCTCCTCCGGGGCGTTCCCCGCCGCGTCCGGGACGCCGACGACCGGCCCGGCCTCCGGGTCGTTCGCCTCCACGGCGGCGGACGTGCACGAGCGTCGACGCGCGGACTCCGACCGCCGGCAGCGCGCCGAGGAGGTCGCGGGAGCGGGTACCGGACGGCGGGCCGCGTCCGGAGCCGCCATGACCGCGGCGGTCGCCGTCGGCGCATCCGCCGCCCGGAGTCGCGCGCGGTCGTCGGCCACCGGACCCGCCCCGCAGCCCGCGGCGGACCCCGACTGGGGCCCCGCGTCCACGGTCGCCACCGGCGAGTCGGCCGAGGCCCCGGAAGCGCGCCGCGGCTCGACGGCCCTCATGGAGCGCCCGCGCATCGGGGACGACGTGCCGCGCCCACCGGTCACCACCGCAGCCGCCCCCGTCGGCGAGCTCGCCCCCCGCGGGCCGATCTACCGCTACCGCGGGTGGATCCTCGTCGCCCTGCTCGTCATCGCGCTGGCCGCCGTGGCCACGACCGTTCCCATCCCCGGTCTGACCTCGGCCCGCACCAGCACCCCCGCACCGGCCACGACGACTCCCCCGGCCCCCGCGCCTCCCGCCGCCGCTCCGCCCCCGGCACCGGCCGCGCCGGCACCCACCTCGGCGCCGGCGGCCGCCGACCCCACGACCGACAGCGGGTCGGCCAGCGACACCGGGTCCGACGAGTCCTCCGGGACCACCCGCCGGACCGCCCCCTCGTCGACCCGGGCCTCCCGGACCCCGGCCGCCCAGCAGAACGTGCGTCCCGCCCCCGCAGCCCCCGTCGCGCAGGTCCCGGCCCAGGTCCCCGCGCAGGTTCCCGCCCAGACGCAGCCCGCCGAGCTCCCGCCCGCGACGTCAGTCCCGGCCGAGCCCGCCGCCCAGGCGCCGACCGTCTTCCCGACCGCCGCCGAGACCCCCGTCGCCGCCGGCACCGAGGCCCCGTCCTCCAGCGGCGCGGCGACCCCGACCTCCGGGACGGCCTCGTGACCCCCGCCGACGACCCCTGCCCCGGCCTCGACGACCCGACCCCGGACGACGACGCGGGTGCCGCCGCCCGAGCGGCCCTCGCCGGCGACCTCGGCACCGCGCTGCGGCTCGCCGACTCCGCCCTGCGCACCGGCGACCACGACGGTCGGCTGCTGGGCGCCCGGGTGCTCGCCGCGGTCCTGCCCCAGCGAGGTCTCCTGGCCCGTGCCGCGGAGGTCCACCGCTGGCTCGCCCGCCAGGCCCCCGGCAGCTCGCCGGACGCGGTGCTCAGCCTGCTCGGCACGGGCGCGCTCGACGAGGCCCGGGACGCCGTCGCCGCGCCCGCGGATGCGCTGCCCGGCCTGCGCGGTGGGGCGGACGCGCTGGTCGCCGAGGGTCTGCTCGCCTCGGTCGACGGCCGCGACGGCTCGGCGGGCACGTCGCTCTCCCTGCTGGTCCGGGCGACGACCTCCCTGGCCGCCACCGCGGAACGCACCCCGCTGGCCGACTCCCCCGCGGCCCTCGGCGCCCTGCTCGCCCTGCACCGCGGCGAGCCGGAGCTGGCCGAACCCCTGCTCGACCTCGCGGTCGACGCCGACCTCGGTGGCCCCGCCCTGCGCCGACGGCACCTCCTCCTGCGCGCGTGGTCGGCCATGCTCCGCGACGACGAGCCCGCGGCCCGCTCCGCCCTCGCCGCCGCCCACGACCAGCCCGGCACGACGGAGCCCCGCGACGAGCTGCTGGCCGTGGCGTGCGAGGTCGCCCTGGCCCGCCGCGACGGCGACACCCGGCGTCTCCTCGAGCTCTGGTCACGCGCCCGGCAGGCCCTGCTGCGCCACCCGGTCGACCTGTACTGCCTGCTGCCGGTCGGCGAGCTCGCGATCGCCGCCGCGCGCCTCGGCGAGGACCCGTGGGTCGAACCCCACCTCGCTGCGGCCGGGACACTGCTCGCCGCCCTCGGTGACCCGCCGTCGTGGTCGACCGCCTGGCACTGGGCCCGCCTCCAGGCCGCGATCACCGCGGACGACCGCACCACCGCCGGCACCCACGCCGCCGCCCTCGACACCGCGGCCACCGTGAACGACCGCGCCGCCGCCCCGGCCCGCGCCGCCCACGTGTGGCTCGAGGTGCTGGCCGGACAGATCGACGCCGAGGCCGTGACCGCCGCCGCGACCGCGCTCCGCGCCGTCGGCCTCGCCCGCGACGGCGCCCGCCTCGCCGGCGAGGCCGCCATCCGCACCACCGACCGCACCGACTCCGCCACGCTGCTCGCCTGCGCCCGCACCGTGACGGCCGCGCGGACCCCCACCGCTCCCGGCCCCGTTCCCGCCCTTCCCGACGACGGGGCCTCCCGGGCCACCGTCGTCACGCGGGCCCGCCGCGAGGCCGCGTCCGGACAGCTCACCGACCGCGAACGCGACATCGCCGAACTCGTCCTCGAGGGCATGACCTACCGCGAGATCGCCGGCCGCCTCTTCCTCTCGACGAAGACGGTGGAGCACCACGTGGCCCGCATCCGCCGCCGTCTGGGCTCCGAGAGCCGCGCGGAGCTCTTCAGCGAACTCCGCGTGCTGGTCGGCGCCGCTCCGTGACGATCGCGGCCACGGAGCGCGACCTCGGGCCTGCGACCGTGCCCGAGAAGCGATTCCACCGGAAGCGGTTCTCGGGCACACCCGGCGACGCTCGCGCCTGCCGTCGCACACACCGAGGAACCGCTTCCGCTGGACGCGGATCTCCGGCACGCCATCGGCCATGACGGCCTGACCACACGACGCCGTGCAAGACCGCTTCCGTCGGAATCGCTTTCCCGGTGCGATCTCCCGGCGCCGCCTCCCGCCCGGGTCGCCCCCGAGAACCGCTTCCGCCGGACTCGGATGTCCGGCATGGTCCGAGGCTCGGGGTCACGCCGCGCGACGATCGTGCGTCAGTCGAGTACGGGCGGTGGCTGCCGGAGCCGCTGGGCGTGCAGGCGCCGAGCCCGTAACGACATCCGGGCGCCCAGGGTCGCCTCGTGCAGGGCGTCGACGAGGATCCGCACGAGACCGACCGTGTCGGCCAGGGCCGACCGCCGCTCCAGCCGGGCGTGGCCCGCGGCGCTCTTCATCGCCCGGCGGACGAGGAACCGGAGCCGGTCGTCCTCGTCGTCACGCTGCTGGTGCGGCACGAGGGTCACGACGAACCGCTGCAGGTGGTGCGGGTCGGGCGCGCGTTCGAGGTGACCCTCACGCTCCAGGCGACGCAACAGCTTGGACAGCGCGCCGCGCGTCAGACCGGTGCGGTCGGCGAGCAGGTCCGTCGTCAGCGGTCCGGCCACGCGCAGGTACTCGAGGCAGGCCAGTTCGTGCACCGTCAACCCCAGGCGCCCCGCGGCGAGCAACCGGAGGCGGTTCACCAGCGGCACGACGTCGTCGAGGACCAGCGCGGCGAGCTCGTCGCCCGCGGCACGCCGCACCCGCTCCAGCTCGCCGCGCTCCCGTCCGTCCACGACGACAGCGTGACCGATCGGCCCCGTGCTCCGGGGCCGATCGGGACTACACGTCCACCGACGCCGCCTCCGGGTCGCCCGCCGAGCCGCGCACCGGCAGCGTCGCAAAGAAGGCCGGAGGCTCGGACCAGGGGTCCGTGACCGTCCCCGCCTCGGCGTCCCGCACGGTCCGCCACACCCGGTCCGGGGTCAGCGGCATGTCGACGTGTCGCACGCCGAGGTGGGCCAGGGCGTCCACGACGGCGTTCTGCACCGCCGGCGTCGATCCGACCGTCGCCGCCTCGCCGATGCCCTTGGCGCCCAGCGGGTTGTAGGGCGTCGGGGTCTCGGTGGTCGCGGCCTCGAACGGCGGGACCTCGGCGGCGGTCGGCAGCAGGTAGGCCGCGAAGGAGCCGGTCGTCGGGTTGCCGTCCTCGTCGTAGGAGAAGCCCTCCCACAGCGCCTGCGAGATCCCCTGGGCGAGCCCGCCGTGCTGCTGGCCCGCGACCAGGGTCGGGTTCAGCACCCGCCCGCAGTCGTCGACCGCGACGTGGCGGACCGGCGTGACCCGGCCGGTGTCCAGGTCGACCTCGACGACGCTGACGTGCGCGCCGAAGGGGTAGGTCGCGCCCTGCTGCGACTCGTCGCGGACCTCCGCGAGCTCGACACCCTGCTCGTGGGCGGCGACCGCGACCTCGCGCCAGGACATCGAGCGGTCGGGGACCCCGGCGACGCCGAGCCGGCCGTCGTCGTCGACCACGACGTCGTCGGGCGAGGCCTCCAGCGCGCTCGCCACCACCTCGCGGGCCCGCTCCAGCACGGTGTCCGCGGCGACCAGCACGCTCGACCCGGCCAGCTGCAGCGAGCGGGACCCGCCCGTGCCGCCGCCGCGTGGCACGACCGCGGTGTCCGACTGCACGAACCGGACCTGGTCCATCGGGATGCCGAGCCGGTCGGTGACGATCATCGCGAACGACGTCGCGTGGCCCTGGCCGTGGGCGGAGGTGCCGACGGAGACCGTCGCGCCGCCGTCGTCGTCGACCGAGACCTTCCCGTACTCCGCGCCGCCGCCACCCGCGGTGACCTCGACGTAGACCGCGAGGCCGACGCCGAGCACGACGCGGTCCCCCCGGTCCCGGCGGCGGGCCTGCTCGGCCCGCAGCTCGTCGTACCCGGCGAGCTCGAGGGCCTTGTCGAGCGCCTTGGCGTACTCGCCGGAGTCGTACAGCGAGCCGGTGACCGTGGTCAGCGGGAAGTCCTCCGGCGCGAGGAAGTTGCGCCGCCGGATCTCGGCCGGGTCGAGGTCCAGCTCGGCCGCGGCCAGGTCCATCATCCGCTCGAGCATCGCCGCCGCCTCCGGGCGACCGGCCCCGCGGAAGGCGCCCATCGGCGTCGTCGTCGTGAGGACCGCGGCCGCGTCGTAGGCGATCGACGGGATGCGGTAGACGCCCTGGGCCATGTTGCGGGTGGGTCCGAGGGCGAGCGCGCCGCCGAACCCGGCGTACGCCCCGGCGTCCCCGACGACCCGGGCGTGCAGACCGACGATCGTCCCGTCGCGGCGCAGTCCCAGCTCGGCGTACTGCACCTGCCCGCGGCCGTGCGGCATCGCGGTGAGGTTCTCGCTGCGGGTCTCGGTCCAGGTCACGACCCGGCCGAGGCGCCGCGCGGTCTCGATGACGACGGCGTGCTCCGGCGCCATCCCGGCCTTGCCGCCGAACCCGCCGCCGACGTGCGGCGCGACGACCCGCACCCGCTCGAGGTCCCAGCCCCACTGCTCCGCGACCTGCCCGCGCAGGCCGTGCGGCATCTGCGTCGAGACGTGGACGGTGATGTCGTGGGGCTCGTCCGGACCGCCGGGCGCCGCGGTGACGGAGTTGCCCTCCATCGGCGCGACGGCGAGGCGCTGGTTGACGAGGCGGGCGCGGACGACGACATCGGCGCCGTCGAGCGGACGGACGTCGTCGGGGTCGCGGAAGCCGGCCGCGAGGTTGGAGCCGAGGTCCTCGAACTGCAGCGGGGCGCCGTCGGCGAGGGCGGCCTCGGGGTCGACGACGGGCTCGAGCGGGTCGTAGTCGACCTCGACGAGCTCGGCGGCGTCGACCGCCTCCGCGGTGGTGGTGGCGACGACCGCGGCGACCATGTCGCCGACGAACCGCACCTTGCCGCGGGCGAGCAGCGGCCGCGCGCAGGCGTCGTTGAGGACCATGAACGGGCGGTGGTCGGGCACGTCCGCCAGGTCGTCGCCGGTGAGGACCGCGACGACGCCGGGCGCCTCGCGGGCCTTCGTGGCGTCGACCGACTCCAGCCGGGCGTGGGCGAGCGGGGAGCGCACGAACACCACGTGCAGCGCTCCGGGCGGGACGATGTTGTCGACGTAGGTGGCGTGGCCCCGGATCAGCTCCGGGTCCTCGACGCGGCGGACGGACGTTCCGAGGATCGATCCTGGCACGCCCGTGACGCTATGCCTTCGAGCGCGCTCGAACGCAAGGTGTGGCCGCGATCTACCGGCCCGTGAACACCCGGACGACGCTGCCCGCGGACGCGCCGACCGCCAGCGTCCCGCTCGCCGTCCGCACGCCACCGACCGCGAGCGGCTCCGTCTCCCCCGCCGAGGTCGCGCTCCACACCGTCACGAGCAGCAGCCACCGCATGAGCGTGTAGACGAACAGCAGCAGGCCGACCAGCGCGCCCAGGGTCGCGACGGCGGGCGAGTGCACGATCAGCGCCAGGTACAGCCCGCCGAGCTGCTGGAGCAGGGCCAGCCCGAGGGCGCCGACCGCCGCCGGCACGAGCACCTCGCCGATCGGGCGCCGGGCCCGCGGCAGCTTCGCGAGGCACCACCCGACCACGACCCAGTTCGCCAGCAGCCCCAGCACCAGCGAACCCGCCGTCAGGAACACGCGGGAACCGACGGTGCCGGAGAGCCCGACGAGGTCCAGCACCCGGGTGCCGATCCGCCCGGTGAGCGCCGCGGACGTGAACGACAGGACCAGCGCGAGGCCGATCCCCAGCAGGGTCAGCACGTCGGACGCGACGGTGCGCAGCAGCCGGCCCCGCGGTCGGGGCTGGCCGAGCACCGCGGTCACCGAGTCGCGGACGTGCGAGATCCAGCTCCAGCCGGAGAACAGGGCGACCGCGAGCGCGACGACGCCGAGACTCCCGCGCTCCGCGACCACGATGTGCACCACCCTGCCGACCGCGCCCGACGCGCCGACGGGCAGGGCGAGCGCGAGGGCCGCGTCGAGCTGGGCAAGGACCTCGGCGTCGGCCGCGAGCACGAACCCGGCCACGGACACCGCCAGCATCAGCAGCGGGACCAGCGCGAGCAGGGTGAAGAAGGTGAGCGCGGCCGCGTGGTGGTTGCCGTCGCGGTCGCGGTAGTGCGCCAGCGTCCGCACGAGCCGACGGACCTCGGCGGACTCCGCGACCCGCCGTCGCCACCGCCCGAACCGGCCCATCAGCCCGGCACGATCGCGGGCAGGACCTCGGAGATGCCGTCGCGCAGGACGACGGCGGCGAGGCGGTCGTACGGGGTCGGCTCCGCGTTCACGATGACGACGTCCGCGCCGGCGGCCGACGCGAGGTCGACCAGGCCGGCGGCCGGGTGCACGCCGAGCGAGGTCCCGACGGCGAGGAAGAGGTCGCAGCCGAGCGCCGCGTCCCGGGCCCGGGAGAGCACGTCCATGTCGAGCATCTCGCCGAACATGATCGTCGTCGCCTTGAGGACGCCACCGCAGCGCTCGCACTCCGGGTCGTCGTCGCCCGCGCGCACCCGCTCCAGCGCGTCGGCCATCGGCGCGACGGCACCGCAGGTCAGGCACACCGTGTGGTGGTTCGTGCCGTGCAGCTCGACGACCGAGTCCGCCGACGAGCCGGCCGCCTGGTGCAGCTCGTCGATGTTCTGCGTGAGCAGGGCGACGAGCTTGCCGGAGCGCTCGAGAGCAGCCAGCGCCTCGTGCGCCCGACCCGGGCGGGCGGTGAACATCGGGTGCTCGACCCGGTCCTGCCACGCGGCCCGCCGGACCTCGGGGTCGGCGCGGTAGTTGTCGAAGTTCCAGATCAGCTCGGCCGCCGGGTTCTTCGTCCACACCCCCTGCGGCCCGCGGAAGTCGGGGATGCCCGAGTCGGTGGAGACGCCGGCGCCGGTCAGCACGGTGATGCGGTGCGCGCCGGCGATCAGGTCCCGGGCCCGCTCGATGTCGTCGGAGGAAGACACGGGGGCCACCGTGTCACAGGCGTCGACCGCCCTCGTGAGTACGGCTACTCACGAGCGCATCACGCACGCCGGCCGGGTTCGCCAGCGCCACGAGGTGCCCGCCCTCGACCACCTCGGCCTCGATCCCGAGCCGCTCGTGGGCCAGCCGCGTCACGAACGGGAGCGGGAAGAGGCGGTCGTGGCGGGCGGCGAGCACGCGGGTCGGGACGTCGGGCCAGCGCTCGAGCGGGTTCGGCGCGCCGAACACCCCGCCCGCCTGGTCCCGCTCCTCGCCGGAGAGCAGGTCGGCGAGGACGTCCGGCGGGAGGTCGTGGAAGAAGGTCACGTGCGGGTCGAACGACGGGCCGGGGAGCAGGACGTCCGGGTCCAGCCCCTCGGCCGCGGCGAACTCGCGGACCGCGCCGACGTGCCCGGTCGCGTCCCACCACGCTCCCGCGGTCTCCCCGGGCGCCGGGATCATCGGTGCCAGCAGCACCACACCTGCCGTCGGGAACCGGGAGGCGGCCAACGGCGCCGTGAACGCCCCCAGCGACTGCGCGACGAGCACGACGGGCTCGTCGCGCTCCCCCACGGCCGCCGCGACCGTGTCGACGTAGGTGCCGAGGTCGGCGTCCTCGTCCTGTGCGGGGAGGTCGACCGCGACCGCCTCGTGGCCGGCCTCGACCAGCAGCGGCGCGAGGCGCATCCAGTACCGGTGGTCGCCCCCGGCGCCGGGGACCAGGACGAACGTCGTCATGCCTCCAGTGAAGCGAGGTCCGCCGCGGAGAGCGAGACCGACCCCGCGCCGACGTTCTCCTCGAGGTGGGCGACCGAGCGCGTCCCCGGGATGACCATCGACTCCGGCGAGCGCGACAGCACCCACGCGAGCCCGACCTGGGACGCCGTGGCGCCGGTGCGTTCGGCGACCGTCCGGACGGCGGGAAGCGTCGCGACATGGGTCTGCCCCGGAAAGGCGCTCCCGAGCGGGAAGTAGGGCACCCAGGCGATGCCGTGCTCACGGCAGAGGTCGAGCACCGGCTCGGACGACCGGTCCACCAGGGAGTACGCGTTCTGCACGCAGACGACACCGACCGGCAGCGCGTGCCGCAGCTGCTCCGCGGACACGTGCGAGAGACCGATCGCACCGATCTTGCCCTCGTCGCGCAGGGCGGTCATGACGGCGAGCTGGTCGTCCAGGTCGACGACCTGGTCGCCCTCGGCCACGAGCCCGGGCGGGGCGTCGGCGCGGCGGAGGTTGACGACGTCGAGCCGCTCCGCGCCCAGCGAGCGCAGGTTCGCCTCGACCTGCGCGCGCAGCTGCTCGGGCTGTTGGGCCAAGCGCAGCGGGATCTCCCCGTCGGCGGGTTCGGCACCGACCTTGGTGGCGATCACGACGTCCTCGTACGGCGCGAGCGCGGCCCGGATCCGGCGGTTGACCACGCCGTCGCCGTAGAACTCGGCGGTGTCGACGTGGTCCACGCCCAGCTCGCGGGCGCGGCGCAGGACGGCGACGGGCTCGTCGTCCGGTCCCTCCTCGCGCAGTTGCATCGCGCCGTACCCGACGCGCGCGACCTCGTGCTCCCCCAGCTTCGCGGTGCCTCCGGGACGCATGGCTCCACCCCTCGTTCGTCGGTGATCCGGAGTAGCCTCCGGTTCTGCCGACGACGCTACACCCGAAACGGAGGCACCTCCACTTATGCCGCGCGCCGATGCCGCCCGTAACCGCGCCCGCCTGCTCGACGCCGCCGCGGACGCCTTCGCCGCGGGCGGCGAGGTGACGCTGGAGAAGGTCGCGCGCGACGCCGGCGTCGGGATCGGCACGCTCTACCGGCACTTCCCGACCCGCGAGACGCTCGTCGAGGCGGTGTACCGCAACGAGCTCGAGGCCCTGTGCCGCGACCTGGACATCCGGCCCGACGCAGCGACCGGCTTCCGCGCCTGGCTGGACCGCTACGCCGAGTTCGTCCTCACCAAGCGCGGCATGGCCGACACGTTCCGCGCGATGGTCGCGGACGGGTCGCTCGCGTCGCTGCGCACGCGCGAGTCGGTCGACGCCGCCGTCGGGACCTTCCTGACGGCGGGCGCGGCCGACGGTTCCCTGCGCCCCGGCATCGAGCCGGACGACCTGGTGACCCTGCTGGTGGGGACGTTCGTGACGATGCAGGACGTCGACGACCGCGCCCGCACGGCCCGGCTGCTGGACCTCGTGGTGTGCGCTGCGCGCCCGTGAGGCCGGGGCGTCAGAAGGGCGGGTCGTCGTCCGCGGGTGGAGGTGGCCGGCGGTTCCGGTCGATGGCCCGGATGGCCACGACCGTCGCGCGCGCCGCACTCGTGACGTGGCCGTAGCGGTTGCGACGGGGCTTCCAGGGCGTGGTGTCACGGGGCGGGCCGAACGCCGAGAGGGGCAGGGCGGGTCCGGTCGCCGCAGGGATCTCGATGACGGGCTCGAAGGGTTCGGGCCGCACCTCGTGGCGGGTGCCGTTGGGGCTGGTCCAGACGAAGTGCCCGGCGTCGGGTTGCTCGAGGACCCACCCGGCGGCCGGTGTGTGCTTGAGCCGGTGGTGCCGTCGGCACAGCGGCCCGAGGTTGTCCGGGAGCGTGAGACCGTCGTCCGTCACCGCGACGGTGTGGTCGAGGTCGGCGCCGTAGGCCGGCCGTGAGCAGCCGGGGAATCGACACGTCCGGTCCCGGGCTCGGACCCAGTCGTCGAGGTCGGCGCCGGGGAACCGGCGGTCGGCGTCGCGGTCACTGCGGGCCGGGTGCCGCTCGGGATGGGCGCGGGCGTGCGCCAGCGCAGCCTGGGCGGACGCGACGAGGTCGCCGTGCAGCGCCTCCGCGGGAACGAGGGCGTCGAGTTCGTCGGTGAAGGCCACGAGTTCGACGATCTGGGCGCGGTGCGGGTCGTCGGGCGCGCTGAGCCCGTCGCCGGGTGGCCCGACGAGCAGGGAGTGTTCGAGGAACCCGGTGGTGCGGTCGTAGAGGTGCAGGCGCCATCGGGCCGCCCGCCGCCGCAGGGCGAGCGCGCGACCGGTCGGAGCGGCGACGACACCCCAGCCCGGCACCTCGGCGGGGCGACGGTCGAGCCTGAGCAGGGTCGGGAGGCCCAACCGGACGGCAACCCGTCGACGGAACGGCAGCCTCGACCCGAGAGCGTGGGACCGACCCGGATCGCCCGGGCCGTCATCGTCCGCGCCGTCATCGTCCGGGCCACCGTCCTCCGGGCCACCGTCATCCGGGCCACCGTCGTCCGGGCCACCGTCGTCCGGGCCGCCAGCGGCAGGTTCTCCGGCGAGGAGTTCCGCGGCCAGGCGGGCGACCAGGTCGGGATCGCCGTGGCCGAGATGATCGCGGCCGAGCAGCCGGACGAACACGTGCGCCTGCACCACGCCCTCGCTCATGTCGACGTTCGCGGCGCGGAGCCCGACCAGGACCGCGTCGGCGACCGCGACGAGGTGGTCGTAGGCGTCCTTCGCAGCCTCCCAGGGCAGGTCGAGACCGGACAGCTCGGCCGCCCCCGAGGGCCCGATCCGCGCCAGCACGCGTGCGCGGGCGATCGCCGCAGCTCGGCGCGCCTCGTCCCAGTCGGGATCGATCTCCGCGGCGGCGACCTCGATCATCTCGCGCAGCTTCTGGTGCGGGGTGCGCGGTGCTCGGGCGAGCAGCCGATCGACCACCGCGACCGCCCGGTCTCGGTCGAGCTCGCGCAGGGTCGAGACGAACAACCACGCCTTCGTCGGCTCCAGGGCGCCGGAGGCCATCGCCTCACCGAGAGCGGGCAGCCGCTCGAGAACGCCGTCGGCAAGTTCCAGCCGCGCTCCGGCCATGGACGCCGACCACCCCAGCGCGGCCGCGGCCACCGCCCCGTCGTCCCGACCGGTCTCACGGACCGTCGTCCCCGCCCGCGAGCGACACGCCTCCCGCAGCCACCGCAGCTTCGTCCACGCGGCGCGGTTCTCGGCGGCGAACGCCGCCCGCAGCTCGTCCTCCGCGAGCTCACCGGGCACCGCGGACGGCTCGAGCTCGACCGGTGCCGCAGAGGCAACGGTCGGTTCGAGCGGCAGCGCGGTCATGGCTCAAGTGTCGAACACCTGTTCGAGAAGATCCAGCCGCCGATCGTACGAACTCGATCACCGCCGATCGGCCTCACCGGGCCGAAGGCCTCCTCAGGAACCGCCCCGCCGGCTCGCCGACGACCTTGCCGTCGGCGAACACCGTGCGGCCCCGCAGGAACGTGCGCGTGACGGTCGAGCCGATCTCCAGGCCGCGGAACGGAGTGTACTCCTGGGTGGACTCCGAGTCCGCCGGGTCCACGGTCCACGAACGGTCCGGGTCGACCAGCGCGATGTCGGCGTCGAAGCCGGGCGCGAGGTCGCCCTTGGTCGCGCCGAGCCCGAAGCGCTGCGCCGGCGCCGTCGAGGTCAGCTCGGCGATCCGTGACAGCGGCAGGCCCCGCTTCAGGCCCTCCCCCACGAGCCCGGGCAGCAGGTACTCCGTGCCGCCGAACCCGGACTTGGCGGCGAACACGTCCTCGTGGTCGTCCCCGAACTTCGTCGCTTCCTTGCAGCACGCGTGGTCGGACACGACCCACGACACGTCGCCCGCCAGCACGTGCCGCCACAGCGCCTCGACGTCCTCGCGCGGGCGCAGCGGCGGGTTGACCTTGCCGCCCACGCCGTCCGCGGTGTGGATGTCGGCGAGCAGGTGCCCGACGGTGACCTCCCGGCGGAAGTCCACGTGCGGGAACGTCTGCGCCATCAGCATCGCGGCCTCGAGCGCCTTGGCCGACGACAGGTGCAGCAGGTTGATCGTCGGGAGCCCGGTCTCGTGCGCGAGGTACGAGGCGATCGTGACGGCGAGTCCCTCGGAGTGCGGCGGCCGCGAGGCGCTGTAGGCCTCCAGCCCGGAGAGCGTCCCCTCCTGCTCGACGATCTTCGTGTACGCCGTCATGATCTCCGCGGTCTCGCAGTGCAGCGACAGCGAGATGGCGTCGGCGATGTCCGGGCGGGCCTCGCGGGCGCGCTGGATGCCGCGCATGACGAACTCGAAGTGGGCGATGTCGTAGCGCTCGCCCTCGGGGATCATGAGGAAGTCGTTCTGGGCGTTCGAGCGACCGTGCAGCCCGTGGCTGCCGTAGAACATGAAGATCTTGAACGACGTGACGCCGTGCTCGTCGACCAGCGTCGGGATCTCGTCGATGTGGCCAGCCGACATCGGCGCGAGGTGGAAGGCGTAGTCGACGTACGAGCGGCCGTCGGACGCCGCCAGCACCCGCGGGAAGAACTCCGAGTACGGCCCGCCGGTGTTCAGGTAATACTGGCCGGTCCGCATGTAGGTCAGCGAGGTCGTGACGCCGCCCTGGGCGCACGCGCGGCTCTCGGTGGCGGTGTCCTCCTCCAGCGGGTTGTAGATCCCCCAGTGCTGGTGGGCGTCCACGACGCCAGGGAACGCGAGCTGGCCGCGCCCGTCAACGACCTCACGGGCGTCGTCGCCGAGGTCCGGACCGACCGCGGCGACACGGCCGTCGTCGACGGCGATGTCGCCGAGAGCCGCGTCACCGACGCCCGGCCGGACGACGCGGACGTTGCGGAGGATCAGGTCGTGCGTCATGCGTGAACCTTCCTGACGGTGGATGCCTGCGAGGCGCAGTGGTCGGCGGCGCGATAGGCCAGGCCGAGGGCGGGGAGCAGGCCGTTGCCCGCGAGGTAGCCGGCGGCGCCGTGGCCGGACATGCCGACCGCCGCGCCCCCGGAGGCGTAGAGCGAGCCCAGCGGGACGCCGCCCGCGTCGAGCACCCGGGCGTCGGCGTCGACGTGCAGCCCGCCCTGGGTGTGGAACAGGGCCGGGACGATCTCGACGGCGGCGTAGGGCGCCTCGAGCGGAGCGGCCACTGATCGGCGTCCAACCCGGTCGAGGGCGGCCTCCCCGCGCGCGACGGCCGCGGCGTCCGCGATCTCGGCCTCGAGCACGGCCGCGTCGACGCCGATCCGCTCCGCGAGCTCCTCGACCGAGTCCCCGCGCCGCACCGCCCCCGCCTCGAGGACGTCGACGTAGTCGGTGAACCCGCGGGTCAGCGCGTCGATCCGCTCGTCGAGGACCACCCAGCCGCGGGCGCCGGGGCGGGCGGCGAGCATCGCGGCGTACTCGGAGTAGCCGACGGTCTCGTCGCCGAAGCGGCGCCCGTCGGCGTCGACGACGATCGCGCCGTTCATGACGGTGGTCCACGTGACGAGCGTCCGCGCGGCGGCGGAGAGCCCGGCATGGCCCTGGTAGGCGTCGAGGTACCCGGATGCCGCGCCCAGCTCGGCGCCGAAGCGCAGCGCGTCGCCGGTGGAGTACTCGCTGCCGTGGTAGGCGGCGTCGGCGATCTCGGGCAGGTGGCGCGCGACGAGCTCCGGGGCGGCGCCGTAGCCGTTCGTCGCGAGCAGCACCGCGGACGCCGTCAGCTCCTCGGACCCGCCGTCGGGACGGGTCAAAGTCACCCGCCACTCCGAGCGAAGGGGCCCTTCGCTCGAACTACTCGACGGAAGGTGCCCTTCGCTCGAAACGGGAGCCAGCCCCGTGAGCCGCGCCGGGCACATCACGTCGATCGACGACGACGCCTCAGCCGCGTCGGCGAGCGCACGCAGCAGCGTCGAGCCGTGGTGGCCGGGCACCGTGTGGCAGCGCCGCACGGAGTGGCCGGGGTAGTCGACGGCGGCCAGCTCGACCGGCAGCCCGACGTGGTCGGCCAGCCACTCGACGAGCTCCGCCCCGAGGTGCGCGAGGGTCGCGGCGACGACCGGGTCGGCTTCGCCGTGGGTCTTGGCGGCGACGTCGGCGAGGAAGCGCTCCGGGGTGTCCTCGACGCCCGCGGCGCGCTGGAAGCGGCTGCCCGGGCCGGGGATCATCGCGGTCGACATGGCGGTGTTGTTGCCCCGCCGGTAGTGCGGGTTCGCCTCGGCGACCACCACCGACAGTCCCTGCTCGGCGGCGCGCAGCGCCCCGGCCAGGCCACCGCCAGCCCCGGCGACCAGCAGGTCGACGTCGGCCATGCCCGACCTCCGTTCCGTTCAGAGAAACGCACACTGACTCGTGCGTCGCTGCTCATGAGAGCAGCTCACGGCCGCGAGCACAACGGGACGACACGACCGGCTTGACGGCACCCGCCGTCACGATGAACCCTGTGTTTCTTCCAGCGGTACGAGGAGGTCGAGAGTGCCCGAACAGACCGGCGGGACCGAGGCGACGGCCCGGGTGGCCGACGTGCTGCTGCTGTTCGTCGACGGCCCGTCGACCCAGGGGGTCTCGCACATCGCGCGGGAGCTGGGGCTGTCCAAGGCGGTGGTCCACCGCATCCTGACCTCGCTCGCGAGCCGCGGGATGGTCGCCCTCGACCCGGTCAGCCGCGAGTACCGGCTCGGCCCGGCCGCCGCGGCGATCGGGTCGCGGGCGCTGCGCGAGTCCGACCTGCGCCAGGCCGCGCTGCCGCTGATGCGCGAGCTGCGCGACGAGACCCGCGAGACCGCCACGCTCTCCACGCCGGTGCCGCACGGCCGGGTCTACCTGGACCAGGTCGTCGGCACCCACGAGATCAAGATGACCGTCGAGCTGGGCCGCCGGTTCCCGCTGCACGCCGGCTCCTCGGGCAAGTGCATGCTCGCGTTCCTCGCGCCGGAGGAACGCGACCAGGTCCTCGCCGAGCCCCTCGAGGCCCTCACCCCGGGCACCGTCGTCGACCCCGACGTCCTGCGCCCCGAGCTGGACCGGATCGTCGAGCTGGGCTACGCCGCGTCCGCCGGCGAGCGCCAGGCCGACGCCGGGTCGGTCGCGGCCCCCGTCTTCGGGGTGTCCGGCGACGTGCTCGGCGCCATCTCGGTGTGCGGCCCCCGCTACCGCGTCACCGACGAGTTCGTCACCGCGATCGCGCCGCGCGTCGTCGCGGTTGCCGACCGCATCTCCCACCGTCTCGGCGCCGCTCCGCGACGCCCGGAAAGGACCGCATGACCGCCCTCGCCGGACTCAAGGTGCTCGACGTCGCGACGCTGTTCGCGGGTCCGCTCGCCGCCACCCTGCTCGGCGACCACGGCGCCGACGTCATCAAGATCGAGCACCCCCGCGGCGACCCCAGCCGCACGCACGGCGCCGCGAAGGACGGCGTCGGGCTGTGGTGGAAGATGCTCGGCCGCAACAAGCGCTCGGTCACCCTCGTCCTCTCCACCCCGGAGGGCCAGGAGGTGTTCCGCGAGCTCGCGGCGGACGCCGACGTGATCATCGAGAACTTCCGGCCCGGCACGCTCGAGCGCTGGGGCCTCGGCCCGGACGTGCTGCGCGAGCGCAATCCCGGCCTCGTCGTCGCCCGCGTCACCGGTTTCGGCCAGTTCGGGCCGTACGCCTCGCGCCCGGGGTTCGGCACGCTCGCCGAGGCGATGAGCGGCTTCGCCGCGATCACCGGCGAGCCCGACGGGCCGCCCACCCTCCCGCCCTTCGGACTCGCCGACGGCGTCACCGCGCTGACCACGGCCTTCGCGATCATGACGGCGCTGCGGGCGCGCGAGCAGACCGGGCGCGGCCAGGACGTCGACATGGCGATCATCGAGCCGCTGCTCACGGTGCTCGGCCCGCAGGTCATCGCCTACGACCAGCTCGGCGAGCTCCAGCCGCGGCACGGCAACCGATCGTCGAACAACGCCCCGCGCAACACCTACGAGTGCGCCGACGGCCGGTGGGTCGCCGTCTCGACGAGCGCGCAGTCGATCGCCGAGCGCGTCATGCGACTGGTCGGGCACCCGGAGCTGATCGACGAGCCGTGGTTCGCGGCCGGGTGGTCACGCGCGCAGCACGCCGACGAGCTCGACGAGGCGGTCGGCTCCTGGATCGCGGCGCGCGACCGCGACGAGGTCGTGGAGGCGTTCGAGAAGGCCGAGGCCGCCGTCGCGCCGATCTACACCGCGGCCGACGTCCTGGCCGACCCGCAGTACGCGGCGCTGGAGAGCATCGTGACCGTCGACGACGACGAGCTCGGCCCGGTCCGCTTCCAGAACGTCCCCTTCCGGCTCTCGGAGACCCCGGGCGCGGTCCGGACGGCGGGTCCGGCCCTGGGCCGCCACACCGCGGAGGTCCTCGCGGAGCACGGCGTCGACGCCGAGCGGCTCGAGCAGCTCCGGGCGGCGGGCGCGGTATGAGCGGCTACGGCATCGCCCGCAGCTGGCTCTACGTCCCCGGCCACCGCCCGGACCTCGTCGCGAAGGCCCTGGACGGCGAGGCCGAGGCGGTGGTCGTCGACCTCGAGGATGCGGTGCCCGCCGGATCCAAGGCCCTGGCCCGGGAGACGTTGGCTCGGCTGAGCAGCACGAAGCCGCTGTGGGTCCGGATGAATCTTCCCGACGACGAGGCGGGTCGGCTCGATCTCGACGTCCTCGCCGGCCTGCCGATCGACGGGGTCCGCGTGCCCAAGGCGACCGACCCCGCCGTCGTGAAGGATCTGGCGCAGGCACTCGGGAAGCCGCTGCACCTGCTGCTCGAGTCCGCCCTCGGCGTGGAGCGGGCGTTCGAGCTGGCCAGAGTCCACGAGCTCGTCGTCGGACTCTCCCTCGGCGAGGCCGACCTGGCCGCCGACCTGCGTGTCCGCGACCGGGCTGCGCTCGAGTGGGCGCGCCAGCGGGTCGTCGTGGCGAGCCGGGCCGCCGGGTTGGCGAGTCCGGTCGCGCCGGTGTGGACCGACGTCGCCGACCTCACCGGGCTGGCCGCCGACACCGCCGCCGCCCGCGACCGCGGCTTCCACGGCCGGTCGGTGATCCACCCGCGGCAGGTCCCGGTGGTCCACCGAGCCTTCACCGCTACGCCCGACGAGCTCGCCCGCGCCCGGGCGCTGCTCGCCTCGCTCGAGGACTCGACCGAGACCGCCTTCCTCGACGCGGACGGCCGCTTCGTCGACCCCGCCGTCGTCGCGGGAGCCAGAGCCCTGCTCGCCCAGAACGAGGAGACCCGATGACCACCGCCACACCGACCCGCGCCCTGCTCGACGCGATCGCCGGCGGCGTGCGCACCGTCGAGCTCGGCCAGCCGCTGTTCACCGGCATGCCGTGCTCGCCGAACCACCCCGGCTTCCGGATGACGCTGATCCGTCGCCACGGCGACATGGTCCGTCCCGACGGCGGGTCCGCCTCCAACGAGATGATCGTGACCGGCGGGCACGTCGGCACCCACGTCGACGCGCTCTCGCACGTCAGCCACGAGGGCTGCCTGCACGGCGGGGTCGACGCGGCCGAGGCGCAGGTCGGCGGGGTGCACCGCGAGCACGGCGCGGAGACGATCCCGCCGATGATCACCCGCGGCGTGCTGCTCGACGTGGCCGCCGCCCGCGGGGTGGACGTGCTGGAGCCGGGCGAGGCCGTGACGGCCGCCGACCTGGCCGCGGCCGGCCCGGAGCCGGGCCCGGGCGACGTCGCGGTGATCCGCACCGGCTGGGCGCGGCACTTCGGGACCGCCGCGACCTACCTCGGCCAGGCCGACGGCGTCCCGGGCGTCGACGAGAGCGGCGCTGCGTGGCTCGCCGAGCGCGGCGTCGTCGCGGCCGGCAGCGACACCACCGCCTTCGAGCGCATCCCGCCGGGCGCCGGGCACGCCGTGCTGCCGGTGCACCGGATCCTGCTGGTGGAGAACGGCATCCACATCATCGAGCACCTGGCGCTGGAGGACGCCCACGACGCGGGCCTCACCGAGTTCGTGTTCGTCATGGCGCCGCTGCGCATCGTGGGCGGCACCGGCTCCCCGGTCCGGCCGGTGGCGGTGCTCGCGTGACCGCCGTCGTGACCCGCACCCCCGCCCAGCAGGTCGCCGACCTCGCCGTCCGGGTCGTGGCCGAGGGCCTGCCCGCCGAGCTGCGCGACGACCTCGCCGCGCGCACCGTCGACCTGCTCGGCAACTGCCTGGCCGCCCGGCGCGAGGAGCCCGGCCGGATCGTCTCGGCCGTCGTCGACGAGTGGGGCGGGCGCGGCGCGGCGACGTCGTTCGCCACCGGGGAGCAGCTCCCCGCCCCCTCGGCCGCCCTGGTCAACGGCACGCTCGCCCACTCGCTGGACTTCGACGACACCCACCTGCCGTCGGTCCTGCACCCGTCGGCCGCCGTGCTGCCCGCCGCGTTCGCCGCCGCCGAGGCCGCGGGCGCGAGCGGGCCCGCCTTCCTCGACGCGGCCGCCGTCGGGGTGGAGCTGACCTGCCGGCTCGGGATGGCCGGGTACGACGAGGAGCTCGGCAACTCCGTGTTCTTCGAGTACGGCCAGCACGCGACCGCGATCTGCGGGGCCGTGGGCGCCGCCGTCGCGGCCGGGATGCTGCGCGGGCTCGACGCCGACCAGCTCACCTCGGCGATCGGCATCGCCGCCTCCATGGGCGCCGGCGTCATCGAGGCCAACCGCACCGGCGGCACCGTCAAGCGGGTGCACTGCGGGTGGGCGGCGCACGCCGGGGTCGCGGCCGCGGACCTCGCCCGCCACGGCCTCACCGGCCCGCCGACCGTCCTCGAGGGGCGCTTCGGTTTCCTGCAGGCGTTCTGCGGCGACCGGGTGCGGATCGAGGAGGTCACCGAGGGGCTCGGCGAGCGCTGGGAGACCCTGCGCGTGTTCTACAAGCCCTACCCCTGCAACCACTTCACGCACGCCGGCATCGACGCCGCACTCGCCCTGCGCGACCGCGGAATCCGTCCCGACGACGTCGAGCGGCTCGTCCTGGGCGTGCCCGCCCCGGTGCTGCGCACGATCGCGGAGCCGGCCGCGGAGAAGGCCCACCCGCGCTCCGGGTACCACGCGGCGTTCTCCGGGCCCTACACCGTCGCGGCGGCCCTGACCGGTGACCGCGGTGGCCTGGGGGTCTCGCACGCCGACTTCACCGACGCCGCGGCGGCCGACCCGGCCCGGCTCGCCGTGGCCGCCCTGGTGGAGTGCGTTCCCGACGACGAGGCCACGGCCGGCTTCCCGCGCGCCTTCCCCGCCGTCCTCACCGCGCACCTGCGCTCCGGGGAGGTCGTCACCGAGCGGGTCCGCGACAACCGCGGCGGGCCGGTGCGCCCGCTCTCGGCCGCCGAGCACGAGACGAAGTTCGTCATGAACGCCGGCTCCGGGGCGGGCGACCTGGCGGCCCGCGTCTGGGACCTGCGGGACTCCACCACCCCGGCGGACCTCGCTCGTTCCTTCTACCGGAACGATTGACAATTCAGGGTCACGGGTCGGAGCTGCACCATTGACCCGATCTCCGTCGAGCACCATTCTTCACGTCAACGCCATTCGGCATTCGTTCCTATCAGCGGAACGCGCTACGGACAGGTGAGGACCATGCCCACCCGCTTTCGTTGGGTCACGATCGGACTGATCGTCGCCCTGATCGTCATCAACTACGTCGACCGGAGCGCGATCTCGTACGCGGTCACGCCGTTCAAGACCGAGTTCGGGATCACCGACACCCAGTACGGCGTCGTCTCGAGCGTCTTCTCGATCGGCTACGCGGTCTTCGCGTTCCTCTCCGGTCCGCTCGTCGACCGGTTCGGCCCACGCAAGGTGCTCATCGCCGCGGTCGCGCTGTTCTCCCTGACGACGGCGCTGGTGCCGCTCGCGGGTGGGTTCGTCGGCCTGCTGCTCATCCGCATCGTGCTCGGCGCGGCGGAGGCTCCGGCCTTCCCGGCCGCCACCCGCACCGCGGGCCGCTGGCTCCCGGCGTCGGAGCGCGGCTTCGCGCTCGCCCTGATCGGCGGCGTCGCCGTCTCCGGCAGCCTGCTGATCGCCGGGCCGCTGCTCACCCAGCTCATGGGCGCCGTCGGGTGGCGCGGGATGTTCTGGGTGATCGGCGGGTTCGGGCTGCTGTGGATCGTCGTCGCGCTCGGCCTGCTGCGCAGCACCCCGGAGGAGGCCACACAGCCCAACGACGCCGAGCGCGCCCTCATCGCCGCCGGCCGCGAGGCCGAGATCGCGCACGAGACCCCGGGCCGCACCGACTGGAGCGCCCTGCTGCGCAACCGCAACCTCTGGATCTGCGCGATCGGCTACTTCGCGTGGGGATTCATGTTCTGGGGCTTCATGTACTGGCTCCCGCAGTACCTCTCGACCTCGTTCGGGCTGTCGATCAAGGCGGTCGGCGCGTTCGCGATCGCGCCGTGGGCGGCGGGCATCGTCGGTGCCCTGGTCGGCGGGTTCCTCGTCGACCGGGTCTACCGGCGGACGCAGAGCGTGCGCAGCCGCTACACGATCATGGGCGTCGCGCTGCTGCTCTCGGGCGCCTCGCTGATCCCGGTGTTCCTCGACCCGACCCTCACCGTCGCGCTGATCTTCATCTCCTGCGGCGTCGGCTTCGGGTTCGTCACCGGCGGCATCTGGTGGGTCGCCTCCATCGACGCCGCACCGAGCCAGCCGGGCACCGCCGCCGGCTTCGCCGACGCGGCGTTCGCGATCTCCGGCGTCATCGCACCGGTCGCGATGGGCGCGATCGTCGACAGCACCGGCACGTTCACCAGCGGGTTCGTGACGATGAGCGTGCTCGCCCTGGTCGGCGCGCTCCTGATGCTGTTCGCCACCCGCGAGCCGGCCCGCACCACCGTGGCCCCGGCGCCCGAGACGGTCTGACCCGGTGGCGCAGCCGGACGAGGTCCGGGCCGCCTGAGACGGCAAGATCCTGTCGGTGGGAGCGGACCGCTCGGTCCCCGCCCCACTTCGCGCGGTGGAACGGGATCTTGCCTTCTCCGACGAGACGCCGCGGAACGGGATCCGTGCGGCCGGAGACGGCGAGATCCTGGCGGTGGGAGCGGACCGCTCGGTCCGCGCCCCACTTCGCGCGGTAGAACGAGATCTTGCCGGTCGTCCTACAGCCGGGCGAGCGCGTCGGCCGGTCCGGTCCACACGTGCGCGTCCCACCCGTGGGCGCGGGCGGCCTCGACGTTGACGGGCTTGTCGTCGAAGAAGGTGCACTCGCCCGGCGTGGTGCCGTAGGCGCGGTCGGCGGCGGCGTAGATCGCGGGGTCGGGCTTGACCAGGCCGACCTCCGCGGAGAACACGAGCGTCTCGAAGCGCTGCGACCAGGTCGCCGTGCGGACGGTCCGGGCCAGATGTGCCGGTGCGTTGGAGAGCACGGCCGTCCGCCGATCGCCGAGCGCGGCCAGAAACTCCGCCGACTCCGCCGGGAGGTCCGCCCACTTCGTCGCGTCGATCGCGGTCAGCTCGGCGGCGTCGCCGTCCGAGATCGTGGCGCCGAGCGCCGCACCGACCGCGGTCCAGTAGGCGAGGTCGGCCCCGCCGAGGTCATAGGCCTCCCGCGGCCCGTAGTAGACCGCCTCCAGCGCCGGCCTCGACACCCCGAGCCGCTCGGCGACAGCCGTCATCACCGCGTCCGACGCCACCAGCACGCCACCGAGGTCCAGGACGATCACGGTGGTCGACCGTAGCCCGGCCGTCGTCGACCGTCCCTGCCTCGCCTTGTCGCGGGGAACCCACGGCCCGCCCCCACCATGTCGCTGGGAATCCCAACGACAAGGTGCCGCCGGACCGCGGAGAACCCGCGACAAGGCGCGGCGGCCCCGCCCAACCGTGTGCGGCACGCACATCCGGCGTCAGCTCACGCCGCCCCGCCCAACCGTGCGCGCCACGCACATCCGGCGCCGGCTCACACCGCCCTGCCCGACCGTGTGCGTCGCGCACACCATCCGGATCACCGCAGCGCCCCCTCGCACGAGCGCACCACCGCCCGCGCCACCTCCGCCGCCGCCCTCGAGGTCAGCGGGGACTCCGCCCGGGTCCGCCACCGGTCCAGTGCCTCGAGCGTCGCGGCCCGCACGTCCTCGCCCGGCGCGACGCCCAACCGCGCGTGCGGGTCCGGGCCATCCCCGCCGAGCAGCCGCTCCGCCTCCGGCTGGGTCTCCGCGGGCATCGTCACCTGGCCCTGGCGCAGGGCCGCGAGCAGGCGTTGCTCGGTGAACTCGTGGGCGCCGGTGAGCACCCGCTCGAGCTCCGCGGCGACCCCGCCCGAGTCCGGCCGCGGCGCCCGCGCGAGCACCATCTCCACCGCGAGCAGCGCCGACCGCGCCTTGTGCACGTCGCGCCGCCCGACCACCCGCGACCCCAGCACGTCCCGCAGCTCCTCCAGCCCGGAGCGCTTGACCAGCTCCTCGGCCAGCGACACGGAGTCCGTGACGCCCCGCCCGGTCCGCGCCCCGCGACGCAGCACCGTGGTCGCGGACCGGATGCCGAACACCCCGAACCGGTCCATCAGCGCCCGGCGGGCCGGTGCGTCGAGCCGCGTCCCGTCCGGGTCGGAGGCCAGGGCCTCGGCGACGACGGCGGGTGGGTCGGCCGCACAGAACCGGTCCGCAGACAGCAGCAGCGCGTCGACCTCGGCCCGCGGCGCCCGGGCCAGCGCCTGCAACGTCGTGAACTCCGCCTGGCGCAGCGTCCGCGCGCTCTCGGCGAGCAGCCCGTCGACCGCCACGACCGTCTGGCACAGCGGCCGCAGCGCCGGGTCGTCGCGGTAGGCCTCCGCGACCCGACCCGCCGTCGTGACCGCATCGAGCCCGCCGCCGCCGATCTCGTCGGCGCGCGACAGCACCACGACCGTCCCCGACGCCCCGACCGCGCCCAGTCCGCCGGCCCCTCCCCGGGCGAGGTCGGCGAACGCCTCGAGGAACCCGACGTCGTTCCGGTGGGCGTGGCGCATGAGGTAGACGACCGCGTCCGCCCCGGACGGCCGGTCGTCCGGCGTGACGAAGGCCAGCGTGCGCCGCGAGTTGGTCTCGCGGATGGAGTCGAGGCCGGGGGTGTCGACGAGTGTGGTCTCCGCCAGTCCGCGTGAGGGCCAGTCGACGAGCAGCCGGCCCACCCGCGCGGGATCGACGCCCCGCAGGTCGATCCGCAGCCCCTCGCGGTCCTGCACGAACGGCACCGGGCCCCGCCGGCCGTCGGTGTCCTCGCGCAGCACCGCGGGCGACGGCGCGTCCCGGTACCAGGTGACCAGCCGGGTGCACTCCCCCGCGTCCGTCGCCGCGACCCGCTCCCCGACCAGCGCGTTCAGCAGCGTCGACTTCCCCGCCTTCAGCGTCCCGGCCAGCGCCACCCGCAGCGGTTCGTCCAGGCGCGACCGCGCGTCGTGGAGCACCGCGCGCGCCCAGTCGGTCGCCGGATCCGGCCCACCCGTGGCGTACAGGCGTTGCGCGTTCCCGACGACGGCCCGGGCCTGGTCGGTCAGGCGGGCGGCGGGAGCGGGCGCGCTCACGCCCCGACCAGCCGGGCCGGCCCGACGCTCTCCCGCACCGTCCGCGCCCGCGCCGCGAGCGACTCGATCCGCTCCAGCTCCGCCTCGACGTCCGCGAGCCGCGCCGTCCGCTTCGCCCCGTCCGCCTCCACCGCCTTCGCCGCCTGCGAGGTGGCGTTGAGGGACCGCTCGAGCTGCTCGGCGGTCGAGGTGAAGTGGTCCCGCAGGGTGCGCTGGACCTCGCGGAGCATGTCGCGGGAGTTCTTGCCGGCCTGGAAGATGACGTCGTCGACGTGCCGCCGGACGGCCTGCTTCGCCTCGGCCTGACGACGGCGCAGGGCGCGCTTGCGCTCGTCGATCAGGGTCTTGGAGCCCAGCAGCAGACCCGCGCCGATCGAGAACGGGTTGATCAGGGCGAGCCCGGCCAGGGTGGTCATCATGCCGATCATCAGCAGACCCCCGTAGGACCCCCGCATCCCGATCAGCATCGACTGCGAGAACCCGAACTTCTCGTGGTCGGGCGCGGCCAGGAGCCCGACCGGGTCCGCCGACATCGGCTGCCCCTCCGGCGACGTCATCGGCGGCAGGACGCCCTCGCCGTCCTCGGCGAAGTGGGTCGCGACGCGCTCCGCCAGCCACCGGGTCCGTTCCTCGGCCCACACCACGTTCGTCGAGACCGCTGCCGATACCTGCTGGTGCAGCCACGGCGCGAACTGCTCCCACGTCTTGGCCGGGTCGGTGTCGTCGAGCGCGGCCTCGGCATCGGTGGTGACGGTGCGCAGGCGGTCGCGCAGGTCGTACTCGATGTCGGAGACGAGGTCCTGGGTGCCGTCGTTGAGGGTCTGCTGCCAGCGGGCGGCGCGGTCGCGCAGGGCGGCGACCCGGGCCGTCGAGCGCTCCAGCTCGTCGGAGATGCGCTGCGCGCGGGCGGGGTCGGCGAGGGCGTCACGCTCGGCGCGGAACCGGGCCGCCAGCTGCTCGCACACCACCAGCACCTCGTCGGCGGCCATCCGCGTCCGCCGGGCGTGCCGCCCACCGACGACGTCCTCGCGCAGCAGCCGCCGCACCTCGACGACGCCGGACTCGGTCACGAGCGACGCCTCGTCGTTCTCCGCCCCGTGCAGCGCGAGCGCCGACGACGTCGTCAGGACCGGGACCGCGCGGAGACGGTCACCCGCCCGGTCGAGGTGGGAGCGGTCGATCTCGGCGATGCGGCGCCACTGCGGGTGCAGGTCGGCGCGGGTCAGCACCACCGCGACCGTCGGGCACACCGCGGCCGCCGTCCGGACCAGCGCGAGCTCCGGCGCGGTCAGCTCCCGACCGGCGTCGCAGACCAGCAGCACCCCGTCCGAGCCCGGCATCTCGGCCATCGTCGAGACCGACGCCGGCGAGGCGAGACCACCGGCGCCCGGGGTGTCGACGAGGCGCAGGCCCTGCAGCTCCTCGATCGGCAGGCTCGCCTCCGCGTGCGACCAGCCCGCCGCGTTGTCGGGGTTGCCCTTCTCCGTGACGTGGTCGGCGAGCTGCGTCGGCGAGATCTGCTGCTGCTCCTGGCCGCCCTCGACCGCCCGGACCAGCGTCACCGACCGCTGCTCGCCGTGGACGCAGACCGTCGGGACCGTGGTCGCCTTGTGCGCGTCCGTCGGCAGGGCCCGGCCCCCGAGGATCGCGTTGACCAGCTCGGTCTTGCCGGCCTTGAACTCCCCCACGACGAGCACCCGGGCCCGGTCGTCCGCGACGGTCCGGGCCACGACGGCGAGCCGCGACTCCAGGTCGGGCCGCTCGTAGGCCTTCGCGGCCTGCCGGGCGGTGTTGACGAGATCGCCCAGGTTCTTCGTGCTCACGTGTCTCCCCCACACACACGAAGGCCGGGACACGGTGTCCCGTGTCCCGGCCTCGTCGTCACGCCGCAGACGTTACGCGGCCGTGATACCGCTCGAAGCGGTTAGCCCGTTCAGAGCGGCAGCAGCGAGGAGTGCGTGATCTCGCCGCCGTGGCTGGCGTCGTCGGTGTGGCTCAGGTCGTTGTCGCTGAGCAGCTTGTTGTCGTGGATCGACGAGTCGGTGTTCGTCGAGTTGTCCTGGTCGGAGTTGTCGACGTTGTTCGAGTCGTGCTGCGAGTTGTCGACCGAGTTGTCCTGGTCGGAGTTGTCGGTGTTGTTCGAGTCGTGCTGCGAGTTGTCGGTCGACGCGTCGGTGACGGTGTTGACGCCGGCGCCGAAGTTGATGCCGCCGTGGTCACCGGCGTTCACGTTGCCGGTGTCGAAGACGGAGCCCTCACCGAAGGCGGCGTTGGCGCCCTGGCCCGCGACCTGGTTCTCGTCCCCGACGACGTTGCCGTCCCCGTGGGTGATCGGGGCGTTGTTGTCGCCGCCCACGAAGGTGCCGCCGTCGCCGACGTTGGTCGTGGTGTTGTCGACGCGGATGTCCGCGTCGTCGCCGGCCCAGATCTTCGTGATGTTGTTCGTCGTGTTGTACGTGTCGTGCGAGTCGTACGAGTAGTTGTTCGTGACGTAGTTCAGGTGCGCCACGACCTGGTCGGTCGGGCTGCAGTGCGGAGCCGGGCGGCCCTCGTCGTCGCAGTCGATCGGCTTGTGGTGGTGGTGCTCGTGGCCGTCGTCGTGCCGGGGCTCGGAGTCCCAGCAGTCGTCGTCGTCGCAGTCGTCCTCGTACTTGGCGCACTTGTCGGCGTCGACCTTCTCGAGGACGACGGGCAGGAGCTCCTTGATGTCGTCGACGCACACGTCGCCGAGGCCGGCCTCACGCAGCGCGGCGTGCGGGTCGTCGCGGAACTCGGCGAGCGCGTCGTGGTTGTTCAGGAGGTCCAGCAGGAACTCGAGCAGCGTCTTCTCGGCCACGGCCATGGTGTGCCCCCACAGGTCGAAGGTGTTGGCGCTCTCGGCGGTGCTGCCGGAGCGGCGTGGTGAGAACAGTCGTCGTCGGGGGCCCACCGGCCATCGGGGCTCCCGCCGGGTTCGCCGGGCGACCCCCTAGGGGATTTCCGTGCGTCCCCCCGGTCGGCACCCCGGGGTCACGGCGAGTGACGCAGGTCCTCCGACCGAACGGAGCAAGCTCACACGATCGAGCTACGAACGTGTAACGACGCCGCGGAGCGGGTCGATGATGGCCACGAGTCAGCGACACGGTGCCGCCCCGTCCGGGCGGCCGGGGCGGATGGAGCTGGGCGTGACGATGGTGGACCCGCGCGCGGGGACGACGAGGCCGGGCACTCCCCTGGCCTACGACCTCGGTATCGACCTGGGCACCACCTTCACCGCCGCCGCCGTCCACCTCGACCACGCGCCCGACGTGCGCGTCGTGGGCCTCGACCGCGGCCGCGTCCAGGTCCCGTCGGTCCTCCTCGTCGACGACGACGGGTCCCTGCTCGTCGGCGGCGAGGCCGAGGCCCGGGCGCCGTGGGCGCCGCAGCGGGTCGTCCGTGAGTTCAAGCGCCGCCTCGGCGACGACACCCCGATCGTCGTCGCCGGCGAGGGCTTCTCCGCCGACGGCGTGGCCGCCGAGATGGTCCGTTGGACCGCCGACCGCGTCGCCGAGCAGCAGGGCCGCGAGCCGCGCCGGCTCGCCGTGGCCCACCCGGCCGGTTGGGGCGCCTACCGCCGCCGCGTGTTCACCGAGGCCCTCGCCGAGGTCGGGCTGCACGACGTCGTCCTGCTGACCGAACCCGAGGCCGCCGCGGCCGCGCACGCCGCCGCCGGCCGCCTGCCCGTCGGGCGCACCGTCGCCGTCTACGACCTCGGCGGCGGCACCTTCGACGCCGCCGTCGTCCGGGGCGTCCCCTCCTCCCCCGCCGCGCCGGTCGGCCTGACCGTCCTCGGCCGCGGCCAGGGCATCGAGGCCCTCGGCGGCATCGACTTCGACGAGGCCCTGTTCTGGCACGTCTGCTCGGAGCTCGGTGGCGCCGTCGCGGCGCTCGACCCGGCCGACCCCGCCACCGTCCGCGCCGTCGCCGGCCTGCGCCGCGCGTGCGTCGCGGCCAAGGAGCAGCTGTCGGTCGACACCGACGCCGTCGTCGACGTCCGCCTCCCGAACGTCACCACCCGCATCCGCGTCACCCGCGGCGAGTTCGAGGAGATGATCGCGCCGGCGCTGCGCCAGACGATCGACGTCCTCGGCGAGGTCCTCGACTCCGCGCGCGTCCGCCCCGCCGACCTCGACGGCGTCCTGCTGGTCGGCGGCTCCTCGCGCATCCCGCTGGTCGCCCGCATGCTCTCCGCCGAGCTCGGCCGGCCGGTCTCCGTCGACCCCGACCCCACGACCGTCGTCGCCCGCGGCGCCACCTGGGCCTCGGCCGCCGCCTCCGGCGTCGTCCGCCCCCCGACCGGACCCTTCCCGACGCCGGGTCGTGCCCCGATCTCGGGGCCCTTCGAACGGCCCGAGCCCCGCACCGAGTTCGTCGGCCCCGCCGCCGCCCTCCTGGCGCACGCCGACGCCGACCCCCGCACCTCCTTCGTCGGTCCCGCCGCGCTGCTCGCCGAGGCCGCCGACCCGGTCACCACCCCGGTGCGTCTCCGGCCCGCGTTCGACGAGCCGATCACCGACACCCTCGGCGGCGGGCTCCCGAGCCGTACCCCGATGCCCACCTCGGCCCTGCCGCCCGCCCGCGCGGCAGCCCCGATGGCCGCCCCCGGCCCCTTCGTCCCGACCGACGCGCCCGACACCCGCCGACGTCGGATCGCGATCGGCGCGAGTGCCGCGGCGGTGCTGGTCGCGGGCGGTGCCGTGGCGGTGACGGTGCCGATGGTCAAGAACACCGGCTCCTCGAGCGCCACGGTCGCTCCTTCCCAGGCCCAGGCGGCCGCCCCGGCACCGGGCGCGGTGCCCGCGATCGGCGACGCCGGCACGCTGCCGGCCGGCACCCTCGACCCCGCGACGACCACCGGCTCGGACGACGTCTCCCCCGCCGCCGCGACGAAGAAGTCGACGGCGACCAAGGCCCCCGTCGTCCCGGCCGCGGTGAAGCCGGCCCCGGTCGTGCCCGCGCCCGCCGTCGTTCCGCCGCCCGCCGCGCCGGCGCCGGCCGCACCGGCGCCCGTGGTCAACAACCCGACGCCGTCGACCCCCGGCACCACGACCAAGGACACCCCGAAGGTCGACCCTCCGCCGAACACCCCGCCGGTCTCGACCCCGCCGTCCTCTCAGCCGGTCACGCCGCCGGTGCAGAACCAGCCCGCTGACCCTGCGGCGCAGACGGCCGCGGTGTGAGCGCGCCCGAGCTGGAGCGCCCGATGACGTCCGACCTGGTCGCCGTCGCCGAACAGGCCGCGCTGACCGGCGAGCTCGTCGAGGCCGCCCGGTGCGCCGACGAGGTCCTGGCGTCCGACGCCCCGCTCCCCGAGCTGGTCCGTGCCGCGCACGTCCTCGCCGGCGTGCACGCGCACCGCGGGATGTTGGCCGACGCCGCCGAGCTGCACGCGTGGGTCGCCGCCGTCGCCCCGACCTGCGCCTCGCCGGCGGCCGCGGTCGCGCTCGTCGGCACTGGTCGCGAGGTGCCCACGACCGCCCCCGACCCCGCCCGCCCCGCACCCCCCACCCTCCGAACTGGGGCCGACGGCCTTGTCGGGAAGGCCGTCCGGGCGTCCGTGCAGCCCGGGGGCTCGGCGTCCGCGCTGTCCGACCTCACGCGAGCCGCGTCCCTGCTCGAGTGCCGCGCCGCGCCGGTGCTGCACGACGACTCGCCCGCCGCCCTCGGCGCCCTGGTCGCCCTCCACCGCGGCGAGCCCGACCTCGCGCGCACCCTGGTCGACCGTGCGCTCGTCGCCGACCTCGGTGGTGCCCCCTACCGGCGCCGCCACCTGCTCCTGCGGGCCTGGGCGGACATGACCGGCGGTGACCTGATCGCCGCCCGCGCCGGGCTCGACGCCGCCAACGCCCGCCCGGAGCCGCTGCACGCCCGGGACGAGCTGCTCGCGGTCGCCCTCGAGGCCGGGCTCGTCCGGCGGGCCGGGGACACCCGGGGCCTGCTGGCCGTGTGGTCGCGGGCGCGGGAGGCGGTCCTGCGGCACGCGATGGACCTGTGGTCGCTGCTGGCGGTCGGGGAGCTCGCGGTGGTCGCCGGCCGGCTGGGGCAGCTGGGCTGGCTCGCTCCGCACCTGCAGGCGGGCGACGAGCTGCTCGCCGCCCTGGGGCAGCCGGTGCTGTGGGCGGCTCCGTGGCACTGGTGCGCGTTCCTCGCCGCGGTCGCCGCCGACGACCCGCCGTCGGCCCAGCGGCACGCCGCCCACCTGGCCGAGGCCGCCGTCGACCCGGCCGCCCAGGCCGGCTCGCTCGCCGCGGTCCTCGCCCGCGCCGCCCGCACCTGGCTGCACGTCCTCGCGGGCGACGTGCAGGCCGACGAGGTCAGCGCGGTCGCGGCGTCCCTGTCCGACGCCGGCCTCGCCTACGACGGAGCGCGCCTCGCCAAGGAGGCCGCCGTACGGACCAGCGACAAGAAGGTCCTCGCGACGATGCTCGGCCTCGCCCGGGGCCTCCTCGCCGGCCCGGCGACCACGGCGGAGATCGTCGCGCCCGCGGCGGACGCGCCACCCGTCGTCGTCACCCCCTCGCCGCGCCCCTGCGTGCTGTCCGACCGGGAACGGGAGGTCGCCGAGCTGCTCCTCGACGGCCTGACCTACCGCGAGATCGGCGACCGGCTCTTCATCACCGCGAAGACCGTCGAGCACCACGTCCGCGGCATGCGCCAGCGCCTCGGCTCCGAGTCCCGCACCGACCTCTTCGCGGACCTCCGGGCCTCCCTGGCGAGCTGACCTGTCCGCGCCCGGCCGTCGACGCAGAGTGCCTTCCCGCCGATCTGAGACAACCGCCCGTCGTCGGGATCGGTCAGGGACACAGTTGCGCGCAAGAAGACGCTACCGTCGACGAATCGAGGACTAGGGCCAGAACATACCGGGCACCCTGTTTCTGCCGCCGGCGGGAGGAGACCGAGATGAGCATGCTCCTGGGGAACCTGCGCGACCTGATCGGCGACCTCGCCGATCCGCTCGAACCGGAACTCCCGCCGACCGTCGAGCCCGACGACGACGAGGACCTACTGCGCCCGTGAGTACCGCCCGGGGTTCTGTCCCCGGAGCGTCGTGCCCAGCGCGTCCGCGGTCATCGGCCGCGAGAACAGGTACCCCTGCGCGACGCGGCAGCCGAGTTCGACCAGGGTCGCCGCGGCCTCCTCGCTCTCCACGCCCTCGGCGATGAGGTCCAGTTCGAACGACTCCGCGAGCTTGACGATCGACCGCACGATCGAGAAGTCGTCCGGATTGCGCCCCAGGTCGTGGACGAATCCGCGGTCGATCTTCAGCGTGTTCACCGGGAACCGCTTGAGCTGCGCCAACGAGCTGTAGCCCGTCCCGAAGTCGTCGATCGCGATCGCGACGCCGAGCTCGCGCAGCCCGTGCAGGGTCTTCAGCGCCGCGGCGTCGTCGCTGACCACGGCGTGCTCGGTGACCTCGAGGATCAACTCGTCACCGGAGAGACCGTTGCGCTCGAGGACCCCGGCCACCGTCGAGACGAAGTCGATCGCGATCAGCTGCACCGGGGAGATGTTCACCGAGATCGCGAAGCCGGCCAGCGCGCCGGGCGGCAGCTCGGACCGCCACGCCGCGAACTGCCGGACCGCCTCGGCCAGCACCCAGTCGCCGAGCTCGCCGGCGAGGTTGGTGGCCTCGGCGACGCCGACGAAGAGCTCCGGGGCGACCGGCCCGAGCGTCGGGTGGTGCCACCGCACGAGCGCCTCGACCCCGACCATCGCGCGCGTCCGCAGGTCGACGATCGGCTGGTAGGCGATGGTCAACGATCCGTCGCGGATGGCCGTCAGCAGGTTCATCTCCACCGCCACGCGCACCTGCTCGCGCGTCTCCATCTCGGCGGTGAACACGACGACCTCGTTGCCGCCGCGACTCTTGGCCACGAGGACCGCCTGGTCCGCCGACCGCAGCCACTGGGCGAGCGCGACCTTCGCCGGCTCCATCACCGCGATCCCGACGCTGACCGTCCGCCCCAGCGACTGCCCGCCCAGCTGGATCGGCCGGGCGATCGCGCGCTGGACCCGCTCGGCCAGCGCGACCGCGCGGGACTCGTCGCACGTCCCGTCCACCGCGACCACCATCTCGTCGCCGCCCAGCCGCGCCACGACGTCGCCGGGGTCGACCGCGGACCGCAGCCGCTGGGCGATCTCGACGATGAACCGGTCCCCCGCCTCGTGGCCGAGGAAGTCGTTCATGGCCTTCAGCCGGTCGACGTCGATGAACAGGAGCGCCCGGGTGCCCGGCTCGGCGGCGGCGAGGATGCCGCTCAGGTGCTCCATCAGCGCGCGACGGTTGGGGAGGCCGGTCAGCTCGTCGTGGTGGGCGATGTGGCGCAGCCGGTCCTCGGCGGCCATCCGGCTCTGCATCTGCGCGAACAGCACCGCGATCGTCGTCAGCGCCCGTTGTTCGTCGTCCCGCCACGGGCGGTCGCCACCGAAGCCGAGCGTCCCGGTCGTCGTCCCCGCGGTCTGCAACGGCACGACCAGCCCGGCGCCGGCGGCGTCCTCGTCGAGTGGCAGCACCCCGACGGGGTCCGGGTCGGGGATCTCCGGCCGCGCCGGCCACTCGGCCACCAGCACCGAGACACCCCGCCGCGCGTCGTGGAAGCGCAGGACACCACTCTCCAGCCCGAGGGCGCGCACGGTCGTCGCGAGGACGGACGCGGCGGCCTCGTTCAGCCCGGTGGAGTCGACGCCCATGAGCGTCGTCGCGACCGCCGTCACCAGCGCGTCGAGATCCGTCGGCTCGGGACGGGGATCCGACTCCACGCAGCGGAGATTAACGAAGAGCACACCGCTGGGGCACCCGTGTCGCCTCCAGCTCGTACGCCACCTCCAGCAGGCGCGCCTCGTCCCCCGGCAGGCCCGCGAGCTGCACCCCGACCGGGAGGCCGCGCCCGTCCCGCCCCGCCGGCACCGCGACGGCCGGGGCACCCGCGACGTTCTGCAGCGGCGTGAACCCGACGTAGCGCACGAGTCGCTCCCGCAGTTCCTCGAACGGCACCGCCGGGTGCAGCCACCCCAGCTCCGGGGTGCGGTGGGCCAGCACGGGCGAGAGCAGGACGTCGTGGTGGGTGAACTCGGCGCGGTAGGCGACCCGGCGCAGGCGACGCAGGAACCCCGGCCGCCGCGGACCCGTCGTCAGGAAGTGGCGGGCGAGGCCGCGCGTGAGCGGGTCGAGCCGGGACCGGTCGAACGAGCGCCCGAAGGCCGTCCGCCCGCCGGCGGCGACCGAGAACGCGAGCAGGCCCCAGTACACGAGGAAGTCGTCCACGAACCCCTTCCCGACGGCGGGTCGGTGCGGTTCGACGACGTGGCCGGCGGCGTCCAGCACGGCCGCGGACCGCTCCACCGCGGCACGCGTGTCGGCGTCCACCTCGCCCCCGGCCGGGCTGTGCAGCATCACGCCCACGCGCAGCCGTCGGCCGGGCCCCTCCACCCGCGGCCGCCCCGTCATCGCGGACAGGACGAGCGCCGTGTCGCGGACGGTCCGGGTGACGACCCCGTCCGCGACCAGGTCGATCGGCATCATCGCGCCGTGGGCACTCGGCGCGAGGGCGCCGCGGCTCGGCTTCAGCCCCACCAGCCCGCACGCCGCCGCCGGGATGCGGATCGACTCTCCGCCATCATTGGCGTGCGCCAACGGGACGGCCCCGGCGGCGACCAGGGCGGCCGCACCGCCGCTCGAGGCGCCCGCGGAGAAGGCCGGGTCGACGGGGTTGCGCGTGGGCTCGACGTCGACGAACTCCGTGGTCGCGTTCAGCCCGAACTCCGGCATCCGGCTCGTCCCGACCAGGTCGAGGCCCGCTCCGAGCAGCTGCTGCGTCACGGCCGCGTGGGCCCGGGCCGGTGCGGGGACGTAGGCGGCGGAGCCGTTGGTCGTCGGCCACCCGGCGACGTCGGTGTTCTCCTTGACCAGCGTCGGCACCCCGGCGAGCGGCCCCTCCGGGTTCCCGACGACGGGTGCGTCCGTCCGGTCGAGCCCGAGCCCGTGGAGTACCGGGTCGACCGTCGCGAGCCGCCCGGCCACCGCCGCGCGCAGCTCCGCGGCCGACACCTCGCGGCGCCGGAGCCGGGCCACGAGGGCCGTCACGTCGTCGTCACCGAGGGCGTCGTCTGGCACGGCGCCCAGGAGATCACGGCGAACCGTCCGGGCGGCGGAAGGACCGGGAACGGTCCCGCGACCGACGTCACGGGCCGCCGTCGCGGGTCACACCCGTTCGGAATGGCGCGGGGCGCCCGGTCTGCGGACCATCGGAGGCTCCCGACCCGGAGGTGCCCATGAACTCCCAGGAGCGCTTCGACCGCTTCCGTTCCGCCCTCGGCTTCCGCGCCGACCTCGCCGACGCCCCGGGCCTCGCCCTGGCGGCCCTCGACGGCGAACCGATCGACCCGCCGGTCCAGCTGCACGTCGACGAGACGAGCCTGACCGAGCACCTCGGCGCCCCGGCCGACGACGACCACGAGGCCGCCCGCCTCCAGTCCCTCCTGGCCCAGATCGAGGAGGCGCTGCTCGAGCGCGAGCAGGGGCAGGACCACCTGGTGCTCGCCGAGGGCGGGCCGGTCGCGGTGAGCAACGCCCCGGCCCGTTAGAGCCGCAACGGACGGGGCACCCGACGTCGTGACCCGTCATGCCCTCGTCTCCGGTGCGAGCATCGCCGGCCCCGCCCTCGCGCTCCAGCTGAATGCCGCCGGTTGGCGCACCACGGTCGTGGAGCGCGCCCCGCGACTGCGTGACGAGGGGCAGAACGTCGACCTCCGCGGGGCAGGACGCGAGGTGGCCCGCCGGCTCGGGCTCGAGGACGCCGTCCGCGCCGCGAACACGACCGAGGTCGGGCTGCGGCTGATGGACGAGGTCGGCGGCACCGTGGCGGAGTTCCCGGCCGGTGAGAGCGGCACGGACGGGCCGACGGCCGAGCTGGAGATCCTGCGCGGCGAGATGGCCCGCATCCTCTACGAGCGCACCGACGAGGCGACCGAGTACCGCTTCGGCGACTCGATCACCGACCTGGCCGAGCACGACGACCACGTCACCGCCACCCTCGCGAGCGGCACGACGGTCGACGCGGACGTCGTGGTGGTCGCCGAGGGGACCCGCTCGCACACGCGGTCGCTCGTCGTGCCCGAGGTCGACATGACCGAGCTCGGCCTCTACATCGCCTACCTGACGATCCCGCGGACGGCCGACGACGACCGCTGGTGGCGCTGGATGCACACCACCGGCACCCGCGGGGTCAGCCTGCGTCCCGACAACCTCGGCAGCACCCGCGCGATGCTGAGCTTCCTCTCCGACGTCCGCGGGCTGGAGGCGCTCGACCGCGACGGCCAGCTGACGATCCTGCGCCGGACCTTCGCCGACGTCGGGTGGGAGGCCCCCCGCGTGCTCGAGGCCCTCGACGACGCCTCGATGTACTTCGACGCCGTCGCCCAGGTGAAGCTCGACCGCTGGAGCCACGGCCGCACCGTGCTCCTCGGCGACGCCGCCTGGGCCGCCGGCCCGTTCGGCACCGGGACGAGCCTGGCCCTGACCGGCTCGTACATCCTGGCCGGGGAGCTGGCCGCGCAGCCCGACGTCCCGACCGCGCTGGCCCGCTACGAGCAGCTCATGCGTCCGTTCGTCGACCGTGCCCAGGACGTGAAGCCGGCGATGATCCGGGCGATGAACCCGCGGACCGCCGTCGGGCAGAAGGTGCAGCGCGGCGCGGCCAAGGTGGCCGCGGAGGCGTTCGACAAGCTCGGCGGGCTCGTCAACCGCATCGCCGGCCCGCCGGCGGACGCGATCGACCTCCCCGACTACGGGCACCTCCCGGCGGCCTGATCGCACGACCGCGTTGCGTCGCGCACACGGCCCAGCCACTCGACCCGGCGCCGCACCACCGTTGCGTCCCGCACACGGCCCGTCGGGTCGGCCCGGCGCCGCACCACCGTTGCGTCGCGCACACGGCCCGGCCCGTCGACCCCACTTCGCCACCGCGTTGCGCGACGCAACGCCTCGCCCGGCCCGGTCGAATGCTCCCGACCGTGTGCGTGACGCAACGCGTGCGGCCAGGAGTTCCTCCGTCTCCAGCCGTGTGCGGGACGCAACGCCCACGCCGAGGAGGACCTCACTCTTCGGCCGTATGCGGGACGCAACCCCCAACGCGGGCCGTCAATCCAGGTTCTCGATCTCCACCGGCTCGATGCCCTCGTCGGGCGGCAGCGTGAACCCGAACAGCTGCGCGTAGAACGACAGCTCCGCGTCCAGGGCCCGGCGGATGTTCTCGGCCCGCCGGAACCCGTGCTGCTCTCCCGCGAACAGCAGGTACGCGACCGGCACGCCCTTCTCCCGCAACGCCGAGACGATCATCTCGGACTGGTTCGGCGGGACGATCGCGTCCTCGTCCCCCTGTAGCACGATCAGCGCGGTCGAGAACTCGCCGACGTGGGTCAACGGCGAGCGCTCGACGTAGACGTCCCGCGCCTCCGGGTACGGCCCCACCAGTCCGTCGAGGTAGCGCGACTCGAACTTGTGCGTGTCCGCCGCGAGCGCCTCGAGGTCGGCGACGCCGAAGTGGTCCGCGCCCGCGGCGAAGGGGGTGTCGGCCCGGGCGAGCGCGGCCAACGTCGTGAACCCGCCCGCCGACCCGCCCCGGATCGCGAGGCGCGCGGGGTCCACCCGACCCGCGTCGGCGAGCGCCCGGGCCGCAGCCAGGCAGTCGGCGACGTCGACGATCCCCCACGCACCCTTCAGCTGCTCGCGGTAGGCGCGGCCGTAGCCGGTCGACCCGCCGTAGTTCACGTCGACGACCCCGAACCCCCGGGTCGTCCAGTACTGCAGCCCGACGGACAGCACCGGCGACGCCGCGCCCGTCGGACCACCGTGGATGACGACGAGCAGCGGCGGCAGTTCCCCCTCCACGCTTCCCGACGGCGGGTAGAACAGCGCGTGCGCATCGCGCGGGTTCCCGTCGCCGTCGACCGAGGAGAACGTCATCGGCTCGGGGACCGAGAGGATCGCCGGGTCGAGGCCGAGATCGCGTGGCGGCCGGAGGGTCGTGACGGCGCCCGTCGTCGAGACGTGGTGGACGCCGGGCTCGGCGGTCGGGCCACCCGCGACGCAGACGACATCGTCGCCGTGCGCGCGGACGGAGCGGATCACGGAGAAGCCGGTGTCGAGCTCGGTCGTCGTACCGTCCGGTCGCCTCAGGACCAGCGCGTCGAACCCCTCCGACGACCGCGCGAACACCACCGACCGGTCGTCGAGCATGGCGTACCGCGACCCGCCGAGCTGCCACCCGGGCACGCCGATCTCGGCGTCGAGCAGCACCACCGGCTCGCTGATCGAGCCGTCGTAGCGGTAGAGGTTCCACCACCCGGTGCGGTCGGAGAGGAACGTCAGCGACCCGTCGGCCTGCCACCGCGGCTCGGTGACCGACTCTCCCGGCCCGCCCGCGACGACCGTGTCGGTGCCGGAGGCCAGTGAGCGCACCGTCAGGACGGTGTCGTCCCACGGCATCGACGGGTGGTCCCAGGAGATCCAGGCGAGCGTGGAACCGTCGGGCGAGAGCCGCGGTGCCGCGACGAAGTCCGGGCCGTCGACCAGCACCTCCGGCTCGGAGAGCGCCCGTGCGTCGCACCGCACGACCTCGTTGACCACCTCCGTGGCGGGTGCCCCGACGGACGGGTGGCGCTCCCGGACGCACACCAGCCACGTGCCGTTCGGGGCGACGTCGCCGTCGGCGTAGCGGTCACCGCGCGGCACCGCGGGCTCGGGCGTGAGGAACGTGATCCCGTCGTCGTCGAGGCGGCGGAGACGCTGGTCGGCCCAGTCGACGAGGAAGACGACGCCGTCCGCGACCCACCACGCGCCGCCGCCGTACTCGTGGACCCCGGTCCGGACGTTGATCTCGGGCGGGACGACGTCGGCGGTCGCCCCGTCGGGCGTGCGGCGCACCAGGGCGATCCGTCCGCCCTCGGCGGCGCGCCCCTCGGCCCAGAGCAGATCCTCGCCGTCCGGGTGGACCTCCCCGAGCCCGACGGCGGCCTGCACCACCAGCTCGGAGGTCAGCGGGGTCGGCCAGGATCCGTAGGGAGCGTTCGGCACGGCCCGCACCCTACGAGCCGAGGGCGGCCAACTGGTCGAACACCTCGTCCAGGCTCGCCCGCAGGCGGTCGCGGTCGCGCGACCCGCCGTCGGTCCAGCGCTGCATCGCGACCCGCACGCCGGCCATCGACGTCGCCGCCAGGAGGGCGGCACGCAACCCGACCGACCCGTCGTCGGGAACCCGTTCTCCGAGCCGCTCCGCGATGACGACGCCGAGCTCGCGCTCCCGGTCCGCGTAGGCCGCGAGCTGGTGCGGCAGCAGCGTGGGGCTCTTGCGCATCATGCGCAGCGCGTCCATCCGGTCGTCGCCGGCGAGGTCGTCGACGTGCGCGAGGACCGCGTGCCGGAGGGCCTCGAGCACGCTCTCCGACGCGGGCCGCTCGCGGACCAGGTCGACGAGCACGTCGCCGCGGGCGGAGTCCCCCGCGACGACGGCCTCCTCCTTGCTGGAGAAGTAGTTGAAGAACGTCCGCAGGGAGACGTCGGCCGCGTCGGAGATCTGCTCGATCGTGACGTGCTCGACGCCGTGCTCGAGCGAGAGGGCGACGGCGGCCTCGCTGAGCGCGGTCCGCGTCTCCTGCTTCTTGCGCTCCCGCCGTCCCACCACCCGACCAGTCTCGCGTGAGGCGTGTCGGGTGGTGGTGGCGGTGCTCATCGCGCCACCGCCGGGATCACCTCGGTGTCGGCGTCGACCGCGTGCCGGCCCTGGTGCGGGTCGGTGGTGAACCGCAGGTCGCGGCGCTGGCGTCCGACGGTCCCGCCGAGCAGCTCGACGTGCGGGGTACCGCGCCACTGGGCGACCAGCAGGTAGGGCACCGGGTCGCCGTCGATCGCGAGGCGGTAGCGGCCCTCCTCGTCGGCGACCGCCCGGGCGAGCTGGTGCCCGGCCCGGTCGACCACCGTGAGCACCGCCCCGGCCCCGAGCCGGTCGCCGTCGCGGACGGTGCCCTCGACGACGGAGGTCGGTTCGACGTCGTCGGTCTCGTCCGTCGTTGCGGCCGGGGCGTCCTCGGTGATGTCGATCGTCTCGCGCAGCGGCACCTCGCGGAGGAACAGGATGGCGACCAGGGCGATCAGCGCCAGCGGTGCGGCGACCAGGAACATCAGCGCGACCGAGTCGCCGTAGGCGTTCTCGACGACGCCGCGGATCGGGTCGGGCAGCGTCGCGACGTTCGGGATCTGCCCGCTCGACGAGCTCGTGGCGCTCGCCGGGATGCCGACCGCGGCGAGCCCGGAGCTGATCGCCGACGAGACGTGGCTCGAGAGCAGGGCACCGAGGGCAGCGACACCGGCGGCACCACCGAGCGACCGGAAGAACGCGACGGTCGAGCTGGCCGCGCCCATGTCACGCAGGGCGACCTGGTTCTGGACGGCGAGCACCAGGTTCTGCTGCGTGGCACCGACACCGACGCCGACCAGGACCATCGCGACGGCGAGCTCCCAGTACGGGGTGTCCGCGCCCATCACGAGCCCCTGCATCAGCAGGCCGACGACGAGCGAGAGGCCGCCGCCGACGAGGTACGGCTTCCAGCGGCCGTACCGCGAGATCAGCTGGCCGACGGTCGTGGAGGCGATGAACAGCCCGGCGATCATCGGCAGGGTCAGCAGCCCGGCCTCGGTGGCCGAGGCGCCGCGGGCGAGCTGGAAGAACTGGCTCAGGAACACCGACGAGCCGAACATCGCGACGCCGACGAACAGGGCGGCGACGGTGGCGAGGGCCACGGTGCGGTTGCCGAAGAGCTTCAGCGGGATGATCGGCTCCTTGGCCCGCGACTCGACGAACACCGCGAGGGCGAGCGCGACGATCCCGGCGGCGAGCCACGCGAGCGAGGCCCACGAGACCCAGGCGAAGTTCTTGCCGCCGAGCGAGGTCCAGATCAGCAGGGCCGAGACACCGCCGGCGACCAGCAGCGCGCCGAGGTAGTCGATGTGCACCTCGCGCTTCTGCGTGGGCACGGTCAGGGTCCGCTGCAGGACGACGAGGGCGATGACGGCGATCGGGACGGTGACGTAGAAGCACCAGCGCCAGCCGATGGTGTCGACGATGACGCCGCCGATCAGCGGGCCGCCGACCGTCGCCACGGCCATGATCGCGCCGAGGTAGCCGGAGTACCGGCCGCGCTCGCGCGGCGGGATGATCGCGGCGATCACGACCTGCGCCAGGGCGGTCAGACCACCCATGCCCAGGCCCTGCAGCACGCGGAAGCCGATCAGCTCCGGGGTGCTCGTGGAGAGGCCGGCGAGCATCGTCCCGACGACGAAGACGCCGATCGCGAGCTGGACGAGCAGCTTCTTGGAGAAGAGGTCGGCGAGCTTGCCCCAGATCGGGGTGGACGCGGTCATCGCGAGCAGCGACGCCGTCACCACCCACGTGTACTGGGCCTGCGTCCCGCCGAGCTCGGAGATGATGCGCGGGAGTGCATTGGACACGATCGTCGACGAGAGGATCGCGACGAAGAGGGCCATCAACAGGCCCGAGAGCGGCACGAGCACGGCGCGACGGCTGGTCAGCGGCGGTGCTGCGTCGGCGGTGTCGACGGACGCGGTCATGGAACCGGCTTTCACGAGTGACGGCGGTAGGCACCCGGGACGTTCGTTCGCCCGAGCAACGACCACGCTACTCGTTCATGCACGACGTGCAAGTTTGCGCGCTGTGCTCTGTTGCACACCACGCACGGGTTTCTCAGCGGGCGCGCATCTCGATGGCGATCTGCGAGGCGTCCAGGTTCGCCAGCGCGTCCTCGAGCACGTCGGCGTCGAACGTGCCGTCGTCCCGGGCGACCAGCAGTGCCTCCCGTTGCGCCTCGAGGACCGCGACCCGCCACCGGGTGGACGCCTCGACGTACGCCCGGTCCGGCGCACCCTCGGGCGGGGCCGGTTCGGGGATGCCGTCGCCGGCGTGCCGCATCAGGTCGAGCAGCTGGGCCCGTTCCGCCTCGGCCTGCTCGTCGACCGCGTCGGGGTCGGCCGGCGGCGCGAGGCGGCGCACCAGCGGGCCGATCGTGCCGCCCTGGATCAGCAGCGACAGCGTCGCGACGGCGAACGCGACCAGGACGAGGACCGAGCGCTGCGGGGTGCCCTCGGGCAGCGTCTGCGCGGCGGCCACGGTGACCGCGCCGCGCATCCCGGCCCACACGACGACGGTGCCCTCGCGCCGGCCGAGGGGTTGGCGCAGGAAGTACCGGACGGTCGCGAGCCCGCGGGTGATGCGGGTCGCGAACTGCTGCATCTGGCGCTCGGAGACGCGCCGCCGGCCGCGTTCCAGGAACTCCGCGGCCGTCTGCTCCTTGCCCTCGGGGGTGCTCAGGCGGTCCTGCATCCCGGCGAGCCGGCCCTGCAGCGACACGTGCTGCCGGGCCCGGGCCGCGAGCACGCGCAGCAGCGGGGCGACGTAGGCCGCGCGCACGAGCACCGTCAGGACGAGGGCGCCGACGGCGATCAGCACCGCGAGCCCGACGCCGCCGTGGTCACGCTCGACGCTCTCCACGATCGACCGGATCTGCAGGCCCATCGTCAGGAAGACGACGCCCTCCAGGACGAGCTCGACCGTGCGCCAGTTCTGCGCGTCCGAGAGCCGGTTCTGCGTGGACAGGTCGTGCGGGGCCCGGAAGCCCGTGACGAGCCCGGCGACGACGGCCGCGACGAGTCCCGAGGCCTCGAGCAGTTCGCCGGGCACCGCGGCGACGAACGGCACCGCGAAGGAGATGACGGTGTTGACGGTCGGGTCGGGGACCCGCTTGCGGACCTGCAGCGCGAGCACCCCGACGAGGCCGCCGAGCACGACCGCGACGGCCACGGAGTACGCGAACGTCCCGAGCGCACCCCAGAACGAGAAGGCCGCGGCGGTCGCGACGATGGCCGTGCGCAGCACGACGAGGGCCGTGGCGTCGTTGAGCAGGCTCTCGCCCTCGAGCATCGCGACGACGCGCTTCGACACGGGTGTGCGCTTGATGATCGACGTGGCGACCGCGTCGGTCGGGCTGACGATCGCGCCCAGGGCCACGCCCCAGGCGAACCCCAGCCCGGGGATGACGAGCGAGAAGAACAGCCCGAGCACCAGCGCGCTCGCGACCACGAGGAACACCGACAGGCCGCTGACCGCCCCGAACTCGCGGCGGAAGTTCATCGCCGGCATCGAGACCGCGGACGAGTAGAGCAGCGGCGGCAGGAGGCCCTCGAGGATCCACTCCGGCTCGATCTCCACCGCGGCGAACAGCGGCAGGAAACTCGCCCCGACGCCGACCGCGACGAGCACGAGCGGCGCCGCGATCCCGAGACGAGGACCGAAGGTGGCCGCGGCGGCGATCACGATGATCCCGCACACCAGGACGACGAGCAGCTCCGTCACGCGGGCAGCCTGGCAGGGAACTCCGACGACGTTGTCGGACCCCGTCGCTACGCTCACGCCGAATCGGACATCAGGGGGTCGGAGTGAACACGCCCGACGTGGCGATCGAGGTCGCCGGGCTGGTCAAGCGGTACGGCGAGGTCACCGCCCTCGACGGGGTGGACCTGCAGGTCCCGCGCGGGACGGTGCTCGGTCTGCTCGGGCCGAACGGCGCGGGGAAGACGACGATCGTCCGCATCCTGACGACGCTGCTGCAGCCCGACGCCGGGCGCGCGGTGATCGACGGGGTGGACGTGCTGGCCGAGCCGCGGGAGGTGCGGCGCCGGCTCGGGCTGTCCGGGCAGTACGCGGCGGTCGACGAGTACCTCACCGGGTTCGAGAACCTCGACATGATCGGGCGGCTCTACCACCTGGGGCGCCGGCGCAGCCGCGAGCGCGCGCGGGAGCTGCTCGAGCAGTTCAGCCTGACCGATGCGGGCGACCGTCCGACCCGCACCTACTCCGGGGGCATGCGCCGCCGGCTCGACCTCGCGGGAGCGCTGGTCGCCCATCCCCCGGTGCTCTTCCTCGACGAGCCGACCACGGGGCTCGACCCGCGCAGCCGCACCGAGATGTGGGGCGTGATCCAGCAGCTGGTCGCGGGCGGCACCACGCTGCTGCTCACCACGCAGTACCTGGAGGAGGCCGACGTGCTGGCCGACGACATCGTCGTCATCGACCACGGCCGCGCGATCGCCCGCGGCACGGCCGACCAGCTCAAGGCGCAGATCGGCGGCGAACGCCTGGAACTGACCGTGAGCGACGAGGGCCGGCTCGACGAGGCCGCGCGCCTGGTCACGCCGCTCGGCGTCGCGCCGCCGGTCACCGACGAGCACCGGCGGTCCCTGACGATGCCCGTGTCCGGCGGGGTGAAGGCGCTGCGGCAGGCGCTGGACCTGCTGGAGTCCGAGGCCCTGGAGGTCGACGACGCCGGGGTGCGGCGCCCCACGTTGGACGACGTGTTCCTGACCCTGACCGGTTCCACCACCGAGGAGTCCCCGTGAGCACGCTCGACGTGGTCACCGACGCGTCCGTCGTCGCGAAGCGCAACCTGATCAAGATCAAGCGGGTGCCCGACCTGCTGGTCTTCACCACGCTCTCGCCGATCATGTTCGTGCTGCTGTTCGCCTACGTCTTCGGCGGGGCGATCGACCCGACCGGCGGCGGCGCGGCCTACCGCGAGTTCCTGATCGCCGGGATCTTCGCGCAGACCGTCGTATTCGGGGCGACGAACACCGGCGCCGGCCTGGCCGACGACGTGAAGAAGGGCATCATCGACCGGTTCCGGTCGTTGCCGATGGCGCCGTCCGCGGTGCTCACCGGCCGCACGCTCTCCGACGTCGTGAACAACGTGCTCGTGCTGGTCGTCATGTCGATCACCGGGTTGATCGTCGGGTGGCGGATCAACACCGGGCCGCTCGAGGCGCTGTGGGGCTTCGTGCTGCTGCTGATCTTCGCCTACGCGATCTCGTGGATCATGGCGTGGCTCGGCCTGCTGATCCCGAGCCCCGAGGTGATCAACAACGCCTCGTTCATCGTGATCTTCCCGCTGACCTTCGTGGCGAACACCTTCGTCCCGCTCGACACGCTGCCCGGCCCGCTGCGGGTGTTCGCCGAGTGGAACCCGGTATCGGCGGTGACGCAGGCAGCACGGGAGCTGTTCGGCAACCCCGACCCGAACCCGATGTCCGCGGCGTCCCTGGCGTGGCCGCTGCAGCACCCGCAGCTGTACACGCTGATCTGGGCGGTGGCCGTGGTCGCGGTGTTCGCGCCGCTCGCGAGCTGGCAGTACCGCCGCGCGGCGAGCCGCTAACTCTTCACGGCGGAGACGATGGCCGCGATCAGCAGTCCGACGAGCAGCAGGACGAGCGCCACCGGGCTGAGCACGCCCAGCAGGATCAGCCCGAGGACGATGCCGATCTTCGGCCCGGTGCCGAGCGCGCCCCACGCGCCCTTGACCGCGCCGAGGACCGGGTTCTTCCCGCTCATCAGCGCGTTGCCGGCGCCGAAGATCGCGCCGAGCTTGACCCCGCCGCCGGAGGCGAGCCCGTCGAGCTGCCCCTCGAGCTGGTCGGACAGGTCGTCGACCTTGTCGGCCACCGCGCCCGCGGCCCGATCGACCAGCGCCACGGCGATCTTCAGCCCGGCGGCCTTCAGGCGCTCGGTCGGGGTCAGCTCGGTGGCAGTGGTCATGGGTTGGACGCTATCCGTTGGACGCGCGTGTGCCACTCCGCCGAGTGCAGGCAACGATCTCGGCGGGTGGCTCAGAGGTCGCCGTGGGTGACCGGCCGGACGTGCCCGAGGAGTTCGTCGCGCGGATCGACGCCGTCCTCGGCGGGTGGCGGGGCGTGACGCGGGAGCCGGCGTGGGTGGGCATCCGCTGGAAGGTCCGCGACGCGACGATCGCCCACGTCTTCGGCGGCGAGGACTTTCTCTTCCGCATCATCTTCCGCGGCGAGCCCGACGAGGTGGCCGCCTTCGACCACATGGGCCCGCCGTACTTCAAGGTCGCCTGGGGCTCCAACGTCATCGGCATGACGATCGACGAGCACACCGACTGGGACGAGCTCGCCGAGGCACTGCAGGACTCCTATCGCATCCAGGCCCCGGTCTCCTGGGCAGCGGACGCCTGATCGGTGCCGAGGGCCGCGTCGAGCGGGTACGGGGAGCTGTCCCGAGGCCGTCCGCGCAGCGCTGCGTGCCCGCTCGCCCCGCCGGTCCGACCCTGATGTCAGTGGCACCGCGCCGAGCTGGGCGTGCGCGGTGCCGCTGACATCGAGGCCCGGGGGGGATCGCGCCGGTCGCCGCCGCCCACCCCGGCGCCGCCACACCCTGGACTGTCCGCGTCACCACGACCCGGACGCGCCCCACCGTGCGCCGCCGTCGAGCGAGCACTCTCGGCGCTTCCGCGGACGGGGCAGGACCGACGGTGCTCGTTGATCACGGATCGGCGAGTCGGCGACCGTCGGGTTGCGAACCCGGGAGAGCATGCGGCGTGCCTGCCGCGCTGACCGTCACCCGTTAACGGACCGAGATCGGCGAGGGACTGGCCGTCGGCTGCCTGGTCGCCGGGGTCACCGCTCTCAGCCCGGCCGCGCCGCTCGATGCAGCTCTGCGGCACGCACTCGACGGGTGGCCGTGGGCCGTCCGGTACCCGACGGTCCGCCGCTCTCCGCAGGTGGTCGACACCTTGCACGCCAGCACCGGCCGTCGCGGGGTGAAGATCGCGCAGTGGGTGTTCTCCCGGGGCCTCGCCGTGCCGCAGTTGCGCGACGACGAGTGGGACCTGCCGGGCGCCTGCCGGCATCTGGAGGAGGCCTCCGGGGTTCCCGCACGCCGTTGGGCCGAGCTGGCGACGGTCTTCCTCGACCGCCTGGGCTCCACCGACGTCTGGCGCGCCCCCGACGTCGACTCGGACCCGGGCGAACTCATGCCCTCGTGAACCGCGACCCCGACCCCGTTCAGAGGAACGACTCCCGCGGATCGACCGGCACACCGTCGCTGCGGAAGTTCGTCCCACACGCACGGCAGCGCCGGTCCTCCACCGAGACGCAACAGCCGCCCAGGACGATGCCGGGGTTCGCCCGGAACGTCTCGAAGTCCATCAACCCGTACACGATCTCGGCGGCGTCCGGGGAACCGCAGGACGGGCACGACGACTCCATGGCGATCTCCTCCGGTGCATCGGAACTCCCCGCACCGTAGGACCGACCCCCGACAACCTCACCGGGGTCGCGCAACCGTGTCGATCGGACACGGTTGCGCCGCACCCCGCGCGCCTCCGGCCCGGGTCAGACCGGTGGCGCCAGCTCGTGCCGCTTCCCGAGCCACTCGGCGATCCGGCCTGCCGCCAGCTCGTTGCCCGTCGGCTCTCCCGAGGCGATCGCACCGCCGAAGTGCGTGCCGCGCACGCTCTCGTGCGTCAGATCGGTGGCACCGAGGGCCGAGACCATGCGCTTCGAGTCCGACGGGAACGCCGCCTGGTCGCCGGTCAGCTCCAGGAACAGCGTCGGCACCCGCACCCCCGGCGCGCACCGCACGAAGTCGGCGTTCGAGCTCAGTCCGGACCACGTCGAGAGCCAGGCCTCCGGCGTCGTCAGGCGGCAGAACCCGACCTGGCCGTAGTTGATGAGGTCGGGCCGCGCTCCGAACAGCGAGCCGTAGGGGCGCTCGCTGGGGTCGAGGGACAGGTCGACGGTCCGCGGGTCGGCGTCGGTCCGGAACACCGTGATGATCTCCGGCGCGAGCGCCCGGCGGCGATCCGCGGCCGCACCCGTGCGCTTGTGCACAGCCCGCGCCTCGGCGGTGCGCTCCAGGTGCGCCCGGGCCCGCGCGTCGATCCGGGCCACCCGGGCCCGCTGCGCCGCGCGGTAGTCGTCCAGGAACTCCGCGGAGTAGGACGAGCTCGTGGGCGGCTCGGCGAACCCGTTGCGCGGGTCGAACGCGTCGAGCCCCGGCACGGCCGCGAGCGGGTCGGCCTCGTCGGCCACCGACGGATCGATGCACCCGAGCAGCAACCGTCCCTGGCCCGGGTGCGGCGCGAGGAACACCGCCCCGTCCACCTCCGGCATCGACGCGTCCGCGAGCTTCGTCGGCCGCCCGCCGGGTGTCGTCGCGATCCGCTCCGCGCCCGCGAGCCCGGCCTGTTCGAGGTAGAACGCGAACAGCGTCCCGCCGCCCGAGTGCCCGAGCGGGACGATCGCGTCGAAACGCGAGCGCAGGAACACCATCCCCGCCGCCACGTCGAGCAGCGCCTGCTCGTGGACCAGCGTCAGGTCGTTGTTCACCGACCGCGTGTGCTGCGTCCACACCGCGGCCCCGGCCCGCAGGAGCGCAGGCACCAGCGGGTGGTGCGTGACGTCCTGGCGCGGGTGCATCAGACACACGACTGTCGTCGCTCCCGGCACGGTCGCGAGGACCCCGCGGACACTGGCACCGTCCGCCGTCGTCAACTCGTGGACGGACGTGACGGTCGAGGCCGGGCGTTCGTCGGCCTCGATGTGCCGCCCCGCGCCGAGCCGTGCCTTCCCCGTCGCTCCGCTCGCCCGAGTCGTGGGAGCGCTCATGCCGGGTCGACCTGCAGGGCGTTCTTGTCGTGCTGCACGATCGTCCCGCCGCTGACCCCGGCGATGCAGGAGTACCAGACGGCGTGCCGGCAGCCCGTCGCGCGGCGGTCGATCACGATCGATCCGTCGGCGGTGATCTCGAAGTACGGCCCGATCTTCCCGACGGACGCGCCAAACTCCGCCGCCACCTTCGCCACGGTCGTGTTCTCCGGGACGTCGAGCACGTAGAGGGCGGTCATACCTGCGCGCCTTCCCGCGCCGCTTCCCAGTCCGCCGCCCGCGCGACGATCAGCTCCGCCTTGCGCGCCAGCAGCTTGCCGAACGACGGGTCCGGCTCGGCGACGACGTCGAGCAGCGCGTCGATCGTCAGGTTCGCGTCGAGGTCCTCCTGCGGCGTCACCGGACGCATCGCGCGGGTGAACTCGACCATGTAGCCGTTGGGGTCGTGCGTGTAGATCGACTCGATCGTCTCGTGCTGGATCTGCATCTCGACCGGCCACTCGGAATCGTCGAGCCGGCGGCGGTACTCCAGCAGGTCGGCGTCGTCCTCGACGTGGATCGCGAGGTGGCGGGACCGCACGAAGAACTCCGGCACCTCCGGCCCGAACCCGGCGTAGACGTCGCCGCGCTCGTGGGTGTGCTGCGGCTCGAGGCCGAAGTAGTAGAAGAACGCGATCCGGTCGTCGTTCCCGATGTCGAAGAAGAAGTGGATGAAGTCCGGATGGTTCTCCGGGCCCCACCCCGCCGCGCAGATCGAGTGCACGACCGGGAAGCCGAGGACGTCGCGGTAGAAGCGGACGGTCCCTGCGGGATCGAACGTCGGGAACGCCGCGTGGTCGACACCGCGGACCTTGTGCTCCAGTGCCATGCCCCCAGCGTAGAACTCGTCTACGCCTGCGTCAATCTTTCGACGCCTGCGTCTGGATGACGCTCTCCAGGTAGTCCAGGTCCTGCCGGAGCAGGCTCAACGCCGCCGCCGGGTCACCCGGGCGCGGGGTGTCCGGCAGCCGGTCCGGCGCCTGCGCGACCGTCGCGACCGCCATCTCGGCCATCTGCTCGCCGATCTCCTCCGGCGTCTGCGCCCCGCCCGCCCGGAACCAGAACGCGACCCAGTTGCACATCCCGATCAACGCCAGCGCCGTCGACCGGGCCGGCCGCGGCCGGAACTGCCCACTCCGGATGCCCTCGTCGACGATCCGGACGAACCCGTCGAGCACCCGTCGCTTCGCCGCCGCGTGGGCCGCGGCGAGGTCCTCGGGCAGCTCGGACTCCGAGCGGATCACCAGTTGGAACCGCGGCCCGTGCCGGGCCTGCTGCGCCGCGGTGACCCGCACGAGGTCGCGCAGCTTCGTCTCCGGGTCCGCGTCGCCGCCCGCGATCTCCTCCGCGGTGTCGGCCGGCCCCTCGGTGATCTCGGTGACGAGCCGCGCGAGCAGCTGGTCCTTGTTCTTGACGTAGTAGTAGAGCGAGGGCCGCGTCATGCCCATCGCGTCCGCGATGTCCTGCAGGCTCGTGCCCGCGAAGCCGCGCTCGGCGAACAGGCGTGTGGCCTGCTCGTAGATCTGGGCCTCGACCAGTTCCCGACGGGGCCGCCGGGCGGGGGTCTCGTCCGGGGCGGGTTCCGGCAGGCTCATGAGCCGCGACGATACCGAGGCCCCCTCGGTGGTCATGACGTCCGGAGGCGCGGGAGCAGCGCCTCGGCGTTGCGGCGGTCGACGCCGACGAGGACCGGATGCCCCTCGGCGACGGCCTCGTCGAGCACGCGGTCGAACGTGACGCCCCACGATTCCGGCGCGAACGGGAAGTCGCTGCCGTAGAGCACGTGCCCGGGCGGGAAGAACGCCGTGATCGACGGGAGCGCGGTCGGGGTGGCGGAGAGGGCGGTGTCCACGAAGAAGCTCCGCAGTTCGTCGAGGACGTCGTCCTCCGAGACACCGTCGGTGAACCGCGCCGCTCCGGCGAGCCGGCTCGCGACGAACGGCACGAAGCCACCGGCGTGGGACAGGATCACCCGCAGGCGGGGGTGCCGCGCGAGGACGCGGCGCGTGGCCATCTGCAGTGCGGCCCGCGTGGTGTCGAACGGGAAGTCCAGCAGCGGGCTGGGCAGGCCCGGGAGCATCGGCAGTCCGGGCGGGGCCGTCGGGTGGACGAAGACCACGGCGTCGCGCGCGTCGAGGATCTCCCACAACGACTCGACCGACTCGTCGCCCAGGTACGCGCCCCCGGCGTTCGACAGCAGCACCACGCCGTCCGCGCCGAGCACGTCCAAGGCGTACTCGGCCTCCGCGACCGCCCCCTCGACGTCCGGGAGCGTCAGCACCGCGAACTGCCCGAACCGGTCCGGGTGCCGCGCCACCAGCTCGGCGTGCTCCTCGTTGACCGCCCGCGCCAGCTCGCGCGCCGCGGCGTCGTCCCCGAAGTGCACGCCGGGCGCGCTGATCGACAGCACGCCGGTCGCGATGCCCCGACGATCCATCATCGCGAGCGCCGCGTCCGGGTCCCAGTCCGGCGTCGGCCACCCGCCCGCGGTGAGGCCGCGCTCGTCGAGAGCGGCCCGGTACCGCGTCGGGATCAGGTGCTGGTGGACGTCGATCCGCATGCCGTGAGCTTCGCTCACCCGGCCGCAGGCCACACCACGTCGACGCGCTGCGGACCGCAGAACATCGGGCTCTCGACATCGCGCCACTCGGCGTCGTCGGCCAGGCGCAGCCCGGGCAGGCGGTCGAGCAGCGCGGTGAGCACGGTCGAGATCTCGATCCGGGAGAGCTCCGCGCCCAGGCAGAGGTGCACCCCGTGGCCGAACGAGAAGTGCTTCCGGGCGGTCGGACGGCCCACGACGAAGTCGTCCGCGTCGGCCCCGAACACCGTCTCGTCCATGTTCGCCGACTCCAGCCCGACGACGACGCGCTCCCCCGGCTCCATCGACGTCCCGCCCAGCTCGACCGGCTCGGCCACCGTCCGCAGGACCCACCGGATCGCCGACCCGTGCCGCAGGCCCTCCTCGCGCGCGGTGTCGAGCAGCGACCGGTCGGCCAGCAGCGCCTCCCAGCGGCTCCGGTCGGCGAGCAGGTGGTACACGGTCGAGCCGATCGTGTACGCGGTGCTCTCCAGGCCGGCGACGAACAGCTGCCAGGCGTGGAAGGCCACCTCCCGGTCGCTGAGCTCACGGCCGTCGACCCGCCCGTGGACGAGTCGGGTGATCATGTCGTCGGGAGGGTTCTCCTCGGACCGCCGAGCCACCGAAGCGGCGACGAAGTACTCCTCGAGGCGCTGCCAGGCCTCCGTGCCGACGAACGGCGCGGGCAGGATCGCCGTGATCTCGAGCGAGAGCCGGGCCAGTTCGTCGGAGTCCTCGGCGGGCACGCCGACCAACCGGGCGATGACGCGGGCCGTCAGCGGCATCGCGACGTCCCCGACGATGTCGGCCGGCCCGCCGTCGGGCAGCGCGTCGATCAGCTCGTCGGCGTACTCCCGCACCCACGGCGTGGCGTTCGTGATCGCCGTCCGTGCGAACCCGGGGCGCAGCAGCGCACGCAGGGCGGTGTGCTCGGGCGCGTCGCTCTGGGTGATCAGGGCGGGCGGCGCCTCGCCGTCACCCTCGTCGCCGAGGACGAAGTTGCCGGCGTTGCTCATCGCGCGCCCGTCCAGCAGCGCCTGGCGCGCGACCTCGTGACCCGCCAGGAACGTCAGCCCCGGCGCGACGTGCGACACCGGGCACCCGCTGCCGCGGACCTCCCGCAGTGACGCCCGGATCTCGGTGACGGACCCGCCGGCGAGCGGGTTGAAGGTCTGGTCGTCCACGGTCATCGGGCACGCTCCGGGGGGTGGTGGGGTCGGGCGGGTGGCGGCGCTGGGTTCGCGGAGGGCGTGTGTGGTGCGCAGGAAACCTGTGCACCACACACGGCAGTGACCGACCTACTGCGCCTGCAGGTCATGACGACGGGCCCCCGCACCCGCCGTCTCCGGTCGCGGCGCGACCGCGCGCGGGATCGACGCGACGACGACCGCGCCCAGCAGGGCCGGCGCCGCGAAGGCGAGGAACAGGACGGCGGTCGGCAGCTGTGTCGTCAGCAGGAAGGCGCCGTACAGCGGCCCGACGATCCCGCCGATCCGGCCCACCGAGAGCGCCACGCCGATCGCGGTCGCCCGCACGTCGACCGGGTAGCGGCTCGCGATGAAGACGTTGATCAGGATCTGGGTCCCGACGGTGCCGATGCCCGCCAGCACGACCGCGACGTAGAGCAGGACCGTCGGCAGCGGCTGGCTCAGGACCGCGATCCCGACGACGGCCAGCAGGAACGAGCCCGCCGTCACCACCCGCGACCCGTACCGGTCCGCGAGCCGACCGAGCACCAGCGGACCGACCGCCGTCCCGACGTTCAGCACGACCAGGAACGTCAACGCGGAGCCCAGCTCGTAGCCCGCGGAGCGCATCAGCTGCGGCAACCACGTGTAGAGGCCGAACAGGACGAGCAGCGAGGCGAAGGTCGCCAGGCAGAACATCACCGTCGTCACACCGAAGCGGCGCGAAAACAGCACGCCGATCCGCGAGCCCTCGCGGGGCGGCTCGGCCACCTCGGCGTCGACGCCGAGCCGCGCGGCCCAGCCCGCGGCCTCGTCGTGACGACCCCGGGCCCGCAGGTACACCAACGACTCCGGCAGGAACCGCATCGCCAGGGGCAGGACGACCAGAGCCGCCCCACCGCCGACGAGGTAGACCACGCGGAATCCGAGGTCCGGGCCGAACAGCGCGGCCACGAGCGCCGCGAGGGCACCGCCGACGCCGACCCCTGCGAACGCCAGCGCCGTGTTCACGTGGTGGCGGCCGGCCGCGGAGTACTCGTAGACCAACGCCGCGATCGAGGGCAGCACGCCGCCCACACCGAGCCCGACGAGCAGCCGCCCGACGGCGAACACCACGACCCCCGGTGCCAGCCCACAGGCCAGCATCGCGACCGAGAAGATCGCCGTGGAGATCAGCACGAGGCGGCGCCGGCCGAGCCGGTCGGTCAGCAGCCCGACCACGACCGCGCCGACCAGCATCCCGACCGGCGTCAGGCTCCCGAGCACGCCGGCCTGCGCTGTCGTCACGCCCCAGCCGGGGTGCGCGAGCAGGAACGGGAGGGCCGCGCCGTAGGCGATGACGTCGTAGCCCTCGAGCGTCATGCAGGCCAGGCAGAGCGCGAGGACGCTCGCCGGGGTGCGCGTCACCGGACGGCCCCGACCGGGCTCGCGAGGAGCGACCCGGCGTCGGGAAGTTCCGTCGACAGACCGAGCGAGCGGAGCAGGCAGAACGCGCCCGCGGTGGCGGCCGACAGGACCGGCAGGCCGAGCTCGGCCTCGACGGCGGGGATGATCGGCAGCGAGGGCATCTGCACGCAGCAGGAGACGACCAGGGCGTCGGCGCGGGAGAGGTCGAGCCCGCGGGCCGCCTCGACGACGCGGTCGCCCGGGATGCAGCCGACCTCGGTGTTGTCGCCGACCTCGAGCGCGGCCCAGTCGACGATCTCGATCCCCTCGGCCTCGAGGTACGCGACCACCTGCTGCGCGAGCGGCTTCATGTACGGCATGACCAGCGCGACCCGTCCCCACGACTTCGCGGCCAGCGCGTCGACGAGGGCGCCCGCGCTCGAGACGAGGCTCGCGGGCAGGCCGCGCTCGGCGAGCTGCTCTGCGACGGCCGACTCGACGCGCCGGTGCTCCCCCGGCCCCTGCGCCATGACGGCGACGAGGCAGGCGTAGAGCAGGGCGTCCACGCCGGCATCGGCCAGCTCGTCGACGCACCGCTCGCGCTGCGCGTTCATCGCGACGAGCTCCTCGGGCGTCACCTTCGCCATGCGCATGCGGCTGCCGTGGAAGGAGAAGGTCGCGTCCGGGTGCCGCGCGAGGAGAGCCGGGATCTCGGTCTCGACGGTGACGTTCGAGCTCGGGACGATCATGCCGATGCGGTAGTGGCTCACGGGTTCTCCCCCGACAGGCGTGCGGTGATGTCGGCCGTCATGACCTTCTTGTCGAGCTTCCCGACCTTCGTGCGCGGCAGGGCCTCCACCAGCTCCACGCGCTCGGGCCACTTGAACTTCGCGACGTCGAGGCGGGTCAGGTGGGCGCGCAGGTCGTCGAGGGTGACGTCGGTGCCGTCGGTCGCGAGGTAGGCGCAGCCGCGCTCGCCGAGGCGGGGGTCGGGCATCGCGACGAGCGCCGCCTCCACCACGTGCGGGTGCGAGAGCAGCAGCAGCTCGACCTCCTCCGCGTTGATCTTCTCGCCGCCGCGGTTGATGAGGTCCTTGATGCGGCCCTCGATGGAGATCGCGCGGTAGCCGTCGAGGAGGCGGACCGCCGCGAGGTCACCGGTGCGGTAGAAGCCGTCGGAGGTGAACGCCTCCGGCCGGTCGACGCCGAAGTAGCCGCGCAGCGTGTACGGGCCGCGGCAGCACAACTCGCCGACCTCGCCGTCGGGAACCTCGTTCTCCGTCCCTGGCTCCACCAGACGCACCTCGTCGGCCGGCGAGATAGGGACGCCGACGGTGGTCCGGCGCAGCTCCGGCGACCCGTCCTGCGGCGTCACCAGGAACATGCCCTCGGCCATGCCGAACAGCTGCCCGACCCACGCACCGCCGCGACCCGTCGTCGTGAAGAGGTCTTCGGAGACCTTGGCGCCGGAGAGGACCGCGACGCGCAGGGTCTCGGCGAGCCGGTCGTAGAGCGGGTGCTCCGGGGCGCGGTAGTGGACGTGGCCGAAGAGCACCGAGGTGGTGCGTTCGGCGACGAGGAGGGGCATGGCGGTGTCGAGGTCGTGGTCGGTGAGCACGAGGCAGGCACCGCGGGTGTGCGGGCCGTGCACGCCGCAGACCACGCCGGCGTTGTGGATGACCGGGATGAGGTGGCCGACGCGGTCGTCGGCGGTCCAGCCGAGGACGTCGCCGTAGGCGCGGGCGTTGTACCAGTACTCGGCGTGCTGCCGCGGGATCAGCTTCGGGACCCCGGTCGTGCCGCCGGAGAGCTGGAACACCGCGACGGCGTCCGGGTCGATGCCGCGCTGGATCTCCTCGACGCGCTTGCGGGCCTCGTCGGGGTCGATGTCCGCCGCGGGGAGGTCGCCGAGGACGAGGACGTGCCGCATCGTCGGGTGGTCCAGGGCCTGCTCGTGGGCGAACGCGACGAGGTCGATGCCCTTCGTCCCGGCCTCGACCAGGTGCGCCCGGGCGCCGACCGCCCGGCTGATGTGGGCGATCTCGTGCCCGCGGTGGGCGGCGAGGGTCGCGACCGGCACCAGCCCGGCCTTGAGCAGCGCGTACCAGGCGACGACGGTCTCCAGGCGATTCGTCACCTGGATGATCACCGGGTCGCCGGGGTGCAGTCCGAGCTCGGCGAGCCCGACGGCGATCCGGTCGGTCTCGGCGTCCAGCTCGGCGTACGTGCGCCGGCCCTGGGCCGTGACGACGGCGTCGCGGTCGGGGTGGGCGAGCGCGACCGCGTGGAACTCGTCGGCGATCGTGCTCGTGCCCCAGAACTCGCCGTACTCGTCCCGGGTCATCGCAGCGCCACCAGGTGCGCGCGGTCGGCGACCAGCCCGTCGGCGAAGTCGTGGCGCAGGGCCTCGGGGCCGGCGACGACGACCAGCGCCGGCGTCTGCCGACGGAGCCGCTCGGCGACCTCGAGCCGGGTCAGGACGCTGGCCCGGTCGTCGGCGCCGGTCAGCCAGACCGTGTCCATGACCAGCGAGCCCCGCCGCACTGCGTCCTCGACGACCTCCTCGGAGCCGGACGGGCGCTCGTCGGTGCCGAGGTCGAGCACAGTCGCGTCCAAGGCCTGCGGGTCGTCGGCGACGACCCGGGAGTCGAAACCGCGCGACCCCTCCGGCTCCCCCTCGACCTCGGGTTCCTGGCCTGGGGTCGACGGACGCAGGGCCCGCGCGAGGGCCCACTCCGCCAGCGAGTCGACGTTGGGGGAATCGTGCCGTCCAGTGTCAGCATGGCCGCACTGCTGACGCCCGGAGGGCGGCTCCTCCCCCGCCCACTGCTGCAGCGCCATGGCCACGAGCTCGGGCGAGCCCGCGGCGAACCGGTCGAGCGGGACGTTGCCCGCCCGGCTCATGTAGGCCACGAGGAGCTGCTCGACGGGGAGGTCCAGGCGCTCCGGGAACGTCTCCCACCAGCGGCGGGAGCGCTCGGCGATGTCCTGGATCCGCGCGACGGCGGGGCGGCGCTCGTCCTCGTACGCACTCAACGCCGACTCCAGGTCGTCCGACTCCTGCAGCGAGCCGACCAGCGCGATCGCGTCCTCCATCGCCAGCTTCGTGCCGGACCCGACGGAGTAGTGCGCGGTGTGCGCGGCGTCCCCGAGCAGCACCACGTTCCCGGCGTGCCACCGGTCGCAGCGCACCGTCCGGAACTGCATCCAGCGGGTGCGGTTGCCGATCAGCCGGTGTCCGTCGAGGTGGTCGGCGAACACGTCGGAGAGGTACTCGAGCGCCACGGTGTCGGACTCGTCCGCCGGCACCGCGTGGTCGAAGCCGGCCGCCCGGTACGTCGCCTCGTCGGTCTCGACCAGGAACGTGCTGCGGTCGGCCGCGTAGGGATAGGCGTGCGTGACGAACACGCCGTGCTCGGTCCGCTCGGGCGCGAACAGGGCGTGCGGCAGGGCGACGTCCGTGCCGGCCCAGAGGTACCAGCCGGTGCCGGTCTCGACGTCGGCGCCGAAGTCGCCGGCCGAGCGCGTCGCGCTCCCGACCCCGTCCGCCGCGATCACCAGGTCGGCGTCCAGCTCGTCGGCCGAGCGCCGTGCCCCGAACTCGAGCTTCACGCCCGCGTCCTCGGCGTGGCGCTGCAGCACCCGCAGCAGCTCCGCGCGCCCGACCGCGACCAGGCTCGACACGCTCATCCCCGCCGCCCGGCCCCCGACGACCATCCGCATGTCGTGCGACCAGGAGGCGGCGAGGATGTCGTCGAGCGAGGCCGGGTCGGCCTCGGCCAGCCGGCGCTGCGTGCGCGCGGCCAGTCCGACGCCGAACCCGAACGTCTCGTCCGGAACGCCCTGCTCGTGGACCACGACCTCGCAGTCGGGCCGGGCGAGCTTGCACAGCCGCGCGGCGTAGAGACCTCCCGGTCCCCCGCCGAGCACGGCGACCCGGTCCAGCCTCATGAGCGGGCGTCCGCGAGCACGCGGCTCGTGCGGGTCACGTCGTCGACGTGGTCGACCGGCACGACCGCCGTCGACACCGCCGTGAAGCACCCCGGGCAGCAGTACTGCCGGAACTGCACCGCGCCGTCGACGTACTCCCCGGCGTTGTCCACGACCTGCGGGCCCGCGTCGGACACCGGCCCCTCGTAGCGCACGAGGTCCAGCTCGCCGACCGCACCCGACCCGAGCACCGTCGCGCAGTGCCGGCAGGCCACCTGCTCGCCGACCGCGACGAGGTTGTCGTCAAGACGGCGGGCGTCGGTCAGGTCGACCGTGTCGCGCGTGCCCTCGGCCGAGCCGCGGGCACGTCGGGCCTCCCGGAGTTCCTGACGGCGGGAGTTGGTCGCCTGGGCGTCGACCGTCCCGGCGTCGTCCACGACGACGCCGTACGCGGTGAGCGCGGTGGCGGCGGTGACCTTCTCCTCCCGCACGTCGCGGGCGACGTCCTCCGGCTCGCGGACCAGCGGGTCGCCGTAGCCCCCGCCGCCCTGCCAGAACATCGTGAACACCTCGCCGGGCGCCACGTACGTCTCGCCGTAGCAGGGCTGGAGCTCCGCGGTGCCGCCGACGTCGGCGAGATCGGTCGGGAGACGACCGGCCCCGAGCTGCTGCGTCACCTCGCTGCCGCGGGCGATGTACTCGACCCCGGTGTTGCCGGGGTAGCCGCCGGCGAGCCCGTTGTTCTGGCTGACCGCCTTGCCGTTGGAGGCGAGGACCAGGCCGATCGGGAAGCTCGTGCCGTGCGGGGTGATCGCGAGCGACGCCCCGACCCCGCCGCGCTGGCGACCGGGCCCGCCGGAGTCCGGTTCCTCGCGCCGCCACAGGGCGAGCACCGGGTAGAGGAACTCCGTCATCTCGACGTCGGGCACGCGGCCGAGCGGGATGCAGAACAGCCCGCCGGTGTCCATGCCGTCGGCCTGCGGCTGGGCGCCGTAGCCGCCCGCCATCGGGTCCATCATGATCGACAGGAACGGCGTCGGGACCGCCCCGCGCTGGTCGAGCCCCGCGATCACCGCGGTGTCCCACGTGCCGCAGCAGCTGGACTGGACGTGGGCGGCGAGGTCCGGTGCCTGGTCGAGCATCTGCGAGAGGCACTCGGCGACGAGGTTGCCGGTCAGCCACGCGGGCCCGATCGGCCCGCGACCCACCGCGGCGGGGAAGCTCGCGTTGTTGATCGTGCCTTCTTCGCTGACCAGGTCGAAGCAGCGCATCAGCCCGCCGGCCGACCACGGGATGTCGCCCGCGAGGATCGGCAGCAGGGCGAGCATGACGCCGCCGCGCATACCGGCGTAGGTGCAGTTGACGACGCCGGACTGCGGGTCGGTGCCGGTGAAGTCGAAGGTGATGTGGTCGTCGGCCTTCGTCATCTCGACGGTGATCTTGTGGAGTCCGCGGTCGCCCTCGTGGGACTGGTCCTGGTACCCGGTCGCGTGCCACCTGCCGTCGGGAAGGGCCTTGAGCTTGCCCCGCAGCCGCGACTCGGCGTCGGACATCATCCGCTTCATGACGGCCTTGACCGTGTCCGCGCCGTACTGCTCGATGACGGCGAGGAGGCGGTCGCGGCCGACGGTGTTCGCGCCGACCTTCGCGCGCAGGTCGAGGCCGATCATCATCGGGACGCGGGAGCGGCGGACCCAGACGTCGGCGACGTCGTCCTGCAGCAGCCCGTCGCGCACGACCTTGATCGGCGGGGTGGGCAGCGACTCGGAGAAGACGTCCTGCGCGCCCGGGGAGAACGAGCCGAGGCCGACGCCGCCGAGGTCGGGCTGGTGGGCGATCGCGGAGGTCCAGCCGAAGAGCTTCCCCTCCCAGAACACCGGCTGGTAGACCATCGCGTCGTTCTGGTGCAGCCCGCCGCCGACCCACGGGTCGTTGGTGAGGAACATGTCGCCCTCGGCGATGCCGGGGTTGGTCGCGCGATGCTGCAAGGTCCAGTAGATGGCTAGGTCGACGGCGCCGACGAGCATCGTGTTGTAGAGCCCGACCTGCACCTCCTGGCCGAGCTCGTCGGAGACCGCGAAGTCGAAGTCGTTCGCGTCGGTGACGATCGGCGAGCCGGACATGCGCTTGAGCGCCTCGCCCATCTCGTCGGTGACCGACCAGAGGCGGTGCCGGATGACCTCGTAGGTCAGCGGGTCGACCGCGTCGATCTGCTCCTGGGTGACGGTGTGGACCGGCAGGCTGGCCGGGAGCTGCGCGGCGAGCGTGTCGGGGTCGATCGGGCGGCTCGAGAAGCGCTCGGAGCCGGGGACGGCCATGGCCATGGGGGTCAGGCTCCGTTCTTGGAGATGTGGAGGTTGCCGAGCTCGTCGACGGTGCCGGTGCGGCCCTCGGGGACGACCACGGTCGTCGTCGGGACCTCGATGACGGCGGGTCCGGCGATGACGTGGCCGGCGCGCAGGGCGGTGTAGTCGTAGATCGGGGTGTCGACGAAGCCCTGGCCGATCTCGAGGTAGACGGGCCTGTTTCCCGACGACGGGGCGGGTCCATCGGCCTGGTCGAGCGGCGGGAGCTCCGGGCTGAACGGCAGGACGCCGCGGCCGCGGACGCGGTAGGTGATGGCCTGGATGCCGGCGGCCGAGAAGCCGGAGCCCTGGCCGTAGAGGTCGGCGTACTTCTGCTCGAAGCGTGCCGCGGCCTCGTTCATCGCGTTCTCGTCGAGCGGGCCGTCGCTGACGGGCACCGTGACCTCGGCGAGCTGCATCGCGTAGCGCATGTCGACCTCGCGGACGATCTCCACGTGGTCGAACTTCAGGCCCTGCCGGTCGAGGCCCTGGCGCACCTGGTCCTCGAGCTGGGCGAAGTTCTTCTCCGCGCGGACCGGGTCGACGGGGAGCTGGGCCGGGTCGGAGAGCTCCTGGGCGAGGGCGATGTCGGACGCCGCGAGGCCGTACGCGGAGAACGCCGAGGCGACCGGGCCGAGCGGGACGACGACCTCGTCGACGCCCAGGTGCGACGCGTACTTCGCGCAGAACGCCGGGCCGGAGCCGCCGAAGGCGTAGAGGACGAACTCGCGCGGGTCGTGCCCCGCCTCGACGACGCTCTTGCGCAGCAGATCGCCGGTCTGGGCGTTCTGCGCGGCGTGGATCGCGGCGGCGGCGTCCTCGATGCTCAGTCCGAGCGGGTCGGCGACCTTCGTCCTGATGGCCTCCCGGGCGCGCTCCACGTTCAGCGCCTTGCGGCCGCCGAGCAGACCCGTCGTCGGGAGGATGCCCAGGACGAGGTTGGCGTCGGTGTTGGTGGGCTCGGTGCCGCCCTGGTCGTAGCAGGCGGGGCCGGGGACGGCCTGCGCCGAGTGCGGGCCGATGCGCAGGTTGCCGCCGGCGTCGACCCACGCGATCGCGCCGCCGCCGGAGCCGATGGCGTGCACCTTCAGCGTCGGGACGTTGATCGGGTGGTGGTTGATGACGGTCGTGGTGTCGCGCTCCGGCTCGCCGTCGACGATCAGCCCGACGAGGAACGTCGTGCCGCCGACGTCGGTGGAGATGATGTTCCGGTGGCCGAGCTTCTGGCCGAGCTGGGTCGAGCCGATGACGCCGCCGGTGAGGACGGAGCCGACGGTGGAGATGGCCTGCTGCGGGGCCTCGGAGGCCGCGACCGCGCCGCCGTTCGACTGCATGACGAGCAGCGGGCCGCCGAGGCCCTTCTCCTTCAGCGCCGACTCGAGGTTCGTCAGGTAGTCGCGCAGACCGGGCCCGACCTGCGTCGACATGATCGTCGTGGAGTTGCGGGCGAACTCGCGGATGCGGGGGCTGACCTCGCTGGAGAGCGCGACGTAGATGTCGGCGTCGATCTCGGCGACGATCTCGCGGATACGGCGCTCGTGGGCGGGGTTGCGGAAGGCCCAGAGCAGGGAGACCGCGATGGCGCGGATGCCGTCGGCGCGCAGCTTCTCGACCTGGGCGCGGACCTCGTCCTCGTCGAGCGCGACAATGACGTTGCCGTCGCGGTCCATCCGCTCGGTGACCTCGAGGGCGTGCCGCTTGGGCAGCAGGTAGTGGTCCTTGTCCTGGGCGAGCACGTGCTGCAGCTCGTGCGGGGAACGGCCCAGGTAGCGGCCCTCGACGTTCATGATGAAGATCGAGTCGCGGTGGCCCTTGGTGGTGAGGAACCCGACCTCGGGGACCTTGCGCTGGACCAGGGCGTTCAGGGACGACGTGGTGCCGTGGGCGATGTGGTGGGTCTCGGCCAGCATCTCCTCCACCGACCGCCCCAGCTGCTCGGCCAGCAGCTCCAGCACGTCGAGGACGCCCTGGGAGTAGTCCGGAGGCGTCGACGGGGCCTTCGCGGCGATGACGGACCCGGAGTCGTCATCGAGCACCGCGTCGGTGAAGGTCCCGCCCACGTCCACGCCGATCACGTAGGCCATGCGCCTGCTCCTCGTTGAACTCGCTCGTGACCCGCGCCACGACTTTGACGGTGGCGTCGACTATCTGACACGAGCGAAGGTTCGTCAAGGGCGAGGTGCGGCGGCCGCCCGTCGTTCGCTCGGGGTGAGGCCGAACGCGGCCTTGAAGCGGCGCGAGAAGTGGGCGGGGTCGCGGAAGCCCCACTCCGCGGCGACAGTGGCGATCGCCTTGCGGGAGCCGGGCCGGCCGAGCTCGTCGTGGGCACCTTCGAGGCGCCGCGCGATGATCGACTGCTCCAGGCTCGTGCCCGTCCGCGCGAAGAGCTCGAAGACCTGCCGCCGCGAGATGTTGTGGACCGCCGCGATCTCGTCCGCGTCGAGGTCGGGGTCGCGCAGGTGCTGGCGGACGTACTCGTGGATGCGGACCAGCAGGGTCTCGCGATGGACGGTGCGCGTGTCCGCGTCCGCGCTGGTCGACGAGGCGATGAGGGCCCGGACCAGGTCGATGCTCGCCGCCCCGACGGACGCGGCCTGCGCTCCGGCGGCGACCTGGTCGGCCACCCGGAACAGGTCGATCACGTGCCGCGCCACGAGCCCGGCGAGGGGACCGTCCTGCAGTCGCGGCGCAGCGGCACGGACGACCTCCGGCGGGAGACCGAGCGCGTCGAGGGGCACCTGCAGTGCCCGGGAGGCACCCGTCGTCGTCCAGGAGAAGGCGAACGGCGACGCGAGGTCGACGAGCATCAGCTCCCCCGCGGCAACCTCCCGACGGTGCCCGAACTGCTCGTGCCGGGCCGTGCTGCGCTCCTGCACCGCGAGGGCGATGATCGGCGCCCCGTCGCTGCGGGCGCGGCGGGCGTCGCGGGACATGGCCATGCCGGACGAGGCGCTGCGGAACAGGGTCAGGCGGCCGAGCTGCCAGAGCTCCATGCGCGCTTGGAGGTCGTTATGCGGCGTGAGCGAGACGCTCGCGGCGCTGGCCTCGGCCATCAGCGACGTGACGCGCTCGGCGCGGGCCTCGGCCGGCACGTCCCGGGAGTCGAGTACGAGCATGAGGTCATTCCTCCGGCGAGGTCCTGCTCACCGAGCGTAGAGAGTCGTCGGCCGTGGCGAAACGGGAATCCGCACTCAGGGACCAGAATCCGGCATCGTCGGTCAAGAACGTGCCGGCGTGACTACTTATCGTCACCATATGACTGATGCGCCCGACACCATCGTGCTCGTCCACGGCTTCTGGGTGACCCCGCGGTCCTGGGAGCACTGGATCGCCCGCTACGAGAGCAAGGGGTACCGGGTGATCGCGCCGGGCTACCCGGGCTTCGAGGTGGAGGTCGAGTCGCTCAACGCGGATCCCTCCCCCGTCGAGGCGATCACGGCGTCGTCGATCGTCGAGCACCTCGATCAGGTCGTCCGCGCGCTGCCGACGCCGCCGATCATCATCGGGCACTCCGCCGGCGGAGCGTTCACGCAGATCCTGCTCGACCACGGTCTCGGCGCGGTCGGCGTCGCGATGAACTCGGCACCCACCGAGGGCGTGCCGGTGGTGCCGTTGTCGCAGGTCAAGGCCACGTTCCCGGTGCTGAAGAACCCCGCCAACCGGCACCGGGCGATCCGCTACGACTTCGAGCACTGGAACTACGCGTTCACCAACACCTTCCCCGAGGCCGAGGCGCGCGCCCTCTACGAGCGGTACGCGGTGCCGGTGTCCGGCAACATCATCTTCGAGAGCGCGCTGGCCAACCTCACCCCCGGCCACCAGGGCACGTGGGTCGACTACCACAACGAGAACCGCGCGCCGCTGCTGTTCGTCGCCGGCAGCCGCGACAACATCATGCCGCCGAAGGTCCAGTGGTCGAACGCCGCGCACTACAAGGCGGAGTCGACGATCACCGACGTCGTCGAGTTCGGCGGCATGCCCCACCTGCTGCCCGCCGCGCCGGGATGGGAGGAGATCGCGGACTACGTCCTGGCCTGGGCCGTCCGCCACGCGACGACGCCGCCGCCTGTCGTCCCCGAGCCTTTGGCGCCGTCGGAGGCGATGACCGTGTGACGCTTGGGGCTCGTGTGTCGTCCCTCAGTGCCGCATCATCATGCCGTCCCTGTCGTCCGGGCGGTCGGAGGTGTGCGTGCACGTCGAACTGCTGACCCACCGCGTGGTCGAGCTGATCGAGGGCTCGCCCTTCCCGCACCTCGACCACCGGTCGGTCCTGGCCGCACTGGCTCTCGTCCTCGCGGGGGCCGGTCTGGTGATCGTGCGGGACTACGCGCTGGGCGGCGGCGACCGGCTCCCCCTGCTGGTCGCGGAGCCGTTCCCGCGGGTCGAGGCGTCGCTCGGCGTCGTCCCGGCGCTCGGGGGTGTCGACGACGAGCTGGGCGCGCGGCTCGTGCGCTATGCGCAGCACCCGGCCGTGGACGGCCTCGTCGTCGTGAACGCCTTCCCGGAGTTGATCCCTCGCCCCAGGACGGTCGGAGGGATCCCGTTGCGTACGGCCGTGGCGGGCGCCCGCGCGGGCAGCGAGGCCTGATCAGTCCCACCAGAAGCGCCAGTGGAACTGGCCGCGGATCGTCTGCGCGTAGGCGCTGATCGTGAGCGGTCCGGTCTCCTTCCCGGTCTGGGGGTCGACCTGGTCCGGGCAGAAGGCGAAGTGCTCGGTGGCGACGAGGCGGGCCTCATCCAGGGTGCGGGGCGGGCAGGCGACGGAGAGCAGCAGCGTGGCGGTGCCGACGTACACCACCATCGCCCCGAAGCGCTCCTCCCAGCTGCGGAGGACCGCGCCGGCGCGGGACAGGTCCTGGTGCCAGTAGTTGCACATCCCGGTCCACTGCAGGGCGAGCGGGACGTCCGCCGGCCGCGCGGCCTCGACCACCGCCATCGTCGCGCGGCCGTGCGCATCGCGTGCATATTCGCTGGCTGAGGCGATGGTCGCGTGATGCCGGGACAGGTCCCGCCCAGCTCGCGTCAGTGGTGGCAGCTCGGCCGTGAGCGGCTCGTCGCAGGGGCAGTCCGGCAAGCACGGGCCGGACCACCACTCTGCGAGCACGGTGTAGGGGTCGGCCTCGTCGATGCCGATCGGCGGCAGGTCGCCCCTCGTCTCGTGACCGCACCGCTCCAGCGTCGGCTGGTGGAGCAGGACCGGGCACCGGCGCGAGCGCCGCGCATCTCGGAGGAGTCTCCGGTAGAGCGAGGCGTCGGGCGTGTCGTGAAGTTCGAGGAGGGACGGGAGGGCTGTCTGGTCAGGCGTCACGCCTCCTCTGACTGTGGCCGCTCCCGATCGGTTCCATCGAATTTCCCAACGGCCCCCGACATCGGGCCGGGGCGATTACCGTCCCTGGGTGTGAGTGAGCCGGTGCCACCCGGGCTGTACACCGAGCCGCCGCTCGGGCAGGCGGACTGGCTGCCCGGACGCCGACTCCAGGCCTCCGACCCGACGGTCCTGAGCACCGGCCAGGTCATCCCGCGCGACGTCGTTCCCGGCCCTGGCGGCGGCGACGCCTTCACGGTCGGCCTGGACACGGCGCCAACGGTGCTGCGGGAGCTGCGAGCCGCGCGGGACGAGCTCCAGCAAGTGCGGAGCGATGCCTTCGCTCTGGGCACCATCGACCCCGGCAGCCAGGACGAGGTCAGCCGCGACACGGCAATCGTTCTCGGTGCGGTCGCAACCGGCGGCACCGGCTCACTCATCGAGGCGGTCGACGGCGGCATCCGACGGCTGGGCGAGCTCATCGATGCCATCGAGGCCGAACTCGCCGCGTACTGGTCGACAGAGCAGGCGAACCGTGGGCGTTTGGCGTAGCGCCACACTCGTTCTCGTTGCCGCCCTCGCGGGGTGTGCCGGTCCGGTCGCCCCGCCACCTTTTGCACCGCCAATCAGCGAGCGCTACGGCGCACCCGCAGTCGAGCGACCTCTGGACGTCACTGCCATCTTCGCGGACGCCTGCTCCCAGCTCACCAACGCCGAGCTCGAACAGCTGACGATCTCATCGGAAGGAAAGCACAGAAGCTTTCTCGGGGACAGCCAGTGCCGGTGGACCTCACGCAACGACGACATTCTCGCGATGTCCATCTACCGTGATCGCGATCTTCTCGTCGACGCTTACCGCTCCCGCTTGCTACCGGTCTTCCAGCCAACGACCGTCGCTGGCTATCCGGCTGTTCGCGAGGCGACAAGTCCGCAGAACAACAACTGCGTCGTCACCGTGGGCCTCGGTCCAGAGCAGGCCCTCCGATCCGATTGGACGGGACTGGGCGCTTTCCGACCCGGCGACCCCGACCCGTGCGAACGCGCGGAGTCCGCGGCCGCGTTCGTCGTACGCAAGCTCTCGCCCCGCTGACCTTTCCGAACGACCACCACCGCGTCCTGCGGCGTGCTTGGCTACCAGCCGTGCCGCTGCCCGGGGACCCGGGCGCCGTCCTGGCGGCCTCGCGCGACCTCGCGTCGGCGGCGGAGGGGCTCACGTACGCCCAAGAGGCCGTAGCGGTTCGCGGTCGCTCCATACGGCCAACTGGTCGGGCCGAGCTGCTCCCGCGGCGCCCGCTCGCGTCGAGCAGTACGCCCGCACCGTCGCGTTGACCGCCGAGGCGATCTCGCGTGCCGTAGCGCCGCTCGAGCGGTACGCCGACGACCTGCGTCAGGCGCAGCTCGACTACGCGCGCGGCGAGCAGATGTTGCTGGACGGCCGGACTGCGTTCGCTGTTGGCTCTGGCGCAGCACCAACGGCTGACGCCGAACGCGACACCGCCTCCCACGCGATGTCGGACGCGACCCTGCTCATGGAGCAAGCGGAAGAATGGCGCTCTTCCGTAATCAGGGTGCGGGGGCTCCGCAGTGAAGCAGAGAACTGATCCGTTAGTTGACGGGGTTGCGGAAGCCTAGGGCGTCGCGTCGGAGGCTTCGAGGCGGCCGTTGATGGCTTCGGTGGACCCGTTGGAGGCGCGGTGATCGAAGTACTGCAACACGTCGTCCCGGCGCCGGTGCAGGATTCGGCCGAGGGTCGCGAGTTCCTCGAGCCACGCCGGCAGCCCGGATCGGAGACGGTCGACCACCTCGGTGAGCAGGGTCTTGCCGCGGGCGCGGTCAGTGGGACTCGCAGGGGGTGATGATCTGCTGATCAGCCCACCAGGTCACCTCGACGGCCGCTACCCTTTCGCTGCGCTCGCTAGCGGATAGCCCGAACTGCGACGACATGGCGTCAACACCACGACGATTATACGCGGAAGATGTTCGTGAAGTGCCAGTGAAAGTACAAACGACTAAGATCGCCGAACGCAGGGCAGTCTTTTCCCTCGATCTTACCGAGGTGATCGCCGAGCGCCCCACCGCCATGACGATTAGTGGCTACCACGACACCGCTAGGAGCCACTGAAATGTATCCGGCCTCGTAGAGCGCGTCGCACCCGAAGACGCACGCCGGCATAGCAATGGCGTCGAGATCACGTCGTTCCTCGTCCGAGCAGATCGACCGGCGTTTGATATGGGCAGCGTGAAGGAAACGCACGGGGTACGTCTCCCCACAAAGAGCACACGCTCCCTCCTCGCGGGAGCCGAAGAGCCGACCGCGAAGGGCCGCCTGCTCACCCCGCTGCTCCGCGAGGCGCACCTGGACGAGATCACCCTCAAAGGTGACCTGGTGGCTGTCCAGGTCCTCTCTAGGCGCCGCGCCAGGTCTCACCAAAGTCAACACCGGAGGACTCCCGTAGGGACGCACGCCCGGCAGAGTGAGAAGCACCGCACCTACGAACGCACTGCGGTAGCCGATGTGACCAGGGTCCACGGTCACCGAGCCCTCGACCCGAAGGGTGGTCAGCGCATGTTCAACTTCTGCGATCGACACGGGGCGCCCCTCCGGCGACCGGTCGGTCGCTACCGTGACGGTGGGCGGCTGCACCGTCAAGATGCGGTTCGCTTGCCCTCGAACGGTCCTCAGAGGGACACCGATGAGTCGACGGAGCAGGTCGGTGACGTTCTCACGGACCTCGGCCGCCGCCGGGATGTCATCACCGATGCTGTCGGGATCAGCGCCCGCCCAGAGCGCCTCGACCGCCACGGTCTCCTCGTCGGTCATCGCGACACCGGAGCCGAAGAGGTAGTTCCACGGCACACCTGAGACCTGCTCTAGCAGAACCTCGGTAGGTACGCGATCCCCGACGTCAACAAAGCGCGACCAGTCAACGTCAACGTACCAAGCCTCCCGAGCAGATCCGTCCCAATGTGGCCCTGGACATGGTGTGCGCGACACGAGGCCGACAGCGACGATTCCTCGCCGGTCGTCGCCTTGACGAAGGAGGAAGGCTTTCTCGCCCACGACGACGTTGTGCCGCCTACCGCCAACTGACCACCGAGTGAGAATCCGCTCTCCGCGCTCAGTCGCCTCGATATGACGGTCGTACTCGCCCGGCTTGAAGTCCCATTTCAATGGGTTCCATGTCAAGATCAACGAGGTCATAGCACTCCTACCTTAAGGGGCCGCGTCGCCATGAGCAGCGGCAACGGCCCTGACGATCCACCAAGTTGGCCAATAGGGGCTGCGAGTGCGGCCTCTGTCGCCTATACATCGGCGCCAGCTTCGTCTGATGCAAGTCGGGCTTAGCCGCGCTCCTCGCGTCCTTGCCATTACGAAGAGCAGGCCTCGCCCGGACCAGCGTCATCGTCTTCGTAATCCTCGTAACCTTGAATGTGAGCTAAGGCGTCGGGCGGCTGCCAGTTCCGCGACTCTAGGTACTTAATCGTCAGGGCGTTGCGCGCGTCTCGGAGCAATACTGCACGTACAGAATCTCTGTCGTCACCTGCCCCCAGCAGGGCCATCGCCAGTGCCCGGAGCAGCAAGGGATCGTTGAGCCGATCAACGCGTCGTCGAATACGATCCCGACAGCTCGCCGGCTCATACGCGCCGAGACGTTGGCCCGCAATCGCGACCTTCTGCACGTTCTCGCTAGACTCTAGCCACGAGCGCAGAAGGTCGCGCTGGAACTGGCCCAGATACTTCACCGGCAGGCTCAGGACGACCTGGGAAGCCACCCAATCAAGGGTCGCCCATTCCGAAGTAAGGAAGCTCTCCGCCCATTTCTCGTACACGGCGTGTGCGGCTCCAGCTGGCGCCTGATCCGTCTCTTCGGCGAAATCTCGAAAATAACTGGCCAAGACATCGATCAAGTGCGGAAAAGTGTGGGCCTTGGCCATCCACTCGCGAACTCGTCCATACTCACCCATCTTTTCTAATGTCGCCACAACGGCTCTGACGACCGAGGGGTGGATCAACCGACCGGAAAGTACCTCCTCCTCGAACTTCAGCAGATCGTCGAGGTCGGGCCAATACTCAAGATCGCCATAAGCTCCTCCGCCAAGAAGGGTGAACGGGACGTCAATTTCTCTAAGCTCGTCAAGCTGTAGGGACTCGTTCATCGTTGAAGCTGGGCGAAGGAAACTCTTGGCGTGATTGAGGTTTAGCCCGATCTGCCTGCATCGCTCTTCCAGCTCAATGTGAAGTCGGTACAGCCGGGATTCGCTGCCCACGGCAGTAATATCGTCCATCCATCTCGATACCTGCCGCACACGCGGGTCTCCCAGCGCGCTCTCGAGAGTATCATCGAGTGGTCTTAGGTAGAGGTGGGCGAGCGCAGCGGAGGCAAAGCTGCGTTGCGGAAGCCCACTTCGGCTTGTGAGTCCATCGTGAGCTTGAACGACGTCAAGCATTACGGCTGTTGGAGTGGATGATCCCAATCTACTTCGTAGGATTGTCTCTAGTCGACCAAGATCGATGGATGCGAAACAAGATGTAACGTCGACGGAGAGAGCAAACTCAGAACCCTGCAACTTTTGAAGGGATTCAAGGTATCTTGGCCACTCGTCACGGTTGTCCCCAATGCTGCGATCTCCTCTCGCTCGCCAGCCCCAGACCCACTCCGGCAACCCCTCCTGGAGTCTATCTACAGATGCCGAGGTGGCCGCGAGATAAGCGATCCGCGAGAGCGGGTCCTGCACTACCGCGGGTCGAACTCCCAGACGACTCTGTTTTGGAACCTCAATCAAGTGAAAGTGCGGCCGCTCCCGGAGACGGACCCCGCCATCAGTTCGGACGAGTTCTTTTGCAGGCAGTGCGTCCGCGTGGTCGACTAGCCAGCTAAACTCTGGCCAAGCCCAGGGATCGGTGTACCAGTCCCTGTCGCGCTCAGATCGAGCGAGCTTTGCCCCACCCTGGATATCGAGACCCAGATCAGACGTCACTACTTCCCCCTCCTCGCTCGATCATTCTGGAGAACCGCGATAGCTTTGTCGTCGTGGCGCTTCGAGCGCGGCTCCTCAACTCCGTGAGGATCAATGTTGCATTCCCACTCACTCTCGTAGATCCCGCGCAACCAAACTGCAAGCATCTCGGACGACGCCCAGCTGGCGCGCGGAGGTGAAGTGGACCGCACGCCGTCGCTCGCGACGACCACTACTTTCGAAGCGTCCGATGGCCACCGCATGATGTTGGCGTGAAACGCAGCTTCCGGTACGGCCTCGGCGATCCAACGTCGCGAGGCCTCGCAGAGAAAGCCGTAGACCGGCCGGTCCAGCAGCGAGGGGACGTCCGACGTGCCGACAACCACACCACAGTGGCCTCCCCGCCAACGCTCGGTCGAGTGAAAATGCCGCCGCCGTGACTTCACGCTGCGTCGAGGGCACTCATCTGGAGAACGTGCTGAGGCATGGCCCGGTCGAGGCGCCAAGTGACCGAGATCGGGCGCTCTCCCTGGTGCTCGACCGCCGTGGCCGTGCCGAGGCAGATGAAGGGGGCGCCCCCGCCGAGCTCGTCGTTGCGAGCGGCGCGGGTGAAGAGCAGCGCGTGGCTCGTTCCCTCTAGATAGCGGCGGCCGACCGCGGAGGTGGTAGTCGTCGAGTTCTGGGACTCCCAGTGAAAGAGGTCAGCGGAGATCGGGTAGTCGCGGTATCGCGTCGTCGGGGCGAACTCCTTGTCCTCCTTTCGCAGCGTGACGAGTAGCGCATCGACGTTCGTCGTCTCGCTGTACACGACGCCGGCTGCCTGGCCGCGGGTCTTTCGAACCCCGTCGGCCCAGCCGATGCCCGCGAGGATCTCGTCGCGGCGATACGTGCAGTGGGAGCGGAGTTCGACGCCCGGGATGCCAAGGTCACCGGGAACGACGCGGGCCTCGTCAGCACCGAGGCGCATCAGCATCCACGCTTCGCGCACGAAGGACGGGTGCTGGCGCAGCGTGTCGAGGGCGTCGTCGATCGAGGCGTGGCCGCCGAGGTCGGGCCAGATCGTGTAGACGAGCATGTGGGCCATGACCCGCTCGCTGGCGGGCAGATCGGCGAGTCGTGGGCCGCTCGGGAGCATGAGGCGCATGTAGGTCGACGCACGCTCGAGGTCGTCGACGTGCACGAGGCTGCTCACCCGCTTCAGCAACTCGGCTTCGCGAGGTCCTGCGGCGTCCGTCGGTAGGCCGGCATCACGGCGGAGCGCCGTCCAGCTCTCCCCTGGGCGTCCGTAGACATCTGGCATCTCGTGGCCACTCTCGCGGAGGTATCCGAGGAGCGAGAGGTCGCCGTGCGAGCGAATGTCGTCGACCAGTGCTTTGCGGCCACCGCGCAGACCCTGGTTGACGTTCTCGAGGACCACCTCCTGCGCGACGCGGTCGAGGATGAGCCGGCAGCCGGAGGGAAGGAACGGGAAGCCGTGCTTGATGTCGTCGACGAGGCCCTTGCGGCTGGAGCCGGTAAGAGCGCGATAGCGGACGTCGAAGCGGAACTCGCGGCGGTGCTGGCCAATGAAGTCGAGCACCGTCAGCACGGCCTTGTCCTGAGCGCGGCGGAGCCCACGGCCGAGCTGCTGGAGGAAGATCGTCGCGCTCTGCGTGGGGCGGAGGAAGAGCACGGTGTCGACGAAGGGCAGGTCGACGCCCTCGTTGTAGAGGTCGACGGTGAAGAGGACGGCGACGTTGTGGTCACGGAGGTCGGCAGCCGCCGAGGCCCGGTCGTGCGCCGCGGTCTCGCCCGTGACCGCCCGAGCCGGCACACCCGCCGTCGTGAAGGCCTCTGCCATGTAGCGGGCGTGGGAGACCGAGACGCAGAAGCCGAGGGCGCGCATGCGTCCGACGTCGGTCACGCGGTCGCGGAGGGCATTGAGGACGATGCGGGTGCGGGCGTCGTTGCCGGTGTAGACGCGGTCGAGGGCGTCGGTGTCGTAGGAGCCGCGCTTCCACTCGACGTTGTTGAGCGGTACCTCGTCGTGGATGCCGAAGTAGTGGAACGGGCAGAGCAGGTCCTGTTCGAGGGCTTCGCCGAGGTCGATCTCGACGGCGACGCGATCCTCGAAGAAGGACCGGACGTCAACGCCGTCCGCGCGCCCGGGGGTCGCGGTGAGGCCGAGGAGTTCGGTGCAGTCAAGGCGGTCGAGCAGGGATCTGTATGACGGCGCTTCGGCGTGGTGGAACTCGTCGATGACGGCGACGTCGTACTGGCGCAGGTCGACGTCGCGCAGCGACTGGACGGATGCGAAGACGTGCTTCCACTGCGTCGGTCGCTGTCCGCCGACGAGAAACTCGCCGAAGGTGCCGTTGCCGAGGACCTCGCGGTAGGTGCGGCGTGCCTGCTCGAGGAGTTCCTTGCGGTGGGCGACGAACAGCAGCGACTTGTCGGCGCCGCCGAGGCGGCGGTAGTCGAGAGCGGCAACGACCGTCTTGCCGGTGCCGGTCGCGGCGACGACCAGGTTGCGGTGGTGGCCGCGGAACCGCTCCGCCTCGAGGGCTTCGAGGATGTGCTCCTGGTGCGGTCGCGGGAGGACCTCGAGGCCGGAGAGCTCGAGGATGTTCGCGCCGCCGCCGGCTTGAGCACCGAGGGCGCGGTCGAGGAGGTCGGCGTCGCGGTTGGGGTCGTACGCGCGGAAGTCGGGGCTGTTCCAGTACGTGTCGAAGGTGGCTTCGAACTTGCGAACGAGGGCCGGGGTCGCCACCGAGGAGATGCGGACGTTCCACTCGAGGCCGTCGACCAGCGCGGACTTCGAGAGGTTCGAGCTGCCGACGTAGCCGGTGTCGAATCCGGAGTCGCGACGGAAGAGCCAGGCCTTCGCGTGGAGGCGGGTCGCGTCGCTCTCGTAGCGGATGCGGACCTCCGCGCCGTAGCGGCGGATGAGCTCGTCAACGGCGCGGCGTTCGGTGCCGCCGAGGTAGGTCGTCGTGATGACGCGGAGCGGCTTGCCACGAGCCTTGAGGTCGTCGAGCTGGTCGGTCAGCAGGCGCATGCCGTGCCACTTGACGAAGGCGCAGAGCAGATCGACGCGGTCGGCGGAGGCGATCTCGGCCTGGAGCTCGGCGCCGAGGGAGGGCTCGTCCTTCGTGTTGGTCAACAGCGCGGTGTCGGAGAGCGGCATGGCGGGCCGGACCTTGTAGACGCCCGGCGAAACGGAGATCGCGAGCAGCTGCTCGAGCTTGGTGATGGCGTCGTCGTCCTGGGCCTGCAGCAGGGTCAGGACCTGATTGACCACGTCCCGACGACGGGTGTCGTCGCCGTTTGCGCTGAGGGCACGACGGACGACCTCGGCGACGTGACGGGCGAGGACGTCGGGAGCTGCCGCCGCGTCGAGAGGCCGGAAGACCGCGGCATCGTCAGGAAGGGCCTCGAGCCGACGTTCGAGCCCCGCCGTGCGCAGCGACTCGTACAGCCCCTCGTCCACTCCCCCAGGCACGGGCGCAGCCTGCCACGGCTGCGATGCCCGCCGACAAGCGACGCCTGTAACGAGATCTCGACCGAGGCGATGTCCGATCTAGACCTTGATCGGAGGATCGGTGACCATCGAGACCCGTCTCGCCCCGCCCGTTGCTGCTGTAGTCCCGGACCCGCGCCTGGCGAGCATCATCGCTTCTGCTGAGGCCGGCGAGGCGTGCCCCGGCGTCATCAACCTGCTGGTCGGGAGCTGGCTCATCCAGGGCCGACCGGTCAGCTCGGAGACCTTCCTCCAAGCGTCGTTCGACTCCATGTGCCAGTCCGTGCTTGCTGTCAAGCAGCCCCGTCGGTCCCGAATCCCCGAGGCTGAGCGGATACAGCGCGCGCAGGAGGCCGTCGCCCCTGGGTTCGCTGCTGTCGAAGCACCTGAAGCTGATGCCGACACGCTGTGTCTTGTGGATGTCTCCCTGGCTGCCAGCAGCGGGCCGTCGTTGCATCCGCCGGCCATCCGAGTGGCAGCGTCGTCCGTCATGGCGTGGTGGATTACCGACTTCGAGGTTCGTGAGGAGAGGGCGAGGGGCACGGGTGTGGGCGTGGGAGTCGGGGTGGAGTTCGTCTACGAGGTGTGAGCTGACAACCTCACCGCGCCGTGCCTGTGCCCGGCTGGTCGCCGAAGCCGCCGTGGCTGTCGGGTGCAGCCGCTACGTTGATGCCTTGACCACGTCGACGTCCCCTCGCCCCGAGCGGCGAGGCTCGCTGGCGCGAGGCGCGTCGCCCGCCTCGATACGGGCATGGCTGTTGCCCGAGGACAAGGCCGTGTTCGACGCCGCCTACGAAGACGCACTCGACCAGGTCCGCCGCGACTACGACCTCGCGGCCCTTCACGAAACCCTCAAGAACTGGCGCAGGCAGGCTATCGCGCAGTCCGATCCCGAGGCCTTCCGGCTGATGGTCCGTCGTGCCGCAGCCTTCTTCAGCGGGGAACCGGTCCCGTCCGATGAGCCCTTCGCTGTCACCCGAGCCAAGGCGGGCATGTAGCGGGTGTGTACCGAGTTGAGCCGGTCGACGAGGAGATTGCTGCGGCCATCGATGAACTGCCCGAGCGATTCCTCGTGACGTTCACGGAGCTGCGCGTCGCGTTGGAAGTCGCTCCATGGAGTGTCGGCGGGCCCTACCACCCGGCCAATCCTCCCGGCTCTCGATCCGCCACCTTCGGACCCGACGACCGCGGGTTGGTGGTCTTCGCCGTGAAGGACAGCGACCGGCACGTCCTCTGGCTCTGGTCAGTGCTCGTCGCGCCTGACTAGTGGCGCCGCCTTCCGCCGCTGTCCCTTCGCAGCGTCAACCGGCCGTGGACTTGGCGGCACGCGGTAACGACCGACGGCTCTGTCCCGACATGATCATGACTCCTCCCCGAGAAGGGTGTTCTCTTGTCGCAGACCCAACCGCCGCCAGTTCAGCCGATCTGGGATGCCTCGTCGGGGCGCTGGTACTTACCCGCCCACCCGACGCAGTCCGCGGGGATGGGGGTTGGCACCAGCGCCGAACCGAGGCCGCGTCGCCGCCTTCCTCTCTGGCTGACCATCGTGATCACGTCCGTGGCGACAGCACTCCTGACGCTCCTTGTGGTTGGAGCCGTCATTCTTGCCGTGGGTGGCGCGGGGAGTAGTGACGAGCGGGTTCCCGGCACAGAGCGTGAAGCCATAGCGGGCTGTCAACAGTTGAGCCGGTCGAAGCTTGCGAATCCAGGATCTGCTTCGTACTCCGAGACAGAATACAAGACCTCGAAGGACTACAGGTCGAGGAAATGGGAGGTTGTGGGTAGTGCAGTTGCCATAGACACGAGCGGCGTCGTGCGCCCCTTCACCTACGCCTGCGTTGGCGCTTACCCAGGGCCGGACGGCAACTGGTACGCCGACAGCATGGTGAATAGCTGAGATCGGGACTGGCTTACGGCACTCCGAAGTCTGTTTGTGTCTGGCCGGCGTCGATGAGTACGTGGCGGCCGCTGATTAATTTGTCTGGGAGAGGGCCGATCCGACACGTAGCATCCGTGCATGCGCACCACGCTGTCCATCGACGACGACGTCATGATCGCCGTCCATGAGCGTGCTGGACGTGAGAAGCGCGCGGTCGGTGAGGTCCTCTCCGAGCTGGTTCGGACCGCGCTGCGCATTCAGGTCCTCGATCAACCCAAGGTTGAGGCGTCCCGTCGCGGCTTCCGACCACTGCCGCGGCGCGGCCCCGTGGTCACGAACGCCTTGGTCGATGAGCTGCGCGACCCGCAAGAACCGTGATGCTGGAGCCGCTCGGGCGCCTCTTTCCGTGAGCGCCGATCACTCGTTGATGGGGTCCCCGCCGGAGGCGCTGCGCGCAATCCTGGCGCAGCACCGCTGCGGCCTGGCACACGCGCTGCTCGCGTCCCTGCCCGTCGCGCAGGCCGTGACGACGACCCCACCTCCATCTGACAGAAAGTCGGCGCCCGTCGGACGATCGACACAGACCACCCACGCCGTTCGATCTCCGCGAGGAAGGCATCCAGAGCGTCGTCCACGGTGCCATGGGAGCTGAAGAGATCGAGATCCCTGCTCAGGCGGTCGGACAGACGAAGCGCTGCCAACGCACTCCCACCCGCCAACCGGAACTCCGACGCCTCGGTCAGCGACGAGAAGGCTCGCGCGACCTCGGCCTGGAAGCGCGTCAGACCGGCGGGGATGTCGTCGTTCTCGGCCATCACGCGGCCTCCCCCGCCTGTTCGAACACCGCCTCCCACGCTGCCCGGATGGGTCGCGGGAGCACCAGGTCAGGCCACACCTCGCACAGCAGAACTCCATCGACGTAGGCCAAGACGTCCTCCGGCAGGCCCTCGCGCAGGATGATCTCGTAGGCGCGCGCCCGCTGGTGGCGATCCGAGAGATCGAAGGCCCTGGGTGACGGCGACCAGTCCAGGTGCAACGGAAGCGTCACCGTGGCCAGCGCACGCCGCACGTCCAATCGAGGCAGGACCGTCGGGACGGAGGCCGGACGGCCGCGCGGGACCTCAACCGAGACGAACCGAGGCCGAGGCACGAGCCGCACTTCGTGGTCGAGAGCCTCGAGAAGTCGGGTCACGGTATCGAGTGTCGGCGACTTCCGGTCATGCTCGTAGGCCGAGAGCGTTTCTCGAGACGTTCCGACCCGCCGAGCCAGCTCGGCCTGGGTCAGCCCTGCCGCTCGGCGAGCAGCCGCTATCGACTGTCCGATCACAGACCTAGCGTATCCCATCGGATACATCTTCTCCTGGCGTCCTCAGTCAACGTCAAAGCCGGCGCGAGCGTGCGGACCATGAACGCGACGAGTCGGTAGACGTCGACCGGCAACTCGACATCGCGCCTATAGTTCGTCGCAGGACGGACCGGTCACATCAGACGTCCACCGAGGACGCCGCCGCCCGACGGACAACCTCGTCCTCGCTCGGCGGACTCGACGGGTGGTGGCTCAGGCACTGCGGGGTCCGGATGCGTTCGAACCCGGCTCCCTCCGTCGCGAGGTAGAACTGGCCGGTCCGCAGGCGCGAGATGTCGTCCACCCGACCGCCCTTCGCGCGCGCCAGCTCGGCGGCCGCGTGGATCTGGGCCGGCGAATTCAGGAACCCGAAGAACTGCGTCGCAGCGTTGCCCGAGATGCGGTTGTGCAGGCCCTTGGGCGCCTGCGTCGCATAGACCAGACCCAGACCGTACTTGCGGGCCTGCTGAGCGAGCGCGATCGTGCTCGCGGTACAGGCCGTGAACGCGCCGGACGATGCGAAGTTCTGGGCCTCGTCCATGACGAGCAGCCCACCGAGCGGCCGATCGCCGGCAGGGTTCGCCTTGATCCACGAGAACAGCGTCATCTGCAGCTGGTTGACGAAGCTCTCGCGCTGCGCCGCCGACGGCAGGCCAACGAAGCTGATGATCGACACCCGGGCCCGCCGGCCCGGCGCCGGCGTCAGGAGCGCGGCCGGGTCGAGCGGCTCACCCGTGCCTCCGAGCAACGGGTCGTTGATCATCGCTGCGCGCAGCGCATCAGACATTTCCGAGGCCAGCTTCGGTCCGGACCGCAGCCGCGTGAGCTCCTCCGGGAGCTCCTCGAGCATGTCGATCAGACCGTTGAGTGACGTACCACCGTTGCGGGCGTAGTACCTAACGGTCTCGCGGAGGACCGCATCGCCCTGGGCCACCTTGCGGCCCGTCAGGCCGGCGTGCGGGCTGAGGCTCGCGACGGCCGCGTCGATCGCCAACCGGAACTCGTCCTCGTCGTCGAGAACGCTCGCGAAGTCCGGGAGCGGGCGAAGGGTCATCGGCCTGCCGCGTGATCGTCCGGGGGTCCAGATGACGACGTCGGTCGAGCTCAGGTAGTCCGCCGCGCGATCGGCGTCCCCCGGGAGCCAGTGCGCCGGGGTCTGCGGCCACGGGTCGCCCAACCGCGACAGGTCGTTGTTGATGTCCAGCACGATCGACGACACGCCCTGCAGCGCGCACTCCTCCACGAGGCGGCGCAGGAGCACCGTCTTGCCCGAGCCCGACCCGGCGAACACCGCGGTGTGCATGCTGAGCTTCCTGATGGGGATCTCGATGTGCCTGCCGGCGTCGCTGACGCCGACGAGTGCACCGTCGATCCGGGGCACCTCGGGCACGTCGTCCTCGCCGCCCGGAATGTCGACCGCGTCCCGCGTCTCCTCGTCCGGCGGACCGTCGTCCTCGGTCTTTTCGTCGGGTGCGCCGAGCTGGTCGGGTGCCGGGAGGAAACGGCGGAAGAGCTCCACCGACGACGCCGGGCGCCGGCTGCCCAGCCAATCCAGCCACCCACGCAGTCCCTGACGCTGCATGACGTCGAGGGCGGACAGCGTCCGCAGGTCGGCCTCCCCGAGGGGAACGGCCACGCCGCCCTGCGACTCGATCTCGCTCACCTTCTCCGCCGTGACCCTCCCGCTCGGCCACTCCCGATTGCGGATGAGGACGAGCCGGCGGTGCTCGGCGTCCCCACCGAGACCGGCTTCCGTCCGAGCCGCGGTGAGGCGGCTCTGGACGGCGCGGTGGTGTGCGTGGGCGACCGCTCGGAACGCGTAGTGCGTCTCGGTCTCGGTGCCCTCGTCGAGGGTGTGCCGTAGACGCCCGTGGACCGGCGGCTTCTTGGCCCGGACCTGGTCGACGGTGAAAGCGAGCCCGGCGTCGCCGAGCTCGGCCACCCACGCCCGCAACCCGGCGGCCAGCAACGCCGGGATGCGATCGTCCTCCTCATCGGGGTCCAGCGGCGCCGACACGTCGGCTCCGCGGCGCAGCGCCTCGAACTCGCGGTCCAGCTCGAGCAGGTGCTGCGGGTCGACGACGACGCCGGGCTCGACCGGGCGGGCCAGGTCGTCGAAGGTGCGCAGCTCCTCAACCCGGCCCGCGTCGCAGCACGCGCGGATGTGTTGGTCTACGGCCTGGAGGAGACGGCGCGGGGTGTAGTGCTTGGCGCCGTCGAACGCCTCCTCGCGAACCGGCCACGTCGGGTACGGCGGGGTGAAGCCTGCCTCACCGTAGAGGCTTCCGAGGTGACCCCCGACGATCGCACGTGCGACGTCGGCACCGGGCATCCGTCCTTCCAGGGTGAGGACCCGGAACCGGTCCTCCGCCGACGTCACGGCGTTGCGCGTCAACATCGCCCACGACGCCGGCAGGCAGGCCACGACGGTCAACGCGCGGCGGGTGTTCTCGCGGAGGTCCATCAGACCGTCCGCCATCATGCCGATCACCCGGCTCGGCGCGGCCGATTCGCTGACCGTGCTCGTGGCGTGGCTGATGAACGGGTCGATCTGGTCGACGGCGAAGACGGTCGGTCCGGTCAGGGCCAGGAGACGCGAGAGGTCCCGCAGCACGAGCTGCCGGGACCGCGGCGCCACGGAGCGGAATCCCCACTCGGCTCGCGCGGGCGGTTCGACGTCGCCGTCGTTGCTCAAGTAGCCGTTGCCGACCTCGTGCACCTCTGGCCGAGCCGATCGATAGAGCACGAGCGCCCGGAGCGTGTCCTGGCAGTCATTCCATACCTGCGTGTCGACCTGACGGAGTCCGGCGATGAGAGCATCGAGGTCGGCACGGGCGACGGGGATCATCCCGGCGATCCGCTGCTGCTCCAGCGGCGCCATCCCGGCGAGCTTGGCGAGACCGCGCAGCAGCGGGGTCAGCTGGTCGGTTTGCCCGGCGTGGAAGCCGTCGAGGACGCCGTGGACGGCGTTGCGCCAGAAGTCGTCGCCCTCGGTGAGGCGGAGCAGGAAGAAGTAGCCGCCCTGGTCCTGCGTCCGGTGCCGCAACCACCGCAGCATGTGGGTCTTGCCCACGCCCTTCTCGCCCTGCAGGACGATCCCGACGGGGTTCGAGTTGCTCGACGCCGTCCGGGGCACGGCACGCTGGAGCATCCTCGCCGCCTGCTCGTGGAGCCCTTCCACGTGGTGTTCGACCGGGCTCCACACGTCCTCGGGGGTGATGGCCCAGTTGAACTGGAACTGGACCTCCTCGAGCACGGTCAGCTCGTCGTCGCTCATCGACCCTCAATCATGATCATGTGCCGCTCGAGGCCTCCGAGGACGATCGCGGCGTCACGGTGGCGGTCTTGGAGCGCTTTCCGGTTCGGTTCCTCCTGCAGGTGCACGCCCGGTCGTTCGGCCAAGTCGAGCAGGGCGGCGTCGACGGCCTCGCGCGCTAGGCCGTTGACCTCCGCGCGCAACCGGTCGAGGCCCACCCACTCCCCCGGCGCCGCGAGACGGTCGTAGGCCTCCCGGACCGAATCGACGGGGGCCGTCGCGGTGTCGGTGGGAGCCGCCGCCACCTCCGGCCGGTAGGGGAACAGCTCGGCCAGTGGAGTCCCGGTGCGGCCGAGGGCACGCAGGATCGCGTAGAGCGCACCACCCAGCGTGCCGCTGCGGACTGGACGTCGGCCGGTGAGCTCGGCTGTACACCAGGCGACCCCGTCGTCGGTGAGCTCGTGGGAGTAGCCGCGACCGACCCGGGTCGAGGTCACGAGCTTGCGGTCGTTGAGCCGCCGCCGCTCCTCACCGTCGAGCCGGACCCCGCCGGCCTCCTGCATCTGCGCGTTCGTCAGCTCGCGCCCCTCCGCGAGCAGCGTGAGCAGCACCGCGCGCTCCTTGACCCTCAGTTCGTCCCGGCTCACTCCGACTCCCCGGCCCCTTCTCCACCCATGTCCGCCACTCCGTTCTCGCCCGCCACCAGCTCGATGCGCCCGTCGCGGCTGGCCAGCTCTCCCGTTACACGAACCGATCGCGCCTGGTTGTAGTGCTCGACCATCCGGTCGTAGGCGCGCTGGCTGTCGAACCGGACCCAGACCACCCGGCCGCGCACCGACCCGTCGTCGGGAAGCACCTCACCGCGCACCCGGGCACGCCACCGGTCGCGTGAGCCCGGCTCGTCGTGCAGCCCGTCGACCACGCCCGACGCCGTCCCCTCCCCGTGGCTGCCGTCGCGGCTCAGCTGCCTTCGCGCCGCGCGCAGGACCACCCCGGACATCGGCGGGAAGGTTACGTGCGCGGGCGATTCGAGCCCGCCTCCGGCCGCGTACCGGATGCCCAGGCCGAAGCCGCGACCGGGAACACCGAGGTTGGCGAGTGCGGTGCAGCAGCCGACCGAGAGCCCGAGCAGCGCCGCCTGCACGAGTAGGGCCGGTTCCTCGTTCTCAACTCCCCGCGCGGCCGCGACGACGACGTCGCGCACCTGCCGCGTCACCTCGCGGCCGGACAACCCGGTGTCCTGCCCTGCCGGGACGTGGAGCGAGAAGCCGCTGCGCACCGTGGGTGACGAGCCGAGGAGCACCGAGTCGACGAGGCCGACGACGGGGGGAGCGTCCGGCCCGTGGAAGCGGCGGTGCGGGCCCTCGACGACCGATCGGGCCGACTGGACGAGCAGCAGCCGCAGCCCACGAAGGCTCGCCGCCCCGGCCTCGAGCGGCAGGTCCCCGTCCGGGGCGAACGTGAGCTCGTCGTCGAGCGGGTGTCGCAGGCCGCGGAGGACCGCGTCGACGGGGCGTTCTTCGACCTCCGCCACCGTGTTCAGCAGGTCGTGGAGGCGCTCGGCGTGGTCGCGCACCTCGTCGGCGGGAACGAGCACGGTCACGTCGTCGGTGGCCCAGAGGGCGCCGCCACGCCAGGTCCGACCCGTGTCGTGCCACCCTGTGGCGGACAGGTAGGCGATGACCTCGGCGGTATTGCTCATCGGGCCATCACGGGGTCGCGGAGGACCAGCTCCCGCAGCGATGCGGCCGTGAGCACGTTCGCCGTAGACAGCTTGGTGCGGAGACTGCCACGGGCGCCGTCGTCGAGCGGGCGCTGGTCGCGCAGGGAGTGGAAGTACGCGATCGTGCGCAGCAGGAGCCCCGAGGTGTAGAGGTCGCTATAACGGTCTGCGTCGCGGGGCACGACCGCCACCACGAGGTAGCGCTCGATCTGGAAATCGCCGCCCGCTAGTCGGTTGAAGGTTCGGCGGTCCAGGCCGTCGAAGACGAGCTCGCTGCCACGCCAGGTCGGCGAAGCCGTCGTCTTGACCTGGACCTCGATGGCCCGGGCGAACCCACGGCCCGGGTTGGGCATCCGAATTCCGAGGTCAATGCCGTCGCGATCGACGCTGTCGGTGTAGACCGTCAGGCCCGCCGCAGCAGCGAGCACCCGCAGGTAGGCCTCGCCGTACGAGCCACGATGTTGGTTCGCGTCGAGCATCGCGATCAGTATCCCGCGACTCCCACAGCCATCGGCAGAACACGGCGCGATCGGCGGATCTCCATCACGTGCGGCGCATCGTCGGGCGCCCCGTCCTGGGTTAGCTTCAGCCTTCAGGTTCACCCACGTGGACGCACCATGCGTCGGAGGAGCACGGGCCGGAGGGCCCGACGCGCAGGTCGCGGGACAGCTGCCCTAGGCAGCTGTGGGCGGCACTTGAAGGGTAGGTCCTGAGGCTGGACCGCGTTCTCGGCAGAAGCGCGGATCGAGGACGAGCTAGTGTCGAGCGTCGTTAGTTGCTTGACATGGCTGGAGGTGAGATCTTGAGGGGGTGAGCCCCTCGGGATTGGCTG
>NZ_JASVWF010000006.1 GCF_030286555.1 Actinomycetospora termitidis | reverse complement strand
TACCACCACGGGCTGGTGCACCGGTCGGGCTGGGAGATCGTCATGGACCAACGGCTGCCCTGGTTCATCCCCCCGAAGTGGCTCGACCCCACCCGGACACCCCGCCACAACCGGCCCTGGACCCTCGCAACGGCGTGACGGCACGCGGAGTGGAAGGTTGCACCCGGCGCGACGGGAGGACGACGTGACGGAGTTCGACGAGCGCGACCTGGCCGTGCTGCGCGAACACGGGTTCGTGCCGGTCGCCGGGCGGGTCGTGTACGAGGCCCGGCCGCCGACACCGTCGGCCCGCGTCGAGGAGATCGCCCGGGTCTGCGCGGCGCCGCTGCCCGAGGAACTGCTCGCGCTCTGGGCCACGGTCGGGGGCGGGCGGCTGGACTACGCCGTGACGGTCGAGCTCGACGGCGAGCCGCAGCCGCTGAGCTGGGCCGAGCTGTTCGGCGACGACGAGCCCAGCGGCCTCGCGCTCGACGGGTGGCTCGACCACGAGATCGACCTCGCGACCGACGGCGGACGGGTGCCGGGCGTCCTGCTCCACGCCGTGCCGATCGGGGGCTTCGAGTACCTGGAGCGGATCTACGTGCGGGTGGGTGGAGAGCGGGCGGGCGAGGTCGTGGTGTGGATGCACGGCCTGCCGGCCTGGACCGGCGGACCGACCTCCGACGCCCTCGCTACGCTGGCGCCGGACCTGGCGAGCGCCTTCGCCCTGCTCCACCTGCCCGGCGACCCGCTCGACGACGATGCCCGGTACGGCCGGGAGTTCCTCGCCGTGGTCGACGAGCAGCGCGCGGCCGGCCTGCCCGCGGACCTCGCGGACCGGCTCGTCGCGTACTACCGCCGGGCGTTCGCGGGGTAGCCCGCGACCATGGACGCCACGAGGGAATGGCTCGACGCCCAGTACGACGCCCGCGCGCTCGTCGACGACGCGGACGCGATCATCGCCGACTGGGGCGCCCGCAGTGACGCCCTGCGCCGGGACCACCCGCCCTTGGTGATCAGCTACGGCGACGACCCCCGGCAGGCCGTGGACGTCTACTCCCCGCCGCCGGGCGGAGGCACCGCGCCCCTCGTCGTCTTCGTCCACGGCGGGTACTGGCAGGCGCTGGACAAGGAGCACTTCGGCTTCCTCGCCGAGCCCTTCCTGACGGCCGGTGCGGTGTTCGCCTCGTTGGACTACCGGCTGGTCCCGGACGTGGCGATCGCCGACGTGATCGCCGACGTCCGGGCGGGCATCGCCGAGCTGGCCCGCCGGGCGGGGGACTTCGGCGTGCATCCGACCGGCATCGGTCTCGTCGGGCACTCGGCCGGAGGCCACCTGGTCGCCGAAGCCATGACCACCGACTGGGCGGCGCACGACCTGCCGGCGGACACGATCGGACCCGTCGTCGGGATCAGCGGGCTGTACGACCTGGAGCCGATCCGGCGCTCCTACCTCAACGACGTCCTGGCGATGAGCGAGCAGGACGCCCACGACGCGAGCCCGGTCCACCACACGCCCACCGGCCCCGGGCCGCTGCTGCTCACCTGCGGCGGGGGCGAGCCGGAGGAGTTCGACCGCCAGCAGCGGCTGCTCGTCGACGCGTGGCCCGGGGTGCCGATCACGACCCTGGAGCAGGAGGGCGGCACCCACTTCGACGCCTGCACCCGCCTCGCGATGCCGGGTCCGCTGCGTGACGAGGCGGTGCCGCTGCTGGTGCGCGGTTAGGCCGGCGTCGTCAGGCCAGCGTCCCGGTCGGCAGGCCGAGGGCCTCGACGACGCGTTCGATCGAGCCGCCGACGGCGAGGAAGTCGGCGCCGAGGGGGTCCACCACGAGCCGCCGCACCTCGGCCACGTGCCCGGGGGCGGCGGCCTCGAGGTGCGCGCGGCCGGCGTCGGTGAGGGTGGCGACCGTGAACCGCCGGCCCTGCCCGGTGCAGACGGTGCGCGCGACCCAGCCCCGGTCCTCGAGCCGGGTCACCGCGTGCGAGGTCCGCGGGAGGGACCCGTTGGCCATCTCGGCGATCTCGCTCATGCGCAGCGTCGCCTCCGGGACGACCGAGAGCCGCGCCAGGATCATGTAGCCGAACAGGGTCAGGTCGGCGTCGCGCAGCAACTGGCTCTCGAGCGCACCCGGCAGCGTCAGCAGCACCTTCGCCACGTTGATCCAGGCCGACCGCTCCCCCGCGTCCAGCCAGCGCACGTCGTCGTCCACGAGCGTTGACTTTAACACGCAACCCGACGCACACTTTGAGTTGCACACGCAACCCAGAGGAGCGTCCGTCATGACCACCGCCGTCCGCACCACCCCGATCCCCGCCCGCCTCGGCGTCGCCCTGGTGGCGGCGGCGGTCGTGAACTCGCTGATCGCCCTCGTCGTCTCCGCCCTCGACGCCGGCGGGATCGCCATGGGCCTCCAGCCCGCGGTCTTCCTGCCGGCGACGGTGCTCGGCGTCGCCCTCGGGACCGGCGGGTGGTTCGCGGTACGGCGGGTCGCGCCACGCGCCCTGCCCGTCGTCGTGCCCGTCGTGCTCGCCCTCACGTGGATCCCCGACCTGCTCCTGCTCGGCCAGGGCGCGACCCTCGTCAACGTCGTGGGTCTGATGGCGATGCACCTCGTGATCGCGGTGTCGGTCGTGCTCGCGCTGCGGCCGACGGTGCGCTGATCAGCCGGCGACCGGGTCGCCGACCTCGACCACACCCGACGTCAGGACCCGGCAGATCGCCCCGCCCCGCTCGTGCATCGCGCGGGCCGCTCCCGGACCGACGGCGGTCTCCATGACGCGGCACGGGGCGGCCTTCCGGACGACCTCCAGCACGACGTCGCCGATGACGAGCCGCGCGCCCGGCGTCGTCGGGACCCTGCCCGAATCGAGCGTGAGGGTGCGGCGGGTGGCGCCCGCGGGGACCGGGCCGCCGCGGCGCTCGGCGGCCTCGGCCAGCTCCTCGAGCGACTGGACGGAGACGTGGCGGTGGCGGGTCCCGAAGTAGCGGTCCCCGACGACGCCCTTCCCCGCCTCCAGCTCGATCCGCTCGACGGCCTCCGTCGGCGCCCTCCGCTCCGGGGCGACGTGGAGGGCGGCGACGATCACGGGTTCCAGGGTAGGTAGTCGTACGGAGGCCCGGCGGCGCGCGCCCGACGAGGGTCCGGTGCATGACCCGCTCCACCGGCGAGTACGCCGACATCGACATGACCGAGCAGCTCGCCGCCCTCACCGGGCTCGGCGACGACCGGTCCCGCGGGGAGACCGTCGCCCGCATCCTCGCCTCGCCGGAGCAGTGGTGCCCGGCCGTCCTGACCGCGATGGCGTCCGTGGTCTTCCGCGACGGGCACCACGAGACCGGGGCGTTCTGGTTCTACGCCGGCCAGCTGCGCGCCCGGTACGACGCGCACCGCTGCACCGATCCCAGCGCCGGCGCCGCGTGCGGCGCGCTCACCGAGGCCCACGGGCCACCGATCAACCGATGGGCGTTCGCGGAGCCGGGGTTGCTGCCGGGGCTGGTCGACCGGGTGGCGGCCTGGGACGCAGCTACCGCGAGCGACTACGACCCCCGATGGATCGCGCTGCACGGGATGAACGCGTTCCTGGGGTCCGAGGGCCCGCTGTGCGTGCCGCGCGAGCAGTGGCCGGAGATCGCGGAACGCGCCCGGCGGGAGTTCGTCGAGGCCTGCCACGGGCTGTTCTGATCTGCTCACAGCAGCGTGACGCCGCCTCCAGCGGAGTTCGTGGCGAGGGCGGGCCGCGCCCCGCCACCGTCGAACCATGACCGAACCGACGACGTTCTCCCCGGAGCTGCGGGCCCACCTGCTCCGCCACCGGGTGCTCGTGCTCGACGGCGCCCTCGACGACGACAACGGCACCGCGCTCACGGGCCACCTGCTCACTCTCGCGGCCGAGAACGACTCGGCCGACGTCGCCCTGTGGATCCACTCCCCCGGCGGCTCCGTCCCGGCGATGCTCGCGATCCGGGACGTCATGCGCCTGGTCCCCTGCGACGTGTCCACCCTGGCGCTGGGCCTGGCCTGCAGCGCCGGGCAGTTCCTGCTCTCCGCCGGCACGCCGGGCAAGCGGTTCGCCCTGCCGCACGCGAAGATCCTGATGCACCAGGGGTCGTCGGGCATCGGCGGATCGGCCGTCGAGGTGGAGGTCCAGGCCAACGACCTGCGCCACACCCGGGACACCGTGCTCGGGCTGATCGCCTCCGACACCGGGCAGCCGCCCGAGCGCGTCTTCGAGGACTCGCTGCACGACCGCTGGTTCACCGCCGAGCAGGCCCGGGACTACGGGTTCATCGACGGCATCGTGTCCGGGTTCGACCAGGTCATGCCGGTGCGGCGGCTGCGGGTCGGGATGGGGGTGCCGGCATGAGCAGCTACACGATCCCGAACGTCCTCACCCGGGACTCGCGCGGCGAGCGCATCGTCGACGTCTACTCCCACCTGCTGAGCCAGCGCATCGTCTACCTCGGCACCGGCATCGACGCGGGCGTGGCCAACGCGCTGATCGCCCAGCTCCTGCACCTCGAGGCGGACGCCCCGGACCAGGAGATCTCGCTCTACGTCAACTGCGAGGGCGGTGACACCGCGGCCATGCTCGCGGTCTACGACACCATCCAGTACGTGCGGGCCCCGGTCGCGACGACGTGCGTCGGCCAGGCGGTCGCGGCGGGCGCGGTGCTCCTCGCGGCGGGGGCGGAGGGCCGGCGGTCGGCGCTCCCGCACACCCGGGTGGTGCTGCACCAGCCCGCCGCGCAGGGTCGCGGAGCGATCCCGGACCTCATCCTCGCCGCCGACGAGGTGGTGCGCGTCCGGGCGGAGATGGAGGCGATCCTGGCGCGGCACACCGGCAAGGAGGCGGCCACCCTCCGACGCGACACCGACCGCGACCTCGTGCTCACGGCCGCCGCCGCCCGCGAGTACGGGATCGTCGACCACGTGATCGAGCGGCACTAGGAGGTGCCTACGCCGCCAGCAGCACCGGGCCCCGCGCGCCGGCGCCCCGGGCGAGGTCGGCGTGGGCGAGCTCGACGATCTCGCGCAGGGACACCCCGAGGGCGCCCGCCACCGCCGCGAGGATCTCGCTCGACGGGTCCTTGCGCCCGCGCTCGACCTCCGAGAGGTACTGCGGGGAGATGCCGGCGCGCTCCGCGGTGTCGGCGAGTCGCTCCCCGCGGTCCCGGCGCACGGCGCGGACCCGCCGCCCGACCACCTCGCGCCACAGCGGTTCCGGGCCCCCGCCCCGATGAGCGAGCGGCACTTTCGCAGCTTCTACGTGCGCGAGAGTGCCGTTCGTTCGGTCCCGTCGGTGCGCGTCCAGCCGAATCAGCTCACCCATGCCGAGCACGCTGACAGACGGGCGCCCCACCCGTCCCGGAGTTCCGCCAGGAGCAGAACACCGGCGACTGTTGACACGCTGCCAACAAGCGGCGCAGAGTGCCCGGCATGGACTACGACGTCCTCGTGATCGGCTCGGGGTTCGGTGGCGGGGTCACCGCGCTGCGGGCCCGCGAGAAGGGCTACCGCGTCGGCGTGCTCGAGGCCGGCCGCCGGTTCGCCGACCACGAGTTCGCCCGCACGTCCTGGCACCTGCGCGACTTCCTCTGGGCACCCCGCCTGGGCCTGCACGGAATCTTCCGCGTCGACCCGCTGCGCCACGTCCTCGTGCTCTCCGGCGCGGGCGTCGGCGGCGGTTCGCTGGTCTACGCGAACACGCTGTACCGGCCGCCGCCACGGGTGTTCGCCGACGGTTCCTGGCCCGAAGGCGTCGACTGGGACGACGAGCTGGACGCGCACTACGACCAGGCCTCCCGCATGCTCGGCGTCACGACCTACCCGCGCACCTCGGCCGCGGACGCCGTGATGCGCGAGGTCGCCGACGAGCTCGGCGTCGGGCACACCTACCGCAACGCGGACGTCGGCGTGCTGTTCGGCGACGAGCCCGGCGTCGAGGTCCCCGACCCGTACTTCGGCGGCGCCGGGCCGTCCCGCCACACCTGCCGGCACTGCGGCGAGTGCATGACCGGCTGCCGCCACGACGCGAAGAACACGGTCGCGAAGAACTACCTCCACCTCGCCGAGGCCACGGGCGCCGTCGTCCATCCGCTGACCACCGCCACCCACATCTCGCCCCGGCACGGCGACCTGTCCGGCGCCTCCGGCTACGACGTCGAGGTCCGGGAGACCCCGCGCCTCGGCCACCGTTCCCGACGACGGGTCCTGACGGCGGGTCAGGTCGTCGTCGCGGCCTCCGCGCTCGGCACGCAGCGGCTGTTGCACCGCCAGCGGGCGAAGGGACTCCTCCCCCGCATCTCCGCTCGCCTCGGCCGGGGCGTGCGCACCAACTCCGAGGCGATCCTCGCCGCCCGCACCCCGGACCCGGCCGCCGACTTCACCGACGGCGTCGCGATCACCTCCTCGATCCACGTCGACGAGAACACCCACGTCGAGCCGGTCCGCTACGGCCACGGGTCGAACCTGCTCGCGCTGATGTCGGCGATGCTGGTCGACGGCACCGCGGACCCCGACGACCCGACGATCGGCCGGCACGGGCCGGGCCTGCGACGGGTCGTGCGAGCCGTCGTGACCCGTCGTCGGGAACTGAAGCTCCTGCACCGGCCGCGGCGCTGGTCGGAGGAGTCGATCGTGCTCCTCGTCATGCAGACGCTGAACAACTCGCTGGTCCTGCGCCGCCGCCGGTTCCTGCCCGGACTCACCAGCGCGGCGCCCGACGGGGAGTCCGCGCCGCCGTGGATTCCCGCCGGGCACGAGGTCGCACGGCGGGTCGCGCGACGCATCAGAGGTGTCCCGGTGGGCGCGGCGTCGAGCCTCGCGAACATCCCCGTGACGGGGCACTTCCTCGGCGGTGCGGTGCTCGGCTCCACGCCCGACGACGGCGTCGTGGACGCGTACCACCGCCTGCACGGGCACCCCGGCATCCACGTGATCGACGGGTCGACGATCCCCGCGAACCTGGGCGTGAACCCGTCGCTGACGATCACGGCGCTGGCCGAGCGGGCGCTGTCGCTGTGGCCGAACGCCGGCGAGGCCGACCGGCGGCCGGCCCCCGGCGAGCCGTACCGCCGGGTCGACCCGGTCGCCCCGCACCGTCCCGCCGTCCCCGCCGAGGCGCCGGGCGCGCTGCGGCTGCCGCTGACGGTCGTGCGGTGAACGAGCTGGCCGCCCGGCGGCGCCTCGACCCGGACGCCCGCCGGACCGAGATCCTCGACGCCGCGCTGCGGATCTACGCCGAGCGGCCCTACGCCGACGTCTCGACCACCGACCTCGCGCGGGAGGCCGGCGTCGCGCGGGCCCTGCTCAACCACTACTTCGGCACCAAGCGCGCCCTCTACCTCGAGGCGCTGCGCGAGCTGCTGACGATCCCCGAACAGGCGGCGGCCGACCTGCCCGGCCGCGGGCGCGAGGAACGCGCGGCCGCGGCCGTCGAGTGGTTCCTGGACAGCGTCGAGGACCGGCGGACGCTGTGGCTGTCGGTCGGCCTGGGGCTCTCCGGCGACGCCGAGATCGACGCGGTCGTCGAGGACGCCGACGAGACCGCCGTCGACCGGGTCCTCACCGCCCTGGAGCTCGACCCGGGCGACGAGCCCCTGCGCGCCCGGGTGCGCGCCTTCTTCGGCATGGTCCGCGCCGCCTCCCGCGAGTGGCTGGTGCGCGGATCACTCGACCGACCCGCCGTCCGGAAGCTGCTGACCACCACGCTCGTCACGATCCTGGAGGACTGATGGACCTCGGCACCCGCGAGTTCTGGGAGCTCGGCTGGAAGGAGCGCTACGCCGCCTTCGCCGAGCTCCGCGCCACCGACGGCCTGCCCTGGTACGCCGAGCCGGAGTTCCCCGGGTTCCCACCGGGCAACGGGTTCCGGGTCGTGACGCGGCACGCGGACGTCGAGGAGGTCAGCCGCAACCCCGACCGGTTCTGCTCCGGGAAGGGCGCCGTCTCGATCCTCGACCTGCCCGCCGAGGCCCACGAGTTCTTCGGCTCGCTGATCAGCATGGACGCCCCGCGCCACACCAAGATCCGGCGGATCGCGGCGGGCGCGTTCACGCCGAAGCGGGTCGGGAAGCTGATCGACGACGTCGAGCGCATCGCCGGCGAGGTGCTCGAGCGCGCCCGGGCGACCGCCGCGGCGAACGGCGGCGAGTTCGACCTGGTCACCGAGATCGCCGCACCGCTCCCGCTGCTGCTGATCTGCGACATGATGGGCATCCCGGAGTCGCGGCGCGACGACGTCTTCACGTGGTCGAACATGATCCTCGCGGGCGACGACCCGGAGTACGTCACCTCCGAGAACCCGCTGCAGGACTACCTGACGGCGGGTGCGGGGCTCTCCGGGCTGATGACGGAACTGGCGGCGAGCGTCGAGGACGACCCGCGCGACGACGTGCTCTCCGCGCTGGTCCACGGCGAGGTCGACGGCGAGCGGCTCACGCACCAGGAGATCGCCTCGTTCTTCATCCTGCTCTGCGTCGCGGGGAACGAGACCACCCGCAACGCGATCACCCACGGCATCTGGGGCCTGCACCTCGACCCCGAGGCGCGGGCGACGTGGACGGCCGAGCCGGAGCTGCCGACCGCGGTGGACGAGGTGGTGCGCTGGGCGTCGCCGATCAACTGGATGCGGCGCACCGTCGTCGAGGACACCACCGTCGGCGACGTGCCCGTGGCGGCCGGGGAGAAGCTGCTGCTGGTCTACGGCTCGGCGAACCGCGACGAGTCGGTGTTCACCGAGCCCGAGCGGCTCGACCTGCGCCGCTCCCCCAACCCGCACCAGGGCTTCGGCGCCCACGGACCGCACTTCTGCCTCGGCGCGCACCTCGCGCGGCGCGAGGCCGGGGTGATGTTCCGGCGGCTCCTGACGGAGATGGGCGAGCTGGAGGTCGTGGGCGAACCCGACCGCCTGCGCTCGATCTTCGTCAACGGGATCAAGCACCTGCCGGTTCGTCTGGCGGGGTGACGACGGCGGGTGCGGGGTCGCGCAGGCCGCGGGCGGTGAGACAGACGCTGCCCGCGACCAGCACCCCCATCGCGATCGCGACGACGCCGCCGACGACCTCGGGCAGGCCGCTCGCGAGCGACAGCACGATCGTCACGACCGCCCCGACCCCGAGGAAGCCGGTCACCCCGGCCAGTCCGCGCACGAGGAACGCCTGCCACGCCCACACGGGGCGGCGCAGCAGGCGATAGGTCAGCACGGCGGCGACCGGCGGGATCAGGAGCAGCCCGAGTCCGAGGGGCAGCCAGGTCGTGAGGTTCACGCCTTCTGCTTCGACTGTTCGGGCTAACGCGTTACGACGTCTACGGGATCGCGTAGCCCGCTGCGGCGGTGAGCCGGTACCACTCGGGCCGCGAGAGCCGGAGGTCCGCTCCCGGTGCCGCGTCGCGGATGCGCTCCGGACGGGTGGAGCCGACGACGACCTGCATCCGCGCCGGGTGGGTCGTGATCCAGGCGGTCGCGACGGCGGTCGGGGTGACGCCGTGCGCGTGGGCGATCTCGTCGAGGGCGTCGTTCAGCTCGGCGTGGTGCTCGCGGTCGCCCAGGACGATCCGGCCCAGCGCGTCGGCGAACGGCGACCAGGCCTGCACGGTGATCCCCCGCAGCCGACACGCGTCGAGCACGCCGCCGTCGCGGTCGACCGACTGGTCCAGGCTCGCCACGTTGGCCGCCAGCCCGGCGGCGATCATCGGGGCGTGGCCGAGGCCGAGCTGCATCTGGTTCGTGACGACGGGGTGGGGCAGCGAGCGCGCGAGCAGCTCGATCTGGGAGGCGGTGTGGTTCGAGACGCCGACCGCCCGGACCTTGCCCTCCCGGACGAGCCCGTCGAGCGTCTCGGCGACGTCGTCGGGGTCGGCCAGCGCATCGGGTCGGTGCAGGAGCAGGACGTCGACGTGGTCGACGCGCAACGCCTCGAGCGACTCGTCGACGGAGCGCCGGACGTGCTCGCGGGAGAAGTCGTAGTAGCCCTCGCGGATGCCGACCTTCGTCTGGATCGTCACCGCGTCCCGCCGGGCGCCCGTCAGCCCGGCGGCCTCCCCGAACCGGCGCTCGCAGGCGTGGCGGGTGGAACCGTAGATGTCGGCGTGGTCGAACGTGGTGATCCCGACGTCGAGTGCGGTGTCGACGAGGGCCCGCACCGACCCGTTGTCGAGACCCTCGATGCGCATGCAGCCGAGCACGAGCCTGGTCACTGTGGCCTCCATCCGGGCGGTGGGTCCTCGCCGACGCGGCCGTCGACGTACTCGCGCAGCAGGTCGGCATGGCCGGTGTGACGGCCGTACTCCTCGACGAGGTCGCAGACCAGTCGGCGGAGGGTCACCCGCTCGCCGTCGGAACCGGTGAGGTGGACGGTGCGATCGAGCCCGCCGTCGCCGAGGGCATCCTCGAGCGCGGCGCGGGAGTCCGCGACCGCGCGGTCGTAGCGGGCGTAGAGCTCGGCGGGGCCGTCGGCGGCGGCGGAGGTGAACTCCCGGTCCGGGTCGTCGTCCCAGGGGGCGTCGTCCCACGGTGGGCCGAGCCGCTCGCCGTGGAGCTTGCCCCGGAACGTCAGGCCCTCGACCCACGCGAGGTGCTTGAGGAGCCCGCCGAGGGTCAGCGCGGAGACGCCGACGGTCGCGGCAAGGCCGTCCTCGTCGAGCGCGTCGGCCTTCCAGCGGAACGTCGCGCGGAGCCGTTCGAGCGCCCCGACCAACTGCTCGGCCTCGGTGCCCGCGAGCGGCGGTTCCCAGGGGGTGTCGGTCATCGGCGCCCACGCTAGCGCCGCGAGTCCGTCCGGCTCGTCGGCACGCTAGGGCGGTGATCGCCGTGTCCGGTGCATCGGTGTCCGACGATCCGACGGCGGCCAGGGGAGGTCCGCCGTCGGATCGTCGGGGGCCGGGGGCAGCCGGCCGTCGAGGGCCGGGCGGTCGACGCGGTGACCGCCCGGCGGGGTCTCGTTGGTGAGGGTGCTAGTCAGTTGATCATGTCGAGCGCGACGTCGCGCTCGGCATGATCATGTGCCTAGCGGTGGACTACCTCGGAGTCAGGACCACCATCGTCCGGGCCTCGTGCGGCGCCTCGACCAGTTCGGTCTCGGGCTCCGGGGCGGCGTGCCGCGGGGTGTAGTCGACCGGCGGCAGCTCGCGGGCCTTCATCCGGCTGATCACGCGGTGCCGCACGGCGAACCCGATGAGGCAGGCCAGGATGATCACGCCGATCGTCACGGGTGTGCCGTAGCCGCTGCCCGAGGTGGCGCCGAGGACCTGCGCCTGGCTCACGGTCGTGACGTCGCTGTCGGCCTTGGGGTTGAACAGCGCCGACGCGGCGTCTCCGAGCGGCGACCCCAGCAGCAGACCCGGGTCGTAGTTGTTCGCGCCGAACAGGTTCGTCGCGAGACCCGCCGGTGCGAACGCCGGCAGCGGGGGCAGGGCGCCGAGGGCCCCAGCCGGCAGGGCCGGAGCTGGCGCCACGGCGGGGAGTGCGGCCGGAGGCGGTGCCTGAGCGGCGACGATCTGGTTCCCGCGACCCTGCCCGTTGGCGGAGCCCCCGCTCCCACCAGCACCCGCAGGAGTCGTCGAGGTCGTAGGGGGCGTCGTGGTTGGGGACGCGCTCACGGTCGGCTTCGGAGCTGTCGTCGGCGCGACATCATCTTCCCGCAGAAGCCCGACCAGGTCGGCTGCGAAGGCGGTGATCTTCCCGAGCGGACCCACGCAGTCCTTGTCGGAGTCGGCCCCGTACAGGGCCGACTCGCTGATGTAGCTCTTCGAGCCGATCTGACACTTGTCGCCTTCGGCAGCGCTCGCGGAGCCCGCTCCCAGGGCCAGTCCAGCAGCCAGGAGTCCACCGACGATCACACTCGGCAGCAACCGTCCGGGACGTGCACGCATCCTTGCGACTCCCTCGTTCGTTGGCCCCGACGACCGGTCCTGCTCGCACTGTGGCCGACTCATCGGTAGCCACCCGGACGCGTTACACCCGCTCGGACCAACGGTCTGTGTTCACTGAGTTGGCGTAATGTGACCTCCTCGTGCTTGCGCCGTACAGACGCGCAGCTCAGGCCGGATGCCCGCAGAAACTAGTCGGGTCACGATGCGGTAACGGACGGAGTGTCGACACCCGTTCAGCCCCACTACCTGTGCTCCGCGAACGTTATCGGTCGCAATGAGTGACACTCGACGCATGACCGGCGAATCACTCCGCGTCGAGTTCCGACGCCAGGTGCGCGAGCGCGTGCTCGACACCGCCGCTGACCTCGCGGTGGAGCACGGCTGGGACCGCGTCCGGATCGGCGAGGTGGCCACCGCCTCGGGAGTGTCGCGCCCGACCCTCTACCGCGAGTTCGGCACCAAGGACGGCGTCGGCGAGGCGCTCGTCGCGCGCGAGGCGGAGCGCTTCTTCGGCGGGATCGCGTCGGTCCTGGACGGCAACGACGAGGTCCCGGAGGGCGTGCGCGGCGCGGTCCGGTTCACCCTCGACGAGGCCGCCGACAACCCGCTGCTGCGCGCGATCCTGACCGGCAGCCGCAGCGGCGACACCAGTCTGCTGCCGTTCCTCACCACGCGGGGCGACGCGATCATCGCGGGCGGCACCGGGCTGGTCGGGGACTGGGTGCGCCGGCGCCGCCCCGAGACCGAGGGCCGGGTGGTCGAGGACGCGGTCGATGCCGTCGTACGCCTGACCATCAGCCACCTCGTCTCCCCCGGCCTGGACCACGCCGACGCCGCCGACCGCCTCGCCCGGATCGCCACCTGCCTCCTCGCTGCCTGACCCCGCCCTGTGTCGGGCCATCACGAGGTGGACACCACGCACGTTCGCCGGCACCCGGACCTGCGTGGCGTCGCACTCGCGCGCCCGTCCGGGCCCCGACGAGCGGTCACCCATCCACCCACCGGGGTCGGCGCGATCCGGCCCGGGAGAGCCGGCCCCGACCCGCCGTCGGGAACGGGTCGCCCGGGTACTCCCCGGCATGATCACCTGCGTCGTCCGGTACACGATCGACCCCGCGAAGATCGACGCCTTCGAGCGCTTCGCGGCCGCCTGGATGGAGCTCGTCGACCGGCACGGCGGCACCCATCACGGCTACTTCCTGCCCGGCGAGGGCGCGAGCGACGAGGCCCTCGCACTGTTCAGCTTCCCGAGCCTCGCCGAGTACGAGATCTACCGGCAGGGGTTCGACGTCGACCCGGAGTTCGTCGCGGCCGACCGCATCCGCGACGAGTCCGGCTGCGTCCTGCGCCACGAGCGCACCTTCATGCGGCCTCTCCTGCCGACGTGACGCACTGTCCGAACTGAGACAAAAACTCGGTCTTGTTTCTATTGCGACGCGCTGTCACAGTTAACGGCGTCCGGGGAACGCGAGGAGGCCGACGATGACCGTCGAACAGGCACGCGAGGATCGACTGGAGGACCAGGAGCCGTGGCGCGACAAGCGCCGCTACCTCTGGCCGCTCGGCACCGTCATGCCGGCCCTGCCGATCGCGGCGTACGGCCTGGTGCACCTGACCGGCCTGAGCCTGTTCTGGTGGCTCGGCCCGATCATCCTGTTCGTCGTCCTGCCGGCGATGGACCTGCTCATCGGCCGCACCAACGACAACCCGCCGGACTCCGAGCGCGCCCGCCTCGAGGCCGACAAGTACTACCGCTGGATCACCTACCTGTTCCTGCCGGTGCAGTACGTCAGCCTCGTGTTCAGCTGCTGGGTCTGGGCCACGCAGGACCTGGGCGTCGTCAGCAACATCGGCCTCGCGCTCACGATGGGCGTCGTCTCCGGCATCGCGATCAACACCGCGCACGAGCTCGGGCACAAACGCGAGGAGAACGAGCGCTGGCTCTCCAAGATCGCGCTGGCGACCTCCGCGTACGGCCACTTCTACGTCGAGCACAACCGCGGGCACCACGTGCGGGTCGCGACCCCGGAGGACCCGGCGAGCTCGCGGCTCGGCGAGAGCTTCTGGCTCAGCTTCCTGCCGCGCAGCGTCTGGGGCTCGCTCACCAGCTCGTGGGAGCTGGAGAAGAAGCGCTTCGCCCGCCACCAGAAGAGCCACTGGACCTGGCGCAACGACATCCTGATCGCCTGGGCCATGACCGTCGTCCTGTTCGGCGCCCTGGTCGCGGTGTTCGGCTGGGCGGTGCTGCCGTGGCTCGTCGTGCAGGCGGTCGTCGGGTTCAGCCTGCTGGAGGTCGTGAACTACCTCGAGCACTACGGCCTCAAGCGCGGGAAGCGGGACGACGGGCGCTACGAGCGGGTCGACCCGCGGCACTCCTGGAACGCCGACCACACCGTCTCGAACCTGCTGCTCTACCAGCTGCAGCGGCACTCGGACCACCACGCGAACCCGGTCCGGCGCTACCAGACGCTGCGCCACTTCGACGAGTCCCCGCAGCTGCCCAGCGGCTACGGCACGATGATCGTCGTCGCGGTCATCCCGCCGCTGTGGCGGGCGATCATGGACCCGAAGGTCATCGCCCACTACGACGGCGACCTCACGCAGGCCAACGTCCTCCCCCGCAAGCGCGCCCGCTACGGCGTGAGCGAGGCCGTCTGACCCAACAGGTTCCCGACGAGGGCCCGTACCCGGCTGCCGGGTGCGGGCCCTCGTTCGTGCGCCGGCACGAAGAGGGCCTCGTAGTAGAGCGGCGACAGCAGCCCGTCCACCACGGCGTCGACCTCCGGGACCGCTCCCCCGCGGGCCCGCTCCCGGTCGAGGATCGCCGTGATCTGGGCCCGCCGATCGGCCGTGCAGGCACACGAGGCGGTCTCGCCGGCGCCGATGGAGGCGCGCATGAGGGCGAGGCTGTCGGGATCGGCGAGGTCGCGGGCCACGTCACCGGCCCAGCGCTCCAGGTCGCCGCCGAGCCCGCCGGTGTCGGGCACCACGACGTCCCCGGTGAAGCGGTGCTCCGCGACCGCCGCGAGCAGCTCGGCCACCGAGCCCCAGCGCCGGTACACCGTCGTCGCGTGCACCCCGGCGCGCGCGGCCACCACGGGGATCGTCAGGTCCTCGGTCCGCACGCCCTCGGCGACCAGGTCCTCCACCGCGTGGTGTACCGCCGCCCGGACCCGCGCCGACCGGCCGCCCGGCCGGGACCCGCTCGTCTCACTCACGATCCCCATCCTAACGCAGCGATCGTTGCTGAAGCCGTGCTAGCGTCGTCGTCGTGCAAACGCAGCGATCTGTGCGAACCCGCGCTCGGCTCTTCGCGGCCGTCGGCGGCATCGTCGTGCTGTTCCCGGCCGCCTCCAGCGTGCCGAGCCCGCTGTACCCGCTCTACCAGCAGCTCTTCGGGTTCTCCGCCGCGACGCTGACGGTCGTCTTCGCCGTCTACGTGCTCGGCCTGCTCGGCGCGCTGCTCGTCGTCGGCGCACTCTCCGACCACGTCGGCCGCCGTCCGGTCCTCGCCGGCGCGATCGCCCTCGAGGCCGTCTCCTTCGTCGTCTTCCTGACGGCGGGTGACGTGGCGGCGCTGCTCGTCGCGCGCGTCCTGCAGGGCATCGCGACGGGGGCCGCGATCACCACCCTCGGCGCCACGATGGTGGACCTCGCACCGCCCGAGGCCCCGCACCGCGCCGGGATGATCACCGGGGTCGGGACCCTCGCCGGCCTAGCGGCCGGCGCGGTCGGCGCCGGCGCGCTGATCCAGCTGGCGCCCGCCCCCACGCGTCTGGTGTGGATCGTCCTGCTGGCCCTGCTCGTCGTGTCGGCGGTCATCGTGGCGGTCCTGCCCGAGACGTCGACGCGGCGGTCCGGGGTCTGGTCGTCACTGGTCCCGCGGGTCGGGGTCGCGCCGCGCCTGCGCGCCGAGGTCCTCGCGATCACCCCGGTGCTCGTCACGAGCTGGGCGCTCGGCGGGCTGTACATGTCGCTCGGCCCGTCGATCGCGTCGACGCTGCTCGGGGTGCAGTCCCGGCTGGTCGGCGGCCTCGTCGTGACCCTGCTGTGCGGCACGGGGGCGGTCACCTCCTACCTGCTGCGGGACCGGGCGGTGCGCTCGCTCGTCGCGCCGGCGGCCGGACTGCTCGCGGTCGGGACCGCGGTGACGCTGCTCGGGATGGCCCTGGGCTCGGTCGTCGTGGCGGGACTGGGCACGGTCGTCGCCGGCGTCGGCTTCGGCGCCGCCGCGCTCGCCTGCTTCGGCGTCTTCGCCGAGATCGCGGGCCCCGACGAGCGCGGCGAGCTGTTCGCCGTCGCCTACGTCATCTCCTACACCGCCTTCTCCGTGCCGGCCGTCGTCGCCGGGATCGGCAGCGGCCTGGTGGGCCTCGCGACCGCCGCGGAGGTCTACGGCGCGGTGATCGTCGCGCTCGGGGTGGTGGCGGTCGCGATCAACGTCGTGCACGCCCGCCGTCGTCGCCCGGTCACGGGCATCGCATGATCGGCTTCGACACCCTCGTCGGCGAGGACGGCGCGACCCTCTCCGGCGGGCAACGCCAACGGCTCGCCACCGCCCGGGACCTGCTGCGGCCGTCACGCCCCTCGTCCGTGATCACCGAGCACTCTCGGCGCTCCCCGGACCGCCCGACGACCCGGAGTGCTCGTTGATCACGAGGCCGCACGCCCGGAAATGCGCCGCGAGAACTCGGATCAGGGCGGGTACAGAGATCGGGTGAGTTCCGATCCCCTCGAGGGCTACGTCCCCGCCCATCTCCGTGACGACCTGGTCGACGAGGCGCCCCCGTGGCCGGCGGACGAGGTCGTGCCCGGCCTCTGGCAGTCCGGGCACCCCAGCCCCGGCGAGCCGTGGGACGCCGTGTTCGACCTCTCCGGCGAGGAGCCCCCGCTCGAGGACGTCGAGTTCTACGTCCACTGGCTCATCGACGACGGCCCGAAGCCCGACCGCGAGACGTTGATCGCGCTGGCCGACCTCGTGCGGTCGATGCGGGCGTCCGGCAAGCGGGTGCTGATCCACTGCGCCGCCGGGATGAACCGGTCCGGCCTGCTCTCGGCGGCGGCGCTGATCCGGGACGGCTACACCGCGGACGATGCGATCGCCGCCGTCCGCGAGGCCCGCCACGGCGCGCTGAACAACCCGGAGTTCCTGGAGATGCTCTACGAGCTCTGACGCCAGACCGGGCCGGAGGACCCCCGGGCGTCGAGCACGGGGTCGTAGTGCCCGGGCGTCACCGACATGTCCACCTGGTCGGTGACGCCCTGGTAGTCGCCCAGCGGCGTCGCGGCGGTGAAGGTCTGCGGGTCGAGGTACTCGTGCTCGCCCGCCGAACCGGCCATCGAGTGCGCCCACTGTTTGTCGAAGATCCCCAGCGACAGGATCCACAGCGCGACCCGGGTCAGCGACACGTGCACGTGGTACGAGCCGCCCTCGGTCGCCCGGCGACGGAGCGCCGACGCCACCCCGGCCTGGGCCAGCCACGGCACGATGTAGTCGTTCACCACCATGATCGGCGGCAGCCGCGGTCGGTCGGTTGAGCCCTCGAGCAGCATCATCCCGGTCACCGAGCCGGCCGACTGGTCGAAGCCCGGCCGTCCCGCCCAGGGCCCGGCGAGCCCGTGCAGCGAGACGCTGACGTAGACGAGCCCCGGCCGTTCCGCGCAGGCCTCGGCCGGCGTCAGCCCGATCTCGGACAGGAACTGCTGGCGCCGGTTGTGGAAGAAGACGTCGGCGCCGGAGAGCAGGCGCGACAGCTCGGCACGGTCCGCCCGCGGGTCCAGCCACGTCGAGCGCATTCCGACGTTGGCGGAGGCGTACGTCGACTCGTGCTCACCCTCGCCGGGCCGCCAGAGGTTGAGCACGTCCGCACCATGCAGGGCGAACGAGCGCCCGAACCCGGCGCCCGCGATGACGTGCCCCATGCCGAGTGCCCGCAGCCCGTCGAAGGGCCCCTTCCCGACGGCCGGCAGGGGCTGCGGATCCGAGTCCGCCATCTTGGTGACCTCGATCAGCGGCAGGTCGGCGAGGTGCGGGTACTGCTCCGAGGCGAGCATCTCCGGCAGCGTGCGCAGCATCGGCATGACGACGCCCGCCTCCGCGGCGGCCGCCTCGAGCTCCGGCGCCGTCCACTCCCCGATCGCGGCCGCGACCCGCTCCTTCGTCAGCGGCACCCCGAGCAGCTCCTGGGCCCGTGTGCGCAGCCCCGCGTACATGTTCTGCGGCATCACCCAGCGGTCGTCGGCGCACCGGAAGAACGAGAACGCCATCGCGTTGCCGGTCTCCAGCGTGGAGGTGACCGGGTAGCGTCCCAGCCGCTCCCATCGCCGGTCGTAGAACGGGCAGAGCCGGTGCGGCGCGCGGCGCAGGTCGACGTGCAGGTCCTGCCCCGGTCCGCCGCGCCACCGGTGCACTGCGGCCGCGGCCACCGACTTCGCCAGCAGTCCGATCGTCGCCGCCCCGCCGATGCGCATCGGGGAGGGCACGACCGGGTCCGCACCCGTCATCGTGACCGCCCCGCCGGCGTCGACGGCGGACAGCCCGACCCCGCCGAGCACCGCCTCGAGCTCGCCGGTCAGGTCGAACGGCTCGTCCGCCGCGACCGGGTGCGCCCACGCGTGCTCCAACCGTCCGGTCAGCCCGCTCACGCCCCGCCCCCGCCCCGCGTGAGGGGAACCCTCACACCACAAGAGCGCTCGAATCTTCCCCTCACGGCAGCAGCACCTCGGGCACGTCGACGTGCCGGGCACGGAGGAACTCCGCGACGGCCTTGCCCGCGATGTCCGGGCGCCCGTTCGAGGAGGCTCCCTTCCCGAGGATCCCGTGGATCACCAGGTGCACCGCCCGTAGGCCCGGGAACTCGTGCCGCTCGATCTCGACGCCGGGGTACACCTCGGCGACCCAGTCCGTCGTGATCGCGGCCCGCAGCCACTCCCACGCCGCGTCGGACGCCCGTCGCGGCCAGAACCCCACGTTGGAGTTGCCGCCCTTGTCTCCGCACCGGCCGTGCGCGACGAGCCCGAGCGGGGCACGCCTCCCTATCGGCGTGCTCGTTGCTCTGTCGGGAGAGGATCCGCCGGCGGCCGGCACGGACGGCGGCTGCCCGCGGAACTCCGCCCGCACCGGCGTGTCCTTCACCGGCACTCGCGACCCGTCCGCGAGGACGACCTCGTGGTGCAGCGCCTCGGTCGGCACGAGCGTCGGGAAGTACTCGACGACGGGATTTGCGACGCGCAGCGGGTTGACGTAGAGCCCCGGGTAGCCGGGCAGGAACAGGCCGGTCAGGGGCGCGATGAAGCGCTCGGCGCCGACCTGGCGCCGGTCCTGCGACTGCGCGGTCACGAGGATCTGCTGCGCGGCCTCCCACTGGTCGCGCGGGTCCTCGACCGGGGTCCCGATCCGGTCGACGCGCAGCAGCGTGAGGTCGAGCCCGGCAGTGATCCGGTCGACGTGGGTGCGCAGCAGGGCAGCCTTGGCCTCGAGGTCGAGCCCGGTCGCGTAGAAGGAGACGCTCGACTCGAACCCGCCGGGCGCGGTGATCGCGAGCTTCGTCGTCGGGCTCGGCGGGGTGCCGCGGACGCCGTCCAGCAGGACGCGATCCGGCCCCTCCTGCGTGACGACGACGTCGGCCAGGTCGACCGTGACGTCCGGGTTGAGGTAGACCGGCCCCTGGATCTCGTAGAGCAGCTGCGCGGTGACGGTGTCGGTGGTGACCATGCCGCCCGCGTCGTCGTGCTTCGTGATCACGGCCGTGCCGTCGGCGGCGATCTCGGCGATCGGGTAGCCGAGGTCGTCGACCCGCGGCACGGAGGTGAAGCCCGAGAAGTTGCCGCCCGTGGCTTGCGGCCCGCACTCGATGACGTGGGCGGCGGCGACCGCCCCGGCGAGTGCGTCCCAGTCCTCGAGGCCCCAGCCGTGCCACCAGGCGGCGACGCCCGTCGTCAGGGAGGCGTCGGTGACACGGCCGGTGATCACGACGTCGGCGCCGGCCGCGAGCGCGGCGGTGATGCCCCAGCCGCCGAGGTAGGCGTTGGCGGTGCCCGGGTCGTGACCCCAGTCGGCGAGGGTGCGACCGTCGTCGAGATGGGGCAGCGGCCCGAACTCCGCCAGCCGGCCGTGCACGTCGTCGCCCTCGACGTGGGCGACGACCAGCGTGTGCCCGCGCTCGGCGAGCACCTGGCGGCACTGCTCGGCCAGACCCGCCGGGTTCAGCCCGCCGGCGTCGACGACCAGCTTCGCCCCGCGCTCGACGAGCAGGTCCACCGCGTCGGTGAACTGCGCGAGGAAGCTGCGCGCATAGCCGAGCGACGGGTCCTTGGTCCGCTCGAGCGCGAGCTGGCGCAGCGTCGGCTCGGCGAGGTAGTCGCCGGTGACGACGTCGACGGGACCCGCCAGTGCGTCCCGCAGACCGGAGAACCGGTCCCACAACCACCCGGCACAGTTAGCAATGCGAACGGCCGCCATGGACGATCACCCTAGCGGCGCGGCAGCAGCCCGTCCGGGGTCGGCAGGCCGCTGAGCCGCAGGACCCGGGCGAAGCGGGTGCGGAGGTCGTCGACGTCGAGCGGGCGCAGCCGGCACTGGAAGCCGATCAGCGTGTCGAGGGCCACCGAGGCCACCTCGCCGCCCTCCCCGGGCAGCACCTCCTCGGCGCACTCCGCGACCGCGACCCAGCGGGCGTGGTCGACCCGCCGCTGGACCACGGCGACCCGGGGGTCGACGTGCGCCCACGCGCGGATCGCCGCCTCGGCCTCGTGCGGGAACGTCAGGGCGAGGTGGGTGAGCAGGGAGAGCCGCTCGAGGGCGTCCGCCTCCCGGCCGGCCGCCTCCACGAGCCGCGCCGTCTCGGTGGTCTCCCAGTGCTCGAGCAGCGCCTCGACGAACCCGTCCCAGCCCTCGAAGTGGTGGTAGAACGAGCCCGTCGTCACGCCGACCGCCCGGCACAGCGGGGCCAGCTTCAGCCGGGCCCGACGCTGCTCGGACGAGGCCACGCCGTCGTCGTGGCCCGCGGCGAGCAGGCGGAGGGCGGCGTCGAAGAATCCCTCACGGGTGGCCTGGCCCATGCCTCATCCTGACACGACCGTGTCCGCCCCCGGGGCGACGGGGCCGGATCTCCGTCACACCGTCAGACCGTCCGTGTACAGCGAGGAAGCTGCGCGCAACCACATCGCGCGCCGCTCGTGGACGTCCGGCTCCGGGTAGCGCTCGCAGGTGTGCGACCGCCCACCCTCCTCCTCCGACGGGCCCCACACCTCGGCGTACTCGAACGACCCCGGGGTCCTCGGCTCCCGCGCGGCCGTGGCGACCAGGGCGTGCGCGATGACGGCGGCGTCGTCGTGGGTCGGGCAGAAGGCGATCGTGTGCCAACCGGCGTCGTCGTCCGACGGCGGGGTCGGCGGCTGCCAGCCCCGGACCTCCCAGCAGTGCGCCGGCGGCGCCGGCACGACGTGCTTGCGCTCGGACATCGGACGATCGGACATGTCTCTCACCTCGGAGCCGAGAACGTTGCGTAGCTCAGGCATACACCTGCGCGACACCTCCCGGCCACGGGACGTTCCGCCTCATCCGCCCAGGTCAGCGCGTTTCGGACGGTGATCCGCAGAACATCACCCGGTGGCGCCCCACCGCCACGCGGCAGCGTCCACGACGTCGAGCCCCAGGCCCTCGGCGCACTCCCGCACTGCGTCGCCCGCGGCCACCACGAGCGCCATCCACACCGGGTAGCGCTCCCGCTGGCGCAGCGCGACCTGCTCCTGCCCGGCGATCAGCAACCCGGGCATCGGGGGGCGGCACCAGCACCGCGAGAGGTCGGGGGTGGCCGCGTCCGGGTCGTGCGGGCAGTGGACCAGCGTGTCGAACGGGTTGCCCGAGCGCTCGTGGATCGTCCAGAGCAGGCGGACCGCCATGTCCTCGGCGAGCTCCCCGCGCGCCACCTCGGGCAGGTGCGCGAACCCCACGACCCGACCGCCCCCGGCCTTCCACAGCCGCAGCCGCTCGACGGCGTCGAGGTGGACCTCGACGTCGAGTGGGCCCCGGTACGGCCGCCCCAGGTCCTCCTCGGTGCGCCGCACGGCATCCAGCTCGACGAAGAGCATCGGGATCTGGGGGGCGGACAGGACGCTCACGCGGCCATCCTCACCGATCAGACGGCGGCCGGCGTGTGCGCCGCGTCTGACCTCCGAGGTGTTCCTGCGCTGCGGCGAGTCCGACGACGTCGGCGTACTTCGCGTCCAGGTCGGCGAGGTTGTTCTCGTGGAGCGCGTCGCTGCGGTCCCCGCAGGCCTCGGTCACGACGACGGGGCGGAAGCCCTCCGCCAGCGCGTCGGTGGCGGTGGCGCGCACGCAGCCCGAGGTCGAGACCCCGGCGACGACGACGGTGTCGACCCCGCGGGCGCGCAGGGTCCCGGCCAGCGAGGTGCCGGCGAAGGCCGAGGCGTGCTGCTTGACCAGCAGGGCGTCGTCGGCCGCGGGCGCGAGCGCGAGCTCGCCCCACCCGCCGTCGGCACCCTCGGCGAAGCAGGCCAGGGCCGGGACCTTGGCGGTGAAGAACCCGCCGTCGGAGAGGTCGGGGGCGTAGCGGACGACGGTCCAGATCACCGGGACCGCAGCCGCCCGGGCGCTCGCGAGCAGCTCCGCCGTCGCCGCGAGCACCCGGTCCTCGTGGCCGCCGAGGAAGAAGGGGCCACCGGGCTCGGTGTAGGCGCGGACCAGGTCGACCACGACGACGGCGGGACTGCTCCCCCACCCCACGCGGCCGGCGAAGTTCGATCCGTGTGGACTGGTCATCGGTTCCTCACCATCACGGCTCGTGCGTTCCCGATGTGGCTGCGCATGACGGCGCTCGCCCAGTCCGCGTCGCCCGCCCGCAGCGCGGCGACCATCTCGCCGTGGTGGGCCAGGCTGCGGGCGAGCGACGCCGGGTCGTAGGCGTGGAAGGTGCGCAGGACGATGGGCGTGTGCACCACGTTCGCCAGCGCGGCCGACAGCGCCGGGGCGTCGGCCACCGCCAGGAGCCGCGCGTGGAAGTCGCGGTTGAGCGGCACGATCGCGTCGAGGTCCTGGTCGGGGCCGGGCGCGCCGATCTCGAGCATCCGGCGGGCGAGGTCGTCGAGGGCGTCCAGGTCCTCCGCCGTGGCCCGGAGGGCCGCCCGGGCGGTCGCCCGCGGCTCCAGGGCGAGCCGGACGTCGAAGATGCCGTCGAGGTCGTCCGGCGAGAAGCTCGAGACCCTGGCCCCGCGGTGCGGCAGCACCTCCACGAGCCCCTCGGCGGCGAGGCGGGACAGGGCCTCGCGGACGGGTGTGCGCGAGACGCCGAGCCGCTCGGCCAGCTCGACCTCGCCGAGGTGCGCCCCGGGCGCGAGGTCGCCGCGCAGGATCGACTCGCGGAGCGCGACGTGCGCGCGACCCGTCGTCGTCACCATCGCGACCTCCCGGAGCGTTGTACGCAACGTAGGGTGCTCCTCGCCGGTTGACCAGTTCTCCGGCGCGGTTTGTACACAACGAGGAAGGACCGGGTCATGGCCGACCTGCTCAGTCACCCCACCGGACGTCGGGCCCGGCTGCGGTCCCTGCTCGACTCCGGGCGCCCCGTCGTCGCGCCCGGGGCCTACGACGCCCTGACCGCGCGGCTCGTCGAACAGGCCGGCTTCGACGTCGTCTACATGACCGGCTTCGGGACGACGGCCTCGCTCCTGGGCCGTCCCGACGTCGGGTTGCTGGGCCAGGCGGAGATGGTCGACAACGCGCGGCGGATGACGTCGGTGGTCGACGTGCCGCTGATCGCGGACGCCGACACCGGCTACGGCAACCCGATCAACGTCATCCGCACCGTGCGCGAGTACGAGCAGGCGGGGGTCGCCGGGCTGCACCTCGAGGACCAGGTGATGCCGAAGAAGTGCGGGCACCTGGCGGGCAAGCAGGTCGTGCCGCTCGAGGAGATGACCGCCAAGATCCGGGCCGCCGTCGACGCCCGCACCGACCCGGACCTCGTCCTGATCGCGCGCACCGACGTCGGCCAGGTGTCCGGGGTCGACGCCGCCATCGACCGGGCGCGGGCCTTCGCCGAGGCCGGCGCGGACGTGCTGTTCGTCGAGGCCCCGACCTCCGGCGACGACCTGGAGAAGGTCGCCTCCGAGCTGTCCGGGTACAAGCTCGTCTTCAACGGCGCCGAGGGCGGGCGCACCCCGATCCCGCCGCTGTCGCGCCTGACCGAGCTCGGCTTCGCCCTCGTGCTCTACCCGGTCTCGACGCTGCTCGCGGCGGCCTCGGGGGTGCGGGAGATGCTCACGCACCTGGCGAAGGAGGGCTCGCCCACGGGCGCGCTGGAGCAGCTCGACGTCCCGGGCCTGGACGCGTTCACCGAGATCGTGGGGATCTCCGAGATCCGGGAGCTGGAGGAGCGCTACCGGTAGCCGCCCGTCAGCCCAGCGCACCTCGCATCCGGTCGATCTCGGCCTGCTGGGTGAGCGTCAACGTCCGCGCGAACTCGGTCAGCGCACCGCCGGGGTAGTCCCGCGCCATCGTGAGCGCACCCTCGTGGTGGGCGATCATCGTGCGGAGCCAGAGTCGGTCGAACGCCGGTCCCGACGAGGCCCGGAGCGCCTCGAGCGTCGGGGCGTCCGCCATGCCCGCCATCGCGTGCATCGGCATCGGGGGCGGTCCGCCGCGGAGGTTGAGGAAGCCCTGGAGCTGACCGACCTCCTCGACCTGGTCGCGGTCGATGCGGAACGCCAGGTCGGTGACGGTCGGATCCGTGGTGCGCCCGGCCACCAACGCGGAGAGCTCCAGTGCCTGCTGGTGGTGCGGGATCATCATCGCGGCGAACTCGACGTCCGGGTCCGGGCCGACGGCGGGTGCGGGCGCGGGAGCCGCCGCGCATCCCGCCGTCAGGAACACGAGGACGAGCAACCGGAGCACGCGGGCCAGCCTCCCTGATCACGTGTGAGCGCGCCGTGCTGGTGCGCGAACCGCCCAGGGTGTACCCAACGAGGCGTGACCTCCTCGATCGATGTCTCCCACGTCGCCAAGCGCTGGGGATGGGTCCTCGCCGACGGCATCCTCGGCGTCGTCGTCGGCCTCATCGCCCTCGTCTTCCCGATCGCGACCGTCCTCGTCCTGGCGATCTTCCTCGGGATCGGCCTGCTGATCTCCGGGATCATCGAGGCGACGGTGGCCCTCCGCGTCCAGCACGGCGCCCCCGGGCGGTGGTGGGTCGTGATCTTCGGGATCATCACGGCCCTCGCCGGCATCCTCGTCATCTTCTTCCCCGGCACCGGCGTGACGATCATGGTCGTCGGCCTGCTGCTGTGGTTCCTCTTCGCCGGGATCAACGACCTGTTCGTCGCCGCCCGCTCGAAGGAGCACCGCGGGTGGAACATCGGCATGGGCGTGCTGGCGCTGCTCGCCGCGCTGATCCTGCTGTTCTCGCCGGGAGCCGCGGTCGGGACGATCGCCCTGCTCGCCGGGTTCGGGTTCCTCCTGCGCGGCGCCTCGGAGATCGGGCTCGCGCTGAGCCTGCGCCGCGCGTCGCGCTGAGCCTCCGCCGGAAACGTACGAACGGGCCGTTCGTCACGCTCTACCGTGACGAACGGCCCGTTCGTTCCGGATCAGGTGCCCCGCAGCTCCCGCCGCAGCAGCTTCCCGGTGACCGTCTTCGGCAGCTCGTCGCGCAGCTCGATCTGGCGCGGGTACTTGTAGGCCGACATCCGTTCCTTGCAGAACGCGATGAGCTCGTCGGGCTCCACCGTCTGCCCCGGCCGCAGCGAGACGAACGCCTTCACCGTCTCGCCCCGGTACTCGTCCGGGACCCCGACGACGGCCGCCTCGCGGACCGCCGGGTGCTCGTAGAGGACGTCCTCGACCTCCCGCGGCCAGACCTTGTAGCCGCCGGCGTTAATCTGGTCCTTCTTGCGGTCGACGACGTAGAACCAGCCCTCGGCGTCCATGTAGCCGACGTCGCCGGTCTTCAGCTCGACGATCCCGCCCGGCCCGCGCAGCGCCTTCTCGGTCTCCTCGGGCTTGCCCCAGTACGCCGGCACCACCTGCGGACCCTTGGTCGTGATCTCCCCGACCTCGCCGACGTCGGCCTCGGACCCGTCGTCACGAACGATCCGCACCACGGTGTCGAAGATGGGCACGCCCACCGAGAGCGCCCCGGACGCCTCGTCGACCGGCGCGGTCGCCCCGAGCGGGACCCCGTGCGACGGCGAGTTCGTCTCGGTGAGCCCGTAGAAGTTGTGGATGTAGTGGCCGAACTGGTCCTGGAACGCCTTCACGGTCGACGGCGGGATCGGGGCGCCGCCGCTGTAGACCTTGACCAGCGACGACAGCGCATCCTTGTCCGCGCCCGGCGCGTTCATCATCGCGATGAAGACGGTGATCGAGCCGATCGAGAACGTCGGCCGGTGCTCCCGGATCGCCTCGACCACCACCGAGGGCTCGAACCGGTACGCCAGCACCAGCGGGCACGGCAGCAGCAGCGCGATCGCCAGGTGCCCGACCACCCCGGTGATGTGGAACAGCGGCGCCACCCCGAACACCGAGTCCTCGCGCCCGAGCTGGATCCAGTCCCGGTAGGTCTGCGCGTTGAACACGATGTTCGCGTGGGTGTTCATCGCGCCCTTGGGCGGACCGGTCGTCCCGGAGGTGTAGCCGAGGAACGCCACGTCGTCGCCGGTCAGCGTCACCGGCTCCGGCTTCTGCCCGCGGAACTGCTCGAGGACCGTCGTCAGGTCCTCCGCGCCCGCGCAGTCGGTCCGCTCTATGCCCTTGAACAGGCGCTCGTCGTGCCGGGTCTGGAACTCCAGCGGGGAGGTCGAGAACGCGATCCGCACGCTGGTGTTCGGCACGACCTCGCTCGCGATCGACCACAGGTCTTCCTGCGAGACGATCGCGGTCGCCTCGCAGTCGGTGAGGATCGTCGTGAGTTCGCGCTGCCGCGACATCGGGTTGACGCTGACGACGATGCCGCCGGCCTTCCAGGTCCCGACGACCACGACGAGCACCTGCGGGATGTTCTGCAGGTACGTGGCCAGCCGGTCGCCCTGCGCGAAGCCGCGGTCGACGAGCGCGACGGCGAACGCATCCGACAACTCGTCCAGCTCGCGCATCGTCAGCGTGCCGTCGAAGTAGCGGACGATCTCGCAGTCGGGATCCCGCTCGAGCGCCGCGCGGAACATGTCCAGCGCGCTCGCGAACTCGATCGTGACGGCGCCGTGGTTGTAGTCGTCGCGGTAGCGCGCGAGCCACGGCTTCGACTCGTAGACGGAGTCGCTCACCGGATCACCACCGGATTCACCGGCGAGCCCGTCGCCTCGTGGATCTTCAGGGGCGCGGCGGTGTAGAGGAAGTCCCACCGGCCGTCGGCGGCACAGGCGTCGGCGAGGTCGTCCAGCCAGATGATCTCCGCGAGGCTGATGCCGAGGTTGCGCAGCAGGGAGGCGTGCAGCGGCAGCAGGACGCCGGTCTCCGGGTTCGCCGTGACCTCGTTCGCGATCGTGTCCGTGACGAGGTTCGGGATCTCCTTGGTCTGGAACCACTCCACGAGCTCGCGGGAGTAGGTCAGGCCCGGCTCGACGAAGTCGGCGTAGAACTCGTCGGCGGAGACCGCGTAGAAGTACTTCAGGAAGCCGGTGCGCACGAGCAGGATGTCGCGGTCCTCGATCGAGGTGCCCTGCTTCGCCGCGGCCTCCTGGAGGTCGTCGTGCGTGAAGGTCTCGCCCTTGTCCAGCCAGTCCTTGCCACGGTGGCGGGCCATGTCGATCAACACGCCGCGTCCCGCGATGCCCCGCTGCGCGATCGGCATGACCGACGCCCAGCTCATCCCGCCGCCGTTCGTGGTGTCGGCCGAGCGGCCGTTCCACAGCGTGTCGTCATACCAGGCGTGGCCGAGCGCGTCGTACTGCGACGAGCCCTGCAGGAAGATCTCGGCCTTGTCGTCGGTCGCGCGGAGGCCGCCGGGGAAGGACGGGCCGTTCCCGGAGTCGAAGAGCTCCTGGTCCCAGACCATCTCGCGCTTGATGCCCTCGCGGCCCGGGAAGACCGGGTCGCCGTGCGGGAGGCCCATCGGGCACTGCAGCGTGAACACCTGTCCGGACTTCACGCTCCCGACCCCGCGCAACACCTGCGCGGCATCGAGGTAGTTCAGCGAGCCGACCTCGTCGTCGTCGCCCCACTTGCCCCAGTTCTTCGGCGGGTTGTCCCCGAGCAGCTCCGCCATCGAGGGCGCGTCGGCCATGGTCTGTCTCCTCGTCATCGAGTGGGTGACCCGGCTCTCACCGTGCCATGCGCATGCGGCTCCGGGAAGCGAGCAGCGGGATCGAATCGATCTTCTCGTCGGTCAGCTCCGCCCAGACGATCGCGGGTTCGTGACGGGGTTCGTGACGGCTCTCGTGGACACGTTCCGGGGTGACGACCAGGTCGAGCGTGACGTCGTGGTCGACGGTCGGGATCGCGTCGACGACCTGCAGCTCGTGCACGGTCGTGACGACGGGTGTGGTCGTCGTGACGAGCCCCGCCGCGAACGCGACCGCGAATTCCAGGTCGGAGAACCCGCCGCCCTTCCCGAGCCGCGCGCCGCCCGCGGTGACCGCCACGCAGCCGGCGACGACGAGGTCGACCGGTTCCAGGTCCTCGACGGCCACGGTCCGCCCGGCCGCCGTCGCCCCCTTGATCGACGAGGCCTGGCGCGGGGTGCGGCCGCCCAGGTCGTCGGGGTCCAGGAGGAAGAAGGGGTTGGGGTCGGCCAGGCGCGGGACCGCCATGTACACCGTCTTGCCGTCCTCCAGCGCGCGCTGCCGCACCGGCCACTGCGCGGAGTCCGGATTGCACTTGATCGTCCGGGCGCTGCGCCAGACGTCGGTGTCGCGCAGCCGGTCGGCCGCCTTCTCGGCGCCCACGAAGTTCGGGATGCGGTTCCGCGCGCCCGGGAAGCGGGCCTGCTTCTCGTCGGTCAGCCGCGCCCACACGTGCTCGCGCAGCTCCTGCTTCGCGGCAAGGGTCTCCGGGTCTCCCCCGGCGTCGTGGTCGTGGGACGTCGCCATGGGGTCGATGGTCGTCGCGAGTGCGACGTGGCGCAGGTTCTGCCGGCCGCAGACCTGCGTGGTGTCGCCCTCGCGGACGGGGCGGGCGGAGAGAGCGGGGCGGGCGGGTCCGGCACCCCCGCACCCTGTGCGAGAACCGATTCCCACGGAATCGCTTCTCGCGCACGGTCCACGACCCGGGATGACGCACCGTGCCCGGTCGAGCACGCTGGGTCCCGAGTCCTACCCGAGATCATCCGTTGCTCCGAACGAGCTATTCGCACCAGCGCATTCGGCCTAACGTTCCGCCGCGTCCGCAACCCCGCGCGACCCACGGCGAGAGGCCAGGCATGACCCACGACGAGTTGATGGCGGAGGCCTGCCGGCTGGCGGCGGAGTCCGTGAGCAGGGGCTGGGGCGGGCCGTTCGGCGCCGTGCTCGCGAAGGACGGCGAGATCGTCGCGCGCGGACAGAACCGCGTGCTGCTCACCGGCGACGTCACCGCGCACGCCGAGGTCGAGATGCTCCGCAAGGCCGCGGCGGTGCTGAACCCGTACGCGCCGAGCATCGCCCCCGACCAGCGCGCCGACCACCACCTCGCCCTCGTCCCCCGCCCCGAGGGCTCCCCCGACGTCGTCGAGGCCCGCGCCCGGATGTTCATGGGCACCGAGGTCTACACCAGCGGGATCCCCTGCCCGATGTGCATGGGCGCCATCTACTGGGCGCGCTGCGACGCCGTCTACTTCGCCAACGACCTCGAGGCCACCCGCGGCGTCGGCTTCGACGACCAGTTCCAGTACGAGGACTTCGGCCGGCCCCTCAGCGAGCGGCGCATCAAGATCGAGCAGCTCCGCCCGGACCTCGGCGCGGCGGTGTACGAGGAGTACCTGGCCACCCCCGACCGCCACCCCTACTGATGAGCGTCGAGCCGGCGACGGACCTCGTCACCGTCGTCGTCGCCCACCACGTCCCGCCTCACGACGAGGCGGACTTCCTCGCCTGGCAGCACCGGATGGCCGACGCGGAACGCCGGGCGCCCGGTCACCGCGGCACGGAGCTGCACCCGCCGGTCGCGGGGGTGCAGGACGACTGGGTCGCGGTGACCCGGTTCGCCTCCGAGGACGCCCTGGAGACCTGGCTCGCCTCCGCGGAACGCGAGCAGCTGATCCGGGAGAGCGAGCACTTCCGGGACTTCCGGCTCCAGCGGGTCCCCGCGTCGTTCGGGAGCTGGTTCCCGACGACGGGTGCGGCCGGTCCGGTCACGCCGTCGTGGAAGACGGCGCTGTCGGTGCTCGTGGGGCTCTACCCGACGGTCGTGCTGCTGACGCTGGGGCTCTCGGCGCTGTGGCCGGCGGCCCCGCTGTGGGCGAGCCTGCTCGTGGGCAACGTGCTGTCGGTGGGCCTGCTGACGTGGGCGGTCATGCCCGTCGTCACGCGGGCGCTGGGTCGGTGGCTCGAGCCGACCCGGGACGCGCCGCAGCCCTGGACGGACGTCCTCGGCACCGTCGCCTCGCTGGTGTTCCTCGCCGTCGCGGCCGGGGTCTTCGCCCTGCTCACCTGAGGGCCTACCCACAGGTAACCCGGCGTGGTGGAATCGGGCGATGGCCCCCACGCACGTCGTCACGAACCAGGCTCCCGACCTCGTCGACGTCGACCTCGCGGCCGACCCGCCCCTGCTCGAGGCGGTCGGCCGCGAGGGCGCGGGATGGGCGCTCGACGAGCTGCACCAGACGGGACGGCGCGCCGGGAGCGCGGAGGTCCGGGACTGGGCGGACGCCGCGCACCGCAACGAGCCGCGGCTGCGCACGCACGACCGGTTCGGGCACCGCGTCGACGAGGTCGACTACGACCCGGGCTACCACGCGCTGCTCGGCGAGGCCGTCTCCCGCGGCTTCGCCGGAGCGGTCTGGGAGGGGCGTCCGGGTCAGCACGTGGCGCGGGCGGCGGGGTTCCTGGTGTGGTCGCAGGCCGAGGCCGGCCACGGCTGCCCGGTCTCGATGACGCACGCGGTGGTCCCGGCCCTGAAGCACGCCCCGGAGCTGTTCGCGCAGTACGGCCCCGGTCTCATGTCCCGGAGCTACCAGCCCGGCCTCACCGACCCGTCGTCGAAGACGGGGCTGCTGGCGGGCATGGGGATGACGGAGAAGCAGGGCGGCTCGGACGTCCGCACCAACACCACGACGGCGACCCCGAACGCCGACGGCACGTACTCCCTCACCGGCCACAAGTGGTTCACGTCGGCACCGATGTGCGACGTGTTCCTCGTGCTCGCCCAGACGGCAGCGGGCGTGACGTGCTTCCTCGTCCCCCGGATCCTGCCCGACGGTGCCCGCAACCCGTTCGCGATCCAGCGGCTGAAGGACAAGCTCGGCAACCGCTCGAACGCCTCGTCGGAGCCGGAGTTCGACGGCACGATCGGGTTCCGGGTCGGCGACGAGGGCCGCGGCGTGCGGACGATCATCGAGATGGTCGCGTGCACCCGGCTGGACAACGCGCTGGGCTCGGCCGCCGGGATGCGCGACGCCGTGCGGCGCGCGGTCTGGCACACGCAGCACCGGTCGGCGTTCGGCTCGACGCTCGTCGAGAAACCGCTGATGCGGGCGGTGCTCGCGGACCTGACGCTGGAGTCGGAGGCCGCGGTGACTCTGGCGCTGCGGCTGGCGGGCGCGCAGGACCGATCGGCGACCGACGAGCACGAGGCCGCGTTCCGGCGGATCGGCGTCACGCTCGGCAAGTACTGGATCTGCAAGCGCCAGACCGCGCTGGTCGGCGAGGCGCTGGAGTGCCTGGGCGGCAACGGGTTCGTCGAGGAGTCGGGCATGCCGCGGCTGTTCCGCGAGTCGCCGCTGAACTCGATCTGGGAGGGCTCGGGCAACGTCAACGCGCTCGACCTGCTGCGGGTGCTCGGGCGCGAGCCGGCCGCCGTCGAGGCCTACCGCGCCGAGGTCGAGGCCGCGGCGGGCGCCGACCACCGGCTCGACGCCGCGTGGAAGGCGGTCCAGGACGACTTGCGCGACGTCTCCGAGGACCGCGCGCGCTGGCTCGCGGAGCGGATGGCGATCGTCCTGCAGGGTTCGCTCCTGGTCCGGCACGCCCCGCCGGCGGTGGCCGATGCCTTCGTGGGGAGTCGGGTCGCGGGCGAGCACGGCGCGGCCTTCGGCACGCTCCCGCGCGGGGTGGACGTCGACGGGATCCTGGCCCGGGTGCCGCTGGGCTGACTCAGGCCCGCTCCCGCACCTCGCTCGGCGCGAGGCCGCGGTGCCGCCGGAACGCCGTCGAGAAGCTGAACGGGTTGGCGTAGCCGACGCGGCGCGCGATGGCGGCGACGGTGGCGTCGGGCTCGGTGAGCAGCGCGCGCTCGGCGAGGTCGAGCCGGTAGGACCGCACGTAGGACAGCGGCGAGGTGCCGACGACGTCGCGGAACCGCCGGGCGAACAGGGCCCGGCTCACGCCGGTCGAGCGGGCGAGGCGGTCCACCGTCCACGCCCCGGCCGGCTCGCCGTGCACGGCCGCGAGCGCCGCGGCGACGACCGGGTCGGACACCGCGCCGTCGGATTCCTGGGCGACGAGGGCGTCGCGCACGGTCTCGGTGACGATCCAGTCGAGCAGCCGGGCCGACACGACGTCCTGGGCGGGCGCGGCGTCGAGCTGCTCGGCGAGCCGTTCGATGAGCAGCCGGCACATCTCGGAGTCGGCCGGGCACACGACCGCCTCGGGCAGGCGCACGAGCCGCTCGCCGTGCAGGGTGAACTCGGCCACGAGCGCCGTCGTGCCGTCGTCGCCGACCGTCCCGGCCAGCAGGCCCCGCCCGCGCGTGAGCAGGGCATCGCCCGGCCCGAGGACGGCGCCGGCCACGCTCAGCTGCCCAGCGGCGAGGGTGATCAGCACCCAGCGGTGCCCGGTCGACAACGACGCCGGTCCGGGGCCGAGCCGCTCCACGCGCAGCACCGGGTCCTCGACGCGGACCGTCCCGAGCAGCGTCCCGACGGCGTCCACGGGATCGAGCGTAGACGCTCGCGAAGGTGTCCTGGAGTTCCGCCGATGGGCGCGGTGTCCGGTTCGGCGCACGCTCGGGGGCATGGCTCCGACCACCTTCACCGACGCCGACCGTGCCCTGTTCGACCGCCGCCTCTACGGCCTGATCACCGTGTCGCCCGCAGGCGCCCGGCTGCCGGCGCCGCGCCCCGTGTGGTTCGAGGCCACGCCCGACGGCGACCTGCAGCTGTTCTCGCTCGCGGGCTCGCTCAAGGTCCGCCGTCTCGCCGAGGACCCGCAGGCGACGTTCGTCGTCGCGACCCCGCCCGGAGAGCCCGAGGCGTGGGTGTCGGTCGAGGCGGACGCAACCGTGCACGACGACGGCGGGCGCGAGCTGGCCGACCGGCTCACCGACCGCTACTGGGAGGACGAGGGCAAGCGCGCCGAGTCGAAGGCGATCTGGGCCGCCGAGGACCTGCGCCGGATCGTGCTGCGGCCGCGCCGGGTGACACGCGGGCCCGCGGTGTGAGGATTCCCCGGGCGGCCGCACCGCACTAGCGTTCCGCTCACCATGAGTGAGCTGCTCCCCGGCGTCGAGGCCGGCACCGTCGAGGCCCGCATCCGCATGCACCACCTCACCTCCGGGCCCGCCGACGGCGAGCCGGTGGTGCTGGTGCACGGCAACCTGTCCACCGGCCGCTTCTTCGAGCACCTGATGAGCCCGGCGAGCGACCGGTGGCGGTTCCTCGCGCCGGACATGCGCGGGTTCGGGCGCACGGAGCCCGCGCCGATCGACGCCACCCGCGGGCTGGGCGACTGGGCCGACGACCTCGGCTCCTACCTGGACGCGCTCGGGATCGAGCGGCCGCACCTGGTGGGGTGGTCGACGGCGGGCGCGGCGATCGCGCTGGTCGCGCGGGCGCGGCCGGTCGCGTCGTTGACGTTCCTCGACCCGGTCTCGCCCTACGGCTACGGCGGCACGTTCCCCGACGGCCGACCGTGCTGGGAGGACTTCGCCGGCTCGGGAGCCGGCGTCGCGAACCCGCAGTTCGTCGCGAAGCTGCGCGAGGGCGACCGCTCCGGCGACGACGCGCTCAGCCCCCGCAACGTCATGGCGAACACCTACTGGGCGCCGGACTTCCGGCTCCCGCGGGACCGGGAGGACCTCCTGGTCGACGAGATCCTGCTCTCGACGATCAGCGAGGACGGCTACCCCGGCGACGCGACCACCTCCGAGCACTGGCCCGGCGCCGCGCCCGGCACGCGGGGCCTGCTCAACGCGCTGTCGCCGAAGTACTGCGACTGGTCCTGGCTGCCCGACCTCGACCCGAAGCCGCCGGTGCTCTGGACGCACGGCACGGCCGACGTCGTCGTCGCCGACGGATCGATGCTGGAGCTCGGCACCCTCGGGCAGGCCGGGGTCGTGCCGGGCTGGCCGGGGGCGGACACGTTCCCGCCGCAGCCGATGGTGGCTCAGATCCGGACCGTGCTCGAGCGCTACGCCGCGGCGGGCGGGACGGCACGGATGGAGATGTTCGAGGGGTCCGGGCACGGCCCGCACGTCGACGCGGCGGAGCGTTGGCTGGCGTTGGCGACGGAGTTCTGGGCGAGTGCGTGACTCCCGCGAGAAGATCACCGTGGTCGTGGCCGACGACCACGAGATGTACCGCGACGGCGTCGTCCGGGCGCTCAACGGCAGCGGGTGGATCGACGTCGTCGCCGAGGCCGAGACCGGCGACGCGGCGCTGGCGGCGATCGTCGAGCACCGTCCGGAGGTCGCGCTCGTCGATCACCGGATGCCGGGCGCGGACGGCACCGAGATCGTCCGGCGGGCCGCCCGCGACGGCGTCCCCACGCGGATTGTCATCCTCTCCGCGTTCACCGATCCGACGATCGTCTACGGCGCCCTCGAGGAGGGCGCCGCGGGCTACCTGCCCAAGGAGACCCGCCGTCGGGAACTGGTGGAGGCGGTCCGGACGGCGGCCGAGGGCGGCACGGTGCTGCCCGCCGAGCTCGCCGCGGGGCTGGCCGGGGAGATCCGGCACCGGCGCGCCGACCGCGGCCCGCAGCTCTCCGAGCGCGAGACCGAGATCCTGCGGCTGATGGCGACCGGGCTCTCGACGCCCGCGATCGCGAAGCAGCTCTACGTCGCGCCGAGCACGGTGAAGACCCACGTGCAGCGGATGTACGAGAAGCTCGAGGTCACCGAGCGGGCGGCGGCCGTCGCGGAGGCGATGCGGCGGGGACTGCTCGAGTGAGCACCCCCGCCGACCGGGCGCTCGCGGCCTACGCCGCCGAGGCGTCCCGGACGACGAGCCTGCTGCGGTTCGGGCTGATCGCGCTGGTCGCGGTGACCGCGGCGCTCGACCCGGCGCGGGTGGAGGGCCCGGCGTTCTGGACGACGCTCGCGGTCTACGCCGGGTTCGCCGCCGCCTGGCTGGCGCGGGTGACGCGGCGGCCGGTGAGCCCGCGGACGGGGCTGGTGGCGACGGCGGCCGACCTGGTCGCGGTGACGGTCCTCGCGCTGCTCGCCGGGGGCGGCGGGACGCTGCCGACCCTGGCCTACGTCGTGATCCCCGTGCTCGCGGCGTTCCGGTACCGCCCGGAGCTGTCCGCGCTGGTCGGGGTGGCGACGATCGTGTCGTTCCTCGTGACGGCGACCGTGCTCCGCTCCCCCGTCGCCGCCACGACGCTCGCGGGCGAGGCGGCGGTGCTCGCGCTGGTCGCGATCGCGACGTTCCTCCTCTCCGTCGTCCTCGCCCGCCGCGCGGACCGCATCCGGGCCCTGCTCCTCGACGCCGACGCGCTGACCTCCCAGGTCCTCGACGCCGAGGCCCGGGAACGCCGGCGGCTCGCCGAGGAGCTGCACGACCACGCCCTGCAGACGCTGCTCGTCGCCGGCCAGGAGCTCGACGAGCTGGACGGTGCCGAGGCGGCCGACGACGCGCTGCGGGCCGGGATCCGCGAGCTGCGCGAGGTGGTCTTCGCGCTGCACCCCTACGTGCTCGACGAGGCCGGGCTGGTGGTCGCGGTGCGGCGCGTGGCCGAGCGGGCGGCGGCGCAGGGCAAATTCGCCGTCACCGTCGAGGGCGGGCCCCTGACGACGGGTCCGCACGACCCGCTGCTGTTCGGCGTGGCCCGGGAGCTCCTGACGAACGTCGCGAAGCACGCGCGGGCGTCCACGGTGTCCGTGACGCTGGGCGACGACCCGGGCGGCCGGTGGCTGGAGGTGCGAGACGACGGGGTGGGCGTCGACCCGGCGGTGCTCTCCGCCCGCCTGGCCGACGGGCACATCGGGCTGGCCTCGACCCGGGCGCGGGTGGAGGGGGCCGGCGGGACGTTCGTGCTGCACACGACGACGCCGGGGACGCGGACCGTGGTCCACGTCCCCGGCTGAGCCGCTCCGTCACCGGCGGTACATCACCTCGGTGCGCGGCTCGCGGTACTGCTGCCGGGCCTCCTGCTCGACCTGGCGGTCGGCGCGACGGCCGCGGCCGATGGCATAGGCGCCGCCGCCGACCAGGGCGATCGCACCGAGCCCGCCGAGCGCCCAGGGCAGGGCGTCCGATCCCGTCGTCAGCAGGTCGGGGCTGGTGCTGTCGGTGGTGCCCGTGGACTCCCCCGACGACGAGCCGGTGCCCGAGGAGTGCGTGCCGGTCCCGGTCCCGCCGTGGTGGGCGGGCGTCGGGGCCGGGCCGGAGCCGACCACGGTGAGCTTCGTGCTCACGGTGCCGGCCGAGGACGACGCGGTGACGGTGTAGGTGCCGGCCGTGGCGCCGCTCGCGACCGTCGCGGAGCCGGAGAACGCCTCCGGGTTCGTGCGGTCCATCGTGGCGGCCCCGGCGAAGGCCGGCGAGGTGACCGTGATCGGCCCCGTGGCGGTCGACGCGGCCGGCTCGGCGAAGGTGCCGGAGAAGGAGACGCTCTGACCGGGCTTCACCGAGCTGGCGCCGAGGGTGAGGACGCCGAGCTCCGCGGCGGCCACGCTGCTGCTGGAGGCGGTGACCGGGGTGGTGGTGTCGGCGAGGGCGATGCCGGTCCCGGCGAAGGTGAGCGAGCCGGCGATCAGGGTGGCGGCGGCGATCCGGGTGAGACGCATGACGTGCTCCCGTGAGGTGAGGGAGGTGGTGCGGGGAGCGTCCGGTCGGGGCGTTCTCCGTGGCTGACAGGAGAAATCCTGTCTCCCGCGGAGGGTCGACACCGTCCCCCGGGGAGCCGGTCCTGCGCACGACATCGGTGTCCCCCCGTCGGGGGACACCGTCCCGGCGCGCTAGGCAGATGATCATGTCGAGCGCGACGTCGCGCTCGACATGATCATCTGCCTAGCGGTGAGCAGGACGCGAGCACCTGACGCGGCCCGGCCGCCCGACCAGCCACGACCGCCGTCGGAAATGCGAGTTGAAGCCGACGACGTGGGCGTGTGAGCGTCATGGCCATGACCGCCGAGACCGTCCCCGTCACGCACCCCGCGCGGTTCCGCGGCGCTCCGGAGCGCAACGCCCGCATCGCCCGGCCGCTCGCCCTGCTCGGGCGGGTGCGGGAGGTCGACGAGGGCCTGGTCGACGAGATCGGGCGGCGGATGCTGCTGCGCGACGAGGTGGGGGCAGAGTTGGCGGCGGCGATGCGGCCGGGCTCTCCGTCCCGGGTGACGATGACGACGCTGGAGCGGGCGCTGTCCTCCGGCCCGGCCGACGAGGACCCGGCGGCGCTGCGCCGGTTCGTCGCCGAGCTCGAGCGCGAGCCGGTGTGGCTCGACCGCGACCTGCTCGAACGCGGGGCCGCGGTGTACCGGCGGCTGGGTCGGACGCGCGACGACGTGCTGCTCGCGCTCGCGCTGATCGGCGGCTACCGCTACGAGGGCCCGGCCGACCTGCTCGTCGAGACCGGCGGGTTGACCGGCGCGGGCGCGATGCGCCGCCTCGGCGAGACCCTGGTGTGGGGGCGGGCGGTGAGTGCGCCCGGCGGGATGGCCCGGGACGGCGAAGGGTTCCGGCTCACCGCCCACGTGCGGGCGATGCACGCGGTGGTGAACGACCGGTTCGAGCGCTCCGCGGACTGGGACCCCGCCCGGCTCGGCCTGCCGATCAACCGCAGCGACCTCGCCGGGACGCTCGCCCTGTTCAGCGCGACGGCGCTGCTCGGGGCACGGGTCCTCGGGTGGCGGATCACGCGCGCCGAGTCCGACGCCGTCATGCACCTGTGGCGCTACGTCGGTTTCCTGATGGGCGTCGACGAGGACTGGCTGTTCACCACCGAACGCGCCCAGCACGCGTTCGACCACCACCTGCTGCTGGCGCAGGGTGGGCCGACGCCGTCCGGGGTGGCGCTGACGACGGCGCTCGTCGAGGGGCAGCGCACGAAGGTCGGCGGCGGGCTGCGCGGCTGGTGGGAACGACGCCGGGTCCTCGGGCACCTGCGGCTCTTCCTCGGCCGGGAGGGGCTGCGCGACCTGGGCCAGCCCGTCGTCGTGCCGTGGACCGTGGTGCCGCAGGTGGTCCGCGGGGTGCTGGACTCGTGGGTGGTGGCGCGGTTCGCGGCGGGCCGGCGGTGGCTGGAGCGGCGGTCGGACCGGGGCGTGGAGGTCGAGCTGGAGCGGCTCGTCGGTCGGCGGCGCGCGCTCGCGGTGGTGTCGCCGGCCTGAGGGTCAGAACGTGGCGATCGGGTTGACCGGGCTGCCGGAGGTCCGCGCCAGGCGGACCGGTGCCACGGCGAGCTGGAACTCCCACCGGTCGAGCTCGGCCGCCGTCGCCGCGCACGCCTCGAGGTCGCAGTTGTCGAGCAGCCACAGGCCCATCGCGACGAGGCCGACGGCGTGCACCGGCATGAGGACGCCGTCGACCCCGGAGGGCTGGACGTCCTGCGGGGTGTCGGCGCCGATCAGGGCGACGCCCCGCTCGTGCAGCCAGGGCAGGCACGAGGCGTGCCACCCGGCCTGCTCGAACCCGATCGACGCGCCGGTCTCGTGCCAGGCCCGGCCGAACCCGGTCCGTAGCAGGACCGCGTCGCCGGGCCGCACCTGCACCCCCTGGCGCCGCTCGGCCTCCTCGAGGTCCTCCGGGCGCACGCCCTCGCCGGGTTCCAGCCACGGCACGTCGCGGACCCGCGCGACGTCGAGCAGGACCCCGCGCGTGACGATGCCGTCCGCGGCCGCCGTCACGGCCGCCCAGGCCGAGCCCGACGTCGGGTCGACCAGCTCGTGCGAGCGGCCGTTGTACATCCGGCCGTCCCAGAACAGGTGGCAGGGCGCGTCGAGGTGCGTGATGGAGTTGCCGTGATAGGCCAGGCCGAGGCGCTCGGAGGAGAAGCCCCAGTGCCGGTCGCGGTGGAAGCGGTCCGGCATCTGCTCGGCGCCCGGCATGTCGGCGGCGCACGGGCACGTCGTCGTCGACCGCTCCAGGTCGTCCCCGGCCACCTCCCAGCCGCACGACACGCTGCGGCCGCCCCGGACCGCCCGCGCGGCCGCGAGGCGGACCTCGTCGGTGACGAGGTTCAGGGTGCCGCGCTCGTCGTCGTCGCCCCAGCGGCCCCAGTTCGACAGCGTGTCGAACCAGCCGAGGACCTCGTCCGTCGTGCTCACTCGAACTGCGGCTTCCGCTTCTCGGCGAACGCGGTGAACGCCTCCTGCAGGTCCGCGCTCGGCAGGAACGCCGCGTTCCACGCCGCGACGTAGCGCAGGCCCGCCTCGACGCGCGGGCCCCGCTCGGCGTCGAGGACGTCCTTGATCCCCCGCGTGACCAGCGGGGAGTTCGCGGCCATCCGGCTCGCCAGCTCGACGGCGGCCCCGGCCAGCTCGTCGTGGGTCTCGTACACGCGGTTGACCAGGCCGATGCGCTGCGCCTCGGCGGCGGGGACGTCGTCGCCGGTCAGGGCCAGCTCGCGCAGGTGCCCGTCGCCGACGATCCCGACGAGGCGCTGCAGCGACCCGAGGTCGGCCACCATCGCCATGCGCACCTCGCGGACGGAGAAGAGCGCGTCGGTGCTGGCCAGGCGGACGTCGGCTGCGGTGATCAGGTCCACCCCGCCGCTGACGCACCAGCCCTGGACCGCCGCGACGATCGGCGTGCGGCAGTCCGCGACCGCGGTGATCGAGCCCTGCAGACCCCGCAGGTGGCGCAGGAAGGCCTCGCGGTTCGCGGCGCTCGGGTCACCGAGGACCCCGCCGAGGGACCCGGCCGCCGCCATGAGGTCCAGACCGTAGGAGAACCGGCCGTCGGCGCCGGTGATCACGATGGCGCGGGTCCCGGGGTCGGCGTCGAGGGCCGCCGTCACCGCGGCGATCTCGTCGAAGAACGCCGGTGCCATCGCGCGGGCCACCAGGGAGATCCGGGCGACGTGCTCGACGGGCCGGTCGACGGCGACGGTCTCGAGGTTCTCGGGCAACGACGTCATGGCGGCGACTAGATCACCCGGCGCAGGTCGCGCTCAACCCGGACCGCCCCACCGGGCGCCTACGGCCCGACACGTCGCCGAGAAGTACATGAGGCACGTCGGACCGCCCGCGAAGGTGCCTCCTGTACCTCTCGCGGATGCCGCACCCGCTACTCCGAGCGCGAGAAGTACATGAGGCACGTCGAGTCGCCCGCGAAGGTGCCTCCTGTACCTCTCGCGGGACCGCAGGGCGGGCCTACGCCCCGAGCACCCGGTCCAGGCCCGTGAGGCGGAGGGCTCGCGACGGCTGGCCGTGCACCCCCCGCAGCACGAACGTCCCGCCGCCACCGTCGACGCGCTGCGAGGCGCCGAGCAGCACCCGCATGCCGCAGGAGTCGCAGTACGGCACGGCCGCGAGGTCGACGACCAGGTCCAGGGGACCCGTGGCGCGGTCGATCTCGTGGTCGACGGCGGACTCGAGCTCGCCGACGTGCGTGTAGTCGACGTCGCCGGAGACCACGACGACGACCCGCGACCCGCCGTCGGGACCCTGCTCCTTCTCGATCCGCACGCCGAACTCCGGTGCCTCCGCGATCACGCGGCGCCCTCCCCCGAGCACGCCTCCTGCACCGGATCGGAGCGGAGCAGCGCGACGGTGCGCGGCGAGTCGCCGAGGCGGTCCGCGAGGTCGTCGATCGCGGGCCGGATCTCCGCGGGGGCGAGGCCGCCGGGGACCGCGACCGTGCCCACCCAGCGCAGGAACCGGGCGAGGAGACCGGGGTCGTCGACGTAGACGGCGGCGGCGAGGAAGTCGACGAGGTGGCCGAGGTCGTCGGCGAGCTGCTCGTCGGTCAGGGGGTCGTGCCCGTGGTCGGCGCGCAGCCGGCGTCCGAGTCCGGCGACCAGCTCGGCCCGACGGGTGTGCAGCAGCGCCTGCTCCTCGCGGGAGGTGTCGTCGACCCGGCCGTCGTCCTCGGCACCGAAGGAGCCGGCCAGCAGCGCGGCGGCCGCCCGCGCGTCCGGGGCCCACCCGTCGGCGCCGACCGCGCCCGCCCACTCGCCCTCGGGGCCGAACGCGGCGCCCCCGGCGAGGATCGGGGTGCCCGACGCCCGGCACGCCTCCACCATGCGTCGCGCGGCGGGCAGCCGCGACGGAAGCGAACTGGAGATCGCGACGACGTCGGGCCCGGTCTCGTGCAGGTGCACCGCCAGCTGGGCGGCCGGGACGCTCGACCCGAGGAAGGTGACCTCCCAGCCGTGACGGCCGAGGACCTCGGCGAGCAGCCGCGCGGGCAGGGCGTGCCACTCGCCGTCGAGGCAGGCGACCGCGATGCGCCCGATGCCCGACGGCGGGTCGGCGGGGCGGTGGCGCGCGACCGCGGCGACCACGCGCTCGGAGATGTGGGTGGCGACGTGCTCCTGCACGACGGTCCACGTCCCGGCCGCCCACCGCTCCCCCACCTCGCGCTGCGCCTCGGCGACGACGTCGAGCAGCACGGTCTCGACGTCGAGCCCGCCGTCCAGGGCCTCGAGCGCGAGGGTGATCGCGCCCTCCTCGTCGGAGGCGGCCAGGCGGTCGAGGAAGTCCTCCCGCAGGGCCGCGAGATCGGTGCGCGGGCCGGCGTGGTGGGGAGCGGTCACGAGGCCTCCCGGGGCGGGTGACCCGGCCGGGGACGGGGCCGGGGGGACGGTCGGTCGGGGCGCGACCGGTCGGGGCGCGGCCGCGGCGGGGCCTGGAGCGCGAGCAGGGCCACGTCGTCGTGGTCCCGCCCGGCCAGCCAGTCCGAGAGGAGCTGCACGACGCGCTCGCACACCACCTGGGCCGGGGCGCCCGCGCAGCCGGAGAGCGCCGCCGCGAGGCGCTCCTCGCCGTAGAAGTCGCGCCCGCCGGGGCCGCCGCGGGCCTCGGTGACGCCGTCGCTGTAGATCAGGCAGGTCTCACCGGGCGCGAGCAGCACCTCGGTGCCGCTGAACTCGGCGTCGCGCAGGGCGCCGACCAGGGAGCCGACGACGTCGACCTCCTCGACCGTGCCGTCCGCGCGCACCACGAAGGGCGGCGGGTGGCCGCCCGTCGCCAGCCGCAGCCGCAACCCGCCGTCGGGAAGGGGTTCGGCATCGCCCAGGACCATGGTGGCGAAGCGCGGCATCGTCACCGCGGCGTCGAGGTCGGCGGCGTCGAGCAGCGCGGCGTTGAGCAGGCCGAGCAGCGTCGTCGGGTCCTGCTCGACGAGCCGCAGCGCGTGCAGCGACTGCCGCACCCGCCCGGAGAGGACCGCGGCCTCGATCCCCTTGCCGCACACGTCGCCGAGCAGGAACGGCGTGCGTCCTACCGCGGTGCGCGGCAGGACCTCGTAGAAGTCGCCGCCGACCCGCAGGCTCTCGCGGGCCGGCCGGTAGGCGCTCCCGACGACGACCGCGCCGCGCGTGTCGTCCGGCAGCGGCGGCGGCTCCAGGCTCGCCTGCAGCACGTGGCCGAGGTGGGCCTGCTCCCGGAACAGGGCCGCGGCGGACAGGGCCGTGCCGACGCGGGTCGCGTACTCCTCGGCGAGCGGGACGACGTCCTCGTCGTCGGCCGGCTCGACCAGCACCAGCACGCCCCGGACGACGGTGCCGGGCACCGGCACGACGACGATCCGCCCGGTCGGGCGCTCGTTCCACACCGGCAGCTCGGCGAGCTCGAGGCTCACCCACGGGTCGACCGGCGCCTCCTCGACGAGGGCCTCGTGCAGGCGGGGGGCGGCGCGCAGCTCGACGCGGGTCATCTCGCCGGCGTGCGGCCGGGGCCGGCCGGCGTCGGCGCGGGCCCACCGGACGGCGTCCGACCCGTCGGCGAGGAGCACCAGCACGGTGGGGGCGAGGAAGCCGGCGGCGAGCGAGGCCGCGGTCCGCAGCGTCCGCTCCAGGTTCAGCACGCCGTGCAGGGCGCGCCCGGACTCGGCGAGGAACCCGGCCCGGGCCTGGGCGCGCTGCAGCGAGGCCGACCCGCGGCGCTCGTCGGTGACGTCGCGCAGGTACCAGCAGGTGAGGAGGTCCGCGCCGGGCGGGACGTCGTCGTCGAGACGCTCGGCGCGGGCGACGAGCACCCGACCGGCCACCTCGGCCTCGAAGCCCGGGAGCTGCTGGGCGACGGCCGACCGGAACGCGTCGTGGGGGACGCGCTCGACGGCGAGGCCGGCGGTGATCCCCGGCAGCAGGCGCTCGGCGGCGGTGTTCGCGGCGTGCACGATCGTGTAGGCCCCACCCGGGCGGGCGGGACCGGTGACCACCACCGCCTCGGAGAGCCCGGCCAGCACCCGCGAGTGCAGGCTGCGCATCCCCCTCGGCGGTGTCGGCGAGGGGGCCCCCGCCGGCATCGTCGAGTCCACGTGTCCGAGGCTATCTGCCGCGGTCAACATGAGCGGCGCCCCTGCGGGGAATGGGACGGCCATGACTGCCCTGACCTACTCCCAAGCGTCGACGATCGTGGCCGAGGCCCTGCGGCACGGCGAATCCGCCGGCTACAAGCCCCTGACCGTGGCCGTCCTCGACACCGGCGGGCACCTCGTGGCGCTGGGCCGGGCCGACGGGTCGGGCTTCCTGCGGCCGGACGTGGCGATCGCCAAGGCCCACGGCGTGATCGGGCTGATGATGGACAGCCGCGCGATCGCCCAGCGCGCCGCCGACTCCCCGGAGTTCTTCACCTCCGTCGCCGCCCTCGCCGGCGGCAAGGTGTTCTCGGTCCCCGGCGGCGTGTTCATCACCGACGCCGACGGCGAGGTCATCGGGGCCGCGGGCGCGTCGGGCGACGCCTCCACCGCGGACGAGGAGGCCGTCGTGGCGGGCATCGAGGCGGCCGGGCTGGTGGCGCGCACCGGGGCGTAACCGGCTCGGCCGATCGGCCCACCCCCCTTCCGATCGAACGGCACTCTCGCGCGGATAGAAGCTGCGAGCGGGCCGTTCGCTCGGCGTGCTAACTTGTATCTATGTCGCTCACCAGTGGTGCCCCAGAGGTGTCCGCGGCGGACGTCGTCTACCGGCACGTGAAGGACCGCGTGCTCACCGGCGAGCTCGAGGGCGGCCGGATGGTCAACGAGGGCGAGGTCGCCGCGGCGCTGACCGTCTCCCGCACCCCGGTGCGCGAGGCGTTCCTGCGGCTCGAGGTCGAGGGCTGGCTGCGGCTGTTCCCCAAGCGCGGGGCGCTGGTGGTGCCGGTCGCGCCGCGGGAGATCGACGAGGTGCTCGACGCGCGGGCCGTGCTCGAGTCCCATGCGGTGGCCGCCGTCGTCGACCGCCCCGACGAGCTCGCCGCCCTCGTCACCGCCCTGGACGACGCGATCGTCGTGCAGCAGGGGGCGCACGACGACGGCGACCTCCCCGGCTTCGCCGCCGCCGACGCCGAGTTCCACCGCCTCGTCGCCGACGCCGGCCGGAACTCGCTGCTCATCGGCTTCTACCGCACCCTGCGCGAGCGCCAGCAGCGCATGACCGCCGAGTCGATCCGCGGTCGGCATGCGACCGCCGAGAACGTGCTCGCCGAGCACCGCGCGCTGCGCGACCTCGTCGCCGCCCGCGACGTCGACGGCTTCCGCACCGCCCTCGTCGAGCACCTGGACCACACGCACCGGACGGGGCGCGGCCGATGACGGCCACCCTGACCCGGCGCCCGGTCGTCGGGACGCGGGCGGGCTGGTTCCCGGTCGGGCTCGCCCTGTTCACCGTCGCCTGGGGCGGCAACCAGTTCACCCCGCTCATGGTCATGTACCGGGAGCTGGGCGGGTTCTCGACGGCGACCGTGGACGTCCTCCTGGGTGCCTACGTCCTCGGGATCGTGCCCGGGATGCTGGTCGGCGGGCCGCTGTCGGACCGCCTCGGGCGCAAGCCGCCGATGCTCGCCGCGCCGCCGCTCGCGATCGCGGGCAGCCTCGTCCTCGGGCTCGGTGGGGAGGCCGTGCCGGTGCTGTTCGCGGGCCGGGTGCTCGCCGGGCTCGCGCTGGGTGTGGCGATGGCCGTCGGCTCCACGTGGATCCAGGAGCTCTCCGGTGGGTCCGGCGCCTCCCGGGCGGCGATGTCCCTGACGACGGGGTTCCTGCTCGGCCCGGCCGCGGCCGGCGTGCTCGCGCAGTGGGCGCCGTACCCGGAGGTGCTCTCGTACGCGGTGCACGTCGTCGTCGGCGTCCCCCTGGGCCTGCTCGCCCTGCGCACCGCGGAGACCCTGGACCGCGACGCGGCCCCCACCCGGCGGCTGCGCGACGACCTGCGCATCCCGGTGCGCGGGCACCGCGAGTTCTGGACGGTCGTGGCGCCGGTCGCGCCGTGGGTGTTCACGTGCGCGGGCGTGGCGTACGCGGTGCTGCCGTCGCTGGTCGCGCGGGCCGTGCCGGGGCACGCGATCGCGTTCGCGGCGTTGATGACCGCGGTGACGCTCGTGGCCGGGGTCGCCGCGCAGTCGGTCGCGAAGCGGCAGGGCATCACCGACGCCCGCGGCGGGATGCTCGGTCAGGCCTGCGCCGCCGTCGGGATGGTGCTCGCGGCGGTGACGGCGGCCGCGCCGGGCGTCGTCCTCGCGCTCGTGACGGCGGCCGTGCTCGGCGTCGGATACGGGTTCGCGCTGGTCAGCGGGCTCGCGGAGGTCGGCCGGATCGCGCCGCGCCGCCACCTGGCCGGGCTGACCGCGGTGTTCTACGCGCTGGCCTACGTCGGGTTCCTCGTGCCGGCCGTGCTGGCGGTCGCGTCCGCCGTGGTGCCGTACGCGGTGCTGTTCGTGGTGCTGGCCGTCGTCGCCGCGGGGTGCCTGGTCGTGGTGGCGCGGTCGCAGCGGGCCTCATACCTGCGCCGATTGTGACGTCCAGCGTCAGCATGGCCGCACTGCTGACACAGGGAGGTGCCTACGACGACGGGTGCACGACGGCCTTGAGCGCCAGCGGGTCCCGGCGGGCCGCGAGCAGGGCACCCACGGCGTCCTCCAGCGGGTGGTGCGAGGTGACCATGTCGTCGAGGCGGATGCGCCCGGAGGCCGCGAGCTCGATCGCCGCCGGGTACACGTGGGCGTACCGGAAGGTCCCCTTCACCGTCAGCTCGCGGGCCTGCACGACGTCCAGCGGCAGCGTGATGCTCGACCCGGTGCCGACGAGCACGACGGTCGCCGCCGGCGCGGTCGCCGCCACCGCGAGGTCGATCGCCGGCTGCACGCCGGTGCACTCCAGCACCACGTCGGCCTGCCCGATCGCCGCGCCGAGCGCCGCGAGCCCGGTCTCGTGGTCGTTGCCGTCGATCGTCGCGGTGGCCCCGTAGTCGGTCGCGGCCTCCCGGCGCAGCGCCATCACGTCGGTCACGGCGACCGCCGCCGCGCCGCGGGCCAGCGCCACCTGCAGGCACAGCAGCCCCACCGGCCCGGCGCCGCTGACCAGCACCCGCGTGCCCGGCCCGATGTCGGCCTTCGCCGCCGCGTGCAGCGCCACCGACAGCGGCTCGATCAGGGCGGCGGCCTCGTCGGAGACCGTGTCCGGCACCGGGTGGGCCCGGTGCGCGGGCACCACGACGTACTCGGCGAACGACCCGTCCACCGGCGGCGTCGCGAAGAACGCGATGTCCGGGCACAGGTGGTAGCGGCCCTGGCGGCACTGCGCGCAGCGCCCGCACTCGACCTGTGGCTCGATCGCCACGCGGGTCCCGACGGCGGGTGACCCGACCCCCGACCCCACTGCGCTGACCACGCCCGACGTCTCGTGCCCGAGCACCAGCGGGGCGTGCATGACGAAGCCGCCGATGCGCCCGTGGTCGTAGTAGTGCACGTCGGACCCGCAGACGCTCACCGCCCGGACCTGCACCTGGACCTGCCCCGCGCCCGGCTCGGGCACCTCGCGGGTCTCGAGGACGACGTGGTCCGGCTCGGTGAGTACCGCGACGCGCTGCATGGCGCCCAGTGTGCGCCTCAGTCGACCTGCGCGCGGATGCGCCGGGCCGGGGTGAACACCCGCAGGTCGAGCATCCCCGGCGGGTCGGCGATACCCGGGCCGCCGGCCTGCACCCACGCCACGATCTCGTCCTCGGTGTCGCGGTCCAGGACGCCGAGCAGCCACACCGGACGGCCACCGGCGGCGCGGCCCTCGCGCGACGGCGAGACCACCGCGACCGTCGAGTGCGCGCACGCGTCCAGGCAGTCGGAGAGCGTCACCCGGCCCGCGCCGGCCGTGCCCTCGCGGAGCCGGTCGACCTGACCGGCGTGGTCGACGCCCGGGTGCTTGCGGGTGGTGCCGCAGCAGCAGCCCCGGCAGAGGGTGACGGTGGGGCCGGACGCGGGGCGCTTCATCGCGCCCCACGATAACGATCTCCGCTACGGGGTGAGCGTGACGCAGGCGAGGCGGCCGCCGGCGGTGCCCGCCTGGCCCGGCGCGATCGCCGTCATCTCCTTCTCGTGCACGATCAGCGACGCGGGGGCGCGGTCGGTCAGCGCGAACGGGACGGTGGTGGTGGCCGTGCCCGCGCCCGACGCGTCCGTGCGCAGGTCGAGCCAGAACTCGTTCTGCGGGTTGGCGTACGCCGGGTCGGACGACGGCTTCTCCGGGGTCGCGGCCGGGTCGACGCGGTTCTGGAAATGCGGGCCGGCGTCGTTGCCGGTCGGCCCGCACGGCCTCGTGTGCAGGTGCGCGGCGTACCCGCGGTCCGGCAGCAGGCCCTGGGCGGTCAGCGTGGCCGCGGTGCTGTCCTCCGCCCGCACCGTCTCCACCGTGACGTTCGCACCCGCGGGGGCCGCGGCGTTGTACGTCAGGGCGGTCGACGCCGCCCCGCCCGGCGCGGTCAGTGCTCCGCCGCTGGCCCGGCGGACCTCCGAGCTCGAACAGCCGGCGACCACCAGGGCCGCGGCGATCAGCGCAAGGAACGGGGCGATTCGGCGGATCACGGGAGGATCGTCGCAGATCGCCCCCGCGAGCGTGCAGCCGTGCTTCACAGACCCCCGCGCGATCGTCGCTTCTGCCGGGCGGGCCGGCGGGCCAGCATCGGCGGGCATGGTCGATCTCGCCGGGCTCTGGGTCCCCCTGGTCACGCCGTTCACCGCCCGCGACGAGGTGGACCTCGTCGCGCTGCGCCGGCTGGCCTCCTCCGTCCTGGACGACGGGGCCCACGGGCTGGTCGCACTGGGCACCACCGCGGAGCCGACGTCGCTCGGTGCCGAGGAGCGCCACGCGGTCGTCGACGTCTGCGCGGAGGTCGCGGCCGAGCGGGGCGCCGGGCTGATCGTGGCCGCGGGCACGAACGACACCCGCACCACGTTGGCGCGTCACGAGGCGCTGGCCGACGTGCCGGGCGTGACCGCGGCGCTCACGGTGGTGCCGTACTACGTGCGGCCGACCGGGGCCGCCGTCGTCGCGCACCTCACGGCCGTCGCGGACCGCTCGCCCGTGCCCGTCGTCGTCTACAACGTCCCGGTGCGCACCGGCCGCGGGCTCGGGGCGGCCGCGCTGCTGGACCTGGCCGCACACCCGCGGATCGTCGGGCTCAAGCAGGCCGTGGGAGCGCTCGACGTCGACACCCTGGAGGTCCTCGCGTCCGCTCCCCCGGGCTTCGCCGTCCTCGCCGGCGACGACGCGTTCATCGCGCCGACCGTGCTGCTCGGCGGGCGGGGCGCGATCACGGCCTCGGCGCACGTGGCGACGGAGCGGTTCGCGGCGCTGGTGACGGCGGCGTCGGCCGGTCGGACCGAGGCCGTACGGGAGCACGCCGCGGCGCTCCTGCCGCTGGTGACCGCCCTGTTCGCCGAGCCGAACCCCGTCGTCACGAAGGCGTTGCTGCACGCGACCGGCCGGATTCCGACCCCGGACGTGCGGATGCCGCTGTTGCCGTCGTCGGCGGAGGCGCTGACGCGGGCGCTCGGGGCGCTCGACCGCGTGGACGTCCGTCGCGTGGCGAGCGAGGTGCCGCTGACGTCGTAGGACGATGAGTGTCGGTGGCGGCGGTTACCGTGGGGCGACCGCTCCACCCGACCGCGGAGGCGCCATGACCACCGTTGCTCCGGCTCCCGTCGTCGCTGCGCTGCGGGCGGCGTTGCCGGCGGATCGTGTGGTCGACGACCCGGACGTGCTGGCCTCATACGCCCACGACGACGCCGAGTGGGCGCCGTGGGAACTCCCGGCCGCGGTGGTGCGCCCGCTCGACGCCGCGCAGTGCCAGGCCGTGGTGCGGGCGTGCCTGGAACACCGGGTGCCGGTGGTGCCGCGCGGGGCGGGCACCGGGCTCTCGGGCGGGGCGAACGCGACCGCCGGGAGTGTCGTGGTGTCGGTCGAGCAGATGACCCGGATCCACGAGATCGACCCGGCCGAGCGGCTCGCCGTCGTCGAGCCGGGGATCGTCAACGACCACCTGCGCGCCCAGTGCGCGAAGCAGGGCCTGTGGTACCCGCCCGACCCGGCCAGCTCCCCGTGGTCGACGATCGGCGGCAACGTCGCCACCAACGCCGGCGGCATGTGCTGCGTGAAGTACGGCGTCACCCGCGACTACGTCCTCGGCGTGCAGGTCGTGAACGGGCTCGGCGAGCTGGTCCGGCTCGGGCGGCGCACCGCCAAGGGCGTCGCCGGGCTCGACCTGGCCGGGCTGATGGTCGGCTCCGAGGGCACCCTCGGTCTGATCACCGAGGTCACCGTCAAACTCCGACCCGCCCGCGCCCCCGAGCACACCGTCGCCGGCTACTTCGCCGACGTCGTCGCCGCCGGGCGTGCGGTCGCCGCGATCACCGCCGCCGGGCTGACACCGAGCGCGCTGGAACTGGTCGACAAGACCTGCCTGGAAGCCGTCGACGCCTGGAAGAACCTCGGTATCTCCGCCGAGGCCGACGTCATCCTGCTCGGGCGCTCCGACGCCCCCGGCGCTGCGGGGCAGGCGGAGGCCGAGGAGATGATCCGGCACTTCGACGCCGCCGGCGCCACGTTCTCCGCGCGCGCCGCCGACGCCGAGGAGGCCGACGCGCTCTTCGCCGCGCGGCGGCTGGCCTACCCCGCCCTGGAACGGCTCGGCCCGGTGCTCACCGAGGACGTCTGCGTGCCCCGCGCCGCCGTCCCCGAGATGCTCGCCCGCATCCAGGCCACCGGCGAGCGGCACCGGACCACCATCGCGAACATCGCCCATGCCGGCGACGGGAACCTGCACCCGCTGCTGATCACCCCGGTCGGCGACGAACCCGCCCGCGAACGCGCCCAGCAGGCCTTCCACCAGATCATCGCCGACGCGCTGGACCTCGGCGGCACCGTCACCGGCGAACACGGCGTCGGCCTGCTCAAACGCGACGGGCTCACCGCCGAGCAGACCCCGGAGAACCTCGCCATGCAACGCGCCGTCAAGGCCGCCCTCGACCCCCACGGCATCCTCAACCCGGGCAAGGTCCTGTGAAGAAGCTCCTGGCGGCGGTGCTCGCCCTCGTGGTCGGCACGTGGCTGCTCGGGATGGTGCGTGCCCTCGGCCGCGTCGCCCCGGAGCTGCGCTCGCCGCGCCTGGCGATCTCGTTCGGGTGGGTGCCGCTCGGTGTCCTCCCGACCCTGCGCGAGCGGATGCGGCGGGACACTGAGCTCCTGCCCGGGGTCACGGTCACCGAGCGGACGGTGCCCGGCGACGTCCCGGTCCTGGTCTACGACGACGAGTCGCGGTCCGGGCCGACCGGGGCGCTGCTGTGGATCCACGGCGGTGGGCACCTCCTCGGGCACCCGGGCATGGACCACGACCTGTGCAGCCGCTTCGTCCGCGAGGCCGGCGTGCCGGTCGTGAGCGTGGACTACCGGCTCGCCCCGGAGGACCCGTTCCCGGCCGACCTCGACGACTGCTTCGCGGCGCTGTGCTGGCTGCAGGACCACGCGGCCGAGCTCGGCGTCGACCCGGACCGGATCGTGGTCGGCGGGGCGAGCGCCGGCGGCGGGCTCGCGGCGGCGACGGTGCACCGGGCCCACGACGAGGGCCGGCCGGTCGCGTTCGCGCTGCTCGAGTACCCGATGCTCGACGACCGGACCGCGCTCGCCCCGGTCCCCGGCGGTCGGGGACGCTTCGTGTGGGACGCGCGGATGAATAAGCGGGCGTGGACGGCCTACGTCGGTGGCCCCGCGGGCGCCCCCGGCGTGCCCGACGGGGCCGCCCCGGCCCGCCGTCGGGACCTCGCGGGGCTCCCGCCCACGTGGATCGGGGTCGGCGACCAGGACCTGTTCCACGACGAGGACGTCTCCTACGCCGGCCGCCTGCGTGCTTCCGGGGTCCCGGTCGAGCTGCACGTCGAGCCCGGGATGTACCACGGCGCCGATGCGAACGTCCCGGACGCGGCGAGCATGCGGGCCTTCCGGGGCCGCATGGTCACCGCGCTCCGGGACGCCGTCGGGACCTGACCGGTCAGCCGGTGCCGAACCGGCCCCAGTGCTGCGCTGATCGGCACCTGGCCGTCGGGAGTCCTCGCTACTCTGCAGCCATGACGGCCGACCCGGTCCCGGACGACGGGCCACTGCAGCGCGGGGCATCCCCGGCTCAGGTGCGCGACCGCCTTCCCGAGCCGGAGCGCAGCCGCTTCGTCGCCGAGTACGAGTCGGCACTCGAGGATGCGCGTACCTCCCTCGACCTGACCGCCCTGCTCGACCTCATCGAGCACTACCGGGTCGTCGTCATGGTGTGGAGAGACCCGGTCGGGTTCCGGAGCGGGGTCCGGCAGTGGGCCGAGATCGTCACCGGAGAGGCGACCCCGGAGGACGAACCGTTCGAGCTGACGCGCCACCGGGCCGGGGTCTGACCGGTCAGCCGGGCTCGCGGTCGTCGACCTCCTCCTCGACCTCCTCCTCGACGCGGCTGAGCACGACCGTGCCCACCACGATCGCCACCACGCCGCCGAGGAGGCCGAGGGCCCGGAGGTCGAGCGCGATGCGCTCGCCGAAGACCGCGAGCCCCCAGATGACGGCGACGAACGGATTGGCGAGGGTGATCCCGGGCTGGGCCCAGAGCAGGTCGCCGGCCTGGAGTGCCTGCTGGAGGAAAAGGAACGACACCGTGCCTCCGACGAGGACGCCGTAGAACTGCCACGTCACGAGGACCTCGCCGACTCCGCCGGCGTAGGCCGGTCCGAGTCCGGCCATGAGCGCGGCGTTGTAGCCGTAGGTCACCCCGGTGGCGACGCCGAACCAGAGTGCGCGGCGCCGCCCGCGTCCGGCACGCCCGAGGACGAGCAACACCCCGAGCACGAGCAGGACGACGGCCGTGCCCACCGCCCAGGCGGCCGGAGGCGTGGTCCGCGGGTCGCCACCCTCGGGGACGAGGCAGGCGAGGAAGAGCGCGACGCCCACGGCCATCGTCGCCACCGCGATCCACGCGCGCCGACCGAGCGGCGCGCTGATCAGCAGGGCGCCCAGCACGAGGGTGAACGGCAGCTCGACGACCAGGACCGGTTGCACGACGGTGATCGGCGCCGTCGCGAGGGCGACCGCCTGGAAGGCGAACCCCACGACGTGCGCCAGGATGCCCGCGAGCCACGCCGGCCGGCGCAGGAGCGCGAGCAGGCCCTCCCACCAGCGCAGGGACGGGTCGTGGTGGCGGGAGGCCGAGCGCTGCAGCACCGAGCCGATCGCGTTGCCCGCGGCTGCGGCCACCGCCAGGAGGATCCCGGCCAGCAGCGACACGGGACCTCCTCACCCGGGTCGGCGGCCCGAGGTCACGCCCGCCGGGTCGGCAGGTACCCCCGCCATGTGACCACGACACCTGCGAGAACCACACCACGCAGGGACCCGAGCCGCGGATCCTGCGCCACGTCGACCTCGCGCCCGCGCCGCCCGCGACCCACCCACGAGAGGCACGTGAGGCACCCCCGCCGGCGCCCCGACGTGCCTGATGTACCTCTCGCGGATGCGCGACCGGTTACGCGCCAGCCCGCGACCTCACGGGCCGGAGGTGCACGGCGGGCCCCAGAGGCCGCGCCCCGCCTTCTCCGCCCGGGCCGCCGCGGCACGCACCGCGGGCATCCGTTCACGCGGCGCGTCCGCCGCGTAGGTGGTGACCACCCCGGCCTCGGCGGCCACCACGGCGTAGTCGCCCTGCGGCATCGACACCCACGCCAGGGCGCGGGAGAACCGGTCCGCACGGCCGTCGCCGACGAGCATCACCGCGCGCCCGGCCAGGGTCGTCCGGGCGAACTGCAGCGCCTCGTCGGCGTAGCACCGCTCCGGCGGCTGCACCCCGAGAGCGCGAACCCGCAGCGTGCGGCCGCCCTCGAGCCGGACGTCGACGGTCACCGGGTCGGCCACCGCGAGCACCGTCGCGGGCTCCCCCGTGGGCGCGGTCGCCAGCGAGTCGGGGGCCGCCGCGGGTGACACGGCCGGGCCCACCGCGACCGGGGGCGCCGCCCCGGCCGGGCCGACCGGAACCGCCCCGGACAGCACCGCGACCGCCCCGAGCAGCCCGACGAGGCAGGCCATCGCGAGGAGCACGCGCGGTGCGGTCCCGGTCGTCACGCGCGTCAGTGTGACGCACCGTGAGAAAGGCTCGGCACCCGGTCACCTTCAGTAGCTCCGCACACCCTTCACCGGCAGGCGGCGCACCCCGAGCACCCCACGCGGGTAGGGCTCGAGTGCCCCCATCGAGACCTCCGTCGGCGACAGCGCGGAGTACCGGGCGGTCAGCTCCTCCAGGGCGACCCGACCCTCCAGTCGGGCGAGCGGGGCACCCAGGCAGAAGTGCACGCCGTGTCCGAACGCGGTCTGCGCGCCACCACCGATCCCCCGGTCCAGGACGAACGCCTCCGGCTCGGCGAACGCCCGCTCGTCGCGGTTGGCCGAGAGCATCCACGTCACGACGAAGCGGTCGGCCGGGATCGTGACGCCCGCGATCTCCACGGGCTCCGTGGTCACCCGACCCGCCATGACGAACGGGCTCCGCAGCCGCAGGACCTCCTCGATCGCCGCCGGGATCGTCGACGGGTCCGCGCGCAGGCCCTCCCACACCCCGGGGTGCTCGGCGAAGGTCCGCACGGCGTTGCCGAGCAGCACCGTGGTCGTGATGTGCCCGGCGAGCAGGAGGAGCAGCGAGAAGTTCGCCCCCTCCTCGTCGTCCAGCCCGGCCTCGACGAGCGCGGAGATCAGGTCGTCGGTCGGCGCCGCCCGGCGTTCCTGCACGCGCGCGGTGAGGTAGGTGCGGATGTCGGCCATCGCCTCCGCGACCCGTTCGCCCAGCGACGGGTCCGACGGGTCGTCGACCTGCATGGAGAAGAGACGGTCGGCCCACGTCCGGAAGAGCGGGTGGTCGTCGTCCGGCAGGCCGAGCATCTCCGCGATCACGGTGACGGGCAGCGGGAAGGCGAGGGAGTCGACCAGGTCGAACGATCCGGCGTCGGGAACGGCATCGAGGAGCCGCCGGGTGATCTCGCGGATGCGCGGCTCCAGGTCGGCCACGCGCTTGGGTGTGAACGCCGTGGAGACGACCGAGCGCAGCCGCCGGTGCTCGGGCGGGTCGATCTGGGTGAGCATCCCCCGCGAGACCTGCTTGGCCGAGGGCGCCAGACGGGAGGTCTCCGACGAGAAGCGGGCGGGGTCGCGCAGCACGCCGAGGACGTCGGCCTGGCGGAACACGTGGTACATGCCGTAGCGGTCGCGCCAGACGGGGTGGGCGGTGCGCATCCCGGCGAGCCAGGCGAGCAGGGCGGGCTCGTCGGTGGTGTCGGGGGGAACCGTGTCGGCGGGTTCGAGCTCGGTGGTGGTCATGACCCCTCCTCGAGGGCGTCAGGGCAGGGAGGCGCCCAGCTCGGTGAGCTGGGCGTCGTAGAGGTCGGCGATCTCGGCGGCCGCGACCACGAGCGCGTCGTGGTCGGGCAGCCGGGCCGGTTCGAAGGCGCGGCGCATCGTGGTGGCGAGGGCGTCGGCGCGTCCGGTCAGGTCGAGCGGGGCCTCGACGAGCGCGTCGAGGGCGAAGAAGCCCCACGCCGTGGCCGTGAGGCGGTAGGACAGCTCCGGGTCGGTGGCCGGGTCGTCCGCGATCAGGCCGTGGCGGTGCATCAGGCCGAGGTGGCGGGGGTGGTAGCCCGCGTTGCCGCGGGTCAGGGCCGTCCCCGTCTTCGTGTCCGTGATCAGGCTGCCGAGCAGCGCGGTGTCGGCGGTGTAGAGCGCCCGGGCGAGCGGGCGGGCCATCACGATGAGGAACGACGACCGCATGGTCCGGTGCAGCAGGACCTCGCCGGGATCGCGCCGCAACGACGCCACGAACGCGCGCCCGAGCTCGACCCCCTCGCGCACCAGCACCGTCGCGAACAGCTCGGCCTTGCTCGGCCAGTGCAGGTAGACCGTGCCCTTCCCGACGGCGGCCCGCTCCGCGACGTCGGAGATCGTCACCTTGCGGTAGCCGTGGGCGAGCAGGAGCTCGCCGGCGGCGTCGAGGACCCGGCGTCCGCGCTCCTCGGTCATGATGACCAGTTTTCGCATCGGGTCATACGGTCACGGTAGACCCGGGCGGCCCGTCCGGGAAGAGGGTGCGCGGGGCGCGCCCGGCGGGCACCATCGGTGATCATGACGAGGACGGTGCGGTTCTCCGAGCTGGGCGACCCGTCGGTGCTGGAGGTGGTCGAGCGCGAGGACCCGCGTCCGGCGCCCGACGAGCTCGTCGTCGACGTCGCCGCGATCGGACTCAACCGGGCGGAGTCGATGTTCCGGCGCGGGACCTACATCGAACAGACGAGGCTCCCCGCGGGGTTGGGCTACGAGTGCAGCGGCACGGTGTCGGCCGTGGGTGCACCGGGCCGCTTCTCGGTCGGCGATCGCGTGAGCGTGGTGCCGGGCTTCTCGATGAACGACTACGGGGTGTACGCCGAGAAGGCCCTGGTCCCGGCCCGGTCGGTCGTCCCGCTGCCGGAGACGACGAGCTGGGTCGACGGCGCGGCGGTCTGGATGCCGTTCCTCGTCGGGTACGGCGGGCTGGTGGAGACCGGCGGGCTGCGCGCCGGCGACCACGTCCTGATCACGGCCGCCACCTCCAGCGTGGGGCTCGCCGCGATGGCGGTCGCCCGGCGGGTCGGCGCGATCCCGATCGCGACCTCCCGCTCGTCGTCGAAGGCCGCCCAGCTGCTCGACGCCGGGGCGGCGCACGTCGTCGCAACCGGCGAGCAGGACCTCGTCGAGCGGGTCCTGGAGATCACCGGCGGTCGCGGGGTCGAGCACGTCTTCGACGCCGTCGCGGGCCCCGGCGTGGCGGACCTGTGCCGCGCGACCGCGCGCGGGGGCGTCGTCACGATCCACGGCCTGCTCTCCGGGCAGCCGACGATCTTCCCCGCCGAGACGTTGCCGGATCTCTGGATGCGCAGCTATACCCTCTTCGCGATGACGCACGACGAGGAGCGACTGCGCCGCGCGGGCGAGTTCGTGGGCGCCGGGCTGCGCTCCGGCGACTTCGCCCCGCAGGTCGACCGGGTGTTCGCCGGGCTGGACTCGATCGTGGAGGCGCACGAGTACCTGGAGTCGAACGCCCAGGTCGGGAAGATCGTGGTGACCCCTTGAGCCGTTCTGGAGATTCCGGCGTTCCCGACGAGGCCGTGGCCTGGTTCCTCGACCACGTCCCGGACGTGTCCGGGGAGCCGGTGTTCCGGCGGATCACCGGCGGGCGGTCGAACCTGACCTACCGGGTCTCCGACGACGCCGGGACCACCTGGGCGCTGCGCCGGCCCCCGCTCGGCGGCGTGCTGGAGACGGCGCACGACATGGGTCGCGAGTGGCGCTTCCTGTCCGCGCTCGCCCCCACCGACGTCCCGGTCCCGCCGCCGGTCGCGTTCTGCGACGACCACGACGTGGCCGGTGTGGACTTCTACGTCATGGACTTCGCGCCGGGCCGGGTGCTGAACAGCGTCGAGGACGCCGGCTGGATCCCCGACGACGCGGTCAAGCAGCGCATCGGCGAGTCCACGATGGACGTGCTCGCGGCCCTGCACGCGGTGGAGCCGGCCGAGGTCGGCCTGGACGACCTCGCCCGCCCCGGCAACTTCGTCGAGCGCCAGCTCAAGCGCTGGCATCGGCAGGCGCACGCCTCGGCGGTCGAGGACCTCTCCGCGATCGACCGCGCCCACCAGGCGCTCTCCGAGCGGGTGCCCGAGCCGCCGGCGAACCGGATCGCCCACGGCGACTTCCGCAGCGGCAACATCTCCTATCTCGACGACGGGACCGCGGCGGCGGTCTTCGACTGGGAGCTCGCCACCATCGGCGACCCCTACTGCGACCTCGGGCACATCCTGGTGTCCTGGTCCCAGCCCGGGGACACCGTGCCCGCCGCCCTGCCGAACCCCACGCAGCTCGGCGGCTTCCCGACCCGCGAGGACCTCATCGCCCGCTACGAGCAGGCGTCGGGCTCGAAGCTGCCGGACATCGACTTCTACATCGCCTTCGCCCGGTGGCGGGCGGCCTGCATCCACGCGGGCGTGTGGACCCGCTACCAGGCCGGCGACATGGGCGACGCCGCGGACGCCGACGAGGTCACCGGGCCCGAGGCGATCGTGGCGCAGGCCGAGTCGGCGCTCTGGCAGCTCGGCCTGTCGTAGGCCCCCTCGCTCAGTCCCGCCGCGCCCGGCGCAGTCGGGCCGGCCGCTCGACGAGGCTGCGTACCCAGTCGCCCACGCTGTAGTCCAGGCCCGCGGCAAGGGCCGGGAGGCGCAGCGCCGGCCCGCGGCCCCGGCTCGTGCGGGCGAGCTGGATCCGGTGCCACCCGGCGCCGACGGCGGCCCCGAGCAGCGCCCGCACCGCCGCGGGCCCGCCGAGGCGCGGCGCGGGCCGGTCCAGGGTGTCGACCTCCCCGCGCACGAAGCGGCCCGCGAGCTCCGGGCGCACCGCGAGCGGCCGCCCCACCCCGACCGCCGCGCACACCCCCGCCGCGAGCGCCCGGTCCACCTCGGCGCGGCTGCGGAAGCCGCCGGTCAGCACCACGGGCACGTCGACGGCCGCGGACAGCGCCGCCGCGGAGTTCCAGAACGGCGACTCGTGCTCACCGGTCAGCTCCGCCCCGGAGGCGTCCAGCCCGACCATCGCCGGCCGCTCGTAGTTCCCGCCGGAGACCTCGAGCAGGTCGGCGCCCGCGGCCTCGAGCCACCCGCCGAGCTCGACCAGCTCGTCGTCGTCCCGCGCGTCCAGCTTCACCGCGACGATCGCCGACGCCGGCAGTGCGCGGCGCGCCGCGGTGACGATGCCGAGCAGGAACCGCGCCCGGTTCGCGAGTGACCCGCCGTACGGGTCCGTGCGCCGGTTGGTGGCCGGGTCGAGGAAGGAGGACAACAGGTAGCCGTGGGCCGCGTGCACCTGGACGCCCGCGAACCCGGCGTCGACCACCCGCCGGGCCACGTCGACGAACCGTTCCTGCAGGTCCGCGACCTCCACGATGGTCAGCGCGCGCGGCTTCGCGTACGCCCCGCCCAGCGCGACGGCGGGTCCGGCCGACGGCGCCACCGGGTGCGGGTTGACGTAGCGCGTGGTCTGCCGGCCGGGGTGCGAGAGCTGCACGATCGTCGGCGCCAGGGACGACCCCGCGGCCGCCGTCGCCCACCGCCGCAGCGCGGCCTCGTCGGTCCAGCGGTCCACGACGACGTTGCGCGCCCGCTCCAGGTGCGCCCGGTCGACCATGACGTTGCCGGTGATCGCCAGCCCGGGCCCGCCGGCCGCGACCGCCGCGTAGAGCCGCTCGTGCCGGGGCGAGGCGTCACCGTGGCGGTCGGCGATGCTCTCGGTCATGGCCGCGCGGACGAGCCGGTTCGGCAGCACCACACCGCACGGCAGCTCGAGGGGCTCGGAGAGGGTCACACCTCTCTCAACCGGCCGGTGACGGAAAACGATGCGCTCACTCCCGGACGAGTGCGACCAACTCGCGGAACCCGGCGTCGGGCAGGTAGGCGCGGCCGATGCCGATCCCGACCCGCGGCAGGTCCGCCTCGTCGCGGTACACCAGGAACATCGGCTCGTGCCGCGGCCGGAACTTGGCCTTGAACTGGTGCAGCGAGCGGAACCCGTAGTACGGCTCGAGCATCGCCCCGAGCTGGTCGAGGGCGCGGTCGAGCACGGGTTCGGACTCCGTCCGCTCGGAGCGCGCCAGCGGTGCCCCGGACAACGACACGAACCGCGCGCCCTCGGCCTGGAACGCCAGGCAGGCCGAGGCGATCAGGTACTCGACGACCGCCCGGAAGCCCTCGGAGCGCCGGCGCATGACGTCGAGGGTCCACCCGACGACGACCCCGTCCGGCCCGTACACCGGCAGCCACGACGTCACCCCGTGCACGGTGCCCTCGGAGTCCACGGCGAGCCCGGTCCGCACCTCGGGGTCCAGCGCCTCCTCGACTCCGCCGAGGGTGAACCCCATCTCCGGCAGGCCCTTGTCCCCCACCCACTCCTCGGAGATCGACCGCACCTGCGCCACGACCGCCCGCGGCTCCTGGTCGAGGTGCACCAGGCGGTGGGAGATACCGTCCTTCTTCGCCCGGTTGAACGCCGAGCGCACCGCCTGCCACGGCTTGCCGGTGAAGGCCAGCCCCTCGAGGTCGACGACGGTGTCCTCCGCGACCTGCAGCGCCCGCCAGCCGCGGTCCTCCGCGACGGTCGCCAGCTCCGCCGTCGTCGAGAAGAGGCAGGGCACCCAGCCGGAGCGTTCGGCGAGCCCGCGGAAGTCGTCGAGGGCGGCCGGGAGGTCGTCGGTGATCGGGTCGCCCAGCGCGACCGCCACCCCGGCGTGCACGCGGTAGGCGACGACCCCGTCGTCTCCGGTGGGCAGGTAGCGGTTCTCCGGCCACGTCGTCATCCACGAGATGGTCGGCCCGCCGAACCGGTGCAGGGCGGCTCGTGCCGTCCCGGGCGTTCCCGACGACGAGGCCTTCCGCACCCGCCGTCGGGACGGCACCGCGAACGCGCGCCGCCCGGCGACCAGCCACACCGTCAACGCGGACCACAGCACGGCGTTCGGCACGAACACCGCGAGCCCGACGAGCTCCACCTGGTCCATCTGGTTCGTCGCGTGGGCGTAGGTGACGACGCCGACGACCAGCAGCCCGAGCGCGAGGTACACCCCGCCCAGGACGAGCCCGGCGACCCAGGCGAGGCGGCGACCCCGGCGCAGGCCGTCGGCCAGGAGCAGCGAGATCACCACGGAGATCACGGTCTCGAGGACCGTCGAGTCCGACGCCGTGTTCCCCAGAGGGCCCACCACCGGGACGACCAGCGTGAGCACGCGGATCGACGCGATCACCCCGAGGGCGACGGCCGCGACGAGGCGCCACTCGCGCCGACCGAGGGTCGCACCGCGGACCGGCACGGCGTGCGGGCCCGCGAGCCGCCGGGACAGGGGCAGCGCGAGGGCGACCGCGAACGCGTGCTCCAGGTCGGCGAGCCCGCCGAGGAACAGCAGTCCGACCACGGCGTAGGCGACGAGCACGATCCGCAGCCGCAGGCGCCACGGGGCCGGCAGGGTCGCCGAGGCCACGGCGAGGGCGGCCATCATGCCCGCGGAGAACCCGGTGTCGACGTCCGCCGCGAGCGCCTGCGCCCACGGCCAGTCGGTGGCGGCCACGGCGAGGACCAGCCCGGCGGTGATCAGCACCGCGCCGACGTGGAACCCGATCGTCACCAGCGCGGTCCGCGCGGTCCCGCAGCGCACCTCGGCCCAGCCCACCGCCACGGCGAACAGCCCGAGGGTCAGCACGTAGAGCAGGGGGTGCCCGGCGACCAGGGCCCCGGTGACGACCGTCCACCACCTACCGTCCGCGAACGACGGGATGCCGAAGGCGAGGTCCGCGCCGAGCGGGCGGCCGTCGAGCGGGCTCCAGAACGCGCCGGTCGCGAGGCCGCCGACGATCATCAGGACGACGACCGTCGCGGTGAACGGGACCTTCCGGGCGACCGTGACGACGGCCCGACCGCGGGCGGTCGGCGTCGGGGCCGGAGCTGTGGGGGCCGTGACGGCCATGCGATCACCCGCTGGAGTCGGCTGGAGTCGGCCATGTGGCGAACGAGTGAAGTGTCCGTCGTCATCGACTCCGCTGGCAACCGTCCGCTATCACAGGACCCACGTCACGCGGTGCCCGTCGTCACGAAGTCGGTGGGCGCGTGTTGCGGCCGGGAACACTCGGCCCTCAGCCGGGTGCACTGCGGCGCCCGGGACATCCAGCAGTCGTCGTCCACCACCGGCGGCCCGATTGCCGGAGGTGACCGTGTTCGGTACCTGCTCGTTCTGCTACGCCATCCGCCCCGGACGGCTCTCGCCCGTCCCGCACAAGGCGAGCTGCCCCACCGGGTCGCGCGCGCCGAAGCGCCTCGACCGCGACGAGGCCCTGTTCTTCCGGCACCCCGATCTCGTCGAGCTGGACCTCGCCGCAGCCTTCTGGTGGCCGGGGACCGCGTAGTCACGGGCGGTCACCTCCGGCCCGCGACCGACCGCGAGAACCGCTGCCGCCGGAAGCGGTTCTCAGGCATGCGCGGGGGTCTCGCGTCACGCCGCGTCGATGACGCCGAGCCGTCGGTCACCCTCCGCTGGCGACCGCGACCTCCGCGAGGCGCGCTGCCGCGAGTTCGCGGACCAGGAAGCGCTGCACCTTGCCGGTGGCCGTGCGCGGGACCGCCTCGATCTCGAGCACGTGCCGCGGCTTCTTGAACGACGCCAGGCCCTCGCGGCACCAGGCGATCAGCGCCTCAGGGTCGACGATCGCGCCCTCGACCGGGACGACGCACGCGACCGTCCGGTCGAGCCCATCGTCGTCGGGAACCCCGACCACGACCACCTCGGAGACCGACGGGTGCAGCACCAGCCGCTCCTCGACCTCCATCGGCGTGACCCAGATGCCGCCGACCTTGAGCACGTCGTCGGTGCGCCCGAGGCACTGGTAGGTGCCGTCGGGGTTGCGGACGTAGGTGTCGCCGGTGCGCATCCACTCGCCCTCGAACACGCGGCGGTTGACGTCGGTGCGGCACCAGTAGCCGGTGCACAGCGAGTCCGCGCGCAGGTAGAGCGTGCCCTTCTCGCCGTCCGCGACCACGGACCCGTCCTCCGCGCGGATCTCCACCTCGTACCCGGGCACGGCCACCCCGGACGTCCCCGGGGCCACCTCGCCCGGCTTGTTCGACAGGTAGATGTGCAGGGCCTCGGTGGACCCGATGCCGTCGAGGACCTCGACGCCGAACCGGTCGCGCATCCCGATCACCATGCGGGCCGGGAGTGCCTCCCCCGCGCTGACGCCCTGACGCACGCGGCGGAAGGTGTCGTCGGGGAGGTCCGAGGCGAGCAGCGGGCCGTAGACGCTCGGGCTGCCGTAGAACAGCGTCACCGGGTGCTCGGTGACGACGGCCGCGATCGCCGCCGGCGACGGGCGGCCGGGGCTCAGGACCGCCGAGGCGCCCACCGACAGCGGGAAGAACATCGAGTTGCCGATGCCGTAGGCGAAGAACAGCTTGGCGACCGAGAAGCACACGTCGTCGGCGCGGATGCCCAGCACCTGCGCGGCGTAGGTCTCGCAGACCGTGCGGATGTCCGCGTGCCGGTGCATCGCGGCCTTGGGCGTGCCCGTGGTGCCCGAGGTGTAGAGCCACAGCGCGGGCGACTCGTCCCAGGTGGCGTAGAGCCCGTCGTCGAACCCGAAGCCCGTGGCCGCGAGGTCGGTCCAGTCGCGGGTGCGTACCGGGTAGCCGCCCAGCGGGTCCGGGTCGTCGCACGGCACGTTCGCCGGGGTGACGACGACGTCGGCCAGGTCCGGGGCGCCCCCCTCCACCGCGGACAGCACCGCGGCCCGCGTCACCGCGCCGAACTCCGGCGAGCAGATCAGCACGGGCGCCCGTGAGTCGACGACGAGCTTCGCGAGTTCCGGCCCGCGCAGCATCGTCGACACCGGCACCGCGACCGCCCCGATCCGCATCGCGGCGAGGATCGCGGAGAACAGCTCCACCCCGTCCGAGCAGCACATGAGCACGCGCTGCTCGGGGCGCACCCCGAGGCCGCGGAGCCCGGCGGCGACCGTGCGCACCTCGGTCTCGACCTCGGCGTACGTCAGCTGCCGGACCCCGGACGGCGTCAGCGCCCGGAGCGCGACCCGACCCCCGCCGTCGGGAAGGTGCCGGTCGAGCAGGTAGTGCGACGCGTTGAACTGCTGGTGGTGGGACAGCACATCAACCCCTGGGCGCTCGGACGGGTCTAGTGGAAGTGCACGTACTCGAAGTCGACGGGCTTGTCGTTGATCCCGGTCGACGGCGGCGCGATCCAGCTCGCGATCTTCCCCGGCTCGAGGACGGGGTGCATCAGGCTGCGGACGTGGGTCTTGTCCACCTCGGTGGGCAGCCAGCGGTCCTTCTGCGCGTTCCAGGTCGACTCGCTGACGACCTTGCCGTCCGGCGTGATGTGCGCGCCCGCGAAGGCGCCGACCTGGCGGTTGAAGCCGACGTGCGGCAGGTACAGCTCGGCGTCGATGCCGGCCTTCTGCAGGATGCGGTTCCAGCGCTTGAGACCGGTCTTGCAGTCGTTGATGTACTCGTGGCGCAGGTCCTGGTTGAGCGCGAGCAGCGCCGGGACCTCGTTGCGGCTGATCTGCCCGTCGCGGAACGCGTCGACGTGGCCGGCGTCGTCGGCGAGCAGGTGGTCGTCGTCGCGACGCTCCTCCTGCCAGCGGCCCTTGATGCCGGCGGTGAAGTAGTTCGCGGCGTTGGTCGAGGACTCGTTGCCGAACAGGTCCAGCGACACCGTGTAGTGGAAGTTGATGTACTTCTGGATCATCGTCAGCGGGATGCCGCCGGCGCCGGCGACCTCCTCGGTGTCGTGGGTCTGCATGAGCTCCGCGGTGCGGCGGACCACGCGGTCGATGCCGGTGGTGCCCACGAACATGTGGTGGGCCTCCTCCTTGAGCATGAACTCGCAGGTCCGGCTCAGGGGGTCGAAGCCCGACTCCTTCAGCGTGCCGAGCTGGTACTTGCCGTCCCGGTCGGTGAAGTAGGTGAACATGTAGAACGACAGCCAGTCCGGGGTCTCCTCGTTGAAGGCCCCGAGGATGCGCGGCGAGTCGTCCGAGCCGGAGTTGCGCGCCAGCAGCTGGTCGGCCTCCTCACGGCCGGCGCGGCCGAAGTAGGCGTGCAGCAGGTAGACCATCGCCCAGAGGTGACGGCCCTCCTCCACGTTGACCTGGAAGAGGTTGCGCATGTCGTAGAGCGACGGCGCGGTCGCCCCGAGGAAACGCTGCTGCTCCACCGACGCGGGCTCGGTGTCGCCCTGGATGACGATGAGGCGCTGCAGGTCCGCGCGGTACTCGCCGGGGACCTCCTGCCACACCGGCTCGCCCTTGTGCTCGCCGAAGGCGATCGTGCGGTCCGGGTCGTGCTCGGAGAGGAATACGCCCCAGCGGTACTCGTTCATCGGGACGTGGTCGAAGTGCGCCCAGCCGTCCCGGCCGACGTCCACCGCGGTGCGCAGGTAGACGTCCTTGGTGTCGACGGCGGGGCCCATGTCGCCCCACCAGTCCAGGAAGTTCGGCTGCCAGCGCTCCAGGGCGCGCTGCAGCTTGCGGTCGCCGGCGAGGTCGACGTTGTTCGGGATCTTGGCGTCGAAGTCGATCTTCGGTCGCGCTGAGGTCACTGCTCACACCCGCTTCTGGTCGAAGTCGGCCTTGCGGCCGGTGCCGTACTTGCGCAGCGCGCCCTCGGGGCCGCTCGCATTGGGCCGAATGAAGATCCAGTTCTGCCACGCCGTGAGGCGGCCGAAGATCCGGGTCTCCATGGTCTCGGGGCCGACGAACCGGTGGTTCGCCTCCATGCCGGTCAGGGCGTCCGGGGAGAGCGAGGCCCGCTCCTCGAGCAGGATGCGGATCTCGTCGGTCCAGTCGATGTCGTCGGGCGCGTCGGTGACGAGGCCCGCGTCGTCGGCGTCGGCGCCGGTGAGGGGCTCGTCCTTCGGGACGTCGATGTCCTCGCCGTAGAACCGGGACTCCAGCCGGGACAGGCCGTTCCCCATCGGGAACGTCCCGAATTGCGCGTTCGTGACGACGAGCGTGGCCGGCTCGGTCGCCTCCGCGCCGCTGGGCAGCGTCGCGTCCTCGGCCTCCTCGAAGGTGCCCTCGAGCATGTACTGCCGGTCGCAGGCCAGCGCCAGCTCGAGGAACGGCCCGGCGAAGCAGCTGCCCGGCTCGATCAGCGCGATCAGGCTGCGGCTGGTGACGTCGAGGCGCTTGAGGGTCCGCCGGAGGAACCGGGTGGTCTCGGCGACGAGCCAGTCGTCCTGGTGGCCGTCGATCAGCCGGTCGGCCGACAACGCGGCGCCCACCGTGCCTTCCGTGAGGACGAGCCACGTGCCGATCTCGAGCTCGTTGGTGCGCAGCCGCAGGATCGCATCGTCGAGCTCGCGGGTGATCGCGAGCAGCGGGTGGGCGGCGCCCTGCTCGTGGAGCGGCGCGGGGTCGTCGGTCATCTCGGGCACGGCGACGACGAGCGTGGCGGTCCGGGCGTCGCGGTCGATCGTGACGCGGACGTGGTCGTAGGTGATCGCGTCGTCGGTGACGGAGCGCTGCAGCGGGGTCCACGTGATGCCCTGCGCGTCGGCCGGCCGGTCGCCCTTGAGCTCCTCCGCGCGCTCGGCCACGACGCGGTCCCACTCGCGGCGCGGCACGGCCTCGTCCACGAGCTTCCACTCGACCGCCTTGCGCCCGCCGAAGCCCTCGGACTTCGTCGCGAAGACGTCCGCGCGGTCCTTGCGCACGCGGCGCTTGTCGATCACGCGGGTCAGCCCGCCGGTGCCGGGGAGCACGCCCAGCAGCGGGACCTCGGGGAGGCTGACGGCGCTGGACCGGTCGTCGACCAGCAGGATCCGCTCGCACGCCAGGGCCATCTCGTAGCCGCCGCCGGCCGCGGTGCCGTTGAGCGCGGCGATCCACGTCTGGCCCGCCGCGGTCATGTCCTCGATGCCGTTGCGCGTCTCGTTGGTGAACTTGCAGAAGTTCACCTTCCACGGGTGGCTCGACCCGGCCAGCATGCGGATGTTCGCGCCGGCGCAGAAGTTCGAGTCCTTCCCGCTAGTCAGCACCACGCTGCGGACCTGCGGGTACTCGAAGCGCAGGCGCTGCGTGAGGTCGTGCAGCTCGATGTCGACGCCGAGGTCGTACGAGTTCAGCTTCAGCTCGTACCCCGGGACCAGGCCGCCGGCCTCGTCGACGTCGAGGTAGACCCTCGCGGTGTCACCGTCGACGGTGAAGCGCCAGTGCCGGTAGCGGTCCGGGCTGGTGTCGAAGTCCACCTGCGGCACGCGTTCGAGCGCCGCGACCTCGTTGACCGGATCCTCGAGGACCGTCACCGTGGAGCCTCCCTTGTCGTCTGCGCCACATTCTACGACACTGTGACGAAGTGGGGAAGACCCGTAGACAGTCGCGGAGGGAGTGGTCAGCGGTGACCGAGTGGACCTGGACGGCGGAGCCGACCCCGGTGTGGGACGCGGCCAAGGCCGACGCCTTCTCCCCCGCCGGCCCGGGCCTGCACGGTCTGGGCTCGCCGTCCGACGGGGACGCCCTGGGCGACGCCTGGTGGCGGGTGGACGACGCCGACGGCGCGGTCGCGGCCTACGGGCGCCTCGACGACACGTGGGGCGACGCCGAGGTGCTGGTCGCGGTGGTCCCGGCGTTCCGGGGTCGCGGCGTCGGGTCGTGGGCGATGAACCGCCTCGCCGACGAGGCCGCCGCCCGCCAGCTGAACTACGTCTACAACGTCGTCCCGGAGAACCACCCCGACCGCGAGGGCGTGCAGGCCTGGCTGTCCGCCCAGGGGTTCGACTCCCGTGACACCGGCGAGCTCCGCCGCCGCGTCCGCGTCACCGAGCAGGCGGGCGGAGCGCACTCCCCGTCGTAGATCCGGCTCGCCCGAACCGTACGAACGGGCCGTTCGTCACGATAGAAGGTGACGAACGGCCCGCTCGTACGGGATCGGGGTGGGGCACTCACATCGTGTGCACGCCGTCGATCGCCTCGCGCAGGAAGTCGGCGTGGCCGGCGTGCTGGGCGGTCTCCGCGACGATGTGCATCGCGACCCGGCGCACCGAGCGGGTCGCGCCCGGGGCGAACCAGGGTGCCTCCGGCAGCGGCCACGAGACGTCGAGGTCGGCCTCGGCGATGTAGGCGTCGGTCTCATCGGCGACCTTCGCGTAGTACGCCCGCATCGACTCCAGCGTCTCGTCGCCGAGCAGGTTGAACTCGTCGTGGCGCAGGTCGCCCTCCGCGAGGCGCGCCTGGATCACCGGGTCGTCCCAGTCGACCTCGGGCCACTCCATCGCCATCGCGGCCGGGCCCTCCTTCGCGAACGCCAGCCACCCCGCCTCGGTCCGCGCGACGTGCTTCACCAGCCCTGCGAGGTTGAGCACGGAGAACGTGGTCCGCGTCCGCGCCTGCTCCTCGGTGATCCCCTGGAGGGTCTGCAGGAACAGCGCACGGTGCATCTGGAGGGTCTCGACGAGGTCGCGGCGCTCGCCGGTCAGGGTGCTCGGGTCGGTGCTCACGGGGACCTCCGGGGTGACGCTCATGGGACCTGGCTCCTTCATCGCCGCTGGTGAGAGCAATGTTAGGAGGCAAGGCGGTCAGGTCCGGTCCTCGTCTACAAAGCCGCCGGAGCTCGGCCCCTTCCGACGATGGCGACCTGCACGCGGCGGGTGCGAGCAGCGCGCCATCGTCGCCGGCCGGGGCGGGCCCGCACCGGATCAGCCCGCCAGCATCGCCAGCTGCACCCGGGCGACCTGCTCCCCCAGTTCCCGGGGCGTGAGCGCACCGGTGCGGTCGAACCACTTGTAGACCCAGTTCGCCGCGCCCAGGCAGGTGTTGACGTAGACCTTGGTCGCCATCCCCAGATCCGCCCCGGATGCCGCGACCTGCGCCTCGACCGCCTCGAGCACCACCGCCTCGTAGGCCCGCCGCCGCGCGAGGATCGGCTCGGCGAGCTCCGGCGGGAGCTCGGACTCCTCCTCGAAGCAGATCTTCAGCAGGTCCCGGTGCTCGCAGGTGTACGCGACCCGGTCGACGATCAGCCCGCGCACCGCCTCGAGCGGGTCCGCGGCCGCGGCGACGATCGCACGGGCGGACGCGAGGCTCTCGTCGAGGACCCGCTCGTAGACCTGGACGAGCAGGTCCTGCTTGGTGGCCACGTAGTGGTAGAGCGTCGGCTTGGAGAGCCCGACACCGGCCGCGACGTCGTTCATCGAGGTGGCGCGGTAGCCGCGGCGGCTGAACACCCCGACGGCCGCGGTGAGGATGCGCTGGCGCTGCTCCTCCGCCCGGCTGCCGTTCGCTCGCGGTGTCACGGCCGTCGACCCTAGGTGATTGACGAGCGCCTGTGACCCAGCCTACTTTCGCCCGACCGGTCGGTCGAAGGAACGGAGCAGGCGTGGCGTTCGAGCTCGACGAGGCGCACGAGGACTTCCGGGCCGCGGTCCGGCGCTTCACCGATGAGCGGGTCCGCCCCGTCGTCGACGAGTCCGAGCGCGCCGGTCACCCGCCGGAGCGGCTCTGGAAGGAGATGGGCGACGCCGGGCTGCTCGGCCTGCTCACCCCGGCCGAGTTCGGCGGCTCCGCGGGCGACGGCGGAGAGTGCACGGCCGTGACGGTGCTCGCCGAGGAGCTCTCCCGCGCCTGCGGCGGCATCGCGGTCGGGGCGCTGGTCAGCGCGTACATGGCGGGCCCGCACCTGGTCCGCCACGGCACCCCGGCCCAACGGCAGGATTGGGTCGAGCGCATCGCCGCCGGCACCGCCATCGCCTCGATCGCGGTGACCGAGCCCGGCGCGGGGTCGGACGTCGCCGGCATCACGACCCGGGCGACGAGGACCGACGACGGCTGGCGGATCGACGGCCGGAAGATGTACATCACGAACGCGGGGATCGCGGACGTGCTGGTCGTCGGGGCCCGCACCGGCGAGGCCGGGCACCGGGGCATCACGACGTTCGTCGTCCCGGCCGACACCCCGGGCCTCTCGGTGGGACGGCCACTGCAGAAGCTGGGCTGGCACTCGTCGGACACCCGTGAGGTGGTGCTCGACGGCGTCGAGGTGCCGGCCGACGCCGTGCTCGGCGCGGAGAACCGCGGCTTCCACCAGATCATGGAGGCGTTCCAGCTCGAGCGCATCGTGCTCGCCGCCATGGGGCTGGGCCACGCCGCGGAGGCCCTCACGATGGTCACCGAGTACGTGACGGGCCGCGAGGTGGCGGGCGCCCCGCTGACGAACCTGCAGACGATCCGCCACCGCATCGCCGCCGCCGAGGTCGAGCTCGAGGCCGCCCGGGCGCTGACCTACCAGGCCGCCGACCGCCTCGACCGCGCCCACCCCGAGGCGGCCCGGTCCGTCGCGGCGGCCAAGTACTTCGCGGCCAAGGTCGCCGATCACGTCGTCGACGAGGCGCTCCAGCTGTTCGGTGGTGCGGGCTATCTGGAGGAGACGCCCGTGGTGCGCCACCAGCGCGACGTCCGCATCCTGCGTATCGGTGGCGGGACGGACGAGATCCAGCTGGAGATCCTCTCGAAGCGGCTCGTCCCGTGACGGCCCCGAGCAACGGGCGGCGCCCGGCGTGGGAGGTGTCGGTGCCCGTCCCCCCTGGGGCACCGGCGCCTCCCTCGGCGGGTGACGTCCTGGCCGCGGCCGACCGCGCCCGCGGCGGCGGGGACACGAGCCGGTACCCGGGCACCCTCACCGCCCGGGAGCGGCTCGCCGTGCTGCTCGACGCGGACTCCCTCGTCGAGGACGGCCTGCTCGCGGGCGCGCTGCCGGCCGACGGCGTGATCACCGGCGTCGGCACGGTCGAGGGGCGCCCGGTGGCGGTGATCGCCCACGACTTCGGCGTCAAGGCCGGCTCGTGGGGCGAGCTGACCTGCGAGAAGCAGATCCGCATCCTGGAGCGCGCCGACCGGGACCTGCTCCCGGTCTTCTACCTGGTCGACTCGGCCGGCGGCCGGCTCACCGAGCAGATGGGCTTCTTCCCGGGCCGCCGCGGGGCGAGCGCGATCTTCCGGCTGCAGGTCGCGCTGTCCGGCCGCGTCCCCCAGATCTGCTGCCTGCACGGCCCGTCCGCGGCCGGCGGCGCGTACATGCCGGCGTTCACCGACTGGGTCGGCATGGTCGAGGGCCGGGCGTCGATGTTCCTCGCGAGCCCCCGGGTGGCCGAGAAGGTCACCGGCGAGCGGACCACCGAGGAGGAGATGGGCGGCGCGCGGATGCACGCCGAGGTCTCCGGCTGCGGCCACGCCGTGTTCGAGGAGGACTGGCAGGCCGTCGCGGCGGCCCGCCTCCTGTTCACCTACCTGCCGAGCGACTGGTCGGCCCGACCCGCCGTCGGGACCGCCCGGGAGCCCGAGGAGCAGGGGTGGGAGGGGGTCATCCCGGAGGACCCGGTCACCGGCTACGACGTCACCGCGGTGATCGACCGCCTCGTCGACGGCGGGTCGTTCTTCGAGATCCAGCCGGACTGGGCGCCGGAGATCGTGGTCGGGCTGGCGCGGCTGGAGGGCCGGGTGGTGGGCCTGGTCGCGAACCAGCCGTGCGTGCGCTCCGGCGCGATCCACGTCGACTCGGCCGACAAGGCCGCCCACTTCGTCTCCTGGTGCGACGCCTTCAACGTCCCGCTGGTGTTCCTGCAGGACGTGCCGGGGTTCATGGTCGGCGTCGAGGTCGAGCGGCAGGGCATCATCCGCCACGGCGCCAAGCTGATCGCCGCGATGAGCTCGGCCGAGGTGCCGAAGTTCTCCGTGGTGCTGCGCAAGGCCTACGCCGCCGGGTTCTACGCGATGTGCGCCCCGGGCTTCGAACCACGCGCGACGATCGCCCTGCCGAGCGCCTTCATCGGCGCGATGGGCCCGGAGGCGTCGGTGAACGCCGTCTACGCCCGCAAGATCGCCGCGATCGACGACGAGACCGAGCGGGCCGAGTTCGTCGCGGCGCGCGTCGAGGAGCACCGCGCCGAGGTGAACCTGCTGCGCATGGCGGAGGACCTGGTCGTCGACACGGTCGTCGCCACCGAGGAACTCCGCGCGGAGCTCGCCGTGCGGCTGCGCCACGCCGACGGCTGGACCCGCACCGCACCCCGTCGTCACCACCTCGTCAGCCCCGTCTGACCCATCCCCGTCTCGAGGAGGAGCCGGCCATGGACGACTCGCTCGGAGCCCTGATCTCCGCGCCGCTGATCCCGCTGCGCCCGGAGCAGCGGTCGGCCCGGTACGCCGACGAGATCGCCCACGCCCGGGCCCTGCACGACGCCGATCCCGACGACTACTGGGCGTGGGTCGCCGAGCAGCACCGCTGGCTGCGGCCGTACGACACGGTGCGCACCGGCGAGCTCGGCGACTTCCGCTACTTCGACGGCGGCCTGATCAACGTCGCGGACAACTGCGTCGACCGGTGGGCCGAGACCGCGCCCGACCGCCCTGCCGTGGTGTGGGAGGGCGAGCCCGGCGACTCCCGCACGCTGACCTACGCCCAGCTCGCCGACGAGGTCTCCCGGCTCGGGGCGGGCCTCACCGCGCTCGGGGTGGGCCGGGGCGACGTCGTCGCGATCTACATGCCGAACCTCGTCGAGGCGTTCACGGCCATCCACGCCTGCAACCGCATCGGCGCGATCTACACCGTGCTGTTCTCCGGCTTCGGGCGGGACGCCGTGGCCTCGCGGCTGGCGTCGGCGCGCGCGAAGGTCGTGGTCGTCGCGGACGCGATCTACCGGCGCGGCAAGCCGGTGCCGCTGCTCGACACCCTGCGCGCGGCGCGGCCGGACGCCCCGACCCTCGAGCACGTCGTGGTGGTGGACCGCACCGGGAACGGGGTGCCGCTGCAGGACGGCGAGACCTCCTACGCCGCGCTGGTCGACGCCCACCCGGAGGGCAGCGAGGTCGCCGCGCTCGACCCGAACGAGCCGGCCTTCCTGATCTTCACCTCCGGCACGGAGTCGCGGCCGAAGGGCGTGGTGCACTCCGTGGGCGGCTTCCTGCTGGGCACCTGGGCGAACGCGCACTGGCAGACCGCGATCACCGACGACGACGTGTACTGGGTGGCCGCGGACGTCGGCTGGCTGACCTTCCCGATCCAGGCGGTGATCGGCGGGCTCGCGAACGGCGCCACGATCGCGTGCTACGAGGGCGCGCTGGACACGCCGTCGACGGCGCGTTTCTACGAGGTGTGCGAGCGCCACGCCGTGACGAAGGTGCTGTGTGCCCCGACCGTGCTGCGCATGCTGCGCAAGTTCGGCGACTCGCTGGCCCACGACCATCCCCTCCCCCGGCTCGCCCTGATCACGGTGCAGGGCGAGCCCCTCGACGGCGAGACGTTCGCATGGACCACCGACACTCTCGGGGTCCCCGTGGTCAACGCCTACGGGCAGACCGAGACCGGCTCGACGTGGACCTACCCGGTGGCGGGCGTCGACGACCTCAAGGCGGGCTCGGCCGGCACCACCCTGCCCGGCCACGCGTGCCGGGTGGTCGACGACGAGGGCCGGCCCGTGCCCGACGGCACGAAGGGCAACCTCGTCATGACGCGGCCCTTCCCCACCCTCGCCCGGACGGTGTGGGACGACCACGAGCGCTACCTCTCGACCTACTTCTCCCGCTTCCCCGGCTGCTACGCGACCAACGACGAGGCCGTGGTCGACGCGGACGGGCACCTGTGGGTCCTGGGCCGCGCCGACGACGTCATCAACGTCGCCGCGCACCGGCTCTCGACGATGGAGATCGAGGCCGTCGTCGGGTCGCACCCCCGCGTGGTCGAGGCGGCGGTCGTCGGGATCCCGGACGACACCAAGGGCACGGTGCCGGTCGCGTTCGTGACCGTCTCCGGGGACGGCCCGGACGTGCGGGAGGAGGTCACGCGGCTCGTCGGCGACACCATCGGCGGGCTCGCCCGGCCCGACCGCGTGATCGTCACCGGCGCGATGCCGAAGACCCGCACCGGCAAGATCATGCGGCGCCTGATGCGCGAGGTGCTCCTCTACGGTGAGACCCGCAGCGACACCTCCGCGCTGGAGGACCCGTCGTCGCTCGAGGTGCTCCGGGAGGCGGTCCGTACGTGAGTGGCCTGTGGTTCGAGGACCTGACCGAGGGCCTCGTCGTCGAGCACGCCACCCGCCGGACGGTCACCGAGACCGACAACGTCCTGTTCACGACGATGACGATGAACCCGGCGCCACTGCACCTCGACCACGACTACGCCTCGCGGACCGAGTTCGGGAAGCCCCTGGTGAACAGCATGTTCACGCTCGCGCTCGTCGTCGGGCTGAGCGTCCCGGAGCTGACGCTGGGCACGATCGTCGCCCAGCTCGGCCTCACCGACGCCGTGTTCCCGGCGCCGGTGTTCCACGGCGACACGGTCCGGGTGTCGACGGAGGTCGTCGAGGCCCGCGAGTCGCGCTCGCGACCCGACGCGGGCATCGTCGTCTTCGCCCACCGCGCGTCCAACCAGCGCGACGAGACCGTCTGCACCGTGCGACGGACGGGCCTGATGCACCGGAGGCCGACCTGATCCCGCGCTCGCTGCTGTTCGTGCCCGGCGACCGTCCGGACATGGTCGCGAAGGCGCCGCGGTCGTCGCCGGACGCGATCGCGGTCGACCTCGAGGACGCCGTCGCGCCCGGGGACAAGGACGAGGCGCGGCGTACCGCGGTGCACGCGGTCGGGGATCTTCCCGACGGCGGGTCGCTCGTCCTGGTCCGGGTCAACCCGCCCGCGACGCCGTGGCACGACGACGACGTCGAGGCGGTCGCGGGGAGCCGGGCCGGGGTGGTGCTCCCGAAGTACGAGGACCCGGCGCAGCTGCGCGACCTGCGCCGCCGGGTCGGCGACGAACGCCCCGTCGTCGTCGGGATCGAGACGGCGCGCGGGGTGGCGCGGGTGCGGGACCTCCTCGACGGCTCGGAGGTGACGGCGGCGTACTTCGGCGCCGAGGACTACATCGCCTCCGTCGGCGGGCGGCGGACGCCGTCGAGCCGCGAGGTGCTGTTCGCCCGCTCCGAGGTGCTGCTCGCGGCGCGGTTGGCGGGGGTCGGGGCGCTGGACCAGGCGGTCGTGGCCGTGCGGGACGGCGAGTTCTTCCGCCGGGACGCGGGCGAGGGCCGCGACCTCGGCTACGACGGCAAGATCTGCATCCACCCGACGCAGGTGACGCTCGCCCACGAGGTGTTCACTCCCTCCGAGGAGGAGGTGGCGCACGCGCGCGACGTCGTCGAGGCCGGCCGCGCCGGGGTCGGCGTGGTCAATGGCGAGATGGTCGACGACGTGCACCTGCGGATGGCGGCGGCCACGCTGCAGCGGGCGGGGGTGGAGGCATGAGGGTCGGGCTGATGCTGCCGCAGACCGCCGACGCGGCCGGGATCCCGACCCTGGCCGCCCGGGCGGAGGAGCTCGGGTTCGACCTGGTCGCGTGCGGCGAGCACGTGCTGTTCGGCAGCCCCACGTCCAACGCGTTCGTCACGCTCGCGGCGGCCGCCGCGGCCACGACCCGCGTCCGGCTGGTGTCCGCGGTGACCCTGCTCCCGCTCTATCCCCCGGTGCTCGCGGCGAAGATGGCCGCGACGCTGGACCGGGTGTCCGGCGGGCGGTTCGAGCTCGGGATCGGCGTCGGCGGCGAGAACCCGGTCGAGTTCGCGGCGAGCGGGGTCCCGGTCCGCGAGCGGGGCCGCCGCACGGACGCGGCGCTGGACACCCTGCGGGCCTACCTGGCCGGGGAGACGGTCGACGTGGACGGTGAGCCGACGAGGCTGGACCCGCTGCCCACCGGCTCCGTGCCGATCTGGGTCGGCGGCCGGTCGGAGGCCGCGATGCGCCGGGCCGGGCGTGCCGGCGAGGTCTGGATGCCGTACCTGTGCAGCCCGGACCGGGTCGCCCGCGGCCTGCGGCTCGCGAACGACGTCGCGGCCGAGCAGGGGCGGCCCCCGGTGACCGGCGGGTTGCTGGCGTGGTCGGCGCTGGCGCCCTCGCGCGCGGAGGCGCGCACCCTCGCCGTCGGGACCCTGGAGCGCATCTACGGGCAGGACATGGACCGGATCGTGGACGCGTGCGTGCCGCACGGGACGGCGCGGGACGTCGTCGCGCGGTTCGGCGAGTACGCGCAGGCCGGGGCGGAGCGGATCCTCTTCGCGCCGCTGTGCGCGGAGGGCGGGCACGCCGCGGCGATCGAGGAGGTCGGCGCCGCGCTGGCGTCGCTGTGACCGGTTGCATGCCCGTACCAGATAGTAGGACTTCCGAGTAACCGGGACCACGGGCGACGGTGGAGGGGTCGACCGCTCCCGACCGTCTCGCGAGGCACCCCTTGGGTTCGATCACCACCGGCCATCCCGCCGCCGTCCTCGGGGTGGGCGCGTACCGGCCCCGCCGCGTCGTGAGCAACGAGGAGGTCTGCGAGCACCTCGAGGTCGACGCGGACTGGGTCCTCGCCCGCTCCGGGATCGCGACCCGCCGGTTCGCCGACGCGGACGAGACGATGGTGGCGATGGCGGACGCGGCGGCCCGCGACGCGCTGACCGCCGCCGGGGTGGCCGCGGGCGAGATCGGTGTGACCCTGGTGGCGACGATGTCGTCGGACGCCGCGTCGCCGCAGGTGGCGACCCGGGTGGCGGCGTCGGTGGGTGCCGTGCGCGGCGCCGCGATGGACCTCGGTGCCGCGTGCGCCGGGTTCTGCTACGCGCTCGAGGTGGCCGCCTCGTTGGTGCGCGCGGGGCACGGGGCGGTCCTCGTGGTCGGCGTCGAGCGGATGAGCGACATCATCGACCCCACCGACCGGTCGACCGCCTTCCTGTTCGGCGACGGCGCGGGCGCGGTGGTGGTCGGCCCGTCCGCGGAACCGGGGATCGGCCCGGCGGCCTGGGGTGCGGACGGGGCGCAGTCCGACCTCATCGTCCAGGCGCCGACCTGGCTCGAGGCCCTGTCGACCGGCGAGCGCCCGGCGCTGCGCATGCAGGGCCCGGCGGTGTTCCGCTGGGCGACCTCGCGCATGGTCCCGCTGGTGTACGAGGCCCTGGAGAAGGCCGACTGCAAGCCCGAGCAGCTCGACGCCTTCGTCCCGCACCAGGCGAACGCGCGGATCACCGACGGGCTGGTCAAGGCGCTGGCGCTGCCCGAGCACGTCGCGGTGGCGCGCGACGTCGCGGTCACCGGGAACACCTCGGCGGCCTCGGTGCCGCTCGCGATGCACGAGCTCCTGACGTCGGGCCGGGCCCGCCCCGGGGACCTCGCACTGCTGTGCGGGTTCGGGGCGGGCCTGACGTTCGCCTCCCAGGTGGTGACGCTCCCCCGGTTCTAACGGTGGCCGGCGATGCCCCGCGGCTCGTAGGTCTCCGACAGCTCGGTGAGCTCGTGGTCGTCGAGCTGCAGGTCGACCGCCGCGACGGCCTCCTCCAGGTGCTTCAGCTTCGTCGCCCCGATGATCGGCGAGTCGACGACCGGCTGGGCCAGCAGCCACGCCAGCGCCACCTGGGCCCGGCTGACCCCGCGCTTGTCGGCGATCTCGGCGACCTTCTCGACGATGTGCCGGTCGGAGTCGCGGTAGAGCGTCTTGCCGAACTCGTCGGTCTCGCCGCGGTTCGTCGTCTCGTCCCAGTCGCGGGTCAGCTTGCCGCGCGCGAGCGGGCTCCACGGGATCGAACCGACGCCCTCGTCGAGGCAGAGCGGGTTCATCTCCCGCTCCTCCTCGCGGTAGAGCAGGTTGTAGTGGTTCTGCATCGTCACGAAGCGCGCCCAGCCGTTCGCGTCCTGCAGGTGCAGCGCCTTCGCGAACTGCCAGGCGAACATCGACGACGCCCCGATGTAGCGCGCCTTGCCCGACTTCACGACGTCGTGGAGCGCCTCGAGGGTCTCCTCCAGCGGCGTCTCGGGGTCGAACCGGTGGATCTGGTAGAGGTCCACGTAGTCCATGCCGAGCCGGCGGAGCGAGGCGTCGATGCCGGTGAGGATCGCCTTGCGCGAGAGCCCGGCGCCGTTGGGCCCGGGGCGCATGCGGTTGAAGACCTTGGTGGCGACGACGATCTCGTCGCGGTCGGCCATCTCGTTGAGCCAGCGGCCGGTGATCTCCTCCGACGTCCCCTGCGAGTAGACGTCGGCGGTGTCGAAGAAGTTGACGCCCGCCTCGAGCGCGGCGGAGAAGAACGGCTTCGCCTCGTCCTCGGGCAGCGCCCACGGCCAGCGGTCGTTCGGCACGCCGTAGCTCATGGTGCCGAGGCAGATGCGCGAGACGTCCAGGCCGGTCGAACCGAGCTTCGTGTACTCCATGATGCCGGTCTACCCGCGCGCCCGAACCGGCGCACCCGCCGTCGGGAAGGCTCCCGTAAACGCACGAACGGGCCGTTCGTCACGGTCTTCCGTGATGAACGGCCCGCTCGTCCGGTGGGAGCTACTCCTTGTGGTGCGACGGCGCCAGCTTGTAGACCTCGCCGGCGATGCCCTCCTGACGCGCCTTGAGCTGCAGCGCCAGGTAGAGCGAGTAGTGCCGCGACTGGTGCAGGTTGCCGCCGTGGAACCACAGGTTCCGCTGCTGGGTGGGCTTCCACATGTTGCGCTGCTCGCCCTCCCACGGTCCCGGGTCCTTCGTGGTGTCGGAGCCGAGGCCCCACACCTTCCCGACCCGCGTGGCCATCTCCTCGCCGATGATGTCCGCCACCGAGGTGATCATCGAGCGGTAGCCGGTGGCCAGGACGACGAGGTCCGCCTCGAGCTCCGTGCCGTCGGTGAGCTTGACGCCGGTCTCGGTGAACTCCTGCACCTGCCCGTTGACGAGCTTCACCTTGCCGTCGGCCACGAGCTGCGCGGCACCGACGTCGATGTAGTAGCCCGACCCGCGGCGCAGGTACTTCATGAACAGCCCGGACTCGTCGTCGCCGAAGTCGAGGTCGAAGCCGGCCTCGCGGAGCTGGTCGTAGAACTCCTGGTCGCGGACCTTCGCCTCGTCGTAGGCGGGCCGCTGGAAGTCGGCCATGATCCGGTAGGGCAGCGAGGCGAACACGAGGTCCGCGGTGCGCGTAGTGATGCCGTTGCGCACGGCCTCCTCGGAGTACAGCCCGCCGAGCGCGAGCTCCATCAGGGTGTCCGACTTGATGATGTGGGTCGACGACCGCTGCACCATCGTGATGTCGGAGCCGGCCTCCCAGGCCGCCCCGCAGATGTCGAACGCGGAGTTGTTCGAGCCGATGACGACGATCTTCTTGTCCTCGTAGCCCGCCGGCCCGGGGTGCTCCGAGGAGTGCTGGATGACGCCGCGGAACTTCTCCATGCCCGGGAACTCGGGCTTGTTCGGCTTGCCGGAGACGCCCATCGCGAAGACGAGCTGGGCCGGCCGGAGCACGACCTCCTCCGGACCGTCGCCGCGGTCGCGGGTGACCTTCACGGTCCAGCGACCCTCGGCCTCGTCGAACTCGGCCGACTCCGCGGAGGTGGAGCCCCAGTAGTTGATCTCCATGACCCGCGTGTACATCTCGAGCCAGTCGCCGAGCTTGTCCTTCGGCGCGAAGACCGGCCAGTTGTCCGGGAACGGGATGTAGGGCAGGTGGTCGTACCAGACCGGGTCGTGCAGGGCCAACGACTTGTACCGCTTGCGCCAGGAGTCGCCGGGCCGCTCGTTGCGCTCCACGATGATCGCGGGGACGCCGAGCTGGCGCAGCCGGGCCGCGAGCGCGATGCCGCCCTGCCCGCCGCCGATGATGACGACCTCCGGCTGGCGGGTGTAGCCCAGCTCCTCGGCCTCGGACTCCCGCGACTCCTTCCACGTCACGCGGTCGGGGTTCGCGCCGTGCTCGGTGCCGAAGGGACGTCGCTCGCGCTGGTTCTCCTCGTGGCCCTTGAGCTCGTCGAGGGTGGTCAGGAGGGTCCAGGCCTTGCCGTCCTTGAGCCGCACGTGACCGGTCCCCCGGCCCACCGCGGTCTCGAAGGTCAGCCACGCCTCGTCGACCCCGTCGGCCGACGTCGGCTCGCCGTCGACGGCGAACCCGGTGGGGTCGATCCGGTCCAGCACCGTCGTCAGCAGGTCGGCGACCTCGTCGGTGCCCTCGACGGTGGCGATGTTCCAGGTGAACGACACGAGGTCGCGCCAGTAGCACTCGTCGGCGAACAGCGACACGGCTGCGCTGACGTCGCGCGCGGACAGGGCGTCCTGGAACGCCGACACCCATGCCTCGACGCGGTCGGCCACCTCGCTCCCGGGGCGATCCAGGGTCTGCGTCACGCCGGCACCTCTTTCTCGTGGAGTGGCTCGTGGAGTGGCTCGTGGAGTGGTGAGGTGACCACGGTCACGGCAGGACCCCGGTACGGGCAAGCGTTGCAGCGTTGTTGCGCGCCCTGTGACCGAAGCGAGCGAGCAGACCCTGGACCTGAAGCGCACTTCAGGTCCTAGCGTCGGCGACGTGACCGACTCACCCACCCGCCGCTGGTGGATCCTCGCCGTCATCGGCGTCGCCCAGCTCATGGTCATCCTCGACAACTCGATCGTGAACATCGCACTGCCGTCCGCCCAGGCCGACCTCGGCTTCTCCGACGCCCAGCGCCAGTGGGTGGTCACGGCCTACGCGCTCGCGTTCGGCAGCCTGCTGCTGCTCGGCGGCCGCCTCTCGGACCTGTTCGGACGCAAGGCGGCCTTCGTCGTCGGGCTGGTCGGGTTCGCGGTCGCGTCCGTGCTCGGCGGCCTCGCCCCCGGTTTCGGGCTGCTCGTCGCGGCGCGCGCCCTCCAGGGCCTGTTCGGGGCGCTGCTGGCGCCCGCCGCGCTGTCGCTGCTGACGACGACGTTCCCCGCCGGCCGCGACCGCGCCCGCGCCTTCGGCGTCTTCTCCGCGCTCGCCGGATCGGGCGCCGCCATCGGCCTGCTGCTCGGCGGGACGCTCACCGAGTACGCCGACTGGCGCTGGTGCATGTACGTCAACGTGGTGTTCGCGGTGGTCGCCCTGGTCGGCGCGCTCGTGCTGATGCCGGCCGCGCCGTCCGGTCGCCGCCCGAAGCTCGACCTCGTCGGCACCGTTCTCGCCTCGGCCGGGCTCTTCGGCGTCGTCTTCGGGTTCGCCACCGCCGAGACCGACGGCTGGGACTCGTGGCCCGTCTACGCTTTCCTGACGGCCGGTGTGGTCCTGCTGGCGGTCTTCGTCGCCGTCCAGCGCGTGCGCGCCGCGCCGCTGCTTCCGCTGCGCGTCCTGCTCGACCGGTTCCGCGGCGGCTCGTACCTGACGATCCTCGTCCTGACGACGGGGATGTTCGGCCTCTCGCTCTTCCTCGCCTACGTGATGCAGACCCAGCTCGGGCTGTCGCCGGTGCTGACCGGGGTGGCGTTCCTCCCGATGGTCGCGTCGATCATGACGGCGTCGACGACCGTCCCCGCGATCGTGCTCCCGCGGGTGGGCCCGAAGCCGCTGATCTTCGCGGGCCTGCTGCTCGGGGCCGGGGCGCTGTTCTGGTTCTCCCACCTCTCGCCCGGGTCGTCGTACCTCGGCAGCGTGCTCGGCCCGCTGATCCTCATGGGCCTGGGCATGGGCACCGCGATGTCCACCTCGATCAACACCGCGACCCTGGGCGTGGACCCGGCGGACGCGGGTGTGGCGTCCGCGACGGTGAACACGATGCAGCAGGTCGGCGGGTCGGTCGGGACGGCGCTGCTCTCCTCGATCGCCGGCACGGCGACCGCATCGGCGCTCGGCGTCGGACTGGCTCCGGCCGCCGCGGCGCTGGCCGGGTACGACCGGGCGTTCCTCGTGGCCTCCGCGATCTTCGTCGTGGCGGCGGTGGTGTGCGGCCTGCTGGTCCCCGCCGGCCGCCCGCACGCGACGGTGGCCGACACGGGGCCGGCGCCGCGGGAGATCGAAGCGGCGTCCGTGACGCCGGGTCTGGCGGGGCGGGTCCTCGACGGCGTGGCCCCGGTCGACGGCACCGTCACGCTCATCGACGCCCTGACCGGCGCCCAGGTCGGCACCACGGCGACCGACGACGGGCACTACCGCCTCGAGGTCCCGCGCGCCGGGGAGTACCTGCTGGTCGTCTCGGCCGCGGGCCGGCACCCGGTCGCCGAGCGCGTCCGCGTGGCGGCGCCGGGCCTGGCGATCGCGCGGGACGTGCGGGCGTGAGCGCCCTTCTCCACTGAACGAGCGGCACTCTCGCGCGCATAGATGCTGCGAGGGTGCCGCTCGTTCGTTCCGGGGGTGGCTACTCCGGGTCGTTCGGGGTGTCCGGGCCGGCGCGGTAGGGCGTGGTGACGCCCTCGTACATCAGGTGCGCGACGAGGCCCTGCTTCGGGTGGGTCAGGTTGTGGCAGTGGTCCATCCAGATGCCGGGGTTGTCGGCGACGAAGGCGATGTCGAACGTCGCGCCGTCGGGCACGTCGAGCGAGTCGATCCACCACGGACTGCCCGTGGACGGCACCCCGTCGCGGGCCAGGACCACCGCGTGGTGGCCGTGCAGGTGCATCGGGTGGACCTCGCCGGAGGAGTTCGAGATGCGCATGCGCACGACGTCGCCCTCGCGCACCTCGTACATCGGGACGTCTGGGTACATCCGGCCGTTGATCGTCCAGTACAGCCCCGGCACCCCGCCGATGAAGCCCGGACGGCGGCCGATCGCGTAGTCGAAGATGCGGTTCGGGGTCGTCGGGTCGAACCGCAGCGGCGCCGGCGTGCCGTAGCTGAGCAGGTCGACCGAGGCCGCGGGTACGGACGACGGAGCACCGCCGCCGCCCACGACCACCGCCGCTCCCCCGAGCTCGATCCGCGCCGGCGCCGTGACCTCCAGGTCCACGCGACCGCCCGCGGTGATCCCGACGGCCGCGCCGGACACCGGCGTGGGTCCGTTCACCTCGGTGCCGTCCACGGCCAGCACCCGGTAGGGCGCGGCGGACCAGGCGCGCATCGGCCCGTCGTCGGTGTTGGTCAGCCGGACCCGCACCGTCTGCCCCGGCGCGGCCGGCACCGCGAGGTCGCCGGGCGTGCCGTTGACGGTGCGCCGCCCGCCGAACAGGTGCACCAGCGCGGTCGCCTCCGGGCCCACGCCCTCCGGCGGCACCACGACCAGCGAGCCGAACAGCCCGCCCTTGACCTGCTCGTCGGCGACCTGGTGCGAGTGGTACCAGTACGTCCCGACCTGCGTGGCCCGGAACCGGTACACGAACTCGCCGCCGGGCAGGACGGCGTCCTGGGTCACGCCGGCGACGCCGTCGTCGCCGTTCGGGACGTCCAGGCCGTGCCAGTGCAGGGTGATCCCCCGCGCCACGTCGGCGTTGACCAGTCGCACCTCCACCACCTGGCCCGCGACCGCGCGGATCTCGGGCCCGGGGGTCTGCCCGTTGAGCGTGTACCGGGACCCGTCGGCGCGGGCCGTGAGCGTGATCCGGGCGTCCGCGGGGGTCTCCGCGGGCAGGCGCAGGGTGTCCACCGACCGGCCCGCCATCCCGGCCATGTCGTGACCGGCCATCCCGGCCGGGCCACCCCCGTCGTCGGGAACGCCCATCTCGGTCACCGACCAGCTCCCCGCCGGGAGGCTGGCCGCCCAGAACCACGCGACGGGCGCCAGGACGGCGAGGGTCGCGAGCAGGGCGACGACCGTGCGACGACGCGGGCGCCGGCCGCGGGGGGCGGCCGGCGCGGCGGGCCGGGTGTCGGTGAGCACGCCTCAGACGAGCGGCGCGGCGTGGGAGCCGGTCGAGGCCGGCTCTGACGCGGCGGCGGTGGCGACGGAGGCCTTGCGGGCGGCCACGAGGGCGACGACCAGCAGGCCGAGCGCCAGGGCGCCGTGCAGCATGCCGAGGGCAGGGATCGAGTGGGCGAAGATGCCCAGGGCCACCTGGATCACGACGAGGCCGAACGCGGCGCCCGCCCAGGCGATCGCACCGGGGAACCGGGCGAAGAACGACGAGATCAGGAACAGCAGCCCGAAGATCGGGACGATCAGCGTGCCGTTCATGCCGTGCACCATGAAGCCGGTGACGCCGTCGAAGACGACGGACTCGCTCTCCATGCCGGCCTTGTCCAGCACTCCCCCGCCCTCGATCCAGGTCGTCAGGCCGAACACGGCCCAGGCGATCGCGGCCGCCTGGACGACGACCTCGAGTGCGAGCAGATAGGCCAGGACGCGGTAGACGGCGCGCATCACGTACCCCCGGGGTCGATCACCTGTGGTGGTGCTCGCGTCCGCATCCGTGAATCTTCAGGACGAGCCACGGGTGCATCCGACGAGTGCAGCTACTCTACGCACACGTTGTGAGCGACGTCCTACTCTTTCCGAGTGAACAGGGCCGAACGACCGACGCGCGCGAGCGACGCCCCTCCGGGCACACCGCGTCACCGGTCGGTACCGTGGAGCCATGGCCGACAGCCTCACCGACACGACCACGGTCCCCGAGCTCGTCGGGCTCGCCGCGGCCGACGCCCACGACACGGCGCTCGATGCTCGCCTGCTGGCCGTCCCGCAGAACGCCCGGCACACGGGAGCGGGCCGCAGCATCATCACCAACCAGCGTCCGAAGGCGGGCGCGGCGGCGACCCCGGGCGACACCATCATGATCTGGGTCGACGACCCGGCCGCCGGCCCGACCGGCGAGGAGGGCCCGGACGACGACGGGTCCGGCGGGGGCGGCGGCGGTTCGCGCCTGCCCGACGGCCCGAAGACCACCCCGACCGCGGGCGCCAAGTAGCCCACCGACTCCCCACAGCCCGGCGGACGACCTCGTCGACCGCCGGGCTGCTCGTGTGCCGGACGTCAGTGGTCGAACTGCACCGCGGAGCGGGCGGCGATCAGCGGCGCGATCTGCTCGGCGATGATCCGCTTGTGCTCCGGGTGGTCGCGGTAGCGCAGGTAGGCGTCCCGGTCGGTGAACGTCGCGGACACCGCGAAGGCCGCGTTGCCCTCGTTCACCCCGATGTCGCTCCCCGCCTGCCAGGACTCGAGCCCGTCGAGCCCCTCCTTGCGGTCGATCCACTCCTGCAGCGCGGCGAGGATGCCTGCGACGGTGTCGGTCGAGGTGCCCTCGACCCAGGTGAAGGTGACGACGTGCGTGACGGCCATGCCGTCAGCCTGCCATCCCCTTCCCGACGGCGGGTGGGGCTGGATCAGCCGCGGGAGCGGGACGCCAGCGGCACGACGCGGGTGCGCGCCTCGGAGTCGTCGGACTCGTCGGGCTCCCCGTCGTGCGTGGGTGGCGCCTCTCGCTCGTCGGGTGACAGCGATGGGCCATCGCTGTCCTCGGGCTCCGGCTCCCCGGCCCCCTCGGCGTCCGTCGTTGCGGCTCCTGTGTCACTGGACGTCAGCATGGCCGCATTGCTGACACGAGGCGGGAGGGCCGACAGCCCCGTGCGCGCGCGGGCGACGACGGCCGGGTCGACGGCGCCGAGGGCCTCGGTGAAGGCGGCGCGGGCGGCGTCGGGGCGGCCGGTCGAGGACTCCAGCGTCCCGAGCTGGCAGGCGGCCTCCGCGGCGAGGGCCGGGTCGCGGGAACGGCGCAGCAGCGCGAGCAGGGCCCGGGCGTCGGCGACGCGGCCCTGGCGCAGGGCGATGTCGGCGAGCACGACCTGCACGCCGAGCTGGTCGGCGGCCCGGTCGAGGTGGCGGCGGGCGCGGTCGAGCCGGTCGTAGCGGTAGAACACGAGCCCGAGACCGCGGTGGGCCGCGCGGGCCTGGTCCTCGTCGCCGACCGCGATGACGAACGCGAACCACTGGGCGGCCTCGCGGTCGCGCTCCAGCCCGGCGAACCCGCGGGCCACGCGCAGGGCGGCCACCGGGCCGAGCGGGTCCGGTTCGAGGTCGGCGACCATCACCGCCGCGAGGCTGTCCAGGCCGGACGCGAGCATGGTGCGGGCGGCGAGGTAGCGGGCGTGGTGGTCGAGGTGGCCCGCGATGCAGGCGACGAGCTCGTCGGAGGGCAGGCGCGCCAGGTCGACCAGCACGCGCGCCGGGGCGAGGTGCCGCTGCCCGCCGCGGACGGTCCGCCGCAGCCACCCCTGCTCGACGAGCCCGGTGACGATCTCGGTGAGGTCCCCGTCCGCGTCGTCCGGACGCAGGGCCGCGAGGACCTCCGGGCCCAGCGCGGTCGGGATGCCGAGCCGGTGCCAGACCGCGACCAGGCGCACCACGTCCCCGGACGGTCCCGCGAACGCCTCCCGGGCGGCCGCCACCGGCGCGACCAGCTCCCCGATCCGACGCCCGGCCAGCCCGGACACCCCGCGGTCGGCGACGAGCTCGTGCGACTCCCGGCCCACGACCTCGGCCGGGGTCACGGGCGCGACGACGACCGGCGCGAAGCGCGAGGCCGCCAGCTCACCGCGCGACAGCGTCGGCAGCCCCCACCGCACCGTGAGCACCAGCCGGACCACGGTCACGCGGCTCCGCCCGTCTCCGCCGGGCTGCGAGCACGCGGCGAGGACGTCGCCGCGGACCTGGTCGAGCAGGGTCAACGGGGCGTCGTCGCACCAGATCAGCGCCGGTCGGGACGGCGAGGCCCGACGGCGGGCCCGCTCGACGACCTCCTCCAGCGATCCCTGGTACGGGTCGTCCAGCTCGACGAACAGGTCGTCGGACCGCGTCCGCCGCACGGCGTGCGCCGCGGTCCGCGTGACCCCGGCGGACGGTGGCCCGGTCACGACGACGACGGGGTGCACCTGCGAGGCGAGCAGCTCGGCCAGCCGGTCGTCGACCGCCCGCGGCAGGTACGACGCGTCGAGCTCGCCGTGCCCGGCGTCGGGGAGCCCGTCGGCCGCGCCGACGCGGACGCCGACGACGAGGGCGCGCGCCGCCCGGCCGAGGGCCGCTGGCGAGTGCCAGGCGCCCTCGCGGGGTCGTCGGTCGGTCGTCGGGGAGGCTCCCACATACGCAGTGTGACGTATCGAGCCCTTTCCGATCACGTTTCGTCACGCTTCCCGCCCCGAACGAGGATCTGTCGCCCCGGCGGCGCGACCGAGGTCGACGGCGGGTGGAGCATTGTCGTCGGGCGTGGGTGACGGGCCGGGGCGACGACGACCCGACGGTCACGCTCCGTGCACCACGCCGGCCAGGGTCCGGGTCAGCGACGCCCGCGAGAAGTGCCGCTCGAGGACCGCCCGACCCCCGACCCGCAGCGCGTCGGCCGTCGCGGGTTCGACCAGGACACGACGGGTCGCGTCCACCCAGTCCTCGACGGACCCGTCGTCGGGAAGCAGAGCCGCGCCCTCGGCGGCGAAGACCCCGGCGAGCTCGCTGGAGCGGGCCGCGACCACGGGCAGGCCCGCCGCGAACGCCTCGATCATCGACATGCCGAACGGCTCGCGCGGCGCCGGGTGCAGCAGGACGTCGCAGCGCGCCATCCACGCGTCGACGCCGTCCCGGTCCAGGCCACCGTGGAACGTCACCGGCAGGCCGGCGGCCGCCACCCGCTCCCGCGCGGCGGCGAGCGCCCCCTCGTCGGCACCGACCACGTGCCCCTCGAGCCCGGGGTGTTCCGGCGCGAGGCGCTCGACGACGTCCAGGAAGCGGTCCAGTCCCTTGCGCGGGTGCAGCCGTGCACAGAACAGCAGGCGTGGCCCGCCGGGGCGCGGACCGGCGTCGACCGCGTCCGGGGACCGGACGGCGTTGTGCACCTCGACGACGTTCGCCCCCGGCACGATGCCGAGGATCTGCTCGCGCTCCGCCGCGCCGAGCACGAACACGGCGTGGGCGTGCCGGATCGCGGGCCGGGTGAAGAGCCGGTCGACCAGGGCGAGCGGCCCGGTCCACGGGCGGCACATGCCGTGGGTCTGCAGGACGTAGGGCACGCGGGCGAGCCGGGCGAGCAACGGGATCCAGATCATCACCAGCCCACGGTTGAAGTGCACGTGCACCAGGTCGAACCGGCGCACCCGGCGGGCCACCCACGCCAGCAGCCCCGGCGACACCGACAGCACGTGCCGGGCCACCGGCGGCGCGAACGCCCGGCGGGAGACGGTGTCGTGACGCGTCCAGCCGGCTCCGGCCGGCCCGCAGCCGACCGTGGTGAGCGTGACGCCCTCGACGCCCTCGTAGGACGCCGAGACGCCGAGCGCCGCGGACACCGGGCCGCCGAAGGCGGGGTCGTAGGTCGGGAGGACCTGCAGCAACGCGGTCACGGGTCAGCCCGCCCACGTGCGCAGCAGGCGGACGTCCGCCCCGCCCGCGCCGTTCTTGTAGAACTGCCAGGCCGGGACGGTGCCGAGGGTGGCGCCGATCGCGGGGTCGGAGACCGTCGCCGACCCGCCGTCGGGAAGGGCGAGGGTGGCGGTGTCGCCGGCGAAGGTGACGTCCGCGGTGTAGGGCGTGGCGCCGTCCTGACGCAGCGGCGAGCCGTAGCCGTCCTGGCGAACGACGCGCAGGGCCCCCTGCTCGACGACGCCGAGGATCCACTGCTGCGCGGTGAGCACCAGGTGGCACTGCGCGGTGACGAACGGGACGCCGGTCCACGCCGCCAGGGTCAGCGCGCCCTGGGGCGATCCGGGGCCGAGGGCGAACGTCGCGCCGATCCGCCGGACCTCCGCGCGCATCTCCTGGGCGAGCGAGGAGGACGACAGCGCCTCGGGCAGCTGCCCCTCCAGCGCCCCCTCCAGGACGGCGGGTGGCGGGGCACTCCCCTCCTGCGCGAGGTGGAACGGCACGCCGTCGTCGCCGACGACCGGGGTGGTGCCGCCGGGCTTGACCGTCCAGTCGGTGTGCAGCCGCACGGGGACCGTCGGGACGGCCGCGGCGGAGGAGCCGCACGCCGCGAGCCCGGCGAGCAGCGGGAGACCGAGCCCCAGGCCGGCCAGGACCCGCCGTCGGGACAGCGCCGTCCTCCCTGGGCCCGTGCTCACCGCGGGCGCCCGGAGCGCGGCACCAGCCGGACGAACGGGTGCGGCCGCGAGCGGCGGGCGATGAGGTCGACCACGACCTCGGCGGTCGTGCGCCGGCGGCGGGTCCGGACGTCGCGGTACGCCTCGTCCTCGTCGGCCGCCGCCGACCACGTCGTCTCCCGGGACATCGTCAGCCCGCGATCGGACGGCCGGGGTACGGCGTCGGGAAGGGGGCCACGTCCGCGGTCGGGCCCTGCAGGTGCGACAGCTCCGCGTCGACCATGATGCGGGCGAGCTCCGGGACGAAGGTGCGCGGACGCCACCCGAGCTCGCGCGCCGCCTTCGACGGGTCGCCGATCAGCGCGTCGACCTCGGTGGGCCGCAGGTAGCGCTCGTCGAACCGCACGTGGCGGGTCCAGTCGAGCCCGACGTGGCCGAAGCAGAGGCGGGCGAAGTCCTCGACGGTGTGCGCGGTCCCCGTGGCGAGCACGTAGTCGTCCGGCTCGTCGGCCTGCAGCATCCGCCACATGCCCTCGACGTACTCCGGCGCGAAGCCCCAGTCGCGGACCGCGTCGAGGTTGCCCAGGTAGACGTGCCGCTCGTGGCCGAGGGCGATGCGGGCGGCAGCGCGGGCGATCTTGCGGGTCACGAACGTCTCGCCGCGGCGCGGGGATTCGTGGTTGAACAGGATCCCGTTCACCGCGTACAGCCCGTGGGCCTCGCGGTAGTTGCGGGTGGTCCAGTAGCCGAACAGTTTCGAGACGCCGTAGGGCGACCGCGGGCTGAACGGCGTCTCCTCGTGCTGGGGCGGCGGGGTGGCGCCGAACATCTCCGAGGACGAGGCCTGGTAGAAGCGCACGTCGAGCCCGATCATGCGGATCGCCTCGAGCAGGCGGACCGTGCCCACGCCCGTGGTGTTCGCGGTGAACTCCGGCTCGTCGAACGAGACGCGCACGTGCGACTGCGCCGCGAGGTGGTAGACCTCGTCGGGCGCGATCTCGGAGAGCAGCGAGATCAGGCGGGAGGAGTCGGTCAGCTCGCCGTAGTGCAGGTGCAGCTTGGCGCCGGGCTCGTGCGGGTCCCGGTAGAGGTGCTCGATGCGGTCGGTGGTGAACGTCGACGCGCGCCGGATCAGGCCGTGCACCTCGTAGCCCTTGGAGAGCAGCAGTTCCGCGAGGTACGACCCGTCCTGACCGGTGATGCCGGTGATGAACGCGGTCTTCGGGCTGGTCGACGAGTTCACTTCGGTGTCCTCCGGAATTGCTGCGATGGTCGAGGGACGGATCGCTCGGCGGGTCATTTCCGCTACCGGCACCGATCGGTGTCCGAACCCGTCCGCCGACCATTCCGAGTGTCATGGGCGCGGTTTCTCGGCGGTCGTACGTCTCCGACGACGGCGTTCACCGGGTCTGTCGCGGGAATGGCTTTCTTCACCCGATGGGGTGGCTGTCGCGGCGCCCGAGGACCCGACGCGAATTCACCCGGACGGGTCAGAGGCCGGCGTGGGTCAGGGCGTCGGCGACCCGGTCGGCCATGAGCCGGTGGCCGGCGTCGGTGGGGTGCAGCCGGTCGGTGCCGATCAGGACCGTGCCGTCCGGGACGGGCCCGCCGAACCAGTCGTCGGTCATCGGGTCGATCCACAGCGCGCCGGCCGCCCGGGCGGCGACGCCGAGCGCGTCGCGGACGGCCACGACGTCCACCGACGGCGACGCGTCCGGCCACGCCGGGCCGACGACCACGAGCCGCGCGAGGGGCGCGCGGTCGCGGATCGTGCGGTACAGCGCGGTGGCGGCCGCCGCGACCTGGGCGGGCGGCAGGTCGGCGTCGTTGAGCGAGCCCTGCACGACGACGAGGTCGGGCGCGACCGCCAGGGCCGCGTCGAGCTGGGCCGCGGCGTAGGTCCCCGCGTCGGGGCGGGCGCGCAGGTAGCCCGTGCCGGGGATCGCGGTGTCGGTGAGCCGCCACCCGCGGTCGTGGGCGAGCCGCGCGGTCCAGCCGGCGGCGCCCAGGCCGCCCTCCGCCGTGCCCGCCGAGTAGCTGTCGCCGAGCACGGCGACCACCGAGCCGGGCCCGACGGCGGGTCGCGGGGCCAGCGCGGACGCGACGAGGGCCGTCGCGACCGCCAGCACCGCACCCGCCGTCAGGATGACGACGACGGCCCGGGGCACCCGCCGTCGGTACTCCGGCGACGGCGAGATGGCCGCCGTCGTCCGCACCGACGGCGAGTGCCCGGTGGTCACGACCGCCGACCGGCCGTCGCGGGATCGTGCTGCTCGGTGTCGGACTCCGGGCTCGGCGAGGGCACCGTCGCGAACTCCTGGCGGGAGCCGGGGGTCGGGCTCGGGGCCGGGGTCGGGGCGGCCGTCCGCTCGGCCTCGGCGTAGTAGTAGCCCGCGTAGTAGCCGTCGCCCGCGTCCTTGGTGCGGTTGAGCACCACGCCGACGCGCCCGACCCCGGCCGTCTCGAGCATCTCGTGGGCCCGCCGGACGAGCGCGCCGCTGGTGAAGCCGGCGCGGACGGTGAACACGACGCCGTCGGCGAGGCGGGCCAGCGCGAGCCCGTCGGCCACCGGCAGCAGCGGCGGGGCGTCGACCAGCACGAGGTCGTAGCGCTCGCGCAGCGTCGCGAGCAGCTCGGACATCTGCGGGGACTCGACCATCTCGCAGGGGTTCGGCGGGCGCGGGCCGCTCGCGAGGAGCTCCAGGCGCGGCGCGGGGCCGGCCTGGACGACGTCGTCGACGGAGGCCCGACCGGTGAGTACCTGGGTCAGACCGACGTCCTCGGACAGCCCGAGGTACTGCGCCGCGCGGGGCTTGCGCAGGTCGCCCTCGACCACCAGGACCCGGCGGCCCGCGTTCGCCTGGGCCAGCGCGAGGTTGACCAGCAGCGTCGACTTGCCCTCGTCCTCGATCGCGCTGGTGACGGCGACGACCGTCGTGGTGCGGTCCAGGTCGAGCATGTCGACGTTGGCGCGGACCGCGCGCAGGCTCTCCGCGATCGGCGAGGTCGGCCGGTCCCGGAGGAACAGCGGGACGGTCTCGACGGTGCGGTCCTCGGCCAGCGTCCCGAGCAGCGGCTTCGGGAACACCTCGGCGAGCTGCTCGGTGGTGCGCACGGAACGGTCGAGCGTGCGGCGCAGGACCGCGACGACGACGCCGACGAGCAGGCCGGCGCCGAGACCGATGCCCAGGTCGGTCAGCGGGCGGGGCGACACGGCCTCCGGCTCCAGCAGCGGGCCCTGCACGACGGTGGCGGTCACCGACGGCGGCAGGGTGGAGTTCGCGGGCTTCTCCAGCTGCGCGATCAGCGCCGGGAAGCGCCGGCCGATGGCGCCGGCGATGGCCTCTGCGCGCTCCGGGGAGGTGTCGGTGACCTCGGCGGTCAGCAGCACCGTGTTCGGGCTGACGCTCGCCGAGACCTCGTCGGCGACGGCCTGCGGGTCGTCGTTCAGGCCGAGGTCGGTCACCACCTCCTGGCCGAGGCGGTAGCCGGACAGCAGCTGGGTGTAGGACTTCACGCGGTCCTGGGAGAGCAGGCTGCCCTGGTAGGCGTCGGTCGAGCTGGAGTTCGTCTGCTGGGTGGAGATGTACAGCGTCACCGATGCCGCGTACTTCACGGGCGCGAACAGCACGAGGATCCCCGCGAGGACGACCCCCAGCAGGCCGGCCGCGACGATCACCCGCCACTGCTGGCCGAGGAGGTTGAGGTAGTCGCGCGCGGTCACCGGGCGGTCCTTCCGAGGGTGCTGGTGGGGACGAGCGCCCGGTTCTCGGCGAGGTCGGCGTCGACCATGATCCGGGCGAGCTGCTCGGGCATCGTCTGCGCGGTCCAGCCGAGCTTGTTCTCGGCCTTGGCCGGGTCGCCGATCAGGGCGTCGACCTCGGTGGGGCGCAGGTAGGTCTCGTCGAACCGGACGTGGTCGGTCCAGTCGAGGTTCACGTGGTCGAAGCAGTAGCGGACCCACTGCTCGACGGTGGTGGCCGTGCCCGTCGCCAGCACGTAGTCGTCGCCGTGGTCGGCCTGCAGCATCCGCCACATGCCCTCGACGTACTCCGGGGCGTAGCCCCAGTCGCGGATGGCGTCGAGGTTGCCGAGGTAGACGTGCTCCTCGAGGCCGAGGGCGATGCGGGCGGCGGCGCGGGCGATCTTGCGGGTCACGAAGGTCTCGCCGCGGCGCGGGGACTCGTGGTTGAACAGGATCCCGTTGACCGTGAACATGCCGTGCGCCTCGCGGTAGTTCCGCGCCATCCAGTAGCCGTAGACCTTCGCCGCGCCATAGGGGCTGCGCGGGTAGAACGGCGTCTCCTCGTTCTGCGGCGGCGGGGTCGCCCCGAACATCTCCGAACTCGACGCCTGGTAGTAGCGGGTCTCGATCCCGACCATGCGGATGGCCTCGAGCAACCGGGCGGTGCCGACGCCGGTGGTGTTGCCGGTGTACTCGGGCTCGTCGAAGCTCACGCGGACGTGGGACTGGGCGGCGAGGTGGTAGACCTCGTCGGGCCGGACCTTCTCGAGGAGCGTGACGAGCCTCGAGCTGTCGGTCAGGTCGCCGTAGTGCAGCACCAGACGCTGCTCTGGGTCGTGCGGGTCCTGGTACAGGTGCTCGATCCGGCCGGTGTTGAACGTGCTCGACCGGCGGATGATCCCGTGGACCTCGTAGCCCTTGCCGAGCAGCAGTTCCGCGAGGTACGAGCCGTCCTGTCCGGTGATCCCGGTGATCAGTGCCCGCTTCATGCGGCAGTCCCCCACGTGTCGTTCCCTGCGTCAGTCATGCGGTCACCTCTCGGGCATTCGGGGCAGCCGTTGCTCTGATCAGAGCAACACGCTAATCGTTCTCGCTACGCAGAGCGAGTTGTCGTGCACGGATCGTGTCAACCAACAGCAAGATCCGATTTCGCCGCGCGGACCGATCGGTCCTCGCCCCATTCCGCGCGGCGCGACGAGATCTCGGTCGGTGCGCGTTCACGACGCGTCCTCCAGCACCGGCATGGCCGCCGCCGCGCGGGGGCGCGGAACCATCGGCGTCACGATTCGCGACCGCGCCGCGGCCAGCCCCTCGACCCACCCGACGTACGCGCTGCGGGCCGACGCCTCGGACAGCGCGTCGCGGGCGAACAACTGGCCCCGCAGGCCCATGGCGGCGGCACCCACACGATCGAGGCCGGTGCGCAGCACGGCACCCAGGAGCTCCTCGGGCTCCCCCGCCCCGACCCGGACCCCGCCCCCGCTCGCCGCGATCTCCGAGGACGCGGCGCTGCGCTCCCCCGTCGCCGCGACGACCGGCCGGCCGGCCGCGAAGTAGGAGGTCAGCTTGGACGGCACGCACATCTCCTCGACGCCGGGCTTCTCGTTGAGCAGCAGGACGTCGGCCGCGGCCATGGCGAGCGCGAAGCGGTCGGAGGGCAGGGGGTCGAGGAACTGCAGGCGCTCGACCCCGGCGCCGAGGCGCTCCAGGCGGGCGCGCTGGTTGCCGGTGCCGAGCAGGACGAAGCGCACGGCCGCCCCGGTCGCGTCCGCCAGACGGGCGGCCTCGACGACGTTCTCCAGGCCCTGCTTCGCGCCCATGTTCCCGGCGTGCAGGGCGATGACCTCGTCGTCCCGCCAGCCCAGCTCGCGACGCAACCGCATCAGCTCGTCCGCACCCGCCGTCGTCGGGCGGACGTGGCTCCAGTTGCGGATGGTGGTGATGCGCCGCTCGTCGACGCCGAGGTCGGCGAGCGAGCGGTGGAAGCTGGAGTGGATCGCGACGACGCCGTCGGCGCGGCGCAGCAGCGTGCGCTCGAGGCGGGCGGCGGTGCCCGCCGCGTGCCCGCCCAGAGCCTGGGCCTCGGCGATCGCGTAGCTGTAGAGGTCCTGCGGGATCACGCCGAGAGCCGTCCCGGGCCGGCGCCACCGCAGCGCGGCTCCGACCGTGAGCAGGGCGGGGCTGACGGCGAGGACGACGTCGGGCCGAGCCGAGCCGACCGTCGCGGCCCGCAGGGCGAACGCGGCCTCCATACGGATGCGGCCGGCGCCGGTCGGGTCCGCCGGGACGGGGTGGGCGACCCGGGTGACGCGGACGTCGCCGTCCCGCTCGTGCAGGACCGGGCCGAGGCCGCGGTAGTTCCCGTCCACCTCCCAGTGCGGGTAGTGCGGCAGGCCGGTGACGACGTGCACGCGGTGCCCGGCGTCGGCGAGGAAGCGGGCGGTGCCGGTGGTGTAGGGCGCGATGCCGGTGGGCTCGGGCGCGTAGTTGAGGCCGAGGATCAGGACGTTGAGCGACATGTCGGTGGTCCCTGGGTTCAGTACGCGCCGCGGCCGGTGACGACGGCGGCGACGGTGCGGGCGAGGATGTGGATGTCGAGGCCGGGCGACCAGTTCTCGACGTAGCGCAGGTCCAGGCGGACGGTCTCGTCCCAGGACAGGTCGGAGCGGCCGGAGACCTGCCAGAGGCCGGTCATCCCCGGGCGGACGAGCAGGCGGCGGCGGGCGTCGTCGGCGTACTGGGCGACCTCCGCGGGCAGCGGCGGCCGGGGCCCGACCAGGGACATCGAGCCGCCGAGCACGTTGAACAGCTGCGGCAGCTCGTCGAGCGAGTACCGGCGCAGGACGCTGCCGATGCGGGTGATCCGCGGGTCGCGGCGCATCTTGAACAGCGGGCCGGCGGCCTCGTTGTCGAGGTCGGCGCGCGCGGTCTCCGCGTCGGTGACCATCGACCGGAACTTGACCATCCGAAAGGTGGAGCCCTCCCGGCCGACGCGCTCCTGGCGGAAGAACACCGGGCCGCCGTCCTCGCGTTTGACGAGGATCGCGAGGGTCACCAGGACGGGCGCGAGGAGCAGCACCGCCAGTCCGGCGCACAGCCGGTCGACGACCGTCTTCGAGACGCGCCCCCAGCCGCCGAACGTCGGCTGCGTCAGGCGGATCATCGGGAGCCCGTCGACCGGGGTCATGTGCAGCCGCGGTCCGGCGACCTCCATGAGACCGGGGTCGACGACCAGGTCGCGGTCGGTGCCCTCGAGCTGCCACGCCAGGCGGTGCAGCCGCTTGCCGCTCCAGCCGGGGGCCGGGGCCACCGCGACCACCTCGGCGCCGACGGCGTGCACCGCGACGGCGACCTCGTCGAGGTCGCCGACCACCGGGACACCCGCGCACTCCCCCGAGCCGGTCGGCGTGCAGGCGCCGACGACGGTCCAGCCGAACTCCGGGGCGCGGCGGGTCCGCTCGACGAGGTTGGTCACCGACTCGCACGACCCGACGGCCAGCACGTTCGTCAGTCCGAGCCCTCGGCGCCGCTGGCGGTGCAGCACCGCCCGGGCGACCCCGCGCCCGGCGAGCACCGCGAGGACCGCGGCCGGCAGGACGAACAGCGTGTAGGGCTGGAGCCGGTAGTCCTTGAGCGCGACCTCGGTGAGCGCCAGCACCAGCAGGGCGCCCGTGCCGGAGGCGACGATGCGCGAGCACTCCAGTCCGCCCGAGGACACCATGACCGGGTGCCAGCACCGGCCGAGCGCGAAGGCCGTGCCCAGCAGCGCGACGAGGCCGGCGAGCAGCCCGGCCGTGACGGCGGGGTGGGTCCGGACGATCGTCGGGACGAAGGACGCGGCGACCAGTCCGACGGCGAGGACGATCGCCAGGTCGGTGAGCATGACCTTCCAGGCCCACCGCATGCGCCGCCGGCGGATCGCGTCGATCCCGACGTTCCCGGTCGCGGCGGTGAGCGGGTCGCCCGCCACGCCGACGACGGTCGCGTGCATGTCGGCGGTCGTCTCCGCACCGGCCTCCCGGGCCCGCATGCTGGTCACCGATCATCACCTCGCCTGTCTGAGTGCCGTCGTCGTGTTCACCGGCAGGCATCGGTGGGTACGTCAGCAGCGCTACGCCGAATGGAGCAGTCATCGGTCCCCGGAGGACCGGTCACGCAGCGTTCTGACGGTCGTTCCGTGACCTCGGCGAGATGTCGACGGGGCAATCGACAGGTGCGGCCCGGTCCGACGCGCGCGGGGCCCGTCGATGTCGCGATCCGGGCCCGCTTCCACCCGCGTGGGTGACCGGACGGTCAGGAGACCTGATGGACCCGGCGGTTCGGTTGCGGGCGATCGGATCGACTACTGCACCCGTCCGGGTGAACGCGCCCGATCGGGTTCAGGGGCCGTCCGGGGCCGTCCGTGCTCAAGCGAAGGGCCCCTTCCGTCGACTAGACCGACCGAAGGTGCCCTTCGCTCAGGACGGCGCGGCGCCCGACCTCAGCCCGACGGGGCCGCCGGCGGCGCCGCCACGTGCCCGCTGGACGACACGAGCGCGATCGTCTGCCCCTGCACGGCCTGCCCGCCCCCACCGGACGGCGTCTGACCGACCACGGTGCCCGCCGGGGAGCGGTTGTCGACCTGCGAGGTCGTGACGGCGAAGCCCGCCGCCCGCAGGGCTGCGGCCGCCTGGTCGACCGGCTGCCCGACCTCCTGCGGCACCGCGAGCCGGTCGCCGCCCGCGACGAAGCGCGGGTCCGTCGGGGGCAGCGGGAGGACCGGCTGGCCGCCCAGGATCGTCGTCATCGCCTGGTAGTAGGTCTGCGCCGGCGTGTTGCCACCGAAGAGGTTGCCGGTCGAGCACGTGGTGGGCGGGCTGCCGTTGCAGATCGGGCGGGGGCGGGACGAGTCGTCGAACACGATCGACGCCCCGGACATCTGCGGCGTCGCCGCCACGAACGCCCCCGACTCGGAGACCTGCGTCGTCCCCGTCTTCGCCGCGGTCGGCCGGTTCCAGCCCGCCGCGGTGGCGGCCGCGGCGGAGGTGCCGCCGGGCTGGTCGTCCTTCGACATCCCCGTCATGAGGGTGTCCGCGAGCTGCGGGGGCACGGCCTGGTGGCAGGCGGTCGTCGGGATGGACACCGGGGCGCCGGAGGAGTCGGTGACCGACTGGATCGGGTCCGGCGGGCACCACGTGCCGTGCGAGGCGAGGGTGGCGCCGACGCTCGCGAGCTCCAGCGGGCTGGTCGGGGCCACACCGAGGGTGAACGACGCCTGGTTCTGCGCCTTCACGGTGTCCGCGACCGACGCGCTGCCGTTCGCGCCCGGCTTCGCCAGCGACGTCATGCCCATCTGCACGGCCATGTCGACGACCGGCGCGATCCCCGTCGTCTCCTCGAGCTTGACGAAGGCGGTGTTGGGCGACTGCGCGAGCGCGTCCTGCAGCGTCAGGGCCCCGGGGTAGTTGCCGTCGTTCGAGACGACGAAGCCCGGGGTCAACGGCGAGGCGTAGCCGTTGGGCGGGACCGGGATGACGTTGGAGATGCCGCCCCCGCCCGCGAGGTAGGCCGCCGAGGTGAAGATCTTGTAGACCGACCCGGCGCCGAGGTTCTCCGGCTCGGCGGGCAGGTCGTAGGTCGTCTGGCCGGCGGCCGCGTCCAGGCCGTACCCCCGGTTCGCGACGAGGGCCCGCACCGGGTGCGACGTCGTCCCGGGCTGGACGACCGCGAGGGTGTCGGCGACGTGCGGCTGCGTCGGCGGGACCTGCGCGTCGACGGCCTGCTTGGCCGCCGCCATCGCCGCCGGGTCGAGCGTCGTGCGCACCGTGTAGCCGCCGGAGCGCAGTTGCTCGGGCGTGATGCCGGCCTGGTCCAGGTAGTCGAGCACGTAGCTGCAGAAGAACCCGTCGTCGCCGGCCCCCGTGCACCCGTTCGCGATCCCGTGCAGCGGCGCCTGCACCCCCAGCGGGGACGCGGCCGCGGCCGCGGCCTGCTCCGGACTCAGCTCGCCCTGCTGGCGCATCTGGTCGATGACGACGTTGCGGCGCCCGGTCGCGGCCTGCGGGTGCGCCACCGGGTCGTAGGCCGCGGGGCTCTGCACCATGCCGGCCAGCAGCGCGGCCTGCGGCACGGTGAGCTGGTCCGGGGTCGTGTTGAAGTACGTGCGGGCCGCCGCCGCGACGCCGTACGACTGGTTCCCCAGGTACACGACGTTCAGGTAGCGGGTGAGGATCTCGTCCTTGGACAGCGAGTGGTCGAGCTGCTCCGCGACGCGGGCCTCGCGCAGCTTGCGGCCGAAGGTCGCCTCGGTGGCCTTGAGCTGTTCGGCCGGCGTCTTCGCCGCGACGTACTCGTCGTAGTTCTTGACGTACTGCTCGGTGAGCGTCGAGGCGCCCTGCGTCGACCCGCCGGTGCCGTTGTTCACCAGGGCCCGCGCGATCGAGCGGGGGTCGAGGCCCGACTCGCTGAAGAACCGCCGGTCCTCGATCGCGACGATCGCGGCCTTCATCGTGACCGAAATCTGCTCGGACCGGACGATCTGACGATTCTGGTCATACAGGTACGCGATGGGCGCGCCATTCATGTCGGTCACCGTGGTGATCGAGGGCATGTCACCCGCGAGTACCCCCGGCGCCGTGTCCTGCGCTCCCTCGATCGCCTGGTTCGACAGCAGCCCCAGGCCTCCCACCAGCGGGAACGCCGCCCCCGCCACCAGAATCCCGGCAATCACCGTGACGGCCAGCAGCCGCACCTTCGACGTCATCGACCCCAGACCAGACCAATTCGGACAATTCCCGACGGCGGGTCCTCCCGGCGTCGCGACCCATTCTCACCCGCCGTCGGGAAAGGCTGCGTGATCCCCCGTCGCTCCGCTCGCCGGGGTGTCAGCGGCTCACCACGTGACGGGCAACGCGTGCACGCCGTACACCACCATCGCGTCGCGGAAGGCGACGTCGTCGAGCGGCGTGTCCACCCGCAGCGTCGGGAAGCGTCGCAGCAGGGCCGGGTACGCGACCTGCAGCTCGACGCGGGCGAGCTGCTGCCCCAGGCACTGGTGCACGCCGTGACCGAAGGCGACGTGGTGGTTGGGCGAGCGGTCGACGTCGAGAGCGTCCGGGTCGGCGAACACCTCGGGGTCGCGGTTGGCGATCTCCGCGGCCGCCACCACGCCCTCCCCCGCCCGGATCGTGACGCCGCCCAGCTCGACGTCCTCGGTCGCGACCCGGCGCCGCCCGAAGTGCGTCACGGTCAGCAGCCGCAGCAGTTCCTCGACGGCCCCCTCGACCGACAGCCCCTCGCGCACCCGCGCGGCCTGCTCCGGGTCCTGCAGCAGGAGCAGCGTGCCCAGCGCGATCATGTTCGCGGTCGTCTCGTGGCCGGCGACCAGCAGGAGAAGCCCCATCGACGCCGCCTGCTCGCGGGTGATCTCGCCGGTCAGGACGTGCCGGACGGCCAGGCGCCCGAGCATGTCGTCCTCGGACCCGGACGCCTCGCGCTCGGCGATCAGCCCCTCGAGGTAGTGGAGCAGCTCGTTGGACGCCGCCACGGACTCCTCGACGCCGGACTCCGTGTTCACCAGCGCGTGCGAGCGGGACTGGAAGAACGGGTGGTCGGCGTACGGGACGCCCAGCATCCGGCAGATGACGAGGCTCGGCAGCGGCAGCGCGAACGCCTGCACCAGGTCGACGGGCTGCGCGGACGCGGCCATGCCGTCCAGCAGCTCGTCCACGGTCTGCTCGATCATGGGCCGCAGCGCGCGGATCGCCTTCACGCTGAACTCGCTGATCAGCATCTTGCGGAAGAACGCGTGCTGCGGGTCGTCCATGGCGATGAAGCTCGGGACGTTCCGGCGGCGCGCGCCCACGGCCGCCGACGTCGCGGGGTAGCCGGAGGTGAGGTTGTCCGCGGAGAAGCGCTGGTCCGCGAGCACCGCCCGGACGTCGTCGTGGCGGGTCACCAGCCACGGGCGGCTGCCGTCCCAGATCGTCACCCGCCGGATCGACTCCTCGGCCTGGATCGCGCCGAGCTCGCGCGGCGGGTCGAACGGGCACTGCCGCGCCATCGGGTAGTGCGGCACCTCGGTCGTCGCGAGCTCACTGGTCGCCGTCATCGCCGGTTCCTCCCCGGAGGTTGCTCGTTACTGAGGCTAACGATATACCATGACGATGTTGCAGGCGCTGCAAGTTTGCAGTCGACGAAACGAGGGGAGCCCGCCGTCGTGACCGGGACCGGACTGCGCGAGCGCAAGAAGGCGGAGACCCGCAGCGCCCTGCGGGAGACCGCGGTGTCGCTCGCGCACCGGGACGGCCCGGACGCGATCACCGTCGAGCAGGTGTGCGCGGCGGTCGGGGTGTCCGCACGGACGTTCTTCAACTACTTCGCGAGCAAGGACGACGCCCTGTTCGGGGTGGACGCCGGGGTGCTCTCGGCGATCGTGGCCGACGTCGTCGCGCGGCCCGCCGCCGAGGACCCGGCCACCGCCCTGATCACGGTGCTGCACGACCTGCTCAGCGACGCCGCCGGGTCGAGCGTCTGGCACGACCAGCTCGCCCTGATCCGCGACCACCCCGAGGTCCTCCCCCGGCTCGACGACGCCCAGCGCGCGCTCGAGCGGGCCTGCACCGAGGCCGTCTCGCTCCGGACGGGACGGCTCGACCTCGACGCCCACACCACCGCCGCCGCCGTGCTCGCGGCCCAGCGCGTCGCCGTCGCCGCCTGGCGCGAGCAGCCCGACGGCCCCGGCCCCGACGTCCTGTTCGAGCGCAGCGCGGCGCTCGTCCGCTCCGGACTCGACCTCCCCACCCACCCGTCGTCGTGAGGACCGCATGACCGCCGCCCTGTCCCCCGAGATGAAGCGCAGCAACCTGCGCTTCTCCCTCGCCATGCCGCTGTTCTTCATGGTGATGTTCCCGCTCTGCTACATCACCGCCCTGCACCTGCCGGTGCCGAACCAGATTCCCGTGGGCGTGGTCGGGGCGGGTGCGGCCGCACTCGTCGCGTCCCTCGGCCCGCGGCTCGGGAACGCCGTCGAGCTCATGCCGGTCGGGTCCGTGGACCAGGCCCGCGAAATGATCTTCCAGCAGACGATCAAGGCCGCGTACGTGCCGGAGAGCAGCCAGATGCTGGTCGCGGGTGCCGACGGCCGGGTCATGACCCAGCTGGTCCCGACGATCTTCGCTCCCGTCGCCGGCGGCGCCCTGACCACCGTCGACGTCGCCCCGCTGGCTCCCGGCGACGGCAACGGCATCGGGCTGATGTTCTTCATGCTGATCGTCTGCATCGTCGGGTTCATGACGGCGAACATCCTCGGCAACGCCGCCTTCTTCCTGCCCGTGCGCCAGCGGATCGCGATCTCCGCCGGCGTCGCCGTGCTCACGCCGATCGTGCTGTGGCTGTTCATGGGCCTCTGGCTGCAGATCATCGTCGGGTCGTTCGGGCAGATCGTCGCGGTGATCGCGCTGGGTGCGGTCGCGTCGTTCACGGTCGGGCTGGTGACGACGGCGGCCGTGGTCGTCCTGGGCAAGTGGGCGCTCTTCCCCTGCATGCTGATCTTCGTCTTCCTGAACATCCCGTCGTCGAACTCGGCCTACCCCGCCGAGATCGTGCCGCCGTTCTTCGGCGGGCTCTCCGAGGTGCACCTGGGATCCGCGCTGGTGGGGGCCGTGCGGTCGATCCTGTACTTCGGCAACGTCGGGGTCGGCTCGCACCTGCTGACGATGGGCATCTGGCTCGTGATCGGCGTCGTGCTGCTGGGCGCCGCGATCGCGTGGCGGGACCGGGGGTCGTCGTCCTCCTCGGCGTCCGCGGACGCCACGGACTCCGAGGAGGAGCTGGACCACGAGGTGGCGGGCGCGGCTGCCGCGGGTGCCGGTCCGCGCCTCAGCGGCCGGGTGCACGGCCGCGACGGACGACCGCTCGGCGGGGCCCGGGTGACCGTCGTGGACGGCCGCGGCACCCAGTCCGGCCTCGCGACCGCCGACGGCGAGGGCCGCTTCGAGGTGGCGGGCCTGCCCGGGGGGACGTTCACCGTCATCGCCTCCGCGCCCGGCCACGCCCCGGCGGCGCACACCGCCACCGTCGGCGGACCCGGCGCCGACCTAGGCTCCATCCGCCTCGCCGGGCAGCCCGGGCGCCACGACGACACCGGGACCTCGGAGAGCAGCATGCCCCCGGCGGCGTCGTACAGCGGGTAGGGGCCGCCCGTCCTCCGTCGACGATGGCGACCTGCTCGCACCACATGCGTGCAGCTCGCCATCGTCGATCGGCGCTCGGGTGCCGGGCCCTCCACCGTGATCAAAAGGCACCCAGCGCTGCCCACGCCCCGCCCCGAGAGCGCTGGAAACCCGCTCGCCCTTCGGTCCCGCCGACGATGGCGACCTGGTCCCACCCCATGCGTGCAGGCCGCCATCGTCGATCGGCCGCACGAGCCGGATGATCACTCGTTCAGCCGTACCGCCCGTCGAGGCCCCCCGTTCGTGTCCCTCGACCACGGCGCGCCGACCTCGTGGGATGGCGGGGTCCGCGCCGTCGGGGGGCGGACGCGGACGGGGGTGTGCGGTGGCCGGGTCCTGCTCACGGTGCGGAGCGGCGCGGACGGACGGGTGGGCGTTCTGCCGCTCGTGCGGGGCGGTCGAGGTGCCGGCCCCACGGCAGGCCGAAGACGCCGCGGTCCCGACGGGAGCACGCTCCGTCCCGACGGCGGGTGAGGCGGCTCCGGAGGTCGGCCGCCCGGCCGGAGAGCGTCCGCCGAGCCCGCGGTCTGCTCCTGGCAGCCCACGACCGACACCGTCCGGCACCCCGCGACCCGCGTCGCCGAGCCCGGCCCTCGGCATCCCCCGCCAGGCCCCGCCGCGCAGCCCCGCGCACGGGTTCCCGGAGACCCCGCGTCGCCCGGAGAGCGAGGGCCGCCCGGCGCCGCGGCCCGTCCCGGCGGTGTCGCCCGGGGCGCTGCACCCCCACCGTGTCCGGGTCCCGCTGCACGACACCCCCGGCGCCGGCGTCCCCCGCGGCCCCGCGTCGGTGGCGCGGCCGGTGGTCCGGGTCGGTACGCCGCGCGACTGGGCCGAGGCGGCGCTCGCCGCGCTGACCGTCCTCGCCGTCCTGGCGGTGCCCGGCGCGCTCCTGCTCGTGGCCCTCGGCGACGAGGCGGGCGGCAGTCCGCTGCTGCTGGTCCCGGTCGCCGTGGCGCTGGGCGTCGGCGGGTCGGTCGACGTGCACCTCGGGCCGCTCGCGCTGGGAGGCTCGGTCGCGGTGACGCCGCTGCTGGTGACGGGCGCGGCGATCGCGTCGGGCGCCGGGCTGGTCGTCACGCGCGCCCGCCCGCCGGCCGACGTGCCCGTCCAGGCCGCCCGCGCGCTGATGCTGTTCGTCATCGGTCTCGGAGGCCTCGCCGCCCTCGGGCGCACGAGTGCCGCTGCGGGCACCCTGTCCGTCGACCTCGCGACGACCCTGCTCGGCGGCACGCTCTGGTTCGGCGGTGCGCTCGTCCTCGCGATCGCCTGGCGGCGCCCGGACGCGCTCCCACCGGCACTGCGCCGGGCCCGCGACCTGCTCGCCGGGCCGGTCGCCGGACTCGGCGCCGTGCTCGGGGCCTGCTGGCTCGGTGGCCTGGCCCTCGTGGTGGCGGGAGCGCTCGCCCGCACGGACACCCCCGCCCTCCCGACCGCCGGCACAGCCCCGCCCGTCGCCACCGTCCTGCTGGTCGTCGTCCTCGCCCCGACGGCGCTGCTCGCCGCGTTCGCGGTCTGCCTCGGCGTCCCGCTGAGCGGGCGCGGACCGTTCGTCGACGGCGACCTGGGGTTGGTGCACCTGCTCGGCGCCGGACCGTCGTGGTGGCTCGCGCCGCTGGTCGCCGGGGTGGTGTGCACGCTCGGCGGGATGGTGGCCGCGCTGCACGCGCGGGGTCCCGACGAGGCCGTGCGCCGCGGGTGGCTCCTCGGCCCGGCCCTGGCGGCGCTGCTCGCCGTCGCGGTCCCGGTCACCTCGCTGGTCGTGGGCCCGTTCGGTGCCCGCCTCGACCTCGCGACCGCCGTGGTGCTCGGCCTCGCCTGGGGTGCGGCCGGGGGGCTGCTCGGTGCCGTGATCGCTCCCGGGCTGCCGCCCGCCCTGCGCTCCGGTCGTCTCGGTCCGCGCACGTCGAAGGCCGGCGAGGTCGTCGCCGTCGTCGTGGTCGTCGCGTTCCTGGCCGGGGCGCTCGCGATCGGTTTCGCGGCTGCGGCGCAGGTCGGGTGACGGTTCCTCGTCCGATCGGGTGACTCTGCTAACGGCCGCCCGGCGCAGCACGACACCTGCAGTGACACGCTCCGTCGGGGGGCGGAGCCACTGATGTCGGGGGACACCATGATGATCACCGCTGCTGCCATCGCCGTCGGGACCGCCGCGGGCGCCTGGATCGCCACGCCGTTCCTCGCGATGAGCCGTCGGGGCACGCTGGACGACCAGGCCCGCGCCGCGATGCGCGCGGAGGCCGACCGGGCGGACGCCGTCCGCCGCGCCCGCCGTCGGGAGACCCTCGTGGCCGTCGCCTCGGTGTCGGTCCCGGCACAGCGCCGGCCCGTCCACGACGACGTGGCCGTCCCCGCCTGAGAGCCGGTCGGGTCGGGGCGCTCCCGCGAGTGCGACGTCACGCAGGTTCCGCGGCCCACAGACCTGCGTGGTGTCGACCTCGCGCCCGTGACGACGCGGTCTCACCACCGCCGCGCTCCGGACACGATCAGGCTCGTCAGCCCATGGTTCCACCGGATGCCGACGCATGCTGGGCCGTATGGGCGCCATCGACCGCCGTCAGTTCCTCGCCGCCGCGGGCGGGCTGACCCTGGGCGCGCTCTCCCTGGCGGCGCTCCCCGCCCCGCCGCGCGGGTTCGTGGCCGACACCCCGGCCACCACCGAGGAGGCGCGCGCCGCGGGCTGGGCGGTGGTGACGGACTTCGGCGCGGTCGGCGACGGCGGGTCCCGGCCCCTGAGCTCCCGCTTCGCGACCCTCGACGACGCCCGCCGCGTCTACCCCGCCGCCACCGCGTTGAGCGACGAGCTCGACGGCGTCGCGATCCAGGCCGCCGCCGACTCCGGCGTCACCGGTGTCTTCTACCCCGCGGGCACCTACCGGCACTCGACCGCCGTCGTCGTCCACTCCGGGCAGCGTCACCTCGGCGCCGGGAGCAACGGCGGGACCCCGACGACGAGGCTGGCCAACACGCGCTCCCGCGGCACCGGTCTCGACTGGAACCTCGCCCACAGCTTCCGGATCGGCGACATCCACCCCGTCGCGATGGAGGCCGACCGCGCCGGCGTCGGGTGGGCGGTCCGCACCCTCGCTGCGATCACGGCGGGGTCCCGCACCGTCCGGCTCACCGAACCGCTCGGGGACGCGGTGCTGCGCGTCGGCGACATCGTGAACGTGCGCTGCGACAACAGCCCGGTCGTCGACGGCGAGGGCCTGACCTACGACGCGGAACAGTGGAACCGCGTCGTCGCGATCTCCGGCGACACGGTCACGCTCGAGCTGCCGGTGCCGTGGACGATCGTCGCCGCGAGCGACGACCCGACCGTGCTCGCAGGACCGCGCCTGTGCGTCAACGCCGGCGGCGACTACTTCCTGGGCATCCCGTGGGAGATCGTGCAGGACGTCGAGGTGGGCCGCTTCGCGCTGAACTCGGCCGGTTTCTCGGCGCGCAACGGGGTCTGGCGCGGCTGGTTCCACGACCTGGTCCTGGTGTGCGAGAACATGATGGGGATCAACGCGCTCGTCCTCTCGACGGTCGAGCGGGTCTCCGGGACCTGGAGCGCCCGGATGATCGAGCTCAAGCACGCGGGGCACTCCTCGACGCTGCGTTCGATCACCGGGACGCAGGTGCCGATGCCGTCGGGGTCGGTCGGGGTCCCGAGCACCGCGATCGACATCGGCGAGCAGTGCTACGACATGACCCTGACCGACATCACCCTGAACATCGACGCCTCCGACACCGTCCAGCGCCGCGCCCTCGAGGTCGCGTGCTCGGGCGTCTCGGTGCAGGCGCGGCTGAACCACCTCGGCGCGGGGCAGCAGCAGTCGGTGTGGGCCGTGAAGGACTCCAACGGCCTCGCGCGCCCGCCGACGGACGTCTCCCTCGACCTCGTGGTGCGCACCCGCCCGGGCTACGCGCGCTACGGCGTCGTCGGCTATCCGTCGGACCGGCCGTCCGACCCGGTCGGGGTGACGCTCGCGCTGGACCAGCGCACGGTCTCCGGCGCGCCCGCCGCGTGCGCGTTCTGGGTCGCGACCGCCCGCGACGTCCACGTCACCTCCCTCACCGGTGACCAGACGGTGGCGGTGTGGTCCCCGCCGGGGGAAGCGCCGACCGGTTGCACCTCCCGCCAGGTCTGACCGATCTGTGGTGCCATGGGCACATGGAGCAGTGCCGGCAGTGCGGCGGGGGGCCGGTGCAGGGTGGCTGGTGCCGCACGTGCGGGATGCCGGCCTCGTTCCCGACGGCGGGTCCGCCTCCGGCGGCGACCCGTGAGGGGAGGCCCGCGCCCTGGCACACCGAGGGTTCCCCGCGCGCGGGTGGGACCATCCTCGACCGCCCGGTCTCCCGCGCGCAGGCCATGCCGGTGCTGCTGTGGGCGGCGATCGGTGCGCTGGCGCTGGCCGCGGTGCTGTGCCTCACGACGCTGATCGGGACGCTCGCGAACGCGGACGCGCTGTCGACCGACGAGCTGGAGGTCCTCGCGAGCGCGGCCGGGTCGGCGGCCCCGGGGTTCGGGCTGGTCGGGGCGGTCTGGCTCGGGCTCGCCGCGTGGTTCGTCGCGCTGGGCAGCCGGCCGGCGCGGGCGTTCGCGCTGATCGGCGCGGTCCTCGGGCTGTGCGCGCTGGTGTCCGGGCTGCTGGTGATCCCGCTCGCGGCGGCGGCCCTGCTCGCGGCGGGCGCGGCCGTCGTCCTCGTGGTCGTGCCCGACGCCCGGGCGTGGTTCTCCGGGCCGTACGCGCGGGTGCTGCGCGGCCCGGTGTCGGTGCTGCTCGTGCGGACCTGCTCGCTCGGGGCGGCGATCGCCTGGATGATCGGGACGGTCGGGCTCGGGGTGTTCGGGCTGATCGCTCTGGCGGGCGGGCTCGTGACCGCCTCGGGCGGGGCGCGCTCCGAACTGGGTGCGGCCCTCGGGGGGCTGCTCGGGGTGATCGGCGGCTTCGTCCTCATCGCCGCCCTGTTCTGCGCGGCACTCGCGGCGGTGCAGTTCTGGGTGTTCTCCGCGCTGGCGCGGACCGGGCCCCGGTCCCCCCGGCCGGCCCGCGTGGTGGCGACGGTGCTGGCCGGTCTCGCGGGACTGGGCGCCCTGCTGACCTGGGACCGCTGGACGCTGCTCGGACTCGCGGTCGCCGCGGTGCTGATCGGCGCGCTCTGGGTCCCCGACGACGCCCGGCGGCACTTCGGGGACGCGCCGCTGCCCGCCGTGGCCCGGCTCGTCGCGCGGGTCCGGGCCATCGGTGGGCCGGCGGGCGTCCGGCCCGGAGCGGCCCCGCCCGCCCGGCCGACCGTGCAGGCGGCCCCGGCCGGATGGCCGCCGGAGCCCGAGGAGGCCTGGTCCCGGCAGGACCCGACGTCAGGAACGGTCTGTGCCCTGTGCGGCACGCCGGTCGCCCCGGGGTCCTCCTTCTGCGGGAACTGCGGGACGCGGATCTGAGCGCCGCGCGGGCCGGGCGCATCATCGGGCCATGCGTGCGGACCTGGTGCTGGAGGGCGGCGGGGTCAAGGGGATCGGCCTCGCGGGCGCCGTCGCCGCCGTGACCGACGCGGGCTACCGCCCGCAACGGATCTCGGGGACCTCGGCCGGAGCGCTCGTCGGGGCGATCGCGGCGGCCGGCGCGCGCGGCGACCGGCTGGGCGAGATCACCCGGCGGCTGGACTTCCGCGCGGTCGCCGACCGGCACGGGCTCGGCCGCGTGCCGCTGGTCGGGCCGGGCCTGGCCCTGCTCACCGGGGCCGGGCTCTACCGCGGGGACTACCTGCTGGAGTGGATCACCGACGAGCTCGCCGCCCTGGGCGTGCGCACGTGGCGCGACCTGCGCCTGGACGACCCGGCCCTGCCGCCCGAACAGCGCTACCGCCTCGTCGTGACCTGCTCGGACCTGACGCTCGGCCAGCTCGTGCGCTTTCCCTGGGACTACCGCGGGGTGTACGGGCTCGACCCCGACGAGCAGCCGGTCGCCGCGGCGGTGCGGGCGTCGATGGCGATCCCGTTCCTGTTCGAGCCGACCACGCTCGTCCACGGCGGCGGCCTGCTGAGCTCGACGCTCGTCGACGGCGGGCTGCTGTCGAACTTCCCGATCGACTCCCTCGACCGCACCGACGGCGCCGCCCCCGCGTGGCCCACCTTCGGCGTCACGATCACCACCCGGCCCGGCCCCGGCGACCGCGTCTCCCTGTTCCGCCTGCCCTTCGTGCACTGGCCGCAGCCGACCGCGCTGCGCCTGCTCGAGCAGCTGCTGACGACGATGGTCGTCGGGCGCGACCAGGCCTACCTCAACCGCCCGTGGGTGGCGGCCCGGACGATCCACGTCGACGCCGGGGAGGTCGGGCTGCTCGACTTCGGCATCTCCCGGGCGCGCACCGACGGGCTCTACCGCAGCGGGTACGACGCCGCGTCCGCGTTCCTCGCCGACTTCGACTGGGACACCTACCGCGAGCGGTTCCGCAGCGAGGTGCCCGCGGCTCGTGAGTACTAGGGAGCGCACCTGGGCTGGTCGTCCGTCCGCGGACCGAACACGCACAGGGGCGCGAGCCACGGCTCGGGGTCGCCGTCCCAGTCCCAGGCGCGCATCTGGTCCAGGCTGCGCCGGCTGAACACGCCGCGGAAGAACTCCCACGGCTCGACGGTCACGGTCGTCTCCGGACCGCCTGCTCCCCCGCGCCACTCCTGGTCGCCGGCGTGCACGACGAGGGTCCCCGGCACCTCCAATGACCGGACGCGCCCGCGGCACACCATCGCCGCGAACGGGGCCCAGGCCTCGGTCGGCGGGGCGGGGTCGGCGAGCGCCTCGGCGATGTCGCCCTCGTGCACCAGCACGTCCGCGCACGGCGGCACCCCCATCGCGCGGCCGTTGAGGCCCTCGACCATGGGTTCCACCAGCGGCGCCCACTCGTCGAGCACGTCCTCGATCGGGACGCCGAGCCGGGCGTCGACCTGGCCCGCGGTCCACTCGTCGTCGGGCGGCCCGGTGAGCCGCCCCGCGATCGCGTCCGCGGCGATCCCGACGAGGTGCGACACCACGGAGTGGACCGTCCACCCCGGGCAGGCGGGGACGGCCGCGCCCAGGCTGCCCGGGTCGAGGGCGGCCAGCGAGCGCATGCGCCCGTCGAGCCGCTGCTGGGCGTCGCGATACGTGTCCCCGAGGAGAACCGGCATGACGGCACCCTAGGGCCGTCACCCGCCGTCACAACCCGTGCGTATCGGGTGAACATCCGTCGCTCGACCGCCCGGATGCCGCCGGCGGGGGTGATGCTGGGGGCGCGCGGCCGGGCGAGGTCGCGATCGGACGTCGGGGGACGGACGAACCGGGAGCACGGGACGCGATGACGGTGGACGCGGGATCGGCGCGCGCCCACCTGCTGCAGGTCGCCGAGAGCGACCACGCGCAGCGGGTCGGCACGGCCGCCTGGCTCGACCGGGAGCTCGCCTTCGGCGCCAAGGTCTTCTACAAGGGCTGGCTCGGCGACGACGGCCGGCTGGAGAAGCACTGGCTCGCCGGGCCGCAGGCGAGCGTGCGCACCCGACGGGCGCTGGAGACCGGGCAGCTGGAGTTCATGGACTTCCCCCGCCTCGTCGACCTGGTCGGCGGGACCGCGGAGGGCCTGCACCGGATCCAGGCCGCGGAGCTGCACGGCGCGCTCGAGGAGGGCTGGACGTCGGTCGCGATGACCCAGGAGTCGTCCCGTCGGCCGCTCGTGGACGACGACGAGGTGGCGGTCTTCGCCCAGCAGGAGGGCGGCTACGACGAGCTCGCCGCCCGCTTCCCGCTGCACGTCCTGTGCCAGCTGACGGTCCCGGTGGAGAACGCGGTGCACGTGGTCGAGTCGCTCGGCGTGCACCACCGCGGGGTCGTCGACGTCGGGTGGGTCGCCCACGACGAGGGCGACAGCTGGCGGCTCGCGGGCGACCTGGACGCCCACATCGCGCAGCGGTTCGGCGGCGCGCTCACCGGGGCGCTCCGTCGGGCGACCGCGATCGCGGAGGAGGGCACCGGGGCGAGCCCGGACCTGCACGTCGACCTCACCGGGGTCGGGTTCGTCGACGTCGCCGTCGCGCAGGTGATGGTGCTGGCCGCGCGCTCGGTGCCCGGGGGCCAGCACCTGGTGCTGCACGATCCGCCGCGCCTGCTCCGCCGGCTGCTCGACGCGCTCGAACGGCCGGACGCCATCGTCCTCGGCGGCCCGGTCACCGAGCGGGGCTCCGCGTGACGACGGCCGGGGTCGGCCTGGTGCACGCGGCCGTCGTCGGGGAGGACCCCGAGGACGTCGTCCGCCTCTGCCTGCCGACGGTGGAGGCGGCGCTGGAGGCCGGCGGGGAGGTCGAGATCGTGCTCGACCGGCGGGGCACCCGGGCGTTCCGCGAGGTCCTCCCGGACGCGGCGCTGCGCCTGCCCGCGCCGACCGACGTCGTCCCGACGACGCTGGCCCACCGGCTCGGCGCGACGATGCGCGCCACCCGCGGCGTGGTCATCGGGCGCAGCTGCGCCGACGCCCCCGACGACGACCGCGACCTCGCCGAGGCCGCCCTCACCCTCCTGCTCGCGGACCACCCGCTCTCGGTGTTCTGCGTCTACGCGCCGGGCCAGGTCGACCTGGCCCGCCGCTCGCACCCCTGGGTGCTGACCCCCGACGGCCCGGTGCCCTCCCCCGACCACCGGCCGCCGAACGCGTCCAGCCCGGTGCCCGCCGCGGTGCTCGGCGCGTCGGTGGCGACGGTCCCCGTGCCCGACGGGGCGGCGCTCGCCGACCTCCGGGCCCGGTTCGCCGCGATCGTGCACGAGGCGGGGCTCGCCGGGGAGCGCGCCGACGCCGCCGTGCTCGCCGCGCACGAGGCGATGCTGCTCGCGTGCGGCGCCGATCTCTCGCCCGGCCACCCGCCCGGCGACCTCCCGCCCGGCGCGCACCTCCTCGACGTGCGCCGCAGCGCGGGAGCGGTGATCGCCGAGTGCCGGGGGCGGCCCACCGCCCCGCCCCGGGCCTCCGGCCAAGACACCCGCCTGTCCCAGCTCGCCCACCTCTGCGACCACGCGACCGTCCACGACGACGCCGACGGCCGCACCGTCCGGGTGCTCACCGGCACGCGCTGATCTTCCCCCCGCCGCCCGCCGCCTGCCACGATCGGGTGATCACGACGGAGGGGTCCCGGGGTGGGTGTGCTGCGTGGGGCCATCGCGGCCGCGGTGCTCGGGATCGCCGTCGGCGGGGTGGTGCTGCTCGTCGACCCGCCACGGCACGGCGCCGCGCTCGACCGGCCGGTGATGGCGTCGGTCCCGACGACGGCTCCGGCCGCCGGCGACGTCGTGGCCGAGGCGTCCGCCCCTCGGCGGGGTGCCGTCGGCGGCCGAGATCGCGGCGTCGTCGTCGGTGACGCTCACCGGGGGTGTGCTCGCGGTGCGCGCCGAGGCCGCGACCCCCGAGGAGGCGGCGATCGTGGCGCGGGCCCTCGGCACCGCGGCGGCCCGCGGTCTCGTCCCGGCCGGAGCGGCCGGAGCAGCCGGGACGGCCGCGCGCCCCGCCAACCGACCCGCCGTCGTGATCGGGGAGGCGGAGCCGCGGGACACCGGGCCCTCGCCGCATCCCCTCACGGTGCTCGCGCTGGGCGGGGTGCTGCCGGCGGCGGTGGTAGCGGCGGCTCGGCGTCGTCGGCTGCCCGGGCTGGGCCGGTTGCCGCGGTCGTCGCGGGACCCGGTCGTGGTCACCGCGGGCGCGAGCCGGCGGCGGGTCACGGCGGTACGGGCGGTGACCGCGGCGGTGGCGGAGGCGGCCGGCCCGGCGCGGGTGCTCGCCGTGGTGGAGGGGCGGTCGCGGGCGGCTCCGGTGTCCCCGGCGGTGGAGATCGCGGTGACGCTCGCGTGCGACGGCGCACGGGTGCTGCTGGTGGAGTCCGGCACCGGCGCGCGGCGGGTGGCCGACCCGACGCCGGGTGTGCGCGAGGTGCTCGCGGGCGTGGCCGAGACGGACCGGGCGATCCGCCGCTGGACCCGCGGCACCATCGACGTGCTGCCGACCGGACGCAGCGGCCCTCCGCTGGCCGACGCCGACGTCGCCGCGGTGCTCGCCCCGCTGCGGGCGCGCTACGACCGGATCGTCCTGGACGCCCCGGGCCCGGCCGACGCGACGTTCACGGTGACCGGTGGCGTGGTGACACGGGACTGATCAGCACTCCACCACGCTCAGCGCCAGCGCCAACCCGCCACGGGCCGTCTCCTTGTACTCCTCGCGCATGTCCGCACCGGTGGCGCGCATCGTCGCGATCGCGGCGTCCAGGGAGACGTGGTGCTCGCCGTCGCCCCGGACGGCCATGCGGGCGGCGGTGATCGCGGTGATCGCCGCGACGGCGTTCCGCTCGATGCAGGGGATCTGGACCAGCCCGCCGATCGGGTCGCAGGTCAGCCCGAGGTGGTGCTCGATGCCGATCTCGGCCGCGTTCTCCACCTGCTCCGGGGTGCCGCCGAGCACCGCCGCCAGGCCTGCCGCGGCCATCGAGCACGCCGAGCCGACCTCGCCCTGGCACCCGACCTCGGCGCCGGAGATCGACGCGTTCCGCTTCAGCAGCACCCCGATCGCACCCGCCGTGAGCAGGAAGCGGACCACGGCGTCGTCGTCGAACCCGGGCAGGAACCGCGCCGCGTAGTGCAGCACCGCCGGGACGATCCCGGCCGCCCCGTTGGTCGGCGCGGTGACGACGCGGCCGCCGGCGGCGTTCTCCTCGTTGACCGCGAGCGCGCACAGGGTCACCCACTCCATGGCGTGCAGCGGGTCGGTCGGGTCGCCCTCGCTCTCCAGCCGACGGCGCAGGGCCGCGGCCCGCCGTCGGACCCGCAGCCCGCCCGGGAGCACGCCCTCCGCGGAGGTGCCGCGGTCGACGCAGGCCCGCATCACCGACCAGACGTGCAGGAGCCGGGCCCGGACCTCGTGCTCGGGCAGCCGCTCCCCCGCGAGCATCACCTCGGCGATCGACCGGCCACGCGCCACCTCCAGGAGCTCGGCCGCGGTGGTGAACCGGTGGTCCGCCGCGTCGGGAGCGACCGCCTCGTCGTCGTCCAGCACGACCCCGCCGCCCACCGAGAACGACGTGCGTCGCTCCAGCTGCACGCCGTCGTCGTCGAGCGCCGTCAGGACCATCCCGTTGCTGTGCCGCTCGAGGCGTTCGTGCCGGTGGAGCACGACGTCGGCATCCACGTCGAAGGCGATGTCGTGCTTCCCCGCCAGCGCGAGCCGACCCGACGAGCGCACGCCGGCGACCAGCGGCCCGCACAGGTCCGGGTCGACCAGGTGCGGCTGCTCCCCCGCCAGCCCGAGCACGACGGCGGGCACGGTGCCGTGTCCGTGTCCCGTCGCGCCGAGGGAGCCGTAGAGGTCGACGTGGACCGTCGTGACCCGCTCGATCACCCCCTGGTCGACCAGGCGGGAGACGAACCGGAACGCCGCCTTCATCGGCCCGACCGTGTGCGAGCTCGACGGCCCGATCCCCACGGTGAACAGGTCGAACACGCTGCTCATGTGCCCTCCTCGACTGCGGGGCGTTGACCGGTCGCCGTGGGCGACCTACTGTGTGGACGACTGATATATTAGCCGTCGCGAACCAGTACGGGAAGGACCGACGATGACGATGACAGTCGTCGGGCACGAGACCTCGAGGGCCGTGCTCGACCGTCCGCTGGCGCAGACCGATCCCGAGGTCCACGCGGCGATCGCGGCCGAGCTCGGGCGCCAGCACGCGACGCTCGAGATGATCGCGAGCGAGAACTTCGCCCCGGTCTCGGTGATGGCGGCGCAGGGCTCGGTGCTCACGAACAAGTACGCCGAGGGCTACCCCGGCCGGCGCTACTACGGCGGGTGCGAGCACGTCGACGTCGTCGAGCAGCTCGCGATCGACCGGCTCTGCGACCTGTTCGGCGCGCAGTACGCCAACGTGCAGCCGCACTCCGGCGCCCAGGCCAACGCCGCCGTCATGGCCGCCCTGCTCTCCCCCGGCGACACGATCCTCGGACTCGACCTCGCCCACGGCGGCCACCTGACCCACGGCATGCGCCTGAACTTCTCCGGCAAGCTCTACGACGTCGCGGCCTACCACGTGCGCGCCGACGACCACCGGGTCGACATGGACGAGGTCGCCCGCCTCGCGCGGGAGCACCGGCCGCAGCTGATCGTCGCGGGCTGGTCGGCGTACCCGCGCCACCTGGACTTCGCGGCGTTCCGCGCGATCGCGGACGAGGTCGGCGCGTACCTGATGGTCGACATGGCGCACTTCGCCGGCCTGGTCGCCGCCGGCCTGCACCCCTCGCCCGTGCCGCACGCGCACGTCGTCACCTCGACCACGCACAAGACCCTGGGCGGTCCCCGCGGCGGCGTGATCCTGACCGCCGACCGGACGCTGGCCAAGAAGCTGAACTCGTCGGTGTTCCCCGGCCAGCAGGGCGGGCCGCTCGAGCACGTGATCGCCGCGAAGGCGGTGGCCTTCAAGCTCGCGGGCACCCCGGAGTTCCGGGAGCGCTGCGAGCGCACGCTGTCCGGCGCCCGGATCCTGGCCGAGCGCCTGGTGGGCGAGCCCGGGATCGGGGTCGTCTCCGGCGGCACGGACGTACACCTCGTGCTGGTCGACCTGCGCGACTCCGAGCTCGACGGGAAGCAGGCCGAGGACCGGCTGCACCGCGTCGGCATCACCGTCAACCGCAACGCCGTCCCGTTCGACCCGCGGCCGCCGATGGTCAGCTCGGGCGTGCGGATCGGCACCGCCGCCCTGGCCACGCGCGGGTTCGGCGCGGACGGCTTCCGCGAGGTCGCCGACGTCATCGCCCGGGCCCTGCGCCCCGAGATCACCGCGATCGAGCTCGACGCCCTGACCTACCGGGTCGCGGCGCTGGCCGACCGCCACCCGCTCTACACCGAGGTGACGCCGTGAGCACGCCGGAACAGCCGGACGCCCTGTGGCGCAACCCGGAGCCGAAGAAGAGCTACGACGTCGTCATCGTCGGCGGCGGCGGGCACGGCCTGGCCACCGCGCACTACCTCGCGAAGCAGGGCATCACGAACGTCGCGGTGCTGGAGCGGGGCTGGCTCGCGGGCGGCAACATGGCCCGCAACACGACGTTGATCCGGTCCAACTACCTGTGGGACGAGTCCGCCGCGATCTACGAGCACGCGCTGAAGCTGTGGGAGGGGCTCGAGGAGGACCTCGACTACCCGATCCTGTTCAGCCAGCGCGGCGTGCTCAACCTCGCGCACACCGAGCAGGAGGTCCGCGACGCCGTCCGCCGGGTCGAGGCCAACCGGCTCAACGGCATCGACGCGGAGTGGCTGCGCCCCGACGAGGTGGCGAAGGTCTGCCCGATCGTCAACGTCTCCGGCGACATCCGCTACCCCGTCCACGGGGCGACCTACCAGCCCCGGGCGGGCATCGCGAAGCACGACTACGTGGCCTGGGGCTTCGCCCGCCGCGCCGATCAGGCCGGCATCGACCTGATCCAGGACTGCGAGGTCACGGACTTCGTGGTCGACGGCGACCGCGTCACCGGCGTGCGCACCAGCCGCGGCGACATCGGCGCCGGCACCGTCGCGCTGTGCGCCGCCGGGCACACCTCGGTGCTGCTCGACCGGCTGGGCATCCGCACCCCGCTCCAGTCGCACCCGCTGCAGGCGCTGGTCTCCGAGCTCCTCGAGCCGGTGCACCCGACGATCGTCATGTCGAACAAGGTGCACGTGTACGTCTCGCAGGCGCACAAAGGTGAGCTCGTCATGGGCGCCGGTGTCGACTCCTACAACGGCTACGGCCAGCGCGGCGCGTTCCACGTCATCGAGCGCCAGATGGCGGCCGCGGTCGAGCTGTTCCCGGCCTTCGCACGGGCGCACCTGCTGCGCAGCTGGGCCGGCATCGTCGACGTGACGCCGGACGCGAGCCCGATCGTCGGGACCACCCCGTACGAGAACGTCCTGCTCAACTGCGGGTGGGGCACCGGCGGCTTCAAGGTCACGCCGGGACTCGGCCAGGCCTTCGCCGACACCATCGCCCACGGTCGCGTGCACCCGCTGCTCGCGCCGTTCTCCCTCGACCGGTTCGTCACCGGCGCGCTCGTCGACGAGCACGGCGCCGCCGGCGTCGCGCACTAGTCGCCCACCGAGGAGCCCGACCGTGCAACTCATCCCGTGTCCCTGGTGCGGACCACGCGAGCAGACCGAATTCCATTACGGCGGCCAGGCCGACGTCGCCTACCCCGACGACCCGGCCGCGCTGACCGACGAGCAGTGGGCGCACTTCGTGTTCTTCCGCGACAACCCGAAGGGCCCGTTCGCGGAGCGCTGGTTCCACTCCGCCGGCTGCCGCACGTGGTTCCGGGCCGTCCGCGACACCCGCACGTACGCCTTCCTCCCCGGGAGCTCCGCATGACGCGCCTCGACGGTCACGGCCGGATCGACCGGTCCCGCACCCTGCGCTTCGTCGTCGACGACGTCGCCTACACCGGCCACCCCGGGGACACCCTCGCCTCCGCGCTGCTCGCGCACGGCGTCCACCGGCTCGGCACCAGCGTGAAGCTCGGCCGCCCGCGCGGGATCGGCGCGGCGTGGGTCGAGGACCCCACGGGCCTGGTGCAGATCGAGGAGCCGTTCCCCGAGCCGATGCTGCTCGCGGCCACCGTCGAGCTGACCGACGGCCTCGTCGCCCGCGGGGTCGGGGGCCGCGGCCGGCTCGCGCAGGTGCCCGACACCGCGCGCCACGACCGGCAGCACCACCACTGCGACGTGCTGGTCGTCGGGGCCGGCCCCGCCGGGCTCGCCGCGGCCCGGCAGGCGGCCCGGGCGGGCGAGGACGTCGTCCTGGTCGACGACCGCTCGGAGGCCGGCGGCACGCTCACCGGCACCGAGACGATCGACGGCCGTGGCTCGCGGGACTGGGCGGCGGACGTCGTCGCGGAGCTCGCGGCGTCGGGGACCGTGCTCCACCTGCAGCGCACCACCGCCTTCGGTCATCACGACGACGGGTACGTGCTCGCTCTCGAGCGCCGGACCTCCGGGGCCTCCCGTCAGCGCGTCCACCGCATCCGTGCGGCCCGGGTCGTCGTCGCGACCGGCGCCATCGAGCGGCCGATCGTGTTCGAGGACAACGACCGGCCCGGCGTCATGCTCGCCTCCGCCGCGCGCGACCTGCTGCACCGCCAGGGCGTGCGGGCGGGCTCCGAGGTCGTGGTGTTCACCAGCGACGACGCCGCCTACGCGACCGCGGCCGACCTGCACGACGCCGGCGCCCGGGTCACCGTGGTGGACGTGCGGCCGACGCCGCCGGCCGCCGGGCCGTGCCTGGAGCGCGACATCGTCGTGCACGGCAACGCGGTGGTGACGGGGGCCGAGGGCGAGGACCACGTCACCGGCGCCGTCCTGGGCGACGGGCGCACGCTCCCCTGCGACCTTCTGCTGGTCAGCGGCGGCTGGAACCCGACCGCCCACCTGTTCAGCCACGTCCGGGGCGCCCTGCGGTACGACCCGGAGCTCGGCGCGTTCCGGCCCGGCGAGGAGCTCCCGGGCACGCGCGTGGTCGGCGCCGCGAACGGCGTGCTGGACCTCGCGGGTGGCCTGCGCGACGCCGTGGGTGACGCCGCACCAGCCGTCGTCGAGCAGCCCAGGACTCCGACGACGGTCCTCTGGCGCGTGCCCGGCGACCCGGCGCGGCAGTTCGTCGACCTCGCTCGCGATGCCACCGTCCGCGACATCGAGCGGGCGGTCGGGGCGGGCATGACCTCCGTCGAGCACGTGAAGCGCTACACGACGATCGGCACCGCGCACGACCAGGGCCGCACGTCCGGGGTCATCGCCTCCGGGATCACCGCGGAACTGCTCGGGCGCCCGATCGAGGACCTGGGCACGACGACGTTCCGCCCGCCCTACGTCCCGGTCGCCTTCGCCGCGCTGGCCGGGCGCGAGCGCGGCGACCTGTACGACCCCGTCCGCACGACCGTCCTGCACGACCGGCACGTCGCCGCGGGCGCGGTGTTCGAGGACGTGGGTCAGTGGAAGCGGGCGCGGCACTACCCGCGCGCCGGAGAGGACATGGCGGCCGCCGTGCTGCGCGAGTGCGCCGCCGCCCGGACCGGCGTCGCGATCATGGACGGCTCGACCCTGGGCAAGATCGACGTCCAGGGCGCCGACGCCGGCGTGCTGCTCGACCGGCTCTACACGAACCTCATGAGCAGCCTGAAGGTCGGCCGCGTGCGCTACGGCGTGATGTGCGGCAACGACGGGATGATGATCGACGACGGCACCGTGCTGCGGCTCGCGGACGACCGCTTCCTCGTCACGACCACCACCGGCAACGCCGCCGTCGTCCTGGAGTGGATGGAGGAGTGGCTGCAGACCGAGTGGCCCGACCTCGCCGTCCACGTCACGTCGGTGACCGACCAGTGGGCCGTGCTCCCGGTCGTCGGGCCGCGCTCGCGCGACGTGATCGGCGCGGTGTTCGGCGACGTGGACGTCTCGAACGACGCGTTCGGGTTCATGACGTGGCAGGACACCGTGCTCGACGGCGTGCCGGTGCGGCTGGCGCGCATCTCGTTCTCCGGTGAGCTGGCCTACGAGGTGCACGTCGACGCCCGGTACGCGCCCGCGCTGTGGGACCGGCTGCTCGAGGCCGGTCGGCCGTTCGACATCACGCCCTACGGCACCGAGACGATGCACGTGCTGCGGGCCGAGAAGGGCTACCCGATCGTCGGGCAGGACACCGACGGCACCGTCACCCCGCAGGACCTCGGGATGAGCTGGGTGATCTCGAAGAAGAAGACCGACTTCGTCGGGAAGCGGTCGTTCGCCCGGGCGGAGAACCTCAACCCGCAGCGCAAGGAGCTCGTCTCGCTGCTGCCCACGGACGCGGCCACGACGCTGCCCGAGGGCTCGCAGATCGTGGAGTTCCGCGCCGACGGTGCGCTGCCGCCGCCCCCGGTGCCGATGCTCGGCCACGTCACGTCGAGCTACCGCAGCGCCGCGCTCGGCCGGCCGTTCGCGCTGGCCCTGCTGAAGGCCGGGCGATCGCGGGTCGGCGAGGTCGTGCACGTCCCCGTCGGCGACCGCCTCGTGGCCGCCGAGATCGCCCCGACCGTGCTCGTCGACCCCGAGGGAGCCCGCCGTGACGGCTGACCTGCTCGCCCCCGTCCACCTGCTCGACGCCTGGCGCGCGCGGTTCGAGGACCTGACCGTCGAGCTCGCGGGTCGCCACGACCTGGCGATCACCCTGGCGCCCTCGACCGCCGCCCTCGCCGTCCGCGTCGCCCCCGGGGCCGCGGCCGTCGCCGAGGTCGCGCTCGGCGTGCCGTTGCCGACCCGGCCGCTGGCGTGGGAGCCGACGCTGCGCGGGCAGTCGCTGCACCTCGGACCCGACGAGTGGCTGGTCACCGACGTGGCCGCGACCTCGGCCGCGGCGTGGGAGGCGGTGACCCGGCCGGCGCTGGCCGCGGTCGGCGCCGCGGCGTCGGACGTGTCCGCGCAGTACGCCGACCTGCGGCTGCAGGGCCGTGCCGCGCGGGAGCTGCTGTCGTTCGGGTGCGCGCTGGACCTGCGCCCGGCGTCGTTCGGGCCGCGGACCTGCGCCCGCACGCTGCTCGGGCAGTCCGGCGTGCTGCTGGTCGGCCACGACGACGGGGAGTTCCAGCTGCTCGTGCGGACGTCGTTCGCCGGCTACGTCGCGGCCTGGCTGCTGGACGCCGCCGAGGAGTACCGGTGACATATCAACCGGCGACGCGGGGGTGACCACGATATGATCACGGCCGTGACCGTCGTCCAGCAGCCTCCGACGTCACTGTCCGAGCGCGCCTACCACGCGATCCAGGACAAGCTGATCCTGCTCGAGATCCCGCCGATGGCCCCGGTCGACGAGGTCGCGCTGGTCGAGGAGCTCGGCGTCGGGCGCACCCCGGTCCGGGAGGCGCTCAAGCACCTCGCGGTGGACCGCCTGGTCGTCTCCTACCCCCGCCGCGGCACGTTCGCGACGGCGGTGGACATCACCGACCTCGCCTACATCACCGACATCCGGGTCCAGCTCGAGCCGCTGGCCGCGCGCCGGGCGGCCGAGGTGTGCGAGAGCTCGCCGGTGCGCGCCGAGGAGATCGCCGAGCTCGCGGAGGCCACCGCCGCGCTCGACGTGCCCGCGCTGTCCCGCGAGGAGCTGATGCGCTGGGACATGCGGGTGCACCGGTCGATGTACGCCGCCACCGGCAACCCGTACCTCTCCGACACCGCGACGCGGCACCACAACCTCGCCACCCGCATCTTCTGCCTGTTCCTCGACCGGATGACCGACTTCGCCGACCACGTCGAGGAGCACGCCGGCCTGCTGCGCTCCATCGCCGCGGGCGACGCGGACGGTGCGGCCGACGCCTGCCGCCGCCACGTGCTGGGCTTCGAGCAGGCGGTCCGCGCGGTCATCTGAGGTCGGCCGAGCGGGCCCTCAGCGCTGCGTGGAGGCCCTCCGGACAGCTCTCGGTGCGCGGTGATCACCGGTGAGCCTCCGGCCCAGCGATGGATGGCGAACTGCACGCATCCTGTGGGAGCAGCTCGCCATCGTCGACGGGCGCCGGACCTCTCCGGTGCCGAGCGGGCCCTCAGCGCTGCGTCGAAGCCCTCCGGACAGCTCTCAGTGCCCGGTGATCACCGGACCCGCCGGCTCAGCCCGCCCAGGTCTCGGCGAACGTGACCTCGGCGGAGTCGGCGGCGTCCTTGTAGAACTCCCACACCGCGACCACGCCGGAGCCGGAGGCGAAGCGCGGGTCCCGGACGGCGGTCGTGGTCCCGTCGGGCAGGCGCAGGGTCGCGGTGTCCCCCGCGACCACCACCTCCACCGGGCGGGGCGTGCCGTCCTGCGGCAGCGCCAGGCCGTAGTCGGCGCGGGCGACCTCGCGGACCGTCCCGCCCTCGAGCACGCCGGCGATCCAGCGGTCCGGGGTGAACACCATGTGCAGGTGGCCGTCGACCCGGTCCACCGTCGGCGCCCCGTTCCAGGCCACCAGGGCCACCGACCCCGACGCCGCCCCGGGCCCGAACGCGATCCGCGCCCCGAGCCGGCGGACCGGGGCGCCCAGCGGCTGGGTCACGTACACCGCGGACTGCGCCGCGGGCAGGTTCCCGACGAGGGCCCCGCCACGCAGCGTGGGCTGGGCGGTGGTGTTCGAGAGCAGGGTCGTGAACGGCACGCCCTCGTCACCGGTCGCGGGCAGCGGCCCGTCCGGGCGGGCCGTCCAGCGGGTGTGACGCTGCAACGGGACCTCCGGGGGCGGGGGTGCCGTCACCGTGGAGCCGGTCGAGCACCCCGCCACCGCTCCGACGACCGCCGCGCCACCCAGGACCAGGGCGGCGCGGCGGCTCAGGGGTCGGGTCACTGGCCCGGCTGGGCGCGCAGCCCGCCGATCTCCGGGGCCGCCTCGTGGGCACCCCGACGGGCCGGGCCGGTGGCGCCGGTGGTGAACCACGCGTCGAACGGGGCCGCCGCCAGGTCCGCCCGGCTGCCCGCGAGCGCGGGGCTGCCGCGCTCGGCATCGACCCGGTGCACGAGCGTCGTCTCCGCACCGGACCCGCCGTCACCGCTCCCACCGACCGTGGGAGCGGCCGCGGCCCGGACCTCGCCGTCGGAGGTCAGGACGGTGCCGACGATGCGGGCGCCGACCGCCCGCAGGGCCTCGGCCGCGGCGCCGACCGCGTCGGCGGGGGTGCGCCCGGCCCGGCACAGCAGCACCGCGCCGTCCGAGCCGGCGGCGAGGACGGCCGCGTCGGCGACCGGCCCGAGCGGCGGGGCGTCGACGAGGACGACGTCGTGGGTCTCGCGCAGCCGGTCGATCACGGCGCCGAGGGCCCGCGAGGCCAGCAGGCCGGACGGGTCGGTCGGGACCTCGCCGGCGACGAGGACGTCCACCCCGCCGTGGCGCTGCAGCGCGGTGCCGAGCGGGCCGTGGCCCCGCAGCACGTCGGTCAGCCCGAGCGGGCCGTGCAGCCCGAGGCGCTCGGCGAGCACCGGGTGCCGCAGGTCGCCCTCGACGACCGCGACGCGACTCGTCGCGGCGAAGGCGGTGGCGAGGGCCTGCACCAGGCTGGTGCGCCCCTCCCCCTCGAGCGGGCTCGTCACGGTGATCACGCGGACCGGGGAGTCGACGTCGGCGAAGGCGAGGTTCGTGCGCACCCGGCGGACGGCCTCGGCGTGCTCGCCCCCGGCCGCCGGGTCGAACCCGCCGCGCACGGCGGGGAGGCTGCCCAGCGACGGGGCGCCCGCGACCTCGGCGAGCTCGGCGGGACGGCGCAGCGTCCGGTCGGTCGCGGCGGAGATCACCGCGCCCGCGGCACCGAGCAGGAGGCCCACGACGGCGCCGACGACGAGGTTGACCGGCCAGCGCGGGGACACCGGGTCCGGGTCGGCGACGGCCGCGTCGACGGTCGCGACGGTGACCGCGGGCGCCTGCCCGGCACCCGTCGGGCGCTCCAACTGGCCGACGACCTGGGAGAACCGCGACGCGACCGCGTTGGCGAGGTCGGCGGCCTCGGTGCCCGAGCCCTCGGTGACGGTCACCTTCATGACCGTCGAGTCGGTGTCGGTGGTGACCGCGACGTGGTCGGCGAAGTCCGCGGTGGTCCCCGCGATGCCGGCCGCGTCCATGACGGGGCGCAGCACCCGCTCCGAGGTGAGGATCTCGGTGTAGGACTTCACCCGCTGCTGGGAGAGCAGCACGCCCTGGTAGGCGTTCTGGGCCGACGCGTCGTCGACCGCGGAGACGTAGAGGCTCGCGGTCGCCGCGTAGGTCCGCGGCAGGAACGTCGTCACGGCGGCCGCCACGGCCAGGCCGACGGCGAGGCCGGCGACGAGGACCAGCCAGCGGCGACGGATCGCGGTGAGCAGGGCGACGAAGGTCATGACGGTTCTCCCGAGGAGCGGACGAGGGCCGGGGACGAGGGGGTGCCGGCGGCGGGGCGCGCGGTGACCGCGAGCCCGGCCAGCAGGGCCAGCGGGACGTAGAGGTAGAGGTCGGCGATCTGGTTCTCGACGACGCCGACGGCCAGCCAGGCCCCGAACGAGACGACGAGCGCCCGGGCGAGGCCCGCCGTCGCGCCGGTGTTCGTGCGGGCGGCGGCGACACCGTCGGCGAGCGCTCCGACGGCGGTCACCAGGAAGGCGACGAACAACAGGGCCCCGCCTGACGCGCCGAGCTGCAGCCAGATGTTGTGACCTTCGGCCATCACGTGCAGCCCGATGCCCCGCAGCGGGGACTCGGCGATGTCCGCGAGGGCCTGGGAGTGGATGCGGGACCGGATGGCGTCGGACTCCGCGGCACTCTCCGCTCCCGAGAGCCGCAGCTCCGTGCCGACGCGGTCGAGCATCGTCGGGAAGAAGGCCACGAGCAGGGTCCCGGCGCCGATCGCGGCGCCCGCGAGCGGGAGCAGCAGGCGGCGGCCGGTCCGTTCGACGAGGAGGGCGACCAGGGCCGCCCCGAGGCCGATGGCCAGCCCGCCGCGGGACCCGGAGACGAACAGTCCCCCGAAGATCGTCACGGTCGCGGCCGCCCAGAGCAGGCGCTCGCGCGCCCGGGTGGAGAGCAGGAGCCACACCGCGACCGGTGCGGCGAGGCCGGCCGAGAGCGCGAGGTGGTTCGGCTGGGCGGTGAGGCCCGCCTGCCGGCCGCCGACGTCGACCGAGATGAAGTGCGCGCTGATCGCGGTGAGGCCGAGGTCGTCGGTGACCGCGATCCCGGCGCTCACCACCGCGCCCAGCACCCACGCCATCGCGAGGCCGCGGACGAGCCGGGTGCGGCGCACGGCGTCCCGGTCGGCCACGGCCAGGCACACGGCCAGGGGCAGTGCCAGGGCCGGGACGATCCAGCGGACGCCGTTGAGCAGGTTCGCGATGCCCGGGCTGGGGATCGCGGCCGCGGTCGCGGCGTCGACGGGGACCCCGAACCGCGAGGTCAGGTAGCCGCGGTCGATCGGGAACAGGATCGAGCAGGCGATGACGCCGAGCAGCGCGGCCGGCAGCGGCCACACCCAGCGCGGCACCCGGAGGCGCCGTCCACGACCCACCGCGGTCAGCGCGAGCACGACCAGCGCCACGGCGAGGAACAGGTGCCCGAGCGGCAGCCCGAGGGAGATCCCGTTCCAGGTCGCGGTGCCGACGGCGAGGGCCAGCAGCGTGACGCCGAGGTCGCCCGGGCCGCGCAGGACGACGAACAGCACCAGCCCGACGGCCAGGGCCAGCCCGGCGACCGCCAGGTCGAGGGTGACCAGCCGGGCCGCGTCGAGCGCGAGCAGCCCCGCGACCACGAGGGCGGTGACCGCGCCGAGGGACGTCAGGACGGTCCTCATGCGGGCACCTCCTCGCGGGTGGCGACGACGGGTGCGCGGCGCGGCCGGCAGGCCACGACCGCGGCGGCCAGCGCGACCAGCGAGGAGGCCGTGAGCCCCCACGCCAGCCCGGTGACGGCGGAGCCGGCCTCGCCCCCGACGACGAGGCCGGCCCCGGCTCCGACGAGCATCCCGACGGCCGTGACCACCTGGAGCCCGAAGAGTGCGCCCCCGCGGCGTTCACCGCGGACCTGGGCGAGGAAGGGAACGGCGAAGGCGGCCAGCGCGGTCTGGAGCACGATCGGTGCGACCAGCCCGGTGTAGCCGAGGTACTGCGGGAAGAGCAGGCCCATGAGGACGTCCCGCAGCGGGATCGCGGCGAGCAGCACCGCGGACAGCACGGCGGTCGCCGCGAGGGCGGTCCGGCGGGCCCGGCGCAGCCCGGCCCGGTCCCCGGCGACGGCGAGGCGTGCCATCACCGGGGTCGCGAGCACGAGCAGCGCGGCGAGGAAGGTGACCGGCGGCTGGAACACCAGCAGCTGGACCGCCCGCAGGCCGGCGACGTCGTCGGCCACGAGGACCGCCCCGGCCAGAAGGAGCACCAGGTAGACCTGGGCCTGCCCGAGCACCGAGGTGAGCGTGAACCAGCCCGCGAGGTAGCGGGACTCGGCGAACCACGGCCGCGGGTCCACGATCCGTCGGGCCTCGGCGCTCACCGCCAGCAGGACGACGAGGGCCACCAGCGCGCCCACCCCCCAGGCCGCCGCGACCGAGCCGAGGGAGAACCGACCCGTCGTCAGGAAGGCCGCGAGGAGCACGACCCCCTGGGCGACGAGCCAGACGACGTCCACCGCGAGCGCGCGGCCGGTGTCGGAGCGGGCGAGCAGGACGTGCCGGCCGGCGTCGACGACGAGCGCGCCCGGCACCCAGAGGGCGAGTGCCAGCAGCGCGTCGCCAACGGCGCCGTCCCACGCGAGACCGCCGACGACGCACACCGCGAGACCGGCCAGCCCGAGCACCGCGGACCCCGTCAGCGCGGACGACCCCAGCGATGGGCGCCGCGCCGCGCCCACCGTCGGGAGGTGCGCCAGCAGCGGCTCCCCGATCACGGCGCGCCCCGCCGCGCACAGCACCGTCACCACCGCGTACGCGGCGACGAAGGCCCCGAACTCCCCCGGCAGCAGCACCGCCGAGGCGACGAACGCCGTCAGGTAGTTGCTCGCCGAGCTGACGAGCTGGTCGGCGACCCCGACCACCGCCCGACCGCGTGAGATGCCCCCCGACGTCATCACGCGATCTCGGAGTTCGTCCGGTGGAAGAACGGCATGTCCGGGTCCAGCGCCTTCGCCGCGCGGGCGGGCGAGCCGGCGAACACGTGGCTGCCCTCCTTGAGCGGCCGCGCCACGGTGGAGCCGGCGGCGACGATCGAGCGGGCCGGGACCTCGGCGCCGGGCAGCAGCAGGCAGTGGGTCGCGACCATGCCGTACTCGCCGATGCGGATCGGCTTGGAGTCCTGGCGCATGTTCTCCACGTCGACGGCGTGGGTCTGGACGATCGACCCGAATCCGGCGATCGCGGAGAAGTTCCCGAGCTCGACCAGGTCGCAGGCGTCGATGAAGTGCAGCGACGTGATCAGGGTGTGGTCGCCCATGACGAGCTCGGGCCGGCGGGCCTCCAGGCCGGAGAAGTACCCGGTGGAGCGGCGGACCGAGTTGACCCAGACCAGCATGAGGATGTGGGCCCGCTCGCCCATCGTCACCTGCTCGCAGCCGCGGATCAGGATCAGGTGGCCGATGCGCGCGCCCTCGCCCATGACGAGGCGGTCGACGTCGACGAACGAGTGCCCGATGCTCGCGGTGGGCGCGAGCTCGTAGCCGAGCAGCCGGGTGTGGGTGAAGCGGCGCAGCCGGCGGGGCATCCCGACGGCGGCCGCGGCGGCGAGGGTGCGCAGGGTGCGGTTGCGGATCATGCCGCCACCTCGATCCACGGCTGCGCCGTCGCGAGGTCCTTGCGGATCGTGAAGCCGAAGATGTTGCCCTGACGGCGGGCCACGGTGTTCAGCCCGCGGTTGAGCAGGCCGATCACGCGCTCGCGGCCACCGATGGCCGAACGCATCGACGACGTCAGCGCGCGGTCGGTGCCGATCAGCCAGCGGGAGTGGAACTCGACCGGCACGACGTGGCCCGGGTCGAAGCTCGCGAGGGTCTTGCGGACCTCGTGGCGGGTCCAGCGGTAGACGTGGTTCGGGGTGCCGGTGCCGTCGACGCCCCCGGTGGTGCCGCCGCCGTCCGCGACCGCATCGTGCTCGTAGACCCCGGCCAGGCCGAGCGAGCAGGCGACGCGCATCAGCGGCGAGTCCTGGTTCTCGACGGCGACCACGGTGCGCCGGGCGATCCGGTACATCTCGTGCAGCGCCTGGTGCGGGCGGCTGCAGTGGTGCAGGCCCGCGTGCCCGATGACGTGGTCGAAGGACCCGTCGTCGTAGGGCATGGCGTGGGCGTCGCCGGCGTTCGCCTTGGTCAGTCGCGAGGACGGCGAGTCCGGCGCGAGGTTGGAGAAGGTGCAGTTGGTGAGCCCGACCTCGGCGGTCGTCTTCTCGTCGAACTCCCCGGCGAACTGGACGAGGATCGCGTCGTCGGCGGCGATGACGCCGCGGGCGAGCAGGTCGGTGAGGATCGCGGCGTAGGTGCCGCCCCCCGCTTCAGCCATGGATCGTCTCCCGGTAGGTCTCGGTGAGCGCCTGCACCCAGGCGCGGGTGGAGAAGTGCTGGTCGTAGGTCGCGCGGGCCCGGCGCGAGAGCGCGGTGCGGTCGCGCTGCACGTCCTTGAGGGCGACGGCGAGATCGGCCGGGTCGGGCCGGCGGTCGACGACGACCCCGGTGCCGTGCCGGGCCACGTCGTCCGCCGCGCCGTTGCCGGCGAACGCGACGACCGGGACCCGTGAGGCGAGCGCCTCGACGTAGGTCAGCGGCGGGCCGGCCTCGGCCCACTGGCTCGGGACGACGAGCCCGGTGTAGCGGCCGAGGAGGCGCCGGACCTCCTCGTTCCCCATCCCGCCGAGGAAGCGGATCTCGGGGCGGTCGGCGAACCGCGCCTCGAGGTCGGCGGCCAGTTCCCCGGAACCGACCAGGTCGATCGGCAGGTGCGCGGGCCAACGCTCGAGCAGGGCGTCGACGCCCTTCTCGGCCGAGAGCCGCCCGACGAAGAGCCACCGCGGCGCGTGCACGTGGTCGGTGCGCTCGCCGTCGGCGACGACGGGTCCGGCCGGGTCGGCCAGGTCGGTGACGGCGTTCGGGACGACCGTCAGCTTCTCCGCGGAGACCCCGGCGGCGAGGTACTCGTCGGCGGCGCGCTGCGAGATCGTGATCAGCCGGTCGGCCCGCCGGACGACGGGGTGCTGCGTCGCCCCGCCGCGGGTGGCGAGGGCCAGTGGCAGCGTCGCGACCCGCGAGTTCTGGAAGCAGCCGTGGGTCACCGCGGAGCGGGGGGTCACGATGCAGTCGGTGCAGCGCTTCCCGTCGCGCAGCAGCGTCCCGGCCGGGCAGATCGGGCGGAAGTTGTGCAGCGTCGCGACCAGCGGGCCGTCCCACCGGGCGAGCCAGCGGGTGCCGAAGTTCGGGAACAGGTTGTGCACGTGGACGACGTCCGGCGCGATCCGGCGCAGCATCGCCGTCGGGTCGGGGCCGATCCCGGTGGCGACGGTGGCCGCCGCCTCCAGGGGGTAGGTGCGCCGGCGGCGGCGGAGGTCGTTGTGCTGGGCGACGACGACGACCTCGTGCCCCGCGTCCTGCAGGGCCTGCGCCTGGGCGTCGACGACGACGTTCTCGCCGGACGGGACCTCGGTGTGGTGGTAGCTGTGGACGAGCGCGATCCTCAGCCTGCCCCCGTCGCTCCGCTCGCCCCCGGTCACGCCGGCTCCACCCGCGCGTCGCGGACGGGCCAGGACCCGTCGTCGGGAAGGCCGGTGTCGGAGACGATCTCGGGGAGCGGGGCGTGCCCGGGGCGGCGGCGGGCCGCCGCGAGGCCCTCGACCCACGCGACGTACGCCTCGCGGGCGGCGTCGACGTGTAGGACGTCATGGGCGAACAGCTGACCGCGCAGACCCATCGCCTCGGACTCGGGCGGGTCGAGGCGGAGGTCGACGACGGCCTCGAGGAGGCCCCGCGGCGAGCCGGGCGCGACAGTGACGCCGGCGCGGGAGACGGCGATCTCGGCGCTCGCGGCCGAGAGCGGGTTGGTCGCCGCGACGACGGGCCGGCCGGCGGCGAAGTACGAGGTGAGCTTGCTGGGGACGCACATCTCGGCGACGCCGGGCTTCTCGTTGAGCACGAGGACGTCGGCCGCCGCGAGGGCGTCGGTGAAGCGGTCCGTGGGCAGCGGGTCCAGGAACTGGATGCGGCGGATGCCCCGGGAGTAGGCCTGCAGGAAGTCGCGGCGGCCGCCGTGGCCGAGGAGGACGAAGCGGATCGGCACCCCGTCGAGGTCGGCCTGGCGGGCGGCCTCGACGACGTTCTCCAGCCCCTGCTTGGACCCCATGTTGCCCGCGTGCAGCGCGATGATCTCGTCGTCGCGCCAGCCGAGCTCGCGACGCACGGCGGCGATGTCGGCCGACCGGCGGGTGACCGTCGGGACGTGGGTCCAGTTGCGGATCGTCGTGATCCGGGCGTCGTCGACCCCCATCGCGGCGATCGAGGTGCGGAAGCGCTCGTGGATCGCGACGACGCCGTCGGCGCGGGAGAGCAGGCGGCGCTCGAGGTCGGCGGCCGCGGAGGCGACGCGGCCGGAGCCGACGGCGGTCTCGGTCAGCGCGTGGCCGTAGAGGTCCTGGGGGATCACGCCGAGCGCGGTGCGGCCGGGCCGGCGCAGCCGGGCGGCGGCGGCGACGGAGAGCAGGGCCGGGCTGACGGCGACGACGACGTCGGCGCGCTCGCCGCGGTGGGTGGACACGCGGGCCGCACGGGCGGCGAAGGCGGCCTCCATGGCGACGCGGCCGGGGCCGGTGGGGTTGGTCGGGACCGGGTGCGCGACGCGGGTGATGCGGACGTCGCCGTCGCGCTCCTCGATGCGCCGACCGGTGTAGCCCGCGTCGACCTGCCACCGCGGGTAGTGCGGGAGACCGGTGACGACGTGCACGTCGTGTCCGGCCTCGGCCAGGAACCGGGCGAGGCCGGTCGTGTACGGGGCGATCCCCGTGGGTTCCGGGGCGTAGTTCAACCCGAGAACGGTGACCCGGAGCCGCGACTGCGGGGTCATCCCATTCACCTCCGTCGACGAAATCCACCAAGCTCGTGCGCTTGGTCGCTGATCCCCGACAGACAGCAACCGGTGTGGAACGGCCCTCCCGCGACCCGCTGTGACGGCGGTCTCGGCGTTCGGACGCTCTTGCTGCCCCGTTCGGGTCAGCTCACGGTGGAGGAACTGGCCGGCGGTGACTCCATGACGCGGTTTCGCGGAAAGTTCTCGACTTTCACGGTCTGCGAGCAGCCCATCACTCCTCGACCGGGTGACCGTGACGTGGCCGGTCGTGACCCGGGGTGACGGGCCCGTTGAAAGCGTGACGAAAGGGGCGTGGGGTCCCCTGGGGACCGTGGGTACCGCGCAACGGCACGCCCCGCCGGGGGGACGGGACGGCCGTGCGCGGTGCCTCCGGGGGGCGGCGACGGCGGCGCTGGGCGCCGCCGTCGTCGTGGGGGTGGGGTGGCTGGCGACGCCGGTCGTGGCGCTGGCCCGGCACCGCACCCTGGACGCGCGGTGCCTCCGGTCCTGGCGGGACGAGTGCGCGCCGCCCGTGATCCCGCTACCCCGCCGCCCGCCCGTCGTCGAGGAGCGCGTCCAGCTCGGCGAGTGACCCGACGTGGAGGTCGGGACGGGTGACGGCGGCCGGCGGGGTCGCACCGGTGCCTTCCTGGCCCCGGCGGCGCTCGACCCAGCAGGTGCGGAGTCCGAGTTCCATGGCGGCCGCGATGTCGTGGTACTGGCTCTGGGCGACGTGGAGGACCTCGTCCTGCTCGATGCCGTGGTCCGCCAGGCGGTTGAGTGCCACCCGGAACATCCGGGGGTCCGGCTTGTTGACGCCGACCTGGTCGACGGTCACGACGTCGTCGAAGGGATGGCCGAGCGCCGGCCCCCACGCCTCGACGGCTGCCTGGTCGGCGTTGGTGAGGGCGACCAGCCGGTAGTGGGGGCGCCAGCGGCGCAGGGTGTCGGCGACGTCGGGGAAGGCGGGCCAGTCGGGGATCGAGCGGCGGAGGGCTCCGTCGAGGGCAGGGACGTGGAGCTCGTCGGCGAGGCGCCGGCCGATGGGGTCGAGCATCGCCGGGAACGGCAGCTCCGGGGTGGTGCGCTGCGCGACGTGCTCCGCGGCGGCGAATGCCTCGAGGATCTCCTGGTCGGTGGGCCCGTCGGCGGCGAGCGCACGGACGCACCCGAGAATTCCGGCCTCGAAGTCGATGAGGGTGCCGACGACGTCGAAGGTCATGGCGCGGATCATGCTGGCGGGTCTCCTACCGATCGGCCTACCTCCGTGAGGTTGACCCACCGGTCGGTATAGAGTCAAGCGCCGTGACCACCCCCGCCGGACGCCGCGTCCTCGACCACGCCGCCGAGCTCTTCTACGCGCACGGCATCACGGCGGTCGGGGTCGCCGGGATCGCGGCGGCGGCCGGCGTCACGAAGAAGACGCTGTACGACTCCTTCGGCTCCAAGGCCGCACTGGTCACCGCCTACCTGCAGCGCCGGCACGAGCAGTGGTGGGCGTTCCTGCAGGAGCGCCTGGCGGTGGACCCGGGGGTCGGTGCGGTGTTCGACAGCTACGCCGCGGTGCCCGAGTTCCCGACCGACCGGGGCTGCGCCTTCCAGCACGCGGCCGCCGAGCTCCCGCCCGACCACCCGGGGATGGTCGTGGTCCGCGCGCACAAGCAGGCGGTGCTGGCCGAGCTCGTCCGCCTGACTGGCGACGTCGACCGGGCGGAGCACCTGTTCCTGCTGCTCGAGGGCGCCGCCGCCCGGCGGGCGGTGGAGGGCACGCCGGACGCCCTGGAGCGGTCCCGCCGGGTGGCGGGGGTGTGATCGGCGCCGAGGTCGACGTGGCGCAGGTTCGGGGACGTCGGAACCTGCCGGGCGTCGCACTCGCGGTCCCCCACCGGCGAACGAGCACCTGGTGAGGACCGGCGGGCACGGGCAGGGTTCTCGTCATGCTCACCGCGGAGCACATGGATGCCCTGATCCGGCGCTACTTCGACGGCTGCAACGACGCCGACGTCGAGGGCATGGTCGCCTGTTTCACCCCGGACGCCGTCCACTACTTCCCGCCCGGGATGTACGGCGGGGCCTGGCGCGGGTCGCGGACGATCGCGGAGAACTGGGCGCACCGGGTCGCGACCCTCGGCTCGGCGTGGACGGTCGACCGGCTGCTCGCCGACCCCGCGAGCGCGCAGGCGGTCATCGAGTGGACGCACTACAAGACGGCCGAGGGCACGATCCTGCGCGGGGACGAGTGGTACGTCTTCGACCGGGAGTCCGGGCTGATCGCCGAGATCCGGGCGTACTACGCGTCGCCCGTCGACCCGAACCGCCGCGAGCTCGCCCTCGACGGCTTCGACTACACCGCCCGCGGCTACCACCTCGAGTGCCCGATCCCTCGTCCGCACCCGTCGCAGAACTGACGGCCACCCTGTCGCGGACTCCTTCCTCGCCCCGCCCAGGTTGTCGCTGTGATTCCCCGCGACAAGGTGGACGGCGGGCCGCGAGAACCCGCGACAAGGTGAGCCCGATGGTCGGCGCGCAGACCACGGCCGCCTCGAGAGGTACATGAGGCACCTCCGAGGGCCCACGAACGTGCCTCACGTACCTCTCGGCGCCGGCCCCGATCAGCCCAGCCCGTCACCCCCTCCAGCGGGTTCCTCCGCTACTCATAGTCCGATAGGCGTAACGCACTGCGCCGTTCAGGCGCTATCCCCGTAGCGTCGGCCCAGTCGGAGGCCTTCGGGGGGAGGGGTCGTGCTAGCGCAGCAACAGCGGAGCGGTGGGCGGGCGGGCAAGGTCCTCGCCGGTGTCGCCGACCAGGTCCTCAGCTCGGGCACGAACTACCTCACCGCGTTCATCGCGTCGGTCGTGCTCGCGCCGGACGGGTTCGGCTTCTTCGTCGTCGCCTACGCCGTCGTCACCATCTACTCCGCCGGCATCCGCGCGTTCGTCGGGGAACCGCTGCTCGCGCACCTCCCGACGGTCACCGACGAGCACCGGCGGCGCCACCTCGCCGCGTCCTCTCTCGGCGCGGCCGCGGTCCTCGGGGTGCTGGGCGCCCTGGTGCTGCTCGCGGTCGGGGAGGTCGTCGGCGGCCCGCTCACCTGGCTCGTCGCCTTCGCCCCGTGGGTCCCGGGCGCTCTCGTCGCCGACGCCGGGCGGTACGTCTTCTTCTCCCGCTCCACCCCGACGAAGGCCCTCGCGGTCGACGCGACGTGGGCGACGGTCCAGGCGGTGGCGCTGATCGGCATCGCCGTCGGCGGGACCTGGTCGGTCGCGTCCCTCGCCGCGGCGTGGGGGGTCGGTGCGCTGGCCGCGGTCGCCGTGCTCCCGGTCCTCGGACTCCGTCGGCCGACCGGCCCCCGCACCTGGCTGCGCGAGAGCCGGTACCTGTCCGGGTGGTTCACCGTCGTCGCGGTCGTCGGCCAGAGCCAGGTCTACATCGTCCTGCTCCTCGCGGGTCTGCTGCTCACCACGACCGACGCCGCCGGCCTGCGCGCAGTCCAGCTCCTCGTCTACCAGCCGCCGGTGACGTTCATGGCCGCGCTGCTCCTCCTGCTCACGCCCGCCTTCGCCCGCAAGGCCGCGGACCGGGCCGCCGTCGACCGCTTCCGCACCGTCGCCCTCGTCGCGATGGCCGCGCTGGGACTGGTCGTGCTCGCCGCGATCCCGCTGCGCCACGTCCTGCTCGACCTGCTGTTCCCGCAGTACACCGCGTTCGCCGCCCTCGTGATCCCGGTGGCGATCCAGAGCGTGCTCGCCGGGCTCACCGTGCCCTTCCACGCCCGCCTGCGCGGCCTGCGCCGGCCCCGGGCCCTGGTCGGAGCGCAGCTCGTGACCACCACCGGCGTCGTCGCCGGCGCCGCCCTCGGCCTGCTCCTCGCCGGCGTCGACGGCCTGGCCTGGGGCATGACGACGGCCGGCGCGGTCTCGCTCGTCGTCATGGCCGTCGTCGCCGAACGTGCCCCGCTCCCCCGTCCCCAGGAGGTCGTCGTCCGATGAACCGCCGCACGTTCCTCGGCGGCCTCGCCCTCGCCACGGCGGCGGTCCCGCTGGCCGCCTGCTCGTCGCCGGTCCGTTCGATGCCCGCCGCGGCGCAGACCGGGCCGAACCTGCGCACCCTGTGGGGCCGCCACCCCGACGGACCGCTCCCCGCGGCCGGCGACGAGGGCGTCCGCCTGGACGTCACCAACCTCGGCGTCCCGGCCACGCCCACCGTCGAGAACGGGGCCGCCGTCGGCAACGTCGAGGGCGCCGGGGCGGTCTACCTGACCCAGCCGCTCGGCCGCCCCGTGCGCACGATCGGCGCGCGCTTCGCCCTCGGCCCGGGCGACCCCACGGCCGCGTCGCTGTGCCTCGCGACCTGGACCGCGCGCCCCGTCTCGGACACGAACTGCCACTTCGTCATCGGCGCGACCCGGTGGATCTACGGCACCGCCACCGGCACCACGCTGACGCCGCTGCGCAACGGTCCCCTGGCCCTGGCCCAGGACGGCACGCAGTACACCGTCTCGATCGACCTCGACGGCGGACCCTCGGCCGTGATCCACCTGCCCGACGGCACCGTCACGACGGTCACCGACCCGGCGATCGCGGACTCCCGCGGCACCATCCCCGGCTGGGAGTTCTTCTCCCTGCGCGCGGGCGGTCCCCTGGTCACGCTGCACGAGAGCTGGGCGTCGTGAGGCGCCTCGACGCACCGAGCTTCGCGCCGGTCCCCCTCACCGGCGTGCAGTTCCTGGTGCCGCTGCTGTGCTTCGTCGGGCTGCTCGCGATCCCGACGGCGCTGTTCTTCGTCCCCGTCCTCGGGGCCCAGCCGACCCTGGGCGTGCCGGCGCTGCTGTTCGCGGTCGCCGTCGTCTACAGCGCGGTGCGGCTGCTCGGCCTGATGTGGCAGGCCCGCCCGCAGTGGCTGACGATCGGCTTCTGGATCTTCACCTACTGCTGGATCGCGGTGGCCGGCCTGACCCAGGCCCTGGCCGACTCGAACCCGCTCGGGGTCACGCTCACCCGCGACGAGCAGCTGTTGCAGGCGCTCGTGCTGCTGGTCGGGATGGTCTGTTTCGACGTCGGGTCGCGGGTGCGGCCCACCAGCGGACCCGGCACCGGCCTCCCCCGCCGCTTCTTCGCCCCCCGCCGCGTCCTGCTGCTCGGCTGGGGCTCGGTCGCGGCGTCGCCGCTGTTCGTCCTGATCCTCGGCGGCCCCTCCGCCCTGCTGTCCAGCCGCGAGGCGGTCACCGACAGCCTGTCCGACCAGGGCCTGCTGGCGTCCGCGACCGGCGACGCCGTCGGCGGGAGCCTCGCGACCGTCGCGAACGTCCTGCCGTACATCGCGCTGCTGACGCTGGGCAAGCTGCTCGTCGACGACCGGGTCCTGCGCCGGGCGGTGTCCAACCAGGTGCTGTTCGCCCTGCTGCTCGGCATGAACCTGCTGATCAACAACCCGATCTCGAACTCCCGGTTCTGGGCGTTCACCGTGATCCTCGGGGTGCTCTACCTCTGGCGGCGCACCGCGCGCCCGCTGATGCTCGCCGCGTTCGTCACCGGGTTCGCGATGGCCTCGCTCGTCGTCTTCCCCTACCTCGACGCCTGGCGGGTCAGCGAGTCGACCGCGCGCCAGTACAACGTGCACTACAACGACTTCTCGAACCCCGTCGACTACGTCCTGGCCAAGACGGACTACGGATCGGTGACCGACGTCGGGATCGCGCTGCGGGTCACCGACGCCCAGGGCTTCTCCTTCGGCGAGCAGCTCCTCGGCGACGTGCTGTTCTGGTTCCCCCGGGCGATCTGGACCGACAAGCCGGAGAACACGACGGTCCTCATCGCCCACCAGATCGGCTTCAAGTTCACCAACCTCGACTCCCCGCTGTGGGCGGAGGGATGGATCGACTTCGGGTGGGTCGGGGTGATCGCGTTCCTCGGCGCGGCCGGGGTCGTCGCCCGCCGCCTGGACGACTCGCTGATCCGCGCCCGCCTCCTGGCCCTCTCCGGATCCCTCTCCGGACGCACCCCGCTCGCCGCCGTCCTCGTCCCCGCGATCGCGGGCTACGAGTTCATCCTCCTGCGCGGATCCCTGCTGCAGGCCATGTCCCGGATCGTCGTGATGGTCGGCCTGCTCTGGCTGCTCTCGCGCCGCGCTCCCCTCCCCGACCCCCTTCCTGACGACGAGCCGTCCCCGGCTCCCGCCCTCACCGGAGACCCGCGATGACCACCCTCGAGCAGCGACCCACCGCCGCGCCCGCGCAGGCCGCGCCGCACCCCGTCGTCGGGGAGACCCCGATGGCCCGGGTGTTCCCCGAGTACGGGGCGGGCGGGTTCACCCGCCTCGACGGCACCGTCGAGTTCTACTTCCGCGTGAACGCGCTGATGCGCCCGACCGACACCGTGGTCGACCTCGGTGCCGGGCGCGGGAAGTTCCTGGAGGACCCGGTGCCGGCGCGCCGCGAACTGCAGCGCCTGCGACCGCGGTGCGCGGAGCTCGTCGGGCTCGACGTCGACCCGGCCGTCCGCGAGAACCCGGCCCTGACCCGCGCCGAGGTCTACGACCCCGACGCCACGTTCCCGCTCGCCGACGCCTCCGTCGACATGATCGTGTCGAACTGGACCTTCGAGCACGTCGCGAACCCGGAGGTGCTCGCCGCCGAGGTCGACCGCGTGCTGCGCCCCGGCGGATGGCTCTGCGCGCGGACGCCACGGAAGTGGGGCGTCGTCGGGATGAGCGCCCGCCTGGTGCCGAACGTGCTGCACCACCGGGCGCTGCGCCGCCTGCAGCCCGCGAAGCAGGAGCGCGACACCTTCCCGGTCGCCTACGAGCTCAACTCGCGCGAGGCGATCCGGCGCTGGTTCCCCGAGCACCGCTTCGACCACCACGTGTACGCGATGAGCGCCGAGCCGGCCTACGTCGGCGGCTCGACGACGGCGATGCGGGCCCTGCTCGGGGTGAACAAGGTGCTGCCGTCGGCGGCCGGCGCCACGCTGATGGTCTTCCTGCGGAAGCGCTGAGCCGTGTCAGCCACGCTCCAGGGCCCGGAGCACCTTCTCGGCGATCAGCCGGTGGCCGGCGTCGCTCGGGTGCACGCCGTCGGAGGCGATCACCGGCGGCTGCGCGCCCGCCGCCGTCGCGAACCAGTTCTCGCGGATCGGGTCGATGTAGGTCGCCCCGGCCGCGAGGGCGGGGTTGCGGACCGCGTCGCTCAGCGCCTCGAGACTCGGCGTGATCGTGCCGTCGGACCACACCGGGCCGATGACGATCAACCGGACGCCGGGCAGCCGCTCCTGCAGCTGCCGGTACAGGTCGGCGGCCGCCGCGGACACCTGCGGCAACGGGGTGAGCCCGTCGTTGCGCGACCCCTGCACGACGACGGTGCCCGGCCCGGCCGCGACCGCGCGCTCGAGCTGGCCCGCCGCGAAGGTCTGCGTCCCGGGCGACGCGTACGCGTAGCCGGTGCCGCCGACCGCCACGTCGGTGACCTTCCAGCCGCGCGACGCCCCGACGATGCTCGTCCAGTTCGCGCGGCCGAGCCCGCCGAGCTTCGTGCCCTGCGAGATCGAGTCGCCGATGACGGCCACCGTCGCGCCGCGGTCGGTCGCGTCGGCGGTGGTGCCGACGTCGTTCCACCGCACCACCACGCCGAGCACCACGACCACGACCAGCACGACGACCAGCGCGGCCGCCCCGATCGTCACGCCGCGCCGCGTCCCCGGCCGGAGCCGGCGCCAGTACTGCCCGACCTGCCACGTGTACCGGTTCACCCGGTCTCCCCCCTCATCGATCTGGAGCGCCCATGACCAGCCCCGACGGCCCGACGGCCGTGCGGCCGGGCACCGAACTGGTCCCGGAGATGCCGACCCAGCAGGGCGGCCTGGACCGGCGGACCCGCATCGCGCGGGCGGCGGCGGTCGCGGCTGCCTCCGGGCCCGGTGTCAGCAGTGCGGCCATGCTGACGTCCAGCGGCACAGGAGCCGCCACGACGGCCGGTCGCGAAGTCCCCGTCGTCGACCTCAACGAGGTCCCGCCGCTCGACGACCCGCGGGCCCGACCGAGCTGGCTGGTGTTCCTGTGGTGGGTCGTGCAGCGGCTGCTGGTCACGAACTCGCTGCAGCCCTCGTCGCGGCTGCGCGCCCGGGTGCTGCGCCTGTTCGGAGCGGAGATCGGCGCCGATGTGATCATCCGCCCGCGGGTGCGCGTGCGGTTCCCGTGGAACCTGCACGTCGGCGACCGGTGCTGGATCGGCGAGGGCGTCTGGATCTCCAACCGCGACCTCGTGATCCTGCGCTCCGACGTCGTCCTGTCCCAGGAGACCTTCGTGACGACGGGGTCGCACGACCGTCGGCACATGGGGGTCGTCACCGCGCCGGTCGTCGTCGAGGACGGCGCGTGGGTGACCACCCGCTGCATCGTGCTGCGGGGGGTGCGGATCGGGCGCTCGTGCATCGTCACCCCGAACACCGTCATCGACCGCGACGTCCCTCCCGGGGCCATCTACGGCGCCCCGCGGGCCTCCGTGATCGGGGAGCGCTTCTGATGACCCTCTCGTCCGAGACCCCAGCATCCCCGAGCACTGCTCCGAACGGCGTAACACAGCGGCCGAGTCACCCGGTGAGGGGACCCCTGCCGCCCGCTCCGGGCGCCGTCCGGACCCTGCTCGTCCTGGCCGTCGGGGTGCTGCCCGCCTCGCGGGCGAAGAACTTCCTGCTCCGCCGTCTGGGGCACCGCGTCGCCCCGACCGCGCGCGTCTCGCCGTGCCTGCTGATGCGCGTCGGGCTGCTCGACCTGGGACCGGAGGCGCGGATCGGGGCGGGCACCGTCGTCCGCTCGGTCCGGCTCCTGCGCTTCGAGGAGGGCGCCGGGGTGCTGCAGTGGAACTGGATCAGCGCCGCGCCCGCCTACCAGCGCTACGACCCGACCGACGACCGCCCCGGCACCTTCGTCATGGGCCGCCACGCCGCGATCATGAGCCGGCACTACCTGGACGTCAGCGGCGGCCTGTCGATGGGCGAGTACAGCTCGTTCGCCGGGGTGCGCTCGACGGTGATCACCCACGGGGTCGACGTCGAGGAGAACGTGCAGCTGCCCCGCCCGGTCGCGGTCGGGGTGCGGACCCTGCTCAGCAGCAACGTCGTCGTCGTGCCCGGGACGACCGTGCCGGACCGCTGCCTCGTCGCGATGGGCTCGGTGATCAAGGGCGACCTCCCCCACGCCGGGTACCTCTACGCCGGGAGCCCGGCGGTGGCGAAGCGGCCGATCGGCGGGAAGCACTTCGAGCGGATCGAGCCGTACGTCCACGTGCCGGGGCCGGTGTCGCCCTGACCTGAGCGAACGGCACTCTCGCGCGCATAGACGCTGCGAACGGGCCGTTCGTGTCGTCCACCCAAGGTTGACGTTGTCCCCGGCGTCAACCTACGGTAGACGCATGACGTCGCCGGTCAACGTCCGCCTGGACGACCTCATCTCCGCCATCACCTCGGTCCACGACGAACCGCTCGAGCAGCTCTCCGACGCCGTGCTGGCCGGCGAGCACCTCGGCGAGGTGGCCGATCACCTCATCGGCCACTTCGTCGACCGCGCCCGCCGCTCCGGTGCCTCCTGGACCGACATCGGGAGGAGCATGGGCGTCACGAAGCAGGCCGCCCAGAAGCGCTTCGTCCCCAAGGCCGGGGCGAGCGAGATCGACCCCGAGGAGGGGTTCAAGCGCTTCACGCCGCGGGCCCGATCGGTCGTGGTGGCCTCGCAGGAGGAGGCCCGGACCGCCCGCAGCGCCGAGATCACCCCCGGCCACCTCGCCCTCGGCCTGCTCTCGCAGCCGGAGGGCCTCGCCATCCGGGTGATCGCCGCGCAGGGGGTCACGCCCGACGCGCTGCGCCGCAAGGTCGCCGCGGAGCTCCCGGCCCCCGTCGAGGAGATCCCGGCGCTGATCCCGTTCGACGCCGCCGCGAAGAAGGTCCTGGAGCTGACGTTCCGCCAGGCGCTGCGCCTCGGCCACAACTACGTCGGCACCGAGCACCTGCTGCTCGCCCTGCTCGAGGCCGAGGACGGCGAGGGGGTCCTCACCGGGCTCGGCCTCGACAAGGGTCGGGTCGAGGAGGAGGTCGGGCGGCTGCTCACGGCCGTGCAGGGACAGCAGGAGCTCTAGGACCCGCCGTCAGGAATGCGGGTCGCCGACGGCGAGCTCGCCCCCGGCGGTCACGTCCGCGTAGACGCCGGCGCACGCCCACTTCCCCGCGACCTCGGGCTTCTCGATGTGCACGCGGTTGTGCTTCGCGACGGTCCGCAGGGTGTCGCGGTCCTCGGGCAGGTCCTCCTGGGCGAGCGTGGTCATGACGCAGCGCATCGTCTGGAAGGTGTACGAGACCCGGACTGCGTCCCCGAGGCTCATCTCCCGGCCCACCCAGTCGTTCTCGACGAAGCCCGGGTCGGTGTCCGCGAGCACGACGTTCGGGCGGTAGCGACGCACGTCGAAGCGGCTGTCCGGGGCGAGCTCGCCGAGGCGCGCGAGGGTCGACTCGGTGATGACGTGGATGGCGGCGAGGTCGTAGAACCGCCCGGTCGGCGCGAAGGCGGCCACGTCGAAGCGGCTGATCGCCTCGCCGGTGTCCTCCTGCCGGGCCGTGGTGGCGTCGATGATGTGCTGCGGGGCGAGGTCGTCGATCTCCGGCCAGATCTCCTCGAAGCCCGCGCCCTCGGGCGGCGTCGTGATCAGCGTGACGTCCCGGCCGAGGACCGACGACAGGGCCTCGTTGATCGTCGGGTCGTCGCTGCGCCTTGTCGACCCGTCCGGGAAGGTGATGACGACGGGCGGCGCCGACTCCCCGAGGACCGGCTCGTCGACGAACGCCGCGGAGAAGCGCAGCAGCTGGGGCCACCGCTTCGGGACCTTCGCGCTCGCGACGATGCCGGTCTCGACGTCGAGCAGCGCGTACGCGCGGTCGCCCACCACCCCGCGCTCGTCGAACGCGGCCCGCTGCAGGGACTCGCCCTGCATGGACTTGACCGGATAGCGGTGGATCGCGGCGATCGTCATGCGCGAACTCGTACCCGGCGGGGCCCTTCGGGCGAACCGGGTCGACCGTATGGGGCTGCTCGGCGGGCGCCTAATCGGAAGCAGTTGCTGAGCCGAACGGGCGGCAACCGGTCGTGTCCGTCGCCGTGACGGCGGGCGGGGGCCGCGGCCCCGACCGCGGATGCGGATCGAGCCGATCGGGCCTCGTGGTGAAGTTCGTCCGTTCCGCGCAGTCCGGTCCTCGCCCCCACCCGCCGTCGGGAAGTCCGGGCACCGAGGCGTCCCGCACCCTAGGGTCGACCCATGGCTGACGTTCCCGCCGACCTGCAGGCCGCCGTCGACGCCGTGCTCCCGGACGCGCGGCGCGACCTGGAGGCGCTCGTGCGCATCCCGTCGATCTGGGCGGACCCGACGCACGCCGAGGACACGCGCCGCTCCGCCGACGCGGTGGCGACGCTGGCGCGCTCGGCCGGCGCGGCATCGGTGTCGATCCTGGCCGCGGAGGGTGGCGCACCCGCCGTCGTCGCGCACTGGCCGGCGCCGGAGGGGCAGCCGACGGTGATGCTCTACGCCCACCACGACGTGCAGCCCACCGGCGGCGACGACCTCTGGACGAGCGCCCCCTTCGAACCGGCCGAGCGGGACGGGCGGCTCTACGGCCGCGGCGCCGCGGACGACAAGGCCGGCGTGATGACCCACCTCGCGACGCTGCGCGCCTACGACGGCCGGCCCCCGGTGGGCGTGACGCTGTTCGTGGAGGGCGAGGAGGAGTCCGGGTCGCCGACCCTGTCCGCGCTGCTCGCCGAGCACCACGAGCAGCTCGCGGCCGACGTCATCGTCATCGCGGACGCCGGCAACCCCGCCGTCGACGTGCCCGCCCTGACCACGTCCCTGCGCGGCCTCACGAACATCGTCGTCGAGGTGTCGATGCTGGAGCGGGCGGTGCACTCCGGAGTGTTCGGCGGCCCCGCCGGCGACGCCCTGACCGCCCTGTGTCGCCTCCTCGCGACGCTGCACGACGACAAGGGCACGGTGGCCGTGCCGGGACTCGTGCGCGGGTCGACCGACGTCGCCGGGATGGCCGAGGAGCAGTTCCGCGGCGACGCGGGCGTGCTCGAGGGCGTGGACCTGCTGGGCACGGGGTCGATCGAGGAGCGCGTCGCGCAGCAGCCGGCGATCGCGGTGCTCGGCATCGACGCCCCGGCCGTCGAGGGTGCGGCGAACATCCTCGTGCACCGGGCCCGGGCGATGATCAGCGCGCGGCTCGCCCCGGGCGACTCCACGGAGTCCGCCTTCGCCGCGGTGCGCGAGCACCTGGAGCAGCAGGCGTCGTGGGGGGTCGGGCTGGACGTGTCGCTGCACGCCTCGGGCGAGCCGTTCGCGCTGTCGCCGACCGGGTCGGTCTACGACCTGGCGCGGGAGGCGTTGTCGTCCGCGTTCGGCTCGGAGACCGTGGAGATGGGGATGGGCGGCACGATCCCGTTCATCGCCGAGTTCGCCCGGACGTTCCCGGGCGCGACGGTCCTCGTCACGGGGGTCGGCGACCCGGCCTCGCGCTGGCACGGGATCGACGAGAGCCTGCACCTCGCGATGTTCGGGAAGTGTGTCCTCGCGGAGACGCTGCTCCTGCGGTCGTTGGCGCGGTAGGGCGCTGGTGCCGGCGGCTCCGCCGAGTGGGCGTCCATCCGGCCCGTACGGGCGGCCGAGCCCGATGAGCACCCGCTCGTCACGCGACCTTCCGGAGCACCCGTCGGCCGAGTTCGTCGAAGGCCGCCATGTCCATGATCATCGCGGACGTGACGGGAAGGACCTCCCACCCGATGTCGGACAGCCGTCCCGTCCGGAACGCATCGCTGTTCTGCTGCGTGCTCGAGCCGTGGTCCAGCAGCCCGTTGTACTCCAGCGCGAACATGCTGTCCGGCCACGCGAGGTCGAGCCGTCGGCGCTCACCGGTCAGGAGTGTGACCCACAGCTGAGAGACGGCGGGGGGTACCCCGCGCTCGAGGAGCCCCAGGCGAAGCCGTGTCTCCGGAAGTGACTCGGCGCGCGGATCCATCGCTGCACACACGCGCCTGACCTGCACGATTCCGCGGGCCTTCGGGTAGCGGTCCGCGAAGCGGGCCAGCAGGGACGCCGGGAAGCGGGTGACGTGCGCGATCGAGTCGGCCGCCGCGACGGCCTCCACGAACGGCTCGCGTCGTGCGAGGTCGAAGGCCGTCCGGACCGGCGTCGTCAGGCGGTGCCCGAACCAGGTCGCGACCTCGTCCGCGGAGAGCTGGTCACGACGAATCCGGGTGTCCGGGAGGCGCAGACGCCGGTCGACGACGATCTCGGCGTCCTCCCACGGGCAGTCCGCGCCCCACGCGAGCGCAGCCAGCGGTCCGGCGACGACCCCGACGTCGCGGCTCCAGGTGCTCAGGGCACCGACCCGGACCCGGGTGTCGATCTCGGCGCCCGCACCGACGTACACATCGGGGTGCAGGCGGACGAAGTCCGGGCCGAGGAGCCGGTCCCAGGTGATCAGGCCGAGCTCCACCGCCAGGGATCCACGGAAGGGCACGCAGGTACGTCGTGTCGGGGTCTCCACACCAGCTTGGAGCCGCGTCGCGCCGGAACGGTTCCGAGAATCTCCGGAAGCTCGCCGAGTGGGCCACCATCCGGCTCACGAAGGCGTCGGAGCCGGATGGATGCCCACTCGACAGCACCCTCGCGCGTGGTCGAATGACCCCATGGTCCAGCGCGTGCGCCCGCCCGACGACCTCGAGGGGCTCCCCGCCCGCGCCGGCTACGTCGACGCGTACGCCGCGCCCGCGCGGATCGCCGACGGACGCAGCGCGCGGGCCTGGGCCGACCTCATCCTCGACGACGCCGGACCGACGGTGCTCGCCGTCATCCGGACCGTCCAGCGCGGAGCTGGCCTGCTCCTCGTGACTCCGGAACCGCCGAATCTCGCCGTCGGCTGGGCCGTCCTGCACGAGGAGCCGGACCACGTGGTGCTGGGCGTCGAGGGCCGGGTCTACACCCCCCGCGTCGTGCTGGCGGTCCGGCAGGAGTCGCTGCTCCTGGTCACGGCGGTCGAACCCCGTGGTCTCGTCGGACGACTGGTGTGGACCCTGGTGGCCCCGCTGCACCGGGTCACGGTGCGCACCCTGACGGCCGCGGCGGAGCGGGTCGCCGCCCGATGAGCGACACCGGAGACATCACCGACGTCAGCGAGGCGAACGCCGCCCGCATCTACGACCACTTCCTCGGCGGCGCGCACAACTTCGCCGCCGACCGCGCGGTCGCCGCGGTCCTGCTCGAACGCCACCCGGATGTCGCCGAGATCGCCCGCGCCAACCGCGACTTCCTCGGTCACACCGTCCGGTGGTGCCTGGCCCAGGGCATCATGCAGTTCCTCGACCTCGGCTCCGGCATCCCCACCGTGGGCAACGTCCACGAGATCGTCGGCGCCCACGCCCGCGTGGCCTACGTCGACGCCGAGCCGGTCGCCGTCGCGTACGCCCGCGACATCCTGGTCGACGTCGAGCACGCCTCGATCACGCACGCCGACCTCTGCGACGTCGACGCCGTCCTGGCCGCTCCCGGCGTCCGGACGCTGCTCGACCTGACCGAGCCGGTCGCGGTGCTCGCGGTCGCCGTGCTGCACTCCGTCGGAGAGGACCCGCGCACCGTCGTGGACGCCTACCGCGCCCACCTCGCGCCGGGCAGCGCGATCGTCCTCAGCCACGGCAGCGACGACCAGGACGACCCCGCCGTCGCGACCCGCATCCGCGACATCCGTGACGCCATGGCCGGCTCTGCCAGCCCGCTCACCCCGCGCTCCCGCGCCGAGATCCGCGGTTTCCTGCACGGCCTCGAGCCCGTTGCACCGGGCCTCGTCGACGTCGCCGACTGGCCGACGCCGGGTCGCCGACCACGCAGCGGGATCTACGGGCTGGTCGCCCAGCTTCCCCCGGTCGAGTGACCTCGGCGCCCCTCGCGCGTTGCATCGGGTGAGAACACTCGGTGCTGGCCCGGGGAGGCGGCGATGACCGAGCAGGACACGGAGGCCACGACCGGACGACACGCCCGGCCCGACACCCCCTCGACCACCGGCCGACACTCCGCGCCGGAGATCGACGAGACCCCGACCACCAACGAGGTCCCGGGACGACCGTCCACGCGGCCCTTCGAGGCGGCGCCGACGGCCACGAGCCACCGCCGACCCCGGCCGCGCCTGCGCCTGCTCGTCGTGACGGCGGCCGCGGCGGTCGTGCTCGGGCTCGTCGTCGCGCTCGGCGTGGTCACCGCGCGCATGGCCTCGAACGGCACCGCGCCCGTGCCGCCGCCCCCGGTCGCGGTGGCGCCGATCGTCCCGACGAGCGCCGCCGCCAGCACCAGCTCGTCCCCGACCACCACCACGACCCGGTCGGGCACGAGTCGGTCCACGACGACCACCACGACGACCCGTACCGCGGGGTGACCGGTCGCCCCCGCGCGATCTCCGGACGGTGGCGCCCACGCAGCGCCGCACGCTCAGCGCACCGCCCGTCGCCTCGCCCCACGACACGCGGCGCTCACCGCACCCGGTCGGGAGAGGTTCCCCGCCCGACGCACTCACGGGCCGACTGACCGCGACCGACCGGGTGCGCAGCGCGACCGGACGCCGTCGTCCTTAGCCTCGGAACACAGCTCCCCAGCTCCCTGCCCGAGGACGAACCGTGTTCAAAGGATTCAAGGACTTCCTGCTCCGCGGGAACGTCATCGACCTGTCGGTGGCCGTCGTCATCGGTGCCGCCTTCACCGCCGTCGTCACGGCGTTCACCGAGTCGTTCCTCAAGCCGCTGATCCAGCTGCTCTCCCCGGGCGGCGACCAGTTCCGCGGCACGGTGCGCGTCAGCGGCGTGACGTTCGACTACGCCAGCTTCATCAACCAGGCGATCACGTTCTTCATCACGGCCGCGGTCGTCTACTTCCTGATCGTCGCCCCGATGAAGGCGATCCAGAACCGTCGCCTGCGCGGCGAGGAGGCCGGCCCCGTCCAGGCCACGGACGTCGAGCTCCTCACCCAGATCCGCGATCTCCTCGAGGCCCAGGCGGAGATGCAGTCCCAGGCCCTTCCCGACGGCGGGTCCGGCCCGGCCCCGGTCCGGACCCCGGACGCCCCGTTCGCACCGCCGGCGTACGACGCGCCGGTCGCGGCCCCGGCCGTTCCGGCCGCTGCTCACGCCGCTGTGCCGGCTGCCGCGCCCGCCGCCGCGCCGATACCGCCCCGCCCGATGCCGCCGGCCACCCCGACGCGCCACGCCGAGGAGACCGTCCCCGCCTACGCGGCCGTCCCGCCGGCACCCGCGCCCGCGACCACCCGGCCCGCGCCGCCGCCGCGTCCCGTGACCGCCGACTCCGCGCCCCGCCACAGCCGCGCGGGAGCCCGCTGACGCAGTCCGGCGCGCTAGGCAGATGATCATGCCGAGTGCAACGTCGCACTCGGCATGATCACGTGCCTAGTGCCGTGAACGGCCGGTCCACCACAGCCATCCGGCGACCAGCACGAGGGCCACGGAGAGCAGGTCCGCGGCCGTCACGGCGTGCGTCTCCGACAGAACGAGCAGCTGCGGGCCCTCGACGGGCTGGTTGACCGGAAGCCAGAGCAGCGCCAGGGCGACGAGGACGAGTGCCACGACCCGCCGACGCCCCATCGGCGGAGCCTACGACGCGCGCTCCCGCACCGATGCGATCGCCTCCGCCACGATCTCCGGGGCCTCGTACACCGGGGTGTGTCCGCATTCGGCCCAGTGCAGGGTCGCGTGCGGGAGCAACGCCGCGAGTTCCTCGGCCTCCACGGTCGACCGCGCCCGGTCGTGAACGCCGTGCACCACGGCCGCGGGGCACGTGATCGTCGGCAGGACCGGCGTGAGGTCGAGGTCGCGCTGGCTCCGGAGCACCTCGACGGCCGCCTCCTGCGGCACCGACTCCGCGTACGCGAGGAGATCGGCGACGACGTCCTCCGGCGGCGGGGTCGCGAACGACCGGTCCAGCACCGCCCTCAGCGCCTCCCGACCCCACGACGACGCGAACCGGTCGATGATCGCGCCGACGTCCCCGTGCCGACGCGTGTGGGCACCGGTGTCGACGAGCACCAGGCCCGCCACCAGCTCCGGGTGTGCGCCCGCCAGCGACCCCACGATCGCTCCGCCCGTCGAGTGGCCGACCAGCAGGACCGGCTCGGTCAGGTCCGCCGCCACGCGCTCCGCCACGGCCGGCACCGTCCACGGGCCCGGCGCCGTCATCCACGACACCGCCTCCACCCCGTCGACCAGCTCGGCCAGCGGCGCGAACACCGCCGGCGAGCACACCGTCCCGGGCAGGCACACCACGCGCATCACCCGATCATCGTCCCGCCCCGAGTGCGACACCACGCAGCTCCCGCGGCCACTGGACCTGCCCCACGTCGCGCTCGGCGCCCCGGGGCCGCCAAGGCTTCCGGCCACACTAGGGCCGCGACCAGCGTGTGTGGTGCACAGGAATCCTGCGCACCACACACGGCACTCGCAGCCCTAGCGAGCCGACAGGTCACCCCGCCGTCGAGAGGGACGACTCCCGCAACGCCGGCGCCACCTCGCGGGCGAGCAGCTCGACGGAGCGCCGACTGGACGCGAGCGGCATCCCCGCCCAGTCGGTGCGCAGGACGAAGTGGTCGACGCCGAGGTCGCACCAGGCGAGCAGTGCGCGGCGGCAGTCGTCGGGGTCGCCGATGACGAAGCGGTCGTCGGCGAGAGCGGAGAACTCCATGCGGAACGACTCCCGGTCGGGCATCACCCGGTCCTGGCCCCAGTCGGCGTAGACCTGGTACTTGCCCTCGAGGAACGGGCGCGCCCGCTCCAGCGCCTCCTCGCGGGTGTCCGCGCAGAACACCTCGCGCATGATCGGCCGCTCCCCGCCGGGCGGGAGGCCGTGCGCGGAGCGCTCCGCGTCGTACAGCTCGAGCTGGCGCCGCACCGTCGACGCCGTGGCGTGCGGGTTGATCATCCACGCGTCCGCGAGCCGGGCGGCCCGGCGGACCGCGGCGTCGGAGTTCGCCGCCATCCACACCGGCGGCTCCCCGACCGGCCGCATCAGGGCCTCGGCCCCGTCGAGCCGCGTCCACGGCAGGTCCCGCGTCACGGCCTCACCCCGCCACAGCGCCCGGACGATCGCGAGGTTCTCGGTGAACCGCCGGACCTTGTCCTCCGGCGGCACCCCGAACGCCGCGTACTCCTCGGCGCGGTAGCCCAGACCGACGCCGAACACCGAGCGACCGCCACACACGACGTCGAGGCTCGCGTACGTCTCGGCGGTGTCGACGGGGTGGTGCAGGGCGAGCAGGTGGATGCCGGTGCCGACCGTCATCTCCCCCGCCTCGGCCGCGACCCGCGCGAGCCACGGCAGCGGCTGGATGTGCGCGAACGAGGCCGCGAGGTGGTGCTGCCCGGCGAACACCGAGTCCAGGCCCTCGTCGCGGGCCGTGCGGACCAGTGCGAGTTGCTCGGCCAGCACCGTGCGGGGGTCCTGCTCCGGCCGCCTCTGGTGGGTGAGGAAGACGCCGACGCGGACGTCACCCACGGCACGCCTCGGCGAACGTCGACGCCGGGGTGTCGTCACCCAGACCGAGCACCGCCGCGCGGACGCGGTCGGCGGTGGCGGCGTCGGCCGCCGTCCCGATCGTCTCCGCGAACTTGGCGTCGATGTCGGCGTTGGTGAGCGGGCGCTCGTCGTGCCCGCGGTTGACCTGCTCGCGCCACGTGAGCCGGCGACCGTCGGTGAGCTCGAGCTCGACGTATCCGGAGTACGCGCGCGGGAAGGCGCCCTCGCGGTCCTCGACGACCTCGACCCGCCGCGTCAGCTCCAGGGTCTCCGGGTCGCGCAGGGCGTCGTCGTCCAGCTCGGCCAGCCCGAACCGGCCGCGGCGCAGGGTGGTCGCGACGACGTAGGGCAGCGAGAACTTCGCGTCGTACTCGTCGCGGGGCGCCCACTTGTTCGCGGGCGGCTCGCAGACGACCTTGCCCGGCACCGGGTGGATCGCGCACCGGATCGAGGCGACGTCCTCGGCCCGCACGCCGTGCTCGGCGCGCAGGGCCAGGGTCGCGTCGGCGAAGGCGTGGATGAAGTGGCAGATCGGATAGGGCTTCACCGCGGTGCGCATCAGCTCCCACCGCTCTCCCAGCCCGTCCGCGACGGCCGACGGGTCGGACTCGCGCTGCTGCAGGTGCGTGGCGTAGAGCCCGAAGCGGCCCTCGTACACCGCGGCCGGGCCGCGCCAGTCCTGCTCGGCGAACGCGGCCGCCGTCATGCCGGAGCTCGCCGCCCAGCCCGGGTGCAGGCGCTTCGTCCACGACCCGTCCTCGAGGAACTCCAGCAGCCCCGCCGACATCGACCCGACGATGCCCTGGGCGGCCGTGATGCCCGCGGCGTCCAGCCCCCAGAGCTTCGACGCGGTGACCGCGGCGCCGAACGCGCCGGCGACCGCGGTCGGGTGGAACCCGACGTCGTGGAACCCGCCCGCACCACCGAGCCCGACGCGCGCGGACACCTCGACACCGAGCACGTAGGCGAGCAGGAGGTCGCGGGTGGTCGCGCCCGCCGTCGTCGCCGCCGAGATCGCCGCCGGTAGGGCGGCCGCCGAGACGTGCGTGACCGCGGGGATGTGCGTGTCGTCGAAGTCCATCCCGTGCACGAGGACGCCGTTGAGGGTCGCGGCGTCGCGCGGCGAGAGCCGGTCGGGCATGCCGAGCACGGGGTGCTCGCCGGAGCCCAACCGCCCGAGCGCGGCGCGGGCCTTCGTCGGGAAGTCGTAGACCGTCGAGGCGAACGCCAGCCCCACCGCGTCCAGGACGAGGTACCGGGCGCGCTCGAGCACCTCCTCGGGCACGTCGCCGGGCCGGAGCCCGGCGGCGAAGTCCCCGACGGCGGCGGCGAGCGAGGTCCGCGGTGGGCTGGCGATCGTCATCAGTGACTCTCCTTCGACGAGGGAGGGCGTGCGCCCTATCCCAGGAGCGGCTTGACCTTGGTGCCGAAGTCGTGGACGCCCTGCTCGAAGTCGTCGAAGGTGAACATCATCCCCTCGACCCCGGGCATGCCCGCGACCTGGTCGATCTGGCGGGCGACGGTCTCGTAGGACCCCACGAGCGTCGCCATGTTGAAGTTGACCGCGCCCTCGGGGAGGTTGATCGTGCGCGCGGTCCCGGACGAGTCGGCGGTCTGGTCCGCGCTGCCCTCGTCGGACATGTAGCCGAGCGCGGCGAGGTCGGCACCCGCCTGGTAGGAGTCCCACTTCGCGCGGGCCTCCTCGTCGGTCTCGGCCATGATCGCCATGAACAGCGGCAGCGAACGGACGTCCCGCCCGCTGGCCGAGGCGGCCTTGGCGAGCCGCTCGGTGGGCTCGCGGTAGACCTCCGGGTCGTTCACGCCCGGGGCGAGGATGAAGTTGTAGTCGCCGTACTCGGCGCAGAACTGCATGCCGCGGTCGGACTGGCCGGCGCAGACGATGTCGACCTTGCCCGTGGGCCGCGGCGAGAGCACGCAGTCGTCCATCTGGAAGTACGTCCCGTCGAGGTCGCAGCGCCCCGTCTCCCACAGGTCGCGCAGGACCTTGACGTACTCCGTCGAGTAGTCGTAGCGGTAGCCGAAGTACTCGTCGCCGGGCCACAGGCCCATCTGCTCGTACTCGCCCTTGGCCCAGCCGGAGACGATGTTGACGCCGAAGCGGCCCGGCGCGATCGAGTCGATCGTCGAGGCCATCCGCGCGACCAGCGCCGGCGGCAGCGTCAGCACCGCGGTCGAGGCGTACAGCTTGATCCGCTCGGTGACCGCGGCGAGCCCGGCCATCAGCGTGAACGACTCCAGGTTGTGGTCCCAGAACTCGGTCTTCCCGCCGAACCCGCGCAGCTTGATCATGGACAGCGCGAACGCGAAGCCCTGCGCCTCGGCCTCCTGCACCACACGGCGGTTCAGGTCGAACGAGGGCTTGTACTGCGGAGCGTTCTCCGAGATCAGCCAGCCGTTGTTGCCGATCGGGATGAAGACCCCGAAGTCCATGTCGACCACACCTTCCGTGCACTGGTTCCCTTGTGAGCCGGGCCACGAAAATACATCAGACGTTTAACGGCCGGAAGTCTTTCCCGTGACGACGGCGGGTCGTCGCCGGTGGTGATCGGTCCGTGACTGGAAGAGCTGGGCCGCCCGCAGCGCGAGGGCCTCGGCGTGCGGCGGCGCGATCAGCTGCGCCGAGACCGGGCAGCCGTCGGAGGCCACCCCGGTCGGCACCGCGAGGCCCGGCACGCCGGTGAGGTTGCCGAGCATCGTCGAGCGCGACTGCGCCGCGTAGAGCGGGTACTCGACGCCGTCCACCACGACGGTGCCGTCCAGGCGCGGGGCGGTGGACGGGCAGGTCGGGACGACGATCAGGTCGGCCCGGGCGAACACCGCGTCCAGCTCGCGCTGCAGCTCCACCCGGAACTGCAGGGCGCGCAGGTAGTCGACCGCGGGCGTCGTGATGCCCTGGCTGATGCGCCGCACGACGACCGGGTCGTAGCGGTCCCAGCGGTCGACCTCGATGCGGTGCAGGCTCGCCGCCTCGGTGAAGACGATCGAGTAGCCGACCGCGAGCGCGTCCGCGGCGCCCGGGACCTCCCCGCCGACCACCTCCGCGCCCGCCGCCACCAGATCGGCGACCAGCCCGTCGACGCCCGCCCGCACCTCCGCGTCGCAGAGCTCGGTGAACGCCCCGCCCGGGACCGCGATCCGCAGCCCACGCAGGTCCCGCGGTTCTTCCGGACGGGGTTCCTGCCGCGGGTCGCGCGGGTCGACCCCGGCCAGGACGGCGAACACCCGGGTCAGGTCGGCGGCGCTGCGGGCGATCGGCCCCACGGTCTCCGCGGTCCACGACAACGGCACCACCCCGGACCGCGACACCGCGCCGGCGGTCGGCTTGAGCCCGGTCAGCCCGCACCACGCGGACGGCAGCCGGGTCGACCCGCCGACGTCGGTTCCCAGCGCGAACGGCACCGCCCGCGCGGCCACGGCCGCCGCCGAGCCGGTCGACGAGCCCCCGGCCCAGCGGTCGAGCCGCCATGGGTTGGCCACGGGCCCGAAGCGCGGGGGGTTCGGGCCGCCGACGGCGAACTCCGTGGTCGCGTCCTTGCTGACCGGGATCGCCCCGGCAGCCTCGAGGCGTCGCACGACCTCGGCCGATTCCGTGGCCGGGGAGTCGCCGTGGCAGAACGAGCCCGCCGTCGTCGGGACCCCCACGACGTCGATGACGTCCTTGACGCCGAACGGCACGCCCTCCAGGGCGCGCGGTGTGCCGTCGGCCCAACGCCGCGCGGACTCGGCCGCCGCCGCGGCGGCCCGCTCGTCGAGGAACGCGATCGTGCAGTTGAGGGTCTCGTGCGCGGCGCGCAGGGCAGTCAACGCGTCCGCCACGACCTGCTCGGGCGTCGTCGTCCCCGCGGCGTACGCGGCGAGGAGATCGCCGACGCCCGGGACGTCGTCGCCCGGACCGTCGGACGACGGCTCGTCCAGCGGCACCCGCGCGTGGCGCCGCACCCAGGCGTCGCCGTGGGCGGGGTCGGCCGACAGGTCGAACGGGGCGGGCCGGTCGCGCAGGGCGGCCGTCGACGGCTCCGCGCCGGTGACCGCCGCGTGCATCGCGGCCACGACGTCGTCGTCGAGCGCGAATCCGAGCCGGGCGGCCTGCGCGCGGAGGTCGTCGGCGGACGGCCCGCTCATCCCACCGTCGCCTTGCCCGCCAGCAGGGACTTCGCGACGACGGTGCGCAGGACGTCGTTCGTGCCCTCGCCGATCGACATGAGCGGGGCGTCGCGGTAGAGCCGCTCGACCTCGAACTCCGTGGAGTAGCCGTAGCCGCCGTGGATGCGCATCGCGTCCGTGGCGCACTGCAGCGCGGTCTCCGAGGCGAAGATCTTGGCCATGCCGGACTCGGTGTCCATGCGGACGCCGTCGTCCATCCGCGAGGCCGCCCAGTAGGTCATCAGGCGTGCGGCCTGCAGCTGCACCGCGATCTCGGCGAGGCGCAGCTGGACGGCCTGGAAGTCGCCGATGGGCTGCTTGAAGGCGGTGCGGTCGCGGGCGTAGGCGAGGGCCTCGTCGTAGGCGCGCTGGGCGATGCCGACGGAGCGGGCCGCGATGTTGATCCGCCCGGTCTCCAGCGACGACAGCGCCTGCTGCAGACCCTTCCCCTCGACCCCGCCGAGCAGCTGCGACGACGGGACCCGCACCTCGTCGAGCACGACCTCGCAGGACTCCGTGCCCTTGTAGCCGAGCTTGCCGATGTCCTGGGTGACCGAGAAGCCGTCGCTGTCCGCGGGCACCAGCAGGATGCTCATGCCGCGGTGCGCCGGCTCGGCCCGCGGGTCGGTCTTGACCAGCACCGGCAGCGGATCGGCGTGCCGGGCGTTCGTGATCCACGTCTTCGTGCCGGTGATGACGTAGTCGTCCCCGTCCCGCCGGGCGGTGGTGGAGATGCCCTGCAGGTCGGTGCCCGCGCCGGGCTCGGTCAGCGCGATGCCGGTGCGCCGCTCGCCGGTGGCGAGCTCGGGCAGGTAGGCGTCCCGCTGCTCCTGCGTGCCGTGCCGGGCGATCATCCAGCTCGACACCGAGTGGCTGCCGAGGATGCCCGCGATGCCCATCCAGCCGCGCGAGATCTCCTCGAAGGTCAGCGCGAACGAGACCGTGTCGGCGGCGAGCCCGCCGTACTCCTCGGGGATCGCGAGCCCGAACAGGCCCAGCTTCTTCATGCTCTCGACGATCTCCGTCGGGTACCGCCCGGAGTGCTCCCAGTCGCGGGCCACCGGGACGATCTCCCGGTCGACGAAGTCGCGCAGCGAGTCGCGGTAGAGCCGCTGCTCGTCGGACAGGGTGAAGTCCACTGCTGTCTCCTAGCGGGCGGGCGCCGACGGCGCCTCGGGGGTGGGGTGGGCGGTGCCCTCGACGCCGGAGCCGACCTCGGACAGCGGGCGCGCCGCGTCCTGAGGTGTGGGCGGTGGACCGAAGGCCCCGGCCGCGCGCAACGCGGCCACGCGCTCGTCGTCGTACCCGAGCCCGGCCAGCACGGCGTCGGTGTCCCGGCCCATGGGCGGTCCCCCACGCGCCGGGACGACGTCGTCCCCGGGTGGGCCGACCCGGACCGGGGACCGCAGCGAGCGCACCGTCCCGAACCGGGGGTGCTCGGTCTCGACGACGAGCGCGCGGGCCAGCGTGTGCGGGTCGTCCAGCGCGCCGGCGACCTCGTGGATCGGCGCGCACGGGACGCGCGCGGCGTAGAGCGGCTCGAGCCACTCGTCCACGGTGCGCTCGCGGAAGGCGTCCTCGAGCAGCGGGACGAGCACGTCGCGGTGCCGGTCGCGGTCGGCGAACGTGGCGAAACGCGGGTCGGCGGCGAGGTCGGGGCGGCCCACCACCTCGGTCAGCCGCACCCAGAACTTCTCCTTCGCGCACCCGACGACGAGCCAGCCGTCGGCCGCCTCGAACGCCTGGAACGGCACCAGCGACGGGTGCGCGGAGTGGTGCGTGCGGGCCGGGGTGTAGCCCTCGGTGAGGTGCCACGTCGCCGGGTAGGTCAGCAGACTGACCGCGGTGTCGTAGAGCGAGAGGTCGCAGTCGGTGCCGACCCCGTCGCGGCGGGCGGCGTGGATGCCCGCGAGCAGGGCGATCGCGGCGACGAACCCGCCGGAGTAGTCGACCAGTGAGAGCCCGGTCTTCTGCGGGGCGCCACCCGGCTCCCCGGTCACCGACATCCAGCCCGCCAGCGCCTGCAGGACGTAGTCGTAGCCGCCCTCGTTCGACCGCGGGCCCGTCATCCCGAAGCCGGTCAGCGAGCAGCAGACGATGCGGGGGTTGACGTGGCGCAGGTCCTCGTAGCGGATCCCCAGCTTCTCCGGCACGTCGCCGCGCAGGTTGGAGTAGACGGCGTCCGCGGAACGCACCAGGTCGTGGAAGACCTCGCGGCCCTCGGGCGTCCGGATGTCGAGGACCATCGAGGACTTGTTCTTGTTGAACGACTCGAAGAACAGCGAGTCCTCGCCGCCGGCGTAGGGCGGGACGTAGCGCCCGACGTCGCCGCCCGCGCCCGGGTCCTCGATCTTGATGATCTCGGCACCGAGGTCGGCCAGGTGCATCGAGCCGAACGGCCCCGCGCCGTACTGCTCCAGCGAGACGATCCGGACGTCCTCGAGCGGCCTCACGACGCGCCGTCCAGCGTGAGCGGCTCCGCGGCCTGCGGGAACAGCGACGCCGACCCCGCGGAGTCCCGACGGTGCACGTAGAAGGTCCGCTGGAAACGGAGGACCTCGACCGCGTCCTGGTTCAGCGTGCGGGTCCGGATCGTGACGATGCCCGCGTGCGGGCGGCTCTTCGACTCGCGCTTGTCGAGCACGATCGACTCCGACCAGATGGTGTCCCCGACGAACACCGGGGCCGTGAGCTTCAGGTCGTCGAGCCCGAGGTTGGCGAACGCGTTCTGGGTCGTGTCGGTGACCGACTGGCCCATGGCGATCGCGATCGTCAGCGGCGACGCGACCAGCATCCGACCGAACTCCGAGGACTCCCCGACCTGGGCGTTGAAGTGCGCCTGGTTGGTGTTCATCGTCAGCAGCGTGAACCAGGTGTTGTCGGCCTCGTTGATCGTGCGCCCCAGCGGGTGCTGGTAGACGTCCCCAACCTCGAAGTCCTCGAGGAACCGCCCGCGCCATCCGTCGCGCACCGTCATCGTGCTCCCTCCGTCGACGACCGACGCTAAACGTCAGACTTTTCGGTGACAAGGGCCTCGGCGGAGATGTCCTCGAGGGCCCGGTTGCTGGTGCGCTCGCCCAGGACGAGCAGCACGAGACCCATGAGCAGGGCCGCGACCGCGAGGTAGACGTAGACCGCGGTGAGGCCGAGCCCGGAGAAGATCGCCGCGACCAGCACCCCGCCGAGCACGCCCGCCAGCCGACCGGACCCGTTCGCGATCCCGGACCCCAGGCCGCGCAGCTCGAGCGGGAAGACCTCGGCGATGTAGGTGTAGAGCACCGCGACGCCGGTCTGCATGAACATCGAGGCGAGGAAGCCCGAGACCACGATCCACACCGGGTCGACGACCATCCCGAACACCAGCAGCAGGACCGCCACCACGCACTGCAGGCCGAAGATCAGCGTCTTGCGCTCGACCCGGTCGATCACCGGGAAGGCGAGCAGCGCGCCCGGCACCGCGGCGATCGCGAGCACCGAGGCGTAGGTCAGCGACTCCGCGGTGGTGTAGCCGCGCTCGACCAGCAGCGTCGGCACCCACGAGTTGAAGCCGTAGAAGGACAGGATCAGGAACACGCACGCGGCGGAGGCGACCAGCACCCGCCGTCGGGAAGCACCCCGGAGCAGGTCGCGGACCGTGGCCGTCGGGAGGACGGGCGCGGGCTGCGGCGCCGGCAGGTCGCGGCCGGTCGCCTCGCGGGCCTCGGCCTCCATCCGCGCGACGAGGCGCTCGGTGGCGTCGGTGTCCCGGCCACGGGCGGCCTGCCAGCGCGCCGACTCGGGCAGCACCTTCAGCGCGACCAGCCCGAACACCGCACCGAGCGCGCCGAAGACGAAGATCCAGCGCCACGTGCCGGCGCCGAGCGGGACGACGATCCGGGCGAGCCACGCCGCGATCGGCACCCCGGCCAGCCCGACGGCGAGCAGGATCGCCTGGTACCGGCCGCGCAGGGCGCGCGGGAACATCTCGCTGACGTAGACCAGCAGCACGCCGGTCATCGCCTGGAGCCCGAACCCGGTGAGCACGCGCAGCACCCCGAGGCTCGCCGCGTCCCACGACGCCGCGGAGAGCAGGGAGAACACCGAGTAGAAGAACACCGACCCGATGAGCACCGGCCGGCGCCCGATCCGGTCGGACAGACGGCCGCCGACGATCGCGCCGACGAACATCCCGACGAAGCCCGCGGAGGTCACGACCCCGACGGCGCCGATCGAGAGCCCCCACTCGGTGCGCAGCGCGGGCGCCGCGTAGGCGAAGGAGTTCAGGTCGACGAGGTCGAACACGAACAGCGCCCCGAGCACGACGACCCACCGGCGGTGGGTGCGCGTGATGACGGGCAGCCGGTCGATGCGGGCGGCGAGGTCGGCCCCGCTGCGGCCGGTGGCGGCCGGAGCGGGCGACTGGTCTCTGGAGGTCATCGGCGGGTCCTCTCCGGGCCATCCCCGGCGGCGGCCCGTCCCGACCCGTGCCCTGTGACCGGTCAGTCACCGACCGTTGTTGCTCGGGTCACAAGAGACCGTAAATGTCCGACGTATCGTTCACAAGCCTTGCGCCGGGTCCGGTTCCCCGATGCGGGCGAGGATCGCGCGGGCTCGGTCGACCACCGGCTTGTCGACCATCGCCCCGTCCAGGACCGCCACCGCTCCCCCGGCGGCAGCCTCGACGACCGCCCGCGCCCACCGCACGGTGTCCTCGTCGGGGAGCAGCGCGGCCGCGGTCGGCGCGACCTGGGAGGGGTGGATGCAGAGGCGGGCGGTGAAGCCGCGGGACAGCGCGTGGGCACAGTCCGCGCGCAGCAGTTCCTCGTCCCGCACGGCCGTCGTGACCCCGTCGATCGGCCCCGGGAGGCCGGCCGCCCGCGAGGCGACAGCGAGGACGGAGCGGGCGTGGGAGAGCGCGTCGACGTCGGTGTGGTCGAGCCCGAGCTCGGCGGCGAGGTCGACGCTGCCGAACGCCAGACGCACGACCTCCGGACGACGGGCCGTCTCGGCGGCCGCGAGCAGGCCGACGGCGGTCTCCACGAGCGCGACGACGGACTGGCCGGCGTCGGTCAGCGCCTCCGGCCACGGCGGCGCCGCCTTCGGCAGCATGACCGCGACCCCGCGCTCCCGCGCCATCGCGAGGTCGTCGGCGAACCACGGCGTGTCGGCGCCGTTGATCCGGACCAGCGCGGAGCCGCCGGCGTCGAGCCACCCGGCCACCGCGGTCCGGGCCTCGTCCTTGCCCTCGGGGGCGACGGCGTCCTCGAGGTCCAGCACCACGACGTCGGCGCCGGCGGCGACGGCCTTGTCGAACCGGTCCGGGCGGGCGGCGGGGACGAACAGGAAGGTGGTGGCGGCAGCGGGGTCCACGGGCATGGGCCGACACTCGAACGTCTGACGTTTTGCGTCAAGGACGAGCCGACGGCAGGTACGCTCCCGGTGCGCCCGTCGATTGCGGGCCACCGAGCCCACCGGAGCGTGATCGCCCCTTGGCCCCCACCCGGCCCTCGTCCTCCTCGTCCACGGCCCCCGCGGGCGACGGCGGTTCCTCGCGCGCGACCCCGGCGGCCCGGCTGCGGGTCCAGCGCGTGCGTCCGGCCTACCGCCAGGTCGCCGACGAGCTGCGCGCCCAGATCGTGGGCGGCTCGCTCGGCGCCGGTGAGCGGCTGCCCAACGAGGCCGACCTGAGCCACGCGTTCGGGGTCAGCCGCTCGACGGTCCGCGAGGCCCTGCGGGTGCTCGCGAGCCAGCACCTCATCGAGACCACGCGGGGGGTGCAGGGCGGGTCGTTCGTCGCGGCGCCCGACCCGTCGCGCGTCGTGGAGGACGTCGGCGGGGCGCTCGGCGTCCTCGTCATGACCCCGCAGCTGCGCCTGCACGACCTGCTCGAGGCCCGCCTCATGCTCGAGCCGTCCGCAGCCCGGCTCGCGGCCCAGCGGGCGGACGCCGACACGGTCGAGGCGATCCGCGAGGCCGCCGGTGCCCCGCGCGACCTCCGCGACCCGAGCGGCTTCGTCGGCCACCTGGACTTCCACACGACGGTGCTGATGTCCACCGGCAACCTGATGATCACGATGATGGGCCAGCCGGTGAACGACGTCCTGCGCACCCGGCTGCGCCGCGTCGGCGTCGAGGCCGCCGAGTGGGACCGGGTCGACGAGTGGCACCGCGTGATCGCCGACCACATCGCCGCCGGTGAGGGCGCGGCCGCCGAGGAGGCCATGCGCGACCACCTCATCGCGCTGCGCTCGCTCTACGAACGCGACGGGCTCTGGACCGACGGGCCGACCGACACGTGAGCGCGCCGGCCCGCTGGCGGCATCCGCTTTCCGTACGAACGGGCCGTTCATCACCTTCTTTGGTGACGAACGGCCCGCTCGTGCGGAGCGCGGACGTGGCGGAACGCGGCGATCGGGCCGGCGCCGAGCGGACGGGCTCAGCTCGGTGACGGCAGCCGCCGGGACGGAAGCTCGGTCTCGGTGACGGTGCCGTTGGCGTGCCGCTCCACGCGGTAGGCCTGCGCCCCGTCCCGCTCGGTGAGCGCCTCCGCCAGCTCGGTGCCGCGGTAGAGCAGGCCGGCGCCGTCGTCGGTGGCGTGCGCGGTGGGGAGCACACCGTCGCCGACCAGCCGGCGCAGTGTCGGCCGACGGCCCGGCTCACTGTCGTGGTGCACCCCGTTGGCGTACGGGAGGAACCCGAGCCCGTTCGTGATCGGCTGCAGCTCCGGGCCGAACGAGTCGGTCGTGCCGCCGACGTGCCAGCAGATCGACCCCGCCGACACCCCGGTCAGCACGACGCCCGCCTCCCACGCCTCGCGCATGATCGTGTCCAGCCCGTGCAGGCGCCACAACGCGAGCAGGCCCGCGACGCTGCCGCCCCACACCCAGATCACGTCCTGGGCGAGCAGGTGCTCCCGCACGTCGGCGACGTTCGGCATCGGCAGCAGCGACACGTGGCTCGCCGCCCAGCCGAGGCGCGAGGCGTTGTCGTAGAAGGTCATGACGAGGCGCGGGTCGTCGCCGACGGCGGTCGGGAGCAGGCAGACCCGCGGCGCCCGGCCGGTCACCCCGGCGAGCTCGACGGCGTGGTGGGTCAACGGCGCGACCTGCCAGTCCAGCCGGTCGGAGCGACGCAGTCCCCCGGAGGTCGCCAGGATGATGCGGCGGTCGGCCGACACGGTTACTCCTTCGTAGCAGGTTGTTGGCAATCGAATGGGCGGCTACCTTCTGCGTCGGCCGGGGCTCCAGCAGCGCGGGCCCCTGCCGCCCTACTTCTCGTGCAGCGCGGCGAGGAACTCCTCGGCGAAGTCGTCGACGCCCCGCGCGCCGACCTGGCGTCGCAGGGAACGCCAGGTCAGCGTGAGCCCGTCGTCGTGACCGGCGACCCCGAGCGTGACCGCCATCCGCGGGGACAGGTTCGGCGGGCTGAACCGGACCTCGCGCACGGCGCCGGCCTCGGCGAGATCCCCGAACTCCACCGGGCCGAGGTTCGACAGGATCGTCGACTCCACGAACCGCCCCTCGACGAGCGGCAGCAGCCGCGGCGCGACCCGCTTCACCCCGCGCGGGACCCGCAGCGCGCCGAGCACGTCGACGATCCACCCGGCGGTGCCCTGCTCCTTGACCGCCCGGGTCTGCGCGCTGACGGCGGCGACCGCAGAGTCGGGGTGCTCGAGCTCACGGACCGGGACGACGACCGCCACGTAGCTCGCGAGATTCGCGACGACGTCCTCCTCGCCGCGCAGGTCCACCGGCATCATCACCGAGACGCTGCGCCCGACGTGCGCGCGGTGCCGCCGGTTCCACGTGAGGACGGTGCGCAGGTGGGCGGCGAGCAGGAGGTCGTTGAGGGTGGAGCCCTCCGGCTTCCGCTCCCGCAGGTCGGCGACGACGGCGGGTTCCAGACGGCGGGTCGCGAACGCGTGGTGGGGTCCGTCCTCTCCCCCGTCGCCGGCGATCCGCGTGATGCCGGTGCGCCCGGCGGCGTCGGAGGCGATCTTCGCGGCGCGCGCCCCGACGTCGCGGACGCTCCGGGCGCCGGCCAGTCGGCGGAGGTCGCGGGCCCGGTCGAGGACCGGGCCGTCGTCGGGAAGGGGTCGCCCGGCGTAGGCGTCGACCACGGTCGCGACGAAGCGGACGGCGCCCCGGCCGTCGATCGCGGCGTGGTGGAAGCGGAACATCAGCTCGTCGCCGTCGTCGTGGCGCACCACGACGACGGACACCGCGCGGTCGTCGGGCAGCTCCGACTGGAGAAGCTCCCGGGCGTGGTCGGCGTCGTCGGTGGTGGCGACGGCGAGCGGTGCGTCGAGGACCCACGTGGCGGTGAGCGACCAGGGCGACTCGGGCGCCGACCGCGCGCGGGCCATCGGGTGGCGGTCGGCGGCCGTCGCGAGGGCCTCGGCGAGCCGCACGGTGTCGACGTGCCCCGTCACCCGGACGTCGAGGTGCACCGAGAGGACGGAGACCGCGCGGAGGTCGAGGAAGGCCTCGTCGAGCGGGGTGGCGGTGAGGGAGCGCGGCACGGGCGGGGAGTGTCCCGAGGTCTCTGTCCCGAATCCTGGTGACTCTCGTCGTTGCGGCATTGGGGTGAAGAAACGATCAAGCAGGTCCGTTCGTGTCGCAATGCGTGAGATCCACGCGATGGCGATCACATGACGCAGCAGCTCCCCCCGTACGCCTCCCCCGAACAGCCCGCCCCGGGCTACACGCCCGCCCCGCCCGCGCCGCAGCGCACGAACACGATGGCGATCCTGTCGATCGTCTTCGCGTTCGTGTTCTCCCCGCTGGGCATCGTCTTCGGCGTCATCGGCCGCCGGCAGGCGCGCGAGCGGAACGAGAACGGCCGCGGCCTCGCGACGGCGGGGATGTGGCTGAGCATCGTGTTCGTGGTCCTCGGCGTCGTGACCGCCGTGATCGTGAGCGTCATGGCCGCCTCGATCGCCCAGCAGGTCTCCCAGCTGCCGGACGTCCCGCCCGCGTCGCCCTCGTCGTCCTCGTCGTCCGACATTCCGGCCGTGACGCCGGAGCAGCTCGCGCCGGAGGTCTCGGCCCAGATCGGCGCCGAGGACGTCGTCTGCCCGGAGATGCTGCCCGGCCAGGTCGGCGCCACCACCGTGTGCACCGGCACGGTCGACGGCGAGCAGGCCCAGCTCGGCGTGACCGTCACCGAGGTCTCCGGAACCCAGGTCGCCTTCCGGATCGCCCGCGTCGGCTGATCCGCCCGGCCCGTCGTCCTCGTCCGACGGCGGGCCGGCGTTGCGGCACGCACACGGTTCGAGCGGCTCGCACTCCCCCACCCCCGCGTTGCGGCACGCACACGGTTCGGGCGGCTCGCACTCCCCGGCCTCCCGCGTTGCGGCACGCACACGGTCCGCACCGTTCGCACTCCCCCGCCCCGGCGTTGCGGCACGCACACGGTCCGCACCGTTCGCACTCCCCCGCCCCCGCGTTGCGGCACGCACACGGTCCGCACCGTCCGCACTCCCCGGCCTCCGCGTTGCGCGGCGCGCACGGCCCGGGAAGTCCGCACTCCCCGGCGTTGGGCCGCAGGAGTCGGACACCGTGATCGGGACTTCGGCGGCGAGTCGCAGCAGATCTTGGGCGTGTCGCTCCCGAAGTCGTGATCACGGGCGGGCGCACGTCCGCCGATCGCGAGTGCGACACGTGGCAGGTTCGGCGGCGTCGGAACCTGCGTCACGTCGGCCTCGCGCCGCCGCGCTGCACCCGTCCGCGTCACTCCCATCACGAGAGCGACACCACGCAGGACCCGCGGCACCAGAACCTGCGTCACGTCGACGTCGCGCCGCCGCGCTGCACCCGTCCCCGTTGACCCCATCACGAGAGCGACACCACGCAGGATCCGCGGCGCCAGAACCTTGCGTCACGTCGACCTCGAGGTCCTGGCCCGCCGTGCGCGCGACGCAACGGCGGCGCGGAGCACGGCGACCGCCCCTGGCCGTGTGCGCGACGCAACGGCGATCCGCGGACGAGCGCCCGCTCCCGGCCGTGTGCGCCACGCAACGGCGGCCCGGAGCACGGCGACCACCGCGAGCCGTGTGCGCGACGCACGAGCATCCGCCGGCCTTGACCTCGAGTGCGGTTCAGTTCCTAGCGTCGGGGCATGAGCATCGAGCTGAACCACACCATCGTCCTCAGCCGCGACCAGCGCGCCGCCGCCCGGGAACTCGCGGAGCTGCTCGGCGTCGAGGCGACGCGGATGTACCACTTCGACGTCGTGTCGGTCGGGGACGGCGTGAGCCTGGACTTCATGGACGTCGATCCGCTGCCCGCCCAGCCGCTGCACTACGCGTTCCTGGTCGGCGAGGACGAGTTCGACCGCATCTTCGGCCGCATCCGCGAGCGCGGTCTCGCCTACTGGGCCGGCCCGGGGCACTCCGGCCCGCAGCAGACGAACCGCATGAACGGTGGTCGCGGGGTGTACTGGGACTCCGTGGACGGACACGCGATGGAGATCCTGACCCGCGCGGAGTAGGCAGTGCGGCCATGGACATCGACTGGCACCACGAGCTGCTCGCCCAGATGGAGTTCTACTGGGACACCACGCTGCGGCCCCGTCTCGAGGGGCTGACCGACGCGGAGTACCTCTGGGAGCCGGCGCAGCCGGCGTGGACCGTCCGGGAGACGCCCGGGGGCGGGACGACGATCGACTTCTCGCCGACGCCGCCCGATCCGCCGCCGATCACGACGATCGCCTGGCGCCTCTGCCACGTCGCCGGGCTCTGCTTCTGGCTGCGCTGGAGCAACCACTTCGACGACGGGTCCTTCGACGTCACGACGGTCGAGTGGCCGCTCACCGCCGCCGGCGGCCTGGCGTTCCTCGACGAGGGCTACCGCCGCTGGCACGACGCTCTGCGCGCCCACCCGGAGCGGTTCACCGAGCCCACCGGACCGGCCGAGGGCCCGTTCGCCGACGAGCCGTTCGCGACCCTCGTCCTGCACCTGACCCGCGAGCTGTGCCACCACGGCGGGGAGATCGGCACGTTGCGCGACCTCTACCGAGCGTTCACGACGACGGGGCGTGGCTGAGGTCCACGACGCAGAAGACGTTGCCGTCCGGGTCGGCGAGGACGACGAAGTCGGGGTGCTCCGGGTAGTCCGTCCACCCCGGGTCGGAGGCGCCGAGGTCGAGCAGCCGCTGCACTTCGGCCTGCTGCTCCTCCGCGGAGTCGACGAACAGGTCCAGGTGCAGCCGCGGCCGCGGTTCGACCGGCGACTCGCTGACCTGCAACCCGAGCGCCCGCTCGCCGTCGGCGGTGACCAGCGTCTGCCACGCGGAGTCCGACCACTCGTCGCTGTTCCGCAACGACAGGGCCGCGCGCCAGAAGGCGGCGGCCCGGTCGAGGTCGGTCACACCGATCACGGGGAAGCCGAGTCGCAGCACTCCCCCACCCTGTCAGCCCGAGCCGGTCGTGGAGACGGGCCGGTCGTGCGACGGCGTCACGCCGACGGTCGGACCCTCCGCGAAGATCGCCGCCTCCCGCCGCCGTCCGGAACGACCCACCGTGAACAGCAGGTTCAGCAGCACCGCGGTGATGGCGGCCGAGCTGATGCCGGAGTCGAAGACGGTCTGGAACCACATCGGGAAGTGCTCGTAGAACGTCGGCACCGCGATGGGGATGACGCCCACGCCCACCGACACCGCCACGATCACCAGGTTGTTGTTGCCCTCGTAGTCCACCCGCGACAACGCCCGGATGCCGCTCGCGGCCACCGTCGCGAACAGGACGATGCCGGCGCCGCCGAGCACGGGCTGCGGGATCGAGGCGACCACCGCGCCGATCTTCGGGAACAGGCCCAGCACCACGAGGATCAGGCCGCCGGTCGCGACGACGAACCGGCTCTTGACCCCGGTGATCGCGACCATCCCGACGTTCTGCGCGAACGCGCTCGCCGAGAACGAGTTCAGCAGCCCGCCGGAGGCCGCGGTCGAGAGACAGTCCGCGCGGAGGCCGTTCACGACGGTGCGCCCGTTCGCGGGCCGCCCGACGACCTCCCCGACCGCGAGGATGTCCGCGGTCGTCTCCGTCATGATCACCAGCATCACGATCGTCATCGAGACGATCGCGGCCACGTCGAACACCGGCGGCCCGAACTGGAACGGCGTGGAGATCGCGAACCAGCGCGCCTCGCCGATCCGCGAGAAGTCGGTCATGCCGAAGACCGCGGCCGCGGCGGTCCCGACGACGAGGCCGAGCAGGATCGCGATCCGGCTGAAGAACGTGGGCAGGAAGCGGTAGATCGCGATGATGACGACGAGCGTGAAGGCGGCCAGCCCGACCGACGACGGCGACGCGAAACCGGGCGCCTCGACGTCCGACCCGCCGCCGGCCCACTTCACCGCGACCGGCAGCAGCGAGATGCCGATGACGGTGATGATCGAGCCGGTGACGACGGGCGGGAACAGGTCCAGCAGCCGGTGGAACACCCCGGAGAGCAGGAAGCCGACGACGCCGGCCACGAGCACCGCACCGAAGATCACCTGCAGGGCGTAGGTCCCGCCGCCGGCGCCCTTGCCGATCGCGAGCATCGACGCGACCGCCGCGAACGACGCGCCCTGCACCAGCGGCAGCCGCGCCCCGATCTTCCACACGCCCAGCGTCTGCAGCAGGGTGGCGAGCCCGGAGACGAGCAGGGCCGCCGTCAGGAGGGTGGCGAGGTCGGTGAAGGAGAGGCCCAGCGCCTCACCGACGACCAGCGGGACGGCGACGACGCCCGCGTACATGCTCATGACGTGCTGCAGTCCGTACACCAGCAGCGAGCCGGTGGGCAGCATCTGGTCGATCGGGTGGCGCTCGTCGGGCGCCTCCCGTTTCCGGGACAGCTTCACGGCTCACCACCCCTGGCCGGGGTCGAACGCGTCCGGGCCGGGGTCCGGGGCGTCGTCGCGGCGGACGGTGCCCTCGATGTAGCCGTAGGGGCGGTCGTCGGCGTGGAAGACCTCCTGGTGGTTCTCGACGCCGAACGGCGAGAGGTCGACCAGGAAGTGGTGCTTGTTCGGCAGCGAGAACCGCACCTCGGCGATCTCGGGCTGCTCGGTGATGATCGCGTCGCCCATGGCGTGCAGGGTCTGCTGGAGCGCGAAGCTGTGGTGCCCGGCGAACGTGCCGGACAGGGTGGCGAGCACGCGGTCGTGGGACTTGCCCCAGTCGACGTCGGTGTCCGTGTGCAGCCACTGCGCCGTCACCGACGTGGCCATGATGCGGTCCGTCGTCGGCGCCAGGGTGGTGTAGCGCTCCTCGTAGAACCCGTGGAACTCCGAGTCGGTGGTCTTCAGGACGACGAGGTCGCGGACGCCGGAGACGACGTGGGCCGTGGTCCCGTCATCGGTGACGGTGACCGTGCGGACGTACGAGCCGCGCTTCGAGAACGCGTGCGGGTGCGGCTGGCCGCCGGACGGCAGCCGGTCCCACGGAGTGGCGTCGATCTGGATGCGGGCCCGCTCGACCTGCGGCACGTCCGCGACGAAGTGCCGCGCCAGCGCCGCCGCGAACGACTCCGGCTGCCGGACGGCGTCGCCCGCCTCCTTCGCGTAGGCGTTCACCGTGTTCTTCATGGCGTCGGTGGTGAGGCAGCGCGCGTTGTCGCCGGTGAGGTGGACGTCGGTGAAGTCGCCGGTCACGGCGACGCTGACGACGTAGTCGACGATCTCGTGCGGCTCGTGGTCACGGAAGACGCGGACCACGTGCGTCTCGGCCTTCCCGTACTGGGTGTGGCCCAGGACGATGTTCATGATCAGCTCCCTCGGTAGGTGGAGTAGGCGAAGGGGGACAGCAGGAGCGGGACGTGGTGGTGGTCGCCCGGGGAGCTGACGGCGAAGACGATCGACACCTCGGGGTAGAAGGTGTCGCGGCCGGCGGCGGCGAAGTACGCGCCGGTGTCGAAGGTCAGGCGGTACACGCCGGCCGGGCGGGTGTCGTCGAGCAGGTCGCGGGCGCGCCCGTCGGCGTCGGTCCGGGCGTGGCCGACCAGCTGCCAGGCGCCGGACCCGTCACACTGCTCGACGGTCAGCGCCAGGTCCGGGGCGGGACGGCCGGTCACGGCGTCGAGGACGTGGGTCGAGAGGCTCACGGGGACACCAGCCGTTCCAGGCGCAGTCGGGTGATCGCGGCGAGCTGGGCGCGGACCTCGTCCTGCTCGGCCGCCGGGTCGGAGTCCAGCCGCCGGCGGGCCTCGGCGAGCATCTCCTCGCCGGACCGGCCCGCGGCGCGGATCAGGAACACGTGGCCGAACCGCTGCTCGTAGGCGGCGTTGGCCTCCACCAGGGCGGCTCGGGTGTCGTCAGAGGCCCCGCCGACGCCCGACTGCTCCCGCCGGGACGCCTCCGACTCCGCCGACGCGCCCTCGACGCGGTCGCCGATGCGCGGGTGCGCCTCGAGCGCGAGCAGCACCTCCGACCACGGCAGGTCGAGCACCGCCCGCTCCCCCGCCTCCGGCAGGTCCTGCGCCGGGACCGAGCGCACGGCCTCCAGCCACGCGGGCGAGGCATTGCAGGCCGCGAGCTCGTCCACCGTGATCACACCGGGGCCTGGTCGGCGACGAGCGCGCGGTGGTCCTCGGGCAGCAGGCCCCACCACCGCTCGCGAGCGGCGCGGGCGGCGTCCGGGTCCAGGTCGCCCCACAGCCGGAGCCGGGACAACCCGCCGTCGGGGAAGACGTCGAGGCGCAGGTGGTCGGCGGCCGGGGCGTCGGGCAGCAGGAAGCGGTGGCGGGTGTCCGGGCGGACCTCGACGCGGTCGAGCAGCGTCGTCCAGTCGGTGCCCGCGCGGGAGTCGCGGGTGGACACCGACACCCAGCCGGGCGCGTTCCCGACGAACCACGTGGTGTCGACCTCGACGTGCCGCGGGACCCCGCCCGCCGCGAGCGCGAAGACGGCGTAGTCGTTGCCGCCGCCGCGCCGCCGGGCGTTCTCCCAGCCCTCGCCCATGTGTCGGGCCAGGCCGGGCAGCGTCAGGTTCGCGGGCGAGGCGTAGAAGGCGTCCGAGCACTCGACGAGGCGCCCGCCGTGCTCGGCGGCGAGCAGGTCGATCGTGCCGGCGAGGAACCGCGGGTCCGCGACGACGGTGCCGTGCACCCGCAGCCGCGCGACCCCGCCGTCCGGGAAGATGGAGAGGCGGACGTGGGTGAAGCGGCGGTCGTCGTCGACCTTGTAGACGTTCGCGGTGTCGCCCTGCGCGGCCGACCGCTCGACGACCGGGTACCACGTCGCCCGCGTGAGGTCCGCCGGATAGCCCTCCACGGACGCCGCCTCGACCGAGATCTCCGGCGGGTAGTTGCCCTTGAAGAAGGCAGTGTCGACGACGACGTGGTCGAGCACGCCGGCCGCGCCGAGACGCACGATGGCCCAGTCGTGGCCGGGTTCGCGACGACGGCGGGTCTCCCAGCCGTCGTAGACCTTGCCCTTGTGGCCGAACTCGGTCGAATCGAAGCGCGGGGCCTCCGGACGGATGAGGTTCTCGCGCTCGGCGAAGAGCTCGTCGTTCGCGACCACGACGCTGCCGCCGAGGGCGCGCGACGCCAGGTCGGGGAGGTCGGGGGTGGTGCCGTCGGGGCCGTCCATGGGGTCCTCTCTCGAATAGGCGAGGGTGCGGCCGATCCGCCGCAGCAGCGGGGTGGGATCGGCGATCGCGCTCGCCCGGTCCGGCGCGAGCGCGACGAGCGTGTGCAGCCCGGAGAAGCCTGCGCCCCGCCACCGCTCCGGGTCCAGGTCGCTGTCCCCGGCGACGGCGACCACGGTGGCGCCCGCGGCGAGGGCGGCCTCGGCCACGCCGGTCGGAGCCTTCCCGTGGAGCGACTGCTCGTCCAGCCGGCCCTCGCCCGTGACGACGAGGTCCGCGCCGGCGACGACCGCATCGAAGCCGACCAGGTCCAGGACGGTGCGGACGCCGCTGGCCTGCTCGGCGCCGAGGACGGCCAGCGCGGCGGCGGCCGTGCCACCGGCCGCGCCGGCACCTGGGATGTCGGCGACGTCGCGTCCGGTGGCCTGCCGCAGCACGTCGGCCCAGCGGGTGAGCCCGGCCTCGAGCCGCGCCACGTCGTCGGGGTCCGCGCCCTTCTGCGGGCCGTAGACCGCCGCGGCGCCGTGCGGACCGAGCAGCGGGTTGTCGACGTCGCAGGCCAGGGTCACGCGGGCCTGCTCCAGCAGCGGGTGGAGACGCGTGAGGTCGAGGTGCGCCGCCGTCGACAGCCCACGCCCGCCGGGGGCGACCGGTCGATCGTCTGCGTCCAGCACCTGGGCGCCCAGTCCCACCAGCAGCCCGGCCCCGCCGTCGGTGCTCGCGCTGCCGCCGAGCCCGACGACGACCTCGCGCGCTCCGGCATCGAGCGCGTGCGCCAGGACGGTGCCGAGGCCGGTCGTGCCGGCGTCGAGCGGGGCGAGGACCCCGCCCGGCAGGACCCCGAGACCCGCCGTCGTCGCGAGCTCGATCACGGCCGAGGCGCCGCGGCGGGCGTAGGTGACCTCGAGCGGGTCGCCGAGCGGACCCGTCGTCGGGACCCGGACCGGCTCCCAGCCCGCGGCCAGCACCGCGTCCACCGTGCCCTCCCCGCCGTCGGCGACCGGCGCGCGGACGACGTCCCAGCCCGGGGCGACCTCCGCGATCCCGGCGGCCAGCGCCTCCGCGACCCCCGGCGCGTCGAGGGAGCCCTTGAACTTGTCGGGCGCGAGGACGACGCGGGTCATGCGTGCTGCAGGGCCACGGCGGTGGGGGCGTCCGCCTCGACGGTCGCGAGGTCCTCGAACTCGGTGACGGCGTCGATGTCGCCGCCGCTCATCGCGATGTTCGTGACGCGCTCGAGCACGACCTCGACGACGACGGGCACCTTGTGCTCGCCCGCGAGGGTCGTCGCGCGCCGCAGGGTGGAGGCGATCTCCTCCGGGTCCGTCACTCGCAGCCCGACGCAGCCCAGGCCCTCGGCGACGACGACGTGGTCGACCCCGAAGCCCTTCGGCGTGGCCTCGTCGAAGTGGTCGGCGTTGATGTTGTCGAAGCCGAGCTGCACCGAGTAGTCCATGTCGAACGCGCGCTGCGCCTGGCGGATCAGGCCGAGGTAGGAGTTGTTCACGACGACGTGGACGTAGCCGATGTTGAACTGCGCCCCGACCGCGAGCTCCTCGAGCATGAACTGGAAGTCGTAGTCCCCGGAGAGGGCGACGACGGGCGTGGCCGGGTCGGCGACGGCGGCGCCGAGCGCGGCCGGGATCGTCCAGCCCAGCGGGCCCGCCTGGCCGGCGTTGACCCAGTGCCGCGGCCGGTAGACGTGCAGGAACTGGCCGGCGGCGATCTGGGAGAGGCCGATCGTGGTGACGTAGCGGGTCTCCGGGCCGAACACCCGGTTCATCTCCTCGTAGACCCGCTGCGGCTTGATCGGGGTCTCGGTGAAGTGGGTGCGGCGCAGCATGGTCGCGCGGCGCTCGGCGCACTCCGCGACCCATCCGGCCCGGCTCGGCAGCGTGCCGGCGTCCCGACGACGGCGGGCCTCGGCCACCAGCGCGCGCAGCGCGGCCCCGGCGTCGGAGACCACGCCGTAGTCCGGCGCGAACACCCGGCCGATCTGGGTCGGCTCGATGTCGACGTGGACGAAGGTGCGCCCGCGCCGGTAGGTGTCCAGGCCGCCGGTGTGGCGGTTGGCCCAGCGGTTGCCGATCCCGAGCACGAAGTCCGAGGCCAGGAACGTGGCGTTGCCGTAGCGGTGCGCGGTCTGCAGCCCGACCATGCCGGCGGTGAGCCGGTGGTCGTCCGGGATCGTGCCCCAGCCCATCAGGGTCGGGACGACCGGCACGTCCAGCAGCTCCGCGAGCTCGACCAGGTCCGCGGAGGCGTCGGCGTTGACGATCCCGCCGCCCGCGACGATCAGCGGCCGCTCGGCGGCGGTCAGCATGTCCAGGATCTTCGCGGCCTGGGCGGCGCTCGCGGCGGGACGGTGCACCGGCAGCGACTGGTAGGTGTCCGGGTCGAAGTCGATCTCCGCGAGCTGCACGTCGACGGGCAGGTCGATCAACACCGGCCCCGGCCGACCGGAGCGCATCAGGTGGAAGGCCTGCGCGAACGCGCCCGGCACCTGCGCCGGCTCCAGGACCGTCATCGCCATCTTGACGACGGGTCGCGCGATGGCGGCGATGTCGACCGCCTGGAAGTCCTCCTTGTGCAGCCGCGCGACCGGGGCCTGGCCGGTGATCGCGAGGATCGGCACGGAGTCCGCGGTCGCGGAGTAGAGGCCGGTGATCATGTCGGTGCCGGCCGGCCCGGAGGTGCCGACGCAGACGCCGATGCCGCCGGGCGTGGCGCGGGTGTAGCCCTCGGCCATGTGCGCGGCGCCCTCGACGTGGCGGGCGAGCACGTGTGACAGGCCGCCGTGGGCGCGCAGCGCGGCGTAGAACGGGTTGATCGCGGCGCCGGGCACGCCGAAGAGCTGGGTCGCGCCCTCGAGCTCGAGGATCTTCACCGCCGCCTCGACGGCGCGCATCCTGGTCATGACGTCTCCTCACGGCCCGACAGGCGCGCGATCGTGCGGTACAGGGCGGAGTGGTCGAGCCCGCCGTCGCCGGCGGCCCGGGTGGCGGCCACGAGCTGGGCGACGAGCGCGCCGACCGGCGTGGTCACGCCGGCCTCGCGGGCGGCGGCGGTGACGATGCCGAGGTCCTTGTGGTGCAGGTCGATCCGGAAGCCGGGCGCGAACTCGCCGTCGAGCATCTTCGGCGCCTTCTGGTTCAGCACCGCCGAGCCGGCGAGGCCGCCGCCGAGCACCTCGACCGCGGCCGGCAGGTCGGCGCCGTGCGCGTCGAGGAACACCAGCGCCTCGGCGAGCAGGGCGATGTTGCCGGCGACGATCAGCTGGTTCGCGGCCTTCACGGTCTGGCCGGCGCCGCTCGGGCCGACGTGGACGACGGTCTTCCCGACGATGTCGAGCAGCGGCCGGGCCTGGTCGACGTCCTCGTCGGCGCCGCCCACCATGATCGACAGCGCGGCGTTCTCGGCACCGGCCTGACCGCCCGAGACGGGGGCGTCGATCATGCGCAGACCCTGCTCGGCGGCGTTCGTCGCCAACTCGGCGGCGGTGTCCGGGCGGATCGTCGAGAAGTCGATGACCAGCGTGCCGGGCGCGGCGTGGGCGAGGACGCCGTCGTCGCCGGTGAGGACCTCCGTGACGTCCGGCGAGTCCGGCAGCATCAGGGCGACGACGTCGGCGCCCCGCACCGCCTCGGCGACCGAGTCGGCCGCGCGCCCGCCCGCGTCGATCAGGGGCTTCGCCTTCTCCGGCGTGCGATTGAACCCGACGACCTCGTGGCCGGCCCGCGCGAGGTGCTGGGCCATCGGGCTCCCCATGATCCCGAGGCCGATGAACGCGATCGTGCTCATGCGGGGGTCCTCTCCGAGGTGCGCAGCCACGCGAACGGGTCGGCGGCCGTGGGCTTGTACTCGAGGCCGACGCGCCCGCGGTAGCCGGTGGCGTGGATGCGGTCGAGCCAGGGCCCGATCGGCAGGTCGCCGGTGCCGGGCTCGCCGCGACCGGGGGCGTCGGCGATCTGGACGTGGCCGATGCGGTCGGCGTGGGTGTCGATCGCCGTCTCGACGTCGTCGCCGTTGACCGCGAGGTGGTAGACGTCGAGGAGCAGGCGCAGCGCGTCCACCCCGGCCTCGTCGCGCACGCGGTCCAGGACGGCGACCGCGTCGGCGGCGGTGAGCAGCGGGTAGGTCGGGGTGCCGCTGACCGGCTCGACGAGGACGACCGCGTTCTCCGCCGCTGCGGCCCGCCCGGCGATCGCGAGGTTCTCGACGGCGAGCGCGTCCTGCTCGGCGGGGTCGATGCCCTCGATCCGGTTGCCGTAGAGCGCGGTGAAGCCGGTGGCGCCGAGCTGGGCGCCGATGCCGACCGTGACGTCGACGTTGTCGACGAACTCGGTGGACCGCTTCGGGTCGGAGAGCACGCCGCGCTCCCCGGCGGGCATGTCGCCGGCGAAGAAGTTCAGCCCGGACAACGTCACGCCGGCGTCGCGGACCGCGGTGACGAAGGCGTCGACGTCGCGGTCGGCGGGGACGGCGGTCGGGAACGGCCACCAGAACTCGACCGCGTCGAACCCGGCGTCGGCCGCGGCGCGGGGGCGGTCGAGCAGCGGCACGTCGGGGAACACGATCGAGCAGTTGACGGTCCACGACACCGGTGTCGTGAGGTCCATGTCCGTCTCCTTCGGGCTGTCGGGGGTCAGGCGTCGTCGGGGTCGGGCAGGCCGCGGTAGGCGCGCCACCCGCCGTGGGTGGTGATGTCGGTGAGCTCGCCGGCCGGCGCACTCTCGAGCACGCCGGGGCGCAGGCCCACCGCGAGGACCGAGCGCCCGTCGTCGAGCTCGATGACGGTGAGCTCGAGCTCGGGCGGCTCGTCGGGCAGGAACTCGGTGCGCACGCTCTCCAGCGAGACGTCGTAGAGCTCGCCGGCCACCGACCCGCCGTCGTCGTCGGTCAGCAGCAGCGCGGGGAACGCGTCGCGTACCGAGAACAGCCGGTAGCTCGGCGCCGTGCGGACGGCCCCGAGGAACGGGTGCTTCTCGACGTTGTGGTGCAGTCGACCCCCGCGCATCGCGTCGCCGGAGCAGAAGAGAGCGGGCACGAACACCTCCGTGATCCACGATGCGAAAAGTTTGTTTCGCTTGGCGAGAGATACTGAGAGTCCAGCGCGCCCGGTGTCAAGGGGCCGGGTCGGGGCTGCGCGCAGATGTAGCGGATCCGAAGCCCGAGCGTCCGAATCCTCGTCGTTCCGGTGATCTTGATCCAGTCGCCCGCCTTGTCGCGGGGAGTTGCCGGCCCCATGGCCACCTGTCGCGGGGAATCACAGCGACAGGGCGGGCCGACGACGGCGGAAACCCGCGACAAGGTGTGCCGAGGCCCGCCCAGCGCGGGCGTGTCCGTGTCGCGGCGACGCGGACGGTGACGGCCCGACACGAGTCTTGACGGGCTGTGAGCGCGCTCATACGGTCCTTCCACGAAGCAACAAAGCTTTTCCGCATCGTGGATCGAGGGACCGATGACGCTCCACTCCCCGCCGGACGAGACGACGCACGCCCCGCCCGCGGCCGCTCCGAGCGACCGCCTGTACAACGCCGACCTCGCCCCGACCAGCGCGGAAGGTCGCCGCTGGGGTGGGTACAACATCTTCACGCTGTGGGCGAGCGACGTGCACAGCCTCGGGAACTACGGGTTCGTCCTGGGCCTGTTCGCGCTCGGCCTCGGCGCCTGGCAGATCGTGGTCGCCCTCGCGATCGGGGCGGCCCTGCTGTTCGGGATGCTCACGGTGTCCGGGGAGATGGGTCGCCGTACCGGCGTGCCCTTCCCCGTCATGAGCCGCATCAGCTTCGGCATCCGCGGCGCGCAGATTCCCGCTCTCGTCCGCGGGGTGGTCGCGATCGCGTGGTTCGGCATCCAGACCTACCTGGCCACGAAGGTCCTGTCGGTCATGGTCATCGCGCTGGTGCCGTCCGCGGCCGGGCTGGACGCCGTGTCGTTCCTGGGGCTCTCCGCGCTGGGATGGATCTGCTTCGTCGCGCTGTGGCTCGTGCAGGTCGGCATTCTGCTGTACGGGATGGACGGCATCCGGCGCTACGAGGCCGTCGCCGGTCCGATCGTGCTCGTCACGCTGCTCGTGCTCGCGATCTGGATGCTCGTCCGGGTCGGCGGGGACATCGCGTGGTCGGTCCCGGAGCCGCTGACCGGCGGACGGATGTGGGTGCAGATGCTCGGTGGCGCCTCGCTGTGGGTCGCCGTCTACGGGACCTTCCTGCTCAACTTCTGCGACTTCACCCGCTCCGCCCCGACCCGCTCGGCGATCGTGCGCGGGAACTTCTGGGGCATCCCCCTCAACGTCGTGTTCTTCGGGATCATCGCGGTCGTGCTCGCCGGCGGACAGTTCCGCATCGACGGCCGCGTCATCTCCAGCCCGGTCGACGTCGTGCACACCATCCCGGACACGTTCCTGCTGGTGCTCGCCTCCGCCGCCCTGCTGGTCCTGACGATCGCGGTGAACCTGATGGCGAACTTCGTCGCGCCGTCGTACGCGCTGGCCAACCTGCTGCCGCGCGTCCTGACCTTCCGCAGCGCGGGCGTCGTCAGCGCCGTCATCGGCCTCGTGATCCTGCCGTGGAACCTCTACGACAATCCCGGAGTCATCGTCTACTTCCTCGGTGTGCTGGGCGCGCTGCTCGGACCGCTGTTCGGTGTCATCGCCGCGGACTACTGGCTGGTCCGGCGCGCGCGGATCGACGTGCCGGCGCTCTACTCCGAGGACCCCGTCGGGCCGTACCACTACCGGCGCGGCATCAACCCGCGCGCCGTGGGCGCCTTCGTGCCGGCCGCCGTGCTGGCGGTCGCCGTCGGGTTCGTGCCCGCGCTGGACGCCGTCGCCCCGTTCTCCTGGTTCGTCGGCGCGCTGATCGCCGCCGCCATCTACGTCGTGGTCTCCGGGCGGCGGGGCGCGTTCGACGACGTGTCCGGCGAGGCGATCGCGGTCGCGCCCGGGGAGCATTGAGCCGTGCGGATCCTCGTCGTCAACGTCAACACCACGGAGTCGGTCACCGCGGCCATCGAGGCGTCCGCCCGCGCGGTCGCCGCCCCCGGCACCGAGATCGTGGGGCTCACGCCGACCTTCGGCGCCGAGTCCGTGGAGGGCAACGTCGAGAGCTACCTGGCCGCGGTCGGCGTCATGGACCGCGTGCTCGCCTACCGCGAGCCGTACGACGCGGTGATCCAGGCGGGCTACGGCGAGCACGGCCGGGAGGGCCTGCAGGAACTGCTCGAGGTCCCCGTCGTCGACATCACCGAGGCCGCGGCGGCCACCGCGATGTACCTGGGCCACCGCTACTCCGTCGTCACCACCCTCGACCGCACCGTCCCGCTGATCGCCGACCGTCTGCTGCTCGCCGGCCTCGACCGCCGCTGTGCCTCCGTGCGCGCCAGCGGGCTCGCGGTCCTGGAGCTGGAACAGGACCCCGCCAGGGCCGTCGCGGCCGTCGTCGAACAGGCCGAGGCGGCCGTGCTCGAGGACCACGCCGAGGTCATCTGCCTCGGGTGCGGCGGGATGGCCGGGCTCGACGACGCCGTCCGCGAGCGCACCGGGGTGCCCGTGGTCGACGGCGTCGCCGCGGCGGTCACGGTCGCGGAGTCGCTCGTGCGCCTCGGGCTGCGCACGTCCAAGGTGCGGACGTACGCGCCGCCCCGTCGCAAGCACATCACCGGCTGGCCCCTGGGAGGGAATCGGTCATGACCTTCGATCTGGTCGTCCGCGGACGACGCGTCCTCACGACGGCGGGTGAGGCGGCCCGCGAGGTCGGCGTGACCGACGGCCGCGTCGTCGCCATCGAGCCGCTCGGGAACGGCCTGGCGGCCGAGCGCGTCGTGGAGCTCGCCGACGACGAGGTGCTGCTGCCCGGCCTCGTCGACACCCACGTGCACGTCAACGAACCCGGCCGCACCGAGTGGGAAGGGTTCGCCTCCGCGACGCGGGCCGCTGCCGCCGGCGGCGTCACGACCATCGTCGACATGCCGCTCAACAGCATTCCCCCGACGGTCGACGTCGAGGCGCTGCACACCAAACGTGCGGTCGCCGCCGACCAGGCCTTCGTCGACGTCGGGTTCTGGGGCGGCGCGGTCCCGGGTCACCACGACGACCTGCGCCCGCTGCACGACGAGGGCGTGTTCGGCTTCAAGTGCTTCCTGCTGCATTCGGGGGTCGACGAGTTCCCGCCGCTGGACGCGGACGAGATGGAACGCGACATGGCCGAGCTGGCGACCTTCGACGCCGTCATGATCGTTCACGCCGAGGACTCCCGGGCGATCGACCACGCTCCCACCCCGTCCGGCGCGCGGTACGCGTCCTTCCTGGCGTCCCGGCCGCGCGGCGCGGAGAACCTCGCCGTCGCCGAGGTGATCGAGCGGGCCCGCTGGACCGGGGCACGGGCGCACGTGCTGCACGTGTCGTCGTCGGACGTGCTGCCGATGCTCGCCAGCGCCCGGCGCGACGGCGTCCGGATCACCGCGGAGACCTGCCCGCACTACCTGACGCTGATCGCCGAGGAGATCCCCGACGGCGCGACCACGCACAAGTGCTGCCCGCCGATCCGCGAGGCCGGCAACCGCGAGCTGCTCTGGCAGGGCCTGGTCGACGGCACGATCGACTGCATCGTCTCCGACCACTCCCCCAGCACCGTCGAGCTCAAGCTCCTCGACTCGGGCGACTTCGGCCAGGCCTGGGGCGGCATCTCCTCGCTGCAGCTGGGGCTGTCGCTGGTGTGGACCGAGGCGCGGCACCGCGGGATCGCCCTGGAGCGGGTCGTGGACTGGATGGCGACCCGGCCCGCGGAGCTAGTGCGCCTCACCGGCAAGGGACGCATCGCGCTGGGCTACGACGCCGACTTCGCGGTCTTCGCCCCGGACGAGGCCTTCGTCGTGGACGCGGCGCGGCTATACCACCGCAACCCGGTGACTGCCTACGCCGGTCGCGCGCTGTCCGGGGCGGTGCGGCGGACGTTCCTCGCGGGCGCCGAGGTCGACGGGTCGACCCCGCGCGGGCGGCTGCTGCGGCGCGGAGCGGTCGAGGTCGGCGCCGCCCGGTAACCTTCCACCATGCGAAAGGCCGATATCGGTGACGGCGGCGAGGCGGCTCCGGCGCGGTCGGGCACCGTGCAGTCGGTCGAGCGGGCCATCGACCTGCTCGAGGCGATGACGGACGCCGGCGGCACCGTCGGCCTGTCCCAGCTCGCGGCCACCTCCGGCCTGCCGCTGCCGACGATCTACCGCCTGATGCGGACGCTGGTCGGGCGTGGGTACGTGCGGCAGGAGTCGTCGCGGGAGTACGCGCTCGGCCCGCGGCTGGTGCGGCTCGGCGACACCGCCGGGCGGCTCGTCGGGGTGTGGGCGATGCCGCGGCTGACGGAGCTGGTGGACGCGATCGGCGAGACCGCGAACCTGGCGCTCATGGAGGGCGCGCAGGTCGTCTACGTCGCGCAGGCGCCGGGCCGGCACTCGATGCGGATGTTCACCGAGGTCGGACGGCGGGTCTCTCCGCACTGCACGGCGGTCGGGAAGGCGCTGCTCGCGCAGATGCCCGCGGAGCGCACCCGGGAGATCCTCCGGCACACCGACCTGGTCGCGCACACCGACAACACGATCACCGACCTCGGCGCGTTCGAGCGCGAGCTGGACCGTGTGCGCGAGGCGGGCTACGCGGTCGACGAGGGCGAGCAGGAGCTGGGCGTGCGGTGCGTCGCGGTCGCGTTGGACGGCTCGTTGCCCGCCGCGGTGTCGATCTCCGGTCCGACGACGCGCATGACCGACGAGCTGCTGCGCTCCGCCGTCCCGAAGCTGCAGGCGACGGCGGACGTGCTGGTGGACGAGCTGGCCCGCCAGCAGACGAACGGGGCCTCAGCGCCGGCGTGAGAGATCCCGGGGCGCCTCCCGCGGCGCCGGGACCGGCACCGACCAGTCCTCGCGCAGGAGGGTGAGGTCGCGGGCGGCCCGGAGGCGCTGCTGCGGGTCGGTCGAGGACGACAGCTCCGGACGGTCCCGCCGGACGTCGCGCAGGAAGACCCACTCCGGGCGGTCGTCGAGCAGCGCGGTCCACCGCCCCTGCTCGACGTCGAGCTCGACGGACGCCGCGGCCCAGGCCGGTCCGCGGACGTCGGCCGTGATCGCGGCCAGCTCCACGCGGGCCCGGTCGAGGTCGCCACGCTGCCGGGCGATCGCGGCGCGGGCGAGGCCGAGGGCCTCCCGCCAGGCGCGCGGGTCGGTGTCGGTGAGGAAGGCGCCCAGTGCGTCCGCGGCCTCGTCGGCCTCCGCGAGCCGGCCGAGGCGGGCCAGCACCGGGATGACGACGATGCGCGCGCGGACCCCGCGTTCGCGGTCGGTCGTGCAGCGTGCCGCCGCCCGGAGCCAGCGCACGGTCGCCTCGTCGTCGTGATCCTCGCGGGACATGCTGACCAGGGCGAGCGCGGCGGAGGCGGCGAGCTCGTCGTCGCCGTCGGCCGCGAGCTCGAAGCGGCGGCGGGCCTCGCGGCGGGCTTCCTCGGTGGTCGCGTCGGCCAGCACGAGGCGGGCGAGGACGTCCTGGGTGGCGCGGTCGGCGCCGTCGATGCCGGTGAGCAGGTCACGGGCGGCACGGCGACGGCCGCACCGGAGCTCGGCCAGGCCGGCAGCCCGCCGGGAGGCACGCGCGTCGTCGGCGTCGCCGCGGGTGGCGACCGAACGGTGCCAGCGCGCGGCGGCGTCGTCGTAGCCCCGCTCCTCGGCCGCGGTCGCGACCGCCCAGGCCGCCTCGACCGGCACGTCGTCCGGGTCGAGCCGCCCGAGCAGCACCGGCCCCACGCCGACGTCGCCCCGCGCGACCGCGATCCGGCCGGGGACGACGAGCCGCGCGGGATCGCCCGCGTCCCGCAGGCGGCGGGCGAACTCCGGGGTGACCGGCCACCCGGCCGCGCTCTCCGCGAGGTCGACGACGGCGGGTGCGGGCGCGAGGTGGGCGCCGTCGCGGACGACCAGCCCGGCCCCGATCGCCGCCTCGAGCTCCTCCGCGACGTCCTCCCGGCCGACGAGCGCGGCCAGTTCGGTCTCGTCGAGCGGGCCCTCGACGGCGAGTCGGTCCCGGTCGACGACGGCCCGCACGACCTCCCCGACCGGGCCCGACCCGGTGTCGGGAAGGATCTCGACGGAGACGATCCCGGCGTCGAGGTCCGCACTGGCGACCGCGTCGAGGACGGCGGGCCGCACCCCGAGCACCATGCGCCGATCGGTCCCGAGCAGCCGCTCGAGCACGGCGGGCGGGGCGTCGGGGACGACGAGCAGGCCGGCGGCCCCGTCGCGCGTGGCCCCCTCGACGCGGTCGAACACCGCCTCGACGGCCGCTCGCACAGCGACCAGCGACGGACCGGTCACCACGACCCGGGAATGCTCGGCGAGGGCCTCGTCCAGCTCCCGGGCCGTGATCTTCTCGTGATCCATGCCTGATCCGTCTGTTCCCGGCCGGACCTCGTTAGGCGAGGAGGCGCCCCGTCACCCGTCGGAGACCGCTCAATCCACCGTTCAGCCCAATCCTGGAGCGGCGAACGGCGCGCGAGTGGTGAGCACGCGGGCCGATCGCCGCTCCGTGACGGCGTACGCGGTCTCGATGCCCTCCCAGTCGTTGCAGAGCAGGAACAGGTCGCGACCGTCCGGCCCGCCCAGGGCGCACGCGAAGCACGGCTGGTCGGTCTCCACGCGGTGCGTGATCTCGCCGCCCTCGAGCACCCGCACGATCGCGCCGGCCGGTCCGCTGCCGCCGTGCGCGAACGTGTCCGCGGTCTGCGCCCAGATGCCACCCTGGCCGTCGATGCAGATGCCGTCCGGCCCCAGGCCCTCGGCCCACACCCGCCGGTTCGTCAGCGACCCGTCGTCCGCGATGTCGAACGCGCTCAGCCGCCCGGCGAACGATTCGGCGACCACCAACGTCCGGCCGTCCGGGGTCACCAGCATGCCGTTGGGGAACTCGATGTCCCCCGCGACGTCGCGCACCGACCCGTCGGGCCCGAGGAGCCGGATCCATCCGGGCTCCGGGGCGCCGCCGCCGAGGAAGTCGAAGTCGGCCCCGTTCACGTAGACGTGCCCGCGCGGGTCGATCGCGATCTCGTTGCCGCCCTGCGCGCTGAACCGCGCCGACCCGCCGTCGGGACCGTGGACGGTCGTGTCGTCGCCCGTGACCAGCAGTCGGCCGTCGGGGAGCCAGTCGATCGCCCAGCCCATGCGCTCCGGTCCGGGAGCGATCACCTCGGTCGTTCCCGACGACGGGTCGGCCGCGATCACCTCGCCCGCGACCCAGTGCGCGAACCACAGGCGCCCGTCGTGCCAGCGTCCGGACTCGACCATCGCCAGGTCCGTCAGCGCCGTCGTCGGGGTCGGCAGGTACTCGGTCGTCGTGTGCTCGGTCATCGTGTCCTCCTCGGGGTCGTCGTGGTCTCCACGAACGGCACCCCGCGGAATCGACGACGACCGCCGGAATTCTTCACCGCCTCCCGAGTGCGGTGAAGACCGACACGACCATCCACGGCTGCACCGGCGCCGCCTCGAGCACCGCGAACTCGCGGTCCCAGCGATCGAGGTCCTCCTCGGTGACGACGCCCTGCGCCAGCATCGCCCGCCGCGCCGCCCAGATCGGACCGCGCTGCCCCGGGTTGCGCCGCCCGGTGCGGCACTGCCCCCGGAACGCCTCGACGGTCAGGCCCGCCGACTCCAGCAGCTCCGGCAGGCGGGTGCCGACGCCGGGGTCGTTGCCGACCCGGCGCTGGTAGTCGTGGAACCGCTCCCCCATCTCCGAGACCGGCGCCGTCGGCGGGACGACCCGGACCATCGTCGTGTCCAGGTCGTACAGGAACACCACGCCGCCCGGGCGCACGAGCGAGGCGGCGTGGTCGACGATCGCCTGCTCGCGGCCGCCGTTGTGCAGCAGGACCAGCCGGACGAGTACGCAGTCGAACTCGCCCGCCGGCAGGCCGGAGTCGTCGGCGTCGCCCCGCGAGACGCCGACGTTGTCCGCCCCCGCCGCGGCCGCGTCGGCCCGGGCCCGCTCGACCATGTCCGGGTCGGCGTCGACGCCGCGCAGCACGCCGTGCACGCCCACCCGTTCGCGCAGCTCGAGCAGGACCGCCGCGGGCCCGCAGCCGAGGTCGGCGACCCGCGCGCCGGGCCCGATGCCGCGGTCTCCCACAGGTCGTCGTCGAGCAGGTGGACGCCGGCGGCCTGGCGCCGCAACCGCTCGTGCTCGGTGTCGTCCAGCTCCAGCCCGTAGCGGCTCATCGGCCCATCGTCGGCGCTCAGCCCACCGTCCGCTTGAGGATGACGGCGACGTCGAGCGTCTGTCCCTGCCCGTACGACGGCGCGAGGGTGCTGACGGTGTCCCACCCCTGGGCGCCGAGCTCGTTGAGGTCCTGCTCCATCTGCTCGTACTTGAAGCCCTTCCAGCCGAGCTTGTAGGTGAGCACCTTGTACTGGAACCGGTTGTCCATGGACGCGAGCAGACACCGTGCCGCGACGTCATGGTCAAGTCAGCGCGTCGAGGGCCGCCCGGACCTCCCGACGCACCTCGGGATCGGCGATCAGCCCGTCGTCGCCGACCTGCGACCGCTGGAGCGGCACGCGTCGGCACGCGGTCTCGACGATGCGCGCCTGGACGTACCCGAGCACGGTCGCGAGCTCGCCGTGGGCGCCCTGCCCGCCGGTCGGCGCCGCCACCCCGGCCGCGTTGATCCAGCCGACCCGCATCCCGGGCATCTCCGCGCCGCCGACGGTCCAGTCGAGCAGGTTCTTGAACGCCCCCGGCAGGGCGCCCGCGTACTCGGGGGTGCAGATCAGGAGTGCGTCGGCCGCGGCCAGCGCCGCCCGCAGGGTCGCGACGGCGGGTGGGAGGGGGTCGACGTCGTCGTCCGGGTCGAACGCCGGCAGGGCCTTCAGCCCGTCATAGAGGCGCGTGCCCTCGGGGCGGAGGGCAGCCGCCGTGCGGAGCAGGGCCGTGTTCGTCGAGCCGACGCGGGTGCTGCCGGAGAGGAGCAGGACCGTGGGCACGCCGGGAACAGTAGGTCGACGAGTGCCGTGTGTGGTGCATCAGGGGCCGGCCGACGGGTCACTCGGGTCGGCGAGCTGGTCCGCGCTCTCGACGCGCTCCTACGACCGACGGGGCGGTGAGGCCGGTCCGAGCACCGCGGTGAGGAGGCGGTCGAGGCCGAGGGAGAAGAGGTCGTCCGGCGAGTGGCGCCCGGCGTCGAGGAAGCCGGAGGAGTTCAACGTCGGGTAGAGGTCCGCGCGGCGCGTGATGTGCTCGCGGGCCTTCTCGAGGAGTGCCGGGTCGTCCACGCGCCGCCACGAGACCTCCTGCATCGCCGACCCGAGGACGTGGGTGGAGAGCAGCCGGGCGGCCGAGGCGAGCTCGACGCCGGACAGTCCCGCGCGGGTCAGCATCGCCTGGAGGAACTCGGTCCGGGCGAGGACGTTCGGTCCGAGCGTCGGGCGGCCGAGCAGCACCGGCGCCCAGGGGTGCGCCAGCAGAGCGACGCGCCAGCCGTGCATGAGCGCACGGATCGCGGCGCGGGGCTCGTCGTCGGCATCGGGCAGGGCGACCTCGCCGACGGCACGGTCGAGCGCGAGGTCGAGCAGATCCTCCTTCGTCGCGACGTGCCAGTACAGCGCGGTCGACGTGACCTCGAGCCGCTGGGCGAGCCGCCGCATCGTCAGGCGTTCCGCCCCGTGCTCGTCCAGCTCGGCGACGGCCGACTCGACGATGCGCTCGCGGGTGAGCGGGGTGGCACGGCGGGTGGCGCGCGCCGGCTCGTCCCGGAGCCAGAAGACCTGGTCACCCATCGTCATAGGCCGTAGCTTACCTGTGGACAGGAACTTACCGACGGTAAATCAAGGGTGCGCGATGCGAGCAGTCCAGTTCAGCCGGTACGGCGGGCCCGAGGTCCTGGAGATCGTGGAGCGGCCGGATCCGCATCCGGGGCCGGGTCAGGTCCGGGTCGTCGTCCACGCGGCGGGGATCAGCGCCACGGACACCAAGCTCCGGTCCGGATCGCTGAGCTTCGGCGCCGACCTGCCGCAGACGACCGGCACCGACGTGGCCGGGATCGTCGACGAGGTCGGGGAGGGCGTGACGGACGTGGCGGTCGGCGACCGGGTCTTCGGGGTGAGCGACGACCACGCGGCGGCCGCCGACCTCGCGCTGCTGACGATCCGCGCGCCGATCCCCGCGTCATTGGGCTTCGTCGACGCGGCCGCCCTGCCGGTCGCCCTGGAGACGGCGACCCGAGGTCTCGACCAGCTCGGCGTGAAGGACGGCACGCTGCTGTTCGTCAACGGCGCGTCCGGCGGGATCGGGAGCACGGTCGTCCAGCTCGCCGTCGCGCGAGGCGCGCGCGTGATCGGGTCGGCGGGGCCGCGGAACCAGGAGTACCTGCGGCTCCTCGGCGCCGAGCCCGTGACCTACGGCGACGGCATGGCGACCCGGGTCCGTGCCCTGGTCCCGGACGGCGTGGACGTCGCGCTCGACGTCGCCGGCAGCGGTGTGCTCCCCGAGTTGATCGACCTCACCGGCGACCCGAGCCGCGTCATCACGGTCGCCGACATGGACGCGGCACAGTACGGCGTGCACTTCAGCAACGGGTTCACCGACGGGCACGGGTTCCACGCGATGCACGACGTCGGTGCCCTGGTCGACGCCGGCCGCTTCTGGCTGCCCGTCGACCACACCTTCCCCTTCGAGCGGATCGCCGACGCCCACCGCGTCAGCGACGGCGGGCACGTCCGGGGACGCCTGGTGCTGGTCGTGTGATCGCGGGGGCCGTTGCGCGACGCACACGGCCGGGACGGTCGGCACGTTCCGAGAGCCCCGTTGCGCGACGCACACGGCCGGGACAGTCGGCACGTGGCGACAGCCCCGTTGCGCGACGCACACGGCCGGGACAGTCGGCACGTGGCGACAGCCCCGTTGCGCGACGCACACGGCCCGGACGGACGGCACGTGGCGACAGCCCCGTTGCGCGACGCAACGCCGACGTCGTGGAGGGCGAACTGCCCTGGCCGTGTGCGTCCCGCAACGCCCGTGTGGTGGGACGCGACCCGCGCCCGCCGTGTGCGCGACGCACACGGCTCGGATGGTCACACGAGGCGACGGTCGCGTTGCGCGACGCAAGAGGCGGGCGTCGCGGTTGGCGGTGTCGGGGAGCGGCCCTCGGGCCCGGTACCCGGTGCCCCGTACGACCGGATCGCCGACGGTCACGAACGACGTCAGTGGCACGGCGCGCACTCCGCGCTGCGCGCTGCCACTGACGTCAATCCTGCAGCGCGGTCTCCCGTGATCGCGGCGGGTGACCCGCGTCCACGTACTGCCTACCGCAACGCCTGCGTCGCAGAACACCAACGCCGCCGACCGTGTGCGCGACGCAACGCCCACGTGGCGGAAGGCGAACTGCCCTCGCCGTGTGCGTCCCGCAACGCCCGTGTGGCGGGACGCGACCCGCGCCCGCCGTGTGCGCCACGCAACGCTCACGCGACGGAGGGTGAACCGCCCTGGCCGTGTGCGCACGCACTACGCCGAGGGGTACGTCCGGCGGAGGACGGCGATCAGCGAGCGGGGGCGCACGACCTCGAAGCGGCACCGGGACCCGTCGGCACCCACGATCACCACCGACGACAGCCGCACGTCACGCGGGCTTGGCTCGCGCCGCACGTCGAGGCCGCCGGCCGCCGGGAGGACACGGATCGTCGGGCCGGGGCGGGTGGCGTCGTCGCGACGGTCGGCCGCGAAGACCACCTCGTCGTCGAAGAGCAGCAGCGAGCCGGGGGCGGCGCCATCCTGGTGGTGCAGCGTCGGGCGGCCGAGGGCGGGATCGAGGAGCAGCACCGACCGCCGCACGCGCGGGGACGACGGCGCCCGCTCGATGGACACGAGGTACTCGCTGTCGCGCTCGGGCGGCACCCGGCGGGCCCACAGCACCTCCTCGACGTCGGACGACTCCCGGACGGCGCCCCGCTCCCGCCACCAGCGCGGACCCCACCACGGCGGCTCCGAGAGCAGCACCAGCCAGGACCCGATCGCGGCCAGGAACCCGAGCAGCACCAGGACGTTGCCCAGCAGGTGCACGAGCAGCGGCAGCACGCCGAGGGTCACGAGGAAGACGCCGACGCCCGGCACCACCGTGATCGGCGCCGACCGGGCGGGCTCCGGCCGCGCCCACCGTCGCCACAGTCCGCTCCACGCGAGCCCGCCGACCGCGAGCAGCGCCACCCCGCCGACCAGGGCCACGACGGAGACCGGGGACAGCACGACCCGCCACCTCCGTCGTCGGGAGCTACCCCAGTGTCCGCGTCACCCCGCGCGAACCGCCCATCCATCCCGGTAGGTGCAGCATCTTCACCCCGGGCCCGCCCGCCTCCACGACGCGCAGCGCACCCACCGGTGCCCCGAGACGGGCGTGCGCCCGGGCGAGGAGGTCGTCGGTGTCGCGGACCCGACCGGCGATCTCCGGCGGGAGGACCAGCGTCTGCTCGCACTCGGCCATGCGGTCCAGCCCGCCGGCGGCGCGGCCCGGAGCGGCGAGGGCGTCGGCGAGCGGGTCGAGGACGTCGTCGGGGGCAGGCAGGTCGTCGCGCGGCAGCACCTCCGCGGTCCCGCCGATCGCCAGGACGGTCACGGCGGACGCCCCGCCGGACTCGGCCAGGCAGAACCCGTACCGCGCGGGCTGCGCCGTCGTGGCCATGCTGGTGACGCCTGCGGTCACGCCGCCCACCGCTGACAACGTCAACGCCAGTGCCCGCCCCAGCACCCCATTCGCGTGCGGGCCCGGGCCGAGCATGCCGGTCGACGACGACAACCCGAGCCGCGAGACGACCGGCCCGTGCACGATCATCCCGACGGCGGCCGTCCCGGTCGTGGTCTGCACCCCGAGCAGGTTGAACTCCGGCTCGCACGCCGCCCGCGCCGCGGCCAGCACCAGCGGCACCACCCCGGGTCGGCACCCCGCGAGCACGCAGCACCCCGCCACGGTCCGCGCCGTGAGCTCCCCGAACAGCGGCGGCACGACGGCGAGCACGGCGTCCGGGTCCGCGACCCCGTCCAGCATCCGCTCCCACCGCTCGACCGTCGGCGGGACGACCGGCAGGCCGTCGCCCACGCCGTCGGCCAGCAACGACGTCGTCGCGTCCTCGACCGTGCACCCGATGGGCACCGGCGAGAAGGTCACCGCCGCACCCGCACCGACACCAGCTCCGTCCCGCCGAACGACGGGATCCACGCCGAGTGCTTCCCCGCTCCCCCGGCCACCGCGACGTGCAGCTGCTCCGGGCCGGTGCTGACCGTGTACGCGTCGCCGTCGGGTTTCACGCCCCACTCGACGAACTGCTCCCGGTTCCCCGGCGACACCTTCTCGACCGGGATCCGCGCGGTCTTCCACAGGTGCTCGCGGATCGAGACCGGGTCCCACCCGTCGCGGTGCAGCGTCGCGGCGTGCTCGGGGCCGAGGACGAGCAGGTGCGGCCCGCGGACGTAGACGTTGTTGGAACCGGTCTCGGCCATGGTCCCGGCGATCGTCGTGAGGATGCCGTCGCCGGTGGTGCTGCCGTGGTCGTTGACGTTGTGCGGCGGCTCCGCGGCCATCACGGAGACGACCGGCTCGCCGTCGTCGAAGCCCCGCCGCGACGGCAGACCCGCCCAGGGGCTCTCGTCGGACTCCGCGAAGCTGAACGTGTACTTCGCGGGCGAGCCCTGGGTGGAACGGTCGAGCGTCCCCGGCCGCGCCCCGCCGACGTGCAGCAGCACGAGCGAGAGCGCCCGGCCCAGGGTGGCGTTGCGGCGGTTCCCGGGCCCGAAGCAGTTCCCGCCGCCGTGGAACCCGGCGCGCGCGGACCCGGAGACGAGCACCATCGGCGCGCACGGGTGGGTCGTGGCGAGCGTGCCGTGCAGGTTGTACGCCGGGGTCGACACCGCCTCCAGCGCCGCGAGCAGCACCGGCAGCATCCCGGGCACGCAGCCCGCCATCACCGCGTTCGCCGCCACCGAGCGCAGCGTCGGCGTGAGCCCGCTCGGGGGCAGCGCCGCCAACCCGGCCGCGGCACCGTCGGGAAGGCCCTGCAGCATCGCGTCGACGCGGTCCTCGGTCGGGGCGACGGTGGGCAGGCCGTCGCCCCAGCCGCGGTCGTCGACCCAGTCCTCCCAGTCGGCGTCCGCGGGAACGTCCAGCGTCTCGGTCACGGCAGCACCTCCATGCCCCGGAAGGTCTCCAGCACCCCGTCGAACGCCGCGTCGATCCGGCCTGCGAGCTCGGCGTCGGAGAGCCCGCCGATCGGATGGTCCACGACGACGAGGCGCGGCTCGGCCTTCCGGGCCTTCGCCTGCGCCTGGACCAGCGGCAGGAACGAGCGGGTGACGACGAGGACGGAGCGGACGCCGCGGCGCTCCAGCTCCAGCGAGTCGTGGAGACTCCACGACGAGCACGAGCCTCAATCGCCGATGGCGACGACCGCCAACCGGTACTGCGCGGCGAGGTGGTCGAGCAGTTCCGGGGTGGCACCGGCGGCCGCGCTGGGCTTCGAGGCGACGGACATGGGGCCGAGCCCATGGTCGTCGAACAGGCGGCGCCCGACCGTCTCCAGCAGCACCGTCGCGCCGGGCTTGGAGTTCGACAGGCCGCACAGGTCGTCGGTGGGGGTCGCGGTGACGGCGGCCGACTCCTGGTCGGCGGGCGCGAGTCCGTACGTGGGGTCGACGATGCGCATCGGTCAGTCCTCCGAGAGCAGCAGGGTCACGACGGCGAGCCCGGCCCGGTGGCCGTCCGCGGCGGCGGCGAGCAGGGTGGGCGGGTCGTCGGAGCTGGCCACGTCGCCGGCCGCGATGACGTGCGGCTCCCCGCCGGCCGCGTCGAGCAGCGCCCGGCGGGGGCGGGTGGCGCCCGCGAGGAACACGCCCGCGGCCTCGACGGTGCTGCCGTCGTCGAGGTGGACTGCGGCGAGGGTGGACGGCCCCTCGAGCCTGGTCGCGGTCGCGCCGCGGCGGACCTCGATCGTCGGGGAGCCGGCCACCCGCCGCTCGGCCGCCGCGGACCAGGAGACCGACGGCGCCACGACCGTCACGTGCGCCGCCACCTCCGCCAGCTCGAGCGCCTCGGCGGCGGACCACTCGTCGCCGCCGAGCACGACGACCTTCTTCCCGGCGTACAGCGGTCCGTCGCACGCGGCGCACTCCGAGAGCCCGCGACCGGCCCAGTCCGGCGCGTCCGGCAGCCCGCCCTCGTCCGGCGCGCGTCCGGTCGCGACGACGACCGCCCGCGTGCTCACCGGCCCCTCCGCCGTCTCGACGCCCACCGGCCGACCCGGCGTCAGGCCCGTGACCTCGCCGTACGCGATCTCCACGCCCGCCGTCATGACCTCCTCGAGCAGGGCGCCCGCGAACTCCGGCCCCTGCGGGGCGCTGCCCGGCCAGCCCTGGACCGCGCCGAGGTTGATCAGCCGTCCGCCCGGCGCGAGCATGTCGTGCGCGACGACCCGCAGGCCCTGCTCGGCGCAGACTCGCGCCGCGGTCAGCCCGGCGATCCCGGCGCCGACCACGACGACGTCCCAGTCCGGTTCGCTCATGGGCCCTCCTCGATCCGGCGGCTCACGGGCACGCCCTGGACGTGGTTCTGGACGAAGCCGCGCGACTGATTGCGGCTCTCGTTTCCGGCCAGCACGATCCCGAGGTCGTCGGGCCGCTGCAGCATCGGGACGAGGCGGTCGGGGTCGGTGCCGGCGTACCGGTCGTCGACCTCCCCGGCCGCCACCTTCGCGTCCAGGTCGAAGCTGGTCGACCCGACGTTCCACGCGCAGGTCTGCAGCGCGGACGCCGCCACCAGCAGGTGCTCGCCGAGGTGCGCGCGGATCGCGTCCTTGTCGACGCCGCCCCGGGCCAGCGCCGCGGCGACGGCGGGCCCGACGACGAGCAGCGGGTGGAACGCTCCGAACTCCAGCCCGGTGTAGGCCCACGGTCCGATCGCGTCGGCCATGCCGCGGGTCAGCGCGTCGAGGTGGTCGCGGGCGGTCTCGCCGCCGGAATAGATCGGTGCGCTCACGGTGACGACGCTCTGGACGGTGACGACGGAGTCGGCGGCGTCGAACCCCCGGTCCTCCCGGAACGACGGCCAGCCCAGCCCGGCGACGGCGTCGTCGTTCTCGGCCAGCGCGACGTGGAAGGTCCCCGCGATCGCGCCCTGGTCGGTGTGCTCCGGCGGGATGCGCAGGCCGGCGACGTTGCGCAGGTAGAGCCGCACGAACCGCCCGACCGCCGTGTTGGCGCGTCGCCCGGCCCGCAGCGCGCCGGTCCCGCTGTTGAAGTCCAGGGTCCCGACGACGGGTCCGGACAGCACCACCAGCGGCTCCCACCCCGGCGTGGACCCCGCGTCCTGGACCCGGAAGACCGGATCAGCGAGGCACTCCACGACCGCGAGCAGCACCGGCATGTACTCCGGTCGGCAGCCCGCCACGACGCCGTTGACCGCGACGCTGCGCACCGTCGCCTGCCGCTGGTCGGGCGCGAGGACGCCGAGCACCTCGTCGGGGTCGCGCCGGGTGCGGGCGAGGAAGGCCGCGACGCGCTCGGGGGTCGGCGGGACGATCGGGAGGCCGTCGGTCCAGCCGCGCGCCTCGAAGTGCTCGGTGACCGCGTCGAGGTCGCCCGAGACGACGACGTCGGTCGGGGACGGCTCGGCGTCGGGAAGAGCGTCGGTGGTGGCCGCCGACCCCGCCACCAGCGCGTCCACGACGGCGGGTGCGACCTGGTCGCGCATCTTCGTCCGGAACGTGGGGGTGTCGTCGGCGAGGATCACTCCGGGGTAGCTGACGATCGGGACGTGCGGCACGCCCAGGGACCGCCCGATCGCGCGCCCCATGCCCTCGAACCCCGCTCCCCCGATCGCCACGGCCGGGACCCCGGCGCGCTCGGCGGTGGCCGCTGCCCGCATCACGGCAGGCATGCAGGAGCCTCAAGCACCCACCGCGGCGACGACGAGGTCGACGCGGTGCGCGCGCAGCAGCTCCGGCAGGGCGTCAAGGACCTTGCGTTCCTCGGCGGCGGAGGCGTGGAAGTTGCCGAACTCCTCCCATCCGACGAACTCGACGTCGCCGTGGCGCTCGCGGGCCACGTCGGAGATGACCTCGAACATCTCCGGCCCGCGGAAGAGCTCGTCCCACAGGTAGCCGACCCGCACCCCGGTGAGCCGGTCCGGCCGCTCGTGCTCGGCGACGTCGTCGGCCACCTTCGGTCCGAGCGGCCACATCGCCTCGTAGGTGGGTTCCACGCCTACTCCTCCGCCGTGATGACGCGACCGGACCGGTCGCGCAGGAAGACGGCCGCGACCGTGACGATCGCGGCGCCGACCACCGCGATCCCGACCGCGATGCCGTAACCGGACGTGGTGGCGACGATGCCACCGATCAGGGTGCCGATGCCGGAGAGACCGCGGCCGATGTTGTAGGCGGCGGCCGAGCCGAGGGAGCGGATGCGGGTCGGGAACAGCTCGCCGAACCACACCCCGAAGATGCCGAAGTAGCCGAGGAACAGGCTGGACAGCAGGTAGAGCCATACGAAGTTCGACAGGCCGCTCCCCTCGACGGCCAGGAACAGCATCACGGCGAACACCACGGTCTGCAGCCCCGCGAAGGCGACGAACACCCGGCGTCGTCCGAGCCGGTCGGAGAGCCAGCCCGCGAGGATGAAGCCGACGAAGGAGATCGCGGAGGCGACGTAGAGGACGGTGCTCGCGGCGTTCGTCGAGAACCCGAGGTCGCTCTTGAGCATCGACGGCATCCACGTCGTCGCCGTGTAGGGCACCCACTGACCGCCGAACGCGACCAGCAGGCCGAGCCCGACGAACGGCAGGGCGTCGCGGGCGACCAGCTGGCGCCAGGGTGAGCGTGCGGCGGTGCGGGCGAGGTCGGCGGAGAGCTGTCCGGTCGCCTTGCGGCGCTGCAGCTCCTCCCACTGGCGCGACTCCCGGCACGCGTAGCGGATCCACACGCACCCGAGCGCAGGGAGGACGCCGATGAGGAAGGCGTAGCGCCAGTCGGGGACGAGTTGCGCGACGAGGATCGCCAGTGCGTAGGCCGGCCACAGCGACGACTGGACGAGCCCGCCGCCGAGCCCGCGGCGCTTCGGCGACCACGCCTCGTTCAGCCAGGCGAACCCGACGGCCCACTCGCCGCCGGTCCCGACGCCGGTGAGGATCCGCAGGACGACGAAGACGGCGAAGTTCGGCGCGAAGAACACCAGGCCGGTGGCGATCGAGTAGATGAGGATCGACCAGATCAGCGTGCGGCGGCGCCCGTAGCGGTCGCCGAGCCAGCCGAAGACCAGCCCGCCCACCGCGGACCCGATCAGCTGCCCGACGATCGCCACGCTGAACACGCCGGCCGAGACGCCGAAGTGCGCCATGATCAGCGGCGCCAGCAGCGTCGGGAGCATGAAGTCGAAGTACTCCATGCCCCAGCCCAGGCAGGCCGCGCCGAGGATGCGACGCCGTTCGCCGGGCGTGTACTCGGGCGGGGCGGCGGTGGGGTCGGCCGTCCCCAGTGGCTGCTCCGTGGTCATGCTCCGCCTCCCGCCGGGGAGGGCGGGTCGCCGCGTCGGTGCGACGACCTCGCCCCGCGCCGGAGGTTAGGTGGGTCACACCGTCCACGTCCAGAGCGGATTGGATGCAATCCCGGATGCCGGTCAGCGCGGGAGGGTCGGCAACCCCAGGGCGGCGTGCAGGTCGCTCACGGTGACGTCGCGGTGGGCGTTCATCAGCTCGACGACCGCCTCGTTGTCGCCCCGGCGCAATGCAGTGATCATCCGGCGGTGCTCGCGGACCACCCGTTTCCGTCCCTGCGCGTCGTAGAGGTGCACCGTCCGGTAGGGCTCGCTGCGGGTCCAGAGGCGGTCGATCTCGCCGACGACGAGGTCCAGCCCGGAGTAGCCGAACATCGCGAAGTGGAACGCGCGGTTCCCGGCGACGATGGCCGCGACGTCGGTGGCCTCGACGTCCGCGACGATCGCCTCGTTCAGGCCGACGAGCTCGCTGAGCTGCGCCGATGACAGCCGAGGCAGGGCCCGCAGCACCTCGGTCTCCAGCGCCCGGCGCATCAGGTAGACCTGCGCGAGCTCGTCCGCGGACAGCCGCGCCACGGTGTAGCCGACGTGCGGCTCGTGGCGCATCACGCCCTCGGCCTCGAGGGACTTCAGCGCCTCGCGGACGGGGATGCGGCTCACGCCGAGGCGGGCGGCGAGCGACTCCTGGCGGACCTGCTGGCCGGGCACCAGCTCGCGCGTGCGCAGCATCGTCCGGATCTCGTCGACCACGCGCGCCACGCTCGTGACCCGCCGCGCGGGCTCCGTCGCGACCTCCGCCATGCGCCCAGCGTAACGACACCCGTCGTCGGGAAGGATTGGATGCGAAACGTTGTCCAGCGACCCGCCGTCTGCCTACGGTGCCCGGCATGGAGCGAGCGCCGACCGACTGGCCGCGGATCCTGCGCCCGCGGTCGGTCGCCCTGGTCGGCGCCTCCGGCCGCGAGGGCAACCCGATGGCCCGGCCCCAGGCGTGGCTGCGCGACCGCGGCTTCACCGGCCGCGTGCTGCCGGTCAACCCGCGCTACGACGAGCTCGGCGGGCTGCCCTGCTACGCCGCCCTCGCCGACGTCCCCGGTCCCGTCGACCTCGTGCTCGCCCTCGTCCCCGCCGACCGCGCCGTGGCCACGGTCGAGGACGCGGGCCGGGTCGGGGCGGCCGCGGTCGTGGTGTTCGCGTCCGGGTTCGCGGAGGTGGGCGACGAGGGCCTGGCACTGCAGCACGCGCTGACCGCCGCGGCCGCACGAGCCGGCGTCCGCGTCCTCGGACCGAACTGCCAGGGGCTCTACGTCGCGCGGTCCCGGCTGTTCGCCACCTTCACCGCCGCGGGCGAGCGCCCGCTCGAGGGCACCAGCGGGATCGCGTACGTCGGGCAGAGCGGCGCCATCGGCGGTGCCGTCCTCGACGTCGCGGCCTCCCGCGGGTTGGACCTCACCGCCTGGGTCAGCACCGGCAACCAGGCCGACGTCGACGTCACCGAGGTCGCCCGCGTGCTCGTCACCGACCCCGACGTGCGCGTGCTCGCGATGTACGCCGAGGCTCTCCCCCGTCCCGACGACTACGTCCGGCTCGCCGCCGAGGCCTGCGCGGCCGGGGTCGCACTCGTCGTCCTGCACAGCGGGCGGTCCGAGAGCGGCCGGCGCGCCGCGCTCTCGCACACCGGCGCGATGCTGCCGGACACCGCGGCCTTCGACCTGGTCTCCCGCGAGCACGGCGTCGTCCTGGTGGACGACGTCGAGGATCTGCTCGCCGCGGCGACCCTGCTGCGAACTCAGGCGCGGCCGGCGGGCCGGCGGGTCGCGGCGGTGACCAGTTCCGGCGGCGCCGGCAGCCTGGCCGCCGACCGCTGCGCCGACCTCGGCCTCGACGTCCCCGAGCTCGCCGAGGAGACCCGCGAGAAGTTGTCGTTGCGGATCCCGGCGTTCGGGGCGGTCGCGAACCCGGTCGACGTCACCGCGCAGCTGTTCAACGAGGGCGGTGGTGCGTTCGGGGAGGTGTGCGCGCTGGTGCGCGGCGACCCGTCGGTCGACGCCGTCCTGGTCATCCTGACGATGCTGGTGGGCGACACCGCGCACGCGCTCGCGGTCGACCTCGCCGGCACCGTCGCCGAGGCCCCGCCCGGCTCGCCGCCGCTCGCCGTCGTGTGGATGGCGGGCGAGGACGCGACCGTCGAGGCCCGGGCGGTCCTGCGCGAGGCGGGGATCCCGGTGTTCTCGTCGCTCGCGGTCGCGACGCGGGTGCTCGCGGCGGTGGCGCCGCGCCCGGCGGACCCGGCCTCCGGCGACCGGGTCGACCTTCCCGACGACGGGTGGGCGGCGCTCGGGGCGCTGGGAGTCCCCCGGCCCCGCTCCGTGCTGGTCCGGCGGGCCGCCGAGGCGCAGGACGCCGTGCACGACGTCGGAGGCACCGCCGTGCTCAAGGCCGTCGCCTCGGGGCTGGAGCACAAGACGGACGCGGGAGCCGTGCGCCTCGCCGTCGTCGGGAAGGACGCGGAACGCGAAGCGGCGGACCTGCTCGACTCGGTGCCCGGCGCCGAGGCCGTCCTCGTCCAGGAGATGGTGCCGCCGGGTGTCGAGCTGCTGGTGTCGGTCGACGGCGGGCGAGGCGGGTGGCCGCCGGTGCTCACCGTCGGCCGCGGCGGCACCGAGACCGAGCTCCACCACGACGTCGCGCACGCCCTCGCTCCCGCCTCCCCCACCACCGCGCGCACCCTGCTCGACTCCCTCCGCTGCCGTCCCCTGCTCGACGGCCACCGCGGCGCCCCACCGGCCGACGTCGAGGCCGCCGTCGACGCGATCGTGCGGATCAGCCGCGCGGCCGCCGGCCGGGAGCTCGAGGTGAATCCGCTCGTCGTCGGGAAGACTGGCGCCGTGGCCGTCGACGTCCTGCTCGCGCACCCGGAGGACCGCCCGTGATCTTCTCCCCCACTTCGCTGTCCGCCGCCGAGGACGCGCTGCGCCACGAGGTCCGCGCCTGGCTCGCGAAGACCCTGCCGACCGACTTCCGGCCCGGACTGGGCCTCGGCGGTCGTCACGACCCCGAGTTCAGTCGAGCCCTCGCCGCACAGGGCTGGGTCGGGATGTCGATCCCCGAGGAGTACGGCGGGGCGGGCGCGACCACGGTGGAGCGGTTCGTCGTCGTCGAGGAACTGCTCGCCGCGGGCGCGCCGATCACCGCGCACTGGATCGCCGAGCGCCAGACCGCCCCGGCCCTGCTGCGCTTCGGCACCGAGGAGCAGCGCCGCTGGTTCCTCCCCCGCATCGCGGCCGGCGAGTGCTTCTTCTCCCTGGGCATGAGCGAGCCCGACGCCGGGTCCGACCTCGCCTCGGTCAAGACCACCGCCGTCCGCGAGGACGACGGCTGGCGGGTCAGCGGCACCAAGGTCTGGACGACGAACGCCCACCTGAACCACTTCTTCGTCGTGCTGTGCCGGACCTCCACCGCCGACGACCGCCACGCCGGCCTCTCCCAGCTCATCGTCGACCTGTCGTCGCCCGGGGTCTCGGTGTCCCCGATCCCGCTGATCGACGGCGAGCTGCACGTCAACGAGGTCGTCCTCGACGACGTGTACGTCCCCGACGACCGCGTCCTCGGCGACATCGGCCAGGGCTGGACGCAGGTCACCGCCGAGCTCGCGCACGAGCGTTCCGGGCCCGACCGGTACTGCTCGGTGATCGGCCTGCTCCACTCCTACCTCGCGGAGATCGGTGTTCCCGACGACCGGTCCGCCGCCGCCTTCGGGCGCATCGCGGCCCGACTCTGGTCGATCCGGCAGCTCTCGCTCGCGGTCGCCCGGTCGCTCGACGAAGGCGAGGCTCCGGCGACGGAGGCCGCTCTGGTCAAGGACGTCGGCACCATCTTCGAGCAGCAGACCGTGGAGACGATCCGCGAGATCGCCGCGCTCGAGATCGACCCCGAGGGCTCGATGCTCCAGCAGCTGCTCGCCGAGTGCGTCATGAACGCGCCGAGCTGGACCCTGCGCGGCGGCACGACCGAGATCCTGCGGGGCATCGCCGCCAAGGCCCTGACGCGAGGAGGCGCCCGATGAGCGAGATCGACGAACTGCGCGACGCGGTCGCCGACGTGCTGCGCGCGCGGTCCACGGCGGAGGCGTTGGAGGCGGCCGAGCGCGACGGATGGGCGCCGGACGTCTGGTCGGCCCTGGCCGAGGGTGGGTTCGCGACGGTGGCCGTGCCCGAGTCCGCGGGTGGCTCCGGCGGGTCCGTGGCGCAGGCGTGTGCGGTGCTGGAGGCTTGTGGTGCGGCGTCCGCGCCGGTGCCGGTCGCGGAGACGGGCCTGCTCGCGGGTCGTCTGCTGGCGTCGGCGGGGCTGTCGGTGCCGGAGGGTCCGGTCACGACGGTGGCCTCGCCGGGGGTGTCGTTCTCCGACGGTGTGCTCGCCGGGGCCGTCGACCGGGTGCCGTGGGGACGGTCGGCGTCGCTCGCGCTGGTCGCGGGGTCGTCGGTCGTCGTGGTCGCGCCCGGGAGTGGTGTGGTGACCCCCGGCCGGAACATCGCGGGCGAGCCGCGCGACCACGTGGACCTGACGGGGGTGCGTCCTCTGGAGTCGGCACCCGTCGGCCCCGACGCCGTGGAGGACCTGCGGCGCCGCGGGGCGCTGTCCCGCGCGGCGCTGATCGCCGGGGCGGCGCGGGCCGTGCTGGACCTGACCGTGCGCTACACCGGCGAGCGGGAGCAGTTCGGCCGGCCGGTCGCGAAGTTCCCGGCCGTGGCCGCGCACCTCGTCCAGATCGCCGAGCAGGCCGAGATCGCGGCGATGGCGGCCCGATCCGCCGCCGAGGGCGCGGGTGAGGAGGGCGAGCCGGCGGCCCTCGACGTGGCGGCGGCCTTCTCCGTCGCGTCCGACGCGGCCGGCGCCGTGGCGACCGCCGCCCACCAGGCCACCGGCGCCATGGGCATGACCCGCGAGTTCGGCCTCGGCGTCCTCACCCGTCGCCTCTGGTCGTGGCGGGACGAGTGGGGCGGGGGTGCCGCGTGGGCCGCGGAGCTGGGGCGTTCCCTCGCCGCCGGTGGTGCGGACGCCTTCTGGCCGACGATCTCCCGGGGCCTCGTCGCGTCGTCCTGAACATGGCGCGAGAAGCGATTCCATCGGACTCGGTTTCCGACCACCTGCCCCGCCCGACTGCCCACGCCCGCACACCCGCCCGAAAAGCGATTCCATCGGACTCGGTTTCTCACCACCTGCCGCGCCCAGCCGCCGGACCTCGCGCATCCGCCCCATAACCGCTTCCCCCGGAACCGCTTTCTGGCCACGTGCGACGGTCGCCCGACGCGCCCGCGAACCGTCGAGTGGGCGTCCATCAGTCTGAGCGACTCCCGCGAGCCGGGTGAGCGCCCGCTCGACGGATGCCCGCCAGGAGCTCAGCGCGACCCGCTCCACGAGGACGTCGGCCGCCAGCTTCCCGAGCGCGTGCGCCGCGAGCGGGCTGTCCCCGGTGATGAGGTGGCGGTCGTGGTGGACGTGTCCGGCCATGTCCTCGTTGACCACGACGAGGCCCTGTGCGGTCAGCCCCTCGGCGAGGAGCCAGGGCATGTCGCCGGGGATGTCGCCGATCTCCACGTTCGCGCCGGCGCCGCGGGGAGGCAGCCCGGCCTCACCCGCCGTCGGGAACGTCTCGCCCGAGCAGACCGTCGACGAGGAGGCGCACGTACACGTCGGCGACCGCGTCCGGCGAGCGAGGCCCCTCCGGGCGCAGCCACCGGGCGGTCCCGTTCACCGCGTCGAGCAGCGCCAGCGCCGCCAGTCCTGGATCGTCGACGGCGAACTCCCCCGACCGCACGCCCGCCGCCACCGTGTCCCGGACCCGCCGCTGGTAGTGCCGGCGGTGCTCCTCGACCTCGGCGCGGTGCTCCGGGGACAACGCCGCGAGTTCCTGGAGGCCGACGAGGAACTCGACCCGCCGTCGGACGAGGTGGTGCAGGTGCGCACGGACGAGGGCCGCGAGCCGCGAGCCGGGGGTGCCGGCGTCGTCGAGCAGCGGCAGGGTCTCCTCGACCGGCTCCGCGGTGACCCGCCGGCAGATCGCCGCGAGGATCTCCTCCTTGGACCGGTAGTGGTGGTAGAGGCTGGCGCCGCGGATGCCGAGCTCGTCGGCGATGTCCCGGGTGCCCACCGCGTGGTAGCCCTCGCGGGCGAACAGCGCCGCCGCCGCGTCGACGATCTGCTCGGGGGTGACCCGGCGCCGCCCGGAGAGCGGAACGGGTTCAGACATCGACCCGCCGCAGCTCGCGCTTGAGCACCTTGCCCTGCCCGTCCACGGGGAACGCGTCGACGACGTGCACCGCCTTCGGCGTCTTGTACGAGGCCAGGCGTTCACGGCAGTACGCGACGAGGTCGGGCGAGGTCCCGGGCTGCAGGATGACGAACGCCGTCACCGCCTCCGACCAGTACTCGTCGGGGCGGCCGACGACGGCGGCGCGGAGCACGTCGGGGTGGGTGTGCAGCACCCGCTCGACCTCCTGCGACGACACGTTGAAGCCGCCCGACTTGATCATGTCCTTGGCGCGGTCGGCGAAGAACAGGTTGCCGGCGGGGTCGGAACGCACGATGTCGCCGGTGCGCAGCCAGCCGTCGTCGGTGAACACGGCAGCCGTGCGCTCGGGCTCCTTGAAGTAGCCCAGCATCACCGAGGGCGACCGGCACCAGAGCTCGCCCGGCTCCCCCGGCGCCGCGTCGACGCCGTCGGGGGTGACGATGCGGGTCTCCAGGTGCGTGACGGGGACGCCGATCCACGACGGGTCGGCGTCCGGGATGTCCTCCAGCCGCGAGAACCAGCCGACGGAGCCGAGCTGCGAGAGCTCCGACTGCCCCCAGTAGGTGCCCCAGACGATGCCGTCGGCGGCGTCGGACCAGGCGTCGACGGCGGCCGGCGACACCTGCCCGCCGTAGGTCATCGCGCGCCGGACGGTGCCGACCGTCTCGGGGCCGAAGCCGTCGGCGCGGGCGAGAGCGAGGTAGAAGGTGGGGGTCTGCGCGACGACGGTGACCCGCTCGGCGTCGATCAGGTCGAGCGCGCGGGCCGGGTCCAGGGAGTCGGGCAGGACGAGGGTGGCGCCCATCATCGTCAGCGTGGTCATGGACCCGAGCCCGGCGATCGTGAAGAACGGCATCGCGAAGAACCACGTGTCGTCCGGCCCGGTCCGCAGGCCCCAGCTCCACGCGGGCGCCGTCGAGATGAGGTAGTTGCGGTGCGGGATCATCACGCCCTTGGGCGTGGACTCGGTGCCGCTGGTGTAGATCAGCATCGCGAGGTCGTGCTCGTCGACGTCCACCTCGGGCTCGTCGTCCGGGCCGGCGAGCACCGACGCGAGCGCGGTCCAGCCCTCGGCGGGGGCGCCGAGGACGATCCGGGCGACGACACCCGTCGTCGGGACCCGGTCCAGGAGCTCGACGTACGCCGGGTCCGCGACGACGACGGCCGGCTCGGCGTGGTCGACCTGCGCGGCGACCTCGTCCCGCCCGTGCAACACGTTGATCCCGGTGAACGCGGCGCCGGCCTTGAGGGCGCCGTAGTAGACCGCGATGACCTCGACCGAGTTCCGCGCCATCACCGCGACCCGGTCGCCGCGGCGCAACCCGGCCGCGAGGAGGTGCCCGGCGACCGCGTTGGCCTGCCGGTCCAGCTCGCCGTACGTGGTCTCGCGGCGCACGCCGTCGGCGTACGAGACGACCGCGACCCGCTCGGCCCGGGTCTGGGCGTGCCGGCGGAGCTGGTCGCCGATCGTGGCCCGGCCGACGGGGCGGCGGTGCACCTCGGGGAGGGCGCGCACGTCGAGCGAGGCGCTCACGCGGGCGTCCCGGCGAACAGCGGGCGACCGAAGGTCTCGTCGAAGACGATCTGCTCGACGGGGGTCCGGGACAGCTTCGTCGGGAAGGCCTTCGCGGGGTAGCCGACGGCGACGTGCGCGGCGGTGATGTGGTCATCGGGCACGCCGAGGAGTTCGCGGACCTGCGGCTCGACCGCGCACAGCAGCGTCGTCACCGCCGTCGCGACGCCGCGGTCGCGCAGCGCGAGGCAGAGGTTCTGCATCGTCGGGTAGATCGAGGCGCCGCCGACCACGGAGAGCCGGCCGAGCTCGGTGTCGGTCGGGTGCAGGCCGGAGGTCTCGGCGCAGAGCACGAGGATCGCGGGGACGGACGCGAGGTGGCGGGCGAAGTGGTCGGCGTCGAGCACGGTCTTCGGCAGGGCGTTGGCCTGCACGGTGCCCTCGCCGATCCCGGCGAAGTAGGCCTCCCACATCGGCAGGTAGAGGTCGGCGAGGGCCTGCTTGCGCGCGGCGTCGCGCACGACGATCCACTTGACCGGCTGCCGGTTCCCGCCCTGCGGCCCGAAGCGCGCGGCGTCGACGGCCGCGTGGAGCACCTCGTCGGGCACCGGGTCGTCCCGGAAGTACCGGCAGGTTCCGGTGGTCCGCATCGCCTCGTCCAGCTCCATCGCCGGTTCTCCTATCAGCGGGTAGGCCAGGTTCGGCTCACTGTGCTGTGGGCCCGACCACACGTCAAGCACTCTCCCGCAGCTCCGACCGAGGCTTGCGCGATCGCGCCCTACCCGCCGTAAGGTCGCGATCGTGACGACCACCGCCGGCCGGACCGGGCTCCGCCGCGCCCTCGACGCGGCGAACATCCCCTGCCTGACGATGTGCCTCGTCCAGCTGACCGGCGACCTCCGGTGGCTGGACGAGCCGTACGCCCCGACCCGCGCCCGCGGGCTGGACGACCACGACACCGGCGGCCTCCCCGACGACGTCCAGGACGAGATCCGGGACGCGGCCGCGGCGGCCGTCGAGGCGTACCTGGCCGGGGCGCCCGTCGCGATCGAGGCCCCGCGGGGCGAGCTCCTGCTGCGGATGCTGCGGACGTCCACCGGCGAGCCGGTCGGCGACGAGTTCGAGCCGATGATGGCCGAGACGCTCGGCTCGGCGGAGCCGGAACCGGTGCCGCACCCCGTCGTCCCGGACGGGTTCGACGCGCTGGTGATCGGGGCCGGGGTCGGGGGCCTGCTCGCCGTCGCGACCCTGCGCGCGATGGGCGTCCCGGTCACGGCGGTGGAGCGGAACACCGAGGTCGCCGGGACGTGGTGGGAGAACCACTACCCGGGCGCGGGCGTCGACACCCCGAGCCACCTGTACTCCTACTCGTTCCGCCCGCACCCGTGGTCGACGGCGTTCGGGCGGCGGGACGAGGTGTTCGACTACCTCCGCGACTACGCCGACGACGCCGACCTCCGCCGTTCGATCGAGTTCGGCGCCGAGGTGGAGGCAGCGGCGTGGGACGACGACGCGCGCCGGTGGGCGGTCACGGTGCGCCGGGCCGACGGGTCGCGGGAGACGCGGGGAGCCTCCGTGCTGATCTCGGCGGTCGGGCAGTTGAACCGCCCGACGGTGCCCGACCTCCCCGGCCTGGATTCCTTCGAGGGCCCGCTGTTCCACTCCGCCCGCTGGCCCGATCTCGACCTCGCCGGACGCCGGGTCGCGGTCGTCGGGACCGGCGCGAGCGCGATGCAGATCGTGCCGCGGATCGCCGGGCGGGCCGGGTCCGTGACGATCTTCCAGCGCTCCCCGCAGTGGATCGCCCCGCACGCCGGCTACTTCGACGAGATCGGGGCGGACCGCCAGCAGGTTCTGGCCGAGGTGCCGTTCTACGCCGGCTGGTACCGCACGCGGCTGGCCTGGACGTTCAACGACAAGGTGCACCCCGCGCTCGTCGTCGACCCGGACTGGGAGCACCCGGAGCGCTCGGTCAACGCCGCCAACGACGGGCACCGCCGGCACTTCACGCGCTATCTGGAGGCCGAGCTCGAGGGCCGCCCCGACCTCGTCGCGAAGGCCCTCCCGCACTACCCGCCGTTCGGGAAGCGGATGCTGCTCGACAACGGCTGGTTCGCCGCGCTGCGCCGGGACGACGTCGAGCTGGTGACGGAGGCCGTCGCGTCGGTGGGGCCCTCGTCGGTGCGGACGGCGTCCGGGGCGGAGCACGCGGCGAACGTGGTCGTCATGGCGACCGGGTTCGCGGCCCACGAGTTCCTCGCCGGGGTCGACGTGCGAGGGCGCTCGGGGCGTCGGCTGACCGAGGAGTGGGGGGACGACGACGCGCGGGCGCACCTGGGCATGACCGTCCCCGGCTTCCCCAACCTCTTCCTGCTCTCCGGGCCGAACACCGCACTCGGCCACGGCGGCTCGCAGATCACGATCATCGAGCTGCAGATGCGGGCCGTGGCCCGGCTGGTCGCGGGGATGCTCGAGCACGGGTCGTCGGCGATCGAGGTGCGACGCGAGGTCGCGGAGGCCTACGACGCGGAGGTCGACGAGGCCCACGCCGGCATGATCTGGACCCACCCGGGCATGACGAACTGGTACCGCAACGCCGCCGGCCGGGTCGTCAACACCCTCCCCTGGCGGATCGTCGACTACCGCGCCCGCCTGGAGGCGTCGGGACTGGACGACCACGAGCTGCGCTGATCTTCGGCCGGCCCGCAAACGTGCCCGAGAACCGATTCCTCAGGAATCGGTTCGAACGACTAACCCCGCAGGTCGCCCGGCGTCCGGAAGCTGCACCGCGGGCCGGGAGAGCGCGCGAGCCGCAGGTCCAGGGTGAGCACGGGGGCGCTCGACACCTCCGCGAGCGCCACGTACGCCCCGTCACAGCTGGAGACCGCACCTCGCAGCTCCCACACCCGCGGAGCGACGGTGGCGAAGTCGACGAGGGTGACCGGAAGGTCGAGCAGGTCCGCATGCGCGAGCCGCCCGACGTCGTCGCTGATGTCGCCCCGGAGAACGGACCGCCGGAGGACGTTGGCTGCCTCGAACGGCATGAGATGCGGTGCCGCGAGGTCCTCGCCGACCATCTCGGCCCGCGCCCAGCGCCCGACGGTTCCGTCGTCGACGAGGCTCGCGACGACCACCGACGCGTCGACGACGAGGGTCATGCTCGGTCCGCGTCGCGGTGAGCCAGGATCGTCTCGGCAGCGAGGCGTGTGCCGGTCGCCTCGGTGCGGGCGCGAACCCGTCCCCAGAACGTCTCCGGGTCCGGGCGCTCGGCCCAGGCGATGAGCTCACGCCGCAAGTGCTCCTGCAGCGAGCGGCCGGCCCGAGCCGCTCGCGCTGCCAGCTCGTCCCGGACCTCGTCGGGAACATCCCTGACCGTGATGGACGTACTCATGCCTGCATTATGCATGCTCAGCAGCTAGATCAGCTGCATGATCGCCACGAACCCTTCGCCCGACCCGGGTGCGGCCCGCACGCCGGCTCAGCGGGCTCGACCAGGTCGAGGTCGAGCCCGTAGACGGCGGCCGCGGTGCCGGAGAACAGCGCGCGGCGCTCCGGGTCCGAACAGCCCGCGGTGATCCGCTGGTAGGCGGTGCAGATCGTCGTGAAGGAGCCGACGGCGTCCGTCGGGAGGTTGCTCCCGAACAGCACCCGGTCCGCCCCGAAGAGCTCGATCGTCTCCTCGACCCAGGGCCGCCACTCCGAGGCGAGGACCTCGGCGCGCACCGGCGGATCGGCCCGGTACGACGGCGAGCCGGACAGGAAGGTGCCCAGCCCGCTCATCTTCACCGCGACGGACGGGCACCGCGCGAGCTCGGCCATGGACGCGCGCCAGGCGGGGAACTCCGCGGCCGTCCGACCTGCGTGCCGGCCGATCCCGACGGGGTTGCCGAGGTGGTCGAGCACGATCCGGGTGCCTGGGAAGGCCCGCGCGAGGTCGACCACGTCGTCGAGCTGGGGCGCGAGGACGAACGCGTCGAAGCTCAGGCCGAGCGGTTCCAGCTCCGCGAACCCGGCCCGGAACGCCGAGTCTGCGTACAGGTGCGGCGGGAACCGGAACAAGCCGCCGAGCACGGCCGGGTCCTCGTCCCACAGCGCCGCCTGACGGATGCCGCGGAAGCGTCCGGGAGCCGCCGTGAGGTGGGCCTCGAGCACCTCGCGGACCGCGGTCCCCCGTCGCAGGTCGGCTGCCCCGACGATCGCGGCGGCGATCCGCCCGTCGGCCTGGCCGGCGAGGAACTCGGTCTCGCCGACCGGCCGCAGGTGCTCGGGCCCGGAGGTCCGGTATCTCGTGTGTCCCTCCACCACCACCGTCGCGACGACGTCGGGGTGCCCACCGAGAAGGTCGGCGTAGTCGGTGGCGAGGAGGCTGCGCCGGCCCCACAGCTCGGCGAGACGGTCGTCCGCGTCGTCGAACAGGTGGTGGTGGGCGTCGACGATCGGGAGACCCGTCCCGCCCACGAGGTGGAACTGCATGCGGGCGACTCCTCGTCTCGGGCCTGCCCACACCCTGAGGTCGCCGAGACCGGGGCGGTGGACTTTTCTGTCCTGAGGGATGTCCTTCCAGCGGACACGGCGTTCTGTTCTGAGGAATCTTCTTGGCCCCGTGGGGTCGGCGGGCGAGTCTCGCCGCAGCGACGAGGCGAGGAGCGATCCGGATGACAGCGGTGGACACGCCGGCACGGGTGGAGCCGGACGAGGGGCACCTCGCGGTCCGCGACCGGGACTGGCGCCTCCTGATCGGCGGCGAGCTCCGCCCGGCCACCGGCGGGCGCACCTACCGGCGGATCAGCCCGTTCCTCGGGGAGCCGATCGCCACGGTGCCCGACGCGACCACCGAGGACGCCGACGCGGCCGTGGCGGCGGCCGCGTCGGCGCGCCGCAGCTGGCGGCTGACCCCCGCCCCGCAACGGGCGGCCATGGTCACCGAGGCCGCGCGCATCATCGCCGAGCACGGCGAGGAGCTCGCCCTGCTGGACACCATCGATGCGGGCTCGCCCCTGGCCAACTCGCGGGTCGACGTCCAGATCACCCTCGCCCAGGCCCGGCTGTTCGCCGGGCTCGCGCTGGAGATGAAGGGCGACACCATCCCGGCCAGCGCCGGCCTGCACCTCACGGTGCGCCAGCCGGTGGGCGTCGTCGTACGGATCGTGCCGTTCAACCACCCGCTGATGTTCGCCGGCAAGGTCTTCGCGCCGCTCGTGGCCGGCAACCCCACGATCCTCAAGCCGCCGGAGACCGCGCCGCTGTCGGCGCTGCGCCTCGGCGAGCTGCTCCGCGACGTCTTCCCGCCCGGTGTGCTCAACATCGTCGTCGGGAACGGGCCGACGGTCCCCGACCGGCTGGTCCGGCACCCCGACGTCCGGCGGATCGGCTTCATCGGGTCCGAGCGCACGGGGCGCGCGATCCAGCAGGCCGCGGCCGCCTCCGGGATCAAGGAGGTCAGCCTCGAGCTCGGCGGCAAGAACGCCATGGTGGTCTTCGCCGACGCGGACCTCGACGCCGCCGCCGACGCCGCGATCCGCGGGATGAACTTCACCTGGTCCGGCCAGTCCTGCGGCTCGAACTCGCGGCTCCTGGTCCAGCGCCCCGTGCACGACGACCTGGTGGACCGGATCGCCGCGAAGCTGCGCGACCACCGCATCGGCGACCCGCTCGACCCGGCGTCGGTGCAGGGCACGATGATCGACCAGCGCCAGTACGACAAGGTCCTCGGCTACCTCGACACCGCGCGTCGCGAGGGCGCCACGGTCGTCACGGGCGGCGGCCGTCCGGACGGCCTGGAGCACGGGCTGTTCATCGCCCCGACCGTGCTCACCGGGGTGCGGGAGGACCACACGGTCGCCCGCGAGGAGATCTTCGGGCCGGTGCTGTCGGTCCTCGGGTTCGACGACGAGGACGACGCCGTCCGGATCGCGAACGACTCCCCCTACGGCCTGACCGCGGCCGTCTGGACCCGCGACATCGGCCGCGCCCTGCGGATGGCCCATGAGCTCGAGGCCGGCTTCACCTGGGTCAACGACTCCGCGAAGCACTTCCCGAACGTGCCCTACGGCGGTGTCAAGGTCTCCGGGCTCGGGCGCGAGGAGAGCCTCGAGGAACTCCTGGGCTATACCGAGCTCAAGTCGATCAACATCTCCTACTGAAGGACGCCATGACCGACGACATCCGCGAGCTCGTCTCGCTCGCCTCCCGCGTCCTCGGCGCGGCCGACCAGGGCGACTTCATCTGGGGCCACGCCTCGGCCCGCGACCCGGACGGACGCGGCGCCTGGATCAAGCGCAGCGGCATCGGGCTGTCCGAGGTCGGGCCGGAGCAGGTGCACCTGGTCTCGCCCGACGGCGAGGTCCTCTCCGGCGACGGCCCCCGGCACCTCGAGTTCCCGATCCACACCGAGATCCTGCTGGCCCGGCCCGACGTCGGCGGCGTCGTCCACGCGCACTCGCCGCACGCCGTCGCGCTCGCCGCGGCCGGGGTGGAGCTGCGCCCGGTCAGCCACGCCGCGACGTTCTTCGTCCCGCCGTCCGTGCCTCGCTTCACCGAGACCACCGACCTCGTCCTGACCCGCGACCTGGGCCGCTCGTTGGCCAAGACCCTCGGCGACTCCTCCGGGGCCTTCCTGGTCAACCACGGCATCGTCACCGTCGGACCGGACCTGCAGACCGCGACCTTCGCGGCGCTGCTGCTCGAGACCGCCGCCGAGCAGATGCTCCGCACGCTCTCGTTCGGCGGCCACCCCACCTGGACCGACGACGAGGAGTCGCTGGTCAAGCGCGAGCACATCTACCACCCCGCCGCCGTGCACTCCGCCTGGGACCACCTGGTCCGCAGGCTCGGCGGCTGACCGACGGACGAGGACGACGCCCATGGCCAAGCCCCGCGCACACGACCCCGACCTGCTCAGCTTCTCCTACTTCTTCCCGACCGGGCAGACCGACCACGTCTGGTCCGACGAGGCGGCCGCCGCGACCCCGCCGCTGGGCCGCGACGTCTTCCTGGAGATGGCCCGGGCCGCCGAGGAGACCGGCTTCGACTCGCTGTTCATCGCCGACACCTGGTCCGGGCACCAACGGGAGGCCGAGCGCGCGGGCCACCAGTCCCCGAAGTACCAGGCCCCGATGCTCGCCATGGCGCTGTTCGCCGTGACGGAGCACCTCGGGGTCATCACGACGATGCACACCAGCCACCACCGTCCCGCCCACGTCGCCCGGGCCGGCGCGACGCTCGACGCCTTCAGCGGCGGCCGGTGGGGCTGGAACGTCGTCACCGGGTTCGGGGACGCCGAGGCCCGGCTGTTCGGCGAGAGCGGGATGGCCGGTCACGACGACCGGTACGCGGCGGCCGCCGAGTTCGTCGAGGTCGTGAAGCGGTTCTGGACCGAGGACGAGCCGATCGACCACCGGGGCCGCTTCCACACGGCCCAGGGTCGGATGAAGGCACCGCGACCCGTCCAGCACCCGACCCCGCTCCTGGTCAGCGCCGGCGCCTCGCCCGCGGGGATGGCCTTCGCGGCCGAGCACTGCGACCAGTTGGTGGTCGCGGGCAACACGGTCGAGAAGGTCCAGGCCGTCGACCGGCGGCTCGAGGACCTGCTCGAGGCCCGCACGCCGGCCCGCACCGTGAGCACCGCGCCCTTCTCGATCGTGATCGTCCGCGACGGGGACGGGGAGGCCGAGGAGGAGTACGAGCGCCTGGCCGGGACCCTCAACGTCGAGGCCACGAAGGAGCTGGCGGCGGACATCCTCGGGGGCATCGAGTCGATCAGGTCGGCGTTCGACGGGCAGGATCCGCAGGAGGCCGCCCGGGCGTGGGGCAGCGGCCGCGGGATCCTGAAGTTCCTCGGCACCCCGGAGCAGGTCACCGAGCAGCTCGTCGAGCTGAAGAAGGAGACCTCGACCCAGAACCTGCTCGTCAACTTCCCGCTGTGGAGCCCCGGCGAGGTCCGGGCCTTCCGGAGCGTCCTCGACCACTGCCGGGACGCCGGGATCTGGCTCCCGCCGAGCGAGCGGAGCCACTCGTGGTGACCCCCACCTCGACCACCCCGACGGTCACCGTCGACGGCGGGGAGCTGTCCGGACGGACCCTCGCCGACGGCGTCCGCGCCTTCCTCGGCGTCCCCTACGCGGCCCCTCCGGTCGGCGACCTGCGGTGGCGCCCGCCGCAGCCCGTCGCCCGCTGGACCGGCACCCGGGCGGCGACGGAGCACGGACCGGCGGCGCCGCAGTTCCCGCCACCGCCGAACTCGCTGTACTCCGGCGGGGAGCAGCGGTTCTCGGAGGACTGCCTGCACCTCAACGTCTGGACCGGCCCCGACGGCGACGCCGGCCGCCCCGTCATGGTGTGGCTGCACTTCGGCGCCTACCAGTTCGGGTCGGCGGAGAACCCGATGTACGACGGTGCCTCGCTCGCCGCGGCCGGGGTCACGGTCGTCTCGGTGAACCACCGCCTCGGCCGGCTCGGCTTCCTCGCGCACCCCGAGCTCACCGCCGAGTCGGGCTACGGCGGCTCGGGCAACTACGGCCTGATGGACCAGATCGCGGCTCTCGCGTGGGTGCGCGACAACATCGCGGCGTTCGGCGGCGACCCGGGCAACGTGACGCTGTTCGGCGTCTCGGCGGGTGGCAACAGTGTCCACAACCTCCGTAGCTCACCGCTCGCGGTCGGCCTGTTCCACCAGGTCGTCGCCCAGAGCGCGCCCGGCGTGGCTCCTGCTCTCGACGGACCAGGCCACCCCGCGAACCCGTCCACGCTCGCGGCCGGCGAGCAGGCGGGCGTCGAGCTCGCGGAGGCCCTCGGCGCGCCGACCCTGGCCGAGCTGCGGGCGCTCCCGGTCGAGCAGCTCATGGCTGCCCAGCTCCCCCGGGCCGCAGGCCGGTGGTCGTTCGACCTGGTCCCCGGGGCAGAGGTCGGGCTGGCGCTGTTCGACACCGGCTACCCGGTCATCGACGGACACGTCCTGCCGCAGGACCCACTCGCGGCCCTCCTCGCCGGGCAGGTCGCCGACGTGCCGATGCTCGCGGGGAACGCGGGCAACGAGGCCTCGGGCCTGCCCTACCTCGGGACCCTCGAGGCCTACCGCGCCGACGTCGAGGAGGCCTTCGGGGAGCACGCGGCCGAGGTCCTCGAGCTCTACCCGGCCACCACCGACCAGGAGGCGCAGCAGGCCAGCTGGGCGCTGCTCGGCGACCAGGTCTTCGTCTGGTCGACCTGGACCGCGGCCCGGCTCCACCGGCGCCGCCTCACCTCGCCGGTCCACTACTACCGCTTCCTGCGCCGCCCCCCGATCCCGGCGGACGCCGACCTCGTCGAGCGGGACTACGCGGGCGCGTTCCACGGCGTCGACGTCCCGTACGTCTTCGGGACGCTCGACGCCTGGCCGTGGGACTGGACCGACGCCGACCGGGCCCTGTCGGCCCGCGTGCAACGGGCCTGGGTCGACTTCGCCCGCACGGGCGATCCGACCGCCTCCGGTGCGCTGACATGGCCGACGGTCGGCGACGGCGTGCTCGCACTCGATCTCGAGCCCGGTCCGGGCGAGCCGCCGGACCCGGCGCGCATGGCCTTCTGGGACCGCTACCACGGCGTGGCCGACGTCCTCGGCCGATGAACGGGAGGGAACCGGACATGGCACCGATCACCGGCGCGGAGTCGCTGGTCCGCACACTCGTACGGCTCGGCGTGCACGACGCGTTCAACATCGTCGGGCTCGGGCTCTTCCCGCTGGCCGAGGCGTTCTACGCGCACCGCGACGAGGTCCGCTACGTCTCCGCGCTCAACGAGACCAACCTCGGCCTCATGGCCGCGGGCTACGCCCGCGCGAACCGGTCGGCCGCCTTCGTCAACGTCTACCACGCCTCCGGCACCGGGCTCGGGATGATGGCGCTGACGACGGCCTGGGCGGACGGCGTCCCGATGGTCTTCACCACGACGACGTCGAGCCGTGCCCTGGCCGGGCGCGACCAGTACGCCGCCGTGCCGCGGGCGGTCACCGAGATGAGCGGCCAGTACACCAAGTGGAGCGCCGAGATCCCGTCCGCGGACCGGATCCCGGAGCTGGTGGAGCGGGCGTTCCAGATCGCGAACACCCCGCCGTACGGACCGGTCCACCTGGCGTTCCCGATGGACGTGTGGCTGGAGCGGACCGAGGAGGTCGGGCACCGCCGGCCCACCGAGGTCCTCACGGACTTCGCGGCCGCTCCCACCGCCGTCGAGCGGGTGGCGGAGCTGCTGCGCACGAGCGAGCGGCCGGTGATCGTCACCGGCGCCGAGGTCGCCCGCTACGGCGCCGTGGACGCCACCGTCGCGCTCGCCGAGCAGCTCGGGGCGACCGTGCTGCACGAGGACAAGGTCGCCGACCTCGGCTTCCCCACCACCCACCCGCAGTTCGCCGGGCGCCTCGGCGCGCACCGCCCCGTCGTCGGCCAGTCGGACGTGGTGCTGCTGCTCGGCGTCGAGCTCACCGAGTCGGGGTTGACCCGGCCGGTCGAGTTCGGGTCGGCGACGACGATCGTCCTCAGCCCCGACCCGCTGCTGCTGACGCGGCAGCTCCGGCCGGACCTCGCCGTCCTCGGAGCGCCGCGACCCACCCTGGAGGCGGTGGCGGCCGCCGTCGGGACCCTTCCCGACGAGGTCCGGGACGCCCGGGCCGCCGCGGCCCGGGAGCTCCACGACGCGCGGGACGCGCGCAACGAGCGGATCCGGGCGATCCGGTTCGACGCCGAGGAGCTGGCGATCGGCCGGATCCTCACCGAGCTCGAGGCCGCGATGCCCGCGGGGACGATCGTGGTCAACCACTGCGCGTCCGGGGAGCCGTTCGTCGAGGACCTCCTCCCCCACCCGGACACCGACGCGTTCTTCGGCATCTCCAGCAAGGCCAGCGCGCAGGGCTGGGGCGGGCCAGCGTCGATCGGCATCCAGCTCGCCCGCCCGGACCGGCGCGTCGTCGCGCTGCTCGGCGACGGCGGGTTCATGTTCTCCTCGTCGGCGATCTACGCCGCCGCCCAGCAGGACCTGCCCGTCGTGTTCGTGATCCTGAACAACGGCGGCTGGCGGGACATCGGGGCCCTGGCCGCGGTCGCGCGGAGCCCGCTGGTGGACGCCGAGGACGTCATGGGCTGGACGTTCGGTGACCCGCCCATCGACCACGCCGCGTACGCCGCGAGCCTCGGGCTGGACAGCCGCCGCGTGGCCACGCCCGGCGAGCTGCGGGCCGCGCTGGACAAGGCGTTCGCCGACCGCCGCGCCACGTTGATCGAGGTCCTGAACTCCCCCGAGGACGCCCACGAGTTCTCCCGCGTCTTCACCCAGGCCGACGGCTGAGCCGCCGCATCCCCGAGAGGAACCACCGCCCATGGCACGTACCGACGCCGACCGGCTCTCGGTCGGCTACTTCTTCCCCGCCGGGCAGACGAACCACGTCTGGTCCGACGAGGCCGCCCGGCGCACGCCCCGGCTCAACCGGGAGAACCTCCTCGAGCTCGCCCGGACCGCCGAGGAGGTGGGGTTCGACTCGTTGTTCATCGCCGACAACTGGTCGGGCCACCAGCGCGCCGCCGAGCTCGCGGGCCACCAGTCGCCCGCCTACCACGCCCCGCTGCTCGCGATGGGCATCTTCGCGGTGACCGAGCGGATCGGCGTGACCTCCACCTTCCACACCACCCACCACAAGCCCGCGCACGTGGCGCGGATGGGCGCGACGCTGGACGCGTTCAGCTCGGGCCGCTGGGGCTGGAACGTCGTCACCGGGTTCTCCGACGCCGAGGCCGCCCTGTTCGGCGAGGAGTTCGTCGAGCACGACGAGCGCTACGCCATGGCGGCCGAGTTCGTCGACGTCGTCCAGCGGCTGTGGACCGAGCACGAGCCGATCGACCACGACGGCCGGTACTACCGGGCCAAGGGCCGGATCAAGGCCCCACGGCCGGCGAGCGACCCGCGCCCGCACCTGGTCAGCGCGGGTGCCTCGGCCGCGGGCACGGCCTTCGCGGCCCGGTGGTGCGACGAGCTGGTCACCCTCGCCAAGGACGACGACGCCCTGCGCGGCGTCGGGGAGCGGCTGGCCGGGCTGACGGCCGACACCGGCCGGGACGTCTCGGTGACCCCGTTCGCGATCGCCCTGGTGCGCGAGCACGAGGGCGAGGCCGAGGAGGAGTACGCGCGCCTCCTCGAGTCGCTCAACCACGAGGCGGCCTGGGAGATCGCGGGCGACATCCTCGGCTCGATCGAGTCCGCGCGCACGATGTTCGACAAGCTCGGCGAGGACAAGGCCGTCCACGCCCTCGGCAGCGGTGAGGCGATGCTGCAGCTGGTCGGCACCCCGGAGCAGGTCGCGGAGCGACTCGTCCGGCTGACCGGGCAGGACGTCCGGAACATCCTGGTCAACTTCCCGCTGTGGAGCCCCGAGGAGCTCCGCGGGTTCCGCCGGGTGCTCGACCTGCTCGACGACGCCGGGGTGCGGGCGCACCCCGAGCCCGGCGACCGCCCCTGGTGACGGCACGACGGAGCGGGGCCACCGATCCCGGTGGCCCCGCTCCCGCGTGTCCGGGGTCAGCGGGCCGTGACCCCGCCGTCGACCATCAGCGTGGTCCCCGTGATGTAGGCCGCCCGGTCCGAGGCCAGGAAGGACACGGCCTCCACGACGTCGTCGTGGGTCGCGAGCCGGCCCAGCGGTACCTGCTCGAGGAGGTTCCCGGCGGCCCGGCGAGCGTCGCGCCCCGCCCCGCGCATCGGCGTCTCCACGAACCCGACACCGACCGCGTTGACCCGCAGCCGCGGGGCGTACTCGCACGCCAGACCCCGGGCCAGCGCCTCCACCCCGGCCTTGCTCGCCGAGTACACCGCGGCGCCGGGCATGCGCCCGAAGCGCGACGCGTGACTGCTCAGCAGCACGATGCTGCCCGAGGTCATCCGGTCGGCGGCCAGCGCGGCGACGCGCGCGGCGCCCGCCAGGTTCACCTCGAGCGTGCGCTCCATCGCCTCCCCGGCGGCCTCGCGACCGGGCACCGGCACCATCACCCCGTGGGCGAGGACCACCGTCGTCAGGCGGCCCAGCGCCGCGACCGCGTCCAGGCACGCCTCGACGCTCGCGGAGTCCGTCACGTCGAGGGGCGCGTGGTGCACGCCCTCGGGCGCGGCCTTCCCACCGGAGCGATCGGCCGCGACGACGACATGTCCGTCCCGGCGGAAGCGCACGCACAGGGCGGCACCGAGGGACCCGGTACCGCCCGTGACCAGCACGGAGCCGACGCTCACCGGTGCGCCGCCCGCGGCAGGGCGAGGCCCGCGACCAGCGTGATCACCGCGGCGGCCATGACGTAGAACGCCGGCGAGATCGGCAGTCCGGTGGAGCGCACCAGCAGCGTCGCGACGTAGCCGCCCGCGCCGCCGAACGCGGCGACCGAGATCGCCGAGGCGATCGAGACGAGGGCACCGCGGCGGCGGGTGTCGAACAGCTCGCTGATCGTCGCGGTGCCCGCGCCCGCGATCATGCTCGTCGGGATCGCGAAGACGACCTGGACGAGCACGAGCGTGCCGAACGACGGGACGGCGACCAGGAACGCGAACAGCGGGACCGGGACCACGATGAAGGCCACGGCCGCTCCGACGATCAGCGGGCGCCGCCCGATGCGGTCGGACTGGTGCCCGAAGACCGGGATGAGCGCCACGGCGAGCAGGCATCCGATCGCGGTGGCCCACAGGGCAGGGGTCGCGGGGACCTTCGCGAACGTCGTCGCGAAGGTCGGCATGTAGTTGATCGTGACGAAGGAGGTGACCGCCCAGAGCGCCACGACGCCGAGCGCCAGGACGAAGCCGCGGCCGGCGCCGACCGGCGGGCCGGTCGGCACGTCGTTCCCGGTCTCGGTCTCGCGGGACCGCTCCAGGTCGACGAACTCCGGCGTCTCCCCCACCGTGCGCCGGAGCACCAGCACGACGACCGCGAGCAGCGCGCCGAGCAGGAACGGGATCCGCCATGCCCACGCCTGGACGGCGGCGGTGCCGACGGCCGAGGTCAGCACGGACACCACGAGGATGCCCAGCAGCAGCCCGCCGTAGGTGCCGACCTGGTGGAAGCTGCCGAAGAAGCCGCGGCGCCCGCGGCTCGCCCACTCGGTGAGGAAGACCGCGGCGCTGCCGAACTCGCCGCCGGCGGAGAAGCCCTGCAGCAGCCGCCCGACGAGGATCAGGGCGGGGGCGAGCGCCCCGATGCTCGCGTAGGTCGGGGCGAGCCCGATCACCAGCGATCCCGCCGCCATCAGCAGCATCGAGAGCAGCATGACGAAACGCCGTCCGCGCCGGTCCGAGACCGGGCCGAGGACGAGAGCCCCGATCGGGCGGGCGACGAAGCCGACCGCGAAGACCGCGAACGAGGCCAGCAGCGCGGCGACCGGGTCGTCGCCCGGGAAGAAGGCGGCCCCGATCGCGGCGGCGAGGAAGCCGTAGACGGTGAAGTCGTACCACTCCATGACGTTGCCGAGCGTGCCGAGGACGGTCGACCGCGTCCGGCCGGCGGCGGCATCGAGAGTGGACGGGGGGCGGACGGCCGGCTGACTCGTCATCGGGGTCTCCTGCGTCATCGGGAGGGAAGCCGGATCGACGGTACGACCGTTCCTCTCACCGACAGCTACAGTTCTGATGTGAAGAACAAGCCGGGCTACGGGATCGAGTCCGTGGACCATGCGCTGCGCCTCGCGCTCCTGCTGCAGCAGGAGGGGCCGTTGCGGGTCACCGACGCGGCCGAGCGGCTCGAGGTCGCGCGGTCCACGGCGCACCGGTTGCTCGCGATGCTCGTGTACCGGGACTTCGCCGAGCAGCAGCCGGACCGCCGGTACGTCGCCGGGCCGGTCCTGCGGCGGTCCACGCCGTCCGAGCCGGCCGCCGTCCTCCGCGGGGTCGCCCTGCCGCACCTCGAGGGGCTGACCGCCCGCACCGGTGAGACCAGCAACCTGGTGGTGGTCGTGGCGGACGAGGCCCGCTTCGCCGCGACCGTGGAGTGCGACCAGACGCTGCGGGTCGGCGACCGGGAGGGCCGCACCCTGCCCGCCCACCTCGCGTCGGGTGGACGGGCGGCCCTCGCCGCGCGGGACCCCGACGAGGTCCGCGCGCTGTACGAGGAGAGCGAGGTGGACGTCGAGGCCCTGCTGCGCGATCTGGCACGGATCCGCCGGCAGGGGTTCGCGGTGAACAACCAGCGCACCGAGACCGGCGTGACCGCGATCGGCTGCGTGGTCGACCGTCCGCCCGGCTCGCCGGCCACGGCGATCTCCCTCGCGATGCCCACCGTCCGCCACGACCGGCGACGGCTCGGCGAGTGGGTCCGTCAGCTCACCGTCACGGCCGAGCGGATCGCCGCGGACCTCAGGCGCTCCGACCAGGTCGGATAGCCTCGGCGAGGGCGAGCGCAGCGACGGGGGTTGATGAGGCCGTGCAGACCGGGCCCGACGACGGGGCGGCCCCGCGGTACCCGCTGGAGTCGGTGGATCGCACGCTGACGCTGCTGCGCCAGCTGGCCGACCGCCGCGAGGTCGCCCTCGCCGAGGTCCGCGCCCACCTCGGGGTCGGTCAGTCGACGGCCCACCGCCTGCTCGCGATGCTCGTGTACCGCGGGTTCGCGGTGCAGGACCCGGTGTCGCGGAAGTACCGGCCCGGCCCGGCGTTCGCCGACCTGGGCCGGGCGGCCGAGCCGTCGTTCGACCTCGTCGAGGTCGTGCGTCCCGTCCTCGTCGCGCTGGCCGCGGAGACCGGGGAGACCGTGCACCTCGGCGAACTGGTCGGCACCGACGTCCGCTACCTCGACGTGATCGAGAGCGCGTCGACGCTGCGCGTGGCCAGCCGCGCCGGCCAGACCCGCCCCGCCCACGCGACCAGCATCGGCAAGGCCATGCTCGCGACCCACGACGACGAGGCCGTCCGCGCGCTCTATCCCGACGGGATCCCGGCCGCCGGCACCTCGCGAGCCGTCACCGACGTCGACGCGCTCCTCGCCGAACTGCGGCGGGTCCGTTCCCGGGGGTCCGGGCGCAACCGGGGCGAGGTGGAGTCCGGTGTCTCGTCCGTCGGGGTGGCGATCGGACATCCCGCCCACGGCCTGCTCGGCGGACTGAGCGTCGCCGCGCCCGAGGCACGGTGGAGTGCGGCGATCGAGCGCGACCACGTCGCCGCGCTCCGGACCGCGGCGGAGCGAGTCCTCGCGAGGGTCCCCTGAGCGCAGGTCGCGCGGCCCGATCGGCTCCGGACCCGCCGACGGGTAACTCTGTGGCGCGTCGTCCCGTCACGAGGCCAAGGCGACGAGCCGCTCGACCGAGGCGCGCAGCTTCTCGGACGTCGTGTTCCGGGCCCGCTCGTGGCGGGACTCGTCGGTGAGCGCGCTCCAGTCGTAGGTGTGCCGGATGCGCGTGCGGCCGTCGTCGAGGACCTCGAACTCCCAGCGCCACAGGTGACCGGGCTCCGGCCGGCCCGGCTCGCTCGGCCGCCACGCGATCAGCCGGCCCTCGACGAACTCGACGACGTGGTTCTCGCGGTCGGCACCCATGGTCAGGGTCGTGGTGAAGAGGTCCCCGACGCCGTGGACGCGCTGCCCCTCGGCCGCGTGGGCGAGGTTGTCGTTGCCGTCCCACTCCGGCTGGCGAGCCGGATCCGCGACCAGGGCGAACAGTGCGTCCGGCGACACGTCGGTGACGACCTCGACTGACACGACCCGGTCCATGACCCCACCCTTCCCGACGACGGCGCCTGCCGCAGCGACGTCGCACGGGTTACGGTTGCGCCCCGCCGGATCGCCTACCTCCGAACCCGGGAGTCCTTCGATGTCGCTGCAGGTCGTCGCCCTGATCACCGCCAAGCCGGGCTCGGAGGAGCTCGTCGGGAAGGCACTCGAGGAGCTCGTGACGGCGACCCGGGCCGAGGAGGGCTGTCTGTCCTACGAACTCAACCGTTCCGGTGCGGACGGCACCGTCTTCGTCACGGTCGAACAGTGGCGCGAGCAGTCGGACCTCGACGCGCACCTGCAGACGCCGCACATCGCCCAGGCCCTCTCCGTGACCGACGGCCACCTCGCCGCACCGCCGGCGATCCACCCGCTCGTGCCCGTGCAGCTCTGACCGACGCACGGCGAGCTCGACCCGTCGTCAGGAAGGATCTTCCCGACGACGGGTGGGCCCGGCTCCGTAAGGTGCCCCCGTGGTCGACGAGGCACAGCAGGACCGTCCCCGCTTCGGCCGGTACCGCCTCGACGACCTGCTCGGCCGCGGAGGTATGGGCGAGGTGTGGCGGGCGTTCGATCTCGACCGCCGTCGCACCGTGGCCGTCAAACGCCTGCACGCCGAGCTCGCCGATGCGACCGAGTACCAGGAGCGGTTCCGCCGCGAGGCGCGTCTCGCCGCGCGGCTGCGGTCGCCGCACGTCATCCCGATCCACGACTTCGGCGAGATCGAAGGCCGGTTGTTCCTCGACATGCGGTACGTGGAGGGACAGGACCTCTCGGCCCACCTCGCTCGGGGTCGGTTCCCGCCCGACCGCGCGGTCGCCGTGATCGACCAGGTCGCGGAGGCCCTGGCCGAGGCCCACGACGAGGGGCTCGTGCACCGGGACGTCAAGCCGTCCAACGTCCTACTCGCGGGCTCGTCGGACTTCTCCTACCTGGTCGACTTCGGCATCGTCCGCGCCGTCGACGGCAGCGCGGGGCCCACGCTGACGGCCACCGGCGTCACGATCGGGACGATGCTCTACATGGCGCCGGAGCTCCTGCTCGCGGACCGCGCGCCCGACCACCGCGCCGACGTCTACGCCCTCGGATGCACCCTCGTCGAAACGCTGACCGGGCGCCCGCCGTTCGACCTGACCGCGACGTCGGCGCTGATGTACCACCATGTGAACGTGGCCCCGCCGCAGCTCTCGGAACGCGGGGTGCGCGGGTTCGACGACGTCGTCGCCCGAGCCATGGCGAAACGGCCCGAGGACCGCTACGACTCGGTGCGCGACCTCGCCGAGGACGCGCGTCGCGCTCTCGGTCGGCCGCCGCGGCGTACCCCTCCGCCCCCGCGTCCCCCCGACGGCGAGTCCCGCCCCGCGGCGACGGCGCTCCTGCCCGCGCGGGCCTTCTGGCGCCGACCGGGTGTCGTCGCCGCCGGACTCGGCGTCGTCGTCCTGGCCGCATCGGTGGCCACCGCGATTGCCTCCTCGAGCGGTACGACGGCGTCACGGGGCGGGTCGGAGCCGGAGACCAGGCCGGGGTTCGCCTCGAGCATCGAGGTCGACGGGCCGGCGCGGGCGCGGACCGCACCCAGTCTGGGCGCAGCGGTCACCTCGATCCCGGACGGGGTCCACCCGCTGGTCTGCGCCGAGACCGGACAGGTCACGCAGGGCGGGTCCGGCCAGGTCAGCACGACCTGGGTCCGCGTGGACTCCCTGCCCTCCGGCCCGGTCCACGTGCCCCTGGTCGACGTCGAGACCCGGGCGTCCGACCGGCCGGGACCGGCGGAGAGCATCCGCCCCTGCTGATCGACCGGCCATGTTCTACTGTGCCCGTCCCCGGGGGGGTGACGCGGTGAGCGGCCAGGGCGGTCGGTTCGGCGACTACGAGCTCCTGGACCTCCTGGGCCGTGGCGGCATGGGCGAGGTGTGGCGGGCCCGCGACACGCGTCGCGACCGCTCGGTCGCTCTCAAGCTGCTCGCCGCCGACCTCACGTCACGACCCGACTTCCAGGAACGCTTCCGTCGAGAGGCGCAGCTGACCGCCGTCCTGAACTCCCCCCACGTCGTCCCGATCCACGACTGGGGCGAGATCGACGGACGGCTGTTCCTCGACATGCGCCTCGTGGACGGCGGGAGCCTCGCCGACGTCGTCGCCGCGCACCCCGACGGTGTGGAGCCCGACTGGGCGCTCCGGGTCCTCGCCCAGGTCGCCGAGGCCCTCGACGCCGCCCACGACCGGTCGATGGTCCATCGCGACGTCAAGCCCGCCAACGTGCTCGTCGCGGGCCGGGCGACGCAGCCGTTCAGCTACCTCACCGACTTCGGCATCGCCCGGCTGGTCGACGAGACCTCCGGTGCCCGGCTCACCGAGTCCGGCCAGGTCCTGGGCACGCTGGCCTACATGGCCCCGGAGCTGTTCACCGAGGGCACCGCGACCCGCGCCTCCGACGTCTACGCCCTCGGCTGCCTGCTCTACGAGGTGCTGAGCGGCCGACGCGCCGTCGCCGCCGGGTCCGTCCCGGCCGCCATGCACGCCCACGTCTTCGGGCCGGTCCCCGAATTGGGCGCCCGCCGCCCCGACCTCGCACGCCTCGATCCCGTCCTCGCGCGCGCACTCGCGAAGGACCCGGACCGGCGTCCCGCGAGCGCCGGGGAACTCGCCCGGGCCGCAGCCGCCGCGTGGGAGGGCGAGCCCGTGCCGGCGGGCTCCGGGGCGGGGCCGAGCACCCTCGTGTCCGGCGACCCCGCTGTGTCCGTCCGCGAGGCTCCCCGGGAACCGGCCGCACGGAGCCCGCGGCGATGGCGGCTCGTCCTGGCGCTCCTGACGATCGTCGTCGTCGGTCTCGCGGGTGGGCTCGCCGTGGTCCAGGAGGTGCCTCCGACCTCCCGGTCGGCCCCCGCGGCGCCCGGTACCGTCCCCGTCGGCACGGCGCGGGTGCTCCCGGTGACCCTGCGCAGCGGCAACGGGGTGCTCCCGACCCCGGACGGGAGGGAGGCGTACCTCTCGGAGGCCGACAGCGACGACGTCAGGCGCATCGATCTCGCCACCGGTGCGGTCACGAAGGTCTACTACGTCATCGGTATCGGCCAGGGCCGCATGCAGCTGAGCCCGGACGGGCGGGTCCTCGCCGTCCAGCTCAACGGGTCCGCGTCCGACGCCTCCGGGAGCGGGGTCGCGCTGGTCGACACCATCAGCGGCGTCGTCTCCGTCGTCCGACTGCCGACGAAGCCGGGGGACCTCGTGTTCACGCCGGCCGGGTCGCTCTTCGTGTCCTCGACGGGGACCTCCGACGCACTCGGGGACACGGTGGTCGAGATCGACGTGCCGGCCCGTCGCGTGCTCCGGACGGTGTCGGTCTCGCTCGAACCGCGCGGGCTGGCGGTGTCGGCGGACGGACGCACGGTCGCGGTCGCGTGCACCGGGGGGCCACGGGACGTCGGTGGGTCGGTCGATCTCGTGCCCGTCGCGGGCGGCCCCGTCAGCTCCATCCGCTCGGCGCGAGCACCGCGCTACATCGCTCCCCTTCCCGACGGCAGGTTCGCGGTCTCGGTCTCGTACCCCAACGGGGGCGCGGTCGATCTCGTCGACCCCCTGACCCGGTCGGTGACCCGTCGCGCAGAGGCATCGGTGACCGCCCCAGTTCGTCTGACGACCACGGGGGCGGGCCGTCGCCTCGTCGTCGCGCAGGCGGACAGCTCGGCCACGCCGCCGGTGGGCGAGCTGGCCGTGCTCGACGTCGCCTCGGGCGACAACGTGTTCCGCGTCCCGCTCGCCGGGCTCGTGCTCGCGGAGCCGACCCCGGACGGGCGGCGCGCGGTCCTCGTGACGAAGACGTCGATGGCGGTCGTCGACCTGCCGACGTGACCCGGCCGCAGATGGGCGGCCGGGCCCCGTCCGCTCGTCGTCAGAACCCGAGGGCCCTCGCGCGGGTGCAGGACAGGTACTGCTCGCCCGCGGTGTCCATCGCGGTCCTGGCGACCTCGAACCGGTGCCAGGAGTCCTTGACCCGATCGGTGCTGAGCTGGGTCTTCTGGTTGTTGATGTCGTTGTTCAGGTTGTTCATCAGGGCGTCCAGGGCCTGCTTGCCGAGGTCGCCCGCGTTCTTCGCGACGTCCATCCAGGTCCGGATGATCCCCATGATCGCGGACTTCCCGTCGAGCGTGTTCGCCCGATCCGCGAACCCGAGTTCCACCGCTGCCCGCGAGTACCGCTCGATCGACGCGGCGTGGACGTCGCGCAGGGTCGTGCAGCCCTCCGGGAACGGGTTCTTCTGGATCCGGGCGACCGCGTTGCTCAGGGCCGCGGACTCCTGCCGGACCTCGGCCGACTGCTGCCCTCCCCCGCCGCCACCGCCGCCGTACCCGCCGTCGGCACCGCCTCCCTTGCCGGGATCACCGGTCGAGTCCGGGTTGGACGGCGCCCAGCCGCCGCCCGGGTCGCCGTGCACCTCGATGCACTCCTCGCCCGGCTTGTCGGTCCCGCCGCACCCGTAGACGCCGTCGCTCGCCCGCGCCGGCGCCGACCCCAGCAGGGACAGCAGCAGGATCGCCGCCAGCACGAGCGTGGCCAGTACGCCCCGACGTCCGCGCCCACCCATGACCTCGTCCATCGTCAGCTCCTCGTCCGCGGCATCCGGTCGACGCCGACACCGAGAAGCGTCACGAAAATCCGACGTCACGACGACGAGCCACGGGCAGGTCCGCGGTCTCCACCCACGGGTGGAGACCCGGCGCCGCTCAGGCCGGGATCCAGCTCCCGTGGAACCCGGCCGGGACGCCGCGGGGCAGCGTGACCGCCGCGACGGTGCGGGTGATGTCGGAGGCGTCGAGCACGAGCAGGCGGGACGCCGACCCGTCGCGGCGAGTGGTGATCGTGAGCAGCCAGCCGTCGTCCTCGGCGCGATCAGGGGCGACGGAGGGGACGAACACGGCCTCGCCGGCGGAGACGTCGGCGCCTGGGTCGTGGGTCGTCGTGACGCCGGTGTCCAGGTCGAGCTTCACCACGGCGTCGCTGTGTCGACCCGACGCGACGGCGTAGCGGTAGCGCGCGGAGCGGCCGACGCGGTCGTCGTCGAGCGTGGGCATCTCGAGAGCGCGGTCGTCGAGCGGGGTCTCGGTGACGGCGCCGGTGGTGAGGTCGAGCGTCCAGCGGTGGAACCGCGCGACGCCCAGCGCGACGGCCTCGGACGCCGGGTCCCGCTGCGGTCGGCGACGACGCCTCGACGGGAACAGCGCGGCGGCGTCCGCCGCGGAGTAGCGGGCACCGTCGAGAACGATCCGCCCCGACCCGGCGTCGGGAAGGAAGCTCGCCGTCCCGACGTGGAAGACGTAGCAGGGGTCGATCTCGAACCAGCGGACCGGCGCGGTCGGGTCGTCGAGGGGCATGACGCCGAGCCGGGCGCCGTAGCGCTCCTCCCACCCGAACGGCATGCCGGAGACGACCATGCGGCGCCAGGCGAAGGTCATCGGCAGGTCGAGGAAGATCGCGTGGCGGTCGGTGACGGCGAGGTCGTGCATCATCGTCGGCCGGTCGACCGCGACGGGCCGGCTCTCGACGAGGACGCCGTCGGCGGAGAGCCGGTGGTAGGTCAGGTACGGCGGGAACGGCGAGTAGCCGTGGAAGTGCATCTCGCCGGTGACCGGGTCGGTCTTGGGGTGGGCGCACATGGCGGTCGTGAGCCGACCGTCGAAGTCCTGCGGGCCGACGGTCGCCAGCTCCTCGTCGACCTCGTACGGCAGTCCCTGCTCGACCAGCGCGAGCAGCCGCCCCGCCTGCGGGACGAGGTGGGTGTTGGCGGGGACGGCGGTGAGGTCGGGACCCCGAAGGCCGAGGAACGGCTTGCCCTCCAGGGCCCGGGTGCGCACCCAACGGTTGCGATACCACTCCGCACGACCGCCGCGGAGCCGGATGCCGTGCAGCATCCCGTGGCCGCGGAACCAGTGGCCGGGGTCGTCGCCGGGCAGCGGGTTCGGGCCGTTGCGGATGTAGCGCCCGTCCAGCTCCGGCGGGATCGCCCCCTCGACCGGCAGGTCGACGGCGTCGATCTCGTCGGGGACCGGGGTGTAGCGGTCGCGCGTGGGAGGCGCCTCGGCGGTCATCGCCCTCGAGTGTGCGCCGTAGGGACGGCGTGCGCGGTGCGGGACCGGCCGACCGTGTGCATGTCAGCGACCCGGTCGCACCCCCAGCCTCCCGACGACGGGTCCTGCCGCACGTGGCTCCCAGAACTCCCGGAGCGGTAGGGCGGTCAGGGGCGTGTTCGGTGCACAGGAATCCTACGCATCACACACGACCGTCACCGACCGAGCGTGGCGTCCACGACCCCGCGCCGATGCTGAGCGCGGCGCTCTCGACGATCTCCCGATGAGCACGCTCGAAGCTCGGAGCAACCACGCAGAACCGGCCGGACGGCATGGTTCACCCCATCAGCCCATGTCGTCTCGTGATCGACTCCATAAAGTGACCACGGAACGTCACCGGGACACCGTGGGGGGACCGCGCCGTGGTGCTGTTGGATTCGCCGGCTCCCGACCCGGCACGACCTCGTCCGACGCCGGCGAGCGCATCCTCCGTGGACGCGTTCATCTCCTACAGCCACGCCGCCGACCGCGACCTGGCGCCGGCGATCCACCAGGCCCTGGAGCGTCTCGGGAAGCCCTGGTACCGGCGGCGGGCGCGGACCGTGTATCTCGACGCCGCCGGCCTCGAGGTCACCCCGAAGCTGTGGACGACAATCCAGGGCGTCCTGCTCGAGGCCCGCTATCTCGTGCTGCTGTGTTCGCCCGAGGCCGCCGCGTCCGAGTGGGTCGACCGCGAGATCCGCTTCTGGCTCGAGCACCACGGCCCCGAGTCGATCCTCGTCGTCGTGACGTCCGGGACATGGGTCTGGGACGAGCAGCAGGGCCGGCTCGACGTCGAGAACAGCTCGGCCGCACCACCCGCGCTGGCGGAGGCCTTCGTCGAGCCACCGCGCTACCTCGACCTGACCTGGGCCCGGACCAGCCCGGACATGACCCTGCGCAACGGCACCTTCCGTGACGGTGTGGCCGCGCTCGCCGCCCCCATCAGCGGTCGGTCCAAGGCCGAGCTCGAGGGCGACGACCTCCGGGAGCACCGCAAGACGGTCCGGACGGCATGGGGTGCGGCGGCCACGCTCGCCATCCTGTTGGTGTGCGCGCTGGTCGCGGCTCTCCTGGCGACCGTCAACGCAGGCGAGGCGACCCGACAGCGGGACGTCGCCACCTCCCGGCTGCTCGCCACCCAGTCCGCGACCCGGACCGACCGGGACCCGCAGCTGTCCACGCTGCTCGCCCTGGCCGCCTCCGAGGTCAGCCCGACTCCCGAGGCCACCGGAGCGATGATGCGCATGGTCGAACACGACCGGTCGGTCGTGGGGTACCTCGGCGGGCATCGGGGAGTGATCGAGACCGCGGCTGTCAGCCCCGACGGCAACACCTTCCTGACGGCGGGTCCGGGCGACCCGGTCCGGCTCTGGGACGCGACGACCCGGACGGTCCGGGCAGAGCTGCCCTCGAACACGGTGTCCGTGGCCGAGTTCGGCCCCGACGGCCGCTCGGTCGCGGTCGGCGACGGCTTCGGCACCACCGTGTGGGACCCGGGCACCCGCAGCGCGCGAACTCGCATCGATCGTCCCGCCTACGACCTCGCCTTCAGCGCCGACGGCACTCGGCTCGTGGTGGGCGGCTATCGAGGCGAGGTGATCGTCGTCGACGCCGCCACGGGAGCCGAGATGCGCCGGCTGCCGGGTCTGACCCGCCCGACGTCCGGGGTCGGGCTGTCACCCGACGGTCGGTTCGTCGCTGCCGGGGACTGGTCCGGCACCTTCCTGGTCTGGGACCTGGCCACCGGCGCCGAGGTCGCGCGGACCACCGAGTACGCCTCGATGACCAAGGGCAAGGCGGCGTTCGCGCCGGACGGTCGAACCCTCGCGGCGTCGCGCAACGGTGGGGACGTGCTCGTGCTCGACCTCGCGTCCCGCGCCTGGCAACGGGTGCCGGCTCACCAGGAGACGATCACTGGGCTGACCTACCTCGACGCCGACACGCTGGTGACGGCGTCGCGCGACGGTTGGGTGGGGCGCTGGTCGATCCCGACCTCCAGCCGGTGGGAGCAGATCGTGCAGGGTCCCGTCGGCACGACCTCCGACGTCGCCGTCGGTCCCGACGGCCGAACGATCCTCACCGGTGACTTCACGGGCAACGCGGTCGTCTGGAGGATGGGGGACGACTGGTCACGGGCGCGTGGCACGGTCACGGCCGGGACGGCCGGGGCGGCCGAGCCCGCCGCCGGACGGTCCGCGATCCTCTCCGCGGACGGCCTGACGGCCGAGGTCGTCGAGGGTGACCGCTCGATGCGGGTCGCACTCCCCGTCCAGGCCGCCTCGGTGTCCGTCGGCGGAGGTCAACTGGCCGTCGGGTACACCAACGGTGCGGTCGGTGTGTTCGACGTCCGGGACGGCACTCCCCTGAGGCTGCTCCGAGGCCTGTCGACCGGCTCCGTCGTCGCGCTCCAGCACTCCCCCGACGGGAGGCTCCTCGCCGTCGGGGACCCCGCCGGCGGCGTCGTACTCTACTCGAGCACCGACGGTACCGAGTACGCGAGCATCCCGCCGCCCTCGGTCGGACCGGAGACGTTCGAGCTGTACACCCACCTCGCCTTCAGCGCCGACGGCCGCATGCTCGCCCACAGCTCGCTCAACCACGGCCTGAAGGTGTGGGACGTCCCGAGTCGCAGCGCCGTCGCCGAGCTGAAGGGCCCGAGCTCGATCGGCACGACGAGCCTGGCCTTCGCCCCGGACGGTCGTCTCGCGCAGGGCGGCATGGACGGCAAGATCGTGATCTGGGACGTCGCCCGCCCGACGGACCCGACCGCCGTGCTCTCCGGTCAGCAGTATGCCGTCACGGGCTTGTCGTTCGGGTCGGACAACCGACTGGCTGCGGGCTCGGCGTCCGGAGGCGGCGTCAGCATCTGGGACGTGGCGCTGGGGGCCCGCGATGCGGTGCTGCGCACGAACACCGAACTCTCGTCCCAGCCGTTCTTCCTCTCCGCCGACTCGCTGCTGATCGTCGACTCCACGGGGCAACACACGTACGACCTCACGCCCGACGCGATGCGCACCAGGTTGTGCGCGTCGCGCGGCCGGGACCTGACCAGGGCCGAGTGGTCGCTGTTCACCAACGGCCGCGAGGAGGCCTCGGTGTGTGGGCAGTCGCCACGATGACGACGACCGGACGAGCGCGCGCCGATTCGTATCTCCGCATCGGCCTCGGAGGCGCGGCGATCGTCGCCGCGGTGCTCGGGTTCATCGGCTTCGAGGACCTCATCCCACGGCCCGGGCTCGAGGCCGGCGAGGGCTGGACCGACATCGCCTACTACACGCTGCAGCTCTTCCTCCTCGACGCGGCACCGCTGCAGACGATGGGCGACCTCCCGGTCGTCCTCGACATCGCCCGGTTCCTCGCGCCCGCGACGACGCTGCTGACGCTCGGGTACTCGGTGAAGGCGGTCTACGACTCCACCTATGACGCGGTGCGCGCCCGCCGGCTCGACGCCCACACGATCGTCTGCGGCGACGGTGCCCCCGCCCTGCTCGTGGCGCGCGGCGTCGCACGGGAGGGCCGGACCTGCGTCGTCATCAGTCCGGGCACCGCGAGCAGCGACCCCGCGCCCGACCTCCGCGACGAGACCGTCCTGCGCGTCGGTGGCGACCCGCGCGACGTCGACGTGCTGCGCGAGGCGCGCATCGACCGAGCCCGGGAGGTCATCGTGGTGACCGGGGACAGCGCCCGGAACACCGACGTCGCGGCGGCGGTCCGGACGGCGCTCGACGGGGTGGACACGCCACCGCCATGCTTCCTCGAGATGGCGTCCCCGGAGCTCGCCTCCGCACTCGCCGCGTACGAGCTGAACTCCGGGTCCCCGGTCCACGTGGAGTTCTTCGACCCGGTCACGCGGGCCGCCCGCCGGCTCCTCGACGCGCACCTTCCCGCGCCCGAGGACGGGTCCCTGGTGCTCGTGGGCGCCGGCGAGACCTTCGAAGCGATCCGAGAGGACCTCCGTCGTCGGGACCGCACCTCCGAACCCGCCGTGGCGTGGACCTCGACCTCACCCTCGGGGCTCGTCGAGTTCGAGATACCGGAGAACATGGTCCGGGTGGTCGTCGCCGTGGACGACGACGTCCAGGCGGTGCAGCTCGGCCTGCGTCTGCTCCAGCGGCTGCGGGACGTGCCGGTGGACGTGGTCGTCGCGACCCGGTCCAGCACTGCCCTCGGGTCCACCATCACCGGGCAGCACGTGGCGGGGTCGAGCTTCGGCCGCGCCCGTCTGAACCTCTTCAACACCACCGACCACGTCTACGACCTGTCCTCCCTGCGCGACGGCGTCTACCGGGACATGGCCCGCGTCGCCCACACCGCGTACGTCACTGCCGCCCGCAAGCGTGGCGAGTCGGCGCACGACAACGCGTCGACGGTCCCCTGGGCCCAGCTCACCGACGATCTCCAGCGCGCCAACATCGACCAGGCGCGCGGCATCGGCGCGAAGCTCCGCGCCGAGCACCTCGCCGTCGTCCCTGCCTCCGAGACCGACACCGAGTTCACTTTCGAGGGCGCCGAGCTGGAACGGCTCGCAGTCCAGGAGCACGACCGCTGGTGCGCGGACAAGAAGAAGGCCGGATGGCAGAAGGGCCCGCGCGACGACGAGGCCATGACCCACCCCGACCTCGTTCCGTGGACCGAGCTCTCGCCGGAGTCCAAGCAGAAGGACCGCGACTCGGTGCGCGCCATGCCCGATCAGCTCCGCCAGGTCGGGCTGCACGTCCTGCGCGTCAGCCGCTGACCCGTGTCGACGTCAGCCACCCGGGCGCCCGCCGACCATGGTGCCACCTACGCCGCCTTCGTCTCCTACAGCCACCGGGCCGACGGGGCCCTCGCTGCACAACTCCAGGTCGGGATCGAACGGTTCGCGACGGAGGCCCGCGCAGCCCGGACGGTGCGGGTCTTCCGCGACGACGCCAATCTCGGAGCCTCTCCGGATCTCTGGGCCACGATCGAGGACGCACTGGCGCGCTCGGAGTGGTTGGTGGTCCTCGCGTCCCCGCTCGCAGCCCGATCGGACTGGGTGGGTCGCGAACTGGACTGGTGGCGGACGCACCGCTCGGTCCACCGCATCCTGGTCGTGCTGACCGACGGCACGCTGACGTGGTCGGGCGACGACTTCGACCCGACCTCGAGCACCGCGCTGCACCCCCGTCTCCGTGGGGTCTTCGGCGCGGAACCGCGCACCGTGGACGCACGCGAGATGCGCGCTGGGGCCTCCCGTCGCGCCCGGGACGACGCGTTCCAGTCCGTGCTGGCCGACGTCACCGCCACGGTCCGCGGGGTCGAGAAGGACACGATCCGCGGAGAACATCTTGCGATCCAACGCCGGGCCGTCCGACGTGCCCGTGGTGCGGTGGTGGCGCTGTCGGTGCTCGTCGTCCTCGCACTGGTCGCCGGGGGCATCGCGTGGTACCAGCGAGGGCGCGCCGTGGAGCAGACGAACCTCGCCGTCGCGCGTCAGCTCGCGTCGACCGCCGTGTCCCGCACGGGCACGGACCTGCCGGCTGCGGCGCTCCTGGCCGTCGCCGCGTTCCGCAACACCCCGAACCCGCAGACCCGCGCGGCGCTGATGCAGACCGACCTCGCCAGCCCGCACCTGACCGGCGTCCGGCACCTGCCCGTCCCGGTCAGCTCGGTGGACGGCAGTGATGACGGCTCGACAGTGCTGGTGGGGCTCGTCGACGGACGGGTCGTCCGTCTGCCGTTCGACGGCGGACCGATGTCGGACGTCCTCACGCTACCGACGCGGGTCGACGAGATCGCGACCGATTCCTCCGGTCAGGTGGTCGTCGCCACGGGAGGCGGCAGCACGTTCCTCGCACGGAACGGTCGGACGATGCCCCTGACCGTCCCGGGGTCGAACGTCACCCACGTCGCCATGGCACCGAGCGGGCGGACCGCCGTCCTGACGCTCGATGTGCCCGCCACGCCGCAATCTCGCACGGCCGTGGTAGACGTGGCCTCCGGCGCCGCGCGGCTCGTCGTTCCCTCCATGTCCGCCGCCGAGGTCACGCTGCCGAACGACGACGAGGTGGTCGTCATGGGCCTCGAGGGGTGGGAACGTCGCCGGACCGTCGACGGTTCCGTGGTGTCGAGTGTGCCGCTGTCCGGCTTCGGGGCGCGGCTCTACGCGACCGCGATCTCCCGTGACGGGGCTGCCTTCACCCACACCAACGATTCGGGGGTCTTCGACGTCGGTTCGACGCTGTCGGGCGCGGGGGAGGTCCCCGTCTCGGAGGCGACAGCACCGGTCACGAAGGCCGACGCCCTCGCGCTCTCTCCTGACGGCCGCAGGACCGCGGCCGCAGGCGCGGGGACGATCTACGTCTCGGACGTGACCGCATCCGGAGCCGCAGCCGCGGCGCCCGTGGCCCTGACGGGGATCCCTGACGTCACGGAGGGCGGACTGGAGTTCCTCGGCGATGGGTCGCGTCTGGTCTCGGCGTCGGGCACCTCGATCGCGACGTGGGATCTCCGGCAGGTCGACCGCCTCACCCGTGCCCTCCCCACCAAAGCGGACTGGGCATGTACCGCCTGTCCTCCGCCCGAGATCGCGGTCTCCCCCGACGGAGCTCGTGTCGCGGTCCTGGACGGTCGGGAGTCCGTCCTGGCCGTCCAGTCCCTTGCCGGTGGCCCGCCGGCCATCCTACGGAGCGAGCAGATGGCGGGGGGACTCGCCTGGGACCCCGGAGGCGGGCTGACCGTTCACGCGGTCCGTCCGATCCCTCCGACGCCGCTCGTGGCCGGCACCCTGCCATCGACCTACGACGACGACGCCGTCTCCACCCGGATCACCACCGACGGCAGAGCGATCTCCGTCGTGGACGACGGGACGGTCGTGACGAGGGACGTCCGGTCCGGGCAGGTCGTGGCGGACGTCCCGGGTCCGGTCGCCCTGGGGCAGTACGACGAGGCCGTCGGGAGCGTCTCGCCGGACGGCGCTCACGCCGCGGTCGTGGGGGACGCCGGGGCCGCGGTCGTCGAGCCCGCGACGAGGCAGGTCGTGGCGCGCCTGCCGGGAGACGTCACGTCCGCCACGTACGCGGGACGGGTGCTGCTCGTGCAGCGGGCCGACGGCTCGCTCGAGACATGGACGGAGGACGGTCGCGCCCTGCTCCGTACCCTGCCGCCCGATCCCGGCTACGAGGGCGCCGCGCCGGTGACCGGCGACTCGGAGGAGCTGATCGGACGTCCGCGACTGGACGGATCGCTCGACGTCGTGGACCTCGCGAGCGGCGTCCCCCTGGCGTCGTTGCCCGCTCCTGCCGATGGGGGCCTCAAGACCGGCCACGCCTTCACCCGGGATGCCCGCACCCTGCTCTCGGTCACGGAGTCCGCCGACGAGGAGCCCACGGCGATGCTCGTGCGCGACCTCTCGGACGACGCTCTCGTCGCCCTTGCCTGTCGGGTCGCGGGACGGGACCTCACCCCGACCGAGTGGACGAGCGTGACGGGCACGGATCCACCGGACGACCTGTCGTGTCGCTGAGTGGCCCGATCTCGAGCCGGACCCGGCAGGCCCGAGATGTCCACGACGGCGAAGGTCAGAAGGGTGCGTAGGTCAGAACCCTCCGAGCGGCCACGTCCCACAGCGACCCCGCGAACAGCGCCCCGTAGCGGGCCAGCCCGCCGAGTTCCGACGCGAGGTCCGGGCCGGAGGCCCGGGCGCCGACCAGTTGGCGCGCCACGTCCAGGAAGCCCATCCAGAGCAGCCCGGCGCAGAGCGGTTCACTCCCGTCGTCGGACTCCACCCAGCCGTCGAGGATCCGGACCGACATCGTCATCGCCTCCCGCGCGACCCCGCGGACCGTGGGCGTGGTGAGGGTCTTCGTGCCGATGAAGGTCACACGGCGCCGGGTGTCGGGCGTGAGCAGGTGCAGCACGTAGAGCATGTGCTTGCGGGTCGGATCCACGCCGTAGTCGGACTCGCAGACGCCGCCCACATCGGTGGTCCGCCAGTGCCCGTCCGCGTCGAGCAGGATGTCGGCCCACCCCTTCTCGACGGTGGCACGGCCCTCCAGCACGGAGCAGGTGACGCTCCCGGAGACCTGCACCCGCTGCCGGCCCGCGTTCACGAACTCGCCGCTGTCGGGAACCGTCAGGAAGAGCTCGGCATCGGCCCGGCGACCGCGGATGCGACCGGAGAGGCGGTCCGAGAAGCGCAGTTCGACCCCGGAGTCGTAGAAGTCGCCGCGGTCGATCGGGGTGTAGGCGATCCCGCGCTCGTCGCACCACGACCGCGCGGCCCGTACCCCCGCCTCGACGGCCCGGTGCAGCCGGTCGCCGTTGAGCAGCGCGAGGTAGTGCGTCCCGACCTCCGCGCGCAGGACCTCGGCCTTCACCTCCTTCTCGAAGAGGACCTGCTCCTTGCCGTTGTTGAACCGGATTCGGTCGAGGTCGGACTGCAGGGTGCCGTTGGCCGACACCTCGAGCGCGTGGAAGAACTGCGCCAGGATGCCGGGCATCCACTCGGGGCGGGTGCTGACGGTCCACACGACCCAGATCTCGTCGGCGTCCTTCTGCACCGCGACGTCGATGTTCGCGTCCGTGTCGAACACGGCGTCGGTGTAGAGGTTCGCGTCGATCGTCACCGGCGGGAACCACACCGCCTGCGAGAGCGTGGCGACGAGCTTCTCCTCGTCCATCTGCGCCGCGGTGAACACCTGTCGCTTGCCGGTGGTCCGGTCGTGCACGGTGAACGTCGCGTCGATCGCCGACGCGTTGATCCGCGGCCACGACATGTCCCACGACGGGAAGACCTTGTCCCGGTAGCCCTTCATCGTCACCAGGGACTCCCCGCGCAGGAGCCCCCCGAGGCTGATCGAGACCCCGTCCAACGGACGCAGTTGGCGCCACAGATCGGCGATCTCGATGCCGCTGCGCCCGTCGCAGAGCAGGGCGAGGTTGAAGGCGCCGCCGCTGCACGCGTCGACGTGGTCGAACTGCAGCCCTGCCTCGGAGAGCCACACCTGCAGCACCCCGGCCTGGAACGCCACCTTGAGGCCGCCCCCGGCGAGCAGCAGCGACCTCATGGGACCGGGAGGGGGTCGTCGTAGCGGGGAGCCCCCGCCTTCTCCGGCGCCTCCCAGGTCGCGCGCCCGCTCAACCGGCGCGCGAGCCGCTCCGCGTTGCGCTCGGCGACCGCCGCGATGGTGTGCGACGGGTTGACGCCGGTCGCGGCCGGGATCGCCGCGCCGTCCACGACGAACACGCCGGGCGCGCCGAACACCTCGCCACACCCGTCGACGACGCCGTACCGCGGCGAGTTCGCCATCACCGCCCCGCCGAGGCTGTGCACCGACACCGGACGGCGGGTGAGGTACGCGAGGTCGAACTGGACCTCGTCCAGGACGTGGTTGATGTCTCCCAGGTAGTCGCGCTCCGCGTCGTAGAAGGGCCGGTTCGCGAGCCACGGCCAGCGCACGCCCACCGACCCGCACCATCCCCGCCTTACCGTCCCGGTCCCGCTGTCCCGCCCCATCGCCAGCAGCACCCCGAGGTAGCCCTCCCCGACGTCCGCCGTCGGGAGCGCCGGGTCGTCGCGGTCCGGACGCACCCCGACGTCGGACCGGAACACGTCCAGCGGCGGGATGCCGCCGTCCTGCACCAGGAACCAGGTCTCGCCGTCGTCCGAGAGCACCGCCGTCGAGATCGCCGGGCCCACCCCCGGCTGCCACTCGTCGTCGATCCGGCCGAGCGCGGTCACCAGGTAGTCCCCGTTGGGCGAGTAGTGCTCGCCGAGCCGCGACGAGAGCCGCCCCAGCCGACGCCCGTGCTCGAGCAGCAGCCCGGTGGTCCCGAGCGACCCGGCCGCCAGGACGAGGATCTCGGTGACGACGACGTGGTCGGTGTCCGTCCCGTGGTCCCGGTACTCGACGCGATAGCCCCCGCCGGAGCGCGCCAATCCCGTCACCTCGCACCGCGCCCGCACCTCGGCGCCCGCGGAGATCGCCAGCGGCAAGTAGTTCTTGTCCAGGCTGTTCTTCGCCCCGACGTTGCACCCGACGCTGCACTTGCCGCAGTGCCGGCACCCGGACTGCGTTGCGCCGAACCGGTTCACGGCCGGCGTCGAGGGGTCGCCGAAGTTCAGCGCGAGCGGCGGGTGGAACACGTCCGCGCCGGCGCCCAGCGTCGTCGCCGCCTCGCGCAACACGTCCGCCCGCCCCGGCAGCGGCCAGTACCGCTGCGCCTCCGGCTCGTCGGCGCGGCGGAGGTCGAGCATGGCGGCGACGAGGTCGTAGTAGGGATCCAGGTCCCGACGCGACCATCCCCGCGGCCACCGGCCGAACCCGTCGTCAGGAACCCGCAGGTGGACGTTGGAGTACAGCAGCGAGCCGCCGCCGACCCCCGCCGCGAGCACCACCGTGACGCCGCCCGTGAGGCGGACGTCGAACGGACCGTTCGCGTCCTGCTGCCACAGCCACGGGTCCGTGACCTTGCGCGGGAAGTCCCCGCAGAACCACCGGCCGCGCTCGAGCACCAGCACGTCGCACCCGGCCTGCGCGAGCCGGCACGCGGTCACCGCGCCGCCGAACCCGCTCCCGACCACGACCACCTGACGCCGCTCGACGTCACCGTCCATCCCCCCGGCCCCCCATTCCCAACGGCAGGTCCACCACTCCCCCGTCCAGTGCGGTCCCCAGCCGCGCGGCCGCGTCCGCCCACGGGGTCCACCCCAGAGACGTCGCGAGCTTCTCCGCAGCGGCGACGTCCGCCCGGGCCGTGGCCAGGTCGCCCAACGTCATCGCGGCGATCCCCGCGAACAGGGCCGCCGGGCCGGTGATCACGGCCCCGAACCCCAGGATGACGACGGCGTCCGGGTCCGCGGGCAGCTCGCGGCGCACCAGGCGTGCGGTCTCGACATCGCCCAGCGTCCAGGCCACGCACGCGGCCAGGCACAGGGCGGGCCGGTCGAACAGACGGCTCGACGTCGCCGCCCGACGCGCCCGGAACGCCGCGAGCCACGACGCCGCCTCGTCCCGCCGTCCGCCGCGGGCCCGCGCCACGGCCGCGGCCGCCGCCCAGGCGGCCATCGCGGGGTTGTCGGTCGCGGCCTGGTGGGCGAGATCGCCCAGGTCGTCCGCGGTGCCCGCCATCCAGTTCCGGATCATCAGGTGGACGCCGAACGCGGGCAGCGCATCCCCCACCCCGAGTTCCTGTCCGAGCTGCAGCGACGCGGTCGCCCCGGCGTCGGCGGACTCGACCTCGCCCCGGGCCAGGGCGAGTGCGGACTCGAGCACCCGCGCTGCCCAGATCAGCCGCGGCCGGTGCCACCGGGTCGCCTGGGTCGCCAGGGTCCCGCGCAGTTCCAGGGCGCGTTCGACGTCACCCGCGCCGAGGGCCGCGGTCATGAGCAGCTCGGTGGCGTCGAGGACGACGGTGGGGTCGCCGGCCTCACGGGCGAGCTCCAGACCGTCGGTGGCGAGTTCGAGACGGCGGGCCGCGGGTTCCGGTCCCTCGACGAGCTGACGGACCTCCAGCGCCCGGGCCCGGGCTCGCATCCGTACCGAGGTCCCCGGGGTCTCGGCGAGCCGGCGCATCTCCGCGAGCAGCGCCGGGCGCGGGGTGCCGATCAGCGACTCCTCGCGGAGCAGGGCCACGAGCAGCTCGAAGCGCGAGTCGGGCGGGAGCGCGAGGTGCCGCGTCCGGTGCAGCCGGGCGAGGCGGCGGGGGTCGCCGCGGACCGACCGGCCGAGCGGCTCGTCACCGACGGCGGCCCGGACGAGCAGGACCGGGTCGGGGTCGCGGGACGCGAGCGCCCGGGACACGGCGTCGTCGAGGACGACGTCGGCCTCGTCGAGCCGACCGAGCGCGCCGAGGACCAGTCCGCGGTGGACGAGCACCACGAGGTCGTGGCGCAGGACCTCGCCGGCGTCGTCGAGCAGGTCGAGCGCCTCGGTGAGGGCCCGGCGTTCGTAGGCGGCCACGCCGGCGTCGCGGCGCGCGAGGGCGACGGTGCGGTCGTCGAGCTCCGGCGCCGCGCCCAGCGTGTGGCGCAGGCGCGCGAAGGGATCGGCCTCGGGCGGGAGCTTCTCCAGCCGTGTCCGGTGCAGCGTGACGCGGACCGGCGCCGGGACCAGGTCGCTCACCGTCGCCGCGACGAGGTCGTGGCGCACGTCGAAGGCGTCCCCGTCGGTGACCACGAGCCGGAACTCGGCTGCCGCCCGCAGGTCGTCGGCCACCGCGACGGCCGAGCGGTCCAGGACGGCGGCGAGCGCGGTGATCGGGACGGGGCGCAGGACGGCGAAGGCCTCGAGGGTGCGACGGGCCGCGCGGTCGAGGCGCCCGACCTGGTGCTCCAGCACCGCTCGCAGCCGGTCGGGCACCTGGGCCGCAGCCGCGACCGCCGCCGCCTCGTCCGGCTGCCCGGTGAGCTGGTCCAGCAGGGCGACGGTGTGCAGCGGGTGACCGCCCGCCCGGCGGTGCACGAGGACGGACAGCCGCCGAACGGCGTCCCGCCCGAGCCGCCCGAGGTGCGCGTCGACCAGTTCGGCGACGGCGGCCGGGGGCAGGTCGGGCAGGGTCAGCACGACGGTGCCCGCGGCACGCGCCAGCTCGGCACGGCAGGCGCTCCAGTCCGGGTGGGGCACCACGTCGGGGACGCGGGCGGCCACGAGGACGACGACGTGCGGCGGCACCCCGTGCTGGGCGAGCCCGCCGAGAGCGGCGAGCGAGGCCGAGTCGGCGTGGTGGGCGTCGTCCAGCGTGACCAGCACGGGAGCGTCGACGGCGAGCTCGGCGAGACGTTGCCGCACCCACGGCACCGGGGCACCGGCCGGGCCCTCCGGCGGCGGTCCGAGCGCCTCGAACCACGCCGCCATCGGGGTCCGGCTCTCGTCCCAGGCACCCGGTGCCGTCGTCGCGGAGCGCCGGGCCGCGTCACGAGCGGCGGCGAGCAGGGTCGACTTCCCGATGCCGGCCTCGCCCTCGACCACCACGATCAGGCCGTCGGGCGCGTCGGAGTCCAGACCGGCGGCGATCCGGGCGAGCGGCGCCTCCCGGCCGACGAGGCGGGTGCCCGTCCGGGCGCCCGCGTCGGTCCAGGTCCGCGCCCGGTCGGCGAGCAGGCGCCGGTAGGCCTCGCGCAGCTCCTCGCCGGGGTCGACGGCGAGCTCGGCCCGCAGGTGGCGGCGTGCGGCGAGGTAGGCCTCGGTCGCCTCGCGGGGCCGACCGGTCTCGTGCAGTGCGCGGACCAGCAGCGCGTGCCACACCTCGACCTCGGGCTCCTCGGCCACCAGCGGCGTCACCGCGTCGACCGCCTCGAGCGGCCGTCCGACCTCGAGCAGGCCACGGATGCGGGTCTCGACGACGAGGCGGTGCCGGGCCTGGGCATGACGGCGGGCGAGGTCCAGCCGCGGGCTGGACAGACCCGGCCACGGGCACCCACCCCAGACGGCGAGGGCCTCGTCGGCCACGTCGACGGTGTGCGGCCCGACGGCGCCGAGGGCGGCGTCCGCGGCGCGGTGGAACCTCGTCAGGTCGACCGTCGCCGGGTCGATCTGCAGCGTGTATGCGCCGGTCGCCGAGACCAGGCCGTCGCGCGGGATGCCGAGCCAGTCCCGCAGGCGAGTCATCCGGGTGTGCAGGCTGGCCGCGGGGTTGCGGGGCATCGCGGCGTCGGACCACAGCTCCGTACACAGCAGGTCCCGTTCGACCGGTGTGCCGGGCGAGGTGGCGAGCAGGGCGAGGAGCACCTGCAGCCCGGTGCCCGGCGGGGTGCGCAGGGCGACCCCGTCCTCGACCCCGAGGCCGCCGAGCAGCCGGATGGGCCCGCACTCGACCATCGGCACCCCCGGTCGCGGAACGTGTTCCCGGACCTCGGACGCTAATAGGTCGATCGGAGTACTGGAACCCGCGGGAGGCCAGACCGCAGTCACGATTCGTGACGACCGGTGGCGAGAGGTCCCAGCGGACACAGTCCGCTCACGACGCCACCCGGAGTGTGAGCGTCGCGGTCGACATCCGACTCCCGGCTCCCGCACCGAACCTCCTCGACTCGTCCCGATGCCGCCGAGAACATCGCTCCGCTCTTACGCGCTGCTTTCATCGACATCGCCCCGGAAAGGGCTCGGGGGCGGGAACGGACATCGGGCGCATCCCGTCGAGCGTGTGCGCCGTCGTCCGAGTGAGAAGTCGGCGCCGCGTGTCTTCCGAATGAGTGGACCGATCTGGCGGATTCACGTCGCGGCGAGCACCTTTCGGCGCCACCACTTCCACGACGGGGAGAGATCATGATCGACACAGGAACGACGAGCAGAACGGGCGATGTGCAGACCACGGGACGATTCGTGGTGACCTTCGCCGACGACGTCGAGCCCGGCCAGCACGTGAGCGCGCTGCGGGAGGTGGGGCTCTCGAACGTGGCCCGGTCGACCGACTTCGCCGCGTCCGCCGTCGAGCCGTCGCAGGTCGAGGACGCGCAGGCGGTCCTGTTCTCGCAGCTCGGGATCGCCGTGGTCTCCGCCGAGCCCGGACAGGTGGAGACGCTGCAGTCGGCGTCCGAACCCCGCGTGCTGGCGGTCGAGCCGGAACGCGTCCTGCATGCGCTCACCGACACCCTCACGGAGTCCTACACGGCGGGCTATGCGCACGGCGCAGCCGATCTCGCGGCACGGCTGTCCGCCGTCGGTGCGGCGAGCGCGCCGGCGCTTCCGGCGGCGACCGCGGTATTCCAGGACAACAATCAATACACGTGGGGCCTCCAGGCCGTCTGCGTGACCCGGACGAAGCGCACCGGTCAGGGCATCACGATCGCCGTCCTCGACACCGGATTCGATCTCGACCACCCCGACTTCGCCGGGCGTGCACCGATCACGAAATCGTTCGTGACCGGACAGGCCGTGCAGGACGGGAACGGACACGGCACCCACTGCATCGGGACGTCCAGCGGGCCGAGTGCGCCCGCGGGTTCCCGGCGCTACGGCGTCGCCCCGGGCGTGCGAATCCTGGCCGGGAAGGTCCTGAACAACGCTGGCAGCGGCAACGACCAGGGCATCCTGGCGGGTATCGAATGGGCGATCACCCAGGGCGCGACGATCATCTCGATGTCGTTGGGCGCCGACGTCCGTGAGGTGTCGCAGGCCTACGAGAACGTGGGGCGCCGTGCGCTGGCCGCCGGTTCGCTGATCATCGCGGCGGCGGGCAACGCCGCGAACCGCCCGGGGGATCCTGCGTTCGTAGGCATTCCCGCGAACAGCCCGTCGATCATGGCGGTCGCGTCGCTCGATGCCGACCTCGGCATCTCTTTCTACTCGTCCGGAAGCAATCCCGTGGCAGGCGGGCAGATCGACATCGCCGGCCCGGGCCGCAACGTCTACTCGTCCTGGCCGATGCCGAAGCGCTACAACACGATCTCCGGCACCAGCATGGCCACACCCCACGTCTCCGGCGTCGCCGCGCTGTGGAGCGAGGCCACCGGTCACACCGGTCGGGCGCTGTGGTCCGACCTGACCCAGCACGCCACGCGACTCCCGCTGCCGTCGTCCGACGTCGGGGCGGGCCTCGTCCAGGCTCCGGCCTGATCCGGCTCCCCCATGATCGACGTGACCGTCACCGTCGACGACGCCCACCTGCCGAGCATCCGTGCGGTCGCGGCCGCGCTGACCGACCGTGGGATGCACGTCGACGGCGTCCGGCCGATCGTCGGAGTGATCACGGGCGCCTGCTCCGAGGAGGAGCTGCCCGGGCTCGAGGCCGTGCAGGGCGTGGTCGCAGTCGAGCGCGCCCGGGGGTTCACGGCGACCGCCCCCGACGACGAGAGCACCACAACCACGTCCCGTCCGGACCCGCCGCCCGGACCTCCCGCCACGGGGACGGGCGACGGCCCGGTCCTCGAGCGCGAGCCCGACGGCCGCTACCGGGTCGTCGACACCCCGCCCCCGTCCGAGGACGAGGGGCGTCACTGACCATCTCGAGGAAGCGAGCACCACCGTGTCCGAGACCATCTCCATGGCGACCGAGGAATCGGCGCCCGTCATCAGCGAACTCAGCAGTCCCGTCCTGGCCACCGACTCCGTCGGTGAGGACACCTGGGCGTCCGAGGGCAGCCTGCCCACGGAACCGATGCGCCCACCGACCGGGCCCGACGCCCGCACACCGTCGACCTACATCGACCCGGGCCTCTCCTACCACCTGGTGGAGGAGCCGGGTCATCCCACGCGGTACCGGATCACCGACGTCGGCAGCGAGACCCGCGTCGTCGAGGCCTCGCCGTTCGAGGTCGCCGCCGGGGTGGACAACCGCGTGCGGATCACGAACACCACGTCGTGGCCGTGGTCGGTGCACGCGCACCTGATCATCACCTACCCGGACGGGAACCGGTACATCGGTAGCGCGACGATGGTGAACCGGCACCACGCCATCACCGCCGGCCACGTCGTCTACTCGAAGGCCAATGGCGGCTGGGCGACCTCGATCCAGGTCAACGCCGCGCAGAACGACGGCACCACGCCCTACGGCGTCGCCTGGGCGACGCGGATGTTCTCGTTCACCGGCTGGACCACGAACGGGAACCGGGACTGGGACATGGGCATGCTCGTGCTCAACCAGGACCTGGGGAACCGCACCGGCTGGATGGGCCTGATCTGGACCGGCGACGGCAATCTGCAGAACCACCAGATCACCGTGGCCGGCTACCCCGGCGACAAGGGTGGCCAGCAGTTGTGGGCGGCCACCGCACCCGTCGTCACCGTGACCGCCGACCAGCTCCGCTACAACGCCTACACCAAGGGCGGCGACAGCGGAGCCGGCGTGTTCGGCCTGTGGTCCGGCATCTCCGGCGAGCACGTGTGCGCCGACCACGTCGCCGGTCCGAACGGCGTGCCCAACACCGGCTGCCGGATCACCGGCACCAAGGGCGACCGCATCGTCAAGGAATGGTTCCCGGCCTGAGTCGGCGCGCCACCCGCTCATCCACCACGAACGGAGAACAGCATGTCCTCGACCACGGTGGCCGTCTGGGAGGACGACCCCATCGATGCCGTCCACGAGCCCCTCCCGCCCGCTCACGAGCCGGTCACCCACGACCTGCCCGATCTGGACCCGCCCGGGCTCCCGGTCCGCGTCGCCGGTGACTCGCCCGCACCGGACACGTACGAACCGGGCAGCGCGGAGTTCCGGTACTGGACCCTGGCCGACGCGCTCGCCCGCGGTGCGCGGTTCTGGAGCGGGCTGGTGCCGCGCGGGACGACGTGGCAGCCCGACAACGGCCCGAAGCTCGTCGCGGTCGCCGACGAGGGTGACGACCTCAACGCGTTCTACGACCGCAACGGCCTGCACTTCTTCCACGGCCAAGTCCGCGGCACCTCGGTGTTCTCGGGCGAGAGCCCGGACGTCGTCTGCCACGAGCTCGGGCACGCCGTCCTCGACGCGGTGAAGCCGGAGCTGTTCGAGGTGGCGAGCGCGGAGACGTCGGCCTTCCACGAGTCCTTCGGCGACTGCAGCGCGATCCTCGCGAACCTGCAGATGGAGTCCCTGCGCGACGCCGTGCTCGCCGAGACCGGCGGACGGCTCTCGACCGCGTCCCGACTCTCGCGACTCGCCGAGAGCCTGGGATGGGCGATCCGACAGCTGAGCCCGGACGGCGTCGCCGACGACTGCCTGCGGCAGGCGGTCAACTCGTTCTACTACACGCCGCCGGCCGAGCTGCCTCCGCGCGCGCCGGCCTGCTCGCTGTCCTCGGAGCCGCACAGCTTCTCGCGGGTCTTCACGGCGGGCTTCTTCAAGGTCCTCGCGGGGGTGTTCGCGAAGCAGACCCAGGACTCCGACGGGCTGCTCCAGGCCTCGCAGGACGCCGGGAAGCTGCTCGTCGAGGGAGCGATCCGGGCGCGGGTGGTGCCCGGCTTCTTCGCGCAGGTCGCCGCGAGCATGGTCGCCGCGGACGCCGACCTCTTCGGCGGCCGCTATCAGAAGGTCATCGTGCGGGCCTTCGTCGGGACCGGCGTGCTGTCGGTGCACTCCGCGGCCGAGGTCGGGACCGGCCGGGCGCTCGCGACCGCCGAGGTCGCGACGCCGGAGGACGAGACGCCGCCCGCGCGGGTGTCCCTGCGCGGATCCTCCTACGGGCTGCCCGAGGACCTCGTCGTCCGTGCCGCCTCGCAGCCGCGCCGTCTCGGCGTGGCCAGCGGGATGGCCGACATCGGGGACGCGACGGCGCCCCCCGCGGAGGACCACGCGGCGTCCTTCGTCGAGGACCTGCTGCGACAGGGGCGGATCGCACCCGACGGTGCCGACGTCGGGTCGGCCCCGATCGCGGCCCGGGCGTTCACCTCGCACGAGCTCGTCAGCACGCCCGCGGGGCTCGAACTGCGCCGGACCGCCTTCCACTGCGGCTTCGACGCCCGTTGACGACGACGGGGTGCTCGGTAGCGTCCACGGGATGCCGCCGAGCACCCCGGACCAGCCCGACGACGAGGCCGCTCGCCGTCGCTTCATCGACGACCTCGTCGCCCGCGGCGAGGTCGCCCCGCGCGGCGCCGACCCGATGCCGCCGGGAACCACCCACGAGGTGGTCGAGGAGCGCGACGGCGTGATCCTCTCGGTGCGTCGGCGGCGGTTCTCGACCTCCTGAACCTCGCCTGGTCGCTCCGACGGATCAACGGATCGCGCGGCACGTAACACGCAGAGCGACATCGTTCGCCTACTCGTGCTTTGTTCACCTGAATGCTGCACAGTTCGAGTACGGAACGTTCTTCTCGCCGTCAGGTGATCCACGTCACGGTAATGCTGTCTCGCGTCCTCAAGGCGCCATCGGGGTGGAGCTCCGGACGACACCGAGGCCTCGCACCCGAGACCCCTGGGGGAACCGTGACCGTTTTCAACCGTGCTCGCCGTCGCCGGTTCGGCGGCGGAGCGCTCGGCGTTGCCGCCGCCGCCGTCCTCGTCGCGGGCATGACGCCCACCGCGCAGGCCGCACCCACGCCGTCACCGGCAACGGTGCCCGCGGGCCCGAGTGTCGGCGCCGCGCCGGTCCTCGTCCCGAGCACCGCCGTCGCGGTCGACGCCCGCACCGGCACCGTCTTCCAGGCCGACCCGCGCGGCAACCGGGTCCTGACCTTCGCGCCCGGTCCCCGCGGCTACGTCCCGACCGGGAGCATCCCCACCGGCGCCGGCCCGATCTCGGTCGTCGTCGACCCGGGCTCCGGGAACGTCTACACCGCGAACCAGGCCGGCCGCTCGGTCACCACGATCACCCGCACGGCCACCGGCTTCGCCGCCACGCGCACGACCCCGCTGATGATCGCCCCGTCGACGGTGGTCGTCGACCGCACTGGCACCGTCCACGCGACCAGCGCCCCCGAAGCCGGGCCGGTCGCCCCGCAGGCCGCCACGAGCTCGATCATGACGACGGGTCCGGCCCCGAAGAGCACGAAGCCCTCCCCCGGCCCGCGCACCGCGAGCCCGGCCGCCTCCAAGGTGGTCCTCGCGGGGTTCACCGCGATCGCCCGGGCCGCGGGCTGGTCGGCGAGCTTCAGCCCGAAGGACTACACGGTCACCTACGGACCCGGCTACGTCCGCGCCACGAACGCGGCGACGAACACCGAGTTCTGCGCCGGGGAGTGCAAGAACGTCGCGGTCGGTACGGCAGGGGTCAACGGGCAGCCGGGCGGGAACGGCGGAACCGGGTACTGCATCGGCCACTGCACGAACGTCGCGTCGGGTGGCCGCGGCGCGGACGGTACGACCGGCCCCTTCTCCACGGGCTCGGACGGCGGGAACGGCGGCACCGGCTACTGCCTCGGCCTCTGCACGAACGTTGCGAACGGCGGTGCCGGCGGCCGGGCGGTCGCCCTCGGAGCGGACGGCGACGCAGTGTTCGGGGACGGCCAACTCGCGAGCGCGTCCGGCGGCAACGGCGGGAGCGGCGGGACCGGCACGTGCTACGGCCGATGCGCCGGGGTCGCCGACGGTGGCGACGGTGGCTCCGCGAAGGCCTTCGGCGGCGACGGCGCCGTGCCGACGGCGCTCCCGGGCGAGCTCGCCGTGCCGGGGGGCGGCGGCGCCGGGCAGGCGGGCGGCGGCTCCGGTGGGAGCGCGGGCACGGCGCGTTGCGTGCCGTTGACGTGCACCCCGGCGGCCGGGTGGGACGGCACGGCGTTCGCGCTCGGGGGACGAGGGGCTGACGGGGTTCTGGTGCCGGACACCCTCGATCCCCAGGCCGGCGGTGAGGGCGGGCAGGCCTACGCCGCCGGTCGGAACCCGGTCGCCGTGGGCGGCGCCGGCGGCCGCGGGGCGGACGGGAGTGCCGGCGCCGCGGACCTCCTCGTGCGCACAGGAGACGGCGGCGACGGCGGGAGCGCGCGCACGGCTGGTTCGGGAGGCGTCGCCCTCGGTGGCGCCGGCGGCGCGAGTGGGGCCGTGCGTGGCGCACCGGATGCCGCCGGAACTGGAAACGGGGGCGACGGCGGGAGCGCCCTGGTCGAAGGCAGCGGGGCGTCCGCGATCGGCGGTGCCGGTGGGTCCTCCCGCAACGCGACCACGACGGCCTACGCAGAGACCGGCAACGGTGGTTCAGGCGGTGACGCCACCGCCATCGGGGGCTCTTCGAAAGCTCAGGGCGGTCGGGGCGGGTCGGCGGGCTCCGCGACGGGCGGCGTGGCCATCTCCGGCGACGGCGGGGACGGCGGCGACAGCGCCGTGAACGACGGGGCCGTCGGCACCGGTGGTCGCGGTGGGAACGGCGGTGACGCCACCTCGACGGACGATGTCATCGCCAACGCCGGTGACGGTGGCGACGGGGGCAACGGCGGGGACGGCGCCGGGAATGGCTCGCCCGGCCGGGGCGGGGAAGGCGGTTCCGCCTCCGGCGGGAGCACCAACATCCAGGGCACGGACGGCGCGACGGGCGGCAATGCCCCGCAGGACGCGGAGGCGCCGCCCGCCTAGAGGCACCGACGCCGGTGCCCGTCCGCCGAGGCGGGTACCGGCGTCCCTGCGACGTCTACGCCACGACCCGGGATGGGAATGTCCGAGTCCCGCCGACTCGGTCGCGGACCAGCGGTTCGCCACGCAACGAACGCGTGCGCCACGCACGACCGTGGAGGGACATCGAGCTGGTCCAGGACAGCAGTCACCCGGCGGCCCAGGGGTCGCAGAGTTCATGGTCGATGAGGTCGCGCTCGGCGCTCCGGTCGGGATCGGCCGGCCCGTCGAGGGCGGCCGCGACGTCGTCCCAGGAGCGCCACCGTCGTGACTCGGCCGGCACCAGCACCGCACGTATACGCCCCGACACCGTCACCTCGATCCGCTCCCCCGCCTCCACGCGCCGCACGATCTCCGAGGCGTTCTGCCGAAGTTCAGGCAGTCCCACCGATTCCACGGCTCCAGGGTGGCAGCTGTGCCGACCTCTTGGTGAGCTCATGCTCTGGCTCACCGGTAGTGCGGCTGGGTCGACCCTTCGCCCATCGCGGCCGCCATCACCGCGGCCGTCGGCAGCAGATCGGCAGCCGCCGCGCCCGCACTCCACCGGCGGCGGTCGACGACGACCTGGTCGAGACCCTCCAGGACCGGGACGAGGCGGCCGATCTCGTGGTCGACGTCCGCGACGGTCAGTGGGTGTCCGCCGATCATCCACCGGTCTCCCAGCATGTCCGCGACCCGACGCGCAAGCTCGTCCTCCTCGACCGGACTCCCGCTGAGGACGACCGCCACCACCATCACCGCCAGCCGGTCCAGGAACCCGCCGTCCGGCCCGAACCACGACCGCAGCCGTCGCAGCACCTCGAGGTCGTCCGAGGCCGCCTTGATCGGCGCCACCACACCGCGACGGACGCGGAGGACCTTCGCCTGCCGCAGCACGTCGTGCAGCGCGGCGAGCGGCATGAGGTCCTCCTCGATGCTCGCCGGCTTCTCGGAGAACGCCCACTCCGGACGGTGCTCCTGGATCGCGCGGACGACCTTGCGGGGCAGTCGCCCGCCCGGGGTGAGCTCGACCCCGTCGTCGAGAACCTCCAGCAGCAGACGCACGCCCGGCGGGACCGAGCCGACCACGTGGCGGACCAACCGGTCGGTAGCGGCGAGGTCGAACTCCGGCACGCCCCCAGCCGTCCAGCGGAGCATGTCGTCGTGGTCGGGATGGCCCGGATCGGCGAGCGCCGCGCGGAGCCGCTCGTAGCCATGGGGTCCACCGCAGTCCTCGAGCGGGCAGCTCCCACTGCCGTCCACGCAGCCCGGCTCGTCACCTCCGGAGCCGAGGAGCTCGACGTCGTGGACCCATCCATCGCCGAAGTCGTACTCGTACGAGAACCGCTCGCCGAGGACTCGCATCGGCACGCTGGTCTCGTAGAGCTCGTCGTCCGGCTTGTCCTCGTCGGGCGTCGAGTAGCGACCACCCGCGCCCTCGAACGCGTGCAGATGGACGTTCACCCAGCCCATCGCCGCCTGCAGCACCTGGTGCAGTTCCGGCAGCGTCAGAGCCGCCGGGACGTCCACGACGCGCTCGACCGGCGGCTCGACGTCGCGCAACCGGACCTTCAGCCTCACCGTCCGCACGGGGCCAGTGTGTCGACGCTAAGCGCACCTGCCGCACTCGACCCTCGCTCCCCCATGCCGCGTCGGCGGTCCAGACGGTCGCGTCCAGCCGTTCCGCGGTCGCCAGGCACAAGCGGTCGGCCAGGGACAACCCGAGGCCGGTCCGCCAGAGCAGAGCGGCGGACTCGGCGTCCTCCGCCGTCACCGGCTCACCGCTCGTCGTCGGCTGCCGCTGCCCGCCGTTCGCCCACCAACTCGTCGACGAGGTCGCCGCCCTGCAACTGCCGACGCACCAGATCACGCGCGTGCTCGCGGGTCGTCAGCACGATGCCGGCGTCGGTCTCGACGAGCAGGAGTGGCGAGCCGGAGACCAGCCCCAGGTGCTCGCGCAGTTCCGCGGGTACGACGAGGCGACCACGGTCGCCCATCGACACCGCGTACGTCCCACCCATCGAGCAAACGTACCGCCGTATCCGAGCGATCCCACCGTTCGGCGGCGCCGACGAGGAGGACACGGCTCCACCGGGACGCCGATCTATGCTCGACCCGGCGCGGGGGCGTGGATCGACATGGGGCGTGGATGGCGGGGGATCTGTTCGGGCCGTACCGGGTCGGCTCCCGACTCGGCAAGGGCGGCATGAGCGAGGTCCACGAGGCCTACGACACCCGACGTGAGCGCACCGTCGCCCTCAAGCGACTGCACTCCGACGACCAGGACGACCCCGACGTCCGCGAACGCTTCCGTCGCGAGTCGCGGATCGCCGCCCGGCTCGATTCCCCGCACGTCGTCCCGATCCACGACTTCGGCGTCATCGACGACCGCATGTACATCGACATGCGCCTGGTCCGCGGCCGGGATCTCGGCGCGCTCATCCACGCCGAGGGCGCCCTCGGCGCCGCGCGTGCCGTGCACGTGGTCGAGCAGGTCGCCGACGCCCTCGACGCCGCCCACCAGGCCGGGATCGTGCACCGCGACGTCAAACCCTCGAACGTCCTGCTCACCGCGCGCGACTTCGTCTACCTCACCGACTTCGGCATCGTCCACGTCCGGGAGGCCGTCGAGCAGCCCCGACTGACGGCCAGCGGCACCGCTCTCGGCACGCCTGCCTACATGGCTCCGGAGCAGTTGCGTGGCGAACCGTTCGACGAGCGCCTCGACGTCTACGCCCTCGGTTGCGTGCTGTTCGAGGCCCTGACCGGTCGTCCGCCGTTCGTCGGCGAGCGCACCGCCGTGATGATCGGCCACGTGCACGACGCCCCGCCCCGGCCGTCGTCGCTCGCCCCGCTGCCGACCGGTCTCGACGACGTCGTCCTCACCGCGCTCGCGAAGGACCCGGCCGCGCGCTTCCCGACGACGGGCGCTCTCGCCGCGGCCGCCGCGGAGGTCGTGCGGCAGGACGCGAAGGCGGCCGAGTCGCTGACCGAGGCCCGCACCTACGCGCCCGCTCCCCCACGACCGCAGCCGCCGCGGACGCCTCCACCGCCACGTCCGGTCCCGCTGCGTCCGGTCACCCCGGCCTCCCGACCCGCTCCCGACGGCGAGCCGCTCGAGTCCGGTGCGGACGCCACCGGCAGCGTGGCCCGGCCCCGCGCGTCGTGGCGTCCCCGCCGGATCGCGATCGCGGTCGGAGCGACGTTGGTGGCCCTGGGCGTCGTCGTCGCGATCCTGCTCCTGCGCACGCCGGCCGTGCCGGCCTCGACCGTCGAGGCGCAGATCGTCGCGCAGTCGGGTCTGGCCGCGAGCCAGGTGTCGTGTCCCGACCCGCTCCCCGCGGAGGTCGGCGCCTCGGTCGTCTGCACCGCGACCAACGGTGGGCGGACCCAGCAGCTCCGCGCGTCGGTGACCACGGTCGACGACGACCGAGTCACCTTCGACATCATCGCGCAGTAGCCGGTCTCGGACAGAACACGGCGAGAGCACGTAACTGTTGCGAGCTCCGCCCCGATCTCCCTCCGACGGTCTCTCGAGCGAGGTCGTCGTGAGGGGGACGAGCATGACCAGGGCCGGCGAGGAGCAGGCAGAGCCCGCCACCGACCTGCTGGGGTTCGCGGACCTGCAGGCCCGGGCACCGCAGGGCGCACCGTTCCTGCCCCCGCCCCGGTCCGGGCCACCGCCGATGGGCCCGATGATCGGCCCGCCGAGCGGGCCCGCGCGCCGCTCCCCGCTGCTGAACTCCCAGGGCCGGCCGGCCCAGCAGCACCCCTCCGGCGAACAGCCGCCCTTCGACGGCGAGTCCGTGGCGATGAAGGTGCATCTGGCCACCGGCTTGCGACGCGCCCGGAAGGCCGTCGCGACGCCCGCCGGACGCTGGTCGCTCATCGGCGTCCTCGCGCTGGTCCAGGTGTTCCTGCTGTTCAGCACGGTGATGTGGTGGGCCTCCGGGTCCCGCGCGACCGCGACGGCGAGCGTCGCCCCGATGACCTGGACCGGGATCGTCTACGACGTCGGAGCTGCCGGCGTCTACCTGCGGTCGGCCACCCAGGTCGACCCCGCCAACGCCCGGGACACGGCCGCCCGCGGCTCGCGCCTGGCCGTGTCATGCGGGCAGACCGGCGACGAGGTCGCCAAGGGCACGGTGCACACCGCGACCTGGCTCAAGACCACCGACGGCCTGTTCGTCTCGATGCTCTACGTCCGCGTCCCCGACCGGCAGTCCATCCCGAGCTGTGCCGACTCGACCGTCGATGCCCCGCTCCTGGCGCTGTCCGACCCGACGAACCCCGACCTGCCACCCCCTCCCGGGACGTCCCTCGGCGGCTCGACCGACACGAAGGCCGCGGGGTCGCCGAGCATCCCTGCGCGCCCGCGGACCACCACCGCACCGGGAGCCGTCGCCGCCCCGGTGCCGGCCGGTGCGGCTCCCGTGGCGCCGGGAAGCGCCGTCGCGCCGTCGGCGCAGGCTCCGGCCGTTGCGGTGCCGCCGGCCACGATCGGGAACGGCACGGGACAGGCCACCATGACGCCGAGGCCGGACTCGTCGGACTCGACCCGCGTGCCGCAACAGACGTCGGCACCCGATCCCGACACCACGCCAGTCGGCTGACGAGCGAAGGACCACTGCGCATCCGTGTCCGGCGGACTCGGTTCAGTGCGGGTGGCCGCGACGGTCGAGCCATCCCGAAGGCCATGCCAGACTCGTCGTCGTGATCGGAGACGTGCCGGACGAGCTGGGAGAACGGGTGATCGCGACCCTGCGGGACGCGGGAGCCCGGTTCGGGTTCCTGCACGGGAGTCGCGCGCTGGGCACGCATCGGGTCGACTCCGACGTCGACGTGGCGGCGTGGTGGGGCGAGTCGGCGCCGGCGTCGTTCGAGGTCGCCCTCCCGCCGTCGGTGGACCTCCTGGTACTCGACACGGCACCTCTCGAACTGCGCGGGCGCGTCGCGCACCGAGGTCTGCTGCTCTTCGACGACGACCCGCCGGCGCGGGTCGAGTGGGTGGCCACCACCCGCAAGATCTGGTTCGACGAACGGCCGCGATTCGAGCGCGCCCACCGGGAGTTCCTCGAGAGCGTCCTCCGTGGTCGATGAGACCTGGGTACTGCGCCTCATGCGCTCGGTCCGCGACGACCTCGAGGCCCTGACGATCGAGGCGTCCTCGTGGATGCAGAAGGGCGCCTGAACTGCAGGCCCGGCGCGGCGTACTGCGTCGCGTGTTCGTCATCGCCGGGACGATGGGCGCCGTCGTCCTGCTGCTCAACGCCGGGCTCTGGCTCGGTCAGCGGCGCCTCATCTACCTGCCCGAAATCGGCCCCGTCCCCGCCGCCGCGACCGTGCTGCCCGGGGCCCGCGACGTCGTGCTCGAGACCGCTGACGGGACGGCGCTCGGGGCGTGGTTCGTGCCCGCCGAGGGACCGCGGCGGGAGGTGACGGTGCTGGTCGCCAACGGCAACGCCGGCGACCGGTCCCTGCGTGCACCGCTCGCCGCCGCACTGCGCGCCGAGGGGCTGGACGTCCTCCTGTTCGACTACCGCGGCTACGGCGACAGCACGGGCTCGCCGAGCGAAGAGGGTCTGGCCGCGGACGCCCGGGCGGCCCACCAGCACCTCGTCACGAAGCGCGCCGTCCTGCCGCAGCGCACCATCCTGCTCGGGGAGAGCCTCGGAGCCGGGGTCACCGCGCGCCTCGCCACCGAGGTCCCGGTCGGTGGGATGGTGCTGCGCTCGCCCTTCACCGACCTGGCCGCCGTCGCCGAGCGGCTCTACCCCGTCGTGCCGGTGCGGCTGCTGCTGGCCGACCGATTCCCGGTCGCCGACCTCGTTGCCCGCGCCGACGTCCCGACGACGGTGGTGCTCGGCGAGGGCGACCGGATCATCCCGCCCGCACTGAGCCGGGCGGTCGCCGACGCCGCCGGCGCCGACGTCGTCGCCGTCCCCGGCGCCGACCACAACGACGCCGTCCTCGGCCACGGGCCGGCCGTCGTCGGCGCGGTCGTGCGCCTCGCAGACGCGCTGGACCGACCCGCCGGATGACGGATCACATGCGGCGGCTTCGTGCGACCTTCGCCGTCGTCACCGCGAGCACCACCGTGCCCAGCGTCTCCACCACCAGCGAGGTCGGGGCCAGGTCGTAGGACAGGCTCGAGCGGAGCCCGAAGAGGCCGACCGTCAGCGCCAGCACCAGCGCCAGCCACGACCCGGCCATGAACAGCAGGCTCAGCACCGTCACGAGTGGGAACAGTCGGCCACGCAGCGCCAGCATCGCGCCCGCGAGCACCAGCGCTCCGATCCCCTGCAGCGTGAACAGCACGCCCATCAGCCCGCCGGTGCTGGTCGCGACGAGGTAGAGGTGGATCGCCCCGACCGCGAGCAGCGCCACCGCGCTCAGCACCCGCCACGCCCGCAGCCCTCGCGTCGTGCTCATCTTCGCTCGACCTCCTCACCCGTTCGCGTGACCTCGCCACGACCTCGTCGTTGTCCGGGTCACAGCTCGGCGTCGTGGGGAGAAGTATGAATTCGGTCGGTACCGGACGGCGGCTGCTCGTCGCCGCGATCGCGGTCGTGGGGCTCCTGGCGCTCGGCACGCCCGCCGCGCTGGCCAACGACGGCCACCACGTACCGGGCACCGGCACCCCTGGCGACGGGGACGGCGTCGTCCAGTACGTGAACATGGGCGACAGCTACAGCGCGGCCAGCGGTGTCCTACCCCCGGCGCCCGGCGCCCCGCCGCAGTGCCTGCAGTCCCTGCGCAACTGGGGCCACCTGCTCGCGGACCGGTGGGACTACGCGCTGACCGACGTCTCCTGCGGCGCCGCGGAGACCCGGCACTTCACCGAGCCGCAGTACCCCGGGGTCGCGCCGCAGGTGCAGGCCCTGTCCGACGAGACCGACGTCGTCACCCTCACCATCGGCGGCAACGACAGCGGCGTCTTCATCGGCACGATCGTCGCCTGCGCCACCGCCGCGGCGGTGACCGCCGGCACCGGCAACCCCTGCGAACAGCAGAACGGCGACCGGTTCACCGACACCATCGAGAACGTCACCTATCCCGACCTCGTCAGGACGCTCGAGACGGTCAAGGCTGCTGCCCCGAACGCGCGTATCGGGATCGCGGGCTACCTGCAGATCCTTCCCGAGGAGCGGGGCTGCTACCCGATCATGCCGGTCGCGGTCGGCGACGTGCCCTACATCAACGGCATCCAGGCCACCCTCAACGACGCGGTCCGCCGCGCGGCCGAGGCCACCGACGTCACCTACATCGACGTCACCGAGGCCTCGCAAGGACACGACGCCTGCCGGCCGATCGGGACACGCTGGGTGGAGCCGGGCCTGCTCGGCACCAACCCGGTCGTCGTGCACCCCAACGCCCTGGGCGAGGCGGCGATGGCCGACCGCGCCGCGGCCGAGCTCGGGCCCGGACCTCAGCGGTAGTGCGGCTGGGTCGTCCCCTCGCCCCACGCCGCAGCCATCGCGACGTCCCCGCGGCTCCGTAACCCGCCTTCGGCACGAGTCGTCGACCGGCCGAGCGCGATCGGATCCGAGTCATCACGACTCGGATCCGCCACCGGCTTCTTCGACTCGGCCCCTGGTGGCGTCCCGCATGGCACGCAGCACACGCACTGGAACGCCGTGCCCTTCCCGATCCGCGGGAGGACGCCGAGCGACCCCGAGAAGCGGCTGGGAGCGCCGTGGCTGCGTCGCCTCGTCGACGGGCTGCCGGACCCGGAGATCGTCTGTCTGCCCGGCGCGCTGGCCCGAGAGCGGCGGGCTCTCGCGTCGCGAGGACAACTGAGTTCAGTACCGCCGGACCTGTCAGACTCGGGTCATGGACACCGCGCGAACGATGACTGCGGCCGTCAGCCGGGACGGAGACTGGTACGTGGCGCGCTGCCTGGAGGTCGAGGTCACCAGCCAGGGGACGTCCGTCGAGGAGGCCCTCGCGAACCTCCGGGAAGCCCTGGAGCTGTACTTCGAGGACGACGCCGCTCCCGTCCCCTTCGAGCACCCGCTGGTCACCCCCATCGAGATCCGCATCCCGGCGTGAGTCCCACGCTCCCCCAGGTCTCCGGCAAGGAGGTCGTGCGAGCGTTGACGGCTGCGGGCTTCGAGGAGCGCTCCACGCGCGGCAGCCACCTGAAGCTCCGCCACCCCGACGGTCGTGTCGTCATCGTGCCGCTCCATCGGGAGATCGCCCGCGGCACACTGGCGTCGGTCCTCCGTCAGGCGGGTCTCAGCACCGCGCAGTTCCTCGCTCTCCTCGACTGAGTCGAGCGCAGTCCCGCCAGCGGATCACGCCCCGACGCCGCAGCAGCGCACGCCTCCCATCACGTACCGACCGGGGGGCAGGTCAGAGGACTCCGATGAGATCACGCACCCGCTGCGCGACGTCAGCGTGACGCGTCGGGTGCAGCTCCGCGACGAGTTCCTCGAGTCGGCGCGTCGACACCCACGTCAGTCGGTCCAGGTGCGCCATCCCGGCGTCGACGATCGATTCCCGGTAGACGCCCTCGCAGACGCCGGCCGCGTCCACCTCGACCGCGATCACCCGGCGGTCTGCGAAGGCCGTGTTGTAGGCGTCCGAGGACACCACCAGATACCTCATCGGTTCGATCGCTTCGCGCCGGGACTCCCAGACCTGGCCGAATCGGACCGCGGGAAGCGCCACGTTCAGCGGTCCCGGTCGAACGCAGATGCGGCGTCGCGAGCCCGCGCGTCGAGCAGGGCGTCCTCCTGCTCCGCGGATTACAGCGTCCCGCGCCGGTCCTCCTCGGCTCGCGCCCGCAGGGCGGTCTTCAGCGCGAGTTGGTACCGAATGGCAGCCCGCACCCAGTCCGACACCGACGTCCCGTCCTCGGCGGCTGCCTCCCGCGCCTCTGCAGCGAGTCGATCGTCGAGGCGCAGGGTCATCTGCTCCGACATGCGGTCAGCATCCGAGGGGCCTCTCACGCCACGAAGGCCTGCACGAACTGGCCGATCTGCGCGAGGTTCGCCGACACGGCCAGGCTCCCCAGGGCGGCCCGCAGCTTCGTCCAGCTGCGCTCCACCGCCTGCGGTGCCTCGTCCGCGACGGCCTCCTGGAGGTTCTCCGCGTGGCGCAGCGCCTCGGGTCGTCCCGCACCTCGGAGCTCCTCGACGAGCCGGATCAGCTCGGCTCGGACGACCTCCAGGTCGGGTGGCGGTCCGTTCGAGACGGTGCCCTGGGCACGGCTTCCCCGGCCCGCCGCGAACACGCTCCCGCTCACGCCACCGATGTTGATCTGGTCCCCGGTCACGCCTTGCCCCTCCCCGACGACGCGGAACTACTGGACGTACTGCCTTCCGCGCGGGCTCCCGCTCCGGCCGCGAACACCGAGTTGTTGACCGACTCGATGTTGATGACGGAATTGGCCACCGCGTCGAAGTTCGCGATCTTCAGGCCGTGCGCCGACAGATAGGTGCGGACGGCCTCCAGCACGGTGCGGTCGAACAGGCTCGCGTAGCGCTGTACGTCGGAGCGGTGGAAGTAGTCGCCGCTCGAGCCGCTCGCCGCGAGTTCCCGCAGACTCACCCGGGCACCGAACTGTGCCGGCACCAGCCGGTTGCCGGCCGTCCTGATCGGGCGGAACGACCGGAAGACGCGCCGGAGCCGCGACGGCAGGCTCGTCGGGAAACGAACGACGTCGAGCAGGCCCTCCCGCCACGCGGACGACCGGAGGGCGTGTGGGTCGTCGACCGTCCGGTACGCCGCCTCGAGCGGGTTCAACGCACAGGTGACCCACTCCAGGTAGAGCAGGTGCCCGTCGGTTCCGAGGGTGACGTAGCAGGAGACCGTCAGGTCCCGTTCCCAGCTCTCGACGTAGTGGCACCGGTAGTAGCGGGCCCACTCGCGCGGGTCCTCGGCTCCGTGGCGGGCGGCCTCGACGGCGATCCGGGCCAACGGCGGTGACCCGGTGCCGCCCGGCAGGTACATCCGGCCGTCGTCGGAGCCGGGGTTCGCGACGAGGTAGCCCGCGGACACGAGGACCTGTTCGTGGGAGCGCAGGTCGCGCAGCCGTCGGTGCGGGGACAGCGACGACGGGCGGCGGAGCGTCGACATCCCCTCGGAGATGGCGTCGTGCAACTCCTTCTCCCGGACCGCCGACGGGCGTGCCCCGTCCTCGGGTTCGAGCGGGACCACGAACGCGTGCCGCTCCACGACCGGGCCCGCCCCGACGAAGGGGTCCGGCCCACGGAACACGACGACGTCCGCCAATCCGCCCGACGCGCCGTGAGCCTCCGCCGCCCGGGTGCGCTGCAGCGGCGTCCGGAAGCGGTTCCGGCCCATGGTGCGCAGGACGGCGAGCGACCCGTCGTCGGACAGGGGCTCGTGGTGGAACCGGTGCGGGGCGAAGAGGTTGCGGACGAGCGCCGCGACGAGCAGCCGGTCACCGACGATCACCGCCGCCACGACGAGGACCGCGAGCACGATCGTGACGTTGATGGACGGCACCAGCGCGAACACGGTGGACGGTGCATCGGCGGTCCGGAGCAGCCGGTTGTAGATCCGGACCGGCCCGACGAGGAGAATGCCGAGCAGGAGCAGCGCGAGCACGACCAGCATGACGACGGCGGTCCAGGCCCTCGACCGACGACCGTCTCCCGGCCCACTCCCGGCCCGCACCACCGCGCCCACGAGCAGCCAGGCGAGCGCGAACAGGGGTTCGGCGACGAGGACGACCAGAGCCAGGATCGCGAGGACCCCGTCGCGCCACTGACGACGTCGGTGCGACGCGGCCGCGTCACCGAGGACCGACGCGGCGTCCACGCCGGGCGAACGCGGGATGCACCGTCGCGGCTCGACGAGGAACTCGTCGATGAGGGACTCGGCGAGATCGGCGTCGAGGTGGACGGTGGCCCCGAGCAGCCGGGTCGTCTCACCGGGACGTTCGGACCAGTCGCCGGTGCGCGGGTGCGGGATGGTTCCGGGTGCGGCGAACGGACCGGACTGCGCACCCAGGTCGAGCGGGTTCCCGCAGGTCCCGCACGGGCCGGCACGCGCGACGTTCTGCTGCCCGCACCTCGAGCACGTCGACCCTGCCGTCGTTGCCATGCCACTGCCCCCGCGCATCTTTCCTACCGGGAGCGACTCTCAGGATCGCGTGACAGGACGTTGACCGGCACCGACCGTAAGAGTGATGCCACTGAGCCGTCCGGGGACCAGCGCGTGAGCGACGATCTGCGCTGCAGTCCCCTCGCGTCGGCATGTCACAGACGCTCCGCGACCTCGCGGAGGATCCGTTCCATCGCACGCCGACGGGCCAACTCAGCAGTTCCGAGCAGGACGTCGGCGGGGCCGACCGGAGAGAGAGCCAGGTCCGGCAGCGTCGGGAAGCCTTCGGGTACGTGCCGGCGAACGGCCTCGAGCAGGCCCTCGCCCGTCCGGGCGAGCGGCCCTGCGAGCACCACCAGCTCGGGATCGACAGCGAAGACGAGTTCGCGCAGCGCTACGGCGAGCGCCCCGGCGACGTGGTCGAGCCGTTCCGGGCCGACCGGCGTGCCCGCTGTGAGCAGCGCGTCGTTCGCCTTCCGCCACGGCGTCCCCTGCACGTGGGCGAACTCCCCGGCCTGCCCATGGGCACCGCGGTAGAGCTCACCGCCTCGGAGGAGCCCCATCCCGACGCGGGCCCCCGCGTGCACGACGGCGACCTCGTCGCGGCCCGCCGCGCCGCCGTGCACGTACTCGGCGACGGCGGCGGCGTTCACGTCGTTCTCCACCACGATCGTCGCCTGCGGGAACCGTGTCGTGAGATGGGTCCGGAGAACGTCGGCGTGCCAGCTGTCGATCACCTCGCACCGGGTGATCGAACCGGTGTCGTCGATGATGCCCGGGGTCGCCGCGACGATCGCCCAGACCTGCTCACGACGAGTGTCCGCTGCTGCCAGCGCTTCCGTGACGACCTCGTCCACCAGTCCGAGGCGTTCGGGGGTCGGCGTCGACCGGGTCATGCCGAGTCGGACGTGAACCACCTCGTGTCGCTGCCCGAGGGCGGGGCCGGTGAGGGGATCGACCCGGGCGCGAGCGGTGTGGGGGCCGATGTCCACCGCGACGACGGCTCCGCGCCCGCGATCGAACTCGTAGATGGCGGTCGGACGTCCGGGAGTGTCACGGGGGGCGTTGTACTGCTGCACGAGCTCGCTCTTCACCAGCCCGTGCAGTGCCTTGTCCGTGGCAGGGCGCGACAGTCCGGTCCGGGCGGCCACGTCCAGGGCGCTCGACGGACCCGTTGCGTACAGCGCCTCGAGTACCCGGGCGGCGTTGAACGCCGCCAGCCGCTTGGTCGAGGTGATGGACGGCCACTCGCCCATTGCGATCAACGCCCTCATAGATTTATGATCAACCGATCAAAGAATAGGAGCGCCCGATGCCCATGCACAGCGCCGTGAGCTGGAGCGACGGACTGGACGGTGCCCGGCTGCTCGGGGCCCAGCCGCCGCATCGCCCGTCCCCCTCTCCGTCGATCACGTCGACCACCGCCGGCGCCATCATCGCCGACCACCCTGAGTTGGCCCGCCGGTGCATCACGGTGTTGCGCCGGAATCACTCGCAGCCGCAGCAGGAGTTGCGCGAGTTGCTCGTGGCCCACGCCCGACACCTCGCGGGGGTACCTGCCGGCGACGTGTTCACGTCCCTGACGCGGAAGCTCGAGCAGGACGCCGGCTGGACCCGGACGGTCGACGACATGCGCAGACGGCACGAGGAGAGACTGCGGTCGCGCGCCGAGCAGGAGGAACGAGACCGTCGAGAGCGCGCTCGGAACGAACGCCGACGGGTCGCCCTTCGGACTCCCGAGCGTCGACCCGGGGTCGACGCCCTGATCGCCTCCATGACCTGGGACGTCCGACGCTGCCTCCGTATCCTGCGCAAGACCCATCTCGAGCCGGAGGCCGAGCTCCGACGGCTCCTGAACCACATGCTCGGCCACTCTCGACACGAGCTGAACCTCATCCTGCGTGGACTGGCGAGAAGTCTCGAGGACGAGGGGCTCACGGGCACGGATGTGGCTCGAACCCTCCACGAGAACGACCCGATCCACCCCCGGCGGCATCCGCGGCCGGACTGGCACGACCGACTCCGATGACCGAGCCCGTGGACCGACGTCAGCAGCTGCTCGACGAACTCGCCGACATCGATCGACGGTTCACCGTGGCGCTCGGCGACGAGTACGACGCGACGCACGGCGCCGGCGTGCACCTACCTCCGGAGGCCATCGACGCCGAGTTCGAAGCATTGGATGTGCAGGAGTCCGCCGTCATGGAAGAGCTCCGAGCGCACGCGCGAGAGGAGCAGCGGAGGGGCCGAGCCGTCCTCGTCCCGAGTACGCGACGGTACGGTTCGAGCGGGCCGTACTTCGGATTCCGTCGCACCTGGCTTCCGATAGACGACGCCTGACAGGAGACCTGAGCGACGCCGGAGCGAGGCACACACGGGGCGACGTCGGCGTGACACTCGGGGTGGAGCTCGGCGTCCAGGTAGCGGATCGGGCGGACGGCCTCGGCTCCAGGCCACCACACGAAGCGGCCGCGGGAACCAGCGACCTCATCGTTCATGACGATGCGGTTCGTCGTCGCACCGACAAGGTTTCTCACTCCTTGTAGTTGTCTCGTCCGAGTTGCGTCGATTCACCCGTTTACCGCGTCACACTCTCACGAAGAGTGATCGATCATCCGTCCGGAAAGGGTCTGTCGACGCCGCCGGAGGACACGTGAGAACGAGCAGGACCACCCGCACCGTGGGGACCGGGACGCTGGGGGCCCTTGCCGCCGCGGTCCTCGTGGCCGGTATGGCCCCGACCGCGCAGGCCACGCCGGCCCGCAGCATTCCGGCTCCGAAGTCCGCTCCGTCGGCGAGCACACCGTCGACCGGCGCAAGCGTCGTCAGCCCCCAGACCGCCGTGGCCGTGGACCCGCGGACCGGCACGGTGTTCCAGGCCGACCCGACGGGCAACCGACTCCTGGTCTTCGCCCCGGTTCCGGGTGGATACGCCGCCCGGGGCAGCGTCCCGACGGGGGCGGGACCGGTGTCGGTCACGGTCGACCCCGCGACGAGCACCGTCTACACCGCGAACCAGACCGGCCGCTCGATCACGACGATCGTCGCGGGCCGCTCCGGCGCCTGGACCGCGACCAGGACCACGCCGCTCCTCATCGCGCCCTCCACGGTCGCGGTCGACCGGACCGGCACCGTGCACGCCACGAGCGCTCCGACGAGCGGCCCCACGACAACCAATGCCGCACGCCTCGCCGGGTTCACCCAGCAGGTCCGGGCCGCCGGCTGGGCGGCGTCCTTCAACCCGAAGAACTACAAGATCACCTACGGCCCGGGCTACATCCGTGCCTACAACGCCGGGACCAACACGGAGTTCTGCGCCGGCGTCTGCACCGACGTGGCCGTCGGTCGGCCCGGCGTGAACGGCGGTCGGGCCGGCACCGGCTACTGCATCGGCCGGTGCACCAACGTGGCGACCGGCGCCGACGGCCGCGCGGGCGAGGCCGGAGGCAACGGCGGCACCGCCTACTGCCTCGGCCAGTGCACCAACATCGCGACCGGGGGTCGCGGCGGCGACGCGAGTGGGTCGACCGCTCGGGCCGGCAACGGCGGCAACGGTGGAACGGCCATCTGCTACGGCACGTGCACCGGCGTCGCCGCCGGAGGTCGCGGAGGAAACGCCGTCGCGACCGGCGAGCCGGGCGGTCGCGTGGTGCCCGCCCCCATCGGCGGTGGCTGGATCATCGAGACGACCGGCGGAAACGCCGTGGCCGTCGGCGGCAACGGCGGCGCCGGTGGCTCGGCGCGGGTCAACGGCGGCCCGGCGCGCCAGGGCGTGGGCGGTGCGGGAGGCAGCGCCACGGCGACCGGTGGACAGGGCTCCGGCGGCCTGATCCCCGGCATCCCGGTGTCCGGCCCCGCGAACGGGGCGAACGGCGGCTCGGCGACAGCGATCCCGGGGACCGGGGGCGCCGGGAGTACGCGCGGCGCGGACGGCCTCGCGACGGCGACCGGAGGCCGCGGGGGCGACGGGTTCGGCGCGTTCGACCGGGACCTGGCCGGCATCGCACGGGGGGCCAGTGGCGGCACGGGTGGCGCCGCGACGGCCTACGGGACCGGCGCGGTCGCGACCGGCGGCGCCGGTGGTACCGGGGCTGCAGGCGGAAGCGATCCGCTCGGGACGAACTGGGGCGGAGTCGGCGGGACCGGCGGAGAGGCCATCGCCGATCTGGGGACCGCCACCGGCGGCCTCGGTGGCGCCGGAGGCCGTGGCGGGACGGCCGGCGACGGCAACAGCGGCGGTGAGGGCGGTACCGGCGGTGCGGCGAGCAGCGACGACGGGCGGGCCGTCGGTGGAGCGGGTGGCGCCGCGGGCGCCGGCGGCGACGCGGACGGCTCCCTGGGCAACAGCGGCGGGACCGGCGGACTCGGCGGCGCCGCCGTGACCGAGGGCGGCTCGGCACTGGGGGGCGCCGCCGGACGCGGCGGCGACGGCGGCACCGGCGCGGGCGGTTTCCAGATCGCCGGCTTCGGAGGGCAGGGCGGAGCGGCGTCCTCGACGTCGGGGACCGCCACCGGCGGCGCGGGTGGCCGGAGCGGCGACGCCGGCACGGGAGCGGCCGGGAACAACTACGTTGCGTCCGGCGGCTTCGGCGGCGCCGCCGTCACGCAGTCCGGTGTCGCGATCGGCGGGCGCGGTGGCGACGGCGGGAACGGTGGCACCGGGTCGGGTGGGAACAACTTCGGCGGAGACGCCGGCTCCGGCGGCGACGCGCGAGCGACCGCGTCCGGTGGGACCGCGACCGGAGGTGACGGCGGCCGGGGCGGTCTGGCCGGGAGCGGCGGAACCCTGGAGAGCCGGGGCGGCTTCGGCGGCGAGGGTGGCTTCGTCCAGACCGTCGACGGACGCGCTACCGGTGGACGCGGCGGTGACGGCGCCTCGGGCGCCGTGGGCGGTGCCGGTGGTACGGCCGGTGGCGGCGGAGGTGGCGGATTCGCCGTGACCGAGTCCGGCGTCGCCGTCGGCGGGGCCGGTGGCGACGGCGGCAGCGGAGGTGCCGGGAGCGGTGCGCAGACCGGTGGCCGGGGCGGTCCGGGTGGCACGGCCTACGCCATCGGTTCCGGCGGCACCGCGCTCGCGGGCAACGGCGGGAGCGGGGGCGCGGGCGGACTGAGCTCGGACGGCGTCGCCGTCGGCGGTCAGGGCGGGCCGGGCGGGCCCGCCAACACCGTCGACGGGTCGGCGACCGCGGGCGACGGCGGTTCGGGTGGGGCCGGTGGAACCGGCGGATCGGGCGGCAACAACGGTGGGTCAGGCGGCGCGGGCGGCCGTTCCGACAGCTCGACCGGACCCGTCACCGCCGGCGACGGCGGTCGCGGCGGAGACGGCGGTACGAGCTCGTCCGGTGCGAACGACGGCGGCGACGGTGGCCGTGGAGGCGACGCGACCAGCGGTGGAGCGGTCTCGACCGGCAGTGGCGGTTCGGGCGGCAACGCCGGCTCGGGCGGGACACGCGGCTCCGACGGCTCCGGCGGTACGCAGACCCCGGCGCAGCCGTGAGCTGACGACCGGTCGGACCCGTCGTCGGGATGGTCCCGACGACGGGGTCCTCGGGCCCGTAGCACATCAGCGACGCGGTGCTACGTTGGCCGCGTGAGCGACGCTATCGGCCAGAGAGAGCTACGGAACGACAGCGGGAGGATCATGCGACGCGTCGAGCAGGGCGAGAGCTTCGTCGTGACTCGCAACGGCCGTCCCGTCGCCGATCTCGTCCCGCACGCCCGATCCCAGGAGACCAGCCGCCCGAACATCGGTGAGCTCCAGGCGATCTTCAGGCAGCTGGCCCCGGTCGACGTCGAGGGGTGGCGCTCGGAGCGCGCCACCGCCGACGAGACCTTCGGGAACGACGATCCGGTCACGGGGTGACCGGCGACCAGCGGGCCCTGCTCGACACCTCGGTCGTGATCGACCTCGAGACCTTCGACCTCGGAGAGCTGGCGGACGCCCTTCCCTCGATCAGTGCCGTGACCGTCGCAGAACTCGCCTTCGGGCTCGACATCGACGACCTCGTGGAGCGCCAGGCCCGCACCGACCGCTTCTACGCAATCCTGCGTGACATCCCGGTCCTGCCCTTCGATCTGTCGGCCGCCCGGCTCTACGGCACGCTCGCTGCCACCGTGCGCCGGTCGGGCCGGAATCCTCGCCCGCGACGGATGGACCTCCAGATCGCTGCCACCGCCGGGGCCCACGCCATGCCGCTCCTCACCCGCAACCCTGCTGACTTCCACGGTCTCGATCGTTTCCTCGACGTCATCCCGTCCTGAGAGCGTTCCTGCCTCGACATCTGGCCGCGAGAGAGCGCGCTTCGTGCCTGGAGGCGTGGGTACCGGTGTTCCGTCAGCCGCGCAGCACCTGCGACACCACATCACGCAGCGCAGACCCGAGATCGGCTTCCGACACGGGGATGTCCTGGTCCGGCGGCCCGCCGAACGGCCCGTACGAGGTGTAGGTGATGCTCGGCGGGCACACGGCATCGCCGACCTCGACACGCCGGTCGAGCAGGACCCGCCCGGTGCGAGTCTCATAGGCACGTACCGGTATGGCGGTGCGGAAGAACGACACCTGGTTCCGGCCGCCCGACCCGACGTAGGTGCACGTCTGGTCGGCTCCGCCCCGCTCGGTCCCGCCGATGCAGACCACCACCGAGGCGCTCGCCGCCTCCGTGGCGCGCTGCTCCTGAGTCAGTGGCAGCGCATAGGCGAAGCGGCCGTACGTCGCTTCGTCCACGAACACGCGGCCCGAGGGGCCTGGTGCCGGCGCTGCCGGATAGGCGAACGGGCTCGTGCAGTACGCCGCGAGCCGTGCCCGGGTGTCCGACTCCGCCTGACCCGCGGCGGCCGCTGCGAGCCCCAGCTGGGCACGCTGCACCACGGCGGCCTCCGGGCGGAGGGCCAGCGCCTGCACATAGCGAGCCGTCGCACCGCCCCAGTCCGCGCGGCTCCGGAACTCGTCGCCGCAGGACACCACCGCCGTCGGCAGGAACGCGGTAGCCGCGGCGACGGCGGGGCGCGTCGCGGGGTGGAGGAGCCGGGCCGGATCGAACCACCGCGCCACGTCCGCGGTGCGGCACGACGGCGACCGGGTCGACGCTGCGATGAACTCCCGGAGCATCACCTCGACCATGCGCTCGTGACCTGCGTGAACGCGGAGCACCTTGTCCCACCGTGACTGGGCGACGCGAGCGCCGCGAGGTCTCCACCCGCCGCCCGGTCCAGCTCCCTACGGGCAGAGGCCAACTCCTCGCACACGTGCACGGTCTCGTCACCCCGGGTGGCCGCCGGCGCGGCGACCACCCGGGGGCCGAACCAGAGTCCGCCCTGAGCGGCCGTGGCAGCGGGACAGTCGCCGCGTGCCCGGGCCTCCTCGACCGTGCTCGTCACCGATCCGGCCCGGATCGTCAGTGCGGCGAACACGGCCACGACGAGGACGGCGACGATGACGGCGATCACGCGGTGTCGCCGAATCCTGGCCGAGTCGCGTCCGCCGGCGATGACGAAGCCGTGCACGACGAGCACGGCCCACCAGAGGACCAGCAGGACGAGAACGGCGACCCATCCGCTCGCTCCGAGCACGCCCAGGAGCACAGCGGTGATCGCCGTCGTACCGGCCGCCAGCCTCGGCCTCCCCACGAGCAGATATCCGACGCCGAGAAGCGTGGCGTTGCCCAGTGCCGCCGCCACGGCGTCGTGTCGTCGTCCGCCGATGTGATCACCCATCAGAGAGCCCCCAGTGCCCGCGAGGACGGCGCGTGCCGCCTCCACAACCATGACCAAGATCATCCGGGAGGGCTCCCGGCGTCACCTCGGTAGGAATTCCTCCATGGACGCCACCACCGTCAGCACCTCCGCTCCGACCACCGCCCCTCCCCGCCGAGCGGGCGGGCGCACCTCCGTCGCCACCGGCGTGCTCGCCGCCGCGCTCCTCGCCGGCTTCGGCCTCCCCGCCACCGCACACGCCGCGCCGCCGTCCCTCCCGCAGCCTTCCGCCGCGACCGTCCTCGTCGCCACCTCGGCGCCGACGGCGGCCGCCGAGCCGGGGCGCCCGCGCAACGGCGCCGTGTTCACCAAGCGAGGCTCCGGCAGCGGTCAGTTCACGGTAGACAACTCCGGTAACGGCTCCGACGCCGTGATCACCCTGTCCGACGGCGCCCGGGCGGTCCTCGTCATGTACGTGCGGGCCGGGGAGAAGGCCACCGCGACGAAGGTGCCGAATGGCGACTTCGACGTCTTCAGCGAGCGCGGCCGAAACTGGAATTCCGTCACCGGACGATTCGACGGGACGAGCTCGGCCGGTCACTTCGACCGCAAGGCAGGCTTCACGTCCAAGCGGACGTCGAAGGGAACGACGTACACGAAGATCACGCTCACGCTCCACGAGGTGGCGCACGGCAACACCAAGGAGTCGCCCGTGTCCGATTCCTCCGTGCCGAACTGATCACGGTCCGACGAACTGACTCCAGGTGACGAAACAGCTGCGAGCGGTCATGACCACCCAGAAATCCACCTATCGTGTAACGCGCCCATCCGTGTCCGCGAACACTCGCGGCAGGAGATCCGGAATTCGACCCGGGTCCGGGGGGACGATGATGAGCATCGACGCGGGGCGGGTCCTCGGCAATCGGTACCGATTGGACCGGAAACTCGCCGGTACGGCCGATCGCCCGGTCTGGCTCGCGCGGGACGAGTGGTCGGACGAGGACGAGGACGTCCTGCTCGCCCTGGTGCCGGACTCGGCGGGCCCGGGCGCCGAGGCGGCCGCCACGCGTCGGGTGGTGGGACGCGAGGTCCGCACCGCGATCGGTCTGCGCAGTCCGCACCTGCGCCGGGTCCTCGACGTCATCGCGGACGACTCCGGACTCTGGGTGGCCGCTCGGACACGGCCCGGCAGCCGGACACTGCACGAGATCCTGGCCGAGCCGGGGACGCCGACCCCGACACGTCTCGCCCGGTGGGGCCGCGATGCCGCCGCCGGTCTGGCCGATCTGCACGAGGCGGGGCTCGAGCACCGCAACATCCGATCGGCGCTCATCGCGATCGACGACGACGGGTCCGCCTCCCTCCTGGGCGTTGCGGCCACCGGGGACCTGTCGTCGGCCACGACCGGCGATCCCGCCGACCCCGGCGACGACGACTTCGGCGACGAGGACGCCCTCGGGACCGACGACGTGCGCGCGATCGGTGCCCTGCTCCGCGAGGCTGTCGCACCCACGGGGCCCGACGCTGCTCCCTCCGACGAGCACGACGTCCGGCACCTCGAAGCCCTGACCGCGGTAATGAATCTCGCCGCGGACGGGGAGATCAGCGCCGGAGAGCTCCGCAGGCGCCTCAGCGACGTCCTCGAGAGCCAGCCGACCTCGTTGCCGGTCGCGAACCCGCCCTCCGCGACGGAGGCCAGGACGGTCCGCGTCGACCCGCACGAATCCCTGCCGGAGGGCGAGGACGAGACGACGAAGCGGACCGCGCCGGCTCCTCCCGCGGCGTACGTCGGGCCTCCGTGGTCCGCAGGCCGCCCTGCTCAGCAGGGTCCACCTCCTGGGATGGGGCAGCCGCCCCGGTGGCCCGGACCCTCCCCCGACCACCTGCCGGTCGCGTCGCTTCCGGGCGGGCCGGTCGCACCGACCGAGGAGCGGTCGACCGACGAGCGAACGGGCGGGGAGAGGACCACCCGGACGCCCCGGACCCGCGGCCGCGACTGGGTCGCCGGACACCGCGGTCTCGTCGCTGCCGCAGCGATCGTCGTGGCCCTTCTGCTCGTCGGCGGACTGCTCGTCGCCGGGATCGGTGGCACGGGGCCGCGCCGGGCCGACGCGATCGCCGCGCCGGGCGCCGGCACGCCCACGAACCCACCCGCTCCCGCGTCCGTCGCGCCGCCCTCGGCGGTCGGCGACCGGCGGACCGCCAACCCGTGCAGCCTGCTCTCCACCGGCTCCTTCGCCGGCTTCGGCACGCCGACCCTGTTCGAGGACTTCGGACCGTTCGGCTCCTGCGCGGTGCTCACGGCCACGGCACAGGGCGGGTCCTACCTGACCAGCGTCGGGTTCTACACGGCCGGGGAATTCGTCAGGACCACGCCGACCGAGCAGGTCGGGGACGTCGCCGTCACCCGCCTCCCGGCCTCCACCGCGGATCGCTGCCGCCGCCTGCTCGCCCTGCCCGACGGCCTGATCGTCGAGGTGGAGACGCGGGCCGTCACCGCGGCGTCCGGCGTCGATCCCTGCGCGCTCGCCGACGCGGGCACCTCCACGGCGATCCCGGTCCTCGTCGGGCGCAGCACCGCCCGGCGCCCGCTCGACCCGGCACTGCAGCTCGGCTCGCTGGACGCCTGCGGGCTGCTCGAGTCGGCCGCGCTGGCTCAGGTCCCGGGCCTCGACCCGACCCGGCGCGTCCCGTGGTTCGAGGGTTGGGGCTGTTCGGTCGGGTACAACTTCGCGCTCACCAACGCGCCGTACGCGAACCTCAGCTTCGATCGGACGTCCCCGTTGCCCGGGACACCGACCCGGATCGGCCGACACTCGGCCGTCGTGACGCCGACCCCCGCATCCGACGGCCGCTCGGCCTCCTGCCGAGTGACCTTCATCCAACGCAGCTACATCGGGAGTTCCGGGCGGGCCAGAGCCGAGATCGCCCAGCTCACGGTGTTCGGCGCGTCCGGCGACCCGTGCAGCACCGCGACACCGGTCGCTGCGGCGACCGAGGCCCGTCTCCCGGCGCCGGCCTGAGAGGAGCAAGAACCATGGCCCGCTCCACCCGACCACCCGCCCCACGTCGCAGCGGTGTCGAGCTGCTGCCGCCGGAGACCCACAGCCTCGCCCGGGGCATCCCCGAGTCACCTGAGGGCACGTTGTTCGTCCTCGGGGATCGCGGGGGCATCCGGGTCGATCCCGAGACGCGCTTCGAGGTGCTCTTCGGCCGCAACGAGCCGGAGGTCCACGTCTGCCTCGGCGCCGACGACCCGGGGATCAGCCGACGGCACGGCCTGCTGTCGTGGAGCCCGCAGGGATGGTCGCTGCGCAACACGGGCGTCGTCCCCATCCGCTTCCCGGGCTCGCGGTTGCTGCTCTCCGGCCACGAGGAGCCGCTGGGCTCGAGCTACACCCCGCTGTTCATCCGCACCGAGGCGAAGCGCGAGCACCTGCTGGAGCTCCGGGTCGCCACCCGGCCACCCCGCGGGGAGAAGGCGAAGGTCGACGACCCCACGCGTCGGCCCACCACCTGGGAGCTCTCGGAGCACGAACGGCTCCTCCTGACGGCGCTCGGGGAGCGGTACCTGCGCCACGAGCCCCACCCGCAGCCGAACACCTGGAAGGACACGTACCTGCTGCTCGAGGACCTCGACCCGGACTACGGCTGGACGACCAAGAAGGCCGAGCACGACGTCGCCCGCGTCCGGGAACGCCTCACGAGGGCCGGCGTCGTGGGGCTGACCCGCGACGAGGTCGGTGAGCCGGCAGGCAACGCGATCAACCACAACCTGCTCCTCGAGCTGCTCGTCTCGACGAGTCTCGTCCCACCCGACCTGCGTCTGCTCGACCGATGACCCCTCACGACCCCGGAGCCCCAGGCATGATCACCACCAAGGGTGGTTACAGCATCGGCGACCAGCTGCTCGGTCGCTATGAGCTCGTGCGCTACATCAGCCATGGCGGGATGGGGATCGTCTGGGAAGCCTCGGACCTCACCCTCGACCGGGTCGTCGCCCTCAAGCACGTGCGATTCCGGGACGACGACGAGGCCGCCGACGAGGACCGCCGGCGGACGCTGCGGGAGGCGCGCACCGCCGCCAAGCTCAGCGACCACCCGCACATCATCACGATCTACGACGTCCAGGAGGTCGCGGGCGACATCTGGCTCGTGCTCGAGTACCTCCCGTCCGAGAGCCTCGCGCAGCGCACGAGCGAGGGCCGGCTCCTCGAGGTCACCGAGGCCGCTCGGATCGGGGCGGAGGTCGCCCTGGCCCTCGACGCCGCCCACGAGCGGGGCATCGTGCACCGCGACGTCAAGCCCGGCAACGTGCTGCTCGGGAGCGCCGACGGCGAGGTCAAGCTGACCGACTTCGGCATCGCCCACGCCGAGGGCGAGCACCCCGTGACCCAGGCGAACGTCATCTCCGGGACCCCCGCCTACATGGCTCCCGAGGTCGCCCGAGGACACGCCGCGACGCCCGCCTCGGACGTGTTCTCCCTCGGAGCGACCCTCTACAGGCTCGTCGAGGGGAGGACCCCTTTCGACGAGGGCGAGAACACGCTGCAGACGCTGATGAGGGTGGCGCACGAGTCGCCGACGCCGCCGCGCCAGGCCGGTCCGTTCAGCGGCCTGCTCATGCACTTCCTCGAACTCGACCCGCGCACCCGACCGACGGCCGCGGACGCCCACCGGCTGCTCGACGACTTCGTGCGCCGCCTCAGCGAGCCCACGAAGCCCCCGAAGGACGAGGTACCACCACCGCCGGAGAAGAAGAGCCGCTTCGGACGGCGCGCGTTACTCGCCGCCGCGTCTCTCCTCGTCGTGGCCGCACTCGTGGTGGGCGTCGTCGTGTTCCTGCCCTCCGGTTCCGCCTCCGGCATCCCGGCTCTCCCCGAGAGCGTCGGAGCCGTGCGGTTGACCGGAGACGTCCGGGCCGCCGACCCGTGCGCTCTGCTCGACACCGAGGCCGTGGCCGGCCTCGGCCGCGCACGGATCGGGCCGGGCGGCTCGATCTACGAGTGCCGTCTGACCATCGACCTGCCGGACGGGCAGCGCATCTACAACGACGTGCACTTCGGGAACACGGTCGCCGAGGGGGCACGAGGGCCGGTGCAGCAGCTCGGGGAGGTGACCCTCGCCCGTGAGGGGCACAACCCCCGGGGCTGCAGCAGCGACGTCGTCCTCGCCGACAACAATCTGATCGCGGTCAACACCCGGTACGCCAACTCCCGCGCCGGGTCCGATCCGTGTCCGACCAACGAGGCCGTCCTGGCGGTGGTGGTCGATCGACTGAACGAGAACGGGATCAGCTACCGGCCGGGGTGGATGGACGACATCTCCCTCGCCCGCCAGCAGGCCTGCGATGTCCCCGGCGACTCCCCGGCGCAGATCCCGGGCATGCTCGCCACCCAGCGATCGAGCTACCTCAACGGCTCGGCGTGCTTCATCGGGCTCCGCCAGAAGGGAGTTCCCTACGTGGCGGTGACCCTCGGGGTCGAGCCGAACGGCGGCATCAGCAACTACGGCACGCCCAGCACGATCGGCGGGAAGGCCGCCTTCACCCGGTCCATCGCCGGCTACTACAACCCGACCGCCTGCCGGGTCAGCCTCGAGCACCGCCCCTCCTACAGCGGCGGAGCCAATCGGCCGACGGAGTACATCTCGGTCCAGGTCGAGGGGAGCGCCCCCTACGACGAGCTCTGCCGTCAGGCCGACGCGATCGCATCGGCCTCCGAGAAGTTCGTGTCGTCCTGACGATTCGAAGGAGTCACCACCGTGCCTGACATCGTCACCGCCGCAGATCGCGTCTTCCGGGAGCCACCGCGCGGCTGCACCCGCCCTGCGTCGTACACGTCCGCAGGACTACTGCTGATGTCCGGCGGCCTCGCCCTCGGCTGCCTACTCGTCGTGCTGTACGGCAACTTCGGGATCGTCGGCCTCTACCCCTTCTTCGTGGCGTTCCTGGCTCATCGCGCCATGCGCGGACGCCCGGCCACCCGCATCTACGTGACGTGGGCGGCAGCACTCATGGTCACGTTCTCGGTGTGGCTGGCGTTCGCAGCCGGTCTGAGCATCCGAAACCTCGTGAACATTGCCGCAGCAGTGGCGACGGTCGGCGGGATCATCTTCCTGTGGCTCCCCGAGTGCACCATCTTCGTGAGCGCAGTGCGCGCCGCCAGCGATCCCAGCGAGGGCCTGCTGTTCTAGCGCAACGCAACCCGACGATCGGCGATTCGTCGACCACGCCGGCTCATCGACCACGGCAGAGCTGCCCAGGAAGCGGCCCGAGCAGCCTCCTCGTCCCGGACCTCGTCGGGAACGTCTCGGACGGTGATGGAGGTACTCATGCCTGCATGATCTAGGCAACGTCTGCACACCGACTGCGCTTTGGACCTGGTCGACGCGCCCGACGCCCCGTGGCTCAGGCCCCGCAGATCGCGTCGCTCGCCGGCGGCTTGCACAGGCCCCACGGTCCGTCCGAGCCTTCGACCTGCAGCACCCCGCGCTTCAACGGGGTGAGGGTGAAGGTCTTTCCGGTCGGCCAGTCGGGCTGGTCGTTGCTCGAGACGATCCGCATCCGCAGGGCTCCCGACGAGCCCGGCTGCAGCTGCACCACCGCGTGACCGGCGTCGGTCAGGTTGTCCGGGTCCTCACACGGCACGCCCGGCTCAGGCTGGCTGCACCACACGTAGGTGCGGAAGTCGGCCTTCCCGCGACCGGAGGCGTCGAAGGTGACCGAGAAGCCGTGCGACTGCCACTCCCCCGCGTAGGCGGCCGGCGACGACGATGCCGGCGCGCTCGTCGACGTCCGCGTCCGAGTGGTGGAGGTCGTCGTCGGTGCCGCAGCCGCAGCAACGGGCGCGACCGGTGTGCTCGTCGGCGCGGACGCCACAATGGGAGCCGGTTGCACCCGGGACCACCACAACCCGCCCACTCCAGCCGCCGTCAGTACGACCAGCGAAACGCACACCGCCACCGACACGCGCCACGCGACCACACCCCGCCGTCGGGACGGGATCGTCAGCCGGACGGTCGGAGCGTCCTCGCACGCGGCCATCTCACGCGCCGATCGCGAGGTGGCTGCCCATCTTCGAGGTGCAACGGCCGCCGCCGTCGCCCCTCGGAGAGCAGGTCCAGGAGTACATGGTTCCAGCGGACCCGAGGCCGCCGCCCGGGGTCGTGCCGGTCGAGAGCCACATCGCCGCCACCTCGACCGCGTGGTCGCAGGGCACCGTCCCGTTCTCCACGACCACGGCGTGCCCCGAGCCCGTCAATCCGCACGCGTAGCCACCGGCGGGGACGGTCATGGTGCTCCCGGACGAGACGGGAGCGATCACCGGCGAGCTGCCCGCCACCACCACCGGCGCCGCGTCCCGCGGGATCAGGACCATCCCCGCGAGCACCAGCGCGCCGATCGCCACCACCGTCGCGCACGCCAGCGCCACGTAGCGGAAGGCGCCGGACCCGTGCTCGGGCTCCGGGTACGACGGCGGGTGGAACGGCTGGTGCCGGTACCCGTACGGCGGCTGTGGCTGCATCTCGTCCCCCCGAGCCGGTGCTGTCGTCATGCACCTCGGAGTCGATCGACGGAGCGTTCCACCGCAGGCAGTCATCTCACCGGTTCGAGTGACGCCTCTGCTCCGTCAAGAGCGGCACTACGCGGCGGTGACGGCGCCTCGGGCTGCACTCGCAGGGGGGTCGCCACGACGCAGGGTCTCGACGGCGAGGCCCACCAGGCTGGCGAGCAGCCCGAGCGCGAACGGGACGACGACGTAGAGCCCGACCAGGATGTCGACGACGTTGCCGGCGAACAGGGCGACCACGAGGTCACCCGCCGCGTACCACCAGACGAACGCGCCCCCGACGAGCAGCACCACGCCGCCTGCCAGGGAGAGCCCCCCGTAGAGGGCGAGCCAGCGAGGGCTCGGGCGCCGGCGGAGGCGGTCGGCGAACGCGGCGCGGGCCCGCGGGGCGAGATCGGGCTCGTCGAGGTAGTCGGCGAGGGCCCAGTGACCGTCGAGCTCGAGGATGGGAGCGGCGTTGGTGAGCAGGTCGACCAGACCGACCACAGCGAGCCGCCAGAACACCGCGGTGATCAGCACGCTGCCGGAGAGGTGCGCGGTGATCGCGAGGATGCTGATCGCCACGACGTCGACGGCCAGCCCGGCGAGGGCCTGGATCACCCGTGCGCGGCGGGGCAGGGTGACCGCGTCGGTGGAGTCGACGTAGTAGCAGACCGACCCCCAGTAGAACCCGATGCCGGCGCGTCGCGGCGTTCCCCCGTAGTGCACGAGCGCCACCGCGTGGGCCAGCTCGTGGGCGGCCGCGAGCACCAGGACCACGAGGAACCCGAGGAGCCCGTCCACGGCCGGGTGCGAGCTCACGGTCGGCCCGGCCGGACGCCCGGCGACGAGCGCGACGACCCCGGCGAGCACGACCGCGCCCAGCACACCCAACCCGACGCGACTGATCAGGACAGGAACGAGATACCGGTCGAGGAAGCGCGCCGGCACCTCGATCCCGGCGAACTCGAGCCCGGAGCGGTTGAGCGTCCAGCGGCGTGCCGGGGCGACGGGCTCCTCGCTCCCGTCGAGGTCGGGCTGCTCGTCGACGGCGTCGTCGGCGATGACGCCGGCGTCCAGCATCTGATCGATGAGCTCGGTCCCGGGGACCGGGGTCTCCGTGCCGGTCCGCGCGGCGCCGTCCAGGGCCCCGATGAGGCGGTCCCGCGTGTCACCGGCGACGAGCAGGTCGGCGAGCGGCGCCGCTCCGGGATGCTCGAGCAACATCGCGTCCGCATCGGGTGGGACGAGGACCAGACCTCGCTTGCTGACGCGCCAGCGCACGCCGTCGTTGAACCGGATCATCGCTCCCCCACGTCGCCACCGGTGCATCGTCACGCTTCGCAGCAACTATGTCGGACCCTTACGTCCGAGTGATACAACATTGGCCGGAAACGCGGGCTGTCGTCACCTTGAGTAAGCAGGTCTGGATCGTCCGCAGCAGGGGGGATCAGTGACCGAGCATTCCGGAGCCGACGTCGGATCGACGAGCTTCCTCGAGGTGGCGCGGCCGGGCGGCACCGACGTCGTCCTCCTCGTCGGAGCGACCATGACCATCGGCCGCGCCGAGGGCAACGCCGTCGTGCTCGCCCACGACGGCCATGTGTCCTCGCTCCACGCGGTGATGCAGGCCTACGGCAGCAGCTGGGCCATCCGCGATCTGGGCAGCACCAACGGCACGGTCGTCGCCGGAGAGCGCCTGCACGCGGAGCGAGCGCTGCGGCACGGCGACATCATCATCGTCGGGGCCACCCGACTGACCTACCGCGGCGCAAACACCGCCCGGGCCGCCGACCGCACGACCGCACCTCAGCGCGCCCCGGAGCTCACCCGACGTGAGCGGGACGTGCTCCGGGCGCTCTGCCGGCCGCTGTTCTCCGAGGCGGTCTTCCGCGAGCCCGCCACCGCACGCGACATCGCCGCGGCACTCGTCGTCACGGAAGCAGCCGTGAAGCAACACCTGCTGCGCCTCTACGACAAGTTCGAGCTCGACCCCGGCAACACCCGCCGCCGCGTGGAGCTCGCCAACCAGGCCTTGCAACGCGGCGCGGTGAACCCCGCCGAGCTCAACGACGGTGCCTGACGCCGCTGTTCGTCCGAGCCATGTCGCGACGAGGATTCCGGCCGAGAGGGCCCGATCCGTAACACCGGCACTCGGAAGAGGGATTCGTAGCGGGAGGGACAGCGTGGCGGCTGTCATGCTCGGAACCCGATCGAGGTGGTGAAGCTCGTGGCGACGGCATCGCGGGCAGGCCGCATCGGGTGGTACGTCGACCGGGCGCGTGCGATGGGACTGCGGGAGGTCCTGAGCCGCACGGCGCGAGCCGCACGTCCGGCTCCCCGCGAACCATCCGATGCCGACCTGTTCACGGGCCCGGCCATGAGCTGGACGGCCCGGCTCGACGCGTTCCGCGAACGTCCGGGACTACTCGACGCCGCCGGTGCCGCTCTCGTCGCCACCGCCGATCCCGCCGGGATCGAGGCCGTCCGCGACGCCGCCGACCGCGCCGTAGATCACCGCTTCACCTTCTTCGCCCACGACGAGGCCGTCTACGACGGCCCGATCGACTGGGCTCTCGATCCGGTCGGGGACATGCGGTGGCCGCGGCGCCCGGCCCGCTCGATCGACCACCGCACGGCTCCGGGCGATCCCAAGTGGATCTGGGAGCTGCACCGGCTGCAGCACCTCCCGTGGCTCGCCCAGGCCTGGCTGCACACCGGTGAGCACCGCTACGCCGAGGAGGCCCTCGCCCAGCTGGACTCGTGGGTCGTCGACAACCCGCCCGACGTCGGCATCGGCTGGCGCGGAGCGTTCGAGTGCGGGGTCCGCGCCGTGTCGGTCGTGACGGCCCTGCAGGGGCTGCGGACCAGCCCGGCACTGACCCCGGAGCGATTCGGCCGGGCGGTGCGGATGCTCGACGCGGCCGCGCGGCGCTGCTGGCGCGACCGCTCCCTGCACAGCTCGGCCAACAACCACCTCGTCGGCGAGCTCGCGGGACTCGTGGTCGTCGGCACGGCGTTCCCCGAGCTCGCCGAGCCCGGACGCCGACGTCGCCGGGCCCTCGACGAACTCGCCCGCGAGGCCGACCGGCAGATCCTTCCCGACGGTGCCGGGTGCGAGCAGGCCGTCGCCTACCAGGTGTTCACCGCGGACCTCCTGGCCGTGGTGCTCGTCGCGCTCCGGGTCGCGCGTGACGACGACCCGGCCACCGACGTCCTCGCGGCCGCCCTGCGCCGGAGCGCGGACCACCTCGTCGCGCTCGTCGGCGACGACGACCCCGTGCCCCGCATCGGGGACGACGACGAGGGCCACGCCCTGCGCCTCGATGCGGGTCCGCTGCGGACCGTCCGGGCCCACCTGGCCGGGGTCGCCGCGCTGACCGGCCATGCAGGGGCGGCGAGGTCCGGGCGCCCCGACACGACCGCTCGCTGGTACGCGCTGCGCGCCGCAGGCCCCACCGCACCACCGAGCAGCGGACCTCCCGGCAACCACCACGCACCCCACGGCGGCCTCGTCGTCCTGCGGGCCGGGGACCGCCGACTGACGATCGACGTCGGCCCCCTCGGTCACGGGACACTCGCCGCGCACGGGCACGCCGACGCACTGGGGATCACCCTCGCCCGCGGCGGGCGGGAGTTCATCGGCGATCCCGGGACGGCGAGCTACTACGGCCATCCCGCGTGGCGTACCGCCGCGCGCGGGACCGCCTCGCACGCGACGGTGACCGTGGACGGCACCGACCAGTCGGTGATGGGCGGTCCGTTCCTGTGGACCCGACACGCACGGGTCATGGTCCGCGAGGTCGACCTCGCCGCCGGCGTCGTCGATGCCCAGCACGACGGCTACCGGCGCCTGGACCGGCCGGTCACCCATCGCCGCCGGGTGGTCGCCCGGCCCGACGACGCCGTCGTCCTGATCGTCGACCTCCTCGTCGGGGAAGGCCCCCACGAGTACCGCACCGCCTGGCCGCTCCCGCCGGACCTCCCCGCCACACCGCGCGAGGACGGCATCGACATCGACACGGACGCCCTGCGCATCCGACACGCCGCCACGATCCCCTGGAGCACCACCACCGTCCGCGGGGACGAGGCGAGCGGCACGGGGTGGTGGTCGACGCGGCTGGAGTCCCGGGAGCCCTCGTGGCTCGTCGGCGGAGTCGGCACGACTCGGGGTCTCGACGGCGCGACGACCGCCATCGCGACGCTGCTCGCCCCGGGCGACGCCCCCGACCCGGGGCTTCCGACCCTCGAGGTCCGCGGCAACCACGTCGAGGTGACGTGGCAGGGCACCGCGGGGCCGCGCCGGGAGTCCGTCGACCTCGACCCGGCATGACCGCCCCGGGCCTGTCCGGCACCCTGCGCCGGGGCGCGGCCATCTCCGGGGCTGCACTGCTCGGGGTCCAGCTGCTGTCGCTGGCCCAGACCCTGATCCTCGCCCGCCTGCTCGGGCCCGCAGCCATCGGCGTGTACGCCGCCGGGACGGCGCTGACGGTGTTCCTGTTCGGGGTCGCCGAGGGTGGCATGCGGGGCGCGGTGATCCAGCGCGACGAGGACGGCCTGGAGACCACCGCCGCGACCGCCTTCTGGGCCTCCATGACCGGCGGACTCGCGACCGGACTGGCGACCCTCGCGGCGGCGCCCCTGCTCGCCGCGTTCTTCGACGACCCGCTCGCCGGGGCGATCTGCGCCGCGTCGGCCGGCGCTCCGCTGCTCCAGGCGCTGTCGACGGTGCCCGACGCCCTGCTGCAACGACGGTTCGCCTTCCGCCGCCGCCTGGTCTGCGATCCGGCGATGGCGCTCGGCTTCGTCGTGCCCGCCGTCGTCCTGGCGATGCTCGGGTTCGGGCCCTGGAGCATGGTCGTCGGGCTGTACTGCTCGAATCTGGCGCTCCTCGTCTCGACGTGGGCTCTGGCCGGCTGGCGACCGACCGCGCGTCCGTCGTGGCGGGTGTGGCGGGAGATGGCCACGTTCTCCGCGCCGCTCGTGCTCTCCTCGGTGGGCGAACGCGCCCGGACGCTGGTCGAGGCCGCCGTCGTGGGCCGCTGGCTCGGGACAGGACCTCTCGCGCTCTACCGCTACGGCCGCCGGGTGGCCGAGCTGCCGAGCCGCGCGGTGCTCGAGGTCGGCGACTACGTGCTCTTCCCGGCGTTCGCCCGGATCGCCGCCGACGCCGACCGCTTCCGCGTCGCGTTCGCCCGGGCGTTGCGCCTGCTCTGGTGCGCGGTGGTCCCGACGGCGGGACTCGTCCTCGCACTCGGCGCTCCGACGGTCGTCGTGCTCCTCGGTCCGCAGTGGCAGGGGGCGGGCGTGGTCCTGGAGTCCATGGCCGGCTGGGGCCCGGGGATGGCGCTGACCGCCCTGGCCACCGGCGCCCTCAAGGGCGCCGGGCACACCCGCCCCGTCCACCTGCTCACCGCGAGTGGCCTCGTCCTCGGGATCGGCCTCGTGATCGCCGGGGTGTCCTGGCTCGGCCTCGCGGGGGTCGGTCTGGCGGTCTCGGTCGAGCGGCTGGTCACCGGGGGCCTCGCGCTGGACGCGGCCCGGCGCCTCGTCGGGCTCTCCCGCGCGGACCTGGGGCGGGCCATCGGCCCGCCGCTGCTCGCCGCCGTGCCGGCAACGGCCGTCCTCGCCGGGGTCGAGCACGGCCTGGTGCACAGCGCGTCGTGGGCGACCGCGCCGGCCATCGCGGTCCTCCTCGCCGAGGCGATCGGCTTCACGCTGCTCTACATGCTGCTCCTGCGGCTCCTCGCACCCACGACGGTCGCAGAACTCCGCACCGCCCTGGGCCGGGACCACCGGCCCGGCTCCGCCGAGACCGCACCGGTCGTCTGGGTGTCGACGAGCCGTCGGACCCGCGGCGGCATCGCCAGCTACGTCTCGACGATGGTCGGGACGTCGCTGTTCGCCGACGGCGGCGTCCGGCACGTGGAGAGCCACGTCGACGGGTCCCTCGCGCGCCGCCTCCGGGCCTTCGCGGGCGCGACGACGACCGTCGTCGGCCTCCTCGTCCGTCGGCGTCTCCCGGTGCTGCACGTCCACACCGCCTCCCGGGGCAGCTTCCTCCGCAAGGCACTCCTGGTGCACCTGGCCTCGCGGGCGGGAGCCGCCACCGTGGTGCACATGCACGGCGGCGCGTTCACGGAGTGGCACGACGCCCGGAGCGCCGCGGTGCGGGGGTGGATCCGGGCGACCCTTCAGCGCGCCGACGCCGTGATCGCGCTCAACGACACCTGGCGGAGTCGGCTCGTCCGGATCGCCCCGCTCGCACGCATCGTCGTCGTCCGGAACCCGGTCCCGATCCTCGCCACCGCGCCACACGACCCCCCCGACCCGCCCCAGGTCCTGCACCTCGGCCGGTTGAGCGCCGCGAAGGGCACGTTCGACCTGGTCGAGGCGTGGGCCGGATTGGGGGCCCGGAGGGCCGGGGCCCGTCTGCTCCTGGCCGGTGACGGGGACGTCGAGGCGGTGCGCCGGGCCGTGGTCGCGGCCGGGATCGAGGACACCGTCGAGGTCCTGGACTGGCAGCCCCCCGAGCGGGTCCCCGAGTTGCTCGCACGATCGGCGGTCCTGGTCCTGCCGTCGTGGGCCGAGGGCCAGCCGATGGCGGTCCTGGAGGCGATGGCCGCGGGTCTCCCCGTCGTGGCCTCCACGGCCGGAGGTCTCGCGGAACTCGTGGAGGACGGGCGGACCGGGCTGCTCGTGCCCCCGGGGGACACGGAGGCTCTGCGCGACGCGCTCACGGCCCTGCTCGCCGACCCGACGAGGAGGGCGACGATGGGCGCCGCCGGGCGGGCGCGCGTGGCGGAGCGCCACGATCCGGAGTCCGTCGCGCACCGCCTCGCCGCGCTCTACCGGGAGATCGTCGCGCCACGCACGGACCGGCTCATTCCCCGAGCACGATCGCGGGTCTGAGCTTGCCGCTCGCCGACCGCGGGATCCGCTCCGTCTCCCGGACCTCCACCGTCTGACCCGGCCCGACCACCCGGTGCACGGTCGCGCGGACCGCCGCGGCGACGGCCTCCCGGTCGTAGCCGTGCCCGGGCACCACGCGGACCTCGAATCGTCCCGGTGCGTGCTGGGCGACCTGCACCTCGCGCAGCCCCGTCAGGTTCTTCACCAATGTGTGCGGCAGCGGGATCGGACGTCCGTCGGCAGCGGTGAAGGCGTCCTCGACCCGTCCGTCGACGGCACCGAGCAGGGGGAAGGACCGTCCGCAGGGGCAGGGCGCGGGATCCGGCTCGCCGACGACCTCGTCGCCGGTGCGGTAGCGCAGCAGCGGGAACGCCCAGTTGTGCAGCGGGGTCCCGACGATCTCGCGTCGCTGCGGTGCGTCGGGCACCGGGAGGGTCTCGACGATGCCGTAGTCACCGAAGGCGTGCAGGCCCCCGCACGGGCAGTTGCCGGCGAGGGCCACGCGCTCGGTCTGGCCGTAGTGGTCGACGACCGGGCCGCCGAACACCTCCTCCAGCGTGCGGGCGGCCGCCGCTCCGATCACCTCGGAGGACGTGATCACCGCGCGCACCCGCAGCGGCTCCCCGGCGTCGCGCAGCAGCGTGGCGAACAGCGTCAGGCTCGACGGCCACCCCTCCACCGCGACCGGCGCGTGGGCCCGCACCGCCGCGAGGATCTCCGGGAGGTGCTCTGCGGTCAGGTGGAAGCTGGAGACCAGCAGCTCGCCGGTGGCCGGTCGGATCCGCGTGATGCCGTGGGGACCGGCGACCGTCGAGCCGCGCAGCACCACCCGAGGCGCGCGGGGCGGGACGCCGAACCAACTCCACTGCCGCTCCAGCGCGCAGCGTTCGTAGACCGCGGACCCGGGGCTGCGGTAGACGGTCACGACGGTGCCCGAGGTCCCGCTCGAGCGCGCCGGCCAGGCGAGGCGCCGCGGGTAGGCCAGGAACGCGGTCGGGTCCGCGGCGACGTTGTCCCGTCCGATCGTCGGCAGTGCCGCGAGGTCGTCGAGGGTCCGGACGTCGCGCGGGTCGAGGCCGGCGTCGGCGAACCACCGCCGGTAGTACGGCGTCCGCGCCGCGGCCCAGCGCACGAGCAGGCGCAGCCGCCGTTCCTGCATCCGCCGGAGCTCGCGGGGGTCCGCGCGCTCGGCCCTCCGCAGCGCGGACCGCATGCCGGGGCGGAGCGGATGGGCCCCCCGCACCCGGTACTGCACGTCGGTCAGCAGCTCGCGCACCGGACCTCCGATCACGCAGGGGTGATGCCGTACCGACAGCAGGCGATGCAGTACTCCGCTCGCCACGCCCTTGCTGGACCGAACGTTAGCGTCCGCGACGATGAACGTGTCGGCGTCCCGCGCGGTGACAGTGGTGATCCCGACGCACGCGCGGCGGGACCTGGTCCTCAGGACGGTGGCGAGCGTGCTCGCCCAGCGCGACTGCGACGTCGGTGTCGTCGTGGTCGACGACGGTTCGCGCGACGGTACCTCCGAGGCGCTGCGGACCCTCGACGATCCGCGCGTCACGGTCCTGCGCCACGAGCAGGCCCGGAGGGTCAACGCGGCCCGGAACACCGGCGTCGCGATCGTGACGACCCCGTGGGTCGCGTTCTGCGACGACGACGACGTCTGGGCCCCGGACAAGCTCGCCGCGCAGCTCGACGCGCTGGCTGCGGAGGAGACCGCACGGTGGGCGTGCGTGGGTGCCGCCCACGTGAACCCGACCGGCACGATCCTGCGGCGGGTGGATCCGCCGGCGACCGGCGACGTCCTGACCGATCTCGCGCGGCGCAACGTCATTCCCGGAGGTGGGTCCGGCGTTCTCGCCGCCACCGATCTCGTCCGCGCCGTCGGCGGATTCGACGAGCGGTTCCAGTCCCTCTCGGACTGGGACCTCTGGCTGCGCCTCGCGGCCCGCTCGCCGGTCGTCTCCGTCCCCCGCCACCTCGTGGCATACCTGGTGCACTCCGACAGCCTCATCCACGATCCGGCCCGCACCCTGCGCGAACTGCACCTGCTCGAGGCCAAGACCGCGCACCACCCGGAGGTGCCGCCGGTCGTCGTCGACCCGACGTGGTCCGCCACCCTCGCGATCATGGCCCTGCGGCTCCGACGGTGGTCGGTCTTCGTGCCGCTTGCGGCACGGAGCCTGCGCAGGCGGGCCGCTGCCGGCCCGCTGCTCGCAGAACTGGTCCGCACCGTCGCGCGACGGACCGGTCTGCGTCGTCCCGATCCGCTACCCGAGGCCCGCGACGACGAGAGCTGGGTGCTCCAGGCCGAAGTGCGTTGGGCCGATCGAGTGAACAGTGCACCACCGAAGGGCTCACCACTAACGTCTGGTAACCGCGATTCGAGACCCCTCACATGAAGGTGTGTGTCCTCGGTCTCGGATACGTCGGCAGCACCACCGCCGTGTGCCTGGCCGAGCTGGGCCACACGGTCGTCGGCGCCGACGCCGACGTGGCGACGCTCGCTGCTTTCGCCGCCGGAATCCCCAAGGTCGCCGAGCCGGGCTTCGCAGCGCTCGCCGCGCAGGCGCTCGGCTCCGGGCGCCTACGGCTGACCGTCGACACCGTCGCTGCGGTCGCCGCCAGCGACCTCACGCTGGTGTGCGTCGGGACGCCGTCGGCGGAGGACGGAGCGTTGGACACCGAGGCGCTCGAGCGGGCGGCGACCGACATCGGGGACGGTCTGGCGGAGGAGCACGCCGCGGAGGGCGGGAACATCCGGCACACCGTCGTCTTCCGGAGCACCATGCTGCCCGGGACGTGCGCCCGGCTGCTCGTCCCGCGTCTGGAGAAGTCCTCGGGACTCGTCGCGGGTGTCGGCTTCGGAGTGGCCGTGCACCCCGAGTTCCTCCGGGAGGGGTCGAGCGTCGCCGACTTCCGCTCGCCGTCGCGCCTGGTCGTCGGTGGGTTCGATGCGCAGAGCGCCGAGGCCGTCATGGCGCTCTATCCGGGGACGACGGCTCCCGTCCTGTGCGTCTCCCCCGCCACGGCGGAGATGTCGAAGTACGCGGACAACGCCTTTCACGCCCTCAAGGTCGCGTTCGCGAACGAGCTCGGGTCGGTCGCCCGGCGGCTGCTCGTCGACACGGACGAACTCGTCGAGGTCTTCCTCGCCGACCGGGCGCTCAACCTGTCCGAGGCCTACCTCCGGCCCGGGTTCGCCTTCGGCGGCTCCTGCCTGCCCAAGGACCTGCGGGCCCTGCTCCACGACGCCGAGCAGGCCAACATCACGCTGCCGCTGCTCGAGCACGTGCTGCCGGCGAACGAGGCCCACCTGGACCGCACCGTCGACGACGTCGCCGCGCGGGGGCACCGCCGTGTCGGCGTGGTCGGGCTCGCCTTCAAGGCCGGGACCTCCGACCTGCGTGGGAGCCCGTTGCTCGAGCTGTGCGGACGCCTGCGGACGCGTGGCTTCGACGTGCGCGCCTGGGACCCGGCCGTCCCGCCCGACTCCGCGGGGACCATGGCCGAGGTCGTCGTCGGCTCGCTGGACGACCTGCTCGCCCACGCGGACACGTTGGTCGTCGCCCGCCGCGACGACGCGGTCCTCGCCGCACTCTCCGCGGCCCACCACCTGCCCGCCCTCGTCGACCTCGTCGGGCTGCCCGACGCCCTGACCCGGGCGGGAGGCGACGGCCGTGGCGAGCTCGTCGGGTGAGGTCGGACGACGCGCCCTCCTGATCGTCGAGAACCTCTCGGTCCCGTTCGACCGCCGCGTCGCCCAGGAGGCGCGCTGCCTGCACGAGCACGGCTGGACGGTCGAGGTGATCTGTCCGCGGGGTCCGGACGGGCCGGGGGGCTACGACAGCGAGCCGGAGGCCGACGTGGACGGGGTCCGGGTGTACCGCTACCCCCTGGCGACGGCCGGCCGTGCCGCGGGCTATCTCCGCGAGTACTCCGTCGCGCTCCTCCACACCCTGCGCCTCGCCGTGCGTCTGCGCCTGCGCGGCCGGATCGACGTGGTCCACCTGTGCAACCCGCCCGACCTGCTCTTCCCGGTCGCGCTCCTGCTGCGGATCACCGGCGCCCGGGTGGTGTTCGACCACCACGATCTCTCCCCCGAGCTCTACCTGAGCCGCTTCGGTGCTCGGCAGGACGTCGTCTACCGGGCCCTGCGGGCGCTGGAGTGGCTGACCTTCCGGAGTGCGGACGTCGTGCTGTCGACCAACGAGAGCTACCGGGCGATCGCGGTGGGCCGCGGGCGCGTCGACCCACGGCGGGTGCACGTGGTGCGCAGTGCCCCGGCCCCCGACCGGCTGTGGCCGGGACCGCCCGATCCGTCGCTGGGCCGCGGCGCCCGACACGTCCTGTGCTACCTCGGTGTGATGGGCCCGCAGGACGGGGTCGACCACGCCGTCCACGCCCTGGCCCGTCTCGCCGAGCGCCGGGACGACTGGCACGCCGTCATGGTCGGCTCCGGGGACGCCCGCCCGGCCGCGGAGGCCCTGGTCCGCGAGTACGGCCTCGCCGACCGTGTCACCTTCACCGGCCGGGTGTCCGACGAACGCGTGCGATCGGTCCTGTCCACCGCCGCGGTCTGCCTCGCACCCGACCCGCTCAACCCGTTGAACGACGTGTCGACGATGAACAAGATCGTGGAGTACATGGCCATGGGTCGCCCGACGGTCAGCGTCGACCTCACCGAGTCCCGCATCTCCGCGGGCGAGGCCGCGGTCTACGCCCGCCCCGGTGATCCCGAGGACTTCGCGGCCCTCGTCGACGCCCTGCTGGACGATCCCGAGCGGCGACGCCGCATGGGCGAGGCGGGGCAGGCGCGGGTCCGCGGGGATCTGTCCTGGGAGTCCTCGAAGGAGGCGCTGCTGGCGGGGTACGCGCAGGCGTGCGGGAAGGGGCAGCCGTGAACCACCTGGCCGTGCACCTCGAACGGGTCCGTCGGCGGTGGGTGCTCGTCGCCGCCATCGCCGTGGTCGCCGCGCTCGCCGCCCTCGTCGGGGTGCTGGTCCGACCCGAGGGATTCACCGGCCGCGCGGCCCTCGCGATCGTGTCGCAGAACCGTTCCCCGGACCAGGACGCCGTGCTCGGGCGCGGGTACGTCGACCTGTTCAACCAGCCGTCCCAGCAGCAGGTCCTGGCACAACGGCTGGGGCTGGGGCCCGACGTCACCTTCAGCGCGCGTCTGGCCGCGGGCAGCCCGATCATCTACGTCGAGGCCGTCGCCCCGGACCCGGAGCTGGCGGCGTCGGCCGCCACCCGGCTCGCCTCGACCTACCGCGACGACGTGCGGAACAACCTCACCCCCGACCGCGTGGCGGCGGCCGCGGAGCTGACGACGCAGTTGCAGGCCGCGCAGGGCCGGCTGGCGTCCTTGTCGCCGACGAGCCCGGACCGGCGCGCGGCGACCGACCAGATCAACTCCCTCCAGGCGCAGCTGACCACGGTGCAGTCGAACACCACGAACCAGCTCAAGGACCTCCAGCTCGACGCCGGCGTCACGGAGAACGCCACCGGCTCCACCCGGACGCTCGTCCTGGCGCTGCTGGGCGGCGTCGTCGGCGGGGTCGCGCTGGCGTTGGCCCTCGGCCTGGTGGAGACCCGCCTGAGCACCCCCCTCGAGGCCCGGTCCCGGCTCGGACGCGAGGTGCTCGCGGTCGTGCGTGACGGGGCGGACCCCGCCGGCCACCGCTCGTTGGCCGATGTCCTCGCCCTGCCCGACCTGCCCGTCCCCGGCGCGCTCGCCGTGGCACCGGCCGACGAGGGCAGCGGGCTCGCCGCGCTGGTCGCCTCGTCCCTGGCCCGGATGCGCAGCCGCCAACGTGGCGGTGTGCTCCTGATCCAGGCCGATCGCGGCGCTCGGGCCCCCATCGGCGCGCCCGGGGTCGCAGAGGTGCTCGAGCGCGACGAGGCCGTCGACCTCGCAGACACCGTCGTCGCCGCCGAGGGAGTGTGGACGGTCCCCCACGGCAACCCGAGGGACGACCTGGAGGTGGTGTGCTCACGGGAGGGTGCCGCCGAGCTGCTGCGCCGCGCGCGGACCCTCGCCGACCTGGTGGTCGCCGAGGTGCCGTCGCCGGCCACGTCGGCAGCGGGCACCGTGCTCTGCGCCGCCGCGGACCGAGTGCTGCTCGTCGTCGAGCAGGGCGTCACGCGGGCCGCGGACGCCCGCCTGGCCATCGCCCGTGCGGAGCGCGCCGGTGCACAGATCCTCGGTGTGGTCCTGGTGGTCCGGCCGCCGGGGACACCGGCCGCGGCCGACCGCGACGGCGGGCATCTCGCTCCCGAGCCGATGGCCACGCGGTCCGCGGTCCCCGTGCCGCGACCTGCCGCAGTTCCGCACCGGATCGAGGGATGATCCCGACCGTGCTCCTGCTCCGGAGAGCCGACCGGGTGCGGTCGGCGCTCCCGCTCCGGGACCGGGCGGTGGGTCTGGGCGCGGCGGTCGCGGTCGCGGTCGCCGGCGTGCTCGCCCCGCACACGGCCGGCCCGGTCCTGCTGTTGGCCGGGCTGGGTGGGGCCGTCGTGATCCTGGCCCTCGTCGAGCCCGCCGCGGCGCTGCTGCTCCTCATGACGACGGCCTTCCTCCGGAGTGCCATCCACGAGCAGGCCCTGGACGTGCCGCTTCCCGGGCTCCTCCTGCTCGTGGCGGTCGCGGGTCTGCTCGTCGCGGTCCTCCGTGGCCGGCTGGCGTTCCCCCGGCTCGGGGCGCCGGAGATCGCGATGGGGCTCTACCTCGCCGTCAACGTCGCGTCCTGGTTGTCCCCGCACGCCCTGGCCGCGCTGAACCCGCGGGGCGGGCCGCAGTCGGTCCCGGTGCTGATCGTGACCGGCATCGCCTTCCCCTTCACCGCCTACCTGCTCGGTCGGGCCGGCGGTGGCGATCCGCGGGTCGTGTCGGCGTTCTCCTGGTGGGTCGTCGCGGCGACCGCGTACTCCGCGCTCATCGCCGTGATGCAGTTCCACGGCCTGAGCGCGTTCGTGCTGCCGCGCTCCGTCGTCGAGTCCCCGAGCTGGCCGGACCGAGCGGTGGGTGTGTTCGACCAACCGGTGACCAACGGAGTGCTGTTCGTCGTCGGGCTCCTGCTGTGCCTGCGGCTCGGTGGGGAGGCGTCCCGTCCGCGTCGGGAACGCTGGATCGCGCACGTGGTCGCCGTGGGGGCGGTCTACGGCATCTACCTGACGCACACGCGGGCCGTCTGGCTCGTCACCGGCCTCGCCCTGCTCGCCGCCCCGCTGGTGTCGCACGCGTACCGGCGTGGCGCCGCCGTGATCCTGGCCGTCGCCGTCGCGGGCATCGTCGCGAACTGGGCCGCGTTCACCGGGACGGACCGGGCCGCCGGTGGCGTGGGGACGACCAGCGAGATCGACGACCGGCTGAACATCATCGCCACAGCCGTGCGGGCGGTCGGCTCCGAACCCCTCCTCGGCTGGGGAATCGGTCGCTTCCCGCAGGTCAACACGCTCTACCACGAGCAGTGGTCCACCGCGGTCGACTGGCGCCGCGGCTTCGGGATCGCCTCCCACGAGACGGAGCTCGCCGTCGTCGTGGAACTCGGGGTGCTCGGGCTCCTCCTGTGGATCGCGGTCCTGGTCCTGATCCTGCGCCGCGTCCTCGCGGCCCGCCGCGGCCCGACCCGCGCCACGGCGGACACCGCGCTGCTCGCCGTGCTCGTGGTCATCGTCGTCGGCTTCACCGTCGACATCCGCTTCCTCGACTTCGCCTGGACGCTGGCGTTCCTGCTCGCGGGGCTGGCCGTCGGGCCCGGCCGGCCGCGCCCGGAGCCGATCGCCCCGCGCCTGGAACGGATTCGGATCGGAGCGCCGCGGTGACCCGCCCGTTGCCCGTGCTGTTCGTCGTGCCCGACCTCGCGGTCGGAGGAGCGGAACGGCACCTCGTGTCCCTGGTCAGCACTCTGGACCGTGCCCGTGTCAGCCCGTCGGTGGTGTGCGTCGGCGAGGCGGGCGCCCTCTTCCCCCAGCTCGCGGCCGCAGGGGTCCCGGCCCGGGCCCTGCAGCGTCGCAAGCGTGCCGCACTCCTCGCCGCGCTGGACCTCCTTCGTCTCCTGCGGCGGGAAAGGCCGGGGCTCGTGGTGACGCGGGGGTACAGCGCCGACGTCCTGGCCCGGACGGTGGCCCTGCTGCTCGGCATCCCCGCGAGCACCTGGGTGCACGACTCCCGCGACCACGTGCCCCGGGCCCTGGCCCGCCGGCTGTTCGACCGCCTCGCCAACCGGCACAGCGCGGGCGTCCTCGGCCTCGTCGAGGCCCAGCGGCCCTACTTCGCGCGACTCGGGTGGCGCGACGACCAGGTGTGCATCGTGCCGCCCGGTGTCGCATCAGCACCGGCGACGACGCCGTCGATGACGGTCCGGGGCTGCCTCGGATTCGCACCGGACACCGAGGTCGTGGTTCTCGTCGCCCGGCTGACCCACCAGAAGGACCATGCGACCGCTCTGCGGGCCTTCGCGCGCGTCCGGGCGGCGCGCGCCCGGGCCCGACTGCTCCTCGTCGGTGACGGGCCCCTGCGCGAGGATCTCGAGCGGCTCGCCGTCGAGCTCGGGGTCTCGGAGGACGTCGTCCTCACGGGGACCAGGAGCGACATCGCAGACCTGCTCGGGGCGGCCGACGTCGGGCTGCTGTCCTCACGCGAGGAGTGCGCCCCGCAGGCCCTGCTCGAGGCGATGTCGTCCGGCCTCCCCGTGGTCGCGACGGCGGTCGGTGGGGTCCCCGAGATGGTCGACCACGGCTCGACGGGGCTGCTCGTGCCCGCAGGTGACGTCGGGGCTCTCGCCGATGCCCTGCTCACGGTGCTGGACGATCCCGTCCGGAGACGGGAGCTCGGGCGCGCCGGACAGCGCCACGTCGCCCGACACGTCGACCTCGAGGTCTCGACGAGGCGCGCGGAGAACGCCTTGACGCGGCTCGCCCGTCCCCCGGTCCGGCTGACCCTCGTGCTCGACGAGGTCGATCGCGGGGGTGCCGAGACGGTCCTGCTCGCCCTCGTCCGGGCCCTCGACCCGGCACGGGTCGCCGTGCGGATGATCTGCCTGCGCCGCGGCGGTGAGCTGGCTGCCGACTTCCGCGCCGCGGGCTGCCCGGTGGAGGTGCTCGGCCGCCCGTCCCGCGACCCACGGACAGCCGCAGCGCTGGTCCGGCGTCTGTACCAGGACGCCGACGTGGCGCTGGTCGCCAACCATCACCGTGGGGCGATGGCCCTCACCCGGGCCGCCGCGCGGATCACCGGGACGCCGGACGTGGTCACGGTGCACACGATGGGTCCGAATCCCCCGGGAGGCCGGTGCCTGCCCCGGCACGTCGTCGAGACCCTCGCGTCGACGCGGGCCCTCGTCGTCCTCTCGCAGGGTCACGAGCGGTACCTCGGGGCCGCCGAGGGCGTCGGCTCCCGACCGTGGCGGTCGGCGCCCGTGCACGTCATCCCGAACGGTGTGACGGTCCCGCCGCCTCCCGGACGGCACTCGCCCGACGCCGTGCGCGAGGAGCTCGGCCTCGGCATGGACGACGTCGTCATCGCCACGGTGGGCCGACTCGTCCCGGAGAAGGACCACGACACGTTGTTGCGGGCGTTCGCGAAGCTCGCCGTGGACCATCCCCGGGCACGTCTGGTCGTCGTCGGAGCGGGGCCACGGGAGGGTGCACTGCGGCTACTCGCCGCTCACCTCGGCGTCGACGACCGCGTACTGCTGACCGGCGGCCGGACCGACGTCGTCCGGCTCCTGCCCGCGTTCGACGTCTTCGCGCTCTCGTCGCGCACCGAGGCGTTCCCCCTCGCCGTCGTCGAAGCCATGCACGCCGGTCTCCCGGTCGTGGCCACGAACTGCGGCGCGGTCGCCGACCTCGTGACCGACGGCGTCAACGGCCACCTCGTCGCGGTCGGCGACGAGGCCGCGCTCGCCGACCGGCTCGGTGGGCTCCTGCGTGACCCTGCGGCACGGACCGCGCTCGGCGCGCGCAGCCGCGACCGCGCCGAGGCCGAGTTCACCGACACGGCGATGGCGGAGCGCTACACGCGGCTCGTCGAGGGGCTGGTGCGCTGAGGCTCGCGGCTCACGAGCGGCGCAGCACCAGATTCAGGCTCTCCTGGAAGAAGGCCCCAGGAGCAGGCGGTCCCGCGGAGCGCAGCAGCCGCTCCACGCGGCGCTCCGGGGCCAGCGTCCGCAGCAGGCGGCGAGCGGCACTGCGACGGTCCCGGTACGTGGGGAGCGTGGACACCACCTCGAGCTCGTCGAGCGGCGCCATCGCCAGCTCGAACTCGTGGTAGCTGACCCCGCGGCCCTGCCGGGCGAGATCCGCGACGGCATCCGGAACGGGCGTCGCGGCGAGGGCGGCCACCTCCGGGCGTCGGCTGCGATCCGCGTACCGGACCGCGAGCTCGTCGGGCAGCCAGTGGAAGAACGGGAGGTGCGCGGTGTGCCTGTCGTGCACCCACAGCCGATTCGGGGTGTCCAGGACGCACCAGTGGGCGCCCGGACGCAGCATGCGCCAACTGGCCGCCATCGCGGCGAGGCGTTCGTCGAGCGTCATGTGCTCGAGGACCGCCGACAGGACGACGAGGTCGATCTCACGGCCGGCGTACCGACCGGGCAGATCCGCCGCGTTCGCGACGTCGACCTGCGCGCGGACCCCGTGAGCCGCGCATCGCGCCCTCGCGATCTCGACACGTTCCGGGAGCAGGTCCAGCCCGACCACGGCCGCTCCCTGCTCGGCGAGGGCGACGGTCGTACTCCCCGTGCCGCACCCGATCTCCAGCACGGTGGCACCCGACAGCCGCACGGCGTCGTCGAGCCACGGCACGATGTCCCTCCGGGCCAGCTCCAGCCGCCCGGACACGTGGTCGGCTGCGCCCGTCTCCGTCCCGTCGGTGCGGTACCCCGTGGCCTCGAAGGCACTCTCCAGGACCACGAGACCCTCGGTGTCCGGTGCACGCCAGTTCCGGGCGAGGTGCGCCGGGACCGTGGGCGCCGTCCATCGCTCGATCCCACGCCGGACGGTCGACGCGACGTTCACCCGTGCAGCATCCCAGCCCGGCCCCGAACCCCGGGAAGCACGGCCTCGGGCACCTGCCCGTGCCGTAACGACGGCCCACGGCCCGGCGAGAGGCCAGCATGACCCCCTCCGGGCTCCCCTACCGTGTCCGGCATCAGCTCCGGATCGTCCAGGCAGCGGGCTTCGACCTCCGGCCCGGCGCCCGCATCCTCGACCTCGGGTGTGGCGAGGGCGCCACGGTGAGCGCGCTCCGCGACGCCGGCTACGACGCCGTCGGGGCGGAGACCGTGCTCCGCGACAGCGTGGCGGCCCGCGACCGGTTCGACGAGGGCCTGGTCCGGCAGATCGATCTCACGCCCTACCGGCTGCCGTTCGAGGACGGGGAATTCGACCTGATCCTCTCCAGCGAGGTCCTCGAGCACGTCATGGACTACGAGGACCTCGTGCGCGAGAGCCACCGGGTGCAGAAGCCTGGCGGCATGTCGATGCACATCTTCCCCGGGCGGTGGATGCCGGTGGAGGGCCACCTCTTCGTGCCGCTGGCGACGGTGCACCGCAGCTATCCGTGGCTGCTGCTGTGGGCCCGCCTCGGGGTGCGCAACCAGTATCAGCGGGGCGAGCACTACCGCGACGTCGCCAGGTTCAACTACACGTGGCTGCGCGAGCAGACGAACTACCCGACGACCGCGACCGTCCGCCGGTTGTTCGAGCGTCGCTTCGCGACGGTCGAGTTCCGCGAGGACCTGTTCCTGACGCACACGGAGTCCTCGCGAGGGCGGGCTGTCCATCGCGCCGTCCGTGCGGCGCCGGTGTTGCTCGGCGTCTACCGGACCCTGTGGAACCGAGTACTGGTGGCACGCCGGGAGAACGCCCGGCCCTGAAAGACGGCCCGCCTCCTCACCGCCGAGTCCCTGTCCGCAGGGTAAGAAGACCCGCACCCCGCGGGCACGGCTTCCTCACCCGCACGTCCATGGTGCGCCATTCCCATTCGCGTCATCGTTGTCACCAACACCGCAGAGGAATTCGACGGAGGTGACGAGGATGTTCACGACGATTTCGCGACGCACCCGCGGCCGCCGCTTCCCCTGATCCATCACTCCGAGCCGGAACCATCATCGGGAACGAGGTGAACGACCATGCTGACTCGCGTCCAGCGCCGCACCCGCGGTCGCCGTACCCCCTGAACCAACGATGCCACCGGGAGCCCCGCTCCGGGCCACGCCACGTGGTCCGGAGCGGGGCTCTCGGCGTTCCGCCCCCTGGTCCGCCGGCCTTACCTTCCGGTCAGGAAAGCCTGACCGGGACCGCCGTAGACCCTCACCGCCAGGGGCATGGGCTGCGCCTCGGACTGCCAGCAGACTTCTCCCTGTCAGCACGACGGCCCGCCGGACCAGGGAGCACCGGTGAACCAGCACTCCACCACCATCATCACCGGCGACGCCGCCGAGCCGACCCGCTCCACCGGGCTCCGCCGGCTCAACCGTCGCACCACCCGCGGCCGGCGGAACTCCGGCTGAGACGTTCGCTCGAGATCCTTCCCGTCAGAGAACTGCGATGGAGGTGACGACGATGCTCACTCGATTCCCGCGCCGCACCCGCGGCCGCCGCTCCCCCTGAATCACCACTCTCATCCGACACCCCGATCTGGAACGAGGTGAACGACCATGCTGATGACCGTCCAGCGCCGCGCCCGCGGCCGCCGTGCCCCCTGAACGACCTGAGCAGCACGACGGCCCACCCAACCAGGGAGCACCGACGAACCAGCACTCCACCGCCATCATCACCGGCGAGACCGCCGAGCCCACCCGCTCCACCGAGCTCCGCCGGCTCGGCCGCCGCACCACTCGCAGCCGCCGGACCGGTGGCTGAGAAGCGCGCACCAACAGAGAACGAGGAGGTTCACATGCTTACGCGATTCCCGCGCCGCACCCGCGGCCGCCGCCTGCCCTGACGCTCCAGACGAGATGACCGAAACGAGGTGAATGCACCATGCTGAGCCGCTGCACACGCCGGACCCGCGGCCGCCGGATCGGCAGCTGAGAGGTTGCCGGGACAACGGTGCGAGCAGTGCTATCCCGAGATCCGGTTCCGCTGGAAGCGGTTTCGCGAGGCACTCGGCCGGCGGTGCTGAGTCGCTCGCAGAGTCGCCACCGCCAGGCTCCGTCCTCGCTTGCCTTACCTCGGGGTGAGAGAACCCTGCCCTTCACCGCTCAGGACCCTCACCACGCAGGGCATGGGACTCATCGGCCCGTCGCAGCAGACTTCTTCGTGTCAGCAGAACCGCCAGAAAGACCCGAGGAGCACACCATGACGCAGCAGTCCACCACCATCGTCACCGGCGAGACCGCCGAGTCCACCCGCTCGACCGGGCTCCGCCGGCTCCCCCGGCGCATCGCCCGGGGTCGCCGGAGCCGGGGCTGAACCACGCCCCGTCAGTACCTCGACCTCACGCGGCCACGGCGGCCGCGGCCCGACCAGCGACATGAACCCGGCAAGAACGTTGGCCAGCCGCGGAATCTCGTCGAGCGACCAACTATCCGTAGCCATGAAGAAGTTCCGGGTATCGGCCAGGTGGAGGTCTTCGCGGGTGGCCAGGTGAGGTCCCCGCGAGTGGCCGGGTAGGGGTCGCCGCTGAGGTCCTGCGGACCCCGCGGGTGCTCCTCTCCCTGCCGCCGGCCTGAACGTCCTCATCTCCGGGTTCGGGTTCGCCAGCGTCCTGGTCGTCTTCACGGGACCGAGCACATCCCGTTGGCCGACCTCGATGGGGCCGGTTCCTATCCGAACCCGCTACCGCGGTCAGCCTGCTCGACCGACTCCTGCACCACGCCTACGTCGTCGACACCGACGGCGAGTCCTACCGCATGCGCCGAGCCCGCGCTAAGGGCCCGAGCCAGCCACAAGCAACTGAACACCCTCGGACCGGGGCTTCTCGCCTGCGACCAGCGGGGACCACGAACTGGCCGTCGACAGCTGGTGGAACGGGCAGCTTTGCGATGGCGAGAGAACGTCACCGCGGCAGCCTCTCGATCGCGCGAAGGACGGGCCGACGTCGCCCGCATAGCCCCCTGAGCCGGGTCAGAGTGGCATCAGGGTCCGCTGACCAGGACGAAGCGTCGCGCTCGACCAGGTGAAGGACTGCTGATACCGCTGGTCCGGGCAGCACAACGAGCCGGACGGGCTGACGTTGTCGGCCCGGACGGTGGCCGTACGACCGGCGACCGTGACCTGCGAGTTCCGTAGATACAGATTGCGATCACCCGGGAAACGCGCCAGGAGCCTCGGTGAGGACGGAGGAGACGTCCCGTCGAACAGATACAGGTTCTCGGGGTTGGAAGAAGTGGGCGAGGGACAGGTCGCCACGACGATCGCGTCGACAGCATTGTCGCCGGTCAGGTCGGCGAACGTTGTGCCGCGCGTCTCGATGCGAGGTTCTCCATCGACCACGTCGCACTCAGGATCACGGACCACCGACGACCAGTCGACGGCCCGGAGATCGTCCCGTACACGCGGACGCACGGAGATGGCGAAGGGCTCGCGCAGCCCGCCGCCCGTCCGCCCCAGGTCGATGAGTCCGCCGAGTGCCTCGACGGTGTCCGGGAAGGAGTTGACCACGGACAGCACATCTCCGACGTTACGGCGAAGCTGATCGCGAATGGCGGTCAACGCGTAGCCGGCGCAGCCCTTCACCACGCTCAGGACGCGCTCGAGGTCCCCTCCCGATCGCTCGACCTGCGCCGCCGCACAGTTCATGACATCGTTGATCACCTGAGCGCTCTCCGCGTATCCCGGGACCGCGGGGCTCTCGCGCTTCACCGCCACGGTGAGTTCTCGGACGAACGACGTGATGGTGACCCTGTCGTCGGTGAGACGGACGAGCACACCGCTGCTGACGACCCTCCCGAGCACCTCCTCGTAGGTCCGGGCCGACGGGATCCACCCGAGGACCGCCAGGACGGTGGAGAGTGTCAGCGCGACTCCGTCGATCTCGAAGGGAAACGAGAGCCCGCGGGTCTCCGCGCCACGCGGTAGTGGGAAGGCGACGATCCCCCGCCCCTCGACGTACTGCTGATCCAGAGGTCCGTGGAAAGCACCGACGATGAGGGAGACCAACTTGGTCCCGTTCACGGGTGCGGTGTCGGCCCCACGAGGAAGTTGCAGATAGGCCCCGTATCGCAGACCGTTCTCCACCCGGAGTTCCGGGCGACCGTCAGGTCCGGTGGCGACACACGCCTCGACCTCTGGTTCCGGAACCCGGACGTCCCACCGGCCGTCATCGGGCGGACAATCGATCTCCTTCTTGTCCGGGTTCACGAAGACCCGGTAGGCGGCGCTGTCCATGACCGCGTCCAAGCCGGACTTCAGAGCCGTCCATTCGCGCGATGCCGGATCGACCACGTACTCCTGGAACCAGGAGAAGTGCGGCGCTTTCGCGACGACCTGCCCGGTCGCTGGGTCGAAGGTCGACGCGAGCGGGACCCACGCCTGGAAGACCTCGTTGAACTCGGCCACGAACACGTTGGCGGGCGTCGCGGTGCGGCCGTTCGCCGTCGGCAGAGCGCCGATGTCGACCGGCAGACGGACCGATGCGCCACCCAGTTCCACGTCGGGATCGATGCGCACGGCCGGCCCCAGGGCCACGGCGGCATCTGCCAGCGCTCCCGGGCCTATCCCCGGGCCGGGCTGGGTCGCGGTGATCCGGATCGAACCCGGTCGCGTGGCGAGCCCCGGTGGGACGTCCACCTGCGCCGGACCCGATGCGGAACCGATGCGACCTCCAGCCGGGCCCACTCCTACCGTCTGGTCGTCGTCCACGGAACTCGCGCAGCCCGCGCCGAGCGCGAGGACGAGAACCACCGAGACCAGGATCCGGAGGACCCGGCCTCGTCCCGCGTCCGTCCGTGTGCTCGCGCTACCCACTGGTGGTGCCACCTCGACCGGAAGCGGCGGCGAACGCCTCCTGGCATGCCTTCAGGCGCTGCTGGGCTTCAGCGGGAGAGGCCGCCCGCTGCGCGTCGGCGAAGCAGGCCTGCAACGCCTCGAACGCCGCGCGCCGGGCGTCGACCGCGCTCGACGCCGTCTCGAACTGCGTCTGGCACCGCTCGAGCTCGCTCTGGGCAGCCGCGGGCGAGGACGCCGTCTGCGCCTGCTCGATGCAGGCCCGCAGCTGGTCGAGGGGTGACCGGGCGGGAGGAGGAACGGTGCTGCTCGCCGCCGGCGAGGGCTCGGGAGGCGGAATGGCGGCGCTGCACCCCGACGACGCGAGCAGCACCACGGCGACGACGCCGGGCAAGCCGCGACATCCGAGCTCGATGAGCGACACCTCGCTCACCGCCATTCGAGGAGGTAGTTCGAGGTGGCCACATCGGGCGCCACGACCACGGGCTCTCCGCCGCCGATCGGCACCCGGTAGAGGGCCGCGCGGTTCGCCCTGAACGACAGGAACATCACCGAGGAGCCGTCGGGGGACGCGACCGGACTGGCGTTGTACCGGTCGGTGGCCGGCGTGATGGAACGCGCGGTCGCCGCCCGCCGCCCGGGGCCCAGCTCCGCCAGGGTGATGGTCGTTCCCTGCCCCGCCGAGGCGACGCCGAGCAACCTCGTCCCGTCGACCCACCGTTCCACCCGCCCGAAGTCCCCGGAGAGCGGGACCGCACTCCCGCCGTCGTCCTCCGAGCGCCGCAGCTCGAGCGGACCCGACTCGCCGGTCAGAGGGGCCTGCTCCACGGAGGCGAACACGGACCCGTCGGGCGACGGCGCCACGAAGCCGTCGCCCCCGGCGGCCAACGCGAACGCCGTGTGGGAACGCGGAGCGACGACCAGCCCGAGGTCCCCGGACCCGAGCATGGCGACACCATTGGTGTAGCCGGTTGGTCCTTCGTCCCTGAGGCCGGACCCGTCCGGGGCGACCGAGGTGACGGTGCGCGTGGTGTCCGAGGCGAACCACACCCTCCCGTCGTCGGCGAAGACGGCGCTGTGGTCCTGGGGCGCGGCGGCGAAGTCCGACCGAGCGGGTGAGAGATCGGTGACCTGGCCGGTGGCGATGTCCAGGACGCCGACCCGCCGGCCGCTGGTCCGGGCGTCGGACGAGGTGACTGCGATCTTGCGGAAGTCCGCGTCGAAGACCTGGCGGAACGCGTAGGAGGGCACGAGGCCGGCGGACGCGACGTTGCCCCTGCCGTCGGCGCAGGGGAACGCGGGTTCGGTGCCCTTCGGAAGCGTGAACCGCAGCTCGCGAACGGGCGCGCCGGACGACGCGTCCGTCGCCGCGATCGTGAACGACCAGGGGCCCGAGAGGCCCTCGTTCGAGCACGCCACCGTCACGGCCGCGTTGCGCACGCCGACAAGACCGGGCGGAGGTCCGTCGCTCGCCGTCCCCGTGGGCCCGCCCGGCTCCGCGGGAGTCGCACCCGCGCATCCGGCCACCAGCAGCGCGGCGAGTGCGATCACGACCAGACGGCCCACGGCCGCCTCCCCCCGATGAAAGATCCGATCCCCCGATCGAGGGGCGACCGTAGACGATCACGAACGCAAAAGGAATAGCACGGAGAGTCGTCCGCCCTACTTCTAAGCTGGTCTCAACGGGTGAAGGAGATGGTTCTTCTCGCAGAGATCTGACTTACTGTCGATCACGCTGCTTTCGGGGGGAAGTCGGGCGACCTCATCGGTGTCGCCCTTCGTCGAGTGCGCCAGAGCAGGCGACGCGATGTGGGGGGTAGCGGTGGGTCAGGGGGGTTCGCCGAAGTACGGGCGTTTCCGCCAGGTCCGGAGGCTCGACGCCGGCGCCTACGGCACGGTGCACGTCGCCGTCGACGACGCCACGGGCGCACGGGCCGCCGTCAAGGTGCTCGACCGACAGGGCAGCGACGGCGAGGTGCTCGCCCGCTTCCGTCGCGAGGTGGGGCTCCTCGAGAGGTTCGAGCACCCCGGCATCCCGACGTTGCTCGCCTCCGGCCTCAGCGAGGAACCCCCGTGGTTCGCGACGACGTACGTCGGTGGTCTCTCCCTGCGCCAGCTCGTGGACCGCTGCTCGCGTCCCTTTCCGTCGCAGGCCGTGCTGCACCTGGCGGTCGCCCTCGGTGAGACGTTGGAGTACCTGCACCGGACGACGGCCCACCGCGACCTGAAGCCGGAGAACGTCCTCGTCACGCGCGAACGACCGTTGATGATCGACTTCGGGCTGTCCCGCTCCGACGGTCAGCCCGGTCTGACCCGGTCCGGCTATCTGGTCGGGACCCCGACGTACCTGGCTCCGGAGCGGGCCGGGAACGGCTACACCGTCGACGACCGCAAGGCCGACGTGTTCGAGCTGGCGGCCGCGCTGATCTATCCGTTGCGGAAGGACTTCCCCCGCAAGGTCGCCGTGCAGGGCGAGCAGATCGTCGGGATCGGCCCCATCGAGTTCGACGGGGTCCCCGACGTCCTGCGGCCCCTCCTCAGGACGGCGACCGATGCCGATCCTGATCGCCGCCCCACCGCGGGCGAGTTCGCCGAGCTCGCCCGCGCCCTGCTGACGACGCGGTCGCTCACCGAGGCGCTCCCGGCAGAAGCGACCACCCAGCTCGATCAGCAGGATCGGGACGACATCGCCCTGCGGGGAGCCGTCGGCGCGCCCGAGCCGGAGCCGACCCGACCGACGACGCCGCCGGGGACCGCGGGAGGTCCCGGGGGTACGCGAGCTCTGCCGAGCGAGGTCCTGGCGCCGCCACTGTCCGCCACGCGGCGGCCGCGCGGCCCGGCGTGCCGTTTCGGAGACGGACCGGCCGCCGTCGCCGTGGCCGACGACCACCGCCTCGTCGTCCTGACGCGCGGCGGAGAGGTGTGCGTGGACGCGGGGGACGGCCGGGATCCGCGCCGCTGGCGACGGCATCTCGACGGGCGCGCACTCGGCGTCATGGCCTCGTCGGTGTTCGTGGGGGCCGAGGACGGCTTCGTCCACGTCCTCGATCTCGTCTCCGGCGCGACCGTGGACCGGCTGTGGGTCGGTGGCCCCGTGACGCAGCTCCGGACGGTCGGCGGATGGGTCGTCGCGGGTGGTGCCGGCGGGGTGCTCTGTGCCTTCTCCGGGAAGGGCCGGGGCCTGCTCGCCGAATGGGCTCTCGGAGCTCCCGTCGACGCCATCGCGGACGCGGGTCGGTCCCGCGTGGTCGTGGCGACCGCGGACGGAGTCGTGCACGCGGTCGACCTCCGCGCCCGTGACCGCTCCTGGACCGTCCCGGCCGGCGACCGGGTGCTCGCGCTCGCGGCCTCCGCCGATGTCGTCGCGGTCGCGACCGCTGACGGCTCGCTCCGACTGCTGAGGGCTGACGGGACCGCTCTGACCACGGTGTCGACCGCCACGCCGGCCGCCGCAGTGGTCGCCCGGGGCGCCGTCGCGATGGTCGTCGCATTGGACGGCACGACGGTGGTGGCCGGAGCCGGCGGGGAGCGCAGCCGGCGGGAGCTCGGCGTCGCGGTACGGCGCTCCGTCGCTCTGGGGCACGGTCGGCTGTTCGTGGGGACGCTCGAGGGCGAGGTTCTCGCCCTGGACCTCGACGACGCCGAGCCGACGGTGGTCGCGCGGGTCGGCGCCCCCGTCGAGGTCCCGGTGGCCGTCGACGGGGACGTCCTGCTGGTCGGCCGCAGCGACGGAGCGGTCGCGGTCGTCGACCTCCCCGCCGGACGCCCGGGTGGAACGGTGGAGTACACGGCCCCCCGCACGACCCCGGCGGAGTCGGGGCGCACCGTGCGCCTGCACCGCATGCCCCCCGCCGATCGGCACGTGGCCGCACGGTGTCCGATCTGCCGCTGGTCTGTCTCCGGCGGGTGGTGCCCGGAGTGCCGTCACAGCACGGCGGACCCCGCCACGCCCGCCCGGCAGCGCGATCACGACCTCGCCGCCGCCGTGCGGGCCTCCTCCGGTGCGGTTCTGATCCACTGCCGACCGAGCGGCTCGTCCGAGCCCGACGTCGAGCTGGCTCGGGCGCGCGACCACGTCCGACGCGCCGACGAGGACCGCGCAGCACAGGGTCATCTCGCCGGCGCCGTGGAGGACACGGTCGCCCGGCTGGTCTACGGCGAGGTCGATCGGGTCGTCCTCGTCGAGATCGACGAGGAGTCCGTCCGCGCCCGGGTCCTCCGGCGCGACACGAACGGTGTGCCGCTCGTCGGCTCGAACGCCGGTCCGTGGCCGCTCCGGGACCTCGTCGAGGCCGGTGGAGACGCCACTCTGCGGAGGTACCTGCTCGCGGGCGGGATCGTCGACGGCGGGTCGGACCCGTCGGCGTCGACCGTCCGCGTGCTCGCCGGGTCGATCCGCGACGAGCTCGCCCTCGACGACCCACGCACCGATCTCGCCGTGATCCGGCGGGCAGCCGGGTGGGCCTTCCCGGATCGGGTCGTCGAGGCTCTCCGGGTCGGAAGGCCACCCCGCGCCGACGTCGTCCGGCCTCCCCGGCACCTCGACCTCGACGCCTACGCCGGCCAGCTGTGCGCGAACGCTCCGCTCCGGTGGGCCCATCACCTCGTGGTCGCGCAGGTCGGCAGCGACGGAGGCGTCCGCGCCTCGAGCGTCCCGCTCTTCCCTGCCGGCGCCACGCCGTGGTCGGGGTTCGCGTCCACGTCGGTGTGGATCCGACGCGCGGCCGGTTCGGAGGGTGCGATCTACCTCCCGGTCGCGCGTGCCGGGCGCGAGGCTCCGGTCTCCTGGCCGCTCGTCGGGATCGGTCGGATCGACGACCTCCCCGCCGGCGAGGGCGAGGTCCAGGTACGGCTGGTGGCGGGGACCGACGTCCACCTCGACCTCGTGGTCGGGTCCGGGGAGTCCCGCCGGCTCCCGTCGGCTCCCTTCGCCGAGGACCCCCGGCCCTCCTTGCCTGCGGTGCACCGTTCCGTCTCCCCGGTCGACGTCCTCGTAGCCGTCGAGCTGGGCGGCCCGCCCGACGTCGTCGCACGACGTCTGTCCCTGGTCGGCGCCGTGGCCGGGGCTCTCGAGAAGCGTGCCGCGTACCTGCCCGGGCGGGTCCGGCTCGGAGTCGTCGGGTACGACGACCACGTCGCCGAACGAGGGGCGTGGCGTGACGAACTGCAGATCGTCGCGTTCGGACCGCCGGGCCGCGCCGGCGCGACCGCGATGGGCTGGACGTCACGACCTGGCCTGGACACCCACGGGTCGGCCCTGGACGACGCGCTCCGCGAGGCTGCGGGTGCTGCGTGGGCAGGTGGCTCGGAGCGGGCGCTGCTCGTCCTGGGCAGCCGGCCCCCGGCCGTGTTCCCGCAGCTCGAGGAGCGCGCCCGGGTCTGCCCGCACAAGACCCGGTGGGAGGACCACCTGGAGCACCTGGGAGCTGCCGTGCGACATGTCGCCGTCGTCGACGAGCCTCGTTTCGTCACCGCCGAGGACGACCCCACCGCGCCGCGCGACCTCACCCGTCGGGTGTGGAACCGGTTGGGTTCGACCGCCAGGTGGTCGCTGGACGACTGCCCGGTCGCCGACCTCGTCGCTGCGGTCGCTCCGGGCCCCACGGCTCCGTCGGGGCGCCTCGAGCTCGCCCTCGCCGGGCCGCCCCACGCCGGGACGGGCGGCCGGACGTGAGCACGGACGACAGCGCATCGACCCCGTGGTGGGAGCAGGGCCGGGCCTCGTCCGAGCCGGCGTCCCCGCCCGACCCGTCGACGGGGGACGCGCCGGTGCCGGACCCGCCGGTGGAGACGGCCGAGACGGCCGAGACGGAGGACGTCGCGGGCGGGCCGGTCCCGTCGCAGACGACGTCGCCCTCGGCCGCCGACCCCTGGTGGGCGACCGGCGGTGAGGCCGGAGCAGCAGCCGAGGCTCCGGGGAGCCCCGTTACCCCACACGAGGGCCCAGAGCGCAGTGGGCCGTTCCGTCGCGGTCCGTCCCTCCCCCCGGAGGAGTCCGCCGCCGCCGAGCCGAGCCCCGCCCGCGTCGAGCCACGGACCCCGGAGGCCGGACTGCGGTCCCCGATCGCACCTCTTCCCACGAACCCCGGCACGCCGAGCGGTCCCGGCCGAGGTGCTCCCGTCCCGGATCCCGATCCGCCCTCCCGGGGAGGTTCCGGCGCACCGCCCGTGCCCCCGATCCAGCCCGCTGACGACGAGCAACCCACCACCACGCTCTGGGGCGGGACGTCGAGCGGCAAGAGCACCTTCCTCTGGACCCTCCCGCTCGCGGCGTACGAGGCGGGGTGGATGGTGATCCCGGTCGATGACGAGTCGCGCCGGTTCCTGGACAACGCGAACCAGAGCATCCTGCGCGATCAGGTCCTCCCCACCGCGACCCGTGCCCGGCGGGACATCCACTGGAAGCTGCGGCGGCCCGGCACCCGCTTCAGGCGGACACGGACGATCGACGTCCGGATGACCGACCGGCCGGGTTCGGAGTTCCAGAACCCCGAGCCCGACCTGATCGAGATGCTGGCCGGCTCCGACGCGCTCGTCTATCTCTTCGACGCCCAGCGCGAATTCGTCCACCAGGACGCGGTGGCATTCTTCGGAGCGACCATGACCGCCCTGCTCAGCAGGATGCAGCATGACCTGCACCCAGATGGGCGACTCCCCCACCACCTCGCCGTCTGCGTCGCCAAGCTCGACAACGTGCCGATGGTGCACGACGCACGTCGAGGGCTGTGGCTCACCCAGGACGCGCGACCACCCTTCGCCCCGAGGGTGGCCGACGTCCACGCCCGGGACTTCTTCGAGTGGTTGTGCCGTGATCGGCGGGCGCGCGCGGCCTCGGCCATCCGCAATCAGATCCTGGCCAACTTCAGTCCGTCCCGGACCCACTTCTACGTGACCTCGGCGGTCGGCTTCCACGCGCCGGACGGCGCGGTGGACCTCGACGACCCGGACAACCTGCAGGTCCGCGGCGGACAGTACGTGCTGCGCAGCACGCCCCGCCCGGTGAACGTCCTCGAGCCGCTCGTCGACCTCCAGCACGCCATCAGCAGGGGCCGGCGATGAGCACGACGATGCGCACCGTCGAGGCCCACTGGGCGGTCGAGGGCAAGGCCCCGGGCGATCAGAGCGACTACCGGATCCTGGCGTCGGGAACCGGCGACGCCCTCCAGCTCGGCCGGTACCTGGCCGAGAACGCGCCCGGCACGCCCGAGACCGAAGCCCCCGGGCGGCCCGACTCCCTCCCGTGGGCGTCCGTCGGATGCCACGGCGGCGAGGATCCGTGGCTCTCGCTTGCTCTGATGCGCTGGTCGGGCGAGCGCGACCGCGATCGGCGGGCGATCGCGACCACCACCATCGCGGTGGTGGCCGGGAGCGCGCTGGCCGGGGTCGGCTACCCGGCCTGGGCCGATGCGGTGGGGAGAGCCGTGCTGCCCGCACCGGGTGAAGCCCTGGACCTGGAGATCACCGATGACGCACCACCGGCCCCCGGTGTCGATCCGGCCTGGGCCGTCGCCGTGGCCGCCCTGCTCCTGGAGGGACGGGTCGTCGTCGCGGACGCCGACCTCGACATGCTCGGGCGGCTCGCGGTGGCGGAGGCGGTCGCCTCCGCCCTCCCGGCGGGGTACCGAGCAGCGCTGACGCTGACCACCTACGCGGTCGATCCCGCCCATCGGCCCCAGCGCCTCTGCTTCTCCGACCGCGGGGTGGCCAGGTCGGTTCCCGAGGTGTCCCCCGGCCGTGTCCCGGGCCCACCACGCAGCGTCATCGCTCGACGTTACCTCGACGTCGCCGGCGGCTACATTGCCGAAGGTCGCGCCGACGAACTGCGGGAGTGGCTCGCCGCGCACACGACGGCGGTCGACTTCGGCTCCCCCCAGCACGCGCTCGACGTCGCGATCGAGTTCGACCTCCTCCGGGCCGTGACGGCCGATGTGCGCGCCGGACACGGCGACTCGGTCCGCGCCCGTCGCGCGCTGCGCCGACAGGGGCCACCCGCCGTCGACCCGGCGCTCCGCCGCGCCGTGTTCCGCTGCGCGCTCGAGGGAGCCGGTCGCGAGGAACTCCGGCTGCTCAGCCCACTCTGGGGCCCGGACCTGCAGCGGGCCCTCACGGATCCCGACGCTCCACGGCCGGGCCGGGAACAGGTCCTGGCGTTCGTCGACGCGGCCGAGGAGCACGGGGACCTCGAGGTGTTCCTGCGTGACGTGCTGGGGCCTCTCGGCACGTGCCCGCCCGACCTCGCCGTGCTGGTGGCCGACCTGCTCGCCGACCGCGGCTTCCCCCGGTGGGAACGGCTGCGTGAGCGCTGGTGCGAGGACCTCGACGCCATGACGGGCCTGCTCGGCCGACCGCCCGTGACACAGCTCGCGGGCCTCGTGGAGTGGCTCGACGGGGGCTCCCAACGCACCCCTCACTGGGTGCTCGCCCTCCGTTGTCTGATCGAGGGACGCCGCCCGGAACCCGATCCTCTCGGGCTCCTCGGGGACGATCACCGCGCTCCCCGGCTGGCCGCGATCCTGTTCGCCGGCGCGCACGAGCTGGACCGGCTCGACCTGCTCCTCCCGTCCGCCTGGACCGGACTCGTCCCGGTCCTCGAGGACGGGCCCACCGACGGGTCAGCGGCGTTGCGGCGACGCCTCGCCACGTCGGCCGGCGCCGACGACCAGGTCGCGGGACGGCTCGACGCCCTCCGGGTATGCGGGCACGTCGCCCTCCCTCCAGAGCCCGTCGACGACGGCGTCCGCTACGTCGCGGCGGTGCGCCAGGCCTGCGAGGGCATGCCGCGACGGGCGTTCGAAGCCGTGGTCGACCAGCGACTGTCCGCCTCCGACGACGCCGACCAGCGCGCCCGAATACTGGCCGGCACGGCCGCCGAACCCGTGCCCGACTGGCGTCCGACCGTGCTCCGCCGGGCCCTCGCCGCCGACGACGGCCGCCTCGTCGCCCGCCTCGACGAACTGCCCGGCGCCTGGACCCCGGACGACGAGCGAGGCGGGATCGCGTGGTGGCGCGACCTGGCACGGCTACGCCTCGCGGTGTCCCGGGACCGCCCGACGGGCGAACTGGCCGCGCTCCTCGCCGGACTGCTCGCTCACGAACCCGCCGACGGCCGCGGGCTCTGGGTCGGGGCGCTCGCCGGGCGGGTGGGGCACGGAGGCGCTCGAGGACTGGTCGACCTCTGGGACGCCACGGCGCGGCTCATGGTGGACGACCACGACGTCGCGGCCTCGGCGGTGTCGACCTGGTTCGCCGAGACCGTCGCACACGCGCGCGACGGCGGGTTCGGCGACCAGGTCGCCGCCGACGTCCCCCGTGCCCTGGCTCGCGCCATCGAACAGGCGGACGGTGCGCCCGAGCGCCAGGAGCACGAGGACGAACTGCGCCGATTGAACGCGCGCATCGCACAGCTCCTGGCCGACCGCGACGACCGGCACGCCGCCCTCGAGGCACTGGACCGGTCGCGTGAGCTCGCGCTCGAACGACTCCATCGCGCGCGCGCCGGACACGGCCCGTCGACCAGGACACCGCACACCGAGCAGCGTCGCGCTCGGTTCTGGCGCCCCGGAGGAGCCTCATGACCCGACCCCTCGTGGCCGCGTGCACGACCACGGCTCTCGTCCTCCTCGCTGCGCTGCTCGCGATCGGCCCGGCGTCCGCCGCTCCCACGCACGGCTGCGACGGACCACCCCTGCCCGACGTGGCGGCGGGGAGCGTGACGCCGGCTGCACTGCTGGACTCGGTCGGGACGCCGCGCCCGGCCGTCTCCTACGTGTTCGCCGTCGACCTCTCCCGGTCGATGCAGACCGGTGGGCGCTACGACGAGGTGCGCGTGGCGATGCGCTCGTTCGTGGATGCGCTGTGCCCGGGCGACCGGCTCGCGGTCGTCGGGTTCGCCGAACGGGCGTCGACGATCGTGCCCCTGACCGAGGTCTCTGCCGTCGGTGACGTGTCGGCGCGGCTCCCGGAGGCGACCGGCGCGAACACCGACGTCGGAGCCGGGCTCGATCTCGCCCTCCGCGAGGTCGACGGCGTGCCTGCCGGCCAGACGACGTCCGTCGTGCTGCTCACTGACGGCACCCAGGCCGCGGCACCGACCAGCCGCTATGTCGACGCATCCTCCCCGGGCTGGGCGGACCTGCGCGCGAGGGCCGAGCGGGCCGGCCGGGCCCGGCCGCTGCGCGCCTTCAGCATCCCCCTCTCGGGTCGCACCGGCAGCGAGTTGATGGCGAGCGCGCTCCCGCAGACCCAGGACCTGACGGTCGCGGGCGAGGGATCACTGAAGGACTACCTCGGCCGCCTCGACCAGGACGTCCGGCTGCAGCAGGCGGCCCCGCTCCTCGACCGGATGCCTGGCCCCGGGGTGCGGGTGTCGTGGCCTCCGTCGTTCTCCGACGTCGACCTCGGATCGGGCGCGACCACCATCGGGGTCGTCATCACCAACACCTCACCCGTCTTCCCCGTCACGCTCGAGGATCCGAAGCTCACCTCGGAGGACGGGTTCGACGTGCGGTCCACGCCCCTGCCCGACGTGGTGAACCTGCCCGCGGGGGGATCGCAGGTTCTCCCCGTCCGGCTGTCGTGGACGGTGCCCTTCCGCACCTCGCTCGTTCCCGGTTCGGGGACCTACTCCACCGACCTCGTGCTGTCGGGGCACGTCGTCTCGAACACCGCGAACGGGCTCGCCGCGCTGGTGGGCCGGCCCGACCAGGCCCCGACGGACGGCGACCTCGTGGACGCCACCGGGACCATGGCCGGGACCGCCCCGGTCGGCCTCGGCCTGGGGTGGTGGTTGCTGCTGCTCGTGCTCGTCGGAATCGTCGGCCTCGCAGCGGCCCTCCTGTCGCCCCGGCTGCGCGGCACGGTGACGGTCGTCGTCACCGGACCGCAGGCCCGCACCGCCGGGGGCCGGCTCGATCTCCACCGTCGTCGGCACCACCTGTCGACCGACGACGAGGAGCCCGGACGACTCGACGTGCCGGGGGCCGACGTCCGGATCTCGGTCCGCGGACGGCGGCACCGGACCGGACGGGTCGTCCGACTCCGGGTCCACGTCCGGCCCCGCTCCGCCGGTGACGTCGCCGGCACGCCACGCAGCGCCTCGATCGACCTGCCGGAGAACGGGCGCCGGCTGGTGCTGGGTCTCGAGGTCCAGCACCGGCTCGGGTCGGTCTCCGCCGAACACACCTCCGACTCGACCACGGAGCGGATCCGCCGATGAGCACCGACGACCAGCGGCCCGTACGGGACTACGCCGACGCCTGGACGGCGAAGGGCAGGACGACGGAGGAGGCGCCGGCTCCTCCCGGGCGAACGCATCCCCACGACGATCCCCTGCCGACCTGGGCGATCGTCGCGAGCGTGCTCGCGCTCGGCGTCGTGATCGGTGCGGTGTGCCTCGCGATCGCCGGCCTGGCCTTCCCCGCCGACGACAACCGGGCGACCGGGCCGGACGGCACCCCGGCGCCCACCTCGGTGCCGTCACCCCCCGCAGAGGCGGGCGCACCTGCCGCGTCGACCGCGGCGGCCGCCCCGGCACCCGCGAGACGTCTCCTCTCGCTCGGTCTCCCCCGTGTCCCCGCAGGCCCGGACGCGGCCGGTCCCGGCGCGAAGGTCGTCGTGCACCTCCGCGGTACCGACCAGGTCCTCAACACGCAACTGGGGCCGGACGGCCGAGCAGACATCGATATCGGCACGTTCCAGATCGACCGCATCTGCTGGGTCCGGGACGCCCTCCCGGAAACGTGCCAGGACGAGCGGGCGACCACGCCTTTCGAGGTGAGCTTCCGAGATGGCTGAGCACATGACGACCAAGGACTCCGCGAAGAACTCCGCGCGGGAGGGGGCTCCCCTCTCCACGACGGCCGTCGTGGTCCCGTTGGTCCTGGCGGGCACGCTTCTCGGGGTGCTCGTGGCCCTCGCAGCCGGTGCACGCCCGACGTTCGTCGCAGGTGTCGTCGCCGCCGCCGCCGCCGTGTTCCTCGGCATCGTGACATCCCTTCTCTTCACCGACTGGGCATCCCGTCAGCGACCCGCCCCGAGATCGGACCCGGGCTGGGGCCCGTCGGGCGCTGTCACCGGGCCGTCCACACCACGAGAGGCGCCGGTCCCTGCTCCGCCCACGACGCCGTCCCCCGGCGCCGCCACGGGAGGGAGCAACGACACCCGGCGACCCGAGGCTCACGAGCCGGGAGCTCTCCCGGTCGTCCGCGGCTCGGGCGGGAGCAGCCGGCCGCCGCTCCCGGGAGCGACCGAGGCGACCAGCCGGTTCCCCGTCCCGACGGGCTCGGCGCCTCCCCCGACGCCGGCTCCCCCGGCGACCTCCGCCCCGCCTCCGACCCACGCACTCGTCGGGAAGCCCTGGTGGGAGGCCCCGGCGTCGCCCGCGCGCTCGACGAGCTCGAAGCCGACGAAGCAGGCCCCGACGTTGCCGCCGTCCCGCACGCTGCGGGCCCTCGCCGGCTACGAGCACCCCACACAGCTCGCGGTGTGCCCGGAATGCGCCGGCTACGCGCTCGACATCGCCGCGCAGGGCAACCGCTACGGCTTCAGATGTCAGACCTGCCGCGCTCACTGGGACTGGCGCCCGGGCGAGGGCTGGCCACCGGTGCGGTCGCCCGGCTCCTGATCGACACGCTCCCCGAAAGGCGACGGATGTACACGACCAGCTTCTCCCGACGCACCCCCGGCTGCATCGTCTTCCTCATCGATCGCTCGGACTCGATGCGCCGCGCCTGGCCGCAGGGCGGCACGCTCGCGACCGGAGCCGCGCGGGCGCTGAACCGCACGATCGACAACCTCGTGATGATGGCGAACCCGGGCGGAGTCCGGGTGCGGCACTACTACGACATCGGAGTCTTCGGGTACGGCATGAAGTCCGATCGCACCGAGGGTGTCGAGAGCGCGTGGGCCGGCGACACGCTGCGCGGGCGGGGGCTCGTCCCCGTCCCCGAGATCGCGGACGGGTGGGCCCGTGAGGTGGAGGTCCCGTCCACGGACGCCGGCGCACCGGCGGGCCGGGCCAAGGTCTGGGTCGACCCGTTGTGGGGCTTCCGGACGCCGATGTGCGAGGCCATCGCGGTGGCGGGCGAGCACGTGCACGAGTGGGTCGGTCGGCACCGGACCTCCTTCCCGCCGATCATCATCAACATCACCGACGGCATCGTCACCGACCGCTACCAGGACACGCCGTTGGTCGACTGGGCGGCACGGTTGCGGTCCCTCGCGACGGAGGACGGCCCGCCCCTGCTGTTCAACATCTTCATCTCCCCCGACGAGGAGCCGCCCGCGAACTTCCCGGCGTCCGCCGACGGCCTTCCGGAGCCCGGCCCCCTCCTGTTCGGCATCTCCAGCGAACTCCCACCGACCTTCGTCGCCACAGCCGAGAAGCACGAGACGGGCTTCTCGGTGCCAGAGGGAGGTCGGGCGTTCAGCTTCAACGCCGACTTCCCGACCCTGGTCAAGTTCCTGACGATCGGCACCAGGCCGGACCTGGGTCGGCGGTGACGCGATGCACGTCATGATCGACGCGTTCCACCTCGTCAAGGGCGGGAACGAGCCCGACGAGTACGAGGACGCCTTCAGCACGATGAAGCGAGCCGGGGCCGATGTCGCCCGATCCGGCGGACGCGCACGGTTCGCGGTGGCGGACGGAGCCACCGACGGCTACGACCCCGGCGGCTGGGCTCGCCAGCTCGCGCGATCGTTCGCTCCGTCCACGGAGTACGAACCCTGGTGGCTCTGCGCACCCACCGAGACCGCCGTCCACCAGTGGTACGAGGAGATGCAGACGCGCTGGGCCGAGGTGGACCGGGTCTTCCCGCACTCCTGGGCGCGCCGCAAGTTCGAGGAGTCGGCCTCGTATGCCACCTTCCTCGCAGGGGAGATCGACCTCCTCGACTCCGACCGGCCGCAGTGGACCGCCCTCGGGATCGGCGACACCGTGCTCTTCCAGGTCCGTGACCACGAACGTCTCCGGCACGTACCACCGCTCGCGCCCGGCGACTTCGGGACCAGCCCGCAGGCGCTCTCCTCGAGGAGCGTCCATCTCGAGCGGATGGTCGAGTGCACGACCTTCTGGTCGGGCGACCTGCGCCTCGGGGACCGCCTCTACGTCGCGACCGACGCGGTCGCGGCGTGGCTGTTGCGCGCCGACGCCGACCCCGGGCGCCGCCGCGAGGTGTGGGAGTTGTTGGCCGCGCTGAGCGAGCCCGAGGAGTTCGCAGAGCTCGTCGAGGGCGAGCGTGGGTCCGGGGCGATGGACAACGATGACTCCACCCTCCTGCGGATGCGGATCGTCGCACGACCGCCGGACACCGTCGCGGTCTGCCTCCCGACACTCGGACAGGTGGCCTCACCGTGAACACGACCTGGCCGCTCGCCACGGACTATCGGCTCGCCGTGCAGTCCCCCGGCCGCGTGTTCGGGCCCGGTGACCTACGCGCGGCCGTCTTCCCGACCCCGCCCGGTGAGAGCGTCCCCGCCGCCAGCACGGGTGGCAGCGCCGTGGTCTTCCGCGCCGAGGTCGGCGGGCGGCCCGAGGCGGTGCGCTTCTTCACGAGACCCAGCGAGTCGGGCCGCGAGCGGTACACAGCGCTCGGCGCCTCCCTGTCCTCCAACGGTCTCGGCACGATCATCCCGAGCGCCCGGTGGGTGGACAGCGGCGTGCACATCCGTGACCTCTGGTGGCCGCTGGTGCGGATGGACTGGCTGCCCGGCTCCGTGCTCGACGACCACGTCGACGGTCTGGTCGAGCACGGTGACACCACCGGTCTCGCCCACCTGGCCCAGAGCTGGCGCGACTGCGTCGCACGGCTGCAAACTGCCGGAATCGCCCACGGGGACCTCCAGCACGGGAACGTCCTGGTCGACGGAACCGATCTGCGCCTCGTCGACTTCGACGGCGTCTGGTTGCCCTCCATCGACCACCTGGGCGCACCCGCCGAGCAGGGCCACGACGCATACCAGCCTCCCGATCCCGGCCGCCGGTGGGGTCCGTACATGGACACCTTCCCCGCTCTGGTCATCCACCTCTCGCTCACCGCACTGAGTCGAGAGCCGGACCTGTGGGAGAAGTACTACACGGATCGCAACCTGATCTTCAGCGCGCCGGACTTCACCGGCCCTTTCGACTCGGGGATCTGGCACGACCTCGACCGGCTCCGCGACGCCGAGGTCGGTCGGCTCAAGGCCCGACTCGTCGAACTCTGCTCGTCCGGGCGCCCTGTGGACTGCGGGCTCGAGGCGCTCATCAACCCGACCATCCCCCCGCCGCGCCCGGCACCGGCCGGCCCGACGAATCCGTGGTGGGAGAACGCCATCGTGGATCCGAGCCGCTTCGACGCACCGGAGCCGACTCCCGGTCCGCCGCCGCGCGCGGAGAAGCGGTACGAGAAGCCCCCCGCCCAGCCGACCGAGTCCCCCGCCCAGCCGACGGAGCCCCCCACCTGGTGGTACCAGCAGGCGGCGACGAGCACGACCGGTCCGTCTCCTGATCGAACACCGCGACCCGGGCGGCGACACCCGGGCAAGGTCGCGCCGCCCGAGTCCGCGACGGGGGGGAGCACCGACGAGGTCGCCCGGCCGCCCAGGTACAAGCGCGTCCTGACGATTCTCCTGCTCGCGATCATGGTCGTGATGGTGATCGGGCTCGGGGTCGCGGTCTGGCTGAGTCAACTGAGTTGATCCGGCCCGGCCGACCAGTCAGCAACGCGACGATCGCAGGATTCAGAAGGAGGACCGTTGCCCGAAGGACGTTCCCGGGACGGGGAATCGTCGAAGCCCGGTGATGACGACCGCGAACGTCGTGGCTCGCGCCGCGACGATCTCGAGTTGCGGCAGACCCAGGTCGACACGCAGCGCGCGAACCTGCCGATGGTCATCAGGCACGAGTACTCGTCGAACGGCAGGACTCGGACGACATCCTTCGTCCGCGCTCGCTATCTCGTCCTCATGCTCCTCCTGGTCGTGGTCCTGGTTCTGATCATCGGGATCCTCATCGGCCTGCTGAGCGGCGGCCGCGGTCAGATCACCGCTGCACCTCCCACGACCACCACGGCCAGTCCGAGTACGTCGCCGACCGGATCCCCTCCCACGCCGACGACGTCCCCGGGCACGACTTCGGCGCCCGCACCCTCCATCGCCTACGAGCCGGTGGACCTGAGAGTCGCCAGAGGCGATTGCAGCAGCAGTTCGACGGTCGACATGGACATTCCCCAGACGGGGCCGAGCCTCCCGGACTACGATTTCGGGTTCTCGAACTGCGCACGCCCGCGCCCTGGCGTCATAGAGGTCAACGGCGGCAACGACAACGTCGCGTTCACGCAGGTCAACCCACCCACTCCCGAGGCCTGCGACGAAGCACTCCGCCTCCGCGCCGAGGCTTCCGGGCCGAGCTTCCTCCCTGAGGTGGGCCAGGTCATCTGCTTCACGAACACCAGCTCCGGGCTCTCGTCGTCGGGAAAGCAGCAACAGATCAACGCACTGGTCGTCAAGGAGGTCGCGGACGGGTTCTTCATCGGCACCGCGTTCGGGTGGCACACGGGCTGACCAGCCGCAACAGGCGCTCCAGCCGCGGCTGGAGCTCGCACGGACAGCGCTCGCCGATCTCGCGACGGCGCTCAAGCAACGGCCGGCAGACGCCCGACTGCGTCGGAGAGATCCCCTTCGCCGACGACGAGGTCGACGTGAATCCTCGAGCGGCTCGTCAGTACGCCCCGGTCCCCCGCAGGACGGCCCACACCGTCTTCCAGAGGATCACCAGGTCCAGCATCGGCGACCAGTTCTCCACGTAGCGCAGATCGAGGCGCACGGAGTCGTCCCAGGAGAGGTCCGAGCGGCCGTTGACCTGCCACAGGCCCGTGAGCCCCGGCCGAACCAGGAGCCGGCGCCGGGCCTCGTCGCCGTAGCTCTCCACCTCACGCGGCAACGGCGGGCGCGGCCCGACCAGCGACATGGACCCGGCGAGGATATTGACCAGCTGCGGCAGCTCGTCGAGCGACCAGCGCCGCAACACGGCGCCGACCGGTGTCACGCGCGGATCGTCGCGGAGCTTGAACAGCGGCCCGGCCCCGTCGTTGCCCTCCAAGATCACCTGGTCCGCACCCTCGTGCATCGTCCGGAACTTGATCATCCGGAACGTGCGGCCGTTCTGTCCGCTTCGGGTCTGCCGGTAGAACACCGGGCCTCCCCCAGCGGCAACCAGTGTGGCCACGACGAGGAGCACCGGGGACAGCACCAGGAGCAGCACCGCGGCGAACAGCCGATCCGTGCCGTACTTGAGCATGCGCGCGACCCCCGACAGCCGGGGCGCGGAGAGCCGCAGCATCGGCAGCCCGTCCACCGGCGTGACGTGCAGCCTGGGCCCTCCGATCTCCATGAGGCCCGGATCGACCACGAGTTCCGCGCCGGTCTCCTCGAGCTCCCAGGCGAGCCGGCGCAGGCGCTGTGGAGTCCAGTCCGGCGCGGGAACGACCGCCACGATCCGCGCTCCGAGCGCGCGGGCCCGGTCGACCGCGTCCTCGAGGCCGCCGACCAGGGCCACGCCCTCGACGTCGGGACCCGCCCCGTTCTCGGCGACACAGGCCGCGGCGACGGTCCAGCCGTGGAACGGCACCCGACGGGTGCGCAGGACGAGGTCCTCCACCGCCGCCACGGACCCCACTGCCAGCACGTCGTACATGCACGTGCCGCGTCGCCGGCGACGGTGCAGTCCGCGGCGCAGGGTGTAGCGCCCCAGCACCGTCACGAAGGCGGCAACCGGGAGGACCGCGAACACCCAGGGCCGGACGGGGTCGGCGCCCAGCGCGACGCCGGCGAACGCGAGCGCCACCGCGCCCGACGCGTACGCCCGCGCCACCCGGGTGAACTCCTCGGAGCCCGACCCGAGCACGCTGCGGTCCCACGCCCGACACAGCCCGAGGGCCACGACGACCAGGACGACGACGGCCGGGCCCATCGCCCAGCCCACCTCACGCGGCCAGGCTCCGCCCGGCCCTCCCCGCACGTGCAGCCATGTGCTGGCCCCCACCACCGCGAGCACGCTCACGACGTCCGAGGTGATCACGCCGCGGCGGTAGCGGACGTCCCACCGCACGCGCGCGTGCCACCAGCGCGCCGCCGAGGCAGCACCCGCGCCCGGGACGACCTCGACGGTGCCCACGAGCGCTACACCTGCGTCTGCGGGTCGGTGGTGCCGGCCGGCTCGTCGAGGGCGACGACCACCGCGGTGCCGCCGCGCGAGTCGAGGATGTAGGCGTGCCGGCCGTCGGCGCTGAACCGGACGCCGTTGACGACGGACGCGGGCACGACCGAGCGGGCGCCGTCGGACAGGTCGATGAAGGTGACCTCCTCGTTGCCGGTGATGTAACCGAAGCGACCGTCCGGGCTGAACGCGACGTCCGAGGCGTAGGGGCTCGTGTCGAACGTCGTGTAGCTCCCGTCGGAGCGATCGATGACCGTCACCTTCGTGCCCGTGGGACCGCGCTCGCTCGTCACGTACGCGTGGGTGCCGTCGGGGCTGAAGGTCACGTAGGAGGGATATTCGCGCAACGGCACGGTCCACACCGTGTCGTCGACGGTGCTCAGGACGACCACGCTGGCCTCGCCGGACGGGCTGCCGTACGGACCGCCGTAGGCGTCGTAGCCGCCCACGTACAGCTGGAGACCGTCCGGGCTGAACTGCGGCTGGTAGACGGGCTGGCCCACCGGGACCGCCCTCGTCGTACCGGTGGTCGTGTCCAGCACCGTCAGCACGCCGTCGTAGGTCTGGAAGTACGCCCGGGTGGCGTCGGCGGTGAAGAACACGGAGCTGGCGTAGGAGACGGGGACGCTGAAGGCGCGCACGCTGTCGTCGGCGGTGCTGACGAGCTGCAGCGTCGTCCCGCCGTCGTTGTCGTAGCCGAGCAGATAGGCCGCGGAACCGTCCGGGGTGAAGCCCAGTCGGCCGTCCCCGGGCACGACGGTGACGGTGTCGTCGACGGTGTTGATGATCGTCGTCCGGCCGCTGTCGGAGATGTAGAACCGGGAGCCGTCGGGGCTGAACGCCCACTCGCGGATGTAGCTGTACTCCTCGTCGGTCGTGTCGACCGCGTCGAGCACGACCCCGTTCTCCGTGTCGATGATCGTCACGGTGCCGGCGTCGCGGTCGACGATGTAGCCGCGGTTGCCGGCGGGGGCGAGCTGCAGCTCGCTCGGGTCCTCGCCCAGGTCGACCGTCCGGGAGGAGAAGTCCGACGTGTCGATGATCGTGAGCGTCTCGTCGCCGCCCCAGGTGTTGTCGCTGACGTAGGCGAACCGTCCGCCGGAACCGAACTGGATTCCCGAGGGGTACGAGCCGAGCGGCACGATCGCCGCAACGGAGTCCGTACCGATGTCGATCACCGTGACGGAGCTGTTCTCGGAGCGGTAGTCGACGACGTAGGCGTGGGTGCCGTCCGGGTCGAACCGCACCGGCCCGTAGCCGGGCACGCTGCCGATCACGTGATGGTCGGACGTGTCGATGATGTACGTCCGCCGTTCGGAAGCACTCGCGTTGTAGGCCCGGCGGCCGTCGGGGCTGAAGAAGAGCTGCTGGGGGTAGGGCACCTCGATCGTCGTCGTGGTGTCGTCGTCCAGGTCCAGCACCGTGATGACGCCGACCTCGCCGTTCGTCCGGTCGGTCACGTAGGCCGTGCGCCCGTCGGGGCTGAAGTAGAGGTCGCCGCGCAGGTTCTCGGCCTCAATCGTGGCGACGACGGTGTCGGTCGCGACGTCGATGACCGTGATCGTGGCGGGGCTGTCGCGGACGTAGCTCTCCCAGGACGTCACGAAGGCGTGGGAACCGTCCGGGCTGAAGACGAACTGGTCCGCGTTGCCCGGCAGGGTCACCGTGCTGATGAGCGTGTTGCTCCCGGCGTCGATGATCGAGATCGTTGAGCCTGTCGGTGCCACGGCCGCGCGCTGGACGGCTGCGCGCGCCGACGCGAAGGGCAGCACGGTGGGCGTCCCGGCCTGACCGACGGCGTAGATGCGCCGCCCGTCGGGGCTCGCGTACATCGTCGAGGTGCCCACCCCGACCGGGAGCCCGGCGACGACCTCGGCCGGGCCGGGGTCGATGGCGGCGGTGACCGTCACCGGCAGCGGGTCGCCCTGACCGTCCGAGACGAACACCGTGAACGTCACGAAGTCGCCGCCGACCGATCCTGCTGCTGCCCGCCGGGCGGCGGCGTCGGGCGTGAAGGTATACGTGCCGGTGGTCTGGTCGACCACCACCGTGCCGATGCCCGTCGGCTGCTGGACGGTGTAGGTGAGCCGGTCGCCGTCCGGGTCCTGCACGCCCAGGCTCCCGCGGACCGCTCCCGTGCCGCGGTCGACCGTCGAGGCCGGAGGAGTCGGCGACACGACCGGCGGGGTGTTGGGCCCGCTCGGGGTCACGGTCACCGGCACCGTGATCGTGACCGCGTGGGGACCGAACAGCCGGGACGCGAGCACCGGGTGGTGGCGGGACAGCACGCCGCGCAGCAGGTCGGTGTAGCGGCCCGGGCCCGGGGCGGCCGCGTCGTTGTCGCGGATGACGACGGTGAAGGAGTCGGTCCCGCCGGTCTTCGCGAATGCGGGGTCCGGGGTGTAGGTGAAGGTCCCGTTCGCCTTCACGACGACGTGGCCGTGGGCGCCGTCGGAGACGACGGTGTAGGTCAGCCGGTCGCCGTCGGGGTCGGTCGCGTGCAGGTCCCCGACGATCTGCCCCGTGCTCGACGGCGCCTGGGCCGGCCGGCTGACGGGGCTCTGGTTGAACAGCGAGCCGCCACGACGGAAGAGCGCCCACTGCGCCAGCAGCAGGGCGCTGGTCGGAGCGGCCGGGGCGACGGGTCCACCGCCCGCCGGAGCCGTCGGCAGGACACCGGCCAGGCCGAGGGCGATCCTCGTCAGCAGGTTCTGCGCGACGGCGTGGGTCACGCGACCCGTCGACGTCGCCGTACGCACGGCGGCCGGGAGGTCCTGCGGTGTGCCGTCGGGTCGACCGGCGGGGACCGCAGCCCCTCGGAACACCGTGACCGGCGCGGATGCGGACCCGGGCGCGGCCACGACGGCCGCGGGCGACACCACCGGCGCGACCTCGGCGGCGGTCTGCGGGATCGCCGCCGCCGGAGCGGATGCGGCGGCGGGCGCCGGAGTCGGGGTGCTGGGAGTTGCCGTGGGCTCGATCGTCGGGGTAGTCGTCCGGGCCGGCGCAGCCGGCGAGGACGTCGGCTCCGGGTCCGACTCAGGGGCGGACGGGGTCTCGGCCTGCTCGGCGGTCGTCGTCGGAGCGCTGTCCTGCTCCATGGAGCCGCTCGCGCCCGAGCCGCCGGCGCTCGAGCCCTCCCCCTCGGAGTCGCCAGAGGAGGCCGCCGCCTCCTCGTCCGACGCCGATCCCGCGGTGTCGGCCTCCGACTGCTCGTCGCCGGCCCCGTCCTGCGAGGTCAGGGCCACGGTGCGCACGAGGACCGGCGCCGAGGCGTCCGGGCCCGACACCGGACCGCCGTGCAGCAGAACTCCCGCGCCGATCGCTACCGCCACCGACGCCTGCACCGTTCGCGAGGTTGCGGTGACGTGAGCGACCCTCTTCGCCTTCCGTGCCGCCTTGCGGGCCTTGGCGGCCTCGTGCGTCCTGACGGCGTTCCTCGCCCCGCCCGACCTCTTCATGCGTTCGTCCCCCCGATGGAATTCGTCCCCCACAGGGCCCATCGCGACGATCAGTCACGTCGTTTCCCCTGAAGAGTGGTCTATCCGGATGACGAAAGGGTCTCGGCGAACGGATTGATGACCTTGGGTGAGTCGATCGCTGCGGAGCGCAGCCCCGGTCTTCAGGCACCGAGGGTCCACGCGACGAGGCAAGCGGCGGAGCGGTCGTCGTCGTGGGCATAGCGCAATCTGTGGTTCCGCCGTCGTGCCACGCGCTCCGGGTCGCCGCCCACCGCGACGACGCCGAACTCGGCGAGGAGAACCGTTGGGTTGCCGGTGTTTGAGACTCGGGCGCAGATCGTCGAACGAAGACGTGGTCTGACCTACACCCCGTGCGCACTAAGTCGTCAGGCGTCGACGAGCAGGTGGTCGAACATGCGCCCGACCCGCCCCGGCAGCCCGACGGCTACGAGGACATCCGCCGCCCGGCCGGGGTTAGGTGGTACGCGAACCAGCCACTGGGGCGCCCGTTGTGGGGACGGAGCACGAGCTGACGGACCACCGGGCCCCGCAGGGGCGGCGACCCCTCGAGGCGGGCGAAGAGCCGCGTCAGGTAGGCGTGGACCGTAGTCCGGCAGACCCGGAACCGCGCGGCTCCGATCGCCTCGAGCAGAACCTCGGGGGTGGATTGCTCCGGGCGGGTGCCGACCGGGGCCGCCTCCAGCTCGACGTCATTAGGGGCGACCCGCCGTCGCGTGAAGTCGAGGACCCATCTCCGCGCCCCCGATTCGCTGCACCGACGGGGGATGTCCGTGGCCCGTGAGGACCACGCCTGCCTCCGACCCAGGCCGCAACGTGCGGTGCGCCTCGACCGCCCGGTGCAGCATCGGCTGCCCGTCGAGCGCCGGCCACAGCCCCAGTGTCGCGTCATTGGCACCGTCGGTTAGCGCGAGCTCCTGGACTCCGCACAGCTGCTTGCGCGTCAACAGAGCCCCGGCACCCGCTGCCCGCGGGCTGACGACGAGGCTCCCGCTCACCAGCGCTCGCGCCGGCCGTCCCTCGACCACGAGCCGAAGCGGATAGGACGCGGTGAAGCCGAGGGTCTCGCCGTCGTCGGCTTCGTGGACCAGCGAGGACACCTCGGGCGTGGCCCACGTAGGCTCGAGCAGGGTCCGCTCGACGTAGCCGCCGAGCTCCGGCGGGGGCGTCCGCATACCAGAGCGGATGATCTCCTCGTACAGCACCCCGACCACGGCGAGGTCGTCACGACGGAACTCGCGCACACCGGCCACCGGCTCCCCCCAGTCCGCTCGCTCCCACCCCGCGGCGATCCACCCTGCCGTGCAGCGAGCACTACGAACACACTTCGCGTCGCCGGAACGGCCGCACGGCCTCTCCCGTTCGGCCGTTCCCCGCCCACCCTCGGTGGCCTACCTCGGCGGCCCAGAGCGTGGAGTCCAGGGAAAACTCCGCGCCCGGGGGGCGCACGACATGTCAGGGCACCGAATCACCACCGCACTGCTCGGAGCCGCGGCGGTCGCCGCCCTCGCGTGGGTCGCCGCGCCGTGCGTCGACATCGCCCGCCGCGGAACAAATTGACTCCCGCACTCTGGGTCAATGGCACGGAGAGCGCGACATCCCGGCTCCTCGCCAACCTCAGGACAGCCAGCCAGCGCCACGGGCTCCGGTCACTCCGACTACGGCCGGCCCCTCGCATCGCCCCCGAGGATCTCTTTGAAAGTCACGGCTCACTGTTGGTTCCGCAGAATGTGGGTACTGACGGGAACATTCCAAGGTTCTGCGCTCGGACGCACTTTCGGCCAACCGTCAATCTGGTGAAAGCTAGACGCGCTCCCGGCGGATCAGAAGAAGGAAACCCCGACACCATATCAACAGTTAGATTTCCCGAGGAAGCCACGCTAGACGTGCCTAGATGCGGCATCACCGCCAATGTTTCAAAGAAGGACGAACACAAACGATACCGAGAATCAGTCTGAGCTACGCAACTCCTCGTTCTGGAACCGCGAGATAGCGTGCAGGAGCGCCTCTCGGACATCCGTCCAGGCGAGTCGCAACAACCATGAGGCTCACAAAAACCCACGTCGCACCTGCTGGTGGTTGTGACGTAGCTAAGGTCAGGAACAGCACTAAAATAGCCCCTACATCACCGCTACTCGATCCCCGTTTGACAACAATCAGAGACCACGCAAAAGCCAAACAAATCAGCACGACAAACGGGATGCCATAAACCGCTACAGAAGCGACGAGATTCACTCCACCTACATTTTGCGCCGAACCACCACCGAACGGGTGCTCCACAATAGCGTTCAGTCCTGCAGACGTGGCGTCGTTACGTTCCGATAACGAACTCGCGTTCACATCTTGCTTGGCGTCGAGTCCAAGACCCGGTGCTGAGACCGCAACCCAGACCGCTAAGCCAATAGCAACACTGCCGGAAAAAATCCCTATATACAGTGTAGCGGCATTCTGATGCCGCTTAGACACTACGTACTGCACGACCACCACGACAACGAAAACCGCAAACCCGCCTGTGGAAAGGGTGCCTAAGAGACCGACCACTAACACTAGTCGAAGCCAGAAGGATGTCCAGCCGATCCGCACCGCCATGAAGTAAGAGAAACCTGCGTACATGGCCATCCAGCCCGGCTCTCTTCCGAGACCAGTAAATCTCGGAACGCTCAAACCGAAAATGCTCAGCCTGCTCGCAGTCACCGTGAAGGGGAAATAGACGGGCTGAGGACCAATTCTGCCAACAGGAAACGTCCCGAGCCGAGCAGACCCAAGGCCGCCTACCACCCAGATGGCCAGAGTGATGACATACGAGGCACATAGGACTCCAATAAGAGCCACCATCCCTTTCGCCAACCCGTCGCGATCGTCCGAGTTTCTTAGGACTACGGCAGTTCCAAACAGAACGACGACCGTCGAGAGCCACCCTCGCGCTTCCAAATCGAACTGAGCTATCGAGTCTACCAGCGCAGACCTACCGACTACATATATGCCAGTGCTGCCCAATACGGCGACTATCCACCACGGAGGCATAACGGATGTCGTCAAACGAGCAGGAGTCTTCCGAACAGCCGACGCGCTGGCGGCCAAGAGGACAATCGCAACTGCAACGAGTGCGTATTGCTCTCCTAAGATATTCGGGCGCGACAGCGGGAAAGCGAGCATGAGGAGGGCGCCCGACAGTGAGCCCGTCACGCGATACATGGCGCTCGTTAAGATGAGAACAATTAGCCCAATGATAAAGAGAGCAAGCGACTGGGCTACGACCACAGCCGCTACGCAACTTGCAGCAATGGCAAGGAGAACGACGCTCGCTCCGCGACGCCCTTCAAACATTGCAGCCGATCATTGTTCGGCCGAAGGTCATTGGGTCGCACACGGATACGGGCTCCGGTGCTGATCGGGCGAGTGCCCTCTCCATTCCATCCCGAAGGTCCGCGACCGTTAGGCTCACCCACATGGAACCGTCCGGCCATAGCGACGCATCCTTCTGAAGGCTAATAGCACCGGCCGCGAGAGTCTGCGTTCCAAGCGCGGCGCACTTGCCAAAAAGACCACTAGGTCCTTCGTTCGAGTGCGCCAAGACGACGCAGTCGACCGAATACTTGATTATACCGTCGAGATCGCAGTGACTCAGCACCTCATCTACGATTTCAAGGTCTACTTTCTGCGTGTTTTCCGTCTGAAGTTGTTGCAAGACCTGTGGCTCAATCGAGCCCGCAACAAGAAGGCCAACCGGACGGTCCAACTCACGAGCAGCACGCAGAGTAGTTACGACGTTCTTTCGAGTGGTTACGGAGCCCAGTATTCCGAACCAAAAGAGCCGAGGCTCGCGAGTACTGGCGATACTTCTCCGGAAACCAGTTTGCAAATCGTTCGACACTGCGACTGGGTCCTGCACCTCGCATCGGCTTCCCGAAGAGAGCGCGGAAACGAGCACTCGAATAGAACCACCACGGAAACCAATCACAAGGCCAAGGATTCGCTTGACGAATCCGACCGCCATGGCCCTAAGTCCTGCACCTACGTTGGCCCGCATCAGGAGAACGGAAACTCCGGCGAGCGTGCGTGTGCCGCATGCCAGCTCCACCATATGGACGTCTCCGTCTGGAATGATCAGCCGACTATCGGAGTCCGAGCGCTTCATTTCCAGTGCTCGTTTCAACGTCAGCCCAGTTCTAACCGAAATTCTCGGTTCGATAGCACGAAGATGCACATCGAATTCCGCAGACGTCCTAGCTGAAGACGATATTAACAAGATGACATCAATACCGCTACACAGCGCTGCTTCAGCTATATAACGAGCATACGAAAGGCGGTGGCCAGAATGATTTGGGCACCAAAGATAGATACGAGCGCAAGCACCGTTCTTTATCATAATGAACTCAGCGCCTCCCTCAGGCCGTCCGCCATCTTCTCAGCCGAGTAGGTAGCTCGAACGTGCGCACTGAACTTCTCGCGAGTTTCACGTTCTGGAGGCGTTAGGACGACTTCCTCGATAGTACGAGCCAGGGCGGCTACGTCATCGGTCTCGAAATATATGACCCCTCCTGTGCTCTCGAGTTCAATCTCGGGTGAGTGAGGTTCATCTCTTGAAACAATATGAGGAACGCCGAACCCTAGACTCTGCGTGAGGCTTAGTCCAGCATAGCCGGGGCATACAGAGACGATGGCGCGATCGTAGATCGCAGACAGCTCACCTACGTCCGCTATCCAGCCTACAAATTCCACCGAACCGGACAGCCCAAGCTTTCGAACCGCGGCCTCGAGACGAGACCGCTCTGAGCCGTCTCCGACGATCACGAAGCGAAGACCAGGGTGCGCCGCAAGAACTTGCGAGAAGGCATGCAGCGCTAGCTCCACCTTCTTCGCGGGCGCAAGTCTACCTACATAGACAATCGAATCTCGATGCACGCCCGGTCCTGCTTTGATATCGCCTTCCAAGTACAGCGCATTAGGGGCCACCCATACAGGTTGGCGAGGCAACTCCTCTAATGCCTCTTTCTGTTGTTCGTAACTGTAACATATCATCCCGTCGCCAAGTTTTCGGACGGCCCGGCGCAACCGTGCTGTTCTGCTTAGCCTGCCTTCCCGTGGATGCAGATGTCCCCAAAAGATAGTCCGACGACGCAGCAAGATCCTACCGAAGAGAATGATCCATACGGTGAGGTTTCGAGGATTGAGATCGAGGATAAGAGTTCGGAGGGTTGCTGCCTCGACCCACTTACCAAACATCACCATTAACCGACCGCCGAGCAGTCGGTAATCTCGAACATAGACCACATTATTCGAAACAATGTTGGTCCTAACAGACGGGTCCATGTTCGCTTCGCCTACATAATAGCGAACTGTTGGTCCCATCTGTTCATCGAGACAGGATATGCAGGCTTGCCGATACTGGGGCATCGTGGCAAGATACATAGCGCCGAGCACTTCAGCAGCCATTAGCGCAGGCCTCCCTCTTCGCGCACTCGAATCAGCTCTCGAGCCTTAAGAGATATCTGCCAGTAGTAGAAGCTGAGTGCGACCGCATAGTTGAATCCTGGACGGCCGTCGAGAAATCCCTGCCGCAGTATGTAAGAATAGAGAAAGAAGAAAATTGGTTTGAACGGGACGGCGTCGAACAATCGCCCCGCCCTGCTTCGTGTCGCGCGGACAGACATCTGCATGTCCCTATTCGTTCTGAGATATGCTTCCCAATCCGAGTATCTATTATGGCGTCCAAAATAGTCGTATAGTGGATCCCGATCCTCGTGTTGCAAGAAGCCACGGAGCGCACCGATTCGCCCACTGACTCTCGGCTGGTAGTGCCCTTCAACTTCCCACATATTGGCGACCTCTAAATCGTGTACTTCAGGGAATCTGCAGCGCGACCGATCGAGGAGCACGGTCTTGCGAACAGTATGACCATGACGAAGAACCTTGCCGTCAAAGGAGTACTCGAGTGCAGCTTCCCAGGCGGCCACCGATGTTGACTCGCGGCACTTGAGTGCAATGTCCTCAACTAACGCAGCAGAGGGGTACTCGTCCGCGTCGACAAAGAACACCCAATCAAATTTGATGAAAGTGTGGTCCATGGACCATTGCTTCTTCTTTGGATACCTACCGTTCCACTCGAATTGAATTACGTCTGCCCCAGCTTTCGTTGCCAAGGTGGACGTTTGATCCGTGCTATTAGAATCAACGACAAGGATCTGAGCGAATCTACGTAACGACCTGACCGTTCGCTCGATCACCAGTTCCTCGTTCTTGGTCATCACTATTGCGCACGCCGGGATGGGCTCTAATGTCATCAGGGATTCCTACCTTGGTCGAGGTGTAGGCTTCTTCGACAGTAAGGGGCCGACTTCTGCGGTATCGTTGCTCTGGCTGCCGGAGGTGTAGTCTGCGTAATATCCGGCCCTATCTCGCATGGCAGCCATCGTGAGAGTGGAGCCCATCGCGCCGACCGACACCGCGCTGAGCGCATCGAGTGACTCTTCTACTTGATCAATGGTCGTCGAATCTTGCCGGCAGATCAGAACGACTCCGTCACATGCTGGCGCTAACGCAGCCGTGTCAGATACGGCCAACAGGGGCGCGGTGTCTACAACTACGGCGTCATAACGTTGCCCAGCATGCTTAAGCAGATCCCGCATATTCTGAGACGCCAAGAGCTCACTCGGATTCGGCGGCAGTTGACCTGAAGCAATAAGGTCCAAGTTGGGACGACCGCTTCGCTGCACCACGTCCTCAAAAGATGCCCGACCTACAAGAAGCGTAGTCAGGCCCACGTCACCGTGAAGACCGAAGAGCCGAGCGAGTCTAGGTCGCCGCAGGTCCGCCTCAACCAAGAGGACGCGCTGTCCTGTTAAGGACATCGACCAAGCCAAGTACGCCGCTGACGTCGTCTTACCTTCGCCGGCCACCGAACTAGTCAGTGCGACGACGCGTCTCCCTCCATCGACGTCCATGAACTGGAGATTCGTGCGCCACTGACGTATTGCCTCGTTCCAGTGGCTTGCTACGTCAGTCGATCCAGGACTCGCATCTGCCACCTCAGGGCTCCAAGGAAGAACTGCGAGCACGGGACGACCTGTCACGAGCTCGAGTTGACTGCGCCCCCTGACCTTTCGATCGATACGACTTAGGACTAACGCCGTTCCTACCCCAAGCGCGAGTCCGACAAGTACTCCGAGCAAGATTTGAGTCCCGCGTCCAACCGACGACTGTTGGTCCGGGGGCAGGGCAGTTTCGACTTGCCGAAGTGAAACCGCCTGTGGTTCATTGGGACCTGGGGGCTTTTCAAGATCGTTCACGAGAGCCGAGAATGACTGCGCGGCCGTGTTTGCTATAAGCGCAGCACGCTCTGGTGAAGGGTCTGTGGCGGATAGTTCGATCAAGACAGAATCTGTCTCGCTCGTTGCTGCGAGGGCACGAGCAATCGCGTCCGGGCTCGTATCTCCAACCTTCTCTGCCACGTCGCTCGTGATCCTCGGATTACTAACCAGCTCGGTATAGGACGTGACTCGCTGTTGGGACAATAGGCTGCCCTGATATGCTGTAGTGGGACTATTCCCCGGTGACGCAGAAACATAGAGAGTCACGCGTGCAGAGTAGAGCGGCGATCGCACAACGGCCACTGCCGTCGCGGCTGCGGTCGCTGCCAGCGTTACGATAAGTATAACGACCCATCGGCGACGAAGTTCAGAGAACGTGCTCGCGATGTCCACGGGCGGTTCCTTCTTTCGAGTGATGGTGTTGTTCCTGGTCACCGTGTCTCGTTGAGTCAACTTATCGCTCCCTTGCTCGGGATGCACGAAGCTGAAGGGCAAGCGCGAAAAGAATCAACGTCTGACTTACCAAAAGAGCAAAGGCGGCGAGAACTGCCCCACCTAAATAGGCGAAGGCAAGAGTCCCCAAAACCCCCACAGATAGTCCGATTGCGACGGAGAACGCAACAACTCTCTGGCGGCCGCGAGCTTGGAGAGCCGTAGCGGGAGCTTGATTTAGCGTCGAGACGGCGGCGCCGCATGCAAGGACCGAGAAAGTCGCGCCTGACCCCGCGTATTCCGCTCCTAATATGTATGGCAGAGCGAGGTACCCCACAGCGCCAGCGGCGAGCGGTAACAGCGCAAGGAAGACCGCAAGCCGCACCACTCTACGTTCTTCAAGGTGTCGACGGTCTTCGTCAGACTGCTCTCGAGAAAGCCAAGGTAGTGCGACCATCGCCAATGCCGCACCCGCAAAGTTTAGCGGTCCGATCAAACGTCCGGCCGCGGCGTAGACTCCAGCTTCAACAGCACCTGCGCCCGCCGCGACCATGGGGGTGTCTAATTGCTGGGTTGACGCGGATAAGGATGTCATACCGTACGAAAGTGAAGCTCTATGGGTAGACGCAAGTGCTCTTAGCGAAGTAGGTTCGACCTTTGTCTTCTTGCAGTCGCGAGGTAATAGTACGCGATCCAAGATCGCTTCGGTTAGATAGCCAATGGCGAGTGCGACGAGTAGGTACTCTGCTCTAAACAGAAGTGATCCGAATATCAGCGTGCTCACGAGGCCTGCGAGACGGCCTGCGATTTGACCAACTGCGCTTCGTCGAAAGAGTTCCTTCGCTCGGAGTAGAGCGTTCGCGCTTTGTGACTCCCAAAGAAACCACAGTTGCAGAACAAACACAAGGATCAGAGGCCACGGGAACTGAAGCAGAAAGAGGACGAATCCTTCGACACACGCCGCGGCTAGTACCATGGGCCGCTTAGCCCTATTTAAGTCTTGGGATTTCCCGACGCTTCTGGCACCAGCCGAAATTTCCTTGACGTGACTGAGGTTCAAGCCACCGTCAAGAAAAACAGCCGAGATAGCGCCTATTGAGATGAGGACGGCGGTTACTCCAAACTCACCCGGGCTTAGGTTCCTGGCTGCCACTACAAAAACTAAGCCCGTCAACGCTTGCGCCGCGACTGTAGAAAGCGCGATGCCCACGACTCGTTGCAATAGGACCCGTAAACGCGAGGGTTCCTCTTGCGCAAAGTCAGACTGATGCATCATCTGCCGCACCAGCTTGGCCCTTCTCCGCGCCTCGGTTCGTAGGGGATTTCCTCCGCCAAGCCGCCAACCACTCCGCGGCGCTGTTCGAGTGTCTACTAGCAGCAAGATGGACGAGAATGGCCTGTATAAGCAGAAGCGGCGTGATTAGACGGACTTCTCGGTACGAACCGCCAATAGCAAGCGTTACAAGATACGGAGTACTCAAGAGATACGTGGTCGCGCAGACCCATAAGCTTCCGGTGTTCCGGGAGCTCGCTAGCCGTTGAACCATTACTGCGATTACAACTGCTGACAACAGACTGACGTTAGCAAACAGACCTTGGTCCCCAGCCGTGACGTCTTGGACGACTCCGGCCTGCCAGCCGAGACTCGCGCGAAGTGACAGGTATGTAACTACGAAAGCCGCAAACGCAACGCCCAACTTGACCAGGTGAGCACCCTGCCGCTGCTGGTCGACCAGGAAGAGCGAGACGACACCGAAGACCAGCGAGAGCGCCTGAGTCTCCCGAGTCAGGGTCCCTATAACGACCACCGCGCCTAGCGCGTAGGTCGAGTACTGTCCAGCGCTCAGGAATAGGTATGCGGAAAGCACAAGCATCGCATATGCTAGTTGATCGTAGGGAGTAATGATGTACGAAGTAAGGACGACAACGGCGATAAGCACGCAGTAGAGAGACTCCCGCTCCTCACCCGGTACCGACAGAAGGAGCTTGTAAAGGCATTGGGCTGTCACTAGGAGTGACGCTGCACCAACAACAAACATTGACAGGTAGAGGCCGGAGTCAAGCTGTGGCGCTAGCGTGTACATCCAAGCGGGACGTGCCCCTAAGTACTTCCTCGCCTCCGCGCCAAGCGTACCGTCGACAGCACGCACAAGTGCGACCCCGACGAGTCGGTAACGGTAGATCCCCCCGTCGTAAATCGAATTGAACCCGGCTGCTGAGTAGCTACGCGTTCGGAAACCTGGGAAGAAGCCATAATGTAAGAAGTACCAGGCCAGAGCGGGGTAGAGTACGGTGAGACTGAATCGTTTACCCGCGAGCGAATTCATACACTGTCGATGCGGTCGACGAGTTCCGCCTCGACCATGATGCGGGCGAGCTCGTCGGGCATGGTCTGCGCCTTCCAGCCCAGGATCTTCTCGGCCTTGGACGCGTCGCCGATCAGGGCGTCGACCTCGGTGGGGCGCAGGTAGGTCTCGTCGAACCGGACGTGCTTCTCCCAGTCGAGGTTGACGTGGTCGAAGCAGTACTGGACCCACTCGCGCACCGTGGTCGCGGTCCCGGTCGCCAGCACGTAGTCGTCACCCTGGTCGGCCTGCAGCATCCGCCACATGCCCTCGACGTACTCCGCGGCGTACCCCCAGTCCCGGATCGCGTCCAGGTTCCCCAGGTAGACGAACTGCTCCTTGCCCTGCGCGATCGCCGCCGCGGCGCGGGCGATCTTGCGGGTCACGAACGTCTCCCCACGGCGCGGGGACTCGTGGTTGAACAGGATCCCGTTCACCGCGAACATCCCGTGCGCCTCACGGTAGTTCCGGGCCATCCAGTAGCCGTAGACCTTCGCCGCCCCATAGGGGGAGCGCGGGTAGAACGGGGTGTCCTCGTTCTGCGGCGGCGGGGTCGCACCGAACATCTCCGACGAACTCGCCTGGTAGTAGCGGGTGTCGATCCCGACCATGCGGATGGCCTCGAGCAGCCGGGTGGTGCCCACCCCGGTGGTGTTGCCGGTGTACTCCGGCTCGTCGAAGCTCACGCGCACATGCGACTGGGCCGCCAGGTGGTACACCTCGTCGGGCCGGACCTTCTCGATCAACGTCACCAGACGGCTGGAGTCGGTGAGGTCGCCGTAGTGCAGCACCAGACGCTGCTCCGGGTCGTGCGGGTCCTGGTACAGGTGCTCGATGCGGCCGGTGTTGAACGTCGAGGAACGCCGGATGATCCCGTGCACCTCGTAACCCTTCGAGAGCAACAGCTCCGTCAGGTACGACCCGTCCTGCCCGGTGATCCCCGTAATGATGGCGCGCTTCATTTCACAACCCCCGACATCTGCTCAGCACCGGCCCCCTCGCCGGCGACATTGTCCAAGTACCAGCGATAGGTCGATGCGAGGCCCTCGGCCAGCCCGATCCGCGGCTTCCACCCCGTCGAGGCGATCTTCGAGACGTCCAGCACCTTGCGCGGCGTCCCGTCCGGCCGCGACGTGTCGTACACGATCTCCCCGGAGAACCCCACGGTCGCCGCCACCAGCGACGCCAGCTCCGCGATCGTCACGTCCTCACCCGTGCCGACGTTGATCGGCGCCGGGTCGTCGTAGGCCTCCAGCAGGTGCACACACGCCGCCGCCAGGTCATCGACGTGCAGGAACTCCCGCCGCGGCGTCCCCGTGCCCCACACCGTCACCGTCGCATCACCGGCGACGTGGGCCTCGTGGAACTTCCGGATCAACGCCGGCAGCACGTGCGAGGACTCCAGGTCGAAGTTGTCCCCCGGCCCGTACAGGTTCGTCGGCATCGCCGAGATCCACCGCCGGTCGTACTCCCGACGGTAGGACTGCACACCCATGATCCCCGCGATCTTCGCGATCGCGTACGCGTCGTTCGTGGCCTCCAACGGCCCTGTCAGCAGCGAGTCCTCCCGGATCGGCTGCTCGGCGAACTTCGGATAGATGCACGACGACCCCAGGAACAACACCCGCGACACGTCCGCCGCATGCGCCGCGTCCAGCAGGTTCGCCTGGATCCGCAGGTTGTCGTGCAGGAACTCCACCGGCCGCGCGTTGTTCGCCGCGATCCCGCCCACCCGGGCCGCCGCGTCCACCACCACCGCGGGCGCCGTCGCCGTCACGAACTCCCGCGCCGCGTCCGCGTCCCGCAGATCCACCTGCGCCGACCGCGCCCCCACCACATCGGAGAACCCCGCCGCCCCCAGCGCCCGCACCACCGCCGACCCCACCAGGCCACCCGACCCGGCCACCAGCACGGTCACGTCACGTGACAGTGCCTTACTTTGTGTGCTCATCGCACCCCTAAGAGCGTCCCCCGCGTGATGAACCAGCAACATTGCTCGTCGCGCCGGCCCAACGTAGTGCGACGTCTGGCGCGTCGATACCCCGGGTCAGGTTCTCCGACTCCTCGGAGGTCCTCGGACGGGTGATGTTCGCTGCGACCTCGCGCTGGAAGACGGCGCCGGCCGGCACGAGACCGTCCGCTGGGACCGCTGCTCCTCGGAGCACGATGGCGCGAAGGGCGATCCATGCACCGTCGCCGACAATGATGGGCGCGTTGTCGTACTCGAAGTTGGGGTCACGGCGCCGGTGGGAGCCGGTGCAGAGGAAGGCCTGCTGGGAGATGCAGACCTGGTCGCCGATGTAGATGGGCTCGAGGTTGAGGAGCCACGCCTCCTCGCCGATCCAGCAGTGGTCGCCGATCTCGAGCTTCCACGGCCAGTGAATCTTGACGCCGTTGCGGATGTTGCAGCCCGGCCCGACCTGGGCGCCGAACGCGCGGAGGATCGCGGGGCGGAGGCGGGCGGGGCACCACCACGCCTGGAAGACGATGTGCGAGACGATCCACCAGGTCATCTGCCAGGCGGTGGACCGGCCCTTGTCGTAGCCGGCTCCGGTGAAGTCTTGCAGTCGTCGTGAGGTCATCGCACACCGTCCGCAAGCACGTCGTTGGAGATGGGGGCGGTGCGGGCCACGCGGCGGAAGGCGGCGCGGCGAGGAGCCGGGATGCGCGGCCCGACCACTCGCTCGGCCAGGTGGTCGACCCACCCGAGGTACGAACTCCGTGCCGCGTCCTCCGCCAACGCGTCGCGGGCGAACAGCTGACCACGGAAGCCGAGGGCGAGCCCTTCCTCCTGGTCCGCGCCGAGCCGCAGCACGGCCTCGAGGAGCTCCCGCTCGTCACCCGGGGGCACGCAGACCCCGCCGCCTGAGACCTGCACCTCGGACGTGGCCGCGCTCTTCGGGCTCGTCGCGGCGACGACGGGCCGACCGGAGGCGAAGTAGGAGGTGAGCTTCGAGGGGACGCACATCTCCTCAACGCCGGGCTTCTCGTTCAGCACCAGGACGTCGGCTGCAGCCATCGCCCTCTCGAATTTGTCCGAGGGAAGGGGGTCGATGAACTGCAACGTGGAGATGCCGCGACCGAGGTGCTCGAGCGTCGCGCGCTGATTCCCGGTGCCCAAGAGCACGAAGCGCACCGGGAGGCCGAGCTGCTCGGCGGCACGGGCGGCATTGATGACGTTCTCCAGGCCCTGCTTGGCACCCATGTTGCCGGCGTGCAGGGCAATGATCTCGTCGTCGCGCCACCCGAGCTCGCGGCGCAGGGCCTGCGGGTCACCCGAGGCACCCTTGAGGTGGGTCCAGTTGCGGATGGTCGTGACACGCCGCTCGTCGACGCCGAGGCGGACCAGCGAGCGGCGGAAGCTCTCGTGGATGGCGACGACGCCGTCGGCGCGCCGGAAGAGATTGCGCTCGAGGCTCTCGGCGCTCTTCGCTCCTCGGCCACCCATGGCACCGGTCTCGGCGATCGCACGGCTGTACAGGTCCTGGCTGATCACGCCCACCGCGGTGCGGCTGGACTTCCAGCGAAGCGCGGCACCCACGGTGAGCAGCGCCGGGCTGACGGCGAGCAGTACGTCGGGGGCGGTGCCGACGGCGCGGCAGGCGCGCGCGGCGAACGCGGCCTCCATAGCGATGCGGGCCTTGCCGGTCGGCACCGCCGGGACCGGGTGCGAGACGCGGGTGACACGGACGTTCCCGTCCATCTCCTGCGAGCCGCCGCGGTAGCCGTCGGCGACCTTCCAGTGCGGGTAGTGCGGCAGCCCGGTCACCACGTGGACGTCGTGGCCGGCGTCGGCCAAGAAGTGCGCCATGCCGGTCGTGTAGGGCGCGATCCCGGTGGGCTCGGGCGCGTAGTTGAGCCCGAGGATGGTCACTCGCAGCGATTCGGACACAGGTGTCTCCCCCGAAGAATTGGTGTGTGCGTTAAAGAATTGCGAGTCAGTACGCGCCGCGGCCGCGAGTGACGGCTCCGACGGTCTTCCAGAGAATGTTCATATCGAGGGCCGGCGACCAGTTCTCGACGTAGCGCAGGTCGAGTCGCACCGACTCGTCCCAGGTGAGGTCCGAGCGCCCGCTGACCTGCCAGAGGCCGGTCATTCCGGGGCGGACCAGGAGCTTGCGCCGGGCGTCGGTCGCGTACTCGGCGACCTCGCGGGCGAGCGGCGGGCGGGGCCCGACCAGGGACATCGAGCCACCGAGCACGTTGAACAGCTGCGGGAGCTCGTCGAGCGAGAGGCGGCGGAGCGTCGAGCCGATGGCGGTGACGCGCGGGTCGCGCTTCATCTTGAAGAGCGGGCCCGCTGCCTCGTTGTCGGCGGAAAGCTTCGCGACCATATGATCCGCATTCACGACCATCGAGCGGAACTTCACCATCCGGAAGTGCTCGCCATTGAGGCCGACGCGCTCCTGGCGGTAGAAGACCGGACCGCCGTCGCGCTTGATGAGCACAGCGATCGTCAGGAAGACCGGGGCGAGGACGAGGAGCAGCGCGGCGGCGCCAAGGCGGTCGATGCCGGCCTTGACCGCGCGGGTCACGCCGTCGAAGCGGGGCTCGGTGAGGCGGAGCATCGGGAGGCCGTCGACCGGGGCGACGTGCAGGCGAGGTCCGCCGATCTCCATGAGGCCCGGGTCGACGACCAGGTCGGCGCCGGTGCCCTCGAGCTTCCAGGCCAGGGCCTGGAGCCGCTTCGGGGTCCAGCCGGGGGTCGGGGCCACGGCGACCACGTCGATGCCGAGCTCGGCGACCTGGCGGGCGACGCCGTCGAGGTCGCCGACCACCGGGACGCCGGCCACGGAGGTGGAGCCGTCGGAGGCCTCGCCGGTGGAGGTGCAGGCGGCAACGACGGTCCAGCCGTGGTGCGGGACCCGCAGGGTCCGGGTCACCAGATCGGTGATGCCCTGCTCGGTGCCGATCACCAGGACCGAGGACATGCAGAGGTCCTCGCGGCGTGCGGTGTGCAGCACGCGGCGGATGAGGTAGCGGCCGCCGAGAATCGCGAGCCCGGTGACCGGCAGGACACCGATGACCCAAGGCCGCAGGTCGTTCGCCTTGGCCATGTAGCCGATGAACGCCAGGACCAGCGAGGCCCCGACGAAGGCGCGGACGAGGCGGTTGAACTCCTCGGCGCCCTGGCCGATCACCTGCGGGTCCCAGCAGCGCATCGCGGCCATCAGCGTCAGAGCGATTCCTGCACCGATGCAGCTCGACAGGGCAGCGGCGTCGAGGTCCCAGGAGCGGGTGGCGATACCGAGGACGGTGGCGACAGCGGCGACGCCGAGAACGATGCCGAGGTCGGAAGCGACCACCGCGCGCAGGAGCACCGCGCGCCAGGGGCGGGTGGGCGCCGGTCCCCCAACCGACGCGCCCTGCGGGGACCGCGGCGCCGGGATGTCGGCGTGCTGCCGGCTCCCTGCGAACCCGATGTCCGTGCTCACGTCTGGTGACCCCCCATAGTCACGGACGGCCAGTTCGTGACCTGCAGGCCCTCGAGGTCTCCCCCGTTTGCCTGCAGCACCCCGCCGTCATCCGTTGGTGCGCTCTCGATTGCGACATCGAGATCCAGGGATCACTCCGTTACCGGGTCCAAACCGGCGTTGCGGCGTGTCCGCCCGACACGCCGTACGAGGCTGACGCTACTGCGACCCAGTTCACTCGTCGGTGGCCGTCACAGCGGCAACGGTTGCTACCCGGAGTGTCCGAACGCCGATCTCGGCAGGGCCGTACGGCCGAACGAGTTACTCGAAGATCGATGTCACGGCGCGTCAGAGCACGACGAGGTCACGGCGTTCCCGGAGCCACACGCGGGCGACACCCACAGCAGCACGGGCCGTGCCTACGTCGAGCCGCACTCCCTGGGTGTCATGGCGCTACGGAGCATCGAAGGAGGCCGCAAGCGCTACTCACTCATCAGCGAGGACCAGGAGCCGAGCGCGCTCCCGTCGATGCCGGACGCCCACCATCCCAGGTGTGACCTGACGCCCGATGAGATGTCGCGTCTGCGGCCGGTTCGGAAACTGGCTACGCGGCCGCCTTCGGCCGGCACTCGATGCTCACCCTGAGGGTGTTGTCCCGCTCGGGGTCGTACGACTTCGCGTGCACCCGGTAGCCCTCCCCGTTGCGTACGAGGCCCGTGCCCTCCGGCTGCCCGTCCGTGCCGGTGTAGGGGCCCGCGCCGCCCGAGGTGTCGAAGCCCGCTCCGTCCGGGATGATCACCTTGCCGGCCGGGCAGTAGAGCGTGATATCGCCGAAGGTCTGACCGAATCGCGCTGTGACGTTGGCGGTGAAGTCCCCGGAACTGATGCCTGTCCCGCACTGCAGGAACTCGATCGTCCCGTTCGTGATCTCGGCTGTCCCGGACGGGCAGGTGTTCACCGGCGGGGTCGTGGTGGTCGTGGTCGGCCGTGGCGTCGTGGTGGTCGGCCGTGGCGTCGTGGTGGTCGGGCGCGGCGTCGTGCTGTCGGGGAACCGGCGCGCGCAGTCGGCCCGGGCGTCGGCGATCGCCTGCCGGATCGCCGTCGCGAGAGCCTGTCCCCGGTAGCGACCGCTCCGGACGACGTCGTTGATCCGACGCGGGATCTCGCGACCCTCGCACTGCGCCCGGGCCGGATTGGCTGCGGTGAGGGCGACGTCCTGCTCCACGACCGGACGGGAAGGCGTGCTCGGCGTACTGATCACGGCGACGGCGCCGAGCAGGAGAGCCGCGACGGCCAGGCCGACGGCGAGGAACTTGCTCACGGTGCGGGTCCTCTCGGGGGCGAGGGTGGAGCGGTGCTCAGAAGCGGGCAACGTTGACGAGCGGGCCGTAGTAGCGCCCGGGGACAGGCCGCACCGGGTCGCCCGCGAAGCCGTAACGGCGGTCGACGAGGGTGTAGGCGTTCGCGTCGGTGACGAGGCGGGCGAGCGTGCCGAGCGGGTTGCCACGGCGGCACTTCCCGCTGCTCAGGCACACCGCCGCGGTTCCGGACACGATCGGCGCCGAGAAGCTCGTCCCGTCGACGATGTCGAGGACGGCGTTCGTCCCGGGCCTGGTCGTGACGATGCACGCCCCCGGCGCGGCGACCGTGTGGAGGCGGTCGACCGGACGCGTCCCGAAGTTGCTGAAGTAGGCGGCCGCATCGTCGTTGTCGCCGAAGATGTCGTGGTACGGGAACCCGAAGCAGTCGGCCCTCGCGTCGAAGGCACCCGGCCTGCCGTCGTAGTCCCCGATGGCGGACGCGGTCAGCACCTCGGGATAGGTGCCGGGGGCACGGAGTCCGGTCGTCTCGTTCCCGGCCGACGCCACGATCAGGACTCCGCTGGCCACCGCCTTGCACACCGCGAGGTGGAGGGCGTCGCGGTCGCGGATGCCGCAGGCGGGGGTGTCGAGCAGCTCGGGGTCACCGAGGCTGAGGTTGGCGATCTCGATGTCGTTGCCCCGGTCGCGGTCGAGCCGGGTGCGGGTGATCCAGTCGAGCGCGCAGAGGATCGTCGATGTGTCCGAGTCCCCCGACTCCGGGAAGACGCTGACCCCGAGCAGCGGGGCTCCGGGCGCGATCCCGACGACGCCGAACTCGTCGTCGCGAGCCGCGAGGACGCCGCTCACGTTGGTGCCGTGCGAGCCGCGGACCACCTGCGATCCTGTGGCAGTGCCGCTCAGGCAGTCCGTCCCGCCGACGACGTTCAGCTCGGGGTGGTTCGGGTCGATGCCGTCGTCGACGACCGCCGTGCGCACGTTGACCGTGCCCTGACCGTCCCCGGAGCGCGCGGACGACCGATCCGCCCCGACGCGCAGGGCCCAGCAGGACCGGAAGTAGCCCGGGACGGAGTTCCCGTTGCACGGCTCCGTCGGAGGAGCCTGCTTCGGGGCGCGTTCCCGGGGCCGCTTGATCGGGCGGTCCTCGGTGACGAACTGCGTGGCCGGATCACCGGCCACCGTCGCCACGGAGTCGGCGGGGATGTCCGCCGTGTAGCCCTTCACCGCGGTGGCGAACACGTTCCGGACGACGGATCGGGTCGGCCGCGCCTGGGCGCCCGCGGTCGCGGCGGGATCGGCCACCGTCTCCTTGAGCACCACGATGTAGCGCTTCGTCGGAGCCGGCGCCCCCGAGCTCGTTCCGGCGAGACCGACCAGGAGCGCGGCCGCGGCCATCATCGCGACGACGACCGCCCACCGACCCGAGCCGACACCGACCGTCGGACGTAGATCCACTCATTCCCCCCGGAACCCTTCGCGTCACCCGTTGGTGTCGTCGAGGGCTGAACGAGTGGAACAACGACATTGTTACGCAGATCTTGACGGCTTCGCGGAATGGTCAGGACGACCGAGATCCTCTACCACGGATTGATCCGCGTCCGGAACAGCATGATGCTTGCCGGAAATCAGCGCGTGCCGGTCGCCGATGGTCACGCAATTGTGAGAACAGCCGCCCCCGTTCACCCTTACGATGCACGGGAACTGGGGGGCACTGTGAAATTCGTTCTCGGAGCGGCAGTGGTGGCGGGGCTCGCGTGGGCGGCCGCGCCGTGGGTGGCGATGGCACGCCACGGCACCCTCGACGAGCAGGCGCTCGAGGCGATGCGCGGGCCCGTGATCCCGGCGCCGCGGCGGGCGCCGGACGCGGTCAGGCCGGCACCGGAGCCCGAGGCGTGTCCGGAGCCGGAGGTGCCAGAGCAGCGGATACCGCCACCGAGCCGTCATCGGCCGGCCCGGCCGTCGGCGCCCCGGTCAGCAGCAGCGCGCCGACGAACACGGGGAACGCCCCGGTGAAGGTCAGCATGTTCTCGCTGACGATCCCGCCGATCGCGAGCGCGACGAGCATCGCCGCCCCGACCGGCGCGACCGGGGAGTGCCGCAGCCCGGACACCACGAGCGCGACCACGATCAGCGCGAGCAACAGCGTCCCGACATAGCCGATCTGCGTCAGCAGCGCGACGTAGGTGCTCTCCGCGGTGACCGCCTCGGCGAAGCTGTTCTGCGCGACCGTGCCCCCGGTCCCCCAGCCCTGTCCCCACAGCGTGAACCGGAGCCGTCCGGCGGCCGAGAGCGCCTCCTGGTGGGCGAGGGTCGACGAGTCCCGCCCGGCGAGGATGCCCTCGAGATAGGTGCGGATCGGCGTGACCACGAGGGCGACGACCCCCGCGACGACCGCCCCGGCCGTGCCCACCACCGCAGCGCGGGCGACACCCAGCCGCACCACGAGCAGGGCCGCCACCCCGAAGGCCGCGACGATCCACCCGCCGCGGGTGAACGTGAGCAGCAGCGCCACCGTGAGGATCACCGCGCAGAGGTTCGGTGCCCGCAGCCGCTCCCGGTAGACGAGCGCCACGACCAGAGCCGCGGCGATGATGGTCCCTGCCGAGAGCGGGTCCCCGAACGTGCCGGTCAACCGCGGGAAACCCGACGTCACGAAGAAGTTGCCGGGCAGTCCCGTCGCCGGGTCGAGGAAGAGCGGGACGCCCTTGACGTCGACCCAGAACCGCCCGACGCCGATGACCCCGAGCAGGTAGGACGACGGCAACGTCATCTCCACCAGCGCGTAGACCGCCGCCGGCACGGTGACCGCGACGAAGCCGATCGCCGCCCGCCGCCGCTCACCCGTCGTCAGGAAGGCCGCGCACCCGAGCGAGACGAACGGGACCAGTGCCCCGCGGATCGACTCCAGGCGCACGCCGAGCGGCGCGGGCGAGGTGCCGAAGACGAGGAAGCCGACGATCGCGGCCAGCGCGGCGATCACGAGCAGCGCCGGCGCGATCCGCGTCCGCGTCACGACCGCGCGGAGCACCAGCAGGAGCAGCATCGACCAGGCGAGGACGTCCTTGACCGCCAGTGCCGCCCGCAGCGGACCCGACTCGATCCCCAGGGTGTGCAGGAGCGCGAGGACGTGGCTGCCGACGATGAGCACCACGAGGATCACCAGCAGGGCGAGGTGCGCCGCCCGCCAGCACAGGGCCACCCACCCGCCCGCGAGCACCAGCCCGACGACGGTCAGTACCGCAATGGTCACGGGTTCGACTCCCTCGATGTCACCCGATGGTGCATGATGCGATCACTCGCGGGGGGCGGGTCCATACGTGGTGCGTCCCCGCGCCACGTCCGGAGGTCGCGATGAACAGCCTCTCCCGCCGTCGGCTGCTGGCCCTGGCGGCGCTCGCGGCGGCCCTGCCGTCGTGCGGTGCGGCCCTGCCCGCCGCCCCACGGCCGGTCTACCCCTCGCGCAACCTCGCCGGGGTGGCCGTCCGCTCCGACCTGCAGGACCTCATCGACCGCACCGCCCGCTCCGGCGGCGGCACGGTCGAGATCCCCGCCGGTCAGACCTTCCTGACGGCGGGTGTGGTCGTCCCGGCGGGCGTGGACCTCGACGTCCGCGGCACGATCGTGCGGCAGCCGAACGCCCGCGGCGTGCTCCTCACGCTGCGGGGCAACGGCGCGACCGTGCGCGGCTTCCCGGGCGGGGCGGTCGACGGGAACCGGACCGCGGCCGGCGAGCGCTCGGACGTCATCCGCGTCGCCGCCGCCGACGTGACCATCACCGGGCTGGACCTGTCGAACAGCGCCTCGAACGGCATCGCGGTCTACGGATATCCCCGGGCGCGGATCGAGTCGTGCCGCATCACGAACTGTCGTGACAACGGCGTGATCGTCGGGAATGCGGGCGGGGACGCGTCCCTGATCCGCGGCAACACCCTCGCCGGCACCGACGAGCAGAACGCCATCTTCGTGACGGCGTCGTCGGGCTCCACCCCGACACGCGCCTTCGTGCGCGACCACCAGATCCTCGACAACGTCATCACCGACGTGGGCGACACCGGCATCGAGTCCGGAATCCACACGGTGAACACCCTGGTGCGGGGCAACCGCGTGGAGGCCGCGAAGAATCCGGGCATCCTGCTGCGCGACTGCACCGGCGTGCGGGTGGAGAACTGCACCGTCACCACCACCGGCCCCACCATCGACGCCTACGCGGTGGTGCCGCAGACCCAGCCCTCGGGCACCGAGGTGTCCAGCACCTTCACCCGCTGCACCGTGGTCGGCAACGCGACGCGATCCGGGTTCTACACCGACAGCAGCGGCGTCACGGTCGATCGCCCGACCCTCTCCCCCGTCGACGGCCAGGCCACGCGCGGGACGGCGTTCCTGGCCGGCGCGGTCAACGATCTCGCGGTGCTGAACGCGACGCTCGGGAACTGGACGACGGCGTTCTGGCTCAACTACGCGGGCAACGACACGACGATGGAGCGGATCACGGTGCGCGCGCCCCAGATCAACGGCGTCGACTCCGTCTACTACGTGCCCGCCGCGCTGACGGAGTCGACGCTGGAGTGCGGCACCGTGCGGGGTGTGCGGCGGTATCTGTTCCGCAGCCCCGGCTCGACGACCTTGGCGCCGACCAGTCAGGTCGTGCCCCCCGCGGCCGGGTCGGCGGTCGGCGAGGCCGACACGTCGCTGCCGTAGGCGGTTCATCGGGCCGGCTCCAGCTCCAGGGCCCGGCGGGCGACGGTGATCGCCGCGGCGAGGACGACGAGGCAGATCGTGCCCTCCGCGGCGGCGACGGCCCACGCCCCGCCCGGCGCGCCCGCGAGGTGGGCGAACCCGACGAGCGCCGGGACGCCGACCACCACGGCTGACGTCACGGCCGCGAGGTAGGTCCGGCGGTAACCCCGCGGGATGAGGTAGTGGCGCCCGACGGAGGTCTCCAGCGAGATCATCAGGAAGGCCACCGCGAAGCCGGCCGCCGTCGGGAGGTCGACGGCGAGGTCCGCCCCGAACACCACACCGCTCGCCCACGGCCCGGCGCCCACGATCAGGAGGGCGCCGACGACTCCGACGGTCGAGTGCAGGGTGAGCGAGGTGCGGAAGCGGTGCCGCGAGGTGGCGCGGTCGACCGGCTCGGCGACCCAGCCCTGCAACGCGTTGCACAGGCTCGAGATCGCGTAGAGCGACAGGCGGAACAACCGGTCGCCGGCGGCGAAGACCGCGAGCTCGCGGACCCCCGTGCCCAGCCCGACCAGCGCCACCGCGCCCGCCGAGTATGAGCCCGAGGCGATCTCGGACGCGGCGTCGGGCACGAGGATGCGCAGGGTGGCCCGGTCGGCGACCGTGCGCATCGCGCGCCGTGCCCCCGGCACGGACGGAGGTCCGAGCGTCTTCCGGGCGTGCACCGCGGTCGTCCCGAGCGACGCCGCGAGCAGCAGGATCGGGTAGGTCACGAGCGGCGCCCCGAGCACCAGCAGCGGTGCCCCGACGACCGCGGCGGCCACGCGGGGCAGCGCATCGTAGATCAGCAGCGTCCGCGCCTGCCCCGAGCCGATCGCGTACCAGGCCGGCGACAGGCCGGTCGCCGACACCGCGAGCGCCATCAGCACGGCCACCGTCCGGAAGCCCTCGGGCGCGAGAAATGCCGCGACGACGGCCTCGACCGGCAGCACCACGACGAACGCGGCCAGTCGGCTCGCGAGCGCCTCGCGGTAGAGCGCCCTCCGACCGTCGTCGTCCGCCTGCGCGGTGCGCGACGGGCCGGACAGGTTCCAGCCGAACGTCACGACGATCATCGCGACCGCCCCGACCGACTGGCCGAGCGCGACCGCAGCCCAGCCCTCCACGCTCGTGACCCGCGCGATCACGGGCAGGAGCAGCAGCGGGGTGATCGCCCCGACGAACGGGACGGCGGCGAACCCACCGATCCGCCGTACCAACGGGTGGAGCGCCATCACCCGCTCACGCGGATGTCGACGCCGTGGGCACGGTAGAGCTTCTCGAGCTGCTCGGCGGTGGTGGCCGGGCCGTAGAAGGTGCTGTTGTGGTCGGCCGCGCCCAGGTCGATCCCGAGCATGGTCGCGACGTCGGAGGCGGTCCCCTCGTGCGGGACGCGGGCGAGGGCCGCGGCGATGTCGTCGACGTCGTACGGGTCGACGAAGCGCGCGTGCCCGCCGGAGACCTCCCGCAGGACCGGCAGGTCGGAGCAGATCACCGGCACGCCCACCGACTGCGCCTCGATCACCGGCATGCCGAACCCCTCGTACAGCGTGGGCAGGACGAGAGCCGAGGCGCCGCGGAGCAGTGCCCACAGGTCGTCGTCGTCGGGAGCCTCGACCAGTTCGACGCCGGGAGGCAGGTGCCCCCAGGCCCGTCGTCCCGCGAGGACGAGGTCGGTGTGCTCGCGCAGGTGCGAACGTTCGTAGGCGCTGACCAGGCGGGCGAGGTTCTTCCTCGGCTCGATGCTCCCGACGGCCAGGACGTACGGGCGCCGGCGCTGCGCGGGAGCGACCAGGTGCGGCACGACGAACGGGTGCACCACGTGCGCGGGCGTGCCGAACCGTTCGGTGATCTCGTGGGCGACCGTGTGGGACACGGTCGCGACCGAGACGTCGGGGTGCTGCAGCGCCCGCTCCGCCAGCCGCGTGTAGTAGTGCCGCCCGCCGAAGCTGGCCGTTTCCGGATGGGTCCACCAGACGAGGTCATGCAGCGTCATCACCGTGGGCCCGCGCACCACCGCAGGCGGGAACGTCAGGTGGTGGACGACTCCGACCTTGCTCGCCGCCACGGGCAGGACGACGTGATCGTCGACGATCCGGCGCACCAGCCCTCCGGGATCGGTGACGCGCAGCTGCACCTCCGGGACCGGGGCGAGCAGCGACGCCACCCCGCGGGCGTAGCGCTCCCATCCGGTCAGCCGTGCGGCGCCCGCCGACCGGGCGTCGACCAGCACACGGGTCACGTCGACGCCTTCTCCGTGGTGAGGGTGCGGGTGGGGGCGTCGAGGTCCGACTCGGCGTCGGTCTCGTCGTCCTCGTCGCTCTTGTCGGTCTCGTCGCTCTTGTGGGTCTCGTCGCCGGCGGTCCCGGCCCTCACCTCGGTGTCGTCCTGGCCCTCCTGCGGGTCGGCGGACTCCTCGTCCTCGGCCTCGGGGTCGGCGGTCTCGGCCTGCGCCTTCGTGTCGACCGCCTTCGTGTCGACCGCCTTCGTGTCGACCGCCTTGGTGTCAGTTGCCTTCGTGTCGACCGCCCTGCTGTCCGCCTCGTCGGAGCTCGCGTCGGGCTCGGGCCGGGTGTGGACCACGGTCGCCCGGTCGTCGCGGGACACCTCGACCGTGTCGGTCGACGTGCTCGAGGACGTCGTGGACGCCTCGCCGCCGGCGCGGGGCTGCACGGGCACGACCGTCACCGTCGGGGTGGGGTCGTCGACGTCCGGGTCCATGCCCGCGGGAACCGACGGCGCCTGCTGCCGTGGCCGCGGAGCCGGCGTCGCGCGCGGCCCCGGCGACGGACGGGGCCCGGGCGGCGCGGGCTGCGGACCGGTCTGCGGGAACGCCGGGAGCGCGCGGCCGTTCTGCGGTGCTCCGTTCTGGTGGGGCGCCCCGTTCTGCTGCGGGCTCCGTGTCGGCATCGGTTGCGGGGCCGCCACCGACGTCGTGGCCGTGCCCTTGTGGTAGGCCGAGCGGCCGACGTACGACGAGTCACCCGTCGTCGGGACCATGGTGGCGACCGTTCCGACCACGTTGGCCGACACCGAGCGCAGCGAGGTCAGGGCGGACTCGACCTGCGCAATGCGCGTGCGCCCGATCCGACAGAGGAGCAGGGTCGCGTCGGCGTGCCGGGCGACGGTCGCGGCGTCGGTGACCGGGAGGACGGGCGGTGTGTCCACGAGGACCACGTCGGCCCGCTCGCGGAGGGCGCGGAACAGTTCCACGGCCTGGCGGCTCGCGAGCAGCTCACTCGGGTTCGGCGGGACGACACCGCTCGCCAGGACCTGCGTGAGCCCCGGGCCCCATGGCTGGAGGGCGTGGTCGAGCGGCACCTTGCCCGCCAGGACGCTCGAGAGGCCGACCGACTCGTCGAAGCCCAGGCGGCTCGCCAGCTGGGGACGGCGCAGGTCCGCGTCGACGATGATCACGCGCTTGCCCGCCGAGGCGAGGGCCACGGCGAGGCCCACGACCGTCGTCGTCTTTCCCTCCCCTTCGAACGGACTCGTGACGACGAGCAGCGACGAGTCGTGGTCGACGTCGACGAAGTCGAGATTGGTGCGCAACGAGCGCAGCGCCTCCGAGTAGGCCGACCCGCTCGCGAGCGAGTCGGCGACCGAGCCCTCGAGCGCGGTCGGGTCCATCGGGACGGCGCCGAGGGTCGGGACACCGCTGACGCGTCGGAGCTGCCCGACCGAGCGCACCGACTTGTCGAGGGCGCTGATCAGGACGGCGGCGACCACCCCGAGCGCGAGCCCGAGGACACCGCCCACCGCCGTCGTCACGACGACCGACGGGTTGCCGGCCTCGACCGGTGCGCGTGCGGGGCGGACCTGGCGGACGAACACCTGCTGCTGGGCCCCCGGCGCCGAGGGCTTCTCGAGGTCGTTCACCACCGCGATGAACGAGGTGGCCACGGTGTTCGCGAGGAGGGCCGCGCGCTGCGAGTCGCCGTCGGTGGCGGACAGGTCGATGAGCACCGACTCGCTCGAGCTGCTCGCCGAGAGCTGCTTCGCGAGCTCGGGGGACGTCTCGGTCAGACCGAGCTTCGCGATGACGTCGTCGGTCACCTCCTCGCTGGTGACCAGCTCCGCGTAGGAGGAGACGCGCTGCTGGGAGACCAGGCTGCCCTGATAGGCGGCGTCGGTGGAGTCCCCGCTCGGCGAGTACACGTACAGCGTGGTCGTCGCGGTGTAGTACGACGGGCTGAGCAGGCCGAACGCCAGGCCGGCGAGGGCTCCGACGAGCAGGCCCGCCACGACCGCGACCCAGCGGTCGCGGACGATACGGAGGAAGTCGTCGATGGTCACGGGGCGGCCTCGGTGTTCTCGTCGTGCGGACGGCGTGGGGTCGGCAGGGGTGTCCCGAACCGGGCGTGGTGCCGGGCGAGGACGGCGGCGAACAGCAGGATGAAGGCGCTGTCGCGGACGAGGTACCGCCGCCAGAGGCGCGGGAACTCGGTGCTCAGGCGCCAGAAGGCCTCGGTGCCCGTCTTCTGGAAGGCCGCGGGGGCACGACGGATGGCCCCGGCGAGGTAGTCGACGGTGGCGCCGGCCCCGATCAGCACGGCGCCGGGAATCTCGTCGCGGTGCCGGTCGATCCACAGTTCCTGCTTGGGGGCGCCGAGGCACACGACCACGACGTCGAGGCCCTGCGCGGCGAGGTCGCGGACGAGGGCCTCGTCCTCGTCGCCACCGATCTCGAAGCCTGCGGACGGCGTCCGCGCGAGGACGTCGGGCAGGCCAGGGTTGGCGGACTGCAACGCGAGTCCGGCCCGCTGCGCCCGGCCGGGCACTCCGCCGACGATGCCGAGCCGCAGCCCCTGTTCGGCTCCGACGCCGCCCAGGGCCTCCACGATGTCGACCCCCGTCACGCGCACGGCTCCGGCGGCACCCGTCCACCGCGAGAGCAACGCGACCGGGGCTCCGTCCATCGTCACCACGTCCGCGCGCCCGTAGGCCTCGCGGAAGGTCCGGTCGGAGCGGGTCAGCATCACGTGGTCGACGTTGCAGGTGAAAGCCGCGACGCCACGGTCGGGTCGACGGGCGGCCACCAGCCGCCGGGCGGCGATCTCGGGGGTGGAGAAGACCTGCAGGGACAGGTCGAGCAGCCGGCACGACCGGCCCTCGGCCAGGCTCGGCACGGACTCGGTCGATTCGCGGGCGCTCGGAATGGCGGCCGGAACACGTCGCCTCCGGACGAATCTCCCGGCGTTCGCGGCTGGTGGACGCGAACGTCCCTCGATAGTCATCGGTGTCCCCCCGGACAAAGATCTCTGTTGCGATCCGCTCTCGCGCGCGCGGAAATGACAGGCTACGCACCGTTGCGATCTTTCGTCCACGATCGCGTGAAAACCGATCTTGACCGGTTCTCCGGAGTGGTGGACGCTCACACACCGCGATGGTTGCTTGTCTCGAACGTGGAGAAACCGTCCGCGCTCGGATCATGTGGAGGAGCGAGAGATGTCCGTTTCAGCGAGCCCGGGAGTGCGGGACTACGAGACGGTCGTGGTGGCCTACCGCAGTGCGGCGCTCGTCGAGGAACTGATCGACGAACTCGGGCCACAGTTCCCGATCATCGTGGTCGACAATTGTCAGGGTGCGGACGGTCTCGCCGAGCGGGTGGCCGACCGTCCGTCCGTCCGTGTGATGGACGGCCCCGGTCGGGGCTTCGCCGTGGGCGCGAACCTCGGTCTGCGCGAGACGACCCGCGACGTCGTCATGCTGGTCGGACCCGACAGCCGCCCCACGCCCGAACTGCTGGACGAGCTGGCTGCCGAAATCCGCGCGGACAGCGCGTGCGTGCAGGCCCTCCCCATGGCGATCGGGCGCGACGGACGGGTCGAGCTGGGCACCGCCGGCTGGGAGCCGACCTGGTGGCGGGCGCTGTCGCACGCGAGCGGCCTGCACTACCTACTGCCGCGGACCGGGCTCTGGGCGCGGCCCGAGCCGGGCTCCGAGGCCGACGTCGACTGGGTCAGTGCCTCCGTGTGCGCCCTGGACCGCTCCCTGTTCTTCGAGCTCGGCGCGTTCGACGAGGGCTTCTTCGTCTACAACGAGGACGTCGACCTCTCCCGGCGCATCCGCTCGGCCGGTCTGGGCCAACGGCTGCGCACCGACCTGCTCGTCCCCCACGGCTCCGGCGGATCGGGCGACGCGCCCGCCCGCATGTCGCAGCTGCGCGGCTCGTCGATGATGCGCGACGTCGGGCGGCACCACTCCCGGCTCGAGACCCTGGCGATCCGGCTCATCCTCTCGGCCGGGGCCGGTTCCCGCGCACTCGCCTACCGCGCCCTGCGACGCCCGGCGAAGGCCCGCTGGCACGAGGCCTACGTCCGCGGTCTGTGGGTGGGTCCGCCCGACATGAGCTGAGCACGTCCGCTCATCCACCGAGGAGCACAGATATGGCCGTGGGCGACCTGATCCTCAGCTCACCGTCGGGTAGCCCGATCGGCGACATGATCAGGCGATACGACCGGGGCGAGTACACCCAGGTCGGGATCGACGTCGGCGACGACTCGTTCGTCAGCTGCCGGACCGGGTCCGGGCTCCTCCGGGCCGGCGAGGGCGGCGGCGTGCGCCTCGATCGGTTCGACGACGTGACCGAGCGACCGCTGTTCCGTGCGGCGGTCCTGCTCGAGGAGGACGAGAAGAAGCTCGCCCTCGAGCGGTGCCTGGCGTGGGTGGATCACTCCGGGTTCTCCTTCCCGAAGTTGTTGCAGAGCACCGTGGCCGTCGACGCCTGCCGACCGGAGGCGGAGTTCGACGACGACGCGAGATCCATTCTGCTCGGAACCGCGTTCGCCGCTGCGGAGTCCTGGCGCCACGGTTCCGACCGGCCCGCGTTCACCGCCGCGGAAATGATCGTCGAGGCCTACGGGCGGCCGGTGCCCACCGCCCACCTCGCGCCTCCATCTCCTTCGGGCGCGCCTCGGGACATCCTCGTGCACGCCGCATCGCTCGGTGGCGAGGTGATCGAGCAGTGGGAACCGGACGAGCGGGGCCGGACGATGGCGAGCCTGGTCGCGGCGGTGACCCGGTACGACCCGGATTTCTTCGCCGGTGCCCTGCGATCGGTGTGGGGGTGGCTGAGGACCACCGGTCACCGGATGGACGATCTACTGCCGACCGCTCGCGACAATTGGCCGCAGAACCTCCCGTCCGCGCTGGTCACTCCGCGGATGCTGCTGCGCTGCGACTGGGTCGGCGAGCCCGCGCCGGTCTGACGGGAAAGATCCTCATTTCTTCGGACGAGGCGTGAAGATCCCTACGCACAGCAACGCGTGATGCTCCGCGTGTATTCGTCGTGGTTTGTTCTTCTCCGTTTCACCTGATCGGCCTAGTCATTCCCGCAACATCTCCACAGATCGTGTCGATGGGGATGGCAAGCAGGACAAGCCGCACTCGGGGGGACGAGTCGTGAAGAAGCCCGTCAAGACCAGGAACACCGCGAGGACCACAGAGGCCGCGAAGGCGCGGAAGGCCGCTCGAATCGCGAAAGCGCGGCGAGCCGGAAGATCCGCGCTCGCCTCCCGTGCGGCGCAGACGACCTTGGCTGCAGCGATCGGTGCGGGGGTCCTTCTGCAGGGCACCCCCGGCACGCCGGGCGACCAGGCCGTCGGGATGGTGGTGCACACGGTCGCAGTGACCACCTCACCAGCGGAGGAGACGGACGACTCCGCGTCTGCGCCCGGGGGGACGCCGAGCGAGTCCGAGGCCCACGAGGCGACCACTGGTGATGGTCGGAGTGCGGCAACCACGACGGAGTCGACCGGCGGCGGCACCGGTGGCTCCGACGGCGGCGGCGGCAGCGGCGGGTCGACCGACGAGCAACAAACCTCCGACGACGTCGTCGTCGACGATGGCGCGGCCTCCGAGGCCGAGCCCGAGCGCTCGGCTTCTCCCGCGGAGCACGACCCCGTCGCACCCGCCGGTGAGCCCGCCACCGTGGGAGCCGCAGGCCCCACGACGTCGGTGTCCCCGCCCCCGACCGGCCGGCACGACGATGCCGAGCCGACGACCACGGCTCCTGCCGTGACCGACCCGCCGGTGGCGCGGCCTGCACCGGCCACCGCGCGGGTCGGCGAGATCGGCTCCGTGGGCTCCGCCGCCACGACCCCCGCAGCCGAGGGCACCGCTGCCACGACAGCGGCTTCCAGCCTCGACGCCACGTCGACCTCTCGAGTCACCCGCCCGGTGACCGAGAACCCGCTGACCCGCTTCGCGCTCGCGCTGGTGGGGATCGTCCCCGCTGCACCACGTGGAGGCCCCGGCCCGCTGGCGCCGGCCGCCCCGACCAGCGCGTTGCTCATCGCCCAGTGGGCGTTGTTCCGCCGCGGCGAGAACTCCCTGTTCAACCGCAGCCCCGTGGCCGACCCGGTCCAGCTCCCGCCGACCACGACGGGCCTGGTCACCGGCGAACTCCACGCCACCGACCCCGACGGCGACCGACTGACGTACACCGTCACCCGCGCGCCCAGCCACGGCCACGTCACCGTCGATCCCTCCACGGGGACCTACACGTACGTGCCCGACCCGGTCTGGGCGAGGACCGGCGGCACCGACACGTTCACCATCACCATCCGCGACAACAATCCCTCGGCGCCCGGCCTCGGGCGCTTCACCGGCCTGGCCCAGCAGGTGCTCGCGCGTTCCAACCCAGCCCTCGCCCAGCGGCTCTTCGGCGCCCACACCACGACCGTGACCGTCCCGATCAGCATCACGCCGGCCAACACCGCCCCGTCGGCACCGCCCGTCACCCCCGCCCCGTCCACGGTGGACGGGTCGTCGGGCGTGGTCACGGGGGGTCTCGGCGTCAGCGACGCCGAGGGAGACCCCCTGACCTTCGTCGGCCCGAGCGGGCCGACGGCCAAGGGCGGGACGGTCATCGTGGACCCGACCACCGGGCGCTACACCTACACACCCAGCCCCCAGGCACGTCACGCGGCCGCCCGCGACGGGGCCTCCGCCGCCGACGCGACCGACACCTTCACCGTCGTCGTCTCCGACGGCAGGGGCGGCACCGTGCCGGTCACGGTGACCGTGCCCGTCGTGCCGGTCAATGCGGCGCCCGTGTCCCTGACCCCGGGCCCGTCGTTCCAGGAGGACGAGGAGACCGGGGTGGTCACCGGCGCGCCCCTCGCCGTCAGTGACGCCGACGGGGACACGCTGAGCTATTCCGGGCCGACGTCCACCACGTTCAAGGGCGGCACCGTCGCGGTCGATCCGACCACCGGCTCCTGGACCTACACACCGAGCGCCCAGGCACGCCACGACGCGGCTCGGGACGGCGCCACCGCAGCGGACAAGGAGGACACGTTCACGATCGTCGTCACCGACGCCCACGGTGGCACCGTGCCGGTCACGGTGAGCGTTCCGATCACACCGACGAACACCACGCCTTCGACGAGCGGCAGCTCGGTCACGTCCACGGACCCGACCTCGGGCGCCGTGTCCGGCCAGGTCCGGGTCGACGACGCGGAGAGCGACACCCTGGCCTACGCCGGGCCGAGCGGACGCACGGGGAAGGGCGGCACCGTCAGGGTCGACCCCACCAGCGGGAACTGGACCTACACACCGAGCGCTCAGGCACGCCACGACGCTGCACGCGACGGCGCGTCCGCCGCCGACAAGACCGACAACTTCACGATCACCGTGGCCGACGGCCACGGCGGCGTCACCAGCGTGAACGTCACCGTCGACATCTCGGGCTCCAACACGGCACCCGCCGTCGGCAGCGTGACGGTCGGCGTTCCGAACGCGAGCACCGGAGCCGTCAGCGGCGGGTTCACGCCCGGGTCCGACTCCGACGGCGACACCGTGACCTACATCGGCCCGAGCGGCACCACGGCCAAGGGCGGCACCGTCACGGTCGACGCGAGCACCGGTCGCTACGTGTACACGCCCAGCGCGGCGGCCCGGCACGCCGCGGCCTCGGAGGGCGCGACCGCTGCAGACCGGCAGGACAGCTTCACCGTGATCGTCTCCGACGGTCACGGTGGCGCCGTGCCCATCGTGGTGACAGTGCCCGTGGCCCCCGTCAACGCGCTGCCCACCCGCCCGGCCGCCCCGCCGGCAGCCACCACGGACACGGTCTCGGGTGTGGTCACCGGTTCCATCGGGGTCGCCGACGCCGACGGCGACGTCCTGACCTACTCCGCTCCGAGCACGACTGCCAAGGGCGGGACCGTCGTCGTCGACCCGAGCACCGGGCAGTACGCCTACACGCCCAGCGCTGCCGCACGTCACGCCGCTGCGGCTACCGGCGCCTCTGCCACGACCAGGATCGACACGTTCACCGTGACGACCTCCGACGGTCACGGTGGCACCGTGGCTGTCACCGTCAGCGTGCCGATCACTCCTGCGAATGCCGCACCGTCCGCAGGGTCGTCGAGCCCCGGAGCGCCCGATGCGACGACAGGCGCCGTCTCCGGCGGTCTGGGCGCGGTCGATGCGGACGGCGACACCCTGACCTTCGCGACGACCACGGCGCCCACGAAGGGCACGGTCACCGTGGACGCGACGGGCGCCTACGTCTACACACCGACCGGCTCGGCGCGGCTGACGGCTGCCAGGGCGGCCGGTCCCGTGACCGACACGTTCACGATCACCGCGTCGGACGGGCACGGGGGCACCACTCCGATCACCGTCACCGTCACCGTGTCGCCCTCCGTCCCGCCGTCGAACACCGTCCTGACCACCATCCCGGTCGGTGACTATCCGCTCGATGTCGCCATGAGTTCGGACGGCAGCCGTGCCTACGTGATCAGCAACTCCCGCACCAACAACGTCTCCGTCATCGACACCGCGACCGGCACCGTCATCACCACGCTCGCCGTCGGCCAGTATCCGCGAGCGATCAAGCTCAGCCCGGATGGCGCGCACGCCTACGTCATCGATCAGGGCGGAGTGCTGTCGATCATCGACACGGCCACCAACACGGTGACCTCTGTCGCGGTGGCCCCGAATGCCGCACAGATGGTCCTGAGTCCCGATGGCAGCCGCCTCTATCTCCAGCACATCGGAGGCAACACGCTGACGGTGATCGACACGACGACGGGGACCGTGATCGCAACGCCTCCCGTCGGTCAGGTCGTGACCGGGATGCTCACGAGTCCCGACGGACGCCGGCTCTACGTCACCACCATCACCAACGGCTACAACGTCCTGGTGTTCGACACGAGCACCAACTCCCTGCTCCAGACCATCCCGATCGGCGGCGGGGCGATGCGGGACATGGCGATCAGCCCGGACGGCACGCGGGTCTACATCGCGAACAACAACACGGGGCAGGTCCTCGTCGTCGACACCACGACGGGGACTGTCGCGAGCGCTCTCGTCGATGTCGGGCTCGGGGCCGGGGACCTGCAGTTGAGCGCAGACGGCCGACGTCTGTACATCGCCAACTCACAAACGGGTGTCGTCACCGTCTACAACACGACGTCGAAGTCCGTCATCGCCACGATCCCGACCGGGACCCCCCGTACCTCTGCTCCGCCCACGATCACGCTCAGCCCCGACGGCCGGCTCGCCTATGTCAACAACGGCGGAGCAGGAACCGTCACGGTCTTCGACACGACCACCAACACCGTGATCGCCACGGTGCCGGTGGGTACGACGCCGGGAAGGTTGGTTCTGACCCCGGACGGGTCGCAGGCCTACGTGGTGAACATCGACTCGGACACGGTCTCGGCGATCTACACCGCTCCGGACCCTGTCCTCGTCATCTCCTGAGCCGACATGCCGGGACGTCGGCACCGAACCGACAAACCGACCGCTGGCGCGACCGGGCAGGTCGACGTAATAGGCGAGTCTGCACGCGCCCCATATCAGGAAGAACAATCAACTGTAGCTCAGCTGAATCCTTGAGTGTCCGGGCTTGGCCAGTACATGACCGATTAAGCAACTCTTGCAAGAACACGATGAACGGCGACCCGGGAGACATGATGTCGGCACCAACGCAGACCACCGCAGTAGCCGATGGCTCGCCCGAGCCTCCCACGCAAGAAGTCAATCCGAACGCCGATGGCCCGGAGACCGGGATTCGCCGTCGCCACATCTTCCTCACCACGCTGTGGTGTGCAGGGTTCGCCGTACTCGGACAGGCGGCGATGTGGCTATCCTATGCGTTTGGGTTTACCAACAGAGTGCCTTGGCAGCCGGTCGTAGGAATAGTTCTGTCGGTGATCGCCATCGGCAGTTTCGGTGGCTTCTATATCGCGTCTAGGAGGGCGCGCGTAGCTATCATGTCTTCATTCATTCTCACCTTCTTGACCGCGTTCGTCTACACCTTCACTCTTCGTGGACTGCAAGACGCGATGGACACAAACGCACTACTTAACGACTTTCGCAGCATACTTCTCACCATCATCGCCGCTTACTTCGGCACCGAGACCGTGGTGGGAGTTTCCAAGATCGTTGCGGTGTCCAAGGCGACTGATTCGTCGAGCGCGGACGTTCAGAAGGCGGACCGGGATCTCGCTGACGGCTAGCAGTATCAAGCGCGAAGCACCGCGACTCAGAACGGCGCGCTGAACGGCCAGGACCCGGCTTCATCGTCGAGTGCTGAGCGTGCGAGGGCAAGCCACGGCCGCCATCCGGCACGCTCGGCGAACGCCTCCGCGTGGGCGACGTCCCGGCGCGCACTCGCCGGGTCGTCCAGGGTGGCGTGGGCGAGCCCGGTCCAGAGCGTCACCGGCCCGAGCACGGCGGCCCCGAAGCCGACGAGCACGCACACGTCGGGGTCGACGGGCAGCGCCTCGAGCACGTCCGCGGCGATCGTCCGGTCGCCGAGATGATGGGCAGCGCCCGCCGCGAGTGCCCACGCCGCGCGGGTGAACCACGAGGCCGGCTGGTCGACCCGTCGTCGAAAATCCGCGAGCTGGGCCCGGGCGGTCTCCTCGTGCCCGGCGCACGCAGCGGCGAGCGCGGCCGCTGCGGCCCAGGCGGCCGTGTTGGACACCTGCGACGACGCGTACACCGCCGCGCCCTCCAGGTCCGCGACCGTGCCACGGAGCAGGTGTGCGACCAGCAGGTGCGCCCCCGCCGCCAGCCGAGCCGTCGGCAGACCGAGTTCGTGGCCGCGGGCTGCGGCCCGCCCGGAGGCGGCGTCGGCCTCTGGGTCGCCCTCGGCGAGGAGCATCGCGGCCAGGGCCGCTGATGCGGCCCACTGCGACCGCGGCCGGAACCACCGCTCCGCGAGCAGTTCCAGGTCCAGGCGCAGCTTGTGGGCGCGCTCGGTGTTCCCGACGGCGAGCTCGGCCGACATCGCGAGCTCGACCCCGTCCAGGTGCAGGGCCGGGTCCTCGGTGAGCAGGGCGAGGCGGTGCGCGTCGGTCGCGACGGCGAGCCGTTCCTGACCGGGCACCGGCGCGTCGACCAGCGTGCGCGCCTCGAGCGCGCGCACCCGTGCCGCCATCGCGACGTCGTCGTCGGGAAGCTCGTCGGCGATCCGCCGTGCCTGCGCGACGAGCGCGGGGACCTCGTCGCTCCCGATCGCGTCGGCCTCGCGGCCGAGGGCGGCGATGAGGTCGAGCCGTCGGCGGGGTGGCAGCGTCGCCGGCTCGACCCGCCGGAGCCGGGCCAGGCGCCGGGCGTCTCCCCCGATCTCGAACCCGAGGGGCTCGTCGCCGATCGCGGCGAGGGTGGCGAGCGCGGCGTCGCCCGCGATGAGAGCGGCCTCCAGCCCCCGGTCGAGCGCGTCGGCGGCCTCGTCGGAGGCGTCATCGTGCAGCCCCGCCAGGGACAGGGCCCGATGCACGAGCTGGAGGGGACGGACGTCGTCGGGAAGATCGGGGACGTCGTCGAGCAGGGCGAGGGCCTCCGGCAGGGCCCGACGGCGGTAGGCCGCCACCCCGGCGCGGACCCGGGCCTCGCCGACCCGGGCCGCCGGGAGGACCCGCGCCGCCCCCTCGGCGTGCCGCAGCACCTCGAACTCGTCGGCGTCCGGCGCCAGCGTCTCGAGCCGGGCCGCGTGCAGGTGGGCGGCACGGACCGCGGGGACGGCTGCCCGCAGACCGTCGACGTCCAGCTCGTGCCGGAAGGCGAAGCGGTCGTCGAGTGCGCCGAGCAGGCCGGCGCGCACCGCGGGGTCGAGGTCGTCGGCGACCGCCAGCGCCCGCGCGTCCAGGACCTTCGCGAGCCCACCGAGGTCGACGGGTTGGAGGACGGCCAGTGCCTCCAGCGAGCGCCGCGTCGCCGTCGGGAGCCGGTCGACCTGGTGGGCGAGAACCGCACGGACCTGGTCCGGCACGGTGCGCATCGCCTCGTGCGCCTCGGCCACGGTGCCCGCACGGGCCAGGACGGCGAGCAGCGCAGTCAGGTGCAACGCGTGCCCGCCGGAGCGCCGGACCAAGGCATCGACCACCTCGTCGTCGACGGCCCGCGCGACGAGTCGCCGCCGCACCAGGGTCTCGACGGCGGCGTGGTCGAGCGGGCCGAGCACGGTCGGCGTCACGCCGCCGGCGACCAGCTCGTCGAGCGCGGACCGCCAGACGGGGTGGTCGACCGCGTCCGGATCGCGCGCGGCGAGGACGACCGAGACGCCGTCGGGAAATCCGCGCCGCACGAGGACGCGCAGCACGTCCGTCGAGGCCGAGTCGGCGCGGTGGGCGTCGTCCAGGGTGATGACGACGGGCGCGTCCCGCGCCAGGCGGTTGAGGCCGGCGTGCAGCCAGGCGCCGAGGGTGCGGTCCGGTGCGCCGTGGAGCCCGAGGTCGGCCGCGACCTCGAGCCACGGGGCGGCGGGGGCGCCGCTCTCGCCCCAGGCGGAGCCGACGAGGCGGCCACCTCGGTCTCCGAGCGCGCGGACGACGGCGCTCTTGCCGCACCCGGCAGGCCCGAGCACGACGTGCAGGCCGGGCTCGTCGAGCTGGTCGAGGACGTCGTCGCGCCCGATGATCTCCGGTGGGGCGACCGGCTTCGGCGGTCGCACCGAGAGCTCGTCGTGGAGCGCTCGCAGCGCCGGACCGGGCTCGGCGTCGAGCTCGTCGCGCAGCCGTCGAATGACGGTCCGGCAGACCGCGGCGGCGTCCCGACGACGGCCGGCGTCGCGCATGGCGCGGACGAGCAGGACGTCGAGTTCCTCGTCGAGGCGGTCCTCGGGGGTCAGGAGGTCGACGACCTCGCGTGCTCGTCCGGCCGCGAGCAGGCGTTCGGCGAGAGCGGCGACGAGCGCCCGGCGGCGTTCCTGGGCGTGGACGCGGGCGTCCTCGACGCGGCGCGCGGCGAGGCCGGGCATCGGGGTGCCGCGCCAGAGGTGCAGCGCGTTCCGGCATGCGTCGAGGTCGGTCCCGCGCAGGGCCTCGTCGGTGCGATGCAGGAAGCGGAGGAGGTCGACATCGTCGGGGTCGGTGTTCAGCGTGTAGAGCCCGGCCGACGCCGTCACCGTGGCGCCGGTGTCGGCGATCCAGGTCCGCAGGCGCGAGAGCGCGATCTGGAGCGCGCCCCGCGGGTTGCGCGGGAGGTCCTCCCCCCACGCCTCGTCGATCAGGACGTCGCCGTCGACCGCCTGCCCCGCGTTCAGGGCGAGGAGCGTGAGCAGGGTCCGCGCCGTGACGCTGCTGCGACCGTCCAGCCGACCGTCGCGCTCCACCCCGACGTCGCCGAGCAGGCGGAACTGCGGACTCCCCATCGATCCCCCCAGGAGTCACTGCCGGTGACACCTGCTCCGGGACCTTACGCATTGCATACGTCGAAGTCACCGAACGAGCTACGCCGGATGCTGCTGTCCGTTGCCCCGTGGGCCCGTCCGTGAAGCCGCGCGCAAGGTCTGTGCGTCACGCTTCGTACTCCCGAGCGGTCCGGGATAGTGCCCTTCGACGGTCGAGGTCACCGAGCAAACCCCCGCTATCTCGCCCATCGGCTGCGTAACGACAGGTGCCAGCACGCATGTGGTTCACCCGCGCAGCCTGTTGTCTGTAGATGTCGGACCAAGAACGAACAGGGCCGCTCCGAGGGCCCGCCACTGGTGATCCGACGACGGCACCGAGTACGTCGGTACTCGTTCGTCTCCATCGAGAGGGGACCGGACCGGTGAGCGCGATCGACCGATGGCTCGAGCAGCAGCGGCGTGAGGACTTCCGCCGCGAGCACGGGTACTACCCGAAGGAGACGAGCCAGCTCCGACTCTTCCTGTGGTTCATCGCGGCGTTCGCCGTCGTGATGACCCTGATCGGCATGTATGCCGACATCACCGGACGCGACCAGCGCAAGACCGTCCCGTCCGTCCCGTCGTCCGCGGTCGAGACCGAGGTGGTCGAGTTCGGTCGCACACTCGTCCGAGACGCCGAGGGCGTCGTCGTCAGGGCCGACTGTCCTGCGCTGCCCGTGCGTGTGGGAGCTGCGGTGACGTGCACGGCAACCACGGACGAGGGCGCCGACATCGCGGTATCCGTCGCGGTCGCATCCGCCTCCGCGCAGCGGATCGACTTCGACATCGAGCGCGTCAGCTGATGGTGCGCAGTGACGTCCGCAGCATCCGCATCCGGTCGCTGAGGGGCGGCTCGCCGACCGCGCTCGCCGGGCGGGCCACGCTCGCGGCGACCTTCGGCGCTGCGGCGTCAATGACGTCGTGGTGGCCCCTGTGGTCGAGCGCTCCGGCGGCGGGCATGGTGAACCTCGCCATCGCGGTGTCGTTCGTCGTGACCGCGGCGCTGCTCTGGGACGACCCGGAGCACCGGGGTACTGCCCGGGCGCTCGCGGTCCTCCCGATCTTCTACCTGATGTCGTTGTGGTGGTGGTGGCCGGTCGACTGGCAATGGGGTCCGCTACCGATTCTCTCCTTCCTCTGTGGCTACCTCTGGTTCGTCGTGGGCGGCTATGCGCTGGTGCGCTACCCCGCCTCGACGCTCAGCACCCGTTCGGAGCGGCTGTTCTTCTCGACCCTCGCGGCCTGGATCCTCGTCGGGAAGCCGCTCCTGGCGATCATCACGGTCCCGGAGCGCGCCCGATTCGCGCCGGGTCGATGGTGGCCGACGGCGGTGCGGCTCGACAGTCTGTACGACGTCGCCTCGGCCGTCTTCGACCTCGGGATCGTGGCGTTCACCGTCGGTCTGATCCCCCTGGCGATCGCGAAGGCACGTCGGGTCGGCCGCCTCGAACTCCTCGACGTCGTCCCCGCCCTCGTCGCGGCGACGCTGGTGGGAGTCGGTGGAGGCCTCTACCTGCTGGCTCGGGTCGTGGGGCTCCCGGTGCTCACCGGGGACGTGCTGCGGGCGGCCACCGCAGTAGCTGCACTCGCGACACCGATCGCCTTCCTCACTGCCGTCCTCAGGCGTCGCCTCGCCCGGAACTCGGCGGTGGACTTCCTCCGCTCCGTCGCCACCGCCACGACGCCGGTCGAGATCCAGCACGAGATGGCGGCAACACTCGATGATCAGCTCCTGCGTCTGTGGTGTCGAACCGACGAGGGCGAGTACCTGGACCCGGCCGGTCGACCGTCGCGTCCTGAAAGCGGCCTCGGTCGCCGGCTGGTCCCCGTCTGCGCACGGAAGCTCGAACTGGCCCGCGTCGACCTCGACGACGCAGTCGCTCGCCGCCACCCGGTCCTGACCGAGGCGGTCCTCGCGGCCGCCGCGATGGCGCTCGACGTGCGCTCGACGTTGAACGAGGTCCTCGCCTCGCGCGTCCGCCTGCTCAACGCCGAGAACCAGACCCGGCACGAGATCGGGCGCGACCTGCACGACGGCGTCCAACCCACGCTCGCCGTCGCGAAGACGAGGCTCTCGGCGGCGCGCCTGCGTCTGGAATCGGGCCACGGCTCCGTGCACGATGCGCTCGACGAGGCGCGGAACGAGATCGACACCGCAGTCGAGGAGATCCGGCGGCTGGTGAGGGACCGCTTCCCGGTCCTGCTGCGCGCTGAGGGCCTTCACACGGCCCTGACCGACCGAACCGAACGCATGCCCATCCCCGTCGACGTCTCGGTCCCGGACCACCGGTTGCACCCTGACCTCGAGCTCAACGTGTACTACCTGGTCTCCGAGGCCCTGACGAACGTGGTGAAGCACGCGTCCGCGAGCCGGGCGTCGGTCGACATCTCGGAGGCCGACGGCTTCCTGGAAATCGTCGTCAAGGACGACGGGGTCGGGGGCGCCGCCCACGCGGGCGGGAGTGGGATCGCGGGGATGGCCGACCGGGCGCACGTGCTCGACGGCACCCTCAGCATCGAGAGCGAGGAACATTGCGGTACGACCATCACGGCGCGCCTGCCCTCCGGGTGGCGATCGCCGACGACCATCCTCCCTTCGTCCGCGGGCTCGCCGCCTGGCTCGCCGAGCTCGGGGTCGACGTCACCGGCGTGGCCGGAGATGCGCGGGAGCTCGCCGCCCTCGTCGCGCTCGATCCTCCCGACCTCGTGATCGTCGACGTCGCGATGCCCCCGGACCGTCGGGACGAGGGCATCCGCTTCGCCGAGGAGCTCGATGCGACCCACCCCGGGATCGGCGTGCTGGTCGTGTCCTCCTACGCCGAGCCCGGTTGGGCACGGCGGCTGCTCGCCCGACGTCCGCGGGGCGTCGGCTACCTGCTCAAGGACACGGTGGACGACACCGCGGTGCTCCGCGACGCCCTGCACCGCGTCGCCCACGGCGGGGTCCTGGTCGACCCGAAGATCTCGGCGCAGGTGGCCGTCCCGGCGCCGGGACCGGACGGCCCCCTGAGTCCCCGAGAGATCGAGGTGCTGCGGGAGATGGCCGAGGGACGATCGAATGCGGGCGTGGCGACCGCGCTCTCGATCAGCGTGCGCACGGTGGAGAACCACATCCGGCGGCTACTGCCCAAGATCGGGGTGTTCGAGGACCCGGACGGCAACGCCCGGGTCCGGGCCGCGCTGTGGTGGCGTGACCACGGGGAGAACCTCGGGTCGAGCACGGGGTGAGGGCACCTGCGGGGGGTCGGGCTCGTCGAGGCGGGGCAGGTGGGCGTGCACCCACGTGCCATGGCCCTCGTCGCTGCGCACGGTGAACGTCCCGCCACGGGCGACCACGCGGTCGGCCATCCCGCGGATCCCCGAGCCGCGCGCGTCGGCCCCGCCGATCCCGTCGTCGCGCACGTCGACGTCGACGCCGTCGCCGTCCTCGCCCACCCGGACCCAGACGCGGTCGGCGCCCGCGTGCTTCGCGGCGTTCGTCAGCGCCTCGCAGACGACGAAGTAGACCGCGGCGTCGTCGTCCGGCGACCCCGCCGCCTTCACGTCGACCGTGACCGGCAGCCCCGTCCGGTCCGCCGCCTCCTCGATCGCCGGCCCGAGGCCGTGGCGGAGCAGGACGGTGGGACGCAGCCCGTGAGCGAGGCCCCGGAGTTCGTCGAGCGCGTGCCGGACGTCCTCGCGAGCGTCCTCGAGCAGGTTGCCGGCCCGCTCGGGTGAGTCGGTCACGACGAGTCGGGCGCGGGCGAGGGTGAGCAGGACGGCGTGCAGGTACTGCTGGGCGCCGTCGTGGAGATCGCGCTCGAGGTTGCGCCGCTCGACCAGCCCGGCTTCGACCGTGCGGGCGTGCGCGCGGCGCGACGCCTCGAGCTGGAGGCGCACCTGGGCCCGCAACCCGGCGTTCTCGACGGCGGCGCCCGCGAGCCGCACCGCGGCCTCGACACCACGGCGGGCGCTCAACGACGGCGCCGCCGTCTCGACCTCGGCCACCACCCGTCGGTCCGGCCGCCGGATGGGGATACGCCACCGGGCCGGGTGCGCGGCGGGGCGCTCCGTCCGCACGCCCTGTTCGTCGACCCACTCGCCGACCTCCGGCGACCAGAAGCGCACCTGCAGGGTCGGATCACGTAGCACCGTACGAAGCGCATCGGTGCACGTCCTGCGTTCGAGGGCCTCGCCGAGACGGACGCGGAGGCTCGACAGCCGCACCGCGCCGTAGAGGAAGGCCAGCGGGAGCGGCATGAGGACGAGGGCCATGGCGACCGTGGCACGACCGTGGATCGCGTAGGAGACGCCCGTGACCGCCGCGGCGACGCCGACCGCCATGATCACCGGCGTGAGCGAGTAGCGGTCGAGGGCGGACTCGCGACGCCGCCGACGGACGAGGATCGCGATGAGCGCCACGGCGAACAGGGGGTCGACCGAGACGAGCGCGACCGACAGGACGTCGAAGAGCGTGCGGTCGGGCGCGAGGGCCGGCCACCAGGCGTGGGCCGAGTAGCCGGCCCACTCCGCACGCCCGACGCAGGCCCAGAGGACCTCGCTGCCGACGAAGTGCAGTCCGGCGACGACGAGGAACGTGCGTTCCGGTCGAGCGAGCCGCGGGTGCTGGTAGAGCACCACGGCCGCGGACAGGACGAGCCAGAAGGCGCCTTCGGAGACACCACGGAGGAAGGGCACGGGGCCGACGTTCCAGCCGCCGAGCGTGTTCAGCGGCCAGAGCGCACCGGCCAGACCGAGCAGCAACCCCGCGCGTCGCCGCCCCGGCTGCCCGAGGACCGCCGGGGCGGCGGCCGCGAACCCTGCTCCGACCACGACGACGCAGGCGGCGGCGAACGGCTTCCGACCGAGGTCCGGCGCGAACCACAGCGCCGCCCACGACCCGCCGAGCAGGGCGGACGCGAGCAGCAGGAGTCGTCGAAAGGCGCGCGCGAGGGGGCGGACGTCCAAGGACCGCAGCGCCGAGAGCTCCGAGGGAACGATCGCGATGTTCATGGCGCCCGGCTCATCGCGACCTCGGGACGAGCAATTACCGAGCGTCGGTCGAGTTCGCCCGAACAGCCCAACCGACGTGCACCATGTTGGGTGCTGCCACGGTAGGCGGGAAACGGTGGAGAACTTACCGTGACGGATCTCCGTGCACCTGACGGGTTGGGGGACCTGTGACCGACCGGACCGCACCGTGGACGCAGCGCGACACGGCCCTCTGGCACACCTGCGACCTGGCCGCCGCGATGGCGCGCGGCGAGTACCCGACGCCGAAGCAGACCATCGCGTCGTCCTTCCCGCCCTGCTACGCGCCCGACGAGCGGTTCTGGGCCTCCGGCCCCTACAGCCTCAGCCTGTACTTCGCGATGGGCGACGGAAGCTACGAGAGCAGCACGACCATCGCCGGAGGGACCGGGCTGCTGGGGATGGCTCTCCTGGCCGCCACGGCGACGGGCAGCGCGGTGGGCAACGCCCGCCGTCGTCGGGAGGCGGCTGCCCTGGCCGTGCCGCAGTGGCACGTCGTCCAGCAGGGCGTCCTCCACGCCTCCGGGTACGGGGTGTACCTGCAGAGCGCCGAGTACGGCCTCGGCTCGTGGGACTGGTGGTCGCTGCTCAGCGCGGAGATGCTCGCGCCCGGTGTCGTGCAGTTCCAGGGGCGCGACACCGGCCCCTTCGTCATCGCCAGTGACTGGGCCGAGCTCGTGTTCGTGACGTGGGCCATCTGCCGCTTTCCCGGTCACCACCAGCTGGTCACGGGGACGTGGCTGCCCGAGGGGTGGCTCGCCCACGCCGCGGCCCACCACCCGACGGCGCTGCGCTCCCCCGCGCTCCAGCTCGGGCGCTGAGCCACACGCCTCCAGGTGCCGACGGCCTCGGCCGCCGGCACCCGAGGACTCAGCAGGAGCCGGGCTCCCGCACGCAGGCGAGGACGCGGTCCCGCATAGCGGCCTGGCCGGCGACGGTCGGGTGGAAGCTCTCGTTCTTCACCGAGGTCGAGGCCGGGTAGTTGGCGAGGTTGATCCAGCGGTCAGACGAGCAGGCGTCGTGTCCCTCGAGGGCCCGTTCGACGTTCACGAACGACACCCGCGGGCCTGCCGCCTCCGCCGTCTGGCGAATCTGTTGGTTGAGCGTGGAGACGAGCGTGTTGATCCGCGTCATCTCCTTGATCTGGAAGCTGATCCCAGGAATGCCGGGGGCACGGAGGACACCCGTCGCGCACTGCTCGTCCGGGGCGTCCGGGAACATTCGCGGGTATCCGACGACCAGGATGCGCGCTTCCGGAGCTCGCTTCTGGACGTCGGCGAGCAGCTGCTCGTAGGGGCCGCTGATCCGTCCTGCCACCGATTTCGTCGCCTCGTCGACGGCGTCGGCGCAATTGGCCGCCCACGTGTCGCGTCGAGGGTCCAGCTTCGCACCCGCACAGTCGGTCGCGATCTTGCTGAACGCGATGTCGTTGCCTCCGAAGGTCATCGTCACGAGCTTCGTGTCCGGCCCCACGGCGCCGCGCTGAGCCTCCTGGCCGGCTCGGCCCTGTTGCGACGCGTCGTAGTCGTTCAGGACGGCACCGCTGCACGCGACGAAGTCGGTCGGCATATCCAGGGCTCGGCCGACCTCGACCCCGTAGGCGTTGTCCGATCGGTGGCAGAGGTTGTCGTTCTCGTTCGTTCCCGGGAGGTAGGTCCGGCCCGCCTCGGGCGCTCCCTCGCCGGACGCGAACGAGTCGCCGAGGGCCGCGTAGCGCGTGGGCGCGGGGGTCTCGGGCATCTCGGCTGTCTCGGCCGCTCCGGCTCCCTGCCCGGTCTGCGAAGGGGCCGCCTCCGAGCCCGATCCCGAACCGCGGGCGGATGCTGCCTGCCGCGCGAGCAGATCGGCGACCTCCCCGCCGACGTTGCCGTCGGCCGCCAGCCTGTTCTGCCCCTGGAAGTCGAGCACTGCGGTCCGGGTCGCCGGGCCGAAGAAGTCGGTGCCTGGAAGCGCGTGGCTCGGTTCGACCGCGTTCAGGTCGTTCTGCAGCCGTCGCACACACTCGTGACGCATCCCCTCGATCAGCAGAGGGCAGTCGGAGTAACTGCGGCTCTCCTCGGCCGACGGCGCCGCCACTACCGACGATTCCGACGGCAGCAGGTCAGCGCAGCCGACCGGTGCACGGTCGGCGAGCAGCGCACCCGTCGCCGGCCCGACCCGGCCGATCGGTGGCAGTCCGGAGGCCTCCTGGAACGCACGGACCGCAGCGGTAGTGCGCGCCCCGTAAGTACCGAGCGGTGCGCCTCCGGTATCGACGTCGAGGGCCCGCTGAATGCAGGCCACCGCGTCGGCGTCGGTCGATTCCGGCCCGATCGATTCGGCCGGGATCGGCGGCGCGACCTGCGCCTCACCGACACCGACTGGCGAGCCGGCTATTCCTGCGACGACGAGCAGCGCCACCGCGGCCGCCCTCACACTTCTTTCCATGACGCCGCCCATTGCGTGTCTCACTCGACCCTTCTCAATTTCCCTGCTGGCCTGGGCAACGTTATGGAAAGAGCCACTCACGGGCGTGAGTGGTAGCGCCTCACTCTCGCGTCAGGTCATGAGTCCGTCGTGATGTCGAACCGGATCGTCGATCCCTCGACCGACGACACGGAGACGGCGACCGGTTGACGTGAGCGACCGTCCAGCGTCGCGGTGCAGCGGATGGCAGCGCCGACCCGCGCCGGGAGGTCCTCCGTGCACCGAGCGTTCTCGGCCCGCCCACCCAGCTGACTTTCGATCTGCGCCTCGACGGCCTGTTCGGAGGCGTAGCTAGGGGCGGGGGACGAGGCGCCGGCCACCGCCGACAGCACGACCATCGCGTACACGACCCCGATCACCATCGCCGTGATTGCGAGACCGCGCCCGCGTTCTCCGGTCTGCGCGATCCGTACGAGAGCGACGAGTCCGAGGACCAGACCCAGCGGTGCGATGACGAACGACGCCACCAGAGCCGCGATCGCCATGGTGTTGAGCGGCGTCTTCATCGGCCGGTACGAGGGCATGGAGGGCCGGTACGGGGGCGGGGAGGGGTGGTGGGGCACGGCGTACGCGGGAGGCGTGAACGGCGGGACGGGCGCGGCAGGCTGGTCGTGCGGCCGGAAGGACGGACGATCCGCCTGGTGCGGCCGGAAGGGCGGCGGCTCCTGCCGCGGCGGGGAGGGCGGCGGACTCCACGACGTCGGCCCGACATCGCGGTAGCCCCCGCCCTCGTAGGGTTCAGCCCACGGATCCCACCGTGTGTCGGTGTCACCCGGCTCGTGCGCGCGGTCGGGACGGGAAGTGCTGTCCGGAGCGGTCGGCTCGCGGTCCGACGACGCGTCCTCTCCCTCGACGGAGCCGCTGCTGCGGAGGAGCGCTGCATAGTCGTCGCCGAAGCGCCCCAGCAGTTCCCGAGCCGTGCACAATCGCAGCCAGTCGCGATCGGCCACCGGGTCCTCGCTGGACCGACGGTCCGGGTGCAGGGTCTTGCTGCGACGGCGGAAGGCGGCCTCGACCTCCTCCTTCGACGCCGTCGCCGGCAGTCCGAGGATGTCGTGGGGATCGGCGCCACCGAGCTCCCCGAGCAGGCGGCTCACCGCTCGGTCCATCAGCGTTCCGTCCGCTTCACCACGCGCGCGTCCCAGCAGGTGAGCTGCCAGTGTGCGGTGGACCGGTCATGTCCCGGCGGGATGAGCCGGCGCCCGACCCCGAGCGCCGCCCGACGCGCGGACGCCATGATCACGATGAACGGGCGCAGGTCGCCCTCGTCCGGGTTCGCCCACCAGAAGGAGTCGTAGCGGAGGACGACGTCGTCGTGCTCGAGGTACGGGCCCTCCAGGAGCGCGCGGGCCCGGGGTGGGAGCCCCGAGAGCGTCTGAACGAAGTCGGGGTCCAGACCCGCCGCGTGCCGGGGAGGAGGTCCGCCATCAGGCGCGCCGGATCGGCCCGCCCCAGATGACGGCGTCCTCCTCGGCGGCTGGTGCCGAACGTGTGCCGACCGCAGGGTGGAGGCGTCGAACTCGTAGCGATGGAGGACGTACTGGTGTCCGTCGTCGTCGAGACCGCGTGCCCGCGGCACGGCGATGACGAGCGCGCGGTGACCGAAGGCCATGGCTTCGATCGGCCCACCACGGCGGGTCTCACGAGCGAACCAGCCCTCGATCGTGCCGGCCACGTCGGCCATGCGAGAGGTCACCCGGGCCGGAAGTCTCTGCCAGCACTCGTCGCGGTCGGCCAATCCGTACTCGAGCGCGTACTCGACGTCGAGCAATCGCGCGTCCCGGTCGGGTCGGGCAGGAGCGCGATCCCGACGCACAGGCAATGCTCCATCCCGACGAAGGTCGGACAGGGGCACTTCCTGACCGTTTTGCTCCGGGTCGCGCCGCACCGGCCGCCGACCCTCTCCCGTGTCGTCGTACACGACGCTTCCCCCTCCGCCTCGAGCGACTCGTCACGAGACGTTAGGGAGATCAACGCGGCCCCACATGCGTGCCAGCACCCTGTCGTACCTGGCACTGCCCCTGCCGCGGCTGCACCATGTCGCACTCGGGCGGTACCCCGCGACGACCTCGAAGTACAAGTCGTGGTGTCGGTCGCTCCGTTCTCGATGCGGCCGGTCGCCGATGTGCTCGCGGGAGACGTCGGCGAGCCCGACGTGGCACGCGTCCGACCGTGGTGCGCCCCGGGGGCGAGCGCAACGACCGTGCCGGCGGCGGGACCGGAGATCACCTGTGCGATGAGCGAGCCGGTGGCGTCCGGGTGCCGTCCCGGCGACCTTCGCGGTTCCGCCCCCTCCCCGAGCAACGGGCGTCGTAGCATCAGCGGCCGTGAGCGCCTCTCCTGCGGACGTCGATCGAAAGATCCGCCAGCTCGACAACGAGGTCCAGGCGATCTACGAGATGCTCGCGCGCATCGAGGGCACCCAGCGGCGCCACGACAACCGGTTCGCGGAGATCGGGACCGACCTCACGGAACTGCGGGGCCAGGTGTCCGACCTCCGCGAGGACGTCACCGCGATCGGTGCCACGGCCAGCGCGCTCGACACCAAGGTCACCTCGCTGGGCACCAAGGTCACCTCGCTGGACACCAAGGTCACCTCGCTGGACGACAAGGTCACCTCGCTCGACGCCAAGTTGACCTCCCTCGACACGAAGCTGGACCGCGTGATCGGCCTGCTCGAGCGCTGACGTCCTCCGCACATCCCGATGGCGGGTACGGCCCGCCTTGTCGCGGGGAGTTGCGCGGATGGTGCCGGCTTGTCGTTGTGATTCCCAGCGACAGGCTGTCGGGTGGGATGCGATTGCCCGCGACAAGGGCCGCTGAGGTGCCCGTCGCTGTGGTTCCCGCGGACGACGCGGCAGCCCGCACCAGGGCCCGACCCGACCCGTCGGTCGTCCGAAAGCCGGATGAAACCCCTCGCGACTACTGATCGTGCTACTGCATGCGGCGGCTACCGCCACTCGCGGGAAGCAAGCGGTCACCGGGGCACGATTCACGGGCCCCGCTGATCACAGATCGGCGTCTTACACCGCTGGTTTCACTGACCTTCACCCGTTCGGACGATATGGGGGTGGCGAGATGTCCTTCACCGTAGCCACACGGGTGGGGAAGTCCGGAGCACGCACCGTGGTCCGGTTCGAGGGGGTTCTCGTGGGCGATGGTGCCGACCGCGAGCGGGACGACGATCTCGCGCTCGCGAAGCGCGCGGCCGACGGGGACGCGGCCGCCTTCGCCGACCTGATGGGCCGCCACCGCAGCCGCCTGTACGCGGTCTGCCGCCGTATCACCTGCCACGACGAGGACGCCCACGAGGCACTGCAGAACACCATGATCACGGTGTGGTCGAAGCTGCGCGACTTCCAGGGGACGTCGGCCGTCGGCACCTGGCTCTACCGCGTGGCGACGAACGCCGCGATCGACGAGGTCCGCCGTCGTGGACGCGCGCCGCAGCCCGTCGAGACGCTGCCGGAGGCCCGCCCTCGCGACGGCGCCGACCACGCCGCGATCGCCCGGGTCGACGTCGACCGCGCGCTCGCCCGCATCCCTCCACAGTTCCGCGTCGTCGTCGTGCTCTACGAGATCGCCGGTCTGTCCTACGCCCAGATCGCGGAGCTGCGCGACCTGCCGATCGACACCGTCAAGTCGCAGCTCTCGCGCGGCCGGAAGGCCCTGGTCGCGCTGCTGACCGAGGCCGGGGCGCACGCGGCGTGATCGGACCGCTCACCGCCCGCCTCGCCCGACTCTGCGACGAGACGGCCCCGACCCTCACCGACCCGGCGGCGCGCGCGACCGTCGAGGCCCTCGGCGCCCGCCTGGCCGAGCCGCGCATCCGCATCGCGATCGGCGGCCGCATCAAGGCCGGGAAGTCGACGATGGTCAACGCGCTGCTCGGGCAGCGGCTGGCGGCCACGGGCGTCGGCGAGACGACGATGCTCGTCTCCTGGTTCCAGCACGGACCACAGGACCGGGTGCGCGTGCACCGCCAGGACGGAAGCGTCTCGATCGTGCCGGCCGCCCGCGGGGGTGGCGTGCCGGAGCACATCGAGGACCCGGCCACGGTCTCGTATCTCGAGGTCGAGACCCCGAACGAGGCGCTCGCCCGTCGTCACACCGTGGTCGACACCCCCGGGCTGAACTCGCTCTCCGCCCTGGACGCGTACTCGCTCGCGGCCATGGCCGACGCCGACGCGGTCGTCTACCTGATGCCGCACCCCGGCGAGAACGACCTGGCCGCGCTCGAGTCGATCCGGTCCTCGGCCGGGGAACTGCGGCTCGGGGCGGCGAACCTCATCGGGGTGCTCTCGCGGATCGACACGCTCTCCGGGGCCGAGAACCCGTGGCCGGACGCGCGCCGCGTCGCCGAGCGCTACGCGGGCGAGCTGAGTTCCGCACTGTCCACGGTCGTGCCGGTGGTCGGGCTCATGGCCGAGACGGGGCTGGGCGCCGACTTCGCGGAAGGCGACCACGCCGCCGTCCGCGCGCTGACCGCGGTGGACCCGGTCGATCTGGAGGACGCCCTGCTCTCGGTGCAGGATTTCCTGGCCTGGCCGGACTGTCCGGTCTCCGAGGAACGCCGACACCGGTTGCTGCGCCTGCTCGGGCTGTACGGGACGTCGGTGGCGGTCGAGGTCGTGCGCGGCGGCAGCCGGACGACCGCGGACCTGCTCGCCGAGCTCACCCGCCGGTCGGGCATCGACACGGTGCTCCACCACATCGAGCGGGTCTTCGTGGCCGGCGCGGACCGGCTGCGCGCCACGGCGGCGGTCGCCGCGCTGGAGGAACTGGTGTGGCGCGACGACGGGTCGTGCCTGGCGGACCGCCCCGTGCTCGTCCGGCTGCGCGCCGAGCTCGACCGGGTCCGCCTGGAGCCGGCGATGCGCCAGGTCGAGCTGGCGAAGGGCCTCGCCGACGTCGCTCGCGGCCTGCTGCGTCTCGAGACGACCGACCTGCAGGCCCTCACCGCGCTCGCGACGGGGGCCGACGACGCCGCCCGGCTCGGCCTGCCCCGCAGCGCCGGGCCGGACCGGATCCGCGACGCGGCCGACGTCCGGATCCGGCGGTGGCGCACGTTGGAGGGCCGACCCTCCCGCCCGTTGCAGCGCTACGCCCGCGCCGCCCGCGAGCTCACCGAGCACGCCTACTTCGCCGCCGCACACCCGCCGTCGGGAAGGCGCTGAGAAAATCCTCGGATCGCCGGGAACATCCCGGCACCCCGGCGTCGTCCAAAGGCCGTTCACCACCGACGGCCCGAGAGGCGGCACCGATGTCCGACACCAGCACCAGCAGCAGCGGCCTGTACGTCACCGACGACGCGGCCTACGACCCCGAGACCGGGGAGCAGGTGGCCAGCTACACCACCAACTCCGCCGGCTACGTCGACTCCATCACCGTGGACGCCGACGGCGACGGTTACGCCGACACCACCCAGGTCGACCTGGACGGCGACAGCTACCGCGAGTCGATCGCCTCCGACTACGACGGCGACGGCCGCATCGACACCGTCGAGATGGACACGGACTCCGACGGCTGGGTGGACACCGCCCTGGTCGACACCGACGGCAACGGGTCCGCGGACGAGATCGTCTACGACACCGACGGCGACGGCTCGTACGACGCGTCGGAGCCCTACTCCGGCACCACGACGGTCTGACGATCGTGACGACGACGAGCGGGGCGTCCGGGGTCGGGGCGCAGCTCGGGCAGTACCGGTTGGAGTCCCTCGTCGGCCGCGGCGCGGTCGGCGAGGTCTTCCGGGCCCGGGACCTCCGACGGAACCGGACGGTGGCGCTGAAGCTGCTCGCGCCCCAGTACGCGCAGGACACCGAGTTCGCGGCCCGGTTCCGGCGGGAGTGCCAGCTCGTCGCCGAGCTGACCAACCCGCACATCGTGCCGATCCACGACTACGGCGAGATCGCCGGTCGGCTCTACATGGACATGCGGCTCGTGGACGGGCCGCACCTCGGCGAGCTCGTCTCGCAGCACGGCCGCCTGTCGCCGGCGCTCGCGGTCGACCTGCTCGGCCAGGTCGCCTCCGCGCTCGCCGCCGCCCACGCCAAGGGCCTGGTCCACCGCGACGTCAAGCCGTCCAACGTGCTCACCGTGCCGACCGAGGTGGGCGACGGACACTTCGCGGCCCTCTCCGACTTCGGCGTCGCGCGCTCGGTCGGCGGCACCGGCGCCACCACGATCACCGGCACCGGCTCGACCATGGGCACGCTCGAGTACATGGCGCCGGAGCGCTTCCGCTCCGACTCGCTCGACCACCGCGTCGACATCTACGCCCTCGGGTGCGTGCTCCACGAGTGCCTGACCGGCCAGCGCCCGTACCCCGTGCACGGCCTGAAGGCGATCATGGAGGCGCACGAGTCGGCCCCGGTCCCGCGGCCCTCCGACGTCGTGCCCGGTATCCCGGCCGCGCTCGACCAGGTGGTCGCGACGGCGATGGCGAAGGACCCCGACGAGCGCTACGCCACGGCCGGGCAGTTCGCGAACGCGTGCCGGGCGGCACTGGCCGGTGGGGCCGGAACCCCTCCCCCGCCGCCTCCGCCGCCTGCGGACCCGATCCCCGAGCAGCGGGGCCCCTCCGAGCAGCAGGGTGGCGGGACCCGCCCCTACCCCGACGGCGTGTGGATGCCTCCGCCGAACCACCCGCCGACGTCGCCGTGGCCCCAGCAGCAGCCGGTGCAGCCCGGCCCGGAGCAGCGCAAGCGATCCCCGTGGGTCTGGATCGGGGCCGCGGCCCTCGCCGTCATCGTGCTGATCGGCGCCGGCATCGCCGCCTTCGCCCTCGGACGCAGCGGGAGCACGGCCGCGCCGCCGCCCGCCACCCCGACGCCCAGCGCCGTGACCAGCTTCCCGAACACGTTCCCGACGACGCCGGCCACGCCGGCGGCCCCGTCGGCCGCGGGCTACACGCTGCAGACGATGTTCGCCGAGGGCGGGGAGAACGGACCCTGCACGACCGAGACGACGGCGACGGGGGCGGTCGCGAGCATGAGCTGTACCGACCCGAAGACCTCCTGGACGACCTTCTACGACCAGACGGCGTCGACGTACGACCGCTACGTCGCGAGTGTGCGCAGCGGAGCGGGGACCACGATGAACTACCTCGGTGAGGACGCCTGCTCGGTGGACTACCAGCTCCTCTACACCGGGAGCGACAACGTCGCCTACCAGGCCTACATGAGGGTGTTCAAGAAGTCGCCGTGGGCGTACCAGACGGTGGCGCCGGCGAGCGTCTCCTGGCAGTCCGTCCTCGACGCCAAGCCGCCGGTGGTCGGCAGCACTGCCGCGCTGTGCGGGACGTGATCGCGATGACCGATCAGTTCCAGCAGCGTCCCTGGTCTCCCACCACGCCGTCGGGCGGTCCTCCCGCCGGGATGCCGCCCGGCGGCGGGCACCCGAGCGGTCCTCTCCCGACCCCTCCCCCGCCGCCGCGTCGCAGGTCACCGTGGGTGTGGATCGGGGTCGCCGTCGGCGTCCTCGTCCTGCTCGGCGGAGTGATCACGGCCGGCGTCGTGGCGGGCCGCGGCAGCCGGGCACCGGCACCGCCGCCGAGCACGCCGGTCGCCGCGCCCACCAGCAGCGCGCCGTACACCGTGTTCCCGACCCAACCGACCACGCCGTCGGCGAAGGGCTGGAACGTCAACACGATGTTCGGCACCGGGAACGGGACCTGCCGTCCGATCGAGCCGATCACCGGTGAGGTCGAGGCGATCTCGTGCGACCCCGGGACCGGGATCCTCACGTTCTACAGCCAGTACTCCGGGACCTCGGACCAGTTCCTGGCGTCCGCGAGGAACGGGTACAGCACGTTCACCTTCATCGCGGAGGATGCCTGTGCCGTCGACTACAAGGGCACGCTGACCGGCACGGACGGCCAGCCGTACCAGGACTACATCCGGATCTACAAGAACTCGCCGTTCTCGTGGACCGAGTCCTCGATCGTCGGCAAGGTCACCTGGCAGCAGATGGTCGACGCCCCGCTGACCATCGGGGACCGCACCGCACTGTGCGGGCAGTGACCCGTGCTGTCCACGCTGCTCTACGCGTTGGCCGGGCTCTGCCTGGCCGCCGCCGTGATCCTCTGGTGGACCGGCCGTCCGGAGCGCGTGGAGCGCCCCGGGACGGCACCCGGGCCGGGGTCGGCCCCGATCCCGGCCCCGGCTCCTCCCCGGTGGACGCCCCCGCCACCGCCGCCCGCGCGGGCTGTGGGACCGACTCCGGGACCGGCTCCCGCGCCGGCGCCGGTGGCCGCTCCGCCCCCGGTGCTCGTGCCCGACCGGCGCGCGGCCGAGGAGCGGCGCCGGCTCGTCGAGCTCTGCATCGACCTGAGCGACCGGCTCGCGGACGAGAACGCGGCCCTGGCGGGGCGGTTGCACCAGGGGCTCGCGGAGGTCGGCGTGCGCGTCGTCGAACCGGACGGCTCGGTCTTCGACCGCCGGGAGCACGACGCGCTCGACGTCGAGCCGGCGCCGTCGCCCCAGCAGGTCCGGACCGTCGCCAGCACGGCCCGGGCCGGCTTCGTCGACCGCGGTGAGGTCCTGCGCCGACCCGGCGTCGTCGTCTACACCTCGGAGGAGCCGTCGTGACGATCGAGATCGACCTGGCCACGGCCCGTGCCCCGCACGCGGTCACCCCCGAGGTCCTGGCTCTGGTGGCGGACGTCCGGGCCGCCGCGGCGGAGGACGGCGAGAACGGCCTGGTGGAGAACCTGGACCGGGAGCTCGCGCACGTCCGGGCCGGAGCGGCGCGCATCGTCGTCGTCGGGGAGAAGAAGCGCGGGAAGAGTTCGCTGATCAACGCCGTCATCGGGCGGCCCGGGCTCCTGCCCGTGGACGCCGACGTGGCGACCTCGGTCCACGTGGTCCTGCGCCACGGTCCCGTGCCGGGCGCGGTCGTGGTCGACGAGCAGTCCCCGGGTGGCCGGGAGGTCGGGCTGTCGGAGCTGTCCCGGTACGTCGGGGCCGAGCAGCAGGGCGTCTCGGAGGTGTCGGTGACGCTGCCGGAGGTGCCGGACGGGCTCGAGCTCGTCGACACCCCCGGGGTCGGCGGGCTCGTCGCCGGGCACGCCGAGCTCACCCTGGCCACCCTCGAGCGGGCCGACGCACTGCTGTTCGTCCTCGACGGGCAGAGCGAGATCACCGCGTCGGAGCTGACGTTCCTGGAGCGGGCCTCGGAACGGATCGCGACGGTGCTCATCGCCGTCACGAAGATCGACCGGTTCGTGGAGTGGCGCACGATCGTGACCCGCGACCTCGCCCGGGTCGCCGAGCACGCTCCGCGCTACTCCTCCGCGGCGTGGTTCCCGGTGTCGGCGAAGCTGAGCGACGCGGCGGCCCGGGCCGCGGCCGACCGACCCGACGTCGCGACCCGTCGTCGGGAGGCCAGCGGTATGGACCCGCTGGTCACACGCCTCCGGCAGGCCGCCGTGGACGCCGAGGGGCTGCGGCTGGCGAACCTGGTGCACCGGGTGGACCTCACCGTCCGGCGCCTGTGCCGGACCCAGGTCCGCCGGTCGATGTCGCTCACGCCCGATCCGGGGTTCGCGGCCCGCGTGAAGGTGGAACGGGAGGCGCTGACGGCGCTGCAGTCCCGCACCGCCAGCTGGCGCCAGACGCTCGCGGACCGTTCCGCGCGCATCGACCAGGGCCTGCGGACCGAGTTCGCCCGACGCGTGGAGGACCTGCGCAAGCAGTGCCACGACCGGATTGCCGCCGGCGGTGGGACCGTCCTCGCCGAGATCAGCGCCGACCTCCCCGCCCGCGTGCAGGCGGTGTGGGTCGACCTGGACACCCAGCTGCGCAAGGAGCTCCCCGGCCTCGTCGAAGCCGTGGCCGACACGATCGACACGAGCGGCATCCAGGTCCTGGACGGCGGCCCCCGAGCGGCTCCCGGCCGCCTGGCCGAGGACGAGCTCCCCGAGGCCGCCCGGGGTGCGGCGTCGATCTCGTTCGTCGAGCAGACGGTCATGTCGATGGGCCTGGGGTCGATGACGATGGGTCTACTCAGCCTGCTCGTCGCCGCCCCGGTCGGATTGGCCGCCGGTGCCGCTGTCGTCGGGATCTTCGCCTACCGCCGCCACCAGCGGGACAAGATCCTCCGGGACCGTGAGGACGCGCGTCGGCACGTCGCCGAGGTGACCGCGCGCATGACCACCGAGATCCCGCCGGCGCTCTCCGCCGCCGTCGCGCGGGCGCGCGAGGCGGTCTCGGCCGAGGTGGCCCGCGCGATCGTCGAGGAGAAGGAGCGCCTGAACGCCCGTCTCGCCGAGCACCAGAAGGCCCAAGCCGCCGAGGAGTCCGACGTCGCGAACCGGAAGAAGGCCTCGGACGCGACGCTGCGCAAGCGCTCCCAGATGCGCGAACGGGCGAGTCGACTCGCCGAGATCCTCGCTTGCCGCGACCAGGACGGAGGTACAGGGTCGTGATCGTGGAGGACGAACCCTGGGTCGACATGTCCGAATTCGAGGACGACGACCCGGAGGAGGGCGTGTCCGACGCCGAGCTCGGCATGCTGCGCGACGCCCTCGCCGTCGACCCCGCATCCGAGCCCTCCGACGCGCTGTGGGAGCACCTGGTCTCGTCGGCGATCTCCGGCTCGGCCGAGGAGGTCGGAGCACCCTCCGGCGAGCCGGAGTCCGAGCCGGTCGAGGACGAGGTCGCGGAGGATCCCGTCGTCGGGCACGAGCAGCCGTGGGACGCCGACCAAATCGGCGCCGAGGACGACGACCTCGGTCACCACGAGGTGTGGTCCGAGCACCACGACCACCACGGGGACGGGTCGTGAACCGTCCCTGGAGTCTGGCGATCGACTACGGGACCTCGTTCACCACGGCGGCCACCCGCGTCGAGGGCGGGCCGATCGAGGTCCTCGAGATCGGGTCGTCGCGCTACCTGCCGTCGATGGTCTGTCTCGGTCCCGACGGCGAGTTCCTGGTCGGCCGGGACGCCGTCAGCGAGGCGGTGCTCGACCCGACGCGGGCCGAGCGGTTGCCGAAGCGAGCGCTGGCGGCAGCTCCCGCGGTGCATCTCGGGGACGTCAACGTCGAGACGATCGACCTGGTCGGGGCGGTGCTCGCCCGGGTCTCCTTCGAGGCCCGGCGCCGACACGGTGGCCGGCCGCCGGACCGCGTCGTGCTGACCCATCCAGCCCGGTGGCAGTCCGGCGGTGTCGAACTGATCCGGCTGAGCGAGGCTGCATCGCGCGCCGGGCTCGGCCGCCCGGAACTGATCGCCGAGCCCGTCGCCGCCGCGCACCACTATGTGAACGTTTCCGGCGCCGACCTGCCCGTCGGGGGCGCCATCGGCGTGTACGACCTGGGCGGCGGCACGTTCGACACCGCGGTCCTCCGGCGGAGCCGGACCGGCTTCGAGCTCGCGGGCCCGCCGGGTGGGGATCTCAACCTCGGTGGCGAGGATCTGGACGCCGAACTGCTCACCCTCGTCTCCGACTACGCCGAGACCCACGACCCGCAACGGTGGAGCGACCTCTGGGGCCGCGACGACCTCGTCGCGTTGAAGGCCCGGACCCGCTTCCGCCAGGACATCACCGAGACCAAGGAGTCGCTCTCCTCCCGGCTCACGGCCGCGTTCCCGCTCCCGTGGTCCTCCGAGGCCATGCGGCTGACCCGGAGCGAGTACGAGCAGGCGGTCACCGAGATCCTCACCCGCAGCGTCGACGAGATGATCGACACCGTCATGCGGGCCGGCCTCACACCGCAGGGCCTCGCCGACCTCTACCTGACCGGCGGGTCCAGCCGGACGCCGCTCGTGACGACGCTGCTCGCCGCGAAGCTGCACCGCGTCCCGACGACGCTCGACGACCCGAAGGCCGTCGTCGTGCAGGGGGCGCTGCAGGTCGAGCCCGGCCGCGGGTCCGACGACCGTCCGGACGCCGCGCTCGTCGCCGCCGCCCACGAGCTGACGGTGCTCGCCGCCGCCGCGGGGGTGGGTGATCTGATCGGCGTGGTGAGCGTGGAGGGCCGCGGCGAACCCGTCGTGTACCTGCGGGGCGTGATCGAGGAGATCGGCCTGGGGATCGCGAAGCGCTTCGGGCCGTTCACCTCGCTTCCGCCGGAAGTGTCGCTGCAACTGTTGCGGGAGGGCCGGTCGGAACTGGGGGAACTGGGCCGGTCGTTGTCGCGGCTGGATCTGGTGGCCAACCGGCTGCCGGAGGTGGCTGCGCCCGCCTCGGCGCCGCGAGGGGTCCGCTGGGGCTGATCCGCCGTCGCCTGTCGGCGCGCTAGGTCCACGAATGCCGTGTGTGGTGCACAGGATTCCTGTGCACCACACACGGCCTTTCCATGCCTATCGTCGCCGAGGCCGAGTGGGCGCCCACCGGACGGCGGCGCTCTCGCCCCGCCGGGTGGACGACCACTCGGCGAGGACGGCGACGGCCGTCGTCGTTTCCCGCCGATTCGCGGGAACATTCGTGGAGGTCGGGAACGTCCAACGCGGGTCACGAACAATCGACCCGTCGAGGAGTTCCTCATGTCCGTTCCGACCGCCGTCTCCCGCCCGTCCGCCGTGAAGACCGCCGTCATCCTCTGGTACACCTTCGTAGGCTTGGCAGTGCTCTCGTTGATCATCACCGTGGTCACGAACGACTCGCCGCGGAGCGTGGCATCGCTCGGCGCGCTGGTGCTGGCCCTCGTCGCGGGCTGCACGAACAAGTTCCGCGAGGGAGCGAACTGGGCCCGCATCGTCCTGACGGTCTTCGGGGCGCTCAACATCGTCGCGAATGTCGGGTCGCTGGCGATGCTCCTCAGCTCCGGCGGTGTCAGCGAGGTGCCGGCCAGTGCCCTGATCCTCAGCACTCTGCTGCCGATCGTCGTGATCGCGGCTCTCGCCTTCTCCTACCGGCGCGAAGCGAACGAGTTCTTCGCCGCGGTGAAGGCATCGCACGCCTGAGTCCCGACGACGATCCGGAGAAGGAGCACCGATGGGTGCGGTCCTGCACCACCCGTGTTGCAGTTGTTCGCGGATGGGGGGAACGCGCATCTCGAGTTACCGCGAGAGCATCGGCGCGCTGATCCTGCGATTCCACCGCCGGGTCGAGGGGCCGCTCTGCGACCCGTGTCGGTCCCGCTACTTCTGGACCTTCACCGGGGTGTCCTCGCTGTTCGGCTGGCTGGGCATCATCTCGTTCTGCTACACGCTGTTCGTGCTACCCAGCAACATCGTGCAGCAGGTGAAGGAGCGTGGCGGAGTCGCTTCGGCATCCCACTCGCCGTACTGCTTCCGGTGCGGCTACCCGGGCCTGGGCTCGGCCCCGCCGCCCGCTCGCCTCGTCGCGGCCGGCGTCATCGGCGGCATCGTCGTGCTGTTCCTGCTGTTCGGCCTCGCGTCGGACCTCGCGTCCGGACGGGTCGCGGCCGCCGTCGTTCTGCTGGTCCTGCTCGTCGTCGTCTCCCTCTCCCCCGTCGGGCTCGTGTTCACGCTGGTGCAGCAGTACCGGCGGTGCACGAGGTGCGGCAACGAGCAACGGTGATCGGTCGCAGGACGCGGCTGTCGGCACACCGGCGGGCGGCGAGCGCGCCGTACGGCGAGCGCGCCGGCCTCGGGGTGCTGCTCGAGCAGGTCTCCGACGACCGACGGGCCTCCCGGCGAGCGCTCGTCAAACTCGCGTGTGCGTGGCTCCTGGGCAGCGCATTCGTCGTCGTCGGCCTTCTCTGGCCCGAGAGCAGCTACCGCTGGGCCGCCCTCTTCATCTTGCCGGGGATCGGCCTCCTGCTGTCCGGCCTCGTCTGTTCCACCTCGTGGCTCGGCGACTGGTTCCGTGCCGGGAGTCGCAATGAGGTCCTGCTTGCAGGGATCGGTCGCATGATGCGCGCAGCGACCCTGCCCAGTCGGGACGTGCACCAGGCAGGACCGCGGACCGTGGTCCTCGCCGGACGAGGTGGCACCGAGATACTCGTCTACGCGGAGAAGAACTGGATCGAGCGCCCGTGGAGCGCGTCGATTCTCACCGTGGCACTGCAGAACCACTACCAGGAACTCGAGCCGATGGACCGGGTCGAGGAGCACCAGACGTGGGTCGCCGACGTGCTGGACGACTTCGAATGGATCGCCACCATTCGTCCCGGGCGCGACCGCACGGCCGTGCTGAGCACACCCGGCGACGGCAGGACGTGGATGCTCAGTCCGGAGGCCGTGTGGCCGAGCGAAGGCCCCGTGCCGACGTCCGATCCCGGTGCCGCGCTCGACGACAACCGAATCGATGGCGGTCGGTACCGGCCGCTCACCGTCGACGGGCGGGTCCTCTTCTGGAGTGACGCCGGCGTGGTCGACTGCCTCGGCGAACTGTACGACTTCGGTCTGCTCGGGTCGTTGTACTACTTCTTGCCGCTCGATTCGGTGCACCGGAACGCGAACGAGGTCTTCTCGCTCCCGGGACACCTGTCCGTCGAGGCGATCGGGTTCGTCCTCTGGCGCAACTTCTGGGTCCGCTACCTTCTGCGCCCTCCCGTAGCGCTCCTGCACGATGACGAGCAGGACCGACCGCGCGTGCCGAGGTTCGACCCGTCGTGATGGCCGCGGGGCCCCGGGTCTCGGACCCGTCGGTCCTGGGAGTTCCCGTGACACTAGGGCCATGACTGCCGTGCGTGGTGCGCAGAAAACCTGAGCACCACACACGGCTCTCGATGACCTAGCGACCGTGGTCGCGACTTCGCCCCGGCGTCGCACCGTCCATCGGACAAGGACAGGCCGAAGTCGCCGCGCTCGTTAGCAAGCTGAACCGCGTGATCGGCGTGCTCGAGCGCTGACAGCTCGACAGATTGTGGTTGACGTAGACGCTGCTGGCCGGTTCGTCTCCCCTCTCGCAGCCGCGCCGTGCGGTGTTGATCTGCATGGCATGAGCACGGACCTTGCGCCAGTGGCGACAGGTCAGCCGGTCTTCGCGTTGAACCACGACAGGTCGTCCTCCGCGAAGAAGCGCCGCAGGGTCGGTCCGCAGCGGAGGTCGTCGACTCCTCGGAGCTCGTCCCGTTTGCGGGTGGGGTCCTCCGTCGTGGACAGCCCCAGGGCCGGCCAGTGGCCCTTGTGTGGCGGCGCGGTGCGGCCCGTCGGGTCGATCGGGCGCTCGTCGAGCACCCGGAGCGAGCGGCGTGCTTGACGAAGCCCCTCGCTGCCCAACCCGTCTTTCCACCAACGTGCTCGCTGCATCTCGAGACGGACGGCGCCCAGGAACCGGCCCTCGAAGAACTTCTCCAGCAGCACGATCTCCTGGAGGTAGTCGAGCAGCGGGCCGTGCGCAGCCAGGAACTCGTCGAACCTCAACGGGATCATGTCGGTGCGTATCGCCCACTCGAGGTCCAGGACGAAGAAGTCCGTGGTGAGCCCGACGCCGGGGAGCAGAGTCGGATCGCCGCTCTGGCGAACGACACCGTGTGCATCGCGGGCAACCTCGAACCGGGCCGCGGCCAGGCGCAGATCGTCCGCGGCCATCTCGTCGAGGAGATCCCGCAGGACCTCGGGACGGTAGAGCCAGCAGTCCCCGGCGAGACAGACGACGAAACGGGGAACGGGATCGAGAGAGCGAAGGGCCGACGTCCCCGCGTCGATGAGCGAGGCCGCGCCGGTGAAGTGGCTCTCCGCCGGCAGTGGCTTGACGGTGTGGTCCTCGAGGTACGGCTCCCAATGGTGCGGACCATTGTCCGCGTGGACGAGGACGACGTCGAGGTACGGCGCCCAGAGCGACCGGATGATCTCCATGTTCGCTCGCGTGTGATCCAGCGCGTCGTGCGTGCTGATGACCACTCCGATCCGGTGCCTGCTCATGAGGCGTCCAAGCGATCGGCTGCGGCCAGGAGGGCATCTGTCACCGAGTCGCGCGGGCCGGCGTCATCACCCCGTTCGTCCTTGATGATCTCGCGGACACCCGCCTCCATGATCAGTTCCAGACCGAGCAGGGTCCGCGCGCGCTCCGGATCGAGGCCCCGCTCCTCGGTCAGCCAACGACCGAGTTCGCGCTCCGCGCCATCCGCACCGCCCACCCGGGCGCACCAGCGGGCCGCATCGAACTCGGCAGGACCGAAGTAGCCGCAGGTATCGAGGATGTGCAGCGAGTCGCGCGACTCCATCAGGTTGACCGGCGACAGGTCGCCGTGCAGGCAGGTCGGAAGGTCCGAGCTCATCGTGGTCCGCGCTCGACCGAGGATGTCCCGGGGCACTCGGTAACCATGCGCCTCCGCGGCTGATGTGACCGCGGCCAGGTGCTTCTCCAGCGCACTTGCGAGGTCGACGGGACCGGACAGGTCATGGGCGTCGACCGAGTGGGCCGTGGACATCGTGCGCGCCAGGCGCCTGGTCAGCAGGGGCCCCCGTTCGCGGGCGGGGGGGCTCCCGGACAAGACCGACATCAGGAGCCAGCTCACGGGCTCGTCGCCGCTCGACCGAATCTCGGGCGTCGGCACGCCCGCCGCACACCACCTGGCCTGGACCGCGGCCTCAGCCGGACGCAGACGTCCGTACACCTTGAGCACCACCGGAGTCCCGGTCTCGTCCGCGAGTTGCAGCAGGAACTGCGGCTTCCCGGTACCCGGCGTCAGGTCGCGTACCGGCCCGTAGAGACTCCGATGGTCGATGATCGCGTCCAGAGCGTCCGCTGCACGCCGTACTTCGTCGCTCTCGTGGCCGTACGGACCCCCCGCGACCCGGGCGTCGACCCTCGTGATCTGACCGTTCCGTAATTCGTCCGGGACGATTGACGAACTCATAGCAAATCCTCACCGGTCGTCGCGAAGGGCCCAGGTCCACGAGTCAGCGGTATTGTCCTCGAGCAGGTCGAGGCGGGAGTCCCACCCGCTCAAGACGGCGAGCCGGTCGAGAACCTCCCGAGTCGCATCCACCCAGACGTCGACCATGCTGTCGACGTCGTCCGCCGCAGCGTGCAGGGTGCCGTCGAAGCGCTCGTCCCCCGTGAGAGGACGGACCGCGCCGTCCTCGAACGAGTAGACCGCCCACGTCGTCGGGACATGATCAACAGTCACCTCGATCGTCGGGAGCTCCCTGCTCGTCCTGGCATCGATCAGGCGCTCGAGACTCGCCTCCCACGCCTCGAGCTTCAGGAGCTCGCTCCGGGCCTCGACCTGTTGGGCCTTGAGGACCCTGCGCTCGGTCACGCCCAGCTCCCGGCCCGCCTCCAGGTCCACGATGTCGTCGGAGGACGCGGGAACACCTGTCGTCCGACTCGGGCGACGTGCGCTGTTGAGTTCCGCGGCTGCCAGCCGCCACGCGGCCATCCGGCGCCAGCGCGGGCCGAGACGGGTGACGACGACGACGGCCTCGGTCGTCTCGACCGTCCGCCGGAGCGCCACTTCGTCGAGCAGGGCCGCTTCGAGCGAGAGCCACCAGGCACCGGGAGCGTTTCCGCCCATCAGCAGCTGGAGGATGAGCTGGAGCGTGAACGCGGCATCGCGGGTGGCCGTGGCGCTGAGGAACGGACCACGCTCGTCGAGCCTGCCGACGGCCTGGCTCCGCCCGACCGCGCGGACGACCTCGTCGGCTCGGAGATGGCCCGCCCCCAACGCCCGGGCGAGAAGACCGGCGATCGGTGCGCTCCCGCCGTAGGGATTCGTGACAACGAGTCCGACGCGCGGGTCCCGGGCGAGGGCGGCTTCGCCGCGCGACGTGACCAACGAGCTCCGACGCGGGAGTCGTGATCCGCTGAGTGCCGGGCAGATCAACGTCCCGACCACGACGAGTCGGACTCCGCGTGATCGCAGGTCGGCATCAGGTTGCAGCCCGCCGTGCTCCCACTTGCAGGAGACGGACTCCCGCACGAGAAGAGCATCGACCTGCGCTCTCACCGAACGCCGCTGCTCCTCCTCGTCACCGTTCGCGAGAGGGAGTGCGTGCACGAGAATCTGGTAGGCGTAGGGCTCTGCCGACACGGCACCGCGTGCGACGCCGATGACGGTGGTGGCCGCGACGTCGTCGAGGCTCTCAACCAGCTCGGCGATTCGGTGCCGTTGGGTGCTGGTCGACGTCAACGAGCTGGGACGGGCCAGCGCATGGGCCGTCACCTCCCTGAGGAACACTCCGGCTGCATCGAGCGTCTCGCGCGCCACGGGCTCGTCGTCGTTCGTGATCCCCGTCTGCGGTGCGCCGAGCGAGAGCGCACGCAGGGTCGACGAGTTGCGGTCGAGCAGCTCGGCAACCCGTTCCTGGACCGCCGGCCGCTGCGCCGTGAATCGGAACTCCCGTGCGCTGCGCGACGGCGCCCTCCCCTCACTCTGCGCCTCGAGCCCGAGGAACCAGCCGGCCACGGTCGCGCGCGCCACGCCCAACTCGCGGGAAACCGCTTCCCGGCTCAGCCCGCGAGCGTTGGCCCACTCGGCGAGGAGCACGAGGACGGGGTCCGGCGTCGGTGGCGCCATCTCTTCCTCCCGTTGGGCCGTTCGGTCGGTATCCAATTCCGAGCCGACCGATCTAGACTTCTCCGCAATCCGTCGCAGCGCGACGCAGCGCGACGACACAACACTACATGCTGCTACGGCAGCGTTGGAACCGGGGGACGTCAGATGAAGCTGCTCATGGAGGTCGCCACTCTCGGACGGATCGTCGCCTTCTTCCTCCTCCTCGGGTTCGTCGTCGGGCTGGCCGTGTCCTGCTCCGGGGCCGACGCCGGGCCGACGGTCACCGCCGTCGATTCGTCCTGGACGGCCATTCCAGGGCGCGGGGCCCTCACGGGCGCTGTGGTCGCACACGGATGGGTCGTGGGGGCCACACCTCCCTCGTCCCTACCCGCGCCTTCGATTGCTTGATCGACTCGCGTGAGGAGAACCGGGGCCTCCTCGCGACACCACGGCTCGCGCCCATCCGCCGCGGGTCCCACCGCCGGACCGGACCGACAGAAGACGAACGGGAGCTACACATCATGATCAGGCCGGCCATTCCACGTCGACTCCTCATTACCCTCGCGGGGCTGACCCTGCTCCTGCTCGCGACCGGGGCCTTCACCGCGGCGCCTGCCGCCATCGCCGTGCCGGGCCCGCTGCGCGTTCAGGTCGCGCCCGACGTGGACCGCAGCTACCCGGGGTGCCCTCTCCTACGCGAGGGGCAGCGTCACGAGTGTGTCGCCCGGCTCCAGCGGGACCTGACCGCGGAGCACCCCGAGTACGACCTCCCCGGCACGACGCTCTTCGGGCCCGCTACCCGCACGGCCGTGTTGGACTTCCAAGGTCGTCACGACCTCCCGGCCGACGGCAACGTCGGCGCCGAGACCGCGGACCTCCTCGTCGACCTCGTACCGGAGGAGACGACCTCGTCGGCTTCCGCTCCGACGTCCTCGGCCGACGACCAGGCCACCGACGGGCGGCGGCCGGAGTGCTCGGTGCCGCGGCCGGATCCTTCCGAGGGGGCCCGCGCCGAGGAGGAATGGGCCGTCGACCAGTACGTGCACGGTTGCACCGACGCCGGCTCGGGCAAGGCCTGGTACACGACGAACTTCGGGAACGTCTCGAACAGCTACTACTTCAGTCCGGGGGCGACGAGGCAGTTCGACGCCTGGCTCGACGAGCACCGCAATCTCGACAGCCAGACCGGCATCGGCTCCTTCGCACTGTGCACGTCGCTGAAGAGCCTGCCGTGCGAGGTGCTCGGTCTCTCGGCATCGGTGATGTTCAACGACGTCAAGAACGCCACCGAGGACGCAGTGGACCGCGGCAGCTGCCTCAAGGTCACCGACCACGCCGAACTCTGGACGACGGCCGAGGCCACCGCCGTCGACAACAAGTACTGCCGCACGCTGCAGTGACCTCGCGCTCGGGCGCCTGTCCCGTAACGGGCCCGCGCCCGAGGCCCGGTCCGTGAACCCGCGCGGGTTGAGCACCGCTTCCCATCTCCACTCGTTCGGCCCACGCGGCGGACCTCGTCGTTGATCACGCTGAGCCGTGATCGGAGGGCAACGGATGGCCGAGCGGAGCCGCGTCAGGGGGCCGGCCGTCGTCCTGCTGCTCAGCACGGCCACAGCGGGTGCGCTCAACGTGCTGTCCAACTCGATCCCGACGTCCGCGCCGTGGATCACGGTGATCGTCCTCGTCGTCCTGCTGGCCCTGGGCTATGTGGTCGAGCGCCGGCGCACGAGTCCGGCGAGTTCGGGCACCTCGCTCGAGGAGGCCGAGGCCGAGGCCGCAGCGACCTCCCGATCACGGCAGGCCTACGAGGAGGGGCTGGGCCCCGACCACCCGCGGACGGTCGAGGCTCGTCGTCGTCAGGAGGAGGCCGAGGCGGACCGAGACGCCCTGGCCCGCTCGCTGGCCTCGGCCGAGCCCGCGCCCCGGCCGGAACCCGACCCGGGGCCCGCAACGCCGGGATGGGTGCTCGGGCGGGAGCTCCGGATCTTCCGAGCCGTCGGCATCATCGCGTTGCTCGTCCCCTGGGCGATCGTCCTGGCAGACCGCATGTCCAGCGTCGAGGCGCCCCGGACGTCGCTCAGCCAGTTCCACGGCGGGTTCGCACGGGACGTCGTGGTCGTCGCACTGGTCGCGATCGGGGTCCTCCTGATGACGATCCAGCTCGACGTGTGGATCGTGCGCGCCACGCGAATCATGGGCCTGGCCGCCGTCGCCGCGGCCGTCACTGCGCCGAGCGGCGCGACCGACCCGACCCTGTCCGCGCTCACGAGCATCCTGCACGCCATCGCGCTCGGGTTCACGATCTACGGCAGCGCTGGACTCGTCTTCTTCTTCAGCCTCGGAGTGCGCTCCCTCCGGCGTCGTCGCGCCTACGCGATCCTGACGGGCGCCATCGTCGGGAGCCTCCTGCTCACCACCGTCGCCGTCCTTCTCGGCGGCGACACCCTGGGCGCGACGTTCTGGGGCGAAACGATCTGGCTGACCGCGCTCGGCGTCGCCTGCCTCATGAAGAGCCAGACGGTCCCGGCCGCGCCCGACGAGCCCGCGATCAGCGCGTGAACGTGTCCCCTCGGATCCTCGTGTCCTGACGCGACGCGTCACGTGCTTCGCCCGGCCGTCATGAAAGCCGGGCGGTCAGATCGCGCGTTGTGCCGTCGCCGCGCCCGCTCCGAGGCCGATCATGGCGACCCCGCCCGCCGCGCCGAGCCCGGCGAGGCGACGCGGGGACCGGCTGAACCACGTGCGGGCCGAGGACGCCGTCACCACCCAGATGCTGTCCAGCACGACCGCGATGGCCGCGAAGATCGCTCCCAGGACGAGCAGCTGCACCGGGACGTTGCGCGCGGTGTCGATGAACAGCGGGAGGAACGCGGCGAAGAAGACGACGGTCTTCGGATTGAACAGCCCGACCGGGACACCGCGGAGCACACTGCGCGCCAGACCGCCCCGCACGACCTCCGGAGCCGAACTCGCCAGCTCGTCCCAGGCCGCATGACGGTGCCGGATGGCACTGATCCCGAGGTACACGAGGTAGGCCGCGCCGACGAGCTTGATGACCGTGAACGCGGCCGCCGAGCGCGCGATGAGCTCGCCGAGACCGAACGCGAGCCCGACGACCTGGATCAGCACCCCGAGCGCGTTCCCGATCACCGACGCCAACGCATGCCGCCGCCCGACGACGAGCGCACGACTGATCGCGAAGACCACGCTGGGCCCGGGGATCACGATGATCAGTGCAGCGGCGGCGACGAAAGCGGCCAGGTGGGCGTCCACCGCCGCAGCCGACCACGACTCGGCGGGGCGTGGCCAGCGAATACCGCTACGACGTGCCGCCACAGCGCCGCTGTACACCGATAACGCTCGGCCGCGACGCGGCCGCAACGCGTCGGAGCCGTGCGGACCTCCTCATCGGTCGAACGGGGAGCCCGGCCCGGCCGGGTCGTCGTCGAAGGCATGCGGGTCGATGGCGTCGAACGGCCCGAGCTTCGGCACGTCCGGCTCTGGCGTCGAGGTCGTGAAGTCCCGTGGCCTGGACGACGAGAACGGCACCGGCGGCTGGGCCGCCGCAGTGGCCGCGACCAGCGCCAACGTGGCGCACACCTGCGCGCGGGCCACGTGCAGCGTCGCGTCGGTCGACTGGGCGTCCTGGGCCCGCCGGAGGTGCTCCTCAGCGGCCGCGTACTGGCGTTGCGCCTCGGCGCGGGACAACTCCGGAGGAGTAGGCACGATCCGGACTCTAGGCGAGGACACGGCCCGACGAGGGTCACCCGAGGGCGTGCCGCCGCGCCTCGGCCAGGACCCGGACCTCCGTGAGACGCGGCGAGTGGAGCTCCGGCAGCACCGGCTCGTCCCAGAGCGCCACGGCCGCGTCGCGACGGTCGCGGTCATTCGTCTCGAGCGCGTCATCCGTGGCCGCGAGGAAGGCGAGTAGGTCGACGTCCAGGGGATCGATGTCGAGCCTGTACCCGCCGGGCGCCGCGCCGACCTCGCTCGTGCCGAGCCAGCGTCGTACGCGGGTGATGCCGATGTGCAGGGCTGCCCTGGGCTGTCGTGGGAGATCGTCCTGCCACGCCTCGTCGATCAGGTCGTCCGCTGGGACGATCCGACCGGCCCGCACGGCGAGGAGAGCCAGGATCGTCTGAAGTCGGCGGCTGTGGGGAGGACGGGCGACGTCACCGTCGATCACGGCGATCTCGCCCAGCAGCCGGATCCTCGTGCGTGTCATCCCGACGGCCTCGGCGACGCGGTCGGACCGGGCGTCATGGACGCAGAGTACGGCGACCGAGCACCAACGATGCGGCTCGCTCCAACACCTGCGCTCGCGTCTCCCCCGGGTGCTCCGCGACGATCAACGAGCTCGAGATGGCGCCGGCGAACGCGAGCAGGCACCGGGCCTCGAGGTCGGCCGGGTCGGGGAAGCGGTCGCGGAAGGTAGTCCGCAGGTAGTCCATGCGCTGGTTGTCCACCCGCTTCAGGCGCGCGGCGACGCCGTCGTCACGTCGTGCCCACTCCCGGACGGCGAGGTCGATGGGGACGAGGTCGTCGGCGAAGGTCAACGCGGCAGCCCGCCGAGCCCGCGTCACCGGATCGCCGCCCTCGTGCTCGGCCCGCTCGATGACCGCGGTGGTGCTCCGCCGCTCCCACTCGTCGAGCACCTCGGTGAGCAGCGCCGGCCGGTCGGCGAAGTACCCGTAGAACCCGCCCTTCGTGACGCCGAGCTCGCGCGCCAGGACCTCCACGCGCACCGCGTCCGGGCCCCGCTCCCCCAGGAGTCGCAGCCCGACGTCGATCCAGGCGTGCCGAGGAGTGCGTGCTCGAACCACGTCCACGGACTATACGGCGCCGTACATCAGAGCTAGCGTGTACGGCACCGTATATCGACACGGAGGTCGGACATGCGACGCTCACGAGCCGCCGAGGCCGGCGGATGGATGGCCCTCGCCTTCGGTGCGACGCACACCGTGCTCGCCCTCGCGATGACCCGTGACGAGTGGGCGCGCATCCACCGTGAGGGCTGGTGGGACACGACCCGGGTCCGCCCCGCTGAGCCCGCGGCGCTCGACCGGTCCCAGGTGCTGTGGCTCAGCCTCGCGAGCTTCGGGGTGCCCTGCGCGGCGCTCGGGGCGTTGGTGGTGTCGACCGCCCACGCGGGTCGGCCGGTGCCGCGGTGGGTCGGCGGGACGTTGCTGGCATGGTCGGTCCCGCTCGTCGTCGTGCTGCCGCGCTCGCCGTCGTGGTTGGCGCCGGTGTTCTCGACGCTGCTGCTCGTCGGGGCGGAGCCGCGCGGCCTCAGTGACCCATCGTGATGTGCGCGCCGCGACTGAGCTGGTCCTCGGTGAAGCCGACGCTGTTGCTGATGTCCGTCCCGAGCGTGACCCGGTAGCTCTTCTCCCCGGCCGGCACGTCGGCGACGGTGAACGAGTACACGCAGGCGTCCGCGTAGCCGGAGGAGTAGGTGCTCCACTGGTTCACCGCCGTGCCGTAACCGGTGATCGACGAGGTCCCCACCAGCGACCCGTCGGCTCCGAAGATCGAAACCGGCCGACCGGTGAGGTAGGTGTTGGAGCACGACGAGCCGGGCGACACCACGCCGTTCATCCCGTAGACGGTGACCGAGCCCTGGACCGTCATGGGCTGGTTCGCGACGACGAGCGTCCCCACCAGACCGAGCGCGGCGATCACCCCGACGATGCCCAGGACGATCCAGCCCCAGCGCGGCCGGCGCGGAGGCGCCGCGGGCGGCATGCCGGCCCACGCCGGAGCGAGCCCGGCCGGCGCGTGGCCGGGCGCCTGGTTCCAGTGCACTCCCCGACCCGCGGGCGGGGCCCACGGGGCGGGCGTCGCGTGGCGCGGTCCGGGCTGGGTCTCGGTCACGGTGTCTCCCCCGACGATGCGTCGACGCCGCCCTCACCGCGGTGCCGTACGACTGACTCGCTCGCCGACGGGGTGTCGTTACGACAAGTGGCGTACGACTGATCCGGCTGATGAGCGGTAACGCCACGCCCGTCACGGCGATGTCACGGTCGGCTTGCGGGGGCCGCTCCCGGACGCCGAGCACCGGTCGGGGGTCGGCCGTGCTGCCGACACCAGCTCCGGAGTCCTCCCGTGACCGCTCCCTCCTCCGAACGCCTTCCCGACGTCGGGCTCCTGTTCCCGTTCCGCGCCTGGGTGCGCCACCCGGTGGTGCGCGCGTGGACGACGTGGTTGTTCGTCGGGCTCGCCCTGGTGCCGGTACTGGCCCGCTTCCTCACGCAGGATTCCGGCGGCACCGACCAGGCGTGGATGTTCGCCGCGTACTTCGCCGCCGCATGGTTCGGCGTGCTGTGGATGCTCGTGCGCCCGCAGGCGGTGTCGGGCGGTCTGCTCGCCGTGCTCTGCGTGGCGGCGCTCGTCGTCGAGGGCCCGCTCGCGATCGTCCTCGAGCGGGCGCTCGACTCCGACACCGACGACCTGGCGCTCAGCATCCTGACCGTCGGCGTCCCGGAGGAGTTCGCCAAGCTGCTCCCGGTCGTGGCGCTCGCGCTCTACGTCCGCCGGCGGGGTCTGGCCCCGCGCGACGCCCTCTTCCTCGGCGCCGTGAGCGGGCTGGTGTTCGGCGCCGCCGAGGCGGTCACCTACGTCACCGAGTACATCCCGTTGGTCTCCGGCGGCGGGGTCGACGCCTCCCTGGCGTCCGTGTGGCGCTTCGTCGTGGGCCCGCTGCTCCACGCGCTGTGGGCCGGGGTCTCGGGCTACTTCGTCGGGCTCGCCGCGCAGTACCGGCGTCCGGGGCACATCGTGGCGCTGACGGCCGTCGGGCTCGGCGCGACCGCCCTGCTGCACGGCGTGTACGACTACGCGGCCGGCGGCTTCGTCGCCGTGCTGATCGTCCTCGTCAGCGTGCTGCTCTTCCTCGGCTACGCCCGGATCGGCCTCCTCGGCTCGCCGGCGCCGCAGCAGGTCCCGATCGTCGACCCGCCGACCATGCCGGTCGCCCTGCCGTCCCTCGCGTCGGGTGGCGGTCTTGGCGTGGCGGGACGTCACGCGAGGTAGGACCTGCGCCGGAGATCCGGTTCGTCCGTCACCCGCCGGGCCCGACGTCGTTGCTCGAACGGGGGACGTCCAGGGGGGACTCGATGACGCGGCACGCGCAACCGCAGCGACAGCAGGAGACCAGCGGCCTCGCCGCGATCGCGGTCCTCGGTGGTCTGTTGGCCCTGATCCTGAGCTTCTTCGCGCACTCGTTCGCGGTCTTCCTCGCGCTCGTGGTGATCGTCCTGGCCGTGATCGCCCTGGTGCGGGCCCGAGGAGGACGGCCGGGTAAGCGCGAGGCGATCGTCGGCCTCGTGATGGCGGTGCTGGCGCTGTTCATCGGGAGCCTGATGAGCGCCGAGGGACAGGAGGGCTTCCAGCAGGCGGTCCAGACCGCGCCGCCCGTGGACCCGAACGCGCTGCCCGCCTCCGTCACGGTCGCGACGGTGCAGTCCCCCGACAACCTGGTGACGACCGCGGGCCGTCGGTTGCACGTGACGATGATGCAGGGGCAGGAGTCGAGCGATCCGTGCCGGACGGGCACCGACACGGCCGCAGCGTCGAAGCTCGTCACCGGTCAGCAGGTGTCGATCGCTGCCCCGGACGCCGCGCACACGGACACCCCGACCGCCGTACCGGCGGGCTTCCAACCCGTCGTCATGACCCTCGCCGACGGCCGCGACTACGCCGAGACCTGGCGGAACATGTCGGCCGAGTCGTATGTCGCCACCTGCCTGGCCGCGGCGGAGACGACCACCGAGGCGCCCGCGCCGACCACGACCACCGAGGCGACCTCGGAGCCCGACGTGGACGACGACGTCGACCGCCCGTACGTGCCGGCGCCGCGGACGAAGGCTCGCTCCGGTCATTCCGGCCATCCGTGCCTGCCCGGCGAGCGCGACGGCGACGGCGACGGCTACTGCGGGGAATAGCGGCCGGTCCAGAAAGCTCAGTTCGCGGCGGCGTCGAGGAACTGATCGTCGATCCAGCGGTCGCGCGAGCGTTCGCGGCCCTGCGCGTCGACGTAGCCGCAGTTCCGGTTGGTGATCACGTTCGGGTGGGCCGGGTCGCCGAACTCGGGCGGGCCGCTGAGGTCGCAGATCGGGGTGGCCTTCTTCGACGCCTTCGTCGCGGTGGCCTTCGTCGTGGCCGTCCTCGACGTCTCCACCTTCGGCACCTTCGTGGGCCTCGCCGTCGTGCGAGGCACGGGCGGCGCCGTCGGGGCCGTCGTGAGGACCACCGGAGCGACGGAGGCCGCCGGCGCGATCGGCGCGGACGCCTCGGCCGGGGCGGACTGGAGCGCGACGGCCGCCCCGCTGCCGCCGACCATCGCGGCGAGCGCACCGAGACCGAGCGCGAGCTGGGCAGGTCGCACGCCGTGGCGCGACGTGCGCTGAAGATGCCGACCCATGGTGTCCCCCGACCTCCGTTGTCGGACGGGGGTTCGCCACGGAGCACCCCTCTGTTAACCCGGCGGCGCGGAGGCGACTCGATCGAGTGAGCCGTCGCGGGCGAGCCGAACCCCAACGCTGACGACCCGCCGCCGGTCTACCCCGTGCCGACGACCTGTCGGCGACGACGAGGGAGAGACCGATGGACGACGACGATGCACGGGTGCGGCAGACGCTGCGCCGGTTCGACCCGTTGTGGCTGCCGCAGGAGCTGAGCGCGGACACGACCGCGCGGCTGGACTGCCTGCTCGACTTCTACCGCCGGGAACACTTGGCCATCCGGTCGCACGCGCGCAGCCTCCTGGGACCGACGACTCCGGTCGAGGAGCTCGTCACGACGGCCATGCAGACGCTGTGCCGGCATCCCCCGACACCGGACGGCCGCCCCTGGAGGGCCCTCGACGAGGCGCTCCGCGACGCCGCGACCTGACCACCCCAACCTTTCGCGGCGCCGGCCGGTCTTCCCGGCATCGGACCGACACCACGCCGGTCCACCCGTGGAAGGGAACCACCATGCGCCGTCACGCCGCCTCCCTCCTCCTCGGTGGTGCCCTCGCAGCCCTGCTGACCATCGGCACCGCCGGGGTGGCCAGCGCGGTCCCCACCACCGCCGAGACCGCTTCCGGTCCCTGGTCCGCGATCGCCTTCAGCATGGAGACCGGCAGCGCGGCCGTGGCCTGGAACTACTCCTCCGAGAGCGCCGCTGCGTCCGCCGCGCGCGGGAAGTGCGGCACGCGGGGCTGCCAGAGCGCGGTCGAGGTCGCCAACGGGTGCGCCTCGCTGATGCAGGCGCCGTCGGGCCGGTGGGGCTGGGCCTACGGACGCTCCCGCTCCGACGCGGACGGCATCGCCGCCTCGCACGCCGGCCGCGGAGCCCGCCTGATCGCCTGGACCTGCAGCGGCGACCACGTCTGACCCGGTCCGCCGAGGTAGATGGCGACCATCTACCGGATCCCGATCAGCCCGCCGAGAATCGGCGACATCGTCCTCCCGCCACCGAACCAGGACGTGATCTGCCATGAACCCGGCCCCCACCCTCGACCCCCGCTCGGCCGCAGACGCGGCGCTCGCCGCGGCCGACTCCGACCACGAGGAGCTTGCCGACCTCCTCATGACCCTGGAGGACCACCGCGGCGCGGCGCTGCTGCGAGCGCGCACCACTATCGGGATCACCGCACGGCGGTGGGACGAGGCCCGGGCGGTGTGGGCGGACGCGTTCGCGGACCTCGAGGCCCACCGGTTGACCTGCGAGGCCGCCCGCGAGCGGATGCCCGCGCGGGGTCGCCTCTCCCGGTCCGCCCGAGAGGAGCTGATGACGTTGCTGGCCGCCCCCGACGGGACGCTGACGCTCGCCGGCGACCCGGTCGGGCGTACCGAGCTCGTCGCGCGGGTCCGGGCCGCGGTGCGCGACGTCGGGACGCTCCTCGACGACGTCGTCGCGACCCTGGGCGTCATCGAGCCGCTGGTCGCGGTGTGCGAGGCGGACGCCCGCGCGGCGGAGACCGCCTTCGCCGCCTTCGACGGTTCCCTGTCGACCGACCCGAGCCGGGGGCTTCGGCAACGGGCGGCGGCGTTGCGCCGGGTCGTGGACGAGGACCCGCTGTCGACGCTCGTCGACGGGGAGCCCGATCGGACACCGCACGAGGCGCTGCGTGCCGAGGCGGCCCGGGCGACCCGGTGGCTCGCCGAACTCGCGGACGTCCGTCGGCGGGCCGGGCGACGACTCGGGGACGTCGAGCGTCTCCTCGACGACGTCGCCGACATCCGGCGCCGCAGCACACTCGTCAGCGCCGAGGTCGCCCTGAAGATCGTGGACCAGGGCGACGGCGGGACGCCCCCGGGCTCCGACTCCTCGAGGGACCTCGGGGCTGCGATCGAGCGGGCCCGCCGCCTCGTCGCGGCCTCGGCGTGGGAGGAGCTCGCGACCGTGCTCCCCGCACTCGAGGCGGAGGCCCGGCGCGCGGGCACGGCGGCCAGGGAGGCGCTCGTCGCCTGCCGACATCCGCTGCGGGTCCGCGACGAGCTGCGCGGCCGGTTGGAGGCCTATCGGATCAAGGCCCTGGACCTCGGTCTCGCCGAGGACGTCGCCCTCGCCCGGCTCCACCGCCACGCCCATGACCTGCTGTGGCATTGGCCGTGCGACCTCCGGGAGGCCCGCCGGGCCGGCCAGGCCTACGCAGCGGGCGTCAACCGACGTCGGAAAGGAAGGGCGGTATGACGAGCACGCCGTGCACCGGCTGCGGCAAGGCGGCCGTCGACGAGGGCGTCTGCCTGCGCTGCGGCCTCGAGCAGCAACCCGAGGCGCCCACACCGCCGCCGGACTCCGCCGCGCCACCTCCCACGTCTCCCCGTACGAGCTCGACCGGCGGCGCCGCGACCGGCCCGATCGGGGTACCACGCTCGGGCGTCCCCGACGACCCCGAGGACATGATCCTCGAGAACCCGGCGCTGCCGGAGCGCAAGCGGTTCTGCCGGAACCCGCAGTGCCGGCGCGAGGTCGGGCGGTCCCGGGGAGGCCGCCCGGGCCGGGCGTACGGCTTCTGCCAGGAGTGCCGGTGGCCCTTCGACTTCCGGCCGCCACTCACCCCGGGCACCCTGGTCGCCCGGCGGTACGAGGTCCGAGGAGCCATCGGCCGCGGAGGCATCGGTTGGACCTACCTCGCACGGCACGAACCCCTCGGCGGCCACCACGTCGTCCTGAAGGGCGTCAGCGAACCCTGGCTGCCGGGCACCGCCGCCCTCGAGCGCGAGGAGCTGCGCGCGCTCGTCACCGCCGACCACCGGAACATCGTCAAGGTCCTCGACAAGGTCGACCACCCGTACCACCCGCCGGGCCCGGACGAGGAGAAGCTCGTCATCCCGTACATCGTCATGGACCTCGTGCGCGGCAGGACGCTCCGCCAGGTCCTGCGCCGGCGGATCGAGGCCGGGGACGGTCCGCTCCCGCCGGCGGACGTGTGCGAGCGGATGGCCGCGGCCCTCGACGGCCTCGGGCACCTGCACGGTCTGGGGTTCGCCTACAACGACCTGAGCGACGACAACCTCATGGAGACCCCCGACGGCGGTCTGACGATCATCGACCTCGGCGGCGTGACCGAGCTCGGCGCCACCGGGCTGCTCCAGCGCAAGCAGGGCTTCGCCGACCCGACCGATCCCCCGGCGTCGGTGCCGGCGGACCTCTTCACGGCCGGCCGCACCGCCCTGCGGCTCACGGTCGCGGTCACCGACTTCCGGCACGCCGAGCACGGCATCCCGGACCCCGCGACGGCGCCGCTGCTCGCCGAGCAGGAGTCGTTCGACCTGCTGCTCCGACGGACCGCCCACGCCGATCCCGCGGAACGGTTCGCCTCCGCCGAGGAGAACGCGGACGCCTTCCGCGCCGTCGCGCGCGAGATTCGCGCGACCGCCGACGGTGGTGTCCCGGAACCCGGCCGATCGCTCTACTTCGGACGCGCCACACGCGTCGTCGGGGACGATCCCGACACGTTCCCCGCCGTCACCGCGTCGCCGTCGACGGTCGCCCTGGCGCTCCCCGAGCTCCAGATCGACGTCCGGGACCGACACGCCGGACGGCTCACGACGCTCACGGGCGAGGACCCCGAGTCGGTCCGAGCGGTCCTCGCCGTCGTCCCCGACCCGTCACCGGAGAGCCGGCTCGTCGCCGTGCGGGCCGGCCTGCACCTGTCGGTGGCCTCCGACGGTGCCCGCCCGACGCTGGACGAGCTGCTCGCCGAACTCCCCGACCCTGATCACCTCCCCGACCACGTGTGGCCGGCCTCGTTCCGGGGGCGCCTCGCGTGGGTCCGCGGCGTCCTCCACCTCGCCCTCGGATCGCCGGTCGACGCCGAGACGGAGTTCCGGGAGAGCCGGACGTCGATGCCCGGCGAGGCCGCGCCGAAGCTGGCGCTCGCCCACTGCGCCGAACTGCTCGCGGTGGCGGCGGACCGGTCGGACGATCCCGACGAGGACGGGCACGGCCACCGCGCCCGGGCGCTGCACTACTTCGACCTGGTGTGGCGCACGGACCACGCCTACGTCGGCGCCGCCTTCGGGCTCGCGCGCTGCCGGGTCGCCGCAGGTGACCGGGCCGGCGCCGAACGCGCCCTGCAGGAGGTCCCCGCCGCCTCCCGGCACGCCAGCAACGCCGCGCTGTGTGCGCTCGGTGTGGCGCCCCCCGACACCGAGCAGGATCCCGAGGTCGTGGCCCGCTTCTTCGAGCGGGCGGAGCGCCTCGACCCCGATCACGACGACCCCCTCGCCGTCGACGAGCGGCGGCGGGCCCTGACGACGATCGCGGTCCTGACCGCGTGCCGGACCCGTCTCGACCGCTCCGCGCGCGTGGCCGGCGACGGGACCCCGGCCACGGTCCTGGGCTGGGCCCTCACCCCGCAGGGGCTGGGTCGCGGCCTCGAGCACGCCCACCGTGCCGCGGCCGCCCTCCCCGGCGACCGTGCGACGCGGGACGCCCACGTCGACGCCGCCAACGCCGTGCGCCGTTGGAGCCTGTGGTGACCCGCCCGCCGTCGACCGGACACGGCTGGGCGAGCTGTTCCGACTGCACCTCGCCCGTCCATCCCGACGATCGGTTCTGCGAGACGTGCGGTGCCCGTCGACCGGACCCCCGGGACCGGGTCGAACTCGTCGCCGACCGGCTCGGGGCGGTCAGCGACCGGGGCGTCCGGCACCGGCACAACGAGGACGCCGTCGGCATCCGCAGCGTGTCCGACGGTGGACGCGGGTCCGCGCGCATCACCGTCGTGTGCGACGGCGTCTCGCGCGGCGCCCGTCCGGACCTCGCCTCCCAGGCCGCCGTGGACGCGGCTCTGGATGTGCTCGTCACGGGGGTCGAGGACCCGGACACCTCGAGCCGCGCGGCCGTGCGGGCGGCCTCGTCCGCGGTCGTCCGACTCTCCACGCGGGCCCCGGTGGATCTCCCACCCGCCTGCACGTTCGTGTCGGCCGTCGTCGTCGGGCGCACTGCCACGGTGGCGTCGGTCGGCGACAGCCGCGTGTACTGGCTCCCCCGGTCCGAGGGTGGCGCCCGTCCCCTCACCGTGGACGACTCGTGGCGCCACGAAGCCGTCGCCACCGGGTCGCTGGGCGAGGCGGCCGCCGCCCGCGACCGCCGCCGGCACGCGATCACGGCCTGGCTCGGCGCCGACGCCGCCCCGCTCGATCCGCGGGTCACGACCGTGCACCTGGACGCGCCCGGTGTGCTCGTGGCCTGCACCGACGGCCTGTGGAACCGGTTGCGGGGCCCCGATGACCTCGCCGAACTCGTCGCGAGTGCCCCGGACGACCCCCTGGCGGTCGCCCGTCGCCTCGTCGGCGAGGCCCTCGACCGGGCCGAGCTGGACAACATCACGGCCGCCGTCATCGACGTCCCGGCCCCGACCACCGACACCGACCTCCCGGAGGAGTCATGACGACCCCCTCACCCACGCCGGCCGCTGCACCCTCCCCGACCGTCGTCGAGCAGGAGGCGGCTGACCGGCTCGTGCTCCGTGGACGCGTCCACCAGACCCTGCACCTGGCCCGGGACGCGGAGGAGGTCCACGCCATCGTCAGCGTCGACGCCGAGGGCGCGGGCACCGCGGTGCCGGACGACACCCCGGAGGCCGCCGAGGTCATCGTCATCGACACGAGCACCTCGACGACGCACCCGGCCGGCACGGACCGGGCGATCGCCGAGGCCGCGACGGCGGCGGTCCGGGAGATGCGGGACGGCGTCCACTTCGCCGTCCTGGCCGGGACCGACGTCGTCCGGCGGGTCTGGCCCACCGACGGAGGGCTCGTGCCCGCGGACGCGACCAGCCGGGCGCAGGCCATCTCCGCGTTGGAGGTCACGAAGGTCGGGGGCGGCACGCGCATCGGACGGTGGCTCCGTGCCGCCGGCGAGCTGCTCGCCGACCACCCGGGCGCGATCCGGCACACGATCTTGCTGACCGACGGAAGAAATGAACACGAGGAGCGGGCGACCCTCGACCTCGCGATCGAGGACACCAAGGACGTCATGAACTGCGACTGCCGGGGCGTCGGCGACCTGTGGCGGTTCGACGAACTGCACGCCGTCTCCAGCGCGATGCACGGCACCACCCGCCGTGTCGCCGACGCCTCGGGACTCGCCGAGGACTTCCGCGAGATGATGGCGGCCTCGATGGCCAAGGAGGTCCCGGAGGTCGCGCTGCGGCTCTGGACCCCGGTCGGCGCCCGGGTCCGGCTGGTCTCGCAGTCCGCGCCGGAGGCCGTCGACCTCACCGCCCGGCGCACCGACGTGGACGAACAGGTCGGTCTCTACCCGACGGGGGCGTGGGGCGGGGAGCAGCGCGACTTCCACCTCGCCATCGACGTGCCGTCCGGCCACCCCGGCCAGACCCGGCACGCGGCGCGTGTCGACTTCGTCCGGATCTGGCCCGACGACAGCACCACGACGCTCGACCAGCAGTTCCTCCGACGCCTTCCCACCGGCGGGGAGGACGGGAAGGACCAGGCCTGGATCACCGCGACCTGGACCGACGACCCGGACATCGACACCGGCCGGGCCGAACAGGTGCAACGCGCCGAGACCGAGAACCGGATCGCGGAGAAGATCCGCGCCGCCATGTCCGCCGTCGGACGCGGACCGGCCGCCGAGGCCGAGGCGGAGGACCTCCTGCGGGTCGCGCGGGAGTGGGCGGTCGGGATCGGGCAGGACGAGCTCGTCCGACAGATCGACGAGCTCTTCGACCCCGAGACCGACACCTACCGTCCTGGCGGACCGAGCCGGGCCCAGGCGCTCGACCTGGAGATCATCACCACCTGGCGACCGGTCCAGACCCGCGACACGGAGGGATGACCCGTGACGGCCGTCCCGACCTGCACCCACCCGGCGGGCCCGGACGGGTCCGGGTGCTGCCCCGCGTGCGGGCTCGAGCTGGCAGCACCGGCCGCGGCCCCCACGACACCCTCGACGACGTCTCCGACGGCCGCGGGCGGCGGAGGTGTCCCGTGCCGGGGTTGTGGCGCCCCGCGGGACGGCGGTCGCTTCTGCGAGGCCTGCGGACGCCCGGACGACCAGGACCCCTCCGCGACCGGGCCGCCGACGGGGTGGACGGCCGTGGTGAGTTCCGACCGGGCCCGCTTCCTCGCGAGCGGCGCCCGTGACGAGGGCGTCGAGTTCCCCGGGGACTACGAGCGGCGGGTCGAGCTGACCACGTCGTCGACCCGCATCGGTCGCCGTAGCCGCCGGGAGCCGTCGCTGCCGGAACTGGACCTCACGGGGCCCCCGACCGATCCGGGGATCTCGCGGCGGCACGCGCGGCTGCTGTGGGAGGCCCACGGCTGGACGCTGCTCGACCTCGGGTCGAGCAACGGCACCGACGTCAACCGCGAGCGGGTCGAGCCGCACCGCCCGAAGCTCCTCGCCTCCGGCGACACGATCGGGTTAGGTCTCTGGACACTCGTGCGCCTCGTCCGGGCGGACGGAGGAGGGGGGAACGACCGTGAGCGAATCGACCGTCGCGACAGGTAATGCCTTGTTCGTGAGCGTTGATGGGGGAACGCGCCGGCGCCTCGAGCCAAATCAGACCGAGATCGTCTACGGCCGCGGGTCGGAGGCGGACATTCATCTGTGCACCGGCGACCAGACGTCGATCTCCCGGAAGGCCGTCTCGTTCCTCTGCGAGGACGGGCTGTGGTGGGTGAGGAATCTCAGTGGCAACCACGCCCTGTACGTCGTCGTGCCCGACGATGCGCCGGTGCCGATCGCGGTCCGGCGAGGAGAGCGCGTCGCCAGTCGCGTCATCTCGCCACCAGGCCTCGTGCTCCGGATCCAGACGGGGATGCGGCGAATCACCATCACGGTCACGACCGAACGGCTCCCGCCCGATCCGCTCCCGACCCCGTCGACGGACGAGGACGATGATCCCACGACACCCCGCTACTCCCTGTCCCCGCACACCCGTTTCCTCCTCGCGTCCAAGTTCCTCCCGGAGGGCCCGTCGGGACCGATCCTCGGGGACCAGGACGCGGCCACGCTGATCAACCGGCTGCGCGGTACCGACGAGGTCAGCGAGAACGCCGTCATGAACGCCGCCAAGAAGGCGCGCGATCTCCTCGAGGCTCACGGGATCCAGGGCATCAAGGGGTCCGGGGCCACCCCACGTGTCCGCCGCGAGCTGCTCGCGTGGGGCCACCTGACCGAGGCGGACGCGCGGTGGCTGCGCGACCGGCTCTGAGCCGCCCGATCCGCACAGATGGTCGCCATCTGGAAGCCGACCCCGTCCGAGGGCGACGGTAGGACCATGAGCAGCAGCGACGCCCCGCAGGGGCGGCCCCTCTCGCGGCGCAGCGCCGTCGCGATCCTGGGCGGCCTCGCGACGCTGGCCCTCGCCGGGTGCTCCGCCCCGACGCCGTCGAGCCCGGCGGGCGCCTCCGGTCCTGTCCGGGCCGACGTCCCCGGCCCGGCCGAGATCAGCGCGGCGACCGCCGGGGACACCCTCCCGGCCGGGGCGCCCGGCGCCGGTACCCCGACGGTCACCCTGGGCACGAAGGACTTCTCCGAGCAGTTCCTGCTCGGTGAGCTCTACGCCCAGGCGCTGCGGGCGAAGGGGTTCACGATCTCCCTCGCGCAGAACGTCGGTGGGACCGAGGTGATCGACTCGGCCTTCGGCGCGGGGCGGATCGGGTGCTATCCCGAGTACGTCGGGGAGATCGCCTCGAGCCTGGCCGGCGCCTCTCCCACGGACGACGCCCTCACCACCTACCGGCGGGCGGCCGAGTACGAGGCGACCCGTCGGAACGCGACGCTGCTCAAGATCTGCCGATTCCAGAACACGGACGTCATCGTGGTCCGCCGCGAGCTGGCCGAGCGCCACGGGCTGCGCTCCGTCCCGGACCTCGCGCAGCTCGGCGCCGCCCGGCTCGCCGCCCAGCCGCCCTTCCGGACCCGCACGAGCGGCCTCGCCGGGATGCGGGCCGTCTACGGGCTCACCGACCTCGAGTTCTTCGCCGTGGCCCCGGACGAGACCTACGGCGCCCTCGACGCGGGCGAGGCCGAGGTCGCCGACGGGTTCAGCACCGACCCGGAGCTCGCGTCGCCCGCCTACGTGGAGCTCGACGACCCGCAGAACCTCTTCGGGTTCCAGTACGTGGCCCCGGTGGTCACCCGGGCCGTCCTCGCGGCGTCGGGGCCGGCGTTCGCCCGCACCTGCAACTGGCTCAGTGCCCGGCTGTCCGTCCGCGCCGTCCGCGAGATGAACCGCCTGGTGCGCCTGGACGGGCAGGACGAGGCGACGGTCGCCCGCGACTTCCTGGTGAGGAGTGGTCTGCGATGACGGGAGTCGTCCGCCGGTCGGTCCGGCTCCTGACCGGGACACGGACCCCGGCCCGCCTCTGGCGCCGCGGGGCCCTCCTCGCGACGCTGTGCCTGCTCACGGCCGTCCTCGGTGTGCTCGCGGGATACGCCCGCACGGACGCCACCGGCGAGACCGGGGTCCGACTGGCCACGATCGAGTACGACGTCGCGGAGATGTACCAGGCGCTGAACGGCGCGAACGCCTCCGCAGCAGCCGGGCTGGGTCGTGACCAGACCCGGTCGCTCACGCAGTTGAGCCGCTACGACAGCTACATCACCTCCGCGTCGCTGCGTCTCGACCACGCCACGAACCTGCTCGGTCCGGACGAGCCCGACACCGCGGCCCTGGAGACGATCACCTACCAGCTGCCCCGCTACACCGCCGCCGTCGACGCCGCCCGCGCCCTGCGCGACCAGTCGCCCACGCTCGGGCAGGCCCAGCTCGACAGCGCCACCGCCCTGATGAGCTCCACCATCCTCCCGGTCGCCGACGCCGTGCAGCAGAGCCGCCGGGCCGCTCTCGCCGACGACTACGAGCGCGCCTCGGGCTTCCCGTGGCTGCCCGTGCTCTGCGGCCTGGCCACCCTCGTCGCGATCGTCGTCGTGTCCGTCGGCGAGGCCCGCCGGACACGGCGAATCCTCAACCCCGGGCTCCTCGCGGCGGGAGCGCTCGTGCTCGTGGCCACGGGCTGGTGGGCCGTCGCCGCGCCGATCGCCGCGGGTCACCTCGATGCGGCCCTGGCCCACAACGCCGCGGCCGCCGATCTGGGCCAGGCGCGGGTCGCGACGCTGCAGGTCCGCGCCGTGGAGATCGACACCCTCGCCAACGACGCCTCGGTGAGCGCCGAGACGCCGGGGCAGACGATCGAGGCCTCGTTCGTCCGGGTCCTGGGCTCCGGCGGACTGATCGACGCCGCCCGGACCGGGGCGAGCAACGACACCGGGACCGCGGCCCCGGATCTCGGCGGGCTGCGGGGGACGGTCGAGAGCTGGCGGACGGCCCTGCACGACCACGGGGCCGGGTCGGAGCAGTCCCGGCAGTCCTTCGTCCGCCTGACGACGTCGGTCTCCGACGCGATCGGCCTCGAGCAGGGCCGGCGAGCGTCGGCGATCGACGCGACGGGCCGGACCCTGACTGGCATCGACATCGGACCGACGGCGCTCGCGGTGCTCGCTGCCCTCGCCGTCGCCGCCGGGATCGCGCTGCGGGTCCGCGAGTACCGATGACGGCGGCCTGACCGACTCGCCTCCCGCCCGACCCGAGCCGTCCCGAGCTCCGTCGGTGATGCGTACTGCCCGAATCCTGCCCGAGTGAGGAGGAGTGCTGTGTCCGCTTCCGTGTCGAACCCGGCATCCGAGTGCCACGACGATGGGCCCACGCCGTGGCTGACCTGCTACGTCGTGCACCACCGGCAGCTCGTCGCGCACGCCCGGCACGTGCTCGGCGCGAGGGCCGACGAGAGCGAGGACGTGCTCCAGGACGTGGTGCACCGGTTCCACCGGCACCCGCCACGCCTCCGGGATCGCGGAGCCGTGCACGCCTACCTCCGGGTCGCCGTCCGGCACGGGGCGATCACGAGACTGGGGCGGAACCGCGAGGTGCCGACCGGACCCGACGTCGTCGCGGCGGCGGTCCGCCCGGATCCCGGGTTCGAGGACGCCGTGGACACCGAGCTGGTCCTCGGGCCCGCCCTGGCCGACCTCTCCCCGCGGCAGCGCCAGGTCATCGCCCTGGTCGACCTGGGCCACCTGCCGGTCGCCGTCGCCGCCACCCGGCTCGGCATCTCCGTCGGGTCCGTGAAGAAGCACAGGTTCGTGGGGCTCCGGCGGCTCCGCGACGACCCCGTCGTGGCCGGTCTGCGCGACACGGCCCGATCCGTCGAGTGTCCGACGCCGTCCGGGCGTCGGTCGAGGAAGGAGACACGATGAACATCGGACAGGTCCTGCGGACCGTCACCGTCGAACCGGTGGAGGAACCGATCCCGGGTCGCCACCGGATCGTGCCGGCAGAGACGGTCCCCGCCGAGCCGGCCACCACCGGGACGCTCCAGGAGCACCGGGACCGCGAGCCCGTCCCGGCGATCCGTGAGGAGGCGACCATCTGATGTCCCTCCTGGAACGCGACGACGGGCTCGGCGGCGACGAGCACCACGCCACCCTCGCCTCGCCGCTGGACGCCTCGGCGGAACTCCCGGGGCTCCGGCTGGGGTGGCAGGTGTGGACGGTGCGCGACGACCGCCTGGTCTCGGTCGGCGAGACGGAGTTCTGGCCGGTGCGGCGGGCGCGGGTCGCGCGGTGCGCGACCCGGAACCACGTCGCCCCGGCGCCCGGCTGCGGGTGCGGTCTCCCGGTGCGTGACGAGGCGGCCCTCCCCGGGCTGGCCGTCCGCTGGCCGGGGACGGCCCTCGTCATCGGGTGTGTCGCGTTCTGGGGAGGCTTCGACGGACGATCGACGGCCGGGCCGGGCGGGCGCGCGAAGCGGGCCTACCCGGTCCTGCTGATCGGCAACGACAGGGTCACGCCGGACCAGCGTCGGGTCCTGGGGTCCACGTACGGCGTGCCGGTCTACGCGGGGGCCGCCGACACCGTCGCGATGTTCGCCGACCCGCTGCGCCGGGTCGTGTGGCAGACCCTGCGCCTCCGCCTCGAGTCCTCGCTGGGTGCGCGCGGTGCCGGGGGGACGCGGCGGCGGCTGGTCGAGGACCTCGTCGCCGAGGTGGTCACCGCCTGGTCGGCGGCCGAGGCCTGGCGCGCCGGTCGCTCCCCCGCGGTGGGCGCACCCCGCGTCCCGGGGCAGCGCCGCTCGCCGGAGACCCACGAGGCCCCGGCCCCTGCGGTCGTCCCCGACGTGGCCGGGCTCGTCGTCGCCTGGCGCACGTGGCAGCTGGCCGGGACCCGGCTCACCTCGGTCACCTGCCCCGACGCCTGGCCCGGGCTGCAACCGATGGTGGGTGCGTGCGCGGTCGGGGGCTACCACTCCGTGCCGGCCGCGAGCTGCAGCTGCGGGGTCTACGCGGCGCGCGACATCGCCTACGCCGGCCGGTACCACGGCAGCGGTTCCGGCGCGTCGGTGATGGGCTGCGTGGGCCTGTGGGGGCGGCTGGTCGAGGCGGAGTTCGGCTGGCGGGCGCAGAAGGCCTACCCGCTGGTGCTCCTGGCCTCGCCCGGCGTCCCGACGATGGCCCGGCAGGCTCTCGAACGGACGTACGGCGTCACCGTCGTGCCGTGGCACACGGACGGACACCCCTGGAGCACCCCGTCGACGGGTCGCGCGGCCGAGGTCCTCCGAGCCGCGCTGGAACGCAGCCACGGTCGCATCGACGGACCCGTGTCAGCCGCCATCGCCGGGATGAACGGCGCCCCGCGAGCCGTCTCCTCGTCGCCTCCGCGACGCCCGGCGCGGGTGCCGCCGGTGGTCCCCGCTCCCCCGCCGCCCCCCGCCGCTCCGCCCGTGCGGGGTCGACCGGCATCGATGGGACCGGTGACGGCCGGGAACTGGGCGCCGATGATCCTCTACGGCGTCGTGGTCGCCACGATCATCGCGCTCCTCCTGGTCAAGCTGCTGCAGTGAGGTGGACTCAGCCGGCACCGCACGGGGCGGCGGTGTCGGCCCCCGCGGGCAGGAGGGCCCTCTCGGCGTCGGTGAACGGCCGGTCCTGCACCGCGCAGAGCCCGGCCCGCCACGCGTCGGCGTCCACGGGGATCGTCACGAAGTCGTTCGCGGTGTCCATCTCCCACCGTCCGTCGATCACGTCGAGCCGGTTCCCCGTGTCGCCGGGGACCCGCAGTTCCCCGCGCGGACGCAGGTCCACCCCGTCCCAGAACCGCAGGACGGCGTTGCTGCCGCCGGGGGCGTCCGCGGTGACGATGTCGCCCGCGACGTCGTTCCCGACGAACGAGGCCGTGCTCGGGATCGCCGTCGGCGGGGCGTCCGGGTGGCCGTCCGTCGGGTCGCGGGAGCCGAGCGTGCCGGGTACCTCCAGCGTGCGCAGGTGACCGTGGTCGAACTGGTACGGGGTCTCCGCGTCGGTGAGATCGACGTCGACCGGGACCGGGCGCGGGTCGCCGAGCCGCCACTCGCGCAGCCCCTCCGGATCCCGGACCGCCACCGTGTCCGCGGCATCGTCGACGGCCGTGAAGCCGCCGTGGTCGTCGAGGTAGGAGAGCGTGTCCGGGTCGGTGGCCACGGGCGTCGGCGGGGCGACCAGCCGGTGGGTGGCCGTCGACCACCACGAGAGCACGCCGCGGGAGAGCACGACCAACCGATCGGGCGTCCGGACGAGCTGCACCCGCGCGGTGTCGGTGTCGGCGCCGGCACCGGTGGCGCCGGCCGGGCCGAGCTCGTAGGGACCCGTCGGCGTCATCGTCGGCAGATCGAACTCCCGGACCCGCGGCCCGGTGGGCGACCGCGTGGTCACCCACATCGTGCGGCGGTCGGTGAAGCTCCCGAGGTTCGTCACGGTCTCCCCCGGATCGAGCCCCATCCGGGCCTCGTCCAGCTCCCCCAGCACCCGCCCGCTCGCCCGATCGACCACCCGGGCCCGGTTCTCGAAACGCCGCATCACCACGACGAACGAGCCGTCCGGGCCGCCGAACGCGATCGTCGGGGCGGAGGTGTCGCCGGAGTCCCGCCACGCGGGCACGGTCGACGGGGCCAGCAGGTCGATCCCGGTCCCGTCCGCCAGCAGGACCCGACCGTCGTGCACCCCGACCAGGGACGTCCGGCGGATCCGCGTCCCGATCGCGGTGGTGTGCTCGACGGACCGGACGTCGTCGGCGTCCAGGCCGGCCGCGGACGGGAGCCAGACCGAACTCCGTGCCCCGTCGGCCAGGCCGACGAGCTGGGCCCGGTCGGTCCCGGTGGCGTCCGTGCTCGACCCGTTCTCCAACCAGGCGAGGTGCTCCCCGTCGGAGGTCACCATGGTGCTGTCCGGACGGCAGCTCGGGCCGGTCCCGGACGTCGGAATCCGTCGGGTCGGGGTGCCGGTCGCGCCGTCGGCAACGGTGAGCACGTTCGTCCCGGGACCGATCTGCTCGTCGCCGCAGGTCACCAGGAACCGCCCGTTGCCGGCGACCACGGTGTTCGGCGAGAACGTCCCCAGCACCGCGCCGGTCCGGACGTCGCGGAGGGTCAGGGTGGCCATCGGCCGCGCGGTGGTGATGTCCGCCAACGCGACCTGCGGATCGGGGACGCGGACCAGGACACGGGTGGGATCGGCCGTCGGCCAGACCGTGTCCCCGGCCTCCGGGAGCTGCATCACCGCCGTCGAGGCGCCCGTGACCAGGTCGTCGAGGCGGACCTCGGTCCCTCCCGCGACGGTGCTGAGCAGGTGCGCACCGTCGGCCGTAGGCAGCACGCCCCGACGCGCCAGGGGCAGCTCCCGCGGTGGCGCCGCGTCGGTGCGGTCCCACACGAGCGTGCGGCCGGTGGGATCGGCGAGCAGCACGAAGCGCCCGCCCGGCACCACCGTGAGCGGGCGCAACCGCCCGTCGACCTCGGGGACGGGCGTCACGACCGGGCGCGGCCCACCGAGCCCGTCGACGACGGTCGCCGCACTCGGCATCGCCACCAACGCCGCTCCCGACGACGGGTCGATCTCCAGTCCCCCGAGGGCGCCGGTCGCGTCCGGCACGTCGAACCGGCCGACCGTGGACCGTCGCGCGAGGAAGGCCTGCCCGACGGCCTCGCGCGCCTCCACCCCGTCCGGGTCGGCGGCGTAGGCCGCCAGGGCCAACTGGGTGGCTGCGCCGGCGTCGGTGGGCAGGCGACTCGAGGACAGCTGGGCGAGCGTCCTCGCGTTCGCGACCGCGAGGGCCCGGCTCAGCCGCCCGTTGCTCTGCCCCAGCACGATCGACAGGACACCCGCCACCAGGGCGAGCACGACGACGACCGCGACGGCCGTCGTCCGGACCCGCCGGTCACGACGCCGACGACCGTGGCTGGCGTCGACCAGGGACCGCTCCCGTGGCGCGAGGTCGTCCCGGGACGAGAACCGCAGTGCCGTCTCCAGGTCCGCGCCCCGCAACAGGACCCCGGGCTCGTGATCGGCCGCCCACCGCTCGGCGGCCGGACCGACCTGCGCCCGCCACCGCAGGAAGTCCGCGTCGGCCTCGACCCACGTCCGCAGACGCGGCCAGTGCTCGAGCAGCGCCTGGTGGGCGAGCTCGGCGACCTCGCCGCGCGGTCCGGGTCCGATCACGACGAGGCGTGCCTCCGCGAGGCGTTCCACGACCCGGCGTCGTCGGTCCGACGCGGACGCCAGGAGGGACGGGTGCCGCACGAAGCCGTTCTCGACAGGGAGGGTCATCGCGGTCAGCGCGTCCCGCGCCTCGTGCCGCTCCTCGGTCCCCAGCGCGCCCCACACCTGCTCGGCGGCCGTGACCAGTGCACCCTCCACGCGACCGACCCGCTCGTAGGCCTCCACGGTCAGCCGACCGTCGTCCCACAGCGCGGTGAGCGTCGCGGCGACCAGCGGCAGCCGGCCGGGCTCGTCGCCGGCGTCGTCCACGATCCGCTCGACCAGCTCCGGCGCGAACGAGGGCCCGGGCACGCGGGCCGCGGGCTCCGCCACCGCGGCCCGCAGACCCGGCCGGTCGAGCGGGGTGATCGCGACCAGTGAGCGCTGCAGGTCGGCGACCGTCGACCCGGTGCGCAGCGCATCGAACGTCGCCCACCGCGCGGTCAGGGCGACCGCCACGCCCGCGCGGGCCAGGGCGGTCACGACGTCCAGCGCCGCGCGGGCGGCCTCGGGCGTCAGCACCGGCAGGTCCTCGAACTGGTCGATGACGACGACGAGCCGCCGATGGGCCAGGTCGTCGACCTCGCGCCCCTCCAGCAGGGCACGCAACCGGGCCCGCCACGTCGTCGCCATCTCCGCCCCGACGGCGCCGAGCCCCGCGGCGATGCCCTCGACCACGGTCGCCGCGGTGTCCGCGCCTGCGAGCCGAGCGATCGCGATCGTGCGGCCCTGCCGACGGAGGGCGGGGATGACGCCGGCCGCGAGCAGGGACGACTTCCCGGACCCGGAGCCCCCGGTGAGGATCAGCAGCCGGGTGGCGTCGAGCACGCCGACGGCACGAGCCACGTCGTCGTCACGGCCGAAGAAGAACTCGGCGTCGTCCTCGCCCAGGGCGGCCAGCCCGCGGTACGGGTTGACGAGCAGGTCGGGCGCGAGGGCCAGGACCCGGTCGATCGGGAGGGCGTAGGCGCCGCCGTCGCTCCCGGGCAGGTCCGCCGCCACGGCCATCGCGACGACGGCCTCGTGCTCCACGTCCCAGACCGGGGCGCCGCTGAAGCCCGGCCCGACGGGCTCGTCGTCGTGATCCACCAGCTGCAGCCACCCGCTGGCCTGACCCCGTCGGAACTCCCCCGCCGTCCAGGAGCCCTCCTCCCGGCCCGGTGGGAAGCCGGCGATTTGGAACGCGTCGCCGAAAGGGTCCGCGACCCGCCGTAACGGGGGTGGGTCGGCCGGCACCGGCTCGTCGAGCCGCAGCACCGCGACGTCGCCGCCGCCGTCCTCGTCCGGGGGCGCCCACCGCCACACCTGGGCCCACCGCTCCGGTCGGCCGGGCAGGAACGGCAGGTCGATCCGCATTTTGTCCGGGGGCATCCCGTCGGGCACGTCGTCGTGCCCGAGCGCCTCCGCGACGACGTGCGCGCAGGTGGCGACGATGTCCGGCGCGAGCAGCATCCCGGCCCCGACCGCGTAGCCCGACCGCCCGAACCGCACGACGGCGCGCTGTGCCTCGCCGGTCCCCCGGCGCCCCTCCCCCACGACGCGGAGTCTGACACGACCGGGTGACGACGTGGATCTCGTGCTCATCGCGCCGGGAACGCGGTCGCCGTGCCGTCCGCGATCACCCATCGCGTCGGCGGCCGGAGGACGCGGATCTCGCACGCGCGCCCGGCCCCGTCGAAGAGGATCTCGCGGTCGGGATAGATCCACAGCTCCTGGTCCGACGCGCTGCCCACGGACCGCACGAGCGCCCGCCGCGGCGGCCTGCCGAGCCGCTCGCCGACCTCGCCCGTACTCATCCCGACCTCGACCGTCGTCCCCACCACGTCTCCCGCCACTCGTCCCTGCCGGGGAGGACCGGCACACCGCCGCCGAAGGTTGGGGGTGACCGCGGAAATTCCTCGCCGACCGGCCCCAACCCTGTGCGGGGTCCCGGTGGTCCCCCGGACGAGACCGACACGACGGCGAGGGAGGACACATGGGGTCCGTGGTGGAGGAACCGGTGCGGGAGGGCCTGCGGGGCCGCCCGCTGGGGCTGACGGTGGTGACGCACGACGAGGGTCCGGTCGACGGGCCGCACGACGTGCTGGCCTCACCGGGGGGCCGGTGGTCGAGCGAGGTGTTCGACGTGCCGCTCGGCGACGACCGCCACGTCGTCTACGCCCCGTTGCGCCGCGCGGCGTTCGTGACGACGACGGCGGGGCGCGACGCGCTGGCCCGGCTCGACGACGCGGCGGCACCGGTCGACCCGGACCTCCTGGCGTTCCTGCGCTCCATGGGCCTCGTCGACGGCGGACCGGAGGCCCCACCGGACGACCTCCTGACCGGCCCGACCGTCCCCACCGCGGTCACGCTCTTCCTCACCACGGCGTGCAACCTGCGCTGCGACTACTGCTACGCCTCGGCCGGCGACACCGTGCAGGAGTGGATGCCGTGGCCGGTCGCACGGCAGGCGGTCGACACCGTCGTCGACAACGCCGTGGCCACGGGAGCGGACCGGGTCGCGCTCGCCCTGCACGGCGGCGGAGAACCCACCCTGAACTGGGAGGTCCTGACGGCGGCCGTGGAGCGGCTCCGCGACCGCGCGACGGCCGCGGGCCTGGCCGCGACCGTCACGCTGGCCACGAACGGCGTCCTCCCGCCCGCCCGCGCCGATTGGCTGGCCGCCCACGTCGACTCCGCCAGCATCTCGTGCGACGGGCTCCCCGAGGTGCAGGACGCGCACCGCCCCCGGGTCGGCGGTGCCGGGTCGTCCGCGCCGCTGATGCGCACGCTCGAGCGCTTCGACGCGGCCGGGTTCCGCTACAACCTGCGCGTCACCGTGACCCGGGACCAGATCCCGCGGCTCGCGGACTCCGTGGAGTTCCTGGCCACGCGCTTCCGGCCGCGGCGGATCCAGGTCGAGCCCGCCTACCGGCTCGGGCGGTGGGCCGACGCGACGTCGGCGGAGACCACGGAGTTCGTCGACGCCTACCGCACGGCGCAGCTGCGGGCCGACGACGCCGGGGTCGGGCTGTTCTACTCCGCCGCCCGGCTCGGGCTGGTCAGCCACCACTTCTGCGGCGTCACCCGGGACACCTTCGCCGTCACACCGGGCGGCGCGATCTCCGGCTGCTACGAGGTCTTCTCCGACGCCTCGCCCCAGGCCGACGGGTTCGTGTACGGCCGCAGCGATCCCGACGGCGACGGCTACCTCGTCGACACGACCCGTCGCGACTCCCTGCGGGCCCACGCCACCGGCCACCACGACTTCTGCTCCGGCTGCTTCGCGAAGTGGAGCTGCGCCGGGGACTGCCTGCACAAGGCGCGCTCCGAGCACCCCGGGCAGTCGTTCCGCGGCTCGCAGCGCTGCCACATCACCCGCGCGCTCACCGCGGACCAGCTCGTGCGCGCGATCGGCGAGGCCGGCGGCCTGCGCTGGTACGCGGGCCCCGACGGCACCGACCCGACCGAGGAGACGTCATGACGATGCCCGACCCCGAGACGCCCGAGACGCCGGTGGTGATCGTCCCGGTCGAGCTGCCCGCGCCCCGCCGTCGTCACCGGCCCGTGCTCGCCGCCGGACTCGGCGTGGCCGGCGCGCTGGCCGCGCTCACGGCCTGCGGACCGACGTCGGCACCCCCGCCGACCACCCGGTACGTACCGCCGACCACCACGCCCCCGCCGACGACGACCACGACCCCGCCGCCGACCACGACCACCACCACCACGACCACCACCACGACGCCGCCCGCGGGTGGCTCGTACGGCGGTGGCTACGTGGGCGGTGACCGCCTGACCCAGCCGTGTCTGCCGACGAAGATCCCCAAGGGCTACGTCTGCACCTGCAACTGCGTGCCGGGCTGAGGAGACGACGAGATGACGACGATCCCGCCGGACGACCGGCTCACGGCCCTCCTGCGCCGCTTCGACGTGCGCTGGCTGCCCGACGAGGGCGGGCTCGCCGTGGACCGGAGCACCCGCTCCGGGCTGGTGCGTATCTGTACGGGCGCCGACGAGCGGCTGGCCACCATGATCGGCGTCTACCGCACGGAGCGGGCCGGGCTCCTGCGCTTCGCCCGGTCACTGCTCGGGCGCGACGACGGAGCCGCCGAGGACCTCCTGCAGGAGGTCATGCGGAAGGTCTGCCAGAAGCCGCCGACCGTGCAGGAACCCGGCCGGGAACTCGCCTACCTCCTCCAGGCGGTCCGCAACGAGGCGTCCACCATCGGTGGACGGGCCGGACGCGACCGCGCACGCCGGGTCGACGATCCCGACGCCGTGGCCGGCGTCACCGACGCCACCGCGCCCTTCGAGGACCCGGTGCTGTTCCACCTCGTCGTCGCGCGGGCCCTGGCGGCTCTCGCGCCTCGACAGCGGGCCCTGGTCGAACTGGTCGACATCCGGGGCCTGACCGTGGCGCAGGCGGCCGCGGAGCTCGACATCGCCGTCGGCACGGCGAAGAAGCATCGCTTCGTCGCGCTGCGCCGGCTGCGGGACGACCCGGCGCTGGCCGAACTGCGCGACGTGGCCTGACCCCAACCTTCCGGCGCCCGCCGTGGTCTCCAGGGATGGGAGGGCGCGGTGGACGCCCGGACGACGAGGGAGCGGACATGAACGTGCAGATGCGGGAGCAGGGCGGGGTGTGGGTGCCGGAGGCGGTGCGCCGGGCGGCGGAGGCGGCCGGGCTCGGCGTCGCGCGGGAGGTCCGCGCCGAGCGGTCGGCGACGGCGACCGCCCTGGGTGGGCTGGCCCTGTGCACCGTCGGCGTGGTCGTCTCGCTGCTCGTCTCGGGCTTCAACGCCACGCAGACCGCGTCCGGGGGCTCGGGCGCCCCGCACGTGTTCGTCCCCAGCGGCGCGGTCGCCGTGATCGGGCTCGTCATCGCGATCCGCGCGCTCGTGATGGGCGCGCGCACCCACTACCGCTGCGACGGGGGCCTGGTCGTCGCCCGGCGCGGCTCGGTCCGCACGGTGCGGTGGGCCGACGTGGAGGAGCTCCGTGCGGTGAAGGGGCGGGCGGGGGCCGCGGTGCTCGCCTACCGGGTCGGGGTCCGCGGCGCCCGTCCCGTCGTCCTGCCGCTGCGCACGGTGGGCGGCCGGGACCCGTTCATGGACGGGGTCATCGCCGGCGCGCGCACGCACGGCGCGACGGTGCGCTGAGCGGGTTCCGGGCACCCCGGGACGATCCGGACCGGCTGCGGAGATCCCCTGTCGCCCCGGGGGCCCGCCGGGTGAGAATCCCCGGCGTCGTCGCAGGCTGGGGGTCGTCGTGGTGGTCGCGGACGCGGACGGGGTCGAGGGATGGCTCGGTGACCTGCTCCGGCGGTTCGACCCGGGGTGGATGCCTCCGGTCGAGGGCCTGGCGAGCGACCGGGAGGCCCGGGGCGGCCTGCAGCGCATCTCGGCGACGGACGCGCGGGGCCGCCTGGACCGGCTGATCGCGTTCTACGAGCAGGAGCGGCCGAAGTTGCTGGCGTTCGCGCGCCGCACGCTCGGCACGGACGCCGACCTCGCGGACGATCTCCTCCAGGAGGTCATGCGCAAGATCTGCCAGAAGCCGCCGGTGATGCGGGAGCCGGACAAGGAGGCCCCGTTCTTCTACCAGGCGATCCGCAACGAGGCCGTGACGCAGGGGACGCGCGCCGGGCGGGAGCGCAGCCGCCGCGAGCAGGACGAGGACGCGGCGGCGCAGGTGCCCGACGACACGGCCGCCGTCGAGGACCCGGTGGTGTTCCACCTCGTGCTCGCCCGCGCGCTCGCGACGCTGTCGCCGCGGGAGCGCGATCTCGTCGAGCTGGTGGACATCCGGCAGATGACCATCAAGGACGCCGCCGTCGAGCTCGGCATCTCCCTCGGGACCGCCAAGAACTACCGGTTCGTCGCGCTGCGGCGGTTGCGTGCCGACCCGGGTCTCGGCGATCTCCGCACGGCGGCCTGACCGCCGCGATGACCGAGGCCGACGGCGCGGCCGCCGTGGTGCGCGTCCGCGCAGGTGGTCGGCACGTCGCCGGGGCGGGGGTCCTGCTGGCCCCGGATCTGGTCGCGACGTGCGCGCACGTCGTCGGGGACGCCCTCGGCCACGACGAGGTGCCGTCGCTGGCGCCGGGCGCGGCGCTGCGGGTGGACCTGCCGTTCGCCCCCGGTGCACCTGCGCGGGACGCCACCGTCTGGCGGTGGTGGCCGCCGGCGGCCGACGGGTCCGGCGACGTCGCGATCCTGCGGCTCGCCGCCCCGGTCCCCGTCGCGGTGCCGGCGATGCGTCGCGTTGCGGACCTCTGGGGGCGGTCGTGCCGCGTGGCCGGCTTCCCGCCCGGCCGGGAGGACGGGGTCTGGTCCGGCGGGGTGCTGCGTTCCGGTCAGGGCGCCGGCTGGATCCAGCTGGTGGGCTCCGCCGACGTCGGCCCCGGCTTCAGCGGGACCCCGGTGTGGGACGAGGGCGGTGGCGTCATCGCCCTCGCCGTCGCGGCCGACCGAGCGGGCGGAACCGAGCGGTCGACGTACGCGATTCCCATCGGTCATGTGCTGTCGCAGGTCCCCGAGCTGCTGGCCAACCCCTACCGCGGGTTGGCCGCCTTCGGCGAGTCGGACCGCGACCTCTTCTTCGGTCGGGAGACCGAGCTGGCGCACGCGACCGGTGTGCTCGAGCGGGAGGGGCTGGTGGTGCTGGCCGGCGGCTCCGGGACCGGGAAGTCGTCGCTGCTCGCCGCGGGGATCGTCCCCGAGGCCCGGGCTCGCGGACGGCGACCGGCGCCCACCCGGCTGGCGGGCGTCTCGACGCGCGGCGAGGTGGTCGCGGCGTTCGCCGCCGCCCTGGTCGAGGCGACCGCGCCGGACCCGGCGGCGGTCACACGCCGCGGGGTGCGCCCGGTCGTGGAGGACTGGGACGCACGCACGTGGTCCCGCCTGCTCGCCGCGCGGCCGGATGACGTCACCGCGATCGGCCGAGACGACGAGCGGCCGGGCGCGGTGCGCGGGACGGACGCCGCCGCGGTCGCGCGGGCGGGGCTGATGGTCGTCGTCGACCAGTTCGAGGACCTCGCGGCCTCCGCCCCCGTGGCGGCGCGCACGGCGGTGGACGTGATCTCGACGCTCGCCTCGCTCGGGGTGTGGGTCGCGGTGACGGCCCGGTGGGCGACCATCGACGACCTGCTCGACGGCCGCGGCGCTCCGACGCTGCACCGCGCGGTCGTCGGCGTGCTGCCGCCGGGACGCGAGCGGCTGCGGGCCGCCGTGGCCGAACCCGCCGCGCGGGTGCCCGGCCCCTCCTTCGCGCCGAGGGTGGTGGCGCGCATCGTCGACGACGCCGGCGACGAGCCGGGGCGACTCCCGCTGGTGGCCGTCCTGCTCGCCGAGCTCTGGGACGCCGCGGAGGACGGGTGGCTCACCCTGGACGCCTACCGCCGGGTGGGCACGGTGCAGGGCGCCCTCGCGACGGCCGCCGAGCGGCTCTGGGACGAGCTCGGCGACGGACGACGGGCGCGCGCCCGGACGCTGCTGCTGGCGATGACCCGTCCCGACGACACCGGATTCGTCCGGCACCCGGTCCCCCTGACCTCGCTCGACGCCGGACAGCGCCGCGTGGCCGAGGCGCTGGCCGCCGCCCGGCTCGTCGTCATCGGGCCCGGCCCGCACGGCGACGTGGTCGAGCTCGCGCACCAATCGCTGATCGAGCGCTGGCCGCGTCTGCGCGGCTGGCTGGAGTCCGACGGCGAGTTCCTGCGCTGGCGAGCGCAGCTGCGGCACGCGGTGAGGGGCTGGGAACCGGGCCACGACCGCGACACGGTGCTGCGGGGCGTTCCCCTCGAGGTCGCGGCGTCGTGGCTCGACGAGCGGGCCGACGAGCTGAGCGCCCCCGAGATCGACTTCGTCCGGGCCGGCCTGCGGCGCCGCCGTCTCGAACGGCGGCTGCAGCGCGCGACGCTGGTCGCCGTGGTCGTCCTCGGGGTCCTCCTCGGGATCGTGCTCGCGTCGACGCTCGGCACCCCGGTGTCCGCGTGGTGCCGAGCGGTGGCGCCCACCGTCGTCGGGACGGCTCAGTGGGGCGGCAGCGTCCCGACGTCGTAGATCATGACGTTCTTGCTCTCCTTGTTCGCGACGACGGCCCGGCTCCCGTCCGGGGTCAGCGCCACCATCGACGCGTCGTCGCCGGCCGGCACGTTCTGCGTGACCTGACGGGTCCGGTTGTCGATGATGCTCATCGACTTGCCGTCCTCGTTGACGACGTAGCTGTGCGCTCCGTCGGGTGCGAAGGCGATGCTCTGCGGCCCCTCGGGCAGCGGCGTCGTGCCGATGACCGTGTTCGACGCGGCGTCGATGAAGGTCACGGAGTCGCCGTCGTAGTTGACCTCCTCGACCAGCTTCCCGTCCGGCGAGACAGCGATCGAGTGCGGGGCGACCCCGGGCCCGATCGGCACCGAGCCGACCACGGCGTTCGTCGTGGTGTCGATGATCGTGATCTGCCCGGGGACGTGGTTGGTCACGTAGCCGTAGCGGCCGTCGGGGGTGAGCGCGACCCAGTGCGGGCTGGCCGGGGTCGGGATCTCGGCGACCGGCGCCCGGCTCTCGGGGTCGAGCACGGACACCGTCGAGGCGTTCATGTTCGGGACGTAGAGCAGGTGCGGTTCCTTCGGCGCGATCGCGAACCCGAACAGCCAGGTCAGCGCGGAGCCCTGGTCGGCGCGCTGCCCGGTCGGGATGGCCCCGTCGAACTCGTTGAGCCGCGTGTCCATGGTGCCGATGACCAGCTGCTGCTGGGTCTTGTCGTAGTAGGTGACGTAGGCGTGCTCGCCGCTGGGCGAGACGCCGACGAAGTACGGCGGGCCGGGCACGGGCACGTCCTGGAGCACCTGCCCGCTGGCGATGTCGAGCACCTCGAGGGCGGGACGGTCGCCGGTGATCGTCAGGTAGGCCGACTTCCCGTCCGGGGACACCGCGACGGTCTCGGGCTCGCCGTTGGTCGGGAAGGTCCCGACGAGGCTCGCGTCGGGACGGCTGACCGCGATCGGCTTCTCCTCCTCGGCGGGTGGCCGGGGAGCGCCGGTGGCGGTCGCCTCGGACGACGCGGCCGCGGTGTCGGTGTCGGTGTCGGAGTTCCCCACGATCACGACGAGTGCCGCGACGACCGCCGCGACGAGGACGACGGCCAGGGCCGCCACCATGCCGCGGCGGGATTTTCCCTGGTTCCTTCCACCGCCGGGACCGCCGGGGCCGCCCGGGCCGGTGGGGCCCGACGGGGTCGCGACGACGGCGGTCCGGTCCGCGTCGTCGGTGGGTGGGCGCCGGTCCGTGACCACGGTCGCGGCCGATGCCGGGTCCCCGGCCTCGGCGTCGGACACCGGGGTGGGCGGGTCGGTCAGGATCCGGGTCGACGCCGGAGGCACTGCGGCGCCGTCGCGTGCCGAGTGTCCGGCGCTGCTGCGGTCGAGGACGACGCGCGCGTCCTTGGCGAACTCGGCGGCCGAGGTGTACCGGTCCGCCGGGTCCTTGGCCATGGCGCGCGCGATGACGTCGTCGAACCCGCTCGGGACCTCGCGGCAGCGCAGGGACGGCACCGGCGGTGCGGCTTCGGTGTGCGCCTTCATCAACGACGGGAAGCCGTCGACCTCGAACGGCAGCGCCCCCGTCAGACACTGGTAGAACACACAGCCCAGTGAGTAGATGTCGGCCTCGGGACCCGCGACGCCGTCGAACTGCTCGGGCGCCATGTACTGCAGGCTGCCGACGACGACGTGGCTGGCGGTCAGCGCCGCGGACGACCCGGACGACGCCCGGGTGATCCCGAAGTCCGCGAGGTAGACGAAGTCCTCGTCGCTGAAGTCGCGGTCGAGCAGGATGTTGGACGGCTTCACGTCGCGGTGCACCAGACCGTCGCGGTGCGCCGCGTCGAGGGCGCTCGCGACCTGGCTGACGATCGCGACCGCGCGGGACGCGCGCAGCCGGCCCTCCTCGACGAGGAGACGCTCCAGGTCGCAGCCGTTGACCAGGCGCATGTCCAGGAAGAGCCGGCCGTCGATCTCGCCGTAGGTGTGGATCGGGACGACGTGCGGGTTGCGCAGCCGCGCGGCCGCCCGTGACTCCCGCTTGAACCGCTTCTGGAAGTCCGGGTCGTCGGCCATGTGCGCCAGGAGGCGCTTGACCGCGACCTCCCGGTCCTGCCCGACGTCGTAGGCCGCGAAGACCTCACCCATGCCGCCCCGCCCCAGCAGCCGCTGCAGGCGGTACGGGCCGAACTCTTCCCCGCCGACCATGGTCACCACTTCCCCCGGGCGTGCGTCCGACCGGACGCCGCGTTGCCGCCGACTCCCACCACGCCCGTCACCCCCGCGGCGGCACGCACTCGTGATCTGCACATGCGGACGACCGCGGCAGCAGATCCACTGCGCGAGTCATACCAGCTCGATCGGGTGAGGGATAGATCCGCTGAGTAGCCGCGCACCACGTGGGCCGAATGTCGTTTTCTGTGTTCGTCAGCTCGTCTGTGTGGCCGTCCACAGCCCCTGGACGATCCGGAAGACACCGAAGATCATCGGACCCCAGGCCACGACGTAGATGCCTCCACCGGCCGCGTTCGCGTACGTGATCACGGTGACGAGGACCCCGAGGATCAACCAGATCGCGCCGACCACGAGCCGGCGCCGCGCCAGCGACCCCCGCTCCGCCGCGGTCTGCTCGTAGGGGGCGGGGCCGTCGTGCTGAGCCGCTCCCGGAACCGTCGCGTCCATGGTCACTCCCCTGTCCTCGAGCGGCCCGGAGCCGCCAGTCGCAGAGGTGGACCGCGTCCGGGAGGAAAAGGTTGGGGGCACCACGTGCCGGTGGAACGACGGAACGGGAGAAGCGGGCTCGCGAGAACTCGCGATCCGTCAGGGACCGGCTCCCGGGGACGGATCGAGCAGAGCGTCCAGCCGGTCCGCAATGGCTCCGATCTCGTCGAGCTCGCCGCTCGCGACCGCCACCACGAGATCGAACACTGCATCCTGGTCCACTCGGGGGCGGCAGCCGTTGATCACGAGGAAGACAGCCGTCGCTGCCCAGGCCAACCGCTTGTTGCCGTCGATCAGAGCATGATTCCGGCAGAGGCTGTGCAGCAGCGCGGCGGCTTTGAGCGGGAGCGTCGGGTACGCGTCCCGTCCGAAGACCGTGGCCGCCGGCCGAGCGAGCGCGGCCTCGAGCAGACCGAAGTCGCGAACCTGAGGCTCCTCGCCGAGGGCGGACTCCATGAATCGCAGGAGGTCGTCCAGGGTGAGGTAGCGGATCACGCCCGACCCAGCCGGTCCAGCGCCTCGCGGAAGTTCGTCGTCACCCAGGCCGCAGCGCGGTCCACGTCGTCCTCGTGCTCGCGGGTCTCCACGTACTCCCGCACCGCCGCACGGGCGACCTCCTGCATCGAGCGGCCCTCCGCGTCGGCCCGACGCCGCAGGGCCTCGGACTCCTCGTCGGTCAGCCGCAGCGTCATGGCCATGCCACCAACGATACCGATTTCGGTATCTGTCGGGTTGCGGTCAGCGGCGGAAGACGTGCCCGTGCGCACAACGGAAGGTCCCGTCGTCGAGACGGGGCGACGCGGCGCTGCAGCGCGGGCACGGCACCACGTCGCGAGCCTTCGCCCGCGGGACCGGCCACGCCCCGCTCGACCGGAGCGCCTTGGCCATCGAGGACGACGAGCTCCCGGTCCGGAGGTGGGGCAGGTCGGTCACGAGGTGCGAGACGACCTTCGCCGCACTCTTCACGCGCGCGGTCGTGCTCGAACCGAGCGACGAGCGCGTGGTCGCACTGCGGACACGGGGACGAGGGGCGGTCATCCCCCGAGCATGCTCCGACGGCGGCCGCGACGACACGTTCGTGGCGTGGGTGTGCACGAAGAGTGCAACGGCTGGGCCGGAAGGTGCGCGAGAACCGATTCCGGCGGAAGCGGATTTCCCGCACCGTTCTCGGTCAGAACTCCGACCCGATCCGGGCATTCCGGGTGTTCGGCGGTCCCCGGATCTTCCGGCGCTCGTTCGGAGTTGACGACGGCCGATGACGGCCGACGCTCCCCGGGAGGCACCGCAATGCCGGCACACAGTGCACCGACATCACGACGGCAGCTCCGCACCACCGTCCTCACCGCCGTCGGCACCGCGCTCGCCGCGGTCGCCCTGATGGTCGGCGGGTCGGCCCTGACCGCGTCACCCGCCGGTCAGGAGCCCGTCACGACGGCGGGTCCGGTCCGGCTGCTCGACGCGCCGGCCGCACCGAGCCCGACCACGACGACGTCCGCACCCGCCGTCAGGAAGAGCGCAGCACCGCGGACGAGCACCAAGCCCACGACCACCACGAAGAAGCCCACCACGACGACGACCTCGTCGGACGAGGACGACGACTAGCCCCGGTCGCCCACCACGTCGCGGATCGCCGCGGCCGCGTCGTCGAGGACCTGGCGCGCGGCCGGGTAGCCGTAGGGCTGCCGGGAGAGGATCGCGACGACGTAGCGGTCGGCCGGCGCGAGCAGGCCGGCGCTGTGGAGGTCCACGGCCTCGTCCAGGCAGCAGAGCCAGCCCTGCTTGGCGTCCGCCGGACCTCGTCGGGACGGGTCGAGCAGCCCGAAGGCCTGGTCGAAACCGTCGGCTGCCTGCGCGGGCGCCGCGCCCAGTGCGTCCAGGACGAGGTCCCGGTCGACCGGCGCGAGGCCCTCGACGACGTAGCGGAACACACTGGTCATGTCCCGCGGCGAGAGCTGGACCTCGCCCCACTGGGACGGGTCGTCGGGGGCCGTCGTGTCCTGCAGCCCGAGCGCCTCGCTCACCCGCGTGATCCCGGCCTGCCCGCCGAAGCGCGACCACAGGGTGTTCATCGCGTCGTCGTCGCTCGGCCCGAGGGCGGCGCGGATCAGCTCCCGGTCGGCGTCGGTGACCTGACCGCCGCGGAGCGCGTCGAGCACCGTCAGCACCTTCGACAGCGACGCCGAGTTGAATGGCTCCGACCCGGCGTCGTTCACGGCGAGCGAGCCGGTGGTGCGGTCGAGGACGGCGATCCCGACGGTCGCCCCGGCCCGGGTCACGCTGGCGTCCGCGGCGTCGACGGCCTCCTGCGCGCGGGAGGGCTCGACGGGAGCGGACGCCGCCGTCGTCACGGGTGGAGGAGCAGCGACGGGGGCAGGGGCCGGCGCGCAGCTGACGACGACGGCCGCGAGGACGCACAGTCCGGCGGCACGCCAGGAACGACTCACCCACCTGGGTCCCCGGCCGCGGTGTGCTCAGGGTGAGGCACGGCGACCGCTCAGGAGTCGAGCGGATGCCGCAGACGCAACCCTGGATACCGCGCGAACCCCCGGTCCGCGGTCACCCAGACACAGCCGTGCTCGATCGCCAGAGCAGCGAGAAAGGCGTCCGGGACTGCGTTGCCCCGGGCTCCCGTCCTGCGACACAGGTCGTCGAAGAGCGACCAGTGCCGCGGCCCGGGGTCGAGCGTGACCACGGACGGCGCGGAGCGGAGCATCCCGACCAGGTCGAGCGCTCGTGCGACGTCGAGTGGCTCCGCCAGCACCTTGGGATGTGTGACGACCCGGACGAACCCACTCGCGACCGCGGAGGGGAGACCGAGGGGTTCCGGACCCGACGCTGCGCCCTCCAGCCACTCCCGGTACGGCTCGTGGTGGGGGTCGTCCGCGTTGAACGCATGGACGAGGACGTTGACGTCGCAGGCGATCACTCGTGCTCCATGTGCTCGAGCAGCGCCGTGTTGTCGTCGAGATCGATTGCGGTACGAGGACGTCCACCGCGGAACGGCGTGACGCGGAACGGCTGCTCGGCCTGCTCCTCGCGCCGGAGCAACGCTGTACGGACACCGTCCTCGATCACCTGGCTCACGGTCTGCCCGAGCTCGGCGGCACGCCGCCGGACCTGGTCGAGCAGTCCGTCGTCGATCGTGATCGTCGTCCGCATGCATCACAGCATACGGACACCGCATCACGATGCAGGCGCGTTCCGAGAAGTCCCGCGCACCACAACTGCTCGACGCTGAAGCGCCCGGAGGTCGATCCTCGACGGTGATGACGGCGTGGATGCGGTGGGGGCTCCTGGCGGTCCTGACGCTCCTCGTCACGCTGGCCCTGCAGCAGGTCGACGTGCCCTCGGCGGCACTGTTCGCCGGGCTCGGGGTCGCGACGGTGCTGGCGCTGCTCGGCCTCGGCCCGACGACCGTCTCGAAGCCCGCCGTCGGCGGCGCGCAGGCCGTGATCGGCGTCGTGATCGGCCTGCTCGCCCGGCCCGACACGCTGGCCGCGGTCGCGTCGCAGTGGCTCCCGGTGCTGCTCGTCAGCGTGGGAACGCTCGCCGCGAGCATGGGCGCGGGTCTGCTGCTGGGCGTGCAGCGCGGGGTGTCGCCGCTGACCGGGATGCTCGCGTTGACCGCCGGCGGTGCGTCCGGGCTGACCGCGATCGCCCGTGACCTCGGCGGCGACGAGCGGGTCGTGTCGGTGATCCAGTACCTGCGGGTCGGGCTGGTCACGGCGACCATGCCGATCGTCGCGGCGGCGGTGTTCGGGGCGGCGCACGTGGGGTCGAGCGGGTCGGTCGAGGGGTCCGCGCCCTGGTACGTGGGGCTCGCTCTGGTGGCGGTGTGCTCGCTGGCCGCGTGGCCGGCGGAGAAGCTCCGAATCCCGGCCGGTGCACTGCTCGGCCCGATGATCGTCGCGATCGTGCTGTCGGTCAGCGGCCTGACGTTCGGCGGCTCGGTGCCCGACCTGCTCGTCGACCTCGCCTACGCCGTGATCGGTTGGCAGGCCGGCGTGCGGTTCACCCGCGAGGCGGTGCGGACGGTGCTGCGGGTCCTGCCGCTCGCGACGGCGCTCATCGTGCTGATCATGGCGGCCTGCGCGGCCCTGGGCCTGCTGCTCTCCGCGATCACCGGCGTCACCCCGCTCGAGGGTTACCTCGCCACGAACCCCGGCGGCATCTACGCCGTGCTCGCCACCGCGATCTCGTCGGGCGGGGACGTCACGTTCGTCGTGGCGGTGCAGGTCGTGCGGGTGATCCTGATGCTGCTGGTCGCGCCGGCGTTGGCTCGCCTGGCGGGGCCGCGGTCAGTCGCTCGCTGACGGCTCGTCGTCGTCCTGCGCTGCGGCCGGCTGGGCCGCACGCAACCGCACGACCCCGCTCTCCAGGTCGAGCCCGACGATCTGCGCCCGCTGGCCGCTGTCCTCGCCCTCCTCGACGCCCTCGAGCTTCGGGGACCGGAACACGCCGCCGAACGCCGTCATGATGTCCAGCGTAGGTGCTCGGCGGTGAAGCGCCCATGATCACCGAACCGCTACTCGTCCCAGGTGACCCGATCGATCGGGCGAGTGTCCAGCTCGGGGGTCCCGACGACGACCAGTTCCCCGGCTCCGGCCGGCGCGATCACCGGCGGCGGCTCGCCGCAGACGGCGTGGACGATCGAACGTTCCAGGGCGGGGCGGAGCAGGTCGGTGAGCTCGGCGCTCTGCGGCTCGCGGAACGCGTCGACCAGCGCGGGGAAGTCGACGAGCGTCGCGGCCGCGGCCGGCGTCGAGACGGTGCAGACCACCTGACGACGGCGGCTCGCGACCCGGTGCGACCACGTCAGCACCACCGTCCCGTGCACCGCCCGCCAGAACGCGCGCTCCGCCGACGGCGCCGCCAGCGGCTCCTCGCCCAGGACCTCGACGACCTTCTCCCCCCGCACGTCGACCGCCGTCGACTCGAGCTCCGCGAGGCGGTCGGTGTCGTCGGGGTCGTCGGCGAGGGCGGTGAACGCGCCGACCACATCCTCGTCGTCGAGCATCCGCGCGAGGTCGAGCCGCTCGGCCTCGATGCGGTAGTGGTGCACGGCGAGCTGCGGGGCGTCCTCGGTCGCGCGGGGGCGGGCGACGACGACGGAGAGGTCCAGCCGGTCGTACGGCTCGTCGTCGTCGGTGACGTCGCGCGTGTCGGCGAGGTCGGGCCACAGCAGCAGCGAGCGCGACCCGTCGTCGGGAACCTCCTGCACGCCGGTGCGGTCGAGGACGAGGCCGAGGAGGCGCAGCTGGTCGGTGACGAGCTCGTCGACGTAGTCGCGGACCTCGGCGAGGTCCCGACGACGGGCGCGCGCGTCACGTTCGAGGAGGCGGGCCACTTCGGGGCGGAGGTCCTCGGGCTTCCGCTCCTCGAGCCGCCGGAAGCGGCGGTACGCCTCGTACGCGAGCCCGGCCAGCGCTGCCAGGAGCACGAGGAACCCGGCCAGCACCCACGGCCACTCGAGGCCGTCGGTCTGCGCGACGGGCGCGGGCGTGACGGTCACCGGGGTGTCGACCGTCGTCGTCTGCTGCCCCAGCCGCGTCAGCCCCTCGACCGCGGCCTCGTTCCCGACGTCGAGCCGCTGCGCCGCCTCGTAGTGCGTGATCGCGCCGGCCTGGTCGCCCGCCGTCTCGGCCGCGGAGCCGGTGGCGACCTCCTGGTAGGCGGCCGCGTAGCGCTGGCTCGCGGCGGTGAGTCCGTTCGTGCCGCAGTCGCCCTCCTGGGCCTGGACCGCGCGCGCCGACAGCTCCGTGGCCGCCGCGACGTGACCGGCCTCCAGCTGGGTCGCCGCGGCGTCGCAGAGCGGGGTGGGCGCAGCCGCGCATCCCGCGGTCGTCGCCAGGACCGCGAGCAGGACCGCGGACGCGGCGAGGAGTGATCGCACCACGGGATTTCCTACAACATGCTGCTCATCGGACCGACGGTGGGCTCGGGCGGTCGCACTCGTGGGACCGGGGTCGATGGGGCCCGTGGGCGGCGCTAGGTTCGCGAGTGGCGTGTGTGGTGCACAGGAAACCTGTGCACCGGACACGGCGCTCGTGAACCTAGCGCCCCTCACGCGGGGTGGGCCGGAGGCCGATGTCCCGACCGCGGTGGGGCGAGGCGGAGCATCGCGACGGCGTGGTCGAGGTCGAGCCACTCGTGCTCGGCGCCGAACGCGACGATCTCCTGCGTGCGGGCCAGGTACTCGGCGAGGGCCGCGTGGGGCGCGCGGAACACGGCGCGCCCGCCGGGCCACCGCAGTTCGATCTCGACGACTCTGCCCGGCGCGGGCGTGTCGAGGGGGCGGAGGCGCACGTCGCCCTCGCCGGCCGCCTCGATCAGGCCCTGGGCGAGCAGCCCGCGCGAGAACCGCCACACGACCTCGCGGGAGTGGGCGGTCCGGAACGCGAGGACCACCGCGTACGGCTCGGACCCGGTGTAGCGCAGCTCGACCGGCGCCGGGACCGGAGGGCGGTGGGCGTCCACGAGCTCGAGGACGACGGGGACGCGCACGAGGACGTCGTGTCGCATGGCAGGCCTTTCGCAACGTCGGGTGGTCGAGCGAGCTCGGGGAACGGAGACGATCACGCGTGGGGCGCACCCCGCGGCATCCGCAGCGGATGACGCGATGAGCCGCCCCCTCGTACGGCCCTTCGCCCGCCGGTGCTCGACGAGGTGGCCCCACGCGTGATCGCCCAGGCCGACCGGCCCCGAGTGGCGCAGCACCTCGAGCCGGACGACCGGTCCGGAGGGGACGGCGCACCCGGACGCCCCTGCCCGGACCGATCCGCGAACGGCCGCGCCGCGCGTCGATCACGAGGACCGGGCGAGCGCGCCGACCGGCGTCAGGTCCTGGGCAGCGGCCGGAGCGGCCCGTCCCGGAGTGACGGAGAGGTCGAACGCACGACCGCCACCCGCGCGCAGCGGACGGCGGACGTCGGGGCCTCAGTCAGGCCCGACGGAGACCTCGGGGAACCACCACGTGCACCGGCGGCCGCAGGCGAGGAGCACCAGACCGGCCAGGATCGCCGGCAGCGCGAACGGGTCGTCCAGCACGCCGGACAGGCCACTCACGCCGGCGCTCGCCGAGGCGCCGGCCGTCCCGGTGGGGGCCGCCGGAGCGACCGGGCTGCCGGGGGCAGGCGCCCCGGACGGCGCCTGCCGGGACACCGGGACGGTGGCCGCGTCGGCCGTGCGCGGCGCGCTCGACCAGGTCGGGGGCTGCGCCCCGGGGTCATGTGCCGGCCCGCCCACGAGGACCGGCCGGGAGCGGGTCGGGACGGCGGCCGGGGACCGGGTCGCGTCCGTCCCGGGCGCGAGCGTCGGCGACGTCGTTCGCACCCCGACTCCGGTCGTGCCGTCGAGCCCGGTCAACGTGTCGCGCGGTGGACCGAGGGCACTCGTCGCGATCGCTCCGACCGTCCCGGTCAGCGCCGTCGTGGTGCCGGTCAGGCCGGTGACCGTGCCGGCGAGGAGGCCGCCGGTCGTGCCGAGAGCGGTCCGGCCGAGCGTGTCGACCGTGCCCGTCAGCGCTGTCGTGGTGCCGGTCAGGCCGGAGACGGTGCCGACGAGGACGCCACCGGTCGTGCCGAGAGCGGTCCGGCCGAGCGTGTCGACCGTGCCGGTCAATTCCGTCGTGGTGTTCGCCAGACCCGTGACCGTGCCGGCGACGAGGCCCGTTCTGCCCACCGCGTCGACGGTCCCGGTGAGCGCCGTCGTCGTGGCGGTCAGGCCGGTGACCGTCCCGCCGAGGAGGCTTCTCGTCCCGCCGACGGCGGTCCGGCTGACCGTGTCGACCGTCCCGGTGAGTGACGTCGTCGTGTCGGTCAGGCCGGTGACCGTGCCGTCGGTGAGGCTTCTCGTTCCGCCGACGGCGGTCCGGGCGAGCGTGTCGGCCGTCGACGTCAGAGCTGCGGCGGGTGCGCGGTCCGACGTGCGTCCCGAGGTGGTCGGAGAGGTCGCGGACCGGGTCACGAGGTCGGAGGCCCGGCCCGCCGCGGCGGTCTTCGTGACGGCCGACGTCGTGGCGGCGAGCGTCCTGGTCAGCGTCGTCGACACGCGCTGCGCGGAACCCCCGGCAGTCGTCGCCGTCGCCTTCGTCAGGACCGACTTCGCCTTCGCCGGGGTCGACTTCGCCTTCGCCTTCGCCGGGGTCGACGTCGCCTTCGCCGGGGTCGACGTCGCCTTCGCCTTCGCCGGGGTCGACGTCGCCTTCGCCGGGGTCGACTTCGCCGATTCCGTCTTCGTCGAGTCCTTCTTCGCCGGCTTCGCCGGTTCCGACGTCGTCGAGTCCTTCTTCGCCGAGGACTCCTTCGGCGACGACTCCTTGCCCGAGGTCTCCTTGCCGGAGCTCTTGCCGGTGACCGCGTGCACCACGGAGCTCACCGGGCCGGTCGAGGAGCCGCCCGAGGACGCTCCGTCGTCGGGGGCCGCCTGCGCCGGTCCGGCGAGCAGGAGTCCGGCGAGGAGGAACCCGCCCAGCAGCCCGGCGAGGAGCACGAGGCGGCGGAGGAGGCCGGACGCGACCGGCTCCGAGTGAGTGTCGTCGTGCACGACTCCCACCCCCTCGACGTCCCGATCCGCCCACGCCGGTCCGAGGTGACGACCCGTTCCCGGCGTCGTCGAGACGCGGAACGGACACCTCAGACAACGAGGAGTACCGCGAAGACTCCTGAGAGTGAACTCAAGTGAGCGGTTTCACAACCTCTCTTGCGACACCCCGCGGCATCGGGGTGCACGCGCTGCTGCCATCGGTGTATCGCGCGCACGATTCAGCGACCCCGCCGACGTGAGGGGAGGATCCGAGCGCTCTGATGACTCGAGGGTTCCCCTCACGCGAGAGGGGCGACCTCGACGACCAGCTTGCCCAGCGCCGCCCGCTCCCCCAGCGCCGCGACCGCCTCGTGCGCACGGTCGAGCGGGTACGTCCCGCCGATCGGCGGGTCGATGGCGCCGCTCTCGAGGAACGGGACGATGCGGTCCCACTCGCGGCGCTGCACGCCCGGGCGCGGCAGTGCGTACGCGCCCCACCCGACCCCGCGCACGTCGATGTTGTTCAGCAGCAGGCGGTTCACCTTCACCGTCGGGATGTCACCCGCCGTGAACCCGATGACGAGCAGCCGCCCGAGCGGGGCGAGGCAACGCAGCGAGTCGGTGAAGCGGTCGCCGCCGACCGGGTCGACGACCACGTCGACGCCCGCCCCGCCGGTCGCCTCGAGCACGGCGTCCTTGAACCCGTCGCTCGGCACCGTCTCGACCCCGAGTCCCCGGACGAACTCCGCCTTCTCCTCCGACGACGTCACGCCGATGACCCGGGCGCCGAGCGCGAGCGCCAACTGCACCGTCGCCGTCCCGATCCCGCCCGCGGCGCCGTGCACCAGCACGGTCTCCCCCGCCTGCAGCCCTCCGCGAACGACCAGCCCGAACGACATCGTCAGGTAGTTCATCGGCAGGCTCGCGCCCGCGGTGAACGAGACGGCGTCGGGCAGCGGGAAGACGCCGTCGGCCGGTGCCACCACCAGCTCGGCGAAGGCCCCGACCGTGCTCGTCGCCGCGACCCGCTGCCCCGTCGTGAACCCGCTGTCCTCCGGGGCCCACCGCACCGTCCCGGCCGGCTCGCCGCCGAGGGTGAAGGGCAGCTCCGGCTTGTACTGGTACCGGTTCTGGGTCAGCAGGAGGTCGGGGAAGTTCACCCCGGCCGCGGCGACCTCGATCAGCACCTCGCCGTCGCCGGGCTCCGGTTCCGGGACGTCCTCGACCGTGAGGGCGGCCGGGCCGTCGTGGGTGGTCACTCGGACAGCGCGCACTTCTTACCTCCTTGTGGCTTCGCCAGGTGAGCACCTGTTGTCCCTATGACGACAACAAGTGCTCACCTGCCGCCAGGCACATATCGGGGATTGGACAGCGCGAGCCGGGACAGGGTCGCGCTGCGCACGGCCGCTGCCACCGGCTCGTCGTCGGGATCGAGGGAACCGTCGCGCAGGCGCGCGGCCAGCTCGACGTCGTCGGCGCAGCCCGCCCGCGCCAGGCACTCGGCATGACGGCGGGTCAGCTCCGGTCCGAGGGTCAGCTCGCGGCGCACGATCTGCAGCCCGTTGCGGGCGACGCGGGCGAGGTAGCGGGAGCGGTCGTCGGCGGGTGCGAGCTCGTCGACGACGGCGCCGGCGATCGCGTCGAGGAGGTCGTCGACGGTCGGACGCTCCCCCGACGACGGCGCCGCGGCCACCTCCGGCAGCTCGGTCCCGACCAGCCCCAGCACCAGCAGCGCGTCGTACTCCGCCTCGACCGCCCGCCGCCCGAGGACCGCCATCTCCATCGACCGCTCCGACCCGCCGAGGTGCCGCTCCGCCTGGATGCGGCAGATCACCGCCCAGTGCACGCAGGCGTAGACCTCCCACCAGCGCACGTCGTCGGCGTCGGGCCGGGCACCCGCGACCTCGGCGTACCCCGCGAACAGCTCCTCCCGCGGACCGAACCCGCCGACCTCCTCCACCGCGCCGAACCGCCACGCCCGGGCGCAGAGCCAGCCGAGGTCCTCGCGCGGGTCGCCGAGGTGGGCGAGCTCCCAGTCGAGGACGGCGGCGAGCCCGTCGTCGTCGATCAGCAGGTTGCCGTTGCGGAAGTCGCCGTGGACGACGGCGCTCCCCGTTCCCGACGGCGGGTGCGCCGACAACCAGCGGAACGCCGCCTCCAGCGCGGGGCGGGGCTCGTCGAACGCGTCGTGCTGGGCCCGCAGCGAGTCGACCGGGTCGTCGATCCGCTCCAGCGACGGCACGTCCGCCGGGTCGAGCGCGTGGATGCGGGCGAGGACGCGGCCGAACTGACGCGGCAGCCGGGCGCGCACGTCGGCCCAGCGCTCGTCGCGCAGCAGCCGCCCGGGCAGCGTCTCCCCGTCGAGCCGCTCCATGATCAGGTAGGGCGACCCGACGGCGTCGGAGCCGTCGCCGACCGCCACCAACGTCGGGATCGGCACACCCGCCGCGGCGCACGCCCGGAAGCACTCCGCCTCGCGGCGCATCTCCACCGGACGCGGCACCTCCGGCGGGTCGCGGCGCAGCACGAGCGCGCGGCCATCGGCCTCGAACGTCCAGGTCTCGCGGCTCGCGCCCGCCGACACGCGGCGCAGATCGGTGACCGACGCCCCCAGCAGCGTCGACAGCGCCTCCTCGAGTGAACTCACCGCCCGCACCCCACCGCGTCGAGTGCGATCGCGCGATGCCGCGTCACGACGTCGTCGTCGGTCAGGGGGCCGCCGCGGCGGTACCAGGTCGCGACCCCGGTGCACGCCGTCGTGATGAAGCGGGAGGCCTCGTCGGGATGGGCGGTCGTGAACCGCCCGGACCGGACGCCGTCGCGCACGACCCGGTCGAACAGGCGCTGCTGGGCGTCCCGCTTCGCGACGACCAGCGCCCGTCCGGGAGCTTCCAACGCACGCAACTCGCTGTTGCCGATGAGGCTCTCCCGCTGCGAGTCCATGTGCACGCGGACGTGGGCCTCGACGATCGCGCCGAGCCGGTCGGCGGGGTCCGGGCCGGCGTCGTCGAGCGCGTCCTCGGTGGCGCGCAACAACACGTCGAGCCCGCGGTCGCACAGCCGCACGAGCAGGCCCTGCTTGGACTCGTAGTGGTGGTAGAGCACCGCCGGGCTCGTGCCGGCCGCCGACGCGATGTCGCGCACCGACGAGCCGTGGTAGCCGTTCACCGCCATCACCTCGACCGCCGCCGCGAGCAGGGCGGCCGCGGTCGGCTCGTCGCCGGGACGCGTCAGCACCGTCGGCGGCGGCACCGTCCGACGACGGGCCTCGACAGGCACCATGCCCGCCAGCCTAGCTCGTCGAACGCTCGTTCAACCAGCCGTTGACGGTGTGAGCAGCATCGTCCTACCGTGGTTGAACGCTCGTTCGACGAGGAGGTGAGGGCGTGGCGGGTCCGTACGCCGGGCTGCGGGTCTTCGACCTCAGCCACGTGATCGCCGGGCCGTTCTGCACACGGATGCTGGCCGACCTCGGCGCGGACGTCATCCGGGTCGAGCAGCCCGCCGGCGACCTGATGCGCGCGCTGCCCGTCGCGGTCGGCGACCCGGCGGATCACCTCTCCAGCGCCTACGCCCAGTACAACTGCGGCAAGCGCTCGATCGGCCTGAACCTCAAGGACGACCGGGGCCGCGAGCTCGCGCTGGAGCTGGCCGACTGGGCCGACGTCGTCGTCGAGAACTTCGCACCCGGAGCGCTCGACCGCCTGGGCCTCGGCTGGGACGTCCTGCACGCCCGCGACCCGCGCACGATCCTCTGCTCGCTGTCGACGTTCGGCACCGAGGGCCCGTACGCGCACCTCTCCGGCTTCGGGCTGGTCGCCGAGGCTTACTCCGGGCTGATGTCGCTGACCGGCTCCGAGGGCGGCCCGCCGATGCACTTCGGCACCGCGCTCGCCGACGTCAACTCCGCGGTCCACGGCCTCGCGGCGATCGGCGCCGCGCTGCACCACCGCGAGCGGACCGGCGAGGGCACGCACGCCGACGTCTCCGCCTTCGACTCGCTGTTCGCCATGATCGACCAGCAGCCGGCGGCGGGTGCGTTCACCGACGGCGAGGCGGTGCGCGGCCGCTACGGCAACCGGCACACGACCTCCGTCCCGTCCGGCGTCGCGACCTGCGCCGACGGCACCCACCTCGCCTACGGCATGGCCGGCGACGTGTTCTTCGCGCGGCTCGTGACGGCGATGGACGCGACCGATCTCGCCGAGCGGTACGGCGCGGTCGCGGCCCGCGTCGCCGACCCCGGTCCGCTCTACGACCGCATCGAGGCGTGGGCCGCGACCTGGTCCACCGCCGACGCGCTCGTCGAGCACCTCGTCGCCCACGGCCTGTCCGCCGCGCGGGTCCGCGGCGTCCGCGAGAACCTCGCCGACCCGCACCTGATCGCGCGCGGGACGTTGAGCCCGGTCGAGTTCCCGGGGCACGGCGAGGTCCTGCTGCCGACCGCGCCGTTCCGGTTCTCCGGCGCCGAGGTCCGGCCCGGCGCGCCGCCGGGCGCGATCGCCGCCGACTCCGACGCCGTCCTGCACGACGTCCTCCACCTCGACGACGGCGCCGTCGACGCGCTGTTCGACGACGGGGTGGTCCACGGCCCGACGAACGGAAGGACCCGATGACCGTCTCCCTGGACCGGTCCGACGACGGGCGGGTCGCGACCCTGCGCTTCGTCGGCCCCCACCCGAACGTCCTGGACCTCGAGACCCTGGAGGCGATGCTCGCCCGGGTCCGCGAGGTCGAGGCGGACCGGACGGTGCGAGTCCTGCTCATCACCGGCACCCCGACCGTCTTCTCCGGCGGCGCCGACCTCACCTCCCTCGGCGCCCTCGACGACGACGCCTACCGGCACTACATCGCCACCGAGTACCGGCTGTTCGCCGAGGTCGAGGCGCTGCCGCTGGTCACCGTCGCCGTCATCGCCGGGCCGTGCGTCGGCAACGCCACCGAGCTCGCCCTGGCCTGCGACTTCCGGATCTGCGCGACCGACGCCCGGATCGGCCTCCCCGAGATGCGCGTCGGGTTCGTCGCGCCCGCCCAGCGGCTCACGGCCTTCGTCGGGATCGGCCGGGCCAAGGAACTGCTCTACGGCGGGAAGCTGCTCGCCGCGTCCGACGCGCTGGACCTCGGCCTCGTCACCACCGTCACGGACGACCTCGAGGGGGAATCCGCTCGCGCAGCCCAGAAATACGCGGCCTACCCGCCGTTCGCCCTCGCATTCACCAAGCAGGGCGTCCACCGCTGCTACGGCGCCGACGACCGCCGGTTCGATCACGCCGAGCAGGACGCCGCCTTCGCCACCTTCCGCGGTCCCGACTTCGCCGAGGGCGCCGCCGCCGCTCTCGAGGGCCGACGCGCGGTCTTCACCTCGCAGCGGCCGACGTCATGATCATCGACCTGCTCGCGGGAGCGGTTCCCGACGACGAGGCCTTCGCTCTCTCCGAGGCCGTCACGCTCGGCCGCCTCCGGGGCTACGCCGAGCACTTCGGCGGGGACCTCCAGCCCGCCCGCACGCACGACGAGGTCACCGCCCGCTGGGCCGACGCGAAGAAGGCCGCCGTCGAGCGCGCGCCGTCCGAGGCCGAGTTCCTGACGATGCTCGACGACGGCGGGATCGACCTGGCCGGGGTGTACACCGAGTCGTTCGGCTCCCGGCTCGGCGTGCCGACCGCCGGGAACGGACTGGTCGCGGACTTCGTCGCCCGCCATCCGTCGCGGGTCGTCGGCTTCGCCGGCATCGACCCCTGGGAGGCGGACGCCGCACGGCTCGTCGACGAGGCCGTCGAGAGCGGTCTCTCGGGCGTCGTCCTCTCGCCGTTCAAGCAGCAGCTGCTGCCCGAGGACCCGCGGATGACCCGGGTCTACGGGCGCTGCGAGGCGCTCGGCGTCCCGGTCCTGCTGCACACCGGGATCAACTGGTCGCTCGACGCCGCCTACGACGTCGGGCATCCGCGTCACGTCGACGCGGTCGCGCGGGCGTTCCCCGACCTCAAGCTGGTCGCGTTGCACGCCGGGTGGCCGTGGGTCGAGGACATGCTGATGGTCGCGTGGCGGCACCGGCACGTGTACGTCGACCTGTCCGCGCACCGCCCGCGCACCTTCACCCGGCCCGACTCCGGCTGGGGCCCGCTGCTGCGCCTGGGCAACCGCCAGCTCGCCGACCGCGTGCTGTTCGCCTCCACGTGGACCCTGCTCGGCGTACCGCCCGCACGCCTCATCGAGGAGGTCCGCGCGCTCCCCCTCGACGATGCCGTGATCGACCGTTGGCTCGGCGGCAACGCCGCCCGACTGCTCGGGAGGGCCTGATGCTGGTCCACGACATCGTCCGCCACCACGCCCGGGCCCGCGGCGGCTCCGTCGCACTGGTCGTCGGCGAGCAGGAGTACACCTACCGCGCACTGCAGGACCTGGTCGACCGCACGGCCGCTGCGCTGGTCGCGCGCGGCATCGGGCACGGCGACCGCGTCGCGGTCCTCGCCAAGAACTCGCTCGAGTACGTCCAGCTCTACTTTGCGACGGCGGTCCTGGGCGCGATCCTCGTCCCGCTCAACTTCTGGCACCGGGCCGGGGAGCACGCCTACACGATCGCCGACGCCGAGCCGTCGCTGTGGTTCGTCGAGGCCGGGTACGACGACGTCGTCGGCGAGGCCCGCGCAGCGCATCCGGGGCTCCCCGTCCTGCGCATCCCCGGGCCGGAGGGCGACCGGGCCGACTGGGACGCGTTCCTCGCCGCCGCCGTCGAGGTGCCGCCGGCCGTGGTCGCCGACGACGACGCGCACATGATCCTCTACACCTCGGGCACCACGGGCCGGCCGAAGGGCGCGATCCTCTCCCACCGCCGCACCGTCGACGACGCCCTCGCGATGGCCACCGTGCTCCGCGCGCACGACCGCGACGTGTTCATGAACTACTTCCCGCCGTTCCACGTCGGGAACTGGGACCACATGAAGCCGTTCCTGCTGATGGGCGGCACCGTGATCCTGCTGCGCGAGTTCGACCCGGACGTCGTGCTGACGCTGCTCCCCCGCCACCGGGTGTCCGTCGTCCTCGGGGTCCCGACGATGCTGCACGCGCTGATCACGCACGAGCGCTTCCCGACGACGGACACCTCGTCGATCCGCCTGCTCTACTACGGCGCCTACGACCCCAGCGGCATCATGGACCGCACCGCCGAGGCCCTCGGCGCCCGCGAGGGCCGCGTGGCGTTCGCGCACACCTACGGGCTGACCGAGGCCGGGCCGTTCGTCACGTGGTGCCCGCCGGAGGACGTGTTCGACCGGTGGGGATCGGTCGGGCGCCCGATGCCCGGCGTCGACGTGGCCCTGCTCGATCCCGACGGCGCGGAGGTCGCCCCGGGCGAGCCCGGCGAGATCTGCGTGCGCGGACCCCGCATGACGGGCTACTGGCGCAACCCCGAGGCCACCGCGACGGCGCTCGCGGGCGGCTGGTTACACACCGGGGACGTGGCAGTGGCCGACCCCGACGGCTTCCTGACGATCGTCGACCGCACCAAGGACATGATCCGCTCCGGCGGGCAGAACGTGTGGTCCAAGGAGGTCGAGGACTGCCTGGCCCGCCATCCCGCCGTCATCGACGTGGCCGTGATCGGCGCGCCCGATCCCGTGTACGAGGAGCAGGTGGTCGCGGTCGTCGTTCCTCGTGACGGCGGATCGGACGAGCTGGCCGACGAGCTCGCCCGCTTCGTCAAGACGCACCTCGCGGGCTACAACACCCCGCGCCGGGTGCACTTCCTCGACGAGTTCCCGCGGACCGCCGTCGGGAAGATCCAGAAGCACGTGCTGCGGGAGAGGTTCCGATGAGCTCGATCGACCCCGACATCGCCGGGCTGCTGCGCGAGCTCGACGCCTTCATCGACGCCGAGATCGCCCCGCTGCAGGCCCAGGACGACAACGAGCGGTTCTTCGACCACCGCCGCGAGTTCGCCCGCACCGACGTCGAGGCGGGCGGGCTGCCCCGTCGGGACTGGGAGGACCTGCTCGCCGAGGCCTCCCGTCGTGCTGATGCCGCCGGCTTCTACCGGTACTCCCTGCCCACGGAGCTCGGCGGGCAGGCCGGGTCCGAGTCCGCGATGGCCGCGATCCGCGAGCACCTCGCCCACCGCGGGCTCGGGCTGCACAACGACCTGCAGAACGAGCACTCGGTCGTCGGGAACCTCGTCTTCGCGCACCTGCTGCACCTGTACGGGACGCCGGAGCAGCGCGAGGAGTTCGTCGAGGACGTCATCACCGGACGCCGCGGGCTCGCCTTCGGCCTGACCGAGCCCGAGCACGGCAGCGACGCGACCTGGATGGAGACGACCGCGCGGCGCGACGGCGACGACTGGGTGATCGACGGCGCCAAGCGCTGGAGCACCGGCGTGCACCGGGCGAGCCACGAGATGATCTTCGCGCGGACGTCCGGTGAGCCCGGCAGTGCGCGCGGCCTGTCGGCTTTCCTCGTGCCCACCGATGCGCCCGGCTTCGAGGTGCCGTTCTACTGGTGGACGCTGAACATGCCGACCGACCACGGCGAGGTCGTGCTGCGCGACGTCCGCGTGCCCTCCTCGGCCCTGTTCGGCGAGGAGGGGCGCGCCCTCGACGTGGCCCAGACGTTCGTGCACTCCAACCGCATCCGCCAGGCCGCCTCGAGCCTCGGCGCCGCGCAGTACTGCATCGACCGGGCCGTGGCGCACGCCCGCGAGCGGGAGACCTTCGGCCGGGCGCTCTCGACCCGGCAGGCGATCCAGTGGCCGCTGGTCGAGCTGCACACCGAGGCGGCGATGCTGCGCGCCCTCGTCCGCGAGACGGCCGCCGAGCTCGACGAGTGCCACCGTGAGGGGCGCCCCGAGGTGTCGGTGGGCCACCACGTGTCGATGTGCAACTACCGCGCGAACCGGCTGGTGTGCGACGCGGCGGACCGCGCGATGCAGGTGTTCGGCGGGCTCGGCTACTCGCGGCACGAACCGTTCGAGCACATCTACCGGCACCACCGTCGCTACCGGATCACCGAGGGCGCGGAGGAGGTGCAGATCCGCCGCGTCGCGGGCCAGTTGTTCGGCTTCCTCTGACCACCCCGCCGCTCCGCCCTCCAGGAGAACCCCGTGGCCACTGCCCCTGATGCCCCGCCGCCGTCCGCCGCCGCCGTCATCGCCACCCCGGCGTTCGGCGAGCTCGTCCGCGGCCGCCGGTCCTTCGCGCTGACCGCCACCGCGGTGGGCTTCGGCGCCTACCTGCTGCTGATCGTCGTGTCCGGCTTCACCGAAGCCCTGCGCGCCCCGTTCTTCGGGTTCGCGAGCTGGACCTTCGTCCTGACGGCGGTGATCTTCCCGCTCGTCTGGCTGCTCTGCGGGCTGTACGTGCGCCGCGCCGCGACGTGGGACCGCCTCGCCGAGCAGGCGCTGGTCGAGGCCGCGGGCGAGACGTCCGAGGCCCGGCGATGAGCGCCGACCCGATCACCGTCGCGATCTTCGTGGCCGTGATCGCCGTGACCCTGGGGATCACCGCCTGGGCGGGCCGCCGGAACCGGACGGCGTCGTCGCACTACGTCGCCGGCGGGCAGATCACCGGCTGGCAGAACGGTCTCGCGATCGTCGGGGACCTGCTCTCGGCGTCGACCTTCCTCGGCGTCGCCGGCCTCCTCGCCCTCCAGGGCGTGTACGGCTTCTACCTGCTCGCGGGCGGCCTGGTCGCCTTCCTGCTCGTGCTCCTGCTGGTCGCCGAGCCCCTGCGCAACCTGGGCCGGTTCACCGTCGCCGACGTCCTGTCCAGCCGCTTCCGCTCCCGCGGGGTCCGGGCGGTCATGGCGGTCAACACGCTGATCGTGACGATCTTCTACATGATCGCCCAGCTCGTCGGGGCGGGCGTGCTCATCAGCCTGCTCGTGGGCATCCCGTACTGGACCGCGGTCTCGGTCGTCGGCGTGCTCATGGCCGTCTACATCACCGTCGGCGGCATGCTCGCGACGACCTGGATCCAGATCGTCAAGGCCGTGATGCTCCTCGCCGCGATGGCGTTCCTCGTCGTGCTCACGCTGGCCCGGTTCGACTTCGACGTCGTCGCCATGTTCACCGCCGTCGAGGCGAGCGCGGCCAACGACCTCTTCTCCCGGGCCAGTGGCCTGCTGCCGGGCCTCGAACTGGTGTCGGTCGCGGTCGCCCAGGTGCTCGGCACCGCGGCGCTGCCGCACATCCTCATCCGCTTCTTCACCGTGCCGGACGCGCAGGTCGCCCGGAAGTCGATGAGCGTCGCGCTGTGGGTCCTCGGGCTGGCGTTCCTCGCGATGCCGTTCATCGGCTACGGCGCCGCCGCCCTGGTCGGGCAGGTGCAGGTCCGTGCTGCGAACTCGGCCGGCAACCTGGCCGCACCGCAGCTCGCGGAGCTGCTCGGCGGGCCGGTGCTGTTCGCCGTCATCGCCGCGGTGGCCTTCGCGACGATCCTCGCGGTGGTCGCGGGCCTCGTCATCGCGGGCTCCGGCGCGGTCGCCCACGACCTCTACAGCTCGCTGTGGCGCAAGGGCCGCGCCACCGACGCCGAGCAGGTGCGCGCGGGGCGGATCGCCGCGATCGGGATCGCGCTCGTGTCGATCGTGCTCGCCCTCGGTGCGCAGAACACGAACATCGCCCTGCTGGCGCTCATGGCCGTGGTAGTGGCGGCGAGCGCGAACGTGCCGGTCCTGGTCCTGCTGCTGTTCTGGCCGCGCCTGACCACCCGGGGCGCGATCACCGGCATCACCGCCGGCCTGATCAGCTCGGTCGTCCTGGTGCTGGTCGGGCCGGGCGTGATGGGGGACGCGGCACTCTTCCCGCTGTCGTACCCGACGCTGGTCTCGGTGCCGCTGGGCTTCCTCGGGTGCTATCTCGGGACCCGGTTCAGCGGCCCCCGCCCGCCGACCGAGGCACCGTTCGACGACATGCACGTGCAGGCGACGACCGGTAGGACGCTCGTGTGAGCCCCACGCCGGACTCCGTCCTCCGCGACCGGTCGGACGACGGGGTCACCACCCTGACGATCGACCGGCCCCGGCGGAAGAACGCGCTGACCGTGGACGGGTGGGCGGCGCTGGCCTCCGCGCTGACCTCGTGCGCCTCCGACGGGACCCGCGCCCTGGTGCTGCGAGGGACCGGGGGCGACCTGTGTGCGGGCGCGGACCTGTCCGGTGACTCCGAGGGCTCCGACGACGACGGCCACCCGCTCGCACGGATGCGCCGGATCAACGAGGTCCCGATCGCCCTGCACGAACTGTCGGTGCCGTCGATCGCCGCCGTCGACGGGGTCGCCGTGGGCGCGGGGTGGAACCTGGCGCTGGGCTGCGACCTCGTGGTGGCCACGCCGCGCTCGCGGTTCTCCCAGATCTTCGCCCGACGGGGCCTGTCGCTGGATCTCGGAGGCTCGTGGCTGCTCCCCCGCATCGTCGGGATGCAGCAGGCGAAACGGCTGGCGCTGCTCGGCGAGATGATCGACGGCGAGGAGGCGTACCGGCTCGGGCTCGTCACCTGCCTCGTGGAGCCGGACGAGGTCGACCCCGTCGTCGCGGACCTGGCGGGACGCCTGGCCGCGGGCCCCCCGGTGGCGCTCGCGCAGACGAAGGAACTGCTGCACTCCGCCGTCTCGACGACGCTGCGCGAGGCGCTGGCGAACGAGGCGCGCGCCCAGTCGGTGAACCTCGCCGGCGACGACGCCCGCGCCGCCTTCGAGGCGTTCCGGGAGAAGCGGGAGCCGCGGTTCACCGGGGGGTGGGAGCGCTAGGTTCGCGAGTGCCGTGTCCGGTGCACAGGAATCCTGTGCACCACACACGGCGTCCGCGGCCCTACCGCAGCAGCAGCTGCACCAGCGCGGCCAGGCCCACGACGACGATCACGCCGCGCAGCACCACCGGCGGCAGCCGCCGACCGATACGCGCGCCGAGCAGCCCGCCGACGATCGAGCCACCGGCGATGAGCCCGACGACCGGCCAGGAGATGGGCGCCACGAGCGCGAACACGATGCCCGACAGCAGGTTCACCACCGCCGCCAGCACGTTCTTGACGGCGTTGTGGCGCTGCAGGTCGTCGTCGATCATCAGGCCCAGGACGCCCATGAGCAGCACGCCCTGCGCCGCCCCGAAGTAGCCGCCGTAGACGCCGGTGCCGAACACGGCCGCCTGGAGACCCGTCCCGACCCTCGTGCGCGGCTCGCCCGAGGGCCGTCGGGCGGCGATCCGGCGGGCGACGGCGGGCTGGATCACGACGAGTACGACCGCAAGCGCGACGAGCACCGGCACCACCGCGTCGAAGGCGGACGCGGGCAGCACGAGCAACAGGAGCGCCCCGCCGAGCCCGCCGACGACCGACGCGACCGCGAGGCGCAGGGTCCGTCCCCCGAGCCCGGCCAGCTCCCGCCGGTACCCGATGGCACCGGTGACCGAGCCAGGAACCAGCCCGAGCCCGTTCGACACGTTCGCCGTCAGCGGCGGGAACCCGAGCGCCAGCAGCACCGGGAACGTGACGAGCGTGCCGGACCCGACGATCGTGTTGATCATCCCTGCCCACACGCCCGCGACGGCGATGATGGCGGCGTCGCCGAGTGTCACGTCCGGATGATCGACCCCGGCAGGATGGAGCGCCAACTGTCGCCGCGGTGACACGGACACGGTCGGCCACGGCGCAGACCGACGACCGGCGCCCGATCACAGTGCTCCTCATGCGCACCCTGGTCCTGCTCGCCGTCGTCGCCGGTCTCGTCGTGGCGCTGGCCGGGTGCGCCCACGGGCTGCGGTCGCGTGAGGCGCTCGACGTGGTGCCGGGACTCCCGCCGATCGTCGCGATCGACGCCGAGGGCCAGCACTCGCTCGCCCTCGCCGTGGACGGGCGGGTCTTCTCCTGGGGCGACACCGAGGGCGGGCTGGGTGGGCCCGCTCCCGTGGCGGACTGCGACGACCGCTCCCCCAACGGCCCCACTCCCTGCCGGCCCGCACCCGCCGTCGTGCCGCTGCCCGCACCCGCCGTCGCGATCTCCTCCGCCGACGACCACCAGGTCGCCCTGACCGCCGACGGCACGGTGTGGACCTGGGGCTCGGACCACGACCCGCGGCACGCCGACTCCCCGGAGCGCTGCGACGCCCTGGCGTACGTCCGGCCGCCCTGCCACCTGACCCCGGCGCCTGTCACCGGCCTGCCGCCGATCGTCTCGGTCGACGCGGGCGTCTCGCACGTCGTGGCCGTCGACCGGGACGGCCGGGTCTGGCAGTGGGGCGAGGTCCCGGCACCGTGGGCGACGACGACCTGCTCCGGCGAACCCTCGTACGGCCGCGACTACCCGTGCTCACCGGAGCCCGTCGTCGTGCCGGGTCTCCCGCCGGTCGCCACCGTGGTGACGCACGGGACGATCTCCCTCGCGATCGACACCGACGGCAGGCTCTGGAGCTGGGCACCCGGCACCTCCGCGCAGCTGGGCCGCACGGCCATGCCGACCCGCCTGCCCGGCCCCGACGCCGTCGCCACGGTCGCCACCGGGCGCAACGGCACCGCGATCGTCGGCCGGGACGGCTCGGTCTGGGTGACCGGGCAACTGCAGGGTCTTCCCGACGGCGGGTGCGGACGACAGTGCACGCTGACCCCTGTCCAGGAGCTCGGGCCCGGATCGGCGGTGTCGACGACGGGCCCGACCGGCCTCCGCGTCCGGACCGCCGACGGCACCGTGCTCGTCCGCGACCGCGAGGGCGTCCAGGCCGGGGTGGTCGGGCCGCCGCCCTCGGGATGGGTGCCGGCGCCGGAGTTCGCCGGGGCCGTGATGGTCGCGCACGGCCAGCAGCACCAGCTCGTCCTCACCGCCGACGGCCGCGTCCTCGCCCGCGGCTACAACGCCTACGGCCAGCTCGGGGTGTAGGTCGGGAGTGCGCGGCGCGAGGTTCGGCGGCGCCGGGCGTTGCGTGACGCACACGGCCGGCAGGTTCGACTCGTCGCCGCACCTGCATTGCGTCACGCACACGGTCCGGAGCCGCGACCCGACTCCCGGCCGGCGTTGCGCCACGCACACGGCCGGCAAGCTCAACCTGCCCCGACCATCGCGTTGCGTCACGCACACGGCCGTGACGTTGGGCTCGACGCCGGGTTGCGCGACGCAACGCGCACGCGGCGGGAGGCGACTCTCGCCGACCGTGTGCAGGACGCAACGCGCACGCGGCGGCACGCGACCTTCGCCGACCGTGTGCGCGACGCAACGCGTATGCGGCAGCAAGCGACTTCCGCCAGCCGTATGCGGCACGCAACGCATATCCGACCGTCAGCGACTTCCGCCAGCCGTGTGCGCCACGCAAGAACGTGGCGCCAGCTCCTCAGACCACGCGCTTCGGCGTGACCGCGGTGAGCCGGTCGCTCAACGCCGACGGGACCACCCAGTCGTCGTCGGGAAGGCCGTTCTCACTCGCGTCGAAGGCGGCGGCTGCGTCGAGCAGCGACGGTGCATCCGCGGCGGAGAGGTGCGAGAAGCGCACGCGCGGCTTGCCCGGAGCGTCGACGGCGACGTTGCCGTCGTTCGGGCAGCCACCGAGGCAGGGCACGTGTCGGACCCGGACACCGCGCTCGGCCGCCCCGGTGAGGAGGCCGTCGAGCGCGGCGCCGAAGGAGCCGGTGTCCGGGCGGTCGCGGGGGCAGGTCCGGCAGACCAGCAGCGGCACGTCAGGGACGAGCGGCGACGTACTCGGCGGTGGCGTCGCTGATCCCGCCGGCCGGGTCGTCGAGCCCGCTGTGCGTGACGAGCGGCGCGTCCTCCTTGTGGAAGCGGCCGTCCTTCATGATCGCGTGCAGCTTGTCGTGGTCCTGCAGCACGGTGATGTCCTCGAGCGGGTCGCCGTCGACGAGGATCAGGTCGGCGAGGTAGCCGGGCTGGACCTTCCCGAGCTCGTCGGGCCGCAGCATGATCTCCCCGCCCCACGCGGTGGCCGAGATGATCGCCTCCATCGGCGTGAAGCCGAGTCGCTCGACGAAGTGCTCGAGGTCGCGGGCGTAGGTGCCGTGCGGGGTCCAGGCGAAGCCGTAGTCGCCGCCGGGGAGCAGCTTGATACCGCGGCGGTGCATCTCGCGCAGCCCCTCGGTGGCCTGCTCGAGCTCCTTCTTGTAGCCGACCGCTTCGGCGGCCTCCTGCGGGAACCCGAACGCCTCGGCCTCGTAGAGCGTGGCGATCAGCCAGTTGATGCCGGGCGCGACGAACACCCAGTCCTTGTTGGCCTCGAGCATGTCCATGCCCTCGGCGTCGGTGAAGCTGGCGTGGTAGATGACGTCGACCTTGTTCCGCAGGCACATCTTCACGCTCTCCGCGGAGCGGGCGTGGGCGCAGACGCGCTTTCCGCGGCGGTGCGCCTCGGTGACGGCGGCGGCCACCTCCTCGTCGGAGAAGTAGGTGTCCTCCGCGCGCTGGGTGCCAGTGATCTCCTCGCCGGTCATGGAGAGCTTGATCTGGTCGACGCCGAGGTCGATGAGCTGACGCACCGCGAGCCGCATGCCCTCCGGCCCGTCCGCGAACTTCGTGATCGACTTGATCAGCGCGCCGCCGGTCACCGCGATCTCGGGGCCGTTCGCGAGGTAGCGCGGCCCGGGGATGCGGCCGGCGTTGATCGCGTCGCGACAGACGACGTCGAGGCGCTCCTTCGCGGAGGCGGCCCCGAGGCACATCGTGTAGCCGGAGTCGATGTACTTCTTCGCCGACTCCACCGAGAACAGCAGGTGCTCCTCGACCGGCATCATGCCCAGTCCGTCGAGGTCCGCCGAGTTGTTCCACGAGAAGTGCGTGTGCGCGTCGCACAGCCCGGACATGAGCGTGCGACCACGCCCCTCGACCACCCGCGCGCCCTCGGCCCGGTTCTGCTCGACGGTGCCCACGGCGGCGATGCGGTCGTCCTCGACGAGCACGTCACCGGGGTAGGGCAGGGCCCCGGTGGAGTCGAGGATCGAGACGTTGCGGAACAGGACCTTGCTCATGGCGGGCTCCTCGTCGTCGAGGCGTCGGGTGGTGGGTCGGTGGAACTCTCAGAAGAACTTGAGGAGGTGCTCGGTGACGTCGTTCGGGCGCTCGAGGGCGGTCCAGTGGCCGCAGGCCGGCAGGACGTCGAGCGTCGCCGCGCCGTGCGCGTCGGCGAGGGCCTGGCTGACCTCGGGCTTCCCGACGCCGTCGTCGGCCCCGGTGAGCAGGAGCAGCGGCAGGTCGGGGCTGATCGGTCCCGGGTCGGGGGCACCGGCGAGGGCCTCGCAGGACCGCGCGTAGCCCTCCGGGTCCTGGCGCAGCACGAGCTCGCGGACGGCGGCCGCGGTCGCGGGGTGGTCGCGGCGGGTGGTCTCGGAGGTCGCGTTGCCCACGACGGCGTCGGCGATCGCCGGCATCTCGCCGGCGCGGGCCTTCGCCGCCCGGTCGTGCTGGCCCTGCTGCCCGGCCTCGGGCAGGGGCGCGGGCACGGCGCCGAGGAGGGCGAGGTGCGACACGGCCTCGGGACGGGTCGCGGCGAGGAGCCGCACGGTGATCGTCGCCATCGAGTGGCCGACCACGCGGGCGGGGCCGGCGTCGAGGCGGGTCAGCAGGTCGGCGAGGTCGTTGGCGAAGCTCTGGATGGACACGGCACCCGCGACCGGCGAGCGCCCCGAGCCCTCCATGTCCGGCCGCACGACGGTGAAGCGCTCGGCCAGCGCCGCGACCTGCGGCTGGTAGAAGTTCGACGTCCCGCCGAGACCGTGCACCAGCAGCACCACCGGGCCGTCCCCGGTGATCTCGACCGCCAGCTCCTTGCCGTTCACCTGCACGTGGTCGTCCTCCTTCAACGGATGGTCGTCAGCGGATGGTGTTGCGGAGCGATCCGAGACCGGTGATCGCGCACTCGACGACGTCACCCGTCGTCAGGAAGCGCGGGGGGTCGAAGCCGATGCCGACGCCGGCGGGGGTGCCGGTGGCGATCACGTCGCCGGGCAGCAGCGTGATGCCCGCGGAGATCACGCGGATCAGCTCGGGCACGTCGAAGATCAGGTCGGCGACCGGCGCCTTCTGCCGGGGCTCGCCGTTGACCGTGGACGAGACCTCGAGGGCGGCGAGGTCGCCGACCTCGTCCGCGCTGACCGCCCACGGCCCCATCGGCGCGTGCGTGTCGAGGGACTTCCCGAGCAACCACTGCTTGTGGTCGCGCTGTACGTCGCGGGCGGTGACGTCGTTGACGATCGTGTAGCCCCACACGTGGCCCAGAGCCTCGTCCCGGCCGATCCCCCGACCGCCTCGCCCGATGATGACGGCGAGCTCCGCCTCGTAGTCGAGCTCGCGCGTGATCCCGGCGTGGGCCTCGACGTCGTCGTAGGGACCCGTGACGGCCGTCGTCGCCTTCGAGAAGACGATCGGCTTCTCGGGGAGGTCCTCGGAGCGCTGGGGGGTGTCGTAGCCCGAGCGCCCGAACTCGGCGACGTGCTCGCGGTAGTTCTTCCCGACGGCGAACAGGTCGCGTCGGGGACGTGGGATCGGCGCGCGGAGGACGGGTGCGTCGACGGCCGGTAGATCGGTCGCCGCGGCGAGGCGCGGGCCGAGCACGTCCCACTCCTCGATGACGGCGAGGAGCGTCCGCTCCCCCACCACCGCGGCGAGGTCGAGGACCGTCGAGCCGTCGTCGTCGACCCGGCCGACGCCCTCACGGCCGCCGGCGGCGAACGTCACCAGCTTCACGGGCACGCTCCTTCGCGTCGTCGGACCAATGCGGACCAATCTGCTATCTTGGTCGCGATCCTATCGTGGGATCGACCGTACGACGGTGCTGTGCAGGCTGTGAAGCCGCACTTTGGTCCTATATTGGTTGGAGCCGATGACCCCGGTGGTGACGCGCCTGCGGGCGCTGCTCGACGAGTCCGTGGCCGAGGGCAGGCTCGGGACCGGCGCCAAGATCCCGACCGAGCGCGCCCTCCAGGACGTGCTGCAGGCGTCGCGGACCGCCGTCCGGTCGGCGCTCGCGGAGCTCGAGCGCGAGGGGCGCATCACCCGGCACGTCGGGCGCGGCACGTTCCTGGCGGAGCTGGAGGGCGGGCCCGAGCTGCCGGCCGCGGCGCGGACGACGCTGCAGACGAGCCCGGCCGAGATCATGGCGACCCGGCTCGTCCTCGAGCCGGAGATCGCGGCGCTCGCCGCCCGGCACGCCACCCCCGCCGACGTCGACCACGTCCGGCACTGCCTGCAGCGCGGCAACGCCACAGGCACCTACGAGGAGTTCGAGGCCTGGGACTCCGCCCTGCACCGCGCCATCGCGACCGCCGCGCACAACGGTCTCCTGCTCCGGCTCTTCGACACCATGAACGCCGCCCGGGACCTGCCGGTCTGGGGCAGCATCAAGCGGCGCTCGGCCACCCCGGAACGCCGGCAGGGCTACGAGTGCAGCCACGGCGAGATCGTCGAGGCGCTGGTGGAGCGGGACGCCGACGCCGCGCGCGACCACATGCGCGCCCACCTCGTCGACGTGCGCACCAACCTGCTGGGGGTGCACTGACTCCCTAGTGCTGCAGGCGGGAGCGCACCTCCGCCTCGGCGCGCGCGAGGGTCGACGTCTCCGCCTCGCGACGCAGCTCGTCGAGCTGCTCCCCCGCCTCCGGTCGACTCCACTCGCGGGCGAAGGCGCCGGAGAGGATGTCGTCGTGCAGGACGGACGAGAACCGTTCGTAGGTCGCGGTGACGTCGGCGGCGGCCAGCGCGCGGAGCTGCCCGTACTGCGAGGTCCGGGAGTGCAGGCCGAGCTGGCCGAACAGTCCGTCCCGGGCGATGTGGTCGAACACCTCGGACGGCTCGCCCGAGAGGTACAGCTCGGAGAGCACGGCCTCCTCGCTGAACCCTGCCTCGGTGAGCACGGCGTGCGCGGTGCGGAGCATCCCCAGCACGAGCGGCCACACCGCCTGCTCGCTGAACAGGTCCAGCGCCGCCTCCTCGCGGGCGGACGACACCACCGCTCCGCCGAGCGCGCCCCCGATCCCGCGGGCGATCGCCGTCGTGGTGTCCCACGCGTGCCCGGTGGCGTCCCGCTCGACCGAGACGAGACACGGGAAGCCGACCCGCGAGACGTACCGGTCGCGCACCGCCGCGCCGATCATCCGCGGCGCGACCATCACGACGTCGACGCCGTCCGGCACCTCCAGCAGCCCGAAGTGCCAGTTGTAGCCGCTCGCGAGGACGAGCGTGTCCCCGGCGCGCAGCCCGGGCGCGATCTCGTCACGGACCAGGTCGGGCTGCACCTCGTCGGGGACCAGCAGCAGGAGGACGTCGGCCGCCCGGGCCACCTCGGCGATCGGCCGCGGCGCGAAGCCAGCCTCGTCCGCCGCGGTCGCGTACTCGTCCACGCGGTTCCCGACGACGGGTGTGACACCCGAGTCGCGCAGGTTCGCCGCCTGCGCGGCGCCCTGGTTGCCGTACCCGAGCACGCCGACGGTGCGCCCGGCCAGGGCCTGCAGGTCGCCGATGCTCTCCGGGCCTTCCCGACGGATCTCCGCGTGAGCCATACGGGTCACTCTGACCCGGCGGGCCGGTCCGGCGCCATCCGCCAGGTGCGGGCGCGGTGGGGTCGGGGGGTCGGGCGTTCGGGGTGTCAGGTCGATGTCCGGGTCACGGTGACGCGGACGAGGCGGCCGGAGTCGCACGCACCCGGTGGCGTTGCGTCCCGCACACGGTCAGCCGGGGCGACCTCCTCGCGTCCACGCGTTGCGCCCCGCACACGGCCGGCCGGAGCGACCTACTCGCGTCCACGCGTTGCGTCGCGCACACGGCCGGCCGGAGCGACCTGGTCCCGCCGTCGCGTTGCGCGACGCAACGCCTTCGTCGGCCGGGGCGGCCCCCTCCCGCCGTATGCGCGACGCAACGCCCGCGTCACCCGACGCGAACTCCTCCCGCCGTGTGCGCGACGCACTGCCCGCGTCACCCGACGCGAACTCCTCCCGCCGTGTGCGCGACGCAACGCCTCCGTCGGCCGGGGCGACCTCCTCCCGCCGTGTGCGCGACGCAACGCAGCGCGAGCCGGGGCCGCGGTCTCACCAGGTCACGCGCGGTGGCACCGTTCCGGCGTTGATCTGGTTCGCGAGGTTCGAGCAGACGATCGCGCAGGTGATGAACCCGGCGAGCCAGGCGAGGAAGCCGAGCGGGAAGAAGAGGAAGAACAGCAGGAAGCCGACGAAGAAGTGCGCGGCCATGAGCGTGAGGCCGGTGCCGATGCGGTCGAGGTAGAGGTGACCGGCCCCGAGCCACAGGAAGGACAGCAGCACCGCCACGCCCGCCGACTTGGCCGGCCGGACCGGGTAGGCCATCGGCGCGTACCCGCCGTACGGCACCGGGGCGTAGGGCGCGGGCGCGTACGCGGCCGGAGGCGGCGTCGTCGCGAAGGGGGCTGCGACGGGGGCGGAGTACGGCGGGACCTGCTGGGGCCCGCTCGGGTACTGGACGGGGCGTCCGGCCGCCCGGCAGCGCTGACACGGCACGCCGGCGACCGGCAGCCCTCCGCCGCAGTTCGGGCAGGTCAGCCCCACGTGCTCGCTCATCCGGTCCCCCGACTCGTCGTGACCCCTCGTGGGTGTCGACGACTCATCGCCGGATCTTCGCCGGGGGTTACACCGGGCCCTCTAGGGTCGAGGACGGACCGGGGGGTGCGGTGAGCGACGACGAGTGGTCCGAGGCGCAGCGGATGTTGGAGGCGGGCATCGACTTCGAGCACGCGAACGCGGCGCGGATGTACGACTACTTCCTCGGGGGCGCCCACCACTTCGAGGTCGACCGCGAGGTGGCGGCCCGCGTCGTCGAGGGCAACCCGGACATCGCCGCGGTGGCGCGGGCGAACCGCGCGTTCCTCGGCCACGTCGTCCGGTGGTGCCTCGCGCAGGGGATCGACCAGTTCCTCGACCTCGGGTCCGGGGTCCCGACCGTCGGCAACGTCCACGAGATCGCCCTCGACTCCGAGCCGACCGCACGGGTGGCCTACGTCGACTTCGAGCCGGTCGCGGTCGCGCACGCCGAGCAGATCCTCGCCGGGCACCCCACCGTCACGATCACCCGCGCCGATCTCCGCGACCCGGCGTCGGTCCTGTGCGCGCCCGGCGTCGCGGACCTGCTCGACCTCGACCGCCCCGTCGCCCTCCTCATGATCGCGGTGCTGCACTTCGTCGCCGATCCCGCCGCCCGCGAGGCCCTCGACCACTACCGCGCGGCCCTCGCGCCCGGCAGCGTCGTCGCGATCAGCCACGCCTCCGACGACCACGACGATCCCGAGGTCGCCGAGCAGGTCCGCGGCGCCGCGGTCGGCTACGCGAACAGCGCCACCCCGCTGCTCCTGCGCAGCCGCGCCGAGCTGCGCGGGCTGGTCGGGGACCTCGAGCTCGTGCCCCCGGGCCTGGTCGACGTCCGCGACTGGCCCGACCCGCACCCCGGGACCCCCGGCGCCGGTGGCTACGGCCTCGTCGCACGTCTGCCCTGAGCCCACCGGGGTAACCGACCAGGTGAATCGGACGAGGACGTTCGTCGGCGCCGGGCTCGTGCTCGTCGTCCTGGCGGTGCTGGCCGTGGTCACGCTGACGACGTCGCGGGACGCCGGGTCCGCGGGGACGACCTCGCAGGACCCGGTCGCCCAGGCCCGGCTCGCCGTCCCGCGCCGCGACCCGGGCGACCCGCTGGCGCTGGGGAACCCGGACGCACCCGTCGTCCTGGCGGAGTGGGGCGACTTCCAGTGCCCGTTCTGCCGGCTGTACGCGGCCACCACGGAGCCCGCGCTGATCCGGCAGTACGTCGACAGCGGCCAGGTCCGCCTCGAGTGGCACGACTTCGCCTACCTCGGCCCGGAGTCGGTGCTCGAGGCCCGGGCGGCTCGCGCCGCCGGTCGTCAGGAACGGTTCTGGGACTTCCACGCCGCGCTCTACCGCGACCAGCGGGCGGAGAACCGCGGTGAGGTCACGGAGGCGACGCTGACCGACGAGGCCGCCCGGCTCGGGCTCGACGTGCCCCGGTTCCGGCAGGACCTCGCGGACCCCGCGATCGCCCGGGCGGTCGCCGACGACCAGGCGCTCGGCAGCCGGCTCGGCGTCGGCGGGGTGCCGAGCTTCGTGATCGGCGACCAGTTGATCTTCGGTGCCCAGCCACTACCGACGTTCCAGCAGGCCCTCGACGGCGCGCTGGCCCGGGACCGCTGAGGCGTGCCCGACCTCGGCTACGCGGCGGCGTTCCTCGGCGGCCTCCTGGCGCTGCTCAGCCCGTGCAGCGCCCTGCTCCTGCCCTCGTTCTTCGCCTACGCGGTCAGCGGGCGGACCGAGCTGGTCGCGCGGACGTCGGTGTTCCTCGTCGGGCTGGCCGTCGTGCTGGTGCCGCTCGGGGCGGGATCGGGGGCGCTGGCGGGAGTGCTGACGCAGTACCGCACGGAGGTCGTGACCGCGGCCGGCGTCCTGATCATCGTGCTCGGCGTCGTGCAGATCCTCGGCGGCGGGTGGGCGTTCGCGCCGGCGGCGCGGTTCCAGTCCCGCATGGCACGCCGCGGGACGTGGCTCGCCACGCTCGGACTCGGCGCCGCCTACGGCCTGGCCGGGTTCTGCTCCGGGCCGATCCTCGGCGCGGTCCTGACCGTGGCCGCGGCGAGCGGGCAGGCCGTGCGCGGCGCGGCGCTGCTCGCGGTGTACGCCGTGGGCATGGCCGTGCCGTTGTTCGTGCTCGCCCTGCTGTGGCAGCGCTTCAACCTCGGGAGTCGCCGGTGGCTGCGGGGGCGCACGTTCCACGTCGGGCCGCTGACCCTGCACACCACGTCGACGGTCTCCGGGCTGCTCTTCGTCGTGATCGGCGTGCTGTTCGTCGTCTACGACGGCACCGCGGGCCTCGTCGGGGCCGATCCGGCGACGGCGGCGGGTGCGGAGAACACCGCCGTCGCCGTCGGGTCGTCCGTGCCCGACCTCGTCGTCCTCGGGGTGGTCGCGGTGGTGACGCTCGCCGTCGTCGGGTGGCGGCTCCGGTCGTCGCTCAGCTCGTCGCGACGATCCAGGTGACGCCGAAGCGGTCGGTGACCATGCCGTAGGGCGTCCCCCACGGCGTCGGCGCGAGGGCCTGCAGGACCGTCCCGCCCTCGGCCAGCCCCTTCCACAGCGGCGTGACCTCCTCCAACGACTCGCCGTTGAGCATGACGAACAGCGACTCGTCGTGGACGAGGCTGTCGGCCCGGCGACGACCGGCCCCGGCGAGCCCGCCTCCGGTCGCGTCGAAGACGTCGTAGGCCGCGATGCGGAAGCCGTTCTCGGCCGCGACCATGCCGAAGGCGACGAGGTCGGCGTTCGGGGAGTCCGCCGCGACCGGGGCGAACTCCACGCGGTCGGAGTCGGGCGAGTCCTGCGGCACGCCGCCCTGACCGTAGGTGTTGATCACGAGCTGCCCGCCGAAGACCGAGTGGTAGAACTCCAGCGCCGCGCGGGCGTCGCCGGTGAAGTTGAGGTGGGTCAGGGTGCTGATCGCCATGCGCCCATGGTGTTCGTCGAGGCGGACAAGTTCAGTCCTGCTCCACCGGCCGGACGAGGATCTCATTGACGGCGACGCGGGCCGGTCGGGTGACCATGTAGACCACCGCGTCGGCGATGTCGGCGGCCTCGAGCACACCGAGCTCCCCGAGCGAGTCGAGGTCCGGGGTGTCGCCCTCCCCCTTGTCCGGCAGCTCGGTGCGGGTGATGCCCGGCTCGACCACGCCGACCCGCACGTGCGCCGGCGCGAGCTCCTGGCGCAGCGACTCGGAGAAGGCACCGACCGCGTGCTTCGTCGCCGCGTAGACCGCTCCGACCGGCATGACCCGCCGTCCGGCGTCAGAGCTGACGTTGACGACGTCGGCGACGCCCCGCGACCCGGACGCGGCATTCACCAGCGGCTCGAGGGCGGCGTGCGTGACGGCGAGCAGCCCGTCGAGGTTGATCGCCGTGGTCGCGCGCCAGTCGGCGAGGTCGGACCCGCGCGCTGGGGCGAGGGAGCCGTACCCGGCGTTGTTCACGAGGACGTCGAGCCGCCCGTGGCGCGCGACGACCTCGCCGATCGCCCCCACGGCGGCTTCGGTGTCTGCGAGATCGACGACGTGGATGCTGGTCGCGCCGCCGAGGTCCTCCGCGAGGGTGGTGAGGCGGTCCTCGCGGCGCGCGAGCAGGGCGAGGGTCGCGCCCCGCTCGGCGAGCGCGCGGGCGGTCGCCCCGCCGATCCCGCTCGAGGCCCCCGTGACCGCCGCGACCACGCCGTGCAGTGAGTCACTCATGATCGGCGGCTACCCGTTCGAGGTGCGGATCTTCCGTGTGAGGTCACGGTTGGATCACGGCGATGTCTCGATCGGGGTTACAGCGAGATCCATCCGGGGGATTCCCGCGGCGTTCGGCGCAGAGCGTGCCGACGTCGCACCGCGATGGGAGACGAGACATGGGCAAGCACACCAACGCCGCCGGGGGCATCGGTCTCGACGTCCGGGGCGCGGAGCCGCGGGTCGGCCGCGCGGGCCGGGCGGTGACGGTCGCCGGGATCGCCGGCGTGGGCCTGCTGGCCGCCGCCGCGCCCGCCATGGCCAGCACCGGGGACTCCTGCAGCCATGAGAAGGACGGCCACCAGGTCGGGAGCAGCCATCAGTCCGGCGGCAGCCACGGCAAGGGCGGCCACGCGAAGGGTGAGCACTCCGACGGCAAGCACGGCAGCCACGGCTCGTCGCCCATCACCGACATCACGAGCACCGTCAGCACCCTGACCGGGGGCAACGGCGGCAACGGTGGCGCCGGCACCGGCGGTGCGGGCGGCAACGGTGGCCTCGCCACCGGCGGCCAGGGCGGGATCAACGTCCTGTCCGGCAGCAACCTCGCGCTGCTGGGCAAGTCGGCGCCGAGCGAGAACTCCTCGTCCGGCGGGGACGCCCAGGCCAACGGCGCCTCCGGCGGGCACGGCATCGGCGGTGCCGCCGGGCACGGCTCACTGTCGAACGGCTAGCCACCGCACGGAACCACGACGGGCGAACCGTGTCCTGGGGACACGGTTCGCCCGTTGTCGTCTGCAGGGCAGGCGACCCGCGCCCCGCCGTCGAGCGCCATCCCGCAGCCCTCAGTGCTCGATGATCACCGCTCGGGCGGGTGCGCCGCCCGGATGCCGCCGACCACGAGGTCGAGGCCGGCGAGGAACTGCTCCTGGTCGTCGTGGCCGCGCATCTGCCGCGCGACCCGACGGACGAACGGATAGCCGTCCTCGTCGAGCGCCTCCCACGCCGCCGCCGTCGCGTCGAGGAACTCCGCCCGCCCGAGACCGCCGCCGCCCGCGCGTCCGTTGACCGCGTTCTGCCCGGCGGCGCCGAGCACGTAGGACAGGACCGTCGTCGTCGCCGTGAACCACGCGGGTTCCGGGACGCCCAGGTCACGGATCGGCCGCCCGAACGCCTCGACCAACCGCGGCGTCGTGGGTCCGGTCGGGGAGCGCGACATCTGCACCCCGAGCTGCGTCCCCAGCCAGGGGTGGTCGTCGATCGCGTCGAACAACCGGAGCCCGACCGCCCGCAGCTCCTCCTCCGGCGACCCCGCCGATGGCCGGTCCGCCAGGGCCGCCGCGACCACCCCGTCCGTCGCCGCGCCGAGCAGTTCGTCCCGGTTCGCGACGTGCCAGTAGATCGCGCCCGCGCCGGTGGCCAGGCGCTCGGTCAGCACGCGGAACGTCAGGCCGCTCTCGCCCGACGCGTCGAGCACCTCGACGGCCGCGTCCACGATGCGCTCGCGGGAGAGCGCGTCACTCCGCCGGGTCCGCGTGGCCATGCCTCATCTTGACACGGTTGGAGCGCCGTTCCAAACTTTTCTGGAACGACATTCCACAGGAGGTACGTCATGACCACCACCCACGTCACGATCGTCGGCGCCGGCCTCGGCGGCCTCGTCCTCGCCCGCGTCCTGCACGTCCACGGACTCCGGGCCACGGTGTACGAGGCGGAACCGAGTGCGACCGCCCGCGCGCAGGGCGGCATGCTCGACATCCACGAGGAGAACGGCCAGCCCGCCCTCGAGGCGGCCGGGCTGACGGAGGCGTTCCGCGCCCTGGTCCTCGAGGGCCGCGAGGCGATGCGCGTGCTCGACCAGCACGGCACCGTCCTGCTCGACGAGCCCGACGACGGGTCGGGCGGGCGTCCGGAGATCCAGCGCGCCGACCTGCGCCGTCTGCTGCTCGACTCCCTGCCCGAGGACACCGTGCGGTGGGGCCACAAGGTCGCCGCGATCCGTCCGCTCGACGGCGGCCGGCACGAGATCACGTTCGCCGACGGGACAACCGTGGAGATCGACGTCCTGGTCGGCGCGGACGGCGCCTGGTCGAAGGTCCGCCCGCTGGTCTCGGACGCGACGCCGACCTACTCCGGCCGGTCGTTCGTCGAGACCTGGCTGCACGAGAGCGACACCCGGCACCCGACCTCCGCGGCGACCGTCGGTGGCGGCTCGATGATGGCGGTCGCCCCCGGGAAGGGCATCCAGGCCCACCGCGAGGCCGGCGGGACCCTGCACACCTACGTCGCGCTGACGAAGCCGCTGAGCTGGTTCGACGACGTCGACGTCCCGCGCGTCCTGCGCGAGTTCGACGGCTGGGCCCCCGAGCTCACCGCCCTGCTCACGGACACCGACGTCGACCCGGTCGTCCGCCGCCTGCACACGCTCCCGACCGGCCACCGGTGGGAGCGCGTGCCGGGCGTGACCCTCGTCGGCGACGCCGCCCACCTCGCCCCGCCCAACGGTGAGGGCGCCAACCTCGCGATGCAGGACGGCGCCGAGCTCGGCCTCGCCCTCGCCGCCCACCCGGACGACGTCGGGGCCGCGCTCGCCGCGTACGAGCAGGCCCTGTTCCCGCGGGCCGAGGCCGCCACCCTCGACGGCACCGAGCTATGCGACCTCATGTTCGGGCCGGACTCGCCGCAGTCCCTGGTCGACATGTTCACGTCGTTCCCGCAGGCCTGATGTGCTGAGCTGGCACGCGTGACCCGCTCCCCCGGCCCGGCCGACGAGGTGGAGCGCGGACTGCTGCAGGCGCTGCAGATCGACGGGCGAGTGGCGTTCTCACTGGTCGCCGACGTGCTGGACGTCTCCGAACGCACGGTGGAGCGCCGCTACCGGGAGCTGCGGGCGGCCGGCGCGGTGCGCGTCGTCGGGAAGACCTGGCCGTCGGCGGTGGACGAGCAGCAGTGGCTGGTGCGGGTCGGGTGCGTCCCGGACGCCGCCGAGGGGCTCGCCCACGCGGTCGCGCGCCTGCCGGAGACGTCGTGGGTGCAGCTGACGTCCGGCGGCGCGGAGCTGCTCACGATGGTCCGGGTCCCGGCCGGGGACGACCAGCCGTCCGGATCGGTGCTCTCCCGCCTGCCCCGCAGCCCGCGGGTCACGCGGGTCGACGGACTGTCGGTCCTCGCGGTGTTCGCGGGCGGACGGATCAGCCCGCTCACCAAGGCCGGTCCCCTTCCCGACGAGGCCGTGCGCCGCATCGCGGACGCGGCCCTTCCCGACGACGGCCAGCGCTGCCGCCCGACCGACGACGACGCCGCGCTGCTCGCGGCGCTCGAGGTCGACGGCCGAGCGCGCTGGCGGGACCTCGCGACGACGACGGGCCGGTCCCCCACGACGGTGCGACGACGGGTGGCGGAGCTCGTGCGGGGACAGGCGCTGGTCTTCGACGTGGACTTCGCGCCGTCGCTGCTCGGGCTGCGGTCGTCGGCCGCGCTGTGGCTCTCGGTGCACCCGTCCGACCTGCTCGCGGCCGGGGAGGCGCTGGCCGGACACCCGGAGGTCGGCTTCGCGGCCGCGACCACGGGCGCGACGAACCTCTACGCGAGCGTCCAGCTCCGCGACGACCGCGCCCTCTTCGAATACCTGACCGGCCCGGTGACGACGTTGCCCGGGCTGATCGCGATCCACACCGCGCCGGTTCTGCGCACCGTCAAGCGCACGGCGTGACGGGAACGAGCAGATCGACCCGACCTGCCGTCGGGAAGAGCCGTTCTCGACGCCGTGGGGGCTCATCGGCGTAGGAGCGGGAGCACCGTCGCGGCCATGACCACCGCGTTCGACCCGATCGACCTCCCGACCCTGCACCTGCCCAACCGCATCGCGATGGCGCCGCTGACCCGACGGCGCGCGTACGGCCCGGGCCTCTCGGCCACCGAGCTCATCATCGAGTACTACGAGCAGCGCGCGTCGGCCGGGCTGATCGTGTCCGAGGCGATGCAGCCCGAGGCGGTCGGGCAGGGCTACACCGACACCCCGGGGATGCACACCGCGGCGCAGGCGGCGTCGTGGCGACCGGTCGTCGACCGCGTGCACGCCGCAGGCGGCCGGATCGTCGCCCAGCTCATGCACGCCGGTCGGAACAGCCACCCGGAACTGCTCGGCGGCGGGCTGGCGCCGCTGGCGCCGTCGGCGGTGCCAGCGGAGGGCATCGTGCGCCTGTACTCGAGCGAGCCTGCCGTGCGACGCCCCTACCCGGTGCCGCGGGCGATGACCGTCGAGGAGGTCGAGGCGACGATCGTCGGGTTCGCGGACTCCGCGGAGCTCGCGATGTCGGCGGGGTTCGACGGGGTCGAGCTGCACGGCGCGTACGGCTACCTGATCCAGCAGTTCCTCTCCAGCACGGCGAACCTGCGCACGGACCGCTACGGCGGCGACCTCGCGGGGCGTCGACGGTTCGTGCTGGAGCTGGTGGACGCGGTGGCCGCGCGGATCGGGCCGGAGCACCTGGCGCTGCGCCTGTCGCCGGGGTGCACGGCGTTCGGGCTGGTCGAGGACGAGGTCGACGAGCTCTACCGCGGCCTCGTCGACCAGCTCCCCGCGCTGTCCTACCTGCACCTGTTCGAGTGGCCCGGGCACCGCGACCTGACCGTCGACCTGCGCCGTCGCTGGCCGGGGGTGTTCGTGCTGAACCCGCACGCGGCGTGGGCCGACTTCCCCGCGGGCGCGGAGGCACTGCGGGTGGTGGACGACGGGCTCGCGGACGTGGTCGCGCTGGGGACGATGTTCGTCTCGAACCCCGACCTCGTGGAGCGGCTCCGGGCCCGCGCGCCCCTCGCCCCGGCCGACGACGCGACGTTCTACCGCGGCGACCACCGGGGCTACACGGACTACCCCACGCTGGCGGGTGTGGGCCGGTAGGGCCGCTAGTGTCGCGCGTCTGAAGTTCGCTGACGGGTGGCGTGGGGCAGGATCTCTTCGGCGGTCTTGGTCCAGGTGA
>NZ_JASVWF010000005.1 GCF_030286555.1 Actinomycetospora termitidis | reverse complement strand
TCCGCCATCTCCGCCAGCGCTGCACTGGACGCCCGCGAGAGCCCGTCCTCGTCCCGGTCGGCCTCGCCGTGTTCCAGGCCCGGCACCGTCCACGACGTCTCCTCCGGGCGCGGTGGCAGCCCGAAGACTCTGGCCAGGCGCTCGGGGGGTTCCCCGGGTGGTGGTGGCCGGTCGGCGCGCGTGAACCACGACCCCTTGCTGGGGTCGAAGGTCCACACTGCTGCCGTCACGAACCCATCGTCGAACATGTGTTCGAGAAGATCAAGAGCCGTTCGGAGCAACTTGCGTGGTCCACGAGAGCCTCCTGGACGACGGGTCAGGCGCGTGCCGTGCGACACCTGGAATCTCCGTGAGTGGCCCTGTTCGGCCCCATCGGTCAGGGCTAGACAGGGCGACGACCCGGGCGTGGGACACGAATGGGGAGCCGAGATCGTCAGGGCGGTGTCGGCAGCGGGAGGCCGGGTGGCGGTCGGCATGCACCCAAAGCGCGACGCCCCGCTGATTAGCGTCGGCGAGGGCGCCGCTGGCGACGACCCGGGCCGAACGGGTCGGTAGGGCTCCCGGGGCGGGCCGACTCCTGGCATGTCGATCACACGAGGGCGGGGGTCGGTTGCCGAGTTCCGGGCGGACCAGGAAGGATCGCGCCGTGCTCCACACCGCCGTGCTCGAGCCCCTGCGTGACGAGTTCTGGCCGAGTCGCCGCCTCGACGCGTTCGACGAGTTCTGTCGTCGCTGAGACGCTCACCGACCCGCCGTCCGAGAACCCGCCCACGCACAGGAGAGACAACGCCATGAGCACCCCCGAGGCCAACTGGTCGTTCGAGACCAAGCAGATCCACTCCGGCGCGCAGCCCGACCCGGCCACGAACGCCCGGGCCACGCCGATCTACCAGACGACGTCGTACGTCTTCCGCGACACCCAGCACGGCTCGGACCTGTTCTCGCTGGCCGAGCCGGGCAACATCTACACGCGGATCATGAACCCGACCAACGACGTGCTCGAGCAGCGCGTCGCCGCGCTCGAGGGCGGGGTGGCCGCGCTCGCCTTCGCGTCGGGCAGTGCCGCCACGACGGCCGCCATCCTGACGATCGCGGAGTCGGGCGACCACTTCGTCTCCAGCCCGAGCCTCTACGGCGGCACGTACAACCTGTTCCACTACACGCTGCCCAAGATGGGCATCGAGGTCTCGTTCGTCGAGGACCAGGACGACCTCGAGCAGTGGCGCAACGCGGTCCGCCCGAACACCAAGCTGTTCTTCGCCGAGACGCTGCCGAACCCGGGCAACAACGTCCTCGACATCCGCGGGGTCGCCGACACCGCCCACGAGGCCGGCGTCCCGCTGCTCGTCGACAACACCGTGCCCACCCCGTACCTGGTGCGCCCGATCGAGCACGGTGCCGACGTCGTCATCCACTCCGCCACGAAGTTCCTCGGCGGGCACGGCACCTCGATCGCGGGGCTGGTCGTCGACGGCGGCACCTTCGCCTTCGGGGAGCACGGCGACCGCTTCCCGGGCTTCACCGAGCCCGACCCGAGCTACCACGGCCTGAAGTTCTGGGAGGCCCTCGGCCCGGGCGCGTTCGCCGCGAAGATGCGGGTGCAGCACCTGCGCGACACGGGGGCGGCGCTCAGCCCCTTCAACGCCTTCCTGATCATCCAGGGCATCGAGACCCTATCGCTGCGCATGGACCGGCACGTGGCCAACGCCCAGGCGATCGCGGAGTGGCTGGAGTCCCGCGACGAGGTCGAGCAGGTCTGGTACGCGGGCCTGGAGTCCAGCCCGTGGCACGCCGCCCAGCAGCGCTACCTGCCTCGCGGCGCCGGCAGCATCGTCGCGTTCGAGCTGCGCGGCGGCGTCGACGCGGGACGCGCCTTCGTCGACGGCACCAGCCTGCACTCCCAGCTGGCCAACATCGGCGACGTCCGCAGCCTCATCGTCCACCCGGCGTCGACCACCCACAGCCAGCTCTCCGAGCCCGAGCAGCGCTCCAGCGGCGTCACGCCGGGGCTCGTGCGGCTCTCGGTCGGCATCGAGAACCTCGAGGACATCCGGGCCGACCTCGAGGCGGGCTTCACCGCGGCGAAGTCGACGACTGCGTGACCCAGCTGTTGCCCGGCGGTGTGCCGGCCGGGTCGCCGGGGCCCGGTCCCGACAGTGCCGGCGACCCACCGACCCAGGTCCCGGTTCTCCCTCCCGCCACGGGTGCGTGGCGGGAGGGGGACCCGGTCGGCGACCGCCGGTTCGTGACGCTGCCCGACCCGCTCCCGCTGGAGAGCGGGTCGGCGCTCCCGGACGTCACGGTGGCCTACGAGAGCTGGGGCACCTTCGACGGCTCGAACGCCGTGCTGGTGCTGCACGCCCTGACCGGCGACTCGCACGTCGTCGGCCCGACCGGGCTCGGGCACCCGACCCCGGGCTGGTGGGCGGGGATCATCGGGCCCGGCCGGGCGATCGACACCGATCGCTGGTTCGTCGTCGCCCCCAACGTCCTCGGCGGCTGCCAGGGCACGACGGGCCCGGCGTCGACCGCCCCGGACGGCCGGGCGTGGGGATCGCGCTTCCCGCGCACGAGCGTGCGCGACCAGGTGGCGCTCGAGGTCCGGCTCGCCGACCAGCTCGGCATCGGGGCGTGGGCGGCCGTCCTCGGTGGCTCGATGGGGGGCATGCGCGCCGTCGAGTGGGCCGTCACGCACCCCGACCGCGTGGAGCGGCTGCTGCTCCTCGCGTGCTGCGCCGCCGCCTCGGCCGATCAGATCGCGTGGGCGTCACCGCAGCTCGCGGCGATCCGCGAGGACCCGAACTGGTGCGGCGGGGACTACCACGAGCGCGAGCGCGGGCAGGGTCCGCACCTCGGCCTCGGGGTGGCCCGGCGCATCGCCCACGCGACCTACCGCACCGCCGAGGAACTCGACACCCGCTTCGGCCGGCGCCCACAGCCGGGGGAGGACCCCTACGACGCGGCCGCCCCCGGGCGGTTCGCCGTGGAGTCCTACCTCGACCACCACGCCGAGAAGCTCGTGCACCGGTTCGACGCCGGGTCCTACGTCGCGCTCACCTCCGCGATGAACGGCCACGACGTGTCCCGGGACCGCGGGTCACTGGCCGATGCCCTCGGTCGGGTCACGGCGCGCACCGTCGTCGCCGGCTCGACGTCCGACCGGCTCTACCCGCTCTCGCAGCAGGAGGAGCTGGCGGCGCTCATCCCGGGCGCCGGGCCGGTGGAACGGATCGAGTCGCCGTACGGCCACGACGCGTTCCTCATCGAGACGACGCGCCTCGCGGAGATCCTGTCGCCCCTGATGGACTGAGCGCCTCGAACGGCTCGACCGACCCGGCGTCGTGGATGCGGTCCAGGAGATCCTTCACGACGGCGTCCGCGAGCCGGTAGCGCACGACGCGCCCGTCCCGGTGCGCGCTGACCAGGTTCTGCGCCCGCAGCAGACGCAGGGCCTGGCTCGTCGTGGAGTCCTTCAGCCCGGCCGCGAGCGCGAGGTCGGACACGCAGATCTCGCCGACCTCGTGGATGCACAGCAGCAGCGTCAGCCGCGTCGGGTCGGCCAGCAGCGCGAACCGGGACACCCAGCCGTGCATCGTCGCCGCGTCGGGCAGCGCCTCGACGGCCGCGCAGACACGGTGGTCGCCGTCGACGCCGATCGCGTCCGGATCCCCGGTGAGGTGCACGGGCGGAGTATTTCACGGGCGGTGCGCGCCGGGGGCGCATCCCGTTCCGAGCGAGCGGCACCCTCGCGCGCCTAGAGGCAGCGAGAGTGCCGTTCGCTCGCATCGTGGAGGGCCGCCCAGCCGTCGCGAACCGGTAGCGTGCTCGCCCGTGGTGGCACCGGTGCAGCGGGTCGAGCTCCGCTCCGCTCCGTCTCCGGTCGTGCCCCCGTTCCGGGGGAACCTGCTCGGTGAGGCGCGCTGGCAGCTCGAACTCGCGGGCCTGCTGCTCAGCGGGATCCATCGGGGCGAGGGCGTGCGGCCCGGGGACGGCGACCCGGTACTCGCGGTCCCCGGCTTCCTCGCGGGCGACACCTCGCTCGCGGTGCTGCGGGCGTGGCTGCGCCGGTGCGGGTACCGGGCCTACCGCTCCGGGATCGCGTGGAACGTCGACTGCTCCGAGGCCGCCGTCCGGCGCCTGGACCGGCGGCTCGCCGACGTGGCCGCGCGGGCCGGGCGGCCGGTGACCGTGATCGGGCACAGCCGGGGCGGTCTGCTCGCGCACGCGGTGGCGGTCCGGCGGCCGAACCGGGTCCGGCGGGTCATCACGCTGGGCAGCCCGCTCTCCTCGCCGTTCGACGCGTCCGTGCTGACCCTCGCCGCGGTCGGCGGCGCGCGACTCGGCCAGAACCTGCTGCGCCCCGCCCGTCCGCAGTGCCTCACGGTGGGCTGCCCGTGCGCCTTCGGCGCCGACCTGCGGGCGCCGAACCCGGTGCCCGTCACCAGCATCCGGACCGTCGAGGACGGGATCGTCCGGCCGGAGTCGTGTGTGGTCGACGGCGCCGAGAACGTCGCGGTGCGGGGGAGTCACGTCGGGTTGTGCGTGAACTCCGACGTCTACCGCGAGATCGCACGTCTGCTCTGACTACCACGGGGTAATCCACCTGCCATGGCACCGTGGACCTCCGCCGACATCCCCGACCAGTCCGGCCGCACCTTCGTCGTCACCGGCGCGAACTCCGGCCTCGGCCTCGCCGCGGCCGAGCAGCTCGTGGCGCACGGCGCGCACGTCGTGCTCGCGGTCCGCAACACCGACAAGGGTGAGCAGGCCGCGGCACGGATCGCGGCCGACGGCGGGCCGGGCACCACCGCGGTGGAGGAGCTCGACCTCGCCGACCTGGCCTCGGTGCGCAAGTTCGCCGCGCGCCTCGACGGCCCCGTCGACGTGCTGATCAACAACGCCGGGCTCATGGCGATCCCGTTCCAGCGCACCGCGGACGGGTTCGAGATGCAGTTCGGCACCAACGTGCTGGGCCACGTCGCGCTCACCGGGCTGCTGCTCGACCGCCTCACCGACCGCGTCGTGACCCTGTCCAGCCAGGCGCACCGCCTCGGCTCGATCCGGCTCGACGACCTGAACTGGGAGCGTCGCCGCTACCAGCGCTGGCTCGCCTACGGCCAGTCCAAGCTCGCGGACCTGATGTTCGCCTACGAGCTCGAGCGCCGCTTCGTCGCCGCCGGGTCGTCGCTGCGCTCGATGGCCGCCCACCCCGGCTACAGCGCGACCAACCTGCAGTCGCGCACGGAGTCGTTCCAGGACGCCGTCATGGGCGCGCTCAACCGGGTCGTCGCCCAGGGCCCGGAGATGGGCGCCCTGCCCGAGCTCCACGCGGCGACGGTCCCCGACCTGCCCGGCGGCGTCTACATCGGGCCGGACGGACCGGCGGAGTCGTGGGGGCACCCGATCCCGGTGGGATCGACGGCGGCCTCGCACGACCGCGAGGTGCAGAAGGCCCTCGTGCGCGCCTGTGAGGAGCTGACCGGTGTGACGATCGCCGTGCCCTGACACGGCCGTTCGGGGGACGAACCTCCCGAATGCCTGCCCGACCGCCGCGCGGGCTGCTCGATTGGGCATGATCGGCCCGTGAACGATCGGGCCGAGCGCGGCGACGGGGAGTCCGGCGACCCGCATGACGGTTCGGTCTCGGACGACCCGACACCCCTCGCGGTGCTGCGCCGGCTCGTCGACGAGGAGGCGCCGCTCGCGTCGATCCACGCCGCCACGCACGCCCGGCTCACCCACGTCGAGCGCGGGCGGTGCGAGGCGCGGATGCCGACGGTGATCGGCGACGGCCTGCTCGAGTCGGTGCTGATCCTGGCGGACTTCGTCCTCGGGGTCGCCTACTCGAGCTCGCTGCGGGCGGGCGACCGCATCGTCACCGTGCGCCTGGGCGTGCAGTTGATCGGCCGGCCGTTGCCCGGCGAGGAGCTGGGCGCGACCGGCACGTTGGACGACAGCCGCAGCGGGGTCGGGCTGAGCTCCGCGACGATCACCGATCGGGAGGGTCGGACCGTAGCCCGCTGCGTCGGGCGCAACGCGGTGCTGACCGACGGTCTGGCCGAGCAGTACGGCCGGACCGCGCCGGCCTGGGCCGCCCGGCCCACGGCGTGGCGCATGCTCATGCCGCACCGCGGCGAGAACCCGACCCGCGACGGCACCACGATGATCGCCCACCCCGACCGGTGGACCGCCAACGCCGTCGGGGTCGTGCAGGGCGGGGCACTGGCAGGGCTCGCCGCCCGGGGTCTCTCGCACGCCCTGGACGTGCTCCCCGACGACTTCACGATCACCTACGTCCGGTCGGTGCGTGCCGGCGAGGGCCCGGTGCGGTGCCGGGTGGTGGTCGAGCACGCGGGCCGCCGGCTCCGGGCCGGACGCGCGGAGCTGGTCGACGACCACGGCAAGCTGCTCGCCTCGGCGGCGGGGTCGTCCTTCCGGCACTGAGCCGGTGGTCCTACGCCGGGCGGGCCACCGGGGTCCCGTCGCCCTCCCCGGCAGCGGCGGCCGCCGCACGCGCGGCCCCGGCCCGGGCGGATGCGCGGCCCCACAGGACCGTCGCGACGATCAGCACCCCGAGCACGACGGCGGGCACGACGGCGTTGACCACGACCATCGTCGGGACCGACAGCCGGTACGTCAGCACGATCCGCACGACGGCCTCGGCCAGCAGACCGAGCCCCCACATCGCCGTCATGCCGCGCTGCGTGCGTCGGAAGCCCTCGAGCTGCCACAACCCGTTCCACCAGGCGATCCGCTCCGGGTCCCCGTTGGTGGCGAACCGGCGGCCGAACAGGAACATGACCGGGCGCGGGGCGAGCAGGCTGCCGAGGAACACCAGGCCGACCAGGCCGGTCACCGCGGACTCCTTGAGCAGCAGCAGCCGGGGGTCGTCGAACAGCAACGACGTCAGCACACCGATCGCCAGCAGCGTCAGGATGAAGACGCTGAACTCGTCGACCCGGCCGCGGACCGCGATCGACAGCAGGGTGCTCAGGGCCGGCCCGATCGCGGAGAGCAGCAGCGCCGGGACGTCACCGAGCCCGGCACCGCTCGCGACGTCGTAGACGACGATCGGCGCGGCGATGTCGAGGACGGCCATCGACACCCACGGAAGGATCTTCGCCAGCATCACGGTGCTCCCGATGTGTGACAGAATCGGTCCCGATCGTGAGTGAGAACGTACACCGACGCCAGGGGTCACCGGCAGCCCTGGTCGCGTCGCTCTTCGGGATCGCCGGGCGCTCCGTGCTGCCCGGGCCCGCCGTGGTCGCCCTCCTCGGCGACCTCGGGCTGGCACCGGCCGCGGCGCGGCGGGCGCTGGCCCGGATGCGCGAGGCGGGGCAGCTCACGACCGTGCGGCGCGGCCGTGTCGTCGACCACCATCTCGCGGGCGCCTTCGGGGCCTCCGTGCTGCGGCTGCGCGACGACCGGGGCCGGGCGCCGTCCTGGGACGGCGCCTTCCACGCGCTGCTCCACCAGGTCCCCGAGTCCGCCCGGCCCTACCGCGACCGGCTGCGGCGGGCCGCGGTCCTGGTCGGCTACGGGCCGTGGCAGCCGGGGGTGCTGATCAGCCCGGTCGACCGGTCGGCGGCGCTGCGCGACGTGCTCGCCGACGCGCCCCCGGAGGCGACCGTCGTCCTGGGGCGTCTCCGTCCCGACGACGGGTCGGTGCCGGCCGTGGCCGGCGAGGGGCCGCCGTCGGGCACCGCGCTCGCCGCCGCCATGGCCCGCCGCGCGTGGACGCTGGACGAGCTGGCCGACGACCTCCGGGTCCACGTCGCCCGGCTCACGGCGCTGACGGACAGCCCGGTGCCGACGGACGGCGCGGACGCGCTGCGCCGACTGTCCGACGGCACCGGCCCGGTCTACGTCGACCTGCTCCGCGACCCCGGGCTGCCCACGGAGCTGCTGCCCGACGACTGGCCCGGCGACGACCTGCGACGACAGCTGGGGAGGGTCGTGGAGGCGTTCCTGCCGACCGTCGTCGCCCACGTCCACGGCCGGATCGCGGGGCGGGACGAGGCATAGACACAAGCGGAGTGACGTGCATAACGTGACGGGGCTGACACTCGACGTGGAGGAGTCCCCCCGTGAGCAGGCTGCGTTTCGGCACGTTCCTCGCCCCGTTCCACCGCGCCGGGGAGAACCCGACGCTCGCCCTCCAGCGCGACCTGGAGCTGGTCGAGCACCTCGACCGGCTCGGCGTCGACGAGGCGTGGATCGGCGAACACCACTCCGCCGGCAGCGAGATCATCGCCTCGCCCGAGATCTTCATCGCCGCGGCGGCGGAGCGCACGAAGCGCATCAAGCTGGGCACCGGCGTCACGTCGGCCAGCTACCACAACCCGCTCTGGGTGGCCGACCGCATGGTCCTGCTCGACCACCTCACCCGCGGCCGCACCATGCTCGGCGTCGGTCCCGGTTCGCTGCCCAGCGACTCGGCGATGATCGGCCTGAACCCGACCGACACGCGCGAACTCCTCGACGTCAACCTCGACATCATCATGCGGCTGCTCGCCGGTGAGGTCGTGACGGAGCAGACCAAGACGCACAACCTGGTCGAGGCCCGCCTGCAGCTGCGGCCCTACACCGAGCCGTGCTTCGACATCGCGGTCGCCGCCGTCGCGTCCCCGACGGGGCCGCGCATGGCCGGCCGACACGGTGTCGGCCTGCTGTCCATCGGCGCGACGCTGAGCCAGGACGGCTTCGACGCCCTGGCCCACCACTGGGACGTCGTGAAGGAGCGCGCGTCGCACTACGGGCAGCCGGAGCCGGACCGGTCGAAGTGGCGTCTCGTCGGCCTCATGCACATCGCGGAGACCAAGGAGCAGGCCTACCGCGACGTCGAGTACGGCATCGAGTCGTGGTTCCGGTACTTCCAGAAGACGGCCGCGTTCCCGCAGATGGCGGTCGAGGGCGGCGACGTCAAGGAGATGATCGACTTCATCAACGAGGCCGGCATCGGCGCGATCGGCACCCCGGACGACGCGAAGGCCCAGGTCCAGCGCCTCGCCGACCAGTCGGGCGGCTTCGGCGCGATGCTGCTCCTCGGCCACGAGTGGGCCAACCCGGAGGCCACCCGCCGGTCCTGGGAACTCATCGCCCAGAACGTCATGCCGCACTTCCAGGGCACGACCTGGGGCGGGGTCTCGCACGCCGAGTCCACCCAGGCGGCCAAGGAGCGCGCGGGCCTCAAGCGCGACGAGTACGCGGCCACCCAGCTGACCGCCGTCGAGCACATGACCCAGAAGTACGCCGACGAGGTGGCGTCGAAGGGCTGAACCCGTGCCACGCTCACCGCGTGGACCCTTTCGTGGACGCCCTCGAGGCACCCGGCGTCGAGCGGCGCGTCATGTTCGGTCGGGACGCGCTGCTCGTCGACCGGCACGTCTACGCCTTCCTCGACGGCGGGGACGGCACGGACGGCGTACGCCTGGCGCTCCGGCTCCCGCCCGCCGACGCCGCCGAGCTGCTGGCCACCGGGGACGGGCGGACGCCGGTCATGGGGAAGCGGTCGATGGAGGGCTGGGTGTCGGTCCCTGTCGAGGGCGACCGCACGCCGTTGATCACCGCCGCCCGGGAGCACGTGCGGGCGCACTACGCGTCGTGAGGCTGTGGCGCGGACGTCACCGGTGACACGTCGGTGAGCCGTTAGGGTGGCGTCCCGTGCCCCGACGCCCCCGCGAGCTCCCGTGAGCGTCACCGTCGTCGGCATCGGCGCCGACGGGTGGCCCGGTCTGGCCGCCCCGGCCCGCACGGCCTGCGAGAAGGCCGCCGTCGTCCTCGGCGCCCCGCGGCAGCTGGACCTGCTGCCCGACGCCGTCACCGCGCGGCGCGAGGAGTGGCCCGCCCCGCTGATGCCGTCGCTGCCCGGTCTGCTCGACCGCCTCGGCGGCGACGAGCTGGTCGTCCTCGCCTCCGGGGACCCGATGTTCTTCGGCATCGGCACGAGCGTGCTGCGCCTGCGCCCGGACGCGACCGTCGTCCCGCACCCGTCGTCGGTCGCCCTCGCCTGCGGGCGTCTCGGCTGGGCGGAGCAGGACGTCGTGGTCCTGTCCGCCGTCGGGCGTCCGCTCGACGCGGTGCGCGCGGCCCTGGCGCCGCGTCGGCGGCTGCTCGTCCTCGCCGACTCCGGTGCACTGCCCGGCCGGCTCGCGGCCCTGCTCGTCGGCGCCGGCTACGGCGCTGCCCGGCTCACCGTCCTGGGCTCGCTCGGCGCGGAGCACGAGACCCGCGTCGACGGGGTCGCGGCGTCCTGGAACGCCCCCGACGGCGACCCGCTCGCCATCGTCGCGGTCGACTGCCCCGCCCTTCCCGACGACGGGTTGCTCGGCCGGGCCCCCGGCCTCCCCGACGACGCCTACGCCCACGACGGCCAGCTCACGAAGGCCGAGATGCGCGCCCTGTCCGTCGCCGCCCTGCGTCCGCTGCCCGGCCAGCTGCTGTGGGACGTCGGCGGGGGAGCGGGGTCGATCGGCATCGAGTGGTGCCGCGCCGAGCCGACGGCCCGGGCGATCGCCGTCGAGTCCCGCGAGGACCGGGCCGCTCGGATCACCGCGAACGCGACCACGCTCGGCGTCCCGAACGTGCGGGTGGTCCCCGGTCGGGCCCCCGAGGTGCTGGCCGGGCTGGAAGCACCGGACGCGGTGTTCGTCGGGGGCGGGGTGTCGGCGCCCGGGATGCTCGACGCGTGCCGCCGGGCGCTGCGACCGGGCGGGCGGCTCGTGGCGAACGCGGTGACGATGGAGGGCGAGGCGGCCCTCGCCGCGGCCCGCACCGAGTACGGCGGGGAGATCCGCCGGATCGCGGTGTCGCGGGGCCGGCCCGTCGGGCGCTACCTCGGGTGGAAGGCCCTCGCCCCGGTGACGCAGTGGGTGCTGCACGTGGGCTCCCGGGACGGCACACCGCCCACGTCCGACGGCGGGGACATCGGCGACGTCCCACCGCCCACCCCACCCCCGTGGAGGCAGCAGTGACCGTCCGCTTCGTCGGAGCCGGCCCCGGGGCCGCGGACCTCATCACCGTGCGGGGCCTCCGGGCGATCGCGACGAGCCCGGTCTGCCTCTACGCCGGCTCCCTGGTGCCGGAGGACCTGCTCGCCCAGTGCCCGCCGCACGCCCACCGGGTCGACACCGCGCGCCTGACCCTCGACGAGATCGTCGCCGAACTCGTCGCCGCCGACGCGGCGGGCCACGACGTCGCCCGCCTGTGCTCCGGGGACCCGGCCGTGTTCTCCGCGGTCGCCGAGCAGACCCGCCGTCTCGACGAGGCCGGGATCGCCTGGGAGATCGTCCCCGGGGTGCCCGCGTTCGCCGCGGCGGCCGCCGCCCTGCGCACCGAGCTCACCGTGCCCGGCGTCGGGCAGTCCGTGGTCCTCACGCGCGACGCCGCGAACGCCACCCCCATGCCCGACGGCGAGTCGCTCGACGTCTGGGCGGCCACCGGCGGGACCCTCGTGCTGCACCTCGCCGTGCAGCGCTGCGCCGAGGTCGTCGAGACCCTACTGCGCCACCGCCCGCCGCACGAGCCGGTCGCCGTCGTGGCCCGGGCCTCGCGCGACGACGAGCTGGTGCTGCGCGGCACGCTCGCCGACATCGCCGCGCAGGTCGACGCGGCCGAGGTGCGCCGGACCGCGGTGATCGTGGTCGGGCCGGTCGTCGGGACCGGCTCCGGCTGCGAGTCGCACCTCTACTCGGCGCAGCGCGTTCGTCCGTGAGCGCGCCCCCCGGATCCTCGAACGGGCCGTTCATCACGCAAGACCGTGATGAATGGCCCGTTCAACGGTCAGGGGGGACACGCGTGCTCGTCCTCGGCGGCACCGCCGAGGCCCGCGAGCTCGCGGACGCCCTGGAGGCCCGCGGCCACGCCGTCACCACCTCGCTCGCCGGCCGCACCCGCGATCCCCGGCTGCCGGCCGGCGCGGTGCGGACCGGCGGGTTCGGCGGGGTCGAGGGGCTCGTCGGGGCGCTCGGGGACGTCGACGCGCTGATCGACGCCACGCACCCCTTCGCCGCGCGGATGACCGAGCACGCCGCCGAGGCCGCCCGCGCGACCGGCACGCCGATGCTGGTCCTGCGGCGCCCGGGCTGGGTCGAGTCGCCCGGCGACCGCTGGATCCGGGTCCCGACGACGGGTGCCGCGGCCGCCGCCCTCGGGCGCGCGGCCCGGGTCTTCCTCGCGATCGGCCGGCAGGGCGTGCACCACTTCGTCGGGCTGGACGCCTGGTTCCTGGTTCGCGCCATCGAGCCGCCGGACGAGCTGCCGGCGCGCGCGGAGCTGATCCTGCGGCGCGGCCCGTTCGAGCTCGACGACGAGCGGGCGCTGCTGCGTGAACACCGCATCGACGTGCTCGTCGCGAAAGACTCCGGCGGGGCCACCGAGGCGAAGCTGGTGGCGGCGCGCGAGGCCGGGGTGCCCGTCGTCCTCGTGGACCGGCCCGCGCTGCCGACCGGAGTGGCCGCGGTCGGCGGCGTCGAGGGCGCGGTGGCGTGGGTGGAACAACCCCGGACCCCGCCCGGTTGAGGCCACTACAGTAGTTGATGCTTCAACATCAGGAGGTCGCCATGCAGTTCGGGGTCTTCACCGTCGGCGACGTCACGCCGGACCCGACGACCGGCCGGGAACCGACCGAGGCCGAGCGCATCGCCTCGATGGTGACGATCGCGCGGAAGGCCGAGGAGGTCGGGCTCGACGTCTTCGCGACCGGCGAGCACCACAACCCGCCGTTCGTCCCCTCGTCGCCGACCACGCTGCTCGGCCACATCGCCGCCCTCACGGAGCGGCTGGTGCTCTCCACGTCCACGACGCTGATCACGACCAACGACCCGGTGAAGATCGCCGAGGACTACGCGATGCTCCAGCACCTCGCGGGTGGGCGGGTCGACCTCATGATGGGGCGCGGCAACACCGGGCCCGTCTACCCGTGGTTCGGCCAGGACATCCGCCAGGGCATCCCGCTGGCGATCGAGAACTACGCGCTCCTGCGGCGGCTGTGGACCGAGGACGTCGTCGACTGGGAGGGCCGCTTCCGGACGCCGCTGCACGGGTTCACCTCGACGCCGCGCCCGCTCGACGGCGTCGCGCCCTTCGTCTGGCACGGCTCGATCCGCTCGCCCGAGATCGCCGAGCAGGCCGCGTTCTACGGTGACGGCTTCTTCCACAACCACATCTTCTGGCCGGCCTCGCACACGAAGCAGATGGTCGAGTTCTACCGCGGCCGCTTCGAGCACCATGGTCACGGCTCGGCCGACCAGGCGATCGTCGGCCTCGGGGGGCAGGTGTTCATGCGGAGGAACTCGCAGGACGCGGTGAACGAGTTCCGGCCGTACTTCGACCGCGCGCCCGTCTACGGCGGCGGGCCCTCGCTGGAGGACTTCTCCCGGCAGACCCCGCTGACGGTCGGCTCGCCGCAGGAGGTCATCGACCGCACCCTGGGCTTCCGCGACTACGTCGGCGACTACCAGCGCCAGCTGTTCCTCATCGACCACGCCGGCCTGCCCCTGAAGACGGTCCTCGAACAGATGGACCTGCTCGGCGAGGAGGTCGTGCCGGTGCTGCGCCGGGAGTTCGCGGGGCTGAAGCCCGCCCACGTCCCGGACGCACCGACGCACGCGTCGCTCGTCTCCGCGCGGGACACCCGGGAGCTGGCCTCGGCCTGACCCACTCCGACGGAACCGTGTCGTGCGGACACGGTTCCGCCGGCACCCCCGACCCGGCGTTGCGGGGGGCACACGGTGATGGGCGGCGGTGCTGCGGCCCTCGGGCGTTGCGTGGCGCACACAGTGCCGACTCCGCTCCTCCGCCGACGAAGATCTCGTTCCGCCGCGCGAAGAGGGGTCGGGACCGAGCGGTCCGCTCGTGGGATCGGGATCTCGGTATCGACACCGGGACGAGCGCTCTCGACCCGGCCGCCCGACATCCCCGGCGAACCCGGTCGCCACGACCTCGCGCCACCGCGCCGACCCGCCCGTGTGTGCCGCGCAACGCGGGTGCGCCGGTGGGCGACCGTGTCCGGCCGTGTGCGCCGCGCAACGCGGATGCGCCGGTGGGCGACCGTGTCCGGCCGTGTGCGCCCCGCAACGCGGGCGGGTCGTCAGCCGGGGGCGCCGCTGACCCCGCGTGGAACCCCGTCACCGCGCCGCGACCGCCGGCTCCAGGTCGCGCAGGGCTCCCGAGCCGGCCACGGCCACCAGCACCACGATCCACACCGCGACCACCGAGAACCCCGCCGCGACCGGCGACCCGGCCTCAGCCACCACCCCCGCGAGGCCGACGCCCGCCGGCGCCGCCACCTGCAACAGGGCGTTCTGCAGGCTCAGGACGCGGCCCCGGGTCGCCTCCGGGGTCCGTTCCGCCTGCAGCACCCCCAGGACCGCGCCGGTCACCGCGTTGCCCACGCCGAGCAGTGCCGCCCCGGCGAGGATCACGGGGGCCGAGACGAGGGTCGCGATGGAGGTCAGACCCGCCGTCGTGCCGAGGAGGGCGACCGCGATCCACACGGACCGGGGGAGTCGCGAGCCCACCGCGGCGAACACCGTCGTCCCGGCCAGCATCCCCACGGCCAGCGCGGTGAGGACGAGGCCGAGCAGGTCGGGCCGGACCACGCTCTCGAAGTACACGGGCAGCACGAGGCCCTGCAGGCCGCCGATGACGACGGCGAGCCCGAGTGTCAGCCCGACCGTCCCGGTCAGGAAGCGGCTGCGCCGCAGCACCCGGAACCCGGCCATTAGCTCGGAGGCGATGGACGGCCGCTCGGTGGGCCGGTCGTCGATCCGGCCGAGCCGGTGGGGGACGGCCAGCGTCAGCAGCGCCGCGGTCGCGGAGGTGGCGGCGGTGAGGAGCAGGACCGTCGTCCCGTCGAACACCGCGAGCAGGGCCCCGGCGGCCGCCGGGCCGATGATCAGCGCCATCGACGTCATGGACTGGCGCAGCCCGATCAGGCGCTCCATGCCGACCCCGGTGTGCCGGGCGAGGGCCGGGGCCAGCACCTGCCGGGCCGTCATGCCGGGGACGTCGCCGAACGCCCCGACGACGGCGAGGGCGATCAGCCAGGCGAGGTCCAGTCCGTGGACCAGCTCGACGACGGGGATCGCGACGACGGCGCCGGCCGAGATGACGTCGGAGGCGACCGAGCAGGTCCGCCGGTTGACGCGGTCGAGCACCAGGCCCGCGCCGAGGCCGACGAGCAGCGCCGGACCGGCCGTCGCCGTCGAGACCAGCCCGACGCTGGCCGGGCTCCCGGTGATCTGCAGGACGATCAGCGGGAGAGCGACCGCGGCGATGCCGTTGCCGAGCAGGCTGAGGAAGTGGGACGCGAGGAAGGCGAGCGCGGTGACGGGCACGGTCTCAGCCCCTCCGCCGCCGGCCCGGCCGCCGGTCGATCAGGAACCGGCTGCGGAAGGTGATGGCGCGTTCGGTGCCGGCGAGGGCGGTGAGGACGCCGACCACGACGAGCCCCGTGGTCGAGAGGTGGAACGGCATCGTGAACGTGCCGACCTGCGCGGCGATCGCGGGGCTGTGCGTGACCGCCTCGAGGCCGCGGCCGAGGGCCAGGAGGCCCCCCACCAGGATCACGACGACCGCGACGGCGCCGACCGCCCAGCTCGCCCGCGGGAAGCGCCGCGCGAGGCGGGCCCGGCGTCCCTCGAGCGAGCCCGGGTGCGGCGTCAGCAGGTGCTCCGCACCGCCGTCGGTGACGAGGTGAGCGCGCTTGACCCCGTACTGGCCGGCCGCGACCTCGACGACCCCGCCGGGGACGGGGAACGTCGCGGGCAGGTTCGCCCGGGCCACCTGGACGCCGTCGCGGTAGAGCGAGGCCGGGCTGCGCCGCGTGGAGCCGTCGGCGCCGGGGCGCAGGTCGACCTCGAAGCGCCCGCCGTCGGGGCCCGGGAGGTCGACCGCGAACACCGAGCGGGTGAACAGCTGCCAGAGGCGGAAGGGCGGCAGCGGTGACCCGTCGCCGGGCTTCACCCGGGAGAGCTGCCAGCGGCGCCGGTAGGTCGTGAACATGGTGCCCACGCTCGCCCGTGCCGTCGCGGCACCCTCCAGCGGCGAGTGGCTCAGCTCACATCGGGAGTCGGGGGAGTGGCCCGGGACGCGGCGCCGCGGAGGGCCCGCATGCGCCGGAGGACGTCGAGCTGGGCGGGGTTGAACACCTCCGCCGACACCTGTTCGACGGTCCGCCGGTACCGCCCGCTGTCCGCGCCGCCGAGCTCGCCGATCCCCGGGAAGCGCTCCCGGAGCACGACCAGGTCGTCCGCCATGCGCCGGGCGAGGTCCTCGCGGGCGGCCTCGTCCGCGTCGGCGGTGAGGGCGTCGAAGTCGTCGTCGGACGGCGACCGTGCTTCCGGGCTCATCAGCTGGGCGTACAGCTCCCGCTCGTCGTCGGCCAGGAGGCGGCCCATCACCGAGGCGAAGCGGCGGTCGGCGTCGGAGATGGGCCCCGTCGCGGCGTCGGCGAACTCCGCGGGCAGGTCGGTGGGAAGGCGCCGGGAGAGCATCTCCGCGACCTCGGCGCGGACCTCCTGCAGTCGCTCGATCTGCGCGGCGAGATCCGCGTCCAGCGCGCGCAGGGCCTCCTCGGGGTGTTCGTCGGCGTCGCCGAGCTCGGCGATCTGCGTCAGACCGAACCCGAGGTCGACCAGCCGCTTGATCCGGAGCAGGCGGATCAGGTGGCTGACGCCGTACTGCTTGTAGCCGTTCGACCGGCGGTCGGGCTCCGGCAGCAGCCCGACCTGGTGGTAGTGACGGACGCTGCGCAGGCTGGTGCCCGCCAGGTCGGCGATCTCCCGGGTGCTCCAGGCCACCGGCTCATCCGACCACGATCGGTCCATACCGCGTCAAGGGGACGCCCCGAGCCCGCCCAGCGCGAGGTACGCGGCGACCGCGGCCTCGACCAGGTCGTCGCGGGCCGACGGGTCGGCGTCGATCCGCTCCGCGAAGCGCCGGACGATCCCGGTGATCGCCTCGGAGACGTGCTCGGGCGCCAGCACCGGCGCCGCCCGGCCGGTGGCCGCCAGCCGGGCGAGGAAGCGGGCGTTCCGCCGGTGCACCCGGTCGAGGATCTCGTCCTGCACCGAGGAGTACGCCGGATCGGCCCGGGCCAGCTGGGCCAGGATCTCGAGGACGCGGCGGTGCCGCACCGTCAGGTCGAGGTAGTCGGTGACGGCCCGCCGGGCGATCGACCGCGGGTCGTCGGTGTCCCGGACCTCCTGCGCCGCGAGGACGTCGTCGCGGACCCGGGCGACGAGCGCCGCGACCACGTCGGCCTTCCCGCCGGGGAAGTGGGCGTAGACGGTGGGGCGGGTGACGCCGGCCGCGGTCGCGAGCTCGCCGATCGAGGCGGCGTCCACCCCGCGCCGCGCGAGCACCTCCCCGGCGCCGGCGAGGATGGCCTCGCGCGTGCTCACCGGGTGTCCACGATCGCCCGCCGCGGCGGCAGCGGCCCGTCGGCGGCCTCCAGGGCGGCGATCACGACGGCGGCCGTGTCGGCCGGGTCGATGACGTCGTCGATCTCGAACACCTCGGCCGCCGAGAGCGCCTTGCCCTGCTCGTAGAGCGCGGCCACGAGCTCGTCGTAGCGGGCCCGGCGCGACCCGTCGTCGGGAAGTGCCGCGAGCTCCTTGGCGTACCCGAGCCGGACCGCGCCCTCCAGCCCCATCCCGCCGAACTCGCCGCTGGGCCACGCCACCGTCGTCACCGGGATCCGCATCGACCCGCCGGCCATCGCCATCGCCCCCAGCCCGTACGCCTTGCGGAGCACGACGCACACCACCGGCACCCGGAGGTTCGCCCCGGCGACGAACATCCGGGAGAACCGCCGGACCGTCGCGGTCGCCTCGGCGTCCGGACCGACCATGAAGCCCGGGGTGTCGCACAGCGAGACCACCGGGAGCCCGCGGAAGTCGCAGAGCTGCAGGAACCGGGCCGCCTTCTCCGCGGCCTCGGCGTCGATCGCGCCCCCGAGGTGGCGCGGGTCGTTGGCCAGCACTCCGACCCCGCGGCCCCCGATCCGCGCGAACGCCGTCACGATCCCGACCCCGTACCGCGGCCGCAGCTCCAGCAGCGACCCGGTGTCGACGAGCCCCGCCACGGCGTCGCGCACGTCGTACACGCGCAGGCGGTTCTCCGGGACGACGTGGCGGAGCACCCGACCGTCGGGTCGCTCGCCCGGGACCGCGCGGTCGAGGGCGAGATACCGCCGGGCCACGGCGACGGCGGCAGCCTCGTCGTCCACCAGCACGTCGACCACGCCGTTGGGCACCTGGACGGAGGTCGGCCCGACGTCGTGCGGCTCCACCTCGCCCAGCCCGCCGCCCGCGATCATCGCCGGGCCGCCCATGCCGAGGTTCGCGCCCTCGACGGCGACGACGAGGTCCGCGCAGCCGGCGAGCGCGGCGTTGCCGGCGAAGCAGTAGCCGGCGACCACGGCCACCGTCGGGACCCGGCCGGAGAGCCGCGCGAACAGGGCGAACGTGGGGACGTCGAGCTGGGCGACGGCGATCGTGTCGGTCTCGCCCGGCCGACCGCCGCCGCCCTCGGCGAACAGGACGACGGGCAGGTCGTGCTCGAGCGCCAGCTCCAGGGCACGGTCGGTCTTGGCGTGCGAGAGGACGCCCTGGGTGCCGGCGAGGACGGTGTAGTCGTAGGCCAGCACGACGACCCGGCGCCCGTCGACCGCGCCGATCCCGGTGACGATCCCGTCGGCCGGCGTCTTCTCCCGCAGCTCGGCGAGCGAGCGCCGGGCCCGCTGTGCCGCGACCGCGAACGCGCCGTACTCGACGAAGGTCCCGTCGTCGCAGAGGTCGTCGACGTTCTCGCGTGCGGTTCGCCGGCCCTGGTCCCGACGGCGGGTGACCGCGGCCGGGCGGGCCTCGTCGGTGGTGAGGCGGCGCCGGTCGCCGACCTCGGCGAGGTCGGGGCGGACGTGATCGGGGTCGACCGTCGCGTCGACGGCCTCACCGGTGGTGGCGTCGCCCGGCTCGAGGACCGCGAGCACGTCGCCCTCGGCCACGACGTCCCCGACCGCGACCGCCACCTCGAGCACCGTCCCGGCCGTCGGCGCCGCCACGACGTGCTCCATCTTCATCGCCTCGAGCACGACGACGGGTGCACCGGCTGCCACAGCGGAGCCGGCATCCGCCTCGATCGCGACGACGGTCCCGGCGGTGATCGCGGTGAGTGCCTCGCCCTGCGTGAGGGGAACCCTCATGTCAGGAGAAGGCTCGGATCCTCCCCTCACGATCTCCGGGAGCAGCCGCTCGACGAGCCCCGTGTCCGGCGTGAGCACCTCCGGGCGGGCGAGGAGCGCCCGCAGCACCGGGATCGTCGTCGGGACCCCGTCGAGGTCGAAGGCGCCGAGGGCCCGCTCGAGGTGGGCGAGGGCGGTGGCCAGGTCGGCGTCGTGCACCACGACCTTGGCGAGCAGCGAGTCGTACCGCGGGTCGACCGTGAGCCCGACGGCGCCGTGGGTGTCCACCCGCAGCCCGCGTCCCGAGGGCGGGGTGAAGCGGGTCAGCGTGCCGCCCCCGGCGCGGACGGAGGCGTCCGCGCCGAGCGTCTCGGCGTTCACCCGGGCCTGGACGGCGACGCCGCGGGGGACGTCATTCAGGGCGAGATCGGCCAGCCGGGCGCCGTCGGCGACGCGCAGGGACGCCGCCACCAGGTCGACGCCGAGGACCTCCTCGGTCACCGTGTGCTCGACCTGCAGGCGCGGGTTCACCTCGAGGAACGCGATCTCCGCGCCCGCGACGAGGAACTCGACGGTCGCGAGGCCGCGCAGTCCCGCACCGAGATCACGGGCGTGGCCGTGGAGCCGGGCCCGGACCTCGTCGGGGAGGTTCGGCGCCGGAGCGATCTCGACCATCTTCTGGTGGCGGCGCTGCAGGCTGCAGTCGCGGTCGGCGAGGACGACGACGTCGTGCCCGTCGCCGAGCAGCTGGACCTCCACGTGCCGCGCGCCCTCGAGGTAGCGCTCGACGAACACCCGGTCGTCGCCGAACGCGGCCCGGGCCTCCGCGGCGGCCGAGCGCCGCGCCTCGTCGAGACCCGTCCGGTCCCGGACGACCCGCATGCCCCGCCCGCCGCCCCCGGCCACGGCCTTCACGACGACGGGGGTGCTCCCGTCGTCGTCGAGGACCGGCACGCCGAGCTCCGCGGCCCGAGTGCGCGCGAGTCCCTTGTCGCCGAAGAGCTCGAGGATCTCCGGTGTCGGCCCGACGAACGTGATCCCGGCGTCCTCGCACGCCCGCGCGAGCGCCGGGTTCTCGGAGAGGAACCCGTAGCCCGGGTGCACGGCGTCGGCGCCGGCCTCCTTCGCAGCCGCGACGACCGCCTCGACGTCGAGGTACGCGGCCGGTCCGGTGCCGGGGAGCACCTGCGGTGCAAGCAATGCGTCACTGCTGTCACTGGACGCCAGGAAAGCCACACCGTCGGGTGCGGGCTCGTCGGACGCCCGCACGCGCACGGCCTCCAGCCCCAGGGCCGCGACGGCGTCGGAGATGCGGACGGCGATCTCGCCACGGTTGGCGATCAGGACGCGGCGCACGTCGGCTGTTCCTCCTAGGAGTGGCGGGTCACGCGGATGCCGGCGGCCTCGCGGTCCCAGGTCGTCGGGCCGATCCCGGCGTCGCGGAGCAGGTTCTTCTGCACCTTGTGGGTCGGGGTCTTCGGCAGGGCGTCGGCGATCTCGACGTAGCGCGGGACCATGAAGTACGGCAGGCGGTCGACGAGGAACGCGATCAGCTCGGCGGGGTCGAGCTCCGTGTCCGGCTGCGGCACGACGACGACCTTGATCTCGTCCTCGGTCAGGTCCGAGGGCACGGCGACCACCGCGCTCTCGTAGATCGCCGGGTGCTCGTTGACGGTGCGCTCGACCTCGAAGCTGGAGACGTTCTCGCCGCGGCGGCGCAGCGCGTCCTTCATGCGGTCGCAGAAGAAGAAGCGGCCGGCGTCGTCGGTGCGGAAGGCGTCGCCGGTGTGCAGCCAGCCGTCGCGGACCACGCGGGCGGTCTCCTCCGGCCGACCGTGGTAGCCGGCCATGACGGTGTGCGGCACCTGCGGGCGGACGAGCAGCTCGCCGATCTCGCCGGGAGCGACGTCGCGGCCGTCGACGTCGACCAGCCGCAGGTCGTAGCCCTCGCGCGGGAACCCGGCCTCGCCCCCGACCACGGTCTCCGGCGGCCCGTCGAGCACGGCCCCGATCTCGCTCATGCCGTACACGGCGGCGAGGTCGACGCCGAAACGGCGGCGGAAGGTGGCGACGTCGCTCGCGAGCGGCGCCATGATCGCGAGCTCGAGGGGGTTGTCGGCGTCGTGGGGCGCCGGGGCGCGCTGGGCGAGCAGCTCGGCCATCGCGCCCAGCAGCACCGTCACCGTGATCCCGTGCTCGCGCACCGTCGGCCAGAACCCGGTGACCGAGAAGCCGGGTTCGAGCACGCACGGGATCGCGTGGATCAGGGACTGGTAGACGCCGTACCACTGCCCGGCGAGGTGGAAGACCGGCAGCGTCACCAGCGCCCGGTCGCCGCGGTGCGGCCGTTCCTGGTGCTCGCGGCTCGCGTAGGTGTAGGCGTGCGCGTGCGGGATCAGCACGCCCTTGGACAGGCCCGTCGTGCCCGAGGTGTACATGATCGCGTGCAGGTCCCCGGGGCCGCGACGGACGGGGCTCGCGGGGGCGTCGAGGTCGTCCAGGGGCACCACCCGGAACCGGCCGGGCGGCAGGGCGTCGCCGGGGTCGCCACGCACGACGACGGTCCGCAGCGCCGGGACCTCGTCCGCGATCCGGGCGAGCCGGTCCAGGTAGTGCGCCTCGACGACGAGGGTCTCCGCACCGCAGTCGCGCAGGACGTGGGCGAGGAACGTGCCCTTGTAGGCGGTGTTCACCGGCACCTCGACGCCGCCCGCGAGCACGACCCCGAGCCACACGTGCACCGCGTCCAGCGAGTTGTCGAGCAGCAGGGCGACCGGCCGGTCCGCCCGCACCCCGAGCCCGCCGGCCAGGCGGAGCGACCGCTCGTACGCCCCGGCGAGCGTCCACGTGCCGGCGCGGTCGGTCTGGGTGACCGCGTCCCCGACGTCGAGGGCCCGCTCGACGGCGGCCAGCAGGGTCCGGTCCTCGAGAGCGGGCAGCACCACGCCCGAGACTTTACAGCGGTGTCAAGTCGCGGGCGTCCACCGTCGCGGCGAGAACACCCGGTCGGCGACCCACCGGGTCTGCGACGAGCCGATGATCAGCAGGGTCCGCATGTCGATCTCGGTGGGCTCCAGGGCCGCCAGCTCGACGACCCGCACGGACTCCTCCGGCCCGTCGACGTCCCGGCCGATGATCACCGGCGTGGTCTCGTCGCGGTACTTGAGCAGGATCTCCTTCGCCGCCTCGACCTGCCACGTCCGGGAGCGGGACGCCGGGTTGTACAGCGCGATCACCATGTCCGCGTCGGCCACGGCGGCCAGCCGGCGCTCCACGACCTCCCACGACTTGAGGCGGTCGGACAGGCTGATCGTCGCGTAGTCGTGGCCCAGCGGGGCGCCGATCCGCGCCGCGACGGCGTGCGCCGCGGTGACGCCGGGCAGCACCCGCACCTCGACGTCGGGGTAGTCCTCCGCCGCCACCTCGACGACCGCCGAGGCCATCGCGAACACGCCGGGGTCGCCGGAGGAGACGACCGCGACCCGCCGTCCGGAACGGGCCAGGTCCAGCGCGAACGCCGCCCGCTCGGCCTCGACCTTGTTGTCCGACCCGTGCACGCGCTGCCGCGGGTTCACCGGCACGCGCGCGACGTAGGTCGTGTAGCCGACGACGTCATCGGCCTCGGCGAGGGCGGTGAACGCCTCGGGCGTCAGCCGGTCGCGGCGGCCCGGCCCGAGCCCGACGACGGTGACGCGGCCGGTCGTTGCGGCGTTCGTGCCGTCCGACGTCAGCATGGCCGCACTGCTGACACCGGAGGCGGCCAGCCCGTCCGCCCGCGCCTGCTCCGTCGTCGCCACGTGGACCCGCGAGGGCACGATCCCGACGCTGAAGTACGGCACCGACGCCTCGTCGACGTCCTCCAGGCGGGCCCGACGCTCCTCGGGCTGGCTGGCGCGCTCGACGTAGTGCGCCTCCTCGGCGCGGCCGGCGCGGCGCAGCGCGGTCCGCACCCCGGTGAACGTCCGGCCCAGCTTCATGACGGCGGCCGCGTCGGTGTCGGCGAGGCGCCGGGCGAGCTCGTCGGGCGGCAGCGTGCCGGGCAGCACCGTCAGGACCTCGTCGCGCTCCACCAGCGGCGTGCCCAGGGCGGCGGCGGCCGCGGCCACGCTCGTCACGCCGGGGACGACGGTCGCCTCGTAGCGGTGCGCCAGCCGCTTGTGCAGGTGCATGTAGGAGCCGTAGAAGAACGGGTCGCCCTCGGCGAGCACGACGACGTCGCGCCCGGCGTCGAGGTGCGCGGCCAGGCGGGTGGCGGCGTCGGTGTAGAACGCGTCGATGCGGCCCTGGTAGTCGTCGGTGTCCTCGGTGGTCACCGGGTAGGTCAGCGCCTCCTCGATCTGACCGACGAGGTACTCCGCGGCGATCCGCCGGGCGTTCGACCGGCCGTGGCGCGCGCAGTGGTAGGCGACGACGTCGGCCCCGCGGATGAGGTCGACCGCCTTCACCGTCATCAACGACGGGTCCCCGGGGCCGACGCCCACGCCGAACAGGCGGCCCGTCACGCGCGGGTCCCCAGCGCCAGTGCGTTCACCGCGCCCACCGTCATCGCCGAGCCTCCCCGCCGACCGTGCACCACGACGTGCTCCAGCCCGGCCGGGTGGCCGGCGAGCGCCGCCTTCGACTCCATGGCCCCCACGAACCCGACCGGCAGCCCCAGCACGACGGCGGGTCGCGGCGCGCCCGCCTCGATCAGCTCCAGCAGCCGGAACAGCGCCGTCGGGGCGTTGCCGATCGCGACGACGGCGCCCTCGAGCAGCGGCAACCACAGGTCCAGGGCGGCGGCGGAGCGGGTCGTGCCGAGGGCGGCGGCCTTCGCCGGGACGTCCGGGTCGTTCAGCGTGCACACCACGTCGTTGCCCGCGGGCAGGAACCGCCGCGTGATCCCGGAGGCGACCATCATCGCGTCGCACAGCACCGGTGCTCCCGCCCGGAGCGCGGTGTGCGCGGCCGCGACGGCGCCGGAGGAGACCTCGGTGTCCGCGCCGAGGTCCGTCATGCCGCAGGAGTGGATCATGCGGACGACGAGGTCGTGGGCGTCGTCGGGCAGGTGCCCCAGCTCGGCCTCGGCGCGGATGATCGCGAACGACCGCCGGTAGATCTCGTCCCCGTCGACCACGTGCGCCGGGATCGCCCGGGAGTCCGGCTCGTGGATCACACCGCTCCGTGCGGGGGCCGCATTGCCCGAGGTCATCCGGTCACCTTCCCCGAGCGGACCACCGTCCGGTAGCTCGCGCGTCCTTGATCACGTCCCTCGGTCGCCTCCACGACGGCGACTCGTCCACCCGGCGTCCCGCACGCGCGCGAACAGCCCACCCAGTGCTGGTGGACGAGCCCGCCGACGTGCCCCGAGGCCACGGCGGCGGCCAGGTCACCGCGCACGTCCGACAGCGACTTCCGGCACCGCGGCGCCCCGACGCACGCCGAGACACCGCGCCATCGCGAGACCGGGTCGGTCTCCACCAGGCCCGCGAGGCGCTGCTCCGCGTCCGCGGGCCCGTCGCGCAGCACGAGCGTGCGCCAGGGGGTCGCGCGCAGCGTCGCGCCGCGGTCCATCAGCTCCAGCAGCGCGACCGCCGTCGCGAGGTCGACCTCGCCGAGCCGGGGGAGGACCTCCAGGGTGGTCCCGTCGGGTCCCAGGCGCGTCGGGTCCGCCGGTCCCGGCTCCAGGAGGTTCCCGACGGCGGGGGTGGTGCGGTCGCGGAGGTCGGCGAGCAGCGCGGTGCGCGCCGCGTCGTCCAGCTCCCGCACCCGCCAGGCCGACCCGCGGTGGGTGGTGAACGCGTCGACGGCGGCCAGCGCGAGGGCGGCGGGGTCGTCGGCGCGGAGGCCGGTGTCGGTGCCGTCGAGCAGGAGCGCGGCCCCGTCGTCGAGAGGACCCTCATCGGGGTCGGGAGGGGTCCGCGAGCCCGATGAGGGACCGTTGACCACGACGGCGATGTCCGCGCCCTGCCCGCTGACGTCTCCCACTCCTCGCGTGAGGGGAACCCTCGTGCCACCAGAGCGCTCGGATCCTCCCCTCACGGCCCGGTCCTCGATCGCGACCAGCAGCCGCCCGGGCACGTCCGTCCGACCTCGGAGGGCCGCCGCCACCGTGCCCGCCACCGGGTCGACGCGTGCCGACCGCGGGGACGCGATGATGCTGCACGGGACGTCGCGGCCGCGGGCGTCGACGAGGGCGTCGGGGCGGTCGGAGCGCAGCGCGTCGGCGAGGTCGTCGGCGGTGCTTCCGGCGAGGCCGCGCACCTGCCAGGATCCCCGGGAGGTCAGCTCGATCGGGGAACCGCCCGCCGCGGCCGCGCCCGCCAGCAGGCGGAGCTCGTCCGCGGTGGTCGCCCCGCCGACCGGCCGGAACCGTGCGAGCGCACCGTCGGCGGCGTCGTGCCGACGCCAGGCGCCGGGGCAGGCGTCGGGGCGGGAGCGGGTGCGGGGCATCGGCCACACACTACGGCCGATGACACACGGTGTGCGCAGATGATGAGATGTTGCGCGTGCTGCTGCTCCTCTCGACGTCCGACACCGACCTCCGCTCGGCCCGCGCCGGCAGCGAGGGGGCGGCCGACGGGGCCCTGGCCTGGCGCTGGGCGAACCCGTCGCGGATCGACCCGGAGGCGGACCTGCCGGGCCTGCTCGACGGTGTCGACCTCGTCGTCGTGCGCCTGCTCGGCTCGCGGCAGTCCTGGGAGACCGGACTCGACCTGCTGGCCGCCGGTCCCCGCCCCGTCGTCGTCCTCGGCGGGGAGCAGGCGCCGGACGCGCAGCTGATGGAGTCCTCGACGGTGCCGGTGGGCGTCGCGACCCAGGCGCACCTCTACCTCGCCCAGGGCGGCCCGGACAACCTCCGCGAGCTCGCGGCGTTCCTCTCCGACACCGTGCTGCTCACCGGGCACGGGTTCGCCCCGCCGGCGGAGATGCCGACGTGGGGGCGGCTCCCGGGCTGGACGGACGTCGACGGGTCCGGCCCCCGCGTCGCCGTCGTCTACTACCGCGCCCACCACATGGCCGGGAACACCGCGTTCGTCGACGGGCTGTGCCGGGCGGTCGTGGACGCCGGCGGCATCCCGGTGCCGGTGTTCTGCGCCAGCCTCCGCAGCCCGGACGCCGAGCTGCTGGACGTCCTGAAGACCGCCGACGTGCTCGTCACGACGGTGCTCGCGGCCGGCGGCTCGAAGCCCGCCTCGGCCTCCGCCGGTGAGGACGACGAGTCCTGGGACACCGGCGCGCTCGCCGCCCTCGACGTCCCGATCCTCCAGGCGCTCTGCCTCACCCGTAGCCGCGAGGAGTGGCTCTCCGACGACGACGGCGTCAGCCCGCTCGACGCCGCCAACCAGGTCGCGGTCCCGGAGTTCGACGGCCGGATCATCACCGTGCCGTTCAGCTTCAAGGAGACCGACGCCGACGGCCTGCCGGTCTACGTCGCCGACCCCGAGCGGGCCGCCCGCGTCGCCGGACTCGCGGTGAGCCACGGCCGCCTGCGGCACCTCACCAACGCCGACAAGAAGATCGCGCTCGTCCTGTCCGCCTACCCGACGAAGCACGCCCGGATCGGGAACGCGGTCGGGCTGGACACCCCGGCCTCCGTCGTCGCCCTGCTGCACGCGATGCGCGACGCGGGCTACGGGGTCGGCGAGATCCCCGGCCTCGAGGAGCGCGACGGCGACCTGCTCATCCGCGCCCTCATCGACGCCGGCGGCTACGACCAGGACTGGCTCACCGAGGAGCAGATGGCGGCCAACCCGGTCCGCATCGACGCCGCGGAGTACACCGCGTGGTTCGAGACCCTGCCCGAGGACTTCCGCGCGGGCGTCGAGGAGCACTGGGGCGCGGCGCCGGGCTCGATGTTCCTGGACCAGGGTTCGATCGTCCTGGCCGCCATCGAGCGCGACCACGTCGTCGTCATGATGCAGCCGCCGCGCGGGTTCGGGGAGAACCCGATCGCGATCTACCACGACCCCGACCTGCCGCCGTCGCACCACTACCTCGCCGCCTACCGCTGGCTGCAGACCGGCTTCGGGGCGCACGCGCTGGTGCACGTCGGCAAGCACGGGAACCTGGAGTGGCTGCCGGGGAAGACGGTCGCGTCCAGCGCGTCCTGCGCCCCCGACCCCATCCTCGCGAACCTGCCGCTGGTCTACCCGTTCCTCGTCAACGACCCGGGGGAGGGCACGCAGGCCAAGCGCCGCGCCCACGCCACGCTGGTCGACCACCTCGTGCCGCCGATGGCGCGCGCCGAGTCGTACGGCGACCTCGCCCGCCTGGAGCAGCTGCTCGACGAGTACGCGTCGATCCAGGCGATGGACCCGGGCAAGATCGAGGCGATCCGCGGGCAGATCTGGCAGCTCATCCAGGCCGCCAAGCTCGACTCCGACCTCGGGGTGAACGACCAGCCCGACGACGAGCGCTTCGACGACTTCATCATGCATCTCGACGGCTGGCTCTGTGAGATCAAGGACGCGCAGATCCGCGACGGCCTGCACATCCTCGGCCGCGCGCCGGCCGGGCAGGAGCGGGTCGACATGGTGCTCGCCGTGCTGCGGGCGCGGCAGATGTGGTCGGGCACGCAGGCGCTGCCGGGGCTGCGCGAGGCGCTCGGGCTCGACGAGTCGGCGGGTGCGGCCGGGCGGACCGACGTCGACCGCGTCGAGGAATTGGCCCACTCGCTCGTCGTCGGGATGGAGAAGCGGGGATGGCTTCCCGACGATGCCCCGGACGTGGCCCTGGAGGTCCTCGGCCCGGCGGCCGGAGACGGAGCGCAGCGGAGCTCGACCATCGAGACCGAGACGGTCGAGCGCATCCTGCGGTTCGCGGCCACCGAGGTGGTCCCGCGGCTCGACCGCACCACCGAGGAGATCGACGGGGTCCTGCACGCCCTGGACGGCGGGCACGTGAAGGCCGGGCCGTCGGGCTCGCCGCTGCGCGGGCTGGTCAACGTGCTGCCGACCGGCCGGAACTTCTACTCGATCGACCCGCGCGCGGTGCCGTCACGCCTGGCGTGGGAGACCGGCCAGATGCTGGCCGACTCGCTGCTCGAGCGGTACCGCGACGACCACGACGGCGAGTGGCCCACGTCGGTCGGCCTGTCGCTGTGGGGGACCGCGGCGATGCGGACCAGCGGGGACGACGTGGGCGAGGCGCTGGCGCTGATGGGCGTGCGGCCGGTGTGGGACGAGGCGTCGCGGCGGGTCACCGGGCTCGAGGTGGTCGACGCGGCCGAGCTGGGCCGGCCGCGCGTGGACGTGGTCCTGCGTATCAGCGGGTTCTTCCGGGACGCGTTCCCGCACGTCGTCGCGACGATGGACGACGCCGTGCAGCTCGTCGCGGGGCTGGAGGAGCCGGACGAGGACAACTTCGTGGCGGCACACGCCCGCGCGGACCTGTCGTCGGGAAGCACGTGGCAGGCCGCGACCACCCGCATCTTCGGGTCGCCGCCCGGGGCCTACGGGGCCGGCCTGCTGCAGGCGATGGACTCGCGGGAGTGGCGTGGCGACGCCGACCTCGCGGAGATCTACACGACGTGGGGCGGGCACGCGTACGGGCGCGACCGGCAGGGCGAGTCGGCGGTCGAGGAGATGCGCGCCGCGTACCGGCGGATCGCGGTCGCGGCGAAGAACATCGACACCCGCGAGCACGACATCGCCGACTCGGACGACTACTACCAGTACCACGGCGGCATGATCGCGACGGTCCGCGCGCTGACGGGGGCCGCGCCCGCGGCCTACGTCGGGGACTCGACGCGGCCCGAGGCGGTGCGGACGCGGTCGCTGATCGAGGAGACCGCGCGGGTGTTCCGCTCCCGCGTGGTGAACCCGCGCTGGATGGCCGCGATGCGCCGGCACGGCTACAAGGGTGCGTTCGAGATGGCCGCGACCGTGGACTACCTGTTCGGCTGGGACGCGACGGCGGGCACGGTCAGCGACTGGATGTACGGGTCACTGACCGAGAACTACGTGCTGGACCCGGAGAACCGGCAGTTCCTGCGCGACGCCAACCCGTGGGCGCTGCACGGCATGGCCGAGCGGCTGCTCGAGGCTGTGGACCGCGGGCTGTGGGAGAACCCCGACCCGGCCATGGTCGAGTCGCTCCGCGAGGCGTTCCTGGAGGCGGAGGGTGACGCCGAAGGCGATGTGGCTGACGCCAGGTGAGCACCTGTTGTCGCCATAGGGACAACAGGTGCTCACCTGCGCGCAGCGCACACCACCGCGTAGAAGCCGCTCGTCTCGGCGCCGGAGGCGACCGGCCAGTCGACCGCGTCCACGATGCCGGGCGGGAGGGGCTCCCAGGCCCCGAGGATCCGGTCGAGCTCGGCCCGCCCGCGCAGGCGCAGCGGTGCGACGGCCGCCTCGATGATCGGCCGGACCTCGGCGGCCTCCTCGGCGGCGAGCTCGTCGGGGTGCGCCACGCTGATCACCAGACGGCTGCCGGGGGCGAGGGCGCTCCGGTAGGCCTCGAAGGTCCGGGCCAGCTCGGTGCCGTCGCTGTCGGCGACCCACTGCAGCACGGAGTTGCACACGAGGGTCACCGGTCGGCCCAGGTCGAGCGGGCCGGTGGCGAGCTGGGTGAGCACGCCGGCCGCGTCCCGGAGGTCCGCCTCCACGACCGCGACCCGCCCGGCCTCCTCGGCCGCGAGGAGGTCGCGGGTGTGGGCGACGGCCACCGGGTCGACGTCGACGTAGACCACCCGGGCGTCCGGCCCGACGAGCGAGTGCAGCCCGGCGGGAGAGGGGATGCCGGCTCCGAGCTCGAGGAACTGGTCGCACCCGCCGTCGAGCGCGTCGCGGACGGCGCGGGCGACGAAGGCGCGGCCCGCCTGGATGCGCCGGCCGAGCCCGGGGTCCATCGCGAGCATCTCGTTCACCGCGGCACGGTCAGGCGCGAAGTTCGCCCCGCCGCCCACGAGGTAGTTCGTCGCGCGCGCGAGATTCGGTCGTGTCGCCAGCTCCGGACAGCCGTCCGAGGCCTGCCCCCGCCCCCCGGTCCGATCCACCCCGACTCCCGTCACCGACCCCACGACCCCTCCATCGCACTAGGCCGTTCAGGTGTAACACGGAGTCCCGACGGACGGCGGCGCGAGCGGGTGTTTCCGCCCGGCCGCGCCGTCACCCGGCGCAGGACCCGCCGTACGTGGTGATCTTGTAGTCGACGACGGCCAGGGCCGTCTGCAGCTCGCGCAGGTGCGCGACCACGGCCTCCCGGTGCTCGAGGAGCATCGCCAGGCGTCGGTCGGACGTGTGCGGACCCTCGAGGGCGAGCTCGACGTACCGGCCGACCGACGCGATCGGCATCCCGGAGAGGCGCAACCACGTCACGAACATGACGCGGCCGAGGGCGGCGCGGTCGTAGGCGCGCCGCCCGGCGGCGTCCCGGTCGACCGTGACGAGCCCGATCCGCTCGTAGTAGCGCAGCGTGTGGGCCGTGATGCCCGTCAGCTCGGCGACCTCGGCGATCCCGAGCGTCTCCGGGAGGTCGTCGGGCAGGGCCATCGCGCGGAGGAGCTCGCCGTCGAGCGGGGGCAGCGTGCCGTCGTCGGTCGCGGCGGACTCCATCACCGCTCGCAGACGCGCCGCCGGGTGGTGGTCCTCGAGGGTGCTCGTCATGCGTCGAACCTAGGACTTCGAGCGCACTCGAAGCCACCCCGACGGCGGGCGGGTCAGCGGCGCTCGATCACCAGCGTCGTGAACGCCCCGACGTGCACCCGGTCGCCCGCGCGCAGCGGGACCACGGTGTCCAGGGCGATCGGGTCGTCGGAGTAGTTGATCGTGGTGCCGTTGGTCGAGCCCGGGTCCAGGACCGACCAGCCGTCCCCGCCCCGGTCGTCGGCCACCGGGAGCAGCACCGCGTGCAGGTGCGACACGCCCGGGTCGAGCGGCGGGCCCGCCAGGTCGATCTGCGGCGGGGGCGTCGACCCGTTCACCCGGCGCCGCCCGATCCGCACCTCCGCGCCGAGCAGCGGGACCTCCGCCGACGGGTAGTAGTTCGGGAAGGTCACCGCGGCGATGTCCGGGCCCTCCCGGGCCACGACCGACTCGTAGTACCGGCGGTCGGCCTCCACGGTCACCAGCCAGGTCCCCTCCGGCTCCGGCCCGTTCCCGACGGCGGGTGGGGCGGCCGGTGGGGCGGGAGACGGCGCCGGTGCCGGGGTGGCCGCGCTCCCGCCCTGCAGGACGAAGTCGTGGCCGTCCTCCTCACAGAACCGTCCCGTCCTCGGGGTGCCGCACCGCGGGCACACCTCGGCCGTGCCCTCACCGACCGCTGCCGTCGCCGCTGGGGCGGGGGCCGGCGGGGCCGGAGTGGACGCCGGCACGGGCGCGCCGTCGGGGGTGATCGGGGCGCCGCACTCGTCGCAGAAGTCGTCGGTCTCCGAGGCGTGCCCGTTCCGGCACACCGCGGGGCTCACCGGGCGCCTCCGTCCGACCCGCCGTCGCGACCCGCCGTCACGAACCCTCCCGGACCCGCGCGGTGCGGGTGGAGCGCACGTCCAGGGTCATCTCGTCCGCGGCGGCCACCTCGCGACGCAGCCGGACGCGGCCCGTGGCCGGATCCTGGACCTCCACGACCTTCTCCAGCAGCGCCGACGTCTCCGCGTTACCGGACTCCGCGGCCAGCGCCACGGCGCGCCCGAGCCGGGCCGTCGCCGTGGGGAGGTCACCGGCGCGCCGCGCGTCGAGGCCCTCCTGGATGGCCTCGGCGAGCTCGGCCTGGCCGGTGTAGTGCGCCACCCGGCGGTTCAGCCGGGTCGCGAGGGCGGAGTCCCCGGTCCAGGTCACCGGCACGCGGGTCTCCGCGAGCGCCCCGCCCGCCTCGGCGAGCGACGGCGCCGCGACACCGATCCGGGCCGCGAGGATCTCCTCCCCGACGGCGAGCGGGTCCAGCGCGATCCGCACGTGGTACTCCCGGGTCTCGTCGCCCCACGAGCCGGTGGGGTAGAGGCCGATCAGCGGCTTCGCCGGGTCGGGGGTGCGGCGGTCGGTGAGGTCCTCGACGGTGGGGGACACCTGCTTGACCGAGCGCACCGTCGCCCCGCGCGGCGCCCACACCCGCAGGGCGACGTCCCCGACCCCGCGTCCCATCGCCCGCTCGACGATGCCCTCGAAGTCGGCGGCGAGGTGCTCGGGCTCGGCGACGATGTCGGCGGTGCCGAGGAGCGTCTGGGCGATGCCGCGGACCTCCTGGACCACCCAGTCGGTCCCGACGCCGCGGGCGTCGCAGGTGAACACGCCGTCGCAGGCCTGCAGGGCGGCCGCGAGGTCCTCCGGGGTCTCGTGCTCGTCCTTGCCGTCGGTCAGCATGATCGCGTGCCGGAGCCGGCGGGGGTGCGGCGCGAGCAGCCGCTGGGCGAGCCGCAGCCACGTCCCGATCGCGGTACCGCCCGAGGGCGTGAGGTGGTCGACCGCGGCGTGCGCCTGCCGGCGCGTCACGCGGTCCAGCACGACCATCCGCTCGGCCTGCGGGAACACCATGCGCGCGTCGTGGCGGCCCGCGACCACGGCGAGCAGCACCCCGTCGGGCAGCGCGTCGATGGCCGCCCGGGTCGCCCGGCGGGCCGCCGCGATCTTCGTCGCCGGGTCGCCCATCGAGCCGGAGCAGTCGATCATGACGACCTCGGCCGCCTCGGTGGTGGCCGTCCCCGCGGTCCCGGCGAGGCCGGACGCGGTCACCGAGACGATCGCGTCGACCTCCGAGCCGCCCTCGGGCAGGTAGCCGTTGTGGAACGCCTCGACGGTGAACTGCGGCGTGCTCACGACACGCCCTCGAGCGGCTCCCAGTACCCGACGTCGATCACGACGAGCGTGGTGTTGTCGGTCCCGCCGTCGTCGAGCGCGGCCTCGAGCATGGCGGTCGCCGTCTCCCGCGGGGTCCCGGCGACGAGCCGCGCCAGGTCGTCCGGCGCGGGCACGTGGTTCCAGAGCCCGTCGCTGCAGATCAGCACGAGGCCCGGGCGGTCGGCGGCGTGCGCCACCACGTGCGCGGGCCCCGGTGGGCCGTCCGCGGCGACCCACCGGGTGATCGCGTGGGCGCGCGGGTCGGCGTAGGCGGTCTCGGGATCGAGCAGCCCGATCGCCACGGCCTCCGCCGCCCACGAGTCGTCCGTGGTCAGGACCGCGGAGCCCGCGGGCTCGCCGGGGGAGAGCCAGTAGGCGCGGCTGTCACCGATCCAGGAGATGACCAGCACCTCGCCCGCCACCAGCGCGGAGACGTAGGTGCAGGCGGGGGAGTCCCGCCCGGCCAGGGCCGACACCGCGTCGACGGCGGAGTCGGCGCACTGGTGTGCGAGCTCGGTGAGGTCGATGCCGCCGGTCGGGGCCAGCTCGGGGTCGCCCTCGTCGGGGTGGGCGAGCGTGTCGCGGGCGGCGTCGAGCACCGCGGCGCACGCCGTCACCGACGCGCGCTCGCTGCCCGGGACGGACGCGACGCCGTCGCAGACCACCCCGACCACGAGATCCCCGGCGTCGCCGGCCAGCGTCAGCCGCGCCAGGCCGTAGGCGTCCTCGTTCGCGGCCCGGACCCGGCCGAGGTCGGTGATCGCCGCCGCGCCGTGGACGGCGTGCTCCGCGTGGTCGCGGGAATCGGGCGGGACGGTGCCCGGGCCGGTGTCCCCGTCGGCCGTGCCGTCCGCCGGCGGCCCGCAGTCGTCGCAGAAGCCGTCCTCGGCGATGGTCCCCTCCCCGCACGCCGCGCACGGCGATCCACGGTCGGCGGCGGCCGACCCGTCCTCCTCGGATACCCCGGCCCCGTCGTCCGCACCGGGTGCGGCCCGCCCGTCCCGCTCGGCCCGGGGGCCCAGCGCGACCCGCGCCGTCACCGGCCACGACCGCGGCTCCGGCGGCGGGCCGACCGTCTCGGGCAGTTCGGTGCCGCAGCCCTCGCAGAACCGGTCGCCCGCCTCGCCGAGCTCTCCGCACGTGGGGCAGGCGGCTCCCACCGCGGCCGTCATCGCGCGGTCCACGGCCGCGCGTCGTTGGCCGCGTCGACCAGCGCGAAGCGTTCCGCGAGGGTCGGGGCGAACCGCGCCCGCAGGCGGTACCGCTCCTCGAGGCCGAACCCGAGCCCGTCGTCGTCGAGCGAGCAGCCGAACAGCGCGCCGTCGGCGTGCTCGGCCGGGCCGGCGGTGCGGCGGTAGGCCTCGAGCACCTCGGTCTGCAGCTCGGCGGCGCGCAACGGGTCCACCTCGATCGCCTCGGTGCGTGCCCCGGCCTCCATGACCGCCGAGCGTGTCAGATCCGGCGCGCCGAGGAGCACCCGGACGGCCGCGACCCGGGCGTCGGCGGCGTGCACCGACGTCGGCGGGACCTCGTCGAGGACCTCGACGGCCCCCGCTCGGTCGTCCGCGGCCACCCGGAGCCGGGCCAGCGCGAACGCCGCGCCGGTCCACGTGCGGTCGGTCCGCCAGATCCGGGCGAACCGCTCCGCGGTGACGCCCCCGTCGTCCCCCGCCGTCCGGTGCTCGCCCAGGACGGCGAGGGCGAACTGCGGGGCGAGCTCGCCGGGCAGGGCGTCGGACACCTGGTCGACGAGTCGGGCGGCGAGTGCCTCGGCCCCGGTCGCGGCGGCGTGGCGGGCCCGCAGCCACGTCCACGTCCACTCGCCGAGCACGGCGTGCTCGTCCAGGGCGGCCCCGGCGGCGTCGGTGTCGCCGGCGTCGAGATGGGCGGCCACGGCCGAGAGACGGGCCTGGTCGGTGTCCAGCGCGCCCTCGGCGGACACCGCGGCCAGCACGGCCCGGGGGCCCTGCGCGGCGGCGGCGACGAGTTCCGGCGTCGAGGGGTCGTCCGGGTCGGGCAGGGGCGCGGGGAGCGCCGCCGCCAGCTCGCCCGGCGTGGCCGGGGCGTCGATCCCCACCGACGCGGGCGGGGCGGCGAACATCGTGGAGAGGCGCGGGGGCGGGGTGGTGTGCTCGGCGGTGAGCTGCCGGAGCACGCCGACGATCTGGTCGGCGAGCTCGTCGATCGAGCCGAACCGCTCCGTCGGCTCGAGCGCCGTGGCGCGGTCCAGCAGGCGGCGCAGCGGCTCGTGCTCCAGCGCGGGGGCGTCGTCCGGCAGCGGCAGCACGTCGCGCATCGAGCCGTGGAAGTCGAAGTTCGCCACCAGGACGGCGATCGTCCGGCCGACGGTGTAGACGTCGGAGGCGACCGACGGCCCCGCGCCCTCCGGGGAGATCTCCGGTGCCTGGTAGCCGACGGTGCCCCACACGTCCCCGCCCGGGTCGTCGATCCGGCGGACGGCCCCGAGATCGATCAGCGTCACCTCGGTGCCGGTCTGCACGACGTTGTCGGGCTTGAAGTCGCAGTAGAGCAGGCCCCGCTCGTGCATGTGCGACAGCGCCGGCAGCACCTCCAGGACGTAGGCGAGCGCCGGCTCGGGCGACATCGGCGTCCGCGGGTCGCGCATCGCCTTGAGCGACCGCCCGCCGATGTACTCCATGACGATGTAGGTGGCCGCGTCCTCGTCACCGGCCCCGGTGACGACGTTGTAGATCCGCACGATCCGCGGGTGGACCAGCTGTGCGAGGAAACCCTGCTCGGCGTCCGCCGCGGCCAGCGCCGCGGCGTCGCCGGTGTTCAGCAGGCCCTTGAGGACGACCCACCGGTCGCGCACCTTGCGGTCGCGGGCGAGGTAGATCCACCCCAGGCCGCCGTGCGCGAGGCACCCCAGGACCTCGTACTGGTCCGCGACGAGGTCCCCCGCGGCCAGTCCGGGGGTGAAGGAGAAGCGCGTCCCGCACTGCGGGCAGAACCCCTCGGTGCGTCCGGGCCGGCCGTCGCGCCCGCGGCCGACCGGCGCGTCGCACGCCCCGCAGTGGCGGCTCGACTCCGGGACCACGGGGTCGGCCAGCACCGCCTCGGCCGGATCGGCGGCGGGCTCCGGCTCGATCGGGACCAGGCCCGCGCCGATGCGCCGCCGGCTCGAGCCGGACCGGGTCCGCCCGGAACCGCCGCGTCCCGACCCGGTGCGCGTCGACCCGCTCCGTCCGGACGGCGTCGACCCCGACCCGGAGCCCGGACCCGGGGCCACCGCCCCGGCCGCCGTCGCGGGCCCGGTGCCGGACGTGCCCGTGGCTGCGGTGGCCGGTCCCGCTCCCGGTCCCTGTTTCGACGCAGCCGCCGCCGTCGACGGGCCGGGGTCCGGGGACGCGGACCCGGCAGCGGGCTGCGGGCGCCCGCAGGTGTCACAGAACCCGTCGTCGATGTCCCCGTCGCAGCCGGGGCGGGTGCACCGGGTCGGTGCCGTGCTCGTCACGAGCCCGCCCCGTCCTCGAGCGCGCGCTGGTAGGCGCGCACCGCCACGGTCGCCGCGGCGAGGTCGCAGGGCGCGCTCCACAGCAGGTCCTGCGCCCGGGAATGCAGCGCGTCGAGGTCGAGGTCCTCGCTGCGGCCGCGGGCGGACGCCTTGGCCCGCAGCGCGCCGAGCCGCCCCCGCAGCTCCGCCCGCCGGTCGAGCAGGCCCCCGAGCACGGCCCGGTCGGACTCCGCGGACGCGCGGGCCGCCGCCAGCCCGGAACCGGCGGCGGCGAACCCGGAGGAGGCGGCCTCCCACCGCCCGGCCCGGGCGTCGCCGTGCGCCTCGCGGACCGCCGCCCGCAGCTCCGGCGCCCGCCGCTCGGGCACCGGCAGGCCGGGCGGTGGGGCGATCACCCGCGCCACCTCCGCGGCGACGGCGGCCGCGTCGGCCTCCAGCGCCGCCAGCCCGTCGACCTCCGCGGTCAGGCCGGCGACGCGCTCGTCGAGACCCTCGCGCAGGCCCCGGGCCTCGGCGAGGGCCGCCCGGACCTCGTCCAGACCGGCGGTGACCTCCGCGAGCCCGGCCGCATCGACCGGCTGCGCCACCGTGGCGTGCGGCAGCGGGTCGCCGAGGACCGCCGCGCGCAGCGCGTCGGCCCGCTCGGCGAGGCGGTCGAGCCGGGCGGCGGCCGTCGGGTCGGACGCGGCCGCCACCTCCGCGCGGAGCCCGTCCAGCCCGCGCTCCACGGGACCGAGCTGGGCGGCCACGGCCTCCCACACGGCGGCGACCGCGGCGACCACCCCGGTCACGGCGTCGAACCCGGCCCGCATGCGGCCGAGCAGGGCGTCCGCGCTGGTGCGGGTGACCTCGGACGTCGGACCGAGCAGCCCGCGACGCTGCAGCGGCACCGCCTCCTCCGCGACCACCACCGACTCGCCGTGCAGCGCCTCGGCGACCGCCGTCAGCTCCTCCGGGGTCGGCCGGCTGCGGGTGCCGCGGGCCTCCCGGGCCGCCGCCACGGCGCGGCGGTACAGCGCGAGGTCCCGGTGCAGCTCGGCGACGGTCGCGAGGGTCTCCTCCCGCCGTCGCGCGGAGACCCCGGTGAACCCGCCGGGCGCCAGCAGGCCGTAGCCCGGGTGGGCCTCGAGGTCGACCAGGGCGGCCGACGCCCGGACCACGGCCTCCTCGGCGTCCGCGACGTCGGCGTCGATCCGGTGGCGGTCGGGCACGGCGAAGCTGTGGGCCATCGTCGTCACCCCGCGTACGAGCCGGCGGCCGGGACCGCGGCCGCATTGCCGACGGTCGAGGTGGCGATGCGCGCGAGCGTCCCGTCGGCCCGCAGCCGGTCCAGGACGCCGTTGACGAAGCGCAGCAGGTCGGTGTGCTGCGGCGCGACCGCGATGCCGTACGGCTCGGAGCCCAGCGGCGCACCCCGGACCACGAGCCGGGGGTCCTCCAGGGCGAACCCGGTGAGGATGGTGTCGTCGGTGGTGGCGGCGTCGACCTGACCCTGCTGGAGCAGCACGAGGCAGTCGCTGTTCTCGGGCACCCCGACCGCGACCGGGGCCCGTCCGTCCGCCCCCCGCGCGGTCTGCAACGTGGCCATGGACGTGGTGCCCAGCGGCGCGCACACCGGGCGTCCGCCCAGCTCGGCGACCCCGGTCACCGGCGAGGTCCCGGGCACGACGAGACGCTGCGTCGCCTCGTAGTACACCGACGACATCCCCACCTGCCGCTTGCGCTCGCACGTGATCGTCATGGCCTGCACGACCATGTCGACCGACCCGGCGAGCAGGTTCGGGATGCGTTGCGACGAGCTCTCGATCCGGAACCGGACCCGGTTCGGGTCGCCGAGGAGGTAGCGGGCCATCTCCCGGGCCACCGCCACGTCCAGGCCGGTCAGCTCGCCGGTGCGGCCGTCCCGGTAGCTCAGGGGGACCGTGGACTGGTCGATGCCGACGATGAGAGCGCCCCGCGCCACGATCGCGGCCATCGTCGAGCCCGCCGGCATCACCCCCGGGGCCGGAGGAGGCGTGGGGGTGAGGCTGACCCGCGGGTCGCCGCAGCTGGTGTCGCGACCGGCCGGGGGAGGCCCGGCGAGGACGGTGGTCCCGGCCGGGACCGGGCGCACCGGCTCCGCCGGAGCGGGCGGCGGGGTCGACGAGCAGCCCGCCAGCAGGGCCGCCAGCGCGACCAGGGCCGCGACGAGCGGCCCTACGCGCGCCCTCACCGGTACTCCTGCAACCGCGGCCACACCCCGGCGACCAGCCCGCCGAGCGCGACGAGCGTCAGCACCACCGTGCCGAGGGCGAGCAGCGTGGTGGCGGCCCGCGCGGCCGCGGCGTCGTCCGCGCCCGTCCCCGCCGTCGTGGTGATGGCCCGGTCCAGCGCGTCCTGCACCTGCTCGACCGAGCCCTGTCCCGCGTCCGGCCCGGTCCCGAGCGCCAGCGCGACCGCCAGGTCGTACTGCCCGGACAGATCCAGCGTGCGCACCAGGTTGTGCACGACGATGCCGTTGCGCCCGGCGGCCTGCGCGGCGGCCGCGTCCGCCGCCACCGGGCCCTCACCGGCCTCGTCGCGCGCCCGGTCCAGCTGCCCCTGCCACCCGTAGAGCGCGACGCTGCGCCGGACGTAGTCCTGCTCGTAGGCGCCTCCGGTGGAGCGCGCGACGAGGGTGAGCACCTCGTCGCTGCGCGACTGCAGCACCGCGAAGCGCGCGGCGACCAGCTCGCGGTTCGGCGCCGTCCCGTCGCCCCGGGCGCTCGCCGTCAGCACCGCGCACGAGCCGAGAGCGAGGGCGCCCCACACCCCGAGCAGGGCCAGCGCGGCGCCCGCGAGCGCGACCCCCGGGGTGAGCCGGCGCCGGGTGGTGTGCGCGATCCGCCGGTGCAGCCGCCACACGGCCACGAGCGCGACCACGAGGGCGAGCACCGCGAGCAGGGCCCAGACGGCACCGTCCGCCCCGTCCTGTGCGTCCGCGAGCTCCGCCGACTGGACGTCGTAGATCTGCTGCGCCGCGGGCAGCAGGTCGGCGCGCAGGAACGAGGACGCCTCGCGCAGGTAGGCCGACCCGTAGGTGAGGCCTTGACGGTCGGCCGAGCGCGCCGTCTCGACGAGGCCGGTGTACACCGGCACGCCCTGGGTGAGCGTCGTGACCGCGGCCGCGTCGGCACCCTCCCCGGCCGAGGCCGCGCCGACCACCGCGAGCGCGCGCCCCGCGGCCGCGAGGTCGGTCTGGTAGCGCAGCCGCAGCGACTCCGGCTCGCCCGCCCCGAGCAGGAACCCCTGCCCCGCGCTCGCGTCGGCGTCGGAGAGGGCCCGGTAGAGCTCCTGCGCGGAGGCGGTGAGCGGCCCGCTGCGGGTGACGACGTCGTCCGCGGCGGCCTGCGTGCGCAGGACGGCGACGAGCGTGAGGACGCCGGCGAGCAGGATCAGCAGCAGCGTGACCAGGGCCGCGCGCGCGAGCTGCCCGACGCGGGTGGTGCGGCCGAGCTCGACCAGCTCCGCCGCCCGGCCCCGCCATCCCGACGCGCCGGCGGGCTCCTCGTCGGGCCGCACGGGAGCGGACCGCTCCGCCGCGAGGCTCATGCGCTCCACCCCCCTCCCTCGTGGTGTCGATCACCCTAACCGAGGGAGCCGACACCGTGACCCGGGTCGCGGGGCGGTCCGGGCGTCAGTACGGCGCGTACGCCCAGCCCAGCGGGTGCTGGAAGTAGCCCACTGGGACGATGCCGACCCGGTGGTGGGCACTGGACGACACCACCCGGCCGTCACCGAGGGAGAGCGCGACGTGTCCGTCGGAGGAGGTGTCGTAGAAGACCATCGCGCCGCGCGGGGCGTGCTGCCAGTCGGAGTGCTGGTCCTGGGAGCGCCAGTCCTGGATCGCGCTCGCGTAGTGCCCCTGCGTACCGAACGCGTTCTCCACCGCGCGCTCGCACCAGTTCTCGTAGGCCGTCGACCCGATCCGCGACTCGAACCGCTCGATCGCCGCGTCGACCTTCTGCGCCTGCGCCGCCATCCCCGCGGCCTTCGTGAGCTCCGGGACCGCCGCGGCCGCCGACGTCGGGTCCGCGTCCACCGGCGCGACCGCCGGGGTCCCGACGGCGGGGCTGCTCCCGGCGGTCAGGTGCAGGTCGGCGGCCACCGTGGTCACCGTCGACGCCGCCACGTCGGGGGCGTGTGCCCCGGCCGAGCCGAGGGCGGCTGCACCGACGGCCCCGGCGGCGATCCCGAGCACGGCGGTCAGCGGGTGCAGCCCGGACAGCGGGGTGGACAGGGCAGCGGTCATGGTGCGGGGTCACCTCTTCTCCGGCGGCCGGTCGGTGGGAGCGGGGGAGCGTGACCGGGCCGTGATCCGACCGGGTCACGATAGCAACCGAATCGTCGCCCGCACGTCGGACCCGATTCCTTTCCGCGTGTCCTCCCGACATTTTGCGAATTCTTGGTCGATACGCTGCCGGGAACGACGTCCACGGGAGGATCGCCAGGTCGTGGGACATCTGAGTTGGCTCGAGGCTGCCGTGATCGGGGCCCTGCAGGGCGTCGCGGAATTGTTCCCGGTGTCCAGTCTGGGGCATTCCATCCTGCTGCCCGCCGTTCTCGGTGGGTCGTGGGCGCGCGATCTCGACGTGACCGCGCCCGATTCGCCCTACCTGGCGTTCGTGGTCGGCCTGCACGTCGCCACCGCGCTCGCGATGGTCGTGTACTTCCGGCGCGACTGGGTCCGGATCGTCGGAGGGCTGCTCACGAGCATCCGGGACCGCCGGGTGGCGACCGACGACCAGCGCCTCGCGTGGATGCTCGTGCTCGCGACGATCCCGGTCGGGCTCGCCGGCCTGCTGCTCGACCAGGTGTTCCGCACGCTGCTGGCGAAGCCGGTCCCGGCGGCGGCGTTCCTGGTGGCGAACGGGGTCCTGCTGATCGCGGTCGAGGAGCTCGCCCGGCGGCGGGGGTCGGTGAGCACCGTCGACGCGCCGACCGTGCGCCTGGACGCGCCGACCCGGGTGCTGCCCGGGACCGTCGGCGTGGCGGCGCCGCCCACGGCCGAGCAGCGGGCCGACGCCCGGCTGGCGCGCCTGCCCGTGCTCACCGCGGTGCTGGTCGGCGCCGCGCAGATCCTCGCCCTGCTGCCCGGCATCAGCCGGTCCGGCCCGGCCGATGGGCCTAGTGCCAGCCGTAGGACGAGCGCAGCTCGCCGGCGACCCGGTCGAAGCGGTCCTGCGGCATGATCGCGCCCTCCCGGCGGATGCCGTGCTCGGGCACCTCGAGGACGCGGTCGAGGCGGACGTAGGAGTCGCGGCCCTCGCGGTCCCACGGTCCCGATCCGATCGGCACCCAGTTCGCGTCGTCGGCGCGGTGGCCCTGCGAGGACAGCATCAGCCCCAGCAGCTCGCCCTCCTCGCTCGCGCGGGCGACGACGAGCACCGGGCGGTCCTTGCCCTGTGAGGCGTCCTCCTCGTAGGGCACCCAGGTCCACACGATCTCGCCGGGGTCGGCGGCCCCGTCGAGGTCCGGGGCGTAGCTGATCTGCCGCGCTCGCTCGGCCGACGGCACCGTCCGCACGCCCCCGGGCATCGGCGGGGGAGGACCCGCCGGCTCCCGACGACCGGAGTCGTTCTCCCCGCTCGAGGTCAGGATGTCCAGCCCGACCTGCACCGCCTTGCCCACGAAGTCCCCGAATCCCGGCATGGGGCACAGCATGCCGAACCCGCGCGCGAGGGGACCGTAGGGTCTGCCGGTGACCGTGCTCCTCGTCGTCGTCGGCGCGATGCTCGCCGCGGTGCTGCTGGCCGGGGCCGGCGACCGGCTGCGCCTGCCGTGGCCGGTGCTGCTCCTGCTCCTCGGCGCCGCGGCCGCGTTCGTCCCGGGCATCGAGGCCCCGGACATCGACCCCGAGCTGATCCTGCCGCTCTTCCTGCCGCCGCTGCTCTACGCCACCGCGCAGCGCACGTCGTGGGCCCTGTTCCGGCAGCGGTGGCGGGCGATCGCGTTCCTGGCGGTGGGACTCGTCGTCGCCACGGTCGCGGCCGTGGCGGGCACGCTGGTCGCCCTGACCGGGGTGACGGTCGCCGCGGCCCTCGCCCTCGGGGCCGCGGTGGCGCCGCCGGACCCGGTCGCGGTCGAGGCCGTCGCGGGCCCGCTGGGCGTCCCGCGCCGGCTGGTCTCGACGCTCCAGAGCGAGGGCCTGTTCAACGACGCCACCTCGCTGGTCGTCTTCACGACGGCGGTCGGGGCCGCCTCGGCCGGCGGCGAGCTCGGCGGGGTCGCCATCGTCGTGCAGTTCGTCTACGGGGCGGTGGTGGCCGTCGTCCTCGGCGTCGTCGCCGCGTGGCTCGCGCGGCGGCTGCTCGACCGGCTCACCGACGTCGTCGCCGGCAACGGGCTCACGCTCGTCCTGCCGTTCGCGGTCTACCTCGGCGCCGACGCGCTCGGGGCGTCCGGGGTGATCGCCGTCGTCGTCACCGCCCTGCAGATGCGCCAGCACTCCGACGCCGACGCCTCCGAGGCCCGGCTGGCGGCGGCCTCGTTCTGGAGCGTCGTCGAGCTGCTCGTGACGGGGGTCGCGTTCGCCCTGATCGGCCTCGAGCTCCGCACGGTCGTGGAGCAGGCCGACCGGTCGCTCGGCACGATCCTCGCGCACGCCGGGATCGTGTGCGTGGTCGTCATCGGGGTCCGGGCGCTCTGGATGACGGTGGCGTGGCTGACCAACGGACGCGCGGCATCGGCGCCGGAGCGGGCCCCGGCGACCGCGGCCGAGACGGTGGTGCTGACCTGGGCCGGGATGCGGGGGCTGGCGACCCTGGCCCTCGCGCTCGCCCTGCCGCTCACGCTCGACGACGGCTCCCCGTTCCCCGACCGCGCCGAGCTCGTCATCGTGGCCTGCAGCGTGCTCGTCGTGACCCTCGTCGGCCCCGGCCTGACGCTGCCGTGGCTGGTCCGCCGGCTCGGGCTCCGCGAGGACGACGGGGTCGCCGCGGAGGCCGAGCGGGCGCTGGCGGCGCGGGCCCGCCGGGCGGCCCTCGACGAGCTCGCCGCAGTCGACCGCCAGGCCCTCGGGGTGGACGACGACCAGGGCGAGCAGGTCCTCGACGAGATGCGCACCCGGTTCGCCCGGATCGGTCGCGCCCTCTCCGGGGACGACGTCGGCCGCCCGGGCGAGGACGACGACGGCGACGACGCCGACGACTACCGCGAGCGCCTGGCCCGGATGAGGCGTCGGCGCGAGCAGTGGCAGCGCCTGCAGGCGGTCGCGCTCGCCGCGGCCCGCCGCGAGGTCGTCGCCGCACGCGCCGAGCCCGGCACGGACCCGGAGGTCGCCGACCGGGTCCTGCGCCGCCTCGACGTCCGCACGCTCGGGACCTCAGGCCTCTGAGGCGAGCGCCGCGAGCCACACCGTGACGGCCTCCGCGCCCGCGTCGCGGTGCCCGTGGACCCGGTCGCCCAGGTAGGACGACCGCCCGCGCCGCGGGGCCATCGTCTCGGTCGCCGCCGCCCCCTCGCGGGCCGCCGAGAGCGCCTCGTCGACCGACCTGGACGCCGCGAGCGCGGATGCCGCCGGGAACAGCGCGTCGAGCATCGTCCGGTCGCCCGCCTTCGCTCCGCCCAGGTCGGAGACGCCGTCGGCACCCGCTTGCAGCGCCGTCGCCCACGAGCCGCCGTCGGCCAGGTGCTCGGCCGCGTGCAGCAGCCCGGTCGCGTACAGCGGGCCGGACGTGCCGCCGATCGCCCGCCGCAGCGTCGCCGCGATCCCGCGCAGCACGGCCACCGGGTCGTCCCAGCGGTAGGAGTCCAGCTCCTCGCCGACCGCGTCGGCCCCTCGCAGCAGCGAGGTCCCGAGGTCGCCGTCGCCGGTCGCGGTGTCCAGCTCGGTCAGCCGGGGCTCGGCGTCGCGCACGGCGGCGCACACCGCCTCGACCCTCGCCCGCAGGTCGGCCGGGGCCGGCACGCCCGACGACGGGGCGAGGTCGCCGGCCTCGTCGACGCCGGCGTCGGGCACCGTCGGGACCCCGCCCGCGACCGTGCCGGAGCCGGAGGGCCACGCGGCGGAGCGGGCGGGCGCGTCCAGCCGCGCCAACCGCTCGTCGTCCAGCCCGAGCACGGCCACCGAGAACCCGGCCATGTCGATCGAGGACAGGAACGTGCCCGCCCACGCCCGCTCGACGCCGATCCCACGGGACTCCAGGTTCTCCAGCGCGCGGCGCAGCAGGATCGACAGCTCCATCGGCGGGGTCGCCCCGGTGCCGTTCACCAGCACGGCGACCCGGTCACCCCGGGCGAACCCGCGGTCGGCGCACACCGTCTCCACGACCTCGTCCACCAGCTCGTCGGCCGGCCGCAGCGACTCCCGCCGCACGCCCTGCTCGCCGTGGATGCCCAGGCCGATCTCGATCTCGTCGTGCTCCAGGACGAAGCCCGGCTCGCCCGCCGAGGGCACGGTGGCGGCGGAGAGCGCCACCCCCATCGTGCCGACCGCCCCGGCGGTCTCCCGGGCCGCGCGCGCCACCTCGTCGAGCGGGACCCCGGCCGCGGCGGCCGCGCCCGCCACCTTCGTCACCAGCACGGTGCCCGCGAGCCCGCGGCGCCCGGCGGTCACGTCGTCGTCGGCGTCGAGGGCGACGTCGTCGGCGACCGTGACCATCTCGCACGCGATCCCCTCGGCCCGGGCGAGCTGGGCGGCGAGCCCGAAGTTCAGCCGGTCGCCGGTGTAGTTCATGACGACGAGCAGCACGCCCGGGTGGTCGCGGAAGGCCCGGATGCCGGAGAGCACGGCGTCGGCCGACGGCGACGCGAACACCTCCCCGCACACCGCTCCCGCGAGGTGGCCCGGCCCCACGTAGCCGGCGTGGGCGGGCTCGTGTCCCGATCCACCGCCGCAGAGCACCGCCACCTGGTCGGTCGGCAGGTCCGTCCGGACGAGCACGCTGGTGCCCTCGACCAGCGCGGCGCCAGGGGTGGACCGCACGACGCCCTCGAGCGCATGGGCGACGACGTCGCCCGGGGCATTGATCAGCTTCTTCACGACGACGGGTTACCCGCGGCGATCACCCGTTCAGCGTCCGCACTCACCCCGATGCGGCCGACCCGGAAGGTGTCGCCCGTGCGGAGACCGGCAACAGGACGTACCCGGACGAAGGAGGGTGATGGGCGACCACGGCGGCGGACCGGGCACGGGCGCCCACCGCGCGGTGCGGCGCGACCCCGCGCCGCTGCGTCTCGCGGCCGCGGGCCTCGTGCTGCTCGGGCTCGGCGTCGCGATCGGCCTCCTGGTGGCCCCCCGGTCCGGCGAGACGCCCGCGGCGCCGACCGCCGCCGTCGTCGCCACCCCCACGACGGCGGGCCCGACCTCGCCGGCCTCGCACCCGACCCTGCTGGGCGAGGTGGTGCGCGTCGACTCCGGGGACGAGGTCGTGGTGCGCACCGGCGACGGGACCGAGCACGTCGTCGCGATCCTCGGGATCACCGCGCCGCGCGTGGCCGGTCCGCAGCGGGCGACGGGGGAGTGCGGCGCGGCGGAGGCGCTGCGCTTCGCCGACCGCACGCTCGGCGGGCAGACCGTCACCCTGGTGCCGGACCCGTCCGTCCCCGAGACCGACGACGCCGGGCGCCGACTCGCCTACGTGGTCCTGGGCACCCAGCTGAACTTCACCGACGCCGCCCTGCTGACCGGGGTCGTCACCACGGACACCTCCCGCGCGCTGCGCTACGCCCCGGTGTTCGACCGCGAGCGGCAGGAGGCCGTCGACGGCGACCGCGGGATGTGGGGCGCGCCCTGCCGGGCCGTCCCGGGGAGGGCGTTGCCCGTCGGACGGTGATCCGCGGCCCAGGTCCTGCCCGGACGGGCCGTCGTCGTCGAGGATCGTCGGCATGCCCGAGATGCACGCACGCCTGCGCTGGCCGGACGGGACCACCGAGCGGGTGTACTCGCCGTCGCTGGTCCTCGCCGAGTACCTCGAGGAGGGCGGGCGCTACCCGCTCGAGGACTTCGCGCGGCGCAGCCGGGAGGCCCTGACCGAGGCGAGCGAGCGGGTGCGGGCGAAGTACGGATTCCCCTGCTCGCGGGCGGCGGCGTCCCTGGCCGGCATCGAGGCCGCGGTGGCCCGGCAGCGGGACGGCGAGGTGCTGGTGGAGGCGCTCGAGCGTTAGCGGCCGCCGCCGAGCACGCCGCCCAGCAACCCCCCCACGCCGTTGAGGACCTGACCGACCGCGCCCGGGCGCTGCGTGCGCGTCGGCTCGACCGCCGGCCGCTCGGCGGGCTGCTCGGCCCGCTCCGTCGGCTCCGGCTCCTCGACGGGCTCCGGTGTCGTGCGGGTCGGCGTCGTCGTGCGGGTCGTCTCCGGGAGCGCGACCGGACGCACCGGCTCCTCCGGGATCACCGTCCGCGGGTCGGGCGGGCGGGCGGTCGTGGTGTCGTCCTCCGGCTCGTCGGTCGGGGGAGCCGGCTCCGACGACGGCGGGACGACGATCGCGGGCGCCTGTGTGTCCGGCGCACCGACGGTGGCCCCGCCGGCCACGACCGCCGGGCGGTCGTCCGCGGAGACCTCGGCGACCGGTCCGGAGGTCGCGATGGCGACGGTGCCGGCGAGCACCGCGCTCGCGGCGAGACCGGCCAGGACGAGGACACCGCGCGTGCCGGTGGCGCGCGGGGCCCCACGACGGACGGGTCCGCCCCGGGCGAGGGCGCCCCCGACGACGGCCAGCGGCCCGACGCCGACCCGGGTGGCGGGGCCGCCCGTCGTGAGGCCGGGCGCGGCCACGACGGTCGTCGCGGCCGGCTCGGCGGCGACGAGGGCCCGGCGGAGCACGGCCGACACCGCGGCGGCGTCGGGGCGGTCGGCGGGGTCGGCCGCGGTCATCGCGGTGAGCAGGCCCGCGAGGTCGTCGTCGAGGCCCTCGGGCAGGACCGGGCCGCGGTCCAGGCGGGCCTGGGCCGCGCTCAGCGGGTCGCCGGGGAAGGCCCGCCGCCCGGTGAGGGACTCGATGAGCACCAGGGCGAGCGCGTACACATCGGCCGCCGGCCCGGCGGGCTCCCCCCGGACCTGCTCCGGGGCGAGGTAGGGCGCCGCGCCGACGGTGAGGCCGGTGTCGGTGATGCGGGGCGCGTCCGCGACCAGGGCCACGCCGAAGTCGGAGAGGTGGGCGCGCCCGTCGAGGTCGTAGAGCACGTTCGCGGGGCCGACCCCGCGGTGCGTCACCCCGGCGCGGTGCAGGTGCTCGAGGGCGCCCCCGACGGTGGCCGCGGTGCGGAGGGCGTCGGGGAGGCCCAGTCCGCCCCCCGCAGCGGCGATCCGGTCGGTGAGCGACCCGCCGTCGAGCAGGGCCATGACGACGAACGCCCGCCCGTCGTGCTCCTCGACGTCGTAGACCGGGACCAGGCCGGGGTGGTCGAACCGGGCGAGCAGGCTGAGCTCGCGCCCGGCCCGTGGGTCGGACTCCACGCGGAACGACTTGACCGCGGCGTCGCGCCCGAGCAGCGAGTCGTGCGCCCGGAACACCACCGAGCCCACACCGCGGCCGATCACCGGCCCGGCCCCGTAGCGTTCGGCCAGGCGGACGGGCAAGGGCGGGACACCCACCGTCGTCATCCGGGTCACCCTCCACCGCTCGCCGGTCTACCGGATCATCCCGGTCGGTTACCCCATCCGGCCCATCCTCACCGTCCCATTCCCTCGAAGATGTGACGCCACGCCGTTCCCGGTGATCCGGGTATCTGAATCGTTGACAGAACTTGCAGTCGCGAGTAGAAATTTCGCACGGGCCGCCCGGCGTCGGGCCGCGCGCGGCCTGCACGTCAGAGCAGTCCCGGGACTCCCGGGGGACGACCGCAAGGACGCGACGAACAGTGGGCGCCGAGGGCCTCGACGACGAGGACGTACCCGCCCTGACCACCGGTCAGGCCGCGGACGTCCTCGGAGTGCAACCGGCGTTCCTGCGCAGCCTGGACGCGGGTCGCATGCTGCGCCCGCAGAGATCGGCGGGCGGGCACCGGCGCTGGACGCGTCGGCAGCTGACCCTCGCCGCCAGGGTGCGCGCGCTCTTCGACGAGGGGCTGACCCTCACCGCGGCCTGGAAGGTCGTCACCCTGGAGGACCGGGTGGGCGAGGTCACGCGCGAGCGGGACGTCGCCCTGGCCGAGCTCGACCGCACACGCCGGGAACTGGCCCGTGTGCGGCGGGAGTCGGCCGAGGCAGTGAAGGCCCGTGCCGAGAGCACCGCTCGGACCGGGTCGTCCGGGACCGCCCACCGCGTGCCCGGGCTCCAGCGGATTCCCGGGCCGGTCCCGGGCACCGCACGATCGTCGACCACCCCTGCGACCACCACGGACATCACACAGCCATGAAGCTCATCGACCCCACCCGCACCCACCGCCCGACGGTCCTCCGCCGCCCGATGCCGCCGTCGCTGGCCCGCATCCCGCTCGTGGACCTGTGCACCTGCAAGCACCCCCGCGAGTCGCACGAGCACTACACCGTCGCCCAGGACTGCGCGCAGTGCGACTGCCGCGGCTTCGTCCGCTGGGAGCCCGCGGGCATCTGAGTCCGCCCCTCCGCCGGGCCCCCGTCGTCCGTGTCCGCACGGCGTGACGGGGGCCTGTCCGCGTCCGGGGAGGACGGAGACCCCGGTCGCTTCCGAGGGCGTGACGAGATCGTCCCGCCTACCCTGGGTGCGTGACCACCGTCGACGAACCGGCACGAACCGGACCGACGATCACACCACGTACCGGTCCGCGGGCCCTCGTCGTCGGCGCCGGGATCGCCGGCCTCGCCGCGGCGACGTCCCTGCACCGCGCCGGCTGGCGGGTGACCGTGTGCGAGCGTGCGCCGGCCCGGCGCACGGGCGGCTACTTCGTGCGGCTGGCCCCCGAGGGCGTGCAGGCCGCCGAGCGGCTGGGGGTCGACGAGGCGTTGCGGAGCCGGCTGCCCGCCGACGGGATCATCACCGGGGTCGACGGGCGCGGGCGCACCACCTCGCGGGTCGACGCGGCGATCGTCGAGGACGGGGTGAGCCTCGCCCTGGTGCGCGGTGACCTCGAGGCCGCGCTCTGGGACGGGCTGCCCGCCGAGGTGGAGGTCCGGTTCTCGACGGCCCCGCGCGCGGTGCGCGACGACGGGACGGTCGAGTTCGACCACGGGACCGACCGCTGGGACCTCGTCGTCGGGGCCGACGGCATCCGCTCGACGGTCCGGGAGATGGTGTTCGGGCCGGAGGCCGAGTTCCGTCACGACTTCGACCACGTCGTGATCTCCGCGGTCCTGCCACAGCTCCCCGGGAGCCTGGTCGAGGGCGACTACGTGGTGCTCGTCGAACCCGGACGCACCGCCCACCTGATGGCGATGTCCGGCCACGCGCCGGTGGTGTTCTTCACCTACCGCGCCGACCTCGCGCAGGCCGTCGGAACCGAACCGGTCCGGCGCCCGGAGGAGGCGCTCCGCGCGGTGTACGGGGACTTCGACGGGTTGATGCCCGAGATCCTCGACCTGGTCGCCGAGGCGGGGACCACCCACGCCGACACCGTCGGGCAGATCCACCTGGAGCGCTGGAGCCGGGGGCGGGTCGTGCTGCTGGGCGACTCGGCGTGGTGTCCGACGCTCTACTCCGGGCACGGGTCCGCCCTGGCCCTGTCCGGCGGCGAGGCCCTCGGCCGCCACCTGCGCGTGGCGCCGGACGGCACCGGGCCGGCCGACGTCGCCGCGGCGCTCGAGGCCTGGGAGGCCGAGCAGCGGCCCGGCACCCGGACCGCCCGCACGGCCGCCCGTCGGGCGCGGCACTTCTTCCTCCCGGGCAACCGGGTCGTCACCGCGGTGCGCGCGGTCGCGCTGTGGGTGGCGTCCTGGCCGCTCGTGTCCCGGGTGTTCGGCAGCGGGTCCCGGACCCGGGGTGCGGACGTTCACCGGACGGTCACCGCGTCGTCCGGGCCGGCCCGGGACGGTGCTCCGTAGACTGTCGACCGATCAGGGATCCACGGAACACGGCTACCCTCGACGGTTCGGCATCGTCACGCACCACGTTTCGATCCGTGTGCGGCCGGGGAACGCTGGGCGGCCGGTACTGCTCCGTCGGTGTGGCGTGCCGTGCGTCGACGTGTACTTGAGAGGACGAGTCCCACCCAACATGCTTCCGGACCGCACCATCGAGTCCCCCCGGCGTCGCCGCTCCCTCCTCGAGCGCGTGGCCGACCCGCTGGGCCTCGCCCGGGCCGCCGTCGACGCCCTGGACCCCTCGCGGCACCGCGGCCGGCGCGTGTGGCGGGGTGACGGTCGCATCCACCTCGGTGTGCCGGCCACCGCACGGGAGTCCGGTGCCGAGCTGCTGCGCGCGGTCGAGAAGGCGCTCACCGCGCACCCGGCCGTGGAGTGGGCCAGCGTCAACGCCCCGCTGGGCGTCGTCGTGGTCTCCCTGCTCGAGGACGCGGCCGGGGCCGACCCGGACGAGCACGACGCCGTCGTCGACGACCTCGTGGACCTCGTCGAGGTCCTCGAGGAGCAGGAGGCGGGCGACCTCGACGTCCACCCGGCCGGCGGGCACTCGAGCACCGCGACCTCCAAGGCGCTGACGACCTTCGCCGCCGACCTCGCCGGGCTGGGCATGGCCGGGATCGGCGCGGTCCTGCGCCGCACCCCGCTGCCGGTCGAGTACGCCTCGGCGGCCTCGTTCGTCGACCACCAGCCGCGGCTGCGCGCCGCCGTCGAGCGGGCCCTCGGACGCGGCCGGGCGGACTTCCTGCTCGCGCTGACCAACGCCGCCGGGCAGGGCCTCGGGCAGGGCTCCACCGGCCTGCTCGTCGACGCCGCCTACCGGGCCCTGCAGATCGCCGAGTCGCGCGCCGCCTCGGACGCCTTTGACCGCGCCGAGCCGCGGCTCATGGCCGCCCCGGAGCAGGTCGCGGCCGCTGCCGACGACTCGCTGACCGTCGACGCCCGGCCGGTGCCGTTCCCGACGGGGCCGATCGAGCGCCACGGCGACCAGGTCGGCCTGGCGGCCCTCGGTGGCTTCGGGACGACGCTCGCGCTCGGCGGCCCGCGCCGCGCGATCGGTGTCGCGCTCTCGACGCTGCCCAAGGCCGGCCGGATGGGCCGGGAGGGCTTCGCGACGACGTTCGGGCGGGTGCTGTCCCGCCGCGGCGCGGTCGTCGTCGAGCCCACCGTGCTGCGGCGCATGGACCGCATCGACACCGTCGTGCTGGACGCGTCCGCGCTCACCACCGGCGCCCTCATGCTGGGTGACCTGGCCCTGGTCGACGGCGAGGGCCTCACGGCCCCCGACGGGTCGCCGGTGTCGGTCGAGTCGCTCACGCCGCTGGTCCACGAGCTGTTCGACCCGTCCGACGCCGGACGCCCCGCGATGCACGAGGCCGGCTGGCTGCTGGCGCCGCTGGCCCCCGGTCGCGAGGACGAGCCCGTGGTCGCCGAGGCGGTCGACGCGCTGCGCACCGACGGCGCCACCGTCGTGCTGGGCCTGTCGTACGGCGACCCGGACGCGGACGACCCGTCGGCCGCGGAGCTGGTCGCCGTCGTCGGGGCCCTGCCCGAGCCGGCCGCGGCGGCGGAGGCCCTCGGGGCCGCGGCGCGCCGCGCCGGGCTGACGCTGGTCGTCGGCACCGACGAGCCGACCATCGTCTCCGCGGGCACCCCCGCCGCGGGCGAGGGCGCCTCCTCCGCGCCGCTCCCCGGCGCCGACGGCACCGTCCCGGCGACCCGCCGCACCGTCGACCGCCAGGTCACCGGCGGCGAGGGCCTGGCCGCCGCGGTCCGCATGCTGCAGGTCGAGGGCGCGGGCGTGCTCGTGGTCTCCCGTGACCGGCGGGCCCTGGCCGCGGCCGACCTCGGCATCGGCGTCGTCCGCGCGGACGGCACCCCGGCGTGGGGCGCGCACGTCCTCGTGGGCGACGACCTCACGACGGCGGCCCTGCTGATCGAGGGCGTCAAGGTCGCGAAGGCGACCTCCGGGCGCTCCGTGGCGCTCGCCCGCGCCGGCACGGTGCTGGGCGCCGCGATGGCCACCGCGGGCACCGCCCCGCGCGGGGCCTCGCTGGCCGGGCTCGCCGTCAACGGCGCCGCCGGGGTCGCGCTCGGCGCGGGGGCCTGGTCGGCCTCCGAGCTGGGCCGGAAGACGCTCGTGCCGGGCGTCGCGCGGACCCCGTGGCACGTGATGCCGGCCGAGACCGTCCTGGCCCGCCTGGACGCCTCCGAGCGCGGCCTGTCCGCCGCCGAGGTGGCCCGTCGCACCCGGGAGGACCCGGCCGCGGCCGAGGAGACCACGTCCCTCGGGCGGGCGTTCCTCGACGAGCTGAACAACCCGCTGACCCCGGTGCTGGCCGGCGGCGCGGTGCTCTCCGCCGCCATCGGCGCGATCGCGGACGCGTCCATCGTCGTGGGCGTCACCGCGTTCTCCGCACTCATCGGCGGGGTGCAGCGGGTCTGGACCGACCGTGCCGTCGCCGGGCTGCTGGAGCGGTCCTCCACCCGGGCCCGCGTGCTGCGCGACGGGGTGCCGACCACGGTCACCGCCGACGACGTCGTCGTGGGCGACGTCGTCGAGCTCGGCCCGGACGACGTCGTGCCGGCCGACTGCCGCGTGCTGAGCGCGGACGCCCTGGAGCTCGACGAGTCCTCGCTGACCGGGGAGTCGCTGCCGGTGCCGAAGACGTCGGTGCCGGTGATCGCCCGCTCGGTCGCCGACCGTCGCTCGATGCTGTACGAGGGCACGACGGTCGCCACCGGACGCGGCCGCGCGGTCGTCGTGGCCACGGGCTCCTCCACCGAGGTCGGCCGCTCCACCGCGGCCGCCCGGGCCAACGCCCCGGTCGCCGGCGTCGACCAGCGCCTCTCCGGCATCACGAAGATCACCACCCCACTGGCGATCGCCTCCGCGGCCGCCGTCGTCGGGGCCGGCGCGGTCCGCGGCCTGCCGATGAACCAGAACCTGCACTCCGGGGTGGGCCTCGCCGTGGCGTCGGTCCCCGAGGGGCTGCCGTTCATCGTCTCCGCCGCCCAGCTCTCCTCCGCGCGCCGCCTGAGTGCGGAAGGGGCCCTCGTCCGGAACCCGAAGACGATCGAGGCCGTCGGCCGCGTCGACGTCCTGTGCTTCGACAAGACCGGCACGCTGACCGAGGGCAAGCTCGCCCTCTCGGCCATCTCCGACGGCGTCAAGCTGCGGCCCACCGACCGGCTGCGCAAGCGCCAGCGGCGGGTCCTCGCGGCCGCACTGCGCGCCACGCCGCGTCCGAAGGCGGGGGAGCGGCTGGCCCACCTCACCGACCGCGCGGTCGTGTTCGGGGCGCAGTCCTTCGACGTCGATCCCGAGCACAAGCGTTCCGGGTGGTGGCCGCTCGCCTCGCTCGACTTCGACCCGAGCCGCGGCTACCACGCCACGCTCGGCGAGGCGCGCACCGAGAGCGGCGCCAAGGAGCAGGTGCTCTCGGTCAAGGGGGCGCCCGAGGTCGTCATCGCCCGCTGCGCCGACTGGGCCGGCACCGAGCTGGACGACGAGGCCCGCCAGCGCCTGGTCGAGCACACCGAGCTGCTCGCCGGGCAGGGCATGCGCGTGCTGGCCGTGGCCGAGCGCGCCGAGCCGTGGGGCACCGCGTCGGAGGACGAGCTCGAGGTCGTCGACGAGGACGTGGCCGACCTGAGCTTCGTCGGCTTCGTCGGGTTCACCGACCCGGTGCGCGCCGGCTCCCAGGCGACCGTGCACGACCTGCGCGAGGCCGGGGTCCAAGTCGTCATGATCACCGGCGACCACCCGAGCACCGCGGAGGCGGTCGCGGAGGAGCTCGACGTCCTCGGCGAGTCCGGTGGCGACGGCGAGCGCGGCACCGTCATCACCGGCCAGGAGATGGACGAGCTCGACGACGACGCCCTCGACGCCGTGCTGCCGACGGTGCGCGTCGTCGCCCGCGGCACCCCGGCGCACAAGGTGCGGGCGGTACAGGCGTTCCAGCGCCTCGGCCGCACGGTCGCGATGACGGGCGACGGCGCGAACGACGCCCCCGCCATCCGGCTGGCCGACGTCGGCATCGCGCTCGGTCGCCGTGGGACGCCCGCGGCCCGGGCCGCCGCGGACCTCGTCGTCACCGACGACCGCCTGGAGACGATCCTCGCGGCGCTCGTGGAGGGCCGCGCGATGTGGGCCTCGGTGCGCGAGGCGCTCGGCGTGCTCGTCGGCGGCAACCTCGGCGAGATCGCGTTCACCGTGCTCGGCGCCTCGACCACGGGCACGTCGCCGCTGACCGCGCGCCAGCTGCTGCTGGTCAACCTCCTCACCGACCTCGCGCCGTCGCTGGCCCTCGCGGTCCGCGCACCGGCCCCGGGCGACGCCCGGTCGCTGCTCGCCGAGGGGCCGGAGGCGTCGCTGGGCGACGCGCTGAACCGCGAGATCGGGCTGCGGGCCGCGGCGACGGCCGGCGGTGCGTCGCTGGCGTGGGCGCAGGCCCAGGCCACCCCGTACGGCGGCCCCGCCCGGGCCCGCACGGTGGCGCTCGCAGCCCTCGTCGGGACCCAGCTCGGGCAGACCGTGGCCGCCGGTGGGCACCGCAGCCCGCTCGTGGTCGGGGCGAGCGTCGTGTCCGCGGGCGCCCTGTTCGCGGTCGTGCAGACCCCCGGGGTCAGCCAGTTCTTCGGGTGCACCCCGCTCGGCCCGATCGCCTGGGGCCAGGCGGCGGGCTCGGCGACGGTGGCCACGGTCGCCTCCGTGGTCGGCCCGGAGCTGGTGCGCCGCTACGGCGACCGGATCGCCCCCGAGGGGTCCGTCGTCGCGAACCTCCTGGAGCGCCTCGGCGAGGTCCGCGACGAGGCGGGTGCGCGCTACCTCGAGCTGCAGGAGAAGGCGACCGCTGCACTGACCGGGTGAGTGGCCGTGGTCACTCCACGGTGTTTGTGCAGGTCGTGGCGGGGGAACACTGTGCGTAGCATTCGACCGATCCTGAAGGAGCAGTGAGACCCGTCATGGCCGACCGCGACGTGAAGCCGACCGACGACGGCTGGCAGGTGCTGAAGAAGGGTGCGCAGCGCGCGAGCGCGAAGGCGCCGACGCAGGCCGAGGCCGTCGCCCGCGCGACCGAGATCGTGTCCAAGGACGGCGGCGGCAAGGTCGTCGTCTACGGCACGGACGGCAAGGTCCGCGAGAGCCAGACCGTGAAGGCCGGTGCCGACGCCGCCGCCGAGGCCCCGAAGAACGCCGCCAGGGCCACCGCCGCCGGTGCCCGGGCGACCGGCAAGGCCGCCGCGGACAAGGCGTCTCAGACCGCGGGGACCGTCGCGGCCGACGCGAAGGCCACCGGCGAGAAGATCGCGGACCGGGCCGAGTCGTCGTCGAAGAAGGCGGCGGCCCAGGCCGAGGCGGGCGCCAAGGGAGTCGCCGACGAGGCGAAGGCGGCCACCAACGGCAAGGCGCCCGAGGCCGCGGCCAAGGACGCCGCGACGATCGCGAAGACCACCGGGGCGCAGGTGGCCGACACCACCGGGCGCGCCGGCGAGCGCATCGCGAAGGACACCGCGCGGGCCGGCAAGCGCGCCGGGCAGACCGTCGGTGCGGCCGCCGAGGAGGCGGGCGAGAAGGCCGTCGAGGGCGGCGACCGCGCGGCACGCGTCTCGCAGGGCGTCGACCGTGAGCTCAACACCGTCGGCGACGACCTCGCCGGCAACATCACGAGCGTCACCGAGGCCCAGGCCCGCAAGGTCGACGCCGCGGTGGACGAGGCCACGCGCGAGGTCAGCGCCGCGGCACCGTCGTACAACCCGGTCCGCATCGCGGGCCAGGTCGCCGGGTTCGCGGTCCGGACCGCGTTCAGCGTCACCGGCGCGGTGGTCTCCGCCGGCGGCAACCTCCTCTCGGGTGCCGCCCGGAAGGTGACCGGCCGCCGGTAGGCCCACCCCGGACTGAGCGAAGGGCCCCTTCGGTCGATCTACTCGACCGGAGGGGCCCTTCGCTCGTTCCCGGGCGTGCCGGCGAAGGGCGCCCACGGCCCATCTATCCGAGCGGAGGGGCCCTTCGCTCGACACCGGCCGGGGACGACGAACGGCCCGCCCCCGGAGTCCGGGGACGGGCCGTCGTGATCGAGCCGTCGGTGGCTCAGGCGCTCACGGGCAGCGAGCGGCCGGAGAGGCGCGCGCGACGCATGTCGCGGCGGTCCTCCTCGGACGTCCCGCCCCAGACGCCGGCCTCCTGGCCGGTGTCGAGCGCCCAGCGCAGGCACGCGGCCTGCAGCGGGCAGGTGCCGCAGATGAACTTCGCGGCGGTCAGCTGCTCGGCCGCGGGGCCCTCGGTGCCGACGGGGAAGAAGAGTTCGGGGTCGTGGTCGCGGCAGGCCGCGAGCTCCCAGTCCATGGGTCCTGCTGTCCTTTCCGGTCTCGGGTGGTGCATGTCGCCTGCGTGTGCAGGTGCCCCGTCCGGGCGCGCGCACACGCTCGTGCGCCCCGGCGCCGTTCGACGCCGTGACGGGGTCGGTCTCGGTGGTTGCTGTCAGCCGGGCCGTGTCGGCGCGGGTCCACGGCGTCGAACCCCTGGGGAGTCGTCACCGCGCACACGCCGGGCCGCCCGATCCGTTCCCGGCCGGTGATGGCCACCGACTGCGGAACGTTCTCGGACCGACAGCGCTCGCGGCGCCGTCCGGACTTTCTAAGGTAGCCGGACCTCGCTGCGGGCAAACGAGTGTCGTCCCGATCGGCGTCCGAGTGAACTGTGATTTGCACCACAGATCGATGTCGCCGACGGTGACGAACTCGCGATCACCACCGTACGTGCATCGCAGCGTCCCGCGCGGCACACTGACCGGTGATACCGATGACATCGATCGCGAACGGGGGCCGGCGATGAGGGCCATCGTGCTGGCGCTGCGTGACATCGTCGTCGGCGGGATCTGCGCCGGGGCCCTGGTCGCCTTCGTGCTCGGCTACCCGATCATCGGGCTGATCCTGGGCGTGCTCGGCCTGTGGCAGGTCATCCGCATCATGCGGGGCCGCGCGAGCATCATCGGCATCGACCAGCGCTGGGCCGACCAGGAGGGCAAGCCCAACGTGAAGGGATGAGCCTGCGCGCGCGGCGCGGCGACGGGCCAGGATGATCGTGTGCGCTGCGCCGTCATCGGGTCGACCGGCTACCTCGGGACCCGCCTCGTCCCGCGACTGCTCGCGCGCGGGGACGACGTCGCGGTGCTGGTCCGCTCACCGGACAAGCTGGCGCTCACCCGCTGGGCGGCCGAGGTCGACGTCGTCCCGGGCGCCCTGGAGGACCGCGCGGCGGTCGCGCGGCTCGTGGCGGACGCCGATGTCGTCGTCCACCTCGCGCACGCCCTGGACCGCCCCGACTTCCCGGAACGCGACCGCACGGCGGCCCACGTGGTCGCGGACGCCGCGACCGGGGCGGGCGTCGGGCGCATCGTCTACCTCGGGGGCCTGCGACCGAGCCTGGGCTCCGTCTCCCGGCACCTCGCCTCCCGCGCCGAGGTCGCCGACGTCTTCCTGGCCTCCCCGGTCCCGACGGCGGCCCTCGAGGCCGGGATCGTCGTCGGCTCCGGCTCGGCGAGCTTCGAGATGATCCGCTACCTCGCCGAGCGCGTGCCGGTGCTGCCCGCCATCCCGTGGCTCGCGCACCGCACCCAGCCGATCGCCGTGGACGACGTCCTGCACCTCCTCGCGGCGGCCACCCTCCTCCCGCCCGAGGTCGACCGCCGCCTCGACGTCGGCGGCCCCGACGTGCTCACCTACCTGGACCTGGTCCAGCGCTACGCGCGACTGGCCGGGCTCCCGCAGCGGGTGGCCGTGCCGGTGCCGCTGCCGGTCCCGCCCGGCGGGCCGACCGTGGCCGCGATGGCGATGGAGCTGCTGTCCCCGCTGCCGCGCCGCCTGGTCGAGCCGCTGATCGAGTCGTTGCGCCACGAGCTGGTGTGCGACCCGGACTCGCTCGCCGATGCCCGCCGGCTCCTCGGTGACCCGCCCGGCGGGCCGACCACCTACGGCGCCGCGGTCCGCGCGGCCTTGGGGTACCGCCGGGACGGGGTGGAGCCCACCGACCGCGACCCCGCGCCCGGGGACTCCCCGGCCGACCGCCCCGCGGCGCTCGCGCTCCCGTCCGACCCGGTCGGCTCCGGCGGCGCGACCTGGCGGTGGTCGACGACCGCGCGCGGTCCGGCCACGCCGCAGGCGGTCTGGGCGGCCGTGCAGCGCATCGGCGGCGACACCGGCTGGTACGCCCCGCCCGGCGTGTTCGCGGCCCTCGGGTGGGCCGACCAGCTCCTCGGTGGCGTCGGTGGCTACCGGGGCCGCCCGCACGGGCGCGACCTCGTCGTGGGCGACGTCGTCGACGGCTGGCGCGTCTCCGCCCTCGCGTCCGGGCAGTGGCTGCGCCTGCGGGCCGACCTCAAGGTGCCCGGCCGGCTGTGGCTGACGTTCACGGTCCTTCCCGACGACGGGTCCGGCTCGGCCCTGCGCCTCGACGTCGCGTTCGCGCCGTCCGGGCTGGCGGGGGTCGCCTACGGGGCCGGGCTGCGTGTGGGGGCGCCGCTGGTGTTCGGGCCGATGGCCCGCGGTGCCCTGCGCGCGGCCGCCCGCTAGGACGTCAACTGCGCCGCGCGCACCGCCGCGATCAGCCCGCCGTCGTCGAACGCCGCCCGCTGCACCGCGGATCCGGTCTCGCCGCGCAGCACGCGGTCGACGCCCGCGTGCACCGTCTTCCGGTCCTCGCCGAGGGCGTCGTCGACGTGGTCCAGCAGCGCCGCGACCGCCTCGCGGGCCGGGACCGGCCGCGCGGTCCCCGGGTGGATCAGGGTGCCCGTCTCGGCGTCCGCCCGGCCCACGCAGCCGGCCCGGGCCGCCCGCCAGTGCGCCAGGCGCAGGACCTCGATCGGGGTCGCCGGCGGCGGGTCGCCGGCCTCCCAGGCCGCGGCCGCGGTCGTCACCAGGGCCCGCGCGAGCAGCGCGACCACGACTGCGTCGTCCACGGTGAGCCCGACGTCGGCGACGCGGACCTCGACGGTCGGGAAGTTCGCCGCCAGGCGGGCGTCGAAGTAGGCCATCGCGTCGTCGACGACGGTGTCCGTCGCGACCATCGCGGCCACCACCTCGTCGTAGGCCGCCACCGAGCCGAACACCCGCGTCGGCCCGGCCGAGGGCCAGCGCGACCAGACGATCGAGCGGTAGCTCGCGTACCCGGTGTCCTCCCCGCGCCAATAGGGCGAGTTGGCCGAGAGCGCGCGCAGGACCGGCAGCCACGGGCCGATCCGGTCCAGCACGCCGACGCCCTCCTCGCGGGAGCTGATCTCGACGTGCACGTGCTGGCCGTTGGTCAGCTGTTCGGTGGCGACGGCACCGAAACGCTCGAGGATCCGCCCGTAGCGGCCCTCGAGCTCCGGCGCCGGCCCCTGCGGCAGGGGCGAGGTGGCGACCGCGGCGACCGCGGCCCCGCGCTCGCCCGCCGCCTCGACCGCCGCGCGGCGGCGCCGGTGGAGGTCATCGGCGAGGGCGTCCGCGTCGGCGTGCGGGGCGCTGCCCGTCTCCACCTGCTCGTAGCGCATCTCCGCGTCGAGCTCCTCCGAGCCTGCGAGCACGGCCGGGGCCAGGCCCAGCGCGGTGCCGTCGTCGGGGTCGACGAGGAGCAGCTCCTCCTCGACCCCCATCCGCCGTGTCGGTGCGTCCACGACGGGGGATGTTCCCACCGGGGGCGGCCCGACGAACGGAGACACGAGTGGCGCGCGGCACGAACGGGGACGGCTGGGTGGTCTGCGGGCAGGGGCACCGGCACTGGGGCCGGTTCGGCGCGGCCGGTCTGCTGCTCGAGTCCGACGGCCGGATCCTCCTCGCCCACCGCATCTTCTGGAGCCACCACGGCAACACCTGGGGCATCCCGGGCGGGGCCCGCGACGGGGACGAGACCGCCGTCGAGACCGCCCTGCGCGAGACCGCGGAGGAGACCGGGCTCGACCCGGCCCGGGTCGTCGTCGGGAACGTCTCGACCGACGACCACGGCGGGTGGAGCTACACGACGGTGCACGCCACCCTCGACGAGCCGGTGCCGCTCACGCCGCAGGACGGGGAGGCCTCGGAGCTGCGGTGGGTGACGGTGGAGGGCGTCGGTGACCTCGACCTCCATCCGGGGTTCGCCGCGTTCTGGGCGCAGCACTTAGCGTGGACCCATGGTTCCGGACCCGAGTGACTTCCTCGCCGTCGACGCCGAGCTGACCGCGGAGGAGCGCGACATCCGTGACGCCGTCCGCGACTACGCGGCCGCGGAGCTCGCCCCGCGGATCGCCGAGTGGTACGAGTCGAACACCCTGCCGCGCGACATCGCCAAGGGCCTGGGGTCGCTCGGACTGCTCGGGATGCACCTCGAGGGCTACGGGTGCGCCGGGACCAACGCCACCTCCTACGGCCTGGCGTGCCGCGAGCTGGAGGCGGTCGACTCCGGGTTGCGCTCGTTCGTCTCCGTGCAGGGCTCGCTCGCGATGTTCGCGATCCACCGGTGGGGCACCGAGGAGCACAAGCAGACCTGGCTGCCCCGCATGGCGACCGGCGAGGCGCTGGGCTGCTTCGGGCTGACCGAGGCCGACGCCGGGTCCGACCCCGGCTCGATGCGCACCCGGGCGCGGCGCGACGGCGACGACTGGGTCCTCGACGGCTCCAAGATGTGGATCACGAACGGGACGCTCGCCGACGTCGCCGTCGTGTGGGCCCAGACCGATCCCGACGCCGGGTCGTCGGGCATCCGCGGCTTCGTCGTCCCGACCGACTCCCCGGGCTTCACCGCGAACGAGGTCAAGCACAAGCTCTCGCTGCGGGCGTCGCTGACCGCGGAGCTCGTCCTGGAGGGCGTCCGCCTGCCCGCCGACGCGATGTTCCCCGAGGTCACCGGGCTCAAGGGCCCGCTGTCGTGCCTGAACGAGGCGCGCTACGGCATCCTGTGGGGCGCCGTCGGGGCGGCCCGGTCCTGCTACGAGGCGGCGCTGTCCTACGCGCTCGACCGCGAGCAGTTCGGGAAGCCGATCGCCGGGTTCCAGCTGACCCAGCGCAAGCTCGCGGAGATGGTCGTGGCGGTCAACCAGGCCTCGCTGACGGCGGCCCGGATCGGGCGGCTCAAGGACGCGCACGAGCTGCACCCGGCGCAGGTCAGCTTCGGCAAGATGGCGAACGTGCACGCGGCCCTCGACGTGGCCCGGACCGCGCGGACCGTCCTGGGCGGCAACGGGATCACCCTCGAGTACCCGGTGTTCCGGCACATGACGAACCTGGAGACGGTGCTGACCTACGAGGGCACCGAGGAGATGCACGCGCTGTCGATCGGGCAGGCGCTCACCGGGCTGGCGGCGTTCCGCTAGGGCCCGACCTCGGGGCGCGCCGGGTCCGCGGTGACGGTGCGGTCCCGGCCGGCCCGCTTCGCGCGGTAGAGCGCCGCGTCGGCGGCCGTCAGGAGCTCCTCGACGGTCGTGTCGGTCGGCCGGCAGGGCACGCAGCCGATCGACGCCGTCAGACCGCGCACCCGGGAGGTGACCCCGGCCATCCCCGGGACGGTGAGGTCGATCGCGCCGATGCGTGCCCGGAGCCGCTCGGCGGCGTGCGTGGCCGCGGGCGGATCGACGCCGGACAACAGCACGACGAACTCCTCGCCGCCGAACCGGCCGACGGCGTCGTAGGCCCGCACCTCGGCCGAGAGCGCCGCGGCGACCGCACGCAGGACCTCGTCGCCCACCAGGTGGCCGTGGGCGTCGTTGACGGCCTTGAACTCGTCGAGGTCGACCATGAGGACGGCCAGGCCGATGCCGTGCCGTCGGGCGCGGGCGATCTCCTTCCCCGCCACCTCGGCCCAGGCGGCCCCGTTCGCCAGCCCGGTCTTCGGGTCGGTCCGCGCGGCGTGCCGGAACTGGTCCAGCAGCACACCGCGGTGGAGCGTGATCACCGGGACCAGCAGGATCGGGACGAGCCAGGGGGACGCGGCGGCCAGGACGGCGAGCGCGGCCCCGAGGGCGAGCGCCCCCAGGCCGAGCAGCGTGTCGGCGGGGCTCGCGAGGTGGCGGCGCACCGACCGGTCGCGGGTGGTCAGCAGGAGGATGCCGACGACGAGGCCGTGGTTGACCGCCCAGCGCACGCAGGCCGCGGCGGCGATCAGCACCAGGCCGGTGGGGCCGGCGGCCCGCGCCAGCAGGGTGTCGATGTCGAACCCCTGCAACACGAGTCCGGCCGCCGCGGTCCCGAGCACCACCGTCGCCCACGAGAAGATCCACTTGTGCAGGGCGGAGTGGTGCTGCCCGTTCCGCAGCCACCAGTACGCGAAGGTCGCGCCGACCAGGACGAGCGCGGTGCCGGTGGGCACGAGCAGCAGACCCGCGAACGTCCACATCGACTTGAGGTCGATGAAGGGGCGGTCGACCCGGGAGACCCGGACGCGCTCGATGTGCCGGGCGGCCTCGGCATGGGTGACGGCGCCGAGGAAGAGCAGGCCGGCGACCACCCAGCCCCGGCCGTGCGGGCCGAGGACCAGCGTCAGCACCATGACCAGCACGGCCGCGGCCTCGACCCCCAGGACGTAGGCCAGGGCGCTGCGGGGGAGCGACCAGAGCGTCCACCGGCGCGGACTCCAGCGCCGACCACGGTCACGCACCGTCGCGCTCGCGACGTCCGGGCTGGGGAGCCGGGAGCGCGAGTCGGTCACTGTCCGTTGCCTCCGGAGGCAGGTGTCGAGGGTGCGGCGCGCCCCGGTGGTGGCGTCGGCGCGACTCGCACGGTACCGCGTCGCCCCGTCCGAGAACGCTTTGGATCACCCTTTCGTGGCATCTCACCTGGATGGTTGACGCCCGGTCGTCGGGTGGTCACCGACCGCCACGGCGGTCAGGATGAATCTCGTCCGTCGGTCGCGCTCCGTGGTCATCCGGGCTCACGGTCCTCGTGAGCCGACCACGATGCGTCACCGACTCGCGCGCCCGTCGATGCGCGACCGGGGCATCCGACGCCTGCGGGGACACGGCGTGCAACCGATCACACACCACCGAGGAGAACCCATGCGTCCCGACTCGCACTGGAACCGCGACTCGCACTGGAACCGCGACTCGCACTGGAACCGCGACTCGCACTGGAACGTGGCCGACTCCAACTGGCACCGCGGCGACGTGCACTGGGGCTGATCCCGCGCCCGGGCCGGCGCCCTCCGGGGCGCCGGCCGGCTCACGCGTCGGGCCGGGGCTCCCGCGCGGAGGCCCGGGACCACGCCCGCGCGGCCCACAGGGCCACGACGATGCCCACGGCCCCGCCGATCGCGACGGCGGTCGACGGCGACGACCGCTGCGCCAGCACCCCGGCGAGCAGGACCCCGACCCCCTGGGTGACCCGCAGCGCCGTGACGGCCAGTCCGAAGGCCTGTCCGCGCTGCGCGTCGTCGACGGTCACGACGAAGGTCGCGTTGGCGGGCACCTGGTAGGCGCACGCCATGCCCGAGACCACCCAGGCCACGACCAGGACCCACAGTGGCGGCCCGAGGGCGGACACCACGAGCGGGACGCACGACCCGACCGCGAGCGGTCCGATCCACCGCGACCGCCGGGGCGGTGGGACCAGGCGGGTCAGCAGCAGGATCCCGAGCACCTGCCCCAGCGGGTTCGCCGCCAGGAGGAGGCCCACCGCGGCCGTCCCCGCGCCGAGCTCCGCCGCGTAGGGCGCCGCGAGTCCCTCGACGGTGACCACGAACGCCGAGATGCACGCCAGCCCGATCAACGAGCGCAGGCGCGGGTCCGAGCCCACGATCCGTGCGCCCGCCGTCACGCGGGCGAATTCCCCGCGCAGTCCGACCCGCACCGACCCCCTATCGGCGTGCTCGGTTGCATTGTCGGGAGGCACGGGTTGCTCGGGGACGCCCCACCGCAGGACCGCGGCCGAGAGCGCGTACGTCGCCGCGTTGACCGCGAGGGCGGGGGAGACCCCGAGGAGCGCGACGAGTGGCCCGCCGAGGGCGAAGCCGAGGACCTGGGCGGACTGGTAGGTCGTGCTGATCACCGCGTTGCCGGCCACGTAGCGGTCGCCCGTGAGCAGGTGCGGCAGGATCGCCGACCGCGCGGCGAGGAACGGCGCGGCCAGCATCTGCACGGCGACGAGCAGCACGATCAGCGCGGGCAGCGGCATGCCCGGCACGGCCATGACGGCGACGAGCACGGCCCGGGCGAGGTCGGTGACCACCATGACCGCCCGGCGCGGGAAGCGGTCGGCCAGGCCGGAGAGCAGCGGCCCGGCGACGAGGTCGGGCAGGAAGGTCAGCGCGTAGGTGAGCGCGGTCAGGGCGGCCGACGCGGTCCGGTCGAACACGAGCACGGCGAGGGCCACCCGGGCCACCTGGTCGCCGACGATCGAGAGCAGCTGACCGAGCCAGAGCCGACGGAAGGCGGGGACCGCGAGGGCGTCCCGGAAGCGGGCCGGACGGTCGTCCTCCCGCCGATCGCCCCCCGTCATCGTCCGATCACGCTAGGCGAACCGGAGGGCCGCGGTCCACGGCAGTCCACGGTGGTCCACGCCGCGACACGCCGACGCGCCCGGGCCACTGGCGTACCAGGGGCATCACAGGGCACACTGCTGCACCGGTTGGTCATCGCGAGCCCGAGGACCGAGTTCGAGGACGTTGGGGAAGACGCTTCTCGTCTCGATCGGAGGTCAGCAGTGAGCACCCGTGGCGTGGTCTACGTCCACTCGTCGCCGCCTGCGGTCAATCCGCACGTCGAGTGGGCCATCTCGGGCGTCCTGGACGCCCGTGTTCAGCTGGACTGGACCGTGCAGGACGCGGCCCCGGGCCAGATGCGTGCCGAGTGCTCCTGGACGGGGCCCGTCGGCACCGCCGCACGTCTGGCGAGCGCGCTGCGGGCCTGGGGCATGCTCCGCTTCGAGGTGACCGAGGACCCGAGTCCCGGCACCGACGGCGAGCGCTTCTCCCACGTCCCCGGCCTCGGGCTCTGGCACGGCCGCACGAGCGCCAACGGCGACGTCGTGATCGGCGAGGACCAGCTGCGCTCGGCGATGGCCGCCGCCCGCCGCACCGGCCAGGACGCGCTGCACCACCGGCTCGACGAGCTGCTCGGCCGCCGCTGGGACGACGCGCTCGAGCCCTACCGCTTCGCCGGCGACGGGTCGGCCGTGGGGTGGCTGCACCAGGTCGGCTGAGCCGGGCTGGTTCGATGTCTCCATGCGACTCCTGCGCCCCGCGGTGACGGTGCCCATCGCGCTGGTGCTCGTGCTCGCCGCCCTCGGCGTGGTCGCGGCCCTGCTCGCCGACCGGGCCGCCGGGACCGCCCGCGACGCGCTCGGCGACACCGGGCCGGCGCTGGCCGGGGTCGCCCTCCCCGAGGACGGCACCGCCGGCCCACCGACCGTCGCCCTCTCGCCCTCGGCCGCCGCCTTCCCCCGCGCGGCCGAGATCCGCGACCTGGTGCAGCGTCAGGTCGACGCCCGCAACGCCGACAACTTCGTCGACTGGGTGTCCACCTCGTCGGCGACCTCCGTGGCGTCGGTGTCGGCCGCCCAGTTCGCCGACCGGAACCGCACCGTGAAGGTCGGGTCGGTGATCCTGCGGCGCATCGACCCGGTCGGGAACGGGGAGTTCGTCGTCCCCACCGGATGGGTCACCACCCAGGACCCGGCCGCCGCGCCCCCGGACGTCCCGGCCCCGCGCCTGTGCTGGCAGGTGTCGATGACCCTCGTGACCGAGCGCGGCGAGCTCAAGATCGTGGACCCGATGGCGGGCAGCTCGCTGCGGACTCCATGTGCCTGACGGCAGGTGAGTACTTGTTGTCGCCATAGCGACAACAAGTGCTCACCTGCTCCGCACATGGAACCGATCGTCGCCCGGCTCCCTCCAAGCTGGTGTGGACGAACTCGATGCATGGCAGCGGCTGCGACGGGACCAGGAGAACGTGGCCGGCTACCGGCAGCTCCTGGGCCAGGGCTTCACCCTCGCAGCAATCCGGGCGAACGTGGCAGCGGGGCGGTGGGTGCCGCTGTTCCGCGGCGTCTACGCCCTCGTGACCGGGCCGCCGACGCCGGCGATGTGGCGGTGGGCGGCGCTGTTGTTCATCCGCGGGCCGGCGATGCTCAGCCACGAGACGGCGGCCGGGGTCCTCGGCCTGCGCGGTGGCCGTGTCGACGGGCCGATCCACGTGACCGTGCCCTATGGATCGTCGGCGAGCGGGTGTGCCGGTATCGCGGTCCACCGGAGCAAGGCCTTCGCGCACATCGGCCTGGCCGGCTCCGTCCCGCCGGTGACGTCGAGGGTCACCACGGTCGTCGACCTGGCGGTGGAGGCGCCGAGTTCCCGAGAGGGGATGCGGGTCCTGACGGCGAGTGCGGCGGCCGCCCGCCTCGACGGCACGAAGATCACCGAGCACCTCGACCTCCGGCGGCCTCGTCGTTACGCGAAGGCGCTGCGCGCAGCTGCGCAGTTCCTCGTCGACGGGGTGCAATCGGTCCTGGAACTCGACTACGCGACCGACGTCGAGCTCGCCCACGGTCTGCCCGCCGGCCTCCGGCAGGTCCTGCACCGGGTCGGCGACACCAACCGCTTCGAGGATCTCGAGTACCGCATGCCGCTCGGCGTCCTCACCGTGCGGCTCGACGGGTTCATCGTCCACGCGAATCGGCGGACGGCCCGGAGCGACCGGGCCCGCGACAACGTGGCCGAGCTGGAAGGACGCGCCCGGCTGACGTTCGGCTACGACGAGGTCCACGACGAACCGTACGACCGCACGCCTCGTCTGGTTCCGGCTCCGCCAGCTGGGCTGGGACGGGGAGTTCATGAGATGTGCGCGATGCGCAGGTGAGCACTTGTTGTCGCCATAACGACAACAAGTGCTCACCTGAGCGAAGCTCACATCACGCACAAGGACACGTTGTGCCCGCCGAAGCCGAACGAGTCGTTGATCGCGGCGTCCAGCTGGACCTTCCGCGCCTCGCCCGAGACCACGTCGAGCTCGACGTCGCCGTCGAGGTCGGTGAGGTTCGCGGTCGGCGGGATCTGGCCCTCCTTGACCGCGAGGATCGTCGCGATCGCCTCCACGGCGCCCGCGGCGCCGAGCAGGTGTCCCAGGGACCCCTTCGGCGCGGTGAGCACCGGGTGGTCGCCGATCGCCTTGCGCACGGCCACGGTCTCGGCGACGTCGCCCACCGGGGTCGAGGTCGCATGGCAGTTCACGTGCCCGATGTCGGAGGGCTCGAGGCCCGCGGTGCGCAGCGCGGCCGCGATGGCGCGGGACTGGCCCGTGCCCTCGGGGTCGGGCGCGGTGATGTGGTACGCGTCGGCGCTGGTGCCGATACCGGCGATGCGCCCGTGGATCGTCGCGCCCCGCGCCTCGGCGAACTCGGCGCGCTCCAGCACGACCATGCCCGCGCCCTCGCCGAGCACGAAGCCGTTGCGCTTCGCGTCGAACGGACGGGAGGCCGCGGCCGGGTCGTCCCAGTCGTGCGCCATGGTCCGCGCCTGGCAGAACCCGGCGAGGGTGATCGGCGCGATGCACGCCTCGGCGCCGCCCGCCACGACCACGTCGACCTCGTTCGCCTGCAGCATCCGCCAGCCCCAGGCGATCGCCTCGGCGCCGGACGCGCACGCGGAGACGGGTGCGTGGATCCCGGCGGCGGCACCGAACTCGAGTCCGACGTGGGCCGCGGGTCCGTTCGGCATGAGCATGGGGATCGTCAGGACGGCGACCTTGCGCAGGCCCTGCTGCTCGAGCAGGTCGTCCTGGCCGAGCAGGGTGGTGGCCCCGCCGATGCCGGTCCCGATGATCACCGCGAGCCGCAGCCCGTCGACCTTCGGCGACCCGCCGTCGGTCGCCGGGTAGTCGCCGAGGTCGGCGTGCTCCCACGCCTGGCGGGCCGCGATGATCGCGACCTGCTCGGAGCGGTCGAGGCGCCGCAGCTCCACCCGCTTCAGGATCTCCGACGGCTCGACGGCGAGCTGCGAGGCGAAGTCGACCGGCAGCTCGAACCGCGCGGGCCAGTCGTCCTCGATCGGCCGCGCACCGCTGCGGCCGGCCAGGAGACCGTCCCAGGTGGACTGCACGTCTCCGCCGAGCGGGGTCGTCGCTCCCATCCCGGTGACGACGACCCCCTGGCCGGCGGCGCTCACGAGTGCGAGGAGATGTAGTCGACGGCGTCGGACACGGTGGTGAGCTTCGCGAGCTCGTCGTCCGGGATCTTGACCCCGAACTTGTCCTCGGCCTGCACGGCGATCTCCACCATCGACAGCGAGTCGATGTCCAGGTCGTCGACGAACGACTTCTCCGGGGTGACCTCGGAGGCGTCGACGCCGGCGACCTCCTCGACGATGCTCGCGAGGTCGGGGAGGATCTCTTCCTTGGAAGCCACGCAGGGCTCCTTTCCTTCGGTGGTGTGTCGGGCAGTGAGGCTAGGGGAGGACGACGACCTGGCCGCCGTAGGACAGGCCGGCTCCGAACCCGACCAGCAGGGCGACGTCCCCGGAGCGCACCCGCCCGGCGGCGCGCATGTGGTCGATCGCCATGGGGATCGAGGCGGAGCTGGTGTTGCCGGAGTGGACGATGTCGTCGGCGACGACGAGGTCGTCGCGCGCCCCCTCGGCCTTGAGCTTCTTCGCGATCGCCTCGACGATCCGCAGGTTCGCCTGGTGGGGGACCAGCACGTCGATGTCGGCGGGGGTCAGCCCGGCCCGCTCGACCGCCTTCAGCGCGGTCGGCGCGATCTTCGTCGTGGCCCAGCGGAACACCGCCTGGCCCTCCTGGCGCAGGAAGTTCTTCTCGTCGATGCCGATCGTCTTCACCAGGTCGCCGGCGGCTCCGAGCACGACCGGGCCGACCCCGACCTCCTCGGGCGTCTCGGCCGCGGTCAGCACCGCGGCGCCCGCGGCGTCGGCGAAGATGATGCAGACCGACCGGTCGTCCATGTCGAGCCAGTCGGTGAGCTTCTCCGACCCGACGACGAGCACGTTGCGCGCGCTGCCGGAGCGGATCATGTCCGAGCCCACGCCGACGCCGTAGCAGAAGCCGGCGCACGCGGCGTTGATGTCGAACGCCGCGATCCCGTTGACCCCGATGCGGTCGGACATCTGCGCGGCGGCGTTCGGGATCGGCGTCGGCATCGTGCAGGTCGCGACGATGACGGCGTCGAGGTCGGTGGGGGCGATCCCGGCGTCGGCGAGCGCCTTCGACCCGGCGTCCGCGCCCATGGACACGACGGAGTCGGTCTCGGCGGCGAACCGGCGCTCCGCGATCCCGACGCGGCTGCGGATCCACTCGTCGTTGGTCTCGACCCGCTGCGCCAGCTCGTCGTTGGTGACGACGCGGTCGGGCTGCGAGCTGCCGAGGCCGATGATGCGCGCGCCGGCGACGCCGTCGGCCCGGCTCAGGGAGATGCTCACGCCGCACCCCGCAGGACGTCGGCGGCGGCGGTGAGGTGGTCGGGCGTGGAGACGTTCACGGTGGCGGTGCCCTTGATCTGACGCTTGACCATCCCGGTCAGCGTCCCGGCGGGGGTGAGCTCGATCGCGGTGGCGATCCCGTGCTCGCGCAGGGTCTCCAGGCACGAGTCCCAGCGGACCGAGAGTGTCACCTGGGCGACCAGTCGGTCGAGCATGTCGTCCCCGGAGGTGACGACGGCACCGTCGGCGTCGGACAGCAGCGGCAGCACCGGGTCGGCGGGCGCCAGCTCGGCGCGGTGCTCGGCGACCCAGGAGCCCAGCGCCTTCTCGGCGGGCTCCATGAAGCGGGTGTGGAACGCGCCGGCGACGGCGAGCGGGCGGACCCGTGCGCCCTCGGGCGGCTCGGCGGCGAGCGCCTCGACGTCGCTCGTGCGGCCGGCCGCGACCACCTGTCCGGCGCCGTTGCGGTTGGCCGGCTCAAGGTCGTGGGAGGTGAGCACGCGCAGCACGTCGTCGGAGTCCCCGCCCAGGACCGCCGCCATGCCGGTCGGCTCCACCGCGCACGCGGCGGCCATCTCCCGGCCGCGGACCGCAGCCAGGGCGACGGCCCGCGCGGGGTCGAGCACGCCGGCGATCGCGGCCGCGGCGAGCTCGCCGACCGAGTGCCCGGCGACGAACGTGCCCTCGGGGGGTGCCCCGGCCTCCGCGCGCAGCGCCTCCCACGAGAGCAGGGCGCTCGTCACGAGCAGCGGCTGGGTCACGGCGGTGTCGGCGATCGCGTCCGCGTCGGCCTCGGTGCCCAGGTGCTCCAGGTCGAGCCCGGCCGCCTCGGAGAACTCGGCGAGCCGCTCGCGGAGCCCGGGGCGCTCCAGCCACGGCGCGAGCATCCCCGGCTTCTGGGCGCCCTGACCGGGCGCGAGGATCGCGATCACAGGCCGTACTCCATCACGCCCGGCACACGCGCTGCAGGCGCCGGGGTGACGAATAGTCGCCGGGGTTCGTTGTCGGGTTCCTACAAGAACCCTTCCCGACGGCGGGTCGCGCATGATCGATCAAGACGTCGCCGATGCTCCGGAGGAGTGCCGATCAGACGGATCACCGCAGGTCAGGGCGTCGGTTCCGCATCGTGTGTGGCGCCGCTCGCACGGAGGCGGTCGAGCGCGATGGCCATTCGCAACAACGTCGCGCCGCGGGCGTCACCTGGATGGGAGCCGGTGAGGTCGGCCACTCGGCGCAAGCGGTACCGGACCGTGTTGGGGTGCACGAACAGGGAGCGGGCGCACGCCTCGAGCACCCCCGCGTGGTCGAGGTAGCTCTCGACGGTCTCGGTGAGCGAGCCGCCGGCCTCCCGCAGCGGGCGCGCCACGTCGTCGACCAGGGTCGTCACGGCGGTGCGGTCGCCCGCGAGGACCCGCTCGGGCAGCAGGTCGTCCGCGGCGACGGGACGGGGTGCCCCGGGGCGGGCGGCGACCGCGCGATGGCCCGCGAGCGCGCGGGTGGCCGAGACGTGCGCCTCGACCAGCCCCGCGACCACCGGACCGGCGACGACGGGGCCCGGCCCGAAGGACTCGCTGAGCGTGGCCACCGCGGCCTCGTCGTCCCCGTCGGCGCTCGACATGATCATCAGCAGTCGACTGCCGTGGGCCCCCAGCAGCACGGCCGTGCCGGCCCGGGCGGCCGCGCGGCGGACGCCGTGGAGCGGGTCGGGGCCGGAGGGGCGGGCGGGGTCGGAGCCGTCGACGGGTGGCCCGCCGACGAGCACCCGGGCGCGGGCGGCCGGGTCCCAGCCGAGCGCGGCCGCGCGGGAGAGCACGGCGGCCGCGGAGTCCGCGGAGTCGCTGTCGCCCCGGACCACCGCGTCGACGACGAGGGCCTCGAGACGGGCGTCCCACGCGCCGCGGGCCTCGGCGGCCGAGGCGTACACCGTGGCCGCGGCGAAGGCGACCTCGCGACCGAAACGCAGCACGGCCGCGACCAGCGTGGCCCGCTCGGCGCGGTTGCCCCCGAGGGCGGGGATGCGCTCCTCGAAGACCTCGGTCGCGATCCGGACCAGCTCGACGGTCTGGCGCAGGCTCATCTGCCGGGCGAGGTCGGGCGGGGCGCTGCGGAACGCCTCCGCGGTCAGCCCTGGGGTGGCGTCCGGGTCGCGCAGCCACGTCACGAAGTTGCCGGCCCCGAGCTGGGTGACCAGCAGGACCCCGGCCCGCTGGTCGGCGGTGAGCCGGCCGAACCACGGCAACCGCGAGGACATCTCGGCCACCCCGGCGCCGGCGACGCCCCCGGTGGCCAGTTCCAGGCGGCGGAAGGTGTCCTCCGAGACCGGGGTGCGGGCCCGGGTCATCGTCGACCCCCTCCTCCTCGAGACCGGCGCGAACTCGAGACCGGCGCGAACGAGAACGGGGCCCCGGTCGGCACGAGTGCCGGCCGGAGCCCCGTTCGTCAGTGACGCGTGTGCGCGCTACTTACAGCGGCGTGACCTGAACGGCCTGCAGGCCCTTCTGGCCCTGCTCGACGTCGAACGAGACGCGCTGCCCCTCGTCCAGGGTCCGGAACCCACGAGACTGGATCGCCGAGTAGTGGACGAAGACGTCAGCGCCACCACCGTCGGGAGCGAGGAAGCCGAAGCCCTTCTCGCTGTTGAACCACTTGACGGTGCCTTCTGCCATTCCTGCTCCTCATACCGATGTCCCGGGGACTTCGGGCGTCCCCGGCCTTCAAGCCGCCGCCGGAGCGATGTACTCCAACCGCCGGACCCGCCGGTGGCCCCGTTGGCTACGAGGTGGACCGGGCGGTCGAGCGACAGCCTAGCGGCATCCCTGGGGGAGGAAACCAGCCCCGAGCCCCAGAAAGTCACCGCGAGGTCACGAGCTAGGCCACCCCGCTGTCGGACTCCTGCGGTCCGGCCGCCTGCGGGTCGTGGACCTGGTAGCGCGCCGCCGCGTCGCGCACCGTCGCGTGATCCACCTCCCCGCGCCGCGCCAGGGCCGCCAGCACGGCGACGACGACGTTCTCCGCGTCCACCCCGAAGTGCCGCCGGGTGGCCGGGCGGGTGTCGGAGAGGCCGAAGCCGTCGGTGCCCAGGGTGGTGTAGTCGCCGGGCACCCAGGGGCGGACGAGGTCCGGGACGGCACGCATCCAGTCCGAGACGGCGACGACGGGGCCGGCCGCCTCGGCGAGGGCGGTGGTGACGTACGGGGTGCGCGGCTCGGCCCCGGGGTGGGCCTGGTTGTGCTGCTCGCAGGCCACCCCGTCGCGGCGCAGCTCGCCGTAGGACGTGGCCGACCACAGGTCGGCCTGCACCCCCCACTCGGACGCGAGCATCTCCTGGGCCCGCTGCGCCCAGCTCATGGCCACCCCGGAGGCGAGGATCTGCGCCCGCGGTCCGGGACCGCCCGGGGCCTGCGCGTAGCGGTACAACCCGCGCAGCATGCCGTCCACGTCGACGCCGTCGGGCTCCGCGGGCTGGCGGTACGGCTCGTTGTAGACCGTCAGGTAGTACATGACGTTCGGGTCGCGGCGGTCCTCGGTCCCGGCCTCGCGCTCCGGGTCCGCGGGCGGCGACTCCTGCTCGTCCTGGCCGTACATCCGCTGCAGGCCGTCGCGCACGATGTGCCCGATCTCGAAGGCGAACGCGGGGTCGTAGGCGACGACGCCGGGGTTGGTCGCCGCCAGCAGCAGCGAGTGGCCGTCGTTGTGCTGCAGCCCCTCGCCGACCAGCGTGGTCCGACCCGCCGTCGCGCCGAGCAGGAAGCCGCGGGCCATCTGGTCCGCGGCGGCCCAGATGCCGTCGCCGGTGCGCTGGAACCCGAACATCGAGTAGAAGATGTAGATCGGGATCATCGGCTCGCCGTGGGTGGCGTACGACGTGCCCACGGCGGTGAACGAGGCGACCGAGCCGGCCTCGTTGATGCCCTCGTGGAGCAGCTGCCCGGTCTCGGACTCGCGGTAGGCGAGCAGCTGGTCGGCGTCCACCGAGGTGTACAGCTGGCCCAGCGGGTTGTAGATCTTCAGGTTCGAGAAGAACGAGTCCATCCCGAAGGTCCGGGCCTCGTCGGGGATGATCGGGACGACCCGCTTGCCGATGCCCTCGTCGCGGGTCAGCTCCTTGACCAGCCGGACGAACGCCATCGTCGTGGCGATCTCCTGCTTGCCCGAGCCGCGCTTGACGACGTCGTAGGCCTTGTCGCCCGGGAGCACCAGCGGCTGGTGGCGCAGCCGGCGCTCGGGGGAGGGGCCGCCCAGCTGGCGGCGGCGCTCGAGCATGTACTGGATCTCGGGCGCCTCCTTGCCGGGGTGGTAGTAGGGCGGCAGGTAGGGGTCGCGCTCGAGCTCGGCGTCCGAGATCGGGACCCGGACCTCGTCGCGGAAGGTCTTGAGGTCCTGCAGCGTCAGCTTCTTCATCTGGTGGGTCGCGTTGCGGCCCTCGAACGTCGGACCGAGCGTGTAGCCCTTGATCGACTTGGCGAGGATGACCGTCGGGCGGCCCTCGTGCTCCAGGGCGGCCTGGTAGGCGGCGTAGACCTTCCGGTAGTCGTGGGCGCCGCGCTTGAGGTTCCAGACGTCGTCGTCCGAGAGGTCCTTGACGAGCTCCTTGGTCCGCGGGTCGCGCCCGAAGAAGTGCTCGCGGACGTAGGCGCCGTCGTTGGCCTTGTAGGTCTGGAAGTCGCCGTCCGGCGTGGTGTTCATGAGGTTGATCAGCGCGCCGTCACGGTCGGCGTGCAGCAGCCGGTCCCACTCCCGGCCCCACACCACCTTGACGACGTTCCAGCCCGCGCCGCGGAAGAACGACTCCAGCTCCTGGATGACCTTGCCGTTGCCGTGCACCGGCCCGTCGAGGCGCTGCAGGTTGCAGTTCACGACGAAGGTCAGGTTGTCCAGGCCCTCGGCCGCCGCCACGTGGATCGCCCCGCGGGACTCCGGCTCGTCCATCTCGCCGTCGCCCAGGAACGCCCAGGTGTGCTGCTGGGAGGTGTCCTTCAGCCCGCGGTTGTGCAGATACTTGTCGAACCGCGCCTGGAAGATCGCGTTGATCGGCCCGAGGCCCATGGAGACCGTGGGGTGCTCCCAGAACCACGGCATGAGCCGCGGGTGCGGGTAGGACGGCAGGCCGCCGCCGGGGCCGGCGTGCGAGAGCTCCTGGCGGAACCCGTCGAGGTGCTCGGCGCCCAGGCGGCCCTCGAGGAAGGCGCGCGCGTAGATGCCGGGGGAGGCGTGGCCCTGGATGTAGACGTGGTCGCCACCGCCGGGGTGGTCCTTGCCGCGGAAGAACCAGTTGAAGCCGACCTCGTAGAGCGAGGCCGCCGAGGCGTAGGTGGAGATGTGCCCGCCGACCCCGACGCCGGGCCGCTGGGCGCGGTGCACCATCGCGGCGGCGTTCCACCGGATCCAGGCGCGGTAGCGGCGCTCGGTCTCTTCGTCGCCCGGGAACCACGGCTCCTGGTCGGTGGGGATGGTGTTGACGTAGTCGGTGGAGAACAGCGACGGCACCGCGACCCGGCGCTCCCGCGCGCGCTGGAGCAGCTGCAGGATCAGGAACCGGGCGCGCTGCTGGCCGGCCGAGTCGAGCACGCCGTCGAACGACTCGATCCACTCGGCGGTCTCGTCGGGGTCGATGTCCGGGAGGTGGGTGGAGAGCCCGTCACGGATGACGTGCACGCGGTTGTCGGGACGGGCGTCGTTCTGCGCTGACAACTGCTGCCACTCCTCGTTCTCGGGGTGCGCCGCCATCGGGGTGTGACGCCGACGATCGGAACCGATTCTGCCTGCGGGATGACCGCACGGCCCCTCCATGGTCACCCCGTGTCGCGACCGCGTCATCTCTACCGGCGGGTAGCCCCGATCCGTCGAGAACCTCGACGACTCGACGTCGTCGCCGGTCCGGCCGCGTGGCTGGTTGCGTCCGGCACCCGCGCCGTGTTCGCTGTGCGTCACGACGCCCCGGTGGGGGTCGGCGAGGCCGGACCCGGACGGGGCCCGGCCCGGGACACGGAGGAGGGACGGGACACGTGGTCGCGGCCGCGGGGGACTCCGACGGCAGCCGGAGCGATCTGGCCAGCAAGCTCGGGGTCGAGCCGGGGATGATCGTCCAGGAACTGGGTTGGGGCTCCGACGTCGACGACGACGTCCGGTCGGCGATCGAGGAACGCTGCGGTGAGGACCTCCTCGACGAGGACGCGCAGGAGGTCGTCGACGTGGTGCTGCTGTGGTGGCGCGACGACGACGGGGACCTCGTCGACGCCCTCATGGACGCCCGGTCGCCGCTCGCCGACAACGGCGCGGTCTGGGTGCTGACGCCCAAGACGGGCTACGACGGCCACGTCGAGCCCTCCGACATCGCCGAGGCGGCTCCCACGGCGGGGCTCTCCCAGACCTCCAACGTCAACATCTCCGACGGATGGGTCGGGACACGGCTGGTGGCGCCGAAGTCGGGGGGCAAGAACCGGCGGTGACCGACCCGACGCGGACGGTTCCCGACCGCCTCAGCGTCCAGCATCGGCGGACGTGAACCCGACACCGCCGCACAGCACCCGCCAGGTCCTCCTCGCCGCGCGCCCGGAGGGCGCGCTGACCCTCGACGCCTTCCGCACCGTCGAGGTCGACCTGCCCGCCCCCGGACCCGGGCAGGTCGTCGTCCGGAACTCGCACCTCTCGCTCGGCGCCGTGATGCGCGAGCAGATGGAGGCCGACGCGAACCTGCCCGACGCGCTGCCGATCTTCCGGGTCGGCGAGCCGCTGGAGGCGTTCGCGGTCGGCACCGTCGTCGCGGGCGCGGCCGACGACCTCCCGGTCGGGACCACCGTCGTGTACGGCAGCCCGTGGGCCGAGTACGCCGTCACCTCCGCGGCGGTCCCGCTCCCCGCCGACTCCCTGCCCGAGCCGCAGTACGCGTTCGCGACCGGCAACGTCGCCACGGCGCTGCTCGGGGTCCGCGACGGTGCGCGGGTGGGCGACGGGGACGTCGTGCTGGTCACCGGAGCGGCCGGCGGGGTCGGGTCGATGGCCGGACAGATCGCGCGGAAGCTCGGGGCGGCCCGGGTGGTCGGCACGGCCGGGTCGGCCGCGAAGTGCTCCTGGCTGGTCGACGAGCTGGGCTTCGACGCCGCCGTCGGTCACCGGTCGGACTCCTTCCTCGACGAGCTGCGCGCGGCGGCCCCCGAGGGCTTCTCCGTCGTCGTGGACCTCGTCGGTGGCGCGCAGTTCGAGACGGCGGTCGAGCTCGCGGCGCCGCACGCGCGGATCGCCGTGCTGGGTGCGCTGGCCGCCCAGTCGGGAGGCGGGTGGCCGCGCTTCGACACCCAGACCGCGATCATGAAGGGGCTGCACGTCTCGGGATTCGCCCTCGCCCATGCCCCGCACCTCATGGCGGAGGCGCCGGCCCTGTTCGGTCGGTGGCTCGGCGAGGGGATGGTGTACCCGAACACGGTCGTGGACGGCGGCCTCGACGCCGCGCCGCAGGCGCTGATCGACCTCCTCGCGGGCGCGTACACCGGCAGCGTCTCCGTCCGGCTGTGAGCCGGACGTCGCTAGGGTGGCGGACGCATCTGTCGCACACCCGTGAGGAGACGCACGCGCCATGACGGTCGAGGTGGGCTCGAAGGCCCCCGAGTTCACGCTGAAGAACCAGGACGGCCAGGAGGTCTCGCTCTCCGACTTCCGCGGCAAGCAGGCCGTGCTCCTGGTGTTCTACCCCTTCGCCTTCTCCGGGATCTGCACCGGCGAGCTCTGCTCGGCGCGTGACGACCTCTCGGCGTTCCAGAACGACGACGTCCAGATCCTCGGCATCTCGGTGGACACCACCTGGTCGCTGAAGGCCTGGGCCACGCAGGAGGGCTACCAGTTCCCGCTGCTCTCCGACTTCTGGCCGCACGGTGCGACCGCCGAGAGCTACGGCGTGTTCTCCGCCGACCTGGGCTTCGCGTTCCGCGGCACCTTCCTGATCGACAGCGAGGGCATCGTGCGCTTCGCCGAGCACAACGGGCCCGGCGACGCCCGCAACCAGCAGGGCTGGAAGGACGCCATCGAGGAGCTCAAGGCCAGCGCCTGAGCTAATTCCCCGTCGGAGACGACGGGTCCCGGGCTACCGTTCCCGGGACCCGTCCCCGGGCGCATAGCTCAGCGGTAGAGCGCCGGCCTTACAAGCCGTCGGTCGCAGGTTCGAATCCTGCTGCGCCCACGTTCGCCCGCGTTCGCCCGCGCCGAGTGCGACATGGCGCAGGTTCGCAGGCCTCCGGACCTGCCTGACGTCGCACTCGCGGCGATCGCCCGGCTCAGGCGCGCCGGTCCTCCGCGATCGCCGCGAGCGCGGCGGCGACCGCGTCGCGGTCGGCCGGCGGCACGCGGTCCAGCACGTGCTCGCGGGCCAGCCGCCGGTGCAGCGGCCGGGCCGCGGCGACCCGGGCGCCACCGTCGTCGGTGAGGACGACCAGGGCGGAGCGCCCGTCGCCGCCGTGCCGGACGCGGCGGCACCACCCGCGGGCGGCGAGCTTGTCGACGACGCGGCTGACGCGGCTGAGCGACAGGCCGATCTCGGCCGCGAGGTCGCTCATCCGCACGGTCGCCTCCGGCGATCCGCCCATCGCGTCGAGGACCGCGAACTCGCTCATCGTCAGCCCGGCGCCGCGGAGCATGGCGTCGTCGAGGAGCCGGGGAAGCCGCTGGGTGACCCGGCCGAGGTTGCGCCAGAGACGCTCCTCCTCCGCGTCGAGCGTCGGCGGCTCCGCGGGCTCGGGACTCACCGCCCGACGATATCGACGACGTCGAAGAACTGCGGGCGGAACCCCGCCACGCCCTCCCAGTACTCCGCGCCGCCGACGAAACCGGGACGGGCGAGGAGGTCGCCGAACTCGTCGAAACCGCTCCACAGCCCCAGGTTGATCACGCGTTCCCCGTCCAGGCTTCGGTGGAAGGTGATCGCGGCGAGTCCCGGGGTACCGATCGAGCCGGGCGCGTGCCGCCGGGCGCGCTCCAGCAGTTCCTCCTGCCGTTCCGGGGCCACGGTGAACACGCCGAAGTGGGCGCGCGGCGTGGCGGTGCGGGAGGCCCGGCTGACCGCTCCCGGCGCGGTGAAGTCCACGGCGAAGGTGCGGGCGTCGACCCGCGTCAGGTCCGCGAGCGCGGGCGCGAGCGACCAGGCGGCGGGCAGCTCGGCCGACGCGGAGTCGGCGACCGCCCACCGGCTGTAGAGCGCGACCTCGCCGGCCTGCCCGGCGAGCAGGAGCCCGCCGCCGAAGCCGGGGACCTGCCGCAGGGTCCCGCGCAGGTACGTGGCGGCACGGTGCACCTCCGGGCGGTCGGCGGTGGAGCGGGTGTGGGTCGGCTCGTGGAGCACGGTCGCGTCGTCCCCCTCGGAGCTCGCCGGGCCCGAGCCGGACGGGGTGAAACGCTCGATCGCGGTCAGGACGCCGGGGTCCGTGTCGATCTCGAGCGTCGTGGGGACGGCGGTGATCGTGGTGGGCATGGGGTCCTCCTCGGTATGTGCTTGCGCTAGCAAGTAAATCAGGACGACGGATTTCGCGCCAGGCCTTCCGTTCGCCCGCCCGCAACGGCCGGGTGGAACACCGCCGCGGCGGCGGGGCAGGCTGGCGACCATGTACCGCGTCGTCCTGCTCCGCCACGGCGAGACCCACGGCTACTCCGGGGACCTCGGGCTGACCGAGCTGGGGGAGTCCCAGGCCCACGAGCGGGGACGGCAGCTGGCGAAGGAGCTCGTGGCCGGCGCCCCCTCGGGCACACGGATCCGCTTCCCACACGCCCCGACCGCCCGGGGTACGGCGACGGCGGTGACGTTGCGGGCCGCCCTGGTCGAGGGGCTCGGCGACGCCCACGGGTTCGACCTCGGCGACCTCGAGCCGGACGCCCACTTCGACAGCCTGCAGTTCTTCCACGACGGCGTGGCCCGCGAGTCCTCGGCCGTCGCGGCAGACCGGATCGCGCTCGACCCGGGGTCGGGAGCCGACCCGGACTGGGCCCTCGAGTACGACCGCTTCGACGCGAACTACGGCGAGCTCTCGAAGACCGGCGGGCCGATCGACCGCTGGCTCACCTCGACCACGCTGCGCTTCGAGCCACCACAGGTCGCGGTCTACCGGCTCTGGGCCGGTGTCAGCGCACTCGCCGCCCCCCACGAGGTCGCTCTCGTGAGCACGCACTCCGGACCGATGCGCGCGTTCGTCGCTGCGGCGATCGGGCGCGACCCCGGCGAGCCGGAGAACCTCGAGCCGGTCGACGTCACGCTCGAGGGCCGGCTCGCGGAGGTCACCTTCCGCGAGCACCGCGTCGTCGTCGAGGTGCCCGACCGGCTGCCGCCGTGGATCGCGCCCGGCTACGTCGCGGGGGACCGCACGTAGTCCGCGAGGTGCTCCCCGGTCAGCGTGGACCGGGACGCGACGAGGTCGGCCGGGGTGCCGGTGAAGACGACCTGTCCGCCGTCGTGCCCGGCCCCGGGGCCGAGGTCGATGATCCAGTCGGCGTGGGCCATGACGGCCTGATGGTGCTCGATCACGATCACCGACGTGCCGGCGTCGACCAGCCGGTCGAGCAGACCGAGCAGCGCCTCGACGTCGGCGAGGTGCAGGCCCGTGGTCGGCTCGTCGAGGACGTAGACGCCGCCCTTCGCCCCGAGGTGGTCGGCGAGCTTCAGCCGCTGCCGCTCGCCCCCGGAGAGGGTGTTCAGCGGCTGACCGAGCCGGAGGTAGCCGAGCCCGACGTCGACCAGCCGCTCCAGGATCCTGTGGGCCGCCGGCAGCTTCGCATCACCGTCCCGGAAGAACTCCTCCGCCTGGGCCACCGACATCGCCAGCACCTCGCTGATGTCCTGCCCGCCGAACCGGTACTCCAGGACGTCGGCCGAGAACCGCTTGCCCTCGCACACCTCACAGGTGACGGCCACGGAGGCGATCGGCCCGAGGTCGGTGTCGATCACGCCGGCGCCGTTGCAGTTCGGGCAGGCGCCCTCGGAGTTCGCGCTGAAGAGGGCCGGCTTGACACCGTTGGCCTTGGCGAACGCCTTGCGGATCGGCTCCAACAGCCCGGTGTAGGTGGCGGGGTTGCTGCGCCGGGACCCGCGGATGGGCGCCTGGTCGACGACCTCCACCCTCTCCAGCCCGGCCACCGACCCGCTGATCAGCGAGCTCTTGCCCGATCCGGCGACCCCGGTCAGCGCCACCAGCACGCCGAGCGGGATGTCGACGTCGACGTCGCGGAGGTTGTGCGTGTCGGCCCCGCGCACCTGCAGCTGCCCGGTCGGCGTCCGGACCGAGTCCTTGAGGGCGGCGCGGTCGTCCAGGTGACGGCCGGTGACGGTGCCGCCGGCGCGGAGCTCGTCGACCGTGCCCTCGAACTGGATCGTCCCGCCGTCGGTGCCCGCACCGGGGCCGAGGTCGACGACGTGGTCCGCGATCGCGATCGTCTCGGGCTTGTGCTCGACGACCAGGACGGTGTTGCCCTTGTCGCGCAGGGCGAGCAGCAGGTCGTTCATCCGGGCGATGTCGTGCGGGTGCAGCCCGATCGTCGGCTCGTCGAAGACGTAGGTGACGTCGGTCAGCGCCGACCCGAGGTGGCGGATCATCTTCGTCCGCTGCGCCTCGCCGCCGGACAACGTGCCGGAGGGCCGCTCCAGCGACAGGTAGCCGAGCCCGATCCGCACGAACGAGTCCAGGGTGTGGCTCAGGGTCTCGACCAGCGGCTTCACCGACTCCTCGGACTCGAGGGCCCGCACCCACTCGGCGAGGTCGCTGATCTGCATCGCGCTCGCCTCGGCGATGTTCACCCCGCGGATGCGCGACGACCGGGCGGCCTCGGTCAGCCGGGTGCCGTCGCACTCCGGGCAGGTGGTGAACACGACGGCACGGTCGACGAAGGCCCGGATGTGCGGCTGCATCGCCTCCCGGTCCTTCGACAGCATGGACTTCTGGATCTTCGGGATGAGCCCCTCGTAGGTGAGGTTGATCCCCTCGACCACGATCTTGGTGGGCTCCTTGTACAGCAGGTCGTGCAGCTGCTTCTTCGTGAAGCGCTTGATCGGCTTCGCGGTGTCGAAGAACCCGCTGCCCCGGAAGATCCGCCCGAACCAGCCGTCCATCGAGTAGCCGGGGATGGTCAGCGCGCCCTCGTCGAGGGACTTCTCCTCGTCGTAGAGCGCGGTGAGGTCGAAGTCGGAGACCGCGCCGCGGCCCTCGCACCGCGGGCACATGCCGCCGGTGATCGAGAACTCGCGCCGCTCCTTGACCTCCTGGCCGTTCTTCGTGGTGGTCACCGCGCCCGCCCCGCTGATCGAGGCGACGTTGAACGAGAAGGCCTGTGCCGACCCGATGTGCGGCTCGCCGAGGCGGCTGAACAGGATGCGCAGCATCGCGCCGGCGTCGGTGGCCGTGCCGACTGTCGAGCGCGGGTCGGCGCCGAGCCGCTGCTGGTCGACGATGATCGCGGTGGTCAGCCCGTCGAGGACGTCGACGTCCGGCCGCGCGAGCGTGGGCATGAAGCCCTGCACGAACGTCGAGTACGTCTCGTTGATCAGCCGCTGCGACTCCGCGGCGATCGTGGCGAACACCAGCGAACTCTTGCCCGAGCCGGACACCCCGGTGAACACCGTGAGCCGCCGCTTGGGGAGGTCCACGTTCACGTCGCGCAGGTTGTTCTCCCGCGCGCCGAGGACACGGATGCGCTCGTGGGTGTCGGCGCTGTGCGCCACGTCGGTGCTCATCGGAGTCTCCATCGCTCGCGTCCGGTGTGGTGTGACGACCCGCCGGCCCGCCGGAACGTGACGAGAGGGTAGCGAGCACCCCCGACACTCACTCCTGTATCGGCAGCCAGGCTCCGTGCAGGCCCAGCGGCACCCGCGTGGGGACGTGCCCCCGCGCGATCGGCCCGGACGCCGGGTCGGCGGTCACGACGCGACCCGCGGCGCCTCGGGCGTCCCCGAGCGGACCTCGGCGGTCGCGTGGTCGGGGTACCACATCGTGAACTTGACGGCGGCGACCAGCAGGAGCGTCGGGACCACCCAGCCGAACACGTCGCTCGTGCGCGGCGTCGTGCTCACGATGAACGCGCTCACCGCCTGCAGGGCGAACGTCAGCGCCCAGACCCCGGTGATCATGACGTTGACGTGCCGGAAGAGCGGGCTCGTCCAGTACTCGCGCGGGGTGCTCTGCCGGGCGTAGTGCTCGGTGAACGGGCGTCGCACGAGCAGGGACCCGACCGCGATCAGCGTGATCGCGATCCCCGAGATCAGCGACGCGCGGTCCTCGAGCCATTGCAGCTGCCCGCGCTCGAGGACGAGCGCCAGCACGGTGAGCACACCGAAGAACGCCGCCCCGCCGGCGTCGAGCACACCGATCTCGCGGGTGCGGCGCAGGTCCGGCACCGCGAGCACCAGCGTGATGACGAACGCCGTCGGTGCCGCCCACTCCCACGTCGAGGGCCCGGACAGCACACTGAACGCGATCCACGGGACGAACCCGAGGATGATCGACATCTTCTGCACGGTGACCCTCTCGCTCTCCGACTACGCCGCTCGACTGACGAGCGGGGCACGACCTCGTCGATGCTGGCACGGAGAGTGACGACGTCGGGAGAGCGTGCGCCGGACCGTGACCGCGCCGCGATCTCCGATCGGCGTACCGTCACCGCCCGCACACCGCACGCCGTCGACGTACGCTCGGCGCCGTGACGTCCGACGTCCCCGGCGCGGGGACCGACTGAGCCGGTGCCCCGACCCCGCTCCGGAGCCGCCTTCGCCGCGGCCTCCGTCGTGTTCGTCGCCGTCTGTGCCGCGGCCGGGGTCCCCGCCCCGCTCTACGTCGTCTACGCGCAGTCCTACGGCGTCTCGACGGTCGCGCTCACCGGCGCCTTCGCGATCTACATCGTCCCGCTGCTGGTCGCCCTGCTCTGCTGCGGGAGCCTGTCCGACCACCTGGGGCGACGGCGGGTCGCGGTGCCGGCCGTGGTCGTCGGGGTCGTGGCCTGTCTGGTCCTCGCGACCGTCGACTCGGCGCTGCCGCTGATCGTGGGCCGCGCGGTCCAGGGCCTGTCGGTCGGGCTCGCGCTGAGCTCGCTCGGGGCGTTCGTGGTGGACCTGGTGCCGCCGGCGCGCCCGGGGCTCGCCGGCGCCGTGACCAGCGGGGCGCCCCCGGGCGGCATCGCCCTCGGTGCCCTGGCCTCCGGGGCCGCGGTCCAGGTGGCGCCGGCGTCCGCGCCCGTCGTCTCCTTCCTCGTGGTGGCCGGGTTGCTGGCGGCCGCGGCGGTCACGGTGGTGCTGCTGCCCGAGACCGTCGAGCGCCGGCCGGGCGCGCTCCGCTCGCTGCGCCCGGTCGTGCGGGTGCCCCCGACGGCGCGTCCGGTGTTCCCGGCGGTGTGCCTCCTGGTGGCGGCGACCTACGTGCTCGGCGGTTTCACCCAGGCCCTGGCCCCGTCGCTGGCGGTCTCCGTCCTGGGGCGCCACGACCTGTTCAGCGGCGCCCTCGCCGTGGCCGTCTACCACCTCGCCGGTCCCGCGGCCGGGCTCGCGGCGAGCCGCCTGCGGGCGACGCACGCGCTGGTGGGCGGGTCCGCCGTGCTGGCCGCGGGGACGGCCGGGTACGTCGGCGCGATCGCGGCCGGTAGCTTCGCGGCCTACCTGGGAGCGGCCGTCGTCGCGGGGGCCGGGTTCGGGATCGCGTTCGCCGGGGCGATGCGGGTCCTGCTCGACCGCAGCCCCGCGGGGACCCACGCCGGCACCCTCGCCGCGGTCTACCTGTTCTGCTACGTCGCGGCCGCCGTGGCGAGCCTGATCGCCGGGGTGGCCGTCGAGGAGTGGGGGCTCGCGCCGGTGGCCTCGGCCCTGTGCGGCGTCGTCGTGGTGATGGTCGCGGCGGGCGCCACCCGCTCCGCCCAGCGGATGCGCGCCTGACCCGATCGGGGGTCCACTCGACTCTGGACGGACCTGTCAGGCTGGGGCCCCGAACGAGCGGGCAGGGAGGCCGGCAGTGACGACCGACCGGATCAGCGAGCACTACGACCGGCTCGCCGCGTCCTACGACGAGCACTGGACCTACGACCCGGAGTACGTCCGGGCGTTCTCCCGGGCCATCACCGGCGCGCTGCGCCTGCACCCGGCCGACGCGATCGCCGACATCGGCTGCGGCACCGGCCTGTACACCCGCCAGCTCGCCGAGGACCTCCAGCCGCTGCGCCCGATCCTGTGCGTGGACCCCGTCCCGGCGATGCTCGACCGCGTCCCGGCCTCGCCCGCCCTGCGGCCGGTGCTCGCGAGCGCGGAGGACGTGGCGTCCGGGCACGTCTCGCTGCCCGACCCGGGACCGCTGGACGCCGTCGTCGTGAAGGAGTCCCTCCACCACGTGTCCGACCGGGCGGGCACGCTGCGCGGGCTGGCGGGGCTGCTCTCGGACCACGGGCGGCTGCTCGTGGTCATGCTGCCGCGGACCATCCCGCACCCGCTGTTCGCGGCCGCCCACGAGCGCTTCGAGCAGCTCCAGCCCGACCCGGACGACGTCCGCGACCTCGTCGCCGCCGCGGGCCTGCGGGCGTCGGTCAGCTACCGGACCTTCCACGTCGCGATCGACCGCGAGCGCTACGTCCGCATGCTGGAGTCGCGGTACATGTCCGTGCTCGACGAGTTCTCCGCGGACGAGCTGGCCGAGGGCATCGCCCAGTTCCGGCACGCGTACCGGGAGGAGCCCGTCCTGCGGTTCGACGACCACTTCGCCTTCGTGACGGGGTGGGTGCGCCCGGCGTCCTGACCCCCGCGACCGGAGGGCTGTCACCCTGCCGGTCGTGAGGTTAGCCTCACCTCATCTCGGGTCGTCTCAGATTGACACCGGAAGCCGGTTCCCGCCGGAGTTCCCTCTGTCACAGTCGAGCGATCCGGACGCGACGACGCGGGAGGGGAGACCGGCGATGACGACGGAGCTGTGCGAGCGCGAACGGTTGGCCCTGACCCGCGACTCCGGGCCGGCGTCCCGGCGGGTGCTCGCCTCGTGGAAGCGCAGCGCCGGCTACGGCATCGCGCTGGACAGCGTCGACCCCGCCTTCGCCGGCGCGGTCGACGACCAGTCGCTGTTCTACGAGGCCGGGCACGAGATCCTGGCGGAGCTGCACGCCTCGCTCGCCGACGAGCCCGTCAGCCTCATGCTCACCGACGTCGACGGCCTCGTCCTCAACCGCCTCTGCCGCGACCGCCGGCTGCTCACCGCCCTCGACGCGGTCTCCCTCGCCCCCGGCTTCGACTACTCCGAGCGCACCACCGGCACGACCGGGCTCGGTCTGGCCCTCGCGGACCGGGTCCCGACGCTCGTGCGCGGGGACCAGCACTACTGCACCCGCCTGTGGGGCTACACCTGTGCCGCGGTCCCGGTCACGGACCCCGTGACCGGTGACCTGGCCGGCAGCGTCAACCTCACGACGTGGTCGCAGCGGTCGCACACGCTGCTGCTGGCCCTGGCCCGCACCGCGGCAACCGCCACCGAGGCCCTCATGCTCGCGCGCGGTCGGGGCCGCTCGGGCCGCCCGAGTGCCCGGGGCCGCGTCGTGCGGGTGCCGATGACGCGGGACGAGGCCGGGGCGCGCCCGCGCGAGCAGCTCGGCGCGTCCTGGGAGGCCGCGGCGGCGCGCGCCGCGGCGGCCCTGCCACGCGGGGGAGTCGCGGTCGTCGGGGAGCCGGGGGCCGGCCGCAGTGCGCTGCTCGGTGAGGCCCATGCGCGGGGCGCCGCCGGACGTCGGGTGCTGCAGGTGCGCCCGCCGGACCCCGAGGACGTCGCGGACTGGCTCGCGCTGTGGTGCCCCGAGCTGCACAAGCCGGGGACGAGCGTGATCGTCGCGCGGGTGGACCACCTGCCCGCCTGGGCCGCCGACGAGCTGGTGGCCGAGCTCGGGGACGTCGACGAGCCCGCCCTCTCCGTGACGGCCCGCGACGCCGAGGCGGTCCCCGAGGGCCTCCGCCCGCTCGTGGGCACCGTCGTGGAGCTCCCGGCCCTGCGCCACCGGCCCGAGGACGTCCTGCCGCTCGCGGCGCGGTTCGCCCGCGAGCGGCGCGGCCGGCCGGTCCGGTTCACCGCCGACGCCGAGCAGGCCCTGGCCGCGTACCACTGGCCCGGCAACGTCGCGCAGCTGCGCGACGTGGTCCGGCGCGCGGTCACCGGCAGCGACGTCGTCGGGGAGCGCGACCTGCCGCCCGAGGTCTTCACCGGCGGCCGCCACCGGCTGACCCGCATGGAGGCCCTGGAGCGCGACGAGATCGTCCGCTGCCTCGCCGAGCCCGGCGCGACCCCGGCCCGGGCCGCCGCCGCGCTCGGGATGAGCCGCTCGACGGTGTACCGGCGCATCGCCCGGTACGGCATCCGGATCCCCACGGGGGCCGATCAGGAGTAGGGCGCGGGCGCGCCCCACGCGAGACCACCCGGTGTCGGCACCGACCGGCACCGGTCGAACGACGCTGCCCGGACAACGGACGAGGAGAGGTGCCATGGCGAGTTCCCTGGTGTCGGCACGGGATCGACAGACCCTGGTCAACGTGGTGTACGCGGCCTTCCCGCACAGCACGTTCCCGCGGGGACCGTACGAACGTGCCGCGGACGCGGTGATCGACCAGGCGGGCAAGGACCCGCGCTTCCTCGCACAGCTGCTGCAGGGGCTGACCGACCTCGACGCGCAGCGGGAGGTCCCGTTCGCCGAGCTGGACGCCGACGTCGCGGCGGCCGTGCTGCGCGGCGCCGACGGCACCCCCTTCCTGACGGCGGTCGTCGACAGCGTCGTCGTGACCCTCTACAGCGACCCCGAGGTGTGGGAGCTGCTGGGTTACGAGGGCCCGTCCTACGAGCAGGGCGGCTACGTCGACCGCGGCTTCGACGACCTCGACTGGCTCCCCGACCCCAAGATCGAGCACGACGAGGAGATGACGGCATGACCCGCTTCGAGTACGACGACTCCGACGTCGTGGTGGTGGTCGGCTCCGGAGCCGGCGGCGGCACCGTCGCGAACGAGCTCTGTCAGCGCGGGTTCAAGACGGTCGTGCTGGAGGCCGGGCCGCACCTGACCGGCGAGGACTACCACCAGGACGAGTGGGCCGCGTTCGGGCAGATGGCCTGGAGCGATCCGCGCACGACCTCGGGGAGCTGGCAGGTCGCCACGGACTTCCCCGGGCTCCCCGCGTGGATCGTGAAGGCCGTCGGCGGGACCACGACCCACTGGGCCGGGGCCTGCCCGCGCTTCAAGGCCCACGAGTTCGCCGCCCGCTCGACCTACGGCGACCTCGACGGCACGAGCCTGCTCGACTGGCCGATCACGCTCTCCGAGCTCGAGCCGTACTACGACCGGGCCGAGATCAAGATGGGCGTCACCCACCGCCACGGCCGGCCGCCGCTGCCGGCGAACAACAACTACAAGGTCTTCGCGAACGGCGCCGAGAAGGTCGGCTACAAGTACTACTCGACCGGCCCGTACGCGACGAACGCGGAACCCTACGACGGCCGCCCGGCCACCGTGCAGGACGGCTTCAACTTCCAGGGCGACAAGCACGGCTCGAAGTGGTCGACGCTGGTCGCGGAGCTGCCGAAGGCGGAGCGGACCGGCAACCTCGACCTGCGCCCGGACAGCCACGTCGCCCAGATCGAGCACGACGCCTCGGGCCGCGCCACCGGCGTGCTCTACGTCGACCGCAACGGCACGCTGCGCCGCCAGCGCGCCGCGGTGGTGTGCGTGGCCGGCAACTCGATCGAGACGCCGCGCCTGCTGCTGCTGTCGGGGTCGGCGCAGCACCCCGACGGCCTCGCGAACTCCTCCGGGCAGGTCGGCCGGAACTACATGCGCCACACCACCGGCACGGTGTGGGGGCAGTTCGACAAGCCGGTGAGAATGTGGCGCGGCGAGACGATGGCCGGGGTGATCGCAGACGAGTCCCGCCTCGACACCGACCGCGGCTTCGTCGGCGGCTACTACATGGAGACGATCTCCCTGGGCCCGGCGTTCCTCGCGAAGTTCATCGCCCCCGGCCGGTGGGGCACGCCGGTGACCGAGCTGCTGGACCAGTACCGCAACACCGCCGGCATGTGGATCATCGGCGAGGACATGCCGCGGGCGGACAACCGCGTGACGCTCTCCGGCGAGACCGTCGACCAGCACGGCCTGCCGGTGGCCAACGTGCACTTCGACGACCACGAGAACGACGTCGCGATGCGCCGCCACGGGCAGCGTCAGGGGGCCGCGGTCTACCAGGCGGTCGGTGCGAGGAAGACGATCGAGACGCCGCCCTACCCCTCGACGCACAACCTCGGCACCTGCCGGATGAGCCAGCGGCCCCGCGACGGCGTGGTCGACCGGTACGGGCGGGCCCACGACGTCCCGAACCTGTTCATCTCGGACGGCAGCGTCATGACGACCGGGGCGGCGGCGAACCCGACGCTCACGATCGTCGCGCTCGCGACGCGCCAGGCCGAGTACATCGCGACCGAGCTGAACAAGACCCTGAGCTGACGGAGGCTGCCATGACGACCGCGCCCACCGCGCCCCCCGATCCCTACCTGTTCCTCCCCGACCTCCCGACGTTCACCGTCACCAGCAGCGACGTCGCCGACGGCGTGCCGCTGGCCGCCCCGCACACCAGCGGCATCATGGGTGTGCCCGGCGGGCAGGACCGGTCCCCGCAGCTGAGCTGGCACGGGTTCCCCACGGCCACCCGCAGCTTCGCGGTCACCTGCTACGACCCGGACGCGCCCACGGCCAGCGGCTTCTGGCACTGGGCGGTCGCCGACATCCCCGCCGACGTCACCGCGCTCGAGGCCGGCGCGGGCGACCCGGACGGCTCCCGGCTGCCGCAGGGGGCGATCACGCTCCCGAACGACGCCGGGATCCACCAGTACCTCGGGGCGGCGCCGCCCGAGGGCCACGGCGTGCACCACTACTACTTCGTGGTGCACGCGGTCGACGTGCCGCGGCTCGGCGTCCCGCGCGGCGGGACCCCGGCCTACCTCGGGTTCGTGCTGTTCAGCCACACGCTGGCCCGCGCGACGCTCACCGCGGTCTACGAACGCTGACCACGACGGTGCCGCCGTCGCGCCCCGGTGCGGCGGCGGCACCCCCGACCGGAGCGGGCCCATGGTGACCGTACGAGTCTGCTTCTTCCGCGAGGTCGGCCTGGCGGCCGTCGTCGCGCACGGGGCGCCGCCGGGTCCGCTGCCGGCGGCGGTCCGGCTCCTCGAGTTCGACCAGGGGGTCACGGTCGCCCGGCTCGCCGTGACCCGACGGTGCGGTGGGCACGGATGCCTGTGTCGGCAGAACCTCTACCGGCACCTCGACGTCCTCATCGAGCGCGCGCTCGGTGGACCGTGATCAGGTGCGCATCATCGGAAGAAGAGCGTCGCCCGTGATGTGCAGTCTCTGACCACCCGGTCACCGGTGTTCACGACCGTCCAATGAAGAAAGTGCTTGGACGTGAAGCCTGTCGAGGACCGGGAGAGGTAGACGTCCGTTGCCATGACCGCGAACGTCGCGTCGACATCGGTCGGCGGGACCGCAGTTACGAGGAACGAGTCCGGTACCGGATTGACCTCCGTGAACTGGTTGGACCGACCACCTGGTGGCAGGCCGTCCGGTGGAAATGTGTGCGCGAAATCAAAGAACTGCGGCGACGCTGTCATGATCCCCCCTCGATGGTGGCTCACACGACGTGAGCTCTTCGAAGTGTGACCCTCCGTTAGTTAGCATCTGTCATTCTTCACCCGTTCAGACCGCCTTCGCCACCCGTTCGTAGGTCGAGCGCCTCGAGCGTGCCCGACCGGGCGACCTCGCCGAACAGCTCCGCGCTTCGTCGGGGGACCCGGCGCAGCCCGTCGGCCCGGTCGATCCCGACGAGCCCGAACGTCGGGCGGTAGCCGACGGCCCACTCGAAGTTGTCGAACGACGACCAGTACAGGTAGCCGCGCACGTCGACGCCGTCGGCCAGGGCCTTCTCCACCTCCCCGAGGTGCGAGGCGAGGTAACGGACCCGCTGGTCGTCGTCCGCCGTCGCGATCCCGTTCTCGGTCACGACGACGGGTAGTCCGGCCTCCGCGATCCGGCGCAGCACCGCGCCGAAGCCGGCGGGGTACACCTCCCAGCCCATCAACGTCGTCTCCACGCCCTCGGGCGGGGGAGCGGTGAGGTCGGCCGCCGTCGCGTCGATGAGCGCCCGGGAGTAGTACTGCAGACCGACCCAGTCGCCGACGTCGCCGCCGGCCCGCAGGTCGTCGACGTGCGTGTCGACCATGACCATCCGCGCCGCGGCCGCGGCCCCCTCGTCCGCCTCGTCACCGGGGCGCAGCGGCTCGATGTGGGGCAGGTGCAGGCAGGTGCCGAGCCGTGGCGTCCCCGGACCGGACCGCAGCACCTCGACCGCCCGCCGGTGCGCCTGCGCGAGGACGCCGTTGACGGTGATCGCCTCGGTGAGGTCGCGGTGTCCGGGCGGGAACTGGCCCGACAGGTAGCACTCGCGCGCCACGATCTGCGGCTCGTTGATCGTGCACACGTACGGCATGCGATCGCCGAGGGCCCGCGCCACCGTCCCGACGTAACGGGCGAACACGTCGAGCGCGTCGGGGGCCAGCCACCCGCCGCGGGCGGCGAACCACCGCGGCAGCGAGAAGTGGTGCAGCGTCACGAAGGCGGTCAGCCCATGTCGCGCGAGGGAGTCGAGCACGCGGCCGTAGTGGTCCAGGGCCGCCGTCGAGAACTCGCCCTCGGCCGGCTCGATGCGCGACCACTCCAGCGAGAACCGGTGCGCGTTCTGCCCGAGCGAGGCCAGCAGTGCGAAGTCGGCGTCGTAGCGGTGGTAGTGGTCGATCGCGTCACCAGAGGGCTCCACGCACGGCGAGGCCGGGTCGTGCTCCCAGTCCCACCAGTCGTTGTTGACGTTGTTGCCCTCGACCTGGTGCGCGGCGGTGGCACTGCCCCAGAGGAACCCGTCAGGGAAGGTCGGCACGGGGTCCCACCTTGGCATGTGGCTGCGCCACATGAGCAGAATTCCGGGTCGGGACACGGATTCCTACTCACGAGGCCGGAGCCACCTCATGATCGAGCCGTACACCGCCGTCGGTCTGATCCCGACGTTCCGGGGCATCCGCGAGCGCGCCGACATCGCCCACAACCTCGAGCACCTCGAGAGCCTCACGACGGCTGCGTTCTGGCTGTCGAACCTGGACATCCCGGTGAAGCTGCTGGCGATCCCGGAGGGCGCGCTGCAGGGCTTCAACGACGAGATCCTCGACGTCGACCACACCGACTTCGCCCACCACTGCGCGATCGACCTTCCGGGGCCCGAGACCGAACGTCTCGGCCGGCTCGCCTCGCGGTGGGGTGTCTGGATCATGGCGCAGGCCAAGGTCCGTCACCCCGAGTGGCCCGACCTGTTCTTCAACGCGGGCTTCGTCGTCTCGCCCGACGAGGAGCTCGTGCTCGTCCACTACAAGCTCAACGCGCTGCTGCCGGTCGAGCGCTCGGTCTCCCCGCACGACCTGTTCGACTGGTGGGTCGATCGCTACGGCCGCACCCTCGACGCGTTCTGGCCGGTGGCGGACACCCCGATCGGCCGCCTCGGCGTCATGATGGCCATGGAGGGCTGCTACCCGGAGAACGGTCGTGGGCTCGCCCTCAACGGCGCCGAGGTGGTCTACCGCGCGTCGCTGCCGGTGCCGTTCACCGAGAACGACGTCTTCGAGATCACCAACCGGGCTCGCGCGCTGGAGAACAACTTCTACGTCGTCGCGCCCAACATCGGCGGCTACCACCTCTACCCGGACAGCCCGACGGCGATCGACGCCGGTGGCGGACGGTCGATGATCGTGAACCACCGCGGACAGATCGTCGGGAAGCAGTTCGACACCAACGGTTCGACGTTCGTCAGCGGGGTGGTCGACATCGAGGCGTTGCGCCACCACCGCGCGTCGGCCCAGATCAGCAGCTGGGCCAAGGACATCCGCGCCGAACTGGCCCAGATCGTCTACGAGCAGCCGATCTACCCGAAGAACCTCTACCTCGACCGCACGCCGCCCCACCACGACGAGTACCGGCGCGAGATCCTGCAGCGTCAGGTCGACCTCATGCAGGAGCGGGACGTGTGGCGTCGCCCGCACTCCTAGCCCGGGCGAGTGGCCGCCTGCTGCGCCCGGCGGTATTTCGTGCGGGCCACTCGGACGTGTGGTCGCGAGCATGCACAGAGTTACGCACAGATGTGCACACGTGCGTCCGAGGCCAGGAGGCCCATGTGGCAGGCGGGGCCCATGATCGACTTCCGGGCGGCGACGTGCCCCTGCAGGAGGGCGTTCTGCCGCCCAGAAGTGGATCTCGGGGTGTCGTCGGCGCCGAGTGGGTGAGTGGCCCCTCTCGCGCGTCCAGTGCCAGGGATGGGCCATTCCTGGCACGGAACACGGGTCAGCGGGCGGCGCCGCCCTGGTCGAGGTAGCCCCGGATGGCGTCGCGGAGCAGGTCGACGACCGGTCGGCCCTCCTCGATCGCCCGGATGTGCAGCTCGTCGCGCAGCGCCCGTGGGACCCGGCCGGACAGGTACACCAGCTCCTGGCGCGCGGCGCCCGGCGCGCGGTGGTGCTGGCGGCGCCCGCGGGGGCCGCCGTCGCCCACGGGCATGAGCGACCCGGGGGAGGGCGTGAGCATCGACGACGGTTCGGGGCGGCGGCGCTCGCCGGCGGGCGGCGGTTGGCGGCGCGGCGTACCGCCCTGGCCCGGCGGGGTCGCGCGGGGATCAGGCGACGGCATCGGCGCGGACCTCCAGCTGGTCGGCGAGGGTGGAGAAGATCTCGAGGAGCGGGCGGGCCGCGGCACCCCGCGCCCGCAGGGGCTGGGCGGCGTCGATCGCCTCGGCCAGGACGGCCCGGGAGGGGACCGGCGGTGACCACACGAGGTCGCCGAAGGTGTCCGCGACCGAGTCCGCGTGCCAGACGTGCAGCCCGCGACGCCGGTCGTGCTCGTTGACGATCACCCCCGACACCGCCAGGTCCGGGCGACCCAGGTGGCGCCGGTACCCGGCGACGAAGTCGCGGACCCGGATCGCGCCCTGCAGGTGGTCGTACTCCGGGCGCAGCACCAGCACGACCGTGTCGGCGGCGGCCAGACCGAGCTGGGTGAGGTGCCCGAGCGAGGGCGGGCAGTCGAGCAGGACGACGTCGTAGTCCTCCGCGACCCCGGACAAGGCGATGTCCAGCCGCTCGTGCGACCCGAGCTGCCCGGCCTCGGCGACGCGGGCCTCGAGGTCGTAGCGGGCGGGCACGAGGTCGATGCGCTCGGCGGCCGGGACCGCCCACCGGCACCCGACGATCGCGTCCGCGGCGCACCCCTTCCGGTGGGCGGCGACGACCTCGGCGGCGGTCACCATGTCGCTGAGGTCCGCCTCGCCGTAGCCCAGCCGCCGCGAGAGGTTCGCCTGCGGGTCCATGTCGACGGCGAGCACGTGGCGACCGCGGTCGGCCAGGGCCTCGGCGAGGTGGGCGATCGCCGTCGTCTTGCCGGCCCCGCCCTTGTTGTTCGCCACCGCGACCCGCATCGCACCGCACCCCGCCCCCGACCTCGCCCGGCGCGCCTGCCGCTCGTGACGGGGCCGGAGTACGACAGTGGACACCGGTATGGTCGTGCGGACAAGCACTCCTGCACACGTGCACATGTGCACGCCGAGGCGCTGCGCCGCGTGGGGGAACCGATCACGACCGGTGGCCCTGTTCCGGCTCCAACGGCGTAGCGCGAGCGGGTGAACGACGCGCTCGGCTTCGTTCGATGAACACTGACGCCGCGCTGCGGCCCCTTCCGGCCGAACGCCGCGCCGCCTATCGTCCTGCGACACCGATCGCCGAGCAGCAGCGCCGGGCACCGCCCCTGCGCCGCGCCGGCGCCGACTGCGCCCACCCGCTCCACGACGCCGCCCCGTGCTGCCCGTGCGCGGGGCCGGGTGGCTCTGGGAGGGGGAACCAGCGATGGTGACGAGGCCGTCCGCATCGCCGTCGACACCACGGCGCGGTGCGGAGCTGGAGGCGATCGTCGGCGAGTCCCCCGGAGCGACCGTGATCCGGTTGCGGGGCCGGATGCGGGCGGGCACCGCCCGGGTCCTGCGGGAGGCCGTCGAGGGCGTCCTCGCGGCCGGCTCCACCTCGCTGGTCCTCGACCTCTCGGAGGTCGTCGCCGACGACGAACTCGGCCTCTGGGTGGTGCCCGCCGTCGCCGGCGAGGCCCACGACGCCGGCGTCGCGTTCACCGTCGTCGCCCCGCACCGGTCCCTGCGCTCCCGGCTGCGCCGCCTCGGTGGTCGCCCGTTCGACCTCGCCGACACCTGGCCCTGAACCGGCCCGGTGATCACGCTCCGGGTGGCGTCACATCACCCGGCACCGGCGGCCACGGGTCGACGAGGTCCCGGTAGTCGCCCGGGGAGGCCGTGAACTCCGGCGGGCGCTTCTCCAGGAACGACGTGACGCCCTCGGCCGCGTCCGGCCCGGCGCCGAGCGCGGCGATCACGCGGGTGTCCATCCGGTGCGCGTCCCACGGCGAGTCGGCGCCGAGCATCGACCACATCATCCGGCGGGTCAGCGCGACGGAGACCCCGGACGTGTTGTCCGCGATCTCCGCCGCCAGCGCCCGCACGGTCGCGCCGAGCTCGTCGTCGGGAACGACCCGGGAGACCAGGCGCCCGGCGAGGGCCTCGGCGCTGTCGAACACCCGCCCGGTGGCCACCCACTCCATCGCCTGGGAGATGCCGACGACGCGCGGGAGGAACCAGCTCGACGCCCCGTCGGGGGCGATGCCGCGGCGGGTGAAGACGTAGCCGAAGCGGGCGGTCTCCGCGGCGATGCGGACGTCCGCGGGCAGCAGCATCGAGGCCCCGATCCCGACGGCGGGTCCGTTCACCGCCGCGATCACCGGCTTCACGCTCGCGGCGATCCGCAGGACGACGACCCCGCCCAGGTCGCGCGGCATGCCCGCGATCGACCCGCCCGCCTGCAGGCGGGCGTCCTGCACCGCCTGGTAGTCGAAGGTGGAGCCGCCCCGGCCCAGGTCCGCGCCCGCGCAGAACGCCCGCCCGGCCCCGGTGAGCACCACGACGCGGACGGCGTCGTCGGCGTCCGTCGCGTCGAGGGCCGCGACGAGCTGGGAGGCCATCGTCGGGGTGAAGGCGTTCATGCGGTCCGGACGATCCAGGGTGATCGTCGCGATCCCGTCGGCCACCTCGGTGCGGATCTCGGTGTCGGTCACGACGACGATCGTGTCAGCTCCGCTGGATCGTGCGGCTGCGTCCGCGGAACTCGGCGACGACCAGCCCGTCGGTGGGCCGGGTGATCGTCACGTCGTACACGCCCGAGCGGCCGTAGCGGGTCCGCTCGACGGCCACGGCCTCGAGCACGTCGTTCTCCCGCGCCGAGGCGACGAACACGATGTCGCCGCCCGCCGCCACCGTCACGGGCCCGGGGGAGTTGCACGCGCAGGCGAAGGCCGAGTCGGCGAGCAGGAACAGGTACCCGCCGTGGCACATGCCGTGCCCGTTGACCATGTCCGAGGTGACCCGCATCGTCAGGCGGGCCTCGCCGTCGGCGGCGGAGTGCAGCTCCATGCCGAGTTTGCGGGACGCGGCGTCGTCGTCCCACATGCGTTGGACGGAAGCGGTGATCACGACTGCTTCGCCACCAGCGTCAGCACGTCGTAGCGCGCCACCGAGTCGCCGTGCTGGTTCGTCACGTCGGCGTCCCAGCGGACCTCGCCGTAGGCGGCGGTGTCGCGCGGGGTGATCTGCTTGGCGGTCAACGTGATCGTCAGCTCGTCGTCGAACTTCACGGGTGTCAGGAACCGCAGCGAGTCCACGCCGAAGTTCGCCAGGACCGGGCCGGGCGCGGGGTCGACGAACAGACCGGCCGCGAACGACACCACGAGGTACCCGTGGGCGACGCGCTCGCCGAAGAACGGGTTCTGCGCCGCGGCCTCGGCGTCCATGTGCGCGTAGAACGTGTCGCCGGTGAACTCCGCGAAGTGCTCCACGTCCTCGAGCGTCACCCGCCGCGGGCCGCCGACGACGGTGTCGCCGACCCGCAGCTCCTCGAGGTGCTTGCGGAACGGGTGGACGTCGGTGACGGTGCGCGTCGAGCCCGGCACCCAGCGGCCGGTGATCGCGGTGAGCATCTCCGGCGAGCCCTGCACCGCCGTCCGCTGCATGTGGTGCTTCACGCCCCGGATGCCGCCCATCTCCTCGCCGCCGCCGGCGCGGCCCGGGCCGCCGTGGACGAGTTGCGGCATCGGCGAACCGTGGCCGGTGGAGGACTTCGCGTCCGCCTGGTCCAGCACCAGCAGGCGCCCGTGCCACGGGGCGACGCCGAGGACGACCTCCCGGGCGAAGTCCGCGTCGCCGGTCACCACCGACCCGGCCAGCGACCCCTGCCCGCGGGCGGCCAGCTCGATGACCTGCTCGGTCGAGGTGTACGGGACGAGCGAGGACACCGGCCCGAAGGCCTCGACCTCGTGGACCGCCGCGGAGTCGGGCTCGGCGGCGAGCAGGACGGGGGAGAGGAACGCGCCGCGCTCGGCGTCGGCGTCCACCACGTCGACCTGGTCGGGCGAGCCGAAGAGCACCCGGCCACCCAGCGCCTTCAGCGACCGCCGGACCTCCTCGCGCTGCTCGAGCCCGGCCAGGGCGCCCATGCGCACGTCGGGGTTCGCGGGGTTCCCGACGACGACCTTCCGCAGCCGCTCGGCGACGGCCTCGGCCACCGCGTCCTGGTGCTCGGCCGGCACGAACGCGCGCCGGATCGCGGTGCACTTCTGGCCGGCCTTGACCGTCATCTCCGCGACGAGCTGCTTGACGTAGAGGTCGAACTCCGGCGTGCCCGGGACGGCGTCCGGCCCGAGGATCGAGCAGTTCAGCGAGTCGGCCTCGGCGGTGAAGCGCACCGCGCGGGCGGAGAGGTTCGGGTGGGTCCGCAGCTGCCGCGCGGTGGACGCCGAGCCGGTGAAGGACACCAGGTCCTGCTCGGTGAGGTGGTCGAAGAGGTCGCCGGTGGACCCCGAAACGAACTGCACCGTGCCCTCGGGCAGCAGCCCGGAGTCGACGACCAGACGGACCAGACCCGCCGTCAGGAAGGCGGTGGGGGTGGCGGGCTTGATGATCGTGGGGACACCCGCGAGGAGCGCGGGAGCGAGCTTCTCCAGCGGGCCCCAGCACGGGAAGTTGTAGGCGTTGACCTGCACCGCGACACCGCGCAGCGGGGTCAGGACGTGCTGGGCGAGGAACGAGCCGTCCTTCGACAGCGGCTCCACGTCGCCCTCGACGAGCACGGAGCCGGCCGGGAGCTCGCGCTTGCCCTTGGACGCGTAGGCCTGGAGCACCCCGATGCCGCCGTCGACGTCGAACTTCGAGTCGCCGAGGGTGGCGCCGGTGCGGGCGGAGAGCGCGTAGAGCTCCTCGCGGTGCTCGCGCAGGTGCCCGGCGAGGGCCTTGAGCAGCGAGGCGCGCTGGTGGAACGACAGGTCGCGCAGCGCCGGCCCGCCCGTGGCCCGGGCGTACGCGGCGGCGCCGGCCAGGTCGAGGCCGTCGGTGGAGAGCCGGTCGATCTCCTCGCCGGTCACGGCGTCGAACATCGGCCGGCCCTCGCCGGTCCCGGCCCGCCAGCGTCCCTGCAGGTAGCTCTCGATCACGCGTAACCCCTAGACGTCGTAGTCGATGGTCAGCTCGGCGGAGACGGGGACGGACTGGCACGTCAGCACGAACCCGGCCTCCACCTCCTCCGGCTCGAGGGCGAAGTTGCGCTGCATGGCGACCTCCCCGACGACGACCTTCGCCCGGCACGTCCCGCACACCCCGCCCTTGCAGGCGAACGGCAGGTCCGAGCGGACGCGTTGCGCCGCGTCCAGGACGAAGGAGTTCGGCGGGATCGTCGCGGTGACCTCGCGCCCGTGCAGGATCACGCGCGCCTCGACGCCCTCGGCCGGCGCCTCCTCGTGGCGCACCGGCTGCGGTGGCGGGGTGTCGACGTAGAACAGCTCGGCGTGCACCCGCTCGCGTCCGATGCCGAGCTCGCCGAGCAGGTCGCGGGCCCCGGTCACCATCTCCAGCGGCCCGCAGAGCCACCACTGGTCGACCTGCGGGGTCGGGACGAGGCTCGTCAGGAGCGTGTGGAGCTTCTCCCGATCGAGCCGTCCGGCGAAGATCTCGGCCTCGACGGGCTCGCGGGAGAGCACGTGGTCGAGCTGCAGGCGCGCGCGGTAGCGGTCCTTCAGGTCCGCGAGGTCCTCGGCGAACATCACCGTGTCCGCCCGGCGGTTGCCGTAGAGCAACGTGACGTGGGTGTCCGGGTGCGCGGCGAGCACGGTGGCGGCGATCGACAGGACCGGGGTGATGCCCGAGCCGGCGGCGATCAGCGTGTGGTGCTCGCCGGGCTTCGGGTCGGGGGTGAAGCGGCCCTCCGGCGGGCCGACCTCCAGGGTGTCCCCGGCGGCGAGCCGGTCGACGAGCCACTCGGAGAACAGTCCCGTCTCGACCCGGCGAACCCCGATCCTGGGCGCCGCACCCTCGGGCGCGCAGATCGAGTAGGAGCGGCGCTCCTCGCCCTCCGGCGTCTCCGTGCGCAGCGTCAGGTACTGCCCGGCGCGGAAGGCGAACGTCTCGCGGAGCTCGTCGGGGACGTCGACGGTGATCGCGACGGCGTCGTCGGTGAGGTGCTCGACGTGGGCGACGCGGAGGGGGTGGAAACCCGTGTCCGCGGCCGGGAGACGAAGCGCAGCGGAGCTCGACCCGTCGACGGCAGTCATCAGATGTCCTTCATGTGCTCGAACGGCTCCGCGCAGGCCCGGCACCGGCGCAGGGCGGTGCAGGCGGTCGGGCCGAAGCGGGAGAGCTCCTCGGTCTCGGCGCTGCCGCACCGCGGGCAGGTCACCCGCTTCGGCGGGGCGGCCAGGGCCAGCGGGACGGGGCCGGTGGAGCGCGGGCCGATGTGCGCCGGCGGGGCGACCCCGGCCTCGGCGAGCTTGCGCCGGCCCTCGTCGGAGATGAGGTCGGTGGTCCACGGCGGGGTGAGGGTCACCTTCACCTCGACCTCCCCGTACGCGCCCAGGGTCGAGCGCAGGTCCGCGGCCATCGCGTCCAGCGCCGGGCAGCCGGCGTAGGTGGGGGTGATGGTGGCGACGATCCGGCCGCCGTCGCGCTCGACGGCCCGCAGCACCCCGAGGTCGGCCAACGTCAACATCGGCATCTCGGGGTCGGTCACCTCGGCGGCGACGTCCCAGAGATCGGCGGTCACCACGTCGCCCCCGGGTGCGCGCGGGCCAGCGACTGCATGACGGCGAGCACCCGGCCCAGGGCCTCGGTGTGCACCCCGTCCCGCCCGCCACGTCCTCCGACCAGCCCGACGGCGGGTCGGGTCGGCTCGGTGAGGGTCGCGACCGGCAGGACCTGGGCGAGGTCGCCGTCGACGGAGGCCTTCAGCGCGGCCGGGTCGACCGCCACCCCGGCCTCGACCAGGCGGGTCTCCACGGGATGCGGCAGGAACAGTTCCGGCACGAACGGCCAGACGTCGTCCAGCCCGGCCTGCATGCGCTCGTGCGAGTACGCCGTGCCGTCGCCGAGCCGCACGACCCATCCCGCGGCGTACTCCCGCTGGTAGGCCAGTTCGGGCACGGCCTTGGCGGCGACCGCCGCGAGCACCGGGTCGGCCGAGCCCCGCAGCTCCGTCATCAGCGCCAGGCGCCACGACGAGAAGACCAGGATCCAGGCCATCGTCCGGCCGAAGTCGCCGAGGTCGGCTTCGGTGAGGGTGACGTTGCGGAAGAACCGGTCGTCGCGGAAGTAGGCGAGGACGTCCTCGTCGGAGAGCGCCGCGGCCGTGGCGTCGGTCCGGAACCGCTCCGCCGCCCCGAGGTGTCCCGCGCGGGAGAGCAGCATCCGGGCCTGGCCGAGCAGGTCGAGAGCGATGTTGGCGAGCGCGACCTCCTCCTCGAGCTCCGGCGCGTTCGTCGCCCACTCGGAGAGCCGCTGGGACGCGACCAGTGCGTCGTCGCCGAGCATCAGGCAGTAGGCCGCGAGGTCGTCCCGGTCCACACCCTCGGGTGCGGGCGCCGTGACCTCGACGACGGTCTCGTCGAACCCGGCCCCGTAGGCCCAGCGGCCCTCGTGGTCGGCCTCGGCCAGGGCGTCGTAGACGTTCTCCTCGGTGTGGTTCACAGGTGCGGCACGTCCTCGGGGATCGCGTAGAACGTGGGGTGCCGATAGACCTTGTCGGCCGAGGGCGAGAAGAACGGGTCCTTCTCGTCGGGGCTCGACGCGGTGATCGCGTCGGCCCGCACGACCCAGATCGACACGCCCTCGTTGCGCCGCGTGTAGAGGTTGCGGGCGTTGTGCAGCGCCATGTGGTCGTCCGGCGCGTGCAGCGACCCGACGTGCACGTGGTTCAGCCCGCGCTTGCCGCGGACGAACACCTCGTACAGCGGCCAGGTCCGGTCCGGGGTGACGCCCTCGGTGATCGTGGGCTCGCCCTCGGGGTGCGCGGTGACGTCGTCGGCCATGCTCATGCCGCCACCTCCCCTTCCTGACGACGGGTCTGCTGCTTCGCCGCGTACGCCGACGCGGCGTCGCGGACCCACTGCCCGCCCTCGTGCGCGGCACGGCGGTGGGCGAGGCGCTGGGCGTTGCACGGCCCGGCGCCCTTCACGACGGCGGTGAACTCGTCCCAGTCGATCGCGCCGAAGTCGTGCGCCCGGCGCTCGTCGTTCCAGCGCAGCTCGGGGTCGGGCAGCGTCACGCCGAGCGCGGCGGCCTGCGGCACCGTCATGTCGACGTAGCGCTGGCGCAGCTCGTCGTTGGTGTGCCGCTTGATCCGCCAGGCCATCGACTGCTGGGTGTTGGGGGAGTCGCCGTCGGCGGGGCCGAACATCATCAGCGAGGGCCACCACCAGCGGTCGACGGCGTCCTGCACCATCTCGCGCTGCGCGTCCGTGCCGGCCATCAGCGTCATCAGCAGCTCGAAGCCTTGGCGCTGGTGGAACGACTCCTCCTTGCAGATCCGCACCATCGCCCGCGCGTACGGGCCGTAGCTGGACCGGCAGAGCGGGACCTGGTTGCAGATGGCGGCGCCGTCGACGAGCCAGCCGATGACGCCGATGTCGGCGAACGTCAGCGTCGGGTAGTTGAAGATCGACGAGTACTTCTGCCGCGAGTCGATGAGCTTCTCGGTGAGCTCGGTCCGGTCGACGCCGAGGGTCTCGGTGGCCGAGTACAGGTACAGACCGTGACCGGCCTCGTCCTGGACCTTCGCCAGGAGGATGGCCTTCCGTCGCAGGCTGGGGGCGCGGAGAATCCAGTTGCCCTCGGGCTGCATACCGATGATCTCGGAGTGCGCGTGCTGCGCGATCTGCCGGATCAGCGTCTTCCGGTAGCCCTCGGGCATCCAGTCCCGCGGCTCGATCCGGCCCTCCGCGGCCACCGTGGCGTCGAACGCCTCGGCCAGCTCCTGCTCGTCGCGATCCACGGCCATGCCCTCCCGAATGTTCGTTCGGTTACCGATGGTGCCCGACGTGAGGTGCAGAATGCAAGGTGTGCCGGCGGCAGGTGAGCACTCAGTGGGGTCATAGGCCCACTCAGTGCTCACCTGGCCGCAGGCCACACGCCGGCAGGATCACAGCGTCGACGAGGCGGGCCAGGAGGTCGGTGTCGATCGGCTTGCGCTGCACGATGAGGCGGAACGCGGTCATCGACGGCGTCACGAAGGCGACGGTCTCGACGTCCACGTCCGCCCGGACCTCCCCGCGGTCGATCGCCCGCCGGATCAGCAGCCGCTGCGACGCGACGAAGGGCTCCACCAGGGCGCTGCCCGCGGCGTCGGCGAGGGCGGGGTCGGCCGAGAGCAGGGAGGCCATCCCGGAGGCGAGCGCGAGCGTGCGGTGCTCGTCCTCCGCGGACTGCGGGCGCATGAGGGCCAGCAGGTCCCCGCGCAGGTCGCCGGTGTCGGGCAGTTCCCCGAGCGTCGGCATCCGGTCGAACTGCGCGACCGCCTGCACGACGAGGTCGGCCTTCGACGGCCAGCGGCGGTACAGGGTGGCCTTGCCCGCGCCGGCGCGGCGGGCGACCTGGTCCATCGTCATCCGCTCGTAGCCGTGCTCGGCGAGGACCTCGAGCGTCGCCGTCAGGATCGCGGCGTCGCGGGTCGCGTCGCGCGGACGCCCGCCGCGGGAGCGCGGCGCGGGTTCGTCGGTCATCGCGGGTCATCCTCCTCCGGACGCCGCGAGGCCCCGGCGCGGGAGCCGGGGCCTCGCGGCGGTCGATCTCAGACCAGGACGAGCAGCACGCTGGTGACGAGGCTCGTCACCAGGAAGTAGGGGGCGTTGAGGGCGGTGTAGCGCAGCGGGTGCGGGAAGTTCGGGTTGATCGCGGTCTGCAGGGTCATCGCGAGCAGGTAGCCGATCCCGACGACGAGCCCGAAGGCGACCGCGTCGCCCACGGTGCTCAGCCCCAGCGCGGCGACGAGCACCGCGCTCGCGAGGACGACCAGGAAGCCGCAGAGGAGCGGGCCGACCGCGGCGACCGGGGTCGGCTTCGGCGCCTCCTGGCCCTCGCGGCCCAGCACCCGCAGGTACTGCTTGCCGACCACGGCGCCGAAGTACAGCCCACCGAGGACGGCCGAGGCCACGGTGGCGATGACGACGGCGAGCCAGTTGATCTGCGCGAACGCGGCGAACATGAGGATTCCTCTTCCCCTTCGGCAGCGGGCCGGCGGCGGCTGCGATGCCAGTAACGATACTCTTCAGTTCCGGAACTGACAAGTCTCGTTCAGCTCGACCCGAGCATCTGCGCCAAGGTGCCCCCATGACGATTCCCGAGAGCGTCGGCGTGATCGGTGGCGGCACGATGGGGGCGGGGATCGCCCACGTCCTCCTGACGGCGGGTGCGGCCCGGCTGGCCGTCGTGGAGAGCGACGACGAGCGCGCCGCGGCGGCCCGGGCCGCCGTCGGGACGAGCCTGCAGGGGGCCGCGGACCGCGGAAAGCTGCCCGAGGGGGCGACCGTCGACTCGCTGCTGGAGCGGGCGGTCTTCGTCGTCGGCGCCGGGGAGCTGCCGGCCGACGCCGGCCTCGTCGTCGAGGCGGTCCCGGAGCGGATCGACCTGAAGCAGCAGATCCTCGGGGACGTGGCGCGGCAGTGCCCGGACGCGGTCCTGGCGTCCAACACGTCGTCGCTGTCGGTCGCGGCGATCGGGGCGGAGCTGCCGGCGGAGCGGGTCATCGGGATGCACTTCTTCAACCCGGTGCCCGCGCAGAAGCTCGTCGAGCTGATCCGGACGCAGCAGACCTCGGACGCGACGGTCGACCTCGCCCGCGAGTGGGTGGGCGACCTCGGTAAGACGCCGATCGTCGTCGACGACTCGCCGGGCTTCGCGACCTCGCGGCTCGGGCTGGTCGTCGGGCTGGAGGCGATCCGGATGGTCGAGGAGGGCGTGGCGAGCGCCGAGGACATCGACACCGGGATGGAACTGGGCTACCGCTGGCCGATGGGCCCGCTGAAGCTCACCGACGTCGTCGGCCTGGACGTGCGGCTCGCGATCGCCGAGCACCTCGCGACTGAGCTGGGGGAGCGGTTCAGCCCGCCGCAGCTGCTACGCGACAAGGTGGAGCGCGGCGAGCTCGGCCGGAAGTCGGGGCAGGGCTTCCACAGCTGGGAATGAGGGTGCGGCCTGGCTAGCGTCCGGGCATGACGACGACGGAGCGCCGGCTCGCGCTCGACGTGGAGCCGGCGGTCAACAGCACGGTCGTGATGATGACCGTGCTGGCCCTGGCGATCGACCGCGGCCTCACCGACTTCGGCGACGTCCTGTCGCTGAGCCTCGGCCCGCTCGTCGCGACCTTCGCGGCCCACCTGTTCGCGACCGCGCTGAAGGCCGTGCACGCCGATCACGCCCTGCCCTCGGGACGGCGGCTGCTCGGGCTGACCGTGCACGCCGCGCAGTACCTCCTGCCGGGGGTCATGCCGCTCGTGGTGGTCGCCGTCGTCGCCGCGACCGGGTTCATGGGGCCGCTGGGCCCGGAGGAGTCGGCGCACCTCACGATCGACCTGAGCTGGGTGGTGCTGATCGCGCTCGGCGCGGTCGGCGGGTGGCGGGCGCTGCGCCGGTGGTGGGGCGTGCTGCTGGGCGCGGTCGGGGCGTTCGGCGTGGGCCTCGTCGTCGTGCTGCTGCGGCTGGTGCTGGAGGGCGGCTGACGTGCGCTACCCGCCGAACTCCTGCCAGCGGTCGAGGAGCTCGTCGAGGTCGTCGCCCGCGAGATTTCCGACGCTGACGCGCAGCGCTCCGTCGTCCACCGCCTGGAAGTCCGTGCCCGCCATGACGAGCACGTCCTGCTCGGTCAGCAGCCTCTTCACGACGTCGGGTGTGGGCAGGTCCCGGCGCGGGTGGCGGACCCACGCGAAGAACCCGCCGAGCGCCAGGACCTCGAACCCGCCCGGCCGCGCGGCCATCGCGTCGGCGAACGCCTCCCGCCGGGCCGCGACCTCGGCCGCGCGCTCCGCCCGCCACGCCTGCGCTTTCGTCAGCCCCGCCCACGCGGCCTCCTGCCCCACCCGCGGCGCGCCGATCGCCACGCAGTCGAGCAGCTTGAGCGCCTGACGTCGCAACGCCTCGCCCCCGACCAGCGCGCCGACGCGGTAGCCCGCGAGCGCCAGGTCCTTGGAGAAGCTGTGCAGGGTGACGACGGTGTCGCGCCAGTCCGGCGCGGAGTACAGCGCGTGCGCAGGCGTCGCACGGAAGGCGCGGTAGGTCTCGTCGAGGACCAGGGCGAGGTCGTGACGGCGGGCCAGGTCGGCGAAGGCGGCGAGCTCGTCGGGTGGGACCTCGACGCCGCTCGGGTTGCCGGGAGTCACCAGGACGATCGCGCGGGTGCGCTCCGAGATCAGCGCCTCGGCGTCCGCGGCGCGCGGGACCCACGAGGCGTCCGGCTCCAGGATCACCGGCTCGACCCCGCGCATGCGGAGCCACATCGTGTGGTTGAAGTACGTCGGGCGCGGCGTGACCACCTCGTCGCCCGGCCCGCACAGCGCGTCCGCGACGAGGCAGAACGCCTGGTTGCACCCGGCGGTGACGACGAGGTCGTCCGCGGTCACGTCCCCGCCGTGGTCGGTGCGCAGGTCCGCGGCGAAGGCCTCCCGCAGGTGCGGCAGCCCGGCCTGCGCGGCGTAGCGCGCGTCCGAGGCCACCGTCGCGACGTGCTGCACGACCTCCGCCGCCGGCGGGTACGCGGGTGCGGCACGGGCGAGGTCGAGCAGGGGCCGTCGCCCACCCGCCGTCGTCACCGAGTCGTAGGCCGCGGCCATCGGGGAGTCGACCCCGGCGGCGACTCGGTGGGACAGGCGCACCGGCCCAGGCTAACGAGCGTCGTGGAAGATGATCCCGAGGACGTGGCGCGAGCCCGAGTGCACCGTCGACACCCCGTGGCGCATCTGCACCCGGTGGTACCCGCGAGCCCCGCGGCGGGGGCGGTGGTGGACCGGGAAGACGATCGCGTCGCCGCGCCCGGGCCGCGCGACCGCGGCCCGGGACTGCTGGCGCGGCCGCTGCTCGACGAACACGCTCTCGCCGCCGGTGAAGTCGACGTCGGGCTCGGAGAGCATCACCAGGACCTGCAGCGGGAAGACCAGGTCGCCGTACACGTCCTGGTGCAGGCAGTTGTAGCCCGACGGCCCGTAGCGCAGCAGCAGCGGGGTCGGCTTCGTCTGGCCCGCGGCCGCGCATCGCTCCCGGTACTCGGCGTGGGTGTCCGGGACGGAGGCCTCTCCGAGCACCGCGGCCCACCGGTTCGCGATCCGCGCCAACGGCGGGTAGAGGTCGCGACGGAGCCGGGCCACCGGCTCGGGGAGCGGGTCGGCGAAGTAGCGGTAGCTGCCCTCGCCGAACGCGTGCCGGGCCATGGTGATCGTCGAGCGGAAGCGCCCGTCGTCGTCGAACATGCCGATCAGCTCCCGGCACGCGGCCGGGTCCAGCAGTCCGGGCATCGTCGCGAAGCCCTGGTCGTCGAGGCGCGTCCCGAGGTCGTCGGTCATGTCCCCCGGAACCCCGCGCAGTGCGGTGGCGTTGCACCGCGCACCGGGTGATGCTGCTGGGTATGGGTGAGCCGGACACCGACGTGATCGTGATCGGCGCCGGGTTCTCCGGCCTGTACGCGCTGCACCGCCTGCGGTCGCGGGGGTTCTCCGTGCAGGTCCTGGAGCAGGCGGACGGGGTCGGCGGCACCTGGTACTGGAACCGTTACCCGGGCGCGCGGTGCGACTCCGAGAGCTACTACTACTGCTACTCGTTCGATCCCGAGCTCGAGCAGGAGTGGCGCTGGTCGGAGCGCTACCCGGGCCAGGAGGAGATCCGCGGGTACCTCGAGCACGTCGCCGACCGCTACGACCTGCGCCGCGACATCGCCCTCGGGGTGCGGGTGTCGGTGGCCGCGTGGGACGGCACGGGGTGGACGGTCACCTCCGAGGACGGCTCGTCCCGACGCTGCCGCTGGCTGGTCACGGCGGTCGGCTGCCTGTCGACCGCGAACGTGCCCGACATCCCGGGGCTCGACGACTTCGCCGGCGAGTGGCACCACACCGGCCACTGGCCGCACGACGGCGTCGACGTGGCCGGGAAGCGGGTCGGGGTGATCGGCACCGGCTCGACCGGCATCCAGGCGATCCCCGTGCTCGCCGAGCAGGCCGGGCACCTGACCGTCTTCCAGCGCACCGCGAACTACTCGATCCCGGCCCGCAACGCGCCGCTGTCCGAGGACGAGATGGCGGCGACGAAGGCCGACTACCCCGCGATCCGCCGGGTCCAGCAGGGGTCGACGAACGGGCATCCGTTCGTCCTCTCCGACGTGGACGTGCTCGACCTGCCCGCCGACCGGCGGCGCGAGCTGTACGAGGCGGCGTGGGAGCGCGGCGGCCTGCGGTTCCGCGCCGCGGTCAAGGACGTGCTCACCGATCCGGCGGTCAACGAGGTCACGTCCGACTTCCTGCGCGACAAGATCGCCGAGATCGTCGACGACCCGGCGACCGCGGAGACGCTCACCCCGCGCGACCATCCCTTCGCGACGAAGCGCCCGCCGATCGACACGCACTACTTCGAGACCTACAACCGGCCGAACGTCTCCCTCGTCGACGTGAAGGCGGACCCGATCGCCGCGATCACGCCGGGCGGCGTCCGGCTGGAGTCCGGGGCCGAGCACCCGCTGGACGTGCTGGTGTTCGCCACCGGGTTCGACGCGCTGACGGGTCCGCTGCTGTCCTTCGACATCCGCGGGCGGGACGGCCGCTCGTTGCGGGAGGCGTGGCGCGACGGGCCGCACACCCACCTCGGGCTCGGCATCGCCGGCTTCCCGGACCTGTTCACGATCACCGGCCCGGGCAGCCCCTCCGTCCTGACGAACATGCCGACCGCCATCGAGCAGCACGTCGACTGGATCGCCGACCTGCTCGAGCGGCTGCGGTCGACCGGCGAGACCGCAGAACCGACCCGCGACGCCGAGGAGGACTGGGCGCGCGAGGTCGCCCGGGCCGCCGACGCGACGCTGCTGCCGCAGGCCGCGAGCTCCTGGTACCTCGGCGCGAACGTGCCCGGGAAGGCCCGGGTCTTCCTGCCCTACGCCGGGGGCTACGCCCGCTACCGTCGGATCTGCTGTGAAGAAGCAGATGGTGGATATCCCGGATGGACAAAGACGCAACGGCATAAGGCAAGCTCAATGCAATTCGGTTAAGAAGTCGCGCTCTACCGTCTTGGGGTAAATCAGACATATGCGATGTGCAAGTACGGCTTGCTGGGCGCGAGCTATCGAGTAGGTGGCCAGAGTAAGGCTTCGGCCTGGGTTGTATGGGTCGACTGTAGCGGCTCTCTCCTAATCTTCGGACGGCTCGCTAGCAAAGCATCTGATTCGTGTTGTCGCCCTTCTTTCAATGTTGAGGAGACTGGCTTTCGAAGACATCCATCGTTCTAACGGACAGGCGTGGTCTAGCGGTGATCGTGGCGAGCGCGCGGCCGGCTCGGTCGCCCCTGTTGATGTAGGTGTCGCTGGCGGCGCGAAGAATTTACATGCCAAGGTCTGTCCGTACTGCAGGGGCGGGGGTACCGTGTCATGAGGTTCAAGTCCTACGTCAGGTGTGCGGTACTAGGGGTAGGGGTAGGGGTTCTCTATGCCATCGATCGCTATTGCAGACTCAGAATATCGATATGACGACGACGGTCCCCGCGACGCCCCGGCAATCATCTTTATTCACGGCTGGACTGCCGACCGACATCGATGGGACGTTCCGTATTCAAAATTGCAGCAGGACTATCGAGTAATTAGGTTTGACCTTCGCGGACACGGTGCGAACGTTGGCGTCCCTGGGCCCTACCAGATCGAGCGGTTTGCTGCTGATTCTGTCTTCTTAATGCAAGAACTGGGCGTTCGAAAGGCGGTGCTTGTAGGTCATTCGATGGGGGGGATGACAGCCCTGACTATCGCCCTCGACTTCCCAGAACTAGTCGACGGTTTAGTGATCATCGGCTCGGTTGGGAAAATGCTCTTCAGTCTTCGACGCCGAGTACTCGCGATTGTCGCACTGATGCTTCCGCACTCTGTTTTCCTTCGTATCAATGTCTACCGAGCCTTCCAGAGGGACACGCCGCGTACGGAAGTGGCGCGGTATGCGCGCATTGCTCTGTGGCTCCCTGCGACGATGGTGAGATCGGCATACCGGTCAATGCTGAAGTTTGACGTCCTCGAGCGGCTGGGTGAGATTATATGTCCGGTGCTGATCGTTCACGGCCGTAATGATATTCAATTTCCCGTGGGGCAAGCAGTGGAATTAGCTGCTCGCATCCCGTCAAGTCTATTGAAGATTGTCTTCTCGGGCCACGAGGTTCCGATTGAACAGCCGCTCGAGATGACGCGGGCGATCGAGGAGTATCTGCCTCGACTTCAGTCCAAGAAGTCGCACCCAGGAGACACGACGCAGTCGCACGCCCGATCGGCGCAGCTGACTGCTCTTCCTGAGTGAACTAGGGCCGGGAGCCCGGCTTCTGGGCACTTCGAACTGGCTCAATCCGTTCCTGCAGATGAGCCGGCGACGTGGCCGGAGATCTTGCTTCGGGCTGGGGGCGGCTTTGGTTCGGGAAGCGTTTATTGAGTTCAGTCAAGTTGCGGAGCTGTACGCACAGCTGGCCGGTGTACTTGCTGGCTTCGCTTTCGCCGCTCTCATAGCGATCGCATCGGTGAGACTGGCGGGAAACAGCCCCTACGAAGAGTCAATCACTGCTGCCTACAGACCTCTGATGTGCTCATTCTTCGGCCTTGTTGCGGCAAGCTTGAATTACAGCATTGTTGCGGGCATGAAGGAGCGAAACGGTCTGGCGTCAGCAATTGAGGCGACCGCCGGAGTCAGCTTCTGCGCTGCGGGGTGCTTGCTAATTTTCTCGATCTTTGTGACCCTGGATTCGGTAGAAACAGGCCGCAAGATCAGAAATGAGAATGCCGATAAAGCGGTCTCGCTCGTTCGCAGACTGTTGGTCGCTGTAATACCTCCGTTGTTCGTCATCCTGTTCCTGCCGGCGATCCGAGATCATTCGCTTATTGCATACGGAACGCCGGCGGGGTCGCCGTTCCTAAGGAACACAGCAATTCTTGCGGTGGTGGTCAGTGGACTCATCGGAATCGCCTTTGGCTTGGTTTTCAAGCGAATGCATCGCTACCGATCAGGCGTAGACGTCATTTCGGTACCGGGGGTGACGACCGCAATCTTGGCCACCCTAGTCACCGGCGGACTTGTATCGTTCCTCAGTCCATCGTCTGTTGTTCCTGACATTGTTCCCTTCTCTGAACTTGTTATCGTGGCGTTACTTGGACTGCTGACCTCGTACGCCGCGTGTGTCTTCCAGGACTCGCCAGCGTCGGCCCAGCATGTACCGGAGCAGCGGCGCGGAGGAGCGGACGATCTTGCTTCGGGTCCTTCACCCGTAGGGGAGTCCGCCTCACCCCAACCTGAGTCCGGGCGCAGCGTCGAGGTTGTGCCCACCGCAGTCGGCTTCCCCTCGACCGATGGACCAGCGGGCGAGACCGTTCCGGACGACGAGGGAGAAACTCGAAGCGGTCCCGCTTCGTCTTAGTGCCCAAGATGATGTTGCTTGCAACACTTGGTGTTTTCCCGCGCTAGACGCTCGGATTCTTGTTTGTGCGCGGGTCGAGAGGGAGGTGGCTCTTTCCCGCGCCTTGCTGATGCACGGCGATAGTAGCCATGGCGGACTTAGGAGATTCGCTTGCGGCCCCGATCACGGAAGACTACGAACCGCATCGCCCTGTAGAGGAAGACGACCTCGACGAACGCCACGAGCACCCGCGCGACCTGGTCGAGCAGCCCGAGGTGCACCAGCAGCACGCCCAGACCCACGATGACGCCGACGTAGTTGATCGCCACGACGACGACGTACCGGACGAGTTCCGGGCCCACCGGCCGGTCGCCGGCGTCGAAGTTGAGGGTCTTGTTGAGCAGGAAGTTCAGGCTCTGCGCACACGCGTACCCGAGGCCGAACGCAGCCCAGACGGGGAACCCGGCGAGGTCGCGCAGCAGGGTGATCAGCAGCAGGTCGATCGTGAACGTGGTGCCGCTGATCAGCAGGAACCCGACCATCCGGGGTCGCACCGGGATCGGGCAGACCCGGCCGATCGTGTCGCGCAGCCGGTGGAAGGCGGTCACGGCGGAGCTCACGCTGCACGGTTCCGCAGCGAGGTGTCGCCGGTCCGGCGCGCAGGTGAACGACCGCGGCCTAGCGTCCGGCCAGGTGGTTCTCGACGAGCCGGGTGAAGATCTCCGGGTATTCGAGGTTGGTCAGGTGCCCGGCGCGGGGGAGGACCGCGAGATCGGCGACCGGTAGGGCGCGGCGCAGCATGAGCGTCGCGTCGATGGCCTCGTCGTCGCGGTCCCCGACCACGAGCAGGGTCGGCACCGTCATGGTCGCGAGCTGTTCGCGCAGGTCGTAGAGCGAGGGTCGGGCGGCCTGGACCCCGCGCATCGTCAGGGCCGCGCCGACCGGGTCGTGCTCGGCGAGGATGCGCAGGTGCTCGTCGTGGGCGTGCTCGTCCCGCTCACGCAGGCTGAGCCGGGCGGGTCGGTTGCCGTAGTCGGCGGCGACGGTGGCCGAGCCGTCCCGCTCGTAGGCGTCGGCCAGCGCGAGGGCGTCCGCCCGGAACGCCTCGGCCCGCTCGGGGGCGGCGCCGTAGCCGCAGCCGGCAACAACGAGCCCGACGCAACGGTCGGGGTGGGTCAGGCCCAGGTGCAGCGTCGCGAACCCGCCCATGGAGTTCCCGACGACGAGCGCGCGCTCGATGCCGAGCGCGTCGAGCACCGCGACGGCGTCGGCGACCGCCCGCTCCTGGGAGTACGCGGCCGGGTCGGTCGGGACGTCGGAGTGCGGGTAGCCGCGGGCGTCGTAGGTGACGCAGCGGGACCGCCCGGCGAGGTGCCCGAACTGCGGGGCCCACGAGCGGTGGTCGCCGCCGAACTCGTGCAGGAAGAGGATCGGCGTGCCGGGGTCGGCCTCGTCGACGATGGTCGAGCTCCGCTGCGCTTCGTCTCCGGCGCCGGTGTCGTACACCGCCAGGCCGACCCCGTCGTCCGTCGTGACCCGCATGAAGGTCCCCCGTCCTCTCGCAGGCGGGCCATCATGCCGGTCTCAGCCGTCGAGCCCCAGGTGGGCGCGCAGCGTCGTCCCGGTGTACTCCTCGCGGAACAGCTTCCGACGCTGCAGTTCCGGGACCACCTGGTCGACGAAGTCGTCGAAGGTCCCGGGGAGCTGGGCGGCCGAGAGGATGAAGCCGTCGGCCTCGCCACCGGTGAACGACGCCTCGATCTCGTCGGCGATCTCGGAGGCCGTACCGACGAACTGCGGCAGCAGGATCCCCTGCGCGTACAGCCGGCCGATGTCGCGCAGCGTCAGGCTGTCCCGCTCGGACAGGCGCCGGGCGACGTCGAACAGGCCCTGGGAGCCGGGCACCTCGACCTGCTCGACGGGGGCGTCGAGGTCGTAGGTCGAGAAGTCGTGGTCGGTGTGCACGGACAGCGTGATCAGCCCGGACACCGGGTCGGCGAGCTCGTTGTGGAAGGCCTGCTTCTCCCGCGCGATGGAGCTGGTCTCGCCGACGAACGGGATGAACGACGGCAGGATCTTGACGTCGTCCGGGTTGCGGCCGGCGTCCGAGGCGAGGCCCTTGACGTCGTCGTAGTAGGCGCGGCGGCCCTCGGGGGTCGGGTCGATCTCGAAGATCGCGTCCGCCCAGCGGGCCGCGAAGGCCTTGCCCTTGGGCGACGCCCCGGCCTGGAAGAGGACCGGGCGGCCCTGCGGCGAGCGCGGGGTCGGCAGCGGGCCGCGGGTCTTGTAGAAGGCGCCGTCGTGGTCGACGCGGTGCACCTTGTCGGGGTCGGCGAAGAAGCCGGCCTTCTTGTCGCCGACCAGGGCGCCCGGCTCCCAGCTCTCCCACAGCGCGACCGCGGTCTCGACGAACTCCTGCGCCCGGTCGTAGCGCAGGTCGTGGTCGAGGGCCTTCTCGAGCCCGAAGTTGTGCGCCTCGGCGCTCGACAGGGAGGTGACGATGTTCCAGCCCGCCCGACCCCGGCTGAGGTGGTCCAGGCTCGCGAAGATCCGCGCGAGCTCGAAGGGGTGGAAGTAGGTCGTGCTCTTCGTGATGGCCACGCCGAGGTGCCGGGTGACCGCGGCGATGCTGGCGACGACGAGCGACGGGTCCAGCGTCGCGCTCGCCTGCGTCCCGCGCCGGAGGGCCTCGGCCTCGTCGCCACCGAAGTTGGTGGGAACAGCGAGCAGGTCGGCGAAGAACACGAAGTCGAACAGACCGCGCTCGAGCGTGCGACCCACGCGGTGCCAGTAGTCGGGGCCGAGGAAGTCGAGGTCGGAGGCGGGGTGGCGCCACGCGGCGTGCGAGTGCGGCACGTGCGAGGCGATCTGGAAACCACCGAGGTGGAGCTGACGGGTCACGGGAGGTCCTTCGGATCGCAGGCAGGAGGACGCTGCCGCGGGCACCGGGCCCGGGCGCGGTCGAGGCCGATCAGAAGGGGCGACAGGCGCAGCTGCAGAGGAACATGAGGTCGAGGAAGCGGCGGCTCACCAACACGCCCATCTCGGTCCTCCTCGTCCTGCGATGCGCCGTCGATCTTCACCAGGTTCCCGACGGCGGGTCAACGGCTCGCGGGCGGGCTGTGGTCACGGTCTCCGGCCGACGATCGGTCCTACATCAGGATCAGGCGATTGCTAGGATGTATCGATGCTGATCATCGCCGGTCACGTGACGGTCGACCCCGAGGAGCGCGACGAGCTGGTCGAGAGGTTCGCCGATCTGGTCCGACGGTCCCGGGAGGCGCCCGGGTGTCTCGACGCCGCGCTGACGGCCGACTCGGTCGATCCGTCGCGCATCAACAACTTCGAGCGATGGCGGTCGTGGGAGGAACTGGACGCGTGGCGGGCGCGGTGCGACGCGCCGGACGTGGGCGATGCCTTCCTCGCCGTCGACGTGAGCATGTTCGACGCCTCCGGAGAGCGGTCGCCGTTCCCGTGACCCCGGGTCGGCTGCAGTCCCGCCCCGCCCGTCCGTCGGCTTGTCGCGGCGAACCGCAACGACAGGAGGACGGCGCGCATCCTGTCGCGGGCTCCTTCGTCCGCCGGATGATCTTGTCGTTCGGATTCACAGCGACGAGGTGGTGCCCCGGACGTCGGTGGCCCGCGACAAGCTGGTCGTCGCTCGCCAGGCAGGCCCTCCGCCCGACGAGCGGGTCCTCAGTGCTCTCCGGAGGGCCGCCCCACAGCGCTGCGGGCCTGTTGATCTTCGTCGATGTGCACGGCCGGCGCGGGTCACAGGGAGCGGCGGACCACCGCGATCGTCGCCGGCAGGTCCACCAGCTCACCGACGTCGTGGCCGAGCGCGGAGGCCTGGTCGGGATGCGTGACGCGGCCGCGGTAGGTGGTCGGGCGGACGTCAGCGACCTCCCAGTCCGGTCCGGTGAAGGCCCGGGGGACCGAGTCGTCGTCGATCTGCGGTCCGAAGCCAGGCCCTCGGGTCGACAGGGCCAGGACGACCACGGCTCCGCCGGGCTCGACGACCCCGGTGAGGGCGTGGGCGTACCGCACGCGGTCGTCGGGGTCGAAGACGTGGAAGAGGGCGCTGTCGAGGACGGTCGCGAAGCGCCCGAGGGCGACGGGCTCCATCGCGTCGGCGACCGTGAACTCGGCGTGGACCCCCGCGACGCGGGCGCGCTCCCGCGCCCGCTCGATCGCGGAGGGTGCCGCGTCCGCGCCGAGCACCTCGTAGCCGAGGCGGGCGAGCAGGATCGTGTGCTCACCGGCGCCGCAACCGAGGTCGAGGACGGGGCCGGCGATGACCCCCTCCTGCTCGATCGCGACGACGGCGGGTTGCGGCTGCCCGATCACCCAGGGCGGCTCGCCCCGGCGGTAGGCGTCCTCGAACGTGTCGGGCGTGGCGGTCACGGGTCCTCCTGGAACGGGCGGATACCTGGCTCCACCGAGCCTGCGACCTCGACCGAGGTCGAGGTCAAGCGGCCGGACCTACCCGTGCGTCGCCTGCGCCCGGCCGGCCTCGAGGCGGGCGACCGGCACGCGGAACGGCGAGCAGGACACGTAGTCCAGGCCCGCGCGGTGGAAGAAGTGCACCGAGTCCGGGTCGCCGCCGTGCTCGCCGCAGATGCCGAGCTTGAGGTCGTGGCGCACCTCCCGGCCCCGCCACGACGCGATCTCGACGAGCTCGCCCACGCCGACGGTGTCGAGCGACTCGAACGGCGAGACGCCGAAGATGCCGTGGTCGAGGTAGGCGGAGAAGAACGAGCTCTCGACGTCGTCGCGGGAGAAGCCCCACGTGGTCTGGGTGAGGTCGTTGGTGCCGAACGAGAAGAACTGCGCGACCTCGGCGATCTCCGCCGCGACCAGGGCGGCGCGGGGCAGCTCGATCATGGTGCCGACCTGGTGCTCGACGGGCGCCCCGTCCACCAGGGACTCCGGTTCCTGCACCACCTCGGCGATCTCGGCCGCGACGGCCTGCAGCTCCTGCACGGTGCCCACGAGCGGCACCATGATCTCCGGGAGGACCGTGACCCCCTCGTCGACCAGGGCGGCGGCGGCCCGGGTGATCGCGCGGATCTGCATGGCGAACAGGCCGGGCACCTGGATGCCGAGGCGCACCCCGCGCAGGCCCAGCATCGGGTTCTGTTCGTGCAGGCGGCGCACGTTCTCCAGCAGCGCCTCCTGCTCGTCGGTCAGCTCGCCGCGCTCGCGGGCGACGGCGACCTGGACCGACAGCTCGGTGAGGTCGGGCAGGAACTCGTGCAGGGGCGGGTCGAGCAGGCGGATCGTCACCGGCTGGCCGGCCATCGCGCGGTAGAGCGCGGTGAAGTCCTCGATCTGCATCGGCAGCAGGGCGGCGAGGGCCTTCTCGCGCTCGTCGCGGGTCTCGGCGAGCACCAGGTCCTCCACGAGCGACCGCCGCTCCCCGAGGAACATGTGCTCGGTGCGGCACAACCCGATGCCCTCGGCCCCGAAGCGCCGCGCGAGCGCCGCGTCGTCGCCGGTGTCGGCGTTCGCCCGGACCCGCAGCCGTCGGATGCCGTCGGCGTGGCGCATGATCCGGTCGACGGCGACGACGAGCTCGTCGCCGTCGTCGATCGTGCCGTGCTCGAAGTAGGACATGACCGGGCTCGGCACCACCGGGATCTCGCCGAGGTAGACCTCGCCGGAGGTCCCGTCGACCGCGATGACCTCGCCCTCGCGGACCTCGCGCCCGGCCGCCGGGCCCTCGCCGCCGACCGTGAAGACCTTGTTCCGGACGTCGACCTCGAGCTCCTCGGCGCCGCACACCGCGGTCTTGCCCATGCCGCGGGCGACGACGGCCGCGTGCGAGGTGCGCCCACCGCGGCTGGTGAGGATGCCCTCGGCGGCGATCATCCCGGCGAGGTCGTCGGGATTGGTCTCCCGCCGGACGAGGACGACCTTCTCGCCGCGCTTCGCCCACGCCACCGCGGTCTCGGAGTCGAAGACCGCCTTGCCACCCGCGGCGCCGGGGGAGGCGTTCATCCCCGTCGTCAGGAGTTCCTTGTCCGCGTCCGGGTCGAAGCGGGGGAACATCAGCTGGGCGAGCTGGTGGCCGGTCACGCGCTGCAGCGCCTCGTCGAGGTCGATCAGGCCCTCGTCGACGAGCTGGGTCGCGACGGTGAAGGCCGCGGCGGCCGTGCGCTTCCCGACGCGGGTCTGCAGCATCCACAGCTTGCCGCGCTCGATGGTGAACTCGATGTCGCACAGGTCGCGGTAGTGCGCCTCGAGCACGCCCATGATGCGCATGAGCTCGTCGTAGGAGGTCTTGTCGATGCGCTCGAGCTCGGTGAGGGCCAGCGTGTTGCGGATGCCGGCGACGACGTCCTCGCCCTGCGCGTTCTGCAGGTAGTCGCCGTAGACGCCCTGCGCTCCCGACGCCGGGTCGCGCGTGAAGGCGACGCCGGTCCCGGAGTCCATGCCGAGGTTGCCGAACACCATCGACACCACGCTCACGGCGGTCCCGAGGTCGGCGGGGATGCGCTCCTGGCGGCGGTAGATGTTGGCCCGATCGGAGTTCCACGAGTCGAAGACGGCGCGAACGGCGAGGTCGAGCTGCTCGCGCGGGTCCTGCGGGAAGTCCCGGCCGGCGTGCTCGGTGACCAGGCCCTTGTAGGTCTCGACGAGGGCCGCGAGGTCACCGGCGTCCAGGTCGAGGTCGTTCTTCGTGCCCTTGGCCGACTTCGCGGCCTCGAGCGCGTCGTGGAAGTGCTCCGCGTCGATGTCGAGCACGGTCGCGCCGAACATCTGCACGAGGCGGCGGTAGGAGTCCCAGGCGAACCGGTCGTCGCCGGCCTGGGCGGCGAGCCCGTGCACCGAGTCGTCGTTCAGACCGACGTTGAGGACGGTCTCCATCATCCCGGGCATCGAGAACTTGGCGCCGGAGCGCACGGAGACGAGCAGCGGGTCGTCGGCCTGGCCGAGCCGCTTGCCCATCGTGCCCTCGAGGGCGGTGAGGTGCTCGGTCACCTCGGCGGCCATGCCCTCGGGCTCGCTGCCGCCCGCCAGGTAGGCCCGGCACGCGTCGGTGGTGATGATGAAGCCCGGCGGCACCGGCAGGCCGAGGTTGGTCATCTCCGCGAGGTTCGCGCCCTTGCCCCCCAGCAGGTCCCGCTGGTCCCGGTCGCCCTCGGCGAAGTCGTAGACGAACTTGGTCATCGGTTCCTCCCGCGCACGGATCCCGCCACCCGAGGAAAGTGGCACGTCGCGGTGGCCGAGACCATGCCCCGAGAGCGGTCGCACGCTCTTCGGGTTCGATCCAGTGGGACCGGCGCCCGTCCGTCCAACCGGCGGGTAGGAGGTCGAAGCTCAACGATGGCTCAGGCACACCGCCGACCCGCTTCCGTCGTGACGCCCCGCACGGCAGGGTGGGTAGTCCGTCCCACAGCGATCACCGAGGACTGCTGCGCATGCACCCCGACCCCACCTCCGACCCCGACCCCGAGGGCACCGCCGAGTGGCGCGAGGCGCTCGAGTCCGTGCTCGCCGTGGAGGGTCCGGAGCGCGCGCACGACCTGCTCGACGAGCTGATCGGCCAGGCCCGCCGCGCGGGCGCGCCGGTGCCGTACTCGGCGACCACGCCGTACGTGAACACGATCCCGGTCGAGCAGGAGCCGCCGCACCCGGGGGACCGGGCGATCGAGCACCGCATCCGCTCGGCGATCCGGTGGAACGCGGTCGCGACGGTGCTGCGGGCGAACAAGGAGTCCTCGGAGCTGGGCGGGCACATCGCGAGCTTCCAGTCGGCGGCGACGCTCTACGACACCGGCTTCCAGCACTTCTGGCACGCGCCGACCGCCGACCACGGTGGCGACCTGGTGATGATGCAGGGGCACTCCTCGCCCGGCATCTACGCGCGGGCGTTCCTCGAGGGTCGGCTGTCCGAGGAGCAGATGGACGGCTTCCGGCAGGAGACCGGGGGGAACGGCCTGTCGTCGTACCCGCACCCGTGGCTGATGCCGGAGTTCTGGCAGTTCCCGACGGTGTCGATGGGTCTCGGCCCGCTGATGGCGATCTACCAGGCGCGGTTCCTGAAGTACCTGCACGGCCGCGGGCTGGCCGACACCGCCGACCGGCACGTGTGGGCCTTCCTGGGCGACGGCGAGATGGACGAGCCGGAGTCGCTCGGTGCGATCTCGCTGGCCGGCCGGGAGCACCTGGACAACCTGATCTTCGTCGTGAACTGCAACCTGCAGCGCCTCGACGGCCCGGTCCGCGGCAACGGCAAGATCATCCAGGAGCTGGAGGCGCTGTTCCGGGGCGCGGGCTGGAACGTCGTCAAGGTGATCTGGGGCAGCCGGTGGGACGAGCTGCTCAAGCGCGACACGACCGGGCGGCTCGTCCAGCTCATGGAGGAGTGCGTCGACGGCGAGTACCAGAACTTCAAGTCCAAGAACGGCGCGTTCGTCCGGGAGCACTTCTTCGGCAAGTACCCGGAGACCGCGGCGCTGGTCGAGGACTGGACCGACGACGAGATCTGGGCGCTGACCCGCGGCGGGCACGACCCGTCGAAGATCTACGCCGCCTACTCGGCCGCGGTCACCGAGCCGCACCGGCCGACGGTGATCCTGGCCAAGACCGTCAAGGGCTACGGGATGGGGGAGGCCGGCGAGGGCCAGAACATCTCGCATCAGCAGAAGAAGATGGCGGGCGAGCAGCTCACGATCTTCCGGGACCGGTTCGACCTGCCGATCTCCGACGAGGACATCGACCGGCTGCCGTACCTGAGCTTCGCGCCGGACTCGGAGGAGGGTCGCTACCTGCGCGAGCACCGCGAGGCGCTCGGCGGGTCGCTGCCGGCGCGGCGGCGGACCTCGGAGGCGCTCGAGGTCCCGGAGCTCTCCGCGTTCGGGGCGCAGCTCGCGGCGTCCGGTGACCGGCAGATCTCGACGACGATGGCGTTCGTCCGCGTGCTGAACACGCTGCTGCGGGACAAGCAGATCGGGAAGCGGGTCGTCCCGATCGTCCCGGACGAGTCCCGCACGTTCGGGATGGAGGGGATGTTCCGGCAGTTCGGGATCTTCTCGCAGGTCGGCCAGCTCTACACCCCGCAGGACGCCGACCAGCTGATGTTCTACAAGGAGGACAAGAGCGGTCAGCTGCTCCAGGAGGGCATCAACGAGCTCGGCGCGATGTCCTCGTGGATCGCCGCGGCGACGTCGTACTCCTCCAGCGACGTCCCGATGATCCCGTTCTACATCTACTACTCGATGTTCGGGTTCCAGCGGGTCGGCGACCTCGCGTGGGCGGCCGGTGACCTGCGGGCCCGCGGCTTCCTGCTCGGCGGCACGGCCGGGCGGACCACGCTCAACGGCGAGGGCCTGCAGCACGAGGACGGGCACTCGCACCTGTTCTCGTCGGTGATCCCGAACTGCGTGTCCTACGACCCGACGTTCGCCTACGAGGTCGCGGTGATCGTCCAGGACGGGCTGCGGCGGATGTACGTCGAGCAGGAGGACGTCTTCTACTACTTGACCCTGATGAACGAGAACTACCCGCACCCCGCCATGCCCGGTCTGGACGACGAGGCGGTGCAGGAGGCCGCGCGCGAGGGCATCGTGAAGGGCCTCTACCTGCTCTCCGAGGGCGCCCCGGTGCCCGCGAGGCGGTCGCGGTCCAAGGCGGCACAGAAGCCGCGGGTGCAGCTGATGGGGTCGGGGACGATCCTGCGCGAGGTGCAGGCGGCCGCGGAGATGCTCGCCGCCGACTGGGGCGTGGTCGCCGACGTGTGGAGCGCGCCCAGCTTCACCGAGTTGCGCCGCGACGGGATCGACGTCGAGCGCTGGAACATGCTCCACCCCACCGAGGAGCCCCGGCGGTCGTGGGTCGAGCAGCAGCTCGCGACCCGCCCCGAGGGGCCCGTCGTGGCCGCGACGGACTACATGCGGGCGTTCCCCGACCAGATCCGCCAGTTCGTGGTCGGCCGGCGCTTCGAGGTGCTGGGCACCGACGGGTTCGGGCGCTCGGACTACCGGAGGGCGCTGCGGGACTTCTTCGAGGTCGACCGCCGGTACGTCGTGGTCGCGGCGCTGTCCGCGCTGGCCCGCGACGGGAAGATCGAGCCCTCGGTGGTCGCGGACGCGATCGCGCAGTACGACATCGACCCCGAGCGGCCCGCGCCGGCCCACGTCTGATCGAGAGAGGCACACCCAGCATGTCGGCCCCCGCGGCAACCCGAGTCACCGTCCCCAACATCGGCGACTTCTCCGACGTCCCGATCATCGAGGTCCACGTCTCGCCGGGCGACACCATCGCCGTCGACGACCCGCTGCTCACCCTCGAGTCCGACAAGGCGACGATGGACGTGCCGTCGTCGCACGCCGGGCTCGTCACCGAGGTGCTGGTGTCGGTCGGCGACGCCGTCAGCGAGGGCACACCCGTCGTCGTACTCGACGCCGGCGACGGCGAGCCGGTCGAGGAGGCGCCGACCGCGCCCGCGCCGTCGAACGCCCGCGAGATCGCGGACGCCGAGGCGACCGCGCAGGAGCCCGACAGCCTCGGCACCAACGGGTCGTCGGCCCCGGCACCGTCGGCCCCGTCGTCCTCGGAGCTGCCCCCGCACGCGGGACCGAGCGTGCGCAAGCTCGCCCGGGAGTTCGGTGTCGACCTGTCGCAGATCTCCGCGAGCGGGCCCAAGGGGCGGATCACGAAGGAGGACCTGCTCTCCTTCGTCCGCGGCAGCGACGGGGCCGCGGCCCCGGCGGCCGCTCCGGCCCCGGTACAGCAGGGGTCGGGCATCCCGGAGGTGCCGGCCCAGGACTTCTCGGTGTTCGGGCCGGTCGAGACGCAGCCGCTGTCGCGGATCACCCGCATCTCCGGGCCGTTCCTGCACCGCTCGTGGCTCAACGTCCCGCACGTCACGCACAACGACGACGCGGACATCACCGAGACCGACAAGTACCGCAAGGAGCTCGACACCCAGGCCAAGACCGAGGGCTACCGGGTCACGCTGCTGGCGTTCCTCATGAAGGCCAGTGTCTCCGCGCTCAAGGCGTACCCGACGCTGAACGCCTCGCTGACCCCGGAGAAGGACGCGCTCATCCTCAAGCGCTACTTCCACATCGGGGTCGCCGTGGACACGCCCGGCGGCCTCGTCGTGCCGGTCGTCCGCGACGTCGACCGCAAGGGCATCGTCGAGCTGTCGAAGGAACTCGGCGAGGTCTCCGCGCGGGCCCGCGACGGCAAGCTCTCCGCCGACGACATGCGCGGCGGCACCTTCACGATCTCCTCGCTGGGCGGGATCGGCGGCACCGCGTTCACCCCGATCGTCAACGCCCCCGAGGTCGCCATCCTCGGTGTCGTCCGCTCGCGGATCGCGCCGGTGTGGAACGGCACCGAGTTCGAGCCCCGCAACCTGCTGCCGCTGTGCCTGTCCTACGACCACCGCGTCATCGACGGGGCCCTCGCCGCCCGCTTCACCCGGCACCTCGCGCACACCATGGGCGACGAGCGCCGCCTGCTGCTGTAAGTCGCGCCCAGCAGATGCGCACGCCCGCGCTCCTCCGTCGCGCGGTCCTGCGACCTGCGGCGCGAACCCTTCCGCCCCTCCAGGGAGATATCGCTGTGGCTGACACCGTCGTCGTCGAGGTCCCCGACATCGGCGACTTCACCGACGTCCCCGTCATCGAGATCCACGTGGCGGTGGGCAGCGAGGTCGCGCTCGACGAGCCGCTGCTCACCCTCGAGTCCGACAAGGCGACGATGGACGTCCCCGCCGACGTGGCGGGGACGGTCACCGAACTGCGGGTCGCGGTCGGCGACCGGCTCTCGCAGGGCTCGCCGATCCTCGTCCTGACCCCGTCCGGGGCGGGTGACACCGAGACCTCGACGCCACCGCCTACCAAGAAGGCCTCCACCCAAACCGAGAAGCCGGGCGCCCCGGACCGGAATCGCACCGCGCCCACCCCCTCGTCCGACGGCGGCGAGGACCGGCACGTGCAGCTGCTCGTCCTGGGCGCCGGGCCGGGCGGCTACACCGCGGCGTTCCGGGCGGCCGACCTCGGGCTCGAGGTCATGGTCGTCGACGGCCGCGACACCCTCGGCGGGGTCTGCCTCAACGTCGGGTGCATCCCGTCGAAGGCGCTGCTGCACGCGGCGAAGGTGATCGCCGAGACGAAGGAGATGGCCGAGCACGGCGTCTCCTTCGGCGCACCGGAGATCGACCTCGACAGGCTCCGCGACTGGAAGGACGGCGTCGTCGGGAAGCTCGTCGGCGGCCTGGCCGGCCTCGCGAAGCAGCGCAAGGTCTCGACGCTGCAGGGGACCGGTCGCTTCCTCTCCCCGCACCGCGTGGAGGTCGCGGGCGCCGACGGCACGACGACCGTGGTCGGGTTCGACCAGGTCATCGTCGCCGCCGGGTCGGAGCCGGTGCAGCTGCCCTTCGTCCCGCACGACGACCCACGGGTGCTGGACTCGACGAGTGCCCTCGAGCTCGCCGAGGTGCCCGAACGGCTCCTGGTGCTCGGCGGCGGCATCATCGGCTTGGAGATGGCCACGGTCTACGCCGAGCTCGGCTCGCGGATCACCGTGGTCGAGCTGATGGACCAGATCATCCCGGGCGCCGACAAGGACCTCGTCAAGCCGCTGGCCAAGCACATCGGGGCCCGCTACGAGAACGTCTTCCTCTCCACCAAGTGCACGAACGTCGAGGCGACCGAGAAGGGTCTCGTCGTCTCGATGGAGGGGAAGAAGGCGCCGGAGCAGGACACCTTCGACGCCGTGCTCGTCGCGGTCGGGCGTGTACCCAACGGGAAGGTGCTCGGGCTCGACGCGGCCGGGGTCGACGTCTCCGACCGCGGATTCCTCACCGTCGACGAGCAGATGCGGACCAACGTCGGGCACGTCTTCGCGATCGGCGACATCGTCGGACAGCCGATGCTCGCCCACAAGGCGGTGCACGAGGGCAAGGTGGCCGCCGAGGTGGCCGCGGGGCAGAAGAGCGCCTTCGACGCGAGGGTGATCCCGTCGGTGGCCTACACCGACCCCGAGGTCGCGTGGGTCGGCGTCACCGAGACCGAGGCGAAGGCGCAGGGCCTGTCCTACGGGTCGGGGACGTTCCCGTGGGCGGCGTCCGGCCGGTCGCTGTCGCTGGGACGGTCGGAGGGCTCGACGAAGGTCCTGTTCGACACCGAGACCGACCGCATCATCGGCGCCGGCATCGTCGGGCCCGCGGCGGGCGACCTCATCGCCGAGGCCGCGCTCGCCATCGAGCTCGGTGCCGACGCCGCCGACATCGGGCTGACGATCCACCCGCACCCGACCCTCTCGGAGACGGTCGGGATGGCCGCCGAGGCGTTCGAGGGCACCCTGACCGACCTATACCTGCCGAAGCGCAAGCCCGCCAAGGCCTGACCCTCCGAGCGAACGGCACTCTCGCAGCATCTAGGCGCGCGAGAGTGCCGCTCGCTCGGATCGGGGAGCCTCAACCCGCCGCCGGCACGTCCACCGTCGTCGCGAGGACGGCGGCCTCCCGGGTGTCGCGGCGGTTGTGCTCCAGGAAGTCCGGGGCGGCGCAGAGGTAGAGGGTGCGGCCGTCCGCGCCGCCGAGTCCGCAGGCGTACACGCCGGTGCCGGGCTCGACGGAGTCCACGATCTCGCCGCCCTCGCGGACGCGGATCGCCCGCCCGCCGAGAGCGTCCGCGACCCAGAGGCAGCCCTCGGCGTCGAGCACGGAGCACCCGTCGGGGGCGACGGTGAGCTGGCCGCCGAGGACGCTCTCCAGGTCCGACGCCGTCGGGAGGTCGCCGAAACGGGCCCAGTCGCGACGCGGGCCGAGCGACCCGTCGTCGTGGACGTCGAAGGCGCTGATCCGGTTGCCGAAGGTCTCGTCCACCAGCAGGACGCCCCCGGACAGGACGCTGCCGTTGGGGAACCAGAGGTCCTCGGCCGCGGCGGTCACCGAGCCGTCGGGGTCGACGCGGTAGAGGGTGGTCGGCCCGACCGGCGCGCCGCCCATGAGGTCGAACCCGAAGTTCCCGACCCAGGCCCGCCCGGTCGCCTCGTCGACGATCATGTCGTTGAGCTGCGCGGGCACGCGCCCGGACAGGTCCGCGTGGGTCACGACCGACCCGTCGTCCTCGCGGCGCAGGATCCGGTGGTCGCGGGCGGAGACCGCGATGAGACGGCCGTCGGGGAGCCAGCCGATGCCCGACGGCTGGGCCGGGATCTCGAGCTCGGTCCGCCGGTCGGAGCCGTCCCCGGCGGCCGAGTAGACCGCGTGCGTGTAGAAGTCGACGAACCAGAGCCGCCCGTCGTGCCACCGCGGGCACTCGGTGAAGGACATCCCGTCGACGACGGTGCGGATCTCGCGGCTCACGGTGGACCTCCCGGCCTCGGCGTTGCGGCGGGAGGAACGTACTCGCTCAGAAGCGCCGGTGGCGGTGTCCGATCGTCCCCATGAGCAGGAAGACGAGCGGGAACAGCACGAACCCCGCGCCGTTGCCGGTGACCACGAGCACGACCATGCCGACGGCCAGCAGGATCGGGATCACGGCCAGCGCGCGGGCCGCGTGGCGCTCGGGCAGGCGGGGCTGCGTCGGCACCACCGCGGCGCCGGCGGGCGCGAGGTGCGGCTCGGGCAGGTCTCGGAACAGGACGTCGAGCTCGTCGCGGTAGACCGCCGCACCCGCGGTGGCGGACCGGTCGCTGTACTCGGCGACGTCGAGCCGCCCGGCCTCGAGGTGCTCGTCGAGGGCCTTCATCGCGGCGGTGCGCTCGTCGTGGCCGACCCGCAGCCGCGCCGGTTCGGCCGGGACCCCTGCGTGGTCGTCGTCCATGCCTCCATGGTGCGCCCGGATCGGCGAACGTGCCGTGAGGAGAGCGTTCAATTCTGGGCGGTGGGTCGCACGACGATCTCGCCCACGTCGACCCCGGGCGGCTGGTCCATGGCGTATGCGACGGCGCGGGCGATCGCGTCCGCCGGCATCCCGAGCTCGGCCATGCGGGCGCGGTACTGCTCGCGCAGCTCGGGGTCCTCGACCGCGTCGACGAGCTCGGTGGCGGTGAAGCCGGGGGAGATCGCGGTGACCCGCAGGTGCGGACCGGCCTCCTGGCGGAGCCCCTCCGAGAGGGTCCGGACGGCGTTCTTCGTCGCCGCGTAGACGACCTGCTCCGGGACGATCTTCAGGCCGGACGTCGACACGATGCTGATCAGGTGGCCCGCGGCCTGGGCCCGGAACACCGGGAGCGCGGCCGCCACCGCGTGCAGGACCCCGCGCAGGTTGACGTCGATCATCGCGTCCCAGTCGTCCACGGTCTGCTCGTCCAGCGGCCCGATCCGGCTCACGCCGGCGTTGGCGACGACGACGTCCAGGCGGCCGAAGGCCTCCACCGCCAGGTCGACGAGCGCGGCCACGTCCTCCCGACGACGGACGTCGGTGGTCAGCGTGCGGACCTCGCCGCCGAGCTCGCCGGCCAGGGCCTCCAGGCGATCGGTCCGGCGGGCGCCCAGGACGAGACGGGCTCCGCGCCCGGCGAGCAGGCGGGCGGTCGCCTCCCCGATCCCGCTGCTCGCTCCGGTGATGACGACGACGGGTGCGTCCACGAAGGGCCTCCAATGCGATAGTGCTATCACTCGCTAGAGTAACAGCCCTCTCACATCGCGGAGGTGTCGATGCCCGGAGGTCCGCGGCAGCGCGGCCGCTACCACCACGGCGATCTGGCGCCGGCCCTGCTCGACGCCGGGCTCGACCAGCTGGCCGCGGTCGGTCCGGCGCGCTTCTCGGTGGCGGAGGTCGCCCGGGGGGTCGGGGTCTCGACGGCCGCCCCCTACCGCCACTTCGCCGATCGCGACGGGTTCCTCGCCGCGGTCGCCGCCCGGGCGGCGGAGCGCCTGGCGGACGCCGTCCGCGCGGCGGCGACCGACGACGACCCCCGCGAACGCCTCGCCGCGGCCGGCGGGGCGTACGCGGCCGCGGTCGCCGAGCGCCGGGTCGGATTCGACGTGATCTTCTCGCCGGCCCTGCGCGCGGCCCGGGACCCGGGGCTGGCCGAGGCCGGCAGGGCGCTCATGGAGCTCTTCCTCGAGCCCGCCCGCGAGATCGCCGGGGACCGCGCGCTGGAGCTCACCGAGCAGGTCGTGGCCCTCGCACACGGCTACGCGACCCTCGACGCCGACGGCTTCCTCACCGCCGACCGCGTCACCGACGAACCCACGGCGGTGCGGGCACGCCGGGCCGCCCGGGCGTTGATCGACGGAGCTGCCCCGTCCTGAGGGCCGGTGGTCGCGGCCGTCGGCTCGCGGTTCGGCGAGGACCACACGATCGGCGGACGAGGCGTCGGAAACCGTGACCGGGAATGCGTCCGGAAAGTTCACCGCCCGAATACCGACACTCGTGGTCGGTGATCCGCTCCCCCCGGAAGGAACTCTCCTCATGGCGCTCCTGCGCAAGGCCGTGCTCGCGACCGCGCTGATCGGGACCGGTCTGGTCTCGACGACGGGTCTGGCGTTCGCCTCGGACGACGCGGGCGACGGCCCGACCGTCCAGAAGGGCCTGGTCAACCTCTCCGACACCGCGCCCAACACGCCGATCAACGTCTGCGGCAACGACACCCCGGTCAACGGCGGCGGCGTGCAGGTGCCGGTGCAGGACAACGCGGCGTCGGTGCCCGTCCTCTCCGGCGGCGAGATCCCGATCGTCTCCGACCTGCTCGGGCTGGACGGCCACGCGGTCGACCACGGCAACTCCGCCTCGATCGCGAAGAGCTGCTCGAACGGCGTCGACGCGCAGAACTGAGCCGGCTCCCCGGGCTCGCCGCCCTCCGAGGTGGCGGGCCCGGGAATGCCCGGTGGTCCGGCCCGGTTTGTAAGTTGACAGTTCAACTGAAGGAGCTGATCGACCCATGACCGCGACCATCGGGAGCCGGTGGGACCGCGCGACCTTCCACGCCGAGCTGGGCCGCTGGATCGAGGCCGCCCGCGAACTCGAGCCGCTCGTCGCCGAGGAGCCGGAGGCGTCCGCGCCCCGCACGCTGCTCGCGCGGGCGTACTTCCACTCCGCGCAGTTGCATCGGGCCGAGGAGCAGGCACGCCGCCTCGTGGCCGATCGTCCCGACGACGGGTACGCCCAGCTCCTGCTGGGACGGACGCTGCAGCGCCAGAGCCGGCACGACGAGGCCGCGGGCCCGATGCGGCTCGCGTCCGCGCTCGGCGTCGGCTAGACGGAACCCGGTGGGAGTGTCGCGACCGCGACACTCCCACCGTCGTCACCGGGACGGACGCCGTCGGCGGCCTGCGCGACGCTCGTGCGGTCGATGCCGACCGACCCCCGGAGCGTGAGTCTCATGACCGTCACCAGCCCCTCCGCCACTCCGTCCGCCACTCCGCCTGCCACGACCGCGCCCCGCCACCTGGCCGCGGAGTCAGGTCCGACCAGCCCCGCAGGAGCGCCTCCGGGCCGCGTGTACGCCCTCGCCGGTCGGGGTGCCGCGATCACGTTTCCCCTGGGCGCCGTGCTGTCCGTGGTGAGCACGATCTTCGACCCACCGTCGCGTGAGCCCGAGCCGCGCGGCATGTACGTCGCCTACGGGGCCGATCCCGCGGGCGCCGACATCGCGGCGACGATCCTCCACTACGGCTTCCTGTTCCTGGGTGTCGGTCTGCTGCTCGCCGGCGTCGCGCTCGCGTCCCGACGGGGCCGGGTCCTGACGGCGCTCGGCGGCGCGCTGGGCTTCCTCGGCTTCGCCAACCTCTCCGGCTCCGTCGCCGAGGACTGGTTCGACGCGCAGATCGCGGCCGCGTACGGGCCGGACGCCGCGATGGCGATCGCGGAGAAGGCGCTGGGGATGCCCGCCATGACCGCCGGGTGGCAGATCCCGATGATCGTCGGGTTCGCGCTCGGACCGGTGCTGCTCGCCGCGGGGCTGGCCCGGGGCCGGGTGCTGCCCTGGTGGGCCGTGGCGCTGCCGACGATCTCCACCGTGCTGTTCGTCGCCGCCCACGACCTGGGGCCGATCGGCTTCCTCATCACGCTCGGCCTGATGTTCGCCTTCGGGCTGATCATGGGGCGGGCCCTGTGGACCGCGCCCGCGGTCGGCGCGCAGGACTGATCTCGCCGACCGACGCGCAGTCCGCGTCAGCCCACCGAGAAGTCGAGCGTGGTGGTGTCGAGCGAGTCCAGCAGGTCGAACTGCGGCCCCGTCCGCGGGAGCTCGTAGCGGAAGAAGTAGCGCGACGCCGCTCGCTTGCCGACGGCGAAGGTGTCGTCGCGGTCGCCGAGCGCGAGCAGCTGCTCCAGCCAGATCCACGCCGCGACGACGTGGCCGACGGCCTCGAGGTAGATGCTCGCGTTCGCGAGGGTCACATCGGGGTCGCCGGTCGCGTGCAGGGTGGCGGTCGTCTTCTCGACGCGCACCACGGCGGCCTCGAGGGCGGCGGCCTCCTCGGGGAGCGCGTCGGCGCGGGCAATGGTCTCGCGCACCGTCGTCGTCAGGAGCTCGAGACCGGCTCCGCCGCGCATGACGGCCTTGCGCCCGAGCAGGTCGATCGCCTGGATGCCGTGGGTGCCCTCGTGGATCGGGTTGAGGCGGTTGTCCCGGTAGAACTGCTCGAGCGGGAAGTCCCGCGTGTAGCCGGACCCGCCGAGGACCTGGATCGCGAGGTCGTTGGCCGTCACGCACCACTGCGACGGCCAGCTCTTCGCGATCGGGGTCAGGACGTCGAGCAGCAGCGCGGCCCGCGCCCGGGCCTCGTCGTCGGGATGGGTGTCCTTCTCGTCGACCAGCCGCGAGCAGTACAGCCCCAGGGCCATCGCGGCCTCGGCGTAGGACTTCTGCGCGAGCAGCATCCGCTTGACGTCGGGGTGCTCGGCGATCGGGATCATCGGGCTGGTGACGTCGCGGCCTCCGACCGCGCGGCCCTGGGTGCGCGTGCGGGCGTACTCCAGCGAGTGCAGGTAGCCCGTGACGCCGAGAGCGGCGGCGCCCATCCCGACGCCGACGCGGGCCTCGTTCATCATGTGGAACATCGCCGCGAGGCCGCCGTGCTCGCCGCCGACGAGGTGGCCGACCGCGCCGCCGCTCTCGCCGAAGTTCAGCAGGGTGTTGACGGTGCCGCGGTAGCCCATCTTGTGGTTCAGCCCGGCCAGTGCGACGTCGTTGGGGGAGCCGTCCGCGAGCAGGCGCGGGACGGCGAACAGGCTGATGCCCTTCACCCCGGGCGGACCGCCGGGGACCTTCGCGAGGACCAGGTGGAGGATGTTCGGCGTCAGCTCGTGCTCGCCGCCGGAGATCCACATCTTCGTGCCGATGACCCGGTACGAGCCGTCGGGCTGCGGCTCGGCGCGCGTGGTGATGTCGGCCAGCGACGACCCGGCCTGCGGCTCGGAGAGGCACATCGTCCCGGAGACCCGCCCGTCGAGCATGGCGGGCACCCAGGTGTCGACCTGCTCGGGCGTCCCGTGCGTCAGGAGCAGGTTGGCGGCGGCCGTCGTCAGGAACGGGTAGGACGCCGTGCCGATGTTGGCGGCCTGGAACCACGCCAGCGCGGCGCGCGCGACCGTGAACGGCAGACCCGTGCCACCGTGCTCGACGGGGACCGACGCGCCGACGAAACCCGCCTCGGCGAAGGCCGCGATCGCCTCCCGGACCCCGTCGACGAGGACCACGTGGCCGTCGGCGTCGAGGTGCGGCTCGGCCTCGTCGGCGGTCCGGTTGTGCGGTTCGAAGCGCTCGGTGGCGATCTGCTCGGCGAGCTCGAGGATCGCGTCGAGGGTGTCCCGGTCGTGCTCGGCGAAGGCCGGGCGGGCCAGCAGGTCCTCGACGCGGAGCCAGTCGTGGAGCAGGAAGTCGAGGTCCTGGCGCGAGAGGATGCGGGAGTCGCTCACGACCACCAGCCTCGCACGCGCCCGCCGTGTGTCGCGTCCCGATCCACTCGACCAAGATCATCGGAACGTGGAGGATCCGGACGCGGGGCCATCGGATCCGCCACGTTTCGGCGATCTTGAAAATGGTCGGAACCGATCGGCGCCGCCGACACTCCGAGCCCATGTGAAGGTCGACGAGTTCATCGCATCCCACGACGGCGTCATCTCCCGTACGCAGGCCAGGCGGTGCGGGATGAGTGACGACCAGATCGCACGCAAGGTCGCGAGCGGCGAGTGGATCCGTCGCGCACCCGGGGTCTACTTCGTGACGGCATGGCCCTGGACCGCGGCGGCCCGGGTCCGCATCGCTGCCGAGTGGGTCCGCCCCGTCGGGGCGTTGATCGGGGTGTCGGCAGCCTGGTGGCTGGGGCTCGGGGTCGTGAACCCGCACCCGATCGTCGTGGCGTTGCCGCCCGGGAACTCACGCTCGCGGCCGTCCGGGTTCTCCGTGGTGCACCGGGACCTGCGTGGCGACCGGGTGCAGCACCGCGGGCTCTGGGTGACGAGTCGGGCTCTGACGGTCCTCGATGCGGCCGTGGCGCTGGGGAGAGGCGGCCAGGCCTTTCTCGACCGCGCGCTGCAGCAGCGGACCGTCACTCTCGACGAGCTGCGGGCGATGCAGTCCCGTCATCTCGGACGGCGCGGGTCGGCGGCTGCCCATGAACTCCTGGTGCAGGCCGCGGACCGGGCCGCGTCGAAGGCCGAGCGGGTGATGATCGCCCTGCTGCGGGACGCGGGCATCAGCGGGTGGGCGGTGAACCTGGCCGTCATGCTGTCCGACGGTCGGGAAGCCGTCATCGACATCGCGTTCGAGGGTGCGAGGTTCGCCCTCGAGGTCGACGGCTGGGCCTTCCACTCCGATCCGGAGCGCTTCATCGACCGGCGTGCACGGACGCGCGCACTGGTGGCCGACGGCTGGGTCGTCGCCGAGGTCGCCTGGAAGGAACTCGAGGAGCACCCGGACAAGGTGGTCGAGCAGATTCGTCGGACCCTGGCGCACCGACTCGCCCGCTGAGTCCCCTGGCAAGATCATCGGAACGTGGGGGATCTGGATGCTGGGCGTCCAGATCTCCCACGTTCCGATGATCTTGAACGGAGGACGCGGGCTCAGCGCCCGGCGCCCAGCCAGGCGCAGGCCAGCAGGGCGAGCTCGACGTCGAGCCGGTCGCTCTCGACCGGCCGCCCGCGGACCTCCTTCGCCCGGCGGACGCGGTACTTGACGGTCGAGGGGTGCACCCCGAGCCGGGTCGCGGTCGCGGCGTTGCTCCCGCCCGTCGCGAGGAAGACCTGCAACGTGTCGCGCAGCCGCTCGCAGGTCGGACCCGGCTCCGCCAGCGGCCCCAGCACCCGGCGCACCCAGGCGGTGGCGGCGTCGAGATCCGCGCACAGCAGCGCGACCGCGCCGACCTCGTCGAACAGCGTCACCGCCGGCGCGACCTCCCCGGCCGCGAGGGTCACGGCCCGCGCCCGCAACGCCTGCTCGTGCGTCGTCCGGAAGCCCTCCACGCCGTCGGCCGGCGCCCCGCAGGCGACCCGCACGGGCTCGCCCCCGCGCCCGACGGCGGCGGTCACCGCCTCCCGCGACACGTGCTCGACACCGGGTAGCCACACCCACGCGCTCTCGGTGTCCCACGGCACGACGAGAGCCCGCCCGCTCGCCCCGAGCGCTCCTGCGAGAGCGTCCGCGCACCGCTCCAGCACGACCAGGCCGGGACCCGCCGTCGGGGGCTCGTCGAGCCAGAGCACGGCGCCGAGGTGCACGGGTCCGAAGCGGTAGTTGAGGACGTTCTCGACGGCGAGCCGTTCGTCCGGCCCGGCCGGGGCCCGCCGGTCCAGGACGTCCCGGATCCGCGCGACCCGGATCGCGTGCCGGTTCTCCAGCCAGCGGTCGCGCTCGGCCTCGTACACCGCCACCACGTGCTGGGACACGTGGTCGACGTACTCGAACACGGTCAGGACGACGTGCTGGGACACGGCCGCGACGTCGTCCGGCCCGACCCCGACCTGGTCCAGGCACGAGAACGCCCACTCCATGAGGTGGGCCTGGCCGAGCCGGTACGCCCGCACGAGGGCGTTCACCGGGACGCCGCGCTGCGCGAGCCGGCGGGCGTACTCCACCGCGGCCGGGGGCGGCTCCACCCCGCGCGGCGGCAGGTCGTGGGCCAGCACGTGCAGGATCGTCTCGACGTTGCCCTCGACGCTCGCCCCGAGCAGGTCGATCAGGGCGGGGTCGCCACGGAGCTCGTCGATGCGCGAGGCCAGCAGGTCGCGGATGGCCTCGCTGATCTCCTCGCGGTGCCGGGCCAGCGCCGACGCCACCGTGGCCACGCGGCGGTCCGGAGCCCCCACGTCCGGGCGCACGAGCGTCCCGTTGCGCTCCCGCACGCGATCACCACCCTGTGACAGCCGCCACCCAGGACCGTAACCCCCGGGTCGCGGACAAACCAGCGTCCGGGAATCGTCCCCACGGGACGATGCGCGGCAGGTGTGGTCGGGGTCACGGTGGGAGGCCCGATCTCGACCGCGAGGAGACCCCCCGTGCCGCTGCACCCCGAGGCCCAGGCCCTGCTCGAAGCGATGGCCGCCCAGGGCAGTCCGCCCTTCGAGAGCATGACGGTCCCGCAGGCCCGCCTCGCGACCTCCGCCTTCCTGGACCTGCAGCCGCCCGCGGAGGAGGTCGGGACGGTCTCCGACCGCGCGATCCCGGGCCCGGCCGGCGACATCCCGGTGCGCATCTACGTCCCGCACGGTCAGAAGACCCGCGGCGTGCTGCTGTACTTCCACGGCGGGGGCTGGGTGATCGGCGACCTCGAGACGGTCGACCGGCCCTGCCGCAGCATCGCGAACGCCGCCGACGTCGTGGTCGTCTCGGTGGACTACCGCCTCGCCCCGGAGCACCGCCAGCCCGCGGCGTTCGAGGACTGCTACGCCGCGACGCAGTGGGTCGCCGAGCACGCCGAGGAACTCGGCGCCGACGCCTCCCGCCTCGCGGTCGGCGGCGACTCCGCGGGCGGCCACCTCGCCGCGGCGGTGTCGCTGCACGCGCGTGATCACGGCGGCCCGGCCATCGCCTTCCAGCTGCTGATCTACCCGGTGACCGACTTCGCCTTCACGACGCCGTCGCACTCCGAGAACGGCGAGGGCTACCTCCTCCAGCGCGCGACGATGCAGTGGTTCTGGGCGCACTACCTCGGCGCCACCGATCCGGAGAAGGACCAGACCGTCTTCCCGGCCCGGGCCACCGACTTCGGCAACCTGCCGCCCGCCTTCGTTGCGACCGCCGAGTTCGACCCGCTGCGCGACGAGGGCGAGGCCTACGCCGAGTCGATGCGCGCGGCCGGCGTCTCCGTCACGTCCACCCGCTACGACGGCATGATCCACGGCTTCCTCTGGACCCTCGGCGCCACGCCGTCGGGCGCCCGGCTGGTCGACGACGCCGTCGCGGCCCTGCGACCCGCCCTGGAGGGATGAGCACCATGACCGTCACCGAGACCCGTCCGGAACCCACCGAGGCCGGTGGGGTGGAGCACGTCGACGTCCTCGTCGTCGGGGCCGGCGTCGCCGGCATCGGCGCCGGACACCACCTGCGCGAGACCTTCCCCGACCGCAGCTTCCTCATCCTCGACACCCACCCCGACCGCGGCGGCACGTGGTGGACCCACCGGTACCCCGGCGCCCGCTCGGACTCCGACCTGTTCACCTACGGCTACCGGCACAAGCCGTGGCGCGGGCCGTCGATCGCGTCGTCCGGGGAGATCCTCAACTACCTCGACGAGGTCATCGAGGAGGACCACCTCAAGGAGGCGATCCGCTACCAGCACCGGGTGGTCGCCACGAGCTGGTCCTCCGACGACGCCCGCTGGACCGTGGACGTCCGCCGCGAGGACACCGGCGAGGACGTGCGGCTGACCTGCAACTTCCTCTGGATGTGCCAGGGCTACTACAAGCACGACGAGCCCTACACCCCCGAGTTCCCCGGCCGGGAGCGCTTCACGGGCCCGGTGCTGCACCCGCAGAGCTGGCCCGAGGACCTGGACTGGACGGGCAAGAAGGTCGTCGTCATCGGCTCCGGGGCCACCGCGGCCACCGTCGTGCCGGCCATGGCCGAGACCGCCGAGCACGTGACGATGCTGCAGCGCACGCCCACGTTCATGATCGCGGCCCCGAAGACCCACGAGCTCGCGATCCAGCTGCGGGCGCTGGACATCCCGGAGGAGTGGACCTACGAGATCCTCCGCCGCACCTACATCGAGCAGTTCAACGAGCTGACCCGGCTGTCCGCGGAGGAACCGGAGGCGGCGCGGCAATACCTGCTCGACGAGATGCGACCGCACCTCCCCGAGGGCTTCGACATCGAGAAGCACTTCAACCCGGCCTACCGCCCCTGGCAGCAGCGGATCGCGCTGCTGCCCGACGGCGACATGTTCGCGACGATCAAGGAGGGGCGCTCCTCCGTCGTCACCGACTCGATCGAGACGTTCACCGAGACCGGCATCCGCCTGTCCTCGGGGGAGGAGCTCGAGGCCGACATCATCGTGACGGCCACCGGGTTCAACCTGTCCTGCTTCGGCGACGTCGAGTTCTCCGTCGACGGCGAGCCGGTGGACTTCTCCGAGCGGGTCACGTGGCGCGGGATCATGATCGACGGCGTCCCGAACATGGCGTTCGTGTTCGGCTACTTCCGGCACTCGTGGACGCTGCGGGCGGACCTCATCTCCGACCTCGTCCTGCGGCTGATGCAGCACATGGACTCGCTCGGGGTGCGCTCGGTGACCCCGGTGGCCGGCCCGGACGTGGAGTTGCGGCCCTGGTCGGACCCGGAGAACTTCAACCCCGGGTACGTCATGCGCTCGCAGGACCGGATGTTCAAGCAGGGCGACCGCGCCCCGTGGACCCACATGCACGAGTTCGCCGAGGAGCGGCACACGCTGCCCGCGGCCGATCTCGACGACGGGTCGCTCAAGTACTCCTGACTAGGCCGACAGGAAGAGCACGAGGCCCGCGAGCACGAGGCTCGTCGCGAGGGTGACCCAGCCGCCGAGGGCGTGGGCCAGCGCGCCCCACCCTCCGCGGCGGGCCCCGAGCGCCGCGACGACGACGGCGCCGAGCACCCCCAGCCCGATCACGACGAGGGCGACGAGCTGGGGGAGCCCGGTGCACAGCAGCGCCGCGCTGCTCGACGTGCACGAGTCCGCCGCCATCGCGATCGGCAGCAGCGCCACCATCCCGACGAACCCGCCCGCGACGAGCAGGACGACGGCGTGGACGGCGGAGAGGGTCACGACGGCGGGATGGGGCCGGGTCTCGAGGAGCATGGGGAGACCCTGACCGCGCCGACCCGCCGTCGGGACCGGGGAACTACCTAGGCGCCCCGGTAGCGCGGGGGACGCTTCTCCGCGAACGCCGCCGGCCCTTCCACGGCGTCGTCGGTTCGCATGACCGCGAGGAACGCCTCGTGCTCGCGGGCCATCGCGGTCTCGTGGTCCAGACCGAGCCCGTCCAGGACCCGCGCCCGCGCGGCCCGCACCGCGAGGGGACCCTTCGCGGCGATCGACCGCGCGAGCGCGCACGCGGCCGGCACGAGCTCCGCCGGCTCGACGACCCGGTTCACCAGCCCGGTCCGGTACGCCTCGGCCGCGTCGATCGGCTCCCCGGACAGGATCATCTCCATCGCCAGGCCCAGCGGCACCGCCCGCGGCAGCCGCACCGTGCCGCCGGCCCCCGGGATGATGGCCCACTTCGTCTCCGCCAGCCCGAACGTCGCGTTCGGCGAGCACAGCCGGATGTCGCAGGCCAACGCCATCTCCAGGCCGCCCGCCAGGGCGTGCCCGTTGACGGCGGCGATCAGCGGCTTGCGTCGCTCGGTCGCGGTGAACCCGCCGAAGTTCCACTCCGGGTCGTCGCCCGCACGGACGGCCTCGCGGTAGGCCGGGATGAGCTTCTTGAGGTCCGCGCCTGCGGAGAACGTCGTGTTCCCGGCCCCGGTGAGGACGGCGGCCAGGCGCCGGTCGTCGGCCTCGAAGGCGGCGACGGCGGCACCGAGGTCGCGCTGGTGCTCGGGATCGAGCGCGTTGCGGGCCTCGGGGCGGTCGATGGTGATGACGACGACGCGGTCGTCGTCCGGGTCGTCCTCGACGCGGATCGGCACGGCGGACAGCCTCGTCCAGCGGGTCCTGCGGGGCAACGGTCGGCCCGGTTGTGCGCGATCCGCTCGCGTGTGACAGTGAGCCGGATCACTCACGACGCTGTGGAGGCCACCACCATGCCCAGCACCTCGCTCTTCGAGCGCCTCGGCGGGACCTACGCGATCGCCGGTGCGGTCGACGTCCTCGTCGACCGGCTCTTCGAGAACGCCGGCGTCGTCGCGAACCCGGCCGTTGCCGAGCACCACGTCGCGGCGAACGGGCCCGGTTACAAGTTCCTGGTCACCGCCTGGTCGATCGAGGCGGCGGGCGGCCCGAAGTGCTACCCGGGCCTCGACATGATCGCCGCCCACACGAAGCTGCACATCACCGACGAGCAGTTCGACGCCGTGTACTTCGAGATCGAGGCGACCCTGCGCTTCCTGGGCGTGCCGGAGGCCGAGACGAAGGAGTTCATGGCGGTCATCGAGCACTACCGCCCCGAGGTCGTCCAGCAGGAGAAGGTCGAGCAGGCCGGGACGCTCGAGCCGGCGGTCGCCTGACCCGCCGGTGAGCGAGGAGGGGCTGGACCTCGACCTGCAGCGGGCGTCGGCCGCGTGGCCGCGCCCGGTGCGGGTCGCCCTCGTCCCTCCCGACCCGGGCTGGCCCGCCGAGGCGCGCATCTGGGTGGACCGGCTCGCCCCGCTCGGCCGGGTCGAGCACGTCGGCGCGACCGCGGTGCCGGGACTGCCCGCCGTCGCCCAGCTCGACCTCCTCCTCGTCGGCGAGGTGCCCGACGACGACGGGCTCCTGGAGGCCCACGACCTCGGCCTCGTGGGCGCCAGTCTGTGGCGGCGGCCCACCTTTCCCGACGACGGGTCGTGCCCCACTGCGGTCGAGGTGCGCGTCCTGTCGACCGACGATCCCGCGATCGGCGATGCGGTGCGCTTCCGCGACCTGCTCCGCGCCGACCCCCAGGCCGGCCGCCGCTACACCGACGTCCGGCGCGGTCTGTCGGGGGAGTGGCGCGACCTGGCCGCCTACCGGCGGGCCAAGGCGCCGGTGATCGCCGCGCTGCTGCGGGCCGCAGGCTCGGGACCACCCCGGTCGTGATCACCGAGCACCTTCGGCGGCGGCCCGGAGGGCCACACCGCCGGGAGTGCTCGCTCGTGGCGGTGATCGTCGCGGGCGCGTGAACACCCGCGCGACGGGCGTCAACGACGCGTCAACGTCCGGTCCACCGACCCCACCCCGGCGCAGGGTGGCGTCCGCACGGCGGCCCACCCGGGGCCGCCAGGAGCGGAACGGACGGCGGACGTGGCGGACCTCCTGTACGTGGGCCTGGTGATCGCGATGTTCGCGGTCCTGGTGCTCGCGGCGCGCGGGTTGGAGCGGTTGTGAGCGCGACCCTCGGCGACGTCGTCGGCGGGATCGTCGCGCTCGCCCTGCTCCTCTACCTCGTGGTGTCGCTGCTGCGCCCGGAGTGGTTCTGATGTCGGACACGGCAGCCGGGCTGCTGCAGCTCCTCGTGCTCCTGGTGTTGCTCGCGGCCGCCTGGCGACCCCTGGGCGACTGGATGGCCCGCGTCTTCACTGACGAGCGGCACTGGCGCGTGGAGCGGGCGGTCTACCGGGTCGGCCGCGTCGACCCGGACTCCGACCAGCGCGCCGTCACCTACACGCTGGCGATCCTCGCCTTCTCCCTGGTCGGCGTGCTCGTCACCTACCTCGTCCAGCGCGTCCAGGGGCTCCTGCCGTTCGCGAAGGACGCGGTCGAACCGTCGGTCGCGTTCAACACCGCCATCTCGTTCGTCACGAACACGAACTGGCAGTCGTACATCCCCGAGACGACCATGAGCCACGCCTCGAACGCACTCGCGCTCGCGGTGCAGAACTTCCTGTCCGCAGCGGTTGGCATGGCCGTCGCGGTCGCACTCGTACGGGGCTTCACCCGCTCGCGCAGCGGACGCGTCGGGAACGCCTGGGTGGACCTCACCCGCGCCGTCGTGCGCATCCTGCTGCCGCTCGCCACGGTCCTGGCCGTCGTCCTGATCGCGAGCGGCGTGGTGATGAGCGTCCGCGCCAACGTCCCCCTGGTCGCCGCGGACGGCTCCACCCACCCGGCCGCGATCGCCCCGGTCGCCTCCCAGGAGGCCATCAAGGAGCTCGGGACCAACGGTGGCGGCATCCTCAACGCGAACTCCGCGCACCCGTTCGAGAACCCGAACGGCTGGACCAACCTGCTGCAGATCCTCGCGCTCCTGCTGATCCCGGTGTCGCTGACGCGCACCTTCGGCCGCATGGTCGGGTCGATGCGGCAGGGGTACTCGCTGCTCGCGGTCATGGCGACCCTGTGGGGCGCGATGCTCGCCGTGGTCTGGACCGCGGAGGCACACGGACCGGGCGCCACCGGCGGGGCGATGGAGGGCAAGGAGGTCCGGTTCGGCATCCCGTCCTCGGTCCTGTTCGCCAACTCCACCACCGGCACGTCGACCGGCGCGGTCAACTCGATGCACGACTCCTACACCGCCTTCGGCGGGGGCGGGGTCCTGCTCAACATGCTGTTCGGCGAGGTCTCACCGGGCGGGGTGGGCACCGGCCTCTACTCGATCCTGGTCATCGCGATCATCGCGGTGTTCCTCGCCGGCCTCATGGTCGGCCGGACCCCGGAGCTGCTCGGCACGTCCCTCGGGCGCCGCGAGGTGACCTGCGCGGCCATCGTCGTGCTCACGATGCCCGCCCTCGTGCTGCTCGGCACCGGAGCGGCGATCGTGCTGCCCGGCACCGGCGACGCGATGACGAACAGCGGGCCCCACGGACTCTCCGAGGTGCTCTACGCCTTCGGCTCGGCGGCCAACAACAACGGCTCGGCGTTCGCCGGGCTCACCGTCACCTCGCCGTTCTTCCAGATCGCGCTGGGCGCCGCGATGCTGTTCGGGCGCTTCCTGCCGATCATCGCGGTCCTCGCCCTCGCCGGGCTGCTCTCCGCACAACCACGCCGCGACGAGTCGGCGGGCACGTTGCGGACCGGCACGCCGCTGTTCGCGGGCCTCGTGACCGCGACGGTCGTCCTCGTCAGCGCCATCACCTTCCTGCCCGCCCTGGCCCTGAGCCCGATCGCCGAGGGCCTGGCGGCCGTCCCGATCGGAGCCCTCCCGTGACCTCCTCGGTGATCGACCCGCCCACCGCGGACACTCCGCCCGAGCACTCCCGGGCCGCGGGTCGCGCGGTCCCGACGGGGGCCTTCCGGCCGCGGGCGCTGCTCGAGGCGATGCCGCTCGCGCTGCGCAAGCTCGATCCCCGGGTCCAGCTCCGCAACCCGGTCATGTTCGTCGTGTGGGTCGGGTCGGTCGTCGTCACCGCCTCCGCGGTCGTCGACCCGAGCGTGTTCGCCTGGCTCGTCATGGTGTGGCTGTGGTTCACGGTCCTGTTCGCGAACCTGGCCGAGGCCGTCGCCGAGGGTCGGGGGAAGGCGCAGGCCGACGCGCTGCGCCGGACGCGGACCGGCACCGTGGCCCGCCGCGAGGACGGCGCCGAGCTGCCGGCCACCGAGCTGCGCCCCGGGGACCGCGTGGTCGTCGAGGCCGGCATGACGATCCCCGGCGACGGTGACGTCGTCGAGGGGATCGCGACCGTCGACGAGTCCGCGATCACGGGCGAGTCCGCCCCGGTGGTGCGCGAGTCCGGCGGCGACCGTTCGGCGGTCACCGGCGGGACGACCGTGCTCTCCGACCGGATCGTCGTCGAGATCACGGCGAAGCCGGGGGAGTCGTTCGTCGACCGGATGATCGCGCTGGTCGAGGGCGCGCAGCGGCAGAGGACGCCGAACGAGATCGCCCTGTCGATCCTGCTCTCGACGCTCACGATCGTCTTCCTGCTCGCCGTCGTCACGCTCCAGCCGATGGCGGTCTACTCGGGCAGCCCGCAGTCGCTCGTCGTCCTGGTCGCCCTGCTGGTCTGCCTCATCCCGACGACGATCGGCGCGCTGCTCTCCGCGATCGGCATCGCCGGCATGGACCGGCTCGTGCAGCGCAACGTGCTGGCCACCTCCGGGCGGGCGGTCGAGGCCGCGGGGGACGTGTCCACGCTGCTGCTCGACAAGACCGGCACCATCACCTACGGCAACCGGCAGGCCACCGCCCTGCACCCCGCGGGCCCGACGTCCGTCGAGGAGCTCGCCGGTCTGGCCCGGTTGGCCTCGCTCGCGGACGAGACACCCGAGGGGCGGTCCGTGGTGGCCCTGTGCGCCGCCCGGTACGGGCTCCCCGCCGAGGCGTCGGCCGACGAGGCGCGCGCGGAGTTCGTGCCGTTCTCCGCCACCACCCGGATGTCGGGGGTGGACGTCGACGAGCGCGGGCGCACGGTCCGGGTGCGCAAGGGCGCCGTGTCCGCGGTGCTGGCGTGGCTGGACGAGCACGGCACCGTCGACCCGGCCGCGCGCGAGCAGGTCGCCCGGGTCACCGCGGAGGTCTCCGGGCGCGGCGGCACCCCGCTGGTCTGCGGGCGGGTGTCGGGCGATGCGGTCCAGCTGGGCGGGGTCGTCGAGCTCTCGGACGTCGTGAAGCCCGGGATCGCGGAGCGGTTCGCCGACCTGCGCGCCATGGGGATCCGCACCGTGATGGTCACCGGCGACAACCCGGTGACCGCCCGAGCCATCGGCGAGCAGGCCGGCGTCGACGAGGTGCTCGCCGAGGCCACCCCCGAGGACAAGCTCGCCCTGATCAGGCGCGAGCAGTCCGGAGGCCGGCTCGTCGCGATGACCGGTGACGGCACCAACGACGCCCCGGCGCTCGCGCAGGCCGACGTCGGGGTCGCCATGAACACCGGGACCAGCGCCGCGAAGGAGGCCGGGTCGATGGTCGACCTGGACTCCGACCCGACCAAGCTCATCGGCATCGTCGAGGTGGGCAAGCAGCTGCTGGTGACCCGCGGGGCGCTGACCACGTTCTCGGTGGCGAACGACCTCGCCAAGTACTTCGCGATCCTGCCCGCGATGTTCGCCGCGCTGTACCCGCAGCTCGGCCTGCTCAACGTGATGGGTCTGGCGACGCCGGAGTCGGCGATCCTCTCGGCGGTCGTGTTCAACGCGCTGGTCATCGTCGCGCTCATCCCGCTCGCCCTGCGCGGCGTGCGCTTCCGGCCGGTGAGCTCCGAGCAGATGCTGCGTCGCAACCTGCTGGTCTACGGCGTGGGCGGGGTCGTCGTGCCCTTCCTCGCCATCCCTCTCATCGACCTCGTCGTCCGGCTGATCCCGGGGATCGGGTGAACCACGTGAGCACCATCGACAGCAGCACCGGGCGCACGTCCGTGTGGCGGGGCCTCGCCCGGCAGCTCGGGCCGGCCCTGCGTCTGGTCCTCGTCGCGACCCTCGTCCTGGGGGTCCTCTACCCCGGGGTCGTCTGGGGCGTCTCCCGGCTGCCCGGCCTTGTGGACCGCGCCGAGGGCTCCGTGCTCGACGGCCCGGTGGCGAGCTCGTCGCTCATCGGGATCGACCCGGTGCCCGCGGACCCGGCCGCCGACCCCTGGTTCCACCTGCGTCCCTCGGCGTCGGCCCCCGACTCCGCGACGGCGGATCTCGGCCCGGCCGACCCCTCGACGTCCGGCGGCTCGAACCTGGCGACGACCGCGGAGGACCTCGTGACGGCCGTCGCCGAGCGCCGTGCGGTGGTCGCCGGCCGCGAGGGGGTCGCCCCCGCCGAGGTCCCCGACGACGCCGTCACGGCCTCGGCCTCCGGTCTCGACCCGGACATCAGCCCGGAGTACGCGGCCCTCCAGGTCCCCCGGGTGGCGCGCGTGACCGGGCTGCCGGAGAGCGAGGTGCGCGCCCTGGTCGCCGAGGCAACCTCGGGGCGGGCCCTGGGCGTCCTCGGCGAGCCGACCGTGAACACCTCGGAGCTCAACGCAGGCCTCGTCGCCACCCGCCCGGGTCTGCGCTGACGGGCCAGAATGGACGACGTGGAGGACCCGGCGCAGCGGTACGACTCCCGGCCCGCGGGCCGGGAGTCGGTACGCAGCGACCCCGCCCGGGGCGAGCTGCGGATCCACCTGGGCGCGGCGCCGGGCGTGGGCAAGACCTACGCGGCGCTCTGCGAGGCCCGCCGCCGCCGGGACCGGGGCACCGACGTCGTCGTCGGGCTGGTCGAGACGCACGGCCGGTCCCGGACCGCGGAGCTGCTGGAGGGCCTGGAGGTCCTCCCGCGCCGCACGGTGGTGCACCGGGGCACGGCCCTCACCGAGCTCGACGTCGACGCGGTGCTCGAGCGGGCGCCCGAGGTGGTCGTGGTCGACGAGCTCGCCCACACCAACGCGCCGGGCAGCCGGCACGCCCGGCGGTACTCCGACGTCGAGGAGATCCTCGCCGCCGGGATCGACGTCATCTCGACGGTCAACGTCCAGCACCTCGAGTCGCTGCACGACGTCGTCGAGCGGATCACGGGCACCCGCCAGCACGAGACCGTTCCCGACGACGTCGTCCGCGCCGCCGAGCAGGTGGAGCTGGTCGACATCACACCGGAGGCGCTGCGACGGCGGCTCGCCCACGGCAACGTCTACCCGGCCGAGCGCATCGACGCCTCGCTCGCGCACTACTTCCGCACCGGCAACCTCATCGCGCTGCGCGAGCTCGCGCTGCTGTGGGTGGCCGACCAGGTGGACGTGGCGCTGCGCCGCTACCGCGCCGACGAGGACATCGACGAGGTCTGGGAGGCGCGCGAGCGGGTCGTGGTCGCCGTGACGGGCGGACCGGAGTCCCTCACGGTGCTGCGGCGCGCGGCCCGCATCGCCCGCCGGGCCGGCTCGGCGGACCTGCTGTGCGTGCAGGTGCTGCGAGGCGACGGCGTGGTCGTGCGGGACGGCGGGCGGGGAACGGGCCGGGACCTGCGGCGGCTCGCCAAGGAGGTCGGGGCCTCGTTCCACACGGTCGTCGGGGACGACGTCGCCGCGGCCCTGCTGGAGTTCGCGCGCGGCGCCAACGCGACCCAGCTCGTGCTCGGGACCTCCCGCCGGTCGCGGCTCGCCCGGCTCGTCGACCCCGGGATCGGGGCGCGGGCGGTCGCGGCCTCCGGGGCGATCGACGTCCACCTGGTCTCGCACGTGGAGCCCCGGTCCGACGGCGGCGCCGAGAACCCTGGACGGGGGCCGTGGCTCGGGACCCTGCTGCGGGGACGGCGGGCCCTGCGCGGGTGGCCGGCGGCGGTCGTCCTCCCGATGCTGGCGACCTGCTTCGGCTGGCTGTTCCCGATCGTGGGCCTCTCCACGGACACCGTCGCCTTCTTCCTCGCCACGGTGCTCACCGCGATCATCGGTGGCCTGGCCCCGGCCGTCGTGGCCGCCCTGTTCGGCGGGGCGCTGCTCAACTACTTCTTCACGCCGCCGCTTCACACGTTCACCATCGGCCGGTTCGAGGACCTCGTCGCCGTGACGACGATGCTGGTGATCGCCGTGCTCGTGGCCGCGGTCGTCGACCGCGCCGACCGGCGGGCGGCCCAGGCCGCGCAGGCGCGCGCGGAGGCGACCCTGCTCGCGTCCTTCGCGCGCGTGGTGATCTCGCGGTCCGACCCGCTGCCCCGGCTCCTCGAGCGGGTGCGGGAGGCGTTCGGGTTCGACTCGGTGGCGGTGCTGGAACGCGGGTCGAAGTCGTCGTGGACGGTGAGTGCGCAGGTGCCCGTGGAGGCCGACCACCCGGGCACCGACCCGTCCGACGCCGACCCGTCCGACGCCGACGCGGACGTCGAGATCGACGAGGGCTCGCACCTGGTCGGGCGCGGGCGCACCCTGACCGCGGCGGAGAACCGCCTCTTCGCGACCGTCGCCGGCCCGGCGCTGCTGGCGCTGCGGAACCGGCGGATCAGCGCCGAGGCGGTCGACGCGGCGCGGCGCGCCGAGGCGAGTGGGCTGCGGACCGCCCTGCTCTCCGCCGTCGGGCACGACCTGCGGACCCCGCTGTCGGCCATCAAGGCGGCCGTCTCGAGCCTCCGCGACCCCGGGCTCGAGCTCGCGGCGTCCGACCGCGACGAACTCCTGGCGACCGTCGAGGAGTCGGGGGACCGGCTCGTCGGGCTCGTGGACAACCTGCTCGACTCCAGCCGGCTCGCCTCCGGCGCCGTCACCCCGCACCGCGCCGAGGTGTGCGCGGGCGAGATCGCGCTCGCCGCCGCGGCGGCCCTGCCCCGGGCGGAGGACCGGGCACGGGTCCGGGTGGACAGCGGGGTGTTCCCGGACGACGTCGAGGTCGACCCCGGCCTGACCGAACGGATCGTCGCGAACCTCGTCGACAACGCCCTCCGCCACGGCGGTGCGGGGCCGGTCGCGGTGCGGACCAGCGCCCACGGCGACCGCGTCGAGATCCGGGTGGTCGACACCGGGCCCGGCGTGGACCGCGACGCCGAGCTCTTCGTCGCCTTCCAGCGCCTCGCCGACCACGACACCGCCGGGTCGCCGGGCGGGCTGGGGCTCGGGCTGCACGTGGCCCGGGGGTTCGCCCGGGCGATGGGCGGCACGCTGGAGCCCGAGGAGACCCCCGGCGGCGGCCTGACGATGGTGCTCTCGCTGCCCCGGGCCGGGACCCCCGGCCCGCGTCGTCCCGTCGTCGCCGGGACCGCCGCGTCGTGAGCCGGATCCTCGTCGTCGACGACGACCCGTACCTGCTGCGCACCCTGCGGATCAACCTCACCGCCCACGGCCACACCGTGGTCCCGGTGGCCACCGGAGCGGCGGCGCTGCGGGCCGCCGCCGCCCGACCCGCACCCGACGTCGTCGTCCTCGACCTCGGCCTGCCCGACCTCCCCGGCCTCGAGGTCCTCGAGGGCATCCGCGGCTGGAGCGCGATGCCGGTGATCGTGCTGTCCGCGCGCACGGACGCCGGCGACAAGGTCGCCGCCCTCGACGGCGGGGCGGACGACTACGTCACCAAGCCCTTCGGGATGCCCGAGCTGCTCGCCCGGATCCGCGCGGCCGTCCGGCGCGGGGCTGCCGTGGCGGGGGACGGGGAGCCGCGCGTGAGCACCCCGGACTTCGAGGTGGATCTCGTCGCGAAGAAGGTCGTGCGCGGCGGGGCCGAGGTGCACCTGTCCCCGACCGAGTGGGGCGTGCTGGAGCACCTCGTGCGCCACCCCGGCATGCTCGTCACCCAGCAGCAGCTGCTGCAGGAGGTGTGGGGGCCGCAGTACGGCACCGAGGGCCACTACCTGCGGGTGTACCTCGGGCACCTGCGCCGCAAGCTGGAGCCGGAACCGTCGCGACCGCGCTACCTGATCACCGAGCCCGGGCGCGGCTACCGCTTCGAACCGGCGGGCTGAACCGTTCCCGGTGATCTCCCGCCGGACGACCCGGTGCGCTTCGATGGGACGGGAGTGACGGAGGTGGCGCAGGTGTCGCAGGTGCCCGTGACGTCGGCCGGTGAGGTCGAGCGGAAGTTCGAGGCGGCGGGCGCGGAGACGCTCGGTGCCGACGACGTGCGCGCGGTCCTGGACCGTCCGGTGCCGGACGAGCCGACGGAGCGGCTGCAGGAGGCGGAGTACTGGGACACCGCCGACCTCGCGCTGCACCACGACCGGGTCACCCTCCGGCGCCGGACCGGGGGTCGCGACGACGGGTGGCACGTCAAGCTGCCCGGCTCCGGTGACCGCCGCGAGGAGCTGCACGCCCCGCTGACGCCGGCCGGCTCCGGGCCGCCGGAGGGCGTGGTGGCGCTGCTGCGTTCCTCCAGCCGCGGCCGGCCGGTGGTGCCGGTCGCCGAGCTGCTGACCCGTCGTCGGGAATGGCGGGCCGAGGACGCGGACGGGCGGACGGTCGCGGAGCTCGTCGTCGACCAGGTCACCGCCCGGACGGTGCACGCGGACGGGCGCGAGGACCTGCAGGCCTGGCAGGAGATCGAGGTCGAGCTGGGGCCCGGCGCCCCCGACGGGTTCCTGGACGAGGTCGAGGAGCGGCTCGCCGAGCGGGGGATCCGACGCTCGGCGTCGGCGTCGAAGGTGGGCCGGGTCCTGGCGGGGCGGGCCGCGACGGTCGCGCGCGCCGAGCCGGACGAGCACACCGCCGCCGGGGTCGTCCTGCGCTACCTGGCCGAGCAGGCCCGCGCGCTGCGCCACCAGGACCCGCTCGTGCGCCTGGACCGCGAGGACGCCGTGCACCAGATGCGGGTCGCCGCCCGCCGGCTGCGCAGTGCCCTGCAGGGCTTCGGGCGGGTGCTGGCGCGCGAGCGGACCCGTGGGCTCACGGAGGAACTGCGGTGGTTCGCGGGCGAGCTCGCCCCGGCCCGCGACACCGAGGTGATGCTCGCGCGGTTGCAGGAGCTCCTCGCGGAGACGCCGCCGGCGCTCGTCGTCGGCCCCGTCGCGGCCGAGGTGGACCGGGCGTTCACGCGACGGGGGGCCGCCGCCCGCGAGCGGGCGACGACCGCGCTCGACTCCGTCCGGTACCTGGCGCTGCTCGAGGCGTTGGACGCGCTGCAGGCCGACCCGCCGACGACGGGGCGGGCGTCCCGGGCGGCACGCCGGGTCCTGCCCGGCGAGGTCGACCGGGCCCACCGCCGGGTGGTCGCCGCGATGGACGCCGCCGACGCGACGCCCGAGGGCCCGGAGCGCGACGTGGCCCTGCACGAGGCCCGGAAGAAGGCCAAGCGGCTGCGCTACGCGAACGAGGTCGCCCAGCCGGTCCTCGGGAAGCCGGCCCGTCGGCTGCGCAAGCGGATGAAGGCGGTGCAGGAACTGCTCGGCGTCCACCAGGACACCGCGGTCACCCGGGCGACCCTGCTCGAGCTCGCGGGCCACGGGCAGGGCCCCGGGGAGGTCACGCACCCCTTCACGCTCGGGCTGCTGTACGGCGCGGAGCAGCGCCGCGCCCGGGACGCCGAGGACCGGCTTCCGGCGCTGTGGGCGAGGGTGCCGCGACCCGGGAGCTGAGGTCCGGTCACCGCGCGGTCGGGCTCGCCCGGCGCGGGATGGCGGCGTCCCGGTCCGCCGCGGGCCAGTCCGTGCCGGTGACGTCGGCCGCGGCGTCGGAGAGCAGGAAGTGCACGGCGTGGGCGGTGTCGAGCGGGACACCGCTCGGGCGCACGGAGTTGATCCGCACCCCGTCGTCGGCGAGCCACTCGGCCAGCGTCCGGGTCTGCTCGGGGCTGCCCACCAGGACGACCGCGGCGTACCGCGCGGCCCGCAGTGGCGCGCGGGCGGCGCGCAGCACGGCCAGGACCTCCGCGGGAGACCGGTCGACGGTCACGATGCCGGTCAGCACGCCGCGGTCGGCGACGGTCCGCGCCACCGCGGCGCGGATCAGCTCCGCGCACGCCCCGGGCTCGAGCGGGCGGTGCGCGACCCGACCCCACGGGCCACCGTGGCGCCGGGCGGCGGCCCGGGCGGCCTCGGCGTCCTCGTCGAGGATCTCCACGGTCGCGCCGTCGGCCACCAGCTCGTCCACGACCGCCCGGCCGTGGTCCCCCGTGCCACCCAGGATCAGGACGACCCGTCCGTCCAATGCCCCCATGATGCGCTCCGTTCCCGCGCTCCTCCGCGTGGTCTCGACCCCTGTGAGCAGCGGAAAGTACGACGCCGGACGGTCGGTGGCTATGCCGACCGCGAAGCCGTTGGACGTGCGGCGCATCACACTCCGACTGTTGCGTGCGCGTGATGCGTATGAGGATCGTGTGAAGGGTTCGGACATCGCTCGGTGCGCGTCCATTCGCGACCTAGCGTCGCCCGGAGCCGACCCGGGGAGGACCGCGATGACCGATCAGATGCGCACAGGTCATGACGATCTGGTGGAGGCCGCCGGCCATCCGATCGGTGCGGGCGTGGGCGGGGAGGGCTACGACCCGCGGCTGACCAACGAGGACCTGGCCCCGCTGCGCGAGCAGACCTGGTCGTCGTACAACTTCTTCGCGTTCTGGATGAGCGACGTCCACTCGGTGGGCGGCTACCTGACGGCGGGCTCGCTGTTCGCGCTCGGGCTCGCCGCGTGGCAGGTGCTCGTCGCCCTGCTGGTCGGCATCGGGATCGTCTACCTGCTGTGCAACCTCGTGGCCCGCCCGTCCCAGGCCACCGGCACGCCCTACCCCGTCGTCTGCCGCTCGGCGTTCGGGGTGCTGGGCGCGAACGTCCCCGCCATCATCCGCGGCCTGATCGCGGTCGCCTGGTACGGCATCCAGACCTACCTGGCCTCCGCCTCGCTGGTCGTCGTCGCGCTCAAGCTCTGGCCCGGGCTCGCCCCGTACGCGGACGACTCGACGGGGTTCACCGGACTCTCGCTGGTCGGGTGGGTGGCGTTCGCCCTGATGTGGGTGCTGCAGGCCCTGGTGTTCTGGAAGGGCATGGAGGCCATCCGCCGTTTCATCGACTTCTGCGGCCCCGCGGTCTACGTGGTCATGTTCCTGCTCGCCGGCTACCTCGTCTGGCAGGCGGGCGGCTTCTCGGCGATCGACCTGAACCTCTCCGAGAACCTGGTCACCGGCTGGGCGGCGGTGCCGATCATGGCGACGGCCGTCGCACTGGTCGTCTCCTACTTCTCCGGCCCGATGCTGAACTACGGGGACTTCTCGCGGTACGGGAAGAGCTTCGCCGCCGTCAAGAAGGGCAACTTCCTCGGCCTGCCGGTGAACTTCCTGGTGTTCGCCCTGCTCGTCGTCATCACGGCGGCCGCCACCGAGCCGGTGTTCGGGGAGATGATCGACGATCCGGTGGAGACCGTCGCGCGGCTGGACTCGACGACCGCCGTGGTGCTGGGCGCGCTGACGTTCATGATCGCGACGGTCGGGATCAACATCGTCGCGAACTTCGTCTCTCCGGCCTTCGACTTCTCCAACGTCGCACCGCAGCGGATCAGCTGGCGCACCGGGGGCATGATCGCGGCGGTCGGCTCGGTGCTGCTCACGCCGTGGAACCTCTACTCCAGCCCGGAGGTCATCCACTACACGCTGGACACGCTCGGCGCGTTCATCGGCCCGCTCTACGGCGTCCTGATCGCGGACTACTTCCTCATCAAGCGCCGGGTGATCGACGTCGACGCGATGTACACGCTCGACCCGACCGGGAAGTACTTCTTCCGCCGCGGCTACAACCCGGTCGCGATCGGGGCCACGGCGGTGGGCGCGGTCGCGGCGATGCTGCTGGTGCTGCTCGGGTCCTCGGACGTCGCGGCCTTCTCCTGGTTCCTGGGCGCGGGCGTCGCCTTCGTGGCGCACTGGGGCCTGAGCGCGCGGGCGGCGGCGACCACCGAACCGGTGTGAGTCCGCGGCCGGCCGCGACCGCACCGTGAGTCGTGCGGTGGCCCGGCGAGATCCGGCCGTGTATCAAGGCGGCATGCCCATCCTGATCGACACCACGGTCTCGTGAGCACGCCGACCCGCGCGGGGGTCGACCTGACGATCCACGGCCGGACGCTGCGACGGGACCGCGCCCTCATCATGGCGATCGTCAACCGCACGCCGAACTCGTTCTACGACCACGGCGCGACCTGGGAGGCCGGGGCCGCCGAGGACGCGATCGACCGCGCGGTGGCCGGAGGCGCGGACGTCGTGGACCTGGGGGGCGTGCCCGCGAGCCCGGGACCCGAGGTCACCGTCGCCCAGGAGATCGACCGGGTGCGGCCGACCCTGCTCTGGGCCCGCGAGCAGTTCCCGGAGCTGACGATCTCGATCGACACCTACCGGGCCGAGGCGGCGGAGGCGCTGCTGGCCGCGGGCGCCGACCTGGTCAACGACAGCTGGGCCGGGTGGGACGAGGAGATCCTCCCCGCCACGGCCCGGTACGGCGCCGGCTACGTCGCGGCGCACACCGGTGGCCTGACACCGCGCACCGACCCGGTGAAGCCGGTCTACGACGACGTCATGGGCGACGTCGTGGACGTGACCGTCGCGCTGGCGGAGCGGGCGGTCGAGGCCGGGGTCCCCGCGGAGGGCATCCTGCTCGACCCCACGATCGACTTCGGCAAGAACACCGTGCAGAGCCTCGAGGTGCTGCGCTCGCTCCCGCGGCTGATCGACACGGGGTGGCCGGTGCTGCTCGCGATGTCGAACAAGGGCGTGGTGGGGGAGACCCTGGACGTCCCGCTGGAGGGCCGACTCACCGGCACGCTCGCGGCCACCGCCCTGGCCGCCGAGGCGGGCGTCGCGATGGTGCGGGCGCACCAGGTCGAGGAGACGCGCCAGACGCTGGAGATGGTCGCGAGCGTGCTCGGGCACCGCCCGCCGTCGCGCGCGGAGCGCTGGACCTGATGCACCGGGTGTGGCCGCTGCCCGCCGGGGAGCTGGGGCCGGCGGAGCTCGAGGAGCTGTACACCTATCCCGTTCCCGACGACGGGTCGGGCTGGGTCGCGGTGAACTTCGTCAGCTCCCTCGACGGCGGGATCGAGATCGAGGGGCGCAGCCGGGGCCTGTCCACCGATGCCGACCGGAAGGTCTTCCACCTCGGGCACGACCTGGCCGACGTCGTCCTGCTCGCCTCCGGCACCGCGGTCGCCGAGGAGTACCCGGGGCTGCGGCCGGAGGGGGAGTCCGCGCGCCGTCGGGAGCGCCACGGCCTCGCCGGCGTGCCGCCGCTCGCCGTCGTGACCTCCGGGTCGTTGCCGGCGGACACGCCGAGCATCGTCGACGTCCTCGTCCCGACGATCGTGATCACCTGCGCGTCGGCGCCGGACGACCGGCAGCGGGCCTGGAAAGCGGCGGGCGCCGAGGTGCTGGTCGCGGGTGAGGGTGACGTCGACCTGGCGGACGCGACGCGGCAACTGGCCGAGCGGGGCCTGCGGCGGATCGACTGCGAGGGCGGGCCCGGGCTCACCGGGAAGCTCCTGGCGGCCGACCTGGTCGACGAGATGCGCGTGAGCTTCGTGCCGACCGCGGTGGCCGGGCGGGCGTCGCGCCTGGCCCGGACCGACGATCCGCTGGACTCGCCGCGCGGCTTCGCGGTGAACTCGTTGCTGGTCGAGGACTCGACGATCCTGGTGCGCTACGTCCGCACGCGATCCTGATCCGAGCGAAGGGCCCCTTCGGTCAGCTCTATCGCCGAGGGGCGCCCCTCGCCCATGCGGCGGCGTCCTGGCGATGGGCGCCCACGGCCCGTCTATGCGACCGAAGGGGCCCTTCGGTCGAACCGGGCGGCACCGTCGTCGTTCCGGCCCACGGTGTCGGACCCCTCTGCCACCATCGCGATCATGACGACGGGCGTGGTGCGACGGGTCAGTGGGGTCGAGGTCCTCGCCGTCGTGCTCGTCGTCGCGCTGGGGCTGCGGGTGCTCGGGGTGGACCCGCTGGTGACGCCGCAGTTGCGGGTCGGGGCCACGGTGTTCGTCGCGGTCGTGGTGCAGGCGCTGCCGTTCCTGGTGCTCGGCGTGCTGCTCAGCGGTGTGTTGACGGCCTACGTGTCGCCGGCAGCGTTGCGGCGGGTGCTGCCGGCGCGGACCGGGGCGGCGGTCCCGGTCGCGGTGGCGGCGGGCGTGGCGCTCCCGGGATGCGAGTGCGCGTCGGTGCCGGTGGCGCGCCGGCTGATCGCGCGGGGCGTGCCCGACGCGGTGGCCCTCGCGTTCCTGCTCGCCGCGCCCGCGGTGAACCCGATCGTGCTGGTCGCGACGGCCGTCGCGTTCCCGGACGCGCCGGAGATGGTGCTCGCACGGTTCGTGGGCTCCTTCGCGACGGCGGCCGTGGTCGGGTGGGTGTGGTCGCGGGCGGGCCGGGTGGAGTGGATCGCCGAGCGGGTGCGGCGGGTCCCGACGCCGGGTGACGGGCCGCGGTGGCGGGTCGCGGCGGCCACCGCCCGGCACGACCTCGTCGACGCCGGCGGCTTCCTCGTGCTGGGCGGTCTCGCCGCGGCGGTGCTGACGACCGTGGTGCCCGCGGCGTGGGTGGCCGGACTGGGGGAGCAGGTCGTGCTCGCCGTGCTGGTCATGGCCGTGCTCGCGGTGGTGATGTCGCTGTGCAGCGAGGGCGACGCGTTCGTGGCGGCGTCCCTCTCGGCACTGCCGCTGCTCCCGCGGCTGGTGTTCCTGGTCGTCGGGCCGGCGGTGGACCTCAAGCTGATCGCGCTGCAGACCGGGACCTTCGGGCGGGCGTTCGCCCTCCGGTTCGCCCCGGTGACGTTCGTGGTCGCGGTGCTGTGCGGGGTCGGGGCGGGTCTGGCGGTGGGGCTGCCGTGACGCGCGAGGTGCGCAACGCGCTGCTGGTGTTCGTCGGGGCCGTCCTCGTGCTGATCGTGGCCGACGGCACCGTGCTGCACTACGTCCGGCCCGGCATGGCGCCGCTCGTGGCGGCGGCCGGGGTCGTGGTGGTCGGGCTGGCGTTGCTCGACGTCGTGCGGGACCTGCGGCGCTCGGGCCCGGAGGACGGGCCCGTCGAGCACGACCACGGGTCCGGTCGGTCGGCGTGGCTGCTGCTCGTCCCGGTGCTCGTGGTGCTGCTCGCTGCGCCGCCGTCGCTGGGGTCGGACGCGGTCGACCTCGCCGGGTCGCGGACGGTCGCGGTCGGCCGCGCGCCGGAGGAGCCGTTGCCGCCCGGGGAGGCGCCGGACGTGCCGGTCGTCGACCTGGTCGCCCGCGCGGCCGCGGCTCCCGACGGCGGGGCGCTGGCCGGGCGGGACGTGACGCTGATCGGGTTCGTCGTCCCCGCCCGCGCCGGGCCGGGCGTCGACCTCGCCCGCCTCGTGATCTCCTGCTGCGCCGCCGACGCGAGCCCGGTGCGTGTCCGGCTGGACGATCCGCGGGGCGTCGTCGGCGGGCCGGGCAGCGGTGCCGATCGCTGGGTCGCCGCCCGGGTCCGACTCGTTCCGGGTACGGCGACGCGGGAGTCCGGCTTCGTCCCGACCGTCACCGTCGTCGACGCCGTCGAGGTCGCCGAGCCGACGCCCGCCTACGAGTACTGAGCTGTCCGTCCGGCCGGTGTGGAAGCCTCCGGGCATGAGCGCCGTCTACGCCCTGAACCTCTTCGACCTCGCCCCGAACGACGACTACAAGCAGTACTCGAAGCGGTCGGTCGATGCGGTGGGCAAGCACGGCGGGCGGGTCGTCGCCCTCGGCCGGCTCAGCGCCGACACGGAGTCCAGCGGCGGGACGCCCCGGCAGGTGATGGTGCTGGTGGAGTGGCCGTCCGCCGAGGCGTTCCAGGCGTTCAAGGACGACCCCGACCACGCCGACCTCCACCCGCTGCGCGAGGGCGGGACGGAGAACTACCTCTGGTGGGCCTACGACCGGCTCGACGACCTGCGCCCGGTGCTGAACGACCGGTGAGCGTGCCGCGAGTGCGACACAGTGCAGGTTCCGGCGCCCCGGAAGCTGCCTCACGTCGACCTCGCTGCTCGGGTTTGCCCCGAGAGCCCGCTGGGAAGGATCTCCGCCGATGCGTGACGTCGAGTACTCCGCCCTGACCGACTGGCTCGCCGACGGCGCGAGCGCTGCGGCGGGCACCGCCGAGGCCGAGCTGGCCGCGGACTGGAGCCGCGTCACGTCGTCGGCCCGCTGGACCCGGCTGACCGCGGCGCAGGACCCGGAGGCACCCGCCCGGACCGCCTGAGCGGGAGCGATCAGCGGCCCGCGGTGGTCGGCGAGACCTGCAGCAGGGCGCGGAGCCGCTCGACCAGGGCGGCCGGCGCGTCGGCGGGCACGATGTGGCCGCACTCGGGCAGGACCTCGCTGCGCAGGTCCGGGGTGATCGGCGCGAGTTGACGGGCGAGCGCGTCGCCGACCGTCGCGCCACCCAGTGCCAGGGTCGGTTGCGACAGAAGGATCCCGGCCGCCGCGGCGGCGACGAGTTCGGCGTTCCGGGCCAGGGCGCGGTAGTGCGCGAACCCGCCGCGCAGTCCCTCCGGGTCGCGGTAGGCGGCGAGGAAGGCCGAGCGCAGGTCGTCGTCGACCCCGCGCCCCCGCCAGGTCCCGGCGCGCAGGAACCAGTCGACGTAGGCGTCGGTCCGACCGGCGAGCACGGCCTCGGGCAGGTCGGGCACCGCGTGGAACCCGAACCACCACGGCGGGCCGCCGGCGAGGAACTCCTCCGCACCGGGTAGCCGCCCCAGCAGCGACTCCATCACCGCGAGCCGGGCGACGCGGGCGCGGTGGCGCACCGCGGTCATCCAGGCGACCGGGCTCCCCAGGTCGATCCCGGCGACCAGCGCCAGCTCGCCGACACCGAGCGCGTCCAGCAGCCCGACGGCGTCGTCCGCCAGAGTGTGCAGGTCGTAGCCCCCGGCCGGTTTGTCGGTGCCGCCGATCCCGCGGAGGTCGGGAGCGATCACGAAGTGGTCCACCGCGAGCGCATCGATCACGTCCCGCCAGAGGCGCCAGGTGTGCGGCCACCCGTGCAGCAGCAGGACCGCGGGACCGGCTCCGGCGGTCGCGACGTGGACGCGGAGGCCCGGGATGTCGACGTGACGGGTGGTTACCATAAAAAACATGGTCACCAATGGAGACCGGACCGGGAAGACGGCACCTCCGGGTAACCGTCGCGGCGACCTCTTCGACCCGGCGTGCCCGACCCGCCGGCTGCTGGACCGCATCGGCGGCAAGTGGACCTCGATGCTCGTCAAGACCCTCGCCGACGTGGACGGGGAGGTCCGCTTCTCCGAGCTGCAGCGCCGGGCCCGCGGGATCTCGCGGAAGATGCTCGCGCAGACGCTGCGCGACCTCGAGGCCGATGGACTCGTCGCCCGCCACGTCGAGCCGACCGTGCCCCCGGCGGTCCGCTACTCGCTCACCCCGCTCGGTCGCAGCCTGGTCGTCCCGCTGGACGCCCTGCGCGACTGGGCCGAGACGCACATGCCGACGGTCGACGCGCACCGCGCGGCCGGGGCGGGGAGTTAGGACACGCGGATCAGCACCTCCCCGTGCGGGAGGGAGAACCAGCCGTCGGGGTGGTCCGCCCACGCCCGCCAGGCGTCCGCGATGTCGGCCAGCTCCGCGCGGGTCGCGAAGCCGCCGTCCACGGCGCGCTCGGCGATGGTCGAGTCGACGATCCGCTCCGCCCACTGCCCGCCCCACCAGGCACGCTCGTCCGGGGTCGCGTGGCACCAGATCGACGCGCTCGGGGTCACGTCGGTCGCGCCGGCCGCGTGCGCCCAGCCCAGCAGGCGGCGGCCCGCGTCCGGCTCCGTCCCGTGCGCACGGGCCACCCCGCGGTAGATCTCCAGCCATCGGTCCAGCCGCAGGTCGTGGGGGTGCAGCACGATCCCGCCGTAGTCGCAGTCGCGTGCGGCGACCAGCCCACCGGGTCGCGTCACGCGGAGCATCTCGCGCAGCGCGGCGACCGGGTCCGTGAGGTGCAGCAGCACCTGGTGGGCGTGCACGACGTCGAACGGCCCGTCCGGCAGGGCGTACGCGTCACCGACCACCGCGTCGACCCCGAGCGCCCGCGCCTTCTCGACCACCCCGGGATCGGTGTCCACCCCGAGCACCGAGTGCACGCGGGTGGCGAGGTCCGCCGTGATCGTCCCCGGACCACACCCGACGTCGAGAACCCGCATTCCCGACGACAGGTGCGGCGCGAGGTACGCGGCGGAGTTCGCGACGGTGCGCCACGTCTGCGAACGCAGCACGCTCGCCGCGTGGCCCTGGCTGTAGGCGGTCACCCGCGCCACGCTGCCACCACGGCGGCCGGGGCGCCGCCCGCGTAGCGTCGGGAGAGTGAGTACCGCCGTCTCGCAGCTCGAGCACACCTACGCCGACGCGGTCCCGGATCTGGTCCTGAACTGGTCCGCCGCGCCCGTGCGGAACCCCTCGGCCCTCGTCGTCAACGACGAGCTCGCGGCCGAGCTGGGCCTGGACCCGCGGGAGCTGGTCGGGTCGGGCCTGCTCACCGGCACGGTGCCGGAGGGCGTGCAGCCGGTCGCGATGGCGTACTCCGGGCACCAGTTCGGCATGTACCAACCGCGACTCGGCGACGGCCGGGCGCTGCTGCTGGGCGAGATCGTCGACCCGCAGGGCCACCGGCACGACCTGCACCTCAAGGGCTCCGGGCGCACCCGCTTCGCCCGCGGCGGCGACGGCAGGGCCGCGCTGGGGCCGATGCTGCGCGAGTACCTCATGGGCGAGGCGATGCACGCGCTGGGCATCCCCACCAGCCGCGGCCTCGCGGTCTCGACGACGGGTGAGGACGTCCCGCGCGACACCGGCCTGCTGCCCGGCGCGGTCCTGGCGCGCGTGGCGTCGAGCCACATCCGCGTCGGCACCTTCCAGTACGCCGCGGCGACCGGCGGGCCCGACCTGGTCCGGGCGCTGACCGACCACGCGATCGCCCGCCACCACCCCGAGGCCACCGACGTCCTCGACTTCTACCGCCGCGTCGTCCACGCCCAGGCGGCGTTGATCGCGCAGTGGATGCTGGTCGGGTTCGTGCACGGCGTGATGAACACCGACAACACCACGATCTCCGGCGAGACGATCGACTACGGCCCCTGCGCGTTCATGGACCGCTACGACCCGCAGACCGTGTTCAGCTCCATCGACCACGCCGGGCGCTACGCCTACGGGAACCAGCCGCCGATCGCCCGGTGGAACCTGGCCCGTCTCGGCGAGGCGCTGCTCCCGCTGATCGACGAGGACAGCGACACGGCGATCGAGAAGGCCACGGCGGTGGTCCAGGAGTTCGGCGAGGTCTACGAGCGGCACTTCCAGGCCGGCATGGCCGCCAAGCTCGGGCTGCGCGAGCCGGACCCGGACCTGGTCGCCGACCTGCTCGCCCTGCTGCACGCCCAACAGGTCGACTGGACCGGCTTCTTCCGCGCCGGGACCCCACGCGACCTGTTCCTCGACCGCGACGCCTACGACGCCTGGGCCGCGCGCTGGCATCCCGAGCTCGACCGGGACCACGCCAACCCGCTCTACGTCCCGCGCAACCACCTCGTCGACGAGGCCCTGACCGCGGCCGAGCAGGGCGACCTCGCGCCGTTCCTGGAGATCCTCGAGGTCGTGTCGGCGCCGTACACCGAGCAGCCCGGGCGGGAGCGCTACACCGAGCCGGGCTCGGGGCCGTTCGTCACGTACTGCGGGACCTGAGCAGCCCGACCCCGACGACGGCGCAGAGCACGCCGAGGGCGGCGAGCAGCACGGGCAGGCCGGTCGTGGTGACCAGCGCGCCGACCACGATCGGCGCGAGGATCGCGCCACAGGCGCCCACGACCATCGCCACCGACAGCGCCCGCCCGGGGTCGGTGTCGACGACGGACCCGGTCCACACGGCGAGCGCGGCCGCCCCGACCATGTACGGCGGGGCGAACACCGCGGCCGCCACCAGCGCGATCACCGGCGAGCGCTCCCCGAGGGCCAGGATCAGCAGCGCCACCGCGATCGTCAGCAGGCACCCCGCCGCCACCCGCGGCGGTCCGACCCGCGCCGCCATCGCGCCCGTGGCGAACCCCGCGACCCCGAGCACCCCGATGATCACGAACAGCACCGGGCGCACCCCGGCGGAGAGGCCGGCACGGGTCGCCACGTCGGCCGCGTAGGTGAAGGCGACCGCGGTCCCGGCCTGGTAGGTGATCGCGTAGACGGCGGGCCGGCGGAGTGCGCGCCAGGGCACCGGCGCTCGTGCCGCGGACGGTCGCGGCGCCACCGCGGGGACCCAGCGCAGGTTCAGCACCGCCGCGGCCGCCGAGCACAGGGCCACCGCGGCCCACACGAGCCGCCACTGGCTCGTGACGGCGATCGCGACGAGCCCGGTCAGCACGAGCCCGCCGCAGGTGCCGGTGCTGATCGTCGAGATCAGCCGGGGCCGGACCTCCGGACGGGCCAGGGCGGCGACGACGTCGGAGTAGGGCGCCCACACCCAGCCCGCGGCGCTGCCCGCGAGCACCGCCCCGACGGCCAGCACCGCGGGCGAGCCGGCGAGGACCACGATCAGCGCACCGACCGCCCCGCAGACCCCGCCAACCGTGGTGGGCGCCCGCGGGCCGCGCCGCGCGCCCAGCAGGGGGCCGCCGACGATGCCGGCGAGGAACCCGGCGAATGTGGCCCCGGCGATGAGGCCCAGCACGGCCTCCGGCACCCCGGTCGCCGACAGGCCCGGATCCACCCGGAGATCGGGCAGCGTCAGCCCGAAGCAGAACCGGCCCATCCCGAAGGCGACCCCGACGACGGCCGCCCCGGCGATCCCGACCCGGACCTCGACGTCGTGGCGCACCCGATCACCCTGCCGAGCGAACGGCACCTTCGCAGCGTCTACGGGCGCGAGAGGGCCGCTCGCTCGGAACCAGAGGCCCCCGACCGCACGACCACCGCGGCCACGAGCGTCGTCAGGGGCACCGCCGCGACGATCCCGATCGACCCGACCAGCGTCCGCAGCACCTCCTGCGCCACGTCCTCGGCGGTCAGCAGGTCGCCCACCCCGCGCCCGGACAGCGTGAACAGCAGCAGCAGCGGCAGGGCGGCGCCCGCGTAGGCGAGGACGAGGGTGTTCACCGCCGACGCCACGTGGTCGCGCCCCACGCGCATCGCTGCGGCGTACAGCGTTCTCGTTCCCGACGACGGGTCGGCCCGGTGCAGCTCCCAGACCGTCGAGGTCTGGGTGACCGTGACGTCGTCGAGGACCCCGAGGGCACCGATGATCAGCCCGGCGAGCAGCAGGCCGCGGGCGTCGATGCCGGCGCCGAGCACCCCGATCAGCTCGGTCGACGCGTCGTCGAGCCCGGTGAGCCGTGTCAGCCCGCCGAAGACCAGCGCGAGCACACCGATGAGGCCGAGCGAGACGACCGTCCCGAGCGCGGCGGTGGCGGTCCGCGCCGAGAAGCCGTGGATCGTCGGGAAGACCACCGCCACGATCAGCCCGGCGGCGACCAGCGCGACCGGCACCGGCGCCGATCCGGTCAGCAGCGCGGGCAGCACGAACACCCCGAGCACGACCAGCGTGATCCCGAGCGCGCCCAGCGCCGCGAGCCCCTGCCACCGCCCGAGCAGCACCACCGCGACCGCGAACACGGCGGCCAGCACCAGCAGGGACCCGCCCCGCTGCCGGTCCACGACCTGGTAGCCCGTCGCGTCGGCCGGGTCCCCGCCCGCCCAGGCCACCACGACCGCGTCCCCGTCCGCGAACCGCGGCGTGGCCGGGCCACCGGGCAGCAGGGTGTCGATCGTGCGCCCCGTGGCCGGGCCCTCGTCCAGGCGGACCTGCAGCGGGAAGCAGCCGGTGCCGGCCTCGACGGCGAGCGTCGGGTCGGAGCAGTCGGCCTCGGCGCCCGCGCGCGCGATCGTCCCGTCGAGCGGCTGGGTGGCGACCGCCGCGGCCGACCCGGTCGTCGTCCCGCCCGCCGAGCCCTGCGCCGCGGCGTGGCTGCCGTCGAGCACCGCGCGGTACTCCGACGGCGACGGGGCCAGGAACACGAGCCCGACCAGCACCGCCAGCCCGCACGGCACGAGCAGCGCCGCCAGCACCCGGCGCACGGTCGTCCCGACGGCGGGGGCGGGCCCGTGGCCGTGGCCGTGGCCGTGACCGTGACCGTGACCCGTGTCGCGCACGGCCCGCCGTCGGGAACCGCCTCGCCGACCCGAGCGAACGGCACTCTCGCTGCTTCTAGGGGCGCGAGAGTGCCGTTCGTGCACCGGGGGAGCGGCGGGGATCGGCGCCGTCACCGGGTCGTCGGTGTCCATCGGCGTCCAGTGTCCGGGCTAGGAGGGCGCGGGCTCGAGGCGGTAGCGGATCAGGCGCGAGGAGTTCGCGACCACGGCCACCGACGACGCGTTGTGCAGGATCGCCGCGACCACCGGCGAGAGCGCCCCACCTGCGGAGACGACGAGCCCGATCGCGTTGACGGCGATCGACATCCCGTAGTTCTGCCGGATGACGCCGACGCCGCGGCGGCCGAGGTCGCGCAGGTCGAGCAGGGCGGAGAGCCGGTCCCCGGCGAGGGCGACGTCCGCGGTCTCCACGGCCACGTCGGTACCCGCGACGCCCATCGCGATGCCGAGGTCGGCGAGTGCGAGGGCGGGCGCGTCGTTGGTGCCGTCGCCGACCATCGCGACCGTCCAGCCCTCGTCCTGCAGCGCCCGCACGGCGTCCTGCTTGTGCTCCGGCAGCACCTCGGCGCGCCACTCGTCGATGCCGAGCTCGCGGGCGACCGCCGCCGCGACGTCCGGGTGGTCCCCGGAGAGCATGACGATCCGCCGGACGCCGTCGGCCCGCAGCGCCGCCAGCACCTCGACGGCCTCCGGGCGGACGGTGTCGCGCAGGCTGATCAACCCGGTGAGCGTCCCGTCGACGGCGAGCAGCAGCGGCGTCTCGGCCTGGCGTTGCAGGCGGCGCACCCAGTCCGAGGCCTTCCGGGAGACGCCGACCTTCTGCTCCTTGAACAGCGCCCGGGACCCCAGCAGCAGCGTCCGGCCGTCGGCCTGCACCCGCATGCCCTGCCCGAGCAGGACCTCGCACTCCTCGTGCGGCGGGATCTCGATCCGGCGCTCCTCGGTGGAACGGATCACCGCCTGCGCGAGCGGGTGGCGGGAGTGGATCTCCGACGACGCGGCCAGGGCCAGGACCTGCTCGGGGGAGTAGGCGTCGTCGAAGGACACCACGTTCGTGACGACGGGTCGGCCGGTGGTGGCGGTCCCGGTCTTGTCCAGGACGACCGCGTCGACCCGCCCCGCCGACTCCAGGTGCGAGCCGCCCTTGATCAGGATGCCGCGGCGGGCGCCGTTGCCGATCGCGGCGCTGATCGCGGTCGGGGTGGCGAGCCCGACCGCGCACGGGCAGGCGACCAGCAGCATCGTCATGGCCCGGCGGACGTCGCGGGTGACCAGCAGGGTGGCGGCGGAGAGCGCGAACGAGAGCGGGACGAAGCGGCGGGAGAAGTTCTCGCCGACGGTCTGGATCGGCGCCCGGTCGGCCTGCGCGGCCTCGACGCGCTCGATGATCCGGCCGACCGCGGTGTCCCCGCCCACCGCGGTCGCGCGGACCACGAGCCGTCCGCGCAGCAGTACCGACCCGGCGTGCAGCGCGTTGCCGACCTCGGTGGTCACCGGGAGGTTCTCGCCGGTGATCGCGGCCTGGTCGACGAGGCAGCCCTGGGCGGACGCCTCCACGACGACGCCGTCCACCGGCAGCACCACGTGCTCGTGGACCACGATCTCGTCGTCGACGCGCACGCGCTCGATCGGCACCTCGATCTCGACCGGCTCGCCGGCCGGGTCGGCCGCGGCGACCCGCATCCACGTCGTGGTGCGTGCGCCGGTCAGCAGGTCGGAGATCGCGCGGCGGCTCCGGCGCAGCGTGAGGTCCTGCAGGTACTCGCCGATGTTCAGCAGCCAGAGCACCGTCAGCGCGACGACGTTCTCGCGCAGGACCAGCGAGGCCACCGTGGCGGCCGAGACCAACGCGTCCGTGCCCGCCCCGCGCCCGCCGACGAGCGAGCGCAGCGCGCCGCGCAGGAACGGGTAGCCGGTGAAGATCGTGACGCCGGTGGCCACGGTGCGGCTGGTCGGCCCGAGCATCGGCGGACGTCGCAGCACCCACCGCCGGCCGCCGAGCAGTAGCAGGGCGATCCCGCCGACCGCCATGCGGAGCAGGTCGCCGTTGCCCACCTCGGCCGAGCGCGGCGGGCGCGCCGCGGGCTCGTCCCGGGAGGTCGACGCCGCCACCTCGCGGTAGGCCGCGCCGATCGTCGTGGTCGAGCAGCGGTCGCGGTCGTACCAGACGACGAGCGCCCCGGTGCGCGGGAAGGCGTGCACCTGGCGGACGCCTTCCACGGCGTCGAGCCCCTCCTCGACGGCGACGGCGAGCCCGGTCGCGGCCCGCAGGCCGGGGGCGTCGAAGCGCACGCGGCCCGCGGCGTCCGAGACCACCCGCAGCGTGTCCCCGGCGGCCACCTCAGTGCTCGTGGTCGTGCTTCTCGACCGCCCCGGGCGGTGGGGCCTGCTCACCGACACGCTCACGCGCCTCCGCGACGACGTCGGCGGTGTTCAGCCGGACCTTCTCGGCGCCGGCCTCGGCCGCCCGCGACACCCGCATCCCGAGCGTCGTGACGGCGACCGCCGACTCGTGCACCGCCCGGCCGCCCGACAGCTTCCGCACGCCCTCGACCACCGCGACACCGGCCACGCCGCTCGCCACCGCACCGACGGCCCGCGCCGCCAGGGGTCCCCACGCCACCATCGTCGGTCGTCTCCTCGGTCGTGTTGGTAACGGTTCCCGATTCCATCACATCACGATCGGTCGCATGCCGTGCCCCCGAACGGGGGGCGGGTGACCCCGGTCGGATGGGATGGGTCACGATCTCGACGTGGAACCGGACACCGAGCACGGGGCCCGCGACGGCGAGGTCGGCGACGGCGGCACCGTCGTGACCCTCGACGCGGCGGCCGTGCCGGCCACCGTCGGGGACCGTTTCGACCTGGGCGAGCGCCTCGGTCGGGGAGCCTCCGCCACCGTCTACCGCGCCCACGACCGCGTGCTCGGCCGCGACGTCGCGGTCAAGCTGTTCGCGCCGGGCGTCGGGACCCTGGAGTCCGCCTCGGTGCGGCGTGAGCTGCAGGCGGCCGCGCAGGTGTCGCACCCGGGCGTGCTCGAGGTGTTCGACGTCGGGGAGGCACCCGGCCCGGACGGGTCCGACCGCGTGTTCCTGGTGACCCGGCTGGTCCCCGGAGGGTCGCTCGCGGACACCCTGGAGCGGGGTGCGCTGCCGCCGGAGGTGGTCGTCGGGCTGGCGGGGGAGCTGCTCGCGGCGCTCGCGCACGTGCACGCGCTGGGGATCGTGCACCGGGACGTCAAGCCCGCGAACATCCTGCTCGACCCGGTCGACGCGGAACCGGACGACGGACCCGGCCCGGCGCGGGTGCACCCGGTGCTCGCCGACTTCGGGGTGGCCGCCGTGGCCACGGCGACGACGGTGCACGGTCAGGTCACGGGCACGGCCGCCTACCTCGCGCCCGAGCAGGTGCGCGGCGACGAGGTCGGTTCGCCCGCGGACGTCTACGCCCTCGGTCTCGTGCTCCTCGAGTGCCTCACCGGGCGTCGCGAGTTCCCCGGCGGCCCCGTGGAGTCGTCGGTGGCGCGCCTGCACCGGGACCCCGTCGTCCCCGCGGAGCTGCCGGACGACCTGCGCGACCTCCTCGTCGCGATGACCGCGACCGCTCCCGTCGACCGGCCCTCCGCAGAGGCGGCCCGCGCCCGGCTGCGCGCCCTCGCCCCGGTGCTCGGCCTCGACGAGGAGACGCTCGCGGTGCCCGCCGCGGCGCTGGCGGCCGCGCCCGAGGGGCTGCCCGCGCGGTCGCCGATCGTGATCGGCCCGCCGACGACCGGGGTGCCCGCCGGTCCCGCCGCTCCCGCCGCCCCGGCCCCGCTCGCCGTTCCCGCGGGCCCGCCGCTGACGTCCGGCCCCGGGGCGGCCACGGTCGCCGCGGCCCCGACGGTCGTCACGGGCGGCGCCGTCGACCTGCCCACCGGCCCCGTCGTGACCCCGCCGACCCGGAGCTCCACCGTCCGGCGCGGCCTGCTGGGTGCCGCGGCCGTCCTGGTGCTGGCCGGGGGAGTGGTCGGCGGGGTCGTCCTGACGGGCAGCTCGTCGCCGCTCACCCCCGGCGGCCCGGAGCCGCTGCCGGCCGTCCCCGCCGCCGCGGCGCCGGCGCCTGCCGTCCCCGGGACGGCGCCCGCCGCCCAGCCGGTCGGGACGCCCACGGAGCCGTCGGCCGCCGACCCGACCGATCCCGCGGCCGAGGACGGCGACGACGGCGGGGACGCCGCCCTGCCGGACCAGCCCACGCCCGGCCCGGCCCCCGCGCCAGGAGCGCCGCCCGCGCCGGCGCCGCCCGCGGCCTGCCGCAGCGTGGTCTCGTCGATCACCGGTGCCGGGGCGAGCGTCCGCGTCGTCTTCACCAACCGCGGCGACGCGACGTGCACGCTGACCGGCTTCCCCGCGGTGTCCTTCGTCGGCGGGGGGAAGACGGTCGGGAAGCCGGCGAGCCGGGCCGGCACGCGGGGTCCGGCCGTGCCCCTGGCCCCCGGCGGCTCGGTGGCCGCCACCCTGAAGATCGTGCCGGTCTCGGAGTTCGACGCGAAGAACTGCCAGGCCGTGGCCGTGTCGGGGCTGCGGGTCCGGGCGCCGGGCACGAAGGCGGCCGCGACGCTCCCCCGGACGGGCAAGGCCTGCTCCGGCAAGATCGCGAAGCCGCAGCTCACCGTGACGACGGTGGCGGCCCTCTAACCCGCGACGTGCTCGCCGAGCTCGACCGCGTGCGCCAGGCGCAGCGTCGTCGTGAGCCAGAGCAGGACGTCGTGCAGGCGCAGGCGGCCCGGCCGGGCGTCGCCCACGACCGCGGCCACGGCGGCCTCGAGCTCGGCGAAGGCCCCGGCGTTCGCCCGGAGCTCGCGGTGCACCACGGCCTCGACGCCGCTGTCGCCCTCCTCCACGTGCGGCAGCAGCGCACGCCGCGTGGTGGGGGTGAGGTGCGGGACGAGGTCGGGGTGCCGGTGGTGCAGGGCGGCGAGGACGTGCGCGGGGTGCGGGCCCGCCTCCTGCCCGAGGTGGCGTAGCAGGGCGCCCACGGTGCCGGGCTCGTCGAGGACGGAGAACTCGTCGGCGGGCAGCTCCCAGAACGGTCGCCCGGCCGCCCGCGCGCCCACCGCCTCCACCACCGGGGCCAGGCCGACCAGGGCGTCGTGCACCGCGTGCCAGCCCGTGCGGTCGAGGCGTCCGTGCAGTCCCTCGGCGATCAGCACGTCGGCGTCCGGCCCGGTACTCGGCGGGTGCGCGTCGAACCGGGCCCACCCGAACGCCGGCACCCGCACCCACCGGCCCTCCGGCCGACCGGGGGAGCGGAACCGCAACCAGCGCCGGCCGCGCGCGTAGCCCAGCACCGCCGCGACCGCCCGCTCCAGCGGCACCGCGTCGGGTCCGAGGCAGGGCAGGTGCAGGACCGTCCGGGTGCGCTGCGAGCCGGTCGTCATCGCCCGCGATCGTGCCGTACCGGCCGCTCCCAGGTCGACGGTTCGGGTCACCACGGCGGGGGGCATCACCGCGCAACTCGGTCCACCGCAGGGCCGGGACGTCCGGCGCCCCGCACCCCGTGCACGGGGGGCGCCACCCTCTCGCCCCAGGAGCAGTCAACGACATGAGCACTCGCGACACCGGCCTCCGCGCCCTCCACGACATCGGCCTCGCCGCCTGGTTCGGCGGCTCGCTGTTCGGGGTCGCCGGCCTGAACGCCGCCGCCGCGGAGGCGGACCAGCAGCGCACCACGGCTCGGATCACCAGCGTCGGCTGGGCGAAGTGGTCGCCGGTCAACACCGCGCTGATCGGCGCGCACCTCGTCGGCGGTGCCGGCCTGCTCGTGAACAACCGCAAGCGGGCGGCGGCCCAGAAGGGCGCCACCGGCACGACCGTCGCCAAGCTGGTCCTCACCGGGGCCGCGCTGGCCGCCACGGCCTACACCCGCGTCGTCGGGAAGAAGGTGGAGGACCAGGTCGTCCACCAGTCGCCCGGGATGTCCTCCAGCGCGACCTCCCACCTGGACCGGGGGACGACCCAGGCCGGGCGCGGTGGCGCGGCGCAGGCCGTGCAGGAGCTCGACAAGCAGGCCGGCCAGACGGTCAGCCAGGCCGCGGAGGCGCTGCCGATCGGGGCCGCCGAGGCCCAGCGTCAGCTGCGCTACCTCCAGCTCAGCGTCCCGGCGCTGACCGGCGCGCTGCTCGTCCTGAACGCGCAGGCCGGGGAACAGCAGAAGCCGGGCGACCAGATCCTCGGCGTCGCCCGCCGCGCGGCCAACGCCGTCGGGGTCGCCGCCTGACGTCGGTCCCCCGGGATCCGACACGGTCGCTCGATCGGGTGTCGAGGGTCTCGTCCTGGCGTGGGACCACCCTTCTCCCGACGTGCGGCCGGCCGCGCGAACCCGACATCGCGCACCGAACGGTCCACACCTCCCTGTCGAGAAGTTCCGTGACCGTTAAACGTGCATGTCGTTGTGCCTCCCAACACAGTCCTCGACCGAGCGGCCGCTCCCCCCTGCGCCGTTCGGTCGAGCGTCGGGAGGGACGACGATGCCCACTCACCGAGCGGTCACCACACGCTCGAGGCCGACCCGCGAGCCGGCCCACCGCGCGGACGTCAAGCGCCGGAGTTTCCTCGGGCTCCTGGTCGCCGCGCCGGTCCTCGTCACCGCGGCCGAGATCGGCCGCCAGACGGTGTTCGACTCGGTCCCGGAGGCGTCGGCCCTGGCCGTGCCCTCGCCGCCGCAGCCGGCCGAGGTCTACGACCTGCTCGACGTCATCCGCGACAGCGCGCGCCCGACGGCCAACCTGATCACCGTCAAGGTGAACAGGGACGGCACGGTCTCCTTCGCGCTGCCCCGGTCGGAGAACGGGCAGGGGATCATCACCTCGACCCAGATGATCATCGCCGAGGAGATGAACCTCGACCCGGACCAGGTCGAGGTGACCCTCGCCGACGCGCGGCCGGAGCTGGTGTTCAACCAGCTGACCGGCGGGTCCAGCACCACGTTCAGCACCTACACGCCGATCCGGGTCGCGGCGGCACTGGCGCAGGGCCGGCTCCTGGGTGCGGCGGCCAACGAGCTGGACCAGGACATCTCCGTGCTGACCAGCCGCCAGGGCCTGATCACCGGGCCGAACGGGAAGTCGTTGCCCTTCGGCGACCTCACGACGAAGGCCGCTGCCCCGGTCACCGAGGCGGCGAACGTGGTCCTCAAGGACCGCGAGAAGTTCACCGTCATCGGGAAGAACCGCACGAAGTCCGACGCGCTAGCCATGGTGACCGGCCGGAAGAAGTTCACCACCGACCTGAAGATCCCCGACGCGCTGCCGACCGTGATCTGCCGGGCCCCGGACCTCAACGGATACCCGCGATCGGTCGGCAACCTCGAGGCGATCCGGGCGATGCCCGGCGTGACCGACGTGGTGGAGGTCGGCAACGGCGTGGCCGTGCGGGCGAGGACCTACGGCCAGTGCGTCGACGCGGTCAATGCGGTCGAGGCCCGGTGGGCCGCCGGCACCGTCGCCGGCGAGGACGACGAGTCCGTGCTGCGGAAGCTGCGCCGGGGCGAGTTGCCGCTCGCCGTCCCGAAGGGCGTCGGGACCACGCTCGAGAGCGACACCGTCTTCTACTTCCGCAGCAACTCCTCGCTGGAGACGAACTGCGCCATCGCTGACGTGCGGGCGAACAGCGCCACCATCTGGGGGCCGTCGAAGAGCCCGATCGCGGCGCAGAACGAGATCGCGAAGAAGCTCGGCATCGCCCAGAACGCGGTCACCTTCCACGTCATGGAGGGCGGCGGCTCGTTCGGGCGCAAGCTGTTCTTCGACGCCGCCCTCGAGGCCGCCGAGGTCTCGCAGGCCATGGGCAAGCCGGTCAAGCTGATGTGGACCCGGTCCGACGACTCCCGCCAGGGTCGCGTGCACCCGATGGCGACGACCCGCATCCGCGCGAACGTGACGGCCGATGCCGTCGCGAGCTTCGAGATCCGGCACACCAGCGTTGCGACCGAGACCAACCCCGGTCTGTCCGAGGCGATCACGGCGACGGCGCAGAAGGCGCCGGGCGGGAACCTGACGGTCTCCGAGAGCATCTGGGAGACCACGCAGGTCACGCCCTACAACGTCGGGGCCTCGACCCGCCTCCTCAGCGAGGTCGACATGCGCTTCAACACCAGCTCGATGCGCAACATCTACTCGCCGGACGTCGCCACCGCCCGCGAGCTGATGGTCGACCGGATCGCCGCGCAGATGGGCAAGGACCCCTACGAGTTCCGCAGCGAGTTCACCAAGCTCGAGCGCTGGAAGAAGGTCGTCGACCGGGCCGCGCAGGAGGGCGACTGGGGGAAGTCGATGGCGGAGGGCACCGCCCAAGGCATCGGCATGCACGTCGAGTACAAGGGCGTGGCCTGCGCGGTCGTCGAGCTCGACTGCCGCCCGGAGACCGTCAACCGGAAGATCCGGCAGGCCCGCACCGGTCCGCGCGTGACCAGGGTGACCTACGTGGTCGACGTCGGCCTCGTCATCAACCCGCGCGGCGTCCGCGCCCAGATGATGGGCGGGATCAACGACGCCCTCGCGATGACGCTGACCTCCAGCCTGCACCTCACCGACGGGCACTTCGTCGAGGCCAGCTGGGACAACTACTTCTACACCCGGCAGTGGAACACCCCGCCCGAGATGAACATCATCGTCGTCGACGACTCGGACGCCCCGGAGCCCGGCGGCGTCGGCGAGTTCGGCGTCGCCGCGACCTGCGGGGCGATCGCCTGCGCCTACGCGCGGGCGACGGGGGAGCAGCCGACCTACTTCCCGCTCGACCACAAGGACCCGTTGCCCTTCACCCCCTACCCGACGTCGCCGCCCGTTCCGCCGTCGCCGACCAACGGCCTCGAGACCACGTTCTGAGACGGAGCCCCCGTGCCGAACCACACCTTCCAACTCAACGGCGAGTCGGTGACCGTCGAGGTCGAGGACGACGTCCGCCTGCTCTGGGTGCTCCGCGACCTGCTCGGGGTCACCGGCCCGAAGTACGGCTGCGGCATCAACGTCTGCAAGGCGTGCACCAGCCACATCAACGGCAAGGCGTTCAACCCGTGCTCGGTACCGGTCGGGGCGATCCAGCCGAACGACCAGGTCACCACGATCGAGGGCCTCGCCGACACCGCGCCCGGTGACGGCCTGCACCCGATGCAGGACGCGTGGATCGCCAACGACGTCGCCCAGTGCGGCTACTGCCAGCCCGGCCAGATCATGGCCGCCGTCGCGAAGGTGCGGCAGTGCCGGGCGGAGGGCCGCGAGGTCGACGACGAGGCCATCGAGGAGCTCCGCAACATCTGCCGCTGCGGCACCTACAACCGCATCCGCGAGGCCATCAAGGCCGGCGCGGAGAACATGTGACGTCGAGAAGACCAGGAGACACCGTGACCTTCCGCAAGCCCCTCGCCGCCCTCGGACTGGCCGGCGCCGCCCTCCCGCTGCTCGCGGGCGTGGCGCAGGCCGACGAGACCCAGAGCCCGCTCCAGGGGGTGTCCGCCGTGACCGCGATCGGCACCGACCTCCTGGCGCAGGGCGCCGACGCGTCGAACGTCCAGGGCGACCGCCCCGACACCGCCGACGGCACCGACACCCGCGTGCCGAACGCCGACCCCCGCTTCGTCGAGGGCCCGGCCGGTGGGCTCCTGAAGGACGGTCCGTTCGAATAGGTCGCGTCACGAGGCGCGGCCACCTGACACGATCACGGCCATGGCATCCACGGTCGCCGACCAGATGATCGAACTGCTCGTCCAGGCCGGCGTCCGCCGGATCTACGGGCTGGTGGGGGACAGCCTCAACCCGATCGTCGACGCGGTCCGCCGCTCCGGTGGGTCCGCGCAGGGCGGGATCGACTGGATCCACGTGCACAACGAGGAGGCCGGGGCGCTCGCGGCCGCGGCCGAGGCGCAGCTGACCGGCACCCTCGCGGTGTGCGCCGGTAGCTGCGGCCCGGGCAACACCCACCTGGTCAACGGCCTCTACGACGCGCACCGCTCCGGTGCGCCCGTGCTCGCGATCGCCTCGCACATCCCGTCGACCCAGATCGGGACGAACTACTTCCAGGAGACGCACCCGACGGCGTTGTTCGCCGAGTGCTCGTCGTGGGTGGAGCTCATCTCCCGGTCCGCGCAGCTGCCCCGGCTGCAGCGGGTCGCGATGCAGACCGCGCTGGCCGACGGCGGCGTCGCCGTGCTGGTGGTCCCCGGCGACGTCACCGCCGAGGCCGCCGCGCACCCGACCGCCACCGGCGACCTCGTCGCGCCGTCGTCCGTCGTCGTCCCGGCCCGCGACCGGGTCGAGGCGCTCGCCGAGCACGTGAACCGCGCCCGTCGGATCACGCTGTTCGTCGGCGCCGGGGCCCGGGACGCGCGCCCCGAGGTCCTCCAGCTCGCCGAGAAGGTGAAGGCCCCGGTCGGGCACTCCCTGGGCGGCAAGGAGTGGATCCAGTACGACAATCCGTACGACGTCGGGATGAGCGGGCTGCTCGGCTACGGCGCCTGCTACGAGGCGTCGCACGAGGCCGACCTGCTCGTTCTGCTCGGCACCGACTTCCCCTACGACGGGTTCCTCCCGCAGGCGCACACCGTGCAGGTCGACGCCGACGGGAGGCACCTCGGCCGCCGCTCGGTGCTCGACCTCGGGGTGGAGGGCGACGTGGGCGAGACCCTGCGGATGCTGCTGCCGCTGGTGCACGAGAAGACCGACCGCGACTTCCTCGACGAGATGCTGCGCCACCACGCGGGCGCGCTCGAGCACGTCGTGGACGCGTACACGACGAACGTCGCCGAGCGCACCCCGATCCACCCGGAGTACGTCGCGGACGTGCTCGACGACGAGCTGGCCGACGACGCCGTCGTCACCGTCGACACCGGCATGTGCAACGTGTGGGCCGCGCGGTACATCACCCCGACCGGGCGCCGACGCATCCTCGGCTCGTTCCGCCACGGCACGATGGCGAACGCGCTGCCGCACGCGATCGGCGCGGCCACGGCGTTCCCGGGACGGCAGGTCGTGTCGATGTCCGGGGACGGCGGGCTGACGATGCTGCTGGGAGAGCTGCTGACCGCCGCGGAGCACGACCTGGACCTCACGGTCGTCGCGTTCAACAACGGCGCGCTCGGGATGATCCGGCTGGAGATGATGGTCGCCGGGTTCCCCTCGTTCCAGACCGACCACGGCCCCGCCGACCTCGGTGCGATCGCCGCCGCGGCCGGGCTGCACGCGGTGACGGTCCGCGAGCCCGGCGAGCTGCGCGCCGCCCTCCGGACGGCGCTCGATCACCGCGGTCCGTCCCTGGTCGACGTGCGCACGGACCCCGACGCCCTGTCGATCCCGCCGCACATCACCGCCGAGCAGGTCCGCGGGTTCGCGCTGGCGGGGATGCGGACGGTGCTCTCCGGCGGCGTCGGGAAGATGGTCCAGCTCGCCCGGTCGAACCTGCGCTCGATCCCGCGGCACCCGCTGCGCTGATGTGGGATGCGCCCAGGTGAGCACCTGTTGCGGCTATAGCCGCACCAAGTGCTCACCTGGCGTCAGCCACATCCAGACCCGCCGTCACGATCCCGTCGGCGTCGATGCCGTGCACGGCGTAGGCGTCCGCGAGGTCGGAGGACTGGCCGAAGGTCCGCACGCCGAGGTGCTTCGCCGGCACCCGGTGCACCCCGGCGAGGAACGCCAGCGTGTGCGGGTGCCCGTCGAGCACCGTCACGAGCGGGGCGGCCCGGTCGGCCGGCAGCGCCGCGTCGAGCACCGCCCGGTCACCGGTGTCGAGGGCCCGGAACAGCAGGTCCCCGCTGGTCACGACGACGACGTCGGCCGGGTGCCCGAGCGCGTCCAACCGCTGTGCGGCGTCCAGCGCCTGCGGGACGACCGCCCCCGTGGCCGCGATCGTCACCTGCGGCCGCCGCTCGCTGCGTCGCAACAGGTACCCGCCGCCGACCACCTGACGACGGCGGCGTTCGCGTGCGGCCGGGTCCTCGGGCACGGCGGCGAGGGACTGGTCGATCGGCCGGGTGGAGAGCCGCAGGTACGTCGACGACCCGTCGGGGCGACCGAGCCGTCCGAGCCCGTCGAGCAGGCACCACGTCACCTCGACCGCGAAGGCAGGTTCGAAGGCGACACAGCCGGGCTGTTCGAGCCCGATCGACGGGGTGGTGATCGACTGGTGCGCGCCGCCCTCCGGGGCGAGCGAGACCCCGCTCGGTGTGCCGACCAGGATCGACTGCCCGCCGGCGTACATCCCGAACGCCCACGGCTCGAGGGCCCGCGCGACGAAGGGGTCGTAGAGCACCCCGATCGGCAGCAGCGGCTCGCCCCAGCGTGACCACGTCGCCCCGAGCTCGCCGAGCAGCCCGACGAGGTTGGTCTCGGCGATCCCCAGCTCGATGTGGCGACCGGTGGGGCGCTCCTTCCAGTGCAGGATCGTCTCGGCGTCGTCCTCGAACCAGTCGCGACGTTCCCGCGGCGACCAGGTGCCGACCTTGTTCAGCCAGCCGCCGAGGTTGGTCGAGCTGGCGACGTCGGGGGAGCAGGTGACGACCCGGCGGGCGGCCTCGGGCGCGGAGCGGGTGAGGTCGAGCAGGGCCCGACCGAGGGCCTGCTGCGTCGTGCCGGTGCCGGACGGGGTGCGACCGACGTCGGTCGGGATCTCCGGGAGGTCCGGCCCGTGGTCCTGGCTCGCGGGCCGCGAGCCGGCGCGCTCGGTCTCGTCCGGGCGCGCGAGGCGCTCTGCCGCTTCGGCGCAGAGCCGGGCCGCGTCCGAGTCCGGCGGCAGGGGAGTCCACGGCTCGTCCAGGTCCGTGCCCGCCCAGGCCGCGAGCTCGCGCATCTGCTCCTCGGTGAGCAGCGAGGAGTGGTTCTGGGGGTGCCCCTGGGTCGGGAGCGCGTAGCCCTTGACGGTGTAGGCGAAGATCACCGTGGGTCGGGTGTCGTCGATGCGGGCGTAGGCGTCGAGCAGGGCGCCGAGGTCGTGGCCGCCGAGATTGCGGATGGCGGCGTGGACGGCGTCGTCGTCGAGTGCTTCCAGCAGGGACGCGACCAGACGGCCGTCGTCGGGAAAGTCCTCCGACGCCTGCGGCAACCGCTCGCGCAGCTCGGCCGCGGTGCAGCGCAGCAGCCGCTGGTACTCCGGGTTCGACATCGTGTCGATGCGCCGGCGCAGGGCGTCCCCGCCCTCGCGGGCGTAGAGGTCGGTGAGCAGGCGCCCGTACTTGACGATGATCACCTGCCAGCCCGCGGCCTCGAACAGGCCCTGCAGCCGCGTCACGGAGATGTCCGGGACGACCCGGTCCAGCGACTGTCGGTTGAAGTCCACGATCCAGGTGACCTCGCCGAGCTCGCGCACGACCGGGTCCAGCACCGCCTCCCACACCGCGCCCTCGTCCAGCTCGGCGTCGCCGACCAGCGAGAACTGCCGACCCGTGCCCGCACGCGTCCCGAGCCCGTGGGCGTAGCGGCGGGCGATCGCCCCCCAGATCGGGGCGGTGGCGCCGATGCCGACCGAGCCGGTGGAGTAGTCGACGGGGTCGGGGTCCTTGGAGCGCGACGGGTAGGACTGCAGCCCGCCCTTCTGTCGCAGCGTCGTCAGGTACCGGGCGTCCAGCCGGCCGAGCAGGTGGTTGACCGCGTGCAGCACGGGCGAGGCGTGCGGCTTGACCGAGACCCGGTCCTCCGGGCGGAGCGTGCCGAACCACAGCGCCGTCATGATCGAGACGATCGAGGCGGACGACGCCTGGTGCCCGCCCACCTTCACCCCGCCGGTGGCCTCGCGGACGCGGTTGGCGTGGTCGACGATCGCGGTCGAGAGCCAGAGGACCCGCTGCTCGACCTCGCGCAGCGTGTCGAGGTCGGTGCTGGCGGCAGGCATCGTCGTCGACACGTCCGCTGAGTGCCCCGGCCCGGGTGGGGGCACACTGCACGGCGATGAACTCCAGCCGGGCTGTTCGAGACCTCGCCGACGACCACGTGCGTCGGCTCGCCGCGCTCGACCCGATCGTCGCGGGCGAACTCGGCCTGGGCGAGGGGCAGGACCAGCTGCCCGACCTCTCGCCCGACGGGATCGCCGCCGGCGACGCCCTGCGGCGCGAGACCCTGACCCGTCTCGACGCCTTGTCCGAGCCGACGGACGCCGATGAGCGCCGCTGCGCCCGGCTCCTGCGCGAGCGGCTGGAGGCCGAGCTCGCGTACAGCGGGAGTGGGGAGCCGCTGCGCGCGGTGCAGGAGCTGTTCGGGCCGCCCGCCGGGGTGCGGATGGCGTTCGCGCTGATGCCGCTCGCCACCGAGGAGGACTGGGCCACCGTGGCGGCGCGCATGGCGCGTGTCCCGGAGGCGCTCGACGGCTACTGGCGCTCGCTGGACGAGGGCCGCCGGCGCGGTCTGCTCGCCGCTCCCCGCCAGGTGGCGCGCGTGGGCGAGCAGCTGCGGACCTGGCTCGACGACGACGGCGGGCGCGGCTGGTTCTCCGCCTTCGCCCGCGAGGCGGACGTCGGACCCGCCGTCCGGAAGGACCTGGAGCAGGGGGCCGCCGCCGCGGCCGGTGGGCTGGCGGAGCTGCGGACCCGGCTGCTGGAGGACTACCTGCCGGACACGCAGGGGACGCCGGACGCCGTCGGCCCGGACCGCTACCGCGTGGCGACCCGCTTCTGGAACGGCGCGGACATCGACGTCGACGAGGTCTACGCCTGGGGCTGGGAGGAGTTCCGGCGCCTGCGCGACGAGATGGTCGTCGAGGCCGACCGCGTGCGCTCCGGCGCCACCCCGCGCGAGGCGATGGACCTCCTCGAGACCGAGGGCGAGGTGATCTCCGGCGGCGAGGCGGCCCGCGAGCACCTGCAGGCGCTGATGGACGCGACGATCGACGCGCTCGACGGCACCCACTTCGACCTCTCCGGCCCCATCCGTGCCGTCGAGGCCCGCCTCGCGCCCGTCGGGAGCGCCGCCGCGCCGTACTACACGCCGCCGACGCTGGACTTCAGCCGGCCCGGCCGCACGTGGCTACCCGCGACCCCGGACGACCGCTACCCGATGTGGAACCTGATCTCCACCTGGTACCACGAGGGCGTCCCCGGCCACCACCTGCAGCTCGCGTCGTGGCCGCTGCACGCGGAGACGCTGTCGACGTTCCAGACCTCGGCGGTCGGCATGGTCAGCGCGAACGTCGAGGGCTGGGCCCTGTACGCGGAGCGGCTGATGGACGAGCTCGGCTTCCACGCCGACCCGGCGTCGCGGCTCGGGTACCTGGAGGGGCAGATGCTGCGCGCGGTCCGCGTCGTCATCGACCTCGGGATGCACCTGGAGCTCGACGTCCCGGCCGACTCACCGGTCGGCGCCGGGCAGCGGTGGACCCCGGAGCTCGGCCGGGAGTTCTTCGGGATGCACGTGGGCCGGGGCGACGCGATGGCGGACTCGGAGCTGCTGCGCTACCTCGGCGGCCCGGGGCAGGCGATCGGCTACAAGCTCGGCGAGCGGGCGTGGTTGGCCGGGCGCGCCGAGGCCGCCGCCCGCCCCGGCTTCGACGTGCGCCGCTGGCACGCCGACGCCCTGGCGCAGGGCTCGCTGGGGCTGGACGACCTGGTGAGTGAGCTTCGCAGGTGAGCACTTCTTGTCGTTATGGCGACAAGAAGTGCTCACCTGGGCTCCGCCCACATCAGTGGCGAAGGCCCGCCTCGCGCATCAGCGGCATGACCTGCTCGCCGAACTGGTCGATCTCCTCGTTGTAGTCGAGGAAGCCCATGATCATGCCCTCCATGCCGTGGTCGGAGAGCTGCTGGAACCCCTCGACGACCTGCTCCGGCGTGCCGACCAGCGGCTGACCGGCCCAGCCAGCGATGAAGCGCTCCTGGAACTTCTCGATCTGCTCGTTGAACGACTGCGACTCCATGCCGATGATCGACATGAGGTTGCGGGCGCCCGGCCAGTCGCCCTCGTCGATGATCCGCTGGTGGTCGCGCTTGGCCTCGGCCTCGGTGTCCCGGCAGACGACCAGCCCGTAGGTCATCGTCGAGATCTGTCGCTGGTAGTCCTCGCGTGCCTTGCGCTTGATGTCCTTCGTGTAGTCGGCCATCTTCTCCATGTCGAGCGAGGCGAAGTTGATGTCGACGTACTTCGCGGAGAAGTCCGTGCCGGACTTCGAGTTGCCGGCGTTGATGAGGACCGGCCTGGGGTTCTGGACCGGCTTCGGCTCGGACTCCAGGTTCTGCGCCTGGAAGTACGTGCCGTCGATGTCGAATTCACCCTCCGCGGTCCAGAGGCGCTCCACGAACTCGAGCCATTCCCCGCCGTAGACGTAGCGCTCGTCGTGCTCGAGCTGCTTCGGGTTGAACATCCCCATCTCCGGCGTGAACCAGCCCATCACCAGGTTCATCCCGAACCGGCCCTTCGCGATGTGGTCGTTGGTGACGGCCATGTTCGCGGCGACGACGGGGTGCACCGTCGGGATGTGGGTGGTGGTGAAGACGGTGATCTGCTCGGTGGCCTCGGCGATGCCGGCGGCCCAGGTGAACGTCTCGAAGTTCGTGCCGTTGAAGTTGACGTTGCCGCCGAAGCCCTTCCACCGCGCGACCGGGACCATCGCCTCCATCCCGAGCCGGTCGGCCTTCTGCGCGATGGACCTGGTGTGGTCCCAGGTGATCTCGTAGGTCGTCGGCGCGTCGGTCATGCACAGACCGCCGGAACAGTTCGAGCCGAACAGACCGAGCTTCATCTTCTGGTCGTTGAAGATCGACGGCCCGGTACGCGGGTGCTCCAGGGGCAGCGTCTGCTCGCGGCCGTACGTGATCGTCTGGACCATGGGGGACCTCCAGCGGCGTCGTCGGTGATCGGGATCACGGTAGGAAGGCGCCGGGCGGGGAGGACATCCGTGAGGCGCAGCCGAACATCCGAAGTGCGCAACCGACCCGTCAGGAACGCAGCGTCTGCGACGGCAGGCGGCCGTACTTCGCGCGGTACTGCTCGGAGAACCGGCCCTGGTGCAGGAAGCCCCAGGCCGCGGCGAGCTCGGTGACCGAGCTGTCGGCCGGGTTGGCGGCCAGCAGGTCGGCGTGCGCGCGCGCCAGTCGGACGTCGCGGACGTACTCGCTCGGCGTCATGCCGACGTGCCGGGCGAAGGTGACCTGGAGCGTCCGCGTCGAGACGCCCATCCGCCGTGCGAGCTGCGGGATGCTGAACGGCTCGCCGGCGTGGGCGTCGATGTAGTCCTGCGTCTGGCGCACGAGCGCCGGCCGGTCCTCGGTGCGCGGGGCGACGAGCTCGTTCGTGTACTGGTGCCGCACCCCGTGCAGCAGCGCGGTCATCACGTACGTCTCGAGCTGGGCGCGGGCGAGCGGGGCGGCGGCGATCCCACCCGGCCGGTCCATCTCGGTCTGCAGGAACCGGACCGCGCCCATCAGCGCCGCCCCGGGACCCGCCGTCAGGTCCATCGAGACGTCGAAGTCGAGCGCGTCGTGGATGGGGTGCCCCAGCAGGCCGCCGAGGTGCTCCTCGAGCGGGGCGCGCGGGAACTTCATCGCGAACTGCGTCGCCTCCGGCGTCCACTGCACGGTGGAGTCCTCGGTGGGGATCAGGACCGCCCCGCTGCGCCCGCCCTCCGTGACCGCCCGCTCCTTCCCCCGACGGCGGGTGACCTCGGTGCGCCCGGAGAGGGTCAGGTTCACGTGGTAACAGTGCTCGAGCGGCGGGAGGTCCAGCGCGGCGTGCGCCCCGTACACCAGGTAGCCCAGGGTGAGGCGCTCCGAGGCGATGCTGTTGAGCCGCGCGTCGAGGGGCCGGCCGCCGAGGGAGTCGAGCTCGTGCCGGACGTAGACCTCCGACACGACGTGCTGCGCCTCGTCGACGTCGGCGGTGTTCATCACCGTGTGCGCCGCGAGGGGCTCCTCGGCTGGGCTCACCTGCGAGACCTTCTGCTCGATCACGCCATTGTGTGGTGGGACACACGGTTGCACGCAGGGGGATCGTCGCGCAAACGTGCGGCGCCTGCGTGAATCGGCTGCCGCGGTGCGCACGGCGGATGGGGCGGGGCGTGGGCCGTGCCTACCGTCGACGCCGTGAGCCAGCACACGGTCGTCGGTATCGGCGGGTCGCCGAACGCGGGCGGGCGCAGCTCCACCGCGCTCGCGGCGTTCCTCGACGCCACCGGCCTCACGACGACCGTGATCGAGCTCGGAGACGGGCCCGACCCGGAGGAGGTGCAGCGCGCGATCGAGGCCGCCGACGGCGTCGTCATCGCCACCCCGACCTACCGCGCCCGCTCGTCCGGGCTGGTCAAGGCCCTGCTGGAGAACACCCAGCGTGGGGCCACGGGGGAGCGACGTGCTCCGCTGCGCGGGAAGGCGACCGCGATCCTGCACACCGGCAACGCCGCGGAGCACTTCCTCGCCGTCGACGACCTGCGCTCCGTGCTGGCCGGGTTCTTCGCGGCCCAGGTCCTCTCGCCCGGGCTCTTCCTGCACGGCGGCCACTTCGGCCCCGACGGCGACCTGGGTGACGAGGCCCGCGCCCTCGTCGCCGCGCACGGGCGGGCCTTCGGGGAGTTCACTGCGGCGGTGCGCGCCTCGCCCGCCATCACCGCGCTCGCTCCGCTGCTCTAGACCCGCCGTCCGGAAGGATCCACCGTGACCTGCGCCCTCGTCGCGCCCCCCGCCGCCCCCGATCTCGTCGACCACGCGGTCGCCGAGACCCGGCGCGGCCGCCCCGTCGTCGTGTCCGCGGGATCGCAGGGCGCGGTGCTCGTCGCCGCCGCTGCGGGGATCGAGCCCGCGACGGTCGCCTTCCTCGTGCGCTACGGCAGCGGCTTCCTGGAGGCGGCCGCGCCGGAGGCGACCCTCGCCGCGCTCGACCTCGCCCCGGCCTGGGGGCGGAGCGCGCGGACGGTCCCGTTCGACGCGGCGCACGGCGTGACCACCGGCATCAGCGCGACCGACCGTGCCCGGACCCTCGCCGTGCTCGCCGACCCCGGCAGCCGGCCCGTCGACCTGACCCGGCCCGGGCACGTCGTGGCCACCACCGTCCGGCCCGGCCGTGCCGGCGCTCCCGAGGCCGCGTCGGCGCTCGCGGAGCTCGCCGGCCTCGGGCCCGTCGCGGTCACCTGCACGCTGCTCGACGAGGAGACCGGGGACCTCGTGCCCCCGTCCTCCGCCGCCGCCTTCGCCCGGGTGGAGGGACTCGCGTTCCTCGCCGTCACCGATCTGATCACGAGGTGAGCACCATGGAGACGTTCCGCATGCTGATCGGCGGTCGGTCCGTCGACGCGATCTCGGGGGCGACCTTCGAGTCGCAGAACCCCTACACCGGCGAGAGCTGGGCGACGATCCCGGACGGCGGTCCGGACGACGTCGACGCCGCCGTCGCGGCCGCCCGCTCGGCCTTCGACGGCGAGTGGGGCGCGATGACGGGGTTCGCGCGGGCCGCGTGCCTGCGCCGCCTGGGCGATCTGATCGGCCAGAACGCCGAGCGCCTCGCGACCCTGGAGGTCAACGACTCCGGCAAGCTCTACCGCGAGATGCTCGGCCAGCTCAACGGCCTCGGCGGCTGGTACCACTACTTCGCCGGGCTGGCCGACAAGATCGAGGGCGCCCAGATCCCCTCGCCGAACCCGAACTATCTCGTCTACACCCGCCGCGAGCCGATCGGCGTCGTCGCGGCGATCACGCCGTGGAACTCGCCGCTGCTGCTGATGACGTTCAAGCTGGCGCCGCTGCTCGCCGCCGGCTGCACCGTCGTCGTCAAGCCGTCGGAGCACGCGCCGGCGTCGACGCTGGGCTTCGCGGACCTCATCGAGCAGGCCGGCATCCCGGCCGGCGTCGTCAACGTCGTCACCGGGCTGAACCGCGAGACCGGTGCCCACCTGGCCGCCCACCCCGGCGTCGACAAGGTCGCGTTCACCGGCTCCACCGCGACCGGCCGGCACGTCGGCCAGGCCGCGATGGAGAACCTCAACCCGGTCACCCTGGAGCTCGGCGGCAAGTCGCCGCAGGTCGTGTTCGCCGACGCCGACCTGCAGGCCGCCGCGAACGGGCTGGTCGCCGGCGTGTTCGCGGCGACCGGGCAGACCTGCATGGCCGGATCGCGGCTGATCGTGCACGCCGACGTCCACGACGAGCTCGTGCGCCTGGTCGCCGAGCGCGCCGCGTCGATCAAGCTCGGCAACCCGATGGACGCCGAGACCGAGATGGGGCCGGTCGCCAACCAGCCGCAGTACGAGAAGGTGCTCGGCTACCTCGACAAGGCCCGCGAGGAGGGCGCGACCATCGCCTACGGCGGCGTCGCCGAGGAGTCGCTGGGCAGCTACTTCGTGCGCCCCACCGTCCTGAGCGTCAAGCCGACGGACACCGTCTACCGCGAGGAGGTCTTCGGGCCGGTCCTCTCGGCGGTCACCTTCACCGACGAGGAGGAGGCGATCAAGCTCGCGAACGACACCCCGTACGGCCTCGCGGGCGCGGTGTGGACCAAGGACGTGCACCGGGCGCACCGGGTCGCCGCGCGCATCCGGGCCGGGTCGGTGTGGATCAACGCCTACCGCGTGCTCTCACCGAGCGTCCCGTTCGGCGGGTTCAAGCAGTCCGGCCTCGGCCGCGAGAACGGCCTGCACGGCATCGACGCCTACCTGGAGACCAAGGCGGTGTGGGTCGAGCTGACCGGCGGCACGCGGGACCCGTTCACGCTGGGATGAGCTGCGCTGGTGAGCACTTGTTGTCGCCATGGCGACAACAAGTGCTCACCTGCGGGTACCGCACACCCATGAAGGCGATCGCCTACCACCAGACGTCCGGCCCGTTCACCGAGATCGACCTGCCCGAGCCGACCCCCGGTCCGCGGGACCTCGTCGTCGAGGTCCGTGCGGTCTCGGTGAACCCCGTCGACACGAAGCTCCACCACGGCGTCGACCCCGGCGGCGAGCCGAAGGTCCTCGGGTTCGACGCCGCCGGGGTGGTCACCGCGGTCGGCGACGAGGTGACCCTGTTCGCCGTCGGCGACGAGGTCATGGAGGCCGGGTCGATCACCCGGCCGGGCACGAACGCGCAGTACCACGTCGTCGACGAGCGGATCGTCGGCCGCAAGCCGTCGACCCTCGACTGGGCGGAGGCGGCGGCGCTCCCGCTCACGTCGATCACGGCGTGGGAGTCGCTCTTCGACCGCTTCCGTCTTCCTGACGGCCGGTCGCGCACGCTGCTCGTGCTGGGCGCGGCCGGCGGGGTCGGGTCGATGGTGCTGCAGTATGCCCGCGCCCTGACCGATCTGACCCTGGTCGGGACGGCGTCGCGCGAGGCCTCCCGCGACTGGGCGACCGCGATGGGGGCCCACCACCTGGCCGACCACCACGACCTGGTCGCCTCGGTCCGGGAGGTCGCCCCCGACGGCGTCGACCTGGTCTTCTCGCCCGCCACCGCCGGGATGATCGAGGCCTACGCGGAGCTGCTGAACCCCGGCGGGGGCATCGTCGCGATCGACGAGCCGGAGGGCCTGGAGACGCTGCCGCTGAAGGACAAGAGCCTGGCCCTGCACTGGGAGCTGATGTTCACGCGCCCGATGTTCGCGCCGCCGGACATGGTCGCCCAGCACGAGCTGCTGGACCGCACGGCCGAGCTGATCGAGGGCGGGTCGATCCGTACCACGCTCTCCGAGCGCCTCGACGGGCTCACCCCGGAGACCCTGCAGCGCGCCCACGAGATGGTGGAGAGCGGACGCATGACCGGCAAGGTCGCCATCACCGTCTGAGGCCGGCCAGGAAGTGCGCCGTCTCCCGGGTCGCCGGGTAGAGGGCGCGGTAGTGCTCGTGCATCGCGTCGTGGACCTCCCGGGTGGCCGGGTCCGGCTCCACGGTCCCGACGACGGGGTTCCACGCCGCGATGTCGGGCTCGGCCCCCGTCGCCACGGCCGCGAGCCAGGCGTCGCCGAGGGCCGCGCCGGTGGTGTCGGCCGGGACGTCCTGGCGAAGGCCGGTCACGTCGCTGACGATCTGCGTCCACACCCCGCCGGTCGTGCCCCCGCCCACGGCGACGAGGCGGGCATCGGCGGCGGGGAACGCGGCGAGGTTGTGCCGCACACCGTGGGCGATGCCCTCCAGCGCGGCGCGGTAGATCTCCGGCGCGCCGTGCTGGGTGGTCAGGCCGATCAGCACCCCGCGGGCGTCGGGGTCGAACACCGGCGTGCGCTCACCGGCGAAGTAGGGGAGGAGCAGCAGAGCGCCCGCGCCGGCCGGGACCTCACCGGCCGCGGCGGTCAACGAGGTGTGGTCACCGCCGACGAGGTCGCGCAGCCACGTGGTGACCGCCCCGCCGGTCGCCATCCCGGCCGCCGTCGTGAACGAACCCGGCGTCACGCCGCGGGTGGACCAGAGCGTCTCGTGCCGCGCGGGCGCATCGGCGGTCTGGACCAGGAACATCGTCGTGCCGTACATGACCATGGTGTCGCCCGGCCCCTCGACGCCCACCGACGCGGCCTCGGCCCACGCGTCGATGGTCCCGACGGTGACCGGGGTGCCCTCCCGCAGCCCGGTCTCCGCCGCGGCGGCCGCGGTGACGTGCCCGGCGACCTCGGTGGGCCACGCCAGCCGGGGCAGCGCGAGGCCGGGCGCGACCTCGTCCGCCCAGTCGGCCGCCCAGTCCGCGGCGTCGAGGTCGTACAGCGGGTCGCACTGGCTGGCCGAATGGTGGTCGAGCACGTACTCGCCGGTCAGCCGGTGCACCAGGAACGAGCTCGCCATGAGCAGCATCGCCGTCGCGTCCCACACCTCCGGCTCGTGCCGACGCAGCCACGCGATCTTGGGGCCGACCGCCTGGCTCGACAGCGGTGTCCCGCCCCGGCGCAGGATCTCCGCGGCGCCGAACCGCTCGGTCAGCTCCGCGATCTCGCGGGTGGCCCGGGTGTCGACCCCGTAGAGGATCGCCGGACGCAGCGGCCGGCCCGCGGCGTCGGCGGGCAGCAGCACCGGGCCGATGCCGCTCACCCCGACCGCGTCCGGGCTCCCGCCGAGCTCGCGGACGAGGTGGACGAGGTCGTGCCACCACACGGCCTCGGCGTCGTGCTCCACGTGCCCCGGCGCGGGGTACGACGTCGCGTGCTCCACCTGGGCCCGCGCGAGGACGGTCTCGTCGTCGCCGACGAGCACACCCTTCGAGCTCGACGTCCCGATGTCGATGCCGAGGTAGGTGGGCATCTCAGCCGAGGTCGATCCGCACGCCGTCCAGCTCCAGGACGTCGACCTCCTCGTACGCGCCGTCGCGCAGCGCCAGCACGAGGGTGGCGCCCTCCGGGTCCACCAGGACGTAGTGCGCGATGCCCGCCGACCCGTACTCGGCCGCCTTCATGATCCGATCGGTCCGCCGGGAACCGGGGGAGAGGACCTCGACGGCGACCCGGACCTCGTCGGCGTCGCACCGCGCCCGCCGGTCCACGATGTCGGCCGGGACCACCACGACGTCGGGCACCCGCACCGTCGGGAAGGGGTCGCCCTCGACGACGATCTCGACCTCGATCAACGTAGCGAGGTGCGGCGGCAGCTGGTGGTGCAGCGCCGAGGCGACCCGGACGACAGCGTGCCCGTGCTGGAACTGCGCCCTGGGCGACACGACCAGCACCCCCTCCACCAGCTCGACGTGATGGAGCTCGTCCTCCGGGAGCGCGTCCCAGTCGGCGAGCTCGAGCAGCCGCGAGGGAGCGGAGTAGCTGATGCTCATGTCACCTCCCCGGTCGCTGCTCATGCTCGCACCTCCCCGACGTTGCGTGGGGCCGTTCCGCGACACCCCTCAGAGCGTCGACGACCCGCCGTCCCACGACAGGCACAGGGCCTGCTCGACGGACGCGAACGCGACACCGAGGACCTCGGACATGGCGTCGACCTCGGTGGCCCCGCGGAACAGCCGGGCGGTGCGGTCATCGGGGTCGAGGACCAGCACCTCCCGCACACCGAGCTCGGCGTACCAGGGGAGTTTCGCGACGGTCTCGTCGCCCGGCGACAGGATCTCCACGACCAGCTCGGCGCTCTCGGCGCCGCGGGAGGATCCGGCGTCGGGACGACGGTAGAGCTGGTCGGGGACCCGGTAGTCGTCCCGGGTCCGGAACAGGCCCGTCTCCATCCGCGGGACGAGACCCCGCGCCTTCGCGAGGGGGCCGAGGACGAGGAACAGCTCCGCGGAGAGCCCCTGGTGGGGGTCACCGGGCGGGGGCACCATGTGCAGGACCCCGTCCCAGAGCTCGTCCTTCCGGTCCAGGCCCAGGCGGCGCCGCTCGTCGAGCAGCACCTCCGGGACGACGGCTCTCATGGCTCGAGGGTAGGTCGCACGGTTCCTCCATCCCAGCCCCTTCCGACGTGGCTCGTCGGACGGGGCGACGCACGGTCCCCGCGATCGGTTCCGATCAACTCCGATAGGCGTTGATCGCGTCGTGGACGTACTGCGCGAGGCCCGGCTCGAGGTCGTCGTAGGTCTTGGCGAACCGCTCGTCCTGCACGTACAGGCAGGCGAGGTTGCGGTGCATCTCCGGCGAGAGGTCGTAGAACCGCTCGTGGATCTGCCGGCCGTGCGCCTCGGCGGCCGCGCGGGCCGCGTCGGAGTCCGGCGCGGCGCCGGACCGCTTGGCCGCCACGAACGCCGCGTTGACCGCGTCCGTCTCGGCCTTGATCGCGACCCAGTCGTCCTTCGTGTACCGCGCGGTCCGCTCCTGCGACTGCCGCCACTGCTCGGTGTCGCCCCAGCGCTCCCGTGCCTCGGCCTGGTACTCATCCTTGAATCCCTCCCCGAAGAGCTCCCTGCGCTCCTCGCGGGTCAGCTGTATGCCGTCCATCTCCGCCTCCAGGGCTCGGTCGATGGCCACGACGAGGTCGGTCAGCTCGTCGAGCCGGGTGGTGACCGCGTCCCGCTGCCGTCGCAGGTGCTCGCCGACGTCGGCCGCGGGGTCGTCGAGGAGGACGGCGATGTCCTCCAGGCCGAACCCGAGTCGCCGGTACACCACGACGTGCTGCAGGCGGGTGACGTCGGACGGGGCGTAGAGGCGGTAGCCCGACGCACTGCGACCGCTCGGGCGCAGCAGCCCGATCTCGTCGTAGTGGTGCAGGGTCCGCACCGTCAGCCCGTAGCGCTCGGCCACCTGGCCGACGGTGAGCGCCGTGTCCGTCATCCCGGTCATGATGGCCAGGTTCCGGGCTGACGTCGCGTGAGGGTCAAGTGCACATCCGAGATTCCGTCCCGGCCGACCTGGACGCCCTCGTCGGCGTCTGGCGCCGCGCCGTGGAGGCCACGCACGACTTCCTGACGACCGCGGAGGTCGACGGGTTCGAGCGCCGCCTGCGCGGCGAGCTGCCGCGGGCCGCGGTGCGCGTCGCGACCGGTCCCGACGACGGGCCGCTCGGCTTCCGCAGCGGGCGCGGCGGCGACGTGGCGATGCTGTTCGTCGACCCCGTCGCGCACGGCCGCGGCATCGGGACCGCCCTGCTCGACGACGTCCGCGCCCCGATCCTCACCGTGGACGTCAACGAGGAGAACCCGCGCGCCCGCGACTGGTACCGGCGCCGGGGCTTCGTCGAGATCGGCCGGTCCGAGACCGACTCCGACGGTCTGGCGCACCCGCTGATCCACCTGCGGAGGGTCACTCCTCCGTGACCGCCCCCTGCCGCGCGGCGTCCCGGCTCCGGTAACAATGAGTGCCGGGGGAGGCACGGGCTGTGGCAAGGGGATCGATGTGAACAGCAGTGACGACGGCGCGGTCATCGCCGACCTGGCGCCGCCGCGAGCGTTCGACCAGGCCTGCCGGATGGTCGTGGACTACCTCGCCGAGTCCGTCCCGCTCGGCGCGTGGGCGGTGACGCGCGTGGCGGCCGGGTGGCAGACGGTGCTGGTGGCCCACGACCGGGACTACGGGCTCGCCCCGGGCTTCGGCAACCGGTGGACCGAGACGATGTGCCAGACGATGGTGACCGGGGACACGCCACGGGTCGTGCCGGACACGTCCGCGGTACCGCAGCTGCAGGCGCCGGCGGAGTCCGCCGCGGCGCTCGACTTCCCGGTCGCGGCCTACGTCGGGACCCCGATCGTCCAGCCCGGCGGCGAACTCTTCGGCACCCTGATCGGGCTGAACAAGCAGCCGATGGGCGACGGGTTCGTGTCCCACGAGGGGCTGCTCGACCTGCTCTCCAGCCTCCTGTCCAGCGTGCTCGAGGCCGACACGAACGCCGTGGACCACGCCCGCGAGCTCGAGCGGGCCGTCTCCGACGCCGAGACCGACCAGCTCACCGGCCTGCTGAACCGCCGCGGGTGGACCCGGTGGCTCGAGCGCGAGGAGGAGCGCTTCCGACGGTTCGGTGACCCCGCCTGCGTCCTGATGATGGACCTCGACGGCCTCAAGGAGGTCAACGACACCCAGGGCCACGACGCCGGTGACCGCTTCCTGCAGCGCACCGCGGAGACCCTGCGCGCCGCGACCCGGCACGGCGACCCGCTGGCCCGGCTCGGCGGCGACGAGTTCGCGATGGTGGCCACGGTGGGTCCCGACGACGCCGGCCCGCTGGTGGCGCGGCTCCAGCGCGTCCTCGACGACGCCGGGACGCCGTGCTCGATCGGCGTCGCCCCGGTGGGGTTGGCGTCCGGGTTCTCCGAGGCGATCTCCGAGGCGGACGCCGCGATGTACACCGACAAGCGGGCCCGCAAGGGAGCGCGCGTCACCGGATCGTGAGCCGCCCGACGGGGTGGTCCTCCCGCTCACGGGGCCACCTCGGCGTCCGGTGCGGGGTAGTCCGGGACCGGTGGCGACGACGAGGGGATCGGGAGTGCGGACGCGGAGCGCGCAGGTCGCGGTGGAGCTGACGCCGCAGAAGGCGTTCGACGCGGCCTGCCGCATGGTCGTGGACTTCCTGGCGGCGACCGTGCCGATGGGCGTCTGGGCCGTCTCCCGCGTGGTCGGGCGGCGCCAGACGATGCTGGTCACCGCGGACACCGCTTACGGGCTGCGGCCCGGCGCCGAGGTCGCGTGGTCGACCTCGCTGTGCCGGACGATGTCGCTGGGGACCACCCCGCGGGTGGTGCCGGACACCGCGCTCGTCCCCGACCTCGCTGCGGCGGTCGGCGCGCAGGCGGCGCACGCGGTGCGGGTCGGGGCCTACGTCGGGACGCCGATCGTGCGGCCCGACGGCTCGCTCTTCGGCACCGTCGTCGGCCTGAACCCCGACCCGCTGCCCGCCGAGTTCCTGCGGCACGAGTCGCTGCTCGACCTGCTGTCGAGCCTGCTCTCCAGCGTGCTCGAGGCCGACGGCGCCGCCGTGGAGAGCGCCCGGGCCCTCGAGCGGGCGGTCTCCGACGCCGAGACCGACGCACTGACCGGGCTGCTCAACCGCCGCGGCTGGCAGCGCTGGCTCGCGCGCGAGGAGGAGCGGTTCCGCCGCTTCGGCGACCCTGCCTCGGTCGTGATGGTCGACCTCGACGGGCTGAAGACGGTGAACGACACCGAGGGCCACGACGCCGGCGACCGCCACCTCCGCCGCACGGCCACCGCCCTGCTCGGGGCCGTCCGTGCCGGTGACCCGCTCGCGCGCCTCGGCGGCGACGAGTTCGGGCTGGTCGCGTCGGTCGGGGCCGACGACGCCGCCCGCCTGGCCGACCGGTTGCAGGCGGTGCTCGTCGACGCCGGCGTGCCCTGCTCCGTCGGTGTGGCCCCGTTCCGGGTGGACGGCGGGTTCGCCGCGGCCGTGGCGGCCGCCGACGCCGCGATGTACGAGAACAAGCGCGCCCGCCAGGCGTTCCGGCCGGAGCACGCCGGGGTCCGCGACGTCCGGGAGCCCGTCGTGGAGCTGACCGCGGACTGATCGCGCCGCCGCGGGGGTGACAGCGAAGCGTCGTTGCCGGCATCCAGTGGCAGTCACGCCACATCGTCAGACGGTCACCGCACGCTCCCCGTTGGCCAGCGTCGACACGACGACGCTCCCCAGCGTGCCGTGCTCGTCGAACACCGTCGTCGTGCCCCAGGCGATGCCGTCGTCCTCCACCCGGGACTCGGCGTGGTGGCCCACGCCCGCACCGCGGTCGGGCACGCGGGTGAGCGTGAGCGTGAGGTCGGCGTTGATGTACTCGACGCCGAGCGTGCCCCAGCTCGAGGTCAGGTTGGCTGCGTCGGCGACGGCCGCGACGTGCGCCAGCCCGGTCGGCTCCTCGCCCTCGACGATCGGGGCGACGGGGAACCACGTCGCCTTCCGGGCCGCGTTGGCGTGCAGCCGGCGGTCGGCCGACCAGCAGCCGTCGCTGCGGTAGAGCGTCGGCTCCGCCGGGTCGGGGACGAGGTCGGCGGGCGGCGGTTCCGGTGTCGACGGCAGGGGCGCGGTCCACGTCGTCCCGGCGCGCGGGCCACCGGTGGCCAGGAGCAGCAGCGACGCCCGGGCGACCGCGCGGCCGTCCTGGTCCAGCGTCGCGTCCACGAGCCGCAGCCGCCGTCCACTGCGGACGACGGCCGCCGTCGTCGTGACCGGAGCCATCGCGGCCGGACGGAAGAGATCCAGCGTCCAGCGCACCGGGCGGAACCACGCCGGGTGCTCCAGCTCGTCAGCGGCACGCTCGGCGGCGCGGGCGAGGATCGCGCTGACCGCGGTGCCGCGGATCTGGTCGGGTCCGTCCGATCCACCCCACCCGCTCCTCGCCCGCCGCAGCGGCACGAGGTGCTCGCCGTCCGCCCGGAAGAACGCCGTGGAGCCGTCGACCGACCCTGCCGTGGATGCTCGCACCCCGGTACCCGTACGCACCTGGCCGGTCATGGTCAAATCGGCGCCAGGCAGGTGCCGGCGACCCGTCCTGTGGCGCGGAGCACGACCGTCCTCGTTGACCCACGGAGGTCGGAGGCGCACGATTCGGACCGAGCGGTCCGGGACCGATCGGTCCGCATCGTGGAGGAGGACGTCATGAGGGACGCGGTCATCGTCGAGGCGGTCCGCACGCCGCTGGCGAAGGGCAAGGCCGACGGGGCGTACGCGGGCGTGCACCCGGTCGAGCTCCACGCGCACGTGCTCCGCTCGCTGGTCGAGCGGACGGGCCTCGATCCCGCGGAGGTCGACGACGTCATCGGCGGCGCGGTGGGCCAGGTCGGCGAGCAGAGCGGCAACACCACACGCTTCGCCGCGCTCGCCGCCGGCTTCCCCGAGTCGGTCCCGGGCACCACCGTCGACCGCCAGTGCGGCTCGAGCCAGCAGGCGCTCTCGTTCGCCGCGCAGGGCGTCGTGGCCGGGGCCTACGACATCGCGATCGCCTCCGGCGTCGAGTCGATGTCGCGCATCCCGATCGGCAGCCAGACCCGGGTCGACGGTGTCCCGCAGGACGTCGCCGGGCCGTCCGTCGCCGCCCGCTACGCGCCCGGGCTGATCCCGCAGGGCGTCAGCGCCGAGCTGATCGCGCGCCGCTGGGGCCTCGCCCGGACGCAGCTCGACGAGTTCGCCCGGCAGAGCCACCGGAAGGCCGCCGCGGCGTGGGCCGACGGCCGGTTCGCCGCGGAGACGGTGCCGCTGAAGAGCCCCCTTCCCGACGGTTCCGTGGTCCAGTTGGCGACCGACGAGACGATCCGGTCCGGCACCACCGCCGAGGCGCTCGCCGGCCTGCGCACCCCGTTCGCCGACCCGCGGTGGTGCGAGCGGTTCGGGGAGATCGACTGGACCGTCACCGCCGGCAACGCCAGCCCCTACAACGACGGCGCCGCGGCCCTGCTCGTCACGACCTCGGAGATCGCGGCCGCGCACGGGTGGACCCCGCGGGCCCGCGTGCACACCGCCACGGTCACCGGCGACGACCCGGTCCTCATGCTCACCGGCATCATCCCGGCCACCGCGAAGGTGCTCGCCCGCGCCGGGCTCGCGCTCGACGACATCGACGCCTTCGAGGTCAACGAGGCGTTCGCGTCCGTCGTGCTGGCCTGGCTCGCCGAGACCGGCGCCGACCCGACGAAGGTCAACGTGAACGGCGGCGCGATCTCCATCGGGCACCCGCTCGGCGCCAGCGGGGCGCGCCTGGCCACGACGCTGCTCGGCGTGCTCGAGCAGACCGGCGGGCGCTTCGGCCTGCAGACGATGTGCGAGGCCGGCGGCACCGCGAACGCGACGATCCTCGAGCGGGTCGTCCGATGATCCTCTCCGGCGCGAACGCCCTGGTCACCGGCGCGAACCGCGGTCTCGGCGCCGCCCTCGTGACCGGCCTGCTCGCCCGCGGCGCGAGCACCGTCTACGCGGCCGCCCGCGACCCCCTCCTCGTCGGTCTGGACGATCCCCGGGTCGTCCCGGTCCGTCTGGACGTGACCGAGCTGTCGACGATCAAGGAGGCGGCGGCCCGCGCGGCCGACGTCGACCTCGTGATCAACAACGCCGGGGTCGGGGGCGCGGGCTCGCTGCTCACGACGGACCCGGAGCGCGCCCGGGCGGAGATGGAGACGAACTTCTGGGGTCCGGTCGCGGTGCTGCGGGAGTTCGCGCCGGTCCTCGCCCGCCGTGGGGGAGGGACGGCGGTGACGGTGCTGTCCGCGCTGTCGTGGGCCGCCGCGCCGTGGGCCGGCTCGTACGCCGCGACGAAGGCGGCCGCGTGGTCGTTCACCAACGGTGCCCGCGCCGAACTCCGCGTCCGGAACGTGCACGTCCTGGGCGTCCACCTCGGGTTCATGGACACCGACATGATCGCCCACCTCGACGTCCCGAAGATTGCCGCCGCCGAGGTCGCCGACCGGATCCTCGACGGCGTCGCGGAGGGAACCGACGAGGTCCTCGTCGACGCTCCGAGCCGCATGCTGAAGGAGGCGCTCGCCGGGCCGCCGAAGGGACTGGAGATCTGAGTCAGGAGGCCGCGAGGAGGTCGACCAGCGTCGGGAAGGCGTCGTCCGGACCGAACATGACGTCCGTCGCATCTCCCCGGGCGAACCCGTGCTCCGGGGTCCAGCGGGTGGTGTGGAAGTGCCGCTGCCCCAGCCACAACCCGTCGTCCGGCCACCACTCGAAGATCACGACGTCCGCGCACGGGTGGAAGCCGAGGCTCGTCTCGTCGGCGAGCCCGTCGTGGACGGCGTAGAGCGCGACGAGCTCGGCGACGACGGCGCCCGGGACCCCGGCCTCGCCCGCCCGTCGGGCGAACAGGTCCCGGTCGGCCTCCGGGGCCGGGACGGCCGGCTCGCCGTCGAGGATGCGCCGCACGAGGTCGGGGAGCGTGCTCACGGCACGCAGTATGGCCGGGCGGTCGGCTCGTCGAGGTCGACGTCGGGCAGGTCTCGGGGGGTGCCGCACCTGCGCCACGTCGACGTCGCGGCCCCGCGAGCCCGTTCCTGCCCGACACCTCCGCCCTGAGCCAGTACTCTTCGTGGGCATGTCGGCTTCGTGGAGCATCGACGCGGACCCGCCCGCGCGGCCCCTCGGCGCAGGTGCGAGCCCGGAGTCGATCCACGCGGCGCTCGACCCCGAGGATCAGGTCCGCTTCCGGCAAGCCCTCGAGACGGCGTCGGAGTCGATGCGTCGCGAGTTGGACCTGACCCCGGTGTTCTCCGTGCTGGAGGAGTTCCGCCGACTCGCCATCCTCCAGACGAACCGGGGCTCGTACCACCGGGTCATCCGGGCTGCAGCCGCGATGGCCACGGGTGAGGAGAGTCCTCGTGACGAGCCGTTCGAGGTCACCAGGGCCAAAGCGGGATTCTGACCGGTAGGCCGGTGTACCAGGTCGATGACACCGCGGTCGCCGAATCGATCGCGGCCCGTTCCGACGTCTGGGGTGATCGCGGCATCCTCGACCCATGGCGGAGCGGGTCGAACGGTTCGCGGGCTACGCGCAGGCGCGGCTCCGCGTCCGGTGGCACGGAGGCGGGACGACGGAGCTCCGGCCGGCCGACGAGGGCACGGGGGACTTCCCGTTCGACGGCCCCGTCCACGTCCTCACCGCCCACAATCCGGGCCCGGAGCGGCTCGACGCGGCGGAGAACCAGCGCCGGCAGGAGGCGCTGGTGGCCGAGCTGCCCGCCGAGGTGGAGACCTGGTGCGGCGACGCCGGTGCCGTCGACGGTTCGCACGTCGAGGAGAGCGTGGTCGTCCGCAGGCTCAGCGACGAGACCGCTGTCGCGCTCGCGGCGCGTTACGGGCAGGATGCGATCTTCCGTTGGACCGCCGAGGCCTGGTCGATCCTCCCGTGCGACGGGGGCGAACCGCTGCATCGCGGTTGGCGGACGCGCTCCGTCGGCTCCGGCCGGGGAGACCGCCCCGACTGACGCCGTGGCGCTCAGCCGTCGTCGTCGTCCCCGTCGTCGTCCTGCGGCGCCGCCGGCGCGGCGGGCGCCGCCGGCGGCTGGCTCTGCGCCGGCGCCTGCGGCTGGCTTCCCCCGGGGACGGGGGCCGGTACGACCTGGCTGGTCGGCGGCGGGGCGGCCGGGGCGTCGTCGTCATCGTCGTCGGCCTCGGCGGCGTGGCCGAAGCCGGTCAGGACGGCCACGAGACAGAAGATCGCCCCGAGCACCCCGAGCGTGTTCGTGATCCGGTCCTTCGTCACCGGGGCAGCGTGACGGCGATCACCCGTCCGAGTCAAGATCTAGAGCCACCCGGGCAGGATCAGCAGCGCCCACGCGAGCAGCGGACCGGCCACCACGACCGACCCCGCGTACACGAGCATGCGCCGGTAGAAGGCGTCCCGGTCGACGTCCTCCGGGGTGCTCGCCAGCACGAGGGCGCCGTTGGTGGAGAACGGGCTGACGTCGACGATCGTCGTCGCGACGGCGAGCGCGGCCACCATCCCGATCGCGCTCACCGATCCCTGGAGCAGGAACGGCAGGGCCAGCGGGATCGCGACGCCGATGATCCCCGCCGACGACGCGAACGCGGACAGCACGCCGCCGAGGTAGAGCAGCAGCAGCGCCACCACCAGCGGGACCCCGAGGGCGACGATGCCCTGCCCGACCAGCTCGGTGGTCCCGACCTCCTGCAACACCCCGACGTAGGTGATCACCCCGCAGACCAGGAGCACGGTCGACCAGCTGATGCCCTTGAGCGCCTCGGCGTTCCCGGCGGGGGAGAGGATGCCGAGCACGACCGCGAGCGACATCGCCAGCACGCCGACGTCCAGACCGAAGCCCACCGTGCCGACGGCGAGCACCACGATCGCCGCGAGCGTGAGGACCTGCGGGTAGGTGACGCGCGTGCCGGCCCTGGTCCGCTCCCGCACCCCGACGCCCCCGGGGACGGACACGTCGGAGTCGGCCGGGGGTTCCTCGTCCTCCTCCTCGACGTGGTGGGAGCGCACACCGACGAGGTCGCGCCCGCCGAGCAGCACGAACACCACGGCGGCGACGAGCACGTTGAACGCCAGCGGGACCAGGAAGAGCGTGAGCGGGCTCGACGGCAGGGCGGTCCCGGCCACGAGCCCGTTCACCACGACGCCGTACACGCTGATCGGGGAGAACGCCCCGGCGAGGGAGCCGTGGACGACCATCATGCCCATCAGCAGCAGGTCGATCCGGTAGCGACGGGCGAACGGCATCGCGAGCGGGGCGACGATCGCGACGGCGAACAGCGCGCCGATGGCGGAGAACACCGTCGCGAGGGTGAAGAAGATCCACGGCGCCGCCACCAGGTGGCCGCGCACCAGCCGCATCGACCACTCCACGAGCCGGTCGATCGTCCCGTTCTGCTGGGCGATCCCGAAGAGGAACATGAGCCCGACCAGGATCAGGAACAGGTCGGTGGGGAAGCCGGCCAGGGAGTCGTCCAGGCTCAGCCCGCCGACGAGCACCCCGACACCGGCGGCCGCCACGAAGCCGAGCGCGCCGAGGTTCACCGGCAGGACCGTGGCGATCACGAACATCACCATCAGCACCACGATCGACACGAGCTCCGGTGCCATGGGCCACCTCCCGCCGACCGGTCACCCGCGCCGGTGACCGGGAGGATTGCGACACAGGACCGTCAATGCGTCAATCCGGGCGATCGGGCGGGTGGGGAGCGGGTCAGCGCGACAGGTCGACGACGTAGACCGCGTCCGGATCCACGTCGTCGACCGCCGGCAGCCGGTCGATGTCGTGCGCGGCCTCCTCGCCGACCGCCCGCAGGCGCGTGACGGTCCAGTCCGAGCGCCCCTCCGGTTCGGCGTCGGCGAGCTCGCTGCCGGGTGCCCACAGATAGGGCTCCACGGTCAGCCACCCCTCGACCGACAGGTCCACATCGGGGTCCACGCGCCGGCTCGCCAGCAGAGCCAGCACCCAGGGCGAGCAGCACAGGACCGTGGTGCGCCCGACGGTGACCGTGCGCCCGCCGACCGTGGTGAGGCCGGGCCGGTCGGCGTCCTGGGCGAGCACGCCCGCGCCGTCCGGGACCGTCGCCGTCACCTGGAGTGCGAACCCCGTGCTCACCGCGTCGCCCACCGCGAGCCCGACGTACTCCCCGTCGGCCAGCATCCATGCCGGCACGACCGCGACCACCTGCACGCCGAGCACCGTAGGACCTCCCACCAGCAGGAACCCGTCATCCGAGGGTCGGAAACCGTGGCGTGTCGGGCACGCCCACCGGGAGCAGCCCCACGACGAGGACCAGATCGTCGTCGAGGTCGCGCGGGACCTCGGTGAGCCGCAGGCCCGGCCCCGGGCGCCACGACAGCCGCGGCGAGACCCGCAGTCCGGTGACCCGGTAGCGCTCCCGGCACAGTGCCACCTGCTCGCCGAGCGCACTGCCGGCGGCGAGGTCCGGGTCGAGGTAGAGCGCCCCGCCGACCGTGACGGGGCCCTCCACCGGCTGCGTCGTCGACCAGAACAGCGGGAACAGCCGCTCGCCCGTGTCGAGCACGCTGACCGGCGGCGGCCCGCCGGAGGCCGGCGTCGCCGTCAGCACCGTGCCACGGGCGTGCACCAACCCGAGCTCGTCGTGCCGCCAACCGGCCGGCCCGCCGTCGGGCGGCGACGTCTCCGCGACGAAGAGCGCGGGCGCCACGTCGATCTCCGCGCCCGGCACGAGCCCCTGCAACTCCGGGTCGTCGAGGAACGTGGACGGCAGCTGGACGGCGAGCTCGTCGTCGCGCGTGTGCCGGGCGGCCGCCCGCTCGGCCGCCCGCTCGGGCCGCCACCGCTCGCCCGCCACGCGGACCGGACGCCGCCGGGGACGCCCTCCCGGACCGGCCCTCACGCCGGCTCACGGCCCGGCTCGGCGTGGGCCCCGGCGTCGGCGAGGTCGACGAGGTAGAGGCAGTGCGCGTCGTCGTCCCCGGCTTCCGGGAGCTCGCGCACCGGCACCCCCACCACGCCGTCGCCGTGCCCGCGGTAGCGCCGCCAGGCGCGGACGACCCAGTCGCGCGCGTCGCCTGCGGCGGGCGTCGTCGCCGCGACGTGGAGGAGGCCCGAGACCTCGAGCCGGGTGTCCGGCCGCGCGTCGACGCCCTCGGAGAGCGACCAGTTCCGCCCGACGACCTCCAGCGCGCCGGGGGAGCAGCAGGGGTCCCCGTCCGGGCGCCGGAACGTGCCCCGGGCGTCGAGCCGACCGCGCTCGTCGGTGCGCCAGCGGTCCCGGCCGACGTACGCGACGCGCCACTCGACGGCGGCGATCGCGAGGGCGAGCCGGACGACGTCGCCGCGCCGGACGCCCCGCAGCGGATCCACGGCCTCCGACGGGAGGCATGCGGTCACGGTCACCCCCTCCCACCCGGGCAGGGGCAGCGGGAAGCGGTCGGGGCGGGACGGGCGGGCAGGTCGGCGGGTCCGGACGGTCGCGCTCACGGGGTTCCTCCTCGGGGACCACGGGTGTGTCGTCATCCCCTTGGAGTGCGCCGCCGCCCGATCGGTTCCGGGAGATTTCCCGCGGGCGGTTCAGGCCGGGCGGACCGTCGCGCCCCGCAGCCGCAGCCCGCCCGGTCCGCGGCTCGCGGGCCCCGTCACGACGACCTCGCTGCCGAGCAGCCGCGCGGCCGCGACCAGCGGGTCGCCCTCGACGTCGTACCCGGCCAGGACGCTCTCCACGACGACGTCCGCGCCGCTCTCGTCCAGCACGCGCAGCACGCGGCGGCGCAGGTCGACCCGGTCCAGCCGCCCCCGCACGGTGGCCGCCGCGCCGTAGCGCCGCGGGGCGTCCTCCCGCGGCCACGCCTCCCGGGACAGGGCCGCGGGCGCGAAGCTCACCTCCCGGAAGCGGGCGCCGCCGAAGGCCGCGGTCCGGGCGACCCGGGCGAGGGCGTCGAGCAGCTCGACGCACGCCTCGCCGAGCAGGGGTGTGGTCCACGACGGCGGCTCCTCGTTCCACAGGCCGCGGACCAGCTCGAACAGCGCGTCGGTGATCTCGTGCTCCAGCCCGTCGCCGAGCACGCCCTCCTCACCGACCGCGAACCGCAGCACCGTCGCCGTGCCCTCGCCGTCCAGGCCGACCACGCGGACGCGGGCGGAGCGCTCGACGACCCCGGCGCTGCGACCCGGCCGGGCCTGGTCCACGAGGTGCCGGCCGACCCGTGTGCTCAGCAGCTGCACCGCGGCCAGCAGCCCCCGAAAGCCGGCCGCGTCCAGCTCCCCGGGATGATCGGGCCCGCCGACCAGCCGGACCACCACCGCGTCGGCCATCAGCCGTCCCGGTGGTCCAGGACGGCCCGCCCGCGCGGGGAGAGCTCGTAGCCGACCGGCAGCGAGAGCGTGAGCCCGAGCGCCTTCAGCTTTCGGACGTCGATCTTGAACGGCGCGGTCTCGCGGCCGGCCGCCGCGGCGAGGTCGGGGGCCCGGCGGCCGGGTTCGCGGGCGATCGCCCGGAGGGTCGCCCAGGTCCACGGCCCGTGGGCGCTGCGCCGGTCCATCGCGTCGAGTTTCCCGGCGACCTGCTCGATCTCGGGTCCCGACGGCAGGTCCTGCGCGAGTTCGGTGCGCGGGTCGGGCTCGTCGAGCAGGTGGAAGCGCACGCGGAACAGCGGCGTGCCGTCGTCGGCGTGCCGCCCCGCCTCGGCCAGCGCCGCGGCCGCCGTCGGGAAGCCCGCCCGGCGGGCCTCGGCGTCGGTGACCGACGTCGGGTCTACCTCGCCGACCTCGTCGACCTCCAGCCGGCCCACCGCCGTCCGGTAGGGCCGCCCGACGCGCACCTGGGCCCGCGTCCACCGGCGGAAGGTGAGGTCGACCTCCCCGCGGGCGATCGGTTCCGCGAAGCGCAGGCCGAACAGCACGCCGCGCATTGTGGCGCACCTAGGGTGGACCGCGTGGTGCAGGACGAGCGACGCCCGGTGGCGCGGCCGGAGCGGGTGGTGTGGAACCGCCTCGCGCAGCGCCGCGGGGAGCTGTTCAGCCGAGAGCTCGACCCCGAGCGGCACGCCCACTGGTGGGCGCGCCGGCACGACGGGTGGGCGGGCCGCGTGAACCGCTGGGTCGACCGGCTGCGGGACACGACGCTGGAGAACGTCCCCTACGTGGACCCGACGGCGGCCGCGGACGGCGTGCGGGTGCTGGTGCTGCTCCACGAGCCCGCCGCCGACGCCGAGGACCACTGCGGGTTCGTCAGCCGCTACGCCAACGACGCGGTCTCGGCGAACCTCTACCGCGCCGCGGACCGGGCCGGGCTGGCCCACGAGGTGACGCTGCACTGGAACCTCGTGCCCTGGTGGGTGTCCAACCCGACGCACGGACCCCGGCGGCTCACGACGGAGGTCGTGCGGGCGAAGCCCCGGATCGGGGAGTTCCTCGACCTGCTCGGCGGGCCGCCGTCGGAGGTGGTGCTGCTCGGCGCCCCGGCGGCGAAGGCGTGGGACGTCCTCGCCCGCCGTGCGGGCCTGCCCTGGCAGCTCACCACCCCGACCGTGTCCCGCGCGCCGCACCCCAACCCGCTGGTGCACGACCGCCTCGACCCGCTCACCGGGCGGCGCAACGGGGACCGTCTGGTCGAGGTCCTGCGCGACGCCGCCCGCCGGGCGCGCGGTGAGGTGGTCGTCCCGCCGCGGGCGACCGGCACGGGCCGCAGGCCGTTCTAGCCGACCCGGGAGCTCCGCCGGGGTTCCCCGGCCAGGCGCGCGACCTCGCGGGCCGCGCCCCAGCTCAGCGTCACGCCGGCGGTCGCGTGCCCGTAGGCGTGCACCACCGTCCCGTCCCCGTGCTGCTCGGCCTGGACCCGCATCGTCGGGCGGCCGGGCAGCAGCCCGGTGTCCACCCGCAGCATCCGGGCATCGACCAGCCGCGGCTCGATCTCGCGGCAGTGCCGCAGGACGTCGGCGGCGAGCTCGCGGTCCGGGCGGGGGTCCTCGCGCCCGGTGACCCGGACGCCACCGAGATGCACCCGGTCGCGGTGCGGGATGATCGACACCCAGCTCCGGGGGTCGGAGGTGTCGACGAGGACCCGGTCGAGGCCCGGGTTGTCGGTGACGACGTACTGCGAGAACACCGGGCGGACCGTCGTGTCTCCGGCCAGCGCTCCGGCTCCGAGGCCGGCGGCGTTGACCACCACGGGCGCGACCGCGAGGGGCTCGGCGAGGTCCTGCACCCGCCGACGACGGACGCGGCCGCCGTAGGCGTCGAGTCGCTGCAGCAGCCACGGGACGTACCGGGCCATGTCGACGACCGGCATCCGGTAGCGGAGCCCGGCCCGGTACGCCGCGGGCAGCTCGTCGGCGGCGGCGGGCCGCAGGTCGGGGGAGAGGCGGGTCAGGGGCGGGAGCACCTCGTCCGGTTCGGCGGTCAGCGTCAGCCCCTCGACGAGCCGGACGCCGGAGCCGGCCACCCGGGCGAGCCCGCAGAAGTCCTGCAGGGACTGCCGGGCCCACGCCACCGACGTCGCCAACGGGGCCTGCGACTTCGGGGTCCAGACGCCGGCCGCGCGGGCCGAGGGCGTCCCGGCCGGGTCGTCCGCGGTCCACACCTCGACGCGGTGCCCGGCTCCCGCCAGCGCGACGGCCGCCGTGAGTCCGACGACGCCGGCTCCGACGACGACGGCGTCGGGCCGGGGTGTCGAGGGATCGGGGCCGAGCGGCACGGACGGACAGTAGCCGTACACCGCGGCGTCAGCGTCGGAGTCCCGCATGAGCCACCCGAACGGACATCCCCACCGGCGGGTGGCTCACCGAATGTTGCGGTTCCCGGACATTCGGTGCGCCGTGAGCGGTGGTGAACGACGACGGCGCCCGGACCGAGAGGTCACGGGCGCCGTCGGGACGAGCGGGAGATCAGGACTTGAACGCGTCCTTCACCTTCTCGCCGGCCTGCTTGAGGCTGCTCTTGGTCTGGTCGGCCTTGCCCTCGGCCTCGAGGGACTCGTTGCCCACCGCGCTGCCGGCGGACTCCTTGACCTTGCCCTTGAGCTCCTCGCCCTTGTTCTCGACCTTGTCGGCGTCGCTCATGGCGTCCCCTTCCGCAGGTACTCCTCGGATCACGTCGATCCGCTCGGTGATCACGTACCCAGTCGACGGGTCGGGGCAACCCTGCCCGGTCGGAGGGGCGACTCACGGCCCGAGCACACGCCGCCAGCGCTCCTGCTCGGCCGCGACGTCGTCGTCGGGCAGGGCCGTCTCGCCGGGGAAGAGCTCCACGTCGGCGACGTCGGACCCCGACCACGTCCCGACGATCCGGCCCGAGCGGATGACCACGGGGGCGATCCAGCCCGCGGTGCGACTGACCCGGGAGCGGTGCTCGGGCGGCAGGACGTGCGGGTCCCGGGTCCCGGGACCGAGCACCCACTGGTCGAACGCGGGCAGGAAGCGGACGGAGTCCTGCGGCGGGGGCGGGACACTCAGCCCGGGGACGTCGGCGGCCCGGGCGTACAGCGTCTCGGCGGCATCGGGGGCGCCGTCGGGGTGCATCGCGACCGGGACGATCGCGCCCTCGTCGACGAGCTCGGCGAACCAGCGGCGCAGGGTGCGCCGCGGGGTGGCGCCGCGCAGCAGCCACGCGTCGAACGTCTCCGGGCTCGCGGGCCCGTGGACGTCGAGGTAGGCGGGGACGACGGAGCGGGCGGCCGTGTCCGGGTCGGGCAGCTCGCGCCACGGCGGTGCGGTGAACGTCGGCCGGGAGCCGCGCGGCTCGCCGTTCACGAGCAGTCCCTGCCAGGCCAGGGGCTTGAGGAGCGTGCCCCAGCCGGATGCCAGGCGGCCGGCGAGCTCGGGGGAGACGTGCGGCGCGAGTGCGGCCACGAGCTCGTCCCGCGTCGGACTCGACCCGGCGACGACGTCGACGACGAGGTCGGCGAGCCTGGCGATCTCGTCCGCCGTCGCGAACTCGCGCTGCCACGCGCCCTTCTCCCACGACCGTGCGGCGGCGAGCAGCGCGAGGAGGTCGGGCGCGGCGGCGGTGTCGAGCACGTGGAGCGTGCCCCGCGCCGCCCACGTCCGGACCAGCGAGCCGTCCGCCAGACCGTCGCGCACGGAGGACGCCGCGGGGCCGCGGACCGCCACGGCCTGCTCGGCGGACGAGGTCACCTGCGCCTGCACCCCGAGGAGCCGGCCGGCCACCTCGACGGGCGAGGTGGCCCCGTCGCCGGACAGGAGGTGCCGCGCCTGCCGCCGGGCCAGGGCGTGCGACCACGGGACGCGCGGGACGTCGGTCAGCCCGGACACGCGCTCACCGCTGACCGAACCCCGAGAGGCCCTCGGGCTGCCGGTCGGTGACGTCCACGCCCGTGACCTCGGCCCGGGCCGGACCCTCGTGGGCCCACGCCACCAGCTCCGACACCGCGTCGTCCTCGCCCTCGACGACCATCTCGACGGTGCCGTCGGACCGGTTGGCCACCCAGCCGGCGACGCCGAGCCGGGCGGCCTCCTGCTCCGCGCTCGCCCGGAAGAACACACCCTGGACGGTGCCGTGGACGACGAGGTGCCGTGCGCTCATGGGGTGCTCCGTACCCAGCGAGCGCCCGGGTGACGCGACTTGCCCCGCCGTCGAACATGTGTTCGACTCTATCGCATGACGGCGGTGTTCACCCCCTCCCTGTTCGACGAGGTCGCGCTCGACGGTCCCGAGGTCGGGCCCTCGTGGGCCGGTGCGCACCGCACCCGGCTCGACGAGCGGTCCTGGGTGGACGTGGTGCCCGGCTGGCTGCCGGGCGCCGAGGCGTGGTTCGACCGCCTCGTGCGGGACGTGCCGTGGAACCAGCGGCTTCGCCGGATGTTCGACCAGGAGATCGTCGAGCCGCGGCTGACCTGCGGGTGGGCCCTCGACGAGGCGCCCGACCGGGCGCCCGAGCTGGGGGCGGCACTCGCCGAGCGCTACGGCGAGGCGTTCGACCGGGTGTCCGCGAACTTCTACCGCGACGGGGCGGACTCGGTGGCCTGGCACGGCGACCGGGTGCGGTTCACGCACCCCGCACCGGTGGTCGCGATCGTCTCGCTCGGCGCCCCGCGGCGGTTCGGCCTCCGGCCGGTCGGGCCGGCCGCGTCGACCGACCGCACCCGCGGGGCCGGCGGGACGCGTTGGCTGACGGTGTGCGGGGGCGACCTGCTGGTGATGGGTGGCCGGTGCCAGCACGAGTGGCAGCACACCGTGCCGAAGGAGCCCGGCGCCGGCCCGCGGATCAGCGTGACCTTCCGGCACTCCGACCCCGGGCCGGTCGCGGCCCGCTCGGAGCGCGCGCGGGACGTCCCGGCGTGGGCGCTGCGCTGAGCCCGGCCGCGGTCGTCCTCAGATCGGGATCTCCGACTCGTCCCCCTCGGCGCGGGGCCCGTGGATGCGGCGCTGCGACTCGTCGATGCGCAGGTCGTTGATGCTCGCCTCGCGGCGGCGCATGAGGCCGTTGTCCGCGAACTCCCAGTTCTCGTTGCCGTAGCAGCGCCACCACTGCCCGGCGGGGTCGCGGCACTCGTACTGGAAGCGGACCGCGATCCGGTTCCCGCCGAAGGTCCACAGCGCCTTGCGCAGCGCGTAGTCGAGCTCGCGCTCCCACTTGCGGGTCAGGAACGCGACGACGTCCGCGCGTCCCTGCACCCACTCGTCGCGGTTCCGCCACACGGTGTCCGCGGTGTAGGCGAGCGACACCTTCTCCGGGTCGCGGGTGTTCCAGGCGTTCTCCGCGGCGCGCACCTTGCGGGCGGCCGCCTCGGCGTCGAACGGGGGGAAGGGGGGCCGGGGCTCCTCGGCGGGGCTGCTCATGACGATCAGCTCACCACGACGGGGCGGTCCCGGGCGCGTCACCGCCCGGGTCGTCCGGGTCCGCTGGGTAGCGTGCGGCCCAGCCGGACGAGCGGAGCGACGGATGCGGGTGCTGGGCGTCGACCCGGGGCTGACCCGGTGCGGGCTCGGGGTGGTCGAGGGTGGCGGGGGCCGGGAGGTCCGCGCCGTCGCGGTCGACGTCGTCCGCACCCCGCCCGACGACGAGGTCGCCGCCCGCCTCGGCGCGATCGCCGACGCGGTGGAGCGCTGGATCGCGGAGCACCGTCCGGACGTCGTCGCGGTGGAGCGGGTGTTCAGCCAGCACAACGTGCGCTCGGTGATCGGTACCGCCCAGGCGGGCGGCGTGGTCGCCCTGGTCGCGGGGCGGGCCGGGCTCCCGGTGGCGTTCCACACGCCGTCCGAGGTCAAGGCGGCCGTCACCGGCTCCGGACGCGCGGACAAGGCCCAGGTGACCACCATGGTGACCCGGGTGCTCGCCCTCGACGCGCCCCCGAGACCGGCCGACGCCGCGGACGCGCTCGCCCTCGCGGTCTGCCACTGCTGGCGCGCCCCGATGGCCGCGCGGATGGCGCAGGCGGAGGCCCGGGCCGCGGAGGTGGCGCGCGTCCACGCCGCCAAGGTGGCCGCCGCGACCCGACGCCGGGCGCGCTAGACCGACGGCCCGAGGTCGCCCGATCGCGCGACGGCGGGTCGGGCCGGGACCGTCGGACCCTCGCGGTAGCGTGTCGAACACGTGTTCGTGGGCATGGTCGTGAGCGGGTGGAGGGGCAGGCGATGATCTCGTCGGTGCGCGGGGACGTCCTCGCCGTGGGGCTGGACCACGCCGTGGTCGAGGTCGGCGGCGTCGGGCTGGCCGTGCAGGCCACGCCGACCACGCTCGCCGGGCTGCGCCGCGGCCAGGCGGCCCGGCTCGAGACCGCCCTGGTGGTCCGGGAGGACTCGCTGACCCTGTTCGGGTTCGCCGACGCGGCCGAGCGCGAGCTGTTCGGGCTGCTGCAGACGGTCACGGGGGTCGGGCCGCGCCTCGCGCTCGCCACCCTCGCGGTGCTCGACCCGGCGGCCCTGTCCCGGGCGCTCGCCGACGGCAACCTCACCACGCTGATGAGCGTGCCCGGCATCGGGCGCAAGGGCGCGGAGCGCCTGGTCGTGGAGCTCCGCGACAAGGTGGCGCCGCCGGACGCGTCCGGAGCTGACGACGCCGGCGTCGAGGACGTGCTGTCCGGTTCGGTCGTCGCGTCGGGGACGATGCGCGACCAGGTGGTCGAGGCCCTCGTCGGCCTCGGGTTCGCCGCGAAGCCGGCGGAGAAGGCGGTCGACGAGACCGTGGGCGCCCTCGGCGAGGACGCCGGCTCGTCGGCGGTGCTGCGGGCGGCCCTGCACCGCCTGGGGCCGAACCGGTGACGCGGGTCGGGGTGCCGCGATGAGCGGCGACGAGCTGTCCGCCGACCTCGAGCGCGCCCTCGCGGCCACCCGGGAGGTCGGGGAGTCCGACCTGGAGAACCGGCTGCGCCCCGCGCGGCTCGAGGAGTTCATCGGGCAGCCACGGGTCCGCGAGCAGCTCGACCTCGTGCTGCAGGGCGCCCTGCGCCGCGGCCGCCCGCCCGACCACGTGCTGCTCTCCGGGCCGCCCGGGCTCGGCAAGACCAGCCTCGCGATGATCATCGGCACCGAGCTCGGCAGCGCGGTCCGGATCACCAGCGGCCCGGCCCTGGAGCGTGCGGGCGACCTCGCCGCGATGCTGTCCAACCTCGTCGAGGGCGACGTCCTGTTCATCGACGAGATCCACCGGATGGCCCGGCCCGCCGAGGAGATGCTCTACCTCGCGATGGAGGACTTCCGGGTCGACATCGTGGTGGGCAAGGGCCCGGGGGCGACCTCGATCCCGCTCGACGTCGCCCCCTTCACGCTGGTCGGGGCGACGACGCGGGCCGGCTCGTTGACCGGCCCGCTGCGCGACCGGTTCGGGTTCACCGGGCACATGGAGTTCTACGAGCCGTCCGACCTCGAGCTGGTGGTGGCCCGCAGCGCGCAGATCCTCGAGGTCGACCTGCAGCCCGACGGCGGGCGCGAGATCGCCTTCCGGTCCCGGGGCACGCCGCGCATCGCGAACCGGCTGCTGCGCCGGGTGCGCGACTACGCCGAGGTGCGGGCCGACGGCCGGGTGACCCGCGAGATCGCGCGGGCGGCCCTCGCGGTCTACGACGTCGACGAGCTCGGGCTCGACCGGCTCGACCGTGCCGTGCTCGCGGCGCTCGTCCGGTCCTTCGGCGGCGGCCCGGTCGGCGTCTCGACGCTGGCCGTCGCGGTCGGCGAGGAGCCGGGCACCGTCGAGGAGGTCTGCGAGCCCTACCTGGTGCGCGCGGGGATGCTCGCCCGGACCCCGCGCGGCCGCGTGGCGACGCCCGCGGCGTGGCGACACCTCGGCGAGAAACCCCCCGAACCGGACTCCCGGGACGAACCGGATGAGCAGGGCCCGCCGACGCTCTTCGGTTGAGCTGGCAGACTCGGGGGCGAGACCACAAAGTACCCGGATCGGAGAGAGATGGACCTCCTCTTCCCCCTGCTGATCGTCTTCATGATCGGCATGATCTTCTTCTCGAACCGTCAGCGGAAGAAGCAGCAGCAACAGCAGGAGAACCTGCAGAACGCGATCCAGGTCGGCGACGTCGTCCTGATGACCAGCGGCATCAGCGGCACCGTCGTGGACGTCGACGACGAGCGGACCATCGACCTGGAGATCGCGCCCGAGGTCATCACCACCTGGCTGCGGGCCGCGGTGCGGGAGAAGCTCTCGACCGAGACCGACCACGCCGCGGACGCCCTCGAGGCCGACGACGTCGACGCGGTCGAGCCCGCCGCGGAGCCGACCCCGTCCACCACGGTGCAGGCGCCCGCGACGGCGACGACCACCTCGACCGGCACGGAGCCGAAGGACGCGCCCCGCGGCGACGACCTCTCCGACCCGACGGCGGCGCCGACCACCAACGGGGTGTCCGCGGGCTCGAAGGAGTCGCGCAACAACTGAGGGGTGCCGTAGCGGACGGTTCGTCGCCGTCCGCCACGGGCCGGGTGCGGTCGTCGTCGGAGGGTGGTCCTACCCTGCGGTCAGGTCCTTCGCGGGCGGCCGCGGCCACGTGGTCGCGGCGCCCGGGGACACCGAGGCCCGGGCGTCCGGTTCGTCCGGGCCGCCCACCGCGAGGACCGATCCGAGGACCCGTCCCCGTCTGACCCTGGAGTTCGCAGCGTGGCCCCTCCCACCGTCCGGTTCCGGCCCGGGCGCTACCTGGCCGTGTTCGTGGCCATCGTGGCGGTCCTGTACGGGCTGGTGTTCCTGACCGGCGACGGTCGGCCGACCCCGAAGCTCGGGATCGACCTCCAGGGCGGCACGCAGGTCACGCTGACCGCCCGCACCGAGACCGGTGTGGCGCCGACGCCCGACCAGCTGAACCTCGCCCGCCAGATCATCGAGCAGCGGGTGAACGGCCTGGGCGTGTCCGGCGCGGAGGTCGTGCAGAACGGCAACAACCTCGTCATCACCGTGCCGGGCAGCTCGGGCGACCAGGCCCGGAGCCTCGGTCAGACCGCCCGGCTCTACTTCCGGCCGGTCACGAACGGCCCGGTCGCGGCGACCCCGCCGGGCGCGCAGCCGGGCCAGGCCGGCCAGCCGGGCGCCACCCCGGGCCAGGCCGGACAGCAGCCGGGCCAGGCCGGTGGCGGCGGAGGCGCGGCGACCCCCGGGCAGGCCCCCGGCGGGCAGTCGGTGCGCCTGCCCGCGCAGGACCCGACCCCGCCGCCCGCCCCCGCACCCGGCGGCGGCACGTCGCAGGACCCGCGGCTCGCGGCGGCGATCGCGCAGGCGAAGGAGACCCGTCAGAGCGCCGACCCGGCCGTGCAGGCCCAGGCCCTGACCGCGTTGAACTGCGCGGCCGACGATCCGCTCCGCGGCTACGACGACCCGGCGCGGCCCCTGGTCGCGTGCGACCGGGAGGGCACGGCGAAGTACGTGCTCGGCCCGTCGATCCTGTCGGGGACCGAGGTCGCGGGGGCGACGTCGGCACCGAACCCGCAGGGCGCGGGCTTCGTCATCAACGTCGACTTCAAGTCGGCGGGCGCGGGCATCTGGGCGCAGTACACCGGCGCGAACATCGGCCAGGCCGTGGCGTTCACGCTCGACTCCGAGGTCGTCTCCGCGCCGGTCATCCAGGCCGCGCAGCCCGCGGGCAACTCGCAGGTGAGCGGCAACTTCAACCAGGCGTCCGCCCAGGACCTGGCGAACGTCCTGCGCTACGGGTCGTTGCCGCTGTCCTTCGACACCTCGGACGCGCAGACGATCTCCGCGACCCTCGGTCTGGCCTCGCTGCAGGCCGGCCTGATCGCGGGCGTGATCGGGCTGATCCTGGTCTTCGTCTACTCGCTCTTCTACTACCGCGCGCTCGGGGTCCTGACGATCCTGTCGCTGGTGCTCTCGGGCCTGATCGTCTACGCGGTCCTGGTCCTGCTCGGCCGGGGGATCGGCTTCACGCTCGACCTCGCGGGCGTCGCCGGCTTCATCGTGGCCATCGGCATCACGGCGGACTCGTTCGTCATCTTCTTCGAACGCATCAAGGACGAGATGCGCGAGGGCCGCAGCTTCCGCTCCGCCGTGCCCCGCGGCTGGACGCGGGCCCGGCGCACGATCCTGTCCGGCGACGCGGTGAGCTTCCTCGCCGCCGTGGTGCTCTACGTCCTCGCCGTCGGCCAGGTCCGCGGCTTCGCCTTCACCCTGGGCATGTCGACGATCCTCGACCTGATCGTCGTCTTCCTGGTCACCCACCCGCTGCTGGCCCTCGCGTCGAACTCGAAGCTCTTCGCGAGCCCGGCCTGGTCGGGGCTGGGCAAGGTGGCCAACCAGACCGGCACCACCGGGACCCGGGGCGGGTCCGCACCCCGGGTCGGCGCCCGGCCGGCCGGCAGCCGGCCCGGTGGGAGCCGGAGCAGTACGACGAACCGCTCGACCACGCGCAGCGGCTCCGGCCGCGGAGGTGCCCGATGACCCGCGCAGGCGGCCGCGACCCCCGGGACGGCCGGGCCGACCCCGACGTCGACGAGCCCGAGGACCTGGTGTCCGACGATGCCGACCTCGACGCCGAGGAGGCCGGGGAGACCGAGGAGGAGGTCCCCGCGCGGTCCGCCGGACGCCGGGGGAGGCGCAGCCGGCTCGACGCCCTCTACGAGGGCAACGGCGGGCTCGACATCGTCGGGCGCTCGAAGACCTGGTACGCGGTGTTCGCCGCGATCGTCGTGGTCTGCCTGCTCTCGATGATCCTGCGCGGGTTCAACTTCTCGATCGACTTCGAGGGCGGCACCTCGGTGCAGTTCCCGGCCCGCGGCGCGACCGGGGTGGCCGAGGTCAGCCAGGTCCAGGAGGTCTTCGACCGGTCCGTCGGACGCCCCGCGGAGACCGTGCAGACCGCCGGCGCGGGCGACACCTCCACGATCCTGATCAAGTCCGACCGCCTGTCGCAGGCCGAGGTCGTCGCCCTGCGCCAGGCGCTCTTCGACCGGTTCCAGCCGCTGGACGCCGCCGGCGTGCCCGACCAGAACGCCGTCAGCGACAGCGCCGTCAGCGCGAGCTGGGGCGGCGAGATCACCCGGCAGGCGCTGATCGCGCTCGTGGTGTTCCTGGTGCTGGTGTCGGTGTACCTGGCGTTCTACTTCGAACGCCGGATGGCCCTCGCGGCGATCATCGCGCTGGCGAACGACATCATCGTCACCGCGGGCGTGTACTCGCTGATCGGCTTCGAGGTCTCACCCGCGACCGTCATCGGCCTGCTCACGATCCTCGGCTTCTCGCTCTACGACACCGTGGTCGTGTTCGACAAGGTCCGGGAGAACACCCGCGGGCTGCAGAGCACGACACGGCGGACCTACGCCGAGGCCGCGAACCTCGCGGTCAACCAGACGCTGATGCGCTCGCTGAACACCTCGCTCATCGCGGCACTGCCCCTCATCGGGCTGTTCGTCGTGGGGGTCGTGCTCCTCGGGGTCGGCGTCCTGGGCGACCTCGCCCTGGTCCAGCTCGTCGGCACGATCATCGGGGCGGCGTCCTCGGTGCTGCTCGCGACGCCGATCGTGGTCGACCTCGCGATGCGCGACCGCCTGTGGGTCCAGCAGGCCCAGCGGGTGGCCGCGCGACGCGCGAAGAACACCCGGCGGTCGCAGGACGACGGGGGCGCGGCCCCGGGGGAGAGCACGGACGTGCTCGACACCCGGGCGGTCGCCGCCGCGGCGGCCGGTCCCGCGCGCGACACCGGCGCCCGCAGCACGGCGACGGCCCCGCGTCCGGGGGCGCGTCCGGCCGGGAAGTCCGGCCGCCCCAGCGGCAAGCGCCGCCGGTGAGCCCCGCGACCGACCGGGACACCGTCGAGCGGCTGCTGCGGGACGTCCCGGACTTCCCCGAGCCCGGGATCCGCTTCTGGGACCTCACACCGGTCCTCGCCGACGCCGAGGGCCTCGCGGCCACCACGCGTCTGCTCAGCGCGCCGGCCGCGGCCGGGGTCGACGCCGAGGTCGACGTCGTCGTCGGGATCGAGGCGCGGGGCTTCCTGCTCGGCGCCGCGGTCGCGCAGGCGCTCGGCCTCGGGATCGTCCCCGTGCGCAAGCAGGGCAAGCTCCCCGCCGTGGCGGCCTCGCGCTCCTACGACCTCGAGTACGGGTCGGCCACCCTCGAACTGCCCGCGGACGTGCTGGCCCCGGGCGCCCGCGTCCTGCTCGTCGACGACGTCCTCGCGACCGGCGGGACCGCGGGGGCGGCGAGCGAGCTGGTGGAGCAGTGCGGAGCGCGGGTGGTCGCGTTCTCCGTGGTGCTGGAGCTCCCCGCGCTCCACGGCCGGGACCGCCTCGGCGAGCGGGCGGTGCACGCCGTCCTCGAGCGCTGACCACCCGCGGCGGGATCGACACCTCCTGTCGCACACCTCATCCTTCGTCGCGACCCGATGGTTGCCACAGCTAACATTCAGGGCGACGACGAGGGAGGGCGATTGACGATCCAGGCGACCGGCCACCGGGCGGGCATCGGACCCGACGACCCCGACGAGCCGGGCTCCCCGGCCGCGGTCCCGGCACGGCGGGACCCGGGGGCGGTCGCGGACCGCGTCGGACCCCCGACCCGGATCCGGCTCCGGGACCGCCTGCTCGCCTCGGACCCCGGCAACGTGCGGATCGCCCTGGCCACCCGCGCGGCGGTCACGCTCGCCGTCGCCCTGGGGTGCTCGGCGCTGCTCGCCCGGCTGCTCGGACTGGCCGGGACGCCGGCCGTCGTCGTGATCGTGCTCGGCGCGGTCCTGACGATGATCACGACCTTCACCGCGTCCGACCCGACGCCGGCCGGGCGCGCGGTCACGCAGCTCTGCCTGCCGGTCGCGATGCTGGTGGGCCTGACGCTGAGCACCCTGGTCGACCGGCACCGGGTGCTGTCGCTGCTGGTGTTCGTGCTGGTGATGTTCGCGGCGGTCTGGGTGCGCCGGTTCGGCCCGCGGGCGTTCGCCTGCGGGATGGTCGCGTGGATGGGCTACTTCATCGCCCTGTTCCTGCAGCTGTCGTTCGCCCAGCTCCCCGTTGTGCTGGCGTCGGTCGGCACGACGACGGTCCTGCTGCTCGTCATCGCCCTGGTCGTCGCCCCCCAGCGCCCGGCCCGTCGGCTGCGGCGGATGGTGGGCTCCTTCGCGGCCCGCACCCGGATCGCGCTCGCCGAGCACCGCGACCCCGCCCGGCGCCCCCCGTGGCGCCGCGGGGACGACACCGCGCACGACCGCGCCGTGCTCCGGGTCAACGAGACCGCGGTGCTCGTCGACGGCCAGCTCGCCGTCCCCGGGGTGTTGGCCGACCCGCACCGCGCCGGCGAGGTCCGGGCCGCGGTGCTGCGGGCGGAGGCGGCGCTCGCCCGGGCGCTGGACGGTGCGGGTGACGACGTGACCGCCGCCGAGGTCGAGCGCACCCTCGCGGACCTCGAGGCGGTCCTCGACGACGACCGGCGGGGGCGCCCCCGTCGCGGCGCCGCCGACGGGGAGCCCCCGCCCTTCGCGCCGGCCGCGGAGCTCTTCGCCGGCTTCCTGCCGGGCAGCGCGGCCACGGTGGGCCCGATGGTCGCCCCGCCCGACGGCGACGGGGGCGGGCGGACCGACCGCGCCCGCCGGCCCCTGGAGGGGATGCTGCTCAGCACCCGGCAGGCCCTGCAGATCACGCTCGCCGGCGGGCTCTCGATCGCGCTGGGCGACGCCGTCTCCGGCCAGCGGTGGTACTGGGCCGTGCTCGCGTGCTTCCTGGCCTTCACCGGGACCGCCACCGCGGCCGAGACCGTCCGCAAGGCCGTGCAGCGCACCGTCGGCACCGTCGTGGGGGTGGTGGTCGCGCTCGTCGTCGTGCCGCTGCTCGGGCACTCGACCACGGTCGCGCTCACCGTGATCCTGGTGGCGATCTTCGTCGGCTTCTACCTGTTCCGGGTCTCCTACACGTCGCTCGCCTTCGCGGTCACCCTGGTCGTGGCGGAGCTCTACGAGCTGCTCGGGACGTACTCCAGCGGTCTGCTCGCGCTGCGCGTGGGGGAGACCGCCCTGGGCGCGCTGGTGGGCGGGATCGTCGCGGTCTCCTTCCTCCCGACGACGGCGGTGCGGGCCGAGCACGCGGCCCGGGCCCGCCTGGCCGAGGAGCTGCGCGCGGCGACCGCGGACGTGGCGGCGCTCGTCCACGCCACGGGGGAGCGGCCCGACCTGCACGCCCGGGCGCGGGCCCTCGACGCCGCGGTCCACCAGCTCGCGCTGATCGGGGTGCCGCTCTCGCTGCGGATCGCCCCCGGGGGAGCGCGGCGGCGCCCGCTGCTCGCCCGCCGCCTCGCCGCGTGGGTCCGGTGCGCGGTCCGGGTGCGGGCGCTGGTCGACGCGGCCGCGGAGTACGAGCGCACCCGACGGTCCGTCCCCGGGCTGCGTCACGAGCGCGTCGGGGCCGCCACCCGGGCCGTGCAGGGGCTGGTCGACGCGCTCGCCGCGGGCCACGGTCCCGGCGAGCACCGTCACCGGCGGTGGGAGGAGTCCCCGGACGACCTGCTCACCGAGCTGTCCGCGCTGCACGGCGCCCTCGTCGCGCTGCACGAGATCGACCCGACCGCGACCCCGGCCGGCCCGTCGACCCCGACCGCGCCCGCCGGCGGGACCGGGGTGCACGGGCGGGTCACCGACGACGCCGGGCGGGGACTGGCCGCCGTCGTCACCGTGGTGGACGCCAACGGCGTGCAGCGGGGCCGGGTGCGCTCGGGGGAGGACGGCCGCTTCGCCGTCGGGACCCTGCCCGACGGCAGGTCCTGGCAGCTCGTCGTCGCGGCCGCCGGCCACGCCCCGCACGCCGGGCGGGTGGTCGGTGCGGGCGCCCACGAGGTCGTGCTCCGCCCGACCGGGCCCGCCCGCCGTTGAACGCCCGCCGCCGGCCGGCCTCTCGGGGATCCCGACGGGCCGCCGACGGTGGGTGACCGGACACCGACCGTGGCGGACACCGCCGCGGTCCTGACCTAGGCTGGACTGATTCCGGGAACGACGGCGTCCTGCAGACGCAGGAGAGCCGGGACCAGCGGAGGTGACCGTGAGCCAGGACCTGGGACCGGCCGAGACGGTCAGCGACGAGTCCGCCCCGGCCGAGGGCGACGCGCGCGGTGACCTGCCCGAGGTCGGGCACGCCGAGCCGCGCGAGGCCCGTCGTCTGGAACCCGTGGGTGGTGCGGCCGGCGGACGCCCGCGGTCCGCGACGCGGCGGGTCCGCGCCCGGATCGCCCGGCGGATCACCGCCCAGCGCACCGGGCCGGTCAAGCCGGTCCTCGAGCCGCTGGCGACGGTCCACCGGGAGCTGCACCCGAGCGCGGATCTCGCGATCCTGCAGCGGGCCTACGACACCGCGGAGGCCTCCCACGAGGGCCAGATGCGCAAGTCCGGCGACCCGTACATCACCCACCCGCTCGCGGTCGCGACGATCCTCGCCGAGCTGGGGATGGACACCACGACGCTGACGGCGGCGCTGCTGCACGACACCGTCGAGGACACCGACTACTCGCTGGAGAAGCTGGCCGCGGACTTCGGGGCCGAGGTCGCGCACCTCGTCGACGGGGTGACGAAGCTCGACAAGGTCCAGCTCGGTGCGGCGGCCGAGGCGGAGACGATCCGCAAGATGGTCGTGGCGATGGCGCGCGACCCGCGCGTGCTCGTCATCAAGCTGGCCGACCGGCTGCACAACATGCGCACGATGCGCTTCCTCAAGCCGGAGAAGCAGGCCAAGAAGGCGCGGGAGACCCTCGAGGTGCTCGCCCCGCTGGCCCACCGGCTCGGGATGTCCACGGTGAAGTGGGAGCTCGAGGACCTCGCGTTCGCGATCCTGCACCCGAAGCGCTACGACGAGATCGTCCGCCTGGTCGCCGACCGCGCCCCGTCGCGCGACACCTACCTGCGCACCGTGATCGACGAGGTGTCGGGCCAGCTCGAGGCCGCGCGGGTCAAGGCCGAGGTGCTCGGTCGCCCGAAGCACTACTACTCGATCTACCAGAAGATGATCGTCAAGGGGAAGGACTTCGACGACATCCACGACCTGGTGGGCGTGCGCATCCTCGTCGAGGACGTGCGCGACTGCTACGCCGCGATGGGCATGGTCCACGCGCTGTGGCAGCCGATGCCGGGGCGGTTCAAGGACTACATCGCCCAGCCGCGCTTCGGGGTCTACCAGTCGCTGCACACCACGGTGATCGGGCCGGACGGGCAGCCGCTCGAGGTGCAGATCCGCACCCACGAGATGCACCGGACCGCCGAGTACGGCATCGCGGCGCACTGGCGCTACAAGGAGACGAAGGGGATCGCGGCCGCCGGCGGGCTGGAGCTCGACGAGATGGCCTGGATGCGCCAGCTCCTCGACTGGCAGCGGGAGGCCGCCGACCCGGGCGAGTTCCTCGAGTCGCTGCGCTACGACCTGGCGACCCGCGAGATCTTCGTGTTCACGCCGAAGGGCGACGTGATCACGCTCCCCGCAGGGTCCACCCCGGTGGACTTCGCCTACGCGGTGCACACCGAGGTCGGCAACAAGTGCATCGGGTCGCGGGTCAACGGGCGGCTGGTGGCGCTCGAGCGGCAGCTCGAGAACGGTGAGGTCGTCGAGATCTTCACCTCGAAGGCCGAGACCGCGGGGCCGTCGAAGGACTGGATCGGCTTCGTCTCGTCGCCGCGCGCGAAGCAGAAGATCAAGCAGTGGTTCGCCAAGGAGCGCCGCGAGGAGGCGATCGAGGAGGGCAAGGAGTCGATCACCCGCGAGGCGCGGCGCACCGGGCTGCCGCTGCAGCGCCTCGTCAGCGCGGACTCGATGGGCGCCCTCGCCCGCGAGCTGCGCTACACCGACGTCTCCGCGCTGTACGCCGCGGTGGGGGAGCACCACGTCTCCGCCCGCCACGTGGTGCAGCGCCTCGTCGCGCTGCTCGGCGGCGTCGAGCAGAACGAGGACGAGCTCGCCGAGCGCGCCACGCCGTCGACGGTCCAGCGCCGCCGCGGCACCGGCGACGTCGGCGTCGTCATCAACGGGATGGACGACGACGGCGACTCGTCCACCGACATGTGGATCAAGCTCGCCCGCTGCTGCACGCCGGTGCCCGGCGACGAGATCCTCGGCTTCGTCACCCGCGGCGGCGGGGTCTCGGTACACCGGACCGACTGCACCAACGCCGACGACCTGCGCTCCGAGCCCGAGCGGCTCATGGACGTCAGCTGGGCCTCGTCGTCGACCGCGGTGTTCCTGGTCGCGATCCAGGTCGAGGCGCTCGACCGGCACCGGCTGCTCTCCGACATCACGAAGGCCCTCGCGGACGAGAAGGTCAACATCCTGTCCGCATCGGTGACCACGTCGCGCGACCGCGTCGCCGTGAGCCGGTTCAGCTTCGAGATGGGCGACCCGAAGCACCTCGGGCACGTCCTGCGGGTGGTGCGCAACGTCGAGGGCGTCTACGACGTCTACCGGGTCACCTCGGCGAGCTGACCAGTCGGACCAGGGTGTCCGCGAGGTCGTCGATCGCCTGCTCGCGGGCCTCGGCGGCCAGGTGCGCGCACCACAGCGGGGCCTGGCTCATCGTGGCGTGCATCGCCTGCAGCGTGGCGTCGACGGAGACGACCGCGAAATCGCCCGCCTCCACCCCGGCGGTGATCTCGCGGCGGAAGACCAGGTCGTGGCGCCGGCGGAGCTCGCGGATGCGCATCCGGAGGGCGGCCGGCCACGAGTCCGGGACCAGGAAGAGCCGCAGCGCCGCGGGGTACTCGTGCACCGCGATCGCGATGTGCTCGCGCAGCAGCGCCCGGAGCCGCTCGTCGCGGGGTCGGTCGCCCGTGGACGTGGCCAGGGCCTCCAGCCGCTCGGTCCAGTCGGTCCCGAGGGTCTCGATCGCCGCCGTCGCCAGTTCGTCCTTGCCCGCGAAGTAGTAGTAGAGCGACCCCTTCGTGACGTCGAGCCGCTCCGCGACCTCCTCGAGCGTCGACGCCTCGTAGCCGCGCTCGCCGAACACCTCCGCCGCGACCGCGACGATGCGCCGGACCCGCTCGTCGCGCTTGCGTTGGACCCGGCTCACGCCCTGCACCCTAACCCATCGGTCATCTCTTGACTCTTGGGTCAAAGTTCGGCACGTTCGTCGACACCGAGGACGGAGGCCGAGGATGGACTTCGAGCTCACCGACCCCCAACGCCGCGTCCGCGACACGGCCCGGGAGGTCGCGACGAGCACGCTGCTGCCGGGGTACGCCGAGCGGGCGCGCGCCGGCCGCGTCGAGCCGGCCCTGCGCCGGGAGCTGGGTGGTCTCGGCCTGATCGCGCCGGAGCTGCCGGTCGAGGTGGGCGGCCGGGGCACGGACCGCGTCACGACCGGTCTGGTCTGTGAGGAGCTCGCGCGGGGCGACCTGAACGTCGTGTACCTGCAGGTCGTGGGCTCGCTCGTCGGGCAGATCCTCGTCGGATGTGCCCCGGAGCTGGCGGCGGAGTGGGTCCCGCGGATCACGTCCGGCGACCAGGTCGTCGGGATCGGGCTGACCGAGCCGCACGGCGGGTCGGACGCCGGGGTGCCACGTATGACGGCGGCTCGTGACGGCGCCGGCTGGCGGCTGCACGGGACGAAGTCGCTCTCGTTCGCCGCCGACGCGGCCGCGGTCGTCGTGTTCGCCCGCACCGAGGAGGCCGGGCGCGGCCGCGGGATCAGCGCGTTCCTCGTCCCGCTCGACGCCGAGGGCGTCACGCGCGAAGCCTTCCCGGACATCGGGACGGCGGCCGTGGGTCGCGGGGCGGTGCACTTCGACGGCGTGCACGTCCCGGCGGAGAACCTGATCGGCGCCGAGGGCAGTGCGTTCAGCCAGGTGATGCAGGGCTTCGACTTCAGCCGCGCCCTGATCGGCCTGCAGTGTCTCGGGGCGGCCGAGCAGTCGGTGGACGAGACCTGGGCCTACGTCTCCGAGCGGGAGGCGTTCGACCGGCCGCTCTCGTCCCAGCAGGGCGTCGCGTTCCCGCTGGCGGAGGCGGAGACCCTGCTCGCGGCCGCCCGCCTGCAGTGCCTGGAGACCCTGTGGCGCAAGGACACCGGGCGCCCGCACACCGCGCAGGCCGCGATGTGCAAGTGGTGGGCCCCGAAGACCGCCCACGACGCGATCACCACCTGCCTGCTGCTGCACGGGCAGTACGGCTACCGCGCGGAGAAGCCGTTCGACCAGCGGATGCGGGACGTCCTCGGTCTGCAGATCGGCGACGGCACCGCCCAGATCATGAAGCTCGTCATCGCCCGGCAGCGCGTGGGCCGGGCGCTCGCACCCTAGGAGGACCACGGATGGGCAGGCACGACGGGAAGGTCGCGATCGTCACCGGCGCCGGGCGCGGGATCGGGCGGGCGATCGCGGAGACACTGGCGGCCGAGGGCGCGACGGTCGTCGCGACCGACGTCGACGAGGGATCGGCGAAGGACACCGCGCAGGCGGTCGGGGGCACCGGGATCGCCGCCGACGTCAGCGACCGCGCGGCGGTCGACGCCCTGGTCGCCCAGGTGCGCGCGGAGCACGGCCGCATCGACGTCCTGGTGAACAACGCCGGGTACGACGAGGTCGGGCCGTTCGTGGACTCCGACCCGGACCGGTGGGGCCGCATCGTCGGGATCAACCTCTACGGCGTGCTGAACACTTGTCACGCGGTCCTGCCCGTGATGGTGGAGCAGGGTGGCGGCGCGGTGGTCAACCTCGGTTCCGACGCCGGCCGGGTCGGGTCCTCCGGCGAGGCGGTCTACTCCGCGGCCAAGGGCGGCGTCATCGCCTTCACCAAGACGATCGCGCGGGAGATGGCCCGCCACCAGGTGCGGGCCAACTGCGTGTGCCCCGGGCCGACGGACACCGCGCTGTTCGCCTCCGTGGTCGAGGGGAACGACAAGCTCCGCGACGGGCTGATCCGGGCCATCCCGCTGCGCCGCCTCGCGCAGCCCGGTGACCTGGCCCCGATGGTCGCGTTCCTCGCCTCGGACGAGGCCGGCTTCGTCACCGGTCAGACCGTGAGCGTCAGCGGCGGGATGTCGATGTCATGACCTACACGTACGACCCCACCGCGTACCGCCGGTTCTTCGAGCACTCCTTCACCTACCTCGCCGGCTTCCGGCGGACCGCATCCCGGTTCGCGGGGCGGACAGCCATGACCGACCCGGCGACCGGCACCGCGTGGACCTACGGCGAGCTCGCCGCCGACGTCGTCCGCCTCGCCGCGGGGCTCGCGGCCGCCGGGGTCCGGGCCGGCGACGTCGTCACGTACCAGCTCTACAACTCCCCGGAGTTCGCGCGCCTCTACCTCGCCACCCAGGCCCTCGGCGCCGTCGGCTCGCCGATCAACTTCCGGCTGGCGTCCGGCGAGGTGGCGCACGTGCTCGCCGACAGCGCGCCGCGGGTGTTCGTCTACGACGCCTCGTTGCAGGAGACCGTGGCCGAGGCCCTGCGCCGCAGCCCGCACCGACCCGACGTCGTGATCGCGGTGGGGGAGGGCGAGGCGCTCGCCGACCTGCTGCCGGCCGGTGGGCCGGTCCCGGCGCCGGAGCGGACGGTCTACGACGAGACCACCCGGCTCTACACCTCGGGCACCACCGGGATGCCGAAGGGCGTCCCGCTGAACAGCCTGGTCGAGGTGTTCAGTGCGCACGACGTGGCGATGCACTTCCCGCTCGGGCCGGAGGACGTCACGCTGAACATGACGCCGTGGTTCCACCGCGGCGGGCTGTACTCGGGCGGGCCGAACCCGGCGTTCTACGTCGGCGCGCAGGTCGTGCCGCTGCGGGCGTTCGACGCCGAGCACGTCCTCGACCTGGTCGAACGGCACGGCCTGACGTTCCTCGTCGGAGCGCCGACGAACCTCGCGATGCTCGCGGCGGCCCAGGAGCTGCGCCCGCGGGACCTCTCGACGCTGCGCGGCATCGTCACGATGGGGGCGCCGCTGGAGCGGGAGGCGTGCCTGCGCTACCAATCCGTGCTCACCGAGCGCATCTTCAACGGGTACGGGACGACGGAGTCGTTCTGGAACACGTTCCTGCGCCCCGCCGACCTGCCCGAGCACGCCGGCGCGGCGGGGCGGGCGTGCACGGACGACGAGGTGCGGGTGGTCTCGATCGGGGGCGGGGCGTCGGACCCGGTGCCGAAGGACGCGACGACGGTCGGTGAGGTGATCGTCCGCTCGCCGAAGGCCGGCTACGGCTACGTCAACGCCCCCGACCAGGAGACGGCGAAGTTCGACGCCGACGGCTGGATCCACCTCGGCGACCTCGCGACGTGGGACGCGGGGGAGTTCGTGACGATCGTCGGGCGGGCCGACGACATGCTCGTCTCCGGCGGCGAGAACGTGCACCCGGTCCAGGTCGAGGAGGCCCTCAACGAGCTCCCCGGTGTCGCGGACTCCCTGGTCGTGGGCGTGCCCGACGAGCGGTGGGGACGGCGGGTGGTGGCGTACGTCGTGCGGGCCGACCCGGGCCTGACCGCCGAGCAGTGCGAGGCGCACTGCCGCGACCACCCGATGCTCTCGCGCTACAAGCGGCCGCGGGCGTACCGGTTCGTCGAGACGCTGCCGCTCACCGCGACCGGGAAGAAGATTCACTACCGGGCGACCGAGCAGGCGGCCGCGGACGTCGCGGGCGGGCTGTTCACCGACGTGCGAGGAGGAACGAGTGTCCTGGGATGACTACGGGCAGCTGCTGTTCGAGCGCCGTGACCACGGCGTCCTGCTGATCACGATCAACAACCCGGACAAGTACAACGCCACCGACGAAGGGCTCCACGGTGAGCTGGCCCGGGTGTGGCGGGACGTGGACGCGGACCCGTCGGTGCGGGTCGCGGTGGTGACCGGGGCCGGGAAGGCGTTCTCCGCGGGCGGCGACCTGGCGATGGTGGAGCGGATGGCGGGTGACCACGCGCGGGTCTCGCACATGCTCAAGGAGATGTCCGAGCTGGTCTACGGGATCATCGACTGCGAGAAGCCGATCATCTCGGCGATCAACGGGGTCGCGGTCGGCGCCGGCGTGGTGGTGGCGCTGCTCGCCGACGTCGCGATCGCGGCCGAGGACGCCAAGCTCGGCGACGGGCACGTCAAGCTGGGCGTCTCCGCGGGCGACCACGCGGCGATCATCTGGCCGCTGCTCGCCGGCATGGCCAAGGCGCGGTACTACCTGCTCACCGGCGAGATGGTGACCGGCGCCGAGGCGGAGAAGCTGGGCATGGTGGCGAAGGCGCTGCCACGGGACCAGGTGCTCGACGAGGCGCTGCGCGTCGCGGACGTGCTCGCGACGGGGTCCCAGCAGGCGATCCGGCTGACCAAGAAGTCGCTGAACAACTGGCTGCGGGCGATGGGTCCGACCTTCGACCAGTCGGCGGCCTACGAGATGCTCTGCTTCCTCGGCCCGGACGTGCACGAGGGCGTGGCGGCGCTGCGGGAGAAGCGGGCGCCCGTGTGGCCTTCGGCCAGGTGAGCAGAAAGTGTCGCGATAGCGACAGTTAGTGCTCACCTGGCGGAGCCACATTCACGACCGGGTCGGCGCCGAACTCCGGGCGCGCCGACCGCGGGTCGAGCGGGTTCACCGTCGCCGGGTCGACATCGGCGTCCGAGGGTCGCGTCAGCGACCGGACGCCGTTGTCGATCACGGTGACCAGCGGGACCGCCAGCAGTGCCCCGGGGATGCCGGCGACCACCAGACCACAGGCGATCGGGAGCACGACGGCGAGCGGGTGCAGCTTGATGGACTTCCCCAGGAAGAGCGGCTGCAGGATGTAGCCCTCGAGGTTCTGGACGGCGAGCAGCAGCAGCACCACCAGGAGGGCGTCGGTGATCCCGCCGCTCACCAGGGCGACCAGCGCGGCGACGGCCCCGGAGATGACGGCGCCCAGCGTCGGGATGAACGCGCCGAAGAAGATGAGGGCGGCCAGCGGGACGGCGAGCGGCACCCCGATCAGCCAGAGCCCGAGTCCCGCCGTCACCGCGTCGATGAACGCCACCACGACGATCGCGCGGGTGTAGCCGACGAGCGAGGCGAACGCGCGGCGCCCGGCCACGTCCGCCCGGTCCCGGACCGTCCGCGGGACACCGCGGAGCAGGAAGCGCCAGATCGCCCCGCCGTCGTGGATGAGGAAGATCAGGGTGAACAGGGCGAGCAGGCCCTCGGTGAACAGCTCGCCCACGGTACCGACGGCGCCGAGCGCGCTCGCGGCGATCGTGGCCTGGCTCTGCTGGATGCCCGCGAGGATCTGGTCCCCGAGCTGGGCGAACTGCTGGTTGTTCAGCCCGAGCGGCCCGGTCCGCACCCAGTTCTGGATCTCGCTGAGGCTGCTGGTGAAGGCGCTGGTCAGGTCGGGCAGGCCGGAGATGAACGCGTACACCACCCCGGTGAAGACGCCCCCGACGACGGCGAGCCCCGCGATGATGACGACGGCCGTGGCCACGGCGTGCGGGAGCCACCGGACCCGCGAGCTCATCAGGTGCGCCTCGGGCGCGAGCAGGGACGCGAGGATGAGCGCCAGCACCACGGGCACCAGGACCACGGACAGCGTGCCCGCGACGTAGATCAGCGTCGCGACGGCGGCGGCGATCAGCACGACGCGCCAGGCCAGCCCGGCGGCGACGTCGAGGCCGTGCGGGATCGCCCACCGTGGGCGGGCGGCCCGCGGTGGCGGTGCGGTGTCGCGGGTCGGTGCGGTGGTGGCGGCGTCGGGCGCGGCACGACCCGCGGCCGGGTCCGTGGTGCGGGTGCCGACCACCTCCGGCGCCCCGGCGCCCGGTTCCGACCCGCGCTGCGCCGTCACGGGCGTCACGGTAGTCGGACCCCGACCGACGGGCCCGGTGACCAGCGCGTGACCGGGAGGTAGCCGGTGCAGAACTGTGTCCCCGGCCTCCTGGATCGGTGCAGAACGGCGTAGGGTGGGGCCCGTGAGCCGCCGCGCGAAGATCGTCTGCACGCTGGGTCCGTCGACGTCGTCCCCGGAGCGGATCCGAGCCCTCGTCCGGGCCGGGATGGACGTCGCCCGGCTCAACTTCTCCCACGGGGAGCACGCCCAGCACGCGGAGGTCTACGCCCGCGTGCGCGAGGCCGCCGACGCCGAGGGCCGCGCGGTCGGCATCCTCGCCGACCTCCAGGGCCCGAAGATCCGCCTGGGCCGCTTCACCGACGGGCCGCAGACCTGGGCCACCGGCGAGACCGTCCGGATCACCACCGAGGACGTCGCCGGCACGCACGACCGGGTGTCCACCACGTACAAGGGCCTCGCCGACGACGTGCGCCCCGGCGAGTCGCTGCTCATCGACGACGGCAACGTCTCGGTCGAGGTCACCGCGGTCGAGGGCCGGGACGTGGTCTGCCGGGTCGTCGAGGGCGGGAAGGTCTCGGACAACAAGGGCATCTCGCTGCCGGGTACGGCGGTCTCGGTCCCCGCGATGAGCGAGAAGGACGAGGCCGACCTGCGCTTCGCGCTCGGGCTGCGCGTCGACATGATCGCGCTGTCGTTCGTGCGCTCGCCCGCCGACGCGGAGCTCGTCCACAAGATCATGGACGAGTACGAGTGCCGGCTCCCCGTGATCGCGAAGCTGGAGAAGCCCGAGGCGGTCGACGCGCTCGAGGCCATCGTGCTCGCGTTCGACGCCGTGATGGTCGCGCGCGGCGACCTCGGCGTGGAGCTCGCGCTCGAGGACGTCCCGCTGGTGCAGAAGCGCGCGGTGCAGATCGCCCGCGAGAACGCCAAGCCGGTGATCGTCGCGACGCAGATGCTCGAGTCGATGATCCACAACTTCCGCCCGACGCGCGCCGAGGCGAGCGACGTCGCGAACGCCGTGCTCGACGGCGCGGACGCGGTGATGCTCTCCGGCGAGACCTCGGTCGGCGACTACCCGATCGAGACCGTGCAGACGATGTCGCGCATCGTCGAGGCCGTCGAGTCCGGCCCGGCGTCCGTCCCGGCGATCCAGCACGTGCCGCGCACCCAGCGCGGTGTGGTCACCACGGCGGCCCGGGACATCGGCGAGCGGCTCAACGCCCGCGCGCTGGTGGCGTTCACGCGCTCCGGCGACACGGTGCGCCGGCTCGCCCGGCTGCACACCCGGCTGCCCGTGCTCGCGTTCACGCCGGTGCCCGCGATCCGTTCGCAGCTGTCGCTCTCCTGGGGCGTCGAGACCTTCCTCGTGCCGTGGGAGGAGACCACGGACGCGATGATCGCCCGGGTCGACGCGTCCATCCAGCAGATCGGCCGCTTCGCGCCCGGCGAGCTCGTCGTCATCGTCGCCGGCTCCCCGCCCGGGCAGGCCGGCAAGACGAACCTGATCCGCGTGCACCGGCTCGGCGAGGACACCCACTAGGGCGTTGCGAACGGCACCCTCGCAGCATCTGTGCGCGCGAGCGTGCCGCTCGTTCGTTTGGATGGGGCCCATGCCGCACCCGTTCGACGCCCTGACCGCCGACGCGATGCGGGCCGGTGGCTCGTGGAAGTGGTCGGGCTCCGGGGTCGGCGGTGGCGTCGACGCGCACGGCCGGGGGCTGATCGGGGCCTTCGTCGCGGAGATGGACTTCCCGACGGCGGGTCCGGTCGCGGACGCCGTCCGCGCGAGTGCCGACGCGTCGCGGTTCGGCTACCTGGCCGACGCCTGGGTCGCCGACCTGGCGGCGGCGTGCGCGGCGTTCTGGGCCGACCGGTTCAACTGGTCGGTGGACCCGGAGCGGATCCGGCCGGTCCCCGACGTCATGACCGCCCTGGTCGCGACGATCGAGCACTTCACCCCGCCCGGCACGCCGGTGCTGCTGCCGACGCCGGCCTACATGCCGTTCCTGACGGTGCCCGGGCGGCTCGGTCGGGAGATGGTGCCCGTCCCCATGTCGAGGGATCCGTTCGCGCTGGACGTGGACGCCCTCGACGCCGCGTTCGCCGCGTCGGGCTCACGGCTGCTGGTGCTGACGAATCCGCACAACCCGACCGGCCGGGTGTTCACCGCCGACGAGCTCGCGGGGATCACCGCGGTGGTCGAGCGGCACGGGGCCCGGGTGTTCGCGGACGAGATCCACGCGCCGCTGACGTTCGACGGCCGGGTCCACGTGCCGTACGCGTCGACCTCGGACACCGCCGCCGCCCACACGATCACCGCGACGTCCGCCTCGAAGGCCTGGAACCTGCCGGGCCTGAAGTGCGGCCAGGTGATCCTCTCGAACGCCGCCGACGCGGCGCGCTGGAGCGAGCGGGGCTACCTGGCCGAGCACAGCACGGCCACCCCCGGGGTGCTGGCGTCCACGGCCGCGTACGTCCACGGCCGGGAGTGGCTCGACGACGTCCTGACCTACCTTGACGGGAACCGCGCCCGGCTGCGTGACACCCCGCTGCCCGGTGTCGGCGTCACGGTGCCGGAGGGGACCTACCTCGCGTGGCTGGACGGCACCGCCCTCGACCTGGACGAGCCGCCGTCGGCCTTCTTCGCCCGGGAGGCCGGCGTCGTGATGACCGACGGCGCGGCGTGCGCCGGCCCGGGCGGGATGCGGTTGAACCTCGCGATGGGCCGCCCGGTGCTGGCCGAGGCGCTGGAGCGGATGGCGGCCGCGCTGGGCTGAGGACGTCAGCGCGCGATCGGTGCCACGAACCGGGCTCCCCGCCGGGTCCGGCCGGCGCGCCGGAACCCGGCGTCGAGGGGCACCCGCAGCGAGTGGACGTTCGCCGGGTCGACCCGGATCACGGCGGTCGCGGTGCCGGTGTGCGCCGCGAGCCAGGGCAGGACGAGGGCCACGCCCCGCGCCGCGTAGTGGTGCCCGCGCCGGCCGGCGAGGACGCCGTAGGACAGGTTGGCCTCCCCGGGCTCGAGGTCGACGGCGGAGAGCTCCACCTCCAGGGTCCCGACGACCTCCGCGGTCGACGCGTCGCACAGCGCCCAGGCCAGCGCGGCGCCGGGCGCGTACCAGTCGCCGGTCCACGTGGCGGCGCAGTCGTCGATCCAGCGCCGCACGCCGTCCACGGTGCCGCGGGCGCCGCTGAGCCACCGGACGAGGTCGTCGTCCTCGCCTGCGAGCAGGGCGGGGGCGTCGTCGGGCTCGAGCGCCCGCAGGGTGACGACGCCGTCGGTCGGGGTCTCCCGGGTCGTCGTCACGCCCGACATCCTCGCCCGCGCCGATAGGGTCTCCGTCATGGGCCTGTCCTTCTCCGAGGAGCCCGAGACCGGGCTCGTCGCGGTGACCCTGACGAACGACGACGGCGAGGTCGTCCAGACCCGGGTGGTCTCCTCCGACGAGCTCGGCCGGATCGCGGCCGCCGCCCGCCGGGCGAGCGCACGGGCGGCCGAACGGGGCGAGCCGCTCTTCGTCACGCTCGACGAGCTGATCGACGGGGACGGCGACCCGGGCTGATACCCCCTCCGATTGTGACGTCGGGCGTCAGCATGGCCGCACTGCTGACGCGGAGGGGAGGGTGGATCCCCGATGAGCGACGAGCTGTTCGACCCGCCGGCCGATCTCGCGGCCACCGCCAACGTCACCGCGGACGACGCCGCCCGGCTCCGCGCCGAGGCGGGCGCCGACCTCGACGCGTTCTGGCTCGCGCGGGCCCGGGAGCTGGACTGGGAGCGGGAGCCGACGGTCGGGTACGACGGGTCCGACCACCCATTCGTCACCTGGTTCGCCGACGGACGCCTCAACGTCGCGCACAACTGCGTCGACCGGCACGTCGCGGCCGGGCGCGGGGACAAGGTCGCGCTGTACTGGGAGGGCGAGCCGGGGGACCGGGTCGCGGTCACCTACGCCGACCTGCAGCGCCGGGTCGCGCAGGCGGCCCACGCCCTGACCGACCTCGGGGTCCGGCGCGGCGACGTCGTCGTGGTCTACCTGCCCGTGCTGGTGGAGACCGTCGTCGTCATGCTGGCCTGCGCCCGGATCGGCGCGCTGCACTCGCTGGTGTTCGGCGGGTTCTCGGCCGAGGCGCTGCGGTTCCGCGTGACCGACGGGCGGGCGAAGGTCGTCGTCACCACCGATGGGCAGTACCGCCGCGGGACGGCGGTCGCCGTGAAGGAGAACGCGGACGCAGCCGTGGCGGGCACCGACGTGGAGCACGTGCTCGTCGTGCGCCGCACCGGCCAGGACGTCCCGTGGACCGACGGCCGTGACGTCTGGTGGCACGACGCCGTCGACGGCCGCCCGGAGCACCACGAGGCGGAGGCGTTCGACGCCGAGACGCCGCTCTTCCTGATCTACACCTCCGGCACGACGGGGCGGCCCAAGGGCCTCGTCCACACCATGGGTGGCTACCTCACGCAGACGGCGTGGACCGCGTGGGCGTGCTTCGACCACCGCGAGGACGACGTCTACTGGTGCCAGGCCGACCTCGCCTGGGTCACCGCGCACACCTACGAGGTCTACGGCCCGCTCGCGAACGGCGTCACCCAGGTGCTCTACGAGGGCACCCCGGACACGCCGCACCGCGGCCGGCACTTCGAGATCATCGCCCGCTACGGCGTCACCGTGTACTACACCGCCCCGACCCTGGTGCGGACGTTCATGACGTGGGGCACGGAGATCACCGACGGCCACGACCTGTCGTCGGTGCGACTGCTGGGGACGGTCGGCGAGGCGATCAACCCGGAGGCGTGGCGCTGGCTGCACACCCACGTCGGCGGCGGGCGCTGCCCGGTCGTCGACACGTGGTGGCAGTCCGAGACCGGGGCGGCGATGGTCGCGCCGCTGCCCGGGGTGACGCCGCTGAAGCCGGGCTCCGCCACGCAGGCGCTGCCCGGGATCTCGGTGCGGGTGGTGCGCGAGGACGGCACGGACGCCGAGCCGGACGAGGGCGGCCTGCTCGTCGTCGACCGCCCGTGGCCCGCGACGGCGCGCACCGTGTGGGGCGACCCGGACCGGTACGTCTCGTCCTACTTCGAGAAGTTCCGGGCGCAGGGCTGGTACCTCGCGGGCGACGGCGCCCGGATCGACCCCGACGGCTACGTCTGGCTGCAGGGCCGGGTGGACGACGTCATGAACGTCTCCGGGCACCGGCTCTCGTCGATCGAGCTGGAGTCCGCGCTCGTCAGCCACCCGCGGGTCGGGGAGTCGGCCGTGATCGGCGCGCCGCACCCGACGACGGGCCAGGCCGTCACAGCCTTCGTCGTCACTCGCGGCGAGCCGACGCCCGACGAGGACCTGACCGCCGACCTGCGCGCCCACGTGACCCGCGAGCTCGGCCCGGTCGCCCGGCCGCAGCGGGTGCACGTGGTGTCGGTGCTGCCGAAGACGCGCTCCGGCAAGATCCTGCGCCGGCTCCTGCTCGACCTCGCGTCCGGCCGGGAGCCGGGGGACACGACGAGCATCGTCGACCCGACGGCGCTCGACCAGGCCCGGGCGGCGCTCAGGACGTCCTGACCACCGCGCACGACTCGCCGGGCAGGACGACGGCGGCCTCGGAGAGCCCGACCTCGAACGGGGCCCACAGCACCTCGGTGGCCCCGTCGACGGCCACGGTGGCCTCACCGGCGCCGAGGTTGACCACGAGCCGCAGCGCCCCGCGGTGCAGGACCAGCGTGCGCGCCCCGGCGTCGACGTCGCACCGGACCCGGTCCAGGCGCGGGTCGGCCAGCTCCCGCTCGGAGCGGCGCAGCGCGATCAGGTCCCGGTGCACCTCGAGCAGCCAGGCGTGCTGGCCCTCCTCGGCCTCGGTCCAGTCCAGGCGCGAGCGCTCGAAGGTGGCGACGTCGGTGGGATCGGGGACCTCCTCGGCGCCCCACCCGTGCTCGGCGAACTCCCGGCGCCGGCCCTCGCGCACCGCGTCCTGCAGCTCCGGGTCCTCGAACCCGACGAAGAACGCCCACGGGGTGGACGCGCCCCACTCCTCACCCATGAACAGCATCGGGGTGAACGGGGAGCAGAACACCAGCGCCGCCCCGCAGGCGAGCAGGCCGGGAGAGAGGGTCGCGGTGAGCCGGTCGCCCCCGGCGCGGTTGCCGATCTGGTCGTGGTCCTGCAAATAGGCCAGGAAGCGCCACCCGGGGACACGGTCGAGGTCGACCGGCCGCCCGTGGGTGCGGCCGCGGAACGTCGACCACGTCCCGGCGTGCACGTAGGCCTCGCGCAGCACCCGGCCCAGGGTCTCCAGCTCGCCGAAGTCGACGTAGTAGCCCTGGGTCTCTCCGGTCAGGGTGGAGTGCAGCGCGTGGTGGATGTCGTCGCACCACTGCGCGTCGAGCCCGTACCCGCCCGCCTCGCGGGGTGTGACCAGCCGCGGGTCGTTGAGGTCGGACTCGGCGACGAGGGTCAGCGGCCGACCGAGCGTCGCCTCCAGGCCCTGTACGACGACGGCCATCTCCTCGAGCAGGTGGGTCGCGCGGCTGTCGCGCAGGGCGTGCACGGCGTCCAGGCGCAGCGCGTCCACCCCGAAGTCGGCGAACCACATCGCGACGTTCTCGAGGATGTAGGCGCGGACGGTGTCCGAGCCGGGCCCGTCGAGGTTGAGCGCGGACCCCCAGTCGTTGGACCCGGAGAAGTACGGGCCGAACCGGTCGAGGTAGGCGCCGGACGGCCCGAGGTGGTTGTAGACGACGTCGAGGACGACTCCCAGGCCGCGCTCGTGGCACGCGTCGACGAACCGGCGGAACGCGTCCGGCCCGCCGTAGTTCTCGGTCACCGCGAACCACAGCACGCCGTCGTAGCCCCAGCCGCGGGTGCCGTCGAAGGCGTTGACGGGCAGCACCTCGACCAGCGTCACGCCGAGGTCGGCGAGGTGGTCGAGGCGCTCCACCGCGCTGTCGAACGTCCCGCCGGGGGTGAACGTGCCGACGTGCAGCTCGTAGATCACCGAACCCGCCAGGGACCGGCCGGTCCACCCGTCGTCGGGAAGGACGGAGCCAGGGGCCCAGACCTGCGAGGCCGCGTGGACGCCGTCGGGCTGCCGACGGGAGCGGGGATCGGGCAGCGGGTCGGCGCCGTCGATCGCGTAGGCGTAGCGGCTGCCGGGCCCGGCCCCCTCGACGGTCGCGGTCCACCACCCCTCGTCGGCGGCCATCGGCCAGGTCGCGCCGTCGACCACCACGGACACCGACCCCGCCGCCGGAGCCCACACCGAGAACGTCCCGTCGACGCCCAGTCCCGTCATGGCACGCATGATCCCGGTCCCGACGCCGGGTCGCCGCACGAGTGGGTGCCCCGTGACGGCGGGTACTGTCGATCGCCGAGCAGTTGAGGAGCCGGAACGCATGGACAGGACGGACGGGGCTGTCGACCCCCTGTTCGCCGGACGCGCGGGCGTCGCCGAGGCGATGGCGGCGGTCGACTGGGCGGCCACCCCGCTCGGCCCCTCGCAGGACTGGCCGACGTCCCTGCGCTCGGTGGTGCGGGTGCTGCTGACCTCGCGGTTCTCCATGTGGATGGCGTGGGGCCCGGAGCTGACCTTCTTCTACAACGACTCCTACCAGCGGGACACGCTGCGCGGGAAGCACCCGTGGGCCGTCGGCCGGCCGTTCCGCGAGGTCTGGTCGGAGGTCTACGACGCGGTGTCCCCGCAGGTCCGGGCGGTCATCGACCACGGCGAGTCGACCTGGGACGAGGACCTGCTGCTCCACCTGGAACGCCACGGATGGCCCGAGGAGACCTACCACACGTTCTCCTACAGCCCGCTCGCCGACGAGGACGGTCGCGTGCACGGGCTGTTCTGCGCGGTCGTCGAGACCACCCCGCGGGTGCTCTCCGAGCGTCGGATGGCGTTCCTGCGCGACCTCGCCTCGGCCATGACCTCCGCGCGCACCACGGGCGAGGTGGCCCGCGCCGCGCAGGAGGTGCTCGGGGACGACCACCGCGACGTGCCGTTCGGCCTGGTCTACCTGCGCCCCGACGGCGCGGCGTCCGACGTCCTGGAGCTGGCGGCGGCGATGGGCATCTCCCGGGGAGGTGCCGCGGCGCCGCCGACGGCCGACCTCGGCCGGACCGACGCGGCCGCCGGATCCCCCTGGCCACTGGCCCGTGCCCGCGAGGGCACCGCCGTGGTGGACCTGCCGTCGTCCGTGCGCGCGGACGTCCCCGACACCTGCGACCGGGCGGCGCTGGTGCCGCTGCGCGCGCCGGGCGCGGCCTCCGAGGAGCTGCTCGGCGTCCTGGTCGTCGGCCTCTCCCGCTTCCTCGCCTTCGACGACCCGTACCGGGACTTCGTCGAGCTCGTCGCGGGGCAGGTCACCTCGGGGGTGCTCGACGCGCGCGCCGCGGAGTCCGAGCGGCGCCGCGCCGAGGCCCTCGCCGAGCTCGACGAGGCCCGGCGGCGGTTCTTCGCCGACGCCAGCCACGAGCTGCGCACCCCGCTGACGCTGATCGCCGGCCCGGTCGACGGGCTGCTCGCCGACCCGGACCTCGCTCCCGGCCGGGCGCGGGCCGACCTCGAGGTCGTCGCCCGGAACGCCCGGCGGCTGACCCGGCTGGTGGGCGACCTGCTCGAGGTGGCGCGGCTGCAGGCCGGCAGCGCGAGCTCGCCGCCGCTGCCGCTCGACCTCGGGCGGGCCACCGTCGACGTCGCCGGGATGGTCGCCTCGGCCATGCAGCGCGCAGGGCTGGAGTACGTCGTCGACGCGCCGTCCTGGCCGGTGCCCGTGGCGGTGGCCCGCGACGGGTGGGAGCGCATCGTCCTCAACCTCGTCGCGAACGCCCTGAAGTACACGCGGACGGGTCGGGTGGAGGTCCGCCTGCGCCGCGAGGACGGGCACGCCGTGCTCACGGTCACCGACACCGGCATCGGGATCCCCGCCGACGAGGTGCCGCGGCTCTTCGACCGGTTCCACCGCGTCGAGGGCACGTGGGCCCGCTCCGCCGAGGGCAGCGGGATCGGGCTCGCCCTCGTCCGCGAGCTCGTCGAGTTCGACGGCGGGTCGGTCGACGTGCGCAGCGAGGTCGGCGTCGGTAGCACCTTCACCGTCACGCTCCCGGTCCGCGAGGTCCCCGCGCCCGGCCCGACCGACGACGACGCCACCGGCCCGACGGAGCGCGCCCGCGCCCTCGTCGACGAGGCGGAGCTCTGGGTGCCGACCGGGTCGGACGCCTCCGGATCGGACGCCGCCGGGTCGGCGGTCATCGGCCGGGTCCTGGTCGCCGACGACAACGCGGACATGCGGGCCTACATCACCCGCCTGCTCGCGCCGCGCTGCACCGTCACGACGGCGACCGACGGCGAGGAGGCCCTGCGGCTCGCCCTCGCCGACCCGCCGGACATGATCGTCTCGGACGTGATGATGCCGGGCCGCGACGGCCTGGCGCTGCTCACGGCCCTGCGCTCGGACCCCCGCACGGCGCGGGTCCCGGTGCTGCTGCTCTCGGCCCGCGCCGGCGAGGAGGCCGCGGTCGAGGGCCTGGCCGCCCAGGCCGACGACTACCTGGTGAAGCCCTTCTCACCCGGTGAGCTGCAGGCCCGCGTGCAGGCGCACCTGCAGCTCGGCCGGTCGCGCCGCGAGGCGGAGGCCCGCTTCACCGCGGTGGCCGACCTCGCGCCCGCCATGATCTGGGTGTCCGACGCCCGCGGACGGCGGGTCTTCCTCAACGCCGGGTGGAGCCGCTTCACGGGGCGGGACCAGGCCGACGAGCTCGGGGAGGGCTGGGTCGAGGGGGTCCACCCCGACGACCGGGCGGGCTACGACGAGCTGGTCGCGCGCGGCCGGGAGCTCGGCCGCGCCTGGGAGACCGACTTCCGCCTGCGGCACGCCGACGGGACCTACCACCGGCTCGTCGAGCAGGCGACGCCCGTGCCCGGACCGGACGGCCGGGCGACCGGCTGGGTCGGGTCCGCCGTCGACGTGGAGACCCGCCTGCAGGAGGCCGACCGGGCCCGGCTGCTCGCCGAGGTGGGCGCGGCGATGGAGTCCACCGACACCGTGGCCGGACGCCTGCGTGAGCTGTCCCGCGTGCTGCACGACGCGCACCTCGCCGACCGCGTCACGGTCCTCGACGACGAGCCGGAGCCCGACCCGCGCACGCTGCAGCGGGTGCTCCGGGTCCGCGACCGCACGCTCGGCGTGCTCGTGCTCGCCCGCGACGGCCGCAGCGCGCCGTGGACGGACGCCGACCGGGCCCTCGTCGACGAGGTCGTGGCCCGCACCCTGCCCGGCCTGGACAACGCGCTGCTCTACGCCGACGAGCGCAGCGCCGCGCACCGGCTCGCGATCGTCCACCACGCGACGGCCGCGTTCTCCGCGGCCGCGACCCCGGCCGAGGTGGCCCGCGCCGCCACCGACCACGTCGTGGAGCTGCTCGGACAGGACATCGAGGTGGCCGTCTTCGAGTACGACGCGGCCCAGCGACAGCTGCGGATGGTCACCCGCCGCCCCGTGGTGGCGCCCGCCCGGTCCCATGGCGACGTCGTGCCGCTGGAGGCGGACACGCTGCTGACCCGCGCCGTCGTCACGGAACGCTCGCTGTGGGTCCACGAGCCCGAGCCGGGGGAGCCCGAGGACGCGCAGGACCCGGAGCTGGTGGCGCTGATGCGCGACCGCGGGCTGCAGAAGGTGGTGACGATCCCGCTGATCGCGGCGGGCAGCGTCGTCGGGGCGCTCGCGGTCGGCCGGGACACCCGCGGGCGACTGGACGCGGGCGAGCGGCTCACGCTGCAGTCCCTCGCCGAGCCCTGTGCGGTCGCCCTCGACCGGGCGCGGCTCTACCGCGCCGAGCACGAGATCGCCCAGACCCTGCAGCGGTCGCTGCTGCCCCAGGCCCTGCCGGAGGTGGCCCGGCTGCCCATCGCGGTGCGCTACCTGCCAGGCGCCGTCGGGACCTCGGCGGGCGGCGACTGGTACGACGTCGTGGAGGTCGGCCCGCACCACGTCGCGGTGGTCGTCGGCGACGTGGTGGGGCAGGGGACCGCGGCGGCCGCGGTGATGGGACAGCTGCGCACCGCCCTCTCGGGCTACCTGCTCGCGGGGCACGGACCCGGGCCGGCGCTGGACCTGCTCGACGGGCTCGTGGCCCGGGTGCCGGGCGCGCGGGCGTCCACCGCGATCTGCCTGGTGGTCGACACCGACAGCGGCGAGGTGCACTGGGCGCGCGCCGGGCACCTGCCCGCCCTGCTCGTCGACGCCGACGGCCCGCGGCTGCTCACCGACCCCGCCGGCCACGGGCCCCTGCTCGGGCTCGCCCACGACCGGCGCCGCGCCCGCACCGAGGGCGTCACCCGGATCGTGCCGGGCGACGACATCGTCCTCTACACCGACGGCCTGGTGGAGCGGCGCGGCGAGTCCCTCGACGACGGGCTGGACCGGCTGCTCGCGGTCGCCGCCTCGTGCACCGACGTCGCCCCGGAGCCGGTGGCCTCGGTGCTCCTGGACGCCCTCGCGCCGGCCGAGGCGATCGACGACGTGGCCGTCGTCGTCGTCCGGCTCGCCCCCGCCCCCCTCGATTCGACCTTCCGTGCCGACCCGGCCGAGCTCGCGGTGCTGCGCCGGGCGGTGCGGGCGTGGGCGGTGCCCGCGGGCCTGCGCGACGAGGTCGTCGAGGACCTGCAGCTCGCCCTCGGCGAGGCCGCCACCAACGCCGTCGAGCACGCCTACGGGACGGTGCCGCCCTCGTCGTCGGAGGTCACCGTGCACGTCGCCGCCCGTCCCGACGGCGGCGTCGCGGTGCGGGTGACCGACCGCGGGGCGTGGCGCGACATCCCGCGGGATCCCGGACACCGCGGGCGGGGACTGTCGATGATCCGCGCGCTGGCCTCCGACGTCGTCGTGGACGGCGGACCGGGCGGCACCACGGTCTCGTTCACCGTGCCGCCGGGACGGCGCGCGGTGGACCGGGGCCGGATCCGGCCGCCCCAGGTCGTGCCCGCCGACGAGGCCGTGTCGGTGGACGTCACCGGGTCCACCGTCGAGGTGACCGGCGACCTCGACCTCGTCGGCGCCGACGTCCTGGGCCGGATCCTCGCCCACCCGCCGGGGCCGGAGTGGTCGCTCGACGTCACCGGCGTCGGCCACCTCGCCAGCGCCGGGGTGGGGGTGCTGCTCGCGGCCGCCGACCAGGGCGCGCGACTCGTGCTGCCGCGCACCGGTCCCGCCGCCCGCGTGCTCGCGCTCAACGGCCTGACGTCACCGACGGAGCCCGTCGGTCGCCCCTGAGGCCCGGCCCAGGCCCGCCTCGCGGGCGCGGACGATCGCCTCGGCGCGGTCGGCCACGTGGAGCTTGGTGAAGATCGACGACACCACGTTGCGCACGGTCTTCGGCGACAGGTGCAGCGTCGCCGCGATCTGCGGGTTCGCCCGGCCCGCGGCGACGAGGTCGAGCACCTCCCGCTCCCGGCCGGTCAGCTCCGGGAACAGGCCCTCGGCCGTGGTCCGCGCCGGGGCGAGGAAGTCCGCGACCCGGCGGGCGATCGCGGGTCCGAACACCGCACCGCCCGCGGCGACGGTGGCGATCGCGTTGGTGATCTCGACCCGGGTGGCGCCCTTGAGCAGGTAGCCGCGGGCCCCGGCGCGCATGGCCGCGAAGACCGTCTCGTCCTCCTCGCTCATCGTCAGCACCACGACCCCGACGTCCCGGCCGGCGGCCGCGGCGGCGTCGACGACGCGGCGGGTGGCGGCGATCCCGTCGAGGCCGGGCATGCGGACGTCCATGACGACGACGTCGGGCGCGAGCTCGGCCGCGGCCGTCACGGCCCCGGTGCCGTCGGTCGCGGTGCCGACCACCTCGATCCCGGTGGCCGCGCCCGCGGCACCCAGGAGCGCCGCGAGCCCCTCGAGGTAGACCGGGTGGTCGTCGACCAGCAGGACCCGGGTCACGGGGTCACCGCGCAGGGGAGCTCGGCGCGGACGACCGTGCCGCCGTCGTCGGGGCAGCTCACGGTCGTCGTGCCGCCGAGCTCGGCGGAGCGCTCCCGCAGCGAGCGGCTCCCCACCCCGGCGGTGACGGCGGGGGTGATCCCGCGGCCGTCGTCGGCGACGGTGACGACCAGGCGGTCGGGCTCCCGCGTCACCACCACCTCGGCGGTGCGGGCGTGCGCGTGCCGGACCACGTTGGTCAGGGCCTCCGAGACGATGTGGAACGCGGCGACCTCGACCGCCGCGGACAGCTCCCCGGGGTCGTCCCCGCGGACCGTGATCTCCAGCCCGTCGCCGGACAGCGACCGGGCCCGGGCGCGCAGCGCCCCGACCAGCCCGAGCTCGTCGAGGGCCGGTGGGCGCAGGTCGTGGACGAGGCGGCGGACGTCGGCGAGCAGGGCCGCGACGTCGGCGGTGGCCCGGTCGAGCATGCCGTCGGCGGCGACCGGGTCGGCGGCCGCGAGCTCCCGGGCGGTCTCGATCCGCAGCGTGACCGCCCCGAGGGCCGGACCCACGGAGTCGTGCAGGTCCCGGCGCAGCCGTCGGCGCTCCTCCTCCCGGGCGGTGACGATCTGCTCGCGGGCCCGCTGCAGCGACGCCCCGAGCGCGCCGGCGCGGGCCGCCGCGGCGGCCTGCCGCAGCAGGTCGGCCAGCAGGCGCTGGTCGCGGGCGGAGAGGGCGTCGAGCGCGTGGGCGGGGAGCGCGACCCGGCCGATCGGCTCGTCGCGGTAGCGCAGCGGCAGCTCGACGACCGCCGTCCCCGGCCGACCGTGCTCGACGGTGGCCCGGGCCCCGTCGGCCCGGTCGACCTCCACCCGTACGCCCGGGAGCCGGAACGCCTCGACGACGGTGCGGGCCAGGGCCGCGAGCTGCGCGTCGGGCGCGGAGGCGGACTCCAGGCGCCCGGCCAGGGCCGCGACGGTGCCCTCCGGGTCGTCGCGGGTGCCGCGGACCAGCCGTCGGGACAGCGTCCACAGCCGGGTCCGCAGCGGGGTGTAGGCCACGGCGACGACCGCGACGGCGATCAGCCCGGCGTCGCGGTCACCGAGGAGCGCACCCGCCGTCAGGACCAGGAGGACGTCGACCGCGACCACCCCGACGGCCAGCAGCGCCGTCAGGACGGTGGCCGGGAGCAGCCGGTCGATCTCGTAGAGTCGGTAGCGCGTGACGGCGACCAGGATCGCGGCGCTGGTCACCGCGATCGCCACGCACAGGGCGGGACCGGACGCCCAGGCGGGCAGGAGCCGCCCGACCAGCATCACCAGGGCGTCCACGATCGCGGCCCAGACGAGCCAGCGCATCTGCCGGCGGCGGACCCCGGTGGCCCGCCGGAACCGCACGACCACCACGGCCAGCGGGACCAGCAGCCCGAGCGGCAGGAACGCGTAGGCGACGGTCAGCACGGCCGGCCACCCGGTCCACGGCACGGACAGCGTGTCGACGCCCAGGGCCAGGACCTCGGGGGCGGTCGGCGCGCCGGAGTGGGCGTCGATCACCGCGGTCGGCACCAGGACGAGGCACAGGGGGAGCAGCGCCGTCGCGGCCAGACTGGCGACGGACGCGGCCCGGCCCCACCGGCCGCGGGGGAGCTCGCCGTCGGGGAACAGCAGCAGGATCAGCGGGAGCGTGAGCAGGAGGAACGCGCCCCACCGGTTGATGACGGCGAAGGCGAGCCCGCCGAACGGGCGGTCGTGGACGAGGGCCTCGAGGAGCCAGGCCCCGGCGAGGGCGTCCAGCACCCACGCGACCCCGCCGACCACGAGGACCAGGCCCACGCGGTGTCGCGCCCGGTCCCGGACGACGACGAGCCCGGGGACCAGCAGCGCGAGTCCGGACAGGGCGATCGGCCAGCCCGGCGAGCCGTCGACCCCGGGCGGGAGGACCCGGCCCACGGCCCGGACGTCGAGCACGACGACGGCGAGGGAGACGGCGAGGGAGAGCAGCGCGACCAGGGCGAGCGGCAGGTCGACCCGGAGCCGCGGCCGGGCCCGCTCCTGCGCCGGCACCGCGGGGGCGCGCGCGATGGTCTCCGTCACGCGCCGAGATTGCCACGCCGACCCGTGGATCCCGTAGGGACCGGCGTCCCGCCCGATGTCCCGTCGATCCGGGACACGGGACGGGACTCCGGCGGGATCCGCGGCCCTGGGGGAGCGGGACGCCTCGGGCGCAGGGTTCTCGCCATGACCGACCGGCACCCCGCCATCACCACCGCCACCGCCGACCGATTCCCCCAGGAGCCCGCCATGACCACGTTCCGCACCACCACGAGCCACGTCCCCGCCCCCGCCCGCACCGACGTGGCCCCGCCCGCGCCGGTCCCGCCGGACCCCCTATCGGCGTGCTCAGCTGCTTTGTCGGGAACGCTCCGTCTGCTCGGAGCGGGCCTGGCCGCGGGCGCGGGCGCCTACGGCGTCGCGTTCATGACCTCGGGTGCCGAGTCCGAGCAGGGCAGCTTCGCCATCTCGCTGACCGGCCTGTTCTTCCAGCTCGGCGTCTTCTGCCTGCTCGCCGCGATGTGGCGGACCCGGGCGACCGGGACGTCGCGCCTCGCCCGCACCATGCTGGTCGTCGAGTCCGTGGTCCTCGCGGTCGCGACGGTGCAGTCGGTGTTCACGCTGCCGGCGGACGGCGGCGAGTGGGGCACGGTCGCGACGGTCCTCGACCCGTTCTGGCCGCTGTCGATGCTCGGCATGGCGATCATCGGCGTGAAGGTCGCGGTCGCCGGCCGCTGGCGTGGTGCCCTGCGGGCCTGGCCGGTCGTGGCCGAGACGTGGATCTTCGTCGCGCTGCCGTCGCTCATGGTGTTCGGACGGGAGATCGGCTCCGTCGTCGCCGGGACGCACTTCCTCGTCGGCTACGCCGTGCTCGGGCTGCTGCTCGCGGTGCGCCCGGAGCTGACCCGGCGCTGAGTCACATCGACCGGATGCCCGTTCGGGGGACACCCCGGGCGGGCATCCGGCGGGCATGGAGTACAGGCAACTGGGCCGGTCGGGACTGAACGTCTCGACGATGACGATGGGCACGATGACCTTCGGCGGGCAGGGGATGTTCTCCCAGCTCGGCACCACCGACGTCGAGGGCGCCACCCGCCAGATCGACCTGTGCGTCGAGCGCGGCGTCAACCTCGTCGACACCGCCGACATGTACTCGGCCGGGCAGTCCGAGGAGATCGTCGGGCAGGCGACGAAGAACCACCGCGACGACCTGCTGATCGCCACCAAGATGCGGTTCCCGATGGGCGACGGCCCGAACGACGGCGGGGCCTCCCGCCAGCGGATCGTGCGGTCGTGCGAGGACAGCCTGCGCCGCCTCGGCGTCGAGCACATCGACCTCTACCAGATGCACGGCTGGGACGGGCTGACGCCGCTCGAGGAGACGCTCGAGGCCCTCGACACCCTCGTGCGCAAGGGCAAGATCCGCTACATCGGCTGCTCGAACTACTCGGCGTGGCACATCATGAAGGCGCTCGGTGTGTCGGAGCGGGGCGAGTACCAGCGCTTCGTGTCCCAGCAGATCCACTACACGCTGCAGGCCCGGGAGGCGGAGAACGAGCTGGTCCCGGTCTCGATCGACCAGGGGCTCGGCATCCTCGTGTGGAGCCCGATCGCGGGCGGCCTGCTCTCCGGCAAGTTCCGGCGTGGCCAGGACGACCCGGAGACCTCGCGCCACCTCGGCGAGTGGTCCGAGCCGCCGGTCGCGGACCGCGAGCGGCTCTACGACATCATCGAGGTCGCCGCGGAGATCGGGGACGCGCACGGTGTCTCGGTCGCCCAGGTCGCGAACGCGTGGCTGCTGCACAAGCCCGGGGTGACCTCCCTGGTGATCGGCGCCCGCACCGAGGAGCAGCTGGCGGACAACCTCGCGGCGGCGGACCTCGCGCTGTCCGACGACGAGATGCGGCGCCTGGACGAGGTCTCGGCGATGCCGCTGCTCTACCCGTACTGGCACCAGCGGAACACCATCACCGACCGGCTCTCCCCGGCGGACGCGACGCTGCTCGGGTGACGGCATCCGGGGGCCGCGATCCGCGGCCCTCGGGTGATCTCACGCCGACCTCATGCGGCATCCTGGAGCGCGTGGCGGCGACGGGAGCGGTGCGCGCGGGCACGGGCTCGCGCAAGAAGTCGCAGCACGAGACGAACAAGCGTCTGATCGTCGAGACCACGGCGTGGATCACCGCGATCGCGGCCGCGCTCACGGTCGGGCTCCAGGCCGCGATCTCCGCCACCGCGTCGGCGCCCGACGTGCCCCGGGTGACGCCCCTGGAGTACCAGTACACCCGGCCCCAGGAGGGGCCCCTCGTCTACACGCCGTTCACGCGGTGACGCGGTGCTCCAGCTCTGGTTCGTCTCCCGGGCCCTCGGGGCCGTCGGCCTGCTGCTGCTGAGCCTCGTCGTCGTGCTGGGGATCCTGCACAACACCTCGGTGGTGAAGAACGCGGAGCTGGGGCTGCCCCGCTTCGTGCTGGTGGCGCTGCACCGCAACCTGTCGCTGATCACCGTGGTGTTCGTCGTCCTGCACGTGCTCACGGTGCTGGTCACCGACTACGTGCACCTGCGGGTGGTCGACGTGTTCGTGCCCGGGGTCGCGCTGTACAACCCGATCGGCGCGGCGTTCGGGACGATCGCGTTCGACCTGATCCTCGCCATCGTGGTGACCTCGCTGCTGCGCTCGCGCATCCCGCGGCGCGTGTGGTTCTGGGTGCACTGGTCGTCGTACCTGTGCTGGCCGGTGGTCGTGGCGCACGCGGTGCTGAACCTGTCGTTCCGCGGGACGACGTGGTGGACGCTGGTCGTGCCGTTCCTCGCGACGGTCGCGATCGTGGGCGCGCTGCTCTACCGGCGTCGGGACAAGCGGCGCGTGGCCGTGCCGGTCGCGGAGCGCGGGAAGGTGCCCGAGGAGGCCATCCGCGCCGTGACCGGGGAGGTGCCGATCGCCCGGCCCGCGCCGCCCGACGAGGAGGACGCGGTCACCGAAACGATCGCATCGTCGCCGGTCGACGCCGAGACGGAGGTCATGCCCCGCACGCCGTCCCGGCGGGTCGTCCCGCTCGCGCCGAAGCGCCGCTGAGGCAGACCCACCTCGGCGCGACCGTGTCCGGCGGACGGGGTTGTGCGTCGGCGTCCCGGGGGTCGGCGCGAGTGCGACGTGGCGCAGGTTCCGGGCGCGCGGATCCTGCGTGGTGTCGCACTCGCGACGACGCTCAGGCCGGGCGCACCAGCAGCGCCACGGGGTAGCGGGCCAGCAGGGTCGACAGCGCCGGCGCGGACCCATCGACGGGCGAGCCGGTCACCATGTCGGTCCAGTCGGTCGCCCCGCCGGGCAGGGGGAGGACCGTGTCGGCCCAGCCGCCGGCGGCCTCCAGGCCGACCGGGAGCCGCGTCGCCACGACGACGAGCCGCTCCCGCCCGGCCGGACCGCCCCGCGCGAACGCCACGGCGTGCTCGGCCGCCGGGCCGGACGCGGGCAGCTCGGCGTACCCGTCGAACAGCTCCGGGCGGAACCGGCGCAGGCGCAGGGCCGCCGCGGTGACCAGGAGCTTCGACGCACCGTCCGGGTCGTCGGCCGGGGGCAGCCACCCGCCGTCGATCCGCGCGAGGAGCTCGCGTCGCCGGGCGAAGTCGACGGGGCGCCGGTTGTCCGGGTCGACCAGCGAGTACTCGAAGAGATCGGTGCCCTGGTAGACGTCCGGCACGCCCGGCCCGGCGATCTGCAGCAGCTTCTGGCCCAGCGCGTTCGACCGGCCGTGCCCGTCGATCGCCCGCACGAACGCCTCGATCTCGGCGACCGTCCCGGGGTTCCCGAGCACCTCGGCCGGCCACGCGGCGACCTTCTCGTCGACCTCGGCATCCGCGTCGACGTGCGCGGTGACGAGCTTCGCCTCCTTGGACGCCTTCGTCAGGTACCCGCCGAGGCGCTCCTCGGTGAGCGGCCACGCGCCGATCACCGACTGCCACGCCAGCAGCTCCAGCGAGGGGGAGGGCAACGGGTGCCGCGCGGAGAGGGTCCGCAGGAACGCGCCCCACTCGGCGGTGAGCTCGGATAGCACCGCGAGCCGCGCGCGGACGTCCTCGGAGCGCTTGGTGTCGTGGGTCGACAGCGTCGTCATCGCGACGGGTGTCGCCGCGTCGCGATGGCTCGCGGCGGCGTGGAACTCCGCGGGGGAGACCCCGAACCGGTCGGGGGCTCCGCCGACCTCGTTCAGGGCGACGAACCGGTTCCACCGGTAGAAGGTCGTGTCCTCCACGCCCTTCGCGGTGACCATGCCGCTGGTCTGCTCGACGCGCAGGGTCAGCGGGCCGTCCGGGTCGGCGAGCATCGCGGCGCGGATCCGGCGCACCACGTCCGCCAGCTCCGGGCGCGCGGTGGCGGCCGTGTCCACCGCCAGCTCGAGGTCGGCCCGCCCCTCGGGCAGGTAGGAGCGGTACACCGGGTAGGCCGCGAGCAGCTCGGCCACGGCGTCCTGCACCGTCGCGTCGTCGTCGCCGTCCTCGGAGGGCACGAGCCGGGCGATCCGCTTGACCTCGGCCAGCAGGATCTCGTCGGTGACCAGCCGCTTCGCGGTGTGCTCGGCGACCGAGAGCCGCTGCCGCTCGCCGGTGTGCTCGGCCGCGACCTGCTCGACCAGCGACTCGCCGCGCGGGTCGACGAACAGCCCGCACACCTCGCGGAGCGCGTCGTACCCCGTCGTCCCGTCGGCCGGCCACGACGCGGGCAGGACCTCGGTGACCCCGCCGGTGCGCAGCGAGGTGATCTTCTCGACGAGCAGCCACGCGTCGTCGCCCAGCCGGTCCCGCAGCCGGCGGAGGTACGCGCCCGGGGCGGTGAGCCCGTCGGGGTGGTCGATCCGCAGTCCGGCCACGACGTCGGGATCCGCGGCGACCCAGCGCAGCACCTCGGCGTGGGTCGCGTCGAACACCTCCGGGTCGTCCACGCGCACCGCGGCGAGGTCGGAGACGTCGAAGAAGCGCCGGTAGGTCAGCTCGGCGTTGCCCCGGCGCCAGTGCACGAGCCGGTAGTGCTGGCGCTCGTGCACCTCCTGCGCCGAGCCCTCGCCCGTCCCGGGGGCCACCGGGTACCGGTGCTCGAAGTAGCGCAGCTCGTCCCCGTCGTCGGAGAGCTCGAGCTTCTCGACGTCCTCCGGCGAGCCGAGGACCGGGATCAGGATCGGCACGCTCAGGTCCACGTCGTACCAGGAGGCGTACGGCGACTCCGGGCCCAACTGCAGCAGCGACCACCACGACGGGTTGGCCTCCGGGACCGCGACGCCCATGTGGTTCGGCACCAGGTCGATCAGCGCGCACAGGCCGGCCTCGCGCAGCGCGCCGATCAGCGCCACCCGGGCCTGCTCGCCGCCGAGCTCCTCGTTGACCCTCGTCGGGTCGACGACGTCGTAGCCGTGCATCGAGCCCGGCGACGGCTGGAGCAGCGGCGAGCAGTAGAGCGCCCCGGCGCCAAGGTCGGAGAGATAACCGACGAGGTCGGTCGCCGCGGCGAAGTCCTGCTGCGGGGAGAGCTGGAGCCGGTACGTGGATGACGGGATGCGGCTGCTCACGAGCCCTCGTCCGTCCGCTGCAGCAGCAGCATCGACCGCGCGACGAGGGTCACGGAGTCGCCACCGCCGACGGTCTCGAGGTCGTCGGGCAGCGCGTCCACGGTGGTCACGGCCGTCGACCGCGCGGTCCCGACGACGACGGTGCCGTCGACGGTGTCGAGCACCGTCGCCCACCGGTCGGGCAGCCCCTCGCCGGGCAGGGTCACCTCGACGTCCTCGTGGTGGGCGTTGAAGATCAGCAGGAAGGAGTCGTCGACGACGCGCTGCCCCCGCGGGTCGGCCTCGGCGATGCCCTGGCCGTTGAGGAAGACGGTGAGGACCGCGGCGCTGCCGCCCTCCCAGTCCTCGTCGCCCATCTCCTCGCCGGAGGCGGTGAACCACGCGATGTCGCGCTGCGGTTCGTCGGAGGACCCGGGCAGGGCCGGGCGGATCTCCCGGCCGTTGAAGAAGCGGCGGCGCCGGAACACCGGGTGCGCCGCGCGCAGGGCGGAGATCCCGCAGGTGTAGGTCATCAGCTCGGAGTCGGACTTCTCCGGCGACCACTCCATCCAGGAGATCGGGGAGTCCTGGCAGTAGCCGTTGTTGTTGCCGTCCTGCGTGCGCCCCTGTTCGTCGCCGTGCAGCAGCATCGGCACGCCCTGGGACAGGAACATCGTCGCGAGGAGGTTCCGCCGCTGGCGCTGGCGCAGTTCGAGGACCGCCGCGTCGTCGGTCGGGCCCTCGACGCCGCAGTTCCACGAGTTGTTGTCGTCCGCGCCGTCGCGGCCGCCCTCGCCGTTGGCCTCGTTGTGCTTCTCGTTGTAGGAGACCAGGTCGTTGAGGGTGAAGCCGTCGTGCGCCGTCACGAAGTTGATCGACGCGTACGGCCGGCGCCCGTCGTCCTGGTAGAGGTCCGAGGAGCCGGTGAGCCGGGACCCGAACTCGCCCAGCGTGCCGGGCGTCCCGCGCCAGAAGTCGCGCACGGTGTCGCGGTACTTGCCGTTCCACTCGGTCCACGCCGGCGGGAAGTTGCCCACCTGGTAGCCGCCGGGTCCGACGTCCCACGGCTCGGCGATCAGCTTGACCTGCGAGATCACCGGGTCCTGCTGGACGAGGTCGAAGAACGTCGACAGCCGGTCGACGTCGTAGAACTCCCGCGCGAGGGTGGACGCGAGGTCGAACCGGAAGCCGTCGACGTGCATCTCGGTGACCCAGTAGCGCAGCGAGTCCATGATGAGCTGCAGCGTGTGCGGGTGCCGGACGTTGAGCGAGTTCCCGGTGCCGGTGTAGTCCATGTAGTACTGCGGCTGGTCGTCGACCAGGCGGTAGTAGGCCTGGTTGTCGATCCCGCGCATGGACAGCGTCGGGCCCTGGTGGTTGCCCTCGGCGGTGTGGTTGTAGACCACGTCGAGGATCACCTCGATGCCGGCCGCGTGCAGGTCACGCACCATCGCCTTGAACTCCTGCACCTGCGACCCGGGCGCGGTCGTCCCGGTGGGGCCGGCGCTCGCGTAGCCGAAGTGCGGGGCGAAGAAGGCGATCGTGTTGTAGCCCCAGTAGTTGCGCAGGCCGCGCTGGACGAGCGCGTCGTCGTGCACGAACTGGTGGACCGGCATGAGCTCGATCGCGGTGATCCCGAGCCGCTGGAGGTGCGAGATCGTGGCCGGGTGCGCGACCGCGGAGTACGTGCCGCGCATCTCCTCGGGGATGTCCGGGTGCTGGTAGGTCAGCCCCTTGACGTGCGCCTCGTAGATCACCGTCTCGTGGTACGGCGTGCGGGGCGGCCGGTCGTCGTGCCAGTCGAAGAACGGGTTCACGACGACGGCCTTGGGCACGTGGTGCGCCGAGTCGTCGTGGTTGACCTCGTCCGGGTCCTCGAAGTGATAGCCGAACAGCGACTCGTCCCACCCGTAGGTGGTGCCCAGGCTGCCGTCGATCGACTTCGCGTACGGGTCGATCAGCAGCTTGTGCGGGTTGCAGCGGTGCCCGGCCTCCGGGTCGGACGGGCCGTCGACGCGGTAGCCGTAGCGCTGCCCGGGGACGACGCCGGGGAGGTAGCCGTGCCAGACGAAGCCGTCGCGCTCCGGGAGCGGGATGGCCGTCTCGGCGCCCTCGGCGTCGAAGAGGCACAGCGTCACCGCGGTGCCGACCTCGCTGAACAGCGCGAAGTTGGTCCCCGCCCCGTCGTAGGTCGCACCCAGCGGGTAGGACGTGCCCGGCCAGGGCTGCATCGATTCTCCTCAACACTCCGAACGGCTGCCCCGTCACGCTACCGGGGAGCCCCGACACCGACCGGTCGTTAGGCTCCGGCGCGTGGCGACCGTCTTCACCAAGATCATCAACGGCGAGATCCCCGGACGCTTCGTCTGGTCCGACGACCAGGTGGTCGGCTTCCTCTCCATCAATCCCCTGGGTCCGGGCCACACCCTCGTGGTCCCCCGCGAGGAGATTGACCAGTGGATCGACGCCCCAACCGGCCTGTTCGAGCACGCCATGGCCACGGCACGCACCATCGGCACCGTCATCCGGGACGTCTTCGAGCCGCCGCGCGTCGCGCTCATGATCGCCGGGTTCGAGGTGCCCCACCTGCACGTCCACGTGCACCCGGCCTGGGGCCTGGAGGCCTTCGACTTCACGCAGGCCGCCACCGACCCCGACCCCGCCGCGATGGACGACCAGGCCGAGCGGATCCGCGCGGGCCTGCGCGACGCCGGCCACGGCGAGCACGTCCCCTCCTGACCGGGCGATCGCAGCGACGGGAGGCAGACCGATGCAGCTCATCCTGGCCCGCCACGCCGAGCCCGTGGCCGCCGACACCGGCCCCGACGGCACCCCCGCCGACCCGGAGCTCTCCTCCCGCGGCCGGGTGCAGGCGAGTGCCCTCGGCTGGTGGGCGGCGAACCACACGCACGAGAAGATCACCGAGATCGTCGTCTCGGGGATGCGCCGGGCGCAGGAGACCGCCGCCCCGGCGGCGGACGCCCTGGGCCTGACGCCGGTGATCGACGAGGATCTGGCCGAGTTCGACGTCGGCCGCTCCTCCTACACCCCGGTCCACGAGCGCCTCGGCTCGGACGACCCGGACTGGCAGCGCATCAGCGAGGGCTTCTTCCCGGAGTTCGTCGACGTCGGGGCGTTCACCGCCCGGGTCCGCGGCGCGTTCGACCGGATCGTCGAGCGGCACGCCGACGCCGGGCGGGAGTCGGTGCTGGTCGTCTGCCACGCCGGGACGATCAACCTGTTCCTCGCGCTCGAGCTGGCGCTGGGCCGCCCGCTGACCTTCCCCCTCGACCACGCGGGCCTGAGCCGGGTCCTCGTCTCCCGCAGCGGGCGACGGCGGGTCCGGTCGGTCAACGAGACCGGGCACGTCGCGGACGTGCTGTGAGCACGGCCGGGGAAGCGGACGAGCCGGACCCCGACGCGCTGCCCGGTGCGGAGCGGATGGTCGCCTTCGTCGACGCCTCGGTCGCGATCGCGCTGACCCTGCTCGTCCTCCCGCTCACCGAGCTCGTCCCGTCCGACGACCGCCCGGCCGTCCCCGCGGCCGAGGTCGTCGCGGACAACCTCCCGGTGTTCGCGAGCTTCCTGTTGAGCTTCGTGGTGATCGGACGCCTGTGGCTGGTCCACCACCGGCTCTACGGGTACGGGGGCCGGCTGACCCCGGTGCTGGTCCTGCTCAACCTGGCGTGGGTGCTGTCGATCGTGGTGCTGCCGTTCACCACGGAGATGGTCGCGACCTACGGCTCGCAGCCGTTCGTCCTGCGCGTCTACGTCGGCATCCTCGTGCTGGGCAGCGGCCTGCTGACGGTGATGGCGGTGCTCATGCGCCGGACGGGGCTCGCCGACGGCAGCCGGCGCCGCCCGCCCGAGGCCTTCGTCACCGGCTCGGTGGGCGCGTCGATCGACATGCTGCTCGCGTTCGTGCTGGTGCTGGTGGTCCCCGCGATCGGCTACTTCGCGCTGTTCGCGCTGTTCCTCGATCCGATCACCACGAGGATCGTCGCCCGCCTCCGGCGCTGACCGCGTCGCGACGACGGGTCGGGTCGGCTCGCGTTGCCGCGCCGGCCGCCCCGTGGTTGCGTGCCATGGAGTTGCCGTCCTCCACACCCGGGGCACGGCGCCGATCACGGAGGCACCGCCCCATGCCCCAACCGGGGAGCACCGAGGAACGCAGTCTCGCCCACTGGGCCGAGCAGGGGCGGGCGGGCATGGAGGCCTTCTACGCCCTCGCCGCCGAGGACTACCGGCAGATGGTCGCCGCCCGCGACTGGGCCGCCGACCTGCGGGCACACGCCCGGGACGGCCGGGTCCGCGTCCTCGACGTCGCCTGCGGCAGCGGGAAGTTCCCCGCCGAGCTACAGCGGCAGGGTCTCGCGGCCCGCGTCGGCGACGTCCGGGTGGAGATCGACCTGCTCGACCCGTCCGCGTTCTCGCTCGCCGAGGCGCGGTCGGTGCTCGAGGCGCCGTTCACGGTGCGCGCCGAGCACGAGGTCCGCATCCAGGACCTGCCCGCGGACGTCGGCGACGTCGACGTCGCCTGGGCCACGCACGCCCTCTACGCCGTCCCGCCGCAGGAGATCGGCGTCGGCATCGCGAGGATGGTGGCCGCACAGCGCCCGGGCGGGTTCGGCGCGATCGTCCACGCCCGGTCGGACTCGCACTACCTGCGCTTCGCCGAGGCGTACCGGGCGACCTTCTCCCCGGACGCGGTCCCCTTCACGACGGCGGAGCAGGTCCGCCACGCCCTCACCGGCGCCGGCGTCGTCCCGGAGGTCACCACCATCCGCTACGACGTCGGGCACCCGGACCGGTCGGTGATCGAGGGCTTCCTCCAGCGCTGCGTCTTCGACGACTCGGTGCCCCTCGCGCGAATGGAGATCGAGGGCGCCGTCGCCGAGTACCTCACGCCGCAGCTCGGGACGGACGGTTACCGCTTCACGCAGCTCGTCGACGTGATCACCTGGGAGGTCCCCGCATGAACCCGTACCTCAGCGACGCCACCGCGGCCGGGGCCTCCGACGACGTCGCGCCCGCCTGGGACGGCGACAACGAGCAGTGGTGGGACTGGTACATGTCCCTGGCCGAGGGCGGCCCGGAGACGACCCTGGTCGACGTCCCGGAGCCCGAGCCCGGCCCGTTGCCCGACGAGGACGCCGTGCTCGCCGAGCTCGCCGCGCCGTACGACCTGCCCCTCGGTGCGGTCGGGGCCTTCGCGGCCGACGGCTTCGTCGTCCTGCCGCGCGTGGTGACCCCGGGCGCCGCCGAGGTGCTGCGCCGCCGGCTCGTCGACCTGCTGGCCACCACCACCGGCTCGTCGCTGCGGGCCCGCGAGATGATGTGGCTCGAGGACCCGCTGGTCCGCGCGGCGGTGCTCTCCCCGCGGATCGCCGGCATCTGCGCCGCGCTCCTCGGGCACGACACGCTGCGGCTCTACCACGACAGCGCGCTGTGCAAGGAGCCCGGCGCGGGCCGCACCCCGTGGCACCACGACGCCCACCACTTCCCGCTCGACTCGCACGACGTGATCTCCACGTGGATGCCCCTGCAGGCGGTGCCGGCCGCGATGGGCCCCCTGTCGTTCGCCCGCGGGATGGACACGTGGCGCCTGCTCGCCGACCTGCCCTTCGACAAGGTGGGGACGTCCTACGACCTGCGCGTGTCCGAGGCGCTGCGCGACGCCGGGGTCGTCGTGCACGACGAGCCCTTCGCCCTCGGCGACGTCAGCTTCCACTCGACGCTGTGCTTCCACACCGCCGGCGCGAACCGCACCACCCGACCCCGGATGGTGCTGGGTGCGACCTACTACGCCGACGGTGCCCGGGTGATCGACCACCCGACGATGGTCAGCGGCGACTGGCGGCTCTTCGTGCCGGACACCGAACCGGGCCAGGCCGCCGCGAGTGCGCGGAACCCGATCGTCACGCGACCCCTTCCCGACGGCGGGTCGGGCCTGGTTCGCTGAGGCGACCGTCACAACCGGGAGGTTCGTCGATGTACCGCCTGACCGCCAGCTACCACCACCCCGCCGACCGGGACGCCTTCGTCACCCACTACCGCGACGTGCACGCGAAGCTCGCCGCGAAGCTGCCCGACGTGCGCTCCTTCTCGTGGGGGGTGTGCGAGACGCCGGACGGGTCGCAGCCGCCGCACGCGCTGGTCGCGGTGCTCGACTGGGACTCGAAGGAGGCCGCGCAGGCGTCCCTCGGCTCGGAGGAGGGGCAGGCGGCGGTCGCCGACCTGGACAACTTCGCGCAGGCCGGCGTCGACATGGAGTTCCAGGAGCTGACCAGCGAGGTGTGACGCCCCATGCGGCCCCGCAGCTCAGCTCCGGGGCCGCCAGAGGTCGGCCCGCTCGGTGCGCCGCTCCCGTCCGTAGCGTGCGGTGCGCGCGCGCCTGACGACGCCGGCGACGATGCGCACGACCACCCCGAGCAGCAGCAACGGTGGCACGTGCACGCCGTTCGGCACCGGCAGGGCCACCATGACCACCGCGATCACGCCCGAGATCGCGGAGGAGACCACGAGCGGCGCCAGCACCGGGTCCCGACGCCAGGCCCGAGCCGCGGCGGGACGGACCGTCGGCGGCACCAGGTGTTGGACCCGCGCCACGACCAGCCCGAGGACCGCGAGGACGGCCACCACGGCGACCACGTGGCCGAGCACCCCGGCGCCGGGCGCGCCTCCCGCGGCCGCCGTCGCCGCGCGCGGGGCCAGCGCCACCCCCGTGACCGCGGCGGCCAGCAGGACCAGGGTCACGACGAGGCCCGCGCGGCGGACCAGGCCCAGCATCGCCAGGGGCAGGTTGAACGCGGCGGGCTCGAGGGTCGGGTCGACGGCGAGCGCGTCGGCGAAGGAGCGCAGGGCGCTCGCCGACCGGCCGAGGGTGAGGTCGACGACGCCGAGCGCGTTGAGGTTGGCCGGGTCGTCCGGCTTGAGGCGGACCGCCTCGCGCAGGTGGGGGAGCGCCGCCCGGGCGCCCCACCGGCCGTGGGTGGAGGCGAGGACCTGGCCCAGGGCGTAGTGGGCGTGGTCGTTCTCCGGCGCCAGCGAGACGGCGTACTCGCCGTGCGCGCGAGCGCGGTGGTAGTCCGCGCGGCCCTCCCCGCCGAGCATCTGGGCGAGCAGGACGTGGGCCTGGAGCTGCTGCGGGTCGTGGCGCAGCAGTTCCTCGGCGACCGGCACCGCCTCGGTGAACCGGCGGGCGTGGTAGAGCGTGTTCATCCGGGTGTGCAGGTACGCGGTGGGGGCGACCCCGAGCGCGGCGGCCCGGTCCAGGGCCTCCAGGGACTCGTCGTGGTGCCCCTCCCGCTGCTCGAGCAGGGCGAGGACGTGGAAGGCGGCGCCGTCGTCGGGATCCTCGGCGAGCGCCCGGGCGATCTCCGCGCGGGCCCGGACGTACTGCCGGGCGTCGACCAGCATCCCCGCCCGACGCCGGGCTCCGCCCTCGCTGCCCTCCGGAGTCACAGCAGCTTGCGGCGTTTCATGTAGGCGGCGAGGTCGTCGTAGGTGCCGTCGGTGTTCGCGTACAGCGCGACCTGGCGGGCGGTGGTGAACCACGGGCCGGTCGAGGGACGGAGCTCGGCGGCCGCCGCGAGGAGGTCGTCCTGGGTGATCATGCGGGCGGTGCCGGTCGACACGGAGTCGAGCAGGGCGTGCTCCGTGGCGGCCTCGCAGAGGTGGGCGAGGTCGGCGCCGGAGAAGCCCTCGGTCCGCGCGACGAGCGGCTTGAGCTTCACGTTCTCCACCGGCCGGTCCCGCAGGTGGTACTCCAGGATCGCGCGCCGGGCGTCGTCGTCCGGGGGCACCACCAGCACCGTCCGGTCGAACCGGCCGGGGCGGCGCAGGGCCGGGTCGACGTCCCACGGCATGTTGCTGGCGGCCAGCATGAACACACCCTCGTTGTCCGCCGACACCCCGTCGAGCTCGGCGAGCATCTGCGTGATCACCTGCCGAAGGACGCCGCCCGTGACCGCCGAGCGCTTCTGCGCGATGCCGTCGAGCTCGTCGAAGAACAGCACGCACGGAGCGGCGGAACGGGCCGCGAGGAACACGTCGTGCATGTTGCGCTCGGAATTGCCCGCCCACGGGTCGAGCACGTCGTGGATGCCGACCGCGAGGAAGCCCGCGCCCAGCTCTCCGGCGAGCGCCCGGGCGAAGAACGTCTTCCCGCAGCCCGGCGGCCCGTAGAGGAGCAGCCCCCCGCGCAGGCTCTTGCCGTACAGCTCGCGGAGCTTCTCGTTGCGCAGCGGCGCGAGGAACGCCGCCTCGAGGCGCTTCTTGACGGCGTCCATCCCGCCGACGTCGGCCAGGCGTAGGTCCGGGCGCTCCACCGCGAACCGTCCGCCGCCCGCCGGGGGACCGACCGGGATCGGCTCCGCGGCGTCGTCGGGGGCGAACCGGGGGCTGACGACGTCGCTGACCTCGGCCTCGGCCGCGGCCCAGTCGAAGCCCGGCTTCTGCGGGGCGGGTTCGGGGGCTGACGACGTTTCGGGGGCCGGTGCCGTCCCGAGCGCGCGGGCCATGAGGGTGGCCGCCCCAGGGTGGCCCGGCTCCCGGCCGAGAACGGCGGCCACGTGCGTGACGGCCTCCTGCTGCTCCCCGGCGTCGATCAACAGCCCGGCCAGGTGCAGCCGCAGGGTCGTGTCCTCCGGCGCGGCCGCGACGGCGGCGCGCAGGCTGTCGAGCAGGGGGTCGGCGCCGCTCACGCGAGGCACCCTAGCGAGTCGTCGACCGACCGCGGGCGTCGATCGGTGGAGCGGACCCGAACCGCCGGGTGTTGCGGGGCGCACACGGCTGGCCGAGTCGCGGTGGGTCCGGTGGCGCGTTGCGGGACGCATACGGCTGGCCGAGTCGCGGTGGGTCCGGTGGCGCGTTGCGGGACGCATACGGCCGGCCGAGTTGCGGCGGATTCGGCGGCGATCCCGTCGGGCGTCGATCTCGCGGGAAGCCCGACGTGTGCGCGACGCAACGCCGGTGCGCCGCAGGGCGAACCCGTCCAGCCGTGTGCGGGACGCAACGGGCAGACACCGGCGGGCGACTCCCGTGGCCCGTGTGCGCGACGCAACGCCTGCGCGCCGTCGCCCAGCCGCGCCCCGCGGATCACCGGTCGAGCATCGCCTCCTCGTAGTCCAGTTCCCGCAGCAGCTCGCGCATCGCGGACTCCTCGAGCCGGCCCATGTCACGGAACCGGACGAACGTGCGCCGCTCGGCGTCCAGCATCGCCCGCCGCAGCCGCACGAAGGCGACCGACGGGGACTCGCCGATCTCCTCCGCCGGCCGTCCGAGCCGTTCCCACGCCCCGTTGGACCGTTGCTCGGCCCAGGAGCGGAGCTGGTCGGTGACGTGCGAGGGGGTGCGGTCCTCGTCGCCGGCGGTGAGCTCCTCGAGCCGGGCCAGTGCGGTCTCGGCGGCGGCCTGCTTGGCGGCGGCCTCCTGCAGCGTGTCCTTCTGGGCGCCGGTGTCGTAGACGTTCAGGCGTCGGATCACCCAGGGCAGCGAGAGCCCCTGGATCAGCAGCGTCCCGACGGTCACGACGAACGCCAGGAACACCACGATGTCGCGCCCCGGCATGGCGGGGTCGATGACGAAGGCGGCCGCGAGCGTGACCACCCCGCGCATCCCCGCCCACGAGAGCACCGTCGGCACCCGCCACGGCATCGCGGGACCCCGCGCCCGGACCTTCGGCAGGACCCGCGGCAGGTAGATCGTCGGGAACATCCAGACGAAGCGCGCGAGGATCGTCGCCGCGAGCACCGCCACCGACGACGCCACGACCAGCTCGAACGGCAGGCGCAGGTCTGCCACGACCACCGCCAGCTGCAGCCCGATCAGTGCGAAGACCAGGGCCTCGAGCAGGCGGTCGAGGGCCTTCCACACCGCCTGGTCCTGGATGCGGGTCGCGAACCCGCCCTCGGTGGACTTGTGCCCGAGGTAGAGGCCCGCGACGACGACGGCGAGCACTCCGGACGCGTGCAGGTCCTCGGCGAGCAGGTAGATCGCGAACGGCACGACGAGGCCGACCGCGCTCTCCAGCGAGGAGTCGCCCAGCCGCAGCCGCACCCGGTGGATCACCCAGCCGGCGACCGCGCCGATCGCGATCCCGCCGACCGCCGCGATGAGGAACTCGAGCAGGCCCTCCCAGATCGAGGCTCCCGCGCCGAGCGCGACCGCCAGGAGCACCCGGAACAGCGTCAGCGCCGTGGCGTCGTTCAGCAGGCTCTCGCCCTCGAGGACGGTCATCATCCGTCGGTTCAGACCGAGCCGGCGGCCGATGGACGCGGCCGCGACCGCGTCGGGCGGCGCGACCACGGCCCCGAGCACGAGGGCGCTCGCCAGCGGCAGCCCGGGGACGACCCACCACGCGACGAGCCCGACGACCGCCGTCGTGAAGATGACGAGGCCGAAGGCGAGCTGGCCGATGCGGTTCAGGTTCTCCCGGATGCGCAGCGCGGACGACTCGAGCGCCGCGGAGTAGAGCAGCGGCGGGAGGACGAGGAACAGCACGAGGTCGGGGTCCAGTGGCACGTTCGGGATGCCGGGGACGAACGAGAGCCCGAGCCCCACCACCACGAGCAGCAGCGGGGAGGACACCCGGAACCGGTCGGCGAGGGCGGTGACCCCGAGCGAGACGACCAGGACGATCAGCAGGGCGAGGCCGTTCACGGCGTGGTGCTCCCTCGGCGGTGGACGCTCACCGCGTAGCCGCCCCCGGTGTACGGCTCGCGGCCGTCCCAGTCGGCGGTGCGGACGAGCAGCTGCAGGCCGGCGCCGACGGCGGCCGTGTCGTAGGCGTGCAGGTCAGGGAACGGCACGCCGTCGGGCAGGGTGAACGGCACGTGCTCGCTGTCGAGCCCGAACCCGAGCACCAGGAGACCGCCCGGACGCAGGTGCGCGGCGAGCCGGGCGATCACGCGGGCGTGGGTGCCCGGGGTGAGCAGCGGCCACAGGTTGCCGGCGCCGACGACGAGGTCGAAGCGCCGGTGCAGGTCGAGGGTCGCGAGGTCGCGGAGGAGCCACGGGAGCGACGGGGCCGCGGCGCGGGCCTCGTCGAGCATGGAGGCGTCCAGGTCGACCCCGACGACCCGGTGGCCGAGCTCCGCGAGGTGGGTCGCGACCCGCCCGGTGCCGCACCCGGCATCGAGGACGTCGCCCGGTTCGGCGTCGAGCAGGCCGTGGACGCGGCGGGCCTCGCCGTGCAGGTCGGCGCCCTCCGCGGCCATCGTCGCGAAGCGCTGCGCGTACCCGGGGCCGGCGGTGCCTCCGGTGACGACGAGCCAGGGGTTGTCGGACACCGGCGCATGTTAGTGCGCCGTCACGGTCGGTCGAGCCGGTAGACGCGGTGGTCGGGCGGGTCGATCGGGTTGTCGGGGGCGGCCCGGGCGTGGGCGACGAAGCGGAAGCCGGCCTTCTCCAGGGCCCGCCACGACGCCGGGTTGCCCGCGATCACGGGCACGAGGAGCACACCGCAGTCGGCGTGGGCGGCGAACGTGTCGACGGCGAGGTCCCGGATCAGGGCGGTGCCCAGACCCTGCCCGACGTCGGCCGGGTCTCCGATCAGGTAGTCGATCGTCATCGCGTCCCGAGGGACGTCGAGGTACGGCGCGAACTCCTCGACCTCCTCCGGGTAGGCGTGCCAGAAGGACCGCTGACACAGCCCGATCGGCCGCCCGTAGGCGCTCGCGATGAGGTCCTCGGCCGGTTCCTCGCCGCGCAGCGTGGGTCCGAAGTCCCGCTCGATCGCGTCCGGGGTGAACTCGTGCGCCCACCACCGCTCGACGTGCGGCTCGGCGAGCCAGCGCCCGATCAAGGCGAAGTCGTCCGCCGTCACCGGGCGGAACGTCACCTCCACACTGGTGGACGCTAGCCCTTCGGAGACGTCGGGTCGGGACCGATTTCGTGGGCCCGGAACCGTGGGACGATGCGGTGCGTCGGAGGAGGTGAGATGACCATGACCGCTGCCGGCTCCGCCTGGCCCCCACGCCCGCCCGATCACCTGATCGACCTCGCGGAATGGGAGGCGCTGCCCGAGGACGACTCCGCGCGGTACGAGCTCGTGGAGGGGGTGATGGTCGTCAGTCCGCGCCCGGCCCTCCGGCACCAGGACCTGGTGTTCGAGTTCTGCGCGCAGCTGCGTGCGCAGCTCGGCGACGCGCTCACCGCCCTGCCCGAGGTCGAGCTGGTGGTGGATGACGGCGGCGGCCGGGGACCGGCGACGGTCCGGGTGCCGGACCTCGTCGTCGTGCCGAGGGCCGTCGTCCCGGATCGTGCTCGTGTGCTGCCGGTCGACGTCCTCGCGGTGCTGGAGATCGTTTCGCCGGGCTCGCGGCGGACCGATCGCGTGGCGAAGCTCGCGGAGTACGCCGAGGTCGGGATCGCGCACTACGTGATCGTGGACCCCGACGGTGCGATGGCGGAGTTCGTCCTCGAAGGTGTCTCGTACCGGCTCGTCGCGGAGCACCGCGGACCTGCGGCCCTGGCCTTCGGCCCGACGATCACGCGGTAGCCGGGGCCTGACCGCCCCCGAGAGCGACGTGACGCAGGTTCGGGGCGCTCGGAACCTGCCAGCTGCCGCCGTCGGTGACGCGTCCGGCTCCACGAACCATGCGGCAGAACCGCTTCCACTGGAATCGGTCTTGCCGCACGTCCGGAGCTCGGGCGTCGCCGAGCGTCACGCTCGATCACGGGGAGTCGTGGAGCCGCTTCGTCCGGGCGAGCACAGCAGGCGTCCGACGTCACCTCCCGGTCGTCTCGACATGCGCATGCGTGCATGTATCGTCCGGGTCATGGGGCACGATCACGGGCACGGCCATGGCCACGGGCACGCCCACGGCGCGGCCGCGGACGGCCGCCGGCTGACGATCGCCCTGGTCATCACGGCGCTGGTGCTCGTGTCCGGCGCGGTCGGGGCGTGGATCACCGGGTCGCTGTCGCTGCTCGCGGACCTCGGGCACCAGGTCACCGACGTGGCCGCGCTGGTCACCGCGGTCGTCGCCGCCCGCCTCGCGCAGCGCCCGCCGAGTGCCCGGCGCACCTTCGGGCTCGGCCGCAGCGAGGTGCTCGGGGCGGCGGTCAACGCCCTCGCGCTGCTCGCCGTCACGGTGTGGGTCGCGGTGGAGGCGGTGGAGCGCCTGCTCGCCGACACCCCGCCCGAGGTGCCCGGGCTCGCGCTGCTCGTCTTCGGTGCGGTGGGCCTGGTCGGGAACCTGGTCTCCCTCGCGGTGCTCTCCGGTGGCACGGGGTCGCTCAACGTGCGGGGCGCGGCCCTGCACGTGCTCGGCGACGCGCTCGGGTCGGTGGCCGTCATGGTCGCGGCGGGGGTCGTGCTGCTGACCGGCTGGCCGTACGCGGACGTCGTCGCGTCGCTGGTGATCGTCGCCATCCTCGTGCCGCGCACCGTCACGCTGCTCTCGACCACCGCCCACGTGCTGCTCGAGGGCACCCCGCCCGGCACCGACGTCGAGGAGATCCGCGCTGCCCTGCTCGCGGTGCCCGGCGTCCAGGAGGTGCACGACCTGCACGTGTGGGTCATCTCCGACCGGGTCCCCGCAGCCTCGGCGCATCTCGTGGTGGACGAGGACGCCACCCCGCACTGCGAGGGGCGCGCCGACGGCGCGAGCGTCCTCGACCGGGCCGGCGAGGCGCTGCGGGAGCGGTTCGGCATCGACCACTCGACGCTGCAGATCGAGACCGCGGAGCACGCCGACCACGAGGAGCACTGCGCCCCGCCACCCGTCCGGGGGGCAATTAACACCCCGGTGACACCGCGGCAAAGCTGAGCACATCGCACTCACCCAGGCTTCACGGCGCCGCCCCGGACGGGGGTGGCGACGGAAGGGGTGGTGCGGGTGTCGCAGGACGTGCAGGCGACGACGGGAACGGCGACGGCCCCCGTCACGAAGGCGAACGAGACCCTCGAGGACTACACGCTGCGGTTCGCGCCGCGCAGCTACCGGAAGTGGTCCACGGGGGTCGTCGCGACGTCCGCGCTCGGCGGCATCGCCTACCTCGCCGACTTCGCGATCGGCGCGAACATCGGCATCTCCTACGGCACGGTGAACGCGCTGTGGGGCATTCTCGTGTTCGCCGTCGTGATCTTCCTGTCCGGCTTCCCGCTCGCCTACTACGCGGCCCGCTACAACCTCGACCTCGACCTCATCACCCGCGGCAGTGGCTTCGGCTACTACGGCTCCGTGGTCACCAACGTCATCTTCGCGACGTTCACGTTCATCTTCTTCGCGCTCGAGGGCTCGATCATGGCCCAGGGGCTCGAGCTCGGCCTCGGGATCCCGTTGTGGATCGGCTACGCGGCCTCGACGATCGTCATCTTCCCGCTCGTGGTCTACGGGATGAGCCTGCTCTCGAAACTGCAGCTCTGGACGACGCCGCTGTGGCTGGTCCTGATGGTGCTGCCGTTCGTGTACCTGATGATCAGCCACCCGGAATCGGTGTCGACGTTCTTCGCCTACCAGGGTGAGGAGGGCCAGGGCAGCCCGAGCCTGGGATCGGTGATGCTCGCGGCGGGCGTCTGCCTCTCCCTGATCGCGCAGATCGCCGAGCAGATCGACTACCTGCGGTTCATGCCGCCGAAGACCCCGGAGAACGCCCGGCGCTGGTGGACCGCGACGGTCCTCGCCGGGCCGGGCTGGGTGATCTTCGGGGCGGCCAAGCAGGTCGTCGGGCTGTTCCTCGCGGTGTACCTGCTCGCGAACGTGGCCGGGGCGTCGTCGTTCGCGAACGAGCCGGTCCGCCAGTTCCTCGAGATCTACACGAACATCATGCCGGCGTGGCTCGCGCTCACCCTGGCCGTGATCCTCGTCGTCATCAGCCAGATCAAGATCAACGTGACGAACGCGTACTCCGGCTCGCTCGCCTGGACGAACTCCTACACGCGGATCACGAAGCACTACCCGGGCCGGCTGGTGTTCCTCGGCGTGAACCTGGTGATCGCGCTGATCCTCATGGAAGCGAACATGTTCGACTTCCTGAACACGATCCTCGGCTTCTACGCGAACTGCGGCATGGCCTGGGTGGTCGTGGTCGCCTCGGACATCGCGATCAACAAGTACCTGCTCGGCATCTCGCCGAAGCAGCCGGAGTTCCGCCGCGGGATGCTGTACGACGTCAACCCGGTCGGTTTCGGGTCGATGCTGATCGCCGCCGGCGTCTCGATCCTCGCGTTCTTCGGCGTCCTCGGCGACACGCTCGCCTCGTACTCGCCGCTGGTCGCGATCGTGCTCGCCCTCGTCCTGCCGCCGGTCCTGGCGCTGGCGACCCGCGGGAAGTACTACCTGCGCCGCACCGACGACGGCATCGAGGCGCCGATGCACGACGAGCACGGCAACCCGTCGGGGGAGACGCTGCACTGCCAGGTGTGCGACCAGGACTTCGAGCGGCCGGACATGACGGCGTCGGGCACCGGCGAGGGGTACGTCTGCTCGCTCTGCCTGTCGACCGACCGCAGCGGGACCCACGTCCTGCCCGCCTCCCCGTAGCCTGCCCGCACGTCCACCGAGAGGAGCCGGGGTTGCTGCTGTCGCCGCACGAACAGGAGAAGCTGCTGCTGCACGTGGCGGCGAACCTCGCGAGGGAGCGGCGGGCCCGCGGGCTGCGGCTGAACCACCCCGAGGCGGTCGCCCTGCTCAGCTCCTGGATCCTCGAGGGCGCCCGGGACGGCCGCAGCGTCGCCGACCTCATGGCGGACGGGCAGCACGTGCTCACCCGTGACGACGTCATGGAGGGCATCCCGGAGATGCTCCCCAGCGTCGCGGTGGAGGCGACGTTCCCGGACGGGACGAAGCTCGTGACCGTGCACGAGCCGATCCAGTGAGCGCTACGGACAGTGGCCCGGGACAGGTGTTCCCCGGCGACGGCGAGATCGTTGCCGGGGAGGGCGCGCCCGTCGTCACGATCACCGTGACGAACACCGGCGACCGGCCGGTGCAGGTCGGCTCGCACATGCACTTCGCGTCGACGAACCCCGCGCTGACGTTCGACCGCGAGGCCGCCGCGGGGATGCGGCTCGCGATCCAGGCCGGGACGTCCGTGCGCTTCGAACCCGGCGTCGAGAAGGACGTCGACCTGGTCGCCCTGGGCGGCGCCGGGTCGTTCCCCGGCGGCCGTCTCGACGTGCCGGACCCGGCCGGCTCGTCGTCAGGAACGGCGGGGCGTGGCTGGACCGTCGGCCGCGACCGCTACGCCGCGCTCTTCGGCCCGACGACCGGCGACCGCGTGCGCCTCGCCGACACCGACCTGACGATCCGGGTCGAGGAGGACCGGTCCCGCGGCCCGCGCGGTGGGGACGAGGCCGTTTTCGGCGGGGGCAAGGTCATCCGCGAGTCGATGGGGCAGTCGCGCGCGCCCCGCGCGGAGGGCGCCGCCGACCTCGTGATCACCGGCGCGCTCGTGCTCGACCACTGGGGCGTGGTCAAGACCGACGTCGGCGTGCGGGACGGACGCATCGTCGGGCTGGGCAAGGCCGGCAACCCGGACACGATGGACGGGGTCGCGCCGGAGCTCGTCATCGGTCCGTCCACGGAGATCCTCGCCGGGAACGGCCTCATCCTGACGGCGGGTGCGGTCGACTGCCACGTCCACCTCATCAGCCCGCAGCAGATCCCCGAGGCGTTGGGGTCCGGCGTCACGACCTGGATCGGCGGCGGCACCGGGCCGGCCGAGGGGACGAAGGCGACCACGGTGACGCCGGGGTCGTGGTGGCTGGCGCGCATGTTCGAGGCGCTCGACGGCGTGCCGATGAACTTCTCGCTGCTCGGCAAGGGCAACACGGTCGGCCACGAGGCGCTGCACGAGCAGGTTCGGGCGGGGGCGTCGGGCTTCAAGGTGCACGAGGACTGGGGTGCGACCCCGGCGGCGATCGACGCTGCCCTACGGGTGGCCGACGAGACCGGGGTGCAGGTCGCGCTGCACACCGACACCCTCAACGAGGCCGGCTACGTCGACTCGACCCTCGCCGCGATCGCGGGCCGCTCGATCCACGCGTACCACACCGAGGGCGCCGGAGGCGGGCACGCGCCGGACATCATCACCGTCGCCGGGCAGCCGCACGTGCTCCCGTCGTCGACGAACCCGACCCGCCCGCACACCGTGAACACCGTCGACGAGCACCTCGACATGCTCATGGTCTGCCACCACCTCTCGCCGTCGATCCCGGAGGACCTGGCGTTCGCCGAGTCACGCATCCGGGCCTCGACGATCGCGGCCGAGGACCTGCTGCACGACCTGGGCGCGATCTCGATGATCGGCTCGGACTCGCAGGCGATGGGGCGGGTCGGCGAGGTCGTGCTGCGGACCTGGCAGACCGCGCACGCGGCGCGGCGGCGGGTGACGGGGCAGTCGGGGGTGTCGGCGACCGGCGACGACAACGAGCGGGCCCGGCGCTACGTCGCGAAGTACACGATCTGCCCGGCCGTGGCGCACGGGTTGGACGGCGAGGTGGGGTCGGTGGAGGTCGGGAAGCTCGCCGACCTCGTGCTGTGGGACCCGGCGTTCTTCGGGGTGCGGCCGCAGGTGGTGGTCAAGGGCGGCGTGATCGCGTGGGGCCGGATGGGCGACGCGAACGCCTCGATCCCGACCCCGCAGCCCGAGCTCTCCCGGCCGATGTTCGGGGCGTACGGCTCCTCGCCCGCGGCGACGTCGGTGTACTTCGCGACGGAGGCGGCGCTCTCCGACGGACTGGCCGGGGCGGTCGACGTGTCCCGGCGCTTCGTGCCCGTGCGCTCCACCCGGGAGGTGGCCAAGGCGGACATGCCGCAGAACGCCGCGACCCCGGACATCGCCGTCGACCCGGAGACGTTCACCGTGCGGATCGACGGCTCGGTGGTCGACCCGGACCCGGTGCGCGAGCTCCCGATGGCGCAGCGGTACTTCCTGTTCTGAGTAGCCTCGCCGGCATGGCGGTGACGCACTCGGTGATGGAGAGCCCGCTCGGGCCGCTCACGCTGCGGGCGGACGACGGGGTGCTGTCGGGGCTCTACATGACCGAGCACCGACACGGGCCGTCGGTCGAGGCGCTGGGGGAGCGGGTCGACGACGCGGTGCCCGCTGCGCGCGAGGAGCTGGCGGCCTACTTCGACGGGTCGCTGCGGGAGTTCTCGACGGAGGTCGTGCTCCGGGGCACCGAGTTCCAGCGACGGGTGTGGGCGGCGCTGCGGACCATCCCGTACGGCGAGACCTGGACGTACGGCGAGCTCGCGGTGGCGATCGGGCAGCCGACCGCCGTGCGGGCCGTGGGCCTCGCGAACGGGAAGAACCCGGTGAGCATCGTCGTGCCGTGCCACCGGGTGATCGGGACCAACGGCTCGCTCACCGGCTACGGCGGTGGGATGGAGCGCAAGCGGGCGCTGCTCGACCTCGAGGGCACCGGGGTGCCCACGCTGTTCGGGTGACACGGCGCCGCGCCGCTAGGTCGGTGAGTGCCGTGTCTGGCGCACGCAGCAGCTCCGTGGTCGGGCCGATCGATTCAACGCGCTCGTACGAGCTGCAGGTCGACGTGCGCCCCGGGTTCGTGCTGGACGCGGCCACCTTCACAGACCAGCTGCTCTGGCCGGAGATCCGAACTTGTGCGGCGTGTCGTCACCATCCTTGGGCGTGTTGCCACACGACTCGGGATCTCGTGCGTAACACGCCGAGCCTAGGGTGACGCTCGTGGTCGCACCGGAGCTCTGGCTGCTCGCCGACTCGCGGTTGCCGACCGGCGGGCACGCGCACTCCGGCGGTATCGAGGCGGCCGTCCGGCGCGGGCTGGTGACCGGCCCCGACGACGTCGCCGCGTGGCTCGCCGGCCGCGTCCCGACGGCGGGTCTGGTCACGGCGGCCGCTGCGGCGGCGGCGTGCGCGCTGGTCACCGTCCCGGTTGAGCGAAGGGCACCATCGGTCGACCTACTGGGCCATGGGCGCCCATCGCCGGATCCCCGTCCTAGCCCGGCCACCTGGCGAGGGGCGCCCACGGGCGGCTCTACCGAGCGAGGGGGCCCTTCGCTCGAATCGGGGGACGGCGACGTCGACTGGGCACGGTGGGACGCCGCGATCTCCGCTCGGACCCCGGTGGCCGCGCTGCGCGACGTGTCGCGGCAGCAGGGGCGGGCGATGCTGCGGACGGTCCGGGCCGCGTGGCCGCACGCCCCGGTCGACGGTCTCGGCGCCCGCCCGCACCAGGCCCTCGTCCTCGGGGTCGCGACCCGTGCGGCCGGCGGGACGCCCCACGACGCCGCCGCGCTCGCCGTCCACCACCTCACCGGTCAGGTGTGCTCGGCCGCCGTCCGGCTCCTCGGCCTCGATCCGCTCGCCCTCGCCGGGGTCCACGCCCGGGCGCTGGCCGCGCACGGACCCGTCGTCGGGACGGCCGCGGAGGCCGGGACGGCGGCCGCCGCGGCCCGCGATCCCGACCTGCTCCCCACGGCGACGACGCCGTGGCCGGAGGTGCTCGCCGTCCTGCACGCCCGATCCGAGGGAGCCCTCTTTGCTTCATAGACTCGACGAACTCGACCTGTCCGGGGGCGTGCACGACCACCCGAAGCCGGGCCGCGCGGTGCGGATCGGGATCGGCGGGCCGGTCGGCTGCGGCAAGACCGCGCTCGTGGCCGCGCTGTGCCGGGCGCTGCGCGACGAGCTCTCGGTCGCCGTCGTCACGAACGACATCTACACCACCGAGGACGCCGACTTCCTGCGCCGCGAGGCCGTCCTCGACGCCGAGCGGATCGTCGCGGTGCGCACCGGGTGCTGCCCGCACACCGCGATCCGCGACGACGTCACCGCGAACCTGGACGCCGTCGAGGACCTCGTCGAGCGGTTCGACCCCGACCTGGTGCTCGTCGAGTCCGGCGGGGACAACCTCACCGCCACGTTCAGCTACGGTCTGATCGACCGTCAGATCTTCGTGGTCGACACCGCCGGCGGCGACGACGTGCCGCGCAAGGGCGGCCCCGGCGTGGCGGGCGCCGACCTCCTGGTGATCAACAAGGTCGACCTCGGCCCGCTCGTCGGTGCGGACACCGAGCGGATGGCCGCCGACGCGGCGGCGGTCCGCGACGGGAAGCCGACCGCGCTGGTCAGCGTGCGGACCGCGCCGATCCCGGAGGTCGTGGACTGGGTCCGCGCCCAGGTCCGCGTCCCGGCGTGACGACGGCGTCGGTCGCCTCGGCCCGGGTGTCCGTGCGGGACGGGCGCCTCACCTGGGCCTCAACACCGCCGGTGGTGCTGCGCCGGACCGGACCGCGGCAGGTGCACGTGATCGCGGTCGGCGGTGGGCCGCTCGGTGGTGACCAGCTCCGGCTGACCGTCGACGTGGGGCCGGGAGAGCAGCTCACGGTGCACAGCGCGGCGGCGACGGTGGTGCAACCGGGGCGGGAGCCCGGTGCGGTGGCGTCGTTCGCGGTCGAGGCGACCGTCGCGGGGGAGTTCGTGTGGCGCCCCGAGCCGACGGTGGTCTGCGACCGGGCGGTGTGGGCACCGTCGATCTCGCTCCACGTGGCGGGCGGGGCGCGGGCGCAGGTGCTCGAGCAGCTGGTGCTCGGTCGGGCCGGTCAGCGGGGCGGACGGTGCTCGTCGTCGATGAGCGTGGCGGTCGACGGGCGCCCCCTGCTTGCGACGACGACGGTGCTCGACGGCGCCGATCCCGGCCTGAGCGGGATCGGCGGGACGGCGGGTGGCCGGTCGGTGGGCACGGTCCTGGAGGTCGGCGACGCGCCCGGGACCGAGGACGGCGGCGAGGACGGTGACGTCACCTGGGCCCGCACCCCGCTCGACGGGCCGGGCTCGCTGCTGTCGGCGGTCGGGACGGTTCGGGGGGTCGCGCGGGTCCTCGGCGCGAATGCCGAGAGGACCCCGGCGGGGGTGGCGACGGGGTCCGGGGACCGATGAGCGCCCTCTCGACGAGCGTGGGTCAGGACCCGCGGCGCTGATCCTCGCCGTCCTCCGCCGACGACCCGAATCCGTCGGCGGCGCTGCCGGTGACCGGCTCGAACCAGCCGGCGACCGGGGCGCGCGACCGCTCGACCCGGGGCGTGGCGGCCCGGCTCGGCGTGCCGCCGACGGCCTCGTCGGCCACGTCGGGGGCCGCAGCACCCGTCGTGGGGCTGAACAGGTCCGACCCGCGGGCGGACGACGGCTCCGGGGACTCGGGCCGGTCCTCGGCGGGCGTGGGCCGCGGGGCGCGCATCATCGGGGCGAGCCCGGGGTGGCTGGCGGGTGCCGGGTGGTCCGCGCCCGGACCGCTCTCGGTCGCGGCCGCCGGGGCGGGGTCGGCGACCGGCTCGTCGTCCCGGCCCTTCGGGGTCGGGGCCGACGGAGGCCCGGCGGCCGGGCCGGCGGCGGCGCCCGGCGAGGCGGCTGCGTCCTCGGAGGTGGTGGGCGTGCCCCCGACGGCGGCGTCGTCGACCTCGACCGCGTCGTCGAGGTCCTCCTCGACGTCGACCGCCGGCATCGGGGAGGACGACGGCCGGCTCGACGTCCCGTCCGTCGGAACCGGCAGCGGGGTCACCTCGGTGTCGGTCTCAGAGCGGTCGTCGCTGGCCGACACCGGGGTCCCGCCGACCGCCGCCTCGTCGACGTCGGCCGGCCCGGGGTCGGCCTCGTCCGCGACGTCGGCGTCGGCGTCGGCCCCGGAGTCGGAGTCGGTATCGGCGTCGGGCTCCACGGGCGTCCCGCCGATGGCTGCCTCGTCGACCCCCGCCGGGCCCGGGTCGGCGTCGGCGGTGTCCGTGTCCGCGCCGGCTCCGGTCGGCGTGCCCCCGACGGCGGCCTCGTCGACGGTGCCGGCTGTCCTGGCCCCGGAGGTGCCCACGACCGGCACGGCCTCGGTCGGCAGGTCCTCGGTGCCGGTGGCGGCAACGGCATCCTCGGCAGGCGGCGTCGCGACGGGCCCGGAGCTGGGCGCGGCGGCGAACGGCCCGGAGCCGTGCGGTGCCGACAGCAGCCCGGCGCCCCCGACGGCCGCCGCCCCACCCGCAGCCGCGGCGGCACGCGGCCCGGACAGCCGCACCCCCTCCTGGGCGACCACCTGCTGGCCGTGCTCGTCGAGCAGGGCGTGCCGGCCGGTCGGCGCGTCGTCGGCGAAGGGCTCGCCCGACGGCGTCGGCGACGAGACCGGCCCGACCGCCGCCGGCACGGCCGTCGTCGGGGGCTCGGCGGCCTGCTGTGCGGGAAGGCGCCGGAACAGCGCCGTCAGGAGGAGGACCCACGAGACCACCGTGAGGGCGGCGACCAGCAGGGAGATCACGGAGGAGACGGTGAGCGCGGTCTGCGGGCTCCCGCCGCCGGAGACGATCGTCGACGGGACGACGTTGATCGACGCGGCCGCGAGGATCGCGAGGAGCTGGAGAAGCAGGCCCCAGATCGCGGGCGTGGACACCTCGGGCTGCACGCGGCGGCGCTGCACGGCGATGACGAGGCCGACGACGACGGCCACGCCCGCCGGCAGGAACGCGAAGGCGAAGCGCAGACCGGACTCCAGCATGCGTCGAACCTAACGAACGGGTCCGACACCCACCCGCACGCGGTCGGGGACGATGGGCCCATGGCTGCGACCACCACCGCCGGGGCCGCCCTCGCCGACGTCGACACCCTGGGCGGCTTCTTCGTCCTGTCGACCGACCCGACCGAGGGTGCCGACCCGTCGTGGCGGCCGCTGCCCGAGTTCACCGGCGATGTCCTGGACGCCCGGATCGACCAGATCGCCGGGCAGCTGAACGCGTCCCGACGGGTCGCGGGCTCGCTGCTCGGCCTGTCGGTGTCGGCGCGCATCACCGGCCTGGTCCTCGGCGCCGCGGCCCTCCACGGCCTCGTGCCGCGCCTGCACGACCGGGTGCACTGGCGCCCCTGGTCGGGCGGCCCGGCGCCCCTGTGGCTGGAGACCCCCGAGGCGGTCGACCACGACGACCTCGCCGCCACCGCCACCGCCGAGATCGACCGCACCCTCCGCCCGGTGCTCGCCGCGATCCGTGCCCAGGCCGCCGTGTCCGACCAGGTGCTCTGGGGCAACGTCGCCTCGTCCGTCGGGGGTGCGCTGCGGATGATCCTCACCGACCGGCCGCGAGAGGCGACCCGCGCCACGGCCACCGCCCGCGCCGTCGTCGCGAACCCGCCGTTGCTGGGGCTGGGGGAGTTCCGGGCCGAGCCCGCCCACCCCACCGGGATCGGGTTCGGGCGCCGGACGTGCTGCCTCTTCTACCAGGTGCCCGGCGGCGGGACCTGCGGTGACTGCGTGCTGGCGTCAGGGTAGGGGCGGCCAGGCGAGCAGCAGGTTCGCGGCGAGGATCAGCGCGATGAGCCCGATCAGCGCGTAGATCGCGATGACCGCCCCGGCCGGCACGCCGGTCAGGTGCTCGACCTGGTCGGGGTCGGAGGTCGGGGCCCCGCGGCGCTGCAGGCGCGAGCGCTTGCGCGACATCTCCAGCACCGTCTTCAGCCCGCCCACGATGAGGAACCACGTCACGAAGCACGCGAAGGCGTACTGCGTGGTCACCGACCCGTAGGCGATCACGAGGCCGACCACGGCCCCCGTGAGCACCACCGAGACGACCCCGAAGACGTTGCGGATCAGCACCAGGGTGCCGAGCAGCACCATGATCGCCAGCCCGAGCATCGTCGGGACCGCCCCGCCCGCGACCAGCGCGGCCGCCCCGAGCCCCAGCAACGGCGGCGTCGCGTAGCCGGCGAAGGCGGTCGCCGCCATCCCGGCGCCGGTGGGCCGGCCGCGCGACAGCGTCACCCCGGACGTGTCCGAGTGCAGCCGGATCCGGGTCATCTGCCGACCGGTGGCGATCGCGACGAGCGCGTGGCCACCCTCGTGCGCGATCGTCACGACCGACCGGGCCACCCGCCACGTGGTGTCGAACGCGATCACGAGCAGCGCGACCAGGCCGGCGCAGACGACCAGCGCGACCTGGGTCTGCTCGGAGGTGAGGTCACCGAGTGGTTCGAGCACAGTGCCGGTGACCGTAGCGTGGTGACCCGTGACGACCGAGTTGCGCATGGGCTCTGCAGCCGGGCGCTGGGTGCTGGTGACGACGGTGCTGGGGTCCGGGCTGGCGATGCTCGACTCGACGGTGGTCAACGTCGCGCTCGAGCGCATCGGGTCGGACTTCGGCGCCGAGTTCGCGGGCCTGCAGTGGACGATCAACGCCTACACGTTGACCCTCGCCGGGTTCATCCTGCTCGGCGGCTCGCTGGGGGACCGGTTCGGCCGTCGGCGGATCTTCCTGGTCGGCGTCGTCTGGTTCGCCCTCGCCTCGGCACTGTGCGGGTTCGCGCCGTCGATCGAGGTCCTGATCGCGGCCCGGGCGCTGCAGGGGGTCGGTGGGGCCCTCCTGACGCCGGGCTCGCTCGCCCTGATCTCGGCGTCCTTCCACGGCGAGGACCGCGCGGCCGCGATCGGGGCCTGGTCGGGCCTGGCCGGGGTGGCCGGGGCGGTCGGGCCGTTCGTCGGTGGCTGGCTCGTCGAGTGGAACTGGCGGGCGGTCTTCCTGATCAACCTGCCGCTCGCCGCGGTCGTCCTGCTCGCCGCGCTGCGGCACGTCCCGGAGTCGCGCGACCCCTCCGCGGCGCGCCACCTCGACGTGCCCGGCACGGTGCTCGCGCTGGTCGGACTCGGGGCCGTCACCTGGGCGCTGACCGAGGCCGGGGAGGCCGGGGCGTCGGTCGCGGTCGTGACGACGGGGGTGGCCGGCGTGGTCGCGCTCGTCGCGTTCGTGCTGGTGGAACGCCGGTCGCGCTCGCCGCTGGTGCCGCCCGACCTGTTCGCCAACCCCCGCTTCTCGGCGCTGAACGGCGTGACCCTGCTGATGTACGCGGCGCTCGGGGTGCTGTTCGTCCTGCTCGTGCTGCAGCTGCAGGTCGTCGCGGGCTTCTCCCCGCTGACGGCCGGGCTCTCCACCCTGCCGATCACGCTCGTCATGCTGCTGCTCTCGGCCCGGGCCGGGCGGCTGGCGACGAGGATCGGGCCCCGCATCCCGATGACGGCGGGTCTGGTCGTCGCCGCGGGCGGGATGCTGCTGCTCCTGCGCGTCGGGCCCGGGGCGTCGTACTGGACCGACGTGCTGCCCGCCGTCGTGCTCTTCGCGCTCGGCCTGTCCGCGACCGTCGCCCCGCTGACCGCGACCGTCCTCGACGCCGCCGACGACCGCCACGCCGGCATCGCCTCCGGCGTCAACAACGCGGTCGCCCGCGCCGCGAACCTGCTCGCGGTCGCCGTCATCCCGGCCGCCGCGGGCATCGCCGGCGCGGACTACACGAACCCGGTGGCGTTCTCCGCCGGCTACCACCGGGCGGTCGTGATCGCCGCCTGCCTGCTGCTCGCGGCCGCCGTCGTGACCGTGCTGCTCCTGCGCCCGTCCCCGCGGTTCCAGGTGCACGAGTGCTCGCACTGCGGGGTCTCGGAGCCGGCCCCGGACCCGTCGTGACGGAGCTCCCGGCGCTGCTCGCCGACATGTCGCCCCGCCTGCGGGAGGGGCGGTACGTCTTCTCCGTCCTTCCCGACGGCGGGCCGGTGCCGGCCGACGCGGTCGTCACCGTCACCGAGGACGAGGGCCGCACCGCGGTCGTGCCCTGGCCCGGCCCGGAGGGCGCGGAGTACGACTGCGCCTGGATCACGCTCGAGGTGCACTCGTCGCTGTCCGCGGTCGGATTCCTCGCCGTGGTCTGCTCGGCCCTCGCCGAGGCGGGGATGAGCGTCAACCCGGTCAGCGGGTTCCACCACGACCACCTGTTCGTCCCGTGGGAGGACCGCGAGGCCGCGATGGGGGTGCTGCGGGGCCTGGTCACGTGTCAGCGGGCGGGAACCGGGGGAAGCTCTGGACCGTGACCGACCCCGGAGACACCCCTCCCACCGTGTTCGTCCTCTTCGGCGCGAGCGGTGACCTCGCGGCGCGGCTCGTGCTGCCCGCGTTCTTCCGCCTCGCCCAGGAGGAGCTCCTGCCCCCGCAGTGGCAGCTCATCGGCAGCGGGCGACGGAAGCTCTCCGACGACGACTTCCGCGCGCACGTGCACGAGAAGCTCACCGAGTTCGGGCCGAAGCCCGACGACGGGCCCTGGGAGGAGTTCGCCTCCCGGCTGCACTTCGCCAGCGACGGCTTCTCGGTGGACGACCCGGGCCGGCTCGTGGAGAAGGTGGAGCAGGCCGAGCAGGAGCTGGGTGACGGCGACCCGTCGTCGGTCCAGCGCGTGCACTACCTCGGCGTGCCACCGACCGCCTTCGGCCCGACGACGGAGGCGCTGGGCGCCCACGGCCTGGCCGAGCGCTCGCGGGTGGTCTACGAGAAGCCGTTCGGGACGTCGCTGGAGAGCTTCCGCAAGCTCGACGAGGCCGTGCACCAGGTCTACGACGAGTCGTTCGTCTACCGGATCGACCACTTCCTGGGGAAGGAGGCGACGCAGCAGCTGCGGGCGCTGCGCTTCGCCAACGGCCTGTTCGGCTCGAGCTGGGACCGCCACCACGTGGCCTCGGTGCAGATCGACGTCCCGGAGACCCTCGACGTCGCCGACCGCGCCGAGTTCTACGACGAGACCGGCGCCGTGCTCGACATGCTCGTGACCCACCTGTTCCAGGTGGCCGCGGAGATCGCGATGGAGCCGCCGGCGACCCTGTCGTCCGACGACATCGCCCAGGCCCGCGCGGACGCGGTCAAGGCGTTCCGGCCGCTGGCGACCTCCGACGTGATCCGCGGGCAGTTCGACGGTTACCGGGACATCGACGCCGTCGCCGAGGACTCCGACACCGAGACCTTCGTGGCCGCCCGGATGTACGTCGACACCGATCGCTGGCGCGACGTCCCGTTCCTCATGCGCACCGGCAAGAAGATGGCCGAGAGCCACCAGAAGGTCTCGCTGATCATGCGGGACCCGGAGGGTGGGCCGTACTGCGCGCCGGGCGACACCGGGAACCCCGAGTGCGCGGACATCCCGCAGCGGGGCAACGTCATCCGGTTCGACCTCTCCGGCGACGGCGAGCTGGGCATCTCGATGAACATCGAGCTGCCGGGCAGCCAGTCCGAGCTGACCACGCAGTGGACGACGATCCCGCTGCACGACGTGCACGGCGGTGACCCGCTGCCGCCCTACGTGCGGCTGATCCACGACATCCTGCTCGGCGACCGGACGCTGTTCACCCGGCCCGACGGTCTCGAGGACGTCTGGGAGGCCGCCGGGGCCGCCCTCGACGGCTCGGCCGAGCTGCACTCGTACGAGCCGGGCTCGTGGGGGCCGCGCGAGGCCCTGCAGCTGGCCGAGCCCGTGGGGTGGACGCTAGGCGACCAGTGAGTCGGCGGCGGGCCGGACCACCTGGGACCAGTTGGTCACCGGGAGGTCCGGGCCCGCGGCCGGCCACAGCACGGAGGCCTCGGGGTGGTCGTCGTCGAGGATGCGGTGGGCGAGGGCGGTCGCCTCGTCGTGGAGCTCGCCGGGGGCCGCCGTCGGGTCGACGGCCAGGGTGGTGAGTCCGTTCGTGACGACGTTGACCGCGGCGTCGGACAGCTCGGGGTAGCGCCCGACGCGGCGGCGGAGCAGGACCGTCGAGCGGGCCCGCAGGAGCAGGGTCATCAGGGCGTTGCGGTGGGTTCGGGCGCGCACGGCACCTCCAGGTCGTTCTCGGGGAGCGCTCCCGATGGTGCCTGTCCCTGCTCCCCCGTCAGCGTGACGCACGTCCCCTGACCGGCGGTGATCGCAGTTCCTGCTGGGCAGCTCGGGGGTTGCCCGGAGGAGTCGTGACGACCCGCACGGTCGCTCGCCGTCGTCGTTGCGTCGCGCACACGGCTGAGGCGGGTCGTTCACTCCCGCGTGACCGTTGCGCGACGCACACGGCTGGAGCGAATCGTGTCGCTCGCCGCGGGCGTTGCGGGACGCAACGCCGGTGCGGCGCGGTGTCGGGTCGTCCGGCCGTGTGCGGGACGCAACGCCGGTGCGGCGCGGTGTCGGGTCGTCCGGCCGTGTGCGGGACGCAACGCCGGTGCGGACCAGTGTCGGTGTGTCCGGTCGTGTGCGTGGCGCAACGGCGGAGCCGGGTCAGCCCAGGGCGTCGAGCACCAGGTCGACGTCGGCGTCGGTGTTGTACAGGTGGAACCCGACCCGGGTGGCGCCGGCGCGGGGAGCCGAGCGCACCCCGGCGGCCGCGAGGCGATCGGGCGCGGCCGGGTCGGGGATCGATACGATCGCCGACGGCGAGGGCGGGAGCCCGAGTTCCTTGCGCAGGCGCTCGGCGAGCCCGACGCCGTGGGCGTGCACCGCCGACCGGTCCAGGCCCGTCAGCCACGGGAGCGCCACGGCGGCGCCGACGAACGAGACCCAGCCGGGGGAGACGTCGAGCCGGCGGGCGCCGCTCGCGAGACGCAGCGGCAGCCCGTAGACCGAGCTCCAACGGTCCTCGCCGGCGTACCAGCCGGCGGCGCTCGGGGTGACACGATCGAGCATCCGCGGCGAGTAGGCGCCCCACGCGCACCCGCGCGGCGAGAGCAGCCACTTGTAGCCACCGGCGACCACCACGTCCGCCCACGACAGGTCCGCCGGCAGCCACCCCAGCGACTGCGTGGCGTCCAGGACGACGACGGCGTCGGTCGCCCGCAGTGCGTCGAGGTCCACCAGTGTCCCGTCGGCGGACTGCGCGACGCTGACGGCGACGACGTCGTGGTCGCCCGCGCGGTGCGGGATCTCCGCCACCGGCACCTCGGTGACGTCGTGCCCCTGCGCGGCGAAGGGGAAGCTGACGCTGGTGAACTCCCCGGCCGCCGTCAGGACCCGGGTGCCGCGCTCGAACGACGCGGCGACGGGGGCGAGGAGGCCGGACACGACGGAGTGGATCGCGACGTCCCCCGTCGGGAAGCCGGTCAGCGCGGCGAACGCCTCGCGGGTCCGGTCGACCGGCTCGTCCATCGCGGGCGCGGAGAGCCCGCCCGACGCCCAGTCGTCGACCCAGGCGCGGACGGCGCCGACGACGTGCCGCGGCGGGATGCCGACCGAGGGCGTGTTGAGGTAGCCGGGCGCGACGTCGAACTCGGCGCCGAAGGCGGAGATCACCCGACCGACGCTAGCGACGGCTCCGGGGCGCCGTCTCCTGGCACCCGGCCCGAGGTGGCAGGGCGGGCTCGGACCAGCACGCCTCAGATCAGCCCGGCCCGGACCGCCCGGGCCACGCTGTGCACACGGTTGCGGGCGCCGAGCCGGGCCGAGACGGCCTTCAGGACGTTCTTGATGGTGCGCTCCGAGTAGTGCAGGGCCTCGCTGACCTCCCCGGTGCTGGCCCCGCCGGCGAGCATCCGCAGCACCTCCACCTCGCGGTCGGACAACCGCGGGGACCACGACCGGTCCGGCTCGGGAACCGCCGGCGCGGGACCGGCCAGGGCGCCGACCACCAGCTCCCACGTCACCGACTCCCGGTCCAGCACGTGGCTCGCCCCGAGCGCGTGGAGTCGTTCGACCTCGGCCTCGTCGAGCCGGTCGCTGACCAGCACGAGGCGCGGGGGGTCCGCGCGGGCGTCGACCGCGGCGCGGATGGCCGCGTCGACCGCGGCGTCGACGGTGCGCGCGAGGACCAGGACGACGTCGGCGTGGGTGTCGTCGAGGACGACCTCGCGCCGGGTGGCGAGGTAGGCGTGGGCGGCGTCGTGCTCCCAGGGGTCCAGCGGCAGGAGCGCGACACGGGGGACGGGCGGGCAGGGTGTGCGGGTTGCCGTCGTGGTCATCGTGGGCTTCCTCGGTCGGTGGTGGCTGTACCCCCACGCTCCGTCGGCGGGAGCACCGACCGCAGCCCACCGGTGCACCGGAACGGTGTGACGGACGTCCTCGGGGTCGGCCCACCTGGTACCCGGGAATCGGACGTTCCGGACATCGGTCGGCGAACGGATGAAGGGTCGGAGAACTCCGCCGGGACGGCACTCGAACCGTCACTCCTCGGGGTACACCTCTTTCCGAGGCGGGGGAGGAACGGGTGAGCGCAGCGGTGGTCGGGCCGTCACGGCCGCGTGTGATCGGCCGGACGGCCGAGCTGGCCGCGCTGGAGGCGTTCGTCGCGGATCCCGCGGAACACCCGCGCGGTCTCGTCCTGGCGGGTGAGCCCGGCGTCGGGAAGTCGACGCTGTGGGAGGCGGGCCGGGCAGCGGCGGCCGGCGCCGGGGTGCCCGTGCTGGCCACCTCCTGCGCCGAGGCGGAGTCGGCGATGTCCTACGTGACGCTCGACGATCTGGTCGGCGACCTGCTGGACGCGGGCGACGCGGACCTCCCGGAGCCGCAGCGCGCGGCGGTGGAGACCGCCCTCCTGCGGCGCAGCACGACCACGACCGCCGACCCCCGCACGGTCGCGGTCGGGGTGCTCTCGCTGCTCCGGAGCCGCCTCGAGGGCGGTCCGCTCGTCGTGGCCGTCGACGACGAGCAGTGGCTCGACCCGGAGACGCGACGGTGCCTCGCCTTCGTCGCCCGGCGGCTCGCCGACCGGCCCCTGCGCGTCCTGCTCGCCACGCGCACCGCCTCGCCGTGGTGGACCCCGGCGCCCGACCGGCCCGAGCCGGAGGCGCTCGTCGGTCCCGGGGCCGAGGTGACGACGTTCGAGCTCGACGGGCTCACCGCCCCGTGCGTCGAGCTCCTGCTGGCCGATCGCGTCGCCCCGGTCTCCCGCGCCCGCGCCCGCGAGATCGCGGCCGAGACCGGCGGCAACCCGTTCTGGGCCATGGAGCGTGGCCGCGGGGGCGCGACCGGTGAGCGGCTCGGGGCCCTCGTCGCCGAGCGGCTCGAGGCGGCCGGACCGGTCGTCGCCGAGGTGGCCGCGCTCGTGGCGGCCCTCGGACGGGTCCGGCCGGCCGCCCTCCTCGCCGCGACCCGCGGGGGCGAGGAGCTGCTCGACGCCGCGGTCACCGTGGGGCTCGTCCTCGCCCGAGACGGGAGCCTGGTCCCGTCCCACCCGCTCGTCGGGGCCGCGATGCTCGAGGCCCTGCCGCCGTTCCGCCGCCGCGCGCTGCACCGCCGGGCGGCGGCGCTCGCGGGCTCGGTGGAGGAGCGTGCCGAGCAGCTCCTGCGCGCCGCCGACCTCGCCGACGACCCCGAGGACACCGCGGATCTGATCGAGACCCTCGACGCGGCCGCGGTGGCCGCCCAGCGGCGCGGCGCGGCGATCGGGGCGGTGCGCTTCGCCGACGAGGCCGTGCGACGCGACGGCGGCGACGCGGACGCAGCGCCGGCCCGCCGGATCCGGGCGGCCGAGCTGCACTTCCGGGACGGGGGCTTCGCGCGCTGCCAGGACCTGCTCGGGACGTTGGACCTCGCCACGCTCGACGCCGACACGTTCGACGTCGTCGTGCCGTTGCTCGCCGACGCGACCTACCGGGCCCGGGGCGAGTCGGCGGCCCGCGAGCTCGTCGCGGGGCTCGCGGACCTCCCGGGAGCCGACGACGACCGCCTCGCGCGGCGCCGTGTCGCGGTGACGACGACGCTGCGCAGCGAGCCGGTGTACGGGAACGCGGACCGTGCGACGACCGCGGCCGCCGCGGTCGACGCGGTGTCGGAGAGCCTCCCGGCGGTGGTCCGGCGGGCGCTGGGGTATCTCGCGTTCGCCCGCCTCGACGCCGGCGAGCCGATCGACGACGAGCTCTGGGCGCGCCACGCCGCGCTCGCGGCGGCGGAGGGCGCCGACGGGGACGTGGACGGCATCCAGCTCGTGCGGGGACGGGCGCTCGAGGTCGACGACCGGCTCGACGAGGCCCGGGCTCACCTCGCTGCTCGCGCCGGTCTGGCGCGGGACGCGGGTGACGACATCGGCGTCCTCCGGGCCGGGCTGTCCCTGGCCTACGGCCACTACATCGCCGGCCGTCCGGACCTCGCCGCGAGCGAGATCGAGGCCCTGCCCGACGCCGGGGCGGTCGAGCCCCCCGAGCTGATGGGGGTGCGCGGGATGCTCCGGCTCGCCGCCGCCGATCACACCGGGGTCGCGGCCGTGATCGAGGAGGGCGAGGCCGCCCGTCCGGTGCTCCCGCGCCGGCGCCTGCTCGTCGAGTACCTCGCGGGGCTGCTGGCCTGGCAGGACGGGGACCCGGCGGACGCCGCCGCCAAGCTCTGGCACGTGCTCTCGACGGCCGTGGGTCGCGGGCTGCGCGAGCCGGGACGGCGGCTGCTCGTCGACGCCGACCTCGGCGACGCCCTGCTCGCGGTGGGGGAGTGCGCCCGCGTCGGGCAGCTCGTGGACCACCTCGACGGGATCGCCCGGGGCCGACCGACCCCGACCGGGCTCGCGGAGCGCCTCCGCGCGGGCCTGGCCACGGCCCGGGACGACCCGGACGCCGCCGTGGTCCACGCCCGGGCGGCGGTGCACCACCACCGCCGCGGGCCACGCCCCCCGGAGCTCGGGCGGAGCCTGCTCGTGCTCGGTCGCGTGGAGCTCGCCCGGGGCGCGGAGGGGGCCGACGAGCACCTCCGGGAGGCCCGCTCGGTGTTCGACTCGTCCGGGTTCGTGTGGTGGTGCCGGCGTGCCGACGAGGCGCTCGCCGAAGCGACCCCCCGGGACCCCCTGAGCGTCGCGGAGCGGGCGGTCGCGGACCTCGTCGCCTCGGGTGCCTCCAACCGCGAGGCCTCGGTCGCCCTGCACCTGAGCATCCGCACGGTCGAGTACCACCTGCGCTCGGTGTACCGGAAGCTCGGCGTCCGTTCCCGGACGGAGCTGGCCGCGTTGCCGCACGACCGCCCGGTGCCGCACTGAGGGCGCTCAGGCCATCGCCGCACCGCGCTCCTCCGCCGCGCCGGCGCCCACCGGCTCGGCGGGCTCGGCGGGCTCGGCCTCCTCACCGGCGGCCTGTCCGCTGCGCGGCTTCTCGACCACGGGGGTGGCGACGCCGGTCCCGGTCGGGACCGGTCGGGCGGCGGCCGCGCGCGTGCGGCGCCCCGCCCCGCGCGAGACGGAGGTGCGGCGGAACCACGGCGTCTTCCCCCACGGCTTCGCGACGGAGGCCCAGGTCATCAGCAGGAACGCGGCGAGGCTCGGGAGCGGGCCGAGGGCCAGGTGCGTGGCCACGGGGCTGACCGGGCTCCCGGCCGTGGTCGCCTCGATGCTCTCGATGCTCCAGACCCCGATGTAGAGCGTCGAGTAGACGATGATCCCCACGGTGAGGACGAGCTTCACGAGGACCCACCAGTACTTCGCCAGGCCCCACGGGGTGAGCAGGGAGAGCAGCACGCCCGTGCCGAGGGCGGAGAACGCGCCCGGGATGATCAGGTACTCCTCCATCGACCACGTCATCTGGTAGCAGACCCGGGCGACCACGGGATCGTCGGTGAGCCAGGCCGTCATGGACAGGACGACGTTCGCCGCGCCCGCCCCCATCCAGCCGAGCGACACCACCACGTGCAGGAAGACGAGGAACTGCCGGGTGCGCTTGCCGAGCACGCTGCGAGCCATGCCCCCAGAGTGCCTGGGTATCAGGTTCCGTAAACCCATTCGAGTATCACGAACCTGATGCTCTGTCCGATCGGGCACCGTCCCGGTCCCGGCTCCGGGTCGTGAGCGCGAGGACCGCCGCGACGCCGGTCAGGGCCGCGCCGGCGAGGAAGGCCGCAGTGGCCCCACGCAGCACGCCGTCCGGGCCCGGTCCGCCCGCGGCGGTCGCGACGGCCGCGAGGGCGGCGAGCCCGACGGCCGCCCCGACCTGCCGGGCGGTGGAGAGCAGGCCGGACACCAGTCCCTCCTCGCCCTCCGGCGTCCCGGCCGTGGCGAGCGTGGCGATCGGGGTGACCGAGAGCCCCATTCCGAGCGTGACCAGGACGCCCGGCAGGGCGATCCCGCTGGCCCAGGTGTCGTCGGGCCGGAGCCCGGCGAGCCCGAGCAGGCCCGCCGTCATCACCACCGCGCCGCCGAACAGGACCGGCGACGCGCCGAGCCGGGGGACCAGCCGGGCCGCGAGCTGGGCGCCCAGCATGATCCCCGCCGCCTGCGGCAGGAACGCGAGCCCCGCGTGGAGCGGGTCGAGCCCGAGGCCCTGCTGGAGGACCAGCGCGACGTGGAACCACATCGCGAACACGGCCGCCCCCACCAGGGCCATCGCCGCGAGCGCCGGCGCGACGCCGGGACGGCGCAGCGCGTGTCCGGGGACCAGCGGCTCGGGCGCACGACGCTCCACCGCGACCAGGGCGGCGCCCAGGACGACCGCCGCGCCGCCGGCCACGGCGGGCAGGACGGGGCCCTCATCGGCCTGGGACCCGATGACGGCGAGCACGAGTGCGACGAGCGCTCCCGTCGCGAGCAGGGCACCGGGCAGGTCCAGCCGGGGGCGTCGGGTCGCCGGACGGACGGCCACCCCGGCGAGCGCGCCGACGATCGCCGCGGCGCAGACGGGTGCGTTGATCCAGAACACCCAGGGCCAGCCGACGAGCTGCACCAGGACGCCACCGACGGCGCCGCCGGTCGCCCCGCCGAGAGCGCCGACGGCGGACCAGGTGCCGAGCGCGCGCGTGCGCTCCGGGCCCTCCGAGAACGCCGCGGTGAGGACGGTGAGGGTCGCGGGGGAGAGGACGGCGCCGGCGAGGCCCTGGGCGGCCCGCGCGGCGATCAGGGCGGCGGGGTCGCCCGACGCCCCGGCCGCCACGCTGGCCAGCCCGAACGCGGCGAGCCCGACGAGCAGCATCCGGCGGTGTCCGAGGAGGTCGGCGAGGCGCCCGCCGAGCAGCAGGAAGCCCGCGAACGCGACGGTGTAGGCGTCGAGCACCCACGGCAGCGAGGCGGACGTGAACCCGAGGTCGGCCTGGACGCGCGGCAGGGCCACGTTCACCACGGCCACGTCCAGCACCACGAGGAACTGGGCGAGGCAGGCGACGGCGAGGACCAGGCGCGGCCGGCCCGGGGCGCTCACCGCCGGCTCCCCGGGACGAGCAGGGCGAGCGGGAGGCGCGGGGTCAGTCCTCCGCGAGCGCGAGCTTCTGCAGCAGGCGGTTGAGGGTCTCCCGCTCCTCCGGGTCGAGGCCGAGCGCCTCGGAGGTGTTCGCCGCCTCGACCGCGGGGGTCGCGGCCAGGAGCAGGTCGCGTCCGGCGTCGGTGATGTGCACCGGGATCGGGTGCCCGCGACCCGAGCGGGTCCCGCGCACCACCAGGCCCGAGTCCACCAGCGCGGGCAGCACCTCGCCCATGCTCTGCGGCGTCATCAGGCACCGCCGCGCGAGCGCCGCCTGCGCGATGCCCGGGCTGTTCTCCAGCTGCACGAGCACCCCGAACTGGGTCGGGGTCAGGCCGGTCGGGGCCAGGGCGTGGGCGAGGCGCGGTGCGAAGACCAGCGAGGCCCGGATGAGCATCCACGCGGTCAGGTCGGTGATGCGGTCGTCGGTCCACACCGGCGCCACGGGCGCGGACTGCTGCGCTGCGTCGGACACGGGCCCACGATAGTCTGGTCCCGGGCAGTAAGGTTCCTGATGCCATACGAGGAGTGTGACGGTGATGGCCGCCGAGAGCCACGTGATCATCGCCGGGGCGGGGATCGGTGGTCTGTGCCTCGCGCACGGTCTGCGCCGCCACGGCATCCGGGTCACGGTCTACGAGCGCGACCCCGACCCGGACGCGCGGTGGACCGGGTACCGCCTGCACCTGACCCCGGAGGCGAACCGCGCACTGCACGCGTGCCTGCCGCGGGAGAACTACCTCGGGCTCCTGGCCAGCGCCTCCCGCCCGATCGACGCCTTCCGCATCCTGGACGAGTCGCTCACGGAGCTGCTGGTCTCGGGGGAGGTCGCCGAGTCGGCCACCCTGGTCGACGAGGACACGCTGATCGGACGCCGGCCGCTGCGGGCGATCCTGGCGCGCGGCCTCGAGGACGTGGTGCGCTGGGGCCGGCCGGTCGAGCGGTACCGGAGCCTGCCCGGCGGGCGGGTGGCGGTGGACCTGGCCGACGGCTCGGTCGACGAGGGCACCCTGCTGGTCGGGGCCGACGGCCGCTCCTCCCGGGTGCGTCGGCAGCTGCTGCCGCACGCCGAGCCGGAGCAGTGGGACACCCTGTGCGTCGCCGGCACGACGCCGCTCGACGTGGCCCGGGAGCTCGACCTGCCGCCGTCGTTCGTCGACGGGGTCGGCTTCGCGATCGGCCCCGAGGGCCACAACATGTTCTTCTCCGGGCACGACCCGTCCGGTCCGAGCCGCCCCGACCTGCCCCCGGGCGGCCTGCCCGCCGAGCCGGACGGGTCGTACGTGCTGTGGTCCGTGGGCGCGCCCCTCGACCGCTGGCCGACCGACCCGCGCGAGGCCGCCGACCCGGAGGAGCTGCGGACGCTCGCGCTCGGGGCGCTCGACGGCTGGCGGGCCGGTGCCCGCGACCTGGTGGCGGCGGCGCGGGCGGACACGCTGTCCCCGCTGTCGTTCTGGGTGGCTCCCGACGTGCCGCACTGGCAGACCCTGCCCGGGGTGACGCTGCTCGGTGACGCCGTGCACTGCATGCCCCCGACCGGCGGGATCGGGGCCAGCACGGCGCTGCAGGACGCGGCCGCGCTGGTCGACGTCCTGGCCCTCACCGAGGAGGGGCTGGCCCGCCCGGTGCCGGCGCTCGCCGCCTACGAGTCCGCGATGCTCGCCCGCGGGCGCGCGGCCATCGAGGCGTCGGTGTCGAACCTGCAGTGGGCCCAGCGGCTCGACGGCCCGGTGTCGTTCCGGCTCGGCAAGATCGGCCTGCGGTCCGCGTCCGGCGTGGACCGCCTGCTGCGCTCACTGCGCGAGAAGGTCGGCCTGGGCGACGACGCCTGAGGCCGACCGGACACGCAGCGGGGCCCGGGCGGACGCGCGCCCGGGCCCCGCCTCCCCGCACGGACCACGTGCTCAGATCATGTACTGCATGCTGTGGTCGCCGAGGTACACCACGCGCGCCATCCGCCGCTCGGCCACCAGCCCGAACGCGAGGTGGGCGCCCGCGGCGTGCACGTCGCGCCAGGTGCGCTGCAGCGGGTGGTCGTCGTGCAGCCCCGCCGCGCCGACCAGGGCGAACGCCCCGTCGACGACGCGCTCGGCGACCCGCTGGGAGTGCTGCACCGCGCCCGCGTAGAGCGCGCGGGTCTCCGGGGCCGCGGCGCCGCTCGCGCGGACCTCGTCCCACACGCGGGCGGTGGCGTCGGCGAGCAGCAACCGGGCGGCCCGCCGGTCGGCGTCCAGCCGCCAGAGCTCGACCTGGGTGTCGGTGTCGGCGAGGTCCGGTCCGCCGGGGGTCCCGGCCAGGTCGAACACCTCGTCGACGGCGCGCCGGGCCAGACCCGCGGAGAAGCCGCCCATCATCGTCATGAGGAAGGCGAAGTAGGAGAGCCGGTAGAGGGGCCCGTCGTGCTCGCCCGCCTCGAAGAAGGGGCTGAAGGTCATGCTGTGCGGCACCTCGACGCCGTCGATCTCGACGTCGTCGCTGCCGGAACCGCGCAGACCGAGCACGTGCCACGTGTCCAGGACCCGCACCCGGTCGGCGGGCAGCACCGCGAACCGGACGACGTCCTCGCCCCACTGCGGGGAGTCGACGCCCTCCGTCTTCTTCGCGAAGGCCGCGATGAACCAGTCGGCGTGCCGGCAGCCGGAGTTGATGGCCCACCGACCGGACAGGCGGTAGCCCGGCTCGTCGCCGCCGGTCTCCTCGGCCGACAGCAGCGTGCCGTCACCCATCGGGGCCAGGGCGCACGCGATCAGCGGGTCCGGGGTCGTCCCGACCACCCGCTGCCCCAGCTCCTGCGAGCCCCATCCCAGGAAGCCGGACCCCTGGCCGATCATGAGCGCCCACCCGACGGACGGGTCCGCCCAGGACACCTCCTCCACGACGGCCATGACGGTCGCGGGATCGGCCTCGGCCCCGCCGAGGGCCTTCGGGAGGGTCAGCGAGAACAGCCCGGCGTCGCGGAGCTGCTCGACCACCTCGCGGGTCGGAGTCCGGGCCTCCTCGGTGGCGACGGCGCCCGCGGCGAGCTCACCCGCGATCGAGCGGGCCCAGCGGACGGGGCACGTGTCGTCGCCGTCGAGACGCGGCGGACGCTGGTGGACGGCGGTCATCGGGGTCCTCCCTGTCCGGCGAGCAGCCGGTCGACGTCGGGATCGAGGGCCGTGCGCGTGGCGCGGCGGCGGGCGGAGCGGTCGAGGAGCGGGTGGGCGGCCAGCGCGGCCAGCAGCGCGTACGACTCCTGCATCGGGCTGGCGTCGTAGAGGGCACTCGCCCCGGACAACGTCATCAACCCGGTCGTGGCGCGGCGGGCGGCGTCGACCGCCGCGCACGCCGCGGCGGCGAGCTGCGCGCCCTCGGCCGCACCGACCCGCCCGGGGTGCCCGAGCGCCGCGCCCGCGCGCGCCCCGAGCAGGGCGGCGGCCCCGTCGAGCAGGGCGTCGGCGTCGCCGAGGGACCGCACGACCAGCGGGTCGTCGATCGTCTTCACCGCGGCCCACCCGCGGGCGCTCGTGGCCGCCTTGCGCAGGAACGCGTCCCGGAAGCGGGCCGCGAGCCCCAGGGCGTGGGCCCCCAGCGCGAGGACCGCGGCCAGGCCGGGGTCGAGGGCCGCGGGACCGGCCGCGGTCGCCCGCGGCCCGGGTCGCGGCGCGGGCACGGCGTCCGGTGCCACCTCCACCTCGGCGACGACGACGCCCCAGAGCGCCATGCCCCGCGGCAGCACGGCCGGACGTACCGCCACCTCGGCCGCGGTGTGCAGCGACCACTCCGGGGTGCCGTCCGCGCCGGGTCGGGTGAGGACGACGGGGTCACCTGGGCCGGGCGGCCCGTCGAGGGCGTAGCGGGTGGGGACGCCGGGCACGGGCGGGGACAGCGCGAATCCCACCGTGGGGGTGCGGTCCACGTCGACGACCGCCGCCACCGACTCGGCGGTGAGCGCGACCACCGCGGCGAAGCCGGCGCGCGGGTCCCGGCGTGCGGCCGCGGCCAGCGACCGTAGGGACGGCTCGGTGACGAGATCGAGCCGGTCGCCCGGCTCGAGGGCCGCGACGGGCGCGGGGGAGATCGAGGGCGCGGTCATGCCGCCTCCTGGATGACGGGTCGGGTGGTGAACTCGGCGAGCAGCGGCCCGACCACCTCGGCCGGCCCCGGCAGGGCGGCCATCTCGGCGGCCACCTCCCGGGCGGTCGCGGCGATCGCGGGGTCGTCGAGGACGGCGGCGAGAGCGGCGTCGAGGGCGGCGGGCTCCGGCGCGGCCACGGGGTCGGCCGGGGCGGCCGAGGCCCCGGCGCCGCGCCGGACGAGGGCGGCGGCGTTGAAGGCGTGGTCGGCGTGCCCGGACACCACGACCTGCGGCACGCCGTGCGCCAGGGCGGCCAGGGCGGACCCGGCACCCCCGTGGTGGACCAGGGCGTCCACGCCGCCGAGCACGGTGTCGAGCGGGAGCCAGCCCTGGGCGACGATCCGCGCACCGTGCGTCGGGTCGGGGCAGGAGTCGGGGAGGTCCCCGGCCAGGAGGACCTCGGCGTCGCGGTCGGCGAGAGCGCTCAGGACGGCGGGCAGCGCCGTCGCGTGGTCGTCCGTCGTCCCCACCGTGACCAGCACCCGGGGCCGGGCCCGCGGGCGATCCAGGACGGAGGACAGGAGGCGGTCGTCGAGCACCCGGCCGCCGCTGTAGGGCCGGAGCCCGAGCGACCGTCCGATCGGGCCGCCGGGATGCATGCTCGGCGGGCAGACGTCGAGCGCGGCGGCGGTCGGGGCGAGGTCGGGGACCCCGTGGCGGGCGCACGCGCCCGCGAGGTGCGGTGCGAGCAGGTCCCGGGTGCGGCCGACCCCGGTCAACTGGAAGCCGTGCTCGATCGCCGGCACGCCGAGGACGGCGGCCACCAGGGGGCCGGCCGCCTGGAGCGGGGTGTGCACGACGACGTCGGGCCGGACCGCCCGGCCCAGCGCGACCGCGGAGTCCGCGACCCGGTGCGCCTGGGCGGCGAACATCGCCATCGCGATCCCGAAGCGCTCCCGGTCGTCGGTGGCGCCCGGCATCCGGCGCAGGAACGACGCGCGGATGGCGGCGAGGTCGTCGCGACCCCCGGGGGCGAGGTCGACGGCGGGCAGGCCGGCCTGCGCGGCCGCGCCGACCGCGGGCCCGCTGGCCCCCACCACGACGGACGCCCCGGCTCCCCGGGCCGCCCACAGCGTCGGGACCATCGGGAACAGGTGGCCGACCCCGGACGACGTCAGGGCGAGGACCCGCGGCCCCATCAGTCGGCCCTCCGCGCGGTCAGCACGTGGAACGGCAGCCCCGGCACCTGCTGCGTGGCCTCGATCTCCAGCCCGGCCGCGGCGCACATCCGCCGGTGGGCGGCCTCGGTGTGCACCTCGCCCGCGGCCGTCCAGACCAGCATGAGGATGGAGAACAGGTAGGGCTCCGGGTCCCGCGCGGGCACGTCGGAGGCCACGAAACCGACCACCCCGATCCGCCCGCCGGGAGCGAGGTCGGCGGCCGCGCGACGCAGGAGCTCGGTGGCCCGCTCCTCGGAGAAGTGGTGCAGGACGTTCGTGACCAGCACCAGGTCCTGCGGCTCGTCCACCGGCGTGGTGAACATGTCGCCGGGGACGGCGGTGAAGCGGTCGGCGAGACCCTGCTCGGCGGCGTGCCGGGCGGTGATCGCACAGACGTTCTCCCAGTCCACGCCGGTGACGTGGGCCCCGGCCCAGCGCCCGGCCAGCGTGAACCCGTAGATGCCGTGCCCGCAGGCGAGGTCCAGGATGCGCAGGTCGTCGCGACCGTCCGCCCAGGTCCCCAGCAGGTCGCCGAGCAGGTGCGCCGTCGGGACCGTCACCGGCCCGACCGACCGCGCGAAGGTCTCCCAGTAGGAGTAACCGGGGGTCTCGGCGTCGACGTCGCGCACCGAGCCGCCGGCGAGGACGGCCGCGTCGAGGTCCCGCAGCGCGTCCCACTCCTCGCTGCTGGCGACCACGTCGACCATGCCGCCGTAGTAGGTCGGCGAGGTGCGCACGAGCAGCTCGCGGGCCCCGTCGTCGAGGTCGTAGCGGCCGTCGTCCGTGGTCGTGACCAGCTCGAGCGCGGCCAGCGCGTCGAGCAGCAGCCGCGCGCCGCGCTCGGCCGCGCCGAGCCGGCCCGCGACCGTGGCCGCGTCGGCCGGGCCGTCGGCGAGCGCGTCGAACACCCCGGTGCGCACGCCGGCACGCAGCAGTGCGGTCTCCTTGTAGACGCGCATCATGCGGTAGAGGCGACGCTGGGTGACCGCGGGCGCGGCCGGGTGCGCCGGTGCGGTCCCGACGGGGTTCTCGACGGCGGTCATGACGTGGCCTCCTGCAGGGCGGGCGGGACGGAGAGGACCTCGTGCATCCGGCCCATGGCGACGGTGCGGCCGTGGGCCTTGAGGTCGGCGGCGAGCGCGGCGTGATCCGGGCTCGCGGAGAAGGCGGCGAACGCCTCGTCGGACGCCCACTCGCTGACGATGAACCAGCGGGCCGGCTCCGCGGCGTGGCGGTTGAGGCTCTGGGCGAGGTTGCCCTGGGCGTGGGCGGCGCGGTCGGCCATGCGCCGCCACACCGCGAGGAAGGTCTCCGGCGCGGTCTCGCCGGTGTCGATCTCGAGGAACACGCGCAGTGTCATGCGGTCCGCCTCCAGTCGTAGAACGGCGTCGCCTGGGCCTGGGCCATGGACGGCGTCGTCGTGTCGTAGGGGGTGAGCAGCCCGGCGAGCTGGGTGTCGACGCTGCGGAAGCGGTCGTCGGCGACCGCGGCGAACAGGCGCTCGCGGAAGTCGTCCTCGGCCTCGATGAGGTGGAAGTAGAGGTCGTGGAAGCCGAACAGAGTCCGGCGGGTGGCGCCGATCTGCGCGGGCAGGTCGGTGCGGTCGTGCTCGGCGAAGATGCCGGCGATGCGCTCGGCGTCGTCGGGGTTCCAGCGGCGGACCATCAGGGCGCGGTACACGGCGCGGCTCCTCTCTCTGGGTGGGCCGGGCCGAGACGGACCGGCAGGGTGGCGAGGCCGCGGACCAGGGAGTCGCGGTTCCAGCGGTGGTCCGCGGTGGCGAGCGCGGCCGCGGGACGGTCGTCGAGGACCGTCGCGATCCCGGTCGCGAGCTCGAGGCGGGCCAGGGCGGCGCCGAGGCAGTGGTGCGCCCCGGAGCCGAAGGCGACATGACCCGCCCCTCCCACGCCCGCGAAGCGGGCGAGGTCGACGCGGTCGGGGTCGTCGAAGGACCCCGGGTCGCGGTTGGCGGCGTTCAGGGCCGGGATGACGGTCTCCCCGGCGCGGACCGTGACCCCGGAGAGCTCGACGTCGGCGAGCGCGACCCGGGGGAAGCCCCCGACGGCGCCGAGGGAGACCACCCGCAGCAGCTCCTCGACCGCCGTCGTGACCGCCTCCGGGCGCCCGCGCAGCGACGACGCGACGTCCGGGTCGGAGAGCACGAGCAGCAACGAGCTCGCGAGGTGGTTGCTCGTCGTCTCGTGGCCGGCGACCAGCACCGCGATCGCCAGCATGACCGTCTCGCGCGGGTCGGCGCCCGACCCGGCGAGGTGGCTCAGCAGGTCGTCCTGCGGCTCGCGGGCCTTGCGGCCGAGGAGTTCGCCGACGAACCCCGCGAGTTCGCCGCGGGCCCGGCCCACCTCGGCCGACGAGGCCGCGGTGGACAGGAACGCGTCCGCCCACCCGGTGAACCGGTCGTGGTCGGCGGCGGGCACGCCGAGCAGGTCGCCGATGACGTGGACCGAGAGCGGCCGGGCGTAGCGCGCGACCAGGTCGACGGGCCGGTCGGCCGGGAGGTCCGCGAGGAGCTCGCGTGCCGTGGCGGCCACGGCCGGTCGCAGTGCCGCGATCCGCCGGGCGGAGAACGCCCCGGCCACCAGGCGGCGCACCCGGGTGTGGTCGGGCGGGTCCAGCGCGAGCAGCGAGCCCGCGGGCGGGGCGAGCCCGGCGGCCGGGACGTCGGGGGAGTCGGTCGCCGCGGCCCGGGAGAACCGCGGGTCGCCGTGCACGGTGCGCACGTCGGCCATCGAGGTCACCAGCCACGCCCACCGGCCCGGGGCCACCGTCACCGGGACCGGCCCGCCCGTGGCGCGCGCGAGGGCGTAGCCCGGGTCGGGGTCGACGCCGTCGCGGGCGGGGAACGGGTAGCCGGGGCAGGCCGTCACCGGCGCCGCGGGGGTCACACCGGCTCCGCGTGCAGCACCGTCCACCGACCGGTGTCCGGGGTGTTCACGAGCGCGAACCCGGCCGCGGCGAACGTCTCGCGCCACTGCCCGAGCGTGCGCTCCCGGCCGCCGAACAGGACCAGCATGTCGACGTCGAGGACCTTGCCGTGGTCGAACCCGTCGCCCTCGCCGACCACCTGCTCGACGACGAAGAGCGGGGTCCCGGCCTCGCCGATCGCCTCGCGGACGCGGCGCAGGATCGTCGCCACCTCGGCGTCCGGCCAGTTGTGCAGGACGGCCTTGAGGACGTACGCGTCCGCCTGCGGCAGTGCGTCGGCGAACAGGTCGCCGGGACGGCGCTCGACCCGGTCGGCGACGTCGGCGAGGACACCGTCGGCGTCGGCCAGGACGGCCGGGTGGTCGACCAGGATGCCGCGCGTGCCCGGCGCGCGGGTCAGGGCGGCCGCGAGGAAGTGGCCGTGGCCACCGCCCAGGTCGGCCAGCACCCCGAACCGACCGGGGTCGATCGCGTCGAGGTGGCGGGCGGTCTCCCACTGTCCGAGCTCGGTCATCATCGAGTCGAAGAAGGCCTCGTCGTCGGGGTGGGCGCGCAGGTGGCCCCAGAAGTCGGTGCCGAGCACCGCGCGGGTGGCGGGCTCGCCGGTGCGCAGGGTGTGGGCGAGCGCGCCGTAGGGCCCGGCGACGAACGGCTTCGTGCCGTAGTCGATCAGGGGCCGCAGGCTGTACGGGACCCCGGAGCGCATCGGGGTGGCGAGTGCGGTCGCCGCGAACTCGCCCGGCGCCACCTCGGAGAACACCCCGAACGACGCCGCCATGCGCAGCACGCGGTGCAGGGCGTCCGGGTCCGCGCCCGCGCGGGCGGCGATCTCGCCGACGGGCAGCGGGCCCCCGGCGAGGATCGTCGGGACCTCGAGCTCGGCGAGCGCGGAGATCACGTGGGCCAGGCGCAGCCCGCAGGTGAGGATCGCGAGCCGGTCGCGGTGGGCGCCGGCGTCCCCGGGCCCCGCGGCGGGCGTGAGCGTGGCGGGGCTCGGCGTCTCGGGGCGCTGCTCGACGGCGGTCATGCCGACACCGCCCCGACGCGCGCCTCGACGACGCCCTTGATGTGGGCCATCTGCTCCCGCGAGGTGCGGTTCAGCCGCTCGGTCATGTGGGCGTCGTCGAAGCGGAAGCCCGGCTTCATGGTGAAGTCCTGCCGCCAGCGCATCTCGACGCCGCCGTCGACCTCCCGGTAGTCCCAGCGCAGGTTCATGTACTCGAACGGCCCGGTCTCGACCCGGCGGGCGGTCGCGACCAGGTTCTCCCGGTCGGGGAAGCGCTCGGACACCCACGACCACACCGACCCGTCCGGGTCGGGCTTCGTCGTGAGCCGGAACAGCAGGCGGCGCTCGTCGGCCTCGAGGACCTGGGCGTCGGAGTACTCGCTGAACAGGTTGGGCCAGTCGGCGACGTCGTTGGTCATCGTCCAGACGGTGTCGAGGTCGGCGGCGATGACCACGGCGTTGTCGGTGTGGGCGGTCATGGAGGGCCTCCTGCGGCTCAGCCGACCCGCGGCGGGGCGGCGTCGGGGTGGGGGACGGGGACGGTGTCGACGTGGCCGTCGGCGGGGTCGGGGGCGAGCGGACCGAGGAAGAGCACGGCGCGCGCCGTGTCCGGACCGGTCTGGCGCATCACGTGGCGGGCCCCGCGGCGGACGTAGGTGGCGTCGCCGGCGGCGAGGTGGAGCTTCGTGCCGTCCACGACGACCTCCACGGCGCCGGCGACGACGAGGACGTGCTCGTCGGTCCACGGGTGGTAGTGCTCGCTGATCTCCTCCCCGGGCTCCAGGACCGCCTGGGCGAGGAAGCCGGCGTGGGTCCCGGCGGAGGCCGGGGTCAGCAGCGGGTAGATCGCGCCGCCCATCCGGCGGCTCGGGGTGACGTCCTCGGTGCGGACGACGACGGGGGTGCGGGACACGGTCGGTTCTCCTCAGACGGGGACGGGTCGGGTGGCGACGGCGTCGGCGACCTCGTCGAGGCCGGTGCCGAGCGGGGTGCGCGCCCGCCACCCGGTGACCGCCCGGAAGGCGGCGGGGTCGACCTCGACGGAGTGGAAGTCGGTGGGCGCGGCGTGATCCGGGGCGGGGACCTGCACCACGGGCACGGGTTCGCGTCCGGTGCGGTCGGCGATCCGGGTGGCGAGGCCGCGGACGACGGCCCCGAGCGGGACGCCGATCCCCGTGCCGATCACCCAGGGCCGGCCCGCGAGCCGGTCGGCGTGCCGGACGGCGGCGTCGAGGGCCGCGGCGACGTCCCGGACGTGGAGCAGGTCGCGGCGCACCGACCCGTCGTGCCAGAGCGTGAGGTCCCGCCCGGCGGCGGCGCGCTGCGCCATGGCCGCGACCACCCCGGTCCCCGGGGCGGCGGGGTCGGCTCCCCGCCCGTAGACGGTGGGCAGGCGGACCGGGACGGCCGGCAGGCCGGACTCCAGCAGGGCCCGTTCGGCCGCGAGCTTCTGCCGGTCGTACGGGGTCCGGGGGTCGTCGGGCTCGGTGCCGTCGAGGCGGATCCGCTCCGGGCACCCGGCGATCCCGACCGTGCTGGCGGTCACCACGGGCACCCGGCGGTCGCGCAGGGCCGCGACCAGTGCCCGGGCGGGCCCGACGGTGCCGGCCTCGCCGGCCGGGTCGTCGTCGGCGACCCGCCACGACCGTCCGGGGACGAGATGGGCGACGAGGTGCACGACCGCACCGGCGCCCGCGACGACCCGCGCGAGGTCGTCGGGGTCGGTCGCGTCGACGGCCGCGGTCCGCACCGTCGGTCCCACGGCGCGCGGGGCCCGCCGTCCGACGGCGACGACCTCCGTGCCCCGCCGCGCCAGGTGCGTGACCAGGGTCGACCCCAGGTAGCCCCCGGCGCCCAGCACCAACACCGGCCCGATCACGGTGCCGCTCACGGGGCCCCCAGCACGGTGCGCACCGCCGCGACGACGTCGTCCTGCGTGCCCTTGTCTAGCGACGAGTACATCGGCAGCGAGAGGATCTCGCCCGCGAGCCGCTCGGTCACCGGCAGCGACCCCGGCCCGAGTCCCAGGTGCGCGAACCCGCTCATCGTGTGCACCGGCCAGCGGTAGCTCACGGTCAGCTCGATCCCGTGCGCACGCAGACCCTCGAGCAGCTCCTCCCGCTCCGGGTGGCGTGCGACGTAGAGGTAGTAGGAGTGCTCGTTGCCCGGGGTCACCGGCGGGAGGGTGAGACCGTCGACGTCGCCGAGGCCCTCGGCGTAGCGGCCGGCGATCGCGCGGCGCGCGGCGACGTAGTCGTCGAGCCGGCGCAGCTTGCGCCGCAGGATCTCGGCCTGCACCGCGTCGAGGCGGGCGTTGTGCCCCGGGGTCTGGACCACGTAGTACTGCTGCGCCATCCCGTAGTAGCGCAGCCGGCGCAGGTCGGCGTCGACGTCCGGCTCGGCGGTGACCACCGCGCCCCCGTCACCGTAGGCGCCCAGGATCTTCGTCGGGTAGAAGGAGAACGCGGCGGCGTCGCCCATCGTCCCGGCGAGGCGACCGTGGTGGCGGGCGGCGTGCGCCTGGGCGCAGTCCTCGAGCACCCGCAGCCCGTGGCGCGAGGCGACCGCCTGCACCGCGGCCATGTCGACGCACTGCCCGTAGAGGTGCACCGGCACGATCGCCCGGGTCCGCGACGTGACCGCGGCCTCGAGGAGGTCGGTGTCCATCAGCTGGTCGTCGGCGCGGACGTCGACGAACACCGGGACCGCGCCGATCTGGTCGATCGCGACGACCGTGGGCGCCGCGGTGTTCGACACCGTGATCACCTCGTCGCCGGGGCCGACGCCGAGGGCGCGCAGCCCGAGCACGATGGCGTTCGTGCCGTTGTCGACCCCGGTGGCGTGCGGCAGGCCGTGCCAGGCGGCGAACTCCGCCTCGAAGGCCTCCACGGCCGGCCCGAAGACGAGGCGGCCGGACGAGAACACGGTGTCGACGGCGTCGAGCAGGTCCTCGCGCTCGTCGGCGTACTCGGGCAGGTAGTCCCAGACGCGCACGGTCATGACGACGGGTCCTCTCCGTACAGGCGGCGCTCGAGCGCGACGCAGGTCGGGTGGTCGGGGAGCAGGCCGGCGGCGCGCAGCTCGGCCAGCCCGGGCGCCGCGGTGTCCCGCGGCGACATCGCGGCGGGCGGCAGGTCGTCGGGCAGCGCGAGGCCGATCTCCGGGTCGTGCACCGAGACGGCCCGCTCGTGCTCGGGCTCGTAGGAGGTGGAGAGCAGGTAGGTCATCGAGGCGCCGTCGGTGAGGGCGACGAACGCGTGGCCGACCCCGACGGGGAAGGACACGGCCTGCCCGCGGGCGGCGTCGAGCCGCACCGCGTCCCAGACCCCGAAGGTCGGGGAGCCGACCCGCAGGTCGACCACGTAGTCCAGGACCGAGCCCGCCGAGCACCAGACGTACTTGGCCTGGCCCTCGGGGGTCGTCGAGTAGTGGATCCCGCGGACCACGCCGGCCGCCGACCGGCTGAAGCTGGCCTGCCGGACGGCGAAGAGCCGTCGGCCGGTGCGGGCCAGGTGCTCGGGCTCGACGAACGGGGACACGAACGCGCCGCGGTCGTCGCCGAACACCGGGGGCGCGATCGTCCAGGCGCCCGCCACGGCGAGGTCGCGCACCGTGCCCGGGGCGTCGGTGGTGTCGAGCCGGGTGTCGATCCCGAGGGCGCTCACACCGCCTCCAGCACGGTCGGGGTCGGACGGTCGGCCTGGTCGGCGACGGCGACGACGTAGCGCCCGTAGTCCGAGGAGGCGGAGAGCTCGCCGAGGCGGCGGGCCTGGGCGGGGGAGATGAACCCCATCCGCAGGGCGATCTCCTCGGGGCAGGCGATCCGCACCCCGTGGCGCGACTCGACCACGGCCACGTACTGCGCGGCGTCGAGCAGCGAGGCGTGCGTGCCGGTGTCGAGCCAGGCGAAACCGCGGCCGAGGGTCACGAGTTCGGCGGTGCCGCGCCGGACGTAGGCGGCGTTGACGTCGGTGATCTCCAGCTCGCCACGCGCGGAGGGCTCCACGTCCGCGGCGACGTCGAGGACGTCGTTGCCGTAGAAGTAGAGCCCGGTGACCGCGACGTCGCTCGGGGGGTCGGCCGGCTTCTCGACGACGGCCGTGAGCCGGCCGTCGTCGTCGATCGCGGCCACGCCGTACCGGGCGGGATCCGCGACGACGTGGCCGACCAGCACCGCACCACCCCGGTGCTCCACGGTCGCCCGGCAGTGCGCGAGCACGTCGGAGAACCCGGCACCGTGGAACAGGTTGTCGCCCAGGACCAGCGCGACGTCGTCGTCCCCGACGAAGTCCCGGCCCACGACGAGCGCGTCCGCGATCCCGCGGGGCCGGTCCTGCTCGGCGTACTGCAGCTCGATCCCCAGGTCGGCCCCGTCGCCGAGCAGCGCGCGGAAGGCCGGCAGCGCCTCGGGCGTCGAGATCACGAGAATCTCCCGGATGCCGGCCAGCATGAGGACCGACAGCGGGTAGAAGATCATCGGCTTGTCGTAGACCGGGAGCAGCTGCTTGCAGACCGCCCGCGTGGTGGGGTGCAGCCGGGAGCCGGTGCCGCCGGCCAGGAGGATGCCGCGCACGTCCTCACACCACCCGGACGTCGGGCACGTAGAGGATCCAGCGCCCGCCGGCCGCGCGGAACGCCGCCTCGCGGTCCAGGATCTCCGCGGCGTGGTTCCACGCGAACAGCAGCGCGTAGTCCGGGTACGGCTCGGCGAACGTGCTCGCCGGGCGCACCGGCAGGTGCGCCCCGGGCGTGACCCGGTGCTGCTTCTCCGGGGTGGTGTCGACGACGGCCTCGACGAGGTCCGTCCCGATGCCCGCGTAGTTCGTCACCGTGGCGCTCTTGGCCGTCGCCCCGTAGGCGACCACGCGGGCGCCCTCGGCCCGCAGCCGCTCGAGCAGCGCGACCAGGTCGGCGGCGTTGGCGGCGACCGCGTCCGCGAAGCGGCGCAGCGTGGCGGGGGAGTGCAGGTCGGCGGCGGCCTCCTGGGCCAGCAGCTCGCCCACCGCCGCGTCCGGCGTGCGCCGGCCGGCCCGGGCCAGCGTGTAGCGGACCTCGCCGCCGTGCACCGGCAGGCGCTCCACCCCGACCAGCTCGAGGCCGTGGCGGGCGGCCGCGTCCGCGACCGTCGTCGCGCTGAACAGGAAGAAGTGCTCGTCGTAGATCTGGTCGTAGGACGTCTTCGCGACGATGTCGCCCAGGTAGGGGTCCTCGAAGACGAACACCCCGTCGTCGGTGAGCAGCTCCGCGACCCCGTCGAGGATCGAGCCGAGGTACGGGATGTGGCAGATGGTGTTGGCCGCGTAGACGACGTCGGCGGGCCCGTGCTCGGCGCGGACCGCCCGGGCGGTGTCCACCTCGAAGAACGCGGTGAGCACGGCGACGCCCTGCTCCGCAGCGGTCCGCGCGATCCCGGAGGACGGCTCGACCCCGAGGTGGCGTACGCCCTCGGCGGCGATGGTGCGCAGCATGACGCCGTCGTTGGAGCCGATCTCGACCACGAACGGGTCGCTCCGGCCGGACAGCTCGCCGGCGAGCAGCGACTTGGCGAGGGCCTCGAAGTGCGCCCGCATCACCGAGGAGCCGGAGGACCGGTAGGGGTAGTGCTCCCCGAACATGGCCTCGCGGGGGACCTCGTCGAGCAGCTGCACCATGGTGCAGTCGGCGCAGGTCCCGACACGCAGCGCGTACGTGAACTCCTCGCCGGGCGCGGGCGCCTCGACCGGGAACACGTCGGAGAGCGGTTGGCGGCCGAGGTCGAGGAACATCGTCACCACCCCGCCGCAGATCCGGCAGGTCGATTCGGGCATCGCGGGTCCCCTCTCGGGTTCGGCGTCGGTGCCCAGCACGCTGGGCAGCACGCCTCGAGGGCCGCTCGACGCCCGCGCGAGGGTCGACCGAGAGCCGCCCGAGAGCCGTCCGAGGACCGTCCGGACGCCGCGGCAGGGCCGTCCGGAGCCCTCCGCGCAACCGGTTGCCCGATCGGACCTCGCGGCTGTGGCGGGGACCACACTGCGGTCGCCGGGAGCGGCCGTGACCTTCAGCGTCGAGTCCGTCACCCACGGTGGGCCCCGGGTCGAGTCCGACCCCTCGCCACCGCTCGAACCCGGAGGTCCTGATGGAGTTCGCCCTGCTCGGAGGCCTGGACGTGCACAGCGAGGACGGGCGCGGCCGACCGACGGCGCCCAAGCAGCGCCAGGTCCTCGCCGCGCTGCTCCTCAACGCCAACCGCGTCACGTACGTCGACTCGCTCGCCACCGAGCTGTGGGGCGACCACCCGCCGGAGAGCCTGCTGACGACGTTGCAGACCTACATCTACCAACTACGACGGCTGCTCTCCGGCTCCACCGACCCCGACGTGGCCGCGGGCGGGGTGGGGATCGAGACCCGACCGCAGGGGTACCTCCTGCGCACCCCGGCCGGCTCCGTCGACGTCGAGGTGTTCACCGACGCCGTCGGTCGGGCCCGGGCCGTCCTCGACACCGAGCCCGAGGAGGCGTCCCGGATGCTCGCCGACGCGCTCCGCCTCTGGCGCGGGCCGGCCCTCGCCGACGTGGAGTGCGGCGACGTGCTGTCCGGCCACGTCGCGCACCTCGACGAGCTGCGCCTGTGCGCCGTCGAACTGTCCCTGGAGGCCGGGATGCGGGCGGGCCGGCACCGCGAGCTCATCGGTGACCTCAAGCGGCTCGTCCGGACCCACCCGTTCCACGAGACCTACCACGCGCAGCTCGTGCGGGCGCTGGCGCTGTCGGGCCGCCGTCAGGAGGCGGTGGACGCGTACCGCTCGGTGACCGCCCTGCTGCGCCGGGAGCTCGGCGTCGACCCCTCCGCCTGCCTCGAGGACGCGTTCCGTGTCGTGCTCGGGGCGCCCGACGGCCGGCGGTCCGGGGCACCGGTCGATCGCGCCGCCTGACCGGCGCGTGGCCGGGACCGAGCCGGGGTACACGGAACCTGACACCTCCGGACCGGCCGTCGCCGCGCCCGGCACCGGACATCCGCGGCCCCCCCGGGCCGCACGAGAGGTCGCGATGACCCCGCAGGACGCCGCGGAGCGCAGCTCGCCCCCCGCGGGCACCACCCCCACCCCCACCTCGTCGTGGCGGACGATCGCGTGGACCCTCGTCGTCGACGTCATGGTCCCCTTCGCCGCGTACCTGGCCCTGCTCGGGCTCGGGGTCCACGAGGCCGCCGCGCTCGCGACGGCGGGCGGTGTCGCCCTGGTCCGTGCCATCGTCATCTGGATCCGCGAGCGCGAGGTCGGGGCGCTGTCGATCCTGCTCGTCGTCCGCTTCTCGCTCGGCGTCATCGCCGCGCTGCTCACCGGCGACGCCCGGTTCGTGCTCGCGAAGGACTCGGTCATCACCGCGTCGGTCGGGCTCGCGATCCTGGCGAGCCTCGCGTTCGCGAAGCCGCTGATCTACTACATCCGGCGCAGCCTCTCGCCGCGCCCGCGGGCCTTCGACGCCCAGTGGACCCGCTCCCCGGAGTTCCGGGCGCTCAACCGGCGCATGACCTGGGTGTGGGGCCTGGGCCTGATCACCGAGTCGTCCCTGCGCGTCCTGGTGATCTACACGCTGCCGATCGAGGTGGCCGCGCTGCTCAGCCAGGCGATGGCCGCCCTCGCGATCATCCTGCTGGTCGCCTGGACGCAGTGGTACGGGCGCCGCAGCCCGGTCGATCCCGAGGGCTGATCTCGAGGACGGCTCGAGGACCAGAACAAGGAGCCTGACACCTGCGCTCTGACGTGTCAGGCTCCTGATCGTGGACGACAACGCGATCGAGGCCGAGGGCCTCGTCAAGCAGTTCCGGGGGAACGTCGGACTCGCCGGCATCGACCTGCGCGTCCCGGCCGGGAGCGTCCTCGCGCTCCTCGGCCCGAACGGCGCGGGCAAGACGACCGCCGTCCGGATCCTCGGCACCCTGCTGCGCCCGGACGCCGGGCACGCCCGGGTCGGCGGTCTGGACGTGGTCGCCCGGGCCCACGAGGTCCGCGGGCTGATCGGACTGACCGGCCAGTACGCGGGGGTCGACGAGACCCTCACGGGCACCGAGAACCTCGTGCTCGTCGGCCGCCTGCTCGGCCTCGCGCGCCGCGCGGCCCGGGCCCGGGCCGCGGAACTGCTCGCGGAATTCGGCCTCGTCGACGCCGCCACCCGCCCCGCCGCCACCTACTCCGGGGGCATGCGCCGCCGGTTGGACCTCGCCGCCAGCCTGGTGGGCCGACCCCGGGTGCTCTTCCTGGACGAGCCGACCACCGGCCTCGACCCGGCGAGCCGGGTGGAGCTGTGGGCGGCGGTCCGCGGGCTGGTCGACGGCGGCACCACGGTCCTGCTCACCACGCAGTACCTGGAGGAGGCCGACCGGCTCGCCGACGACGTCGTCGTCCTCGACCGGGGGCGCGTCGTGGCCGCGGGGACCCCGGACGGCCTCAAGGCGAGCCTGGGCGGCTCCGCGCTCGAGCTGCGTCCGGTCCTCGCCGACCGCCTCGACGTCGTCGCCACGACGGCCCGCGACCTGGCCCGCGGCGAGGTCACCGTCGTCGACGGGGCGGTGCGGGCCACGGTCTCCGACCCCGACGTGCTGCCCGCCGTGCTGCGCCGCCTCGACGAGGCCGGCGTGCACCTGGCCGAGGTGAGCCTGCGCCGGGCGAGCCTCGACGAGGTCTTCCTGTCCCTGGTCGACACGCCGTCGCGGGTCGACCCGACCCCCCGCACCGCCACCCGGACCGGGAGCCCCGCATGATCCTCACCTCGACGCCGACCCGGTCCGTCGGGCCGCTGACCGCGCTGCGGCAGGCGATGACGATGGCCTGGCGCAGCCTGCTCCAGATCCGGCACAAGCCGACCGAACTGCTCGACCTGTCCGTGCAGCCGGTGATGTTCACCCTGCTGTTCACCTACGTCTTCGGCGGGGCGATCGCGGGCAGCCCGGGCGCCTACCTCGACTTCGCGTTCGGCGGGCTCGTCGTGCAGAACGCGCTCTTCCTGTCGATCTATGCGGCGATCGGGCTCGCGACCGACCTGCGCCAGGGGCTGCACGACCGGTTCCGCAGCATGCCGATCGCCCGCTCCGCGCCGCTCGCCGGACGCCTGCTCGCGGACGTGGTGCGCCAGCTGTGGTCGTTCGCGGTGCTGCTCGTCGTCGGGTTCGTGCTGGGCTTCCGGCCCGACGCCGGTCCGGCGGCGCTCCTCGGGGCCGCGGCGGTCCTGGTCGTGTTCACGCTCGCGTTCTCCTGGATCCCGGTGTGGATCGGGGTGCTGGCCCGCGACCCGGAGAAGGTCCAGGTGTTCGGGTTCGTGCTCGTCCTCCCGATCACGTTCACCAGCAATGCGCTCGTGCCGCTGGACACGATGCCCGGCCCGCTGCGGGCCTGGGTCGCGCTCAACCCGGTCACCGCGGCCAACGACACCCTGCGCTCCCTGCTCACCGGGACGACGCCGCTCGGGCCGCCGCTGCTCGCGACCCTGGCCTGGTCCGCGGCGGTGACGCTCGTGTTCGCGACCGCCGCGATGCGGGCGCTCGCCCGGCGCTGAGCCGGCGTCGAGCACCTCGCCCACCGGTCCTTGCGCGACCGTCGAGCGTCGCGCCGGAGGGTCGGTCCCGGCACCACCCCCACCTCGTCACCACCACCGCATCCCAGGGAGCCGACATGACCGTGCTCGCCCCCGGCCTGGCGCCGGCCGACGACCAGGAGCTCACCGGCCTGCTCGCCGCGTCGGCCGCCGCGGAGGTCCCCGACGGCGGGGCCGCGCTCCTCGGCTGGCTCGCCGACCACGACCGGCACGCCGCCATGACGGTGCACCGCGCCGACCTCGCGGCCCTCGAGGGGTGGACCGACGACCCCGTCGGCGGCCGCATCCACCACCGCTCGGGGCGCTTCTTCGCCGTGGAGGGCCTGGACGTCCAGGTGCCCGGTGCCCCGGTGGAGCACTGGCAGCAGCCGATCATCCGGCAGCCCGAGGTCGGCGTCCTGGGCATCCTCGCGACCCGGATCGGCGGGGTGCTCCACCTGTTGATGCAGGCCAAGGTGGAGCCGGGCAACCCGGTCGGCCACCAGCTCTCGCCCACGGTCCAGGCGACCCGCAGCAACTACCAGCGTGCCCACGGCGGTCGCGCCGTGCCCTACCTGGAGTACTTCCTCGGGACCGTGCCCGGCGCCCGAACCGTGGTCGACGTCCGGCAGTCCGAGCAGGGCTCCTGGTTCCTGCGCAAGCGCAACCGCAACGTCGTCGTCGAGGTCCCCGGGGGGCCGGAGGCCGTGCCCGCCCGGCCCGGCTTCCGGTGGTGCACCCTCGCGGAGGTCCACCGGGCCCTCGCGGTCACCGACGTCGTCAACATGGACACCCGGACCGTCCTGTCGTGCCTGCCGCTGGCCGGCGGGGCGCTGCGGCCGGCCGGGGCCGGACGTCCGGACGACTTCCGGGCCGCGCTGCTGCGTTCCATGCTCGGGGAGAGCGGCGGGGTCCACCGGACCGCCGACCTGCTGAGCGACCTCACCGTCGCGCGCACCGAGACCGACGTCGACGTCGGCCGCGTCCCGCTGCACACGCTCCAGGGCTGGTCGCGCCGCGACGGCGCGATCGTCCACGACGACGGGGCCTACTTCTCGGTGGTCGGGGTCGACGTCGTCGCCCGGGGCCGCGAGGTCGCCCGCTGGTCCCAGCCGATGTTCGCGGCCCACGGCACGGGCCTGGTCGCCTTCGTGGTCCGCCGCATCGGCGGGGTCCTGCACGTCCTGGCCGCCCTGCGCACCGAACCGGGGTTCGTCGACGCCGTCGAGCTCGCCCCCACCGTGCAGTGCACGCCGGAGAACTACGCGCACCGGCCGGCCTCGCAGCGCCCCGCGTACCTGGACCGGGTCCTCGCGGCCGACCCGGACCGCCTGCGCTTCGACACCGTGATGAGCGAGGAGGGCGGGCGCTTCCACCACACCCGCACCCGCTACGTGGTCGTCGAGGAGACCGGGGACGACCCGGACCTCGTCACCGGACCCGGTCACCGCTGGGTGACCCTCGCGCAGCTCTCCGAGCTGGTCCGGCACAGCCACTACCTGAACGTGCAGGCCCGCAGCCTGCTGACCTGCCTGCACTCGCTCGCCCTGTGCGCCTGAGGACGACCGGAGGATTCGCCATGGGAAGACGTGTCGCCATCACCGGCATCGGGGTCGTCGCCCCGGGCGGTATCGGCGTCGAACCGTTCTGGGACCTGCTCACCGCCGGACGCACGGCCACCCGGACCATCTCCTTCTTCGACCCCACCCCCTTCCGCTCGCGGGTGGCGGCCGAGGCCGACTTCGACCCCGCCCGGCACGGCTTCGACGCCCGCGAGGCCGTCGAGCTCGACCGTTCCGCCCAGTTCGCCGTCGTCGCCGCACGGGAGGCCCTCGCCCACAGCGGCATCGCGCCGACCGACCCGGACGACCGCGCCCACCGCTGGGGGGTCACGGTCGGCAGCGCGGTCGGGGCCACCATGGGCCTCGACCGGGAGTACGCGGTGGTCAGCGAGGGCGGATCGCGCTGGCTGGTCGACCACACCCGTGCGCCCGCCCGCCTGTTCGACTACTTCGTCCCGAGCTCGATCTCCGCCGAGGTCGCGGGCCGGTTCGGGGTCGAGGGGCCGGTGGCCATGCTCTCGGCGGGCTGCACGAGCGGGCTCGACGCGGTCGGGCACGCCGCCGCCCTGATCGCGGAGGGCTCCGCCGACGTCATGCTCGCCGGCGCCACGGATGCGCCCATCTCGCCGATCACGGTGGCCTGCTTCGACGCCATCAAGGCCACCACCGCCCGCAACGACGATCCGGCCACCGCCTCCCGGCCGTTCGACGGCACCCGCGACGGGTTCGTGCTGGGGGAGGGCGCGGCGATGTTCGTCCTCGAGGAGCTCGACGCCGCCCGCGCCCGGGGCGCGACCATCGTCGCCGAGCTCGCCGCCCACGCGTCGCGCTGCAACGCCTTCCACATGACCGGGCTGCGCGCCGACGGACGGGAGATGTCCGTCGCGATCGACGCGGCGCTCGCCGACGCCAAGCTCGACCCCGAGCGGGTCGACCACGTCAACGCGCACGGGTCGGGCACGGTGCAGAACGACCGGCACGAGACCGCCGCGGTGAAGCGCAGCCTGGGCGAGCACGCGCGGCGCACCCCGATGAGCTCGATCAAGTCGATGATCGGCCACTCGCTCGGTGCGATCGGGTCGCTGGAGCTCGCGGCGTGCGCCCTCGCGGTCGATCGCGGTGTCGTCCCGCCGACCGCGAACTACGCGGTGCCCGACCCGCAGTGCGACCTCGACTACGTCCCGCGGGAGGCCCGCCCCGCCGACCTCGACGTCGTCCTGAGCGTCGGCAGCGGCTTCGGCGGCTTCCAGAGCGCGGTGGTCGTGACCCGCGAGGGGGTGCTCGGATGACCGCCGTCGTCACCGGCCTGGGCGTCCTCGCCCCCACCGGCGCGGGCGTCGAGACGTACTGGGCGGCGACCCTGGCGGGCCGCAGCGCGCTCGCCCCGCCGACCCGTTTCGACGCGACGGGGTACCCGCACCGGCTCGCCGGGGAGATCGACCTCGACGTCGCGGCCCTGGTCCCGCGCCGGCTCCTCGCCCAGACCGACCACATGACCCGGCTCGCGCTCGTGGCCGCCGAGTGGGCCCTCGCGGACGCCGTGCTGGAACCCGCGGAGCAGCCGGAGTACGCGATGAGCGTCGCGACGGCCTGCTCGTCCGGCGGGTTCGAGTTCGGCCAGCGCGAGCTGCAGAAGCTCTGGGGCCACGGACCGCACCAGGTGAGCGCCTACCAGTCGTTCGCCTGGTTCTACGCGGTGAACACCGGCCAGATCTCCATCCGGCACGGCATGCGCGGACCCAGCGGGGTCCTCGTGGCCGAGCAGGCGGGCGGGCTCGACGTGCTCGGGCAGGCGCGGCGGCTGCTGCGCGGGCCGGCCGCGCTCGTCGTGAGCGGCGCGGTCGACGCGTCGCTGTGCCCGTGGGGCTGGGTCGCCACCGGCACCTCCGGGCGGGTCAGCACCTCCGACGACTCGGCGCGGGCCTTCCTCCCGTTCGACGCGGCCGCAGGCGGGCACGTGGTCGGGGAGGGGGGCGCCCTGCTCGTGGTCGAGGAGGCCGCCGCGGCCGCCGCCCGCGGCGTCACCCGGCCGTACGGCACCGTCGCGGGCTACGCGGCCACCTTCGACCCGCGCGACCCGCGACGCGAGCCGGGGCTGCGCCGCGCCGTCGTCGGTGCCCTGGCCGACGCCGGGCTCGAGCCGTCCGACGTGGGCGTCGTCTACGCCGACGCCGCCGGCACCCCCGAGCTCGACGAGCAGGAGGCGGCCGCGCTCCGGGACGTGTTCGGCGCGAACCGGGTCCCGGTCACCGCGCCGAAGGCCGGCGTCGGCCGACTCTCCTCCGGCGGCGGCCCGCTGGACGTGGCGACGGCCCTGCTCGGCCTGCGCGACGCCGTCGTCCCCCCGACCCCGAACGTCACCGCCCCGCGTCCCGATCTCGGCCTCGACCTCGTCGTCGGCGGGGCGCGCGAGGTCGAGCACGACGCGGCCCTGGTCCTGGCCCGAGGCCAGGGCGGCTTCAACGCCGCCGTCGTCGTCACCCGTCCCTGAAGCACGAGAAGGAGAACCACCATGCGCAGCCTCACCGGACCCGAACTCGCCGCCCTGCTCTCGGACGCGGGCGGCCCCCCGGACGTCACGCTCGACCCCGAGGCGTTCATGTCCACGCCGTTCGCCGACCTCGGGTACGACTCCCTGGCGGTGCTCGAGACCCTCACCCTCGTCCAGGCGCGCTGGGGCGTGTCCCTGCCCGACGACGTGGTCGCCGCCGCCACGAACCCGGCGGACCTGCTCGTCGTCCTGAACCGCGAGCTGGTCGCGTGAGCGGCGGGGCCACGCGGACCACGTGGGCGACCGTCGTCGCGTCGCTGGGCTGGGACGTGGCCCTGCCCTTCGTCTGTTACCTCGCCCTCTCGGCCGCCGGGTGGTCCGCCGTGGCGGCCCTCGCGGCGGCCGGGGGCGTGGCCCTGGTGCGGGCCGGGATCGTGCGGCTGCGCACCGGGGTGCTCGGGGCACTCCCGCTGCTGCTGTGCGGGAAGTTCGCCCTCGGCGTCCTCGCGGCCCTCGTCACCGGCGACGCCCGCGTCGTCCTGGCCAAGGACGCGGTCGTCACGGCGTGCCTGGGGGTCGTCTTCCTGGTCACGTTGCTCGCCCGACGGCCCGCGATCTACCACGTCCGCCGGGGGCTGGGCGGGGACCCGGACGCGTGGGCGGCCCGGTGGGACTCCTCGCCGGCGTTCCGCACGCTGCACCGGAGGATGACCGCGACGTGGGGCACGGTGCTGCTCGCCGAGGCGGCGGTGCGCGTGCTGCTGGCCGTCACGCTGCCGCTGGAGCCCGCCGCCCTGGTCGTCCCGCTGCTCGGTGCCCTGACGATCCTCGCGCTCGTCGCGTGGACGCAGTGGGCGGCCGGCTCCTACGAGACGACGGCGGCGACCGTGCCCACGAGCGACACCGCCGAGAGCACCACCGCGACCGCCCGGGCCCGCGGCGCGACCGGGTCGCGCAGCACCGGGTCGCCCGCGGAGAACACCGGGGCGATCCAGCGCAGGTAGTAGAAGAGGCTCGCGATCGAGTTCAGCACCGCGACGCCCGCCAGCCAGGCCCACCCGCCGTCGAGCGCGGCCGTGAAGCCCGCGAGCTTCCCCGCGAACACGACCGTCGGCGGCGTCCCGACCAGCCCGAGCAGCCCCACCGCCAGCGCCACCGCGAGCCCGGGGTGGCGGCGCGCCAGGCCCCGCTGGTCGCCGATCTCCAGCGCCTGCGGGCGGGCGGCGAGCACCGCGAAGACCGCGAGGTTCGTGACGACGTAGGCCGCCAGGTAGCCGAGCAGGGCCGGGAGTGCCAGCGCGGTCTCCCGGGCGACCACGACCGGCACCAGCAGGTAGCCGACCTGGCTGACCGTCGAGTAGGCGAGCAGCCGGCGCAGCGAGGTCTGGGCGAACGCGGCCAGATTGCCGAGGGACATGGAGCCGACCGCGACGATCGCGAGCAGCAGCGGCACGGGCACACCGGGGACGGCCAGGGCGAGCCGCCACAGCGCGACGAGCGCGCCCACCTTGGCCGTGGTGGTGAGCACCGCCCCGGTGACGGGGGAGGTGCCGTCGACCGCGTCCGGCACCCAGAAGTGCGCGGGCACGGCCCCCGCCGTCATGAGCAGCCCGGCCAGCACCAGCACTATCCCGACGGCGGGTGCGGGCCCCGTGAGCCCGGCGAGCGCCGGGTAGGCGGTGGCACCCGCCAGCCCGAGCAGCAGCGTCGTCCCGGCCAGCGCGAGCAGACCGAACAGCGCCGAGGACAGGAAGTACTTGAGCGCGGCCTCCGTCGAGCGCCCGTCGCGCGCGAGCCCGGCCAGCGCCGCCAGCGGCAGCCCGGCGAGCAGCACGGCGGACGCGAGCAGCAGCAGGTCGGTCGCCCCGCCGAGCAGCATCGCGCCGACCGCGGACAGCTGGAGCAGCACGGCGAACGCGGTGTCCACCCGCGCGCTCGTCGGGCTCGCCCGGTCGGGCGTCCCGCCGAGGGCGGACGGGTCCCCGGCCAGCACCAGCGTCACGACGACCGCACCCGCCACGATCACCCGCACCGCCGCGGTCGCGCCGTCCACGGCGAACGTCCCGCCGAAGGCCGGGCCCGCGACCGGTGCGGCCACCGCCACGACCCCCGCGGCCAGCGCGGCGACCACCCCGATGCCGCGGACCGCGCCCTCCCGCCCGGGCGGCAGCCACGTCCCGACCGCGAGCCCCAGCACCGCCCCGAGCGCGAGCAGCGCCTCCGGGGCGAGGGCGAGCAGGTCGCGCGTCACCGCGACACCAGGTCCACCACCGAGGTCGCGGCGGGCGCGATCGTCGTCGTGACGAGGGCGGGGGCGATCCCGATCGCGAGCGACGCCGCCAGCAGGAGCCCGACCGCCGTCGTCTCGGCGACGCGCAGGTCGGGGGAGACCGGTCGGCGGAAGACCCCGGTGCTCCGGATCGGCGGACGCTCCGCAGCCGCAGGCAGGTGGCGGTCCCCGAGCAGCATCGACTGCACCGCCCGCAGGAACAGCCCGGCGGTGATCGCGAGGCCCAGCGCCGCGAGGACCGTCGCCACCGGAACCGCGGGCAGCGACCCGGCGAGCATGGAGAACTCGGCGACGAAGCCGGAGAGCCCGGGCAGGCCCAGCGAGGCGAACGCCGCCACGGCGAACGTCCAGGAGAACCGCGGCATCGGCCCCGCGAGACCGGACCAGGCGCCGATCACCGACGTGCCGCCGCGCTCGCGCAGCGTCCCGGCCAGCAGGAACAGCGCTCCGGTGACCAGGCCGTGGCTCACCATCTGCACCGTCGCCCCGGTGACGGCGAGGACCCGCGCCTCGGACCCGGCGGCCGCGTACCCGGCGGCACCCAGCGCCAGCAGCACGTAGCCCATGTGGTTCACCGAGGTGTAGGCGACGAGCCGCTTGAGATCCCGCTGGGCGAGGGCCACGAGCGCACCCGACAGCACCGAGACCACGCCCAGGACCACCGCGACGAGCGCCGCCCCGCGCCACGGACCGGGCAGCAGCGGCAGCGCGATCCGGACGAAGCCGTAGGTCCCCATCTTCAGCAGCACCGCCGCCAGGACGGCCGATCCTCCGGCGGGGGCGTCGGTGTGGGCGGGCGGGAGCCAGGTGTGCAGCGGCCACACCGGGGTCTTGATCGCCAGGCCGATCCCGATCGCCGCGAGCGTCAGCATCCCCGCGACGCCGCGGTCCGCCAGCGGGTTCGTGGCGGCGAGCGTCGGGATGTCGAAGGTGATCTGCGGTACGGCGACGGCCAGCGACAGGAACCCGAGGAGCATCACCAGCGACCCGACGAACGTGTACAGGAAGAACTGCAGCGCGCTCCTCGCCCGCGCGCCGGAACCCCACCCCGCGATCACGAAGTACATCAGCACGATCGAGACGTCGAAGAACACGAAGAACAGCACCAGGTCGAGTGCGGTGAACACCCCGACCGACACGGCCTCGAGCCCGAGGAACAGCAGCACGTAGCCCCGGGTGCGGCGCTCGTCGGTGTCGCCGTCCCCCGCCGGGTCGTGGCGCAGCGAGTACAGCGCCACCGCGAGGAACACCAGCGTCGTCATCGCGACCAGCGGCGCCGAGATCCCGTCGAGCCCCAGATGGTAGCCGACCCCGAACGCCGGGATCCACGGCACGGCGACCTCGTGGGCATAGCCGACCCCCACCGACGTCCACGCGACGACCGCGAGCACCACCTCGAGCAGCGCGAGCCCCGTCCACGCGCCGAGCAGCACCTCGCGGCGGGTCACCGGCACGAGCAGCAGGGCCACGGCCAGCGGCGCGACCCACATCACGGTCAGCACCTCAGCGCACCCCCGCCCACACCACGACGGCGGCGAGCGCCCCCAGCGTCCCGATCGCGATCACCCCCTGGGCGTAGTACTGGTGCTGCTGTCCGGTCTGCGGGCGCCGCGCGAGGTCACCCAGGCGCCGCACTCCCGCCGCGAGCGCCCCGACGGCGGCTGCGAGGGGCTGCTCGCCCCGGCGTTCGACGCCGCGGGCCAGCGCCGGGACGGCGGCCACCGCCCGCGGCAGGGCCTGCCCGAGCGTCGCGTCCGCGCGCTCGGTCAGCCGGGCGAGGGCCGTCACGGGCTTCCCGACGGCGGGTCCGAGGAGTCCCAGCCCCAGCCAACGCCGCGCGACGCCCGCGGCCCGGCCCCACACCGGCGACCTGACCTGCAGCGGGCGGCTGTGCAACGCCCACGTCGCCGCGGCGGCGAACACGACGACCACTCCCGTCGTCACGAGCTCACCCGCGTCCGCTCGTGGCACGAGCCCGACCGCCACCGCGATCCCGCCCAGCGCCGCGGCCGGCACCGTCAGCGCCGCGAGGGCCAGGGTGATCGCGAGCGGCACGCGGCGGCGGGCGCGGTCGGGACCCCGGCGGATCGACGGGGACCGCACCGGGCGCCACACGAACCACGCGGCGCGCGTCGCGCCGACCGCCGAGAGCGCGGTGGCGAGCAGGCCGGCGACGGTCAGCAGCCCGTCGCCGAGCGGGATGCCGACGAGCACGGCGTCCTTGGTCCACCACAGCGACAGCGGCGGGACCCCGGCGAGCGCGACCGCCCCGACCGTGAACGGGATACCGACGGCGGGATGACGGCGGGCGGCGCCGCGCAGCGCGGGCAGCGCGCGGGTCCGGAGCACGGCGAGCCACCCGCCGGCGGCGAGGAACAGCAGGGCCTTGACCGCCGCGTGCGCCACGAGGAGGCCGGCGGCCCCGCTGAGTGCGCCCACCCCGGCGCCCAGGACCATCAGCCCCACCTGCGCGCAGGTCGACGCGGCGAGCAGCTGTTTGAGGTCGCGCTGGCACGCGCCGATCAGCCCGAGCACGACCGCGGTCAGAGCCCCGACCCAGGCCACGAGCGTCGCCGCCCACCCGGTCGCGGCGAGCAGCGGCCCGGCCCGCAGGAGCAGCACGGCGCCGGCGGCGACCATGGTCGCGGAGTGCAGCAGGGCCGACACCGGGCTCGGGCCCAGCATCGCGCCGGAGAGCCACGCGGAGAACGGCAGCTGCGCGGACTTGCCGAGCGCGGCGAGCACGATCCCGGCGGCGATCAGGCCCTGCCAGGCCGGGTCACCCGCCGTCAGGAAGGCGAGACCGAGCCCGGGGACGCCGGCGGCGAGGGCCGCGCCGGTGGCGACGTAGAGGCCGAGGTCGGTCGTCCTCGTCGTCAGGAAGGCGCGGCCGGCGGCGGGCCCCACGGCGGGGTCGCGCCGGTCGAACGCGATCAGCGCCCAGCTCGCCGCGCCCATGACCTCCCACGGCGCGAGCAGGGCGGGGAGGGTCGCGGCGGTGACGGTCGCGAGCATGGCGCCGAGGAAGACCAGCACCATCCCGACGAAGCGGCCGCGCCGCAGCCGCTGCTCCCCGGCGGCCGCGAGCAGGACGAGCGCGCCGATCACCGTGACCGTCACGACGAGGACCGCCGCGAGGCCGTCGACGGCGTAGGTGAACGTGACGGGGCCGAGCAGGGGGACCACGAGCATCGGGGTCGCGCGCGTGCCGACCGCGGTCGCGAGCTCGACCGCGAGCACGGCGGACACCACCGCCGCGACGAGCCCGGCGGCCACGATCGGCGCCCCGGTCGCGCGGGGGAACGCCGTGAGCAGCACGAGGCCCGCGAGGACGGGGACGGCGAGCAGCAGGGCGAGCAGGAGGGTCATCCGGCGAGCTCCGCGGCGTCGTCGGTGAGGTCGACCTGCCGGGCCCGGTAGAGCGCGAGCGCGACGGCGAAGCCCAACGCCATCTCGACCGCCATCACGGTGACCAGCACGACGACGAGCACGCTCGCGTCCGTGCCGCCGCCCCCAGCCCACCAGAACGCCCCGGCACCGAGGATCAGGCCGTTCACGACGAGCTCCAGGCCCATCATGATCATGACGATCGACTGCTGCGACAGGGCGCCGTAGAGCCCCGTCGCGACGAGGGCGGCGGCCACGGTCAACGCGATGCGCAGCACCAGCTCGGTCACCGGCGGCTCACCGCCACGGCCACCGTCCCGACGATCGTCGCCAGCAGCGCCAGGCCCAGCGTCATCATGGTGAGCATCTGCGGGCCCATGAGCGCGTCGCCGAGGGCGACGGTCGGGTCCTGGGCCGCGCGACCGGTCGTCGGGAACGGCACCAGCCAGGCGCCCGCGGCGAGGAGGCCGAACACGACCAGCGCGATCGCCCAGGAGCCCCACCGGTTGTGGACCATGGTCATCGGCATCAGCCCGGCCGGGTTCATCATCAGCATGACCATGAAGACCGCCATGATCATCATCTCGATCGTCATCATCAGGACGATCACCGTCCCGAGGTAGCCCAGGCCGAACGCGATCAGCAGCACCGCGACCGCGACGAACGAGGCCAGCAGCAGGAACGTCGCGCGGGCCATCGAGTTCACGGTGAACACGAGCAGGCCGGTGCCGACGGCGACGACGCCGAGGGCGCCCACCAGGGCGATCACGTCAGCACCACCACCGTCACGACGAGGGCCTGGGCGACGGCGAGGGGGATGAGGACCGTCCAGGCGAGGGTGACGAACCGGGCCGTGCGCAGCATCGGCACCACCCGGCGCGCGGCCAGGAGCAGGCCGATCACGACGACGAGCTTGACGGCGAACCACAGCGCAGGCAGACCGGGGAACGGGTCCGGCCCGGTGATCGGCGGGGGAGCGCCGCCGCCGAGGAACAGCGGGACGGCCATCGCCGCACCCGCCGTCAGGAGCATCCAGCGGCCCGCGTGCAGCAGCAGGCGGCCCAGCCCGGCGTGCTCGGCCACGGCGCCGCCGGCGAGGTCACGACCCAGGGGAGCGGCGAACGGACCCCAGAACGCCATGGCCGCGACCGACACCAGGTAGAGCACGAAGGCCGCGGGCATCCACACCGCGTACCAGAGGTCGTGCTGGGCGGCGGCGATCGTGGCCGGCGCGAGCGACCCGGCGGCGATCGCGGGGGTGATGATCGCGAGCATGTGCGGGAGCTCGTAGGCCAGCCCCAGCGGCAGCATCCGGTAGCCACCGGCCAGGCTCGTCACGGCGTTCGGCCCCCACCCGGCGACCCACACCGCGAACCAGGCGAGGACCTCCATGGCGTTGAACCACACGACGCCGACGTCGAGGTCGACCGGGGCGGTGTCCCCGAGCGGGACCACCGCGAGCGCGAGGACGGCGGCCACCGGCAGGACGGTGAGGCCGATCCGGGCGAGCGCGGGGTCGTCGGCCGGGGTGCGGCGGCGCTGCTTCGCGAGCAGGCGGAGGGTCTCGACGACGGGGGTGGCCGGGTGGTCCCCGGCGGTGACGGCGCCCGCGCCCGCCGCCATCCCGGCGACGACGACCAGCGCCGGCGCGAGGACGACGAGCTCAGTGATGGTGGTGATGGGTCACCTCCCCCTGGGGCGGGGCGTACGCGGCGACCGGACCCGCGCCGAGCGTCGTGTCCGGGTCCATCGCGGCGAGGGCCAGGCGGGCGGCCCCGAGCTCGAGGCCGATCATCGCCTGGGTGGCCTTCTCCGGCGTCGGCCGCACGGGCGGTGCCAGGCTGCCGCCGAGGGCGCGCGCGAGCGCGAGGACCCGCTGCTCGACGGTGCGCTCCTCGACCGGCCCGCCGACCAGGGCGATGTCGCGGGTGGCCCAGCGCAGCGGGCGGTGCCGGGCGAGGCGGCGGCCGAAGGTGGTGAGTTCGCCGGGCTCCGGGTCGTGGTCGCGCAGGTCCCGCGCCCGGGCGGCGAGGTGGTCGGCGCCCAGGAGCCCGAGCACGCGCGTGAGGATGTCGAGCCGGGTGCGGTCGGGGCCCAGCGGCGAACGCCCGCGGCTGCCGGGTCCGACGGTGGCGGGCACGTCGAGGACCTCGGCCCGCGCGTCGGTGACCAGGTCCCCGGCCAGCGTCGCGTGCACCACGAGCCCGGCGGGCCAGTGCGGCAGCACCGGGCCGAGCGCGACGTGCACGGCGTCCAGGGCGAGCCCGTCGCGGTCGTAGAAGGCGAGGTCGGCCATCTGCGCGTCGGCCACTCCGGTGTCGGCTCGGTCGCCCACTCCGGTGTCAGCAGTGCGGCCATGCTGACGCTGGACGGCACAATCGGACGTCGTATCGCCGCCCCGCCCCGCCAGCCGCGCCGCCGCATCGTCGAGCACCGACCGGACCGCACCCGGCGTCGTCACCCCGACCGCCACCCGTGGCGCCGGCACCGTCGCCCACACCGCCCGCACGACCTGCGCGAGGCGCGGGCCCGGCGTGCCGAGCACGAGCAGGACGTCGGTGTCGGCGGGCGAGGTCGCGGACGGCCAGCGACGGCGGGCGAGCTCGACCTCGACGGCGAGCCGCAGCGGCAGGTCGTCGGGGGAGACCGGGGCGGGCGCGATCGTCAGCACGTGGGGGCGGCGGGCCGCGAGGCGCCTCAGGACCACCGGAACGCGCCCTCGCGCCACGCGTAGCCCACGCCCACCAGCAGGATCCCGAGGAACACGAACATCTCGACCGCCGCCGCCGGGCCCGACCGGGCCACGACCAGCGTCCACGGGTACATGAAGAGCATCTCCATGTCGAAGGCCAGGAACACCAGGGCGAGGGTCGGCCACCGGACGTGCCAGCGGGACACCGCGTGCTCGACCACCGGCATCCCGCCGACGTGCGGCGCGGCCACCAGCGGACGCCGCGTCCCGGCCACGACCCGCACCAGCCACGACCCGGCCACCACCAGCCCCACCCCGACCAGGGCGGCGCCGGCGACCACCGCGAGCGCGACGAATCCCGTCACGAGAACCGTCGCAGCCGCAGGCTGTTGCCCACCACGAAGACGCTGGAGAACGCCATGGCCGCGCCGGCGACCATGGGGTTGAGCAGTCCGAACGCCGCCAGCGGGATGGCCGCGACGTTGTAGGCGAACGCCCAGAACAGGTTGCCCCGGATCGTGCCGAGCGTCCGGCGGGCGAGGCGCAGGGCGTCCGGGACCGCCCGGAGGTCCTCGCGGACCAGGGTCACGTCGCCCGCCTCGATCGCGACGTCGGTGCCCGTGCCCATGGCGAGCCCGAGATCGGCGCGGGCGAGCGCGGCCGCGTCGTTCACGCCGTCGCCCACCATCGCGACGGCGTGCCCCTGCGCCTGCAGCTCCGCGACCGCGTCGGCCTTCTGCTCGGGCAGCACCCCGGCGCGGACGTCGTCGATCCCCACCTGCGCGGCGACGGCGCGAGCCGCGGTCTCGTGATCGCCGGTCAGCAGGACCGGACGCACGCCGAGGGCGCGCAGCGCCGCGACCGCGTCCGCGGAGGTCTCCCGGACGGTGTCGGCCACCGCGAGCACCGCCCGCGCCGCGCCGTCCCAGCCCACGACGACGGCGGTGGCCCCGTCGGCCTGCGCCGCCTCGAGGTCGGCGCGCAGCTGCGCGGACAGCTCCAGACCGCGCTCGGCGAGCAGCACCGGGCGACCGACGAGCATGGAGTGGCCCTCCACGGTCCCGCTCACCCCCAGCCCGTCGATCGTGCGTGCGTCGTCCACCGCCGGCAGCGGCCCGCGGCGACGTCCCGCCTCGGCGATCGCCCGCGCGATCGGGTGCGTGGAGCCGTCCTCGACCGCGGCGGCGAACCGCAGGGCGGTCCCGTCCACCTCGCCGACCACGCGCATCTCCCCGGTGGTCAGGGTGCCGGTCTTGTCCAGGACCACGGTGTCGACGCGCCGGGTCGACTCCAACACCTCCGGGCCACGCAGCAGGATGCCGAGCTGCGCGCCGCGTCCGGTCCCGACCATCAGCGCCGTCGGGGTCGCGAGCCCCAGCGCGCACGGGCAGGCGATGATGAGCACGGCGACGGCGGCGGTGAAGGCCCCGCTCACGTCGCCCGCCAGCACGAGCCACGCCACGAACGTCAGCACGGCGACCGCGACGACGATCGGCACGAACACCCCGGAGACCCGGTCGGCGAGGCGCTGGATGTCGGCCTTGCCGTTCTGCGCGTCGGCCACGCGCTGCGCGATCCGGGCGAGCTGGGTGTCGGCCCCGACCCTCGTCGCACGCACCACCAGCCGCGACCCCACGGCGACGCATCCACCGATCACCGCGGACCCGGGCGCGACCTCGACCGGCACCGACTCGCCGGTCACCGTGCTCGCGTCGACCGCGCCGACCCCCGAGACGACCTCACCGTCGGTCGCGATGCGCTCGCCCGGCCGGACCACGAACTCGTTCCCGACGACGAGCCGCTCCGCCGGCACCCGCTGCTCGGTCCCGTCCACGAGCAGCGCGACGTCCTTCGCGCCGAGGTCGAGCAGCGCACGCAACGCGGCTCCGGCCCGCCGCTTGGCCCGTGCCTCGAAGAACCGCCCCGCCAGCACGAACGTCGTGACGGCGGCTGCGGTCTCCAGGTAGATCGCGTCGCCCGGGTCGCTCGTGAAGGACAGCTCGTGCGTCATCCCCGGCATCCCGGCGTCGCCGAACAGCAGCGCCCACACCGACCAGGCGAGGGCGGCCAGGGTCCCGAGCGAGATCAGCGTGTCCATGGTGGCGGTGCCGTGGCGCAGGTTGAGCGCGGCCGCCCGGTGGAACCGCCACCCGCCCCAGAGCACGACCGGCGCGGCGAGGACGAGCGAGATCCACTGCCAGTCCGCGAACTGCCACGCCGGGACCATCGCGAGGGCGACGACCGGCACCGTGAGCACGAGGCTGACCAGCAACCGGTGGCGGAGCTCGTCGGTCTCCGCGTCGCCGTCGTCGTCGCCGTCGCCCGACCGGTCGGCCGACGGCGGGGTCGCGCCGTAGCCCAGACCCTCGACCGTGGCGACGAGGGTCTGCGCCGAGACGTCGGGGGAGTGGCGGACGTGCGCGTTCTCCGTGGCGTAGTTGACCGTCGCGGTGACGCCCTCGAGCCGGTTGAGCTTCTTCTCGATGCGCATGGCGCACGAGGCGCAGGTCATTCCGGTGATGGCGAGCTCGGTGCTCGTGGGCGCGTCGGTGGTCGTCGCCATGGGTGCAGTGATACCCCCCTGGGGTATGCGCGTCAAACGGGACCGGGATACCCCGCCCCGGTATCATCGCACCCGTGAGCGAGCACCAGCACGGCTACTCCGAGCACAAGGACGCGCACCTGCGGCGCCTCAAGCGGGTCGAGGGCCAGGTGCGCGGCATCGCGCGGATGGTGGAGTCCGACCAGTACTGCATCGACGTCCTCACGCAGGTCAGCGCGGTCACGGGCGCGCTGCAGAACCTCGCCCTGGCCCTGCTCGAGGAGCACATGGGCACCTGCGTGGTCGACGCGGCCAAGGCCGGGGACCAGGAGGCGAAGGAGAAGGTCGCGGAGGCGTCCGCCGCGATTGCCCGGCTCGTGCGGTCCTGACGTTCCCGGCGGCGGGTCAGACCGTGCGGGCGTCCAGGCGGGCGCGGAGCTGCGCGGCCAGGTTCTCCACCCCGCCGAAGCGGCGGTCGACCACGAGCTGCCCCAGGCAGGAGAGCAGCACCGCCGGCCACTCCATCAGCCCGAGCACCCCGGCGCCGACGAACAGGCCGTAGAGCAGGAGGCTCTCCGGCTCGGGGACGTGCGCGGCGATCCACGCGCGCACCGCCGCGTCGTCCCCGCGGTCGAGCGCGGCCAGCAGGTCGGGGGCGTGCAGCGGGTCCCCGTGCTTCTCCGGCGGCAGGGCGGGCGCCGCCTCCGGACCCGTCGGGACGCTGGTCAGCACGCGGTCGGCCATTGCGGTGACGCTACCCGCCGTTCACCCCGGTGTCGCCGTGATCGTGGGTCGCCGTCACCCGATCTTCACACCCACAGCCGCGCGAGCGCCGCCCGCCGCTCGTCCCGGTCGAGCCCGCGCAGGTCGGCCGTGCCGTGCTCGGTGACCACCACGTCGACGTCGTGGCTCGCCGTCGTCACCGGGCGCGAGAGGCGCTCGACCATCGTCGGCCGCCCGCGGTGGGTGCTGGCGAGGGCGACCACCGACAGGCCCCGGCCCGACCGCGTCGCCGCTGCGGCGTAGTCGGGGTGCCCGCCGATCCCGCCCACCAGCGCGGACGCGGTGCCCTCGACGTTGACCTGCCCGTCGGCGTCGATCTCGACCGCGGTGTTCACGGCGACCAGGGGCGGGTCGGCGGCGAGGCGCGCCTGGTCGTGCGTGACCTCCACGCCGTGCACCACCGGCCGGCCGGCCCGGCCCTGCGCGTCCGCCCAGTCGTAGAGCCGGGGGGTGCCCACGAGGTAGGTCGCGACCGGTGTCGATGCGAGGAGCCCGGCCTCGTCCAGGTCGACCACGGGGTCCCCGAGCAGGCCGGAGTCGGCGTGCACGGGCCGGCCCCGCTCGAGGATCGCCCGCACCACCGCCTGGCCGAGCTGGCCCGGCGCCCACTGGACGCGGGCGTCGTCGGGGAGGAGCCCGGCCACCAGCTCGCCGATGCGCCGGTGCTCGGGGCTCGGCTCGGGCGCCACGGGGACGACCGCCGGCCCGCGCCGGACCCGGCCGATCACCGTCGTGCGGGCCTCCGGCAACGGTGGCCCGGCCGCGGCGCGGGGGAGGGCGTCGTCGACGACTGCTGCGATCGGCACCCCCGCCTCGACCGCCGCGCGCACCCACGACACCTCGCTGCCCAGGGACAACCCGTCGGGGCCGGGCACCGCGGCCACGACCAGCAGGTCCGGCCTCAGCGGCCCGGCGACCAGCGCGGGGACGGCCGAGAGCCGCGCCGGGACGGAGCGCACCAGGCCGCCCGCCACCCCGGCACGCAGGCCCCACCCGGGCATGACGGTGCGGGCGTCGGCGAATGCCGCGAGATCGAGACCCTCCGGGACCGCCGGCATCCAGCCGAGCACCAGCCGCACCCCGCCGCGCTCCCGCGCCACGTCACCCAGGGCTGCGAAGGCCGCCTGCGGGGTGCCCGTCCCGTCCGCGAGCGCGATCCGCGCCCCCGGCCGCACGAGGGCCGCGAGGGCCCGGCTGTCGATCTCCGGCACGTTCGGTACTCCTCGGACGGGGTGGTCGGGCGCGTCCCGTGATCATGCCCGAGGGGTCCGACAGCGCCCGGGTGGTTGCTGGGACACCTGTGGGTGACGGCGCGTGGCGTGGGCCGTCCGGGGCAACCCCGATTCCTAGCGTGCGGCCGCATGGAGCAGTCACGCCCCCAGCGGCGTTCCCGGCGCGGCCTCGCGGTCCTGACGGCGGGTCTGGTCGCCCTGATCGGGTTCACGGTCGGCACGGCCGCGGTCGCCGCTCCGGGGGACGCGGGCTCCTGGGCGGTGGCGCGGGCGTCGACCGCCAAGGTCGCGGATCTCGTCGGCGCCGGGTCGATCAACGACACGGGCGCACGGTACGGCGTCGAGGGGACCGACCTCGGCCACATGTTCATGGTCGGCCCGCAGATGGCGATGACCTTCGGCGACACGTTCGGCGCGCCCCCGGCGAAGGACTTCTTCTCCGTCGCCCACACCGACTGGCGCTCCAACGTCATCGCCTCGATCGACCCGCCGGCGTCCCCGGCGAAGGGCCTGCCCTTCCGCGGGATGATCACCGACCGCGCCGGGCACGCGAAGGAACTGATCCCCTCGCAGAAGCGCAAGGGGATCCAGGAGACGGTCATCCCGACCTACGGCATCGCCACCGGCGCGAAGAACACCACGATGAACCTGCAGTACATGTCGGTGAAGAGCTTCGACACCCCCGGGCACTGGCGGCTCACCGGCTCCGGGATCGTCACCTCCACCGACGGCGGCACCACCTGGACCGACTCCGGTGCGCGCTGGGCCGCGGACTCGAAGTTCGGGCAGGTCGCGTACGTGCGGCCGGGCGGCCCGGACGACCCCAAGGCGCCCGTGGCCCCCGGCACGACGCCCGGCTCCGAGATCTACGTGTACGGCATCCCCGGCGGCCGCTACGGCGACCTGTCGCTCGCGAAGGTCCCGGCGGACCGGCTCACCGACACCGCCGCCTACCGCTACTGGAACGGCACGGCGTGGGTGGCCGGCGAGGCGAACGCGGCCCCCGTCGTGAAGGGCCCGGTGGGCGAGCTCTCCGTGCGCTGGAACAGCTTCTACAAGCAGTGGATCATGATGTACCTGGTCGACGACACCGGCGAGGTCGTCCTGCGCACCGCCCCGGCGCCCACGGGCCCGTGGACCCCGGCCCAGGTCGTCACGACGACGAAGGACTTCCCGCAGGCCTACGCGCCCTACGTCACCCCGCGCTGGAACGACGGACCCGACATCTGGTTCACGATGTCGCAGTTCACCACCTACCGCGTGGAGCTGATGACGACCCGGCTTGCGCCGCTCGCAGCCGGCGCCGCGCTGCCCGCCGCGGTCGTGCCGCAGTCCGTGCCGGCCCGGCAGGGCTCGCTGTCGGCCCCTCCGGTCCCGACGGCGGCTCCTGCCGCGGCTCCCGCGGCCACCACCCCGGCCACCTCGGCTCCGGCCTCCGCGACCCCGACGACGGCGCCCACGACCGCCGCGACGACGGCTCCGGTGAGCCCGGGCGCCGCCACCACGACCGCCCCGCCGTCGATCGACACGGCCACGCCCGCGGCGGTGCCGACCACACCCGCCGTCGGGGGCCGTCCGGGCGCCGGGGGCTGAGCCGACCGTCCCAACCTCGAGGGCGGAACGCCGTCATTCCTCTCGCCAGGTCGAACATCCGTGCTACTTGTCGTTCCGGGGGAACGGGGGGCACGGGCGTGATCGAGTCGTGGATGTTGATCGCCGGGGGCGGCGTGGTGGTGGGGTTCTTCCTGGGCCGGAGCTGGGCCGAGGTGCGGCGGGCCCGGTTCGACCAGCGACAGGTGTGGAACGGGCGCAAGCGGTACCGGTCCTGAGGGGGCCGACTTCCGGTCGGCCGGTGATCGCGCCAGGATCGTCGGGTACCGACACCGCCGGAGGAACGACGCATGCGCTACGACGACGACGCCCAGCTCGACGCGTCCGAGGTCACCGACCAGCGGGGATCCGGGGGCTCCTCCGGTGGTGGCGGCCTCGGAGGTGGCTTCGGAGGCGGCGGTGGTGGTGGCGGTCTCGTCGCGTTGATCATCGGGATGCTCCTGCGGGGTCGCGGCGGCAAGGCGAGCCTCGGCGTGATCGTCCTCGCCGTCATCGCCTTCCTCGCGGTGCAGTTCCTCGGCGGCGGGGGCGGCACGACGACGAACGTGGCCGGCGGGTTCGGCGACCCGGGCGGGCCGGCGCAGGTCGGCACGGGTGACCTCGCGAGCGAGTGCCGGACCGGTGCCGACGCGAACGCCAAGCTGGACTGCGCGATCGTCGCCGACATCAACTCGATCCAGGCCTACTGGGCGGGCGGCGGCTACGCCCGGGCGGCCTCGGTGGTGCGCGGCGCCCAGCCCACCTACCAACGCGTCGACACGGTGTTCTTCTCCGGCGGCGTGCGGACCGCCTGCGGCTCGGCCGACTCCAGCGCCGGGCCGTTCTACTGCCCGGGCGACAACCTCGTCTACATCGACCTGACCTTCTACGACCAGCTGCAGCAGCAGTTCGGCGCCCAGGGCGGCCCGCTGGTGAACGCCTACGTGCTCGCCCACGAGTACGGCCACCACGTCCAGGCGCAGCTCGGCACGGAGGCGAAGGTGCGCTCCCGCCAGGGTGCGACGTCCGACTCCGTGCGCCTCGAGCTGCAGGCCGACTGCTACGCCGGGGTGTGGATGAACCACGCCAGCCAGCCCGTCGGCGGACGTCCGGCGTTCTTCCAGGACATCAACCAGGCTGACCTGGACTCGGCCGTCGACGCCGCGCAGCGCATCGGCGACGACTACATCCAGGGCAAGCTCGGCGGCGGGACCGTGAACCCGGACTCGTTCACCCACGGCTCCTCGGAGCAGCGCAAGCGCTGGCTCACCACCGGGTTCACCGGCGGCGACCCGACCCGCTGCGACACCTTCGCGACGAACGCGCTGTAGCGCCGGCCCGCGAGGTCGACGTCACGCAGGTTCCGGGGGGCGCGAACCTGCATGGTGTCGCACTCGCGTCCCGGCGTCCCGGCGTCCCGGCGTCCCGGCGTCCCGGCGTCCCGGCGTCCCGGCGTGCCCGTGCCGGGGATCCGCTTCCGGTGGAAGCGGATCCCCGGCACGGTGCGGGACCGCCGTCAGCGCACCCCGCGCATCGCCCGGCGCACCCACGGCGACAGCGCGACCAGCACACCGCCGAGCACCAGCGCCGCGATCCCGATGACGGAGAAGTAGGTGCCCTCCGTCGACGGGTCGTAGAAGCCGGCCATCGTGCCCGCGAGCGCCGAGCCGAGCGAGACCGACAGGTAGAACAGCGCCACCGTCTGCGACCGGAACAGCTCCGGGCCGATACGCGTCGACAGCGACAGCCCCACGGGGGAGAGGTTCATCTCCGCGAGGGCGAACACCAGCATGATCAGCACGATGGCGAGCACGGGCGTCGTCGGTCCGGTGCCCCCGGCCCACGGCAGGAAGAGCAGGAACGCCACGCCCATGCCACCGGCGCCGAGGGCGAACTTGACCGGGGTCGACGGGGCGCGGTCACCCAGCTTCGTCCACAGCACCGCGAACAGCGGTGCCAGCACGATGACGAAGAACGGCTCGAGGGAGTTGACCCACGCGATCGGGAACTCCCACCCGCCGATCACCCGGTCCAGGCGCTGATCGGTGTAGATCGTGACGACGGTGAACTGCTGCTGGAACAGCGACCAGAACACCACGCTGGCCAGCCACATCGGGATGAACGACCGCACCCGCGAGCGCTCGTCCGCCGTCACCCGCGGGCTGGACAGGAGCAGCGCGAACAGCGCGATCGAGATCAGCGCCACCACGATCGCCACCGCGGTCGACAGGTTCTCCGCGGTGAGCACGCCGAGCACGAACAGCAGCACGACCACGACCACGACGCCGACGACGATCCCGACCGGGCGCTGCCAGGCACCCGCGGGCAACGGGTTCGGGACGACGGCGGCCGAGTCCGGCAGGTTCTTCCGGCCGGTCACGTAGATGCCGAGACCGAGGGCCATGCCGACGGCCGCGAGCCCGAAGGCCCAGTGGAACCCGACCGTGGTCTGCACCAGTCCGGTGAGCAACGGCCCGACCAGCGCGCCGATGTTCACGCCCATGTAGAAGATCGAGAACCCGGCGTCGGCGCGCGGGTCGTCGCGGCGGTAGAGCGAGCCCACCACCGCGGTCGCCGCGGTCTTCACCCCGCCGGAGCCCAGCGCCACGAGGAGCAGGCCGACGACGACCCCGCCGAGCCCCGGGATGACGGCGAGCGCGATGTGCCCGAGCATCACCGCGCAGGCGGAGAAGAACAGTGTGCGTTCGGCGCCGAGGAGGCGGTCGGCGACCCACGCCCCGCCGACGCTGGCGAGGTACACCATCCCGCCGTAGGCGCCGATGATGCTGGTCGCGGCCTCCTCGGGCAGGCCCAGCCCGCCCTCGGCCAGCGAGTAGTAGAGGTAGTAGGCCATGACGGCCTGCATGCCGTAGAAGCTGAAGCGCTCCCACAGCTCCACGGAGAACAGGTTCGCCAGGGCCAGCGGGTGGCCGAAGAAGCGGCGGTCGGTGGAGAAGTCCTGGCCGGGGTCGGCCGTCGTCACGCCCGACGCGGCGGGATCGTCCGCCCGCGGGTCGTCGGGGTTACCGGGGGTGGTGGTCACGGACGGACACTGTGACTCACCTGAGAGGTCCGCACCAGTGGAGGGCCCGAATTCCGTCAAGTGAGTTTCGGGTGGCTGTCTCCTCCTCGAACAGGGTATGACCCCGGTCACCCCGACGACGAGGAGTCACCGACCATGTACGTGCAGCAGTACGCGCCGGTGCTCGGTTCGCTGGCCTGGAGCTCGCTGGTGGCGGCCCTGCCCCTGCTGGTGCTGTTCGTCCTGCTCGGCGGGCTGCGCGTGCGCGCGTGGCTCGCCTCGATCGTCGCGCTCGTGGTGTCGCTGCTGGTGGCGGTCCTCGTGTACGCGATGCCGGTCGGGCAGGCGCTCCTGGCCGGCACCGAGGGCGCGGTGTTCGGCTTCTTCCCGATCCTCTGGATCGTCATCAACGCGCTGTGGATCTACCGCATGACGGTGCGCACGGGGCACTTCGACGTGCTGCGCCGCTCGTTCAGTTCGGTGTCGGACGACCAGCGCGTGCAGGCGGTCATCATCGCGTTCGCGTTCGGGGCGCTGCTCGAGGCGCTGGCCGGCTTCGGCGCCCCGGTGGCCATCTGCACCGTCATGCTGATGGCGCTGAACTTCCCGCCGCTCAAGGCCGCGGTCGTCGCGCTGGTCGCCAACACCGCGCCGGTCGCGTTCGGGGCGATCGCGGTGCCCATCACCACGCTCGCCCAGGTCACCGGGCTCCCCGAGGACGTCCTCGGGGCGGTCGTCGGGCGGCAGACGCCGGTGCTCGCGGTGTTCGTGCCGCTCGTGCTCGTGGCCCTCGTCGACGGGATGCGCGGCCTGCGCGAGACGTGGGGCGTCGCCCTGGTCGGCGGACTGACGTTCGCGGTCGCGCAGTTCCTCACGTCGAACTTCCTGTCCGTGCCGCTGACCGACATCGTCGCCTCGCTGCTCTGCGCCGGTGCCGTCGTGCTGGCCGTGCGGTCGCGCCGGAGCACCGCGTCGACCCGTGTCCCGGTCACTGCAGGCGGGGGGACCGGCCCCGAGGGGCCGGAGACGGCGGCGGAGCGGGAGCCGGAGCCGCGCGACTCCACCCGCGACACCGTCCTCGCCTACCTGCCCTACGTGATCATCATCGCGCTGTTCTCGATCCAGCAGATCCCGCCGGTGAAGGCGGCGCTCGACGCGACCACGGCCAAGTTCCGCTGGCCCGGGCTGGACGTGCGCGCGCCATCGGGGAGCCAGGTCTCGTCCACCAGCTTCACCCTGAACTGGCTCGCCTCGGCGGGCTCGATCCTGCTCATCGCCGGGCTGCTGACGATGCTCGTGCTGCGCATCGGACCGCGTCTCGCGGTGAGCGCGTACGGGCAGACCCTGTCCGAGCTGCGGGGCGCGATCGTCACCGTCATGGCGGTCCTGGCCCTGGCCTACGTCATGAACCTGTCCGGGCAGACGATCACGATCGGCCAGTGGCTCGCGGCGACCGGCGGGTTCTTCGCCGTCCTGTCGCCGGTCCTGGGCTGGCTGGGCGTGGCCGTGACCGGCTCGGACACGTCGTCGAACTCGCTGTTCGGCGCGCTGCAGGTGGCCGCGGCCGAGCGCAGCGGGCTGGACCCGGTGCTGCTCGCGGCGGCGAACACGTCCGGCGGCGTCCTGGGCAAGATGATCTCGCCGCAGAACCTCGCGATCGCGGCGTCCGCCGTGGGCATGGCCGGCCGCGAGGGCGAGATCTTCCGGCGCGTCCTGCCGTGGAGCCTGGTCTTCCTGGTGGGGATGGCGGTGCTGGTGTTCCTGCAGTCGACCCCCGTCCTCGGCTGGATGCTGCCCTAGACCCGGGCGCCCGCGAACGCGGTCACCGGAGGCGCGTCGATCACCTTCTCGACCTCCACCAGCACCGTCTGCGCCACCGGCGCCTGCCCGAGGCGCGACGAGCCGGAGTCGGCGGTGACGACGTTCGGGCTGCCGTGCTTGTCCGGTGACCCGGGCGTGCCGGGCTCGGCCGGGTCGTACCAGGCGCCGGTGGAGATCGACAGGACCCCGGGCACGAGGTCGTCGGTCACGCGGGCGCCGGCGTAGAAGGCGCCGCGCGCGTTGGAGACCCGGACGGTGTCGCCGTCGGCGATCCCGCGGGCCTCGGCGTCGACCCGGGCGATGCGCAGCGGCTCCCGCCCGTCCACCTTCGTCGCCCGGCTGCCCGACGACGGGTCGAGCTGGCTGTGCAGGCGGGCCGCGGGCTGGTTGGAGAGCAGGTGCAGTGCGGTCGGCCCCGCGGCGCCGAGCCATTCGCCGGGCTCGTGCCAGACCGGGTGGCCGGGCTGGTCGTCGTAGCCGAGTCCGGCGACGGTCGGCGAGGTGATCTGGATGCGGCCCGACGGGGTCGCCAACGGGTGCGCGACCGGGTCGGCCCGGAAGGCCGAGAACACCGGGGGCGAGGCCGGCGCGGGGAAGGTGACCCGACCCGTCGTCCAGAACCCGTCGAAGTCCGGCGGCTCGTACCCCTGCTCACGCGCGCGGTCGGCGGCGACGTCGTAGAGGTGGCGCAGCCAGCCCATCTCGTCGCGGCCCTCGTGGTAGTCCGGCCCGAACCCGAGCCGGTCGGCGAGCTCGGCGAACACGTCGAGGTCGTTGCGGGCCTGCGCGTGCGGCGGGCGCACCCGGTACATCGCGCGCCACTCCGGGGCGAACTCCGTGGCCAGGACGTCGTTGCGCTCCAGCGTGGTGGTCGCCGGGAGCACGATGTCGGCGAACACGGCGGGCGGGTTCCAGAACTGCTCGTGCACGATCACGGTGTCCAGGCGCCGCCAGCCCTCCAGGAGCCGGTTGAGGTTCGCGTTGTGGTGGAACGGGTTGCCGCCGGCGGAGTAGACGAGCCGCACGTCGGGCAGCGGGATCCGGCCACCCGCGTACTCCAGCTCCTCGCCGGGGTGCAGCAGCAGGTCGGCGAACCGCCCGACCGGGATCGCGATGTCGACCGGGTTCTTCCCCAGCGGCAGGGTCGGTCGCGGGACCGGCTCGGTCCGCGGCACCACGTTCCCGCGGATGCTGCCGAAGCCGAGCCCGAACCCCTGGCCCGGCAGCCCGATCCCGCCGAGCACAGCGGCGAGGGCGACCGTCATCCACGGCGGCTGCTCGCCGTGCTGTGCACGCTGCACCGACCAGCTCGTGGTCACCAGAGTGCGGTGCGCGGCCATGCGCCGGGCGAGGTCGCGGATCCGCTCGGCCGCGATCCCGGTGATGCCGGCGGCCCAGTCCGCGTCGTGGCCGTGCAGGTAGCGCTCGAAGGACTCCCAGCCGTCGCAGTACCGCGCGAGGAACTCCCGGTCGGCCCGGCCGTCCTCGAGCAGGGTGTGCGCGAGCCCGAGCATCAGGGCCACGTCGGTGCCGGGACGGACCGGGAGCCACTCGGGGTCGACGGACGCCGTCAGGTCCTCGCGCGACGGGCTGACGTTCACGAACCGGACCCCGGCCGCGTGCGCCCGCGCGAACCAGTCGGCGCCCGTGTGCTCGAGCGCGCCGCCCGGGTCGACCGCGGTGTTCTTCAGGTGCGCCCCGCCGAACATCACGACGAGCTCGGTGTGCTCGACGACCTCCGGCCACGTCGGCGTGAGGTTCGGGATGTCGGACCGGCCGACCACGTGCGGCATCACCGCCAGCGCGGCGCCGAAGCTGTGGTTGCCGACCTTGTCGACGTAGCCGCCGAACCCGGCGAGGAAGCGTTTGAGGGTGCTGGGCGCGTGGTGGAGCCGGCCGGCGCTGGCCCAGCCGTAGCACCCGCCGTAGATGCCCTCGTTGCCGTGCCGCTCGCGGACCCGGGTCAGTTCGTCGGCGACCAGCTCGAGCGCGGTGTCCCACCCGACCGGCACGAACCGCTCCGCCCCGCGGCCCTCCCGCGTGCGCCGCCGCAACCAGCCCTCGCGGACGTGTGGCCGGTCGACCCGCAGGTCCGACCCCACCAGCTCCGGCAGCCCGCGCACCAGCGGTGACGGGTGCGGGTCCTCGGGCATGCCGCGGACGGACCCGTCCGCGTCGACGTCGTAGACGCCCCAGTGGGATGCGGTCCGGCTCATGACGACGACGGTAGCCCGGGGGTCCGACAACCTCAGGGATCGCCGACGCGGTGCAGCGACAGCGTGCCGTCGGCCGCGCCGGTCTGCTCCCAGGCTCCGGAGTCCGCGGTCCACGTGCGCCCGTCGTAGGCGACCCGGTCGACGGCCAGGCGGGTCGAGTGCGCGACCAGCCAGGACGCGATCGCCCACCCGTTCTCCGCGGTCTGCTCGCCGGAGAGCCGGGCGCTGCCGAGCTCCGCGCGCGCGAGCCCGGCGACGGTGTCCGCGGGCGGCTCGGACAGGTCGAGGTCGGTGCAGGTGAGGCCGCCCGGGTTCTGGCCGAGGAAGGCGACGGCGAGCGTGCGCGCCTCGGGCTCGTGGTCGGCGTACGCCTCGGGGAACCCGCTGCGCTGCACCCGCTGGGCGGCCTCGGTGACGTCCATCCCCGCCCAGCCCGGCGTCGCGAGCAGCGCCTCGTAGAACTTCGTCGACGAGGTCACGGTGTCGGTCAGCTCGTCCACGCTGCCCCAGCCCTGGCTGGGACGCTGCTGGAACAGGCCCACGGAGTCCCGGTCGCCCCCGCGCAGGTTCGCGAGCGTCGACTCCTGGATCGCGGTGGCCAGCGCGATGGTGATCGCCCGGTCCGGCGCGCCGAGCCGGCGGCCCACCCCGGCGATGGTGGCCGCGTTGTCCATCTGCTCCGGCGAGCCGCTCCAGCTCGTGCGCAGCCCGGGCGAGTTCGCCGGGGCGGTCACGGTGCAGGTGGGGCGCGCGGCGGGCCCGGTACCGGTGATCACGACGATCAGCAGGACCAGCGCCAGCAGCACCACGGTGCCCAGCGCGGCCGGGAGCAGCCACCGTGGCTGCCGACCCGCTCGGAAGAACCCCGACACACCGTCCAGCATCCCACCCCTGCCGGTTTCGTCCCGGTGCAGCCCGGGCATGTTCTCTTGGTGACCAAGACATCGGACGTCGTCCGCAGCAGTGCGGTGCTGGTGACGGCGGTCGCGCAGTTCATCGTCGGTTCGATCGGTGGCTCGGGGGCGTTCGGCACGCCGATCGGGGAGGTGTCCGCCGCGTTCGAGACCCCGATCGTCCCCGCCGGCGGCGCCTTCGCCATCTGGGGCCTCATCTACCTCGGGGTGCTCGTCCTCGCGGTGTTCCAGGCCCTGCCGTCGCAGCGGGCACGTCCCGAGCACCGCGCGACGGGGTGGTGGCTGGTCGGCGCGGCCGTCGCCAACATGGCGTGGATCCTGCTGTTCTCGCAGGTCCTGCCCGGGGTCGCCGAGATCGCGATCATCGCCCTGCTCGTCTGCCTCGCCGTCGTCCTCGCGCGCCTGAACTCCTTCCCGACGACGGGTGCGGGCCTCTGGCTCGTGCACGTCCCGGTCGCCTTCTACGCCGGGTGGGTCAGCGTGGCGACGGTCGTGGGCACCGCGGCGACCGGGGTGTGGGCCGGGCTGCCGGGGACCGGGGGCGTCGCGACGGTGCTCGGCGTGGTGATGCTCGTCGTGACCGGGCTGATCGCCGCGGCGGTCGCGACGGCGGGTCCGGCGCCGGTCGCGTTCGCGCTGTCGGTGCTGTGGGCGCTGGGCGGGATCGTCGTCGCCGGGCGGCCGGGGGCCGTCGTCGTCGCGGCCGTGGTCGCGGCGGTGATCGTGGTCGCTGCCGTGGTGCGCCGGCTCGTCGCCGGACGGACGCTCCGGCGGCAGGAGCGTCCCGCTCGGGTCGTGTGACCCGCGCGAGAGGGACATGACGCACGTCGGCGGACCCGCAGGGGTGCCTGGTGTGCTTCTCGACGAGGGGCGCGGGTCCTCGTCGAGGCGTCGGCGGCGCCGCTCGCACGTGTCAGGGGTGTGCCCGCGCTGACACCCGGGGGGCCGCACCGGAGGGCGCCCGCTCGACGAACATGATCCCGTGATCCTCCTGGTCGTCGGTCGTGTCGCCCTCGGGATCGTCGGTGTGCTCCTGGTCGTGGCGCTGGCCGTGGTGGTCGGCGGCGCGTTCGCGCCCCGGGTGCCGGTGATCGGGTTCCTCGGCTCGTTCGTGTCCGGGCAGTACCCGCTGCACGCGGCGCTGGCGGCGGTCGTGGGGGTGGCGGCGGCCGCGGGGCTGATCGGTCTGGGCATGCTGCGGTTCGGCGGGGTGATCGCGGTCCTGGCCGCCCTCGTCCTCGTCGGCACCCTCGTGGTCCTGGGCACCCAGGCCGCCGCCGCCCGGGCCGCCGGGGTGCGGATCGACTGGGAGCTCACCCTCACCGCGGTCGACCAGCGCGGTGCCCCGCCCGACCTCACGGTCGAGTACCTCCCCGGGCTGGACCTGGCCGTGTACCTGCCGTCGGGACCCGGCCCGCACCCCGTCATGGTGTGGGTGCACGGCGGCAGCTGGGTGCGTGGGACGTCCGCCGACCGGGCGCGAGCCAACCGGTGGTACGCGGACCAGGGGCTGGCGGTCGTCGCGGTGCGGTACCGCCTGCCGGCTGATGCGCCCCTGCCCGGCGCGACCCTCGGCGAGGCCCAGCGGCACGACGTCGCCCGCGCGCTCGCGTGGGTGCGCGGACCGGGCGGGGCGCACGGACTCGACCCGGACGCCGTCGTGCTCGGTGGGCAGTCCGCGGGGGCGACCCTCGCGCTGTCGACGACCGCCGCCCTCGTCGGGACCCCGCACTCCTCCCTGCCGCCCGGGGCCGCCGGCCCGCCGCCTCGGGGCACCGTCGCCTTCTACCCGGTGGTCGACATGCGGCAGATCGCGCCCGGGCTGCAGGACGCGGTGTTCGGCGGCCCGACGTCCGCGAACGTCGGACTCACGCGTGCCGCCTCACCCGGTGACCTCGTCGACCCGCGCCTCCCGCCGACCCTGCTGCTGCTCGGCGCGGCCGACAACTTCATCCGCGCCGACCTCGTCCGCGGCTACGACGCCGCGCTCCGGGCGGCGGGCGTGCCCGGTCGGCTGGTCCAGGTGCCGTACGCCGACCACGTCTTCGACCACCCGTACGGCTCACCGGGCGCGCAGATCGTGCGGCCGGCGGTCCTCGCGTTCGTCCGCGAGCAGATCTCGTCCGGGCGTGACCCGTCCGGGCGCTGACGTCCGGTCCGTCCGTCGCGTTGCATGGTCGGGGTGACGGAGCGTGGAGCGGACATCCACCGAGCGTTCCACGACGTGGAGCGCGTCCCGTCGTCGCGCCCGGCCGTGGAGTTCCTCCGGGCGGCCGAGACGGTCCCGGCGATCGCCGCGTACCGGAGCCGCCTGCGCGCCCACCTCGCGCCGGCCGCGGGCGAGACCGTGCTCGACGTCGGCTGCGGCGTCGGCACCCACGCGGCCGCGATCGCGGCCGAGCGCGCCGCGGCCGGGGCGGACGGACCCGTCGTCGGGGTCGACCGTCCACGCATGATCGAGCAGGCCGGCGCCACGCACGGGGACGCCGTGCGCTGGCTCCCGGGCGCGGGGGAGGCGCTGCCGCTGGACGACGACTCCGTCGACGCCGTCTACGCCGAGCGGGTCCTGATGTACGTCGACGACCCCGTGGACGTGATCAGTGAGATCGCCCGCGTGCGGCGGCCCGGCGGACGGGTGGCCCTGTTCGAGCTGGACTACGCCTCCATGGTGCTGGGCGGCGACGCGAAGATCGCCGACGAGGTGCTCGAGGTCGTCTGCGGGACGGTCGGCCAGGACCGGATGGGGCGGACGCTCGGGCCGCTGCTCACCGACGCCGGCGTCCTCGTCGTCGACCAGACCCCGTACGCCATGACGATCCCGCCGCCCGTCTGGGCGCAGGCCGTGCGCGGGCCGGTCGAGGACGCGGTGGCGGACGGGCGCCTCGACCGCGAGCGGGTCGACGCCTGGTTCGCGGAGCTGGGGGCGCCGGGCGCCTACCCCGGCTCCGTGACCGGGGTGCTCGTCTGCGGGACCTGACCCGCGGGCGGTACGGCCGCGCCGGGGACCACGGCCGACTGCGACGATCAGCGGGTGCGCCGCCCCCTGCCCGCCGTGCTCGGCGTCGTCCTGGGCGCGGCCGTGGCGCTCGCGGTGCTGCTCCCGGGGTACGTCGGGCTGGACGGGGTCACGCCGTTCGTGCAGCTCGCCGCGCTGACACCGATGCTGCTCGTGGTGATCACCGGGTCGGTGTTCGTCGGGCGCCTCGCGGGCGTGCTGGTGATGCGCGGTCGTCGGGGGAAGCCGCCGCTCGACGAGCGTCGTCCGCAGCTGTTCGCGTTCGGGTTCGCCGCGATGGTCGCGGCGGCGGTCGTCGCGCTGAGCGCCGCGGGCATCGTCGGGAGCCGCCTGCTGGCCGACGAGCCGGCGCCACCCGGGCCGGGGACCAGCGTGCTGGTGCTGAACGTCGACCAGGGCCGGGCCGACGTCCCCGCGCTGACCGCCCTGGTCCGCGACCGGCGACCGGACGTCGTCGTGCTCCTCGAGGCGGGGGAGCCCTACCGGGCCGCGCTCGCGCCGGGGCTCCCGGGGTACCGGAGCTGGAGCGCCCGGACGGACTCCCCGCGGGACGCGGCGTCGACCACCGTGCTGCTCGGCCCCGCCGCACCGGAGCCCCGGGTCGTGACCGTGCCGAGCACGCTCTACGGCACCCTCGACCTGAGCTGGCCCGGCCTGCGCGTGGTCGCGGTGCACACCGCGGCGCCCTACCCGCCGTCCCGGGTCGGGCTCTGGCAGCAGGACCTCGCCGCGCTGGTCGCGCCACCCTGCCGGGGCGATGCGCCCGTCGTCGTGGCCGGTGACCTCAACGCCACCACCGACCACAGCGCCTTCCGGGCCGCGACCGAGGGCTGCGTGGACGCGCTGGAGTCCGTCGGCGCCGGGACGACCGGCACCTACCCGACCGATCTCCCACGCTGGTTCGGCGTGCAGATCGACCACGTCCTCGCCGGCGGGGGTGTCGGGGTGCAGGGCGGCGAGGTGCTCGACGTCCCCGGCACCGACCACCGCGCCGTCCTCGCCCGGCTGTCACTGCCGCGGTGATCGCCGAGGAGCACAGTGGACCCATGACCGTCCTCGTGACCGGTGCTCGCGGCGCCGTCGGGTCCCACGTCCGTGCCGGGCTGCTCGGCGCCGGCGCCGATGTCCGCGCGGCGGGCCGCGACCCCGGGCAGATTCCCGACGACGGGGGTGGCCGGGTCCGGCTCGACCTGGCCGACCCGTCGTCGTTCGGGCCGGCTCTCGACGGGGTCGACCGGGTGTTCGTCTACGTCACCGGCGACCTCACCGCCTTCGCCCGCGCCGCCGCGACCGCCGGCGTGCGGCACGCGGTCCTGCTCTCCTCGGAGTCGGTGCTCACCGAGTCCGACCCCGAACCCGGTGGGATCGCGGCCCACCACGCGGACGCCGAGGCCGCTCTGCGCGGCGCGGGACTCCCGGTCACCGCGCTGCGGCCGGGCGCGTTCGCCGGCAACACCGGGCAGTGGTCCCGGGGATCGCCGCGGGGGTCGTCGAACTCCCGTTCCCGGACGCGGCCACGGCGCCGATCGACGAGCGCGACATCGCCGACGTCGCCGTGACCGCGCTGCTCGGCGAGCCCGCCGACGACTCGCCGCACCTCACCGGCCCGGAGTCGCTCACCATGCGCGAGCAGATCGGGCTGATCGCCGGGCACCTCGGACGGACGATCGAGGTACGGACCGTCGACCCGGACGTCGCCCGCGAGCAGATGGCGCGGCACGCCCCGGCGGGCGTGGTGGACTCGCTCCTCCGCTACTGGCGCGAGACCGACGGCGTGCCCGCGCCCGTCACCGCCGACGTCGAGCGCCGCACCGGGCACCCGGCGCGTACCTACCGGCAGTGGCTCGCGGAGGTCTTCACGACACCGTGAGCAGCGTCGGCGCGAACGGGAGCAGACCCGTCGTCGGGACGCAGTTGACGTACTCGAACCGGGCGCTGCGCGGCAGCACCACCACCTCGTGCCAGGTCACCACGGACCGCGCGTCGCCCCAGTGGCGCTTGGCCTCGATCGCGTGCTCGTAGATCGCCAGGTGCGTGTGGTGGCTCGCGGCCCACTCCTCGAGCTCGCCGAGCGAGTGGAAGTAGCCGAGCACGGAGGTCTCCCGGCGCGGGGCCAGCGAGGCCGCATCGAGCGAGGTGAGGATGCGCAGCGAGAGCGTGCCGGTGTCGGTCGGGTGCTCGCGCAGGTGGTCCATGCCGGTGAGCAGCTTCGACTGCAGGTTGTGCTCGTAGTCGACCAGCTGCTCGCCCTCGGCCGGCTCCCAGAACTGCCCGGAGCGGATGACGGCGGTGTCGTGTCCGGACTCCACGCGCAGCCGGCGCCCGCGCGAGTCCACGTCGCTCCGCCGGACCTGCTTCCCGACGGCCTCGAGCGGGTCGATCGCGGAGACCGGGAACCGGTCGCGGGCGGCGCCGAAGTAGCCGTTCGTCGTCATGGGCTCGCGCTCGGTCCCGGCGCAGCTGCCGAAGCCGAAGGTCCAGCGGGGGTCGGAGTAGATCGTCTCGAAGCGGTCGGGGTGGCACTGGAGCACCTCGTGCCAGGCGCCCACGGTGACGGTGCGCGGGTCGAGCCGGTCGAACCAGGTCGGCAGCGGGGCGTCGTGCAGCCAGCGCTCGTGGGCCGTCGGGTCGGTGAAGTACGCCAGGTGGATCAGCTCGACGGTGCCCTCGGGGCCGGTCGCGACGAGCAGCTCGGTCGACTCGGGGCCGACGGCGCTCGCCCGCACGAGCTCGAGGAACTCCTCCTCGGCGGGCCCGCCGCGCTCCGGCAGCTGCACGGCGAGGTAGTCGGCCGTGAGCAGGGAGGTCGGGGCATCGAGGACGAGGGTCCAGCGCGGGGCCCGCGGCTCGTGGCCCGGCGGACGGCGCTCGGGCAGGACGCGCGGGTACGAGATCGACCAGCTCACCCGCCGAGGTTCGCAATGCGGCGCCGCCCCGACAAGGTGGTCCTCCTCGTCACGGCCCGTTCCCGAAGATGGGTCCGCCCCGGCCGGACCACCCGTCGTCGGGAAGAGCAAGGCCCGCAACGCGTGGAGCTGCGGGAACGTGCGTGTGAGTGACCGACGCAGCGTGAACGACGCCCGAACGGCGGGCGAACGACGGCGTTGACAGCGCGGGCTCGGCGAGTACCGTCAATCACGTCGATGTGGTCCCGATCACAGGGTACAAGACCACCTCAGAGCACCCGTGGATCGACTCACAGCGGCACGACCGACGTTCCGACGAGGAGGCAGGTGATCGTTTGATCGCAGGGAGCATCCCGCACCGGACCGGCTCGTGCCGCTCAGAGGACAGAGGCCGCCCGTAGCCCGTGAGGCACGGCGCGGCACGCCGAGAGAGCGCAGACCCACGAGCGGTGAGCCGCGATACCCGAGCAGTTGCCGGGGCGGGTCCCGATACCGAACGTTCCTTCGAAGACCACGACGGCGCCATCCCAGTCACGCGGATGGCGCCGTCGTGGCGTGTCCGGACCTAGTAGTGCACGACCCCCGGCTGCCCGCCGCCCGCGCCGAGCGAGTCCCCGGTGACGGCGACCGCGCGAGGCGAGGCCAGGAACGTCACGACGTCCGCCACCTCGGCCGCGGTGATCACCCGCCGCAGGCTCGTCGTCGACTCCAGCGACTCCCGCGCCTGCGCCTCGCTGATCCCGCGCTGCGCCGCGATGTCCGCGAGCATGCCCGGCGTCCGCTCGGTGTCGGTGATACCCGGATGGACGCACGTCGCGTTGATGCCGTGCGGGCCGAGCTCGTCGGCGAGGTTCGCGGTCAGGGCGGCGACCGCGACGTTGCGGATCGTGCCGGCGATCGACCCGGTCCGGCGGGCGTTCAGCCCGCTGATGTTGACGATCCGCCCGGCGCCCTGCGCGATCATCGACGGCGCCACCGCCCGGGCGGTCCGCAGGTAGCCCATCACCTTGGTGTCGAACTCGCTGTGCACGGCGTCGTCGGTGAGCTCGGTGAGCTTCGGGACCGGCGACCCGCCCGCCGGCCGCGCCGCCGCGTTGACCAGCACGTCCACCCCGCCCCACGCCTCGACCACCCGGTCCACCATCGCGCGGACGGCCGCGTCGTCGGTGGTGTCGGCGACGATCGCGAGGGTCTCGCTGCCGACCGTGGCCGCGGCGGTCTCCAGGTCGTCCGCCGACCGCGCCACCAACGCCACCCGGGCGCCCTCCGCCGCGAGCGCCTGCGCGCACGCCAGCCCGATCCCACGCGATGCCCCGGTGACGATCGCGCGCGCTCCACCCAGTCCGAGGTCCATGCGCGCTGCCTTCCCCGCGCAGAGGTCCGCCACGCGTCGCCGCGGCGCGTCCGGGTCGGTGTCGGTGTCGGGGTGTTCGGTGTCGGCGGACCATGATCGGGACTTCGGGGGCGAGTCGCATCAGATCTTGCGCGTGTCGCTCCCGAACTGCTGATCATGGTCGCGGTCCGGCCGTGCGGGACGCGAGCACGGGGCGACCGGCCCCGCGGACCTCCGGCGAGTGCGACGTGGCGCAGGTGGACGGGTCCCGGAACATGCGCGGTGTCGCACTCGCCGCGTGGGTCGGACTCGTCGTCACTCACCCCAGGTGCGCGGCGACGTGCGGGGGCATGAGGACCGCCCGGCGGGCGAGCAGGGCGACGAAGCGTGAGGTGAGCGCGTCGGGATCCGGGCCGGTGGTCGCGGCGAGCTCGCGGGTGATCGCGGGGACCGGCCGGGCGATACGCCCCGCGAACGACGCCGGGACGATGCCCGCCGGGACGAGGGCCGGCCCGAGCCCGGCGTCGACCAGCAGCGGGGCCATCGCGGTCTGTTCGGTGCGGACCGCGGCGCGGGGGCGGAACCCGGCGTCGCGTGCGGCCCGGTCCAGCTCCTCGGCGAGCCCGTGGCTCGGTGCGTACTGCACCCACGCCACGTCCGCGAGCCGCTCCAGCGCGATCTCGTGCCCCCGGACGTCGACCGGCCCCTCCGGCGGCAGCAGCACCACGAGCTCCTCCGCCCCGAGCACGCGGACCCGACCGCGCCACCCGGGCGGGTTCGGCCCGACGGCGACGTCGGCCTGCCCGGACGCCATCGCCGTCGTCATCGCGTCCGTGGTGCGGTGCTCCAGCAGCCGCACCGTCACGTCCGGATGTTCCGCGCGCCAGGCCGTGAGGACGGGCGGGAGGACGCCGAGCCCGGTCGAGTAGACGGTCGCGATCCGCAGCTCCCCGGCGCCCGTCCCGACGACGGCCCGGGCCGCGCTCGTGCCCCGCGCGGCGGCGTCGACGGCGGCGCGGGCGTGCGGGAGCAGCGCCCGTCCCGTGGGGGTCAGCGTCACCGACCGCGGCAATCGGCTGAACAGCGACGCACCCAGATCGGCCTCGAGCGCGGCGATCTGCTGCGACAGCCCGGGCTGCGAGACACCCAGGACCCCGGCCGCCCGTGTGAACGAGCCCTCGTCGACGACCGTGAGGAAGGACTCCAGCTGTCGCAGCGTCGGCACGTGACCAGGATAGACAAGCTCAGCTTATGCAGAGTCGTGCGTTGGTTCTTCGACTTATGGCGAGAACGCTCCAACCCTGGTCGGCGTCGTTGCTGGATCGATCCCGTTGGAGAAGCCGCCGTGATCCGTCGTCCTTCCGCAGGGCTCGCGCTGTTCGCCCTCGCCGTCGGCACCTTCGGCATCGGGACCACCGAGTTCGTGATCATGGGCCTGCTGCCCGAGGTGGCCGCCGGGCTCGGGGTGTCCGTGTCCGAGGCCGGCCACCTGATCTCCGCCTACGCCCTCGGCGTCGTCGTGGGCGCCCCGCTGCTCGCCGGCGCGGGCGTGAAGTTCTCCCGACGGCAGGTGCTGACGGCCCTCATGGGCACGTTCGCCGTCGGGAACCTGTTGTCCGCGATCGCGCCCGAGATGGGTTCGCTGCTGGTCATCCGGTTCCTCACCGGTCTGCCGCACGGGGCGTTCTTCGGGGCCGCCTCGGTCGCCGCCGCCACGATGGTCGCGCGAGACCGCCGGGCCACGGCCGTCGCACGGGTGTTTCTCGGCCTGACGATCGCCAACGTGGCCGGGGTGCCGCTGGGCACCCTGCTCGGCCAGGCGCTGGGGTGGCGGGCGACGTTCGCCGCTGTCGGTGTCATCGGCGTGCTCGCCGTCGCCGCGGTGTGGGCGTTCGTGCCCGAGGCCGCGCCGAGCGGCGGCGGCCGTGCCGCGCTGCGGACCGAGGTCGTCGCGCTGCGCCACCCGCAGGTGCTGCTCTCGCTCGGCGCCGTCGTGTTCGGCTTCGGCGCGATGTTCGCCTGCTACTCGTACGTGACGCCGATGCTCACCGAGGTCGGCGGGTTCTCGCCGGCGACCGTGACGCTGCTGCTGGCCGTCGTCGGGCTCGGGATGACCGCCGGGTCGGTGGTCGGCGGGCGCCTGGCCGACCGGGCGCCGCTCAAGACGCTGTGCGGGTGCCTCGTGGCGCTGGCGGTCGTGCTCGTGACCTTCCCGATGACGGTCGGGACCCCGTGGCTCGCCGTCGCGTCCCTGTTCGGGGCCGGGATGTTCTCGCTGGCCCTCGGCCCGGCCATCCAGACCCGCATCATGGACATCGTCGGGGAGGCCCCGACCATGGCCTCGGCCGCCATCCAGTCCGCGTCCAACGTCGCGAACTCCCTGGGCGCCTGGCTCGGCGGGATCGTCATCGCGGCGGGCTACGGGCTGCTGGCGCCGGCGTTCGTCGGGGCCGTGCTCGCCGTCGCCGGGCTCGCGGTGCTGCTGGTCAGCGGGGGCCTGCAGGTCCACGCCCGCCGGGAGCGGGTGCGCGCCGAGGTCGCCGAGACGCTCGTGGCGGCATGACCGACACCACGTCGTCGCCCGCTCGCCCGCGGATGGGGCCGTGACCGCGCGGTGTTGATTCCGATGCCGCTCCGACACCGTCCCTCGAGAGGGGGCGCGAGGCGGCTGGAACCGGGCAACGGCGCCCGGGGAGGAGCACGACTGTGCGACACCAGGACACCCCTGTCCTCATCACCGGTGCTGCGGTCTCCTTCGAGGAGGAGTTCGCCGCCCGCCGCAAGCGCTACTCACTGATCATGGCCCTGCGCATCCCGTGCCTCGTGCTCGCCGGCGTGTTCGGCATCGCCCTCGGGTGGACCTGGGTGGCGGTGGCCCTCATCGTCGCGTCGGTCCCGCTGCCGTGGATCGCGGTGCTCATCGCCAACGACGCACCGCCACGCAAGGCCGAGAAGCCGTCCCGCTACCGGCCCGACGACCCGCAGCTCGGCTCGACCACCCGCGCGCTCGGACCGGCGACCCACGAGGTCGTCGACATGCCGGACGACCGCGTGGCCTGACGGTCACCCGGACGAGCCGCGGTCACCGTCGTCGCGGGGACGGTCCTCCTGCGGGCGGTCCTCTCCCCGCCCGCTCGTGGGCCGCGGATCGCGCTCGGGGCCCGCCGACGGCTCCGACGGCTTCGAGGGCTCCGACGGCTTCGAAGTCTTCGACGGCTTCGACGGCTTCGACGGCTTCGTCGGCCGCGGCGTCCTCGACGGCTTCGGAGCCGCCGAGGTCGGTCGGGTGGTCGGGGTACGGGTCGGCTCCGGCGCCGAGGTACCCGTCGGTGAGGTGGTCGGTGGAGTCGTCGGCGTTCCCGTCGGCCGCGGGCCCGGCACGGACGGGAGCCCCGGCACGTCCGGCCCGTGGGGGAGGGTCGGCAACCTCGGGGAGTGGGGCAGGAGCGGACCCGGCAGATGCGGGAGCGACGGCACCGGCAGAACGGGGAGCGACGGCACCGGACGGTCAGGCCACGAGATCGTCTCGGGGGCCAGCGCCGACCGGTCCACCCAGGGCACGAGCCGGTCCACGTCGACGGCGTGATCGGAGGTCGTCCGCACGGTGCGGACGACCGGGGTGGCGACCACCATGCGGGCGGGCGACTCGACGGGGGCGAGGACCACCGGCACGACGGGCCCCGGCGCCGCCGGTACCGGGCGAGCGGCGGCCCCGGCATCGGGCACGACCGGTCGCGGGGACGCCCCGACGGTCGGGAGGACCCGCGGCCCCTCGGGTGCCTGCGGGAATGCGCCCGTGCCGGCGATCGTCGTCACGGCCCAGGCGGTGCCGCCCACGGCCACGGCCGCCACGGCGGCCTGGACGAGGGGGAGACGGACGGGAGGCGCGGGAGCTCGGTGCGAGCCCCCGGGTCCCCGACGCCGCACGAGGACGACGGCCGCAGCGAGAGCGAGGAGCCCGAGCACACCGAGGGTGACCAGGGCGGCGGCGCTCATCACTCCATCGTGCAGACATCCGCGGTTCTGGCACTCCACATGCCCGATCACCCACGAAGAGATGCCCTGTGTCGGCGTCGCGTGCTCGTCCGAGGGATGATCGCCCGCACGGACGGAGCAGTCGGGGACCCCGCAGTCGCGCGGGGTGAGTCCGTCAGGACGCGGACCACCCGGACCACCGGGTGGCCGTCACCTCGATCACCGGGCCCTCGGGCGGGTCCGCCGCGTGCTGCGGGTAGCGCGCGGCGAGCGCGACACGGGCCTCGTCGAGGATGTCCGTCCGGATGGTCGCCGTCCCGTCGACCCGCACCCACCACAGCGCCGACCAGTCGTCGGAGTACTCGTCGACCAGCAGGGACACCGCGGGGTTCGCCTCGATGTTGCGCAGCCGCTTCAGGTCGCGGCTGCGCTTCGGCTTCTGGTCGACGGCGATCAGCACCCGGTCGTCCACCGCCGCGAAGACGACCGGGACGAGGTGCGGCCGTCCGGCGGCGGAGACCGTCCCGAGCCGGGCGACGCGCGCCGTCGCGAACCGGCGGCGCGCGTCGTCCGGATCGAGGGTCGGCATCAGCGCGACACGAGGGGGGCGAGCTCGTCGAGCTCCTTGAGAACGGTGTCGCGGTCGGAGCTCGAGACGCCGTAGATCGCGCGGTCGAGCCCGGCCCGGCGGTAGGCGTCCGCGGCCTCGTCGGAGGTCTCCGCGCCGAACAGCGACATCGGGATCCGGCCCCGGCCGGCGTCGGCGGCCCGCTGCTGCAGCTTCTCGGCGCGGTCGATGAACTCCTCGACGTTGTCCGGCCCGACGCGCTGCGGGAGCCACTCGTCGCCGAACTCCAGGATGCGGTCCTCGACGGTCGGCCCCATGCCACCGACGATGACCGGCGGGTGCGGCTGCGTCACGGGCTTCGGCCAGGCCCAGGACCGCTCGAACTGCACGAACTCGCCGTCGAACTCCGCCTCCTCCTGCGTCCACAGCGCCTTCATCGCCTCGACCTGCTCGCCGAGGCGGCGCATGCGGGTCTTCGGGTTCGTGCCGTGGTCCGCCATCTCCTCGCGGTTCCAGCCGCCGCCGATGCCGAACAGGAAGCGGCCGCCGGAGAGCCGGTCGAGCGAGGCGACCTCCTTGGCGGTGTGGATCGGGTCGCGCTGGATCAGCAGGCAGATGCCGGTGGCGACCTTCAGCGTCGTCGTCGCGGCCGCCGCCCAGGAGAGCGCGACGAACGGGTCGTAGGTGTGGACGTACATCCGCGGCAGGTCGCCGCCGCCCGGGTAGGGCGACTCACGCGAGACCGGGATGTGCGAGTGCTCGGGGAACCACAGCGAGTCGAAGCCGCGGTCCTCGACCTCCTTGGCCAGCGTGGCCGGGTCGATGGCGTAGTCCGTCGGGAACATCATGATGCCGTGCTGCACGTCCCGGGGGTTCCCCGCAGTGCCGATCACCCATGCGGCACGTCATCATGCGCGTCGTGTCGTGGGAAGAGACGCTCACCGAGCAGGAGAAGCGGCGTGCCCGGGAGCAGCTCGAGCAGCTGCTGGAACGCCAGGCTCGCCTGGGTCACTCCGACGTCGTGACCTACTACCCGCCGGAGGCGATCGCCCAGCGGGACCTGTTCGCCCTGGCGGGCACCCACGTCGACGGCACGCAGTGGGCGGTGGGCGACTGCGACCACCGGTTCCCGCTGCAGTCGATCTCCAAGGTGTTCACCTACGCGCTCGCGCTGGAGGACAACGGACGCGAGGCGACGCTGACCCGGGTCGGGGTCGAGCCCAGCGGCGACCCCTTCAACGCCCTGGAGTTCGACGAGACCAACCGCCGGCCGCACAACCCGATGGTCAACGCCGGCGCCCTCGTCGCCGCGGACATCCTCGGGGGTGCCGACGTCGACGAGAAGGTCGCCCGCCTGCTCGAGCGGATGCGGATCTACGCGGGCAACCCCGAGCTCGAGGTCGACCAGGAACTGCTGGACGCGATGCTCGCCGACGCCGACCGCAACCTCGGCATCAGCTACTACATGCGCTCCCTCGGCATGCTCGTCGGCGAGGTCGAGGACATCCTGCGGGTCTACCTGTCGGCCTGCTCGGTGCACGTCACCGCGGCGGAACTCTCCGAGATGGGGGCGACGCTGGCCAACGGCGGGGAGAACCCGCGGACCGGCGAGCGGGCCATGGCGCGCACCTACGTCCGTGACGTGATCGGCGTGATGTTCACCTGCGGCATGTACGACGCCGCCGGCCAGTGGGCCAACGACGTCGGCATCCCGGCGAAGAGCGGTGTCTCCGGCGGGATCATGGCGGCGATCCCGAACCAGGTCGGGCTCTCGGTGTTCTCGCCCGGGCTCGACCAGCACGGCAACTCGGTGCGGGGGATCAACGTCTTCCGCGAGCTCTCCGACCGCTTCGGGCTGCACATCTTCGCGGATCCGGCGGAGACCCAGCTCGGGCGCCTCGGCGGCCGCGTGTGGCCGGAGCCCGAACCCGAGCCGGAACCGGGCGCCCTGGATCCCGAGCCGCGGGACGATCTTCCCGACGACGGGGTCGTCCCGGTCGCGATCGAGGGCGCGGCCACGGTGTAGCCCGCGCCCGGGACTGGATACGGTGCCCCGCGTGGGCATCCTCGATCGTTTCCGTCTCGACGACCGCGTCGCCGTGGTGACCGGCGCCTCCTCCGGACTCGGGGCGGTGTTCGCCCGGACCCTCGCGGAGGCCGGCGCCGACGTCGTGCTCGGCGCGCGGCGCGTCGAGAAGCTCGACGAGACCCGGGCCGCCGTCGAGAAGGCCGGTCGCCGGGCGCTCGCCGTGCGCACCGACGTGGCCTCCCCGGAGGACTGCACGGCGCTGATCGACGCCGCGACGAGCGAGTTCGGGCGGGTCGACGTCCTGGTCAACAACGCCGGCGTCGGCACTGCGGTGCCGGCGACGAAGGAGACCCCGGAGCAGTTCCGCGAGGTGATCGACGTCAACCTCAACGGCTGCTACTGGATGGCCCAGGCCGCGGCGAGGGTGATGGGCGAGGGCAGCTCGATCGTCAACGTCTCCTCCGTCCTCGGGCTCACGACGGCGGGTCTGCCGCAGGCGGCGTACTCCGCGTCCAAGGCCGGCCTGATCGGGCTCACGCGCGACCTCGCGCAGCAGTGGACGCCGCGCAAGGGCATCCGCGTGAACGCGCTGGCCCCGGGCTTCTTCACCTCGGAGATGACCGACAGCTACCAGGACGGCTACCTCGAGTCCCAGCTCCCGCGGGTGCTCGCGCGCCGGATCGGCGACCCCGAGGAGCTCGCCGCGGCCCTGATCTTCCTGGTGTCCGACGCCGGGTCCTACGTCACCGGCATCACGCTGCCCGTGGAGGGCGGCCTGCTCACGAGCTGAGGAGCCCCCGATGGCCTGGGACCCGGAGCTGGCGGCAGCGCTGCCGGCGCTGCCCGACCTGCACATCGCCGATCTCGGGGCGGCGCGCGAGCGGATGCGGGAGCTCGCGGCCCGCGCGCCGGAGCCGCCGCCGGGCGCCGTGGAGGAGGAGACGGTCCCCGGTCCCGACGGCGGGTCGGTGCGGGTGCTGGTCGCGCGGCCGCCCGGGACCGGGCCGGCGCCGGGCGTGCTGCTCCTGCACGGCGGCGGCTTCGTCATGGGCGCTGCCGACATGTCCGCCGCCCAGGCCGCGACGCTCGCCACGGAACTCGGCGCGGTCGTCGTCGTCCCGGACTACCGGCTCGCCCCGGAACACCCTTATCCGGCCGCCCTGGACGACTGCGCAGCCGCCCTGGCCTGGCTCGCCGGCCGCCCGGACGTCGACCCCGCGCGCGTGGCCCTCTACGGGATGAGCGCCGGCGGGGGACTGGCCGCGGCGCTGACGCTGCTCGGCCGCGACCGGGGCGGGCCGGCGGTGTGCTTCCAGGTGCTCGACGCCCCCGAGGTCGACGACCGGCTAAGCACCCCGTCGATGCGGGCCTTCGTCGACACCCCGCTCTGGAGCCGCCCGGACGCCGAGCTGAGCTGGCGGCACTACCTCTCCGGCCTGGACGGGGACGTGCCGGTGTACGCCGCTCCCGCCCGCGCCACCGACCTCGCCGGCCTGCCACCAGCCCACGTCGCGGTCTACGAGAACGACCCGCTGCGCGACGAGGGCCTCGCCTACGCCACGGCACTGCTGACGGCCGGGGTGAGCGTCGAGCTGCACCTGTTCCCGGGCACGTTCCACCGCTCGGCGATCCTCGCGGCGGAGGTGTCGCGGCGGCAGGCCGCCGAGACGGTGGCGGCGCTGCGCCGGGCGTTCAGCTGACGGGCAGCCGCAGTGCCCCGGGCAGCGTCGTCGCGGCCTCGAGCAGGCTCGGCCCGTACCAGGTGAGCAGACGCCCGCTGACCAGGGCGGACGGTGCGTCGAACGCCTCGGGGCCGTCGTCCGCGGTGAACCGGTAGGGCTCGTCGGGCAGGACGACGAGGTCGTGCGGCGGGAGGTCCGCCGGGTCGAAGCGGGGGTAGCGCTCGGCCTTCGGGCCGCCGTCGGCGAGGACGTTGTCGACTCCGAGCCGGTCGAGCACCGCCCCCGCGAAGGTGTCGCACCCGACCGCCATCCACGGCTTGCGCCAGATCGGGACCAGAGCCGTCCGGCGCTCGTCGTCGGGAACCCGCCCGATCTCCGACCACGCCTTCTCGGCGCCCTCGAGCCACGCCGGGCGTTCCAGCCCGCAGGCCGCGAGCATGCCGTCGAGGCTGGTGAACGCGCCGTCGACGGTGCGGACGTCGGTGACGTAGACGGCGAGCCCGGCCTCGCGGAGCGCCGCGATGTGCTCGGGCTTGTTCTCCTCGTCGTTCGCGACGACGAGGTCGGGCCCGAGCGCGACGATCGCGTCGAGGTCCGGGTTCTTCGTGCCGCGGACGCGCGCCGGGGGAGCGAGGGCGACCTCGTCGAGGTCGACCGGGTGGGTGCACCAGTCGGTCACCCCCACGAGCAGCGCCGGCTCGGTGACCCCGATGGCCTCGGTGAGCGAGGGGACGAGGCTGACCACGCGGCGGACCTTGTCCGGCACCTCGACCGTGGTGCCCTGGTCGTCGACGGAGCTGCTCATGGTCTCCAGTGTGCCGGGTGCGGACGGCGGGCGGACCGTCACCCGGTACCGTGCGTACCTCACACCTCGGAGGGGGGCGCGCGATGGACCGGTGGGCGTCCGGGATCGACACGGCGTGGCTGCAGCTCGAGCAGGAGACCAACCGGATGGTGGTCCACGGCGTGCTGTTCTGCGACGGGCCGCTCGACCTCGACGTGCTGCGGACCCGCGTGCGGGAGCGCTGGGTCGACGTCTACCCGGGGTTCCGTCAGCGCCCGACGTGGCCGACCGGGCCGCTCGGGCCCGCGCGTTGGGTCGACGCCCCGCCCGACCTCTCGGTGCACGTGACGACGATGGCCCTCTCCGCACCCGGGGACGATCGGGCCCTGGCCCGACGGGTCGGCGAGCTGATGTCCTCGCCGCTGCCGACCGACCGGCCGTGGTGGCGGATCGAGGCCATCTCCGGCTACGACGGGACCGCGGTGCACGTCGCGATCCACCACGGTCTCGCCGACGGTGTGGCGCTCAACCACCTGTTCCACGCCCTCGCCGACCCGGTGTCCGATCCGCGCACTCCGGCGGCCTACGTCGAGCCGCCCCGGGAGGCCCGGCCGGTGCACGACGTCCGGCTCTTCCGCCGCGAGGTGCGGGACCGGGCGTCGTCGCTGTGGGCCACGGTGAAGCGCTCGGGGACGCCCGAGGGCCTCGCGGAGCTCGGCGCGACCGGGCGGGCCGTGCGGCACTCGGCGTCCCTGCTCGCCAGCCCGCCGCGGGAGAAGCCGTCCCCGTTGCAGGGCCGACCCGGCGTCGCGAAGGCCGCGCGCTGGACCTCCGCGGTGCCGCTCGACGACGTCCGGGCCGCCGGGAAGGCGTCCGGCGGCAGCGTCAACGACGTGCTGTGCGGGGCGATCGCCGGGGCGCTGCGTGCGTTCCTCGGCGGGTCCTCCGACGTGCCCCGCCTGCGCGCGGTCATGCCGACGAACCTGCGTCCGCTGGACCGTCCGATCTCGGCCGAGCTCGGCAACGAGTTCGGGCTCGTCCTGCCGCCGTTGCCGACCGACGAGCCCGACCGCGCGCGGCGCGTCGAGCGGATGCACCGGTCGATGGCGACGATCAAGCGCACCAACCAGGCCCTCGCGAGCTTCACCGGGATCGCGGCGGCCGGACTCGGGACGCCGGCGCACACGCAGCAGCTGGTCGCCCGCTACGCCCGGGCCGGGTCACTGATCATCTCGAACGTGCCGGGGCCCCTGGAGGAGCTCTCGCTGGGGTCGGTCCGTGTCCGCGACCTGATGTTCTGGGTGCCCTGCTCCGCCCGCCTGGGACTCGGCGTCTCGGTGCTGTCCTACGCGGGCCGCGTCCGGCTCGGGGTCGACGCCGACCTCGGCCTCATCGGGGGCGAGGAGGGCGTCGACCGCTTCACCGCGGCGCTCGACGCGGAGCTGGCGGCGCTCAGAACTCGGTGACGCCCGCGTCCGGGGCCAGTTCGTGGGCGGTGATGTAGCGGGACTCGTCGGAGGCCAGGAACAGCACGGTCTGCGCGACGTCCTCGGGCATCGTGACGTCGACCGGGAGCAGGTTGGTGAACATCGCGGCCGGCCGCGGGTTCTCCGCCATCGCCTCGCCCAGCGCGGACTGCATCGCCTCGCCGGTCATGCCGGTCGCCACGCCCGTGGGGTGCACGCTGTTGACGCGGATCGAGTGCCGGGCGAGCTCGGCGGCGAACGCCTTCGCCATCCCGCGCACCGCCCACTTGCTCGCGGTGTAGGGGACCATGTACGGCTGCACCTTCATCCCCGCCGCCGAGCTGATGACGATCACCGAGCCGCCGCCGGCCGCCACGAGATGCGGTGCTCCGACCATGATCGTGTTCCACGTCCCCGTGACGTTGACGTCGAGGGTGTCGCGGAAGATCTCCGGCGTCACCCGGTGCCAGGTCCGCGGGATGCAGATGCCGGCGTTCGCCACGACGACGTCGAGCCGGCCCAGCGTGGCGACCCCCTCGTCGACCGCGGCACGCAGCGCGTCGAGGTCCCGGATGTCCACCTGCGCGGCCACCGCGCGGCGCCCGGTCTTCTCCACCAGCGCCACGGTCTCGTCGAGATCGGACGGCGTGGCCGACGCGTAGTCCACCCCCGGCAGGGGTCCGCAGACGTCGACGACGACGACGTCCGCGCCCTCCTCGGCGAGCCGCACCGCGTCGGCCCGTCCCTGCCCGCGTGCCGCGCCCGTCACCAGCGCGACCTTGCCCGCTACCCGTCCGGCCATGTCCGACTCCTCGAGAGTGTCCGATCCCGCAATTGATGGCGGTTGCTGCCATCAAAGATACCGTGGGAGTCGAGTCCATCAGAGGGAGCAGTCGTGACGGTGCAGCAGGAGCAGGCGATCGACCTCGAGGCCCTGCGTGCCCGCTACCGGGCCGAGCGGGACCGCCGCCTGCGGCCGGACGGGAACGACCAGTACGCCCCGCTCGCCGCGGACCGCGGTGCCGGCGACCCGTGGGTGCGCGGCGACGACGACCGGGCGCCGGTATCCGACGCGGTCGACGCCCTCGTCGTGGGCGGCGGGTTCGGCGGGTTGGTCGCCGCGGCCCGGTTCCGCGACGCGGGCCTGGAGCGCATCCGCGTCGTCGACGCGGCGGGCGACCTCGGCGGCACCTGGTACTGGAACCGCTACCCGGGCGTGGCCTGCGACGTGGAGTCCTACATCTACCTGCCGTTGCTCGAGGAGGTCGGCGTGATGCCGACCCGCAAGTACGCTCCCGGCGAGGAGATCCGCCGGCACGCGCAGGCCATCGGACGGCGCTTCGACCTGTACCGCGACGCGCTGTTCCGCACCGAGGTCACGAGCCTGGCCTGGGACGACGAGGCGGCCCGCTGGACCGTGCGCACGAACCGCGGCGACGTCGTCTCCGCCCGGTACGTGGTGATCTCCAGCGGACCGTTCAACCGTCCGAAGCTGCCCGGCATCCCGGGCATCGACGACTTCCGCGGCCACACCTTCCACACCAGCCGTTGGGACTACGACCACACCGGCACCGACCTCGAACGGCTCGCCGACCGCCGGGTCGCCGTCATCGGCACCGGAGCCACCGCCATCCAGGTGGTCCCGCACCTCGCGCGCACGGCGGAGCAGCTGCTCGTCGTCCAGCGCACTCCGTCGTCGGTCGACGAGCGCGGCGACCGCGAGACCGACGCCGACTGGTGGGAGTCGCTGGAACCGGGCTGGCAGCGGACGCGGCGGGAGAACTTCCTCGCCCTGGTCGACGGTCGCGCCGCCGCCGACGATCTCGTCGACGACCGCTGGACCGACACCGCTCCCGTCCGCGGACGACGCCGGGCGGGCGAGGGCCGGGAGGACCCGGCCCTCGCCGTGGAGCTCGCCGACGCCGAGAAGATGACCGAGATCCGCGCCCGGGTCGACGAGATCGTGGCCGACCCGGGGACCGCCGACGCGCTCAAGCCCTGGTACCGCCAGATGTGCAAGCGCCCGACGTTCTCCGACGCCTACCTCCAGGCGTTCAACCGGCCGAACGTCACGCTGCTGGACACCCGCGGTGCCGGGGTGGAGCGCCTCACCGCCGACGGGCTCGTCGTCGATGGCGTCGAGCACCCGGTCGACACGATCGTCCTCGCCACCGGCTTCGAGCTCGGGGCCGACCCGGCCACCCGCGCCGGCGTCGACATCCGGGGCCGGGGCGGGTTGCCGCTGGCCGAGTACTGGGCCGACGGACTGCGCACCTTCCACGGCTGGGTCAGCCGCGGGTTCCCCAACCTGTTCCACCTCGGCTCGACCCAGAACGCGGCGTCCCCGAACTTCGCGCACGTCCTGGAGGTCCAGGCCGAGCACGTCGCGGGCGTCGTGGCCGAGGCGCAGCGGCGCGGCGACGTCCTCGTCGAGCCGACCGCCGCCGCGGAGGACCGCTGGGTGGCCACCATCCGCGAGCGTGCCGTGGACATGCAGGACTTCCAGGCCCAGTGCACCCCCGGCTACTACAACTTCGAGGGCCGCCCGCGCCGCCGGTCCGAGCAGTTCGGCGGGGGACCGGTCGAGTTCCACGAGGTCCTGGCCGACTGGCGCGCGCACGGCGACCACGACGAGGTGTTCACGTCCCGATGAGGCCCTTCGTCGGCGTCGGCGGCACGCCCGAGGCGCTCGCGCCCGGGGTCGTCGTCGAGAACCTCCTGCCGCCGAACCCGTTGTGGGCCTCGAACGGCCTCGCGTTCGGCCCCGACGGGCGGCTGTGGATCGCGCAGTTCCTCGGCGGGACCGTCTCCGCGCTGGACCTCGACACGGGCGTCCTCGAGCCCGTGCTCGGTCCGTCCGGGCCGCTGACCGCGCCCGACGACCTCGCCTTCGCCGACGACGGCTCCTGCTTCGTCGTCGACCTCCCGCCCGGCCTGGTCTGGCGCCGCGCGCCCGACGGGACGATGTCGATCGTCGCCGACGGGATCGTCGCGCCGGACGGGATCGCGACCCACCGCAGGCGACTGTTCGTCAACGAGCTCGCGCCGGACGGTCGGCTGCTGGAGATCCTTTCCGACGGCCGGTGGCGCGAGATGGCGCACGGGCTCGCCCTGGGCAACGCGATGGCGGTGGGCCCCGACGGTCGGCTGGTGTACCCGCACCTGATGGGCGGCGAGGTGTGGGCCGTGGAGCTCGACGACGGTCCTCCGGAGCGGCTCCTCGCCGGGCTGGACCGCCCGGTGGCGGTGCGGTTCGACGCGGCCGGCCGGATGCTCGTGCTGTCGAACGCCGACGGGTCGGTGCTCGTCGACGGTGACCAGGTCGTGGAGACCGGCGTGACCGGTGCGGACAACCTCGCCGTCGGCCCGGACGGCACCTGGTACGTGACGGGGCCTTCACCGGCGGTCTCGTCGCGCTCGAGCCCGACGGGTCCCGACGACAGGTCCTCCCGCCCGGGCTCGTGGGGCCGTTCGGCCTGGCGTCGGTCGGTGGCCGGCTGCTCGCGGCCGACCACCACACGCTGGCCACGCTGGTCGACGGCGGGGTGCACGCGGCCGAGGTCGGCGTGCACGGGCTGCGCGGGCTCGCCGTCGTCGCGGACGAGCTGGCGACGACCACCGAGTCCGGGGAGGCCGTCGTCGGCACTCCGGACGGTGCCTGGCGTCGCGTCGCCTCCGGCCTCGACCGGCCGAGCGGGGTGCTGGCCGCGTGCGGCGAGCTGCTGGTGGCGGAGTCGGGCGCGGGCCGGGTCGTCCGGATCGGCCGGGCGGCGGAGGTCGACCCGGTCGTCTCGGACCTGGACGGGCCGGCGGACCTCGCCGAGGCCGACGGCGAGGTGTGGGTCAGCGACTCCGCACGGGGTCAGGTGGTGCGCCTGCACGACGGCGCGGTGGTCGCCGCCGGCCTGGCCCGACCCGAGGGGCTGGTGGCGCACGCCGGTGCGCTGTTCGTCGTGGAGGCCGCGGCGGGCCGGCTCACGCGCGTGGACCCGCGCTCCCGGTCGAGCACCCCCGTCGTCGGGAACCTGCCGTTGGCGTCGCTGCCCCCGCACGCGGTCGAGACCTCGACGATCGCGCAGCGCCCGGCGCCGTACGCGGGGCTGACGGAGCACGACGGCGACCTCGTGGTGGGCCTGACCGGCACCGGAGGTGCGCTCCGCGCTCGTGTGCACTGATCCGCGCCCAGGTGCACCGCACACTCCGGAACTCACGCGACGGTCGCGTGCAGGCCACCGATCAGCAGGTCGGCCAGCCGCCGTGCCGCGGCCGGCCGCGCGGATTCGGGCATGACGTCGAGCCCGCGGGTCGCCGTCAGGGTGAGGACGAGGTCCTGCGGGACGAAGTCACGGCGCAGCTCACCCTCGGCCTGCGCCCGCCGGGCCAGACCCGCGACCGCGTCCAGCGCGGCCCGGCGTTCGGCGCGGAGGTCGACGGCGTGCGGGAAGGTGGCCAGGAAGGCCTCGGTGAACCCGAGGTTGCGGGCGTGCAGCACGGTGAGCCGCTCGATGACGGTGCACAGCCCGCGCCACGCGGACGGGTCCGCGAGCCCGTCGTCGACGACCGCGCGGCACGCCGCCATCTCGGCGGCGAAGGCCTCGGTGGCCAGGTCCTGCTTCGTCGGGAAGTGGCGGTAGAGCGTGGCCGGACCGACACCGGCCTCGCGGGCGATCTCGCGCATCGGGACGTCCAGCCCGTCCCGGGCGAAGAGGACCCGCGCGGCCGCGAGCAGCCGGGACCGGTTCTCCACGGCGTCCGCGCGGCGCACCCGAGTCACTTCCTCGTCCACCGCTCTCACCTTAGTCAAACGGACGCCCCCGTCCGTTAACGTCCGGCCGCGTGCAGGCCATCGAGATCCAGACGTTCGGACCGCCCGAGGGACTCGTCCTGGTGGACCGTCCCGACCCCGCGCCGGCCACGGGCCAGGTGCTGGTGACGCCGGAGGCGATCGGGGTGGGCGGCGTCGACGCGGTGATCCGCCGCGGCACCCTCGGGGGCTACGGCTTCACGACCGGATTCGTGCCCGGGGCCGAGGTCGCGGGCACGGTGGGCGCCGTCGGTGACGGGGTCGACCCGTCATGGGTGGGACGGCGGGTGTGGGCGTTCACGGGGACCGGTGGGGCCTACGCGGAGCAGGCGGTCGCGGACGTGGCGGACGTCGTCCCGTTGCCCGACGGTCTGGGCGGCGTGGACGCCGTCGCGCTCGGCAGCTCCGGGCCGGTCGCCCACTTCGCCCTGGCGCAGGCCCACCTGGCGGCGGCGGAGTCGGTGCTGATCCGAGGGGCCGCCGGCAGCATCGGGATCGCGGCCGTGCAGCTGGCGCGGGCCGCGGGAGCCGGGACGATCGCCGTCACGACCTCCTCGCCCGAGCGCGGCCGGCGCCTCCGGGAGCTCGGCGCGACCGAGGTCCTCGACCGCTCGGGCGACGGTGCGACCGAGCTCGACGTGCTTCTCGACGTCGCGGCGGGACCCGACCTGGCGTCGTGGTTCGACCGGCTCGCTCCGAACGGCCGGATGGTGGTCGTCGGGGTGGTGGCGGGCATGCCGCCGGCCGACTTCGGCGCCGGTCTGCTCGCGAACTTCCGGCGTTCCCTGACCTTCGGCACCTTCTCCGCGGACACGATCCCGCGCGCGGACCGGAACGCCGTCACGGCGGCGCAGTTCGCCGCCGTCGTCCGGGGCGACCTGAGCGCCGTCGTCCACGACGTGCTCCCGCTCGCCGACGCCGCCGTGGCGCACCGCCGCATGGACGCCGGCGAGGTGTTCGGCCGGATCGTGCTCGTCCCCTAGGTCTCCTCGCAGGCCGTGAGGTCCGCGGCGACCTGGCAGGCGGAGGCCTGGTCCGGGTCGACCGCGGCGAGGCGGGCGAGGAGTTCGCGCAGGACGTCCTGCTCCTCGGGACGCAGCGGGGCGAGCAGGTGCTCCTCGGCGTCGCGCAGCCGGCGCTCGAGGTCACAGAGTCGGGCCCCGCCCGCCTCGGTGATCTCCACCCGGCGGGCGCGGCGGTCCGCGGGGTCGGGACGGCGCTCGATCAGGCCGGCGGCCTGGATCTCGTCGAGCAGGTAGGTCATGACGGTGCGGTCGACGCCGAGCTTGCGCGCGAGGGCCAGCTGCGAGGCCGGTTCCCCGCGGGCGACGGCGGCCAGCACCTGGTAGCCCCGGGGGCCGCCCGGGAGCCCGCCCATCACCGTCTGCGCGGTCCGCAGGTGGGCGCGTGCCACCCGGCCCAGGGCCCAGCCCAGGTCCGACTCCACCTGCCGCGGCGTGCTCACCGTCTCAGGATAGGCGGTTGCGCAGGGAATCGGTGCGACAGATAGTCTGTTCGACAGAACATCTGACGTGCCGCACACCAGGAGATCGAGTCATGAGCCTGCTCCGCATCGACAGCAGCATCCGCACGCAGGGGTCGGTGAGCCGCGAGGTGCTCGACAGCCTCGAACGCTCCTACGTCGAGTCCCACCCCGGTACCGGAGTGGTCCGCCGCGACCTCGGCCGCGAGCCGATCCCGGCCGGGACCTGGGCGGCGGCCACCGCCGCCGGGATGACCCCGGAGGACCAGCGCACCGACGAGCAGCGGGACGCCCTCGCGACGGCCGCGGCCCTCGCCGACGAGCTCCTCGCCGCCTCCTCGGTCGTCATCGGGTCGCCGCTCTACAACTTCGGCATCGCCGCGCACCTCAAGAGCTGGGTCGACCTGCTCATCACCGACCCGCGCTTCGCGCCCGGCAGCAGCCCGCTGGCCGGCACCGAGGTCGTCCTCGTGGTGAGCCGGGGCGGTGGCTACGGCCCGGGGACGCCCCGCGAGGGCTGGGACCACGGCACCGGCTGGATCACCCGGATCCTCGCCGACGTCTGGGGCGCCGACGTCCACGTCGTCGAGGCCGAGCTGACCCTGGCCGACGTCGTGCCGGCCATGGCCGAGCTGCGCCCGCTGGCCGCACAGAACCGGGCCGAGGCCCACGAGGCGGCGGCGAAGATCGGCGGTGGGCTTCGCAGGTGAGCACTTCTTGTCGCTATGGCGACAAGAAGTGCTCACCTGAGCTTCGCTCACATACTGCGCCGGTACTGCCCGCCCACCTCGAAGAACGCGTCGGTGAGCTGGCCCAGCGAGCACACCCGGGCGGCGTTCATCAGCTCGGTGAACACGTTCTCGCCGTTGGTCGCCGCGTCCTGCAGGCGACGGATCGCCTCGGCGGACTCGGTCTGGTGGCGGGCCTGGAAGTCGTCGAGCCGCTGGAGCTGCGAGGTCTTCTCCTCCTCGGTCGCCCGGGAGAGCTCCAGCTCCGGCGCCTCCTGCTCGGCGTCGGCAGGCGGCAGGAAGGTGTTCACGCCGACGATCGGCAGCGAGCCGTCGTGCTTGCGGCCCTCGTAGAGCATCGACTCGTCCTGGATCTTGCCGCGCTGGTAGCCGGTCTCCATCGCGCCCAGCACGCCGCCCCGCTCGGCGATCCGGTCGAACTCGGTGAGCACGGCCTCCTCGACGAGGTCGGTGAGCTCCTCGATCACGAACGAGCCCTGCAGCGGGTTCTCGTTCAGCGAGAGCCCCCACTCGCGGTTGATGATCAGCTGGATCGCGAGCGCCCGGCGCACCGACTCCTGCGACGGGGTCGTCACGGCCTCGTCGTAGGCGTTGGTGTGCAGCGAGTTCGCGTTGTCGTAGAGCGCGCAGAGCGCCTGCAGCGTCGTGCGGATGTCGTTGAACTGCATCTCCTGCGCGTGCAGGGACCGGCCCGACGTCTGGACGTGGTACTTGAGCTTCTGCGAGCGCTCGTTCGCGCCGTAGCGCTCGCGCATCGCGACGGCCCAGATGCGCCGGGCGACGCGGCCGATCACCGAGTACTCGGCGTCCATGCCGTTGGAGAAGAAGAACGACAGGTTCGGCGCGAAGTCGTCGATGTCCATGCCGCGCGCGAGGTAGGACTCGACGTAGGTGAAGCCGTTCGCCAGCGTGAAGGCGAGCTGCGAGATGGGGTTCGCCCCGGCCTCGGCGATGTGATAGCCGGAGATCGACACCGAGTAGAAGTTGCGCACCTTGTGCGCGATGAACCACTCCTGGATGTCGGCCATCATCCGCAGCGAGAACTCGGTCGAGAAGATGCAGGTGTTCTGGCCCTGGTCCTCCTTGAGGATGTCGGCCTGCACCGTGCCGCGGACGTTCGCCACCGCATGGGCGACGAGCTCCGCGCGCTTCTCCTCCGAGGGCTCCTCGCCGTGCTCGGAGCGGTAGGTGTCGACGACCTGGTCGATCGCGGTGTTGAGGAAGAACGCCAGCACCGTGGGGGCCGGCCCGTTGATCGTCATCGACACCGACGTCGTGGGCGAGGTCAGGTCGAACCCGGAGTAGAGCACCTTCATGTCGTCGAGCGTCGCGATCGACACTCCGGACGTGCCCACCTTGCCGTAGACGTCCGGGGGAGTGGCCGGGTCGCGGCCGTAGAGCGTGACGGAGTCGAACGCCGTCGACAGGCGCTTGGCCGGCGAGTCCTCGGAGAGGTAGTGGAACCGCCGGTTGGTGCGGAACGCGTCGCCCTCGCCGGCGAACATGCGGGCGGGGTCCTCGCCCTCGCGCTTGAACGCGAACACGCCCGCGGTGAACGGGAAGTGCCCGGGGAGGTTCTCGGCGCGCAGGAAGCGCAGCACCTCGGCCTCGTCGGTGAACCGGGGCAGCGACACCCGGTTGACCTTCGAGCCGGACAGCGTCTCCCGGGTGAGCTGCGTGCGCAGCTCCTTGTCCCGGACGTGGACGACGAGCTCGTCGCCGGAGTAGTCCTCCTTCGTCCGCTCCCAGCCGTCGATCAGGTCGGCGGCCTCGGCGGGCAGCGCGCGCTCGGCCTCGGAGAGGACCGCGGGCAGCTCGCCGGCGTCCCGGTCGCCGAGGGCCTCGGCGGCCTGGCGCAGCGCGGAGCGCCGCCGGGCGGCGGCGACCATCGCGTCGGTGTCCTCGTGGTAGCTCCGGACGGTGCCCGCGACGTCGGCCAGGTAGCGCTCGCGGTCGGCCGGGATGGCCGAGCCGGCGAACGTCGAGACCGCGGTGTCCGGGATCTCCAGGTGTCCCGCACCCTCCGCCAGGCCCTTCTCGGAGAGCAGCGCGACGAGCTTCCCGTAGAGCGCGGTGACGCCCTCGTCGTGGAAGGTCGCGGCGGAGGTGCCGTAGACCGGCATGTCCTCCCAGCTCGCGCCCCACTCGTCGCGGTTGCGCACGATCTGGCGCGCCACGTCCCGCCGCGCGTCGTCGCCGCCGCGCCGCTCGAACTTGTTGATCGCGACGACGTCGGCGAAGTCCAGCATGTCGATCTTCTCGAGCTGCGACGCCGCCCCGAACTCCGGGGTCATGACGTACAGCGACACGTCGGCGTACTCGACGATGCCGGCGTCGCCCTGGCCGATGCCGGGGGTCTCCACGATCACCAGGTCGGCGCCCGAGGCCCGCAGGACCGCGATGACGTCGGCCAGGCGTTCCGGCAGCGCCGTCCCGGAGCCGCGGTTGGCCAGCGACCGGAAGGCGACCGGCCCGCCGAGGGCGTTCATCCGGATCCGGTCGCCGAGCAGTGCCCCGCCGCCCCGGCGCCGGGTCGGGTCGACGGCGAGCACCGAGACCTTGAGCTTGTCCTCGCGGTCCATGCGCGAGCGGCGGACGAGCTCGTCGGTCAGCGACGACTTGCCCGACCCGCCGGTGCCGGTGATCCCGAGGACCGGCACGTGGCGGTCGCCGTTCGCGGCCTCGACGCGCTCGCGGACGTCGTCGGGCAGGACGCCGGCCTCGGCCATCGTCACCGCCCGCGCGACGACCGCGCGCTCCCCGGTGAACAACCCGTCCCACGACGACGGCGCCACGGCGGACAGGTCCTCGTCGCACTCCCGGATGATCGTGTTGATCATCCCGGGCAGGCCCAGCTGCTGGCCGTCCTGCGGCGAGAAGATCCGCGCGACGCCGTGGGCGTGCAGCTGGTCGATCTCGCGCTGGACGATCACCCCGCCGCCTCCGCCGTACACCCGGACGTGCCCGGCGCCGCGCTCGCGCAGCAGGTCGACCAGGTACGAGAAGTACTCGACGTGCCCGCCCTGGTAGGAGGAGATCGCCACCGCGTGGGCGTCCTCCTCGACGGCCGCCGAGACGACGTCGTCGACCGAGCGGTCGTGCCCGAGGTGGATCACCTCCGCACCCTGGCGCTGCAGGATGCGGCGCATGATGTTGATCGCCGCGTCGTGCCCGTCGAACAGGCTGGCCGCGGTCACCACGCGGATCGGGTTGCTCGGTACGTGCAGCTCGGACTCGGCCATGTGCGGATCGTCCTCGGTCGTCGACGGGGGTGCAGAGCAGTACGCCCGCCACTTTAGTAGGACGTCCTAGTAATTGCGACGGGGTCGTGACGCATCCGTCTCCGCGACGTACTGGAGCAGCCCGACCAGCGTCCCGGAGCCGAGCAGGTCCCCCGCGGCGGCGAGCCGCACCACGTCGTCCACCGCCACCCACTGCGCGCGGCCGGGTTCGTGCCGGTCGAGGGGTTCGTCGGTGGGTTCGGCGTCGGTCCAGAGGTGGACGTGCACGCGCGTCACGACGCCGCCGGGCAGCGGCTCGAACGCGATCAGCGGCCGTCCCTCGCCGACCGGGCGCCAGCCGGTCTCCTCCGCCGCCTCGCGCGCGGCCGCGACCCCGGGGTCCTCCCCGTCGTCGACGCCGCCGCCGGGCAGCTCCCAGCCGTACCGGTTCACCGGGTACCGGTAGGTCCGCAGCATGAGCACGTGCTCGTCCCGCACCACCAGGGCCACCCCCACGCTCGGCAGGTGCACCACCGGGTAGTCGAACCGGTCGCCCTCGGGCGCGGTCACGTCGTGGAGATCGACGCGGATCGACGCGTCGTCGGCGTCCGCCGCGGCGGTCGTCCGCGCCCCCCACACGGTCGTCACCTCGTGGGTGGCCCACGAGTCATCGGGAGTCACATCGGCCTCGGCTGTCTCACGCCGCGACGGAAGGTCAACTTCACCGTCACCCGACGCGGTGAAATGTCGACCTTGTGTGTGCCTCACGTGACGCTCGGGTACTTCGCAGGTCCCGGCCGACCGGCCGGACCTACACGAGGGAGTGTCATGATCATCCTCGGCATCATTCTGCTGATCGTCGGGTACATCGTCCCGATCTCGGTGCTGACCTACATCGGGTGGATCCTGGTGGTCGTCGGCCTGATCCTCACCATCCTGGGCGCCGTCGGACGGGGTGTGGGCGGCCGCAAGACCTTCTTCTAGATCCGGGCGCGGGGGCACCCGGATCGACGACGCGAACGCCCGTTCCCGGCGAGGGGGACGGGCGAGCGCGTCGCTGTCCGTAGTCTCCTGTGGCGATTATCGCCAGCTTGCTTCTCTTTCCGTGTACGCAGCGTCATTGTCGTCGTCATGACGATTCCCGCGTACTCCGGCCGCCACTCCACCTTCGACGCGACCACGGTCCTGCCCGCCGCCGCACTCCATGCCCAGGTCCCGCCCGCCGGTGCTCCGCCGGGCCGGCGCCCGGGCACCGTCGACGCCGTCTTCTTCGTCGCGGTCGCCCAGGCCGTCGCGGCCCTCGCCGGCGCCGCCGTGTTCGCCCTGATCCTCCTCGCGGTGTCGACCCACCCGCCGGAGGGCGCGATCGCCGCGGCGGTCGTCCTCGGCGGCACGGCGCTCGCGGACGCCGGGTGGCTCCTGCTGGCGTGGCGGGTCCGGGCCGGCGGTCGCGGGGCGCGCGTCGTCCTCGCGGTGCTCGCCGCGGTCGGCCTGCTGATCGCCCTGGTGTTCAGCCTCGTCGGGTGGACGGTGCTGGTGCCGCTGCTCGGGGTCGCGCTCAACGCCGCCGTCCTGGTGCTGCTGTTCGCGCCCGCGTCGAACGCGTGGTTCCGCGTCCTCAGCCCAGCGCCCGGTCCAGGTTCACCGCGGCGCTGATCAGGCCCAGGTGCGTGAGCGCCTGCGGGAAGTTGCCCAGCTGCTCACCCGAGGCGGAGAGCTCCTCGGCGAACAGGCCGACGTGGTTGGCGTAGGTGAACGCCTTCTCCAGCACGTTGCGGGCCGCCCCGAGGCGTCCCGCCCGGGTGAGCGCCTCCACGTACCAGAACGAGCACAGGTTGAAGGTGCCCTCCTCGTCGTCGAGGCCGTCGGACCCGTCGGGCCGGTAGCGCTGCACGAGGGAGTCGACGACGAGGTCGCTCTCGATCCGGGTGAGCGTGGACAGGAACCGCGGATCGGTCGGCCCGGAGAACTTGACCAGCGGCAGGATGAGCAGACCGGCCTCGACGTCGTCGCTGCCGGGGTGCTGCGTGTAGGTGCCGAGGTCGTCGCGCCAGCAGTCCCGCTGGACCTCCTCGTAGGCCTCGGCCGCCGCCTTCTCCCAGGCCTCGACCGGCGCGGGCAGGCCGCGTTGCCGCGCGAGGCGCAGCGCCCGCTCGAACGCCACCCACACCATCACCCGTGAATAGGTGTGGAACTGCGGCTCACCGCGGGACTCCCAGAGCCCCTGGTCGGGCAGGTGGCGGTTGCGGTCGAGCCAGTCCAGCGAGCTGCGGACCCGCGTCCAGAGGTCGTAGGAGATCGGGGTCTCCTTGTTGGCGATGTAGACCGAGTCCATCACCTCGCCGTAGGTGTCGAGCTGGCGCTGCGCACCCGCGGCGTTGCCGATCCGTACCGGCTTCGATCCCCGGTAGCCCGACAGGTGGGACAGCTCCACCTCGTCCGGCGGCGGGGCACCGTGCACGGTGTAGACCGGCAGCAGGCCGGACTCGTCGTCGGCCTCGGCCATCCGCTGCTCGAGCCACGACAGGAAGGCCCGGCCCTCCTCGACGAAGCCCAGGCGCATCAGCGCGTAGGACGTGAACGCCGCGTCGCGCAGCCACGCGTAGCGGTAGTCCCAGTTGCGCTCGCCGCCGATCTGCTCGGGCAGACCCGCCGTCGGTGCCGCGATGAGGGCTCCGGTCGGGTCGTGGACCATCAGCTTCAGCAGCAGCGCCGAGCGGTGGACCATCTCGCGCCAGCGCCCGGAGTAGTTCGACCGGGCGAGCCACCGCTGCCAGTAGGTCAGCACGGCGTCCCGGCGCCGGTCCGCCTCGTGCTCTCCCAGTGGGGCGACCTCGCCGCGCGACGGCGGCCCGTCGTGCCAGGTCAGGAGGAAGTCGGCGGCCTCGCCGGCGCCGAGGTCGATCTCGGCGACGACGGCGGGCCCGGTCGCGCCGGAATCCTCGGCGACCCGCAGCTCTGCCGAGGTCCGTAGGAGCAGCGCCCCGCTCCCGTCGTCGGGGACGAAGACCGCCCCGACCCCCTCGACGAGTTCCACGGAGTGCCGCACCCGCGCCCAGTCGAAGGCGGGCGCGCAGCGCACGGTGAAGCTCTGCCGGCCGCGGACCACCCGGACCGTCCGGACCAGCGGGCGCGTCCCGCCGTCGTCGTCCGGGTCCATCAGGTCGACGACCTCGGCGACCGACGTGGCGTCGAGGAACCGCGTCATGAGGACGTTGGAGTCGGGCAGGTAGAGCTGCTTGGTGCGGGTGCCGGAGCCCGGGCGGACGGTGAAGGCGCTGCGCCCGCTCTCCGGGCCCTCCTCGGTGAGCAGCGCCGAGAACACCGCGGGCGAATCGAAGTCGGGCAGGCACGCGAAGTCGATGCTGCCGTCGGTGCCCACCAGGACGACCGTCCGCAGGTCACCGATCACGCCGTGGTCCTCGATCGCCAGCATGATCGTGAGGTACCCCGTGCGGGCCGTCCCGATCGGGACGGCCCCCACGGGTCCGCTCAGCGCTGCTCGCGGGCGGCGTCGGCCGCCTCGGCCGTGCCGAGGGCCTCCGCCTTGCGCGCGGCGGCAGCCCGCTCGGCCTCGACCGCCTCGGTCTCCGCCTGCACACGGGTCTTCCTGGCCTCGCGGGCGTGCTCGTCCGCGACCTCCTGAGCCTTCTGCTCCTCGCGCTGCGCCGCCTTCTTGCGCTCCTGCTCGCGCTCGCGGGCCTGCTGCTCGCGTTCCTTCTTCTGCGCCTCGAGCTTCTCGTGCTGCGCGCGCTCCTGCTCGCGGGCCTGCTCGCGGGCCTTGCGGTCGTTCTCGCGGCGCTGCTCCAGGCGCTGGTCGGCGACGTCACGACGGGCGTCCGCGGCCTCGTCGCGCTCCGCGGCCTCCGCGCGCTGCTGCACCCGGGCGTCCTTGACCTCGCCCTGCCGGGCGAGCTCGGGGTCGCCCAGCAGCGAGCCGAGCACCTGGCGCACGCCGGCCTCCAGGCCGTCGATGGCGAGCGTCGGGCCGAACTCCGGGTTCCGGCCGTTGCCGGTGACCTGGGCCAGCAGGCCCACGGGCAGCCGGGCCACGCCGAAGCCCAGCGAGATCACGGGGCCGGCCACCGCCGACACGGGGTTGCTCATCGGTCCTCCTCGACCTGCTCGACCTGCTCCAACGTCCGCGCGGACGACCGCGCCTGCTCGGCCCGGACCTCCTCGTCGCGGACGCGGCGCTCCGCCTCGCCGCGCTCGCGCACGGCCTCGACCTCGTCGCGGTGGGTCTGCTGCTCCTGCGCCCGCGTCGCCTGCGAGACCGTCTGCTGCCGCCGGGCGGTCTCGGCCTGCGCGCGCTCCTCCTCGGCCTGCCGTTGCGCCTCGGCCCGCTCCTCGCGCTCCTCGCGGGCGTCCTCGGCGGCCAGGCGCTCGCGCTCGACCCGCAGCTCCTCGGCGCGCGCCTCGGCCTCGGCCTCCTCGCGCTTCTGCTGCGCCACCTGCTCGGCGTGCTGCGCCTCCTTGGCCCGGTCGGCGTGCTCGGACTGCAGCTCGCCCTCGGCGCGCAGCGCGTCGTTGCCCGTCACGCTCCCGGCCGCCTTCTTGACGGCGCCCGCGAGGCGCTGGCCCGCGCGCTCGGTCTTGGTGGTGTCGCTCGGATCGGCACCCTCGGACATGGGTCCTCCTTCCCACTCAGCGCGCCGCTGGTACCCGATCCACCGGCGTGGGAAGCGCCCGGTCAGACCAGGCCGCGCACCACCTCGGAGGCAGGCCCCTCGGCCGCGCGCCGGAAATGCACGCCCGCCCACAGGTGCAGTCGGGTCGCGTCGCCCGCCTTCGCCGCCGCCGTGCGGATCGGCCGGGTCAGGTAGTGCAGCTCGGGGTACGCGGCGGGCGCGGACGGCCCGTGCTCGACGGCGAAGCGGTTCGTCAGCGCACGGGCGGCGCGACCGGTGAAGGCCCGGGTGACCGTGGTGCCGGAGAACGTGGGGTCGCCGAGGGCGTCGCGGTGGGTGGCCGAGGTGCCGGCCTCGTCGGTCCGCAGGAAGGCGGTCCCGAGCTGGACCTGCGTCGCCCCGGCGTCGAGAGCCCGCCGGACGCCGGCGCGGTCCGCCACCCCGCCCGCGGCGATCATCGGCAGCGACGTCCGTGGCCGGATCGCGACGAGCAGGTCGAGGGTGTCGTCGTCGTTCGGCTCGTCGACCACGCGGTGCGTGCCGCGGTGACCGCCGGCGTCGGTGCCCTGCACCACCAGGCCGTCGAGGCCCAGCCGCTCGGCGTCGCGCGCCTCCTCGGGGCTCGTGACGGTCGCGACCAGGCGTGCGCCGGTGGCCCGCAGGGCGGCGAGGCGGTCGGGATCCGGGAGGCCGAAAGTGAGGCTGATCGTGTCCGGCGGGTCGGCCGCGAGCACCCGGAGCTTGGCGTCCAGCCCGGGCCCGTCGTCGGGATCGTCGGCGGGGTGGGGATCGCCGAGGTCGACCCGCACCGCCTCCGCCTCCGGCACGAGCCGCCGCCCGTACGCGATCACGGCCTCTTCCCGACGGCGGGTGCGGCCGCTCGGGTCGGGCAGGAACAGGTTCACGCCGAACGGCCCGTCGGTGCGTTGCCGCAGCTCGGCCATCCGGGCGGCGAGTTCGTCCGCGGTGAGGTAGCCCGCGGCGAGGTAGCCGTACCCGCCGGCCGCGGTGACGGCGGCGACCAGGGCCGGGGTCGAGGGGCCGCCCGCCATGGGCGCGGCGACGATCGGCAGGCGGGGGCCCGCGGGGTCGGCCGGATTCACCGGGAGCCGCCGCCTTCTGGAGCGAACGGCACTCTCGCAGCGTCCAGGGGTGCGAACGGCCCGATCACTCCGACGACGCCGGACCGCCGAACCGGTACTCGCCCGCCGCCTCCCACGGGCCGCCACGGTAGTGCCACAGGGCGAGCGCCTCGACGTGGGTGTCGTAGGGGACGTGCGTCTCCCGGACGGTCTCGAGCGTGCGCCGCGCCTCGTCGGGCGTGACCTTGTTCTGGATCGTCACGTGCGGGCGCCACCGCCGGGCGTCCTGGTCGGTGAGGTCGGCCTCGAACCGCCGTGCGATCGCGCCGCGCAGCCCCTCGAGCGCCGACGACTGCAGCCGCAACCCCACCCCGCGCCCGAGCTTGAACGGCTCGCCCACGTGGAGGGCCGGCCCCGGGCGCTCGACGAGCTCGCCGAGGAGGGCCGCCACCTCGTCGATCCGCTCGCCGGGGAGCGCGTGGAAGAGCGTGATGTGCGCGCCGACGTGCAGGCGGTCGGCGGGGAACCACCGGCGCCGCTGCGCGTCGAGGTCGGCCTGCGCGTCCGGGGCGAGGACGGCGGAGACGATCAGCGGGTCGGTCACGGCGTCGGCGTACCCGCTGCGGGCGCGAGAGCTACGTGACGCAGGTTCCGGGGCCTGCGTGGTGTCGACCTCACGGCCCGGCCGCCCATCCCGCCGGGTCGTCCCACGCCTGCAGCCGTCGACGCGAGTGGACCGTGACCGGCTCGTCGGTGCGCGGATCCGGCCACGACAGCGTTCGTGCGAGCAGCTGCAGCGGCGCGCGGAAGTCGTCCAACCCGACGTCACGAACCCGCGGGTAGAAGGTGTCGCCGAGGATCGGGACGCCGAGCGAGCAGAGGTGCAGCCGCAGCTGGTGGGTCCGGCCGGTGTGCGGGGTGAGGCGGTAGCGGGCGATCGCGCCGAGCGCCGGGTCGTCGCGGTACTCGAGCACCTCCACGAGCGTCTCGGCGTTCGGCTCCCCGTCGACCTCCCGCGCCGTGACGATCCCGCGCTCCTTGACGATCCGGGACCGGACGACCTGCGGCGTCCCGAGGTCCGGCCGGTACGGCGCGATCGCCTCGTAGGTCTTCGACACCCGCCGGTCGCGGAACAGGTTCTGGTAGGTGCCGCGGTCCTCGCGCGCGATCACGAACAGGACCACGCCCGCCGTCGGGCGGTCGAGTCGGTGGGCGGGGGAGAGGTCGGGCAACCCGTGCTCGTCCCGCAGCCGGACGAGCGCGGTCTCCCGGACGTGCCGGCCGCGCGGGATCGTCGCCAGGAAGTGCGGCTTGTCGGCGACGAGCACCCGGTCCTCGCGGAAGGCGACCTCGACCGCGAACGGCACCGGGGCCTCGTCAGGAAGGTCGCGGTGGAACCACACCGAGCCGCCACTGACGTAGGGCGCGTCGATCGGCAGCGGGCCGTGCTGATCGTGGAAACGACCGGCCGCGAACATGGCGTCCACCTGCGCCGGCGACAGCGGGACTCGACCCACCACGTGGTCGCGCACCGTCGCCCACTCGTCCGACACCGGCAACCGCATCCGGGCCGGGTCGAGCCCGAAGCGGGGCGGCAGGGACGGCGGGGGACGCACGCACCCCATTCTGAGCGAAGGGCCCCTCCACTCGATCTACCCGCCCGTGGGCGCCCACCGCCACGGCGGCCCCGGACTGGCGATGGGCGCCCACGGCCCGTCTATCCGAACGATGGTGCCCTTCGCTCAGTCGGCCAGCAGCGCGTCCGACACGATCTTGCGCTGGATCTCCGACGTGCCCTCGAAGATCGTGGTGAGCCGGGCGTCCCGCCAGTACCGCTCGGCCGAGTACTCCGTGGTGTAGCCGTTGCCGCCGAAGATCTGGAGCGCCTGCGACGTCACGCGCTCCGCGGTCTCGGAGGCGACGAGCTTGGCCTGCGAGGTCTCGACGTCGGCCGCGACGCCGGAGTCCACCAGCCACGCCGCGTGCAGGTAGAGCTGGCGGGCGGCCTCGGCCTCGGACGCCAGGTCGGCCAGGGCGTGCCGGATCACCTGCTGGTCACCGATCGGGTGCCCGAACTGGACCCGCTGCTTCACGTAGGCGATCGCGTCCTCGACCGCCCCGCGCGCGAGCCCCACCGCCCGCGCCGCCGTCTGCACCCGCGCCGGCCCGAGCCAGCGCAGCGACTCCTTGAACCCCTGACCCTCGTCCTGACCGGTGTCCTGCAGCGCGTCGACCGGCACCCGGAGCCCGTCGAGCGTCAGCTCCCACGTCGTCAGCCCGTAGTAGCCGATCTTGTCGATCGGCGTGCCCGAGACGCCGTCGGGGAACGACCCGCGCGCCTTCTCCACCAGGAACAGCTCCAGCCCGTCCGACCGGCCGTGCCCCTCGCGCGGCTCCCGCGTGCGGGCGAGCAGGTGCAGGAAGTCGGCCCGCTTCGCGTGGCCGACCCAGCGCTTGGTCCCGCTGATCACCCACTCGTCACCGTCGCGCTCGGCCGAACACCCGACGTTCGCCAGGTCCGACCCGGCGGACGGCTCCGAGAACGCGATCCCGCCGATCCACTCGCCGCGCGCCGACCGCGCCAGTAGGTCCGGCCGGCCCGCACACCCGGTGCCGTTGCCGCGGGCGATGATGCTCGCGACGCTCATCCACCCGCGCGCCAGCTCCTCGCAGATCAGCGCGTACTCGAGGACGCCGAGCCCGAGCCCGCCGTGCTCGCGGTCGATCATGATCCCGAAATAGTCGAGCTCGGCGAGCCGCGCCAGCAGTTCGTCGGGGATCTCGCCGCGCTGCGGGTCGAGCTCGTCCGCGACCGGGAGCACCTCCTCCATCGCGAAGCGGCGTGCGGTCGCTTGGAGTTCGAGACGCTCCGGGGTGAGGTACACACTCGCCGCGGGCGCGAGCGTCTCGACGTCGGCGAGGTTCTTCCGGCTCCAGGTCACGAGGTCCTCATTCCCGACGACGGGCCCTGCCGCACCTCTGCGGGCGCGCGTCACGGCACGTGCGGGGTGATCCCGTCGGCGGCGAGCCGGTCGAAGACGGCGGCGAACGCGTCGAGGGTGCGCACGTACCCGGTGAACCCGGCGAGGCGGGAGCGCGACATGTCGGTGAGGCACTCGATGTCGCGGCCCAGGTCGCCGTCGGTGTGCCAGAAGGAGGCGACCCGGCCGAGGTCGGTCTCGCGGAGACCCTCGCGCTCGGCGATCCGCGCCCACACGTCGTCCATCCCCGCGGTCTGCTCCTCGAGCGGGCGTACGGTCCCGTCGAACCCCTCGGGCTTCACCCCGAGCAGCTCGGCGAGTCGCGGCCACATCCACCGCCAGCGGAAGACGTCGCCGTTCACGACGTTGTGCGCCTGGTCGTGCGCCGACGGCGACCCCGTCGCCCAGATCATGTGCTCCGCGGCCTGCCCGGCGTCGGTCATGTCGGTGAGCCCCTCCCACTGCTGCCGCGAGCCGGGGAAGGTGAACGGCCGGCCGGTCTCGCGGCAGAGCGCGGCGTAGGCGGCCAGGGTCGAGGCGATGTTCATGGCGTTGCCGACCGCGTACCCAACGACGGTGTGCGCCCGGTGCACGGTCCACGAGAACCGGTGCTCGCGGGCGGCCGCGAACAGCTCGTCCTCCTGCGCGTAGTAGAAGTTCGGCGCGTCGAGACGAGGCTCGGTCTCGACGAACGGGGTCTCCGGCAACGTCCCCTCGCCGTACGCCTCGAACGGCCCGAGGTAGTGCTTGAGCCCGGTCATCAGCGCGACGTGCTGCACGGTGCCCTCGGCGCCGGCGGCCGCGAGGACGTCGCGGACCATCCCGCCGTTGACCCGGATGTTCTCCTCCTCGGAGTCCTGGCGCGCCCAGGCGGTGAGGAAGACCGAGGTCGGACGCGTGCCCGCGATCGCGTCGCGGAGGGCATCGGCGTCGGTGAGGTCGGCGTGCAGGCCCTCCACCTCCGCGACCGGCGACGAGCTGCGTCGGGACAGGCCGAGGACGTGACCCCGCGGACGGAGAGCCGCTCGGCGAGGGCGTGGCCCGCGATACCGGTGACGCCGACGATCAGGGGACGGGAGAGCGCGTGCATGCCGCGCGGATGCCCGATGCGCTTCGGTTGAACCCTTGACCATTGCGGTAGAAGAGGGCGTGTTCGTCTACACCGCCCAGCCCGCGCGCGTCGTGTTCGGCGCCGGCAGTCTCGACCGGGTCGCCGAGGAGGTCGAGCGCCTTGGCCGGTCCCGGGTGCTGGTCCTCGCGGGTCGCCAGGCGGAGCGGACGGAACGCATCCTGGGCCCGCTCGCCGTCGCGCGCTTCGACGGCGCCGTCATGCACACCCCGGTGGAGGTGACCGAGCGGGCGCTCGCGGTGCTGCGCGAGGCCGGCGCGGACTGCGTCGTGGCCGTCGGCGGCGGGTCGACCACCGGGCTCGCGAAGGCGCTGGCCGTGCGCGCCGGCGTGGACCAGGTGATCGTCCCGACCACCTACTCCGGCTCCGAGGTCACCCCGGTGCTCGGCGAGACGGCGGACGGCGTCAAGACCACACGGACCTCGCCGGACATCCTCCCCGAGACCGTGATCTACGACGTCGACCTCACCCGCTCGCTCCCGCACGAGGTCACCGTCACCAGCGCCGTCAACGCCCTCGCGCACGCGGTCGAGGCGCTGTACTCGCCGCAGGCGAACCCGGTCGTCGACCTGCTCGCGCTCGACGCGGTCCGACGCCTGGCCGTCGGTCTGCGTGGTCCGGGGGACCGGGAGCAGCTCCTGCAGGGGGCGTGGCTGGCGGGGACGTGTCTCGGGTCGGTCGGGATGGCGCTGCACCACAAGCTCTGCCACACCCTGGGCGGCTCGTTCGACCTCCCGCACGCGCCCACCCACACCGTCGTCCTGCCCCACGCGATGGCCTACAACGCTGCGGCCGCTCCGGAAGCGATGCGCCGGATCGCGGACGCGCTCGGCGTCGAGGACGCCCCGCGCGGGGTGTTCGACCTCGTCACGACGGCGGGTGGCCCGACCTCCCTGCGCGAGCTCGGCATGGCCGAGACCGACCTCGACCGCGCGGCCGAGCTCGCCGTCGGGACCCCGTATCCGAACCCGGCCGAGCTGACCCGCGACGGCCTGCGGGCCCTGCTCGGCCGGGCGTGGGCGGGGGAGCGGCCGAACTAGACGCGGTCGGCACCCGCGCGCAGGGCCCGGAACTTCTCCCACACGACCGTCGGGTGCACCTCGGGCTGGTAGCTCGCGCGGGAGGAGAACCCGCAGTCCGCGCCGGCGATGACCTGCTCGCGCCCGACCGCGTCGACGTAGTGCCGCAGCATCTCGGCGACCAGGTCCGGGTGCTCGACGTAGTTCTGGGCGTGCCCGAGCAGGCCGGGGATGAGCAGCGCGTCGCCGAGCTGCTTCCGCAGCGCGCCGTCGGACCAGATCGTCCACTCGTGCATGTGTCGGGGGTTCGCGACCTCGAACGAGTACGCCCCCGCCCGGATCGCCAGCATCGGGCCCGCGACCTCGGCCATCGTGATGTCGTGGACCCGCGGCCCGTGGTTGAGGCCGTAGCAGGTGTGGAGGCGGATCTTCTCGGTCGGGATGTCGCGCAGCGCGTGGTTGACGATCTCGGCGTGCTCGGCGGCGGTGTGCTGCCGCTCCTCGGGCGTCAGCTGCGGGTCGGACAGGATCTCGATCAGCCACGGGTCGTCGATCTGCAGCAGGAACCCGGCGTCGACGATCGCCAGGTACTCCTCGCGCAGCGCCTCGGCGACCGCGGTGTAGTACTCGGTGTCGGTCGCGTAGAACTCGTTGCGGCCGAACCCGCGCGGCGAGGTCGAGGGCAGGAACGCCTCGGTGTGCTCGACACCGACGAGCGCGGCCCGCAGGTTCTCGATGTCGGTGCGCAGCTGGTCCTGGCCGGTGTAGGAGACCGGGCCGACGCAGGCCACCGTCACCATCGGCGCCACGGTCTTCGAGTACTTCCCGAGGTACTGCTCGTAGTACTCCGGGAAGGCGTCGATCTCGAGCTTCCACGACGGCGGGAGCAGCTTCTCCCCGCTCGAGGGGGAGAAGCCGTCGAGCCTGTCCTGGACGTAGGTCGCGAAGCTGACCTTGCCCATCTCGCCGTCGGTGACGACGTCCAGGCCCACCTCGGCCTGGCGCGCCACCACGTCGCGCACCGCCTCGGTCACCTGCTTGGCGAAGCCGGCCTCGTCGTACGGGCGGCCGTGCTCCTTCTCCCGCATCGTGTCCAGCAGCGCCTCCGGACGCGCGAGGCTGCCGACGTGGGTGGTGAGGATCCGCTCTCCGCTGCGCTGCATGTCCGCGACGCTAGGAAGCGCCGGTCGTCGGGGGCAGCGCCGTGTTCGCGGGTCGGGAACACGGCGGATCCCCGGGCAAGATCTCGTTCCGCCGCGCGGAGTGGGGCGAGGACCGAGCGGTCCGCTACCCGGAACCGGATCTTGCTCCCTCGACGGCCCGGCGGATGGCGATGACGGCCCGGTCGCGCTCGGCGACGAGCTCCGCGAACGACCGGTCCGTGGCAGTGCCGTCCACCATCGCGTCGCGCAGCTCCGGGGTCAGCTCCGGCGCCTCGAGCCGGGTCCACGGCGCCTGCAGCGACGGACCGAAGTGGTCGAGCATGTGCGCCATCCCGCCCTCGCCGCCGGCCAGGTGGAACGTCCGGCACGGCCCGTGGACCGGCCAGCGCAGCCCCGGGCCCTCGGTGATCGACGCGTCGATCTGCTCGACGGTGGCGTCCCCGTTCGCGACCATGTGGAGCGCCTCGCGCCACAGCGCCTCCTGCAGCCGGTTCGCGACGAAGCCCGGGACCTCCCGGTCCATCTCGATCACCGACTTGCCGATCGACCGGTAGAACTCCGCCGCGCCCTTCACGACGGCGGGTGCGGTCGCCTCGCCGCCGACCACCTCGACCAGCGGGATCAGGTACGGCGGGTTGAACGGGTGCCCGACGACGAGTCGCGACGGGTCCGCGGCGCGCACGGCCATGTCCGTCATCGGGAAGCCCGAGGTCGACGACGCGACGATCGTGTCCGGGCCGGTCGCAGCGGCCAGGTCGGCGAGCAGCGACCGCTTCAGCTCCAGGTCCTCGGGGGCCGACTCCTGCACGAACTCCGCGTCCCGCGCGGCGGCCTCCAGCGACCCGGCGACGGTCAATCCGCCCCACCCGTCGTCGGGAAGGTCCAACGCGTTCAGCGCGGGCCGGGCCGCCTCGACGATCCGGCGCAGCCGGGCCTCGGCGTCCGGTGCCGGGTCCCACGCGGCGACGTCGTGACCGTGCGCGAGAAAGTAGGCGGCCCACCCGCCGCCGATGACTCCCGCACCGATGCAGGCGATCACCGCTGCAGCCCGAACGTCTCGCGGGCCTCGTCCGGCGTCGCGACGGCGGCGCCCAGCGACTCGATGATCGTCACCGCCCGCTCCACGAGCTGCGCGTTCGTCGCCTTGACCCCGCGCGAGAGGTAGAGGTTGTCCTCGAGCCCGACGCGCGCGTGCCCGCCGAGGAGCACCGACTGCGCGACCCACGGCAGCTGGTCGCGCCCGAGCGCGAAGGAGGTGAACTCGGCGTCGTCGGGGAGGAGGTTGACCATGGCCGCGAGCAGACCCGGGTCGGCCGGCGCCCCGTACGGGACGCCCATGCACAGCTGGAACAGGCCCGGCGCGTCGATCAGGCCCTCCTCGCGCAGGACCGTCGCGAACCAGAGCTGGCCGGTGTCGAAGACCTCCAGTTCCGGCTTCACGCCGAGCTCCTGGAAGCGCTTCGCCCCCTCGCGGAGCATGTCGGTCGTCGAGACGTAGAGGGCCTGGCCGTCGCCGAAGTTGTAGGACCCGCAGTCGAGCGTGCCGATGTCGGGGAGCAGCTCCTCGATGTGCGGCATGCGGTCGTGCTGGCTGACCAGGTCGGTGCCGTCGACCGGCTTGAGCGGGTCCTCGGCGTCGACGACGAGGTCGCCGCCCATGCCCGCCGTGAGGTTGAGGACGACGTCGACGTCCGCGGTCCGGATCAGGCCGGCGGCCTCGCGGTAGAGGGCGACGTCGCGCGACCGGATGCCGGTCTCCGGGTGCCGGACGTGCACGTGGACGACCGCGGCACCGGCCCGGGCCGCCGCGACCGCGTCGTCGGCGATCTGCTGCGGCGTGACCGGGACGTGCGGGCTCTTCGCGGGGGAGTCGGCGGCACCGGTCAGCGCGGCCGTGATCACCACGCGACGGTTCATCGGTCTCATCGGTCGTCCTTCCGGATGGTGTGTGCGACGAACTCGTGGAGGGCGGCGCGCATGTCGGCCGCGGTGGAGACCCCGGTCATCACGCCGACGCCCAGGCCGTCGACCAGCGCGGTGAGCTGGCGGGCGCGCAGGGTCTGGTCGCCGCCGCGGAACACCCCGGCCTCGGCGCCGGCCTCGAGGGTCATCAGCACGGTGCGGAACCAGCGGTCCTGGCCGCGGGCGTAGAGGTCGCGGTGGCGGGACTCGGTGAGGGCCTCGACCCACACCTGCATCCAGATCGACCACTCCGGCTCGAGCACCGGGCCGTCGGGCAGCTGCAGGTCGAGCAGCTTCTCCAGCCGTACGGCCGGGTCGTCGATCGCGGTGAGGGCGGCCGACTGCCGGTCGTGGGCCAGCTCGACGTTGTGCCGCAGCGCCTCGTCGAGCAGGGCGTCCTTGTCGGCGTAGTGGTAGTGCACGCTCGCGCTGCTGGTGCCGGCGGCCTCGGCGACGTCGGCGATGCGCACGCGGTGGTAGCCGCGGGTCGCGATCAGGGTCCACGCGGCGTCGAGGATGCGCTTGCGGGCGTCGTCGGGCTCGCTGCGTGCGGGGATGAGGTCGGACGCGGCCGTCACCGGGGGAGTGCCGTCGGCGTGCAGCAGCCAGGCGAGCTCGGTGCCGGTCGCTGCGGCGATCCGGTCCAGCTCGTCGGCGGTGAACCGGCGCCGCCCGGCGAGCGACTTCGACAGCTTCGTCTCGTCGAGCCCGACCGCCGCCGCGACCCGTCGTCGGGAACCGGCGGCGTCGATGGCCCCTCGCACCCGGTGTCGGACCTCGTCGTCGCTCATCGCGGTCGACGCTACCGGGATCGTTGCCCAGATCGCAAGGACTGGCTGGCGAGTCAACTCGGTCCTTGCGATCGTGAGGGGAAGATGCGAGCGCTCTTGTGGTGCGAGGGTTCCCCTCACGAGACTCCGGGGATGGCGTACGCGAACGACGTCGGTGGGATGCACGGGTTCGGCGACCTGCCCGAGGAGGGGCACGGGTTCGAGTCCGTGTGGGAGGCGCAGATCTTCGCGCTGAACCAGGCGTGCGTGGCCGCGGGCGTCTACACGCTCGACGAGTTCCGACACGTCATGGAGCGGATCCCGCCGAGGGAGTACTACGACATGCCCTACTACGAGCGCTGGCTCACCGCGGTCGAACGGCTCCTGCCGTGAACGTCGGCGACCGGGTGCGGGTGCGCGTCATGAACCCGCCGGGGCACAACCGCGCGCCGTCGTACGTCCGGGGGCGCTGCGGGGTCGTCGTGCGGTCCGTGGGGGACGGACGCTTTCCCGACGAGGCCGCGGCGGTCGGGTCCGACGCGCGCCAGGAGACGATCTGGACCGTGGCCTTCGCCGGCACCGAGCTGTGGGGTCCGGACGCCGGGCCGCGCGACGTCGTGCACGTCGACCTGTTCGAGACGTATCTGGAGGGCGCGTGAGCGGGTCCGGGCACCACCGCAACGGCGAACTGCAGGCGCGGGTGAACGCGCTGCTGGCGCTGGCCGAGGAGCGCGGGATCGTCACGCGCGCCCAGATCGACGAGCGGATCGAGGCACTCGGGTCGTCGGTGTCGCCGCTCAACGGGGCGCTGATGGTGGTGCGGTCGTGGAACGACCCCGCGTACCGCGACCGGCTGCTCTACGACGCCGGAGCGGCCGCCACCGAGCTCGGGATCGCCGGCGGCGGCTACTCCTCGGACATCCACCTGCACGCCGTGGCGAACACCGCCGAGGTGCACAACGTCGTCGTCTGCACCCTGTGCTCCTGCTACCCGCTGGCGTGGCTCGGCCCGCCGCCCGCCTGGTACAAGTCCGAGGCCTACCGCTCGCGGGTGGTGCGCGACCCGCGCGGCGTGCTCGCCGAGTTCGGGACGGTGCTGCCCGACGACGTCGAGGTGCGCGTGTGGGACGCCAGCGCCGAGGCGCGCTACCTCGTCGTCCCGCGGCCGCCCGAGGGTGTGGAGCAGCTGTCCGAGGACGAGCAGCTCGACCTGGTCACCCGGGACTGCCTGATCGGCGTGGCGGTCCCGCGGGTCCCGGTGCACTGACGCGCGAGCCCGGGCCCCCTACGAGCTCGCCCGCTCCAGCGCGACGGTGATCCGGTCCGCGGCCCGGCGCACCCCCTGCACGACGGCGGGTTTGCGCGGCCCGAGCATCCGGGAGGTCGCGCCGACCACGGACACCGCCGCGACGGCACGACGGCGACCCGTGACCCCGGTGAGGATCGGCGCGGCGATCGACGACCAGCCCTGGTCGTACTCGTCGCGGCACGTGGCGTAGCCCTGCTCGCGGGTCTGGACCAGGGTCCGGCGCCACCGCAGCGGGTCGACGACGGTGAACGGGGTGCGCCGCTCCAGGCCGCGCTCCAGGATCGCCGCGGTCAGCGACGGGTCGGACGCCGCGAGGACCCGGCCGATCGACGACGAGTGCGCCGGGTTGCGGTGGTAGTCGGTGCGGAACCGCAGGCCGGCGCCCGCCGTCTCCAGCCGCTCCAGGTACAGCACGTCGGTGCCGACGGCCACCCCGAGCTGCACGGTTTCGCGCACCGTCTCCCGCAGCTCGCCGAGGAACGGCATCGCGACCTCGCGCAGCAGCAGCCGGTCCACGGCGAGCTGCCCGTACTCGAACAGCCGGAGGCCGAGCCGGTAGCGCCCCGACCCGGCCTTCTCCAGCAGCCCGCCGGCGGCCAGCGCCGCGAGCATGCGGCAGGCCGTGGACTTGGCGATCCCCAGCCGCGCGGCGACCTTCGTCGCGCCGAGCTCGGGTTCGGCGGTGAAGCAGTCGAGCACCGCGACCGCGGTGGACACCGACCGCAACGGCGAGTCCTCCGGCCCGTCGGAGGCGTCCTCGGGCAGCACGGCAGAGAACGGCAGCACCGTCATTCCTCACGCCTCCCAGTTCGGGAACTCGTCGGGCGGAGGCACGTTCACCTCGGTGACCCGATTCCGGTAGGAGACGAACGCGGTGCGCCCGCCCTCGCGCATCTTGACCCGGATCTCCTCGGTGTTGAGGGGTTCGCCGGGGTCGTAGCCGTGCGCCCACGTCGCGAACGCGCGCATCGGGCCGGAGTGCGTCGCGGCGAGGATCCGCTGGTGTCCGGGCTGTTCGGACATCAGCCGGTGGAAGCCCCGCCAGAACCGCCGCACGCACATCGCCGGCGGCTCGAAGTACATCATCGGGATCGTGAGCCACTCCTGGATCGGGTCCGCCCCGCCCAGCTGGGTCCGGTAGAACCGGTCGATCTCGACGAGCCACCGCGGCCGGTCCCCGACCGCGAGCCGCTCCAGCGTCTCGTTCGTCGCCTGGTACTGCCGGAACGCCGAGGTGACGTCGCGCAGCCCGTCCGGGGTCCAGACGCCGAAGTTCCGCAGCTCCGGGATCGGTTCCTTGTCGGTGATCTCCGCGTCGATGCCCCACATCGACAGGCCGTCCTTGGCGCCGCGGAAGAGCTGGTCCGCGGTCTGGCGGGCGCGGTTGGTGTCCGCGCACACGAGCAGCACCCGGTCGCCGTCCGACCAGCGCCGCGCGAGCTCGTGGCCGCGCCGGTGCGCCTGCCAGGCGCCCATCGGGGTCAGCCCGGCGTCCGTCGAGTACCCCTGGGTGATCCCGTGCCGGATGATCGAGATCTCGCAGACGATCTTCTCGGTCGCCCGGCGCTCCATCGGCGCGGCGATCTCCTTGCCGCGGCTGGCCTCGGCCAGGGCGGGCGTGAAGCGCTCGCCGTCGTAGGAGACCGACGTCTCCGTTCCCGACGATTCCGTGGTCCGTTCCCGGAACCGGCGCAGGTAGAGCGGGGTCCCGTCGTCGGCGGAGGTCTCCTGGCCCGCGGCCTGCCGGCGGGACCGGTACTTCGAGAGGTAGTCCGGCGTCTCGTAGCGGTCCACCGACCGCGGGTCGCGGGCCATCAGGAGTGCACCGTGAAGAAGCGCTCGTTGACCTGTCGGTGGTAGTAGAAGATCGCCCGGCCCATCTCCTCCTCGGTCCAGGTGATCGGCTCGAAGTCCGGGTCCACCCAGTAGCCGCCGGTGAACAGCTCGTTGCGGTTGCCGGCCGGGTCGAAGAAGTAGGTGGTGTATCCGCGGGTGACGCCGTGCCGCGTGGGGGCCACGTCGATCGGGACCCCGTGGTACGCGAGCGTGTCGGCGGCGTCGCGGATGCCGTTCCAGTCGTCCATCCAGAACGCGAAGTGGTGCAGCGCGCCGTTCGGGCCGGTGATGACGGCGATGTCGTGCGGGGTGTGCGAGTGCTCCAGGAACGTGGCGAGCTGGTGGCCGTCGTTGGCGAGGATCTGCTCGGTGAGCCGGAACTCCAGCAGCTCGCAGAAGAACGCGGTGAACGTCTCGACGTCCTCGGCCATGACGAAGATGTGGTCCAGCCGCGGCGGCGCGATGCCGACCAGGTCCTGCGGACGGGGCGGCGGGTTCTGCATCGGGAGCATGTTCCCGATGCGCTCGGTGCCGTGGGTGAGTTCCACGAGGTGGCCCGACGGGGCCTCGAACCGGATCGCCTCCCCCCAGCCCGGGCCGAGCTCGCGGGCGGCGAAGCGCTTCACGCCCACCCCGGCCGCCTCGAGCTTCGTCGTGAAGTGGTCGAGGTCCTCGGGGGCGTGCAGCTTGAACGACATGTGGTCCAGGCCGTGCGTCGGCGCGGAGCGCAGGATCACCGAGTGGTGCTCGCGCTCGTCCCAGCACTTGAGGAAGACGCGCTCGGCGCCGTCGCGCTCGTCGCGGGCGGTCTCGATCAGGCCGAGCACCTCGGTGTAATAGGCGGTGGCCAGCTCCAGGTCGGGGACGCGGACCTCGACGTGCTGGAGCCGCAGGATGCGGTCGGAACTGGAACCGTTCGGCATCGCTCGACCCCTCACGTGTGCATGCGCAGGAAGCGCTGGCTGACGACGTTCTCGTAGTAGAAGAGGCCCTTGCCGAAGTTGTCCTCGGTCCAGGTGAGGATCTCGGTGTCGGGGTCGACCCAGTAGCCGCCGGTGAAGACCTCGTTGCGGATCCCGAGCGGGTCGAAGAAGTAGATGGTGTTGCCGCGGGTGACGCCGTGGCGCGTCGGGCCCTGGTCGATCTGCACGCCGTTGTAGGCGAGGGTGTCGGCCGCCTGGCGGATGTGGTCCCAGTCGTCGAGCCAGTAGGCCCAGTGGTGCAGGGCGCCGTTCGGGCCGTTGACGATCGCGATGTCGTGCGGGGAGTTCGTGCGGCCGGCGAGCCAGACGCCGAGCTGGTGACCGTTGCCGTCCAGGACCTGCTCGGTCATCCGCAGCCCGAGCACGTCGATGAAGAACTTCGCGGACTCCGCGACCTCCTCGGCGTTGACGAGCATGTGGTCCATGCGCGGGGGCGCGATCCCGGGCAGGTCCGGCGGCGGGGTGGGCGACGGGTTGCGCTTGCCGAGCAGGTTGCCGGTCTTCTCGATGTCCCAGACCAGCTCCATGACCTGGCCGCTGGGCACCTCGAAGCGCAGCGACTCGCCCTGCCCGACGGCCTCGCCGCGGCTGACCCGCGAGGTCGGGCACCCGTAGGCCTCGACCCGGTTCTCGAAGTCGGCGAGGTCGTCCTCGGCCTCGACGCGGAACGTGAACGAGTCCATCCCGGTGCGCGGGTGGTAGCGCATCCGCAGCGAGTGGTGGTCCTCCTCGTCCCAGCACTTGAGGTAGACCGCGTCGTCGGTCCGCATGACCTGCTGCAGGCCCATGACCTCGGTGTAGTAGGCCGTGGAGAGGTCGAGATCGGGGGTCCGGACGTCGACGTGCGCGAGGCGAAGGATGCCCATGTACACCTCCCGGGTGTGCTTGACGTCACGACGCTAACCGCCCTAGCGTTCCGGGGAGAAGAGCTGCCGTTCCGGACGTCGGAACGCCCCGAGGAGGTGCCGTGGCCGATCCGATGGCGATGCGACGGGCCGTCGCGGGCTACGTCGAGGGGATCCACGCCGCCTACGCCACGCAGGCGGCCACGTTCCCGCCTGCGGTGCGCGGCCGGATGCCGCTGCTCGCGGCCGGCCGGTTCACGGTGGTCGCCGCCGGCGCCCGCAACCTCCACGTCCTCGCGACGAGCGAGGCGCTCGGGCCGCTGCGCGGCGAGGAGGTCGAGCTCCCGGGTGCGCTCGACGGGATGGAGTGGGCGGTCCGGTTCTACGATCCGGTCGTGCTGCCCGCGCTCGGACTGATCGACGAGGGGGAGCAGGCCCGTCCCGACGAGGTCCGCGGCACGCTGGGCATCTCCACCGTGCTCTACCACGTGGTCACCCAGCCCGGCTCCGGGCTCTCCCCGCACCACGCGGGCCACGTCGGCTCCGGCCTCGCGGCCGGTCACTCCGCCGCCGCCCGGGACTTCGACACGCTGCGCTCGCGCGCCCGCGGCCGGGAGGCGCTCGTCGACGAGATGCAGGGCGCGTCCGTCGCCGGGCTCGCCCGGGCCCAGGTGCTGCTCGCCCGCGCGATCGCCCCGCACAACGTGCCCGTGGGCGACGCGGTCGACACGGCCCTGCGCCCGGGCACCTGCCCCGACCCGGACGCGGTCCGACGTGTGCTCGTCGAGGCGCTGGGCGGGTCCCCGGCCGGCACCGCCGGGGCGGTGTGAATGGACGCGACGCTGCAGTCGGTCACGAACGCCGCGCGCCTGCTCAAGGCGTTCCTGTCCCGCGAGGAGTCGCTGGGGCCGTCGGAGCTGTCGCGACGGCTTGGCCTGGGCAAGTCCGCGGTGCACCGGCTGCTCGCCACCCTGGCGGCGGAGGGCCTCGTGACCCGCGACGCGAGCGGCTCCTACCGGCTCGGCATGGTGATGTTCGAGCTGGGCGAGGCGGTCCGCTCGCACATGGACCTGCACGCCGCCGCCGGGCCGGTGCTGGTGGAGCTGCGCGCGCAGACCGGGGAGTCCTCGCAGGTCGGGGTGCTCGACGGCGACGAGGTGGTCTACGTCGACCGGCTCGAGAGCACCCACTCGCTGCGGCTGTTCCACGAGACCGGCCGGCGGGTGCCGTTGCACTGCACCAGCTCCGGCAAGGTGCTGCTCGCGGCGATGCCCGAGTCCCGCCGCGACGCGCTCGTCGACGGCGGCTTCCGGGCGCTCACGCCGCACACGATCGTCGCGCCGGACGCCGTGCGCGCGGAGCTCGACCGCGTCCGGCGGCGCGGGTGGGCCGAGGCGGTCGACGAACGCGAGATCGGCGTCGCCTCGCTGGCGGCCCCCGTGTACGGGCCGGGTGGCGACGTCGTGGCCGCCATCAGCGTCGGTGCCCCGGCCACCCGCTTCCACGCGATCCCGCGCGAGCACCTCGTCCGGTGCGTGGTCGAGGCCGGTGAGGCCGTGTCGCGCCGGTTGGGGTGGAGTCCGGAGAACCTGTCGTCGGGAAGGATCGAGGAGTCCCTGCATGCCCGTGTCTGACCCGGCGGCCAAGGCCCGCGCGCTCTACGAGGCGCGGCGCACGCGGACCCCGATCCCGCCGTTCACCGACGACGACCCGTCCCTCGGGATGGACGACGGCTACGCCATCCAGCGCGAGCTGGTCCCGATGCTGCTCGACGAGGGCGACCGCATCGTCGGGTACAAGGTCGGGCTGACCTCGAAGGCCATGCAGCGGATGGTCGGCGTGGACGCGCCCGACCACGGCCCGGTCCTCGCCTCGACGGTCTACCGCGACGGCGACACCCTCTCGCTCGCCGACTTCATCGCGCCGAAGGTCGAGGCGGAGATCGTCTTCGTGATGGGGGAGCGGCTGGCCGGGCCGGGGGTCGGGCCGACGGAAGCGGCGCGGGCCGTGGCGGGCGCGGCCGCGGCGATGGAGATCGTCGACTCCCGGATCGCGGACTGGCGCATCAAGCTCGCGGACACGGTCGCCGACCTCGCGTCGAATGGTGCCGTCGCCGTGTCCTCGCGACTGGTCCCGCTGGCAGGCCTGGACACCCGGCTCGTCGGGATGACGCTCACCCGCAACGGTGAGCTGCTCGACACCGGGGCCGGCGCGGCCGCGCTCGGTGACCCGCTCGCGGTCGTCGCCTGGCTGGCGAACGTGCTCGGGGAGCACGGCGTGGCGCTGGAGCCGGGGCACCTCGTCATGACGGGGGCCCTGCACGCGGCCGTCCCGATGGCGGCGGGCGAGGTGTACCGGGCGGAGTTCGACCGGCTGGGTCCGATCACGATCAGGGTGGCACCGTGAATACCGAGGAACTGGCGGCGCGGCTGTCGAAGGCGGTCGCGGAGCGGACCGCGATCGAGCCGCTGACCGACGACCACCCCGACCTCGACCTCGAGGCCGGCTACGCGGTCCAGCGCATCCTTCGCGAGCAGGCCGGGGAGCTCGCGGGGTGGAAGCTGGGGGTGACCTCGCGGGCGAAGCAGGCCCAGGTCGGGGTGTCCGCGCCGGTGTGCGGTTTCCTCCCGGCGGCGGGCGCCCTGGACCTCGGGGAACCCCTGTCGGCCGGCGAGCTGATCCAGCCGCGGGCCGAGCCGGAGATCGTGTTCGTGCTGGGCCGGGACCTGCACGGCGCGCACGTGACGGCGGTCGACGTGCTGTCCGCGACGTCCGGGCTCGCCGTCGGCATCGAGGTGCTGGACTCACGGTTCCGCGACTACCGCTTCACGATGGCCGACGTGGTCGCCGACAACACCTCGGCGTCCCGGTACGTGGTCGGCGCCCCGGTCCCGCCGGCGGGGATCGACGTGCGCCTGGTCGGGGTCGTGCTGGAGAAGAACGGGGAGGTCGTCGCGACGGCGTCCGGGGCGGCCTCGCTGGGCCACCCGGCGGCGGCGGTGGCCTGGCTGGTGCGCCGTCTCGCGGCGTCCGGCGAGGGGCTGCACGCGGGCGACGTCGTCCTCTCCGGAGGGCTGACCGCCGCGACCCCGGTGGTGCCCGGCGACGTGGTGACCGTGTCGATCGACCGGCTCGGCACCGTCGAGATGCCTGTGTCCTAGGAGGAGAACGTGCCCCTCGTCCAGATCACCCTCGCCCGCGGGCGGACCCCCGAGCAGCTCGCCGCGCTGGGGGAGAAGGTCACCGCCGCGGTGTCCGAGGCGGTCGGCGCGCCCGCGGGCAACGTCCGCGTCGTGGTGACCGAGTGCGAGCCCGAGCACTGGTTCGTCGGCGGCGAGTCGCTCGCGGAGCTGCGGGCGTCCGGGCGGCGGTGAGGGCGAGCGGAGCGACGGGGAGGTGACGTAGTGCTCGTCCCGCTGGGGGACCCCGCCGGGCGGTCGGCCTGGACGGTGGAGAGCCCCGACGGGCGGCAGTTCGCGGTCTTCCTTCTCGACGACGGCTCGGTGCGGGTGAGCGACGCCGGCTGCCCGCACCGGGGCGGTCCGCTGGTCGAGGGTCGGGTGCGCGACGGCGAGGTGCGCTGCCCCTGGCACTGGTACCGCTTCGACCTCGACACCGGGGAGTGCCGCACGACCGACCAGCACCACCTGGCCGTCCACCCGGTGGTGGAGCGGGACGGCGAGCTGGACGCGGACGTCGGGGACCCGCCGCCGGTCCTGTCGTGGTCCGAGCGGCTCCGGGCCCACGCCCAGGGCGACAGCTAACCGAGAGCACACTCCCGATTCCGGTGTTAGCGTCGGTGGTGACGTCGTCGTGAGGAGTCACCACCGTGTCCGTCGAGGCCCACGAGCTTCCGCTCCACGTCCAGCGCGACCAGTTCGACCCGCCGTCGGGGATCAGCGCCCTGCGTGACCGGCCCGGCCTGGAGAAGGTCACGGACTCGCTCGGCCGTCCGGCCTGGCTCGCCACCCGCTACGAGGACGCCCGCGAGGTCCTCGGCGACGCGTCCCGCTTCTCCAACCAGCAGGTGCCCGCCGTCCCGATGCCGGGGATCGACCCGGAGAAGATGCGGGCGGGGCAGCTGCTCGCCCTGGACCCGCCGGACCACACCCGCCTGCGCCGCCTGCTGACGGGGGAGTTCACGGTCAAGCGGATCCGCCGCCTGCAGCCGCGCGTCGAGGAGATCGTCACCGAGCACCTGGACGCCATGGAGGCCGCCGGGCCGCCCGCGGACCTCGTCACCGACTTCGCGCTGCCGGTCCCGAGCCTCGTGATCTGCGAGCTCCTCGGCGTCCCCTACGACGACCGCGACGACTTCCAGCGCCGCGCCTCGCAGCAGATCGACCTGACGCTGCCGATGGAGGAGCGGGGTCGCGTCGCCGTCGAGTCCCGGACCTACATGGGGGAGCTCGTCGACCGCGCGGTGGCCGCGCCGGGCGACGACCTGCTCGGCATGCTCGTGCGCGAGCACGGCGACGACGTGACCCGCGACGAGCTGATCGGGATCGCCTCGCTGCTGCTGATCGCCGGCCACGAGACGACCGCGAACATGTTGGCCCTGGGCACGCTCGCACTCCTGCGCCATCCGGAGCAGGCCGCGATCGTCCGCGAGGACCCGGAGGCGACCGCGCCCGCCGTCGAGGAGCTCATGCGGTTCCTGTCGATCGTGCACGCGGCCGTGCCCCGGGTCGCGACGGTCGACACCGAGGTCGCCGGCCAGCCCATCGCGGCAGGCGACATGGTGCTGGCCCAGCTCGCCGCGGCCGACCGCGACCGCGCCGTCACCGAGGACCCCGACCGGCTCGACATCGGGCGGGCCGCGTCCCCGCACGTCGCCTTCGGGCACGGCGTGCACCACTGCCTCGGCGCCCCGCTGGCGCGCATGGAGATGGCGACGGCGTTCCCCGCGCTGCTCCGTCGCTTCCCGACGCTGGCGGCCACCACCGACGTCGAGCGGGCCGACTTCCGCGAGGGCACCTTCATCTACGGGATGCGGAGCCTGCCGCTGACCTGGTGATCGGCGGGCGGGGCGGGTACCCGCCGCCCGTGACCGGGGTGCTGCTGCGCGACGACCAGATCGCACTGATGACGTGGGCGGAGCGCCGGGCGCTCGCCGACCGGCTGATCGCCGGCGACTCGCCCGACGAGGTCACGCGTCGGCGTCGTCGGAACCGCTTCGTCCTGATCGCGGGCGGCTGCTCGCTCCTGCTGGTGCCGTGGCTGGGGGTGCTCGCGGTTACGGTGCCGCACCGTTACGTCGCCCCGCACTGGACGCTGACCTGGGTCGGGTTCGACGCGGCCCTGTTCGTCGCCCTGGCGGCCACGACGCTGCTCGCGTGGCGGCGTCGTCGGCTGCTCGTCCCGGTCGCGGCGGCCTGCGCGACGCTGCTGGTCTGCGACGCCTGGTTCGACATCACCACGTCCCACCCGACCGACTACCTGCTCAGCGTGGGCTCGGCGGTCCTGGTCGAGCTGCCCCTCGCCGTGGTGCTCGCGCGGGCGAGCCTGCTCGTGCTCCGTCACTTCCACCTGGAGCTGCCGGGGGCCGTCCGGCGGGCCACCGCGCCGGCCCGTCGCCCGTAGGGCAGGGTGCGGGCGGTGCGGCTGGCGACGTTCAACCTCCTGCACGGGCGCTCCCCGGTCGACGGCGTCGTCGACCCCGACCGGCTGATGGCCTCCGTCGTCCCCCTCGACGCGGACGTGCTCGCACTGCAGGAGGTCGACCGCGGCCAGGAACGGTCCGGGCGGGTCGACCAGACGGCGCTGGTGGCGACGGCGACGGACGCGGTGGACGCCCGGTTCCTCCCGGCGCTCGTCGGCACCCCCGGCGAGCAGTGGCGCGAGGCGGGGGAGACCGACGCGGGGGCGGAGCCGTCCTACGGGGTCGGCCTGGTGAGCCGCCTGCCGGTGGCCCGCTGGCGGCGGATCCCGCTGGGCTCCTCACCGGCACGGCTGCCGTTGCTGATCGACGCCCGGCGCCCGGCCCTCGTGCGCGACGAACCACGGGTGGCGCTGGCGGCGGAACTCGCCGGGCCGGCGCCGGTGGGCACCGTCGTCGCGACCCACCTGTCGTTCGCCCCGGGGGTCAACGTCGTGCAGCTGCTCCGGCTCGCGCACGCCCTGCGGGACGCCCGGCCGCCGGTGGTCGTGCTCGGCGACCTGAACATGCCGGGCCCGGTACCGCCGGCCGTGCTGCCCGGCTGGCGGTCGCTGGTGCGTGAGCCGACCTTCCCCGGCGACCTGCCACGTATCCAGCTCGACCACGTGCTGGCGCGCGGTGGGCCCGGGGCACCGCTGCCCGAGGTGGTGCAAGGTGGTGCGGTCGCGGGGCCGGTCTCCGACCACCGGGCCCTGCTCGTCGAGCTCGGCGGCTGAGATCAGGGGACGACGGTCACCGGCCACTTCCCGGCCTTGATCAGGCGCCCGGCGAGGGACCCGACCAGTCGGTGCCCGGCCTTCATCGACGCCCCGACCACGACGGCGTCGGCGCGGAGGTCGTCGGCCGCCCGGACGATCTCGATGTAGGGGTCCCCGTGCACCGTCATGAGCCGCGCCTCCATCTTCAGCAGCCGCAGGTACTCCTTGGCCTGCTCGTGGAGGTCGCTGGCGAGGGACTGCGCGGACTCGGCGAGCACGGTGACGGCGTCGGCGGACAGCCCGGAGAGGGCCGGCGTCGTCGTGACCGTGATGACGACGAGCTCGGAGTGCTGGCGCCGCGCCAGGCCGACCGCGTACGCGCCCGCGTGCAGCGACGTCGTGGACCCGTCGACCGCGGCCAGGATCAGCTTCGGCCCGTCCGTGCCGTACTCGAACTCGCCCACGGGCCCATCCTGCACCTCAGTGCTCGGGTTCGTGTCCCGTCGCCGTCGGGCCGGTCGGTGTGATCTCCCCGGTCCAGCCGCAGGCCGCGCACCAGCAGTAGAAGCGGCGTTCGTCGCCCTCCCAGAACTCGCTGGTCAGCTCCAGGGTCCCGGCGCACCCGGGGCAGTGCCGCGGCTGGTCGCGCCGGTGCGCCTCGGCGTCCGCGGCGAAGCGGCGGTCGGGGAGGGTCACCGCGGCACGAGCCCGGAGTCGACCTGCGCGTCCGTCCCCGGCTCGAGGGTCGCCGTGCCGATGCCGCCGACCGGGGTGAACGACTCCCGTCCGGCCGCGCGGTCCTTGCCGACCTGCTCGGCGGCCGAGAGGTGCACCTTGCGGATGGTGTCGAGCATCGGGGAGAACCGCGTCGAACCCATGTCGCAGAAGTCCAGGGCGAACTGGGCGCCGCCGGCGTGGAACTTGTCCTTCTCGCACGGCAGGTCGATGCGCTCGTGCGGCTCGCGTACGGTGCCGAGCGGGTCCTCGCCCTTCTCCACCGCGGCCATCTGCTGCTTGAACATCTTGCGCAGCATCGAGACCCCGATGTCGGAGCGCCCGAGGTGCTCGGTGGTGCGGTCGGTGATCGGCCCCTGCGTCGCCCAGGCCATGATGTCCTGGCCCTCGACGTAGTTGACGACGTGCTGCCCGTTCTCGTCGAACACCGGGATCTCGTAGTCCGGGACCGTGGGCTGCTCGAGCGCCTCGTAGCCCTCCGGCGCGTGCACGGTATAGAGCATGAAGCGCGTGGTGGTCCGGTTGATCGGGACCCGGATCTGCATCTGGTGGATGCCGCCGCCGCCCACACGCATGTTGTAGGGGAAGACGAGCGGGTGGCCGACCTTCCAGTCGTCGTTGTCCTCGCTCGCGCCCGAGAGGATCCGGCGCTTGATGATCCCGTACTCGAAGGCGTCGAACCCGATCCGCTGGTGTTTCTTCCCGAACGACGCCGGCGCCGTGAAGCCCTCGTGCGAGCCGATGAACTCGAAGTAGCGGCCGTGCAGGTGCTCGACGTGGTGCGGGTCGACCGCGTTCTCCATGATCTGCACGTAGTTGCACGGGATGTCGGCCCACCCGATGTCGCGGAACCCGTCCATCACGTAGACGTCGAAGCGCGGGAGCAGCGGCGCGGGGTCCGGTCCGACGTAGGCCCAGATCAGGCCGCCGAGCTCCTCGACCTTCCCCGCCGTCGCGCGGACCCGGCCCTGGAAGTTCGTGTTGTCCTTCTCGGCGGGCTGGTCGACGCACGCGCCCTCGGTGTCGAACTTCCAGCCGTGGTACGGGCAGCGCAGGCCCTCGCCCTCGACGACGCCGTAGGCCATCGACGCCTTCCGGTGCGGGCAGGGCTCCGGGATGATGCCGTAGCGCCCGCTCGGGGAGCGCCACAGCGCGAAGAACTCGCCCAGCAGCTCCACCCGCTTGACCGGGAACTCGGCCATCTCACGCGCGAACGCGACGGGGTACCAGTAGCGGCGGAGCACCTCGCCCATGCGGGTCCCGGCCTCGACGGCGGTGAGTTCGTCGTTCTGCTCGGCGGTCAGCACGGCTGCCCCTCCCGGGAGGTCGTGGTGGTGGCAACCTCGACGGTAGGAGTGGACCGGTCGGCGAGGAAGCGCGCTGTGCCGCACTCCGGGACAGCGCGAGTGCGACGTGGCGCAGGCTCGCGGGCCCCGGAACCTGCGCCGTGTCGCACTCGCGGGCGCGCTCAGCGCTCGCCGCGGTCCAGCCGGGCGAGCATCCGGTTGTAGGCGGCGAGGGCGTCCTCGTCGTCGTCGAGGTCACCGGCCGCGTCCGCGCTGCTCCCGGTCTGTTCCCGGAACGCGTCGTTCCGGGCCGACTCCAGCCACGGCCCGAAGTCGACCTTCGCCGACGCGTCCGACACCCACAGCCGGCCGAGCAGGACCATGATCACCATCATCAACCCGTCACCGACGACCCACATCAGCGCGCCGCCGAGGTGCACACCCTCGAGGTCGTAGGACGGGAACATCGTCGCGGGCGCCTGCATCAGCACGACGCCGACCAGGGTGTCCACGCCCATCGCGAACGCCATCAGCACGTAGCGCACGAAGTAGGCGGGCCGGTTCGGCAGCAGGTCGACGCCGATGGCGACGTGGAAGAACAGCACGCCGGCGACCAGGTAGAGCGCCTGCTCCGAGTGGTGCAGCGCCATCGACGACGCCATGGCCTCCATGAACCCCGTCAGGTGGGTCAGGACGATGACGAGCGCGTAGACGATCAGCACGGTGCCGGGGAAGAACAGGGCCCGGGACGCCCGCGAGTCCAGGACCGCGTCGAACCGCGCCCCCGCGCGCTCCGGCAACGACGACCGCAGCAGCTCCAGCGGGTGCGCCGCGACCCAGAACGCCGGCACGACCATGATCAGCATCAGGTGCATGACCATGTGCACCGCGAACGCCGCGTGCCCGAACACCGCGATCCCGGAGTTCCACGTCACCACGGCCGAGGCGAGGGCGGCCAGGAACGAGACGGTGCGCCGGACGGGCCACGCCCCATGGCGTCGGGCCGCCGCGAGGTAGAGCACGGCCAGCACCAGCAGGACCGCGTTCACGCCCCACGCCGGTGACCACGTGGTGAGCACGTCCGCCCACGCGGGGCCCGGCGTCGGCCCCATCGGCCCCATCAGTTGACCAGCCCTAGCCACGGGTCCATGGTGCGCCCGCCGGACGGCGGGAGCAGGATGCGGCCCCGTGCGTGGCTACGGGTTCGTCGCGGTGGGTGGTCCGGAACAGCAGGCGTTCCTCGAGGTCGACGAGCCGGTGCCCGGTCCGGGCGAGCTGCTCGTCGCGGTGCGGGCGGCCGGCGTGAACCCGGGGGACTGGAAGGTCCGCGACGGGTCGTACGGCACGGTCGGGCCCGCGGTCCTCGGCCGTGAGGTCGCCGGCACCGTGCTCGCCCTCGGACCGGACGTCACGGGGTTCGCCGAGGGGGACGAGGTCTTCGGCGGCTGCCCGGACATGCAGGGCGGGTGGGCGCCCCGCGCCCGGGTCACCGCCGGGTTCGCCGCCCACCGCCCGGAGACCGTGAGCGCCGAGGACGCGGCTGCTCTCCCGGTCGCCGCGGGCACCGCCTGGGACGCGCTCGAGCAGCTCGACCTGCCGTCGGGAAGCGTGCTGCTCGTCAACGGTGGGGGAGGGGGCGTCGGGATCCCGATCATCCAGCTCGCCGTCGCCCGCGGCCTGCGGGTGGTGACGACGGCGAGCCCCGGCAAGCACGCGATGCTCTCCGGCTACGGAGCCACGCCCGTCGCGTACGGCGACGGCGTGCTGGACCGGCTCCGCGAGGTGGCTCCCGACGGCGTCGACGGGGTGTTCGACCTCGTGGGCGGCGACCCCCTGTGCACCGTCGCCGGCCTGCTGAGCGACCCGACGAAGCTCATCTCGGTCGCCGACTACGGCCTGTCCACCGAGCTCGGCGGGCAGCAGATCGTGCGGGACCGCAGCACCGCCGTCCTCGAGCGCCTCGTCGGCCTGGTCGCCGACGGTGCCCTCGACCCGCACGTCACCGACGTCCGCCCTCTCGACGACGCGCAGGCCGCCCTCGCGCTCGTCGAGGGCGGCCACGCGACCGGCAAGGTGATCCTGACCGTCGGCTGACGGTGCTAGGTCGGCAGGGCGGACAGCTTCTGCCACTCCGGCCAGGTGAGCGACCAGTCGTAGATGTCGGTCTGCGGCATCGGCACCGGGCTCCCGGTGACCTCCACGGGGTCACCGAACATCGCGGTGTTGAAGTAGGCCTCCGCGTCCGTCGTCGAGAGGTTCACGCACCCGTGGGTCACGTTCTCGTTGCCCTGCGCGCTGGTCGACTGCGGGTTCGCGTGGATGAACTCGCCGTTGTTGGAGATCCGGACCGCCCACTTCTCCGGCACGTTGAAGTAGCCGTAGTCCGGGTTGGTCATGAGCTTGTTGGCCTCCTTGCTCATGACCACGTGGACGCCGTTGGTCGTGTTGCGGTTCGGGTCGGACCCCAGCCCGTAGCTCGCGGGCACCGTCATGACCGTCTGCCCGTCGCGCACCACGACCATCTGGAACGAGTTCACGTCCGCCTTCACGATCTGCGAGCGCCCGATCGTGAAGTGCGAGGTGACGTTCGCGGAGCCCCAGGCGCCGTCGCCGGTGTCGACCCCGACGAGGTTCGCCGCCACGTCGACCTGCGTCCCCGGCTTCCAGTAGTCCTTGGGCCGCCAGTGGGCCCGGGAGCCCTGCTCGGCGTCGGGCAGCCAGGCCCACGACCCCTCGGTGGGCACCGACGTCCGGACCTGCAGGGCCCGCTGCGCCGCCGCCTTGTCCGCGACCTCACCGTTGAACTGCACGATGATCGGCGCACCCACGCCGACCGTCGCGTCGTCCGCGATGTTGATGTTCGCCGCGATCTTGCGCTGCGGCGTGACCGTGCTGAACGAGCCGGTCAGCCGCGTCGGGTTGCCGGCCGCGTCCACGGCGAGGCCCTTCCACGTGTACGTGGTGCCGTACGCCAGGGTGGCCGTGGACTCCCAGCCGTCCGGCGTCGGGCGGCCCGCGACCGCCGTGCCGTCCGGCCCGACGAGCGCCACGTCGGTCAGCCGCCCCTGCGCCACCTTCACGACGGCGGGTGCGGCCGGGGCCACCCCCGCCGCCCCGTTCCCCGGAGTCAGCGAGACCTGCGCCGCCGGCACCGCCGGGGCCTCGGCCTCCGCGCCCGCGGCCGTCGCGGGCGCGCCCGACGCCCGCTCGACCGTGCCCCACACCGTGATCGCGGCCAACGCGATCGCGAACGTCACCATCAGCCCGAGCACCGCGCGCCCGAGTGCCATGCCACATCCCCCGTCAGCCGGTCCGCGCCCCCCGCCAGGAGCGCCCTCTCCCCGGACGCCTCATCGGCGCCGCGGTTCCCCCCATCGTGCACCGGGGGACCGACAATCTGCGTGACCCCCACCGTCGTCGACCGGGCGGCCCGGGGCTGACGTGCACCGGGACGCACGAACGGGCCGCTCGTCACCTTCTTCCGTGACGAACGGCCCGTTCGTGGTCCGGGAGAGGACGCGCGCCTATCGACCCGGGATCGGCTTCCCGGAGAACAGGTACTTCTGCGCGAGGGCGACCGGGTCGTAGGCGGGTGCGGCCGTCGTCTCCGGCTCGACGGTGGTGACGGGACGGGTCTGGACGATGCAGACGGGGTCGCCGGCCCGGCGGTGCCGGCCGATGACCCACTCGACGTCCACCGGGTGCCCGTAGTGCTCCTCGATCGCCGTCACCGCGGCGGAGATCGCGGCGATCTGCTCGTCGTCGAGGACCTGCCGGTGGGCGAGCTTGGCCGGCATCTCGATCTCGGTGACCGCGCCGACGGCGAAGTCGAACGCGCTGACGACCTTCTTGTGCGCCACGTCGTACCGCAGCACCCGGCCGTCGGCCTTGCCGACCTCGACGTGGTCGGGGTCGACCAGGCCCTGCACGATCGCCTCGCCCCAGCCCCAGCTGGTCTCGATGACGATGCGGTCGCGCTTGCCGGTGACCGGGTGCACCGAGAACGCCACGCCGGACGCCCGGGCGTGGATGAGCTCGATGACGCCGACGGCGATCGGCATGTCGTGGTGGCTGATCCCACGGCGCAGCCGGTAGGCCAGGGCGCGGGCGGTGAACAGCGAGCCCCAGCACCGGCGGACCGACTCCAGCACCCGCTCGACACCGGAGACGCCCAGGTAGGTGTCGAAGATGCCGGCGAACGAGGCGTCCGCCGCATCCTCGCCGGTGGCCGAGGAGCGCACCGCGACCGGCACGTTCACGTCCACGCAGCGCAGGCACAGCTCCTCGTAGGCCTCGGTCAGACGTGCGGCGAGCCCGTCGGACATCGGCGTGCCCGCGAACATCTCGCGGATCTCCGCCGACGCGGCCTCGACCGCGGCGTCGTCGGGATCGGGCCCGAGGGCCCCGAGCACCGTGTCGATCCGCCCGTCCAGCCCGGACTCCCGGCAGTGCCGCGAGTACGCCTCGACCGTCACGGCGAACCCCTGGGGCACGAGCACCCCGGAGGCGAGCAGCTCGGCGAGCCGGCCCATCTTGGCGCCGCCCCGGGCGACGGCCTCCGACGGATCCACCTCGTCGAGCCACGAGATCGCCTCGCAGCTGTGCCGCTCGGGTTCCTCGGCCACGGTCGCGTCCCCCGACACCAGCGTCATGCGGTGACCTCCTCCGTCCGCGGCGCGTCCGCCGACGCGGCCACCTCGGCCGCGCGGCGCAGCACCGTGACGGTGCCGCTCGAGCCGTCCACCTCGATCTCGTCGCCGTCGGCGATCGACAGGGTCGCGACGCCGATCGCGGTCACCGTCGGCACGCCGTACTCGCGGCCGACGATCGCGGCGTGCGAGAGCATCCCGCCGCCGTCGCAGGCGCAGCCCGCGATCTTGCCGAAGGCGGGCGTCCAGTTCGGCGAGGTCGACTCGCAGACCAGGATCGACCCGGGCTCGAGGCGGTGCAGCTCGTCGGAGGACTGCAGGACGCGGGCGATCCCGCGGGCCGTGCCCTTGGCCGCCGGGACGCCGTTCATCACGGTCTGGGCCGCCGCGTCCGGGTTCTGCACCGCCCGGATGGAGTGCGGGTTCAGGCCGAAGATCTCGATGAGGATCGGGTCCTCGACGTTCTCCGGGATCGTCCCGAGCACCTTCGGCATCTCGCCGCGGCGGCCGTGCCACTCGTCGAAGTACTGGCGTCGGGCGTCGACGAGCCCGCGCAGCTCGGCGTCGTAGGGCTTCTCGCCGCTGGCGACGTCGCGCAGCTCCGGCCAGAACAGGTAGAGCATGTCGTCCTGGCGGTCGGCCTTGACCCGGCTCGCGAGCTCCTGGCAGCCCCACCGCAGCGGGAGCATGACCTTGAGGTCGATGTAGTAGTTGTGGTCGTCCTGCCACCAGGGGAAGTTGGCCGCCTGGTTGGAGGCGAGGCCGGCGTCGAAGACGGCCTGCTCCTCGCGGGTGAGGCCGGCCCGGGCGTTCTCGATGGCCTCCTCGCGCTCGGCCAGGGCGTTGGTCGCCGCGCGGGAGAAGTCGTGGGAGTCCTTCCGCTGCAGGAACGTCTTGACGAGGTCGAGCGGGATCGTGTTGTCCTCGATCCAGCTCGGCACGCCGACGTCGCAGGTGGCCTCGGCGCGGTAGCCGTAGACCTGCAGGAAGTCGTCGAACTCGGTCAGCCAGCCGGAGGCGGCGCCGCCGTGCCGGCCCAGGGCCTCGCGCAGCCGGCCGCCGTCGTGCGCCTCGAAGACCGGCTCCAGCCCCGCAGCCCGGGCCTTGAGGGCCAGGTCGTAGAGCTTGCGGTCGGTCTCCATGATCTTGGTGTCCTCGCCCTGGAGGAACTTGCCGATCTCGTTGGGGTTGATGCCCATGTCGGCGCAGGCCCCGTAGAAGCCGAGGAAGTTGGCCAGCATCGGGTACATGACGCCGAAGTGGATCTCCATCGAGCGCTTGTGGTACCGGCGGGCCTTGACCAGCAGGTCGGGCAGGTCGTCGCCGCTGACCTGCGTGAAGTCGATCGCCCGGAACTGCGACCAGGTGTTCTCGAGCTCGTCGCGCCCGCTCTCCCAGATGCTGCGGTAGTTCTGCAGGAAGTGCGGGAGATTCGTGGCGATGCGGCCCGCGCGGGCCTCGATCTGGGCCGGGTCGGTCTCGGGGAGGGCGCTGCCGTAGAGGTGCGTGCCGGCGAACCGGGCGCTCACGCCGCGCCCGGGCGGCAGCGGGAGGGACTCGGCGGCGTGCTGGGTGCCCCAGCAGTAGCCGTCGCCGCTCCACAGCGTCGCGCCCAGGGGCGTCAGGCCACGGGACCAGTGGAAGTCCAGGAACCAGAAGCTGTTCTCGTCGCCCGGCCGGAACGGGCCGGCGGGGTCGACGATCCAGGGCATGTCGAAGAACTCGGGCTTGTATCCCGGGTACCACTCGCCCGTGCTCCAGGCGTCGACGGGGACGACGTTGGCCATCTTCTGGACCCTCCTCGGCGATGAGATCGAGCCGACGGTCAACCAACCGGGGGAGTGACGCAAGCAACACGTTCCCGGGGAGGGAACGTTGCGTCCGGGCGAACGGGAGGGTGCCTGCTCGTTCGGAGGGGGCCTAGCGTGCGGCCGATGAGCACCCCCCGGGCACTGTTGCTCGACATCGGCGGCGTCCTGCTCACCTCGGCCCACGAGCGGATGGCGCAGTTCGACGCCCCGCGGGAGTTCACCGACGTCCGCGGCCTCCTCGGACCCCGCCCGGACCCCGCGTGGGACGACGTCCTCGCCGGGCACGGCACCGAGCGGGCCTACTGGGCCGCTCGGGCCGCCGAATACGGGGCGATCACGGGCGGCCCGGGCACGGTGCCGGCACTGATGGACGCGCTCTACACGGGGACGGAGCCCTTCCGGCCCGAGGTGATCGCGCTGATGGACGACGCGCACGCCGCCGGTCTCGTGGTGGCCGCGCTCACGAACGACCTGGCGGCCTTCCACGGCGACGCGGACCTCACCCGCCATCCCGTCCTCGGGCGCTTCGACACCGTGATCGACGGGTCGGTCACCGGCGTGCTCAAGCCGGACTCCCGCGCCTACGCCCACGCGCTGGCGGTTCTCGGTCTCCCTGCCGACGAGGTGGTGTTCCTCGACGACGTCCCCGGCAACTGCGCCGGCTCCCGCGCCGCCGGGATCGTCACCGTCGAGGTCGACCTCCGCGACCCGGGGGCGGCCGTCGCCCGGGCCCGCGACCTCCTCACCCTCCGGGCCGCAGCATGAGCGACGGCACGGCCGTCGTCGTCGGCGCCTCCGGGGCCCTCGGCTCCGCGATCGCGGAGCGGCTGACCCGCGCCGGTCTCACGGTGGTGGCCGTCGCACGGAAGCCCCCCGACCCGACGTCGGGAACGGTCCCGTGCGCCGCGGACATCGGCTCCGACGAGGCGATCCCGACGATCCGCGACGCCGTCGACGCGCTGGACCGCCCCGTGCGGGTGGTGGTGCAGGCCGCCGGGCTCCCGGCGGCCGGACCGCTGCCGTCGATCGACCCGGCGGCACTCGGGTCGGCGGTGGCGCTCAAGGTCGGCGGGATGTTGCGCCTGGTCCGGGCCGTGGAGCACCGCCTGCAACCCGGGTCCCGGCTGGTCGCCCTCGGCGGGCACTACGGCAGCGAACCGTCCCCGCACACCTGCGCGGCCGGCGTGACGAACGCGGCCCTGGCCAACCTCGTCCGCCAGCTCGCCGACCACCACGGCCCGGACGGCGTCACCGCCCACCTCGTCGCGCCCGGACCGGCGGACACCGACCGCCTGCGGCGGCTCTCGCAGGCCCGCGCGGACGAGCGTGGGGTCGACGTCGGGGTGATCCTGGACGAACGTCGCGCCGAGTCGCCGCTCGCGGCGCTGGTCACGCCGGCCCAGGTGGCGTGGGCCGTCGCCACCCTCCTCGACCCGGAGGCCGACGCCCTGACCGGCTCCACCCTGGCTCTGGACGTCGGCGCCCGGCGAGGTCTCTTCTAGGGCACCAGCCCGGCCTCGGCGACCAGGCGGTGGAACAGCGCCTCCGGATCGACGACGGCGCCGCGGGCGGCGAACCACTCCGCGATCCGGCGCACGTCGCGGACCAGGACCTCCGCCCCGTGCGGGTTGCCGACGAGGTCGACGACCTGGGGGAGGTCGATGAGCACCAGCCGGTCGCCGTCGACGAGGACGTTGTACGGCGACAGGTCGCCGTGGGTCCAGCCGAGCCGGGCGAGCCCGACCAGCGCGGTCGTCAGCTGCTCCCACCAGTCCCACAGCCGGTCGGCGTCCGGCCGGCAGCCGGCCAGGCGTGGCGCGGCGGTGCCGTCCGGGGCGCCGAGGAACTCCAGGAGGACCTCGGTGCCGTCGTACTGGACGGGGTACGGCACGGGCAGGCCGGCGGCGTGCAGCGTGCCGAGCGCCGCGAACTCCGCGGCCGCCCACTGCCCGGCGAGCAGGTCGCGGCCGAAGGCGGTGCGGTTCGCCATCGCCCGGGTCTCGCGGGAGCGGCGGACGCGGCGCCCCTCGAGGTAGGCCGCGTCCCGGTGGAACGCGCGGTGCTCCGCGGAGCGGTAGCGCTTGGCGGCGAGCAGGCACGACGGCCCGTCCGGGACGGCCCGTTCGAGCAGGTGGACGTCGGCCTCCTTGCCGGTCTTGAGGACGCCGAGCTCGGTGTCGACGGCGCCCTCGGCGACGACGAGCCAGCCCGGGTGCGGCTCCGGGCCGTGGGTGGCGCCGGCCCAGGTGGACCAGCGGTCGCCGGTGGGCGGGCCGTCCGGCTCGACCTCGGGTTCCCGACGTCGGGTGGAGGGGGGTTCGTCGTCGTCGAACCGGGGACGGCGACGGGGGATGCGTTCGCGCACTGCGAGGACTCCGTGGGCGTGAGGAGGTCACCCCACGCCGGGAGCTCCTCAGCGCGGGGTGCGGATGCGACAGCGGCCGGGCGCGCAGCGGCGCGCCCCGGGCCGGGCGACGGTCGGCACAGGCACTCCTCGACTCCGTCGGGCGGCGAGGTGCCGCGCGACGGGTCCATCCACGCACACCCGACGTCGGGCGCGCGAGCGGATTTCCTCAGTCCGGGATCGGGGCGCCCCACGGGACCCCGGCGGCCACGTAGTCGTCGAAGTGCCGCTTCCACGCCGGCGTCGGGCTGCTCGAGGGGGCCTCCGCCCCGACGCCGGACAGCGCACCGTCGAGCGCCTCCAGGCAGACCTCCCAGCCGGCGGCGGTGCGCGCGGCGGTGTCGGGCTCGGCGATGATCGTCGTGAAGGTCAGCCGTGATCCGGCCTTCAGCGGCGTCACCTCGAAGCGCAGCTCGTCGCCCTCCCACGTGAAGACCAGCCGGGACGGCGGCTCGGCGGCCAGCACCGTTCCCGTCCCGCCGTCGCCGTCCTCGGTGAAGGAGAAGGTGACCGGCCGACCCACTCGCGGGACCCCGTCGTCCGGGAAGGAGACGCGGGCCGGGAACCAGGCGGTGAGCTCCGTGGGGTCGCTGATCGCCGCCCACACGCGCTCGACGGTGTCGGGGTACTCGCGGACCCAGCGCAGGGCGGGGCGGGAGTCGATCTCGAGGTAGGTGCCGGTGGTCATCGGTCCTCCAGGTGGTCGTCGAGGCGGTCGAGCGCGTGGGACCACAGCGCGCGGTACGGGGCGAGCCAGGACTCGAGCTCGAGGATCGGGCGCGGGTCGAGGGAGTAGACGCGGCGCTGCGCGTCGACCCGCGCGTGGACCAGGCCGGCCCGGCGCAGCGTCGCGAGGTGCTTCGACGCCACCGGCTGGGCGAGGTCGAGGCGGTCGACCACCTCGCCGACCGCGTGCGGCCGTTCGCGGAGGAGGTCGAGGATCGCGCGGCGGGTCGGGTCGGCCAGCGCGGTCCAGGTCGTGGTCACCCGTCCTGTATATCGACAACGGCATATGCCGCACAAGGCATGCTGAATCGCCGGCCCCCTCGATCGGCGCAACCTCGGAACCTGGAACGGTGCGGGCGCGTCCCACGGACGTCTCTGGATCGAGACAGCACCTCGGGGTGGGCCGGGCCCGGGAGGTGGACGGCGGACCGGCACGACGGGGGACCTCGGGTGGCGCGGGTGACGGATCCGGAGCTCGGGACGGCGGGCGACCGGGCGGCGGTCTGGATGACGCGGCGGGTGAGCTCGATGCTGACCGTCTACCTGACCGTCGGGCTCTCGGCGCTGTGGATGGTGCTCGGCGCGCGCCAGGTGCTCGGGTTCGACCCGTACCCCTATCCCGTCCTGCTGTTCGTCGGGAACGTCGTGCAGCTGTTGCTGATCTTCGTGATCCTGGTGGGGCAGCGGACGCTCTCCGCGGCGGGGGAGCGGCGCTCGCAGCAGACCTACGACGACGCCCAGGCCATCCTCGCGGAGTGCCACCGCCTGCAGGAGCACATCGACGCGCAGGCCCGGATGCTCAACCGTGCCGCGGACCCGCGCGACCGGCTCGACCCGTGCGACACCGCGCCGATCATGATCGCCCCGCCCCAGGCCGTGGCGCCCGCGGCGACGAACCGGAACCGCCGCATCGCCGCGTGGACGGCGCAGTGGCTCGGGTCGACCGCGGCCGTCGTCGTGACCGCCGTGATCGTGTTCGGGTGGATGGGGCTCGCCCTCGCGGGCGTGATCCCGGACCCCTATCCGTTCCCGTTCCTGCTGTTCTGCTCCTCGCTCGCGCAGCTCGTGCTGATGTTCGTGATCATGGTCGGACAGGACGTACTGGGCGAGGCCCAGGACCGGCGCGTGGTGGAGACCGCGAACCACACCGCGGTCGTGCTCCAGCAGTGCCGGCACCTGCGCCAGCACCTCGTCGCGCAGGACGAGCTGATCATGGCGTTGGTGGCGGCCCTTCCCGACGACGGGGCGGGTGCGCCCGCCCCGCGGGCCCACGACGACGCCGGGGTCTCGCCGCGGCGCTGAGCGCGCGAGGATGCCGGCATGGACCTCGGACTCGGCGGCCGGACCGCCCTGGTGTGTGCGTCGACCTCCGGGCTCGGCGAGGCGACGGCGCGGGCGCTGGCCGCGGAGGGCGCGCGGGTGGTGGTCAGCGGTCGCCGCGCCGACCGGGCGGCGGCGATCGCGGCGGAGCTCCCGGACGCGGTCGGCGTCGGGGTGGACCTCACGGCCGACGGCGCGCCCGAGCGCCTCGTCGAGGCGGCCGGCGAGGTCGACGTCCTGGTGCTCAACAGCGGCGGCCCGCCGCCGAGCGTGGCCACCGAGGTCGACGCCGGACAGATCACCACGGCCCTGGTCCCGCTGCTGCTCGCCCAGCAGCGCCTCGTGTCCCTGGTGCTCCCGGGCATGCGGCGCCGCGGCTGGGGCCGGATCCTGGCGGTCGGGTCGACCGGGGTGGTGGCGCCGATCCCCGGCCTGGCGCTGTCCAACATCGGGCGGGCGGCCCTGGGCGGCTACCTGAAGACGCTCGCGGGGGAGGTCGCCGCGGACGGGGTCACGGTGAACATGCTGCTGCCCGGCTCGATCGCGACGGCGCGGATGGCCGCGGTCGCCGCCGCCACCGCCGAGCGGGAGGGGATCGAGCAGGCCGAGGCGGAGGCGCGGGTCGCGGCCGGCATCCCGGCCCGGCGCTTCGGCGACCCCGCCGAGTTCGGCGCGGTCGCGGCCTTCCTGTGCAGCGACGCCGCGTCCTACGTGACCGGGACCGCGACCCGCTGCGACGGCGGGCAGGTGCCGTCGCTGTAGGCGCGCAGCGCCTAGCATCGGACGGGTGACGTCGCTGGACGAGGACACCAGGGCCCAGGAACTGGTCCGGGCCGAGGAACGCGCCGAGGAGCTGTTCGCCGAGATCGGCCGGCGCGGGCTCATCGCCCCGGGGGCCTGGGAGTCCCAGGTGAGTCGCGAGGTGCGCGACCTCGGGGCCGAGATGTTCGGGACGTCGCGGCACTGGCACAAGCGGGTCGTCCGCTCGGGCGAGAACACGCTGCAGCCGTACAAGGAGAACCCGCCGGACCGGCAGATCGCCGCGGACGACATCGTCTTCGTCGACCTCGGTCCTGTCTTCGCGGAGTGGGAGGCCGACGTCGGGCGGACGTTCGTCCTCGGCGACGACCCGCGCAAGCACCGCCTCGCGGCCGATCTGGACCGCGTGTGGCGGGCCGGGCGGGAGCACTTCGAGGCCACACCCGACATCACCGGTGAGCAGCTCTACGCGCACATGTGCGCGCTCGCCGAGCAGTACGGCTGGACCTTCGGCGGGCCGCACAGCGGGCACCTCGTCGGCGAGTTCCCGCACGACCTGATCGACGCCGACCGGCTGTTCAGCTACATCACGCCGGGCAACGACGTCCCGATGCACGCCGCGGTCGACGTCGCCGGGCGGCGCTGCCACTGGATCCTCGAGGTCCACCTGGTCGACCCCGAGCACCGGGTCGGCGGGTTCACCGAGCAGCTGCTCACCCTGCGCCGCGACTGACGCGCTACAGCCGCGAGGACCGCGCCACGATCTCCTCCCGACGACGGGTCGCGGCGGGCACCCCGCCGATCGACCAGTCGTCCGGGGGCACCTGGACGACCCGCCCGCGCACGCGCGAGCGGGTGGCGCCGAGGACCTCGCAGATCACGTCGGTGAGCTCGGCCAGCAGCCGGTGCCGCTGCTCCACCGGCCGGCCCTCGAGGACGGCGGCGGCGAAGTACGGCGCGGCGTCGCCGTCGACGGCCGCGGTGACGCCGCCGGTCATCCAGTGCTGCGGCGGATGCATCGTCACGAAGGCCCGGACGCGCTCGATCGGCGACTCCAGGACCGCCGCGTAGCGCTCGCTGACCCGCCGGAGCAGGTCCTCGAGGCGGCGGTCGTCGTGGTCGCCCTCGACCAGGTGGATCTCGACGACGGGCATGCGCCGAACGTACCTCCTCAGCCCTGCTCGCGAGCCCGGGCGAGCTCCAGCGCGACGTCGATGATCATGTCCTCCTGGCCGCCGACGAGCCCCAGCTCGCCGCAGCGCCGGAGGATCTCGTGGGTGGGCACCTTGTAGCGCTCGCCCGCGTGCTCGGCGTGGAGCAGGAACGACGAGTAGACGCCGGCCCAGCCCTGCACGATCGCGTTGCGGTCCATCTTGGGCCAGCGGTGCAGGTAGGGGCGGACGACGTCCTCGGCGGCGTCGAGCAGCGCCATGACGTCGAGCCCGGTCGAGACGCCGAGCCGGTCGAAGACCGCGGCGAGGACCTCGGTGGGGGAGTTGCCCGACCCGGCGCCCAGAGCGCACAGCGACCCGTCGATCTCCTTGACCCCGACCTCGGCGGCGATCACCGAGTTCGCGACCCCGAAGGAGAGGTTCTGGTGGCCGTGGTAGCCGACCCACGCCTCGTCGCCGACCTCCGCGACCAGCGCCTCGAAGCGAGCCCGTGCCTCGTGCATCAGCAGGGCGCCCGCCGAGTCGGTGACGTACGGGCACTGACATCCGGCGTCGACCATGATCCGGGCCTGCTTCGCGAGGTCCTCCGGCGGCGTGCGGTGGGCCATCATGAGGAACCCGACGGTCTCCATGCCCAGCTCGCGGGCGACGCCGAAGTGCTGCGGGCTGACGTCGGCCTCGGTGCAGTGGGTGGCCACGCGGACCACCTCGGCGCCGGCGTCGTGCGCACGGCGCAGGTCGTCGACGGTGCCGATGCCCGGCACGAGCAGCACCGCGATCCGGGCGTTCCGGGCCTCCTCGCGGGCGGCGGCGATCAGGCGCAGCTCGTCGGTGTGCGAGAAGCCGTAGTTGAAGCTCGACCCGCCGATCCCGTCGCCGTGCGACACCTCGATCACCTCGACGCCGGCCCGGTCGAGTGCCCGGACGGTGTCGCGGACCTGCTGCTCGGTGAACTGGTGGGCCTGCGCGTGCGAGCCGTCGCGCAGCGTCGTGTCGGTGATGCGGACGTCGTGGCGAATCTCCGGACGGCTCATGCGGCCACCCCCGTCGTGAGCATCTCGTGGGCGATCAGCTCGCCCACCCGGGCCGCGGCCGCCGTCATGATGTCGAGGTTGCCGGCGTACTCGGGCAGGAAGTCGCCCGCGCCGCGGACCTCGAGGAAGACCGCGACGCGCCCGTTGCCGTCCCAGTCCGGCCGCGGCGGGTCGAACTGCGGGTCGGCCCGAAGCGTGTAGCCCGGGACGTACTCCTGGACCCGCGCGACCATCGCGTGTACCGATGCCGAGATCGCGCTCGTGGTGGCGTCGTCGTAGCGCTCGCCCGGGATCGCGCAGAAGACCGTGTCCCGCATGATCATCGGCGGCTCGACCGGGTTGAGGATGATGATCGCCTTGCCGCGCGCAGCGCCGCCGACCTCCTCCACGGCCCGCGCGGTGGTCTGCGTGAACTCGTCGATGTTGGCGCGCGTGCCGGGGCCGGCCGAGCGGGAGGCGGCCGAGGCGACGATCTCCGCGTACGGCACGTCGACGACCTGCGAGACCGCCGCGACGACCGGGATCGTCGCCTGTCCGCCACAGGTGATCAGGTTGACGTCGGGCGCGTCGAGGTGGTCGGGCATGTTCACCGCGGGGCACACCATCGGCCCGAGGTGGGCGGGCGTGAGGTCCACCGCGCGGATGCCGGCCGCCTCGTAGCGCGGCGCGTTCGCCACGTGCGCCTTCGCCGAGGTCGCCTCGAACACGATGCGGGGGAGCGGGTCCTGCGCGAGCAGCCAGTCGACGCCCTCGGCGGACGCGGCGATGCCGGCCCGGCGCGCCCGGTCGAGGCCCGGGGACTCCACGACCCCGACCATCGCCGTCACCTCGATCGAGGGCGTACGGCCGAGCTTGGCCAGCAGGTCGGTCCCGATGTTGCCCGGGCCGACGATGGCCGCGGGGACCTTGTCGCTCATGCCCGCGACCGTGACACGGACCGCCCCGGGGCAGAACCGTCCCGTTCCCGCATGCGCAAAGCGGGGTGGTTGAGGTCACGGGAAGCGGCAATCCCGTCCTATCGGCCCGCCATCCCGGCCCAGGGGGACCTCCATGACCGACATCGACCGCTCCGACCTCACGCCCGACCACAAGGTCGTCGTCGTCCACCGCGCCGGGGCGGTGGTCGTCGCGCTCGTGATCGCGGCGTTCGGCGTCCTCGGCTTCGTCGGCGGGCTCGCCTTCTTCGACACGCAGGGGACGCAGGTCCTCGGGCTGTCGTCCAACGGGCTGCTGTCGACGATCTCGATCGTGACGGCGGTCGTGCTCCTCGCCGCGGCCGCGCGCGGCGGCCGGCTGTCCTCGACCGTGATGATGGTCGTCGGCGGCCTCTTCCTGGTCTCGGCGTTCGCCAACCTCGCGATCATGGCGACGCCGTACAACCTGCTGGCCTTCCGCCTGCCCAACGTCTTCTTCTCGATCGGCGCCGGGCTCGTGCTGCTGATCCTGGGGAGCTACGGGCGGGTCTCGGCGAAGCTCCCGGACGACAACCCCTACCGCGAGCCGCAGGAGGACGAGCGGTCGGACGACCCGGAGGCCTCGCTGCCGTCGCGTCCCCACAACCGCCGCGAGCAGGCGGCCGACCGGGAGATGGCCGAGGCGTCCCGCGCCGTCGGGCACGGCACGGCCACCGACGAGCAGCGGCGCCGGCTCGCCGAGATCGACCACCTGCGCACGCACGAGGAGCGGCGGGAGCGCTGGATGGCCTCGGCCCACGGGTCGGCCCAGGCCTGACCCCTGCGGTCGGAGGGGATGATCGCCCGGGACCCGCGCCGACCTGTCGTCGGGAAGGCATGGCTGCTAGACCATGGGTCATGGCCGCACCGGTGACGCACGCACAGGACACCGTGCGGGTGGAGGTGGACGGGACGACCGGTCGGGTCGTCCTCACCGCCGCCCGCCGCCGCAACCCCCTCTCGGTCGCCACGATGCGCGCCGTGACCGACGGGGTCCGGCAGGTCGCGGCCGCCGACGGCGTGCGCGCGATCGTCCTCGCCGCCGAGGGTCCGGCCTTCTCCGCGGGCCACGACCTCTCCAAGATGGTCGACCGCACGTTGGAGGAGGAGCGCGAGGTCTTCGCGGTCTGCACCGAGATGATGCGGGCGGTCCACGAGGTCCCGCAGCCGGTGATCGCCGCGGTGCAGGGCATGGCCGTGGCCGCCGGGTGCCAGCTCGTGGCCACCGCCGACCTCGCCGTCGCCGCCGAGGGCGCCGTCTTCGGGACGCCGGGGGTGAAGATCGGGCTGTTCTGCTCGACCCCGATGGTCGCGGTGAGCCGGGCGATCGGGCGCAAGCGGGCGATGCAGCTGCTCCTGACCGGCGAGACGATCGATGCCGCGACCGCCGTCGAGTGGGGCCTGGTCAACGAGGCCGTCCCCGCCGAGGCGCTCGAGGGGCGCGTGGCGGAGCTCGCCCGCCAGGTCGCCGACGCCAGCGGGGCGACCCTGCGCATCGGCAAGGAGGCCTTCTACCGGCAGATCGACCTCTCCGAGGACGAGGCCTACGCCGAGATGAGCGAGGTCATGGCCACCAACGCGATGACCTGTGATGCCCAGGAGGGCATGTCCGCCTTCCTGCAGAAGCGCCGGCCCGTCTGGCAGCACCGGTAGCCAGCGGTCCACGAGGCAAAGGAGCCCGTCGTATGTCGTTCCCCGGCCTGCAGCACGTCGCGATCACCGTGTCCGACCTGCAGCGATCCACCGAGTGGTACAGCCGCCTGTTCGGCGCCGACCCCGTGCTCGACGAGGACGAGGAGGGCGGCGAGTTCCACCACACCGTGTTCGCCCTCGACGGCGGCATGCTGTTCGGGCTGCACACCCACCAGGGGCGCGAGTCGAAGGACGCGTTCGACGCGCACCGCACCGGCCTGGACCACGTCGGCTTCGCGCTGCCCGACTCCGCGTCCCTGGAGCAGTGGGGCAGCCGGCTCGACGAACTCGGCGTCCAGCACGGCGGCATCAAGAAGGCGCACTACGGGTCGGGCATCTCGTTCCGCGACCCCGACGGCATCGCCCTCGAGTTCTTCATCGCGCCGGGCACGTAGGCGCCGGAACGAACGAACGGCACTCTCGCTGCATCTATGTGCGCGAGAGTGCCGTTCGTTCATTCTGAGGTCAGCGCTGCCGCACCAGCTTCGCGCCGATGACGAACAGCGGGCCGACGCTGATGAGCATCCCCAGCGCGATGCCCGCGTTCCCGAGCAGCATCGGCAGCACCATCATCGACGCCGTCCCGAGGACCGGGAGCGCGAGCAGCCACCAGCTCACGGAGCGGGCCCAGGCGAGCGCGATCACGACGAGCGCGACCCCGGCGAAGCCGACGAGCTTGCCCGACCACAGCCACGTGGTCGTCCACAGGTCGGTGGTCGCGGCCTCGAAGATCGCCCCGGCCTGCTCGCGAGGCACGGCGCGACCGACCGCCATCGCGTGCCAGTCCCCGAGCAGCAGGCCCGAGATCTGGATGGCGCAGAAGGACATGGCCACGGCGACGACGCCGACCACGCCCCGGCCCCGCGAGCCCCGCACCAGGGCGGGCACCGCGAGCACCCCGAGGGCGAACAGCACCCACGAGTAGTGCAGCAGGCCCGCGGACAGCCCCGTCAGCCACGGGGTGGCGGCGAGCGAGGCGACGTAGCCCGCGGTGGTCCCGTCCTCGCCGGGCGGGATCGTGGCCATGCCGCCGGCGAGCAGCAGCGGGGAGGCGATGAGGGCGATGCCTCCGGCGCTGGTCAGCAGATTCCGGCGGGGTGCGGTCGCCGGCGTGGGGGTGATGGCGGTCGTGGGTGCGTCGAGCGTGGTCATGGTGGCTCCTCGTGTTTCTCGCTGCGCTGTTCGAGCGATACGGGAACCGTAGGGCGCGGCGTAGTGTCACGGATCGTGTTCACGGTCCGATCCGCTCGTCCTGCGGTCCACGCGGGGTCCTCCCGCAGGAGGACCCGGGACGACGCCGCGCGCCCTACCGTGCGGCGGATGCACCCGGCGCTGACCCGGCTCGGCGTCGGACTCGTCGCCGGAGCGGTCGTCGTGCTCGGCTCGGCCGCCGAGGCCGGCGTCTACCGCGGGGTCGACATCGCGTTCTACCTGGTCCCGGTCCTGACGCTGGCCACGGGCGCGCTCCTCGCGCCGTTGCTGCCGTGGGTCGGCCTCCTCGCGGCGGCGGCGACCTTCCCGCTGCAGGCCCTCGCGGCCCCGGACCACCCGGGCGTCGGCGGGATCGCGCTGATCACGATGATGGTCCTGGTCGCGTACGGCGCCCGGCGCCTCCCACTGCAGGTCAGCGGGCCGGGGGCGGCGGTGGTCGCCGTGGGCGGGGCGACGGGCTCGATGCTCACGGGCGCGCCCTGGTTCGAGCTGGTCTTCTTCGGCGCCACCATGGGCGGCGCCTGGTCGCTCGGGTGGCTGCTGCGCCGGGAGAGCCGTCGCAGCACCGAGCTCGCACGGCTGGCCGACGAGCTCGCCGCCGAGCGCGAGCGTTCGACCCGGCTGGCGCTGGTCGAGGAGCGCTCCCGGATCTCCCGGGAACTGCACGACGCCGTCGCGCACTCGGTCTCGGTGATGACGCTGCAGGTCGGGGTCGTCCGCCGTCGTCTGGAACGGGCCGACGCCGAGGCGCCCGAGGTGACCGCGCTGCGCGCCGTCGAGGATCTCGGGCGGCGCTCGGTCGACGAGCTGCGCCGTGTCGTCGGGGTGCTGCGCGAGGACCGCGACGACGAGGTGCTGGTCCCGGCGCCGTCGTTGCGGCAGCTGGACGACCTGGTCGAGCGCCTGGCGGGCGCCGGCCTGGCGGTGCACGTCCGGGTCACCGGCGAACCCGGCACGCTCCCGCCGGCCGTCGACACCTCCGCCCACCGGATCGTCGCCGAGGCGCTCACCAACGTGCTCCGGCACGCCGGCACCGACCGCGCCGAGGTCGGCGTGCACTGGGAGGGCGGGCACGTCACCGTGGACGTCCTGGACGACGGCGTCGGCGGCGAACCGGCGGGCACCGGGCACGGCCTGGTGCACCTGCGCGAGCGGGCGCTGATGGCGGGCGGGACCCTCGAGGCAGGTCCCCGTCCCGACGGCGGGTTCCGGGTGCGAGTGGTCCTGCCGGTCCCGGCGAGCGAGCCGGTGGCCGTGCCGTGAGCCCGACCGGCGTGGTGGTCGCCGACGACGAGGCCCTCGTCCGGATGGGCCTGCGGATGCTGCTCGACGGCGAGGACGACCTCGAGGTCCTCGCCGAGGCCGCCGACGGCCGGGCCGCGGTCGAGGCCGCCCGCCGGACCGGGGCCGCCGTCGTCGTGATGGACGTCCGCATGCCCGGGCTCGACGGGATCGGCGCGGCCCGCGCCCTCGCGACGGCGGGTTCCCCGGCGCGCGTGCTCGTGCTGACCACCTTCGACGACCACGCGACGGTCGACGCCGCGCTGCGGGCCGGGGTGGCCGGGTTCCTGCTCAAGACGGCCCCGCCCGAGGAGTTGCTGGACGCCGTGCGCCGGGTGGCGGCGGGGCAGGGGGCGATCGACCCCGACGTCGTGCCGGGGATCGTCGCCGCCTACGGTCGGACGGCGACCCGCCCGGCCCGTCCGGCCGAGCTGGACGCGCTGACACCGCGGGAGACCGAGGTGCTCGGCCTGGTCGCCCGCGGGCTGGCGAACTCCGAGGTCGCGGCACGGCTGCACCTCGGGGAGACGACGGTCAAGACCCACCTGGGGCGGATCCTCGACAAGCTGGCCCTGCCCGACCGGCCGCGGCTCATCGCCTGGGCCTGGGAGCACGGGGTGGTCGGACCATGAGGTCCCTGACGTCCTGATGTGGCGATCCCCGGTCCTACAAAGTGACTTCTCGGTGGATGCGGGGTACCGTCGCGCGCATGGCTCCACGGCGCGACTACTTCGACGGCTGCGCGGCCGCCCATGCCCTCGACCTGGTCGGGGAGCGGTGGGCGCTGCTGGTGGTGCGCGAGCTGATGCTCGGCCCGAAGCGCTTCACCGACCTGCGGACCGGCCTGCCCCACGCCAGCCCGAACGTGCTCTCCCAGCGTCTGCGTGAGCTCGAGGACGCCGGGGTGCTGCGGCGCCGCCGGCTGCCCCCGCCCGCCGCGTCCGCGGTCTACGAGCTGACCGACTGGGGCTACGAGCTCGAGCCGGTGCTGCAGACCCTCGGCCGGTGGGCCTCCCGCTCGCTGCCCGAGGCCGACCACATCGGGGTCGACTCGCTGGTCATGTCGATGCGCACGATGTACTCCGCGGCCGAGGCGGCCGGCTTCTCCGCGGTGGTGCAGATCGTGCTGGCCGACCAGCCGTTCGTCGCCACCCTGGACGACGGCGAGTTCACCATCGTCCGCGGCGAGACCCACGGTGCGGACGCGACGATCGTGTCGCCGACCCCTGAGGCGTGGGCCGCGGTGCTCTACACCGGGCGCCCGCTCGACGCGGCGGTCGACGACGGGATGCTCACCGTCAGCGGGGACCGCGCGGCGGTGGACCGGCTGCTGACGCTGTTCCCGATGCCGGAACCGCTGGCCGAACCCGTCGCCTCCTGATCGCGGCGGCCACCCCGCCGAGCACCGACAGCGCCCCCGAGGCGAGCAGGACGACGGTCCCGGCTCCCTCGAGGGCGCCGTCGGTCAGCACGGCGTGACCCACCCCGAGCACGGCCGCGAGCAGGGCGAACCCGCCGTGCAGCAGCCGGAACGTCGGCCCGGACCACCCGAGTCGCCGGCGGGCGAGCCCGAGCGCCACCACGACGACGAGCAGCACCAGCGAAATCAGCGCCATCCGCGCCCGCGTGGGGCCGTCCGGCGACATCGCGAACAGCGCGTCGTCGGGGGAGAGCACGAGCAGCGCGACCACGTGCACCACGACCAGGGCGAGCACGGCGAGCCCCGTCGCCGCGTGCGCGCGCACCCGTCGACGCGCGAGCCACGGCTGCACGGCGAGGCCGACGACCGCCACGGTCGCCGTCAGCGTCGAGACCGCCAGCACGATCGGGGCGCCCGCCAGGTGCGGCGAGGTCGTCGCGACGACGAGGCCCGCCAGGCCGAGCACACCCGCAGCTATGACCGCCACCCTCACGGCGAGAGCACCAGGTCCACCTGCGCCCCCGTGTCCCCGTCGCGGGTGACGTTGCGCAGGAACACGCGGCGCCACGGGCCGGGGTCGTCGTACCCGACGTGGACGTTCGGCTCGCCGAACTGCGCCACGAGCGGGTCGGAATCGACGCGGTAGCGACCCTGGGCGTCCGTGCGCACGGAGGTCCGGTTGCGCTGCTCGCTCGCGGTCGCGGTCTGGGCCCACACCTGCACCCGGACGCCCGGCAGCGGGCGGCACGCCTCGTCCCGGACGGTGCCGGTGACGGTGAACCCCTGCCCGAGCGGGTCCGTGAAAGGCGCCTTCGGGACGTAGTTGTTGGTCCCGCCGGGGTTGGACACCGTCGGCGCGCAGAGACCTTCGGCCAGCTCCGCGACGGACGGCCCCTCGGGTCCGGAGGCCCGAACGCCCACGTCCCGGGCGCCGGTGCCGTGCAGGGAACTGGTCGCGAGGAGCACGCCGATCACCCACACCACGGCGACGAACACCGTGATCGCGGCGGGATGGGGCCTCACGCCCCCACTGAATCACGGGAGACGGAGCGCAGCGGAGCTCGACCCGGTTCGCGGGAGACGGAGCGCAGCGGAGCTCGACCCGGTTGACGGGAGACGGAGCGCAGCGGAGCTCGACCCGGCCGGACGTGTCACGATCACGGTCATGAGCAGCGCCGCCGAGCCCGCCGTCCTCGTCGAGACCGACGACCAGGAGGCGGTGACCACCGTCCGGCTCAACCGCCCGGACAACCGGAACGCGCTCACGGTGGAGCTCAAGGTCGCGCTGCGCGACGCGCTCGAGGCCGTGGCCGACGACCCGTCGGTGCGCGCGGTGGTGCTCGCGTCGAGCGGGAAGGCGTTCTGCGTCGGGCAGGACCTGCGCGAGCACGCCGAGGCGCTGCGCTCCGGCGAGGACGGCGCGATCGGCGCAGACGCGCTCTCGACCGTGCCCGAGCACTACAACCGGATCGCGTCCGCCCTGGGCACGATGCGCAAACCGGTCGTCGCGTCGATCAACGGCACCGCGGTGGGGGCGGGACTCGGCTTCGCCCTGGCCTGCGACCTCCGGGTCGCGACGGCGGGCACGAAGTTCGCCACCGCCTTCGCCGGAATCGGCTTCGGCGGTGACTCCGGGCTCTCCGGCACGCTCGCGCACTGCGTCGGCTCCTCGCGCGCCACCGAGCTGCTGATGCTGGGCGACACCTTCACCGCCGAGCAGGCCCGGGACTGGGGGATCGTGCGGGAGATCGCCGACGACCCGGCGGCGACCGACGCCGCCGCACTCGCCCTGGCCCGCCGGCTCGCGGCCGGCCCGACGTTGGCGTTCGCCGAGATCAAGGAGGCCGTCGCGCTCGGGACGGTGTCCTCGCTGCGCCAGGTGCTCGACCACGAGGCCGCCGCCCAGGCACGCCTCGGCGCGACCGAGGACCACCGCAACGCCGTCGACGCGTTCGTCGCGAAGGAGAAGCCGGTCTTCCGGGGCCAGTAGTCAGACCGCCTGCAGGCCGACCACCCGCAGCAGGTCCAGCTTCTCGGCGTCCTCGGTCCCGGGGGCCGCGGAGTAGACGACCAGGCGCTGGTCGTCCTCGGGCACCTCGAGGACGTCGCAGTCCAGGACGAGCGCGCCGATACCCGGGACGAGGTAGCGCTTGCGCTCCACGCGGCGGTGCTCGACCGGGCGCGCGTCCCAGAGTTCGGCGAACCGGGGATGCGTGCGGTGCAGCTCGTCGACGAGGCCCCGCAGCCTGCGGTCACGCGGGTAGCGGGCCATCGCGGCGCGGGCGCGGGCCACGGTCGAGAGCTCCAGCCGGTCCATGGACCCGTCCTCGTCGGTCGCGAGCCGGATCCCGGCGTCCTCGCCGAACTGGAACCACAGCATGTTCCGGCGCTCGCGCGGCACCGCCGAGACGTCGCCCCACAGGGCGGCGAGCAGCGGGTTCCAGGCGAGCAGGTCCTCGCGGGGACCGACGAGCATCGCGGGCAGATCCTGCATGCGGTCCAGCAGGCGCAGGACCGACGGCCGGACCGCGTCGCGCACCCGGTCGGGCGCCGGGAGCGCGACACCCGCCAGGTCGAACAGGTGCGAGGTCTCGGCCGGCGCGAGGCGCAGGGCCCGGGCGAGGGCGCCGAGGACGGACTCCGACGGGTGCGGCCCGCGGTCCTGCTCCAGGCGGATGACGTAGTCGACCGACACGCCCGCGAGCTGCGCGACCTCCTCGCGCCGCAACCCGGGCGTGCGGCGGCGGGGGCCGGCGGGCAGGCCGACGTCGGCGGGGGAGATGCGCTCCCGCCACTGACGCAGCGCCGCGGCGAGTTCTCCGGTGTCGCTCACGGGCTCCAGCCTGCTCCTCCCCGCGGCCCGCTGCCTGGGACCGTCGGTCCCTGGCAGGCACCGCGGGCCGGGCGGACGGTGGCGGCATGACCACAGCACTGATCACCGGCGCCTCCCGCGGCATCGGCGCCCACGCCGCCCGACGTCTGGCCGCGCAGGGCGTCACCGTCCTCGCCGGCTGCCGGGACCCACACGCCGCGGGCTTCACCGAGGAGAACATCCGCCCGATCGCCCTCGACGTCACCGACGACGCCTCCGTCGCCGCCGCCGTCAAGGAGGTCGAGGCCGACCTGGGGTCACTCGACGTCCTGGTGAACAACGCCGGGATCGCCGGCACGCAGACCGCGCCCGCCGACACCACCGCCGACGAGGTGCGCGACGTCCTCGAGACCAACGTCGTCGGTCCGGTCCGCGTGACCCGCGCCTTCCTGCCGCTGCTCCGGGCGTCGCAGACGCCGCGGCTCGTGATGGTGTCGTCGCAGCTCGGCTCGCTGCGCCTGATGGACGAGGGACGCTGGGAGAACTACCCGTACCTCGCCTACCCGTCGTCGAAGTCGGCGCTGAACATGCTCTCGGTGATGTACGCGAAGACGCTGCCCGACGTCCTGGTCACGGTGGTGAACCCGGGCTACACGGCCACCGAGTTCAACGACTTCCAGGGACATCAGACCCTCGACGAGGGCACGGACGCGCTGGTCGCGGCGGTGCTCGACACCGACGGGCCGTCGGGCCGGTCGCTCTCGCGCGAGGGACTCACGCCCTGGTGATCGTCTCTCGCAGGTCGCGCTTGAGGACCTTCCCGACGGCGTTGCGGGGCAGCGGTTCCGTCGTCGTCCGGACGGTCGTCGGGGCGGCGAAGGCCGCGATGCGCGAGGCGACCCGCGCGCGCAGGGCCTCCTCGTCGGGGACGTGGCCCGGCGCGTGCACGACGACCGCCGCGACCTCCTCCCCGTAGGACGGGTGCGGGATCCCGACGACCGCGGCGTCGAGGACCCCGTCCACCTCGAGCAGTTCGGCCTCCACCGCGGCGCAGTAGACGTTCTCGCCGCCGCGGATGACGACGTCCTTGAGTCGGTCGACGACCCGGATGACCCCGTCGTCGACCCGCCCCAGGTCGCCGGTGCGGAACCAGCCGTCGACGAACGCCGCGGCCGTCGCCTCCGGGGCGTTCCAGTAGCTGCGGACCACGTTGGGCCCGCGGAACCAGAGCTCACCCACCTCGCCGTCGGGAAGATCCGTTCCCGACGCCGGGTCCACGACCCGGACGTCCGCGCTGGGGACCGCGCGCCCGACGGCGTCGGGGGCCGCCACGTAGGCCTCGCCGTTGTTGAAGGCGATGCCCGACGTGGTCTCGGTGAGGCCGTAGCCGTTGCTGGGCGCGGCGACCGGTGCGGCGCGGCGGACGAGCTCGGGAGGGATCGGCGCCCCGCCCATGCCGATCCCGACGAGCGACGCCAGCGCCGGCCGGGCACCGTCGACCTCGGCGACGCGCAGCAGGTCGCTCGCGATCGTCGGCACCCCGGCCACCGTGGTGAGGCCCTCGTCCGCGATCACGCGCAGGGCCTCCCGGGCGTCCCACCGGTAGAGCGTGGCGAGGACCGAACCCGCGACGGTCGCGTTGACCATCGCGCACAGACCGGCGACGTGGAACATCGGGAACGCGAGCAGGGTGCCGGGACGCTCCGGGGGGACCACACCGGAGAGCCGCTGCCCGAGGACGGCGAGCAGCCGGCGGTTGGCGATGTCGGTGACCAGGTTGCGGTGGGTGCCGACCGCACCCTTCGGGCGTCCGGTGGTCCCCGAGGTGTAGAGGATGAAGGCGTCGTCGTCGGGGTCCGGTCGGTGCTCGGGCAGGGGGTGCGCCTCGACCTCGCCGACGAACTCCGCGAACGACGGCGAGGCGTCCCCCCGCACCGTGATGACGGGGACGTCGTCGGGGGTCACCTCGCGGAGCACCGCGGACCGCTCGCCGTCCGCGACGACGAGGCCCGGCGTGGCGTCGGCGACGGCGTGCGCGAGCTCGCTCGCCTGCCACCACGCGTTGAGCGGCACCACGACCAGCCCCGACACCCACGCGGCCCAGCACACCGCGGGCCACTCCGGGTAGTTCCGCAGGCAGACGGCGACGCGGTCCCCGGGGCGGAGGCCGTGCGCGGCGAGGCGCCGGGCGATGGTGGCCACCCGCGCCCGGTGCTCGCCGAAGGTGACCCGCTCGCCGTCGTAGAGGGTGAAGAGCCGGTCGTCGGGGACCTCGAGGCCCTCGTGCGCCTCGCGCAGCGTCCGCGGTCCGGTCACGTGCACGCGGAGCGGGACACCGCGGACCTGCGTCTCGGCGAGCTCGAACGCCCCGCCCGGGCCGGTCAGCTCCGCGATCACGTCCGTCCGCGACGGTGCGGCCTCGTCGATCGACACGAGGGCCAGTCTGCTCCCGATCGCGCGACCGCGCGGCCGTCGTGGGCGGAGTGCCCGGGTTGCCCGGAGTCGAGATGTTCGGCCAGGAGTGAGCCGGGGCACGATCGGGTACCTCGGCACATGGCCCGGGGGCGCCGTCCCGGGGCCGCGGCCCGGCGTTCCCCGTCGCCGGTCCGGTGAGGAGGCCGTCATGACCCTCGAGGCGATCCCCGGACTCGACCCGACGTGTGCTCCCCGGCGCCCCGGTCTCCCGGTCGACGGGCGCGGCGAGCTGCCCGACCCGGCGACCCTGAGCTGCCGGCTGCACAGCGCGCTCGAACGCGCCGCGGGTGCGGGCCTCGACCTCGAGCTGCACGTCGACGCCGAGCCGCTGCCCGCGCCGCAGGCCCGGGTGGTCGAGTGCGCCCGCGAGAGTGCGGCGAGCGTCGGGGTGGATCTACGCGTCGTCGCCTGAGATCGCCGGCTGACGGCTCCGTCACACCCACACGGCGGTAACCGGACCAGGTTGCCTCCGCGATCCACCGGGTTCTCACAGAATCCGTCGGCGTGTCGTCCGGTCGATCACGCAGCGTCCGCTTCGACCATCCCGGGCGGAACGTCCGGTTGATGCCCGGAGTTCGGCAGATGCCCTGCTCAGCAGGGTGTTCCCCGCTGATCATCGCGGGATCTCGCGGTGCACACTCCTCGGCGCCCGGCCGCAACGAACTCGCTCCGTGAGCGTTGGAGGGGCCGAGCACTCCGCATCACCGACCGCGAAGGAACCACACCATGGGTCGTCACCACCGGGCCGCGTCCTCCCTCACAGGTGGGTCGGGCGCGCGACTGCGGGTGGGCGTCGGATCGATCGGGGCCGTGGGCGCGAGCCTGCTGGCCATGGGCGCGCCGGCCGTCGCGGCCCCGGCGGCGGCCCCGGCGCCGGCCTCGTCGAACGACAGCGCCACCCCGTGCGCCCCGACCGCCAAGGCGTGCGTCGACATCTCGGCGAAGAAGGCCTGGCTGACCGACGGCCACGGCAAGGTCCTCTACGGGCCCGTCCCGATCACCACCGGGGGCAAGGGCTACGAGACCCCGACCGGCACCTTCTCGGTGATGTGGAAGGACAAGGACCACACGAGCGACGAGTACGACGGCGCCCCGATGAACAACTCGGTGTTCTTCGCGCCGGGCGACGCGTTCCACGAAGGGAGCCTGCAGCGTGACTCGGCGGGCTGCGTGCACCTCTCGCACGACGCGTCGGAGAAGTTCTTCGACACCCTGAACGTCTACGACCAGGTGCAGATCGTTCCCTGACACCCTGTGCCCCATGACCGCCAGCCCTGACGAGCGCGACGAGCGCATCGCCCTGCTCCTGGACTACGAGAACCTCGCGATCGGGGCCAGGGAGGGGCTGGGGGTCTCGCCGTTCGACCTCGGCCCCGTCGCCGACGCGCTCGCGGTGCGCGGGCGCGTCGTGGCCCGGCGCGCGTACGCCGACTGGTCCTCGTTCGACGACGACCGTCGGCTCCTCGCGCGCGCCCAGGTGGAGCTGATCGACATCCCGCAGCGACTCGGCGGCTCCCGCAAGAACTCCGCGGACATCAAGATGGCCGTGGACGCGATCGAGATCGCCTACGAGCGCTCCTGGGTGACGACGTTCGCCATCGGCACCGGTGACTCCGACTTCACCCCGCTCGTGCACAAGCTCCGCGAGCTCGACAAGCGGGTCATCGGCATCGGGGTGGCGTCGTCGACCTCGCGTCTGCTCCCGCCCGCGTGCGACGAGTTCCTCTACTACGACCGTCTCGTCGAGGCCGCGCCGACGGCGGCGGAGGAGCCCGCACCCGCCGTCGGGAAGACCGCGGAGCCGGCGGAGACCGACGGCACCCCGGACGACGAGGCCGTGGACCGGCTCGTCACGCGGACCCTGTCCGGGCTCGCGCGCCGTGGCGACGGGCCGGTGCTCGCGTCGCGGCTCAAGCGCGCGATCCTGCGGCAGGACCCCACCTTCGACGAGGCCGAGCACGGGTTCCGCGGGTTCGGGGAGCTCCTGCGGCACCTGGCCGACCGCCGGATCGTCGCGTTGGGGGAGGGCTCGGCGCACGGTGACCCCGAGGTGAGCTTCCCGGTGGACGAACCCGCCGAGGACGACGCGTTCCGGCTGCTGGCCGACGTCGTCGGGGAGCTGGCCCGGGGCGGTGGGGTGCCGCTGTCGGGGCTGAAGGACCAGGTGCGCAAGCGGCGGCCGGGGTTCAGCGAGAAGACCTACGGATTCGCGTCGTTCCTGTCGTTCGCGAAGGCGGCACGGGCGCGTGGCGTGGTGCGGATGGAGTGGGACGAGGCGGCGGGGGACTGGCGCCTGTCGCCGGCGTGAGTCTCCCGATAGTTCATCGGTTACTGAGGTATTGACCGTGTGAATCAGTGGACCTAGCGTCGCGGTACTGCTTCCCGACCCCCGAGGAGACCTCCGTGACCACTGCCGGCGCCACCGCACGCGCGCGGGCCACCGCGACCACCGCGGTCGGCGACATGCCCTACCTGATCGGCTCGCTCGTGGTCGGCCTGCTGCTCTTCTACTTCATCGGGTTCGACGAGGGCGCCGCCACCTCGCTCTTCGGCAACACGACGGTGGTCCACGAGTTCGTGCACGACGCCCGGCACTTCCTGGGCTTCCCGTGCCACTGATGCACGCGAAGGCGGTCGTCCCCCGGGCCGCGCTCGCGGGCGCGGTCGGGGGCGTCGTCGCCTGGCTGTTCGCCCTCGTGTTCGCGGAGCCGCTGATCCAGGCGGCCATCGACTACGAGGGCGAGCGCGGCGAGGCCGAGGCCGCTCTCGACGCGGCCGCGGGGATCGCGCCGCCCGAGGAGGGTCCGGAGATCTTCAGTCGGACCGTCCAGGGCGTGTGGGGCATCGGCGTCGGGATGATCGTGGCCGGCGTCGCCCTGGGCCTGTTGTTCGCAGTCGTCTACACCCTGCTGCAGGGCAAGGTGTCGGTGCGCCCGCGAGTACTGGCGCTGCTCGTGGCCGGCGCCGGATTCCTGACGTTCTACGCGACGCCGTTCGTGAAGTACCCCGCGAACCCGCCGGCCGTCGGCCACGACGAGACGATCGGCGACCGGTCGGGGCTCTTCCTGGTGATGGTCGTCGGATCGATCGTGTTCCTCGTCGCGGCGGTGTTCGTCGTCCGGGCCCTCCGGGAGCGCCTCGGGCTGTGGAACGCGGTCCTCGTGGGCGGCGTGGCGTACATCGTGCTGTCCGGGATCCTCATGGCGGTGCTGCCGTCGTTGGGTGAACTCGCCGCCAACGTCGCGACCTACGGGCCCGCCGACTCGGAGACCCCGCAGCCGCTGCGGGACCCGGCGGGGACGATCGTCTTCCCCGGATTCGACCCGGACCTCCTCTACTCGTTCCGGGTCTACGCGATCACCGCGCAGGCGATCGTGTGGGGCCTGCTGGGGCTCGTCTTCGGTGCCCTGGCCGAGCGGGCGACCGGTTCTGCCTCGGTCGAGACGCGGGAGAGCGTCCAGGCCTGATCTGCTGTTCCCGACGGCGGGTGCGACTCCGGTCGCGCCCGCCGTCGTGCTGTCCGGGTCATGTCGCGCGCCGGATGAAGGCCTGCTTGGACGCGGTGTAGGCCTCGCGGTCGTCGTGGTGGGCCTCGGCCGAGCGCCGTTTCAGGGCGGCGTACTCGGCACGGAGGTCCGGCTCGGCGCGCAGTCGGTCGCGGAAGCGGATCTGCTGGTCCCACCGCGGCTCACCCGGGGGCATCAGGTGGAGGTGGGCCAGGCGGGTCTGCTCCTCGTCGTCGACCCGCACGAAGAACCAGCGCCAGGGCCGGTCGTCGAGCTCGCGGGGGACGAACCGCCAGCCGGTCGTTCCGGCTGCTCCGACAACGGCCGCCACCGCCGTCGCCGGATGCTCGGCCCGCGCCTGCAGATCGACGATCGGCTTCGCGGGCAAGCCGGGGACCGCCGTCGAGCCGACGTGCAGGACCTCGCCGAGCAGGCGGTCAGTGAACAGGGCGCGCACTTCGCCGGCGTACCGGGCGGCCTTCGCCGCCCACGTCGGGTCGTGCTCGACGAGGTGGACCGGTTCGACGGCCCACGCGGGGAGCTGCTCGCGGTTCACAGCTCTACGGATACACGGCGGCGGCGGTCGAAGGCGGCCGGTGTCTCCGCACATCGCGGACACCCCATGGCGTTCTCGGCGACTAGAAGGGCGGGTCGCCGTCGTAGGGGCTGGGTGGCCGGCCTTGCTCGGCGCGTCGTCGGCGGTCGATGTCGGCGATGGTGGTGCGGGCGGCGTCGGTGATGCGGCCGTGTCTGTCGCGTCGTGGTCGCCATGGTGTGTCGGGGCGAGGGGCGTGCGAGGGCTCGGTCAGGCCGTGGTCGTAGGGGCGGCGCGGTATGGGGGGCAGGGGCTGGTAGCGCGGCGCGCCGAGGGTGTGGTGGGTGCCGGTCGGAGAGGTCCACACGAACTGTCCTGCTCGGGGTTGGTGCGCGGTCCAGCCGGTGGCCGGTTCGTGTTTGCGCTGATGGTCGCCGAGGCACAGCGCGCCGAGGTTGTCGGCCTGGGTCGGCCCACCGAGGGTGTGATCCCAGGTGTGGTCGATCTGGGCGGCCACGGCGGGTCGGGTGCACATCGGGAACCGGCAGGTCCGGTCGCGGGCGTGGATCCAGCGGGTCAGCTCGGCGCCGGGGAACCGGTGGCCGGCTTCGGCGCGGGTCGCCGCGGGGTGCTGGTCGGGTGGGCGGGCGCGGGCGGCGGCCAGGGCGGTGCGGGCGCGGCGGGCGAGCTCGGCGTACACCCCGATCAGCTCGTCGTGCGGGTCGAGGGTGTCGAGGTCGCTGGTGTGCGCCGTCAGTTCGACGATGTGGCGGCGATAGCGGGGGTCGGCTCGGGCCATGTGCGGGGCGCGGAGGAGCAGGACGTGTTCGATTCGACCGTCGGGGTCGTAGAGCAGCACCCGCCACTGGGCGCAGGTGCGGGTCCACGCGAGGTGGTGGGCGTCCAGGCCGGTCAGGGCGCCCTGAGGTAGGCGCCCGTGGCCCCAGGACAGACCGAGCACGGTGCCCAGGGTGGTGCGCAGCACCGAGGGCGTGAACACCAGCCCACGCGAGGTCCACCGCCCACCCGGAGGTGGGTCGGTCCTGGGGTCCGGCTCGTCCAGGGGCGGTGGGGCCGGTGGTGGGTCGCCGGGACGCCACCCCGACCGCGGCGGGTCACCGGGGCCCTCGACGGGGTCGAGTTCGAGTTGCTCGCCGGGCGGGTTGTCGACCCGCCCGCGCACAGCCCCTCCCCGGACACCGGTGTCGTTCGGACTGGTGGCGCCGCGGTCGGTAACGGCGGCCTGCGCACCGCGAGCCTCAGCGCCGCCTGTCTCGACGCGGTCGTCGTCGCTGGATTCATCGCCGGGTCCGCCTGCCGGGCGGGCAGCTGAGCGGCCACCCCCTTCAGGGGAGCCACTGGAGCCAAGATCCGGTTCGTCGCCGGGCTCGCTGGCACTGCGAGGGCCGTCGGAGGGGCTGCCGTCATCGGAGGGGCGGGCGAGGTCGTCAAGATCGGGCACATCCGGCTCGGGCCGGTCATCGCCGGAGCTGCTCGGCCCGTCGCCCAGGCCACCGGGGCCACCGGGGCCGACCGGCCCGCCGTCCGGCTCGTGCGGTTCGCCGCCAGGGCCGTCGGCCGGGCCCTGCGGGCCGTCGTCGTCCGGGCCGCCGTCGTCAAGATCGGGATCGTCGGCCGGGCCGTCGTCGGCCGGGCCGTCGTCGGCCGGGCCGTCGTCGGCCGGGCCGTCGTCGTCCGGGCCGTCGTCGTCCGGGCCGTCGTCGAGGTCGGGGCCGTCGTCGGTGTCGTGGGCAGATGGGTGGGTCAGCTCGGCGGTGACGTACTCGACGATCGCCAGGTCGTCGGCCCCGGCGGGGCAGCCGTGCATCAACCGCAGCATCACCTGCGCCTGCACCCGCCCGACCGGCACGTCCTGGCCCGCGCCGCGCAGCCGGGTCCAGACCTCCTCGGCCAACGCCGCGAGCCGCTCGTAGGCCGGCACCGCCATCTGCGGGTCCAGGTCCCACCCGTGGATCTCCGCCGCCCCCGACGGCGCGATCCGCGTGGTGACCCGCGCCCGCGCCACCGCCGCCCGGCGCCGGTTCTCGGCCCCCAGCGGGTCGACGTCCTTCACGGCCTCGGCGATCCGCTGCTCGAGCTCCCACACCCCCAGCCGCGGGGCCGCCTCGACGAGCCGGTCCACCACCGTCGAGGCCTGCTCGTCGGTGACGTCGCGCAGCCCGGAGACGAACCGGGCCACCTTCGACTCCTGCACCCGCCCCTCACGCATCGCCTCACCGAGGCGCGGCAACCGCACCAGCGCACCCTCGGCCAGCTCGACCCGCGAGGCGGCCATCGACACCGACCACCCCAACGGGACCCCGACCGCCCGCGGATCGGGGTCCAGCGCCCGCTCCACCCGGTCGGCCCGAGCCCGGGCTACGTGGTGGATCCAGCACAGCACCCGCCACTCGTCGTGGATCAGCCGGCGGTGCCAGGCCACCAACCCGGCCTCGGCGTCCTGCCCCACGGACCCGGCCGGGTCCCCGAGCGGCACCGCGGGCAGGGGGTCGTCGAACGACCACCCGTCCACCGCGAAGCCCACCTCGACCGCCATGATTCGAACACTAGATCGAACCCCCGACAGTCACGCCCGAGAAAGCCCAGGTCGGCCCACCCGCGCTGATGTGATCCGCGACACAATCGAGGTCACTTGAACGACAGACCGCCCGAGCGCGTCCGCTTGAGCTCGCAGAAGCCGGGGGCGCCGGCGAGCGCCACCGCCCCGTCGAACACGTCGAGCGCGTCCTGCCCGCGCGGCACCGCGCCCAGCACCGGACCGAAGAACGCGACGTCGTCGACGTGGATCACGGGCGTCCCGACGTCCAGTCCCACCGGCTCCATGCCCTCCCCGTGGCTGCGCCGCACCTCGTCGTCGAACGACGCGTCGTCCGCCGCGCCCAGCGACGACGAGAGGTCCATCGCGGCCAGGACCTGCCGCAGGACCTCGTCCCGCCCCCGGACGCCGTCGCGGTGGTAGAGCCCGCCGAAGCGCGACATGAACTCCGGCAACCGCTCTCCGACCGCCACCCCCACCCGCACCGGTCGCCACGCGCTCTCGGTGCCGCGGGCGGACTCCGGTTCGCGGTCCGGATCGGCCTCGCCCAGCACCGCGAGGCTCATGATCCGGACGTCCACCTCGAACCCGCGGAGCGCCGCGACCTCGTCGAGCCAGCGCAGGGCGAGGTAGGCGAAGGGGCAGACGGGGTCGACATAGAGTCGCACCCGATCAGCATGACCGAGGAGGCCCCCGACATGTCCGACGAGCCCGACGTCCTCGACGTCCCCGAGCGGCACCGCTACGAGATCCGCGTGGACGGCGAGACCGCAGGGTTCGCGGAGTACGCGCTGCGCACCGACCCGCACGGGGACGGCGAGACGATCGCGTTCGTCCACACCGAGGTCGACGACGCCCACGCCGGCCAGGGGCTCGCCGGCAAGCTCGCCCGCGCCGCCCTCGACGACGCCCGCGCGCGCAGGCTCGCGGTCCTGCCATTCTGCCCGTTCATCCGGGGCTGGATCTCCAAGCACCCGGAGTACGTCGAACTCGTCCCCACCCGCCGTCGGGAACAGTTCGACCTCGCCTGACCCGAGGCGTAGTTTCTTGCGCTCAGCACCGAGCGCGAGGAGGCGCGGCATGGCCACGGACGCCGGATCCTTCCGGACGGCCGGCGCGAGCGCGGCCCTGGAGAACCTGCCGCTGTCGCGCTGGCACCGCACGATCGTCGTGCTCGTGGGCATCGGCTCGTTCTTCGACCTGTACGAGGTCTTCCTCGGCGGGGTGCTCGCCCCGATCCTCGCCAAGGAGTTCGCGCTCGGCTCGGCCGGCAAGGCTGCCGTCGTCGCGAGCGGCTTCCTCGGGATGTTCGTGGGCGCGAACGTGCTCTCGGTGCTGGCCGACCGGCTCGGACGGCGCCGGGTGTTCCTGCTGAACCTGGTGACCTACAGCCTGTTCAGCCTGCTCGCCGCCTTCTCCCCGAACATCGAGACGTTCCTGGCGCTGCGCTTCCTCGCGGGCATCGGTCTGGGCTGCGAGCTGGTGCTGGTGGACACCTACCTCGCCGAGTTCCTCCCCGCCCGGCACCGCGGGCGCTATATCGCCTGGGCCTACACCGTCGGTTTCCTCGGGGTGCCGGTCGCGGCGCTGCTCGGCGGCAAGCTGGTCGCGGCGCAGGAGATCGCCGGGGTCGAGGGCTGGCGCTGGCTGCTGGTGGCGGGTGCGCTGGGGGCGCTGTTCGTCATCGTGATGCGGCGGGTGCTCCCGGAGTCGCCGCGGTGGCTGGAGTCGCGCGGACGGTTCGAGGAGTCCGAGGCGACGGTGCGGGCGATCGCAGCGAAGGTCGGGCGACCGGAGGCGGTGGACGACCTCCCGCCCCGCGAGGCGCCGACCGAGCGGGGCCGCGAGCGGTCCACCGGCGAGGTCCTGCGGATCGCCTTCACCGACTACCGCCGGCGCACCGTCATGCTCTTCGTCTTCCAGATCCTGCAGACGGTGGCCTACTACGGCTTCGGCACGCTCGCGCCGCTGGTGCTGGTGGCGAAGGGGTTCGAGGTCACCGAGTCGCTCGGGTACGCGGCCCTGAGCTTCGCGGGCTACCCGATCGGCTCGCTGCTCTCGGTGCCCCTGGTGGAGCGGTTCGAACGCAAGTACCTGATCATCGCGTCGGCGCTCACGATCGCGGTCTTCGGCATCGTCTTCGCGGCGGCGGCCACACCGTGGTTGATCGTGGCGGCGGGCTTCCTGCTCACGACGGCGAGCAACGTCTTCTCGAACGCGTTCCACATCTACCAGGCCGAGATCTTCCCGACGTCGATCCGCTCCACGGCCTCCGGCGTCGCCTACTCGCTGTCGCGCGGCACGTCGGTCGTCCTGCCGTTCATCGCCGTCCCGCTGCTCGCGACGGCGGGCCCGGTCTGGGTGTTCGGTGGCTCCGCGGTGCTGATCGTGTTGCTCTGCCTGGACGTCGGCCTGCTCGGCCCGCTCACCAACGGGCGGGCCCTGGAGGAGGTCGGCTGATCAGTTGACGCAGGGCACCGTCGGAGCGGCGGCGGTCCCGGCGTCCTCCGCCGGCACCGCGGGCGCGGCGCTGGTCTTCGGCGCCCGGCTCCCGGGGGACGAACCACTGGACGCGGCCCCCGACGACGAGCCTCCCGCGGCCTTCGGGGCGGGCGTCTCCTCGGTCCGGCCGGAGATCGTGTCGGAGATGTAGTCCTGGACCTTGTCCGGCTCGACCTGCACCGCCTCGCCGTCCTCCTCGGTGTCGTAGCTCGCGGACTTGATCGGGATCGTGTGGAACCCGATCGAGCCGGAGCTGACGCCCTGCAGCTGGGCGGCGAGGTCGAGGACGTCGAGCTGCCGGTCGACGGTGACCGCCTTGTCCACGGCGTCGACGAGGGCGTTGCGCTTGGTCGAGTCGGTCAGCGTGTCCGACGAGAGCACGGTGCGGGCCATGCTCGAGAGGAAGACCTGCTGGCGGCGGGCCCGGTCGAGGTCGCCGCCGGGGAGCCCGTGCCGCTGCCGGACGAAGGCGAGGGCCTGCGGGCCGGCCACCGTCTGCTGCCCGGCCGAGAACTTCGCCCCGGAGAACGAGTCGTTCACGGCCTTGTTCAGGCACACCGGCACGCCGCCGATCGCCTCACTGATCTGCGCGAAGCCGGCCAGGTTGACCGCGCCGAAGTGGGTGATCGTGAGGCCGGTGAGGCCCTCGACGGCCCCGATCGTCGTCCGCGCGCCCGCCGCGCCGGACTGCACCGCGAGCTCACTGCCGCTCACCCCGTCGGCCCGCAGCTTCTGGCGCTCGGCGTTCGACCCGTACGCGTACGCCGAGTTGATCTTGTGCTGTCCGAAGCCGTCCGGCAGCTCGACGTAGGAGTCGCGGGGGATCGAGAACCCCGTCGCGGGACCGCCGCCCCCGGGGATGTGCAGGACGATGATGGTGTCGGCCGAGTCGCCGCCGGCATCGCTGCCGCCCGCGTTGAGCGAGGCCAGGACGTCCTTGGGCAGCGGGTTGCCGAACGAGTCGGTCCGGGTGTCGAGCCCGACGAGCAGGATGTTCTGGTCGGTCCCGAACACCGAGCCGAACGACGTCGAGATGACGTCGACGCGCGAGAGCCCGGAGTCGAAGGTCCGGGCGGCCAGCACCGTGCCGCCGGAGAGCAGCAGCACGACCACGGACGCCGCGGCGAGGACCAGCAGCAGCACCCGGTTCGTCCCGACGGTACGGAGCCGCTCCAGCAGCGCCTGCGGGCCTCCCGACGGCGGGTGCTCCCGGCCGGGAGGGTCGTCCGGGTCCCCGACGCCGGGGGCGGGAGCCACGCGCGTCGGGGTGGGGGCGGGACGACGGGGCCCCGCGCCCGCTCCCACGGGTGGGCCCGGGGGAGGGGGCGGACCACCGGACGGGCCGCCCGGGCCGCGACCCCCGGCGGGTGGTGCCCCGGGGCCGGGCCGCGGACCACCGCCACCTCCGGGGCCGGGCGCCGGACCAGGGCGGGGTGCGGGCGGCGAGCCGGAGGGCCCGGGACGGCCGGGCTGGGCGGGACGGCCGGGCTGAGCCGGACCGCCGGGCTGGGCGGGACGGCCGGGCTGAGCGGGACCGCCGGACGGGGCCGCCGCCGGACCGCCGCCGTCAGGACGGGTCGCGCGGCGTCCGGGCAGGCGGAACTGGCCGGGACGCTCCGGTTCCTCGTCGGCCATCACGCATTCCTCACACCGCGGACGGCACCGAGTACCGAGAAACTCGGATCGGCCTCACGGCGACGGAGGAATCCGAGGATCGCGCACGCGACGAACGCCACGAGCATCCACCAGAACAATTGTGCGAGCGGGGCGAACACCCCGAGGACGAACAGCGTCGTGCTGGTCGCGTTCCCGGAGAGGACGGCGGAGACGGCCAGCCCGAGGAACGCCACGACCGGCGCCTGCACGGCGGGCACGAGCACGCCGTCGGCCCGGACCGCGCACACCGCGAGCAGGCACACCACCAGGTAGCCGACCGGGAACAGCAGGCCGAGCAGCCCGGCGCGTTGCTGCAGGAACCACGCCAACAGGCTGGTCACGACCAGTGCGGCGACCGACAGCAGCGGCCAGGGGAAGCCGGGCCCGACCGCGAACCGGCCGGGCTGCCGGGGTCGGCCGCCCGCCGGCGGACCCTCGCCCCCGGGCCGACGTGTCCCGCGGGACCACGAGCCGGACGGCCACCGCGACGGCGACGACGGGCGGCCCCCTCCGCCGCTCGGTCGCGGGCTCCACCGGTCGGCCACGCCCGTCACGATAGCCGAGCCCCCCGATCGCGCTCCGACGGCGTCCGGAAACTATTTCCCGACACCCGTCCTCCATTCCCGACGACGGATCCGTGCGCCATTCCCGGCGCATTCCCTCCGCTGGTCCCCGTCGCCCGTCCGGGGACGACCCGGGCGCGCCGCCCGCCGTACCCCTAGGCTGTGTGGAGCTGCTGATTAGTACGAACGGCGTAACGCTGATGGATCGCCGATCGACACACACCGTGCTCGATCGCTCACTGACGGTGCGACGTCCACACCCCGGAGGCGTCCGTCGGACTGGGCGCCCGCCCCGACCCGGAGGACCCACGTGCCCGTCAGGAAGCCCACCCGGACGGCGTCGGCCGCGATCGCCCTCGCGCTGGTGACCCTCATCGCCACCGCGGTGCCCGCCCTCGCCGCACCGGCACCACCGGGGCCCACCCCGCCACCCCTGCCGTCGGGACCGGGGTCGACCGACCGGCACACGTCGGTCGAGCCACGCGCCGGCCAGGCCGCGAAGCAGCGGATGGACGCCCGGCGTGGCCGCGTCCCCGCCAACGTCACCGCCTGGTACGTCGATCCCGCCACGAACCAGACCGTGGTCGCCGTCGTCGGGCCCGCCACGCGGGCGGCGACCGACTTCGCCGCGGACGAGAACCCCTCGGCCGTGCGGGTGCAGCCGATGTCCGCACCGGTGAAGCCCCTCGCGGCGGCACCGCTGGTCGGCGGGTCCGCGATCACCACCGTGACCAGCTCGCAGACCACCGGCGGCACCACGACGACGAGCGGCCTGCGCTGCTCGGACGGCTGGTCGGTGCGGCGCGGCACCACCACCTACCTGCTGACCGCGGGCCACTGCACGCAGAACTCGACGACCTGGTCGGGCGCGAACCGGCAGGAGATCGGCCGGGTCGTCCGCACCCAGTGGCCGAGCGCGGACTACGGGCTGATCCAGGTGACGAACACCGCGGCCTGGCGCGGCAGCGGCCAGGTCCAGGGCGGCCCGACGGTCACCGGGGCCACCGAGGCGCCGGTCGGCACGCAGGTCTGCCGGTCCGGCTCGACATCGGGCTACCGCTGCGGGGTGGTCCAGGCGAAGAACGTCACGGTCAACTACGGCGGCGGTGTCGTCGTCCAGGGCCTCACGCAGACCAGCGCGTGCGCCGAGTCCGGCGACTCCGGCGGGTCGTTCCTCGCCCCGGGCACCAAGCAGGCCCAGGGCATCCTGTCCGGCGGCACCGGGAGCTGCACGAGCGGCGGCACCAGCTACTTCCAGCCGCTGCGCCCGATCCTGAACCAGTTCGGGCTGACCCTGGTCACCGGGAGCTGACGAGGACGTCCACGAGGGCGGCCCGGGCCTCGGCGGCCGTGGTCCAGCGTCGGTGGTCCCACTCCTCGCCGGCCAGCGAGTCCCCGGCGAACAGCACCTGGGAGAACGCCACCCCGCGGTAGCGGGCCACGGCGACGAGCGCCGAGGCCTCCATCTCGACGGTCAGGCAGCCCTCGTCCCGACGGCGATCGGTGCGGGTCCGGGTCTCGCGGTACACCGCGTCCGTGGTCCAGGTGCGTCCGACGGTGTGCGCGACGTCCGCCGCGTGCAGGGCGGCCACCAGCGCGTCCACGCCCTCCGGGTCGGCGTCGACGACACGGCCGGCCGCGAGGTAGTGGAACGACGTCCCCTCGTCGCGCAGCGCCGAGGACACCACCACGGCGTGCCCGAGCACGAGGTCGGGCACCAGCACCCCGGCCCCACCGACCGCGGTGAACCGTCGGCCCCCGAGCACGATCAGCTCCTCGAGGCTGGCCGCCGCCATCGGCGCGCCGACCCCGGGGTGCGCGACCGCGACCGTGCGCCCGTCGGCGTGCGGCACGCCGTACACGGGGGAGCGGCCGTTCTCCGAGTGCAGGGCGGCGATCTCCGGGTGCTCCTGCGCGAGCGCGGCCATCACCTCGGGGAAGAAGCACAGCACCACGTCGGGCGGCACGTTCCCGTGGGTGCGCATCGCGCCCGGCGCGATGATGCCGGGCTGGTCCAGGTCGTCCTCGGCGAGGGGGATGACGGCGGGTTCGCTCACCCGGTGATCGTCGCGTAGGCCTCCCGCACCCGCCGGGCCGCCTCGCGGTCGGCGTCCGTGGCCTCGACCACGGCGTCGCGCGCGATCCGCCACTCCGGCTCGGTCCCGGTGAGCGCCCACGCGGCCTGCCGGGCGGCGCCCAGGGCGACGTACTCCGCGGGCGCGAGCACCTCGACGTCGAGGCCGAACACCGCGGGGGCGATCGTCGAGACCGCCCGGGACCGGCTGCCGCCGCCGATCAGCAGGACCTTCGAGCCCTCGATGCCGACGTCCGCGAGCGCCTCGACGCCCGCCGCGAGCCCGCACAGCATGCCCTCCACGGTGGCCCGCGCGAGGTTCTCCCGCGTGCCGTTGGCGTTGGTCAGCCCCGCGATCGTGCCGGTGGCGTCCGGGCGGTCCGGGGTGCGCTCGCCCTCGAGGTACGGGACGAGCACGAGCCCTCCGGCCCCCGGCTCCGCCGCCAGCGCCAGCTCGTCGAAGCCGCCCGGGTCGACCCCGAGCAGCGTCGCCCCGACCCCGAGCACCCGGGCCGCGTTCAGGGTGCAGACCAGCGGCAGGTAGCGGCCCCGCGCGTCCGCGAACCCGGCGACGAGGCCGCTCGGGTCGGCGGTCGGCTTCTCGGCGGCGGCGAACACCGTGCCCGAGGTGCCGATCGAGACGATCAGCTCCCCGGGCGCGGTGCCGATCGCCAGGGCCGCCCCCATGTTGTCGCCCGTGCCCGGCGCCACCACCGCGCCGGGCACCGGCCCGTGCTCGTGACCCCGCCCGAGCGCCTCGCCCGGCGCCGCCACCCGGGGTACGTCCAGCGCGCGGCCGAAGGCGAGCTCGAGCAGGTCGGGCCGGTAGTCCTCGGAGTGCGGCGACCAGTACCCGGTGCCGGAGGCGTCTCCGCGATCGGTGACGGCCTCGACCCCCGCGCGGGCGCCGCCCCGGAGCCGCCAGGTGAGCCAGTCGTGGGGCAGCATCACGGCCCGGGCCCGCTCGGCGTTCTGCGGCTCCGCCCGCGCGGTCCAGCGCAGCTTCGTCGCGGTGATGCTGGCGACCGGCACGGTGCCGACGGCATCCGCCCACGCGGCGGCGCCCCCGAGCTCGGAGATCAGGTCCTGGGCGGCGTCGGCGGAGCGGTTGTCGTTCCACAGCAGCGCGTCGCGGACGGGCTCGCCGCGCTGGTCGGTGAGCACCATGCCGTGCTGCTGGCCCGCGACCGCGATCGCGCCGACGTCGTCGGTGCCGACCTCGCCGAGCGCCTCGGTCAGCGCCGTCCACCACGCGCGGGGGTCGACCTCGGTGCCCTCCGGGTGCGCGCGGCGGGCCTCGCGGACCACCGACCCGTCGTCGGGATCGACGACGACCACCTTGGTCGCCTGGGTGGACGAGTCGACGCCTGCGACGTAGGAGGGCATGCGCCCATGTGAGCATCAACCCGGCGTCGACACCAGCTCACCGGTCGCAGCCGCAGCTCTCCCGGACCACGAACGACGGCGGGAGGCGCAGGACCTCCAGCGGGGCGTCCGGCTGGGCCCGGCGCCGCAGCAGCAGGCGCACCGCCTCGGCCGCGATCCGGTCGAACGGCTGGGCCATCACCGTCAGGCGGGGCGAGAACAGGTCCGCCCACGCGAAGTCGTCGAAGGCGACCACGGCCACGTCGTCCGGCACCCGCGCGCCCGCGTCCCGCAGGGCCGCGATCACGCCGATGGTCATGCTGTTGTTCCCGACGACGACGGCCGTGGGCGGCTCGGGCAGCGCCAGCAGCTTCGTCATCGCGGCCCGGGCCGGCTCGGTCGCCGACTCCCCGGACACCTCCAACGCGGGGTCGCGCGGGACCCCGGCGTCGTCGAGCGCCCGGCCGAACCCGGCGCAGCGTTCCTCGGTGGTGGTCAGCCCGGAGAGCCCGGCGACGAGCGCGATCCGGGTGTGCCCGTGGTCGACGAGGTGGCGGGTCAGGGTGCCGGTGGCGTCGTGGTTCTCGCTGCCGACCTGGTCCAGCGACGCCGCGAGGCCGTCCGGGACCAGCCGGTCCAGCAGCACCGTCGGGACCTCGTGGCGGGCGAGGTACTCCAGCGCGGCCGTCGGCTCGGCGGACGGGGCGAGGACGACGCCGTCGACGCGGTGGTGGTGCAGCCGGGCGACGACGGTGCGCTCGTACTCCGGGTCCTCGTGCGGGTCGACCAGCAGCAGTGTGTACCCGGCGCCGGCGGCGGCGGACTCCGCGGAGGAGAGCAGCTCGCCGAAGTACGGGTTGGAGATCGCGGAGAGGACGAGCCCGAGGGTCGTGGTGCGGTTGGTCGCGAGCGACCGCGCGACGGTGTTCGGCGTGTACGCGGTCTCCTCGACCGCCGCCATCACCGCGGCACGGGTGTCCGCGCTGACCGCGCGGGTGTTGTTCAGGACGTGCGAGACCGTGGCCGTCGAGACACCGGCGCGCCGGGCGACGTCCGCCATCGTGACCACGCCGTCCCTCCGTCCGCCGTCCCTGAACTCCTCTGCGGCCCTGCCGCGCCGATGATGCTCCTCGCCGGGGCGCAGGGGGAGCGGACCGTTCGGACGGGCAGTCCGAACCGGAACGGTCAAGCGCTTGCGTCGGTACGTATCGGAGTCCTACGGTCGCCCGACGTGATGTGGGGGTGAACCACGTCACTCAGTCGACGGGGACGGGGGCGGGGCGTGCGCGGACGGACTCCGGGACGAGTGCCACGGCGTGGGAGACCTGCGCTGGCGTTGTTCGCGACGGCCCTGCTCGCCCTCGTGGCGGGGTGCTCCGGGGCCGGCGCACTGGGCCAGGCCGAGGGTGTCGAGACCGTGACGGTCGCGATCATCTCCAACCCGCAGATGGAGGACGCGATCACGCTCGCGCCCGAGTTCGAGCGGGAGAACCCCGGCATCCGGCTGCGGTTCGTCTCGCTCTCCGAGAACGAGGCCCGCGCCAAGATCACCGCGTCCGTGGCCACCGGCGGCGGCGAGTTCGACGTCGTGATGATCTCGAACTACGAGACCCCGCAGTGGGCGCAGAACGGCTGGCTGACCGACCTCGAGCCGCTGATGGCGCAGACCCCCGGCTACGACCGGAACGACTTCCTGCCCACCGTGCGCGACGCGCTCTCCTACGAGGGCCGGATGTACTCGGTGCCGTTCTACGCCGAGTCGTCGTTCCTGATGTACCGCACCGACCTGTTCGCGCAGGCCGGCCTGACGATGCCCCCGCAGCCGACGTGGCAGCAGGTCGCGGACGCGGCGACGCGGCTCGACGACCGGTCGCGCGGCGGCAGCACCGCGGGCATCTGCCTGCGCGGCAAGCCCGGGTGGGGCGAGATGATGGCCCCGTTCAACACCGTGGTGAACACCTTCGGCGGCCGCTGGTACGACCCGCAGTGGAACGCGCAGCTCACCAGCCCGCAGTTCGAGCAGGCGACCCAGTTCTACGTCGACCTGGCGCGCAACCACGGGATCGCGGGCGGCTCCCAGGCCGGGTTCTCCGAGTGCGGCACCGCGTTCAGCCAGGGCAACGTCGCGATGTGGTACGACTCCACGTCCGCGGCCGGCACCGTGATCGACCCGGAGGAGTCGAAGGTCGTCGGGAACGTCGGGTTCGTGCCCGCCCCCGTCGTCGCGACGCCGAGCTCGGGCTGGCTCTACTCCTGGTCCCTGGCGATCCCGAAGACCTCGCCGCGGACCGACGCCGCGTGGAAGTTCATGAGCTGGATGACCTCCAAGCAGTACATCCAGCTCGTCGGCAACCGGCTGGGCTGGGAGTCGGCGCCGCCCGGGTCGCGCACCTCGACCTACGACAGCCCGCAGTACCAGCAGGCCGCCGGCGCCTTCGCCAACACCGTGCGCGACGCGATCGTGCGGGCGAACCCGCAGCAGCCGACCGTGGAGCCGGTGCCCTACCAGGGCGTGCAGTTCCTGCGCATCCCCGAGTTCCAGGACCTCGGCACCCGGGTCAGCCAGCAGCTGTCCGCCGCGATCGCCGGGCAGATCACGCCCGCCGAGGCGCTGGACCAGTCCCAGACGTACGCGACGACGGTGGGGGAGAGCTACCAGCCATGACCAGCACCCTCGAACGTCCACCCGCACCGTCCGGGCCGCCACCGGCACCGGGCCAGACGCCGACCCGCTCGGCGCGCGCCGAGGGCTGGGTGCGCCGGGCGCCGCTGCTGCCGGCGCTGATCTTCACGATCATCGTCACGCAGATCCCGTTCCTGCTGACGATCTTCTACTCGCTGCAGTCGTGGAACCTGGTCCGCCCGGGCTCGCAGCAGTGGGTGTGGTTCGACAACTACGTCAGCGTCTTCCAGGACTCGCAGTTCCGCGGCGTCGCGCTGAACACCGTGATCATGACCCTCGGGTCGGTGCTGATCGCCCTGGTGCTCGGTCTCGTGCTCGCGCTCCTGCTCAACCGGCACTTCATCGGTCGTGGCGTGGTGCGCACCCTGCTGGTGACGCCGTTCCTCATCACCCCGGTCGCGGCGGCCCTCCTGTGGAAGACGACGCTGCTGGACCCGACCTACGGCCTGATCAACTTCGTCCTCTCGCCCTTCGGGGTCGGCGAGGAGGCGTGGATCTCGGACTTCCCGCTGGCGTCGGTGATGGTCGCGCTGATCTGGCAGTGGACGCCGTTCATGATGCTGCTGCTCCTGGCGGGCCTGCAGTCGATGCCCACCGACCAGATCGAGGCCGCCCGGATGGACGGCGCCGGGGCCTGGGCGATCTTCCGCGAGCTGACGCTCCCGCACCTGCGCCGGTTCATCGAGCTGGGCACCGTCCTGGGCGCGATCTACCTGGTGAACACGTTCGACGCGGTCTACATGATCACCCAGGGCGGACCGGGCACGGCGTCGGCGAACCTGCCCTTCTACATCTACCAGCGGGCGTTCCTCGGCTTCGACATCGGCCAGTCGGCCGCCATGGGTGTCGTGGTCGTGGTCATGACGATCATCGTGGCGACGTTCGCGCTGCGCCTGGTGTTCCGCAGCTTCGGCGCGGCCGAGGGGAGCAACTGATGGCCACCACCACCGAGCGCGGGCCGGCCACGGCGACGTCGGAGCCCGCGGACCAGGAGATCCGCCGCTCCACCCGGACCGGCCCGGTCCTGCTGACCACGCTGACCTGGATCCTCGCCATCGGGTTCTTCTTCCCGGTGCTGTGGATGGTCCTCACCGCGTTCAAGACCGAGGGCGACGCGCAGTCGAGCCCCCCGACCTTCGTGTTCACCCCGACCTTCGAGCAGTTCGCGACGGTGTTCGACGCCGGGATCGGGCCGTACCTCGCGAACTCGCTGGGCGCGACCGTGATCTCGACGCTGCTGGTGCTGCTCCTGGCGACCCCGGCGGCGTTCGCGCTCTCCATGCGCCCGGTGGAGAAGACCCAGGACGTCCTGTTCTTCTTCATCTCCACGAAGATGCTGCCGGTCGTCGCGGCGATCGTGCCGATCTACGTCGTGGTCAACAACGTGGGTCTGCTGGACAACATCTGGACGCTGATCGTCCTCTACACCGCGATGAACCTGCCGATCGCGGTGTGGATGATGCGCTCGTTCTTCCTGGAGGTCCCGAGCGAACTGCTCGAGGCGGCCTCGATGGACGGGGCGTCGCTGGGTCGCACGCTGCGCGAGGTGGTCCTGCCGATCATCTCGCCCGGCATCTTCGCGACGGCGCTGATCTGCGTGATCTTCTCGTGGAACGAGTTCTTCTTCGCGGTCAACCTGACCTCGGCGAACGCCGGCACCATGCCGACGTTCCTGGTCCAGTTCGTGACCTCGCAGGGTCTGTACTTCGCCCAGCTCTCGGCGGCCGCGACACTGGCGGCGCTGCCGGTGATCATCGCCGGCTGGGTGGCGCAGAACAAGCTGGTGCAGGGTCTGTCGTTCGGCGCAGTGAAGTAGGGAGACGAGACTGATGGCCGAAGTGGTGTTCGACGAGGCCTCGCGCATCTACACGCCGGGCGCGACGCCCGCCGTCGACAAGCTGAGCCTGACCGTGAACGACGGCGAGCTCGTCGTCCTGGTCGGGCCGTCGGGGTCGGGGAAGTCGACGGCCCTGCGCATGCTGGCGGGCCTGGAGCCGATCGACCAGGGGCATCTGCGCATCAACGGCCGGGACGTGGTCGACGTCCCGTCCAAGGACCGGGACATCGCGATGGTGTTCCAGAGCTACGCGCTCTACCCGTCCAAGTCGGTGCGCGACAACATGGCCTTCCCGCTCAAGATGCGCGGGATGGACAAGTCCGAGCAGTCGAAGCGGGTGAACGACGCCGCCGACATCCTCGGGCTCACCGAGTACCTCGACCGCAAGCCCAAGGCACTCTCCGGTGGCCAGCGCCAGCGTGTCGCGATGGGCCGGGCGATCGTCCGCGAGCCGCAGGTCTTCCTCATGGACGAGCCGCTGTCCAACCTGGACGCGAAGATGCGCGTGCAGACCCGCGCGCAGATCGCCGGGCTGCAGAACCGCCTGGACGTCACCACGGTCTACGTCACGCACGACCAGGTCGAGGCGATGACGATGGGCGACCGGGTGGCGGTGCTCAACCACGGCAAGCTGCAGCAGTACGCGACGCCCTCGGAGCTCTACGACCACCCGGTCAACGCGTTCGTGGCGGGCTTCATCGGCTCGCCGGCGATGAACCTGATGGACCTGCGGCGCGCGAACGGCGCGGTGACGCTGGGCGGGACGCAGGTCCCGCTGGCCCGGGAGGTCGCCGACGCGGCCGGCTCCGCGGACACCGTCACGATCGGTGTGCGCCCCGAGGACCTGTCGATCGGGGGCGACGGCGACGGCGTCAAGGCCGTCGTCGACGTCGTCGAGGAGCTCGGCAGCGAGTCCTACCTGTACGCGCACATGGCCGAGCACCCCGACACCACGCTCGTGGTGCGGGGGCCCGGCCGGACGAAGGTGCGCTACGGCGAGACGATCGCGGTCCGGGTCGACCCGGACGCGGTGCACGCCTTCGACGCCTCGTCGGGGGAGCGCCTCGGGTCCTGACGCCTCCCGACGCCGGGTCGGGTCAGCCGTGCAGGTCGGTCCACTGCACGGCGACCCCCCGGCGATGGGACTCGAGGCGGCGCAGGCGTCGGCGGGCCTCGTAGGTCAGGCCGTCGATGCGGTCGAGCAGCTGGGTCAGCTCGGCGGTCTCCGAGTCGATCAGCGCGTCGCGGGCCTGCTCGGACTCCGGGGCGCGCGGGGTGGCGCGGGTGACGTACGGGTCGGTCACGGGCTCGGTGGCGGCGTCGGGGACGGCCACGGGTTCTCCTTCACGGGTGGTGCGTGCTCGGTACTGAATCGTTCAACAAGCTAGCACGCGCAACATTCCCGCCCCGGATCAGGACCCGTCGAGGACCGCCCGGAGTGCCGCGCGGGCACCGTCGGTGTGGAGCCGGTCGAGGTGGCGCCGGTAGGCGTCGGTGAACCGCGCGTCGTCGATCAGGTCGCCGAACAGCGAGCGGTCCTCCAGGAACGCCAGCGGCTCGTCCGGGTAGCGCCGGGCGGTCGCGGTGCGCTCCTCGGCACGGCCGGTGTCGACGACCTCGATCGGCTCGCCGGCCTCGTCGACCCCCTCGGCGTAGCGCGCCCAGGCCGCGACGATCAGCGCCGACCGCTCGATGGCGCCGCCGTCCCGCAGGTTCTGGCGGATGACCGGGACCAGCCACGGCGGGATGCGGTCGCTCGACTCGGCGGCCAGCCGGGCCAGGGTGTCCTTGATCTCCGGGTTCGCGAACCGCTCGATCAGCGTCGCCTTGTAGTCGTCGAGGTCGACGCCCGGCACCGGCAGCAGGGTGGGCGTGGCCTCGTCGTCCATGTAGCCGCGCACGAAGCGGACGAACTCGTCGTCGGAGCACACCTCGTGGGCGTAGCGGTAGCCGGCCAGGTAGCCGAGGTAGGCGATCGCCTGGTGGGAGGCGTTGAGCAGCCGCAGCTTCATCAGCTCGTACGGCTCGACGTCGGCCACGACCTGGACGCCGGCCTCCTCGAACGCCGGACGTCCGGCGGCGAACCGGTCCTCGAGCACCCACTGGGTGAACGACTCGCACACCACCGGCCAGCCGTCGTCCACCCCGAAGCGTTCCGCGAGCTCGCGGCGGTCGTCGTCGGTGGTGCGCGGGGTGATCCGGTCGACCATCGAGTTCGGGAACGGCACCTCGCGCTCGATCCAGTCGGCGAGGTCGTCGGAGGTCTGCTCGTCGCGGGCGCGGGCGAAGGCGGTGATCATGCGGTGCGCGACGTCGCCGTTGCCCGCGATGTTGTCGCAGCTCATGACGGTGAACGGGCCGGTCCCGTCCGCGCGCCGCCGGCGCAGGGCCTCGACCAGGTAGCCGAAGGCGGAGCGGGGCACGGTGCCGGACTCCCGGGCGATGTCGTGGGCGACGCTCGCCTCGGAGCCGTCGAACTCCCCGGTCGCCGTGTTGACGTGGTAGCCGCCCTCGGTGACGGTCAGGCTCACGATCCGGGTCGCCGGGTCCGTCATGCGGTCCAGCACCGCCTCCGGGTCGTCCGGGGCGACGAGGTAGTCGACCATCGAGCCGATCACCCGGGGCTCCCGCGAGCCGTCCGCGTGCTTGAGCACCAGCGTGTACAGGTCGTCCTGCCGCGCCATGACCTCGCCCATCGCGCGGTCGGCCTCCAGGACGCCGACGCCGCACAGCGCCCACCCCTGGTCGTGCCCCGCGCTGAACAGCCGGTCGAGGTACATGGCCTGGTGCGCCCGGTGGAAGCCGCCGACCCCGACGTGGACGATGCCGACCTCGAGGGCGTCCCGGTCGTAGTCCGGGACCGGGATCCCCAGCTCCGGCAACGAGGCGCGGTTCAGGGCGACAGCGTCGGCGCTCATCCGCCCACCCTAGGAGCGCAAGCGCTTGCCGTCACGGCCCGGATCTCACCGGCCGCCGGCGACGTCGAGGATGCTCCCCGTCGCGTAGGACGCCTCGTCGGAGGCGAGCCACACGATCGCCGCGGCGATCTCGTCCGCGGTGCCCGCGCGCCCCACCGGGACGGCGGGACCGAGGCGGGCGACCCGGTCGGGCTGACCGCCGGAGGCGTGCAGGTCGGTGTCGACGATCCCCGGGCGGACGACGTTGACCCGGACGCCCTCGCCCGCGACCTCCTTCGCGAGCCCGACGCCCAGCGTGTCGACGGCGGCCTTCGACGCCGCGTAGTCCACGTACTCGCCGGGCGAGCCCAACCGGGCCGCCGCGGAGGAGACCAGGACGATCGACCCGCCGTCGTGACCGTGGGCGGTGGACATCCGCCGGACCGCCTCGCGGCAGGTCACGATCGCGCCGGTGACGTTGGTGGCGAGCATCGCGGTGACCCGCTCGACGGTCAGCTCGTCGACGCGGGTCTTCTCCCCGACGACGCCCGCGTTCGCGACGACGGCGCCCAGCGGGCCGAGCGTGGTGGCCGCCTCCGCGGCCGCGACGACGTCGGCCTCGACCGCGACGTCCGCCCGGATCGCGGCGGCCCGTCCGCCCTGGCTCTCGATCGCGGTGACGACGGCGGCCGCGGCGTTCTGGTCGGAGCGGTAGGTCAGGCACACCGCCCAGCCCGCGGCGGCCGCCCGCCGCGCCGTGGCCGCACCGATCCCGCGGCTGCCTCCGGTGACGAGCATGCTGCGCATGGGGCGATCATCCCGCCCTCCTCATCCCGCCCGCAGCGCCGCGGGCCGCACTCCCCGCTCGCGGTGGAACGCCGTGGAGAGCGCGAAGGGGCTGCCGTAGCCGACGCGGTCGGCGATGACGGCGAGCGTGAGGTCGGTGCCGCGGAGCAGGTCGGCGGCGAGGGAGAGGCGCAGGTCGGTCAGCCACGCCATCGGTGGCTCGCCGACCAGGGTGGTGAACCGGCGCGCGAGGGCCGCGCGGGAGAGCCCGGCACCGCGGGCGAGGACGTCGACCGTCCAGCCGCGCGCCGGGTCGGCCTCCATCGCCCGCAGCGCCGGTCCGACGGTCGGGTCCCGGCGGGCGAGCGCCGCGGACGGAGCGGCCGGACCCGCGAACCACGCGCGCAGCACCGTCACGAGCAGCAGGTCGAGCGCGCGGTCGAGGACGACGTCCTGCCCCGCGGCGTCGCGGTCGAGCTCGCCGTCGAGCAACCCCACCAGCGGGCCGGGCGCGTGGTCCAGATCCTCGGGGTGCAGCACGGTGACCGCGGGCAGCGACCGCACCAGGCGCGCTCCGATCTCCCCGCCGACCGGGTAGGTGCCGACGAGCATCGCGGTCGCCGCGTCCGGACCGTGCCCCCAGGTCCGGACGCCCAGCTCGCCCGGAGGGCGGACCGCGCCCGGGGGAATGCTGCACCGCTCGTCCGGGCCGATCACCGCCTGGAGCGCGACACGGTCGTCGGAGGCCACGGTGTAGGGCGTCGGGCCCCGCAGGACGATCACGTCGCCGGGCCCCGCGTCGGCGACGGTCCCGTCGTCGGAGCGCAACCGGGTCGTCCCGCGCGTGACGACGACGAGCGTCAGCGGTGCCCCGTCCTCGATCCGCACGGCGTACGGCGGCTCGAGCAGGCAGCGCAGCAGGAACGCGCCGCGGGCGCGCGGCCCGTCGAGGAGGCCGGTCACGTGGTCCACGGTGAGACGATCGCGCATGCGGGGGCGCGTTGCAATCATGGAGAGTCCAGCCGGTCGCGGCTGGAATGGGTCCATGCTCATCGTCGTCACCGGCGCCACCGGCAAGACCGGCCGCCGCATCGTCCACCGTCTGCACACCGCCGGGAGCGAGGTCCGCGCCGTCGGCCGCACCTCCGCGCCCCGGCACGACTGGGCCGACCCGGCCACCTGGCCCGCCGTCCTCGCGCCCGACGCCGAGGGCCGACCGCCGGCCGCGGTCTACCTGGCGTACGCCCCCGACGCCGGCTTCCCGGGGGCCGACGCCGTGCTCGGGGCCTTCGCCGGCGCCGCGGCGGACGCCGGGGTGGGCCGGCTGGTCCTGCTGACCGGGCGCGGGGAGTCCGGCGCGGTCCGCTCCGAGGAGGCCGTCGCCGCCGCGGGCCTGCCGACCGTCGTCGTCCGCGCCGCGTTCTTCGCCCAGGGCTTCACCGAGGACCTGTTCGCCGAATCGGTCGCCGCCGGGATCCTGCGGGTGCCCGCCGGGGACGTGCCCGAGCCCTTCGTCGACCTGGAGGACCTCGCCGACGTGGCGACGGCCGGCCTGCTCGGGGACCTGACCACCGGCGTCCACGAGCTGACGGGGCCCGAGGCGCTCACGTTCGGGGAGGTCGCCGCGGAGCTCACGCGACTCACGGGCGGCGAGGTGGTGTACGAGCCGGTGACCCCGGAGGAGTTCCACGCCGATCTGGTCGGGGTGGGGCTGCCCGACGAGGACGCCGCCGGGATCACCGGGTTGTTCGCCGAGCTCTTCGACGGGCGCAACGTCCGTCCCACCGACGGCGTGGCGCAGGCCCTCGGGCGTCCGGCACGCCCGTTCGCGACGGCGCTCGCGGCGGCCTTCCCGACGGCGGGTGCCCGATGAGCGTCCTCGGGGTGGTCGCACCCGTGGCCGGCGGTGTCCTCGCCGGGGTGTACCTCGCCTTCGACCTGGCCGTGATGCCGGCCCTGCGGCGGTCCCGCGTGCCGGTCGGGGCGCCGGACGACCCGGCGGAGACCATGCGTGCGATCAACGTCGCGATCGTGCGGCCGTCGTTCCTCGCCCTGCTGTTCGGCGCGCCGGTACTCGCCGTGGTCGCCGCGGTCGTGGAGCCGACGCCGTGGACGGTCGCGGCGGCAGTGCTCCAGGTCGGCGGGCTCGTCGTGACGATGGCGGTGAACGTGCCACTCAACGACGGGCTGGCGGCCGGCGGCCCGTGGGAGCGCTTCGTCGGCCCGTGGACGCGGGCGCACCGGGTGCGGACGGCGGCCGCGCTCCTGGCCGTGCTGGCCGGCGTGGTCCAGGCTTCGGTCTGGCCGTAGTCTCCGGTCGGTGTACGACCTGCTCGACCTCACGCTGTTCGTGGCCGTGCTCGACGAGGGGTCGATCACGGCCGGGGCGGCCCGGCTGCCGCTGAGCCTGCCGTCCGCGAGCGCGCGGGTCCGGGGCCTGGAGTCCCGGGTCGGGGTGGAGCTGCTCGTGCGGGGCCGGCGTGGGGTCCGGCCCACCCCGGCCGGCGTCGCGTTCGGCCGGCACGCCCGGGAGGTGGTCGCCGGGGTGCGGCGCCTGGACGGTGCGGTGGCGGCGTACAGCCGCCCGGCGACCGGACGCCTCACCCTGCTCGCGGGCAGCTCCGCGATGCAGCGGCTCGTGCCGCGGGCCCTGGTCTCGTTCCTGACCGCCCGCCCCGACCTCGACGTCGTCACCGCCGAGCGGCGCAGCGCCGACCAGGTGCGGGTGCTGGCCGAGGGGGAGGCCGACCTGGGGGTGGTGATCTCGGACGGCCCGGTGCCGCCGGAGGACCGGCTCGGGGACGACTCGCTGGTCGTCGTCGGTGCGTCGGGGGTCGAGCTGGGCGACGGGCCGGTCTCCTTCGCCGAGATCGCCGAGTTCCCGATGGTCGGGTTGCCGGTCGAGTCGCCACTGCAGCAGACCCTGGAGGCGAACCTGGGGGACCGGGCCCCGCTGGTGCGCTACCGCGGGCGGGCCGTCGGGCTCACGGCCGTCGTCGGGCTGGCGGCCGCGGGGGTGGGGCTGGCCGTCGTGCCCCGGCACGTCGTGGACCCGGCACTCGGGCTCACCGTGGCGGACCTCCGCGACCCGTGGGCCCGCCGGACGCTGGCGCTGCGGCGCGGAGCCCGTCCCGCCGACGGGACCGACGTGCTCGCCGACCACCTGCGTGGCGCAGCGGAGGCCGCACGTGCCTCTGTCCCGCCCGAAGGCTGAGTTCGGCGTTCGCGTCTAGGACGGACGGGCCCCGGTCCGCAGACTCTCCGCCATGACACCCGCCATGACGCCCGGTCGCCCCTCGACCGCTCGCAGCCTGCTCCCCGTCCTGCTCACGGCGTCCGTCCTGGGTGCCGGCGCCCTCGCCGCACGGGCGGTGCGCGCGGGGCTGCCCGTCCCGGCGGCCACGGTGATCGCGGTCGCGGTGCCCCTGCTCGTCCTGTTCGCGTCCCTCCTCCCGCGCCGGGCCCGGGACGAGGACCTCGACGACGAGTGGGCCCGCCTGGAACCGCACTGGAGGTCGGAGGTGGACGTGCGGTGACGGTGTCGGATCCGTCCGGGCACACCTGTGGACGGGGCCCGCGGACGGGGTACCTGCCCGCACGTGGCCAAGAGTGACCCCGGCAAGCATCTGACCGCCTCGACCCTCGTCCTCGCCGCGCTGCGCGAGCGCGTCGCCGCCCTCCACGCCGCCGTGGAGCTCGACACCGACGAGCCCGTGCCGAGCCCCGACGAGGAGGTCGTCGGCGAGACCTCGGACACGACGTCCGAAGACGGCCCCGACGGTTCCGACGAGGACGGCGGCACCTCCGTCACGATCCCGGCGGCGCCCGAGGAGGTGCCCGACGGCAGCGACGACGACGGCGACGACTCGGTGCTCGCCGCCGGCGTCGACGTCGAGGGCCTCGCGGAGGTGCTGGCCGACCTGGACGCGGTGATCTCCGGGTTCGCCGGCCTGATCGAGGGGCCGGACGTGACCGCGCTGCGCGCCGAGCTCGCGTGGGCGCGGGCGGTCGTCGACGAGGCCCACGGGCTGGAGGGCACCGTCGACGTCCTCTCCGAGCTCGTCGACGACCTCGACCCGACGCTGCGCCTGGGCCCCGTCCGGGAGCGGCTGCGCCTCGTCGTCACCACCCGCAGCGAGGAGCGGCGGGACGCCGTGACCGCGATGCTGGCCCAGCCCGAGTGGGCGAGCCTCATGGCGCACGCCGACCGGCTGGTGCTGACCGCCCCGATCGCCGGCACCAAGCCGAAGAACACCGAGAAGGTGCTGGCCAAGGCGCTCGCCGACGCCGACGGCGCCGCACGCGACGCCGCGGACGACGCCGTCGTCGCCGCGCAGGGCGCGGACGGTGCCGGCGGCGCCCAGCTGGGCCCGGTCATCCATGCGACGACGACGGTCGCGACCACGGCCCGGACGGTCCGTCCGGTCCTCGGCAAGCAGGCGCGGCGGATCGCCGAGGCCGCCGAGGCCCTCGCCGCCGCTCTCGACGAGCGCCGGCGCGCCGAGTCGGCCGCCCACTGGCTCGTCGACCTCGCCGACATCGCCCACCGGGCCGGGGAGCCGAGCTTCACCTACGGCGTGCTGCACACCGAGGCCCGGGCGCGTCGCGAGCGGGCGGACGAGGCGCTGGCGAAGGCGGTCACCGCCTACACGAAGCCCAAGCTGCACAAGGGTCTGTAACCGGCCGGGAGGCGGGGGTCGGGGCCCGCCTCCCGCCGGTCCGCTCAGCGCAGCGGCGGGGCCTGGCGTGCCCCGCGCTCCTCGCCGTGCTCGAAGAGCTCCGACGCGGGCCCGACGACGGCCGGGTCGGCCGGGTACGCGACCTCGAGGTCCTTCTCCGGGTAGTCGAACCGGGCGAGCACGTGCCGCATGGCCTCGAGGCGGGCCCGCTTCTTGTCGTTCGACTTCACGACGGTCCACGGGGCGTCGGCGGTGTCGGAGTAGAAGAACATCGCCTCCTTCGCCGCGGTGTAGTCCGCCCAGCGGTGGATCGAGGCGAGGTCGTTGGGGGAGAGCTTCCAGCGCCGCACCGGATCGACCTGGCGGATGAGGAACCGCGTCCGCTGCTCGGACTGCGACACCGAGAACCAGAACTTCACGAGGTGGATGCCGCTGCGGACGAGCATCCGTTCCAGCTCGGGGGCCTCGCGCATGAACTCCATGTACTCGCGGGCCTCGGCGTAACCCATCACGCGCTCCACGCCCGCGCGGTTGTACCAGCTGCGGTCGAACAGGACGATCTCGCCGGCCGACGGCAGGTGGGTGAGGTAGCGCTGGAAGTACCACTGCGTGCGCTCGCGGTCGGTCGGCTTCTCCAGGGCCACGACGCGGGTGCCGCGGGGGTTGAGGTGCTCGGTGAACCGCTTGATGGTCCCGCCCTTGCCCGCCGCGTCCCGGCCCTCGAAGAGCAGGACCACCTTCTGCCCGGTGTCCTTCACCCACGCCTGGAGCTTGAGCAGCTCGATCTGCAGGAGCCGCTTCTGCTGCTCGTAGGTCTGCCGCGGCAGGCGTTCGTCGTACGGGTAGCCCTCCCGCCAGGTGTCGACCGGCTGCCCGTCCGGGCCGAGGAGGGCGGGGTCGTCGTCCTCGGCGCCGTCGGTGTCGACGGAGAGCTGGTCCAGCGGGATGTCGCTGAGGGGAGCGAGGGGGTCGTCCTGGGTCACGCGCGCGATGATCGCCGGGCGAGGTGGACGTCAGGTGAACGTCGGCCGGGAGTGGCTCGCAGGTCACGTTCCCGACGCCGGGTGGGGCCAGGCTCGTCGTCATGGCCACCCTGCTCGCCGGAGACGCCCTGCTCGCCCGTGCCGAGGCCGCGCTCGCGGTCGCGCTCCCGGACGCCCTCGGCGTCGAGTTCGTCGACCCGTCCGATCCGCTCGCCGGCGTGGTGCTCGAGGTGGCCGGCATCGGCGTCACGCCCGCCGCCACGCTGCACGGCTCGGCGCTCGCCGCGGTCTGCGAGCTCGCCGGCTACCTGGCCGTGCTGCCGACCCTCACGTCGGCCGAGCACGCCGTCACCCACCAGCTCTCGCTGCAGTACCTGCGGGGCGCGGGGGTCGGACAGCGGGTCCGGGTCGACGCCGAGCTGGCTCGCCGCACCCGGTCCGTCGCCTTCGTCGGCGTCACCGCCCGCCTCGAGCAGGACGGCGAGCAGGACGGGACCGTCGTGGCGCAGGGTCAGATCACGAAGTCGATCGTGGCGTTCTGACGGCGAGCCCCGCCGTCGAGCGGGTCTCCAGGGCTGTCGAAGCAGGCTCGCGGCAGCTCCGGGTGCTGCTCACCGCGCCTGCGCGCGACGGCGCGTGCCCTGGACGGGGATCGCACCCGACCAGCCGAACTGCTCGGAGTGGACCCGTTCCGCGGGGACGCCGAGCTGCTCGATCGCGGCCAGCGAGCCCGCGAGCAGCGAGGGCGATCCGCAGACGAACCAGTCCAGGTGCCGCCGCCCCCGTCCGGGGACCACCTCGTCGAGCATCGCCGCGTCCACCCGACGGCCGGCGGTCCGGGTGACCCGGAGGTCCAGGCGCCGGGCGAGCGAGGCCAGCTCGGGCTCGAACAGCGGCTCGTCCGGGCGCTGCGCGACGACCATGTGCAGCGGTCGGGGGTCGGCGGAGTCGGCCAGGGTGCGCAGCATCGACATCATCGGCGTGATCCCGACGCCCCCCGCGATCAGCACCAGGCCGGGCGCCTCCGGGGCCGCGGTGAACGAGCCGTGCGGGCCGTCCAGCCACACCTTCGAGCCGGGCGGCAGCGCCGCCAGCGTCGTCGAGAAGTCCCCGCTGCCGCGCACGGTGAGCTCGAGACGGCCGGTGACCTGGGCCGACGAGGCGATCGTGAAGGGGTGCTCCTCGCTGCCGAGGACCGAGCGGCGCAGCCGCAGCCACACGAACTGGCCGGCGTGGAAGCGCATCCCGCGCTGCAGGTGGACCGGGGCGAGGACCAGCGTCGCCGTGGAGGGTCCCTCCGGCCGGACGCCGTAGACCACGTAGGCGCCGTGGCGGGAGAACAGCGGCCGCCACACCCAGCGCAGGAACATGACCGCGAGGAACGCCAGGGTCAGCGCGGACAGCACGACGCGCAGGACCGGGTCCTCCAGCAGATCGCCGAGGAAGAAGACGTGCATCCCGGCGAGGACGATCGCCGCGGCCGCGAGCAGCACGTGCATCCGGGCCCACACCTCGTACCGCCGTCCGGAGCGACGGCCCCACCAGGCGACGAGCCCGACCGCGACCATCGCGGTCGCCGCCAGCCAGCCCCACTGGATCGACAGCGACGCCGCGAACGGGTTCAGCAGCGACGGCGACCGGTAGACGGCGACCGCGAGGTGCGCTAGCACGGCCACGATCGCGACGACGCCCAGCAGACGGTGGGCGCCGATGATTCGGTCGATGCCGAACGTGCGGGTCAACGAGCGCAGCCGGGCCGGCGCGACGATCGTCAGCGCCATCGTCACGAGCCCGAGCAGGCCGAGGACCACCAGGATCACCGAGAGCGGCTTGCCCTCGGCCCGCCAGGCGTACAGCGCCACCGGCCCCAGGACCACCAGGGCCGCCACCGCCGTCCAGATCGTCCGTCGTGTCGCGAGGTGCACGGGCCGCGACGCTAGGGATGCGCGCCGTGACGACCCCCGAACCTGAGAGCGCCGACGATCAATGGCGGTACTCGCGCGACGAGAGGTTCGGCGGGCTCAGAGAGCCACCCGGAGCCGGTAGGTCCGGGTCACCTGCTCCGGGTTGTCGTTGTCGTCGCTCACGAGGAGCAGCTCCAGGGCGCCGTCCGGGGTGCGCCCCGTGATCGTCATGCCCTCGACGTTGTCGAGCAGCGGGTTGCGCTGGGCCTGCTGCGAGGTCGCGCCGAGGGTGGGGCAGGCGCCGAGGTCCGCGACGAGGGTCGACCCGGCCGGGTTCGTCCGCGGGTCGAGCAGGACCAGGTGCACGGTGTTCCCGGTCGCCTCGTCGTAGCCGCGCTCCAGCGCGAGTAGGCGGCCGTCCCCGAGGGCGACGAGCTCGGCGATCCCGAGACCGGGGGCGAGCGGCACGGAGACCTGCGGCCCGTCCGGGATGGTCACGAGCCGGGTGTCGGTCTCGCCCGTCAGCGGCTTCTCCAGCGACGCGACGAGCGACCCGTCGGGCTGACGGGCGAGGCCCTCGAACGAGGCGTTGTCCTGCGTCCGGCCCACGACGTCGGCCGGGATCCCGAGCGACCCGAGCAGCCGGCCGTCGGGGGCGTACCGCAGCACCTGGGGCCCGGTCTCGTCGCCGATCGTCAGCGTCCCGTCCGGGTCGACCACCAGCGACTCCGAGTCCAGCGGCTTCGCCGCGGGGTCGGCCAGCGGGACGGAGGCGAGCGGACGGGTCGCCCCCGCGTCGAGGGTGTAGAGCACGGAGCGGTCGGAGAGCACGTAGATCGTCCCGTCGGGTCGGGCGGCCAGGGCCGACAGGTTGGCCACCTGCCCCTCGAGCACGTCGGAGAAGGACTCGATCGTCGTGCTCGGAGAACACGCGTTCCCGACGGCGGGTGGCGGCGGTGGGGGTGCACCGCACCCGGCGAGGACGAGGACGGCGACGAGCAGCAGGCGGCGCACGGGCGCAGCCTGCCGGTCGTCGATGGCGCGCCGGTGAACGGACGCGCCCGTGGTCACGACGCCGCGGTCAGCTTCGCGGGGTTGAGCTGCGCCGACAGCGTGACCAGCTCGCCGGTGTCGGCGTCGAAGTCGGCCTGCATCACCACGGTGAGCACGCCGCCGACGCGGACGAACACCGCCGGACCGCCGTTGGCCCACCCGACCTCGATCGTCGCGGCGGACGCCTGCCGCGCCAGCCCGGCCACGAACCGGGCGACCCGCTCGCGCCCCTCGACCGGCCGCCGCGCCGCACTCACCGTCCCGCCGCCGTCCGAGACCGCGACGGCGTCGTCGGCCAGCATCCGCTCCAGGGCCGGGACGTCGTTCCCGGCCGCCGCGGCGAGGAAGCGGGCGAGCAGACGGGCGGCCTGCTCGGGGTCGGCCTCGAACCGCCGACGGCCCCGGACGCGGTCGCGGGCCCGGTGCAGGTGCTGCCGGACCGTGGCCTCGGGGAGGTCCAGCAGCGTCGCCACCTCGGCGTGCGGGTGCCCGAACGCCTCGTGCAGGACGAACACCGCCCGCTCGGTGCCGGAGAGCGACTCCATCAGGCGCAGCACACCGAGCGAGAGGGTCTCGCGCTGTTCGACGGTCCCGTCGGGCCCGAGGTCCGGCCCGGCGGGACCGGTCGTCACCGGTTCCGGCAGCCACGGCCCGACGTAGTCCGTGCGCCGGGCCCGCAGCGACGTCAACCGGTTCCGGCACAGGTTGACGACGACCCGGGTCAGCCACGCGGCCGGCTCCCGGATCTCGTCGTGCGTGCCGGACCAGCGCAGCCACGCGTCCTGCACCACGTCCTGGGCCTCGTGGACCTCGCCCAGCATCCGGTAGGCCAGGCCCGTGAGCCGGCCCCGCTCGGCCTCGAACGCATCGACCTCGACAGCGCTCATGCGCTCGTCGGGATCCGGGGGTGACGCTGCACCCGCAGGGCGTTCACGACGATGGCCTCCTTCACCGCCGCGGCCACCCGTCCGGTCACCACGAGGTCGCGCGGGGAGTCGTCGGCGTGCACGAACTGCACCAGGCCGTCCCGCCGGCCCAGGCTGACGCACCGCAGGGCGTAGCGGAAGCGCAGCGGCGCCGGCTCCGTCCCGGCGAGCACCGAGGCCACCGTCCGCGCCGCCTGCTGGGCCTGGGGGAGGCCGGTCGCGCAGGCCATCCGCAGCGGCTGCCCGTCGGGTCGGGTGGCGGCGGCCGCGTCGCCGACCGCGAGCACGTCCGGGTGCGACGTCGACCGCAGCGCGGTGTCGACGAGGACCCGGCCGCTCGGGTCGACGGCGAGCCCGGCCCGGCGGGCCAGGTCGGGCACGGCGAACCCCACGGTCCCGACGACGACGTCGGCCGGGACGCGCGACCCGTCGTCGAGCGAGAGCCCCGCGTCGTCGGCGGCGAGCGCGCGACGGCCGTCGAGCACCGTCACGCCGAGGCGGTCGCAGACCGCGCGGACGTGCCGCCCGCCGCGCGGCGACAGGTCGGCGCCGAGGCCCTCGGCGGTGACCAGGGTCGTCGGGTGGCCGGCCTCGGCGAGCTCCGTGGCCAGCTCCAGCCCGGTGAGTCCGCCGCCGACCACCGCGACCGTCGTGGGGCCGGCCGCGAGGCGGTCGCGCAGGGCGGCCGCGCCGCCTGCGGTGGAGACGTCGTGCACGGGACCGGGCAGGACCGTCGGGTCGGCGTGACTCCCGAGGGCGTAGACCAGCAGGTCGTAGTCGAGCGACCCGCCGTCCCGCAGCCCGAGGCGCCGCGTGGCCGGATCGAGGTCCTCCACCCGGTCGTCGAGGAACGTCACGCCCGTGCCGGCCAGCAGGTCGGTGAAGCGGGGCGCCGCGGGCTCCGACCCGCCGGCCGCCGTCTCGTGCAGGCGCACCCGCTGGACGAACCGGTCGCCGTCGTTGACCAGCGTGACCCGCGCGTCCGTCCGCACCGCGAGCGCCTGCGCGGCGAGCTGGCCCGCGTAGCCCCCGCCGAGCACCACGACGTGGCTCCGTCCACCGGTCCCGTGCGCGCCGGTCACGGCCTGCAGCATGCTCATGACGATCCCTCCGTCGATCTCGTGTCGAGGAGGAGACCGGGGGACGGGCACCGTCGTGACAGGCGGCGGTGTGAGCCCGGGCACAGGTCAATCGGGCCGGGACCGCCGCCGTCGCCCCGCCGAGCGCGGGGGCAGGGCGCGCATGTGGTCACGGACCGGTGTGAGCAGGCCGGAGAGCGTCCGCGCGGCGTCCTGGGAGAGCGGCTCGAACAGCATCCGCCCGACGACCTCCTCGTGCCCGGGGAGGACCTGCGCGATCAGGTCGCGGCCGGCGTCGGTGATCGTGACGGTGACGCCGCGGTCGTCGTCCGGGGAGGGCGCGCGGGTGATCAGTCCCGCCTGCTCGAGCAGGCCGACCTGGTAGGTCAGGCCGCTGCGGCTGTGGACGATCGCGTCGGCGAGGTCGGTCATGCGGTGGCTGCCGGTCTCCGTCAGGCGCAGCCGCATGAGGATCTGGAAGCGCACGAACGTCAGCCCGCCCGCCTCGCGCAGCTGCTGCTCGATCGCGTGGCGCAGCAGGTCGGACACCTCGACCAGCGCGAAGTAGGCGCCGAGCCGGACCGGGTCGACCTCGTGCGGGGGCTCGGACATGGCCGGAGTCTACTTGCTTCAACTTCGAAGCAGGTCTAGCGTCGACCATGTGCTTCGAACCCGAAGCACATGGCATCCCGAGAAGTGAGGCCTCGCCGTGAAGGCAGTGCGGTTCCACGAGTACGGCGCCCCCGACGTGCTGCGGTACGAGGACACCGAGACGCCCGTCCCCGGTGCCGGGCAGGTCCGGGTGCGGGTCGCCGCGACCACGTTCAACCCGGTCGACGACGGCATCCGCGGCGGCTACCTGCAGGGCCCCTTCCCGGTCGCCCTGCCGCACACCCCGGGCATCGAGGTCGCCGGCACCGTCGACGCGTTGGGGGACGGGGTGGACGGGCTCGCCGTCGGCGACGCGGTGGTCGGCTTCCTCCCGATGGTGGCCGACGGGGCCGCGGCGGAGTACGTCGTCGCGCCGGCCGAGGTGCTGGTGGCGGCGCCGTCGAGCGTGCCGCTCGCCGACGCCGCGGCACTGCCGATGGTCGGGCTGACCGCGTGGCAGGCACTGATCGACGACGCGAAGCTGACCGCGGGTCAGCGCCTCCTCGTGAACGGGGCGGGCGGCGCCGTGGGCAGGTTCGCGGTGCAGCTCGCGACGCAGGCCGGGGCCTCCGTGGTCGCGACGGGGAGCGCCCGCACCCACGACCGGCTGACCTCGCTCGGGGCCGACGAGGTCGTCGACCACACCGCGTCCGACGTGGTCACGGCGGTCGCCGGGCCGGTCGACGTCCTGCTGAACCTGGCCGCGGTCGGCGCCGACCGGCTGGCCGAGCTCACCGGCCTGGTCGCCGACGGCGGCGTCGTCGTGAACACCGTGCCGCAGAACCCCGCGGCCGGCGACGAGGCCCGCGACGTGCGGGCCGTGAACGTCTTCGTCCGCAGCGACGCCGGGCAGCTGGCGCACCTGGTCGAGCTGGTCGACGCCGGGCAGCTGCGCATCGACGTCGACCGGCACGTGTCGCTCGCCGAGCTGCCCGCGGTCCACGCCGAGGCGGACGCCGGCACGCTGCGCGGCCGGGTCGTCGTGCTGGCCCCGAGCGAGTGACCGTCGCGGCACCCGGCCCTGCTCCGGCCCGCCCCCTCCGTTCGACCGGGTGTCGCAACCGCACGGTTTTCCGCCGGTCGGGAGCAGGGAATGTCCGACCGGTGTGAGGTCCGCGCGATGTGGCCCGGACCCGGGACGGAGGGGCCGAGATGGACCACGTGCGCTGGCTGGAGACGCTGTCGTCGGGCGACGTCGACGCCGTCGGGGGCAAGAACTCCTCGCTCGGCGAGATGATCCAGAACCTGACCTCGGCCGGGGTCCGCGTCCCCGGCGGGTTCGCGACGACCGCCGACGCCTACCGCGCGTTCCTGTCCGCCAACGGTCTCGACGACCGGATCCGTGAGCTCCTCGACGGCCTGGACCCGGACGGGGACGCGCTCGCCGAGGTAGGCGCGTCGATCCGGGACGCGTTCGCCGCGGCCGAGTTCCCGGAGGACACCGCCGGGGCGATCCGCGAGGCGTACGCCGAGCTCTCCGGCCGCTACGACACGGAGGACGTCGACGTCGCGGTCCGATCCAGCGCCACCGCGGAGGACCTCCCCGACGCGAGCTTCGCCGGTCAGCAGGACACCTACCTCAACATCACCGGCGCCGACGACCTCCTGCGCGCCTGCAAGGACTGCTTCGCCTCGGTGTTCACCGACCGGGCGATCGCCTACCGCACCGAGCAGGGCTACGACCACCTCGACCTGGCGCTGTCGGTCGGCGTCCAGAAGATGGTCCGGTCCGACCAGGGCAGCGCCGGCGTCATGTTCACGATCGACTCCGACACGGGCTTCCCGGACACGATCGTCGTCAACGCCGCGTGGGGGCTGGGGGAGAACGTCGTCGGCGGCGAGGTGACCCCGGACCAGTACACGGTCTACAAGCCGTTCCTGGAGAACGAGGAGCTGACGCCGATCATCGAGAAGACGGTCGGCGCGAAGGAGAAGACGCTCCGGTACGCCGCCGACCCCGACCAGGCGGGTGACACCACCGAGAACGTCGAGACCCCCGAGAAGCACCGCGCGCGCTTCGTCCTCACCGACGACGAGATCCTCGAGCTCGCGCGGTGGGGGCGGGTCATCGAGCAGCACTACGACCGGCCGATGGACATCGAGTGGGCCCGCGACGGCCGCTCCGGCGAGCTGTTCATCGTCCAGGCCCGGCCGGAGACGGTGCAGTCGAACGCCGGCGCGGGGACGCTGCAGACCTACCGGCTCGACGAGTCCGGCACGGTTCTCGTCAGCGGGCTCGCGATCGGGCAGGCCGTGGCGTCCGGCGCGGTGCAGCGGATCGCGTCGGCGGACGACATCGACACCTTCGAGGAGGGTCGGGTCCTCGTCACGGAGATGACCGACCCGGACTGGGTGCCGATCATGCGCAAGGCCGCCGCGATCGTCACCGACCGCGGCGGGCGCACCTCCCACGCGGCGATCGTCTCCCGCGAGCTGGGCGTGCCGGCGATCGTCGGCACCCAGGACGCGACGTCGGTGCTCTCCGAGGGGCAGGAGGTCACGATCTCCTGCGTCGAGGGCGACGAGGGGCAGGTCTACGAAGGACTGCTCGACTTCACTGTCGAGGACCTCTCGCTCGACGACGTCCCCGAGACCCGCACCCGCGTCATGATGAACATCGGCAACCCGGCGTCGGCGATGCAGTGGTGGCGGCTCCCCGCCCACGGGATCGGGCTCGCCCGGGTCGAGTACCTGGTCAACAACGTCATCAAGGCCCACCCATTGGCCCTGCTGCACCCCGACCAGGTGTCCGACGACGACCGCGCGCAGATCGAGGAGCTGACCGCCGGCTACGACTCCAACGAGGAGTACTTCGTCGAGCAGATGGCCCGGGGGATCGGCGTCATCGCGGCCTCCCAGTACCCCGAACCCGTCGTCGTGCGGCTCTCGGACTTCAAGACGAACGAGTACGCCGGCCTGATCGGCGGCACGACGTTCGAGCCCGAGGAGGAGAACCCGATGCTCGGGTGGCGCGGGGCCTCGCGCTACTACAGCGAGGACTACGCCCCGGCCTTCGCGCTCGAGTGCCGGGCGCTGCGCCGCGTGCGGGTCGAGATGGGCTTCACCAACGTCATCGTCATGGTCCCGTTCTGCCGCACCCCCGAGGAGGCCGACCGCGTCCTCGAGGTGATGGCGTCGAACGGCCTGGAACGCGGGCGCGACGGGCTGCAGGTCTACGTGATGGCGGAGATCCCGTCGAACGTGCTGCAGGCCGACGAGTTCGCCGAGCGCTTCGACGGGTTCTCCATCGGCTCCAACGACCTCACGCAGCTCACCCTCGGGATCGGCCGCGACGACGACCGCCTCACCCACCTGTTCGACGAGCGCAGCCCCGCCGTCAAGAAGATGATCTCGATGCTGATCGAGACGGCGCACGCGCACGACCGCTACGTCGGCATCTGCGGGCAGGGCCCGTCCGACCACCCGGAGCTCGCGGAGTTCCTCGTCGAGCAGGGCATCGACTCGATGTCGTTGAACCCGGACAGCGTGCTCACGGTGATCGACCACGTCGCGGCGGCCGAGAAGAAGTAGCTGACCGGGCTCGGCGTCCGATCAGGCGATCCACGGCGGGATGCTCGTGGCGCCGCCCGGGACCTCGGCGTGGGCCGCTCCGCGCCCGGTGACCAGGGCGGTGAGGCCGTGGGTCGGATCGGCGTGGAAGCGTCGGGGCACGCCGCCGGCGAGGACGATCGAGTCTCCGGGCCCGAGGTCGTAGGCCTCCTCGGAGACCTCGACCGTCGCCCGGCCGCGGAGCACGGTCCAGACCTGCTCGACGTCCATCGTGTGCCGCGGTCCGGCGGCACCCGGCATCATCTCGACCTGCCACAGGGCCTGGGTGCTGCCGCCGAGCGTGGGGGAGGCGTAGGTCGTCATGACGGCGTTCGGGGTCTCGGTCCGGCGGGTGTCGGCGCGGCGGACGACGGTCATCGGGTGCTCCTCGTAGGATCGGTCAACCAGGTTGTCTGTCGACGTAGAAGGTAAACCAGGTTGTCGACTACGGGAAGTCCCTCCATGTCCGGCGGTGAGCTCGCCCTGCGCCTGTTCGCCGCCTTCCGTCACCTCGTCGACCGGGTGCACGTCGACCTCGCCGAGCACGGCCACCCACGGGTCCGGCCGACGCACGGCTTCGCCCTCCAGGCCGTCGGGCCCACCGGCGCAACGGCGGGCGAGCTGGCGACCCGCCTGGGCGTCACGAAGCAGGCCGCGGGCAAGACCGTCGACGCGCTGGAGGCGCTGGGCTACGTCGAGCGCGCCGGCGACCCCCAGGACGCCCGCCGGAAGATCGTCGCGCTGACCGCGACCGGCTCGGAGGTCCTCGGGCTCTCGGCGCGCTTCTTCGACCGTGCCCACGCGCAGTGGGTCGCGACGGTCGGCGACGAGCAGGCGGGTGCGTTCGAGCAGGTCCTACGGACGATCACCGACGAGGTGACTCCTCGCCTGGACGCCGCGTCGTGGCTGGGCGACGACGGCCGCCGTCAGGACACCTGACGGGACTGCGCCTCCCAGTACGGCGCCCGGAGCTCACGCTTGAGGACCTTCCCGGCGCCGGAGATCGGCAGTGCGGCCACGAACTCGACGGAGCGGGGTGCCTTGAACCGGGCGATGCGCGCCGCGACGTGCTCCCGCAGCTCCTCGACCGGGGGCGTGCATCCGTCCCGGAGGACGACGACGGCGTGCACCCGCTCCCCCCACTGCTCGTCGGGGAGCCCGATGACGGCGCACGACGCCACCGCGGCGTGCGAGGACAGCGCGTTCTCGACCTCGACGGAGTACACGTTCTCGGCGCCGGTGACGATCATGTCCTTGATCCGGTCGACGACGTAGACGTAGCCGTCGTCGTCCATCCGGCCCGCGTCCCCGGTGTGCATCCACCCGCCCCGCAGCGCCTCCGCGGTCGCCTCCGGCCGGTTCCAGTAGCCCTGCATCACGTGTCCGCCGCGGACGACGATCTCGCCGATGGTCCCGCGCTCCACCTCGTGGTCGTCCTCGTCGACGATCCGGACCTCGGCGTGCGGGGCGGCTCGTCCGGCGGAGCGGCGCAGGTGCTCCGTCGCGTGGTCGGCCGGGAGCAGCAGGGTGGCCACCGGGGCGAGCTCGGTCATGCCGTAGGCCTGGGTGAAGCCGACCCCCGGGAGCCGGGCCGAGGCCCGGTCGAGCACGGCGGCGGAGATCGGGGAGGCGCCGTAGATCAGGGTGCGCAGGCTGGAGAGGTCGGCGTCGCGGGTCGCGGGATCGTCGACCAGCAGTTGGATCATCGTCGGGACGAGGAGCGCGTCGGTGATCCGGTGGTGCTCGATCGCCTCGGCGACCCCGGTGGGGGTGAACGACGGGACGATCACGTGGGTCCCGCCGAGGACGGTGCAGGCGACCCAGGCGGCCCCGTCGGCGATGTGGAACATCGGCGCCGCGTGCAGCAGCCGACCGCCGGGCCGCATGAGGTCCCCGGTGGCGAGCATGCCCAGCGCGGACACCAGCAGGTTGGCGTGGCTCAGGACCACGCCCTTCGGTGTGCCGGTGGTGCCGCCGGTGTAGTAGATGCCGTACGGGTCGTCGCCTCCGCGCATCGCGTCGACGACGGGTGCGTGCGTCTCGACCAGGGCCTCGTAGGGCAACGTGCCCTCGGGGGTCGGTCCGTCCCCGACGTGCACCACGTGGCGCAGGACCGGGGCCGCGGTGCGGACCTGCGGGAGCAGGGGCAGCATCGTGTCGTCGATCAGGAGGATCGTGGCGCCCGAGTCCTCGAGGGCGAAGGCGACCTCTGCGGCGCTCCACCGCACGTTGACCGGAACCACGATCCCGCCGGCCCACGGGACCGCCAACAGGTACTCGTGGTAGCGATCGGAGTTGAGCGCGAGCATCGCGACGCGTCCTCCGGCCTCGAGGCCGAGCTCGCGCAGGGCGGAGGCGAACCGGGCGACGCGGTCGCGGCTCTCGGCCCAGGTCCAGGTGCGGTCGCCGTGGATCGTCGCCGGGAGGTCGGGCGTCTGGCGGGCCGCGCGGTGCAGTCCCTGGGTCAGGTACATGGGGTCCCCCTGCTGATGTGAGGCAGGCCACAGGGTGACGGAACGTACTCAAGGTCGGAATGCGGACCACTCGTTCAGCCCAGTGCAGTATCCGCACGTCAGCTCGGATCTTGGAGGTCCGCGGGCTCCGCGGTGAGATCCGCGCATGAACGAGTGGATCGCCGAGGTGGGCGCCGACACCGCGGCCTACCTCGCGACGTCGACGCGGACGTCGGTCCTGGCCCGCGAGTACCGCCCGGAGGATCTCGGCGACGGCCGGATTCGCTACTCGAAGCGGGCACTCGGGGCGTCGCGGGAGCTCTCCGAGGAGGAGGACGGCGCCATCACCGACGACGCCGAGGGGCTCCGGGTGTGGGTCGGCGACGACGCCTACGAGCTCGAGGAGGTCTGACTCCAGGCCTGCACCTCGTCGTAGGACACGGCGTCGCCCGGCGGGCGGCCCTCGCGGACGGCCACCGCAGCATCGACCAGCCGGGTCATCGCGGACCGGTAGAGCAACGAGCCGGTGCTGATCCGGGCGACGCCCAGCTCCGCGAGCCGGTGCCGGTCCAGGGTCGCCGACGCGAGGACGTTGAGGGGCGCGTCGACGGCCGCAGTGATCGCCTCGATCGTCGCCACGTCGAGCGCGCCGGGAACGAAGACGCCGTCGGCCCCGGCGTCGACGTAGCGCCGCACGCGGGCGATCGCATCGTCAACGGTGCCCGCGTCCAGCCAGAACACGTCGGTCCGGGCGTTGACGAAGACGTCCGGGCACCGGTCCTTCACCGCCCGGATGCGGGCCTCGTGCCGGGCCGGGTCGACGAGCTCCCCGGCCGTCGCGTCCTCGAGGTTGACGCCGTCCACGGCCAACGACTCGACGAGGTCCGCGACCGCGATCGGGTCGTCGTGGAACCCGTCCTCGAGGTCGGCGGTGAGCAGCACCTCGGGGAGTGTGTCGCGCAGTTCCCGGGTCACGGCGAGCGAGGCGTCCCGGGACGCGCGGGTGGCGTCCTCGATCCCGCGGGAGGCCGCGACGCCGAGGCTCGTCGTGCCGATCGCACGGAAGCCGGCGGCCACCAGGGCCCGCGCCGAGCCGACGTCCCACGCGTTCGGCAGGACGAACGGCTCACCGGGGACGTGCAGGGCGGCGAACGGGGTGCTCATCGGAACTCCTCGGGGTCGATGGAGGCAGCGTCGGGGGCGGGGAGCAGAGCGGCTTTCGGAACGTCAGCGTTGCGCGACGCACACGGTCGCGGCAGGACGCTCGCCGGGCGCGGTCGTTGCGCGACGCACACGGTCGCGGCAGGACGTCCAGCGGAACACGGCCGTTGCGCGACGCACACGGTCGGTGCAGGACGTCCAGCGGAACACGGCCGTTGCGCGACGCACACGGTCGGTGCAGGACGCCCACCGGAACACAGCCGTTGCGCGACGCACACGGTCGATGCAGGACGCCCACCGGAACACGGTCGTTGCGCGACGCACACGGTCGGAGCTCAACGCCCGCGACGGCGAGCCCGGCGCGCTCGACGCTCGAGGTGGCGCGCAGCCCGGGCGGGTCTCACCGTCGCGGTCGCCGCGCATGTGGGCGCCCCGCGGACTGCGGCGGCCCAGCACACCGATGGGCTCGGTGACGGCCGGCCGGGCAGACCATGATCTGTACTTCGTGGGCGAGTCGCACCAGATCTTGCGCGTGTCGCTCCCGAACTGCTGATCATGGTCGCGGACCGGGCCAGGCCGTGTGCGGGACGCACAGCGCGAACGGAACGGGTCGGCGTGCTCCGGCCGTGTGTGGCACGCACCGCGCGATCGGAACGGATCGGCGTGCTCCGGCCGTGTGCGGCACGCACAGCGCGAACGGAACGGGTCGGCGTGCTCCGGCCGTGTGCCGCACGCACAGCGCGAACCGAACGGGTCGGCGTGCTCCGGCCGTGTGCGTCGCGCAACGGTGCCGGCGGGCTGGTCTCGGCGCACACGCCCGACCCTGCCCGCCGCACCCTTCGTCGAGGATCGAAGCGACGACCCATCGTTGAACGATCCGGCGAGACGTACGCTGGTGATCGTGACCGACCCGGCCCGCTCCGCCCTCGACGCGCTCGCCCGTGTGCAGGTTGCGCAGACGTCGTCGACCGCGGAGCGCGTGGCGGACGCGGTGCGCGAGCAGGTCGTCGAGGGGCTCCTGCTGCCCGGGGTCCGGTTGCCGGAGCAGGCGTTCTGCGAGGCCCTCGCCGTCAGCCGCAACACGCTCCGCGAGGCGTTCAGCGAGCTGATCTCCGAGCGCATCCTCGTCCGGGAGCAGCACCGCGGGGTGTTCGTCTCGACGCCGGGTCTCACCGACGTCCGCGACGTGTACCGGGCCCGGCGGCTCGTCGAGCCGGCCGCCGTCCGGCACGGGGTCCACGCCGGCGATCCGTCCGCCGTGAAGGCGCTCGCCGTCGCGGTCGACGAGGGGCACGCGGCCGCGGCGCAGCAGGACTGGACCGGGGTCGCGGACGCGAACCAGCACTTCCACCGCGCGGTCGTCGCGCTGGCCGGCAGCGACCGGCTCGACACGCAGATGGCCCTGCTGCTCGCCGAGATGCGGCTGATCTTCCACCGGGTCGGCGTCCGCGAGGACTTCCACGCGCCCTACCTGGAGCGGAACACCACGGTCACCCGCCTCGTGGAGCAGGGCCGCCTGGACGACGCGGCGACCGAGCTCGACGCCTACCTCGCCGACGCCGAGGCCCGGATCGTCGCGGCCCTCGACGGCGCGTAGCCGCAGCTCACGCCTCGGCCGGCACCGACCTGTCGTCGGGAAGGCCGTCGACGAAGGCCTCGCGCTCGGCCGCGGGGCGTTCCCGCATGGCGAGCACCGCGGCGAGGGTGATCAGCGCGAGCACGGCCATGTAGGCCGACACCGACAGTGAGGTGCCGGTCGCCTCGACGAAGGCGGCCGCCAGCAGCGGGGCGAACGCACCGCCGAGGACCGCGCCGAGGGCGTAGGCCAGCGACGCGCCGCTGTAGCGCACCGACGCCGGGAACATCTCGGCGTAGGTCGCAGACTGCTGGCCGTAGGTCAGGCCGAGCGGGATCCCGAAGACCACGACCGCGAGCACCATGAGCCCCACGTTCGCGGTGTCGAGCAGCAGGAACAGCGGGAACGACCAGACCAGCAGGGCGAGCGTGCCGACGAGGTAGACCCGCTTGCGGCCGACCCGGTCCGACCAGCGTGCGGCCCACAGCGTCGCGAAGCCCCACGAGACCGCGCCCGCGATGCCCACCAGCAGCATCGTCGCCGTCGACTGTCCGAGTGATCGGGTCCCGTACGAGGTGATGAAGGCGATCAACAGGTAGCCCGCCATGTTGTTGGCCATGAACAGACCGATGCCGACCAGCAGCTCCCGCGGGTGCTGCCGCAGCACGACGCCGAGCGGTGCGGACCGGCGGGCCCGACGGCGACGGAGCTCGTCGAAGACCGGGCTCTCGTCGACGCGGTAGCGGATCACGAAGCCGACCCCGATCAGCACGATCGAGAGCAGGAACGGGATGCGCCAGCCCCACGCGAGGAACTGCTCACGGGTGGTCAGCCCGGACACCGTGAAGAACACCGCGTTGGCGATCAGCAGCCCGATCGGGACGCCGAGCTGCGGGAACGAGCCGTAGTAGCCGCGCTTGCCGTGCGGGGCGTGCTCCACCGACATCAGCGCCGCGCCGCCCCACTCGCCGCCGGCCGAGACGCCCTGCAGCAGCCGCAGCACCACCAGCAGCACCGGGGCGGCCGCGCCGACCGACGCGTACGTGGGCAGCAGGCCGACCCCGACCGTCGAGATGCCCATCAGCAGCAGCGTTGCGACCAGGACCCCGCGGCGCCCGAAGCGGTCACCCAGGTGCCCGGCGAGCACCCCGCCGACGGGGCGCACGACGAAGCTGACCCCGATGGTCGCGAACGAGGCGAGCAGACCCGCCGTCGGGCCGAGCGGGGAGAAGAACAGCTGCCCGAACACCAGCCCGGAGGCCGAGGCGTAGATGAAGAAGTCGTACCACTCGATGGTGGTGCCGACGAGGCTCGCGCCGAGGACGCGGCGCACCTGACGCTGATCGGACATCGACGTCCTTTCCCGACGGCGGGTTGTGGGCGCGGTCACCGTAGGCGAGCCGTGTTCCATCCACCAGGGCGATGCCAACCGGGCGGAAGGCGTCGTGGGTAGCGTCGGGTTCATGGCCGCTGCGAGCAGGGGATGGGTGCGCCCGTGGGTGCAGCTCGTCGAGATCACGGTGTCGGCCCCGATCGTCATCGGGGCGCGCACCGCACGCCTGGTCGCGGGCGGCTGGCCGCCGAGCGCGCGGGACCGCCGGGAGCTGCGCCGCATGGTCACGGAGAAGGCGTCCGCGTTCGGGCAAGCAGGCTGGATCGCGGTGAGCCGCCCGCCGACGGACACCGCCCGCTTCGTCGGCGACGTCCTGGCCCCGGTGCAGCGGGCCGTGCGGGGGAACCGGCGCCGGCTCACCCGGACCTGATCAGCCCGCGTCCACCCACACCGCGCCGTCGTGGATCTCGCAGGGGAACGTCGCGACCGGGTCGACCGCCGGGATGCCGCGCGCCTCGCCCGTGTGCAGGTCGAACGTCGAGGCGTGCGCCGGGCAGACGATCTCGTCGTCCTCGGTGACGTGCCCCTCCGCGAGCGACTGTCCCTGGTGGGTGCAGGTGTCCTGCACCGCACACGCCTCGGTGGGGCTCAGCAGGACCACACAGATCGGCGTGCCGGCCAGCTCGACCCGGAACGGTTCGCCCTCCTCGAGCTGATCGGTGTCCGCGACCGCCTCCGACGCCATCGTCGTCCCCCTCCACGTCCGGGGACGACGGTTGCCCGCGCGGCGGTGCTCGTACTCCTGCTGCTCGCCGCCTGCACCCCGACGGCCGAGCGCCCGGCGTCCCTCCGGGTGATGACCTGGAACGTCCTCACGTCCCGCCACGACCCGGCGGACTGGGCGCCGACGATCGCCGCCGCGCGACCCGACGTCGTGGGCCTGCAGGAGATCTGCGCCGTGGAGGCGGGGGAGCTCGCCGACCTCCTGGGGCGCGAGCACGGTCTGGACTACGTCGCCGTGCCCGGCCCGGTCGTGCCCACGCCGGCCGAGGACGCGGCGCCGGTGAACGCCGCCCTGCGGCGACCGTGCGCCGATCGCGGACCGGTGACCTACGGGCTGGCGATGCTCGTCCGGCGGCCCGTGGTCGCCGCGACCGTTCAGCTCTTCGCGCCCGACCGCCGGGACGAGCAGCGCGGCTACCAGCGCGTCGACCTCGGGTCGTTCGTGGTGCTGAACGCCCACCTGGGGCTGAATGGCGTCGCCGGAGCGCAACAGGCGGCGTTGGCGGCGGCGGTCGACGGGCGTCCGACGGTCGTGCTGGGCGACCTCAACAGCGTCGACGTCGGGCCCCTGGGGAGCCTCACGTCCGTCGGCTCCTTCCCGACGACGGGTGCGGGCGCGATCGACCACGTGCTGGTCCGCGGCTTCGGCGTGGTCTCCGCCGACGCGCCGCCGGTGACGGTCTCGGACCACCGCCCTATCGTCGCGGACCTCGCCGGGCCCTAACCGGGGACGCGCGCGACCACGACGGAGTTGACGACGTCGGTGAACGGGTGCACGACCGACAGGGTCTCGAGGCCGGGCAGGTCGTGGGGGTCGAGCACCGGGTAGAGCAGCCCGCGCAGCGAGTGCGCGCTGCGGGCGAGGACGAGGGTGCCGGGGGCCAGACATCGGCCGAGGTGGGCGAGCAGCCGCTGCTTCGACGTCGGCTCCAGGCCGGCGAGGGCGGCGAGGTAGACGAGGTCGTAGCGCTCGAGGCCGTCGACGTCCTCCGCCTCGCCGGTGCGGAAGCGCAGGCCCGTCCGCCCGAGGGCCGTCGCCAGCGCGCCGCCGAGCGTGGCCGCCTCCGGCGCGTGGTCGAGGTTGTCGACCTCGCAGCCGTACCGCTCCGCCAGCAGCATCGAGGTGAGCGGCAGCGGGCCGGAGCCGACGAACAGGACCCGCCGCGGGCCCTCCGGGACGAGGCCGGTCACCGCGTGGTGTTCCAGGCGCGTCAGGTCGACGTAGTTCTGGTGATAGGGGAACCGGGCCAGTTCGGCGGCGGGATCGGACGCCGCGAGGACACGGCGCGCCCAGTGCTCTTCCAGGTGGTACTCGCCGTCCGCGCAGAGCCGCCGCAGCTCGGGCAGGAGGGTCGCGACGGCGGGGTCGGCGAGCACGGTCTCGGCCTCGCGCGCGGCGCCCGGCTCGATCGCGAGTGCGACGAGCCGGCCGAAGAGGTCGTTCGTCTCCGGGCCGGGGGAGAGGTCCGCGCGGTCGGCGAGGGCGCCGTGCAGCGCGAGGACCTCTGCGACGACGGAACCGGCCCTGCTCGAGCCGGTGTCCCCGTGCCCGCAGCCGTGTACCGCAGGTCGGGCGGGCAGCCCTTGGGCCTGACCGGAGCGGCCGACGGATCGACGGATCGGTGTCACGCTCGTCATGATCGTCCGACCTCCACGGTGGTGCCCGGCGGTTCCTCGTGCCAACATACGTGCTCGTGTGCGCACGCGACAACGATGCAGCCGCCGGGGGGTGGCAACAGCTCCCGGCCGACGAACGCGTCGACGAGGTCGTGGAGGGCCTGCGCATGCTCGCCGACCCGACCCGGCTGCGTCTGTTGTGGCTGCTCTGCGGCGAGGAGCTCGACGTGTCCTCGCTCGCGGAACGCCTGGGGGTGGCCCGCCCGGCCGTCTCCCAACACCTCGCGAAGCTGCGCCTGGTGGGCCTGATCACCCAACGCCGCGACGGCCGCCGCGTGCTGTCGCGCGCGAGGGATCACCACGTGGGTGAACTGCTCGCGGACCTCGTCCACGATGCAGGCCATCGGCTCGCGGCGCGATGAGCTCGAGTCCGCCTGATCCAAGATCACCAGAACAACGAGGATTCGGATGCTGAGGCCTCGGATCCTCGTTGTTGCGGCGATCTTGAGGAGCGGAGATGGAAGAAGTGCCCTCGGTGGGATTCGAACCCACACTGTATGGAGTTTGAGACCACCGTCTCTGCCAATTGGACTACGAGGGCTTACTGCATTCGCCGAATTTCCGGCCTGGCTCGAGTCTAGCCACCGCACGAGTGTCCCCGTGAAGCGGTCGTGCGCGGCGGAATGCGGCGCACCGACGACGCCGACGACTCCCCACGGGTCGAGCGAGCACAGGCGGTGGCGGGCTCGATGTCCGGACCGCCGAGAGTGCTCGCTCATCGACGGCGTGTCGGACGCACCACCATCTGACGGGGCCGCGACCGTGTGACAGCCCCCTCACCGTGGCGCTCGTCGTCGACGCCCGCGCAGGTCGGGCGGATAGGCTCCAGCTGAATCGAGCCGGCCAGCCCGGAGTCGATGACCGGCCCGCCCCTCGGGGGAGACATCGGGCGTCGCCGGCCGCAGCGACGCGCACAGGAGGACCGCCATGAGCCAGCAGGCCGCGGAGATCGTCGCCGAGGTGGACACCGTCCCCGAGCCGCAGGAGACGCCCCGCGAGGCCCTCCGCGTGCTCGTGGCCGAGGACGAGGCGCTCATCCGCATGGATCTCGTGGAGATGCTCCGCGAGGAGGGCTACGACGTCGTCGGCGAGGCGGGCGACGGTGCGCAGGCGATCGAGATGGCCCGCTCGCTGCGACCGGGCCTGGTCATGATGGACATCAAGATGCCGGGCACCGACGGCCTCGAGGCGGCGTCCACGATCGCCCGCGAGCGGATCGCCCCCGTCGTCATGCTCACCGCCTTCAGCCAGCGCGAGCTCGTCGAGTCCGCGCGCGACGCCGGCGCCATGGCCTACCTGGTCAAGCCGTTCACGAAGACCGACGTCGTCCCGGCCATCGAGGTGGCCGCCAGCCGGTTCGCCGAGGTCAGCGCGCTCGAGAACGAGGTCGCCGAGCTCACCGAGCGCCTCGAGACCCGCAAGGCGGTCGAGCGCGCCAAGGGCCTGCTGATGTCGAAGAAGAAGATGACCGAGCCCGACGCGTTCCGCTGGATCCAGCGCACCGCGATGGACCGCCGGACCACGATGAAGGCGGTCGCGGACGCGGTCGTCGAGACGTTCGGCTGAGCGGGGTATCGCCCGACGAGAGACGGCCACGGTGACGATGCGTCGTTCCGCCGCGTGAGTGACCCGGCTCGCTGACCTGCACCAACGAGCGGACCCGATCACGGGCGTCACTCGATCGTGACCTACGGTGCTCGGCCATGAGGCGCTGCGCTGCGATGGCAGCGGTCGTGGTGGGGGCCGCTCTGACCCTGACGGCGTGCGGCGGATCCAGCTCGTCGCCCGGGGACTGCGACACCGACCGCGGCACGCTCACGGTCGGGCTCGTCGCCCCGCTGTCGGGCGACCTCGCGAACATCGGTGCGGGCATGCGCAACGGCGCCGACCTCGCGGTGCGCGAGGCCAACGAGCAGTGCGCGATCCCGGGCTACCGGCTCGCGCTGGACGCCCGCGACGACCGGGCGGACCCCGCGACCGGCGCCGCCGCCGCCCGGGACCTGGTCGCGAACCCGGACCTGATCGGGGTCGTCGGGACGTACAACTCCTCCACCGCCCAGGCCGTGCAGCCCGTGCTGGGTGAGGCCGGCGTCGTCCAGGTGTCCCCGGGCAACACGAACACCTCGCTCACGCGCGGCGCGAACCCCGTCACCGCCCCGCTGCGGCAGTACCAGACCTACTTCCGCGTCGTCGCCACCGACGCCGTGCAGGGGCCGCTCGCCGCGAACTTCCTGGCGGCCGGCGGGCGCAGCCGGGTCGCGGTCGTCAGCGACGGCAACACCTACGGCGAGGGCATCGCGAACGAGTTCGTGAAGCAGTTCCAGACCCGCGGCGGGCAGGTCGTCCTCCGCCAGACCCTGCCCGCCGCCGCACCGGCCTCCGCCCGCGACGCCACCGTCGCCGCGGTCCGCGCCGCCCGGCCCCAGGCGGTCTTCTACGGCGGGGAGTACCCGGCCGGCGGCCCGTTGGCCGAGGCCCTGGGCGGTGACGCGGGCCCCGTGATGGGCGGCGACGGCATGGTCAACCCGGGCTACGCCGCCGCCGGGGGCCGCGAGGGCGACCTCGGCACGTCGGTCGGCGCGCCCCCCGAGACGCTGCCGGGCGCGCGGGCGTTCGTCGACGCCTACCGGGCGGCGGGGTACCGGGAGGGCTACGGCGAGTACGGGGCCTTCAGCTTCGACGCGGCCAACGTCGTCCTGTCGGCCGCCGGCTCCGTCATCACTGGTCGTGGTGGCGGAGAGTGGTCGACCGATCAACGACCCGCGGTGACGCAGGCGGTCCAGTCCTCTGATGCGGACGGCGTGACCGGAAGCATCTCGTTCGACCGGTTCGGCGACGTCGGGTCGGACTCGGTGACCGTGTATCGGCTGGTGAGCGGCCGATGGATCCCTGAGCGTACCCAACCCTGAGCGGGTTCGCCGGGTGGCCCACCCGCCCGGCCACACCTCGCGTTACGGCTTCGATACCAGCTGGACGCCCGCTGTTCCTCGCGGTGATTTGGGTCTATGTTTCCCACCCGACCGGCGGAGTTTGGAACTTCAACGGTCGCTCTGCGAACACCAGCAACGGAGGTTTGTTCAGTGGTCCGACGTCGGCTCGCCGCCGCAGGTGCCCTGGTCGCGGCAGCGGCCCTGGTGCTCTCCGGCTGCGCCAACCAGAGCGGGAGCGGCCCGGCGCAGACCAGCGCGGCCCCCGCCCCCGCCCAGCCGAACAACGCCGTCCTCCCGGCCGGAGACGGCCAGGGACGGTGCGCCCCCGGCACCTCGATCGCGTACGTCGGCACCCTCGCCGGCCAGAACGCCGCCCTCGGGCAGGCGATCGCCAACGCCACCGAGCTGGCCGTCAACCAGCACAACCAGGCCAACCAGGGCTGCCAGGTCACCCTGGTCAAGGCGGACTCGGGCGGCACGCCCGACACCGCGGTCGGCCCGACGCAGGCCGTCATCAACAACCAGGCCGTCCTCGGCATCGTCGGCCTGCCGTTCTCCGGTGAGTCGAAGGCCGTCGGCCCGGCGCTGAACGCCGCGGGCCTGGTCAACATCACGCCGTCGGCCACCAACCCCGGCCTCACGGCGAACGGCTGGACCAACTTCTTCCGTGGCCTCGGCAACGACGCGGTGCAGGGCCCGGCCGCGGCGAAGTGGATGCAGGGCAAGTTCAACCCGCAGTCGATCTGCGTCATCAAGGACGACTCGGACTACGGCATCGGGCTGGCCCAGGCGGTCACCCAGGCGCTCGGCCCGCAGGTGGCCGCGTGCCAGGGCGACGTCAAGACCAACCAGAAGGAGTTCTCCGCGACGGTCGGCCAGGTCCAGCAGGCCAACCCGCAGGCGATCTTCTACGCCGGCTACTACACCGAGGCCTCGCCGCTGATCCAGCAGCTGCGTGACGCTGGTGTGCAGACGCCGTTCGTCGCGCCGGACGGCGTCAAGGACGAGCAGTTCGTGGTGAACGCGGCCGGTTCGGCCAACGGGTCGTTCCTGACCTGCCCGTGCGTCCCGCAGGAGGGCTTCACCGCCTTCACGCAGGCCTATCAGCAGGCCTACAACACCCCGCCGCAGACCTACTCGGCCGAGGCGTACGACGCCGCGACCATCCTGCTGCAGGGCATCGACAAGGGCGCGAACTCGCGTCCGGCGCTGCTGAACTTCGTCAAGTCCTACAACGGCCAGGGCCTGACCAAGAAGTTCCAGTGGCAGCCCAACGGCGAGCTCACCGACACCCCGGTGTACGTCTACCGGGTCGACGGCGACAAGATCGTCACGGATTCGCCGATCACCGGCTGATCACCACGCCGACGGCCGCGTCCGGGCCACCAGCCCGGGCGCGGCCGTCGTGCGTCCGCCCCCGCGGGGCCTCGACGACGAGGCTCCGCGTTCCCCCGGCCGGGTCACCACCTCGGCCGCCGGCGCCCCCAGGGAGAGCGTCATCCACACCCTCACCGCAGTCACGGACCTGGTGGCCCAGGGCTCCGGGCCGTGGATCAACTTCGACGTCGGGTTGTTCCTCGACCGCTTCTGGGCCAACACCATCAACGGGCTCTCCTACGGGAGCATCTACGCCCTGGTCGCCCTCGGCTACACCCTGGTCTACGGGGTGCTCCAGCTCATCAACTTCGCCCACTCCGAGATCTTCGTGATCGGGGTGTTCGGCGTGTACTTCACCTTCCTCGCGCTCGGCTTCCAGCCCGGCCAGACGCCCAACGTCCCCCTCGCCGGCATCATCGCCAACCTCGTCCTCGCGGGTGCGGTCGGCATGATCCTCGCGGGCGTCGCGGCGGTGATCCTCGAACGCGTCGCCTACCGGCCGCTGCGCAAGCGCAACGCGCCACGCCTCGCCTTCCTCATCACCGCGATCGGCGCGTCGTTCGTCATCCAGCAGGTCTTCCGGATCACGCGCGGATCGAACCCCGAGGGCACCATCCGCCTGCTCCCGCCGGAGCCACTGTTCCGGATCTTCGGTGCGCCGGTGACCAACCTGCAGCTGATCATCATCGTGGCGGCCCTGGCGCTGTTCGTCGTCGCCGACTCGTTCGTGAACCGCACGCGCCTGGGCCGCGGCGTCCGTGCCGTCGCCCAGGACCCCGCCACCGCCACGCTCATGGGCGTCAACCGCGAGCGCGTCATCATGATCACGTTCCTGCTCGGCGGCCTGCTCGCCGGCGCGGCCGCGCTGTTCTACCTGATGACGATCCCGCAGGGCGCGGTGTTCAACGGCGGCTTCCTGCTCGGCATCAAGGCGTTCGCCGCGGCCGTCCTCGGCGGCATCGGCAACCTGCGCGGCGCCCTGCTGGGCGGCCTGATCCTCGGCATCGCGGAGAACTACGGACAGTCCCTGTTCGGCGGCGACTGGCGCGACGTCGTCGCGTTCGTGCTGCTCGTGGGCGTGCTGATGTTCCGTCCGACCGGGATCCTCGGCGAGTCGCTCGGGAAGGCGAGGGTATGACCGCGACGACCGAGACGGAGCGGGCCCCGTCGTCGTCGGGAGGGCGGTTCGGCGAGCTCTCCCGCTGGTGGAACGCCCGCAGCCGACCCCAGCAGTGGGGTCTGCTGGTGCCGGTGGCCGCGATCATCTACCTGCTGCCGGTGCTCAACCCGCCGATCATCACCACCGAGCCGGCGACCTCGTTCCCCATCGCGCTGTTCAACGCGGCGGTGTTCGCGCTGATCGCGATCGGTCTTAACGTCGTCATCGGGCAGGCGGGTCTGCTCGACCTCGGCTACGTCGGCTTCTTCGCGATCGGGGCCTACTCCGCGGCGGTGCTGTCCTCGCCGGACTCCGAGCTCGGCGTTCGGTTCCCGTGGCTCGTGATCGTGCCGATCGCCATGGTGATCACGATGATCTCCGGCGTCATCCTCGGGACACCGACCCTGCGACTGCGCGGGGACTACCTGGCGATCGTCACGCTGGGCTTCGGCGAGATCGTCCGCCTGCTGGCCGACAACATCGACCCGCTGCGCGGCAACCGGGGCTTCCAGGACATCGCGCGGCCCGGCGGGACCTACCCCGACGGCTCGCCGATCTTCACTCAGAACGACGCCCAGGGCTTCTACTGGCTCGCGGTGACCATCGTGATCATCGTGCTGTTCCTCATGGGCAACCTGGAGCGGTCCCGGGTGGGCCGCGCCTGGATCGCGGTCCGCGAGGACGAGGACGCCGCCGAGCTCACCGGCGTCCCGACCTACAAGTTCAAGATCTGGGCCTTCGCGATCGGGGCCGCGGTCGGCGGGCTGTCGGGCACGCTGTTCGCCGCCCAGGTCGGGTTCGTCAACAACCAGCGGTTCGACGTGACGACCTCGATCCTGTACCTCGCCGCCGTGGTCCTCGGCGGGCAGGGCAACAAGGTCGGCGTCGTCGTCGGTGCCTTCCTGGTGTCCTACATCCCGGACCGGTTCCAGTTCGAGCCGGAGTACCGCTTCCTGGTCTTCGGGCTGGCCCTGATCATCCTCATGATCTTCCGGCCGCAGGGCATCCTGGGGATGCGCCAGCACCTGCTGACCTACGGTCGGCAGGCCTACCAGAAGCTGTTCGGAGCGGGGACGGGCGTGGCGCCGACGTCGTTGACACCCTCGTCCAGACCGGCGGGTGAGCCCGCAGAGGCCGTTCCCGACGACCGGTCCGGGTCGCGTCCGCAGGGAGGTGGGGAGTGACCACGCCTGACGCAGGAGACGGAGCGCAGCGGAGCTCGACCGTGACGGAGGGCCTGCTCGAGGCCGTCGAGCAGATGGACGCGGCCGAGCGTGCCGAGCACGAGGCCGCCGTCGCGGAGAAGGTCGCGCCGGACCGCGAGATCGCGGTCTCGGCGGGGGAGACCCTGCTCGCGGTCGACGGCCTGACGGTCCGCTTCGGCGGCCTCACGGCCCTCGACGACGTCTCCTTCGACGTGAAGCGCGGGGAGATCCTCGGGCTCATCGGACCGAACGGCGCCGGCAAGACGACGTGCTTCAACATCGTCACCGGCGTCTACCGGCCCACCGAGGGCGACATCCGGCTCGAGGGACAGTCCCTGGCCCGGATGAAGCGCTACAAGATCATCCAGGCCGGCGTCGCACGGACCTTCCAGAACATCCGGCTCTTCGGGGCGATGACGGCCCTGGAGAACGTGGTCGTCGGCACCGACGCCCGCCACCGCACCTCGGTGCCGGGGGCGCTGCTCCGGCTGCCGCGGCACCGTCGGGAGGAGCGGGAGGCCGTCGACAAGGCGATGGCGCTGCTCGAGTTCGTGGGGATCGCCGACCGCGCCGCGGACAAGGCGACCTCACTGCCCTACGGCGACCAGCGCCGCCTCGAGATCGCCCGCGCGCTCGCCACGGAGCCCAAGCTGCTCTGTCTCGACGAGCCCGCGGCCGGCTTCTCCGCGATCGAGAAGGACGCCCTGTCCGAGCTGATCCTCAAGATCCGCGACGACGGGTACACCGTGGTCCTCGTCGAGCACGACATGCGCGTGGTGCTCGGCGTGACCGACCGGCTCGTCGTGCTGGACTTCGGCCGGAAGATCGCCGACGGCGAGCCGGACGCGGTGCGCCGTGACCCGGCCGTCGTCTCCGCCTACCTCGGAACGGCGGTGGACGAGTGAGCCTGCTCGAGCTCCACGACGTGAACGTCGCCTACGGGCGGATCCAGGCGCTGCGGGGGATCACCCTCTCGGTGGAGGAGGGACAGATCGTCTCGTTGATCGGGGCCAACGGCGCCGGCAAGACGACGACGATGAAGACCATCTCCGGCCTGCTCGCCCTGCAGTCGGGGTCGATGACCTACGACGGCAAGGACCTGACGAAGGTCCGGGCCGACCTGCGGGTGCGCCAGGGCATCTGCCAGGTGCCCGAGGGCCGCGGGATCTTCCCCGGCATGACGGTGCTGGAGAACCTGGACATGGGCGGGTTCGTCCGCTCCGACCGGCGGTCGAAGGAGTTCTCCGACGACCAGGAGCGGGCCTTCACGTACTTCCCGCGCCTGGCCGAACGCCGGAACCAGGTCGGCGGCACCCTCTCCGGCGGCGAGCAGCAGATGCTCGCCATCGGGCGGGCGCTGATGGCCCGGCCGCGGCTGCTGCTGCTCGACGAGCCCTCGATGGGCCTCGCGCCGCAGTTCATCCAGCAGATCTTCCGCGTCATCGAGGAGATCAACAAGGAGGGCGTGACGATCCTGCTCGTCGAGCAGAACGCCACGCAGGCGCTCGGGCTCGCCCACCAGGCCTACGTCCTGGAGACCGGGGAGGTGACCCGCTCCGGCCCCGGCTCGGAGCTGCTCGCGGACCCGACGATCCAGGACGCCTACCTGGGCGTCTCGTAGGGCCGTTCCCGGCCGCTCCGCCACCGCACGAACGGGCCGTTCGTCACGATAGAAGGTGACGAACGGCCCGTTCGTCTCGTCGCGACGGGGCCGACGCCGGACCGTCCGCCGTCGTCAGGCCGGGAGCGGGAGGCCGTGCCGGCGCTCGCCGACGATCCGCGCGGTCAGTGCGGCCTCGCTCGCGGGCGAGAACGGCTCCGGCACGGCGGCCTCGGCCTCCGCCGCCGCGAGGTCGGCGTTGATGTGCGCCCCGGCCAGGGCGCCCGCGGCGGCCGACGCGCCGACCTGCGCCGTCAGGTCGGTGACGTTGCCCGCCACCCACACCCCGGGCACGGCGGTGGTGCCCGCAGGCCCGGAGACCACACGCCGGCCGTGCTGGACGTCCTCCGTGGGCAGCGCGAGCCCGTCGAGGCCGTCGGTGCGGGCCAGCATCGTCGTCGCCACGGCGAGCACGGTGCGGGGCACGATCCGGCCGTCGGCGAGGCGGACGCCCGTGATGCTGTGCCCGTCCGACTCGACGCCCGCCACCGGGGTGTCGACGACCCGCACGCCCCGGGCCTCGAACCGCGCCCGGGTGCGCCCGTCGAGCTCGACGTCGCCGCGGAAGAACACGACGTCATCGGAGAGCTGTCGGAACAGCAGGACCTGGTGGAGCGAGGCGGGCCCGACGCCGAGCACGCCGATCGCCTCGTCACGGACCTCCCAACCGTGGCAGTAGGGGCAGTGCACCAGCCCGCGACCCCAGTGTTCGGCCAGGCCAGGGAGGTCCGGCAGCTCGTCCCGCAGTCCCGTGGCGACCAGGAGCCGCCGCGCGCGCAGCACGGTGTCGTCGGCGAGCTCGACCCGGAAGTCGTCGTCGTCGTCACGCCCGGCCGACACGACCCGGCCCGCCACGATCCGGCCGCCGTAGCGCCGCACGTCCTCACGGCCGCGTCGCAGCAGCTCCGCGGGCGGGGTGCCGTCGAGGGCGAGCAGGCCGTGCACGCCCTCGGCCGGGGCGTTGCGGGGGTCGCCGCCGTCGATCACGACGACGGTCCGGCGCGAGCGGGCGAGCATCAGCGCACCGTTGAGGCCCGCGGCGCCGCCGCCGATGACGACGACGTCGACGGTGTGGGTGGTGGACATGGCGACCTCCGGAGGCGTGGGACGACCTGCTGTCCGGTGTAACCCGCGGCGGCCTGCGGGGCATAGGGTCTTGCTCATGACGCAAGAAGTCGGTGACCTGGACCGCCTGGTGCGCAACCGCATCCGCGCGCTGCGGGTCGCCCAGGGCCGGTCGCTGGAGGACCTGGCCGCGCAGGCGAACCTCAGCCAGTCCACGCTCAGCCGGATCGAGAACGGCCAGCGCCGCCTCGCCCTCGACCAGCTCGTCACCCTGGCCCGCGCCCTGGACACGTCCCTGGACCAGCTGGTGGAGACGGGCACCGACGACGTCGTCACGAACGCGGTCGTCGACGGGGCCCACGGGGCGCGACGGTGGTCGATCCGGGCCGAGCCCGGCATGTCCGTCGTCCGGCAGCGGATGACGGCCCCGCCGCCGGACGGTCCGGCCCGACTGCGGGCACATCCGGGACGCGAGTGGTTCGTCGTCCTCTCCGGCGCCGCCGTGCTCGTCCTGGGGGACCAGCGGATCCGCGTGGAGACGCACCAGGCCGCCGAGTTCCCGACGATGCTGCCCCATGCGATCGGCGCCCAGGGCGGGCCGTGCGAGATCCTGGGCCTGTTCGACCGCGAGGCCCGGCGGGGACACCGGGACGACCCGGAGTGACGGCGTTCTCGGCAACGGCGCGGCCCACTCTCTTGCGTATTGCGCAAACACTGCGTCCTCTGACGCAAGAACTGCCTAGGGTGCGGTCATGACCCACGAACACGGCCACCAGCAGCACGACCACCCGCAGCACGACCACGCCGGCATGGCGGAGATCCTCGACCTCGACGCCGAGGTGCTCGCCGAGCCCACCGCGGCCCTCGTCGCCGCGCTCCCCGTCCGAGAGGCTCCCCGGCGGGTCGTGGACCTGGGCGCCGGGACCGGGGTGGGCACGCTCGCCCTGCTCGACCGGTTCCCGGCCGCGCACGTGCTCGCCGTCGACGCCTCGGACGACCACCTCCGGCGTCTCCACGAGAAGGCCGCCTCCCGGGGGCTCGCCGGTCGGGTGGAGACGCTGCGCGCCGACCTCGACGCCGCCTGGCCCGACCTCGGGCGCCCCGACCTCGTGTGGGCCTCTGCCTCGCTGCACCACCTGGCCGACGTGGACGCTGCCCTGCACCGGCTGCGGGACCTGCTCGCGCCGCGCGGGCTGCTCGTCGTCGTCGAACCGGACGGCTTCCCACGCTTCCTGCCCGACGACGCGCCCGAGGACCGGCCGGGCGTCGAGCGGCGCGCCCACGAGGCCGCCGACCGCCGGGCCGCGGAGCACATGCCGCACCGCGGGGCGGACCTCGGGCCGACGCTGCGGGCCGCCGGGTTCACCGTCGAGCTCGAGCGGAAGGAGCCACTGGCGGTGGGCGGCGCCGCCGTCGGCCGGTACGCGCTCCTCGGACTGGGCCGGCTGCGGCACGGCGTGGCCGACGCGCTGTCCGCCGAGGACCTCACCGCGCTCGACCGGCTCCTCGACCCCGAAGGCCCGGGCAGCCTGCTGCGCCGCGACGACCTCGCGGTACGGACGACCCGCTCGGTGTGGGCAGCTCGGGCGTAGGTGTCGGCGATCGCGTGTCGCCCTGCACCTTGTCGCGGTCTCCGGCGCGCCACCCGACACCTTGTCGCTGTGAATCCCAGCGACAACCTGGCGGGCGGGCTGTGGAAACCCGCGACAGGGCGGCGCGGTCGTGACCGGCTTCAGGCCTTCGGCGTCGCGTCGCGGTAGATGCAGGTGAGCTTCGCGGTGCAGACCCGGTGGCCCTCGTCGTCGGTGATGACGATCTCGAAGGTGCCCACCGTCTTCCCGACCGACGCGGGCGTGCACACCGCCGTGACCAGCCCGGACAGCGCCGAGCGGTGGTGGGTGCAGGAGAGCTCCAGGCCGACGGGGCGTCGGTCGCCGACCCGGTTCAGGTAGGCCGCGGTGGAGCCGATCGTCTCGGCGAGCACTCCGTTCGCGCCGCCGTGCAGGAGGCCGAACGGCTGGCGGTTCCCGGCGACGGGCATGGTCCCCACGACGCGGGCCGGGTCCCACTCGGTGACCTCGATGCCCATCTTCACGGCGAGCTGCTCGTCGGGGTGGGAGACCTCGATCTCGGGGACGGCCTGCTGCTCGGGGGTCCGTGCTCCCGAGGTCGAGCTCCGCTGCGCTTCGTCTCCTGCTGCCACGAGCAGCATGCTAGGAGCGACGGGCGAGGCTGTCGGACCCCCCTGGCAGACTCGGCGCCGTGGCTGGGACGAAGACCGCAGACAAGCCCGCGACGACGCCGGGGGACGAGGCCGGGGGCGCCCGGCTGCTGCTCCTGGACGGCCACTCCCTGGCCTACCGCGCGTTCTTCGCGCTGCCGGTGGAGAACTTCACCACCACGTCCGGGCAGAAGACGAACGCCGTCTACGGCTTCACGTCCATGCTCATCAACCTGCTGCGCGACGAGGCACCCACGCACGTCGGCGTCGCCTTCGACGTGTCGCGGCAGAGCTTCCGGTCCGAGACGTTCGCGGCGTACAAGGCCAACCGCAGCGCGACGCCCGACGAGTTCCGCGGGCAGGTCGACCTGATCAAGGACATCCTCGCGACGCTGCACATCCCGGTGATCACGCGCGAGGGCTACGAGGCCGACGACGTCATCGCCACCCTGACGACGCAGGCCGTGGCCGAGGGGATGCAGGTCGCGATCTGCACGGGCGACCGCGACGCGTTCCAGCTCGTCAACGAGTCGGTCACGGTGCTCTACCCGCGCAAGGGCGTGTCCGACCTGGCGCGCTACACCCCCGAGGCGGTCCTCGAGCGGTACACGCTGACGCCCGAGCAGTATCCGGACTTCGCGGCCCTGCGCGGCGACCCGAGCGACAACCTGCCGAGCATCCCGGGCGTGGGGGAGAAGACGGCGCAGAAGTGGGTGCGGGAGTTCGGCAGCCTGGACGCGCTGGTCGAGCGGGTCGACGAGGTGCGCGGCAAGGCCGGTGACGCGCTGCGGGAGCACCTGTCGTCGGTCGTGCTGAACCGGCAGCTCACGGAGCTGGTGCGCGACGTCGAGCTCGACGTCACCCCACCGGAGCTCGAGGCGCGGGCGTGGGACCGCGACGCGGTGCACCGGCTCTTCGACGAGCTGGAGTTCCGCGTGCTGCGCGAGCGGCTGTTCTCCACGCTGCAATCCGCCGAGCCGGAGGCCGACGAGGGCTTCGAGGTGCGCGGCGCGGCCCTGGAGCCGGGCGCGGTCGCGGCGTGGCTGGACGAGCACGCCCGCGACGGGCGTCGGACGGGGCTCGGGTTCCGGGGCACCTGGTCGCATGGCACGGGCGACCTCGAGGGCGTCGCGATCGCGGCGGCCGACGGCGAGACCACCTACGTCGACGTCCGCGCGGTCACCCCCGAGGACGAGACCGCCCTGGCCGCCTGGCTCGCCGACCCGGAGCTGCCGAAGGCCGGCCACGAGATCAAGGGCCCGCTGCACGCCGTCCGCGGGCGGGGATGGCGGCTCGACGGCGTCACCAGCGACACCGCGCTCGCGGCGTACCTCGCGCGGCCCGGCGAGCGCAGCTTCGACCTGGCCGACCTCGCCCTGCGCTACCTGCGCCGCGAGCTCCGGGTCGAGGAGCCGGACGCGAGCGGGGACCAGCTCACCCTCGACGGCGGCGAGGAGGAGGCCGACGCGACCCTCGCGCAGACCGAGATGCTGCGGGCCCGCGCGGTCGCCGACCTCGCCGACAAGCTCGACGACGACCTCGCGGAGCTCGGCGGTACAGCGCTGCTCACCGACCTCGAGCTGCCGCTGCTGGCCGTCCTGGCCGACCTCGAGGCGGCCGGCGTCGCGGTGGACGTCTCCGCGCTGCAGGACCTGGAGTCGCAGTTCGGCGGCCGGGTCCAGGCCGCGGCGCAGTCGGCGTACGACGTGATCGGCAAGGAGATCAACCTCGGCTCGCCGAAGCAGCTGCAGGTGGTGCTGTTCGACGAGCTGCAGATGCCGAAGACGAAGCGGACCAAGACCGGCTACACCACCGACGCCGACGCGCTGCAGACGCTGAACGAGTCCAACCCGCACCCGTTCCTGGAGCACCTGCTCGAGCACCGGGACGCGACCCGGCTCCGGGTCACGGTCAAGGGCCTGCTCGACTCGACCTCCGACGACGGCCGCATCCACACGACCTTCAACCAGACCATCGCGCGCACCGGCCGGCTCTCCTCGACCGAGCCGAACCTGCAGAACATCCCGGTGCGCACCGAGGCCGGCCGCCGCATCCGCGACACCTTCGTCGTCGGGGCGGACTCCGCGGACGGCGCCTACGCCGAGCTGATGACCGCGGACTACTCGCAGATCGAGATGCGGATCATGGCGCACCTGTCCGTGGACGCCGAGCTGATCGAGTCGTTCAAGTCCGGCGAGGACTTCCACTCCGTCACGGCGGCCAAGGTGTTCGGGGTCGCCGAGAACGAGGTCAGCCAGGCCCAGCGCGCGAAGATCAAGGCGATGAACTACGGCCTGGCCTACGGGCTCTCGGCCTACGGTCTGTCCGCCCAGCTGCGCACCTCCACCGACGAGGCCAAGGAGCTGATGGAGGACTACTTCGCGCGGTTCGGCGGGGTCCGCGACTACCTGTTCCAGGTGGTCGACCAGGCCCGCAAGGACGGCTACACCAGCTCGATCCTCGGCCGGCGCCGCTACCTGCCCGACCTCAACAGCGACAACCGCCAGCGCCGGGAGATGGCCGAGCGGATGGCCCTCAACGCGCCGATCCAGGGCAGCGCCGCCGACGTCGTCAAGGTCGCGATGCTCGGCGTGCACGCGGCCCTGCGCGACGAGGGCCTGCGCAGCCGCATGCTGCTCCAGGTGCACGACGAGCTCGTGCTGGAGGTGGCGCCGGGGGAGCGGGACCAGGTCACCGAGCTGGTGCGCCGCGAGATGGGTGCGGCGTTCGAGCTCGACGTGCCCCTGGAGGTCTCGGTCGGCTTCGGCCGGTCCTGGGACCAGGCGGCGCACTAGACCCACCACCGAGGACTGGTACGCCGCGGTACCGCACGCTAGGCTGGTACGCATGAGTACCGCGGCGGGGGCCACCCCGGAGCACCTGGACGTCGTCATCGTCGGCGCGGGCCTGTCCGGGGTCGGCACGGCGTGCCACCTGCGGACCGAGCACCCGCAGCGCTCGTACGCCGTCCTCGAGGCGCGCGACGACCTCGGCGGCACGTGGAGCCTGTTCCGCTACCCGGGCATCCGCTCGGACTCCGACATGCACACGCTCGGGTTCAAGTTCCGCCCCTGGCCGGACTCCGTGGCGCTCGCCGACGGCCCGTCGATCCTGCAGTACGTCCGCGACACCGCGCGGGAGTACGGCGTCGACCGCCACATCCGGTACGGCCGGCGCGTCACCGCCGCCGCGTGGTCGAGTGCCGAGCAGCGCTGGACGCTGACCGTCACCACCCCGGACGGCGAGGAGCACCTGACCTGTTCGTTCCTGCTGTGGTGCTCGGGCTACTACCGGTACGACGAGGGCTACACCCCGGACCTGCCCGGGCTCGAGGACTTCGGCGGCACGGTCGTGCACCCGCAGCTCTGGGACCCGGAGCTGGACTACGCGGGCAAGCGCGTCGTCGTGATCGGCTCCGGGGCCACCGCGGTCACGCTCGTGCCGGCGATGACCCAGGGCGAGGGTCGGGCCGCCCACGTGACCCAGCTGCAGCGCACGCCGAGCTACGTGCTCGCCATCGGCCGCACCGATCCGGTCGCCGAGACGCTGTCGAGGTGGCTGCCCGCCCGCGTTGCCGACCCGATCGTGCGGGCCAAGAACATCGCCCAGCTCATCGCGCTCTACCAGGTCTCGCAGCGGTTCCCGGGCTTCATGCGGGGCGTGCTGCGCAAGCAGGTCGCGGCCCAGCTGCCCGAGGGCTACGAGGTCGACACCCACTTCAACCCGCCGTACGACCCGTGGGACCAGCGCATGTGCATGGTCCCGAACGGCGACCTGTTCAAGGCGATCAAGCGGGGCGACGCGGACATCGTCACCGACCACATCGAGACCTTCACCGAGACCGGGATCCGCCTGCGCTCCGGGCAGGAGCTCGAGGCGGACGTCGTCGTGACGGCCACCGGGCTGAACCTGCAGATGTTCGGCGGCGCGAGCCTGACGGTCGACGACGAGCCGGTGAAGCTGCCCGAGACGATGGCCTACAAGGGCATGATGCTCTCCGGCGTCCCGAACCTGGTCTTCATGATCGGCTACACGAACGCCTCGTGGACGCTCAAGGTGGACCTCGTCGCCGAGTACTTCTGCCGTCTCGTGCGGTGGATGGACCGGCACGGGAAGGCCGTCGCGGTCCCGGAGCGCGACCCCGCCGTCGAGGAGCGCCCGCTGCTCGACTTCGACGCGGGCTACGTGCAGCGCTCGATCCACGAACTGCCCCGGGGCGGCGACCGCAAGCCGTGGACCCTCGCGATGAACTACGCGATCGACGCGGTCACCCTGCGCCGCGGCAGCGTCGAGGAGGGCATGCGCTTCGAGCCCGCCCGGTCCACCGTGGGCGTGTGACCACACTCGGCGTCCACGCGCCCGGAGCCATGGGCATCGCCCTCGCCCGCTGCCTGCGGGCGGGCGGCCACGAGGTCGCGACGACGGCGGCCGGGCGCTCCCCGGCCACGGCGCGGCGGCTCGCCGAGGCCGGCCTGGACGACGCCGGGTCGCTGGACGCGGTGGTGCGGGCCGACATCGTGATCAGCGTCGTCCCGCCTGGCCGGGCCCGGGAGGCCGCGGCGGAGATCGGCAGCGCCTGCACCCGCTCCGGCGCGCGCCCGCTCGTCCTCGAGGCGAACGCGGTGTCGCCGGAGACGGTCACCGCGATCGCGGCCGACCTGCCGACCGACCTCGTCGACGCCGCGATCTCCGGCCCACCACCCGCGCCGGACGCCGATCGACCGACCCGGGTGTTCCTGTCGGGTCCTCGCGCGGGCGAGGTCGCCGCGCTCGCCGTCCCCGGCGTGGAATGGGTGGCCCTCGGGGCGGACACCGGCGCGGCGAGCGCCACCAAGATGTGCACCGCGTCGGTGCGCAAGGGGTTCACCGGGCTGCTCGCGCAGGCCCTCGTCACTGCGGAGCACCACGGGGTGCTCGACGCGGTCGTCGCCGACCTGCGCCTCGACTTCCCGACGGCGGGTGTCGGCCCGGCCGCCGCCGCGGCGACCAAGGCGTGGCGCTTCGTCGAGGAGATGAGCGCGATCGCCGACACGCAGGCCGGTGCCGGGCTCAGCCGTGAGCTGTTCGACGCCTTCGCGCAGGTCTACGCCGACCTCGCGACCAGCGCCTACGGCGACCTCCGCCCGGAGGATCTCCCGGCCACACCCGACGTCGGGAACCTGCGGCCGCGGCGGTGAGTCACGCCTGCGGGCCGTGCAGCGGGCAGAGCGGGTCGACGAACGCGTCGTCGGCGTTGAACAGCACCGAGCAGCGGCACCCGAAGCGCACGGCGTCCGGCGCGCCGGGCCCCATCGCCGGGTCCACCGCGGCGGCCTTCCTCGCGAGCTCGTCCATGCCCTGCACAACGAGTCGTGTCACGATCCGGTAACGCCGATCGGGTGACGGGTCACACCGAGCGCAGGCCTCCGGCGGGGCGAACCTCCCACAGCGTCCACAACGGTCGGTAACCGGCGCGCGGCCAGAAGACCGAGGACAGCGGGTTCGGCGGGTTGTAGTAGAGGTAGGTGCCGCGGGTCGGGAGGTCCGACCGCGGTGCGTCCAGCTCCGCGAGCGCCGTGGCCACGAGCCGGTGCCCGACCCCGCCGCCGCGCTCGGAGGAGGTCACCGAGGCGCAGTTGACGTACCCCCACGCTCCCTCGGGCAGCAGGCCCGCCAGCCACGTCCCGGGCACCGCCTCGGCCCGGCCGCACTCCATCATCCCGACCGGCCGGCCCCGCCGGAGGGCGATCCACGTCGGCTCGCCCCGACCCAGGCGATCGCGCATGACGGTGCGCTTTACCGCCTCGGCGTCGGCGCGGACGACCGATCCGCCGACCTGGCTGGAGTAGGCCAGCTCCTCCATCGCGAGCCGCACGCAGATCTCCAGGTCGTCGCCGCTCGCGCGACGGACCTCGACGTCCGGGTCCGGCGGCGGCGCGACGACCTCCCCGGGCGGGCGCACCGCGAGGACGGCGAGGGGGACCAGGCCGTGGTCGAGGAAGACCCGGGTGGCCACCACGTCGCGGCTGGGCCAGGTGACGGTGGCTGCCGAGTCCGGTTCGCGCAGCACCGCGGGCAGCATCCGGGTGCGCCACGCCTCGAGCAGGGCGTGCAGCGGCGCGTGTCCCGCGGCGCCGACCACCGGGTGCAGTTCCGAGACCTGGGCCGCCGACCACAGCAGCGGGCCGCTGCCCGCCGGCCAGCTGTGGTGGGTGATCACCCCGGCGACCCGCTGGGGCGGCGTCCCGACGACGACGATGTCACCGGGCGGGGGTGCCGGCGCCTCGGGGAGGCGGGGGTCCAGGGCGGCGAACCGCTGTCGCTGGACCGCGAGGAGGTCGGCGAGGACCTGCGCCGGGGTCTCCGGGGCGGGCGGTGCGGCGTGCCGGGGACGGGCCATCAGCCCGGCCACCGGCAGCGGAAGATCGCCGTCCCGGGGAAGAGCGCCCCGCGCAGCGGCGACCACTGGCCCCACACCTCGGTGAGCCCGGCGGGCCACTCCGGCTCGACGATCCCCTCGAGCACGAAGCCGGCCCCGACCACCTCGGCGACCCGGTCGCCGATCGTGCGGTGGTGCTCGACGTAGCTCGCCCGGCCGTCGGGGTCGAACTCCGCGTACCCGACGCGGTCGAAGTAGGAGTGCGCGACGGTGAGGCCGTCCTCGCCCGGGTCGTCGGGGAAGATCCAGCGCAGCGGGTGGTTCACCGCGAACACCCACCGCCCTCCGGGCCGCAGCACCCGGGCGACCTCGCGCATCAGGGCTGCGGTGTCCGCCACGAACGGCACGGCCCCGAAGGCCGAGCAGGCGATGTCGAACCCACTGTCGGACCCGCCGTCGGGAAAGGGCAGGTGGGAGGCGTCCGCCTGGACCAGCGGGACGGGCACACCGGAGCGGGCCGAGGCGGCCCGCGCCTCGCGCAGCATGCCGGCGGACAGGTCGATCCCGACCGCATCCGCGCCGCGGTCGCGGAGCCACCGCGCGCACGAGGCCGCGCCGCAGCCCACCTCGAGGACGCGCGCGCCGGCCAGCTCGTCCGCCGGGCCCAGCAGCCCCGCGTCGGCCTCCCGGAGCCGCTCCGGGCACCAGACGAAGTCGACGTCGCCGAGGAAGGCCCCGTGCTCGCTCTGGTAGGCCGGTGCCTCGGCGTCCCACCAGGAGCGGGAGGCGGCGACGGACGCCGCATCACCCACGGCTCCGGCGCTCATGGGCGGCATCCTGACACGCCCACACGTCGCGCCCGACACGCCGGGCCGGGGCGAGGTCTGACCCGTTTGCCGGGCACGAGATCGAGTGGATACGATGGTGTTCCACGTCAGTGGTCTCGCCTGCGTCCGGTCGGCTCCGGTGGGCAGCGATCCCCTTCGGTCCCCGCGGGTGCCGATCAGCGCGTCAGGACGACGTCCGCCCTCGTGGAAGAGCACACGTCCACCCGACCGAGACCTGCCCATCCCGGAGCCGTCCACCGTATGTCCATCGACACCCACACCGCCCCGAGCACGTCCAGCCCCCAGGTGGCTGTGAACGACATCGGGTCGGAAGAGGACTTCCTCGCTGCCATCGACGAGACGATCAAGTACTTCAACGATGGTGACATCGTCGAGGGAACCATCGTCAAGGTCGACCGCGACGAGGTCCTTCTCGACATCGGCTACAAGACCGAGGGCGTCATCCCCTCGCGCGAGCTGTCGATCAAGCACGATGTCGACCCCAATGAAGTCGTCGCCGTCGGCGACGAGGTCGAAGCCCTCGTCCTCCAGAAGGAGGACAAGGAGGGCCGGCTGATCCTGTCCAAGAAGCGCGCCCAGTACGAGCGCGCCTGGGGCACGATCGAGCAGCTCAAGGACAACGACGAGCCGGTCAAGGGCACCGTCATCGAGGTCGTCAAGGGTGGTCTCATCCTCGACATCGGCCTCCGCGGCTTCCTCCCCGCGTCGCTGGTCGAGATGCGCCGCGTCCGCGATCTCCAGCCCTACGTCGGCAAGGAGATCGAGGCCAAGATCATCGAGCTGGACAAGAACCGCAACAACGTGGTCCTGTCCCGCCGCGCGTGGCTGGAGCAGACCCAGTCCGCGGTGCGCAGCGAGTTCCTCAACCAGCTCGCGAAGGGCCAGATCCGCAAGGGTCAGGTCTCCTCGATCGTCAACTTCGGTGCGTTCGTCGACCTCGGCGGGGTCGACGGCCTCGTCCACGTCTCCGAGCTGTCCTGGAAGCACATCGACCACCCCTCCGAGGTCGTCGAGGTCGGCCAGGAGGTCACGGTCGAGGTCCTCGACGTCGACCTGGACCGCGAGCGGGTCTCGCTGTCGCTCAAGGCGACGCAGGAGGACCCCTGGCGCCAGTTCGCCCGGACCCACCAGATCGGCCAGATCGTGCCCGGCAAGGTCACGAAGCTGGTGCCGTTCGGTGCGTTCGTGCGCGTCGACGAGGGCATCGAGGGCCTGGTCCACATCTCCGAGCTGGCCGAGCGCCACGTCGAGGTGCCGGAGCAGGTCGTCCAGGTCGGCAACGACGTCATGGTCAAGGTCATCGACATCGACCTCGACCGTCGCCGCATCTCGCTCTCGCTGAAGCAGGCGAACGAGGGCATGACGACCGAGACCGAGTTCGACCCGGCGCTGTACGGCATGGGCGCCGAGTACGACGACGCCGGCAACTACATCTACCCGGAGGGCTTCGACCCCGACTCCGGGGAGTGGCGCGAGGGCTTCGAGTCCCAGCGCGAGGAGTGGGAGCGCCAGTACCAGGCGGCGTACGCCCGCTACCAGCAGCACATCGCGCAGCTGCAGCGCACCGCGGAGCAGGAGGCGGAGGCCGCCGAGGCGGCCCCGGCCAACTACTCCTCGGGCGGCCCCGGCGACGAGGCCGACGAGTCGGCCGAGCCCCGCGACGACGACGACCCGGGCCAGGGCCCGCCGTCGCAGTCCGGTGCCGGTTCGCTCGCCAGCGACGCCCAGCTCGCCGCGCTGCGGGAGAAGCTCTCGGGCAACTGATCCCGCGGGTGCCGTTCGACGGGCCCTCACCCCTCCCGGGGTGGGGGCCCGTCGTCGTTCCCGGGTTGCTTCCCGGCGTCACTTCGGTATCTTCCGTCCCGCCAGTCACACCAGACACACGCCTCCTGGGGGTCGGAATGTTCTCGTGGCGTCGCCGTCCGGCTCGGCACCGTCTCGGGTCGTCGGGGCTGACGTGGGCCCGGGAGCACGTCGGCGTGGCGGCCGCCCTCGCGGTCCCCGCCATCGCCCGCCGCGGGCTGTTCGAGACCTTCTTCGCGACGGCGAGGCACACGGCTCTCGCGTGATCACGCCATCGGGCAGACTGCGCGCGTGCTGCGCGTGGGACTGACCGGAGGCATCGGGGCGGGCAAGTCGACGGTGGCCGCGGAGCTGGCGTCCCTCGGCGCGGTGGTCGTGGACTCCGACAAGATCGCCCGCGAGGTCGTCGAGCCGGGCACCGAGGGCCTCGCGGCCGTCGTCGAGGCGTTCGGGGACGACGTGCTCGACGGCGAGGGGCGCCTGGACCGGCCCGCGCTCGGCCGGATCGTGTTCGCCGACGACGAGGCCCGGGGCCGGCTGAACGGCATCCTGCACCCGCGGATCGGGGCGCGGACCGGCGAGCTGGTCGCCGCGGCGCCGACCGACGCGGTGCTGGTGCACGACGTGCCGCTGCTGGTGGAGAACGGCATGGGCGCGGCGTTCGCACTCGTCGTCGTCGTGGACGCGCCCGAGGACGTGCGGGTGGAGCGCCTCGGCCGGACCCGCGACATGGCCGAGGACGACGCGCGCTCCCGCATCCGGGCGCAGGCCACGACCGAGGCGCGGCGCGCGGCGGCGGACGTGTGGATCGACAACGTCGGGTCGCAGGACGAGGTGCGCGCCGGGGTGCGGTCGTTGTGGCACGACCGCCTCGTACCCTTCGAGGCGGCGGTCCGGGCGGGCTCGACGACGCCGTGGCCCGACGAGGTCGTCGACCCCGACCCCACCTGGCCCGACCAGGCCCGGCGCCTCGCCGCCCGGCTCACCCTCGCCGGCGGCGCCGGGGTGGACCGGGTGGAGCACGTCGGCCCGACCGCGGTGCCGGGCCTGCCCGCACCCGACGTCGTGGACCTCCTCGTCCTGACGACCGACGGTGCGGCCGGGGTGCGGGAGGCCCTGGCCGGCGTCGGGTTCCCGTCGCTCGAGGACGGACGCCTCGCGGGCGCGGACCCGACGCGGCCGGTGCGCGTCGTCCTCGACGAGCCGGATCTCCTCGCCGCCCGGGACGCCGCCCGCGCCGACCCGGACCGGATCGCCCGCGAGCCCGCGGCGGTGCGCTCGGACGTCGCCCCGGCCTGATCAGGTCCAGGGCCAGTCGAGCGCGATCCCGCGGGTGGCGAGCCAGGCGTCGAGGTCGTGGCCGTGCTCGGCGATGCCGGCGTGGGTGACGGTGGCGGTCGTGAGAGCGCGTTCGGCGGGTGCGGTCCCGAGCAGGCCCGCGGCGACCGCCTCCACGTACTCGTCGACGTCGAGGAGCTCGGTCCGGTCGCCGGTGTGGACCACGAGGTCGAGGTAGTGGTCCGTCGTCGTCCAGGTGGAGCCGTCGCGGGTCACGTCGGCGATGTCGACGTAGTAGTCCTGCAGCCGCTCGAACCCGGGCTTGAAGGTGAAGTCGGTGACGCGGATGCCGAGGTCGGGCAGCAGCCAGGACCGCATGTGGGTCAGCGACGGGTGGTCCGGCATCGGGCGGGCGAGGTAGAGCCCGAACGGTTCGGTCCGGTAGAGGTCGACGGTCCGCACGAAGCCCTTCGGGTCGGTGTTGGTGCCCTCGTCCACGGCGAACGTCTCGACCTTCGGGGGGTGCAGCGCCACGGCCCGCGACCCTAACGAGCGGCGCCGCCCCGGACGAGGACGTCCGGGGCGGCGCGTTCGGTGGGGCGGCTCAGCCGGTGACCGCGGACGGGTCCATCCAGACGACCTCCCAGACGTGGCCGTCCGGGTCGGCGAAGCTCGCGCCGTACATGAAGCCGTGGTCCTGGTTGGGCTTCCACTCGCTGCCGCCGTGCTCGAGGGCCGTGGCCTTCATCCGGTCGACCTCGTCGCGGCTGTCGGCCGAGAGGGCGAGCAGGACCTCGGTGGTCTTGCGGGCGTCCGCGATCTCGCCCTCGACGAAGTCCGCGAAGCGGGTCGGCGTCATGACCATCGCGAAGATGTTCTCCTCGATGACGACGCACGCGGTGTTCTCGTCGCTGAACTGCTCGTTGATCGAGCAGCCGAGGGCGGTGAAGAACGTCCGGGAGGCGGTGACGTCGTCGACGGGCAGGTTGACGAAGATGCTGCGCACGGTGTGCTCCTTCTGGGGGAGTGGACGGGGTCAGAGGCGGCGGAACGCCGGGATCAGGACGCCGACCGCGGTGTGGACCGCGACGAGGGCGATGCGGGTGCCGGTGGTGGCCTCGACGAGGAAGACCGGGACGTAGGACGCGACGAGGACGACCACCGCGAGGACGGTCCAGATCGCGGTGCCGCGGCGCGTGAGGCGTTCGAGCAGCGCGAGCGTCGCCCACCCGGCCAGGGTGAGCACGAGCGTCACCTGGGTGACGACGACGAGGTCGATGCGCACGCTGCCCATCGCATCGGTGATGACGTAGTCCGCGCCGGCCAGGGCGCCGACGGCCCAGGTGGCGAGCGTGACGAGGAGGGTCACGACGATGCCGAGCCCCCGCCGCACCCGGCGCGAGGGACCCGTGCGGGCCGTGGCGACGGGCGGGACCTGGGACGTGGTGAGCGACATGGCGTCCTCCTCGGGCGAAAACTGTCTCCGGCGGATACTGTGTCCGTCGGACACTGTGTACGGTAGACACAGTTTGGCGCGCCGGGCAAGACGTTTCGGACAGGAGGGTGATGACGAGCGGTCAGGTGCTCTGGGAGGACGAGGCGGTCCCGGTGCGGGGTCCCCGTCGGGCGTTGTCGCGCGACGAGATCGCCGCCGCGGCGATCGCCGTCGCGGACCGCGACGGGCTCGAGGGCCTCTCGATGCAGCGCGTCTCGGCGGAGGTGGGGCTGACCAAGATGGCCCTCTACCGGTACGTGGCGGGCAAGGAGGAGCTCGAGGCGCTCATGGTCGACGTCGCGGTCGAGGAGCCGCCCGCCCCCGGCGAGCTGACCGGCACGTGGCGGGAGCAGGCCGAGGAGTTCACCCGGCGCGTCGATGTCGTCTGGACGCGGCACCCGTGGATCCCGTGGGCCACCATCGGCGAGCGGATGATGGGCCCGCGCGAGGTGGGCTGGGTCGAGGCCGCCGTCCGGATCTTCGAGCCGCTGATGCTGACCGCGCAGGAGCGCATGGACGCGGTCTCGATGCTGTTCGGGCACCTGCGCAGCACCCACGCGGCCGCCTCGGGCGGCACCCGCCCGTGGACCGCCGACCCCGAGGGCGGATCCACGATGCGCGACCTCGTCGCGCGGCACGGCGACCGGTTCCCCGCGTTGAGCGCCGTGATGTCCGACCAACGGCCCGGCTCCGGCGCGCGGTACGCCTTCGGTCTGCGCTGCCTGCTCGACGGTCTCGAGGCCGCCTCCGCCCGGGGCGAGCGGTGAGCGCGCCGGCCGTGCTGCGGCGCTACCTCGCGGCGCTCGACGCCGGGTCGGTGCCGGACGTGCTCGCGTGTTTCACCGCCGACGGCGAGGTCGTCTCGCCGCTGTACGGGACGCGGTCCGCGGCCGAGTTCTACCCGGCGCTGTTCGCAGACTCCGCCCCGTCGCGCACGGAGCTCGACCGGGTCTACACCGACCCCGACGACCCCCGGGAGGTCGCGCTGGCGTTCCACTACGCGTGGACGCTGGCCGACGGCACGCCGACGCCCTTCGACGTCGTCGACCTCGTGACGCTCACCGACGACCGACAGCGGATCGTCCGGCTGCGCATCTGCTACGACACCGCGCCCCTGCGAAGCTCCTGGCAACGGGTGTCGTCGTAGCCCGAACGGCCGCTGGTGCTCACGCTCCGCCACCTCGATCATGTCCGACGTGTTCGGCTTCCTCCGTCCGTGCCGCCACCACCTGGGGCCGGAGCTGCACGCGCGCTGGAGCGCCCACCTCTGCGGTCTGTGCCTGACGCTGCGCGACGAGGCCGGCCAGCTCGCCCGGGTGACCACGCACGTCGACGCCCTCGTGGTCTCGGTCCTGACCGAGGCACAGGGCGTCGGCGGCGGGCGGGAGGCCGGGCCGTGCCCGCTGCGCGGGATGCGGTCCGCGGCCGTCGTCACGGGGGACGGGGCGCGGCTCGCCGCGTCGACGGCACTCCTGCTGGCCGCGGACCGGGTCGCCGACCACGTCGACGACCGGGACGGCCCCTTCGCGTCGCGGCCGGCCGCCGCGGTCGGTGACCGGGTGGCCACACGCTGGGCGCGGGCCGGGTCGGCGACCGCCGCCGGGATCGGGTTCGACCCGGCCGCACTGCTGGCCGTGCCCGCCCGCCAGCGGGAGGTCGAGGGCGGCGTCGCGACGCTGGACCGGGTCACCGTGCCGACCGAACGGGCCGTGGGCGCGGCGCTCGCGCACACCGCGGTGCTGGCGGGTCGCCCGGAGAACGCGGAGCCGCTCGACGAGGCGGGCCGCCTCCTGGGGCGGCTCGCGCACCTGCTTGACGCCGTGACCGACCGGTCCGCCGACGCCGCCTCCGGTCGGTGGAACCCGCTGGAGGCGACCGGGACGTCGACGGCGGATGCTCTGGAGCGCTGCCGGGAGACGGTGGCGGGGATCGGGGCGGCGCTGCGCCGGGTGACCCTCGACCCGGGCCCGGCGCGGCGGTTGGCCCACCAGCTGCTGGTCCACGAGTCCGGCCGGGCGGTGGCGCGGGCCGAGGGGGACCTGCGGGGGAGCGGCCCGGAGCCGCCGCTCGCGCCGTGGGACCCGTCGCGGCCCCCGGACGAGCCGGACGAGCCGGACGAGCCCGACGAGGAGGTCCCGGACGAGCCGGGCCACACGGGCCCGCGTCGGCTCGGGCCGGAGCGCGGGCTGCTCGCCGGCTGCGCCGCTGCCGCCGGGCTGTGCTGCACCGGGCAGCTGTGCTGCTCGGAGGAGTTCGCCGATCCGTGGACCGGTCAGCCGCGGCAGGGTCGGTGCGCCGACTGCATCGACTGCACGAGCTGTTCCTGCGACTGCTGCGACTGCTGTTCGTCGTGCGGCGACGGGGACTGCTGCTGCTCCTGCGACTGCGGGTCCTGAGCTGCGGGAATCGAGACTGTCGGGGGGTCGGGTTAGCCTCGTGCCATGGCGTTCGCGACCGAGGTCCCCGGTGCCGCTCGGGATGCTCACGAGCAGGAGCAGGGCTCCCTGCTGGACAACCCCGAGGGCCTTCCCGACGATGCCCTGGCCGAGTCGGAGTTCCGGCCGATCGGGGAGATCGAGCGCACCGGCGTGCCGTTCGAGGTCGTCAGCCCGTACCAGCCGGCGGGCGACCAGCCGGCCGCGATCGACGAGCTCGAGCGCCGGGTCCGGGCGGGGGAGCACGACATCGTGCTGCTCGGCGCCACCGGTACCGGCAAGTCGGCCACCACGGCGTGGCTGATCGAGCGCGTCCAGCGGCCCACGCTGGTCATGGCGCCGAACAAGACCCTCGCCGCGCAGCTGGCCAACGAGCTGCGGGAGCTCCTCCCGAACAACTCGGTCGAGTACTTCGTCTCGTACTACGACTACTACCAGCCCGAGGCGTACATCGCGCAGACCGACACCTACATCGAGAAGGACTCCTCGATCAACGAGGACGTCGAGCGGCTGCGGCACTCGGCCACGTCGAACCTGCTGCTGCGCCGGGACACCGTGGTGGTCGCGTCGGTGTCGTGCATCTACGGCCTGGGCACGCCGCAGTCCTACCTCGACCGGTCGGTGAAGCTCGAGGTCGGCGAGGAGATCGACCGGGACACCCTGCTCCGGGCCCTGGTCGACGTGCAGTACACGCGCAACGACATGGCCTTCGCCCGCGGCACGTTCCGGGTCCGCGGCGACACCGTGGAGATCATCCCGGCGTACGAGGAGCTCGCGATCCGCATCGAGTTCTTCGGCGACGAGATCGAGTCGCTGTACTACCTCAACCCGCTCACGGGCGACGTCGTGAACCAGGTGCAGGACGTCCGGATCTTCCCGGCGACGCACTACGTGGCCGGCCCGGAGCGCATGGAGAAGGCCATCAAGGCGATCGAGCAGGAGCTCGAGGAGCGCCTCGCCGAGCTGGAGAACCAGGGCAAGCTGCTCGAGGCCCAGCGGCTGCGCATGCGCACGAGCTACGACATCGAGATGATGCGCCAGGTCGGCTTCTGCTCCGGCATCGAGAACTACTCGCGGCACATCGACGGCCGCGGCCCCGGGACGGCCCCGGCGACGCTGATCGACTACTTCCCGAACGACTTCCTGCTGGTCATCGACGAGTCGCACGTGACGGTGCCGCAGATCGGCGGGATGTACGAGGGCGACATGTCGCGCAAGCGCAACCTCGTCGAGTACGGCTTCCGCCTCCCGAGTGCCACGGACAACCGGCCGCTGACGTGGGAGGAGTTCGCCGACCGGATCGGTCAGACGGTGTACCTGTCGGCCACCCCGGGCGACTACGAGATGCGCCAGGCCGCCGGCGAGTTCGTCGAGCAGGTCATCCGGCCCACGGGCCTGGTCGACCCCGAGGTGATCGTCAAGCCGACGAAGGGCCAGATCGACGACCTGGTCGGCGAGATCCGCGCGCGGGTCGACAAGGACGAGCGCACCCTGGTCACCACGCTGACCAAGAAGATGGCGGAGGACCTCACCGACTACCTGCTCGAGCTGGGGATCAAGGTCCGCTACCTGCACTCCGAGGTCGACACCCTGCGCCGCGTCGAGCTGCTGCGCCAGCTGCGGGCGGGGGAGTACGACGTCCTGGTCGGCATCAACCTGCTCCGCGAGGGCCTCGACCTGCCCGAGGTGTCGCTGGTCGCGATCCTCGACGCGGACAAGGAGGGCTTCCTGCGCAGCGAACGGTCGCTGATCCAGACGATCGGCCGTGCGGCCCGCAACGTGTCCGGCCAGGTGCACATGTACGCCGACACGATCACCGAGTCGATGCAGTACGCGATCGACGAGACCGCGCGGCGACGCGAGAAGCAGATCGCCTACAACACCGAGCGCGGGGTCGACCCGCAGCCGCTGCGCAAGAACATCGCCGACATCCTCGACCGCGTCTACCGCGAGGCCGAGGACACCGAGGTGGAGATCGGCGGCTCCGGGCGCAACGCCTCGCGGGGGCGCCGCGCCGCGGGTGAGGCCGGCGGGACCCGGGGCCACTCGGGCGTCGTGGAGCACCGCAACACCGAGGGCATGGCCCGCGCCGAGCTGGCCGACCTGATCCAGCAGCTCACCGACCAGATGATGGCGGCGGCGCGCGACCTGCAGTTCGAGCTCGCCGGGCGCCTCCGCGACGAGATCGCCGACCTCAAGAAGGAGATGCGGGGGATGGACGCGGCCGGGGTCAAGTAGCGCCACCGATGCGGCGGGAACCGAGCCAGGAACGCTCCCGGGCCACCGTCGACCGGATCCTGGGCGCGGCGCGGACGGTGCTGGCCGAGCGCGGGTACGACGGCGCCGGCACCAACCGGATCGCCGCGGCGGCCGGGGTGGGGCCCGGCACCGTCTACCAGTACTTCGAGGACAAGGACGCGATCCTCGACCGCGTGCTGGAGCAGGTCTCGGAGGATCTCGAGGCCCGCATCCTGCGGGCCTTCCTCGGGACGCTGCACCACGAGCACGACACCGTGCGCGCCAACGTGGAGATGCTGCTGGACGCGCTCACCGCGGAACCGGGCCTCGTCCGCGCGCTGGCGGAGCACGCCCCGCGGACGCTCGGGTCGCGGCGCAGGGGGTTCGCGCAGCGGGTGGACCAGCTGGTCGCGGGGACGCTCCTGGCCCAGCACCGGGACGAGAGCGCCCGGGTGGAGACCGTCGCGTGGATGCTCGTGCGCGTGGCGGAGCACGTGACGATCAGCTGGGTGCTCGAGGCGCCGGACGTGCCGCGCGAGACCCTCGTCGAGGAACTGTCGGCGATGATCGGCGGGTACCTGGCGCGCCTCGGTGTCCCGGCGGCGGACTAACCGAGCAGCTCGGCGGCCACGCGCAGGTCGGCGACGAATCCGGCGCGCATCTCGTCGGCGTCCTGCCCGCGGCCCGGGTCGGCACGCAGGATCGCCGAGGGGTGGATCGTCGGGACGAGCGTGGTGCCCTCCCACTCCCGCGGCTGCCCGCGCTCGGCGGTGATCCGGAAGGACGAGCCGAGCAGGGCCTTGCCGGACGTCGCGCCGAGGGTGACCACGACGTGCGGGCGGACCAGCGCCAGTTCGCCGTCCAGCCACGGGCGGCAGGCCCGCACGTGCCCGACCTTCGGCGTCTGGTGGATGCGGCGGTTCCCCTGCCGGCGGAACGAGAAGTGCTTGACGGCGTTCGTGACGTACGCGTCCTCGCGGGCGATGCCGGACTCGACCAGGGCCTCGTCGAACAGCCGACCCGCGGGCCCGACGAACGGCGCGAGCTGCCGGTCCTCCTGGTCCCCGGGCTGCTCGCCGACGAACATCATCCGCGCGGTCGCGGGGCCGGTGCCGAACACCGTGCCGGTGGTCCCCTCGTACAGCTCGCACGCGGTGCAGGCGGAAGCCCGCTCGCGCAGGTCGTCCAGCGTGGGCGCCTCGGACACGGCGACGGCGGGGGAGGGCGACCCCTCCTCGGTGGGGAACAGCGGCTCGGTCACCGGCCGGGGGTGCCCACCGGCGGCCCGGGGAACCCGCCGTCCTCGCCGCGAGAGGTACACCAGGCACGCCGGGAGGCCGCGCCGGGTGCCTGGTGTACCTCTCGAGGACGCCCGGGCCCGCGGCGTCAGTCCAACCGCCGGGCCATGATCAACGACGAGCGCAGTGTCCCGTCGGCGCGGCGGTAGTGCCGGTCGCGCAGGCCCTCGACGACGAACCCGGTCGCCGCGTACAGGCCGATGGCCCGCCCGTTGTCCGGCCACACCTCGAGGTCCACCTTGTGCGCGTCCGTCGTCCCGGCCCACGCCAGGCCGGCATCGACCAGTGCCCGGCCCCCACCCCGACCCCGGGCGGACGCCACGAGCGCCATCGCGAGGCCGAGCACGCCCGGGGTGCGGGGGTACAGCGTCAGGAACCCGACGACGGCGGGGGTCGCGAGCACCCACGCGGCGGCGCCCTCGCCCCCGATCAGCTCCCGGTAGCCGCGGGCCCGGGCCGCGACGTCGACCGGCGGCTGCGCCCCGAGCGTCCCCTCCGGCGCGACGGCCTCGACCACCGCGGCCATGGCCTCCGCGTCGTCCGCCCGCGCCGGTCGCACCACCATGGCCGGAAGCATGCCCTGCGAGTGCTGCCGGGAACGGTCGCCGCGCGGTTATGCTGCCGGTCACAGGGGCCCGCGGCGCGTCCCCTGGTCCGGAGGTGCACGTGGTGGACGACGGGGTCTGCGCGGTGACGCGGAGTACCGATCTCCGTCAGCACGCGCGGTGGCTGCACCAGGCCCACGACGCGCGCCTGTCCGGCGGACGGCCGACGGCCGAGGTCCGGCGGGTGGTCGCGCGGTCCTGGGACCGGATGCTGGCGCTCGGTGTCACCCCCGAGGTCCGCTCGCTGCCGGACCCGGCCGCCCCCGAGGTCGTCGAGCGGCGCCGCGCCGAGTCCCCGATCGCGGGCGTCATGCCCCAGCTGCGCGCGAGCCTCACCGCGGTGGCCGAGGACGCCGAGCACATCATGGTCATCACCGCCGCCGACGGGTTCGTCCTGTGGCGAGAGGGTTCGGCGCGGGTCGGGCGGCTGGCCGAGGGCCTCGGGTTCTCCCCGGGCGCCGACTGGACCGAGGAGTCCGTCGGCACCAACGCCATCGGCACCGCGCTGGCCGAGCACGCGTCGGTCCAGTTGTTCTCCGCGGAGCACTTCGCCCGCGCCCAGCACCCGTGGACGTGCACCGCGAGCCCGATCCACGACCCGCGGACGGGGGAACTGCTCGGCGTCGTCGACCTCTCGGGCCCGGCACCGACGGTGCACCCGACCACGGTCGCCCTGGTCCACACCGCGGTCCGCCTCGCCGAGTCCGGCCTCTGGGCCCAGCACGAGCAGCGCCTGGACTCGCTGCGCGCCGTGGCCGCCCCGCTGCTCGCGCGCCGCAGCGGGCCCGCGCTCGTGGTCGACGACCACGGCTGGGTCGCGGATCCGCGCGCGGGTCGACAAGGACGAGCGCACCCTGGTCACCACGCTGACCAAGAAGATGGCGGAGGACCTCACCG
>NZ_JASVWF010000004.1 GCF_030286555.1 Actinomycetospora termitidis | reverse complement strand
TCCAGCGCCGATGGTACTGCGACCGCCAGGTCGTGGGAGAGTAGGACACCGCCGGAACACCCAACCACCCCCACACAGCTTTGTCATATCTCGAGAGTGAACGGCGTGATCGGTTTTGATCGATGGCGCCATTCGATGCGGGGCAGGACGACAACGTCCTGCCCCGTTTCGTCGTGTCAGGAGGCCGATCGGTGAGCGTGGACCCGCAGGACGGCCGGGGCGACCGATCGTCCACCCCGGAGGACCGCCGCCGGCCCGACGACTCCCGAGACCGGCGCTGCGGTGACCGTCCGGGGCGTCCTCCTCGCGGCGACGACCGTGCGCGCGGTGGACGCGCGGACGACCGCGGTCGCTCTTCGCGATGGGGCTCCGACCGGGCCGGCTACCGTGATCAGAACCCCCGTGGGCGCGACGGTGGCGGCCCGCGGGACGACCGGCGCTCCGGTGCCGGGCGTCCCTCCCAGGAGAGTGGTCGTGACCGTCAGCGGGACGACCGTCCACGCGTCGTCCCGAACGCCGGCTCGGACCGTCCCAAGGGAGACCGTGGACGCTCCGGAGGCGGGAGGCCCACGGACGATCGACGAGGCGGTCCGCGCCGCGACGACGATCGCGGTTCGGCCGACCGCGGCGGTCGGTCCGGTGCCGGTCGACCGTGGGAGGACCGTCGGGCGGGCGGCCCGGGCCGCGACCGGGGAGACGATCGACGGAGCGGATCCCGCGAGCGGTCCGAGGACTCCCGGAGCGGCACGCCCCGCGGCCGGGACGAGCGTCGTGGCGGTCCGGCTCCCGACCGGGGCGAGGACCGTCGGGGCGGACCCCGCCGTGACGCCGGTGGGCAGGGCGGTGAGCGCGGCCGCGGACCACGGCGAGACGACGCCGGGAGTTCGGGTCCGCGGCGGTCCGCAGGCTCCGGTGGGTCGCGCGAGGGTGGACCTCGCGGCGACGGAGGTCGCGGAGGCCCCCGGCGGGACGGCGACCGGCGCCAGGGACCACCCCGGGACCGTGACGGTCGGCCGCAGCGCGACCGTCGGGAGAGCGCGCCGCGCGCCGAGGGCCCTCGTCCGCAGCGGGCGGAGGACCGTCCGATCCGGCGGCACCAGGACGCCCAGCCGCGTCCGAGCGAGCCGGCGCTGCCCGACGAGGTGACGCCGGACCTGCTGGACTTCGAGGTCCGGCGGGACCTCCGTGGACTCCCGAAGGACCTGGCCGACAACGTGGCGCGCCACCTCGTGGCGGTCGGGGAGCTGCTCGACGACGACGTCGAGACCGCCCTCGCCCACGCCCGGTTCGCGCGGCACCGCGCGTCGCGGGTGGCGGTGGTGCGCGAGGCCTGCGGGCTGGCCGCGTACCACGCCGGTGAGTGGGCGGAAGCGCTGTCCGAGCTGCGAGCGAGCCGCCGCATGGGCGGGGCGCCGCACGTTCCGGTCATGGCGGACGCGGAGCGAGCCCTGGGCCGGCCGGAGCGCGCGCTCGAGATCGCCCGGAGCCCCGAGTCGGCCGACCTGCCGCGCGACGAGGCGATGGAGCTGCTCATCGTCAGCTCCGGCGCCCGCCGCGACCTCGGTGAGTTCGCCGCCGCCGTCGTCGGACTCCAGGTGCCGGAACTCGACGTGCGCCGTACCGACGACCCGTGGACGTGCCGGCTCTTCTACGCCTACGGCGAGGCGCTGCTCGGGGCCGGGCGTCGTGAGGAGGCCGTCCGCGCCTTCCTCGACGCCGCCCAGACCGACGCCGAGGGCGAGACCGACGCCGAGGAGCGGGCCGCGCTCGTCGCCGCGGGGGTCGACACCCCGCCCGGTGAGCTCGACGCCGAGGTGGCGGAGGAGGTGGCGACGGACGACGACGGCACCGACCAAGACGCCACCGACCACGCCGACGAGGACGCGATCGACTCCCCCGACGACCTGGCCGACGACGTCATCGACGACGCCGAGGCGCCGGCGGACGAGGCCGGCGCCTCGCCGGCCCGGGGCGACGAGGCGTGACCGGTCACCGGCACGACGCCCTGCTGGTCGACCTGGACGGGACGGTCTACGCCGGGCCCGCCGCCATCCCCGGTGCCGTCGAGGCGCTGGAGGCCGCGCGGGGGCGAGGGCTGACGGTCTCCTACGTCACGAACAACGCCTCCCGGGCTCCCGGCGCGGTCTCCGAGCATCTCGCCGAGCTCGGGCTGACCGTCACCGAGGAGGACGTGGTCACCAGCGCCCAGGCGGGCGCGGCGGTGCTGGCCGGACAGGTCGAGCCGGGCGCGCCCGTGCTGGTGCTCGGCACCGAGGCGCTCGCCGACGAGATCCGCGGCGTCGGGCTCACCCCGGTCCGGGCCGATGACGACGGCCCGGTCGCGGTCGTGCAGGGCCACTCCCCGGACACCGGGTGGCGCCAGCTCGCCGAGGCCGCCCTCACGCTGGCCCGCGGGGCGGTCTGGGTGGCGTGCAACGTCGACCCCACCCTGCCCTCCGAGCGCGGGCTGCTGCCCGGGAACGGGTCGATGGTCGCGGCACTGCGCCACGCGAGCCGTCGCGAACCCCAGGTCGCCGGCAAGCCCGCGACCCCGTTGCTGCGGCAGGCGATGGAGCGGGTCGGGTCGACGACGCCGCTGGTGGTCGGCGACCGCCTCGACACCGACATCGCGGGCGGGAACGCGGTCGGCGCCGAGTCCCTCCTCGTGCTGACCGGGGTCTCGACCGCCGCCGACCTGCTCGCCGCACCCTCCGACCAGCGGCCGACGTACGTCGCGGCCGACCTGGTCGCGCTCGCCGACGTCGAGGCCGTCCGGGTCGGTGCCGACGACGGGTGGACCGCGAAGGTCCACGACGACGGGTCGCTGGAGCTGGCGGCGTCGGCCGCCGGCGACGACGACCGGGAGGACCGCGTCGCCGCACTGCGGGCCCTGTGCACGGCGCACTGGGAGGCCGTCGGCGACGAGGGCGGGGCACCCGCGGTGCGCGGCGGCGACGACGCGGCCCGCCGGGTGCTCTCGTCGCTCGGCCTCGGTGCCGACCGGTGAGCTAGCGTGGCGGACGTGGATCACGGTGCGGACGGCGACGGGCTGACGCGGCTGCGCGAGGCCGCGGCCGCCGTCGCGACCCTCGACGCCACGTCGTCGGTGGACCCGATGGTGCACGCCGACCGGTTCGAGGCCCTCCACGAGGCCCTGGCGGCCGCCCTCGCCGACGTCGACACCCCGGACGCGGCGCCGCGGAGCTCGACCGTCGACCCCCACCGAACCTGAGCCCGTGGCCCGCACGACGAGCCGACGCCTGCGCCTGGACGCGGAGCTGGTGCGCCGCGGACTGGCCCGCTCGCGGGAGCAGGCGGCCGCCCTGATCGCGGACGGCCGGGTGACGGTCGGGGGCAGCGTCGCGACGAAGCCGGCGACGGCGGTCGAGACCGCCGCGGCCGTCGTCGTCACCCCGGAGCCGGACGGGACGGTCGACGACTGGGCCAGCCGCGGCGCCCACAAGCTGCTCGGCGCACTCGAGGCGTTCGACGTGGACCCGGACGGGCGGCGCTGTCTGGACGCCGGCGCGTCGACGGGCGGGTTCACCGACGTCCTGCTGCGCCGCGGGGCGCGGGAGATCGTGGCGGCCGACGTCGGGTACGGCCAGCTGGTGTGGTCCCTGCGCACCGACGAGCGGGTGACGGTGCTCGACCGCACCAACGTCCGGGCCCTCACCCCCGAGCAGATCGGGGGACCGGTCGACCTCGTGGTCGCGGACCTCTCGTTCATCTCGCTGCGCCTGGTGCTCGACGCGCTCGCGACGTGCACGGCGCCGGGCGGGGACCTGCTGCCGATGGTGAAGCCGCAGTTCGAGGTCGGGAAGGACCGGCTGGGCGCGGGCGGGGTGGTCCGGGACCCCGAGCTGCGGGTCGACGCGGTGCTGGGTGTGGTTGGCGCCGCACGCGAGCGGGGCCTCACGCTGGCCGGTGTGACGGCGAGCCCCCTGCCCGGACCGTCGGGGAACGTCGAGTACTTCCTGTGGCTGCGGCCCGGAACGGGTACGGGGGAAGAGGACGGCGCGTGGGTGCGCCGGGCGGTCGAGAACGGGCCGCAGTGACGTCATCGACGGGAGAGCGAGTGCGGGACGCGCTGATCGTGGTGCACACCGGGCGCGAGGCGACGCGGAAGGTCGCGTCGACGGTGGCGTCGCGGCTCTGCCGGGCGGGCTTCCAGCTGCGGGTGATGCCCGACGAGTTCTCCAGCGACGCGGGCCTGTTCGACGACCTCGACCCCGACGAACGGCCCCGGCGGATCGATCCCGACGACGACGCCGCCAACGGCGCGGAGATCGTCATCGTCCTCGGCGGCGACGGCACCCTGCTGCGCGCCGCGGAGCTGTGCCGGCAGGCGCGGGTGCCGCTGCTCGGGATCAACCTCGGCCACGTCGGATTCCTCGCCGAGGCCGACCTGGACGACCTGGACGAGGTGCTGGACGCGGTCGTCGCGCGGTCCTACCGCGTCGAGGAGCGGATGACCGTCGACGTGCAGGCCGCCCAGGACGGACAGGTGCTGGGCCGGACGTGGGCCCTGAACGAGGCCATCGTCGAGAAGACGAACTGGGCGAAGCTGCTCGACGTCGTGCTCGAGGTCGACGGCCGTCCGGTCTCCGAGTTCGCCTGCGACGGCGTCCTGTGCGCGACGCCCACCGGGTCCACGGCCTACGCCTACTCCGCGGGCGGGCCGGTGGTGTGGCCGGAGGTGCAGGCGATGCTGCTCGTGCCGTCGAACGCGCACGCCCTGTTCGCCCGCCCGCTGGTGGTGTCCCCGGAGTCGCGGGTGGCGCTCGAGGTCTCGCACCGGGGCGACGCCGGGGTCCTGGTGTGCGACGGGCGGCGGACGCTCGACCTGCCGCCGGGGTCGCGGGTGGAGATCGAACGGGGCGCGACCCCGGTCCTGCTCGCCCGGCTGCGGGTGCAGCCGTTCACCGATCGACTGGTGCGCAAGTTCGAACTGCCGGTCCAGGGCTGGCGCGGGCGCCGGTAGACGGCCCGCCTCCCACCGCGGTTCACCGACCGTTCGACCACCTGTTCGATTCGGATCGGCGTGTTCGGCCGTGGGTGTCGGACCCCGTCGTTACAGTGATCGCGTGCTCTCCGAGCTGAGAATCCAGGGCCTCGGCGTGATCGAGGACGCGACCCTGGAGCTGCATCCGGGGCTCACCGCGGTGACCGGCGAGACGGGCGCCGGCAAGACGATGGTGATCACCGGGCTGCACCTCCTGGGTGGCGGCCGCGCGGACTCCTCCCGCGTGCGGCGTGGGGCGTCGCGCGCGGTGGTGGAGGGTCGCTACGTGCTGCCCGTGGGGCCCGACACCCCCGAGGGGGATGGGGAGGAGGGTCCCGACGACGGGCCGCGGGACGCGGCGGGCATCGCCCGGGACGCCGACGCCGCCCTCGACGACGACGGGTCGCTCATCGCGGCCCGCACCGTCTCCGCCGACGGTCGGTCGCGGGCCCACCTCGGCGGCCGGTCGGTGCCGCTGACGGTGCTCTCCGACGTCGCCGACGCCTCGCTCGCCGTCCACGGCCAGCACGAGGCGCTGCGCCTGCTCCGCCCGGCCGAGCAGCGGGCGGTGCTCGACCGGTTCGCCGGCGCCTCGGCCACCGAGGCGCTGGCGCGCTACCGGTCGACGCGCACCCGGTGGCGCACGGCCGTCGCCGAGCTGGCCGACCGGCGGGAGCGGACCCGGGAGATGGCCCGCGAGGCCGACCTGCTGCGCCACGGGCTCACCGAGATCGAGGCGCTGGACCCGCGGTCCGGGGAGGACGACGAGCTGGTGGCGGAGGCCCGCCGGCTCGCCGACGTCGACGACCTGCGCTCGTCGGCGCTCACGGCGCTGGCCGCGGTCGCGGGCCCCCCGGACGGCACCGGCGACGAGCCGGACGCGACCGCGCTGGTCGCGGAGGCCCGGCGTGCGCTCGCCACCGACGACCCGCGGCTCACCGCGCTCGAGCCGCGCCTGGCCGAGGCGGCGACGCTGCTGACCGACGTCGCGGCCGAGCTCTCCGGCTACCTCGAGGGTCTCGAGGCCGACCCGGAGCGGCTGGCGTGGGTGCTCGAACGACAGGCTGCCCTCAAGGGGCTGACCCGCAAGTACGCGGCCGACGTCGACGGCGTGCTCGCGTGGGCCGACACGGCCCGCGAACGGCTCGAGTCGCTCGACGTGTCCGACGAGGCCATCGCGGCGCTCGCCGCGGAGGCCGAGCGGCTGGGCGCGGAGCTCACCGAGCAGGCCGTCGCGCTCACCGCCGTGCGCGCCGAGGCGGCCACGCGCCTGGCCGAGGCGGTCAGCTCGGAGCTCGACGGGCTCGCGATGGCCGCCGCCACGGTGCAGGTGCAGGTCGGCCACAAGGAGAGCGCCGGCGCGGACTCCCTCGAGATCGACGGCCGCCGGGTCGCCGCGGGCCCGGACGGCGTCGACGAGGTCGAACTGCTGCTCGCGCCGCACGCGGGCGCCCCGCCCCTGCCGATCGCCAAGGGCGCGTCCGGCGGTGAGCTCTCCCGGGTGATGCTGGCCGTCGAGGTGGTGCTGGCCGGCGCGGACACCGTGCCCACGCTCGTGTTCGACGAGGTCGATGCCGGGGTCGGGGGGCGTGCCGCGGTGGAGATCGGGCGGCGCCTCGCGCGGCTGGCCGAGACCCACCAGGTCGTCGTCGTCACCCACCTCGCGCAGGTCGCGGCCTACGCCGACCGCCAGCTCGTGGTCGACAAGGGTTCGGCCACCGAGGGCGTCACCCGCAGCTCGGTGCGCACCCTGGACGACTCGGAGCGGGTGGTCGAGCTGGCCCGGATGCTCGCGGGGACCGAGGAGACCGAGACCGGCCGGGCCCACGCGGAGGAGCTGTTGGCGGCCGCCGCGGAGGACCGGCGCGGCGTGCCCGACCCGACACCGATCACGAAGGGCACGAAGAGCGGGGGTCAGCGCAAGCCGAAGCGCCGGGCGGGCTGAGCGGGACGGGCTGAGCGGGACGGGCTGAGCCGGACGGGCGCCCGGGAGCGCCCGCTCGGCCGGTCTCCGTCCCTCCTGTGGTGTGTGGTGCGCCCGGGACGGGTGAGACGTGCGGGGTTCGTCGGCGTGGCGGCGTGTCCGGATCGTGATCGCGCGTCAGCATCGACGTCATGCGATGGCCTGGACGTGGGACCCGGACCCGGGAGGCGCCCCCCGGTGTGAGCGGCACGGCCCGCGTCGGACGTCGCGGCGCGTCCGGCGGGACGAACGACGCGGCGTACCTGCGCCGCCTCGGCCCCGGGGACGTCGCGGTCATCGACCAGGTCGACCTCGACCGCGCCACGGCGACGGCCCTGCTCGAGGCAGGCGTCGTCGGCGTGGTCAACGCGGCCCCGTCGATCTCCGGCCGGTACCCGAACCTCGGCCCGGAGATCCTGGTCGAGGCCGGGGTGACCCTGGTCGACGACTGCGGCCCGACCGTGTTCTCCGACCTCGCCGACGGCTCCACCGTGCGGCTGCACGACGGCGCCGTCCACGTCGGCGACCGGGAGGTGGTCCGCGGGTTCGCCCAGGACCGCGACACCGTCGCCGACCTGCTCGACGAGGCCCGCGGGGGCATGGCCGCGCAGCTCGAGGCCTTCTCCGCGAACACCAGCGAGTTCCTCGGCCGGGAGCGGTCGCTGCTCGTCGACGGGGTCGGGGTCCCGGCGATCTCGACGTCGATGCGCGACAAGCAGGTGGTCGTGGTCGCGGGCGGTCCCGGCACCGCCGAGGAGGTCCGCGCGCTCACCGGCTTCATCCGCGAGTACAAGCCCGTCCTCGTGGGCGTCGGCGACGGCGCGGACGCCCTGCGCGAGGCCGGGCACACGCCCGCCGTCGTCCTCGGCACGGTCGCGGAGCTCGACCCGTCGCTCGCCCGGAAGGCCCGCGACGTCGTCGTCCCCGCGGACCCGGACGGTTTCGTCGCCGGGTTGGCCCGCATGCAGGACCTCGGCGTCGACCCGATCGCCTTCCCGTCGTCGGCCAACCCCGAGGACATGGCGCTGCTGCTCGCGCACGCCCACGGCGCGGCCCTCGTCGTCGCGGTGGGCTTCGACGCCAGCCTCGGAGGATTCCTGGACCGCGGGCGCTCCGGCTCGATCCCGTCGACGTTCCTGACCCGGCTGCGCCTGGGCCCGACGCTGGTCGACGCGCCGGCCGTGCTCGCCCTGTACCGCAGCCGCGTGTCGATCCTGACCCTGGTGATGCTCGTCGTCGCCGTCCTCGCCGCCGCGGTCGTCGCCGCGCTCGCCCTGGGCGCCGGGCCGTCGCTGGTGCTGCTGCTCGAGACCGGGGGCCGCGCCGTGGCGCAGTGGGCGACGGCGGTCTACCGCGGGGTCGTCGGATGATCTCGTTCCGGTACCACGTCGTCTCGCTGTGCGCGGTCGTGCTGGCGCTCGCGCTCGGGGTCGTCCTGGGAGCCTCGTCGCTGTCCCAGACCATGCTCGGGGCGCTGTCCACGGACCGCGCGGACCTGTCCGGTCAGGTCGGCACGCTGACCGCCGAGCGGGACACCGCCCGTGCGGAGCAGGCCGCCGCCGACCGGGTGCTGGCCGGGGCCGCGCCGTCGCTGGTCGGCGGGACGCTGCCGGGCCGCACCGTCGTCGTGGTCGCCGCGCCCGGAGCCGACCCGGCGGACCTGGAAGCACTCACCGGACTCGTCGGGCAGGCCGGGGGCCGGGTCACCGGCTCTCTCACCCTGACCGACGCCGCGCTCGCCCCCGACCGCGCGGACGCCCTGCGCGGCCTGGTCACCCGCGTGCTGCCGGCGGGAGTCCAGCTCCCGTCGACCACCGACGCCGGCACCCTCACCGGGGCGCTGCTCGGGTCGCTCGTGACCTCCGGACGCGGGCCGACCAGCTCGCCCGCCGAGATCGGGACGGCGTTCACCGCCCTCGCCGACGGCGGATTCCTCGCACCCGGCGCGGCCCCGGCGCCCGCCCAGCTCGCGGTGGTCCTCGCGGGCGACGCGGCGAGCGGGCCCGACGCGGCCGGCCGCGCCACGACCCTCGCCCACCTCGCCGGCGGCGTGCGGGACGGGGGAGCGGGCACGGTGCTCGCGGCGCGCTCGGCGGACGGTGCCGTGGCGACGGCACGCCCCGACCAGGCCCTGCGTGGGCTCTCCACCGTCGACGGCGTCGGCACGACGGCGGGTCGGCTCGCCGTCGTGCTCGCCGCGGCGGAGCAGGCGGGCGGCCGCGCCGGGGCGTACGGCGCCTCGCCCGGCGTGTCGGCGCTCCCGCAGCGCACGCCGCCACCGGCCTGACCGACCGCCCCCGACGGGTGGTCGGCGCTGGTCACCCGGTCAGCGGTGTTAGGGTGAGGTTCCGTGCAGCACCCCCGGACCACCAAGCACGTGTTCGTCACCGGGGGCGTCGCGTCCTCGCTGGGCAAGGGCCTGACGGCATCGAGCCTCGGCCAGCTCCTCACCTCTCGCGGGCTGCGCGTGACGATGCAGAAGCTGGACCCGTACCTCAACGTCGATCCCGGGACGATGAACCCGTTCCAGCACGGCGAGGTCTTCGTGACCGAGGACGGGGCCGAGACCGACCTCGACATCGGGCACTACGAGCGGTTCCTCGACCGGGACCTCTCGGGCCGGGCCAACGTCACGACCGGGCAGGTCTACTCCGACGTCATCGCCAAGGAGCGCCGCGGCGAGTACCTCGGGGACACCGTCCAGGTCATCCCGCACATCACCGACGAGATCAAGTCGCGGGTGCTCGCGATGCGCGACGGCGGGGAGGGGCGGGGAGACGCAGCGCAGCGGAGCTCGACCGCGGCGGACAGCCCCGACGTCGTGATCACCGAGATCGGCGGGACGGTCGGCGACATCGAGTCGCTGCCGTTCCTCGAGGCCGCACGGCAGCTGCGGCACGAGGTCGGCCGCGACAACTGCTTCTTCCTGCACGTCTCGCTCGTGCCCTTCCTCGCGCCGAGCGGTGAGCTGAAGACCAAGCCGACGCAGCACTCGGTCGCGGCGCTGCGCAACATCGGCATCCAGCCCGACGGGCTCGTGCTGCGCGCCGACCGGCACATCCCCGAGGAGATGACCCGCAAGATCTCCCTGATGTGCGACGTGGACGAGGACGGCGTCGTCGCGTGCCCGGACGCGCCGTCGATCTACGACATCCCCCGCGTATTGCACTCCGAGGGCCTGGACGCCTACGTGGTGCGCCGGCTCGGGCTGCCGTTCCGCGACGTGGACTGGACGGTCTGGGGCGACCTGCTCGACCGGGTGCACAAGCCCTCGGAGACGGTGACGATCGCGATCGTCGGCAAGTACGTCGACCTCCCCGACGCCTACCTGTCGGTCACGGAGGCCGTGCGGGCGGGCGGGTTCGCCCACCGCGCGAAGGTCGCGATCCGCTGGGTGCCCAGCGACGACTGCGCGACCCCGTCGGGCGCGGAGAAGGCCCTGGCCGGGGTGCACGGCGTGCTGGTGCCGGGCGGGTTCGGCGTGCGCGGCATCGAGGGGAAGATCGGCGCGCTCGACCACGCCCGCCGCCACCACATCCCGGCGCTGGGGCTCTGCCTGGGCCTGCAGTGCATGGTCATCCACGCCGCCCGGGCCCTCGCCGGCATCGAGGACGCGAACTCCGCGGAGTTCGACCCCGACACGGCCGACCCGGTGATCTCGACGATGGCCGACCAGACCGACGTCGTCGCCGGCGACCGCGACATGGGCGGCACGATGCGCCTCGGCGCCTACCCCGCGGTGCTCGCGGCCGACACCGTCACGCGGGCCGCGTACGGCACCGGCCGGGTCTCCGAGCGCCACCGGCACCGCTACGAGGTCAACAACGCCTACCGGGAGCGGCTCGCCGCGGCCGGCCTGGTGTTCTCCGGGACCTCGCCCGAGGGCACCCTGGTCGAGTTCGTGGAGCTGCCCCGCGCGACGCACCCGTTCTTCGTCGGCACCCAGGCGCACCCCGAGCTGAAGTCCCGGCCGACCCGGGCGCACCCGCTGTTCGCGGCCTTCGTCGCCGCGGCGCTGCGGCACGACGCGTCGTCGCGGCTCTTCGGGGGCCAGGACACCGAGGACACGTCCGACGCCGCGGACCCGGCCGCGAGCGGCGGGGACGCGGTGGGCACCGATCCGTCGTCGGAGCCCGGCGACGTGCGCGTCCCCGAGTCGGCCACCCGGTGAGTGCGGTGGAGCCGCGCCGGCCGGAGACCCCGGACTCGCTGCGCGACCCGCACGGCGGTCACCCGCCGCACACGTTCGACGTCGTCGACTCCGACGTGCTCTACGAGGGTGCGATCTTCGCGCTGCGCGGCGACCGGGTGCGCATGCCCGGTGGGCGGATCGCGACGCGGGAGAAGGTCGAGCACTACGGGGCGGTCGCGATCGCCGCGCTGGACGACGAGGACCGACTCGTCATGATCTACCAGTACCGGCCGGCGATCGGGCGGCGGATCTGGGAGATGCCGGCCGGCCTGCTCGACGGCGGGTCGGAGGAGGCCCCCGTCGAGGCCGCGAAGCGGGAGCTGGTCGAGGAGGTCGGGATCGAGGCCGACGACTGGTCGACGCTGGTCGACGTCGTGGGCTGTCCCGGATTCGCCGACGAGTCCGTCCGCGTGTTCCTCGCCCGCGGGCTCCGCGAGGTCGACCGCCCGGCGAGCGGCGACGACGAGGAGGCCGACCTGGTGGTGCGCCGCGTACCGCTGGACGACCTGGTCACGGGCGCGATGTCCGGCGACGTCGTCAACGGGCCGTGCATCGCCGGGGTGTTCGCGGCGGCCGAGGTCGTCGCGGGACGGTTCACCCCGCGGCCGGTCGACGCACCGTGGCTCGACCGGCCGACGGAGTACGCCCGGCGCCGCGGCTGAGTCCGCGACGAGCGGTCCCGCATCGGGCTCGCAGCCGGGAGCGGAGCCCGATGAGGGACCTCTCGCGGCGCGGCACGGCCCGGGCGTCCGTGCCCGGCCGTACCGTCGGGACCCGTGGAGCCCGGGGACGTCGTGCAGACCTACCTGGACCATCTCGACGTCGAGCGCGGGATGTCCGTGCACACGCTGACGAACTACCGGCGCGACCTCACCCGCTACGTCGAGCACCTCACGGCCCGCGACCGCGGCGACCTCGCCGAGGTGACCGCGACCGACGTCGGGGCCTTCCTGACGGCGCTGCGGACCGGGGAGGACGGGCACCGTCCGCTGGCGACCGCCAGTGCCTCGCGGGCGGTGGTCGCGGTGCGCGGGCTGCACCGGTTCGCGCTCGCCGAGGGTGAGGTGGCGGTCGACGTCGCCGCCGAGGTCCACCCGCCCGCGCCGCCGCGCAAGCTGCCGAAGGCACTCGACGTGGACACGGTGACGCGGCTGCTCGAGGCGCCCCCGGAGGACGACCCGCGCGGCGTGCGGGACCGGGCGCTGCTCGAACTGCTCTACTCCACGGGCGCGCGGATCAGCGAGGTCGTGGGCCTCGACGTCGACGACGTGGACGCCGAGCAGCGCACCGTCGTGCTCTCGGGCAAGGGCGGCAAGCAGCGGCTGGTGCCGATCGGTCGCCCGGCGCTGGCGGCGCTGGAGGCCTACCGGGTGCGCTCGCGGCCGGGGTTCGCGATGCGGGGGCGGGGCACGCCGGCGCTGTTCCTCAACGCCCGGGGGGCACGGCTGTCGCGGCAGAGCGCGTGGAACGTGCTGCGCGAGACCGCCGAGTTCGCCGGGATCACCGCGGAGATCTCGCCGCACACCCTGCGGCACTCGTTCGCGACCCACCTGCTCGACGGCGGGGCCGACCTGCGCGTGGTGCAGGAGCTGCTGGGGCACGCGTCGGTGACCACGACGCAGATCTACACGATGGTCACGGTCGACCGGCTCCGGGAGGTCTACGCGACCTCGCACCCGCGGGCGCGAGCGGGTTAGCGTCCACCGTGGACTTCACCGAATCCGAGGACCACCGGCTGATCCGGGAGGCCGTGCGGGACCTCTGCGCCCGGTTCGACGACGACTACTGGGCGACCTGCGAGCGTGACCACGCCTTCCCCTGGGCGTTCTACGAGGCCATGGCCGCCGGAGGGTGGGTCGGGATCGCGATCCCGGAGGAGTACGGCGGCGGTGGCCAGGGGATCGCGGCCGCCGCGGTGGTCCTGGAGGAGGTCGCGGCCTCCGGGGCGTGCATGAACGGCGCGAGCGCGATCCACATGTCGGTGTTCGGCATGCACCCGGTGGTGCTGTACGGGTCCGAGGCCATGCGGGCCCGCTACCTGCCGCGGGTCGCCACCGGGGACCTGCACGTCGCATTCGGGGTCACCGAACCCGACGCGGGCCTGGACACCACCGCGATCACGACACGGGCGCAGCGCGACGGCGACGTCTACCGCGTCCACGGGCGCAAGGTGTGGACGTCGAAGGCGCTGGAGTCGGAGAAGGTGCTGCTGCTGGTGCGCACCACGCCCGACGGGAAGTGCGCCCGCCGGACGGACGGGATGTCGCTGCTGCTCGCCGACCTGCGCGATCCCGCCGTCACGATCACCCCGATCCCCAAGATGGGCCGCAACGCCGTCGCCTCGTGCGAGGTGGCCTACGACGGCCTCGAGGTGGCGGCCGAGGACCTCGTCGGCGAGGAGGGCCAGGGCTTCCGATACCTGCTCGACGGGCTCAACGCCGAGCGGGTGCTGATCGCCGCCGAGGCCCTCGGGACCGGGCGGGCGGCGCTGCGCCGGGCCGTGGCCTACGCGCAGGAGCGCCGGGTGTTCGGACGCTCGATCGGGGCCAACCAGGCCGTCGCGCACCCCCTGGCGGAGGCCCACGCCCGGCTGCACGCCGCGTCCCTGGTGGTGCGGGAGGCGGCGTGGACGGTCGACCGGGGCGAGCCTGCGGGGGAGGCGGCGAACACCGCGAAGTTCGTGGCCGCGGATGCCGGCTTCTTCGCCGCGGACACGGCGGTGCAGACCCACGGCGGGTTCGGCTACGCCGAGGAGTACCACGTCGAGCGCTACTTCCGGGAGGCGCGGCTGCAGCGCCTGGCCCCGCTGCCGCAGGCCATGGTGCTGAACTACCTGGCCCAGAGCGTGCTCGGGCTGGAGCGGTCGTACTAGCGCAGCGAGCAGACCACCACGAGCGGCTCCCGGCGCCCCGGCAGCCCGGGCACCACGTCGTCGAGGAGCGCGCCGAGCTCGGCGACGGTGCCCACCCGCCGGGCCTCGCAGCCGAGCCCGGTCGCGAGCGTCGCCACGTCCACCTCGCCGAAGCCCGGCCACGGCGCCTTGCCCCCGGCCTCCGTGGCCAGGCGGTCCATGATCGCGTAGCGGCCGTTGTCCATGACGAGGACGAGCACGCCGATCCGATAGTGGGCCGCGGTCCAGAGCGCCTGGACGCCGTAGAGGGTCGAGCCGTCCCCGACGACGGCCACCACCGGCCGGTCGGGCGCCCCGAGCTTCACCCCGATCGAGGCCGGCACCCCGAAGCCGAGCCCACCCTGCGCCGCGGAGAGGAACCCGAGCGGGGCGCGGGCCGGGACGAGCCGGTGCAGGTCCGGGCGCGAGGACGGCGTCTCCTCGACGACGACCGCGTCCGCCGGCAGGCGCCGGGCGAGCTCGACGAACACGGTCGGGGCGTCGAGCGGGCCGGATCCCGCCGCGTGAGGGGAACCCTCGGTCGCTCCAGTGGCCCGAGGGTTCCCCTCACGCGGGGTGGGGAGGGACGGCAGCGCGGCCGTCAGCGCGGAGACCGTCGCGGCCGGGTCGGCGAGCACGGCCAGGTCGGCGCGGCTGTGGTGGACGTCCTCGGCGTCGTCGGAGACCAGCGCGATCGTCGTGCCCGGTTCCACGAGCTCGCCGGGGGAGAACTGGTACTGCCGGAAGACCGGGGCGCCGACGACGAGCAGCAGGTCGTGGCCGGCGAGGGCCGACCGCAGCGCGGCGCGTTCCGGCGGCAGGTGCCCGGCGAAGAGCGGGTGGTCCTGCGGGAAGCCGGCGCGGGCGGCGAACGCCTCCTGCCGGACCGGAACCCCGAGCCGCTCGGCCAGCTCCACGAGCGCGGCCCAGGCGGCGGGGGTGTCGGCGTCGGCGCCGACGACGAGCGCCGGTGACCGGGCGCCGGCGACCAGGGCCGCCAGCTCCCGCACCGACCCCTCGTCGGGAAGGGATCCGCGGCGGACGAGGGCGGGGGAGGGCAGCGCGCGGGGGTCGGCCTCGGCGCCCCAGTCGTCGCTCGGGACCATCACGACGGCGGGTCCGCGGGCGGTCAGCGCCTCGTGGACGGCGCGGTCGATCGCGCCGGGGACGTCCTGCGGGCGCACCGGGGCCGACGTCCAGACCGGGTAGGAGCCGGCGAGCCCCTCGAGGTCGCCGGTGAGGAACGGCCGCGACGCGAGGTGGCGGCGGTCCTGCTGCCCGACCACGACGACGAGCGGGGTCCGGTTGACGCGGGCGGTCGCGAGCGCGCCGACCGCGTTGCCCAGCCCGGCAGTGGTGTGCAGGACGACGAGCGCGGGCCGGTCGGTGGCCGTCGCGTAGCCCGTGGCCAGCCCGACCACCGAGCCCTCGTGCAGGGCGAGCACGAAGTCGAGGTCGTCCGGGAGGTCGGTGAGGAGCGTGATCTCCGTGGAGCCCGGGTTGGCGAAGATCCGGTCGAGGCCGCGGCGGCGCAGGACGTCGAACGCGGCCTCGCGGACCGTGCTCAGGACGCCGCCCGGTCGGGCGCTGTGGCGGCGGCGGACGGGCCCTCGAGGTCACCGGCCGGCTCGGTGCGGCGGACGAACACCACCGCGACGGCGCCCAGGGCGGCGACCAGCGCGAAGAAGTAGAAGCCCCACGGGTAGGCGACGCCACCGGCGACGAGCGCCCCGGTGAACGCCGGCCCGGAGATCGCGCCGAGGCGGCCGACGCCACTGGCGGAGCCGAGCGCGGTCCCGCGGACGGCGGCGGGGTAGATGCGCCCGACCCAGGCGTAGACCAGCACCTGCGAGGAGAACACGAAGACGCCCGCGAGCAGGATCGCGACGTAGACCGTGGCGCCGGGCAGCGGGATCGAGAGCAGCGCGAGGAACACCGCGGCCACCGCGAACCAGGCGATCGTCGCGGGCCGGACCCCGACCCGGTCGGCGACACGGCCGCCGATCAGCAGGCCGATGACGGCGCCGACGTTGAGGGCGAGCAGCTGGAACAGTGCCTGCGTCAGCTCGTAGCCGGCCAGCCGCATGATCTCCGGCAGCCAGGTGTTGAGCCCGTAGACCAGCAGCAGGCCCATGAAGGACGCGACCCAGAAGGCGACCGTGGCCACCCCGAAGCCGCCGCGGAACAGGTCGCCGACCGGGTTCCGGCGGGCGGTGGGCCCGGACTCGCGGGCGACCGGGGCGGTGTCCGCGGGCAGTCGGCGCAGCATCAGCGGCACGAGCACGAGGGCGGGGACGGCGCCGACCACGAACATGAACTGCCAGCCCAGCGAGGTCACCAGCAGGGCGCCGAGCAGCGACGCGGCGACCGCGCCGACGTGATAGCCGGTCATGAGGACCGTGGTCGCGCTGTTCCCGCGCCGTGGCGGGGCGTGCTCGGCGGTCATGGCGAGCGCGACCGGGAGCACCCCGCCGAGCGGGACCCCGGCGAGGAAGCGCAGCACGCCCAGGCTGACCGGGCCGGTGGCCAGGGCGCACGCGGCCCCGAGGATCGAGAAGGCGAGGACGCAGACGACGACGGTGCGGCGCCGGCCCCACACGTCGGACACCGGCCCGACGGCGAGCGCGCCCACCATCACGCCGAGGAGCCCGACCGTGGTCACGGTGGTGAGGGCGGCCGCGCTCGCCCCGAACGACGGGTCGCGGCGCAGGACCGGGATGACGACGCCGAGGACGACCAGGTCGTAGCCCTCGAGCGCGACGGCCGACCAGGCGAGCCAGCGCACCCAGGTCGAGGACGGATTCGTCATCACGGTCACCTTCCTGGCCCGACACCCCTGTCGCGCCGTCGGCGGAGTATGGGTGGGGTCACGCGGCGTGGTCACCGGTCGCTCTCACTGAGCGGAAACGCACCGGGTCGTGCTCACGGGCGTCCGACGGAAACGGACATATCGTCCTGGTCGTGCGGTGGCTGCCGGTCGTGCTCGGTGCCGTCCTGCTCCTCGCGGTGTCGGCGTGCGGGAGCGCGCCGCCGTCCCGCGGCGAGGTCGAACACCGGGTGGCGACGGCCGTGGCCGACGCCGAGGGCGGGCCGGCGGTGACGGCGGTGACGGCGACGTGCGACGACCCGGTCGTCGACGAGCAGGTCTCCTGCCGGCTGGTCACGGCCGACGGGCGCCGCGGCTGGGCGGGCGTGACCGTGTCGGAGGCGTCCCGGGACCCGCTGACCGCCCGCGAACGCGCCGACCCGCTGTCCCTGCCCGACTCCCCGGGACACGTCCTGCGCTACCGGGGCGCGCTCGTGCTCGACGCCACGGGTGGATACGACCGCACCTTCCCCGCCCCGTTCGGGACCGACGCCCTCGCCGTGGGCCGGACGCTCACCCTGGAGGTCGGCCTGGCGCTGCGGTCGCTCGGGCGCGCGGGGGTGGTGCCGTTCTCCTGCCCGCAACCGGTGGTCGGGGGCACCGTGACCTGCACCGGACGCGACCCGGTCCGGTCCGCGGAGGTCGACCTCGTCGACGCCGGGACCCTGCGGGTGCGCTTCGCGGTGGTGTGAGCGCGCGTCAGGCGCGGTCCTGCGGGCGCACCCCGAGGCGCCGCGAGGCGGTCGCCGCGGCCACCTGGACGGCGGGGACGTACGGGGGCAGCGGGTCGGTCGCGGGCACCACGACGGCAAGGGCGGCGACCACGCGCCCGTCGGCGGCGGTGACCGGTGCCGCCACGGACGACACCCCGGCCGTCATCTCCTCGTGCGAGAGGCAGTGGCCGGTCCGCCGGATGTCGGCCAGCGCGGCCCGCAGGGTGGCCGGGTCGGTGATGGTGCCCGGCGCGAGGCGTGGCAGCCCGCGGCCGAGGATCTCCTCGACGAACGCGGCGGGCGAGTGCGCCAGCAGCACCTTCCCGGGCCCGCTCGCGTGCAGCGGCATGTCGCGTCCGACCCGCGAGCGCACCGTGTGGTCCTCCCGCCCGGCGAGCCGCTCGACGAACAGCGCCCGGTACCCGTCGAGGACCACGAGGTGCACGACGTGCCCGGTGACCGCCGCGAGGTCCTGCATCGGGGCGAGGGCCGCCTCGCGCAGGGTGCGGGCCGTCGGGGCGAGGGCCCCGATCCGCCACAGGCGCAGGCCGATCCGGTAGCGGCCGCGGCCGACGCGCTCCAGGGCGCCCCACGCCACGAGCTCGGCCACGATCCGGTGCGCCGTGGCCGGCGGCAGACCGGTGAGCGTGACGATGTCGGCGAGCGCGAGCTCCGGGGAGGCGTCGGTGAAGGCGGCGAGCACGGCCAGGGCACGACCGAGCACGGAGCGTGGCGCTTCGTCCGCTCCGCCGTCGTCCACCTCCGCCGACGTCATGACGCCGAGCATCCCCCTCGCACGCGTCCGCCACACCCCGGCGCGTCATGATGGCCCCGCTCGGGCCCCCCTCCTAGCCTGGGTGGCGGACGGGGGCCGTGTCCTTCCCCGCGTCACCCGGAGGGAGGATGATCGCGACCATGTCGGCACCTCTCTTCGATGCCGAGTCGCTCCGGATGGGGGAGCCGCCCCGTCCCGACGTCCCCGCCGTCACGCCCGCCGCCGAGCCGCCCGACCCGACGTCGCGACCCCGCCGGGAGATCCCCGAGCCCACGGCGCTGTCCGGACACGGTCCCGCGACCGTCCTCGCGATGTGCAACCAGAAGGGCGGGGTCGGCAAGACCACCTCGACGATCAACCTCGGTGCCGCGCTGGCCGAGTACGGACGCCGGGTGCTGCTGGTCGACTTCGACCCGCAGGGGGCGCTGTCGGTGGGGCTCGGGGTGCAGCCCCACGAGCTCGACACCACGATCTACAACCTGATCATGGAGCGGCGGGTGACGCTGGACGACGTCGTCCTGAAGACCGCTGTGGACGGCCTGGACCTGTTGCCGTCGAACATCGACCTCTCCGCGGCCGAGGTGCAGCTGGTCAGCGAGGTCGGTCGGGAGCAGACCCTGGGCCGGGTGCTGGCCCCCGCGCTGCCCCACTACGACTACGTGCTCGTCGACTGCCAGCCCTCGCTCGGCCTGCTGACGGTCAACGCGCTGGCCTGCGCGCACGGGGTGCTGATCCCGCTGGAGTGCGAGTACTTCTCGCTGCGCGGGGTGGCGCTGCTGATGGACACGATCGAGAAGGTGCAGGACCGCCTGAACCCGGATCTCGAGATCACCGGCATCCTGGCCACCATGTACGACCCGCGCACCCTGCACACCCGGGAGGTGATGGCCCGCGTGGTGGAGGCGTTCGGCGACCTCGTGTTCGACACCGTCATCAACCGGACGGTCCGCTTCCCGGAGACCACCGTGGCCGGCGAGCCGATCACGCGGTGGGCCTCCCGGTCGCAGGGGGCGGAGGCCTACCGGGCCCTGGCGCGCGAGGTCATCGCCCGGTGACCCTCACCCCGGAACGGACCGAGGAGCGGACCGGCTTCCAGGTCACCCTCGACAACTTCACCGGCCCGTTCGACCTGCTCCTGCAGCTCATCGGCCGCCACGAGCTCGACGTCACCGAGGTCGCGCTCTCCCGCGTGACCGACGACTTCATCGCCTACACCGCGGCGCTCGGCGGGTCGGCGGACCTGGAGGAGACGACGGGGTTCCTCGTCGTCGCGGCGACCCTGCTCGACCTCAAGGCGGCCCGCCTGCTGCCGGCCGCCGAGGTGGAGGACGAGGACGACCTTGCGCTGCTCGAGGCGCGGGACGTGCTCTTCGCCCGGCTGCTGCAGTACCGCGCCTACCAGCAGGTGGCGGCGCTGTTCCGGGAGCTGGAGGCGTCGGCGCGGCTGCGCTACCCGCGGGCGGTGTCCTTGTCCCCGGAACTCGCGGCGCTGCTGCCCCCGGTCGAGCTCGGGGTGGACGCGGCCGGGTTCGCCGAGGTCGCCGCGGCGGTGTTCCGGCCCTCCCCGCCGCCGACGGTCGGCCTGGACCACCTGCACGCGCCGAGCGTGTCGGTGCCCGAGCAGGTCACGATCATGAGCGGGCGGCTCGAGGAGGCGGGAGAGCTGACGTTCGCGCAGCTGTGCGCGGACTGCGAGCACGGGGCGGAGGTCGTCGGGCGGTTCCTGGGCGTCCTGGAGCTGTACCGCTCACGGCAGGTCGCGCTCGACCAGTCCGAGGCGTTCGCCGAACTGGCCGTCCGCTGGGCGCCGGACTCCGACGACCGCGGGACGGCGGCCCTGGACCCCGAGGCATGAGTCTTCCCGACGACGAGCTCCCCGGGCTCGGGACGGATGCTGACCTGGGTGCCGCGCTCGAGGCCGTGCTCATGGTCGTCGACGCGCCGGTGCCGGCCACGCAGCTCGCCGAGGTGCTCGAGGAGCCGGTCGCACGGGTGACGGCGGCGCTGGAGCGGTTGGCGGAGTCCTATCAGCAGCACGGGTTCGAGCTGCGCCGCACCGACGAGGGCTGGCGGTTCGCCTCCCGCGCCCGGTTCGCGCCGTACGTGGAGCGCTTCGTGCTCGACGGCCAGCGTGCCCGGCTGACCCGCGCCGCCCTGGAGACGCTCGCCGTCGTCGCCTACCGCCAGCCGGTGACCCGGGCGCGGGTGTCCGCGGTCCGCGGGGTCAACGTCGACGGCGTGATGCGCACGCTCAGCGCCCGCGGGCTGATCGTCGAGGCGGGCATGGACGGCGCGACGGGCGGGACGCTGTACCGGACGACGGAGCTGTTCCTGGAACGCCTCGGCCTGGGCTCGCTCGAAGAGCTGCCGCCGATCGCGCCGCTGCTGCCCGAGGTCGACGACATCGACGAACTGTGACCCGACCCGGGGCCATCGATGACGCAGGGTGACGCGCGTCCCGGACCATGTCGCAGAACCGGTGCCGGTGGAAGCGGTTCTGTGGTGCACATCCGCCAGGGACGAGCGTGGTCAGATGCCGGCCTTGCGGCGGGTCACCTCGAGTGGTTCGTCGTCAGGGGACGCAGCGCCGGTCGCCAGCTCGGCGGCGTAGCGGACCACGTGGCGGAAGCCGGCGGGGTCGCTCTGCAGGAGGGCCACCCGCCGCCATCGCTCGATGACCTCGTGGACGCCGGAGATGTCGAGTTCCCGGCGGGCACGCTCGAGGGCGTCGTCGTACTCGGCGACGAAGCCCGCGCGGTCCTCGGCGGTGGCCAGCCAGGTGTGGATGGTCGCCGGGGTCGCGCCGGGCAGCAGAGGGTGCGGGTGGGCCCGATCATCAGGGGCCCCGGGCGTCATGGTCCCGCACGGTAGTACTCCCTGGCGTCCTCGTGTGCTCACCCAGGAGATCCGGCACGGCTGCGGAGCAGTGCGGCCGGCACCGCGACGAGCGTCGCCGCCACCACGAGCGCGCCGCCCAGCGCGAGGGCGGGCCGCGCGTCGTCACCGCCGACCAGCAGCACGGCGAACGGCCCGACGACCTGGCCGAGCCCGTACAGCGCGGAGAACACGGCGACGACGGGGCCGGCGCTCCGGCCCGCGAGGGTCCGGGCCAGCGGCAGGGTCAGCATGACGATCGCGACGAACGTGCCGCCGAAGACGACCGCGGAGACGACCACGGCGACTGGGGACACGACGAACGCGGGGAGAGCCAGGCCCACGGCCTGCACGCCGAGGGCCGCGAGCAGCGCCGGGCCGCGCCCGCGCCGAGCGGCGACCCGGGCCCACAGCACGCACGACGGCACCGCGGCCAGGCCGGCGACCGTCCAGCTGCTCGCCGCGACCCACCCCGGCCCGATGTCGGTCGCGACGTCGACCAGGAACGTGCCGGTGATGATGTACCCGGCGCCCTCCAGGAAGTACGCCACGCCCAGCGCCACGAGCAGCTGCGTCCGGGGCGGGGGACCGTCCGGGCCGCCGTCGTCGTCCGGGGCCTCCGGCACGCGCGCGAGCCGCAGCGCGGGGATCGTCAGGACCAGCGCGAGCCCCGCGGCGACCCACCAGGTCGCGGTCCAGCCGCCGATCGCCGCGGCCGCCGGCGTCACGAGCCCGGAGAGCGCGATCCCGGCGCCCACGCCGCCGAACACCCAGCCAGAGAGGTCGTCGCGCGCGTGGCGACGCAGCAGCGTCAGGACGAGGTCGGCCGCCGTCACGAAGGCGAAGGCGCTCGCGACCCCGGAGACGCCGCGGGCGGCGGACCAGAGCGCGAACGATGCCGACAGCGGCATCGCGGCGAGCGTGAGGACCGTCAGCACCAGACCCGCCGTCAGGAACCCGCCGCGGTGCCGGCGGACGACGGGCGCCACGGCGAGGAGGCACCCGACCAGGTAGCCGACGTAGTTCACCGAGGCCAGCAGCCCGGCGTCGGTGGTCGAGAGACCGGCGCCGTCGCCCATCACCGGGATGATCGGGGTGAACACGAACCGGCCCACGCCCATCGCCGCGGCGAGGGCGGCCGCCCCCGCGGCGACCGCGACCCGGAGGCGCGGACGGGAGGCGACCGTCGTCGTCGACACGACCGCCGAGACTAGTGCGGCCACCGACTACCCTGGAGCCCCGTGACCGAGGGTGAGCAGGGAGTCCGCCTGCAGAAGGTGCTCGCGGAGGCCGGAGTGGCCTCGCGGCGGCAGGCCGAGATCCTGATGCGCCAGGGTCGGGTGGAGGTCGACGGCCAGGTCGTCAAGGAGATGGGCCGCCGGGTCGACCCGGAGACCAACGTGATCCACGTCGACGGCAGCCGGATCGTCACCGACGTCGAGACCGTGCACCTCGCGCTGAACAAGCCCGAGGGGATGCTGTCGACGATGTGGGACGAGCACGGCCGCCGCTGCGTCGGCGACGTCGTGCTGGAGAAGGCCGGGTCGACGAAGGGCCTGTTCCATGTCGGGCGCCTCGACGCCGCCACCGAGGGCCTGCTGCTGCTGACGAACGACGGCGAGCTGGCCAACCGACTGATGCACCCGTCCTACGAGGTGCCCAAGACCTACCTGGCGGAGATCCGCACGCCGGTCGCGAAGGACCTCGGGAAGGTCCTGCGCGCGGGCGTCGAGCTCGACGACGGGCCGGCGGCGGTGGACAGCTTCAAGGTGGTCGACCGGTCGGGCTCGCGGGTGATGGTCGAGGTCGTGCTGCACGAGGGGCGCAACCGGATCGTGCGCCGCATCTTCGAGGCGATCGACAAGCCCGTCGAGCGGCTGGTGCGCACCGCGGTCGGCGACGTGCGCCTCGGTGACCAGCGGCCGGGCACGCTGCGCAAGCTCGGCCGGGACGAGGTCGGAGCGTTGTACCACGCGGTGGGCCTGTAACTGCCGTCATCAGGCACAATGGACTCCCGGACGCACGTGTGGTCGACGTTCGGGAGGCGCTGGTCGTGGAGAAGGTCCTGCAGGGGGTCGTGGCGGTCGACGGACCGTCGGGCACCGGCAAGTCGACGACCGCCCGCGGCCTCGCGATGCGCCTCGGGGCGCGCTACCTCGACACCGGCGCGATGTACCGGGCGGCGACGCTCGCGGTGATGCGCTCCGGGGTGCCGCTGGACGCGACCGTCACCGACGCCGACGGGCACGACGACGCCGTCGCGGTGGCACTCGGCGCCGACCTCGGGATGTCCACCGACCCGGCCGAGCCGCGGGTGCGCCTCGGCGGCGAGGACGTCGGCGCGGAGATCCGCGGGGCCGACGTCACCCGCAACGTCTCGGCGATCTCGGCGCTGACCGAGGTCCGCCGACACCTGGTCGACGAGCAGCGGCGGATCATCGCGGCCGCGCACGACGACGGGTCGGGCATCGTCGTGGAGGGCCGGGACATCGGCACCGTCGTCGCCCCCGACGCCGACCTGAAGATCTACCTCGTGGCCTCGGACACCGTCCGGGCCGGCCGTCGCAGTGCCGAGGACACGTCCGCCGGGCGCGCCACCGACGCCACCGCGACCGGGGCCGACCTGGTCCGCCGTGACCGTCTCGACTCGTCCCGCGCGGCCTCCCCGCTGCGTGCCGCGGACGACGCGGTCGAGGTGGACACCTCGACGCTGGACATCGACGGCGTCCTGGACCGACTCGAGGAACTCGCCGCGGACCGCGGCATGCTGGTCCCCGCGCTGGCCGAGTCCAGCGCCAACGGAAGGTAAGACGTGACGCAGGAACTACCTGCGGATTTTGACCTGCCCGAGCACGACTCCGAGCGCCCGGCCCAGCCGGTGCTCGCGGTCGTCGGGCGTCCGAACGTCGGGAAGTCGACGCTGGTCAACCGCATCATCGGCCGCCGGGAGGCGGTCGTGCAGGACATCCCGGGCGTGACGCGCGACCGGGTCGCCTACGACGCCCTGTGGAACGGGCGCCGCTTCACCCTGGTCGACACCGGCGGCTGGACCCCTGACGCGAAGGGCATGCAGGCCGCGATCTCCGCGCAGGCCGAGACGGCGATGGCCACGGCCGACGCGATCCTGCTCGTGGTCGACGGGCAGGTCGGCGCCACCTCGGTGGACGAGGCCGTCGCCCGGACGCTGCGCCGCTCGGACCGGCCGGTGCTGCTGTGCGCGACGAAGGTCGACGACGAGCGCGCGCTCGGCGAGATCGCCGCGCTGTGGCGGCTCGGGCTCGGGGAGCCGCACCCGGTGTCGGGGCTGCACGGGCGCGGGTCGGGCGACCTGCTCGATGCCGTGCTGGAGGCGCTGCCGGAGTCCCCGCGCGACGACGTCGACCTCGAGGGCGGGCCGCGCCGGGTGGCCCTCGTCGGGAAGCCGAACGTCGGCAAGTCCTCGCTGCTCAACCAGTTGACCGGGGAGACCCGGTCGGTGGTCGACGCGACGGCCGGGACGACGACGGACCCGGTCGACTCGCTCGTCGAGATCGACGGCGAGACGTGGCAGCTCGTCGACACCGCCGGTCTGCGGCGTAAGGTCCACCAGGCCTCCGGCATGGAGTACTACGCGTCGCTGCGGACCAAGGCCGCGATCGAGGCCGCCGAGGTGACGGTGCTGCTCCTCGACGCGAGCGAGCCGATCAGCGAGCAGGACCTCCGCGTCGCCACGCAGGTCGCCGAGGCGGGCCGGGCGCTGGTGCTCGCGATGAACAAGTGGGACCTCGTCGACGACGACCGCCGCGACGCCATGAAGCGCGAGCTCGAGCGGGCGCTCGTCCGGTTCCCGTGGGTCGACCGGGTCAACATCTCGGCGCGGACCGGCCGAGCGGTGCAGAAGCTCGCCCCGGCGATGCGGACGGCCCTGGAGAACTGGGACCGCCGCATCCCGACCGGCCAGCTCAACCAGTGGCTCGCCGACATCGTCGCCGCCACCCCGCCGCCGGTGCGTGGCGGCAAGCAGCCGAAGATCCTCTACGCCACCCAGGCGCAGAACCGCCCACCGACGTTCGTGCTGTTCACCTCGGGGTTCCTCGAGGCCGGCTACCGGCGGTTCCTGGAGCGCAGGCTCCGCGAGACCTTCGACCTGCGCGGGACGCCGATCCAGATCAACGTGCGGGTGCGGGAGAAGCGCAAGAAGTCCTGAGTCCTACCCGCTCGCGGTGCTCGGGCGTCGGCGACGGCCGATCGACCCGTGGTCGACGAGCAGCCTCGGGACCGCGACGGGCGCGCGGTACGTCGGGGTCGGCTCGTCCTCGGGCGCCGGCCGGGGAGCCGGGACGGGCTCCGGGGCCGCGACGACCCGCCGTCGGGACAGGGCCTGGTCTACGAGGGCGCGGAGTCGTCCGAGTGCGTCGGCCACGACACCGACCCTCGTCGAGAGCGGATCTCCTGTCTGCCGTAGTGGACTACTGCACTACGGCGCGCGTCGGGACGTCGCGACGGCGACGAGGGCCGCCCGGTCGGGGAGGCCGAGCCGGGTGCAGGCCCGGTAGACGTGCGATTCCACGGTGCGCACCGAGACGTGCAGGCGCTCGGCGATCTGGCGGTTGGTGAGGCCCTCCCCGGCGAGCAGGGCGATCTCGCGCTCCCGTGCGGACAGCGGCACGGGTGCCTCGGCCTCGATCAGGGCGGGCGTCCGGGCACCCTCACCGACCGCCGCCAGCGCGTGGGCCCGCCCCTCGGCCTCGGCGGCCAGCACGAGCCGGCGGTCCGCCCGGGCCACCGCGGCGGCCTGCGCGGCGGCGTCCGCGGCCTCGAGGACCATCCCGGCCTCCTCGAGCTCCGCGGCGACCCCGAGGAGCCGATCGGGGTCCGCGGCGGTGAGGGCGGCGGCGTGGGCGTGGGCGAGCCGGGACCGGGCGGACCCGAGGGTGCGGTGCAGCTCGTCGAGCCGTTCGGCCTGGTCCCGGTCGCCGAGCCGGACGGCCGTCTGCCGGAGCAGGGCCTCGGCCGCGAGCGCGCCCTGCCCCCGGCAGGTCCGGGCCCCGCGACGGCAGGTCTCGATCGCCTCCCGCGGAGTGCCGGCGGCCGCGGCGGTCCAGGCGCGGGCGAGGTCGTACTCGAACCCCACCACCCCGATGTGCGGGTGACGACGGCGCTCGGCCTCCTCCAGCGCGAGGCGCGCCGCCCGGCCGTCGCCGAGCACCCCGTGGGACTGGGCGATCAGGGCCATGCCCCAGCCACCCCAGCCGCCCCCGTGCCCGGGGAACGACGGCAGGGCGGATTCCAGGGTGCGGATCGTGGCCCGGGGGCGACCGGTGCCGCGCGCGTACCGGGCCTCGTACTGAGCCGCGAACATCGGAGCCTGCGGGCCCGTGAGGCCACGCACCCAGTCGAGCCGGGCCCGGGCGCGCGGCGGCTCGCCGCGCAGGTCGGCGTCGAGCAGCTCCATGTAGCCGATGTTGGTGGCCACGGCGGCGCTGATCGCCGCGCTCGCGGCGTCGATGCCGCGGTCGATCACGGGGCCGAGCGCGTCGTGGTGACCGGACACGGCGCTCGTCAGACCGAGGACGAACACCGCGAGCGCCACGGTCTCCGCGGTCTGCGCATCGTCGGCGAGGAGCCGCTCCGCCGTCGCGATCGCGTCGTCCACGTACCCGGCCGACCCGGCGATCATCGCCCGGATCCCGTCGTAGGCGGGATCGCGGTGGCCGTCGGCGTGCCGGGCCTCGTCCTCGGCGAGCACGTCCTCGCCGGACCGCGGCGGGTCGAGCTGGAAGTGGTGCGACAGCGCGCGCAGGACGACGGCCTGGTGCCGCTCCTCGTCGGTCGCCTCGTCGGTCGCCTCCGCGAGCAGCGCGTCGGCCTCCTCCACCCGCATCCCGTAGTCGAGCAGGTGCGCCAGGCCGAGCTTCGCGGAGAAGCCGCCACCGGCGCCGATCGCGGCGCGCAGCAGGCGCTCCGCGAGCGCGAAGTCGCGCAGGCCCGAGGCCTGGATCGAGGCGCGGACGAGCTCGTCCGGGTCGAGCGGGCGGTCGCTGCCCAGGTCGAGGACCGCGCGCCGCAGCCCGTCGCCGGCCCGTCGTCCGCCGGTGCGCGACAGCGCCTGGGAGATCTCGCCGCGCATCCGGCGGGCCCGGGGCACGCTCAGGGTGGCGCGCACCGACTCGCCGTACAGCGGGTGCGCGAGCCGGACCTCCCAGCGCGCACCGTCCGGCAGGACCGTCACCAGGCCCCGCTCGGCGACGTCCTCGACGGCGGCCTCGCCGACCAGCGTCCCGAGCATCCCGAGGCCCAGCGGTTCGGCGACGGCGAGGAGCTCGAGCACCCGGCGCTGCGGCTCGGTCAGCGTGCCGATGCGCGCGTCGAGCAGGTCACGCAGGGCGGGGGAGAGGGCGACCTCGCCGGTCCACTTCCAGGTGGTGCCGTGGCGGGCGAGCCGTCCCGCGTCGCGCTCGCCCTCGACGAGGTGGCGCAGCCACAGGACGTTCCCGCCCGCGGTCCGGTGCAGCGAGCGGGCGGCGCGGGCCTCCGCCGGTCCGCCGAGGACCGCCGCCAGGACGGCCGTCGTCTGGTCGGGGGTGAACGGCTCGAGGTCGATCCGCGGGGCGTCCTCGTCCTTCCACAGCGCGGTGACGGCGTCCGAGGTCGGTTCGCCCGACCGGAGGGTCACCACCAGGCGGACGCGCCGCGACCGCGCCAGCTGGTGGATCACCGTCGCCGACACGTCGTCGAGCAGGTGGGCATCGTCGACGACGAGCACGCCGTCCGGGTCGGAGCCGAGCGCGTCGAGGGCGGCGCGCACGTGGTCGACGTCGGGGGACGCGGACTCGACCGCGGCCCGGGGGAGCACGTCGAGGAGCGCGCCCAGGGGGATCTCGTGGGCGGACGCCGTCGCCCGCACCGTCCCGACGACGGGTCCGGGGACCCGGGCGGCCAGCTCCCGGGCGACCCGGCTCTTCCCGACCCCGGCAGGTCCGCCCAGGATGACGGCGCCGTGCGCGCGCAGCGCGGCGGCCGCGACGGCGAGGACGTCGTCGCGCTCGGTGAACGGCCACGTGTCCATGGTTGCCGTGCTTCCCCTCGGAGCCTTTCCCCTCGCTGCCTTCCGTTCGGGCCAGAGTGTTCACCATTCGTGGGGAGCGTGGTGAAGGGCCTGTGAACTGTTCCGCGACCGGTCGCGGCGGTACGGTTCGCGGGCCCGAACAGCCGTGACTGGGGGTTCTGCGTGCACGATCTCGGACCGGCCACCGCCGCCACGGCCCGCGTGGTCGCCCTGGTGACCGACGAGGATCTCGACCGCCCGACGCCCTGCTCGGCGTGGCCGGTGCGCGATCTCGTCGAGCACCTCGCCGGCCTCGCCTGGCACTTCGCGGGGGTCGCGCGGGCGACGCCGCCCACGTCGCCGCCGCCCGCGTCGGATCTGCCGGAGGGGTGGCGGGAGCTGCTGGCCGAGGAGCTGGCCGAGCTCGCCGCCGCCTGGCGTGCGGACGAGGCCTGGGAGGGCTCCGACGAGGCCGGGGGCGTGACGATGCCGCGCGCGGCCCTGGGAGTCGTCGCGCTCGACGAGGTGGTCCTGCACGGATGGGACCTCGCCGCCGCGCTGGAGGTGCCGTACGCGGTCGCCGAGTCCGACGTCGAGGTGTGCCTGCCGTTCGTCGAGCAGGTCGCGGGGATGGAGGGCGGGCCCTTCGGCCACCCGCTGCCGGGCGCGGGGGAGTCGGCGGGGTTGGAGCGTCTGCTGCGACTGTCCGGGCGCGACCCGGCGGCGGGCCCGCCGTCGTTGTGAGAGCTCGACTCGTGACGCCTCGTGGTGGTTCGTTTCACGGAGCGTGACGCGCGGGCGCGCACTGTTCCGCGGATCCGCTTCCGCCGGACTCGGTTCTGCGGCAGGGGTGCCGGGCCCCGTGCGCCCGTTCATGATCACGAGTACATGAGGCACGTCGTCGGGTCCTGCTGCGTGCCCCATGTGCTTCTCGCGGAGCGCGGTCGTCACCCGCCCCGTCGACGGGGTGCATGAGGGCGGTGGGGTAGTGTTCACGACGCTGCAGCGGTCGGGCAGCGGTTCGGGACGTGGCGCAGCTTGGTAGCGCACTTGACTGGGGGTCAAGGGGTCGCAGGTTCAAATCCTGTCGTCCCGACAGAACCACGGAGCCCCGTTGACCACCGGTCGACGGGGCTCTCGTCCGTCCGGGGCCCTTGCCCCGCGCGGGTCCGAGGCCGACGATGACGCACCGTGAGCGGCGCCACGGAGGTGTCCGGCGTCGGCCGGTCGCTCCGCCCTGCCGTGATGCTCGCACCGGCGGCCGTCGCCGCCCTCGTGGTCGTGGCGGGCTGGGCGGCCCTGCGGGGAGCCGAACCGGGCGTCGGGTTCGGGATGCCCGACCCGCCGTCGTCGTGGATGGTCGTGGCCGCCCCGGTCCTGCGCCTCGTCGTGACGGAGGTCGGAGGAACGTGTCTCGGTCTGCTGGTCAGCGGAAGGCACGCGACCGACCGCGCCCTGAGCTGGACCGGCGTGCTCGCCGCGGCGTGGGCGGGGGCGGCGTTCCTGGGGTCGGTCCTGCTGGTCGTGCTCCAGCTCGGTCGGGGCGGGCTCGAGGTCCTGGGCCGGCCGACGGTCCTGCTGCACGCGATGGTCACCTTCGGCGAGCCCGCGGCGATGCTGCTGGCGGCGGCGATCGGCGCGGTCGTGACGGTCGTGGTCGGGTTGCGCGAGTCGGCGCCACCGGTGGGCGTCGCGGCCCTCGCGGCGGTGGGCGTGCTCGCCCCGGCGGTCACGGGCCCGACCACCCGCACCGGCACCGGGCACGACCTCGTCACCGACGCCGCCGTGTTCGCCACGCTGGCGGGGGCGGTCTGGCTCGGCGTCACGGTGCACGGGCTGATCGACGGCGCCGGATTCCCTGGCGCCGGGTGCACGCAGCGAGCCGTCACGGCGGGAGCCGTGACCCTCGCGGCCACGCTGCTGGGCGCCGCCGTCCTCGTGCAGGGAGAGTGGCTCGCGAGCCTGCACGGGAGATGGGCCGGGCTGCAGGTCGTCCTGCTCGGGTGCGCCCTGGTCCTCACCCTGCGCCGCGCCGGGCCCGCACCCGTCGTCGCGACCCTGCTCGCGGCGGCCGCTGCCGGTGCCGCTGCCGTGATCGAGCCCCCGCCCGCGCTGCTCCTGCCCGCGACGATGCAGCAGATGATGGTCGGTTTCGACGTCCCGGAGCGCCCGTCGGCCCTCGGCCTGGCGGCCCCGGGGCGGCTCGACCTGCTCTGGGCGGTCGTCGGCGTGACGCTCGCGGTGGGCTACGTGCTCCGGTGGCGTCGGGCGGGCGACCGGCGCCGGTCCCGGCTGGTCTGCTGGCTCGCCGGCTGCGCCCTGCTCGTCGTCACGACCAGCTCGACCCTCGGCGCGCTGTCGATGGCCGTCTTCAGCGCCCACATGGCCGTGCACATGGTGCTGGCGGTCCTGGTGCCGCTGTTCCTGGTCCTGGGCGGACCGCTCACGCTGGTCGACCGCGCGCCGCTCGACACCCCGGCGGTCCGGGTCCTCACCCATCCCGCGGTGTCCCTGACGGTGTTCGTCGGGTCGATGTTGGTCCTCTACAACACTCCACTGTTCGCGGCGATCCTGCCGTCACACTGGGCGCACCAGGTGCTCGCGGCCGTCGTCCTGGTGTCCGGGTACGCGTTCCTCTGGCCGATCGTCGGCGTCGACCCCGCCCCGCGCCCCCTGCCGCACGTGGCCCGGCTCGCCCTCCTGCTGGCCTCGATGCCGTTCCACGCGTTCTTCGGCGTCGCGCTGCTCGGCGCGACCGAGGTCATCGGCGCGACGTACTACGAGCGGCTCGAGGTGAGCTGGGTCGGCGACCTCCTGGCCGACCAGCGGCTCGGCGCGATGATCGCCTGGGGCGCGGCCGAGGCGTCGCTGCTGGGCGTGCTGGCGATCGTCCTCGTGCGGTGGGGCCGGGAGGACCGCCGTCCCGGGCACGCCGGGCCGTCGCCGTGGGACGCGATGGTCGCCGATCTCGCTCGTCGGCGCTGACCGCAACCGATCTTCATGAGGTCTTCACCCGAATGGCGGTCTCCGGAGGTACGCTGCGCAACGATTATGACCCGAGCCACAGGCGTCTCAGGACATTCGGGGGGCCAGGAGGTATGGAGCGGATCGGCCAGTACGAGCTCCTGTCGCTCATCGGGGAGGGCGGCATGGGCGAGGTCTGGCGTGCCCGCGATCTCCGGCACGACCGCGACGTCGCCCTCAAGCTGCTGCCGACCTCGCTGAGCGAGAGCACCGAGTACCAGCGCCGGTTCCGCCGCGAGTCGCACCTGCACGCGCGGCTCCGCGAGCCCCACCTGATCCCGATCCACGACTACGGCGAGATCGACGGCCGCCTCTTCATCGACATGCGGCTGGTCGAGGGCCGGAGCCTCCAGGACGTCCTGCGTGACGAGGGACCGCTCCCCGCCGGACGCACGGTCGCCCTCCTCGGACAGATCGCCGACGCCCTGGACGCCGCCCACGCCGACGACCTCGTCCACCGGGACGTCAAGCCGTCGAACGTCCTGGTCACCCGCAGCGACTTCGTCTACGTCGTCGACTTCGGCCTCGCCTTCAGCCTCGGCACGCCGCAGACGCAGCTGACCGGCACCGGCGTGGCGCTCGGGACGCTCGAGTACATGGCACCGGAGCGCTTCTCGCGGAGCCCCGTCGACGGTCGGACCGACGTCTACTCGCTGGCCTGCGTGCTCTTCGAGTGCCTGACGAAGGAGAAGCCCTTCCCCGGCGACCTCCCGACGCAGATGTTCGGCCACATCAACGTCGACCCCCCGCGCGCCAGTGAGCGGTACCCCGGTGCCCCGGCCGCCCTCGACGCCGTCATCGCGCGCGGCATGGCCAAGGACCCGGACGACCGCTTCCCGACGGCGGGTGCGCTCGTCACGGCCGCCCGCGCCGCCCTGCGCGCCGCGCCGACGAGCCCCGCCGCCCCGAAGCCGACGGCCGCCCCGACCCCGGTCGCCGCGGGCGCCCGGAGCGCGCCCCCGGCCGGGTCCGCCGGGCCGGGCGGGGTCACGACGGTGATCTCGCGGCCGCCGTCCGGACCTCCCCGCGACCCGCACCCGTCCGGTCCGATGCCCGGCGCACCGGAGCCCCCGCCGACCCCGCCGCGCCGACGCCGTGGACTCCTCTGGGGCGCGGTGGCCGTGGTCGTCGTCCTCGTCGCGGCCCTCGCGGTGTTCCTGACGACGGGTCTCGGCGGCGGGGCGCCCACGCGGCCCGCACCCGTGGCCAGCAGCCCCCGGCCGACGGTCGTCGGCACCGTCCCGGTCGGGGCGGCACCGGTCGACGTCCAGGTCGCACCGGACGGCCGCACCGCCTACGTCGCGAACCGCGACGCGGCCACGATCACCGTCCTCGACACCGCCCGCGGAGCCGCGGTCGGGACGATCCCGCTGCCCGGCGCACCCCAGGCGCTCGCGTTCGCCCCGGACGGTGCCCGTGCCTACGTCGGGCTGCTCGGCGACACCGCCGGGGAGGTCGCGGTCGTCGACACCGCGGACGGCTCCCTGGTCGGCCGCATCCCCACCGGCCCGCGTCCGCTGGCGCTCGCGGTGAGCGCCGACGGCGGGCGGGTGTTCGTGTCCGACCCGGACGCCGGGTCGGTGACCGTGATCGACACCGGCTCGGACACCGTCGTGGACCGGGTCGCCCTGCCCACCCCGCACGGGCTCGCTGTCTCGCCCGACGGCGCCCGCCTCGCCGTCGCGAACTACGACGCGAACACGATCAGCCTCGTCGGGACGGACGGCAGCGGCCCGGTCGCGACGACGCCGGTGGGTCGCAACCCGCACGCGGTCGCCTGGCACCCGACCCAGCCGTGGGTGTTCGACACCGACTTCGCGGGCAACAGCGTCTCGGTCACCGACGTCCGCACCGGCCGGGTGGTCGCGACGGTGCCCACCGCGGTCCACCCGCAGGCGGTCACGTCGAGCGCCGACGGCCGACACGTCTACGTCGCCGCCATCGACGCCAACGTCGTGCAGGTCGTGGACACGACGACGTTCGCGGTCACCGCGACGATCCCGACGGGCCGCGGACCCAGCAGCGTCGCCGTCACCCCCGACGGCCGGACCGCCTACGTCACCGACCTGCTCGACGGGACGCTGACCGTGCTGGCGATGGGAGCCTGATGGGGGTCTCGGAGGCCGTCGACCGCACCCGGACGATCCTGCTGGGCCCGACCCAGGACACGCTGCCGACCGACACCCACGACGGTCGCCTCGACCGGCTCGTGGAGCGCCGGTGCGACGCGTTCCGCCGGGTCGGACGAGCCCACCACGTCGCGGTGGAGATCGGGGGGTCGACGGTCGGGTCGCTGTCCTACGTCGACCTCGACACGGCGGCCACGCGCCTGGCCCGCTACCTCCTCCGCCGCCGCTTCGGCGCCGGGGACCGGGTCGCGGTGCTGCTCGAGCGCCCCGCGGACGCCCTCGCGGCGCAGCTCGCGGTCGCGAAGATCGGGGCGGCCTGGGTGCCGCTCGACCACGGCCTGCCCGACGCGGCCCTGGCGGCGGTCGTGCACGCCTCGGGCGCCGGCATCGTCCTCACCACCGCCGACCAGTCCGCGCGGCTCCGCGCCACCGACGTCGACGCGGTCTACCTCGACCGCGTCACCACCCACGTGGACGCCGAGGCCACCCACCGCCTGACCGCGACGGAGCGCGGGGAGGTCGGCGACACACCGGCGTACGTCACCGTGCACGCCGAGGGGACGGACGGCGGCCGGTCCGCGGACCGGGCGCCGGCGTTGCGGGCGCCGGCCGTCGACCACGCCGCCGCGACCCACCTGGTCGGTGTGCTCTCCGACCTGCTCGGCGTGACCACCACCGACCGCGTGTTCCACGACCCGCTCGCCGGGTCGGACCGCGCGCTCCTCGAGACCTGGGTCCCCTGGTCGCGGGGTGCCACCGTGGTCACGCCCGCCCCGGGCGAGAACCTCGCCGGCGCCGCCCTCGGCACCTTCCTGCGGACCACGCGGACCACGGTCCTGCTCGCCGAGCCCGCGACCCTGGCCGGGATCGACGGCGACCTTCCCGACCTGCGGCTGCTGGTGCTCCTCGGCCCCGACCGGCCGGCGGAGACCGTCGCCCGGTGGCAGGCGCCGAACCGGCGGCTGCTCGGGCTGCACGGTGCCCCGGAGGCGGGCGTCGTGTCGCTGTGGACCGAGCTCTCGCCCGGACGCGGCCCCACCCTCGGGCGGCCGCTGCCCGGGCACGACGTCGTCCTGCTCGACCCCGCCGACCCGCGCCGCGCGCTGCCGCCCGGGAAGGTCGGCGAGATCGGGATCACCGGCCCCGGGGTCGCCGGCGGCTACGTCGGGCGCACCGACCTCACCGACGAGGCGTTCGTCCCGATCCCGGGCCAGCCCGCGCGGCGGACGTTCCGCACCGGGGACCTCGGGCGGCTCACCGCCGACCGCGAGGTGGAGTGGGTCGGCCGGGTCGACGGGGCCGGCGGCCGCGGGCTGCGGGTGCGCCCGGTGCACGCGAGCGCGCCCCAGCTGGCGCGGCGGACGGGGATCCCGGGGCGCACGGCGGTCCTCCCGCTGCCCCCGGAACCGGAGCGGCCGCCCGCCGCGAAACCGGCGGCGCACCGCGCGGAGGACCGCCTCGACGCCCCGACCGTGGCGCAGCGCGGACCGGCCACGGCGGACCCGGACACCACGCAGGCGACCGACGCGTCCACCGTGGCGATGCCGCCGACCCCGGCCCGCGGGCGCCCCGCCGCACCACCGACCACACCACCGACCCGCGACCGCCGCGCGCCCCGGACCTTCCCGCCGCCCGTCCCGCCGGTCCCGCCGGTCCCGCCGGTCCGCCCCCGGCCCGACGGCGGCCGTCGTCCCTCCCAGCCGCTGCCGGCGCAGCCTCCCGGTCCGCCCCGCCCCGTCGGGCCGCCGACCCCGGCCCCCACGCCGACCCCGGTGCCGTCCCGGACCCCCGCCCCGGTCGGGCGTCCGTCCGCGCCGGTCCCGGCCGTGCCGGCACCGGTCGCGGCCGGCACCGCCGACGTCCGCGCGGGGCTCGCCGCCGTGCTGGCGGAGGTCCTCGGGCGGGACGACGTGCCGCCCGACGCCGACTTCTTCGCCGACCTCGGCGCGGACAGCCTGCTGATGGCGCGCTTCTGCGCCCGGGTCCGGAAGGACCCGGACCTGCCGTCGGCGGCGATGCAGGACATCTACCAGCACACCACCCTCGCCGGGCTCGCGGACGCGCTCGCCCCGGCCCCGAAGGCCCCCGACGTCGCCGGGGCGGCCCGCGTGCGCGACGGGCTCGCCGCGGTCCTGGCCGAGGTCCTGGGACGCTCCGACGTCCCCGCCGACGCGGACTTCTTCCGCGACCTCGGGGCGGACTCGCTGCTGATGGCGCGCTTCTGTGCCCGGCTCCGCAAGCACCCGGACCTGCCCTCGGTGGGCATGCCCGACATCTACCGGAACCCGACCCTCGTGGCCCTCGCCGCCTCCCTCGGCGCGACGGGTGCCTCCGCGGCCGAGGAGGCCGACCCGGGCGAGGCGGACACGGGCACCGACACCGGGGGCGCCGACCCGTCCCGGCCCCGCGCGAGCACCCCCGCCTTCGTCCTGTGCGGCGCGGCCCAGCTGCTCTGCTTCCTCGCCTACAGCTACCTCGCCGCGGTCTTCCTGACGTGGGCCGCGACCTGGGTGACCACCCCCGGCGTCGGGGTCCTCGCGACCTACGGGCGGGCCGTCCTCGCCTCCGCGGTCGGCCTGGCCGGCCTCGTCGCCCTGCCGATCGTGGCCAAGTGGGTGCTCGTCGGACGCTGGAAGCCGGGCTCGGTGGCGGTGTGGAGCCCGGCCTACCTGCGCTTCTGGGTGGTCAAGACCCTGGTGCGGACGAGCCCGGTGCAGCTGTTCGCCGGCACCCCGCTGCAGACCCTGTACCTGCGGGCGCTCGGGGCGCGGATCGGCAGGGGGGTCGTGTTCCTGACCCCGCAGATCCCCGCCTGCACCGACCTGTTCAGCGCCGGCGACGGAGCGCTGATCCGCAAGGACGCCGTCGTCGCCTGCTACCGGGCCCACGACGGGCGGGTCGAGATCGGCGGCGTCAGCCTCGGCGCGAACGTCGTCGTCGGGGAGTCGACCGTCCTCGACGTCCGCACCGCGATGGGCGACGGGGCGTCGCTCGCGCACAGCTCGTCGCTGCACGCCGGCCAGTCCGTCCCGGCGGGGGAGAACTGGCACGGCTCGCCCGCGCGCCGGGCCGACGCCGCGATGCCGCCGGTGCCGCCGGCGGCCACGGCCGCGCCCCGACGGACGCTGTACTCGCTCGTCTCCCTGGTGATCGCGCTCGGGCTGGTGCTCCCGGCGGGCCTCCTGGCGTTCGCCGTCCTGCGCGCGTGGGTGCCGCACTTCGCGGCCCTGTTCGAGCCGCCCGCCGGCGCCCTCGCCGACCCGTCGTTCTACCTCCGGACGTTCGTGCTCTCCGGGGTGCTGTACGTCGGCGCGATCGTGCTGGGCCTCGCGTTCGTCGCGACGGTGCCGCGCCTGCTCGCCCTCGGGCTGCGCCCGGACACGGTCCACCCGCTCTACGGCGTGCGCTACTGGCTGCACCGCGCCATCGGCACCCTGACCAACGTCAAGCCGTTCGTGGAGCTCTTCGGCGACGCCTCCGCGATCGCCCACTACCTCGCCGCGATCGGGTACCAGCTGCGACCCATCAGCCAGACCGGGTCGAACTTCGGGATGGCCGTCAAGCACGAGAACCCGTTCCTGACGGTGGTCGGCCCGGGCACCGTCGTGGCGGACGGACTGTCGGTGATGAACGCGGAGTACTCCGCCACGTCCTTCCGCGTCTCCGCGACCCGGATCGGGGCGAACAACTTCCTGGGCAACCGCATCGCGTACCCGCCGCAGGGCCGCACCGGGGACGACTGCCTGCTCGCGACGAAGGTCCAGGTCCCGCAGCACGGGCCGATCCGCCAGGGGGTCGGGCTCCTCGGGTCGCCCAGCTTCGAGATCCCGCGGACGGTCGCGCGCGACAGCGAGCTGGACGTGACCGACCCCGCCGAGCTCGCCGTCCTGCTGCGGCGCAAGAACCGGCACAACGCCGTCTCGATGGCGCTGCACGTGCTCGTGCGGTGGCTCTACACGTTCCTGCTCCTGGTCTCCGTCGCGGCGGTCGGGTCGCTGCCGATCGCGGCGGGCGCGGCGGAGGTCGTCGTCGTCGAGGTGGTCGGCCTCGTCCTCCTGGCCCTGTGGTGGGCACTCGTCGAGCGGTGCGTGCGGCCGCTGATGGCCCGCGCCCCCCAGGGGTGCTCGATCTACGACCGGACGTTCTCGCGGCACGAGCGCTACTGGAAGGTCCCCGCCCCGGACTGGGTGCAGATCGCCAACGGCACCCCGTTCAAGCCGTGGATCTGGCGCCTCCTCGGCGTCCACGTGGGTGCCCGGGTGTTCGACGACGGCGCCAACCTCACCGAGAAGTCGTTCACGACCATCGGGGACGACGCCACCCTCGGCGAGGGCACGGTGATCCAGTGCCACTCGCAGGAGGACGGCGGGTTCAAGTCCGACCACGTGGTCGTCGGTGCCCGCGTGACGCTCGGGGTCGGCTCGTTCGTGCACTACGGCACGGTCATCGGCGACGACGCGATCCTCGGCCCGGACACCTTCCTCATGAAGGGCGAGGAGGTGCCGGCGGGGGAGCACTGGAGCGGGAACCCCGCCCGGGCCACCCGCCGGACCCCCGCCCGCCGCGCGGAGGCCGCACCCGCCCCCCAGCACCCCGGCCCGGCCCCGCAACACCCCGTCCCCGGCCCCGTCGCGCCGAGCCGCCCGGCTCTCGACGGTCCCCGCGGGCCCATCCCCTCCGGCGCGGGTCGCGGACTCGTCGACGCCGCCGGAGCACGACCCCGAGAGGACCGACGGCAGCGATGACCACCGTTCAGGAGACCGACCCCACCCCGCAGGTCGACTGGCGCGCCGTGCTCGCGAGCGGCGCGACCGCCCTGGCGCGGTGGGCCGGAGGGTCCGCCGCGGCGGGCAGCGGCAGCCACGTCGAGCCGGTGCCCGCCGACCTCGCCGCCGTGGTGCGGCGGGTCGCCCACGACCACGGCGTCGGGGTCGGCGCCGTCGTCCTCGCCGCCCACGCCCGCGTCCTCGCGGCGCTCACCGGCGAGGCGGAGACCCTCACGGCCCTCGCCGCCGGCCCGGGCCACGAGCCGCGCCCGTGCCGCGTCGACACCGGGGTGGACACCGGCTCTGCGCTCGTCGCGGCCGCCCACGCCGCGCTGGTCCGGGCGGCCGCCGCGCCCGACCCCGAGGCGACCGACCGCGCCCTCGCCGACCTGCGGTCCGATCCGGCCGCCGGCCTGTGGCCGCCGACGGTGCTGAACACGACCGGCACCGAGGACCCCGGCCCGGACCCGGTCGACGACGCGGCGACCGTCCTGCGGGTGGTCTGGACCGGCACCGTCCTGCGGGTCGACCACCGCACCGACGTGCTCGACGAGGGCGCCGCCGCCCGGATCGCCGGGTACCACCTGACCGCGCTGCGGCAGCTGACCGCGGACCCGGCCGCGGCCCCGTCACGGGGGTGCCTGCTCGGGCCCGAGGAGCTCGCGTTCCAGGTCGACGGCCTCGCCGGCCCCGCCCGCGAGCTGCCGGACCGCCGACCGCACGACCTCGTCCGCGACCGCGCCGCCACCCACCCGGACGACGTCGCCGTCGTCCGCGGGGAGGAGGCCTGGACCTACCGCGACCTCGACGAGCGCTCCGACGCGATCGCCCGTGCCCTGCTCGCCCGGGGGCTCGGGGCCGAGGACGTCGTCGCCGTCGTCGCCGAGCGCACCCTCGGCTGGGCCTCCTGCGTCCTGGGCATCCTCAAGTCCGGCGGGGCCTACCTGCCGCTCGAGCCGCACTTCCCGGCCGACCGCATCGCCACCGTGCTCACCCGGGCGGGTGCCCGCTTCGTGCTCACCGAGCCCGGCGCGGCGACGACCCTCGACGAGGCCCTCGCCGGGCTCGGCACGGCGGCGCCGACCCGGCTGCTGGTCGCCGACGCCTGGGCCGAGGACCACGCGGGGGTCGACCCGCGGGTCGAGGTCGGCCCGGAGCGCCTGGCCTACCTGTACTTCACCTCGGGCTCCACCGGCGAGCCGAAGGGCGCCATGTGCGAGCAGGCCGGGATGCTCAACCACCTGCTCGCGAAGATCGAGGACATGGGGATCGACGAGCACTCCGTCGTCGCCCAGACCGCGCCGCAGTGCTTCGACATCTCGCTGTGGCAGCTCGTCGCGGGCTGGCTGGTCGGGGCGACGACGGTGCTGGTCGAGCAGGAGGTGGTGCTCGACGTCCCGCGCTTCGTCGACCTGCTCGCGCGCCGCCGGGTGAGCGTCGCGCAGCTCGTGCCGTCCTACCTCGACGTCGTCGTGTCCTACCTCGAGCAGACGCCGGTGGCCCTGCCCGACCTGCGCCGCGTGGCCGTGACCGGCGAGGCGGTGAAGAAGGAACTGGTCGTGCGCTGGTTCGCGGTGCGGCCCGACGTCCCGCTGGTCAACGCCTACGGGCTCACCGAGACCAGCGACGACACCAACCACGAGATCCTGTTCGCGGTCCCGGACCACGAGCGGATCCCGCTCGGACCGGCCGTGCGCAACGTCCGGGTCTACGTCGTCGACCCGGAACTGGCGCCGGTACCGCTCGGCGCGCCGGGCGAGATCGTGTTCTCCGGGGTCTGCGTGGGGCGCGGCTACGTCAACGACCCCGAGCGCACCCGCGCCGCGTTCGTCCCCGACCCGCTGCGCCCGGGGGAGCGGCTCTACCGCAGCGGCGACCACGGGCGCTGGCTGCCCGACGGGAAGCTGGACTTCCTCGGCCGCCGCGACCACCAGGTGAAGATCTCCGGCTTCCGCATCGAGATCGGCGAGATCGAGAACACCATGCTCCGCGGCCCCGGCGTGCGCGACGCCGCCGTCGTGGTCAGCGAGCGGCCGGGACGGGGCAAGCAGCTGGTCGGCTTCTACGGCGCGCCCGCGCCGATCGCCGACGACGAGCTCCGCGGGCTGCTGGCCGCGTCCCTCCCGCACTACATGGTCCCGCCCGTCCTCCACCACCGCGACGTCCTGCCGGTCACGGCGAACGGCAAGATCGACCGGAAGACGCTGACCGCCCTGGCGCTCGAGCTCGACGAGCCGACCGGCCCCGCCGGGTCCGGCGGCGGCGCCCCGCTGACGTCGACCGAGCGCCGGCTGGCCGGGGTGTGGGCGCCGCTGCTCGGGGTCGACGAGGACGCCCTCACCCCGGACACCCACTTCTTCGAGCGCGGCGGCTCGTCGCTGCTCGCGGTCAAGATGGCGGTGCGGCTGAAGAAGGCGGTCACGCTCCAGGAGATCGCCGCGCACCCCGTCCTCGCCGACCTCGCGGCCCTGCTCGACGAGCGGGCCGCCGCGTCCGACCCCGACCCCACCGCCGCCCCGTGACCGCCCAGGAGACGCCCACCATGTCCACAGCCGCCGACCTCGACGCGGTCCCCTCCTCGACCGGCGCGCCGACGTTCGCCGTCATCCCCGGCGCCCAGGTCGCCGCGGCCCTGGAGGGCCGCGAGCGCGAGATCGTCGACGTGATCGCGCGGACCTACCGGATGCACGGGGCGGGCGAGACCGGCAACCCGCCGTCGTACTTCCTGCGCTTCCCCGACAAGCCGAACTCCCGGATCATCGCGCTGCCGGCCTCGGTCGGCGGGGGCGTCGGGGTCGACGGGATCAAGTGGGTGTCCAGCTTCCCGGACAACGTGGCCGCGGGGATGCCGCGGGCCTCGGCGGTGCTGATCCTCAACGACCACCAGACGGGCTATCCCTTCGCCTGCCTCGAGGCCTCGATCATCAACGCGGTGCGCACCTCGGCGTCGGCCGCGCTGGCCGCGGACCAGCTCACCGCCGGGCGGACGCGGCCCCGCCGCGTCGGCTTCTTCGGGGTCGGCCTGATCGCGCGCTACCTGCACACCTACCTCGCGGCCACCGGGTGGGAGTTCGACGAGATCGGCGTGCACGACCTGAACCCGGAGAGCGCCGAGGGGTTCCGCGGCTACCTGCAGCGGGCCGACCCCGACGCCTCCGTGGTGATCCACGACGACGCGGAGTCGCTCATCCGCTCCTGCGACCTGATCGTGTTCGCGACGGTCGCGGGCGTGCCGCACGTCCACGACCCGGCGTGGTTCGACCACCACCCGCTGGTCCTGCACGTCTCGCTGCGCGACCTCGCGCCGGAGATCGTGCTCGGGGCGACCAACGTCGTCGACGACGTCGACCACTGCCTGCGCGCGAACACCTCGCTGCACCTGGCCGAGCAGCAGGTCGGGAACCGCGACTTCGTCCACGGCACGCTCGACGACGTCATGGCCGGGCGCGTGACCGCGACGCCGGACCGGACGACGGTGTTCTCGCCGTTCGGGCTCGGAATCCTGGACATCGCCGTGGGCAAGGAGGTCTACGACCAGGTCGGCCGCACGGGGGGCCTGCAGGTCGTCGACGGGTTCTTCCACGAGATGAGCCGTTACGGACGTGGTGCCGGTGGGGGCAACTGAGACCGAGATCCGAATTGTCGGTCACGGAGCGTGATTGTTCGTGGCGAAAGGCGCCAACCAGTTACCGCTCGGGCCCCGGGTAGGTCATGATGTCGCTCACAGAGGGTCCGTGTGAGGGGGGCGGGATCGTGAGCGAGGTCGATCGGGACGACAGCGGGGTGACGACGCGCATCCAGCTGCACGGCCTGGACGCGCAGACCGTGGCCGTGGCGCCGGGGACGACGGTGCGCGTGTCCTACGTCGGGGACGGGCGCGCGACGCTCGTCGCCCCCGACGGCCGCGCGGGTCGGCACGCGGCGCCCCCGGTGCGCGACGGTCGGCGCCCGGGGCCGCCGTCCGCGCCGCCCGCGCCGGCGCCGACCATCGTCTCGTCGCCGCAGCAGTTCAACACGCACGACCTGTTCGTCGACATGCGCTCGATCGTCGACCAGAAGCTGTTCTGCAAGGTCGAGGGCATGAACTTCGCCGGGTCGGTGAAGCTCAAGGCCGCCGCCGCGATGGTGGAGGCCGCCGAGACCGCGGGGCAGCTGAACCCGTGGTCGATCATCGTCGAGTCCTCCTCGGGGAACCTCGGCGTGGCCCTCGCGATGGTCAGCGCCAACCGCGGGTACCGGTTCATCTGCGTCACGGACGACCGCTGCAACCCGCAGACCCGCCGGCTCATGGAGACCTACGGCGCCGAGGTGCACGTGATCTCGGTGCCGAACCCGAAGACCGGCCTGCTCGGCGCCCGGCTCGACCACCTCAAGGCCCTCTGCGACCGCGACCCGGACACCGTCTGGCTCAACCAGTACGAGAACCCCGCGAACGCCGGCGCCCACTACGCGCAGACCGCTCCGTCGATCGCGCGGGCGATCCCCGGCATCGAGGTGCTCTTCGTCGGCGCCGGGACGACCGGCACGCTCATGGGCAACGCCCGCTGGTTCAAGCAGCACCGCCCGGACGTCAAGGTCGTCGCGATCGACGTCGAGGGCTCGGTGAGCTTCGGCGGCCCGGCGGCGCCGCGGCACATCCCGGGGCTCGGCATGGGCATGGTCCCCCCGGCCCTCGACCGGACGCTGGTCGACGACGTGGTGATCGTCCCGGAGACCGAGACCGTGCGGATGTGCCAGCGCCTGGCGATGCGCGGCTTCCTGTTCGGCGGGTCCACGGGCACCGTCGTGGCCGGGGCGGCGCGGTGGCTCGCCCGGCACGCCCACCCGACCACCACCGCCGTGACGCTCGCCCCCGACCAGGGGGAGCGCTACCTCGACACCGTGTACTCGCCGGGGTGGCGCGAGGAGCACTTCGGCACCGCCGGGAACCTGACCCGGCCGCACCCGTTGTCCGACCCGGCCCCCGCGGTCGACCCCTCGACCACGAAGGAGTGACCATGTCCGCGCCCGTCGGGCCGGCCGCCAACCTGGACCTGCGGGCCGGCCACCCCCCGATCCTCCACTCCGACGGCGGCGCCGACCCCGTCGGCTGGACCGCCCACCACCGCAACGAGGTGCGCCAGATCCTGGCGCGCTACGGCTCGGTGCTCGTGCGGGGCCTGGGCCTGCGCGACCACGCGCAGACCGCGGCGGTGATGAGCCGGCTGACGTCGAGCGGCCTGCTGCCCGAGCGGGAGCCGTTCGCCCCGCGCACCCAACTCGGCCAGGGGCTCCAGTCGGCCACGCCGTGGCCCGCGAGCCAGCAGATGTGCCTGCACAACGAGCTCAGCTACGTACCCGACCCGCCCGCGTTCATCATGTTCGCGTGCCTGACCCCGCCCGCGGGCGGCGGCGTGACCCCGGTCGGCGACGGATCGGCGGTCCTGCAGGCCCTGCCCCCGGCGCTGGTGTCCCGGTTCGAGCAGGAGGGCTGGCTGCTCGTCCGGCACTACAACGACGACATCGGAGCCTCCTGGGCGGAGGCGTTCGGCACCGGTGACCGGGGCGCCGTCGAGCACTACTGCCGCGGCGCGGGCATCGAGTTCACCTGGGACGCCGACGGCGGGCTGCGCACGCGGCAGCGGCGGCGCGCGGTCGTCCGGCACCCCGTCGACGGGCGCCCGTGCTGGTTCAACCAGGTGGCGTTCCTCAGCGAGTGGGCCCTCGACCCCGACGTGCGCGAGTACCTCGTCGAGATGAACGGGCCCGACGGGCTGCCCTTCACCACGCGCTTCGGCAACGGGGAACCCATTCCCGAGGACGTGGTGGCCGTCATCAACCAGGCCTACGACGCGCACACGCTCCGCGAGCCGTGGCAGGCGGGCGACCTCCTCGTCGTCGACAACGTCCGCACCGCCCACGGCCGCGACGCCTACGAGGGAGACCGCACGGTCGTCGTCGGCATGGGCGACCCGATCCGCCTGTAGGCACCCGGGCATGGCGGACGAGGCGACCGGGCAGGACCGCCGGTCGGTCCTGCTGGCCGGGGCCGTGTTCGCGTGCGGCGTCGCGGGCTGCGCCCCGGCGCCCGCCCCGCCCTCCTCCGCGGACGGTGACGGCGGGTTCGCCCCGGGCGCGCCGCCCGCCGGCGCCGGGGTGGCCGGGGGACCGGGCACCGTGCTCGGCCCCGCCGCGGTCGTCCCGGTGGGCGGCGGCGTGGTCTACCCGGCCTTCGCGGTCGTCGTCGTCCGGGCGACGGCGGAGGACTACCGCGGCTTCTCGGCGGTCTGCCCGCACGACGGCTGCCTGGTGAACGAGGTCGCCGACGGCTCGATCGTCTGCCCCTGCCACGGGAGCCGGTTCGCCCTCGACGGCGCCGTCACCCGTGGTCCGGCCGAAGATCCACTGTCCGTACGACCCGTCCGCGTCGACCGTGGCCAGGTTGTACTCGAATAGCGTAACGACGTGACCGTGAGTATCGACTAGGAAGGCGTCACACGTTGCGCCGAAGGGCGCCTTGGGGGAGAGATGAAGCTCTTCGGGCAGTACGAGATCGGCGAGCTGATCGGTCAGGGCGGGATGGGCGAGGTCCACCGGGCCTACGACACCCGCCGCAACCGGGACGTGGCCCTGAAGCTGCTGCCCGAGTCGACGAGCAAGGACCCGGCCTACCAGCGGCGGTTCCGGCAGGAGTCGTACGCGGTCGCGAAGCTGCGGGAGCCGCACGTCGTCCCGATCCACGACTACGGCGAGATCGACGGGCGCCTCTTCATCGACATGCGCCTCGTCGACGGCCAGCCCCTCGCCCAGCTCATCGCCGACACCGGCCCGCTCGGGGCGGAGCGGTCGGTCGCGCTCGTCAACCAGGTCGCCGACGCCCTCGACGCGGCGCACGGCGAGGGCCTGGTGCACCGGGACATCAAGCCGTCCAACATCCTGGTCACGCCGACCGACTTCGCGTACGTCGTCGACTTCGGGCTCGCGCACGCGGCCGGGAACACGCGCTCGTGGGCGACCGTCTCCGGTGCGACCCTCGGCACCCTCGACTACATGGCGCCGGAGCGCTTCGAGAACAAGGAGGTCGACGCCCGGACCGACGTCTACGCCCTCGCCTGCGTGCTCTTCGAGTGCCTGACGGCGGCCAAGCCGTTCCCCGGGTCGGACCTCCCGTCCCAGATGTACGCGCACGTCTACCTGAGCCCGCGCCGCCCGAGCGAGATCGTGCCCGGCATCGGTGCCCGGCTCGACGACGTCGTGGTCCGCGGCATGGCGAAGGACCCCGACCAGCGCTTCGCGACCGCCGGCGACCTCGCCGCGGCCGCCCGGGCGGCGCTCGCCGCGCAGCCGCCGGTCTCGACCGGGGCACTCCCGGTGGGCTCCGGCCCCGTCGAGGTGCCCGACTCCCCGGCCGCGCTGCTGGAGACGAGCGCGCCGACCACCACGGTGTCGCCCGTCGAGGCCCCGACGACGACCGTCGCGGCCGCGCAGGCCCCGACCACGACCGTGCTGGCGGGCGGTGTGCCGACCCAGACCGGGCCGTCGACGCCGCACCGCTTCGTCCCGCCGCCGTCGTCACCCACCCCGTCCACTCCACCCACTCCACCGACCCCGCCCACCGGTCCTCCGGCCGCCGGTCCGCCGTCGACGCCGCCCCCGTCCGCTCCCGCCGCAGCCGTCGGTGCGACGCCGCCGTCGCGCGGACGGCGCCGGACCGTGCTGATCGCCGCCCTCGTCATGGTGGTCGCGGTGGTCGCGGCCGTGACCGTGGGCGTCGTGGTCGGCCGGGAGAGCAGCGGCTCCGGTGACGGGTCCTTCGCCGGCGGCGCGGCCGCGGGCGGACCGGCCTCGCCGAGCAAACCCGTCGTCGCGAACAGCGTGGCGAAGCCGACCGTGGCGCAGACCGTGCCCGTCGGCCCGACACCGGGCTACATGGAGATCGCCCCCAGCGGCAAGTTCGGCTACATCGCGAACCGGCAGGCCGGGATGGTCACGGTCTTCGACACCACGAAGAACGTCGCGACCGGCACGATCCCGATCCCCGAGGGCGGACCGCAGTTCGTCAGCTTCTCCCCGGACGGGACGCGGGCCTGGGTCAGCGTGACCAACGCGGACTACTCCGTCAGCGAGGTCGTCGCGATCGACACCCGCACCGCGGCCGTCACCGCCCGCATCCCCACCGGCAAGCGGCCGTTCGCGCTGCGCGTGTCGCCCGACGGCTCCCGGGTCTACGTGCCGAACCACGACTCCAGCTCGATCACGGTGATCGACACCGCGACCGACGCCGTCATCAACACGATCATCGTCGCGCCGAACCCGCACTGGGTCGACATCTCGCCCGACGGCACCCGGCTCTACGCGGCCAACCACGAGTCGAACCTGCTGACCACGATCGACACGGCCACGGACGCCGTCCTGGGGACGACCCCGGTCGGCAAGAGCCCGCACTCGATCGTCCGCATGCCGAACAAGCCGCTGCTGCTCAACGCGAACTACGACGACGACACCCTCTCGGTGACCGACACCGACACCGGGCGCGTCGTCGCCACGATCCCGACCCAGGACCACCCGCAGGACATCACGCTCAGCGCGGACAACAAGCACGCCTACATCGCGCCCGTCGACGCCAACTCGATCCAGGTGCTCGACACGTCGACCATGCAGATCACCGCGACCGTCCCGACCGGCCGCGGCCCGACGAGCGTGGCCGTGGGTCCCGAGGGACGCCAGGCCTACGTCACCAACCTGCTGGACGGCACGGTCACGATCATGAACATCGCGAGCACGGCGTAGGGCCGCGCTCGCCCTGTCGCGGGGAACATCCCGCCGTCGGTCAGCTTGTCGCTGTGAATCCCAGCGACAAGCTGAGCGCAGGGGCGCGGGAGCCCGCGACAGGGTCACACCTCCGTCTTGAGGATGCAGATCGCGAGGTGTGCGTCCTCGACGGCCTGGCGGGCGGCGCCCGTCAGGCCGGTGTCCGCGAGGGCGGCCGCCCGGGCGCTGTCCGCGGCCTGCTCGAGCTCGATGACGGCGTCCCGCGCGGCGTCCCCGGACGCCGTCGTCGCCTTGGTGGCCTTGTCGTCGAACTCGCGCACCACCGCGACGAGCACGGTGGAGGCGCCGGCGTCGTCCGTCACGGCGGCGAGCGCCGAGGTGGTCCCGCGCTTGACCTCGTCGAGGCGGGCCGGGATGTCGATCACGGCCGCACCTCGTAGACGTCGTTGAAGGGGGTGGACGTGGCGCGGCGGAAGCGGGTGAAGCCGGCCAGCCGGACGACCTCCCCGAGGGCCGTCTCGCCGGCCTGGGCACCCAGGCTCCACTCACCGCTCTGGGCCAGGGCGTTCGGGACGCACAGCAGCGTCGAGAACCCGTAGTAGAGCCGGCCGACCGGGTTGTGGTTGTCCGCGGGGGTGTTGCCGGCGGCCGGTTCGACGAGCAGCCACGTCCCGTCCGGAACGAGGGCCTCGCGGACCCGCCGGGCGGCGCTGACCGGGTCGCCCATGTCGTGCAGGCAGTCGAACGTGGTCACGAGGTCGTAGTCGGTCCCGGAGAAGGTCTGCGCGGAGGCGACCTCGAAGCTCACGCGGTCCGCGACCCCCGCCACGGTCGCGCGCTCGCGGGCGAGGGCGATCGACCCGTCGTGGTAGTCCGAGCCCTGCACCGTGATCGCCGGGTAGGCCTGCGCCATGATCGTGCTGGAGGCGCCGAGCCCGCAGCCGACGTCGGCCACCCGCCCTCCCGCGGCCAGGCGGTCGGCCACGCCGTCCAGGGCCGGGATCCAGCTGGTGGTCAGGTTGGCGGCGTATCCGGGTCGGAAGAAGGCCTCGCAGCCGAGGAACACGTTCTCGTCGTGCTCGTGCCACCCCATGCCGGTCCCGGTACGGAAGGCGTCCGCGATGCGCTGCTCGGCGCGCAGGGCTCCCAGGGCGAGCTGGAAGGCGGCCGGGAGGTAGACCGGCCCGTCGGGGTCCGTGAGGCACATGGCCTGCGCCGGCTCCAGGTGGTGGCGCCCGGTCGCCGGGTCGTAGGTCGCGTACCCGCCCGCCGCCTGGGTGTTGAGCCACTCGGCGACGGGGCGGGCGTGCGTGTTCGTGCGGGCGGCCAGCTCGTCCGCGGTGGCCGGGCCCTCGCCGAGGGCGCGGTACAGGCCGAGACGATGGCCGATCACGACGCCGGCGGCCGCGGCCGTCGCGCCGAGGTCGGAGACGAACTGCCCCAGGAACGCGTCGAGCGCCTCCTGGTCCGGCATCGGTGGCGGTGTCGTCGGCGGGTCGACGGTGGTGGACATCGGGCCTCCCGGAGGTCGGTGGACGAGGGCCTCCGACGCTAGGAACCGCGCCCCCCTCCGGGCATCGGGCGATCGCGCCGACCGGGTGTCCCGAACACCCCATGCTCTCCGACCTACAGCCAGCCCCGCTCCGCGGCGAGGCGCGCCGCCTGGGCCCGGGTGTGCACCTCGAGCTTGGTGAAGATGTTCGACACGTGGCGGCCGGCGGTCTTCTCGCTGACGTACAGGCGGGCACCGATGTCGCGGTTGGACAGCCCGTCGGCGAGCAGCGCGAGCACCTCGCGCTCCCGGGGGCTGAGCGAGCAGTCGTCGGTCGCGTCGCACCCGTCGTCGGGAGGGGCGACGTCGAGGTCGGTGTCGACGAGCCGTGCGAGCCACCCGTCGACGCTCTGCGGTCCGAAGTCCAGCCAGACCGGCTGGTAGGTCGTCCCCTCGATCCCGACGCCGGGTCCGGCCGGCGCGAATCCGAGCGGCAGGAAGATCGGCCCGAGCCGCGGGAGGTCGACGACGGTCGAGTACAGCCGCCGCAGCCGGGGCCGCCACTGCATGTAGGTGCGCTTGACGTCGAGCCAGCACGCGGACACCGCGGGGGAGCGCAGCTCGCCGCTCTCGCGCCCGAGCCAGCGTCGCATCAGCAGCACCCGCTCCTCGGGGGCCGGCGGGTTCTCGCGCAGGTGCTCGAGCCAGGGCCGCGCGACGGGGTCGGACCCCAGGAGGTCCGGGTCGACCGTGCCCAGCTCGGCGATCTGCACGAACGCGGCCACCGCCCCGTCCGGGTCCCGGGCGACGGCGAAGGTCTCCGGGTGGCTCGCCCACCAGCGGGCGAGCGCCTCGGCGACCGGGGCCGGTTCGTGGGCGAGCGCGATCTCCGCGATCGCGGTCGCGTCCTCGCGCCGGGCCGGCTCGACGACGTGGGTGGGTCGGGCGCTGGGGAAGCAGGCGTCGCGGACGACCGGGTTCTCGATGAGGAACATGAGGTCCGCGGTGCGCTGCCACAGGTCGTCGCGCGACGGCGGCCGGCCGGCGAGGAAGCTCGCGGCGCGTCGCCGGTACCGGCGCCGGCGCTCGGGGTCGCGGACGGCGAGGTCGTGCCCGACCGTGTCCCGCACGACGTCGTGGAGCACCAGCCCGTCGGTCGTCGCGTCGACGAACGGCAGGCGACGGAGCCCGTCGTACGCGGCCCGGGCCTCGTGGTCCCCCCGGTCGAGCACCGCGGCCAGCAGCGGCTCGGTGACCCACCGCGTCGTCGACGCCGCCTCGAGCGCGGTCGTGGCCTCGGGGGAGAGGCCGTCGACGAAGCAGTCCAGGAGTCCCCCGGGAACGGGGCCGCCCGCGGTGGCCGGCGACGTCGCCGCGCCCGGGCGCCCGCGGCTCGTGGCTGCGGCCAGCTCCAGCGCGAGGGGGTGCCCGTGGGCGAAGTCGTCCGCCCGCCGGGCCTCGGCCTCGTCGAGACCCCGGGCCCGCAGCAGCTCCCGGGCGGGGCCGGGCGGGAGCGGGCCGACGCACAGTTCGACCACCGAGCCCGCCCACCCGGGAGCGGTGTGCCAGGCGCTCGCGGGTCGGTCGCGGCCGACCAGCACGGTGAAGACCGACGTCGGCAGCATCGGGAGGAACGTCGTCCGCGTCCAGGTGTCGGCGAGCCCGAGCACCTCGTAGGTGTCGATGGCGAGCACGTGCCGGGGCGCGGTACCGAGGGCGGTCACGACGTCCGGGGTGCCGAGCGCCCGTTCCAGGGCCCGCAGCACGCCCTCGGGGGTCGGCTCGACGTCCCGGCCGTCCAGGACCGTGACGGCGGTGTCGACCGGCAGCTCACCGAGGACCGCCCGGAGCAGCCGCGTCTTGCCGATCCCGCCCGGGCCGTGCACCAGGGCGACCACCCGGTCCGGGTCGAGGACGGCCGAGCGCAGCACCGCGAGCTCCGCCTCGCGGCCGACGAACGTCCGGGCAGCGTTCTCGCTGATCCGGTCGGAGATCGTGCGGGTCATCCGCGCCCCCCGCGGTGGTCACGACGTGTTTGTCCGTTGCGTGCCATGGTGGCGCGGGTCGTCGGCGTACGGCGGGGTAACACCCGGACGGAGCAGTGGTGCGAGCACGCACCGTGCTAGTGGGATCACTGCCTATCCTGGGCGACCGTGACCACGCGCCGTTGTCCGTGCGGACTGCCCGAGACGTTCGACGCCTGCTGCGGCCGCTACCTCGGTCCGGACGGCGCTGCACCGCCGACCGCGGAGGCACTCATGCGGTCGCGCTACACCGCGTTCGTGCACCACGACGTCGAGCACCTGCTGCGGACATGGCACCCGCGCACGCGACCGTCGACGCTGGACCTCGACCCGACGACGCGGTGGCGCGGACTGGAGGTCGTCGACCGGGTCGGTGGCGGGCTGCTCGACACCGAGGGCGTCGTGGAGTTCCGCGCCCACCACCGCGACGGGGTGCAGCACGAGCGCAGCCGGTTCGCCCGCGAGGCCGGACGGTGGGTCTACGTGGACGGTGCGCTCGGACCGGCCTGATCGGCCCGCACCGACCCGGCGTCAGGACAGGGTCGGTGTGCGCGACTCCAGCGCACTGGTGAGCAGCGCGACCAGGGTGGCGTGCTGGGCGTCGGCGGAGGCGATCTCCTCCTCGGACCCGTCCAGCGCGACCGCGGCCAGCCCGGCCTTGTCGTCGATCAGCTCGGCGATCCGGGCGTCGATCGTCTGCGCGGCGAGGATGCGCCACGCGGTGACCGGCATCGACTGGCCGATGCGGTGGCACCGGTCGATCGCCTGGGTCTGCTCGGCGGCGGTCCACGGCAGCTCGGCGAGCACGATGTTCGACGCGACCTGCAGGTTGATCCCGACGCCCGCTGCGGTGAGCGAGCAGACGATGACCTGGACCTCCGGGTCCTCGACGAAGGCGTCGATGTTCTTCTGCCGGGCGGTGCGCGACTGGTCGCCCCGGATCGCGGACCACCGCACGCCCTGCTTGTCGAACGTCGCCTGCGCGGCGTCCATGACGTCGACGTGCTTGGCGAAGAAGACGACCTTGCCGGCGCTGCGTGCGAGCTGCGCGGCGTAGTCCGCGGCCAGTTCGGCCTTCGCCTGCCCGATCCGGCGCATCATGGTGAACACGTTGTCGCCGTTGGGGGAGTTCTCGGCGTCCTTCTGCTCCCACGTCGCGACCAGGCGCACCAGGTCGTGGTCGATGCCCTCGACCTCCCGTTCCTGACGGCGGGTCGCGAGCGCCTCGTCGTAGCGCGCGACCATCCGCGCAGCGAGGTCGCGCTCCGCGGCGCGGATCGAGCGGCCGGTGGGGCCGTCGAGCTCCACCGGGAGGTCGGCGATGCGCCGCTCCGGGATGTCGGCGGCGACGTCGACCTTGCGGCGCCGCACGATCCCCATGTCGACCACGGCCTGCCGCGCGTCCCGGTAGAAGCCGGGGTCGGCGGGCGTCAGGCCGGTCTCGGTCAGGAGGTCCATGAGGTCGCCGAGCGGCTTCTTGTCGTCGATCCAGCCGAGGAACTCCCAGATGGCGAGGAAGTCCTCGATGTCGTTGATCAGCGGCGTTCCGGTCAGCGCCATGAGCAGTGGCCGCCCGGCGAACGACCGGACCTTCTCCGAGAGCGCCAGCACGTGCTGGGAGCGCTGCGAGCCCTTGTTCTTGATGAAGTGCGCCTCGTCGACGACCATCCCGCGGAACCCGAAGTCGCCCAGCCAGCCGACGTGCCGGTCGAGGACGTCGTAGTTGACGACGACGATGTCGGCGAACCCGTCCACGGAGTCCCCGTTGCCGTGCACCGCGGTGACGCGGCGACGCGGGCACCACAGCCCGGCCTCGCGGACCCAGTTCGTCTTCACGACGTTCGGGACGACGACGAGCAGCGGATAGGCCTGCGCGGCCTCCGCGGCGAGCAGCGCCTGCGCGGTCTTGCCCAGACCCGGCTCGTCGGCGAGCAGGAAGGTCCGGTGGCCCTCGGCGACCGCCTCGACCACCTCGCCCTGGTGCGGCATGAGGTCCTGCCCGCCCCGGGTGTGCAGGGAGCCGGGCTCGGGGAGGTCCATGCAGGCCGGCGCCCCGGCGCCCGCGCGCTCGAAGGAGCGCAGCAGCGGCTCCAGGAGCTCCCAGCTCGCGAGGCGGGAGGGCCGGGGCGCGGTCGGGCGCTGGATCGAGTAGTCCGGCTCCATGAACGGGTTCGCGAGCTGGCGCGAGATCACCGACTGCGGGACGACGCCGCTGCGCACCGGCGCGACCGGCTCCTCCTCGGGCTCGGGTTCCGGCTCCTCGGCGACCTCGACGCCGGCCTTGCGCAGCATGTCGCGCTCGAGCGAGCGGGCCTCGTCGGAGACCACGGCGTCGTCGGACAGGAGGGCCATGAGGCGGGAGTCGCGCACGGCGCTCATCGCGAGCGAGGTCGCCACGTCGTCGAGGCGTTTGAGCTGCTCGGACCGCTTGGTCTCGCCGATCGACTCGTCGGCCCGGACCCGGGTGCGTTCGTCGCGCAGCATCAGCGCGACCGCCTGGAACTTGGTGCGCACCGACGGGGTCACCCGGCCGTTGCCCAGCGCGGTCTTGACCTCCCGGACGGCGCGCTGCAGCACCGACATCACGTCGTCGCCGCCCCGACGACCACGTCGCCGGTCGTTGGCGGCGCCACGGCGAGCCCGTGTGGGCTGGCCTCCTCGAGCCACGTACTCCTCCTCCGTGCACGGCCAGGGTGCGCCGTGCTGGCCTGTCGCGCGACAGTGCGGCCGGTGGAGCGTCATCCGTACCGACGTCGGGAGGGACCCCGATCCACCGCTGCCCCCGAGGACCACCGCCGCAGGACAGGACCGTCCTGCGAAGAACCGGCGCATCACGCGAGAGCCGTCGCAGCAACGCTCGTGTCGCGCTCCTGCTTCCCTCACCATACGCCGACGACCCGCCGTCGGCGGAAGGGGACACGCCGCGTGAGCGGCTCAGGACGCGGCGACGGCCTTCGACTGCTCGACGGCGAGGCGGTCGACGAGGTCGTTCATCTCGTCACCGGAGTGCCCCTTGGTCCAGCGGAAGGAGATGTCGCCGCGCTCGTTGACGGTCGTGATCAACGGCTCCCACAGGTCCCGGCTGACGACGGGCTTCTTCGCGCTGGTGACCCACCCGCGCGCGATCCAGCCCTTCCACCAGCCGTCGCGGAAGCAGTTCACGACGTAGGTGGAGTCGCTGACGACCACCAGCGGGCCGTCGAGCGCTCGGACCGCCTCGAGCGCGGCCCGGATCTCCATGCGCTGGTTCGTGGTCGCGGCCTCGCCGCCGCTGCCCTGCCGACCGTCCTTCGTCGCCCACGCCCAGCCCCCCGGGCCGGGGTTGCCGGAGCACGCGCCGTCGGTCCACACCTCGAGCGCACCCTCGGCGGCGGGCATGTCCGGACGCTTCGGCTTCGCGGCCTTCGTCGCGGCCTTCGTCGGCTTCGCCGACGCCGTGGTGCCCGCGTCGGCGCACGCCACGTGCGCCCAGCGTTGTCCGGCCTTCGCGATCTCCTCGCCCGGCGAGACGGGGGAGGCGCAGACCCCGCAGGTGGTCGCGTACTTGGCGGTCATCGGCACCGGGCCAGGGTAGGTCGCGCCGGCCGGTGATCACGCCCGGGCGCGCCCGTGACGGAGCGCGACGCCCGGGTCCGGACCACGTCGTAGAACCGCTTCCGCGGGCAGCGGTTCCCGGGCACGGTGCGGGCTCGGACATCACCGCCTGCAGGCGCTCGGTGACGGAGCGCGACGTCCGGGTCCGGACCGTGCCGCAGAACCGCTTCCGCGGGCAGCGGTTCCCGGGCACGGGGCGGGGCCCGACGTCACCGGCCGTGCACGACCCGGTGACCCGGCGTGCACGGCCGATCCGGTCGCTCGTCGAGAAGCACACCACGCACCGTCGGGCGCCCGACGAGGTGCCTCACGTGCTTCTCGCGATCGGGTCGGCGCCGCCGGCCTACGACGAGCGCCGCCCCGCACTCCAGGCGTAGGGCAGCTCGGATCCGTTGAGCACGTGGTCGCCGACCGTCTGCAGCTTGTAGATCAACGGGTTGTGCACCGAGATCGTGCGGGCGTTGCGCCAGTGCCGGTCGAGGCGCAGCGACTCCGAGGTGATCGACGCCCCGCCGACCTCGAACAGCTGCGTCGTCGCGTCCAGGACCGACGGGATGACGGTGGCCTGGGCCCGGGCGACGTCGAACTCGACGCCGTCGAGCAGGTCGGCGTCCTCGCTGTCGCCGGCCAGGATGCGGTCGAGCTGGTCGGCGACGTCGAGCACGATGGTCCGGGCGGCGTACGCGGCGGAGGACAGCCGGCCGATGACCTGCTGCACCAGCGGGTCGTGGCGCGGGAGGTCGGCGGCGGCGTGGGTGTAGCTGCGGGTGCGGTCGCGCACCCAGCCGGACACGTCGTCCGTGGCCCGCTGGGCGATGCCCGCCAGCACGGCGAGCTGGACGAGCTGCAGGTAGGAGGTGCCGTAGGTACGACCGGGCACCCCGTAGCCCGGCCCGAGGATCCGGTCGGCGGGCACGAACACGTCGTGGAACTCGGTGGTGCCGCTCGCCGTGAGGCGCTGGCCGAAGCCGTCCCAGTCGTCGTGCTGGGTGACGCCCGCCGCGTCGGCGTCCACCAGCACCGCCACGCGCTCGCCTTCCCGGTCGGCCGCGACGATGATGTGGTCGGCGTAGAGGCTGCCGGTGCTGTAGTACTTCGTCCCGTTCAACCGCAGGCCGCCGGGCGTCGAGCCGTCGGGCATCAGGCGGGTCTGGTAGCGGTCGATCGCCCCGACGCCGGGCTCGGAGATCGCGTTCCCGACGAGCGTCCCGTCGGCCGCCGCGCGGAGCCAGCGGTCCCGTTCGGGCCCGGGCGCGGCGAGCAGCTGCTCCTCGACGAACCACCAGTGCACGCGCAGTGCCTGGGGCAGGTTCGACTCGGCGGCGCCCAGGAGGATCAGCTGCCGGAACAGCTGACGCACCGAGGCGCCGTAGCCGCCGAGCTCGACGGGGACCCGCAGCGCGCCGAACCGCGCCTCCTGCAGGGCCCGGACCTCATCGTGGGCCAGCGTGCGGTCGTGCTCGTGCTGCAGGGACGCCTCGGCGATGCGGGCGTGGATCGGGGTGAAGATCGCGTCGAGCTCGGCGTCGGTGGTCGTGGCGGTGGAGACGGTCGCGGTCATGAAAAACCTCCGGGAGGCGTGGGGACACGCGGGTCCGGGCCACGGCGGCACGTCCGGCCGCCGGGCACGACGGGACCCGGTGAGGGAAGGAGAGGAGCGGCGACGAGAGGTCAGCCGCGACACAGCGCGGAGGCGACACGCGCGAGGTCGATGTGCCCCCGCGTGGTCAGCAGCACCGCCGCGATCATGGAGCGACCCTAACCCGTCGTCGGGAAGGATCCGAGGAGCTGTGACGAGGCCGGGCAGGATGGGGCCATGCCCGCCGTGCACGTGTCCGACGAGGTCCACGAGGCGGTCGCCGCCGGGCGGCCGGTCGTCGCGCTGGAGACGACGATCATCACCCATGGCCTGCCGCGGCCGCGCAACTCCGAGGCCGCGCACGAGGCCGAGCGGCAGCTGCGGGGCGCCGGGATCACCCCGGCCACGGTGGGCGTCGTCGACGGCCGTCCGACCGTCGGCCTGAGCGGCGTGGAGATCGACCGCCTCGGCACCACCGACGACGTGTCCAAGATCGGGAGCCGGGATCTGCCCGTCGCGGTCGCGCAGGGGTGGTCGGGCGGGACGACCGTCTCGGCGACCGCCTGGCTCGCGCACCGGGCCGGGGTCCGCGTCTTCGCCACGGGCGGGCTCGGCGGGGTGCACCGCGGGGCCTCGGCCACCTTCGACGAGTCGGCCGACCTCGTCGCCCTGGCCGGCGTCCCGATCCTCGTCGTCTCGGCCGGGGTGAAGTCGATCCTCGACGTCGGGGCGACCCTCGAGCGGCTGGAGACCCTGCAGGTCACCGTGCTCGGCTACCGGACGACCGCCTTCCCCGGCTTCTACGTCCGGGACTCCGGCTTCACGCTGACCGACCGGGTCGAGACGGCGTCCGAGGTCGCCGCGGTGGTGCGCGCCCGCGACGACCTCGGGCTCCGGTCTGCGGTGCTGCTCGCGAACCCGGTGGCCGAGGCCGAGGAACTCGACGACGCCCTGCACCACGCGGTGCTCGAGGGGGCGCTCGCCGACGCCGAGGCCCACGGGGTCCGCGGCAAGGACACGACGCCGCACCTGCTCGACCACCTCCACCGCGCGAGCGAGGGCCGCAGCCTGGAGGTGAACCTCGCGCTGTACCGGGCCAACGTCGCACTCGGCGGGGAGGTCGCCGCCGCGCTGTCAGCCCTCGACGACGGCCGCGAGGTGCTCCAGTGACGAGGCGATCCCGCCCTCGTGGTCCTGCTGGTCGATGCCGGGCGGCACGTCGTCCGCGGTGACCGTGACCTGCGTGCCCGCCCCGGTGGGGGTGAGCTGCCACGTCATGGTCATGGTCCCCGCGAACGAGGGGTCGTCCGCGACGAAGTCCGCCCGCTGCACCACCCGCTGGTCGGGGACGAGCTCGGCGAACCCGACCTCGACGACGTCGGTGGCGTCGCCCGACTTGCCCGGCGACCCCGTCGGGTCGAGGTAGGTCAGGACCATCCGGAACCCGCCCCCCGGGCGCGGGTCCCAGTGCTCGATCCGCCCGCGCATCCCTTCGGGCGGCAGCCAGGACTCGACCGCGGCCCGGTCGACGAGTGCCGCGTACACGGCGGCGGGCGAGGCGGCGATCGCCCGGGCGGCACGGTCGGTTCTCCCCATGCCGCCCATCCTGGTGGGCCGGTCAGAGGCCGGCCAACCCCTGCGGCGCCGGCAGCGCCGCCAGCCGGAAGCGTGGCGGCTCCGTGCCGTGCAGGTGGCGCACGAAGTAGTCCCACGTCCGACGCACGACGTGGTGTGACCGCCCGACCAGCGAGTGGTCGACGCCGGGGACGATGAACATGTCGACGTCGACGTCCGCCTCGACGAACGAATCGACCAGACGCAACGTCTGGTACGGGTGCACGTTGTCGTCGAGCTCGCCGTGGATCAGCAGCAGCTTCCCGCGCAGGTTCCCGGCCAGCTCGGACGTCGCGAGGTCGAGCGGGTCGCCGTCACCGTGGTACTGCTCGGCCCACATCGTCACGTAGACCCGGGCGTCGTGGCTGCCCGACGTCGCCACCCCGACGGAGTAGAACTCCGGGTGCGAGACCAGCGCCCGGGCCGTCGCGAACCCGCCGCCGGAGTGGCCGGTGATCCCGACCCGCTCGGTGTCCAGCCACGGGTACCGCAGCCCGAGCTCGCGGATCGCGGCCACGTGGTCGTCGAGCGCCCCGGCGTCCCCGAGGTGCCGGTAGGAATGGTCGTGGAAGGCCTTGCTGCGCCCCGCGGTGCCGCGGCCGTCGATCGCGACGACGGCGAAGCCGAGGGCGGCGAGCGCCTCACCGGTGCCCGGCATGGCGCTGTCGAAGGCCGGACCCGCCCGGTGGATCTGCGGGCCCGGGTAGATGCTGTCGATCACCGGGTAGCGCCGCGCGGGGTCGAACCCGTGCGGGCGCCAGAGCAGGCCGTACACCGGGGTCCGGCCGTCGGCGGCCGTCGTCCGGAAGCGCTCCGGCGGGCTCCAGCCGAGCTCGACGAGCGCGTCGGTGGTCGGCGCCTCCAGCTCCACCAGCACCTGACCGTCGCCGCCGAGCACCCGGGACCGGGGGGCGTGCGCGGGGGTGGAGGCCCGGTCGAGCAGGTGGCCGCCCTCGGCCGGGCTCTCCGCGTCGTGGTCGAGGTCGTCGTCGGTGAGCCGGGTGAACCCGGTCCCGTCCAGACCGACGCGGCAGATCTGGCGCGCGTACGGGTCGTCGGCGACCAGGCCGGTCGCGAGGAACCACACCTGCCGGGTGTCCTCGTCGACCCACAGCACCGTCCGGACGAGCCAGGAGCCGCGGGTGAGTTGGACCGGCTCGTCGGACCCGCCGGGGTACAGGTACAGGTGGCCCCACCCGTCGCGCTGGGACCACCACAGGATCTCCCCGGAGTCGAGCACGCGGACCATGGGCGGCTCGCCGAGCTGCGGCGTCGGGTCGACGCGGGTCTCCCCGGTCTCCTGCACGAGCGTCGTGGTCCCGCCGGTGGAGGGGTCGAGGCGGACGAGCTCGAGGGTCCGGGCATCGCGGGACTGCCGCAGGTGGTGGACCGCCTCGCCTTTCTCGCCCGACCACCACACGTGCGTCAGGGTCACCGGGTGGACGATCGGTCGCGGCTCCTCGTCCTGGCGCACGACCGTGCCCTCCGCGACGTCGATCACCGCCCACGACATCGTCGCCTGGGCCTCGTCGCCGGGGATCGGGTAGCGGAAGCGGTGCTCCACGGGCCGGCCGCCGTCGGCGGGGGACGACTCGACGAGGACCTGCTCGGCGACCCCGCGCTCGTCGAGGCGGTGCACCAGCAGCCGGGTGGAGTCCGGTGACCAGAACGCGAGGAAGATCGTCCTCAGCCCGAGGCGGCGCAGGTTCATGCGGCTGCTCATCGCGTCGGTGAGGGCGCCGTACTGCACGCCGGGTTCGGCGTCGTCGGTGAGGGCGGTCTCGTCGCCGGTCTCCGCCGAGCGCACCCACACGTTCCCGTCGCGGCGGAAGGCGACCCAGCGCTCGTCGGGGGAGGGGAGCTCGAACGGGTCGGTGGGGCCGTCGTCGAGCCGGGTGAGGGTGCCGTCGGCGAAGCTCCACCGTCCCCCGAGTGCGGAGAACCGCGGGACGTCGTCGTCGAACTCCAGGGAGGCGACCGGCAGGTCCGACGCCACGACGGCCGTCCCCGTCGCCCGGGAGAGCTCGGCGGCGAGGCGGTCGTGGTCGAAGGCGTCGTGCCGGGTGCCCGCGGCGGGGTCGACGAGCACCCATCGCCTGCCGGCCTCGTACCAGAACCGCCGGCCGTCGGCGATCCAGTGCGGGGTCACCCGGGGCACCCGTCGGCTCCGGTACGGGGCGAGCATCTGCTCGGCGCGGGCGTAGTCGGTCGTCGAGAGGTGGGTGTCCGTGGTCATGGCGCCATGAGAAACCCGGACGTCACGGCACACTCAAGTCCTGTCCGACGACGGGTCGGTCAGAAGGTCAGCGACGTCTCGTGCGGCCCCTGGTCGAAGTGCCGCCGGGTGTAGCGGGCGATCAGGAACAGCACCGTGCCGACCGCCAGGTAGACCGCCGCCAGCAGCCAGATCTCCGCCGACTGCTGGAAGAGCAGGGCGACGCTGGCGATCACGGCGAGGATCGGGACGATGCGCGGGATCGTGAAGTGGCGGTGGTCGACGCGGTCGTTCTTGAGGACCAGGCACGAGATGTTCGTCGAGATGAACACGAACACCAGCAGCAGCACGGTCATGTCGGCGAGTGTCCCGATCCCGCCGACGAAGCTCATGCCGATCGTCGCCGCGCCGACCACGAGGATCGCGACCCACGGCGTGCGCAGGGTCGGCGCGACGTTGCCGAAGATCGAGGGCAGCAGGCCGGCCTCGGCGAGCCCGTAGGTCGCGCGGCTGGCCATCACCATGAACAGCAGCGCGCCGTTGGCGATCGCGACCAGCGCGATCAGGGAGAACAGCCAGCCGGGGATCGCGAGGCCGGATGCCGTGATCACCTCGAGCAGCGGGCCGGTCGACTCGGCCATCCGCAGCGGGTCGACGACGATCGCGGAGCCGAGGGCGATGAGCAGGTAGATCACGCCCGCCGTCCCGATCGCCCCGAACAGTGCCCGCGGGTAGGCCCGGCTGGGCTCCTTGACCTCCTCGGCCATGTTCGCGGCGGCCTCGAACCCGAGGAAGGAGAAGAACGCCGTCACCGACGCCGCGAAGGCGCCGTAGAGGATGGGCTGGTCGGGCGACGGGGTCAGCAGCCGGGCGACGTCCCCGCCGCCGCTGCCGAAGACGATCGCGGCCACGACGATCACCAGCACGAGACCGCTGACCTCGATCACGCTGGCCACGACGTTGGCCGACAGCGACTCCTTGACCCCACGCAGGTTGATCGCGATCAGGAGCAGCAGGAAGATCACGGTCACCGGCGCCGCGGGCACGTCGATCAGCTCAGAGAGGTAGTCGCCGGAGAACGCGCTCGCGAGCAGGGCCGACGTCGTGATCCCCGAGGACAGCATGAAGAACCCGACGACGAACGTGACGAACGGGATCTTGAAGGCCCGCTCCGCGTACCGGGCCGCGCCGCCGGCGTGCGGGTACTTCGTGATCATCTCCGCGTAGGTGCCCGCGGTCAGCAGCGCGAGGACGAGGGCGAGGACCAGGGGCAGCCACAGCATGCCGCCGACGTCCTCGGCCATCGTCCCGACGAGCGTGTAGATGCCCGCGCCGAGGGTGTCCCCGACGATGAAGAAGAACAGCAGGACGGTCCCCACGGTCCGCTTCAGCTTCGTCGCCTGCGGCGCCGTCTCGGTCGGTGCTGCCGGTTCACCCATCGGGGAATGGTCACACGATCCGCGCCGTATGTCTGTTTCGCGGAGTTACGACGTCGTGACTCGCCGACGTGGGTCCCCGTGGACCCTCTCCGCGGGCGATGATCGTGCCGAGCCGACCTCAGCCGCAACGGAGCGTGAACCGATGACCGTGATCCGGGACGCCGGGCCCCTCGACGGGACCGCCCTGGGGGAGTTCCTCGCCGGGCTGGACCGCCGGTTCGAGTCCTACGCCGAGCTCCACCGCTGGTCGGTGGAGGACCTCGACGGGTTCTGGCGGGCGGTCCGCGACCACTTCGGGGTGGAGGGCCTGTCCGACGAGGTGCTCGCGAGCCGGGAGATGCCCGGCGCGACCTGGTTCCCGGGCAGCGCGATCAACTACGCCGAGCACCTGCTGCGCGGCGGGCCCGATGACACCGCGGTCGTCGCCTACTCCCAGACCCGCGAGACGCGCGAGCTGACCTTCGGCGAGCTCACCGACCGGGTCGCGCGGTGTCGCGCGGGACTGCAGCGGCTCGGCGTCGGGCGCGACGACCGCGTGGTGGGCTTCCTGCCCAACATCCCGGAGGCACTCGTCGCCTACGTCGCCTGCGCCTCGCTCGGCGCGGTCTGGGCCTCGTGCGCCCCGGAGTTCGGCGCGCGCAGCGTCATCGACCGCTTCGCGCAGGTGGAGCCGACGGTGCTGCTGACCATCGGCGGCTACGTCTACGGCGACAAGCCGATCGACAAGTCGGCCGACGTCGCGACGATCCGCGCCGGGCTCCCGACCGTGCGGCACGTGGTGGCCGTGCCCTACGGCGCCCAGGAGGTGCCGGACGCGCTGAGCTGGGACGACCTGCTCGCCGAGCCGGGAGAGCTCGCGTTCGAGCCGGTGCCGTTCGACCACCCCCTCACCGTGCTGTTCTCCTCGGGCACCACCGGGCTGCCCAAGGCCATCGTCCACGGGCACGGCGGCATCCTGCTCGAGCACCTCAAGAGCCACGCCCTCGCGCTGGACCTGCGCCCGGGCGACCGGTTCTGCTGGTTCACGACGACCGCCTGGACGATGTGGCCGATCCTCGTGTCGGGCCTGCTGTGCCGGGCCGCGGTCGTGCTCGTCGACGGCAACTTCCTGCACCCCGACCTCGGGCAGCAGTGGCGCATCGCGGCCGACGCCCGCCTCACCCACCTCGGCACCAGCCCCGCCTATCTCATGGCCTGTCGCAAGGCCGGGGTCGAGCCGCGGTCGGTGGGGGACCTGACGTCGCTGCGGGTCCTCGGCATCACCGGCTCCCCCCTTCCCGACGACGGGTACGACTGGGCCGCCGAGCAGCTCGGCCCGGACGTGCTCGTCAGCTCGATGAGCGGCGGCACGGACGTCTGCTCCGGCTTCGTCGGCGGGAGCCCGTGGCTGCCGGTGTACCGCGGCGAGCTGCCCGGGCCGTGCCTCGGCGTCGACGTGACGGTGTTCGACGAGTCCGGGCGGGAGGTCGTCGACGAGGTCGGCGAGCTGGTCATCCGCCGACCGATGCCGTCGATGCCGGTGCGGTTCTGGAACGACCCCGGCGACGAGCGCTACCGCGACTCCTACTTCGACGTCTTCCCGGGCGTGTGGCGCCACGGGGACTGGGCGATCCGCACCAAGCGGGGCAGCTTCGTGATCACGGGCCGGTCCGACGCGACGCTCAACCGCGGTGGCGTGCGGCTGGGCACGGCCGAGTTCTACAGCGTCGTCGAGGACCTCCCGGAGGTCGCGGACTCCCTGGTCGTCCACCTCGAGGCGTCCGACGGCGGACCGGGGGAGCTGCTGCTGTTCGTCGTGGTCGCCGGCGGCGGGGACCTCGACGACGCGTTGCTCGCCCGCATCCGGGGCGCGCTGCGATCCGAGCTCTCGCCGCGGCACCTGCCCGACGTCATCGAGGCGGTCCCGGCCGTCCCGCGCACGATGACCGGCAAGAAGCTGGAGAAGCCCGTGAAGCAGATCCTCCGGGGACGGCCGGTCGAGGAGGTCGCGAGCCCCGGGGCGGTCGACGACCCGACCGCGCTGACGGTGTTCGCGGAGCGGGCGGCGCGATGATCGACGTCCACGCCCACTTCGTCACCGACGCCTACGTCGCCGCGGCCCGCGCGGCCGGGCACGAGCAGCCGGACGGGATGCCGGGCTGGCCGTCGTGGACGCTCGCCGGGCAGCTGGAGCTGATGGAGGAGTGCGGGATCGAACGGTCGGTGCTGTCGATCTCCTCGCCGGGCACGCACTTCGGGGACGACGGCGCCGCGCGGGCGCTGTCGCGCGAGGTCAACGAGGTGGGCGCCGGGTTCCGGCGGGACCACCCCGACCGGTTCGGCCACCTCGCCTCGCTCCCGCTGCCCGACGTCGACGGTGCCCTCGCCGAAGCGGCGTACGCCCTCGACGAGCTCGGCAGCGACGGCGTCACCGTGGAGACGAACGCCCACGGCCGCTACCTCGGCGACGCGTCGTTGGCGCCGTTGTGGTCTGAGCTCTCGCGCCGGGAGACGGTGGTGTTCGTGCACCCCACCTCGCCGGTGGGGGCCGCCGCGCTGACCGCCGGGCGTCCCCGACCGATGCTGGAGTTCGTCTTCGAGACGGCCCGCACCTTCGCCGACCTTGTGCTGAGCGGCACCCTCGCCCGCTTCCCCGGCATGCGGTGGATCGCGACGCACGGCGGGGGAGCGTTGCCGCTGGTCGCCGAGCGGCTCGAGCTCTTCCGCTCCGGCTTCCTGGGTGGAGACGGCGAGCCGGTGCCCGACCAGCTGCGCGCGCTGTGGTTCGACACCGCGGGCACGCCGTTCCCGCACCAGGTCCCGCTGCTCGACCGCGTCGTCGGGCTCGACCACCTCGTCTACGGCAGCGACTCCTGCTGGACCCCACCCGCCGTCGTGACGGCGCAGGTCGCGTCGATCGACGCGGCCGACCCGCCGCCCGGAGGCGGCACGTGGCGGGAGCTGACCACCGCGAACGCCGGGCGGCTGTTCGCCTGAGGCCGCCCGGGGTCAGCGGCCGAACCGGGCGTCGATCCCGGCGACGAGGGCGTCGAGCTGGCGGTCGAAGCGGGCGGTCGTGTCGTGCCGGGCACGGCCGAGCTCGGCGACGAGCGGGACGCCGTCGCCGAGCCGTCGGTCGCGGTCCTCGTCCGCGTAGCGCGTGGGGTCGTCCGTGGCGGAGCGGAGGCGCTCCTGCTCCTCGATCACGAAGCCGACGACGAACGCGGTGACCAGGTCGAAGCCGTCGAGGGCGTCGATCGCCGACACGCCGGCGGCGCGCCAGCGCCGGAGCCACGGTTCCTGGGCCCGGAGGACCGCGGGATCGGTCACCAGGGTGCCGCTGAAGGTCCGGGCCCCGTCGCGGTGCGCGAGGTGGACGGTCCGCAGTGCCCGCGCGTAGGCGACGAGGTCGTCCGTCCAGTGCTCCCCGGGCGGGCGGCCGGCGAGCTCCGCGACCACGCGCCGCTGAATCTCGGTGCCCATCTCGTCGAGGAGCTCCTGCTTGTCGCGGACGTGGTAGTAGAGCGCGGGCGCCCGGACCCCGAGCCGGCCCGCCACCGCCCGCACGGTGACGCCGTCGATCCCCCGGTCGTCGAGGACCTCGAGCGCGGCGCCGACGATGCCCTCGCGGCTGATCCCCCTCGCCATGCTTGACAGCTTAACTTAGTTCGACGACGCTTCTGAACAAAGTTCAACACGGACGTCGCAGGAGGACCCGTCATGACCGCGCTCGGCTCCCCGGGACTGCGAGCCGACCGGCTCCTGCTCTTCAGCGACGCTGTCGCCGCGATCGCCCTGACGCTGCTCGTGCTCCCGCTGGTCGACCTCGTGCCCGAGGCGGTCGCGCGGCACGAGGCCCCCGTCGAGGTCCTCGCCCGGAACCTCGTCGCGCTCGGCAGCTTCGTCCTCAGCTTCTTCGTCGTCTGGCGGGTCTGGACCGTCCACCACCGCCTGTTCGACCGCACCGTGACCGTCAGCCCCCGCGTCGTGCGCCTCAACGCACTGTGGTTGCTGTGCGTGGTCTTCCTCCCGTTCCCGGCGGAGATGGTCGCCTCCTACGGTGAGGCGCCGCTCGTCCCGGCCCTCTACGTCGGCGTGCTGCTCGCCTCGAGCGTCACGCTGGTCGCGATGGCGGTGGCGATGCGCCGGACCGCCCCGGAGGGCGAGGCGCCGGACCGGGCGGACCTCGAGCGGGTGGCCGGGAACGCGAGCTGTCTCGCCGTCGCGTTCGTGATCGTGGTGGCCGTGCCCGCCGCCGGCTACTGGCCGCTCCTGCTGCTCCTCGTGGACGGGCCCGTGCTGGCGGTCGTCCGACGGGTCCGCCGGCGACTCGCCCTCGGGGGTTCCTGACGCCGCTCGCGAGTTCCCGTCACGCGTCCTGGCGGGACACGCCCGTCGTCCGGAACCGCCGCCGGTAGGCGCCGGGGGAGAGGCCGACCTCCTGGCGGAACCGCCGCCGGAGGGTCTCGGCGGAGCCGAGGCCGGACCGGCGTGCGATCACGTCCAGCGGGGCGTCCCCGGTCTCGAGCAGGGTGCGGGCGGCCTCCAGGCGGATCTCCTCCACGTAGCGCGCGGGCGAGACGCCGAGCTCCCGCATGAACACGCGCGCCAGGTGCCGTTCGCTGTAGCCCGCCCGCACGCTGAGGGCCGCGAGCCCGTGGTCGCCGGCGGGGTCGGCGACGACCGAGTCCAGCAGTCCGCGCAGCGCGGAGTGCGGCGGCGGCTCGTGGCGCATCCTCGCGCTGAACTGGTCCTGGTTGCCGGGGCGCTGCAGGAAGACCACGAGGAACCGGGCGACCTGCCGGGCGAGCTGCGGCCCGTGGTCGTCCTCCACCAGGGCCAGCGCGAGGTCGATCCCCGCGGTGACACCCGCCGAGGTGAACAGGTCGCCGTCCTGGGTGAAGATCGGGCCGCGTTCGACCTTGGCCTCCGGGAAACACTGTTCCAGGTCGTCCAGACACGTCCAGTGGGTCGTCGTGCGCTTCCCGTCGAGCAACCCGACGGCGCCGAGGAGGAAGGCGCCGCCGCAGACCGCGGCCACGCGCCGGCTCCGTCGGGCCCCTGCCGCCACGGCCGCGGACAGGGCCTCGTCGTGCATCGCCCGCTCCCAGTCGGGGCTCCCGGGCACGACGAGGGTGTCGATCTCCCCGGGGAGGTCGTCCGGCGACGAGCGGACCCCGAGGGTCATCCCCGAGCTGCACTCCACGTCGGCGCCGTCCGGCGACAGGACGACGACCCGGTAGAGCTCCGTCCCCGCCTCCTGGTTCGCAGTGGCGAAGACCTCCGCCGGGCCGCTGACGTCGAGCGACTGCGTCGTGTCGTACGCGAGCAGGGCCACGGTCCTCGCCACCGGGTCAGTATGCCCACGAGGTCCGGATCCGAGGGTGCCGTGTCATGGCGGACGACCGCGGGCGGGAGCAGCGTCGGTGCTCGTCCCGAGCACCTGTCCCCTGGAGGTCAGACCGTGTCCACGTCCCTGCCCAGCATCGTGTTCGCCCACGGTCTGTGGGCCGACGGCTCCTGCTACGCGAAGGTGATCCCGCTGCTGCGGGCCGACGGCTACGAGGTCCTGTCCGCGCAGAACAGCCTGGACTCGCTCGAGGGCGACGTGGCCGCCGTGCGTCGGGCCCTGGGGCGGGTCACGAGCCCTGCGGTCCTGGTCGGCCACTCCTACGGCGGCACCGTGATCACCGCGGCCGGCGCCGACGACCGCGTCGCCGGGCTGGTGTACCTCGCGGCGCTCGCGCCGGACGCGGACGAGACCTCACAGTCCCTGCAGGACCGGTTCCCGACGACCGACGTGTTCGCCCACATCGAGGTCGCCGAGGGCCGCATCTGGCTGCGCGCGAGCGGCATCGACTGCTTCGCGGGCGATCTGCCCGCGGAGGAGCAGCAGGTGGTGTGGGCCACGCAGGGCGTCCCCGACGCCGGGGTCTTCGACCAGCAGGTCGCGGGCACCGCCTGGCGGACGAAGCCCAGCTGGTACGTCGTCGCCCGCGACGACCGCACGGTGAACCCCGAGCTCCAGCGCTTCTGCGCCCAGCGGATGGGGGCGACGACCCACGAGCTCGCGAGCAGCCACGTGCCGATGCTGTCCCACCCCGAGGAGGTGGCCGACGTGATCCGGGCCGCGGCCGCGGCGGTCGGCTCGTCCGCGGCCGGCGTCGCTGCGGGGGGCTAACCGGACGGGTCGGGACCGTGGTCCCGGACGAGCGGCGTCGCGTACCGCTCGCCCCACTCGCGCAGGGCGCCGATCACCGGCATCAGGTCCTGCCCGGCGCGGGTGAGCAGGTACTCGTCGCGCGGGGGGTGCTCGGAGTAGCGCCGCCGCTCGACCAGGCCGGACGCCTCGAGATCCCGCAGGCGCGCCGCGAGGCTCGCCCGCGGGGCTCCGGTGAACCCCTGGATGTCGGTGAAGCGGGTGACCCCGAAGCCGAGTTCGCGCAGCGCGAGCAGGGCCCAGCGGTCGCCGACCAGGGTGAGAGCGTCGGCCACCGAGCACACCCGCGGCCGAGTCGGTTCGACATCTGAACTCACGTCCTCTAGCGTAGCGCTCGTCAGTGAGTTCAGATGTTGAACCGACAGGAGGACATCTGCCATGAGCTCGGTACTGATCACCGGGGCGTCGAAGGGGATCGGGCGCGCGATCGCCACGGAGTTCGCCCGCCGCGGCCACCGGGTGGTCGCGACGGCGCGGAATCCAGCGACCCTGGCCGACCTCGACGTCGCGGATCGCCTCGCCCTGGACGTCACCGACCCGGGGAGCATCGCCGCGGTCGAGCGGGCGGGGGAGGTGGACGTGCTCGTCTCGAACGCCGGGGTGATCTTCTACGCCGCGGTCGAGGCGACCCCGCCGGAGGAACTGGCATCCCTCTTCGAGCAGAACACGGTGGGCGCACTGCGGGTCGCCCAGGCCGTGCTGCCGGGGATGCGGGCCCGCGGGTCCGGTCGGCTGCTCTTCATGTCGAGCGTTGCAGGGCGCACCGTGCTTCCGCCCGGCGGCGCGTACGCCGCGACGAAGTGGGCTCTCGAGGCGCTCGTCGAGGCGCTGGCGATCGAGGTCGCCCCCTTCGGGCTGCAGGCCACGCTGCTGGAACCCGGCGCGGTGAGCTCGGGCGCGCTGGACGACGTCCCCTGGCACCGGCTCCCCGACGACCCCTACCCCCAGCTCGGTGCGGGTGGCTCGGCACGCCGGACGTTCATCACCCCCGAGCAGGTGGCGACGGCGGTGGTCGACGCCGCCGAGACCCCGGACCCGCCGCTGCGTCTCCCGATCGGTGAGCCCGCCGAGAAGCTCCTCGCCGCTCGCCACGCGGCTCCCGACGACCGCCCCTTCGTCCCATGACCGTCCTGGTCACCGGCGCGACCGGTCGGCTCGGCGGTGCGGTGAGTGCGGAGCCTGGGCGCAGCGTCATCGACACACCCGGGACCGTGTCCGAAGGACACGGTTGCCGCGTTGCCGCTGAGTCGCCGCGGCCCCTGCGCCGTGCTGGTGGACCCGCATCCGGCTCGAGTCGGCGGCGGCCGGCCGGTCCACGTCCCCGGGCGCTCAGTCGGCGGGTTCGGTCGCTCGGGCCAGCAGCTCCAGGGAGTGCTCGAGCTGCTCGCGGCCGATCAGGGGCAGGTAGGGCTGGGCCTCGGGGTCGGAGTTCCGCGACCAGTCGTAGATCTGGCTGACCTCGGTGTCCTGCCCTGCGGTGACGAGCCGCCAGACGAAGGTGTGGCCGGCCGCGGGCTGTCCGGGCTCGCCCGGCGCCCAGCCGATCGCGCGGTCCGGTTCGTGGACCACGACGTGGTTCTCGATGCGGTGGTCGCCCTTGAAGTCGTTGCGCATGTTGATCAGGAAGGTCGTCCCGACGCCTCCGATCGGGGACTCGTCCTGCGCCTCTCGGATCATCCCGCTGGTGTCGAGGGCATGGTGGTTCCCGGGCCGGGACAGGAAATCGAAGAGGACGTGCGCGGGCGCCCGGACCGTCCTCGTGACGGTGATCGACTGCTCGCCATCAGTCACGGTGCCGCCCCCCAGCTCGAGATGGAGCAGCACCGTACTCGCCGGGCTGGTGGCCTCACGATCCGTCCGTCGCGACGAGCACCGCCCTGCCGTCGACCACGCCGGCCCGGTCGTCCTCCATGGCCTGCCGGGCCTGCTCCAGCGGGTAGGGCACGGTCCTCGGCGTGCGGAGGTGACCGGCGACGGCCCGGGCTGCCGCGTCGGCGAGAGCGCCGGGCACCCACCGGCGCCCGACGAAACGCACTCCGTACCGCGGTGCCTGCGGGTCGGCGACGGTGACCACCCGCTCCGGCCCGCCCGCCAGGGCGACCAGGTCGGCGAGGTCACCATGTCCGGCGAGGTCGAGCACGCCGTCGACGGCGGGTCCGTCGGACTCCGGGCGGGCGACCGCCTCCCGGACCCGGTCGCGGAGGGCGTCGCCGCGGACCACGGGCGTGGCGCCCAGCGAGGCGACGTACTCCCGATGGGTCGGACCCGCGGTCCCGACGACGCGCAGCCCGTCCGCGACGGCGGCCTGCACGGCCATCGTCCCGACCCCGCCCGAGGCCCCGTGGACCAGCAGGACGGCGCCCGCGAGGAGCGCCAGCTCGTCGAGCGCACTGCGCGCGGTGTGCACCGCCACCTCGAGAGCGCCCGCGACCTCCCAGCTCATCGCCGAGGGCTTGACCACGATCTCGTCCACCGCGGCCAGGGTCTTCTCGGCGTACGCACCGCCCGTGGCCCGGCCGAGCACCTCGTCGCCGACGGCGAAGGCCGTGACGCCCTCCCCGAGGGCCTCGACCACCCCGGCGACGTCGGTCCCCGGCACGACCGGCGCGTCGGGTGCCTCGGAGGACGCCAGGAGCCCGTCGCGCAGCTTGTGGTCGAACGGGTTGACTGCGGCCGCCCGCACGGCCAGCCGGACCTGCCCGGGTCCGGGCTGCGGGTCCAGCCGCGTCTCGGCCTCCAGGACCTCGGGTCCGCCGTAGCGGGCGTAGCAGAACGCGTACGAGCGGTGCTCGTCGTCGGTCACGGTGGCTCCTCGTGCTGGCTGGGATGACACAGTCGCAGTGTAGCTTTAGCACAAAGCTACTTGGCGACGTGCTAGGTTCCGCATGTGGGCGGCGGCGAGCAGGACGTCGGGCGGCGGCAGCGCGAGCAGGTCGCCCAGGCGCTGTCGGCGTACGCGGCGGGCCAGAGCGAGCTCGGCCGCGTCTTCGCCCGGCGCTCCGGGCTGCACCCCACCGACGCGGCGGCGCTGGTGGAGATCCTCCGGGCCGAGCAGCGCGGGCACCCGCTCACGCCGGCGCGCCTCGCCCCCCTCGTCGGTCTGACCAGCGGCGCGACCTCGATCCTGCTGAACCGGCTGGAGGAGGCCGGTCGCGTGACCCGGGTGCGCGGGCACGCCGACCGCCGCACCGTGACGCTGCACTCGAGCGCCGCGGTCACCGAGTCCTCCGAGGCCTTCTTCGGCCCGCTGCGCGCCCGTCTCGACGAGATCCTGAGCAGGTACTCCGCGACCGAGCTCGACGTGGTCGGGACGCTCGTCCACGAACTGAGCGCCGCGGTCGACGCCTACACCGGGCCGCCGTCGACCTGACGCCCCACTCGGCGCGCGCCCGGCGGAGGTCCGGGGCTACCGGTCGCCGCTCGTCTCCGGGGTGAGGTCCTGACGGCCGACCACGCCGAGCAGCTCGAAGAGCTCGACGGAGTCGGTGCCCACCGCCGGGGTGAACCACAACAGGCGCTGGAGCCCGTCCTCGCTGAACAGGTTGAGGCAGTTGACCTCGATGACGCCGAGCTGCGGGTGGACGATCCGCTTGCGGTCGTCCCGCCGGACCGCGACGTCGTGCCGGTCCCACAGGGCGACGAACTCCGGGCTTCGGCGCCGGAGATCGGTGATCATCGCCGACGCCTCCGGGTCCGTCGGGCCCCGGCGGGCGACGGCGGCGCGGAGATCGGCGACGAAGGTCGCGGCGTGGCGGTCGTGGTCGTCCTCGGGGTACAGGCGACGGCTCGCCGGGTCGGTGAACCACCGGTGGACGAAGCTCGCCGCGAACCCCGTCTGCCCGACGGCGGGTCCGAGCAGCGCCTCGGCGAGGTGGTTCTGCACGAGGGTGACGTGCAGGTCGGTGACGACGGCCGCGGGCGTGCCCGACACGCGGGTGAGCAGGTCGAGCATCCCGGGGTGGACGTGCCCGGCCGGGCCGCCCGCGGCGGGCACCGGGCGCCCGGCGAGGTGGTGGAGGTGGTCGCGCTCGTCGTGGGTCGACCGCAGCGCCCGGCTGAGCGCGGCGACGGTCTGCTCGGAGGGCTGGGCGCCGCGGCCCTGCTCCAGCTCGGTGTAGTACTCCACGGACACGCCGGCGAGGCGGGCGACCTCGTCGCGCCGCAGACCGGGGACCCGGCGTCGGGCGGTGGCGGGCAGACCGACGTCCTCGGGCCGGACGCGGTCACGGCGCGACTTCAGGAAGCGACCCAGGTCGACGAGGTCCACGACGCCCAGTCTGCGCCACCCGCCGGCGGCGAGGCAGGCGTCGTCGACCCAGGGGACGTCATCCCCAGGGTGAACGCCCGCTGGTCGATCTCTGCGGTCGCGACGACCGTCGACGGCGTCCCACCCACGGAACACACCGAGGAGAGATCGTGTCGGATCGCATCGCACTGGTGACGGGCGGCAACCGCGGACTCGGCCGGTCCACCGCGCTGGCCCTCGCCGAGGACGGCGTCGACGTCGTGCTGACCTACCGCTCGAACGCGACGGAGGCCGACGATGTCGTCACGGAGCTGGAGAAGACCGGGGTGCGGGCGGCGGCCCTGCGCCTCGACGTCGGCGAGGTGGACGGGTTCCCGGCCTTCGCCGAGGAGCTGCGCACCCTGCTCGGCCGCACCTTCGGCCGCAACCGGATCGACCACCTGGTCAACAACGGCGGCCACGCCGCGCAGACCCGACTGGGCACCACCACGGTCGAGGACGTCGACCGCCTCTACGCCGTGCACTTCAAGGGCCCGTACTTCCTGACGCAGGCCCTGGCCGGGCTGATCTCCGACGGCGGGTCGATCGTGAACCTCTCCAGCGGGCTGTCCCGCTTCGCGGGCGACGGCTGGTCGGTCTACGGCTCGCTCAAGGCCGGCGTCGACCAGCTCACCCGCTACCTCGCCACCGAGCTCGGCCCACGCGGCATCCGCGTCAACGCCGTCGCCCCCGGGCCCATCGCCACCGACTTCGGCGGCGGGACGATGCGCGACGACGACGGGGCGCGGGCGTTCATGGCGTCGCGCGCTGCCCTGGGGCGCATCGGCGAGCCCGACGACGTCGGCCCCCTGATCGCGACGGTCCTCTCCGAGCGCGCCCGGTGGGTCACCGGCCAGCGGATCGAGGCGTCGGGCGGCACCCTGCTCTGAGGTCGGATTCGTCCAAGCCGCCGGGCGCGCCACCGTCGATCATCGGGTGCCATGACGAACAACCGGACGCGCGGGCGCGAGATCACCGTGATCGGGGCGGGGGTCATCGGGCTCTCGATCGCGGTGCTGCTCGCCGAGCAGGGCGACCACGTCGCCGTGGTCGCGGACCGGATCGCGGAGGAGACGACGTCGTGGGCCGCCGGTGCGATGCTCGGCATCGCCGGCACCCCACCGGACGACCCGTCCACCCGGTGGGCGGAGATCGCGACCCCGCGGTTCACCGAGCTCGCCGCCGAGCCCGGGAGCGGAATCCACCTCCTGCACGGCCGCATCTTCACGGACTTCGCCGACGAGGCCCCGCCGTGGGCCCGCGCGCTCCCGGACTTCCGGGCCCTCACCGGCGCGGGGACCGAGGGCTTCCGCAGCGCGATGGAGGTGACGCTCCCGTTCGCCGACATGCCCATCTACCTGGAGCACCTCCGGCGCCGTCTGGAGTCGGCGGGCGGCCGGATCGAGCGACGGCGGGTGAACGACCTGCGGGACGTGGTCGGCACGGCGGACGTCGTCGTCAACGCCGGCGGCGCCGGTGCCCGCGACCTGTGCGGGGACGAGGCCGTGCGCCCGGTCCGCGGAGTCCACGTGGTCCTCGACCACCCCGGGCTCGACACCTTCCGTATGGAGGCCGTCGCCACGCCCGCGTGGACCAACGTCTTCCCGTACCCGGGCCGCGTCGTCGTCGGCGGGGTCGCCCTGCCGGAGGGCGAGGGTCCTCCCGACGACGAGGTCGCCGAGGCCGTCCTGCGCCGCGCCGTCGAGCGGCTCCCGGAGCTGGCCGACGCCCGGGTCCGTGGGCACGAGGTCGGGTGGCGGCCGGTGCGGGCCCGACCCCGCCTCGACGTCGAGGACCGCGAGGGCACCACCGTCGTCCACGCCTACGGCCACGGCGGGATCGGCGTCACGGTGTCCTGGGGTGTGGCGCACGACGTGCACGCTGTGCTCGACGGCGCCGCCTGATCGGGAGCGCTCGACCGCCGAGCGGGTACGCAGCGCTGTCGCAGGTGCGTCCGGAGAGCGCTCAGCACCCGTTGATCACGGTCGTGCGACCCCGAACTCCGGCCGGCGCTTCGCGAGGAACGCGGCGATGCCCTCGCGGCCGTCCGCCGAGGCACCCCGGGCGTACAGCGCTGCGGACTCCCGGTCGAGCTGCTCGTCCAGGGTGGCGTCCGGGCTCGTCGCGACGAGGTGCTTGATCGCGCCCAGCGACCCGGGTGACCCGCGCAGGGCGGCGTCGACGTAGTCGTCGACGGCCGCGTCGAGCCCGCCCGCCGGCACGACCTGGTTCACCAGTCCCCACTCCACGGCGGTCGCGGCGTCGAGGCGGCGGTTCGTCAGGGCGAGCTCGAAGGTCCGCCGCTCGCCGACGCGGCGGGGGAGGAAGTACGAGGCGCCGCCGTCGGGGGACAGGCCCGCCGCCCCGTACGCGAAGACGAAGCTCGCCTCTTCCGCGGCCACCGCGATGTCGGCGGCGGCCACCAGCGACAGGCCGGCGCCGGCCGCCACCCCCTGGACCCGGGCGATCACCGGGGCGTCCGCCGCCGCGAGCGCCCGGACCGCGACGTGGAACGCCTCCGCGGTCTCCTGCAGCCGCGGAGCGGGATCTCCGGTGAACGACGACAGGTCGCCCCCGGCGCAGAAGAACCGTCCGGTGCTGCGCAGGACGATCACCCTGGCGTCCGCGGCCTGCTGTGCGGCGGTGCCCAGGGCGGTCGCCGTCGCGACGTCGATGCTGTTCGAGGCCTCGGGACGGTTCAGCTCGACGACCGCGACCCCGCGGTCGTCGACGGTCAGCCGGACGGGCTCAGGAGACGCCACGCCCGGCAGTCTCCCAGTACGGCGCTCGGAGCTCGCGCTTGAGGATCTTCCCGGCGCCCGAGATCGGCAGGGCCTCGACGAACTCCACGCTGCGCGGGCACTTGTAGCCGGCGATCAGCGCGCGGCAGTGGTCCCGCAGCTCCTCGGCGGTGGTCGACGCCCCCGGTGCGATGACGACGACGGCGTGCACCCGCTCGCCCCACTGCTCGTCCGGTACCCCGATGACGGCGCAGCTGCTGACGGCGGGGTGGCGGGCGAGCGCGTTCTCGACCTCGGCGGAGTACACGTTCTCCCCGCCCGACACGATCATGTCCTTGATGCGGTCGACGACGAACAGGTAGCCGTGCTCGTCGAGGAAGCCGCCGTCCCCGGTGTGCATCCACCCGCCGCGCAGCGCGGTGTCGGTCTCCTCCGGGCGGTTCCAGTAGCCCAGCATCACGTGCGGGCCCCGCGAGACGATCTCGCCGACGGTGCCGGGCGGCACGTCCCGGTCCTCGTCGTCGACGACCCGGACCTCGCTGTGCGGGGCGGCCCGTCCGGCGGAGCGACGCAGCCCGTCGCGACCGTGGTCGTCCGGCGTGAGGATCGTGCACACCGGTGACAACTCGGTCATCCCGTAGAGCTGGGAGAACTCGGCGGTGGGCAGGCGCTTCGCGGCGCGGTCCAGGACGGCCTCGCTGATCGGGCTCGCGCCGTACACGACGCGCTGGAAGCTGGACAGGTCGTACGACGCCGCCTCCGGCGAGTCCACCAGCATCTGGATCATCGTCGGGACCAGCAGCGCGTCGGTGACCTCGTGCTCCGCGACGGCGGAGCCCACCCCGACCGGGTCGAACCCGGGGACGATCACGTGCGTGCCGCCGACGAGGTTGCGCGCCACCCAGGCGGCCCCGTCGGCGAGGTGGAACATCGGCGCGGTGTGCAGGAGCCGCCCACCCGGCACCAGGAAGTGCTCCGTCGCTGCGGTGCCGAGTGCGGAGCTCAGCAGGTTGGCGTGGCTCAGCATGACGCCCTTGGGGCGCCCGGTCGTGCCGCCGGTGTAGTAGATCGCGGCGAGGTCGTCCCCGCCGCGCAGCGCGTCCGGCACCGGATCGTGCCGCGCGATCAGGTCCTCGTAGGCGTGCTCGCCGTCTCCGACGTCGTCCCCGACGTGGATGACGGTCCCGACGCCGGGTGCGCGCTCCAGGATGCCGGGGACCATCGTCCGGAAGGTGTGCTCGACGATCAGGACCCGGGTGCCCGAGTCGGCCAAGGAGAAGGCGATCTCCTCGACGCTCCAGCGGGTGTTGACCGGGACGGTCACGCCGCCCGACCACGGCACCGCCAACTGGACCTCGTGGTAGTCGTCCCGGTTGAGCGAGAGGATCGCGACGCGGTCGCCGGTCTCGACCCCGAGCGCGCGGAGCGCCGCGGCGAACCGGGCGACGCGGTCCTGGCTCTCCCGCCACGTCCGGGTCCGGCCGCCGAACACGGTGGCGGCGAGGTCGGGGGTCTGCTGGGCGGCGCGGGTCGGCCCCTGGGTCAGGCGCATCGGTCACCTCTTCGTCGAGAGGACTACAACCTCACATCACGCCTCGAACTAGTCAAGGCGTACTAGTCAGCGGGTACGGTGACCCGGTGCCGGCTTCCACGAACGCCCCGCTCCCGGTGCAGCAGCGCGCCTGGGAGACCCGCGAGCGCATCCTCGGCGCCGCGGTCACCTGCCTGGCCGAGGACGGGTACGCGGCGGCCACCACCTCGCGCATCCAGGCGCGGTCCGGGGTGTCGCGCGGCAGCCTGCTCCACCAGTTCCCGTCCCGGGAGGACCTGCTCATCGCCGCGGTGCAGCACCTCGCGGCCGCGCGCACCGCCACGCTCGACGCCCCGCCCTTCGAGCGCGGTGACGTCGACGCCTCGATCGACGCGCTGTGGAACTCCCACCACGGCACGCTGTTCGCGGCCACCCTCGAACTGTGGGTGGCCGCCAAGAACCACCCCGACCTGGCGACCGCCCTGGCCCCCCGTGAGCACGAGCTGGGCCGGGCGATCCGGGGCGCCGTCGCCGAGATGTTCGGCCCGGAGATCGCGGGTCGGCCGTGGTTCGGCGACTTCGTCTCCGTCCTGCTCACCAGCCTCCGCGGCGCGGCGTTGACCTACACGTTCGCGGCCCGCGAGCACACCGTCGATCCCCTGCTGGGCGTCTGGAAGCGCCTCGCCCGCCTCTACCTCGCGAGCGACCCCGGGCTCGCGTGACCGGGTGCCCCGCCGCCGGTCACGTCGTCGCCGGCGTGGCGAGGTGGAGGGTCTCCGTCAGGTAGCGGCGCAGGTGCTCGGGCGCGACGGTGTCGTCGACGAGCCCGAGGTAGCCGTCGGGCCGGACGAGGGCGATCCCCTCGGAGCCGAACCCGTAGTGCCGTCGCAGGAGCCCGTCGGACTCGGCGAGCTCCACGAGGGTGCCGAGGTCGCCCAGGCCGTGGCGCAGCTCGTCGACCCGGGCCGGGTCGTCGCACCGGACCAGGGCGAGGAACCCGGGGGCGGTCGCGAGGTCCTCGACGGCGACCGTCGTGCCGTCGGACCGGGTCAGCCCGAACGGGTCGGGAGCGTGGTCGCCGGCCTGTGCCGCGCCGTGGTGGTGCGGGGCGTGCTGGACCGAGAGGACGCTGTCGCGATAGGAGACGGTGACCTCGGTGGTCTTGGCAGCGACGGCGTCCGCGACCCGCCGGACGTGGCCCACGAGGTACAGCGCGAGATTCCGCACGGCGGCCTCCGCGCCGGTCGCGGTGCCGACGGCGGTGAGCACGGTGGTGGTCCGGACGACGTCCGCGCCCACGGGGTGGCGTTCGTCGTGGTAGGTGTCGAGCAGGCGCGCGTCCGCCCCGCCCCGGGCGACCGTCGCCAGCTTCCAGGCGAGGTTCGCGGCGTCCTGGATGCCGGTGTTCATGCCCTGCGCGCCCGCGGGGCTGTGGATGTGGGCGGCGTCGCCGGCCAGGAACACGCGACCGTGCCGGTAGCGGGGGACCTGGGCGTGGTGGACCTCGAAGTAGGTCAGCCAGAGCGGGTCCCGCATCCGCACCCGCCCACCCATCCGCACGTCGGCCAGGGCCTGCACCTCCGCCAGCGTCGGCGCCTCGACCCCCGCGGGCGGCGGGTCGACGAGGAAGATGGTGCGGGCGCGACGGCCGGCCAGGGGGAAGAGCATCGCGATGCCCTCGTCGTGGGTGAACATCCGGATCGTGTCGGGCGAGAGGTCGGTGTCGACCTCGACGTCCGCCATCGCGAAGTGCTGGCCGTGGAAGCCGCCCTCGAGCTGCGTCCCGACCAGCTGCCGGGTGGTGCTGTGGCCGCCGTCCGCGCCCACCACCCAGCCGACGCGCCGACGCTGCTCCCCGCCCGCCGCGCGCAGGGTGACCTCGACGCCGTCGTCGCCCTGCGCCAGGGCCGTGAGCTCGACGCCCCGCTCCACGACGACGCCGAGCTCCGCGGCACGCTCGGCCAGCACGGCCTCCGTGTCGGGCTGGGCGATGTCGAGCATGCAGGGGTGACGGCTCGGCACCTGGTCGAAGTCCATCCGGGCGCGGGTGCGACCGGAGGTGCCGTCGAGCATCTCGAGCCCCCCGATCCGGCGCCCGCGGGCCTCCAGCCGCGGCAGCACGCCCAGCGACACGAGCATCTCGAGGCTGCGGGGGTGCACCCCGACCGCGCGGGACTCGGTCGTCGGTTCCCCGAGCCGGTCGACCACGCGCACCGCGACGCCGAGCCGGGCCAGCTGGCAGGCCGTCGTCAGGCCCACGGGCCCGGCGCCGACCACCAGGACGTCGTCCGTCATCGGGCCTCGCTCCCGGTCGGGGCACGACCCAGCCGGTGGGTCGTGAGGATCAGCAGTGTGAACGCGACGATCGCCAGCACGACGTAGACGATCAGCCCGCCGACCGAGTCCCAGACGGTGTGCAGCACGACGGCGACGACGTAGGTGCCGAGGAACCACCACAGGCCGTGCCCGAGCCGGGTCCACCGCCAGAGCGCCGCCGCGGTCAGCCCGGTCCAGGCCATGTGCGCGGCCGGGCTGAGCAGCCCGCGGAGCAGCAGCTCGCCGTCGACGGCGGCGATGTTCCCGCGGGTCTGGACCAGCACGGTCAGCGCGTAGCCCATCGTCTCCAGCGCGGCGAAGCCCGCACCCGAGGCGACGCCGAGCACCAGGCCGTTCGCCGGGCCGTGCCGGAAGCGGGCGACGGCCAGCATGGCGGCCGGGATGATCAGCTTCGCCGCCTCCTCGATGAGCGCCACGGCCAGCATCGGCAGCCCGCCGAGGCGTTGCATCGCGTCGTACTCGAGGGTCCCGGCGACGACGGTACCGATGACGCCGCCGAGCAGGGCCGCGACCACGATCGGGCCGGAGCCGAGGTCGGTCGGGAGGCGGCGGCTCGCGACGAAGGTGAGGAAGGCGGCCGGCACGACGGCGGCGCCGAGCAGGATCAGCGAGGGCAGGAAGTTCGGGTTCTGGGTCGCGACGAGGGTCCGTCGGACCAGCTCGAACAGCACGATCCCGACGACGAGGACGACGATCCACGTCCAGCGCGCGACGCGCGGCGGCGCCTCCGAATCCCTCCGGCCGGTCCTCGTGCTCTCCACCTGGCTCACGCCGCACCTCCTCGCCCGGACCCGCCGTCGGGAACGGTCTCGTCGAGCCAGTCGAAGATGCGCTCGCCGCGCAGGGCCGGCGCGAGGGGCTCGCAGTGCCGGTCGGCGCCCTCGACCGCGGTGAAGGACATCCGGGTGACCGGGCAGGTCAGCGCCTCGGCGAGCCGGGCGGACTGCCCGGGCCAGAACTGCTCGTGCTCGGGGTCGGTGATCAGCACCGGACAGCGGATCGCCGCCATCTCCTCGGGGGTGAGCCGGTACGCGCGGGCGGCGGTGAAGAACTCGTAGGGCGAGGTGACCCCGTAGGGCCGCATCCGCCAGGCGAGCATCGTCGCCAGGCCGCCGCGCGAGAACCGCAGCCCCCAGGACATCTCCTTGTCGAACTTCACCTGGTCGCCGGCGTCGAGGACCTTGCGCAGGAAGCCGGGGAGGTTCGACGTCATGGCCGTGGAGACGTCCATGACGCCGGGGTCGACGACGGCGGCGGCGACGCGGTGCTCGTGGGCGATCGCCCGCGGCACCCAGAAGCCGCCCTGGCTCAGGCCCAGCACCGCGACGCGGTCCGGGTCGACGTCCGGGCGGGCGCTGACATGGTCGATCAGCGGGGTGAGGACGACCTCCCAGTCCGGGCGGAAGGGGATCCCCTGGCGGACGAGGGCGGCGTTCTGTCCCGGCCCGTCGACGGTGACGACCGTCCAGCCGCGCCGGAGCGCGTCGACGGCACAGTCGGTCCAGGCGCTGACCACGGACCCGTCACTGCCGTTGACGAAGATCAGCGTGCGTCGCGGTCCGCTGCCCGGGGTGCCGAACACGTACCCGGGCAGGGTGGTGTCCTCGTAGGGGACGGTGATCGGCTCGATCGTGGTCTCGCCGATCCGCGTGGTCAGCTCCGCGAACCGGTCCCAGGCGTCGCGGTGGTGCTCCCAGACGCCCGTGAACGCCTCGGTCGTGTCGGCGGAGTCGGTCGCCCGCGCGTAGTAGTTCGAGGCCCGCAGCCACCGGGCGGCGGCGGAGCGGAGGTGGCCGGCGGTCTCGGCGGTGCGGGCCTCGTCGGCGACGCGGTCGGCGGTGGCGGTCCACTCGGCGACCCACGCCTCGGGCTTGCCGTCGGGGATGCGGGCGATGGTCGCCAGCACCTCGCCGACGTCGGCGGCCCCGTGGAGGACGGCGCCGAGGGTGCACTCGACCCCGTACTGGAACCCGTCGTCGGAGAAGAACGTGTGCCTGGCGTTCGTGCTCATGCTCGTGCTCCCTGGTGCCCGGTCGAGCCGTGGGGTTTCTCGTTGCGCATGACCGTCCACGCGACCATGGCGGAGTCGAGGTAGGCGCGGACCTCGACGATCCGCGCCCCCGGCTCGTCGGAGTCGAAGCGGCAGACCCAGCAGAAGGTGTTGTCGTAGGGCGCCCCGTCGAGCGTGGTGGACAGGCCGCGCAGCTCGGCGATCACCGTCACCCCGTCGACGAACAGGTGCTCCAGCGCGAGGTGGACCTCGTCGCGCATCAGGGGGCCGAGCCGTCCGAAGTCTGTGCCACGAACGTCGTCCTGTCGGTCCACCGCCCCGCGAGGGGGTGGGTGCCCTGCACGGTCCAGTCGACGTCGTCGGCGACCCGGCGGAAGAAGGCGGGGATCGTCTCCGGATGCGCGAGGTTCTCGAACAGGCGGGTGCGGTCCTCGCGGAGCACGGTGGTCATGGCGCCTCCGGGTGCTGTCCGAGGACGCCGTCGAGCCAGCGGAAGAGGCGCTCGTGGAACACGGCGCGTCCCGTCATCTCGCAGTGGCCGGTGACGTCGTCGTCGTGCCCGAACTCCGCGTACTCGACGGGGCAGGTCAATGCGGCGGCGAGCTTCGGGGCGTCCGCGCTGATGTCGTCGCCGAGGGTGTGGGCGACGAAGGTCGGGCAGCGCACCAGGTGCTCGCGGCCCTTCATCGTGTAGTCCCGGGCGAGCTCGATGAAGGCCATCGGGTCGGCGACGTCGTGCACCCACAGGTTGCGGCGCAGCGCCCAGCCCGCGGAGGGCTTGCGCATCGTCGACTCCATCGCCTTCTCCAACACCCCCAGCGCGAGCCGGTTGCCGTCGGGGAGCTGGTGGGCGAGGACCCCGGGGATGCGGGAGACGGTGGCGTCGTAGAGGTCGTACGGGCCGGAGTCCGCGACGCAGGCCGCGAGCCGGTGCTCGCCGGTGGCCGCACGTGCCGCGGTGTAGCCGCCGAAGCTCCAGCCGACGAGCACCAGCCGGTCGGCGTCCACCTCCGGCCGGGCCACGGCGACGTCGACGACGGGCGTGACGACGTTCTCCCAGTCCGGGCGGAAGGGGATGCCCTGGTCGAGGATCACCGAGCCCTGTCCCGGCCCGTCGAAGGCCAGGACGTGGTAGCCGCGCTCCAGGGCGGCGGCCGCGTTGGCGAAGTACAGCTCCTCGACGGTGCCGTCGTATCCGTTGGTGAGCATCATGGTCGCCCGCGGTGTCCGGTCGTCCGGGTCGCCGGCGCGGAAGAAGTACCCGGGCAACGTCGTGCCCTCGTAGGGGATCGCGAGGATCTCCGGAGGGGAGTCGAACAGGGCCGCGCCCGCGCGAAACGCGGCGGTCTGCCGGTGGGAGGTGTCCCGGAACCGTTCGTCGACCGGCTTGCCCATGAGGAACAGGCCGGCGGTCCGGAAGTAGTTCGAGGCGCGGAGGTACGCGCCGCGGGCGCCGACCCGGTCGCCGGCCGTGGTGGCGGCGTGCGCGGCCGCCTCGGCGCGCTCCGCCGTGGCCAGCCACTCGCGGTACCAGAGCTCGCCGTCGGTCTTCGTGATCCGCCGCGCGGTCCCGAGGCACTCGCCGAGCTCCGCGCCGCCGGACCGCACGTAGGCGAGCGCCCGGACGAACTGGGCGTCGAAGAGGTCGTCGTCGAGGACGATGTTTGACACAGCGTCAGCATCGACGTCTCGACGATCCCTCATCATCGGCCGACCAGGTGACGTACCGGGCGCGGATGACCGGTGTTCACTGCACCCGGTGTAAGAGGCTGGTTCCTCAGCTGGACGGCGGGACGGGCGGGAAGTCGACGGCGCTGTAGATCAGCGGGAGTTCTCCGGACCGCGGACCGGGTGGCGGCTGCGTGAGCACGGTCTCCGGTGTCACGGTGCCGACGTAGGTCAGCGAGTCGATCACCCACGGGAGGTTGGTGGCGGTGAGCGGCTGCGGCGAGTCCATCAGCCCGAAGTGCAGGTGGGACTCACTGGTGTTGCCGGAGTTCCCGGTGCGCGCGATCTCCTGCCCGCGTCGGACCCGGTCGCCGACGCGGACCTCCGGCGACCCCGTCCTCAGGTGGGCGTAGAAGGCGTACACCCCGTTGCCGAGGTCCAGCACGACGCGGTTCCCGCCCAGGTCGTTCACGGGGAGGGTCAGGAACTGGTGCGGCGGCGCCTCGGGGAGGTCCCCGACGACGGCGACCACGGTCGCGTCCCCGACGGCGAGCACCGGCTGGTCGAACGTGAGGTAGTCCTCGTTGCGCGTGGGATCGCCGCGGAAGGTGGCCTGGGTGCCCGCGGTCAGGTCGACGATCGGCCGCGCGGTCAGGTCGAAGCGCGACCAGTCCACGGCGTAGCGCTCCCCGCCGTTGATGCGGCCGTCGAGCGGCACCATCGCGCCCCGGTGCGGCGACAGTTCGCAGCACGCGTTCACCGCCACCCAGTCCGGTCCGCTCAACGGAGGTCCGATCACGGTGGGAGGCCGGCCGTCCGCGCGGACCGGCTGCCGGGTGACCTGCTCACTCGTCGTCGGGAAGTTCCCGGCGAACGTCGCCTGCCCGGGCGGGAGAGGTCCGTAGGTCGCCCGGACCCGGTGCACCGTCGCGACGGGTACCGCCTCCGGCGTGTCGTACACGTCCTCCAGGATCAGCAGGATCGTGCGTCCACCGGGGACCTCCGCGACCGGGACCGGCGGGAGCGTGTAGTCCCCGACGAGCAGTGACCGGGCGGTCACCTCCGGGCCGGCCACGCTCCCGACCACCCGGCCCCCGGGGCCGTCGGCGAGCGAGTCGACGGAGGTCAGGGTCGCGGCCCGGGGCCCGGCGTTGAGCACCTGGAGCTCGTAGACCAGGTGGTAGCGGCCGTCCGTCCCGCGCACGGGTGCCGGCGGCTGGTCGAGCGGCGTGATCACCAGGGGCTCGAAGACGGCCGGGTCCTGCGGGGCGGGCCCCGTCGGGGGCGGGGGAGCCGGGGCCGCCGTGCTGCATCCGGCGAGCACCACGGCCGTCACGAGGACGGCGGCGGCGAGGCGGGCACGGCGCATGCCGGCTCCTCGGGGACGAGGGGGAGGGACCGGTCCGACGCTAGGCACCCCGACGACGACGCGGCATGGGTCCAGGTCCCGTCCGCGACCCGACTCCTGTCCATGACGCCCTCGTGGACGGTCGGGTCGCGCGCTGAACCCGGGTCACCACCCGGAGGGCGCCTCCAGCACCAGCCGCGTGCCTCGCCCGTCCGGGCTGTCGAGCACGACCGTCCCGCCCAGCGCGCCGGCGCGGTCGGCGATGCCCCGCAGCCCGGCGCCCCGGCCGACCGCGGCACCACCGATCCCGTCGTCGGCGACCGTCACCCGCAGCCGGCCGCCCACGCGGGCGAGGTCCACGTCGACCTTGGTGGCCCGTGCGTGCTTCACCGCGTTCGTGACCGCCTCGACGACGAGGTGGTAGACGGTGCTCTCCACCGCCGGCGGCAGATCCTGGTCCACGCCCGGCCCGGTCACGAGGAGCACCGGCAGCGGGCTGCGACGGGCGAGGTCCTCCACCGCGGCGACGAGACCGCGCTCGAGCAGCAGGGCCGGCATCACCCCCTGGACCAGCTCCCGCAGCTCGGTGACGGCGTCCTCGATGCCCCGACGCACCGCCGCGAGCGACCCCTCCTCGGCGATCGCGGCGTCGGAGGCGGTGATCGCGAGCAGCACGAGGCGGCTCTGCAGCCGGTCGTGCAGGTCCCGCGCGAGCCGACGGCGTTCGCTGTCGCCGGAGCTCAGCAGGCGGGCGCGGGAGGCGCGCAGCTCGTCACGGCTGGCGAGCAGCTCGGCGGTGAGCCGCTCCCGGTCGGCCGCGAGCGCCACGATGCGCCCGGCGGCCCGGACGGGCCCGGGGTCGGGCAGCAGCGCGCGGTCGTGGATCACGACGGCGACCTCGCGGTCCGCGAGCACGACCGGCATCGCGACCCGGTCGGCGCCGGGGGTGGGGAGCGCGACCGCCGTGCCCGACTCGTCGACCCACTCCCCGGTCGGCCCCTCGGGGTGCTCGACCCGGAAGGCGAGAGCCAGCGAGGGGTCGCCGAGGGCACGGGCCAGGGCCCCGCGCAGGTCGCCCCCGCGGCCCGGGCGGGCGAGCCACGCGGCGAGCTCCTCGAGCTCCCCGGTCCGCGCGAACCCGCCGCCGAGCATCGCCGCCGTGAACGCCACCGGCACGCCGGCCTGCACGAGCAGCTGGACGAGCGGCACGACGATCGGGTCGACCCCGGCGTAGCGGGTCAGGGCACTGAGCACGGCCACACCGAGGATCGCGGCGGCCCCGTAGGCGTACACGGGGGCCAGCGCGTGGCGGCGGGCCCGGTCGGCGGCCACCAGGCGGCGCACCAGCACGACGGCCACGACCGCCACGAGGAGGGCCGCGGCGACCGACTGCACCACCGACGCGGCCGCCGCGACGTCCGGCCGGTTCGCGACGAACAACGGGTCGTAGGGAGGCCGCGCCGGCGTCGCCGCGTACCGCACGGGTTGCGGCACCACGGCGACGACGTAGGCCAGCGCGACCAGGATCCGGGGGCCGTGTGCCACGAGACGGGGCGGAGCCGCCGCGCCGGAGGTCGGAGAGCGGCCGGCGAGGCGTCCGGACGGGAACGCGAGGAGCGCGTGCACCACGACCGCGACCGGGACCCACGCGACGATCTGCCCGGCGGCGATCAACGCCGGCACGAGCGTGTTCACGAGGCCCGCGACGAGCCAGGCGAGGCCGCCGGCGACGAGCAGGGCCCCGATGCGGTTGCTGGGTCGCCGCTCCCACGCCACCGCGCCGACCGCGACGTAGATCAGCCCCGTGAGCGGGAGCAGCACGAGCAGCCCGTAGGGCGCCTCGGGGCTCCCGACCAGCAGGACCATCTCGATCGCGACGACGAGCACGGCCGCGCCGAGCAGGGCGAGGAGCGCGAGGCGCAGCGTGCGGTGTGCGCCGGTGCGCGTCCTCCCGTCGATCACGGGGGAACCGTGGCACGACGGCGCATCCGGGTCGAGCGCCGGGAGTCGCGCACCTCCTCGCCTACGGCGCCTCCTCCGGCGAGGGGGCGGCGTCCGTGGCGGCCACGGTGAACAACGCCGGCTCGGTGCGGGACGGCATGAACCCGTTCCCGCCCCGGTGGTCGGCGGCGAGGCCGAAGGTCCCGGTCCCGATGCGGTCGACGGGGATCGTGAACGTGGCCCGGCCGTCGACGACGTCCGCCGACCCGATCCCGGCCACGTTCCCCGGCCAGGTCATGAGGAACTGCACGCGCCCGGAGGCTGCCGACGGCAGGGTGGCCGTCGCGCGGAGCTCGTCGCCGGGCTGCAGCGTCGTCGACTCGAGCTCGATGGTCTGGGCGAACACCGTCACCGGCGTGGCGGCCGACTCGCCGGGGAGGTAGCGGGCGTCGCCGCGGTGGACGACGCGGAGTTGGTGCTCGCCCTCCGACAGCGGGACCGCCAGCCACCCGCGGCCGGCGTGCAGCTCGACGGTGCCCACGACGCGGTCGCCCTCCAACACGTCGACGGGTCCTTCGGCGTAGGGCAGCGTCACCGTGAGCTCGGCGTCCGTGCCCGGGGTGACGTGGGTGAAGGGCGTGGTCACGGTGGGCCGCGCCGTCGGCTTCGGCACCGAGATGCCGCCCGAGGACGTCCGCATCGCGGGGTACGTCGCGTCGCCGGAGTACGTGGCGAGGATGGCCTGGTTGGACCCGGCCTCGATCGCGCCGGGCGGGATGCGGACGGTGGCGCGGCCGTCCACGACGGGCGCCTCGCCGAGCTTCACGTGGTCGGCCCAGGACCGCTCCCAGTAGATCTCCGCGGTGCCCGACGCGTCGGAGGGCATCGCGACGGTGACGGTGCGGGCCTCGTCGCCGTTCGCCGGGGTGTCGCCCTTGTAGAGCGTCAGACCCGGGCCGGTCGACCGGTACTCCACCTTGGTGTCGCGGGGGTGCAGCGAGCCGACGGGCAGGCGCATCTGGGGCTTCCACTCCGACCACTGGTCGGTGTCCACGCGCCAGAACCACTCGGTCGCGGCGTGACCGTCGATCGGGAACGTCGAGATGCCGCGCGCCTCGGTCCACGGAGCGAGGGAACTGCAGGCGGCGCGGACCCGGTAGCCCTCGGTCGGGTACCGGTACTCCTCGACGAACTCCGAGGTGCACGACGAGACGGGCGGGTGTCCGGGGGCGGTCGAGCCGCGCTCCGGGATCTCGGGGATGCCGGCCTCGGCCGGCGCGGCGAGTCCGACGAGTCCGGTGACGACGGCGGCGAGGACGAGTCCGGCGCGGCGCCGCCGCCGGGGACGTGGGGGAGGGGTGACGTCGACGCTCGTGTCGGCGGTCAAGGGAGGTCTCCTCTCGGGGCACCGCGCGGTGCGGTGCGTCCCGGGAAGCGTCCGGCGCCGGGGCCTCCGGTCCTGTCCCCCGACGGGCCCGCGCTCCGGGGGAACGCTCCGTCCTCCCGTCGGAGGACACCGGAGTCTGCCGTCACCCGTCCGGACGATGGATCTGCTCGGAACCGGGAGGAACGGTACGAAGCGTGACCGACACCGTCGCCGCGCCCGAGGTCCACCCGTCCGTCGAGCAGATCGTCACCGCCCTCGAGGCCGCGGGCGACCGGATCGTCCTGGTCCACCCCGACGGCCGGACCACCGGGGCCGAGCTCCTGGCGGCGATCCACCGCTACGCGCGGGCGCTGGACGCGCTGGGCATCGGCTCCGGCGACCTGGTGGCGCAGTACGCCCCGAACCGGCCCGAGGCGCTGGCCGTGCGCTACGCGACGCACCTGATCGACGCGGCCGCGGTGTACCTGTCGGCGCCGCCCGGGGCCGACCGCCGGGCCCGCCAGCTCGAGCAGATCGACCCGCGGCTGGTGGTGGTGTTCCCACAGACCGCGCACTGGCTGCCGGAGACGACGGCCCCGGTCGCGTCGGTCGGCCCGGTCGACGGCGTCGAGGCGCGCCTCGACGAGCTGGCCGCCGGGGCGTCCGCCGAGCCGTTCGCGTCGCGCTCACGGCTCGGCGACCTGGGGACGGTGCTGTCCTCCGGCGGGACGACGGGCATCCCCAAGGCCAGCGTCCGCGACGTCGCCGCGTGGGCCGCGGCCGTGGCCACCCCGCACCGTCCGGAGCGCCGCCAGCTCGCATCCGGGGCCGAGGCGTACCTGACACAGATCCTCGTCGCGCAGACGATCATCGGCGGCGGGACGGTCGTGCTCCGCGACGACTCCGAGCCTGCCGCGTTGCTCGAGCAGATCGAGGCCGAGCGGATCACCGACCTGTTCCTCGTCGAGTCGCAGCTGGTCGAGCTGATCGACCACCCCGACGTCGAGCGGCGCGACCTCTCGAGCCTGCGGACCCTCACGCACATCGGTGCCTCGGCCCCGCCCGCGCTGCGCCGCCGGGCCCACGAGCGGCTCGGACCGGTCCTGCAGCACACCTACGGCGCCAGCGAGATGGGCATCGTGAGCGCGCTGCGGCCGGACGAGTACGACCCGACCGAGGACGAGCGGGCCACGAGTGCCGGCCGCATCCTCCCCGGGGTCGACGTCCGCTTCCGCGCCGCGGACGGGACCCTCGACCCGACGTCCGGAAGCATCGAGGTCCGCTCGCCGGCGATGGCGCACGGCTACCGCAACCGACCGCAGGAGCAGGCCGAGCACTTCGTCGCCGGTTGGTACCGCACCGGCGACCTCGGCCGCCTCGGCGCGGACGGCCACCTGCACATCCTCGGCCGGGCGGTCGACTGCGCCGTGGTCGACGGCCGGCTGGTGACCCCCACCGCGATCGAGGAGACCCTGATGGGGCTGCCGACGGTCCGCTACGCCGTGGTCGTGTCCGACCTCCCGCACGACCGGCGGGTCGCAGCGGTGCTGCCGTGGGCCGGCTCCGAGGTGGACGCCCGGGCCTGCCGCGACGCGGTGGCGGCCGCGCACGGCGAGGCGGTGGCGGCCACGCTCGTCGTCCCGATGGAGGAGCTCCCGCTCACCGAGCAGGGAAAGCCGGACCGCGCCGCGATCCTGGCGCGGGCGTCTCAGCGCTGACCGTAGCCACGGAGCCGTTCGACGACGTCCGCGACCTGGTCGGCGTCGAGCAGCCGCGGGGTCCCGACGGCGGACGCCCGCAGCCAGACGTCGCAGAGCCACTCCAGGTGGGCGGCGCCGTCGTAGGCCGCGCGCAGCGAGGAGCCGAGCACGATCGTCCCGTGGTGGCGCATGACCGCGGCCGTGCGGTCGGCCAGGGCGGCCGAGGTGTTCTCGGCCAGCTCGTCGGTGCCGTAGGGCGCGTACTCGGCCACCGACACCCCACCGCCGAAGATCGCGGTCTGGTAGTGCACCAGCGGCACGTCGTCGCGCACCAGCGACAGCGCCACCGCAGCGGCCGAGTGCGTGTGGACCACGGCGGACGCCCCGTGGCGGGCGTAGCAGAGCAGGTGCAGCGGCAGCTCGCTCGTCGGCCGCAGGGTCCCGACGACGGGTGCGCCGGCCAGGTCGACCACGCAGACGTCGTCGGCGGTCATCGTGTCGTAGGCGACCCCGGACGCGGTGACCGCGACCAGGTCGCCGACCCGCACGCTGAGGTTGCCCGCCGTCCCGGCCACGAGCCGGTCGGCGACCAGCCGCCGGGCGTGCTCGGCGACCGAGGACCGGGCGGCGGCGAGGGCGGGATCGTCGAGGCCGGTCACGGCAGCGTCGTACCAGAGAGCGCGAAGTCCTGTGCCTGCCGCGCCCAGAACTCCCGCGCCGTGTCGACGTGGGCCCGGTAGCGCCGGTACCCGGGCTCGTAGCAGTCGTCGGCGTGCGCGCTCGGCTCGACGGTGCGCGACGGCGCCGCCCAGTCGGCGGGGTCCACGTCCTCGCCGAGCGCCCGCAGGGCGGTGACGGCGGCGCCGCGGGTGCCCAGGCCGGGGTCGTCCGGGACCACCAGCGGCACGTTCAGCACGTCCGCGAAGATCTGCGCCCACGGGCCGGAGCGTGACCCGCCACCGCACGCCACCAGTCGCCCCTGCACGTGCGACGCCTCGGCCGCCCGCTCGAAGCAGTTCCGGGCCGTGTAGGCGATCCCCTCGCACACCGCCCGGACCACCTGGCCGCGCGTGGTGGAGAGCGTGACGCCCTCGACCTGGCCGCGCGCCCGGGTGTCGACGAACGGCGCCCGCTCGCCGGAGGCGGACAGGAACGGCAGCGCCGAGACCCCGCCCGCGCCGGGCATCGTGCCGTCGAGCAGCTCGGAGAGCGCGTCGATCCCGACACCGAGGAAGTCGAGCAGCCAGTCCAGTCCGGCGGTCCCGACCATCGCCGGCATCGCCCGCAGCCACCGGTCCGGCTCCGGCGTGCACAGCCACATCCCGGCCGGCTCGCTCGCGGCGCCGATGTCGACCGTGTCGGTGAAGACCTCGCAGGCCAACGTCGTGCCGATGATCAGCAGCCCGTCGCCGGGTCGCGACAGACCGGCACCCACCGCGCACGCGGGCAGGTCGAACGGTCCGCCGGTGACGGGAGTGCCGACGGGGAGGCCGGTGATCTCCGCGCCGCGCCGGTCGAGGGCGAGGACCGTCCCGGCCGGCGCCGGATCGGCGAGCAGGTGCCGGTACTCCTCGATCCCACAGGCCGCGATCGCCGCGTCGTCGTAGCGGCGGGTCGCGACGTCGAGGAAGGGCAGGGACGCGTCGGAGGCGTCGACCGTGATCTCCCCGGTCAGCCGCTGGATCAGGGCGTCCACGCAGTAGCCGGCGACGGCCGCACCGCCGAGTGCCTCCGGCTCGTGACGGGCGAGGTGGTGGATCAGCGGCGCGTGGCAGCCGGGGAAGAGCCCGGAGCCGGTGCGCCGGTAGACCTCGTGCACCGTGCCGTCGTCCTGCCAGCGCCGGACGACGTCGCCGGCCCGGTCGTCGAGCCAGGAGATCGGCGGGCGGGTGGCGTGCCCGTCGGCGTCGCGCAGCCACAGGCCGTCGCCCTGCCCGGTGATCGCGAGGACCCGGACCGGCCGGTCCCCGACCTCGTCGGAGACCCGCCGGATCACGTCGGCCGCGCTCGCGAGGACGTCCTCGAGGTCCTGCTCGACCCGCCCGTCGTCGTACTGCTCGAGCCGCGACGCGCGCTCGGCGGAGGCGAGCTTCGACCCGTCGTCGTCGTAGGCGTCCGCCTTGGTCATCGACGTGCCGACGTCGACCCCGATGATCATCGCGTGCTCCCGACCGTGTTGGCCGGGTGCGCGAGTGCCTCGCCACGCAGGAACCGGGCGGCCTCACCGGCGGCGATCGCGGCCGCCCGGTGGGCGGTCTGCCGGGTCGCGCCGGCGAGATGCGGGGTCGCGACGACGTTCGGCGCGCGGTGCAGCGGCCAGTCCGGCGGCGGCGGCTCGACGTCGTAGACGTCGAGCGCGAGCCCGCCGAGCCGTCCCGACTCCAGTGCCGCGGGCAGCGCCCCGTAGTCCAGCAGCCCGCCGCGGGCGGTGTTGACCAGCACGGCCCCGTGGGGGAGCAGGTCCAGCTCGCGGGTACCGATCAGCCCCCGCGTCTCGTCGGTGAGCCGCGCGTGCAGCGACACCACACTCGCGCGGCGCAGCAGGTCGTCGAGGTCGGTCAGCTCGATGCCGTCCTCCGCCGGGGCGTACGGGTCCGAGACCAGCACGGTCGCGCCGAAGGCCCGCAGCACCCGCGCGACGATCCGCCCGATGGCGCCGTAGCCGACGAGCCCGACGGTCGCGCCGTCGAGCTCCAGCCCGGCCTCGTCGTAGGCGTAGAAGTCGCCGCGCCAGCGCCCGTCCCGCAGCTCGCCGTCGGCCAGCGGGATATGGCGCAGGGCCGCGAGCATCATCCCGACCGCGAACTCCGCGGCCGCGGCCGCGTTGCGCCCCGGCGCCTGCGCGACCGCGACCCCCGCGGCGTCGGCGGCCGCGAGGTCGACGTTGACCGGGCCGCCCCGGCACACCGCGACCATCTCGAGCTCGGGTCGGGCCTCGAAGACCCGGGCGGTGAAGGGCGCCATCTGGGTCAGACAGACCCGGACGCCGTCGAGCGCGGCGATCAGGTCGTCCTCGGTACCGGAGGCCTCGTCGACGACGCTGTCACCGGTGCCGACGGGACCGAACGGCTCGGTCGGCCACCCGGCGGTCAGGGTCCGCCCGTCGAACTCGGCGGCGCCCTCGGTGCGCAGGGCGTCCAGGAACAGGTCCGGGGCGACGAAGTGGTCGCCCGCGGCGAGCACACGCAACATCGGGTGGCTCCTCTCGCTCAGCTGTCCTGCTCGAACGCGGTGATGTGGGCGACCTTCTCGGCGCTCGCCGAGGTGGGGTCGAACTCGTAGCCGAGCCACTCGTCGACGATCTTCTTCGCCAGTTCCGGGCCGATGACCCGGCCACCCAGGCAGAGCACCTGGCAGTCGTTGGAGCGGATCGAGCGCTCGGCGGAGTAGCTGTCGTGGGCGACCGTCGCGCGGATCCCCTCGACCTTGTTCGCGGAGATCGCCATGCCGATGCCGGTGCCGCACACCAGCACGGCCCGGTCGGCCTCGCCGTGCGCGACCGCCTGGGCCGCAGCCAGGCCGAGGAGCGGGTAGGCGCGGTCGTCGGAGTCGTCCGGGACGCCGAAGTCGGTCACCTCGGCGACGCGGTCGTCCTCGCGCATCATCCGGGCGAGGGTGTCCTTCAGCGCGACGCCCGCGTTGTCCGCGGCGACGGCGATGCGGATGCGACCGGTCACTTCTCCTCCTCCAGGGCGGCTGCGACCGCCACGGCCATGAGCGCGAACGACGTGGCGCCGGGATCGGGGCTGCCACGACCGCGGTCGCCGAGCCGGGCGGCCCGGCCGACGGCCGGCGTCAGGTCGGCGGTGTCCTCCGCAGCGCGCCGTGCCGTGTCGGCGGCGGCCCGCCAGGCGCGGGTGACCGGCTCGTCGGTGTGCTCGCGCAGCGTCGTGGTGAACGCGTCGAGCGCGTCGACCATGGTCTTGTCGCCGGGCCGGGCGCCGCCGAGCTCGGTGACGGCGCGCTGGGCGCTGTCCAGGGCGTCGGCCAGGGCCGCGGTCGTCACGGGACCCTCCCCGTGCGGGGTGAGGCGGCCGCCGGTCTCGGTGAGCAGGAGCCCGAACAGCGCGCCGGACGCCCCGCCCGCGGCGTCGGCGAGGGCGGTGCCGGCGGCGAGGAGAGCGGTCCCGACCGCACTCACGCCGTCGCCGTCCGACCCGGACGTGCGGGCGGCGGCGACCGCGGCGCGCATCCCGCGCACGATGCCCTGCCCGTGGTCGCCGTCGGCAGCCACCGCGTCGAGGCGTCCCAGCTCGTCCTCGTGCTCGGTGACGGCGCCGAGGGCCGCGGTCAGCACCCGGGCTGCGATTCCTCCCTGCGCGGGATCGGTGTCGTCCAGTTCGGGCAGCGACGACACGGTGGCGTCCTGGTCCCGGAGTCGGTCGCCCGCCGCGGCGAGCGTGCCGCCGGCCGGGAGCCGGAAGCCGGGGGTCTCGCACGGGGCGTCGTAGAGCGCGGCGAGCTCGTCGTCCAGCGGCATCAGGGTCAGGGAGAGCCCGGCCATGTCCATGCTCGTCACGAACTCGCCGACCTCCGGGCGGTGGGGCGTGAGGCCGGCCTGCCGCAGCCGCTCGTCGACCCGTCCGTAGGTGATGAACAGGTCCTCGTAGGTCGTGGAGCCCAGGCCGTTGAGCAGCACCGCGACCCGGCCGTCGCCGGTGTCCGGCAGCTGGGGGAGGAGCTGGTCGACGAGGGCGTCGGCGAGCTCGTGGGCGTCCATCGCCTCGGTCGTCCGCATGCCCGGCTCGCCGTGGATACCGAGGCCGAGCTCGATCGAGCCCGGCGCGACCGTGAACAGCGGCTCGTCCGCCCCCGGCAGCGTGCACCCGTCGAACGCGGCGCCGAAGGTGCGGGTGGCCGCGTTCGCGCGCTCGCCGGCGGCCATCACGGCGTCCAGGTCGTCGCCCCGCTCGGCGGCGGCCCCGAGCGCCTTGAACACGAAGAAGTCCCCCGCGACCCCACGGCGGTCGGAGGCCCGGTCGGCCGGAGCGCTCGCGACGTCGTCGGTGACGATCATCTGGCGCGCGTCGATGCCGTCGGCGGCCAGGCGTCGGCCCGCGAGGCCGAAGTGCATGACGTCGCCGGCGTAGTTGCCGTAGGAGAAGACGACGCCGGCCCCGCCGTCGACGGCCCGGGCGGTCCGGTAGGCCTGCTCCGCGGACGGGCTGGTGAAGACGTCGCCGACGACGGCCGCGTCGGCCAGTCCCGGCCCGACGAGGCCCGCGAAGGCGGGGTAGTGCCCGCACCCGCCACCGATGATCACGGCGACCTTGCCGCGGCGTGGCGCGACGTTCGAGAGCACCCCGAACGCCCCCGGTGCCGGGCGGACGGTGCGGGAGTAGGCGGCGCAGAGCCCGGCCATCCAGCGCTGCTTGAAGGTGGTCGGCTCGGAGAGGGTCGTGCTGCTCATCGGACCGCCTCCACCGCGAGCAGGTCCACGATCTCGGCGTGCGCGGACGCCACGCCGTCCGCGCTGCGGGCGGCGAGGGCCAGGGCGTCCGGCTTCGGGGGGTAGGTCGGGTTCGGGATCGCGACGACGGTCATCCCCGCGGCCGCGGCGGCCCGGATGCCGTTGCTCGAGTCCTCCACCCCCACGCACCGCGCCGGGTCGACGTCGAGGCGGCGGGCCGCCTCCAGGTAGACGTCCGGTCCGGGCTTGCCGCGCTCGACCTCGGCCGAGGAGACGGTCGCGCCGAACGACGACGTCAGGCCGTTCGCCTCCAGCACGGCGTCGATCAGACGCCGCGGGGCCGAGGTCGCGAGCGCCACCGGGACCCGTCCGGCGACGTCGCGGACCATGTCCACCGCGCCGGCGTAGGGCTCCATCCGGCCCTGGGCGAGCGCGTCGACCATGTCGTCGACGACCGCGCGCTCACAGGTCGCCGCGTCGTCGTGGCCCCCGGCCCGCTCGGCCAGGTAGGACGACCACTCCGGGGCGCTCATGCCCTGGACGTGTCCGGTGTCCTCCGCGGTCCAGGTGACCTCGTACCGGGCCGCGTAGCGCGTCCACATCTCCTCCCAGAGGTGCTCGCTCTCGATGAGCACCCCGTCGAGGTCGAACACCACGGCGGTGGGCGGGCGGTTCGTCATCGTCGATCTCCTCCCAGCGACGATGCGAAGTTAACATTCAAAATGTGATCAAGGAAGGCGTTCGCGTGATCCGGGTCATGCCGTCCGGGCGCGGGTGCTCGGTCGCGGTGCGGTGATCGGCGATGCTGGTCGGCGTGAGCACCGAAACGACCTCGACGAAGGGCGGCCACGCGCGCAGCACCCGCCAGCAGCGGATCGTCGACCACGTCCTCGCGGCCGGCTCCGCGAGCGCGACCGAGCTCGTCGAGCTGACCGGCGTGAGCCTCATGACCGTCCACCGCGACGTCGACGAGCTCGTGCGCCGGGGACTCGTGCGGAAGTACCGGGGCGGGGTGTCGGCGCAACCGACCTCGGTGTTCGAGTCGCACTCGGAGTACCGCCGCACGGTGCGCCTCGCGGAGAAGAACGCGATCGCGGACGCGGCCGTGGCGCTCGTCGAGCCCGGGTCGTCGATCGTCCTCGACGACTCGTCGACGGCGTTGACGCTGGTCGACCGCCTGCCCGAGGTCGGGCCGCTGACCGTCGTGACCAACTACCTCCCGGCACTGGAGACGCTCAAGACCATGCCGGAGGTCCGGTTGATCGCCCTCGGCGGCGACTACTCGCGCACCCACGACTCCTTCGGCGGCATCGGCTGCCTCGAGGCGATCGCGGCCATGTCGGTCGACGCGGCCTTCGTCTCGACGTCGTCGATGACCGGCTCGATGACCTTCCACCAGGAGCAGGAGATCGTGGCGGTGAAACGGGCGATGCTCGACATCGCGACCCGCCGGGTCCTGCTGATGGACTCCAGCAAGGCGCCGCGGCGTGCGTTGCACCAGCTGCGTCCGCTGTCGGCCTTCGACGACCTCGTCGTCGACGACGGCGTGCCCGCGGACCTCCTCGAGGAGATGCGCGAGCACACCCGGGTGACGGTGGCATCCGGCAAGAACTGACGCACTGCCCTTGTGAAATTAACAGAGACGCTGATACATGTGATGCGCCGCACTGTCGAGGAAGGGCGCAGACATGACCACGTCGACCGCGGACGGCCCGCTGACGGGCATCGAACGCTGGGGCATCCCGTACCCGCTGCGCTGGGGGTTCGTCGGGGTCCTGATCTTCATGATCGGCGACGGCGTGGAGACCAGCTTCCTGTCCGCCTACCTCGCCGATCCGGCGGGCGGGGCGCTCGACGGCGCCCAGGCCTCGTTCGCCACCGTGACGCTGTACGGCGTCGCCGCGCTGGTCGCGTCGTGGTTCTCCGGGACCCTCTCGGCGATCTGGGGCCCACGCCGCGTGATGTGGCTGGGCGCGGCGATCTGGATCGTCCTGGAGATCCTGTTCCTGTTCGTGGCGATCCCGGCCCAGGACGCGACGCTGATCATCACCACCTACGCGGTCCGCGGCCTGGCCTACCCGCTGTTCGCCTTCGCGTTCCTGGTCTGGATCCAGACGATCGCGAAGCCGCGGATGCGAGGGTCCGCGGCGGGCTGGTTCTGGTTCGCCTTCACCGGGGGCCTGCCGACCTTGGGCGCCGCCCTCGCGGCGATCGCGGTGGGCCCGCTGGGGATCAGCGAGTACGGGACGTTGGTGATCTCGCTCGTCCTCGTCGCGGTGGGCGCCGCGATCGGCTGCTTCGCGGTCACCGAGCCGCAGGGTCTGCGCCCGATCGCGGACGAGACCACCCCGCACCCGACGAGCCTGCGCCGCCTCACCGAGGGCGTGGACATCCTCTGGCGCGACCGGCGGACGATCGCCGGCTTCTTCGTCCGGCTCGTGAACACCGCCCCGCAGTACGGTTTCTTCGCGATGTTCCCCTTCGTGTTCGGCCCCGAGACCCCGGGTGGGGGCTTCCTGACGACGGCGCAGGTCGCCGTCCTCGCGACGGTCGCCTACGCCGCGAACATCGGGGCGAACCTGTTCTTCGGGGTGTTCGGTGACCGCTTCGGGTGGCGCCGCACCGTCACGGTGTTCGGCTGCCTGGGCTGCGCGGTCGCGGTCCCGCTCTGGTACTTCGGCGCGATCGCCTCGCAGAGCTTCCTGCTCACCGCGATCCTGGGCGCGGTGTACGGCATCGTCCTCGCGGGCTTCGTCCCGCTCTCGGCGCTGATGCCGTCCATGGTCGAGCTCAAGGACAAGGGCGCCGCGCTCGCGGTCCTCAACACCGGGGCGGGCGGGGCGGCGCTCCTCGGTCCGCTCACCGTCACCGCCCTGTTCCCGCTGTTCGGGGGCGGCGGCGTGGTGATCGCCTACTGCGTGATGTACCTGCTGGTCGCCGTGCTCTCGCTGGTGATCCACTCCGAGATCGACCCGGCCGTCGCGCGGCAGCGCGAGCACGAGGCCGCGGTCGCGGCCCGGGACGTCCCCGCGTGAGCGGAGCGGTCTGGATCGGGGTCGACCTCGGGACCCAGAGCGTCCGGGCCGCGGCCGTCGACGACGACGGTCCGCGCCCGGGCGTCGCCTCGCGGCCCCTGCGCAGCACTCGGTGGCGCGCCGAGGACGGTTCCGCCCGCCACGAGCAGGACCCGGCCGCCTGGTGCGCCGCGGTCGACGAGGTCGTCGGCGAACTCGTGGCCGGCCTCCCGGACCCGGCGGCCGTCGGCGGTGTCGCGGTCGACGGGACGTCCGGGACGGTCGTGGCGGTCGACGGCGCGGGGCGTCCGTGCGCGCCCGGGATCATGTACGACGACGCCCGCGGCCAGGGGCACGTCGAGCGGGTCCGCGAGGTCGGCGCCGAGGTCTGGGCCCGCCTCGGGTACCGGGTCGGGGGCTCGTGGGCCCTCCCGACGCTGCTCGCCCTCGGCCCCGCCCCGGGCCACCGCCACCAGACCGACGTCGTCACCGCGCACCTGGTGGGGGCGCCGACCGCGTCGGACGCCTCGACCTCGCTGAAGACCGGCTACGACGCGCTCGAGGGCCGCTGGCCGGTCGAGGTGCTGGCCGAGCTCGGCCTGGACCCGGCGACGCTGCCCGCGGTGGTCCCGCCGGGCACGGTGCTCGGCGGGATCGGGGCGGGGGCCGCCGAGCGGACCGGGCTCGCCGCCGGGGTCCCGGTCGTCGCCGGGATGACCGACGGGTGCGCGGCCCAGGTGGCCGCCGGGGCCGTCGCCCCGGGGCAGTGGAACGTCGTGCTCGGGACGACGCTGGTGCTCAAGGGGGTGGCCGACCACCTGGTCCGCGACCCGGGCGGCACCGTGTACTGCCACCGCGGGCCGCAGGGCGGCTGGTGGTGGCCCGGCGGTGCGTCGAACACCGGTGCGGCCGTCCTCGCCGACCTGGTCGATCCGTCGCGGTTCGAGGCCCTCACGGCCTCGTTGGACCGGGACCCGGTGCGGCCGCCGGTGGTGCTGCCGCTGCCGGGGCGCGGGGAACGGTTTCCCATCGAGGCACCCTCGGCCGAGGGCTTCTGGTTCCACGACGACGGCGCTGTACGCCCGCTCGGCGACCTCCTCGCGGCCGTGGGGGAGGAGGCGGCGTTCGCCGGGGTGGCCGAGGGGATCGCGTTCCTGGAGCGCCTGGCGTTCGAGCGGGTCGCGGCGCTCGGCGCGGACGTCTCGGGCGCACGGTCGATCACCGGCGGGGCCGCGGCGAACCGGTGGTGGAACCAGCGCCGCGCGGACGTCCTCGGGGTGCCGCTCCGCCGGCCCGAGCACGCCGAACCCGCCGTCGGGATGGCGGTCCTGGCGCGCGCCGCGACGACGGCGGACGGGGACGAGCCGGACCTCGTGGCGGCGGCCGGCGCCGTGCGGGATGCCGCGGGCGGACGGACCTACGAGCCGCGACCGGACGCGGCGCTCGACGACCGCTACGGGCGGTTCCGCGCCGCGCTGGTGGATCGGGGATGGGTGGACCGGTGACGGAGCTGGTGTTCGTGCGACACGGCGAGACCGAGTGGCACGCGGAGAACCGCTACGCCGGGCGCACCGACGTGGCCCTGACCGCCCGCGGGGTCGAGCAGGCGGGGGCGCTCGCGACCTGGGCGGCGGGGGCCGGCCCGGACCTCGTGCTGAGCTCGCCGCTCTCCCGGGCCCGGCGCACCGCCGAGCCGGCGGCCGCGGCGGCGGGGTGTCCGCTGGTCGTGGAGGCCGGTCTGGTCGAGGTCGACTTCGGTGCCGGCGACGGCCTGACCCGCGACGAGATGGCCGACCGGTTCCCCGACGCCCTCGCCGCCTTCCTCGCCGCGCCGTCCTCGCACCCGTTCCCCGGCGGGGAGCGCGGCGACGTCGCGGTGACACGGGCCCGCCGGGTGCTCGACGGGGTCGTCGCGCAGCGGCCGGACGCCCGGGTCCTCGTCGTCGCCCACCAGACGCTGCTGCGCCTGCTCCTCTGCGACTACCTCGGCCTGCCGCTCGACCACTACCGCGCCGTGTTCCCGCGGCTGGACCCGGCAGCGCGGACGGTGATCGTCCCGGCGGTGGACGGACCGGCCGCGCTGCGGGCCCTCAACGTGCCCGCGGGGTGACGTTCTGGTTCAGGCGCAGGACGTTGTCCGGGTCCCAGCTCGCCTTCAGGGCGGCGAGTCGGTCGTGGTTGACCCCGTAGGCCGCGCGGACGCGATCGGGGCCCTCGACCCCGAGGTTGTTGACGTAGACCGCATCGGCCAGATGCGGGGAGAGCGCGTCGTAGGCCCGGCGGCCGAAGGCGATGTTCCGCTCGTCGTCGGCCGGGTCGTCCCACTGCCCGAGGACGAGCAGGTCGTACTGGGGCCTGCGGTGCGGGAACGCGGTCGCGTCCACGGGGACGCGGGCGGCCGCGCCCCGCAGCCCCTGGAGCCCGATCCCGGTCGTGGAGGACGGGATCCGCGGGACCAGGTCGAGCAGGACCGCGACGGCGTCGTCCGTGAGGTGCGGGAGGTAGCCGGACTTCCAGTGGTGCCGGCGGCCGAGGGGGTAGCCGGCGTCCGGCGCCCGCTGCCACGTCACGAAGGGGACCGGGGCGACGGTGTCCGCGACGGGGCCCGCGAAGCACCGCAGCGGCGCGAGGACCCGCCGGCCCGTCTCGGCGTCGCCCGACCAGCACAGCACGATCGTGACCTGCGGTCCGGCGACCGGGTCGCGGCCGAGCGAGACGATCGTCGCCAGCTCGTCCGGGCCGTCGGCGACCAGCTCGTCGTGGAACCGCAGCACGTCCGCGGCCGCCGACCACGGCCAGGTCACGGCGCCGGCGAGCACCGTGTCCACGGGGTGCAGCCGGTAGGTGAACGCGGTGACCACCCCGAGGTTCCCGCCCCCGCCGCGCAGGCCCCACAGCAGGTCCGGGTCGTGGTCGCCGTCCACGCGGCGCAGGTCGCCGTCGACCGTGACCACCTCGGCGGCGAGCAGGTTGTCGCAGGCCAGCCCGAACCGCCCGCCCAGCCACCCGAGCCCGCCGCCGAGGGTGAGCCCGCCGAGGCCGGTGCCGGACATGACCCCGGTCGGTGCGGCCAGGCCCTCTGGTGCGGTCGCTCGGTCGAGGTCGGCGAGCAGGCAGCCCGCACCGGCGACCGCGGTGCGCCGGCCGGGGTCGACGTGGACCGAACGCATCGGGGAGAGGTCGAGCATGACCCCGCCGTCGCAGACCGCGGTGCCGGCGACGTTGTGTCCTCCGCCGCGGACCGAGAGCGCCAGATCCCGTTCGCGGGCGAGGGCGATGCCGCGGGCGACGTCGGCGGCGTCGTGACAGCGGACGATCGCGGCGGGTCGTCGGTCGATCATGGCGTTGAAGACCGTCCGGGCGGTGTCGTAGCCGACGTCGTCGGGGCGGAGCAGGTCGAGGCTCGTCATGCCCGCCGAGGCTCGGGGTCCCGGCTAAGCCACGGCTAACCGCCGGTGAGTTCCTCCAGGTCCTGCAGGGCGGCGTTGACCCCGCTGCGGTGACCGATGCGCCGGTGGATCGCGAGGGCGAGCTCGAAGGATTCCCGCGCCCGGTCCACGTCGCCGATGGCGCGTGCGATACGCCCGTGGAGCATCGCCGCCGACGCCTCCCCTTCGCGGTAGCCGACGAGGCGGTAGTGGGCCAGGGCGGTGCCCGCGAGTCGGTCGGCCCGGGCACGGTCGCCCCACCGCAGTTCGATCGAGGCGAGCACGTCGGCGGCGAGGCCCCGGGCGAGGTCCTCGCCGACGTCGTCCGCATGGCCGGCGGCGCGCAGCGCGAGCACGCGGGCCGCGTCGGGCTGTCCGCGATCGCGGTGCAGCCGGGCGAGCTGCGCCTCCTCCATCGCGGCGCGCCAGACGTCCCCACCGGCGAGGGAGGCGGCCACGGCGTCCTCGTAGCGATGCTGGGCGCGGTCGAACCGGCCGCGGGCCCAGTCCGCGGTCGCGCGCAGGGCCTGGGCGTCGCCCTCCCAGCCCGGCTGGCCACGCTCGCGGGCGACCCGGTACTGCTCGGCCGCGACCCGCTCGGTGTCGTCGAACTCGCCGCGCCCGAGGTGGAGCAGCGCGCATCCCGACAGCAGGGCCGGCCGGTCCGGATGGTCCGGACCGACCGCGCCCAGCGCCGCCGTCGACCAGCGCAGCCCCTCGTCGCGCGACCCGCGCACGTCCCAGTAGTGCCACAGGACCCCGACCAGCCCGACGAGGACCGCGGTGTCGCCCTCGTGGTCGCAGGCCCAGGTGAGCGCGGCCCGCAGGTTGTCCCGGTCCGCGTGCAACGCGTCCAGGTGCGGGCCGGCCCCGGCGCGCTGCAGGGCCGGCCCGACGGCACGGACGACACCGAGGTAGTGGTGGGCGTGCCGGTGCCGCAGCGCGGCGCGCTCGCCGGCCGGGAGGCCGGTGCGGGCGAACTCGCGCGTCGACTCCAGCAGTCGGTAGCGCCACCGGGAGGCGGAGCGGTCCACGACCTGCACCAGGCTGGTCTCCACGAGCCGTCCGAGCGTCGAAGCGTCGGCGCCCGCGACCGCGCCGACCGCCGCGGCGTCGAAGCTCGCGGGGAAGACGCCGAGCCGGCCGAACAGGCGGTGCTCGTCCTCGTCGAGGAGGTCCCGGCTCCACGCCAGGGTGGCGGCCAGGCCGTCACGTCGCGAGGCCGTCGCGTGCCGGTGCGAGGGGGAGAGCAGGCGGAAGCGGTCGCCCAGGCCGGCGGCCAGGGCGTCGACGGACAACGACGACGTCCGCGCGGCGGCCAGCTCGACGGCGAGCGGCAGGCCGTCGAGGGCGGTGCAGAGGCCGGCGACCTCCGTGGCGTCGAACCGGCTGCCCGAGACGGTCGCGGCACGGTCGAGGAACAGCCGGACCGCGTCCGCGAGGGGCAGTGGGTCGAGCAGGTACACGAGCTCACCCGGGACCCCGAGACGCTCCCGGCTGGTCGCCAGGACCCGGAGGTCGGGGTCGCGCCCGAGGAGCCCGCGGGCGAGGTCGGCGCAGGCATCGAGGACGTGCTCCGCGTTGTCCAACACGACGAGCGTCCGCTCCCCGGCGAGCGCGTCCGCGACGGCGCCCGCGAGGTGCGCCCCGGACAACCGGATGCCGAGCGCGTCGGCCACGGTGTCGTCGAAGCGCTCCGCCCCCGACGCGCGCGTGAGGTCGACGAACACGGCGCGGAGGCCGACGCGGCGGGTCGCCTCGATCGCGAGCCGGGTCTTCCCCGTCCCGCCCGGTCCGGTCACCGTGACCAGCCGGTGGGCCTCCGAGAGCGCGGCGAGCCGGGACAGGTCGTCGACCCGGCCGACGAAGGTGTCGATCGGCGCGGGTGGCCGCTCCGGCCGTCGCCGCGGGCCCCGGGGGACGACGCCGCGGCGGAGGGCGGACTCGAGGTCCTGTAGCCCGCGCCCGGGGTCGACCCCCAGCGTCCCGGCGAGCGCCGCCCGGGCACGGCGCAGGACCTTGAGCGCATCACCCGTACGGCACGACCGGGCGAGCGCCTCCGCGAGCCGTTCCGCGGCGTGCTCACGCGTCGGGTGGGCGGCCACGTGCGGCTCCAGCACGCGCACCGCCCGTTCCGGGTCGTCCCGCCCGAGCTCGGCGTCGGCGAGCAACTCCGTGGCGCGCAGGCGGAGCTCGTCGAGACGCGTCGCCTCGTCGCGGACGTACGGCAGCTCGATGCCGGCGTAGGCGGGGCCGCGCCAGAGAGCGAGCGCCTCGCCGAGCAGGTGCGCCGCCCGTGCGGGCGACGAGGTCACGCACGGGCGGGCCTGCTCCACCAGATGCTCGAACTCGTCCGCGTCGACCACGACGTCCGGGTCGAGGACGTACCTCCCGCCCCGGGACAGCACGAGAGCACCGCCGTCGTGGCCCCGCCCGGGGAAGGCCGCGTCCCGGAGGCGCTGCACCGCGGCGTGGACCATCGTCGGGGCACTCCTCGGCGGATCGGCGCCCCACACCACGTGGACGAGGTCGTCGACCGAGCGGGGGTGCCCCGGCTCCACGAGCAGCGCGGCGAGGACCTCCGCCGTCCGCGTGCTGCGGAAGGTCACGGTCCGCGACCCGTCGGACAGCGCGACCTCCCCGAGGACCCCGCAGCGAAGCACCACGGCCCCCTCCACCGGTCCCGCACGACCTCCGTCCGATCGAACCAGCCGGGGGCGGTCCGCGACACGGTGCTCGCGGCCCGGAGCAACCCCGGCCCGGTTTCGTGAATCCGGGCGGAACCTGACCAGATGCGCTCCTACCGTCCTCCTCGTTCGCAGCCCCTATGGAGAGGACCCACCATGAACCTCGTCTCCGTCCGCGTGATCACCGACGACGTCGCCCGCCTCGTCGCGTTCTACGAGCGGGTCACGGGCGGGTCGGCGACCTGGTCGACCCCGGACTTCGCGGAGCTGGTGACGACGTCCGGGACCCTCGCGATCGGCAGCACCCGCACGGTCGGGCTGTTCGGGCCCGGCTCGGCGGAGGCCGGCGCGAACCGCTCGGCGATCCTCGAGTTCATCGTCCCCGACGTCGACGCCGAGTTCGCGCGACTCCGCACCTGGATCGGTGAGTTCGTCACGGAGCCGACGACGATGCCGTGGGGCAACCGTGCCCTGCTCTTCCGCGACCCCGACGGCACGCTGGTCAACCTCTTCACGCCGGTCTCCGACGACGCCGTCACGAAGTTCGCGGCGACGCCGCGGTGACCGGCCCGGGTCGCCGTCAGCGGTCGCGCAGCCAGTCCGCCGCGAGCGGGCCGAGCACCCCGAGGTCCTTGTAGTCGCGGACCTCCGGCGGCAGCGTGTCCAGCACGGACACCAGCCGCGTGCGCCAGCTCGGCACGGCCGCGACCTCGGCGAGCGGCAGGGTGCGGACGCCGATGAGGAACAGCACCGCGCCGGTCATCGGGAGCCGGACCAGGTGCTGCACCTCGGTGCGGAGGTGGACCTCGGCGCCCACGTCGGCGACCCGGAGCGCGGCCCGGCGGAGGCCCCACTCCGGGAACGCGTCCAGCGACAGGTCCGGGCGGTCGTCGAGCTGCAGGCCCCAGTTCAGTCTGCGGTAGGCGTCGCCGGGGTGCAGCCGCAGCAGGAACCGCTCCGCCCGCACGAACACCTCGGGCGAGGGGACCGGGCCGTGCAGCTCCGCGAAGCTCATCCCGGCGTCGAACGCCAGCGACCAGACCGAGGCGAACACGACCATCCCGGCGTCGAGCCAGAGCCGGTCGTCCCGCGCCCCGAGCACGACGACGTCCTCCTCGACCCGCCGTCCGGCGAAGGCCAGCGGGTGCTCGGGCAGCGTCGAGTCCTCGCCGAGGACGAACTCCTGCTCCACACCGAGCCGCGCATCGTGCCAGCGGTAGGCGTGCCCGTCGCGCTCCAGCGACACCTCGGCCGGCCGCTCGACCGCCGTCCGGCCGAGCAACCACACCAGCGCGTCCCACGACGCCGGGCCCGCGTGCGGGGCGGCCACGAACCGGCGCGGCTCGCGGTCGAGGATCGCCGAGCGCGCCTGCAGGACCGCCTCGTGCGACGCGCCGACGTGCAGGATCGGCGCCGTCGCCGGCTCCACGTTGGCGCTGATCCGGTAGGTGTCGTGGGCGAGCGGGAACGGGAAGCTCACAGGTCCAGCTCCACCGTTCCGCTGGCCCGGGACACGCACAGGGCGATCCCGCCCCCGCCGGCCGCGTCGACGTGGTCGCGGTGCTCGGCGCGTCCTGAGAGCAGGCCGGTCACGCACTCGCCGCACACCCCCTGCCGGCACAGGTGCGGCGGAGCGAGCCCGGCCCGGAGCAGGGCGTCGAGCAGGGACTCGGTCGCGGCCACCTCCACGGCCGCGCCCGACCGCAGCCGCGCGGTGAACGGCTCGCCCGGCGGCATGGCGGCCACGAACGGCTCGGCGTGCACCCGGGCGTCGACCCAGTGCGCGGCCCGGGCGGCGGCCGCGACCGCCGCGATCAGGCCGGGCGGCCCGCAGACGTAGAGGTGGCTGTTCCACGGCGCGTTCCCGACGACGGGTCCGAGTCGGTCCCGCATGTCGGCCCGGTCCCGCGCGAGGGTGACCGGCCCGAGTTCCCGTAGCTCCGCGAGGTGCGGGGTGCCCACGGCGAGCACCTCGAACGAGTGCCCCCAGAACGCGTGCCACCGCGCGTGCGACAGCAGCGGCGTCACCCCGATCCCGCCCGCCACCAGCACGTGGTGCGCCGCGGTCTCCACCGGCGGGAACGACGAGCGCGGCGGCAGCGCCCGCACCCGGTCGCCCACCGCCAGCTCGTGCACCCACCGGGAACCCCCGGAGCGGTGGGCCACGCTGATCCGGTAGGTCTCCGGGGCGATCCCGAGCCCGGTCAGCGAGTACGGGTTGACCCTCCCCGGCGCCCACTCGACCGGGAGGTGCGCGCCGGGCGGGTGGGCCGGGAGGTCGCCGACCAGCGTCACCGACCGCACGTCCGGGGCGGGCGTCGCCACGTGCGCGACCCGCAGGTCCAGCATCAGACCGGCACGCCGAGGTGGGCGCCGTGCCGCGGGGACACGTGGTCGTCGACGACCAGGGCGAGCTCGCAGGCCGGGCACCCGACGGAGCGACCCGCCGTCGGGAAGACGTGGTGGCAGTGGGCGCAGAAGACGGTGCGGCCGTCGTCGCCGACCGCCTCGACGGTGATCTCCTCGTCCAGCGCGCCCCGCGCGAGCGCGGCGGCGCGGACGAGCAGGCCCGCGCGCGGGGTGCCGACGATCCGGAGGCGCCAGCCCGTCGTCAGCCGGGGGAGCTCGTCGTCGAGGACGGCTCCGGCCTCGTCGGGGGACAGTTCCCGGACCCGCTCGTGGGGGCCCGGGCGGACCTCGGCCCCGTCCACGGCCAGGACCAGGTGCGGAGCACTCACTTGATCAGCCCCTGCACCTCGCGGAAGGCCGGGTTCGTGCTCGCGCCCAGCCACTCGAACACGACCATCTCCGTCGTGACCACCTCGACGCCGTGGTCGCGCATCCGGGCGATCGCCGCGTCGCGGTCGTGCTCGGACCGGCTGCCGACCGCGTCGGCGACGACGGCCACGTCGTGCCCGCCCGCGCGCAGGGCCAGCACGGTCTGCAGCACGCACACGTGCGCCTCGCAGCCGCAGACGACGACCCGCGCGTCGAACGTCAGCTCCGCCGCGAAGGTCGACTTCGTGACGGCGGGTGCCGGCAGCAGCTCCGCGATCTCGCCGACGGTCGGGCCGAGCTTCGCCGGATCCTGCTCGGTCGTCGTCACGTCGACCCCGAGCCGGGTCGCCGCCCGGACCAGCCGGCCGGCGTTGCGCAGCACCCCGGTCGCGCCGGAGATCGCCGGCATCAGCCGTTCCTGCAGGTCGACGACGAGGAGGCTGGAGGACCCCGCGGTCAGCGCCGGCACCCGTCCGACCGTACGCGGACGGTCAAGATCTGATCGGCAGGAGCGGACCGATCGGTCCCCGCCCCTGTCCGCTCCCCGGAACAGGATCTTCGTGCCGCCGAGCGGGGTGGCGCCGCACGGATCGACGGAGTAGATCACCGGGCATGACCACCGCGGGATGGACCTACCGGGTCGAGCGCTACGTCGAGCGGTTCGGGGCGTTCCTGACGGACGAGGTGGCGCCGCTGGAGGAGGACCTCGCGCGCCAGGACGTCGGGACGGCGTTCAATCCGCGACTCGACGAGGCCGGTCGGATGCACCCCGCGGTCTGGGAGGCGCGCCGGGAGGTGCAGCGCCGTTCGGCGGCGGCCGGGCTGTACGCCCCGCACGTGCCGTCGGGCGGCGGGTTCACCCGCGCGGAGATGCAGCACGTCGAGGAGTTCGTCTACCACCGCAGCGGGCTCGGCCTCGGGCTCGCTGCGCTGGCGTGGACCGAGGGGCCGAACACCGCGATCGAGCAATGCTCGGCCACGGCGCGGGAGCGCTGGCTCGAGCCGCTGCTCGCCGCCGGGATCACCGCGGCGTTCGCGAACACCGAGATCTCCGTCGGCACCGACGTCCTCGCCATGGAGACCCACGCCGAGCGCGACGGCGACGACTGGATCCTCCACGGGCACAAGGCCTGGATCACCAACGCGCACTTCTGCGACGTCATCCAGGTCACCGCCGTCACCGAGCCCGGCGCGGGCACGCGGAGCCTCTCGATGTTCCTGGTCGACGCGACCGCGCCCGGCGTCACCCGCGGCCGCGACATCCCGACGATGCTCGACGACGGCCTGACCGGCGAGCTGCACTTCGACGGCGTCCGGGTCGCTCCCGAGGACGTCGTCGGCGAGCCCGGCGACGGGTTCGCGCTCGCGATGACGTGGATCAACTGGCGGCGGATGGCGCGCGGCGGGATGTGCGCCGGGTGGGGGTCGTGGCTGCTGGAACGCGCCGTCGAGCGCGCCCGCACGCGGACCTCCGGTGGGCGGCCGATCGCCGAGCAGCAGGTCGTCGCGCACATGCTCGCCGACATGGACCTCGACGTGTACACCGCCCGCGCGGCGTCGCTGCAGATCCAGACCGAGCTCGACGCGCTGCCCGGCGGGGCGTCCGGGCTCCCCCTGCACCCCGAGGCCCCACGGCTGATGAGCCTGATCAAGCTGGTCAACGACGAGGCGTTCCAACGCGTGGCCGACCGCGCGATGCAGGTCCACGGCGGTGCCGGTCTGCGCAAGGGGTCGCCGGAGGAGAAGCTGTTCCGGGTCGCGCGCAACCTGCGGATCCCGGCGGGCACCGTCGAGATCCAGCGCAACGCGATCGCCCGCGGGCTGCTGCGGTGACCCTGCTCGACGGTCTGGCCGCCGTCACGGGCCGGTTCCAGCCGGTGCACGACCAGCACCTCGAGCTGTTCGCCCTCGCGCTCGAGGCCCACGACGAGCTGGTGGTGGCCGTGACCAACCCGGACAGCGGCGCCCGTCGTCCGGAACGCACGTCCGATCACCGGCACACCGACGCCGCGAATCCGTTCACCTACTACGAGCGGGTCCGGCTGTTGCGCGCCGCGCTGGCCGGCGCGGGCCTGGCGGAGCGCGCGGTCGTCGTCCCGTTCGACCTCACCCGCCCGCACCTCTGGCCGGAGTACGTGCCGTCGCACGCCGTCCAGTACGTCCGCGCGTACTCGGCGTGGGAGCGGGACAAGGCCGCGCAGCTCGGGTCCGTCTATCCCGTGCAGGTGCTCGACGGCGACCCGACGACGAAGCTCGACGCCACCGACATCCGGGCCCGTTTCGACGACGGGTCCTGGGTCGACCTGGTGCCGCCGTCGACGGTGCCCGTCCTGAGGAGCCTGCTCTGATCGCCTACGGCGAGACCCAGCCGCGGCTCGACGACGACCGGCTGCCGGTCGTGCTCGTCGTCCTCGACGGGCTGGGGGACCGGGCCGTCCCCGCGCTCGGCGGGCGCACCCCGGCCGAGGCGGCGCGGACCCCGGTGCTCGACGCGCTCGCCGCCCGCGGGTGCTCGGGATGGCACCTGCCGTTCGGCTGGGGGAGGGCGCCGGCGTCGGAGCTCGCGCACTGGGCGATGTTCGGGTTCTCCGACGTGCCGTTCCCCGGGCGGGCGGTGCTCGAGGCGCTGGGGGCGGGGGTGGAGGTGCCGCCCGGGGTCGCCGTGTGCCACGCGGCGCTGCGGACCTCGCGGGTCGAGGACGGACGGGTGTGGATCACCGGCCGGGCCGCCCCCGACGACGCGGCCGACGCGGCGGCGCTGTTCGAGGCACTCCGGCCGGTCGCGGCGGCGCACGACGTGGAGCTGACCCCGCTGGGCGGGCGCGGCGAGGCGCTGCTGGTGCTGCCCGGATGCGACGACGGCGCCGTCACCGACTCCGATCCGTTCTTCGAGGACCGCCACCCGTGGCTGCGGGTGCGTCCGTGCTCGTCGTCGCCGGCCACCGCCGACCGGCTCCACGCCTTCCTGCTCGACGCCCGACGCCTGCTGGTCTCCCACCCCGTCAACCGCTCCCGCTGGGCACGGCCCGCCCTCGACGTCCTGACGACGAAGTGGTCCGGCCGCCGCGACCCGCTCCCGACCTTCGTCGAGCAGACCGGGGTCGCGGGCGCCGCCGTCACCAGCACCCGCCTCTACCGCGGGATCGCGACGCTGCTCGGGATGGCGTCCCGGCACGTCGCGCCGGTCGCCGACGTCGGGGAGGACCTGGCCGCGCGGCTCGTCGTCACGCAGGAGCTGATCGATGACGGAGCCCGCTTCGTCCACGTCCACACCAAGGCCACCGACGAGGCCGGCCACACCAAGGAGCCGCGGGCCAAGCTCGACGTCCTGGAGGCCGCCGACCCCGGGCTCGCCGGGCTGCTCGACCTCGCCGACCGCGCGGTCGTCGCCGTGACCGGCGACCACGCCACGCCGTCCGTCGACGGGGTCCTGCACACCGGGGACCCGACCCCGCTCGTCGTCGCGGGCCCGACCGTCCGCCCCGACCCGGTCACGGCGTTCGGCGAGTCGTCCGCGGCGTCGGGCTGGTACGGCCGGATCACCGCCGCGGAGCTGCTGCCGCTCCTCTTCGGCCACGCGAACCGTCCGGACTTCCTCGGCCACCGTCCCACGCCCCGTCGGACGCTCGCGCTGCCGGACGACCCGGAGCCGGTGATCGTCGACGAGTGACCGTCAGGCCGGCGCCATCCCGGGGACGCGGGCGCGGATCGCGGCCATCTCCCGCTCGTCGGACACACCCTGGACGTCGTGCCGCGGGGTGTACGGCGCCTCGAGCGCGCGGACCTCGTCGTCGGTGAGCTCGAGGTCCAGCGAGGCGACCGCGTCGTCGATCTGCGCGATGCTCCCGGCGCCGACCAGGGGAGCGGTGACGACGGGCTGCCGGTGCAGCCACGCCAGGGCGATCTGCGCGCGGGACACTCCGCGCGCCTCGGCGATCCGCCCGACGGCGTCGACGATCGCGCGGTCCGCCGCCTCGGTCGCTGGGGAGTAGAGGAGGTCCGCGTAGGCGCCGTCGGTCTCGGCCCGGGCGGTGGACCTCGCGTCGTCCCACGGGCGGGCGAGGCGGCCGCGGGCGAGCGGGCTCCAGACGATCGTGCCGACGCCCTCGTCGAGGCAGAGCGGGATCATCTCGCGCTCCTCCTCGCGGGCGAGCAGGTTGTAGTGGTCCTGCATCGACACGAAGCGGGCCCACCCGTGGGCGGCCTGCAGGTGCAGCGCCTTGGCGAACTCCCAGGCGTGCATCGAGGACGCGCCGAGGTAGCGGACCTTGCCGGCACGGACGAGGTCGTCGAGGGCCTGGAGGGTCTCCTCCAGCGGTGTGGCGTGGTCGTTGCGGTGGACCTGGTAGAGGTCGATGTAGTCGGTGCCGAGGCGCGCGAGGCTGTGGTCGACCTCCGTCATGATCGCCTTGCGGGACAGGCCGCTGCTGTTCGGGCCCGTGCGCATCGGGTGGCGCAGCTTCGTCGCGATGACGACGGCGTCCCGGTCGGCGAAGTCGCGCAGCGCGCGGCCGAGGATCTCCTCGCTGGAGCCGTGCGAGTACATGTTCGCGGTGTCGAAGACGTTGATGCCGACCTCGAGGGCGTGCTTGATCAGCGGGCGGGCGTCCTCCTCACCGAGGGACCAGACCGGGTGCCCGCGGTCGGGCTCCCCGTAGGTCATCGCGCCGATCGCGACGGGGGAGACGTCCAGGCCGGTCGAGCCGAGCTTCACGTGGTCCATTGCGGGTGCTCCGGGATCGTGGTGCGATGCGGAGAGTTCTCCGTATCGCCGACAACGTTAGCGGAGAATTCTCCGTTTCGTCGAGGAGGGCAATGACCGAGCAGGGACCGGCGCGTGCCGACGCGCGGCAGAACCGGGCGCGGATCCTGGAGGTCGCCGCCGAGGCGCTCGCCCGCGACGGCGACGCGTCGCTGAACTCGGTCGCGAAGTCGGCCGGCGTCGGCGCGGGGACGCTGTACCGGCACTTCCCGAATCGGGAGGCGCTCGTGCTGGCCGTCTACCGGGCGGAGGTGCAGCGCCTCGTGGACCGTGTCCCCGAGTTCCTGGCCGCCGAGCCGCCCCGGTCGGCGCTGCGGACCTGGTTCGCGCAGCTGGCCGCTCTGATCCGCCTGAAGCGGGGACTGGGCGACGCCCTGACCGCGGCGAACCACGAGGTGGCGACCGCCGAGTCGTACGGCCCGGTGATCGGCGCGATCGCCGCCCTGCTCGCCGCGGGCGAGGCCGACGGGAGCCTGCGCGCCGGTCTGGATCCCGACGACGTCCTGATGCTCATGAGCTCGGTCTGGCGGGTGCCGGACGGGCCGCAGGCCGAGCGGCTCCTCGACCTCGCCGCCGGGAGTCTGCGCACCGACGGGCCCGACCCGGCGTCATGACGACGAAGCGGACGAAACGGGCCGATCGTGCTCTGACCTGCGACGATTCACCCGGTGAGGGGGTCGTTCGGGGCCGTTCGGTGGCACACTCCCGAACATGACGACGACCACGGACGCGCCCGACACGGCGCCGACCCGTGCTCCGGAACGCAGTGCGACGCCCGTCCGGCCGGCCCCGGAGCGAGAGGCGCCGCGCTCGTCGGGCACGCCGTGGATCGTGTCGCTGCTCGTCCTGGTGACCGGGATGTTCATGTCGGTGCTGGACGTCAGCATCGTCAACGTCGCGATCCCGGCGATGCAGAAGGACTTCGGCGTCACCACCGACGACATCCAGTGGGTGTCGACGGCGTACTCGCTCGCGCTCGGCGTCATCGTGCCGGTCAGCGCGTGGCTGGGCGCGCGTCTCGGGCTGGGGCGGGCCTACGTCATCTCGCTGGTCGCGTTCGGCGTCGGCTCGGCGCTGTGCGGGTTGGCGTGGGACATCAACTCGATGATCGTCTTCCGGGTGCTGCAGGCCATCCCCGGCGGGATCATCCCCGTCGTCGCGCTGTCGATGGTCTACCAGATCGTCCCGCGCGAGCGGATCGGCGCGGCCATGGGTCTCTACGGCCTCGGCATCGTCTTCGCGCCCGCCGTCGGGCCGACGCTCGGCGGGTACCTCGTCGAGTACGTCGACTGGCGGCTGATCTTCTTCATCAACGTGCCGATCGGCGTGCTCGGCGCCGCCGCCGCGATCATCTGGCTGCCCATGGCGCGAGGTGCCCGCGGGAAGCGCTTCGACGTGCTGGGCTTCCTCGCGATCGCGACGGGGCTGTTCTCGCTGCTCCTCGCGCTGTCGGAGGGGGAGTCGTGGGGGTGGACGTCCTATCCCGTGATGATCCTGATCACCGTCGGCCTGCTCGCACTCGCGCTGTTCGTCGTGATCGAGCTCGAGGTGGACGAGCCCCTGCTCGACGTCCGGGTCTTCCGGTACTGGGCCTTCACGAACTCGCTGCTGCTGATCGCCGTGCTCTCCGTCGGCCTGTTCGGCGTGCTGTTCTTCGTGCCGCTCTTCCTGCAGCAGACCCAGGGCCTCGGCGCCTTCGACACCGGTCTGCTGCTGCTCCCGCAGGCGATCGTCATGGGCATCCTGATGCCGGTCGCGGGACGAATCTACGACCGGTTCGGGCCGCGGTGGCCGGCGGTGATCGGGCTGTCGATCCTGGCGCTCGGCACGTGGATGCTGCGCGACCTGTCCGTCGACACCTCGTGGACCGAGCTGCGCTGGATCCTCGCGTTCCGGGCGGTCGGGATGGGGCTGGCGATGATGCCGATCATGACCGGCGGGATCTCCGCGGTGCCCGCCGACCGCGTGTCGGGGGCGAGCGCGTTCAACAACGTCACCCAACGCACGGCCTCGGCGATGGGTCTGGCGGCGCTCACCGCCCTGTTGGGGTCGCGGCAGGCCCAGCAGATGTCGGACTCCGGCGCGGTGACGACGATGCCCGCGTCCACCGGCGGGGGCGGCCCGGCCGCACTGCTGACCGAGTACTCGATGTACGGGAAGGTGCAGTCCGCGGCCTTCGTGACGGCGCTGGACGACCTGATGATGGTGACCGCGGGCCTCACGGTGGTGGGCGTGGTCCTGGCGTTCTTCCTGCGCAGCGGACCCGCCCCCGCGTCGGGTGGGCCCGCCGTCGTCGAGGCGTGAGTCAGAGCCTGCGGAAGTACCGGGCGATCGGCAGGAGCACGAAGCCCTCGCTCTCGTAGAGGCGGCGGGCCGGCGCGTGGCCCGGGTCCCCGCCCGTCTCGACCATGGCGACCGTCATGCCGTGATCGGTGAGCCAGGTCAGGGCGTGCGACGTGAGGGCCGAGCCGACGTCCTGTCCCTGGTGTGCCGGGTCGACCGCGATGATCACGATCTCACCGAGGCCGGGTTCGCGGTCGAGCTGGGCGCTCACGTAACCGGCGAGGGTGCCGTCGACCTCGGCGACCCACGTCGGGTGCTCGCGACACACGGTCTCCACGGTCTCCCGCTGCCCCGCGCGCCAGTCGGGGTGCATCTGGCGGTACCCGCCGGTGTCGCCCAGGACCTGCTCCAGCGAGGCGTGGACCGGCGCGAACGCGCGGAGGGAGAGGGCGACCAGGGTGTCGAGGTCGCCGTCGGCGAAGGGCCGGATCGTCAGTGGCACGGGAGGGATCGTCGCGGTCCCGCGTCGGGGGCGCACCGGAGATTCGCCGGCGCCGAGCGGGCCCTGCGGGTGCGGTCGAGCAGCGCTCCGTGCCCGTTGATCATCGGCGCGGCGACGGCCCGACGGTGGATGGCGATCTGCACGCATCCGGTGGGAGCAGCTCGCCATCGTCGACGGGCGCCGGGCCGCTCCGGCGCCGGGTGGGCCCTGCGGGTGGCTTCGGGCAGCGCTCGGGCCTTCGGTCGGGCGGTGGATGGCGATCTGCTCGCATCCGGTGGGAGCAGCTCGCCATCGTCGATCCGGCGCCGGGCCGCTCCGGCGCCGGGCGGGCCCTGCGGGTGCCTTCGAGCAGCGCTCAGTGCCCGTTGATCATCGGTGCGGCGACGGCCCGGCGGCGGATGGCGATCTGCTCGCATCCGGTGGGAGCAGCTCGCCATCGTCGATCCGGCGGGCCCGCTACGACGCGGCGACGGCCAGGCCGACGGCGTCGATCCGCGACCGGGTCCGGGCGACGGCGGCCCGGGTGGCGTCGCGGCGGCGACCGTCGGTGTCGGTGCGACCGTCGGGGCCGGACACCAGGGGTGCGGCTCCGGCATCGGCGACGAGCGCGCACCACCACAGGGTGTCGCGGGTGGCGGACTCCTCGTCGGTGAGCCCGCCGAGGTCGAGCCCCGCCACCTCGGCCTCGACGCCGGACGCGAGCTGGTGGGCCACCAGGGCGAGCAGCCGGTCGGGATAGCGCCGCGCGCGGAGGAAGCGGGCGGCGTCGAGCGACGGGAACCCCGTCCGGGCGGCGACGGGGGAGCGGCCGACGTCGAGGAGGACCGCGGCGTGGATCAGCGGCTCCCGGTCGACCTCCGGCAACCCCGCCAACCGCACCGCCTCGCGGGCGATCGCCTGCGCCCGGCGCCACCGCTCCGGGAGGTGGTCCGCGAGCAGGGTCTCGGCCAGGGCCCGCGACTCGGCGAACGACGGCAGGTCGGACGGCACGGACCGCGACGCTATCCGTCCCGCCGGCGGGAACGCCCGAGGGCCATGTCCAGCCGCGCCAGCCCGAAGAACGCCGCCATCGTCACGACGACCCCGCCGACCCACACCGCCCAGCCCAGCGCGCCCACGCCGACCGCGCTCCAGCCGACCGCGTCCAGCGCCCCGGACGCCTGCCACACGCCGAGCACCAACCACACCCACAGTCCGACGTAGGCCACGAGCTGCAGCAGACCGTGCCGCACCAGGGGCCCGGAGGCCGGGTCGTCGTTGGCCATCGCGAACGGGATCAGCGCGACGATCCCGAACAGCCCGCCCACACCCGCGAGCACGACGACGTTGACCCACGCCAGCACGACCATGGCGCCGAGCCTCGCGGGGAGGGCCCGGGCCCGAGCACCGCGGAACTACTCAGCGGCCCGTCCACTGCGGCGCGCGCTTCTCCGCGAACGCCCGCGGACCCTCCTTCGCGTCCTCGCTGGCGAAGATCCGGTTGCGGGTCGCGCTGTTCGCCGCCCACGCGTCCGCACCGAGCTCGTCGTCGTGGGCCGCGGCGATCATGAGGGCCTTCGACTCGCGGACGGCGAGCGGGGCGTTCGCGACGATGGTCGCGGCGATCGACCGCGCGCCCTCGAGACTGGTGCCCGCCGGCACCACCCGGTTGACCAGCCCGAGCTCGTACGCCCGGGCGGCGCTGATCGGCTGACCGGTCATCGCGATCTCGAGCGCCACCGCCCGCGGGATCCGCTGCGGCAGCCGGATCAGCCCGCCCGCCGCCGCGACCAGCCCGCGTGTGACCTCCGGCAGGCCGATCTGGGCGTTCTCGTCGACGATCGCGAGGTCGCAGGAGAGCATCAGCTCGCAGCCGCCGCCGAAGGCGAGACCGTTGACCGCGGCGATCGTCGGCGTGGCGATCGGGTGCTGCGCGAACCCGCCGAAGCCCCACTCCGGGTGGTCGGCGTCGGAGAGCGTGTCGCCCTGCGCGACCGCCTTGAGGTCGGCGCCGGCGCTGAACGCCCGGCCGGTGCCGGTCACGACGATCGCGCGCACCGCCTCGTCGTCGTCGGCCGCCTGCAGCGCCCGCCCGAGCGCCGTCGCGACCGAGGAGTTGATCGCGTTGAGGGCCTTCGGTCGGTCGAGGGTGATGACGGTGATCCCGTCCGTCGTCTCGACCCGCACCTCGTCAGACACCAGCAGACCCCTTCCCGACGACGGCGGCCCGCGCCGCGCGATCATCGGCACCTTGCACCACGGCGGCGAGGTCGGCCAGCGTCGACCGGTCGTCGTCGTCCCGCACCGCGATCGAGAACTCCACGTCGGTCACCACCGACGCGTACCTCTCCAGCAGCCGCCGGCCGATCTCGTCGTGCCGCCCGATCACGACGAAGCGGTGCAGCGTCTCGTCGTCGATCATGCCCGGGAGCTCGTCCCAGCGCTGCGCCTTCGACAGTTCCTTCGCCGCGGCGGCCAGGTCCGACAGCCCGACGTGGTCGAAGGCGGCCCGGTACCCGGGGGTCGACGCGTAGAAGGCGATCCGGGCCCGGGCGTCCTCGATCTTGCGCGCCAGTTCCTCGTCGGTGCGGGCCGAGGCCACGAGCGGCTTCATGCACACCCGGAAGTCCTCCAGCGAGCGGCCCGAGCGCGCGGCCCCGCGGCGTACCGACGGCAGCATCACCTCGGCGATGTAGCTCGGGGTGCACACCGGGTGGGGGCGGATCCCGTCGGCGACCTCGCCGGCCACGGCGCACATGAACGGGTTCACCGCGGCGAGGTGCACCGGGATCGCCGGGTGCTCGATCGGACCGGCGTCGAACAGCGGCACCATGAGGTCGAGGTCGTAGTGCTCGCCGTGGAAGGCCAGCGGCGTGCCGTGCTGCCAGGTGTCCCACACCGCCCGCACCGCCTGCACGTACTCCCGCATCCACGGGGCCGGCGGGTGCCACTCCACCCCGTAGCGACGGCGGATGTGCCCGCGGACCTGCGTCCCGAGGCCGAGCGTGAACCGTCCGCCGGAGAGCTTCTGCTGCGTCCACGCCTGCAGCGCCATCACCGTGGGGCTGCGGGGGAAGGCGATCGTCACGGCGGTGGTGGTCCGGAGCCGCTGCGTCGCGGTGGCGGCGAGCGCGAGGACGACGAACGGGTCGTCCTTCGTCTCCTCCACGGCGATCCCGCCGTAGCCGATCTCCTCGAGGAACCGGGCCGTGTCCGCGACCGCGTGCAGGTCCAGCGGCGTCTCCGGGGCCCGCAGCCCGGGATCGACCTTGCCGAGCGGGAGCAGTGTCTCCAGGCGCACACGAGCAGTCTCTCCGTTCCGGACGGCAGGTGCTGCGGCACTCTGGGAGCCATGTCGGCCGAGAACACGCGCCCGCTGGAGTCGGGCATCGTCCGGGACTTCACCGAGAACCTGTCCTACGGGCGCTACCTGCACCTCGACGAGCTGCTCGCGGCGCAGCACCCACGCAGCGAGCACCACGACGAGATGCTGTTCGTCATCCAGCACCAGACCTCGGAGCTGTGGCTGAAGCTGGCACTCCACGAGCTGTCGGGGGCCTGTGACGACCTCGCCCGCGACGACCTCGCGCTCGCCCTCAAGCGCCTCGCGCGGGTCAAGCACGTGCAACGCCAACTGATCGAGCAGTGGTCGGTGCTCGCCACCCTGACCCCGAGCGAGTACCACGAGTTCCGGGGGTTCCTGGGCACCTCCTCGGGCTTCCAGAGCTACCAGTACCGCGCGGTGGAGTTCGTACTCGGCAACAAGAACGCCGCGATGCTCGAGCTCTTCGCCGACGACCCGACGGCGCAGCGGGTGCTCACCGAGGCCCTCGAACGGCCGAGCCTCTACGACGAGTTCCTGCGGCTGCTCGCGCGGCACGGCCACCCGGTGCCGGCCGAGCTGCTCGACCGGGACCTGACGACGGCCCACGTCGAGAACGCGGGGCTGGTGGAGGTGTTCCGGGGCATCTACGCCGACCCGGAGCGGTACTGGGACCTCTACGAGGCGTGCGAGGAGCTCGTCGACATCGAGGAGAACGTGCAGTTCTGGCGCTTCCGCCACCTCAAGACCGTGGAACGCACGATCGGTTTCCGCACCGGGACGGGCGGGTCGAGCGGCGCCGGATTCCTGCGCCGCGCGCTGGAACTGACCTTCTTCCCGGAGCTGTACGCGGTGCGGACCGCGCTCTAGATCGACGCGCCGGACGCGGGGAGTTCACGCCGTGCGTCCGTTCGCGCTAGCGTGCGCCGCTGACCAGCAGGTTCAACCACAGCCTGGGCACAGGAGGCCGTCATGGCGGGCAAGTTCGAGGTGTACGAGGACAAGTCGGGGAAGTTCCGCTTCCGGCTGAAGGCGAGCAACGGCCAGATCGTCGCCAGCGGCGAGGCCTACGAGACCCGTGCCGCGGCCAAGAAGGGCTGCGAGTCGGTGCAGAAGGCGGCCGAGGGCGCGCCCGTCACCGAGGTCTGACCACCGGCTCCACCGGCCCGGGGCCGGCGTCCCGTCACCGACGGGGCGCCGGCCCCGCGGCGTCTCCGGGGGACAGTGTCGGGGGGTCCTGGCAGAGTCCCCGTCGACACGTCACCGCCGACCCGGAGGACCCCGTGAGCGAGCTCGAGACCCTGCGCATGGTGATCGGCGGCAAGCCCGTCGACGCGATCTCCGGCAAGACGTTCGAGTCACAGAACCCGTACACCGGGCAGCCGTGGGCGGTGATCCCCGACGGGGACACCGACGACGTCGACGCGGCCGTCGCGGCGGCCCGCTCGGCCTTCGACGGGGAGTGGGGTTCGACGACGCCGTTCGCCCGCGCCGCGTGCCTGCGCCGGCTCGGCGACCTGATCACCGAGAACGCGGAGCGCCTCGCGCGCCTCGAGGTCAACGACTCCGGCAAGCTCTACCGCGAGATGCTCGGCCAGCTCAACGCGCTCGGCGGCTGGTACCACTACTACGCGGGCCTCGCGACGGCGATCGAGGGCGCTCAGCCGCCGTCGCCGAACCCGAACTACCTCGTCTACACGCGGCGGGAGCCGGTCGGGGTCGTCGCCGCGATCACGCCGTGGAACTCGCCGCTGCTGCTGATGAGCTGGAAGGTCGCGCCCGCACTGGCCGCGGGCTGCACCGTGGTGATCAAACCCAGCGAGCACGCGCCCGGCTCCACCCTCGGGTTCGCCGAGCTGATCGAGCAGGCGGGCATCCCGGCGGGCGTGGTCAACGTGGTCACCTCCCTGCGCGGCGAGGTCGGCGCGCACCTGGCCGCGCACCCCGGCGTCGACAAGGTCGCCTTCACCGGCTCGACCGCGACCGGCATCAAGGTCGGGCACGCGGCGATGGACAACCTCAACCCGGTCACCCTGGAGCTCGGCGGCAAGTCGCCGCAGGTCGTGTTCCCGGATGCCGACCTGCAGGCCGCCGCGAACGGCCTCGTCGCGGGGGTCTTCGCCGCCACCGGGCAGACCTGCATGGCCGGCTCCCGGCTCGTGGTCCACGCCGACGTGCACGACGAGCTCGTCCGGCTCGTGGCCGAGCGCGCCTCGCAGATCAAGCTCGGTGACCCCTTCGGTGAGGACACCGAGATGGGCCCGGTGGCCAACGGGCCCCAGTACGAGAAGGTCCTGGGCTACCTCGAGACGGCGCGGGACGAGGGGGCCACCATCCAGTACGGCGGGTCGGCCGAGGAGGCGCTCGGCGGGTACTTCGTGAAGCCGACCGTACTCACGGTCAAGCCGACCGACACGGTCTTCCGCGAGGAGGTCTTCGGGCCGGTCCTCTCGGCGGTGACCTTCACCGACGAGGACGAGGCGGTGAAGCTCGCCAACGACACCCCCTACGGCCTCGCGGGCGCGGTCTGGACCAAGGACATCCACCGCGGGCACCGGGTCGCCGGGCGGATCCGGGCCGGCACGGTGTGGATCAACGCCTACCGCGCCGTGGCCCCGAGCGTGCCCTTCGGAGGCTACAAGATGTCCGGGCTGGGCCGGGAGAACGGCCACGCCGGCCTCGAGCCCTACCTGGAGACGAAGTCGGTGTGGGTGGAGCTCACGGGCGGCACCCGGGACCCGTTCACGCTGGGCTGAGCAGGAATCGTCGCCGACCGCGAGGGGTTGTCCCGGGTATGACGAGCGTCGCGGAGGACCTGACCACCGAGTGGCAGCGCTGGCACGACGAGCGCGAGGAGACGCTGCGCGACCCGCACGGCTGGCTCTCGCTGACCGCGCTGGAGTGGCTCCAGCCCACCCCGCGCGCGATCGACGCTCTGCCCGGGACGTGGGCGGCGCCGGGCGACGGCACGGTGGTCGTGACGGCCGCGGCGGCCGACGGCGTCGAGGTGGACGGCACGATGGTCGACGGCTCCGTGGCCGTGACCCCGGTCGACGGAGCGCCGGGCGTACTGGTCACCGTCGGGGACAAGGTCGTCGAGCTCGCGCGGCGGACCGACGCGTACGTCCTGCGCGTCCGCGACCCCGAGGCGCCCACCCGGCGCGACTTCACCGGCGTCCCGGCCTTCCCGGTCGATCCCCGCTGGGTGGTCACGGGTCGCTACGAGCCGTATGCGGAGCCGCAGCGGATCACCGTCGGCGCGGTCGTCGACGGGCTGCAGCACTTCCCGACCGCGGTCGGCACCGTGCGGTTCACCGTCGACGGCGTCGAGCAGCAACTGACCGCGCTCGCCGGCAAGGACGGCGGCCTGTCCCTGCACTTCCGGGACGCGACGAGCGGCACGACGACCTACGGCGGCGGGCGCATCCTGCGAACCGACGACGCGGCCGGCGACGGCTCGCTCGTCATCGACTTCAACCGCACGGTGAACCTCCCCTGTGCCCTCACCGCGTTCGCCACCTGCCCGCTGCCCCCGGCGGAGAACGTGCTGGACGTGGCGGTGGACGCCGGCGAGAAGAGTGACCACTGAACAAATTCCCGGTCGATTGCGCGAAACGCGATCGCACGGGTGACTGAGAGCTTGCTGAGAGGGTAGGAACCTCCTCGACCGTGATCTGAACGAGATCGAGGAGGAACCATGACGCGGACGACCCGCCGCGCCGGCTACGCCGTGGCCGCCGCCGCGCTGTCGATCGGTGCCCTGGGGGCGTGCTCGAGCGGGCAGCCGCCGCAGCTCCCGAACGTGCCGTCGGGCGTGCCGACGGCGGTGCCGTCGAACCTGCCCAACATCCCGGGGATCCCGGGCCAGGGTGGTCAGCCGGGCCAGCCCGGTGCGCCGGGGCAGCCCGCTCCCGGACAGCCCGGCGCCGAGGGTGGCGCTGCCGGCGGGGCCGCGGGGGGCGCCGCTGGTGGCGCCGCCGGGCAGCCGGGCACCGAGGGCCAGGGCGGTGCGGCCGGTCAGGGCGGCGCCGCAGGCCAGGGCGGGACCGACGGCCAGGGCGGTGCGGCCGGTCAGGGCGGCGCCGCGGGCACGGGCGGCTCGGCCGACGGTTCCGGCAGCGGCTCGGGCTCGGGCAGCGGCTCGGGATCGGGCTCCGGCTCGGGCTCCGGCGGTGCGCCGAGCCAGACCCCGTCGGGCGGCGTCCAGACCGGCGGCGGCAGCACGACCGGCGTGGAGCACCCCGAGCTGTTCGGGCTGGGCGGCGTCGCGCTGCTCGCGGCCGGCGGTGTCGCGGTCGCCGCGACCCGTCGTCGTCGGGCCGAGGACTGAGCTGACGAGCTCCCCGGACGGTGCCGACGCCCCGGCGTCGGCACCGTCCGCCCGTCCGTCCCGACGACGGGTGGTGCTGCTCGCCGTGGCGGCCCTGCTCGCCGTCGTCGGGATCGTCGCGATCGTCGCCGCCGTCGTCCTGCAGCAGCGCCCGCCCGCCGAGCAGGACGCGGGTGTCCTGCCCGCGCCGCCCCCGCCGGTCACGACCACCTCCACCACCCCGGCCGGTCCACCCGCCTCGCCGCCGGCACGCATCGTCGTCGGGAAGATCGGGGTCGACTCCCGCGTCGAATCCGTCGGGCTGAACCCGGACCGCACCATGGAGGTCCCGGCCAAGGGACCGCTGTTCGACCTCGCCGCCTGGTACCGCTACTCCGTCACGCCGGGGCAGCAGGGGCCGTCGGTGATCATCGGGCACATCGACTCCGCGGAGAACGGCCCCTCGGTGTTCTTCCGCCTCGGCGCGCTGGCCCCCGGGGACACGATCGACGTGACCCGCGCGGACGGTCGCGTCGTCACCTTCACCGTCTACGCGACGCGGGCGTTCCCCAAGGACGCGTTCCCGACCGACGACGTCTACGCCGGCACCCCCGGCCCGGAACTGCGCCTGATCACGTGCAGCGGCTCGTTCGACGCGGCCTCGCGCAACTACCGCGACAACACCGTCGTGTTCGCCCGGGAGTCCTCCCCGCCCCTACGGTGAGCGGCATGGAGTTCGGCGTCGAGCACCTCGTCGGGACCTTCTTCGCCGTGCTGTTCGTCGTCCTGAACGCCGGGCTGCTGGGCACGGTGGGCCACGTCGTCGCCGTGGTGCTCGCCCTGGTCGCTGCGGCCGTCGTCGTGCTCGCCTATCTGCGGAGCCGTGCGGCCCGCGGCTCGGCGGGGATGTTCGCGATGACGCGCGCCTACCGGGTGATCGTCACCGTCGAGGTCGTCGCCCTCGTCGTCGGGATCGTGGTGTGCGGCCGGCTCGCCCCACAGCTCACCGTGCCGTGGATCGTCCTCGTCGTCGGGGTGCACTTCCTCGCCTTCGCCCGCTGGTGGCCGGACGGGACCGAGGCCGCGGCCCGGGGCGGCCGGGACGGGGCCCGGGCGTTCCTCGTGATCGGCGGGGTGATGACGGTGCTCGCGGTCGCGGGTGGGGTCGTCGGGATCCTCGGGGGCCCGGCCTCGCAACCGGTCGCAGCCTTCGTCGCGGGCTTCCTGACCGGCGTGGTCATGCTGGTCGGGCTCGTGGTCCCCGCGGTCGGACGCCTGCGCGCCTGACTCAGCCGGCGAGGGCCTGCAGCGCGTCGCCGTCGACCCGGTGGGTCGTCCAACCGTCCTGCGGGGTCGAGGAGAGCGTCGCGTAGAAGTCGAGCGCCGGGGTGTTCCAGTCGAGGACCGCCCACTCCAGGCGTTCGTAGCCGCGGTCGACGCAGGTGCGTGCGAGGTCGGCCAGCAGGGCGCGGGCCACGCCGTGGCGGCGGTGGTCGGGGGAGACGTAGAGGTCCTCGAGGTGGATGCCGTGCACCCCGGTCCAGGTGGAGTACGTGAGGAACCAGATCGCGACGCCGGCCACCTCCCCACCGACCCGGGCCACCGTCGCGAAGACCGCGGGCGAGGGACCGAACAGCGCGGCGTCCAGCTGCGCCTCGGTGAGCCGGCACGACTCCGGCTCGCGCTCGTAGGCGGCGAGCTCGTGGACGAAGCGGACGAGGATCGGGACGTCGTCGGGCTCGGCTGGTCGGATGGTGACGGACACGCGATCATCGTCGGTCATGACGGCACTGGTCACCGGCGGGGGCACGGGCATCGGACGGGCGATCTCGGAGGCGCTGGCGGGGCTGGGGCATCCGGTCGCCGTGGTCTACAGCCGATCGGCCGACGACGCGCAGCGGACCGTCGAGGCGATCACCTCCGCCGGTGGGCGGGCCGAGGCGTTCCGGGCCGACGTGACGGACGAGGCCTCGGTGCGCGCCGCGGCCGCCGCGGTGCGCGAGTCGCTCGGCTCGGTCACGGTGCTGGTGAACAACGCCGGCGGCACCGAGCACATCCCGCTGGCCGACCTCGACGCCGCCACCGACGAGGTCTTCGAGCGGCTGTTCCGGCTCAACGCGCTCTCGGCCTGGCACGTCGCGAAGGTCTGCGCCGACGACCTGCGCGCGGCCGACGACGGGTGCGTGGTCAACGTCGGCAGCGCGTCGGTCGCGTCCGGGCGCGGCTCGTCGGTGCCCTACGTCGTCTCGAAGGCGGCTCTGTCGGGCCTGACCCGGGCGCTGGCGAACGCGCTCGCCCCGGTGCGGGTGAACGAGGTCTGGCCGGGCCTCGTCATCACCCGCTGGTGGGCGGGCAAGGAGGAGCAGGGCCGGGCGCTGGCGTCGAACGCGATCGTCGGGCGGGAGACGACGGTCGAGGACGTGGCGGCCGCCGTCGTCGGGCTCGTGACCTCGCGGGCCATCACGGGTCAGACGATCACGATCGACGGCGGCCAGACGTTGTGAGCACAGGTGAGCACTTGTTGTCGCCATACCCACAACAGGTGCTCACCAGCCGGGACGGCACACCGTGCAACCCCGGTAGCCGGCGTCCCGGGCGGCCGCGGCGGAGCGGAACGACACCCGGTGGGCGTCGGTGATCCGCCGGGCGTGGTGGCACGACGGCAGGCAGGCGATGCCGGTGGTGTCGCTCCCGACGAGCACCGTGCGGGCGGCGGTGAACGCCGCGAGGCCCTCCAGGTCCGCGCCCTCGTCGGCGAGCAGCCGGGCCTTGGCCTCCTCACCGAGCATGTAGCGGCCCAGGGAGCCGTCGGCCTTCGTCACGCGGTGGCACGGCACGATCAGCGGGACGGGGTTGCGGGCCAGCACCGTGCCGACCGCCCGGACGGCCGCCGGGCTCCCGACCTCCCGTGCCACCCACCCGTACGGCCGGGTCTGCCCGGCCGGGATCGACGCCGTCGCGTCCAGGACGTCGCGCTCGAACGACGAGCACGCGCGGAGGTCGACCGGGGTGCGGGCGCCGATCGACGGTCCGGTCGTGCCGGGGACCAGCGGCCGGCCGAGGCGGCGCCGGTACTCGGCGCGGAAGCCGTCGACGTCGCCGACCGGGCGCAGGTAGGTCACCCCTTCCGCGGAGGAGGCGACGAGGACGTCGCCGAGCGGACCGGCCGTCGTCGTGAAGGTGTCCATCACCGCGCCGGAGAGATCCTTCTCGACGGCGGGTGGGCTCAGGCGGGCGAGCAGGGAGTCGGTCACGAGGCACTCCGATCGTGCGAGGCGAGCAGGGTCCGCAGCCGGGCGAGGCCGCGGGAGACGTGCGAGCGGGCGGTGCCCTCGCCGACGCCGAGCGCCGCCGCGACCGCGGGGACGTCGAGGTCGGCGACGTGGCGCAGGACGACGGCCTCCCGCTGGACGGCGGGCAGGCGGGCCAGGGCGGCGGCGAGGTCCGGGTCGGCGCGGGCCGCGACCTCGGCGGGTCCCGGCTCGTGGGCCGGCCGGTCGGGCAGCGGCGCGCCGGAGAGCGCCGGGCGACGGGTGGCGGTCCGGATCGTGTTGCGGTGCTCGTTGAGCAGGACGGTGACCAGCCAGGCCCGCAGGTCCAGGGCGGCGATCCGGTCGGCGTCGTAGTCGCGCAGGGCGCGGAACGCCCGCAGGAACGCCTCGGCGGTGAGGTCCTCGGCGCTCGCGCGGTGCCCGGTGAGACGTAGCGCGGTCCCGAGGAGCGATCCCTGGTACCAGCGCACGACCTGCGCGAACCCGCCGTCGAGATCCTCGACGAGGGCGTCGGTCAGGTCGCTCATGTCCGGGAGAACACCATCCCGACGACGGGTGTTGCGCGTCAGGGTGCGAACGAGGCGACGCGGGCCAGCGCGGCGTCGAGGGCGGCGCGCAGCGGGTCGGTGGTGCGCATCGTCCGGCTCAGTACGTTCCCGCCCGCGAGGGCCGCCAGCAGCGCGAGTGCCAGCTCGTCGAGGTCGGCGTCGGCGCGCAGGTCGCCGCGGTCGCACATCGCCGCCAGGCCCTCGCGGAGGATGCCCTGCCAGCTCAGGAACCCGCTGCTCAGCTCGGCGCGGGCCTCGTCGTCACCCACCGCCAGTTCGCCCGCGAGGGAGCCGAGCGTGCACCCGCCGACGCCCCGGTCGCGCTCCTGGTACTCGATCGCCGCGTCCGCCCAGGCGCGGAGCGCCTCCTGGCTGTCGAGCGCGCCGATCTCCGGACTCGGGCCGGCCGTGGCCTGGCGGGTGATGACCGCCCGGATCAGGGCCTGTTTGCCGTCGAAGTAGTGGTAGAGCTGCGACCCGCTCACCTCCGCGGCGCGGCGCACCTCGTCCAGGCTCAGCCCGGCCACGCCGCGCACGGCGATCAGATCGGTGGCCGCCGCGACGATGCGGTCGCGGGTCGCCCGGCCCTTGGCGGTGAGACGTGGGGCGGTGGTCATGACGACGATCCTACGCGGAATGGGTTGACGAACCCAGAAAAGCGAGCAAACTGGGTCGCACAACCCAGAAAGGGGCTTCCCATGACCACCACGTCAGACCTCACCGGTCGTACCGCCCTCGTCACCGGCGCCACCGCCGGTATCGGCCGCGCCGTCGCCCTGCAACTCGCCGACCGCGGTGCCACCGTCGTCGCGCAGGGGCGGGACGCCGATCGCGGCGCGGAACTCGTCGCCGCGATCACCGCGCGCGGCGGGGCCGCGCGGTTCGTCCCGGCCGACCTCGCCGAGGTCGCCGACGTCGAGCGCCTGGCCGCGGCCGCCGGCGAGGTCGACGTCCTCGTGAACAACGCCGGCGTCTACCGCTTCCTCGACACCCCGTCCACGAGCGCCGCCGAGTTCGACCGGCACGTCGCGATCAACACCCGCGCCCCGTTCCTGCTGGTCGCCGCGCTGGCGCCCGGGATGGCCGAGCGCGGCCACGGGGTGATCGTCAACGTCAGCTCCAGTGCCGCGACCACGCCCGCCCCGGTCGGGACGGCATACGGCGCCTCGAAGGCGGCGATCGAGCTGCTGACCCGCTCGTGGGCGGCCGAGTTCGGTGAGCGCGGCGTGCGGGTCAACGCCGTCTCGCCGGGACCGGTCCGCACCGCGGGCACCACCGGCATGCTGGGCGAGAACATCGACCTGCTCGGGAAGGTCACGCTCCGCGGGCGCGCGGCCGATCCGGAGGAGATCGCCGAGATCGTCGGCTTCCTGGTCGACGACACCCGCAGCGGCTACCTCAACGGCACCGTCGTCCTCGCCAACGGCGGCGAGCGCAGCGCGATGGCGGCCTGACGTGCAGGTCTACGTCATCGGGGCGACCGGGTTCGTCGGCGGCGGCATCGCCGCACACCTCGTCGCCGCGGGCCACCACGTTCTCGGCCTGGCCCGCACCGCGGAGGCCGCCGAGAGACTGGCGGCGCGCGGCGTCGAGCCGCACCGCGGCGACCTCGACGCCGGCCGGGCGGAGGTGGTCGCGACGGCGGTCGCGGCCGATGCCGTCGTCTACGCCGCCCAGCTCCCGGGTCCCGACGAGCTCGCCCTGACCGCCGCCCTGCTCGACGGCCTCGCCGGGACCGACCGTGCGCTCCTGTTCACCTCCGGCACCGGCGTGCTCCTGCAGCGGACCGGCGGCGCGTGGAGCCCGGACTCCTTCGCCGAGGACGACCCGTTCGACGTCGAGCCGCTCGCCGCCGGCCGGTACGCGGCCGAGCGGATGGTGCGCGAGGACGGTCGCTCCCGCGGCGTCGTCGTCCGGCCCGGGCAGGTGTGGGGGCCGGGCGACCACGGCCACGTCCACGCCACCTATCGCTCGGTCGCCGCGACCGGCGCCGCCTGCTACGTCGGCGACGGGCTCGCGACCTACACCCACGTCCACCTGGCCGACCTCGCCCGGCTGTACGACCTCGTCCTGACGTCGGCTCGGGGCGGTGCGGTCTACCACGCCGCCGCGGGCGAGGTGCCGAACCGCTGGATCGCCGAGGCCGTCGGCGCGGACCTCGGCCGCCCGACCCGCAGCCTCACCCTCGCCGAGGCCGTCGAGGTGTGGGGCGAGATGGGCGCGCTCGTCCTGGGCTCGTCCAGCCGCTCCCGCGACCCCCGGACCCGCATCGAGCTCGGCTGGCGCCCCGTGCACACCGACCTGCTGTCCACCGTCGGCGAGCCCCGCCTGCGCGCGCTCGCCGCCGTCCCCACCCCGTGAAGGAGACCGCCATGACCACCGCCACCGACGCCCTCGACGACGACCGCTGGGTCCCCGCCGGGTTCACCCGCGACCGCCTCACCACGAACGGCACCACGCTCTCCGTCCTGCACGGCGGTCGCACGGGCGGCCCCGTGATCGTCCTGCTGCACGGCTGGCCGCAGACCGGGCGCGCCTGGCGCCACGTGATGGGCCCGCTGGCGCAGCGGTACACCGTCGTGGTCCCCGACCTGCGCGGTGCCGGCGACAGCGACCGCCCGCTCGAGGGCTACCGCAAGATCGACCAGGCCGACGACGTCCGCGGGGTCCTGGAGGCGCTCGGGCTCGCCGGACCGTCGGTGGTCGTCGGGCACGACATCGGCGGGATGGTCGCGCTCGCGTGGGCGGCGCGGTACCCGGACGAGGTCGCGGCGCTGGTGACCCTCGACGTGGTCCTGCCCGGCCTCGGGCTGGAGGAGGCGATGGACGTCGCGCGCGGCGGCATGTGGCACTTCGGCTTCTTCATGCAGCCTGGCATCCCGGAGATGCTGTTCGACGGCCACGAGCTGGAGTTCTTCACCGCGACGTTCACCGCGCTCAGCAACCCCGGCACGTTCGACGAGGCCGACCTCGCCTGGCACGCCGCGGCCTACCGTGGCCGCGACCGCCTGCGCGGCGGCTTCTCGCAGTACCACGACCTGCTCACCGACGGCGCCGACAACCGCGCGATGCTCGCCCGCGGGCCCCTGACGATGCCGGTGCTGGCCGTCGGGGGAGCGGGGCGGGTCGCCGAGGAGGTCGGGCGGGAGCTCGCCCCGCACACCAACCGGCTGACCTCCCGGGTCGCGCCGACGGGGCACTTCGTCGCCGAGGAGGCCCCGGAGTGGCTCCTCGCCGCGCTCGACGACCTGTCCGCTCAGCTCACCACGCCGTGACGCCAGGCCCACGCGACCAGCGCCGGCCGGCCGTCGACCGCGAGCTTGGAGATCAGGTGGTTCACGTGCGTCTTCACGGTGGCCTCGCTGACGACCAGCTTCGTCGCGACCTGCTGGTTGGACAGCCCCTGGGCCACCAGTCGCAGGGTGTCCACCTCCCGGGCGGTGAGGCCCTCGGGGATCTCCGGCTCCGGCGGCGCCGCGGCCGGTGAGCCGGCCTCGATGGTCGAGCTCCGCTGCGCTGCGTCTCCGGCCAGCGACACGAGCCGCTGCTGGACGGCGGCGTCGAGCACCGAGCCGCCCGCGGCCACCGTCCGGATCGCCGAGCACAGCGCCTCGCCGGTGGTGTCCTTGGTGAGGTAGCCGGCGGCGCCCGCGCGGAGGGCGGGCAGGACGGCGTCGTCGTCGGCGTAGGTGGTGAGGATCAGGACGCGGACCTCGGGCGCCCGCCGCCGCACCTCGGCGGTGACCTGCGCGCCGTCCAGGCCGGGCATCCGCAGGTCCACCAGGGCGACGTCGGGGTGCTCGCGGACGATCGTCTCGACCGCCGCGAGGCCGTCCGGCGCCGTTGCGACCACGGTCAGGTCGTCCGCGGCGCCCAGCAGCATCGACAGCCCGTCGCGGACGACGGCCTGGTCGTCGGCGAGCACGATCCCGATCACCGACGTCGTCACGCCATCAGCCTGCCGGACACCGGGACGCGCAGCACCACCCGCCACCCGTCGTCGTGCGGGCCGGCCTCGACGGTGCCGCCCACCAGGGCCGCACGCTCCCGGAGCCCGACCAGGCCGTTCCCGCCCCCGACCCCGACGGCGGGTGTCCCGATCGGGGCCGTGTTGGTCACCGTCGCCTCCACGGTGTCCGGGCCCGCGGTGACGGTGACGCCGGTCCGGGCGCCCGGGGCGTGGCGGCCGGCGTTGGTGAGCGCCTCGCGGACGGCGGCGAACACGGCTTCGCGGACCTCCGGGGCGGTCCCGTCGAGATCGCCGTCGACGGTCAGCCCGGCGTCGTGGCGGTCGACGAGCGCCTGCAGGTCGGGGGTCGTCGGGGCGGGCGTCGACCGGAGGGCGGCGACGGCCTCCTTGGCCTCGGCGAGCCCGGACCGGGCGAGGTCCGCGGCGGTGTCGACGGAGGCGACGACGGCGTCGTCGGGACCGAGCCGCTTCGCGAGGACGGCCCGGATCGCCTGCAGGTGCAGCGAGAGCCCGGACAGGCTGTGGGCGAGGACGTCGTGCAGGTCGCGGGCGATCCGGGCCCGCTCCTGCGCGGCCGCGCCGGCGATCTCCGCCTCGCGCAGCGCGTCCCGCTCCGCGAGCAGGGCGACGACCCGGGCGTGCTCGCGGTGCAGGCGGGCCCGGTTCAGCGACTGCGACGCCAGGACCGGGATCGACAGGCCGAGCAGCAGCCCCCACGGCGAGCCGACAGAGAGCGCGAACACCGCCGACAGGGCCACCGCGGCCACGACGGCGAGGGTCCAGACCAGGCGCCCGTCGAGGACGACCCGTCCGGCGAGCCCGGCCGCGATGAACACCGTGGCGTAGCCCGCCCCGGCCGGGCTCAGCGAGGTGGCGACGAGCCCCGACAGCGCGCACAGGACGAGCAGCAGCGTGCGCCACGCGTCGCCCGGCGCCTGCTCGGTGGCGATCCGCGGGTCGCGCGCGGCGGCCACGGCGCAGAGCGCCCCGACCAGGACGACGGCCCCGCCCGCGATCGCGCCGGGGGTCAGCGGCCAGACGGTGCCGGCGATGACGGAGAGCCACAGCAGCGGTCGCAGGGCCTGCCCGAGCCCCGCCAGGCGGGAGCCCGCCTCGGAGCGCGGCACCCCCGCCGTCTGGAACGCGGGGCGGGGCGGGGGTTCCCGGTGCCCGGTGGTCGTGGCGGTCACGGGGCCGAGTCTGGACCCGTTCCCCGCCGGACACACCCGTTCTCCACCCCGTCTCCACCCGTGGGTCGACGTGCCGGGACCGCCGGCGGACGACCGTACGGAGCACACCAACGGGAGGGACGGATCATGAACGGGACGTTGTCGGCGGTGCTCGGGATCGCGGTGCTGGTCTGGGTGGTCTACAACCAGCTGCGGGTGCGTGAGTTCACCCCGCGCCGGGTGCGGGTGGCGGCGGTCCTGGGCGTGATCGGGCTCGTGCAGGTCGCGTCGGCGGCGGCGGACGCCCCCGTGTCGACCCTCGGCTGGACGCTGCTGGTCACCGGACTCGTCGTCGGCGGCCTGCTGGGTCTGCTGCGGGCGCGGACGATGAAGCTCTGGGTCGCCGACGGGACGGTGTTCACCCAGGGCCACTGGGGCACCGCGGCGCTGTGGATCGTCGGGATCGCGGCCCACGTCGGGCTGGATCTCCTGGCCCGGCTCGTCGCACCGTCGGCGGCCACGGTCAACGCCGCGAGCATCCTGCTGTTCGTCGGGGTGAGCCTCGGTGCCCAGGGTCTGGTGACGATGTCGCGGGCGCGGTCGCTCCCCGGTGCGCCGGCGATGACGCTGGAGCGGGTGCGCTGACCACCCGTTGTTGAGCGAAGGGCACCTTCGGTCGATCTATTCGACCGAAGGTGCCCTTCGCTCCGCGGGGGCCGGGTTGGCGAAGGGCGCCCACGGCCCGTCTATCCGACCGAGGGGGCCCTTCGCTCGGAACCGGGGGAGACCGGAGTGGCGCTCCACTACCGTGACGGCATGCCGCTGCGGGTGGTGATCGCCGAGGACGGCGTTCTCCTGCGCGAGGGCCTCACGCTCCTGGTGCAGGCGCGCCCGGAACTCGAGCTGGTCGCGGTCTGCGAGGACCTGCCGACGCTGCTCGACGCGGTCGCGGCGGACCCGCCGGACGTCGTCCTGACCGACATCCGGATGCCGCCCACCGGCACGGACGAGGGCCTCCGGGCCGCGCGACGGTTCCGGTCGTCCCACCCGGACCTCGGGGTCGTCGTGCTGAGCCAGTACGTCGAGCCGGACTACGCCTCGCAGTTGTTCGAGGACGGATCCCGACGCCGCGCCTACCTGCTCAAGGAACGGGTGTCCGACGTGGAGCAGGTCGTCGCGGCGATGCGCGAGGTCGCGGCCGGCGGGTCGGTGGTCGACCCGCGGGTCGTCGAGGAACTGGTGGCGGCCCGCCGGCGGGGCGGGGACGGGCCGCTCTCGCGCCTGACCGAGCGCGAGCTCGCGGTGCTGGCCGGGATCGCGCAGGGCCGCAACAACGCCGCGATCGCGGAGGCGCTGGTCCTCACGGTGCGCGCGGTGGAGAAGCACATCAACGCGATCTTCGCGAAGCTGGGCCTGGCCGCGGACCCCGGTAGCCATCACCGGGTCCGGGCCGCGCTGCTCTTCCTGGCCGAGTCGTCCGGCGCCGGCGGTTGAGGGCACGCGGCGGGTGACGGCACCCGCATCGTCAGGACGGTGCCCCCGCCCGGGCCCGACTCCACGCGGAGGCCGCCACCGACCGCGGCGAGCCGGTCCTCGATGCCGGCCAACCCGGTCCCGCGGTGGTGGGCGCCGGGGGCGAGGCCGCGCCCGTCGTCGGCGACCACGACCTCGAGGGCGTCCGCCCGCTCGAGCAGCCGGACGTCGACGCGCGCGGCCCCGGCGTGCTTCGTGACGTTCTGGAGGGCCTCGAGGACCCCGAAGTACAACGCGCTCTCCTGCGCCGGATCGCGGCGTCCCGGCGCCGGGCCGTGGATCACGACCGGCACCGGCGCGACGGCGGCCGCGTCCCGGAGGGCCGGAGCCAGCCCGTCCGCGTCGAGCACCGGCGGGTGGACCCCGCGCGCGAAGTCCCCGAGCGCCGCGAGCGCCGTCGCGGTGTCCGCGGCGGTCCGGGCGACGAGCGCCGCCGTCCGAGGGGCGCCGCGCAGGGCGGCCCGCCGGCCGAGGTCGTCGAGCCGCTCCCGCACCGCCGTCAGGGGCTCCGCAGCGCGGACCCGCACGTCGCGGCCGAGCAGGCGCCGCACCTGGTCACCGCTCTCCGCGAGCCGACGGCGGGAGGCCTCGAGCGCACGGACCTGCCGGGCGAGGTCGGCGGTGAGCAGGTTCGTGCGCAGTGCGAGCCCGAGCCCGCCCGCGACCGCCCGCAGCAGGCGTTCATCCGCGGGACCGATGCCGCGGGCCCGGCTCTTCGTGATCGACAGGGCACCGAGGACCTCGCCGTCGTGGACGACCGGCACCCGACGGGAGACGCCCTCCGCCGGCTCGCCGGCGACGGTCGCCGGGGGCACGGGCCAGCACGCCACGGGGCGCAGCGTGTCCCCGTCCCCGGCCCACACCGTGACGCCGGCGGCGCCGGTGCCCGCGGCGAGCCGCTCGGCGACGCGGTCGAGGGGGAGCGCCGCACCGGGAGCGGGCGGGAGCGCGCCCAGCACCTCGTGCGGGGCCGCGCGGCGGCCGAGGACGACCTCCGCGGCCAGCCGGCCGGCCCACCCCCGGAGCCGCGGCACGATCAGTGCCACCCCGACGGTGCCCGCGACGAGCACCGGGAGCCGCGTCGCCGCCTCGCCACCGACCAGCGCGGCGATCGCGAGGGCGGCGACGTACACCCCGATCACGACCACCGCGAGGATCGCCCCGGCCAGCGCCCGGGTCGCCACCAGCGACCTCACGACGCGGCACCCGCCAGTGCGGCGGCCCTCGTCGCGTCGGTCCGGTGCGTGGGCACCCGGCCGGTCAGGGTCGTGACGGCGCCGCGGGTCTCCACGCACAGGTCGCCCTCGAGGACGTCCAGCCGGTCCCGGACGAGGGCGAGGTCCGCCGTGTCCTCCCGGTCCCCGTCGCCCGGCGCGTCGGTCGCGCCGCTGACGCGGAAGACCAGCCCGTCGTCGTCGGTGCGGACGACGACGTCGAGCCGGTCCCGCGCCGTGCCCGACAGGTGGGCCACCGAGCCGAGGACCCCCAGGTAGACCGTCGTCTCGACGTCGGTCGGGAACCGTCCGGCCACCGCCACGTCCAGGGCGATCGGCACGGGGGCCAGACGCGCGGCGCTGCGCAGGGCCGCGAGCAGCCCCTCGGTCGCGAGCAGGGGCGGGTGGAGGCCGCGGGCGATCGTCCGCACCGCCTCCAGGACGTGCTGGACGTCCGCGGAGACCGCGTCGAGGTCCGCGGCGAGGTCGGGAACGGACTCGGCGCGCGCGGCGTCAGCACCGATGCCCAGGAGGAGCCGCAGGACGACGATGCGCTGCTGGGCGCCGTCGTGGAGGTCGCGCTCGCGGCTGCGTCGCTCCGCGTCCTGGGCGGCGACGAGCCGGACGCGGGAGGCCGCCAGCTCCCGGGCCCGCTCCTGCAGCTCGATCTGCAGGCGGCGGTGTCCGAGCAGGAGCGCCGCACCCGCGGCGGCGCCGCGGACCAGCCGCCGGTCGGCGGCGCTCACCGACTCGCCGCGTGCCTTCACGAGCGACAGGGCGCCGAGCGGCTCGTCGCCCTCGGGGACGCGGACGACGAGGTCGGCCTCGATCTCGTCGGGGTCGGCGACCGCCGCCGGGGTGTCGTCCTCGTCGGTCGAGCCGTGCGCCCAGGGACGGAACTCCGCGCCGACCCGGATCCACAGCACCACCGCCACCGCGCCCGTGCCGTCCGCGAGCAACCGGGCCAGACGGGCCGGGCCGCGATCGTCCGCGGTGGCCGCCAGACCGGCGTTGAGCTCGGTGAGGACGTCGGCCGGATCGGCCCGCCGTCCGTGGACCACGTGGTCCGCGAGCCGCTCCAGCCGGGCCCGCAGGGGCTCCACCGCGAGCGCGACGATCACCGTCACCGCGATCGAGAGCGGCAGGGTCGTCCCGGACCGGCCGACGACGGCGCCGACGCCACCCACGACGACGACGTAGAGCGCGGTCACGAGCGCGGCGAGGCCACCGAACACCACGGCCTTCGAGAGCACGACGTCGATGTCGTAGAGCCGGTAGCGCAGCACCGCGACACAGGCGCCGAGCGGGATCAGGACGAACACCCCGGCCGTCACGAAGGCGAACACGCCCTCGGCGACCGGGGACCCCGTGACGACGATCCCGACGACGAGCGTGCCGAGCAGGGCGGCCGCGGCCGCGGCGAGCCAGCGGAGCTGATGCCGTTCGTCGGCGCCGGCGCAGCGGTAGCGCAGGACCTGCGAGAGACAGCCGAGGAGGAAGCAGACGATCATCAGCGGCGAGAAGACGGCCTCCAGCACGTCGCCGAGGCCGCGCAGGTCACCGTCGAGCGGTGCGAGGTTCCCGGGCGGCACGCCGGTGTCGTGCCCGCCGAACCGGCCGGTCACGAAGCCCGCCGACGCACCCAGCAGGGCGGTCACCGCCGCGAGCCGGACGGCCCACCGCCATCGCCGGGACAGGAGGTGCCCGGTCGGGAAGATCAGCAGCACCGTCGTGAGCAGGCCGGAGACCGCCGCGGTCTCCAGAGCGGCCGCCACCCCGCTCGACCAGGACACCGTCCGCCCCACGAGCCCGAGCCGGATCGCGACGATCGCGCTCGGGACGAGGGTGCCGAGGCCGAGCGCCAGGAACGCCCACCCGACCCGGTGCCGCGGCCGGTGGACGCCGATGACCGACCCGGCGACGAGGAACGCCAGGTACGCCACCTGCCACACGCCGTCGGTGTCCTCGAAGGACGCTCCACCCGGGATCACGATCAGCACGACGACGACGAGGGCGCAGATCGACCCCAGGACCGAGAGCGCGATCACGACGCGACGCGCGACGTCGTCACTGCGCTCCCGCCCGATCGCGCCGACCATTCCGCGGATTCTTCGGCACGGTCCCGGCGCTGCGAAGGGGAGAAACCCCCCGATTCCGGGGGTGCCTGCATCCTCGGGCACCCGCCGGTCGACACCCTCGTGACCGGTCGCGCCGTTCCCGACACTTCTCGCCGACACATTCCGCAGGACGACGGGACGAGGAGTGCCGATGACGACACGCGCGCAGACACCGAGAACCACCCACCGGTCCGCCGGCGGCCTCTGCATGGTGGGCGCGGCACTGCTCACCGTGCTCGCGGTGACCGAGATCGGCTCCGCGGTCGGCCCACCCGTGCCCGGCATCGACCCGTGGATGGGCCTGGCCGCGCTCGGGATCGTGCTGACCGGCGCGGGCGTCCTGGAGACGGCGCGGGCCCGGCTCGCGGGCCCGGGACCCCTCGCCACGACCGGCGCCGTCGTCGCGCTGCTGGGCACGCTCGTCTTCGTCGTGGCGCACGTCCTCGCGTTCCTCGACGGCTCCCGCAGCGATTCCCCGATCTTCCCGGTCGGCCAGGTCCTCCAGGCCGTGGGCATGGTCGTGCTGGGCATCGCCGTCCTGTGGGGGCACCGCTGGACCGGCCCGGGCCGCGTGACGCCCCTGGTCTGCGGGCTGTACCCCGTCCTGGTCCTCATCCCGGTCTTCGCCGTGTCCGGAGCCCCGAACTTCGTCGCGATCGCCGGCTACGGCCTGACCTGGCTGGCGTTCGGCGCCGCCCTCGCGAGCACACGCACCGACGAGACACCACTTCCCGAAGGGATTCACCGATCATGAGCGCACCCACTCGCACGAATGCCGACACCGCCCGCCGGGTGTACGAGGTGTTCGGCGCCGGCGACATTCCCGGCCTGCTCGCGATGCTGTCCGAGGACGTCGCCTGGGAGAGCGACTGGGAGGACAATTTCGCCCAGCGTCCCGGCGGCCCCGCCTTCTACCGTCCGTTCTCCGGGCGGTCGAACCTCGGCCCGTTCTTCGACGCGATGGGGCGGAACGAGTTCTCGATGCTGGAACTCCGCGACGTGATCGCCGACGGCGACCGGGTCGTCTGCCGGGTGGCGCTGGCCTACACCCTGCCGGGTGGGGGCAGGTACCGCGACGAACAGCTCCACCTGTGGACGTTCGATAAGGCCGGGGCGATCACCTCGGTGCGGCACTTCCTCGACACCGCCAAGCTGCTCGCCGCCGCGGCCGGCGAGGACACCACCGTGCGGGCGGGGGACTCGTGACGGCCGTCGACGCCTACCGCTGCCCGGGCTGCGGCTACTTCGAGCGGGACCGGCCGCCCGGGGGAGCGTCGGACCACACGCACTGCCCGCGGTGCCTGACGCGGTCGGTCCTGCTCGGGACCCCGTCGGCCTTCGCCCGGAGGCACCCGGAGCTCGTGCGGAGGACCGCGTGACCGGCCACCCGTGAGCGGTGGTCAGTCCTCGTCGACGAAGCCCAGGTCGGCCAGGTCGGAGGGGCGGATCGTGCGCGAGTTCATCAGCCACAGGATGAGGTTGTGGTTGATCTGGTTGCCGAGCGGCGGGGCGATCTCCTCGGCACGCAGGCCGGCGAGGCCCTCCGCGGCCATCTCCTCCCGGATCCGGCGCACCCGGTTCTCGACGACCCGGCGGCTCCAGAGCCGGTCCGGGGCGACCTCGTCCAGCTCGGCCGCGACCTGCGCCCACGGCAGCGGGGCGGGGTCGGGCTCGAAGGCGAGGTAGCGGCGGGCCAGTGCGACCAGGACGAGGCGGTCGACCGGTGCGAGGTCGCGGCGCCGGACCCGGACGTCGTCGGTCTCGAGCCGGGCCTCGTCGTCCGCGTCGACGGGAGCGGGAGGCGGGGGCTCCCGCTCGCGGGTCACGCGGATCTCCACGAGGTAGTGCCGGCCGATCCGGGTCTCGAGGTGGACGGTCAGGTACCCCCGGCCGATCGGGACCACCTCCCCGGCACGGACCTCGCGCGCAGGTAGCCGGCAGGGGAGCGGGCCGTGGTTCGTCAGCTGCCACGTGGCCCCGTCGAAGAGCAGCGAGGCCTGAACCCGGGCGACCTCGGCGTCACCGGGAGCGAGGTAGACGTCCACCTCGGGCCGGTTGCGACCGATGAGCACGGGGCGCTCCCGGAACTCGCGTGCTCCCGGGTCGACCCGCACCCCGCCGTCGCCGGTGACCACGTAGAGCACGTCCGCCGGGTCCGTCCCGTCCGGGGTGCGCACCCGCGCGTCGGCGCCGGGCGGCAGGTGGGTCAGCGCGCGGCGGACGGAGGTCGGGGCCACCCGCCGGATCCTGCCCGGTGACGTCGTCCGCGGCGCGACCGGAGGGCACGACTCCCGGTCGTCAAATCGTCAGGTCGCCGACCGTGAGCGTGGTGTCGGAGAGCAGGAGGACCCGGCGTCCGTCCGGGGTGATCGCGACGCCCCCGGAGCCCGGCGGCGTGGGCACCGTGCTCCGGGTGGCCCCGGAGACGGCGTCGACGAGGGAGAGCGCGCTCGACGCGGGGGGACTCCGCCGGTCCTGCGCGACTGCGAGCACCCGCCCGTCGGGCGTGCCGGCGAGCTCGTAGGGCGCGCGCAGCGATGCCTCCGTGCGGATGCGTGCGGTCCGGCTGCGCGGGTCGATCACGTCGACGCCCGCCCGGGCCGGGTCGTCGTTCTGCACCACGACCCGCAGCGTGCCGTCCGGGAGCCCCACCATCGCCGACGGACTGCGGGGCGTCGGGATCCCGGTCACCGGGCCGCCGTCGAGCGGGATGACGGCGATCGTCCCGCTGGTGGGGCCGTCGATCCCGCCCGAGCTGGCCACGTAGAGCGTGGTCCGGTCCGGGGAGAGCACCATCCCGTCGGGCCGGGCGTCGACCGGGATCGTCCGGACGACCTCGCCGGTCGCCACGTCGAGCGCGGAGACGGTGGTCCCCGGCTCCTGCGTGGTGCCGTGGTCGCCCACGTACACCGTCCGGGAGTCCGGGGTGAAGAGCACGCGACCCGGCTCCACGCTCCGGTCCAGGCTCGTGCTGACCCGGGTGGGCAGGTCGACCAGGGTCACGCCGTAGCCGGTCCCGTCGTCGAAGCCCTGGTTCGCGACGGCGAGGGTGCGTCCGTCCGGGCTCAACGCCATCGCGAACGCCCCGAACCGGGCCGGGAGGAAGTCCGCCTCCCGGCCGGTCGCGAGGTCGACGACGACCACACCCCGTCGCTGCAGGTCCGAGACGTACGCCCGCCCCCCGTCGGCGGCCACGATCACCGCGCTCGCGTTCCGGAACGACACCGGGAGCGGACGCAGGTTCGTGACCCCGCTCACCGGTGGCCCCGCGGCGGCAGCGGGGCCGTCGCCGGTCCCGCCGGTCGGGCGGACGAGCACGACCGCCGTCACGACGGCCACCACCAGGACCAGCGCGGCTGCGGCGACGAGCGGTCCGCGGCGCCGGGCCGGGCTCGCAGGAGGCGGCTCCGGTGCGGCGGTCGCGGCGCGGGCATCCCGTGCGGCACGCGCCAGCTCCGAGGCCGAGGCGTACCGCTCGGCGGGGTCCTTCGCGAGCGCCCGGGCGATCACGGGGTCGTACCGCGCCAGGTCCGGGCGAACCGAGCTGGGGGCGGGCACCGGCCCGAACACGTGGGCGTGCATGGCGGACAGGGCCGTGGTCGCCGCGAACGCGCGGCGTCCGCAGAGCATCTCGTGGAGCACGCAGCCGAGCGCGTACACGTCGGTCGCGGCGGTGGCCTCGCCGGTGAGGTAGAGCTCGGGAGCGGTGTAGGAGCTGGTCCCGAGCACCTGGCCGGTCTCCGTCACGCGCCCGGCCGCGGTGTCGTCGGCGACCTTGGCGATCCCGAAGTCGGTCAGGTAGCAGAAGATCCCCTGCGACGCCTCGTCGAGCAGGACGTTCGCCGGCTTGACGTCCCGGTGGACCAGCCCGGCCGCGTGCGCGGCGTCCAGGGCCTCGGCGACCTGCTCCACGACCGTGAGCGCGCGGTCCTCGCCGATGCCGTCGGGCGCGTCCGCGAGCGCGTCGGCGAGGGTCCCGCCCGTCACCAGCAACATGTCCAGGAACGGGCGCCCGTCGATCTCGCCGAAGTCGTGGATCGGCACCACGTGCGGGCACGAGAGCGCCGCGGTCACGCGGGCCTCGCGGCGGAACCGGAACTCGAAGTCCGGGCGGTCGGAGTACTCGGCGTGCAGCCGCTTCAGGGCGACGACCCGGCCGCGGCGGGTGTCGCGCACGCGCCAGACCTCGCCCATCCCGCCCCGGCCGAGCAGTTCCAGCAGCTCGTAGTCGCCGAGTCGGTCACCCACCACGTCCACCGCGTCACCCCCGTGGAGGGACGGAACTGTAGTCCACGAGCGGATCACCGCGTCACCGGATCTTGGCGTCGAGCACCCGGACCAGGGCGGGCACCGACTCCGCGACCCACCTGCGGGCGGGGACCGGCGGGTCGGCGGGCAGGTGCCAGCCGAGGGAGTAGAGGACCTGGGGCGCGTGCAGGCACAGCACCTGGGCGACGTCCCCCGGCGGCGTCACGCGGATGCCTTCCGGGTCGGGGTCGTACGAGCTGCGGTCGAGCTGCCGCGCCCCGCAGCGGGTCGTGGGCGAGGCCGCGAAGGACCCGTCGTCGGGAAAGGGCTGGGGGACCGCGTCGGACGGCGGCACCGGCGTCGCCGACGGTGCGACCGTCGGCTCGTCCTCGGCGGCGGTGTCCTCGTAGACGAGGTCGTCGACACCGCCGACGGTGCGGAGCGCGAGCCGCAGCAGGGCTGTGCCGCCCTGCGGGCCGCGGACGGTCCACAGGCAGGTGACGGCGTTGGGGGTGCGCCCGATCCGTCGTCCGTCGAGGGACAACGGGGACCGTTGCGGCGCGGGCGTGCCCACCGTCGCGCCCGGGACGGCGGCCGCGATCTCGTCCGGCGTGAGCAGGGTGCACGCGTCCGGCCAGCGCCGGAACAGCTCGACGACCTCCTCGGCGGAGCGGGGACGGCCACCGGCGGTGTCGGGGAGGTCCAGGGTCTGACCGGTGATCAGCGCCCGGGGCACCGCAGGTGGGGGAGTCGCGACCGGTGTCGGGTCGCCGGGCCGCACCAGCCACGTGATGCCGCCCGCCACGAGCAGTACCAGGAGCGCCGCCGGCACCGACCACCACCACCGCGGGGACGCCGGACCGGGAGGGGCGGCCTCCGACGGGCGGAGGGTCGGCGCGCGGTGCAGCTCCGACGACGGGTCGAACCCGGCCGCCCGACAGGCCCGCGTCGCCGCGTCGGCCAGCTCACCGCACGACGCCGGCCGGTCCGCGGGGGCCTTCGCCAGCGCGGCGGCGACGACCTCGTCGAACGGGGCGAGCCGGGGCTCCACCGCCGACGGACGTGGGGGTGGGCTCACCAGGTGGTGCTGCATCACCGCGGCGACCCCGGGACCGTCGTAGGGTTCACGGCCGGTGAGGAGGCGGTACAGGGTGCAGCCCAGGGCGTAGACGTCGCTGCCGACCGACGCGGCCGTCGCGGAGCCGAACAGCTCCGGCGCCATGTAGTACGGCGTGCCGAGGGTGGACTCGCTGCGGGTCAGGCCGCGGTCGTGGGTCTCACCGAGCACCTTCGCGATGCCGAAGTCGACCAGGTAGCAGTGGTCCCCGCCGTGGCTCGCCGCGACCAGGACGTTGGACGGCTTGACGTCGCGGTGCACGATCCCGGCGCGGTGGGCGGTGTCGAGCGCATCCGCGAGCTGCCCGACGATCCGCGTCGCGCGGTCCGCGGGCAGGCGGCCCCCGGAGGCCGCGAGCAACGACGACAGGTCCCCGGCGTCGATCAGCCGCATGTCCAGGAACGGCTCGCCGTCGATCTCGCCCCAGTCGTGGATCGGCACGACGTGCACCGAGTCCAGCCCCGCCGTGGTCTCGGCCTCACGCCGGAACCGGACCAGGAACTCGTCGTCGTGCGCGGAGGGCGTGGTCAGCCGCTTGAGGGCGACGCGCCGTCGACGGCGGGTGTCGTAGGCCCGCCACACCTCGCCCATGCCTCCGCGGCCGACGAGCTCCTCGAGCCGGTACGGCCCGAACACGGCCTCAGCCACGGGAGAACGTGACGACCGGCCGACCGCGGTCGTCGCGGCCGGCCAGCCCGGCCTGGACCCGCAGGCCGGACGAGGTGCTGAACGATCCACCGGGCCCGACACCGCTGAGCGTCGTCGTCCCGACGGTCCCGGAGGGGAAGACCACCCGCACGGCGACACCGTCGGCCCCGGGGGTCACGGTGGTGCGGAAGTCGCCCACCCGGAACGTCGACGGGCCGTCGATCGCGACCTCGCACGCCCCGTCGGCGCAGGCCTTCACGTTCGTCCCGTCCCGCGCGGTGACCACCGGGAGCGCCGCACGGGTGGTGGTGGGCGCGGGGGTCGTGGTCGGGGACGCCGCCGGCGGGAGGGCCGCGGGCGACACCGTCGTCGGGGAGGCGGGCGGGGCCGGCGGTGGCGTCGGGGACCCGCATCCCGCGACCGTGAGCGCCACCAGCAGGGCCACCCCGCCGGCGACCGGACCGATCCTCGACGTGACCTCGGGCATCGCGCGTCCTCTCCTGCACCGCGAGCCCGGGCGTCCGCCGTCGGCGCGGCTCGCGGAGCCGGCGGCCCGCCCAGCAGACGCCACCGCGGTGAGGACCCCTCCTCACCGCGGGCGGCGACGCTGCGTGTCGCCGGCCGGCACGAGGCCGCACGAGACGGTCGGACGACCGGGACCGGGAGGACCTCCGTGGACGGATCCGACGTGCTCTCCGGTGCGGAACCGCCGCCGACCCGGGTCCCGCCCCCGGCCGTGGTCTGGCTGCTGCGGGTCACGGTGGTCTATGCGGTCGTCGAGACGGTCGTGGTCGTCGTCCTCCTGTCCGGGAACCCGGGGGTCGCCCTCGCCGCGGCCGTCGCACCCGTGGTCCGCGTCGCGCTCGGGGTCGCGACCCACCAGGGCAACCGGGTCGCGCGCTGGGCCGCCATCGTGCTGAACGGCGTCGGGGTGCTGGTCGGCTTCACCTCCGTCCCGCCGTCGGCCTGGCGGGTCGAGCCCTTCCTCGCGGTCGTGAGCGTCGTCGAGGTGGTCCTGATCGCGACGCTCCTGGTGCTGTCCCTCCTGCCGTCGACGGCGCGGTGGTGCTCCCCGCGGCGTCCGCGCGTCGAGGCCGACGACGTGACCCCGGCAGACCCGGCGTCGGGAACGGGGACGTCGGTCGTCCCCCTGCGCCGCGGCACGGGCCCAACCTCGACCCGCCCGCTGGTCCTCGTTCCCGAGGAGCAGTCGCCCACCTCGGAGACCGGCGACGGGACGCGCGGCTGCCGGATGTGCGGCACCCGGTGGCACTCGTACACGGCCGAGCTCGCGGACACCGGTCAGCTGGCCTCGCGCCCCGAGGCCGACGTGGAGGCGGTCGTGGCCTGGGCGGAGGTCGTCGGGCTGACCTGCCGGGCATGCGGCGGGGGAGCGTGCCGCGACCACATGATCCGGCTCGGGGCGGAGGACGCGCGGTGCCCGTCGTGCTCCGGTCGCCTCCTCCCGGGCTGAGAGGTCGGCACGGCGACGGCGGCCCGCCGGACGACCGGGACGTCGTCGTGTGGCCGCGCGAGCGGTGACGGCCGGAAGGGCCGTGCGCCTGCCGTCACCTCACCTCGACCTCGCCGCGCTTGCGGACCGCCACGTCGCGCAGGGTGGCGACGGCGGCCCGTTGGAGGGGCGAGAACCAGCTCGTGTCCCGGGAGAACAGGCCGATGGCCTCGGCGAGGTCGGCGTCGGCGACCCGGACCGCGCGCAGCCGGCCGGCGGCGACGTCGTCGGCCACGCAGTAGAGCGGCGCGAAGCACACCCAGCCGTTGTCGGCGACGGCCCGCTTGAGGGCCTCGGCGTGGCCGAGCCGGATCACGTACGACGGCGGCGCGAGGCCCGCGGCGCGGAGCTGGCGGTCGAGGACCCGCTCGATCGCGACCCCGGCCGGGACCCCGACGAGCGGGAGTGCGGCGACCTCGGCGAGGTCGATCGTGTCGCCGGCGGGTGGTCCGTCGGGCGCGGCGCAGAGCACGATGGGTTCGTCCCAGAGCTTCTCGGCCTGGACCCCGGGCGGCGGCACCTCGTCCATCCACGTGGTGACGGCGAAGTCGACCTCGCCGGTCTCGACGCGGCGCATCGCGACCGCCGGCTCGCTGATGGAGATGGTGATGTCCGCGCCCGCGCGCTCCCGCCGCAGGTCGGTCATCAGCGGGGGGATCAGGTAGGTGCCGATGGCCATGCTCGTCGCCACCGCGAGCGTGCCGGCCGCCCCGGAGTGCAGGTCGTCGATGTCGCGCTGGGCCTGTGCCGCGCCCGCCAGCGTCTCCGTCGCCCAGGCGTAGAGCCGCCGACCCGCCTCGGTGAGCACGATCCGGCGGCCCTCGCGCACGAACAGCGCCGCGTCGACCGCCTTCTCCAACGTGCGCATCTGGGCCGACACCCAGGGCTGCGCGACGTGGAAGCGCTCGGCGGCGCGGGTCACCCCGCCCTCGTCGACGACCGCGCAGAACATCTCGAGACGACGCAGCTGCGACAGCAGTGACATACGGGAAAGCTTATCCACAGCTCCGGTTACTCGTCTTGGACCTATGTGTTCTGCGTCTCTAGCGTCCTTCTCGTCAGCACGGACGAGGAGGTCTGCGGTGAACCCGCTGTTCAACGACAACGCACTGAAGCTGGGGCTGTTCTGCACGAACGGGACGGGCGCCTCGCAGACCCTCGTGCCCGAGGCCCCCGACACGTCCTGGGCGCGCTCGCTGCGGACCGCCCGCGCCGCGGACCGGGCCGGCCTGGAGGCCGTCGTGCCGTTCGCCCGGTGGAAGGGCTATCCCGAGGGTCGCCCGGAGCACCGGTCCGGCCGCGTCCTGGAGCCGTTCACCTGGGCCGCGGGCATCGCCGCCGCCACCGAGAACATCGGTGTGTTCGCCACCTCCCACGCGCCGACGCTGCACCCGATCGTCGCCGCGAAGCAGGCGGCGACCGTCGACCACATCTCCGGCGGGCGGTTCGCCCTCAACGTCGTGGGCGGCTGGAACCGGCCGGAGCTCGAGATGTTCGGCGCGCCGATGCGCGAGCACGACGAGCGCTACGACCACCTCGCCGAGTGGCTCGAGGTGATCCGCAGGCTGTGGGCCGAGACCGACGAGTTCGACTTCCACGGGCGCTTCTTCGACGTCGTCGGCGGGGTCTCCCAGCCCAAGCCCGTGCAGCCCACCATCCCGATCATGAATGCCGGCGGGTCGCCGCGCGGGATGCGGTTCGCGGCCGAGCATGCCGACCTGTGCTTCGTGATCGTGCAGGCCGAGGACGAAGCCGGGATCCGCCGTCAGGTGGAGTCCTACCAGGAGATGGCGCGCGAGCAGTTCGGTCGCGAGGTACGGCTCTGGACGCACACCGTCGTCGTCCAGCGCGACACCCAGGCCGAGGCGGAGGCGTACCTGCAACGGTTCTCCGCCGAGTTCGAGGACGTCGAGAGCGTCGACGCCTGGATGCGCCTGCAGGGCGCGAACACCCAGCTGATGCCGCCCGAGGTGATGGCCATGATGCGCCAGCGGTTCGCCGCGGGCGCCGGCGGCTTCCCGCTCGTCGGCACCGCGGAGCGGATCGCCGAGCGGCTCGAGATGCTCAGCGCCGCCGGGATCGAGGGTGCGCTGCTGACCTGGGTCGACTACGACGCCGGGCTGGACGCCTTCACCCACGAGGTGCTGCCCCGTCTGGAGCGGGCCGGGCTGCGGGCGCCGGTCGCCGACCGGACCTCCGTCACCCCGCCGCTCGCCGAGCCGGTGGCCGCGCGATGAGGCTCGCCCGCTTCACCACCTCCGGGCAGCCGGGCTTCGGGATCGTCGAGGGCGACGAGGTGGTCCGCCTGGACCACCGGGTCCGGAGCTTCGACCACCTGCTGGCCGCCCCCGTTCCGGCACGTCCCGACGACCCGCGGGTCCCCGTCGCCGACGTCGCGTGGCAGCCGCCGGCGGGGGACCACCCCAAGATCGTCTGCGTCGGGTTCAACTACCCGGCGCACGCCGCCGAGTCGTCCCGCGGGCCGGCCGACGTGCCGACCCACCCGACGTTGTTCACCCGCTTCGCGGACTCGTTCGTCGGCGCCGGGACGCCGGTCGTCCGGCCCACCGGTGACGACTCGCTCGACTGGGAGGGCGAGGCCGCCCTGGTCATCGGCCGACCCGGACGCCGGATCGCCGCCGACGACGCCTGGGCGTACGTCGCCGGCGTCACCTGCATGGCCGAGAACAGCGTCCGCGACTGGCAGCTCCACTCGACCCAGGCCACCGCGGGCAAGAACTGGCACCACTCCGGTGCGGTCGGACCGTGGGTGACCACCGCCGACGAGCTGGGCCGCGGCGCGTTGCGCGTCACCACCCGGCTGAACGGCGAGGTGGTCCAGGACGACACCACGGACCGGTTGACGTTCCCGTTCGCCGAGCTCGTCGCCTACGTCAGCGCCGTCACCCCGCTGCGCCCCGGCGACCTCGTCGCCACCGGGACGCCCTCGGGGATCGGGCTGCGTTGCGAGCCCCCACGGTTCCTGCGCCCCGGCGACGTGGTCGAGGTGGAGGTGTCCGGGGTGGGCGTCCTGCGCCACGGCGTGGTCGACGAGGTCCCCGTCACCGTCCCCGCCGAGCTCGCGGGGGTGGCGTCGTGAGGTTCTGGACGGAGGCCGACGTGCGGTCGGGGCCGACGGTGTCCGACGTGGTCGACGCGCTCGAGCAGGTGCTCGTCGACGAGGCCGAGGGCACGGCGTGGAACGTCGACAAGACGATGAGCGCCTGGCCGGTCGACGCCGGCCGGGCGAGCGCGCACGCGCTCGGCGCGGTGGACCGCACCGCCGGTCTGGCGATCTTCAAGACGTGGGTGAACACCCCGGCGGGAGCGAGCGCGCTGATGACGGTGTTCGGTGCGGACGACGGGGCGACCCTCGGCGTGGCCGAGGCCGGGACGGCCGGGACCCTGCGGACGGCGGCGGCCAGCGGGGTCGCCACCCGGCACCTCGCCGACCCGGACGCCGACGAGCTCGCCCTGCTCGGCGCCGGCCGGCAGGCGCTGCGCCAGGTCGAGGCGGTCGCCGCCGTCCGGCCGTTGCGGCGGGTCCGGGTGTGGAACCGGACCGTCGCCGGTGCGGAAGCGCTCGCCGGCCGCGTGCGCGACGAGCTGCACCTGGACGTCGACGTCGCCGGCACCGTCGAGGACGCGACCCGCGACGCCCCGATCGTCACCGCGGTCACCCGGGCCGAGGAACCGTTCCTGCGGGCGGACCACCTCGCCGCGGGCGCCCACCTGAACGCGGTCGGCGCCATCCTCCCGACCCACGCCGAGCTCCTCCCCGACGTCCTCGCCGCCACGTCGCTCGTCGTCGTCGACAGCGAGCCGAACGCCCGCCGTGGCTCCCGTGAGCTGCGCGAACACCTCGACGACGAGCCGGGGAGCGTGCACACGCTCGCCGAGGTCGTCGTCGGGAAGGTCGCCCGACCGGCCGCACCCCGCCTCACCGTCTTCAAGGGAATGGGCATGGGACTCTCCGACCTCGCCGTCGCCACGCTCCTCGTCGGGGGGCGGCCGTGAAGCACCGCAGCGACCCGACCTCGATCCGCGGCTCGATCGCCCCCGTCGTCACCCCGTTCACCGCCGACGGCGGGCTCGACCTCGACTCCCTGCGCGGGCTGGTCCGCCGGCAGCTCGACGCGGGCTCGCACGGCATCTCGATCGGCGGTTCGACCGGCGAGCCGTCGGCGCAGACCGTGGCCGAGCGGATCGCCGCCATCGAGGCGGTCGCCGCCGTGGTCGACGACGCCGTCCCGTTCCTGCCCGGCACGGGGTCGGCCAAGCTCGACGAGACGCTGGAGATCACCGCCGCGGCGCGGGACGCCGGTGCGGACGCCGCGCTCGTCATCACGCCGTACTACGCGCGGCCCACGCAGGAAGCGCTGTACCGGTGGTTCGCGACGATCGCCGGGGAGTTCCCCGACCTGCCGATCGTGCTCTACAACGTGCCCTCGCGGACCGCGGTCGACGTCGCCCCGGAGACCGTGGCGCGGCTGTTCCGCGACTGCGACAACGTCGTCGGGATCAAGGAGACGACGAAGGACTTCGAGCACTTCTCCCGCGTGCTGCACCTCTGCGGCCGCGACCTGATGGTCTGGTCCGGCATCGAGCTGCTCGGCCTGCCGCTGCTGGCCCTGGGCGGCGCCGGCTTCGTCTCCGCCGTCAGCAACCTCGCCCCGACCGCCGTCGCCCGCATGTACGAGGCGTGGGAGGCCGGTGACCACGAGACCGCCCGCGATCTGCACTACGCCCTGCACCCGCTGGTCGACCTGTTGTTCGTCGAGACCAACCCGGCCCCGGCGAAGTGGGTGCTGCACCGGCAGGGCCTGCTCGCCTCCGACCACGTGCGGGCTCCGCTGCTGCCCCTGACCGCCGACGCCCGCCCGCAGGTCGAGGCGCTGCTCGGAGCGGCCACCGGGTCGGCCCACATCGACCTCCTGGGAGGACGGCCATGACCGCCACCGACGTCCACCGCCTCGCGGCCGGCACCGCGGGCCACACCGTGGACATCACCGGGCAGGGCCCCGCCCGGCCCACCCCGTGGGCGCCGCTGCGGGTCACCGCCGCCGAGATCGCGGAGACCGTCGAGCACCTGTCCCGGGGCGCACGGCCCGACAACGGCCGCCGCGCCGCGGCGCTCGTGCACCCCGAGTCGACCACCGGACGCAGCTTCTCGCCCGGGGTGGAGGTCGTCGTCGAGGTCCTCCTGCCCGGGGAGAGCACGACCCCGGTGCGTCGCAACTCCAGCCTCGTGCAGATCGGCGTCGAGGGCACCGGCAGCGTCGAGGTGGGCAGGACCTCCCTGACGATGGGCGCCCGCGACGTGGTGACCGTGCCGTCCATGCGGCCCCACCGGTTCGCCAACCCCTCGGACCGACGGTGGGTGCGCCTGTCCTACTCCAACGCCCCCCTGCTCGACTTCCTCGGCACCCACTACGTCGAGCAGCTCGACTCCGCGTGGTCGCCGGGCGTCCCGCTCGACGGCCCGATCGACATGGACGAGTCCGCGGAGGTCGCCGACCGCGGGAGCGCGCCGGACCACGAGATCTCCCCGACCGGGGCCCGTCTGCGCGGCTACGAGTACCTCGTCGACATCGAGCCGGTCCCGAACCAGCCGCTGCACTGGCCGTACGAGACCGCCCGGGGACTGATGGCGCAGACCCTGGGCGACGGCCGGCGGACGATCATGGCGCTCTACAACACCGCGACCGAGCGCCGGCAGGGCGCGACCAACTCGTTCTTCGTCACCCTGTCGCGGATTCCCTCCGGCCTGAAGGCCCGCGCCGAGGGCCCCGGGCACCGCCACAGCTCGGTCGCGATCAACTACCACGTCGAGGGGACCGGCTACTCGGTCGTCGACGGGCAGCGCATCGAGTTCGGCCCCGGCGACCTGCTCCTGTCCGCGCCCTCGTGGCGCGAGCACGCGCACTACCCGAGCGAGTCCGGCCTGACCGTCTACACCGTCCAGGACCACCCCCAGCACATCGGCATGGAGTCGCTGATCTGGCAGGAGGACCTGGACGGGCCGATCTTCGCGCTCGGCCTGGAGAAGGGGCAGACCGGCTACACGGCGCCCCGCAACTGGGACGACTGACACCACCCCTCCACCACCTGAGACGAGCTCCCATGACCACGTCCCGACGACCACGCCGCGTCGCCCTGGCCGGCCTGATCGGCACGACGATCGAGTGGTACGACTTCTTCATCTACGGCACCGCCGCCGCGCTGGTGTTCGCCCCGCAGTTCTTCCCGAGCGTCTCGCCGGTCGCCGGCACCCTGGCCGCGCTCTCGACCTTCGCCATCGGCTTCGTCGCCCGCCCGGTGGGCGGTGCCGTGATGGGGCACTTCGGCGACCGGCTCGGCCGACGGCGGATGCTGGTGGCGTCGCTGCTGATCATGGGCGTGGGCACCCTGCTCATCGGCCTGCTGCCGACCTACGCGGTCATCGGGGCCGCGGCCCCGATCCTGCTGGTGCTGCTGCGCTTCGTGCAGGGCATCGGGGTCGGCGGCGAGTGGGGCGGTGCCACCCTGCTCGCCCTCGAGCACGCACCACCGCGCCGCCGGACCCTCTACAGCGCGCTGCCCCAGGTCGGCCTGCCCCTCGGGGTCGTCCTCGCGAGCCTCGTCTTCCTCGCCGTCCGGCTCGTGGTGGACGACGCGACCTTCGCCGCCTGGGCCTGGCGGATCCCGTTCCTGCTCAGCGCACTCCTCGTCGCCTTCGGCCTCGTGCTGCGGCTGCGGCTGGACGAGAGCCCGGAGTTCGAACGCGTCCGGTCCGCCGGCGTGCACCGGGCCCCGCTGGCCGAGGTCCTGCGGACCCCGCGGGTGCTCCTCCCGGCCGCCGGCCTCAACATCCTGATCTCCGGGTTCGCCAACGTCCTGCTCGTCTTCACGCTGGCCTACGTCGCGGCCCGGCAGCTGGTCGGGGCCCAGACGATGCTCGCGATCACCGTCGTCACCGCCCTGGTGTGGGCGGGGGCCCTTCCCCTGGCCGCGGTGTGGGCCGAGCGCATCGGGCGGCGACCGGTGATCCTCGTCGGCGTCGTCGGGCTGACCGCCTGGGCCTTCCCGTACTTCTGGCTGCTCGACACCGGGACCACCGCCGGTGCCCTCGTCGCGTGCGTGGTCGCCGGCGCCGGGTTCGGCATCGGCACCGGCGCGTACGGGGCCTACATCGCCGAGGCCTTCCCCGCGCCCGTCCGCTACAGCGGGTCCTCGGTGGCCTACGCGATCGGCAGCGTCGCCGGCGGCGCGCTCGCCCCGATCGTCGCCACCGTCCTGTTCGCGCAGACCGGCACCGGAGTCGGGATCTCCGCCTACGTCGTCGGCCTCGGGCTCGTCAGCCTCGTCGCGACCCTCGCCCTGCGCAGCCCGCACGCCGAGGTGCCGGACCCGCTGCCAGCGGCGTCCGTCGAGCCACGCGAGGCGACGGCATGACCGCGCCCGACCCCGGAGCCTCGGCGGGTCTCGTCGACCTCGACCCCTACGCGCCCGAGCTCACCGAACCGACGGTGTGGGAGGTCTACGAGGCGGCGCGCGCGGCCGGACCGGTCGCGCGCTCCCCGCGGCGCGGCGGGTTCTGGGTGCTCACCGGCTACGACGACGTCCGCGCCGTCCTGCGCGACCCGGCGACGTTCTCGTCCGCCTCCGGGCACCGCATCCCGACCGACGGGACCCAGCACGCCATCCCGATCGACGTCGACCCGCCGCTGCACACGGCCTACCGCAAGCTGATGGTCCCCGCCCTGTCCCCGGCACGGGTCCGGCGGCTCCGGCCCTTCCTCGAGCACACGATCACCGACCTCGTCGCCGGGTTCGCCGGGCGCGGTGGCGGGGACTTCGTCCGCGAGATCGCGCTGCCCCTGCCCCTGGCCGTGCTCTCCGAGCTCGTCGGCTTCGCGCCGGACACCGTCGCCCGGTTCCGCGAGGTCACCGAGCAGATGTGGTCGGGGCTCGACGCCGACGGTGGGGCCGTCGACTTCGTCGGCGCGCGCCGGCAGGTGTACGAGCTGATGGCGGCCGAGCTCGACGCGCACCGCGCGCACCCGGCCGACGACGTCGTCGCCGACCTCCTGAGTGCCGAGGTGGACGGCCGGCCGCTCGAGGAGGACGAGCGGGTCAGCATCCTCGCCACCTTCGCCGTGGCGGGACACGAGACGACGATGAACGCCGCGAGCACCCTCGTCCACCTGCTGCTGCAGGACCCGGCCCACCAGGAGCGGCTGCGCGCGGACCCCGCGTCCGCCACGGGATTCGTCGAGGAGATGCTCCGGCACCGCAGCCCCGCCCAGAACTTCGCCCGCCGCGCGACCTGCCCGGTGACCGTGGCCGGGCGGCGCCTGGAGGAGGGTGACGCGGTCCTGCTCTCGCTCGCCGCCGCCAACCGGGACCCGGACCGCTTCCCCGACCCCGACCGTTTCGACCCCGACCGGGACGCCCGCGGACACCTCGGCTTCGGCTGGGGCATCCACCAGTGCCCCGGCGGCGTCCTGGCGCGGACCGAGCTGACGATCCTGCTCCGGGTGCTGGCCGAGCACCCGGCGCTGGAGCTCACGGGCGACGTCACGTGGAGCGGCCTGCAGGGCGGGAACCACCTGGGCCCGACGTCGCTGCCGGTCCGCTTCGCCGCCGCCCCCAAGCTATAGCGGCTGACGGGGCTTGCGGCAAGACCCGGGGCGTGCTCCACCATCTCCGCTCGACGTGGAGGGGGAGTCCTTGGGTACCGATGTGCTGGACCTGCGGGAGATCGACCGGAGCCGTGCGGCCGAGGTCGGAGGCAAGGCGGCGAACCTGGGGGAGCTCGCGCGGGTGCCGGGGATCGCCGTGCCGGCGGGGTCCTGCGTGACCACGGAGGCGTTCCGCCGCGTGCTCGCGGGAGTGCCGTCGCTGGCCGACCGCCTCGAGCAGCTCAACCGTCCGAAGCCGGACGATCAGCGGGCGATCGCCGAGCTGAGCGCCGCCGTCCGCGAGGCGATCGTCGCCGCACCCGTCCCCGGCGAGATCGCCGAGGCCGTCGTCGCGGTCACGGGCGGGGGCCCGTACGCGGTCCGCTCCAGTGCGACCGCGGAGGATCTCCCGGCGGCCTCGTTCGCCGGACAGCAGGACACCTACCTGGACGTCCCGGGCCCGGAGGTGCTGGAGCACGTGCGGCGCTGCTGGGCGTCGTTGTTCACCGATCGCGCCGTCACCTACCGCCTGCGGCAGGGGATCGATCACCGCACGGTGCTGATGGCGGTCGTCGTGCAGGAGATGGTGGCCGCGGAGGCGTCGGGAGTCCTGTTCACCGCCGACCCCGTGACCTCACACCGCCGGGTCGCCGCCGTCGAGGCGGTCCCCGGCCTCGGCGAGGCCCTCGTGTCGGGCGTGACGAACCCGGACCGGTGGACGGTGCGCGACGGCGTCGTCGAGGGCGCCGTCGTGACGGCGCCCGGGGTGCTGACCGAGGCCCGGGTCCTCGAGCTCGTCGCGCTGGGCCGGCGCATCGAGGCGCACTTCGGGTGTCCGCAGGACATCGAGTGGTGCCTCGCCGACGGCGGGTTCGCCGTCGTCCAGAGCCGGCCGATCACGACGCTGTTCCCCGTCCCGGCCACGGACGACGACGACCTGCACGTCTACATCTCCACCGGGCACCAGCAGATGATGACCGACGCGATGACCCCGCTCGGGCTGTCGGTGTGGCAGATGACCACACCCCGCCCGATGGCGGAGGCCGGGAGCCGGCTGTTCGTCGACGTGACCGGGGCGCTGACCTCGTCCGGACGCCAGGCGCTGCTCGACATGTGGGGGCGCGGGGACCCGCTGGTGCGCGACGCGCTGGAGACGGTCCTCGCTCGCGACGAGCTCCGTCCGACGTCGGACGACCGCCGCGGCACCCCACCTCCTGCCCCGGAGATGATCGACGCGGACCCGGCGCTCGTGGCCGAGCTGATCGCCGCCGCCGAGGCGTCGGTCGCGGGCACCGCCCGCGCGATCCGGTCGCATCACGGCGAGGACCTGTTCGCGTTCGTCGCCGAGGACTTCGTCGAGCTCCGGCGGCTCCTGTTCGATCCCCGCAGCCACCAGGTCTTCATGACGGCGATGGACGCGGCCTTGTGGCTCGACGAGCACGTGGGGGAGTGGCTGGGCGAGGGCGACGTCTCCGACACCCTCACGCTGTCCGTCCCCGACAACGTCACCTCGCAGATGGGGATGGCGCTGCTGGACGTCGCCGACGTGATCCGTCCCCGTCCGGCGGTCGTCGCGTTCCTGCGGGGCCTCTCCGAGGACGACTCCCTCGACGGACTGCTCGACGTCGAGGGCGGCGCCGAGGCCCACGAGGCGCTGCACGGGTTCCTCGACACCTACGGCATGCGCTGCATCGGGGAGATCGACATCAGCCGGCCGCGCTGGGCCGAGCGGCCCGCGGCGCTCGTGCCGATCGTCCTCGGGCACGTCGACCACGCCGCACCGGGCGACGGCCGGCGTCGGTTCGACGCGGGGCGGGAGCAGGCGGACCGGAAGGGCGCCGAGATCCTCGAGCGATTGCGTGCTCTTCCCGACGGCGAGCGGAAGGCCGCCGAGACCAGGGCGATGATCGACCGGCTGCGCACCTTCATCGGCTACCGCGAGTTCCCGAAGTTCGCCATGATCCAGCGCTACTTCCTCTACAAGCAGGCCCTGCTCGACGAGGCCGGACGCCTGGTGGACGACGGCGTGCTCGACGCGGTCGACGACATGGCGCTGCTGCGGTTCGACGAGCTGCGCGAGGTCGTGCGCACCCGGCAGGTCGACCGCGGGCTCCTCGACGAGCGCCGGCAGGCCCTCGCCGTCGACCGCACGCTGACGCCGCCGCGGGTGCTCACCTCGGACGGCGAGGCCCTCTCCGGCACCTATCGCCGCGACGACCTGCCCGACGGCGCGCTCGCCGGGCTGCCGGTGTCCCGGGGGGTGGTCGAGGGGCGGGCGCGCGTGGTGCTGGACATCGCCGACGCCGCCTTCGAGTCGGGCGACATCCTGGTCACCGCCTTCACCGACCCCAGCTGGTCGCCGGCGTTCGTCGCGGTCGTCGGCCTGGTCACCGAGGTCGGCGGGACCATGACCCACGGCGCCGTCGTCGCCCGGGAGTACGGCCTGCCGGCCGTGGTCGGCGTGGAGCGCGCCACGCAGCGCATCCCGGACGGGCAGCGGATCCGCGTGGACGGGACGAGCGGGTCGGTGGAGTTCCTCCCGTCGTCGGCGCCGCCGTGATCATCAGGCCCTCAGGGTCGTCGGGCAGGGCCTCCGACAGCACAGGGTGCCCGCTCGTCGTCCGACGACGACGGAGTCGGATCCGTCCAAGCCGCACCGACCTGCCGTCGGGAAGGCTCTGGCCCATGACGAGCCCCGTGCGCCGCATCATCGCCGACGTCGCGATGCCCGACCCCACCGCCGACCGCGCCTTCTGGACCGAGCTGCTCGGCCTGGACACCCCGATGGACCAGGGGTGGGTGGTCAACCACAGCGCGACCGGGATCGCGCAGATCCCCCAGGTCCAGCTCATCACCCACGACGCGAGCGCGCCGGAGGACCCGGTCCTCTCGGTGGCGGTCGAGCCGTCCGAGCACGAACCGATCTACCGCCGGATGATCGACGCCGGGCTCGAGATCGTGCACCCGATGACCACCGAGCCGTGGGGCGTGCGGCGGTTCTTCGTCCGGACGCCCGGGGGCGTGGTGGTGAACGTCCTGGAGCACCACGAGGCGTGATCTGATGGTCCGGGTGAGGACACTGATCACCGGGGCGTCGAGCGGGCTCGGCGAGGGCATGGCGCGGGAGTTCGCCGACCGGGGCCACGAGCTCGCCCTGGTCGCACGGCGGGCCGACCGGCTGGAGACGCTCGCGACGGAGCTCTCCGCGCGGCCGGGGGCGTCCCCGGTCCTGACGGCCGAGCTCGACGTCACCGACGACGCCACCGTCGCCCGGGTCTTCCCGGAGCTCGCGCGGAAGCTGGGCGGGCTGGACCGCGTGATCGTCAACGCCGGGATCGGGGACGGGCGGAAGGTCGGGTCGGGGAAGCCGGAGGCGAACCTGCGCACCGCGCGCACCAACTTCGTCGCCGCGATCGCCCAGGCCGAGGCGGCGATGGAGATCTTCCGGGCGCAGGGGAGCGGCCACCTGGTGCTGATCACGTCGGTGGCCGCCGACCGCGGCCTGCGCGGCGCGCAGACCGTCTACGCGGCGGCCAAGGCCGGGCTCTCGACGTTCGCCGAGGGGCTGCGCTCGGACGTGCACGGCACCGGGATCGTCGTCACCGAGATCGCCCCGGGCTACATCCGCACCGACCTCAACGAGGGCATGACGATGCCGTTCGGCGTCGATGCGGCCACCGGGGTGCGCGCGATGGTCGACGCGATCGAGCGCCGGCCCGCGCACGCCTACGCGCCGCGCTGGCCGTGGTCGGTGCTGGGCCCGGCGCTCCGGCTGATGCCGATGCCGCTGGTGCGCGCCCTGACGTAGCCGCTACTCCACGAGGGCCTGCGTGCCGAGCACGACCGCCAGCTCCAGGCGTTCGGCGTCCTCGGTCCCCGGGTCGGCGGTGTAGACCATGATCCGCACGTCGTCGGTGGCCACGACGAGCGTGTCGCAGTCGAGGGTGACCGGCCCGACCGCCGGGTGGTCGATCGTCTTGCGCTTCGACTGCTCGCCCATCGGGTCGGGGAGGTCGGCGTCCCACAGCTCGACGAAGCGCGGGCTGTGTGCCGCGAGCTGCTCGACGAGGTGACGCAGGGAGCGGTCGGCGGGATAGCGGCTCGCGGTCATCCGCAGCGCCGCGACGACCATCTCCTCGAACGCCGCCTCGCCGTCGACGGTGTACACGACCCGTCCGCCCGGGCCGACGAAGTGCCGCCACAGCGCGTTGCGCTCGAGCCCCTGCCAGGCGGTCGTGTCGCCCATGAGCGCGTCGTAGGGCGCGTTCGCGACGAGCAGCGTCAGCGCCGCGTCGAAGACCGCGACCGGGGTGTGCTCGAGCCGGTCGAGCAGCCGCTGCACGCTGCGGGTGATCCGGGCGGGGACCACGTCGCGGCCCGGGGTGGCGTGCCCGGCGAGCGAGAACAGCAGGTCGCGCTCCGCGTCGGACAGGCGCAGCGCCCGCGCCAGCGCCTCCACCACCTGGGCCGACGGCGAGGTCGCCCGGCCCTGCTCGAGCCGGGTCAGGTAGTCGGCCGAGATGCCGGCGATCCCGGCGAGCTCCTCTCGTCGCAGTCCGGCGGCCCGGCGCCGCTGTCCGGCCGGCAGACCCGCCGTCGCGGGCTCCAGCCGATCGCGCCAGCGGCGCAACGTGCGCCCGAACTCCGAGGTCATGCGCCCCAGCATGCGCGCCGGGGAGCAGCACTGTCCTGGTCCTGGTGGTCCCACCACCGAATCCGGGTGGACCGCGACGCCTAAGCTGGTCGGGTGCTCAAGGAGAGGCTCCGCAGCGACCTGACCACCGCCATGAAGGCCCGCGACCAGACGCGGGTCGCGACCCTGCGCATGGCGCTGACGGCGGTGGCGAACGCCGAGACCGCGGGGACGGAGCACCACGACCTCTCCGACGACGAGGTCATGGACGTCCTCGTGCGCGAGACCAAGAAGCGCCGCGAGTCCGCGGAGGCGTTCGACGGTGCCGGCCGCTCCGAGCTGGCCGAGCGCGAGCGCGCCGAGGAGCAGGTCCTCGCCGGGTACCTGCCGCAGCCGATCGCCGACGACGAGCTCTCCGCGCTCGTCGCGGCCGCGATCACCGAGACCGGCGCGGACTCGATGAAGGCGATGGGCCAGGTGATGAAGGTCGTCCAGCCCCAGGTCGGCTCGCGGGCCGACGGCAAGCGGGTCTCGACCGAGGTGCGGCGTCAGCTCTCGGGTTCCTGACGGCGGGTCGGTGCGAGCCCGCCGAGGTGCCACACCGGTCCGGTGAGGAACCAGATCGCGGTGATCACGCCGAGCCGCGGGAACCAGTCGGTCAGGGCCGTGACCTCGGCGCCCGCCCCGGCCAGCAGGATCACCAGACCGATCCCGGCGGCGGCGATCGCGCCCGCGAGCAGCCAGCGGGCGAAGCTGCGCCACTCGTGGGCGGCACGCTCGCGGCCGTCCCGCGGCACCTTCTGCGGCCGCGGCGCACCTGCCCAGCGGTGCGCCGCGTGCCCGTCGGCCCACCGGATGACCGAGTGCCCGAACGCGACCGAGAACCCGACGTAGAGCGCGGCCAGCCCGTGCGCGGACGTCGCCGCACCGCCCGCGCGGACGTCGACCACGGCCGTCGTCAGGATGGCCAGGTCGACCAGGACGGTGCAGCCGAGCAGGCCCATCCCGAGGCGTGGGGCGCGCAGCAGGTAGCGGACGGCGAGGCCGCCGACCAGGAACACCCAGAACGCGACCTCGCCCACGACGATCGCGATCGTGGCCGGTGAGGTCAGCAGGTCCGTCGTCATGGGCCGAGCGTGCGTCGGCGGGGGAGCCGGGCGCGTCGGCCCGAGGTCGCGTCCGACGTGGTCCCTTCGACCGATGCCGGCGCGGTCCGGATCGTGGTCCGATGGCCGCATGATCCGGACCGTCCGGGACGTCCTGCCCCGCCCGTGGTGGTGGGACGCCGGCATCGCGCTGCTCACGGTGGCCGTGGGCGTCGCGTCGATGTCCCTCGTCCCGGTCCGGTTCGCGGTCGACGTCCCACCGGCGGCGCCGTGGGTCCGGCTCGCGCTGGTCGTGGCGGTGGCGGCGCCGCAGCTCCTGCGCACCCGGCGCCCCGGGCTCGCGCTGGTGCTCGTGGTCCCGCTCGCCGCCGCGGACGTCGCCGCCGGGTTCTCCCCGGCGTCGGCGCTGGCGCTGTGGGACCTGCTCTACTGCGCGGTCCTGCACGGCTCGGCCGCCGTCAGCCGCCGGGCGCAGCGCGCCGGTCCCGCGCTGTACGCCCTCGCGCTCGCCGGGCTGGCCCTGGCCGGGACGTCGACGGCGCTCCTGGTCGCCTCCGCGTTCACCGGGGCGGGCCTGCTGCTCCTGCCGGTGTGGTGGGCCGCGGAGGTCCGGCGGCCCACGCGGGAGGCGCTCGCGTCGCGGGAGGCGGCCGAGCAGGCGGCGCGGATCGCCGCGCTGGACCGGCGGGCGGCGGTGGCCGACGAACGCGCCCGCATCGCCCGCGAGCTGCACGACTCCGTGGCCGGGCACCTCGCCGCGATCGCCCTGCAGTCGCAGGCCGCGCTGCGCACCGCGGAACCGGCGGCGCGCGAGCGGGTGCTCGGCTCGGTCCGGGAGAACAGCGTGCGGGCCCTCGACGAGATGCGGGCGCTGATCGGGGTGCTCCGCACCGGCGCCGACGCCGCCGAGGGACCGTCGCCGACCGCCCCGCGGCTCGCCGACCTCCCCGCCCTGGTCGAGTCCGCCCGCGCGGGTGGGCTGGACGTGGAGGTGGACGGGGTCCTCGCGCCGGGCGGCGTCCCCGGTCCGGTCGACCTGACCGCGTACCGCATCGTGCAGGAGGCACTGACGAACGTCTCGGTCCACGCTCCCGGCGCGACGGTGCGCGTGGCGGTCGGCCGGGAGGGCGGGGACGTCCTGCTGCTCGAGGTGATCAACTCGCTCGCGGCGGGATCGTCGGGGCCCCACGTGGGCGCCGGGAGCGGGGTGGAGGGCATGAAGGTGCGGGCGGCCGCGGTCGGAGGCGAGCTCGAGGCCGGTCGGGACGAGGACCGGTGGCGGGTCGTCGCCCGGCTCCCGCTCGGCGGGGTCGCGCCGTGACCCGCGTACTGGTCGCGGACGACCACGACGCCGTCCGCACCGGCCTCGTCATGATCCTCGGGGCCGCGGACGACATCGAGGTGGTCGGCGAGGCGGGCGACGGGGCGACCGCGGTGCGCCGGGCCCGCGACCTGCGCCCGGACGTCGTCCTCATGGACGTCCGGATGCCGGGCACCGACGGCATCGCGGCCACCGCGGAGCTCGTCCGCGACGACGTCTGCCGCGTGCTGGTGCTGACGACGTTCGACCTCGACGAGTACGTGTTCGCCGCGCTCCGGGCCGGGGCCGCGGGCTTCCTGCTCAAGTCCGTCGACGCGGACGCCCTGGTCGACGCGGTGCGCGGGGTCGCCGCCGGCGACGGGGCCCTCGCACCCGGCGTGACCCGGCGGGTCATCGAGGCCGTCGCCGCGGGCGCTCCCGAGCCCGACCTGCCGTCGGGACTGGCGGACCTGACCGGCCGGGAGCGGGAGGTGTTCGGGCTGCTCGGGGAGGGGTTGTCGAACGCCGAGATCGGCGGACGCCTGCACCTCTCCGAGGCGACGGTGAAGACCCACGTCTCCCGGGTCCTGACGAAGCTGGACCTGCGGTCGCGCACGCAGGCGGCGGTCCGCGCGGCGCGGCTGTGACTCAGACCGGCACGAGCCGACGGCGGGTGCGCTCCGGCTCGGCGCGGTACCAGGCCAGCGTGGCGGCGATGCCCTCCTCCCAGCTCGTGGCCGTCGTCGGGAAGGCCGACCGGAACGCCGCGTCGTCGACGAGGAACGGCTGGGAGAACTGGTAGAGCAGCTGGGCGCCCTCGCGGGCGACCGGCGAGACGACTCGCAGCGCCGCGACCATCGCCGGGGTGATCCGTCCCAGCCGCACCGGCCGGCCCGCCGTCGCTGCGATCCGCCCGACGAACTCCCGTCCGGTGCTCGCGGGCGGGACCGGGGTGTGCCAGACCCGGCCGGTCGCGCTCGTCGGGGCGAGCGCGAGGTCGACCAGGGCCGCGCCGACGTCGGGGGCGTAGCCGGCGGTCATCGGGAGGTCCGGGTCGCCGGGCCAGCGGGCGGTCGCGCCGCGGGACGCGGCGGCGAACAGGCCGGCGCCCAGCAGGGACTCCACGCCCGGACCCCACAGCTCCGGGGCCCGGCCGATCACGACCTCGACCTCGTGCCGCGCGTGCGCCGCCAGCACCATCTCGGCCAGCCACGCCCGCAGCACCCCCTTCTCCGAGACCGGACGGACCGGAGTGTCCTCCCGCATCGGGCCGTCGACCCGGCCGTACATCCACGTGTCGTCGGCGAACACGAACCGCGCCCCGGCGGCGCCGGCTGCCCGCAGCAGGGCCCGCGTCGCCTCCGGGAAGGCGGTGCGCCAGGAGGCGAAGGGCGGGTTGACGCAGTGGTACACGGCGGCCGCACCGGCGCAGATCCTGGTCATCGCGGCGGCGTCGGTCGCGTCGGCGGCGACGTTCTCCGCGCCCGGGACGTCCGGCTCGCGACGCGACACCGCCCGGACCGGGAGGCCCCGGCGGGCCAGCTCGGCGCAGACCGCCCGGCCGATCCCGCCGGAGGCGCCGACGACGACGTGGACGCTCATCGCCCGACCCCCGTCGGCACGTCGAGGTCGACGAGGCCGTCGCGCTCGGCCGCGAGGAGACGGTCGAGGGCGGCCGGGGCCGCGGTGTCGGGCAGCGCCCGGAGCATGGCGTTCCGCGCCGCGACGGCGACCGGGGAGCGGAGCCCGGCGACCTGGCCGGCCCGGCGCGACCTCCGCGCCAAGGCCCGGGCGGTCCGGGCCCGACGGTGCTCGTAGCGATCGAGGCCGGAGCCGTCGGCGCGCGCTTCCTGCGCCAGTACGACGGCGTCGAGGAACGCCTGTCCCGCGCCCTGACCGAGGTTCGGGGTCATCGCGTGGGCGGCGTCGCCGAGCAGTGCGACCCGCCCGTGGTGCCACGACGACGGCGGGCGGAGGTCGGCGAGCTCGTGCACCGCGACGGACGCGGCCGCGTCGAGGACGGCGGGGATCGGGTCGTGCCAGGCCGCAAGACGGCGTCGCAACCACGGGAGGGCGTCCCGGGGCGGGACCTCCGCGGTGGGGACGACCGCGTAGAGATAGGTGCGGTCCCCGGGGAGCGGGGCGAGCCCGACGTAGTCGCCGCGTCCCCAGGTCTCACCGCCGGCCGCGCGCCGGTGGTCGGCGATCAGTCGGAACGCCGTGCGACCGGTGGGCCGGGGCACCGCTTCCGGCCAGAACGGCACGCGGACGCCACTGCGCAGGCCGTCGGCGGCGACGACGAGGTCGGCGGTGAGCGCGCGGCCGCGGACGTCGTGGACGACGGCGGGCCCGGGGCCTCCGGGATCGACGGAGCACACCGCGGTGTCGGTCTCGATCGGCGGTGCGGCCGCCCGCAGCAGGTCGTGGAGCACCGGCCGGTCCACCACGACGACCCCGTCGCCCTGATGGCGGCGTAGCGCCGCGGCGTCGGTGCGGGCCAGCCACCGGCCACGGTGGTCGCGGATCCCACCGTCGCCCTCGACGGTGCCGGCCGCCCGTACGGCGTCGCCGAGACCGAGCGCGTCGAGGGCCCGCAGGCCGTTCGGCCACAGTGCGATCCCGGCACCCACCTCCCCGGCCCGCTCCCGGCGCTCCAGCACCGACACGTCCCACCCCCGCCTCGCCAGCGCGATCGCGCCCGCCAGCCCTCCGAGTCCCGCTCCCACCACGACCGCCCGTGCCATGACCCCACGCTCCTCTACGTCTGTAGTAGAGCGGTACTCTACGGGTGTAGAGGGTCCGACGGGAAGAGGTGCAGGGTGGAGCGACGGGACCTGCTCGCCGAGGCCGCGATCGACGTCCTGGCGACGGCGGGGGCGCGGGGTCTGACCCACCGGGCGGTCGACGCCGCGGCAGGCCTGGCGGAGGGCACGAGCTCGTACTACTTCCGCACGCGGGCGGCGCTCCTGGACGCGTGCTGCCGGCGTCTGGCGTCGGACGTGGTCACGCGGGTCGGTGCGGCCGCCCCGTCGGGCGGGATCGAGGGACTCGTCGAGCGCGCCTGCGCCCACCTCGAGCGGGTCGTCGGTCCGGACCGGCCCCGGCTGGTGGCCCGACTCGAGCTCTCGCTGGAGTCGACCCGCCGTCCGGAACTGGAGGCGGCGCTGGTGGCGGCGGGCGCGCAGGTCCGCGCGGGGGTGGCGGCCGCCCTCGCCGACCTCGGCGTGGCGGACCCGCAGGACGCCGCGGTCGACCTCGTCGCCTGCCTCGACGGGCTGGCGTTCGACCAGGTCGCCGGCGCCGGCCGGTCCGTGCGGGACGCGGCGGGCCGACGGCGGGCCGTGACGGCGGTCGTGGAGGCGTTCGCCCGGGTCAGCTGACCGCCTGGACGAACAGCACGACGGCCAGCACCAGCCCGGCGACCGCGATCCCGACCCGGAGCACCGCCGGAGGCAGGCGGCGGGCGATCGCCGGTCCGGCGTAGTTGCCGACGAACAGCCCGATCATGAGCGGGAGCGCGGCGGTCCACACGACCGTGCCGAACACGATGAAGCCGATCGCCGCGACCGCGTTCGACGCCCCGAGCAGCACGTTCTTCACCGCGTTCACCCGCACCAGCGTGTCCGCGAGCAGGTGCGAGAGCAGGGCGAGCATCAGGACGCCCGCGGCGGCACCGAAGTACCCCGAGTAGACCCCGATGAGGATCGTGCCCAGGACGGTGAGCGGGTCGGGCCGGCCGTCCCGCCGGCCCTCCCCGGCCGGAGCGGCCTTCGGCGGGCGCAGCAGGACCAGCGACGCGAACGCCACGAGGAACGGCACGATCAGCGCGAACGTCTCCGACGGCGTCACCAGGACGAGGGCGCCGCCGATCACGCCGCCGAGCACCGTCAGCGGGATCAGGCGCAGGACCCGCCCGCCCTGGCCGCGCAGCTCGGGCCGCGACGACGCGATCGACCCGGCGCTCGAGACGGCGAGCGCGATCGTGTTGGTCTGGTTCGCGACGACGGGTGGCAGGCCCACCGCGAGCAGCGCCGGGTAGGAGAACAGCGACGCGAGGCCGGCCATCGACCCGGACAGGCCCGCCGCCACCCCGGCCAGCAGGAGCAGGACGGCCGTGGTCACCGTGTGATCAGATCACGGCATGGCAGACGGGGGCGCGATCCGGGACGTCGACGTGACCGGGACGATCCGGCTGGGCCAGTTCCTCAAGCTCGCGGGCCTCGTGGAGCACGGCGCGGACGCGAAGGACGTGGTCGCGTCCGGCGAGGTGACCGTCAACGGTCGCGCGGAGATGCGGCGCGGCCGGCAGCTCGTCGACCAGGACGTCGTCGCGTACGCGGGGGAGCGGGCCCGCGTGGTGGCCCCCGGCTGACCCGGGGTTGCGGGGCGCACACGGTCGGCGGGGTCGGTGCACCGGTGGGTGGGCGTTGCGGGGCGCACACGGTCGGCGGGGTCGGTGCACCGGCGGATGGGCGTTGCGGGGCGCACAAGGTCGGCTCGCGCGAGTGCGACGTGACGCAGGTTCGGGTGCGGCGGTTCCTGCGTGGTGTCGACCTCGCGGCCGGGGCGGCCGGGTGCGGCGAGCCCGTGCGCCACGCAACGCGTGCGGCGCGGAAGGCGCGCTGCTCTGGCCGTGTGCGCGACGCAACGCACCCGTTCGGCCCTGCCCGTGCAGACGGGGCGTTTTGCGACGGTTCGATCGGGTGCAACGGAACCCGGGAGTCGGCGTCCCGGCAAGCCGGGTGGAACGACGACGACCCCCGGATTCCGCCGAGATGAGCCCTGCCGAGAGGTCGTAGGCAAGGCCGTGCCCGAGCTTAGTGCCCCTCCGGCCGAAGGGGTGACGAGGTCGGCCCTGGACCACCGAAACGGCCGAACCCAGGCGATCGGGGGAGCGCTCCGGTCGTGAACGGCGACATCGATTGCTCCGTTCGCGTCGCAATCGGACACCCGCTCGAAACACGGACGGCATACGATCACCCACTGCCATGCCTGCCTTCACATCCGGGGGGACGTGACGGCCCGAACGGCACAGGCTGATGACGACGAGTAGCAGGGGTGGGTGCACAACGTGACCGACGAGGACGAGAGCGAGGGCCGGCGAGGACGGCTCCGCCGCCGCCCGCAGGTCGGCCGGACCGGCGCCCGGTTCCCCCGCCCGCCGGCTCCCGAGCCCGAGGTCGAGGCGCCGACCGAGGCGCCCGCCGCCGTCGACGTCCCGTCCGCCCCGACCCCGACGTCCGACGCCCTCGTGGGCCGCACCGGCGCCCGGTTCAACTCCCGCGCCCGCCGGGACCGCCGCCGCGCCGCGACCGGCCCCCTCGCGCTCCCGCCGGGTCCGTCCTCGGCCGGGGCGCCTCCTGCCGAGGCCCCCGTGGCGGACGACACGATGATCGGACGGACCGGTGCCCGGTTCGGCTCGCGCGCGCGGCAGGTCCGACGGGACGAGGAGCGTCGCGCCGCCGAGGACGCCGTCGTCCCGGTCCAGGCCGCGCACCGTCGCGAGCGCTACGACCCGCTCGACCCCCGCCCGGACGACTCGCACACCGCGCCGCTGCACCTCGCCGAGCTGAAGAACCGCGCCGAGGGCTACGAATCGCGGGTGTCGGTGCGGCCGTACGTCCGCACCCGTGGCCGCACGCGGGCGCGACCCGACCTGCTCGTCGAGACCCTGATCTCGCTGCCGCGTCCCCGGCCGCCGCTCGACGACCCCGAGCAGGTCGCGATCGGCGACCTGTGCGACCGCGCGCCCCGCTCGGTCGCCGAGATCGCCGCGCTGATGCAGGTGCCCCTCGGCGTCGCCCGCGTACTGATCGGCGACATGGCCGACGACGGCACGGTCACGGTGCACCCGACCGCGGCCGGCACGTCGCGGCACCAGGGCCCGGACCGGGAGGTCATGGCCCGCGTGCTGCGGGGGCTGCACCGGCTCTAGTCGGCGGCGGTTCCGGTGGTGCCCGACGGGCCGATCTGGCGGACACTGGGCCCATGACGGCGGTGGCGGACAAGCGGTTGACCGGCTACGCACACGGTGGCGGGTGCGCCTGCAAGATCCCGCCGGGCGAGCTGGAGTCGTTCGTGCGCACGCTCGCCCCTGCGCCGACCGCGGAACGGGTCGGCGAGCTCGTCGTCGGGCTGGACGACGGCGACGACGCCGCAGCGGTGACGATCCGCGACGGCCTCGCCCTGATCGCCACCACGGACTTCTTCACCCCCGTCGTCGACGACCCCTACGACTGGGGACGCATCGCCGCCGCGAACGCGCTGTCCGACGTCTACGCCATGGGCGGCCGCCCGGTCGTCGCGCTGAACCTGCTGTGCTGGCCGCGCGACATCCTGCCCTACGAGATGGCCGCCGAGGTGCTGCGCGGCGGACTCGCCGTGGCCGACGAGGCGGGCTGCCACGTCGCCGGCGGGCACTCGGTGGACGACCCGGAGCCCAAGTACGGCATGGCGGTCACCGGCACCGCCGACCCCGCGAAGCTCATCCGCAACGACGCCGGGCGGGCCGGGCTGCCGCTCACGCTCACCAAGCCGCTCGGGCTCGGCGTCCTGAACAACCGGCACAAGGCGACCGGCGAGGTGCACGCGGGCGCGGTCGAGACCATGACGACGCTCAACGCGGCCGCGGCCCGCGCGGCGGTCGACGCCGGCATCCTCGCGGGCACCGACGTCACCGGCTTCGGACTGCTCGGCCACGCCTTCAAGCTGGCCCGCGCCTCCGGGGTGACCGCGGTGATCGACGCCGCGGCCGTCCCGTACCTCGACGGGGCCCGCGCGGCGATCCGCGAGGGCTACGTCCCGGGCGGGAGCCGTCGCAACCTGGACTGGGTCGCCCCGGAGTCCGACCTCGACGGCGTGTCCGAGGAGGACCGCATCCTGCTCGCGGACGCGCAGACCTCGGGCGGGCTGCTGCTCGTCGGCGAGATCCCCGGGCACCCGGTGATCGGCGAACTGGTTCCCGACGACGGGGTGCGCCTGCGGGTCAGGTGAGCCCGCTCTGCCCCCACAGGTCCTGCGCGGCCTCGTGGACGTCGGCGACCGGCACGTCGTGGGTCGCGGACGCCTCGTGCCCGCACCAGCCGTCGAGCACCCGCAGGCCGCAGACCCGGCAGCCGCCGTGCCACGAGACCAGCACGCGGTGCCAGACGCGGGTCAGCGGGGCGACGTCCGCGAGGTTGGCGTAGGTGAACACCGCGACGGTCGGCGTCCCGACCGCGCCCGCGACGTGCCGCGGGCCCGAGTCGTTGCCGATCATCAGCCGCGCCCGGGCGAGCAGCCCGACGAGGCCGGGCAGGTCGAGCCCGCCGACCGAGGTCTCCGGCTCGGACCCGCGCACGGCCGCGTAGCCCGCCGCCACCGCCCGCACCCGCTCGCCCTCGGAGCCGCCGCCGACCACGACCACCCGCGCCCCCTCGAGCCCGGCCGCGACCGCACCCAGCCGGTCCTCGGGGTAGCAGCGCCGCGCGTCCGTGGCACCCGGGTGCACGACGACCAGCGGCTCGTCGGTCTCGGGCACGACCCTCCGGGACGCGGCGAGGTCGTCCGCCGTCACGGTCAGGCGCGGCTCGACGCGCGTGGCCGGCGCCCCGACCGTGGCGGCCAGCTCGTTCCAGCGCAGCGTGTCGTGCTGGTAGGGGGTGTAGGGCACCCAGCGGTCGAGGCGCGGCGCGCCGGGCGCCGCGGTCCCCGCCGTCACGCGGGCCCCGAGGCGGGCCAGCAGCGGGTTGGAGTTCCCGCCGCCACCGTGCATCTGGATCGCGAGGTCGAAGCCGTACCCGCGCTGGTCGGCCGCCCACGCCTCGACCTCCTCCGCGGGCGCGTCCGGGCCGGGTCCGACCCGCACCCCGGGGACGGCCGGCACCGTGACCACGCGGTCGACGGGGGAGGGGCGCCCCGCGAGCAGGGCCGCGTGGTGCGGCTGGCCGAGCAGGGTGATCTCGGCGTGCGGGTAGGCCGCGCGGACGGCGGACAGCGCCGGCTCGGCGACGACGAGGTCGCCCAGGCCGTTGGCCCGCAGGATCGCCAGCCGCCGCACGTCGGGCACCAGCGGGGCGGGGTCGGCGGGCAGGCCCAGGGCCGGTCCGTTCCCGACGACGGGTGGGGTCATGACGGCACTCACGGGCCCGTGGTGCCCACCGAGGGCCTCCCGACACCTGTCGGAACGACCGGTGGCCGCCCGGGCGCGCCGACCGGTCCCGCCGGTGCCGGGCGCCACCGCATCGGCGGCCGGCCGTGCGCAGGTCACCTACCGCGGGTGGATCGCGCCACCTACCGTCGCGTGGGTGAGCACACCTGCGGAGGACCGCGCCGCCATCGTCACCGGATCGACCAGCGGGATCGGCCGTGCGGTCGTCGAGCGTCTGGTCTCCGACGGGTGGCGGGTGCTCGGGGTCGACCTGGAGGCCGCCGACGACCTGAAGGGCGCCGAGACCCTGGGCGCCGACCTGACCACCCGCGAGGGCAACCGCGCCGCCGTCGACACCGCCCTGGAGGCGTTCGGGCGGATCGACCTCGTCGTGCCGAACGCGGGGTTCCAGCACGTGTCGCCGGTCGCCGACTTCCCCGAGGACCGCTGGGACGCCCTGCTCCAGATCCTGCTCACCAGCCCGTTCCTGCTGGCCAAGTACGCGTGGCCGTCGCTCGTCGAGGCCCCGCGCGGCGGACGCTTCGTCCCGATCGCCTCGGCGCACGCGCTGGCCGCGAGCCCGTACAAGGCGGGCTACGTCTCGGCGAAGCACGGCGTGCTGGGCCTGGTGAAGACGCTGGCGCTGGAGGGGGCCGCGCAGGGCGTCACCGCCGCGGCGGTCTGCCCGGGCTACGTGCGCACCCCGCTCGTCGAGAAGCAGATCGCCGACCAGGCCAAGGCCCACGGCATCAGCGAGGACCGCGTCATCGAGGAGGTCATCCTCACCCCGCACGCGGTCAAGCGGCTGATCGAGCCGAGCGAGGTCGCCGACGTCGTCGCGTTCCTCACCACGCCGGCGGGCGCCACGTTCACCGGCGTGCCGGTGACGATGGACATGGGATGGACCGCGCGCTGACAGACTGGCCCCCGTGACGCTCCGGGAGATCGCGGCCGAACGCTGGCTGACGGTGCCGAACCTGCTGTCGGTGATCCGCCTGGCCGGCGTGCCGGTGTTCCTGTGGCTGCTGCTCGGGCCGCAGGCCGACGGCTGGGCCCTGGTCGTCCTCGTGATCTCGGGGGTCACCGACTGGCTCGACGGCAAGCTCGCCCGCTGGCTGGACCAGTACTCCAAGCTCGGCGAGGCCCTCGACCCGCTGGCCGACCGGCTCTACACGCTCGCGGCGCTGGTCGCGTTCGTGATCCGCGACATCGTGCCGTGGTGGGTGGTCGTCCTGATCGTCGGCCGCGACGTCGTGGTCTCTGCTGCGCTGCCGCTGCTGCGCCGCAAGGGGTACCTGGCGTTCCCGGTGCTCTACCTCGGCAAGGCGGCGACGTTGTGCCTGCTCTACGCGTTCCCCCTGCTGCTGCTCGCGCAGATGGACTGGCCGGGCGCCGACCTGGCGCGGCCGTTCGCCTACGCGTTCACCGCGTGGGGCATCGCGCTGCACCTCTGGTCCGGGACGCTCTACGTCGTCCAGCTGGTCCGGACGCCGTCACGCTAGGGTGCCACGGCCCGCAGCCAACTGATCATGAGCAGGGAGTCGACGTGGTCCCGGAGGGTCTGCAGTACACGGCGGAGCACGAGTGGATCGCCTCGGCCGGCGAGGACCAGGTGGTCCGGGTCGGGATCACCGACTTCGCCCAGGAACAGCTCGGGGACGTGGTCTTCGTCCAGCTGCCGACGGTCGGCGACTCGGTCTCGTCCGGCGACTCGATCGCCGAGGTCGAGTCGACGAAGTCGGTCTCGGAGATCTACGCCCCGCTGGCGGGGGAGATCACGGCGGTGAACGAGGACCTGGCGGACAGCCCGGAGCAGGTCAACTCGGACCCGTACGGGTCCGGGTGGATGTTCGAGTTGCGCCTCTCGGACGCCGGGGCGCGATCCGAACTCCTGGACGCCGAGGCCTACCAGGCGGTCATCGACGGGTCCTGATCCGGACCCCGACGTTGGGTAACCGAATCGGTCACGGCGCGTTGACGACGGTAGTGGGCGGTGAAGCGGTACCGACCCACGGCGTGATGGTGACGCACGGTACCGTGACCACGGCCTCGTCCTCACGGCCCCGACCGGGGACCGTGGGGGTGGCTCGGCCGGGTGACGCACCCGAGTGAGGGTCCCTGCAGAGGACCGGTACGACCAGCGGCACGCGAGCATCGACGGAGGAGCACGGTGAGCACAGGCGGTCCGGTCCCCCCCGAGCGTCAGGGTGAGACGACGTCGGTCTTCCGGGCCGACTTCCTCGCCGAGCCCGGCGAGGAGTCCCGCGGCGGGAGCGTCTCCGGCGTCGACTCGCTGCCCGCCGGGTCCGCCCTGCTGGTCGTGAAGCGCGGACCCAACGCCGGGTCGCGCTTCCTGCTCGACCGCGACACCACGAGCGCCGGTCGGCACCCCGACAGCGACATCTTCCTCGACGACGTCACCGTCTCCCGCCGGCACGCGGAGTTCCGCCGCGACGGTGCCGAGTTCGTGGTGGTCGACGTCGGCAGCCTGAACGGCACCTACGTCAACCGGGAGCCGGTCGACACGGCCGTGCTCGCCAACGGCGACGAGGTGCAGATCGGCAAGTTCCGTCTCGTCTTCCTCACCGGGCCGCGGGACGCCGGCTCGGTCGGACAGGGCGCCGAGCACTCGTGACGGCGGCAGGGCTGCCCCAGGGCGACACCCGGGGCACGCTGTCGATCGGCGCGGTCCTCGACGCCCTGCGCGGGGACTTCCCCGAGATCACGATCTCCAAGATCCGGTTCCTCGAGTCCGAGGGCCTGATCTCCCCGGCGCGCACGCCGAGCGGGTACCGCCAGTTCGCGCACGCCGACATCCGCCGCCTGCGGTTCGTGCTCTCCGCCCAGCGCGACCACTACCTGCCGCTCAAGGTCATCCGGGCCAAGCTCGAGGAGTTCGACGCGGCGCCGACCCCGGACGGGCCCGTGCTCTCCGCGCCGGCCGACGTCGCCACCCCGGCGGACGCGCCGTCGGTGGACGGCGGCGGGCCCGGCGGGCCCAGCGGCCCCGGCGGGGGTCCCGACGACGGGGCGCGGCGGCTGGGCTCCGTGCCCCGCGCGCGCACGCTCAGCGCGGTCGGGTCGACGGCCCCGGCGGCCGACGACGACCCGGACCGCGCCCTGGGCGCCGTCGGGATGTCCGACGAGGGGGTCGCCCGGGAGACCGTCCTGGCCGAGGACGGGGTCGACGAGGCGCTGCTGACCTCGCTCGAGCACCACGGGATCCTGCGCCCCGACGTCTCCGGCCGCTACGAGCCGGAGGCCCCGGTCATCGCCCGGACCGCGGCGTCGCTCGCGGCCCTCGGCGTCGAGCCCCGGTTGTTGCGGGGCCTGCGCGCCGGCGCGGACCGCGAGGTCGGACTGCTCACCCAGCTCGTCACCCCGGTCGCCCGTGGTCGCGCCCCCGAGGCCGCCCGGCGCGCACACGACCTCTCCGGCGAGCTCGCCGCCCTCTCCGGGCGGCTGCACGCCCTGCTCGTGGGCTCCGGCCTGCGCCACGGCCTGCGGCGCTGACCTCTCGGTCGGCGCCGCCCCGGCCCGGCGCGCGTCTTGTCGTGGGTTGCCGGCCGTCCGGCTGCGTCTTGTCGTGGGGATTCCCAGCGACAGGACGCCCGGCCGCGGGCGATTCCCCGCGACAGGGCGACGGTGATGGCCCCGCAGGGAGCTCACCGGCCGGGCTTCGTGACCCGTCGGGAAGGCTCGGAGGCCGTCGCCGAACGGGACTTCGCCACCGCCCCGGGAGGCGCCGGAGCGTGTAGCGTTCCCCTCCGTCGACGGGGTGCACTGTTGCCCGGTGCGCCTCACTCGATCTTCGCCAGTCCACGGCGCGTCCCGGACGCGCCACGGCCGAACAGGAGGCGAGACGCATGAGCGAGATGCGTGTCGTGGGCGTCAGGGTCGAACTGCCCGCGAACCAGCCGATCCTCCTCCTGCGGGAGTCCGACGGGGACCGCTACCTGCCGATCTGGATCGGGTCGGTGGAGGCGACGGCGATCGCCCTCGAGCAGCAGGGCGTCAAGCCCGCGCGCCCGCTGACGCACGACCTGCTCAAGGACGTCCTCGGGGCGCTCGACCGGCGCCTGGAGCAGGTGCGGATCACCGACCTGCAGGAGGGCACCTTCTACGCCGAGCTCGTCTTCGACGGCGACGTGCGGGTGTCCGCCCGGCCGAGCGACTCGGTCGCGCTCGCCCTGCGCGTCGGCGTGCCGATCCACGCCGAGGAGGGCGTGCTCTCCGAGGCCGGGCTCGTCATCCCCGACGAGCAGGAGGACGAGGTCGAGAAGTTCCGCGAGTTCCTCGACACCGTGTCGCCGGAGGACTTCGCCGGGACCTAGGGAGACGGAGCGCCGCGGAGCTCGACCATCGAGTTCCGGCGGGAGCGACGGCGCGTCCCCGACGACGCGCCGTTCGTCTCACCGTGAAGTCAAGGTAGAGAGTTGGCCGCGCGTCGCGTTGACCCCCGTGGACGGCCCTCGTACGGTCGTCTGACCAGGGCCGGACGACCGGTCGGGACTCCACGAGGAGGCAAGTGTGGCGGGAGCCGGAGAGCGGCCCGAGCAGGGTGCCTCGTTGCAGCCTCTGGGTCCGGCGGGGGAGCAGGGCTCCCTCTTCCCCGACGAGCTCTTCGGTGAGGGCCCGAACGACGACGTCCTCGGGTACCGCGGGCCGGCGGCCTGCCAGATCGTGGGCATCACCTATCGCCAGCTCGACTACTGGGCCCGCACGAAGCTCGTCGTGCCGAGCATCCGGACCGCGACCGGCTCCGGCTCGCAGCGGCTCTACTCCTTCAAGGACCTCGCGGTGCTCAAGGTGGTCAAGAACCTCCTCGACACCGGGGTCTCGCTGAACAACATCCGCACCGCGGTCGAGCAGCTGCGCCGCCACGGCGTGCGGGATCTCGCCAAGATCACGCTCTTCTCCGACGGGGTCACGGTCTACGAGTGCACCTCGCCCGAGGAGGTCGTCGACCTGCTGCAGGGCGGCCAGGGCGTGTTCGGGATCGCGGTCGGCGGGGCGATGCGCGAGCTGTCCGGCTCGATCGCGCACTTCCCGGCGGAGCGCGCCGGGGCCGGTGCCGCCGTCGTCGACCAGGCCCCGGAGGACGAGCTCGCCTCGCGTCGGGCGCGCGGTGCCCGCTCGGCCGGGTAAGACCTCACGCCGTCGGTGGGCTGACAGCACGGGGAGTCGGCGGTAAAATCGCCGCCGTTGGTCGTCAACGCCACGCGGGAGAGACCTGCAGTCAGAAGCCTCTGGACGCAGGCGCCGAAGGAGCAACTCCTCCCCGGAATCTCTCAGGCACCCGGTACCGCGCGGTCGAGACCACCTCTGGAAAGCGGTGACCTCCGTCAGAGATGACGAGGGTCGCCCGCCGATGGTGCAAGCCGGCCCGACGTCGTCGTCGGGAAGAGGTCCGGTGAAGCTCTCAGGCGCCCGCGCAGGACGAAGCGGGCAGTGGCAGAGGGGGAGGGATCCCGGGCGCCCGTCGAGGCGCGGCCCGGGAGGACCCTGACCGCCGGATGCCGGGAGGCCCCGCGTGAGCCCCAGCAAAGACCGCTTGTCCCTCGCCGCCCTCGAACACGGCCGGCCCTTCTCCGAGCGCCACATCGGCCCGGACGCCGCCGAGCTGGCGCGGATGCTGGAGACGATCGGCGTCGGATCGCTGGAGGAGCTGGCGGACGCCGCGATGCCGACCTCCATCCGCACCGACCCGGCGGACTGGGAGACCAGCGGCACGCGTGACCAGGCCCCGCCGCCCGCCGCGACCGAGGCCGAGGTCCTCGACGAGCTGCGCGTCCTCGCGGAGCGGAACACCACGCTGGTCCCGATGCTCGGGCTGGGCTACCACGGCACGATCACCCCGCCGGTGATCCGCCGCAACGTCCTCGAGGACCCGGCCTGGTACACCGCCTACACGCCCTACCAGCCCGAGATCAGCCAGGGCCGGCTCGAGGCGCTGCTGAACTTCCAGACCGTGGTCTGCGACCTCACCGGTCTCGACGTCGCCGGTGCCTCCATGCTCGACGAGTCCACCGCGGCCGTCGAGGCGATGATGCTGCTGCGTCGGGTGGTCAAGAACCAGGGCGACCGCTTCCTCGTCGACGCCGACACGCTGCCGCAGACGATCGCCGTGCTGCGCACCCGGGCGGACTCCCTGGGGATCGCGATCGAGCTGGTCGACGTCACCTCCGAGCTCCCCGAGGGCGACTTCTTCGGCGTCCTGCTCGCCGCGCCCGGCGCGTCCGGGGCCCTGCGCGACCACACCGCCGTCATCGCCGCCGCCCACGAGCGGAAGGCCCAGGTCGTCGTCGCGTGCGACCTCCTCGCTGCCACGATGGTGACGCCGCCCGGGGAGCAGGGCGCCGACGTCGCCGTCGGGTCCACGCAGCGCTTCGGGGTGCCGCTCGGCTTCGGCGGCCCGCACGCCGGGTTCCTCGCCGTCCGCCAGCAGCTCGCCCGCCAGCTGCCCGGCCGCCTCGTCGGGACGTCGATCGACGCCGACGGCAACCCCGCGCACCGGCTCGCGCTGCAGACCCGCGAGCAGCACATCCGCCGCGACAAGGCCACCAGCAACATCTGCACCGCGCAGGTGCTGCTCGCCGTCATCGCCTCGATGTACGCCGTCTACCACGGGCCCGCGGGGCTGGCCGACATCGCGCGGCGCACCCACCGGATGACCGCGGTGCTCGCCGCCGGGCTGGTCAAGGGCGGGGTCGAGGTCGTCCACCGCGACTTCTTCGACACCGTGCTGGCCCGGGTGCCGGGGAACGCCGCGGAGGTGACGCAGGCCTGTCGTCGGGAAGGACTGCTCGTGCGGGAGGTCGACGCCGACCACGTCGGCGTCTCCTGCTCCGAGGTGACCACCCGGGAGCACCTCGCGGCCGCGTGGCGCGCGTTCGGTGTCGGGGAGATCGAGACGGCCGACCTCGACGCGGCCACCGAGGACGCCGTCCCGGCCGGGCTGGTGCGGTCCTCGCAGTACCTGACCAACCCGGTGTTCCACCGCCACCGCAGCGAGACCGCGCTGCTGCGCTACCTGCGCACGCTCTCCGACAAGGACGTGGCGCTGGACCGGAGCATGATCCCGCTGGGGTCCTGCACGATGAAGCTCAACGCGACCGCCGAGATGGAGCCGATCACCTACCCCGGCTTCGGGAACCTGCACCCGTTCGCGCCGGAGTCCGACGCGCCCGGGATGCTCCAGGTGATCCACGACCTCGAGGCGTGGCTGGTGCACCTCACCGGCTACCACGCGGTGTCGCTGCAGCCCAACGCCGGCTCGCAGGGCGAGCTCGCCGGCCTGCTCGCGATCCGCGCCTACCACCACTCGCGCGGGGACACCGACCGCGACGTCTGCGTCATCCCGGCCTCCGCCCACGGCACCAACGCCGCGTCGGCGATCTCGGCGGGTATGCGGGTCAAGGTCGTGAAGACCACCGAGCGCGGCGACGTCGACGTCGAGGACCTCCACCGCGTGATCGGCGAGGTCGGCGACCGGCTGTCCGCGATCATGATCACCTACCCGTCCACGCACGGTGTGTACGAGCCCCACGTGCGCAAGGTGCTGGCCGCGGTGCACGACGCCGGCGGCCAGGTCTACGTCGACGGCGCCAACCTCAACGCGCTGGTCGGGCTCGCCCGGCCGGGCCGCTTCGGTGCCGACGTCAGCCACCTGAACCTGCACAAGACCTTCTGCATCCCGCACGGCGGCGGCGGACCCGGCGTCGGGCCGATCGGGGTCGCCGAGCACCTCGCGCCGTTCCTGCCCAACCACCCGGCGCAGCCGTCGGCGGGCCCGGAGACGGGGGTCGGTCCGGTCGCCGGCGCGCCGTGGGGGTCGGCGTCGATCCTGCCGATCTCGTGGGCGTACGTGCGGCTCATGGGCGTCGACGGGCTGCGGCGCGCGACCCTGACCGCCGTGGCGGCGGCGAACTACGTCGCGGCGCGGCTGCGCGACTCGTTCCCGGTGCTCTACACCGGCCCGGGCGGCTTCGTCGCCCACGAGTGCATCCTCGACCTGCGGCCCCTGACGAAGTCCTCGGGCATCACGGTGGACGACGTCGCCAAGCGCCTGGCGGACTACGGCTTCCACGCGCCGACGATGTCGTTCCCGGTCGCCGGCACGCTCATGGTCGAGCCGACCGAGTCGGAGGACCTCGCCGAGATCGACCGGTTCTGCGACGCCATGATCGCGATCCGGGCCGAGGCCGCGCGCGTCGAGTCGGGGGAGTGGCCGGCGGACGACAACCCGCTGGTGCACGCCCCCTTCACGGCCCGCTCGGTGCTCGTCGACGAGTGGACGCACCCGTTCACCCGCGAGGAGGCGGCCTTCCCGACGGCGGGTCGGGCCGAGAAGATCTGGGTCCCGGTCCGGCGCATCGACTCCGCGCACGGCGACCGGCACCTCGTGTGCTCCTGCCCGCCCCTGGAGGAGCTGGCGGAGGCGTAGTCCCGCCGCCGTTGAGCGAAGGGCCCCTTCAGCCGGTCTATTCGACTGAAGGTGCCCTTCGCTCGACGGGGTGCCGGTGGGCGAAGGGCGCCCCTGGCCGGTCTATTCGACTGAAGGTGCCCTTCGGTCGACGGCGGCCGGGTCGGCCTCGCCGCGCTCCCGGGCGATCCGCGTCCCGACGAGCACCGCCACCACCGCGGCCGCGACCATGCACACGCCGACCACCCACAGGCCCGCGCGCTGCGAGCCGGAGACGTCCGCGAGCGCGCCGGTGATGTACGGCGCGGTGAAGCCGCTGAGGTTGCCCAGCGAGTTGATCAGCGCGATCCCGCCGGCGGCCGCGGCACCGGTGAGGAACTGCGAGGGCAGCGCCCAGAACGGCGCCAGCGCCCCGCACACCCCGACCGCGCAGAGCGTCACCGCCGCCATCGCGAGCCACGGGTTCGCGAGGTACAGCGCGACCGGGATCGCCAGACCACCGAGCAGCGCCGGCGCCGCGACGAACCAGGCGCGGCTGCGCATCGACCCCGCCGAGTCGGCCCGGCGGCCCCAGAACACCATGACCACGGCGGCGACCACGTAGGGGATCGCGGTGACGAAGCCCCGCGCCAGGACGTCGAGCTTCGTCCCGAACTGCTGCTCGAACCCGGCGACGATCGTCGGGAGGAAGAAGCTCAGGGCGTACAGGCCGTAGGTGATGCCGAAGTAGACGAAGGCGAGCGCGAGGATCCGCGGGTGGGTCAGCGCGCGGCGCAGCGGCCAGTGGGCGGTCTGCTCGGTGGCCCGGGCCTCCGCCTCGAGCTTCGACGTGAGCCAGGCGCGCTCGTCGTCGCGCAGCCACCGGGCCTGGCCCGGCCGGTCGGTGAGCGCGAAGAAGGTCAGCACGCCGAGCAGGATCGCGGGCACGCCCTCGGCGGCGAACATGACCCGCCAGCCGGAGGCACCGAACAGCCCGTCCCCGGAGCTGATCAACAGGCTGGAGACCACCGAGCCGACCGCGACCGACACGGGCACCGCCGTCATGAACAGCGCGACCGCCCGGGCCCGCTGCTCGGCGGGGAACCAGTAGGTCAGGTACAGGATGATCCCGGGGAAGAAGCCCGCCTCGGCGACGCCGAGCAGGAACCGCAGCACGATGAGCGTCGTCGCGTTGGGGACGAAGGCCATCGCGGTGGCGATGATCCCCCAGGACACGAGGATGCGGGTGATCCAGATCCGGGCGCCGAAGCGGTGCAGCGCCAGGTTCGAGGGCACCTCCAGCACCAGGTAGCCGATGAAGAAGATGCCCGACGCGAACCCGAACATCGTCGCCGTCAGCCCGAGCTCGCGGTTCATGCCGTTCGGCCCCGCGAACCCGATGTTGACCCGGTCCAGGTAGTTGACGAAGTACAGCAGGACGAGGAGCGGGAGCAGCCGGACCGCCACCCGTCGCAGGGTCCGTCGCCCGATCTCGGCATCCGGGGTCGTCGTCGACATGACGGACACACGACACCGCGGTGAGCCCAGCGTCAAGACCCGTCGATCACCCGTCGCTGCGCTCGCCCCGCACGATCACCGCGGGCACCGGGGCCGCCGCCAGGATCGCGCCCACGCGGTCGCCGAGGAAGAAGCGGGTGGCGGCACCCGGCGTGCCGCCCACCACGAGCAGGTCGCCCGCGGTCCAGCCGGCGGCGTGCACGGCCTCGTCCCAGCCGGCGCCGGCGTGCACCCCGGTCTCGGCCTCGAGACCCTGCTCGGCGAGGGCCGCCTTCTGGGCCGCGCCGATCTGCTCCGACCACTCCGCGATCACCGGCTCCTCGGCGTCCAGTCCGACCTCCGGGGGGATCGCGGCCCGGCGCCGCACCGCGAACGAGGCCACCCGCAGCGTCGCGGAGGATCGTCGGGCGAGGTCGGCGGCCGCCGCGAGCACCGCGGACGAGGCGGTCGTGCCGTCGAAGGCGCAGGTCACGCGGGTCACCGGCATGCCGGGTGCCGCCCCGGTACCGCGGGCGAGGACCACGGGCACCGGGGAGCTGCGGGCGACCCGGACCGCGATCCGCCCGGAGCGGTCCGGGTCCGTCCCGAGCACGATCGCGGACACCCCGTCGGCGCCCGCGGCCTCGACGAGCGCGTCGGCCACCGAGCGGCCGCGCACCGTGGTCCACCGCACCGCCAGGTCGGTTCCGGCCAGGACGCCGTCCACGGCGGCGTGGGCGATCGCCGGCGGCTCCGGGTCCCCGCCGTCGGCGGTCGCCGGGTCGGTCTCCGTCCCCGGCGTGACGACGACCGCGACGGTCAGGTCCTCGTCCCAGGCGCCGGCGAGCCGCGCCGCGAGCCCGATCGCGCCTCCGGCGTCGTCCCGGGCCTCGGGCGAGAGCCCCACGAGCAGCGTCATCGACCTTCCTCCCCGTGTGTGATCAGCGCCGACCGCTTCGACCCGTACGCCACCCAGAACACCAGCGCCGCCACCAGCCACACCAGGAACACGATGATCGTCACCCACGACAGTCCGGAGATCAGGTAGAGGCACGCCACGATCGACAGGACGGGGGTGACCGGATACCCCGGGACCCGGAACCCCCGAGGGAGATCCGGCGCGGTGCGACGCAACACGATGACGCCGACCGACACCACGGTGAACGCCACGAGCGTGCCGATGGAGACGAGGTCGGCGAGCACGTCGAGCGGGACGAACCCGGCCAGCAGACCCACCGCCACGGCGACCACGACGGTGTTGCGCACCGGGGTCAGCGTCCGCGGGTCGACGTGGGAGAACAGCGGCGGCAGCATCCCGTCGCGGCTCATCGTGAACAGGATGCGGGTCTGCCCGTACATCGTGACCAGGGTGATCGAGAAGATCGAGATCACCGCCCCGGCGGCCAGGACGATCGACGGCCAGGCCGACCCGGTGACGTCGCCCAGGATGGCGGCCAGGCCGGCCTCCTGCCCCTCGAACCGCGGCCAGTCCTGCGCGCCGATCGCGGTGACCGCGACGAGCAGGTAGATCACGGTGACGATCACCAGCGCCAGCACCAGCGCCCGCGGGAGGGTGCGCCGCGGGTCCTTGGCCTCCTCGCCCGCCGTCGAGACCGCATCCAGCCCGATGAAGGAGAAGAACACCGTGCCCGCGGCCGCTCCGACCCCCGCCGTCCCGAAGGGGGCGAAGTCGGCGAACCGGTCGGTGGAGAACGCGGTCGCCGCGATCACCGCGAACATCACCAGGACCGCGATCTTGATGACGACCATGACGGCGTTCGCCGTCGCGGACTCGCTGACCCCGCGCACCAGCAGCAGCGCGCACAGCACGACGAGCACCATCGCCGGCAGGTTGATCACGCCGCCCGCGCCCGGGGCGCCGGACAGCAGGTCCGGGATGCGCACGCCGATCGTGTCGGCCAGCAGCGCGTTGAGGTACTCCGACCAGCCGACCGCGACGGCGGCCGAGGAGACCATGTACTCCAGCAGCAGGCAGGCCGCGACCGCCATCGCCGGCGCCTCGCCCAGCGTCGCGTAGGCGTAGGAGTAGCTCGAGCCGCTCACCGGGACCGCCGAGGCCAGTTCGGCGTAGCAGAGCGCCGTCAGCCCGGCGGTGACCGCCGCGACCACGAAGCTGATCACGACGGCGGGTCCGGCCTCCGGGGTGGCCTCGGAGAGCACGAAGAAGATGCCGGTGCCGACGGTCGCGCCGACCCCGAACGCCGTGAGCTGGAACAGTCCGATGCTGCGTCGCAGCTCACCGCCCCCGGCGGACTCCGCCCCGGCCGCGCCGCCGTCCACCCGGTCCGGGTCGACCCCGGTCTCGGCCGACACGGTCGTGACCGGTTTGCGCCGCAGCCAGGCGCCGCCGGTGGGGACGATCGACATGCTTCGGCACCCTAACGGGGCACCGGGCCCGTCAGGTGCAGGAGCGCAGGGCGGTGACGTCCGGGTCGGCGCCGCGTTCGAACGAGATGTGCACGTGGTCCTCGTGGTTGGCGGTGGCGCCGCCGCGGTCCTCCATGCCCTTCCAGCCGGAGCCGGTGTTGATCCGCTGGTCCCAGATGGCGTAGCTGACGCCGAGCGCGTCCTTGTTCTCGATGACGCAGTCGGCGATCGCGTCGCCGTCGGTGGTCATGAAGTCCAGCGCGTAGCCGCTGGGGTGGTCGGAGACGTTGCCGCGGCTGCCGACGCCGCCCACGTCGTGGCCGGGGAAGACACACTCCAGCGCGTTGCCCACGGTCTGCACCGAGTCCGCGACGCCGCCGTAGCTGGAATCGGCCCCGCAGTTCGTGATCCGGGCGGTGCGGTCCGCCGCGGCCTTGGCCTGCTGCGCCTCGGCGGCCTTCGCCTGCTCGGCGGCGGCCGCCTGCTCGGCCTCGGCGGCCTGCCGGCGGACCCGGTCGCCCGCCTTGAACAGGTCCGCGGTCGCAGCGTCCTGCCCGGCGTTCACGACGACGGGTGCGACGGCCGAGGCGGCCGCGGCCGGTTCCAGGCGGGTGCTCTCCGAGGAGAGCGCCAGCGTGGCGTCCTCGGTGGGCAGCTGCAGGGCGGCCGGGGCGACCGCGGCCAGCGCGACCGTCGCGACCCCCGCGGCGGCGAGGCCGTGGCGGCGGACGTCCGGGGCCGTGCCGTGCCGGCCCGTGCGGCGGGCGGGACGACCGACACGGTCCGGGGTGTACCCGGCGCGGGCCTGACGCTCGGCCACCAGGGCGGCGAGGTCGAGCACGGTGGTCGGGGCGTCGACCTGGGGACGGTCGGGTCGGGGCCGGGCGCGGTCGGGGGTGACCGCGCCACGGCCCCGGGGGGAGCGATGCCGTGACACGCGGGGCCTTTCACCTTCGGGGAGCTGTCTCCTGCACGGAGGCGTCCCCCGGTCCGGCCGTCGGGGTCGGCCGGTCCGGGGTGGAAGGACTGCTCACGGCGTGGTGGGGAGCCGATGCCGTGACCGTTCCGTGACTTCTCCTTGACCCAACGTAGGCCGCCACCCGTCGTCGGGAAGGAATCGAGAGGAATCGACGACGGCCGGACGTGCTCCCGCGTCGAGCGGCCCGGTTTCTCAGGCTCGTTCTCAGGCTGGTGAGGTCAGCAGGTGACGCGGGCCGCGAGGGCGCGGCCCAGCAGCGTCCCGGACCGCCACGCCGTCTCCACCTTGGGGGAGCCCCAGCCGTCGCCGACGACCGCGACCAGGTCGTCGTCGAGGTGGTACGGGGCGTCGTCGGGGGTCTCGTGCGGCTCGGCGGGGCTCGCGAAGGTCCAGCGGTGGGCGTGGGTCCAGGTCGGGGCCGCGTCCAGGCCGAGGAGCTCGCCGACCGCGCCCGCCACCTCGTCGACCACCCCGGCGGGGTCGTCGAGGTGGCGGCGGGCGGTCTCGCCGGTGGTGTGCGCGACGAGCACCGGGGCGTCGTCGCCGCGCCGGGACCCGTCGTCGGCGATCAGCGAGAGCACGGGGTGGTCGTTGACGAAGGCCGCGGGCAGCTCCGGCCAGGACCGCTCGGGGTACCCCAGGGCCACCGCGATCACCGGCTCCCACGGCCGGTCGGCCAGCACCCGCGCCGAGCGCATCGGCGCCCGCACGAGGCGCACGGCCTGCGGGTCCGGCATCGCCAGGACGACCCCGCAGGCGGGCTCGCCGTCGACGGCGGGTCCGGGCGTCACCGCGGAGACCTCGCGGTGCGTCTCGACGGTCAGTCCCTCGGCGAGGTCGGCGACCAGGGAGCGCAGCCCACCCGGGGCCGCCCAGCGCTGCGGTCCCGGCTTCGGCTCCCGCGAGCCGTCCCCCGCGTACGCCTGCATCGTGTCGGTCCACGGGCGCGCGAGGCCCCGGCGCTGCCAGTCGGCGACCTGCGCGCCGAACTCGTCGTCGGAGACGGTGAAGTAGGCGGCGCCCAGGTCGACGGGTCGGCCCTCGGCATCGGAGCGGGGGAGCGGGGGACTGGACAACCGCCCGCCGACCCGGCCGCTGCGCTCGAGCACCCGCACCGGGACGCCCGCGTCGGTCAGAGCCCGGGCGCAGGCGATCCCGCTGATGCCGCCGCCCACGACCAGGACGTCGGTACGGGGCTGCGCGCTGTCGGCCATGGAGATCAGGTCCCCGGCGCGCGCCCCGCCCATGCGTGCCGCCTAGGTCCGGCTGCCCGACCGTGCGTGCGTGGTGTCGCGGACGGTACCGACGTACTCCTCGATGAGGTCCTCCAGCGCGACCACCCCGACCGTCGTGCCGTCCTCGTCCACCGCCCGCGCCAGGTGGGCGTTCTCGCGGCGCATCGAGGCGAGCGCCTCGTCGACCGGCGCGGTCACGGTGACCCGGGGGAGGGCGCGGACCCGTTCGGTCGGGACGACGCGGTCCTCGCCGCCGTCGAGGTCGAGCACGTCCTTGATGTGGAGGTAGCCGCCGAGCTCGACGCTCGGGGCGACGCCGGTCCGCTCGGGGAGGATCGGTTCGGTCCCGGGCTCGAGCGGGTGGGTGTCCAGACGGGGGTGGGCGTCCGGGGCCTCGGGGGACTGCACCGGGTAGCGGGAGAACCCGGTCCGCGCGACCGCCTCCTCGACGGCGCCGACCGTGGGGTGCGCGGGGAGGACGGTCAACCGCTCGCGGGGGATGAGGACGTCCGCGACGGTGCGCTCGGCGGTGTTCAGCGCCTGGGTCAGACGGCGGGTCTGCGAGGCGTCCAGCAGCCCCTCGCGCCGGGACTCCGAGAGCATCTCGGCGATCTCCGAGGTGGTGTACGCCGACTCCCGCTCGTCCTTCGGCTCGACCCCGAGGAGCTTCAGGACGTGGTTCGCGATCCAGTTCAGCAGCACGATCACGGGCCGGGTCACCTTGAGGAAGACCACCAGCGGCGGGACCAGCCACACCGACGTCCGCTCGGGGCCGGCGATCGCGATGTTCTTCGGGACCATCTCGCCGATGACGATGTGCAGCACCGTCACGATCAGCAGCGAGATGACGAAGGCGATCGGGTGCAGCAGGGCCTCGGGCACCCCGAGCGGGTCGAAGATGCCCTCCAGCAGGTGCGCGAGGGCCGGCTCGCCGAGGGAACCCAACGCCAGCGAGCAGATCGTGATCCCGAGCTGCGCGGCGGCCATCATCATCGAGAGGTGCTCGGTGGCGCGCAGCACCGTGGCCGCCCCGGAGGTCCCGGCGTCGACCATGGTCTCCACCCGGTCCCGGCGGGCGGAGATGAGCGCGAACTCCGCGCCCACGAAGAAGGCGTTGGCCAGCAGCAGCCCGACCATGGCCAGCAGCGCGACGTAGTCGTTCATCCTGCCCCCGTCGCTTCGCTCGCCCCGCTCACGGCGTGATCCCCGCCGTCTCCCGCTGCTCCCGGGTCGACTCCGCGTCCGGGGGCCGGGTGATCCGCACGTCGGCGATCCGGCGCCGGTCCATCCGCACCACGTCCATCCGCCAGCCGTCGTGGGTGACCGTGTCGCCCACGGACGGGATGCGGCCCAGCTCGGCGAGCAGGAACCCGGCGAGGGTCTCGTAGACCTCCGAGTCGGGGAACGACCAGCCGACCAGGTCCTCGAGCTCGTCCGGGCGCAGGGTGCCCGACACCATCCAGGTGTCGTCGCCCGTCGTCCGGAACCGGGCGGCCTCACCGCGGTCGTGCTCGTCGCGGACGTCGCCGACGATCTCCTCGACGAGGTCCTCGAGCGTGACGATGCCCGCGGTGCCGCCGTACTCGTCGACCACCACGGCCATCTGGAACCCGGTGCCGCGCAACCGGTCGAGCAGCTCGTCGCCGTCGAGCGAGTCCGGCACCGTGGTGGGGGTCCGCATCAGGTTGCGCAGGAACTGCTGGCCGCGCCGCGGCCGCGGCTCGGCGAAGGCCTGCTTCACGTGCACCACCCCGCGGACGTCGTCGAGGTCGCCGTCGATCACCGGGAACCGCGAGAAGCCGGTGCGGGCCGTCGCGGCGAGCAGGTCGTCGACCGTGTCGTCGGTGTTCAGGCTCTCCACCCGCATCCGTGGTGTCATCAGCTCGTCGGCGGTGCGCTCGCCGACCCGCAGGGTCCGGGCCAGCACCGCCGCCGTGCCCTCGTCGATCGTGCCCTGCTCGGCGCTCGTGGCGACCAGCGAGCCGAGTTCCTGCGGCGAGCGCGCCGAGCGCAGCTCCTCGGCCGGTTCCACCCCGAGCCGGCGCACGATCCAGTTCGCCGCGCCGTTCAGCCCCCCGATGAACCAGCCCAGCGCCTTCGAGAACGCCGCCTGGATGCCCGCCACCGCCCGGGCGGTGCGCAGCGGCGCCGCGATCGCGAGGTTCTTCGGCACCAGCTCGCCGAAGACCATCGACAGCGCCGTCGCGAGGATCAGGGCGATCACCGCCGCCGCGCCGGCCGCGGCGCCCGCCGGGATCCCGACGTCCTCGAGCAGCGGCGAGATCAGGGTCGCGATCGCCGGCTGCGCCATGTACCCGGTGACCAGCGTGGTGATCGTGATGCCGAGCTGGGCGCCGGAGAGCTCGAAGGACAGGTTGCGGTGGGCCGTCGCGACGGCCTTCGCCCGCCGGTCGCCGACCTCGGCCGCGTGGTGGTCGATCTGGCTGCGTTCCAGCGTGGTGAGGGAGAACTCGGCCGCGACGAAGACTGCGGTGCCGAGGGTGACCGCGACGACCCCGACGAGGCCGAGCACGGAGAGCAGGACGTCCACGTGGGGCTCCGGTCAGTCCCGGGCGCCGGGCTCGGCCGACCGGGGCGGGAAGCCGCCGGTGGCGATCGGACCCCAGTGGTCGATGGTGAGGCGGATCAGCGACTTGTTCCCATCGGCCATCGCCTGCCGGTACTCGTCCCAGTCGGGGTGCTCGCCGGAGATCGACCGGAAGTACTCGACCAGACCGTCGAGCGCCTCGGGCATGTCGACGATCTCGGCGGTGCCCTCGACGTGCACCCACGGCCCGTTGAACTCGTCGGAGAGCACGCACATCGCGATCCGCGGGTGCTTGCGGATGTTCACGACCTTCGAGCGCTGCGGGTAGGTCGACACCAGCAGGCGCCCCTGGGCGTCGATCCCCAGCGTCACCGGGGACGTCTGGTCCCCGCCGTCCTCCCGCTTGGTCACGACGATCGCCTTGTGCCGCGTCCGGAGGAAGTCGACCAGCCCGTCGAAGTCGACCCGGTCGTTGGTCGCGATGTTGGCCATGCCCGGGATCCTACGGCCGGGCCCGACGACCCCGCCCACGGTGATCACTAGGCTGGGCGGGTGGCCGACCTCGCGGACCGACGGGTGCTCGTCGTGGGCGCGTCCTCCGGGATCGGCGCGGCGATCGCCCGCGCCGGCGGTGCCGCGGGGGCCCGGCTCGGCCTCGTGGCCCGGCGTCGGGAACGGCTCGAGGAGCTGGCGGGCGAGCTGGACGGTGCGGCCGTCGCCGCGGGCGACGTCACCGACGCCGCGGCGATCGGTGCCGCCGTCGACCGGATCGCGGCGGAGCTCGGCGGGATCGACGACGTGGTGCTCGCCGCCGGGGTCATGTCGCTCGGGTCGGTCGCCGACACCGACCCCGAGGTGTGGCGCGGCATCCTCGACGCCAACGTCACCGGCCTGCTCACCTCGGCCCGGGCGGTGCTGCCCCACCTGGGGGCCGGCAGCACGCTCGTCGTGGTCTCCTCGATGTCCGGACGGCGGGTCGCCTCGGCCGCGGGCGGCGTCTACGCCGCGAGCAAGCACGCCGCGCACGCGGTCGCCGAGACGCTGCGCCTCGAGGTCGGTCCGCGGGGCGTGCGGGTGACCACGGTCTCGCCCGGGTTCGTGGCGACCGACCTCGTGGCCGGTCAGGAGGGCGCCGCGGACTTCGAGGACCGGATGCACGACGAGGGCCTGGATCCGGCCGACGTCGCCGCCGGGGTGGTGCACGTGCTGGGGCTCCCGCCGCAGGTGGTGGTGGTCGAGTACGCGGTTCAGTCGATCCGGCAGCTGGGGTACCGGAATTGATGCAGCCCGTGACCTGGCGGACAGCCGGTGGCGGCCGGCCGGGTGACCGTGGCCAGAATGGGCGCCCATGAGCGGGTCCCCGTTCGTCGACTTCGACCGCGCCTCCTGGGCGGCCCTCCGGGACGAGTCCGGCGACCTCCCCCTGACGGCGACCGAGCTGGAGGAGCTGCGCTCCCTCGGCGACCCCGTGGACCTCGACGAGGTGCGGGACGTCTACCTCCCCCTCTCCCGCCTGCTGGACCTGCACGTCCGGGCCACCAGCGGGCTGCTGGAGGCCTACCGGGAGTTCCTGCGCCAGGACGAGGAGCGGACCCCGTTCGTGATCGGGATCGCGGGGTCGGTGTCGGTGGGCAAGTCGACCACCGCCCGCCTGCTGCGCCTGCTGCTCGCGCGCTGGACCGACCACCCGCACGTCGCCCTGGTGACCACGGACGGCTTCCTGCACCCCAACGCCGAGCTCGAGCGGCGGGGGATCATGAGCCGCAAGGGCTTCCCGGAGTCCTACGACCGGCGCGCCCTGCTCCGCTTCGTCTCCGACATCAAGGCGGGCAAGCCCGAGGTGCCGGCCCCGGTGTACTCCCACCTGGTCTACGACGTCCTCGACGAGCAGCGGACCGTCGCCCGCCCGGACGTCCTCGTACTCGAGGGGCTGAACGTGCTGCAGCCGGCCCCGCAGACCGGCGAGCGGGCCAGTGCCCTCGCCGTCAGCGACCTGATCGACTTCTCGATCTACGTCGACGCGCACCCCACCGACGTCCGCCGGTGGTACGTCGAGCGCTTCCTCGCCCTGCGCGAGACCGCCTTCCGCGACCCGGCGTCGTACTTCCGCCGCTACGCCGAGATGGACGAGCCCGCCGCGCGGGAGCGCGCCGCCCAGTTGTGGGACGAGATCAACGGGCCGAACCTCCGGGAGAACATCGCGCCCACCCGGTCGCGGGCGGATCTGGTGCTGACCAAGGGTCCTGATCACGCCGTGCGACGGATCCGGCTCCGGCGCCTCTGAGCCACACGGCCGAACGGGCTACGGCTGGACCGGTGAATCGGACGAAAACGGCATGAAATAGGCTCCCGGTGGTGGGCAGCCCGCGTTGTTGATGGGATAGTGAGGTATGCCAACGACCTCGTCCGACCTCGCGTCCTCCCCGATGGGCGTGGGGGAGGTGACCGATCCCCACGACCCGATGCTCCCGGCCCGGCTGCGGCTGGCCGTCGGTCGGCTGAACCGGCGCATCCGGGTCGACGCCGCCGCCGTCCTGCCCCCGCTGCAGACCTCGGTCCTGGTGACACTGGAGGAGCACGAGCCCCTGCGGCTCTCCGAGCTCGCCCGGCGCGAGGCGGTCACGCCGCCCACGATGAGCCGGGTCCTCGCCGCGCTCGACGACGCCGGTCTGCTCGTGCGCACGCCGGACCCGCAGGACGCGCGGTCCGCGCTCGTCGAGCTCTCGGCCGACGGCCGCGCCATGATCGAGCGGCTGCGCACCGAGCGGACCGCGATCCTCGCGGAGCGCCTGGACCGGTTGCCCGCCGAGCAGCGCGAGGCGCTCGCCGCGGCCCTGCCCGCGCTCGAGGCGCTCGCGACGGTGCCGGCGCAGTAGGGGGACGGCCTCTCACCCGGGGGCCGTCTTGTCCCGCGCGGCGCGGCCCGGCATGCTGGGCCGCCGCGATCAGTTCCGGCACGCACCTCCGGTGCACGGCGCCCGGCCGACGTGGCCCCGGTGCAGCCGTGGCCCGGCACGCCCGACGGCGGGACGACAGTTGAGCATCGACGACCCCCAGCACGCCGGGGACGACGCCGTCTTCCGCGCGCCGGTGCGCCGCCTCCAGCCGCCCCAGGTGGCCGACGAGCGCGAGGCGCTCGAGGGCTGGCTGGACTACTTCCGCGCCCAGGCCGTCCTCGCGATGGACGGCCTCCCGCACGCGGCCCTGCGTCGTCGGGTCCCCGAGTCCGGCGCCTCCCTGGTCGGGATCGTGCGGCTGCTGACCGACCTCGAACGCACGTGGCTGGTCGAGCGCTGGGGCCAGCGCGGCGGCCGGGCGGCGTACTCGTTCAGCTACGTCGACGACTCCGACGCCGTCTTCCGGTTCTCCGAGCTCGACGAGCCCGAGGCCATCGTCGGGGCCTATCAGGAGACCTGCGAGAAGGGCCGCGACGCGCTCGCCGGCGCCGAGTCGCTGGACGACGCCGTGCGCGACGACCGCCGCGGCCACATCGAGCTGCGCTGGATCCTGCTCCACCTGATCACCGAGACCGCCCGCCGCGCGGGTCAGGCGCAGGCCCTGCGCGAGTTCCTCCTCGCCGACGAGGGCTGACGCTACCCGACGGTCACGGTGAACTCGTCGGAGAAGCAGACCCGTCCCGCGATGCCCCGGGACTCGTCGAGGGGTGACTGGTAGGACCACGCGCCGTCGACGACGGTCGTGTCGCCGGTCTGTACGGTCCAGTAGGTGGAGACGCCCTTGTAGGGGCACACGGTGGTCGTGTCCGTCCGGGTCAGCTCCGAACGCACGTCGTCGGGGCGCAGGTAGAAGCGGACGTCGAGGCCGGTCTCGTCGAGCAGGACCGCGCCGGTCGTGGACGCGACGACGGTGCCGTCGGGGGCGGTGACGGTGACCCGGCGGCTCGTCGGGCGCAGGTCGACGCGGTGGTACGGGTCGGGCAGGTGGCCGAGGACCTCGACGTCCTCGTCGAACCAGCGGTCGGCGGCGCCCATCGGCAGCGCGACGAGGCCCGCGAGCCACGACGCGTCCGGCTTGGGGTCGGGGTAGGCCCACACCGCGTCCGGGATCGTGCGGTCGCCGACCGTGAGGTTCCGGTAGGAGGCGTCGCCCTTGAACGGGCAGTGCGTGACGGTGTCGCTGGGGGAGAGCAGGTCGGCGCGCAGGTCACCCTCGGGCAGGTAGAGCTGCGGCCCGAGGCCCGTCTCGAACAGCAGCGACCCGGCGACCGTGTCGAGCACGGTCACGTCGTCGACGACCGCCCGGACCCGGCGGCGGAACGGCTGGAGCAGCAGCGAGTGCGCCGGCCCCTCCACGGTGAAGGTGCGGGTCCCCGGGAGGTTCCTCGACAGCGGGCCGCCGAAGCGCGTGAGTGCCATGTGTCCTTCGTACTCGTGAGCACCTGTGGTCGCTATGGCGACCATTCCTGCTCACCTGCGCGCAGCGCACACGGCGTACACCGGGTCGCCCGCCGAGGGCCGCTCCTGCGCCACGGGCTCCTCGAACGCCCCGGACGCGCGGAAGTAGTCGGAGACGATCTGCACGTGGCCGGCGTCGTCGGTCGCGAGCCAGCCGCGCACGGCCTTCGTCGGGAAGCAGCGGTTGGAGAAGGTGACCGCGAACCGGCCGCCCGGGCGCAGGACCCGCGCGACGTCGGCGAAGACCGCCACCGGCGCCGTGAGGTAGTCCACCGAGACGGTGCTGACGACGGTGTCGAACGAGGCGTCGGCGAACGGCAGGCGGGGGTCGGCGTTGAGGTCGTGCACCACGCGCTCGTGGGCCCAGGTGTTCGCGGCCAGCTCCGCGGCGTTCATCCCGAGCAGGGTCAGGTGCCGGGGCGGGGTGGAGAGGTGGGAGACCCACGACGACATGAGGTCCAGGACGTCGCCGTCCACGCCCACCTCGTCGTAGTAGGCGCTCACCGCGGCGACGGCGGCGTCGTCGATGTGCTGCACGAGGCGGGGCGGGCGGTAGAAGACGGCGTCGTCGCGGGAGTCCGACCGGTCGAAGAAACCCGGCGCGGAGAAGGAGGACCCGGACCTGCTCGCGGTGTCGGCCACGGACGTGATGTTCCCGGACGCGTCGGTGGGCACTCCCCGTCCTGTGACCCCCGTCGAGCCCGTCACCGCTCTCGCCCCGCCGTTCGCCGGCCCGACGATGATGACCCAGTCCTGGCGCGACGCCGCGTTCCTGCACTGGGCGGTCGAGCCCGACGCGGTCGCGCCGTTCCTGCCGCCCGGGATCTCGCCGGACGTGATCGGCGGGGCCACCTACGTCGGCCTCATCCCGTTCCGCATGGTCGGGGCCGGGCTCTCCCGCGGACCCGCCGTGCCGTGGTTCGGCACGTTCCTGGAGACCAACGTGCGGCTCTACTCGGTCGACGAGCGGGGACGCCGGGGGATCGTCTTCCGCTCGCTCGACGCGGACCGGCTCGCGGTCGTGGCCGGCGCGCAGGCGGCGTTCGGGTTGCCCTACCGGTGGGCGCGGATGTCCTTCCGGTTCGCCGACGGCGAGGCGACCTACCGGTGCGCGACCCGCGTCGGCGGTCACCGCAGCGTGGTGCGGGTGCGTCCGGGCGAGCCGGTCGCCGACGAGCTGACGACGTTCCTCACCGCGCGGTGGGGCCTGCACGAACGGCACCTCGGGGTGCCGCTGTACGTGCCGAACGTCCACGGGCCCTGGCCGTTGCGCACCGCGGAGCTCACGGCGTTCGACGACGAGCTGGTCGCGGCCGCGGGCTTCCCGCAGCTCGCCGGGCGCACGCCGGACCTCGTGCACTTCTCGCCGGGGGTGTCGGTGCGCTTCGGTCTCCCCGGGACGCGACCCCGCCCCGCGTGAGGGTGACGCTCACGCCGAGGCGAGCCACGCCGCCCACTGGGCCTGCAGGCGCTCGGCCACGGCGTCGTCGCCGAAGAGCAGGGCGTGGATCTCGTGCACCGGTGGCGTCCCCGAGGTCGAGAGCACCACGACGCCGGGCAGCGGCTCGTCCAGGAGCAGCGTCGCGCCGCTGTGGTGCTGCCCGCCGCGACGCTCCAGGCACGTGCCCGCCATCGTGGGGACGCCGCGGAACGTGGTGAACGGCTGCCGCGGCGCCACCATCCCGACCTGGCCGAGGAACCGGGCGTGGGCCTGCTCCTGGGTCGAGGCGGCGGACCGTCCCCGCGAGGGGCCCCAGGCGTGCAGCTCCGTGCCGGGCGGGTCGGGGAAGTGCTCCAGGTGCGCCGCCAGCGCGACCAGCACCGTCGTCATGCGCTCGGTGAACGCCCGTGGGTCGGCGGCGCCGGACGACCGGGCGGTGACGACGGTGGTGCGGTCGGGCCGGCCATCGACCGTCCAGGTCGTCGTGACGGCGCTCCCGTCGTCGTCGACCGCGGTGACCAGCGCCTCGTCGTCGGACGAGACCACGGAGACCGGCGCGTCCCCGGTGACCACGGCGATCTCGCCCCCGGCCCGGGACTCGACCGCGGTGTGGCGCAGCCACACCGCGACGGCCCGGGGCAGCTCGGCGCGGACCCGTCCCGGGTCGGCGGCGATCTCGACGGCCATGTCCACGCTCTCCACGACGGTGCACCCTTCCGTGTGGGTGCACCGCGGTCAGCGGTGGGTGTACTGCAGCTCGGCGAACACCGCGACGGCGGCCGCCTGGGCCAGGACGACCACGGCCCCGAGCACGGTCAGGTCGGACCAGATCCCGACGACGAGGGCCACGCTCGCGAGCACCCAGGCGCCGTCGCCCAGCACCACCACCCAGGTCAGGCCCCGGGGGACCGTCGCGAGCCGGGACAGGACGACCAGGCCGAGGGCGTAGACGACGAGGAACACCCCGACGCCGAGCAGGAGGGCGGCCGGCAGGCCGAGGAGGTCGTCGAGGGCGGAGGACCCGGCGGCGCCGAGCACGCCGAGCGCGCCGGAGGCCGCGGCGTCGAGCAGGAGGACCCGCCGCAGCGGGGCCTGGGAACGGGTGGCAGTCATCGTGTTGGTCATGGGGAGAACGGTCGCCGCGGACCGGTGCGCGGGTCGATGACCTCCGAGGTCATGGTCCCCGTTCCCGGTGGGCCCTAGCGTCCTGGGCCATGACCACCGCCGGGGCGATGCTCAAGGGTTGGCGCACCCGCCGTCGTCGGAGCCAGATGGACCTCGCGCTGGAGGCGAACGTCTCCACCCGCCACCTCAGCTTCGTCGAGACGGGGAAGGCGCAGGCGAGCCGGGCGCTGCTGCTCGACCTCGCCACGCGCCTGGACGTCCCGCTGCGGGAACGCAACGTCCTGCTGCTCGCGGCCGGGTACGCCCCGAGCTACGGCGAGTCCGCGCTCGACGACCTCTCCGGGGTCCGGGACGCGCTCGAGCACCTCCTCGCCGGGCACGAGCCGTACCCGGCGGTCGTGGTCGACCGTCGGGGCGACGTGGTGCTCACGAACCGGGCGGTGGCTCTTCTGCTGGCCGGGGTCGACGACGCCTGGCTCGCCCCGCCGATCAACATCTACCGGCTCGCGCTGCACCCCGACGTCCTCGACGTCCGCAACCGCGCGCAGTGGTCGGCGCACCTGCTCCACCGGCTCGACCGGCTCGTGGACCTCACCGGCGACCCCCGCCTGGTCGCACTGCGCGACGAGGTCCGGCCCTGGGTAGCTCGCGACAATGCAGACGAGCACGCCGATAGGAGGTCGGGGCCGGTCCTCGACCGGGCCGCGCAGCTCATGCTGCCGCTGCACCTCGGGCACCCGGAGCACGGCGAGCTGCGGTTCTACTCGACGATCACGCACTTCGGGGCGGCGTTCGACGTCACGCTCGACGAGCTGTCCATCGAGTCGTTCGTCCCGGCCGACGAGCACACGCGACGGGTGCTGACTCAGCCGACCGCGGTCCCCAGCGCCATGCCGATGCCGTAGGTGACGGCGAGTCCGAGCCCGCCCCCGACGATCACCCGCAGCACCGCCTTGCGGGTCGACGCCCCGCCCAGGTTGGCGGACACGTACCCGGCGACCCCGAGCGCGATCAGCACGACGACGACGCACACCGGCACCCGCCACGACGTCGGCGGCAGCAGGATCGCGAGCAGGGGGAGCAGGCCCCCGAGCGTGAACGCGACCGCGGAGGTGAGCGCGGCCTGCGTCGGGCTGGTCAGGTCCTCCGGGTCGATCCGCAGCTCGGCCTCGACGTGGGCGGCGAACGCGTCGTGCTCGGTGAGCTCGCGCGCGACCTGCATCGCGGTCTCCTCCGACAGCCCCTTCGCCTCGTAGATCGCGGCCAGTTCCTCGAGCTCGTCCTGCGGGTCCTCGGCGAGCTCGCGGCGCTCCTTGGCCAGCATGGACTTCTCGGCGTCGCGCTGGCTGGACACCGACACGTACTCGCCGAGCGCCATCGACACCGCGCCGGCCACGAGGCCGGCCACCCCCGCCGTCAGGATCGGGCCGCTCTCGATCGTCGCCCCGGCGACGCCGACGACGATGCCCGCGACCGACACGATGCCGTCGTTCGCGCCCAGCACGCCGGCCCGCAGGCGGTTGAGGCGGTTCTCGTTCTGCTCGACGTGCGGCTCGTCGGCGTGGGTGGGGAGGGCGGAGCTGTCGTCGGACACGACGGGGCAGTGAAGCAGCTTTCCCGGGGTGCTTCCAGGCAGGTGAGGCTGCCCTGGGCGCCTCCCGTCGGGTTGACGCATTGGCAGTTCGTTTTTAGGATCAGTCGGTATGGATACCGTGACCGCCGAGGAGTTCGACGCCGCCGTGGCGGCGTTCCGGGAGCGCGAGAAGGCCGAGATGCGAGCGCGGGACGCGTTGGCCGCCGCCCGCCGTCGGCTCCCCGCCGTGGAGGTGGACCCCGCGCTGGAGTTCACCGCCATCGGGGGAGCGCGGCGCACGCTGACCGACCTGTTCGAGGGCCGGCCCCAGCTGATCGTCTACCAGCACATGCTCGGCCCCGGGGACGACGATCCGTGCGCGGGCTGCTGCATGGTCGCCGACCACGTGGCCCACCTCGACCACCTGAACGCCCGCGGCGTGACCTTCGCCCTGACCTCGCGCGCCCCGATCGACGAGATCGAGGCGTTCCGGGCCCGGATGGGCTGGCGGCACATCCCCTGGTACGCCGACCGCGACGCCGGGCTCGCCCGGGCCACGGGGCTGGGGAGCTTCCAGCTCGACGTGTTCCTCCGGGAGGGCGACCGCGTGCTGCGGACCTACTCCACCACCGGCCGCGGGGTCGAGGCGCTCGGCAGCACGTGGTCGTTCCTCGACCTCGTGCCCTACGGGCGCCAGGAGACGTGGGAGGACACCCCGGCGGGCCGGCCGCAGTCCGAGCCGTACGTCTGGTGGCGACGGCACGGGGAGTACGCCGAGGTGTGAGCAGGGCCCGTGTGACGCGCGTCGGACCCGGCGGCGCGTCGGCGCCCCACCCGGCCACCATGACGGCATGCCCGGTCCGGTCCCCGCCGCACTCACGCACCCCGCCGCCTACCCGGTGCTGCGGGACGTGTCCCCGCGCTACTCCGACCTCGGCCCCGACGGGCGCATCTCCGCGATCGGCCTGACGCGCTGGTTCGAGGACGCCCGCGTCGGGGTCGAGCTGCCGGCGTTCCGGCGGCTCGTCGAGGACGGCGAGTTCGGCGCCTTCCGAGTGCTGCTCGCCGGCCAGGGCGTCGAACGGCTGGACGCCATGCCGTTCGACGGCAAGTACCGCATCGGCCTCGGCGTCCGCCGCGTCGGCGGGTCCTCGTTCACCTACGGCTACGGCGTGTTCTGCGACGACCGCTGCGTCGCGCTCGGCGACACGGTCACGGTGTTCGCGACCGAGGCCGGCCCCGCCCACCTGCCCGACGCCCTGCGCTCCGACCTCGCCGGCCTCGTGCTCGACGAGCCGGACGCCTCGCCGTCGTACCGTCCGGGACCGGAGCGCCGCGACCGGTCGTCGTACCCGTTCGCGGTGTCGTTGCGGGCGCGCGTCGGGGACATCGACACCAACCGCCACGTCAACAACGTCGCGCTGGTGTCCTGGTACGCCGACGGCGTCGCCGCCCTGCACGACGAGCTCCTGACGCCGGGCTGGGGCGGGCCGTCCCCGGAGCTCGCGCCGTCGTCGTTCCGGGTGCAGTACGTCGCCGAGGTGGGCTACCCGGCCGAGTACGAGATCGGCGTGGCGGTCCTCGGGGTCGATGCCGGGACGGGAGACGCAGCGGAGCGGAGCTCGACCCGGGAGACGGTGACGTACGGGCTCGGGGTGTTCCTGGGGGATCGGTGCGTCGGGCTGGCCGACGCCACCGGGACACGGGGCGAGCTCGACGCGAACGCGCTGGACGCCTGGCGCATGATCGGTGGATGACCGACCGCATCGAGGTCTCCCGCCCGATCCCCGCCATCCCGGCGGAGGTGTTCGCCGTGCTGACCGACCCGATCGGGCACGTCGCGATCGACAGCTCCGGGATGCTCATGGACGCGACGGGGGAGCGGGTGACCGCGGCCGGTGACACCTTCGTGGTGCACATGGACCGCGAGGCACTCGGCGACGTCCCGCTCGGGCGCTACGACGTGACCGTGGTGATCGCGACCTTCGAGCCCGACCGGGAGATCGCCTGGACCATCGAGGGCACGATCCGCCCGCCCATCGGCCACGTCTACGGCTACCGCCTCGACCCACAGGACGACGGCGGGACGCTCGCCACCTCGTACTACGACTGGTCGGACATCCGCCCGGAGTGGCGCGAGCGGGGCATCTTCCCGGTCATCTCCGAGCAGGCGCTCAAGGGGACGCTCGGCATCCTGGAGCGCGTCGTCCGGCGCGGCTATCGGTGAGTCGCCCGTGAGGTGACTCTCCAACTGGTAGTCGTATCCCATGTCGATCTCCTCCGTTGTCGGTGACGTGAACCGACGGACGGCGCTCGCCCTGACCGCGGTGGCAGCAGCTCTCTCCCTGGCCGCGTGCGGCGGCTCCGGAGAGGACGCCCCACCCCAGACCGTGCGGGTCGAGCGGGCCTCGGTGAGCTCGGGGGTCGACTCGAGCGGTTCGATCTCCGCGCTCGGCGCGACCAACCTCGGGTTCGCGACGGCGGGTCAGCTCACGTCCGTGCGGGTCAAGGTGGGCGACCGCGTGGAGCCCGGCGAGGTCCTCGCGACGATCGACGACTTCCAGGCGCGCCAGGCGCTCAAGCAGGCCCAGGCCGGCCTCGCGGGCCAGGAGGCGCAGTACGACCAGGCCAAGGCCAGCACCTCCGTCGGTGGTGCGCAGAACTCCGTGAACGCCGCGGCGTCGGTGGTGTCGGCGACGAAGCGCCAGGTCGACGCGACGCTGAAGGCCGACGACCAGGCGATCGCCGCCGCCAAGGCGGCCGTGCCGCAGGCGGAGGCGGGGGTCACGCAGGCAACGGCGCAGCTGACGGCGGCGCAGACCGGCTGCCAACCGGGCGGTTACGTGACGGTGCAGAACGCGGCCGCCTGTCAGTCCATCCCCGCCGCGCAGTACGCCGTGCAGTCCGCCCAGCAGGGTCTGCAGCAGGCGCGACAGGCCGTCGGGCAGGCCCAGCAGAAGCGCGACGTCGACGCCGCGGCCGGCAACCTGCAGGTGACGAGCGCCCGGCAGGGCCAGGTCAGCGCGCAGAACGGACTGGACTCGGCGAGCGCCACCCGCCCCGGCAGCCTCGACGCGGCCGCGGCCGCCGTCGACAACGCCCGGACCCAGGTCGAGATCGCGCGGCGCAACGTCGCGAACACGACGCTGCGCGCACCGGCGGCGGGCACCGTCTCCGCCCTAAACGGCGCCGAGGGCGAGTACCTCTCGCCGAGCACCGGTACCTCGGCGCTGGCTCCCGGGTCGGACGCCACGATCCCGGGCGCCGCGCAGGCCGCCGGGGCGGCCGGGGCCGGCGCCGCCGGTGCGGCCGCCTCGCCCACTCGGCCGGGCGGCACGCAGTTCCTGGTGCTGCAGAACGTGGCAGAGTTCCAGGTCGTGGCCCCGTTCCAGGAGGTCGACGCCGCGAAGATCGCCCCGGCCCAGCAGACGGTGGTCTCGCTCGACGCGATCCCCGAGCGCACGTTCGCCGGCACCGTCCTGTCCGTCGCGCCGTCCGGCACGGCGATCGGCGGCAGCATCGAGTACTACGTGACGATGGCGCTCACCGACACCGACCCGCGCGTCCGCGACGGGCAGTCCGCGCGCGCCACCGTCGTCACGGCCCGGTCGGACAAGCTGTCGGTGCCGAACTCGGCACTGCGGCGTGAGGGGAGCCGGACGGTCGCGACCGTGCTGACGCCCGACGGTCGCCAGACCCCGACGCCGGTGACCACCGGCCTCGCGGGCGCCGACCGCACCGAAATCCTCGGCGGGCTCTCCGAGGGCCAGCAGGTCGTCATCGGGGGAGGGTCGTCGTGAGCACGCCGCAGGGGACCGACACCGGGGACGTCACCGACGACACCGCGACGCCGGCGTCGGGGTCCGAGGAGCAGCCGAAGGGCCGCCGGCCGCTCAAGCGGTCGACGAAGATCGCGCTCGTGGTGATCATCGTCCTGGCGGTGCTGGCCGCGGCCGCCTTCGCCGTCTCCTACTTCCTCAACGCCAGCAGGTTCGTCTCCACGGACAACGCGCAGGTCGACGGGACGCAGATCCCGATCGTCGCGCCGTCGAGCGGGACGCTGACCGGTTGGAACGTCTCCGTGGGCACGGTGCTGCACAAGGACCAGGTCCTCGGCCGCGTCGAGCTGCAGGGCGCCTACGTCCAGCCGCAGCTCCCGATCCGCGCCCCGGCCGACGCCACCGTGGCCACGACGAACACCGCCGAGGGCGCGTACCTCACGGCCGGCTCCCAGCTCGCCATCGCCTACGACCCGGCCGACGTCTACGTCACCGCCCGCGTCGACGAGACCGACATCGACGAGGTGCAGGTCGGCCGTCCCGTCGACTTCACCGTCGACGCCTACCCGGGGCGGACCTTCCACGGCTACGTCGACCAGATCCAGGGCGGCGCGGCCGCGGTGTTCTCCCCGTTCCCGCAGTCGAACTCGGGTGGGAACTTCCAGAAGGTCACCCAGGTCATCCCGGTCCGCGTGGGCATCACCGACATGCAGGGGGCCGACCTCATCCCCGGCATGAACGTCACGGTCGACATCCACAAGCCGGGGGAGTAGTCCCGAACGGCCCTCGCCGGCGACCAGGGCCGGTCATGCTGCTCTGGTGCGTCCGAGCCGGGAGGAGCAGCATGACCGGTATGACCGAGCTGGTCGGGAGCGAGGCCTACACGGTCGACGACCTCGACGCGATGCCGGACGACGGGCGTCGTCGTGAGCTCATCGACGGGATGCTCTTCGTGAGCCCGTCCCCGGGCTGGGCCCACCAGGAGATGGCGCTCACGCTCTACCGTCTGCTCCACGCCGCGTGCCCGTCGGCGTTGCGGGTCCTCGCTGCACCGTTCGGGGTGCGGACGAGCCTGCACGACGAGGTCGAGCCCGACGTTCTCGTCGCGCGGTACGCCGACCTGACCCTCGCGAACCTCCCCGTCGCCCCGCTGCTGGCGGCGGAGGTCGCGTCCCGGAGCACCCGGCTGTACGACCGCAACACCAAGCGAGCGCACTACGAGCGCCTCGGGGTCCCCTCCTACTGGCTGCTGGACCCGACGGGCCCGGGCCGGATCGAGGTGCTGGAGCTCGACGACGGGACCTACCGGCCGGCTGGTGAGGCCACCGGGGAGGAGCCGCTGACGGTGGACCGGCCGTTCCCCGTCGTCGTCACCCCGGCCGAGCTGTTGGTGGGCCTCCAGCCGCGCTGACCCGGTCACCGGACCCGGCGCAGGACCCGCTCGGCCACGTCGTCGGGGAGCGCGTCCAGCGCGGGGACCAGGTCGGGGAGGAGCTCCGGAGTCGTCATGACGGCGCGGAACGCGAGTCCCACGGTGACGTCGTGGTCCGGCCGCTCGACGGCGACCGGATCGCCCGCCCGGACCTCGCCGGGCTCCACGACCCGCAGGTAGGCGCCCGGCACGGCTGCGGCCGTGAACTCCTTGACCCACCCGTTCCGGTCCAGCCACGCGGCGAACGTCCGGCAGGGGATGCGGGGGACCGTCACCTGCAGGACCACCCCGTCCCCGATCCGCCAGCGCTCGCCGATCCGTGCCCCGGTGACGTCGAGTCCGCGGGTCGTGAGGTTCTCGCCGAACACGCCGTCGTGCAGCGGCCCGAGCGTCGGTCCCCACGCGTCGAGGTCCTCGCGGGCGTAGGCGTACACCGCCTGGTCGGGCCCGCCGTGGTGCTCGACGTCGCTGATCGTGTCGCCGGCCAGGCCGCTGTCGCCGGTGCCGGGCACGCCGACGGCCACCGGCCCGTCCACGGGCCGCTTGTCGATCCCGGACCGCCCGGTCTTGGCCAGGATCGGCCGCTCCACCCCGACGTTGACCGAGACGATCACACCCACATCTCCCGACGGTAGTGCGGGAACCCGGCACCCGTGAACGCCGGAAGGGTCCGCATCGGCACGTCGGGATGGACCTACGAGCACTGGCAGGGCTCCTTCTACCCCGACGGCCTCGCCAAGCGGCGGCGGCTGGAGTACCTCGCCGGGCAGCTTGACGCCGCCGAGGTCAACGGGACGTTCTACTCGCTGCAGCGGGCCTCGTCGTTCCGCACGTGGGCGGCGGCGACGGGGGAGGACTTCCGGTTCGCCGTGAAGGGCAGCCGCTACATCACGCACATGAAGAAGCTCCGCGGCGTCGAGGAGGCGCTCGGGCGGTTCCTCGCGTCCGGTCCGTTGGCCCTCGGGTCGAAGCTCGGGCCGATTCTGTGGCAGCTCCCGCCGAACCTCGGGTGGGACGCCGAGCGGGTGGGGGAGTTCCTCGCCCTCCTGCCCCGCACAACGGGGCAGGCCGCGGCGGCCGCCGCCCCCTACGCCGACCGCGTGCCCGACCCGTGGACCGTCACCGACGAGGACCGCCCGCTGCGCCACGCCCTCGAGGTGCGGCACGCGAGCTTCCGGGACCCGGAGCTCGTCCGGCTGCTCCGCGACCAGGACGTCTCGCTGGTGGTCTCCGACGGCGCGGGGGAGTTCCCGATGTTCGACGACGTCACCGCCGACCCGGTCTACGCCCGGCTGCACGGTGACGCGGAGCTCTACCGCAGCGACTACTCCGACACCGCGCTGGACGGCTGGGCGACGCGGGTCCGGGCGTGGGCCGCGGGAGAGACGGCCGCCTCACCGCACACGATCGCGCCCGACGACCCGGCGTCGCGGACGGCCCGGGACGTCTGGGTGTTCTTCGACAACGACGCCGCGGGGTACGCCCCGCGGGACGCGGTCGGGCTCGCGCGGCGCTGCCGCCCATGACGTACGGCACCACGCCCGGGTCGGTCGAGCACGCCGCCGCACCCACCGGTTAAGGTCGTCCTCCCTGGTTCAGACGCGAGGCAGGCACGTCGTCGTGTCGTCCCTGCTGAGGAAACCAGGTGAATTCGAGGGATCTTCTCGACTCGTCCGCGCGTCTCTCCCGCGAGCTGCTCGCGATCATCCACGACGAGCCCTCCACCATCGACCAGATCGCCGCCGGCATCGTCCACGCCGCCACCTCGCTGCTGCCCGAGCACGGGATCGCCGTGACGCTGCACGTCGACCGCGCGCACTCGATCCACGCCGGGAGCACGCCGACCGTCGAGGAGCTCGTGGCGCTCGAGACCAGGACGCGGACCGGGCCCGCCACCCGCGCGGCGCGCGATCTGCGTCCCGCGGACCACGACGGGTTGACCGACGGCACCGGCGACGCCTGGGCGGCGGCCCTGGAACGGGCCGGCTTCTGCGCGGTGCTGGCGGTCCCGATCGAGGTCGGGGGAACGGCCGCGGGAGTGATCTCGGTGCACCAGCCGGGCATCCCGACCTTCGCCGAGCGGGACCGGGACAGCGTGATGATGCTCGCGCAGCAGGCGGCGCTCGTCGTGGAGGGCGGCCGGCGGATCGTGCAGCTCCGGGACGCCGTGATCAGCCGCGACGTGATCGGGCAGGCCAAGGGCATCCTGATGAGCCGCTACGGGATCGACGCCACGACGGCGTTCGGTCGCCTGGTCGAGGCCTCGCAGGACATGAACGTCAAGCTCGTGGACATCGCGCGCTGGTACGTCACCGATCAGGACGGGGCCGCGCCGTCCCGTCCGTCCTGATGGTCATGGACCCCGTGGGGCGGTCCTGGCGGCTGCCACGTCTGCACCGACAGGACCTGCACCGACCGTTCGCCCGGGCGTCCGACGCGGTGCACCGCCTACGTACCCGACCGCTCCGAGCGACACACACCGAAATGCGGAGACGGTGCCGTGCGCGACACCGTCCATCCGGGTAGGGATGCAGGCATGGCGACCGAGCAGGAGTGGCAGGCGGCCCGGCAGCGGTTCGTGCGAGAGGCCGGGGGAGGAGCCGGTGTCGTGGACGGTGTCGTGGACGGGCGGGTCGACGGCCGGATCGACGCGGCCTCCGACCAGGCGCCCGGCCCCCTCCAGGACCAGTTCTTCGCCCTCGCCCGCGACCTGTTCTCCGTGCCCGCCGACGCCGGTGTCGTGGGCGTCCTGGAGAGGGTCGTCCGGCGGGCGCACGAGCTCGTCCCGAACGCCGCCATGGTCTCGGTGACCCTGCGGGAGTCGGACGGCCGCTACCGGACGCCGGTGGAGACCGACCCGACGGCCACGGAGGCCGACCACATCCAGTACGAGACCGGCGAGGGGCCGTGCATCGAGGCGACCGGGTCGTCGAGCTCCGGGATGACGTCCTCGCGGGACCTCGCGCACGATCCCCGGTACCCCCGTTTCGGCCCGCGGGTCGCGCGGCTCGGGATGCACGCCGTGATCGCCGCCGGCATGTTCCCGGAGGGCGACCCGCCCCGCCTCGGGGCGCTGAACTTCTACTTCCGCTCCGCCGAGCACCTCGCCGACGTCGACCAGGACGTGCTGCTCCTGCTCGCGGCGCACGGCTCGGTGGCGCTGCAGGCCGCCCGGGACGTGGCCGCCAGCCGTCTGGAGACCGCCCAGCTCACCGAGGCGCTGCGGTCCCGCGACGTGATCGGCCAGGCCAAGGGCATCCTCATGGAGCGCCGCGGCGTCGACGCGGACGAGGCCTTCGACATCCTGCGCCGGGCCTCGCAGGACCTGAACGTCAAGATTCGCGACGTCGCGACGACGATCGCCAGCCGTCGCGCCGAGCTGTAGGGGATCGGCGGTCCCACCGGGGCCCGCCGGTTCCGTTCTATCTGACATAATGTCGATTATCGGATCGCGCGGGACGTCGGGCGATCGGGGTCGAGAGCGACGTCAGGCAGCTCCTGGGCGTTCGAGGCGTGTCAGGTGTCGCACTCACTCGGCGGCGACGCCCGCGGATCGCCGGTGGTCCCACCGCACCGAGAGGCACATGAGGCACCGTCCGGTGGACGCTGACGTGCCTGGTGTGCCTCTCGGCGGCCTGCGCCGTCGGGTCCGGTGTTGGCGCCGCCAACACGGGTCGATAGTGTTGGCGTTGCCAACACTGCGGGAGGTCCCGTGCCGACGTCCTGGTCCGACCTGGAGACCTCGCTCCTCGCCCGCGCCGCCACGCACGCGCACGCCGTCCTCGCCGGCCGCCTGTCCGACGCCGGGTCCAGCGCGTTCGAGTACCGCGTCCTCACGACCCTCGCGGGCGTCGAGCACCGCACCCAGGCCGACCTCGGGCGCGCCGCGTCCCTGGACCGCAGCGACGTCACCGCCACCGTCCGGACGCTCGAGGGCAAGGGTCTCGTGACCCGTCGTCCGGACCCGGAGCACGCCCGCCGCGTCCTCGTGGCCCTCTCCCCCGCCGGCGTCGCGGCGTTCGCCGAGCTCGCCGTCGTCGTGAACGAGGTCCAGGGCGAGGTGTTCGGCGTGCTGGACCGCGAGGACCGCGCCCGCCTGTGGCACCTGCTGGAGCGACTCACCGACTGAGTTGCGTTCGAGCGCGCTCGAACTCCTAGCGTGGTCGCCATGAGCCTTCCGATCATCCCGCTCGGCGACGGACTCGAGGTCAGCGCGCTCGGTTTCGGTGGCATGGCGCTGTCCGACGTGTACGGCACCACCGACCCCGACGAGGGCGTGCGCACGCTGCACGCCGCACTCGACGCGGGAGTCACCTTCATCGACACCGCCGACGTCTACGGCACCCCCCGCGAGGGCACCAGCGGCCCGGCCGGCACCAACGAGGAACTGATCGCCCGCGTGCTGGCCGATCGCCGCGACGAGGTCCAGCTCGCCACCAAGTTCGGCATCGCCGGCAGTGCCGCCGACGGCATCACCCGGGGCGACCGTGACTACGTCCGCCAGGCCTGCGAGAACTCGCTGCGCCGGCTCGGCGTCGACACCATCGACCTGTACTACATGCACCGCCGCCAGCTCGACCTGCCGATCGCCGAGACGGTCGCCGCGATGGCCGAGCTGGTGGCCGAGGGCAAGGTCCGGCACCTGGGGCTCTCCGAGGTCACGGCGACCGAGCTGACCGAGGCCACCACGGTGCATCCGATTGCCGCCGTGCAGAGCGAGTGGAGCATCTGGTCGCGCGACATCGAGGCGAACGTCGTCCCGAGGGCGGCCGAGCTCGGCGTCGGGCTGGTGCCCTACAGCCCGCTCGGGCGCGGCTTCCTCACCGGGACGATCACCGCGGAGCGGATCGCGCAGACCGCGCTCAGCCGCTCGCCGCGGTTCTCCGAGCACTTCGACGCCAACCAGGGGGTCGTCGAGGTCGTCCGGGAGGTCGCCGGGGAGCTGGACGCCACGGCCGCGCAGGTCGCCCTGGCGTGGGTGTACGCCCAGGGCGCCGCCTTCGGTGTGCCGACGGTGCCGATCCCCGGCACGCGGTCGGCGCAGCGGGTCGTCGAGAACGCCGGCGCGGTGTCCCTGACGCTCTCCGACGCCCAGAAGGCCCGGCTCGACACCGCCGCCGACCTGGTCCGGGGCGGGCGCAACTTCTCGTTCTCCGCCGACGACTGGATCTCCTCCGGCCGGGAGTGATCCTCTACAGGACGTCGAACCCGCTGACGAGCCAGCGGTCGTCGGCGTCCGGCTCGAGCGTCAACCGCGCGCTGCGGGGCTCCGTGGTCGGCGCGGCGCCCTCCCGGGTCGTCGTCTGGGTGTACAGGACGAGGGTCTCGACGCGGTCGGGTGCCGACGCCGTCACCGCGACCCGGGCGACGGCGGCCGACGAGCTGCTGCGCGTCTCGGTCGCGGCCGGGACCACCAGGCTCGCGACGATGGCCCGGTTCTGCTCGGCGAACGGGCCGGTCGTGGCGTCGTCGATGCGTGCGGCGTCCTCGTCGAGCGTGCGCCAGTCGTAGGTCAGCAGCACCGGCGTCAGTGCGGTCGCGGCGTGGGTGGCGGCGTCGACGGCGTCGGACGTGCGGGCGTCGGTGGCCACCCCGCGGACCAGCAGGCCGACGACGACGGCGAGGGCGAGCACGACGCCGCCGAGGACCCCGACGACGAGGCGGGGGCGCCTCACGCGACCTCGCTCACATCGGCCACGAGCCATCGGTCATCGGCCCGGACCAGGGCGACCGCGGCGCGGAACGGGCGGGGCACGGTGCCACCCGCGACGAGGCCGACGGCGAGGACGCGGGCGTCGTCGCCCTCGAGGGACTCCAGGCCGGCCGAGCGCACCACCGTCGTCGTGGGACGCCCTGCGGGCGTGGCGGCGACCCGGTCCCGCCAGGTCCCGGTGGCACCGCCGAGCGCGCGGTCCCGCGCCGCGGGGTCGGTCCCGGCGGCGCCGAGGTCGGCCAGGTGGGCGCGGGCCGCAGCCATCGCATCCTGCCGGTCGGCGGTGCGTGCCGAGGCGCGGGCGTCGAGGACGCCGAGGACGACCGCCGCGACCAGCAGGACGCCACCCACCGCGAGCAGCACGGCGACGGGGCCCGCAGGCCGGCGTCGTGCCGGGGTCATGTCGCACCGCCTCCTGTTCGAGTGTCCTCACCCGTTCGGACGGGGTGGATCATGCCCTCCCGACGGTCCGATGCGCAGATCCGGGAGGTCGACCGGCACGGCTCGGCACGCAGACCACCGACACGCCGAGACATAGGGCCATTCGGCCCTGCTTCTACTGCTCTGAAAAGGTCAAATAACAAGTCTGTTCGGGCTGCGATCGTCGCCTCCCGGTCGACCAGTGGTGCCGTTCGTCGCCGCAGGACGACCGGTGGCGGCGCCTCTCGTCGAGCGTCGACCGGATCGACCTGCCACTGAGGCGACGCGAGGCGCCGTCGACCGACGGCTCCTTCCGCGCGGACGCGTCGGTGGGTCACGGTGTCATCACACGACGGCGTGGAGTCGAGGCCGGTCCGGGATCACCGATCGGGGCCCGCCTCGCCACGTGGAGTGATCGACACGGCGACGGTCGAGCCAACGGCCGGTCGCCTGGTGATCATTCGAGGGGGTTCGGGGCACGGGTGGGCACGCGAGCAGAGCAGCGGGACGAGGGGTCGGCGTCCGGGGCGCGCCGGTGGGCGGCATGACGCCCGGGCCGGCGTCCCGCGGCGACCGCGACGCGCTCGAGCTCGGACCCTTCCTGGTGCGCCACGACGCGCTCCTCCAGCCGCGGGCCGCGATCCTCGGGCACGCCTACGGGGCCGGCGCCCACGACGTCTTCCTCCTGACCCGGGCCGCCCTGCACGAGCGCTGGCCCCAGCTCTCGACCGCCGGCGAGGACGTCCGGGCGCTCGAGCTGACGCTGCTGCTCGTCCGGACCGCGCGCAGCGTCGGCGGGCACGCGACGCCCGGGACGCACCGCCCCCGCCCCGCCGCGCCTCCCCCGCCCCGCGCGATGCTCGCGGCGCGCTCGCTCGACCCGTCGTGGCGACACCCCGACCCGTGGCGCCTCCTCGCCGTTCCCGCGGCCCGACCGCTGCGCGCCCTCGCGCACCTCGACCCGCTCGCGCGCGACCTCGCGGTGCTGCGCTGGCTCGACGTCCCGGCCGCGGACGCCGCGCCCGAGCTCGGCCTGCCCCTGCACGAGTTCGGACAGCGGCTGGACGCCGCCGTGCGGCAGTGGGGCGCGGTGACCGCGGCCGCCGGGGAGGACGGGTCGTGAGCGGCGACCCGGTCGGCAGCGACCCGCGCGAACTGGACCGGCTCGTCGCCTCCGCCCTCGCCGGCGACCGCGGGGCGATGGACACCCTGCTGCGCGTCCTGCGGCCGCTGGTGGTGCGCTACTGCCGCAGCCGGCTCGGCGGCTACGACCGCGTGAACGCCTCCCCGGACGACGTCGCGCAGGAGGTCTGCCTCGCGGTGCTGCGGGCGCTGCCGACCTACCAGGACCAGGGGCGCCCGTTCCTGGCGTTCGTCTACGGCATCGCCCAGCACAAGGTCGTCGACGCCCACCGCTCCGCCGGGCGCGACCGCTCGGACCCCGTCGACGAGCTGCCCGAGGAGCAGGACGTCCACGACGGCCCGGAACAGCACGCGGTCAACCTCTCCGACTCCGTCGAGATGGCCGCCCTGCTCGCGGAACTGCCGGAGAAGCAGCGCGAGGTGCTGCGGCTGCGGGTCGTCGTCGGGCTGTCCGCGGAGGAGACCGCCGAGGCCGTCGGGTCGACGGCGGGTGCGGTGCGCGTCGCCCAGCACCGGGCACTCACCCGGCTGCGGCAGCTGATCGTCGAGCGCGGCGACCGGCTGCCGCCCCCCGGCGACGGGCCCGAGGCGGCGCCGCGCCGGCGGGGCGGCGCGCGGGGGCCGCGGCGCCGGGGCGCGGCCCACTCCGACGCGGCGGCGGCCGAACCACTCCTGCCCCCGGTCCCCCGACCGCCGACCCCGCCCCAGGGCATCGACTGGCACGCGGCCCCGCGGACCGGCGACGTCGTCCTCGACCGGCTGCTCGATGCCGCCGACGCCCACGTGCTGTGGGCCGCGAGCGACACCCGGTCCAACGACGGTCCGGTGGGCGTCGCGGACCGCGGTGCGCGGCAGGACGTCCTCTCGGGCGAGGACGCCCGGATGGCCGAGGCGGCCCGCCGGTTCCGGGGCCGGTAGGCAGGGTCAGTAGGCGGGACGCAGCGGGAAGCCGGAGCGGCCCTGGTCGTCCAGCTTGACCCCGAGCACCTGGTGGAGCTGGATGTTGTTCAGGTCGAACCCGACCGCGCACGCGGGCATGTAGAGCTTCCACACCCGGGACCGGCCCTCCCCCGCCTCGGCGACGCACTCGTCCCAGTGCGCCTCGAGGTTGGCCGTCCAGGCCTTGAGGGTCTTCGAGTAGTGCTCGCGCAGGTTCTCCTCGTGCCGGATCTCGAACCCGGCCCCGTTCATCCGCGAGACGAGGTGCCCGATCGGCAGGAGCTCGCCGTCGGGGAAGACGTACCGGTCGATGAACGGGTCGGCGTGCGCGCGGTGGTGGGCGTCGGGACGGGTGATGCAGTGGTTGAGCAGGCGCCCGCCCGCGCGCAGCTTCGAGTACAGGAACGAGAAGTAGTGCTTGAGCTGGGCGCGGCCGATGTGCTCGGTAAGGCCGATGGAGGCCACGGCGTCGAACTCGGTCTCGGCGACGTCGCGGTAGTCCCCGTGGCGGATCTCGACCAGGTCGGACAGCCCGCGCCGGGCGACCTCCTTCTGCGCCCAGAGCGCCTGGTCGCGGGAGAGCGTGACGCCGAGCGCCTGGACCCCGTGGTGCTCCGCGGCGTGCATCGACATCTGACCCCAGCCGCACCCGACGTCGAGCAGGCGCATGCCGGGCTTCAGTGCGAGCTTGTCCGCGACGAGTGCGTGCTTGGTGTACTGGGCCTCCTCGAGCGAGGAGGTCTCCTCGGGGTACGCGGCGCAGGTGTAGGCCATCGACGGGCCGAGCACCAGCTCGTAGAACCGGTTCGAGACGTCGTAGTGGTGCGCGATCGCGTCGGCGTCGCGGGACTTCGAGTGCATCAGGCCGCTCTGGCGGTGCTCCTCGGGCGGCGGGCCGAGGCGCCGGTGGCGCAGCCGGATCGGCGCGAGGCGCAGCGCCATCTCGGCGAGCGTGCGCGGCGCGACGTCCGAGATCGTCAGCTCGCTCATCGCGGTCAGCGCGGTGTAGAGGTCCCCGTCCACGTCGAGGTGACCGGAGACGTACGCCCGGGCGAGGCCGAGGGTGTTCGGCGACTGGGCGAGGTAGGCCAGGGCCGTCTCGCTCTGGACGTCGACGGTGGCGACGGAGCCGCCGCGGGCCGGGGCCGAGACACTGCCGTCGTAGCCGCGGACGGTGATGGGGGCCTCGGCTCCGAGCACCGGACGGAAGAGTTCCGCGACTGCTGCGCCCTTCATGACTTCCTCCTACGAGTTCACGACGCATTTGGTGTAGAGATCGGGCAGACGGCGCGCGGGGTCGTAGCGCTCCTTGAGCCGGCGGTACTGCTCCCCGCCGTAGAGCGTGTCGAACTCCTCGCGGGTGTAGCTCGCCGTGGAGTACAGCGACTTGTGGCCGTCGAGCTCCATGAGCTTCCGCTCGATGAGCCGGTTGTGGTGGTCCCGTGCCATCCCGGGCCGCAGCAGCGCGTCGGACCAGAAGCCGACGTTGACGTAGGTCCGGTGCGGCTCGAGCGGGTAGAGCGGCCAGGTGCGCTCCCCGCGCAGCTGCAGCGGGCAGACCCAGACCGGCGCGATGCCGATCTCGCGGTGGAAGAAGTCGAGGAACTCCGCGAGGTGCTCCACCGGCACCTCGACGTCCTGGATGATCGGCTCGACGCCGATCGCGCCGGTGGCGCGGGTCTGGATCCGCTCGGAGAACCGGTAGCGCCGGTCCAGCGCGACGAGGCGGCGGTAGACGTCGCTGCGGCGGTACCGGGAGGGCCACACGCGGCGCACCAGCGGGTGCTGCACCCCGAGCGCGCGCGAGCACCAGAACCAGTCGGTGTCCCAGCGCCACAGGTAGTCGGCGATGGAGAGGAAGTCGGTGCTCCGCTGCTGGATCGAGCGGTAGTAGATGCCCTGGCCGGTGTAGTCCGAGAGGTACGGGGCCTCGTCGACCATCCGCCCCAGGGTCAGGTACTGCTCGTCCGCGGAGAAGACGGTGCCGTCGAGGAAGTCGACCGCCTCGCCGTCGTGGGCGCGCTCGGCCGTGATGCGGGCCGACGCGTCGGCCATCGACGCGGCGTCGTCGAAGCGCAGGTGGCGCAGGGCGACGAACGGGCGGACGGGCGCGAGCTCGATCGTCAGCGCGACCGCGTAGCCGAGCGTGCCGTAGGAGTTCGCCAGCCCGGCGTGCAGGTCCGCGTGCTCGTTCTCCGCGGTGGCGTGGACGATCTCGCCGCCTCCGGTGAGGACGTCGGCGGCGAGCACGGACTCGTGGGGCAGCCCGTCGCGGAACGAGGTCGACTCGATGCCGAGCCCGACGACGGCCCCGCCCAGGGTGATCGTCTTGAGCTGCGGGACGACCAGCGGCATCAACCCGTGCGGCAGCGTCGCGGCCACCAGGTCCTCGTAGGTGGTCATGCCGCCGACGTCGGCGGTGCGGGCCCCGACGTCGACGTGCAGCACCCGGTCGAGGCCGTCGACCTCGAGGCCACCGGCGCCGTCGCGGAAGCGGAAGAGGTTGGAGGTCTTCTTGTGCAGCCGGACCGGTGCGTCCGCCGGCAACGCCGCCAGCCGCTCCCGGGCCGCCGCCACCGCCCGCTCGTGTGCCGTCGCGGACCCGATCTCCGTCGCAGTGCTCGCCTCGGCCACGGCACCGGAGACTATGCCTGGTCACGGGGGCGGGGCACGGGACTCGACAGTGGGATCCTTCACCGCGGGGACACAGGGAGGATGGGCGCCGTGGGCGAGCTCAGGACGTACCGGGACAAACGGGACCCGGGGCGGACGCCGGAACCGTTCGGGGAGGTCGGGGCGGCCGACACCGATGCGGGCGGCCGGTTCGTGATCCAGGAGCACCACGCCCGACGGCTGCACTACGACGTGCGCCTCGAGCGCGGCGGCGTGCTCGTCTGCTGGGCGGTGCCCAAGGGGCTCCCGGAGTCCCCCGGCACCCCGCGCCTCGCGGTGCACACCGAGGACCACCCGTTGGAGTACCTCGACTTCCACGGCGAGATCCCCGCCGGCGAGTACGGCGGCGGCAGCATGACGGTCTGGGACTCCGGGACCTACGAGACCGAGAAGTGGCAGGACGACGAGGTCGCGGTCACCCTGCGCGGGGAGAAGGCCGACGGGCGGTTCGTGTTCTTCCGGCCGAAGCGCAACGACGACCCGAAGGACTGGCTCGTCACGAAGAAGACCGATGACGGGACGACGAAGGCGTCCGAGCGCAAGGACGTGCAGTCACCGCGGGTGTCGGTCGGCGGGCGGACGTTGAAGCTGTCCAACCTGGACAAGGAGCTGTACCCGGGTACTCCGAAGAACGCGGTGATCGACTACTACGCCCGCGTCGCCGACACGGTCCTCCCCCACCTCGCGGGCCGGCCGCTCACCCTGCGCCGCTTCCCGGACGGCATCGACGCCGAGTCGTTCTACGAGAAGAACGCCGGCCGCAACGCCCCGTCGTGGTTGCGGACGGTCGTCGTGCCCACCCCGGGCTCGTCGAAGGGGACCTCGACGGCGGAGTTCGTCGTCGTGGAGGAGCTGGCGACGCTGGTCTACCTGGCGAACCTCGCTGTGCTGGAGCTGCACGTGCCGCAGTGGCGCGTTCCCGACGGGTCCGACGGCGGGGACGCGGAGGACGTGCGCCTGCCGCCCGACGAGCTGGTGTTCGACCTCGACCCCGGCCCGTCGACCGGGCTGCTCGAGTGCTGCGCCGTGGCGCTGCGGGTGCGGGACCGCCTGCAGGACGACGGGCTCGCCCCGGTGGTCAAGACGAGCGGGTCGAAGGGGATGCAGATGACCGCGCCGGTCGTCGTGGAGGATCCGGGCCGCACCTCCGAGTACGCGCGGGCGATCGCCCAGGAGCTGGCCCGCGAGACCCCGGACGCGGTCACGGCCGTGATGGCGAAGGACCGCCGGCGCGGGAAGGTGTTCATCGACTGGTCGCAGAACAACGTCGCCAAGACCACCGTGGCGCCGTACTCGCTCCGGGCCCGCGCCGCGCACGGCGCACCGACCGTGTCGACCCCACTGACCTGGGAGGAGGTCGCCGCGTGCGAGGACCCGGACACGCTGGTGTTCTCGCCGTCGGACGTCCTCGCGCGCATCGCCGAGCACGGTGATCTCTACGCGGGCGCGCTCGCGGAGGGTGTGGAGCTGCCGTAGTCCGGGGTGGGCGCGCCTTGTCGCGGGTTACCGGCGCTCCCCCGGCGCCTTGTCGCGGGGATTCACAGCGACAAGGTGCCGCGTGGACGGTGGAAAGCCGCGACAGGTGCTGTTGTGGGGCTGCGGGTGCCGTGCCGTGTGCTCGGCGGACGTGTTGTCGCGGGGATTCACAGCGACAAGCTGGAACCCGACGCCTTGTCGCGGTCTATCGGCGTTGCCCCGTCGCCTTGTCGCGAGGATTCACAGCGACAAGGTGCAGGGTGGACGGTGGCAAGCCGCGACAAGGTGACCAGTGGCCGCTCCCCCCGCCGTCCTGTCGCGGGGATTCACCGCGACAAGGTGACGTCGAGGCGTCAGAGCAGACCGCCGACCACGCCGCCCGCGGCCTCGCCGACCGAGTTCACCGTTCGGCCCACTGCGGGAAGCAGCCCGTCCTGCTGCTTCGGAGTCGACTTCTTCTCCGGAGCAGCCTTCGAGGTGCTCGTCGTCGGCTTCGGCTTCGACGGGGTGGAGCCGGACTTCGGCGTCTCCGAGGGCTTCGTGGACGTCGTGGTGCCGGTGGTGGTCGTGGGCGTCGTCGGACGGGTGGCCGACCGGGCCGGTGGGGCGACCGCCGTCGTCGGGCGCACGACGGCGGCCGGCCGCGGCGCGGGAACGAGGACGGGCGCCGGCGCGACCGCGACGGCACCCGGGGCCGACCCGCCGTCGGGAACCTGGAGGAGCCCCGAGCCGGTCCGGTCGCCCTCGATGACGGTGGGCCGGGAATCCCGGATCCCCGACTCGACGCCACCCGAGCCGGGCAGCGGGCCGGGCGCACCGGCGGTGAACGTGTTGATCTTCGGCAGCGGCTCGTCCGAGCGGTCGGCGGCCACCGAGGAGATGGCGAGCGGCACGGCGGTGACCGCGGCGGCGACCGACACGATCGCCACGCCCCAGCCGCGCGTGGTCTGGCCGGCCCCGCCCCGGGCGGCCGCGCTCCGCCGGCCGACCACCGCGGTCGGGGCCTCCGGCTCGTCGTGGCCCGCCTCGTCGAGGTGGCGCTGCGCCCAGGACGGCAGCCCGGCGGACGCGGCGGTGCTCTGCGAGCGGCGGTGCCGCGAGCGCCCCATGCGTCCCCCGAGTTCGATGGTCGCCATCCGTGATGACCGAGGCGACACTACTCCATGTGTACGTATCCCCCCAAGGTGGCCACGGGGTGACGGCTGATCATCGTGTCGGCCCTGTGATCACGTCGTGTCGTCGGCGTGTCCCGGCGGACGGGGGACATAGGGGTGCCCGTGGGTGACACGTGGGGGCCGTCCGGCCGACACCCACGCGTCGGTCCGGTCGGGCACACTGCACCCCCGTGATGCCGGCCGTGCGTTCCCACCCGTACCTCGCCGCCGCCCGACCCCGCGCCTTCGCCCACCGGGGCTGGCACGTCGGGGACCTCGAGGGCCTGGAGAACACCGTCGCGGCCTTCACCCGTGCGCGGGACGAGGGCTACGCCTACGTCGAGACCGACGTCCACGCCACCCGCGACGGGGTGCTCGTCGTCCACCACGACGCGACACTGCGCCGGGTCGCCGGCCACCCCGGGGTGCTCCGGGCGATGGACTGGGCCGACCTCGCCGACGTGCGGGTCCGGGGGCGGGAACGGCTGCCGCGCCTGGAGGAGGTCCTCGAGGCGCTGCCGGAGCTGCGGTTCAACGTCGACATCAAGTCGCCCGGGTCGCTGCGGCCGATGCTCGAGCTGCTGGAGCGGGACGACGTCGCCGAGCGGATCGCGGTCGCGAGCACGGACGAGGGGCGGCTGCGCGCCGTCCGGCAGCGCTTCGGTGACCGCGTGGTCACCGGCGTCTCCGCGCGCGCGGCGCTGTCGCTGCGCACGCGGTCGGTGCTGCCGAGCCGGCTCGCCCGCCGGGTGCCGGTCGGCGGGGACCTCGCCCAGCTCCCGACCCACGTCGGCGGGCTGCCCGTGATCGACCCGACGACGATCGCGGCCGCCCACGCAATGGGCATCGAGGTCCACGTCTGGACCATCGACCGGCCCTCGGAGATGCACCGGCTGCTCGACCTCGGGGTCGACGGGCTGATGACCGACCGTCCGGACCTGCTCCGCGACGTCCTGGCCGTCCGCGGAGAGTGGGCCGGATAGGCGCGCCCGGTGTGACGTCCCCGCCCCGCGGGTAACACGGACGTGAACACATCGATGTGTGCCAGGGGTCGGGAACCGTCGCGCGGCGACACGTGAGACGGGTCACGACCACATGTCCGGGCGGTGTCACGGGAACGAACACACGTCGCCGGGCGTTGGGACCTGGAGTGCCACCCCGGTGAGGGGTCCGCACGCATGCAGTCGAGGGAAAGGACAGCACTCATGGCCGACCGCGTCCTCCGTGGAAGCCGCCTCGGAGCCGTCAGCTACGAGACCGACCGCGACCACGACCTCGCCCCCCGCCGCGCCTTCGCGTACCGCTGCCCCAAGGGCCACGACTTCGAGGTCCCGTTCTCCGACGATGCCGAGGCCCCGGTCACCTGGGAGTGCCGCCTCCACGGCGAGGAGGGCAAGCGCATCGACGGGACCGAGCCCGAGCAGAAGAAGACCAAGCCGCCGCGCACGCACTGGGACATGCTGCTCGAGCGCCGCTCCGAGCCGGAGCTCCAGGAGCTGCTCGACGAGCGTCTCGGTCTGCTGAAGGAACGTCGCGGAGCCTGATCCGGCCGCGGACCGCGCCCCGTCACCTCGTGGTGGCGGGGCGTTCTCGTGTGCGGAGACGATCTCGCACCGCCCACGCGGTGATCCGCCACAATGCCTCGCGGACGACGGCGCCGCTCATCTTCGACGCCCCGGCGCAGCGCTCGGTGAACACGATCGGCACCTCGCGCACCGTGTAGCCCGCGCGTTGCACCCGGAACGCCAGGTCGACCTGGAAGCAGTAGCCCTGCGAGGAGACCGGGGCGGCCGTGACCGCTGCCAGCACCTCGCGGCGGAACAGCCGGAACCCCCCGGTCACGTCGCGGACCGGCAGCCGCAGGGCGTGTCGCGAGTACACGTTGGCCGAGCGGGACAGCGCGTCGCGGTACCAGGGCCAGTTCACGACCCGACCGCCCGGCACGTAGCGCGACCCGAGCACGAGATCGGCGCCCTCGGTCCGCGCCGCCGCGAGCAGCGCCGGCAGGTCCTCCGGGGCGTGCGACCCGTCGGCGTCCATCTGGACGACCCACCCGACGTCGTGCGCGCCGTGCGTCGCCATCACATGCGCGAACGCGTCCACGTAGGCGGCGCCGAGGCCGCGCTTCGGGTGGTGGTGCAGGACGGCCACGCGGTCGTCGCGGGCGGCCATCGCGTCGGCGAGCTCGCCGGTGCCGTCCGGGCTGCCGTCGTCGACCACGAGCAGCCGCGCCGCGGGCACCGTCGCCAGGACCCGTTCCACGAGGCCCGGGAGGTTCTCCCGCTCGTCGTAGGTCGGGACGACTACGAGGACCCCGCTGCCGTCCGGGGCCGGAGCCGCAGGCTCACGCACGGGTGTCCCCTGCGCCGCACTCATCCCGCACGCCCCTCCCGCCGTCGCGCCACCAGCGCGGTGGCCACCGCCGCCACCGCCAGCCCGGCCGCCACCCACTCGGGGACCGCGCCGAGCCGGGTGGCCAGCGTAGTCGTGGTCCGCAGCGGGACCTCGTCGACGAGCACGCCGGGCGTGAAGAGTTCACCGGTCCGGTCCAGCACCGTCCCGTCGGGGGCGATCACGGCGCTCTGCCCGCTGGTCGCGGCGATGACGACGGCGCGGTCGTGCTCCACCGCGCGGAGCCGGCTCATGCCCTGCTGCTGGTAGGTCATGGTGGTGAAGCCGAAGGTGGCGTTGTTCGTGGGGACCGCCAGCAGGTCGGCGCCCGCGGTCACGGCGTCGCGGACGTCGCCGTCGAACACCACCTCGTAGCAGGTCGCGATGCCCAGTCGGGCCGGGCCGGCGGTGATGACCGGGTCCCCGGTGCCGGGCTCGAAGTCGACCACGCGGGCCACGTCGCCGGAGAACAGCGACGCGAGGCCCCGGACGGGGATGTACTCGCCGAACGGCAGCAGGTGACGCTTGGCGTACTGGTCGGTGGGCCCGACCCGCGGGGTCCAGACGACGGCGACGTTGCGCGGGCCCTGCACCAGCTCCGTGCCCTCGGCGTTCATCGTGCCGCGCAGCACCGCCCCGACGACCACCGGGACCCCGATCTCGTCGGTGACCGCCTGGATCTCGGCACCGGCGTCCGCGTTGCGGAACGGGTCGATGTCCGAGGAGTTCTCGGGCCAGATCACCAGGTCCGGGCGCGGCTCCTGCCCGGCGCGCACCCTGGCGGCGAGCAGCCGGGTCTCGCGCACGTGGTTGTCGAGCACCGCGCGGCGCTGGCTCGCGAAGTCCAGCCCCGCTCGGGGGACGTTGCCCTGCACGGCGGCCACGGTGATCGTCCGGTCCCCCGGCTCGGTCGCCGCGTGGGACGGCACCGTCATCCCGACGACGGGTCCGACCAGGACCGCCACCAGCGCACCCACGAGGGGGACGACCCGCCGTCGGGAACGGGCCAGGGCCCAGAGCCCGGCGCCGGAGAGGACGACCGCGAAGCTCACCAGCGGCGCCCCGCCGAGCGCGGCGAGCTTCGCGTAGGCGCCGCCCGCCTGCCCGAACGCGAGCTTGGCCCAGGGGAAGCCGCCCCACGGGGCCCGCTCGATCACCGCCTCCCCCGCGACCCACAGGCACGCCGCCCACAGCGGCGCTCCCGGCAGCCGGGCCACGAGCGGCACGAACGCCAGCGGGACCGCGACGGCGAGCACCACCACCGCCAGCGCACCCAGCCAGACCGCGCCCACGTAGGTCCCGGTCCACGACAGCAGCGGGTACTGGTAGGCGACGGCGGCCAGCGCGCCCCACCCGAGGGCGCCCCGCGGGGACCGGTCGGCGACGACCGTGAGCAGCAGACCGACGCCCAGGGGCGCTGCCCACCACCAGCCGAGCGGCGGGAAGCTGACGAACAGGGCGGCGCCGGCGACGACCGCTACGACCGCCCGCAGGAGCGTCGCGCGCGCGGGACGCCGTCGCCGCGGGGAGGCCTCCCGCGGCGAGTCGGCCGTCAGCACGAGAGCAGCTCGTGGGGGCGGGTGTTGACCGCCTCGCACCCGTCCTCGGTGACGACGACGATGTCCTCGATCCGGGCGCCCCAGCGGCCCGGGAAGTAGATGCCGGGCTCGATCGAGAACGCCATGCCGGGCTCGAGCGCCAGGGTGTTCCCGGCGACGATGTAGGGCTCCTCGTGGACCTCGAGCCCGATGCCGTGTCCGGTGCGGTGCACGAAGTACTCGCCGTACCCGGCGTCGCGGATGATCGCCCGGGCCGCCTCGTCGACGCTCTCCGCGGTCACGCCCGGCGTCGCGGCGGCCACCGCGGCGGCCTGCGCACGCTGCAGGACGGCGTAGACCTCGACGATCTCGTCGGTCGCGCCGCCGACGACGTAGGTGCGGGTGCAGTCGGAGTTGTAGCCCTCGGGCAGCGGGCCGCCGATGTCGACCACGACGACGTCGCCGGTCTCGATCACGCGGTCGGAGAGCTCGTGGTGCGGGCTCGCGCCGTTCGGCCCGGAGCCGACGATCACGAACGCGGCCTCGGCGTGCCCGGCTGCGACGATGGCCGCGGTGATGTCCGCGCCCACCTCGGCCTCGGTGCGCCCGGCCCGCAGCAGTCCCGGGACCTGCTCGTGGACCTCGTCGATGGCGGCGCCCGCCCGGCGCAGGTGGTCGACCTCCGCGGGGTCCTTGCGCATCCGCAGCTCGCGCAGCACCGGCGTCGCGAGCTCCTGGGTGGCCAGCGGCAGCGCGTCCCGGAGGCCCAGGACGTGCAGTGCGGGCATGTCCGAGGCGACCGCGACCCGCTTGACGCCGTCCAGGCACGCCGCGACGAGGCCGTGCGGGTCCTCGCCGTCCACCCAGTCGATCACGCGGATTCCGGCCTGGTCCACGCCGCTGCCGTCGAGCCCGGGCCGCTCGAGGCGCGGGACGACGAAGGCCGCCTCGTCCTGCGTGGGCAGCACCAGCGCGGACAGCCGCTCGTGGGAGTGCTTCACGACCCCGGCGAGGTACTGCAGGTCCGGGCCGGGCGTGACGACGAGGGCGTCGACCCCGGCGTCCGCGGCCAGCCTCCGGGCACGGTCGAGGCGGGCGGTGACCTGGTCGGCGAGCGAGGACCCCATGCGAACCACCTTAGGTAGTTGTCCCCTCCCCGGTCACACGCCCTCGCGGCAGGGTGTGCGCCATGACCTCGGCCGACCACACCGCCCTGCTGGACCGCCTCGACGGCGAGCTCGCCGACCTGGGGGCCCGGCTCTCCCGGGTCCGCTCCGACCTCGGGGCGCTCCGCTCCCCCGTCCCGACGACGGGTGAGGTCGGCCCCGCGACGCACTCGCCCGTCGGGACGGGCCCGGTGCCGACGCCACCCGGCGGGCCTCCCCCGGGCTTCCGGCCCTGGTCACCCGGCGCGCCGGCCGGCCCGCAGCCGGAGCGCCCCACCCCGGCGCCCGGCACCGTCGCACCCGCCGGCCTCGGCGCACCCGGTCCGGGATGGTCCTGGCCACCGGCGGCGCCCTGGCGTCGGCCGTCCGACGCACCCGCGGCGCCCACCCGGCCCCCGATGCGACTCCCGCGCCTGACCGGCGCCCGGCTGCTCGCCGTCACCGGAGCCGGGGTGACGCTGCTGGGCATCGTCCTGCTGCTCGTCCTCGCCGCCTCGCGCGGCTGGTTCGGGCCCGAGGCGCGGGTCGGCCTCGGCGGCCTGGTGGGCCTCGGCCTCGTCGGCGCCGGACTCGTGCTGCAGCGGCGCCGGGGCGGCGACGGCGCCACCGCCGACCCGGGTCCGGTCACCCTCGCGGCCACGGGGATCACCGCGCTCTACCTGACCGTGGCCGCGGCCGCCTCGCTCTACGACCTCCTGCCGCCGGCCGTCGCCGTCGTGCTCGCCCTCGCGGTCGCCGCCGGCGGGCTCGCGCTGGCCGACCGCTGGCGCCGGTGGGGGCTCGCCCTCGGGGTCGTCGTCGGCGTCGACGTACTCGTCCCGTCGGTCCTGGACCGCGCCTCGCCGTTCCTGGTGGTCCTGCTCGTCGTCGTGCTCGCGGCGGTCCTCCCGGTCGCGGCCCGGCGGACGTGGCCCGCCCTCGTCGCGGTCGCGGTCGTCGCGGCTTCGCTCGGCGCGGCCGTCGTCGCGGCGTCGGTGACGCTCCGCTCGGGGCCGACGGGCGCGGAGGCGCTGCAGACGGCCGGAGCGGTCGCGGTGCTGCTCGTCGTCGGGGCCCTCGCGGCACTGGTGCTGGTCGCGGCCTCCGACCGGGAGCGGACCAGCACCGTCGTCGCCGGGGTCGCCCTCGCCGCGCCGGTCCTCCCGCTGCTGGGGATCGCCGCGACGCTCGCCCGGCCCTGGGGTGCGGTCCTCGACGTCGTCGCGGTGCTCGTGCTGCTCGGCGTCGGCGTCGTGTTCGAGCGCGGCGCCCGCCGGGTCCCGGCGACGCCCGCGCTGGTCACGGTGGTGATCGCGGCGGCCGCCGTCGTCGCGCTGCAGGCGGTGCCGCTCGCGCTCACCGGCGTGGCCCAGGGCGGCACCCTGCTCGCGCTCGCGGTCGTGCTGGCCGTCCTCGCCCGGCGGACCGCCCGGACCGACCTGCTCGTCGTGGCCGGCGTGTTCGGGGTGGTCGGCGGGATCGTCGCGCTGGTGCGGGACCTCCCGGTCGACGTCGTGGTCGACGGCGACGTGCGATCCACCGGGACGCTGCTCGCGATGGCCGTCGTCGGGGTGCTGCTCGCCGCGGCGGCGGGGACCCTGCTGCACGCGATCGCCGGCGCCGGCCTGCTGCACGGTCGGGACCGCACGGCGGTGATCGTCGGGGCGTTCGGCCTGGCCGGGCTGTACGGGGCCGCGGGGGTCGTGGTGACCCTCGCCCTCGCCGTGTCGCCCACGCGCGACGGCTTCCTCGTCGGGCACGTCCTCGTCACGATCTCGTGGACCGCGCTCGCGCTGGTGCTGCTCGTGCGTGGCGTGGCGTCCTCCCTGCCGCGCGTGCTGGGCGGGGTCCTCGTGGTCGCCGCCGTCGCCAAGCTGATCCTCTTCGACCTCACCGCCCTCGACGGGCTGGCCCGCGTGGCGGTGTTCCTCGGCGCCGGGCTGGTCCTGCTCGTGGCGGGGACGCGGTACGCCCGACTGGTGTCGCAGGCGGGCGCCGAGGAGGAGCCTGGCACTCTTGCGAGCCATGGCGGAGACGGAGCGCAGCGGAGCTCGATCCATGAACAGTGACGGGCCGGTGCTGCTCCTGGACTCGGCGAGCCTGTGGTTCCGGGCGTTCTACGGGGTGCCGTCGTCGTTGACCGCGGACGACGGCACGCCCGTCAACGCCGTCCGGGGCTTCTGCGACATGGTCGCCCGGCTGGTGCGGGCCCGGCAGCCCTCCCGCGTGGTCGCCTGCCTCGACCGCGACTGGCGCCCGGCCTTCCGGGTCCGGGCGCTGCCGTCGTACAAGGCACATCGCGTCGACACCTCGTCGGGCATCGACCCGTCGGACCCCACCGTGGGCGGCGGGCCGGACGCCGAGGCCGCGCCCGCGGAGCTCGGCGTGCAGGTCCCGATCATCCTCGACGTCCTCGCGGCCGCCGGCATCCCGACGGCAGGTGCGGAGGGCTTCGAGGCCGACGACGTGATCGGCACGCTCGCGAGCCAGGAGGCGACGTCGGCGGTCGAGGTGGTGTCCGGCGACCGGGACCTCCTCCAGCTGGTGCGCGACGAGCCCACCCCGGTACGGATCGTCTACATCGCCCGCGGGGTGTCGAAGTACGAGGTCTACGGGCCGGAGGAGGTCGCGGCCCGCTACGGCGTCCCGGTCGCCCGGGCCGGCGACGGCTACGCCGAGATGGCCATGATGCGCGGCGATCCCTCCGACGGCCTCCCGGGCGTGCCCGGGGTCGGCGAGAAGACCGCCGCTCAGGTGGTGTCCAAGTTCGACTCCTGGGCCGACCTCATCGGCGCCGTCGTCGAGGGCGGCGATCCCCGGCTCTCCGCGGCGGTGCGCACCAAGCTCGTCAAGGCGGCGCAGTACCTCACGGTGGCGCCCGAGGTCGTGCTCGTCGCGAAGGACGCTCCGATCGACTGGACCGGCTCCGCGCGGACGCTGCCGCACGAGGCGGCGGACCCCGACGCACTGGCCGCCCTCGCGGAGCGCTGGAGCCTCACCGGGTCGGTCGACCGGCTGACGGCCGCCCTCGCGGGGCAGGACGCCTGACGAGAGGTACGTGAGGCACCTTCCGCGGCGTCGCGAGGTGCCTGGTGTGCTTCTCGGCGCGGGTCAGGCCGGGTCGCGCGGGTGTCGGCGCAGCACCATCGCGGGCGCCGCGGCGTACCAGGCCTCCGTGACCAGCTCGGCGAGCTCGTCGTCGGGCACGGCGTCGAGGTGGACGAGCACGCTGGCGTGGCCGTCGAAGTGCGGCGTCGTGAAGTAGAACCCGCTCTCCTCGGCGACGAGCGCCTCCTTGGCACCGAGGTCGGGCACGCGCGCCCCGAGGACCGGACCCGGCTGCTCCGACCAGCCCAGGTCGGCGAGGTCGCCCCTGCGCAGCGGCCGCTCCCAGACGAACAGCTTCTTCTTCACCTTCCAGGAGGACGCTCCACCGAAGGTCGGGAGCTCCTCGACCTCGGGCAGCGCGAGGGCGTGCCGCCGCACGTCGTCCCAGGTCGCCATGGTCGAGGACGGTAGCGCGGGTCGGCCCGACCGCCCATGCCGCAGCATGATCATCGAGCACCCTCGGCGATCCGGGGACGCTCCGGCCGCCCTGAAGGCTCGCTGATCATGGCCGGGGCAGAGGCTAGCGGGGTTGGCCGACCTCGTAGGTGCCGTTCTCGTCGACGACGTCGACCGGGATGCGGACGGGCCGACCGTCCACGGTGCCGGTGCACTCGAAGGTCGCCCCCGGGCGGACCCGGACGTCGTCCGGGCAGGCGACGCCGGTCGCCTGGCGCTTCCAGTCCCGCGTCACGACCTCAACGACCCCGCGCTCCACGGCCGCCCGGTCCAGCACGTCGTAGCGCGCGAACCGCGGCCCGACGAGGAACGCCAGGAGGGCGACCACCACGGCGGCGACGACGACGAGGCCGAGCAGCACCGCGAGGAGGACCCGGCGGACCCGGCGACGACGGGCCGGGTCCGCGGGCGGCCGCGGCGGAGGCGCCCAGCCGGGCATCGTGTCCGAGCGGGTGGCCGGCGCGAACCCGGGCGCGGCCCAGGCGGCACCCGGTGAGGGCACCGGAGCCGGTCCGGTGGTCCGCATCGGCACGCCGGGAGTGGCGATGCCGGACGGCGGCGTGGCGTCGTCGTCGCGCGCGGGAGCCGGCGTCTCCGACCACCGCACCCCGGTGGGTCGGGCGGTCCCCGACGGTGGGGTGGGCTCGGACGGGCCGTCCGGCTCCGGCTCTGCGGCCCCGGTCGGCTCACGCGTCGCAGCCTCGGCCGACCCGGTGTCCCCGGACGACGGTTCCGACGACGACACCACGCCCTCGTCCGACGGCCCTCTGTCGGACGGCGACCCGGCAGCAGGAGGGTTGCTCGGTGCCTCAGGAGACTCCGTCGGGGCGGTCGACCGCGGGGTGGGCTCCTCCCCCGCCGTGTCCGCCACGCCGCTCACGATCTCACGGGCAGGCGCGTCCGGTCAGCTCTCCCCCACCGCGACCACGCCCCGCCGGATCGCACGCCCGGCGTTCGCGGCCGCCCGGCCGACCGGGTCCTCCCCGCCGCAGACCGCGCGGATCTGGTCGAGCAGGTCGAGCACCTGCCGGCACCAGCGCACGAAGTCGCCCGCCGAGAGCTCCGTGCCGTGGGAACGGGCCGACGAGAGCACCGAGGACAGCGCGTCGCCGCGCGCCCATCGGTACACCGGCCAGGCGAAGCCCAGGTCCGGCTCGCGCGTGCGGTCGAGGTGGTGGCGGCGCTCGTCGTGGACCAGGTCGGTCCAGATCTGCACCGTCTCCCCGACCGCGGTCTCGACGCTGTCGGGCACCCGCGGGATGCCGCCGTCGTCGCGTCGCGAGTCGTAGACCAGCGACGACGCGACCGCGGCGAGGTCGGCCGGGCCGAGCCCGAGCCACACCCCGTGCCGCAGGCACTCGGCCACCAGCAGGTCCGACTCGCCCCAGAGCCGGGACAGCCGGTGCCCGGCCGGGGTCAGCTCCTCGTCCGGGTCCCGCTCCGCGCCGCCGAGCAGATAGCCGCGCTCGGTGAGCAGGCCGCGGATGCGGTCGAAGGTCCGCGCGAGCGAGTGCGTCGTGGAGCGCACGCGCTGCTCGAGCTGCTCGGTCTCCCGGGTGAGCCGGGCGTGCCGCTCGGCCCAGCGGGCGCGGTCCTCGCGGTCGGCCCGCCCGTGGCAGGGGTGCGACCGCACGGCCCGGCGCAGCGACGCGAGCTCGGGGTCCTCGGAACCCGCCCCGCCCCGCCGTCGGGAACGGCCCGGAGCCTCGATCCCCGTCTCGCGCAGCGCGTTCGCCAGGTCGCGACGGACCCGCGGCTCCTTGTGGTCCACCCGCTTGGGCAGCCGCATGGAGCCCAGCGGGGAGACCGGGTCGGGGAAGTCCGCGATCGAGAGCCGCCCGGCCCACCGGTCCTCGGTGAGCACGAGCGGTCGGGGCTCCATCCCGCGTCCCGAGCGGTCCACGCCCGGGTCCAGCACGACGGCGAGGCCCGCCCGCTTCCCGGACGGCACCGCGATCACGTCACCCCGGCCCAGGGCCTCCAGGGACGCGGACGCCTCCGCCTTCTGCTGCGTCCGGCCCTGCTTCGCGAGCTGCTTCTCCCGCTCGGAGAGCCGGCGGCGCAGGTCCATGTACTCGGCGAAGGCCTCGGCCGAGGCGCCCTCGGCGTCGTCGGAGGTCGAGCCGCCCCCCATCGCCTCCGCGTAGCCCTCCAGGGCCTCCCGGTTGCGCTCCACCCGCTTCGCGAGGTGCACCACCGACCGGTCGGCCTGGAACTGGGCGAACGACTGCTCCAGCAGCTCCCGCGCCTCGGTGATCCCGAGCCGGTCGACCAGGTTGACGGCCATGTTGTAGCCCGGCCGGAACGACGAGCGCAGCGGATAGGTGCGCGTCGAGGCGAGCCCCGCCACCTGCGCCGGGTCCATCCCCGGCGCCCACAGCACCACCGCGTGCCCCTCGACGTCGATGCCGCGCCGACCCGCGCGCCCGGTGAGCTGCGTGTACTCGCCGGGGGTGAGCTCGACGTGCGACTCGCCGTTGTACTTGACGAGCTTCTCCAGCACGACGGTGCGCGCCGGCATGTTGATCCCCAGGGCGAGGGTCTCCGTGGCGAACACCGCCCGCACCAGGCCGCGGACGAAGAGCTCCTCCACGGTCTCCTTGAACGCCGGGAGCATGCCCGCGTGGTGGGCCGCGACGCCGCGCTCGAGGCCCTCGCGCCACTCCCAGTAGCCCAGAACGTCCAGGTCGGCGTCGGGCAGGCCCGCGCACCGCCGGTCGACCACCGTGCGGATCTGCTCGATCTCGTCCCGGTCGGTGAGCCGCAGCCCCGAGCGCACGCACTGGAGCACGGCCGCGTCGCACCCGGCGCGGCTGAAGATGAACGTGATCGCGGGCAGGAGCCCCGCGGCGTCGAGGCGCTCGATGACGTCGACCCGCGACGGCGGCCGGTACGACGACCCGGACCGGCCGTTGCGGCCCGGACCGGACCCGCGGTCGTCCCGACGACGGCCGTCGCGGCCGCGTCGAGGAGGCGGGCCGGAGCGGCCGCGCCGGGAGCCCCCGCCGTCCCGGTCGACCTCGGCGACGGCCTTCGCGAGCGTGGGGTCGACCGTGACCTTGTGGGAGTCGCCGGCCTTCTGCTCCTCGGCGAACAGGTCGAACATCCGGGAGCCGACCACCATGTGCTGCCACAGCGGCACCGGGCGGGTCTCGTCGACGACGACCGTGGTGTCGCCGCGGACCTCGACGAGCCAGTCGCCGAACTCCTCGGCGTTGGACACCGTCGCCGAGAGCGACGCCAGCTGCACGTGCTCGGGCAGGTGGAGGATGACCTCCTCCCACACCGCCCCACGGAACCGGTCGGCGAGGTAGTGCACCTCGTCCATGACGACGTAGGCGAGGCCGTCGAGCGCCGGGGCGTCGGCGTAGAGCATGTTGCGCAGCACCTCGGTCGTCATCACGACGACGGGTGCGGACCCGTTGACGGCGGTGTCGCCGGTCAGCAGACCGACGGCGTCCGCGCCGTGCCGGGCGGCCAGGTCGGCGTACTTCTGGTTCGACAGCGCCTTGATCGGCGTGGTGTAGAAGCACTTCTGGCCCCGCGCGAGGGCGAGGTGGACGGCGAACTCACCGACGACGGTCTTGCCCGCCCCGGTGGGCGCGCAGACCAGGACACCGTGCCCCTCCTCCAGCGCGAGGCACGAACGCCGCTGGAAGTCGTCGAGCTCGAAGCTCAGGGACGAGACGAAGCTGCCGAGCTCGGGGTGCGCCGCGCGCGTGCGCGCTGCGGCGTAGGCCTCGGCGGGAGAGCGCATGGCCACCTCTCCACCGTGTCACACCTCGGGGGATCCCGTCGGGTCCCCGCGGTGCGTGGCGGAGGGTGATCGCTCACTCGGCCTTGCGGGCCTCGTCGGGAACCGTCTCGCGCGGCTTCTCGACGACGGGTGCGGACGCCTCGACGGGCTTCGGCGTCGGCTCGTCGGTGGCGCGGGCCTTCGCGTCGTCCTCCTTCATGCCGCGGGTCTCGGCCTTGAAGATGCGCATCGACTGTCCGAGGCCCCGGGCCATGTCCGGCAGCTTCTTGGCGCTGAAGAGCAGCACGACGCCGACGACGGCGACGATGATCCATTCGGTCACGAGGGTGCTCCTTCCGTCCCTGGGCCCGACTGTACCGGTGACCCCGCGGGCGCCCGCCGTCGTGCAAGCCGCACCTGCAGTGCCGCCACCCGCGCCCGGAGCAGGCCCAGCCGGTCACCCAGCAGCGCGGTGAAGGCGCCGAGCACGGTCGTGGTGCGGTTCGCGTGCCGCAGCAGGCCCACGACCAGCACGGCGAGCACGACCAGCGCGACGACGACGGCGACGATGCTCCACACGATCGGACCGAACACGGCGGCGACCCTAGCGCGCTACAGCGCGCCGTACGCCGCCAGCGCCTCGCGGGCGCGTTCCGCGCGGGCCACGGCGAGGTCGGCGGGCCACAGCACCTCGACGGCGTCCCCCAGGCCCAGCAACAGGCGGACCATCCACGCCCGGTCGCCGTAGCGCATCTGCACCCGGGCGGACCCGTCGTCGTCGGCGACGACGTCCTCCATCGGGTAGTACTCGGCCACCCATCGGGCCTCCGGCGCCAGTCGCAGCGCCGCGAGCCGCTGCTCGTCGTCCGGGGTGAGCAGGCCGGAGGCGTCGGCGGGGACGTCGCGTCCGACGGCGTCCGACGGCGGGTGCGACGGCTCGTCGAGGACCTCCGCGTCGTCCACCCGGTCCAGGCGGAACATGCGCACGCCCTCCGCCCGGCGACACCAGGCCTCGAGGTAGGTCGACCCGTCGACGAGCAGCAGGCGCATCGGGTCGACGTCCCGGCGCCCGACGGCGTCGCGCGAGGCGGAGTAGTAGGTCAGCCGCAGGGCCCGGTGCCGCGCGACGGCGTCGCGCACCAGAGCCTCCGCGCGGGCGTTGCCCGGCGAGCGGCCGAGCCCGACCGCGACGGTGTCCGGGGCCTCGCTCCGTCCCGAGGCCTCCTCGATCTTGGCGAGCGCCCGGTACACCGCGTCGGTGTCGGCGACCCCCGGCGCGTCGGCCAGGGCGCGCAGCGCGACCGCGAGGGTGGCCGCCTCCGGGCCGGAGAGACGCAGCGGGCGGGAGAGCCCGGCGTCGTAGACCACGGTGATCGTGTCGCCCTCGAACGACAGATCCACCAGGTCGCCCGGCCCGTACCCGGGCAGCCCGCACATCCACAGCAGCTCGAGGTCGCGTCGCAGCTGGGCCTCGGTGATCCCGAACTCCGCGGCCGCCTCGGCCACCGGCACGCCCGGCCGGGCCAGCAGCCACGGCACGAGGGTCAGCAGCCGCGGCAGCCGCTCCGCGACCCCTTCGGCGCTCACGGCGCCCCACCCGCGGCGCCCGCCACGGCGTGGTCGGCGGCCAGGCCGGCCTTCAGGGTCACGACGACGGCCTCGCGCAGCTCCGGGGGCTCGAGCACGACCGCGTCCGGCCCGTACCCGGCGATCCACCGGGCCAGGGCGTCGAGGCGGGCGAGGTCGAGCTCGACGACGTCCGGGTCGCCCTGCGGGTCGGGCCGCCCGGCCCGGCGCAGCCCGGCGGCGCGGCCGGGGCTCAGCCGCACCCGTGCTGTGCCCGACGGCGGGGGTGGCCCGGCCGAGCGGGCCACCAGGTCGACCAGGTCGACCCCCTCCGGCCGGGTCACCGTGCCGCGGGCGCCGATCGGCGTGACCTCGCCCTCGATGCGCGAGATGCGGAAGCAGCGCACGTCCTCGCGGTCGCGGTCGTGCCCGACGAGGTACCAGCGCCCGCGGTAGGACACGACGCCCCACGGCTCGACGGTGCGGACGCGGGCGGGGGCGGCCGGGTGCCCGCGGTGGTGGAACGTCACCGCGCGCCCGGCCCGGGCGGCGGCGAGCAGGGGCGCGAACGCCGGGTCGGTGGTGCGCACCCGCGGCTGGACCTCGGACGCCGCGGTCGGGTCGACCTCCACCCCGGCCGCCCGCAGCTTCGTCACGGCCGTGCGGGCCGCGCCCGCGAGCTGCGGGGAGTCCCACAGCCGGGCGGCGAGGGCCACCGCGGTCGCCTCGTCGGGGGCCAGGTCGATCGCGGCCAGCTCGTAGTCGCCGCGCGCGATCCGGTAGCCCTCGACGGTGTCGAACACCGACTGCCGCCCGGTCTCCAGCGGGACGCCGAGCTCGCGCAGCTCGGCCTTGTCCCGCTCGAGCATGCGGTAGAACGCCTCGTCGGTGGTGGCGTCCTCGTAGCCGGCCACGGTGGTCCGGATGCGGTCGGCGCTCAGGAACTGGCGCGTCGACAGCAGCGCCAGCACCAGGTTCACGAGGCGCTCGGCGCGAGCGGTCGGCTGGGGTGGCACGACAGCGAGCCTACGACGCCGGGTCCTCCCGGCGGGGGAGATCGGCCTCGTTCGATCGCGTGTTCGAGACCTCAGGCCGAGTCGGCGCTCCCCCGGGACGCGGAGCGGATCTCCAGGGCGCCCTGCTCGTTGCGGTCCACCTCGAAGACGTAGGTCTCCCGGCTGGTGCGCCCGCTCGACGTCACGAAGAACAGGTTCGCGCGGGCGGACCCGCCGTCGACCTGCACGTCGTCGGCGCTGACCGAGGTGATGCCGCCCCAGAACCGCTGGTACCCGCCGTAGCCCCCGGAGGCGCTCCGCGCGTCGCCGGAGAGCAGCGCCCACGCGCCCGGGATGTCGCCGGGCAGGCTCGCGTAGTAGGCGGACACGGTGCGCCGCACGTCGTCCTCGGTGACCGGGGCGTCCGGGTCCGCCGCGGGCAGCCCGTCCGCCGCCGTCGGGCTGCCGGGCGAGAGCGGCGCCCCGGCGACCGGCGGCACCGTCTCCGTGGTCGGCGGGGCGAGCGGTACCGCTGTCGTCGTGGCGCCGGGGGCGGGCGCGGCGGCGGCCTGCGGCGCGGTCGCCCGGGGGTGGTCGGCGGCGGCGATCGCGGCGCCGACCCCGGCGGCCAGGACCACCGCGGACGCGGCGGCGACCGCGAGCACGCGGCGCCGCCGGCGGCGCGGCCGCGGAGCCGGGGACGGGGACTCCTCGGGCGCGAGCGGGAACCACGACTCGTCGTCCTCCCCACCCGGAGCGGTCGGCGGCCCCGCGGCGGCCCCGCTGCCCGCGCCGGCGGTGTGGACCCGCCGGCCCGCGACGTCGGCCGTGGACGGGTCGGCCGCCTCGGCCTCCGGTTCGGGAGCGGGCGTGGGCGGCGGGACGACGGCGATCGACTCCCCGAGGGCCGCGCGGGCCTCCAGGGCGGAGCGCAGCAGGGCGGTGTCGGGTCGGTGTCGGGCCTCCAGGCGCAGCATCGCCGAGAGCGGGCGGCCCAGGACCCCGGCCCGGGTGGCCGGCCGCAACCGTCCCTCGGCCATCGCGTGCAGCACGGCCAGGGTGTTGTCCAGCCGGCCGCAGACCAGCTCGTTCTCCACGGCGGCGTAGAGCGTCGCGCCCAGGGAGAACACGTCCGACGCGGGCGTCGGGTCGCTGCCGCGGGCGACCTCCGGCGCGAAGTAGCCCGGTGTCCCCGCGACCACGCCCCCGGCGGTGGCCGAGGTGTCCCAGGAGGCCCTCGAGACGCCGAAGTCGGTCAGCTTCGCGACGCCGTCGTCGGTGAGCAGGACGTTCCCCGGCTTGACGTCGCCGTGGACGATGCCGGCCTCGTGCACCGCGGACAGCGCGTCCGCGATCTGCGCGCCGATCCGCGCCACCTCGGTCGGCGGGAGCGGCCCGCGTTCGGCGAGCACCGCCGCGAGCGAGCGCGACGGCAGGTACTCCATGACGATCCACGGCATCGACGCGTGCATGACGACGTCGAACACCGCGATCGCCCGCGGGTGCACCACGCGGGCCGCGATCCGGCCCTCGCGCATCGCCCGCGCCCGGGCCGCGCGCAGCTCGGCCTCGTCGCCGTCCCGGGGCGGCGTGAGCTGCTTGACCGCGACGGTCCGCGCGAGCCGCCGGTCCCACGCCGTCCAGACGACGCCCATGGCCCCCGCGCCGATGCACTCGCCCACCCGGTAGCGCCCGGCCAGCAGCATGCCCTCGACGGCCGGGTCGGGGACGACGGGTTCGCGGTCGTGGAGGGTGCTGGGCTGTTCGGCGCCCACCCGGGACGTGCGGTCCTGGTGCGCGGGGGTGTCCATGACTGTCGGGGCCGTCCTCGCTCGGTCGGGGTGGAGCCGGGTGGTGGGGTGTCCACGGACCGGCGTCGCCGAGACGTGATCGACGCGACCGTCAGTGCGGCCCGTCGATCACAACGTGGCGATCAGCCGGTCCACCCGTTCGTCCACCGCGCGGAACGGGTCCTTGCACAGGACGGTTCGTTGGGCCTGGTCGTTCAGTTTGAGATGCACCCAATCCACGGTGAAATCGCGGCCGGCGTTCTGGGCCGCCGCGATGAAGTCGCCGCGGAGCTTCGCGCGGGTGGTCTGCGGCGGGGTGTCCTTGGCGGCCTCGATCTCGCCGTCGTCGGTCACCCGGTTGACCTGGTCCTTGCGCTGCAGCAGGTCGAACACGCCGCGACCGCGCCGGATGTCGTGGTAGGCGAGGTCGAGCTGGGCGATCCGGGGGCTGGACAGGCCCAGGTCGTTGCGCGAGCGGTAGCGCTCGACGAGCTTGTGCTTGATCGCCCAGTCGACGTCGCGGTCGATCAGCGAGAGGTCCTGGCGCTCGACGGCGTCGAGGGTGCGGCCCCACAGCTCGAGGACCCGGTCGGTGACCGGGTCGCTGCCCCGCCGGGCCACGTGCTCGACGGCGCGCTGGTGGTACTCGCGCTGGATGTCCAGCGCGCCGGCCTCCCGGCCACCGGCGAGGCGGACCGGGCGGCGCCCCGTGAGGTCGTGGCTGATCTCGCGGATGGCGCGGATCGGGTTGTCCAGCGTGAAGTCCCGGAACTGCACGCCCTGCTCGATCATCTCCAGCACCAGGTGCGTGGTGCCGACCTTGAGCAGCGTCGTCACCTCGGACATGTTCGAGTCGCCGACGATCACGTGCAGGCGGCGGTAGCGCTCGGCGTCGGCGTGCGGCTCGTCGCGGGTGTTGATGATCGGGCGGCTGCGGGTGGTCGCGGACGACACGCCCTCCCAGATGTGCTCTGCCCGCTGGGACAGGCAGAACACGGCGCCGCGCGGGGTCTGCAGCACCTTCCCGGCGCCGGCGATGAGCTGGCGGGTCACGAGGAACGGCAGCAGGACGTCCGCGATCCGGGAGAACTCGCCCGAACGGCCGACGAGGTAGTTCTCGTGGCAGCCGTAGGAGTTGCCCGCGGAGTCGGTGTTGTTCTTGAACAGGAAGATGTCGCCGCCGATGCCCTCGTCGGCGAGCCGGCGCTCGGCGTCGAGCAGGAGGTCCTCGAGGATCCGCTCGCCCGCCTTGTCGTGCGCGACGAGCTGGGCCAACGAGTCGCACTCCGCGGTGGCGTACTCGGGGTGGGACCCGACGTCGAGGTAGAGCCGCGAGCCGTTGCGCAGGAAGACGTTCGACGAACGCCCCCACGACACGACCCGCCGGAACAGGTAACGAGCGACCTCGTCCGGGGAGAGCCGACGCTGACCGTGGAAGGTGCAGGTCACCCCGAACTCGGTCTCGATGCCGTAGATCCGCCGCTGCATGGTCTCCAGCCTAAGCCCCCGGAGCCGGTCTGAGGGTGCGAGCAGCGTGACGCGTGTGCCGGATCGGACCGTCCGTGGGCACGGCCCGGACCGGCTCCCCCGTCGCCCCGTAGGGTCGGGTGCCATGCTTCCCCGGCGACGCGCGCGTCGCGCGAAGGCGGCCCTGTACACCGGGCTGCGACAGAGCAGGCGGTCGTTGCGGCCGGTCGGCGCCCTCGACCGGCGGATCACCGAGGGGGTCGGCGACCTCCCCCCGGGCCGGGTCGACGACGCGCTGCTCCATCTCACCCGCTCGGCGAACCACTCCGGCCTCTGGTTCGCGACGGCGTCGGTGCTGGCCGCACTCGGGACGCGGCGGACCCGGCGGGGTGCCCTGCGTGGGGTGTTCGCGATCGGGCTGGCCAGTTTCGCCTCGAACGCCCTGCTCAAGCCGCTCGTCCCGCGCCGCCGGCCCGCCGCCGAGCTGCTCCCCCCGTACCGGTCGCTGCCCGACCGGCCGACGTCGTCGTCGTTCCCGTCGGGGCACTCGGCGTCGGCCTTCGCGTTCGCGGTCGGGGTGGGGCTGGAGAGCCCGCGGGCGGGCGCGGTGCTCGCCCCGCTGGCGGCCACGGTCGCCTACTCGCGCGTGCACGTCGGCGTGCACTGGACCAGCGACGTCGCGGTCGGGTCGGCGATCGGGGCCGGGGCCGCCCTGCTCACCCAGCGCTGGCTGCCGCGGCGGCCCGTCGACGAGGCGATCGCGCGGCCGTGGCTGGACGCGCCGGTGCTCGCCGAGGGCGAGGGCCTCTCGATGGTGGTCAACATGGGGTCGGGACGGCCGGGGGTCGACCCCGCCGAGGAGATCGCCGCCTCGCTCCCCCGGGCCGAGATCGTCCGCCTGGAACAGGGCGACGACCTCCTGGCCCGGCTCCAGGAGGCCGCCGCGCTCCCCGGGACCCGCGCGCTCGGGATCGCCGGGGGCGACGGGTCGGTGGCGGCCGCGGCCCGCATCGCCGAGGACCTGCGCCTCCCGCTGGCCGTGATGCCCGCCGGCACGCTCAACCACTTCGGCCGCGACGTCGGCGTGTACGACCTGCAGGAGGTCGTGGACGCGACCGGCGCCGGCGAGGCGGTCGCGGTCGACGTCGGCGAACTGCGCGCCTACTCGGCGTCCACCGGCCCCGCGGGCGGGGAACGGCAGGTCTTCGTCAACACCGCGTCGTTCGGCGGCTACCCGGACATGGTGCGGCTGCGCGAGAAGTGGGAGAAGCGCTACGGCAAGTGGCCGGCCGCGTCCGCCGCCCTCGTCGCCGTCCTGTGGACCGCCCGCCCGGTCCGCTGCCGCATCGACGGCCGGGAGACCTCGGTGTGGATGCTGTTCGTCGGCAACGGGCCCTACGCGCCGTCGGGCATGACCCCGGCCTACCGCCCCCGCCTGGACTCCGGCCTGCTCGAGGTGCGCTACCTGCGGGCGGACCGGCGCTTCTCCCGCGCCCGGGCGATCGTCGGGCTGCTGCTCGGCACGCTGGGCCACATCCGCACCTACGTCGAGCACACCGCGAAGACGCTCGACGTCGAGCTGCTCGACGGTCCGCTGCAGGTCGCCACGGACGGCGAGGTGATGGTCTCCGGCGAGCGGCTCTGCTTCTCGGTGGCCGACCACCCGGTGCCGGTCTACCGCCGCGACGAGACCCGCTGGCCGGAGCGCACCTCCGCCTGGTGACCCTCCTCAACGAACGAACGCCACTCTCGCGCACGTAGATGCAGCGAGAGTGCCGTTCGTTCGGGGAGGGTCAGGCGTCCGCGCCGCCGGCGCCCGAGACCTCGTCGCCGGCCCCGGTGTCACCCGCGTCGGCCTCCGCCGCTGCGGCCGTGGTGGCCGGGAGGAGCCCGGACAGCGCCGCGCCCGTGATGCGCCGGAAGGACCGACGCGGACGGCGGGCACGGTCCAGCAGGGCGACCTCCAGCGAGTCCACGCCGAGCGTCCGGTCCTCCTGCGACGACGCCGACGACCCCGACGACCCGTTCTGGGCCTGGAGGGCGTCCAGCGCGGTCCGCAGGGCGCCCTGCGTGTCCAGCGAGCCGTCGTACGAGGTCTTCAGCGCCGCGGAGATCGGCTCCGTGGTGCCGCCCATCACCACGAACTGCGGCTCGTCGGAGATCGAGCCGTCGTAGGTGATGCGGAACAGCTGGTCGGACTCCGCGTTCTCCCCGAGCGCGGCGACGCACAGCTCGACCTCGAACGGCTTCTGCTGCTCGATGAAGCTGGCGCCGAGGATGTTCGAGTAGGCGTTGGCCAGGGCGCGGCCGGAGACGTCGCGGCGGTCGTACGAGTAGCCCTGCACGTCGGCCCACCGGACCCCGGCGCGGCGCAGGTTCTCGAACTCGTTGTAGCGGCCGACGGCGGCGAAGCCGAGCTGGTCGTAGATCTCGGAGATCTTGCGCAGCGACTTCGACCGGTTCTCCGCGACGAACAGCACCCCGTCCGCGCAGCTCAGCACCACGACGCTGCGACCGCGGGAGATGCCCTTGCGGGCGAGCTCCGAACGGTCGCGCATCAGCTGGTCGACCGACGCGTAGAACGGCATCGTCATGGCGGGGCGGCTCCTCTTCCGAGGTGGGGCGGGTGCTGGTGGGGGCGGGGCTCAGCCGACGGGGCGCTCGCGGCGGGCCGCGATCACCGTCTCGGCGACACCCTGGATCTCGTCGGCGGGGAGCTGGACGGCGCCCTGCGCGTCGATCGCGACGGCGATCGGGTAGATGTTCCGGACGGTGTCCGGGCCGCCGGTCGCGGAGTCGTCGTCCGCGGCGTCGTAGAGCGCCTCGACGGTGTTGCGGACGGTGGTGTCGCGGTCGGCCGTGACGTCGTGGAGCTTCTTCAGCGAGGAGCGGGCGAACAGCGAGCCCGAGCCGACGGCCGCGTAGCCGCCGTGCTCCTCGTAGCGTCCGCCGACGACGTCGTAGGACACGATCCGGCCGGCGCGCGCCGGGTCGGTCGCGTCCAGGTCGTAGCCCACGAACAGCGGGACGTAGGAGAGCCCCTGCATCGCGGCGCCGAGGTTGCCGCGGATCATCGAGGCCAGCCGGTTCGACTTGCCGTCGAACGTCAGCGGGACGCCCTCGAGCTTCTCGTAGTGCTCCAGGTCCACCGCGAAGAGCCGGATCGCCTCGACGGCGAGCCCCGCGGTCCCGGCGATGCCGGCCGCGGAGTAGTCGTCGGTCACGTAGACCTTCTGCATGTCGCGCTGGGAGATCAGGTTGCCCATCGTGGCGCGCCGGTCCCCCGCGATGACGACCCCGCCGTCGTAGACCGCCGCGACGATGGTGGTGCCGTGCGGCACCCCGCTCGCCACCTCCGGGGTGACGGCCCCGGCGGTCGGCAGCAGGTCGGGGCGCACCGACGCGAGGAAGTCGACGAACGACGAGGTCCCGGCATCGAAGTACGAGGCGGGAAGACCCACGCCCCGGCCCGTCGTTCCGCTCGATCCGAAGGCGGTCCTGGGGTCCATCGGCTCCTCGTCGCTCCTCACACGTCCTGCTGCTACGACACTGACCTACACGAGACGGCGGGCCGGAACGCTAGTCCCGACCCGCCGCGCGTGCACTGCCGATCCGCCGCGGTTCGCTCGCGGCGGAACCGATGACTACTGGCCGCCCTTCTGCACGTAGGCGCGCACGAAGTCCTCGGCGTTCTCCTCGAGGACGTCGTCGATCTCGTCGAGGATGGTGTCGGTGTCCTCGCCGAGCTTCTCCCGGCGCTCCTGGCCGGCGGCGGTGGTGTCCTCGCCGCCGTCCCCGTCGTCGCCACCGCCCTGCCGCTGGGTCTGTTCCTGCGCCATGGCTGCCTCCCGGTGCTGAAGGTGTTGCGTCCGCGACCCTACCCGTCCGAGGCCGTCCGCAACGTCATGAACATCATCCTCGTGTCAGCGCCTCGACGAGCGCGGTGGCATTGTCCGCGTTGTCGATGAGCTCCCCGACGTGCCCGCGGGTGCCCCGCAGCGGCTCCAGCGTCGGGATCCGCACGAGCGATTCCCGGCCCAGGTCGAAGATCACCGAGTCCCACGACGCGGCCGCGACCTCGCTCGGGTAGCGCTCCAGGCACCGTCCGCGGAAGTACGCGCGGGTGTCCTCCGGAGGACGGGTGACGGCCGAGCGCACCTCGTCCTCACTCACCAGGCGCTTGATCGACCCCCGCGTCACGAGGCGGTTGTAGAGGCCCTTGGCCTGCCGCACGTCGGAGTACTGCAGGTCGATCAGGTGCAGCTTCGGGGAGTCCCAGGGGAGGTTGTCGCGCTCCTGGTAGCTCTGGAGCAGCTTGAGCTTGGCCACCCAGTCCAGCCGGTCCGCGCAGCGCATCGGGTCGGTCTCGAGGTCGTCGAGGACCTGGCCCCAGATCTCGAGGGTCTCCCGGGTGACGTCGTCGATCTCGTCGCCCTGTGTCTCCTGCTCGTGCTTCCAGGCCCGCTCGAGGTACTGCCGCTGGATCTCCAGGGCCGTCATCTGCGTGCCGTTGGCCAGGTCGACCTTGGTCCGCAGCGTCGGGTCGTGGCTGATCCGGTGCACCGAGCGGACCGGCTCGAGCAGGCGCAGGTCGTCGAACCGGACGCCGTCCTCGATCATCGAGAGCACCAGCGCCGTCGTCCCGACCTTGAGGAACGTCGAGTACTCGGCGAGGTTCGCGTCGCCGATGATCACGTGCAGGCGGCGGTATTTGTCGGCGTCGGCGTGCGGCTCGTCGCGGGTGTTGATGATGCCGCGCTTGAGCGTGGTCTCCAGGCCGACCTCGACCTCGATGTAGTCCGCGCGCTGGGAGAGCTGGTAGCCGGCCTCGTCCCCGGAGGCGCCGAGCCCGACCCGGCCCGCGCCCGTCATCACCTGGCGCGTGACGAAGAACGGGGTCAGCCCGGTGATGATGCTCGGGAAGGGGGTCTGCCGGTTGCACAGGTAGTTCTCGTGCGAGCCGTACGAGGCGCCCTTGCCGTCGATGTTGTTCTTGTAGAGCTGGATGCGGCCGGTGCCGGGGACGGTGGCGGCGCGCTCCGCGGCGTCCTCCATCACCCGCTCCCCCGCCTTGTCCCAGATCACGGCGCCGCGCGGCGTCGTGACCTCCGGCGCGGAGAACTCCGGGTGGGCGTGGTCGACGTAGAGCCGGGCTCCGTTGGTGAGGATGACGTTGGCCGCGCCGAGGTCGTCCAGGTCGCCGGTGTCCGGCGGCGGGCCGGCGCTCGGGCCGAGGTCGAAGCCCCGGGCGTCGCGCAGCGGCGACTCGACCTCGTAGTCCCACCGCGCACGCCGGGCGCGCGGCACGTCGGCGGCCGCGGCGTAGGCCAGGACGACCTGCGTGGAGGTGATGACGGGGTTGGCCGTCGGGTCGCCCGGCACGGAGATGCCGTACTCGATCTCGGTGCCCATGATGCGGCGCGCGGTCATGGTCCCGACCCTAGTTGTCCCCCGCGCCCGCTGCCCGCGTCGCCCGGCGCCACAGGGCCGTGAACGTGAGCAGCGCGACCAGCGTGGCCCCCGTCATCGTGAGGCCCATCGGCAGGGCCGTGCGCCCGCCGCCGAGGCCGACCAGCGGCGCCGCGAAGCCGCCGACGATGAACTGGGCGGTACCGAGGAGGGCCGAGGCGCTGCCGGCGTGCTCGGGGTGGTCGGCGAGGCTCAGCGTGGTCGCGGCGGGGAGCGCCGTCCCGACCCCGCACACCGTCACGAACAGGCCCACGACGACGCCCCACACGCCGAGCCCGAGCGCCCCGCCCAGGACGGTGGCCGAGCCGACGACGGCGATCGCGAGGCCGAGCGGGACCATCCGCTCCGGGCGCACCCGCTCGGCGCCGACGAGGCGCCCGGAGAGTTGCACGGCGCTGACGATCCCGACCGAGTTGATCGCGAACACCCCGCTGAACTCCTGCGGCGAGAGGCCGTAGAGCCCCTGCAGCACGAACGTCGAGCCGGAGATGTAGGCGAACATCGCGGCGAAGCCGAAGCCCGCGGCGGCCACGCACGCGAGGACCTTGGCGTCGGCGAGCAGGACGCCGAACGCGTGGCGGGTGGTCCGCCATCCGCCGGAGCGCCGTCGCTCGGGCGGCAGCGTCTCCGGGACCGCCAGCAGCACCCCGACCAGCACCAGGGCCCCGAGCGCGGCGAGGACCACGAACACGCCGCGCCACGACGTGAGCTCCAGCAGTTGGCCGCCCAGCACGGGCGCGACGATCGGCGCGACTCCGGAGACCAGCATCAGCGCCGCGAACGCCCGGGCGGCCGCGGCCCCCTCGTACAGGTCCCGGACGACCGCCCGGGCCACCACGATCCCGACGGCGCCGAACAGTCCCTGGCCCAGGCGCAGCGCCACCAGGGTCCCGACGTCGGGTGCGGCGGCACACGCCGCCGAGAGGACCACGAACCCGACGGCGCCGACGATCATCGGCCGCCGGCGTCCGAGGACGTCGGAGAGCGGCCCGGCGACGAGCTGGCCGACCGCGAGGCCGACGACGCACGCGGTGAGCGTCAGGGCCACCAGGGAGGCCGACGACTCCAGCTCGACCGTGATCGCCGGGAGCGCTGGCAGGTAGGTGTCGATCGACAGCGGCGCGGCGGCCGTGAGCGCGCCCAGGACGGCGGTGCGGGCGAGTCCGCCGCGTCGGGAGCCCTCCGGACGCTGCGGGCCGGTCACCGCCCGTCGTCGGGAACGCTCAGCCACCGCAGGAGGTGCTCGTGGATCCGCGGGTCGTTGAGGAGGTGGAAGTGGTGCGACGACGGGATCGTCTCGACGTCGGTGATCGCGCCGCGGGCGGAGTCCACCGGGACGAGCAGGTCCCCGAGGATGTTCGCGAGCGGGTGGTGCGCGCTGGCGGTCAGGCAGGCGGCGACGCCGTGGTGGGTCGACGAGGCGAGCAGCGGGACCTCGCTGTCCGAGACCCCGGCGACGAGGTCGCGGATGCCCGCGGAGCGGCGGTCGAGGAACTCGCCCCAGGAGCGGGACCGGGCGTAGCGGCTCAGGCGGGAGGCCAGCTGGTCCACCCGGTGCGCCAGCGGCGCGCCCTCGTGGGGCGATCCCAGGTAGACCATGCGGCGCACGGCGTGCACCCACGGCTCCCCCGCGACGACCGCGGCGTGGCACGCGTGGCGCAGGACCAGCCCGCCCATGGAGTGCCCGACGAGGTCGAGCGTGCGGATCGGCTCCGGCCAGGCGTCGAACAACTCGGCCAGCAGCACCGAGAGCGCGGCGCCGTTGTGGGCGATGCGCAGGCCGGTGTTGTAGCGCAGCAGCAGCGGGACGGCGCCGATGCTCGAGGCGATGCGTTCGGCGTAGCCCTCCCCGGCGGAGTCCTCGTCGGCCAGCCGCCAGGCGTGCTCGGTCTCCCCGAGGCCGTGGACGAACAGCACGACGTGGCCGAGGTCGCGGTCGGGGTGGTCCTTGACCTGGATGTCGTCCAGCCGGAGCCGGGCGTGCGGGTCGGTGTCGCTCGTCGTCGAGGTGTAGAGCGCCATCGGGACCGCGAGGTCGTTGCCGAGGGCGACCATGTGGTCCCCGACGAGGCCGTTGACGGCACCGGCGAGCACGGCGCCCGCCGGGCGGGACGTGATCGGGGTCCACTCCGTCCTCCCGGAGGCCTCCCGGTAGATCTCGGCGGCGAGCCCGACCCCGCGTCCCGCGGCGTGGCCGATGCCGCGCACGGCGGAGTACACGCCGGCGCTGATGCCGTCGTGGAGCACCTGCGCCGGCTTCGACGCCGGGCCGAGGCCCACCTTGCGCAGGGCGCCGAACACGGTGTCCGAGATGGCGCGGTGCGTGCCCTCGACGGGACGGGAGACGATGTCGACGGCCTCGGACGCGACACCGGCCGCCCCCCGGACCTCGTTGCGAGGCGCGGGAAGCGGCCGGTGCTGCTCGTCCGTCATGCTGGCGACGGTACCCGGTACTACAGGTACTGACCCGTGTTGGACGCGGTGTCGATCTCCTTGCCCTGCGTGGCGCCCTTGCCGGTGACGAGCGTGCGGATGTAGACGATCCGCTCGCCCTTCTTGCCGGAGATCCGGGCCCAGTCGTCGGGGTTGGTCGTGTTCGGGAGGTCCTCGGACTCGGCGAACTCGTCCACCACGGCGTCGAGCAGGTGCTGCACCCGCAGACCGGACTGCTTGGTCTCCAGGTGCGACTTGATGGCCGACTTCTTGGCCCGGCCCACGATGTTCTCGATCACCGCACCGGAGTTGAAGTCCTTGAAGTACAGGACCTCCTTGTCCCCGTTGGCGTAGGTGACCTCGAGGAACCGGTTGTCGTCGGTCTCGGCGTACATCCGCTCGACGACCCGCTCGATCATGCCGTCGAGGCACGCCTGCCGGTTGCCGCCGAACTCCTCGATGTCCTCCTCGTGGACCGGCAGGCCCTCGACGAGGTACTTGCCGAAGATGTCGATGGCCGCCTCGGCGTCGGGACGCTCGATCTTGATCTTCACGTCGAGTCGGCCCGGACGCAGGATCGCGGGGTCGATCATGTCCTCGCGGTTCGAGGCGCCGATGACGATGACGTTCTCGAGCCCCTCGACACCGTCGATCTCGCTCAGCAGCTGGGGCACGATCGTCGTCTCCACGTCGGAGCTGACGCCGGAACCACGGGTCCGGAAGATCGAGTCCATCTCGTCGAAGAACACGATCACCGGCGTGCCCTCGGACGCCTTCTCGCGCGCCCGCTGGAAGATCATCCGGATGTGCCGCTCGGTCTCGCCGACGAACTTGTTGAGCAGCTCCGGGCCCTTGATGTTGAGGAAGTGCGCCTTGATGTCGCGGCTGTCCTCACCGCGCTGCTCGGCGACCTTCTTCGCCAGCGAGTTCGCCACCGCCTTGGCGATGAGCGTCTTGCCGCACCCGGGCGGGCCGTAGAGCAGGACACCCTTCGGCGGGCGGAGCTGGTACTCGCGGAACAGGTCCGCGTGCAGGAACGGCAGCTCCACCGCGTCGCGGATCGAGTCGATCTGCCGGGAGAGGCCGCCGATGTCGGTGTACGCGACGTCGGGGACCTCCTCGAGGACGAGCTCCTCGACCTCGGCCTTCGGCACCTTCTCGTAGGCGTAGCCCACCTTGGTGTCGATCATGAGCGAGTCGCCCGGCTTGAGCTCCGGGGCGTTCTCGTCGAGCAGGGAGTCCGCGAGGTGGATGACCCGTTCCTCGTCGGCGTGCCCGATGATCAGGGCCCGGTTGCGGGTCCCGTCCTCGTCGACGAGCACCTCACGCAGCGAGCAGACCTCGCCGATGCGCTCGTAGTCGCCGGCCTCGACGACGGTGAGGGCCTCGTTGAGCCGCACCGACTGACCGCGCGTGAGCTCGGCGGCCTCGACGGCGGGCGAGACCGCGACGCGCATGCGCCGGCCCGACGTGAACACGTCGACGGTCTGGTCCTCGTGCAGGGTCAGGAAGACGCCGTAGCTCGACGGCGGCTGCGCGAGACGGTCGACCTCCTCGCGGAGCGACACGAGCTGCGCCCGCGCCTCCTTGAGGGTGTCGGTGAGTTTGTCGTTGCGCTCGGTCAGTTGGGACACCCGCGCCGCCGAGTCCGCGAGCCGCTGCTCGAGGATTCGCGTGTGGCGCGGGGACTCGGTGAGTTTCCGACGCAGCAGTGCGACCTCTTCTTCGAGGAATCGCACCTGTGCCGCCATGTCCGCCGCGCCTCGGTCGCGGCCCTGGTCGGATCGGCCCCTGGGGTCGTCGTTCATCGTCACGGCGCCCTCCTCCCGCTACTCCGTGGCGTCACCGTACCCGTGAACACGGGTGTCCGTGGAGTAGCGAGCCGGTGACGGACTTCTCCCGCCGGCCACTTGATTTCCTCACCCTGCGTGGTTCTTGCGTGTTCAGAGGAGGGCTAGCGACTCCGGGTCGGGCGACGTTGCACCCGCGGTGGGGTGACCCCGTCGGCGAGCCTCCGCGCCGTCACGAGGAACGCCGTGTGGGCGATCATCCGGTGCTCCGGGCGGACCGCCAGGCCCACGCTGTGCCACGGCCTGACCAGCGATTCCCACGCCTGGGGCTCGGTCCAGCCGGCCTGGTCGCGCAGTGCCTCGGTGAGCGTGGAGAGCTGCGTCGTGGTGGCGACGTAGCCGACCAGCACGCCCCCGGGAACCAGGACGTTCCGGACGGTGTCGAGCACCTCCCACGGTGACAGCATGTCGAGCACGATGCGGTCGAACGTGCCGGTGGCGTCCTGGACGTCCCCCGCGTGGAGCGACCAGTTGGACGGGTGCTCGCCGAAGAAGCGGACCACGTTCTTCTCGGCGTGCTCGAGGTGGTCGTCGCGGATCTCGTAGCTGGTCACGCTGCCCTCGGGGCCCACCGCGCGCAGCAGACTGCACGTCAGCGCGCCACTGCCCGCCCCGGCCTCCAGGACGTTCGCGCCCGGGAACACGTCGCCCCACATGACGATCTGCGCCGCGTCCTTCGGGTAGATCACCTGCGCGCCGCGGGGCATGGCGAGCACGTAGTCGGGCAGCAGCGGGCGCAGGGCGAGATAGGGCGTGTTGGCCGCGGAGTGCACGACGCTGCCCTCGGGGGCGCCGATGAGCTTGTCGTGGGCGATCGCACCGCGGTGCGTGTGGTAGCTCTGCCCGGGCTCCAGGACGAGGCTGAAGTGCCGGCCCTTCGGGTCGGTGAGCTGCACCCGGTCTCCGGGGAGGAACGGCCCCGACCGCGCGGGCCCGCGGACCTCGTCCTCGTTCCCGACGGCGGGGGTGGTCGCGTCGGTCGGGTCCGCATCGGCGGTGCTCGGCGCGTCGTCGGGTCCCTCGGCGGTCGTGTCCTGCACGACGGGCCACCCTAGGCGGCGCCTCGTCGGCGCTTCCGGCCCGGCCTCCCCGGAACATGATCACGACTTCGGTGGCAACACGCGCAAGATCTGCTGCGACTCGCCGCCGAACTTCAGATCATGGTCGACCGACCCTGCGCGACGAGGGCCTCGCGGACGTTGCGGACGAAGGCCTCCGGGGTCTCGCGCAGTTCGAACCAGTTCGTGCGGATCACGACCCACCCGTCGAGCACCAGGGCGTTCTGGCGGCGGGCGTCACGGAGGAAGGCGCGGAGGTCCCGGTGGTAGGCCCAGCCGTCGATCTCGACCAGCACCTTCTGCTCGAGGAACGCGAGGTCGAGGACGGCCTGCCCGTAGCCCCTCAACCAGAGTTCATGGTTCGCGATCCACCCTCCGATCCCCGCCACCCGGAGCATCCGGTGCGTCTTCCGCTCCGCCTCGGACCGCGCTCCGCCCCCGGCGAGGACGAGCAGCCGGAACGCCAGGGCGGCACCGTGGCGGCCGGCAGTCCGCCGGTGCACGGCGCGCATTGCCTCCAGGCTCACTCCGGCCTGGAGCGCCTGGTCCATGAGCTTCGCCCCGACGAGCAGCCCCAGGGACGCCACCGCGGCGAGGACCGTGGCGGGCTTCTTGGTCACCGCGACCCCGTCCACCACGACCCGGTCCTCGGGAGGAACCGCTCGTCGGAGGATGCGGACCCCCTTCCGCGACCGAGGTTGGGACGAGTGGTCCACGGCGACCTCGACATCGGCCGGCGGGATGTCGGTGAGGTGCCACCAGAAGGCGGCCGACTGCCCGATCAGCGTGCACTCACCGCCCAGCGACAGGACCGCCGCGCGGACCCGGGAGCGTGGGGTCACCGGGTGGTCGGCCGCGCGCAGGACGCCACTCAGGTCCCGCTCCCACTCCCCCTTCGCCACGCGTGCCGCGATCTGGGCCCGGGTGAACCCCGCGTCCTTCGCCTGCTGCACGCTGAAGACCCCGTCCTGAGCACGGATCACGGCGCGGATTCGTTCGTCCCTCTGGTTCGCAGTCACATGGGCTCCGACGCACCAGGGGCAGGCGCGGCTCCGAGAATCCGCGGCCGCCGGACTTCGGCGGCGAGTCGCGTCAACGCTTGCGCGTGTCGCCGCCGAGAAGTCGATCAAGGTGCGGGAGGCCCGGGTGAATCGGGTGGGCCCGGGACGACGCGACGACGGTGCGCCGGCCCGGGTCGCCCGTGGCGGCGACGCCGAGCCGCCCGCTCAGCGCCGTCGAGGAGGACCGAGGTTGTCAGGGGTCCGTCGTAGCGTCCGCGGCATGATCGAGACCAGCACCGCCGTGCCGGCCGCCACCGCGTCCACCACCTCCCTCGCCCCCGACGTCCCCGCGCCCCGCCCGCCACAGGACGCCCCCCGCCCGGTGACGCCGCGGCGACTCGAGCCGGTGCGGCCCCGGCGCCGGCCGGCGCTGTCGCCGTCGCGGGCCGGGGACTTCAAGCAGTGCCCGCTGCTCTACCGGTTCCGGGCGGTCGACCGGCTGCCGGAGCAGCGCAGCGCGGCGCAGGTGCGCGGGATCGTGGTGCACGCGGTGCTGGAACGGCTGTTCGGGCTCGACCCGCCGCGGCGGGTGCCCCTCCGCGCCCACGCCCTGCTCGAGGAGGTGGCCGGCGAGCTGGGCGCGGAGGACCGCGCGCTGCTCGGGGACCTGACGGGCGCGGCCGCCCTGGTCGACGCGTACTTCGCGATGGAGGACCCCCGCCGGCTGCACCCCGAGGCGTGCGAGGTGTTCCTGGAGACCGAGCTGGACTCCGGTGTGGGGCTGCGGGGGTACGTCGACCGGCTCGACGTCAGCCCGGAGGGCGACGTGCGGATCGTCGACTACAAGACCGGCTCGGCGCCCCGGGAGGTGTTCGAGGCCCGCGCGCTGTTCCAGCTGAAGTTCTACGCGCTGGTGCTGCTGCGGGCGCGGGGCGTGCTCCCCCGCCAGCTGCGGCTGATGTACCTCGCCGACGGGCAGAGCCTCACCCACTCCCCCACCCGCGGCGAGCTGGAACGGTTCGAGCGGACGCTCGTCGCCCTGTGGACGGCGATCCTGCGTGCGGCCCCGAGCGGCGACTTCCGGCCCAATCCGGGCCGGACGTGCACGTGGTGCTCCCACCAGGCAGTCTGCCCGGCGTTCGGTGGGACGCCTCCGGACTACCCGGGCTGGCCCGACGGCGAGCACCCCGACGAGACCGTGGAGACCAGGCCCCCATGAGTGCCCCCGTGCCCGAGCCCTACTTCCGCCTGCTCGACGAGGACCGCGCGGAGGGCACGAGGGTCGAGGCCTCGGCGGCCACGGCCGGCCCGTGGTTCGCGGACGCCCAGCACATGGGGCCGCCGAGCGCACTCCTGATCCGCGCCCTGGAACGGCGGTCGGGCCGGGCGGACCTGCGCCTCGCCCGCGTCACGGTGGAGGTGCTGGGCAAGGTGCCGGTGGCCGAGCTGGTCGTGCGCGCCGAGGTGACACGCCCCGGCCGCACCATCGAGCTGGCCACCGCCGAGCTCGCCGCCACCGACCCCGCGTCCGGCACGCTGCGCCCGGTGGCGCGCGCCCACGGCTGGTTCCACGGGGTCGGCGACACGACGGAGGTCGTCACGGTGCCCGGCAGCGCGATGCCGGCGATGCCCGGGCCCGACGCCGGGACCACGCGGGACATCCCCGACGGCTGGCTGCCCGGCTACCTCACCTCGGTCGACTGGCGCTGGATCGAGGGCGGTCTCGACCTGTCGGGACCCGGCCGGGCGTGGGGGCGGATCAAGGGACAGGTCGTCGAGGGCGAGGAGCCCACACCCGCCCAGCGGCTCGCCGCGGTGGCCGATTCGACGAACGGGTGCGCGAGCCGCCTGGACCTGCGCGAGTGGTTGTTCGTCAACACCGACCTGACGCTGCACCTGCACCGCGAACCGGTCGGCGAGTGGACCGGCCTGGACGCCGACAGCGTGATCGGGCCCGAGGGCACCGGCACGGCGTACTCGGTGCTGCACGACGAGCAGGGGCCGGTCGGCCGCGCCGCCCAGGCGCTCACCGTCCGGCCCCGGTAGAGCCCGCGAGAGGAGGCCTCAGCGGCCGGCGACGCCCATCCGTGCGACGGCGGGGTCGGCCGAGGACGGCGACTCGGCCGGGGGCGGTGCGGCGCCCGGCATCGAGCTGACGCCCCCGGTGCCGGGCAGGACCGCCCGGCACGACTGGAGCGACGAGGTGACGATGCCGGTGCACCCGAGGTCGGCCAGCTCGTCCATGACGTCGTTGACGCGGCTGCGCCGCACCATGGACCGCACGGCCACCCAGCCGTCGAGCGAGAGCGGGGCGACCGTGGGCGACTGCACGCCCGGGGTCACCTGCACCGCGTCCTCCTGGACCTCGATCGGGCAGTCGTAGTCGAGCATCACGTACTGGCGGGCGAAGACCACGCCGCGGAGCCGCTCGATGAACCGGAACTTGGCCTTGGTGATCTCCGGGGCGTCCGGCTGCTGGTCGAACTTGGCGTTCCGGTCCACGATCACCGCCTCGGAGGCCAGGATCGGGTCGCCGATCGGCTCGAGGCCGTGCTGGGCGAGCGTGCGGCCGGTGGAGACGACGTCGGCGATGGCGTCGGCGACCTCCAGCTCGATCGAGACCTCCACCGCTCCGTCGAGCCGGATGACGTCCTTCGCCGAGATGCGCTGCTGGGCGAGGTTGGCGCGCACCAGGCGCGGGAAGGAGGTCGCGATCCGCTTGCCCGCGAGGTCCTGCACCGTCCAGTTCTTGGCGATCGGTGCGGCGTAGCGGAACTGCGAGTTGCCGAACCCGAGCTTGAGCACCTCGTTCACCGAGGCCGACGACTCCTCGGTCAGGTCGTGCCCGGTGATCCCCAGGTGGAGCTGCCCCTCGGAGACGTAGGTCGCGATGTCCTTGGGCCGCAGGTAGAAGAACTGCACGCTGTTGGCGTGGTCGTGCAGGGACAGGTCACGGTTGTCCGACCGCTGCCGGTACCCGGCGTCGCGCAGCATGCGGGACGCCTCCTCGGCGAGGGACCCCTTGTTCGGGACGGCGACGCGGAGCATGGCTCTCTCCTGGCGGGCACCGCACCGGACGCGGTGCCCTGTTCGATGGTCTAGAGGTACTTGTACACGTCTTCGAGGGTCAGCCCGCGGCCGAGCATGATCACCTGCGTGCGGTAGAGCAGCTGGGAGATCTCCTCGGCGAGCTTGTCGTCGGTCTCGTGCTCGGCGGCGAGCCACACCTCGCCGGCCTCCTCGAGGACCTTCTTGCCCTGCGCGTGGACCCCGTCGTCGAGGGCGGCGACCGTGCCCGAGCCCTCGGGCCGCTCCCGTGCCTTGGTGCTGAGCTCCTCGAAGAGCTCGTCGAACGTCTTCACGTTCACCGATGGTTGCATCATCGTGTCCTCCCGGCTGCACCGGAGGCGTGACCTGCTCCGGACGGTCCTCGGCGATCGGCGGGGGGTGAGAGCCGACCGGCCGCCGACTACTCCGAACGACTTAGTGCACGTTGGCTGTCAGGAGCAACCGTACGTCGCTCATCGTGAGCCCCTCCAGCGAGTCCCGGGCCACCCGCCGTTCCCCCGCAGGCACCGGCGGGCCGGCCGGCACCACGAGCACCGTCGCCCCGGCGGCGGCGGCCGATGCGGTACCGGTGGCCGAGTCCTCCACCGCCACGCACGACGCCGGGTCGACGCCGAGCAGGTCGCACGCCCGGCGGTAGGGCGCCGGGTCCGGCTTGGTCGCGCTCACCTCGTCGCCGCAGACGGTGACGTCGAACCACTCGCGCCCGATGGTGTCCAGCGCGACCTCGGTGAGCGACCGGTACGTGCTGGTCACCAGCGCGGTGGCCACGCCGGACGCCCGGACGGCCGCGAGCGCCTCCCGGGCCCCGGGGCGCCACGGCAGGCCCTGGGAGAACACCTCGTGGGTGCGCTCGATCAGCCACCGACCCGCGGAGTCGACCGCGGCCTCGTCGTCGGGAAGACCGACCTCACGCAGCACCGTGGAAGCGGTGCGGCGCAGGCTCGAGCCGGTCAGCTCCTCGCGCGTGGCCGCGGACAGCTCGCCGCCCAGGTGGACGGCGAGCTCCGCCATGGTGATCGACCACAGGCCCTCGGAGTCGACCAGCGTGCCGTCCATGTCCCACAGGACGGCCGCGACGTCAGGCATTGAAGTACTTGGCCTCCGGGTGGTGGACCACCAGCGCGTCGGTCGACTGCTCCGGGTGCAGCTGGTCCTCCTCGGAGAGCTCGACACCGATGCGGCTCGGGTCGAGCAGCTCCACGATCTTCGCGCGGTCCTCGACGTTCGGGCACGCCCCGTAGCCGAGCGAGTAGCGGGCGCCGCGGTAGCCGAGCTTGAAGAACTCGTTCACGTCGGCCGGGTCCTGGTCGGCCATCGTCGACCCGTCGGCGAACGTCAGCTCCTCGCGGACGCGGCGGTGCCAGTACTCCGCCAGCGCCTCGGTGAGCTGCACGCCCAGGCCGTGCACCTCGAGGTAGTCGCGGTAGGAGTTCTCGGCGAACAGCGTGTTCGCGAAGTCCGCGATCGGCTGCCCCATGGTCACGAGGTTCATCGGCATGACGTCGACGCTGCCGAGCTCGGTGGCCTCCTCGCGGGTGCGGAAGAAGTCGGCCAGGCACAGGCGCCGGTCGCGCTTCTGCCGCGGGAACGAGAAGCGGTGCAGCTCCTTGGCCTCGGGCTTGGCCTCGTCGAGCACGACGACGTCCTGGCCCTCGGAGATCACCGGGAAGTAGCCGGCGACGACGGCGGCGTGGGCGAGGATCCCCTCGGACTGCAGCCGGTCGAGCCAGTAGCGCATGCGCGGACGGCCCTCGGTCTCGACGAGCTCCTCGTACGAGGGCCCGTCACCGCCCTTGGAACCGCGCAGCCCCCACTGCCCGAAGAACGTCGCGCGCTCGTCGAGCAGCGCGGCGAAGTCGGCGAGCCGGATTCCGCGGACGACGCGGGTGCCCCAGAACGGCGGCTGCGGGACCTCGATGCGACGCGCGACGTCGGAGATCGCGTCCGGGTCGAACGCGGGCCTGTCGTCGCCCGCCTCGGCCTCACGCTTGGCCTTGATCCGCTCGGAACGCTCGCGGCGCTCCTTGCGCTCGGCCGCCTTGGCCTGCTCCTCCTCGGAGGGACCCTCGCCGGTCATCACGGAGTCCATCAGGCGCAGGCCCTCGAACGCGTCCTTCGCGTACCGGACGTCGCCCTGGTAGATCTCGCCGAGGTCGTTCTCGACGTAGGAGCGGGTCAGCGCGGCGCCGCCGAGCAGCACCGGGAACTTCTCCGCGACCCCGCGGTCGTTCATCTCCTGCAGGTTGTCCTTCATGACCACGGTCGACTTGACCAGCAGTCCGGACATCCCGATCGCGTCGACCTTGTTCTCCTCGGCGGCCTCGAGGATGGCGTTGATCGGCTGCTTGATGCCGATGTTGACGACGTCGTAGCCGTTGTTCGACAGGATGATGTCGACGAGGTTCTTGCCGATGTCGTGGACGTCGCCCTTGACCGTCGCCAGCAGGATCTTCCCCTTGCCGGAGTTGTCGGTCGCCTCCATGTGCGGCTCGAGGTGCGCGACGGCGGCCTTCATCACCTCGGCCGAGGCGAGCACGAACGGCAGCTGCATCTTGCCGGCACCGAACAGCTCGCCGACGGTCTTCATGCCGCCGAGCAGGTCGGAGTTGATGATCTCGAGCGGGTCCTTCTCCTGCATCCCGGCGTCGAGGTCCTCCTCGAGCCCGTTGCGGTTCCCGTCGACGATGCGCTGCGCGAGCCGCTCGAACAGCGGCATGGCTGCGAGCTCCTCGGCGCGCTGGTCCTTCGAGGACTGCGCGGACACGCCCTCGAAGAGGTTCATGAAGTGCTGCAGCGGGTCGTGCTTCTCCCGGCGGTCGTAGACCAGGTCCAGCGCCGCCTCCCGTTGCTCCTCGTCGATCTGCGAGAACGGCAGGATCTTCGAGGCGTTGAGGATCGCGGTGTCGAGACCGGCGTCCACGCACTCGTTGAGGAAGACCGAGTTCAGCACCTGGCGCGCGGCCGGGTTGAGGCCGAACGAGATGTTGGAGAGCCCGAGCGTCGTCTGGACCTCGGGGTAGCGCTCCTTGAGCTGCTTGATCGCGTTGATCGTCTCGATGCCGTCCTTGCGGACCTCCTCCTGGCCGGTGGAGATCGGGAAGGTCAGGCAGTCGATGATGATGTCCTCGACCCGCATGCCCCAGTTCTCGGTGAGGTCCTCGATGAGCCGGAACGCGACGCGGGTCTTCCACTCCGCGGTGCGGGCCTGGCCCTCCTCGTCGATGCAGAGCGCGACGACGGCGGCCCCGTGCTCGCGGACGAGCCGCATGATCTTCTGGAAGCGGGAGTCGGGCCCGTCGCCGTCCTCGTAGTTCACCGAGTTGATCGCGGACCGGCCCCCGAGCTGCTCGAGGCCGGCCTCGAGGACCTCGGGCTCGGTGGAGTCCAGCACCACGGGCAGCGTCGAGGCGGTCGAGACGTCGTGGGCGAGGCGGTCCATGTCCGCCGTGCCGTCGCGTCCCACGTAGTCGATGCAGAGGTCCATCCAGTGCGCGCCCTCGCGGGTCTGCGCCTTGGCGATGTCCACGCACTTCTCGTAGTCCTCGTCGACCATCGCCTCGCGGAAGGCCTTGGAGCCGTTCGCGTTGGAGCGCTCGCCGATCATCAGCAGGCCGGCGTCCTGGCGGAACGGCACCGACTGGTACATCGAGGAGATGCCCGGCTCGGGCTTCGGGTCGCGCGTCGCGGGCGTGAGGTCGCGGCAGGTCTCGGCGAGCGCGCGCACGTGCTCGTTGGTGGTGCCGCAGCAGCCGCCGACGAGCTGGAGGCCGTAGTCGGTGACGAACGAGGCGCAGTAGTCCGCGAGCTCCTGCGGCTGCAGCGGGTACTCCGGGCCGTTCGGGCCGAGCTCGGGCAGGCCGGCGTTCGGCATGACGGTGACCGGGATGCGCGACTGGCGCGACAGCGCGCGGAGGTGCTCGCTCATCTCCGCGGGACCGGTGGCGCAGTTCAGGCCGATGCCGTCGATGCCCAGCGGCTCGAGCGCCGTCAGGGCCGCCGTGATCTCGGAGCCGACCAGCATGGTGCCGGTGAGCTCGACGGTGACGTGGCAGATGACGGGGACGCGCCGGCCGTACTGCTCCATCGCGCGGTAGGCGCCGAGGATCGCGGCCTTGGACTGCAGGAGGTCCTGACAGGTCTCGACGAGGATCGCGTCGGCGCCGCCCTCGAGCTGGCCGAGCACCGAGTCGACGTAGGCGTCGCGCAGCTTCGCGTACGGCGCGTGGCCGAGCGTCGGGAGCTTCGTGCCCGGCCCGTTGGACCCGAAGACGAACCGGGGACGGTCGGTCGTCGAGTACTCGTCGGCGGCCTCGCGGGCGATCTTCGTCCCGGCGAGCGAGAGCTCGTAGATGCGCTCCGGGATGTCGTACTCGTTGAGGTTCGGCCAGTTCGTGCCGAAGGTGTTCGACTCGATGACGTCGGCACCGGCCTCGAGGTGGCCCAGGTGGACCTGCTTGACGGCGTCCGGGCGCGACACGTTCAGGATCTCGTTGCAGCCCTCCAGATCCTGGAAGTCCTCGAGGGTCAGATCCTGATCCTGCAGAGCCGTCCCCATCGCGCCGTCGCCGATGAGAACGCGGGAGTGCAGGGCGGCCAGGAAGGGTGACTCACTCGGGGTAGTCATCACACGATCGTAACGTGACCAATGGGTCAACTCGCTGACCTGCGAGCCTCGTCACGACCCGTAAGCTGGGGCGGTGTCCGCCTCAGACGAGCCCGGTCTCCCTGCTCACGACCTGAACGACCCGGTCATGCTGTGTGCGTTCGAGGGCTGGAACGACGCGGGCGACGCCGCCAGTACGGCCGTCGAGCACCTGGCCCTGAACTGGGATGCGACCGAACTCGGTGCGATCGACCCCGAGGACTACTACGATTTCCAGGTCTCGCGGCCGACCGTGCGTCTGGTCGACGGGATCAGCCGGGCGATCGACTGGCCCACCACCCGCTTCACGCTCTGCCGCCCGCCCGGGTCCGAGCGGGACCTGATCCTGGTGCGCGGCATCGAGCCGAACATGCGGTGGCGCTCGTTCGTCGCCGAGATCGTCGCCAAGGCCACCGAGCTCGGCGTCACGACCGTGATCACCCTCGGCGCGCTCCTCGCCGACACCCCGCACACCCGGCCCGTGCCGGTCACCGGATCGTCGTTCGACAAGGAGTCCGCGGCCCGCTACGGGCTCTCCAGCTCCCGCTACCAGGGCCCCACCGGCGTCACCGGCGTGCTCAACGACGCCTGCGTGCAGGCCGGCATCCCCGCGATCTCGTTCTGGGCCGCCGTCCCGCACTACGTCTCCCAGCCGCCCGCGCCCAAGGCGACGATTGCGCTGCTGCAGCGGGTGGAGGAGGTCCTCGACGTCGAGGTCCCGCTCGGCGCGCTGCCCGACCAGGCCGAGAAGTGGGAGCGCACCGTCTCGGAGATGGCCGACGAGGACGACGAGGTCCGCGAGTACGTCAAGGCGCTCGAGGAGGCCGGCGACGCGGAGTCCGACCTCCAGGAGGCCTCCGGCGACGAGATCGCGGCCGACTTCGAGCGCTACCTGCGCCGGCGCGACCCGGGCGGCCCGGGTGACGTCGCGGGCGGCTCCGGTCTCGGCGGGCCCTGGGAGCGCTGAGGTCCCTCTTCCTGACGCCGGGTCGGTGCCGGTTCAGCGGAGGGTGCGCGCGCCCACGAGGTCGAGGACCGGGCCGCGCGGGAGCAGGTCGACCACGCTCCGGGGCGCCGGGCGGGGCGCGCCGAGGCCGAGCGCCGCGGCGGCGTCCCGGCCCGCGACGGGCAGCACCCGCCCGACCTGGTCGACCACGACCCCGCGACCGGGGTCGACGGGCTCCCCCGGCCCGACCGGCACGACGTACGCCCCCGCCCCGGCGATCCGCACCGATCCGACCGCCCCGGGGTCGGCGACCGGCGTGGGCGGCACCGGTGACGGCACCGTCCCCGCCACGGTGAGCGTGGTGCCCGCGCCGATGGTCGGTGCCCCGCAGACCACCGGCGCCTCGGCCTCGCCGAGCACGCGCGGGAAGGCCCGCGGGTAGGCGTCGAGGTCGATCCCGACGACCCGGGGCAGCCCGTCGACGACCGGTGCCGGCACCTCCGCCACCCGGGCGTCCGCACCCGGCGTCGCGAACCGGGTCAGCTCCGCGACGACCGCGGGCACCTCCTGCACCCCGCCGGGCAGCACCACGACCAGGCGGACCGGATCTCCGGCGACCCGCGCGACGGTGCCCACCGGCAGGCCCAGCGCCCGCGTCGCCGGATCCGCCGGCGCGAGCCCCGCGCCGACGATCTGCGGCGGCACCAGCGGCGCACCCTCCGGCAGCGTCCCGAGCAGGGCCGGCCCGGCCGGTCGAGCGGGCTCACCGGCGATGTCGAGCGCCCGCACGACGGCACCCTGGGCCGGGTCGATCGCGGCGCGTCGGCCCTCGGAGACCAGCCAGGTCCGGCCGTCGTCGCCGCGCAGGAGCAGCGCCTCCCCGGCGGTCACCGTTTGCCCGAGGTCGGGGTAGCCCGCGAGCACGACCGGGCGCTCCCGGCCGGCCGCGGGCGCGTCGCAGACCGCCCACACGTCGGGCACCGGCGCGGATGCGGTGTCCGGGAGCACCGACGGCGCCCCGGCGAGCCCGAGCGGGACGGTGCGGGGGACGTCGGTGAGGGCGTCGTCGCGGACCGGTGTCGGATCCGCCGGCGCGAGCCCCTCCGCCGGGTCGGCCCGATGCGCGTCCACCCCGGCCGCCAGCAGCCGCGCTGAAGCGAGGTCCGTCGTCGGGACGAGCCGGTCGGGGTCGCGGGCGACCACGTAGAGCGTCCCGCTCGGCACGCCCCGGACGATCGTCGCCGCCCGCCAGTCGGCGTCGCCGCGGACCAGCCCGACGACCGCGGCCGCGACGAGGCCGAGGGCCGCCACGACCGCGCCGACGGTCACGGCCCGGCGTCGGGTGCGTTCGGGGTCCCGCTCGGCGTGCGGGTCCCGCTCCACCAGCGCCTGGTCCAGACGGCGGGTCGCGCCGCGCTGGGCGCGGACCTGCGAGGCGGTGGCGGGTGGGGCGGGACGGCTCACGACGGCGGGTCCGCGCGTCAGGCGGTGATCGCGTGCGCCTGCAGGTCCGCCAGGTCGACCCACTCCAGCGAGCGGGCGTGCGAGGCCTCGAGTACCACCGGCGGGGCGACGCCCCCGTCGAGCGCCTCCTTCCAGCGGCTCGCGCACAGGCACCAGCGGTCCCCCGGCGTCAGGCCCGGGAAGTTCGCGTCGGAGCGCGTGAGGTCGTTGCCACGCGCTGCGGAGAACTCCAGGAACTCCGCGGTGACCCGGGCGCAGACCGTGTGCACCCCGGCGTCGTCGGGACCGGTCTCGCAGCAGCCGTTCCGGTAGAAGCCGGTGACGGGGTCGTGACTGCAGTCGGCGAGCTCGCCGCCCAGGACGTTGCGGGCCATGGTTCCTCCTCGCTGCGGATGAGTCTCAGCGCAGGGTGATGCCCAGCAGCGCGTCGATCGCACCCGCCGCCCGCGACCCGCCGTCGGGAACGGTTCCGGACCCTGGGCGTCGGAGCGCCTCGTCGGCCCAAGCGTCGACCGCCGCGAGAGCGCCGGCGCTGTCGAGGTCGTCGGCGAGGTGGGTGCGGATCTTCTCGACCGTCTCCGTGGGGTCGGGGGCCGCGTCCAGCGAGGCCGCCTCGCGCCAGCGGTGCAGGCGGGCCTGGCCCGCCGTCAGGAGGTCCGCGGTCCAGGAGCGGTCGGTGCGCCAGTGGCCGGAGAGCAGGGCCAGGCGGACCGCCATCGGGTCGACGCGGTCGGCCCGCAGCCGCGAGACGAAGACGAGGTTGCCCTTCGACTTCGACATCTTCTCGCCGTCCAGGCCGATCATCCCGGCGTGGCAGTAGTGCCGGGCCATCGGGTGGATGCCGGTGAGGGCCTCGCCGTGGGCGGAGCCGAACTCGTGGTGGGGGAAGGCGAGGTCGGAGCCGCCTCCCTGCACGTCGAAGGCCTCGCCAAGGCGGTTCATCGCGATCGCGGTGCACTCGACGTGCCAGCCGGGCCGGCCGTCGCCGAGGTCGGACGACCACGACGGTTCGCCCTCCCGGGCGGTGCGCCACAGCAGGGCATCGAGGGCGTGGCGCTTGCCGGGACGGTCGGGGTCGCCGCCACGTTCGGGGAACACGCGCTCCATCTCGGCGGTGGAGTAGCGCGAGACGTAGCCGAAGTCGGCGGTCGCGGTGTGGTCGAAGTAGACGTCGGGGTGCTCCGGGTCGTCCGCCCGGTACGCCGCGCCGGAGGCGAGCAGCTTCCCGACGAGCTCGGTGATCTCCTCCATCGCCTCGACGGCGCCGATGTAGTCGCGCGGGGGCAGGACCCGCAGCGACTCCATGTCCTCGCGGAAGAGGGCGGTCTCGCGCATCCCGAGCACGACCCAGTCGTCGGAGTCGCGCTCCGCGCGCTCGAGCAGCGGGTCGTCGATGTCGGTGACGTTCTGGACGTAGTGCACGTCGTGCCCGGCGTCGCGCCAGCAGCGGTTGACCAGGTCGAAGGCCAGGTAGGTGGCGGCGTGACCGAGGTGCGTGGCGTCGTAGGGGGTGATGCCGCAGACGTACATGCGGGCGCCGGCGGAGGCGGGGGTGGTGGGGCGGACCTCGCCGGTCGAGGTGTCGAAGAGCCGCAGCGGGGGCGGGGTGCCGGGCACCTGGGGGACGTCGACTCCAGACCACGAACGCATGCCCGTGACCCTATGCCCACCGGCGGCGCGCCCGGGTGCGAACGGGCCACGGCCCACACGCGGAGGGGGTCCCGGCCGGGCCCTGCCGCAGGGTCGTCGCGGGCGAGCACGACGGCCCTGATCGGAGGCAGGGGACCCGGCCGGGGTGGCGGGAGTCGCGGGGGGGTGTCGACTCCCGCCGTGTCCCAGAGTAACCGAAGCACTAGACCCGAACGGGTGGTCGGGTCATCGAAAGCGGTTACTTCTGGCACAGATTGACGCTGAGCCACGGGGAGATCGATTGTCTCACCGCGGTTCAGCGTCGGCGGCTGCTCAGGTAGTCGCTGACGACCGCCGCGCCGAGCCCGTCGAGGTCCGGCGCGATCACCCTCCCCCCGCTGCGTCGCGCCACCATGTCGACGAAGGCCTCGAGCCGCGGGTCCTCGCCGAGCATGAACACCGTGAGCGCGGCCTTCAGGCGGGCGATGACGTCCACCTCGTTCAGCGTCGCCCGGAGCGTCTCCGGGCTCGGCGGGTAGTCGAAGACGGCGTGGCCGTCCGGCTCCAGGTGCGCGGTCGGCTCGCCGTCGGTGACCACCAGCACCACCGGGGCGGCGTCGGAGTGCCGCCGCAGGTGCCGGCCCGCGAGCAGCAGCGCGTGGTGCAGGTTCGTGCCCTGCTCCCACACGCCCTCCAGGCCGGTGAGCTGCCCGAGGTCGACCGTCTGGGCGTGGCGCCCGAAGGTGATGATCTGCAACGCGTCGCCCCGGAACCGCGTCGACACCAGGTGGTGCAGCGCGAGCGCGGTGCGCTTCATCGGGACCCAGCGGCCGTCGGCGACCATCGACCACGAGGTGTCCACGCACAGGGCCACCGCCGCCCGGGTGCGCTGCTCGGTCTCGACGATCTCCACGTCCGTGACGTCGAGGGCCCTCGGGTCGCCGCCGGCCTTACGGAGCTCGGCGTTGAGCAGCGTCCGCGAGGTGTCCCAGCGCTCGGTGTCCCCGAACGCCCACGGGCGGGTCGCCCCGCTCGCGTCCCCCGCCGCCCCGGAGCGCTGCGTCTCCCGCTCCCCCCGACGGGTCGACAGCGAGCCGACGACGTCGCGCAGCGCGGACTGCCCGAGCTGGCGCAACGCCTTCGGCGAGAGCGTCAGCGACCCGTCCGGACCGCGCTCGAACACGCCCTGGTTCTCCAGCTCGCGCTCGAGCTCGGCGAGCCGCTGGGCGTCGACGCGGGCCTGGCGGCCGAGCGAGGCCTCCAGGGCCTCCAGGTCGATGTCCTCCATGCGCGCACCCGGGTAGGACTGGGAGAGCTGCTCGGACAGCGAGTCCAGCTGCCCGAGCTGCTCCATCGCCCGGGTCGCCTCGCCCATGCCCATCGGGCTGTCGCCCCGGAACCGGCCCTGCCCGTCCCAGTCCTCCCCCGGCCGCATGGCCTGCAGCTGGGAGTCCAGGCGGGAGAGCTGCTCGGCCAGCCGCGGGTCGCCGAACGCGGACTGCATGAGGCCCTCGAGCTCCGCGCGCTGCTCCGCCGACAGCGAGTTCATCATCCGCTGGGCGGCCGCCGAGCGTTGCGCGAGGATGTCGATCAGTTCCTCGGTGGTGCTCGGGTTCTCCGGGAAGTACTGGCCGTGCTTGCCCATGAACTCGGCGAACTGCTCGGTGGTGTCCTCCCCGCGCCCGTGGGACTCCAGCAGGTCGTTGAGGTCGGAGAGCATCTCCCGGACCTGCTCGACGTCCTCGGGCGTCGCGTTCTCCATCGCCTCCTTCATGCCCTGGAAGCGCTGGTCGAGCGCCTCCCGGCCCATGAGGTCCTGGATCTGCTGGAACGCCTGCCGGGCCTCGGCGTTGCGCCAGTCGTAGTTCTGCAGCTCGTTGACCGCTCCTGCCGTGGAGTCCGGCAGCGCGTCCAGCGACATCTCCCGGAACCGCGCGTCGTCGGAGTCCTCGGCCTGCAGGGAGTTGCGCTCCGCCTCCAGGGCCTGGTCCAGCAGTTCCCGGATCTCCTGCAGGGTGCCGTCGATCCGGTTCTCCCGCTGCAGCCGCCGCCGCTGCTCGTTGAGGCGCCGCTGCAGGTCGTCGAGACCCTGCTGGTCGCGCAGCCCGCGGCGCATCAGCTCGCGCATCGCCTGCCGCGGGCTGGTGCCCTCCATGACGTCGCGGCCCAGCGCGTCCATCGCCTCACGGATGTCGAACGGCGGAGCGAGCGGGTCGGGGCCGTCGTAGAACCGACCGTAGGAGTAGCGGCCGGGGCGGGGGCGGCGTGGGCCCTCGTCGGGGATCTCAGCCGCCATAGGTGACCGTCCCGTCGTCCTCGTCGTCGTCCTTCGCGAGCTTGCGCGTGAGGTAGAGGTGCTCGAGCGCCAGCTCGACGGCGGAGGCCAGCGGCCCCGGTGCCTCGGTGTCACCCGCGCCCAGCTTGTCGGCGACGGTGCGCACGACGGGGATGGACGGCAGGGTCGCGACGACCTCCCGGGCCGGGACCCGCTCCCCCGTCACCACGCGGCGGCCCTCGGCCACCGCGTCGGCGAGCGGGCCGAGGTCGACCCCGGCGAGGCGCTTGCGGGCGGTCTCGGCGACCGCGCGCCGGAGCAGGTGCGTCAGCAGCTCCTCCTCGCGCCCCTCCTCGCCGGACTCGAACTCGAGCTTGCCGCGCAGCACCGGCGGCACGGCCTCGAGGTCGACCGGCCGCGCGACCGGGGTGTCCTCCCCGGTGACGGCGGCCCGGCGCAGGGCCGCGGCCGCCACCGTCTCGGCGGCGGCCACGGAGAACCGGGCCGAGACGCCGGAGCGCTGGTCGATCGCGGAGGCGTTGCGCAGGTTGCGGGTGAAGCGGGCGATGACCTCGACGAGGTGGTCGGGCACCTCCGCGACGGTGTCGGCCTCCTGGCGGATCAGCGCGACCTCGCCGTCGACCTCGAGCGGGTAGTGCGTGCGGACCTCGGCGCCGAAGCGGTCCTTCAGCGGGGTGATGATCCGCCCGCGGTTGGTGTAGTCCTCCGGGTTCGCGCTCGCGACGAGGAGGATGTCGAGGGGCAGGCGCAGCGTGTAGCCGCGGACCTGGATGTCCCGCTCCTCCATGACGTTGAGCAGCGCGACCTGGATGCGCTCGGCGAGGTCGGGCAGCTCGTTGACGGTCACGATGCCGCGGTGCGCCCGCGGGACGAGGCCGTAGTGGATGGTCTCCGGGTCGCCCAGCGAGCGGCCCTCGGCGACCTTGACCGGGTCGACGTCACCGATGAGGTCGGCGACGCTCGTGTCCGGGGTGGCGAGCTTCTCGGCGTACCGCTCCGAGCGGTGCCGCCACGCGACCGGCAGCGCGTCGCCCTCGACGGTGGCGCGGCGGATGCTCGCCGGGATGATCGGCTGCTCCGGGTGCTCGCCGATCTCGGAACCCTCGATGACGGGCGTCCACTCGTCGAGCAGGGCGACGAGGCTGCGCAGCAGACGCGTCTTGCCCTGGCCGCGCTCGCCGAGGAGCACGACGTCGTGCCCGGCGAGGATCGCGCGCTCGAACTGCGGCAGCACGGTGCGCTCGAAGCCCACGATGCCGGGCCAGGGGTTCTCGCCGGCCTTCAGAGTGGCCAGCAGGTTGTCGCGCAGCTCGTCACGGACGCTGCGCGCGGTCTTCGCGGGGTGGTCGCTCGCGCGGAGCTCACCCAGCGTGGTCGGGAGGCCCTCGGGCGGGGCCGGGGTCGTACCCGGAGCGGTGGCCTGGTTCGGGCTCGGGGTGCTCACCTCCTCCACGCTACGACGACACCCGCTGTCGTGCCGCGCTCGTGGGACGGGGGTCCGGATTCACCGGTCCGCGTTCGCCCGCAGCGGACGGGCGGCGATGATCAGCAGGCACTGAGGGCTGTCAGGAGGGCCGGCGAGCAGCACGGGTGACCCGCTGGTCGTCGCCGCCCAGCTCCTTCGCCCGAACGGGTCCGGCGTGGCCGCCGTGGATCTCCACGACTCTCGACACCCACACGAGTTGACTCCCGCTCCTGCCGTCGGACCGTCCGGTCCGCCGGTGTCGACCGGGTCGGGGGCTCGTGTGAGAACGACGGTGGCGGCGGTCGGGGTGGTCCTGGTCGTCGTGGTGCTGATCCACGGCCGCAGCGGCGGCCTCGGCATGACCCTCGGTGGTGCTGCCGTGCTGGCGCTGTTCGCCGGGATCGCGGTGTGGATCCGACGCACGATGTCCCACCACTGATGCGGTCGCTGGTGGACGACCTCGTCCGCACCCCGCCGCCCCGGTCCACCATCGCGCTCGCCGCGGTGGCCGCCGTCCTGCTCGCCCTCGCGGCGTTCGTGTCGGCGCCCTCCTCCGTCCCGCGGTGCACACCGATCGGGCCGCCGACCCATCTCGACCGCACGCCGCTGCCGTCGTCCGACCCGATCGGGATCACCGTCGGCTCGATCGACGCGTGCTCGTCGCTGCTGGCCGTCGGCGTCGACGCGCAGAAGCGCATCGAGGTGCCGTCGGTCCACACCCCGGAGCAGGCCGGGTGGTACCGGCTCGGCCCGACGCCGGGTGAGCTCGGCCCGGCCGTCGTCGTCGGGCACGTCAACGGCGACGGGCGCGACGGCGTGTTCGCCGACCTCGACGACGTCGAGCGCGGCGACCGGATCGCCGTGAGCCGCCGGGACGGGCGGACGGCGTCGTTCACCGTCACGGACGTCGTCCAGGCCGACAAGGACGCCTTCCCGACGACGGCCGTCTACGGCGACACCCGTGACGCCCAGCTCCGGCTCATCACCTGCGGCGGAGCGCTCGACCGCAGCGCCCATCGCTACGACGACAACGTCATCGTCTTCGCCAGCTACGACGGCTGGTCGAGAAACCCGTGATCACCGAGGAGACACACCTGTGAAGCACACCATCGCCGCCGTCGCCGCCACGGCGGTCCTCGTCCTCGCCCCGCTCGGGGTCGCCGGGACGGCGTCGGCGCAGACCCGCTACGACAACTGCCAGGAGGCCTTCGACGCCGGCGTGTCGAACATCCAGCGCGGCGAGCCCGGTTACCGCCTCCCCCTCGACCGTGACCGCGACGGCGTGGCCTGCGAGGCCGACGGCGCCGACGGCGGCTCCCCGTCGGCATCGGGCAGCGGATCGCAGGACGAGACCGTGTCCTCCTCCGGCTCGACGCGGCCGGACCAGGTCACCGTCGTCCCCGAGGGCGGCGCCGAGACGGGCGACGGCAGCACGGAGACCGGTGCCGCGCCACTGGTCGCCGGCGGTCTGCTCGCTGCGTTCGCCGGAGCGTTCGTCGTGCGCCGCTCGCAGGCGGGTCGCCGCTGACGCCTCGCCGAGTGGGCGTCCATCGGTCCCGCAACTCTCCGCGGGACCGGATGGACGCCCGCTCGGCCGTCGGCGTTCACTGGGCCTCGTGGTCACCGGTCGCTGAGGGCTGTCTGACGGGAGCTTCGGGTGCGCTGCCTCGGCGGCGCCGTCCGGCACTGCCGACGATGGCGGATCCCTGGCGTCCAGTGCGTGCAGGTCGCCATACATCCGCGGGGCCGGGGGTCGTGGGCGTCCGCCGCCGCCGACGATGGCCGATCCCTGGCGTCCGGTGCGCGTAGGTCGCCATTCACCCGCGGCGCCGTGGAGTCCCGGACCTCAGCCGCCGCCGACGATGGCGGATCACTGGCGTCCGGTGCGCGCAGGTCGCCATTCACCCGCAGCGTCCGGAGTCAGTGGTGGGCCACCGCCGACTCCCGCAGCCGGCCCGACCCGCCGTCGGGAACCCGCACCCGCCGTCGGGACCACCACATGCCGCCGAGCCCGATGAGCAGCACCGGGACGTGCACGGCCATCGCGACACGGAAGACGTCGACGGTCCAGGAGTCGGGCGAGCCCGCGCCCTGGAGGTCGAGCAGCACGCCGACCAGCGCGACCACCGCCAGTCCGGAGACGAACCCGCCGACGTTCGTCAGCCCCGACGCCCGGCCGATCGCCGCCGACGACACCGACGAGCGCGCCACGTCGAAGGCGACCAGTGAGGCCGATCCGCCGCTGGCGAGGACGATCACCAGCACCACGAGCACGGCGACCGGCGCCGGACCCGGCCACGCGAGGACCACGGCCCACGCCACCGTCTGGGCCACCACCGACGCCCCGACCAGCTCGACGCGCCGGTGCGGGAAGCGCCCCGAGAGCAGGCCGAACAGCGGGCCGAAGACCATCGTCACCACGACGACGCCGCTCACCAGCACCCGCGCGAGGCCGACCGGCACGCCCTCCGTCGTCAGGAACGGATAGCCCCACAGCAGGCCGAAGACGTTCGCGGAGAACGGCGCCGCGAAGTGGCACCAGAACCCGAGGCGAGCACCGGGCGTGGCGATCACCTCGCGCAGTCGCGCGCCTCCGCCCTCCGTCGCCGAACCGATCGGTCCGGGACGGATCACCAGCGCCGCCACGACGGCGACGATCCCGCTCGCGCCCGCGGCCACCAGGTACGCCGCCGTCCACCCGGAGGCCACGACCAGCCCGGCGAGCGGGATCGCCGACACCGCCTGCCCGAGCTGGCCGAGGATGCCGGAGAGCTGGTTGACCAGGGGGACACGCCGGGGTGCGAACCACGTCGGCACGAGGCGCAGCACGCTGACGAACATCACCGCGTCGCCGGCCCCGGCCAGCACCCGCCCGAGCACCGCGACCGGGAAGGTCGGCGCCAGCGCGAGCAGCGCCTGCCCGACCGTTACCAGGACGGCTCCGCCGGAGATCAGCAGCTTCGGGCCGAAGCGGTCCACGAGCACGCCGGCCGGGATCTGCAGCGCGGCGTAGACCCCGAGGGACAGCACCGCGAGCAGCGACAGCACGCCGGCGGAGACTTCGAAGCGCTCCGCGGCGACCGGTCCCGTGGCCGCCAGCGCCGAGCGCCCGATGACCGAGCACACGTAGGCGAGGACCGCGGTGCCCCAGACGAGCAGCCTCACAGCGTCCGGGACCCCCCGATGGGCAGGTCCCACAGGTCCTCGCGGGCGCGGCCGGAGCGGGCCCACGCGCGCCGGGTCGCCTCGATCGGCTCCAGCACGGGCTCGCCGGAGAGCACGAAGGTGCCCCAGTGGATGGGCACCACCCGCTGCACATCCAGGACTCCGGCCGCCCGCACCGCCTCGGCCGGGTCCATGTGCACCTCGCGGAGCAGGTCCCGCGGTGCGTAGGCCCCGACCGGCAGGGCGGCGATCGCGATCCGCCGGTGCCGCCCCGCGATCCGCTTGAGGAACGAGCCGTAGGCGGTGTCCCCCGCGTGGTAGATCGACCGGCCGTCGGGCGCGGTGACCACCCAGCCGCCCCAGAGCCGGTGGCAGCGGTCGGTCAGCGTGCGCCGCGACCAGTGCCGGGCGGGGACGAACTCGACCCGCACCTCGCCGGAGAGCCCGGGCAGGCCGATCGAGGACCACCAGTCCAGCTCGACGACGTCGGTGAACCCCCGGGCCCGGAAGAACGCGGCGGTGTTCAGGCCGGCGACGATCCTCGTCGCCCTCGGCAGGCTCGCGAACGTCCGGACGTCGAGGTGGTCGTAGTGGTCGTGGCTGATCAGCACGGCGTCGACCCGCGGGAGGGTCTCGACGGTGCGTCCCGGCGGCGTGAGGCGCTTCGCCGCGCCGGGGATGCCTGGGGACAGGACGGGGTCGACCAGCACCGTCACGCCGTCGACCCACAGCAGCGTCGACGCGTGCCCCAGCCACGTCACCGCGAGCATTCCCGACGACGGGTCGGGCAGCGGTGCCTCGGGCGTCACCGGGATGCGGGCGGCGTCGCGGCGGGCGTCCTCGTCGTCCGGGAACGACCACCACAACCGCGCCGCCCCGACCGGGCCGAGCATCCGGGAGTCGAGCCGGTGGGTGAAGTCGTGCGGGGTCATCTCAGAACGCGGGCCACGGGATCGGCGGCCACCCGCCGGAGGGCGACGGCAGCTCGTCGGTGTGCAGCAGCCGGTCGGTCCGCGAGCGGAGCGCCTTCACCTCGCGCAGCGTGATGTGGTCGTTCAGCTCGTCGCCCAGCGCGGCGGCGTTGCCCGGCGACAGGGCCGCGCGCAGACGCTTCAGCCCGTCCTTCACCTCGTCGTCGAGCGGTTCGCCGACCCAGCCCCACAGCACCGTGCGCAGCTTCGTCTCCTGGTGCAGGCAGATGCCGTGGTCGACGCCGTAGGTACGGCCGTCGGAGCCGGCGAGCACGTGCCCGCCCTTGCGGTCGGCGTTGTTCACCACGACGTCGAGCGCGGCCATCTGCCGCAGTCCCGGGTCGTCGGCGTGCACCAGCAGGGCGGGCTCGCCGTCGGCGCCCCGCGCGCGCAGCACCGTGCGCCATCCCGGCTGCACGTCCTTCGGCTCGACGATGTCGACCAGCTCGCGCTCGTCGTCGGTCTCGATCCAGCGCTGGACCATGCCGGGGCCGAACGGACCGTCGCGCAGCACCGTCGGCGGCACGACGTGGAACTCGGCCGCCTTGCTCACGAGGTAGGTGGCGACCTCGCGCCCGGCGAGCGTGCCGTCGGGGAAGTCCCACAGCGGCCGCTCGCCGCGGACCGGCTTGTAGACGCAGTGCTCCTCGACGCCGTCGAGGGTCACGCTGCAGAACAGGGTCGTGTTCGAGGCGTCGGTCAACCGGCCCTCGACGTCGATGGTCCCCCGCCGCAGCAGGTCCTCGAGGCGGTCGACGTCGACCGGGTCCGGCGTGCTCTGGGTCCCGGTCAAGCGCTCCGTCCAGACATCACGACTCCGCGGCCACGCGTCGGAAGCCGTTCTGGCGGGGACAGACGTGCCCGGCGGCGTCGAGGGGCTGGGTGCACAGCGGGCAGAGCCGGCGCCCGGCACCGACGACCCGCTCGGCGCGGGTCGCGAACGCGCGGGCGCGCTCCGGGCTGAGGAACACGCGCAGCGCGTCCGGGCCCTCCTCGGTGTCGTCGAGCACGACCGACTCGTCGACCTCCTCCTCGGTGACCGCGAGCAGCTCCACCACGACGCTGCGGGACTCGGCGTCCCAGCCCAGGCCCATCGTGCCGACGCGGAACTCCTCCTCCACCGGGACGTCCAGCGGCGAGGTGTCGACGTCGCCCTCGGGGGTGGTCGGCGGGACCTCGGCGCCGAAGCGGCGCGAGACCTCCTCGAGCAGCGTGCCGATCCGCTCGGAGAGCACCGTCACCTGCTGCTTCTCGAGCAGGACGGAGACCTTCCGCGCCGACTCGGTCGCCTGGAGGTAGAACGAGCGGTCGCCGGGCTCGCCGACCGTGCCGGCGACGAACCGGTCGGGCTGGCGGAAGACGTGGATCACCCTGGGCATGGCCCCTCGACTGTTCGTGCTGATCGGGCCGGGAACGGATTCCCGGCGGGACTGCTCAACATGCGCGGCGTCAGTTTACGCCGGTCGAACCACCGACCACCGCGTCGGAGCGCTCCTCGGCGGCGCCCTCGGCGGCGTCCCGGTCGGCGGTCTCCTCCTCGGTCTCCGGCTTGGGCACCAGCGCGGCGAGGTCGCCGCCGGTGTCGTTCACGCGGACCACGAACGGCCGGGTCGGTGTGTAGCTGATCACGCTGATCGAGCACGGGTCGACGGTGATCCGCTGGAACGAGTCGAGGTGCAGCCCGAGGGCGTCCGCGATCACGGACTTGATCACGTCGCCGTGGCTGCACGCGACCCAGATGGCCTTCGGGCCGTGCTCCTCGCCGATCCGCGCGGCGTGCCGGCGGATCGCCGCGACCGAGCGGTGCTGGACCGTCGCGAGCCCCTCGCCGCCGGGGAAGACCGCGGCCGACGGGTGCGCCTGGACGACCTTCCAGAGGTCCTCCTTGCCGAGCTCGCCGAGCGTCTTTCCGGTCCAGTCGCCGTAGTCCACCTCCGCGAGGTCGTCCTCGACGACGGCCGACAGGCCGCGGGCCTCCAGCAGCGGCGCGAGGGTCTCCTCGCAGCGCTGCAGCGGGGACCGGACGGCCGCGGCGATCGGGAGCTGGGCGAGCCGGTCCACGAGCTTCTCGGCCTGGCCGCGTCCGGTGTCGTCGAGCCCGACGCCGGGCGATCGGCCGGCCAGCACCCCCGAGACGTTCGCCGTCGAGCGTCCGTGGCGCAGGAGGATCACCGTGGTCACGTCCACCGACCCTATCCCTTTCGCGACGGCGGGTCGGGTCGGGCGGGTCGGCTCAGGTCGCGGGCACGACGCCGCCGAGCACCGCCAGCAGCACGACCAGGCCGAGCAGCACGCGGTACCAGACGAACACGTAGATCGTGTGGTTCTCGACGTAGCGCAGCAGCCAGGCGATCGAGGCGTAGCCGACGCCGAACGCGATCACCGTCGCGACGCCGATCTGCGCCCAGCTCGACGTGACCTGGCCCGGCAGGGCCGGCTCGCCGATGTCCTTGAGCTTGTAGATCCCGGAGGCGAACACCGCGGGCAGGGCGAGCAGGAAGGAGAACCGCACCGCGACGGCCCGCTCGAGCCCGAGGAACAGGCCCGCGCTCGTCGTCGCACCCGACCGGGAGACGCCGGGGATCAGCGCGAGCATCTGCCCGAGCCCCATCATGACGCCGTCGCGCAGGGTGAGCTGGTCGGCCCCGCGGCGCTGGCGGCCGTACTTCTCGGCGGCGGCGAGGACGAGGCCGAAGATGATCAGGACCGCGCCGTTCAGCGCCAGGTTGCGCGCCGGCCCGTCGATGAGGTCCTGGAAGAGCAGGCCCGCGACGCCGATGGGCAGCGAGCCGAGGCCGACGTACCAGGCGAGCCGGTAGTCGTAGTCGCGCCGGTTGCGGTCCCGCAGCCCGCGGAACCACGCGAGGACCAGGCGCTTGATGTCCGGCCAGAAGTAGATGAGCACCGCGAGCTCGGTCCCCAGCTGCGACACCGCGGTGAAGGCGGCCCCGGCGTCGTGGCCGAAGAAGAAGGCCGACGTGAAGCGCAGGTGCGCCGAGGAGGACACGGGCAGGAACTCGGTCAGCCCCTGGACGAGACCGAGGACGACCGACTCCAGCCAGCTCATCTGCACGGGTCCGGGACGGTATCCGATGGGGGTCCGGGCCCGGCCGCGGCGGGTCCCGTGGTGTGTCCCCGATCGGGGAGGGCCCGGCCACCCCTATCCTGCCGAGCCGTGGAACAGCGACGGCTCGGCGCCAGCGGACTGCGGGTCTCGCGCCTGGCCCTCGGCACCATGACCTGGGGCCGCGACACCGACGCCGACGAGGCCGGCGCCGCGCTGCTGGCCTTCCTCGACGCCGGCGGCACGCTGGTCGACACCGCGGACGTCTACGCCGACGGCGAGGCCGAGGCCATCCTGGGCGGGCTGTTCGCCGACGTGATCCCGCGCACGGAGGTCGTCGTCGCGACGAAGGCCGGCGCGCGCCGGGGGGACGGCCCGTTCGGCGGCGGCGCGTCCCGGTCGTCGCTGCTCGCCTCGCTCGACGCCTCGCTGGCCCGCATGGGCACCGACTACGTCGACCTCTGGCAGCTGCACGCCTGGGACGCCGAGGTGCCGCTGGACGAGACGCTCTCCGCCGTCGACCTCGCCGTCTCGTCGGGGCGGGTGCGCTACGCCGGGGTGGCGAACTACGCGGGCTGGCAGGTGGCGGCGGCCGCACGCTCCGCGGGCCTGCCGCTGGTCAGCGTGCAGTCGGAGTACTCGCTGCTCGATCGCTCCGTGGAGGACGAGGTGCTCCCGGCCGCCGAGTACCACGGGCTCGGCCTGCTGCCCTGGGGTCCGCTGGGCCGGGGTGTCCTGACCGGCAAGTACCGCGACGGGACCCCGGCCGACTCACGGGGCGCGTCGGCCCACCTCGGGTCCTACGTGGGCGCGCGGCGCACCGACCGGGCCGCACGGATCGTGCAGGCCGTCGTCACGGCCGCGCACGGCCTGGGGACCTCACCGCTGGCGGTCGCCCTGGCGTGGGTGCGCGACCGCCCGGGCGTGGTGGCTCCCGTCGTCGGGGCCCGGGACGGGGCGCAGCTGCTCGGGTCGCTCGCCGCCGAGGAGCTGACCCTGCCCCCGGCGATCCGCGGCGCGCTGGACGACGTGTCCTCCTCGCCGCTCGTGCCGGTCGGCGTCGGCGAGTCGATCGACGATGCCCCCGCACCCTGGACCTGACGTACGGTGGTCGGCGGTCGTCCAGGAGGTTGCCCGTGAGTGACTCGCAGCGTTCCGTCCCCGCCGGCATGACCCTCGAGGCCAGCGTGGTGCACGGTGACTGGGAGTACCAGCCCGTCCGCCTGCCCCGGGACGTGACGCGGCTGAACGCCACCGCGGAGCTCGGCCTGCGGTCCCGGTTCGGCGGGTGGGAGCTGGCCCGGACGCTGCTCTACGCCGACGGCACGCGGAAGGTGTGGCTGCGCCGCAAGCTGTCGCGGATGCGCGAAGGGGCGGCGGTCTAGGGGTCCCCGGGGTGTCAGCACTGCGGCCATGCTGACGCCGGACGTCACAGGCGCCGCATGCTCGACGGCGGGTCAGGGCGTGACGACGACCCGGCCCGTCATCGTGCGGTTCGCGATCGCGTCCAGGGCGTCCGGGAGCTGCTCGAGCGGGTACTCGGCGCCGACCAGCGGGTCGATCGCCCGCCGGGCCCACAGCGCCTCGAGTTCCCGCTGCCACGCGTCGATCAGCTCGGGCGAGCGCTTCTGGTACGCCGCCCAGTGCACGCCGACGACGTCGTAGTTCTTGACGAGCGCGTGGTTGGTCGGGGCATCGGCGATCCGGCCGCCGGCGAACCCGATCACGAGGATCCGTCCCTCCCACGCCACGACCCGGCGGGACGCGTCGAAGGTGTCGCCGCCGACCGGGTCGTAGACCACGTCGACCCCGCGGCCGTCGGTGAGCTCCTTCACCGTGGGCACGAGCGTCGACACGTCCGACAGCACCAGCACCTCGTCCGCGCCCAGCCGGCGCGCCACGTCGGCCTTGTCCTCCGACCCGACCGTCGCGATCACCCGCGCGCCCGCGGCCTTCCCGAGCTGCACCGCCGCGGCGCCCACTCCCCCGGCGGCGGCGTGGACCAGCAGCGTCTCGCCCGCCGACAGCGACGTCCGGTGGTGCAGGGCGCACCAGCCGGTCTGGTACGCGACCCAGAACCCGGACGCCTGCGCCGCGGACATGCCCTCCGGCCACGGGTAGGCCCACGACAGCGCCGCGACCTCCGCGTATCCGCCGTGCGGCATCGCGGCCGGGCCGAACACCCGCTCGCCGGTCTCCACGTCCACCCCGGCCACCTCGAGCCCCGGTGTGAACGGCAGCGGCGGCTTCTCCTGGTACGTCCCGCGGCAGTACAGGATGTCCGCGAAGTTGACCGAGGCGGCCTCGACCCGCACCACCCGCCGTCCGGAAGGCTCGGGCAGGTCCGACTCGAGCGACAGGACCTCCCGCGGCTCCCCGAACGAGCCGACCGTCCAGCCGCGCATCCTCAGCCCTCCTCATCGGAGGGTCGAGCTCCCCTATCGGCGTGCTCCCCTTGATGCTGCGTCTCCCAGGACAACGACGGCGGCGCCTCGCCGGTCCGCGGGCCCGGCACCCCGCGGAACCCGTACGGCCCCGGCTCGCGGCCGGGCTGGACGTACCAGCACTCCCCCGGCTCGCCGCGGTCGAGCATCGCGTCGACGGCGTCGGCGACGTCACCCGCCGTCAGGAGCGGGAAGTCGCCGAACTGGTCGCGCATGTGGGCGATCAGCGCGGTGTCGGCGTAGCCCGGGCACAGCGCCATCGCCCGGATGCCCTCGGGTGCCAGCGTCGCGGCGGCCGAGCGGACGTACCCGACGACGGCGTGCTTCGTCATGGTGTAGATCGCGTCGCCGGGCAGCGGGACGAGCCCGGCCAGGGACGCCGTCGCGATGATCGTTCCGCCACCCGCTCGTCGCAGGGCCGGAACGGCTGCGTTCAGGCCGAACACGACGTGGTCGACGTTCACCCCGACCACCCGGCGGTAGGCCTCGACGTCGAGGTCGGTGATCCCCGACTGCCCGCCGACCGAGCCGGCGTTGAGGTGCACGACGTCGAGCCGCCCGCCCCACGACTCCGCCTCCGCGAAGGCGGCCGACAGAGCCGACTCCGACGTGACGTCGCAGGCGACGGCGAGCCCCGAGATCTCCTCGGCGACCTTCGTCGCGGCCACCGCGTCCCGGTCGACGACCGCCACCTTCGCGCCCGCCGCGGCCAGTCGCCGCGACACCGCCTCGCCGATTCCCGAGGCGCCACCGGTCACGAGAGCCGTCATCATGGTCGAGCTCCGCTGCGCTTCGTCTCCGTCAGCACGTCTTCAGGATCCTCTCCAGGACGCGGACGCCGAAGTGCAGCGCGTCGACCGGCACCCGCTCGTCGATGCCGTGGAAGAGCGCGGTGAAGTCGAGGTCCGGGGGCAGGCGCAGCGGCGCGAACCCGAAGCAGCGCATCCCGAGCTGCTCGAACGCCTTCGCGTCGGTGCCGCCGGACATCATGTAGGGCAGCGTGCGGGCGTCGCCGTCCTCGGCCTGCACCGCGGCGGTGATGCAGTCGACCAGCTCGCCGGAGAACTCGGTCTCGACGGCGGGCAGGTTGCGGATCCACTCCCGCTCGACGTCCGGCCCGAGGATCTCGTCGAGCTCCCGCTCGAAGGCCTCCTGGCGTCCGGGGAGCACGCGGCAGTCGACGGTCGCCTCGGCGGTCGACGGGATGACGTTGGCCTTGTAGCCGGCCTGCAACATCGTCGGGTTGGCGGTGTCGCGGGTGGTCGCGCCGACCACACGGGCGACCCCCCCGAGCTTCGCGACGGCGCCGTCGAGGGCCGCGGCGGAGTCGGTCGGGAACTCGATCCCGGTCAGCTTCGTGACCTCGTCGAAGAAGCCCTGCACGGACTCCGTCAGGGTCAGCGGGAACCGGTGGCGCCCCAACCGCGCGACCGCCTCCGACAGGATCGTCACGGCGTTCTCGTCGTGGACCATCGAGCCGTGCCCGGGCCGCGAACGGACCCGCAGCTTCATCCACGCGATCGACTTCTCCGCCGTCATGACGGGGTAGACGCGCACGTCCTCGCCCAGCGTCACCGAGAACCCGCCGACCTCGCCGAGCGCCTCGGTGCACCCCTCGAACAGGTCCGGGCGGTGCTCGGCGAGCCAGTGCGAGCCGTAGGCGCCGCCGGCCTCCTCGTCGGCGAGGAAGGCGAACACGATGTCGCGCGGGGGCACCGTCCCCTCCGCCTTGAACTGGCGTGCGAGCGCCAGGATCATCGCGTCCATGTCCTTCATGTCGACCGCGCCGCGGCCCCAGACGTAGCCCTCCTGCACCGCGCCGGAGAGTGGGTGCACCGACCACTCCTCGGCGTTGAAGGGCACGACGTCGAGGTGGCCGTGCACCAGGAGCGCCGGCCGCGAGCGGTCCGCGCCCTCGAGCCGGCAGAACACGTTGTCGCGACCTGGCGCCCCGGACTCGACGATCTCGGTCTCGTAGCCGACCTCGCGGAGCAACGCGTCGACGTACCGGGCGGCCTCGGCCTCCCCCGTCGTCGTCTCGAGCTCGCCGGTGTTGCAGCTGTCGATCTGGATGAGCTCGCTGGTGAGCTGTACGACCTCGTCCTCGGCGCGACCCATGCGGCGCATCCTGCCAGCCGCACGGGTACCCCGTGTGATCGCCGGGAGCGCTGTCGCGTAAGCTCTCCACCTGCAGGTCCGAGTGGCGGAATGGCAGACGCGCTAGCTTGAGGTGCTAGTCCCCGAGTAGGGGGTGGGGGTTCAAGTCCCCCCTCGGACACACGCGAAGGGCCGTCGAACCGACGGCCCTTTTCTCGTTCCCGACGACGGGTCGCGCGCCCGTCCACCCTTCGAACCGGAGCCTTCGATGCCGCAGGGAACCGTCCGTTGGTTCGACGTGGAGCGGGGTTTCGGCTTCCTCGCCCCCGAGGACGGCTCGCCGGACGTGTTCGTCCACGCCTCCGAGGTCCTCGGGGACGGGACGGTGTTGCGCGAGGGTCAGGCCGTCGAGTTCGAGACCGGCGAGAACGACCGCGGGCCCCAGGCGCTCCGTGTCAGCGTCACCGCCGACGCGACCGCCGGCGCCGTGGGTCTGCTCGGCACCGTCAAGTGGTACGAGCCGGGCAAGGGATACGGCTTCGCCTCACCGGACGGCGGCGGTCCCGACGTCTTCGTCCACAGCTCCGCGATCGTGACCGGCGGGGTGGTCGCCGAGGGGCAGCGGGTGGCGTTCGTGGTGGTCGAAGGCGAGCGCGGCCCGCAGGCCGGGCACGTGATCCCGCTTGGAGCCGAGGTCGGCCCCGCCGCGACCGGTACCGCGGACGGTGCCGACGGCACGGTGGCCTGGTACGACGAGGACAAGGGATTCGGCTTCATCACCCCCGACTCCGGTGCCGGGGACGTCTTCGTGCACGTCCGCGCCCTGGCCGACGGGCTGACGTGGCTCGCGGAGGGCGACCGTGTCGTCTACGACGTGGCCGAGGGAGACCGGGGTCCGCAGGCCCGTGGCGTGGGCCTGGTCCGGAGCGCCGAGCCCCCGGCCGCGCCGCAGCGGTCAGCACCTGCGCCCGCCAAGCCGGCGTCGCGGAACGCGCCCGCACGAGGCGGCGAGGGCGTCGTCGCGCGCTACGACGCCGAGCGTGGCTTCGGTTTCATCACCCCGGACTCGGGCGGCGACGATCTCTTCCTCCACGTGTCCGTGATCGTGGGGTCGGAGCCGCTCGAGAAGGGTGACCGGGTGCGCTACAAGGTGCGCCAGAGCGACCGGGGCCCGCAGGCGGACCGCGTCGAGCGCCTCTGAGGTCTCGGCCCCACGGGCCGAGGGAGCGACGAGGAGGAGCGCCAGACATGAGCGAGTACGTGGCTTGGAGGGACATCCGGTCTGACTACGTGGAGCGCGCCGGCGGGGAGGACGCCGTGGACGCGGGCAAGCGGGAGTTGCTGGCCGAGGTGGTCGGTCACCGCTTGGCCGAGGTGCGTCGCTCCCGAGGCCTGACCCAGCAGCAGGTCGCCGATCGTGTGAAGGTCACGAAGGGTCGTGTCTCCCAGATCGAGCGCGGCAAGGTCTCCGGGCAGGAGGTCCTGGCGCGCTACGCGGTGGCCCTCGGTGGTCGGCTCCACCAAGCGATCTACTTCGACGACGGCGACATCAGCGCCATCGCCTGACTTCACCGCCACCGAGGTTGGAGAAGCTTGCACCGACCAGGCACAGCGCAGCCACGATCAGCACGTACGACGCCAGCCAGACGTGCTTGAACAGCTCGAAGTAGCCGTCCCCGAACACCGCCGCGACGACGAGCCCGAGCGCCGTTATGCCGACGAGGCCCGCTGCCCGGCACCACGGTGACCGGCGCGAGCCGATGACCAGGCACGCGGCCACGAGCAGCGCCGGCAGCCACTGCCACCACCCGCCCGCGTCGAGGACCCGGCGGAAGTCCGACTGTCGGGCCCCCGACCACCCCGGGTCCCCGCCGAGCGGCGAGAGGCGGTTCGCGACGGCGGGTCCGGAGGCGAGGTAGGGCAGGTCCGGGCGCACGGTGGCCCGCAGCCCGACTCCGATCGCCCGGACCACGGTCGCCGGCTCGGACACCAGCGTCCGGTGGACCCGGGCCCGGGTGGCATCCGGCTGCGTCAGCACGGCCTCCCGCCACCACGCCGCCGACGGGTGCGGTGGCCCGTTGAAGAACCCGGTGCCGGTATACGCGGCGGCTTCTCCAGGCAGGCCCAGGTCGGCGGTGGCTCCTGGCCCGAGCTCGGGCAGCACGAGCGTGAAGACGAGGTCGTGCACGTTCGCGCTCTCGTAGGCGAGCGACTGGAAGCGCAGCGCGGCTCCGACGGGTACCGCGGCGACCCCCACCAGGACCGCGACCACGACGACCGGTGTCCGGAGTCGCCCCCGACGCACCAGGGAACGCGACCCGACTGCGACGACGGCGACCGTCACCGCCAGGACCGGCAGGTAGGCCGGCTTCGCCGTCCCGGCGACCAGCCCGCCGACCGCCACCAGGGCAAGGGCCGTCGCGCGGTCAGCCGGCCCCGCGTGGCGCGCCGCGAGGAACGCCCCGAGGCCGCACCCGACCGCGACCGTGCCGAGCAGCCCGGCCGGCTCCGCGTAGGTGGAGACGAAGAACCGGGAGAACCACGGCAGGGCCAGGGGCGCGACCGGCACGACGAGCACGAGCGCGCGCCGCAGCCCCGTCGCGGTCGCCGCCCACGCGGCGACACCGACCACCAGCCCCACGAGGAGGGCGTAGATCAGCCCGACGGTGCGCAGGTCCAGCGTGTCGTCCGACAGCAGGGCCGCCGCCCGGAGCACCAGGCGCGCCGAGGACGGGGCCGACTCGGCGCACGTCGGCGCGGACGCGAGCGCGAAGTCGGTGACGACCCCGCCCTTCCACGACGCGATCCCGTCGACCGTCCGCGGCACGAGGCCCTCGCCGCAGATCAGCCGGAACCCGTCGCCGTTGTCCTCGACCCCGCGTGAACCCAGCGCGACCAGCACCATCGCGACGGCGGCCAGGCCCGCGCCCCCCGCCGTCAGGGCGCGGGCGCGGCCGGACGGCGGGCCGGTCACCGCGCGGGCCGGCTCCCCGAACGCCCCGACTTCCCGGCCGTCACTGCCTTGTCCGACTTCTCCGCCCGCAGCCGGGCCTCCTCGCGCTGGGTCTCGGCGCGCAGGTTCCGCTCGTGGCGCAGCCACTCCGGCTGCTCGTCCTTGATCGCCGTGATCTGCTCGGTGGTCAGGGGCTCGGTGATCTCCGCGCGGGCCAGGCCCGAGATCGACACCCCGAGCCGGTCCGCGACGACGGGTCGCGGGTGCGGGCCGTCGCGGCGCAGGTCGCGCAGCCACTCCGGCGGCTCGGCCTGCAGGGCGTCCAGCTCCTCGCGGGAGACGACGCCCTCCCGGAAGTCCGCGGGGGTCGCCTCGAGCAGGACGCCGAGCTTCTTCGCCGTCGTCGCGGGCTTCATCGTCTGCGTCTGGCGGCTCATGCGCCCACGATATCGAGCAGGGGCGGGTCGATAACCTGCACGGGTGACCGGCCAGAGCGCGACCTTCCGGCTCGGCTTCGTCGCGGGCGTCACCCCGGACAAGTGGGCGCGGATGTGGGCCGAACGCCTCCCCGGGGTCGCCCTCGAGTTGGAACAGGCCCCGACGGACGAGGTGGTGGCCGGGGTCCGTGCCACGGAGCTGGACGCCGGGCTGGTCCGGCTGCCGATCGACCGCGACGGGCTGCACGCGATCCCGCTCTACACCGAGACCACCGTGGTCGTCGTCCCGAAGGACCACGTGATCACAGTGGCCGAGGAGGCCACCCTCGACGACCTCGCCGACGAGGTCGTCCAGCACCCGCAGGACGACACCCTGGACTGGGCCGACGGCCGTCCGGGCCGCGCCGCCGTGTCCGACCCCGCCACCACCGCCGACGCGATCGAGCTCGTCGCCGCCGGCGTCGGTCTGCTGGTCCTCCCCCTCTCGCTGGCCCGCCTGCACCACCGCCGCGACCTCACCCACCGGGCGCTGACCGACGCCCCGACGTCGACCGTGGCGCTCACCTGGCCCGACGCCGAGAACAGCGACGAGATGGAGGAGCTGATCGGCATCGTCCGCGGCCGCACGGTCAACAGCTCCCGCACGCCGCGTCGCGAGGCGGCGCCGCAGCCGAAGGCCGACCGCCGCCGCCCGCCCCGCCGCGGCGCGCGACGCCGATGACACCGGGTGCCCTGGCGCTCGGCGCCGTCCTCGCCGTCGTGTCGACGTTCCCGGCGATGGAGCTCGGCGGTCCCCCGGCGGTCGTCGCCGTCTACGTGCTCCTCGGTGCGGCCGCCCTCGCGGTGCCGCACGTGCGCGTGCCGAGGTGGGTGCTCCCGGGCCTGGTCGCGGTCGTCGCCGTCGGCCTGGTGGCGGCCTTCGTCGTCGGCCCGCCGTCGTGGGTGCCCGGCGTCGGCAGCGACCGGGCCGACGCGCTGGACGTCGCGCTCTCCCGCCTCGCCGGCGGGCTGTACCCCTGGACCGGGGTGACCTACCTCGGGAACCCGATCACCCCGCTGCCCGGTTCGCTGGTCCTCGCCGCGCCGTTCTGGGCGGTCACCGGGCACGCGGCCGGGCAGAACGTCGCGTGGACGCTCGCGCTGCTGCCGGTGCTGAACGGCGGGTGGCGGCTGCGCCGGGTCCCGACCCTGCTCTGGGTGCTCGTCGTGATCACGCCGGAGGTGCTGCGGGAGTACCTCGTCGGCGATGACCTCGTCACCAGCGTCGTGCCCGCCGTCGCCGCGGCGGCGTGGGTCCTGCGCGCCCGCTCGATCCCGTTCCTGACGGCGGGTGCGGTCGCCCTGGGCGTCGCGACCTGCACCCGGCCGCACCTGGCGCTCGTCGTCGTGATCGTCGCCGTCGGGGTGGCGCTGCGGGCCGGGGATGGCAGCAAAGCGTCGTTGCTTGCACCCAGTGCCAGCAACGACGCTTCGCTGCCAGACGAGGGAGGTGTTTCGGTCCGCCACGGGTTGCTCGTGGGCGGCGTGGCGGCGCTGACGTGGGCGGCGCTGATCGTCCCCTTCCTCCTCGGGGGCGCCGAGCGCTTCTCCCCGCTGCACGTCGGCGCGAAGGTCACCGGAGAACGCGGGCTGCACCTCGGGATCGTCGTGATCGCGCTCGCGGCGCTGGGCCTGCTGGTCGCCCTCCTGGTGCGGCTGCGCCCGACGAGCGACGCGGCCCTCGGGTGGTGCGCCGCCGCGGTGCTGGTCGCGCCGACGGTGCTGTCGGCCGGGTTCTGGCTGCTGGTCACCGGCAGCGTCTGGCAGGCGGACCTGACGCTCGGGGCCGGCGCGATCCCGTTCGCGGCGTGGGCACTCGCCCGCTCGCGAGGGGAGGATCCGAGCGCTCTTGTGGCCCGAGGGGTCCCCTCACGCCGGAGGAGGAGGGCGGTGGGAGCATGACCGCGTGCACGCCGACGTGCCCTTCGTCCCCTGGGGGACCTCGCACGTCGTCGTCGTGATCGTCGCGGTCCTCGGGGCCGCCGCCCTGGTGCCGCTCGGCCGCCGCGCCCCCGCACCCGTCGTCGGGAACACCGCGCGGGCCCTGGCCGTGGTGCTGGTCCTCACCACGGTCGCGTACCAGATCTACGCCTTCGAGCCGGGCCGGGCGGGGCAGACGCTGCCGCTCTGGCTCTCCGACCTGGTGCCCTACGTCGCCGCCTGGGCGCTCTGGTCGCGGGCCCAGTGGGCGTACGGCATGACCTACTACTGGGCCCTCACCCTGACGGTGCAGGCGCTCGCCACTCCCGCGCTCGGCGGCCCGGACTTCCCGGCGCCGAGCTTCCTCGCGTTCTTCGCCGCCCACGTCCTGCCGATCTGGGCGGCCGTGCTGCTCACGTGGGGTCGGGGTCGGCGGCCGGGCTGGGCGGACTACCGCCGGACCGTCGTCGCGACCCTGGTCTGGGCCGTCGTCGCCCAGGTCGCGAACCAGCTCTCGGGTGCGAACTACGGGTATCTCGACCGCAAGCCCGACGCCGCCTCGGTGCTCGACCTGTTCGGGCCGTGGCCGGTCTACCTGTTCGTCGAGGCCGCCGTCGTGCTCCTCGTGTGGGCGTTGATCACATGGCCGTGGACGGGGTCCCGACGACGGGTGAAGGTGACGTCGGGCGGGTAGAGCAGGGGTCGTTGGCATGAGGAAGGAATCCCCGAGGGACATGACCGCCACCGACCGGGCCGCCGCCGAGCACTCGCCGGACGACCCCACCGACGAGGGCCGCGAGGCCCAGGACTCGGCGTCCGGGCAGAGCACGCTCTCCGTCGTGCTGGCGTTCGCCGCCAACGCGGCGGTCGGTGTGCTCAAGCTGATCGCCGGGCTCCTCACGGGCTCCTCGGCGATGCTCGCGGAGGCCGCGCACAGCGCCGCCGACTGCGTCACCGAGGTGCTGCTGTTCACCGCCCTGCGCCGCTCCGGCAAGCAGGCCGACCGGGTGCACCCCTTCGGCTACGGCAAGGAGCGGTTCTTCTGGGCGATGATCGCCTCGGTCTCGGTGTTCGTCGTCGGGGCGACGTACTCGGTCTACGAGGGCATCACGACGATCATCGAGAACGCCCCCGACCCGGCCGAGGAGCAGTTCGCCTGGGTCGCCTACTCGGTGCTCGCGCTCTCGGCGGTCATCGAGGGCATCTCCTGGCAGCAGGCGCTGCGCCAGGTGCTGCACGAGAAGCGCGAGCTGCGGCTCTCGCTGAGCCGCTACCTGCGCCTCTCCGACGACCCCACCGTCAAGAGCGTCCTGTTCGAGGACACCGCGGCGCTGCTGGGCCTCGCCTTCGCGGCGGTCGGAGTGGTGCTGCACCAGCAGACCGGCTCGTCGGTGTGGGACGGCATCGCCTCGATCATGATCGGTGTGCTGCTGGCCGTCGTCGCCTTCATCCTCGGTCGCACCAACAAGAACCTCCTGATCGGACGCGCCGCGGAGCCCCGGGTGACCGCCGCGATCTACGACCAGCTGTCCGCAGCCCCCGAGGTCACCGCGGTCGTCGACCTGCAGACCATGCTGACCGGCACGGACAGCGTCCTGCTCTGCGCGCGGGTCGACTTCAAGGACCACCTCACCGTCGGCGACCTCGAGCGCGCGTGCGTCCGGCTCGACGAGGAGCTGCGCGCCCGCTTCACCGACCTCGACCAGGTCTTCCTCGAACCCGTGCCCCGCGAGGACGAGAGCCTGCGCGACGCCGTCCTGGAACGCTTCGGGACGACCCTGGCCGACTGGCGTGCCGAGCAGGACCGCCGGCACTCCTCCACCGCCGACGAGGAGGCGCGCCGATGACCGGCCCCCTGCAGGTTCACGACGACGGGCCGGTGCGGGTCCTGACCTTCGACGTGCCCGAGCGCCGGAACGCGATCACGGTGCCGCTGCGCCGTGAGCTGCGGGCCGCGCTGGAGGCCGCGCACGCCGACGAGACCTGCCGGGCCCTCGTCGTCACCGGCGCCGGGAAGCACTTCAGCTCCGGCGGCGACATCTCCTCCATGCCGCAGGGCGACCGCGCCGACGCCCGCGACCGGCTGCACCTCGTGGCCGATGTGATCTCCCTGCTGGTGGAGGGGCCGCTGCCGGTCGTCGCCGCGGTCGAGGGCGCCGCGGTGGGCGCCGGCACCTCGGTGGTCGCGGCGTGCGACTACGTGGTCGCCGCGCGCGGCTCCCGGTACGGCGCGATCTTCGGGCGGATCGGGCTCGTGGCCGACTCCGGGCTGTTCTGGACCCTCCCGCGCAAGGTCGGCGCCGGCCCGGCCCGCCGCCTGCTGCTGCGCGGGAACATCATCGACGCCGACGAGGCCCACCGCCTCGGGCTGGTCGACGAGCTGGTCGACGACGGGTCCGCCCTCGCGGTGGCGATCGACCGCGCGAAGGAGATGGCGGAGGCCGCGCCGCTCGCCCTGGCCGCGACCAAGCGGATCCTCGCCGACCCGCCGGCGACCCTGGCGCAGACCCTGCACGCCGAGGAGACCGCGCAGGTCGCCATGTTCGAGACCGAGGACTTCACCGAGGGGCGCGCCGCGTTCCTGGAGAAGCGCTCCCCGGTCTTCCGCGGTCGCTGACCCGTGGGCGACGCGCTCGACCTCGCGTGCGACCTCGTCCGCCTGGACACCCGCGGCGGCGGGGAACGCGTCGCGGCCGACCTCGTCGCCGGGCGGCTCACCGACGCCGGGCTGCGGGTGCACCTCGACGAGCCGGAGCCGGGCCGGGCGAACCTCGTCGCGCGCACCCGCGACGCGACCGGCGCGGACCGGTCCGTCGCGACCACGCTCAGCGGGCACCTCGACACCGTCCCGGCCGACGACGACGCGTGGTCGTTCGACCCGTTGGCGGGCGATCTGGTCGACGGGCGGCTGCGTGGACGCGGCGCCAGCGACATGAAGGCCGGTGTCGCGGCCATGGTCGAGGCCGCCGTAGCTCACGCGCGCGCCGGGGGCGGCGACCTCCAGGTCGTGTTCACGTTCGGCGAGGAGACCGGCTGCGACGGCGCCCGCGCGCTCGACCGGACGCTGCTCGCGCCGTCGCCGCTGCTCGTCGTGGGCGAGATGACCGGCAACCGGCCCCTGCTCGGGCACAAGGGCGCGCTGTGGCTGCGGCTGACCGCGCGCGGCGTCTCCGCCCACGGCTCGCGGCCCGAGCTCGGACACAACGCCCTCGTCGACCTCGCCCGCGCCGCCCTGGCCGTGCACGCCCACGAGGACTGGCCCGCGAGCGACACCCACGGGCCGACGACCGTCAACGTCGGCACCTTCCACGCCGGCCTGCAGCCGAACCTGGTCCCCGACCACGCCGAGGCCCGCGTCGACCTGCGCCTCGTGCCCGGCGCCGACGCCGACACCGTGGAGTCCACGGTGGCCGGCCTGGTCGGCGACGGCGTCGTGATCGAGCGACTGGTGGACCTCCCCGTCGTCGACACCGACCCCGCGACCGTGGGCCGGGCCTGCCGCCTGCTCGCCGACGGCGCCACCCCCGGCTACGCCACCTACTTCACCGACGCCGCGGTCCTGGCCGGTGCCCTCGGCGGGGCCGCCACGATCGTCTCCGGCCCCGGCGACCCCGACCAGGCCCACGTCACCGACGAGACCTGCTCGGTCGCGAGGATCGACGACGCCGTGCGGGCCTACGGGCGCCTGCTGGCCGGCCGCTGAGGCGTCGGCGTCACTCCCCCGTCGCACCGTCGACCGCCTCGCGCAGGAGATCGGCGTGGCCGTTGTGGCGGGCGTACTCCTCGATCATGTGCACGACGATCCAGCGCAGGGTCACGGGGCGGTCCGGCGGCTTCGGGTCGCGCGCGACCGCGTCCAGCCCCGGCCCGCCCAGGGCCGCGGCGACGACTGCCCGGGATCGATCGACCGCCGCCTCCCACTCCGCGCGCAGCTCGTCGGGTCCGCGACCCACGGCCCAGGTCCACGGGTTCCAGGCGGCCGCCGGACGCCCCGCGAAGTCCTCGGTGAACCAGCCGTCCTCGACGTGCGCGAGGTGGGCGAGCAGCCCGCCGAGGGTCAGGGACGAACCGCCGACCGTGGCGGCCAGACCGTCCGCGTCGAGGCCCGCGCACTTCCAGGCCAGGGTGGCGCGCTGGAACTCCAGGAAGCCGAGGAGCGTCTCCACCTCCCCGGCGGCGATCGGCGGGTCGGGACGGTCCCCGAGGACGAAGTCGGCCATGCCGGCATCCCTACCAGCGACCCCCGACGGTCTCGATCGACTTCACGAGGCCGGTGGGGCATGGTCGTTGGCATGAGCACCGATCAGACGACGGACGTCCCGCCGCGGCTCGGCCTCCGTCGCGACGGCCTGGACCCCGCCCCGGAGGTGACGTCGGTGCGCGAGGCGCACGGCACCTGTCCGGTGACCACCCTGGTCGGGCACACCGCGACCCTGGTCGCCGGCTACGCGGAGGCGCGCACGGTGCACGGCGACCCGGCGTTCGGGTTCGACGGGCTGCCGCTGCCGCCCGGCGGGCTGGACGCCGACGAGATGGCGCGCCGACGCGCCGGGATGCTGCTCGCGCTCGACCCGCCGGTCCACACGCGCCTGCGGCGGATGCTCACCGGGCGGTTCACGGTGCGCGCGATGAAGGCCCTCGAGCCGCGGGTGGTCGCGATCGTCGACGACGCCCTGGAGGCGATGGCGGCCGGCGGCCCGCCCGCCGACCTGGTCGCCGACTTCGCGCTCCCGGTGCCGTCCCTGGTCATCTGCGAGCTGCTGGGCGTGCCCTACGAGGACCGGGACGGGTTCCAGGAGCGGGCGGAGCGCACGCTGCGCTCCGACCTCTCCGTGGAGGAGCGGACGCGGCTGTTCGCGGAGTCCCGCGAGTACATGGCCTCGCTCGTCGCGCGGGCCCGCCGCGACCCGGGCGAGGACCTCCTCGGCCTGCTCGTCCGGGAGCACGGCGACCGGCCCGCGGCCGAGGGCGGGATCGACGACGACGAGATGGTCGGGCTCGCGAACCTGCTGCTCGTCGCGGGCCACGAGACGACGTCCAACGTGATCGCCCTCGGGACGTACGAGCTGCTGCGCGACCCCGAGCAGATGGCGGCGATGCGCGCCGCACTGGACGACGACGCCGCGACGTCCCGGGCGGTCGAGGAGATGCTGCGGCACGTCACGCCGGTGTCCGCGGGCTTCCCGCGGGCCGCGACGCAGGACGTCGAGGTCGGCCCGCACGTGATCTCCGCGGGCACCGTCGTCACCGCCTCGCTGTGCGCCGCGAATCGCGACCCCGCGCTCGGCGAGGGCCTGGACCACCTCGACGTGCGTCGCGACCCGCTCCCGCACGTCGCCTTCGGCTACGGCATCCACCACTGCCTGGGGGCGCCGCTGGCGCGCATCGAGCTGCGGATCGCGTTCCAAGCGATCCTGCGCCGCTTCCCCGGGCTGGCGCTCGCGACGGACCCCGACGCCGTCGAGTTCCGCCACGAGAACCTGATCCACGGCGTGGAGGCGCTGCCCGTCACCTGGTGACGGGCGGCCTCACCGCGAGGCGTTCAGCTCCAGGTAGTGCCCGGGCAGCGTCAGCGCCGACCCGTCCGGTTCCAGGCCCGGAATGACCGGCTCCGGGATCGGACGGTCGGCCGCCGCGAGGATCTGCGCGACGGTGCCGTACTGCGCGAGCTCCAGGAACGTGCAGTACTGCGGCGGCAGCACCATCACGGTCTCCCCCGCCGCCGCGAGGGCGTCGTCGACGCCCATCCACGCCGCGGCGTCGGACTCGGTGGAGACGCCGGCCGCCTCCTGGCCCTCGGGGCTCGCCGTCACGAAGAAGAAGGTCCGGTAGCGGCGCGGCTCGAACTCCGGGGTGATCCAGCAGGTCCAGCCGCGCAGCAGGTCGGTGCGGAGCACCAGGCCGCGGTCGCGCAGCAGGTCGCTGAACGCGATCTCCCGGGCCTCCAGGGCCCGTCGCGCCTCGGCCCACTCCTCGCCGGACGTGGACGGGACCACGGACCCGTCGTCGGGACCCGCGAGGAGGACGCCCGACTCCTCGAACGTCTCCCGCACCGCGGCGCACACGACCGCGCGGGCCTCGTCGACCCCCAGCCCGAGGCGCTCGGCCCAGACCTCCGGGGAGGGGCCCGCCCACGCGACCTCGTCGCTGGTGTCGCGCGGGTCGACCCCGCCGCCCGGGAAGACGACCATCCCGCCCGCGAACGCCATCTGGGTCCGGCGGCGCATCAGGAAGACCTCGACCCCCGTCGCTCCGGGACGGAGCAGGATCGTCGATGCCGCGACCTTCGGGGTCACCGGGTCCGCCGCGCGGGCCTGGAAGTCGGCGAGCTGGTCGGCGAAGCCGGGCGGGAGCGCCGTGGGATCCATGGCGCCATCTGATCACAAGCGGCGTCAGCCGAGGGCGTCGAGATCGAGCGTCACGCCGATCTGCAGCGGCGCGCTCCCGCGGTGCTCGGCCACCAGCTCGTAGGCGTCCCCGACCGACCGGAACTCCGTGACCGTCACCGGTGGCCCCGGCTCGACGAGCAGGTAGAACGGCACACCGCACTCGGCGTACTCCGAGTGCTTCAGGATGCGGTCCAGCCGGCGGGACCCCGGCGAGAGGACCTCGATCGCCGCCACCGCGTCGGACCCGACCAGGCGGGGGGTCTCGTCGGGCAGGTCCGGTGGTCCGAGGACGAGATCGGGCACGCGGACGGTGGCCGCGGACCCGGGATCGACGACGAGTTCGAACTCAGGAGTCACCGAGAAGCGCCCCTCGGCCCGCTCCTCCAGCTGCGCGCCGAGGCGCATGATCAGTTTCTGGTGTCGACGGATCGGGCGGGCCGCCACGACGAGGACTCCCTCGGCGAGCTCGAACCGCCACTCCGACGTCTCCGGGAGCGCGATCCACTCGTCGAGGCTCAGGAGGTGATCGGGCCGGGTCGGTTGCATGGTCATCACACTCCTTCCGAGGCGCCCGATCCTCCCACGGTTCCACTCACACGTCGGCGAGCTTCGGCGCGGCCTCCCCCAGCAGCTCGATGGAGTGCAGCAGGTCCGCGTGGCGCAACCGCGGGTTCGTCATCTGCAGGTTGATCCGGTCCACCCCACCGAGCTGCTCCGCCACGCGCGTCGCCTTGTCGACGATCATGTCCGGGTCGCCCACGAAGTAGGCGCCGTCCGGGCCGCGGGTCGCGTCGAACTGCCGGCGCGACGGCGGCATGCCCCCGCGCTCCCGGGCGATCTGGGTGAACATCGCCTCCCAGCCGGGGTAGAACGCGTTCGTCGCCTGCGCGACGTCGTCGCCGAGGAACCCGAAGACGTGCAGCCCGACCTTCAGCTGCTCGGGCGAGTGCCCGGCCTCGGCGCCGGCCCGGCGGTAGAGGTCGATCAGCGGGGCGAACTGCGCCGGGGCCCCACCGATGATCGCCACCATCAGCGGCAGCCCGAGCGCGCCGGCCCGGTAGAACGACTCCGGCGACCCGCCGACGCCGACCCAGATCGGGAACGGGTCCTGCGCCGGGCGCGGGTAGACGGGCTGGTCGTTCAGGGCGGGCCGGTGCGGCCCGGACCAGGTGACCCGCTCGCTGTCACGGATCTTCAGCAACAGGTCGAGCTTCGAGGTGAAGAGTTCGTCGTAGTCGGAGAACGCCAGCCCGAACAGCGGGAACGCCTCGGTGAAGGAGCCACGCCCGACGACGAGTTCCACCCGGCCGCCCGAGATCAGGTCGACCGTGGCGTACTCCTGCCAGACCCGCACCGGGTCGGCCGCGGAGAGCACCGTGACCGCGGACCGCATCCGGATGTTCTGCGTGCGCGCCGCGGCCGCCGCCAGGATCACGGCGGGCGCGGCGTCGTAGTACTCGCTGCGGTGGTGCTCCCCGATGCCGTAGGAGTACAGCCCCGCCCGGTCGGCGGTCTCGATCTCCTCGAGCAGGTGTGCGAACCGCTCCACCGGCCCGACCACCTGCTCGGTGTCCGGGTCGGTGACCTTCGCGACGAAGCTGTCGACGCCGATGTGCACGGCACGTACCTCCCAGGTCGGTGCTTGTTGAAGCGTCAACTAGGGCGAGGCGCCCGCTATTCCGTCAGAGCGTGGCGGCGAGCCGCTGCGCGAGCTTGCCGACGAAGGCCGACGGCTCCTTGAGCTCGCCGCCCTCCGCGAGCAGGGCCATGTCGTGCAGCAACGACGCCGTCTCGGCGACACCGGCGTCCTCGGGCCGGGCCTCGTGGGCGGCCTTCAGGTTCTCCACCAGCGGGTGCTTCGGGTTCAGCTCGAGCGCCCGCTTCTGCACCGGGATCTCCTGCCCCATCGAGCGCATCATCTGCTCGAGCTGCGGCGGGAGCCCACCGACCTCGCCCACCAGGCACGCGGGGCTCGTCGTCAGGCGGGTGGAGAGCCGGACCTCGGAGACGTCGTCGGCCAGCGTCGTCGTCATCCAGGAGAGCAGGTCGTCGAAGCCCTCGGGCTTCTCGGCGTCGTCGGCGAGGTCGACGTCGCCCTGGGCAATGGAGGCGAAGGGCTTCGCGTCGTCGCCGGCGCCGTACGACGGGACCATGCCGACCCAGACCTCGTCGACCTGGTCGGTCAGCAGCAGGACCTCGTAGCCCTTGGCCCGGAACGCCTCGATGTGCGGGGAGTTCTCCACGGCGGCCCGGGACTCGCCGGTGACGTAGTAGATGGACTCCTGACCCTCGGGCATCCGCGCGACGTAGTCGGCCAGGGTGGTGAGCTTCTCCGGGTCGTGCGTCGAGGCGAAGCTGGACGCCTCGAGGATCGCCTGGGTGTTGTCCTGGTCGGAGAGCAGACCCTCCTTGAGCGCCCGCCCGCACTCGCGCCAGAAGGTGTCGTACTTCTCGGCGTCCTCCCCGCGCAGCGCCGTGATCGTCTGCAGCACGCGCTTGACCAGGCGCTTGCGGATCAGCTGGATCTGGCGATCCTGCTGGAGGATCTCGCGGGAGACGTTGAGCGAGAGGTCCTGGGCGTCGACGACGCCCTTCACGAACCGCAGGTACTCCGGGACGAGCGCCTCGCAGTCCTCCATGACGAAGACGCGCTTGACGTAGAGCTGCACGCCGCGCTTCGCGTCGCGGTAGTACAGGTCCATCGGCGCGTGCGCGGGGAGGAAGAGCAGTGCCTGGTACTCGAAGGTGCCCTCGCCGGTGAACCGCATCGTCTCGAGCGGCTCCTGCCAGTCGTGCGAGACGTGGCGGTAGAACTCGGCGTACTCCTCGTCGCTGACCTCGGAGCGCGGCCGCGCCCACAGCGCCTTGCGGGAGTTGATCGGCTCGTTCGAGGCCTCCTGCTCGGAGTCCTCCTCCTCGGCCCCCTCGACGACGGCGCCGTCCGCGGTCGGGTTGAGCAGGATCGGCCAGGTGATGAAGTCCGAGTAGCGCTTGACGATGCGCTTCACGACGGCGGGATCCGCGTAGTCGTGCAGGTTGTCCTCGGCGTCCTCCGCCTTGAGGTGCACGGTGATGCTGGTGCCCTGCGGGGCGTCGGCCACCTCGGAGAGCTCGTAGGTGCCCTCCCCCGCCGACTCCCAGTGCACGCCGCCGTCGGTACCGGCGCGACGCGTGGTCATCTCCACCCGGTCGGCCACCATGAAGCTGGAGTAGAAGCCGATCCCGAACTGCCCGATCAGCTCCGCGGTGACCTCCTCGCTGCCCGACGCCTGGGCCTCGCGCAGCTTCGCGAGGGTCTCCGCCGTCCCCGACTTCGCGATGGTCCCGATCAGCGTCACCACGTCGTCGCGGCTCATGCCGATGCCGTTGTCGGCGATCGTGATCGTGCGCGCGGCGGAATCGGTGCGCAGCTCGACGTGCAGGTCGGAGGTGTCGACCCCGAGGTCCTTGTCCCGGTAGGACTCCATGCGCAGCTTGTCCAGCGCGTCCGAGGCGTTGGAGATCAGCTCCCGCAGGAACACGTCCTTGTCGGAGTAGATCGAGTGGATCATCAGCTGCAGCAGCTGACGGGCCTCGGCCTGGAACTCGATCGTCTCAGTCATTGCTGTCCTGCGTCCTCTCGTGGCTCACCGGCGGGGTCGGTGACCATGATATGAGGACCCCCCGACAGCCTCGACGGCCTCGTCCGCTCAGGGGCGGTCGGCGAGCGTCGCGGCCACGACCGCCAGGAGCGGGTCGTCGCCGCCGTCGAGGTCGGCGGGCCCGGGCCGGAGCACGGACACCGTGGGCCCGCCGTCCCAGGTGACCACGCGCCCGACCACGGACGGGACGAGCGACCCGTCGTCGGGACCGAGCAGGACCACGACCTCGGCGTCGTCGAGGCGTCCGTCGTCCTCGTCGCCCCGGACGTCGACGTTGCGGCTGGTCGCGTACGCGGCGAAGCGCTCGGCGTCCGGGACCAGGAAGGCGATCTCGTCGCCGGTGACCTCGGTGAGCAACGCCTCGACGACCCGCCATGCCAGCGTGTCCGATGCACCCACCACCGCGTACATCAGGTCTCCGGCCCGCGGGTCGGGTCGGCCGACACCGCCGCGCCCTCGCCGTCCTCCTCCCGCCCCGGCGTGCGCAGGTTGAAGCGTCGGATCACCACGCGGAACACGACGTAGTAGACGACGGCGTAGCCCAACCCGATCGGGATCAGCCAGAGCGGACGCGTCGCCTGCCCGAAGTTGATGACGTAGTCGATGGCGCCCGCGGAGAAGGTGAAGCCGTCGTGGATGCCGAGCGCATTGCACAGCGCCAGCGAGGTGCCGGTCAGCACGGCGTGCACCACGTAGAGCGGCCAGGCGACGTAGACGAACGCGTACTCCAACGGCTCGGTGATGCCGGTGAGGAACGAGGTCAGCGCGACCGAGGCCATGATCCCGCCGACGACCTTGCGCTGCTCCGGGCGTGCCTCGTGGACGATCGCGAGAGCGGCGGCGGGGAGCGCGAACATCATGATAGGGAAGAAGCCCGTCATGAACGTCCCGGCCGTCGGGTCGCCGGCGAAGAACCGGGCGATGTCGCCCTGGGCGCCGTTGTAGTCGCCGAGGACGAACCACACCACGGAGTTGAGGATGTGGTGCAGGCCGAGCGGGATGAGCAGCCGGTTGGCCATGCCGAAGATGCCCCCGCCGACCACCGCGTTCGCCGCCACGGCGTTGCCGAGCGCGGTCAGCCCCGCGTTGAACAGCGGGTAGACCAGCGCGAGCACGACGGCGAGCAGCATCGTCGCGAGCGCGGTGACGATCGGGACGAAGCGGCGACCACCGAAGAACGCGAGGTAGGTCGGGAGCTTGATCCGGTGGTAGCGCTGCCAGAGGATCGCGGCGACCAGGCCGACGAGGATGCCGCCCAGCACCCCGTAGTCGATCGTCGCCGGTTCGCCCTTCGAGTCCACCTGCCCCGGCAGCAGGACCGGGCTGAGTGCCTCGAACACCCCGGCGAGTACGAGGTAGCCGACGACCGCGGCCAGGGCCGTCGACCCGTCGGAGCGGCGGGCCCACCCGATCGCGATGCCGACCGCGAAGATCAGCGGCAGGTTGTCGAAGAGGGCGCCGCCGGCACCGGTGAGCACCGTGGCCACGTTCTTCAGGGCGTCGACCCCGCCGAGCAGGTCGTCCTGCCCGAGCCGCTGCAGGAGCCCGGCCGCCGGGAGCGCGGCGATCGGCAGCATGAGGCTGCGGCCGAGCCGCTGGAGCCCGGCGAGGCCCCGTGTGCCCCGGGACGGCGTCTCCGTGCTCGCGGTCATCGGGCCCCACCTCCAGTACCGTGCGGCGGACGTTGCAGGCAGCAACGAGGGGTGTCAAGGGAGGGTGCGGGGCCATGGACGCAGCGGCGATCGTCGCCGGACTCGGCGGCGCGGCGAACATCGACGACCTCGAGGCCTGCATCACGCGCCTGCGCACCGAGGTCCGCGATCCCGCGCTCGTCGACCAGGCCGCCCTCAAGGCCCTGGGCGCCTCGGGCGTCGTCGTGCAGGGCAGCGTCGTCCAGGTGGTGGTCGGTCCGCAGGCGGACGTGATCGCCGACGACGTGCACGACCTGATCGAGGCGAGCGGAGCGACGGGGAGTTGAGGAGCCGGTGATCGTCGCGGCGCCGGTGGCCGGCACCGTGGTCGGGCTCGACGCCGTGCCCGACGAGGTCTTCGCGGCCGGGATGGTCGGCCCGGGTGTGGCCGTGGAGCCGAGTGGCCCGGGCACCGTCGAGGTGGTCGCGCCGGTCGCCGGGACGCTGGTGAAGGTGCACCCGCACGCGTTCGCGATGACGACGGGGGACGCGACCGGGGTCCTCGTGCATCTCGGCATCGACACCGTGCGGCTGCGCGGCGAGGGGTTCGAGGTGGTGCGCACGGAGGGCGAAAGCGTGCAGGTCGGCGACGTGATCGTGCGGTGGTCCCCGGACGACGTCCGCGCCCGCGGGATGTCGGCCGTGTGCCCGGCGGTGGTGCTCGACGTCGACCCGGATCGCGTGTCCGTAGCGGCGACGATCGGGGTCCCGGTGGCGGCCGGGGCTCCGCTGCTGCACGTCCTCCGGGAATGAACCGTCAGAGGTCGAGAGCCACTCGCAGCACGGTGTCCACCCGAGCGAGAGTCAGGGCATCGATGCGGCCTGCCCGCCGTCCGAACCACGCGCGGCACAGACGACCGAGGTCGCCCACGTAGGTGTTCAGCTCACCCCGACGCACGCATCATCGCCTCCGACGCAGCGAGTTCGGCGTCGTCGGCGATCGCGGCAGCCTCGTCCCAGGTGTTCTCGCGCGGTGCCCCCTGACGCACGGCCTCGCTGATGGCGGCCTTCGCGAGCCACGCGGACAGAGGCTTCCCGGCACGGTCGGCGGCGGCCTGGAGGAGTTCCAGGGAGAACTCGTCGATCGAGAAGCTCACCCGCCGCTTGGCCGCCATGGCCCCGACGGTACCTCCGGAACTCCTCACGCCGGGACCTCCTCGGGCGAGACCCGGCGCGCCAGCTCGTCGAGGCGGCGTTCGATCACCGCGCCGACCGGCCACGTCGCGGCGAGCTCGGCGAGGGCGTCGGCCTCGTCGGTGGACCGGCAGGTGCAGGGCTCGTACCCGTCGTGCTCCAGCGACGAGCGCAGCGCCTCCGCGTACTCCTCGCGGGTGAGCGGCACCTCGGCCACCCGCGCCGTCGTGGTCGCCCGTTGCGAGTTCATCCCCGCGAAGCCCCGGCCGCAGCCGCACCGGCCGTCGGGATCGTCGCGGTCCTTCCGGCACGGAGGGTCGATCCGCACCAGCTCCCCCTCGATCGCATGGTGGTAGTCGTTGTCCCGCGCGCCTTGGGTCCGCCCCGTGGCCACCAGCACCTTCATCGGTCCTCCTCGTTCGAACTGATGATCGAGTGATAGCAGGACCCACCGACAACCTCCGGGCCCGGCGCGACCTACGATGAGCCGTTCGGATCAACCACCAGCAGGAAGCAGGACGGCGATGACGGGCGGGACCGCGTTCGAGAAGCAGGTACTCGAGGCCGCGGAGCGTCTCACCGGCATTTCCGAGCGGACCCAGCTGCAGTACAACCCCCGCCTGTCGGCCGACTCCGGCGCCGAGGTCTGGTTCAAGCGCGAGGACCTGCAGGTCGGGCGCTCCTACAAGCTGCGCGGCGCCTACAACCTGATCTCCCAGCTGGACGACGAGGCCCGCGCGGCCGGGGTGGTCTGTGCGTCCGCGGGCAACCACGCCCAGGGCTTCGCCTTCGCCTGCGCCACGCACCGGGTGCGCGGGCGGGTCGTGATCCCGTCCACCACGCCGCGCCAGAAGCGCGAGCGGATCGCCGCGCTGGGCGGGGACATGGTCGAGCTGGTCGTCACCGGCGACACCTACGACGAGGCCTCCGCGGCGGCCACCGCGTACGCCGAGGAGACCGGGGCGACGCTGGTGCCCGCGTTCGACGACTCCCGCACCGTGGCCGGCCAGGCCACGGTGATCGCCGAGGTCGTCGAGCAGCTCGGGCACGCACCCGACGTCGTCGTGGTCCCGGTCGGGGGTGGCGGCCTGCTCGCCGGCACCGCGACCTGGCTGGCCGCGACGCATCCGCGCACGCGCGTGATCGGGGTCGAGCCGGCCGGGGCCCGCAACGTCGCGGCGGCCCTGCACGCGGGCAGCCCCGTGGTGCTCGACGAGGACGGCTTCGACCGCTTCGTCGACGGCGCCGCCGTCCGCAAGGCGGGCGCGGTGACATTCCCGCTGATCCGGCGCTCCGGAGCGCAGGTGCTCGCGGTCGACGAGGGCCTCGTCTGCACCGAGATGCTGGCGCTCTACCAGACCGAGGGCATCATCGCGGAGCCCGCCGGAGCGCTCGCCGGGGCCGCGGTGCGCTCCGACGGCCCGGAGCTCGACCTGGCGCCCGGCGAGACCGTCGTCGTCATCCTCTCCGGCGGCAACAACGACGTGTCGCGCTACGCCGAGGTCATCGAGCGCTCGCTGCGCTTCCAGGGGCTCAAGCACTACTTCCTCGTCGAGTTCCCGCAGGAGCCGGGCGCGCTCCGTCGCTTCCTCGACGAGGTGCTCGGTCCCGACGACGACGTCACGCGCTTCGAGTACGTCAAGCGCGACAACCGGGAGTCCGGCCCGGCGCTCGTCGGCGTCGAGATCGGCCGCCGCGAGGACTACGAGCCGCTCCTGGAGCGCATGGCCCGCTCGCCGCTGCAGATCGAGGCGCTCGAGCCGGGCTCGCCGGCCTTCCGCTTCCTGGTCTGAGCGCCGTGGCCGCGCGGGAGGTGTCCGAGGACCTCCTCGTCGGCCTGCGCCGCGCCCGCGACCGGATCGACCGCGAGTACGCCGAGCCGCTCGACCTCGACGCCCTCGCGGCGACGGCGGGCCTGTCCAAGTACCACTTCCTGCGCTGCTTCTCCCGGACCTACGGCCGCACCCCGGCGGCGTATCTCACCGAGCGGCGGGTGGAGCGCGCGCAGGACCTGCTGCGCGCGACGAACCTGACCGTGACCGAGGTGTGTTGGCTCGTCGGCTACGCCTCGCTCGGGTCGTTCTCGACGAGATTCCGCCGGCTCGTCGGGGTCAGCCCGTCGGAGTACCAGGCCCGCTGGGCCTCCGGTGCGCCGCGCATCCCGGGCTGCTTCGTGCTGATGCACGGGCTGTCCGACCGAGCAATCCGGGAGAAGCCGTCCGGCCCGGGGGCGGCGGCAGGATCGTCGTCGTGATCACCAACATCTCGCTGTTCTCCCTGTACGTCACCGACCAGGACGACGCCAAGAGGTTCTCCTGCGACGAGACGTCCTCGGCTTCGTCGAGGGCACCGACGTGACCATGGGCGGGGGGTTCCGCTGGCTGACGGTGAAGCACCCGTCGCAGCAAGAGCTCGAGGTCACGCTGATGGAGCCGGGTCCGCCGCTGACCGAGGACATGGCCGACGCGGTCCGCCGCTCGCTCGCCGCGGGCAGCATGGGCGGCTTCGGTCTCTCGACCGACGACTGCCAGGCCGAGTACGCGCGCCTCGTCGACCTCGGCGTCGAGTTCGTGCAGCCGCCGTCCGAGCGTCCCTACGGCGTGGAGGCGGTCATGCGCGACAACTCGGGCAACTGGCTCGTCCTGGTCGAGTCGCGCGCGTTCACCCCGGGCGAGTGGGGCCCGGACGCATCATGACCGGCGTTCGGCGCGCACCGGCGTGACGACGAACGCGACCAGCGGCGCCAGGGCGGCCGCGGTGAACCCGACGCCGTAGCTCGTCGCGCCGATGATCGCGCCCAGGACGGGCGGGGCGGCCGAGGCGACGATGTTCTGGGTCGTGTTCTGCACGCCCAGCGCCCGGCCCGACCACGCCTGTCCGGCCATCTCCGCCGTGGACACGAAGGCCAGGCCGTTGTCGGCCACCGTCACGATCGCGCCGACCGCGATTGCCGCGACCGCGATCACCGGCACCCACACCGATCCCGCGGCGAACCCGAGCATCACCAGGGCGGAGCCGACGGCCAGCTGGCGCATGGGGCGCAGCCGGGAGCGGACGCGGTCGGACCACCAGCCGGTCGCGATCCGGCCCGCCGCTCCCGCGATCTGGGACACCGCGACGAAGACGCCGGCGATCCCCGGTGACCACCCCTGCTCGCGGACCAGGTACTCGAGGGCGAACGCGGAGATCGCGAACTGCGGCAGCACGAGCATCGCCGAGGCCGCGTGCAGGCGGTACAGGGTTGGTGTGCGGTACGGGTTGCCGGTCGGCTCGTGCGGCTCCGGGGCCCGCCGGGGTGCGTCCTGGGCCACCACGACGACGAGCACCGCGGCGATCAGGCAGGCCAGGCCCGTCCAGCCCAGGGCGACGAACGGCCCCTGGGTCGTCGCGAGCACCGGCAGCAGCAGGGCCGCGAGCGCCACACCGAGCGGCTGGGCGGTCTGGCGGATGCCCATGGCGACCCCGCGCTCGTCGGCGGAGAACCAGCCCATGATCAGCCGCCCGCTCGCCGCGTTCACCGAGGCCGCGCCGAGCCCGCCCACGGCCAGCAGCAGCACGATCGTGACCAGCGACGACGGGGTCTCGAGCGCCAGCCCGCCGACGACGAGGCCGGCGACGCCCAGCCCGGTCGCCATCGGGACCCGCTCCCCCACCCGGTCGACCACCACGCCCCACGCGACGAGAGCGAGCAGCAGACCCGTCGTCGGGGCCGCGACGACGACCCCCACCTCGGCCAGCGACAGGCCCCGCTCGTCGCGCAGCGTCGGGACCAGGAACGGGATGCCGTAGACGAAGGCCGACGCCGCGGTCTGGGCGAGCACGCCGACCACGAGGATCGCCCAGCGGCGTCGTGGTCGGGCGGGGGCGCTCGTCTCCGTGCTCACGGGTCGTCAGCATGCCTCACGAGTGCTCACGATGCGAGAACTCGTCCCACAAGGTGAGATGCACCTTCCGAGCGAGCGGCACTCTCGCTGCTTCTATGCGCGCGAGAGTGCCGTTCGATCGGGAAGCGGGGCGCGGGATCAGCGCCGGGCGGCGAGCAGGTCCCGGGCGGCCGCGTCCTCGGCGACGCTGGCCCGGTGCCACTGGACCAGCAGGATCACCAGGACGCCCACGAGTGGCAGGTCGCCCATCCCCCACGACAGCAGCGCCGCGACGTGCTGGTCGGCGAGCAGGTCCGGCGCCCAGGGCAGGCGCAGGCGCGAGTAGAAGTCGGTGACGAAGACCTGCCCGCCCCCGCCGTCGGCGGCCAGGGTCGAGGGGGTCTGCGCGACCGGGGTGTCGGCGGCCAGCAGGATCGCGCCGAACAGCGCGTGGAACGGCATCGACGCGATGAGCACGGCGAGCCGGGCGACGTGGGGCAGCTCCCGCCCCGGGACCGGGTCGACCCCGATGATCACCCAGAAGAACAGCACGCCCGCCGTCAGGAACCACAGCGAGATCGCGGGCATGAGCCAGCCCAGCGGCTGGAGCAGGGAGAACAGCGGGGTCAGGTAGAACGCGAACGGCGACCCCACCATGACGACGGCCGCGACGGCCGGGTGGGTCAGCAGGCGCAGCAGCGGGGCGTCGAGGGCGGCCTCGAGCCGGTCGCGGGCGTCTGTGCCGGATGGTCCAGCTCCGCTGCGCTGCGTGTCCCCCTCGTCCGGCAGCGCACGCCGGGCGAGGGTGATCGGCGCCCCGAGCACCAGCAGCACCGGCACGACGATGCTGATCAGCATGTGCTCCGCGACGTGCACGCTGTACAGGGCGTCCGCGTAGCGCCCGATCCCCGAGGACGTGGCCACCACCAGCAGCGCGCAGCCGGCGAACCACGACACCGACCGACCGAGCGGCCATCCCTCGACCCGCCGGAGCCACCGGGCATAGACCACCACGAGCACGACCGCGAGCGCCGCGAACCACACGTCGAGCCGCCACTCCGTGAGGAGCCTCCCGACCGTCGGCGGATCGGGGATGCGGAAGCCGAGCATCGCCTCGGTCGGTGTCGTGTGGAAGGGCGCCTGGACCGGCGGCACCGCGCGGGTCATCGCCACCGACAACGCCGTCACGACGGCGAGCAGCGCCAGCTCCGTGACCACGAGGGCCGTCGACCCCGTGAGGCGCCGCCGGACGAGTACCCCGAGCACCACCACGGTGACGGCGGCCGCGGCCAGCACGAGCACGCCGTAGGCGGTCGCGAGCTCGCCCCACGACGGCACGAGCACCGCCGACGCGAGGACCCCGCTCGCGATCGTCACCACCGCGCACACCGTGGACACCGCACCGCTGCGCGCCGGGGAGACCGGCGCGACCAGCTGGGCCCCGATCGTTCCGAGCCACACCGTCGCCGCGATCACGTGCAGCGCGACCGCCGGCGTCCCGAGGTCCTTCCCGACCCCGTCGATCGCGTGCCCGGTCATCACCGGCCCGAGCAGCGACACGCACGCCAGCACCCCGGCGCCCAGCGACGACGACCAGGTCCGCGCCTCGCGCACCCACACCGCGACGACGGCCGCGCCGACCGCGCACGCCAGCCACCCGACGGGTGCCGCGCGCACCACCATCCCGACGACGAGGTCCGGGCCGGGCGCGACGAAGCCGCCGGAGACGTCCGCGACCGTGAACACCGCGGTCCCGAACGCGAGGACGGCCCACGCCCAGGCGGCACCGGAGGCGACCCCGCGCACCGTCGCGGAGGGCGTGCCGGGGACGACGACCAGCCCGTGCACCAGCGCCCCGAGCACGACGGCGGCCGCACCGGCCGCGAGGGCGCGCAGCAGCGGCACCCCGAGCTGGACGAGCTCGCCGGGATCGGCCAGCCCCAGCACCGGGTAGGCCGAGCGGCCCAGCAGCAGGGCGGCGACGAGCACCGTCACCAGGCCCGCGGCGAGAGCGGGGAGGAGGCGCCTCACGGGTCGAGACGGTCCGGGTAGCGCGCCCGGTACTCGTCGAGGTGCTGGGACTTGCAGACGTGCTGTTCCTTCTCGTTGATCGCCTGGCGCATGCACTCGTCGAGCGTGCGGGCCTGCGAGGCGTGCAGGTACGTCACCGCGGACTCGATGGTCGGCCACTCGATCGCGGTGCCGATCACGACGGCGATGATCGCCACACCGAGCGCGGCCAGGGGCTTACCCCGACCCGACGCCCGCCCGGAGCGCACCCGCATCAGCGCCACGACGGCGGCGACGAGCGCGACCAGCCCGAGGACCATCCCGCCCCAGCCGGTCCAGGCGCTGACGAGTGCCATCCCCGCGACGACCAGCGCGAACGTCGCCGCGCCGGTGGCACCGCGGCCGTCGGGATCGGGGTCGGCCTCCGGCTCCGTCGTCCCGGGCTCGCTGGTGCTGGTCACGGGCCCGATGGTGACACCCCGACGTGGACGCGCCCGCGCCGGGGGCGCACCATCGGAGCATGACCGTCGTCGACGCGCGGGAGGAGAGCGCTCCCCAGGACTTCCTGCTCACGGGGATGACCTGCGCCGCGTGCGCGTCGCGCATCGAGCGCCGGCTGAACAAGGTCGACGGCGTGACGGCCGCGGTCAACTACGCGACCGAGCGCGCCACGGTGACCCTGCGGCCCGACGTCGCGCGCCAGGACGTCGTGGACGTCGTCGCCCGGCTCGGCTACGGGGCGACGCCGCTCTCGGCCGACCCCGACGACGAGCGCGACGAGGTCGCGGCCGTCCGCGACGACCGCGTGGCCGACCTCTGGCGCCGGCTCGTCGTCGCGGCCGTGCTGTTCATCCCGATGGTCGACCTGCCCCTGGTCCTCGCGGTGCTGCCCGAGGCGCGCTTCCCCGGGTGGGAGTGGGTGGTGACGGCGCTGGCGGCGCCCGTCGTCGTGTGGTCCGCGTGGCCGCTGCACCGCGCGGCGTTCGTCAACGCCCGGCACGGGGCGTCGTCGATGGACACGCTGATCTCGCTGGGGATCATCGCGGCGACGGTGTGGTCGTTGGGGTCGATCCTGACGGGGCACCTCCCCGACCCCTCGCAGGGCGCGTTGTCGGTCTTCCTCGACCCGGTCGGCCCGCTCTACCTCGAGGTCGCGGCGGCGGTGACGACGTTCGTGCTCGCCGGGCGCTACGTCGAGGCCCGGGCGAAGCGCTCCGCCGGGGACGCGCTGGCGGCCCTGGCCGCGTTGGCCGCCCGGGACGTCGCGGTGCTGCTGCCCGACGGCACCGAGACCCGCATCCCGGCCTCCGCGCTCGCCGTCGGGACCCGCTTCGTGGTGCGGCCCGGCGAGAAGATCGCGACCGACGGGACCGTCGACATCGGCGCGAGTGCCGTGGACCGGTCGATGCTGACCGGCGAGACCGTGCCCGTCGAGGTCGCCGCCGGCGACGCGGTGACGGGCGGGACGGTCGCGACGTCGGGGCGGCTCGTCGTGACGGCGACGGCGGTCGGCGGGGCGACGCAGCTCGCCGGGATGATCCGGCTGGTCGAGTCCGCGCAGGCGTCGAAGGCGTCGGTGCAGCGGCTCGTCGACCGCATCTCGTCGGTGTTCGTGCCGATCGTCATCGCGCTGTCCGTGCTGACCGCGCTGGGCTGGTGGGCGTTCGGCGGGTCCGCGGGGCAGGTCTTCTCCGCCGCGCTCGCGGTGCTGGTGATCGCGTGCCCGTGCGCGCTGGGCCTGGCCACGCCGACCGCGATGCTCGTCGCCTCCGGGCGCGGCGCCCGCGAGGGCATCTTCCTCAAGAGCCACCAGGCGCTGGAGACGTCGCGCGTCGTCGACACCGTCGTCCTGGACAAGACCGGCACGGTGACGACCGGCGCGATGACGGTCCGGGCCGTGCACCTCCTCCACGACGATTCCCGACGGCGGGTGCTGGCGGCTTCGGGGGCCGTGGAGGACGCGTCGGAGCACGCCGTCGCCCGGGCGGTCGTGGCGTGCGCGCGGGCCGAGGTCCCCGACCTGCCGGCGGTGGAGGGCTTCGAGGCGCTGCCCGGGCTCGGCGCCCGCGGCGTGGTCGACGGGGTTGAGGTGCGGCTCGGCAAGCCGACCGGAGCGCTCCCGGCGTGGGCCCCGGAGCCGCAAGCGGACTCGACGCTCGTCGTCGTCACGCTGGACGGCGACGAGGTGGCCGTGTTCGAGCTGACCGACGAGGTCAAGCCCTCGGCGGCGCCTGCGATCGCGCGCCTCCGCGTGGCCGGGCTGCGGACGGTCCTGCTGTCGGGCGACCGGTCCGAGGCGGCGTCGGCGGTCGGCGCGGCCGTCGGGGTCGACGAGGTGATCGCCGACGTGCTGCCCGAGGGCAAGGTCGACGCGCTGCGGTCCCTGCAGGAGGGCGGGCGTCGCGTGGCCATGGTCGGCGACGGCGTCAACGACGGCCCCGCTCTGGCCGCCGCCGACCTCGGCCTCGCGGTCGGTGCCGGCACCGACGTCGCCCTGGAGGCGGCCGACGTGATCCTCGTGCGCGACGACCTGGGCGCCGTCCCGGACGCCCTGGACCTCGCGAAGCGCACCGCCACGACGATCCGCCGCAACCTCGTCTGGGCCTTCGGCTACAACGTCGCCGCGATCCCGTTGGCGGCGTTCGGCCTGCTCAGCCCGCTGATCGCGGGGTTGGCGATGGCGCTGTCGTCGGTGCTGGTCGTGTCCTCGAGCGTCCGGCTGCGGAACTGAGGCGCTCCTCGTGACCGACTCCGACGGCCCGGACCTCATGGCGTTCCGCGACGCCCTCGACGCCAGGCAGGCCGCGGTCGTCGACGAGGTCCACCGGACGATCGCCGAGGCCGCGCCCGGTCTCGTGCCGCCGATCCGGACCGGGTCGATGCTCGGGTACGGCCGGTTCCACTACCGCTACGACTCCGGCCGGGAGGGCGACGCCCACCTGATCTCGCTGCGTGGCGGGAGCAGGCAGCTCAGCATCTACGTCAGCGCCGTCGAGGACGGCCGGTACCTGCCGGAGGCCCACGTGCCGACGCTCGGGAAGGTGTCGGTCGGACGGAGCTGCATCAAGGTCACGCGGTCCGGGGACCTCGACCTCGCCGGCTTCGCCGACGTCGTCCGGCGGGCGGTCGAGCTCGGAGGCGAGGGCCAGGTCCGCTAGGACGACGCCCGGCGTCGGCGCTCCGCCAGGACCGCCGTCAGGAAGGCCTCCGCGCTCGTTCCCGACGGCGGGTCCGGCGCGACCCGCTGCGCCACGTCGGTCGCGAGCTGCTCGCCGAGGGTGCGGCGCACGGTCGGGTCGAGGTCGCCGGCGCGGCCGAGGAACTGCCGCGCGGCGAGGGCGAGGTCGTCGGGCAGGGCGGAGAGCTGCAGCGTCGAGGCCCAGCCGGCCAGGGCCGGGTCGGGGTCGGGCAGGGCGACCCGGCGGGTCGAGCGCGGAACCCGCTCCCGCAGCACGATCGTCCCGGCCAGCAGGTCACCCACGCGCTGCCCGCGCCGGGTGCACGCGGACACGACGACCGCGACCACCCCGCTGAGCAGCCCGAAGTCGACGAACAGGCCCGCGAGCGCGCGGACGAGCGCCTGCCGGAAGCGGATCGGCCCGCCGTCGTCGGAGACCACCCGCAGTCCGAACGCCGCCTTGCCCGGCGAGCGCCCGCGGGTCAGCGTCTCCCACGCCGTCGGCCACACCACGAACGCGAGCACGGCGAGGGTGACCCCGATCGCCGCCGCGGCGGCCCCGTCGACCTCGACGCCGCTCACCACCACGACCACGATCGCCGCCGTCATCAGCGCCCCGATGATCACCACGTCCAGCGCGAACGCCAGCGCCCGGCTCGGTAGCTTGGCGGGAGCGAGATCGAGTTCGACGGCTTCGCCGGTGACGATCGAGTCGACGCCGGGTTCCGGTGGGGCCACGGGCGGACATGCTGCCAGGCCGGGAGAACACGGGAAGGAGATCCGCGAGTGGACGTCGACGCGTACACCGACGCCCACCGCGCCGAGTGGGACCGGCTCGAGGCGCTGCTGCGCGGACGCGGGCGCTGGTCCGCCGACGAGGCCGACGAAGCCCTGGACCTCTACCGGCGCACCGCGACGCACCTGTCGGTCGTGCGGTCCTCCTCCCCCGACCCGGCGCTGGTGTCCCGGCTGTCGTCGTTGGTGGCGCGGGGACGATCCGCGGTGCTGGGCACGACGCCGTGGAGCTGGGGCGTGGTACGGCGGTTCGTGGTCGAGGAGTTCCCCGCGGCCCTCGCCGCGTCCGCCCGGTGGTGGGTGCCGACGGCGGTGCTCTCGGTGCTGCTCATGGTCGTCGTCGGGTGGTGGATCGCCGCGAGTCCGGACGTCGCTGCGGCCATCGCCACGCCCGAGGAGACCAGGCGCCTCGTCGACGAGGAGTTCGCCTCCTACTACTCGTCCAACCCGGCGGCCTCGTTCGCCGCGCGCGTGTGGACGAACAACGCCCTGGTCGCCGCCACCTGCCTGATCAGCGGTGTCCTCGTGCTGCCGGTGCTGTGGGTGCTGGCGCAGAACGTCGTCAACGTCGGCATCTCGGCCGGCATCCTGACCGCCAACGACCGCCTCGGCCTCTTCCTCGGCCTCATCACCCCGCACGGCCTGCTCGAACTGACGGCGGTGTTCGTGGCCGCGGGGGCGGGCCTGAAGCTGGGGTGGTCGTGGATCGACCCGGGCCCTCTGACCCGGGCGCGGTCGCTCGCGCGGCAGGCGCGGATCACGGTCGGGATCGCGCTCGGCCTCGTCGGCGTGCTGCTCGTCTCGGGGATCATCGAGGCCTTCGTGACGCCGTCCGGCCTCCCCACGTGGGCGCGCATCGGCATCGGCGTGGTGGCCGAGCTGCTGTTCCTGGCCTACGTGCTGCACGGTCGGCGGGTGCTGCGCACGCGGGCGGAGGTGCTCGACGCGGGCGCCTGAGTGGCAGCAATGCGTCACTGCTGTCACTGGACGTCAGAAAAGCCGCACCGTCGCGGGCCCGAGCACCACGACGTTGCGTCGCGCACACGGTCGTCGGACTTGGTGCAGCCGCTGCGAGGCGTTGCGTCGCGCACACGGCGACGTCCAGCGACGTGCCGTCGGTGGGGTGTTGCGGGACGCGCACGGTCCGCGAGGGACCGAGCCAGCCGTGTGCGTGGCGCAACGGTGGTGTGGGGTGGGGCTGCCCGCCCGAGCCGTGTGCGTGGCGCAACGGTGACCGGGGGGCTCGCCCGCCCGGGCCGTGTGCGTGGCGCAACGGTGATGGGGGGTCGGGCCGCCCGCCCGGGCCGTGTGCGTGGCGCAACGCGGGCAGGCGCTGCCACCGCGAGAACTCCATGACGCACCTCGGGGAGCCGCGAACGGTGCGCCATGTACCTCTCGCGATCGGCCCAGCGGGGTGCGTGAGCGCGAGAGGTACACCAGGCACCTCGAACGCCGTCGGGAGGTGCCTCATGTACCCCTCGGGCCCGCAGCGCTACATCCGTCCCCGCGCCTTCAACGCCAGGTACCGGTCGGCGACGGCGGGCGCGAGCTCGTCCGGCGGGGCGTCCACGACCTCGACCCCGCGCCGGGCGAGTCGCCCCACGACACCCTGCCGCTCCGCCAGCGCCACCGACGCCGCGGCCGCGCCGTAGACCGCCTCGCCCGACCCCCGACCTGCCGCCATCGCCGTCACGACCGGGTCGGTCACCCCCGCCACGAGCAGCGTGTGCCGGTGCAGCAGCGGGCCGAGCACCGGTTCGAGGCCCTCGGCGAGGGCGGTGTCGTCGAGACCGGTGAACAGCACGACGAGCGAACGCCGCGACGCCCGCCGCAGCACGGCTGCCGCGAGCAGCCGCATGTCGGTCTCCACGAGGGTCGCCTCCACCCCGGAGAGGGCCGTCGTCATGGCGGGGAGCGGGTCGCGGGCGCCGATCACGGAGGCGCGCACAGAACGGTCCACGGCCAGGAGGTCGACCCGGTCCCCGCCACGGGTGGCCAGCGCGGCGAGCAGCAGCGCGGCGTCCAGGGCGGCGTCGAGCCGCGGCGCGTCTCCCACCAGGGCCGCCGCGGTGCGGCCGGTGTCCAGCACGACCAGCACGTGCCGGTCGCGCTCGGGCCTCCAGGTGCGCACCACCGGGCCGGCCGAGCGCGCCGACGCCCGCCAGTCGATCGACCGGACGTCGTCGCCCTCGACGTACTCCCGCAGCGAGTCGAACTCCGTCCCGGCCCCGCGGACCTGCACCGCCCGCCGTCCGTCCAGCTCCCGCAGCCGGGCCAGCCGGGCCGGCAGGTGGCGTCGGGAGGCGAACTCCGGCAGCACCCGCACCCGGCCGGGCACCGCCCGCGAGGCCTGCCGTGCCGCGAGCCCCAGCGGCCCCCACGCCCGGAGCGTCACCACGGCGGCCGCGTGCTCACCGCGCCGGGACGGCCGCAGGACGGAGACCACCCGCCGCCGCTCCCCCGGCGGCACGTCCAGCGGGTGGCGCTCGGGAGCGGCGGAACACGACGGCGGCCAGGCGTCGCGCAGGACGCCCACGACCCGTCGTCGGGAAGGGTTCGTGACGACGACCGCGGTCGCGACCTCGTCCCCCAGCCGCACCTGCACGAGGTCCTCGGCGCGCTCGAGCCCCACGCCGGACGGCGACCCCGCCCGCACCAGATCCACCAGCACGCCCACGAGCAGCGCCGCGACGACGCCCAGGAACCCCGCGAGCGACGGCACGACGAACCCCACGACCAGGGCCCCGACCACCATGGCCGCCGCGAACCGCCCGGAGACCGCCATCAGCGGGGGACGGGCACCGCGTCGAGGACACCGGTGACGACCCCGTCGGTCGTCACGCCCTCCAGCTCGGCCTCCGGACGCAACGCGAGCCGGTGGCGCAGGACGGGGAGGGCCCAGGCCTTGACGTCGTCCGGGGTCACGTAGTCGCGCCCGGACAGCCACGCCCACGCCCGCGCGGCGACCAGCAACGCCGTCGCGCCTCGGGGTGAGGCGCCGAGCGCGACCGACGGCGAGGCCCGGGTCGCCCGGCAGACGTCGACGACGTAGGCGAGCACCTCCGGCCGCGCGGACACCGCCGCGACCGCGGCCCGCCCCGCCGTCAGGTGCTCGGCGCCCGCCACGGGCCGGATGGCCGAGAGGTCCCGCGGGTCGAACCCGGAGGCGTGCCGGCCCAGCACCTCGATCTCCGCGTCCCGCTCGGGCAGCGGCAGGACGAGCTTGACGAGGAACCGGTCGAGCTGGGCCTCGGGCAGCGGGTAGGTGCCCTCGTACTCGACGGGGTTCTGCGTCGCGACGACGACGAACGGGTCGGGCAGGGGGCGCGGGACGCCGTCGACGGAGACCTGGAACTCCTCCATCGCCTCCAGCAGCGACGCCTGGGTCTTCGGCGGGGTGCGGTTGATCTCGTCGGCGAGCAGGAGGTTCGTGAACACCGGGCCGGGCCGGAACTCGAACGACGCCGACCGCCCGTCCAGGACCAGCGACCCGGTGACGTCGCCCGGCATCAGGTCGGGCGTGAACTGCACGCGGCGGTTCTCCAGCGAGCACGCCGCCGCGACCGCCCGCACCAGCAGGGTCTTCGCGACGCCCGGCACCCCCTCGAGCAGCACGTGCCGCCGCGAGAGCAGGGCGATCACCAGGCCGGTGACGGCGGCGTCGTGCCCGACCACCGCCTTCGCCACCTCGCCCCGCAGCGCGGTCAGGGCCTCGCGGGCCTCGTCCGGGGTCACGTCTCTCTCCTGTCTCTTCGGGTCGAGCTCCGCTGCGCTACGTCTCCCGACACGAGGTCGTCCAGGTCGTCCGCCAGCTGCACGAGCGCGGCGTCGTCCGCCGGCTCCGGGCCGTCCAGGAGATCCTTCCCGACGGCGGGTGTGGGCGCGTCGGGCGGGAGGCCGAGACGCGTCGTCCACCGGCGCCGGGCGTCCGCCCGCAGGATCGCCGCCGCCCGCCCGCGGGCCCCGATCCGCCGGTAGAGCGCCGCGCGCCCTCGGGTGGTCTCCGCCGCCGCGACTCGCACCGGCAGGCGTTCCGCGACGACCGGCCCGAGTCGCCGTCCCCGCCACAGCGCCGCCGCTCCCCCGGCCAGCAGCAGCATCACCGTGCCCCAGACGACGCCGCGCGGGACCAGGTCGGCCACCGACACGTCGCCCCCGGCGCCCGGCGCGGGCAGGTACCAGAGGACCCGCGGGTGGGCGCCGAGGAGCGTCAGGACGAGCGCGGCGTTGCCGTTCCGGTCGAGGGTCTCGTTGGTGAAGGGACCCGGCGTCCCGACCACGACGGTCCGTCCGCTGACCGCGAGCGGCACGGTGCCGTCGGTCGGGTAGCAGCCGACGGCGGGCGGGGTGAGTTCGTAGACGTCGCCGTCCAGGACCAGGGGGCCGGCGGCGCGGGCGGCGGGCAGGGCGCAGTCGGGGGTCGGGACGACGCCGGTGGTGGTCAGCGAGGACGGCGGCTCGGTGCGCCGCACACCCGGCGCGAGGGCCTCGAGCGTCGCCGCGTCGGGTGCCACGAGGACGACGTCGGAGCCGGCGTGCGCGAGGGCCAGCCGACCCGCCGTCCCGAGCCGCTCGGGGAACGCGACCAGCACCGTCGTCGCCGGACCGGCCCCGACGACGTCCTCGGGGCGGGTGGCGACGTCCACCCGCACGCCCTGCTCGCGCAGCACCGCGACGAGGGCGCCGCTGCCCGACGGGTCGACGCCCGCCGGCTCCAGGAGACCCTCACCCACCCGCGTCCCCGCGATCGCCAGCACCGCCGCCGCGACCAGGATCAGCACGCCGACGACCACCGGACCCCGACTGCGCCGCACCCGCCCGGCGAGGCTCACCCGGCCGCCACCCGCTGCTCGCCGACGGCCCGGTCGGCCGCCCGCATCCGGGCCACCGAGCCGGCGTCGGCGGACCGCCCGCCGTACACGGTCTCGTCGAAGCACCGGGCGGCGTCGGCCAGGGCGTCCGCCGCGCCGGGGAGCACCGCGGACGCCTCGCGGGCGGCCTCCCCGGCGGTCCGGCCGGGACGGCCGGCGAGCACGTCGCGCTCCTCCAGCCCGCGCACGAGCGCCCGCATCCACTCGCGGACCGCGTCGTCGAACCGGCCGTCGTCGGCGTGGTCCTCCGCCCGACGGCGGTGGTCGGCGGCGGTGAGCCCGGTGTCGTCGAGGGAGGCCGCGCCGGCGTGGGCGGTGCGGGCCGCGCGGCCGAGCCGGCGCCGCACGACGACGACCACGACCACCACGAGCGCGAGGACCACCAGCACCCCGCCCGCCCCGCCGGCGCGCTGCGCCGTGAGGAGCCCGACCAGATCGTCGAGCCGCTCGAGCAGCCACCGGCCGAGCTGCTCGAGCACGCCCGGCTCCCGGGTCCGGTAGGCGGCCTGCGCCAGCTCGCGCGCCGCGAGTCCCCGGGCCTCGTCGGCGGTCGGGGTGAGCGGCGGCGGGGGTGGGGCCATCAGGCTCGCGCGGCCCGCTGCAGCTCGATGTCGAAGCCCTCGCGGCGCATCCGCTGGTCGATGTAGAGCAGCCCGGTGACCCCGGCCTGGAACGGCGCGGTGAGCGTGGCGCCGATGACGGTGCCGACGGACGAGACGAGCAGCGGCAGCGTCGCGTAGGGGCTGGTGTCGGCGGCCACGGCAACCCCGGTCGCGGCCAGCCCGAACGGCACCCCGACCAGCCCGGACACGATCACCACGATGACGGTGCCCAGCAGCAGGATGCCCAGGACCGGCCAGAACCGGCCGGTGACCAGTGCGCGGGACCGAGTCAGCGCCGCCATCACGCCGACCCCCTCGAGCACGTAGGCGGGGGCGGCCAGCGCGAGCAGCACCCCGACCACGATCGCCGCGGCCGCGCCGGCGAGCGTGCCGAGCACGGCCAGCGCCGCGGCCACCCCGGTCGAACCGGCCAGGGCGACGACGCCGGCCGGGACGAGGAACACCGCGAAGGCCAGGATCGTCGCGAGCGCCACGAGCAGGACCACGCCCAGCAGGCCCGGCAGCCGCGGCCGGGCTGCGTTCCAGCACTCCCGGGCGTCGACCGGTGCGCCGAGGACCGACCGCGACAGCACGACGACGAGCAGCCCCGTCAGCACCGTGTTCGCCAGCAGCCCGACGACGGCGCTCACCCCGAGCAGCGCGGAGGCCCCGCCGAGCACCCCGGCGAGGGCGTCCAGGTCCGGCTGCCCGCCGGTGGGCCCGACGAAGGTCTCCAGCGACTGGCCGTAGGTGGCCTGGAAGGGGGCCTGGACGAGGGTCGTGATCACGGCGATCACCGCCGACACGCCCAGCACCACCCGCGGGTGCGCGCGGATGTACTGGAACGCCCCGTCCAGCAGCTCGCCGAGGGCCAGGGGGCGCAGCGGGACGATCCCGGGGCGCGGGGCGGCGACCGGACCGCCGAAGCCCCATGGGTCCTGCGGGGGCGGGCCGGCGGCCGGGGCGGGGCCGGGCGGGGGTGTCGGCGGTGTCGAGGGCGTCGGCGCCTGCCACCCGCCGGTGCCCGGGCCCGCGCTCCCCGGATTCCAGGGCGGGACCCCGGCCGGCCCGCTCGCGTCGTCGGGGCGCCTGCTGTCCTGCGGCTCGGTCACGCCTCGCCCTCCGACCTGATCGACTTCGTCCCCTCCCGATCGTGCCACGATGTCGCGGTGCCCCTGACCTCCGCACTCTGGCGTCGCCTGGACGAGCCGCACGGGCTGGTGCACGGCGCGATCTCCGAGATGGAGCCGACCCCCGAGCAGCCGGACGCGGCGTTCCTCCTCGACGGCGCCGCGATCGGTGCGGACTCCCCCGACGACACCGGTCCGATCGGTGAGCAGGCGGCCCCCCGGCCGTGGTCGGCGCGGTTCTCGGTGGTCGTCGACGCGCGCTGGCAGACCCGCGCGTGCTTCCTCGAGGCCCTCGGCGGCGACGGCCTGGACCGGGTGACCCTCACCGCCGACGCGCTCGGCCACTGGACCCTGGACGGCCGCGACTGGTCGGACCTCGAGGGCTGCCACGACGTCGACATCTCGGTCTCGCCGCTGACGAACACGCTCGTCGTGCGCCGGCTCGGGCTGGCGGTCGGCGAGCAGCGGACGGTCGACGTGGCGTGGGTCGACGTGCCCTCGCTCGCGGTGCAGCGGGTGGCGCAGACCTACCGCCGCGAGACCGAGGACCGGTGGGTCTACGCGGACCCCACCTACGGCGAGTTCGGCTTCACCGTCGACGAGATCGGCATCGTGCGGGAATACCAGGGACTCTTCGCGCGCGTCGGCTGAGTAGTCTGGGGGCCCGTCGGGCGGCTGCCGAACGAGGGGACCGAGGTGCGGAACCGGACGCGGGGCCTGGTGGCTCTCGCCGTGCTGGCCGCGGTGCTGGTGGTGGCGATCGTCGTCCCGCTGCCCTCGCCGTCGGAGCTGCGCGCGTGGGTCATGGAGATCGGTCCCGCCGCCCCGCTGGTCTTCTTCCTCGTCCACGCGATCATCACGACGACGCCCATCCCCCGCACCGCGTTCACGCTCGCGGCGGGGTTGATGTTCGGCCCGGCGTGGGGCATCGCGATCGCGGTGGCCGCGTCGATGGTCTCGGCGCTGATCGGCTTCTGGATCGCGCGCCGCCTGGGCGGCCGGGCGATCCACCGGCTCGGACCGAAGCGCGTGCAGGCGCTGGAGGAACGGCTCTGCGAGCGGGAGTTGCTGACGGTGACCTCGTCACGCCTGGTCGGCATCCCGTTCGCGCCGCTGAACTACACCCTGGGCGTCACGAGCGTGCGGTGGCCCGCCTACGTGATCGGCACGCTCGTCGGGCTCGTCCCGGGCACGGCGGCGGTGGTGTTCCTCGGCGACGCGGTCACCGGTGGGATCTCGCCGCAGTCGTTCATCGCGTTCGCGATCTCGGGCACGCTCGGCCTGATCGGGATCGTCATCTCGTCCCGCGGCCGCCGTCGTCGCCGGGCCCTTCCCGACGACGGGTCGGCCTGACCCGCCGTCGTACCACCCGGATTTGTGACGTCCGACGTCAGCAAGGCCGCATTGCTGACACGGAGGAGGGTGCCTAGCTGCCCGGGGCCGGCGCGGGCGCGTTCGACGGCACCGGCTCGCCCTCGCGGGTGGCCGGCGACGGGGTCGGCTGGGGGCCCTGCGGGCCGGTGGCCGGGCGGGGCTCGTCGGCCGGGGCGGGCGGGGCGACCGGGCCGGGGGTGATCTGCCCGGGCACCGGCGCGGGGCCGGGCGGCGGGAAGCCCTCGGTGGAGAACACGTTCGGGTTCGACGGCGAGCCGGGCGCGGGCTCCGCGGAGTACACGCACCCCGACAGCACGGCCGCCGAGGCCGCCGCGATGACCAGCAAGGACGCCACCCGTCGGGTCTGCACGTTCTCCCTCTCGTCGAGCCGTGATCGAACTGTGCGCCGCACCTTATCGTCTGCGTCCCGCGAGCACGCCGCGCGGCGCGATCGAGCGGATCGGCTCGGGCGCCACGCCCTCCTCACGCAGGACGTCGTTGGCCGCGAGCACGCCGGTCACGGCGGCCCGCTCCATGAGGGCGGACGGGATGTCGGTGGCCACCCAGTCCCCCGCCAGCCGCAGCCCGCGGGCGTCGGTGACCACGCCGGGCCGGCGCACGTGGAACCCCGGGTCGAAGCCGGGCGCGTTGTCGTAGAGGTGGGCGTCGACGTCGAGCACCTCGAGGCCGGCGAACTCCGGCCACAGCCCCGCGAGCTCACGGCGCATCTCGGCGACCAGCTCGTCCCGCGTCGCGGAGTGCGGGCAGGCGTAGGAGTGCAGCTCGATCACCGAACCGCCGGTGCGCGCGGCCCACGCCGCGGACTCCGCCTCGATGCGGTGGAACAGCGTCACCGAGTCGAGGATCCGTTCGCGGGTGACCCCGGTGAAGGGGGCGTGCGCCGCGTCGACGTCGCCCCGGCACCACAGGCGCGCGACGACGTAGGGCTCCCCGCCGGGCAGGTCGGCCACCTGCGCGGCCAGCCGCGGACCCGTCGTCGCGAAGGCGGGAGAGCGGGCGAACAGCTCGCGGGTGGCCGGGACGTCGGTGGCGACGACGAGGTGGCGCGCGGTCCGGGACGCGCCGCCCTCGACGCCCACCGACCAGCCGCCCGGCCCGTCCACGACCATCGTGGCGCGCGCCCCCGTCGTCACCGTCGCACCGTGCTTGTCCAGCAGCCGGGCGAACGGGTCCCAGATCGTCGCCGCGTACTGGTCGACCGGGACGTCCATCCCGAGGCCCTCGGGGTTGCCGGTGAAGTAGAAGTGGCACATCGCGAGGAACTCGGCCGCCGAGTAGCGCTGCTCGGTGTTGAAGAACGAGTGCGCGAAGACCTCGAAGAGCATCGCGCGGCCGCGCTCGGAGAAGCCGAACGAGTCCAGCAGCTCGGCGGTGGTGCGGTGGTCGTGCTCGGCGAAGGTGCGCACCGGGTCGTAGCGCAGCATGGCGAGGGCCTCGCGGCCGTCGACCTTGCGCAGGTCGCGGAGGCGGAAGCTCGGGGACTTCCAGACCAGGGCGGCGAGGTTGGCCAGCGGCGTCGTCGGGAGGTCGGAGAAGTCCTCGGACTCCCACTCCCGGCTCTCGACCGGGTAGCCGCCGACGTCGCGCAGGAAGGCGAGGTCCGGGTCGATCCGCCGCAGGACGTCGCGCAGCGTGTAGTACTGCCGGAAGAACCCGTGGTAGCCGTGCTCGACGGTGACGTCGGTCCCGTCGGGCAGCGTGCGCGGCCACGTGCCGAGCCGGCCCCCGAGCCGCGGCGCGGCCTCGAGCAGCTCCACCGTCAGTCCCCGCTCGGCGAGGACGGTCGCGGCGGTCACCCCGGCGAGTCCCCCGCCGACGACCACGACCTTGCCCGAGGAGCGGTCGTCGGGCACGCGCTGCGGGAGATCGGGGCGGGGAGCGACCACGACGTGTGGAGAGAACACGCCCGCGAGCGTAGGAGTGGTGGAGGGGCCGCGCCCTCGGAGCGGATGTGGCGTCGCTCCCCGGCCGGTGCGTAGCCGACCGCCGGTCCGGGCACCTACGGCGCGCCGGACGAGCTGCGAAGAGGAGCTGAGCGCAGAGATGAGTGACGCCGACCGCGAGCGACGGGTCATCGAGGACGTCCCGAAGAAGCTGCTGATCGGCGGCCGCGAACGGGACGCCGCGGAGGGGAAGACGTTCCCGGTCGAGGACCCGTCCACCGGTGAGATCCTGTGCGAGGTCGCCGACGCGTCCCCCGAGGACGGCATCGCGGCCCTCGAGGCCGCGCACGCCAAGCAGGCCGAGTGGGCGGCGACCGCACCCCGCGAGCGCGGGGAGATCCTGCGCCGCGCCTTCGAGATGATCACCGAGCAGGCCGACGACATCGCGATGCTCATGACCCTCGAGATGGGCAAGCCGCTGGCCGAGTCCAAGGCCGAGATCACCTACGCCGCCGAGTTCTTCCGCTGGTTCTCCGAGGAGACCGTGCGCATCAACGGCGAGTGGAAGGTCAACGCGACCGGCAACGGCCGCGTGCTGGTGATGCGCCAGCCGATCGGGCCGTGCCTGCTCATCACGCCGTGGAACTTCCCGCTGGCGATGGGCACCCGCAAGATCGGCCCGGCGATCGCCGCCGGCTGCACGATGGTGATCAAGCCGGCGTCGCTGACGCCGCTGACGATCCTCAAGCTCGCCGACATCCTGGCGCAGGCGGGGCTGCCCGAGGGCGTGCTCAACGTCGTCACCACGAAGTCGACCGGCAGGGTGATGGGCCCGCTGATCGAGGACGGCCGCATCCGCAAGCTGTCGTTCACCGGGTCGACCGAGGTCGGGCAGAAGCTCATCGAGCAGTCCGCGAAGCAGGTGCTCAAGACCTCGATGGAGCTCGGCGGCAACGCACCGTTCGTGGTGTGCGCCGACGCCGACGTCGACGCCGCGGTGGACGGCGCGATGCTCGCCAAGATGCGCAACATCGGCGAGGCCTGCACCGCGGCCAACCGCTTCTACGTGCACGCCGACGTCGCCGAGGAGTTCACCAAGAAGCTCGTCGACCGGATGGGCGCGATGACGGTCGGCCGCGGCACTGACGAGGGCGTCGAGGTCGGCCCGCTCGTCGAGGCCGACCAGCGCGACAAGGTCGCCGAGCTGGTCGACGACGCCGTCCAGAAGGGCGCGAAGGTCCGCACCGGCGGGCAGATCCCGAACGGCGCCGGCTACTTCTACCCGCCGACCGTGCTCGCCGACGTGCCGACCTCCGCGCGCCTGGTCAAGGAGGAGATCTTCGGGCCGGTGGCCCCGATCTTCACCTTCACCGACGACGACGAGGCCATCCGCGCGGCCAACGACACCGAGTTCGGCCTGGTCAGCTACCTCTACACCAAGGACCTGCAGCGGGCCATCCGGCTCTCGGAGCGCCTCGAGGCGGGCATGGTCGGCCTGAACCAGGGCATGGTGTCCAACGCCGGCGCCCCCTTCGGCGGGGTCAAGCAGTCCGGTCTGGGCCGTGAGGGCGGCGACGTCGGGATCGACGAGTACCTGGAGATCAAGTACGTCGCGATGAACGTGTAGTCCCGCGCGCGGCGGTGCTCACCTCCCCCAGGTGAACACCGCCGTGCGGCCGTCGGAGCTCGCCAGGCGCACGCGGGAGTCGTCCTCCGGGAACTCGCTGCCGACCGGCAGGCGGAACTGCCCGTCGTCGACCACGTCCACCCAGCCCGGGCCCATCGCGACGACGCGGAAGTCGACGTCGCCGTCGCGCCGGGTCGTGGTCTTGGTGGTGGTGCCGTTGCGGCGCACCGTCTGGGTCGAGCTCGTGCCGGGCTCCTCCACCTCGATGGGGGCGGCGCTCACGGTCGCGGTGCAGTTCGGGCCGCTGCATCGCACGGACACGCCGCCGCCACCGGAGCCGCAGGCACCGAGCAGCAGCAGGGACGCCAGCCCGAGGACGGCGAGCACGCGCCGGCCCGGCGGGGCACCGGCGGTCTTCGCGTGGGGTTGCCCACCGATGTGCTGACGCTCCGCGACCTCCTTCCCGACTACGGGGCGGGTCGGCTGGGCCAGGCGAGTGGACATGGCGCACCTCTTCTCACTCTGAGTGTCACGAACGCCGTGATTGTGCCCGATTCGGGGCAGTCATCGCCAGATCCAGTCACGCACCGTGCTGACTACGCAGTGCGAGGATGCCGCCATGAGCCCCGTCGTCGCGGCCCTCCTGGTGGCCGTCCCGATCGCCGCGGGCGCGACCCTGCAGCGCACCACCGGACTCGGCCTGGCGCTGGTCGGGGCGCCGTTCCTGGTCGCGGTGCTCGGACCGCGCGACGGGGTGTCGTTCGGCAACGCCCTGCAGAGCGTGCTGTGCACCCTGGTGCTCGTGCAGACCTGGCGGGACGCCCGGTGGTCGGCCGTCGGGCTGCTGCTGGCCGGGGCGGCGGTCGGCGTGCCCGCGGGCGCCCTGGTGGCGACGACGCTGCCCGAGGCGCCGCTGCTCGTCGTCGTTGGCCTGCTGGCGCTGCTCGGGGTGGCGCTGTCCGTGGTGCCGGCCGCCGGGGCGGCGCTGCGCGGGCCGGTCGGGGCCGTCGGCTCGGGGGTCGCCGCCGGGTTCGTCAACGCCACCGCGGGCGTCGGCGGACCGCTGATCTCGGCCTACGGAGCCTCGCAGCGGATCGAGCCGCGCGTGTTCGTGCCGACCGCCCAGGCCGTGCTGCTCGCGGTCAACCTCACGGCGCTGCTCGTGAAGGGGGTCCCCGATCTGGGCGCGGTCACGTGGGTGGCGGGCCTGGTCGCGATCACCGTCGGGGTCCTGCTCGGCGCGCCGGTCCAGCGCCGGCTGGACCCGGTGCTCGGGCGGCGCCTGATGCTCGGCGTCGCGGCGGTCGGGGCGCTCGCCACGGTCGTGCGGGGCCTGCTGGAGCTCTGAACGAGCGGCACTCCCGCAGCTTCTCTGCGCGCGAGAGTGCCGTTCGCTCACTCCACGGAGCGCCCGACGTCGAGCCCCTCCAGCACGTCGCCCGCCACGGTGTGCTCGCCGAGGCGGTCGTCGGCCGGGCTGTCGTGCAGGACCAGGAGCGCGCCCGGCCCGAGGACCGCGATCGCCTCCGGATGGTCCTCGCCGTCGCCGGTGACCAGCTCGGCCACCAGGTCGATCCCGTCCGCCGGGACCGCGTCCGGCAGCCCGTGTGCTCCCTCGCGGACCCGCAGTACCCGGGCGGGCCGCGACAGCACCATCGTCGGCCCGGCGAGGATGAGCAGGTCGTCGCCGTCGCGGACGAGGTCGCGTACGCCGAGGCCGTCCAGGTCCAGGAAGTGCTTCCGGACGTCGAGCAGCTCCAGCTCGCCGTCGGACTCGCCGAGGGTCAGCTCCAGCACCACGGCCCACCCGCGCAGGACCGGGCCGCGCAGCCCGAGCAGGACCCGGTCGTCGGCGATCGCCGCCAGCCCCTCGACGTCGAACCCGTTGTCCTTGCCCGGGATGCTCAGGAACGGGCCGAGGTGGTCGTCGTCCTCGAGCGCCGCGAACAGCCCGCCCCTCCCCGACGGCAGGCGGACCCCACCGGCCGTCGGGAGCCCGTCCGGCCCGAGCGGCAGCCGGGCCAGCAGCCGTCGCGGCTCCTCCGCGCTGACCTTGCGCAGCCGCTTCCCGACCTTCTCCGGGGGCGTCCCGGCCTTCACCTTCTTCCGCTTCGCCGAGTGCGAGCCGGTGACCCACACGTGGCCCGCGGTCACGTCGATCCCCTCGACGTCGACCTCGTCCTCGGCGGTGCCCGGCAGGTCGACGAGGCCGGCGAGCGGGAGCTCGACCGGGTCGCCCCAGTCGGCCCCCGCGCCGCCGGCCCCACGCGCCAGGCCCACGAGCGCCGCACCCTCGTCCGGTGCGAGCAGCATCCGGTCGTCCCGCACCGCGAGCCCCGACAGGGACAGGCCGTAGGTGTGCGTGTGCTCCGCGAGGTGGAGGACGGTCCGCGAGGTCATGGGGTCATCGAAGCAGCGGCGAGGTACGGGGAGAAGCGCTCGCCGAGCGTCTCGACCGCGAACGCCATCGCCTCGTCGACCCCGACGTCGAACACGCCGTACCGCCCGTCCCCGGCCGCGGTGGTGAACCACAGGGTGACCAGGCCCGCACGGCGCTGGAACGGCGTCTGCGTGAGCGTCCAGGTGAGGATGCCGCCCCGCCGCAGCGCGACGGTGCGCCGTCCGGGCGCGCCGTGGCGGGTCACGACGTAGTCCCCGACGAGGCCGTGTCCCAGGTTCCGGTACGCGAGCCGGCCGAGCCGGACCCCGGCCGCGAGTCCCAGTACCGCGGCGACGGCGGTCAGCACCGCGAACGCCGTCGACCCGACCAGGACGGCGACGACGGCGAGGGCCACGGCCGGCACCAGGCAGATCATCAGCGCCCACCGGACGCGTCGTCGCCGGGCCGCGACCGGGTGCGCCCGCAGCGTCACCTCCCGCGTGGGGGCCACCGGCTCGCGCAGCACCTCCGCGACGACCCGCTCGACCACCGCCCGCGGCGCCACCGGCAGCAGCCCCCGCGGATCGGAGCGCTGCTCGTCGGCGGCGGACAGACCGGTCGCCACGGCGTCCACGCGCGCGGCCCGGAACCACGCGATCCCCGGCGGCTCGACCACCGCCACGCCGCGCAGCCGGTCCTCCTCCACCGTGGTCGACCGCGTGGTGAGCAGGCCCCGCCGGACGTGCAGCGACCCGGTCCGTCGCTCCCGCGTCAGCCGGTAGCCCCACCACGACTCGACGAACACCGCCACCGACGCCACGGTCCCCACCACCACGACGACCACGAGACCGACGACGAGCGACACGACGAGACCCAGCGCGATCGCCACGTCGGCGGCGTCGGTGAGCACGGTCTGCTGCAGCCCGATCCAGTCCGCGCCCTGGAGCAGCACCCCGAACGCGGCGATGCCGAGGGTCGGCGTCAGCAGCGAGACCGGGGCGAAGCGGACCCAGGTGGGGTCGAGGACGGCCAACGTCGCATCGCGCGGGGCGCCGTCGTCGTGAGGGGAGGATCCGCCCGCCCCTGCCTCGTGAGGGGTCCCCTCACGCGGGTGGGGCGGGTCGATCCTCCCCTCACGGTCCAGGAGCAGCCCCCGCAGCGCCTCCGCGTCGGGGCGTCGCAGCGCCCGGAGCTCCAGCGGCTTGTCGGTCGCCGAGGTCCGCTGCCCCGTCCCGATCCGTACGCTCGCGAGCCCGAGCAGGCGTAGGACCGGGTCCGCGGTCACCTCGACGGTGCGCACGCGTTCCCGCGCCAACCCGCGGCACGTCCGGACGAGGATGCCGCTGCGCACCTCGACGCGGTCGGTACCGACCCGGAACCGGGTCCTCGCGAGCCGGACGTACTCCAGCACCACGGCCAGACCGACCACCAGCACCGTTCCGCCGACCGCCAGGCCGACCGCCACGGTGAAGGAGAACCGGTCGGCGCTCCGCATGCCCATCAGCGTCGGGACGCCGGCCGCGACACACGCGCCGAGCGCGAGCGCGGCGGACGCGACGACCGTGCGCCGGTCCAGCTGCCGCCAGCCGTCCGCCGGGGCCGTCACGTCGCGTCCCCGGGCACCGCCTGCGTGGCGCGGGTGAGGCGCTCGGCGATCTCCGCGGCGCGCTCGTGGTCCAGGCCGACGACGGTCACGGCCCCCCTCGACGACGCCGTCGTCACGACCAGCGCCGAGAGCCCGAAGGCCTGCTGCAGCGGACCGCGGGTGGTGTCCACGGTCTGGATCCGCGACAGCGGCGCCGCCCGCCACTCCTGCCACAGGAAGCCCGAGCGGGTGTAGACGGCGTCGTCGGTGACCTCCCAGCGGTGCACCCGGTACCAGTACGCCGGGAACGCGACGGCCAGCAGGAGACCGACGACCACGACGGCACCCGCGACGGGCAGGAACCACGCGATCGGACGGATCAGCAGCCCGAGCACGCCCAGCACCACCGCGAGCAGCACCGGCCAGGCCAGGCAGTGCACCCGCCACCAGGACCGCACGCGCGGGTCGAGGGGCTCGCGCGGCGGCCGCAGCGGGACGGTCACGTGACGGCGCGCAGCCGGCGGACGACCTCGTCGCCGCCGAGCACCCGGGTCACCTCGTACAGGTCCGGGCTGCGCTGCGCGCCCGTGACCAGCACCCGGATGACGTTGGCGGCGTCGCGGAGCATGCCGGGGTAGGCGTCCGGGTCCTTCTTGTAGGTCTTCGGGTTGGGGGCGAAGCCGTGGGTCTGCGCGAGGTCGCGGATCTGCTGGAACCACGTCGGCTGGTCGCCCTCGTGGACGTAGCGCCCGGCGAGGTCCTCGGCCAGCCGCGTGACGAGGGCCGGGTCCAGGCCGCCGAAGCGCTCGTCGGCCGGGTCGGCGACGTCGGTGAACAGCGCCGGGAAGAAGAAGCCGTAGGCGGTGCGGAAGTCCGACCAGCGGGCGAGGTCTTTCCGGGGGTTCTCGACCCCGACGCGCTCGACGTCGATCGCGGCCAGCGCGAGCTTCTCGGACTCGTCGAGGATTTCGACCAGGGCGGTGTCGTAGGTCTGCGCCCAGCCGCGCACCCCGGCGAGCACCTCCGGGGCGGGGAGCGTCGCGATGTGGTCGGCGCAGATGTCGGCCAGCTTCACCATGTCCACCAGCGGGCCGGCGGACTGGAACCGGTCGAGCTGCAGCGGCGTCGCGAGCGCCTCGGCGAGCGGCACCTCGGCCAGCGGCGAGTTCGCCAGCCCGCGCAGGTAGTACAGGACCGCCTCGGTCGGGTAGCCGGCCTCCAGGTAGAAGTCGACCGACGCCTCGTCGTCCTTGCGCTTGGAGAGCTTGCGCCGCGAGCTGCCCTCCTGCTTCATCAGCGGGGCGAGGTGCGCATAGTCGACCTGCTCGAAGCCCAGCGCGGTGAACAGCTGCAGGTGCGTGGGCACGCTCGACAGCCACTCGTCGCCGCGGACCACCAGCGAGGTCCGCATGAGGTGGTCGTCGACGACGTGCGCGAAGTGGTAGGTCGGCAGCCGCGGTTCGTTCGCGGAGGTCTTGAGGACGACGACGTCGTTGTGGTTGTCCTCGGCCTCGACCCGGCCGCGCAGGCGGTCGGTGAACGCGACCCGCTCCCCCACCTTGCCCTCGGACCGGAACCGCACCACGTACGGGTCGCCGGCCTCCAGGCGGCGGATCACCTCGGCGTCGTCCGCGTCGCGCCACGGGGCCCAGCGGCCGTAGTAGCCCGTCGGCAGCTTGAGCTTCTTCTGCGCGTCGGAGATCTCGGCGAGCTCCTCCTTCGTCGCGAAGTCCGGGTACGCCAGCCCGCGGCGCATCAGCTCGCGCACGAAGCTCAGGTAGATCTCCGAGCGCTGCGACTGCCGGTACGGGCCGTAGGGCCCGTCGTCGTCGCGACCGGACAGGGGGCCCTCGTCGGGCCGCAGGTCGAACGCGTCGAACGCCCGCGCGAACTGGACGTCGGCGCCCGCGACCTCGCGGGCCTGGTCGGTGTCCTCGATGCGCAGGAAGTAGACGCCCTCGGTGGAGTGCGCCAGGTCGCGCGACACCATCGCGGTGTAGATGCCGCCGATGTGCACGAAGCCGGTGGGGCTCGGGCCGAAGCGCGTGACCAGGGCGCCCTCGGGCACGTCGCGCGGCGGGTACCGCCGCTCCCACTCCGCGGTCTCGGGCAGGTCGGCCGGGAACAGGGAGTCGACGGTCGCTCGGTCCAGCATGGTCGTCAGGCTAGTCGGGCCCTACAGCCCGACGACGGGTCCGGCCCGGAACGAGTCCGGCACGACGACGAGCCCGCCCGGGCCCGTGTCGAGCAGGGACCGCACCGACGGCACCGTGCCCGGAGGCAGGCGGCCGGGCGGCGCGCCGCGGAGCTCTCCGGCTCCGTCGCCGAGCTCGCACAGGACCACCGGGGCGCCGTCGACCACCGCCGGGGCGGCCACGCGCGGCTGCGGACAGGGCGGGACGGGCAGCACCGCTCCGGTGGCGGGATCCACGATCCCCGCGGGCGCGAGGGAGGCGGTGACGACGATGCCGGCGGCGTCGTCGTCCAGCCGGTCGCCGGGCCGGACCGTCGCGACCGTGCGGCCGTCGCGGACGTCGAGCACCGCCGGGCCGCCCTCGGCGGCGACGAACCGGCCGCCGGCGGTGACCGGCAGCAGCGCGATCTGGTCCTCCCGACCGGACAGGGCCTCCGGCGGCGTGGTCCACACCCCGGCCCCGGACACGTCGGCCAGCCCGACCGTGGCCCGGAACGCCGGCGGTCCCCCGAGCGGGCCGGGGCAGTCCTGGACGACCGGCACGACGTCGACCGTCCCGGCCGCGCGGGTCGGCACGAACGCGCACCGCGGGGCCGGGTCGGCCCACCACGCCTGCTCGCCGGTGTCGCGGGCCCGCGCCTCCAGGCGCCCCTCGGGCGTCGCCACGGCGACGATGCGGTCGCTCGCGCGGAGCGTCGTCCCGTGGACGAGGTCCGACCAGACCACCCGGCCGGTGGCGGCGTCGAGCACCGTGAGCACGCGGTCGTCGTCCGGCCGGCCCCCGTCGGAGAAGCGGGCCAGCACCGCCACGGCCCGGCCGTCCGGGGTCGTGACGAGCTCGTCCACCGCCGTCCCCGCCCGGCGGTGGCTCCACGCGACGCGACCGGTCGCGGTGTCCACCCCGACGGCGACGTCGGTGGCGCGCTCCTCGGACGGGGACGCCGCGAGCACCAGGCCCGGCCCGGCGCCGACCGCTCCTCGCACCTCGCCGAGGACCAGCTGCCACCGCGCGCCGGCGACGGGTGTCGGGGCGGCCACGTCCGCCGGGCCCACGGGCAGGGTCCCGACGACGGGTCCGCCGGCGGCGACCGCCCCGGCCGCAGCCAGGAGGAGGACGGTCCCGACGACGACGGCGCTCGCCTGCCCGAGCCGTCGCAGCGCGGGCGCGACCAGGACGAGCAGGGCGCCGCCGAGCACGACCGCGGGCCCCGGTCCCGGCCAGCCGGAGAGGACGGCGGTGAAGCCGGTCCCCGCTGCCGCGAGGACCGCGAGCAGCGCCACGACGGCGGTGGCCCGGCCGCGGGCGGCGTCCCAGCAGAGTGCGACGGCGACCGCGAGGACCGCCACGGTGATCACGGCGAGCGTCGCCGGGAGGTCCGGTTCCTCGCGGGCGGCGACGAGGAACCCCGCGCCGACCAGCGTCGCCGCGAGGCCCGCGACGAGCAGCACCCGGGTCACGCGACGCCGACCACGGTCGCCGGGTCCGTGCGGGTGGTGGCGACGACGAGGGCGCCCGGTGCAGGGACGATCACGTACTCGGAGCGCCGGTAGAGCAGCGTGTCCCGGGTGCTGTCGCTCCCGGTCAGCGCGGGTGGCCCCAGGTCGAGCGGCAGCACCGGCCCGGCGTCGAGGCGCAGGCCGAACCCGGCGCCGACCCCGCAGAGCCGCAGCGTCGCGGTGTCGGTCACGGCCACGGCGCCCTGCGGGGTGGAGCACTCGCCCGGGGCCTCCGCGGGCAGAGGGACGAGCGATCCGGTCCGCGCGTCGATCGAGCGGCGCGGCTCGCCGTCGGTGAGGGCGAGGGCGCGCACCGGGCCGGGCCGGACGGCGCCCAGGTCGAACTCGCCGAGCCCCGGGACCGGCCGGGTCGCGCCCGTCGCGGCGTCCACGACCTGGGCGGGTGACCCGCCGACCAGCACCGACCCGCCGTCGGGAAGGGCGGTGAGCGTCGGCTCCACGGCCACGGTGCTCCCGTCCGCCGTGACGCGCGGGACGCCGGGGGCGGTCCAGCGGACGCCGCCGGTGCCCTCGTCGAGGCCGGTGAGGACGCGGTCGGTCCCGCAGTCGACGGGCGTCACCCCCACGGTGCGGGTGGCGAGGGTCCACCGGCCGGGCGGACCGAGGGTCGGGGACCACGGGACCCCGAGGGCGCAGCCGGGTGGCGGGTCCCAGGTCCAGGCGCGGGCGCCGTCGTCGAGCCGGTACGCGACGAGGCCGTAGATCTCCTCGTCGCGCGAGGAGTCGCCGGCGGCCGTGCCCCGGGCGTCGAGGACCGTGAGGACGCGATCGGTCAGCTGCAGGGCGCCGCGGCGGGTCGAGGTCGTGACGGTGAAGCGGGTAACCCCGGTCGACGTGTCCAGCACGGTGACGAGCGCGCCGCCGTCGGGCAGCACGTGGGAGACCGCGAGGACGCCGCCGCCCGGGGACGGGACCAGGGCGTCGACCCGCTGCCGTCCGTGACGGAAGGTCCAGCGCGGGGTGCCGGTCGTCCCGTCGAGGGCGACGATCTCGTCGCCGCGTTCGTCATCGTCGGAGTCGTTGCGGGGCCGGTCGAACGGGGCGTCCGTGCGGGGGCCGTCCGGCCCGCGGAGCACGGCCACCCCGCCGCGGACCGGCACGACGTCGGCGACCGGGCCGCCCACCGGGTAGGTCCAGCGGACCGTGCCGGCCGTGGCGGCGACGGGCGCCTCCGTGACCGGGGCGTCCGTGGTGGTCCGCGTGGGTGCGTCCACCACGGTGCCGGCGACGATCGCGACGGCGAGCAGCCCGACGGCGAGTGCGGCGCCCGCGAGGGGGCGTCGCCTCGGTGGGGGGCCCACCGCCAAGGCGACCGCCGCGATCACCACTGCCGCCGTACCCACGAGCAGCACCCCGGCCGCCGGACCCGGCAGCCCGTCGGCGATCCCGTCGACCAACAGCACCGCCGCCGCGGCGCCGGCCACGACCGCGCCGACCGCCCCGGCCCGGCGCGCCCACACCGCGTCGACCCGGGTGAGCAGGCCGGCGACGGCCAGCACGACCAGCGCGGTGACCAGCACGGACGCGTCCGTGAGCTCGCCGGCCCAGCCCCACCAGCCGGTGCGGTCGAGGACCACCCCGACCACGAGGAGCACCAGCCCCACCACCACCGCCGCCGCGCGCACGGCGGCAGTCTCCCGACCCGTCGTCGGGAACGGGATGGGTGGGACCACCTAGTGCGCCGCACCCCCGTTCGAGCCCGGGTCGGTGACCCCCTGCGTGGCGATCGACTCCGCGTGCGCGACCGCCTTCGCGATCTCCGGGTCGGTCGTGGTGTCGAACCAGTCGGACACGTCGTCGTCCGGGTCGCCCGGGCGCTTCGCGACCGTCTCCTCGTCGACCGGCGAGGGCTGGAAGCGGAAGACGCCGTCCTCCCCCGGCGCCCCGAGCATGCGGGTGAAGCCCTCGAGCGCCTTGCCGAAGTCGCTCGGTACCACCCACATCTTGTTCGCGTCGCCCTGCGCCATCTGCGGCAGCGTCTGCAGGTACTGGTAGGCCAGCAGCTCCGGCGTCGGCTTGCCCGCCTTGATCGCCGCGAAAATCTTCTCGATCGCCTTGGCCTGACCCTGCGCCTGGTAGTAGCGCGCGGCGCGCTCACCCTGGGCGCGCAGCATCCGGGACTGCCGGTCGGCCTCCGCCTCCAGGATCGCGGACTGCTTGGCGCCCTCGGCGTTGAGGATCGCGGCCTGCTTGTTGCCCTGCGCCTCGGTCACGGACGCCTCGCGGTGGCCCTCGGCGGTGAGGATCATGGCGCGCTTCTCCCGGTCGGCGCGCATCTGCTTCTCCATGGAGTCCTGGATCGACGGCGGCGGGTCGATCGCCTTGAGCTCCACGCGGACCACCCGCAGGCCCCACGGGCCGGTGGCGTCGTCGAGGGCACGGCGCAACCCGGTGTTGATCGTCTCCCTGGAGGTCAGGGCCTCCTCCAGGCTCATCCCGCCGACCACGTCGCGCAGGGTCGTCGTGGTCAGCTGCTGGACGCCGTTGATGTAGTCGCTGATCTCGTAGACCGCGTTGCGCGGCTCGGTGACCTGGTAGTAGACGACGGTGTCGATCGAGACCGTCAGGTTGTCGCGGGTGATCACCGGCTGCGGCGGGAACGAGACGACCTGCTCCCACAGGGCCACGCGCTCGCGGATGCGGTCGATGAACGGCACCAGGAACGTCAGGCCCGGTTCGGCGGTGCGCTGGTAGCGACCGAGGCGCTCGATGACGGCGGCCTCGGCCTGGCGGACGACGGTGACGCTCTTGGCGACGGTGGTGATCACGAGGATCACCACGAGCACCAGGAGCACGAGGAGGACGGTTCCCACGGTCCTCACCCCTTTCCGGGGTCGGCGGCGGTGACGACGGCCGTCGCCCCCGAGATCTCGACGACCACGACGGCAGTGCCCGCCGCGAGGTCGTCGTCGTGCAGCGCCCGGGCCGACCACAGGGCCCCGTTGATGCGCACCGTGCCGGTGTCGGCCGCGATCGGCTCGACCACCTCGCCCTCGGCGCCGAGCAGGGCGCGCGTGCCGGTGTTCACCGGGTCGTGCACCCGCAGACGTCGGTTCACGGCCGGACGCAGCAGCAGGACGAGCAGGGCGGACAGCACGCCGAACACCGCGATGTCCGGGCCGAGGGGCACCCCGAGCGCCGACGCCGCGGCGGCACCGAGGGCGGCCACGCCGAGCATGGCCAGCACGAGCTCGCCGGACAGCACTTCGGCGACGACGAGCACCACTCCCGCGATCGCCCAGATGAGCGGGATCACACCTCCAGTGTGCCCGAGGATCCGCTCAGGTGGTGACGAAGTCGATCAACTGCTCCATCGCCGTGATGAGCGGCGTCTGCAGGTCGTTCCACGTCGACACCGCGCCCAGCACGCGGCGCGCGCCGTCGCGCTCGTCGCACCAGCCGAGGGCGTCGCAGACGCCCTTCTTCCACTCGATGCCGCGCGGGACGGTCGGCCACTCCCGGATGCCGACGACCGACGGCTTCACGGCCTCCCAGATGTCGACGTAGGGGTGTCCGAGGATCTGCACGTACTGCGCCGCCGGGCCCAGGTCGCGGCGCAGACCCTCGGCGATGCGGGACTCCTTCGAGCCCGTGACCAGGTGGTCGACCAGGACGCCGAGCTTGCGGTCCGGGCCCGGCGCGAACTCCCGCGCGGCCTCGACGAGCACGTCCGCGCCGTGCAGCGGTTCGACGACGACGCCCTCGACGCGCAGGTCGTGGCCCCACACGCGCTCCACGATCGCGGCGTCGTGCAGGCCCTCGACCCAGATGCGGTGCGGCAGCGCGACCTTGGCGCGGCGGTCGTCGCCGCGGACCGACCCGGACGCCGAGCGCTGCTGCTCCGGCGACTGCCGGGGCCGCGGCGGGGTGAGCGTGGCCAGCCGGCCCTCGTACAGGAACGACGCCGGTTTCATCGGGAACAGCCGCCGCCGTCCGTCCCGGTCCTCGAGCACGACCTCACGCACGTCCGCGCGGATCACCGCACCGCAGAAACTGCCGGTGGCGTCCTCGACGACGAGGCCGGGCTCCGCCTCGACGGTCAGGATCTCGACCTTGGGCCTGTGGCTCGCCATGCCGGGCAGTCCGCCGCTGCGTCCGGCGCCGCTCGACGGGCCGCCCTGCTTCGCGCCCATCGGGGCCCGACCGGCGCCACCCGTCGTCCGGAACGCCGCGTCACCGCCCGACCCGTTCATGCCCCGGCCCTGCGTCCTCGCCACGGGTACGGACGGTAATCGCAGCCCGCCCGTCCGACGCCGAACGACACGCGCTCCCCCCGGGTCCTCAGCCGCGGCGGGAGCCGACCCACCATCCCGCGCTCGTCCCGGCCGCCCACGACGAGGCGATCACGACGACGTCGGCCACCACCGGCAGCCCCGCAACCACGCAGACCACCGTCCCGACGAGGCCCGCGACCGCGCCGACCGAGAACGCCGTGCCGGCCGGACCCGGACGTTCGTCGGACTGCGATGGCCCCGGGTCCTCGGGGACGGCACTGGCGGCGACGGCCGGCTCGTTCCCGACGGCGGGTGCCGGTCGCTCCGGGAGCTCCGGCTCCGGCTCGCCGGGGTCCGGGTCGGAGGGTGCCTGCTCGACGGGGGCCTGCTCGACCGATCGTTCGACGGGTGGTTCGACGGGCTCGACGGGTGACGGGGCGACCGTCGACGAGGACGGCGCGTCGACCGGCTCGCCGTCGACGAACCGCCCCACGGACGGGACCTCGACCGAGGGGGCGTCGACGGGACCGTCGTCCCGTGCACCGGAGTCCGTGCCACCGTCGACCGGCACCCGGTGCGGGGGCGCCGTCGGGGCTGCGTCGGTCGGTGCTGGGGTCATCGGCGTGGTGCGGGCCGTCGCGGGGCGGCCGTTGACCGGCGTCGTCCGGACCTCCGCGACCGACGGTGCCCCACCGGACGTCCGGACGGTCGGGTGGACGGTCACCGACCGCCAGCGTTCCAGGGCGGCCTCCATCTCGGCCTTGAACCCGGCCGCGGTCGCGGTGCGCGTCGCCCGGTCGAGGGCGAGACCGGCCGCCACCACGTCGTCGAACACCTCCAGCGTGGTGTCCGCGGAGACGTCCGAGGGACGCGGGCGCAGCGGGGACCGGTGCGCCCGGACGAACTCGAGCTCGCTGTTCCCGACGAACGCCCGCTCCCCGGTCAGGCACTCGAACAGCAGACACGCGAGCCCGTACACGTCGAAGCGCTCGTCCGGCGTCACGTGCACCATCAGGTCGGGTCCGCTCGGGAACCGCTCCGGCGCCATGTAGGCGAGCGACCCGATCACGGTCCCGGTCCGGGTCATCCGGCCCTGCGGGCCGGCGCCGCTCAGCCCGACGATCCCGAAGTCGACCACCCGCACGTACTCCTGCGCACCGACCCGTCGGACGAGCACGTTCGACGGCTTGACGTCGCGGTGGACCCGGCCGCGGGCGTGCGCGTAGTCCAGGGCCTCCGCGACCTGCCCCAGCAGGTGCACCGCGCGCGGCGGGTCCAGGGGTCCGCCGGCGACGATGCGGGCGAGGTTCTGCCCGTCGTCGTAGGGCATGACGAGGTACGGCCGGTCCCCGTGCTGGTCCCAGTCGTAGATCGAGATGATGTGCGGGCCGCCCTCGAGCCGGCTGGTCTCGCGGGCCTCGTGCAGGAACCGCTCGCGGTCGCGCCGCAGCTCGTCCGGCGTCGCGTCGGGGTGGGCGACGAGCACCTTGAGCGCGACGGCGGCCGCGCGGCGCGGGTCGTGGGCCCGCCAGACCTGTCCGTTCCCGCCCTGGCCCACGCACTCCTCGAGCCGGTAGCGGCGTCCGATCTCCTGACCGGGCACCCACGGCTGATCGGTCATGCGGCGCTGTCCACCCTGCCCCTCCTCCCCCGCACCGGCCGGCGGTGCGGCCGGACGGCTCACGACGCGTCCCCGCGCAGGTCCGCGAGGTAGCGGTCGGCCGCGACGACGTCCTCGTGCGTCATGACCCCGTGCTTGACGACGATGTCGCGCACGGACTGCTGGTAGCCGCGCCGCAGGAACACGGCCTCGGCCAGGTCCTCGCGCCACCGCGTGACGGACTTCGCGGCGACCCCGAACGCCCGACCGACGACCAGCGGGTCCAGATCCCGGGCGATGTCCGGGGTGTGGCCCAGGTGCTGGCGCCACAGGTACGCCAGCCCGAAGCGCTTGATCGGGTAGCGCTCCAGGTAGGTCCGGGCCCGCAGCTCCGGGGTCCGCCGCCGGGTCGTCCCGCCGTCGACGGCCTCCAGCTCGCCCGTCGCCCCACCCACCGGCCGGACGATCCCGGGCGGGCGGACCGTGCTGAGCTGGAAGCTGAACGCCTCGGTCAGCGTCCCCCGCCAGACCCCGGGACGGATCGTGATCGCCATGCCGGTCAGGACGTCGTAGCGCTGCCGCCCGTCGTGCAGGATCGCGACGCGACCCTCGGCGCGGTTGCGCAGCTCCCAGGCCCCGTCCTCCGGGTCCGCGCGCAGCACCACGCACCCCGCGCTCGTCCGGGACACCTCGTCGCCGCGCCACACCGTGCGGTCGAGCACCAGGCGGTCGTGGATCTCGGACCATCCCGGCTCGAACCGCGCGGGGTCGGGGCGTTCGGTGATGCGGAAGTAGAGCGGCTCCATGCCCGGTGCTCCTTCGCGGGCACGGGGGATCGGGCGTCGCTCCCCCAGGTCGGGCGAGTTTGCCCCGGCCACGCCACGCCCGGCAAGCCGCGCCCCGGTCCCCGGGAAAAATCCCGGGAACCTCGCCGTCGGCCCGCCCGCCGGACATCGTTCCGAGCCGTCACAGCGCAGCCGAGGCGAGGAGCGCCCGATGGTCACCCTGACGTATCTGCTGGTCGTGCTCGGGGTCGGCGTCGCGCTCTGGTGGTTCGGGCGCTCGCGGGCCGGTCGGCTCGGGGGCCGGCTGCGGGCGTTCGTGCTCGGGGTCCCCGGACCCGACGACGACCTCGTGGAGCGGATGGCCGACTGCCTCGTCGCGAACACGACCGTCTTCGGCTCCAGCTACGCGATCCCCGGCCACCTCGGCGCGGAACTGCCCGGCGGGGTGTACGAGGCGGCGACGGCGGCCCGACCGCAGCTCACCGCAGAGGTCCTCGCCCGGTACTGCGAGACGATGGTCGAGCGCAGCCGACGGCTCGGGCGCGGCGAGTTCGTGCTGCCGGAGTCGTACACGCTGCGGCTCGCCCTGGCCTGCGGCCCGGACGAGGTGCTCGTCGCGTCGTTCGAGCCGATCGTCGACGTCCGGGGCCCGGCCCGGCGTCCCGTCCCGGTGCCCACCGGAATGCCGGACCTCGGGGACCGCACCCTGCGCCGCGTGCCGCCCCCGTCCGACGACGGGCCCACCCGCCCCGGCCACGACGACCTCGGCGGCGCGACCCGGCGCCGCGGGATCGGCACGCTCGTGGAGCTCACCGTCGACGGTCGCTCCCGCGGGACGTCCGCGCTCGGGGCGGGCAGCCCGCTGGTCGTCGTCGGGCGGGGCGATGACGCCGGGCTCCGGTGCCCGGACGACCTCGACGAGGTCTCCCGCCGCCACGCCGAGCTGACCTGGGTCCGCGGCACGTGCCAGGTCGAGGACCTGCACTCGGCGAACGGCACGTGGGTCGAGCGGGCCGGTGGGGAGACCGAGCTGCTCGCGCCGGGGACACCGACCGCCCTGGCCGTGGGCGACGTCGTGTGGCTCGACGAGCAGCGCCTGGCGCAGGTGAGCCTGCGATGAGGCGCGCCGCCTGGGCGCTCCCGGCCGTCCTGGCGGCCGGGCTCGCCGGTCTGCTGCCGGCTCCGGCGCGCCCGGAGCCGATCCTCTGGGCCGTCGGCGCCGCCGTGCTCGCCGTCCCGCCGTGCCTCGCGGCCCGCCGCCACCCCGCCGTCGTCGGGACCGCCCTGCTCGCGGCGACACTCGGGACGCTGGTCCCGCTGCGCCTCGGTGCGCCGGCCGGGCGGGTCGCGTTCGTCGCGGCCGCGGCGTCCGTCCTGCTGACGGCCGGGGTCGTGGTGGGTCGCTCGCCCCGGCTCGGCCGGGGCCTCGAGCGGCCGGCCTCGCGCCGGCTGGCCGCCCTGGCCGCCCTCGCGGCGGGCCTCGTCCTGCGCGCGCTCACCCTCCTGGGGCCGGCACCCGCGTCGGGCACCCTCCCGCTGCTCGGGGTGCAGGTCGGCGAGCTGACTCGGTGGCTCGTCGTCGGCGGGGCGGCCCTGGCGGTCGCGGAGCAGGTCTCCCGGGCACCGGGCTGGCGGGCCTCCGACCGGCGGTTCCACCTGCTCGCGGGCGGGCTCGGTGCGGGTGCCCTCGCGCTCCTGGTCGTGGTCCGCGATCTCGGCCCCGCCGCGCTCGTCGTCGTGGCGGTGCTCGCTGCGGTCGTGCACGTCCGCGGTCTGCCGGTCCGGTGGGTGGTCGCGGGAGCGCTCGCCGTCGTGGTCGCGATCCCGCTGCTCGCGACGGTGCCGGTGGTGCGCGGGCGGGCGCTGGAGGTCGTGGATCCCGGGGACCAGCTGCGGGCGGCCCTGACGGCGGCGTGGTCGGGCGGGCTGATCGGCCCGGGCCCCGGCCGCAGCCCGCTGGTGGACGGCGTGCCCGCCATCGGGTCGGACTACGCCGTGGCGGCCCTGGTCGCCGACCTCGGGGCCCTCGTCGTCGTCCCGGTCCTGCTCGGCCTGCTGGCGGCCCTGGCCCATCTGGTGCGCGTCGCGGCCGCCCGGCGCGGCGCGGCGGCCTCCCTGGCCGTGGCCCTCGCGACTGCCCTGGTCGCCCAGGGGGCGTGGAACGCGCTCGGGACGGTCGCGGTCCTGCCCCTCACCGGGCTCAACGCGCCGTTCCTGGGGTTCTCGAGAGCTTCGCTCACGACGTCGGCGCTGGTCCTGGGCCTCGTCGTCGGCCTGCTGGACCGCCCGGACCGCACGGGGCGGACCGCCCCGGGCACGTCCGCCCTGACGACGGCGACGGTCGGCGGGGTGCGCGGGGTCGCCGTGCTGCTCGTGGCCGCGGCCGTCCTGCTGGTCGTCGGCCCCCGGACCATCTCCGACGCCGAGCAGGTCCGCATGCCGCGGGGCACGATCTGGACCGCGGACGGCAGGGTGATCGCGGCGGACGACGGCGCGGGGCGCACCTACCCCGCCGGCGGGCGCTACGCGGACCTGGGGTTCGCGCGGTGGAACGGGACGCACCGGGGGGTGGAGGCGGTGGCGGCGGACACGCTGACCTGCGGCGGAGCGCTGGGTGCCGCCGACGTGCTGGCGGGGCTCTTCCACCCGGTCTGCCGCCCCGCCGACGTCGTCACCACCGTCGACTCCCGGGTCCAGGCCGCCCTCGCCGCCGGCGTGGCGGGGCTCGACGGGGAGGCGGTCCTCCTGGACGCGCGCACGGGGGCCGTCACCGGCCTGTTCTCCTCGGCCTCGACCGAGCCCGGGGTGCCGTCCCGCGCCCGTTCCCGGCAGGGTCCGCCGGGCTCGACGATGAAGCTCGTGACCGCCGCCGCCGCCCTGCTCGCCGGCGTCGACCCGGCCGCCGCACCGCTCGGTGCCTACCGCGGCGACGACGGCTCCGTGCTCGGCAACGACGGTGGGTCCACCTGCCCGGCGGCGGACACCGCGACCGCCCTCGCCCACAGCTGCAACTCCGTGCTCGGCTGGGAGGCCGTGCAGGTCGGCGCACCGGAGCTGGCACGGGTCGCCCGGACCTGGTTCGGCGCCGACACCCCGGTCCGGCTCGACGGGCTGGACGCGGCGGGGCTGGACACCGGCCTCGGCGCCGCCGACCCGGGGACGGGAGCCCTCGCGCGGACCGGCATCGGTCAGGAGTCGGTGCGCTCGACCGTGCTCGGGGTGGCCCTCGCGACCGCCGTCGTGGCGAACGCCGGGACGACCACGCCCTGGCCGTCCGTGATCGCCGCGACGTGTCCGGGCGGCGATCCCGAGCCGACGGCACCCTCGGCGCCGATCGGTCGCCCGTTGCCCGGTCCGGTGGCCGACGTGATCCGCGGGGGCATGGCCCGCGCCGTCAGCGAGGGCACCGCCCGCCGCCTCGCCCCGGCCGGCCACGACGTCGTTGCGAAGACCGGCACGGCGCAGGTCCCCGGCGGCGCGACCGACTCGTGGGTCACCGCGATCGTCGACGACCGCTGGGTCCTCACGCTCGTCGCCCACGGGGCCGCCCGGGAGGGCACGGCGGTCGACGCGGGCTCCCGCGTGCTCGGTGCCCTCCCGCCGGTCCTGACCCCGGTCCCGCCGACCTGCCCCGGCGAGGCCCGACCGTCCGCCCTGCTGCCGTGAACCGTCCCGTCGAAGGAGGCCCGACCATGTCGACCGCCGCGCGTCTCCGGCGCGCCCTGCCCGTCGTCCTGACCGTCGTGTTCCTCGTGGTCGCGGTGGTCGTCGTGCGGGGCGCGAGCGGCCAGGACGGCGCCCCGCCCCCCGTGACCCCGATCCCGGACTCGGTCGCGCCGGCTCCGCCGTCCCCCTGCGGCCCGCCACCGGCCGGTGGCCGCAGCCCGGTGGACGGCGTCCTGACGATCGGGACCATCGTCCCGCTGACGGGGCGGGAGCTCGACGCGACCGGCCCCGCCCTCACGGCCGCGACGGAGATGGCGGTCCGGGACGTGAGCGCGGCCGGCGGGGTCCCCGGGCTCGGGCTCGCCCCGCTGGGACCCGGGACTCAGCGCGACTCGGGGGTCCCGGGCTCGGGCGCGACGTGCGCGGCGGCGACGGCGCTGCTGACCGCGGGCACCGACGCGGTCGTCGGCCCGTCCGCCTCCGTGGACTCGTCGGCGGCCTACCCGGCCCTCACCGGCGCCGGACGCGTGATGGTGTCGCCCGCGAGCACCCTCTCCGCCCTGTCGGACGCCCCGGACGGCGGCCTGTTCTTCCGCACGGCGTCGTCGAACGACGTGCAGGGCGGGGCGCTCGCCGCCCTGGTCGCCGAGGACGGCAACCGCAACGTCGCGGTCGTGACGAGCACCGAGCCCTACGCGACCGACCTGTCGGACTCGATCGTCGAGGACTTGAAGGGGCGCTCGGTCCCTACGACGGTGCTGACCTACGACCCGGAGGCGCCCCGCTTCAACGACATCGCCGGTCAGCTCGCGGGGGCGCCGTACGACGGCATCGTCTTCGTCGGGTTCACCGAGGTCGCGGGCCTCGTCAACAACCTCCTGAGCCGGGGCGTCACCCCGGCGAACCGGAAGATGTACGGCAGCGAGGGTTTCCTGTTCAACACCTTCGCCCAGCAGGCCTCCCCGGGCGCGCCGGGTCGGCTGGCCGGTTTCCGGGGTTTCGTCCCGTGGGCCGACCCGGGCTTCAACGAGCGGCTCAAGGCGTTCCGGGGCGGTCTCGCGGACCTGACGCACGGCGCGCAGGCCTACGACGCCGTGATCGCCGTCTCCCTCGCGGCGGCCGCGGCGGGGACCGACGACCCGGCGAGGATCGCCACCCAGCTCCCGCAGGTGACCCGCGGCGGACAGAAGTGCGCGGACTACGCCGCGTGCGTCGCCCTGCTCCGGCAGAACCCCGCGACCGACATCGACTACGACGGGGCCTCCGGTCCGTTGGGCTTCACCCCGCAGGGCGACCCGTGCCAGGTCGTGTACCTGCTGTCGGCCTTCGACGACGCCAGCGGCCTCCAGGCCCTGGGGCTCCGCTACTCCGCGGACCGGTGCGCGTGATGTCCGGACGCGTCCGCCGGCTCGCCCCGCTCGTCCTGAGCGTCGTGTTCGTGCTGGTCGCCGGGGTCGTGGTGTGGAACGCCTCGACGACGGGGCCCGGAGGCGGCGGAGCGGCGTGCACCTCGCGCACACCCCTCGTGGTGGCGTCGTCCACGGAGAAGTCGGCGCTCGTCGAGAGCATGGTCGCCCGGTACGACCGGCAGCCGGGCCGGTGCGCGGACGCGACCGTCGTGGGCGTGCCGTCGGGGATCGCCGTCGACGTCCTCGCCCACGGCTGGGACGACTCCCTCGGCCCGCGTCCGGACGTGTGGACGCCGTCGTCGAGCGTCTGGCTCGGGGTGGCCAACCGCAGGCGGACGACCGAGCCGGCTCCGCCCGGGACCACGGGCCCGCCCCCGGCGATCCCCACCGACGTGGACCCGTCCCGGTCGATCGCCCAGAACCGCGTGGTGCTCGCCGTGCCCGAGTCGGTCGCCCGCGCGCGCTTCGGCTGGCCACGCGCGACGCTCGGCTGGCCGGACCTCGCCGGGGCCGTGTCGTCCGGCTCGTTCACCCTGGGCAAGACCAACCCCGCACTGTCCACCCCGGGCCTGTTCGCCCTGCTCGGCGCCTTCGCCTCGACCCCGGGCGTGCCCGGCGCGCTCGACCGCCCGGAGCTGATGGACGACCCGCGCGCGCTGGACCTCGAGCAGCGGATCGAGAGCGGCGTCGTCCACTACGGGAACACCGAGCAGGAGTTCCTGCGGAACATGGCCGACGCCGCCGTCAAGCGGGGCAGCCCGTCCGCCTACGTCGGCGCCATCGCCGTGCAGGAGAAGGCGGTGTGGGACTACAACCGGGGCAACCCGGAGGCCGACGTGCCCGCACCGGTGGGCGCGACGGCCCCGGCCGAACAGCTCGTCTCGTTCGTCCCTCGGGACGGGACCTTCGTCTCCGACAACCCCTGGGTCACCCTCGGCTGGCCGGAGACCTCGGCGGAGACCCGGGCCGCGGCGGACGACCTGCGCTCCTGGTTCGGTGAACCCGCTCAGCAGGACGAGCTGCGGGCCAACGGGTTCCGGGGCAGCGACGGGAGTGCCGACCCCGCCCTGGAGCGCACCACGCACCCGGCGGAGGAGGGAGGCCCGACGCTCCCGGTCCCGTCCGCGGAGGTCGTGACCCGGGCCGTCGACCTCTGGTCGACGCGACTGCGCAAGCCCGCCAACCTCACGCTGGCCGTCGACACCTCCGGGTCGATGGCCTGCGAGGCCTCCTGGATCCCGCCCGTCGCACCCGCGCGGCAGGAGGCCTGCCCGAAGGACGGCCAGTCCCGCCTGGAGGCCGTGCAGCAGCAGGCGGCGGGGGCGCTCGCCCGGCTGCGGCCGGGCGACACCCTCGGCGTGTGGACCTTCAGCTCCGGGTCGCCGCCCTACCGCCCGGCCCCACCGACGACGGTGGGACCACCGGGGTCGGGGAACACGCCGGCCGACATCGTCGCGCGGGCGTTCCCGCCGGACTTCGTCCCGACCGGGAACACCGCGATCTACCGGACCGCCCGCGACGCCATCACGCAGATCCGGAGCACCGCGGACCCCGGACGGATCAACGCCCTCGTACTGCTGACCGACGGCGAGGAGACCGACGACACCCGCCCGGACGCCGTCGCAGAGACCATGCGCGCCGTCGCGTCCGACCCCACCCGTCCGACGCGCCTGTTCGCGATCGCCTACAGCCCGGACGCCGGGAGCGAGGACGGCGGGTACGCGAAGCTCGACCAGATCGCCCTGAGCTCGGGCGGCTACGCCTACGACGCCCGGGACCCGTCGACCCTCCGGAAGGTGTTCAACGACGTGATCTCCAACTTCTGAGGATCGTTAGCCTGGAGGGATGCCTGCAGCGAGCGCGTCCCTGGCGGTGTGGAGCGCGGCGTGGGTCGCCGGCGCCGCGGCGGCCGACGACGTCCTCGACGCCCTGACCCCGTGGTCGGAGGCGCACGACGTGGTGGCGGCCGACATCGGCGTGGCCGCGGCCACCGACCTGCCGACCCCCGACCACGCCGGCTCGGCGCTCGGAGCCCTGCTGGTGCTGCTGCGGCAGCGGTGCGGACCGCTCGGCCTCGACGCCCGGGTGGTCCTGCCGGCGCCCGGGGACGTGCGCGGTCTGCCCGGCCCGGACGCGTTGCGCACGGCGGCCCTGGAGGTCGGCGAGTGCGCGGTGTTCGCAGGGGCCGGGCTCGCGGTGGTGCCGTCGGTCGTCGCCGACGGGGTGCTGCGGTGGACGGCGTTCGAGGTGGACACCGTGCCCCCGCAGGCCCACCCGTCGCTGCCGGACGCCGAGGCCGACCTGCGCTCGGGCGTGCGCGACGCCGCCTCGACGCTGGCGGCGATGGACGTCGCCTGGCCCCGGGCCGGGGTGCGGGAGGAGATCGCGGCGACGCTGCGCCGTCGTCCGCAGCCGACGTGGCCGAGCGGGACCCCAGGACGGCCGCTGCGGGTGCTGCAGCACGCCGACGAGGTGGAGGCGATCCTCGTCGCGGCCTCCGGAGACGATCCGGGCGGCGCGCTGACGTCAGGGGCCGCGCTGGCCCGCACTGACGCCCTGCGCCCGCTGGCCACGGCGGTCCGGGCGGCGCGTGTGGCGGCCGTGGCCGAGACCGTGCGGGTGCTGTCGGCGGCCTGATCGGCTCCGGCCCCGCCCCTCGTTTCGTACGAACGGGCCGTTCGTCACCTTCTTGCGTGACGAACGACCCGTTCGTGCCGCTCAGGAGGACGCAGGGCGGCGCCGAGCCGGCGGTTCGCAGCACCCCGGGGCGCACAGGTTCCCGTTGCAGCCGACCCCGGCGCGCGGGGCCGTGCCGAGGGCGCGCGGGGCGGCGTCGGCGACCTGCTCGGTGATCAGCTCGACGATCATCCGCACGAACCGCGGGTCCGACCCGGCGCTGGCCGCCCGGGCGAAGCCCATGCCGATCTCGCCGGCGTGCTCGGAGGCCTCGTTGTCGAGGTCCCAGACGACCTCGAGGTGGTCGGAGACGAACCCGACCGGGCTCACGACGACGGCGGGTACGCCCTTCTCGTGCAGCGTGTCCAGGTGGTCGACGATGTCCGGCTCCAGCCACGGGATCTGCGGGGGGCCGGAGCGGGACTGCCAGACGAGGTCGTGGTCCTCGGCCCCGACCGCGTCCGCCACGAGCTGCGCCGCCTCGCTCATCTGCCGTGAGTAGCGGTGCCCGCCCTCCGAGGGCAACCCGGCCGTCTCGTCGGCGGAGACCGGGATCGAGTGGGCCGTGAACACCAGCCGGGCGTCGTGCCCCGCGTCCAGCTTCTCCCGGGCGGCCCGGACGCCGTCGGCCACGGACTCGACGAACAGCGGGTGGTCGTAGAAGTGCCGGAGCTTCGTCAGGTCCGGGGCGCCGCCGGTGCGCTCGATGCACGCCTCGCGGGCTCGCGCGACGTCCTCGTGGTACTGCCGGCAGGCCGAGTAGCCGCCGTAGGCGCTGGTCGCGAAGACCAACGCGTTCGTCACGCCGTCCCGGGCCATCTCGGTGACGGTGTCCTCGGCGAACGGGTGCCAGTTGCGGTTGCCGAAGTAGACCGGCAGATCGAGTCCCGCCGCCGTGAGCTCCCGACGCAACGCCGCGATCAGCTCCCGGTTGAGGGCGTTGATCGGACTGACCCCGCCGAAGTGCTGGTAGTGCTCCTCGACCGCGTCCAGCCGCTCCGGCGGGACGCCGCGCCCACGGGTGACGTTCTCCAGGAAGGGGCGGACCTCCTCCGGGGCCTCGGGGCCACCGAAGGACAGGACGAGGACGGCGTCGTACGGGGTGGTGCTCACCCCTTCATCGTTCCCCGTCTCGCGGTGCCCGCCACCTGTGATCGCGAACTGCCCCGAACGGCCTATCTCCACGAACGGGTGAGTCGATCTATCTTCTGACTACGCACGGCGAGGGGGCTCGTCGACGGAGCGCGGGGGGCGTGGTGGACGAACTGATCGACGTCTCGATCGTGGGCGAACCGGTGGTCTACGGCGCCGGCTTCGTCGCCCTGCTGCTCGTGGTGTTCACGGGTTCGTGGGCCGGGTCGATCCCCACGCTGACCCACGAAGGTGCTCATGCCCTGATGAACGTCCTGACTTTCCGGGGCCTCCGTGGAGTCCATCTCTCCGATGGTGGAGGCGGATACACGGAGTCGAAGACCGGGGAGTGGGGTGTCGGGCTCTACCTGGTGGTACCTGCGGGCTATCTCGGCCCGCCGCTACTCGGCCTGGGAGGCGCCGCTGTCCTCGCGGACGGAAACGCCTGGGGCGTCCTCGCCGGAGTCGTCGTGATCCTCGCGATCACCTTCGTCATCGCCGGCAGTGCCCTCGCCAACGTCGTCACCCTTGTTGCTCTCGCCGGGGTCGTGTTGGCGCTCTGGCAGGGAAGCAACGAGCTGCAGGTCGCGCTGGCCATCGTGGTCGTGTGGTGGCTGCTGCTCGGCGGCGTGCGGGCATCGGTGATCATGAGCCGGCAGGCGCCGTCCGACGCCGCACGGATGCAGTCGTTGACCCTGGTCCCGGCGCTCGCGTGGCAGGCGTTCTGGGTGATCGTCGCGCTCGCCTGCCTCTACGCGGGCGGACGGTTGCTGTTCCTCGGCGAGGCGTGGCCGGACGGGGTGTGGCCGTTCAACGAGCAGGCGTGACCGGAGCAGGGCGCAGCGGGACGCCGGGGCCACGCGTGACGAGCGGACCCTCATCGGGGTCGCCGACCTCCCGGCGGCCCGATGAGGGTCCTCTCGACCCGTCGTCGGGAAGGGTCAGACGCCGACCGCGTGGAAACCGCCGTCGGCGTGGACCATCTCGCCGGTCGTGGTCGGCATGTAGTCCGAGAGCAGCGCGCACGCGGTCTTCGCCACCGGTGTCGGGTCGGAGAGGTCCCAGCCCAGCGGGGCGCGGTCGGTCCAGGCCTGCTCGAACGACTGGAAGCCGGGGATCGACTTCGCGGCCATCGTCTTCAGCGGGCCCGCGGCGACCAGGTTGACCCGGATGCCGTCGGGGCCGAGGTCCCGCGCGAGGTAGCGGGTGGTCGACTCGAGAGCGCTCTTGGCGACGCCCATCCAGTCGTAGGCCGGCCACGCCACGCGGTTGTCGAAGTCCATCCCGACGATGCTCGACCCGCGGCCCATCAGCGGCTTGCACGCCACCGCGAGCGACTTCAGCGAGTACGCCGACACCTCGATGGCGGTCGCGACGTCCGACCACGGGGCGTTCAGGAACGCCCCCTCCCCCAGCGCCGAGGCGGGGGCGAAGCCGATCGAGTGCAGGACGCCGTCCAGGCCGTCGACGTGCTCGCGGACGGCGTCGGCCAGCCCGTCGAGGTGCTCCTGGTTCTGCACGTCGAGCTCGATCACCGGCGCGGGCTCGGGCAGGCGCTGCGCGATCCGCTTCACCAGAGACACCCGGCCGAACGCGGTGACGACGACGGTCGCGCCCGCCTCCTGCGCCGCCTTCGCGACGTGGAACGCGATCGACGCGTCCGTGATGATCCCCGTGATCAGGATGCGCTTGCCGTCGAGCAGTCCCACGAATTCTCCTTGTCGAGTGAGGTGGCCGGAGGCACCTAGTGGCCCATGCCGACGCCGCCGTCGACCGGGAGGACCGCGCCGGTGATGTACGCGGCGTCGTCGGAGGCGAGGAACGCGACGGCCTTGGCGATCTCCTCGGCCTGGGCGGTCCGGCCCAGCGGGATCGCCGCCAGCATCTCCTCGCGGCGCTTGTCGGTGAGGTCGGCGGTCATGTCGGTGTCGACGTAGCCGGGGGCGACGACGTTCGCGGTCACCCCGCGTCCGCCGAGCTCGCGGGCGACCGAGCGGGCCATCCCGATCAGCCCCGACTTGGAGGCGGCGTAGTTCACCTGGCCCGGCGCGCCGGTGAGGCCGACGACGCTGGAGATGTAGACCAGCCGCCCGAACCGGGCCTTCATCATCCCGCGGGTCGCGCGCTGCGTGACCCGCCAGGCGCCGGTGAGGTTGGCGTCGACGACGCCGGTGAAGGCGTCCTCGGGCATGCGCATCAGCAGGCCGTCCTGCGTCATCCCCGCGTTCGCGACGACGACCTCGACCGGCCCGTGCTCGGATTCCACCTGCGAGAACGCGGCGTCGACGGCCGCGGAGTCGGTGACGTCGCAGACCACGCCGTGCAGCCCCTCCGGCGGCTCGCCGCTGCGGTGGGTGACGACGACGGTGTGGCCGCGGTCGGCCATCTCCCGCGCGATCGCGAGGCCGATGCCCCGGTTGCCTCCGGTCACGAGCACGACCCGGCTCACGCATGTCCTCCTGGCGACGTCGGTCGGGGGCGGGGCCGACGGGGCGCAGCGGAGCCCCACCCGTCGACCGCGCGCACGGTATCGGCTACCCCGTGGTAGCGGCGACCGCTGTGAACTAGGGCAACCGGGCGCCGAGCGCGAAGGCCGTTCCGAGCCCGATCACGACGAGGATCGTGCCCGCCATCAGCCAGTCCCCGCCGGTGTCGACCTCCTGCGACTCGTAGCCGATCTGCTCGCGCAACGTGTCGTAGGTGGCCCGCAGGTCCTGCTGGGTCGCGGCCTTGGAGAAGTCGCCCCCGGAGCGGCGGGCGATTTCCTGCATGTCGGAGTCGGCCACGGGCACCGGCACCGGGCGGCCCTCGATCTCGATCTCGCCGTAGTCGGTGCCGAACGAGATCGCCGAGATCGGCACGTTCTGCTGCTTGGCCTGGTCGGCCGCGGTGAACGCACCGCGCGGGGCGTCGAGGTCGGACGGGATGGTCTGCTTGCCGTCCGAGAGCAGGATGATCCGCCCCGGCGGCGGTTCCTCCGGCCCCTGGATCTGCGTGGCCACCGACCGGATCGAGGCCAGCGAGGCCTGGACCGCCTCGCCGGTCGCGGTCGACTCGGCGAGCTGCAGGGTCGCGATCCCGCGTTTCACGGTCTCGCGGTCGCGGGTCGGCGACACCAGCACGGTCGCCGTGCCGGCGAACGACACCAGCCCCAGGTTGATCCCGGGCGGGAGCTGGTCGACGAACTCGGTGGCGGCCTGCTGGGCGGTCTGCAGCCGGCTCGGGCTCACGTCGGTGGCGCGCATCGACAGCGACACGTCGATCGCGAGCATCACCGTCGCCCGGTTGCGCGGGACCTGCTCGGTGGCCAGCGGTCCGGCGAGCGCGACCACCAGGCAGGTCAGCGCGACCAGCACGAGCGCCACCGGTGCGTGCCGCAGCCGCCCCGGGCGCTTGGGCGCGATTTTCTCGAGCAGCCCGAGGTTGGTGAACCGCATGGTGTTGCGGCGGCGCCGGCGCTCGTTCCAGACGTAGGCGACCACGAGGGCCGCGACGACGATCAGGGCCAGGAGCCACCAGGGGTGCGAGAACATCAGCCGCTCCCCCGCATCGCCGCTCCGCTGCCCTGACCCGACCATCCACGCTTGCGGGCGACGACGAACCGCACCACGTCGGCGATCCAGTCCCGGTCGGTCCGCAGGCGCAGGTGCCCGGCCCCGGCGGCGCGGATCGCCTGGGCCACGCGCTCGCGGTGGGCCGTGGCCTCGGCGGCGAAGCGGCGGCGCAGGGTGGGCGTGGTCGTCACCTCGCGCGAGTGCCCCGACTCCGGATCGGCGAGCACGACCGTCCCGACGTCGGGCAGCTCCTCGTCGCGCAGGTCCCCCACCTCGATCGCGAGGACGTCGTGCCGCACGGCCAGGCCGCGCAGCGACCGGTTCCAGTCGGTGTCGCCGAGGAAGTCCGAGACGACGACCACCAGGCCCCGCCGTCGCGGCGGGTTGCGCAGTGCCTCCAGCGCGCCCGTCAGGTCGCCCCGGGTGCCCTCCGGCGCCCGAGGGGTACCGGCGATCCGGCGCATCAGCCCGTGCGCGTGGGCGGAGCCCCCGCGGGCGGGGAGGCGGACCAGGCCGGTGCCGTTGGCGACCACCGCCCCGATCCGGTTGCCGCCACCCCGGGTCAGGTGCACCACCGCCGAGCAGGCCGCGACCGCGAGGTCGCGCTTCTCGCATCCGCCGGTACCGAAGTCGAGACTTGGCGAGAGGTCGACGACGAGCCAGGTCTCCAGCTCGCGGTCGGCGATCGTCTCGCGGATGTGCGGTTCGGACGTGCGGGCGGTGACCGACCAGTCCATCCGCCGGACGTCGTCACCCGGCTGGTAGACCCGCGCGTCCCCCGCCTCGGACCCCGGCCCGGGCACGAGCCCGAGATGGTTGCCCTGCAGGAGCCCGTCGAGCCGGCGCCGCACCGTTAGCTCGAGGGTCTTCAGCGCCGCCTCGAGGTGCGCCGACCCGGGCGCCAACGACGGCGGGTGCGGCTCGGCCGGACCGCCCGGACGCCGCTCGCCCCGCTCGGGCGTGCTCGCGGCAGGTTCCGACGGATCCGACTCCGCCGCCACCCCGAGCCGGCCCAGCAGCCGCGGCCACCACGAGGGGCCGGTGCCGCTCCCTGCCGAGCTCACGAGCCGGCCGCCGCCTGCGGCCCACCGTGCTGCGATCCCTGCGGTCCCTGCTGCGGACCCTGCGGCGATGCGCCGTGCTGCGGGGCCTGGGAAGCCGGGCCGGTGACGGCGACGGGCCGCGCGCTGACCTGCGGCAGCGGCACGGTCTGCAGCAGCCGCGTGACCACGTGGTCGACCGGCACGCCGTCGGCGAGCGCGTCGTAGGACAGGACCAGGCGGTGTCGCAGCACGTCCGGCGCGATGTCGACGACGTCCTGGGGCAGCACGTAGTCGCGTCCACGGACGAGGGCGAGCGCCCGGGCGGCCGAGATGATGCCGAGCGAGGCACGCGGGGAGGCGCCGTAGGCCACCCAGCCCGCGACGTCGGACATCCCGTGCTCCCCCGGCGACCGGGTGGCGACGACGAGCCGCACCACGTAGTCGACCAGGGCGTGGTGCACGAAGACCTGCGCGGCGACGTCCTGCAGGCGGCGCAGCTCGGCCGGGTCGAGCACCGTGTGCGGCTGCGGCGGGCGGACACCCATCCGGTAGACGATCTCCCGCTCCTCCTCGGCCGTCGGGTACTCGACGAGGATCTTGAACAGGAACCGGTCGCGCTGCGCCTCCGGCAGCGGGTAGACGCCCTCGTTCTCGATCGGGTTCTGCGTGGCGAGCACGAGGAACGGGTCGGGCATCGGGTGGCTCGTGCCGCCGATGGAGACCTTCTTCTCCGCCATCACCTCGAGCATCGCCGACTGCACCTTGGCGGGCGCGCGGTTGATCTCGTCGGCGAGGACGAAGTTCGAGACGACGGGCCCGAGCTCGACGTCGAAGGCCTCGCGGCCCTGCCGGTAGATGCGCGTGCCGAGGATGTCGGAGGGCACGAGGTCGGGCGTGAACTGGATGCGGGCGAACGATCCGCCCACCACCGTCGCGAACGTCTCCACCGCGAGCGTCTTCGCCACGCCGGGCACGCCCTCGAGCAGCAGGTGGCCCCGGGCGAGCAGGCCGACCAGCATCCGCTCGACCAGGCGGTCCTGGCCGACGATGACCCGCTTGACCTCCACCATCGTGCGCTCGAGCTGCTCGGCGTCGTGCGCGGGCGTCGCGGGGGACGCAGACGACTCGCTGGCGGTCACGTGCTCTCCCTCGTCCGACATCGTGCGTGACGGTACCCACCCCCACCGACAACGTGAGGTGAGGCGGTGGTCCGTCCCTGGTCCGTTCCTCAGAGCAGGCGGGTCACCGTCGGGACGATCTCGTCGTCGAACCGCACCGAGGTCACCCGCACGACCTTGCCCGACTCCGGTGCCTCGACCATCTGGTCGTCGCCGAGGTAGAGCGCGACGTGGTGGATGCCGTCGGAGTCCGCCCAGAACAGCATGTCGCCCGGTCGGCGGTCGTCGAGCGGGACCTTCCGCCCCGCCTCGGCCTGGTAGCCCGAGTAGTGCGGCAACGCCTTCCCGACCCCCGCGAACGCGTAGATCATCAGCCCCGAGCAGTCGAACCCGACCTTGTCGAAGTCGCCGAAGGCGTCCGCGGTGCCACCGTCGCGCACCCCGCGCGTCGGGCCGTCGCCGTCCCCGCCACCCCAGGCGTACGTCGTCCCGAGCTCGGAGAGCGCCCGGTCGATGACGATCTCGACCGGGTCGGACGGCGCGCTCCCCGTTCCCGTCGACGGGGCGGTGCCGGTGGGCGGGGTCGGGTCCGGGGTGGTCACCGCGGGGGCCCGGGCGAGCCGCTGCTGCGCGGCCGCCTTCCGGGCGGCATCGGCGGCATCGCGCGCCCGGTCCTGGTCGGCCTGCGCCGCCTCGGCCCGTCGTCGCTGGGCGGCGAGGGCGGCGTCGGAGGCCTCGAGGGTCGCCAGCCGGGCCTGCGCGGCGTCCCGCTGGGCGCTGACCGCGGCGATCCGCTGTTGCTGGTCGGTGACGGCGGACTGGGCCGCGGCGAGCTGGTCGCGGGCGGTGCTCGCGGCGGTCGCCGCGGTGGCGGCGGCCGACTCCGCGTCCGCCGCGGCCTTCCGGGCGCGCGAGTCGGCGTTGGCGGCGTCCACGCGGGCCCGCTCGTAGCCGTCGAGGGCCTCGGTCTGCTCCGCGGTGATGATCCCCTGCAGCTGCAGCCGGTCGGCGACGTCGTTCGGCCCGTTCGTCCCGGCGAGCGCGGCGGCGACGCTCGCGGCGTCGGCCTGCTGGAACTGCGCGGCCACCCAGGCGTCGACCCGGGCCCGGGCCTGCTCGGCCTCGCCCGCGATGCGCGCCGCGTCGGCGCGGGCGGTGTCCGCGTCGCCGCGCGTCTGCTGCACCCGCGCCTGAGCGGCGGTCTCGTCCGCCACGGCCCGGTTGGCGAGCTCCCGACGGTGCCCGGCCGTGGCGGCGAGGTCGTCCAGGCGAGTCTGCAGGGTGGAGAGCTGCCCGACGAGGCGGCCGACCTCGGCGGCCGGCCCGCCCGGAGGCGCCGGGGGCGGGGTGGTCTGCGCGGCGGCCGGCGTCGCGAGCGCGAGCAGCAGGACGCCCGTCAGGACGACCGCTCGCACCACCGCGTGCCTCCTCCTGACCAGGACCGACCGCCGTAGTGGATCAGGTCACGGAGGCCTGGCACCGGCACCACGCCGCCGTGGGCGTGTCGGGCTGCGCGGGCGTGGACCGACCGGCGTGAGCGGCGGCACCCCGCCCGCCCGACGTGATCGTCGTAACCTGGTCGGAGCAGGTCCGGGGGTGCGAGTGCGCCGTCCGGGGTCGTGCGCGAGACTCCCCGCGCGAGCCGGGGAGCGGTGCGGCCCCCGCGTGCGGCCGCGGGCCCCGGCGCAGACCACGACTGACCGGCCGCGGCGCGGGGCACCACACACCCGACGACCGGCCGCAGAGCAGCCACACCGACGGGCTCACACCACGGGCCCTCGGGACGAGGAGGACAGGCGTGAGCGAAGAGGCCAGCGGAAGCGTCGACAGTTTCGGCGCCAAGGGGACCCTCGATGTCGGCGGCACGAGCTATGAGATCTTCCGGCTGAACGCGGTGAAGGGCGCCGAGCGCCTGCCGTTCAGCCTCAAGGTGCTCCTCGAGAACCTGCTGCGCACCGAGGACGGCCTGGTCACCACCCAGGACTCGATCAACGCCCTGGCGCAGTGGGACCCGCAGGCCGAGCCGGACACCGAGATCCAGTACGTGCCCGGCCGCGTGGTCATGCAGGACTTCACCGGCGTCCCCTGCATCGTCGACCTCGCCACGATGCGCGAGGCCGTCACCGAGCTGGGTGGCGACGCGAACAGCGTCAACCCGCTCGCGCCCGCCGAGCTGGTCATCGACCACTCCGTCGTCGCCGACCTCTTCGGCACCCCGGACGCGTTCGAGCGCAACGTGGAGCTGGAGTACCAGCGCAACGAGGAACGCTACAAGTTCCTGCGCTGGGGCCAGACCGCGTTCAACGAGTTCAAGGTCGTCCCGCCCGGCACGGGGATCGTCCACCAGGTCAACATCGAGCACCTGGCGCGCGTCGTCATGACCCGGAACGGCCAGGCCTACCCCGACACCCTCGTCGGGACCGACTCGCACACCACCATGGTCAACGGCCTCGGCGTGCTGGGCTGGGGCGTCGGCGGCATCGAGGCCGAGGCGGCCATGCTCGGCCAGCCGGTCTCGATGCTCATCCCCAAGGTCGTGGGCTTCCAGCTCTCCGGCGAGCTCCCCGCCGGCGCCACCGCCACCGACCTGGTCCTCACGATCACCGAGATGCTGCGCGAGCACGGCGTCGTCGGGAAGTTCGTCGAGTTCTACGGCGAGGGCGTCGGCGCGGTGCCGCTGGCCAACCGCGCCACGATCGGCAACATGAGCCCGGAGTTCGGCTCGACCTGCGCGATCTTCCCGATCGACGACGAGACGCTGACCTACCTGCGCTTCACCGGTCGCGACGACGAGCAGGTCGCCCTCGTCGAGGCCTACGCCAAGGAGCAGGGCCTCTGGCACGACCCGTCGCACGAGGCGGACTACTCCGAGACGCTCTCGCTGGACCTGTCGACCGTCGTGCCGAGCATCGCCGGCCCGAAGCGCCCGCAGGACCGCATCCAGCTCGACTCCGCCAAGGAGTCGTTCCGCGCGTCGCTGCCGGACTACGTCGACGACGACGGCTCGGCGCACTCGCAGTCCGAGCAGTCCGACAGCGAGTCCTTCCCCGCCTCGGACCCGCCCGCCGAGCACCCGAACGGCGACGCCGACAAGCCGGTCGTCCACCGTCAGCCGGCCGACCCGGGCGGCCGCGCGTCGAACCCGGTGCCGGTCACGCTGGAGGACGGCACGCAGCTCGAGCTCGACCACGGCGCCGTCACGATCGCCGCGATCACCTCGTGCACGAACACCTCGAACCCGTCGGTGATGATCGGGGCGGCCCTGCTCGCCCGCAACGCCGTCGACAAGGGCCTCGAGCGCCGGCCGTGGGTGAAGACCTCCCTCGCGCCGGGGTCGAAGGTCGTCATGGACTACTACGAGCGCTCCGGGCTGCTGCCCTACCTGGAGAAGCTCGGGTTCAACCTGGTCGGCTACGGCTGCACCACGTGCATCGGGAACTCCGGCCCGCTGCCCGAGGAGATCTCGAAGGCGATCAACGACTCGGACCTCGCCGTCACCGCGGTGCTCTCCGGCAACCGCAACTTCGAGGGCCGCATCAACCCCGACGTCAAGATGAACTACCTGGCCAGCCCGCCGCTGGTGGTCGCCTACGCGCTCGCCGGGACGATGGACCTCGACCTGTCCACCGAGCCGCTCGGCGAGGACGCGCAGGGCAACCCGGTGACGCTGGCCGACATCTGGCCCTCGCCGCAGGAGATCCAGGAGGTCATCGAGTCCTCGCTGTCGGCCGAGCAGTTCACCTCGCGCTACGCCGAGGTGTTCGCGGGCGACGAGCGCTGGACCTCGCTGCCCACCCCCGAGGGCGAGACCTTCACCTGGGACGACGACTCGACCTACGTCCGGAAGCCCCCGTACTTCGAGGGCATGGACCGGGAGCCGAGCGCCGTCTCGGACATCCAGGGCGCGCGGGTCCTGCTCAAGCTGGGCGACTCGGTCACCACCGACCACATCTCCCCCGCCGGTTCCATCAAGGAGGACTCGCCCGCCGGGCGCTACCTCAAGGAGCACGGCGTCGAGCGCAAGGACTTCAACTCCTACGGCTCCCGGCGTGGGAACCACGAGGTGATGATCCGCGGGACGTTCGCCAACATCCGGCTGCGCAACCTGCTGCCGACCGGCGACGGCGGGTCCCTCGACCAGGGCGGCTTCACCGCCGACTACACCGACGGCGGCACGCAGGCCGCGGTGTACGACGCGGCGCAGCACTACGCCGAGCAGGGCACCCCGCTGGTGGTCCTCGCCGGCAAGGAGTACGGGTCCGGGTCGTCGCGCGACTGGGCGGCCAAGGGCACGACGCTGCTCGGGGTGAGGGCGGTCATCGCCGAGTCCTACGAGCGCATCCACCGCTCGAACCTGGTCGGCATGGGCGTCCTGCCCCTGCAGTTCCCGGAGGGCGAGAACGCCGACTCGCTGGGGCTCACGGGCACCGAGACCTTCTCGATCTCCGGGGTGACGGCGCTCAACGACGGCGGCGTGCCCGACACGGTGCACGTGACGGCCGAGGGCGACGGCGACCCGATCGAGTTCGACGCGCGCCTGCGCATCGACACCCCCGGTGAGGCGCACTACTACCTCAACGGCGGGATCCTGCCGTACGTCCTGCGCAAGATGCTGGGCTGATCAGCGCAGTCCCGGTTCCGAACGAACGGCACTCTCGCGCCCGTAGAGGCTGCGAGGGTGCCGTTCGTTCATTCCGGGCGGGTTCCCGACGGCGGGTCGAGCTGCTCGGAGAGGCGGATGCGGAGGTCCTCGGGGAGCTCGGGCAGGTCGTCGAGGTCGTACTCGGAGAGCAGCCAGCCGAGCTCGTCGCGGGTGAGTGGCGTGTCCTGCTCGTCGAGCACCTGCTCGAGGTGCGCGACGAAGTCCGCCGCCGGGTCGTACTCGCTCATCTCGGAGGCCGTCGTCAGGACGTCCCCGAGGTCGGTGTGGCTCTCGACGGCCTGCAGGGGCAGGGCGATCACGGTCGCGCTCTCCCCGAGCACGACCTGCGGGTAGGCCTGCACGCTGTCCGCGTCGGCGTCCCAGCGGGCGCCCTCCCGGGCGTCGACGATGCGCCGGCCGAGCAGGAGCCCGAGGTCGAGGGCGAGCGAGGGGGTCGCGTCGTCGACGGCCCGGTCGGCGAACCACGTCCCGATCGCCCGCCAGGACTCCTCGTCGGCGCCGTGCTCGAACCCGAGACGCTCGAGCACGGCCACGATCTCGGTGGTCCGCGCCGGCTCGGCGGCGAGGATCCGGGCGCACACCCGCCGGGAGCGGGTGTCGTCGATCGTCGCGCCCGGCAGCTCGTGGCCGGCGTCGTAGGGGTGGTAGCCGGGGAGGTCGGCCGGGGCCGGCACCGCGCGGAAGACCGGCGTGCCGGGGATCCGCACCCAGGGCAGGAACGTCGACCAGAGCAGCTCGCGCACGGGGGTCACCTTGACACGGGCCTCACTCGGCCGGTTCCTCGCCCCGTTCCGCCGCGGCGAGGGCCTCGGCCGCCGCCTGGTCCTCGCTCTTCCCACGACGCCAGTACCCGCAGAACTGGATGTCGCGCTTGTCCACGCCGCGCTCGCGGATGAGGTGGCGGCGCAGGTCGCGGACCACGCCCGCCTCCCCCGCCAGCCACACGTACGGGCGCTCGCCGGGCAGCTCGGCCTGACGCAGCACGTCGAGCAGCGATGGCCCACCGTGCACCCAGCTCGTCTCGACCGCACCCGTCGTCGGGAAGGACACCGTCTCCGCCGCCGAGGACACCGAGGCGATGATCTCGGCGCGGGTGCCGGCCGGGAGGGCCTCGACGATCGCGCCCATGGCGGGCACCGCGGTCTCGTCGCCGACCAGGAGGACCGCGTCGTGCTCGTCCCGCGGCGCGTAGAGGCCGTAGGGGCCGGTGAAGGCGACGCGGTCGCCGGCGGCGGCGTCGCGGGCCCACGTCGAGCCCGGGCCGTCGCCGTGCAGTACGAGGTCGACGTCGATCTCCACACCGCCGGGGTGGTCGCGGCGGCGGCGCAGCGTGTAGGTCCGCATCGGTGGCCGCACGGCGTCGGGCATCGCGAGGTACGAGCGGTACCAGCGTCCGATGTCGCCATCGGCGGGGACCTCGGGCAGCTCCGGCACGTCCCCGCGACCCCGCGGGAAGAACAGCTTCAGGTAGCCGTCCGGCGCGGCGTGCGGCAGATCGCCGAGATCCGGACCGCCGAGCGTCACCCGCACGACCGCGGGGCTGACCCGCCGCGCGTCGAGCACCTCGGCCTGGCGCAGGGCGTAGGGCGTGCCGGTCGTGGTCGCCTCGGCGGTCATCTCACCCCTCCTCGTCGTGATGAAGTTAGGCTAGCCTAACCCACCATGACGGAAGCCGACCACCGGCCGGTCTCGCTGACCGGTGTGCCCGAGACGGCGTTGTGGACCCTGTTCAACCGCGCGACGGAGCCGACGTTCGCCGACCCGTGGGCCGAGCGGCTGTGCGAGGTCCTGGAGTACCCGTACCGGCAGCGCTTCGGCTCGCCGTCGCAGATGCACCCGCTGCGCGCGCGGGCGTTCGACGCCGAGACCGTCGACTTCCTCGACCTGCACCCGGACGCGGTGGTGGTCGCCCTCGGTGAGGGTCTGCAGACCTCCTACTGGCGGATCGGGCGGGAGGTGCCGTGGGTGTCGGTCGACCTACCCGAGGTCCAGGAGCTGCGGGCGGCGCTGTTGCCGGCGGACACCCGCGCGGTGACCGGCTCCGCGCTGGACCCGGGCTGGATGGACGCCGTGCCCGTCGACCGGCCCGCGATCGTCACCGCGGAGGGCCTGCTGATGTACTTCTCCGAGGCCGACGCGCTGGGCCTGATCGCCGCCTGCGCGGCCCGCTTCCCGGGCGGCCGGATGCTGTTCGACACGATCCCGCCCTGGTTCAGCCGGCGGACCCTCGAGGGCCTCGCGATCACCGAGCACTACACCGCGCCCCCGATGCCGTGGGGCATCTCGGTCCCCGCGATGCGCCGGCTGCGCGTCCCGGGCGTGGCCGCGGTGCGGGAACTGCCGTGGCCGTCGGGTCGCGGGCTCTTCCGCCGGCCGTGGCCGCAGGTCGCGATGGCGCTGCCCTGGGTCGGCGGGCAGCGCCCGGCCTCCTGGGCGTTGGACTTCTGCTCCTGACCGCCGATCATCGGGCGGTGTGGACCTCTTCCTGACGACGGGACTGGTCGGCCGGCTCGCGTGGCTGGTCGGCAACGGCGTCGAAGCCCACCGCCGCACGATCGAGCGGTGGGCCGCGAACCCGCCGACGTCGGTGTTCGAACCGGGGTGGCCCCCGTTCTTCTACGCACTGGTCGCTCCGCCGACGGTGGCCGCCTCCGTGGGTACGTGCGTGCGGCACCGGGGCGATCCGGTCGTCGGAACGTCGGCCCTCGCGACGGCGCTCGCGGTGGCGATCTCCGCCGTCCTCGTACGCACCGTGGTCCTCCCGCTGCGGGGCGCGGCGCCGGAGGGGGACCGACTCGTGGCCCGTTGGTTCGTGCTCAACCGCGCGCGGATGGCTGCGGTCGGCGTCGCGGTCGTCGCCGACCTCTGTGTCCTGGCGCGACGGTGAAGCGTCTGGCCGCCCTCGTCCGAGCCGGCGCTCCGGGTGGTGGGCGCGACCCGCTCGGACTCGGCGGCCGGTGTGACCGTGGCGTGGGTCGGGCCGAGGACGGTGCGCGTGGGCTGGCTCGAGGCGCGGTTCCGGGACCCGGACGCGGACGAGGTGACGCTGGACGGCCCGGGTGGGCCGGTGAGTGTCGTGTCCGGGGCCGGCGCGTCCGACGCGACCGCTCCTCCGGGCGGGATGCCGCCGATGACCGGGCCGGTCGAGGACTGCTGAGCCGCGAGACTGTCGGGGGGACCGGCTATCGTCCCCGGCATGGACGAACTGGTGTTCGACGAGGTGTGGCGGGGTGTCGTGGCCTCGACCCTGCGGGCCTTCGTCGAGGACGGCCACGACGTCGCGGACGTCGCGGAGCGGCTGGTCGAGGTGGCGCGCACGGGCTCGGTGCAGGACCTCGTCGACCTGGCCTACGACGTCGCCGCGGAGGTGCTCTCGCCATCGGCGTGGGACGCACTCTGCGAGGAGCCCTGGCTGTCCGCGGAGCTGGACGACGTCGACGACGAACCGGCCGTTGCGGTGCCGTGCCTGGTCCTCGCGGGCGGCTCAGCGGGCCGCGAGCAGGGCCTCGATCTCGTCGACGGCGGCCCGCAGCTCGTCCGCGAAGCGCTCCATCTCCTCCCCCACGGCGGCGGGCGTGCTGAGGTGGACGATCCAGCGGTCGGGCAGCAGGACGTAGGCGACCCCGATGCACTGGGTGCTGGTCGAGCCGAACCCGAACACCCGCACGTTGACCGAGGGCGCGGAGCTGGTCGACATGAAGTCGTCGCGCATGATGCGCCAGCCGGGCGAGTCGACGACCTCGAGCGGCTCGGTGGCCCCCAGCTCCTCCCCCCGACGCTGCTGGATCAGCGAGAGTTCCCACAGGTGCTGCTCGGGGGCGTCCCCGGCCTGGCACGCGCGGGCCCGGCGGCCGTGGGCCTCGGCCGCCGCGTCGAAGGCGTCCCGGCGGGCGTCGCCGTCGGCGGAGGCGTCGTCCATGGCGGCGGTGAAGGCCAGGATCTCGGGGGTGACCACGCGCATCGCCTCGGTGCGTCCGTGGTGGAACTGCAGCGTCGCGATGGACTCGTACGTGGCCCCGACGAAGCCCTTCGCCCGGCGGTGCGCCAGCTGGTAGGCGAGCTGGGCGAAGGCGTCCGGGGACACCTTCAGCTCCTTCGCGCGGTCGCTGCCGCGGTCGTCGAACACCACGAGCCGGGTGGCGACGGAGTCGGCGAACGCCGTGAAGTCCTCGCCCGCCGCCCGGACGTCGGCGGCGCGCTCGTCGGTCAGCTCGAACCGGATCTCCGTCGTGGCCGGCTCGCCCTGGGACCGGGCCCCGAGACGCTCGGCGTGCTCGGCGGTCGACATCGCGAAGATGCCGTCGACCAGGGCGAGCACCGTCGTCCCGTCGAGGCGGCAGTGCTCGGTGTTGATGCCGGCCTCGCCGTCGGGGAACACGACGAAGGTGACCGCCTTGTCGAACCAGCGGTTGGACGCGTCACCAGCGAGGAGCTCCTTGCCGCGGGACGTGTCGTCGGTGGGGGCGACGTCCTCCAGGCTCACGCAGAACAGCGCGGTCTCGATCTCCTCGAGCGCCGCGGCGTTGGCGGGATCCTCGGCGCGCAGGGCGTCCCGGCTGCGAGCCCACTCGGCCCGGGCCTTCGTCGTGAGTCGCCCGACCCCGGCGCCCGTGCCCCCGACCGAGGCGCGCAGCCGCCGCAGGGCGTCGGCGATCTCGGACGCCGTGTGCGGGGTCCCGTCGGGGCCGAGGACGTCGAGCCGGAACGCGTGCCCGCGCGCGAACACGACGACGTGGCGCTCCCGCGAGGGGCCGGGCCAGGCGTCGGTGTAGGGCGTGCGGGCGGTGTCCTGCTCCTCGCCGGGGATGCGGGTGGCCGAGAAGAGGAACTTGTGCTGCTCCATGGTCATCGGCTCGCCGCGCCGCCGGGCCGGGGGCAGGGCGCCGGTGTCGACCTGGTGTTGATGGTCCAGCGCGCCCAGGATCAGCGCGGCGGCCCGCCCGGCCTGATCGGACTCCGCGGGGTCGGAGCTCGGGCGGAACAGGAAGAAGAAGTTGGCGTTGAGCGCGATCCGGTCGCGGCGCCCGAGGTAGCGGGACTCCCAGAACTCGTCGAGCCAGCTGTGGGTGCTCGGCGCGGCGGCGTAGTCCTCGAGGGCGGCCTGCAGGACCGGGCCGGGGCCGTCGGGGCGCAGCAGCTGGTCGACGGCGGCCCGGGTCGCGGCGCGCTGGTCGTCGTCGAGCAGCGGGGAGCTCCACGCGACGAAGCGGTCGGCGGTGTCGGCCAGCGCGGGTACGGGCACGCGCGGGAGGCCGTCCTCGAGGTCGAAGGTGCTGGGGGTGCCGTCCGGCATGGGGGTCCTCGGGTCGGGTCGGTCGGGCGGGTCAGTCGAGCAGGGCGTCGCCGCGCGCCGCGGCACCGGCGAGGTGCGCGGGCGCGACCCGGCCGAAGAGCTGGCGGGTCCGGGTCGGCGACCCGACCACGCCCGGGCGGTCGCTGTAGGCCAGGATCGCGGTGTGGCGCGGGGTGCTCCCCCGCACCGTCGTCACGCGGTGCAGCGCGAACCGCCCGCGGAACAGCTGGAGGTCGCCGGGCCGCAGGTCGAGGTGCGCCACCGGCGCGCGGTCGCCGTCGAGCACCGCGCGCACGGCCGCGAGGTTCTCCGCGCCCGGCGCCCGGATGCCGGGGCAGTACTCGAAGGTCCCGCCCGCCTCCGGGGCGCGGGTCAGCAGGCTGACCGCGATCTCGTTGGTGTCGAAGTGCCAGGGGTGGTCGTCCCCGGGCGCGACGACGTTGAGGGTGAGCCCGGAGTACGGGTCGGCGAGCGGGTGCACCGCGGGCAGCTCGAAGCAGGCGGCGAGCAGGGCGTGCAGGCCGGGGTCGGCGTAGAGCCGCTGGATCAGGTGCCCGGCGGGGATGTGGTCGCGCGCCACGAACGCGTTGCGCCGGGACAGGACGACCGACGCCGGGTGGTCCGCCGACAACGTCGGGTCGGGGTCGGTGTTGTAGACGTTCACCCGCGCCACCGCGGTGTGGGCCTCCGGGGCCACGGCGTCGCCCTCGGCGCGGAGCCGGTCGCGCAGCGCGGGTCGCACGACGTCGCGCAGCACGGTCGCGCCCCGGGCCCGCAGCTCCTCCCGGGCGCCCTCGACCACCTCGACCCAGCGGGGGCTCCCGGGTGCGTCGAGCGGGTACCGCGCCCGGTCCACCACGTCGGCCACGTCGATCACGCCCGAGCCCACGTCGGCCCCCTCTCGTCGCCGAGCCACCCTAGGGGCCTCCGACGATCACCGGCACCTCCCCGAGCGGCCCGTCGATCACCCGTCCTCGAGGAGTTCCGCGACGTGCCGTGCCGGATCGGCGAGGAAGCCGCGCGTGAGCACGACCGGCATGGCCTCGTCGTAGGCCACGGCGTGCCACGACCCGTCGTCGCCGATCTCGAGGATCCGGGCGTCCGGGACCGCGAGCAGGATCGGCGAGTGCGTGGCGATCACGAACTGCGCGCCGGCCCGCGCGAGCTCGTGCACGCGCGCGAGGACGGCCATCGCGCCCTGCGGCGAGAGCGCGGCCTCGGGCTCGTCGAGGACGTACAGCCCGTCCGGCCCGAAGCGGTGGACGAACAGGTCGAGGAACGACTCCCCGTGCGAGCGCTCGTGCAGCGGCACCCCGCCGTAGCCGTCGATGATCGGCGGGCCGCCGCCCTCGCGGTCGAGCCGATCGATCTCCGAGGCGACGTTGAAGAAGCTCTCGGCGCGCAGGAAGTACCGGCTGCGGGGCTTGCGGCGTCCGTGCCGCACCACCAGGGCCTCGCCCAGCGGGGAGTGCGCGTCCGCCGTCGCGAACCGGAAGTTCTGCGAGCCGCCCTCGGCGTTCAGCCCGAGCGCGACGGCGAGGGCCTCGACCAGCGTCGACTTCCCCGACCCGTTGTGCCCGACCAGGAACGTGACCGGCCGGTCGAACGCGAGCCCACCACTCGCGCGCAGGGCCCGCACCACCGGCAGGTCGTACGGGTAGCCGTCGGTCCCCGCGTCGGGACCGAGCCGCACGTGCTGCACGAACACCTCGGCCGCCCCGGGCGGCGGTGCCTCGTCGAGGCCGCGCACCCGGGTCCGGCCGGGACCACGTCGCGGGCTCACGCCCGCAGTCTCACACCCCGCGACGGATGAAGTCGGCGCAGCGCTCGCCGATCATCATCGTGGTGATGCACGGGTTCACGGTGATCAGGTCCGGCATCACCGAGCCGTCGGCCACCCGCAGCCCGTCCACGCCCTTGACGTGCAGCGTCGGGGTCACCGGCGCCATCGTGTCGTCGTCGGCGCCCATCTTCACGGTGCAGGACGGGTGGTAGACGGTGTTGTGGGTCTTGCGGATGTACTCGAAGAGCTCCTCGTCGGTCGTGTCCTGCTCCCCCGGCGCCAGCTCCTTGCCGACCCAGTCCTTCAGCGCCGGTGCCGCGGCGATCTCCCGGGCGACCCGGATGCCGCGGATCATCACCTCGCGGTCGTGCTCGTGGGTGAAGTACCGCGGGTCGACCTTCGGCTTGTCGTGGAAGTCGCGCGAGGACAGCCGGACGGTGCCCTTGGACTGGGCGCCCGTCACGTTCGGCGTCAGGCAGAAGGTGTTCTCGGCGGTCGGGTAGCCGTACCGCACGATGTTCAGGTCGAACGGCACGGAGCCGTAGTGGAACATCAGGTCCGGCGTCGTCCGACTCTCGGAGCCCGCGAAGATGCCGATCTGCCACCACTGCGTGGAGGCGGTCGGCATCGGCTGCAGGGCCTCCCACTGGACGAGGCCCTCCGGGTGGTCCTGGAGGTTCTCCCCCACGCCGGGCGCGTCGACGACGACGTCGATGCCGACCTCGCGGAGGTGCCCGGCCGGGCCGATGCCGGACAGCATGAGCAGCTTCGGACCGTCGATCGCGCCGGCCGAGAGCACCGTCTCGCGGCGGGCCGTGACCTCGATCGAGCGCCGCTGGTCCGGCGTGCGCAGCCGCGCCCCGGTGGCCCGCGGCCGGGGGCCGGAGAGGTCGAGGGTGAGCTTCTCGGCCCGGTAGCCCGTCAGCACCGTGAGGTTCGGACGGTCGAGGTTCGGGTGGATGTAGGCCGTGGACGCCGACGAGCGGGTGCCGTCCGGCCGCGCGTTGACCTGGAACCAGTTCGCCCCGCGGACGACGGTGCGGCCGGTGTTGAACGGCGTCGTCGGGAGCCCGACCTGATCGCAGGCGCGCAGCAGCGCCTCGCCGCACGGGTCCTGGTCGCCGACGGTCCGGATGGTCACCGGACCGTCGGTGCCCCGACCCGGTGCTTCGGCGTGCTCGGCGCCGTCCAGCGCGGTCTCGAGCTTGCGGTAGAAGGGGTAGCACTCGTCGGCCGACCACCCGGTCGCGCCGCCGGCCGCCCAGTCGTCGAGGTTCTCGCGCGGCGCCCAGTAGGCGATCGCGGAGTTGTGCGACGAGCAGCCGCCCAGGACCTTCGCCCGGGCGTGGCGCATCCACGAGTTGCCCGACTCCTGCGGCTCGATCGGGTAGTCCCAGTCGTAGCCGGACTCGAGCAGCTCCATCCAGCGCGAGAGGTCGAGGATCGCGTCGTCGCCGACGTCGGAGGGCCCGGCCTCGATCAGACAGACGCTGACGTCGGGATCCTCGGACAGCCGGGCGGCCACGGCGCACCCGGCGGTCCCGCCGCCGACGATCACGTAGTCGAACTCGGTGTCCATGGTTCATGCCTCCCGGGCGGGGTCGGTGGTGGTCTCGTCGGTGCCGGTCACGAACCGCTCCCCGGGGTCGACGACGGGAACCACCCGGTCGGGCCCGGCCGGGTGTTCGTCCAGATGTGCTTGGCCTCCTGGTACTCCGCGAGGCCCGCGCGCCCGAGCTCGCGGCCCACGCCGGAGTGCCCGAAGCCGCCCCACTCGGCGGCCGGGACGTAGGGCCCGAAGTCGTTGATCCACACCGTCCCGTGGCGCAGCCGGCCCGCGACCTCCTCGCAGACCCCGTGGTCGGCGGAGAACACCGCGCCCGCGAGGCCGTACTCGGTGTCGTTGGCGATGCGGACGGCGTCGTCGAGGTCGGTGAAGGTCTCGACGGTGAGCACCGGGCCGAACGACTCGTCGTGCACCACCGACATGTCCTGGGTGCAGCGGTCGAGGATCGTCGGGGGGTAGTAGAAGCCGTCCGCCAGCCTCGGGTCGGTCGGGCGCTCGCCGCCGCAGCGCAGGACCGCGCCCTCGGCGACGCCCCGCGCGACGTAGGCCTCGACCTTCTCGCGGTGGGCGGCGGAGATCAGCGGACCGGTCTCGGTGCCCGGGTCGTCCGGGCCGCCCAGGACGATGTTCTGCGCGCGGCGGACGAGGTCGTCGACGACGCGGTCGTGCGCGGACTCCTCGACGACCAGGCGCGCCCCGGCGGAGCAGACCTGGCCGGAGTGCAGGAAGATCCCGGTCAGGACGTTGTCGACGGCGGTCTCGTGGTCGGCGTCCGCGAACAGCACGAACGGGTTCTTGCCGCCCAGCTCGAGCGCGACCTTCTTCACCGTCGCCGCGGCGTTCGCCATGAGGACGCGGCCGGTCGCGAGGCCGCCGGTGAAGCTGACCATGTCCACGCGCGGATCGACCGACAGCGGGCCACCCGCCGTCGCGCCCGCCCCGAGCACCAGGTTCCCGACGCCGGCCGGCAGGCCGGCCTCGGTCAGCAGCTCCATGAGGATGATCGCGGTGTGCGGGGTCAGCTCGCTGGGCTTGAGCACGAAGGTGCACCCGGCGCCGATCGCCGGCGCGACCTTCCATGCGGTCTGCAGCAGCGGGTAGTTCCACGGCGTGATCAGCGCGCACACGCCGACGGGCTCGTGGACGACCTTGCTGCGCGCGTCCGGCTGCCCGGTCTCCACCAGGCGCCCGTCGTCGGTCGCGGAGATGTGCCCGAACCACCGGAAGCAGTTCGTGATGTCGTCCATGTCGATCTCGGACTCGGCGATCCGCTTGCCGGTGTCGAGGGTCTCGGCGCGGGCGAGCCGGTCCCGGTCCCGCTGGAGCAGGTCGGCCACCCGCAGCAGCAGGGCGCCGCGCTCGGCGGGCGGGACGGACGACCACCGGCCGTCGTCGAAGGCGGTGCGGGCGGCGGCGATCGCGCGGTCGGTGTCCACGGCGGTCGCCTCGCTGACCTCGGCGACCAGCCGCCCGTCGGCCGGGCAGCGGATCTCGCGGCTGCCGCCCTCGGCGGCGTCGGTCCACGTCCCGTCGATGAAGAGCTGGCCCACGGTCCTCCTGTCGCGGTCGATGTCGGTGGGAGCCCCGACGGTACGACCACCGTGTACATCTGTACAGACGGCGGTAGCCTGGGCGCCCATGGGGGAAGCCGCACCGCGCACCCGGTCGGGGACCGCCGACCCGCAGCGGCGCGAGCGCATCGCCCGCGCGGCCATCGCCGTGGTCGCCGAACGCGGGGTCGACGGGCTGACCCACCGCGCCGTCGCCGCGGCCGCGGACGTCCCGCTCGGCTCGACGACCTACCACTTCCGCACCCTCGACGACCTGCTCGAGGAGGCGCTACGCCACGCGGCGGACGACAACATCGGCGCGATCCGCGCGTGGGAGTCGGCCCTCGATCCCGACGCCGGGTTCGCCGCCGCACTGACCGACCTCGTCCTGAGCTACCTTGGCGAGGGCACGCACACCGTCGTCGAGTACGACCTCTACGTCGCCGCGCTGCACCGGCCCCGCCTACGCCCGGTCAGCGCGGCGTGGGACGAGGCCCTGGTCGAGGTGTTCGGCCGGCGCACCGACCCCCTCACCGGCCGCGTCCTCGCCGGTCTGTTCTGCGGCCTGCTGATGCAGACCGCGATCGCCGACCCGGCCCCGTCGGCCGACGAGGTGCACGCGATCTTCCGCCGGGCGATCGACGGTCCGCGGGCGGCATGAGGTTCGCCTCCGCCCGGGGCGGGGATGCGGTGCGGGTGGGCAGGGCGGTGGTCGTCGGCGGCGGGATCGGCGGACTGGCGGCGGCGTGCGGTCTGGTCCGGGCGGGCTGGGACGTCGAGGTCCGGGAGCGTCTCGAGCACGCCGCCGGGCCCGGCGGCATCTCGTTGTGGCCGAACGCGCTGCGCGCCCTGGACGTCCTTGGACTCGGCGACGCCGTCCGGCACGAGGGCCTGGTCCAGGCCGCGGGCGGCATCCGGGACCGGCGGGGACGCTGGATCGTGCGCACCGACCAGGCCCGGATGATCGAGCGCCACGGCGACGGCGTCACGGTCCTCCCTCGCGCCCGGCTGCTCGCGATCCTGCGCGAGCGCCTCCCACCGGGCGTCGTGCACACCGGCGCGCCGGTGGAGCGGCCCGAGGAGATCGACGCCGACCTCGTCGTCGGCGCGGACGGGATCGGTTCCACCGTGCGTCGCCTCGTCGCCCCCGGCGCCCGGCCGGGCTCCACGGGCACCGTGGCCTGGCGGCTCGTGGCGCACGTCGACGACCCGCCCACCGAGGGCGGCGAGACCTGGGCCGACGGCTGCTACGCCGGGATCGCGCCGCTGCGGGACGGACGGGTCAACCTCTGGGCCGTCGTGCGCGACGACGAGCCGGCCGCTCGCGACCCGGCGGCGTTGCGCCGCCGGTTCGCCGACGTCCACGCCCCGATCCCCGAGCTCCTCGCCGCGGCCGACCCGGACTCCGCCCACGTCACCGGCCTGTCCTGGCTGCCGCCGCTGCGCACGTTCCGGTCCGGACGAACCGTGCTGCTCGGCGACGCCGCCCACGCCATGACCCCGAACCTCGGCCAGGGCGGGTGCCTCGCCCTCGAGGACGCCGCGGTCCTCGCCCGGTGCTCCCACGACCTCGACCGGTACGACCGCCTCCGCCGTCCCCGCACCGCGGCCCTCACCCGACGGTCCCGGCTCGCCGGCCTCGTCGCGGGTCTCTCCGGCCCCTTCCCGACGGCGGGTCGCGACGGCCTGGGCCGGCTCCTCCCGGCCGCCCTCACCCTGCGCGCCCTCGACGGCGTGCTCGGGTGGCAGCCGCCGTGCACGGTGCCCCCTACCGCGCAGTAGGCTGCCGCCCTCATCCGGGGGAGGAACCAGTGGGACGCAGGCGATGGAGCCGGACGGCGGGCGCGGTGGCCGGTGCGGCGATGGTCCTGGTGGGCGGCGCCGCGTGCTCCTCGGAGCCGCCACCTCCCCCGGCGCGGCAGTACACGGTGCAGTTCTCGGTGACCGGGACGGCGGGCGGGTCCGCGTTCGGCCGCTACGTCACCGTCGGCGAGCTGGGCAGCAACCAGCAGGTCAACTTCTCCGGCGTGCCGTTCGAGCGCACCCTGACCGTGCCGTATACGCCGGAGCCCAAGCTCCAGGCCGGGCTCGTCGGGGTCCGGCCCGGGTCGCGGATCTCCTGCCGCATCACCGTCGACGGCCGGACGGTCGTCGCCCGGACGATCCCGGCGCCCGGGCAGGACGTCATCTGCGGGCCCTGACCGGCTCCGCCGCGCCCTCGCCGGTCACCACCGGCCGTCGGGACCGCTCCCGCAGCCCGAGCGCGGTCACCGAGACCGCGACGACGACGAGCCCCAGCACCTGGGTCGCGGTCAACGTCCCGCCGAGCAGCGTGACCCCGAGGATCGTCGCGGTGACTGGGAAGGCCAGCTCGGCCAGCGTCGCCCGGGCGGCGGGGGTCCGCCGCAGGCCCGGGTAGTAGAGCGCGAGACCGAGCAGCCCGGGGACCAGTGCCAACGCCACCAGTGGCGGGAGCTGCCCGACGCTCACCGCGACCGGCCCGCCCGAGACCAGCAGGACCACCAGCGACGCGGGCAGGCCGACCGCGAACCGCAGCACGGTGATGTCCCACGGCGAGGTGCCCGACCGTCCGACGTAGCGGCCCAGCACGGTCCCGGCCGCCCACAGCACCGCGGCGCCCGCCGCGAGGAGCGCGGCCACCACCGCCTGGACGTGCACGTCGAGCGGGTCGGCGAACGCCAGCAGCCACGCGCCGACCAGCGCCGGCACCGCGTACGTCCAGTAGCCGCGGCGCAGCCGCTCGCCGAGCAGCCACGCGGCGCCGAGGGCGGCGACCAGGGGCTGGATCTTCTGCAGCACCAACGGCGTGATCGGGTCGCCCAGCACGAGCGCCTCGGTGAACAGCACCGTGGCCAGCGCCGACGAGCCCGCCCCGATCACCGCCATCGCCATCCGGGCGCGCGGCGCCATCGCCCGGAACGCGCGCCATGCCCGCGGGAGCCACGGGACGAGCACCACGACGATGATCAGGTGCTCCCAGAACACGATGCTCGCCGCGGGGAGCCCACCGGCCAACGGTGCGCGCAGCAGCGCATCGGTCCCCCACAGTGCGGCGCCGAGCGCGACCAACCACGTCAGGTCAGTCGAGCCGCGCCACCAGGTGTGCCTCACCGCCACCCTCCTCGTCGACGAGCACGTCGAGGTCCGCGAACGCCCCCCGGAGCTCTCCCGGCTCCGCCCGGAAGCGGCCGCCGGCGTCGCCGACGACGGAGAGCACCGTCACCACCAACAGCCCGCCGGGCGCCAGCACTCCCGCGAGCGCCGGGTAGAGGGCCGGGTCACGGAAGCGCTGACAGACCACCACGTCGTACCCGCCGGTGACGGGCAGACCCTCGTCGAGGTCGGCCTCGATCCAGTGCACCGTCACAGCGGCGGCGTCGGCCGCCGCCCGGCCCAGGGCGAGCCCGGCAGGGGCGGCGTCGAGCGCGTCGACCACGAGGCCCCGCTGCGCGAGCCACACCGCGACGGTGCCGCGCCCGCACGCCACGTCGAGCGCGCGACCGGTCGTCGGGACGAGGTCCTCGCGCCCGACGAGCACCGACGGTGGTCCGGGCTCGCCCGGCCCCGACGCCGCGAAGCGGTCGTTCCAGTCCACGACTAGCGCTCCTGGTCGGGCTCCGCTCCGCTCCGTCTCCGGCGGGCCAGCGTCAGCCCGAACCGCTCGCCGGGGTCGGTGAACCAGCCGACGGCGTCGAACCCGGCCGCGTCGAGCTCACCGGCGATGCCGGCGCGGGTGAACTTCGTGGAGATCTCGGTGCGCATCTCCTCGCCGTCCGCGAACTCCACGACGAGGTCGAGCGCGGGCACCTGCACCGTCATCGCCCGCCGGGCGCGCACCCGCATCTCGATCCGGCTCGACTGCGGGACCCAGACGGCGAGGTAGTCGAAGCCCTCGACGTCGAAGTCCGCCCCGAGCACCCGGTTCAGCACCGTGAGCGCGTTCAGCTCGAACTCCGCGGTCACGCCCGCGGCGTCGTCGTAGGCCGCGACCAGGGTCGCCTCGTCCTTGACCAGGTCGGTCCCGACGAGGAAGTGCTCACCGGGGACGAGCGCGTCGGACAGCGCGTCGAGGAAGGCCCGGCGCTCCTCGGGCTCGAAGTTGCCGATCGTGCCCCCGAGCAGCACGACGAGGCGGCGGCCGACCTGCGGGATGCTGCGCAGGTCGGCGGTGAAGTCGCCGACCACCCCGTGCACCTCGAGGTCCGGGTAGCCCGCGACGAGCCCGGGCACCGCCTCCTCGAGCGCCGCCGCCGACACGTCCACCGGGACGTAGTGGCGCAGCTCGCCGGTGCGCGACATCGCGTCGAGCAGGAGCGTCGACTTGGTCGACGACCCCGAGCCGAGCTCGACGAAGGTGTCCGCCCCCGCGATCCGGGCGATCTCGTCCGCGCCCCCGGCGAGCGCCTCGCGCTCGGCGGTGAACGGGTAGTACTCCGGCAACGCCGTGATCTGCTCGAACAGCTCGGAGCCACGGGCGTCGTAGAGCCACTGGGGGCGCAGGACCTTCGGGGTCGAGGTCAGGCCCCGGCGCGCGTCCGCGCGCAGGGCGGCGTCGGCGTCGGCCTCGGTGAGATGGACGTCGAGCGTCGGGAGGGTTCCGTGCGGGGTGGTCACGGCGGGAGTTCACGTCCGATCGGTTGCGGCCGACCCGTCTCGGGGCAGGCCTGGTTCACGTCATCGGGAACGGATCAGGAGCGCCCTAGAGGGCGGTGACGGCGACGGTCGCGGCGTCGCGGGTGACGACGAGCCGGCGGTCGTCGACCGGGGTCCACGCGCGGTCGTCGAGCGGCTCCGAGGCCACGGTCACGCCCTCGTCGTCGGCGAGGTAGGACAGGGCGTGGTCGACGGCGGTGGCCACGAGGGTCGGCTCTCCCGCCGGGCCGGTCGTCAGCAGCATCAGGTTCAGCCGGGAGCCGGGCGCGGCGTCCAGCGTGCGCGTGATGACGTCGGCCACCGCGTCGGCGGGGTCCTTCCCCGCGTCCAGCCGACGCCGCACGAGCGCCCAGAGCACGGCCGAGTCGGTCGGTGCGTCGAGGGTCATCAGCGTCTCGGGGTCGAGCTCGGCGGCGAGGTCGCGCAGGGACCCGGGCCAGCCGCGGACGACGCCGTTGTGGCTGAACACGCGGTCGCCGTCGCGGAACGGGGCGCACGCCCCGGTCGAGACCGGCATCCCGACGGTGGCCGAGCGCACCGCCGCCACGAACGCGGGCGAGGAGATCGCGGTGGCCAGGTCGAGGAAGGAGCCGTCGGTCCACATCGGGACCGGCGAGCGGTAGGAGTGCGGTCCGGTGTCGGAGTACCAGCCGACGCCGAAGCCGTCGGCGTTGACCGTGCCCCCGCCGCGCATGTCGGCGGGGGCGTAGGACTGCACGAGCAGGGAGTGCGGCGGCTCGGTCACCCGCGAGGCGAGGGTGACCGGCCGCGGGCCCACGTGGCCCAGGTGTCGGCACACGGGCGTCAGGCCTCGGCGGACCGGGCGAGCCGGAACCCGGAGAAGATCTGCCGGCGGATCGGCAGATCCCAGTTCCGGAACGTGGTGCGGGCGTTGATCGTGCCCACGCCGAACGAGGAGCCGCGCAGCATCCGGAAATCGCCGCCGAAGAAGACCTCGGAGTACTCCTTGTACGGGAACGGCGCGAACCCCGGGTAGCCCTCGAACCCGGAGTCCAGCCACTCCCACACGTCGCCGACCAGCTGGTGCACCCCGAGGGGCGAGGCGCCCTTCGGGTACGCCCCGACCGGCGCCGGCTGCAGGTGACGCTGGTCCAGGTTCGCGAGCTCCGGGGTCGGCTCGTCGTCGCCCCACGGGAAGCGCCGCGTGGTGCCCGACGCCGGGTCGAACCGCGCCGCGTACTCCCACTCCACCTCGGTGGGCAGGCGCTTGCCGGCCCACCGGGCGTAGGCGGCGGCCTCGTGGAAGCACACGTGCATCACGGGCTGGTCGGCGACGTCGGCGATCGCCTGGCGCTCGCCGAAGCTCGTGCGGTGCCAGGCGCCGGCGACCTGCTCCCACGTCATCGGCGCGGACCAGCCCTCGGCGGTGATGTGCTCCCAGCCGGCGTCGGACCACAGCTCGCGGCGGGCGTACCCGCCATCGTCGACGAAGCGGGCGTACTCACCGTTGGTGGTCGGCACGGCGTCGAGGTGGAAGGGCGCGACCTCGACGGCGTGCGCCGGCCGTTCGTTGTCCAGGGCGTACACGTCGGGTCCGACCGCGTCGACGCCCATCGTGAACCGACCGCCGGCATGGAACACCTCGGTGCCGATCAGCTCGGCGGCGAGCTCCGAGCGCGGCGGCGGGTCGGCGTGCAGGGCCTGCGGGCCCTGCCGCAGCTGGTGCGTGGCGAGCATCGTCTCGACGTGCTGCTGCTCGTGCTGGGCGATCATCCCGTAGACGAAGCCGTCCTCGAGCAGCGCGCGGCCGTCGGCGCCGGCCTCCTCGAGGATCTCGAGGGTCCGCTCGCGGACCGTCGAGCCGTACGCGCGCGCCGCGACCGGGTCGAGCAGCGGGAGCTCCGGGCGGCCGGCCCGCGGGTTGGTGAACGCGTCGTAGAGGTGGTCGAGGTCCTCGCGGACGCCTGGCGTCGGCTCCTCGCCGGGGCTCGCGCGTCGGACCAGCCAGAAGTCCTCCATGTTCGCGATGTGCGCGACGTCCCAGTGCAGGGGTGACATCAGCGGCGAGTGCTGGCGGGTCAGCTCGACGTCGTCGACGGCGTCGGTGAGGACCTGGGTGCGGCGCCGGGCCGCGGCCAGCTCCTCGGCCAGCCGGACGCGCAGGTCGTCGGGGTAACGGGTCATGCGGGATCGCCTCCGGGGAGGGCCGGGTGGTCCGGGTGGTCGTCCGGGTCGCGGGGGGACGGGTACGGGTTCTCGACGGCGGGTCCGAGCTCGCCCTCGCCGGGTTCGACGGTCGGGTCGTCGGCCGGGCAGCGGCCCCGCAGCACCCGCCGCTCGGCCACCTCGCCGACCAGCGTCGCGAGCGCGGGGTCGGTGGTGGCCAGGGCGCGGTGGGCGAGGTCGACCAGCCGGGCGGCGGCGCGCTGCAGGGCCGGGTCCGCCAGGCCGTGGCGTGCCGCGGCCACCCACCGGTCGGCGACCGGCGCCGCGGCCTCGCGGGCCGCGTCGAGGGTGCGCGGGTCGGCCAGCAGCGCCGTGATCACGGCGAGGGGCACGGCCCACTCGCCGCCGGGCTGCTGGTCGACGTAGCGGATCTCGACGTGCCCGTGCGGGCGGACCGGCGGGAACAGCGTCGTCAGGTGGTAGTCGAGGTCGTCCCACGTGGGTGCCACGTCGAGGCCACCGTGACCGTCGATCCAGTCACCGAACGTCACGGCCGGCGGGGCGTTCCAGTGCCCGTGACGCCGGACGCAGAGCAGGGACGTGGCGAGGGCCCGCTCGGCCCACTCGACGGCCGGGTCGTCGCCGAGCCCGCGCGGCGGACGCGTGCGCTCCGGGTCGAGCGAGAGCCAGGCCGCCATGCGTGACGACTTCCACCCGGTGCGGTGGCCGTGCACCGCGGGCGAGTTCGCGAACATCCCGACCAGGGCCGGGCCGATCTCGTGCAGGGCCCGCCAGCGGTCGGCGACCGCCGTCCCCTCCCCCGCGTCCACGCAGAGCTGGACCGCGGAGGTGGAGCACATCATGGTCCGACCGTGCGGCCCGACGCGGTCGAAGGCCGCCTCCATGGCCGCGTAGCGCGGGACGCGCAGCAGGCGGCGGGGAGGACGGAGCGGGTCGGCGGCGCGGTCGACGAGGGTGAGGCCCTCGGTGGCCAGCCGTTCCCGGATCGCGGCGGTGTCGGCGCTGACCGCGCTGACCAGCTCGGACAGGCTCGCGACGGGAGGGGTGGCGATCTCGACCTGACCACCGGGCTCGACGGTGACGTCGCTCCCGGACGGGAGCGGCTCCGGAGCCCGGGCGGCCTGCGGCGGAGGCGGCGCGCCGGTCACGGTGGGGACGGAGGAACGCAGGGTGCCCGGGGCGTGCGGGCCGAGGACGCGCAGCAGCTGCGCCGGGTCCACGGGATCGGCCGGCCGCCAGGCCGACCGCACGAGCCATTCCAGCTCGGCGCCCAGCAGTCGCGGAGGCCCGTGCTTGAAGCACACCGACGCGACGTACGCGGCGGCGGCCGCGCGGTCCGGGACCGGCGCCGCGGGGTCGAGCTCGAGCGCGGGAGCGGCCATCCGTGCCTCATCTCCCCTCGGTACTCGTGGGTGATCACGTGCGTCCCACGGGTCCCGTGAGGCACGCCGAACGACGCTACACGCGGCCCCCACGAGGTGCAGGGGTTCGCGCCGTCGGTGTCTGGCGTATCACGGACCCCCGACAACCTCACCGACGGTGATCATGCGGCGGGGGCGAACTGGGTGTGGTGGAGGTCGGCGTAGCGCCCCGCCCGGGCCAGCAGGACCTCGTGCGATCCCTGCTCGACGACCCGGCCGTCCTCGACCACGGCGATCGTGTCCGCGCTGCGGATCGTCGAGAGCCGGTGCGCGATGACGATCGCCGTGCGCCCCACCAGGGCCTCGGCCAGCGCCTCCTGGACCGCGACCTCGGACTCGGAGTCCAGGTGGGCCGTGGCCTCGTCGAGGATGACCACCCGTGGGGCGGCGAGCAGCAGGCGCGCGATCGTCAGACGCTGACGCTCCCCGCCGGAGAGGCGGTAGCCGCGCTCGCCGATCACGGTCTGCAGACCCTCGGGCAGGCCGCGCAGCAGCGGCCCCAGGCGGGCCCGTTCCAGGGCGGTAACCAGCTCGGCGTCGGTCGCCTCCGGCTTCGCGTAGCGCAGGTTGCCCGCGACGGTGTCGTGGAAGAGGTGGCCGTCCTGCGTGACCACGCCGACGGCCCCGCGCAGGTCGGCGAACGACAGGTCGCGGATGTCGGTCCAGGCGCCCGGCGTCGCCTCCCCCGTCGCTGCGCTCGCCCCGCCCACCTCCACCGCGCCCGAGTCCACGTCGTAGAGACGTGGGACCAGCGAGGCGATCGTGGACTTGCCAGCCCCCGACGGGCCGACCAGGGCGAGCATCCGCCCCGGCGCCACCTCGAGATCCACGCCGTGCAGCACCTCGTGGTTCTCGGTGTGGTCGAGGGTCGCGACCTCCTCCAGGCTCGCGAGCGACACCGTCGACGCGTCCGGGTAGGTGAACCGGACGTCGCGCAGCCGCACCCCGAGAGGGGTCGCGGGGAGAGGCCGCGGGTCCGGGCGCTGCGTGATCGAGGGCTCCAGGTCCAGCACCTCGAAGACCCGCTCGAAGCTCACCAGCGCGCTCATGACGTCGACGCGGGCGTTCGCGAGCTGGGTCAGCGGACCGTAGAGCCGGGTGAGCAGCAGGGCGAGGCTCACCACGGTGCCGGCCTCGATCCGCCCGGTGAAGGCGAGCCACCCGCCGACCCCGTAGACCATGGCCTGGGCGAGGGCGCTGACCAGCGTCAGGCTCGTCATGAACACGCGGTTGGCCATCGCGGTGCGCACCCCGATGCCGCGGACCCGGTCGGCGCGGTCGCCGAACTCGGCGGCCTCGGCCTCGGGGCGCCCGAACAGCTTGACCAGGGTGGCGCCGCCCGCGGAGAAGCGCTCGGTCATCTGCCCCGTCATGGCCGCGTTCAGGTTCGCGGACTCCCGTTGCAGTGCCGCGATGGTGCGGCCCATCCGGCGAGCGGGGAGGATGAAGATCGGCAGCAGGACCAGGGCGAGCAGGGTGATCTGCCAGGCCAGGGTGACCATCACCGCGACGGTCAGCACCAGCTGGATGACGTTGGTGACGAGGCCGGACAGCGTCGAGGTGAAGGCCCGCTGCGCCCCGATGACGTCGTTGTTCAGCCGGCTGACGAGCGACCCGGTGCGGGTCCGGGTGAAGAAGGCGACCGGCATCGACTGCACGTGCCCGAACACCGCGCGACGCAGGTCGTAGATCAGCCCCTCGCCGATGCGGGAGCTCATCCAGCGCTCGGCCAGCCCGAGCAGCGCGTCGGCGATCGCGAGGCCGGCGATGGCCGCCGCGATCCAGACGACCGTGGCCAGGCCCGTGCGGTTGACGATCGCGTCCACGACCCGGCCGGCGAGGACGGGCACGCCCACCGCGATCACCGCGGACACCGTGGTCAGCGCGAGGAAGCCGTAGAGCATCCGGTGGTGCGCGGCCGCGAAGCGCCAGATGCGCGGCAGCGTGCCCTTCGGCACCGACCGCGGCAGCTTCTCGCCCTGCGACATCGACATCATCAACATCCAGGCGTTCTCCACGCCACTCACCCCGTTCGCTCGGACCCGGCTCCGAGCGTGCGACCTCGACGATGGTTGAGGTCAAGCGGCGCCCGAACGGCCTCGGCGGGTGGTGGTCCGCCGGTCCGACCGCCGAGTATCCGCCGCGGGGCGCGGCGACGCGCGATCACCCGGGGGAGTTCGCGCAGGGCGAGCAGACGTGCGACACCGGCCCGGCCCGCCCGCTGGTGGACGGGCCCGGGTCAGCGGCGGCGCGCCGTCAGGAGGTCTTCTTCGTGCGCGTGGCGCCGCCGCGCCCGCGCAGCGTGACCCCGGACTCGGAGAGCACCCGGTGCACGAAGCCGTACGACCGGCCCGTGGACTCCGCGAGCGAGCGGATGCTCGCCCCCTTCTCGTACTTCTTCTTCAGGTCCGTCGCGAGCTTGTCGCGCTGGTCGCCCGTGATGCGGGCGCCCTTCTTCAGGTCGGCCATGGTCATCCACCCCTCTCCCGGACGGTGCCCGGTCGACCCATGATGATCGCCAGCGGCACTGTGCGCCACGGCACATTCCACATGATCGGTGAGCGGTTGGGCCGATCGGAGCGAGATCCGTCCGGGCGGACCAATCCGGCATCCGTCCAGGTCATCAAGGCTGTTCGACGATCAACGGCCGCTCAGGCGAGCTCGACGAGCTCCAGGTGCTCGGCGGAGAAGTGGTCCTCGGTGCCGTCGGGCAGCAGGATGACGCGCTCGGGTTCGAGCGCCTCGACGGCCCCCGGGTCGTGCGTCACGAGCACCACGGCGCCCTCGTAGTGGCGCAGGGCGTCGAGGACCTTCTCGCGCGACGCCGGGTCGAGGTTGTTCGTCGGCTCGTCGAGCAGGAGCACGTTCGCGGCGCTGGAGACGAGGCCCGCGAGCGCCAGCCGGGTGCGCTCGCCGCCCGACAGCGTCCCCGCCGGCTGGTCGAGCTGCTCGCCGGTGAACTGGAACGCCCCGAGCAGGGTGCGCAGCTGCTGCTCCGGGGTGTCCGGCGCGGCCGAGCGGGCGTTCTGCCAGACCGTGCGCCCCATGTCGAGGGTGTCGTGCTCCTGCGCGAAGTAGCCGCGACGCAGCCCGTGACCGGGGACGACCTCGCCCGTGTCCGGCGTCTCCACGCCCGCCATGATGCGCAGCAGCGTCGTCTTGCCCGCGCCGTTGAGGCCGAGGATGACGACGCGGGATCCCCGGTCGACCGCGAGGTCCACGCCGGTGAACACCTCGAGCGAGCCGTAGCTCTTCGACAGGCCCGCGGCCGTGAGGGGGGTGCGGCCGCAGGGCTGCGGGGTGGGGAACCGGATCGCGGCGACCCGGTCGGCCACGCGCTCCTCGTCCAGGCCCTCGAGCAGGGCGTTCGCCCGCCGCTGCATCTGCTTGGCGGCGACCGCCTTCGTCGCCTTCGCGCCCATCTTCGCGGCCTGGGCCTGCAGGGCGGACGCCTTCTTCTCCGCATTGGCGCGCTCCCGCCGGCGCCGGGCCTCGTCGTCGGCCCGCGCCTGCAGGTAGTTCTTCCAGTTCATGTTGTAGACGTCGAGCTCGCCGCGGGTCGCGTCGAGGAACCAGACCTTGTTCACGACGTCGGCCAGCAGGTCGGTGTCGTGGCTGATGACGACGACCCCGCCGTCGTAGGCCTTGAGGAAGGTCCGCAACCAGGAGATCGAGTCGGCGTCGAGGTGGTTGGTCGGCTCGTCGAGCAGCAGCGTGGTGCCGGCGTTCCCGCCGTCCCCGGACGCGGCGAAGAGGATGCGGGCGAGCTCCACGCGGCGCCGCTGCCCGCCGGAGAGGGTCTCCAGCGGCTGGGCGAGCACGCGGTCGGGCAGGCCGAGGTTGGAGCAGATCCGGCCGGCCTCGCTCTCCGCGGCGTAGCCGCCGAGGTCGGCGAAGCGCTCCTCGAGGCGCCCGAAGCGCGCGATCGCCCGGTCGCGTTCGCGGTCGTCGGCCAGCTCGGCCATCGCCGTCTGGACCTTCTCCATGTCGCGCAGGATCTGGTCGAGCCCGCGGGCCGACAGGACGCGGTCCTTCGCGAGGACGGACAGGTCGCCCTCGCGGGGGTCCTGGGGCAGGTAGCCGACCGGCCCGGTCGAGCGGATCAGACCGCCGTAGGGCTCGGACTCCCCGGCGATCGCGCGCAGCGAGGTGGTCTTCCCGGCCCCGTTGCGGCCGACGAACGCGATGCGGTCCCCCGGCTGCACGCGCAGGGTCACCCCGGCGAGCAGGACGCGGGAGCCGGCACGCAGCTCGAGGTCGGTCGCGGTGATCACAGGAGTCCAGTGTAGGCGAGGCGTCGACCGCACCCTCCCGCCCGGTGGCGATGTAGGGATTCTTCACACCGGCCGGGGATACTGGGACGTATGGGCCTGTTCAGCTGGTTTCGCCGCGGATCCGGGTCGTCCGGGCTCGGCGCGGACGGGCGCCGTCAGGTCCTCGACCGCGAGGGCGGCCCGGCCGATCTCGAGCACCTGCGCCTCTTCGCGAGCACCCGCACCGGGGTGGAGTTCTTCGTCGAGCCGGAGACCACCGCCACCGACACCACGGTCGTCGCCGTGGCCCAGGACGGCGAGTGGACGCGGCGCCGGGTGGGCACGCCGCGGGCCGCGGAGAAGCTCGCCCGCCGGTGCAAGGTGCCGGTGTACGACGTCCAGGTGACCGGCTACCCCCAGGCGATGCGGGACTGGAACGCGCGGGCCAAGGCCGATCGCGAGAGGCTCGCCGCGTGGGAGGCGGAGCAGCGGGAGAACGGCGGACTCTGAACGCCGACGTGATCGTCGCGGGCGGAGGACCCGCCGGGTGGTCGGCGGCGCGGGCCTGTGCCCGTCGTGGTCTCGCGGTGACGCTGGTCGACCCGCACCCCGACCGGACCTGGCGCCAGACCTACGGCTCCTGGGGCGACGAGGTGCCCGTCACCGGGCCGGACGCCCTCGACCCGTCCGTGGTGGCCGCCTCGGCCCCGGTGTGGGCGATCGCACGGCGCACCCACCGGCTGACCGGCTCGTACGCCGTCCTCGACACCCCCGCGTTGCAGGCCGCGCTGCGCCACGACGCCGTCGCCGTCGTCGCGGGCCGTGTGGTCGGCGTCGAGGGCGGGCGCGAGCGCGCGGCGGTGCTCGACGACGGGCGCCGGGTGCCGGGCGGGCTGGTCCTGGACGCCACCGGCGCCACCCAGGCCCTCTCCCGTTCCCGACGCCGGGTGGGGCGTGCGGCCGAGCAGACGGCGGTGGGGGTCGTGGTGCCCTCCGCGGTCGCCCGGCGGGTCACCGGCGGGCGGCTCACGTTCATGGACTGGCGGCCGTCGCACGGCCGTGCGGGCTGGCCGACGTTCCTCTACGCGATCCCGCTCGGCGGCGACGACTGGCTGCTCGAGGAGACCTCGCTCGCCCGCCGGCCGGGCCTGCCGCTGCGCGAGCTGACGGAACGGCTGCGGCACCGCCTCGTCGCGCACGGCCTGCGTCCCGGGGAGATCCCGCTCGACGACCGGTCGCGCGTCGAGCACGTCCGCTTCCCGGTGGACACGCCGGCGCACCGCTCCCCCACCGGCGTCGTCCCCCTCGGCGCCGCCGTACCCCTCGTCCACCCGGCCACCGGCTACTCCGTGACGCGCTCCCTCGCCACGGCCACTCGACTGGCGGATGCCCTGGCCACTCGACCGGATCATGGAGACGTCCTCGACGCCGCCGGTCGAGCGGTCGGCGGACGGGCCGCGTCCGCCGTGCACGTCATGCGGCGCCGCGGCCTGGACGTGCTGCTGCGGATGCCGTCGGCCGAGGTGCCCGAGTTCTTCGAGCGGTTCTTCAGCGTCCCGCCGGAGGCCCAGCGGGCCTACCTGGGCGCGCACGACGACGTCCGGGGCTCGATGCGGGCGATGCTCTCGGTGTTCGTCCACCTGTCCCCCCGCTTGCGCCGTCACCTGATCGCCGGATCACTTCTGGGTGCCGGTGGCGATCGAATCGACCAGAACGGGTACTAGCAGGTCCGAACGGAGCACCGCGTTACCATCCGCGACTCCCGCTCGTTCCGTCGTCGGGCGGGACGCGACCGCCAGAATCGGAGCATCACCATGGGCGCCTACCAGCTCGTCGCCGTCGGTACGGACGGGTCCGACTCCTCCTTCCGCGCCGTCGACCGCGCGGCCGTCGTCGCCGCCGACGCGGGTGCCACCCTGCTGATCATCAGCGCCTACCACCCCGCGAAGAACACCGGGTCCGCCGAGCAGCAGCTCGGTGAGGACGCCGCCTACCACGTCGTCGGCTCCACCCCCGCCGAGGAGGCGCTGCGCGACGCGAAGGAGCGCGCGTCGGCCAAGGGCGTGGGCGAGGTCGAGACCGTGGCGAAGGAGGGCGACCCGATCGAGGTCGTCACCGACGTCGTCACCGACCGCAAGGCCGACCTGCTCGTCATCGGCAACCGCGGCCTGAACAGCCTCTCCGGACGCCTGCTCGGCTCGGTGCCGCAGGGCATCTCGCGCAAGGCCCCGACCGACGTGCTCATCGTCCACACCACGTGACCGACCCGTCCTGGGCCGATGCCCGGCGCGAGGTCGAGGACTTCCTGATCGGCGGGGAGCGCACGCTGACGCGCGGCGACGTCGCGGAGCAGGCGGGGGTGCCGGCCGAGCGGACCGGGCGGCTCTGGAGCGCCCTGGGCTTCCCGCGGGTGCCCGACGACGTCGAGGCGTTCGCGGGGTCCGATCTCGACGCCCTGAAGCTGCTCGAGGACCTCGTCCACCAGGATGCGTTCGACGAGACCGAGGCGCTCACGATCGCCCGCACGCTCGGGCAGAGCATGGCCCGGCTCGCCGAGTGGCAGGCCGATCTCTTGCGGCGGGTGATCGTGGAGCGCGGGTCCGGGGACGACCCGGCGGCCGTCGTCGCGGCGGTGCGCACGCTCGCACCGCTGATGGAGGACCTGCAGGCCTACACCTGGCGTCGGCACCTGCTCGTCACCGCGGGCCGCATGATGAGCGCGCTCGCGACCAACGATGCCGACGGCGACGGGGGCCACTCGACGGCCGCGGTCGGGTTCGCCGACATCGTCGGGTTCACCTCGCTGTCGCGCCGCATCGACGCCGACGAGCTCCGCGCGCTGCTCGAGCGCTTCGAGGGCGTGTCCAACGACGTCGTGTCCCGCTCCGGCGGGCGCGTCGTGAAGACCCTCGGCGACGAGGTGCTCTTCGTGTGCGACGACGCCCCGTCGGCCTGCGAGATCGCGTTCGCCCTGCACGACGAGGTCCCCGACTCCGACGACCGCATCGCGCTGCGCATCGGCCTGGCCTTCGGCGACGTCCTGCCCCGGTACGGCGACGTCTACGGCCCGACGGTGAACATCGCCAGCCGCCTCACGTCCCACGCCCGCCCCGGCACGACCCTGGTGGACGACGAGATGACGGCCGCGATCCGCGCTGCGGACCTCGACGTCGACCTGCGCTCGGTCCCGCCGCTGCACGTGCGCGGGTACCGGCACCTCAAGCCGCACGTGGTGCGCCGGTCGTCCTGAGGCCCTGAGCACCGGCCCTCGGAACGACGAACGGGCCGTCCATCACGGAAGAACGTGATGAACGGCCCGTTCGTGGGTTCGCGCCCGGAGGGCGGAGCCACCTACACCGTGAACCCGAGCGCGCGCAGCTGCTCGCGGCCGTCGTCGGTGATCTTGTCCGGGCCCCACGGGGGCATCCAGACCCAGTTGATGCGCACGTCGTCGACGAGCCCACCGCCCGGACCGGTGGTCAGGGCCGCCCGCGACTGGTCCTCGATGACGTCGGTCAGCGGGCAGGCCGCCGAGGTCAGGGTGAGGTCCAGCGTCGCGACGGTGCCCGCGCTGTCGTCCTGGTGCACGTCGATGCCGTAGAGCAGGCCCAGGTCGACGACGTTGATCCCCAGCTCGGGGTCGACGACGTCGCGCATGGCCTCCTCGAGGTCGTCGATCGACGGGGTGTCCGCCTTCGGGGCCGGCGCGTCCGGCATCCCCTCGGCGCCCCGGGGCGTCTCGGTCTCCGTCATGCCTGTCCCTCCAGTTCGGGGGCGTTCTCGTCAGCCTGGGCCACCGCGTCCTTGAACGCCAACCATCCCAGCAGCGCGCACTTGACGCGGGCCGGGTACGCGGCGACGCCGGCGAAGGCGACCGCGTCGTCGAGGACGTCCTCGTCGGGCTCGACCTTGCCGCGGCCCTGCACCATCTCCTGGTAGGCCGACAGCACCTCGAACGACTCCCCGACGGTGTGCCCGACGATCAGGTCGTAGGCCACCGAGGTCGCCGCCTGGCTGATCGAGCAGCCGAGCGCGTCGTAGGACAGGTCGACGACCTTCGCGTCGGCCCCCGAGCCCTCCAGGTGCACCCGCACGGTCACCTCGTCGCCGCAGGTCGGGTTCACGTGGTGGACCTCGGCCTCGAACGGCTCGCGGAGCCCCTTGCCGTGGGGGTTCTTGTAGTGGTCCAGGATGATCTCCTGGTACATGGTCTCGAGCTTCACGACGACCTCCTCCTACAGAGAAACGCCGTCACGGGCGAAAAAGTCCTGGGCTCGGCGGACACCGTCGATCAACGCGTGCACCTCGTCGAGGGTGTTGTAGACGTAGAAGCTGGCGCGGATCGAGCTCTGCACGCCGAACGCCCGGTGCAGCGGCCACGCGCAGTGGTGCCCGACGCGGACCGCGATGCCGGAGTCGTCGAGGACCTGCGACGCGTCGTGCGGGTGCACGCCGTCGATCTCGAACGACACCGCTCCCCCGCGCGACTCGGTGTTCCGCGGCCCGATGATCGTCACGCCGTCGATGCCCTGCAGGCCCTCGAGCGCGGCCGCGGTCAGGGTGTTCTCGTGGGCGTGGACGTTCTCCATGCCCAGCGCGGACAGGTAGTCCACCGCGGCACCGAGGCCGACGGCCTGCGAGGTCATCGGCACCCCGGCCTCGAACCGGGCCGGCGGGGCGGCGTAGGTCGAGCCCTCCATGCGGACCAGCTCGATCATCGACCCGCCGGTGAGGAACGGCGGCAGCGCCTCGAGCAGCTCACGCCGCCCGTAGAGCACCCCGATCCCCGACGGACCGAGCATCTTGTGCCCGGAGAACGCCGCGAAGTCGACGCCCAGCGCGTGCACGTCGATCGGCGCGTGCGGCACCGACTGGCAGGCGTCGAGCACCGTGTACGCGCCGACCTGCTTCGCCATCGCCACGATCTGCTCGACCGGGGTGACCGTGCCCAGCACGTTCGACTGGTGGGTGAACGCGACGACCTTCGTCCGCTCGGTGATGACCGAGGGGTCCAGGTCGAGCCGACCGTCGGAGGTCACCCCGAACCAGCGCAGCGTCGCCCCGGTGCGGCGACAGAACTCCTGCCACGGCACCAGGTTGGCGTGGTGCTCCATCTCGGTGACGACGACCTCGTCGCCCGGACCGACGCGGAAGCGTGCGGCCTTCGGGTCGTCGGACGTCAGCGCGTTCGACATCCCGTAGGCGACGAGGTTGAGCGCCTCGGTCGCGTTCTTGGTGAACACGATCTCGCCGTCGTCCGCGCCGATGAACCCGGCGATGCGGTCACGGGCGGACTCGTAGGCGTCGGTCGCCTCCTCGGAGAGCGCGTGCGCGCCGCGGTGGACCGCGGCGTTCGACGTCTCCAGGAAGTGCCGTTCGGCGTCGAGCACCTGGTACGGGCGCTGCGACGTCGCGCCCGAGTCCAGGTAGACCAGCGACTTCCCGTCCCGGACGGTGCGGCTCAGGATGGGGAAGTCCGCTCGGATCTTCTCGACATCCAGCGTCGCACCCGTGGTGGTGGGTGCGAGTGCGGTCATGCCGGCTGCTCCTCCTTGGCCGTGGTGAACCGCTCGTAGCCGTTCGCCTCGAGCTCCTCGGCGAGCTCCGGGCCGCCGGACTCGGCCACCCGGCCGTTGACGAAGACGTGCACGCGGTCCGGCGCGATGTAGCGCAGGATCCGGGTGTAGTGCGTGATCAGCAGGACGCCGACGTCGGACTGCGCCTTGTAGTCGTTCACGCCCTTCGACACGACGCGCAGCGCGTCGACGTCGAGGCCGGAGTCGGTCTCGTCGAGCACCGCGAACTTGGGCTTGAGCAGCGCGAGCTGCAGCACCTCGTGGCGCTTCTTCTCGCCGCCGGAGAAGCCCTCGTTGACGCTGCGCTCGGCGAACGAGGGGTCGATCTCGAGGTCGGTCATCGCCGTCTTGACCTCCTTGACCCAGTGGCGCACCTTCGGTGCCTCGCCACGGGTCGCGGTGGCCGCCGACCGCAGGAAGTTCGACATCGAGACGCCGGGCACCTCGACGGGGTACTGCATGGCCAGGAACAGGCCGGCGCGCGCCCGCTCGTCGACCGCCATCTCCAGGACGTTCTCGCCGTCGAGGAGGACCTCGCCGCGGGTCACGGTGTACTTCGGGTGGCCGGCGATGGAGTAGGCCAGGGTCGACTTGCCGGAGCCGTTCGGACCCATGATCGCGTGGGTCTCGTTCGAGTTCACCGTCAGGTCGACGCCGCGGAGGATCTCCTTCGGGCCGGACTCGGTCTCGACCTCGACGTGCAGGTCGCGGATCTCGAGGGTGGACATCAAGCCTCTTTCAGCAACGCAGTGGTGGACTTCAGGAACCGACGGCCTCGAGCTCGGCCTCGACGGCCGCCTCGAGCCGGTCACGCAGCGCGGGCACGCGGACCTTGTTGATGACCTCGCCGAAGAAGCCGCGCACGACGAGACGCCGGGCCTGCTCCTCGGGGATGCCGCGGGCCATCAGGTAGAACAGCTGCTCGTCGTCGAAGCGACCGGTGGCCGAGGCGTGGCCGGCGCTGACGATCTCGCCCGTCTCGATCTCGAGGTTCGGCACCGAGTCGGCGCGGGCGTTGTCGGTGAGCAGCAGGTTCCGGTTGAGCTCGTAGGTCTCGGTCGCCTCGGCCTCCTTGCGGATCAGCACGTCGCCGATCCACACGGTGTGCGCGGCCTTGTCGCCGTCCGCGCCCTGCAGCGCGCCCTTGTACATGACGTTCGACCGGCAGTTCGGCACCGAGTGGTCGACCAGGAGGCGCTGCTCGAAGTGCTGCCCGCCGTCGGCGAAGTACAGCCCGTCGAGCTCGACGTCGCCGCCGGGCGCCCGGTAGTTGACCACCGGCGACAGCCGGACGAGGTCGCCGCCCAGGGTGATCGACGTGTGCCGGATCGTCGCGTCGCGACCGACCGAGAGGTGCTGCGCGCCGACGTACACGGCGTCGTCGGCCCAGTCGTGCACCTCGACGATCTCGAGCTTGGCGCCGTCGGCCACCACGAGCTCGGTGTTCGCCGCGACGGTGCCCGAACCGCGGTGGTCGAGGACGACGACCGCCTCGGCGTGGTGCTCCAGCCGGACCTGCAGGTGGACGTAGGCGGTCTTCCCGACGCCGGGTCCCTCGACGGTGACCGTCAGGGGCTCGTCGTCGGACCGGGCCTCGTTCACGGTGACCACGGTCGCTGTCGGGAAGGAGGACCAGGCCTGCGCGGCGACGCGGTCGGCCGGGATGCCGCCGTCGCCGAGGCGGGAGTCGCCCCGCTCGACGTGCTCCACCCGCACGCCGCCGAGGTCCTCGGTGGCGGAGTCGCCGAATCCGGAGTGCACCGACACGGCGACCTCGCCGTCCGCGGCCGCGGACCCGTCGTGCAGGCCGTGCAGGCGACGCAGCGGCGTGAACCGCCACTGCTCCTCGCGACCGCGCGGGACCTCGAAGGCCTCGACGTCGTAGGAGGTGAACCGCTCCTCCCACGGCGCGATCTTCGGTGACGAGGCGGTCTTGATGCCCGGGTCCACGTCGAGGACCGGGGCGCCGGGGGCGTCGATGACGCCGCCCCCGGACTGCGCCACGGGACCGTCACTCATCCGACAGCGCCCTCCATCTGCAGCTCGATCAGGCGGTTGAGCTCGAGCGCGTACTCCATGGGGAGCTCGCGCGCGATGGGCTCGACGAACCCGCGCACGATCATCGCCATGGCCTCGTCCTCGGTGAGGCCGCGGGACATCAGGTAGAAGAGCTGGTCCTCGCTGACCTTCGAGACGGTCGCCTCGTGGCCCATCGTCACGTCGTCCTCGCGGACGTCGACGTAGGGATAGGTGTCCGAGCGGCTGATCGTGTCGACCAGCAGCGCGTCGCACTTCACCGTCGACCGCGAGTGGTGCGCCCCCTTGTTCACGCGGACCAGGCCGCGGTAGGAGGTCCGGCCGCCGCCGCGCGCCACCGACTTCGAGATGATCGTCGACGACGTGTGCGGGGCCAGGTGCACCATCTTGGCGCCGGCGTCCTGGTGCTGACCCTCGCCGGAGAACGCCACCGAGAGCACCTCGCCCTTGGCGTGCGGGCCGGTCAGCCAGACGGCCGGGTACTTCATGGTCACCTTGGAGCCGATGTTGCCGTCGACCCACTCCATGGTCGCGCCCTCTTCGGCCTTGGCGCGCTTGGTGACCAGGTTGTAGACGTTGTTCGACCAGTTCTGGATGGTCGTGTAGCGGCAGCGGCCGCCCTTCTTCACGACGATCTCGACGACCGCGGAGTGCAGCGAGTCGCTCGAGTAGATCGGCGCGGTGCAGCCCTCGACGTAGTGGACGTAGGCGTCCTCGTCGACGATGATCAGCGTCCGCTCGAACTGGCCCATGTTCTCGGTGTTGATCCGGAAGTAGGCCTGCAGCGGGATGTCCACGTGGACGCCCTTGGGCACGTAGATGAACGAGCCGCCGGACCACACCGCCGAGTTCAGCGCGGAGAACTTGTTGTCCCCGGCCGGGATCACCGAGCCGAAGTACTCCTCGAACAGCTCCGGGTGCTCGCGCAGGCCGGTGTCGGTGTCCATGAAGATGACACCCTGCTGCTCCAGGTCCTCGCGGATCTGGTGGTACACGACCTCGGACTCGTACTGCGCCGCGACACCGGCCACGAGGCGGGCCTTCTCGGCCTCGGGGATGCCGAGCTTGTCGTAGGTCGACTTGATGTCGTCGGGCAGGTCCTCCCAGGAGGCGGCCTGCTTCTCCGTGGAGCGCACGAAGTACTTGATGTTGTCGAAGTCGATGCCCGAGAGGTCGGAGCCCCACTGCGGCATCGGCTTCTTGTCGAACATCCCGAGCGCCTTGAGGCGCAGCTGCAGCATCCAGTCGGGCTCGTCCTTCTTCGAGGAGATGTCCCGGACGACGGCCTCGTTCAGCCCGCGCTGCGCGCTGGCGCCCGCCGTGTCGCTGTCGTGCCAGCCGAACTGGTAGCTGCCCAGGGAGGCGAGGGTCTCCTCCTGGGTCAGCGTCTCCTTCTCCGGCGCGCTGGTCATACGACCTGCCTTCCCTGGTTCTCGGGTGCTCCACCGGTGGTGGTGTCGGTCGGAGCCGTGGTGCCCGTCTGCGTGTCCGAGCGCTGGGCCGGCACGTGTGTGGTGCACGCGGCGTCGCCGCGCGCGATGGTGGCCAACCGCTGCACGTGGGTGCCCAGCAGCTCGGCGAACACCTCGGCCTCGGCCTCGCAGAGCTGCGGGAACTCCGCGGCGACGTCGGCCACCGGGCAGTGGTGCTGACAGAGCTGCTCGCCGGCGACCCGCGCGTCGGCGCTGCTGCGGCTGCTCGCCGCGTAGCCCTCCGCGGTCAGGGCGTCGGCCAGGCGCCGCGTGCGGTCGGCCCGGTCCGTTCCGGCCTCGACGTGCTCGCGGTGCGCGCCGACCATCGACAGCGCCCGCTCGCGCGCGAAGGCCTTCACGGCCTCCTCCCCCGCCGCCTCGCCGAGGCGACGCAGGGCCGCGACCGCGAGCTCGGCCGACCCGTGCTCCCCGCGCCCGGCGCGGGCACGCCCGCTCCCGGTGAGGAGGAACTGACGGGCGGGACGGCCGCGCTTGCCCGACGCGGGTGCGTCGCGGGTGGCGACGCTGCCCTCGGCACACAGGGCGTCGAGGTGGCGCCGGACCCCCGGGCCGGACAGGTGCAGGCGGTCGGCGAGCGTGGCCGCGGTGGTCGGGCCGCGCTCGAGCAGGAGCCGGACGACGGCGTCCCGCGTACGGCCGTCGGCGGCGGAACGCGCGTGCTCGGCGTGAGCGGTCTCCGGCGCGGTCATCTCCCACCTCCGATCGGGTCCTCGGCGATCATGACACATCGCCCGTCGCTTTTGGCAACACCAGTCTTGCCTATATGCCCGGACGCGGCCAACGCCGGGCCCCCGACGTGGCACGGGTCACCCACGGCCGGGGCCGGAGATCCGCACCCGACCGGGTCCGACCCGGCGTCGGGAAGGCCCTCGGTATCGTCCCGGGGGTGACCGCGACGGCCCCGCAGGCCCTCCCCGGGGCCGACGGGGCCTCGGCGGCGCGGGCCGCCCGCGAGGCGCCCGCCACCCCCGACGAGCGGCGCCGGCTGCGCTTCTGCCGTCGGTTCGGGTTCACCGGGGCGCTGCTCATGGCGGTCGGGGCGCTGGGCTGCGGTGCGACGCCGGCCTCGGCGTACAACCCCCTGCTCGGCATGCGGGTGCTCGGGCTGCCGGGCCGGCTGCCCACCGTCTCCCTCGCGATGGCGTACGTGGGCATGGGCATGCTCGTCCTCGCCTGGCTCTGGCTGGGGCGCCTCGCGTGGCCCGGGCGGGTGCGGCTCACGGTGCGCCAGCTCTCGCGCATCCTCGTCATGTGGTGCGCGCCGCTGGCCGTCGCGCCGCCGCTGTTCTCCACCGACGTCTACGGCTACCTCTCGCAGGCCGAGGTGGTCTCGCGCGGCTTCGACCCGTACGTCTTCGGCGCGGCCCAGGCCCTGGGTCTCGACGATCCCCTGGTCGCCTCGATCCCCACGATCTGGCGGACCACCCCGTCGCCCTACGGCCCGGGCTTCCTCACCTTCGGGCGGCTCGTCACCTCGATCGCGGGCGAGAACATCGTCCTCGGGGTCTACCTGCACCGGATCCTGGCGCTCGTCGGGCTGGGCCTGGTGATCTGGGCCGCGCCGCACCTCGCGCGCCGCGCCGGTGTGGAGCCGATCGCGGCCCTGTGGCTGGCCGTCAGCCCGCTGGTGCTGTTCCACCTGGTCTCGGGCATCCACAACGACGCGATCATGATGGGCGTCGTCCTGTTCGGCCTCGAGATCGGTTTCCGGTCCTCGTGGTTCGTCGGTGCGCTGCTGATCGGGCTGGGCGCTTCCGGGAAGATTCCCGCCGTGCTGGCCCTGGCCTTCCTGGCCGCGCACGTCGCCCGGGAACGGTGCCTGGCCGCGGGGAAGGACCCGCGCGGTCGGGACGGGCTGATCGCCTTGATCCGGTGGGGCGCGGCGGTCTCGGCGACCGGGCTCGCCGTGGTGGCCGCCGTTTCGGTCGGCTCCGGCCTCGGGTTCGGGTGGATCACCGCGCTCTCGGTGCCGAACCTGCTGCGGTCCTGGCTGTCGGTGACCACCGACCTCGGGGTGCTCGGGGGCCAGATCGGCATCGGGCTCGGGCTCGGGGACCACACCGACGCGGTGCTCTCGCTCACCCGCTCGGCCGGGCTGGGCGTCGCCGCCCTGGTCTGCGTGCTCCTCGTGCTCATGGTGCTGCGCGGGCGGCTGCACCCGGTGGCCGGAGTCGCCTACGGCTTCGGGACGGTGTTCCTCGCCGGGCCGGTGCTGCACCCGTGGTACCTGCTGTGGCTCATGGTCCCGCTGGCCTGCTCGGTCACGGCGCCGCGGGTGCGGGGCTGCGCGGTGGCGGTGACGGCCGCCGTGGCCCTGCTCGTGCCGCCCACCGGCAACGACTTCACCTTCCGCGCCTACCAGCTGCCGATGGCGATCACCGCCGCGCTGCTCGTCGCGATCGTCCCGCTGCTGGCCGCGCGCGGGAACACACCCCGCATCCCGCCGCGCAGCGCCGCCCCACGGGACGAGGCCGTCGGTCCCCGGCCCTAGGCTGGGCCACGTGGGTGCACAACCGGCCGTCGAGGTGCGCGACCTCGTCGTGCGCTACGGCGCGACGACGGCGGTCGACGGCCTCGACCTGGACCTGCGGCACGGTCGTGTCCTCGCGCTGCTCGGGCCCAACGGCGCCGGCAAGACCACCACCGTCGAGGTGTGCGAGGGGTTCCGGTCGCGGACGTCCGGCTCGGTCCGGGTGCTCGGCGCCGACCCGACCGGGGCGCCCGAGGCGCTGCGGGCCCGGATGGGCGTCATGCCCCAGGGCGGCGGCGCGTACCCGATGGTGCGCGTGCGCGAGATGCTCGACCTCGTGGCGGCCTGCTCGGCGCGGCCGCTCGACACCGGGTGGCTCGTGGAGACGCTCGGGCTGGCCTCGTGCGCGAAGTTGCCCTACAAGCGGCTCTCCGGCGGCCAGCAGCAGCGTCTGAGCCTCGCGTGCGCCGTCGTCGGGCGCCCGGAGCTGGTCTTCCTCGACGAACCCACGGCCAGCCTCGACCCGCAGGGCCGCCACCTGGTGTGGGACCTCGTTCGCGCGATGCGCGCCGACGGCGTCGCGGTGCTGCTCACCACCCACTTCATGCAGGAGGCCGAGGCCCTGGCCGACGACGTCGTGATCGTCGACCACGGCCGGGTCGTGGCGGCCGGTTCCCCCGACGAGCTGACGACGTCGGGTGCCGAGGACACGATGCGCTTCCGCGCGCCGCCGGGGATGGACCTGGCGCTGCTCGACGACGTGCTGCCCGAGGGGCACCTGTCGAAGGAGGGCCCGCCCGGGCACTACACCGTGTCGGGCCACATCGACCCGCAGGTGCTCGCCGCCGTCACCGCGTGGTGCGCCCGCCAGGGCGTCCTCGCCGACGACGTGCGGGTCGGGCGCCGCAGCCTCGAGGACGTCTTCCTCGAGCTCACCGGACGGGACCTGCGATCGTGAGCGCCACGTTCGACTCCGGCACCTTCTCCCCCGACCCCGGCGTCGGGTCACGGCTGCGGATGCTCGCGGTGCACACCCGCACCGAGACGCTGCTGGCCCTGCGGCACTCCGAGCAGCTCCTGCTGACGCTGGTGATCCCGCTGGCGCTGCTGGTCGGGTTGACCCTGCTCGAGGGCCTCGTGGAGCTCCCCGAGCCGCGGGTGAACGCCGCCCTGGGCACCGTGCTCGCCCTGGCCATGATGTCCACCGGCTTCACCTCCCAGGCGATCGCGCTGGGCTTCGACCGCCGCTACGGGCTGATGCGGCGCCTGGCCGCGACGGCGATCCCGCGCTGGCTGGTGGTGACCGGCAGGCTCGGCGGGATGGCGGCCGTCGTCGTCATCCAGGTCGTGGTCCTCTCCGCGGTCGCCCTCGCCCTCGGATGGCGTCCCGACGGCGGGTCGATCGGCTGGGCGCTGCTGCTGGTGCTGCTCGGCGCGGGCGCCTTCGGGGCGTGCGGGCTGCTCCTCGGCGGGTCGGTGCGGGCGGACCTCGTGCTGGTGATCGCCAACGTCGTGTGGTTCGTCCTGCTCTTCGTCGGCGGCATCGTGGTGCCGGCCGACCAGCTCCCCGGGGCGCTGGGCATCGTCGTGGAGTACCTGCCGAGCGGGGCGCTCGCCGAAGGCCTGCGGTCGGTGCTGCTGGGCGGGACGCCCGGCCTCGGGCACGTCGTGGTGCTGCTCGTCTGGGGTGCGGTGGCGGGCCTGGTGGCCGCGCGGACGCTGAAGTGGGACTGACTACGGCCTGTCGTAGGCTGGAAGCGTGAGGACTCCCCCGGCCCTGATGCGCGGGCTCGCGGTCGCGGCGGTCGTCGGTCAGGGCGGCATCGCCGTCACCGGCGCGGCCGTGCGCGTGACCGGGTCGGGCCTCGGCTGCCCGACCTGGCCGCAGTGCTTCCCCGGCAGCATGGTCCCGGTGGCGCACGCCGAGGTCGCGGTGCTGCACCAGTGGATCGAGTTCGGCAACCGACTGCTCGGCGTCGCGCTCGTGCTGATCACCGGTGCGTGCGTGATCGCGGCCCTCTTCGTCCGTCCGCGGCGCCGGCGGCTGCTCTGGCTGGCGTGCACGATGCCCCTCGGCGTCGTCGCCCAGGCGGTGATCGGCGGCATCACGGTGCTGACGGGCCTGGCCTGGTACACGGTCGCCCCGCACTTCATCGTCTCGGTGCCGCTCGTGTGGCTGGCGGTGCTCCTCGCCCGGGACGCGTGGGCGTTGCCGGACTCCGGCGAGCGGCGTGAGGTCGTCGTGCCGCGGGCGGTGCGCGGGCTGCTCGGGGTCAGTGCGGCGGTGCTGTCCGCGCTGGTCGTCGTCGGCACGCTGGTGACCGCCGCCGGACCGCACGCCGGCGACCCCGCGACCCCGCGGTTGACCGCGTTCTCCGTCGCCGACCTCGCGATGGCGCACGCCCACCTGCTGTTCGCCTTCCTGGGGCTGCTCGTGGGCCTGGGCTTCCTGCTGCACGCCGTCGCCGCGCCGCGGACGGTCCTCGTGCGGTTCCGGGTGCTCGTGGCCGTGACGCTCGCCCAGGGCCTGCTCGGCGGGATCCAGTACGCGATCGGCGTGCCCGAGGTGCTGGTCGCGCTGCACGTCCTCGGGTCCATGCTGGTCGTCGCCGCGACCGCGTGGCTCTGGGCCGGGACGACGAGCCCCGCCGTGCCCGACCCGTCGTCGGGAACGGGGACCTCGCGCGCGATGGCGGCCGCGCAGTCCTGATCGTCCCCGCGCCGAGTGCGACACCACGCAGGTCGTGGGCGCCTCCGAGCTGGCCCATGTAGCACTCGCGGTCGGCGCTCCTCGGGAGGCCGAGGCCATGTGCGCCGAGTGTTGCATCACGCAGGGCCCGGGCACCCCCGACCTGCCTGCTGCAGCACTCGGTTCAGAGCACGTGGCCGCGCTGCACCAGGGTCGAGAGCAGCCGCCGGACGAAGCGGGCCGGGTTCAGGAGGTCGTCCCCAGTCCACGGGACCATCACCCAGCCGCACGCGGCAAGATCGGCCGTCCGGGCCTGGTCCCGGCGCCACTGCCTCCGGTCCATGCGGTGCTGGTCGCCCTGGTACTCGGCCGCCACCCGGAACTCGTCCCAGCCGAAGTCGACCCGGGCGACGAACGCGCCGTACTCGTTGTCCACCTCGAGTTGGGGCGTGGGTGTCGGGACGTGGTGCTCGACCATGGTGAGTCGCATGATCGTCTCGGGCCGTGACTCCGCCCGCGGGTCCGACGCCTCGACCGCAGCAACGATCCGTCGACACCCACGGGCTCCGGGTGGCCGGTCGAGGAGGACGGCCGGGTCGAACTCGCCGACGCGGGCGAGCGCATCCAGGGCGACGACGCCCTCGGTGAACCCCAGCCGCCGGACCAGGTCCCACGCCGTGCGCTCCGGTCTGGTCACCAGGAACCCGTCCTTCTCCACCACGTCGTCGGGCCCGAGCACCTCTCGCCGGACGATGAGGCCTGGCCGGGCGCGGACCGCTCGCTTCCCGACAACGAGGTCGACCGGCACCCCGATCGGTGCGCAGTCCGCCCCGTGCACCTCCGCGGCGGCGTAGCCACCGACGACCGGTGGAGCGCCGCGGACGTAGAGCACGGCCTCCCGGGCCCGCCCGATCAGGTCCTCCGGGGCTGCCACACACTCGGTGAACGCGTGGACGTTCGGGTAGAGCTTCGTCGTCCGCGGACCGGCGAGCCGACCCCGCGTGATGTCTCCTGCTGCCAGGGCCTCGCTCCCCCGGAACGGCCCGCTGATGTTCTCCACATCGACTTGGAGCCCTGCGGCATCGAATCGGTTCCACACGCGCTGCGAGTGCTACGTGGGGCAGGTTCCGAGGCGGGTGGACCTGCGTGGTGTAGCCCTCGCGCGGGGGGCGGGTCGCCCTCGTGAGGCGTGTGCCCGTCGAGTGCGACGTGGGGCAGGTCCGGCGGCGCCGGGACCTGCGTGGTGTAGCACTCGCGGAGGAGAGGCTCGCAGGAGAAGCGCCGAGCGACCCGTCGTCGGGAAGGGCTAGAAGGGCCAGCCGAAGGCGGGCCAGCCGAAGGCCGAGTCCACCGCCACCGCCACGAACAGGCCCGTGAGGTAGGTGTTCGAGAGGTGGAAGAGGCGCATCGAGTTGACGACCTCGTCCCGGTGCACGGCGCGGTCGAGGCGGTGCGCGGCGATCAGGAACCACACCCCGCCGACGACGGCCGTCGCGAGGTAGATCCACGAGGTCGCCGGCACCAGGAGCACCGACCAGGCCACCATCGCCCACGAGTAGAGGACGATCTGGCGCGAGACGCGCTGCGGGGCGGCGACGACGGGGAGCATCGGGACGCCCGCGGCGGCGTACTCGTCGCGGTAGCGCATCGCGAGGGCCCAGAAGTGCGGCGGGGTCCAGAAGAAGATGATCCCGAACAGCACCAGGGACGGCCAGCCCACGCCACCGGTCACGGCGGCCCAGCCGATCACCACGGGCATGCAGCCCGCGGCGCCGCCCCAGACGATGTTCTGCGAGGTCCGGCGCTTGAGCACGAGCGTGTAGACCACGATGTAGAACGCGATCGCCGCCACCGACAGCGCGGCCGCGACCCAGTTGGCCGTGAGGCCGAGCCACACCGCGGACGCGGCGCCGAGGACGAGGCCGAAGACCAGGGCGTGCGAGCGCGGCACGGCGTCGCGGGCGAGCGGCCGCTTGCGGGTGCGCGCCATCTTCGCGTCGATGTCGGCGTCGATCACGCAGTTCAGCGCGTGGGCGCTCGCCGCCGCGGCCGCCCCGCCGAGGAGCACCGCGAGCACCAACCATAGCGACGGCACCGCGCGCTCGGCGAGCATCATCGCCGGCACCGTGACCACCAGCAGCTGCTCGATGATCCGGGCCTTCGTCAGCGCGAGGTACGCGCGGACGGTGGCGACGGAGCGGGTCCAGTACCCGCCGAGCCTGGTCCGTGCCCCCGTCGGCGCCGGACCGACCGCCGTGCTCACCCGATCACCCGGTCCCTTCAGGCGTTCGCCGACGGCCCGCCGGGCCGCCTCCTACACGCTGTCGTCGGTGCAGTCTGCACCCCGGACGTCCCTCTCGCTCGCCCGCCCCCCGGGCAGGGGGTGGTGGTGCGGGGTACGTCACCCGCGAGGGCGCGGGTGCCGAGCAGCAGGCCTTGATCGTAGAGGGCCCGCGGGAGACTCGCGGATCAGCCCTGACGTGCGTGTCCGCGCGCGCGTGAGCGGGTATTGCGCCCAGTGGATTCCGACGGTGCACCTGAGTGTCACCCCGGCGTGACAGCATGGGCCCGAAGGACACTCGGGATCGATCCAGTCCCGGACCGACCCGGCCGGCGCCGGGTCGACCGGTGGCGGGGTCGAGGGAACCGGACAGACGGGACGTGCGCACGCGCGGGCGGCCCGAGGACGCGAGACACAGGGAGACCAGGTTCGTGACCACGACCGACGCGAGCACCCGACCCGCGAGTGAGACGCCCGAGGAGATCGCCGCCCTCACGACCCCGCACCGGCCCGACGACTGGTCCGACCTCGACCAGCGCACCGTGGACACGATCCGCGTGCTCGCCGCCGACGCCGTGCAGAAGGTCGGGAACGGCCACCCGGGCACCGCGATGTCGCTCGCCCCGCTCGCGTACACCCTCTTCCAGCACACGATGACGCACGACCCGAACGACGCCGACTGGCCCGGGCGCGACCGCTTCGTGCTCTCCGCCGGGCACTCCAGCCTGACGCTCTACATCCAGCTCTTCCTCGCCGGCTACGGGCTGGAGATGTCCGACCTCGAGGCGCTGCGCACGTGGGGCTCGCTCACCCCCGGGCACCCGGAGTTCCAGCACACCACCGGCGTCGAGATCACTACGGGCCCGCTGGGTCAGGGGCTCGCCTCCAGCGTCGGCATGGCCATGGCGGCCCGCCGCGAGCGCGGCCTGTTCGACCCGGACGCCGCGCCCGGCGAGAGCCCGTTCGACCACTTCATCTACGTCATCGCCTCGGACGGCGACATCGAGGAGGGCGTGACGGCGGAGGCGAGCTCGATCGCCGGCCGCCAGCAGCTCGGCAACGTCGTCGTCTTCTACGACGACAACCACATCTCCATCGAGGACGACACGACCGTGGCGCTCTCCGAGGACGTGGTCGGCCGCTACGAGGCCTACGGCTGGCACACGCAGGTCGTGCGCGGCGGCGAGAACGTCGTCGGCATCCGCGAGGCCATCGAGAACGCCAAGGCCGTGACCGACCGGCCCAGCTTCATCGCGCTGCGCACCGTGATCGGCTACCCCGCGCCGGAGAAGATGAACACCGGCGCGGCGCACGGTGCCGCCCTCGGTGACGACGAGGTCGCCTCGATCAAGAACATCCTCGGGTTCGACCCCGAGAAGTCGTTCCAGATCGAGGACGACGTCCTGGAGCACGCGCGCAAGGTCAAGGACCGCGGCCGGGAGGCGCACGAGGCCTGGGTCAAGCGCTTCGACGACTGGGCGAACGCCAACCCCGAGCGGCGTGAGCTGTTCGACCGGATGGCCAAGCGCGAGCTGCCCGCCGGGTGGGCGGACTCCCTGCCGACCTGGACCACCGACGACAAGCCGCTGGCCACCCGCAAGGCGCTGCAGAAGATCCTGGGCGCGGTCGGCCCCGTGCTCCCCGAGCTGTGGGGCGGCTCGGCCGATCTCGCCGAGTCGAACAACACGACGATCCCCGACTCGCCGTCGTTCGGGCCGTCGACGGTGGAGACGAACATGTGGGGGCAGATGAGCCCCTACGGCCGCGTCCTGCACTTCGGTGTCCGCGAGCACGCGATGGGCTCGATCCTCAACGGCATCGCGCTGCACGGCGGCACCCGGGTGTTCGGCGGGACCTTCCTCATCTTCTCCGACTACATGCGGCCCCCGGTCCGCCTGGCGGCGCTGATGAACCTGCCGACGACCTACGTCTGGACCCACGACTCGATAGGTCTCGGCGAGGACGGCCCGACCCACCAGCCGATCGAGCAGCTGGCGAGCCTCCGGGCGATCCCCCGGATGTCGGTCGTGCGCCCGGGCGACCCGAACGAGACCGCGTACGCGTTCAAGGCGGTGCTCGACAACCCGCACGGCCCGGCCGGCCTGGCGCTCACGCGCCAGAACCTGCCCGTGCTCGAGGGCACCTCGGCCGAGGGCGTGGCGCGCGGTGGCTACGTGCTCCAGGACGCCTCCGGCGACCCGCAGGTCATCCTGATCGCCACCGGCTCCGAGGTGCAGCTCGCCGTCGAGGCCCGGACGACCCTCGAGGCCGACGGCGTTCCGACCCGCGTGGTCTCGATGCCGTGCCTGGACTGGTTCGAGAACCAGGACGCGGACTACCAGGAGAGCGTCATCCCCGCCGGCGTGGACGCCCGGGTGTCCGTCGAGGCGGGCGTCGCCCAGCCCTGGTACCGCCTGCTCGGCCGCCTCGGGGAGCCGGTCTCGATCGAGCACTTCGGCGCGAGCGCGGACTACCAGACCCTGTTCGAGAAGTTCGGTTTCACCGCCGAGGCCGTCGTCGACGCCGCGCGTCGCTCGCTGGCGCGCGTCTCGCAGTGAACCCCTCCAGCGACTCCGAGTGAGGACATCATGAGCACTCCCCTGGCCGACCTCTCGGCCGCCGGCGTCTCCATCTGGCTCGACGACCTGTCCCGGCAGCGCATCGAGTCCGGGAACCTGCGCGAGCTGATCGAGCAGAAGCACGTCGTCGGCGTCACCTCCAACCCGACGATCTTCGCGAGCGCGCTGTCCGACGCGGACCACTACGCCGAGCAGCTCGACGACCTGGCCCGCCGCGGCGCCTCGGTCGACGACGCGGTCCGCGAGATCACCACCGACGACGTCCGCCGTGCGTGCGACGTCTTCCGCGGGGTGTTCTCCGAGACCGACGCCGTCGACGGCCGCGTCTCCCTCGAGGTCGACCCGCGCAGCGCGCACGACACCGAGAAGACCGTCGGCGAGGCCCTCGACCTCTGGAAGACCGTCGACCGGCCGAACCTGATGATCAAGATCCCGGCCACGCCGGAGGGCCTGCCGGCGATCACCCGCGTGCTCGCCGAGGGCGTCAGCGTCAACGTCACGCTGATCTTCTCCGTGGACCGCTACCGCGCGGTGATGGACGCCTACCTCGCGGGCATGGAGCAGGCGCGCGCCAACGGCCACGACCTGTCGGTCATGGCCTCGGTCGCCTCGTTCTTCGTCTCGCGCGTGGACAGCGAGGTCGACAAGCGCCTGGACGCGATCGGGACGGACGCCGCCCTCGCGCTGCGGGGCACGGCCGCCGTCGCGAACGCCCGCCTGGCCTACCAGGCGTGGCTGGAGGCCTTCTCCACCGAGCGCTGGGCGACCCTGAAGGGTGCCGGCGCAAAGGCCCAGCGCCCGCTCTGGGCCTCGACCGGGGTGAAGAACAAGGCGTACCCGGACACGCTCTACGTCACCGAGCTGGCCGCCCCGGACACCGTGAACACGATGCCGGAGGCGACGCTGGACGCGTTCGCCGACCACGGCGACCTGCACGGCGACGCCGTCACCGGCACCGCCGACGCCGCGGGTGAGGTGTTCGCCGCCCTCGCGGGCGTGGGCATCGACGTCGACGACGTCTACCAGGTGCTCGAGGACGAGGGCGTCGACAAGTTCGAGAAGTCGTGGCAGGAGCTCCTCGAGACGGTGTCCGAGCAGCTGACGCGCCGCAGCCCGGAGCAGTCGTGAGTGCGCCGCTCGAGGCGCCGCTGAGCGTCTCCCTCGTCGACCCGCAGCTCGCCGACGCCGCCGCGGCCGGGGTCGAGAAGCTCGTCGGGGACCAGGTGGCGTCCAAGCTGGCCCGCCAGGACGACTCTCTGTGGGGCCCGGACGCGCAGAGCGAGGCCTCCAAGCGGCTGTCCTGGGTGACGCTGCACGAGACCTCGAAGCCCCTGGTGGAGCGCCTGACGACGCTCCGCGGCGACCTGCACGCCGAGGGCGTCGACCGGGTCGTGCTCGCCGGCATGGGCGGCTCGTCCCTGGCCCCCGAGGTCATCTGCCACACGCGGTCGGGCTCGGCCGTGGGCGGCACGTACCCGATCACGGTGCTCGACACCACCGACCCCGGCCAGGTCTCCGACGCCCTCGCCGGCGACCTCTCGCGCACCGTGCTCGTCGTCAGCTCCAAGTCCGGCGGCACCGTCGAGACCGACAGCCAGCGCCGGGTGTTCACCGAGGTCTTCGCAGCCAACGGGATCGACCCGGCGAGCCGGATCGTCGTCGTGACCGACCCGGGCACGAAGCTCGCCGACCTCGCGGGTCAGCAGGGCTACCGGGCCACGATCGAGGCGGACCCGAACGTCGGCGGCCGGTACTCCGCGCTGACCGCGTTCGGTCTCGTGCCGTCGGCCCTGGCCGGGGTCGACGTCGAGGGGCTCCTGGACGAGGCGGCCGCCGCGGCTCCCGAGCTGCAGCGCGACTCGGCCGACAACCCGGCGATCCTGCTCGGCGCGGCCCTCGCGGCCGCCCACGCCGCGGGCGCGGAGAAGGTCGTCCTCGCCGACTCGGGTTCCGGTCTGATCGGCTTCGGCGACTGGGCCGAGCAGCTCATCGCGGAGTCCACCGGCAAGCAGGGCCTCGGCCTGCTCCCGGTGGTCGTCGAGTCCCCCGACGCCCCCGGCTTCACCGACCACGGGGCCGACGCCACCACGGTGGCGCTCGGACCCGCCGTCGGGAACGCGCAGATCTCGACCGAGGGGTCGCTCGGGGCGCAGTTCCTGCTCTGGGAGACCGCCGTCGCCCTCGCCGGGCGCCTGATCGGGATCAACCCGTTCGACCAGCCCGACGTGGAGTCGGCCAAGCAGGCCACGCGTGACCTGCTCGACGGGAGCGGCGCCGCCGGTACCGACGAGGCCCCGGTGCTGGTCGAGGGGGCGATCGAGGTCCGCGGCGAGTGGCTGCGCGACCCGAGGACCCTGGCCGAGGCGCTGCAGCAGCTCCTCGACCAGGCCCCGGACCGCGGGTACGTCGCGGTGCAGGCCTACCTCGACCGGCTCGACGACGCCTCGGCCGAGGTGCTGCGCCCGGAGATCGCGAAGAACACCGGGCTGCAGACGACCTTCGGCTGGGGCCCGCGGTTCCTGCACTCCACCGGGCAGTACCACAAGGGTGGGCACCAGAACGGGGTGTTCCTGCAGATCACCGGCTCCGTCGCGGACGACCTGGCGATCCCGGACCAGCCCTTCACCTTCGGCGAGCTCCAGCACGCCCAGGCCGCCGGGGACGCGCAGGTCATCGCCCAGCACGGCCGGCCGGTGCTCCGGCTGCACCTCGCGGATCGCGCCGCCGGTCTGGTGGCCCTGACGAACGCACTGGGAGAGGTGAGACGGTGACCGCTCCCGCCGACTGGCGGAACCCGCTGCGCGACGAGCGGGACAAGCGTCTGCCGAGGATCGCCGGCCCGAGCGGCCTCGTGCTGTTCGGGATCACCGGCGACCTCGCGCGCAAGAAGCTCATGCCGGCGATCTACGACCTCGCGAACCGGGGTCTGCTGCCGCCCGGTTTCGCGCTGGTGGGGTTCGCCCGGCGGGACTGGTCCCACGAGGACTTCGCCGAGATCGTGCACGACTCGGTGCGGGAGCACTCCCGCACGCCGTTCCGCTCCGAGGTGTGGGACCGGCTCGCCGAGGGTCTGCGGTTCGTGCAGGGGACCTTCGACGACGACGCCGCGTTCGACCGGCTCGCCGACACCGTCGCCGAGCTGGACACCGAGCGCGGGACCGACGGCAACCACGCCTTCTACCTGTCGATCCCGCCGGACGCCTTCCCCACGGTCTGCAAGCAGCTCTCGCGGGCGGGCCTCGCGGAGTCGGCGGAGGACGCGTGGCGCCGCGTCGTCATCGAGAAGCCGTTCGGCCACGACCTGCACTCGGCGCGTGAGCTGAACGCGATCGTCAACGACGTCTTCCCCGAGGACTCGGTGTTCCGCATCGACCACTACCTCGGCAAGGAGACGGTGCAGAACCTGTTGGCGCTGCGCTTCGCCAACGAGCTCTTCGAGCCCATCTGGAACGCCCACCACGTCGACCACGTGCAGATCACGATGGCCGAGGACATCGGGGTGGGCGGCCGTGCGGGCTACTACGACGGGATCGGCGCCGCCCGCGACGTCATCCAGAACCACCTGCTGCAGCTCCTCGCCCTCACCGCGATGGAGGAGCCGCTGTCGTTCGCGCCGAACGACCTGCGCGAGGAGAAGATCAAGGTCCTCTCCGCGACGAAGCTCGCCGAGCCCCTCGACGAGACCACCGCCCGCGGCCAGTACGCGGCCGGCTGGCAGGGCTCGGCCGAGGTGCGCGGGCTGCAGCAGGAGGACGGGTTCCCGCCCGACTCGGTCACCGAGACCTACGCGGCGATCACCTGCGAGGTGAACACCCGCCGTTGGGCCGGGGTGCCGTTCTACCTGCGGACGGGCAAGCGGCTGGGACGTCGGGTCACCGAGATCGCGGTGGTCTTCAAGCGCGCCCCGCACCTGCCCTTCGACCAGACGATGACCGAGGAGCTCGGGCAGAACGCGCTGGTCGTGCGGGTGCAGCCGGACGAGGGCGTCACCCTGCGGTTCGGGTCGAAGGTGCCCGGGTCGGGGATGGAGGTCCGCGACGTCACGATGGACTTCGGGTACGGCACCGCGTTCACCGAGGCCTCCCCGGAGGCCTACGAGCGCCTGCTCCTCGACGTCCTGCTCGGCGAGCCGTCGCTGTTCCCGACCAACACCGAGGTCGAGCTCTCCTGGAGGATCCTCGACCCGGTGATCGACAAGTGGCACCGGGAAGGTTCCCCCGGCGCGTACCCGGCCGGCACGTGGGGGCCGCGCTCGGCCGACGAGCTGCTCTCGCGCACCGGCCGCGTCTGGAGGAGACCATGATCGTCGACCTGCCGTCGACCGACACGTCGGCGGTCAACCGCAAGATGGTCGAGCTGCGCGAGTCGGCGGGCGCGGTGGCCCTCGGGCGCGTGCTCACGCTCGTGATCTCGACCGAGGACGGGCCGGAGGCCGAGCAGGCGATCCAGGCCGCCAACGACGCCTCGCGCGAGCACCCGTGCCGTGTGCTGGTGCTCGCGAAGGGGATCCGCCGGGCCGCCACGCGGCTGGACGCCCAGATCCGCATCGGCGGGGACGCCGGCGCCAGCGAGGTCATCGTCCTGCGGATGTACGGCCCGCTGGCCGACCACGGCGGCTCGATCATCGTGCCGCTGCTGCTGCCCGACGCGCCCATCGTCACGTGGTGGCCGGGCGAACCGCCGCTGTGCCCGGCCGAGGACCCGGTCGGCGCGGTCGCCGGCCGGCGGATCACGGACGTCTCGACGACGAAGTCGCCGTCGAAGACGCTCACGAAGCTCGCGGCCAACTACCGCGCGGGCGACACCGACCTCGCCTGGAGCCGGATCACCAGCTGGCGGGCGCTGCTCACGTCGGCGCTCGACCCGCCGCCGTACGACCGGGTCACCCGGGCCGAGGTCGACGGCGAGGCCGAGTCGGCCTCCGCGGACCTCCTCGCGGGTTGGTTGTCCTCGCGGCTCGGCGTGCCGGTGACGCGGTCGGTGGTGGACGTCAACGGTGGCCACGTGGGCGCGGTCCGGCTCGAGCGGGCCTCCGGGACGATCGAACTGCGGCGGCAGGACTCCAAGACCGCCAAGCTGACCCAGCCCGGCCAGCCCGACCGCCGCGTCGCGCTCGCCCGCCGGACGACCCGGGAGTGCCTGGCCGAGGAGCTCCGTCGCCTCGACCCCGACGAGATCTTCCACGAGGCGCTCGACGCGGTCCCGCGCTCCGGCGGGCGGCGGTCGTCGTCGAAGGCCAGGGTGAAGGCATGAGCGGGCGTGAGGTCGTCACCCTTCCCGACGACGGGTCGGTCGCGTCGGACGGGGCCGCGCGACTCCTCGCGGCGCTGGCGAAGGCCCAGGCCGAGCGGGGCGTGGCCTCGGTCGTCCTCACCGGCGGCGGTATCGGTATCGCGATGCTGGAGGCCGTGGCGTCGTCGCCGGACCTGGGCTCCGTCGACTGGTCCCGGGTGGAGGTGTTCTGGGGCGACGAGCGGTTCGTCCCCGCGGGGTCGGAGGACCGCAACGACGCCCAGGCCCGCGACGCCCTGCTCGACCGGCTCGACCTCGACCCGGCCCGGGTGCACCCCGTCCCGTCGTCGACCCCCGGGCCGTCCGCGCTCGAGTCGGAGGACTCCGCCGACCCCGACGCCGGGGCGCAGGCCTACGCCCAGGTCCTGGCCGACGCCGCGGCGCGGCTGGGCGAGGGGGTCCCGGGACTCCCCGCCTTCGACGTGCTGCTCGCCGGCTGCGGGCCGGAGGGGCACACGCTCTCCGTGTTCCCCGACTCCCCCGCCGTCCACGCGACCGCGCCGGGCGTCGTCGCGGTGCGGGACTGCCCCAAGCCCCCGCCGACCCGCATCTCGCTGACCCTCGCCGCCGCCCGCTCGGCGCGCGAGGTGTGGCTGGTGGCCACCGGGTCGTCCAAGGCCGAGGTGCTCGGTCGGGCTGCCCACGGGGCGAGCGAGGTCGAGGTGCCGCTCGCGGGGCTGGCCGGCACGGAGCGCACGTTGTGGTTGCTCGACGAGGCGGCCTCGGCGGATCTGTAGCCGCCGGAACGAGCGAACGGCACTCTCGCGCGCCTAGACGCTGCGAGAGTGCCGTTCGTTCGTTCAGGAGTAGCTCAGCCCACGGGCCGGACCTCGCTGCGCTGCGTCTCCCACGGCCGCATGGACCGGTCGTACGCGGCCCACGCCTGCCGCTGGGCGGCCACCCGCCGGGCGAGACCGGCGAGCAGGCGGACGTCCGAGGCCGGGGTGTGGCCGTACTGCGGGCCCCGCGGCAGGGCCGGATCCCGGTGGTCGGCGGTGTCGTTCGAGCGGGTGTCCGCGCCGTAGCGCACGACCGCGAGGCCGAGGACGACGAGGACGGCGACGAGGACGAGCATGGTGATCATGAGGAGTTCCTTCGGGTTCACGGGGTGATGTGGCTAGAGTGGCTGCCAAGTGACAGCTCGACCAGGTCCAGTGTGCCAGCAGTGGCAGGCTGATTGGCAGAAGTGGCAGGTGCGAGGTGGACCAGCAGGTCGGTGGACCGGCGCTCGTGCGGCACCTCGGGTCGTTCGCCGGTGGTCCGGTGGGCTACGCGGCGCTGGCCGGACGCATCCGCACCCTGCTCGGCGACGGCCGGCTCGCCGTCGGGACCCGGGTGCCGAGCGAGCGGGAGCTCGCCCTCGCGCTCGGGATCGGGCGGGGCACGGTCGCGGCGGCCTACGAACAGCTCCGCGAGAGCGGGCACCTGATCCGGCGCCGCGGTTCGGGCACCTGGACGGCGCTCCCGTCGACGGCCGACGGTCCCCCGTCCTCCCCCGCGCCGTTCGCGCCCAGCGGCGCCTGGGCGGTGTCGCCGGACCTCCCGGCCGACGTCATCGACCTCGCGCACGCCGCGCCGGCCGCGCCCGTCGAGGCCATGACCGCTGCCGGTGCCGAGGCCCTCGCCGCGCTCCCGACCCACCTCGTCGGGCCCGGCTACGACCTGCTCGGCACGACGCTGCTGCGGGTCGCGATCGCCGATCGGCTGACCGCCCAGGGCCTGCCGACCGCGCCGGACGAGGTCATGGTGACCGCCGGGGCCCAGCACGCGCACTCGCTGATCGCGCGGGCGCTCGTGCGGCCCGGTGACCGCGTGCTGATCGAACAACCGACCTACCCGGGCGCCGTCGACCTCGTGCGTCACGCCTCCGCGCGGACCGTGCCCATGGCGCTCGACCGGGACGGGCACGGCCGGACGGGCTGGGACGTCGGGGCGTTCGCCGCGGCGCTGCGCGAGTCCGCGCCGGCCCTCGCGTTCCTCGTGCCCGACCACCACAACCCGACCGGCGCCGTCATGGACGCCGAGACCCGCGGTGCGGTCGTCGCGGCCGCCCGGCGTCACGGGGTGCCCCTCGTGGTCGACGACTGCCTGCGCGAGACGTGGTTGGACGAGCCCGTCCCCCCGCCGCTCGGGGCCTGGGCGACGGCGGGCGGCGAGGCCCCCGTCCTCACGCTCGGGTCGATGAGCAAGACGGTGTGGGGCGGCCTGCGGATCGGCTGGATGCGCGGGCCGCGGGCCGTGCTGCGCCGCATCGCGACCAGCCGCGCGTCCGACGACATCGCCTCGCCGGTGCTCGAGCAACTGGTGGCCGCGGGTCTGCTCGCGCGCCTCGACGACCTGCTGCCGGTCCGCCGGGCCGCGACCGCGAGCCAGCGCGACCACCTCGTCGCCGCGCTGCGCCGGGCGTTCCCGGAGTGGACGGTCCCGGTGCCCACGGGAGGGCTCTCCACCTGGATCGACCTCGGCGCCGCCCGCTCCAGTGCGCTCGTCGACGCCGCGGCACGCCAGGGCCTGCACCTCGCGGCCGGACCGCGGTTCGGGATCGGCGGGGCCTTCGAGAGCTTCCTGCGGGTGCCCTACACCCATCGGGTCGACGTGCTCGACGACGCCGTGGAGCGCCTCGCGGCCGCCTGGGCGTCGCTGGGGACCCTGTCCTCGCCCGCGCTCACCACCGTCGTCTGACATGTCTTCATCCTGCAAGGCGGCAGGCCTGGACGACATGGGCGTTCGACGGCGATAGTGGCTAGGTGACTTCAACTGTCGAGCCTCGAGGCCGGGTCCACCTGGAGAACGACAAGGGGCTGCTGGACGACGTCAACCGGGCCATCCTGCGGGCCCTCATCGACGACCCGCGGCTGTCGATGAGTGCGCTGGCACGGGTCGTCGGGATGTCCGCCCCCGCGGTCACCGAGCGGGTCGGGCGGCTCGAACGCAGCGGCGTGATCCGCGGCTACCGGCTTGATGTCGACCCGGCCGTGGTCGGCTATCCGATCGGCGCCTGGGTGCGCGTGCGGCCAGCCCTCGGACAGGGCAAGGCGCTCGAGCAGATCGTCGCGCGGACGCCGGAGGTCGTCGAGGCGCACCGGATCACCGGGGAGGACTGCCTGCTCGTGCGGATCCAGGTGCGCGACGTGGCCGACCTGGACCGGGTGCTCGAGCTGTGGATCGAGCGCGGCTCCACCGTCACCGCGGTCATCAAGACCTCACTGGTGGAGCCGCGCCCGGTCGGTATCGACTGACGCGGCCTACGGCTCCTCGCCGAGGTCGCCGGCCAGGTGGTCCTGGTAGGCCGCGAGGTCGAGCAGGCCGTGGCCGCAGTAGTTGAAGAGGATGACCCGCTCCTCGTTCTTCGCGGTCGCGTCGTTCGCCTCGGCGATCGCGGAGGCGATGCCGTGGCCGGCCTCCGGCGCCGGGAGCTTGCCCTCGACCCGCGCGAACAGCACGTTGGCCTCGAACACGGCCTTCTGGCGGTGCGCGACGGCCTCCATCCGGCCCTCGTGGACCAGCTTGGAGATGATCGGCGAGTCCCCGTGGTAGCGCAGGCCGCCGGCGTGGATGCCGGGCGGCATGAAGTCGTGGCCCAGCGTGTACATGTTCATCATCGGCGTGAGGCCCTGGACGTCGCCGAAGTCGTACTCGTAGGTGCCCTGGGTCAGGGTCGGGCACGAGGCGGGCTCGGCGGCGAGGAGCCGGACGGCGGGGTCGGGCAGGAACGGCAGCGCCAGGCCGCCGAGGTTGGAGCCACCACCGCACGGAGCGATCACGACGTCGGGTCGGGTCTCGCCGGCGAGGGCGAGCTGCTGCTGGGCCTCCAGCCCGATGATCGTCTGGTGCAGCAGGACGTGGTTGAGCACCGAGCCGAGCGCGTAGTGGGTGTCCTCGCGGCCCATCGCGTCGCGGACCGCGTCCGAGATGGCCGAGCCGAGACTCCCCGCGTTCGAGGGGTCGTCGATCGGCGACGGGACGACCGACCCGCCCCAGGTCTCCATGATGACCTTGCGGTACGGCTTCTGCTCGAAGCTCTTGCGCACCATGTAGACCGCGCACTCGAGGTCGTACTGCGCGCTCGCGAAGGAGAGCGCGGTGCCCCACTGACCGGCACCGGTCTCCGTCGTGAGGCGCTTGATCCCCTCGCGGGCGTTGTAGAACGCCTGCGGGACCGCCGAGTTCGGCTTGTGCGAGCCGGCCGGCGAGACCGACTCGTCCTTGAAGTAGATGCGGGCGGTGGTGCCCAGGGCCGCTTCCAGACGGCGGGCCCGGACCAGCGGCGTGGGCCTCCACAGCCGCAGGACGTCGAGCACCTCACCCGGGATGTCGATCCACGGGTCGGCCGACATCTCCTGGCCGATGAGCTCGGCCGCGAACAGCGGCGCGAGATCGTCCGGCCCGACCGGCTCCCGCGTGGCGGGGTGCAGCGGCGGGTCGAGCGGGCTGGACAGGTGCGGGGCGACGTTGAACCAGGCCGAGGGGATCTCGGCCTGGCTCAACGAGAAACGTGTGTCGGTGACCTCCGGCGCGACCATGCGCCGGAGTCTGCCTCAGTTCTCGCCGCGGCGGGCCCGCAGCTTGGCCAGGGCCTCCTCGAGGAGCGCCTCGCCGTCGGCGTCGCTGCGCCGCTCCTTCACGTACGCGAGGTGCGTCTTGTACGGCTCGGTGCGCCGCGCCGGCGGCGGGTTCTTCATGTCCGTGTTCGCCGGCAGGCCGCAACGCGGGCAGTCCCAGGTGCTGGGCAGCTCGGCGTCGTGGGCGAACGACGGCCGTGTCTCGTGGCCGTTAGAGCACCAGAACGAGACGATGACGCGCTGGGCGCTCTCCCCGCGCTCGGACTCCCCCATCGGACCGGACCCGACCCGGGTGCCCCGGATCGCGTTGCCAGTGGCCATGTCGGCGTTACCTCCGCATCGTCACCGGGCCCGGGTGTGGGTCCGGGCCGGTCGTCAACCTTCGATCTTGATGAGCAGGCCCGTCCCGACGATCGCGATCAACCAGATCGCGCCGACGAACAGGGTGAGGCGGTCGAGGTTCTTCTCGACCACGCTGGAGCCGGCGAGGCTGGACTGCACCCCACCTCCGAACAGCGACGAGAGACCACCGCCGCGGCCGCGGTGCAGCAGCACGAGCAGCACCAGCAGCACGCTGGACACGATGAGCAGGATCTCCAAGAACAGTCGCATCGCGGGCTCCGTGACCTCCAGGTCTTCTCCGCCCCGGGATGCGGGGCGTGCGTTCGTGCGTCACACTACCCGGCCCCTCCGACAGGAGGGTGCGGGGTCACACGTCTCAACGATCATCGGCCCGACCGGGAACGACCGAAGGGCCCCCTCGGTCGAAGAGATCGACCGAAGGGGCCCTTCGCTCACCAGGGGGCGGCGCCGCCTACAGCGGGCCGCCCGCGGCGAGCGCGCACAGCTCCGCGAAGCCCTCGGGCTCCAGCGACGCCCCGCCGACCAGCGCACCGTCGACGTCGGCCTGCGCCACCAGGTCCTTGACGTTGCCGGACTTCACCGAGCCGCCGTAGAGGATCCGCACGGCGTCGGCGACCGCCGGGCCGTGCACCTCGCGCAGCCGCTCCCGGAGGGCGTGGCAGACCTCCTGGGCGTCCTGCGTGGTGGCGGTCTTCCCGGTGCCGATCGCCCAGACCGGCTCGTAGGCGATCACCACGCGGCCGACCTGCTCGGCGGTGAGGCCCTTCAGCGACCCGTCGAGCTGCGCGGTGCAGTGCTCCACGTGGCCGCCGGCGTCGCGGACCTCCTCTCCCTCGCCGAGGCAGAGGATCGGCGTGAGCCCGTGCTCGAGGGCCTTCGCGACCTTGCGGGCCACCAGCGCGTCGTCCTCACCGTGGACCGAGCGGCGCTCGGAGTGGCCGAGCACCACGTAGGTGCAGCCCAACTTGCGCAGCATGGCCGCCGAGACGTCCCCGGTGAACGCGCCCGACTCCTCCGGCGAGCAGTCCTGCCCGCCGTAGGTGATCGGCATCGAGTCGGCGTCGATCGCCGTCTGCACGCTGCGCAGGTCGGTGAACGGCGGGCACACGGCCACGTCGACGTGGTCGTAGTACTTGGTCGGCAACGCGAAGTAGAGCTTCTGCACCACGCCGATGGCCTCGAGGTGGTTGAGGTTCATCTTCCAGTTGCCGGCGATCAGGGGCTTGCGCGCCACCTAGGAGCCCTCCTCGAGAACGGCGATCCCCGGCAGGTCCTTGCCCTCCAGGAACTCCAGGGACGCCCCGCCCCCGGTCGAGATGTGACCGAAGCGCTCCTCGTCGAGCCCGGCCGCGCGGATCGCCGACGCCGAGTCGCCGCCGCCGATCACCGAGAACGCGGGCGAGTCGGCGACCGCCTCCGCGACGCCGGTGGTGCCGGCCGCGAACGGCTCCATCTCGAACACGCCCATCGGCCCGTTCCAGAACACCGTCGCCGCGTCGGCGAGCTTCTCGCCGAACAGGCGGACCGTCTCCGGCCCGACGTCGAGACCCATCCAGCCGTCGGGGATCTCGTTCACCGGCACCGTGCGGGTGTTCGCGTCGGCGGCGAAGGCGTCGGCGACGACGACGTCCACCGGCAGCACCAGCGTCTCGGAGTACCGCGACAGCAGGTCCTTGCACGTGTCGACCTGCTCGGCCTCGAGCTTCGACCCCCCGACGTCGTTCCCCTCGGCGGCGAGGAACGTGAAGCACATCGCCCCGCCGACGAGCAGCGTGTCGACCTTCGGCAGCAGGTTCGTCAGCACCGCGAGCTTGTCGGAGACCTTCGACCCGCCCAGGATCACGACGTAGGGCCGCGCCGGGTCGCCGGTGAGCCGCCGCAGCACCTCGGTCTCGCGGGCGACGAGGTCGCCGCCGTAGGCCGGGAGCTTGCGGGCGATCTCGAACACCGAGGCCTGCTCGCGGTGCACCACGCCGAAGCCGTCGGAGACGAACGCCCCGCCCGGGACGAGCTCGGCCAGCTCGGTCGCGAGCGCGTCGCGCTCCGACGCGGACCCGGTCTCGCGCGGCTCGCACCGCACGTTCGCGAGCATCGCGACGCGACCCGCCGTCAGGGCGCCGGCCACGTCCCGGGCCGACTGCCCGACGACGTCCTCGGCCAGCGAGACCCGCTGGTCGAGCAGCTGCCCGAGCCGCCCGGCGACCGGGGCCAGGCTGGACCGCTTGTCGCGGCCGAGCGGCTCCGGGTCCTTGACCCGACCCAGGTGCGCCGTCACCAGCAGCTTCGCGCCCGCCCCGACCAGCTTCGTGATCGTCGGCAGGGCCGCGCGGATGCGGCCGTCGTCGGTGATCGAGTAGCCGTCGAGCGGGACGTTGAAGTCGGCCCGGAGGAGGACGTACCGGTCCTGGACGCCCTCCGCGATCAGGTCGTCGACGGTCTTCATCGGATGGTCCAGCTCCGCTTCGCTGCGTGTCCCGGCATCAGAGCTTCGAACCCACCAGCGTGGTGAGGTCCACGACGCGGTTCGAGTAGCCCCACTCGTTGTCGTACCAGCCGATGATCTTCACGGTGTTGCCGTTGAGGACCTTCGTCATGCCCGAGTCGAAGGTGCACGACGCCGGGGTGCCGACGATGTCGGTGGAGACGATCGGGTCCTCGGTGTAGACCAGCACGCCCTTGAGCTCGCCCTCGGCGGCCTTCTTGAAGGCCTCGTTGACCTGCTCGACGGTGACCTCCTGGTCGAGCGTCGCGGTCAGGTCCGTGACGGAGCCGTCCGGGACGGGGACGCGCATCGCGACGCCGTTGAGCTTGCCCTCGAGCTCCGGGAGCGCGAGCGCGGTCGCCTGCGCCGCACCCGTCGTCGTCGGGATGATGTTGACGGCTGCGGCCCGCGCGCGACGCAGGTCCTTGTGCGGGGCGTCGTGGACGCGCTGGTCGCCGGTGTAGGCGTGCACCGTCGTCATGAAGCCGGTCTGCAGGCCGAACGCGTCGTGCAGCACCTTCGCCATCGGCGCCACGCAGTTCGTGGTGCAGGAGGCGTTGGACAGGATGTTCTGCGAACCGTCGTAGGCCTTGTCGTTGATCCCCATGACGACCGTGAGGTCCTCGCCCTTGGCCGGAGCGGAGATGACGACCTTCTTGGCGCCGGCCTTGAGGTGCTTCCCGGCCGAGTCGGCGTCGGTGAAGATGCCGGAGGACTCGATGACGATGTCGACGCCGAGGTCACCCCAGGGCAGGTCGGCCGGGTCGCGCTCGGCGAACGCCTTGACCTCGGTGCCGTTGACGATCAGCGCTGAGTCGTTGTACTCGACCGTGCCGTCGAACCGGCCGTGCACCGAGTCGTAGCGCAGCAGGTGCGCCAGCGTCTTGTTGTCGGTGATGTCGTTGACCGCCAGGACCTCGATGTCGGCAGTACCGGCGGCGCGCTGGACCTCGAGCGCGCGGAAGACGTTCCGTCCGATGCGGCCGAAGCCGTTGATGCCGATCTTGATCGTCACGCGCAGTCCTGTCTCTTCGTGGTGTCCGTGCTGGCAGGGCCGACCCTAACGAAGCCGACGAGGGGCCCGCATCGTCGCGAGCGCCTCATCTGCGCACGCTGACCAGCAGGTATTTCCCGACGACGGGTCAGCGCTCCCGGCCCGCGGGGACCTCGACCATCTCCTCGTCGTCCTCCATGTCGGGGCCGACGGCCGCGGAGGTGTCCGGGACGCGCAGGTCCTTGGCCTTCTTGTCCGCCATCGCGAGCAGGCGGCGGATGCGCCCGGCGACCGCGTCCTTCGTCATCGGCGGGTCGGCGAGCTGCCCGAGCTCCTCCAGCGAGGCCTGCTCGTGCTGGACGCGCAGCCGGCCGGCGGTGATCAGGTGGTCGGGCACCTCGTCGCCCAGCAGCTCCAGGGCCCGGTTGACCCGGGCCGACGCGGTGACCGCGGCCTTGACCGAGCGCCGCAGGTTGGCGTCGTCGAAGTTCGCGAGCCGGTTCGCCGTCGCGCGCACCTCGCGGCGCATCCGGCGCTCCTCCCACTGCAGCACCGAGGAGTGCGCGCCGATGCGGGTGAGCAGGGCACCGATCGCGTCGCCGTCGCGCACCACGACGCGGTCCGCCCCCCGGACCTCACGGGCCTTCGCCGCCACGCCCAGCCGACGCGCGGCGCCGACCAGCGCCATCGCGGCCTCCATGCCCGGGCAGGTGATCTCCAGCGCGGACGAGCGGCCGGGCTCGGTGAGCGAGCCGTGCGCGAGGAACGCGCCCCGCCACGCGGCCTCGGCGTCGCACACCCCGCCGGAGACGACCTGCGGCGGCAGCCCGCGCACCGGCCGCCCGCGCGGGTCGAGCAGCCCGGTCTGGCGGGCGAGCGAGTCGCCGTCGGCCGCGACCCGCACGACGTACCGCGTGCCCTTGCGCAGGTTGCCCTGGGAGAGCACGTGCACCTCGGGCTGGTGCCCGTAGAGCTCGTGGATCTCCCGGCGGAGGCGCCGCGCGGCGTTGCCGGTGTCGAGCTCCGCCTCCACGACGACCCGCCCGTTCACGATGTGCAGCCCGCCCCCGAACCGCAGGAGAGCCGACACCTCCGCGCGCCGGCAGCAGGTCTTCGTGACGGCGAGTCGGCTCAGCTCGTCCTTCACCGCAGCGGTCATGGCCACCGTAGGTCCTCCTCGTCGTGGCGGTACGTGCCGTCGGTGGGCGTGAAGAACACGTCCGCTCCGAGGCGGCGCCGTGCCGCTCTCCCCCAGGTCTCGACGCGCGCGTCCCACTCGTCGTCGGGCACGCGCTCGCGCGAGGCGGCACTGCCCGCCGCCTCCCGCAGGGCCCCGGCCAGTGCCACGGCATCGTGGCGCGGGGCGCCGTCGGGCTCGCCGACGGGTGTGAACAGGGTGGTCGCGCCGAACGCCTCCGCGCCGCGGCGCAGGCGGTCGGGCTCCGGTGTCGCCTCGGGATCGGCGATCACCACGTCCAGGCGCAGCCGCGGGGCGTGCTCGGCCAGCGCGTCGAGGTGCTGCTCGGGCGAGAAACCCGCGGTCTCCCCCGGCTGCGGTGCGAGGTTGAGCACCAGGATCCGGCGCGCCTCCGTCTCGGTCAGCGCCGTGAACAGTTCCGGTACCAGCAGGTGCGGCATCACGCTGGTGAACCACGAGCCCGGGCCCAGGGTGACCACGTCCGCCGTCCGGATCGCCTCGACGGCCTCCGCGCACGCCTTCGGGCGCCGCGGCACGAGCCGGACCTGCCGGACCTGCCCCGGCGTCGTCGCGACCGCGACCTGGCCCCGGATGCGGTGCGCGATGTCGTCGTCGGTCGCGCGCGAGGACGACAGACCCAGCCCGGTGACGTCGGCCTCGAGGTCGACCGGCATCGGGCTCATCGGCAGCACGCGGCCGCGGACGCCGAGCAGGCGGCAGGCCTCGTCGAGGGCCGCGACCGGCTCACCGAGCACGTCGAGCAGGCCCGCGAGCACGAGGTTCCCGACGGCGTGCCCCGCGAGCGCCCCCGACCCGCCGAAGCGGTGCTCGAAGAGGCGCCGCCAGGCGGACGTGTCGGTCGGACCCGGGTGGTCGCGCTCCGCGAGGGCGTCCAGGGCCATCCGCAGGTCGCCCAGCGGGAGGATGTCGAGCTCGCGGCGGATGCGGCCGGAGGACCCGCCGTCGTCCCCGACGGTCACGACGGCCGTGACGTCGTCGGTCAGCCGCCGCAGGGCGCGCAGGGTGGCGTGCAGGCCGTGGCCGCCGCCGAGGGCGGTCGCGCGGAACGGGGAGCCGGGGCCGTCGGGGTGGCTCCCGTTGCCGTTGAGCGCGCTCACTCGCGCCCCACGTCCCGGTGCGACACCGTCACGCGCACCCCGTCCTCGCCGGCCATCCGGCGGGCGATCTCCTCGGCGATCGCGACGCTGCGGTGCTTCCCGCCGGTGCAGCCGATGGCGACGGTCAGGTACCGCTTGCCCTCGCGGCGGTACCCGACGCCGACGATGCGCAGCAGCTCCAGGTAGCGGTCGACGAACTCGGCCGCGCCCTCCTGGGAGAGCACGTAGTCGCTGACCACCTCCTCGCGGCCGTCGTGCTCGCGCAGCTCCGGGATCCAGTGCGGATTGGGCAGGAAGCGCACGTCGACGACGAGGTCCGCGTCCTGGGGCAGGCCGTGCTTGTAGCCGAACGAGAGCACGGTGACGGTGGAGGCGACCTCGGCGGCGCTCTCGTGGAACGCCTCCTCGATGGCCTTGCGCAGCTCGTGCACCGACCGGTTCGAGGTGTCGACGACGAGGTCGGCGAGGTCGCGCAGCGGGGCCAGCAGCTCCCGCTCGGCGTCGATCCCGTCGACGAGTCGGCCGTCGCCCTGCAGCGGGTGCGAGCGCCGGTTGGACTCGAAGCGGCGGATGAGCACGCTGTCGTCGGCGTCGAGGAAGACCACCCGCGGGCGCGCGCCCCGGGTGTCGAGCTCCTTGATCGCGGCGCCCAGGTCGGCCGTGAACGCGCGGCTCCGGACGTCCATGACGACGGCGATCCGGGTCACCTGGCCCTGCGACCGGGCGCCCAGGTCGACGACGGTCTCGAGCAGCTCGGGCGGCAGGTTGTCCACCACGAACCACCCGAGGTCCTCGAGGACCTTCGCCGCCGTGCTGCGCCCCGCCCCCGAGACGCCGGTGACGATGGCGACCTCCACTCCGCCGTGCGGCGGCCCCCCGCTGGTCACGACGCCTCCCCCTGTTCGTGGTTCAGTGCGGCCAGCACCGCCTCCGCGGTCCGCTTCCCGACGCCGGGTACCTCGGTGATCTGCTCGACGGTGGCCGCCCGCAGCTTCTTCACCGAGCCGAAGTGCTTGATCAGCGCGGTCTTGCGGGCCGAGCCCAGCCCGGGGACCCCGTCGAGTTCGGAGGTCGTCATCCGGGCCGACCGCTTCTGGCGGTGGTAGGTGATCGCGAAGCGGTGCGCCTCGTCGCGCACGCGCTGCAGCAGGTAGAGCGCCTCCGAGGTGCGCGGCAGGATCGCCGGCATCTCGTCGCCCGGCAGCCACACCTCCTCGAGGCGCTTCGCCAGCCCGCACACCGCGACGTCGGTGATCCCGAGCTCGGAGAGCACCTCCTGCGCGGCCGCGACCTGCGGCGCGCCGCCGTCGACGACGAGCAGGTTCGGTGCGTAGGAGAACTTCCGCGGGCGGCCCGTCGTCGGGTCGATGCCCGGGAGCGGCCCGTCGATCTCCGCCGGGTCGATCTCCCGCGACGCCGGCGAGCCGTCCGGGGTCTCGCCGGAGCACGACGTCGTCGTCGGGTCGTGCTCGTGGTCCTCCGCGGTCTCGCGCAGGTAGCGCTGGAACCGGCGCCGCACGACCTCGGCGATCGCCGCGACATCGCCGCCCTCCGCACCGCCGCGGATCGCGAACCGGCGGTAGTCCGCCTTCTTCGGCAGGCCGTCCTCGAACACCACGAGGCTCGCGACGACGTCCGAGCCCTGCACGTGGCTGACGTCGGTGCACTCGATGCGCAGCGGCGCCGAGTCGAGCTCCAGGTACTCCTGGATCTCCTCCAGCGCGGCGCTGCGGGCGGTGAGGTCGCCGGCGCGCTTGAGCTTGTGCTGGGTGAGCGACTCCTTGGCGTTGCGCTCGACGGTCTCGGCGAGCGTCCGCTTGTCGCCCCGCTGCGCGACGCGCACGCTCACCCGGCTCCCGCGCAGCCCGCTGAGCCACTGCGTGAGGACGGCGTGGTCCTCGGGCAGGGCCGGCACCAGCACCTCGCGGGGAACCGGCTGCACGGCGTCGTCGGCCGACCCGGCCAGGGCTGCCTGCTCGCCGTAGAACTGCGACAGGAACTGCCCGACGAGGACCTCGAGCGAGTCCTCCTCGCCGCGCTCCACGACCCAGCCGCGCTGCCCGCGCACCCGGCCCCCGCGCACGTGGAAGACCTGGACCGCGGCCTCCAGCGGGTCGAGCGCGAACGCGACGACGTCGGCGTCGGTGCCGTCGCCCAGCACCACGGCCTGTTTCTCGACGACCCGCTTGAGCGCCCCGGCGTCGTCGCGCAGCCGGGCGGCGCGCTCGAAGTCCATGTCGGCCGATGCGGTCTGCATCTCTTTTTCGATGCGGTTGATCAGCTGGTCGGTGTGGCCGGCGAGGAAGTCGCAGAAGTCCAGGACGATCTGCCGGTGCTCCTCGGCGGAGACCCGGCCGACGCACGGCGCGGCACACTTGCCGATGTAGCCGAACATGCACGGCCGCCCGATCTGGCCGTGGCGCTTGAACACCCCGGGCGAGCAGACGCGCGCCGGGAAGACCCGCGTGAGGAGCTTCAGCGTCTCGCGGATGGCCCAGGCGTGCGCGTAGGGGCCGAAGTAGCGGACCCCTTTGCGACGGGGCCCGCGGTACACCTTGAGCTGCGGGTACTCCTCGTTCAGCGTCACCGCGAGGACCGGGTAGGTCTTGTCGTCGCGGTAGCGGACGTTGAACTGCGGGTCGTACTCCTTGATCCAGTTGTATTCGAGCTGGAGGGCCTCGACCTCGGTGCCGACCACGGTCCACTGGACGGCGGCCGCGGTGGTGACCATCCGGCGGGTGCGGGGGTGCAGGCCCGAGAGGTCGGCGAAGTAGGAGTTCAGGCGGCTGCGCAGGCTCTTGGCCTTGCCGACGTAGATCACGCGGCCGCCCGCGTCGGAGAACCGGTAGACGCCAGGCGCCTCCGGGATGGTTCCCGGGGCGGGGCGGTAGGTGCTCGGATCGGCCATGGCGGGCACCAGCGTAGGCGTGTCTCCTCAGCGTGTCGGCGTGCACCCAAGCGGGTGGTCTCGGCGTGTCGTTCGGCGTGTCTCGTGGGGAGACACTTGCGTCCGGGCGTGTCACCACTCGTCGCGCAACCACTCCCGACGGCGCCGCACGAGGGTGCGCTCCAGGCGTCGGTCACCTCGGGAGCGGGCCCGGACGGTGATGATCTCGACGACCTCGTCGAGGAACCGGAGCACGGTCGCCCGGTCCGCCGGCGCGAGCGCCTCGACGGCCGCGGCCAGGGGACTGCGCACGTCCTGCAGCGAGGCGGCGAGCACGGCGGTCGTCCCCTCGGCCCGCGTGATCTCGACGTAGCCGTGCACCTCGCTGCACCGGTCGACCCACGTCCGCTCCGCCAGCCGTGACGTCGCGCGCGAGGTCGCGGCGTGGCTGAGGGCGACGCGGTCCGCCACCGCGGTCAGCCGGAGCGCGCGGACGGTTCCGAGCACCTCGACGATCGCCAGCTCGGCGGGGTCCAGTCCGAGTTCGACCGCGTTCGCCCGGTGCAGCGCCGTCGCGGCCGGGAGCAGGTGGTGGAGGATCCGGTCCGCGATCCATGCGCACTCCTCGTCCTTCTCGGCACCCCAGGACGGGAAGGGGTCGATCGTGATGTCGGGCATGCAGCGGACGGTAGGAACGCCGGGGGCGCGCCGGGTGTCGTTCGGACGCACTTGCTCCGGATGCCACGTCAGGAATGTGCGTGGCGCACACGGCCGGAGGAGTTGGTGCCCGGTCGGCGAGGCGTTGCGTGGCGCACACGGCTGGAGGGGTCGGTGCTCGGTCGGCGGGGCGTTGCGGGACGCATACGGCTGGAGGGGTCGGTACCGGGTCGGCGGGGCGTTGCGGGACGCACACGCTCGCGCGCAGGCATGAAAGATGCGTGCCGTGGCACTCATGGGCCAGACGCTCGGCCCGCCGTGTGCGTCGCGCAACGCCGGTGCGGCGGGGAGCGAGGCGGCCGGGCCGTGTGCGTTGCGCAACGCCGGTGCGGCGGGGAGCAGGGCGGCCTGACCGTGTGCGTCGCGCAACGCCGGTTCCGCGGGGAGCGAGGCGGCCGGGCCGTGTGCGTCGCGCAATGCGACCACACGAGCCGCACCGACCCGGCGTCGTGAAGGGGCTACTTGGTGTCGAGGACGAGGAAGCCCTCGGCGTAGCGGCGCTCCTCGGGCGGGGTCCCGTCGGAGCACCAGCCCGCGGCCTTGGCCTGGGCGTAGCCCCACATCTGCATGCGCTCGGCGAGGTCGGTCATGTGGGCGGTCTGGGACTCGTGGGCGCGCAGGGCCTCGATCTTGCGGTCCATCACGTCGGTGATGTCGACGTAGAGGTCCGCGCCCTCGCCGGGGTTCGCGATGTAGGTCTCCCCCACCGTCCAGGCCTCGAGGCCCTCGTCGGCGAGGAGCTCCGGGTGGGCGAACGGGTTGCGGGCGTCCGGATACACCGCGCACATCGCGGCCTCGCCGGCGGCGATGTGGTCGGGGTGGCTGCCGTAGGTGCTGCGGATGTTGCGGGTCGGCGACTGGACGACGACCCGGTCCGGGCGACGGCGGCGGATCGAGCGGGAGATGTCGCGGCGCAGCTCGTGGGTGACGTAGAGGCGGCCGTCGGGGTGCCCGAGCCAGTCGATCTCGTGCACGCCGTACACGTCGGCGGCCGCGCGCTGCTCCTTGCGCCGCAGCTCGGCCATCTCGACGCGACCCACGGCCTCGTCGTACCCGCCGGCGTCGCCGTCGGTGCAGATGCAGTAGTCGACGGTGTTGCCCTCGGCGACCCACTGCGCCACCGAGCCGCCGCTGCCGAAGTCGATGTCGTCGGGGTGCGCGACGATCAGCAGGATGCGTGCCACGATCACCGTTCTACCCGGTCAGGCCCCGAACCGCCGATAGAGGGGCCGCAGCAGTTCCCGCGCGTCGACCCCGTCGAGGGCGACCCCGAGCGGCGGCATCTGGTCGAGCAGTTCCTCGGAGTTCGACACCGGCCCGCCGACCTCGGGCAGCGGCCCACCCGCCGTCCAGAAGCGGTCGAGCACGTCCGCGAGCGGGGTGACCGCCGGGCCGACGTCGTCGCGGCGGTCGCGGAGGCCGGCGAGCAGCGTCGCGCGGTCGCGGCCGCGCCAGCGCAGGATCAGGAACGGGTCGTCGTCGAACCGCTCGGCCACGAGGTAGGCGACCGCGGCGAGGTGCTTGCAGGGGACGGACCAGTCCGGGCAGGAGCAGTCCATGGGCATCTCGCGGGCCCCCGTCGGGAAGAGCGACAGGCCGACGGCGGCGAAGACGTCCTCGAGGTCGTCGGGCACAGTGCCGCCGAGCAGCGAGGCGGCGTACCAGGAGTCGCGGGCGAACGCCTCCTCGACGGCCTCCCACGCCTCGTCGGCGAACGTCGTGATCCCGATCCGCGCGCGGTAGGGCTCGGCGCGCGACCCCTGAACCGTCGCGACGACCTCACCCGGCTCGATCGCGAGGTCGATCACCTGGCCGGCGCGGGCGTAGGTCTTGCCGCGGTCCAGGCGTCCGCCGACGCCGAGCTCCTGCAGCACCGCGAGGAACCGGCCGGACCACCACGACTCGCCGATGTCCCCGCGGCGGCTCTTCGCGGCGATGCCGTCCTCGACCGCGATCCGCTTCCCGTACTCGGGGAACCTCTCGCGGAACGGCTCCTTGGGGGCACGACGTCTAGGCGGCATCGTCGTCCCCCATCTCGTCGTCCTCGTCCTCCGCGGTGGCGCCCGGGTCGAGCGCGACGATCCGGCGCAGCTCGTCGGTGGACAGACCGGTGAGCCAGTCCGGGTCGTCCCCACCGTCGCCGATGACCTGGCCGGCGAGGACGCGTTTGCCCTCGATGAGGTCGTCGATGCGTTCCTCGACGGTGCCGCCGCAGACCAGCTTGCGGACCTGCACGGTGCGCTTCTGCCCGATGCGGAAGGCCCGATCGGTGGCCTGGTCCTCGACGGCGGGGTTCCACCAGCGGTCGAGGTGGATCACGTGCTGGGCGGCCGTGAGCGTGAGTCCCGTGCCGCCGGCCTTGAGGGAGAGCAGGAAGAGCGGCGGGCCGTCGTCCGACTGGAACGCCTCGACCATGCGGTCGCGGGCCCGGCGTGACGTCCCGCCGTGCAGCCACAGCACCTCGACCCCGAAGCGCCGCGCGAGGTGCGGGGCGAGTTCGTCGCCGAACGCCGTGAACTGCGTGAACAGCAGCGCCTTCTCACCCGCCGCCAGGATCTCCGCGACGATCTCCTCGACGCGCGCGAGCTTCCCGGAGCGGCGGGCGAGCGGCGACCCGTCGTGCAGGAGCAGGGCCGGGTGGTCGCAGACCTGCTTGAGCTTGGTCAGCGCGGCGAGCACCCGGCCGCGCCGCTCGATGCCCTGCTTGCCGGCGGTCTCCAGCCCGTGCAGCGTCTCGGTCATCTCGTCGACGACCACCTGGTACAGCGACGCCTGCTCGGCGGTCAGGCTGCACCGCTCGACGGTCTCGATCTTGTCCGGCAGGTCGTCGACGACGGCCTTGTCGGTCTTGACCCGGCGCAGCAGGAACGGGCGGACGGCGGTCTGGAGCCGTTTCGCGACGTCGGAGCGGCCGTGGCGCTCGATCGGCACGGCGTAGCGGTCGCGGAACGCGGTGATGCCGCCGAGCAGGCCGGGGTTGACGGCGTCCATGATCGACCACAGCTCGGCGAGCCGGTTCTCCACCGGCGTCCCGGTGAGCGCCAGCCGGTGCTCGGCGTCGACGGTGCGCACCGCACGCGCCGCCCGCGACCGGTTGTTCTTGACCAGCTGGGCCTCGTCGAGCACGAGTCGGCGGTAGTGGTGGCGGGACAGCTCGGCGACGTCGCGGGTGAGGGTCCCGTAGGAGGTCACGACGAGGTCGGCGTCCGCGAGCATCGCGGTGAGGTCGCCGGTCGTCCGGCCCGACCCGTGGTGCACCACGACGCGGAGCCCGGGCGTGAACCGGGCCGCCTCCCGCTGCCAGTTCCCGACGACGGAGGTCGGCGCCACCAGCAGGGTCGGCGCGAGCTCCTCGGTGCGCTCGTGGGCCTCCAGCGCCAGGACCTGCAGCGTCTTGCCGAGGCCCATGTCGTCGGCGAGCACCCCGCCGACGCGGAGCCCGGACAGGAACGCGAGCCACGACACCCCGCGCCGCTGGTAGGGGCGCAGGGTCGCCTCGAGGGCGGGCGGGTCGTCGAGCAGTTCGAGGTGGGCGTCGACGGCGCCGGCGAGCAGCGATCCGAGCGGACCGCTCGCGGCGACGTCCTCCACGGGCAGCGGCGCGGCCCACTCCGGGGGGAGGTCGTCGTGGTAGGCCGAGTGCAGGGTGAGGACGTCACCGACCGTGCCCTCCGTGGGCGCCCGGTCGAGGAACTCCAGCCCGGCCCGGAGCCGTTCCGGGTCGACCGCGACCCACCGCCCGCGCAGGAAGACCAGCGGCGCCTTCGCGTGCACCAGGGCGCGCATCTCCTCGTCGGAGAGGGACTCCCCGTCGACGGCGAGTTTCCAGGAGAAGTCGACGAGTTCCTCGCGGCGCAGGCGTCCGTTCGTCGCGACGACGCCCTCGGGGCCGGCGCCGCCCGCGGTGGCGGTGAGACCCAGCCGCGCGGGCTCCGTCCACCAGCTCGGCAGCAGGACGCCGAACCCGGCGCGGTCCAGGGCGGCGGCGACGTGGAGCAGGAAGTGGTGGGTGCCCTCGCGGTCCAGCTCCATCCCGGTCGGGCGCGGGACCCGCAGTGCGTCGGTGAGCTCCGGGTAGATCGCGGCCGCCCGCCCGAGCTCGGCGAGCAGTTCCTCGCTGGGGTCGTCGAGCCAGCGGCGCAGCGACCCGGCGTCGCGCCAGATCGACTCGGCGGTGACCCGCAGGCTCGGGTCCTGCGAGGACTGCAGCGAGAACTCCAGCCAGAACCGCGGCTCGCCCTCGACCGCGTGCCCCAGGTCGTCGACGACGATCTCGGTGAGCCGGAAGGTGCCGCGCGCCGGCCCGGCGTGCGGGGCGCCGACGACGTCCCAGCGGGCGAGGCCCTCGTCGAGATCGCCGGCGCCGGCGGCCTCCAGCAGGACCGGGACAGGCGGATCGTCGACGAGGCGGTGCCGGGCCTCGGCGTCGGCGAACACGGTGAGGGCCTCGGTGACGACCTCGGCCGGGTCGGGGCCGACGCCGTCGGCCAACGCCCGCCCGTCGACGGCCTCGGCGCGCACGGCCGGTGGGAGCGCTGCGGCGAACGCGTCGGCGGCGACCAGGTCGCGACCCTGCAGGACGGGGCGCCAGCCGAGGGCGCCGTCGTCGTGACCGGGGTCGGGGGCGGGGAGGAGCCGCCCGCGGGTGACCAGGTCGGCGGCGAAGGACGCGAGCGCCCGGAGCACCGCGAACCCCGGGCCCTCGCCCGGCAGCGGCTCGGAGCGCTGCAGCGCCCCGGCGTCCAGCTCGAGGACGGGCACGGTCCACGGGGCCAGCGCCGCGGGTGCCGTGTCGGCGTCCGACCGGACGGGGGCGCGGTCGGTGCTGCCCGGGCCGCCGGTCGAGGGCAGGTGCAGGACCGCCTGACCCTCGCCGCCCGTCGTCGCCAGTGCCGCCGCGACTGCGCGGAGCTGCTCGTGGTCCGCGGCGAACGGGTGCGGCCGGGCACCGCGGGCGCGGCTGCGGGGTGCGTCGCCGGCGGTGCGCGCCGGGTCCTCGGCCCACAGACAGAGTCCCCGGCCGGGCGACCAGGCGGCGTGCAGCGCGAGCATGCGCTCCATCCTGCCCGCGTCCCGCTCCGCCCCGTCGCTCCGCTCGCCCAGGGTCAGGCGAACTGCACCTGTCCGTTCACCACGGTGGTCGCGACCGGGGTGAGGCCGCTCTCCGCCGGGCCCTTCTTCAGGGCGCCGGACGTGGCGTCGAACTGGCTGCCGTGGTTCGGGCAGGTGATCGTGCCGCCCTCGGGCGGGTCGACGGGTGTGCCCTGGTGCGGGCAGGCGGCGTCGAAGGCCTTGATGACGCCGGCCTGGGGCTGGGTGAGCAGGACCGGCCCGTTCGGCCCGTCCACGACGGTGCCCCCACCGACCGGGATCTGCGCGACCGGCGTGCCCCCGGCGGGCGGCGCGGTGGTGGTGCCGCCGCCGCCCGAGCCCCCGGCGGGCGGGGCCTGGCCGCCGGACTCGGATCCGGAGGAGCAGGCGGCCAGGGCGGCCGGCGCGGCGAGGGCGACGACGAGCCCGCACAGGGCGCGCCGGCGAGTGAGGCCGGGGGTAGGGATGGACTGCTCGGTCGACTGCTCGGTGGACGGCTCGGTGGACACGGGGAGGGACCTCCGTCGGGGCGGTGGTGGGCGCGTGTGGTGGTCGCGACCGGTCGTCGAACCTACTCGGGCAGGGCGAGCAGCCCGGCGACGACGTCGTCCAGGGTCTCCGCCACGACGTGCGGCCGGAGTACGGCATCCGGGACCCGACCCTCGAGACGCTCGCAGAACCCGCCGAGCAGACCGGCGGCGATCGCGCCGTGCACGTCCCACGAGTGCACCGCGACCAGGGCGGTGCGGGCCGCGTCCCCGCCCACCCGCTGCACCGCGAAGTCGTAGACCCGGCGCGGCGGCTTGAACGAGGCGATCTCCTCGCAGCTGAACACGTCCGCGAGCAGGTCCCGGACCCCGGCCGCCTCCAGCGCCGCGCTCGCGGTCGTGGCGGAGCCGTGGGTGAACCCGTAGGCGGGCACCCCGGCGTCGCGCAGGAGCGTGAACGCCTCGCGGACATCATCGTGGGCCGGGAGCTCGCGGAAACCGTCGAGGACGGAGGCGACCTGGTCGTCGGTGAGGTCACGCCCGCTGGTGCGCCGCAGCATGTCCGCGGCGACGACCCGGAACGCAGGCGCCTCCCCCGCGAGCGTCATCGCCATGCCCTGGTGCAGCAGCCGGGCGAAGAACAGTTCCAGCTCGTGCTCCGGGCGGCCGAGCGCCACGAACCGGGGACGCAGGCCCTCGAGCTGCAGGCAGGTCTCGAAGACGTCGAACAGCACGACCTTCGGGCGACGGGCCGGCGCGGTGTCGGTCATGGGTGCTCATCGTGCCGGGCGCCGGGGTGCGTGGCGCGGTGGGCGTTGCGGGGGTGGGCGGGCGCCGGCGTTGCGGGACGCACACGGCTGGAGGCCGGCGCACGTCGCGGCACTCGCGTTGCGGGACGCACACGGCTGGAGATCGGCGCACGGCGCGGCACTCGCGTTGCGGGACGCACACGGCTGGAGACCGACGCAGGTCGCGGAACCTGCGTTGCGGGACGCAACGCCCGCGCGGAGGTGGACCGGCCGGCCTGGCAGTGTGCGGGACGCAACGCTGGTCAGGAGGTGGACCGACCGGCCCGGCCGTGTGCGGCACGCAACGCTCGTCCGACGATGGACCGACCGGGTCGGCCGTGTGCGGGACGCAACGCTCGCGCAGAGGTGGACCGACCGGTCCGGCCGTGTGCGGGACGCAACGTTCGTCAGGAGGTGGACCGGCCGCCCGGCCGTGTGCGGGACGCAACGCTCGTCCGACGATGGACCGACCGGGTCGGCCGTGTGCGGGACGCAATGCGGGGTTCGGACTGGATCGAGCGGGCGGGCCGTGTGCGGGACGCAACGCGGGTTCGGGGTAGGTCGGGCGGGCGGGCCGTGTGCGCGACGCAACGGCGGCGCGCCCGGCAGGACCCGCCATCAGGAACGGGCGAGATCCGCGTTGACCCGCGAGGGCCAGGCGGGGCCGCCGTAGACGAAGCCCGTGTAGGACTGCACGAGGGTCGCACCGGCCTCGAGTCGGCGCCGCGCCTCGGCGGCGTCGGCGATCCCGCCGACCGAGACGATCGTGAGCCGCCCGCCGACGCGGGAGACCAGTCGGGCCAGGACCGCCCGGGCCGGTTCGACGAGCGGGGCGCCCGACAGGCCGCCGGTCCCGGTCTCCGCGACCGTGGCGGGGTCGGTGACGAGGCCGGTGCGCGAGACCGTCGTGTTGGTGGCGATGACGCCGTCGAGGCCCAGGGCGACGGCGAGGTCGGCGACCGCGTCCACCCCGTCGTCGTCGAGGTCGGCGGTGATCTTCACGAGCAGCGGGGTGGCACCGAGCTCGTCGCGCACCGCCGTGAGCAGCGGTTCCAGCGCGTCGACGCCCTGCAGGTCGCGCAGACCCGGGGTGTTCGGCGAGGAGACGTTGACGACGACGTAGTCGGCGAGCGGGCCGAGGACGCGGGCGGAGTAGCGGTAGTCCGCGACGGTCTGCTCCGGGCCCGTGGCGGCCTTCGACTTCCCGATGTTGACGCCGAGGACGGTGCCGAGCGGGCCGCCGCGGCGCAGGGTCGCGAGCCGTTCGCCCACCGCGTCCGCGCCGGCGTTGTTGAAGCCCATGCGGTTGACCAGCGCGCGGTCCTCGGGCAGCCGGAACAGGCGGGGCCGCGGGTTGCCCGGCTGCGGCCGCGCGGTCACGGTGCCGATCTCGACGGCGCCGAACCCGAGGCGGGCGAGCCCGCGGACGCCCTCGGCGTCCTTGTCGTACCCGGCGGCGACGCCGAGCGGGGACGGGAAGGTCAGACCCATCGCGTGGACCGCGAGGCACGGGTCCGGCGTCTGCTCGGGGATGACCGGGGTCGCGGCGGCGAGGGCGCGCAGGCCGATCCGGTGGGTCCGCTCCGCCGGGACGCGGACGGCGACGTGGCGGAACAGCGCGTCGTAGAGGGGCATCAGCTCGCGTACTGCGCGTGGAGCTCGCGGAGGCGCGTCACCCCGGCCACCGCGTGCCCCTTGTCCACGGCCTGCAGCGCCCCGACCACCAGGTACTCGTCGTCGGGCAGGTCGACCCGGGCGAACTGCGCGCCGTCGGGGAAGCTGATCCCGACGACGTCGGCCCAGGCGACCCGTCGCGTCAGGAGGGTCGCCCGGACCTCGATCCCGCCGGAGCCCGCGCGCAGCCGCGGCCGGGTGAACAGCAGCGCCCCGCCCGCCAGCAGCAGACCGAGGACGACCATCGCGACCTGGTCCGCCGGCCGGAAGTTGAACCCCGCCGACTCGACGTACACGAGCAGCGCCCCGGACGCGAAGAACGCGAACAGCAGGATCGCGATCACCCAGGCGACCCAGCGGATGCGGACCGGGCGGACCTCCAGCTCGACCGGACCGAGATCGAGGCCCTCGGGCGGGACGACGACGGGGCTGTCGGTCGTCATCGCGAGAACCCGACCGGCGCCCGGCGGGCACCGTCGCGCAGATCGGCGAGGGTGAGGGCGGCGTCCAGCGCGGCGACGACCGCCTCGAAGCCCTTGTCCTCGGTCGACTCCGGGGTCCCGGCGCGCTCCCACGCCTGGTCCAGGTTCTCCGTCGTCAGGACGCCGTTGCCCACCGGGGTGCGCTCGTCGAGCCCGACGCGCAGCAGACCCGCCGTCACCGCGTCGCAGACGTAGTCGAAGTGCGGCGTGGCGCCGCGGATGACGACCCCGAGGCCGACGACGGCGTCGTGCCCGGCCGCCAGGCCCTGGCAGACCACCGGCAGCTCCATCGCGCCCGCCACGTGCACCACGGTCGGCTTCTCGACGTTGCCGCGCTCGGCGGCGAGCAGGGCCCGCTCGAGCATCGTCTCGACGATCTCGCCGTTCCAGCGGGTCGCCGCGATGCCGAGCCGCAGGCCGGTCGCGTCGGGGACCGCGATCTCCGGGCGTCCCTGGGTGCTCATGCGCCGGACTCGCTGTTCACCAGGCCGTCCTCGTAGGCGTCGAGGCCCTCGAGGTCGTGGCCCATGCGGTCACGCTTGGTCCGCAGGTAGCGCAGGTTCTCCGGGGTGGCGCGCAGCGGGAGGGCGACCCGGTCGAGGATCTCCAGCCCGTAGCCCTCCAGCCCGGCGCGCTTCTCCGGGTTGTTGGTCAGCAGGCGCATGCTCCGGACCCCGAGGTCGGCGAGGATCTGGGCGCCGGTGCCGTAGTCGCGGGCGTCGGCCGGCATGCCGAGCGCCAGGTTGGCGTCGACGGTGTCGGCCCCGGCGTCCTGGAGCTGGTAGGCCTGCAGCTTGTGGATCAGGCCGATCCCCCGGCCCTCGTGGCCGCGCACGTAGAGCACGACCCCGCGGCCCTCGGCGGCGACCGCGGCCATGGCCGCGTCGAGCTGCGGGCCGCAGTCGCAGCGCCGCGAGCGGAGCACGTCGCCGGTGAGGCACTCGGAGTGCACCCGGACGAGCACGTCCTCGCCGTCGCCGAGGTCGCCGTACACCAGGGCGACGTGCTCGATGCCGTCGAGCAGCGAGTCGTAGCCGTAGGCGACGAAGTCCCCGTGGTCGGTGGGGATGTTCGCGTGCGCGACCTGGGCCACCTGCTTCTCCGAGCGGCGCCGGTAGGCGATCAGGTCCTTGATCGTGATCAGCGCGAGGTCGTGCTCGTCGGCGAACACCGCGAGCTCGTCGTAGCGGGCCATCTCCCCGTCGTCCTTCTGGGAGACGATCTCGCAGATCGCGCCGGCGGGCACGAGCCCGGCGAGGCGGGCCAGGTCGACCGCGGCCTCGGTGTGGCCGGGACGGCGCAGCACCCCGCCCTCCCGGGCCCGCAGCGGGACGACGTGCCCCGGCCGGGAGAGGTCGGTGGCGGCGGAGTCGGGGTCCGCGAGCACGCGGATGGTGCGGGCGCGGTCGGCCCCGGAGATGCCCGTGCCGATGCCCTCGCGGGCGTCGACCGACACCGTGTACGCGGTGCCGTGCCGGTCCTGGTTGATCGAGTGCGCGGGCGGGAGGTCGAGCCGGTCGCACGTCTCGGCGGTGAGCGGGACGCAGATGTAGCCCGAGGTGTAGCGGACCATGAACGAGACCAGCTCCGGCGTCGCCTTCTCGGCGGCGAAGATCAGGTCGCCCTCGTTCTCGCGGTCCTCGTCGTCGACGACCACCACGGCCTTACCGGCCGCGATGTCGGAGATCGCCCGCTCGATGTGCTCGAAGCCCTCCACGTGATTCACGCTCCCGACGCTCCCGACTCCTGGTTCACGCCTGTCCCGCTCCCCGTCGCTGCGCTCGCCCCGAGCAGGCGCTCCACGTACTTCGCGACCACGTCGACCTCCAGGTTCACCGTCTCCCCCACGGCGCGCGACCCGAGGGTCGTCTCCGCGAGGGTCGTCGGGATCAGGCCGACGGAGAACCCGTCGTCGTCGACCTCGGTCACGGTCAGGCTGACGCCGTCCACGGCGATCGAGCCCTTCTCGACGACGTAGCGGGCGATCCCGACCCCGCCCTCCGTCGTGCGCGGCGTGGTGAACCGCACCGCCGTCCAGTGCTCCGAGGGCTCGATCGCGGCGACCGTGGCGGTCCCGTCGACGTGGCCCTGCACGATGTGCCCGCCGAGCCGCGCGCCCGCGGCGAGGGCGCGCTCCAGGTTGACCGGCGTGCCCGACGCGGCGTCCGCGAGGCTGGAGCGCCGCAGCGTCTCCCCCATCACGTCGACCGCGAAGCTGTCCGGCTCCGGATCCACCACGGTCAGGCACACGCCGTTGACGGCGATCGAGTCGCCGGGGCGCGCGTCGGAGACCACGAGCGGGCCCCGGATGCGCAGGCGGGCGGAGTCCGCCAGCGGGGTGACGTCGACGATCTCGCCGACCTCCTCCACGATCCCCGTGAACACTCGCCGCTCCCTGCCCTCGGACGTCCGATGGTGCCACTGTGAACCACCGGCGCTGCCTGCATCATCCTCGCGTGGCCCGCGACCGCTGCGGTCCCGGCCGGTGAGACCGGCCACTGCCGAGATTACTCGCGGGTAGCCGACGTGCGGTGCGGCGAGACGCCCGCCGCCTGCTGCCGGAGCGCCGCGACCGCCCGGCCCGGGTCGTCCGCGCCGTACACCGCGCTGCCCGCGACGAAGCAGTCGACGCCGGCCTCGGCGGCCTGCTCGACGGTGTCGGCGCTGATCCCGCCGTCGATCTCGACCAGCACCTGCAGGTGCCCGGTGTCCACCAGCCGGCGCGCCGTGCGGACCTTCTCCAGGACCTCCGGCATGAAGCTCTGCCCGCCGAACCCGGGCTCGACGCTCATGACGAGCAGCGTGTCGTAGTCCCGGAGCACCTCGAGCCAGTCCTCGAGCGGGGTGTTCGGCTTCACCGACAGCCCGGCGAGCGCGCCCGCGGCCCGGAGGTCCTTCGCGATCCCGCGCGGGTCGTGCGCGGCCTCGGCGTGCACCGTGACGTTGTGCGCGCCGGCCTCGGCGTACGGCGGGGCCCAGCGGTCCGGGTCCTCGATCATGAGGTGGCAGTCCAACGGGATGTCCGTCGCCCGCAGCAGGCTCTCCACCACTGGCAGGCCGAGCGTCAGGTTGGGCACGAAGTGCGCGTCCATGACGTCCACGTGCAGCCAGTCCGACCCGGTGACGGCGGCCGCCTCGTCGGCGAGGTGGGCGAAGTCCGCGGACAGGATGCTGGGCGCGATGAGCGGGGCGGGCACGGCCCCAGTCTGTCGCACCCGGGCTCAGGCGACCCGGCGCAGGGTCGCGCAGTACATCGCGTCCGTGCCGTGCCGGTGCGGCCACAGCTGGATCCCGGGCCCCGTCCCGACGGTGGACGCGTCCAGCTCGGGCAGGGAAGCGGCGGTGTCGAGCACCTCGGCCCCCGTCGCCTCGACGACGGCCCGCACGACGTCGACGGTCTCCGCGGGGTGCGGCGAGCAGGTCGCGTAGGTGACGACGCCGCCGGGACGCACGCGCTCGAGGGCGTGGGTGAGCAGGTCGCGCTGGAGGGCGGTGAGCTCCGCGACGTCCTCGGGGCGGCGCCGCCACCGGGCCTCCGGGCGGCGGCGCAGGGCGCCGAGCCCGGTGCACGGCGCGTCGACGAGCACCCGGTCGTAGGCGGCCTCGGGGAGGGCGATCTCGCGGGCGTCGCCGGTGTGCACCCGCACTGGGAGCCCGGCCGTCGCCTTCTCCACGAGGGCGGCACGGTGCGGCGCGCGGTCGACCGCGTCCAGGGTGGCGCCCTCGATCGCGGCGAGCGCGCCCAGCAGGGCGGCCTTGCCGCCCGGGCCGGCGCACAGGTCCAGCCACAGCTCGTCGCGGCCGGTCAGTGGCGCGCGGGCGGCGGCGAGCGCCACCAGCTGGCTGCCCTCGTCCTGCACCGCGGCGAGGCCCTCGCGCACGGCCTCCAGGTCGCCGGGGTCGCCGCCCTCGGTGAGCAGCACGCCGTACGGCGAGTACGGGGCCTCCTCCCCACCGGTGACGGCGGCCAGCTCCTCGGCGCTGATCTCGCCCGGCCGGGCGGCGAGGTGCACGGCGGGACGGGCGTCGTCCGCCGCGAGGGCGGGCTCGAGCTCGTCGTCCGGGAGGGCCTCGCCGAACACCTCCGCGATCCAGCGCGGGTGGGCGTGGACGAAGGCCGCGTGCCCGACCGGGTCGGTCGCCGCGTCGGGGGCGAGCTCGGCGACCCAGCCGGCCTCGTCGCGCTCGGCGACCCGGCGCAGGACGGCGTTGACGAAGCCGGTCGGCTTGGAGCCGGCGCGGGAGCGGACGAGCTCGACGGTCGCGCCGACGGCCGCGTGGGCCGGGATCCGGGTCCGGAGCAGCTGCTGCGCGCCGAGCCGCAGGGCGTCCAGGACGACGCCGTCGAGCCGGTCCAGCGGCCGGTCGACGCAGGCGGAGAGCACCGCGTCGAGCAGGCCGCGCGCCCGGCAGGCGCCGTAGGCCAGATCCGTCGCCAGCGCCGCGTCCCGCCCGGACACCCGGCGTTCCCGGAGGAGCCGGGGCAGCGTCAGGTTGGCGTACGCGTCGTCCTCGCGGACCGCGCGCAGCGTGTCGAGCGCGGCCTCGCGGGCGGCGTCCCCCTGGGGCGGACGGTCCGGGCCGGAGCGTCCGCGCGGCGGACCCGACCGATGCGGGCGGCCCGGTCTGCGCCGCGGCCCGCGGCCGGAGCGGTGGCCGCCGGGCGGGACGGAGCTGTCGCTCATGCGCCCGCCTCCGCTGCGCTCACACGTCCCCCGCTCACACGAACCGTTCCCCCGGGGTCGGCTGCGCGCCCCGGCTCCAGTCCACCGCGGGCATGGCGGGCTTCCCGGCCGGCTGCACCGTACCGAGGACGACCGGGGCGGACGCGGTCCCCACCAGCACCCGCTTGCGCTCCACGACGATCTCGCCCGGGGCCAGGTCGTCGAACCCCGTCGTCGTGACCGGCCCGATCTTGAGGCGGGTGCCGCGGAACTCCGTCCACGCCCCGGGGGCCGGTGTCACCGACCGAACGTGCCGGTCGACCGCGAGCGGCGGGTCGGTCCAGCGGACGCGGGCGTCGTCGACGGTGACCTTGGGGGCGACCGACACCCCCTCGCCCGGTTGCGGCACGGGCTGCAGCGACCCGTCGGCGATGCCGTCCAGGGTCGCGGCGAGCAGGCCCGCGCCGTTCTGCGCGAGGCGCTCGAGCAACGCGCCGGCGGTGTCGTCGTCGGCGATCTTCTCGGTGACCGTGCCGAAGACCGGCCCGGTGTCCATGCCCTCCTCGAGCCGGAACGTGCTCGCGCCGGTGATCTCGTCGCCCGCCCGGATCGCGGCCTGCACCGGCGCGGCGCCCCGCCAGGCGGGCAGCAGCGAGAAGTGCAGGTTCACCCAGCCGTGCACCGGGATCGCCAGGGCCGCGGGCCGCAGCAGGTTTCCGTAGGCGACGACGGGCGCGCAGTCCGGCGCGATCGCCGTCAGCCGGGCGAGGAACTCCGGATCGGACGCCTTCGCGGGCGTGAGGACCTCGACGCCGGCCTCGTCGGCGAGCCGGCCGACCGGCGAGCGCTGCAGCTGCCGCTTCCGCCCGGCGGGCGCGTCCGGGCGGGTGACGACCGCGACGACCTCGTGGTCATCCGACTCCAGGAGCCGGCGCAGCGACGGGACGGCGGGCTCGGGCGTACCGGCGAAGACGAGCCGCATCTAGCGGACGCCCCCGAACAGCGGGTTGGTGGTCCCGACGTGCGGGTTCTGCTGGATCCGCGGCGGCGCCGTCGGGTCGAACCAGTCGGCCTGCCGAATCGCGGCCATCGCCTCCTTGCGGGTGGCCGCGTCCAGCCGGTCGAGGAAGAGCACGCCGTCGAGGTGGTCGGTCTCGTGCTGGATCGCGCGGGCGAGCATCGCGGTGCCCTCGACCCGCAGCGGCTCGCCGTGCATGTCCCACCCGGTGGCGACGACGTGGTCGTAACGGGTGCAGTCCCAGCGGAACCCGGGGATCGAGAGGCAGCCCTCGGGGCCGGTCTGCTCGGTGTCGTCCAGGACGTTCCACGTCGGGTTGACCAGGTGCCCGTACATGTCCTCGCCCGCCCGGTAGGTGAACACGCGCAGGCCGACACCGATCTGCGGCGCCGCGAGGCCGGCGCCGCCCTGCTCGCGCATGGTCTCGTCGAGGTCGGCGACGAGCTGGCGCAGCTCCTTGTCGAAGGCGGTCACCTCGGCGGCGCGCTCGCGCAGGACGGGATCCCCGAAGTAGCGGACGGGCTGGACGGTCACGATCGTCCAGTCTAGGCCCGCGCTCGTCCGCGGCGTCGGCGCCTCAGAGCGGGTCGTGCGGGTCGAGCAGGATGCGGACGGCCTCGCCGTCCTTGCGCGCCGCCCGCACCGCGCGGGCCTCCTGCAGCGCCCGGGCGAGCTGCCGTCCCTCCGCCCGCGGCACGCGGACGAGGGTCCGCTCGGCCCGCTCGGTGCGCTCCTCGCCGCCCGGCAGGCGGGTGCCCGGCGGGAGCTCGACGGGCCCCAGGACGTCGGCGTCCTTCGGCAGGCGCGCGGTGTCGAGCAGGTCGCGCAGGGCCGCCGGCTCGCCGTCCAGGGCGGCCATCCGGACGGCGGGTGGCAGGCCCAGCTCGGTGCGCCCGTCCAGCTCGGTCCCGGCGTGGCCGGCCGGGTCCCACCGGACCAGGGCCTGCACGGCGGGGAGGTTCGACTCGGCCACGACGACCACGCGCCCGCCCTGCGGCGAGGGCCGCACCAGGCTCGCCGCCGCGAACCAGCGCCGCACCGTGTCCTCCGCGGCGCGCAGCTCGGGGCGGGCGAGCAGGGCGGCACCGTCGAGGAGCAGGGCCGCCCCGTAGCCGTCCTCGGCGACCGGCTCGGCCCCCGGCGTCGCGACGACGATGGCCGGGGCCGCGTCGACGGTGTCGAGGATCGCGGTCCCTCCCCCGGAGCTGCGCACGACGGTCTGCGGGAAGGCGCGGCCCAGCTCCTCCGCGGTGCGCCCGGACCCGACCACGGTCGCCCGCAGACGCGGCGAGGCGCACGCCGGGCAGCGGTGGTTCGTCGCGGGCCGCCCGCACCAGCGGCAGGTCGGCGGGGCGGGCGCGTCGCCGGCGGACGCGGGGATGCCCAGGGGGCCGTGGCAGCGCCGGCACCGGGCGGGCTCGCGGCACTGCGCGCAGGCGACGGCGGGGAGGTATCCGCGCCGCGGGACCTGGACGAGCACGGGCCGCCCGGCGGCGAGGGCGCCGCGGGTGGCCTCGAAGGCCACCGCGGGGATGCGGGCGGCGCGGGCGGTCGGGTCGCGCAGCAGCTGGCGCTCGTCCTCGCCGATCGCGGTGACGCGGGGGGCGCGCTCGCGCACCGTGGTGCGGTCGGCGACGACCGGGTGGGCCCACCCGCTGCGCACCAGCACCTCGGCCTCGGCGGTGCGGGTCGCCCCGCCGACGAGCAGGGCCGCGCCGCTGCCATGGGCGCGGGCGATCAGCACGTCGCGGGTGTGCGGGTACGGCGCCCGGGGGTCGGCGTGCGAGTCGTCGCCGTCGTCCCACACCACGAGCAGGCCCGGGTCCTGTACCGGCGCGAACGCGGCGGCCCGGGTGCCGATCGCCAGGCGCTTCTCCCCGCGCGCGACGGCGAGCCAGCGGCGGTAGCGCTCGGCGGGGCCGAGGTCGGCGGCGAGGGCGGCGACGTGCTCCTCGCCGAGGACCGCGAGGCAGGCCGCGTGCAGCCGGTCGAGGTCGCGGCGGTCGGGCACGACGACCACCGCGCTGCGCCCGGCCCCGAGGGTGGTGTGCGCGGCCTCGGCGAGCCGGGTGGCCCAGTCCTCGCCGGGCAGCGCCTGCCACACGCCGTGTGCCGGCCGGTGGGCGGCGAGCGCCTCCAGGAACGCCGGCCCGCGGGGGTACGCGGCCCAGCCCGACCCGTCGTCGGGAAGGGGTGGGAGGGCGGTGTCGGGCGGGCCGTGCGGCTCGGCCTCCACCCGCGCGTGCCGCGGCGGCACGGCGAGGCGCAGCACGTCGGCGAGGGTGCCCGCGTACCGGTCGGCGACCGTGCGGCAGAGCGCGGCGAGCTCCGGCGAGAGCACCGGCTCGGGCGAGACGACCTTGTCCAGCCAGCCGAGGCGGCCGTCGTGGTCGGTGTGGTCGGAGCGGTCCAGGACGAAGCCGTCGACCATCCGGCCGGCGAACCGCACCCGTACCCGGGCGCCGACGACGGTGGCCTCGTCGAGCTGGACCGGCACGCGGTAGTCGAAGCTGCGGTCCAGGTGCGGCAGCGGGACGTCTACCGCGACGCGCACGATCGACCGCTCGGGGGCCGGGACGCGTTCGTTGTGCTTGGGCTGCTTGCGCTCCGGTGGGGGCGGCGGTGCGGCGGACGGCATGCCGGGCAGCGCCACGTCGCCCGGTGATCCGCTCACGGGCGCCGGTCTACCAGAGGGGCCCGACCGACCGGTGCGGGACGGGATACCGCGTCCGATTGTGACGTCCAGCGTCAGCATGGCCGCACTGCTGACACGAGGAGGAGGCGACGACGACGGCCCGGCCACCCCTGAAGGGGCGTCCGGGCCGTCGAGGGTCGTGCGTGGGTCAGCCGGCGATCGACTTCAGCTGGTCCGCGCGGTCGGTGCGCTCCCAGGGCAGGTCGAGGTCGTCGCGGCCGAAGTGGCCGTACGCGGCGGTCGGCTGGTAGATCGGGCGCAGCAGCTCGAGGTCGCGCACGATCGCGCCGGGGCGCAGGTCGAACACCTCGTGGATGGCCTTCTCGATCTTGGCCGGGTCGACGTTGGCGGTGCCGAACGTCTCGAGGAAGACCCCGACGGGCTCGGCCTTGCCGATGGCGTAGGCGAGCTGGACCTCGGCGCGCTTCGCGAGGCCGGCGGAGACGACGTTCTTCGCGACCCAGCGGCCCGCGTAGGCGGCCGAACGGTCCACCTTCGACGGGTCCTTGCCGGAGAAGGCGCCGCCGCCGTGGCGGGCGTAGCCGCCGTAGGTGTCGACGATGATCTTGCGGCCGGTCAGGCCGGCGTCGCCCATGGGGCCACCGACGACGAAGCGGCCGGTCGGGTTCACCAGGACGCGGGTGTTCGACGAGTCCAGGTCGATGCCCTCGAGCACCGGCTGGATCACCTTCGAGCGGATGTCGGGGGCGAGCATCTCGTCGAGGTCGATGTCCGCGGCGTGCTGGGTGGACAGGACCACGGTGTCGACGGCGACCGGCTTGTCGCCGTCGTAGGCGATGGTGACCTGGGTCTTGCCGTCGGGACGCAGGTAGGGCAGGACGCCCTCGCGGCGGACCGAGGTCAGCTTGCGCGCGAGCCGGTGCGCCAGCCCGATCGGCAGCGGCATGAGCTCGGGGGTGTCGGCGTCGGCGTAGCCGAACATCAGGCCCTGGTCGCCCGCGCCCTGCTTCGCGATCTCGTCCTCGGAGCCCTCGACGCGGGACTCGTAGCCCTCGTCGACACCCTGGGCGATGTCGGCGGACTGCGCGCCGATCGAGATCGAGACACCGCAGCTCTCGCCGTCGAAGCCCTTGGCCGACGAGTCGTAGCCGATGTCCAGGATCGTCTTGCGGACCACGTCGACGTAGTTGACCCACGCGTTCGTGGTCACCTCGCCGGCGACGTGCACCTGACCGGTGGTGACCATCGACTCGACGGCCACGCGGCTCTTCGGGTCCTGCGCCAGCAAGGCGTCCAGAATCCCGTCGGAGATGGCGTCACAGATCTTGTCCGGGTGGCCTTCGGTGACGGACTCGGAAGTGAACAAACGCCTAGCGGGCACAATTTCTCCCTGCCTCGACAGTGGGACGGGGCAACACTAACGGCATCCGGCGCAACGCACAGGGCCCTGTCCGGGCCTTCTGCGCAGCGCGTCACAGTCCGGTTGTGATGCGTGACGAGGTGTGGGAAAGGCGATCGGCGCCCATTCTCGCCACGCTCCGTGAGCAGGCCCTCACGCCAGGCGTTCGGCCACCGCGTCCCAGACCCGGGCCGCGAGGGCCGCCTTCGAACCCATCGGCAACTGCACCGAGGAACCGTCGGCGCCGAGCAGCCAGCCCTCGTTGTCGGCGCCCTCGAAGGCGTTGTGCCCGGTCCGACCCCCCACGGCGTTGACGACGAGGAAGTCGCAGCCCTTCCGTTCCAGCTTCGCGCGGCCGAACGACAGCACGTCGTGGTCGGCGTCGCCGGTCTCGGCCGCGAACCCGACGACGAGGCGTCCGGGGACCTGCTCGGCCACGACCTCGCGGAGGATGTCGGGATTCCGTGTGAGACGGATCGCGTCCGGGTCGGAGTCGGTCTTCTTGATCTTGAAATCGGCGACCGCGGCGGCACGGAAGTCGGCGACCGCGGCCGCCATCACCACCACGTCGGCGTCCTTGCCCGCGTCCAGGACCGCGCTGCGCATGTCCTCGGTGGTGCGCACCCCGACGACGTCCACGGCGGCCGGCGGCTCGAGCGCAGCCGTGGTGCCGGAGACGAGGGTGACGCGGGCGCCGCGCTGGGCGGCGACCCGGGCGAGCGCGTAGCCCTGCCGCCCGGAGGAGCGATTCCCCAGGATGCGCACCGGGTCCAGCGGCTCGGCGGTGCCGCCGGCGGACACGACGACGTGGCGGCCCTCGAGGTCGCGGGGCAGGGCGCCCGGGGCCTCGAGCAGCAGCCGGGCGAACTCGGCGATCTCGACGGGCTCGGGCAGGCGGCCGGGCCCGGAGTCGGCACCGGTCAGCCGACCGGAGGCCGGCTCCAGGACGACGGTGCCGCGGCGGCGCAGCGTGGCGACGTTGTCGACGGTCGCCGGGTGGTCCCACATCTCGGTGTGCATCGCGGGCACGGCGAGCACCGGACATCGCGCCGTGAGCAGCGTGGAGGTGAGCAGGTCGTCCGCGCGGCCCGCCGCCATCCGCGCGAGCAGGTCGGCGGTGGCGGGGGCGCAGACGACGAGGTCGGCGCGACGCCCGAGCGCGACGTGGGTGACCTCCGGGACGTGCTCGAAGACCCCGGAGAGCACCTCGCGCCCGGACAGCGCCTCGAAGGTGGCCGCCCCGATGAACTCGAGCGCGTTCGGGGTGGCCACCACCTGGACCCCGTGGCCGGCCTCGCGCAGCCGACGGAGGAGCTCGCACGCCTTGTAGGCGGCGATGCCGCCGGACACGCCGAGGACGATCTCAGCCATGGGGGCGTCCACCCGATCCGGAGGAGGGAGCTACTCGCCCTCGGTGTGCTCGAGCAGGTGCGAGTGGATCTCGCGCATCGCGATCGAGAGCGGCTTCTCGCGCGGGCCCGGCTCCACGAGCGGCCCGACGTACTCGAGCAGGCCCTCACCGAGCTGGGCGTAGTAGTCGTTGATCTGGCGCGCCCGCTTGGCCGCGTAGATCACCAGCGCGTACTTCGAGCTGACGGTCTCCAGCAGCTCGTCGATCGGCGGGTTGGTGATGCCCTCGGGCACGTCGTGGAAGCCACCGGTGACGCGACTGGTGGTGATGCTCATTCACTGGCTCCTGCGGATCGGGGTCCGACGGCGCCCGCGCGGGTGTCTCCGCAGGCAGGGGCGTCGGAGGGATGTGCCAAGTCTACCAAGCGCCGTGCGGTCTCCCGGACGTCGTGGTTCACCAGCCCGACGTCGAACTCCCGGCGGGCGTCGAGCTCGATGCGGGCGGTGGCGAGCCGACGGTCGATCACGTCCTGCGGTTCGGTGCCCCGGCCGGTGAGGCGGTCCACCAGGACCTCCCACGACGGCGGCTCGAGGAACACGAGCAGCGCGTCCGCGCGCCGCTCGCGCACCGCACGCGCCCCCGCCAGGTCGAGCTCGAGCAGCACCGGCTGGCCGGCGGCGAGGTGCTCCTCGACCGGCCCGGCCGGGGTGCCCGACCGGTGCAGCCCGCGGTGGATCGACGCCCACTCCAGCAGGGCGCCGTCCGCCACCATGCGGTCGAAGTCGGCGTCGGTGACGAAGTGGTACTCGCGCCCGTCCACCTCGCCGGGCCGGGCCGCCCGGGTGGTCGCCGAGACGCTGAACCACAGCGGGGCGTCCATCCGGCGCAGCTCGGCCACGACGGTGCTCTTGCCGACCCCGGACGGCCCGGCGAGGACGAGCAGACGTCCCCGCCCGCCCGTCGCTCCCAGGTCGGGGCTCACTCCCCGTCGAACTCCGCCAGCAGCGCCTTGCGCTGCCGCTCGCCCAGGCCCCGCAGCCGCCGGCTCGGGGCGATCTCGAGGCGCTCCATGATCTGCTGGGCCCGCACCTTGCCGACGCCCGGCAGGGCCTCGAGCAGCGCCGAGACCTTCATCTTGCCGAGCACCTCGTCGGAGTCGGCCTGCTCGAGCACGTCACCGAGGGTGGTACCGCCGCGCTTGAGCCGCTCCTTGAGCTCGGCCCGGGCCCGGCGGGCAGCGGCAGCCTTCTCCAGCGCGGCCGCCCGCTGCTCCTCGGTCAGCTCGGGAAGTGCCACGGTCTCCTCCGATATCAGGTTCTGGTGATGGTCATCCGGGGTCCGCCCTGCACAGCGGGCCCTCGTCGTCCGCGAACGTACCGTCTGGGGTGCGACTCCACAGTGTTCGGGTGTCCGGCGTGTGAACGGCGCCGCACCGCCGCGGCCGTGGCCGCTCCCCGGACCCCGGCGCGCCGGTGGGTCCGCTGGTGGGCGCTACGCGCCGATCGGTCCGGCGGGCAGGCCCAGGTCCCCCAGCGCGCCGTTCAGCGCCCGACACGCGTCGCGCAGCGCCTCCGGGTCGGGGCCCGCGGACAGGATCTCCCGCGAGCTCGACGGGACGACGGGCCCGGTCCCGTCGCCGAACGCGCGCGCGAGGTCGTCCGGTGTCGCGCCCTGCGCGCCGAGACCCGGCACGAGGACCGCCGCGCCGAGGCGGGTCAGGTCGAGCCCGTGGGCCTGGCCGGTGGTGCCGGCCGTCGCGCCGACCACGACGCCCGCCACGCCGGTGCCGCGCGCGCGGTTGGCGGCCGCGCAGGCGTCCACCACGCCCTGGGCGACCTCCCGCATGCCCGGGGTGGTGGGGTCCGACAACGGCGTCCAGGACTGGGCCGACTGCACGGCCGGCGCCTCCGGGTTCGAGGTGCGGGCGAGGACGAACACGCCCCGGCCGGTCTGCGCGGCGAGGTCGAGCGCGGGCGTCAGCGAGCCCACCCCGAGATAGGGCGACAGGGTGACCGCGTCCGCCGCGAGCGGCGAGGTGTCGGCCAGCCAGGCCCGCGCGTAGGCGGTCATCGTCGAACCGATGTCGCCGCGCTTCGCGTCGGCGATCGTGAGCAGCCCGGCGTCCCGCGCGTCGGCCAGCACCCGCTCCAGGGCGCGCACTCCCCCGCTGCCGTGCACCTCGAACAGCGCCACCTGGGGCTTGATGACGGCGACGTGGCCGGCCAGGGCCGCGACCGCCTCGCGGCCGAAGCGTTCCACCCCGGCCGCGTCGTCCTCGTGCCCCCAGCGCGCGAGCAGACCGGGGTGCGGGTCGATCCCCACGCACAGCGGCCCGTGGCGCGTGACGACCGCGGTCAGCCGGTCGACGAAGGCCCCCCGCGCCGAGGTCACACCGTCTCCGACGCGCGCGCCTTCGCCAGCCGCTCGTGGAGCACCTGGAGCGGGGTGACGGTGATCTCGCCGCGGATCACCGCCTCGATGCCCTGCACCGCCGCGGACGCACCCTGGACCGTCGTCACGCACGGGATCCCCACGTTGAGCGCGGCGGCGCGGATCTCGTAGCCGTCGATGCGGGGCCCGGAGTGCCCGACCGGGGTGTTGATGATCATGTCGACCTCGCCGGCGGCGATCGTGTCGACCACGTTGTCCGGGCCCTCGAAGTGCTTGCGGACCACCTGGCAGGGGATGCCGTTGCGCTCCAGGACGCTCGCCGTGCCCGCCGTCGCGAGGATCTCGAACCCGAGGTCGGCGAGGCGCTTGACCGGGAAGATCAGCGCCCGCTTGTCGCGGTTGGCCACCGACACGAAGACCTTCCCCGACGTCGGGAGGGGTCCGGCCGCGGCCGCCTGCGCCTTCGCGAACGCCGTCGAGAAGGCCACGTCGATGCCCATGACCTCGCCCGTGGACTTCATCTCCGGGCCGAGCAGCGAGTCCACGCCACGCCCGTCGGGGCGCCGGAAGCGGTGGAACGGCAGCACGGCCTCCTTGACCGCCACCGGGTGCTGGGCGGGCAGGTGCCCGCCGTCGCCGGAGGCGGGCAGGATGCCCTCGGCCCGCAGCTGCGAGATCGTCGAGCCGAGCATGACCCGCGCGGCCGCGCTCGCCAGCGGGACACCGGTGGCCTTGGAGACGAAGGGGACCGTGCGGCTCGCGCGCGGGTTCGCCTCGAGGACGTAGAGGACCTCGTCCTTCAGGGCGTACTGGACGTTCATCAGCCCGAGCACGCCGAGCCGCCGGGCCAGCGCGACCGTCGACGAGCGCACGACCTCGAGGTCGGAGAGGCCGAGCGTGATCGGCGGCAGCGTGCACGAGGAGTCCCCGGAGTGCACCCCGGCCTCCTCGATGTGCTCCATCACGCCGCCCAGGTACACCTCGCCGGTCGCGTCGCAGAGCGCGTCGACGTCGATCTCGATCGCGTCGTCGAGGAAGCGGTCGACCAGCACCGGGTGGTCGGGGGTGACCTCGGTGGCGCGGGCGATGTAGTCCGCGAGGGTCTCGTCGTCGTAGACGATCTCCATGCCGCGCCCGCCGAGGACGTAGGACGGGCGGACGAGCACCGGGTAGCCGATCTCGGCCGCGATCGCGCGGGCGCCGTCGAAGCTGGTCGCGGTGCCGTAGGGCGGGGCGGGCAGCCCGGCGTCGTCGAGCACGTGGCCGAAGGCCCCGCGCTCCTCGGCGAGGTCGATCGCGGCGGGGGCGGTGCCGACGATCGGCACCCCGGCGGTCTCGAGGGCGGCGGCGAGCTTCAGCGGGGTCTGTCCGCCGAGCTGGACGACCACGCCGGCCAGGCCGGCGCTCCACCCGCCGTCGGGACCCCGGACCGCGTCCCCGCCGCCGGAGAGCCGCTCGGAGTGGACGACCTCGAGCACGTCCTCCTCGGTGAGGGGCTCGAAGTACAGCCGGTCCGCGGTGTCGTAGTCGGTGGAGACCGTCTCCGGGTTGCAGTTCAGCATGACCGTCTCGAAGCCCGCGGCCCGCAGACTCGTCGCGGCGTGCACGCACGAGTAGTCGAACTCGATGCCCTGCCCGATCCGGTTCGGCCCGGAGCCCAGGATGATGACCTTGGGGCGCTCGCCCTGGGCGCTGACCTCGGACTCCGCGGCGGGATCGGACTCGTAGGCCGAGTAGTGGTACGGCGTGCGGGCCTCGAACTCGGCCGCGCACGTGTCGACAGTCTTGTAGACCGGCCGGACGCCGAGGCGGTGGCGCAGCGCCCGCACGCCCGCCTCGCCGGCGAGCTCCGGGCGCACCGTCGCGATCTGGAGGTCCGAGAGCCCGGACCGCTTCCCGCGGCGCAGCAGCGCGGCGTCGAGGACGGGCGCGTCGGCGATCTCGCGGCGCAGCGCCACGATGCCCTCGATCTGCTCGACGAACCACGGGTCGATGCCGGACGCCTCGCTGACCTCGGCCACGGTCGCGCCCAGACGCAGCGCGCGCTCGACGGCGTAGAGCCGGCCGTCACGGGGCAGCGCGGCCTGCTTGAGGGCGTCGTCCTTGGACAGCCCCAGCGGGTCGGGGCGGGTGCCGAAGCCGGCGTCCTTGGTCTCGGCGGAGCGCAGCGCCTTGTTCAGGGCCTCGGGGAAGCTGCGGCCGAGCGCCATGCCCTCGCCGACCGACTTCATCGTCGTGGTCAGCGTCGGGTCGGCGCCGGGGAACTTCTCGAACGCGAAGCGCGGCACCTTGACCACGACGTAGTCCAGCGTCGGCTCGAAGCTCGCCGGGGTCTCGCCGGTGATGTCGTTGGTGATCTCGTCGAGGGTGTACCCGACGGCGAGCCGCGCGGCGATCTTCGCGATCGGGAAGCCGGTGGCCTTGGAGGCCAGCGCGCTCGAGCGGGACACGCGCGGGTTCATCTCGATGACGACGAGGCGCCCCGTGGTCGGCTCCACCGCGAACTGGATGTTGCAGCCGCCGGTCTCGACGCCGACCTCGCGCAGCACCGCGATGCCGGTGTCGCGCATGACCTGGTACTCGCGGTCGGTCAGCGTCATCGCCGGGGCCACGGTCACCGAGTCGCCGGTGTGCACGCCCATCGGGTCGACGTTCTCGATCGAGCAGATCACGACGACGTTGTCCTTGCCGTCGCGCATCAGCTCGAGCTCGTACTCCTTCCAGCCGAGCACGGACTCCTCGATGAGGACCTCGTGCACCGGGCTGGCGGCCAGACCCGTGCCGGCCAGGCGCTCGAGCTCGTCGTCGGTGTAGGCGAGCCCGGAGCCCAGGCCACCCATGGTGAAGCTCGGCCGGATCACCACCGGGAGACCGACCTCGGCGACCGTGGCCCGGACCTCCGCCATCGAGTGGCAGACCTCCGAGCGCGGGACGTCGCCGCCGATCGAGCGGACGATCTCCTTGAACTTCAGCCGGTCCTCGCCGCGCTGGATGGCGTCGACGTCGGCGCCGATCAGCTCGACGCCGAACCGCTCCAGCACCCCGGCGTCGTGCAGCGCGATCGCGGCGTTGAGCGCGGTCTGGCCGCCCAACGTCGCGAGCAGGGCGTCGGGCCGCTCGGCCTCGAGGACCTTGGTGATGTGCTCGACGTCGATCGGCTCGACGTACGTGGCGTCGGCGACCTCCGGGTCGGTCATGATCGTCGCCGGGTTGGAGTTGACCAGCGAGACGCGCAGGCCCTCCTCGCGCAGCACGCGGCAGGCCTGGGTGCCCGAGTAGTCGAACTCGGCGGCCTGCCCGATGACGATCGGGCCGGAGCCGATGACCAGGACGTGGTGGATGTCCTCGCGACGCGGCATGGGCTCAGCGCCCTCCCATCAGGGCAGCGAAACGGTCGAAGAGGTCCGCGGCGTCGTGCGGGCCCGCGGCCGCCTCCGGGTGGTACTGCACGGAGAACGCGGGGACGGACGCACAGGTCACGCCCTCGACCACTCCGTCATTCGGACAGCCGTGCGAGAGGTGGACCCGGCCGAACGGCGAGTCCACGTGCTCACCGGGCGTGCCCGCGAGCGCGAAGCCGTGGTTCTGACTGGTGATGGCCACGGTCCCGGTCGTGTGGTCGACCACCGGGACGTTGATCCCGCGGTGGCCGTAGCGCAGCTTGAACGTCCCGAGTCCGAGCGCGCGCCCGAGGATCTGGTTGCCGAAGCAGATCCCGAACAGCGGCACCCCGCGCTCGAGCACTCCCCGGGTCAGCTCCACGGCGTGGTCCGCGGTCGCCGGGTCGCCGGGGCCGTTGGAGAGGAACACCCCGTCGGGCGAGCCGTCGAGCAGTTCGTCGAGCGTGGTGGTGCTGGGCAGGACCCGGGTCTCGATGCCGCGGGCCGCCAGCATGCGCGGCGTGTTGGCCTTGATCCCGAGGTCCAGGGCGGCCACGGAGAACCGCCGGGTGCCCTCGGCGGACACCACGTACGGCTCGGTGGTGGTCACCTCGCCCGCGAGGTCGGCGCCGGCCATCTGCGGGCTGTCGCGGACCGCCCCGAGCATCTCGCGCTCGGTGCCGAGCGCGTCGCCGGAGAACAGGCCGGCGCGCATCGAGCCGTGCTCGCGCAGCCGCCGCGTCACCGCGCGGGTGTCGATCCCGGCCAGCCCGACGACGCCCTGACGCTCCAGCTCGTCGTCGAGCGACCGGCGGGAGCGCCAGTTCGACGGCGTCCGGGCGGGGTCGCGCACCACGTAGCCGGCGACGTGGATGCGGGCGGACTCGTCGTCCTCGTCGTTCCAGCCGGTGTTGCCGATGTGCGGCGCGGTCGCGACGACGATCTGGCGGTGGTAGCTCGGGTCGGTGAGGGTCTCCTGGTAACCGGTCATGCCGGTGGTGAAGACGGCCTCGCCGAGGGTGCGGCCCCGCGCCCCGAAGGACTCGCCGCGGTGCACGGTGCCGTCCTCGAGCACGAGGAGCGCTTCACTCATAGTTCCTTGACCTTTCCGTCCCGCACCGTCCATCGTCCCCGCAGCATCGTGTGGATCACCGAGGTGGGTAGCTCCATGCCCTCGTACGGGGTGTTGTCGGCGATGCTCGCCAGCTCGGCCCCCCGCACCGTCCAGCGGGCGTCGGGGTCGACCAGGACGAGGTTCGCCGGCTCCCCGACCGTCAGCGGGCGTCCCTGGTCGGACAGCCCGGCGATCGCCGCCGGCACCTCGCTCATGACCCGCGCCACGCCGCGCCAGTCCAGCAGACCCGTCGTCACCATCGTGGCCGTGACCACCGACAGCGCGGTCTGCAGGCCCAGCATGCCGGGTCGGGCCTGGGGCCACTCGCAGTCCTTGGCCTCGACCGGGTGCGGGGCGTGATCGGTGGCGACGCAGTCGATCACGCCGTCGGCCAGCGCGCGCCGCAGCGCGAGGGTGTCGGCCTCCGGGCGCAGCGGCGGGTTGACCTTGTGCACCGGGTCGTAGTCCTCGGCCGCGGTGTCGGTGAGCAGCAGGTGGTGGGGGGTGACCTCGGCGCTCACGGTCGCGGTGGTCCCCGGCAGGAGCGTCTCCCGTGCCCAGTGCAGCACGCCCACGGACCCCGCCGTGGAGAGGTGGCAGACGTGCAGCCGCGCCCCGGCCGCGGCGGCGAGCATCGCGTCGCGGGCGACGATCGACTCCTCCGCCGTCGCGGGCCAGCCGGTCAGCCCGAGCCGGGCCGCGACCGGCCCCTCGTGCGCCTGGGCGCCGACGGTGAGCCGGTGGTCCTCGGCGTGCTGCGCGACGACCGCGTCCAGCGACCGCGCGTACTCCAGCGCCCGGCGCATGATCAGCGGGTCGTTCACGCAGCGACCGTCGTCGGAGAACATCCGCACGCCGGCCGCGGAGGCCGCCATCATCCCCATCTCGGCGAGCCGTTCGCCGCCGAGCCCGACGGTGACCGCGCCGACCGGGTGCACGTCGACCAGGCCGACCTCGCGCCCGCGCCGCCAGACGTGCTCGACGACGACCGGCGAGTCCTGGGTGGGGTTCGTGTTCGGCATCGCGAATACCGCGGTGTAGCCGCCGAGCGCGGCCGCGGCCGACCCGGTGGCGACCGTCTCGGCCTCCTCGCCGCCCGGTTCGCGCAGGTGGGCGTGGAGGTCGACCAGGCCCGGCAGGGCGATCAGGCCGTCGCCGTCGACGGTCTCGTCGGGGTCGGCGACGTGATCGACCAGCACGCCGTCCCGGACGTACAGGTCGGTCGGGTCCTCGCCGTAGGGGCGCACGTTCCGGATCAGGGTGGTCATCGGGAGTCCTCCCCGGCGAGCAGGTGGTAGAGCACGGCCATCCGCACGTGCACCCCGGCGGTGACCTGCTCGGCGATCGCGGCACGGGCGGAGTCGGCCACGGAGCTGGCGATCTCCATGCCGCGGACGGCGGGGCCGGGGTGCAGGACCACGGCGTGGTCGGGCAGCGTGTCGGCGCGCCGCTGGTTGAGCCCGAAGCGGACGGCGTACTCCCGCGCGCTCGGGAAGAACCCGCCGTGCATCCGCTCGGCCTGCACCCGCAGCATCATCACGGCGTCCGGGCCGGTCGTCAGGTGCGCGTCGAGGTCGTGGGTGACCGCGACCGGCCAGGCGTCGACCCCGGCGGGCAGCAGGGTCGGCGGGGCGACGAGCGTGACCTCGGCGCCCAGCGTCGCGAGCAGGTGGGCGTTGGAACGGGCGACCCGGCTGTGCAGGACGTCGCCGACGATCGCGACCCGCCGTCCGGCGAGGTCCGCACCGAGCCGCTTGCGCAGGGTGGCGGCGTCGAGCAGCGCCTGGGTGGGGTGCTCGTGGGTGCCGTCGCCGGCGTTCACCACGGCGACGTGGCCGTCGGTGTGGGAGTGGCCGACCCGGTCGAGCCATCCCGCGATCCGGTGCGGCGCGCCCGAGGCGGGGTGCCGGACCACGATCGCGTCCGCGCCGGCGGCCGCCAGGGTCGAGGCGGTGTCGCGCAGCGACTCCCCCTTGCCGACGCTCGAACCGCTCGCGGAGACGTTGATGGTGTCCGCGCTCATCCACTTGCCCGCGACCTCGAACGACACCCGGGTCCGGGTGGAGTTCTCGTAGAACAGGGTCACGACGGTGCGGCCGCGCAGCGTCGGCAGCTTGCGCACCGCGCGGCCGGTGAGCGCCTGCTCCATGCTCGCCGCGGTGTCCAGCAGCGCCTCGGCCTGCTCGCGGCGCAGGCCGTCGGTGGACAGCAGGTGGCGCAGGCCGATGTGGCCCTCGTCGGACGTCATCGGATCGCCACCCCGTCGGCGCCGTCGGACTCGACCAGGGAGACCACGACGTCCTCGCCCCGGTTGGTCGGGACGTTCTTCCCGACGTAGTCGGCGCGGATCGGCAGCTCGCGGTGGCCGCGGTCGACCAGGACGGCGAGCTGCACCGCGCGGGGACGGCCGTGGTCGCGCAGCGCGTCGAGGGCCGCGCGGACCGTGCGGCCGGACATCAGCACGTCGTCGACGAGCACCACGGTCACGTCGTCGATGCCCGCGGGAGGGATGTCGGTGTCGGCGAGCGGCCGGGTCGGCTGACGCCGGAGGTCGTCGCGGTAGAGCGTCGGGTCCAGCGTCCCGACCGCCACCGTCGTGTCGGGGTCGATCGCGGTGACGCGCTCGGCCAGCCGGTGCGCGAGATGGACGCCGCGGGTGGGGAGTCCGAGGAGCACGACGGGTGCTCCGGAGTCCGCGGTCTTCTCGAGGATCTCGTGGGCGATCCGCGCGACGGTGCGGGCGATGTCGGCCGAGGAGAGCAACTCGCGCTCACCCTCGGCGTTCGACGCACCGTTCGGTACGGGACCGCCCCGGCGCCGCGTGGGCACTCGGGGACCTCCTTCTCCGCCTCTCGGGACGGCTCTTAAAGGACGTCTGCTGTGGTCATCTCCGACACTATCAGCCACGTTCTGCGACCGATCGCGTCGCCCAGGGTCCCCTCCACCCCTCCGCCGCAGGCGCTGTGCAGCCGGTCGATCACGGGCGGCGTTCGATGGGGCACAAGCGGATCCACCCGGTCGGAACGGCGTGCCGCGGGACACACCGGGCGGACACTCCGGCCGCCCCGGCTTGACCTCGTGATCGCCGAGGGCGCATCATCACTCTCCGTATCGACTTCAGCATGGCGTCGTCGGGGCATGCGAAACGCTCGGCGCGAGGGAACGGGGTGCCGCCACATGGGCGACTACGCGAAGGCGCTCGGCGCCAAGCTTCGGGGAATCCGACAGCAGCAGGGCCTGTCACTGCACGGGGTCGAGCAGAAGTCGGGCGGACGCTGGAAGGCCGTCGTCGTCGGCTCGTACGAGCGTGGCGACCGCGCGGTGACCGTGCAGAAGCTCGCCGAGCTCGCCGACTTCTACGGCGTGCCGGTCGCCGAGCTGCTGCCCGAGGGCCGGATCCCGTCCGGCTCGGAGCCCGCCGCCAAGATCGTCATCAACCTGGAGCGGCTCCAGCAGCTGCCCGCGGACAAGGCAGGGCCGCTCGCCCGCTACGCCGCGGCCATCCAGAGCCAGCGCGGCGACTACAACGGCAAGGTCCTCTCGATCCGCAACGAGGACCTGCGGTCGCTCGCGATCATCTACGACATGACCCCGGGCGACCTGTCCGAGCAGCTCGTCGAGTGGGGCGTGCTGCCGCCCGAGGCGCGCGCGATGCGCGAGGACTGACCCGGCGCCGCATCGAGCGAAGGGCCCCCTCGGTCGAGTAGACGGGCCGTGGGCGCCCACCGCCAACCGGCGGTACCCGGGCACGAAGTGAGCGAAGGGCCCCTTCGGTCGATCTATCCGACCGAGGGGGCCCTTCGCTCATTCCGGGGTGGTGTCGGCCGCCGGCTCGGCGTCCGCCGGGAGCTCGACGCGCTCGCGGGCCGGCGCGGCCACCGGCGCCCGGTCGCCCGAGGCCAGCGCGGCGAGGACGCCGTTGACGAACCGCGGCGAGTCGTCGGTGGAGAGCTCCCGGGCGAGCTGGATCGCCTCGTCGATCGCGACGGCGTCGTCGACGTCGTCGGTGAAGAGGATCTCGAACGCACCGATCCGCAGCACCGCCCGGTCGACCGCGGCCATGCGCTCCACCGACCACCCGCGCGCGAGCTCGCCGAGCGCGGCGTCGATGTGGTCACGGTGCGAGACGACGCCCTCGACCAGGGTCGCCGCGAAGTCGGACACCGGCGGGGCGTCCGACCCGGCGACCCGGCGGCGCAGCACCTCGATCGGGTCCTCGGCCCGGGCCTCGGACTCGAACAGGATGTCCAGGGCCCGCTTCCGGGCCTTGGACCGTGACCCCCGCCGAGTGGCGTGCTGCGGCACTAGTTCGACACGCGGCCGAGGTAGCGGCCGTCGCGGGTGTCGACCTTGACGACCGTCCCGGTCTCCAGGAACAGCGGGACCTGGATCTCCGCACCGGTCGAGACCGTGGCCGGCTTGGTGCCGCCGGTGGAGCGGTCGCCCTGCAGGCCCGGGTCGGTGTGGGTGATCTCCAGCTCGACCGACGACGGCAGCTCGATGAACAGCGGCGCCCCGTCGTTGAAGGACACCTGCACCTCCTGGTTCTCCAGGAGGAACCGCGAGTTGTCGCCCACCGTCGCCGCGGGCACCGGGATCTGCTCGTAGTCGCTCGCGTCCATGAAGACGAAGTCCTCGCCGTCCCGGTACAGGAAGGTCATGTCGCGACGGTCCACGTTCGCCGTCTCGACCTTCGTGCCCGCGTTGAACGTCTTGTCGACCACCTTGCCGGTGAGGACGTTCTTCAGCGTCGTCCGGACGAAGGCGCCGCCCTTGCCCGGCTTGACGTGCTGGAACTCGGTGACGGACCAGAGGTTCCCGTCGATCCGCAGCACCAGGCCGTTCTTCAGGTCGTTCGTCGTCGCCACTGCCGCGTCGTCTCCTGCGCTCGTGATCGGTGATCCTTCGGGGGCACCCGTCAGCCCAGGACCACGAGATCCCGCGTCGACGCGGTCAGCGGTTCGGCGCCGGATTCGGTGACGACCAGCGTGTCCTCGATCCGCACACCGCCACGACCGGGGAGGTACACGCCCGGCTCGACGGTGACCGTCATGCCCGCCTCCAGGGTAGCGGTCGCCGTCGCGGACATCGCCGGAGCCTCGTGGATGACGAGCCCGACCCCGTGCCCGACCGGGTGCACGAAGTGCTCCCCGTACCCCGAGTCGGTGACGACGGCCCGTGCCGCCGCGTCGATCTCGCTCGTCGGGACGCCCGGGCGCAGCGCGTCACGCCCGGCCGCGGCGGCCGCGTCGACGAGCGCGTAGATCTCCTCCTGCCATGGGGCGGACGGTCCGAGGAGCACGGTCCGCGTCATGTCGGAGTGGTAGCCGTCGACGAGCGCGCCGAAGTCCATCGTGACGAGGTCGCCGGGCGCGAGCGGTGCGTCCGAGGGGCGGTGGTGCGGGATCGCGGAGTTCGCGCCGGCCGCGACGATCGTCTCGAAGCTCGGCCCGGCGGCCCCGGCCGCGACCATCCGCTCCTCCAGCTCGCGGGCGACGTCACGCTCGGTGCGGCCGGGCGCGAGGACCCCGTCGGCGATCGCCCCCGCCAGGGCCGCGTCCCCGGCTGCGCAGGCCAGGCGTAGCGCGTCGATCTCGGCGGCGTCCTTGACCGCCCGGAGCCGTTCGACGAGGCCGGGCGCGCGTACGAGCTCGCCCCGGGCCGTGGCCAGCAGCGTGTCGTGGGCGTCCACCGTGACCTGGGCGGAGTCGAACCCGACCCGACCCGCCGTCGTGACCCCGAGCAGTTCCGGCGCGCACCGCCGTTCGACGAGCAGGCGCAGTTCGGGGGTCTCGCCCGCGGCCTGCGTGGTGTAGCGGCCGTCGGTGGCGAGCACGGTGTCGTCCTCGCCCCGGGCGTCGACGAGCAGCGCCGCGTTCGAGCCGGTGAAGCCGGTCAGGTAGCGGACGTTGACCAGGTCGGTGACCAGCAGCGCGTCCAGGCCGGCCTCGACCAGCAGCCCCCGGAGGCTCTCCCGACGGCGGGTCCCGGCCGGGTGCGGGCGGGGACGGGCCGTGCGCTGCGGTGCACTCACCCGCGCGAGGGTAGTGATGGCGGGTGACGCGGCGCACCGTACGGTGACCCCCGTGCGACAGCTGAGTCCCTGGGTGCTCCGCGCCCTGGTCATGACGCTGCTCTACGGCGTGGGGCAGACGGCGTTCGTGGCGCTGGCGTCACGGTTCGTGTCGCTGTCCCTGCTGTGGACGGTGCTGCTGCTCGGCGTGCTGCTGCTCGTCGGCCTGGTGTGGGGCGGCGCCGAGGTGATCGCCGACCGGATGCCGCCGGAGTGGACCTGGCTGAAGGCCTCGCTGGCCACCGGCCCCGCCGCGGGCCTGCTGAGCTGGATCCTGCTCGGGCTGTTCGTGGACGCCACCGGGGTCGAGGACCTCGGGTCGGCCCTGGTCGGCCGCGCGGCGTTCACGGTCCTGCTGGTCCTCGCCTCGGTCTCGCTCGGTGCGCGGTTCGGCTGGCTGTCGCTGCGGCGCGCCGACGACCCGCGGGCCGACCAGGACCCGGGCGCCGACGTCGACCTGCCGCCCGAGGAGGTCCCCGAGCCCGCCCTGACCGCGTCCGGCGACGCCGCGGCGCCCCCGGTGCTGCCGGAGTCGACGACCGCGAAGGTCGCCTCCCGGCGCTCCGGCACGCGCGACGAGCCGGTCCCGGCCGGCTCCGCCCGCGCGCAGCGGGTTCCCGACGACGACCCGACGCGGGTCCCGTTCGGCACCGGCCCGTTCGCGGAGCGCGCCGGGTCCGCGCCGGCCTCCTCCCCCGTCGTCGCCGTGCTGCCGCCGGTCACCCCGCTGCCCGAGGGTGTCGGGTCGTCGACCCCCGCCCCGGAGGAGCCGGCCGAGGAGACCGGGCGGTCGTCCGGGCGGCGGCGGTTCGGGCTCAAGCGGCCCACCGACGGGGAGTGACCGGGGCGCTCAGCGCAGCGTCCGCAGGACCGCCGCGAGCGGTGGCCAGGAGCTCCGTCCGCGCCGGGTGACCGGTCGGCAGCGCAGCCGCACGAGCGGGTCCGGGAGGTCCAGGACCCGGACGCCCGGGGCCACCGGTCGGTCGTGCGGCAGGAGGCCGACCCCGAGGCCGGCGACGACCAGGTCGTCCACCAGGTCCAGGCTGTCGGCCTCGTGCGTCATGCGCGGGACGAAGCCCGCCGTCGAGGCGAGCAGGCGGAGCACCTCCTCGTCCGCGCTGTTGCGGGAGTTGCCGATCCACTCGCGGTCGGCGTAGGCGGCGAGGACGCCGGGCGAGGTGTCCGCGGACGGTGCCGGACTCCCGTCGTCGGGGACCCCGAGACCCCAGCGGGCCTCCCAGAGCACCTCGCCGACGTGGGCGGAGGCGGGGATCGGGACGGCGGACGGGGCGAGGTCGTAGTCGTAGACCAGCGCGAGGTCGACGGCGTCCGCCTCGAGCAGGCCGAGCGCCTCGGTCGGTTCGTGCTCGCGGAACGTGAGCCGCACGCCCGGGTGGCGGGTGGCGAACTCGGCGACGATCGGCATGAGCGAGCGGCGGATCGCGGTGGCGAAGCCGGCGACCCGGACGGTGCCGCTGGGCTCGGCGCCCGGGTCGAGGTCCTCGACGGCCGCGTCGATGGCGGCGAGCAGGTCGATCCCGTGCTCGGCGAGCCGGTGCCCGGCCGGGGTGAGCCGGACGCGGCGGCCGTCGGGCTCCACGAGCGTCGCGCCGACCTCTCTCGCCAGGGCCGCGATCTGCTGCGAGACCACCGAGGTGGAGGTCCCCGTCACGTCGGCGACCGCGCGCATCGACCCGAGCCGGGCGAGTTCGACCAGGTAGGGCAGGCGCCGCGTGTCCACCGTCGGGATTCTACGAACGGACCGTCCGTGTTTCTCACGTGGACGCGGACGATCCACCCGCGTTGACTCGCGCCGTGTCCACCGCCCGTGCCCGCTCCGGCGCCGTCCTCGCCCTCGGGTCCATGTCCTGCGTCCAACTCGGGCTCGCCGCCTCGGTGAGCCTGTTCGCGATCGTCCCGCCGGAGGGGGTCGCGGCCCTGCGCCTCGTCTGGGCGGGGGTGCTGCTCCTGGTGATCGTCCGACCGCGCCCGTCGTCGTTCACGCGCTCGTCGTTCGGCGCGGCCGTCGGTCTCGGGGTGGTGACGGCGGGCCTGACGATGCTGTTCATGGCGGCCGTGGCGCGCATCCCGCTCGGCACGGCGTCCGCGATCGAGTTCCTCGGTCCGCTCGGGGTCGCGGTGCTGCGCGGCCGCGGGGCCGGGCTGCTGTGGCCGGTGCTCGCGGCGGGCGGGGTCGTCCTGCTCACCGAGCCGTGGCACGGCGGCGCCGACCCGGTCGGCGTGGGGTTCGCCCTCGCGGCCGCGGCGTGCTGGGCCGGCTACATCCTGCTCACCCAGCGGGTCGGCGACACCGTGACCGGCCTGCAGGGGCTCGCGGTGTCGATGCCGGTGGCGGGCCTGGTCAGCGGGGCCGTGGCGGGCCTCGTCGTGCCCGACCTCGGCGCGGTCGCGACGTGGCCGGTGCTGCTGACCGGCCTCGGGCTCGCGCTGCTGCTGCCCGTGGTGCCGTTCGCCCTCGAACTGCTCGCGCTGCGGAGGCTCGCGGCCGGCGCCTTCGGCACCCTCATGGCCCTCGAGCCCGCGATCGCCCTGCTGGTGGGCGCGGTGATCCTCGGTCAGGTGCCGTCCGTCGTAGCCGTCGCCGGGATCGTGCTCGTGGTGACGGCCGGGATCGGGGCGGCCCGGACCGGGGACCGCCGGCCCGACGTCGGGGCCTTCGTCGAACGCGAACCGGCCCCGGCGGGCTGAGGGCGGGGCGCCCGCACCGGTCACAGGTGGGGTCGGCCGAAGGCGGCGCCGATCGTGCGCTCCGGGGACAGCGTGCGGCCGTCCGCCGTGCGGCGGAACCGGACGACGCCGCGGCGGTCACGGACCGGGACGACCAGCAGACCACCCGGTCGGACCGCCCCGATCCAGCACTCCGGGACCGCCGCCGCGACCGAGACGAAGGCGACGAGCCGGTCGACCGGTCCGCCGTCCGGGACCGTGCGGAGCCCGTCGCGCACGGAGACCGACACGTTCGCCCGGCCGTCCGCGGCGAGCAGCCGGCGTGCCCGCGCGGCGACCTCGACGTCGAGCTCCACGGACCGGACGGTGCCGTCGTCCCCGACCGCCCGGGAGAGCACCCCCGCCGCGAACCCCGACCCGGTACCGATCTCGAGGACCACGGCGCCCCGGGCCAGATCGAGCAGGCGGAGCATCGTCAGGACGACGTCCGGCGCCGTGCTCCGCCCCTCCCCCGCGCCGCGCTGGTAGTGCTCCGGGTCGGTGCGGGCGTGCGCGCCGACGACGTCCGCCCGGGGCCGCACCGCCTCAGGCCGCGAGCGCGGCGTAGGCCGCGGCGAGCTCCTCGGGCGCAGGTCCCTCCAGGCGTCCGGGCCGGGCCAGGCCGTCGAGCACGACGAACCGCAGGACCGCGCCGCGGCTCTTCTTGTCGACCTTCATGTGCTCGACGAGGTCCGGCAGGGCGTCCGCGTCGTACCGGACCGGCAGGCCGACCGAGGTCAGGACCTCGCGGTGCCGGTCGGCGGTCGCGTCGTCGAGCCGCCCGGCCCGCCGCGCGAGTTCGGCGACGAAGACGAGCCCCACGCCGACTGCCTCGCCGTGCCGCCACCGGTAGTCCTCCCGGCGCTCCACCGCGTGCCCGAGGGTGTGCCCGTAGTTGAGGATCTCGCGCAGGTGCGACTCGCGCAGGTCGGCCGCGACCACCTCGGCCTTCACCCGCACGGAGCGGGTGACGAGCTCGGCGATCACGTCGCCGCCCGGGTCCAGCGCGGCCTTCGGGTCGCCCTCGATGAGCTCGAGGATCCGCGGGTCGGCGATGAACCCGGTCTTGATCACCTCGGCCATCCCGGCGGCGATCTCCGCGGCGCCCACGGTGCGCAGGGCGTCGAGGTCGGCGATGACCGCGGCGGGCTCGTGGAAGGCCCCGACCAGGTTCTTCCCGGCACCGGTGTTGATGCCGGTCTTGCCGCCCACGGCCGCGTCGACCATCGCCAGCAGCGTCGTCGGGACGTGGACGATCCGGACCCCGCGCATCCAGCCCGCGGCGACGAACCCGGCGAGGTCGGTCGCCGCACCGCCGCCGACCGCGACGACGGCATCCGACCGCGTCAGCCCGATCCGCCCCAGGACCTCCCAGCAGAAGCCCGCGGTCGCGAGGTTCTTGCCGTCCTCGGAGCCCGGCAGCTCGACACGGTGCACGTCGACGCCGGCCGCCTCGAGCCCGGCGGCGACCCGGCCGGCCACCTCGTCGACGGCCGGCTGGGACAGCACCGCGATCCGCGCGGCGCCGGCGAGGGCTCCACCCTCGCGGACGGCCTCGGCCACGGCGTCGGTGACCCCGCGCCCGACGACGACGTCATAGGGGCTCCCGGAGGCCACGCGAACGGTCTGCGTCTCAACCACGGCTCGACACCTCCGCCCCCACCAGGGCGTGCACGGCCTCGGCGACGGCCTCCGGGTCGAGGGAGTCGGTGGCGACCTCTTGGGCGGCCACCGAGCGGTACACCGGGAGCCGCTCGGCGAGCAGGGCGGCGAAGGTGGCGCGCGGGTTGACCCCGGCCAGCAGCGGCCGGGCGGTCGACAGTCCCGTCCGGCGGACCCCCGCGGCGAGGCCCACCGAGAGCAGCACGACGGCGTGGCCCGCGAGGGCCTCCCGGGTCGCCTCCGCGAGCACCGCTCCCCCGCCGAGGGCGAGGACGCCGTGGTGGGTCGTCAGCGCCTCGGCGACCGTCTCCTGCTCCAGCGCCCGGAACACCGGCTCGCCGTCGGTGGTGAAGATGTCGGCGATGACGCGGCCGGAACGCTCCTCGATCAGCGCGTCGGTGTCGGCGAACGGCACGCCCCACCGGTCCGCGAGCAGGCGACCGACGGTCGACTTCCCCGCCCCGGGCGGGCCGACGAGCACGACGGCGGGAGCCATCACTCCACGACCCGCAGCGGGTCGATGCCCGCCCGGTAGGCGGCGGCGTTCCGGGCGGTCTCGGCCAGCGAGTCGCCCCCGAACTTCTCCAGGGCGGCGTCGGCGAGCACCAGCGCGACGAGGGCCTCGGCCACCACGCCCGCGGCCGGTACGGCACACACGTCGGAGCGCTGGTGGTGGGCGGTGGCGGCCTCACCGGTCGCGAGGTCCACCGTGCGCAGGGCGCGGGGCACCGTCGAGATCGGCTTCATCGCGACGCGCGCCCGCAGCGGCTCGCCGTTGGTCATGCCGCCCTCGATGCCGCCGGCGCGGTTGGTCGCCCGGTCGATCCCGGACCCGTCGGCACGGTCCATCTCGTCGTGCGCAGCCGAGCCGCGGCGCCGAGCGGTGGTGAACCCGTCGCCGATCTCGACGCCCTTCATCGCCTGGATCCCCATCAGCGCGGCGGCCAGGCGGGCGTCGAGGCGACGGTCGGCCTGCACGTAGGAACCGAGGCCGACCGGCAGCCCGTGCGCCACGACCTCCACGACCCCGCCCAGGGTGTCGCCGTCCTCCTTGGCGGCGTCCACCTCGGCGACCATGCGGGCGGTGGACTCCTCGTCGACCGCCCGGGTCGGGGAGGCGTCGATCCGCTCGCCGTCCCCTGGCATCGGGATCGTGTCCGGGGTCGCGTCCGCGGTCCCGAGCGACACCACGTGCGAGAGCACCTCGACCCCGAGGGCCTGGGCCAGGAACGCCTTCGCGACGGCGCCGAGCGCGACCTTGGCCGCGGTCTCGCGGGCCGACGCGCGCTCCAGCACCGGGCGGGCCTCGTCGAAGCCGTACTTCGTCATCCCCGCGAGGTCGGCGTGACCGGGGCGCGGGCGGGTGAGCGGGGCGTTGCGGGCGCGGCCCTCGATCAGGTCCGGGTCGACCGGGTCGGCGGCCATGACCGTCTCCCACTTCGGCCACTCGGTGTTGCCGATGCGCAGCGCCACCGGGCCGCCCTGGGTCAGCCCGTGCCGGACCCCGCCGAGGATCTCCAGGTCGTCGGCCTCGAAGCTCATCCGGGCCCCGCGGCCGTACCCCAACCGGCGGCGGGCCAACTCCGCCGCGATCTCCTTCGAGGACACCGAGACCCCCGCGACCATGCCCTCGAGCATCGCCGTCAGGGCCGGACCGTGCGACTCTCCCGCCGTCAACCACCGCAACACGCCCGCCATCGTTCCATGTCCTCCGTCCGGCTCCTCAGGCCGAGGCCAGGAGGACGATCCAGCTCACGCCGAGCAGCGGTGGGCCGAGGGGCAGCGCCCGCCGGCGCAGGACCGCCGCCGCCGCGACCAGCAGCACGGCGGCCGCCACCGGCACGAGCGCGACCGTCCACCAGCCCGCCGCCGCGAGCGGCCCGCCGAGCGCCGCCGCCAGCTTGACGTCCCCACCACCCGTCGATCCCGGGGCGAGCACCCCGACCAGGGCGTGCACCCCGCCGAGCACCAGGGTCCCGGCCACCCCGGCGAGCACCGCCGACCCGCCCAGCGGCACCAGGGCAGCCCACCCGACCGGGACCGCGGGGAGCGTCACGGCGTCGGGCAGCCGGCCCACCGCCAGGTCGGTGGCCACTCCGGCGACCCCGACCACCGACACCACGAACAGGACCGGCACGGCCGCCGGCGACACGCCGCCGAGCACCGCCGCCGTCCCGACCACGGCCCAGGCCAGGCCCACGCCCGCCTCGCACCACCCGGCCGCGAGCAGCACCCCGCGCCGGGTCGCCGCCAGGCCCCGGCGCACCCCAGCGCCGACGACCGCCCCGACGCCGAGCGGCGCCAGCACCCCCAGGACCACGTCCAGCCACATCACCACGACGCCGAGCGTGGGCCGGGCATCTCCCCGCCGTCACGCGGTGCCGGTCCGGCTGTGGACAACCCGCTCCAACGTGCCGGTGGGGACGGAGCGCTACGGCGGACGGACGTCGAAGCGCGTCGCACGGACCAGCGCGCGATGCATCTCCCGGCGGGGTGCGCTGCACCCGGTGAACTGCTCGACCTGCCCGAACGCCTGGTGCAGCAACATGTCCAGGCCGGTGGCCACCGCGAGGCCCCGGCGCCCGGCCGCGGCGGCGAGCGGGGTCGGCCACGGGTGGTACACCGCGTCCAGCACGACGGCGTCGTCGGGCAGCCCGGCGACCAGGCCGTCGGCGAGCGCATCGTCGACGACACCCGCCGGGGTGGTGTTCACCAGGGCCTTCGCGCGCGCCAGGTCCACCTCGCCGACCCGGCCGAAGGTGCGCACGAGGCCGCGCATGCCGTAGGCGTCGATCACCGCGACCGTCTCCACCGCGCGCGCGGGGTCGCGCACGACCAGGGTCACGTCCTCGTTCCCCAGCTCGTAGAGCCCCCCGACGGCGGCCGAGGCGGTCGCCCCCGCGCCCAGCACCACGACGTCGCGCAGACCCGCGGCGAGCGGCGCCGGCTGCGGCACCCCGGCGGCGCGCAGGGCCCCGGCCACGCCGTCGACGTCGGTGCAGTCCGCGACCCACCCGCCGTCGGTCCGGACGAGGGTGTTGGCCACCCCGAGGCGCCGCGCCCGGCCCGAGGCCTCGGACGCGACCGCCAGGGCGGCCTTCTTCCCCGGCATCGTCACCGACAGCCCGACCCACGACCCGTCGAGCCCGCCCACCAGGGCCGGCAGCTGCTCCGCGGTGCACTCGACGCGCTCGTAGGTCCAGCCCCGCAGGCCGAGCGCCTCGTAGGCGGCGTCGTGCAGCACCGGCGAGAGCGAGTGGGCGACCGGCGACCCCAGCACCGCGGCCCGCCGGGCCCCGGCCATCAGTACACCCCGCGGGCCTGCGCCAGGCGCCGGTTCGCGTCGTGCTCCTCCGGGGAGACCGCGAAGCACGACGCGCCCGAGTTCTCGCACTTCACGAAGTAGACCCAGCCGCCGGCATCCGGGCCGAGGGCCGCGGTGAGGGCCGGCCCGGAGACCGCGCCGATCGGCGTCGGCGGCAGCCCGAAGTTGAGGTAGGTGTTGTAGGGGCCGGGCGCGGCGCGGTCGACCGGGGTGGTCAGGAGCGTCTGCCGGTCGAGCGGGTAGTTGATCGTCGAGTCCATCTGCAGCCGCATCGGGATCGGCAGCCGGTTGTAGACGACGCGGGCGATCTTCCCGAAGTCGGCCTCGATGCCCTCGCGCTCGGCGATCGAGGCGACGACCAGGGCCTGGTACGGCGTGACGTCGTTCGCCGCGGCCTTCGTCACGAGCCCGCTCGACTCCAGCCGCTCCGCCGACCCGCGCACCACCGAGGTGAGGGCGTCGGCGGCGTCGGCCCCCGGCCGCACGTCGTACGTCCCCGGGGCCACGAGGCCCTCGAGACGGCGCTCGGGCAGTGCGCGGCGGGCGCCGTCGAGCGCCCAGTCCGGCACCCCGAGCTCCGCGGGGTCGGTGGTGGACATGGTGCGCCGCAGGTCGTCCACGGAGGTGCAGCGGCGCTCACCGGACTCCTCGACCACGCACGTGGCCTCGGAGATCAGGCTCAGGACCCCGGGCACCCGGGCGTTCCCCGCCCCGGCCGTGTCGTCGAGCTGGGTGCCGCCGCGGACCTCGAGGCGGCCCAGGCGCGCGGCCGGGTCGAGCATGCGGGTCACGGCCTGGGCGGCGGGCATGCCGCGCGCCATGTCGTAGTAGCCCGGCTGGATGCCGCGGCCGCGCGGGTCGTCCTCGGCGGCCTGACCGAACCCGCGGGCGGAGGCGACCACGCCGTCGGTCACCAGGCTCTCGCCGATGTCGCGGGTGGAGTCGCCGTCGGCGACCTGGACCACCACGTGCCCGCTGCCCGGACCGTCGAAGTCGGGCGGGAACACGATCCCCCACAGGTCGCGGGCGAAGAACGCCCCGCCGACGAGGGCCAGCAGCAGCACCCCGGCCACGACCGGCAGCACCAGCCGCCGCCGGCGGGCCGGGCGCTCGTCGTCGGGACCCGAGGCGTCCGACGGCGGGGCGGCCGCGAGGCCGCCGAACAGGTCGAGCCCCTCCCCCTGCTCGTCGCGCGGGGCCGGCCGGGGTGCGGGACCGCTCGACGCGTTCGGGGCGGCGGGATCCGCGCCCGGGCGGCCCGTCGCGACGGGCCGCGTGTGCTCGGTCGGCTCGGGTCGGGCCTCGGGTCGCGGCTGCTCCCGCCACGACTGCTCCGCCCGCGGCGCCCGCCGCGCCTCCTGCGGACCGGGACCGGGCCGGACGGTCCGCGGGGGCGGGCCGGGGAGCCCGACGCGCGAGGGCACGCCCGGAGCGGGCTCGCGGACGAGGGTGTCGGTCACCGCGTCGTGCTCGTCGGCGTCCGGGGCCGGCCGTGCGGCCAGGGCGGTGGTGGGCGGTTCGGGTTCCCGACGGCGGGTGGCGTCCCGTCCGTCGTCGGCCTCGCCCGGCCGGCGCAGCCCGCGACTGCGCCGCGGCACGCGGACCTCGCGCGACCCGGAGCCGCCCTGCTCCGTCGACGTGGCGCCGTCCCGGTGCTCGGCGCCCGAGGACGCCGACATCGCCACGAGGCGGGGCGGGCGCGACGGGTCGCGGCTCACGGGGCCGCCCGGCGGGCGTCGAGCCAGGTCTGCAGGATCTCGACCGCCGCCGCCTGGTCGATCACCCGGCGCTGCGCGCGGCCCTTCACCCCCCGGTCGGAGAGCATGCGCCCCGCCGACACCGTGGAGAGCCGCTCGTCGGCCATCGTCACCGGCACCCCCGACACCCCGCGCTCGTCGAACACCTCGCGGAGGTCGTCGGCGTAGCCGAGAGCGGCCCGCGCGGCCGGGCCCTCACGCCCGGCCAGGGTGCGGGGCAGGCCCACGACCACCTCCACGACCTCGTGTTCGGCGACGAGATCGGTGAGCTGGTCCAGGTCGGACCACGTCGTCTCGTCGCGATCGAGGGTAACGAGCGGCGTCGCGAGCACTCCGGCGGGATCGGAGAGGGCGACGCCGACGCGCACCGCGCCGACGTCGACCCCGAGCACGCGCCCCGTCACCGTCAGGAACCCGCCGTCGCCACCTGTGCCCGCAGCGCGTCGATGGCGGCACCGATCCCGGCGTCCATCCCGGCCGGTCCGCCGGACGGCGAGCCACCGCCCTGGGCGAGGTCGGCCTTGCCGCCACCCCGCCCGCCGACGGCCGGCGCGAAGGTCTTCACCAGGTCCCCGGCGGCCAGTCCGCGGTCGCGGGCGGCGGCCGTCGTCGCGACGACGAAGGAGAGCTTGTCGTCGTCCGGGGCGAACAGCGCGACCACGCCCGGTCGGTCGCCGAGGCGGCCGCGGACGTCCGAGGCCAACGTGCGCAGGTCGCCGCCGCCGACCCCGTCCGGGGTACGGGCGGCGACCAGCGCGATGCCGCCGACGTCGTCGGCGCCCTCGGCGAGCGCCCCGGCCGACGCGAGGACCTCACGGGCCCGGACGTTCTCCAGTTCCTTCTCCGCGGCGCGGAGCCGGTCGACGATGCCGGAGATGCGCTCCGGCAGCTCCTCGGCGGGGGCCTTGAGCTGCTCGGCGAGCTGGCTCACCAGCACGTGCTCGCGGTTGAGGTACCGGAAGGCGTCCAGGCCGACGAGGGCCTCCACGCGGCGGACCCCGGACCCGACGGAGCCCTCGGTGATGACCTTGACCATGCCGAGCTCGCCGGTGCGGGCGACGTGCGTGCCACCGCACAGCTCCCGGGAGTATTCGCCCATGTCGACCACCCGGACCCGGTCGCCGTACTTCTCGCCGAACAGCATCATGGCGCCGAGCTCGCGCGCCTGGTCCATCGACGTCACGTACCAGTCGACCGGGCGGTCCTCCTGGAGGATCTCGTTGACCTCGTCCTCGACCTCGAGCAGCACCGACGGCGGGATGGCGCCGCTCGGGGAGGTGAAGTCGAACCGGAGGCGCCCGGGCGCGTTCAGCGACCCGGCCTGCGCGGCCGCCGAGCCCAGGGCGTTGCGGACGCCGGCGTGGATCAGGTGCGTCCCGGTGTGGGCGCGGGCGATCGCGTTCCGGCGCGCGATGTCGACCTCGGCGTCGGCGGCCGTGTCCACGGCGACCTCGCCGCCGGTGACCACGCCGCGGTGCAGGCGCAGACCCGGCACGGGCAGCTGGACGTCGTCGATCCGGGCCGTGCCGCTCGCCGTGCGGATCACCCCGGTGTCGGCCTGCTGACCACCGGACTCGCCGTAGAACGGCGTGTTGTCCAGGATGATCTCGACGGCGTCGCCCTCGCGGGCGACCGGGACGGATGCCCCGTCCACGAGCAGCCCGACGATGCGGGTGGCGGCCTGCAGGTCGGTGTAGCCGAGGAACTCCCCGGGCGGGTGTTCCTCGAGGAGGCGCCGGTAGACCGAGTGGTCGGCCGCACCCTGCTTGCGGGAGGCGGCGTCGGCCTTCGCGCGGGCCCGCTGCTGCCCCATCAGCGACTGGAATGCACCCTCGTCGACGTCCAGGCCGGCTTCCGCGGCCATCTCCAGGGTGAGGTCGATCGGGAAGCCGTAGGTGTCGTGCAGCAGGAAGGCGTTCTCCCCGGACAGCTGGGTGCTGCCGCCGGCCCGGGTCTCCGACACCGCGGACTCGAACAGCCGCGAGCCGGTGGCGAGCGTGGCCAGGAAGGCCTCCTCCTCGGCGGCGGCCACGGCGGCGATCCGCGGGAAGTCCGTGACGAGCTCCGGGTACGACGGCCCCATGGCGTCCCGGACGACGCCCACGAGGTCGACCAGGACCGGCTCGGTGATCCCGAGCAGCCGGGCGTTGCGGACGACCCGGCGCAGGAGGCGGCGCAGCACGTACCCGCGACCCTCGTTGCCGGGCACGACGCCGTCGCCGATGATCATCGCGCCGGTGCGCACGTGGTCGGCGATGACCCGGAAGCGGACGCCGTCCTCGGCCGACCCGTCGTCGTACGAGCGGCCGGAGAGCTCCTGCACGCGGTCGATGACCGGGCGGACGAGGTCGGTCTCGTAGACGTTGTCGACGCCCTGGAGCAGGAACGCGACGCGCTCGATGCCCATCCCGGTGTCGATGTTCTTCTGCGGCAGTTCGCCGATCGGGGCGGCCCCGTACTTCGGGCTCTGGTCCCCGCGGACGTCCTGCATGAAGACGAGGTTCCAGATCTCGAGGTAGCGGTCCTCGTCGGCGACCGGGCCGCCCTCGACGCCGTACTCCGGCCCGCGGTCGTAGTAGATCTCCGAGCACGGCCCGCCGGGACCGGGGATGCCCATGTCCCAGTAGTTGTCCCGGCCGTCGCGGCGCTGGATGCGCTCGGCGGGCATGCCGATGACCTCGTGCCAGATGCGCTCGGCCTCGTCGTCGTTCTCGTAGACGGTGACCCAGATGCGCTCCGGGTCGAACCCGAACCCGCCGTCGTCCTGGGAGCCGGTGATCAGCGCCCAGGCGTGGCGGATCGCGCCTTCCTTGAAGTAGTCGCCGAAGGAGAAGTTGCCCGCCATCTGGAAGAACGTGTTGTGGCGGGTGGTGTGCCCGACGTTCTCGATGTCGCCGGTGCGCACGCACTTCTGGATCGAGGTGGCCGTCGCGTACGGCGGCGGGGCCTCGCCGAGGAAGTACGGCTTGAACTGCACCATCCCGGCGTTGACGAACAGCAGAGTGGGGTCGTCGAGGATCAGCGAGGCGCTGGGGACGGGCGTGTGGCCGGCGTTCTCGAAGTGGGCGAGGAAGCGTCGGCGGATCTCGTGGGTCTGCACGTGTGGTCCTGCTCGTGGGTGCGTGGAGCCTCTCGGCTCGGCGGTGGAACGGGCGCGACGGGCGGGGGCGCCGCGGACGGGGCGCGCTCAGCGCCCGGCGGCCCCCCGCCGGGACGCTCGGGCGTGCCGCCCGCTCGGCGACGGCTCGACGAACGACGGCTCCGGACGCACCGGGATCTCGGTGGTGTCCTCGACCAGCGAGTACAGCTCCTGCTCCCGCTCGTTCATCCCCGCGCGCACCTCGGCGCCGAACGCCCCGAGACCGGCCCCGAGCTCGCGCAGACCCTCGCCGAGGCTGGCGCCCATGCCGGCCGGGGTGGCGCGCTGGGTGACCTGGTTGACCTTGCGGGTGGCGCTGACGCCGATGGCGACGCCGACGCCCACCCAGAACAGACGCTTCATGCGCGGGAACTCCGCTTGCTCTTGGTGGACCGCTTCGAGGGCGGTGCGTTCTTCAGCTTGCGTGCCTGGCTGGCCTTGCGCAGCCCGTAGGACAGGGCCGCCGCCTTCACCAGTGGCCCGCCCAGGGTGGCGGTGAACAGCGAGCTCAGCGCCCGGGTGTTCGCGGCGACCGCCTGGGCGCTCGCGGTCACGCCGTCGACGCGCTCGAGCTGGGTGTTCACCGTGGTCAGCGTGACCTGGGCGTCGTCCAGCAGCGGGGCGGACCCCTCGTGCGCCTTGCGGATGGCGATGGTCGCCTCGTCCAGCGTGCGACCCAGCTTGATCAAGGGAACGGCCAGCAGCAGCACCAGGATCACGAACGCCACCGCGGCGATGATCGCCGCGATCTGCCCGACCGACACGGTCATACCCCTTCGGCTGGTGGTCGTGGACCGACGCGGACCACGACGGGTCCTCGGCGGTGGCGGCAGGCTACCGGGTGACCATGGTCGTGCGCCCCGTGGCTACGCCGTCCACCGGCGGAACCCGCCCTCGGCGTCCACGACCTGACCGGTGATCGTCGCCGCCCGCCCGTCGAGCAGCAGGGCGACGACGTCCGCGGCCTCCTCCGGGCGGTTCCACCGCCCGCGGGGCAGCTGCTTCCCGACGGCGGCCGTGGTCGCCTCGTCCGCCCATCCGGTGTCCGTGGGCCCGGGGTTCACCGTGTTCACCGTGATCCCGCGGTCGGCCAGGGCGTCGGCGAGCGTGGCGGTGATCGCGGCGAGCGCGCCCTTGGTGGTGGCGTAGGGGATCTCGGTGGGCATCGGTCCGCGGTGCTGGCCCGAGGTGAACAGCACGACGCGCCCGCCGTCGGGTGCCTGCGCGGCGAACGCCTGGACCAGCAGCAGCGTCGCCCGCACGTTGACCGCCCAGGTGCGGTCGAGCGTGTCGGCGTCCAGCTCGCCGAGGCGACCGAGCTGCGAGCGGGCGTGGTTGACCACCAGGGCGTCGAGCGGCCCCGCGTCCGCGACGAGTCGGGCCGGGGCGCCCGGATCGGCGAGATCGGCGGTCACGACGGTGACGCCGGGTCGGTCGGTGAACGGCTCGTCGTCGGCGCCCCACGGCTCGGTCTCGTCGTAGGGCCGCCACCCGTGCGCGACGACGCGGTGCCCGTCGTCGTGCAGGCGGCGGACGATCGCGGCTCCGATGCCGCGCCGTCGGCTGGCGCCGGTGACCAGGACCCGTCCCATGTCCGCGAGACTGCCTCCGTGTCGCGGATGACCGCGACCGAATTCGGCGTCGGCGCCAGGGGGAGACCCGCACTCGTGTGGCGTGTCGTCGCTCTGCTCGCGCGTGTCGCCACAGAAGTGCGCAGCCCGGCCGCGAGGTGCGCGGAACGCCCTCGGGACCGGGTCTCTCGTCGCTACCGTGTCGCCATGACCGAGTACGACCTCGCGCCCCGCGTCGACCGCCTGGAGGTCCGGGTCGACGGGCTGAAGGAGGACCTCCGTGCCCTCGCGGACACCGTCGACGACATCAAGGTGATCGTCGACGGGCACACCGCGACGCTTGCCGAGCACACCGCGACGCTTGCCGAGCACACCGCGACCCTCGACGGGCACACCGCGACGCTCGAGGGGCACACCGCGACGCTCGAGGGGCACACCGCGACGCTCGAGGGGCACACCGCGACGCTCGAGGGGCACACGGAGATGCTGACCGAGATCCTCCGGCGGCTGCCACCGGTGGCCTAACCTCCCCGCACGACCTCCCGGAGGCGCGCGAGCCGCTCGGAGATCGCCCGCTCCTCCCCGCGGCCGGACGGCGTGTAGTAGTCCCGGCCGACCAGCTCGTCCGGCGGGTACTGCTGGGTGACGACGGCGGCGCGCTCGTTGTGCGGATAGCGGTACCCCACCGCGTTGCCCAGCTTCTGCGCACCGGCGTAGTGCCCGTCGCGCAGGTGCGGCGGCACGGGACCGGCCGCCCCGGTGCGCACGTCGGACATCGCGGCGTCGATCGCGGTGATCACGGCGTTCGACTTCGGCGCGGTCGCCAGGTGGATCGTCACCTGGGCGAGCGCGATGCGGCACTCCGGCAGTCCGATCAGCTGCACCGCCTGGGCGGCGGCGGTCGCGGCCTGCAGCGCGGTCGGGTCCGCGAGGCCGACGTCCTCGCTCGCGTGCACCACGAGTCGCCGCGCGATGAACCGCGGATCCTCTCCTGCGACGATCATGCGGGCCAGGTAGTGCAGGGCGGCGTCCGGGTCGGACCCGCGGATCGACTTGATGAACGCCGAGATGACGTCGTAGTGCTGGTCGCCCGCGCGGTCGTAGCGCACGGCGACCTCGTCGACGACCTGCTCGACGACGGCCAGGTCCAGGACCCCGCCCTCCCCCACCGCGTCGGCGGCCGCCTCCAGCGCGGTCAACGAGCGACGGCCGTCGCCCGCTGCGAGGCGCACGAGGTGCGCGCGGGCCTCGTCGGTCAGCGTGACGGTGCCCGCCAGTCCGCGCGGATCGGCGACCGCCCGGTCGAGCAGCGTCCCGACCGCCTCGTCGTCGAGCGCGTGCAGACCGAGGACCAGGGAGCGGGACAGCAGCGGCGCGACGACGGAGAAGCTCGGGTTCTCCGTCGTGGCCCCGACGAGCAGCACCACCCGGTCCTCGACCGCGCCGAGCAGCGCGTCCTGCTGCGTGCGGCTGAAGCGGTGGATCTCGTCGATGAACAGCACCGTGCGACGGGGATCCGAGGCCGCGAGGCGACGCCGGGCCACCTCGATGACCCCACGTACCTCCTTGACGCCCGCCGAGAGCGCGGACAGCGCCTCGAACGCCCGCCCGGTCGCCTGCGAGATGAGGCGGGCCAGCGTCGTCTTGCCGGTGCCTGGCGGGCCGTGGAGCAGCACCGACGCCGGCGCCGCGCCCTCCACGAGCCGGCGCAGCGGGGCACCCGGGGCGAGCAGATGGTCCTGCCCGACCACCTCGTCGAGCGAGGCCGGGCGCATCCGGACGGCGAGCGGCGGGCGCACGTCGTTCCCGGCCGGCGAGGGACGGTCCTCCACGACGCCCCGGGTCACCGGCCGGAGGTCGTCGGCCGCCGGCCGCTCGGGCTCCGGCGGCGCCACGTCGAACAGCCCCTCCTCGCTCACGCGCCCGACGCTACTGCCCGCCCCCGACAACCCGGCCTCGAGAGTCACACGGCGCAGGTTCCGGGGGCACAGATCCTGCCTTATGTAGCCCTCGCGAGAGTGGGACTCCCGGACACCGAGCTCGCCCACGACGACGGGAGCACGGAGCACCTGCCACCTGCCCGTGACCGCCACCCGCGGTGATCCCGCACGCCCGGCTAGGGTCGATGACCATGCGGGAGATCCTCACCGTGCTGGAGTCCGACGCGCACGCGAGCTCCGAACGGATCGCGACGCTGACCGGGATCGACGAGGCGACCGTGCGCGAGCAGGTCGCGGCGTGGGAGGCGTCCGGGGTGATCCGGCGCTACAAGGCGGTCGTCGACTGGGACCGGTTCGGCGACGAGCGCGTGACGGCGTTCGTCGACGTCACCGTCGCCCCGGAGCGCGGGCGCGGGTTCGACGACGTCGCCGAGCGCATCGCCCGGTTCCGCGAGATCCGCGCGGTGCACCTGGTCAGCGGGGCGCAGGATCTCCGCGTCGAGGTGGAGGGCGCGTCGATGAAGGAGGTCGCCGACTTCGTCGCCCAGAAGCTCTCCGGCATCGACCGCGTGACGGCGACCAGCACGCACTTCCTGCTGCGCCGCTACAAGGACGACGGCCAGCTGCTCACCGATCCCGAGCCCGACCAGCGTCTGTCGGTGACGCCCTGATGAGCACCCCGCAGAAGCCGTTCTCCCGCGTCGTCGAGGCGATCCCGCCGTCAGGAATCCGCAAGTTCTTCGACCTCGCGCAGAGCATGCAGGGCGTCATCTCCCTCGGCGTCGGCGAGCCGGACTTCCCCACGCCGTGGAGCGCCCGCGAGGCGGCGATCCACGCCCTGGAGCACGGCGCGACGACGTACACCTCGAACAGCGGGCTGCTGGAGCTGCGCGAGGCGGTCACCGACGACCTCGCGGACCGCTATGGCGTGCGCTACCGCGCCGCGGACGAGTGCCTGGTGACGAGCGGCGTCTCCGAGGGGCTCGACCTGACCCTTCGGGCGCTGCTCAACCCCGGTGACGAGGTGATCGTGCCGGAGCCCTGCTACGTCGCGTACCAGCCGTGCGTGGCGTTCGCGGGCGGCGTGCCGGTGCCGGTGGCGCTCGACCCGGGCGATGCGTACCGGCTGGACCCGGCGATCATCGGCGCCGCGATCACGGAGAACACGAAGGCGATCCTCTTCGGCTCGCCGTCGAACCCGACCGGCAGCGCCCAGAGTGCCGCCGACATCGAGGCGCTGGCGGCACTCGCCCGCGAGCACGACCTCTGGCTGCTCTCCGACGAGATCTACGACCGGCTGACCTACCACGGCACGCACACCCCGGTCTCCGCTGCGGCGTGGGAGCGCACGGTGCTGCTCGGCGGCTTCTCGAAGTCCTACGCGATGACGGGCTGGCGGGTCGGCTACGTCTGCGCCCCCGAGCCGCTCGCGCAGCTCATGCACCGCATCCACCAGTACACGATGTTGTGCGCGCCGCACATGTCCCAGATCGCCGCGCTCGAGGCGATGCGGACCGCGCAGGACGACGTCGACGAGATGGTCGCCGACTACGACCGTCGCCGTCGCCTCTTCTCCAAGGGCCTCGACGAGCTCGGGCTCACCTGCCCCGTGCCCGGCGGCGCGTTCTACGTGTTCCCGTCGATCACCGCGACCGGCATGTCCTCGGAGGAGTTCGCCGAGGGGCTGCTGACGCAGGAGAAGGTGGCCGTGGTGCCGGGCAACGTGTTCGGGCCCTCCGGGGAGGGGCACGTGCGCTGCTCGTACGCCACGGCCCTCCCCCAGCTCGAGCAGGCACTCGAGCGGATCTCCCGCTTCATCGGTTCCTGACGGCGGCTTCCTGACGGCGGGTCAGGCCCGCGCGAACGCCGGGAACGGCGGCAGCGGCACGTCGCCGCCGTACGGCGCGAGCGCTCGGGTGACGGCGTCCGCGAGGTCGACGACGGGCTGCTCCCGCTGACGGACGGCATCGGTCCGCAGGCGCTGCCAGTAGCCCGAGAGCACCGCGGCGGCCCGGTCGTGCGGGCGCCCGACCACGACCTGCTCGGGCGCGCTCGCCTCCCCCGTCACGACGGGCAGCAACGAGCGGGTGGCCACCCAGACCCACAGCGTGGTCGCGGCGAGGTGCCGCGGCCCGGCGACGGCGGGATCGGCCAGCTCCGGCCACACCCCCGCGACCTCGGACTGCCACGAGGCGGTCATGGCCTCGGCCATGCCGGTCGGCAGCGAGTAGGGCGCCGCCCAGCCCGGGAAGGGCAGGCGCACCGAGGACGCGGTGAACGCCACGTCCCGGAAGCAGCCCCACTCGAAGTCCAGGAACCGCGCGCCCGCGCCGGTCAGCAGGCAGTTCTCCGGCGAGATCTCCGAGGGGCTGAAGGCGCGGTAGCGGGTGCCGCCGAGCAGGCCGGCCGCGGACCGCGCGTACGCGACGGCGGCCGGCGCGGCCTCGACGCGGAGCCGGGCTGCCAGCAGGTCGGGGATCTCTGCGAGCGCGCTGCGGGCGTCGTCGGCCAGCGGGTCGCGCCAGTGCCGCACCCCGGAGCGCCGCAGCAGGGCGCCGAAGTCGCCCTCGCGGGCCGCCGTCGCCGCCTGCAGCCGTCCGAGCGCGCGGGTGGCGCCGAGCAGGGCCCGTTCCGCGCCCTTGGGGTCGTCGCCGTGCAGCTTGTCGGCGAGCGTCGAGCCGCGGCCGAGGTCCTCGAGGACGAGGAGACGGCGCTGCGGGTCGTTCGCGTAGAGCGTGGGCGTGGCGCGGTCGTCGGCCGGCATGGCGGTGAACAGCTGGCAGCTCGCGGCCTCGTACGGGAACGGGTCGACGCGGTCCGCCGTGCCGCCCGGGGCGACCGGCCCGAGGTAGTGCTTCACCACCAGCGTGCGGGGCAGCGAGAACGGGTTCTCGGCCACGCGGACCCGTACCACCCGCGAGCGGTGGCTGCCCCCGAGGTCCTCCACGTCTGCCAGACGCACCCGCGCACCGCTGCGGCGGGTGAGCAGTTCCTCCGCGAGCGCGACGGTCTCCCCGGGTGAACGGCCCGTCCCCTCCGGTGGGGTCCCGCGGTGATCGAGCGTGGACGGAGTGTCGGAATCGTCGGCCGTGAGGGGGGTCATCAGACGATGGACCCTACGCCCCGGTGCGTCTACTACTCGCGAGTAATGCGGACTGAACCTTCTCGGAATCGATGCACGTGGGTGTTCACAGCACCACGTATCGGTTGCGCGGCGTCACCGTATGTGGCAATGACGGCGCGCAACCGAACGCGCGATCGGCTCCTCAGGAGGACTGGTCACCGGGGTCGTCGACGGGGCGCTCCGGCGGCTTCACCGGGGCAGCGGGAGCGGGCTTCGCGTCCACGCCCGCCTCCTTGCGCTGCAGTGCCGTGATCGGGGCGGGGGCCGCGGTCAGCGGGTCGTAGCCGCCGCCGGTCTTCGGGAAGGCGATGACGTCGCGGATCGAGTCGACGCCGGCGAGCAGCGCGCAGATGCGGTCCCAGCCGAACGCGATGCCGCCGTGCGGGGGCGGGCCGAAGGAGAACGCGTCGAGCAGGAAGCCGAACTTCTCCCGCTGCTCCTCCGCGGTCAGGCCCATGAGCGCGAACACCCGCTCCTGGACGTCCTGGCGGTGGATACGGATGGACCCCCCGCCGATCTCGTTGCCGTTGCAGACCAGGTCGTAGGCGTAGGCCAGCGCGTTCGCCGGGTCCTCCTCGAACCGGTCGATCCACTCCGGGGTCGGCGAGGTGAAGGCGTGGTGCACCGCGGTCCACTGCCCGGAGCCGACCGCCACGTCGCCCGCGGCGGTGGCCTCGTCGGCCGCCTCGAACAGCGGCGCGTCGACGACCCACACGAACGACCAGGTGCCGGGCTCGATCAGCTCCTGACGACGAGCGATCTCGCCGCGCGCCGCCCCGAGGAGGGCCCGCGACGACGAGCGCGGCCCGGCGGCGAAGAAGACGCAGTCGCCGGGGTTGGCGCCCACCGCCTTCGCGAGGCCCTCCCGCTCGGCGTCGGAGAGGTTCTTCGCGACGGGGCCGCCCATGCCGACCTGGCCGTCGTCACCGACGAGCACGTAGGCGAGCCCGCGGGCGCCGCGCTGCTTGGCCCACTCCTGCCACCCGTCGAAGGTGCGGCGGGCCTGGGACGCCCCGCCGGGCATGACGATCGCCCCGACGTACGGCGCGCGGAACACCCGGAACGGCGTCTCGGCGAAGTACTCGGTGAGCTCGGTGAGCTCGATGCCGAACCGGAGGTCGGGCTTGTCCGAGCCGTAGCGCGCCATGGCGTCGGCGTAGGTGATCCGCGGGACCGGCGACGGGAGCTCGTAGCCCGCCAGCTCCGACCACAGGGCCCCGATGACCGCCTCGCCCAGCGCGATGACGTCGTCCTGGTCGACGAAGCTCGCCTCGATGTCGAGCTGGGTGAACTCCGGCTGGCGGTCGGCGCGGAAGTCCTCGTCGCGGTAGCAGCGCGCGATCTGGAAGTAGCGCTCGAGGCCGCCGACCTGCAGTAGCTGCTTGAACAGCTGCGGCGACTGCGGCAGGGCGTACCAGCTGCCCGGGCGCAGGCGGGCGGGCACGAGGAAGTCGCGGGCGCCCTCCGGGGTGGAGCGGGTCAGCGTCGGCGTCTCGACCTCGACGAAGTCCCGGTCCGACAGCACGTCGCGGGCGATCTTGTTGGCCCGGGAGCGCATCCGGATCGCGTGCGCCGGGCCCTCGCGGCGCAGGTCGAGGTACCGGTAGCGCAGCCGGACCTCCTCGCCCGGCGTCTCGTCCATCTGGAAGGGCAGCGGCGCGGACTCGGAGAGGACCGTGAGCTCGGTGGCGCTGACCTCGACCCCACCGGTGGCCAGCTCGGAGTTCTCGCTGCCCGCCGGGCGGGCCTCGACCGTCCCGACGACCTGCACGCAGTACTCCGCGCGCAGCCGGTGGCTCGCCTCGGCCACCTCACCGGAGCGGAACACGACCTGGACGATCCCGGAGGCGTCGCGCAGGTCGATGAACACCACACCGCCGTGATCCCGGCGGCGGGCCACCCATCCGGCGAGGGTGACGGTGGCGCCGACGTGCTCGGCGCGCAGCGTGCCGGCGGGGTGCGTGCGCATCATCTGCGGTGAATCTCCTGGTCGCGTCGGGTGGGAGACACCCAGGCTATCTAGCCGCTCACCGTCGGCCCCGCCCGGTCGAGGTGGATCCGGACCGCGACCCGCCGCTCGCGTCGCATCGCCTCGTCGAACTCGTCCCAGTCGTCGTGCTCACCGCCCGAGACCTGCCGGTAGAGCATCCGGAGCGGCTCGTGCGCGGCGGGCAGGTCGACGATCTCGACGTCCCCCTCCACCTGCGCCCACTGTCCGAAGAACCCGTCCGGGACGACGCAGACCCAGGCGCGAGGGGTGCGCCGGAGGTTCTTCGCCTTTATCGCCGTCTCCCGGGTGCTGATCACCGCCGCGCCCTCGTCGTCGATCCCGACGACGACGGGTGAGAGCTGCGGTGCCCCGTCGGAGCGGGTGGTCGCGAGCACGGCACGGTGGTGCTCGCGGAGGAAGGCGCGCGCCTCGTCGAGGTCCATGGTCCTGGAGTACCCCGCGCGCCTCACCGCCGCGCGGAGGTGACGGCGGCCGTCTCGGCGTTGCGTGACGCACACGGCTGGGCCGGTTCGAGCCGCTGCGGATCGGCGTTGCGTGGCGCACACGGCTGGGCCGGTTCGAGCCGCTCCGGATCGGCGTTGCGTGGCGCCCACGGCGCTGTCGTGCGTGGCGCAACGCACGTACCGCTCCAGGTCGATTGCTCCCGCCGTGTGCGTGGCGCAACGCCCGTACAGCGCCGAGTCGACCGCCCCCGCCGTGTGCGTCGCGCAACGCACCCTGCGTCGGTCGCCGCCTCGGACCGGGACGTCTCAGAGCAGGGACAGCTGTTCTGCGGGGGCCTCCTCGACCAGTCGCGTGGGCACGCGAGGCAGCGCCCCGTCCGGCCACGGCTCCGGGTTGTCCTCCCGCACCCCGCGACCTCCGTCCAGCCGCCCACCCATGTGGTGCCCGCCGCCGTCGAGCCCGTGCCGACGCAGCAGCACCGCCACGCGGCGGGCGAGGTCGTCGCGGTAGGCCTTCTGCACGTACGCACCGCGCCGGTAGAGCTCGGCGTACCGGTCGAGCAGGGACGGGTGCTCCCGGGCGAGCCAGCCGTGGAACCACTCGCGGGTGCCGGGCCGCAGGTGCAGGGCGAGCACGCTCGCACCGGCCGCGCCCGCCGCGGCGATCTCGCCGAGCAGGGCGTCCAGAGCCTCGTCGGAGTCGGTGAGTCCCGGCAGGACCGGGGCGACGAACACCCCGACCGGCAGGCCCGCGTCGCTGATCCTCCGCACGAGGTCGAGCCGGGCCCGCGGGGTCGGCGTCCCGGGCTCGACGGAGCGGTGCAGGTCGGGGTCGAGCAGGGCCAGCGACACCCCGACGCCGACGGGCACGTCCCGGCCGGCCGCGACGATGTCGGGGAGGTCCCGGGCGAGCAGCGTGCCCTTCGTGAGGATCGACAGCGGTGTCCCCGAGGTCCCGAGCGCCCGGATGATGCCGGGCATCAGCCGGTAGCGACCCTCGGCGCGCTGGTACGGGTCGGTGTTGGTGCCCATGGCCACGTGCTCGCGGGTCCACCGCGCCGACCGCACCTCGCGCGCCAGCACCTCCGGTGCGTTCAGCTTCACGACCACCTGGCGGTCGAAGTCGGCCCCCGCGTCCAGGTCGAGATAGGTGTGGGTGTTGCGGGCGAAGCAGTTGTGGTGGACGAGGCCCTCGGCCACGTAGTCGCCCGTGGTCGTCGTGACGTCGTAGACGGTCTCCTCCCCCATCGGCTCGACCGCGACCAACGTCCGGTCGGCGCCGCGGGACTCGTCGAGCTCGTCCCGCACGCCGGCGAGTCCCGGCGCGGGGAGGGTCTCGGCGCCGAGGAGGACGTCGCCGGGGACCATCCACGTCCCGCCGTGACCGTCGGCGGCGGCACGCGCGACGTGGCGCCACCCGGTGCGGGTGAGCAGCCGGTGGTCGACGCCCACGACCACCGCCGTGCCGTCGGCGAGCCGCACCCGCACCACCGGCCGCCGGCTCGACCAGTGGGCGAGCACGTGGGTGCGGACCAGCCGCCGCACCCCGCCCTCGACGACGGTGCCGACCACCGCGTCGCCCACCTGCAGGTCGGACATCGGCACCGACCCGCCGTCGGCCCGCAGGATCGGCGTCGACCCCACCGTGCAGTAGGTGCACGCGTGCGAGCAGCCGCGGTACGGGTTGACGGTCCAGGAGAAGGGCATCGGCGACCCGCCCGGCACCCGGTTGAGCACGGAGCGGGCCCGGACCTCGTGGAAGGTGATCCCGGCGAACTCCGGGGTCTGCACGCTGCGCACGAGTCCCTTGAGCGCGGGCATGCCGGGCAGTGCCCCGTCGTCCTCCAGCTGCTGACCCGCCCACCGCATGACCACGAGTCGAACACGTGTTCGTATCGAACGCAAGTTCGAGTCGACCCGACCAGGTTTCGGTACCGTCGGTACGCGGTACTTCGGATCACACCGCCGTCAGGACCGGGAGGACCCCCGTGAGCTTCACCCTCGAACTCACCCCGGCACACCACGAGCTCGTCCGCCGTGCGCACACCTTCGCCGAGGAGGTGATCCGCCCCGCGGCCCCGAAGTACGACCAGCTCCAGGAGTGCCCGTGGGACGTCGTCGACGCCGCGGCCCGCGAGGGCTTCTACAGCGCCCTGTTCTACGCGGACCTGATCTCCGACCCGACGGGTCTGTCGCTGCCGCTGTTCCTCGAGGAGATCTTCTGGGGCTGCGCCGGGATCGGTCTGACGGTGGTCCTGCCCGCCCTCGCGCTCTCGGCGCTGAACCAGGCCGGCACGCCCGAGCAGCTCGCGAAGTGGGCCCCGGAGATGTTCGGCGAGCCCGGCGACATCAAGCTCGCCGCGCTCGCGGTGTCCGAGCCGCAGGGCGGCAGCGACGTCGCGAACCTGCAGACCCGGGCGGTCAAGGACGGCGACGAGTGGGTGCTGAACGGCACCAAGATCTGGATCGGGAACGGCGGCATCGCCGACGTCACGATCGTCAACGCCGTCGTCGACCCCGAGCTCGGCACCAAGGGCCAGGCGATGTTCCTGGTGCCCAAGGGCACGCCCGGTATGGAGCAGGTCCGGCGGCTGGACAAGCTCGGGCACCGCGCCTCGCACACCGCCGAGCTCTCCTTCACCGACTGCCGCATCCCCGCCGACCAGCTCCTGGGCGAGGAGGGCAAGCTCGAGCACAAGCTGGAGAAGGCCCGGCGCGGCGAGGGCGACTCCGCCGCGCTCGGGACGTTCGAGCAGACCCGCCCGATGGTCGCCGCGATGGCCCTCGGCGTCGCCCGCGCGTCCTTCGAGTACGCCTGCGACTACGCGTCGCGCCGCGAGGCCTTCGGCGCACCGGTCATCGAGAACCAGGGCGTCGCCTTCCCGCTCGTCGACATCGCCGCCGAGATCGACGCCGCACGCCTGCTGTGCTGGCGGGCCTCGTGGATGGCGGCGAACGGGGTGCCGTTCCACCTCGGCGAGGGCTCGATGTCGAAGCTGAAGGCGTCCGAGGTCGCGGTGCGTGCCGCCGAGCAGGCCGTGCAGGTGTGCGGCGGGTGGGGCTACGTCAGCGACCTGCCGGTGGAGAAGTGGTACCGGGACGCGAAGCTCTACACGATTTTCGAGGGCACGAGCGAGATCCAGCGGATGGTGATCGGGCGGACGCTCGCCACCGAGGCGTCCCAGAGCCCGCAGCACCACCAGCTCCCGGGTGACCACGGCGGGCTGTCCCGGAAGTTCGGGCACGGCTCGCTCGCGCGGGCACGGGCCGGCGAGGCGTTCCTCAAGCTCGCCCAGAAGGCCCCCGACAAGCTCCTCGACCTCGGCGGCCGGCTCGCCTCTCCCGGACGGTGATCACGGCGCGCCCGGGCCGGACCCTCTAGGGTCCGTGCCACCACCCGTCCCCCGGATGCCGTAGCGAGGGCCACCGATGACGCAGTCGACGCCGCCGTCACGCCGTCCGGAGTCGGCACCCGGCGTGTTCGACACCGCGTACGCCCTGGCGGCGGCGTCGGCGCGCACGGCGGTGGAGCTGACCCTGCGCGGGCCGTCCATCGTGCGCGGGCTCGCCGCGGCGGTGCAGACGGCGTCGGTCGAGATCAGTCCGCTCGTCGGGGACGCCCTGCGCGCCCTGCCCCGGGCGGTCACCGTGCTGGAGCAGCTCCTCCCGCTGGCCCAGGACCTGCAGCGCTCCCTGGACCGCATCGGCGGTGCCGCGGACGACATCCACGCCCTCGCGCAGGCCGTGCCGGCGCTGCAGCAGCTGGGCGGGGCGGCCGACGACATCCACGCGCTGCGGGAGGCCGTGCCGGCGCTGCAGCAGCTGGGTGGCGCCGCGGCCGACATCCGCGCGCTGACGGCCGCGGTGCCGGCCCTGCAGCAGCTCGGCGGGGCGGCCGACGACATCCACGCGCTGACGGCCGCGGTCCCGGCCCTGCAGCAGCTCGGCGGAGCGGCCGACGACATCCACGAGCTGGCGGGGGCGGTCGAGTCGCTCGCCCGGTTGAGCAGCGCGGTCGAGGACCTCCGCCGGATCGCCGCGGCCACCGACGACGTCGCCACGATCGCGCGGTCGGTCGCCACGCTCGAGCGGATCGCGGCCGCGGTCCCGACCGTCGAGCGCATCGCCGACGCCGTCGGGACCGTCGAGACGATCGCGGCCGCGGTGCCGACCATCGAGGCGATCGCGGCGGCCGTGCCCACGATCGAGCGGATCGCGGACGCCGTGCCCACCGTCGAGCGGATCGCGGACGCCGTGCCCACCGTCGAGGCGATCGCCGCGGCGACCGGCACCGTGGAGCGGATCGCGGACGCGGTGCCCACCGCGCAGCAGATCGCCGACGCGGCCCCCGCGCTGCGGGCGCTCGCGGAGGCGGTGCCCGAGGTCGAGAAGCTCACGGCGGCGATCGAGCACGTGGAGGTGCTGGCCCGGCACGCCGACACCACGTTCCCCGAGCTGCCGCCCCGCCTGCAGACCCTCGACTCGTCGCTGTCGACGGCCGCGTCCGAGCTGGTCCGGGTCGCGCCGGACCTGCGGACGGTCGCCGGGCGGATCGAGGACCTCGACGGCCAGATCAAGGTGCTCGCGGACGCCCTCGCCCCGCTGCAGGGCACGACGGAGCGCCTCGGCCGCCTCGTCGACCGCCTCCCGGCCGGACGGCGGGGCCAGAAGGCCGTCGAGGGCTGACGGCACGGCGCCTCAGGGCAGCACGGCCGTCGCCTCCACCTCGACGAGGAGGTCGGGCTCGCCCAGGGCGGCGACCCCGATCAGCGTGATCGGCGGCGTCGCCGTGATGCCGGTGCGGCCCACGCCCTCGCCGAGGGCGGACATCTTGTCCGGGGTCCAGTCGACGACGTAGACCCGCAGCCGGGCGACGTCGGAGAACCCGGCGCCGACGGCGTCGAGGGCCGCCGCGACGTTGCGGTACGCCTGCTCGACCTGGGCGGCGAGATCGCCCTCCCCGACCCGGCCGCCGTCGGCGGTCCGGGCCACCTGGCCGGCGACGTGGACGGTGCGGGTCCCGGTCGAGACGGCCACCTGCCGGTAGACGTCGGCGGCGGGGAGGGTGGACGGGTTGTGCAGTTCGACGGGCACGACGACCTCCGGAGGATGGAATAGCGTTGCTATGTCTCGTCATGTATAGCAGCGTTATGTATCCTCGTCCAGTGCCGAAACCCGCCGATGCCGCCGTCCGTACCGCCCTCATCGAGCAGGCGGCCGCGATGCTCGCCGCCCGGGAGCCGGTGACGCTGCGTGCGCTCGCCGGTCGGGCCGGGACGTCGACGATGGCCGTCTACACGCACTTCGGCGGCATGCCGGGCCTGTGGGGCGCGGTGCGCCAGGAGGGCTTCGTCCACCTGGCGGCGCGGCTGGCGACGGTGCACCCGACCGACGACCCGGTGCACGACCTGGCCGCGCTCGGCGCCGCGTACGCCGACAACGCCGTCGCCCACCCCCTGCTCTACCGCGCGATGTTCGACGCGGCCGTGGACCTGCCCGACCCGGAGGTCGCCGACGGCGGGTTCGCCCCGCTGGTCGCGGCCGCCTCCCGGGCGTGCGCCGACGGTCGGTTCGACCCGGTCGACCCGGTCGACGTCGCGACGCGGCTGTGGGCCGCCGGCCACGGCCTGGTGCTGCTCGTCCTGAGCGGCGTCCTGCCGGCCGAGGCCCTGCGCGCCCAGGGTCCGGCACTCGCCGAGGCGGTCTGTCTGGGCGCCGGGGACGACCCGGCGCGGTGCGCGGCGTCGGTGCGGTCGGGGTGGTCGGCGGGGTCGGCGGGCTAGTAGCCCGGGGTCCAGCGGGTCGCCGCGATCCGGCCGCGCAGGTCGTCGTCGGAGGCCCGTGGGGCGACGCCGTCGGCGACCGCCTGCCGGGCGACGGCGAGCGCGATGTCGTCGGCGACGTCGCGGACCTCTCCCCAGGCCGGCAGCAGCGGGGCCCGGGAGTCGGCCAGGGCCGGCGACGCGTCGCCCAGCGCGCGGGCCGCGGCCCGCATCATCGCGTCGGTGACCCGCGTGGCCCGTGCGGCGGTCACCGCGAGCCCGACCGCCGGGAAGATGTAGACGTTGTTGCACTGCGCCACGGAGACGTCGTCGCCGTCGTCGCGGTGCAGGGGCGGGAACGGCGAGCCGGTCGCGATCAGGGCCCGACCCCCGGTCCAGGCGTCCAGGTCGGCGGGCCGCGCCTCGGCGTTCGCGGTCGGGTTCGACAGCGGGAACACGATCGGGCGGTCGACCTTCGCGGCCATCGTCCGCACGATCTCCTCGGTGAACGCGCCCTGGGCGGTCGACAGCCCCAGCAGCACCCCGACCGTGACGTGCTCGACGACGTCGCCCAGCTGCGCCGGCCCGTCGAGGCCCCAGTCGGCGACGTCGGCGGGGTCGTGGGCGAAGGCGCGCTGGTCGTCGGACAGGTCGTCCCGGTCGGTCGTCAGCAGCCCGCGCACGTCGACCACCCAGCAGCGGGCCCGCGCCTGGGAGTCGGTGAGCCCCTGGTCGACCATCTCCTGACGCACCATCTCCAACACGCCGATCCCGGCCGATCCGGCGCCGAGCATGACGACCTGCTGGTCGGCCAGCCGGGTCCCGGCGACGTCGGTGGCGCCCTGCAACGCGCCGAGCGCGACGGCCGCGGTGCCCTGGATGTCGTCGTTGAAGGTCAGCAGCCGGTCGCGGTAGCGGGCCAGGATCGGCGCCGCGTGCGGGGTGGCGAAGTCCTCCCACTGGAGCAGGACGTCGGGCATCTCGTCCTCGACCGCGGCGACGAAGTCCTCCACGAACGCGAAGTACTCCTCGTCGTCGATGCGGCGTTGCCGCCAGCCGAGGTAGAACGGGTCGTCGAGCAGGTCCGCGTTGTCGGTCCCGACGTCGAGCAGGATCGGCAGCGTCCGCGCCGGGTCGATCCCGCCGATCAGGGTGTAGAGCGAGAGCTTCCCGACCGGGATCCCCATGCCGCCGACGCCCTGGTCGCCGATGCCGAGGATCCGCTGCCCGTCGGTCACCACGATGACGTCGACCTCGCGGTGGGGGCGGTTGCGCAGCATCTCGGCGAGGTGCTCGCGGTCGGGCCAGGCGAGGTAGAGCCCGCGCGGGCGGCGCCAGAGCGCGGAGAAGCGGCGGCACCCCTCGGCGACGGTCGGGGTGTAGACCAGCGGCAGCGCCGTCGGGACGTCGGCGGCGAGCACCGAGTAGAACAGGTGCTCGTTGCGGTCCTGCAGCCCGCGCAGGTAGACGTAGCGCTGGATGTCGGTCGCCTGCCGGTGCACCTCGCCCCAGCAGCGCCCCACCTGCTCGTCGAGCGTGGTGACCGTGTGCGGGAGCAGCCCCAGCAACCCGTGCTCGCGGCGCTCCTCCGCGGTGAACGCGGTCCCCTTCGTGCGCATCGGATCGGTGAGGATCCCGCCGTCGTCGTCCGCCCCGGTCGGCGTCATCGCCCGTTCCTCCCGCTCGCCCGTGCCCGCGGCTCCCACCCTGCCGCAGACCCCTCGCCGCGCCGAGGAGTCCGCCCGCCGTTCTGAGCAAGTACTGAGCATGGGGCGTGCATCACCCGATCGAGAATCAGGGTTACGCTCCCGTTCACCTGATCGTCGTGATCATGACGGGACCCGTTCAGGCGAGAGCGGCGTCCCCGGCGGGACGGAGACGACCGATGACGCACCCCGCGGGCCCGGTGCCGGCCCCTCGCTCGGACCTGGCCGAGGCCGGTCGGATGCTCCTGCGGACCGTGCTGCCGGTCGGCGTGGTCCTGGTCCTCGCCCTCGCCGTCTACGGCGGCACGGGCCACGACCTGACGATCGTCCTGCAGGACCGCTTCCCGGAGGACTCGGAGTACTCCGGCCTGTTCACGATCATGTTCTCGAGCGCGCTGATGGTGTGTGCCGGGATCGCGCTCGGGTCGCTCGTCGTGGCGCGCGCCTGGGCCCGGGCCACGGGCGCCGTCGGGGCCGCCTCACCCGCCCTGCGCGCCGGCCTCGCGGTGGCCGTGCTCTGCGTCTTCCTGGGCTTCGACGACATGATGATGGTCCACGACGCGGTGCTGCCCGGGGCGGGCATCCCGGAGGACGTCGGGCTCGCGGCCTACGCGGTGCTCGGGCTCGTGCTGGTCGCCTGGGCCTTCCGCCCGCTGCTCGCCGAGAAGCTGGGCCTGACGTTCCTGGTCGGCCTCGCCCTGCTGGGCGGTTCCCTCGGCGGGGACGTCCTGGAGTCGCTGTTCGAGGAGTCGGACCCGGCCGTCGCCTCCGTGCTCGGGCACGCCGAGGACGTCGTGAAGTTCCTCGCCTACGCCGCGCTCTGCCACCTCTGCGTGCTGCTCGCCCGCCGCGTCATGGCCCGCACGCTCGCGGCCGCGACCGAGAAGGCGGCCCGCGAGGCGGTCGAGCGCTCCGGGACGACGACCGGCTCCGGGCGCGTCCCGCTGCGGATCACCTCCGGGCGGCACGCTGCCCCCACCGGGGCCGTGCCCACCCTCCTGGCCGACGACCGGGTGGATGCCGACCTGACGATGCCGATCCCGACGGGGCTGACCCGGGCCTGAGCCCGCCCCCCACCGGCACGAACGGCACTCTCGCTGCGTCTACGGGCGCGAGAGTGCCGCTCGTTCACGACGGCGGGTCGGGTCCAGACGGCGGGTCGGCTCAGCCGTGCAGGGCCCGGTCGACCGCGGCCGCGGCGTCGGCGAGGGCGACCTCGGACTGGCTGCCGTCGGCGAGGTCCTTGATCTGGATCGTCCCGGCCTCGAGGTCCCGGTCGCCCAGCACGAGCGCGTAGCGGGCCCCGGAGCGGTCCGCGGCCTTCATCGCGCCCTTGAGACCGCGCCCGCCGTAGGCGAGGTCGGACCGGATCCCGGCGCGGCGCAGCTGCCCGACCAGCCCGACCAGGTGGTCCTTCGCGGCCTCCCCCAGCGGGACCCCGAACACCTCCACGCGGCGGGCGGGCGCGACCTCGAGACCCTCGGCCCGGCAGGCGAGCAGCGTGCGGTCTACGCCGAGACCGAACCCCACCCCGGAGAGCGCCTGGCCCCCGAGTTCGGCCATGAGCCCGTCGTAGCGACCGCCGCCGCCGATGCCCGACTGCGATCCCAGCCCGTCGTGGACGAACTCGAACGTCGTCTTCGTGTAGTAGTCCAGGCCGCGCACCATGCGGGGGTTCTCGACGTAGGCGACGCCCAGCTCGTCGAGGTACTGCTTCACCGTCGCGTGGTGGGCCGCGGCGGCGTCGGAGAGGTGGTCGACCATCAGCGGCGCGTCGGCGAGCTGCTCGCGGACCTCGGGCCGCTTGTCGTCGAGCACGCGCAGCGGATTGATCCGCGCCCGCTCGCGGGTGGCCTCGTCGAGATCGCACTTCTCCAGGAACGCCTGCAGCTCGGCGCGGTAGGCCGGGCGGGTCTCGGCGTCGCCCAGCGAGGTCAGCTCCAGCCGGTACCCGGTCAGCCCGAGCGCGCGGAACCCGGCGTCCGCGACGGCGAGGACCTCGGCGTCCAGCGCCGGGTCGTCCACCCCGATCGCCTCGACGCCCACCTGCTGGAGCTGCCGGTAGCGGCCGGCCTGGGGACGCTCGTAGCGGAAGAACGGCCCGGCGTAGCGGAGCTTGACCGGCAGGGTGCCGCGGTCCAGGCCGTGCTCGATGACGCTGCGGACGACGCCCGCGGTGCCCTCGGGGCGCAGCGTGACGCTGCGGCCCCCGCGGTCGGCGAAGGAGTACATCTCCTTGGAGACGACGTCGGTCGACTCGCCGACCCCGCGGGCGTAGAGCGCGGTGTCCTCGAACACGGGGAGCTCGAGGTGGGCGTAGCCGGCGCGGTCCGCCTCGCGGAGGAGGGTGTCCCGGACCGCGACGAACTCCGGCCCGACGTACTCGGGGATGCCCTTGGGCGCGGTGAAGCCGCCAGGGGGGATCTCTGCCACTGTCGGTGTTCTTCCTAGAGATTCCGGCCGGGCGCGTTCTGCGTGCCCTGCAGGAAGGGGTTCGTGTGCCGCTCGTCGCCCACCGTCGTGGGCTGACCGTGGCCGGGCAGGACCGCGGTCTCGTCGGGGAGCGTGAGCAGCTTCGTCCGCAGGCTCGTCATCATCTCCTCGAGCGAGCCGCCGGGCAGGTCGGTCCGGCCGATGCTGCCCTGGAAGAGGGTGTCGCCGGCGAGCACGAACGGTGCCCCGTCCTCGGTCGCGCTGCGGAAGACCACCGACCCGCGGGTGTGCCCGGGCGTGTGGTCGACGGTCAGCGAGATGCCGGCGAGGTCGAGGGTGGCGCCGTCGGCGAGCGTCTCGACCTGCTTCGGCTCGCGGAACTCCAGCCCCGGGTACATCGCGGCCAGCTGCGCCCCCATCGGCCCGACGCCGGCGAGCGGGTCGGCGAGCATGGAGCGGTCCTTGGGGTGGATGTAGGCCGGGATGTCGTCGCCGTCGCACACCGGCGTGACCGACCACATGTGGTCGAGGTGTCCGTGCGTGAGCAGCACGGCGACCGGCGACAGGCGCCGCTCGGCGAGGACCTTGCGCAACGGCTCCTCGGCGTCCTGCCCCGGGTCGACCACCACGCACGGTCCGCCCTCGTCAGGGGCGATCACGAAGCAGTTGGTCTGGAAACTCCCGGCCGGGAACCCGGCGACCAGCACGGAATCCTCCTCGCGACGACTGCACCCCACCCTAGTCGGCGGCCGTGACCTGCCCGGACTCACCGGGATCCGACTTCCTAGGATGCCGCCGTGCCGACCAACGAGCAGCGCCGCAAGGCCGCCAAGCGCAAGCTGGAGCGACAGATCGAGCGCCGCGCCGAGCGCGCCCGCCGTCGTCGGCAACGGCTGACGATCATCGCGGTCGGCGTGGTGGTGGCGCTGGTCGCGGCCGGCGTCGCGATCTACGTCGCGACCCGCCCCGCGGAGACCGTCGCCGCGCCCGCCGCCGGGGCCTGCACCTACACGCCGGACGGCCAGGCGGCCAAGCCGGTGCAGGCACCGGACCCGGACCCGGAGCGCACCGGCGTCGTCGGGCTGACGCTGCAGACCACGCAGGGGCCGGTCCCGCTCACCCTGGACCGGGCCCAGGCCCCGTGCGCGGTCAACGCGGTCACCTCGCTCGCGCAGCAGGGTTTCTACGACGACACCCCGTGCCCCCGCCTCGTCACCGGCCAGGGGCTGCAGGTCCTCCAGTGCGGCGATCCGACCGGTACCGGCTCGGGCGGTCCCGGCTACCGCTACGCCGAGGAGCCGCCGACGAACCTCGCGCCGTCGCCGCTGGGCCAGGGCGCCTCGAACTACAGCCGCGGCCTCGTCGCGATGGCCAAGGCCTCCCAGCCGGCCAGCACCGGCAGTCAGTTCTTCCTCGTCTACGGCGACTCGGCGCTGCCCCCCGAGTACACGGTGATCGGGCGCATCGCACCCGAGGGGCTCGCGACCCTGGACAAGGTCGCGGCCGGGGGCGACGACGGCTCGAACTCCGCCGGCGGCGGCAAGCCGACGATCCCGGTGCAGATCACGGCGGCCCAGGTCCAGCTCTAGGTCACCCGGCGGCCTCCGGGAGCGCGGCCCCGGTGTCCTTGAGCTCCACCCCGGTCAGTTCCCGACGGCGGGCCTCGCCCATCAGGGCGGCGAGGATCTCCGCGGCGCCGTCGTGGGAGAGCCCGTCGGGCGGGCGGATGTTCGACACGCAGTTGCGTTCGGAGTCCACCCGCCCGACCCGCGGCGCCCACGTCAGGTAGGCCCCGAGCGAGTCCGGGGACGACATGCCCGGCCGCTCCCCCACCAGGACGAGGACCATCCGCGACCCGAGGGCCGCGGCGACCGCGTCGCCGAGCGCGACCCGGGCCTGCTCGGCGACGACCACAGGGGAGAACGACCAGTCGTCCAGCCGCGCGGCGAGCGCGTCGAGCACTGCGACGGCGTGGTCGTGGACGGCGCGCGGCGACAGCCCGTCCGCGACCACCACCGTGAGGTCCGCAGGCTCCTCCGGGGCCGCCTCGCGCAACCGGGCCTCCGACGCCTCGTCGAGCCGGCGCCCGAGGTCGGGGCGCTGCAGGTACTCCGCCCGGTCCGCGGCGGCCGAGTGCACCACCACCGACGGTCGCTCCCCCAGCGCGGCCACCACCGCGTCCGCGTCGAGGGGCAGGTGCACGGCGTCCCGCGCGGCGGCGTGGGCGGCGGCGAGCCGGAGGTTCTCCGCGGTCGGCAGCCCGTCTCCGGCACGGCCGAGGCCGACGCGCGCCCGCGTCGCGGCGCGCAGCATCACCCAGGGATCCCGGTCCACTCCGTTGCCCGTCACGACAGCCCGCTCGTCAGCGCCGGCAGCGCGTCCGGGCCCAGCTGCGGGACGCGTCCGGCGTCGTCGAGCAGCCCGACCGTCTCCAGCCACGCCTCGAACTCCGGCGCCGGGCGCAGCCCGAGGGTGCTGCGGACCTGCAGGACGTCCTGGAACGACAGCGACTGGTAGTTCAGCATGATGTCGTCCCCGCCGGGCACGGTGATGACGAACGAGCAGCCCGCCGCCCCCAGCGTCAGCAGCAGCGTGTCGGTGTCGTCGCTGTCGGCCTCGGCGTGGTTGGTGTAGCAGACGTCCACGCCCATGGGGACCCCGAGCAGCTTGCCGCAGAGGTGGTCCTCCAGGCCCGCCCGCAGGATCTGCTTGCCGTCGTAGAGGTACTCCGGCCCGATGAACCCGACGACGGTGTTGACCAGCAGCGGGTCGAACGCCCGGCACACGGCGTAGGCGCGTGCCTCCAGGGTCTGCTGGTCGCAGCCGTGGTGGGCGTCCGCGGACAACGCGGACCCCTGCCCCGTCTCGAAGTAGGTCACGTTCGACCCGACCGTCCCCCGCCGCAGGGCCAGCGCGGCCTCGTGCGCCTCGCGCAGCTGGTCGAGGGTCACCCCGAAGCCACGGTTGGCCGCCTGGGTGCCGGCGACGGACTGGAACACCAGATCCACCGGCGCGCCCTGCTCGAGCAGCTCCAGCGTCGTCGTGACGTGGGTCAGTACGCACGACTGGATCGGCGCCGCGAGGCGCTGCCGGGCGTCGTCGAGCAGCTCGAGCAGCGCCCGCACCGTCGACGGGCGGTCGGTCGCGGGGTTGATGCCGATGACGGCGTCCCCGGACCCGTGCAGGAGCCCGTCGACGAGGGAGGCGGTGATGCCGACCGCGTCGTCGGTCGGGTGGTTGGGCTGCAGCCGGGTGGCCAGCCGCCCGGGCAGGCCCAGCGTGGTGCGCAACCCGGTGACGACGCGGGTCTTCGCGGCGATCGCGACGAGGTCGCCGACGCGGCACAGCTTGCTGACGGCGGCGACCATCTCCGGGGTCAACCCGGGCGCGAGCGCGGTGAGCGCGGCCGTGTCGGTCTGCCAGGACAGCAGCCGGTCGCGGAAGCCGCCGACCGTGAGCGACCGCACCGGGGCGAACGCGTCGGGGTCGTGGGAGTCGAGGATCAGGCGGGTGACGTCGTCGTCCTCGTAGGGCACGACCGCCTCGTCGAGGAAGTGCGCGAGCGGCAGGTCGGCGAGCACCGTCTGCGCCGCCACCCGCTCCGCGGCCGACTCCGCGGCCACCCCGGCGAGCACGTCACCGGACCGGGCCGGGGTGGCCTTCGCCATCAGCTCCCGCAGGTCGGCGAACGTGTAGGAGTGTCCACCGACGGAGGTGGTCCAGCTCATCGCACCTCCTCCTCGGCCGCCGCCAGCGCCGCGAACTCCTCGTCCGGCGCGGCGGCGACGAGGTGGTGGCGCGAGTAGAACCCGAACCACGCCATGAGCAGGGCGAACACGCCGAGGGCGCACAGCGCGGCGACCACGTCGACCAGGAAGGTCGCGACGACGGCGGCGAGGGCCAGCACCAGCGCGATCCCGGAGGTGATCCGCCCGCCCGGCGTGCGGTACGGGCGGGGCAGCTCCGGATGCCGCGTCCGGAGCACCTGGTGCGCGACCATCATGAGCACGTAGGACAGCGTCGCGCCGAACACCGCGAGGTTGATCAGCACGTCCCCGTCACCCGTGGCGGCCAGGACGAATCCGATGAGGCCGGGCACGACGAGAGCCAGCACCGGCGCGCGGCGGCCGTTGACCCGCGACAGCGCCCGCGGGAGGTAGCCCGCCCGCGACAGCGCGAAGGTCTGGCGCGAGTAGGCGTAGATGATCGAGAAGAAGCTGGCGACGAGCCCGAGCAGGCCGACGTAGTTCACCGTCGTCGCGAGCCACCCCTGGCCCGTGCCCTCGGCCGCCGTGACCAGCGGGTTGTCGCTCGTGGACATCGCGGAGCTGCCGGCCGCCCCGGGGCCGAGCACCAGGACGACGGCGGCGAAGGCGATCAGCGCGATCATGGCGACGACGATGCCGCGGGGCACCGAGCGCACCGGGTCGCGCGCCTCCTCCGCGGCGAGCGGCACGCCCTCCACCGCCAGGAAGAACCAGATCGCGAAGGGGAAGCTGGCCCAGATGCCGACCAGCCCGAACGGCAGGAACGCCGAGGCTCCGGCGGCGTCCGTGACCGGGATGTCGACCAGCTTCGCGGGGTCGAACGAGCCGACGGCACCGAGGGCGAAGACGATCAGCGCGACGGCGGCGATCGCGGTGACGACGAACGTCGCCTTGAGCGCCTCGCCCGCCCCGAGCAGGTGCACTCCGACGAAGAGCACGTAGCAGGCCAGGTAGACCCACCAGCCGTCGGTGATCCCGAACAGGCCGAGCGACTCGACGTAGCCGCCGATGAAGGTCGCGATCGCTGCGGGCGCGACGGCGTACTCCAGCAGGATCGCCGCGCCGGTGGCGAACCCGCCCCACGGGCCGAGGGCGACGCGGGCGAACGTGTAGCCGCCGCCCGCGGCCGGGAGCGCCGAGGACATCTCGGCCAGGGCGAGCACCATCGCGGTGTACATGACGGCCATGAGCACGGCCGCGATCGCGAGCCCGCCCCACCCGCCCTGCGCGAGCCCGAAGTGCCACCCGGCGTAGTCCCCGGAGATCACGTACGCGACGCCCAGCCCGGCCAGCAGCACCCAGCTGGCCGACCCCGCCCGGAGCTTGCGCGCCGCGAGGTAGTCGGCACTCGCCGTGTGCTCGCCGCGCCCGGTACCCACCTGTTCCGCCATCGGCGTCCCTCTCTGCTCGCCCCCGGGTGCACGAGGTTGACCCGGGGGCGCTCCGTGTGGGTGACGGCGAGGTTGCGATCGCCCAGCGGACGATCAGGGCTCAGGCGCTGAGCGGGAGCGCGCCGGGGTGCACCGGCGACGGCAGGTCGGTGCGGCCGTCGGCGGCGAGGTGGGCGTCGACGGCGGCGGCGGCCGAACGTCCCTCCGCGATGGCCCAGACGATCAGCGACGCGCCACGGTGCGCGTCCCCGCACACGAAGACCCCCGGGACGTCGGTCTGCCAGTCCGACCCGCAGCCGATCGTGCCCTTCGGCGTCCGCTCAATGCCCAGGCCGGGGATCATCGCCCCGTCGTCGGGCCCGGTGAAGCCGATGGAGAACAGGACCAGGTCGGCCGGCACGGTGTGGATCTCCTCCGTGGTCGGCACCACCTCGCGGCGGCCGTCCTCGGTGCGGCGGACCTCGACCGAGGACAGCTCGACCGCGCGGACGTGCCCGCGGTCGTCGCCGACGAAGCGGCGCACCGCGGTGGCGAACAACCGCTCGCCGCCCTCCTCGAGCGCCGGCGGCGTGCGGAACATCAGCGGCCACGTCGGCCACGGCGAGCGGGCCTCGTCGCGGGTCTGTGGAGGGGCCGGGTACTGGTCGAGCTGGTGCACGCCGATCGCGCCCTGGCGGGTCGCGGTGCCGTAGCAGTCCGCGCCGGTGTCGCCGCCGCCGATGACGATGACGTTCTTGCCCCGTGCGTTGATCGGCGACGGGCCGTCGCCCTCGCACTCGCGGTTGGCGGGCACGAGGTAGTCCATCGCGAGGTGGATGCCGTCGAGGTCGCGGCCCTCGATCGTGCGGTCGTCCCGGCTCTCGAGCGCCCCGACCGCCAGCACCACCGCGTCGTACTCGGCGCGCAGGCGCTCCACCGGCAGACCGTCCCCGCCCACCTCGCAGTTCACGACGAAGCGTGTGCCCTCCGCGCGCATCTGCTCGAGGCGACGATCGAGCTCCCACTTCTCGAACTTGAACTCCGGGATCCCGTAGCGCATCAGCCCGCCGAGGCGGTCGTCGCGCTCGTGGACCGTGACGTCGTGGCCGGCCCGGGTCAGTTGCTGGGCGGCCGCCAGCCCCGCGGGTCCGGAGCCCACGACCGCGACCCGCTTCCCCGAGGACTCGGCCGCGGGCTGGGGCGCGACGTGACCGTCCCGCCACGCCACCTCGGCGATCGACCACTCGACCCGCTTGATCGCCACCGAGCCCGGCTGGGAGGTGATCGACAGGACGCACGCCTCCTGGCACGGCGCCGGGCACAGCGCCCCGGTGAACTCCGGGAAGTTGTTCGTGGCGTGCAGGCGCTCGCTCGCCCGGTCCCACTCGCCGCGGCGGACGAAGTCGTTCCACTCCGGGATCAGGTTGCCCAGCGGGCAGCCGGCGGTGCCGGAGTGGCAGAACGGGATGCCGCAGTCCATGCACCGCGCGGCCTGCTTGCGGGTGCCGGCCTCGAGGTCGGGGTCGGTGACGTCGGCGTAGAGCTCGTGCCAGTCGGTGCGCCGCTCCTCGACCGGACGCTTGGGGTTGTCCTCCCGGGAGTAGGTGAGGAACCCGCGGGGGTCAGCCACCCGCCACCTCCATGATGACCTCGTTCGGGTCGCGGCCCTCGGTGGCGGCGCGCTGCTCGGCGTCGAGGACCCGCTGGTAGTCGGTCGGCATGACCTTGGTGAAGTGCCCGACCTGGGTGTCCCAGTCGTCGAGCAGGCGGGCCGCCTTCGGCGAGGAGGTGAGGTCGAGGTGCCGCTCGACCACCCACCGCAGCCAGTCGGCGTCGTCGCCGGTGACCTCGAGCAGGTCGGCCATCTCGTCGTTCACACGGATCGCCGGCAGGTCGTGCACGAAGGCGATCCCGCCGGACATGCCGGCGCCGAGGTTGCGGCCGGTGCTGCCCAACACGATCACCCGGCCGCCGGTCATGTACTCGCACGCGTGGTCGCCGACACCCTCGACCACGGCGAGTGCGCCGGAGTTGCGCACGCAGAACCGCTCCCCCACCTGACCGCGCAGGAACACCTCGCCGGAGGTCGCGCCGTAGGCGATGACGTTGCCGGCGATCGTGTGCCGCTCCTCCCGGTCGGAGTCCAGCGGCTCGGTGAACTGCGCGCCCTCGGGCGGGCGCACGATCACGCGGCCCCCGGAGAGCCCCTTGGCCACGTAGTCGTTGGCGTCCCCGACGAGGTCGAGGGTGATCCCGCGCGGCAGGAACGCCCCGAACGACTGTCCGGCGGAGCCGGTGAACTCGACGTGGATCGTGTCGTCGGCCAGGCCGTGCTTGCCGTAGCGCCGGGTCACCTCGGAGCCGAGCAGGGTCCCGACGGTCCGGTTGACGTTGCGGACCGGCAGGTCGATCCGCACCGGGACGGCGTCGTCGAGCGCCCCCTCGGCCAGCTGGATCAGGGTGCGGTCGAGCGCGCGGTCCAGGCCGTGGTCCTGGGTCGAGGTGCACCGGCGGTCTGTGGACGCGCCGGCGGGCACGTCCGGCACGGCGAACAGCGGACCGAGGTCGATGCCCTCGGCCTTCCAGTTCTCCACCGCCTCCGCGGCGTCGATCAGCTCGGAGTGCCCGATCGCCTCGTCGATCGTCCGGAAGCCCAGCTCCGCCAGGTACTCCCGGACCTCCTCGGCGATGAACCAGAAGAAGTTCTCGACGAACTCGGGGCGGCCCGTGTAGCGCTTGCGCAGCTCCGGGTTCTGGGTCGCGACGCCGACGGGACAGGTGTCGAGGTGGCAGACCCGCATCATGACGCAGCCGTTGACCACCAGCGGCGCCGTGGAGAAGCCGTACTCCTCGGCGCCCAGGAGCATCCCGACGATCACGTCGTAGCCGGTCTTCATCCCGCCGTCGACCTGGACCGAGATCCGGTCCCGCAGGCCGTTGAGCATCAGCGTCTGCTGGGTGTCGGCGAGCCCGACCTCCCACGGCGCGCCGGCGTGCTTGAGGCTCGTCAGCGGGGCCGCGCCGGTCCCGCCGTCCCACCCGGAGATCAGCACGACGTCCGCGTGCGCCTTCGAGACGCCCGCCGCGACCGTGCCGACCCCGACCGAGCTGACCAGCTTGACGTGGATCCGGGCGCGGTCGTTCGCGTTCTTCAGGTCGTGGATGAGCTGCTTGAGGTCCTCGATCGAGTAGATGTCGTGGTGCGGCGGCGGCGAGATCAGGCCCACGCCGGGGGTGGAGTACCGGACCTCGGCGATCCACGGGTACACCTTCTTGCCCGCGAGTTGACCGCCCTCACCGGGCTTCGCGCCCTGCGCCATCTTGATCTGGATGTCGTCGGCGTTGACCAGGTACTCGCTGGTGACGCCGAAGCGCCCGGAGGCGACCTGCTTGATCGCCGAGCGCCTGGACGGGTCGACGAGGCGCACCGGGTCCTCCCCGCCCTCCCCGGTGTTCGACTTGCCGCCGATGTTGTTCATGGCGATCGCGAGGTCGGTGTGCGCCTCGCCCGAGATCGAGCCGTAGCTCATCGCCCCAGTCGCGAAGCGTTTGACGATCTCGGTGGCGGGCTCGACCTCGTCGAGGTCGATCGGGGTCCGGTCCTCGTAGCGCAGCCGGAACATCCCCCGCAGCTGCCCGCCGGCCCGGGTGATGCCGTCCGCCTCGGCGGTGTAGCGGCGGAACACGTCGCGCTGCTTCGTCCGCGTGGAGTGCTGGAGCAGGAACACCGTCTCCGGGGTGAAGAGGTGGATCTCGCCCTCGCGGCGGTAGGCGTACTCGCCGCCGACGTCGAGCCGGCGGTGGGCCCGCTCGGTCGGGTTGGACGGGTAGGCCGTGCGGTGCCGCGTCGCGACCTCGGTCGCGAGCACGTCCAGCCCGCCCCCGCCCAGCTTGGACGAGGTGCCGTGGAAGTACTCGTCGATGAACTCCTGCGACAGGCCGACGGCCTCGAAGACCTGGGCGGCGGTGTACCCGGACACCGTCGAGATGCCCATCTTGGACATCACCTTGAGGACGCCCTTGACGCAGGACTTCACGTAGTTCCGGATGGCCTGGTCGACCTCGAGCTGGTCCAACCACCCGGAGGCGATCATGTCCTCGATCGACTCGAACGCGAGGTAGGGGTTGATCGCGGCCGCGCCGTAGGAGAGCAGCAGCGCCATGTGGTGCACCTCGCGCGCGTCCCCGGACTCGGCGACCAGCGCGACCTGGGTGCGCTCACGGGTGGCGACGAGGTGGTGGTGCACCGCCGAGACGAGCAGCAGCGACGGGATCGGGGCCCACCGGGCGTCGGAGTCCCGGTCGGAGAGCACGAGGATGCGCTTCCCGTCGGCGATCGCCTCGCTCGCGCGCCGGCGCACCTGGTCGAGGGCCGCGCGCAGCGCGTCCTCGCCGCCGTCGACCTCGTACAGCCCGGAGATCACCGTGGCGGCGAAGCCCGGCATGTCCCCGTCGTCGTCGATGTGGATGAGCTTCGCGAGCTCGTCGTTGTCGATCACCGGGTAGGGCAGCACGACCTGGCGGCAGCTCGCGGGCCCGGGGTGGAACAGGTTCTGCTCCGGGCCGATCGCCCGGGCCATGCAGGTGACGAGCTCCTCGCGGATGGCGTCCAGCGGCGGGTTGGTGACCTGGGCGAAGAGCTGGACGAAGTAGTCGTAGAGCAGCCGCGCCCGGCGCGACAGCGCCGCGGTGGGGGTGTCGGTGCCCATCGACCCGAGCGGCTCGGCCCCCGTCGTCGCCATCGGGGCCAGCAGGATCCGCAGCTCCTCCTCGGTGTAGCCGAAGGTCTGCTGGCGGCGCATCACCGACTCGTGGGTGTGCACGACGTGGTCGCGGTCGGGCAGCTCCTCGAGCCGCACCAGACCCGCGTGCAGCCACTCGGCGTACGGCTCGGCCGCGGCCAGGTCGGACTTGAACCGGTCGTCGTCGATCAACGCGGCGGACCCGTCCCCGGTCGACCCCTCGCGGGTGTCGACGAGGAACATCCGCCCGGGCCGCAACCGTCCCTTCGCGACGACGTCGGAGGCGGGCACGTCGAGCACGCCGGACTCGCTGGCCAGGACGACCCGCCCGTCGGCGAGGTGCCACCACCGGCAGGGCCGCAGGCCGTTGCGGTCCAGCGTCGCGCCGAGCAGCGTGCCGTCCGAGAACACGACCGCGGCCGGGCCGTCCCACGGCTCCATCAGGCTCGCGTGGAACTGGTAGAACGCCCGCTGGTCGGCCGGCATCTCGGCGTGGTTCTCCCACGCCTCGGGCATCATCATCATCACCGCGTGCGGCAGCGACCGGCCGCCGAGCGTGAGGAGCTCCAGGACCTCGTCGACGCTCGCCGAGTCCGACGTCCCGGGCGGGCAGACCGGCATCGCGCGCTGGAGGTCGCCGGGGAAGAGGTCGGTGCCCAGCAGCGCCTCGCGGGCCCGCATGCGGTTGCGGTTCCCGCGGATCGTGTTGATCTCGCCGTTGTGCGCCAGCGTCCGGTAGGGATGCGCGAGCGGCCAGCTCGGGAAGGTGTTCGTCGAGAACCGGCTGTGCACCACCGCGACCGCGCTGACCAGGCGTTCGTCGCGCAGGTCGGGGAAGAACAGCGGCAGCTGGTCGGTGGTCAGCATGCCCTTGTAGGTCACGGTGCGGCTGGACAGCGAGGCGACGTAGAGCCCGCAGCCCTGCTCCACCGACTCCCGCTCCGCCCGCTTGCGGACGATCCAGGCGACGCGGTCGAGCTCGATGCCCGCGAGGGCGCGCTCCGGGTGCGCGAGCAGGACCTGCGCGAAGCGCGGCATCACCGAGCGGGCGACCGACCCGACGTCCGCGCCGTCGGGGTCGGTGGGGGTGTCACGCCAGGCGAGGACCTCGAGACCCTCCTCGCCGGCGATGCGTTCGAGGAGCGAGACCGCTTTGGCAGCGCCGTCGTCGTCCGCCGGCAGGAACACCATGCCGCAGGCGTAGGCGTACTCGTCCTGGCCGCCGTTGGCCGCCGGGCGGGGGGCGGGCAGGTCCGCGTCGACCGTGGCGCGGAAGAGCTCGTCCGGGATGCCCAGCAGGATGCCGGCGCCGTCGCCACTCGTGGGCTCGCTGCCCGCCGCTCCGCGGTGGTCGAGGTTGTGCAGCACCTGCAGCGCGTCGGCGACGATGCCGTGGCTGCGGCGGCCGCGGGAGTCGACGACGGCGCCGACGCCGCAGGCGTCGTGCTCGTTCGCCGGGTCGTACAGGCCTTGCGGACCCGGGTTGGTCGAGAACAGCACGGGGCGGGCCTCCTCATCGCCTCCGAGGAACGGCCCGGCCGCGCTGCCCGTCGGGAGGACGGGGCGCGGAAGAGGGCCGCTCGGTCGTCGCGAGCCGGATGGTGGAATCCGGGACGGCGATGGCCCGGGTGGAGTCTAGCCCGCGCGGCGGGCCGCGGCGGCGTGACGGACGCCGGGTCCCCGTCGGCGCGGGGCGGAGGGGCTCCTCAGGAGCCGTGGGCGGAGGAGGGCGGCGTGGCGGACGCCTCCTCCTCGGGCTGGACGCCCTCGGGCTCGGCGTCCACGCCGGAGGGCTCGGCCGCGCCGTGGTGGGTCTCGGTGTCGTCGCGGTCGCTCGCCGCGACCCGCGAGGCGCGGGCCGCGCGGGCGTCGTCGTTCTCGTCGTCCCTGGGTGTCACGAGCCCGGGCGTACCCGCGTCGTCGTCGGGCGAACCGGTCGGATCCCCGGCCAGGTCCTCGCGCGGACCGCGGGCCAGGAACAGGTACAGCAGCGCGCCGACGCAGAGGACGCCGGACACGATGACGTTGACGCGGACGCCCTCGACGCGGGTGAGCGCGGGGTCGGTGCGCAGCATCTCGATGAAGAACCGGCCGAGGGTGTAGCCCGCGACGTACAGGGCGAACGCCCGTCCGCGCGCCAGCGAGAACCGGCGGTCGGCCCAGATCACCAGCAGCGCCACCAGGACGTTCCACACCAGCTCGTAGAGGAACGTGGGCTGCACGACCTCGATCGGCGTGCGGTCGAGCGCGACCCCGCCGAGGTTGTCGACGACGCCCGTGGCCGGGTCCACCCGCCGGTAGATCTCCAGGCCCCACGGCAGCGTGGTCGGGGCGCCGTAGAGCTCCTGGTTGAAGTAGTTGCCGAGCCGGCCGATGGCCTGGGCGAGGACGATCCCGGGCGCGGCCGCGTCGGCGAAGCCGGTCAGCGGGACCCCGCGGCGGCGGCACGCGATCCAGGCGCCGACGCCGCCGAGGGCGATCGCCCCCCAGATGCCGAGGCCGCCGTTCCACACGTAGAGCGCCGCGACCGGATCCCCGCCCGGGCCGAAGTAGGTCCGCCAGTCGGTGGCCAGGTGGTAGAGCCGGCCGCCGATCAGCCCGAAGGGCACCGCCCACACCGCGACGTCGATGACGAAGCCGGGGGCCCCGCCGCGCGCGACGAAGCGCCGCTCGGTCATCCAGACCGCCACGACGATGCCGGCGATGATGCACAGCGCGTAGGCCCGCAGCGGGACGGGGCCGAGGTTCCACACGCCCTGGGGTGGGCTGGGGATGGTCATCGGCAGCGACGCGAGCACGGCGCTCACGCTATCGGTCACCCCCGACACCGTCGGTGAGGTGGGTCCGGGGTCAGCGCCCGGTGTGGTTCCCGCGGACGCCCGCCGCGAGCTCGGTGGTCAGGCGCGCGACCGCGGCCCGGCCGTGCTCGGCGGCGGACACCATCGCCGACCCGACGATCACGCCGTCGGCGTAGGTGGCGATCTCCCCGGCCTGGGCGCCGTTGCGCACGCCGAGCCCGACCCCGACGGGCAGGTCGGTGTGGCGGCGGGTGCGCGCGACGAGCTCGGGGGCGCTCGTGGCGACGGTGTCCCGCGCGCCGGTCACGCCCATGGTGGAGGCCGCGTAGACGAATCCGCGGGTCGCGGCGGTCGTCGAGGCGATGCGGTCCTCGGTGGACGACGGCGCGACGAGGAAGATCGGTGCGATGCCGTGCCGGTCGGCCGCGTCGAGCCACTCCCCCGCCTCGTCGGGCACCAGGTCGGGGGTGATCAGGCCGAGCCCGCCCGCCGCGGCGAGGTCCCGCGCGAAGGCCTCGACCCCGTAGCGCAGCACCGGGTTCCAGTAGGTCATGACGACGGCGCGTCCCCCGCGGGCGGCCAGCGCCTCGACGAGGTCGAGGGTGTCGCGGGTCCGCACCCCACCGCGCAGGGCGGTCTCCACGGCGTGCGCGACCACGGGTCCGTCGAGCACCGGGTCGGAGTAGGGCAGCCCGACCTCGACCAGGTCGGCGCCCGCGTCGAGGGTCTGGGTGAGCAGCCCGCGGGACCCGGGGATCGTCGGGTAGCCGGTGGGCAGGTAGGAGATCAGCGCGGCCCGCGACTCGGCGCGGGCGGTCGAGAAGACCTCGCGGAGCCGGTCGAGACCGGTCTGCGTCGAGGTCACAGCTCCCGCTCCCCCGCCGCCGCGTCGTCGTGGACCGGCTCCGTGGTCGGCAGCGCCGCGGCGTCGACGACGTCGAACCACCGGGCGGCGGTCTCCACGTCCTTGTCGCCGCGGCCGGAGAGGTTGACCAGCAGCAGCGCGTCCGGGCCGAGCTCGCGGCCGGTCCGCAGCGCACCGGCCACCGCGTGAGCGGACTCGATCGCCGGGATGATGCCCTCGGTACGACACAGCAGCCGGAACGCGTCCATCGCCTCGGCGTCGGTGACCGGCACGTACTCCGCCCGCCCGATCTCCGCGAGGTAGGAGTGCTCCGGGCCGACCCCGGGATAGTCCAGGCCGGCGGAGATCGAGTGCGACTCGACGGTCTGCCCGTCGTCGTCCTGCAGCACGTAGGTCAGTGCGCCGTGCAGCGCGCCGACGCTCCCGCCGGTGATCGACGCGGCGTGACGCCCGGTGTCGACGCCGTCGCCCGCCGCCTCGCAGCCGATCAGGCGCACGGGCTCGTCGTCGAGGAAGGGGTGGAAGATGCCGATCGCGTTCGAGCCGCCGCCCACGCACGCCAGGACCGCGTCCGGCAGGCGCCCGTACTGCTCCTGCACCTGCGCGCGTGCCTCCAGGCCGATGACGCGGTGGAAGTCGCGCACCATCATCGGGAACGGGTGCGGCCCGGCGGCGGTGCCCAGCACGTAGTGGGTGGTGCCGACGCTGGACACCCAGTCCCGGTAGGCCTCGTTGAGGGCGTCCTTGAGCGTGCGCGAGCCGGTGGTCACCGGGATCACCTCGGCGCCGAGCAGGCGCATGCGGGCGACGTTGAGCGCCTGGCGCTCGGTGTCGACCTCGCCCATGTAGACGACGCACTCGAGCCCGAGCAGGGCCGCCGCGGTGGCCGTGGCGACGCCGTGCTGCCCCGCGCCGGTCTCGGCGATCACCCGCGTCTTGCCCATGCGCACCGTGAGGAGCGCCTGACCCAGCACGTTGTTGATCTTGTGCGAGCCGGTGTGGTTGAGGTCCTCGCGCTTGAGCAGGATCCGCGCACCACCGGCGTGCTCGGAGAGCCGGCGGGCGTCCGTCACGGGGCTGGGGCGGCCGGCGTAGTCCCGCTGCAGCCGGTCGAGCTCGGCGAGGAACTCGGGGTCGTGCCGGGCCTTGTCGTACTCCGCGGCGACCTCGTCGACGGCGGCGATCAGGGCCTCGGGCATGAACCGCCCGCCGTAGCGGCCGAAGTGACCGCCGCCGTCGGGGTCGTGTCCGTGCTCGGCGAGCCCGTCGCCCGCCGTCGGGAGCGCCACGCTCCTCTCGGGGGCCGCCATCACCGGGCCGGCTTCGGGCACGCCGGGTGCGACCCGGCGGTGACCAACTGGCGGACGGCCGCGCGCGGGTCCTCGGCGGTGGCCATCGACTCGCCGACCAGCACTGCGTCGGCGCCGAGACCCGCGTAGGTCATCAGGTCACCGGGGCCGCGCACGCCGGACTCGGCGACGCGCAGGACCTCGCCGGGCAGCCCCGGGGCGAGGCGGCTGAAGACGTCGCGGTCGACGTCGAGGGTCGTGAGGTCGCGGGCGTTGATCCCGACCAGCTTGGCGCCGGCCTGCAGCGCCATGTCGGCCTCGACCTCGTCGTGGATCTCGACCAGGGCGGTCATGCCGAGCGAGTGCACCCGGTCGACCAGCGCGTCGAGCGCGTTCTGCTCGAGCACCGAGCACATCAGCAGCACGAGGTCCGCGCCGTGGGCCCGCGCCTCGTGGACCTGGTAGGTGCCGACCACGAAGTCCTTGCGCAGCACCGGGATGTCCACCGCGGCCCGGACCTCGTCCAGGTCGGTCAGCGACCCCTCGAACCAGCGCTGCTCGGTGAGCACGCTGACGATCCGCGCGCCGCCCTCGACGTACTGCCGGGCGAGCTTGGCTGGGTCGGGGATGTCGACCATGTGCCCACGGGACGGCGACGCCCGCTTCACCTCGGCGATGACCCCGATCCCCTGGCCCTGGAGCGCGGCGAGCGCGTCCTTCGCGGGCGGTGCGGCGGCCGCGGCCGCCTTCACCTGGTCGAAGGGAACGGCGGCCTCACGGGCGGCGAGGTCGGCCCGGACCCCCTCGAGGATCTGCTCCAGGACGCTCACGCGGGTGCTGCCCCCATCCTTCGGGCTCGATCGATCCGTGGCGCCGCGTGTGTCCGGGGCCACCGGGATCCGGTCCCTGGCCAGTACACCGGAAGTTTAACTCCCGGTCCCGTCGGTCCCGTCCGGTGCCCTCGGTGTCGGGCGCTCGGGGGTGGCCGTGGGATCCTCCCCGGCGTCGAGCGCCTCCCACAGCGAGCGCTCCTCGTCGCGGGGACGGGGGCGGGACGCACCCGGGGCGTCGTAGCGCGCACCGAGCCGCGGCATGGCGGCGCCGCGCAGCGCGACCAGCAGACCGGCCCCGACGAGCAGCAGCCCGCCGAGCCCGCCGAGCAGCGGCCACACCACGGACGCCTGCACCTCCACGGCGCGGCCGGGCTGGCGCACGGTCGCCGGGAGCGCGTCGAGGGCAGGCACGGCGAGGCCGGACAACGACCGCAGGAGCGCCCACAGACCGGCGAGCCCGACGACCACGCCCACGGCGCGCCGACCCCACCCGGAGGCCGCGAGGAGCCCGCCGATCGCGGCGAGCGCGAGCAGGGCCCACGGGACGAGCACCGGCTCGGTGTCCGCGCCGGTGGCGGTGACGACGACGCGGCCGCGCAGCGGCACGTCCCAGGTCGCCGTGAGCCACGTGCCCCGCGACGCGCCCCACAGCGCCGCCGCGGCGAGCAGCAGCCCGACGACGGCGAGGCCGAGCAGCCGCGGTCCGCGGATCACGACCGGGGCCCGGGCGGGCGCAGGGTGGCCGCGGTGGCGACCGCGGCCAGGACGGCCCGGGCCTTGTTCGTGGCCTCCGTGTCCTCGGCGACCGGGTCGGAGTCGGCGACGACGCCACCCCCGGCCTGGACGTGGGCCACGCCGTCGCGGAGCAGCCCGGTCCGGATCGCGATCGCGGTGTCGGCGTCACCGGCGAAGTCCAGGTACCCGACGATGCCGCCGTAGAGCCCCCGGCGGGTCGGCTCGAGCTCCTCGATGATCTCCATGGCCTTCGGCTTCGGGGCGCCGGAGAGCGTGCCGGCCGGGAAGCACGCGGTGACGGCGTCGAACGCGCTGCGCCCCTCGGCGAGCCGCCCGGACACCGTGGACACCAGGTGCATCACGTGGCTGTAGCGCTCGATGTCGAAGAACCGGTGGACCTTGACGGTGCCCGGCACGCAGACGCGCCCGAGGTCGTTGCGCCCGAGGTCGACGAGCATGAGGTGCTCGGCGCGCTCCTTCTCGTCGGCCAGCAGGTCCTTCTCCAGGAGGATGTCCTCCTCGGCGTCGGTGCCGCGCCACCGCGTCCCGGCGATGGGGTGCGTGGTGGCGACGCCGTCGCGCACCGTCACGAGGGCCTCCGGGCTCGACCCGACGATCTCGAACGGCCGGTCGGCGGCGTCGGTCAGCCGGAGGAAGTACATGTACGGGCTCGGGTTCGTGGCCCGCAGGACGCGGTAGACGTCGAGGGCCTCGGCCGCGGTGTCGGACTCGAAGCGTTGGCTGACCACCACCTGGAAGGCGTCGCCCGCGCGGATGCGCTCCTTGGCGGTCTCCACGGCCGCGAGGTAGGCATCCCGGTCGAAGCGACGGCGGACCTGCGGGGAGCGGCCGGCCGCCGGGTCGTACTGCGCGACGGTGGACGGGGCCGGGGCGCCCAGCTCGGCGGTCATCCGGTCGAGCCGGGCGACCGCGTCGTCGTAGGCGGCGTCCGCGCGCTCCGGGCTGTCGTCCCAGTTCACCGCGTTCGCGATGAGGGTGACGGTGCCCTCGTGGTGGTCGAGCGCCGCCAGGTCGGTCGCCAGGAGCATCACGAGCTCGGGGATCTCGAGGTCGTCCTCGGCGAGCTCGGGCAGCCGCTCGAGCCGGCGCACCGCGTCGTAGCCGACGTAGCCGACCAGGCCGCCCGTGAGCGGGGGTAGCCCGGGCAGCGACTCGGTCCGCAGCCGCTCGAGAGTCTCGCGCAGCGCGTCGAGCGGATCCTCCTCGTCCCCGGGCAGGCCCACCGGCGGCGTGCCGGTCCAGTGCGCCCGCCCACCGCGCTCGGTGAGCGCCGCGGCGCTGCGGGCCCCGACGAACGACCACCGCGACCACGACTCGCCGTGCGCCGCGGACTCCAGCAGGAAGGTCCCGCTCCGGGTGCCCGCGAGCTTGCGGTACACCCCGAGCGGCGTCTCGTCGTCGGCGAGCAGGCGCCGCACGACGGGGATGACCCGGTGGTGCGTGGCGAGATCGTGGAACTGCTCGCGGCTCGGCGTCACGGCGCCGAGGGTGGTCGGCCGGTCGGTCACGGACACGGGACCCATTGTGGACGCCGGGTCCGACACCGTCGTCCGGCGGCCTCACGAGGCGACGGCGTCCTCCGGCGACGGTTCGGCGCGCCTGCGGGCCGCGAACGCCACGGCGCCGATGACGACGACGCAGCCGACGAGCTGCCACGCCGTCGGGAACTGGGCGAGCACGAGCATGCCGAGCAGCACCGCGCCGACCGGCTGGAGCAGCAGGATCGAGGCGCCGGTCGAGGAGGGCAGCCGGGCCATGCCGCCGGCGATGAGCACCCATCCCATGCACTGCCCGATCAGCGCCAGCAGGGCGAGCCAGCCGAGGGCCGCCCAGCTCGGCGTGAGGTCCACGCCCTCCCAGAGGCTGCCGAGCACGAACGAGCTCACGGCCGCGGCGGCCGTCGCGAGGGCGACCGGCCCGGACTTCTGCCCGGGCGCGGACCCGATGCGCAGGAACAGCAGGTAGCCCGCGTACGCGAACGCCGCGAGCAGGGCGAGCACCGTCCCGAGCACCGGGTCGGCCGCGCCCGCCCCGCCGTCGGCGAGCCCGCCGGCCAGCGCGACCCCGCCGAGCATCACCGGCACCGCCAGCAGGAACGAGAGCCGGACCCGCTCCCCGAGGACGAGGAACGCGAGCAGCGGCAGGATCACCACCTGCACGTTGACCAGGACCGTCGACACCCCGGCGCCCACGGCGTGGATCGCGCCGGTCCACAGCGTCATGTCCAGGCCCAGCAGCAGCCCGCCCACGACGACGAGCCACGGGCGCCCGCGCTGGACCTCGCCCGGCACCCCACCGACCCGGCGCAGCCGCCGACGCTCGATCAGCGCCATCGGGACGAGCACCGGCAGGGCGAGCAGGCAGCGGAACACGGTCGCGGTGCCCGGCGACGTGCCGGAGAGCGAGATCAGGATCGGGGAGAGCGCGATGCACAGGCTGCCGACGACGGCCATCAGGCGCGGGTCGACGGCCCGACGGCGGGTGGGGGCGGAGGTCGCGAGGGTGTCGGGGACGGCCACGATCACCAGCCTGCGTCCCAGGACCGTTCAGGACCAGCGACTTCTCCTGGCCTGGACCGATTAGAGTTGCTGATGTGTTCGGCATCGCCCGGCTCCAGGCCCTGCACGCCGTGGCCGCCCACCGCACCGTCGGCCGGGCGGCGGCCGCCCTGCACCTGACGCCGTCGGCGGTCTCGCAGCAGCTCGCCGCGCTCGAGCGGGAGGCCGGGGCGGCGCTGACCGAGCCCGCCGGTCGCGGGATCCGCCTGACCGCGGCGGGGCTGGTGCTCGCCGACCACGCCTCGGGCGTCCTGGACCGCCTCGCCCTCGCCCGGCGCGACCTCGACCGGCTCGACGACGACGTCGTCGGCCCGCTGCGCATCGGGGCGATCCCGACGACCGTGCACGCGCTCGCGCCGGCGAGCCTCGCCCGGCTCCGGTCCGCCCACCCGGACCTCACCGTGCTGCTCTCCGACGGCGAGGCGGAACAGACCCTGCCCGCGCTCGTGAACGGCGACCTGGACCTGGCCGTCGTCGAGAACTGGGACGGGCTCCCGGCCCCGGTACCCGCGCGCACCAGCCGCACCGAGCTCTGCGACGACGTCATGGACCTCGCGCTCCCCCGGGAGCACCCGCTGGCGGCCACGGGCTCGGTCGCGCTGTCCGACCTCGCCGGCGCCGACCTCACGTGGGTCGCCGACACCAGCAGCACGCGGGCCCACGACTGGCTGGTCGAGCGCCTCCGCCGCGAGGGCCTGGAGCCCAGGGTGACCTGCACGGTCTGCGGGTTCGCCATCCACCTCGAGCTCGTGGCGGGGGCGGGGCTCGCGGCGATGATCCCGCGGCTCGCCCGCCCGCCGATCCCGACCGGGGTGCGGATGGTCGAGACCGACCCCGTGCTCACGCGCACCGTCGACGCGGTCTGGCGCACCGACCGGGAGACCCCGGCCGTCCGGGCCGCGGTACGGGCGTTCCGGGTCACCGCCGCGGCCCGCCACCCGGCCCACTCGCCCGGCTAGGGTCGCCGTCGTGCGATCGCTCGGCGCGCTCCTGCTCGGGGACGGCCGGTTCGGCGAACCCCTGCGCCGTGAGCTGCTCGAGGCCCGCCCGGTCGTGTTCGAGGAGGGCCTGCGCGGCACCTACGTGCCCCGCGAGGGACGCGAGTACACGAGGAACCCCACCCGGGGAGCGGTGGCCGTCTGCGCGAACCGGTTCGTGGTCTGGTCGCGCCGCTCGAAGACGGTCGACGTCCCGCTCACCCGCCCCTGGCTCGACCGGATGACCGTCGCGGAGCGCCCGGCCGGGCGGCTCGTCGTCGGGATGACGCTGCCACGCGACGGGGCACCGACCGGCACCCTCGAGGTCCGCCTGCGCACCCCGGCGGCCGGCCGCGTCGTGGCCCTGCTGGCGAACGTCCGCTGAACTCCGGGGGCCACGCCGGCCGGGCCGGCCGGGGTTCTCCTAGGGTCCGCGCGTGGACATCTGCGAGCTCCTCGACGATCACGTGTTCGCCTGCGTCGACCGGCAGATGGCGTTCCAGGAGGTGATCGGGGACTCCGGCAGCTATCAGGTCGACCTGCACGAGGGCCGGGTGCGGTTCACGACGGGGCTCGACCTCGGCGTCGGCCTCCTCGGCTCGGCCGCACCCGGCCCGCGGTCCTGGTTGTGGGCGTGGGCGAACCCGACCGCCTACTCCCCCGAGGTCCTCGCGGCCGTGGAGCAGGTCCGCGCCTTCGGGGAGCAGCACGACGTGCGCGAGCTGGTGACCGCCGAGGTCCCGCTCGACGACGCCTGGGACGCGACCCGTGCCGGGATCGCGTCGGTGGCGGCGAGCGACGTCGACGTGTGGCTGCCGGTGGAGGCCGGTGGCGGGACCCAGGTGATGCTCGCCGTGCGGGAGCACCCGCCGCTGCCCGCGCCGTCCCCGGAGCCGACCCGCCTCGGACCGGTGCTGAACCAGGTCATCACGCTCGGCGTCGTCACCGACTGGCGCCGTGCCCTGCGCGCCTACGCCACGGTCCGCGGCGGGGAGCTCGAGGAGCAGGGCGACGTCCTGGTCCTGACGCCGGCCGGGGGCGACTCGGGCGCGCGGCTCGAGCTCGGCGCCGACGGGCGCCCGGCCCGCATGGAGATGACCCGTGCCGCGGGACCGCACCGCACGACCGGTGCCCCGACCCGCGCGTTCGAGGCACCCACCGAGGAGAAGAAGGGGTTCCTCGGGCGGCTGTTCGGGCGGTGATCAGCCCGGCGCGGGCAGCAGCACGTCCGCGTCGAAGCACGTGTGGTCCCCGGTGTGGCAGGCGGCGCCGGACTGGTCGACCAGGACCAGCACGGTGTCGCCGTCGCAGTCCAGGCGCACCTCGTGCACGGCCTGGGTGTGGCCCGACGTCGCACCCTTGATCCACAGCTCCTGGCGCGAGCGCGACCAGTACGTGGCCTCGCGGGTCTCCAGCGTGCGGGCCAGGGCCTCGTCGGACATCCACGCGACCATGAGGACCTCGCGGGTGTCGTACTGCTGGACCACCGCGCACACCAGGCCGTCGGCGTTCCAGCGCACGCGGGCGGCGAGCTCCGGAGCGATGCTCATCGGACCTCCGCTCCGGACTCCCGCAGGGCGTCCTTGACCTCGCCGATCCGCATGATCCCGAAGTGGAACACGCTGGCCGCGAGCACCGCGTCGGCCCCCGCCTCGACCGCGGGCGCGAAGTGCTCCACCGCGCCGGCGCCGCCCGACGCGATCACGGGGACGTCCACCAGGGCGCGCACCTTCCGCAGCATCTCCAGGTCGAACCCGTTCTTCGTCCCGTCCGCGTCCATGGAGTTCAACAGGATCTCCCCGACGCCGAGCTCCGCCCCGCGTTGCGCCCACTCGAGGGCGTCGATCCCGGTGCCGCGGCGGCCGCCGTGGGTGGTCACCTCGAACCCGGACGGCGTCGGCTGCCCGTCGGCCGGGACCCGGCGCGCGTCGACCGAGAGGACGATGCACTGCGACCCGTAGCGGCGGCTGGCCTCGCCGAGGAACTCCGGGCGGGCGATCGCGGCGGTGTTGATCCCGACCTTGTCCGCACCCGCGCGCAACAGCTTGTCGATGTCGTCGTTGGTGCGCACGCCGCCGCCGACGGTCAGCGGGATGAAGACCTGCTCGGCGGTGCGCCGAACGACGTCGTAGGTGGTCTCGCGCTCGCCGGAGGAGGCGCTGACGTCGAGGAAGGTCAGCTCGTCGGCGCCCTCGGCGTCGTAGAGCCGCGCCATCTCCACCGGGTCGCCCGCGTCGCGCAGGTCGACGAAGTTGACGCCCTTGACCACCCGCCCGGCGTCGACGTCCAGGCAGGGGATCACGCGGACGGCCACACCCATGACGATCAGCCTACTGACGTGCCGCGCCCCGCCTCACGCGACGGCGGCGAGCGCCTCGGGCAGCGTGAACGCCCCGGCGTAGAGCGCCTTGCCGATGATCGCGCCCTCCACGCCGACCGACGCCAGACCGGCCAGCGCCCGCACGTCGTCGAGGCTCGCCACGCCCCCGCTCGCGACGACGGGCGCGGACGTCCGCTCGCACACCGCGGCCAGCAGCTCGGTGTTCGGGCCGGTCAGCGTGCCGTCGCGGCCCACGTCGGTGACGACGTAGCGGGAGCAGCCCTCGGCGTCGAGCCGGGCCAGGACGTCCCACAGGTCCCCGCCGTCGGAGACCCAGCCGCGCGCGGCCAGCCGGTGCTCGCCGTCGCGGATCTTCACGTCCAGCCCGACGGCGACCCGGTCGCCGAACTCGGCGATCGCCTTCGCGCACCACGCCGGGTCCTCCAGGGCGGCGGTGCCGATGTTGACCCGCGCGCAGCCGGTCGCGAGGGCGCGGCGCAGCGACTCGTCGTCGCGGATCCCGCCGGAGAGCTCGACGTTCACCGGCACGCTCGCGACCAGCGAGGCGAGCAGGTCGGCGTTGGACCCGCGCCGGAAGGCGGCGTCCAGGTCGACGAGGTGGATCCACCGGGCGCCGTCGTCGACCCAGCCGCGGGCCGCGTCGAGGGGGTCGCCGTATCCGGTCTCGGTGCCGGCCTCGCCCTGGACGAGGCGGACGGCCTGGCCGTCGACGACGTCGACGGCGGGCAGCAGGTCGAAGCTCACGGGGCCCGATCGTAGGGGCCGGGTGATCAGCCGCTCCCCAGGGCCGACTCCCGCAGGTCCTCGAGGCGACGACGCAGCAGGGTCCGTTCGGCCTCGTTGGACGCGAGCTCCGCGGCACGGTCCAGCTCGCCGGCCGCCTCGTCGGTCCGCCCGAGCGCGACGAGCAGGTCCGCCCTGACCGCCGGCAGGAGGTGGTAGCGCGCCAGGGCGGGCTCGTCGCGCAGCCCGTCGACGATCGCGAGGGCGGCCTCCGGCCCCGAGGCCCGCCCGACGACGACCGCCCGGTTCAGTTCGATCACCGGGGAGGGCACGCGGGCGGACAGGTCGCCGTAGAGCTCGGCCAGGCGTGCCCAGTCGGTCGCGTCCACGCTCCCGGCCCGCGCGTGCTCCGCCGCGATCGCGGCCTGCAGGGTGTACGGATCCGATCCGTTCGAGCCGCCCAGCCTCCGCGCCCGCTCGAGCCCGGCGAGTCCCCGCCGGATCAGCAGCCGGTCCCACCGGCCACGGTCCTGGTCGGCGAGCAGCACCGGCTCGCCGTCGGGACCCGTCCGCGCCCGCAGCCGCGAGGCCTGCAGCTCCATCAGCGCGAGGAGACCGTGCACCTCGGCGCGGTCGGGCATCAGGGCGGCGAGGCGCCGGCCGAGCCGCATCGCCTCGTCGCACAGGTCGTGGCGCAGCCAGTCCGCGCCCGCCGTCGCGGTGTAGCCCTCGTTGAAGACCAGGTAGACGACCTCGAGCACCGCTCCCAGCCGCGTCGTCAGTTCCTCGCCGGCCGGGATCTCCAGCTCCACGCCCTCGGTGGAGAGCCGCTTCTTCGCCCGGCTGATCCGCTGCCCCACCGTGGTGGAGGCGACCAGCAGCCCGCGGGCGATCTCGTCGGTGGTCAGGCCCCCGAACAGCCGCAGGGTCAGCGCCACGCGGGCCTCCCGCGCGAGCACCGGGTGGCAGGCCGCGAACAGCAGCGCGAGCACGTCGTCGCCCACCGCGCGGGTCGGGTCGGCCACGACGTCCGCCGCGTCCGGCTCGACCCGGAGCGACTCCGCCCGCCCCACCTCCTCGGCCTTGCGGGCGAAGGTCTGCTCGCGCCGGATCGTGTCGATCGCCCGCCGCCGCGCCGTCGACGCGAGCCAGGCGCCCGGGTTGTCGGGCACCCCCTCGGCCGGCCACTGCTCCAGCGCCGCGACCAGCGCGTCGTGGGCGAGCTCCTCGGCGAGGCCGACGTCGCGCACCACGCGCGCGACGCCGGCCACGATCCGGGCGGACTCGGCCCGCCAGACCGCGTCGAGGACGGCGAACGGGTCGCGGCTCACGAGCCCTGTTGCTGCTCGACCCGCGCCCGCATCTCGGCCTCGGCCTCCATGACCTCCTCCGGGGCGACGCCCTCGAAGTCCTCCGGGTCCAGGACGCGACGGATCTGCACGGTCTCGCCGTCGCGGAACGGCGCCCGCCTCGCCCACGAGACCGCGTCGGCCAACGAGTCGACACGGAGGATCCAGAAGCCGCCGATCAGCTCCTTGATCTCGGTGAACGGACCGTCGGTGACGGTCGGCTCCTCGGAGTCGGGGCCGTCGCCGTAGGACACGAGGGCACCCTGCGAGCTCGGGGCGAGACCCTCGCCGGCGAGCAGGACGCCCGCGTCGACCATGGCCTGGTTGAACCGCCCCATCTCCTCGAAGATCGCCGGGTCCGGCGTCCGGTTCGCGGCGGCGGCCTCGTCGTAGGTCAGGACCAGCATGAAACGCATGGCGGTGATCCTCCCAGTCCCGTCAGGCCTGCTCGGCGGCGCGCTCGGTGTCCTCGGAGCGGCTCCGCTCCGCTCCGCGCTCGTTGATACGGGCCCGCAGCGACGCCTCCGCGTCCAGCACCTCTGCCGGGGCGATGCCCTCGAACTCGCGCATGTCGGGGATGCGCCGCACCTCGAGCCGGACCCCCGGGCCGATCGGGCACTGCCGCGCCCACTGCTCGGCCTCGGCGCGGGTCGCCACGTCGAGGATCCAGAACCCGGCGACGAGCTCCTTGGCCTCGGTGAAGGGACCGTCGGTGACGGTGACTCCCTCGCCGTCGTGCGTGACCTCGAAGCCCTCCGCGCTGGGGGCCAGGCCCTCGGCGGCGAGCAGCACGCCCGCCTCGACCAGCGCGGTGTTGTACCGCCCCATCATCTCGAAGGCCTCGGTCGCGTCGACCGGGGCGTCCGGCTCCCCGACGGCCATCGACTCGGGGGCGGACATGATCAGCATGTAGCGCATCGGTGACTCTCCTCGTGCTCCGCGGCCGGGTCGTCTCCCGGCCCGCACCGACGCGTCGAACGAGCGGGACGGTCTTCGACACCGGCCGTCGGGAAATTACTGGAGGGTCGCGAGCCAGTTCTCGAGCAGCCGCCGGCCGGCGTCGCCGGACTTCTCCGGGTGGAACTGGGTGGCCCAGAGCGGACCGTTCTCGACGGCGGCGACGAAGTCCTCGCCGTGGTGGGCCCACGTGACCGTCGGGGGCGTGAACGGCTCGACCGGCTCCATCTCCCAGCGCCGCGCGGCGAAGGAGTGCACGAAGTAGAAGCGCTCGTCGGGGGCCATGCCGGCGAACAGCCGGGATTCCTCCGGCGCGCGGACGGTGTTCCACCCCATGTGCGGCAGGACGTCGGCCTGCAGCTTCTCCACCGTGCCCGGCCACTGACCGGCGCCGGCGGCCTCCTCGCCGAACTCGACGCCGCGCTCGAAGAGCACCTGCATCCCCACGCAGATCCCGAGCACCGGCCGTCCGCCGGCCAGGCGCTGCTCGAGGATGCGCTCGCCCCCGACCGCCCGGAGGCCGGCCGCGCACGCCGCGAACGCGCCGACCCCGGGCACGACGAGCCCGTCGCACTCGATCGCGGTCCGGGAGTCGTCGGTCACCTCGACCTTCGCCCCCGCACGCTCCAGGGCGCGCTCGGCCGAGCGGAGGTTGCCCGACCCGTAGTCCAGGACGACGACGTGGGGTGTTCCCGGCATGGCGCCCACTTTACGTCGGGGCGGGACTCACCAGCCCGGGCCGCCGACCGGCGCCGAGGAGGCGACCACCTCGAGCACCGCCACGACGTGCGCCGTTCCCGACGACGGGTGCAGCGGCGCCTCGGTGACCTCCACCAGCCGCGCGGTGCGGCGGGCGGCGAGGCGGCGCAGGTGGGACTCGACCTCGGGCCAGCTCGCGGTCGACGCGGTGAGCACGAGGTGCCCGCCGCGGTGCACCACCCGGGCGAACTCGGCGACCGCGGAGGTCGGGAGGTGCCCCGGCTCGAGCGCATCGACGCAGGTCACGACCCCGAACTTGTCCGGGGCGCCGGGGAGGCGCTGGGAGAGGTCGGCGGGACCGAGGTCGTGGTAGACGCCCCGGCTGCGGGCGCGGGAGATCATGCGCGGGGAGATGTCCAGGCCGTCGACCGAGGTGAAGCCGTGCCGGGCGAGGGCGGCGCCGACCAGACCGGTGCCGCACGCGGCGTCCAGCACGTCGGCCTCCCGGTCGTCGAGGCGGGCGACGACGTCGGCGACGAAGCCCGGCAGCGGGTAGTCGTCGCCGTGCGGGCCGGCCCGGTCCTCGTCGTAGGTCGCGGCCCACTCGTCGTAGACGGCGCGGACCTCGGCCGGGGTCGCCGACGCGGACGCCCGCCGCCCGAACGTCGTGCCGTCGTGCTGCGTCTCCACCTCACACCCCCTCGCGTCCCGCACGTGGTTCCCCGGCGACCGGAGTTCAACCGTGCACCACCGGTCGGCGGCGCGACCCGTCCGTCAGACCAGACGCAGCACGGCCGCGACCGCGGCGAGGACCGCGAGGACGGCCAGGACCCCGGCGGGGATCCAGCGACGGTCACGGCCGAAGCTCACCACGCCTCCGACGAGGAAGCCCGCGACGAGCAGGAGCCCGAGAGCGAGCAGCTGGTCGCTGCTCACGCTGTGCCGTTCCCCCGTCGCTGCGCTCGCCTCATCCGAGAACACCCTTGGTCGAGGCCGTGCCACCGTCGAGGCGGGCGTCCGGCTCGGTGGCGGCGCGCAGCGCGCGGGCGATCGCCTTGTACTCGGCCTCGGTGATGTGGTGCGGATCGCGCCCGCCGGTGACCCGCACGTGCAGCGCGATCCCGGCGTGGAAGGCGATCGACTCGAAGACGTGCCGGTTGAGCACCGTCGGGTAGTTGTTGCCGACGACGAACCCCGTCATCACCTCGGGCTCGCCCGTGTGCACGCAGTACGGACGGCCGGAGACGTCGACGACGGCCTGGGCGAGTGCCTCGTCCATCGGGATCCAGGCGTCGCCGAAGCGCCGGATGCCCGACTTGTCGCCGAGGGCCTGGCGCAGGGCCTGGCCGAGCACGATCGCGACGTCCTCCACCGTGTGGTGGGCGTCGATCTCGACGTCGCCGGTCGCCCGGACGACGAGGTCGAGGCTCCCGTGCTTGCCGAGCGCGTCGAGCATGTGGTCGAAGAACGGCACCCCGGTCGAGATCTCGGTGCGCCCGGTCCCGTCGAGGTCGATCTCGACGAGGACGCTCGACTCCTTGGTTACGCGCTCCACGCGCCCGGTGCGGCTCATGACCTCAGTGTCCCCTACCGGGTCGAGGTGCGGCGCACCTGCACGATCTCGTCGGTGATCGTGGCCTCCTGCCCGTCCGGGCCGGTCGCGACGCGCTCGGGCGACGCGCACCGCACGACCTCCCAGTCGCTCCCCAGCTCCAGCGAGGCCAGCACCTCGTCGGCGGTCGGCAGCCGCAGCGTCGGGTCCCACGACCACGGCGCCAGCCGTCCGTGCCCGATCACCAGCAGCGTCCCGCCGGGGGCGACCGCGGCGGCTGCCCGGCGCAGGATCGCGGCCCGCGGGAAGTCGGCGTTCGGCGAGTGCAGGAAGGAGGCGCTGACCAGGTCGAACGTGCCGTCGGGGAACGTCTCGGTGAGATCGTGGCGCTCGGTGCGGACCGGGCGGTCCCCGGCCAGGGCCGCGAGCCGGTCGCACGCGGTCTGCGACACGTCGACCGCGGTCACGGCCCAGCCCCGGTCGGCGAGCCACATCGCGTCCCCGCCCTCGCCGGCACCCAGGTCGAGCGCCGAGCCGGGCGCCAGGTCGGCCACCGCGTCCGACAGCGCCGCGTTGACCCGCCCGCTCCACACCTGCTCGCGGTCGGCGTAGAAGCGCTCCCAGAACTCCGGGCTGCCGTCACGGCTCGCGGTCAGGGCCAGGCGCACGTCCTCGGCGACCAGGTCGGCGTTGACCGCCGCTGCCACGGCCGTGCCGGAGGCCGCCGCCCCGATCACCACGGCCCGCAGGTCCGCGGCGTTGCCCACGACCCACAGCCCGTCGACCGTGGTCGCCCCGCCCGGCTCGGTCGGCACGACGGTGCCCACGAGGACGTCGCCCATGTGCTGCTCCACGGTCTCCACCCCGAGCATCGCCGGGACCTCGCCGCGGGCCCGGGACACGGGCGCGACCGCGAGGGCGTCCAGGGGGACGACGGTGCCGTCGGCGAGCCGGACACCCTCCAGCTCATTCCCGACGACGACCTCGGTCACCTTCCCGTCCACCACCTCGATCCCGCGCGCGGCGAGCTCGTCCGCACTGTGGTGGTGCAGGGCGAGCGCGTCGTTGGTCAGCAGCACGACGTCGTCGCTCCACTGGCGCAGCAGCTGGACCTGGTGCAGTGCCAGGGGGCTCGTCGCGAGCACGCCGATCCGCCGGTCGCGGACCTCCCAGCCGTGGCAGTACGGGCAGTGCAGCACGTCGCGGCCCCAGCGCTCGCGGAGGCCGGCCACCTCGGGCAGCTCGTCGACGACCCCGGTCGCGACGACCAGGCGCCGCGTCCGCAGCGTGGACGTGTCGTCCAGCCCCAGCTCGAACCCGCCGGCGCCGGAGACCGCCGCCGAGGTCACCCGGCCCGACCGCACCACGCCGCCGTAGCCCTCCACCTCGGCGCGCCCGATCGCGGTCAGCTCGCCGGGCGCCGTGCCCTCGCGGCCGAGGTAGTTGTGCACCCCGTCGGCGGGCGCGTTGCGGGGCTCCCCCGCGTCCACCACCAGCACCCGCCGTCGGGCCCGGGCCAGCGTCAGGGCGGTCGACAGCCCGCCCGCGCCGCCGCCCACGACCACCACGTCCCACGTCTCGTCGCTCATGACGACGAGCCTGCCCGCGCTCCTGGCGTACCGGCAAAGTTCCTTGCTACAACGGCAAGCATGGAGGACTTCGCGACGGTGCTCGACGGCGTCGGACCCCGGCTCCGGGCGATCCGCACGGCCCGCAACCTCACGCTGACCGAGGTGGCGGAGGCGACCGGAATCTCGCTGTCGACGCTGTCCCGGCTGGAGTCCGGCGGGCGGAAGCCCACGCTGGAGCTGCTGCTCCCGCTCGCCCACGCCTTCCAGGTGGCCCTCGACGAGCTGGTGGACGCGCCGCAGACCGGGGATCCGCGCGTGCGGATGCCGTCGTTCCGGCGGTACGGCGCGACGTTCGTCCCGCTGACCCGACGCCCGGGCGGGGTGCAGGCGTTCAAGCAGATCCTGCCGCCCGGCTACCCGCACCGGGACGTCGTCGAGCCGCAGACCCACGAGGGCTACGAGTGGATGTACGTGCTCTCCGGGCGGGTGCACCTGCACCTCGGCGAGCAGCGGCTCGACCTGGTGCCCGGCGAGGTCGTGGAGTTCGACACCCACCTGCCGCACATCGTGATGAACCCCTACGACGAGCCGGCCGAGCTGATCAACCTCTTCGGCCCGCAGGGCGAGCGGGCCCACGTGAAGGCGCGCCCGCGCTGAGCGTCACCGCAGCGCCGCGCTCACCTCGAGGAACCGGTCGTTCTCCGCGGGCGTGCCGACCGTGACCCGCAGGTGCCCGGGGATCCCGACGTCGCGGATCAGCACGCCCGCGTCCAGGTAGGCCTGCCAGGTGGCGTGCGCGTCGGGGTGGGGCAGCCCGCCGAAGAGCAGGAAGTTCGCGGTCGAGGGCACCACCGCGTAGCCGAGGTCGGTCAGCGCCGCGGCGATCCGGTCGCGCTCCCGCGACAGCGTGCCGACCAGCGCCAGCGTCTCGTCGGCGTGGCGCAGGGCGGCCAGCGCCGCGGCCTGCGTCAGGGCCGACAGGTGGTACGGCAGCCGGACCAGCATCAGGGCGTCCACGACGGCGGGTGCTGCCGCCAGGTACCCGAGGCGCCCGCCCGCGAAGGCGAACGCCTTCGACATCGTGCGGCTGACCACGAGCTTCTGACCGTGGGTCGCGAGGAGCTCGACCGTACTCGGGCCGGAGGAGAACTCGACGTACGCCTCGTCGACCACGACGATCCCCGGCGCCGCGTCGGCGATCGCCGCGAGCTCGTCCAGGTCGATCGACTGGCCGGTGGGGTTGTTCGGCGTCGTCACGAACAGCACGTCGGGCCGCCGCTCCCGCACGACGTCGACGGCGGCCGCCGCGTCGAGGGAGAAGTCGTCACGACGGGGTGCCGGCACCCAGTCGGTCCGCGTCCCGGCCGCCAGGATCGGGTGCATCGAGTAGCTCGGCTCGAAGCCCAGCGCGAGCCGGCCGGGCCCGCCGAACGCCTGGAGCAGCTGCTGGAGCACCTCGTTGGAGCCGTTGGCGGCCCAGAGGTTGTCGGTGGCCAGCGGGACACCCGTGGCCGACGTCAGGTACTCGGCGAGCGCCGTCCGCAGCGCGACGTGGTCGCGGTCGGGGTAGCGGTGCAGCGTCGCCGCGGCCTCGCGGGTGGCGGCGGCGACGTCGTCGACCAGCGCGGGCGGCGGCGGGAACGGGTTCTCGTTGGTGTTCAGCGCGACCGGCACCTGCAACTGGGGCGCGCCGTAGGGCGTGCGACCACGCAGGTCGTCGCGCAGCGGCAGGTCGGCGAGCTGGACGCCCGCGCCGATCACGTCGCTCACCGCGAGAGGTCCTTCCGCGTCCCGAAGCGCGCCGCGACCGCCTGGCCGTGCGCCGGCAGGTCCTCCGCCTCCGCGAGCGCGACGACCTGGTCGGCCACCGCGCGCAGCGCGTCCTCCGAGTAGTCGACGACGTGGATGCCGCGCAGGAACGTCTGCACCGACAGCCCGCTGGAGTGCCGGGCGCAGCCCCCGGTCGGCAGGACGTGGTTCGACCCGGCGCAGTAGTCGCCCAGCGAGACCGGGCTGTGCGGCCCGACGAAGACCGCGCCGGCGTTGCGCACCCGCGCAGCGACCTCCCGCGCACCCTCGGTCTGGATCTCGAGGTGCTCGGCGGCGTACGCGTCGACCACGCGGACGCCGTCGTCGAGGTCGGCCACCAGGATCGTCCCCGACTGCGGACCCGACAGCGCGGTGCGGATGCGCTCGTCGTGCTTCGTGGTGCCGACCTGCGTGACGAGTTCGGCGTCGACCGCGTCCGCGAGCTCCGGGCTGGTCGTGACCAGCACGGACGCGGCCGCCGGGTCGTGCTCCGCCTGGCTGATCAGGTCGGCCGCGACGTGGCCGGAGTCGGCGGTGTGGTCGGCGAGGATCGCGATCTCGGTGGTGCCGGCCTCGGAGTCGATCCCGATCCGGCCGCGCAGCACCCGCTTCGCCGCGGTGACGTAGACGTTGCCGGGCCCGGTGACCATGTCGACCGGCTCGAGGGCCGCACCGTCGGTGTCGGTCCCGCCGTACGCGAGCAGCGCGACGGCCTGCGCCCCGCCGACCGCCCACACCTCGTCGACGCCCAGCAGCGCCGCCGCGGCCAGGATCAGCGGGTGCGGTCGGCCGCCGAACTCCTGCTGCGGCGGCGAGCAGACGACGAGCCCCTCGACCCCGGCCGCCTGGGCCGGGACCACGTTCATGACGACGCTCGACGGGTAGACCGCGAGCCCGCCCGGGGCGTACAGCCCGACGCGTGCCACCGGGACCCACCGCTCCGTGACGGTGCCGCCGGGCACCACCTGCGTGGTCGTGTCGGTCCGCCGCTGGTCGGCGTGGACGGCGCGGGCGCGCTCGATGCTGGTCTCCAGCGCGGCACGGACCTGCGGGTCGGTGGCCTCGAGGGCCTCGCGGAGGGCCGCCGTCGGGACCCGGACCGACTCCGAGCGCACCCGGTCGAACCGCTCGCCGTACTCCAGGACGGCCTCGACCCCGCGATCGCGCACGTCGTCGATGATCGGGCGCACCCGCTCCACGACCGCGTCGACGTTCATCTCCGCGCGCGGCAGCATCGCGCGCAGCGCACCCGGAGCGGGTACGCCCCCTCGGAGGTCGGACCGGGTCAGGAGCGTGGTCACATCGGCCAGCCTAACGAGACCCACCGACAGCCACGGGTGCAGGATGGTTGTCGGCGCAACTGTTAGCCGTACGAAGGAGCACCGCATGTCCGACGACGCCCGTCGTCCGCTGTTGCAGATCGTCGTCGCCAGCACCCGGCCGGGACGGATCGGCGAGCCGATCGCGCGCTGGTTCGGCGGCTACGCGCAGGACCACGGCGCGTTCGACGTCGAGATCGTCGACCTCGCCGAGATCGCGCTGCCGATGTTCGCCGAGCCGGAGCACCCGCGCCTCGGCCGCTACACGCTCGACAGCACCAAGGACTTCAGCGCGACGATCGCCCGGGCGGACGCCTTCGTGTTCGTCACCCCGGAGTACAACCACAGCTTCACCGCGCCGCTGAAGAACGCGCTGGACCACCTCAACCGCGAGTGGGCCGGCAAGCCCGCCACGATCGTCAGCTACGGCGGCGTCGCGGCCGGCACCCGGGCCGCCGAGGCGCTGTGGCCGGTGCTCGTCGGGCTGAACATGGTCCCGGTGTCGGCCGCCGTGCCGATCCCGTTCGCGATGAAGAACGTCAGCGGCGAGGGCGACCAGCGGGTCTTCACCCCGGCCGCCGAGACCGAGGCCGGCGCGAAGGGCGCCCTCGACGGGCTCTCGGCGTGGATCGACAAGCTCGGCCTGCTGGGCGAGCGCGCCTGAGCGCTGCTCCCCCGTGACAGGAAAGCGTCGTTGCCGGCATCGGATGCCAGCAACGACGCTTTCCTGTCAGCCGACGCGGGCGGCTACAGCCCGTTCCGCGTCACCGAGAAGTTCGTGACCTTGAGGCCCTGGCCCCCGGTCCACGGCTCGAACCCGGCCTGGACGCTCGTCATGTACCAGGTGTTCTTGATGACGCCGCGGTTCGTCGCGTCCCGCACGAACAGGTCGATCGGCAGGTTCGACACCGACGTCGTCGGGGTCTTGCGGACGTAGGAGATGACCGGCAGGTCGATCTTGCCGTACCAGACGGTGTAGACGGTGCCGCCGATGTTGACGTCGTAGTACGGCTTGCCGATCGGCTGGACCCACGAAGTGCGGTTGAGCCAGATCATCATCTCGGCGCCCGTGTTGCGGCCCTTGTTCGTGGCCGTCGGGTCGAACCAGATGTCGTACGCGGTGTTGTACTGGCTCGTGGCCTTGTTCGTCGGACCCGTCGTCGCGAAGTTCGAGCGGACCGCGCCGAGGGTGCGGACCGGCGCCGGGAAGACGTTCGTCGAGCCCGGGGTGCAGTAGCCGTACACGCAGCCGCGGTAGAGCGACGGGTACGACGACGGGCCGGTGTTGTTCGTGCCGCCGGCGACGTCGAGGGTGAACCCGGTGTCGAACGGGGTGATGCACTGCTGCTTGTCGGTACCCCACCGGTTGTTCTGCGCGACGTACTTGCCGCCGACCCCGCGCGACCCGAACTGGTCGCACACCTGCGGGTACGTCGCGGCCGCCCCCACCGCGTTCCCGACGAAGATCGAGCCGCCCGCCACCACGAGCGCGAGGATCGCAGCCAGCAGGAAGCGGGTGCGACGGGTGGCCCGGGCCGCGGCCCGACGTACCGCGGCGCGACCGCCACGGACCTCCGTTGCGCCGTGCGATGTCCGATCCGTCATCGTCTGTCGTACTCCCCCGTGACCGTCCGCTGCAGCGGGTACGCCGTGCGGTACGACCGCTTCCTCGTCGCCCGTGTCACAACTGTTAGCGGGTCACCGGAAAGTCACTCGGTCGAGCGTGTCCCGACCGTGTTCTCGGGCATGCTGCACCCGTGAGTCAGACAGCGGAGATCGGCGTCAGCGGCCTCGCCACCATGGGCCGGAACCTCGCACGCAACCTCGCGCGGCACGGTCACGCCGTGGCGCTGCACAATCGCACCGAGAAGCGCACCCGGGACCTCGCCGAGAACTTCGCGGACGAGGGCACCTTCGTCCCGGCGTCGTCGGCCGAGGAATTCGTGCAGTCACTCGAACGGCCGCGCCGCATCATCCTCATGGTGCCGGCCGGGAAGGCCACCGACGCCGTCATCGACGAGTTCACGCCGCTGCTCGAGCAGGGCGACGTCATCATCGACGCCGGGAACGCCCACTACGCCGACACCCGGCGGCGGGAGGCCGCGCTCCGCGACCAGGGCCTCAACTTCGTCGGGATGGGCGTCTCCGGCGGCGAGGAGGGCGCGCTCAACGGGCCTAGCATCATGCCCGGCGGCCCGGCGGAGGCCTACGACAGCCTCGGTCCGCTGCTCGAGGACATCTCGGCCAAGGTCGACGGCGAGCCGTGCTGCACGCACATCGGCGAGGACGGCGCGGGCCACTTCGTCAAGATGGTGCACAACGGCATCGAGTACGCCGACATGCAGCTCATCGCCGAGGCGTACGACCTGCTCCGCCAGGGCCTGGGCATGGATCCGGCGTCGATCGCGGACACGTTCACCACCTGGAACCAGGGTCGGCTGGACTCCTACCTGATCGAGATCACCTCGCAGGTCCTCGCGCACACCGACGCCTCCAGCGGCAAGCCGTTCGTCGACGTCGTCGCCGACGAGGCGGAGCAGAAGGGCACGGGCCGCTGGACGGTGCAGGCCGCCCTCGACCTCGGCGTCCCCGTCACCGGCATCGCCGAGGCGACGTTCGCGCGGTCCCTCTCGGGCAACCGGACGCTGCGTGACGCCGCCCGCGGCCTGCCCGGCGTGTCCGGTGCCCGCCTCGAGGGCGCCGCGGCCGAGGGCTTCGCCGACGACATCGAGCAGGCCCTGTACGCCTCGAAGATCGTCGCGTACGCCCAGGGGTTCAACGAGATCCAGGCGGGCGCCGAGGAGTACGGCTGGTCGATCGACCTCGGGAAGGTCGCGAGCATCTGGCGCGGCGGGTGCATCATCCGCGCGAAGTTCCTCAACGAGATCACCGCCGCGTACTCCCGCGAGCCGAACCTGACGACGCTGCTCACCGACACCTCGTTCGCCGACGCCATCGGCGGCGCGCAGGACTCGTGGCGGCGCGTGGTGGCCAGTGCCGCGCAGCTCGGCATCCCCACCCCGGGCTTCTCCAGCGCGCTCGCCTACTACGACGGCATCCGCGCCGACCGCCTCCCGGCCGCCCTCGTGCAGGGCCAGCGCGACTTCTTCGGCGCCCACTCCTACCGGCGCGTCGACCGCGAGGGCACCTTCCACACCGCGTGGGCCACGGACGACCGCGCAGAATCCGAGGCGTAGATCTCAGGGGCCGCCCGGCGGGAGAAATCCGGACATCACGGACGTTGAGAGATCATGCTCCCGCTGCAGGCCCCTCCCCCGGATGACGGCGGTCTCGCCGGCTGGGCGACCGACCTGATGGCCTCGTTCGGCGCCCCCGGCGCCGGACTGATCGTCGCCCTCGAGAACGTGTTCCCCCCGATCCCGTCCGAGATCGTCCTGCCGCTGGCGGGCTTCGCGGCGGGTCGGGGGGAGTTCTCGGTCTGGGCCGCGGTGATCTGGACGACGGCGGGGTCGGTCGTCGGGGCGTTCGCGCTCTACCTCGTGGGGATGCTGTGCAGCGACGGCTGGGTCCGGCGCACGCTGGCCCGGATGCCGCTGGTCAGCGAGGACGACGTGGCGAAGGCCGAGTCGTGGTTCGACCGGCACGGCCGCGCCTCGGTGTTCTGGGGGCGGATGATCCCGGGCGTGCGGTCGTTCGTGTCGATCCCGGCCGGGCAGCGCCGCATGCCCTGGTGGGAGTTCACGCTCTTCACGGCGCTCGGCAGCCTGATCTGGAACTCCGTGTTCGTCGGCGGCGGCTACGCCCTGGGCACGCAGTGGCACCTGGTGGAGCAGTACGCGGGCGTGTTCCAGACGGTCGTGCTGGTGCTGCTGGTGGCCCTCGTCGGGTTCATGCTGGTCAAGCGGTACCGCAAGCACCGGGCCGTCAAGAAGATGGAGGCTCCGACCCAGGTCCTCCGGGTTCCCGACGACGGGTCGTGAGGCAGGCCCGGCGCGTCGAGCGAGCACCTGCGGTGGTCCGCCGCGGCGGTGGCCCGCCGAGAGTGCTCGTTGATCACCGCTCCGGCGGGCAGCGACCGGACGGGAGCACCTTGTCGCTGTGATTCTCAACGACAAGGTGGCCGGGGGTGGGCAGTTCCCCGCGACAAGGCGCGTCCCGCGGCTGTTCGGGCAGGGTCAGCGACGACCGGAGTACGTCGAGCGAGCACTTGCGGTGACTGGCGGGACCGGCGGGCCGCCGAGAGTGCTCGTTGATCATGGTTCGGGTGCGCGCTGGCCGCGCTGAAGGCACCTTGTCGGGGGTTCCCGTCGCCGGGTCCGCGCCTTATCGCGGTGAATCCACGCGACAAGGTCACCCAGCGCCGACGATGCCGCGGATCACGGCTTCCGCGCCACCCCGCCGACCAGGTCCACGACCCGGTCCCAGGGGTTGCGGGCACCGTCGGGATAACGGGCCCGGGCGCGGAGGTCCCGGCGGGACCCGGGGGTGTACCGGCGGCGGGCCCAGGGTGAACCCGGCCGCGCCAGGCGCAGCGCCCCGAGCAGCGCGATCGGCGGCAGGAGGATGCCGACGACGGCCGTGACGAACTTGCCCTTGAACGCCGCGGTGACCGCCGCGCCCGTCGTCACGACGATCGAGATCGCCACGCCGAGGGCACCGTCCTCACCCGTCGTCCCGAACGGGTTGGCCCCGAGCACCAGCAGGGTCCCGACGACGGCCACCATCAGCACCGCGTCGACCGAGATCCGGCCCTCGTCGGACCAGTAGACGTCGGCGAGGCGCAGCCAGAGCGCGAACTCGTCGAGGGCGAGCGCCGCGCCCGCCCCGAACGCGACCGCCAGCACCGTCCGCCAGGCACCGTCGGGTCGGTAGATGAACTCGCCCGCCCCGGCGAGCAGCATCAGGGCGATGCCGTAGACGAGGTGGTGGACGTGGACCCCGCCGACCGAGGTGTCGCGGAACGGCCCGCGGCCCGCCCGGATCAGGCGGGTGATCACGCGGGTCACCAGGAACACCAGGAGGAACGACCCGAGCATCCAGACCGCGGTGATCCGCCCGTCGTCGATGCGGACGTCGAAGCTCACGGTCATCGGGGGCCTCCTCGCTCCGTCGGAGATCACTGTGACGGATCGAGGAGCCCCGCCGCGACTACGACTTGGTCGCGAGCCCCTGCCGCGCCCGGTTGCGCTGCCGGTTGCGGGTATGCGAGTCGAGCTCGACCTTGCGGATCCGCACCGCGCCCGGCGTCACCTCGACGCACTCGTCCTCGGAGCAGAACTCCAGGGCCTGCTCGAGGGAGAGGATGCGCGGCGGGGTGAGCCGCTCGAGGACGTCCTGGCTCGACTGGCGCATGTTGGTCAACTTCTTCTCGCGGACGATGTTGACCTCCATGTCCTCCGAGCGGGAGTTCTCGCCGATGACCATGCCCGTGTAGACGGTGGTGGTCGGGGCGACGAACAGGTCGCCGCGGTCGGCGAGGAGGCCGACGGCGTGCCCGGTCACCGCTCCCCCGCGGTCCGCGATCAGCGAACCCGACAGGCGGGCGCGCAGCTCGCCGACCCACGGGCCGTAGCCGTCGAAGAGCTGGTTCGCGATGCCGGTGCCGCGGGTCTCCGTGAGGAACTCCGTGCGGAAGCCGATGAGGCCGCGCGAGGGCACCCGGTACTCGAGGCGGACGTGGTCCGACGACGCCGAGTGCGTCATCTCCAGCATCTCGCCCTTGCGCGCCGCGAGGAGCTGGGTGACGGCACCCAGGTGCTCGTCGGGGACGTCGACCGAGAGCCGCTCGAACGGCTCGTGCAGCTTGCCGTCGATCTCGCGCGTGACGACCTCGGGCTTGCCGACGGTCAGCTCGAAGCCCTCCCGGCGCATCGTCTCGACGAGGATGGCCAGGGCCAGCTCGCCGCGGCCCTGCACCTCCCACGCGTCGGGGCGCTCGGTGGGCAGGACGCGCATGGACACGTTGCCGACCAGCTCGGCGTCGAGCCGGTTCTTGAGCAGGCGGGCGGTGAGCTTGGTGCCCGGCTTCGGGTCCCGCCCCGCCAGCGGTGAGGTGTTGATGCCGATCGTCATCGCGATCGCCGGCTCGTCGACGGTGATGCGCGGCAGGGGATGCGGGTCGTCCGGGTCGGCCAGGGTGTCGCCGATGGTCACCTCGGCGATCCCGGCCACCGCGACGATGTCGCCGGCGTCGGCGTGCTCGGCGGAGACCCGCTCCAGGCCCTCGGTGCGGAGCAGCTCGGTGACCTTCACGCGCGTGACGCTGCCGTCCTCGCGGCACCAGCCGACCTGCTGGCCGCGGCGGATCCGCCCGGAACGCACGCGGCAGAGCGCGATGCGGCCGAGGTAGGACGAGGCGTCGAGGTTGGTGACGTGCGCCTGCAGCGGGCCGTCGGGGTCGTCGGCCGGGGCCGGGACCTCGGAGAGCAGGAGCTCGAACAGCGGGTCGAGGTTCTCCGAGTCGGGCACGGTGCCGTCGGCGGGCCGCTCCAGGGAGGCCTTCCCGGCGCGCGCGGAGGCGTAGACGACGGGCAGCTCCAGCAGCTGGGCCACGACGTCGTCGTCCAGCTCGAGGTCCGTCGCGAGCTCGAGCAGGAGCTCCAGCGACTCGTCGACGACCTCGGCGCAGCGCGCGTCGGCCCGGTCGGTCTTGTTGACCGCCAGGATCACCGGCAGCCGCGCGGCCAGCGCCTTGCGCAGCACGAAGCGGGTCTGCGGCAGCGGCCCCTCGGACGCGTCGACCAGGAGGACGACGCCGTCGACCATGGACAACCCGCGCTCGACCTCGCCGCCGAAGTCGGCGTGACCGGGCGTGTCGATGATGTTGAAGGTGACGTCCCCGCGGCGCACGGCCGTGTTCTTCGCGAGGATCGTGATGCCCTTCTCGCGCTCGAGGTCACCGGAGTCCATGACCCGGTCGACGAGCTCGGCGCGCGCGGAGAAGGCCCCCGACTGGCGGAGCATGGCGTCGACGAGAGTGGTCTTGCCGTGGTCGACGTGGGCGACGATCGCGATGTTGCGCAGGTCGCTGCGCAGGCCGTGATCGGCGGACCCGGTCCGCTCGGGTGCGGTCGTGGTCACGAGGAGAGGCTTCCTGATGGAGGGCTGCGGTCCTTCCCAGGTTACCGACCGTGATCCGCCGGGTCGTCGGGTGGACCGATGGCGTGCGCCACGTGGTCGTGCACGACCGCTTCGGCCAGGCGCTCCCCGAGCAACGGGGCGAACTTCGCGAGGTTGCCGCCCCAGAGCGCGTGCACGTTCCCGACGCGGGCCGTGCGCACCCCGTCGCCCTCCCCCGCGGTCGGCGTGCAGGTGACCTCGCCGACCGGTTCGGGGTCGAGCTCGCCGATGCGTTCGCGGACGTGGGCGACGATCGCGTCGAGGGACCGGCGACGGACGTCGTCGAGGGAGTGGTCCGCCGTCGTCGTGAGCTCGTCGGGGAGGTGGCCCCCGATCGCCCAGTGCCCCTCGGGCGTGCGGTGCTGGTAGGTCGAGGCCAGCGCCGGACCGGGGGTGCCGTCGAGGTGGGCGGGTGGAACGGCCGTGGGCTGCTCGCGGAGGCGGAAGGCGAACCGCACGTGGTGGCAGAGCTCGTCCGGCACGGCGATCCCGCGCTGCGCGGCCAGCTCCGCCGTGCCCGCACCCGCCGTCAGGACGATCGCGTCCGCGTCGAACTCGTCGAGGTCCACGACGCGGCCGGGACGCAGGTGCTCCCGCAGCGCCTCCTGCAGCATCCGGCCCGCGCCGGCGAGGTCGAGGGCTCCCCCGGCCGGGTCGTGGAGCACCGGTCCGTCGGTCCTCCCGAGCGTTCCCGACGGCGGGTGGCCCACCTCGTGCGCCGCGCCCGCGGCAATCATCGCGGCCGCCCACTCGTCGACCCGCGGCCCGGAGACGACTGCGCCCTCCTCACCCAGGAGCGGCCGGCCGGCGCGCTCCGACCAGTCGTCCCACAGCCGCCGGGCCTCGGTGGCCGCCGCGACGAGCTCCGGGTCGCCGTGGGCCAGACGGAAGATCCGGGAGGCGCCGGCGCTGCGGGCGCCCATCGGCCGGTGCGCCTCGAGCACCGTGACCCGGTGGCCGCGCCGGACGAGCGCGTCCGCCGTCGCGAGCCCCACGATCCCGGCGCCGACCACGGTGACCCGCATGAATCTCAGGGTCGCACCCCGATCCCGCGGACCGCACCCGCACGGAGGATCGGTGTCATGAAGATCGTGGTGTGGATCCTGGTCGGTATCGGCGCGCTCGTGCTGCTCGGTGGGGTGGTCCTGCCGCTCGTGCACTGGTTGCTCGGCGCGCTCGGCTGGCTGATCGCGGGCGCGCTCGTGATCGGCGGCGGCATGTGGCTCGCGAAGCGGTCGCAGTCGCGCGGGGAGGTGGGCTCCCCGCAGGACGCGCAGCGCCTGCCGTAGGGCCGTGACCCCGTGTGGGGCTCCTCGCTCATGATCAGGAGTACATGAGGCACGCTCAGCGGCACGCTGACGTGCCTCATGTACCTCTCGGCGAGAGGCCGGTGCGGTCGGCCGTCGAACGTCGTCGGCTCAGGCCTTCGACGAGCGGTCCGACCCCGGCGCGAACACGCCGTCGGGGAAGGCGCCCGACGCGAGGAGGCGCTTGGTCAGGCCGCCGCCGAGTTCGGCGAGCTCGGCGGCGTCGTCGCCCAGCGACTCCCACGGGGCCGCGGACAGGCGTGACGTCTCGGCCTCGACGCCGTCACGCAGCGCCGCCCCCTCCGGCGTCAGCGACCCGCCGTCGAGAAGGCCCCGTTCCCGGAGGCCGGCGGAGGCGTCGTTCCACTGCTCGACCGACCACCCCCGCGTGGCCTGGGCGACCTCCGGCAGGAAGCCGCGCCCGGTGGCGGTGTGCAGGATCAGCGCCTCGAGCCCGGAGAGCCCGGCGCCGAGCAGGGCGTGCAGGTGGCCGTCGCCGCGGTACTCGCGCAGGAGCGTGATCGCGTGCCAGAGCACGAGGTGCGGCTCGTCGGGCCACGGGAGGTCGGCGTGCGCGGCGTAGAGCACGCGGTCCTCCGTCGTGCACGCCTCGGAGGCGCGGCGGGCGAGCACACCCGCGCGTTCGCACTCGCGGGAGGACACGGCGTCCCCGAGCAGGCGGCGCAGGGCCGAGTCGGCGGCGCGCAGCCGGGCGTTCAGGACGTCCGCGGGCGATGCCGAGGACCAGATCATCGGCACGAAGCGGGCGATCAGGGCCGGGTTGAAGTTGTAGTAGGTCGCGGCCACGACCCCGGGCCCCACCGCGCCCATCGCGGCCGAGCGCTGCGCGAAGTACTGCGCACGTGGGTGCGTGATCCCCAGCGGTGAGAGCTCCTCGCCGACCTCGGGCGCGAAGTAGATCATCGAGTGCAGGGGCTCGAGCCGGCGGTACAGGCGGGCGACGTCGCTGTGCTCCACGGGGCGCACGCTAACGCGGACCCACCCGATCATGGGCACACTGGAGGTCGTGAATCGCTGGCCCGACCGTGCGCCCCTGGGCGGCCTCGCGCCGCGCCGGCGGCTGTTCGTGCTGGTGATGGTCGGGATCGTGCTCGCGGTGACCGTGCTCGTGGGGGTGTCGGTCGCCCGCGAGTACGCGGTCCCGCCGAAGGCCGACCCGGCGGTGATGGGCCCGGTCGTCCTCGTCCCCGGCTACGGCGGGAACACCGCGGCGCTGCAGGCCCTCGCCCTGCGCCTCCAGGTGGTCGGCCGACCCGCCGTCGTCGTGGATCTTCCTGACGGCGGGACGGGGGACTTCGCCGCACAGGCGGCGGCGATCGACGACACCGTGCGCGACCTGATCCGCCACGACGGCGCCACCAGCGTCGACCTCATCGGCTACTCCGCGGGCGGTGTCGCCTCGTGGCTGTACCTGCAGTCGGGGACGACGGCGCCCGCGATCCGCCGGTTCGTGACGCTCGGCTCCCCGTTGCAGGGCGCCGAGCTCGCGGCGGCGGGCGGTGCGCTCGTGCCGGGCGCATGCCCCCGCGCGTGCCAGCAGCTCGCGCCCGGCAGCTCGTTGCTGGCCCGTCTCCAGACCGGTGACCGCCCGGACGTCCCCTGGCTCTCGCTGTGGACCGACCAGGACCAGACCGTCACCCCGCCGGAGTCCTCCGCCCTGCCCGGCGTCCGCTCGATCCGGCTGCAGGCCGTCTGCGACGACATCCTCATCGGCCACGGCCAGCTCCCGACGGCGGGTCTGGCGATCGGGCTCACCCTGCGGGCCCTGGGCACGGGGCCGCTCCCCGTCCCGGTGCCGGGTGACTGCTCGCGGCTGCAGTCCGAGGGGGTCGGACGGCCGGTGCTGGTCGGCACCCGGTGAGTCAGTCGTCGGTCGCAGGTGCCAGCGCGGCCAGGGCGTCCGCGGCGGGAACGACGTAGTAGGCGCCGGTCAGCGGGGTCGTCCAGCGGGTGAGGGCGTCCCGGGGCCCGTCCTTGCCCACCATCGCGTCCAGCATCGCCGCGAGCGGCCGCTGCTCGGCGCAGAACCCCACGAACATCGTCCCGTGGCGCTCCGAGGAGCCCCACGCGGTGTTGCGGCGGAAGATGTGCCCGTAGGTGTCCTGGTCGGTGCGCCCGGCGTGCGCGTCCTCGGCCTTCGGGTCCTGCTCGACGCTCTCGGCCTTGCTGCGGCCGATCACCGCCTCCTGGGTCGCCGTGTCCAGCGAGAGCCACGCGAGCTCGTGCACCCACTTCTGCACCAGCAGGACGGAGCCGCCCGCGCCCCGGACACCGTCGGGAATCGTCACGACCCCGGGAGCCTCGAGGGCCGGCGGGTTCTCGGTGCCGTCCTCGAAGCCGGTGAGGTCGCGGTCGGCGTGGTGCGACCAGGCGGGGAGCTCCTCGACGAGGTGCGCCACGGGTCCGAGCGTCCCGACCACGGCCGCGGCCTCGTCGAACACCGTGGACCGGTCGCCGCCCGCGACCCACACGACCGCGTCGTGCTGCGTCGCGGGCATCGTGAACCCGTCCGGGCCCACGACCGGCTCGTCGAACCCGTGCGCGTCCGGCGCCCGGTCCGGCGAGACACGGGCCCACAGCTCGGGGCGGATCCCGACGACGACGCTGGTCGCGCCGGTGGTCTTCACCGACGCCGCGAGGCCGGCGGCAGCCGTGACCAGCGCGGTCGGGTCGTCGCCCGCGTCGAACTCGAGGTAGGCGTGGGACGCGGTACCGAGGGCCAGGATGCCGTTCTGCGGGACGGGCACGGGACGACCTCCGACGGTGGTGGACGAGATCGGCCCGGACGCTACTGCAGAGGTTGCTCCGAACGGCTCTTGATCTTCTCGAACACGTGTTCGATGATGAGTGCATGACGGCGGCGGTGTGGTTCCTGGACCCGAACGGGTCCTGGCGTCCCCGCGTCGAGCACACCCCACCCCCACCCGTGGAGCCGGCCGAACGCCTGGCCCGGGTCCTGCCGCTACGGCCACCCGCCGACGAACCGGAATGGGCCGTCCCCGGAGTCGAACCCGACGACGGGGACCGGGACGAGGACGGCCTGTCGGCACGGTCGCGGGAGGCGCTGGCCGAGATAGCCGACGCCGTGAGGGCCTATCGACTCGCGGGGGCGCAGGTGTACCGGGCGCTGACCGTCCTGAAGGCCAGCGACGCGTTGGCGGAGTCCGGCTACCGGCACCTGTCGCGGCTGCTCGCGGATCACGTGCGCCTGGACCCGGCCGAGACCAACCGGCTGGCCAAGCACGCCGCCGCGCTGCACGAGACCACCTCACCGTCGGGGGCGGTGGTGCCCGCCGACCTCCCGGCCACCAGCTCCTACGTCGATGACGGCACCGTGGGTGACGGGCACGTCGAGGTCATCCGCGACACCATGATCCG
>NZ_JASVWF010000031.1 GCF_030286555.1 Actinomycetospora termitidis | reverse complement strand
TCACCGGTAACCACCGGTGACGACCGCCATCGCCAGTCAGTCGCAGGGTTACTGGTTCGAGTCCAGTAGGAGGAGCATCACCGCAGGTCACGAACCTGCGAGAAGCGCGGAAACAACGCAAATCCGATTCCGGTGGAAGCGGTTTCCGCGCACCGTGCGGGGCACGGGAGCCCCGGACCCTGACACGCGCCGCAAATCCGATTCCGGTGGAAGCGGTTTCCGCGCACCGTGCGGGGCACGGGAGCCCCCCCCCCCCCCCCCCCCCCCCCCCCCCCCCCCCCCCCCCCCCCCCCCCCCCCCCCCCCCCCCCCCCCCACCCCCCCCCCCCCCCCCCCCCCCCCCCCCCCCCCCCCCCCCCCCCCCCCCCCCCCCCCCCCCCCCCCCCACCCCCCC
>NZ_JASVWF010000030.1 GCF_030286555.1 Actinomycetospora termitidis | reverse complement strand
TCCAGTGCAGCGCTGGCGGAGATGGCGGACGCCGTGCGCGCGTACCGGTTGGCGGGGGCGCGGGTGTACCGGGCGCTGACCGCGCTCAAGACCTCTGACGCGTTGGCGGAGTCCGGCTACCGGCACCTGTCGCGGCTGTTGGCCGATCACGTGCGCCTGGACCCGGCCGAGACCAATCGGCTGGCCAAGCACGCCGCCGCGCTGCACGAGACCACCTCGCCGTCGGGGGCGGTGGTGCCCGCGGACCTGCCGGCCACCAGCTCCTACGTCGATGACGGCACCGTGGGTGACGGGCACGTCGAGGTCATCCGCGACACCATGATCCG
>NZ_JASVWF010000003.1 GCF_030286555.1 Actinomycetospora termitidis | reverse complement strand
ACGGCCAGCGACGACCCGCTCGCGATGTCGGCCACCGCCTCGTCGGCCGAGGCCCACACCTTGTCGATCTCACTCATGCAGCAGTTCCTTTCAGAAGCTCGGCGAGGAGCGGGGTCACGACCTCGGGCCGCTGGTAGGAGGCCAGGTGCGCGGCGTCGTCGACGATCTCGAAGCGGGCCCCGGGGATGCCGTCGGCGATGGCCCGCCCGTGCTCCGGGGGCGTCGCCGGGTCCTCGGCCCCGGAGATCACCAGGGTCGGCGCGGTGATCGAGGCCAGCCGGTCGCGCGAGTCCCACGCGACGATCGCCTCGCAGCACGAGGCGTAGCCCTCGGCCGGCGTCGCGGCGATCATGTCCCGCATCCGCGTCCGCACCTCGGGATCGACGTCGTCGGTGAACCACCGCGCGACCACGCCGTCCGCGAGACCCGTGACGCCCTCGGCCCGCGCGACGCGGGCACGCTCGGCGAAGCTGTCGAGGTTGCCGAAGCGGGACGACGTGCACAGGAGTCCCAGGGCGGCGACCCGCTCGGGGGCGCGCAGGGCGATCGCCTGGCTCATCGCCCCGCCCAGCGAGACGCCGGCGAACGTCGCCCGACCGACGCCGAGGCCGTCGAGGGTCTCGAGGACGTCGTCGGCGAGCTCCTCGACGGTGTACGGGCCGTCCGGCACGGGGGAGCCGCCGTGCCCGCGGGTGTCGAGGGTGAGCACCCGGTACGTGTCCGCGAGCTCGCGACGCTGCGGGGCCCACATGTCCACGGTGGAGCCGAGCGAGCACAGCAGGACGAGCACCGGAGCGTCGGGGGGCCCGTCGTCGGTCAGGTGGAGACGCACACCGGTCACCCTCTCTCATGACCCGTGAGTAGGACACGGGCTCTTCCGATCACCGGCAGCGTCAGTCGAGCTTCGACGGATGGCGCGTGAGCGCCGTCACCTCGATCTCCATGTACGGGAACAGCGGCAGGCTGGAGAGCAGCTCGTGCAGCTCGTCGCCCGACTCGACGTCGAAGCGGCTGTAGTTCGCGTACCTCCCGACGACCCGCCACAGTTCCGGCCACTTCCCGGCGCGCTGGATCTCGTGGGCGCGGTCGCGCTCGCGGGCGCGCAGGTCGTCGGCCACGTCCTGCGGCATGTCGTGGGGCAGGCGGACGTCCATCCGGACGAGGAACTGCACGGGGGCTCCCTCAGGTGTCGGTGCGGTAGTGGGCGAGCTTGTCGGGGTCGATCGTCGCGCCGAGGCCGGGGGCCTGCCGGGCGGCGATCCGACCGTCGGTGATCACCGGCGGCTCGGCGAGGACGTCGTCGCTCATCAGCAGGAAGTTGGTGACCTCGACGGGGTGGCGGGCCAGGGCGGCCAGTCCGCAGCCCAGTGCCACCGACGCGACGGTGTTGACCATGCCGTCGATCTGGTTGCCGATCATGGCCGAGACCCCCAGGCCCTCGCAGAGCCCGACGATCTTGGCGGAGTCGGTGAACCCGGTGCGGGCGACCTTGACGCTGATCGACTCGGAGTCGCCGTCGAGCAGCGACCGCGCGACCCCGCCGAGCGTGATCGTGGACTCGTCCCCGACGACGGGGATCGGCGAGGCCCGCACGATCCGCCGCCGGCCGAGGACGTCGTCGGCCGGGTTGGGCTCCTCGAGCATCGTCACGCCGTGGTCGGCCAGGCGACGGGCGGCGACGATCGCGGTGTCGGCGTCCCAGCCGCGGTTGGCGTCGGCGTAGAGCTCGACCGCGTCGCCCAGCTCGGCGCGCAGCGCCCGCACCGCGGCCAGGTCGACGCCGAGCTCGCGGCCGACCTTGACCTTGAACGCCTCCACGCCGTGGTCGTCGCGCATCTCGACGGCGTCGGCGACCATCTCGCGCGGCGTGCCGAGCCCGATCATGTGGGCCGCCCGCACGTCGTCCGCGGCGTGCCCGAGCAGCACGTGCACCGGCTGCCCGCACGCCTGGCCGACGACGTCCCACAGCGCGGTGTCGACCGCGCCCTTGGCCGCGTTGTTCGCGACGGTGCGGTGCAGGTCGGCGCGGATGCGCTCGCGGGCGAACGGGTCGGCGCCGACGAGCACCGGCGCGAACAGGTCGCGCACGGCCGCGACGACCGAGCTCGCCGTCTCGCCGTAGGTGTACGGCCGCGGCGGGGCCTCCCCGACGCCCACGAGGCCGTCGTCGGTGGTGATGCGGACGAGGACGTGGTCGGCGGCGGTCACCGTGCCGCTGGCGAAGGCGAACGGCCGCCGGTACGGCACGGCGAGCGGGATCGCCTCGACGGAGCTGATCTTCATGACGGCGGGTCTCCAGGCTGGGGGTCGTCGGCCGTGAGCACGGCGAGGGCCTTGGCGAGGGCGGGGGACGGGTCGTCGCGGCGCCAGGCCAGGGCGACGTCGGCGGTACCCGGCGCGGGACGGCGGAGCTCGCGGTAGTGCACGCCCGCGACGGCGACGGCGAGGACGGACTCGGGCAGCAGGGCCACCCCGACGCCGGCGGCGACGAGGGCGAGCACGATCGAGGTCTGGTCGGCCTCGTGGGTGTGGCGCGGGACGAACCCGGCCGCACGGCAGGCCCGCTCGGCGGCCGCCCCGACGACCGAGCCGGGCGCGGAGTAGACGACGAAGTCGGCGTCCGCGAGGCCGGCCAGGTCGACGGGTCCGGTCTCCGGGTCGTCGTCACCCACGGCCAGCACCAGGCGCTCGCGGGCGAGCAGGTGCACGGCGAGGGTCTCGTCGCGGACCGGCGGGCGGAGCACCGCGAGGTCGATCCGGTGGTCGGCCAGGGCGGATTCCAGGGCGGGGGTGAGCATCTCGGTGCGGAAGGTCAGGGAGACGCCGGGCAGCTCGGCGGCGAGCCGCCGGACGAGCCGCGGCACGTGCCGGTAGGTGGCCAGCGCCGTCGTCCCCACCCGCAGAGCCCCCAGGTCGCCGGCGGCCACCCGGGACACCTGGTCCCGGGCGGCCGACACCGACTCGAGGATGCGGACGGCCTCCGGCAGCAGCGCCTCGCCCGCGGCGGTGAGGTCGACCCGGCGCGTGGTCCGCTCGAAGAGCGGCGTGCCGAGGTGCGACTCCAGCTGACGGATCGCCTGCGAGAGCGGCGACTGGGCGATCAGCAGCTCCTGCGCCGCCCGCCCGAAGTGCCGGGTGCGGGCGACGGTCACGAAGTAGCGGAGCTGCCGGAGGTCCACTGTGCTCCTGTCGGTCGAGCTCCGCTGCGCTACGTCTCCCTGCTCAGGCGTCGCGCTCGAGCACGAAGTCCCGGTCGGAGCGGATCTCGTCGCCGTGGCCGGTGGGCTGGGGGTCGAGGGTGAGCTCCGGCTTGTCGGCCGAGGCGACGTCGTTGCCGAGGTACGGGTCGCCGGTGAAGAACAGCTGGGTGGTCAGCGTGCGGTGGCCCGGCGCGGTGACCAGCAGGTGGATGTGCGCGGGGCGCCACGGGCTCCAGCCGGCGGCCAGGGTCATCTGACCGGTCGGGCCGTCGAGCGGGATCGTGTAGGGCGCGGGCTTGCGGGTGTGGATCTCGTAGCGGCCCTGGTCGTCGGCGGTGACGACGCCGCGCAGGTTCCCGGCCGGCGGCTTCGACGCGAAGCCGGAGTACCAGCCCTCCTCGTCGGTGTGCCAGATGTCGACCTTCGCGCCGGCCAGCGGCGTGCCGTCGGTGTCGGTGACCTGCCCGGCCAGGATCATCGGCGTGCCGGGCTCGTCGTCGCGCATCGGCAGGGTGGCCGGCGAGTCCAGCTGGGCCTGCCCGTCGAGCCAGAACGGGCCGAGGATGGTGCCGACGGACCCGTCCTGGGTCTCGGCGGCGACCTTCTCGACCTCGAACTCCAGGTAGACGTCGAGGAACAACGGCCACTCGCCGGTGTCCGAGACGCTGATCAGCCAGCGCTTGAAGGCGTCGAACTCCTCGTAGGTGACCTTGTTCTCGCGGATCGCGGCGCGGATGCCCTCGAGGGCCGCGCCGACCACGGTCGCGACGCGGGCCTCGTCGACGCTGCCGCCGCCGGTGCGGAAGGTGGCCGCGCCGGAGCGGGCGATGTCGGTGGCGTGCGAGCCGGCCGTCGCGGCGTCGGAGACGGGCTGGTCCTCGGTGGTGGTCATGCGGGTTCCTTCTCGGTGGTGGTGGACGAGTAATCGTGGACCCAGGCGTTCGCGTCGAGGTAGCCGGCGAAGCGCGCGTCGCGCGCCTTCAGGCCGTCGACGTCGTCGTCGGGGAGATGGAGGAGCGTCCCGGTCTCCCAGGCGCTGGTGGAGACGGCGCGGGTGCGGGCCCGGCGTCGTCGGGGGTAGGCCGCGAGGGCCTCGTCGGGACCGTGGGCCGCGAGCAGGCCGGCGAGGACGACGGCGTCCTCGATCGACTGGTTCGCGCCCTGCCCGTGGTGGGGCAGCATGGCGTGGCAGGCGTCGCCGATCAGCGCGACGCGGCCGCGGGTCCAGCGCGTCAGGTGGGGCTGGGAGAGCAGCGGCCAGCGCGGGCTCTGCGGCACCGCGGCGAGCATCTCGACGACGGCGGGGTGCCAGCCCTCGAAGGCGGCGAGGAGCTCGCCGTCGGGAACCTCCCGGTTGGGTCCGTCCCAGGTGTCCGGCCCGCACAGCACCGCGAAGAAGTTGACGGTGTCGTCGTCACGCTCGACGCCGCCGAGGGCGTAGTGCAGCAGGTGGGCGTGCGGGCCGGCCCAGAACTGGATGGCCGGCGGGTCGGGCAGCGACGGCAGCGCGGAGCGCGGAACGAGGCCGCGGAAGGCGCTCGTGCCGGAGTAGCGCGGCCCCTCGCCCGGGACGACGAAGTCCCGCACCACGGAGTGCACGCCATCGGCTCCGACGACGACGTCCGCGGTCACCTCGGAGCCGTCGGCGAAGCGGACGGAGCGTCCGTCGTCGCCGACGCCCACGACGGTCCGGGATAGGTGCAGGTGCTCGGCGCCGAACGCCCGGGCGAGGCCCTGCTGCAGGTCGACGCGGTGGATGCCCCAGTAGGGCGCGCCGAAGCGCTCGCGGTAGGTGGAGCCGCCGGGGTGCGCGGCGATCCTCTCTCCGGAGCGACCGTCGCGGTAGATCAGCTCGGTGGGCTGGGTGGAGACGCGGTCGAGCGCGTCGTCGACGCCGAGCCGGATCAGCTCGCGGGTGCCGTTGGCGGACAGCGCCACGGCCGCCCCGACCTCGCGGAGCTCGGCGGCGCGCTCGTAGAGGTCGACGTCGATCCCGCGGGCCCGTAGCGCGAGTCCCAGGGTCAGCCCGCCGATCCCGGCGCCGACGACGGCGACCCTCATGCGCAGGCCTTCAGGAACGCGTCCGTGAGCTCGCCGGGGCGGGTGAAGTTGGCCTCGTGGCTACCGGGCGCCTCGATCGCGGTGACGCCCAGGCGCTCCGGGAAGCGGGTCCAGCCGTACTCCCCGGGCGGGAGGGCGACGTCGTCGACGGAGAGCACGTAGGCGCTCGGCACGTCGAGGTCGAAGAACGGCTTCTGGTTCGGGGCCTCGGAGAAGGTGCCCATGGGCTGCGGGGCGAGCAGGCCGAACACCGCGCGCTGGGCGTCCTCGCTCGCGTCCTGCATGAAGGCGCCCTGCCACACCTCGAAGGGCAGCGACACCGTGTTTTGCTCCCCACTCGCGGCGGCCTGGGCGGTGAACAGCTCCGCGTAGTGCGGGGGCACCGCGTCCATGAGCGATTCGCCGTCCTGCGGGACGAAGGCGCTCCAGAAGACGTTCCGGCGCAGCCGCGGGGCGAGGCGGGGCGCGGCGCCACAGAGGACGTAGCCGCCCCAGCTGTGCCCGAGCAGCGTCACGTCCGTGAGGTCCTCGCGCTCGACGAGGTCGACGACGGCGTCGGCGCAGTCGGTGAGGGTGACCCCGCGCGGGTCGTCGCCGAGGTCGAGCCCGGGCAGCGTCGGGGTGTACACGCGGTGCCCCGCCGCCCGCAGCTTCGTGGCCACGGGGCGCCAGCTCCAGCCGCCGTGCCAGGCGCCGGTGATCAGGACGAAGGTCTCCACGGTGAACCCTTCCTCGTCGTGCAGGTCTCGCGGACCAGCGTGACACAGCTCATCCAGGAGGAGAAAGCGCAGAATTGAGCACGATTGAGATGTAAAACCTCTTGATGACGCCGCGGTTGACCCGTCGTCGGGAACGGTCCTAGCTTCACCTGAACTATCCGGTTCAGGAAAAGGGGACGCCGTGGTCCGCATCCGCACCACCCACGTCGGGAGCCTGCCGCGCCCGACCGCGCTGCTCGACCTGCTCGCCGACCCGCAGGTCGACCCGGCCGCCCGCGAGCGGGCCACGCGGGAGGCCGTGGCCGGGATCGTGGCGCAGCAGCGCGAGCACGGGATCGACGTGGTCACCGACGGCGAGATGGGCAAGCTCGGCTTCTTCAGCTACGTCACCGAGCGCCTCGGGGGCCTGGAGCGCCGGCCGGGCGCGGAGACGGTGTACAGCTTCGCGGCCGAGCAGGAGGCGTTCCCGGAGTACTACGAGCGGTACTTCGCCCAGGCGATGATGGGCGGCACCGTCGGGACGATCGAGCCGGTCGTGTGCACCGGGCCGCTGGTCTACCAGGAGGAGGAGGCCCTGCGGCGCGACCTCGACAACCTCGCCGCGGCCGTCGACCCGGGCGAGGCGTTCGTCCCGTCCATCGCGCCGAGCGGGGTGGGGGTCAACGAGTACTACGAGTCCGAGGAGGCGTACTACTTCGCCGTCGCGGACGCGCTGCACACCGAGTACCGGGCGATCGTGGACGCCGGGTTCACGCTGCAGGTCGACGACCCGTTCCTCACCGAGATCTTCAGCTTCCACGGCTACGACGAGGCGACCCGCGAACGCCGCGGGCGGATGTACGTCGAGGCGGTGAACCACGCGCTGCGCGGGATCCCGCCGGAGCGGGTCCGCTTCCACACCTGCTACTCGATCAACGAGGGCCCGCGGGTGTTCGACGTCCCGTTGGCCGACGTGATCGACCTGGTCCTCGCGGTGAACGCCCGGTACGTCTCCTTCGAGAGCGCCAACCCGCGCCACGAGCACGAGTACCACCTGTGGGAGACCGTGGCGCTGCCCGCGGACAAGGTGCTGGTGCCGGGCGTGATCACGCACGCGTCGAACATCGTCGAGCACCCGGAGCTGATCGCCGAGCGCCTGGAGCGATTCGTGCGCCTCGTCGGTCCGGAGCGGGTGATGGCGGGTGCGGACTGCGGGTTCTCCTCGCAGGCCACCTACCGCCCGGAGGTCGACCCGCGGGTGATGTGGGCGAAGTTCGACGCGATGGCCGAGGGCGCGCGGTTGGTCAGCGAGCGGCTCGCCACCCGCTGAGGGCGAGCGCGACCGCGGACGTCGGGTCGGTGGTCCGGCCCGCGAGGTGGTCGGCGTACAGGGTCCCGACGACGAGGCTGGTGGCGGCCTCGACGTCGAGGTCGGCCCGCAGCTCGCCGCGCTCGACGCCCGCCGCGAGCACGGCGGCGAACAGCGCACGGCGCGGCAGGAGCGTGGCCTCGCGCACGATGCCGAGCAGCTCACCCCCGGAGCCGCGCTCGTCGGCGAGGCAGGTGCCCAGGATGCTCATCGCGCCGACCTCGTCGTACTGCTCGCGCATGGCGGTGAGCAGGGCGACGAGGTCGGCCTCGACGTCGCCGGTCGGTTCCGGCACGTGGCCCAGCCGCAGGTGCGCCAGGGCGGCCCCGACCAGCTCGTTCTTGCTCCGCCAGCGCGTGTAGACGGTCACCTTCGACACGCCCGCGGCGCTCGCGACCCGGTCCATCGACGTCCCCGCCACACCGTGCGAGGCGAGCAGCCGGACGGTCGCGTCCAGCACGGCCGCGTCCTTCGACCGGTCCTTGCTGCGACCGCGGCGCGGGGCGGGCTCCATGAGCGGGTCAGCGTAGGAGAGATCGCATCGTGCGGCCCGGACGCCTACCGTGACGGGGACTCCGGTGACCGAGGAAGGATGCGCCCCATGGCGAGCACGGACCCGACCACGATGCGCTCGGTGCTCGGGCACTTCCCGTCGGGCGTCACGATCGTGACCGGCCTCGTCGACGGGGAGCCCGCCGGCTTCACCTGTCAGTCGTTCTCGTCGCTCTCGCTCGACCCGCCGCTGGTGCTGATCCTGCCGGGGCGCGGCTCGTCGTCGTGGCCGCGGATCGAGGGGACGGGCCGCTTCGTCGTCAACGTGCTCGCCCAGGACCAGGGCAACCTCTCCACGCAGTTCGCGAAGTCGGGCACCGACAAGTTCGCGGGCGTCGGCTGGAGCCCGGCGCCGTCCGGGGGACCGATCCTGGACGGGGCCACGGCGTGGATCGACTGCACGCTGCACGCCTCCCACGACGGTGGTGACCACCTGATCGTCGTCGGCGCGGTCCAGGACCTCGCGACCGCCGAGCTGCCGCCCCTGGTGTTCCACCGCGGCGCCTATGCGCGCACCGACGCCGCGCTCTAGCCCCGACGGCGCCGACCGGTGGTGGCCGCGGTCCTGCCCGCCCGGGTCCGCCGCGGGTACGCGCTCGGCAGCGTCGCCACCGGCACGTTCGGGACGGTGCCGGGGCTGTTGCTCCTGCCCTACCTGACGGACACGCTCGGCGTCGCGGCCGCCGTCGCCGGGCTGATCGTGTTCGTGCCCAAGGCGTGGGACGTGCTGCTGAACCCGATCGCGGGCCGGGTCAGCGACCGCAGCGTCTCCCCGCAGGGACGCCGGCGGCCGTTCCTGCTGCGGGCCGGGATCGCCCTGGCGGTGACGTTCGCCCTGATCTTCGCCGGCCCGACGGCGCCGCCCGCGCTCGCCGCGACCTGGGTGGTGGTGGCGTTCCTGCTGTGCGCGACCGCCTACGCGTTCTTCCAGGTGCCCTTCAACGCGATGCCGGCCGAGATCACGCCGGACGCCGACGAGCGGACCCGGATGATGTCGTGGCGGGTGGCGGTGATCGCGCTCGCCATCCTGCTCTCCGGCGGCACCGCGCCGCTGGTGGTCGACGCGGCCGGGCACCGCGCGATGGGCGTCTACGTCGGCCTGCTCCTGCTGGTCGGCACCCTCGGGGCCTGGGTCGCGACGCGCGGGGTCGCCGAGGACCCCACCGACGCGCCGACCGGTCCGCTGCGCGCCCAGCTCCGGGTCGCCCTCGCCGTCCCGGACTTCCGCCGGCTGCTGCTGGCGTTCGTCGCGCAGGCGCTCGGAGTGGGCACGCTGCTCGCCGGGGTGGCCTACGTGGCGCGGTACCTGCTGGCCGACCCGGCCGCGTCGTCGGTGCTGTTCGCGGCGTTCGTCGGGCCGGCACTGCTGGTCAGCCCGCTGTGGGAACGCTGGTCGCGGCGGTGGGGCAAGCGCTCCGGATACGTCGTCTCGACGGTCCTGCTGGTGGTCGGGTCCCTGGCGCTGGTCACGACGGCGGGTGAGGTCCCGGCGCTCGCGTACGTCGCGGCCGGCGTCGCCGGGATCGGCTACGCGGGGACGCAGCTGTGTCCGTTGGCGATGCTGCCCGACGTGGCGGCCGCGGCCACGCGGGCGACCGGGGTCAACCGCACCGGGGTCTTCACCGGGCTCTGGACCGCGGGCGAGACCCTCGGGCTGGCGCTCGGGCCGGGGCTCTACGGCCTCGTGCTCGCGGCGGGTGGCTACGTCGCCTCCACCGGAGGGACCGCCCAGTCGCCGTCCGCGCTGCTCGCGATCGCGCTGGGGTTCTCGGTGGTGCCCGCGGTGCTCGTCGCGGTGAGCCTGATCCCGATCCGTCGTTACGGGGGTTCCCATGGCTGACGTCCTGGCCGAGCTGGAGGCCCTGCGGGCCCACGACCTGCCCACCCACGGCGGGCGGACACTCGCGTACGTCTACGACTCCGGGCTCGCGGAGGCGGACGCGGTGGGGCGGGCGGCCCTGGCGTCGTTCGGGGCCACCAACGGCCTCGACCCGACTGCCTTCCCCAGCCTCGCCGCGATGGAGCGGGACCTGGTCGCGCTGGCGCGGCCGCTGTTCCACGCACCGGACACGGCCGTCGGCACCGTGACCTCCGGCGGCACGGAGTCGATCCTGCTGGCCGTGCAGACCGCGCGGGACGCGGCCGGGGTGCACCGGCCGGCGATGGTCGTCCCGACGACGGCGCACGGTGCGTTCCACAAGGCCGCGCACTACTTCGGGGTGGAGCTGGTCGCGGTCGACGTCGACCTGGCGACGATGCGGGCGGTGCCCGACGCGATGGCGGTGGCGATGGACGCCGTGGCCGACCGGCTGGTGCTGGTGGCGGTCTCGGCGCCGTCGTACGCGCACGGGGTGGTCGACCCGGTCGCGGCGGTGGCCGCTCTCGCCGCCGACCGTGGGGTCCGCTGCCACGTCGACGCCTGCATCGGCGGCTGGGTGCTGCCGTGGAGTGCGTACCCGGAGCCGTGGGACCTCGCCGTCGCGGGCGTCACCAGCCTGTCGGCGGACCTGCACAAGTACGCCTACACACCGAAGGGCGTCTCACTGCTGCTGCACCGGGACCCGGCGCTGCGCCGACCGCAGTTCTTCGCGAGCGCCGACTGGCCGGGCTACACGATGCTCAACGCGACGATGCAGTCCACGCGCTCGGGCGGTCCGCTCGCGGCCGCGTGGGCGGTCACGCGGCACATCGGGGTGGAGGGCTACCGGGAGCTGGTGGCGACGACGCTCGCGACGACGGCCGCCGTCGCCGACCTGGTCCGGGGCACCGAGCACGTGCGCCTGGCCGCCGAGCCGGACGCGTCGCTGCTCGCCGTGGCCACCGACGGGGCGCTGGACGTGTTCACGCTCGCCGACGAGCTGTCCGGTCGGGGGTGGTTCGTGCAGCCCCAGATGGCGTTCCGCGACCTTCCCGCCACGCTGCACCTCACGATCTCCGCCGCGACCGCGGACGGGCTCGACGACCTCGTCGTGGCGCTGCGCGACTCGGTCGCTGCAGCGGTCGCGGCCGGGCCGGTGGTGGTGGCGCCCGAGCTGCGTGCGGCGGCGGCGGCCCTGGACCCGGCGACGCTCGACGACGCCGCGTTCGACGGGCTCCTCGCGCTCGCCGGGCTGGAGGGAGCCGCCGTCCCCGATCGCATGGCGCCGGTCAACGCCCTGCTCGACGCCGCGCCGCCGCGGTTGCGGGAGGCGCTGCTGATCGCGTTCCTCGACCGGCTCACCCGGTGACCGTGCTTGACGTCCTCGTCGAGGAGGACTCGGATCCTCCCACCATGGCCGTCCGTCTCGACCACTTCGCCCTCGCCGCGCACGACGCCCAGGCGTCCGCGCGTTTCCTCGCCGACGTCCTCGACCTGCCGGACCCACGCCCGGCGGGACCGTTCATCGCCGTCGACGTCGACGACACACTGACCATCGACTACGCCGTGCCGCCGTTCGAGTTCCCCGGCCAGCACGTCGCGTTCCACCTGTCCGACGACGAGTTCGACGCCGTCCGGGCCCGGCTCGAGGAGCGTGGGGTCGTCTACTTCTCCGGCCCCGGGTCCCGCGAGCCGAACCGCATCAACCACGAGAACGGCGGGCGCGGCCTGTACTTCGACGACCCGGGCGGCCACCACTTCGAGGTGATCACCCGCCGCTACGAGGGCAGCCCCGGGCGCTAGACCTTCCGCAGCCGGATCGGCCCCTTCGCGGTGGAGGGGTCGACGACGTGGCCCTGCTGCGTGATCTCGATCGTCCCGGCGTCGACGAGGCGGCGTGCGGCGCGGCGGGCGGGCTCCATGAGGTCGCGCCAGCCGTCGCCGCCGACCTGCTTCGCCGCCTCGGACGGGCAGATCGTCTTCCCGGCCGCGCGCTGGTCGAGCAGCTCGACGATCGTCGTCTCCAGCGAACGGTCGGTGTCGTCCGGCTTGTGCCGACGGCAGGCGTCGGAGCAGTAGCGCACGTTCTCCCAGTCGCGGGCCCACTTCTTCCGCCACTCGATGCGGCGGCCGCAGGTGGCGCAGGTCTTCTCCTCCACGGTCCCGGTGTACCCGCTCTGCCACCTGGTCGTGGGTGGCTCTGCCGCCCCGACCCGACGTCGGGAAGGGTCGGGATCGTGCACCGCTTCACCCAGGTCGACGTGTTCACGGACGAACTCTTCGCCGGCAACCCGGTCGCCGTCGTCCACGACGCCGACGACCTGAGCGACGCGCAGATGGCCGCGATCGCCTCGTGGACGAACCTGTCGGAGACGACGTTCCTGCTGCGCCCGACGACCTCCGCCGCGGACTACCGGCTGCGCATCTTCACGCCGCGCCGCGAGCTGCCCTTCGCCGGCCACCCCACGCTCGGCTCCGCCCGGGCCTGGTCGGAGGCGGGAGGGATTCCCGACGACGGGGCGGGCCCGGTCCAGGAGTGCGGCGCGGGCCTGGTGCGGGTGCGCGGGGGAGAGCGGCCGGCGTTCGAGGCGCCGCCGCTGGTGCGCTCCGGCCCGGTCGACCCCGCGGACCTCGAGGCGTTGAGGTCAGGGCTGGGGGTGGACGACGTCGTCGACGCGGCGTGGGTCGACAACGGCCCGGGCTGGGTGGCCGTGCTGCTCCCGGACGCCGCCACGGTGCTCGGCCTCACGCCGGATCTGCGGGCGCTGGCGGTCGGGGGATACAACGTCGGCGTCGTCGGGCCACACCCGAGCGGGTCCGAGGCCGCGTTCGAGGTGCGGGCCTTCGTCCCGGCCGTCGGCGTCGGTGAGGACCCGGTGACCGGCTCGCTGAACGCCGGGCTCGGGCAGTGGCTCGTGTCTGTCGGGCACGCGCCGTCGTCCTACGTGGCGGCGCAGGGGACCGCCCTCGGACGGCGGGGGCGGGTGCATGTCGAGCACGTCGACGGGCGGGTGTGGGTCGGCGGCGACACCGTGGTCGGCGTGACGGGCACGCTGGCCGTCTGATCCGCTGCGGCTAGAAGGGCGGCCCGTCGTCGAGGTCGGTCGTCTCGGTTCGTCGTTGTTGGGCGCGTCGCCAGAGGTGGCTCTGGGTGTCGCGGGAGGCGTCGGTGATCAGACCGTGCCGGTTGGGTCGGGGTGTGCCCGGCAGGATGGGGCGGGGTTGCCAGTCGTCGTGGTGGCGGATCCAGGTGCGCGGGACGGGGTCGGGTAGCGGGCGGTAGGGCTCGGGTTCACGGACGTGGACCCGCCCGGTGGGGGAGGTCCACTCGAAACGCCCGGGGTGGGTCTGGTGCACGGTCCAGCCGGCGTCGTCGTCGTGTTTGTCGAGGTGGTCGGCCTGGCACAGGGCACCGAGGTCGTCGGCGACGGTCTGGCCGCCGTCGGTGACGGCCAGGGTGTGGTCGGCGTGGCATCGGGTGGCGTCCACGGTGCAGCCCGGCGCGCGGCAGGTGCGGTCGCGGGCGGTGACCCAGTCCCGTAGCCGGGTGGAGGGGAACCGGTTCCCGGCTTCAGCGGTGCTCACGGCGGGGTGCTCTTCGGGTGGGCGGGCGCGTTCGCGGGCGAGGGCGCGGGCGGCGCGGCGCAGGAACCCGAGAGCGTCACCGGGCACGGTCGGCAGGTCGTGCGGGATCGGGCCGAGGGCGCGCAGGTCGGTGAGGGGCAGTTGGTCGGTGCCGAAGGCGGCGGTGAGGAGGTCGAGGTCGCGGGTGTGGGCGGTGATCTCGATGATCTGGGCGTGGCGGCGCCCGCCGACCGGGGGTGGCCCGGTGGCCGGGGGTCGGACCGAGAGGACGTACTCGAGTCGGCCGAGGTGGTCGTAGAGGGCGATCCGCCAGCGTTGGTGTCGGCGGGCCCAGGCCATCGCGACGGCTTCGGGGTTGGCGATCGGGCCGTGGCCGGGCAGCTCGCCCGGGCGGCGGTCCAACCCGAGGACGGTGCGTAGCTCCAGGCGCAGCACCGTGCGCGCCCGGAACGTGACCACCGGTGCCTCGCTACCAGCGCCGCGCGCCGGCTCCGCGGGATCGCTGTCCTCGGGATCGCTGTCCTCGGGATCGCTGTCCTCGGGATCGCTGTCCTCGGGACTGATGTCCGGCGCGCCATCGTCGCGACCGTCAGCCGGGCCGCTGGCGTCGGGTCCGCTGTCCTCGGGTCCGCTGTCGTCGGGTCCGGTGTCGTCGGGTCCGCTGTCGTCGGGGCCGGTGTCGCCAGGGTCGCCGTCATCACCGTCGTTGTCGGTGGCGGTGGGGCCGCCGAAGGTGGTGGTGACGTGGTCGACGACGTCGAGGTCGTACATCCCGGCCCCGGCCGGACCGGTCAGGGTCAGCATCACCTCGCACTCCACCTCCCCGACCGACACCCGAATCCCCGCGCGCGCCAGACGGCGCCGGGCCGCGGCCGCGAGCGCGACGATCCGGTCGTGGGCGTCCTGGGCCGGGTCCTCGGGCAGATCCAGCCCACACAACTCCGCCGCCCCCGACGGCGCCGAACGCAACGTCACCCGCCGCCGCGCCACCGCCGCCGCGCGGCGTCGCTCCCACCAGTCCGGGTCCACCGCCGCCGCCACCCGCGCCACCCGCTGACGCAACGCCGTGTAGGGCAGCGCCGCTGCGGCGTCGATGACCTGGTCGACGACCTCCCGGGCCTGGGCGTCGTCGAGATCGGCGACCAGATCGACGATCACCGCCGCTTTGCGTTCCTCCAGCCGCCCCGCGGCCATCTCCGCCCCGAGCCGCGGCAGCCGCTCCACGACCTGGCGGGCGAACTCGATCCGCGAGGCCGCGTAGCTCTCCGACCACCCCAGCGACTGCGCCACGACCTTCCCCGCCCGACGACGGGTCACCACCCGCTCGAGGGTGCCGGCCTTCGCCCGCGAGCACTCCAGCACGTAGCGGGACAGCTGCCAGGCCGCGGTGTTCACCGCCGCGAAGCACGCGCTCATCCCCGCATCCACCGCCTCACCCGGCAGCTCGGCGGGGTCGACAGCACGCAGCAGCGTCTCGGCTCCCACCCGGGGCTCGGAGTCCACTGCCGTGCTCATGATTCGAACACTAGAGCGAACCCCCGACAGTCACGGCCGGGAAAGCCCAGGTCGGCGCTCACCAGAAGATCACGGAACGGTCACGATCTCAGGCCTCGAGCACGTGGACCACCACGTCCCGTACGGAGCCGTCCCGGAGCACTCGTGCCGGTTCCTCGCGGTCCGCCCGGAACCCGACACGACGTGCCACGCCGGTCGACGCCTCGTTCGCGCGCTCGATCACCAGTTCCAGACGCCGGCACTCCCGCTCGGCGAACGTCCACGCCGCGAGCGTCGCCAACCCGTCGGCCGTCCAGCCCCGCCCCCGGGCCTCCGCCGCGGTCCAGTAGCCGATCTCGCCGACGCCGTCCCGCACGTGCAGCAGCGCCATGCTCCCCGCGACGCGCCCCGGCGCCTCCAGCCCCTCGAGGCAGAACGACGCCCCGCCCTCGCCCTCGACGTCGTGCACGTGGTGCGCCAGGAACCAGTCCGCGTCCTCCCGTCGGTAGGGGGAGGGCACCGTCGTGAAGCGCTGCACGTCGGCGTCCTGGCAGGCGCGGAAGATGGCCTCGGCGTCGTCGTCGCGCCAGGCGCGGAGGCGGGTCAGCAGCCCCAGCAACGTCGTCATGACCCCATCATCGGTGATCTCCCCGGGCCGCCCGGGCGCCTGATCGGCGACGCTCCTAGGCTCGGCGGCGTGAAGTTCCCGATCCTGCGCCGAGTGCTGCGTGGGCTCGTCGGGCTCCCGCGGCCGGTGAAGCGCGCGATCGCCGGACGCCGCGTCGAGCTCGACGGCCAGGTCCTCGATCTCGACGTCCAGATGGTCATCAAGCTGATCTCGCTGGCCGCGAACCCCGGCGAGGAGCCACCGATCTCCGACCAGCGCCGGCTCACCGACGAGGCGGCGACCGGCCTCGCCGAGGTCACCCGCAGCGTCGTCAGCCGCTCGCTCACGATCCCGGTGCCGGTGGGCCCGTCGCGGGACGCGCCCGGGACGCTCGACGCCCGGTTGTACGAGCCGGTCGACGTCTCCGGGTCGACGGCGGGCCTGCTCGTCTTCTTCCACGGCGGCGGCTTCGCGCTCGGCAGCATCGTCTCCGGCGACCCGCTGTGCCGCGCGCTCGCGCAGCAGGCCGGCGCCCGCGTCCTGTCCGTCGAGTACCGGCTGGCGCCGGAGCACCCGTTCCCCGCCGGCCTCGCGGACGCCGTCGCGGCGCTGCGGTACGTGCTGGACCACCGCGCGGAGCTCCGGGCCGGCGCCGTCGCGGTCGGCGGCGACTCCGCGGGCGCCAACCTCGCCCTGACGGCGGCCCACCAGCTCGCCCGTCGTGGCGAGACGACCGCCGAGTTCGTCCTCGCGCTCTATCCCGTCACGGACGCCGGGCGCTCGGGCGGCTCGCGGGAGCTGTTCGCCGACGGCTTCGGCCTGCGCACCCAGGACGTCGAGTGGTTCGAGGGTCTCTACCTGCCCGAGGGGCTCGACCCGATCCGGCCGACCGCGCTGCTCGACGCCGACGACCTCGACGTCATGCCGCCTGCGTACGTCGCCACCGCCGGATTCGACCCGCTGCGCGACGAGGGCGAGGAGCTGGTGTCGGCGCTGCGACGGGTCGGGGTCCCGGTCGTCGCGCGCCGCTTCCCCGGCCTCGTCCACGGCTACGCCGGGTTCGCCGGGCTCATCCCCGCCGCGCGGGACGCGGTGCTCGACGCGGCGTCGGCCCTGCGCGCGGGGATCGCCCTGACCGGCCCGCGGTCGTCCTCCCAGGCCATGGCCCTCGACACCCCGGGCGTGGAGGGCCACGGCGCGGGTATCAACTGACCATGGCCGGACCCGTGAAGGAATCCATCTCCATCGCCGCCCCGGTGTCGACGGTCGTCGACGTCGTCGCCGACCTGGAGAACACCGACCGCTGGGCCAACGAGGCCAAGGAGGCGAAGGTCGTCGCCCGCGGCGACGACGGACGGCCGTCGCGGATCGAGGTGACGCTCGGCGCCATCGGGTTCACCACCACCGCGGTGTACGACGTCGCCTACACCGACGCGTCGGTGACGCTGACCTGCACGAAGGACGGCGGGAAGCTGATCGGCGAGAGCACCATCGCCTACGAGGCGGCGGAGTCCGGCACCGGGACGGAGCTGACGATGACCTCCACGATGGAGGTCACCGTCCCGGTGCCGAACTGGGGCCTGGAGCGGGCGATGCACCGCTCCGCCCGCAAGAACCTGGCCTCGGTGAAGGCGGACGCCGAGTCGCGTTGAGGACCTGGTCGAGGACTCAGCGGCGCAGGCCGCCCATCGCCGCCTCCGGGTAGCGCTGGCCGGTCGCGACGCCGAGCGGTGCGGCCTCGTCGATCGCGGCGAGCTCGTCGTCGGTCAGCGTGACGTCGAGGGCGCGCACGTTCTCCTCCAGGTAGCGACGACGCTTCGTGCCCGGGATCGGCACGACCCCGGGCGGGATCTGCTTCGCGAGCACCCAGGCCAGCGCGAGCACCGTCGTCGGGACCCCCTTCGCGGACGCGATCTCCTCCACCTGCTCCAGGACCCGCAGGTTGGCCTGCAGGGCCTCGCCGGAGAAGCGCGGGGCGTTCCGGCGCCAGTCGCCCTCGGGGAGGTCGTCGGTCGACCGGATGTCCCCGGACAGGAAACCGCGGCCCAACGGGCTGTAGGGCACGAAGCCGATGCCGAGCTCGCGGCAGACGTCGAGCACGCCGTCGTCCTCGACCTCGCGGGTGAAGAGGGAGTACTCGGTCTGCACGGCGCTCACCGGTGCCGTGGCGTGCGCCCGCCGGATGGTCTCGGGCGCGGCCTCCGAGATGCCGAGGTGGCGGACCTTGCCCGCCTCGACGAGCTCGCCGAGCGCACCCCAGGTCTCCTCGATCGGCACCGAGGGGTCGACCCGGTGCTGGTAGTAGAGGTCGACGTGGTCGGTGCCCAGGCGCGCGAGCGAGCCGTCGATCTGGCCGCGCAGGTACTCCGGCCGCCCGTTGACGCGGCCGGTGCCCTTCCCGTCCGGCCCGATCTCGTTGCCGAACTTCGTCGCGATCTCCACCTGGTCGCGGTGGGCGCCGAGGACGCTGCCGAGCAGCTGTTCGTTGGTGTGCGGGCCGTACATGTCGGCGGTGTCGAAGAAGGTGATGCCGAGTTCGAGGGCACGCCGCAGGGTCGCGCGGGACTCGTCGTCGTCCTGGCCGCCGTAGGCGAACGTCATGCCCATGCACCCGAGCCCGAGGGCGGACACGGACAGGCCCTGCGATCCGAGGGTTCGTCGTTCCATGGTCACGGAGTGCCCGGGTGGGGCCCGGACCGATCCCCACTACGGCATTCCGCGCCGAGCACTACGGCTTTCCGGTCCTCGGTCCCGACGACGGGCCTACGGTGCTCGCGTGGTCCGTGCCCTGGTGGTGGCGATCGTCCTGTTCCTGGCCGGCGCCTGCAGTGTCACCGCCCCGTTCCGGGACGCATCCCCGACGTCGCGCGCGGCGCCGGCCGCGGGCCGCCCGGGCGCCCTGTTCGCCGGACCGCAGCCGTGGACCCAGGACGTGTCCCGCACCCCGGCCTCGGACCGCTCGCCAGCGATCCTCGCCGCGCTCGACGCGGCCGGCGGCTGGGGCAACGGCAACGTCCTGCAGATCGACACCGCGATGCCGGTGCTCACCGCCGACGGCTCGACCCGGCGCCTCACGGTGGGCCCGAGCGCCGACTACTGCTTCGGCGGCCCCGACTGCGACCCGGTCCCGGCCGAGATGCCCGTTCCCGACGGTGCCGTGATCGAGGGCTCCTCCGACCTCACCTGCGATGCGGCGAACGAGGACTGTCACCTGCTCGTCGCGGACACCGCCGGACGCCGGCTCTACGAGCTCTACCAGGCCACGGGCAGCGCCGACGGGCTCACGGCGGGCGGGATGTTCGTGTGGGACCTCGACCGCACCTACTCCGACGAGCTGCGCGGACCCCAGTGCACGAGCGCCGACGCGGCCGGCTTCCCGATCGCCGCGCTCACGCCGACCGCGGACGAGGTCGCCGGCGGGCGCATCGACCACGCGCTGCGCTTCGTGCTGCCGAACGACCGGATGAAGGCGGGCGTGTACGTCCCGCCCGCCACGCACGCCGGCGGCCCGGAGAACCCGGGTCCGGACGCCCCGCCGTACGGGATGCACCTGCGCCTGAAGCCGACCTTCGACGCCGCGTCGTTCACCGGGCCGCAGCGCGTGGTGCTGACGGCCCTGCAGACCTACGGCATGTACCTCTCCGACGGCGGGGAGATCGCCCTGACCTTCGCCGACGACCGGTTCTCGACGGCGAAGTGGGCCGATCTCGGCATCGAGGCCCGGACCTTCGGCGGACTCTCGGTCGACGACTTCGAGGTGATCGACCACGGCGCCGAGGTACCGGTCACCTACGAGTGCGCCCGGAACTGACCGGTCAGATCGCCCGCCCGACGGTGCGGCCGCTGAACAGGCAGCCGCCGAGGAAGGTGCCCTCCAGCGAGTTGTAGCCGTGCACCCCGCCGCCGCCGAACCCGGCGGCCTCCCCGGCCGCGTACAGCCCGGGCACCGGTGACCCGTCGCCGCCCAGCACCCGCCCGGACAGGTCGGTGTGCAGCCCACCGAGGGTCTTGCGGGTGAGGATGTGCAGCTTGACCGCCACGAGGGGCCCGGCGGCCGGGTCGAGGATCCGGTGTGGCGGAGCGACCCGGATCAACCGGTCGCCGAGGTAGCCGCGGGCGTTGCGGACCGCCGCGAGCTGGGCGTCCTTGCCGTACGGGTTGTCCAGCTCGCGGTCGCGGGCGAGGACCTGGCGCTCGACGTCCTCGAGGCGCAGCAACGGTTCCGGGGTCAGCGCGTTCATCCGGTCGACCAGCTCGGCGAGGGTCGAGGCCTGCACGAAGTCGGCCCCGCGGCGCTGGAACTCGCCGACCGGCCCGGTCGGGCCGGGGCGCCCCCGTTGCAGGGTGAGCCGGATGTCGCGGCCGGTGAGGTCGGGGTTCTGCTCGGAGCCGGAGAGCGCGAACTCCTTCTCCAGGATGCGCTGGGTGGTGACGAACCAGGTGTGATCGTGCCCGGTGCGCCGGATGTGCGCCAGCGTCCCCAGGGTGTCGGCGCCGGGGAAGAGCGGCGCGGGCAGGCGCTTGCCCGTCGCGTCGAACCACAGCGACGACGGCCCGGGCAGGATGCGGATGCCGTGCAGCGGCCAGACCGGGGAGTGGTTGGCGATGCCCTCGGTGTAGTGCCACATCCGGTCGCGGTGCACCACCGCGCCGCCCGCCGCCTCGGTGACGCCGATCATGCGGCCGTCCACGTGGGCGGGCACCCCGGAGATCATGTGCTCGGGCGGCGTCCCCAGCCGCGCCGGCCAGTACTTCCGGACGGTCTCGTGGTCACCGCCGATGCCTCCGCTGGTCACGACGACCGCTCCGGCGGCGAGCTCGAAGTCCCCCGTCTCCGTCCGCGAGCTGGACTGGCCGCGGGCCACGTCACTGGGTTCCAGCACCGCCCCCGCGACGCCGGTGACCACACCCGCCGTCGTCACGAGCCGGTCGACCCGGTGGCGGAAGCGCAGCTCCACGCGACCGTCCGCCACGGCCGCGCGGACGCGCCGCAGGAAGGGTTCGAGGATGCCGGGGCCGGTGCCCCACGTGATGTGGAAGCGGGGCACGGAGTTGCCGTGGCCGGTGGGGGAACCGGAGCCCCGCTCGGCCCACCCGACGACGGGGAAGAACCGGACGCCCTGCGCCCGCAACCAGGAACGCTTCTCCCCGGCGGCCCACTCGACGTAGGCCCGCGCCCACGCGCGGCCCTGCTCGTCGCCGGTCGCGTCGAACTGCGCGGAGCCCTGCCAGTCCGACCACGCCAGCTCGAGCGAGTCGTGGATACGGAGCCGGCGCTGCTCGGGGGAGTCCACGAGGAACAGCCCGCCGAAGGACCACCAGGCCTGCCCGCCGAGCGAGGCCTCGGGCTCCTGGTCGAGCAGGACCACCCGGCGGCCGGCGTCGGCGAGCTCGGCGGTGGCGACGAGACCGGCCAGGCCGGCTCCGACGACGACGACATCCGGGGTGGTCACGTCGTCATCATGCCGTCGTCACGGCATGGGGGTCAGCGCATCCCGAGCTTCTTGGTGCAGGTCGGCCAGGCCTTCCAGCCCTGCTCGTCCTGCACCTTCTTCGCGACGGCGATCTGCTCCTCGCGGCTGGCCTGGTCGGCGCTGGAGGCGTACTGCTTGCCGCCGAAGGCCTTCCACGTGGAGTCGGTGAACTGCAGGCCGCCCTTGAAGCCGTTGCCCGTGTCCGCGTCCCAGTTGTTGGTCGACTCGCACTTGGCGAGGCGGTCCCAGGTGGCGTTGCTGTCCGGGGAGGCGGACGCGCTCGGGGCGGCCATGGCGGTGCCCGCGAGGGCGACCGGGGCGGTGACCGTCGCGGCGGCGATGCCGACCTTGAGGGACGCGACGGCGAGGCTGCCCGTGGTCTCGGACAGCGTGGACGGCTTGCGGTGGCGACCGGACATACGTCGGCTCCAAGTCGAGTCGGGGACACTCGGGCCGGAATGCGTGGGGAGCGGACCGGCAGCGGGAACCGTAATCGAACCGAGACCTATCGTCACCTCGCGTGACCGTCGAGTCGCGGAATGTCGCGGTGAGTGGCGCGTGCCGCGCGGTGGGCGGCGAACGGAGCAACACCCGTCCGGCTGAATCGGCCGAACGGATGCTCAGCGCAGGAAGCCGACGGCGGCCCAGTGACCCCGCGCATCGTCCGGACCGGGCGGTCGCCCGGCCTCGGGGCGCCACTCCCCGGCCCAGGTGATCCCGGGCTCGACGAGGTCCACCCCGGCGAGGACGTCCGCCACCTCCGCCCGCGTGCGGGCCCGCGGGTCGCTGTGGGCGTAGCGGGCGGTGAGGCGCTCGATCCGGTCGGTCGCCCCCGGGTCGTCGGTCGTGTAGTGCGAGAGCGCCAGGGCACTCCCCGGGACGACGTGCGAGAGATAGGACGCGACGAGGCCGGCCGCGTCCCCGGGCACGTGCTGGAGCACCGAGAACGCGAGCACACCGACCGGCCGGCGCAGGTCGAGCAGTCCGGCCACCCCGGGTGCGGACAGCACGGCCTCGACGTCGGTGACGTCGACGGCGGTGTAGGTGGCCGTGGGCAGTGCCGCGAGCAGCTGCTGGCCGTGCATCGCGGCGATGGAGTCGATGTCGGTGTAGGCGACCCGCGCCCCGGCCCGGCTGCGGGCGATCACCTCGTGGACGTTGCCCATCGTCGGCACGCCCGAGCCCAGGTCGAGGAACTGGTCGATCCCCGCGGCGAGGAGGAAGCGGACCGCCCGGCGCAGGAACGCCCGGTTCTCCCGCACCAGGGCGACCACGTCGTGGCGCGCCGCCGTCAGCTCGTCACCGAGCTGCCGGTCGATCGCGCCGTGGGCCGCGCCGCCGAGCAGGTAGTCGTAGACCCGCGCCGAGCTCGGCTGCTCGAACTCGTCGGGGGAGGAGCCGACGGCGGCCACGCGACCGCGCTCGTCCGACGGCGGGCCGGGCTGGCCGGGGATCGACCCCGGTGGTAGCCCGAGCGTCGAGCGGGGAGCCGCGCCCCGCTCCGCGAGCCCGCCGGGGACGGCCGGGGCGGGCGCCACGGGTGCCGGACGGAGGCGACGCGTCGGCTCGAGCACCCGACCCCCTCCCGTCCGATCCCTCCCCATGGGGGCTGGATGTCGCTGTAGTAGGCGGGGATGCCCACGGCGGTGTCAAACGCCGCACCACGGACGGTCCAGTCGAATCGCCCCCGGACGACCCCGCAGGGTGACCGGCGCGCCGGGACGACCGGAACGTGCGCGCGCGTCCCGCGCCGTGACCCGGCTTCCGCACACCGACGGTGAGGGATCACGACTGCGTCACACCGCCCGACGTCCGAGCTGTTGGGAGAGGGTTCCGCGGGAGGTCACGTCGTCGTCGCTCACCCGGACCTCACAGCGGCAACCGTCGATCACGTGCGCGTCGCGGTCGTGACCGAGTCCTTCCTGCCTCAGGTCAACGGGGTCACCAACTCGGTCCTGCAGGTCATCGCCCATCTCCACCGACGAGGTCACGAGGGGCTCGTCCTGGCTCCCGGCGCCGGCCCCGACGAGGTCGAGGGGACCCCGGTGATCCGGGTGCCCGCGCTCGACCTCGCGCTGGTCGACTCCCTGCCGGTCGGCGTCCCCACCCCGGCGGTGCGGGCGACGCTCGAGGAGTTCCGGCCCGACGTCGTCCACCTGGCCTCGCCGTTCGTCCTCGGCGCCCGCGCGATCACGGCGGCGCGCCGGCTCCGGGTGCCGACGGTCGCGGTCTACCAGACCGACGTGGCGGGCTTCGCCGCGTCGTACGGCGTCGGGCTCACCGCGCGCGCCGCCTGGCGCTGGACCCGGCGGCTGCACGGCCGGGCGGACCGGACCCTCGCCCCGTCGGCGTGGGCGGTGGACGCGCTGCGCGAGCACGGCATCCCGCGGGTGCACCGGTGGGGCCGCGGGGTGGACACCGCCCGGTTCCGTCCCGCCTCCGAGCACACCGACGGCGGTGCGGCCGCGGCGACGCTGCGCCGCGAGCTCGCCCCGCGCGGGGAGATGCTGGTGGGCTACGTCGGGCGGCTCGCCCACGAGAAGCAGGTCGAGCGCCTCGCCGCCCTCACCGGGCTGCCCGGCGTCCGCACCGTGATCGTCGGCGACGGCCCCGCGCGCGCCCGGCTCGCCGAGCTGATGCCCGACGCGGCCTTCCTCGGCTTCCGCGGCGGCACCGAGCTCGCCACCGCCTACGCCGCGCTGGACGCCTTCGTCCACACCGGCCCCTTCGAGACCTTCTGCCAGACGGTGCAGGAGGCCAAGGCGACCGGCCTCCCGGTGATGGCGCCGGACGCGGGCGGGGTGCGCGACCTCGTCGAGCCCGGGGTCACCGGCTGGCTGTTCGACGCGGGGCCCGGCGGGGACGACACCGCGATCCGGGACCGGGTGCGGGACTGGCGGGACGACCCCGCGGCCCGGCGCCGCATGGGTCTCGCCGCCCGCGCGTCCACCACCGGCCGCACCTGGCCCGCCGTCTGCGAGGAGCTCCTGGAGCACTACACGGAACTCACCGCCGACGATTCACGCGGAACACACCGCGTCGTCACGCGCGGGTCGGCCGAACGGCGCACGGGCACCGTAGACACCGCGGCATGACCAGCACCGAGGTCCTGCTCACGACCGGGGCGAGCGCGTCGACGGGGCGCGACGCGACGCTCCCTGCCGCCCCGGCCGGACCGGCGCCCGCCGGGCCCGACATCTCCCGGCCCGGGGACTCCGGCGCCTCCGAGCGCTACAGCCTGCTCGTCTCCCGGGAGCGCACGCACGTCCGGGCGGCCCAGCGGCTGCGCCACGACGTCTTCGCGATCGAGCAGGGCGCCCGCCTCGCGCCCGGCGTCGCGGCGGACGAGGGCCGCGACGAGGACCGGTTCGACGCCTTCTGCGACCACCTGATGGTCCGCGACGACACCGACGGCCGGATCGTCGGCACCTACCGGATGCTCACCCCGGAGGGCGCGGCCGAGGCCGGCGGGCTGTACTCCGACACCGAGTTCGACCTGCGCCGCCTCGACCCCCTGCGCCCGCGCCTGGTCGAGGTCGGCCGTTCCTGCGTGCACCCCGACCACCGCACCGGCACGGTCCTCTCGCTGGTCTGGGCCGGGATGTGGCGCTACCTCATCCTCTCCGGGCACCGCTGGCTGGTCGGCTGCGCGAGCGTCCCGCTGACCGCGGACGGCGAACTGCCCGGTGCGGTGTGGTCGCTGGTGCGGGAGAAGCACTACGCGCCCGACGAGCGCCGGGTGATCCCGCACCGCCCGGCCCCGATCGGTCCCGACGACGGGCGTCGCGCGGCCCGCGCGCAGACCCCGCCGCTGCTGCGCGGCTACCTGCGCCTCGGCGCCGAGATCGGCGGTGCCCCCGCGGTCGACCCCGACTTCGGCGTGGCGGACCTGCTGGTCCTGCTCGACCACACCGCGATCGACCCGCGCTGGCGGCGCCACCTGCTCGGGGAGGACGTGTGACCGCCCCCGGGGTCTCCGGCTGGTTCCCCACCTCCCCCTGCACCCCCGCCTGCCTGCCGGTCCCCGTTCCCGACGACGGGTGGCCGCGGCTGCGGCGGCGGGTGCGGACGACGGCGCGCCTGATCGCGCTCGCGGTGGTCCTGCTCGCCGGCGTCCCGGTCGCGCTCCTCGCCCCGCTGCTCGGCCCGGCCCTCGTCGGCCGCGTGCAGGCGCTGTGGTGCGGTCGGCTGCTCGCGGCGGCCGGCGTCCGCACCGTGGTGACCGGCCCGCGCCCGGCGCCGGGCTCGCTCGTCGTCGCGAACCACGTCTCCTGGCTGGACGTGCTCGCGCTGAACCAGGTGTCGCCGGTGCGGATGCTGGCGAAGGCGGAGGTGCGCGACTGGCCGCTGATCGGCCCGATGGCCGCCCGCGCCGGCACCGTGTTCCTCGAGCGCGACCGGCTGCGCGCCCTCCCCGACGCCGTCGCGGCCGTGGCCGGTGCCCTGCGCGCCGGCGGGTCGGTCGGGGTCTTCGCCGAGGGCACCACCCGCTGCGGTCGCGATCTCGGCCGCTTCCGCCCGGCGGCGTTCCAGGCCGCGCTCGACGCCGGGGCGCCGATGGTGCCGGTGGCCCTCGCCTACGCGGACGCCGACGGGTCCCCCGACGCGTCCGCGGCCTTCGTCGGCGACGACGACCTGCTGTCTTCCCTGATCCGTGTCGCCGGAGCGCCCCGCACGCTGCTCACCGTCCGGGTGCTGCCGGGCTGGACCGGTGCGCTCGAGGGCGGGGACCTCCCGGGGGCCGAGCCGGCACGCCGGGGATGTGCCCGGCGGGCCGCGTCCGCGGTCACCGCGGCCCTGCCCACCCCCGATCCGGACGCGCGCCCGCTGCCCGCCGTGCACGCCCCGGCCCCGCCGGCCCGCGTGGCGGAGACGGTGCGGCGCTCGGAGGTGACCCGTGCCGCCTGACCCCGCGGACCCCGCCCGGGTCGAGGTACCGACCCGCGACTGGCGCGACGACGCCCGCTTCGCGGCCCAGTTCGTGCGCGCCCCCGTGGCCACGGCCTCGGTGTGGCCCAGCTCGTCGGCGTTGGCCCGGGCCGTGGCCGACGCGGCGCTGGGGCCGGAGGGCGCGCCGCCGGCCGACGGGGTGCCCTCCCCGCGCCCGCCCGGGGGAGGGGCCGGCGGACCCGTCGTCGTGGAGCTGGGCGCCGGGTCCGGGGCGTTCACCCACGAGCTGGCGCGACGCCTCGGCGGGCGCGGACGCCACCTCGCGGTCGAGCTGAACCCGGCGCTGGCCCACCGGCTCGCGGAGCGGCTGCCCGCCGTCGAGGTGGTGCCGGCCGACGTCGCCGAGCTGCCCACCCTGCTCGCGGTGCGCGGCCTGCCGTCCACCGGCGGCGTGGACGTGGTGGTCAGCGGACTCGGCTGGTCCGCGACCCGGCCCGGCCGGGACGACTCGCTGCTGCCCGTGGTGGCCTCGACCCTCGCCCGGGGCGGGGTCCTCGTGCAGTTCGGCTACACCTTCACCCGCTGGGCCGCCCCGGCGCGGGCGCTGGAGCGGGAGCTGCGTGAGCTCTTCGGCGAGGTGACGACCACGCCGACGGTGTGGCGCAACCTGCCGCCGGCGATCGTGCACCGCGCGGCGCACCCGGCCCGGACATGACACCGGCCCGGCACCGGGAGCCCTGACGCTCCCGGCACCGGGCCGGTCCCTCCCCCCCGGGTCAGCCGCCGATCACGGCCGTGACCTCGTTCGCCATGGCGGTGGCGTCGTCGCTCAGGGCCGACGCGGCGGCCTGCACCTTGCTGGAGCTGGACGAGCTGACGATCGTGTTCAGGTCGGTCAGCACCTGGTCGACCGCCGGCAGCATGCGGCTGTCGACCTGCGACCGCAGCTCGGGCGACAGCTGGACCGTCGACGCCGTGTCGCGGAAGCGCTGCAGCTCGTCACGGTAGGTGGCGACGTCGGCCTTGATGGCGTCCAGGTCGCCGCTGTGCTGGTCCAGGTTCTCGCTGAGCGTGGCGTCGGCCGCGGCGACGTCCAGCCAGCCCGAGAGCAGCTGGGCGCGTCCGGCCGTCTCGGCGCCCGTGGCGCCACCGGCGGTCGTGCCGGTGCCGGTGGTGCCCGTCCCGCCCGTCACCGGGGCGGAGGGGACGCTCGCGGCGGGGACCGGCGCCGCGGCGACCGGGGCGGGCGCCGGCGTGTAGGTCACGGTGGTGACCATCGAGAGCACCATGATCGTCGAGACGATGCCCATGATCGTGAAGACGATGCCGAGGGCGATGCCCGTGGTGGCGAGGCCCTTGCCGCGCTCGCCGGTCCGCGCGATCTGCCGGCGGGAGATCGCGCCGAGCACGATCGCGACCGGCGAGACCACGAACGCGGACACGACGGAGAGCCAGGACAGCGTGTTCAGCGGCGGCTGGACCATCGGCCCGGCGGGCGGCGGCACCGGCATCGCCGTGGTCGGCCCGGGCTGCCCGTAGCCCTGCTGCTGGGGGATCGCGCCGGGCGGCGGCCACCCCGAGGGCGGAGCCACGGGTGTGCCGCCGGCGGGGGTGGTGACGTCGGCGTCGACCGAGGTGTCGATCATCGGGGCGCGGGGGTCGGCCTGCTGGGTCATGACGGTTCTCCCTCGTTGCGGTGGCGCCTCGGTGGCGCCGGGCACGGGAGTACCGTCACTCTTCGTCTAACTCACTGCCAAGCAAATCCGACATCTGCCACTCGTATGGCCTAGTAAATATCACGCTCCGCGATAACAGCAGGTCAGCCCGTGGTGCCCGACGGACGGCGTGTACGGTCCCGCAACCGTCGGAGTCGTCGGGGCCGACCACCTGCCCCCGCCGACGTCCACCGACACGCGGTGCGACATGGTGTGTCGTGGCCCGTCGTCACGACGGTCACCGTCCACGATGGCACCATCCACGACCTGTGCAGGTGAGGAGAGAGGGAGACTCCCATGGCACTCCCGACGTTGACCCCCGAGCAGCGCGAGGCCGCCCAGGCCAAGTCGCGTGAGGCTCGTCAGGCCCGTTCGGCCCTGCTCGCCGGCATCAAGAGCGGCGACGAGACGATCCCGGCCGTGCTCGACCGCGGCAAGGAGGACCCGATCGCCGGCAAGACCAAGGTCTCGCAGCTCGTGCGCGCCCTGCCCGGCTACGGCCCGGCCAAGGCCGCCGCGGTGCTCGAGCAGGCCGGCATCCCCGAGGACCGGCGCGTCGCCGGCCTCGGCGCCCGTCAGAAGGAGGCGCTCGTCAGCGCCCTCGGCTGAGAGCCGTTCACGACGACGGGCCCGGTCACCTCGCGAGGTGACCGGGCCCGTCGTCGTCGTGTGGAGGGTGCGGGATCAGTCCCCGTCCGTCCCTGTCAGTCCCTGCCGGCCGGCAGGTCCTTGCTCACCGAGCCCAGGCTCGTCCCGATCGCCCAGCTGCCGAACGACAGCTTCCCGGCCTGGCCGATGGAGCTGTCGCGGTAGATGCCGGTCTTGACGTAGCTGTCCTTGCCCTCGTACATCGTCCCGGAGGGCGGCGCGTAGTCCGCGAAGCGCTGCACGCCGTCCTGCCAGGCGCTGACGGTCCCGTCCGAGGCCGAGAACTTCACCTTGAGCACGATGTGGGTCCACTGGCCGGGCGTGGCCGCGCCGACCTCCTTGGAGAACCCGCCGCCGTCGCCGTCGATGAGGAACTTGCCGTCCTGGACCTTGAGCTCCAGCGGCGGGGTGCCGGTGCCGTCGTTCTTGAACTGCGTGATCACCTGCCAGTCGGAGGTGTTCGCCGGGAAGTCCGGAGCGAGGCGCACCGAGAACCCGAAGTAGTACTCGTCGCCCTCGGACAGGCTCTTGAAGTCCGGCTCGACCTCGGAGCGCTTCCCGCCGCCGGGCATGAGGAAGTTCAGCAGACCTCCGGCCAGGGTCGGCGACTTCGCGCCCTGGTTGTTCCACGGCGTGGACTTGAAGTTCTTCATCCCCGCGGTGCGGAAGTCGGCGGACCACAGGGTCCGGCCGTCGTCGACCGGCGCCTTCGTCGTGGTCGTCGTGGCGGGCGCCTCGGTCGTCGGGGCCGGCGCGGTGGTGTGCGGGGCGACCCGCGGGGCCACCGACTCCGAGACCCCGGCGGGGGCCACCGCGAGGGTGTCCGGACGCTGCAGCTCCCCGGTGTCGGCCGGCGGGTCGGCGAGGAACGCCGGGCCGGTGCTGGCGGCGGCCACGCTCGCGCCGGCGAGGGCGCCGAACAGGGCGAGGGCCCCGGCCGCCCGCGTGGTGGTCGACGTGCGGGACCGCGGGGCGCGATGACCCGAGGTGCGCGGTGCCGGGGTCGCCGCCATGGCGTGCGGTGTCGGAGCGTGCGGTACCGGGGTGCGCGGTGCCGGGGTCGCCGCCGTCGGGGAGGCCGTGGTCCGGGGCGCCGTGAGCGGCGGGGCCACGGCGGTGGGTGCGGCGGCGGCGGGCACAACGGCGGTGGGCGCGCCGGCGGTGGGTGCGACGGCGGTGGGTGCGCCGGCGGTGGGCGTGCCGCCGGTGGGTGCGACGGCGGTGTGTTCCGCGACCGCGGCGCGGCGCCCCGGGGTCCCCTCGCGCGCCTCGGCGGCGGCGCGGGCGATCGCGGCGAGGTCGAGCGGGTTCGTGGCCGGGTCGTGGCGATGTCGCCCGGCGACCGGACGCGGGCCCGCGGGCGGGGCGTCCAGTGCCGCGGGCCACGACCCCGTGCGCGGGGTCGCGTCGGACCCGGAGCGGTGTCGAGCCATGCGTGGATGTCCTCGGTCGTGGCGCGCGGGACCCGGTCGAGGGGGAGCGAGCCGGTACCGCGTCGTCGCGGTGCGTCCACCTGTCCCACACGGGTTCGGGGGGCCGGGCTCGCCGGGACAGGTGGGCGCTTCGAGTCCGGGGCCGGCGCCGCTGGGGAGCCTGCCGGGAACCACCGTAGGGATCCCCGCGTCGGTCCACCGTGCGGGCGCGGGGACGCGCGCGAGGGTCCGGATCACGAAACGGTCACGTTCTCGCTGCTCACGGCGGGGTCGCGGCCGTGAGACGCGCTGGTCACGACGAACCGGTCGACGTGCGAGTGATGCACGTCACTCTCAAGTTGCTCCGAACGGCCTCCGGTGCGCCGACGCCCAGGTCGGAGCCGATGGTCGGTGTCCGTACCATCGCCGCCGAGGCGATCCACACCCCGACACGCGACCCCCGACGCGAGACGAGGACCATGACCGACGCTGCCCTGGATCCGCGTGACCTGCTCCCCGGTTCACGTGGCGAGCACCGGCTGCAGGAACGTCTCGGGACCGTGAACCGGGCCGAGCGCTTCTACGGCGACCAGGTCCGCGACCGTCTGCTCCCGACGATGATCGAGTTCGTCCAGCGGATGAGCATGATGTTCGTCGCGACCTCCGACGGGCACGGGGAGTGCGACAACTCGCTGCGCGCTGGACCCGAGGGCTTCGTCGAGGTCCTCGACGACCGGCACGTGGCCTACCCGGAGTACCGCGGCAACGGCGTGCTGGCGAGCCTGGGCAACATCGCCGAGAACCCGCACGTCGGGATCCTCATGGTCGACTTCGTCGAGGACCTCATCGGCCTGCACGTGAACGGGACGGCGCGCGTCGTCGAGGACGCGGAGCTGCGCGACGAGTACCCCGACCTGCCCGTCGACCCCGCCCCGGGGCGCCGGGCCGAGCTGTGGGTCGTGGTGGAGGTCGAGGAGGCCTACATCCACTGCCGCAAGCACATCCCGCGGATGGTGCCCACCGACCGGCGCCGGCGCTGGGGCACGGACGCGGCCGCGCCCAAGGGCGGCGACTTCTTCGGGTCCGCGGCCGCGCGTCGCGCCGAGGAGGCCGAGGACGCCGCCGGCGCGGAGCTGCCGGGCCGGCGGCTCGAGAGTGACCTCGGCGACGAGCCCGCCCCGTCCGGCGAGCGCGAGGGAGCGGGCGCGGCATCCTGATCGGATGAGCACCGCCGACCGCCACGCCTGGAGCCGTCCCGAACCCGAGCCCGTCGCCCCGGGCGTGCTGCGGGTGCCCCTCCCGCTGCCCTCGGACGCCCTGCGTGCGGTCAACGTCTACGTGCTCGACGACGGGCCCGGGCTGACCCTCGTCGACGGCGGCTGGACGCTGAGCCGCTCGCGCGACCTGCTGGCCGAGGCGCTCGCCGGGCGCGGCGCCGGGTTCGGCGACATCCGGCGCTTCCTCGTCACGCACATGCACCGGGACCACTACACGCAGGCCGTCGCGCTGCGCCGCGAGCTGGGCGTGCCGGTGGCGTTGGGCGCCGGTGAGCAGGACTCGATGGCGGCGATGGAGAGCCGGCCGGGCCCGTTCGCGCCGCAGGTCGCCGGACTGCGCGCCGCGGGGGCCGCGGCGCTGGCCGACCTGGTCGCCGGTGGACCCGGGGGCACCGCCGACGAGGAGTACGTGGACTACGCGGCCCCCGACCACTGGATCGTCGACGCCGAGGAGATCGCGGTCGGCGACACCGTCCTGACCGCGCTGGAGACCCCGGGGCACACCCGCGGACACCTGGTGTTCGAGGCCGACGACGTGCTCTTCGCCGGGGACCACGTGCTGCCGCACATCACGCCCTCGATCGGCTTCGAGCCGGCGCCGCGTCCCGGGGCGTTGCAGCGGTTCCTCACCTCGCTGGCCCGGCTGCGCGAGCGCCCGGACCGTCGCCTGCTCCCGGCGCACGGGCCGGTCGCGCCCAGCGTGCACGCCCGGGTCGACGAGCTGCTCGACCACCACGCGGCCCGGCTGGACACCATCGAGCGAGCGGTGCAGGACGGGACGTCCTCGGCCGCGGAAGTCGCCGGCGCGATCACGTGGACCCGCCGGGAGTCCAAGCTGGTCGACCTGGAGCCGTTCCACCAGGTGCTCGCGATCCTCGAGACCGACGCCCACCTCGAGGTCCTCGCCGCGCAGGGGCGGGTCACCCGGGTCGCCGACGAGGCCGGGGTGCACCGGCACGAGGTGCCCGGGGCCTGAGTCCCGGGGCCCGAGTCCCGGGGCCCGAGTCCCGGGGCCGGACGCCGGAGCCCGCCGAGGACACCGGTCCCGTCACGCGCGACGGCTATCCTCGATGGTCCGTCATCGCCGAACACGAGCGCGAACGAAGGTCGTCCTTGTCGCACCCCGCGTCCCCCGCCGCGCCGGAGGTCGAACCGGACCCGGATCCGGTCGCCGCCGAACAGCCCTACGTCTCGATGCTCTACGGGCGCCTCGACGTCCGTCGCCAGGAGACCGCGGAGCTGCTCGCCCGCGTGCTGCGCGACGAGACCACCGGGACGCCGCAGGCGGTCTCGGAGCGCGACGCGGCGGCCGCGATGTACTCCGAGCAGCTCGCCACGCTCTCGGCGGTGGAGGAGGGCCTGTGCTTCGGGCGGCTCGACGTCGAGCCGGAGGCGTTGACGGGCGACGCGGACCCCGAGACGCCGGGATTCGACCAGGAGACGGTCTACATCGGCCGGCTCGGGCTCCTCGACGAGGACCACGACTACGAGCCGCTGCTCATCGACTGGCGGGCCCCGGTCGCCCGGCCGTACTACACCGCGACGGCCGCGAACCCGGACGGCATCCGCCGTCGTCGCCACCTGCGCACCCGCAGCCGCAGGGTGCTCGCGGTCGACGACGAGATCCTCGACCTGCGCGAGGCGGCCGCGGCCGCGTCGCGGGGCCACCAGCGGCAGGGCCTCACGGGCGAGGCGACCCTGCTCGCCGCGCTCGGCGCCGGGCGCACCGGTCGGATGGGCGACATCGTCGCGACGATCCAGTCCGAGCAGGACCGGATCATCCGCTCGGGGGTGAACGGCGTGCTCGTCGTCGAGGGCGGGCCGGGCACCGGCAAGACGGCGGTCGCGCTGCACCGGGCCGCGTACCTGCTCTACACGCACCGCCGCCAACTCGCGAAGCGCGGCGTCCTGGTGGTCGGGCCGAACCCGACCTTCCTGCGCTACATCGAGCAGGTCCTGCCGTCGCTCGGGGAGACGTCGGTGCTCCTGCAGACCGTCGGCGAGCTCTACCCCGGGCTGGCCGCGCGCGGGCACGAGGCGCCGGAGCGCGCCGCCCGCAAGGGCGCCGAGGACCTGTCCAAGGTGCTCGCCGCCGCCGTCCGGGACCGCCAGGAGCTGCCCCGCCGGCCGGTCCGTCTCGTGGTCGACGGCGAGCCGGTCGAGATCGACCGGGACCTCGTCGCCCAGGCCCGCACCCGGGCCCGCCGCACCCGGCGGCCGCACAACGACGCGAAGCGCACCTTCGTCCGCGAGGCGATCGACCTGCTCGCGCGCCGGGAGCGGGACCGGATCAGCGCCCAGGGTTCGCACCCCGAGGTCCCGGACTCGGACCTGCGGCTGCTCGACCGCGGCGACCTCGCCGACATCCGGCAGACGATGCGCGAGGACGCCGACCTGATCGCCGCCCTCGACGGGTTCTGGCCGACGCTCACCCCGCCGCAGCTGCTGGCCGACCTCTACACCGACCGGAAGCGGATCACGGCGGCCACGCGCGGCTGGTCCGACGCCGACCGGGACCTGCTGCACCGCGACACCGGCCCGCGGCACCCGCTCGACCCGCAGTGGTGGACCCCGGCCGACGCGGTGCTGCTCGACGAGGCCGCGGAGCTGCTCGGCGAGGACGACACCGCCGAGCGCGAGCGCGCCGAGCGCAAGCGGGAGGCGGACGAGGCCTACGCCGCCGGAGTGCTGGAGATCCTCGCGATGGAGGAGGACTGGGACCCGGAGCTGCTGCGGCCCACCGACGTCGTCGACGCCTCCGTGCTCGCCGACCGGAGCAGCGAGGGCAGCTGGGCCAGCGCCGCCGAACGCGCCGCCGAGGACCGGACCTGGACCTTCGGGCACGTGATCGTCGACGAGGCGCAGGAGCTCTCGCCGATGGCGTGGCGCGTCCTGATGCGCCGCTGCCCGAGCCGCTCGATGACCCTGGTCGGCGACGTCGCCCAGACCGGGGCGCGCGACGGTGCCTCGTCCTGGCACTCCGTCCTCTCGCCCTACGTGGCCGCACGCTGGCGCCGCGAGGCGCTGACCGTCAACTACCGCACCCCCGCCGAGATCGCGGCGGTCGCCGCCGAGGTCCTGGCGGTCATCGACCCGGGGCAGACCCCGCCGGAGTCGGTGCGCGAGTCGGGTGTCCCGCCGCGGGCGGTCGGGGTGCCGGCCGACGACGTCGAGGCCCTCGTCCACCAGGTCGCGACGACGACGCGGGCCGCGGTCGACGAGGTGGTCGACGCCGAGGGCAACGGCCGCGTCGCCGTGCTGGCCCCGGGGACCCGGGTCGCGGCGCTGGCGGAGCGGTTGCGCGCCGACGGGCTCCTCGGTGAGGACGCCGCCGACGAGCGCGGCGGCTCCGACCTCGAGGTGGCCGTGGTGGTCTCCACGGTGTCCGACGCGAAGGGCCTGGAGTTCGACGCGGTCGTCCTGGCCGATCCGGAGGGCCTGGTCGCCGAGTCGCCGCGGGGGCTCAACGATCTGTACGTCGCCCTGACCCGGGCCACGCGCTCGCTCGACGTGGTCCACCCCGGGGCGTTGCCCGCGGTGCTCTCCACGCTGGCCTGACGGGGCCGACACGCCCGTCGGCGGCGCACTACCGGGCGGTCGGCGCAGCGGGGGCCTCCGCTCCGTCACGATCGGGACACCCCTGCTCACGGGTCCGTAACGGCGCGCGTCGCCGACCCGACGTCGTCGTTGACCAGGAATGAACCCGGGACGGGCACCGTGCGAACCGTGCGCACGGTGTCCTCCCCTGGGGGAGAATCGCAGGCGGGCCGTCGGCCCGGTGCCGGAGGCGGAGGGGGTGGCGCGGTGAGCACGACCGATGCCGGGCCGCCCACCACGGTCGGCGGGCGCTACACGGTCGGCGACCTGATCGGTCGCGGCGGCGCGGCCGACGTCTACCGGGCCCGCGACGAGCTCCTCGGCCGGGACGTCGCGATCAAGATGTTCGGCAGCGGCGGCGAGGTGGTCGCGGCGGCGAACGCCGAGGCCGGGGCGGCCGCCGACGAGGCCCCCGCGCCCGACGCGCCGGCGGAGGACCCCGATGCCGCCGAGAGTGCGCGCTACGGGCCGGGCAGCGGCGGGGCCCCGCGGGCCGTGGCGCCGCCGGCCGAGCTCGTCGGCGACCTCGAGGAGGGTTCGGACGCCCGCAACCGCCGCGAGGTGCTCACCCTGGCGGCGCTCTCGCACCCGGGTCTCGTCACGGTCTACGACGTCGGCGACGACCGCGGGCGCGCCTACTTCGTCATGCAGCTCATCGAGGGCGACACCCTCGCCCAGCGCATCCGCCGGGGCCCCCTGCCCCTGGGTGACGTGGTGGCCCTGGGGTCCGCGCTCGCGGACGCCCTCGGCTACGTACACCGGCGCGGCGTGGTCCACCGCGACGTCAAGCCGGGCAACGTCCTGCTCGACGCGGAGGGCCGGGCCCACCTGTCCGACTTCGGCATCGCGGCCGTCCGCGACGCCGCCCCGGTGACCGCGGCGGGCATGGTGATCGGCACCGCCTCCTACCTGAGCCCCGAGCAGGTGCGCGGCGAGGCGGTCACCCCCGCCGTCGACGTGTACGCGCTCGGCCTCGTGCTCATCGAGTGCCTCACCGGCCGCCGCGAGTACCCGGGCAACGCGCTCGAGGCCGCGGTCGCCCGGCTGCACCGCCGCCCGGCGGTGCCCGCGCAGCTCCCGGACTCGCTGCGCACCCTGCTGGTCGCGATGACCGCCGACGAGCCGGGGGCCCGCCCGGACGCCGACGAGGTGCTCGCCGCGATGCGCACGGTCTCGCGGGAGATCGGCCTCGACGCGGAGACGGTGCTCTCGCCGGCCCTCATGGCGGCACCGACCGGCGCGGTGCCCACCGCCGCCGGGCCGGCCAGCCATGCGTCCGTCGCCCCGGCCGCCCTCGCGCCGCTGCCCGCCGCCGAGGACGTGCCCACCGGCGCGGCGGCCACACCGGCCCGTCCGGCGCGCCGTGGCCTGCTCGTCGCCGCGGGCATCGCGCTCGCGGCGGTCCTGGTGGCGGGTTCCGCGCTGGCCTACACGCTGGTGTCGGGGGCGCGGGCCACCCCCTTGCCGCCGCCGGTGCCGACCTCGGTGCCGGCCCTCCCGGTCCCCGCGGCGATCGCCCCCACGACCACGACGCGCGTGGCGGAGCCGGTCGAGTCGACGAGGCCGCGGGCCACCGTCACGCGGACCCGCGTCCGCACCACCACGCCCACCCCGACGCCGGTGGCCCCGGTGGCCCCGGCGGTCCCGCCGGCCGCACCGGTGGTTCCACCGACGCAGGCCCCGACGGTCGAGACCCCGACGGGTCGCTCGGAGACGCCCCCGACCTCGAGCGACACCGAGACCGTGCCCCCGGCGCCGAGGATGGTCGCGGCCGCCGGGCCCTGATCAGCCCAGCGGGCGGGTGGCGGCCTCGACCGAGAGCGGCGCGCCGGTCGGCAGGAGCCCGATGACCGCGCGCGGCGCGGGCGAGAACGTCCGGCCCAGGCCGAGCGCCTCGGCGGTGGCCGCATCCGGCACGCCGTGCACCGTGCCGGTCGCCGACACCACCACCAGGGCCCCGTCCTCCTCCCGCACGGTCGCGCCGGTGCCCGGCAGCACGGCGCGGTCGACCCGGTCCCCGGAGCCGTCGGCCTGGCGCAGCGCGACACCCGGCGGCAGGGCGTCGACCGCGACGGAGACCGTGACGGGCGCTCCGGGCGCCGCCGTGCGGTCCGCGCACGCGGAGGGCGCCCGGTCGGGCGGGAGCGGCACCGGCGCGGGGTCGGGGAAGGCGCTCACGTCGACGGCGCGGGACACCGGGGCGTTCGCGACCTGCGCGGGGGCGACGGTGGGGATCGGCACGCCGGCCAGTGCCGGGTCGTCGAGGCGGATCAGCCGGGCGAGCAGTTCCGGGACGACCTGGACGCCGTCGGTCAGCACCAGCAGGTAGGTGTCGGCGTTCCCGGCACCGGCGACGCGGACCACCCCGCCCGCCCGTTCACCCGCGAGCTCCACCGGGACCGGCGCCCCGCGCCGGGCGATCGTCGGCGGGGTGATCGGCGGCGCCTCGGGCAGGGCGGCGAGGAAGCCGCTGCTCGCCGGTCGGGGCAGCAGACCTCCCAGCCCGAGTGCCTCCACGACGGCCGGGCGGGTGACGTCGAGCCGGGCCCGGGTGCCGCCCGCCACCAGCCAGTTCTGGCCGGCCCGGTCCACGACGACGAGGGCCTCGCGCGACGCCGGTGGACGCCCCGGCGGCCGCGCGGCCCCGATCACCGTCGTGGTGGTGCGCGGGCGGGCGGCACCGAGCGCCGGGTCGGGGGCGGTCGTGTCGCAGACCGACCAGACCGCGGGTCCGGGCAGGTCGGGCGGCGGCGGGGCGGGGGCGTCGACGATCCCCACCGGTCGGGCGCGCGGGGCTCCGGCGAGCACGTCGTCGGCGATCTCCACCGGGTCGCCGGGCGCGGGTCCGCCCGCGACGGCGGCCGCGGCCAGCCGGGCCGAGGCGAGGTTCGGGACGCCGATCAACGCGGGCGGGTCACCCCGGGTCACGACGGCGAGCGCGCCGGTCCGCTCCCCGACGACGATCGCGGACGTCCGCCAGTCGGCCGGCCGGTGCACCGCACCGACCACGGCCGCCGCCCCGAGCCCGAGCGCCGCGAGCAGCACGCCCGCGATCGTCGCCCGGGACTGCGACCGCAGCGGGTCGACGGTCGGCGCCGGGTCGCGCCGCACCAGCGCGGACGCGAGCCGGCGGGCGGAGAACCGGGCCGCGACCACCTGACCCGCGGTCGCCGCGCGACGTCCGGTGGGCTCGGGCGGCGGGGTCATGGCCCGGTGATCGTGGCACGGCGCCGGGCCCGGTGGGCCCGGAACGGGCACGGCGACCGCGACGGGAGCCGTCCGTGAGCACCGACGACCGGGACGCGTCGCGCGGGTGGTCGATGACGTCGGCTCGCGCCGGCGCGGCGTTGCGTCATGCACACGGGGCGGCCGCCGGACCGCGGTCCGAGGCCGCGGTGCATCGCGCACACGGTCGAGGGCACCGGTCAGCGCTCGTGGGTGCGTTGCGCGGCGCACACGGCGTGCCCTCGTGTCCGGGCTCGACGCGGCATTGCGTGCCGCAACGCGCGAGTGGCGGAAGGCGACCTCCACCGACCGTGTGCGCGCCGCAACTCGCGATCAGCGCGGCGGGCGCGCCGAGACGCGCAGCCGGATCGAGGCGTGGACGGCCTCGGTGCCGCGGTCGTCGCGGATCGCGACCTCCACCGTCACGTCCTCCTTGTCCGGCCCGAACGCCGGCGGCGTCGCCCACTGCGCGTCCGCGGTGACGGAGGTCGTCGCGGTCGCGAGGTAGCGCACCTCCATGCCGACCGGGATCCAGCGGTGGGTCGGCGGGACGGCGGCCTCGGCCAGGACGCCCATCGCGTACTCGGCCAGGTTGCACGAGGCGATCGCGTGCACGGTGCCGAGGTGGTTGTGCACCAGCCACCAGTTCGTCATCCGCACGCGGCTGTGCTTCTCGTCGAGCTCGGAGATGACCGGGGCCGCCGTCAGGAAGTACGGGGCCCGCAGCCAGACCGCCCCGCTGACGAGCAGGCGGCCGGGCAGTGAGCCGGAGAGGCGGTTCCAGGAGGACAGCACGGCACTCATGCCGGCAGAACCTACTCAGGGGTAACCGGCGGCGCACCCCCGTCTCCCGAGGCGACCCAGGTCCGGACGGCGGAACGTTCGACAGCCTCGCGACGGACAACGAGGGTTATGGAACATGAACCGGGGGCAGATAGAGGTGTGGAGCGGCCCCGGTGCCGCGGACCCTGAGGAGCATCCGATGCCCACGACACCCCGCCCCGCCATGGCCGCCGCCCTCGGGCTCGCCCCGCGCGACTGCTCGCCGGCCGCCCTCGCCGAGCGCCTCGTGCCCGTGCTGCGGGACCTCCCGTTCCCGGCCCGCCGCTGGCAGATCCTCACCGCGGGCGACCTCTACGGCGCCGACAACGTGACCCGGGAGCTCCTCGCGCGGGTGCCGGAGGCCGAGTACGCGACGCTGCCCGACGTCCTCAACGTCCTGTCCGCGGTCCTGACCGGTCGCCCGCTGCCGGTGACCCCCGCGATGCGCGGCCCGGTCCCGGCGCCCCGCACCGCGCGCCCGGGGGCTCCGGTCGTCCGGCCCGATGCCCCGGCCCGCCTCACCCACCGCGCGATCCCCGCCCGGCGCCCGCGGATGCCCCGGCCGGCGTAGGTCACGTCCGGGTCCAGCGGCGCCCGACCGTCTCGAACGGGACGTCGATCGGCTCCGCGACGTTGACGAGCTCGTCGAGGCGGGCGCGCGCGGCCCGGAACACCTCGTCCTGCGCGGCGGGCTCCAGTTCCAGGACGCCGCTGTAGGTGCACACCATCCCGGCGATCTCGTCGCGCGTCATCGGGCGGGTCCACGCGACCCGCACCGGGGTGAGGGTCTCGTCGGTGAAGCCGTGCCCCTCCGGGAGCGCGAACTCGAGCCCGCGGCGGGTGAGCCGTGCGGACCCGTCGGCGGCCGCGCGCCCGACGCCGCGGACCTCGGCGACCCACTCGACCGTCGGGTCGGCGCGGCTCCACAGGAGGCCCAGGGTGCCGCCCGGGCGGAGGACGCGGGCGATCTCGGAGGTGGCGGCCGCGGCGTCGAACCAGTGCCACGCCGACGAGGCGAGCACCGCGTCCACGCTCCCGGCGGCCAGCGGGAGGTGCTCGGCCGTGGCGCGCACCCTCCGGGCCCCGGTCACCCGCGCGAGCATGCGCGGGTCGGGCTCGATCGCGACGACGGCGGGTGGATCCGGCCGGGCGAGCACGGCGCGCGTCACCAGTCCCGTGCCGGCGGCCAGGTCGACGACGGTGCGTGCCGTCGCCGGGAAGACCCGGTCGAGCGCCTCGGGGTGCGGGCCGGGCCGGAGGCGGTCGTAGTCCTCGGCACGGGCGCCGAACGTCGTCGCACGGGTCACGGCCCCGACGCTAGGCGCGGCGCGACGGCACCGAAATGCCCGGCGGCGGATGTCCCGTTCGTCCTAGCCTCGGGCGCGTGGCGACGACGACCGACGGTGCATCCCGCCTGCCCCGCGCCGTCCGACCGCTGCGTCACCCGGCGTACCGGTGGCTCGCGGGCAACCTCGCGGCCTCGGTGCTCGCCGAGGGCCTGTGGGTGGTCGCCGTGGTGTGGCAGGTCATCGCGCTCGGCGGCGGGGCGACGGCGTTCTCCCTGGTCAGCGGGGCCCTGGCGCTCGGAGCGGTGCTGACGGCGCTGCTCGGCGGTGTCCTGGCCGACCGGCTCCCGCAGCGGCGCATCCTGCTCGTGGTGGCCGCGATGCAGGTCGGGGCCGTCGGCCTGGTCGCGGGGCTGTCGCTGACCGGCACGCTGGGCCTGCCCGCACTCGTGGTGGTGGCGGCCGTCATCGGGGTGGCCGGTGGACTCATGTTCCCGGCGTACTCCGCGGTCGTGCCGCGGCTCGTGCCCGCCGACGAGCTGCAGGCGGTCAACGGCCTCGAGGGCATGCTCCGGCCCGTCCTGCTCTCCGCGGTCGGACCGGCGATCGCCGGGTTCGTGGTGGCCGTGGCCGGACCCGGCGTCGCCCTCGGGGCGGTGGCGCTGGCGTCGGCGGTCGCGCTCGGGTGCGCGTCCATGCTCCCGGCCACCCCGGTGCTCGAACGGGGGGACGGCGCCGCCCCGACCGCACTCGCGGACCTGCGGGAGGGGTTCCGCTACATGCTGGTGACGCGCTGGCTGCTCGTCACGCTCGTGTTCGCCTGCCTGATGATCCTCGCGGTGCTGGGCCCGCTCGAGGTCCTGGTGCCGTTCGCGGTCAAGGACCGGGCCGGGGGCGGTCCGGGGGAGCACGCCCTGGTGCTCGCCTGCTACGGCGCCGGCGGGGTGGTCGGTTCCTTCGCCGCCGGGTCGTTGCGCACGCCGCGGCGCTACCTCACCGCGATGATCGTCATGTGGTCGGTGGCGTCGCTGCCGCTGGCGGTCTTCGGTCTGGCCACGTCCCTGTGGCCGATGGCTGTCGCGGGATTCCTGATCGGGGCCCTGTTCTCGGCGCCCCAGGTGATCTGGGGGACCCTGCTGCAACGGCGGGTCCCGCCCGAGCTGCTCGGCCGGGTCTCGAGCCTGGACTTCTTCGTGTCGCTCGCCTTCATGCCGGTGTCGATGGCCCTCGCGGGGCCGATCAGCGGCGCCGTCGGCCTGGAACCGGTGTTCGTCGTCGCGGCGCTGGCGCCACCCGTGATCGGGGCGGTCGCGCTGCTCGTCGGACGGCTCGGTCCCGACGAGCTCGACCACCCGCTCGACGTGCCCACCGGCCCGGCCGCCACGGGGGCGACCGGGCCGGGAGGGCCTGCCGAGGGGATCAGCTCGTCGTCGGGCTCGTGAGGTCGTAGACGGTCTGACCGCCGACGGTCGTCGCGGCGTAGTGCTCCTGCACCCACGTGGTGATCTGCGAGCCGACCGAGTCCGTCCCGCCCCGGCCGCGCATGCCCCCTCCGTCGCCCGACGCGACGAGGTAGTGCACCTCGCCGGCGACGACCATCGCCTGGAACTCCTCCAGCGTCGGGGCGGCGTCGGACCCGCTCCACCCGCCGATCGCCATGACGGCGGTCCCGCTGGCGAGCTCCAGCGACGCGGCGCCCTGGGACCCGACGACGGCGGCCGACCAGGTGGTGCCCGCGCCCTGAAGCAGCGTGGTCAGCTCGGCGGACGCCGTCGTCGTGCCGCCGGGGCCGCCACCCTGCTGACCACCCTGCTGAGCGCCCCCGTCGGGACGGGCGCCGGACGGCGGCTGCCCGCCCTGGCCGCCACCGTCCTGCCCGCCACCGCCCGGGCCGCCCTGGCCGCCGTCGGCGCTCGCCGGACCGGCGGACACGATCGAACCGGAGTGCGTCGTCGCCGCGGTGTCCACCGCGTAGGCCACGGACCCGCCGGCGCCCGCGAGGACGGCGCCGACCAGCAGCACCGGCAGGGCCCGCCGCGCCCAGGCGTGCCGGGTGACCGCGCCGGCCAGCAGGCCGACGACCGCGACGATCCCGACGACCGCCACCACCCACCGCAGCCACGGGAGGAACTCCGGCGTGCGGCGCAGGAGCACGACGCTCCAGGCCGTGGTGGCCGCGAGCGCCGCGACCAGGGCCAGCCGGGCGGTCAGCAGCTCACGGCGCCGCCACAGCAGGGTGCCGCCGACGGCGAGCGTCCCGGCCAGTCCGGGGGCCATGGCCACGGCGTAGTACGCGTGCACCGTGCCGCTCATGAAGCTGAACACCAGCGCGTGCACCAGCAGCCAGCCGCCCCACAGGACGAGCGCGGCCCGCGTGCGGTCGGTCCGCCCGGCACGCCACGTGACCGCGAGCCCCGCGACCAGCACGATCAGCGCGGCCGGGAGCAGCCAGCTGATCTGGCCGCCGAAGGACTCGTTGAACATCCGGGTGATCCCGGTGGAGCCGCCGAAGCCGGTGTTGCCTGAGCCGTCACCCGGGCCGCCCCCGCCGCCGTTGCCCTCGCCGCCCAGGATGCGGCCGAGCCCGTTGTAGCCGAGGACGAGATCGAGGAACGAGTCGTCGGTCGACCCGCCGATGTACGGGCGGGAGTCGGTCGGCCAGAGGTCGACCAGCAGGACGTACCAGCCGACCGAGGCGACCATCGCGCCGAGCCCGACGGCCAGCATGGCCAGGCGTCGCCGCCAGGTGACGGCGGCCGCCAGCACGATCACGACGGCGAGGGCGGGGAGCACGAGCCAGGCCTGCAGCATCTTCGTCAGGAACCCGAGGCCGAGCAGGGCGCCGGTGGCCGCGGTCCACCCCAGGCCGGCCCGGCGGTGGGCGACGTCGATCGCGCGGACGGCCGTGTACGCGGCCGCCGTCATGCACAGCACCAGCAGCGCGTCCGGGTTGTTGAAGCGGAACATCAGCACCGCGACCGGCGTGAGCGCGAGCAGCGCCCCGGCGAGCAGGCCCGCGTCCGGGCCGGCCCACCGCCGGACCGCAACGCGCAGCAGCGCCACCGAGGCCACGCCCATCAGGGCCTGCGGGACGAGCATCGACCACGAGGTGAAGCCGAAGATGCGCCCGGACAGCCCCATGACCCACAGGGCGGCCGGCGGCTTGTCGACGGTGATGAAGTTCGAGGAGTCCAGCGACCCGAACAGCCACGCCTTCCACGACTGCGTGCCGGCCTGCACGGCCGCGGCGTAGAACTCGTTGGCGTTGCCGCTCGCCCCCAGGTTCCACAGGTAGAGCACCGCGGTGCCGAGGAGCAGGACGAGGAGCAGCGGCCGCTCCCATGGTGGGGTGGACGCGGGTCCGCGCCAGAGGCGGGACGGGGACCGGGCGGGGAGCGCGTGACGCCCGGGTGCACCCGGTGCCCGCCGGGGCGCGGGCCCGGTGCGGAGGTGGGTCGTCGTGGTCATGGTGACGACCCTGCAGGGCCGGGATGTCCGGTTCCTGGGCCGATGTTGTGCCGTGGCTGTGAGCGACTGGATCGATCGAGAGTCCGGCCGTCATGAGTGTTGAGTGAGGCGTGCGGGCCAACCGTGATGCGATCCCGCCCCACGTCACGGTGACGCGGGGGTGATTTGTGGGAACCATGGTGCAGTGAGCGGAACCACGGGCGGGGGGCGGCGCGTGCGCCTGTTCGTCCGGAGCCTGGTCGTCGCGGTGTCGGCGGCCGTGCTCGCGGTGTCCGCGTTCGCCTGGATCCAGGTGCGCCAACTGGATCGATCCACCGCCTCGGCCTCGGTCATCCAGACGCCCGTCGCCGCCCCGCCCACGGCCGAGCAGAACATCCTCCTGCTCGGGGTGGACAGCCGCACCGACCCGCAGGGGAACCCCCTCCCGCCGCAGCTCCTCGACGCCCTGCACGCGGGGGACACCGGCGACGGCGGGGACACCGCGGACTCCATCACCGTCGTGCACATCCCCGCCGGTGGCGGCCGGGCGACGGCGATCTCGATCCCGCGGGACTCCTACGTCCGGCTCGCCGACGGCTACGGTCAGCACAAGATCAACTCCGCCTACTCCCGGGCGGCGGCGTACACCACCGACTCCCTGACGACGACGAGCACCGGGGGTGCGGCCACCTCGCCGTTCGCGCCCGAGTCCGGTCCGTCCGCCTCGCCGGACGACCCGTCCGTGCGCCGGGCCGCACTCGAGGCCGGCGCCCGTCTGACGGTCGAGTCCGTCGAGGCGCTGACCGGCCTGCCCATCACGCACTACGCCTCGGTCAACCTCGCGGGCTTCGCCGACGTCAGCCAGGCCCTCGGGGGCGTGCCGGTGTGCCTGCGCGCCCCGGTCGACGACCCGTACTCCGGCCTGCGCCTCCCCGCGGGTCCGCAGGAGGTCTCCGGCGCCGAGGCGCTCGCGTTCGTCCGGCAGCGCCACGGCCTGCCCGGCGGCGACCTCGACCGCATCACCCGGCAGCAGACCTTCCTCGCGAGCGCCACCCGCCAGCTGCTGTCCGCCGGCACCCTCGCGAACCCGTTCGCGCTCGACCGGCTCTCCGGCGTGCTCGGTCGCTCGGTCACCCTCGACGATCGCTGGGACGTGCTCTCCTTCGCCGGGCAGCTGCAGGGGATCTCGGCCGGCGCGGTGACCTTCCGGACGATCCCGACCGGAGACCCCTACCTCCAGACCGCCTCGGACGGCACCGCGGTGGAGGTCGACCCGACCCAGGTCCGCCAGTTCGTCGACGACTCGATCGCGGTGGACGCCGGGAAGCGTCTGCCGACCCCGGAGCCGATCGGGTGGTCCGACGCGGCGCGGGCGCACGCGGCGGAGGTCGGGGACGACTCGTCGGGTTCCGGGACGGACGACCCGACCACGTCGGCGTCCACGACGACCGTCCAGGCCGCCGCTCCCGCGCCCGTCACCCCGCCGATCACCGCCGCCGCACCGGGGTGCATCAACTGAACCGCACCGACCGCCTCTACGCCCTCGCCGAGGAGCTGCGGGCGGTCGCGCCCCGTCCGCGGAGCGCCCGGTGGCTGGCCGCGCGGTTCGAGGTGAGCGTGCGGACCGTGGAGCGCGACCTCGACGCCCTGAAACAGTCCGGGGTGCCGATCACCGCCGACACCGGCCGGTCCGGGGGCTACAGCCTCGACCGGGCCCGCACCCTGCCGCCGCTCGCGCTCACCGCGGGCGAGGCCCTGGCCGTCGGGATCGCGCTGCGGTCGGCGGCGTCCTCCCCGTTCGCCGGCGCCGCCCGGTCCGCGGCCCGGAAGGTGCTGGCCGGGCTGTCCCCGGACGTCCGTCGTCGGGAGGAGGTGCTCGCCGCCCGGGTGCACACCGTCGGAGACGTCGAGGCCCCCGCCGGGACCCCGACCGACACCCTCGCGGACGCCGTCGCCTCCGGCCGCGTGCTCCGGCTCGCCTACACCGACTCCGCCGGACACGACTCGCAGCGCGACGTCGAGCCGCTGGGGCTCCTGTGGGGCACGCGCGGCTGGTACCTGATGGCGTGGTGCCGCCGGCGCGAGGGCGTCCGCGGATTCCACGTCGGGCGGATCACGGCGGTGACGGAACTGGCCGAGCACGCACCACCCCGAGACGCCGACCTGCGTCGTGAGCTGGACCGGCTGGACGCGGACCCGCTGCGGACGTGACGGCGAACACCGACAGCACGGTGTCGCGGTCGCGTCCGACGCTCGGTGCATGACCGAGACGAGCACCGTCCCCGCCGTCCCCGACCTCGCCCTCCGCTGGTGCCGCATGTGGAACGCCGAACCCACCCTGGCCCACGAGTTGCTGACCCCGGACGCCGTGCAGTGGTCCGGGCTCACCCCCGGCCTCGACGACCTCGTCGGCCCGGAGCCGACAGTGCCGTTCATGACCCGTTGGGCGATCGACCCGGGCCCGCGCTTCACTCCCCGCCTCGCCGCCGCGGACGGCGCCGGGTGGCTGGCGTACTGCTGGGACGCCGTGCTGCCCGACGGCCGGATCCTCTCCGGCCTGGACGTCAACGCCCTGCGCGACGGGCGGGTCGCCGAGAACTGGACCATCGCCGGCGACCGCCGGATCACCGCCGCGGACCCCACCCCGCGGTCGGCGTCCCGGGATGTCCTGCTCGGCGTCGCCCGCGGCTGGGCGCGCGGGACGGAGGCGGTCCTCGCACCCGACGTCGTCCTGCACTCGCGGCTCGCCGAGGTCGGTGACGTCGACGGGCGGGACGCCGTGGCGGCGGTGCTCCGTGCCCGGGGTGCGGCCGCGGTCCACCGGGAGCCGATCGTGGACCCGGACCGCGGCACGGCGACCGTGATGTGGACCGCGCCCACCGGCGGGAACGGCCTGGACCTGCTCGTCGTGCGCGACGACCGGGTCGTCGACGTCCGGTCGTTCCCGGCGGCGCGACCGTTCCGGTATTGAGCCCGCGCCGCCGCGCTGATGCGATGGGGGCTCGGACGGCCCGGGAGGCGCTGATGCAGACGCGGATCGACCTGAACGCCGACGCGGGGGAGAGCCTGGGGCTCTGGAAGCTCGGGCACGACACCGCGCTGATGGAGCACGTGACCTCGGTGAACGTCGCCTGCGGCTACCACGCGAGCGATCCCGTGACGATGCGGGAGGCGGTGCGGACCGCGGCGGCGACGGACACTGCGATCGGCGCCCACCCGGGGCTGCCGGACCTCGTCGGGTTCGGCCGGCGCCGGATGGCGCTGCGCCCCGACGAGGCCGCGCAGATCGTCGTCTACCAGGTCGGCGCGCTGCAGGCGACGGCCGCGGTCGAGGGCGCCGCCGTGGTGCACGTCAAGCCGCACGGCGCGCTCTACGGCATGGCGCTCACCGACGACGCGATCACCACGGCGATCACGGAGGCCGTCCTGCGCCTCGACCCCGACCTGCTGCTCTTCTGGCTCGCCGGCCCCACGGCCGACCTCGCCCGGTCCCTCGGCGCGAAGGTGGCGCGGGAGGGGTTCGCCGACCTCGAGTACGACGACGACGCCCGCATCATCGTCGAGCCCGCCCCGCTGGCGAAGGACCCGGCCGTCGTCGCGCAGCAGGCCGTGGACCTCCTCGAGGGGCACGTGACGTCGACGTCGGGGAAGCACCTCGACGTCGAGGTCGACACCATCTGCCTGCACGGCGACCGGCCCAACTCCCCGGACATCTGCGCGGCGATCGTCGCCCGCTTCGACGAGCTCGGGGTCGAGCGCGTGCCGGCGCTTCAGCTGATCTGAGCGAGGATCTGCTCCAGGCTCGTGATGTCGTGGGTGCCGTCGACGAGCGCGGGCTCGTCGACCAGGCGCCGGTGCAGCCCGAGCGTCGTCGGGACGCCCTCCACCCGGTACTCTGCGAGGGCGCGCCGGGCCCGGGCCAGGGCGGTGGCCCGGTCGGGCCCCCAGACGCACAGCTTCGCGACCATCGAGTCGTAGAACGGCGGGATGACGTCGCCGACGGCGAGCGCGGTGTCCACCCGCACCCCGGGCCCGCCCGGCAGCTCGAGCGCGGTGATCTCGCCGGGGGTGGGCAGGAAGTCGTCGTCCGGGTCCTCGGCGTTCACCCGGAACTCGAACGCGGCGCCCCGCACGACGACGTCGTCCTGGGCCACCGACAGCGGCTCGCCCGCCGCGACCCGCAGCTGCTCGACGACCAGGTCGACGCCGGTGACCAGCTCGGACACCGGGTGCTCGACCTGGATGCGGGTGTTCATCTCGATGAAGAAGAACTCCCCGTCCTCCACGAGGAACTCGACGGTCCCGGCGCCGACGTAGCCGACCTCCCGCGCCAGGTCGGCCGCCGCGGCGCACATGCGCTCGCGCAGCGCCAGGTCGAGCCCGGGTGCGGGGGCCTCCTCGAGCAGCTTCTGCCGGCGTCGCTGCAGCGAGCAGTCGCGCTCGCCGACGTGCACGACCCCGCCGTGGGCGTCGGCCAGGACCTGCACCTCCACGTGCTTGGGGTGCTGCAGGGCGCGCTCGACGTAGACCGCGTCGGAGCCGAACGCGGAGGCCGCCTCGCGCCGCGCCTCGTCGACGACGCGCCGCAGCTCGTCGTCGTCGGCCGCCGGGCGGATGCCCCGCCCGCCTCCGCCGGCCGACGCCTTCACCAGCACCGGGTAGCCGACCTCCGCGGCGGCCGCGACCGCCTCGTCGACCGACGCGACGACGCCGCTGCCGGGGACGACGGGCACCCCCGCCGCCTCGGCCGTGGCCCGGGCGGTCGCCTTGTCGCCCATCCGCTCGATGACGTCGGCGGACGGCCCGACCCACGTCAGCCCGGCGTCGGCCACCGCCCGGGCGAAGGCGGCGTTCTCGGAGAGGAAGCCGTAGCCCGGGTGGACCGCGTCCGCGCCGGACTCCCGCGCGGCCGCGAGGAGGGCCTCGACGTTGAGGTAGCTCTTCGAGGCCGAGGACTTCCCGAGGTGCACCGCGGAGTCGGCGTGCCGGACGTGCGCGGCGGACGCGTCGGCGTCGGAGTACACCGCGACGGCCGCGAGCCCCAGGTCCCGGCACGCGCGGATCACCCGCACCGCGATCTCGCCGCGGTTGGCGACGAGGACGGACCGGAGGGGACTCACGGGTCGATCTCCACCAGCTCCTGGCCGATCGACACCTCGTCTTCGTTGTCCACGTGCCAGCGCGCGATCGTCCCGGCGGCGTCGGCCTTCACCTCGCGGAAGGTCTTCATCACCTCGATCAGACCGATGACGTCGCCCTCGGCCACCGTGGCGCCGTCGGCGACGTACGGGTCGGCGTCGGGGGAGGGCCGCCGGTAGAAGACGCCCGGCGTCCGCGCGGCGATGGTGTGTCCCATGGGTGCGCTCTCCTCAGCTCAGGTCGGACCGGAGACGCTCGAGCTGCGCGGTCCGGTCGTGGCGGATGGCCAGGGCCTCGTCGAGGTCGACGGGGACGAAGCGGGTGCGGTCGCCGGTCTTGGTCTGGGCGAGCCGGTCGCGGTCCACGGAGACGACGGTGCCCAGCGTCGCGTAGCCGCCCCCGGTGACCGCGTCCTGGAGCAGGACGATCGGCTCGACGCCGCCCGGCACCTGCACCGACCCGACGGGGTAGCCGCAGTCGGTGACGTTCGCGGGGTCGCTGCCGGCGCCGAAGGGCTGCTCGCGCGGCACGAACTCGAGCTCCGCGCCGCGGTACCGGTAGCCGACGCGGTTCGCGTCCGGGGTGACCTTCCACGCCGTGTCGGTGAACCGCTCCAGGCTGTCCGGGGTCAGCCGGTAGCTGTGCAGCCCGACCAGTAGGCGCAGCTCCGCGACCTCGGGATGGACCGGGACGGCGTCGTCGGGCACCCGTCGTCCGGCCCGCGGTGCGACCGCGTCGTCGCCGAGGGCGAGCTCGTCGCCCGCCGCGAGACCGCGGCCGGCGAACCCGCCCATCCCGACGAGGGTGTAGGTCGAGCGGCTGCCGTAGACCTCCGGCACGTCGATGCCGCCCGCGACCGCGACGTAGGGGCGCGCGCCCCCGGCCAGCTGCCCGAACGCCAGGGTCTGCCCGGCCCGCACCGCCACCGACTCCCACAGCGGGATCACCTCGCCGTCGAGCGTGGCGGGGATGTCCGCGCCGGTCACGGCGATCACGGTGTCGGCCGTGAACTCGAGCGTCGGCCCGAGGTAGACCGCCTCCAGGGCCGCAGCACCGGGTGCATTGCCGACCAGGGCGTTCCCGACGTGGTAGGCGAACGAGTCCAGCGCGCCCGAGGGCGGGAAACCGATCGCGTAGTGGCCGAACCGTCCGGTGTCCTGCACCGTCGTCTCGAGTCCCGGGTCGTGCACGAGGATGCTCACGAGTACAGGCCCTCCAGCATCGCGGCGTTCGTGCCGTCGGGATCGTCGAGGAAGCGGCGCGGCGAGAACTCGACCGGCGCCGTCCGGTAGCGCCACTGCTTGTCCGCCACCTGCTCGCGGACCTCGTCGTACCCCGCCTCGTCGACCCGGCGGAAGTTGATGACGTCGCCGTGCCGGAAGAACACCACGGAGTCCTGCTCGGCGAAGTCCGGCTGCTCCATCGCGGCGTCGAAGATCGGGGCGGGCGCGGAGCCGAAGAGCTGGTAGCCGCCCGCGCCCTTGACCGGGTAGATCACCGCGAACGCGCCCCCGAACCCGAATGCGCGTTCCGGGGTCTCCGTCCGGGGCCGGACGTACTTCGGCACCTCGACCTGACGCTCCCGCGGCACAAGCTGGAAGCACCACGGCAGCCCGGGGACGAAGCCCATCATCGTCACCAGGTACGGCGAGGAGGCGAGCGCGTCGACGAACGCGTCGGTGCTGTCGTAGCCGTTGATCCGGGCGCCGTAGTCCAGGTCGGTGCCGGTCGGGTCCTGGTGCCGGTCCCGGAAGCGCATGAGGACCTCGTGGGTCCACGGGTCGTTCAGCATGATCGGCACGTCGACGATCCGGGTCTCGACGGTGAAGTCGTCGTCCCCGGCCCCGACCTCGGACTCGATGCGCTGCAGCTCCCGGACCAGGTCGCGCGGGTGGATGCGGTCCGGGTCGACGCGCACCATGTAGGACGCGTTCGACGGGCAGATCTCCTCCACGCCGTCGATCGCCTCGGCGGCCAGCTGCCGGGTGATCGCCAGGGACGTGAAGTGCGCCGGCAGGCTCATCGCCGCGTCGATCTCGACGTAGACGAACTCGTCGCCCCCGTGGTCGTACCGCGTCTCCATCTAGGCCACTCCTGTCCCGTGCAGCGCCCGCCAGACCCGTTGCGGGGTCACGGGCATGTCCAGGTGGGTCACCCCGCGCGCGGCGAGGGCGTCGATCACCGCGTTCACGACGGCGGGTGAGCTCCCGATCGCCCCGGACTCCCCGATCCCCTTCGCGCCCAGCGGGTTGGTCGGTGAGAGCGTCACCCGCTGCTCGAGGTCGAAGCCGGGCAGGTCGCTGGCGGCGGGGACGGCGTAGTCGGCGAGGGTGGCCGTGGTCGGCTGCCCGGCCTCGTCGTAGGTCGCGTGCTCGTAGAGGGCCTGGGCGATGCCCTGCGCGATCCCGCCGTGCAGCTGCCCGTCGACGATCGTCGGGTTGACGATCCGGCCGCAGTCGTCGACGGCGACGAACCGTCGTGAAGCCGGTCTCGGTGTCGACCTCGACCACGCACACGTGCGTGCCGAACGGCCAGGTGAAGTTCGGCGGGTCGAAGTTGTGGTCGGCGGTGAGGTTGGGTTCCATGCCCTCGGGCAGGTCGGCGGCGAGCGAGGCCGCGCCCGCGACCTCCTGGATGGTGATCCCGCCGCCCCCGGTCCCGCGCACCGAGAAGGTGCCCGCGGCGAACTCCACGTCGGCCGGGTCCGCCTCGAGCAGGTGTGCGGCGAGGAGCTTCGCCTTCGCGACGACCTTCTCCGCCGCGCCGTACACCGCACTGCCGCCGACGGCGAGGCTGCGCGACCCGTAGGTGTCCCGGCCGAACGGCGCGATCATGGTGTCCGAGTGCAGGACCTCGACGTCCGCCGGGTCGATCCCCAGCGAGTCCGCCGTGATCTGCGCCCACGCGGTCTCGTGGCCCTGCCCGTGCGGGCTGGTGCCGGTGACCACCTCGGCCCGACCCGCCGTCGTCATGCGGACCGTCGCGGCCTCCCAGCCGCCGGACTGCAGCCGCACCCCGGCGGCGACCTTGGAGGGCGACAGCCCACCGGACTCGGTGAAGTTCCCGATCCCGACGCCGAGCTCGACGTGGTCGCCGCGACGCCGGCGTTCGGCCTGCTCGGCCCGCAGACCGTCGTAGTCGACCAGCTCCAGCGCGCGCCGCATGCAGGGCTCGTAGTCGCCGGAGTCGTACATGACCCCGGACGGCACGGTGCGCGGCTCGTCGAACTTCGGGTGCAGGTTCCGCAGCCGCAGCTCGGCCGGGTCCATCTCCAGCGCCCGCGCGAGGTCGTCGAGGATCCGCTCGTGGGCGTAGGCGGCCTCGGAGCGCCCGGCGCCGCGGTAGGCGTCGGTCGGCGTGAGGTTGGTGAACACGCCGCGGCACTCGAAGTCGTAGGCGCCGAAGTCGTAGAGCCCGCAGTAGGTGAACGCCCCGAAGACGGCGATGCCCGGCGTCAGGAGCTGCAGGTAGGCGCCCATGTCGGCGAGCAGCCGGATCCGCATCCCGAGGATGCGGCCGTCGCGGGTGGCGCCGATGGTGAGGTGCTGGACCTGCCCGCGCCCGTGCGTCGTGGCGACGTGGTGCTCGGAGCGGGTCTCGGTCCACTTCACGGGCTTCCGGAGCCGCCGCGCGAGGACGAGCGCCAACGCCTCCTCGGCGTACACGTTGAGCTTCGCGCCGAAGCCGCCGCCGACGTCCGGGGCGACCACCCGGAGCTTGGTGTCCGAGACACCGCAGATCGCGGCGAGGATGTCGCGGACGAAGTGCGGCACCTGGGTGGACGTGTGGAGGGTGAACCCGCCGCCGTACGCGTCCGGGGTGACGACGACGGCTCTCGGCTCCATCGGGGACGCGAGCACCCGCTGCTGGACGTAGCGGCCCTCGACGACGACGTCGGCCTGCGCGAAGGCGGCGTCGACGTCCCCGACCGCGAGCGGCCACGTGTAGCAGTGGTTCGTGCCGAACTGCTCGTGCACCAGCGGGGCGCCGGGCTCCAGGGCCGCCTCGACGTCGACGACCGCGGGGAGCTCCTCGAGATCGACCTCCACCAGCTCGGCCGCGTCGCGGGCGGCCGCGGCGGAGGTGGCGAGCACGACCGCGAGCCCGTCGCCGACGTGGTTGACCTCCTCGACGGCGAGCGGCGGGTGGTCGGGCACGAGGATGTCCTCGGTGACCGGCCAGCCGCAGGGGATCCCCGCCGCGAACTCGCCCGCGAGGTCGGCGCCGGTGAACACGGCGGCGACACCGGGGTGCTCCCGGGCCCGGGTCGCGTCGACGGAGCGGATCCGGCCGTGCGCGACGTCGCTGCGCACGACGGCCAGGTGCAGGACGCCGGGCGGGGAGATGTCGTCGGTCCAGGTGCCGCGGCCGGTGATGAGGGCCTCGTCCTCCCGGCGCGGCAGGCTCTGTCCGACGAAGGGGGTGCTGGTCTGCGTCACGGGCGCGCTCCGGGGCCGGCGGGGCGGGTGGTGGTGCCGATCACAGTCGCGCGAATGTCCGGTTCCGTCCAGCCCTGCCGTCGCGGCACCGGTTCTGCTACAGGGCTCCCGTCCAGCCGGCCTCGCGGAGGAGCCGGTGGATCGTCGGGCCCTTGGCCTCGGCGTAGTGGTTCATGTCCGGCCATTCCCGGCCCGCGAGGGCACGCTTGGCGTCCTCGTAGGTGCGGCGGGCGTCCTCGTGAGCGCGGAGGTGCTCGCGCAGCAGCCGGTACTTCGTGATCTCGTCGTCGCCCGCGGCGTAGCAGTGCACGTTGACCCGCCGTCCGGACGTCTCCCGCAGGGCCCGGTGCCCCGGTTCGCGGACCCGGAGCTCGTACCCGGCGCGCTCCAGGTCGGTCAGGTAGGCGGCCTCGTCGTCGGGATCGTCGAGCACCACCAGCACGTCGACGACGTCCTTGGCGCCGAGCCCGGGCACCGAGGTCGAGCCGATGTGCTCCACCTCGTGCGCCCGGGACCCGAGGGCGACGGCGATGCGGCGTCGATGCTGCTCGAAGCGGTCGGGCCACCCGTCGTCATAGGGAACGATCTCGGGGACGGCGGGCTGTGGGCCGCGGACCAGGGCGCGCTCGTCGAAGGCCACGACGGTCAGTGTGCGCGGCGGCGGGCGGTCCGTACCCAGATTCCGCCGACCACCACGAGCCCGACGATGACGACGACGGTCATCAGCTGGGACACCGCGACGCCGACGCTGATCGGCAGCGCGAGGACGACCGGGATGCGCAGGATCGCCTCGGCGAGCAGGCCCACGCCCCAGAGTGCCGTGACCCCGCGGATCGTGCGCCGGGCGCCCGGCATGTCCTCGTACGCCCGCCGGGCCTCGACCGCCTTCGCGGGGTTCATGCCCTCCATCGCCGCCAGCAGGAGCGGGCGGTCCAGGGCCAGGCTGACCAGGAAGCCGATGCCGACGACGGCGGTGCCGACGGAGTCCTTGAGCAGCATCAGGTGCGGGTCGCCGGTGACGAACGAGGCCGCGAGCCCGATCGCGTAGACCCCCAGCATCAACGCGGCGAAGGCGCTGAGGCGCCGTGTGCGGAGGGCGACGACGCCGACCCGGACGCCGGCCGCGACGGTCGCGGCCAGCAGGGCGGTCGAGTCGCCGACGCCGAGCAGGTGCAGGCCGTAGTACGTGCCCATCGGCAGCCCGACGTCGGCGAGCAGGCCGCGCAGGCTGCTGCGCATCCCGGTCGACGAGGCCGGGGCGGGTGCGGGGATCTCCGTCGTGGTCATGGCGACCACCCTGCGATCCGGGGGCCCTCGACCGCCTCGGCCCGGGGGTGGAGACGGGGTGGAGTGTGCGCTGCGCGCAGGTGAGCACTATTCCGTGTCAGGACACGGAAAAGTGCTCACCTGCCGTCAGGCACCTGGCGCGCGCTCCGAGCCGAGCGTGACCTGCACCTGGCGCGGCGCGGCGTTGCCCGACTGCACCGTCAGCGTCACCTGGGAGCCCGGCTCCTGGGTGCGCACCGCGGCGACCAGGGCGTCGCCGTCGTCGATGATCCGGTCGTTCAGCTTCGTGACGACGTCGCCGGGCGCGAGTCCGGCGCCCGCGGCCGGACCGCCCGGGGCGATGGTGCCGAGGATGGCGCCGGAGTCGGTGCTGCCCTGCTGGGTCTGGGCGATGCCGACGCCCATCACGGCCTGCGTCGCGAAGCCCTGCTGGGCCAGCTGGTCACCGATGCGCTTGGCCTGGTTCATCGGGATGGCGAACCCGAGGCCGATCGAGCCGGACTGCTGCCCGCCGCCCGAGGAGCCGCCGAGCGAGGCGATCGACGAGGTGATGCCGACGACGCGGCCCTCCATGTCGACCAGCGCACCGCCGGAGTTGCCCGGGTTGATCGCGGCGTCGGTCTGGATGGCGTCGGTGACGGTCGCCTGGCCGGAGCCCTCGCCGCCGGCCACGACCGGCCGGTTCAGGGCGGAGACGATGCCGGTGGTCACCGTGCCGGACAGGCCCAGCGGCGACCCGACGGCGACCACGCCCTGGCCGACCTGCAGCTGCGAGGAGTCGCCGATCTCCACCGGGGTCAGCCCGGAGACGCCGACCGCGCGGACGACGGCGAGGTCGGCCGTCGCGTCCGTGCCCACGACCTGCACCTGCGCGGTCTGCCCGTTCTGGAACACCGCCTGGAGCTGCGGTGCGGCCTGCTGCTGCGGCGCGGCGCCGCCGAGGAGGCCGCCGAGCCCGCCCGACGACGGCTGCTGCGACTGCCCGGCCTCGAGGACGTGGGCGTTCGTGAGGATCAGTCCGTCGGCAGAGATGACGATGCCGGAGCCTTCACCGGAGGCGCCGCGCAGCTGCACCACGCTCGGCAGGACCTTCTGCGCCACCGCCTCGACCGACCCCGCGGGCGCGGCGGCCGAGGGGGACGAGGAGTCGGAGGAGGACCCGGACAGCACCGACGTGCCCGAGCCACCCGCGGAGGCGGCCTCGTAGCCGACCGCCCCGCCGATGCCCCCGGCGACGAGCAACGCGGCGAGGGCGGCGGCCGCGAGCACGACGGGGCTGCGCCGACGCCGTCCACCGCCACCGCCCGACCCGGGGCCGCCGGTGGGCCACTGGTTCGTGGGCGGCGGAGGCCCGGCCGGGGTGCCCGACGACGGGCCGGGTGCCCAATGCTGCCCGGTGGGCTGGTTCCAGCCGGCCGAGGGGTACTGCTGGTCGGAGCGCGGCATCGTCGCGGTGCCGCCGGGGTTGGTCGTCGGGTCGTCGTAGCGCACTCCGGCGCCGGGGGACCCGTCACGCGGGGCCGGGCCGGCGGAGTGGGCGGGCTCGCCGGACTGCGGGGTCCGGGCGAACGGGTCCTGGTCGGTCATGGAACCGAGGGTTCCCGCGTCGGCTGTGTGCTCACTGTGGACGAGTCTGCAAAGTTCCTGAGAGACGCGGATCACTGTCCGGACGAAGCGGACAGGCAGGCGCACAGCTCCCGCACAGCATCCCTCCAGCCCGGTGACATGCCCGCTCCCGACGCTGGTCGTCATGCACAGGGCGATCACAGGCGAGGCCCACCGATCGTCCACGTCCGGCTCCGACGGTGAGGACATGACCGCAACGCTCGCTCCCCAGCCGCTCACCCGGCCCGCCCCGGAGGTCGTCCCCGGGACCCCGGTGCTGGACGTCGTCGTGCCCGTGTTCAACGAGGAGCGCGACCTCGGCCCGTGCGTCGAGCGCCTGCACGCCCACCTCACCGCCGCGTTCCCCTACCCGTTCCGGATCACCGTGGCGGACAACGCCTCGACCGACCGGACCCTCGTCGTCGGGAAGGACCTGGCCGCGCGGTTCGACGAGGTGGAGGTCGTGCACCTCGACCAGAAGGGCCGCGGTCGCGCGCTGCGGGCGGTGTGGTCGGCGTCGGACGCGCCGGTGCTCGCCTACATGGACGTCGACCTCTCGACCGACCTGAACGCCCTGCTCCCGCTCGTCGCCCCGCTGATCTCCGGCCACTCCGACCTGGCGATCGGGTCGCGGCTCTCCCGCACCTCCCGGGTCGTCCGCGGCGCGAAGCGCGAGATCATCTCCCGCTGCTACAACGTGCTCCTGCGCGGGACCCTGCGGGCGCGGTTCTCCGACGCGCAGTGCGGCTTCAAGGCGATCCGCCGCGACGTCGCCCAGCGCCTGCTCCCGCTGGTGGAGGACACCGGCTGGTTCTTCGACACCGAGCTGCTCGTCCTCGCCGAGCGCTCCGGACTGCGCATCCACGAGGTGCCGGTGGACTGGGTCGACGACCCGGACTCCCGCGTCGACGTCGTGGCCACTGCCGTCGCGGATCTCAAGGGCGTCGCGCGCGTCGGGAAGGCCCTCGCGACCGGCGCACTGCCGGTCGCCCAGCTGCGGCGGGAGTTCGGGCGCGGCCCCATCGGCGAGGCCGACGAGGCGGCCGGCGTCGCGCCGGGCACCACGGCGCAGATCGTGCGGTTCGCGGCCATCGGCGTCGTGTCCACGCTCGCGTTCCTGCTGCTCTACTCGCTGTTCCGCACCGCGATGCCGGCGCAGGTGTCGAACCTGCTCGCGCTCGTGATCACCGCGGTCGGCAACACCGCGGCCAACCGCCGCCTGACCTTCGGCATCCGCGGGCGTCGCCACGCCGGACGCAGCCAGGTCGAGGGCCTGGTGGTGTTCGGTCTGGGCCTCGTCCTGACGTCGGGTGCGCTCGCGCTGCTCGACGTCCTCGCCCCCGGGGCCTCGCACGCGGTCGAGCTGGTCACCCTCGTCGTCGCCAACGCCGTCGCGACCCTGCTGCGCTTCGTCGCCTACCGGGCGTGGGTGTTCCACCCGCGTCGCCAGTCCGCCTGACCGCCAGGAGCACCCACCCCGCCATGAGCACCACCCTCGACACGCCCCGCCCGGCGCCCGACGAACCCGTCGCCGCGACCGTGGACGACCCGCGCTGGGTCCGGCCCACCTTCTGGGTCCTGCTGGCCGCGACCGCGGTGACCTACCTGTGGAACCTCGGCGCCTCGGGCTGGGCCAACTCCTTCTACGCGGCCGCGGTCCAGGCGGGGACGCAGTCGTGGAAGGCCTGGCTGTTCGGCGCGCTGGACGCCCCGGGCCTGATCACCGTCGACAAGCCGCCGGCCTCGCTGTGGGTCATGGCGCTGTCGGGTCGGATCTTCGGGTTCTCGTCGTGGTCGCTGCTGGTGCCGCAGGCGTTGATGGGCGTCGCGTCGGTGGCGCTGGTGTACGCGGCGTGTCGACGCTGGTCGGGGCCCCGGACCGCCCTCGCCGCGGCCGCCCTGTTGGCGTTCATGCCGGTCGCGGCGCTGATGTTCAGGTTCGACAACCCGGACGCCCTGCTCGTGCTGTGCATGGTCGCCGCGGCGTACGTGACCGTCCGCGCCGTCGATGCCGCGGGCACGAAGGCCGGCACGTGGTGGCTGGTCGCGGCGGGCGTGCTCGTCGGGCTCGGCTTCCTGACGAAGCAGCTGCAGGTCCTGCTCGTCGTCCCCGGCCTCGCGCTGGTCTACGTCCTCGTCGCCCCCACCACGCTCCGGCGGCGGATCGGTGACCTGCTGGCCGCGGGGGTCGCGATCGTCGTGTCGGCGGGGTGGTACGTCGCGCTGGTCGACCTGTGGCCCGCGTCCGACCGGCCCTACATCGGCGGCTCGACCGACAACTCGCTGCTCGAGCTCGCCCTCGGCTACAACGGGCTCGGCCGCATCCTCGGCAACGAGCGCGGCGGTGGCGGTGGGATGCCCGGCGGTGGGATGCCGGGGGGCGGGATGCCGCCCGGTGGTGGGCCGGGTGGTCCCGGCGGAGGCCCCGGTGGTGGCGGCGGCTTCGGCGGCTCGCCGAGCCCGTGGCGGATGCTGACCTCGGAGTTCTCCGCGAACGCCTCCTGGCTGCTCCCGGCGGGGATCGTGCTGCTGGTCGCCGGGCTGTGGTTCACGCGGACGGCTCCCCGGACCGACCGGACCCGCGGCCTGCTGCTGCTCGGCGGCACCTGGCTGCTCGTCCACACGGTGGTGTTCTCCGCGATGAGCGGGATCATCCACCCCTACTACACGGTGGCGCTCGCGCCCGGCGTCGCGATCACCGCGGCCGCCGGGGCGTCGGTCCTGTGGCGCTCCCGCGCGCTCGTGTCCGCGCGGATCGTGCTCGCGGTCGTCGTCCTCGGGACGGCGGCCTGGAGCGCGGTCGTCCTGACCCAGGCGGAGTCGCTCGCGTGGCTGCGCTGGGTCGTCGTGGCCGCCGGCCTGCTCGGCGCCGTCGGGCTCCTCCTGCCGAGGCTGCTCGCCCGACGCGCCGGCGCGGTCGTCGTCACCGTCCTGGCACTGCTCGGCACCGTCGGCGCGTCCACGGCCCTCGCGGCGGTCACGGCCGCGACCCCGCACCAGGGCTCGATCGTCTCGGCCGGGGCGAGCAGTGGCATGGGCGGGCCCGGCGGCGGGATGCGCCGCGACGGGGACCGCGCCCGCGCCGACGACCAGGCCGGCGGGATGCGCGGCGGCCCGGAGGGCGAGCAGGCGTCGCCGCAGCTCGTCGCCCTCCTGCAGGGCGCCGGCACCCGCTGGGCCGCCGCCACCACCGGCGCCATGAGCCAGGCCTCCGTGCAGCTCGCGACCGGGGTGCCGGTCATGGCCCTGGGTGGGTTCAACGGCGGCGACCCCGCGCCGACCCTGGCGCAGTTCCAGGAGTACGTGGCGACCGGTCAGGTCCGGTACTACCTCGAGGGCGGCGGTCCCGGCGGCGGCGCCCCGGGAGGCGACGCGCCCGGTGACCAGCGTGGTGGCCGGACGAGCCGGGGCACCACGGGCGAGATCGCCACGTGGGTCGCGGCGCACTTCACGAAGCTCGACGTGGGCGGCCGGACCGTCTACGACCTGAGCCGGCCGCTCGCCTGACGAGCGGTGCGGGTCGACGCGGCGGTGTCCTGCCCCCCGGGACACCGCCGCGTCGGCGTACCCGGATCCCACAGGCGGCGCTCAGGAGACGTCCAGGTCCGCGGCGCAGCATCGACGTCATGAGGTTCTCCCTGCGCTCCGGTCGGCACTCCGTCGGGCACCCGCGGACCCCCGAGCCCGTCGCGCGGGACCCCCACCCGAGCGGTCCGCTGCCGGTCGTCCCGACACCCGATCCGCGGCTCGTGGACGACGCCCCGGCGACGGTGGAGGTCGTGGCCTCGCGCTCCACCGCCCGGCTGCTCACCGACGTCGCGCCGACGAGCTGGCGGATCGTCGCCACGGACCGTCCGTCCCACCACCCCTGCGTCGACTTCGTCGTCCTGGTCGACCCGGAGCCGGAGCAGGTCGTGGACGTCCTGGACCGGCAACCGGGAGCGGAGGTCGTCGTCCTGCTCGGGCGGCACGCCCCCACCGACCGGCTCGTCGCGATGCTCGACGCCGGTGTGTCGATCTGCCTGCGCGAGAGCCCGGCCCGCCTGGTCGCGGGGCACATGGTCGCCCGGCGCCGGCGAGGTCACGGGGCCGCACGGGGCCGGTGACCGGGGAGGACTCCCTGGCGCCGCACCGCCCGCCGTCGCGAGAGTGACGTGACGCAGGTCCGGCGGTCGCCGAACCTGCCGGGTGTCGCACCGACGGACCGGGTCCGCGTCCGACGACGTCCGACTCCGTGGTGACACGCCCCGACTCGACCGGGGCTCCCGGCGGATCCGCTTCCCGTGGACCCGGATCCCTCGAGTTCGCGGAGGAGGCGGCTCCACTGCGCCACGCCCCGGCAGAAACCGATTCCCGTGGAAGCGGATCGAGACAGCGCGCTGTGGGATCCGGCCCTCGGCGGCACGACTCCCGCAGAACCGATTCCCGTGGAAGCGGATCCAGACAGCGCGCTTGGGGGCTCCGGCCCCCTGCGCTACGACCCCCGTAGAACGATTCCGGCGGAAGCGGAACCAGGGAGCGCGCCGTAGGAGCCGGCCCTCGGTGCCACACCCCCCGCGGAACCGATTCCGGCGGAAGCGGATTCACGGAGCGCTCGCAGACCGAGCCGGTCCGTGCCACGAACGTCGCTGGTCCGATCGGTGTAACGCGGACGGGACATTCCGGCGATGCGTTCCTCGAACGGTCCCCCGTCGTGGCGGGACGACGGAGTCGAGGAGTGCACGTGAGGACTGGCAGGGGGACCCGCTCCGCCGCGGTGCTGATGGCGGGCCTGGTGGGAGCCGCGGTCATCGCGCCGGGTGTGGCGTCCGCGCAGGAGTCGGGGCCGTCCTCGGCGAGCTGCGCCGCGCAGGGCGAGATCTTCGACGCCGACAGCGGGTCGTGCGTCTCGCCGCAGGAGATGGTCGCGCAGGCGCAGGCCCGCGCACAGGCGGCGGCCGAGCGGGCCCGGGCCCGCGCGAAGGCGGCCGCCGAGCAGGCGCAGGCCCGCGTGCAGGCGGCCCAGGAGAAGGCCCGCGCCGCGCAGGAGAAGGCCCGTGAGGCCGCCGCGGCCGCCCCGGTCACGACCACGACGCCGGACACCGCCACGACGACCGGTGCGTCGTCGACCGAGGCGACGACCGACTCGTCCACCACGACGACGACCACCACGACGGACTCCGAGCAGGACGCGCCGGCCACCCGCTCGACCGTCTCCGCCGAGGACGCCGCCGCTGCGCTGCAGAACCTCACGGGCACGGTCCGATCCGGACTCCCGATCGACGAGGCACTGAAGGACCTGCCGCGGGGCAACCTCGAGCTCGGCGACGTGACGATCCCCGACTTCCCGGAGTCCGGGTCGTTCTCCAGCCCACGGGACGCCTGTGTCTACCTCGCGAGCAAGGTCAGCGTGGACGACGCGGACGCCGACGCGGTCGGGACGCAGTTCGCCTCGTTCTGCGGCGCGCTCCCGGACTCCTTCGACCCCGCGACCGGCTACGGCACCCTGCCCGACCTCGTCGCCGCGCTCGACCGGCTCTGCCACGGGCTGAAGCACACGAAGCACCACGACTGGCACGGGCGCGACATCGACTGCGGGGACGTGACCGCGGACGAGGCGCAGGCCACCTACGAGGCCGACCGGTCGGACCCGAACAACCTCGACGGTGACGACGACGGCCGCGCCTGCGAGTGGAACCCGGACGACTACGAGACCGTCGCCGCGCACTACGAGGGGTACCCGCAGGGCGGCGTCGCGACCGGTGACTCGCAGCCCGGCGTCCCGGCCGGTGCGGTCGCCCTCGCCGGACTCGCCCTGGCCGGCGTGGCCGGCACCACCCGCCGTCGGGAACGGGAGGACGCGTGACCCGCACGCGCTCGCCGCTGCTGATCTGGGTGCTCGCGATCGTCGCCGCGGCGGTGACGCTCACGGTGCTCATGACCGGCCCGGGCTCCGCGCGCACCGGCACCACCACGGTGTCGGCGCCCGCGGGCGCGGCGGTCGAGTCGCTGCCCCTCGCCGCCTCGGCGCCCACCGGCATCGAGATCCCGGCGATCGGGCTGACCCGGGACTCCGTCATGAAGCTGGGCTACAACGAGGACCTGTCGCTGCAGGTCCCGCCGGACGCCGCGACCGTCGGCTGGTTCTCCCGGGGCGCCGCCCCCGGCACGAACGGCCCGGCCGTGTTCGCCTCGCACGTCAACTACCACGGCGCCGAGGGCGGGTTCGCCCACCTCGACGACCTCACGGCCGGCGACCAGATCCTGGTGCACCGGGCGGACGGGTCGTCGGTGGCGTTCGTGGTCGACCGCGTCGAGCAGGCCTCGAAGCAGGCGTTCCCGACCGCGCAGGTCTACGGCCCCACCGGCGACGCCCAGATCCGGCTGATCACGTGCGGCGGCCAGTTCGACGCCGACCGGCGCAGCTACGAGGACAACGTCATCGTGTTCGGCCACGCGGAGCGCGCCTGGCGGTGACCCTTCCCCGTCGCTCCGCACGCCCCAGGAGGTTCTCACCGCATCCTCAGGTCCGGCGGGGACCCTGGTCGACATGACCACCCTCGCGACGCGGCCCACCGTCCCGATGCACCCGGCGTACCGGCCGGGCGGACGGTGGGCCGCTCGCGTCGTGGGCGGGCTCGTCCTCGGCCTGCTCGGCACGGTGCTCACGACGGCGAGCTGGCTGCTGCTGGTCGACTCCGCGTCCGGTCGCCGGGTCGACCACGCCGTCATGGTCTCCGTCGAGGACCTCTTCTCCGGCGTGCGCGGCGACGTCCTCGACCTGCTCGGCCTGGTCAGCGTCGCGACCGTCGGGCTCGCGCTCGTGGTGATCGCCGCGATCGGGCTGTCCCGACGACGGGTCGGTGCGGCCGTGGCCGCGGTGGTGCTGGTCCTGACGTCCCAGGCGATCACCCAGGGCCTCAAGGCCGTGCTGCCGCGCGAGGGGGCGGGGGAGAACTCCCTGCCGAGCGGCCACGTGACGGTGATCGGCGCGCTGGTGATCGCGACGCTGCTGGTGCTGCCGGCGGCGGCGCGGTACGTGGCGGGCGTCGTCGGGCTGGTCGTGGTGGCGGGTGCCTCGGTGGCCGTCGTGGCCGCGGGCTGGCACCGGCCGGGCGACGTGCTCGCGGCCTACGGCGTGCTCGCCGCCGTCGGCGGGGCGCTGCTCGTGCTGGACGGCGCCCGGCGGGGCCTCCTCCGCACGTCGTGAATGCGGCCATGCTGACATTCGACGTCAGCATGGCCGCACTGCTGACACCGAAATGCGCCCCTACGACGGCGGCGCGCTCGCGTCGACGACCCGGACCCCACCGAGCCACCGCTCCTCGACGCCCGTGAAGCCGAGGTCGCGCAGGACCCCCGAGAGGTCGCCGGGACCGAAGAGGCGCGCCTGCCCGACCCGGGCGAACAGGTCGCTGAACGGGCGCAGCGGGCCCGGGGCGTGCGCCGGGACCGCGAAGGCCACCGGGCCGGACGGGCGCAGGACCCGGGCGATCCCGCGCAGCGTCGTGACGAGGTCCGGCACCAGGTGCAGACACATCGAGCACGACACCGCGTCGATCGCGGCGTCGGTGAACGGCAGGTCCATCGCGTCTAGACGCGCGAAGTCGACCTGGGCGAACGCGGTCGAGCGGGCCGCCCGGGCGAGCATCGGTTCCGAGAGGTCCGCGCCGATCACGAGACCGCGGCGGCCGACCGCCCGGGCCAGCCGGCGGGTCAACGTCCCGGGGCCGCAGGCCAGGTCGAGCACGGTCTCGCCGCCGACGAGCCCCAGGCGCTCGTCGACCCGGTAGAAGTCCCGCAGCGCCGCGCCGCCGACGAGACCCGGGACGTAGGCCTCGACCCGGTCGCCGAGCGCGAGCACCCCGTCGTACCCGCTCGCGCCGGAGGCGCTCTCCCAGAGTTCCTGCACCCGGCCGCGCGACCCGGGGCGGCCGTGCACGAGGTCGAGCCAGGGCCCGGAGGTGTCGGTCGGCCGCTCCGCGAGCAGCGCCAGCACCCGGTCCCGGGCGGTCACGACGAGGCCAGCTCGTGCAACGTGTGGAACTCGGCGACGATCAGGTCGACCAGCCGGTGCAGGTCCGGCACGAGGCGGGCGCACGAGACCAGGCCGATGTCGACGGACCCGTCGTAGCTCTGCACCGTGATGTTGAGGCCCTGCCCGTCGGCGACCGCGCTCACCGGGAAGTAGTGCCGGGCCCGGGCGCCGGCCATGTACAGCGGCTCCTGCGGGCCGGGCACGTTCGAGATGATGACGTTGAACGGGACGAGGCCGCGGGCGGCGGTGCGCGTGGTGACCCGGCTGATCAGCGTGGTCAGCGCGGGGACACCGAGCCCGGCGCCCTCCGGGGCCAGGGCGCCCGGGGAGGCCGCGAAGACCGCCTTCGCGGTGTCGAGCGCCCGGTGGGCGGCGGACAGGCGCGCGGCGGGATCGTCCAGGTCGGTCGGGAGCGAGGCCACCGTGGCCGAGACCCGGTTGGTCCACCGGTCGGGCTCCTCACCCGTGCGCAGCGAGACCGGGATCATCGCGGAGAGCGGCGCGCCGGGGAGCGCGTCGTGCTCGAGCAGGTAGGCCCGCAGCGCTCCCGCGCACGCCGCCACGACGACGTCGTTCACGGTCGCGTCGTTGTCCTTGCCCGCCGCCTTGACCTCGTCGAGCGGCACCGAGCGCCGCGCGAACCGGCGGTAGCGGCTGATCGGGGCGTTGAACGGCGTGACCGGTGCAGGCGTGGCCGGCAGCCGGGGTGAGGAGACGTCGGCGTCGCGCGCCCGTCCGAGGTTGAGCACCGCGCCGAGCTGCCCGCGCAGGGTGTTCCGGATGCGGTCGGCGAGGTCGATGACGGCGGGGTGCCGGGTCGCCCCCGCGACCTGCTGACCCGCCTTCGCCGCGAGCAGCAGCGCCCGGCCCGGGCGCTGCACGCCGTGCCACGCGGCACGTCCCACCAGCCCCGGGTACGACGGCGGGTCCTCCGGACGCCACTCGCCCGCGTCGGCGGGGCGCTCCGCGTCCGGCGAGTCGTCCAGCATGAGCGTCAGCAGCTCGGCGCCCGAGGCCCCGTCGATCGCCGCGTGGTGGATCATCGTCAGGAGCGCGAAGCGACCATGCGGTGACTCCTCGGTCGGCGCGAGCCCCTCGATCACGTGCGAGACCCACAGCGGGTGGTCGCGGTCCATGGGCCCGGCGACCAGGCGCCCGACGAGCTCGTCGAGCTGGTCGTCGGACCCGGGCGGCGCCACCGCGGAGTGCCGGACGTGGAAGTCCAGGTCGAAGTCCGGGTCGGAGATCCAGTACGGGTGGTCCAGCCCGAACGGGACCTCCACGAGCCGACGGCGCAGCGGCTCCAACAGGTGCAGGCGGTCGGCGAGCTGCCGGCGCCAGGCCGTGAACGGCTCGAAGTCCGGGTCCGGCCGGTCGAGCACGACGAGCTGGCTGATGTGGGTGAACTGGTGGTCGTCCTCCGCGGCGAGGAACACCGCGTCCAGACCCGACAGCTGCTGCACGCGTCTCCTCCCACCGGCCCCGACGCCTCTCGGCGAGGAGTCTGACCGGTGGGACCCGCCGCGGCCAGTCGGTCACGTCCGGTCACGAAGAGCGACATACGACCACGGTCCGTATCACCTCTCCGGAGGCTCAAGAAATCGGCGGATCACCCGTAACGGTGGTGCCGCGGGCGCGTTAGGTGCGTCGAGTGGTCACGCCGCCGTGTGTCAGGGGCACGGCGGACACCCCTGGACGACATCGCTCGTGGAGAGGAACCCGATGCCTCGCGCTCGCCACGCCATGCGTGTGCACCCCCTGCGGTCCAAGGGCGTCGTCGTCGGCGTCCCCGTGGCCGCCGCGGTCGCGTTCGGGGCCCACTCGGTGCTGGGCGTGACGCCGCTGTCCGAGCAGCAGGACGCCGCGCCCGCCGCAGCGACCGCCGCTCCGTCCGCGAGCCCCCTCCAGTCCTACGGACTGGCCACCCCGCCGCCGCCCGCCACGCTCGACCTGCTCTCGGCCCCGGGCGACCAGGAGCCCGCCGAGTCGTCGACCACCCCGGGCACCTCCTCCGCGGGCTCCACAGCCCGCGGCACCTCCACGACGAAGATCGCGGCCCCGGGCGAGGCCGCCGCTCCGACGCAGACCCTGCCGATCGCCGGAGCGAAGCCCGCGCCGTCGATGATGACCTTCTCCGGTGGTGAGCAGACCGCGCCGCAGCGCCAGGCCGCCGCGCCGGCCGCGCCGCAGCACCAGCAGTCCGCGCCGGCCCCGCAGGAGGCCGAGCACGACGACACCGACGACGGCGGGCAGCAGCAGTCCGGCGGCGGCGGGGCGCTGCTCGGCCTCGACCTCGGCGTCGCGAAGGTCTCGGTCCTCTCGTTCGGGCAGTGATCGACGCCGGCGGCGCCGCTCGGGGATGATGCCGCCCCATGAGCAAGGCTCTCGACGAGCTCGTCGGTGACGTCCTCGACCTCGAGGCGATCGAACGCGACATCTTCCGGGGACGCAGCCCGCGCGAGTCCCTGCTGCGGGTCTTCGGGGGTCAGGTCGCCGGGCAGGCGATGGTGGCCGCCGGACGGACCGTCGAGGACGACCGGGACGTGCACTCGTTGCACGGCTACTTCCTGCGCCCGGGCGACCCGTTCGCGCCGATCGTCTACGAGGTCGACCGGGCCCGCGACGGTCGGTCGTTCACCACGCGGCGGGTGACCGCGGTGCAGCACGGCGAGATCATCTTCACGATGTCGGCGTCGTTCCAGCGGCCCGAGTCCGGCGTCGAGCACCAGGCGCCGATGCCCGACACCCCGGGCCCGGACGGGCTGCCGCGCCGCGACATGCCGCCCGTGCCCGCGGACCGACCGGCCTTCACGACGACGGGCAAGGCGCTGACGTGGCCGCTCGACGTCCGCTACGTCGACCACGCCCCGTGGGACGAGATCGCGGAACGCCCGCCGCGCAACCGTGTCTGGATCCGGGCCGACGGGGAGCTGCCCGACCCGTCCGAGCCCGGCGGCCGGCTCCTGCACGTCTGCGTCCTCACCTACGCGAGCGACCTCACCCTGCTCGAGGCCGCGGTGTTCCCGCACGTGCAGGGTGGCGCCGGCTCCCGCGACGTCAGCCTCGCGAGCCTCGACCACGCGGTGTGGTTCCACCGCCCGTTCCGGGCCGACGACTGGCTGCTCTACGTCCAGGAGTCCCCGAACGCCGGTGGCGGCCGCGGGCTCGCGTCCGGCCGGCTCTACAGCGCCGACGGCACCCTCGTGGCGAGCGTCGTGCAGGAGGGCCTGATCCGGCGCCGGACGCGCTGACGACCCGCCGTCAGGAACCGGCGGTCAGGGCCGCGACCGCCGTCCGCACCACCTCGCGGTCGTCCCCGCGCCGCCACGCCAGGGCGAGCTCGCACGGCGCCAGGTCCGGGACCGGGACACACACGACGTCCGGCCGGGCCAGGAGCCGCGCGTTGCCCTCCGCGATGAGGGCGACGCCGCTGCCCGAGGCGACGGCCTCGATCGCACCCTCGGCGCTGTCGGTCTCCGCTCCGATCGTCCGGGCGATGCCGCCGAGCCAGAAGTCGCGCAGCGGGCCGGCGCTGCGCGGGAGGGCGACGAAGGGCTCGTCGGCGAGCTCGGCGGGGTCGACCGACGACCGTCCCGCCAGGCGGTGGTCCGCGGGCAGGGCCACCCGACGGGGCTCGCGGAGGAGCACGTGCGCCTCGAGGTCACCCGCCACGAGCGGCAGCCACACGAACGCCACGTCGGTGGTGGCGTCGGCCAGTCCGGCGCTGGGGTCGGACCAGCTGATCAGGCGGACCTGCATCCGGTGACCGCGTTCGCGGGTGGCGGCGAGCAGCCGGCGGGTGAGGTCCCGCCCGACCGTGGTCTGCATCCCGACGACGAGCGTGGGCACCGACCCGGCCCGCCGCACCTCGTCGGAGGCCCGGGCCCAGTCCGCCACCAGCCGCCGGGCGTGGGGGACCAGCGCCTCACCCTCGGCGGTCAGCACCAGCCCGCCCGGCCGCCGGTCGATCAGCCGCACGCCGAGCTGCGTCTCGAGGGCCCGGACCTGCTTCGACAGGGCGGGCTGCGAGACGAACAAGGTGGCCGCGGCCCGCGTGAAGCTGCCCGCGTCGACGACGGCGAGGAAGTACCGCAGGTCGCGCAGGTGGACGTCCGCCGTCATGACCGATGGTTATCACAGCAGGTCTTGGACTCCGAAACCCCGAGCCCGGAGGCTCGGCACCGTGATGCCCACCCGCACCCTCGGCAGCCTGACCACCTCGGCCCTCGGGGTCGGCGCGATGGTCCTCTCCCCCGGGATGTACGGCGAGATCGACGACGAGCGCGGCGAGGCCGCGCTCCGGGCGGCGGTCGACTCCGGCGCGACCCTCGTCGACACCTCCGACGGCTACGGCACCGACGGCCACAACGAGCGCCTCGTCGGCCGCGCCCTCGCCCCGGTCCGCGACGACGTCGTCATCGCGACCAAGTTCGGCTTCCGCGTCCCCGACGGCGAGCCCGCCCACCGCTTCGGCGTGAGCATGGAGTTCGGCGAGCTGGCCGTGAACAACGACCCGCGGCTGGTCCGCGGCTATGCCGAGCAGTCCCTGCGCGAGCTCGGGACCGACCGGATCGACCTGTACTACCCGCACTTCCCCGACCCGGAGGTGCCGGTCGAGGACACCGTCGGCGCCGTCGCGGAGCTCGTCGAGGCCGGCCTCGTGCGCCACCTCGGGCTGTCGAACGTGGACGCCGCGCTGGTGCGCCGGGCCCACGCCGTGCACCCGGTGAGCGCGGTGCAGACGCAGTGGGCGATGTGGCACCGGCCGGACCCGGACCTGGTCGCCGCCTGCGACGAGATCGGCGCCGGGCTCGTCGCGTGGAGCCCGCTCGGCAGCGGCTTCCTGACGGGGGCCGTGGCCGGGATCGGCGAGGGGGACTTCCGGCAGAACCTGGAGCGGTTCTCCCACCTGCAGGAGAACAACGACCGCTACGCGCCGGTGCGGGCGATCGCGGAGGACCTCGGCATCAGCCCGGCCCAGCTCGCCCTGGCCTGGCTGCTCGCCCAGCACCCGCACGTCGTCCCGATCCCCGGCAGCCGCACGCCGGCGCACATCGTCGAGAACCTCGACGCCGCGCGGGTGGTGCTCGACGGACCCACGCTCGCCCGCATCGACGAGGCCCTGGCCTCCGCCGGGTTCCGGGGCACGGCCGACGTGTTCGGGGAGCGCTGAGCGTGCGCGCCCTGGTGCACGACCCCGCGGCGCGCGTCGGCCTGGCGCTCGCCGAGGTCGCGGAGCCGGAGCCGGCCGCGGACGAAGCTCTCGTCGCGGTCGGAGCCGTGTCCCTGAACGCGGGGGAGACCCGCTACGTCGCCCAGATGCGGGCGCCCGGCGAGGTGCCCGGCTGGGACGCGGCCGGCGTCGTCGTCCGGGCCGCCGCGGACGGGTCGGGGCCGCCCGTCGGGGCGCGCGTCGTGACGTTCGGCTGGGGCGGGGCGTGGGCGGAGCGGCGTGCGGTCCCGATCGCGGAGACGGCGCTGGTCCCCGACGGCGTCGACCTCGGCGACGCCGCCACGCTCCCCGTCGCCGGGGTCACGGCGCTGCGGGCCCTGCGCGGCCTGGGCAACGTCCTCGGCCGGCGGGTCCTCGTCACCGGCGCGTCGGGCGGGGTGGGCCGGTTCGCGGTGCAGCTCGCCGCGGCGATGGGCGCGGAGGTGGTGGCCGCGGTCGGGGCACCGGCCCGGGGTGAGGGACTCCGCGAGATCGGCGCGACGGAGATCGTGCACGGTGAGGAGCTCGAGGGGCTGACCGCGGACGTGGCCGGCGTCGTCGACAACGTCGGTGGACCGCTGCTCGCCCGCGCCTTCGCCCGGCTCGAACCCGGCGGGGTGGTGCAGGCCGTCGGCTCGTCGTCGGAGCAGCCGCTGGTGCTCGACCTGGAGGCCGAGCGCCGCCGCGCCGGCGGCACCCGGCTGGAGATCATGACCCGCGGCGCCGACAGCGCAGCCGACCTGACCGCGCTCGTCGGGCTCCTCGCGGCCGGCCGGCTCGACCCGCACGTGGGGCTGCGCCGCCCGTGGACCGACTACGAGGAGACGGTCGACGCGCTCCTCGGCCGGCGCGTCGCGGGCAAGGTGGTGCTCGACGTGACCTCGTGAGGCGCGAGATCCGACGCGCGGCCGAAGAACTCGAAGTCCGCGGCCCGGAAGCGGCGGGTCTCGGCCCAGTAGCGGACGGTGAAGCCGGGCCAGATGGTCCGGTTCACCCCGGCGGCGTCCAGGTACCAGGACGTGCAGCCCCCGCGGGTCCAGATGCCCTTCTCCAGGCGGCGCTGCACCGCGGCGTTGGAGCGTTGGAGCACCTCGGCGCGTACGTCGAGCCCCGAGCAGCCCAGCTCGTGCACCGTCGAGATCGCCTGGGCGACGTAGCGGGCCTGGCACTCGATCATGAAGACGACCGAGTTGTGGCCCAGGCCGGTGTTCGGGCCGAGCAGGAGGAACAGGTTCGGGAAGTCGGTCACGGTCATGCCGTAGTGCGTGCGCATCCCGAGCTCGCCCCAGCTCTGGCGCAGCGTGCGCCCGCCACGGCCGGTGAACTCGAGGCCGTCGAAGGCGTCCGTGACGTGGAACCCGGTGCCGTAGACGATCACGTCGGCCGGGTGCTCGACGCCGTCGTGGTCGACCACGCCGTGCTCGGTGACCTCGGCGATGCCGCTCGAGACGACGTCGACGTTCGGCCGGGCCAGCGCCGGGTAGTAGTCGTTCGACACCAGCACCCGCTTGCAGCCCAGCGAGTAGCGCGGGGTGAGCCGGTCGACGAGGTCGGGGTCGGAGATCGAGCGCTCGATGTGCTTGCGGGCCACCCACTCCGCCGGACGCAGCAGCTCGGGACGGCTCATGAAGCCGAACGCCCGCGACTCGAGCGCGGCGTAGACGGCTCCCCGGTAGGCCCGCTGGACGACCGGGGCCTTCTCGAACAGCCGCTTGCGCCACTCGCCGATCGGGTGGTCGCCCTTGGGGAGCACCCACGCGGGCGTGCGCTGGAACAGCGTGAGCTCGGAGACCAGCGGCGCGATCTGCGGCACGAACTGGATCGCGCTCGCGCCCGTCCCGACGACCGCGACCCGCTTGCCCCGCAGGTCGACGTCGTGCCGCCACTGCGCGGAGTGGAAGGTCTCGCCGCGGAAGCGCTCCACGCCCGGCAGCGCGGGGGTGGACGGCAGGTGCAGCGCACCGACCCCGGAGACGAGGAAGCGGCAGCGGTACTCACCGGTGGTGGTGTGGACGGTCCACGTCCGCGACTCCTCGTCCCACGTCGCCCCCGTCATCTCGGTGGAGAAGCGGATCAGCCGGCGCAGGTCGTGGCGGTCGGCGACGTGCTCGAGGTAGTCGTGGATCTCCGGCTGCGGGGAGTACGACCGGGACCAGCGCGGGTTCGGATCGGTCGAGAGCGAGTACATGTGGGAGGGGATGTCGCAGGCGCACCCGGGATAGGTGTTGTCGCGCCACGTCCCCCCGACCCCCTGGTCGGCCTTCTCCAGGATCACGACGTCGGTGATCCCGGCCTCCCGCAGCGCGAGCGCCTGGCCGAGTCCGGAGAAGCCCGAGCCGACGATGACGACCTCACTGAACAAGGGATGCTTCCTTCGCGACGGCGGGTGCGGGCACGGTGGCGGCCTCGACGAGGCCCTGCAGGTGGGCGGCCACCTCGACGGACCGCTCGAAGGTGATCATGTGCCCGGCGTCGGGCAGCACGACGAGCTCGGCCGCGGGCAACGCCGTCGCGATGGTCTTCGCGTGGTCGATCGGGCAGAGCCGGTCGCGGGTGCCGACCAGCACCACCGTCGGGACCTCGCGCATCGCCTCCAGCGACGACGTGCGCCGGTGCTCGCCGATCGAGGCGCGGAAGGCCAGGACGGCGACCGGGTCGGCGGCGAAGGTCTGCTCGGCCACCGACAGCACGTCCGCGCGCCGCGGGTGCCGGCCGAACACGAGCGCGCGCACCGCGGGGGCCAGCGCGACGGAGCGGGCATGCACCCCGCTGCCCTCGGGGTCCGCGCGGTTGATCGGCGCGCGGTTGCCCAGCGAGGCGAGCCACGGCATCACGGCTCGCTCGCCGTGGGCGACGAAGGCCCCGCGCCGGCCGGGGATCGCGAGGGTCAGGTCGGCCATGTCGTCGCTCGCCGTCGCGACGAAGCCCGCACCGACCACCCGCTCGCGCACGAGGTTGGGGTGGCGCTCGGCGAGTGCCATGAGCGTCATCCCGCCCATCGAGTGGCCGGCGATCACGACCGGCCCCTCGACGTGGTCGCGCAGGAGCGCCGCGAGGTCGTCGGCGGCCTGGCCGATCGTCGACGCGTGCTCCCCGCCGGACTCCGACCCACCGTGGCCGCGGTGGTCGTAGCGGACGATCTCGCCGGACAGCCCGGCGCGGCGCAGGTCGCCCACCACCCGGTCCCAGGTCCGGAGGTCCTGCGACCAGCCGTGGGCGAGGACCAGGGTGGGGACTCCCGCGCTCCGGACCCCGCTGCGCGCCACGCGCAGCGTGATCCCGGTCGACAGCGTCAGGGGACCGACGGATTCTCGCTGTGCCATCACGTCTCCAGGAGGAACGACTTCTTCCACAGGGCCGTGCCCGGTCCTGCGATCATGCCCGCTCCGTCGAGGAACGACATGATCTTCTCGCCGCCGAAGCGGATCATCTCGCGGTGGTGCGGGTTGGCCAGCGCGGCCCGGCGGCCCTCGGCCGGGTCGATCCCGACGGCGGCGTAGACCTTCGGGTTGATCAGGCTGCGCACCACGAAGTACGAGGTGAAGGCGCACATGAAGCGCTGGTAGGCGAGTTCGGCGCGGGACAGTCCGGCGAGGCCGCGGGTCACCTCGTCGCGCGCGAAGGCGACGTGCCGCGCCTCCTCCATGATGTGGATGCGGTTGACCTGGCGCATCAGCGGCTGGATGCGGTCGTCGTTCGCCTGCTCGCGCTGGAGCCGGTCGAGGACCTCCTCGGCCACCAGGATCGAGGCGTACGCCGCCGGGCCCCAGTTCACGACGGAGAACAGCTTGCCGAGCTGGTGCACGAACGGGACGGCGCCGTAGGGCTCCACGCCGGCGCGGTGCACGAGGCGGGCGAACATCTGGGAGTGCCGGCACTCGTCGGCGACCTCGGTGAGGGCCCACTGGGCGCGCTCGCTGGTCGGGTCGTCGGCGTAGAAGTCCTTGAGCAGGCGCTGCATCAGCAGGGTCTCGAACCACAGCCCGACGCTCGCGACGCTGCACGCCTCGTGCTTGCCCAGCTCGACGCGCTGCTCTGGCGTCAGGCGCTCCCACAGCTCCGTGCCGTAGAGGGAGACGCGGTGCTCGGGGACCCAGATCTTCCCCTCGACGAGCGGGGCCTCCCAGTCGATGTCGACGTCCGGGTCGTACGACTTCTTCGCCGCCGAGCGGAGGAGGCGGGCGGCGGTCGCGTTGCCGTCCCGCTCGCCGGAGCGGGTCGTGGCAGGGGCCGACATGGCGTCGTCCTCTCGGTCGGTCGTGCGGGGGAGCGAGGGGGGTACGAGCTGTATCCCCAACCTGCTGTACGTCTTACCGCTGGTAACCGTAACTGGTGGTAGCGTCATCGCCCATGGCGGACGGTGTCAAGCCGAGACAGGGCGGTACGCCCCCTGCTCGTGACGGGCGTCGCACCCGGTGGACGAAGCACCGCGAGGAGCGCCGCGCGGAGTTCGTCGAGGCCGCGATGCGCGTGCTCGCCGACACCGGTCCGGAGTTCGGGATCGAGCAGGTGGCCATCGAGGCCGGCGTCACCAAGCCCGTGCTCTACCGCCACTTCTCGGACAAGGCCGACCTGGTCGAGGCCATGGGCGAGCGCGGGACGCAGATCCTGCTCGACCGGCTGATCCCGGCGCTGAACTCCGAGGAGGCCCCGCTCCCGCGCATCCGCAAGTCGATCGACGCGGTGCTCGGCACCCTGGAGGACTACCCGAACCTCTACTGGGTGCTGGCCCGGCACGGTCACGGCCAGGAGGTCGTGCAGGCCGACAAGGAGCTCATCGCGACGGCGCTCTCGGCGCTGCTCGGTGACTACCTGCGGGCGTTCGGCCTCGACTCCGGCGCCGCCGAGCCCTGGGCCTACGGCGTGGTCGGCTTCGTCCAGAACACCGCGGAGTGGTGGCTGGAACGCCGGTCGATGAGCCGCGACTCGGTGACCGAGTACCTCACCCAGCTGGTCTGGGCCGCGATCGACGGGTTCGCGCGCCAGGCCGACGTGGTGATCGACCCGAACGTGCCGCTCGAGATCAACAAGGTGATCCAGATGTCTCCCGGAGGATCCTCCTCCGGGAGGGGCGAGTCCGATGTCGCCGACGCGGGGAACGGGGATCGATGACGCACGACGGCCACACCGATCACGACGACGATGACGACGGGTACCGGGGGCCGGCGTCGTTGCGCCTGGCCGACGAGCAGGTCTTCGACGCGGAGGTGACGCTGCGCGGGTACGTCGAGCCGCTCGACGGCCGCTACCACTGGTACGGCCGCGTCGCCGTGCACGCGGGGCTCGAGGCCGCGCTGGGCGGGAAGCGGGCCCAGGCCGTCGTCACGACCCCCCGGGGCGAGGCGGTCGGGGAGCTCTCCGACGTCGACCCGTGGGGCCGCTACCGGATCGCCGGGGTCTCGACGCCGCCGTTCGCCGTCGTCACGGAGGTGCCCGCATGACCGACCGCGACGCGATCATCGCCGCCATCGCCGGTCCCGACCGTGCCGTCCGCGACATCTCCTGGCTCATCGGCGACCGGATCGCCTTCGGCCCGGTCCCCGCCGGGCCGGGCGGGATGGCGACCGCGCGGGCGACCGGGGTGGTCGGGAAGCTGCGCGGTCGGCAGCAGGGCGCCACCCGCACCGAGGTGCACGTGCCGGTGCAGCTCGACCTCACGGTGGACATGGGCGCCCGCACGGTGCCGGTCGACGCGGACATGACGGTGCGGATCGGGCTCGAGGCGTGCCTCGCCCCGGACGCGGACCACATCGTCGTCGAGGTCGACGAGATCGGGCCCGGCGACATCGCGCTCGAGACCCGCACCTCGGGCATCGGCGGCGTGCTCGTCCGCCGGCTCGGCAACCTCGACGCCGAGATCCGGCACCACGTGATCGGCTACGTCACCGAGCTCCTGGCCTCCCCGGAGGCGCGGGACCTCCGCCGGATCGACCTCGACGAGGAGTCCGACACCGCGTAGGTCCCATGGGGCGGTTGATCAACGGGTACTCAGCGCTGTCCGGGCGAGAGCCTCGGAGAGCGCTGGGTACCCGCTCGTCGCGCCTCGCGCGGTCACGGGCGACCCCGGGGTCGGGTGGTCCTCCGGCGGGTGCGGCTTGTCGCGGTGAACCGCAACGACAAGGTGCGCCCGGACAGCTTGTCGCGGGCTACCTCCACCCGCCGCTCACCTTGTCGTAGTGAGTCACAGCGACAGGGTGACGGAGGCGGGGACGGAACCCACGACAAGACGACGGCCGACGGTCCGTGGGCCTGCCCGACGCCGGCGCACCGTTCCGGCCTGAGCGCCGAGCGCCCGCTCGCCGCCCAAGATCTCGTCGAGCAGCGCGGACCGCTCGGTCCGCGCCCCTCTCCGCTCGGTGGAACAGGATCTTCGGCTACTCGGACTGGCGGCGCGTGGGCCGTGCGGCGGTGGTGCGGCGGGCGAACCTGCGGTCCGTGCCGGCGGGCCGTGGGAAGCCGCCGAGCAGGCGGATCGTCTCGTCGGGCCGGCTCATGGGCGCTCCCCGAGATGCGTCAGCCCGGAGCGGCGAGTGCCGCATCGCCGGACGAACCGTGACTACTGCGGGCGCACCAGGTCCATGAACGACGACCGGTCGACGACCTTCACGCGGGGCCGGCCGCCGTCCTGGCCCGCCGCGCGCTCGTGGGCGTCGATCGCGTCCCAGCCGTCGAGGTCCACCAGGTCCGGGCAGCGGCCCGAGAGCCACTCCTCGACCTCCTCGGCGCTCGCCACGGTCGCGTCCTCGCGGGAGCCGCCGGCGAGGTCGGCGAGCACGCCGCGCACGGTCTCGTTGGCGTCCTTGCGGTTGGTGCCGATGATCCCCGTGGGCCCGCGCTTGATCCAGCCGACGACGTACTCGCGCTCGCGGTCGTCGATGCGGCCCTCGTGGTTGGGGATCGTGCCCGACGCGTCGTCGAACGGGACCCCGGGCAGCGCCATCCCGCGGTACCCGACCGCGCGCAGCACCAGGCCGCACTCGACGGTCTCGCGCTCACCGGTGTCGACGGGACGGACCCGGCCGTCGTCGTCGGCCTCGAGGCGGTTGACCGCGAGCTCCACGCCGGTCACCGGGCCCTCGTCGCCGTCCCCGAGCACCCGCAGCGGCGAGCGCAGGAACCGGAACTCCATCCGGCGGGCGGCGTCCGGATCGGGCCCGCGCTCGGCCCACCCGCGCAGGATCTCGACGTTGCGACGGGTGCCCTTGACCAGGTCGGCGTCGCCCTCGACCGGCGGCACCTGCGCCGGGTCGACCACCGTGGTGAGGCCGTCGATGTCGTCGAGCTCCCGCAGCTCCGTCGTCGTGAACGCCGCCTCGACCGGGCCGCGGCGCCCGCACACGACGACCTCGGTGACCGTCGAGGCGACGAAGCTCTCGATGGCGTGGTCCGCGGTGTCGGTCGCGCGGAGGTCGTCCTCGCCGAGCAGCAGCATCCGCGCGACGTCGAGCGCCACGTTGCCCGCGCCGATCACCACGGCGCGCTCGGCGGAGAGGTCCGGGGAGAGGTCGACGTAGTCGGGGTGGCCGTTGTACCACCCGACGAAGTCCACCGACGCCAGGCTGCCGGGACGGTCCTCGCCCTCGATGCCCAGCCGACGCTCGGTCTGCGAGCCGACCGCGTAGATCACCGCGTCGTACCGGTCGAGCAGCTCGTCCACGGAGACGTCCTCGCCGACGTGCACGTGCCCGAAGAACCGGAACCCGGGCCGCGCGGCGATCTTCTCGTACTGGTTGCTCACCGACTTGATCTTCGGGTGGTCCGGGGCCACGCCCGCGCGGACGAGTCCCCACGGCGTCGCGAGGCGGTCGTACATGTCCACCCGGACCGGCGGGTCCTCCGAGTCCAGCAGCGCCCCCGCGGCGTAGAAGCCCGAGGGGCCCGAGCCGACGATCGCCACGGCGTGCGTCCTCATACGGTGATCCTGTCGGAGGTGGGCGTGATCCGCACCTCTCCGGTCCCGCCCGGCCGGGAGGACCGGTCGGAACGCGCCACGCCGACGATCGGGTGCGCCACGCCGGGCGGCGCGTCGGAAAACGGCCCTCGATCGAGTCATCACTCCATGCGGCATCAGGCCTGTGGAGGTTCCCGACCTGCGCCGACGATGGTCGTGATGATCGGGAACGGGAAGCATGCGTCGTGGCGGCGGGGCCGGGAGGTCCTGGACGACTACGACCTCGACCGCGTGCTCTGCGAGGAGCTCGCCGACGACCTCGTCAACGAGCTCGCCTGCCTGCGTCCCCGGGTGCACCGGCGGCCCGCCCGCGCGGTGGGCGCCGAGCTCGTCCCACCCGTCGTCGCGACGGTGCCCGTCCGCGCACGGCCGCGGCTGCGCGTGCTGCGCGGAGGGCTCGCGGACTAGCGCTTCACCGCGCCGAGCACGACGTAGTACAGCTCGTTCCCGGCCATCGACAGGCGGTGGCGGAAGCGCCGCCGGACGACCGTCCCGGTGTCGCTGGTCCGGGCGAGCCACGCGTCGACGTCGGCCACGTCGTGGTCGTGCTCGCCGTCCTTGAGGGTCAGGGCGAGCACCGAGCCGGAGGGGAACGTCGACCACAGCTCGCCCAGGGCGTCCACCGGGACGTGGCCCTCGCCGACCGCGCCCGCGGCCACCAGGGCGTTCAGCCGCTCCTCGGTGACCAGCCGGGCCACCTCGGCGCTCTCCAGACGCTCGCCGACGAGGTAGTGGTCGTAGAGGCCCGGACGGTCGCGGTGGGCGGCGTCGCGGGCCTCGGGGATCCCGTCGGCGCCGACCACCACCGTCACGCCCCGCGCGACCAGCTCCTCACCGACGACGCCGTTGCCCGCGCCCAGGTCGAACGCCCGGAGCGCCCCGGGGGCCACGTCGACGGAGGCCGCCGCCTCGACGAGGACGTCGGCCACCGTGGCGGGGGAGGCGCACTCCAGCTGCCGCTGCACGACCTCCTCGTAGAGCCCCGGCACCGCGTACACCGTCGCGTAGTCGTGCAGGACCACGCGCTGTGTGTCGCCGTCGGCGTGCAGGAGGAACTGCTCCTCGCCCTGACGGCGGCCGGGAGTCGGGTCGAGTTCGACGGTGAACGCGGCGCTCATGGCGCCCATCGTGACCGGCGCAACCTCCGGACGGACAGGTGATGTGTCGTTGCTCCCCCTGCCGTTTGCCCGGAGCGTCCGGTCGGCGACCCTGGGCGCACTGCGTCTCGCGCCGTCGTCGCCGCCACGCAGATCGCGTCACGACCCGCCCCGTGCACACCGCTCGCGGAGCCGGTCCCGACGACAGGAGGCTCGCCCATGAGCGTCTCGTCCGCCACCACCCCGTCCTCGATGGTCGCCGCCCTGCTGCGGCCGGGTTCGTCGCCCCGCGCGGCGGAGGTCCCCGCCGAGGACCGGGAGCACGCCGCCGCGGTCGTCGCGGACCTGCTGCACCGCGAGTGCACCGAGTGGAGCTGGACCTCGCACAGCTCCGAGGCGCACCGTGCGGACGCCCGCCGCATCGTCGGGGCGCTGTGCCGGGAGGGCTGGTCGCCGACCCCCTAGTCGGGGTACGGGGTGACTCGTCGCGAGACAGAACTCGTTAGTCTGATGCGCCGATCGGCGCAGGGTCGGACGCGTACCGGTGGTGCTCATCGGTCTTGCGAGGAGGAACGTCGTGGCCGAGATGGACGTCGACGGCCGCCAGGTGCGGGAGTCGAGCCGCCGTTCCGGGGCCGTCTGGACCTGGCAGTCGGAGGGCGAGCAGCCCATCGACTACGAGATCGAGTGGGTCCAGGACAAGGACATCTTCCTGTACGGCACGCGGGTGCGGCCGGGAGGCTGGAGCGTCTCGCGCCTGGACGAGTCGACGTGGGCGAACGACGGCACCCTCGAGGGTGCCCGCGAGGTCGTGGAACGGCGCATCCCGACGATGCCCCGCTGACCCGATCCCCAGCAGCCCGACGGCGGGTCCGGCGCGGACCCGCCGTCGGGACGGGGCGTCAGCTGCCGCCGAGCGCGCCGGCCTCGCTGAGCTTCTTCATGACGGCGTTCGGCCCGTCGAACTGCTCCTTGTCGAGCCCGCGGATCGTCTCGACGAGCTGGTCGTCGGCGCCCTGGGACTTCGCGTGGTCGGCGAGCTGCTCCGGATCTCCGGGGTAGGAGAACCCGCCGAGGGACTTCTGCACCTGCGTGACGTCGTAACCCATGGGCGGGGATGGTCCGCCGGGGGGCGACGCAACCGTGGAATCCTCGTCGGCGTGCTCACCTGCCCCTGGTCGTGTGTGGTGTGGGACCTCGACGGCACGCTGCTCGAGCGGGGCTCCCCGACGCCCGTCGACGGGGTCGAGGCGGTGCTCGCGGCGTGGTCGGAGGCCGGGGTGGAGATGGCCGTCGCGACGTCGGCGTCCACCGCGCTCGCGCGGCGGGTGGTCGACGAGCTCGGGTGGTCGGCGTGGTTCTCCCACGTCGCCGGGACCGGACCGGGCGTGGTCGGCAAGGACGAGGTGCTCGTCGAGGCGCTGCTCGGCCTGGGGCGGGTCCTTCCCGACGGTGCCGTGGGCGCGGCCATGATCGGCGACGCGCCCGCGGACGTCGCCGCGGCGCGCCGGCACGGGCTGACCGCCGTCGGCGTGACGTGGAGCGGGACGCCGGCGGACGTGCTGGGCGGCGCCGACCTGATCTGGTCCTCGCCGCCGTCGTGACGTCCCGGTGGGTGGTCCACCTCGACCTGGACTCGTTCTTCGCCTCCGCCGAGCAGCTGACCCGACCCACGCTGCGCGGCCGTCCGGTGCTCGTCGGCGGGCTGGGGCCGCGGGGGATCGTGGCGGGCGCGTCGGGCGAGGCCAAGGCGTCCGGGGCTCGGTCGGCGATGCCGATGGCCCAGGCGCGCCGGGCGTGCCCGACCGCCGTCGCGCTGCCGCCGCGCACGGCCGTCTACCGCACGCTCTCGGAGTCGTTCTTCGCGGTCGTGCGCGCGGCCGCCCCGGTCCTCGAGCAGGTCGCCTACGACGAGACCTTCGCCGAGCCCGCCGCCCTCGCCGGTGCCCCGGTCGAGGCCGTGCACGCGTGGGCCGAGGACGTCCGCGCCCAGGTGCGCGAGGCGACCGGGCTCGCGGTGTCGGTGGGGGCGGGGTCGGGCAAGCAGGTCGCGAAGATCGCCTCCGGGCTGGCCAAGCCGGACGGGGTGCACGTGGTGGGCCACGGGGACGAACGGGCGCTGCTGGACCCGCTGCCGGTGCGGTCGCTGTGGGGGATCGGGCCGGTCGCGGAGACCGCGCTGGCACGGGCCGGCGTCACGACCATCGCGGCCTTCGCGGCGATGCCACCCGCCGAGGTGACCGCGCTGCTGGGGTCGGCGGTCGGCACGGCGCTGCACCGGCTCGCGCAGGGGATCGACGACCGCGCGGTGACCGAGCGGGGCGAGGCCAAGCAGGTCAGCGCGGAGACGACGTTCGACACCGACCTGTCCGACGTGGCCGCGGTCCGGCGGGCGGTCGCGGACCTCGCGGCGTCGGCGCACCGGCGGCTCGTGGCCTCGCAGCGCGCTGCCCGCACGGTGACGGTGAAGGTGCGCGGCGGGGACTTCGTCACGCACACCCGTTCGGAGACGTCGTCGGTGGCCTCGACCGACCTCCCCGCCCTGACGACGACCGCCCAGCGGCTCGCCGTCGACGCCCTGCCGGACGCCGGCGTCCGGCTCGTCGGGGTCTCCTACGCGGGACTGACGACGGCGGTGCAGGGGACGCTCTTCGAGTCCGCCGGGGAGCCCGCCCCCGAGGAGCCGGCGGCCCCCGTCGTCGAGGAGGTCGTGGAGGCCGCTCCCGAGCGCGGGTGGCGCACCGGGGACGACGCGGCGCACCCCGCGCACGGGCACGGGTGGGTCCAGGGCGCCGGGCACGGCCGGGTGACGGTGCGGTTCGAGACCCGCTCGACCGGGCCCGGCCGCGCGCGCACCTTCGCCGCGGACGACCCGGAGCTCACGCGGGCCGACCCGCTGGTGTCGCTGACGTGAGTCCCTAGAGCAGCAGTTGAGACCGCGCGAGCTCGGCGTAGAGCGGGCTGGTCGCGAGGAGCTCCTCGTGGGTGCCGCGGGCCACGACCCGGCCGCCGTCGAGGACGACGATCTGGTCGCAGTCGACGACCGTGGAGAGCCGGTGCGCGACGATCAGCAGAGTGCGGTCGGCCGCGGCCGCGACGTCGATCGCCTCCTTGAGGGCCTGCTCGTTGCGGGCGTCGAGGCTCGCGGTGGGCTCGTCGAGCAGCATCAGCGAGGGCTCGGCCAGCAGCGTCCGCGCGATCGCGAGCCGCTGCCGCTCACCGCCGGAGAGCAGGACGCCGCCCTCGCCGACCGGGGCGTCCAGCCCCAGCGGCGACCTCTCGACCAGCCCGGACAGGTTCACCGCGGCCAGGACGGCGAGCTGGTCGGCCTCGGGCGCCCCCGGTGCGGCGAGCACGAGGTTCTCCCGCAGCGTCCCGGCCAGCGCGGGGGATTCCTGCTCCACGTAGCCGAGGCGCGCGCGCAGGGCGTCCCGGGGCTGGTCGCGCACGTCGACGCCGTCGACCAGGACAGCGCCACCGGTCACGTCGTAGAACCGCTCCACGAGCGCGAACACGGTCGACTTGCCGGCCCCGGACGGGCCGACCAGCGCGGTCCGCGTGCCCCGGGGCACGGTGAAGCCGACGCCCTCCAGCACCGCGGTGCCGTCGGCGTAGGAGAAGTCGACGTCCCGCAGCTCGAGGGCGGGAGCGACGTCCACGGCAGCCGGTCGCTTCACCGCGTCGTCCGCCCACTCGGCCCGCAGCGCGGCGACCTCCTCGATCCGGGCGAGCGCACCGAGACCGGTCTGCAGCTGCGTCCAGGCCTGCGTGAGCCGGGCGAACGGCAGCACCAGCAGGAACAGGTAGAGGACGAACGACACGAGCTCGCCGACCGTCAGCTCACCGGCCGCGACCCGGGCGCCGCCGATCCCGAGCACCGCGATGAACGAGCCCTGGGTGGCGATCGTGACGGCGGGCGAGACCACCGCCTGCAGTCGGGCCGACCGCACCCCCACGGTGTACGCGGCCGTGGCCGCACCGACCACGCCGTCGATCTCCCGGTCGGTCGCCCCGCTCGCACGGATCGTGCGCACCGCGGTCAGGGCCCGCTCCACCGCCGCGGTCATCTCGCCCACCCGCGCCTGGGACAGCGTCGACAGCGCCCGGAGCCGGCGCGACGCCGCCCCGATGACGACGACCCCCGCCGCGACGGCGAGCAGCGTCACCCCGAGCAGGACCGGGTCGACCAGCGCCATCGCGACGGCGGCGCCCAGCACGACTACGACCGAGCTCGCGATCTCGAACAGACCCGACGTCACGACCGCTCGCAGCAGGGTGGTGTCGGACCCGATGCGGGAGATGAGGTCCCCGGTGCGCCGGGCGTCGTACTCGGGCACGGCCAGCCGCAGGACCCGGTCGACCAGCGTCCGCCGGGTCGAGAGCACCAGGCCCTCGGCGGTGCGCTGGAGCAGGAACGACTGCAGCGCACCCACGAGCGCGCCGGCCAGCAGGACGGCCACCAGGACGCCCGCTGCCGGCAGTACCGCTCCGGAGCTCTGGACCGCGGCGATCACCCGCCCCACGAGCAGCGGCTGGGCCAGCGAGGTCGCGGCGGTGACCACGGACAGCACCGCGACGACGACCAGCGTGCCGCGGTGCTCCCGCAGGTACGGCCACAGGCGCCGCAGGCCCGTGTCGGAGCGGGTCAGCACACCACCCCGCGAAACGACTCCCGGAGCTCGGCGACGAACACCTCCGGCACCTCCATCGAGGCGAAGTGCCCGCCGCGGTCCAGCACGCTCCAGCGGCGCAGGTCGGTGTAGCGGGCCTCGACCCAGGAGCGCGGCATCTTCGCCATCTCGGCCGGGAAGACCGAGACCGCGGACGGCACGGTCACCTCGGCCCTCCGCCCTCCGCCCCCGAAGCTCTCCCAGTAGAGCCGGGCCGACGACGCCCCGGACGCGCCGAACCAGTAGACGGCGACGTTGTCGAGCAGCCGGCGCCGCTCCACCGACGCGAGCCCGCCGTCGGTCCAGACCCCGAACTTCTCCGCGATCCAGGCCAGCTGCCCGACCGGCGAGTCGACCAGCGCGTAGCCCAGGGTCTGCGGGCGGGTGCGCTGCTGGCCGGAGTAGCCGCTGCCGGTCTCGCGGAACTCCCGGGCCTGCGCGAGCCACCGCTGCTCGGACTCGGGCAGGTCCTCGTCCCGCGCGCCCTCGGGCCGGGTCGCGAGCGGCATCGTCGTGTGGAGCATGGCGACGCGGTCCGGGTGCCGGACACCGAGCGCCGTCGTGACCATCGCGCCCCAGTCGCCACCCTGCGCGAGGAACCGGGGGTAACCCAGACGCGACATGAGGACGACCCACGCATCCGCGACGTGGTCGACCGTCCAGCCCGTGGTGGTCGGCTTGTCGGAGAAGCCGAACCCCGGCAACGACGGCGCGACCACGTGGAAGGCGGGCTCGGACGGGTCGCCGGGGTCGGTCAGCGGGCCCAGGACGTCCAGGAACTCGACCACCGAGCCGGGCCACCCGTGGGTGATCAGAAGTGGCTGAGCGTCATCACGTGGTGACTGTACGTGCAAGAAGTGGATGCCGAGCCCGTCGATCTCCGTGCGGTGCTGACCGAGGCCGTTGAGCTCGGCCTGCAGGGCGGCGACGTCGTACTCCTCGACCCAGGTCCGGGCCAGCTCCTCGACCATGGCCGACGGGATGCCCTGGGACCAGTCGTCGACCGGCTCCGGCTCGGCCAGCCGGGCCCGACGGAGGCGTTCGTGCAGGTCAGCGACCTGGTCCTCGGGGATGTCGAGGACGAACGGGATCACTGCCTCCGGATCAGTCGGAGCCGAGGCGGGCGTGGCGTCGGCGGGCGTCGGCGCGTCGTCGGAGGCCATGGGCGCGACGCTAACGGCCGTGCGTCCGACCTGCCGTGGGAGGGCATCCGTCCGGGTGTCACCCCGACACGCCGCCGCCTGAACCCGGTAACCCGAAGGTGGCATCTTCGCCCCAGACCGTCACACGGGCCGTCATCGTGGCGATGAACGGAGCGGAGGTGATCATCGTGCTGAACGAACGGCCCGCGGCACTGCTGGCGGCAGCGGCGGATCTGGACGAGTGCGACGGCTACGTGGTCCTGGTGTTCGACCCGGAGACCGGTGAGATGGACGCGCACGGCCCCTACGAGGGGGTCGCGGCGACGCTCCGCGCCGAGGAACTGCGCCGCAACTTCGACGGCGACGACCTGCGAGACGTCGTCGTCCGCGTGAGCAGGCTGCACCTGCCCACGCCGGTGCCCCAGCAAGCCTGGTGAGGTCGGCGCCGGCGGGGTAGACCCTCCGGCGTGACGATCGACGACGCGAAGCGCAGCGGAGCCGGAGCAGCGACGACCGTGAGAGACGCCGCGCTCGAGCTGTTCCGGGCGCACGGCATGACGACGGTCTTCGGGAACCCGGGCTCCACCGAGCTCCCGATGCTCCAGGAGTTCCCGGACGACTTCACCTACGTCCTGGGGCTCCAGGAGGCGGTCGTCGTCGGCATGGCCGACGGGTTCGCCCAGGCGACCGGTCGGCCGACCCTGGTCAACCTGCACACCGCACCCGGCGTCGGGAACGCGGTGGGGGCCCTGGTGAACGCGGCGGCGAATCGCACGCCGCTCGTGGTCACCGCGGGCCAGCAGGTGCGGCCGATGATGACGCTCGAGGCGATGCTCACGAACCCGCGGGCGACCGAGCTGCCTCGTCCCACGGTGAAGTACTCGGCGGAGCCGCCCCGGGCCCAGGACGTCGTCGCGACCCTGGCCCGGGCGATCCACCTCGCGACGACGCCGCCCACCGGGCCGGTGTTCGTGTCGATCCCGATGGACGACTGGGACGTCGAGCTCACTGGCGACGACCTCGAGGTCGCGCGGCGGGCCGCCCGACGGCGGGTGGCGATGCCGATCGAGCCGTCCTCGTCCGGCCTCGACACGCTGGTGGCGGCGCTGGACGGTGCGACCTCGCCGGCGCTGGTGGTGGGCGGCGAGGTCGACTCCGGCGGCGGGTTCGACGACGCCGTGGCGCTCGCGGAGCGCCTGGGCTGCGCGGTCTACGGGCCGCCGGCCGACGGCCGGGTCGGCTTCCCCGAGACCCACCCGCAGTTCCGGGGCGCCCTGCCGATGGCGATCGCGCCGGTGTCGCGGACGCTGGCCGCCCACGACGTGGTGCTCGTCCTCGGCACCGCGGTCTTCCGCTACTACCCCTACGTGCCGGGCGGCTTCCTGGCCGACGGCACGACGCTGCTGCACGTCACGTCCGACCCCGACGAGGCGGCCCGGGCCCCGATGGGCGACGCGCTGGTGGCCGACCCGACCTCGGTGGTACGGGCGCTGCTGTCGCGGGTGGCGCCGTCGGATCGCGCGCCGGCCGGATCGCCACCCTCGGCCGCGGCGGCGCAGGCGTCCTCCGTGCCGGGGACGTTGAGCGCCGAGGAGGTCTTCGACGCCGTCGGCCAGATGTGGCCGGAGGACGGCGTCGTGGTCGACGAGTCGCCGTCCAACCGCGGCGCCCTGCACGCCCGTCGCCGCGTGTCGCGCCCGGCGTCGAGCTTCTTCACGACGTCGGGTGGGCTCGGCTTCGGGCTGCCCGCGTCGGTGGGTGTCGCGCTGGCCGACCGGTCCCGCCCGGTGCTCGCGGCGATCGGCGACGGGTCGATGCAGTACGGCATCCAGGCCCTGGCCACGGCCGCGGCGACCGGTGCGCCGGTGACGGTGCTCGTCCTGGAGAACCGCGAGTACGCCATCCTCAAGTGGTTCGCCGCCCGCGAGGACACCCCGAAGGCGCCGGGCCTCGACCTGCCGCCCGTCGACTTCACCGCGCTCGCCGCGGGCTACGGGGTGCCGGCGGAGTCGGTGTCGACGGCCGACGAGCTCCGCGACGCGTTGGAGCGGGGCCGCGACGGCGAGGGGCCGCGCCTGATCTCGGTGCCCGTGGGGCGTCCGGCGGGCTGAGACCGAGCAGCGCCACGGGTCGCCGATTCGAGCGAAGGGCCCCTTCGGTCGGTCTAGTCGACCGAGGGGGCCCTTCGCTCGCTCCGGCGGTGGTTGGCCGTGGGCGCCCCTCGCCCATCTATTCGACGGAAGGGGCCCTTCGCCCGGAACGGCGGGCCGGCACTTGACCTCAACGGCACTCGAGGTCGCACGCTCGCGATCGTGCTCACCCGGTATCGAGATGCCCCGCCCGACGAGGTCCGCGTAGCGTCGCCGCACGTGTCGACCCAGACGCAGCTCACCCCCACCGGCTCCGAGCGGTCCGCCGCGCCCGCCGTCGAGGTCGCCGATCTCGTGAAGCGGTACCCCAAGGCGAGGACGAACGCCGTCGACGGCATCTCGTTCGCCGTCGCGCCCGGCGAGGTCTTCGGCCTGCTCGGGCCGAACGGCGCGGGCAAGACGACGACGATCGGCGTCCTCACTACGCGCGTGCGCAAGACGTCGGGTCGGGCGACGGTCGCGGGAATCGACGTCGCGAAGGACCCGGTGGGCGCCCGGGCGGTGCTCGGCGTCGTCCCGCAGCGCCCCAACCTCGACCGCAGCCTCGACGCGAAGGGCAACCTCGTCTGGCACGCCGCGTACCACGGCGTGCCACGTGCCCGACGCGGTCCGCTCGCCGACGAGCTGCTCGAGCGGATGGGGCTCACCGACAAGGCGGACACGAACCCGGACGAGCTCTCCGGCGGGCAGGCGCAGCGGTTGATCATCGCCCGCGGCCTGATGCACGACCCGCGGGTGCTCTTCCTCGACGAGCCCTCCACCGGCCTCGACCCGCAGGCGCGCCTGTTCGTGCACGACCGCGTCGTCGAGCTCGCCGCGAGCGGCGTCACGGTCGTCCTCACCACCCACGACATGGACGAGGCCGCCAAGCTCTCCGACCGCGTCGGGATCGTCGACCACGGCGAGCTGCTGAAGCTGGACACCCCGGCGAACCTGGTCGCCGGCCTGTCCGGCTCCGCGACCGTCGACCTGGACGTCACCGGCCTCGACCCCGACCAGCTCCGACAGCGCCTGGCCGGCGTGCGCGGCACCGCGGGAGCAGAGATCCTCGCCCGTCCCGACGAGGGCCCGGCGCGGCTGCGCATCCGCGTCGACGGCGAGGCGGGCGCGGCCCTGCCCGGCCTGCTCGAGGAGGTCACGACGGCGGGTGGGCGCGTGTCCGACGTCGGGCTCGGCGAGCCGACGCTGGAGGACGTCTTCATCGACCTGACGGGGAGGGGCCTGCGGTGACGGTCACGGAGATCGAGCCCGACCGCCGGGTGTCGCCCGGGCGGGCGTTCCTGGGCGTGCTGGGCCGCGACGTCGCGGTGACCGGCAAGGAGCTGGGCAGCTTCCTGTCGCAGGTGCTGGTCCAGCCGTTCTTCCTGCTGTTCGTGTTCGGCAAGGTCCTCGGCGAGCTGGGCTACATCGCGCCTGGCTACGCCCAGCTGCTGCTGCCCGGGCTGCTCGCCCTGAACGCGTTCTTCGTCGCCGTCCAGGCCGTCGCCCTGCCGCTGGTCATCGACTTCAGCTACACCAAGGAGATCGAGGACCGGCTCCTGGCGCCGCTGTCCACGCGGATGGTCGCGGTCGAGAAGATCGTGTTCGGGGCACTGCGCGGGCTGATCGGGTCGCTGGTGATGGTGCCGGTCGGCTACCTGGTGCTCGACGAGGTCACGTGGAACCTGGCCGGGCTGCCGCTCTCGGCGGTGCTGCTGGTGCTCGGCGCGCTCGCGGGCGGGGCCGCGGGCCTGGTGATCGGGACGCTGGTGAGCCCGCGGCGGATCAACATCGTGTTCGCGGTCGTCGTCACGCCGCTGCTGTTCACCGGCTCGACGCAGTTCCCGTTCCTGCAGATCGGCTCGCTGCGCTGGTTCCAGGTGATCTGCGCGCTGAACCCGATCACGTACGTGTCGGAGGGTCTGCGTGGCGCGCTGACCCCGCAAATCCCGCACCTGCCGGCGTGGCTGTGTCTCGCCGCGCTGGTGTTCTCGTGCCTGCTGTTCGGGGCGATCGGCGTGCAGGGGTTCGTCCGCCGCGCGCTGGACTGATCGCGCCGACGAGGCGCAGCCACACCAGCGCCCCGAGCAGCATCGGCACCGAGAGCAGCGGGCTGGGGAACCCGAGGACCTGGCTGAGGGCCAGGTCGCCCGCCACGGCCAGGAACCCGGCCGCGAACCAGCCCCGACCCGCCGTCGGGAACCGGCCGCGGTCGAGGGGGGTCGTGCGCCACGGCTTGGCGATCGACAGCCACGCCTGGAACGCGATCGCCCCGGCCATGCACGCCGCCGCGGCCACCATGGCACCCGTCGCCGGCGCGTTCGCGGCGTCGGTCGCACCGAGCTGCACCGAGAGGATCGCGATCCCGACGTAGAGCTGCACCAGCGTGATCCCGAACTTCGCCGCGACCCACCAGTGCCGCACCAGCCCCCACGGGGTGGCCAGCGCGAGCAGGATCCCCGTCGCCGCCGAGCCGTTGGCCGCAGGCGCGAGCAGTCGCATGTCGAGCACGTGGGCCATGTCGACGGCGGCGCTCGCGCGGGCGGGGTCGTCCCGGGACAGCATCAGCAGCACGGCGAGGCCGAGCGCGGTGCTCATCCACGCGAACGAGGTCAGCACGTGGAGCCACACGAGGAGCCGCCGCCAGGTCGTCACAGCCGACGAGACTCGTCGTGCCGCGAGGCCGAGACATCAGGGTCGACCCCGGGAGTCACCCCGAGACGAGCCCGACGACCTCGGTGGTTGGTCCGTTCGGGGGTACACGCTGCGGCCGGTGTGCGTAGCGTGACCCGCACACGGCGGGGGCCGGATCGGGGGGACACGATGACGGAGACCGACACCGAGATCGACGCAGCGATCGACGCGGGGACCGACGAGGCGCTCCCCGCCGGACCGCTGCACGGCGACGTGCTGCACCGTGTCGTCGCCGCACGCACCGCGGTCCTCGCCACCTCGGACCGGGACGGGCGCACGGACGTGCACGTGCTCTCCGGGCCGCGCTGCTTCCTGCGGGTGCTCGACGCCGGACGCTTCGCCTTCCCGGACGAGGGCGTCGAACCGACGTCCGCGGCCCGCGGGAACATCGTCGAGTCCCCGCGGGTCGGGATGCTGCTCGTCGACGACGCCGGCCCGCGTCGTCGGGGGCTGCACGTCGACGGCACCGCCCGGGTCGTCCCGGACGCCGAGCTGCGCGCCGAGTTCGCCGACCTGCCCACGCACCCGGTGCCGGGGCGGGACACCGACGTCTGGGTCGTCGTCGAGGTCGGCGACCTGTACCCCCTGGACGGCGCGGACGTCCCCCCGCTCGGTCCCGGTGCCGCTCCGGTGGCCGCCGCCCCGACGGGCGGTGGGCGTCGCCCGGTGCTGATCGCCGCGGTCCTGGGCCTGGTGGCCGCGCTGCTGGCCGTCGCCGTCGTGGCCCTCGTCGCGACGCGGCCCGACGCGAGTGCCGCCGCGCCCCCACCGGCAGCCCCGGCGCCGGACCCGGGACCGACCGGACCTCCGACCCTGCGCGGCGTCGTGGACCGCGTCGTCGACCCGGCCACCCTCGTCGTGACGGTCGCCGGGCGCCCCGTCACGGTCGCGGTCGTCGGGCTCGACGCCGCGACCGTCCCGCCGTGCGCCCTGCCGGAGTCGCTCGACTTCGCGCGCCGCACGCTCGGGGGCCAGACCGTCACCCTCGTGCCCGACCCGACGCTGCCGACCCGACCCGGCGTCACGCGGGCCTACGCGGTGCTCGGCAGCCAGCTCTCCTACACCGACGCAGCGATCTCCGGTGGGCACGCCCCGGCGGCCGGGGACGCCCAGTACCGGGCGGTGTTCGACCGCGAGCAGCGCGACGCCCGCGCCGACGGGGTCGGCATGTGGGGGCCGCCCTGCGTCCGGTGACCTACGCCGCGAGCTTCGCCGCGACCTGCGCGAGCCGTGCCCCCTGCACGCGGGCCGCGCCCAGGGCGTCGTCGTCGGGAGCGGCCGACTTCCTCGACACCCAGGACGCGCCGTAGGGGTTCCCGGAGGACATCAGCGACGGGTCCGCGGCGTAGCCGAGGGGCATGATCAGCGTGCCCCAGTGGTAGAAGGTCATGTTCATCGCGACCGTGGTCGTCTCGAGGCCGCCGTGGCCGGTCGAGGCGGAGGTGAACGAGGTCCCGACCTTGTTCGCGAGCTTGCCCTGCGCCCACAGCCCGCCGGTCGTGTCCAGGAACGACTTCAGTTGCTCGGCCGCGCCGCCGAAGCGGGTCGGGCTGCCCAGCGCGATCCCGTCGGCCCACTCGAGGTCGTCGAGCGAGGCCGTGGTGTCGTACGGGTTGTCGTCCACCCACGCCTTCCACCGGCGGTTCGCCTCGATCGCCTCGCGTGGCGCGCGCTCGACGACCGGCCGGACCCGGACCTCCGCGCCCTCGCCGCGCGCGCCCTCGGCGAGCGACTCGGCGAGCGCGGCGACGTTGCCGGTGGCGGAGTAGAAGACGACGACGATGCGAGCCACGGGGCCTCCTGGTCGACGGGGATGTCGTGATCACCCTCTCGCGCGCGGGCGCGCGCGGCACACTGGACCCGTGGCCGCCGAGGGGTTCCCGACGACGGGTCGGGTCGGTCGGGTGCCCGACGCGCCCGCCGAGTCGCTGCGGGGGCTGGTCCTGCTGCACCGGCGGATCTCGGGCCTGGCCGCCGCCGACGACGGGCCGATCGCGGTGACGCGGCTGCTCGCCGACCACCTGGGCGCCGTCGCGGCCGTGGTGTCCGCCGACGACGGTCACGGCGTGCTCGCCGCGTCCGCCCCCGGTGCCGACGAGCACCGGGCCGCCGCCGTGCTCCGCGCGGAGGTCGCCGAGCCGCGCTGGGAGCGGGTGCTGGCCGCCGCCCGTCGGACGGGGCGGGCGATGCGCGTCCCCGGGCAGGGCACCTGGGTGCGGGTGGTGGTGCCCGTGGAGGTCGCCGGCCAGGTCACGGCGTTCCTGCTCGCCGAGGAGGACCCGCCTCACCGGGCGCGGGCCGCGGCCCTCGACGGCAGCGCCGCCGACGACGTCCTGCTGCTCGCGGCCGAGCATGCGGCGACGATCGTCGGGGTGCTGCTCGGGCGGGAACGGGTGCTCGCCGCGGCCGCCGGGCAGGTCCGTGACGACCTGCTCTCCGGGCTCCTGCTCGGCCGTGCCCGGTCCGCGGCCGAGGCCGGCCAGTGGGCCGAGCACGTCGGGCTGGAGTTCGGGTCGTCGGCGTACCGCGTGATGGTGGTCGTTCCCGACGGCGGGGCGGAGCCGGCCCCCGTCGTCGGGGACGCCGCCGGCCGGGTGGATCCGCTCACCGCCGCACGCGACCGGCTGGGACGCCTCGTCCCGGGCGTCCTCGCGGTGCTGCGCGACCGGGAGATGGTGGCCGTGGTCCCCGGGCGCGTCGACCCCGTGGAGCTCGCCGACCGCCTCGCCTCCGGCCTGGTCCGCGGCGGCGGACCGTGGCCGGTGACGATCGCGCTCGGCCGGGAGGTCGACGACCTCGCGGGCCTGCCGCGCTCCTACGACCAGGCGCGGCGCACCGTCGAGGCGGCCCGCCGGCTCGGCCGGGAGGGACGGCTGCTGCGCTTCGAGGACCTCGGGGTGCACCGGCTGCTGCTGCAGGTCCCCGACCCGGAGGACGCCCGCGCCTTCGCCCGCGAGGTGCTCGGGCGGCTGGTCGACGACGGGTCGGGTCGGGCGGGCGACCTCGTGCGCACCCTCGCGCGGTACTTCCGGGAGGACGGCAGCCCGCAGCGCACCGCCCGCGCGCTCTCGGTGCACCCGAACACCGTCGGCTACCGCCTGCGGCGCGCCGAGGAGCTCTCCGGGCTCGTCCTGGACCACTACTCCGATCGACTCGCCGCGCAGGTCGCGCTGGAGATCCTCGGTTACATGGACGACGGGGCCGTCGGGGCCGACAGGGACGACGCCCGATGACGATCGCCGCCGCGCTCGCGGCCGGCACGCTGCTGGGCGACGGGGCCATGGGCACGCTCGCGCAGGCGACGGGGGCGCGGGCGGACGGCGCGGCGAGCGAGCTGGTGCTGGTCGCGCCGGAACTCGTCGGAGCCCTGCATCGGCGCTACCTCGACGCGGGCGCGGACGTGGTGCAGACCCACACCTACGGGGCGAGCCGGCTGCGGCTCGCCCGCCACGGGCTGGCCCGCCAGGTCCACGAGATCAACGTGGCCGCGGCGCGGCTCGCCCGCGAGGCGTGCGAAGACGCCGGTCGGCGCGTGTTCGTGGCGGGCTCGGTCTCCCCGGCGACCTCGTCGCGCACCCCGGCCGCGGAACCGCCTGCCGTCCGGGCCGCGCTGCGCGAGCAGGCCGCGGCCCTGGCCGAGGGCGGGGTCGACGTCCTGGTCTGCGAGACGTTCGCGCACGCCGAGGAGCTGGCGGAGGCGGTCGAGGCGGCGCGGGAGGCGACCGACCTCCCGGTGATCGCCCAGGCGACCTTCGTCGACGAGGACGGTGAACCCGTGACCACCCTGGGCGAGAGCCCCGAGGAGGTGGTCCGGGTCGTGGGGGCGCTGGGGCCGGTCGCGCTGGGGTCCAACTGCACCCTCGGGCCGCAGGGCCTGCTCACCGTCGTCCGGCGGATGGTGGCCGCCGCGCCGGACGGGATGCCGGTGACCGCGCTGCCCAACGCGGGCCTGCCGCACGTCGTCTCCGACCGGAGCGTGCGGTTCGCCTCCGACGCGGCGCACTTCGGGCGCTACGTCGCCCGGTACGCCGCCGCGGGTGCCCGGCTCGTCGGCGGGTGCTGCGGGACCACCCCCGCGCACGTCGCCGCTGCAGCCGCGGTGCTGGCGGAGGGACCCGTCGTCGACGAACCGGCCACGCCACCCCGCCCCGCGTTGCGGGTGGCCTCGGACCGTCCGGTGTCGGACGATCCGGTCGGCCCCGGGCGGGGAGCGTTCGGCCGGTGGCTGGACGGGCGCGGACCGCTCCTCGTCGCGGAGGTGACCGGCCCGGGCCCCGGCGACCTCGACACCCATCTCGTCCGGGCGCAGGCCGCGCTCGCGGCGGGCGCGGACGCGCTCTGGGCCGGCCGCGAGCGCGCCCGCCGCTCCCGCACGACGGCGGCCGCGGTCGCCGCGGGCGTCCACGAGACCGTGGACGCCGACGTCGCGCTCACCGTCACGAGCTGGAACGCGAGCCGGATGGCGCTCCAGGCCGACCTGCTCGGGCTCGACGCGCTCGGGGTGCACACCGTGGTGTGCGAGACCGGCAACCCGCCGGTGCACGCGGACCGGCCGGTGCGGGACGGGGTGTGGGAGGTCGACGCGGTGGGGCTCGTGGGGCTCGCGGCGTCGCTCGCGGCCGGGGTCGACGCCGACGGCGAGCGCCTGGCACCGGCCCCCTTCCGGGTCGGGGTGCGGGTGACCCCGGGGACGGACGACCTGGACCGCGAGATGGCGCGGGTGCGGCTCAAGGTCGAGGCCGGTGCGGAGTTCCTCGTGACGCGGCCGGTCTACGAGCTCGGGAGGTTGCGCCGCGCCCTGGCGGGCCTGGCCGCGACCGGGGTGCGGGTCCCGGTGTTGCTCTCCCTGGCGCCGCTGTCCGGGTACGCCGAGGCCGAGCACCTGGCGCACGAGGTCCCCGACGTCGTCGTGCCCGACGAGGTGCTCACGCGGCTCCGCGCGAGCGGGGAGGACCCGGCACCCGGCCTCGACCTCGCCGTGGATCTCGCCACGGAGGCGCTCGGCGACGGCCTGGTGACCGGTGTGGTCGTGCGTCGGTCGGGACGCCCGGCCGAGCTCGCGGACGCGGTGTCCCGGCTGCGCGCGGTGGTGCCGCGGCCGGGACCCGTCGTCGGGACCCTCAGACGGTGACGATCGCCGGGCGGGGCGTGCTGCCGTGGACCGCCGCGCGGAGCCGGGCGACGGTCTCGCGCAGGTAGGTGACCTCGCGGGTCAGCGACTCCACGGTCTCACCCGCGAAGTCGTAGGCCATCTCGTCCGGCATGACCACGACCCCGCAGCAGGGGCAGGTCGCGGGGGTCGTCATGAAGGCACCTCTCGTGGACGTCCGACCGGATGTACAGCTCCAGTTTCCTGACGGTCCGTCACGCGGGCACTGTCGTGCGCCCCAGGGTTGTCGGTCCGCACTTTGTGTTCCGGCACAGGCAGTCCGGGCCGTTTCCCCTCACTGGCCCAGGAGGAGCTTGCGCCACTGCTCCACACGGTCGTCGGACACCCCGGCGGCCCGCACGAGATCGCGGGCGCCGTCGCCGTCGAGGCGGTCGAGCACCCCGACGATGTCGTCGCGGTCCACCCCGATGTCGCCGGCGGCGACGACCCCCGGCCGGATCGCGCCCCGCCGCTCCAGCCGACGCTGCAGGCCGATCCGGCGGGCGTTGGTGCGGGCGAAGTCGGCGTCCACGGCGGCGCGGGTGACCCCGGCCAGGCGCAGCAGGATCGCGAGCGCGACGCCCGTCCGGTCCTTGCCCGCGGCGCAGTGGACGAGGACGGGGTGCGGGCCGTCGACGACGGTGTCGAGCAGTTCCGGCACCCACGAGGCGGCGGAGTCGACGAGCGCGAGGTACAGCGCCCCCGGGCCCATCCGGTCGTCCCGGTCGCGGGCGAGGAGCTCCGGCGCGAGGGTGTCGATCAGCGGCAGGTGGACCCAGCGGGTGCCGGCGAGTGGGTACGGGTGGTCGAGCTCGCGGTCGCTGCGCAGGTCGACCGCGACCCCGGGCGGCCAGGCGAGGCCCGCCGGCCAGCCGGGCGAGTCCGGCCCGTCGTCGGCGAAGGGCGCGTCGCCGCGCAGCAGGATGCCGGCCCGGGTGCGAAGGCCGTCGACGGTCGGGAGCCCGGCGACGTCGCGGATGTTGTGCGTCGGAGGGCCGGGCGGGACGTGCGCCTCGACGTCCCGGCGGGTGCTCGCCTCCCGGCGCAGACGGCGGATGCGGTTGAGGGGGTTCCTCACGCCTCGCATCCTCACAGGCCGGCGGCCGACCTCGGGTGCCGGTGTCGGCGATCCCACCCCCGGATCGAATGAACGGCACTCTCGCAGCATCTACGCGCGCGAGAGTGCCGCTCGTTCATCGGAAGGGCCCGCGATCCGACATCGGGACGGGTCAGACCGAGAAGCCGAACGGCAGTTCCAGACGGTGCTCCGCCAGGAACGCCGGATCGGCCAGCAGTTCCCGGGTCGGTCCGTCCGCGACGACGACGCCCTCGTCGATCACGACCGAGCGCGGGCAGAGCTGCAGGGCGTACGGGAGGTCGTGGGTGACCATGAGCATCGTCCGGTCGAGGCCGAGCAGGACCTCGGCGAGCTCGCGGCGCGCGACCGGGTCGAGGTTGGACGACGGCTCGTCGAGCACCAGGATCTCCGGGTCGCAGGCGAGCACGGTCGCGAGCGCGACCCGCCGTCGTTGCCCGCCCGAGAGGTGCATGGGGGAGCGATCCGCGTGCTCGCCCATCCCGACCGCGTCCAGCGCCTGCTTCACCCGCAGCGACAGCTCGGGCTCGATCACCCCGAAGTTGGCGGGACCGAAGGCGACGTCGTCGCCGACGGTGGGCATGAACAGCTGGTCGTCGGGGTCCTGGAACACCACGCCGACCCGGCGTCGGATCTCCTGCAGGTGCGGCTTCGACACCTCGAGCCCGCCGACGCTCACGGTGCCCGCGCCGGCCCGGTGGACGCCGTTGAGGTGCAGCACGAGCGTCGTCTTGCCCGCGCCGTTGGGGCCGAGCAGCGCGACCCGCTCACCCCGCTCGATGCGCAGGTCGACCCCGAACAGCGCCTGGTGGCCGTCGGGGTAGGCGAACGCGAGGCCGGAGACCTCCAGGGAGGGGGTCACACGTACCCCGTCGTCGCGAGGACGACCGCCGCGGCGGCCGGGAGGAGCGCCAGCGTCCATGTCCGTCGGCTCGTCACGACGTCTCCGAGCAGAGGCATGGTTCCGGTGTACCCGCGGGCGAGCATCGCGAGGTGGACGCGCTCGCCACGCTCGTAGGAGCGCAGGAACAGCGTGCCGACCCCGCGGATCGTCGGGCCGATCTGCCACAGGAACCGTGGGTCGTGCCCCCGGGCCACCCGCGCCAGACGCATCCGCCGGGCCTCGGCGGCGATCACCTCGAGGTAGCGGACCATCAGGGTCGCGATCGTCGTGACCAGGCCCGGCACGCGCAGCCGGGACAGGCCCGCGAGCAGGTCGCGCACCGGCGTCGTCATGCCGAGCGTCACCGAGATCAGCACGCCCAGCGTGCCCTTGACCAGGATGTTCCAGCCCGCGAGCAGGCCGTCGACCGACAGCGAGAGTCCCAGGAACTCCGTGCGCGGGCCGGTCGCGAAGAACGGCAGCAGCACCGCGAGGACGACGAACGGCGCCTCGATCAGCGACCGCGCCGCGATCGCCGCCACCGGGAGCCGCGCCGCGATCCACACCGCGACGAGCAGCGCGAGGTGCGCGCCGAACACCCAGAACGCCTCGCGTGGCGTCGCGACGACCGCGATCACCATGACGAACGCGACGACGACCTTGACGTGGGCCGGCAGCCGGTGAACGACGCTGTCACCGGCGTGGTGGAGGGAGTGGGCGTGACCCGCCCCCATCAGGGGCCCGAACGGCGCCGCAGCAACCAGAAGAGGCCGCCCGCCACGGCCAGCGTCGCGATGACGCCGACGACGCCCGCCAGGCCGGTCAACGCCTCGTTCCCGCCCACCGCGTAGTCGGCGAAGGGACTGCCCGCCGTGGCGTGCTCCCCGGCGTTCTGCGCGATGCACTCGCCCTGGAGCTGCTCGCCGCCCTCGGTCTCGACGGCCTCGCAGCCCGACTGCGTGACGGCGTCCAACCCGTCCGGGGAGCTCGAGGCCAGGTAGGACGCGCCACCGGCGAGCAGCAGGGCGACCAGCAGGAAGGCACCGAGGAAACCGGCGTAGCGGCGGTTCTTCGTCGGGGTGCTCATCGCGGCGTGGTCTCCTTGATCGTCAGGCCGGCGCGCTCGCCCCGGAGCAGGTACACGAGATCGGGTCGGACCGCGGCGACCGCACCGACCGTGAGCGCGGTGATGATCCCCTCCCCGATGCCGATCAGGGCGTGGAACCCGGCCATCAGCCCGAACACCGTGCCGAGCGCGAGCCCCTGGCCGCCGAGGGCGTACTCGAGGACGAAGCCCAGCGAGGCAACGACGGTGTTCACCCAGGCCGCCACGAACGCCGTCAGGATCAGCCCGGCGCGCGACCGGCGGGCGAGCGGACGCATCGCCACGGCCACCGCGAAGCCGACGAAGGTGCCGATCAGCGCCATGTTGGTGATGTTCGTACCGAGCGCGGAGAGCCCGCCGTCGGCGAAGAGCAGGGCCTGCAGCACCAGGACGATCGCGACGCACAGCGCCCCGACGTACGGCCCGACCAGGATCGCCGTGAGCGCTCCGCCGAGCAGGTGGCCGCTGACCCCGGGAAGCACGGGGAAGTTGAGCATCTGGACCGCGAACACGAACGCGGCGACCAGGCCGGCGAGCGGCGCGGTGCGGTCGTCCAGGTCGCGGCGGGCCCGGGCGACGCAGATCGCCAGCCCGACCAGCGCCACCAGGCCGAAGGCCAGCGACACCGGCGCGTTCACGATGCCGTCGCTCATGTGCATCGCGACCAGCTCGGTCGTCATGCGCGCGCTCCTCACCCGTTCGTGATGTCAGGGTGAAGAGTGTCGCAACGACATGCCTGTCGCACTAGTCCTGCGACTACACCGGACTGGCCGTTCGGTCAGTGGCCCAGGCACCTTCCGGGTGCAAGCAATGCCCTGTCGGCGTGCTGAATCGACCTGCTTGCAGACCCAGCGCCAGGAACTCCGGCTTCGTCAGCTCGCGAGCATGAAGAACTCGAGGGCGTTGCCGTCCGGGTCCTTCACCGACAGCGCGAGCCCGTAGTCGGCCTCGACGATGCCGGAGTGCTCGATCCCGACGGCGTCGAGGTGGTCGCGCCACGCGGCCACCGCATCGGGATCGGAGCACCCGAAACCCACGTGGTCGAGGCCGACGCGGGCCGGGTCGAAGCGGTCGTCCGAGGCGACGGTCTCGTGCTGGGTGAGCCCGAAGAGCTGGCCGTCGGCAAGGGCGAAGACCCGCCGTCGGAACGGGCCGTCGGAGAGGGTCATGGCGGGCTCGGCGCCGAAGAGCTTCGTGTAGAAGGGCTCGCTGACCGAGAGGTCCCGGACGGACATCGCGACGTGGTGCACGGCGGGGATGGCAGGCATGACGGTGCCCTGCCCGGTTGTGCACGATCCCATGCGCGTCCGACCATGCTCGACCGATCCCGAGAGCTCAGGCGGCCACCGGGAACCGCCGCGGCCCGCGCAGGATCGTCGCCGTCTTCGGCACGGCCCGCCCCGCCGCGCGCAGTCCGGGCATCCGCTCGGCGAGCATCCGCAGCGCCACCGTGCCCTCGAGCCGGGCGAGCGCCGCGCCCAGGCAGTAGTGCGCGCCGCCGGAGAAGGCGAGGTGCGGCGTGGTCTGCTCGCGGGTGAGGTCGAAGCGGTCCGGGTCGGGGTGGGCCTCGGGGTCCCGGCCGGCGGCGGCGAGCAGCACCAGCACCCCGGAGTCGCGGCGCAGCGGCATTCCGTCGATCTCGACGTCCTCGTGCGCGATCCGGGCGGTCAGCTGGACGGGCGGGTCGTAGCGCAGCGTCTCCTCGACCGCGCCGGCGGCGAGCCCGGGGTCGGCGACGAGGGCCTCCCACTGCCCGGGCGTCGCCTGCAACGCCCGGACGGCGTTCCCGACGAGGTTCGTCGTCGTCTCGAACCCGGCGACCAGCAGTAGCTGCGCCAGCGACACCAGCTCGTCGATCGTCATGTCCCCGGCGTCGAGCGCGCCGACGAGCTGGGAGACGACGTCCTCACCGGGCTCGACCCGCCGTCGGGACACCAGGGACTCGAACAGCGAGCGGGCCTCCGAGGTGGTGCGGGCCAGCTCGTGGGCGTGGGCGACCGAGCGGACGCCGTCGAGCGAGCTGCCGAGCGCCCGGCCCCAGGCCGCGAAGCGGTCGGCGTCGACCTCCGGGATCGCGAGCAGCCGGGCGATCACGGTGATCGGCAGCGGGGCGGCGAGATCCCGGACGAGGTCGAAGCGTCCGCGGGCCGCCGCGCGGTCGAGCAGGTCGGCGGTGACGGTCTCGGCGACGTCGCGGTACTGCTCGAGGCGGCGCGGGGCGAAGGTCGGCTGGGCGAGGCGGCGCAGCCGGGTGTGGTCGGGCGCGTCGAGGCCGAGCAGGGACAGGTCCACCGGTTCGAGCAGCGACTGCCCCTCCTCCGGGGCGAAGGGCTGCCGTCCGTCGGCCAGGCGCACCCCGAAGCGGCGGTCGCGGAGGATGCGCTCGCACAGGTCGTGCGTCGCGACCGCGCTGATCCCGGTCCGACTGCGGACGACGCCGCGCGGGGCGCGGACCGTGGCGTACGTGGGGTACGGGTCGTGACGCCACGGCTTGTGCATCAGCCGGGCCACCGGGTCGCCCCGCAGGGCCAGCGCCAACCCGCCCGCCCGCATCGCGGCGATCCGGCCGCCGAGGGCGACGTCCTCACGCAGGGTCACGGAACTCCTCGCGGTGCGTTGTGTGTCACGTGGCCGGGGCGCGGTCGTCGGGCGACAGTGGAACCGGACCTCCACTGTGCCAGCGGACCGGCGGGGTCGGAGCGGAAGGAGCCACCACGTGACGAGCGAGGCCACGACCGGCGTGCTGCCGGTTCCCGACGAGGCCGACGCCGACCCGGCGTCGCTGCTCGCGGAGTGGCGTCCCGGCGGGAGCACGTGGTTCTCCGGGCCCCGGGGCGGACTGCTGGCCCGCGGGGTGGCCCGTCGTGTGGAGGACCCCGACGAGGCCGGTCGCGTGCTGGGCGCGGGTGACGTCCTGGTCGGAGCCCTGCCCTTCGACCCGGCCGCGCCCGCAGCCCTCGTCGTGCCCGAGCAGGTCACGTGGGCGCGGCCGCTCGCGCGCTCGGCCGGGCGCCGGGGTCGGGGGGCCGACCCACGGCACTGGCGGTCGTTCCCCGTGCCCGAGCCGGCGGGCTACGAGGCGATGGTGGCCGAGGCGCTGCGCCGGATGGGCGAGGGCGGGCTCGACAAGGTCGTGCTGTCCCGCGTGCTCGACCTCGTGCGCGACGCTCCCATCGACCAGCCCGGGATGCTGCGCGAACTCGCCGCCCGGAACCTCTCCGGCTACGTGTTCGCGGTCGACCTGGGCGCGACCTCGTCGCTCATCGGCGCGAGCCCGGAGCTGCTGGTGTCGCGCCGGGACGGTGAGGTGGTGGCCAACCCGCTCGCCGGCTCCGCGCCGCGACGTGCTGACCCGGTCGACGACGAGGCGACGGGCGCGGCCCTGCTGGCCTCGGCGAAGGACCGGCACGAGCACGCGCTCGTCGTCCGCGAGGTGGCGGCGGCGCTGCGGGCGTCCTGCGACGACCTGGACGTTCCGGAGGAGCCCAGCCTGATCCGCACGGACGCCCTCTGGCACCTCTCGACGACGATCCGCGGGCGCTCCTCCGCGTCCTCGCTGGACCTGGCCCGGTCGCTGCACCCGACGCCTGCCGTCGGGGGTGTTCCGCGGGAGGCGGCGCGCCGGGCGATCGGCGAGCTGGAACCGTTCTCCCGGGGCTTCTACACCGGCATGGTCGGCTGGACGGATGCCTCGGGCGACGGCGAGTGGGTGGTCGCCCTGCGCTGTGGCGAGATCAGCGGAGCGACCGCGCGGCTCTACGCGGGCGCGGGCATCGTCCCGGGCTCCGTCCCGGCCTCGGAACTGGCCGAGACGACGACGAAGCTGGAGACGATGCTCGCGTCACTGTGAGCGGACGATGATCAGCCGGACGACGAACCGGTACCCCGTCGGCAGGACCTCCGAGTAGGCCCCTCCGGTCGCGACCGCGATCCGCTCGGCCTCCCTGATCAGCAGATCGGCCGTGAGCCCGCCGGGCAGGAACAGGTGGACGCGGTCCGCCAGAGTTCGCGGTGACGTCCACAGGATGACCGGGATCCGGCCGTTGTTCGTGTGGATGCGGGCGGTCCGGAAGGCAGTGCGCAGTCGGTGCTGCAGGACCACCGCCCGCACGCGGAGCCACACCAGGTGGCGGACCTGGGGGATCCCCAGCGGAAGCGTTGCGAGCGCGACGAGCCCCACGACGACGAATGGCGTGAGTCCAGCGAACCAGGGCGCCAGGGCGATCAGCGCTGCCACCAGGAGTACCTCGTAGCGCCAGCGCCACAGCAGGACGAGCGGGTTCGGCCGGCGGACGGGCCGGATCGCGTGGTCGATCGCGCCGAGCAGGTCCTCCGGCTCGAGGTTCATCGGCCCTCCCCGGGAGGCAGGTCGAGGCGCTCGGCCGTGACCTTGACGGGCTCGTTCTCGACGACGGGGGTGGCTGCGCTGTCGAGGACACCGCGACCGGCGCAGGCGGGGCACTCCTCGTTCCCGCCGTAGCCGGCGCCGTCACAGCGTTCGCACGCGCTGAGTCGGTCCCACCGTGGGTCGCGGTAGCTCCGGCCGGTCCCGCCGCGGATGGGTTCGACGGTCCACCCACGGGCGTGGGCGCGGAGATCGTCCTGGAGGAAGAGATCATTCGCGAGTCGTGTGCACATGCGTTGACACGCGCGGTACAAAGGCTTCATCGCTTTTGCTCCTGACCGGGAGGGGAAGTCGATACGGGTCGCGTGTAGCGACCCGAGCGCGCACCGCCGGAGTGATGATCCGGCGCTGTGATCGCAGAGAAGGCGTTGTGCGGACGCGTTGCAGCGCGTCGGTGCAGCGCCTTTCTCTGTCTGTCCCAGTGGTGCACGAGAGATCGTCTCGTGTCGTGTGGTCTCCGGTCCGTCCCAGTCGATCACTCCTCCCCGCCGGGGATAGATCGGCTCCTGGGGGAAATCCACGTCCGAGTCATCTGGACCGATGATCTCGGCGTGTCCTGCGACGCCCCCCGCCGCTGAGGTCTACTTTGACGTCCGCCATACTGACCTGGCAAGTGACAACTTTGCGTCGGTCAAGGATCCACTCACTCGGCGGTGTTGTCCTGCGCGGCGGAAGGTGTTCGTCCGGTGACCGATGGTCCGACCCCGACGACCCTGCGCCGTCAGCTGGGCGCGCGGCTGCGCCAGCTGCGCCAGGAGCGGGGTGAGACGGCCCAGCAGGTGGCGGACGCCCTGGGCTTCTCGATCAGCAAGGTGTCGCGCATGGAGTCTGGTGCGCGAGCGGTCAGCGAGCCGGATATCGAGGCGATAGCTACCTATTTCAATCTCCACGCCGAGGCCGCACTCGAACTCACTCAGACTGCTCGGGCCGGCCGACGGCGGCGCGATGCCTGGGTCGACGTTGCGACTACCGGTACAGACTTCCAGCGATTTGTTCAGTCTGGCTTCGTCGAGCTGGAGAGAGATGCGGAGTACGTTCGAGAGTTTAATTCTGGAGTAGTGCCGGGCCTGCTTCAAACGGCACGGTACATGCGCGCGATGATGCAATCATCGATCCCTCGCGATAAAGAGTTGCTTGAGAGGGCGATCTCTCTTCGGTTAAGTCGTCAGAACCGACTCGATCTAGAGAATCGGTATGCTGTCATAGTCGACGAGGCCGCGTTGGCTCGATGGATCGGCGGAGCGGACGTCATGGCTGAACAGATGCATGCGATGTTGCAGCGTATTGACTCTGGCGCCGTCAAACTCCGGGTGATTCCATTTACCGCGGGCTTTCACGCTGGACTCAACAGCGTGTTCGTGGCACTGAAGATGGGTGTCGTCGGGGTTCCGGATGTTGTTTTCGTCGAAGGCCTCGTCGGCTTTCAACAGATCGATGGTTCCGAAGATGTAGGAAAGTTTGAAGAGGTCTGGCGCGAGCTTGCTCAGATCGCTGTTCCGTCGGTCGAGTCACGGCGCATCCTGGAAAGCTATGAGGCGATCTACCACGCCGCGGCCGGTGAGCGGTTGAGCTAGAGCGGTCAGTGGTAGTTCGTTCGCCAACGGACTTAGCGAGTTGCTGTGGCTCATGCCACACGACCAACTTCATCGACCGTCAGGCGCGCCCCCGCGCGTACGCCGGTGCGCCCGAGCGATCATGAGAGGACCCTGAGAGCACCATCGGCATGCTTCGTGACTTGCCGGTGATCACACCGTGACCAGGGGGAACTCGTACCGTGATGATTGATGGGCGTTCGCTGACATGGCAGAAGGCGCAAGCGAGCGTTCCGGGCGGTATGTGCATAGAGGTCGCTCCGTGTGATGGCAGTGTAGCGCTGCGTGACTCCAAGTGTCCTGAACAGGGTGCCTTCTTGTACTCAAAGTTGGAGTTCGCTGCCTTCGTCGATGGTTGCCGACGGGGAGAATTTGATCATCTCTTCCGTTGAGCCGGTGGCGTGACGAACGCGGCGGGGCCCGGGGCTGGTGAAAGTTACCAGCGGGTGTCATCGTCGTGTACCTCTCGATCTCCTGGCGGGGAGACACAGAGCGAGGGGTCGACATCGAGGTGCTGCAACCTGACGAGCAAGCACGACTGACGTGGTGGAAGGCTCGCGCGAGCGCTGCGGCTGGGATGTGTGTGGAGATCGCAGCGCTGCCGCACGGAGTGGCAGTACGTCAATCGGTCACGCCTGAGGACGGGGCATTGGTCTTCTCAAGTGAGGAGTTCGCTGCGTTCCTCGACGGCGCCAAGCGTGGGGAGTTCGACCACCTGGTGGAGATCCCCGCACCGAGAGGCACATCAAGCACGTCGTGAGGGCATCCGAGGTGCCTCATGTGCTTCTCGGCGGGCCGTCACACTGGTGGCGTGACCACCTGGGCCGAGATACGGGCGGAGCGGACGCTCTACGAGGACGATGGGGCGCTCGTGCTGGACAAGCCCGTCGGATGGTCGGTGATGGGCGAGCGGCACGACACCGACCTCGTGCGGATCGCGGCCGACGACGGTGAAAAGCTCTGGCCGGCGCACCGGATCGACAAGGTGACGTCGGGCGTCGTGCTGTTCGCCAAGCAGCTCGAGGCGCACGGTGACCTGACCCGGCAGTTCACCAAGAGAACCGTCGAGAAGGTCTACCTCGCCGTCACCGCGTCGACCGGCCTCCCCGACGAGGGGCGGATCGAGCTGCCGCTGTCGGTCGGGCGGAAGAACCGGGTGCGGATCGCGGCGGCGCGCGAGGCGATCGCGGAGCACGACGGAGTGTGGACCGTGCCCGACGACGCCGTGGACACCTCGAAGGAGGTCTACCCGAGCACCACGACGTTCACGAAGCTCGACGAGACCCCCGCCACGACGCTGCTCGAGGTGCACCCGCTGACCGGCCGTCGGCACCAAATCCGGGTGCACCTGGCATGGATCGGCCACGCCCTGGTCGGGGACCCGCTGTTCGAGAAGAACCCGGCCACCCGCACCGGCCTCCACGCGCGCCGGCTGACGTTCGACGCCCCGGACGGGACCCGGCGCACCGTCATTGCGGAGCCGGACGAGGAGTTCCGCGCCCTCCTGACAGCGAGTGCGACATAGGGCAGGTGCGGCGGTCCCGGAAGCTGCGTCACGTCGCACTCGCGCGCGGCGAGCGCTCAGGCCAGCGCCTCCGCCAGCAACGCGAGCGACGCCTCGAGGGTGTCGGCGTCGACGACCGGGAAGAACTCCAGCAGCTGCGGGTCGGTGACGGCGGACCAGTCGTACGACAAGGTCACGCGGGTGCCCTCGCCCTCGGCCTCGAACGTGTACGTCCACGTGTAGCCCGCGGGCCGCTGGCCCGGGCCGGCCGGCGCCCAGCCGAGGGCGACGTCGGACTCGTACACGACGACGTGGTTCTCCGTCGTGTAGTCGCCCATCTGCTCGTTGTGCATGTCCATCGTGAACACGTCGCCGAGCTCGGTGAGGGCGAGGTGGGTCTGCGACGCGCGCACCATGCCGGAGGCGTCGATGTCCGGGTGCCGGTCCGGGTCGGCGACGAGGGCGAACGCGCGCTCCGGCGGCGCGTCGACCAGGCGGGACACCTCGATGCTGCGGTCGGACGTCATGCGCATGATCGTGGCACGACCGGGGGTACAGCCATCTCGTGGGAGCACGCATCACGCTCGTGCAGGGCGACATCACGACCCAGGAGGTCGACGCGATCGTCAACGCCGCGAACTCGGGGCTCCTCGGGGGCGGCGGGGTGGACGGTGCGATCCACCGCAAGGGCGGGCCGGAGATCCTCGCGGAGTGCCAGGAACTCCGGGCGACGACGCTGCCCGACGGGCTGCCCACCGGCCAGGCGGTCGCGACGACGGCCGGCGAGCTCCCGGCGCGGCACGTGATCCACACCGTCGGCCCGGTCTACGCGAAGTCCAAGGACCGTTCGGACCTGCTCGCGAGCGCCTATCGCGAGTCGTTACGGGTGGCCGACGAGCTCGGGGCCCGCACCGTCGCGTTCCCGGCGATCTCGGCGGGCGTCTACGGCTGGCCGATGGACGACGCCGCTCGCATCGCCGTGCAGACCGCCGCAACCACCCGGACGGCCGTGGAGGAGGTCCGCTTCGTGCTCTTCGGCGACGAGGCGTACCAGGCGTTCACCCGCGCGGCCGAGCAGCAGGGCTGACCACTCGCCCGCTTGCTCCACGGCCTTCCCGACGACGGGTGGCCGGCGCCCGGGTTGCCCGGGTGCGAGCCATCTCCCGTCACCCACTCGGCTCGTGACCGTCCCGTTCCCGCGTCGTTGTCGGTTTCGTGCGCGCTCGGGGGGAGCCGTGTGCGCATGCCGGCGCGGCGCGCGGCCGGCGCGCGAACGAGCGAGCGAGGTTCATTGAGCAAGGGCAGGCACCGCAAGCAGGAGCGCCCGGGCACGGGGCGCCTCATGATCTCCGCCGCCGCGGTGGGGATGGGACTGGTCCAGGCCTCCGGGATCGCCGCGGCCGCACCGGCGGGCACGGCGCCCGGCGTCGGCGGCACGCCGTGCACGACCCCGACCATCAAGGCGTGCGTGGATCTCTCCGAGAACAAGACGTGGCTGCTGGACGGCCGGGGCAACGTCGTCTACGGACCGGTGACGAACACGCACGGCGGCAAGGGCCACGAGACCCCCACCGGCGACTTCATCATCCAGCGCAAGGACCAGTACCACGTCAGCCAGGAGTACGAGGGCGCGCGGATGCCGTACGCGGTGTTCTTCGACAACAACGGCCGGGCGTTCCACCAGGGCACTCTCGACCGGCAGTCCGCGGGTTGCGTCCGGCTGAACGAGACCGACGCGAAGCGCTTCTTCGAGCACCTGAACCCGAACGACCGGGTGCAGATCGTCCAGTAGCGCCACCGGAGGGCCCCGTCGACCACGCGGTCGGCGGGGCCCTCCGTGCGTCTCAGGCCCGTCGGCGCAGCACCATCGCGACCGCGCCGATCACGACGACCACCGCCAGCACCACGAACGGCCAGGCCGGGAAGCCCCCGCCCTCGTCGGGGGCGGGCGCGGCCGACGCGGCCGGGCTCGGGGTCACCGGCGGGGCCGCGGCGGCGGCCGGCGTCGCCGAGGCGGCCGCCGGCCCGGGCGTCGTCAGCGTGAACGACAGCGCGCCCGAGATCGGGTGCCCGTCGCTCGAGACGACCCGGTAGCCGACCTCGTAGCGGCCGGCTGCCCCGAGCGGCCCGACACCGACGGAGATCTTCTCCCCCTCGGAGGTCGGCGCACCGGACTCGTAGTGGGTGGTGCCGTCCGGCCCGACGACCGTGATCGTGGCGGTGCCGGCGGTCGGTGCCTCACCGAAGGTCAGGGTGATCCGCGACGGGGCGGCGGCGACCTGGGCGCCGTCGGCGGGGTCGCTGCCCTCGAGCACGTCGTGCGCGAGCGCGGGGCCCGTGCCCAGGAGCGTCAGCAGGCCGACGAGCACGGCGACGAGGGCAGGGCGGAGGAACGCGCGACGAGGCGCGTGGTTGATGGTCATGGTCCCTTCTGCGGGGGTCGGGGGGTGGTCACGCGGCGGCGGGACGCACCGGCGGACCTCGCAAGGGGCGGGCACGGAAGAGGACGGCGGGGCGGTGCCCGCGCTCCACGGGACGGACGACGGAGACCGACCCCCACGTCGGGGCGGGCGGGCCCGTCCGCAGCAGGTCGAGCACCGCGCCGACGCGGGCCGCGACCATGGTCGCGACCGCGCGGTCGGCCCCGGCGGCGCCGAGCGCGACGAGCAGCGTGACCACCGCGTGGGCGGCGACCATCGACGGCGACGGACCGGCGGGCGGCATCCCGGCCATGTCGTGCGCCGCGTGCTCGGCACCCGTGCCCAGCGTGAGGTGCCACCCCAGCTGCCCGACCGCCAGCACGACGGTCAGGCGCACGACACCGACCCGCCGCCGGACCACGAGGGCCGCGAGACCCGCCGTCAGGAACGCGACGGCCAGGACCGGGAGGCCGACCTCCGGCAGCCCGCCACCGGCCTCGACGTGCGCGGCCGCACCGAGCGTCGGCGCGAGGGCGCCGACGCCGAGCGCGCGCGCTCCCGTCGAGGTCATGGGCCCACGGTAGGCGAGCCCTCCGACAGCCTCAGCCGGCGTTCAGGCAGGTGCTCACCCAGCTCGCGACCTCCCAGGCCGCCTGGTGCGCCGTCGTCGGCAGCAGGCGCGGCATGGACACGTAGCCGTGGCAGGCGCCCTGGTAGTCGGTGTAGCGGACGGTCACGCCCGCGGCCCGGAGCGCGTCGGCGTACCGGATGCCGTGGTCGCGCAGCGGATCGTGCTCGGCGGTCTGGACCAGGGCGGGCGGGAGGTCGGTGACGTCGGCGCGCAGCGGGGAGGCGTAGGGGACGGTGCCGTCGGCACCGCCGAGGTAGAGCCGGGAGAAGCCGCGGATGTCGCTGGCGTGCAGGATCGGCGCGGTCGGGATCGCGCGCTCCGAGGGCAGGACGTCGATCATCTCGGTGCCCGGGTAGATCAGGCACTGCGCGCCGATCGTCGGGGCCGCCTCCCCGCGACGGCGGGCGTCGCGGGCCATCAGGCAGACCACGGTCGCGAGGTTGCCGCCGGCGCTGTCGCCCATCACCGCGACCCGTGCCGGGTCGACGCCCCACCGGCCCGGCTCGGCGACGAGGGCCTCGACCGCGGCGTAGCAGTCGTCCACCGGCCCGGGGAACGGGTGCTCGGGCGCGAGCCGGTAGTCCACCGAGACCACGACCGCGCCGGCCTGCAGGGCGACCTGGCCGCAGAACCAGTCCGACTGGTCCAGGTCGCCCTGCACGAAGCCGCCACCGTGGAAGTTGACGACGACGGGTGCGGGGACCTGCGCGACGTGCGGCGGCCGGTACACCCGCACCGGCAGGGCCGCCCCGGGGACGTCGAGGGAGGCGTCCTCGGTCACGACCCGCCGGTCGTGCCGCCCGACGACCGCGCGCCCCGCGGGCCCGGCCTGGATGCGGCCGGAGCGCTCGCGGGCGGCGGGGACGTCACCGGGCGGGAGGTCGGCGACCGAGCCGCCGAGGGTGCTGCGCAGGACGCCGAGCACGCGGGTCCGGAGGGGGAGACGCATGGTGTGAGCTTCGCTCAGGTGAGCAGTCATTGTCGCCATAGCGACAACTACTGCTCACCTGACGAAGTCACACCGTGGCGCTCACGTTCACCGTGATGTTCCCGCGGGTGGCCTTCGAGTACGGGCACAGCTCGTGGGCCCGGGCGACCAGGCGGTCGGCGGTGTCCTGCTCGGTGCCGGGCAGGTGCGCGACGATCGCGACCTCCAGGCCGAAGCTCTCCGCGTCCGGCCCGATGCCGACCTCCGCCTCGACCGTCGAGGAGTCCACGGGGACGTTCCCGTTCCCCGCCGCGAGCTTGAGGGCCTGGTGGAAGCACGCCGCGAACCCGGCCGCGAAGAGCTGTTCCGGGTTCGTGGCGCCGCCGGGGCCGCCCATCTCCTTCGGCATGGCCATGTCCTGGTCGATGATCCCGTCGTCGGAGGCGACGTGCCCGTTCCGGGCGTCCCCCGACGAGGTGGCCGACGCGACGTACTTGATGTCCATGTCCGCCGGTTACCCGGTTGCGCGCAACCTCACCAGGCGGGTCGGCGCTTCTCGACGAAGGCCGTGATGCCCTCCCGGCCCTCCGCGGACAGCCCCCGGTCGCCGATCGACTTCGCCTCCACCTCGAAGTGCGCGTCCGTGAGCACCCCGCCCGCCGAACGCACCAGCGCCTTGGTCGCCGCGAGGGCCTGCGGCGGCCCGGCGGCGATCGTCGTCGCGATCGCATCGGTCTCGTCGCGCACGGACTCGTCGGGCACCACCCGGGAGGCGAGTCCTGCCGTCAGGGCCTCGTCGGCACCCATCGGTCGGTTGGTGAGGAACATGTCCAGGGCCCGCGCCCGCCCGACCGCGGCGGGCAGCGTCGCCGTCATGCCGCCGTCCGGGGTCAGGCCGATCGCGGTGTAGGCGGGTCGGAGCCGGGCGCCGGCGCCCAGGACGACGACGTCGCCGGTCAGCACCAGCGAGAGACCGATCCCGGCCGCCCAGCCCTGCACCCCGATGACGACGGGTGCGGCCAGGCCGCGGATCAGGCGCTGGCAGGCGTGGAAGTCGTCGGCCAGCGCGGACAGCGACCCGTCCGGGTTCGCCGCGAACCCGCGCACGTCGCCGCCGACGCAGAAGTTCGGGCCCTCGGCCACGATCTCCAGCGCCCGCGCGTCCTGCGCCGGGCCCGCGAGCGCCTCGCGGAACTGCCGCCCGAACTCGAAGTCCACGACGTTGTGCCCCGGCCCGTTCGCCAGGACCACCCGCACGACCCCGTCGGACCCCTCGACCCGCACCCGCTCGTCCGCCACGCTGCTCCTCCTCGATCACGCGATCCCGGCCGCAGCCTGCCAGGATCGGCCCGCCCGTACCGGGAGAGGAGAGCGAGACCGTGCCCGACCTGCACATCCCCGCCGCCGAGGGGTCGCACCAGGAGGCGTACCTCGCGACGCCCAGCACGCCCGGCCCCTGGCCCGGCGTCGTCGTCCTGCAGGACGCCTTCGGCGTGGGGGAGAACATCCGCGCACACGCCGACCGCCTCGCCGCCGCGGGATACCTCGCTGTCACCCCGCGCCTGTACACCCCGCGCGGCGGCGGCATCCGCTGCGTCGCGGCCGTGTTCCGCGCGATGGGCAGCGGGCAGGGGCCGGTGTTCGCGGACATCGACGCGGCGCGCGGCTGGCTCGCCGGGCGGGACGACTGCACCGGCCGCATCGGGGTCATCGGGTTCTGCCAGGGCGGCGGCTTCGCGCTCATCGCCGCGGCCCGCTACGACTTCGCGGCGTCGGCGCCGAACTACGGCCACGTCCCGACCGACGCCGAGCGCGAGCTCGAGGGCATCTGCCCCGTCGTCGCGAGCTTCGGGGCGAAGGACACCACGCTGAAGGGGCACCCGGAGCGCCTCGAGGCGGCCCTGACCACGCTCGGCGTCGAGAAGGACGTGAAGACCTACGAGGGCGCGGGACACTCGTTCCACGAGCGCTTCTACGCCGAGAGCCTGATCCGTCCGCTCGGCATGGGCTACGACGCGGAGGCCTCCGAGGACTCCTGGCGGCGCATCACGGCCTTCTTCGGGGAGCACCTCTCATGAGTGCCGAGCTGGAGAGCTACCTCATCGACATGGACGGCGTGCTCGTCCACGAGGAGAACGCGCTGCCCGGAGCGGACGAGTTCATCCGGCGCCTGGGAGAGGCGGGCAAGCACTTCCTCGTCCTGACGAACAACTCCGTCTACACCCCGCGCGACCTGCAGGCCCGCCTGCACGCCAGTGGCATCGACATCCCCGCCGAGCACCTCTGGACCTCGGCGCTCGCCACGGCCCAGTTCCTCGCGGACCAGCGCCCGAACGGCTCCGCCTTCGTCGTCGGGGAGGCGGGCCTGACGACGGCGCTGCACGAGGCCGGCTACGTGCTCACCGAACGCGACCCGGACTACGTCGTCATCGGCGAGACCCGGACCTACTCCTTCGAGGCGCTGACCCGTGCGATCCGGCTCATCGAGGGCGGGGCGCGCTTCATCTGCACCAACCCGGACGCCACCGGCCCCAGCGCGGAGGGGACGCTGCCCGCCTGCGGCTCGGTCGCCGCGATGATCACCCACGCGACCCGCAAGCAGCCCTACTTCGTCGGCAAGCCGAACCCGCTCATGATCCGCGCGGGGCTGAACACGATCGGGGCGCACTCCGAGACCACGGCCATGATCGGCGACCGGATGGACACCGACATGGTCGCGGGCATGGAGGCCGGCCTGCACACGATCCTCGTCCTCACCGGGGTGACCGATCAGACCGAGCTCGACCGCTACCCCTACCGGCCGAACCAGATCGTGGACAGTGTCGCCTCACTGGAGGTCGGCGTGCGGGGCTGAGGAGCGCCAGTGGGTACTCCGACCGCATGCCCGACGACTTCGAGGATCTGCCGTCCACGCTGCAGCGCTCGGACAAGAAGGCGCGTGACACCTACGCCCAGGCCAAGGCGTCCGCCGAGGACACCTACGGCAAGGGTGAGCGCGCGAGCCGGACCGCGTACTCGGCGCTCAAGCACACGCACGAGAAGGTCGGCGACCACTGGGAGCCCAAGGAGGAGAACGGCCCCTCCGACTCCCGGGCGCGCAGTGGCGGTTCCGATCCCAACGGGGAGCCCGCGGGCGGCGTCGACGCGAACGCCAGCAAGGCGCACCTCTACGAGCGGGCGAAGGAGCTCGACGTCGAGGGACGGTCCACGATGGACAAGGACGAGCTCGTCGACGCGCTGCAGAAGGCGAACGACCGCGAGACGCGCAAGGCCCGGGGCGAGTGAGCCTCCCGCCGCACGGTGACCCCGACGCCGCGTCCCCGCAGACCGGGGAAGGACCCGTCGTCGGGAACCGAGCGAACGAACCGGACGGCCCGGCCGGTCTCGGTGGAGCACCGGTGCCGGATCCGTCCGGCGAGATCGGGGTCGGCCGCGGCGGCCGACGGCTCGGGTGGCCCGAGGTCGTCCTCGCCGCGGTCGTCTACGTCGCGATCCAGCTCGTCGCGGGGATCCTGCTCGTCGCGGGCAGTGGCGCCCTGCCGTCGGCGCCGGTCCTGCTGGCGATCTCCGGGCTGTCCGCGTTCGGGGCGGTGGCCGTCGCGCTGCTGATGCGCGTGCGCACCCCGGCCGCCCTCGGGTTCCGGCGCGTCTCCTGGCGCGTGATCGGCCTCGCGGTGCTGCTCGGCCTGGCGGTCTGGCTCGTCTCGCGGGTGCTGATCGTCGTCTACGTCTCGATCACCGGGGACCTCACCGACCCGCAGGAGTCGCTGACCCAGTTCTCCGGCGGCGTCGCGGCCTTCTTCGTCGTGCTGCTCGGCGGCCTGGTCGTGCCGCTCGGGGAGGAACTGCTGTTCCGCGGTGTCGGGTTCGGGTCGCTGCGCCGCTACGGCGTGGTCGTGGCGGCCACGGTGTCGTCGCTGCTGTTCGCCCTGGCCCACGGGCTCAACGTGGTGTTCCTGGCCGTGCTCGTGCTGGCCGTGCTGAACGCGGTGCTCTACGAGCGCACCCGCTCGATCTGGCCGTGCTTCGTCACGCACGCGACGTTCAACCTGACCTCGTTCACGCTCCTGCTGGTCGCGCTCTGAGTCGCGGGTCGCCATTGCCCGCGCCGGGAAGTGGGCACCCCGGCGGCACCCAGCCCCACACCGGAGGAGAGGTATGACGACCGCCGCACCCGATCTGGCCGACATCGAGATCCGCGACCCCGCGACCGACGAGGTGGTGGGGCGCGTGCGCCCCGCCGGTGCGGGGCAGGTCGACGACGCCGTCGGCCGGGCCGTCGCGGCGAGCTCCGGGTGGGCACGGACGTCCCCGGGCGACCGCGCGGGTCTGGTGAAGGACGCCGCGGCCGCGGTGCGGGGCGTCGCCGAGGAGCTCGCGCGGCTGAACGAGACCGAGACCGGCCGCCCGTACGACGACGGGCTCGGCGGGGTCCTCGCCGCCGCGGGCACGCTCGAGCAGTACGCCGAGCTCGGCCCTCTACACCGCGGCCGGTCCCTGCAGGGCGACTGGTCCGCGACCGACCTCATGGTCCCCGGCCCGCGCGGCGTGGTCGCCGCGATCACCCCGTGGAACGACCCGGTCGCCGTGGCCGCGGGCCTGATCGGGGCGGCGCTGGTCACCGGCAACACCGTGGTGCACAAGCCCTCCGAGCGCTGCCCGCACCTCGGTCGCCGGTTCGCCGACCTCGTCGCGTCGTTCCTGCCCGACGGCGTGCTGACCGTGGTCGACGGCGCGGGACCCACCGGAGCCTTGCTGTCGGCGCACGCGGCCGTGGACGTCGTCGCGCACGTCGGCTCGATCGCAGCCGGCCGGGCGATCGCCGAGGCCGCCGCGGGCACCGGGGCGAAGGTGCTGCTGGAGAACGGCGGCAACGACCCGCTGATCGTCGACGACGGGGTGGACCCGGTCTGGGCGGCGGGGCAGGCGGCCCTCGGCTCGTACGCCAACGGCGGCCAGGTGTGCGTCTCGGTCGAGCGCATCTACTGCCACGCGGGTGTCGCCGACGAGTTCCTCGCGGCGCTCGCCGAGGAGGCGACCCGCTGGGTGCACCGGCCCTCCGCCGAGGGCGAGAAGGCCCTGGGGCCGCTCGTCGACCGGCGGCAGCGCGAGCACGTGCACGCCCACGTGGCCGAGGCGCTGCAGGCCGGCGCCACCGCGCACGTCGGCGGGGCCGTCCCGGACGGCCCGGGCGCCTTCTACCCGGCCACCGTGCTCTCCGGGCTCACCCCGCGGATGCGCATCGTGCGCGAGGAGACGTTCGGGCCGGTGGCCCCGGTCCGGGTCGTCGACTCGTTCGAGCAGGGGCTGGCCGAGGCGGCCGACGACCCGCACGGGCTCGCGGCGACCGTCCTGACCCCGGACATGGCCCACGCGCAGGAGGCGTGGCGGGCGCTGCGGGTCGGGACGGTGAAGATCAATGCGGCGTTCGGCGGTGCACCGGGCGGTGCGGCGGAGCCCCGAGGCCTCTCGGGCAGCGGGTTCGGATACGGCCCGGAACTGCTCGACGAGATGACGGCGACGAAGACCGTGCACATCGAGCCGTGCCCTCCCCGTCACGACCGGTAGTTCCCGATGACGGTCCGTGGTAGATCGACTCGGTGGCGTCACCCCTGAACGGGTGATGTCGTTACGCCGACGTGATGCAGCACCCGCCCGCCCCGCATCCGTCGGCGCCCGAGCCGGAGACGGAGCTCGTCGAGCCGGCCCCGCGCGGTCGGCGTCGGCCCGGCGCGGGGCGCGGCCTGCCGAGCGTCCATCCGGCCCACTCCCTGCTCGGGGTCGTGGTGGCGGCGATCGCCGCGCTCGGCATCGTCGTCGCCACGGGCGTGGCTCCGGTGACGAGCCTGGCCGCGATGGCCGGGGTGGCGACGCTGTCCACCGGTTCCGGGGTGGCGGGCGTGCCCGCGCCCCCGCTGCTGCCCGCACTCGGTCCGGCGCCGAGCACGGGGGAGACGGTGAGCGACGACCCTGAAGCGACCTCGACGACGACTGAGACGTCGTCGCGGACCCGGTCGACCACCCCGAGCGCGACCCGCGCGCCGGTGGTCCCGGCGGCCCCGCCCGTCGTCGCGCCGCCCGTCGTGAAGCCGCCCCAGGACCCGCCGAAGGACCCGGAGCCCCCGAAGGACCCGGAGCCGACGAAGACGCAGGAGCCGCCGACGGATCCGGATCCCACGCAGGACCCGGAGCCCACGGACCCGAAGCCGACCGAGCCGACGAAGTCGAAGCCCACGAAGCCGAAGAACGGCGGCTGACCGCCCCGGCCCCGGCCGACGACAGGCACCCTCGCAGCATCGACGTGCGCGAGGGTGCCGTTCCTTCGTCGGGCGTCAGCGCATCAGCGACACCAGGTCGCCGGGCAGCTGCTCCAGGGTGCGGTCGACGTCGGACTCCGGCAGCCACTCGCGCAGCAGGTGCAGGACCTGCTCCACCTGACGCTCCACCTCGTCGGCGTCGACGGAGTGCACGGCGCCGCTGACGGCGTCGACGAACTCCGCGCGTCCGATGGAGCGGGCCTTGTCGTCGGACTGCCGCTGACCGCGCAGCTCGGCCGAGAGCTCGGGCGGCAGGCTGACGGTGAGGTCCTGGGCCAGGCCGGAGCTGACGACCTTGCCGAACTCGTTCAGGGTCGCGCGGGTCAGGATCTCCGCCTCGCTCTCGGTCTCGAGGCCGAGCCGGCGCTGCACCTGGCCGGCGAACGCGGCGAGGGTCGCGCTGGAGCGGGCGGGGTTCGGGTCGTTCGGGTTCGGGTCGTCCTGCAGGGGCGGGGTCGTCACGGTGGGACTCCTCGGGGATCGGTCGGTCACGTCAGAAGCCCTCGTCGGCGGCGCGGTCGACCCCGGCCGACCAGCGCGCGCGGCGCTCGTCGTCCGACTGGTCCCACCACTGCGGACCACGCTCACCGAGCGCGGTCTTCGCGGCGTGGACACGGTCCCGGGCGGCCCGCTCGGCGTCGGGGTCGCCGGCCTTCAGGGCCGCCCCGACGTCGCGCCGGGCCTTCATCAGCCAGCGACGCAACCGGGAGGCGTCGGCCTCGGGGATCGCAGGGTCGGTCGCCCGCCACCGACGCCCGTCGATCACCACGTGGTGACCGTCGGCCGTCTTCTCCGGGGGCATGGCGGCGGGTGCCCGGGTGATCCACGGCGGACACGTCAGGTTCTCGCGCGGGCCACCCGGACGACGGCGTCGACCACCCGCTCCGGGGCGATGTCGAGGCACTCCTGGTCGAACGGGCAGACCAGCTGCCGGCACGGGGAGCAGGCGACCGGCCGGGTGAGCACCTCGGCGCGCACGGTCCGCGGCGCGTACTGCCCCACTTCCTCGGTGCCCGCGAACAGCTCGACCACCGGGGTGCCGACGGCGTCCGCGAGGTGGGCGCCACCGGAGTTGTTCACCACCGCCGCGTCCGCGCCCGCGACGAGGTCCGCGAGGCCCGCCAGGTCGAGCTCGCCCACGAGCGTCACCGCCCCCGGCACCCCGGCCGCGGCCCGCGCGACGAGGTCGGCCTCCTTCGCGGTCCCGGTGACCACCACCGTCCAGCCCCGTCCGGCGATCCCGCGACCCGCCGTCGCGAACCGCTCGGGGGACCACCGCCGGGACGGGCAGCTCGCGCCGGGTGCGACGACGACGTAGCGCCCGGCCGGGGCCGGGTGGTCGGTGATGGGCACGGTGACGGCCAGGTCGACGCCCCGGGACGGCACCCCGACCGCGGCCAGGACCTCGAGGCCGCGGTCGACCTGGTGGCCGCCGTCGGGTGGGGCGGGCACCCAGTGGGTCAGGGCGTCGCCGCCGAACTCCTTGCTGGTCCCGATGCGGATCCCGATGCCCGCCCGCCGGCACAGCAGGGCCGCCGGCCACGGCGACTGCGAGAACGACGTCAGGATCACCGCTGCGTCGTATCGCCGGCCCGCGAGCGTGGCCACGAGCTCGGCGTCCGGGTCGGCGTCCTCGTCCGCCACCGGGCCGGGCAGGCGCTGCCACGAGACCGAGGCGACGACGACGTCGTCGACCTCGGGGACCAGCGGTGCCGCGGCAGCCCCCGCCGGCGACGCGAGCAGGTCGATCCGTGCCTGCGGGGCGGCCGCCCGCAGGGCCCGCAGCGCGGGCACCGTCATGATCACGTCACCGACGTTGTCCGGCCGCACCACGAGGACGCGTGCCATCGCCGTCCAGTCCGGGTCGTCGACGCCGGCCCGGTGGGCGGCGGGGTGGACGGGCAGGGGCACGAGGGATGTCACGGCTAGCAGATACCCGCACGGCGCGTCGTCACGCGACACACCCTTGACCACATCCTTTGCGGACATCCCCCGATCGAGGCCGTAACTTCTCGCGTTTCGGCTAGCACATTGGTCTCTCCGGACGACACACCCGGTGCCACACCGTCACCGACCAGTCACGAGGAGTGCCCATGCGCCGCTCGTCCCGATCTCCCGTCCGCCGCCGGATCCTGGCCGCCGCCGCGACCGCCGCGGTCGCCCTCGTCCCGCTCGGGGCCGTCTCCGCGGCCGCGGCCACCCCGGTCTCGCTGACCGGCGGCGGCACCGTCCTCGTCGGGGACGCCCGCTACACGGTCAGCATGAACGTCCGGCAGTCCGCCTCCGGGAAGCTCTCGGGCAGCTGTGGTCTCGCCGGTCCCCGCCTCGCCTTCTCCTGCCAGAGCATCACGTCGATCGCGGTCGCCGGCCCGCAGGTCACCGTCAAGGGCTCCGGCGTCCTCGCGAACGGCCAGACCCGGACCTTCACCGCCGTCGTCACGGACAACCCGAACGGCGCGGACCAGATCGCCGTCGACGCGACCGGCGCCAACGTCTCCGGCCCGCTCGACACCGGCGGCTTCGTCCTGCGCTGAGCGCGCCGTCGCACCGCCCGCACGTCCCCACCCACTCACGCCAGGAGTCCCGTATGTCCACGACGACCCGTCTCTCCGCCCTGACGTCCATCACCGCCGCGGCGGCCCTCTTCTTCCTGCCCGGCGTCGCGACGGCCGCGCCCGCGCTGCCCACGCAGTGCACGCAGGCCGGTACGACCGTGACCTGCACCTACCTCGCCGCGGGCGGCAGCCAGACGCTCGCCGTGCCGACCGGCGCGACGAACGTCCGCGTCACCGTCAAGGGCGGTGCCGGCGGGGACGGCGGTGCCGGGGCGGGCGGTACCGAGGGCGGTGGCGGCGGGTCCGGAGCGGTCGTCACCGCCACGCTGGCGAACGCCGCCGGCTCCACCCTGCGCATCGTGCCCGGGGTCCTCGGCGCGGACGGTGCCGACGGCGCGGCCGCCGGAGGAGCCGGTGCGGCCGCCGCCGGGTCGGGCGGCGCCGGCGGCGACGGCGCGACGGCGCCCGGCGCCGCCGGGTCCGGGGGCGGCGGCGGGGCCGGTGGTGGTGCGTCCGGCGTCGCCCGGAACGACGTCCCGGTCGTCGTCGCCGCGGGTGGCGGGGGCGGCGGCGGGGCCGCGGGCGGGAACAACGTGAACCGCGTCGGGGGAGCCGGCGGCGCCGGAGCGGCCGCGGGCACCGCCGGGGTCGGCCTCGGCACGACGTCCGGTGGCGCCACCGGGACCGCCCCGACCAACGCGGGCGCGAACGGTACGGACGCCACCGCGGCGCGTGCCGGCGGCCCCGGCGGTGGTGGCGGTGGCGTGAAGGGCGGCGCCGCGGGCACGAGCGCGGGCAACACCGGAGCGGGCGGCGGCGGGGGCGGCAGCAACCTCGTCCCCGCCGGCGCCACCGCGACCGGGTCCAACGACGCCGCCGGCTCCGTCGTCGTCCAGTACACCGCGGCACCGGTCGCCGCGGGTGGCTCCGCGCGCGGCGACGTCCGCTACGGCGCGGACGGACGGCTCACGCTCGACGTGCGCGGCACCGCGACCACCGGGTCCGGCTCGTGCGCGGTGCGCGACGGCGCGCTGCGCGCCACGTGCCGCACCATCACCTCGGTGACCACCGACGGCCAGGGGACGGCCCGGATCACCGGCACCGCGCTGGTGCAGACCGGGGCGGTCGTGCCGTTCACCGCCACGATCGTCGACGGCTCCGTCCCCGGGGGCACCGGGGGCGACCGGGTGACCTTCACCGCGGCCGGCCAGACCACCACCGGCACCGTCACCCGGGGCGACATCGTCGTGCGCTGACGACGACCCGCTTCGGCCGAACGGCACCTCCCGCTCTCGGGGGGTGCCGTCCGGCGTCGACGGGGGTACTACTCCGCGTGCCCGAAGTCGCCATGCTCCACGGCCGCGCCGACCCCGCCCACGACGGCGTCGCCGACTACACCGCGCGTCTCGTCGCCGCGCTGCGCGAGCACGGCACCGTCGTGCGCGACGTCCCCGTGGATCCCGGCCCGCGTGGGGCCCTGGCCGCCGCCCGGGCCGCGCGCGGCGCCGACGTCGTGCACCTGCAGTTCGCGCCGTCGGCCTACCGGTTCTCCAGCTGGCCCGGGCTGCTCGGCGACCTCGTCCGGGCCCCGCTCGTGACGACGGTGCACGAGTACGGCTGGTGGTCCCCCCGCCCGTGGCGCCTGCCCGCGCGTCTGGGGCTCGCCGACGCCGAGAGTGGGCGCCTCGTCCCGCGCAGCGCCACCGTGATCACCACGAACGGCGCCCACGAGGAGGCCCTGCGCCGCCGCCACCCCCGCGCGCAGGTGCTGCGCCTCCCGATCCCGCCGAACGTGGTGGTCGCGCCGGACGCGGACCGCGCCACCACCCGACGCCGGCTGAGGATCGCGGAGAACGCGCAGGTCGTCGTCTTCTTCGGCTTCGTGCACCCCGTGAAGGGGCTGCGGTACCTGATCGACGCGGTGGCGCGGCTCGCGGGCGAGCACCCGCGGCTGCACCTGCTGATCGTCGGGGGGTTCACCTCCCTGGCCCTTCCCGACGACGAGGCGGCCGCGTTCCGCGCGGAGCTCACGAAGCACGTCGCCGACGCCGGTGCGACCGACCGGGTCACGATCACCGGGCACCTGCCCGCCGACGAGGTCTCGTCCGCCCTGGCCGCCGCCGACCTCGCCGCGTTCCCGTTCACCGCGGGCGCCACGACGAAGAGCGGGGCGCTGCTCGCGGCGTTCGACCACGGGCTCCCGACGATCGTCACGCAGCTCGCGTCCGACACCGAGCTGGTCGACGGCGAGACCGTCGTGGTCGCCCCCGCCGTGCGCGACGTCGACGTCCTCGTCACGGCCCTGCGCCGGCTCCTGGACGATCCCGCGCTCGCCGCGCGGGTGGCCGCCGGCGGGCGGTCCCTGCTCGACGGGCGGGACTGGCAGACGCTGGCCGCGTGCCACCACGAGCTGTACGCGGGGCTCGCGTGAGGACCCTCGTCGTCGACCTCCTCGGTGGGCTGGGCGACCTGATCATGGTCCTCCCGACGATCCACGCCCTTGCGGACGCCGACCCGGGCGGCGAGCTGGTCGTGCTCACCCACGCGCCCGGTGCCGTCCTGCTGGAGCGCGACCCGGCGGTCACGGCGGCGCGGACCGCCGAGAAGCACGCGGAGCGACCCGCCGTCGGGAAGGCCCTGGAGGAGCTGACACCCGACCTCGTCGTCTGCACCACCCGCTTCGACGGCATCGGCGACCTCGTCGACGACGACGCCGCCGCGCGCGGGACGCGGGCGGTGACCAACCTGTGGCGCTCGCCGCCGGCCGACGAGCTGGTGGGGGAGCGCTACCAGCGCATCCTCGTGACCGAGGGCGTGATCCCGGGGCCGCCGCGACCGCCGCGGATCGTGCTCGGCGACGACGAGCGCCTGCCCGACGCCGAGTCCGGCACCGTCGTGCTGGTTCCGGACGCCGGCATGGCAGTCAAACGGTGGCCGTGGTGGCATGAGCTGGTGGAGCGTCTGGCCGGCCGGCCGGTGGTGTCCGTGACCCCGGTCGAGGGAGTGCCGACCTGGGAGCCCACTGACCTGCGCACGCTCGCCGCGCGGTTCGCGGCCGTGGGCCGCGCGGGGGGCGTCGTGGTCGGTGGGGACACCGGACCGGTGCGGATGGCGGCGGCCGTGGGAGCGCCGACGGTGGGGCTGTTCGGGCCGACGCTCGCGCTGCGGTACGGGCTCGAGGAGGGCCGCAACCTCCAGGGAGGTCCGGACTGCCCGCACCGCCTGCCGACCGCGATCACCGAGCAGGTCTGCTGGTGGGACGGGCACTGCCCGTTGTCGACGACGGGTCCCGCCTGTCTGGAGTCCCTCCCGTCGGCGGACGTCGTCGCAGCCATCGGGTAATCAGGAGGCATGCGTCATCTGGATCTGCCGACGGCGAAGCGCTGGTCGGCCATCGGGCTGGGCACCTGGCAGTTCGGGTCGGCCGAGTGGGGCTACGGCGGCGACTACACCTCGGGCCCCGACTCCGAGGCCGCGCGGATCGTGAAGCGCGCCCTCGAGCTGGGGATCACCGTCTTCGACACCGCGGAGGTGTACGGCTTCGGCCGCAGCGAGCGCATCCTCGGCGACGCCCTGGACCGCGCGGACGCCGACCCGGCCACGACCGTCGTCGCGTCCAAGGTGTTCCCGGTCCTGCCGATCGGGCCGGTGGTCGAGCAGCGCGGTGTCGCCAGCTCGGGCCGGGTGCGCCGCCCGCTCGACCTCTACCAGGTCCACCAGCCGAACCCGCTGATCGGCGATCGCCGGACGATGCCGGGGATGCGGACGCTGCAGGCGGCCGGCGTCGTCGACGAGGTCGGGGTGTCGAACTACTCGCTGGACCGCTGGCAGGACGCGGAGACCGCGCTCGGCTCGCGGGTGATCTCCAACCAGGTGTCCTACAGCCTGGTCTCGCGCGACCCCGAGCGCGAGCTGCTGCCCTACGCCGCCGAGGCGGGGCGGGCGATCATCGCCTACAGCCCGCTCGCACAGGGCCTGCTCTCGGGCAAGTTCGACGTGGACCACCGGCCGGCCAACCGTGTCCGGCAGATCAACCCGCTGTTCCTGCCCGAGTCGCTGCGGCGCGCCCAGCCGCTGCTCGACGTGCTGCGCGAGGTCGCCGACGCCCACGACGCGACGCCCTCGCAGGTCGCGCTGGCCTGGACGATCCACCGTCCGGAGGTCGTGGCGATCCCTGGCGCCTCGAGCGTCGAGCAGCTGGAGAGCAACTGCGCCGCGGCGGAGATCGTGCTGACCCCCGACGAGTGGACCGCGCTGACCGAGGCGTCCGACCGCTTCAGCCCGGTGCGCGGCGTGTCGGCCGCCGTCGGGATCGCCCGCGGCGCGGTGGGTCTGTAGCGGCGTCAGGACCGGGTCACGGCCCCGACCAGCATCGTCCGGTTGCGCGCCCCGGTCTTGCGCAGCAGCGAGCCGACGTGCTTCTCGACCGTCTTCGCCGAGATGTGCAGGGCGGACGCGATCTGGCGGTCGGTCATGCCGCGGGCGACGAGCTCGCAGACCTCGCGCTCCCGCGCGGTGATGCCGGTCGTGCGGGGCGCCGCGGCCAGCCGCCCGAGCTGCTCGGGGCCGAACGACGACTCGCCGCGCCCGGCCGTGGCGACGACCTCGACCAGGCGCTCGGCGTCGTCCGGCCCGACGCAGCCCTTCGCGCCCGCCGCGACCGCGGTGCGCAGCGCGTGGTCGGCCCGGCCGTCGTCGAGCAGCACGACGGCGGGGGCGTGGGGGAGCTCGGCGAGGCGCTCCAGGGCGCCCGCGAGGTCCGCGGGCAGCACCTCGGGCTCGACGACGAGCACGTCGGGGCCGAGCAGGCGACAGGCGGCGGCGAGGTCGTGGGTGGTGCCGAGGTCGACCTCGGAGACCATCCCGAGCTCCGGGGCGCCGAGCTGCAGCTGGCGCACGACACCGGCGCGCACCACCGGGCGCTCCGCCGCCACGAGCACCGAGGGTCGTGGCCGGCCGGGTGCGGCGGGCTCGGGGCCGCACGGCACCGTCAGCCGGAGCAGGGTGCCGCGGCCCGCGCCGCTGTCGATCTCGAGCTCGCCGTCGAGGCGCCGCGCCCGGGCCGCCATCGCCGCGAGGCCGAGCTGTGCGGTGGACGCCGCCTCGTGCAGCCCGCCGTGCCGGGTCGCATCGAAGCCGCGGCCGTCGTCCTCGACCAGGACCGTCACCGTCCCGGGCCCGTGCATGATGCCGACCTGGACGCGGCCCGCACCCGCGTGGGCGACGACGTTGACCAGGGCCTCCTGCACGACCCGGAAGATCTCCTCGGCGCGCGCACCGTCCAGGGTGCCGGAGCCGACGGTGACGAGGTCGGTGCGCGGCACCCCGGCGAGCTCGGCCCACGCGAGTTCCTGGCGGATCGCCTCGGGCAGGCTGCGCCCGGCCAGCGGGCCGTGGTCGGCCAGCGCCAGCGCGGCGTAGTCGGCGAACAGCTCGGCGAGCCCGCGGTCGGCGGGGGACAGGTCGCCGTCGTCGGTGGCCACCGCGCACACCCCGACCAGCCGCGGCCCGCGGCGCACCGGGACCGCCAGCACGACCAGGTCGTCGGTCGCGACGACGGCCGGCGCGCGGTCGCGGACGACGGCGGCGAGCAGGGTCTCCGGCGGGGTCCCGCGGCCCTCGCCGACGTCGACGGTCCAGGTGCCGGCGGCCTCGTCGACCCGGACGACCCACGCCGAGCGCGCGCGGGTGACGGCCCGCAGCTGCGCCACCACCCGGCCGAGCAGGGACCCCGTGCCGGTGCCGTCCGCTGCGATCGCGCCGGGCTCGATCGTCGACGGGGTGTCGATCCCGTGCGGCACCGACATCGTCGTCATGCGCGTCCTCCTCGGACCTGACCCCCGAACGGATGCATACAAGATGCATCAATGCGGCGAGAGTAGGGTCACAGCGGCCGACGGGCAAGGTGCCCGCGGGACCGGGTCCGCGGGTGGTGACGTGACGCGAGCAGGGCTCTCGGCGAAGGAACGTGCTTACCAGCACACGAAGGCCGGCATCCTGGACGGGACGCTGCCCGGTGGGGACCTGATCAGCGAGGGGCAGGTCGCCGAGGCACTCGCGATGAGCCGCACGCCGGTCCGCGAGGCCTTCCTCCGTCTCGAGGCCGAGGGCCTGCTGCGGCTGTTCCCGAAACGTGGCGCGCTCGTGGTCGCGGTGTCACCGGCCGAGGTCGAGGCGGTGCTCGAGGCCCGCGAGCTCGTCGAGGGCCACGCGGTGACCAAGCTCTGCGCGGCCCCGGAGGCGGAGCGCGCGGCGGTGGTCGACCGGCTGCGCGACGTGCTCACCGAGCAGCGCGCGGCCTTCGTCGCCGGGGACGAGCGTGCCTTCGCCGAGGGCGACCGCCGGTTCCACACGGTGCTCGTCGAGAGCGCCGGCAATCCGATCCTCTCCGAGCTGTACCACTCGCTCCGTGACCGCCAGCTGCGCATGAACCTCGGGTCGATGCTCGGCCACGGTCCCGCGCGGGCCCAGGAGATCCTCGGTCAGCACGAGGCGATCCTCGCGGCCCTCGGCCCCGACCGGTCCCGCGAGGCGCACGGCCGGCTCTCCGAACACCTCGACGCGACCCGCACGGCGGTGCTGGGGCGGTAGGGGGCCGGGACCTGTCGCGGTGGTTCGCCGCGACACGTGTCGGTCGGCCGCGGCTTGTCGCGGGTTCCCGACGGCGGGTGCGCGGCTTGTCGTGGGGATTCCCAGTGACAAGGTGAGCGGTGGCGGTCGATTCCCCGCGACAAGGTGGCGGCCCGGGGGTCCGGGGTGGCCGCCAGGGGTCCGGGGTGGCCGCCGGGGGTCCGGGGTGGCCGCCAGGGGTCCGGGGTGGCCGCCAGGGCGTCGAGCGAGCACCTGCGGTGGTCCAGACGTCCGGGGACCGCCGAGGGTGCTCGTTGGTCTTCCCGGGTCCCCGCCGACGCGTCTTGTCGCGGGTTCCTGACGGCGGGTGCGTGGCTTGTCGTGGGGATTCCCAGTGACAAGGTGAGCGGTGGCGGTCAATTCCCCGCGACAAGGTGGCGGCGGGGGGTGCCGAGGTGACCCACCGGGGTCTGCGGTGACCCGACAGGGCGTCGAGCGAGCACCTGCGGTGGTGCGGATGGCCGGCCGGTCGCCGAGGGTGCTCGTTGATCTCCACGCGTCCCCACGGCCCACAGCTCACAGCGGCTCTCCGACGCACAGTGCGCACTTGTCGTGCTGATTCCCCGCGACAAGGTGGCCACCCGGTCGGCGGGTCCCCCACGGCAGGCGCACCCCGCTGGCCCGGCCGGGCTACGGGAGATCCCCCACGGCCGGAGGTGGGGACACTCCCCGTGGTTCGTGACGGTCCGCACTCCTACCGTCGTGTCGTCGGGCACACCGCCCCTCCCGCCACGTGATCGGCCCAGCCTCCGTGGCGCTCCGTGACCCCTGGAGGTATCCATGCCGGGCCTGACCCTGGCCGAGGCGCGCACCGCGCTCGACGCCGGACTCGCCGAGGCCGACGCGATCGGCCAGCCGATGAACGTCGCGGTGGTCGACGACGGCGGGCACCTGCTCGCCTTCGCCCGCCAGCCCGGCGCCATCCGGGCGAGCATCGACATCTCGCAGCGCAAGGCCCGGACCTCGGTCCTCATGGAGGCCCCGACCGGCGCCCTCATGCCGCTGGTCCAGCCGGGCGCGGAGCTCTACGGCCTGGAGCAGACCGCCGGCGGCCTCGTCGTGTTCGGCGGCGGCATCCCCGTGTACCGCGACGGCGTCCTCGTCGGCGCCGTGGGGGTCAGCGCCGGCTCCGCCGAGCAGGACGTCCAGGTGGCCACGGCCGCCGTCGCCGCGATCAGCACCCCCGTCCCGGCCTGACCCACCCCACGGCACCGTCGCCCGAGGAGCCCACCGTGTCCCGTACCGCCCCCCTCACCAGGGAACTGATCGGCGAGTTCGCCGGCACGTTCATCCTGATCATCTTCGGTACCGCCGCCGTCGCGCAGATGGTCGTCTCCGGCGGCGACGCCGGGGACTGGGCCACCCTGACCTGGGGGTGGGTCGCCGGCCTGATCATGGGCATCTACGTGGCCGGCCGCCTCGGCGCCGGGCACCTCAACCCCGCCGTCACGCTGGCCATGGCGGTCTACCGCAAGCTGCCGTGGCGCAACGTGCTGCCCTACACGCTGGCCCAGACCGCGGGCGCCTTCGTGGCCGCGCTGATCACCCGCGCCGTGTACCACTCCGGCATCGTCGCGGTGGACCCCGGGCTGACCTCGAAGTCCCAGACGATCTTCTCGACGCTGCCCAACCACGGCGTCACGACGGCGTTCTTCGACCAGGTCGTCGGCACCGCGCTGCTGGTGTTCATCCTGTTCGCGCTGCTCGCGACGCTGCAGGGCGCCGCGTCGATGCTGCTGCCGTTCATGGTGGGCCTGCTGCTGCTCGGCATCGGGTTCGCGTGGGGCACCAACGCCGGCTACGCCATCAACCCCGCCCGTGACTTCGGCCCGCGCCTGGCCGAGTGGTTGACCGGCTACCAGTCGGCCTGGGTGACGCCCGAGGGCGTGCAGTACTGGTGGCTGCCGATCGTCGCCCCGTGCATCGGCGCGCTGATCGGCGGCGGTCTCTACGTGCTCGTCATCGAGCGCTTCGAGGTGCCGGCCGACCAGGACGCACCCGTTCCCGCTCCGACTCCCGAGTCCGCCGAGGCGGGGGCCAACGCCGACCCGCGCCACCCCGTCACCGCCGCGGACGTCACCGTCCCGTCCTCGTCGCCCTCTGAGAAGGAGGCCTCCCGATGACCAGCGACGTCACCGAACTCACCCCTGCCGACTACCCGCTCTCGATCAACCGTCCGGAGCTGCTCCACACGCCCACGGGCAAGGCGCTCGCCGACATCACGATGGCCGCGGTCGTCTCCGGCGAGGTGACGAACGAGGACCTGCGCGTCACGCCGGACACGCTGGTCATGCAGGGCCGCATCGCCGAGTCGATGGGTCGCCGCCAGCTCGGCGAGAACTGCCGCCGGGCCGCGGAGATGACCGCGATCCCGGACGAGGAGGTCCTGGCGATGTACAACGCGCTGCGGCCCAACGCCTCCAGCGCCGAGAAGCTCGAGGAGATCGCCGCACGGCTGGAGGGCACCTACTCCGCCACCACCTGCGCCGCCCTCGTCCGTGAGGCCGCCCAGGTCTACGCGGCCCGCAACCTGCTCGCCGAGGAGGACTGACATGACCGCGGTGGAGCCCCGGTCCGAGGCGTCGGTACGCGCGTCCAAGCGCACCGAGGTCCTCGAGAACCGCCCCGTCAACCTCGACGGCTTCGTCGAGGAGTGGCCCGAGAAGGGCCTCGTCGCGATGGAGTCGGACTTCGACCCGCAGCCGAGCGTGCGCGTCGAGGACGGCCGCATCGTCGAGCTCGACGGCCGGACGCGCGAGCAGTTCGACTTCATGGACACGTTCATCGCCGACCACGCGATCGACGTCGACACGACCGAGGCCGCGATGGCGACGGAGTCGGTCGAGATCGCGCGGATGCTCGTCGACCCGCGCACCCCGCGGGCGGAGATCGTCGCCCTCGGCCGCGGCCTGACGCCGGCGAAGATCCTCGACGTCGTCAAGCTGATGAACGTCGTCGAGATCATGATGGGCATCCAGAAGACCCGGTCGCGCCGCACGCCGGCGAACCAGGCCCACTCCACGAGCGCCAAGGACAACCCGATCCAGGTCGCGGCCGACGCGGCCGAGGGTGCGGTCCGCGGCTTCGCCGAGCTGGAGACCACGCTCGGCGTCGTGCGCTACGCGCCGCTGGTGGCGATCGGGCTGCAGGTCGGTGGCCAGGTCGGCCGCGGCGGCGTGCTCACCCAGTGCGCCCTCGAGGAGGCGACCGAGCTCGACCTCGGCATGCGCGGCATCACCGCGTACGCCGAGACGATCTCGATCTACGGCACCGAGTCGGTGTTCGTCGACGGCGACGACACCCCGTGGTCGAAGGCGTTCCTGGCCTCGGCCTACGCCAGCCGCGGCATCAAGATGCGCTTCACCTCCGGCACCGGCTCCGAGGTGCAGATGGGCAACGCCGAGGGGCGGTCCATGCTGTACCTGGAGATCCGCTGCATCCTCATGGCGAAGGGCGCCGGGGTGCAGGGCCTGCAGAACGGCTCGATCTCCTGCATCGGCGTCCCCGGCGCGGTGCCCGGCGGCATCCGCGCGGTGGCCGCGGAGAACCTCGTCGCGAGCTGGATGGACCTGGAGTGCGCCTCCGGGAACGACCAGTCCTTCTCGCACTCGGCGATGCGGCGCACCAGCCGCCTGCTCCCGCAGATGCTGCCCGGCACCGACTTCGTGTGCTCCGGCTACTCGGCGGTGCCGAACAAGGACAACATGTTCGCGGGGTCGAACCTCGACACCGAGGACTACGACGACTGGAACACCATCCAGCGCGACATGCAGGTCGACGGCGGGCTGCGCCACGTCCGTGAGGACGTGATCCTGCAGGTGCGCAACAAGGCCGCCCGCGCGCTGCAGGCGGTGTTCGCCGAGCTGGACCTCCCCGCGATCACCGACGAGGAGGTGGAGGCGGCGACCTACGCCGACTCCAGCGACGACTACCCCGACCGCGACGTGCTCGCCGACCTCGAGGGCGCCCGCAGCGTCATGGAGCGCGGCGTCACCGGCCTGGACCTGGTCAAGGTGCTCGAGCGGACCGGGTTCGGCGACGTGGCCGAGAACTACCTGCAGGTGCTGCGCCAGCGCGTCTCGGGCGACCTGCTCCAGACCGCGGCCATCTTCACCGGCGACTTCGTCCCGCTGGCGGCGATCAACGACGCCAACGACTACGCCGGCCCCGGCACCGGATACCGCCTGTCCGGCGAGCGGTGGGAGGAGCTCAAGAAGCTCCGTCACGTGACCTCCGCCGAGAACCCCGAGGAGGAGGTCGTATGACCGCCGCAGTCGACTCCGTCCGCACGCTCTCCCTCCGCGAGATCGGGCCCGCCGAGCGCGGCACCCGGCCGGAGGAGGTCGTCATCGCGCTCTCCCCGGCGTTCGGGGACCCGTTCACGAAGACGATCGTCGACGTCCCGCACGCCGAGGTGATCCGCCAGCTCCTGGCGGGCATCGAGGAGCAGGGCGGGGTCGCGCGGACGATCAAGGTCTACCGGACGGCCGACCTGGCGGCGATCGCGCACTACGGGGCCAAGCTCTCCGGCTCCGGGATCGCCGTCGGCATCCTGGCCCGCGGCACCACGGTGCTCCACCAGCGCGACCTCGCGCGGCTGTCGAACCTCGAGCTGTTCCCCCAGGCGCCGCTGCTCGACGCCGAGGTGTTCCGCATGATCGGGTCGAATGCCGCGCAGTACGCGCAGGGCCGCTCGCCGCGCCCGGTGCCGACGCGCAACGACCAGATGGCCCGCCCGCGCTGGCAGGCCAAGGCCGCGCTGCTGCACCTCAAGGAGTTCGAGTGCATCGACCATGCGCGGGCGGCGGTCGAGGTCGAGCCGGTCATCACGCGGGTCGACTGACGTGGGCGAACCCGTCCGGGTCGTCGTCGGGGTGGACGTGGGGAACTCCACGACCGAGGCGTGTCTCGCCGAGGTCGCGGGTGATCGGGCGGACCGGGTGGACCGCCTCGCCTCCTCGCTCACCCCGACGACGGGTGTGAAGGGCACCCCGGCCAACACGGCCGGGGCCGTCACGGCCGTCCGGCGTGCCCTCGAGGCCGCCGGGCGGCCCTCTGCGGTGCCCGACACGGTGCTGCTCAACGAGGCCACCCCGGTGATCAGCGGGCTCGCGATGGAGACGATCTCCGAGACGATCATCACCGAGTCCACGATGATCGGGCACAACCCGGACACCCCCGGCGGCGAGGGCATCGGCGTCGGCACGACGGTGGCCCTGGCCGAGCTGGGAGGTCAGGACGGGCCCGTCGTCGTGGTGGTCGGGGCGGGGGCGGACTTCGACGACGTCGCGGAGCGGGTCAACCGCGCCGTCGCGGACGGCGTCGACGTCACCGCCGCGGTGCTGCACGGCGACGACGCGGTCCTCGTCGTCAACCGGCTCACGCGCCGGATCCCGGTCGTCGACGAGGTCTCCGCGGTCGATCGTGTGCCGCTGGGCATGCTGGCCGCGGTCGAGGTGGCCGCGCCCGGCCGGACGATCCGGACGCTGTCCGACTCCTACGGCCTGGCGTCGACCTTCGACCTGGACTCCGACCAGACCCGCCAGGTGTCCCCGGTGGCCCGTGCGCTCGCCGGGAACCGGTCCGCGGTCGTCGTCCGGACCCCCGCCGGCGACGTGACCGACCGGCGCATCCCGGTCGGGACGCTGACGGTGACCGGGTCGGGGCGCTCGCTGGACGTCGGGGTCGACGAGGGCGCCGAGGCCATCATGGAGGCGATCCGACGGGTGGCGCCGCTGACCGACGTGCACGGCGAGGCCGGCACCCACGTCGGCGGGATGCTGGCCGCGGTCCGCGACACCATGACCGACGTGACCGGGCAGCCGAGCTCGGAGATCGCGATCCGCGACGTCCTCGCCGTCGACACCCTGGTCCCGACGACGGTGCAGGGCGGTCTCGCGGGCGAGGTGGCGCGGGAGAACGCGGTCGCCCTCGCGGCGATGGTGCGCACGTCGCGCAGCCGGATGCAGGCCGTGGCCGACGAGATCGCCGCGCAGCTGGGCTGCGAGGTGCTCATCGGCGGCGTGGAGGGCGAGGTCGCGGTCCGCGGCGCGCTGACCACCCCCGGCACGGCGGTGCCGATCGCGATCGTGGACATGGGCGGCGGCTCCACCGACGCGGCGCTGCTCGACCGGGACGGGCGGGTCTCGGCCGTGCACGTCGCCGGCGCGGGGGAGCTGGTGACGAAGCTGGTCGATTCCGAGCTGGGCCTGGAGGACCGGGACGCCGCGGAGTCGGTGAAGCGGCACCCGCTGGCGAAGGTGGAGAGCTTCTTCCACGTGCGCCACGAGGACGGCACGGTGCAGTTCTTCGACGCGCCGCTGCCTCCGCACGTCTTCGCCCGCGTCGTGACCGTGACCCCGGAGGGGCTCGTGCCGGTGCCGGTCCGGACGACCCTGGAGGCGGTCCGGACGGTGCGGCGCGAGGCCAAGCGCCGGGTGTTCGTCGTGAACACGCTGCGGGCGCTCGCCCAGGTGGCGCCGCAGGGGTCGTTGCGGCTGCTCGGCTCGGTGGTGCTGCTCGGCGGGTCGGCACTGGACTTCGAGATCCCGGCGATGGTCGCCGACGCGCTCGCCCCGCACGGGGTCGTGTGCGGGATCGGCAACGTCCACGGGACCGAGGGGCCCCGCAACGCCGTCGCCGCCGGTCTGGTGGACGTCCACGCGGGCCTGGCCGAGCCGGTCGGCGCACCGTGAGTTCCTCCGACGACGAGGGCCCGCCGACGGTGCTCGTCGCGTCGCACACCGACGCCCCACCCGCCGTCGTCCGGGAGGTGCTCGCCGGGGTGGAGGAGCAGGGGGTCCCGACGGCGGGTGTCGGCGGCGGGGACGACCCGGACGCGGGCGCGCGGCACGCCGCGCGGGAGTCCCGCCTGGAGGTCGGCGTGGGTGTGGGCCCGGACGGCGCGGTCGTCGTCCGGCACGCCCTCGTCGCGGACCCGGTCCTCGTGCTGCCCCCCGGCGCGCGGGCCGCGGACCGGCGGCAGGCCGGGGGCGACGCGGCGCGGATCGTCGCCGGCCTGCCGCTGAGGTGTGGCGCCGCCAGGTGAGCAGAAATTGTCGCTATGACGACAACTTCTGCTCACCTGGCGAAGGCACATACGGCTCGACGAGCGCGCGCAGGGTGTCGCAGCCGGTCTCGACGCCGCGGCGCAGGCGGTCCGGGTCGGTCTCCAGCGGGTTGATGGTGTCCGCGCCCTCGGGCGGGCGGACCTCGAGCAGGAAGGGGCCGTCGCCGGGGTCGTCGGCGTCGAGCGCGCTGGCCCGCGCGAGCCACTCGTCGTCGGCCCGCCGGTTCTCCAGCCGGTTGCCGAGCACGTGCACCAGGCCGGGCACCTTGGCCTGCCCGAGCCGGCCGACGAGCGCCTTCTCCAGCCGGGTCGCGTCGATCGCCTCCTGGTCGGCACGGCGCGTCCGCAGCATGAGCACGTGCGTGGCGCCCTGGTCGAGGGCGGTGTGGAAAGGGAGCGGCTCGGCCACCGCCGCGTCGACCAGCCGTCGTCCGTGGATCTCGATCGGCAGGCCCGCCAGGAGCGGCACGTTGGCCGACGCCCGCAGCGCCAGGCGCAGCGAGTCGACGTCGGTCATCGTGCCGTGCAGGTCGAACGCCTCGCCGGTGTCGACGTCGGTCGCGACCGGGTGCAGCGGCACCTCGGCGGACAGGATCGCCTGCCAGTCGACCGGCACGACGTCGCGGCCGACGGTCTCGACCAGGTACTCGACGTCGACGACGGGCCGCCCCCGCAGCCCGCGCCGCGGCCGCGTCACCCGTTCCATCAGCCCGGGCTCCCACCACCCGGCACAGCACGCCTCGGCCTGTCCGCCGACGAGCCAGCTGCCGGCGAGCGCCCCGGCGGACGCGCCGTAGACCGCGTCGAAGCAGCGGGCGAGCCCGAGCCGCTCGAGGCCCAGCACCATGCCCGACGAGTAGGTCGCCCGACTGCCGCCGCCCTCGATCGCCAGCGCGAGGCGGTAGGGGTCGGAGCGGTCACCCGGCCCGGAACCCTCGGCGCGCCGGGACGCGAGCAGGTCCAGGACACGGTGGCGGGACGGCACGGCGACATCCTTCCGGGTGAGCGGCCCGTCGGCGAGGCGGGCCCACGCGACCGGGAAACGGGTGACCGGAAGAATGGTGACGGGTGTGTGACGCCATTCTCCGACGATCCCGCGCGTATTCCCGCCGGAATGGCGTCACGTCGCGGTCCGACAGCCGTGTCCACGGTGTCGGGGAGGTACCGACGGCGATTCCGGGGACGTGTGTCGACCGTTTCCGGGAGTTCGGCGGGAATGCGTCGGAGGATTCCCGCGGACGTCGTCCCCGGCACCGACGGGGCCCGGGCCACTGAGCCCGGGCCCCGGCGGTACCGGAGCCGCTCACACCGCCCGCCGCTCCAGGGTGACCCGGTCGATCTCGGTGCCGGTGTCGGTGATCGTCCGCAGGGTCATCGTCGTGACCTGGCCGGGCCCGGGCGGCGGGACGACGTCCACCGTCACGTAGGCGTAGTCGAGGTAGCGCGCCTGGGACCAGTCCACCGCGTCCGGGACCTTCGCGTCCTCGCCGACGGCCTGGTAGCTGACGACGTTCACCCCGCTGTCCGGGCCGGTGTTGCCGCGGTAGCGGTCGGTCTCGTTCGGCTGCCAGGTGTAGCGGGGCCGCCCGCCGGAGCCGACGCAGACGTAGGTGGTGCCGTCGGTCTGCGGGCGCACCGTCGCGCCGTCCGGGGCCTGCACGGTGGAGCGGGCCGCCCGGATCGGGTTGCTCCGCTCGTACTGGTGGTTGTGACCCTGCAGCGCGAGGTCGACGGAGAACTCGTCGAACAGCGGTGCCACCGCCGCGCGCACCCCGGCGTCGGAGGCGTGGCTGCCGGAGGTCGCGAAGGCGCAGTGGTGGAAGAACGCGACGACGAAGTCGATGCCGCTGCCGGCCGCGCGCATGTCGGTGAGGGTCCGGCGCAGCCACGCCAGTTGCGAGCCGTTCGAGTAGCCCGCGTTCGTCGGGATCTCCATCGACAGGTCGTTCGCGTCGACGCTGATCACCCCGACGTTGCCATAGCGCATCGAGTACACGCTGGGGCAGGCGCTCGGGCCGTTCCGCGGCAGGTCGAGGCGTGCGGCGTGCCCGCCGTAGCCGTGGGTCGCCCCCCGCTTCACGTTGTCGTCGTAGAGCGCCTCCATGTCGTGGTTGCCGGTCGCGAACATCCACGGCGTGGTGGCGGCGCTGCGCTCGATCAGCCCGAAGTACGTCGTCCAGACCGTCGGGTCGAAGCTGTCGAACCCGGTGGGCGACTTCGAGGTGCCGGTGGAGCGCACGACCTGCCCCTCGCCGGACGGGTCGGCGTAGCAGATGTCGCCCGCGAGCAGGTGGAACGCCGGGCGGGTCCCGGCGATCCGGTCGACCATCGAGGTCGACGGCGTCATGGTGCGCCGCGTGTCGTCCGGCTTGTAGTAGGCGTTGGTCATGCCGCCCAAGCCGCTCGGCGGGACCATGTCCACGCCCTGGTCGGCGAACGCGGTGAAGCTCCACGGGGCGGTGGGCGTGCGGGGCGCGGTGCGGAAGGTCGCCGTCGGAGTGGTGGTCCCGTCGGCGAGCCGGAAGCGGTAGTCGTAGGCCTGGCCGGGCTCGAGGCCGTTCGCGAGCGCGTGCACGAAGTACTGGTCGCTCGCGCGGATCGAGCCGTCGGCCTGCGGGACCTGCGAGACGAGGTGCCGGACCTCCACCGGGATCGTCGCGCCGAAGGTCCCGTTCTGGCCGAGGTCGACGACGATCGTGCCCTGCGGCGGCGCGGTCAGCTCGCCGGACATCGCCATCGCCTTCATCGGGTCGTTCCCGAACGCCAGGTGGCGCCCGACGACCGACACCGGGGCTTGCGCGGCCGAGGCGCACGCCGCGAGGGTCCAGGGGGCGGAGGCGAGACCGAGCGCCGCGACGACGCCGGAACCCCGCTTGAGCGCGCTGCGCCGCGACACCGGGTGGCGGCCCAGGAAGCCCGAGATCCAGTCGTGCTGCTCGGCAACCGTCATGTGCTCCGCGAGGTGCGCGGGGACGCCGACGTCGGGGGCCTGACCACGGGGGGTGCGCGTCACGACGGGAGCGTCACCCGGCAACCGATCGTGCGCATCCGAAACCGGGCGAACACGAGGTGAACACGGGTCGTGAAGAGGACGAAACGGGCGGTGACCGGGAGGTCACACCGGGACCCGTCAGAATGGACCGATGAGCCCCGTCACCCGTCTCCTGCGCCGCGGGATCGGCCTCCCGGCGCCGCGTACGCCCCGGGTGCGCGTGGTCCGCGACGTCGCCGTCCCGATGCCCGACGGCGCGGTGCTGCGGCACGACCACCACCGGCCCGCCGGGGTCGGGCGCGGCCCTGTCGTCCTGGTGCGCAGCCCGTACGGCCGGGCGGGCTGGGCGGGCCTGGTGTTCGGCCGGCTGGTGGCCGAGCGCGGCTACCAGGTGGTGGTGCAGTCGGTGCGCGGGACCGCGGGCTCGGAGGGTGAGCTGTCCCCGTTCGACGAGGCCGACGACGGGGTCGCGACGGTGCGCTGGCTGGTCGCCCAGCCCTGGTGCGACGGGCGGATCGCCACCCTCGGGCCCAGCTACCTCGGGATCACGCAGTGGGCGCTCGCACCCGAGGCGGGCGAGGCGTTGCGCGCGATGGGCACCCTCGTCACCGCGTCGCAGTTCCGCGACCAGACCTATCCGGGCGGCGCGTTCTCGCTCGACAACGCCCTGTCGTGGGGCGCGATGATGACGCACCCGGGTCTCGGGGAGCGGCTGGTCGAGGCGGTGCGCCACCGGGTGCAGGCCGGGTTCGGGACGGTGCCGCTCTCGCAGGCCGACCTGGTCGCGGCCGGGACGCCGATCGACTTCTTCCAGGACTGGCTGCGCGAGGACGACCCGGACTCCGCCTACTGGGCCAAGCGCTCCTACGCCGCGGGCGTCGGCGAGGTCGGCCGCCGCGGCGTCGCGATCAGCATGACCGGCGGGTGGCAGGACATCTTCCTGCCCTGGCAGCTGGCCGACCACGCCGCACTCCGCGCCGCCGGCGCCCGCCCGCTGCTGCGCATCGGCCCGTGGGTGCACACCACGCCGGCCGGGATGGCGGCCGGCATCCGCGACGCGCTGCGCACCTTCGACGAGACCTTCGGGCACTCCGTTCCCGACGACGGGGCCCGGGTCCTGCTCGAGCTCTCCGGTGGCGGGGGTGAGCGACGGCTGGCCGACTGGCCGCCGGAGCACACCGTCGAGCAGGCCTTCTACCTGCGCACCGACCACGGCCTCGGCACCGAGGCCCCGTCGTTCCCCACCCGCGACGACGCGTACTGGGCCGGCACCCGCATCGTCTACGACCCGAACGACCCCACACCCGCCGTCGGGGGCCCGATCCTCTCGGGCCGCTCGGGTCCCCGCGACCAGACCGCCCTCGAGGCGCGCGACGACGTCGTCGTCTTCACCGGTCCCGTGCTCGACGCGGACCTGGTCGCCCTCGGGCCCGCCCGCGCGACGATCCACGTGCGGGCCGAGGTCGAGCACCTCGACGTGTTCGTGCGGGTCTGCGACGTCGACCCCGCCGGTCGCTCGGTCAACGTCACCGACGGCATCCGGCGCCTCCGGCCCGGGGTCCCCGCGGCAGCCGACGACGGCACCGTCCCGGTGGAGGTCGAGCTCTGGCCGGTCGGGCACCGGTTCGCGGCCGGGCACCGCGTGCGGGTCCAGATCTCCGGGGGCGCCCATCCCCGCTTCGCGCGGCACACGGGCACCGGGGCCCCGCTCGGGGACGGGCGGGTGCTCGTCGCGCGGGAGCGGGAGGTCCTCCACGACGCCGCGCACCCCTCGCACGTCGTGCTGCCGGTCGAGCCGGGGCACTGATCCGGCTCGGGACGGCCGTGGCGGGGATGCGCCGCGTGCACCGCTAGTATCCCGGCGCCGCCGGCGCGTCCGGCGGGGCGCGGCGGACGCCCTCCCCCCGGGAGTCCGCGGTGTCGAGCGGGCCGGCCGCCCCCCTGGCCGGTCCGCTCCCCGGACTTCTGTCTCACACCGCGACGTGCGTGATCGGGTCCTTGCGTCGCGTGGACCCGGGCTGAAACGCTGATCGGACTCGATGTCCTCCGGTTCAGCCCGCAGCCGCGATGACGAGGCTCGAACACCCGTGTCCCGTGCTGCGGCCCCGCCGCGCCCGGACGCGGTGGCGGGAGGCGGGACATGGCGCCCACGTCCATGGTCCACAGCACCGAGGAGACGGATTACCGGACCCTCGCTCCACTCCTCGCCGAGCACGCCGGCTGCGCGGCCGACGATCCGCGCCGGGCCGACCTGCGCTCGCGCCTCGTCGTCGCCTACCTGCCGGTCGCGCACAACATCGCCCGCCGGTTCGCGCGCCGCGGGGAGCCGACCGAGGACCTCGAGCAGGTCGCGACCGTGGGCCTGATGCACGCGGTCGACCGCTTCGACCCCGGCCGGGAGCGGGACTTCCTGTCCTACGCGGTGCCGACGATCATGGGTGAGGTCCGGCGCTACTTCCGCGACTCGGCGTGGTCGGTGCGCACCCCGCGCAGCGTCAAGGACCGCTACCTCGCCGTCGGCGGGGCCACCGCGGCGCTCTCCCAGCGCCTCGGCCGGGCGCCGACGGCCGCGGAGATCGCGGAGCATCTCGGCATCTCCCGCGAGGAGGTCACCGAGGCGGTCTCGGCGCACGGCTCCTACCACCCGGCGTCGCTCGACGAGACCCTCGGCGAGGGCGACGACTCCTCGCTGGTCAACGTGCTCGGCACGGTCGACCCGGAGTTCGACCGGGTCGAGGTGCGGGCCCTGGTGCACGGGCTCGTGGAGTCCCTGCCGCAGCGGGAGCGCACCATGCTCGCGCTGCGCTTCGTCCACGAGCAGACCCAGGCCGAGATCGCCGCCGTGCTGTGCATCTCGCAGATGCACGTCTCCCGCTTGCTCGCACGGACCCTCGCGCAGCTCCGCGCCCAGGTGGAGGCACAACGCCGCGCCGACGACGACGAGGGCCCACTCATCGCCGTGTAGCGATCCCCGTCCGGGCGGATGACGTGACGCCGGGCGGGTACACCGTCCCGTGCTCCACGGACTCCCCGCTCGGGCGTGGGACCGCGTCCGGCAGGCCTCGGGGCGGATCGTCCTCGACGGCGCCGTCGCCATCGTCGCGTTCCTGCTCGCCCAGCTGATCCTGCGCCAACCCGCGCCGATCTTCGCTCCGATCGCGGCCGTCGTCTGCCTGACCGACTCCCCGGCCGACCGGGGGCCGCGCGCCCTGCGGCTGCTCCTCGGGGTGGTCGCGGGCGTGGTGGTCGGTGAGCTGGCGAAGCTGGTGATCGGGAGCGGCTGGCTGCAGGTCGGGGCAGCGGTGGTGGTCGGGATGCTCGTCGTGACGCTGGGGAGCATCAACCCGCTCACCCTGCTGCAGTCGGGGATCGCCGCGCTGCTCGTCGTCGGGATCGGGTCGTCGCAGGCCGGGTGGACGCGCCTGGCGAGCGCGCTGATCGGGGGTGCGCTGGCGCTGCTCGTCAGCCAGGTGCTGGTCTCGCCGAGCCCGACGCGGCAGTTCGGGGATGCGGTGTCGACCGCCCTGCGCGGGATCGCGGACGGTCTCGACGACGTCGTCGGCGCCCTGCGGTCGTCGGGGTCCGACGCGGCCGACCGTGCACGGCGCGCGGCCGAGGGTCTGCGCGGCGGGCACGGCGACGTCGCGAGCCTGCTCGACGCCCGCACCACGTCGAACCGGCTCGCCCGGACGACGCTGCGCGGACGCCGCGAGCGGGCCTCGCTGGAGGCGATGCTGGACCGGTTCGTCGGCCTGGAGTACGTCCACGCCGGGTCCGTGCTGCTGGCCCGGACGGCGGCCGAGGTGACCGACCGCGGCGATCCGATCCCGGACGATCTCACCGACGGCGTCGAGGCCCTCGCGGGCGCGGTGCGGTCGATGGCCGACCACCCGCGGCAGACCGATCCTCCGGCGAGCACCCGCGACGTCCACACCGTGGCCGGGGAGATCGCCCGGACCGACCCGGACGCCCACCGCCCCGGCGCCGCCCGGCTCGCCACCCAGCTGCACCTGCTCGCCGAGGACGTCACCGCGCTCACGAGCACCCCGTCCTCGGCGGGCGCGTCACCCTGAGCCGCAGCCCCGCCCGTGGGCGTTGCGCGACGCACACGCCTCGGGCGGGTCGGTCTTCCGGCGATCGACGTTGCGGGCCGCATACGGCTGGTCCGGGTCGTTCGACCCGCGGTCGGCGTTGCGCGGCGCACAGGGGTGCGGCTCGATCGGACGGCTGACCGGGTCCTCGGGACGCGGATCCCGAGGCCGGCTGTCGTGGCAGGCGGTGGTGGTGCGTGGCGCATAAGGCGCGCGACCGGGGCCGGACGGCTGACCGGGTCCTCGCGACGCGGACCTCTCGAGTTCGGGGCGAGGTCCGCTCGGGTGGCGCGCCCCGCACACCCACGGCGACCCCGTCCGCACACGGGACCGCGACGAGCGAGCACCGTCGGCGGTTCCGATCGCCCCGATCCGCCGCGAGTGCTCGATGATCATGACGGCAGGTGCTCCGACCGGGCAGGATGCGTCCTCGTGACCGCACCGGACGCCCCGGAGTTCGAGGACGCGGCGGACGAGCTCTACGGGCTGCACCCGGACCGGTTCGTGCCGCGGCGCACGGAGCTGGTGAAGGCCGCCAAGGCCGCGAAGGACAAGGAGACCGCCACCGCGATCGGGGCGCTGCGCAAGCCGTCGCTCGGAGCGTGGCTGGCGAACGTCCTGGCCCGGGAGTCGCCGGACGAGGTCGGCGCGCTGGAGGACCTCGGGGGCCACCTGCGCGAGGCCCAGGAGTCGTTGTCCGGCGACGCGCTGCGGACCCTGACGAAGCAGCGACGCGACCTCGTCGGCGCCCTCGTCGCGCGCGCCCGCAAGCTCGCGCGGGAGGACGGGGAGAAGGTCGGCGACTCGGTGGCGCGCGACCTGGAGCAGACCATCGCGGCCGCGCTGGCCGACCCCGACGCCGCGCGCGCCTTCGCCGCCGGCCGGCTCACGACGGCCCTGGAACCCGGCGTGGGGTTCGAGGGGGGTTCGTCGGCCCGGAGTGCCGGGGGCACGGGGACCCGGCGCCCTCCACCGCCGCGGGGCACCCGACCGGCACCGACCCGCCGTCGGGAAGAGCCGGAGGAACCGGAGGACGAGGGTCCGGACCCGGCCGAGGAGGAGCGGGCGCGCGCCCGCGAGGAGGCCGAGCGGGCGGTCGAGCGGGCGCGCGAGGCCCGCGACGACGCGGCGCGGGCCGCCGAGCGGGCCCGGCACCGGGCGGAGCAGGCGGAGGGCGACCTCACCGAGGCCGCGGAGTCGGCGCGGTCGCTGCGCGAGCGGCTGGAGCGTGCCGAGGCCGAGGAGACGAGCGCCCGGGAGACCCGCGACGGCGCCCGGCAGGCCGCGGAGGAGGCCGACACCGCCGCCGACGAGGCCCGCCGCGCCCTCGACCAGGCGGAGGCCGAACGCGCCGACCTGGAGTGAACGCCCGCCCTCAGCGCACCGGGCGCTGCGTCCGGTGCGCGGTCGGGGCGCCGAGGGCGCGGGAGATGCCGCGGGCGGCCGCCCGGACGGCCGGGACGAGGGTGCGCGGCTCGATCCCGCCCGGCGACGACGGGGAGGGCACGACCACCGAGATCGCGGCGACGACCCCGTCGCTCTCCCCGCGCACCGGCGCGGCCACCGACAGCGAGGCGAGGTCGATCATCCCGTCGCACACGGCGACGCCGTCGCGGCGGATGCCGGCGAGCGTCCGGCGCAGCACCGTCGGGTCGGTGACGGTGCGGGCCGTGAACGACGTGAGCGGCGCGGCGAGCACCGCCTCCTGGACCGCGGGCGGCGCGAACGCCAGCAGCACCTGCCCCACCCCCGTGCCGTGCAGTGGCCACCGTCCCCCGATGCGCGAGAGCAGCCGCACGGCCTCGGGGTGGGCGAGCCGCTCGACGTAGACCCCCTCGTGGCCGTCCCGCACGGCGAGCTGCACGTTCTGGCGGGTCGCTTCGTAGAGGTCCTCGAGGTAGGGCATCGCGCGTTCGCGCAAGCCGACGCTGCGGGGCGCGAGCGAGCCGACCTCCCACAGCCGCAGCCCGATCCGGTAGGCACCGTCGGTCCCGCGCTCGAGGGCACCCCAGCCGGCGAGCTCCCCGACGAGCCGGTGGGCGGTGGAGACCGGCAGCGACGCGGCGCGGGCGATCTCGGTGAGGGTCAGCGCGGTGTGGTCGTGGTCGAACGCCTCGAGGATCGTGAACACCCGCCCGGTGACCGTCTCACCCCCGCCCGGCGCCGCGCGGCGCGCCTTCGACGAGGTCAGGCCACTGCCCCCGGGCAGGCCGGGACGTGGTGGGCGTCCGACGGGACGTGACGGACCCGCCTCCACCGCATCGGTCACCCGTAGCTCCTCTGCTTCCGGTGGACGGAAGCCAGCCTCTCGCAGGCCGGGGATCCCCGCCACCCTGGGCGGCGTGAGCCCAGCACCACCCGAGCGCGGACGCAGCGAGCAGGACGAGGTCACCGACGCGATCCGCGAGGCCGCGCTCGTCGCCCCGCAGCGCGGCGGGCATCCCGACCGCGCCTACGCGCCCTACCGGTCGACGGCGCTGCGGTCGCCGTCCCAGCCGCTCGTCGTCGCGCCCGCGAGCCTGCTCGAGCAGACCGCCCCGGTGTTCGGGGCGAAGGACGTCGCCGCCACGGACGCCGACCTGACGGTGCACTCCACCGGCGAGCCGCTCGGCGAGCGCATCGTGGTCACCGGGCGCGTGCTCGACCGGGACGGCCGCCCGGTGCGCAACCAGCTCGTCGAGGTCTGGCAGGCGAACGCCTCCGGCCGCTACGCCCACGACGGCGACCGGCATCCCGCCCCGCTCGACCCGCACTTCACCGGGGGCGGCCGCTGCCTGACCGACGACGACGGGCGCTACCGGTTCGTGACGATCAAGCCGGGCGCCTACCCGTGGCGCAACCACCACAACGCGTGGCGACCGGCGCACATCCACTTCTCGCTGTTCGGCACGGCGTTCACCCAGCGCCTCGTCACGCAGATGTACTTCCCGGGCGACCAGCTGTTCGCGCTGGATCCGATCTTCTCCTCGGTCACCGACGAGAAGGCCCAGCAGCGGCTGATCGCCCGCTACGACCACGACACGACCGTCGCCGAGTGGGCGCTGGGCTACCAGTGGGACATCGTCCTGGACGGTCCCGGCGCCACCCCGCCCGACCCGGACGAGGTGTGACGATGACGCTGGACCCCTCCCCCTCGCAGACCGTCGGCCCGTTCTTCGCCTTCGGCCTCCCGTTCGACGGCGGCGGCGACGTCGTGCCGCCCGGCACCGCGGGCGCGATCTCGCTGCACGGCACCGTGCGCGACGGGGCCGGTGCTCCCGTGCCCGACGCGCTGCTGGAGTTCTGGCAGGCCGGCCCGGACGGGCGCATCGCGGCGCGCGCCGGCTCCCTCGTGCGCGACGGACGCTCGTTCACGGGGTTCGCCCGCGTGCCGACCGACCGCAGCGGCGACTACGTGATCCGCACGCTGCGCCCGGGCCCGGTGGCCGGGAGCGCCGAGGCGCCGCACCTCGCCGTCACCGTCTTCGCCCGGGGGCTGCTGCACCACCTGTTCACCCGCGTGTACTTCCCGAACCACACCGAGGCGAACGCGGCCGACCCGCTGCTGTCCGCGCTGCCCGAGGAGCGCGCGGCGACGCTGATGGCGATCCCCGACGGCTGGTTCGGCGGGCCGGGCTACCGGTTCGACGTCCGACTGCAGGGCCCCGGGGAGACGGTGTTCCTGGACCTGATCTCCGAGGCAGGGGCGGTGCGGTGACCACGCCGGACCGGACGACGGTCGCGATCGTCGGGGGAGGGCCGGCCGGTCTGCTGCTCGCGCACCTGCTGCACCGGCGAGGCATCGACTCCGTGGTGCTGGAGTCCCGCCCGCGCGAGCGCGTGGAGTCCCGGCAGCGCGCCGGGATCCTGGAGCACGGCACGGTCGACGCGCTGCGCGAGGTCGGCGCCGATGCGCGGATGGACGAGAAGGGGCTCCCGCACGACGGGTTCGCGTTCCACGTGCACGGCGAGCGCGTCCACGTGGACATGGCCGAGCTGACCGGTCGCGCGGTGATGATCTGGGCGCAGACGGAGGTCGTGAAGGACCTCATCGCGCTGCGCCTCGAGCAGGGCGAGCGGTTGCTGTTCGACACCGAGGTCCTGGCCGTGGAGAAGGTCGACGGGCCGCTGTCGCGCGACGGCGAGGCGCTGGTGCGCTACCGGAGCGACGACGGGGCGGAGCACGAGCTGCGCGCGGACGTCGTCGTCGGCGCCGACGGGTTCCACGGGGTCGCCCGCCGGGCGGTCCCGGACGACGCGGTACGCACCTACGAGCGCGTCTACCCGTACTCCTGGCTCGGGATCCTCGCGGACGCCCCGCCGTCGTCGGACGAGCTGGTCTACGCGCGCCACGAGAACGGCTTCGCGCTGCTGTCGATGCGCTCGCCGAGCGTCACCCGCGCCTACCTGCAGGTTCCCAACGGCACCGACCCGTCGTCGTGGTCGGACGAGGAGATCTGGGACGAGCTCGCGACGCGGACCGCGCTGGGCGACGGGTCGTTCACCCTGAACCGCGGCCCGATCACCGACAAGAGCGTCACGCCGATGCGCTCCTTCGTCGCGGAGCCGATGCGCCACGGCCGGCTCTTCCTGGCCGGCGACGCCGCGCACATCGTGCCGCCGACCGGCGCGAAGGGGCTCAACCTGGCCGTCGCGGACGTGCGCGTGCTCGCGTCGGCGATCGGCGCCTGGCGGGAGAGCGGGGACGAGTCCGGGCTGGACGCGTACTCCGAGGTGGCGCTGCGGCGCGTCTGGCGGGGCGAGCACTTCAGCTGGACGATGACGACGATGCTGCACCGCGCCCCGGACGCGGACCCGTTCGACGAGCAGCTCGCGCTGTCGCACCTGCGGCTGATCGCGGAGTCGACGGCGTACCGGACCTCGATCGCGGAGAACTACCGGGGTGTGCCGCTGGCAGGTGAGCACTAATCCGTGTCCAGACACGGAATAGTGCTCACCTGAGCTTGCTCACATGGCGGTGTACCGGTCCACCAGACCCGACGTCGCGACCATCGTCGTGAAGCGGGCGACGCCGGGGATCTGCGCGAGCGTGCGGCGCAGCAGCACGTCGAGGGCGTGCACGTCGGCGACGTCGATCCGGAGCAGGTAGTCGACGTCGCCGGTGACGTGGTGGCAGCTGACCACGCCGTCGAGGTCGACGATCCAGCGCTCGAAGCGGTCGACGGTCTCCGCGGTGTGGTCGACGAGCACCACCGACAGGTGCACGACGAGCGCCCGGTCGATCGCCGCCGGGTCGAGCACCGCCCGGTAGCCCCGGATCACGCCGTCGGCCTCCAGCCGGCGCAGGCGACGCTGCGCCGAGGACGGTGAGGCGTTCACGGCCTCCGCCAGGTCGGACAGGCTGGAGCGCCCGTGATCGACGAGGTGAGCCAGGATCAACCGGTCGACGCGGTCGAGCTGGGTGGATCGTCCCGTGTTCGGCACCGTCACGGGAGAATCATGCACTCCTCGGCCATGAGTGTCGGGAATCCGCCCGGCATCGCCCACCATGATCGGCGCATCCTGGGATCATGACGAGGAACGTGGCCCTGGTGGCGATGGTCGTCGCCGGCGCGGCGTGGGGAGCGGTGTTCGTGGCGCCCGGCCTGGCGCCCCTGGCTCCGGCGCTGCTGCTCGCGACGGGACGGTTCGTGGCGTTCGGGGCGGTCTCGCTGCCCCAGGTGCGCCGGGTCCTGCGGGCCGACGTCCCGTGGGGACGCGTCATCGCCCACGCGCTGACCGGCTCGGTGCTCTACTACGCCCTCGTCGCCGTGGCCGTCCGGCTCGCCGGGCCCACCGTCGCGGTCGCGACGATCGGGCTGGTCCCCGTCGTCATGGCCCTGATCTCGGCACGCGGGACGGGTCGGGTCGCGGGCCTGGTCCCCGCCCTCGGGCTGGTCGCGCTGGGCCAGGTGCTGCTGCACGTGGGCCCGGGGCAGGACTGGTCGCTCGAGGCGCTCGTCGGGCTCGGCCTCGCGGTGCTCGCCCTGATCTCCTGGTCCTGGTACGGGCTGGACTCCCACCGGCTGCTGCACGACCGCCCGGAGCTCGCCCCCGTGCTCGCGGCCGCCCAGGGGCTCGCCGCCGGCGTGCTCGCCCTGCCGGCCGCGGTCGCCCTGCTGCTGATCGACGGCGTCCCGGCCCAGCCCGTGCGCGCCCTCGTCGTCGTGCTCTTCCTCGGCCTGGTCAGCTCCTGGCTCGCGGTCCGGCTCTGGCACGCGGCGTCCGGGTACCTCTCGCCGGTGCTGGTCAGCCAGCTGATGGCGCTGGAGACGGCGTGGGGCTTCGTGTTCGCGGCGTTCGCGGAGGGCGGCGTCCCGGGACCGCTGCAGCTGGCCGGGGAGATCACCCTCGTCGGTGGTGTCGTGCTCGCCGTCCTCGTGGACGCGCGGCGGTCCCGGCGGGAGGCACGCCGTGCAGCCTCGGTGCGCGAGCGCGTGCCTGATTATCAGGTTTCCTGTTAATCTCCTCCACCATGAGCACGCCTCCGGAGTTCGGCACCGTCGCGATCGAGCTCGGGGAGGGTCCGGACGAGGTCGGCATCGGCTGGCTGTTCTTCGACCGGCCGGACAAGCGCAACGCCATGAACCCGACGTTGAACCGCGAGATGATCGCGGCGCTGGAGTGGCTCGAGGCGGCCGACGAGGTCCGGGTCGTGGTGCTCACCGGCCGCGGCGAGGCGTGGTCGGCGGGGATGGACCTCCAGGAGTACTTCCGCGAGGTCGACGCCGCCCCGCCGCACGTCGAGCTGCGCGCCCGGCGCGACTCCGCGGAATGGCAGTGGCGCCGGCTCATCCACTTCGCGAAGCCGACGATCGCGATGGTCAACGGCTGGTGCTTCGGCGGGGCGTTCACGCCGCTGGTGTGCTGCGACCTCGCGATCGCCGCGGAGGACGCGTCCTTCGGGCTCTCCGAGGTCAACTGGGGCATCCCGCCCGGCGGGCTGGTCTCCCGCGCGCTCGCCGAGACGATCCCCGCCCGCGACGCACAGTGGTACGTCATGACCGGGGAGCGCTTCGACGGCCGGCGGGCCAGCGCGATGCGGCTGGTCAACGAGGCCGTCCCGGGTGACCGGCTGCGCGCGCGGACCGTGGAGGTCGCGGGCAGGCTGGCGGGCATGAACACCCACGTGCTGCGCGCGGCGAAGGTGGGCGTGAAGAAGGTCCGGCAGATGTCCTGGGACGTCGCCGAGGACTACCTCTACGCCAAGCTCGACGCGGCCACCGGGCACGACCCGGAGCAGGGCAAGCAGCAGGGCCTCACCCAGTTCCTCGACGACAAGACCTACCGCCCCGGCCTGGGGGCGTACGAGAGGCCATGACACCGCCGCCGGGTCTGGGGAGCTGGACCGCCCGCCGCGCCCGCAGCACCCCCGAGCACGTCGCACTGGTCCACGGCGACTCGCGCACGACCTACGCCCAGCTCGACGACCGCGTCCGCCGCCTGGCCGCCGGGCTGCGCGGCCTCGGTGTCGAGCCGGGGGATCGGGTCGCGTACCTCGGGCCGAACCACCCGGCCTTCGTCGAGACGATGTTCGCGACGACGGCCCTGGGCGCGGTGTTCGTCCCGCTCAACACGCGCCTGGCCGCCGACGAGGTCGCGTTCGCCGTGGCCGACACGGAGCCGCGAGTGCTGGTGACCGCCCCCGACGTCAGCAGTGCGGCCATGCTGACGTCCAGTGGCAGCATGGCCGCAGTCACGACACTCGAGGTCGGCGGCACCCACGACGAGGTGATCGCCACGAGCGACCGCGCCGACCCCGTCGTCACCGATCCCGACGACCTCGCGGTCCTGATGTTCACCTCCGGCACGACCGGGCGGCCCAAGGCGGCGTGCCTGACCCACGCCAACCTGACGTGGAACGCGCTGGACGTCGTCGTGGACGTCGACCTCGCGAGCGACGAGGTCTGCCTGCTCTCGGCCCCGCTCTTCCACGCCGCGGCGCTCGGGATGACCTGCCTGCCGGTACTGCTCAAGGGCGGCACCCTCGTGCTCGAGCAGGCCTTCGACCCGGAGCGCACCCTCGACCTCGTCGAGCGGGAGGGCGTGACGATCATGTTCGGCGTCCCGACCATGTTCGCGGCCCTCGCCCGCACTCCCCGCTTCGCCGACGCCGACCTCTCCGGGGTCCGCTACCTGCTCTGCGGCGGCGCGCCGGTCCCGCCGAGCCTGCTCGACACCTACGCCGACCGCGGACCCGCCTTCCTGCAGGGCTACGGGATGACCGAAGCAGCGCCCGGCGTCCTGCTGCTCGACCCGGCGCACGCCCGCTCCAAGGCCGGCACGGCGGGGCGCCCGCACTTCTTCACCGACGTCGCCCTGTCGCCCTCCGGCGAGATCCTGGTCCGCGGCCCGCACGTCGTGCCCGGCTACTGGCGGCGTCCCGAGGAGACCGCCGCGGCCTTCACCGACGGTTGGTTCCGCTCCGGCGACGTGGCGGAGATCGACGACGAGGGCTTCCACCGCATCGTCGACCGGGTCAAGGACCTCTACATCTCCGGCGGCGAGAACGTCTCGCCCGCCGAGGTCGAGGGCGTGCTCACGAGCCATCCCGACGTCCTCGACGCCGCCGTGGTGGGGGTTCCCGACGACCGGTGGGGCGAGGTCGGGCACGCGTGGGTCGTCCTCGTACCCGGCGCCGCGACCACACCGGACGACCTCGTGGCCTGGCTCGACGGCCGGCTCGCGCGCTTCAAGACGCCGCGCACCGTCGACGTCGTCGACACCCTGCCCCGCAACCCGACCGGCAAGCTCGACAAGCCCGCGCTGCGCCGGTCACTGGGCCAGTGAGGCGCGTGCCGCGTTCAGGTAGGAGCGGAAGCGCTCGCGCTCGTCGTCGCCGAGCCCGGTGAGCATCCGCTCCTCGATCGCCGCGACCGGCTCGGCGTAGCGCGCCAGCAGATCCTGCCCGGACGGGGTGAGGGAGATCAGCAGTTGGCGGCGGTTGTCGGGGTTGCGGCGGCGCGTGATGAGGTCGCCGCGCTCGAGGGCGGTGACCAGGTCGGCCATCGCCTGCGGGGTGACGAAGGAGTTCCGCGCGAGCTCGGCGGAGGTGAGCCCGTCGCGCGCGGCGAGGACGGTCAGCGCGGTGTACTGCAGGGCCGTGACCCCGGAGTCGCGCAGCAGCTCGTCGAGCCGTGCGCGCACGATCAGCTCGACCTGCTTGACCGCGTAGAGCAACGACGGCCGCGGCCGGGCGGCGGTGCGGGACCCCTGACTCACCCGGAGGATCCTCGCACGTTCCGGTCCTCGGGAGGTCCCGCGCGCGCCGCACCCCGGCGGGTGAGAATGTGCGGCGCTCCCCGTGAACGCCTGGAGGTCCGACGTTGCCAGCTCCCGTCGCTCCGCTCGCCCGTACGCCCCTGCTGCGCGCGCTGCTCGAGGGCGGCCTCGACGATCCCGACGCCGTCCGGATCGCCGACACCGCCTTCTCCGGCCCCGAGCTGCTGGGCGCGGCCGCGGTCGTCGCCGACGAGATCGCCGAGCGCCCCGACGCCGCGTCACCGGTGGCCGTGCAGGCGACCGCGAGCGCCGAGACGGTCGTCGCCGTCGTGGGCTGCCTGCTCGCCGGCGCCCCCGTCGTGCCGGTGCCGCCCGACTCCGGCCCCGCCGAGCGGGCCCACGTCCTGACCGACTCCGGGGCCTCGACCTGGTTCGGCGAGAAGCCGCGCGACGTCACGCTCCCGGCCCGCCGGGTCGACCTCTCCCGCCGGGCGGGCCACGAGGTCCGGGAGGCGTCGGGCGACGGGCCGGCCCTGATCCTCTACACCTCGGGCACCACCGGGTCGCCCAAGGGAGTGCTGCTCTCCGCCGACGCGATGGCCGCGGGCCTCGACGGGCTCGCCGACGCGTGGGCGTGGACCGACGCCGACACCCTCGCCCACGGGTTGCCGCTGTTCCACGTGCACGGCCTGGTGCTCGGGGTGTTCGGCGCACTGCGCGCCGGCTCCCGGCTGGTGCACACCGGTCGTCCGACGCCGGAGAACTACGCGAGGGCGGTCTCCGAGCACGGCGGTTCGCTGCTGTTCGGGGTGCCGACGGTGTGGTCCCGGATCGGGAACGACCCGTCGTCGGCGGCCGCGCTGTCCGACGCCCGGCTCCTGGTCAGCGGCTCCGCGCCGCTGCCGGTCCCGGTGTTCGAGCGCATCCGCGAGCTGACCGGGCAGGCTCCGGTGGAGCGCTACGGCATGAGCGAGACCATGATCACCCTGGCCGTCCGGGCCGACGGCGAGCGGCGCGCCGGCTGGGTCGGGGTGCCCGTAGACGGCGTCGAGGCGCGGCTGCGCGCGGTGACCGAGGACGACTCCGGCGAGGCCGTGCCGACCGACGAGGACGTGCCGGCCGACGGCGAGTCGATCGGCGAGCTGCAGGTCCGCGGCGCGTGCCTGTTCGACGGCTACCTGAACCGCCCGGAGGCGACCGCCGGGACGTGGACCGACGACGGCTGGTTCCGGACCGGCGACGCCGCCGTGGTCGACGCCGGCGGCTACCACCGCATCGTCGGCCGGCGCTCGGTCGACCTGATCAAGTCCGGCGGGTACCGCGTCGGTGCCGGCGAGGTGGAGACCGCACTGCTGGCCTTCGAGGGGATCAGCGAGGCGGCGGTCGTCGGCGAGCCCGACGAGGACCTCGGGCAGCGCATCGTCGCGCACGTCGTCTGTCCCGACGGCCCGGTGGACACCCAGGCCGTCATGGACTTCGTCGGGGAGCGCCTGTCGAAGCACAAGCGGCCCCGGGAGGTCGTCGTCACCGACGAGCTCCCGCGCAACGCCATGGGCAAGGTGCAGAAGGCCCGGTTGCGTCGGAACTGACCTCCCGCGGCGTGCGCCGACTACGCTCGGACGCGGAGGAGGTGGGACGTGTCGGACGAGGAGCTGATCGTCGCGTTCGCCCTGACGCGCCTGGACCACCCGGACCTGGACCTCGAGGAGATCGCGGCCCTGCTGGTCCGCCGGCTCGGACCGGACCGCATGCTGGACATGGCCTCGCAGAACCTCGCCGACCGCGGTGAGCTGCGTGGCCCGCTGTTCGCGGCGGCGGCCGTGGAGCGGGTGATGCGCGTCGTGCTGACGTTGCGCGACGCGCCCTAACCGGTCGCGCGCAGCTTCGCGAGCCGCTCCTCGCGGGGCCACCGGACGTTCCACGCCCACCCGAGCTTCTCGAACACCGCGATGGTCCCGGCCGAGAGGTCGATCTCCCAGCGCCCGACCCCGTGGCGCGCGGACGTCGGGTCGGCGTGGTGGAGGTTGTGCCAGGACTCGCCCATGGACAGCAGGGCCAGCGGCCACACGTTGGTCGAGCGGTCGCGCGCCTTGTAGGGACGCTCGCCGACCATGTGGCAGATCGAGTTGGTCGACCAGGCCACGTGGTGCGACAGGCACACCCGCACCAGCCCCGACCAGAAGAACGCGGTGAAGGCGCCCCACACCGACCACGTGGCGAGCCCGCCGATCGCCGCCGGGACGACGAACGACGCGGCGGTGATCCAGCCGAACGCCCGACTGACCCGCACGACGTCGGGGTCGGCGAGCAGGTCCGGGCAGTAGCGCTCCTGGCTGGAGAGATTGCGCTCCAGGATCCAGCCCATGTGCGCGTGCCAGAACCCCTTGGCCAGCGCGGCCGGGGAGGTGCCGTAGCGCCACGGCGAGTGCGGGTCGCCCTCCTTGTCCGCGAACGCGTGGTGCCGGCGGTGGTCGGCGACCCAGTGCAGCACCGGGCCCTGCACCGAGAGCGAGCCCGCGACGGCGAGGGCGATGCGCAGGCCGCGCCCGCACCGGAAGGCCCCGTGGGTGAAGTACCGGTGGAAGCCGACGGTGACGCCGAGCATGGAGATCACGTACAGCACGACGGCGAGGCCGACGTCGAGCCAGGTCAGGCCCCAGCCCCAGGCCAGCGGCACGGCCGCGAGCAGGGCGACGAACGGCACGATGACGACGAGGTAGGTCATCACGTGCGGGGCGAGCGGGCGGCGATGGACATGGATCGTCGTCATCGAGTGGCCAGGTTAGTGGCCGCGGGCGAACGGCGCGGGGCGCACACGGAGCAACCGGGCCGTCTGTGCGTGAACGGACGGTGGGCCTGCTCACACGGCCATCCGGAGGTCGCACCGGCGCCCGCGCCCGGGGTATCACTGGGCGATGTCCGACCACGGGAGCGGCGACCGATGACCGACCTGTCCCTCGCCCGGACGCGGGCCCGGGAGCGAGCGCGCACCGTCGGGATCGTGGCCGAGGCCGCGGACGAGCAGACGACCCTCGCCGCGATCGGCCGTGCGCTGCGCTTCCCCGACTACCACGCCACCAGCATCGACGCGCTCGCCGAGAGCGTGCGCGACCTCTCGTGGCTGCCGGTGGGGCCCGTGGAGCTGATCTGGGCGGACGGGCCCCTGCGCGACGCCGACCCGCGGACCCACCGCCTGATCCAGGAGATCCTCCACGGGGCCAGCGGCACGGAGGGCGAGCGGCCGTTCCGGGTCACCCGCGTGTCGTAGCGGACATCGAGTAGGGTGATCGTCGTGCAGCGCTGGTACCGGTTTACGTGCCCGGCCCGGGAGGGGTCGGCGGGTAGACCGCTGCGCTAGACCCCATCCCCGCGAGCCGGACCCCGGCTCGCGCGGCACGGTGGCGGGCTCGGGTCCGGCAGGACCCTGGAGCCTTCGATGACCGCCCTTCTGGACAGTCGGCCGCTCGACGGCGCGCGCACGGCCGCCGTCACCCCGCTGCCGTCCCCCGCGCTGCTGCGCCACGAACTGCCCGCCTCCGCCGACGTCGCCGAGTCCGTGCACCGCGGGCGCGACGGCGCCGAGGCGATCCTGCGCGGCGAGGACGACCGTCTGCTGGTCGTGGTCGGTCCGTGCTCGATCCACGACCCGGACGCCGCCCGCGAGTACGGCGCGCGCCTGGCCGCGCAGGCGGAGCGCCACGCCGACCGACTGCACGTGGTGATGCGCACCTACTTCGAGAAGCCGCGGTCGACCGTGGGCTGGAAGGGCCTGATCAACGACCCGGGGATGGACGGCTCCTTCGACGTCGCCCGGGGCCTGCGCACCGCCCGCGCGCTGATGCTCGACCTGGCGGCGCTCGGCCTGCCGCTGGGCTGTGAGTTCCTCGACCCGATCACCCCCCAGTACCTCGCCGACCTCGTCTCCTGGGGCTCGATCGGGGCTCGGACCGCCGCGAGCCAGGTGCACCGCCAGCTCGCCAGCGGCCTGTCGATGCCGATCGGGATCAAGAACGGGACCGACGGCGACGTCGGGGTCGCGATCGACGCGGTGGGGGCCGCGGCGGCGCCGCACGCCTTCATGGGCGTGACCACCGAGGGGCTCGCCGGACTCATCACGACGACGGGCAACGCCGACGCGCACCTCATCCTGCGCGGCGGCTCCGGCGGACCCAACTACGACGAGACCTCCGTCGCCGCGGCGTGCTCGGCGCTGCGGGCGAAGGGCCGTGCGGGCCGCGTGGTCGTCGACGCGAGCCACGGCAACTCGGGCAAGGACCACCGCAACCAGCCCGCGGTCGTGGCCGACCTCGCCGGCCAACGGGCCCGGGGCGGGCCGGTCGCCGGGGTGATGGTGGAGAGCTTCCTCGTCGAGGGGCGGCAGGAGATGGGACCGGACATGGTGCGCGGCCGCAGCGTGACCGACGCCTGCGTGGGCTGGGAGACGACGGTGTCGCTGCTCGACGAGCTCGCCGCGGCCGTCCGGTGACGGGGACGGCTGAACCGATCCGGCCCTGCCGTGTGACCGATCGCGCGTGAACCGGTCCGGCCTGACCGTTCTACGATCCCGGCCATGACTGCACCGGAGGCGCCCGAGGAGCTCGTGCTCGCGGGCGAGTTCGCGACGCCGACGCGCGACGCGTGGCGCGAGCTCGTCGCGGGGGTGCTCGCGAAGTCGGGCCGGGAGGTCGACCCGGCCGACGCCGAGGCGGCGATCGCCACCGCCACCGACGACGGGTTCTCCATCGCGGCGCTCTACACCGCCGAGGACGCGCCCGGCGTGCCGACCGGCGCGCCGGGGCTCCCGCCGTTCACCCGCGCGTCGCGGCCGGAGGGCCACGTCGCGGACGGCTGGTACCGCCGCCAGCGCCACGCCCTGACCGACCTGGAGGGTGCGCACGACGTGGTCATGGCCGAGCTGGAGAACGGCGTCTCGTCGCTGTGGCTCGTGCTCGGCGAGGCCGGCGGGCCGCCCGTCGACGCCCTGCCGCGGCTGCTCGACGGCGTGTTCCTCGACCTCGCCCCGGTCGCGCTCGAGGCCGGCCGCGACACCCCGGAGGCCGCCGCGGCCCTGCTCGACCTGGCCCGCGCCGGTGGCGTGACGACGGCCCTGGGCGGCTCGCTGGGCTACGACCCGCTCCTCGCGCGCACCCGCGGCGGCGGGCCGCTGACCGACGCCTACCGCTCGGCCCTCGTCGACCACGCACGGACCGCCGCGGAGAGCCACCCGCACCTCGCCACGGTCGTCGCCGACGGGCTCCCCTTCCACGAGGCGGGCGGCTCCGACGGGCAGGAGCTGGGCGCCGCGCTCGCCGCCGGACTCCACGCGGTGCGCCTGCTCGACGACGCGGGGCTGTCGGTGGACGACGCCTTCGCCCGCGTCGAGTTCCGGTTCGCCGCCACCGCCGACCAGTTCGCCACCCTCGCGAAGCTGCGCGCCGCGCGCCGCTGCTGGGACCGCATCGGGTCGGTCGCGGGGGCGTCGGAGCCGGCCCGCGCGATGCGCACCCACGCCGTGACCTCGCCGGCGATGCTCACCGGCCGCGACCCGTGGGTGAACATCCTGCGCACCACGGTCGCCGCGGCGGGGGCCGGCCTCGGCGGCGCCGACGCGGTCACCGTGCTGCCCTTCGACTCCGTGCTCGGCCTGCCCGACGACTTCTCCCGCCGCATCGCCCGCAACACCCAGGCGCTGCTGCTCGAGGAGTCGCACCTCGCGCACGTCATCGATCCGGCGGGCGGCTCCTGGTACGTCGAGTCGCTCACCGACGCCCTCGCGCACGCCGCCTGGGACGTGTTCACCGGGATCGAGCGCGACGGCGGGATCGAGGCCGTGCTGGATCCAGACGAGCACGCCGATAGGGGTTCCCTGGCGTCGGCGCTCGAGGACACCTGGACCGCGCGGGCCGACCGGATCGCGCACCGGAAGGACCCGATCACCGGCGTCAGCGAGTTCCCGAACCTGCACGAGACGCTGCCCGAGCGCGCCGCCCCGCCGTCGGGAACGGGCGACCAGCAGGGCGGCCTGCCGCGCCGCCGCTACGCCCAGGTCTTCGAGGACCTCCGCGACCGCAGCGACGCGGCCCCGCAGCGTCCGACCGCCTTCCTCGCCACCGTGGGCGCGCTCGCGCAGTACACGGCGCGGGCGTCGTTCGCGACGAACCTGCTGCACGCCGGCGGGGTCGACGTCGTCGAGGGCCCGGGCGGCACGGAGATCGACGAGATCGTCACGGCGTTCCGGGAGGCGGGCACGCCGATCGCGGTGGTCGCGTCGTCGGACAAGGTCTACGCGGAGCACGCGGCGCCGCTCGCGTCGGCGCTGGCCGAGGCCGGCGCCACCCGCGTGATCCTCGCCGGCTCGCCGCGCACCGAGGGCCTCACCTCCGAGGACTCGACGGCGCTGACCGGGTACCTGTACACCGGGTGCGACGCGGCCGCGCTGCTGACCGACCTGCTCGACGAGCTGGGAGTCTGAACCATGGGCATCGGATCGTTCGCCGACGTCGAGCTCGGGACGCCCGGGCCGGCCGACCGGGACTGGACCGAGGCACTCCAGGAGGCGACCGGCAAGGACGCCGACGACCTGCTCTGGGAGACCCCCGAGGGCATCGGGGTGAAGCCGCTCTACACCGGCGCCGACACCGAGGACCTCGACTTCCTCGAGACCCTCCCCGGGCTCCCGCCGTTCCTGCGCGGGCCCTACCCGACGATGTACCGCACCCAGCCCTGGACGGTGCGCCAGTACGCCGGGTTCTCCACGGCCAAGGAGTCGAACGCCTTCTACCGGCGCAACCTCGCGGCCGGGCAGAAGGGCCTGTCGGTCGCCTTCGACCTGCCGACCCACCGCGGCTACGACTCGGACAACCCGCGCGTGGCCGGCGACGTCGGCATGGCCGGGGTGTCGATCGACTCGATCCTCGACATGCGCCAGCTCTTCGACGGCATCCCGCTGGACCGGATGTCGGTGTCCATGACCATGAACGGGGCCGTGCTCCCCGTGATGGCGCTCTACGTGGCCGCGGCGTCCGAGCAGGGCGTCGAGCCCGAGAAGCTCGCCGGGACCATCCAGAACGACATCCTCAAGGAGTTCATGGTCCGCAACACCTACATCTACCCGCCCGCGCCCTCGATGCAGATCATCTCGGACATCTTCAGCTACACCTCGGAGAAGATGCCGAAGTTCAACTCGATCTCCATCTCGGGCTACCACATCCAGGAGGCCGGGGCCTCGGCCGACCTGGAGCTCGCGTACACCCTCGCCGACGGCGTGGAGTACCTGCGGGCCGGGCGGGACGCCGGGCTGGACATCGACCGGTTCGCGCCGCGCCTCTCGTTCTTCTGGGGCATCGGCATGAACTACTTCATGGAGATCGCCAAGCTCCGGGCCGCACGACTGCTGTGGGCCAAGCTCGTGAAGGGCTTCGGGGCGCAGAACGACAAGTCGCTGTCGCTGCGCACCCACTCGCAGACCTCCGGCTGGTCGCTGACCGCCCAGGACGTCTACAACAACGTGGTCCGCACCTGCGTCGAGGCGATGGCCGCGACCCAGGGCCACACGCAGTCGCTGCACACCAACGCCCTCGACGAGGCACTCGCGCTGCCGACCGACTTCTCCGCCCGGATCGCGCGCAACACGCAGCTGCTGCTCCAGCAGGAGTCGGGCACGACGCGCACCGTCGACCCGTGGGGTGGCTCCGCCTACGTCGAGCGGCTGACCCGCGAGCTCGCCGGGCGCGCCTGGGCGCACATCGAGGAGGTCGAGTCGACCGGCGGCATGGCGAAGGCGATCGACGAGGGTCTGCCGAAGATGCGCATCGAGGAGGCGGCCGCCCGCACCCAGGCGCGGATCGACTCGGGCCGCCAGCCGGTGATCGGGGTCAACAAGTACCCGTTGCTCGGCGGCGAGGACGTCGACGTGCTCAAGGTCGACAACGCCGACGTGCTGCGCCAGCAGGTCGCACGGCTCGCCGAGCTCCGCGACGACCGGGACGCCGCGGCGGTGGAGTCGGCGCTGACGGCGCTGACCAACGCGGCCTCCGACGCCGCCGAGGGGAAGCGCGGGTCCGGTCTCGACGGGAACCTGCTCAAGCTCGCGATCGACGCCGCGCGGGCGCACGCCTCGGTCGGCGAGATCTCCGACGCGCTGGAGAAGGTCTACGGCCGGCACCGCTCGGACGTCCGGACGATCTCCGGGGTCTACCGTGACGAGGTGGGTGAGAACTCGGCGGTGGAGAAGGCGCGCTCGGCCGCCGAGGCGTTCGAGGAGGCCGAGGGCCGCCGGCCCCGCATCCTCGTCGCGAAGATGGGCCAGGACGGCCACGACCGCGGACAGAAGGTCATCGCCACCGCGTTCGCCGACCTCGGCTTCGACGTCGACGTGGGCCCGCTCTTCCAGACCCCCGAGGAGGTCGCGCGCCAGGCCGTCGAGGCCGACGTGCACGTCGTCGGGGTGTCGTCGCTGGCCGCCGGTCACCTCACTCTGGTGCCCGCGCTGCGCGACGCCCTGGCCGAGCTCGGCGCGGAGGAGATCCTCATCGTGGCCGGCGGGGTCATCCCGCCCGGCGACTACGACGAGCTCTACTCCGGCGGTGCGGCGGCGATCTTCGGCCCGGGCACGGTGATCGCGGACGCGGCGACGGAGCTGCTGGGCCAGCTGACCGAGAAGCTGGGACACGCCTCCTCCTGACCGTCAGGAGATCAGCGCGCGGATGTCGTCGGCGTCGAGCGTGCCGGCGAACGCCGCGCCGTCGTCGAGGACGCCCGAGGTCAGGGCCTGCTTGCGCTGCGCGAGGGCCCGGACCTTCTCCTCGATGGTGTCCTGGCTGATGAGTCGGTAGACCATGACCGTGCGGTCCTGGCCGATGCGGTGGGTCCGGTCGATCGCCTGCGCCTCGGTGGCGGGGTTCCACCACGGGTCGAGCAGGAAGCAGTAGTCGGCCTCGGTGAGGTTCAGCCCGAACCCGCCCGCCTTGAGGCTGATCAGGAACACCGGCGCATCGCCGTCCTTGAACCCCGCGATGGCGGCGGACCGGTCGCGGGTGCTCCCGTCGAGGTAGGCGTACGCGATGCCCGCCTCCTCGAGCGCGTCCCGGACGTGGGCGAGGAAGCCGGTGAACTGGCTGAACACGAGAGCCCGGTGCCCGCCGCCGAGGACGTCGCGGAGCTGGTCGACGAGGAGGTCGATCTTCGCGGACCCGCCGGGCTCGTCCTCGCCGATCAGCGCCGGGTGCAGGCTCAGCTGCCGCAGCCGGGTGATCGAGGCGAGGATCGCGATCCGGTTCTCCTCCACGTCGCCGAGCAGCTGCAGGATCTTCTGCCGTTCCCGCTGCAGGACCCGCTGGTAGAGGCGCTGGTGGGCGGGAGCGAGCTCGACCGGCAGGACCTGTTCCTGCTTCGGCGGGAGGTCGGGGGCGACCTGTTCCTTGGTGCGCCGCAGCATCAGCGGGCGGACCCGGCGCCGCAGGCGCGCGAGCAGGTCGGCCCCCGTGTTCCCGCCCTTCTCGATCGGGCGGGCGTAGGTCTCCCGGAACTGCTCGGAGTTCGGGAAGAGGCCCGGGGCGGTGATCGAGAGGAGCGACCAGAGCTCCATCAGGTCGTTCTCCATCGGCGTCCCGGTGATCGCCACCTTCACCGGCGCGGCGACCCGGCGCGCGCACAGGTACACCTTCGACCGGCGGTTCTTGAGGAACTGCGCCTCGTCGAACAGCACGGCCGACCAGCCGATCCGTTCGTGCGCGTCGACGTCGAGCCGGAACAGCGTGTACGAGGTGACCACGACGTCGGCGCCCGCGACCACGGCGTCGAGGTCCTGCCCGCGGCGGCGCAGCGTGTCGGTGAGGGCGACGACCCGCAGCGCGGGCGTGAACCGCGCGGCCTCGGCGGTCCAGTTCCCGACGACGCTCGTGGGCGCGACGATGAGGACCGGGCCCGCGTCCGGCGCGGTGTCGCGGGCGTGCGCGATCGCGGCGAGCGCCTGCACGGTCTTGCCGAGCCCCATGTCGTCGGCCAGCACCCCGCCGAGGCGGTGCCGCCACAGGAAGGCGAGCCACTCGAAGCCGGCGCGCTGGTAGGGGCGCAGCTCCGCCCGGAGCGTGGCCGGGACCGGCGCGGGATCGAGCGCGCCCGCCGCGAGCAGTCCGCCGACCTGCTCGCGCCACGCCTCGGCCTCGCGGGAGACGATGCCCAGCGCGGCCAGTTCCTCCCACCAGCCGGCCTGGTAGCGGCTCAGCCGGATCGGCCCGCCCGGGCGCTCCTGCATCGCCCGGGCCTCCTCGATGAGGGTGCGCAGTGCGACCAGCTCGGGCTTCTCCAGCGAGAAGTACGCGCCGTCGGACAGGAGGAGGTGGGAGAGGCCCTGGGCGAGCGCCTTGAAGACGTCGGTGAAGGGGATCTCGCGGCCCTCGGCGGTGATGGTGACCCCGAGGTCGAACCAGTCGTTCCCCGCGTCGGACTCGGTGGTCGACACCTCGATGGCCAGCTCGTCGCCGACCTCGCGGTACTGCGCGGGCTCCCCGGACCGCTCGACCCGCACCCCGTCGGTGTCCTCGAGCACCGGGAGCGCCTCGGCGGCGAACGCCGCGGTCTGCAGACCGATGAAGCGGTGCGTCCCGCGACCCTGCGCGGGGTGGATGCGGAACCGGACCCAGTCGACCGGGAGGTCGTCGAGCGCGTCGAGCGTCTCCTGCTCGAGCACGGTGTCGCGGAACCCCTCGCCCGCGGCCGGGCGGCCGAGCGCCGCGCGCGCGTCCGACCCGCCGACGTCGTAGGACCATTCCCAGCTCAGCGACAGCGCGTGCTCGCCGGTGAAGGCGGCGCGCAGCACGAGTACGGGCGGCCCGATCCGGGGCGGGGCGAACGCCCCGTCGGAGGAGGTCACCCCACGCATCTCGGCGAGCCTGGGGGCGTAGCGGGCGCGGAAGCGGTCGACGGCGTCGGCCGGGACGGTGACCTCGGCGTCGTCGAGCGCCGCCTGCCACACGGACCGGCTCACGGTCGGCTCGAGACGGGCCAGGCTCAGCCGGCAGGAGGCCGGCGCCAGGTTCTCCGCCGCGGAGACCGTGACGACGCCGTGCGCGGAGTCGCCGCCGAGGAACGCGACGGGTCGCGCATCGTCATCCGGCTCGCCGTCGAATCGCAGCACGGGCCGGATGGCCAGCGCCCCGTCGTCCGGACCGGCGACGACGTCGAGCTGCAGGGACGCCGGCCCGCGCCGCTCGACGGGCCCCAGCTTGTGGCGTGCCGGCAACATCGCCACCCCGGCCTCGGCCGCCGCGTCCAGCAGGGTCCACAGGCGGGGGCTGGCGATCTCCGCGAGGTCGATGACCTTCTCGTCGGCGCCGTAGCCGTAGTAGCGGTACGGCGAGAACCCGGACCCGGCCTGCGCGGCGTGGTGCAGGAGGTAGAGCTCGCGCACGACCGCCAGCTGCTCCGGCCGGTGCTCGACCTCGGCCGCGCCCTGCAGCATGCGGTTCCACAGCAGACCGCCGTACACCCAGCCCTTCGCGCCGGGACGCATCAGCCGGGCCATCAGCCCGCCCGCGCCGTCCGGCGTCACCTCGACCGCCAGCGTGCCGGTCGGCGTGCGCCGCGGGACCGGTTCGACCCCGAGCAGGGCGTCGAGCGCGAGTTCCCACCCGGGCGTGCTCGGCGCGGCCGGCGTCTCCGGCACCGCGTGGAAGGCCATCGCGGCGACGTGCTTGCACATCGTCCCGACCGGACAGGAGCACTCGCCGTCGACGAGCCGCAGGCCGCCGTCGAAGCGCACGATCGTCGAGTAGACCTGCCCCTCACCGCCGCGGACCACGCCCCGCAACTGCAGCGTGCCGGCGTGCCACTCCGCGTACAGCACCGCGCCGTCCCGCGCGTACCGCCGTCCCCGCTCCGACACCACGGGGCCGACCACCTCGGCGACGGCCCCGGCGTCGAGCCCCTCGACCGTCACACGTTCCACCATGTGAGGCCCCCTCTCGATCTCTTGCGACGACGGTAGAGCGGGGGTCCGACAGTCTCGTCCGCGCACCGTCTCACGAGGGAGAGGGCTACACTTCGCTACAGGCTGCGACACTGGGAGGCCGCCATGACCGAGATCGCGTCGCGGGAGCTCCGCAACGACACAGCAGGCGTACTCCGTCGGGTCGAGGCGGGGGAGTCGCTGACCATCACGTCGAACGGTCGGCCGGTGGCGCAGCTGGTGCCGGTCCCGCGGCGCCGCCGTACGGGCATGTCCCGCGCCGAACTGATCGACGCAGTGCGCCACGCCCAGGCGGACCCGGGCCTCCGCGACGACCTCCGGGAACTCGCAGGGGAGACGACCGACGACCTGGGTCCCATTCGGTGACCACCGGACGGGCCGTCCTCGACACCAGTGTCCTCATCGCCTCCGAGACGGGGCGGCCGATCGACGAGTCGGGTCTTCCGGACGATCCGGTGTTGTCGGTGGTGACTCTCGCCGAACTGCATGCCGGAGTGCTGGCGGCTCCGGACTCGGAGTCCCGAGCAAGGCGCCTGACCACTTTGGACAGGTACGCGCTGACCGAGGTCCTCGACGTGACGGAGTACGTCGCCTCCGAGTGGGCGCGCCTGCGGGTGCACCTGGCCGAACGCCGGCGTCGGGTGAACGTGAACGATCTCTGGATCGCCGCCAGCGCCGTCGCGTACCGCCTGCCGATCGTGACTCAGGACGACGACTTCGACGCCCTCGACGGCGTACGCGGGCTCGTCGTCGTGAAGGTCTAGGAAGGGACCCCGTGGACCTGGAGAAGTACGTCGAGGGCGTCCGCTCGGGCTCGCGCCTGTGGATCGGACGGGCGATCACGCTCGTCGAGTCGACGCGCGCCGACCACCGCGACGCCGCGCAGGAACTCCTCGTCGAGCTCCTGCCGCAGGCGGGAGGGGCGAGGCGGATAGGGATCTCGGGCGTACCCGGCGTCGGGAAGTCGACCTTCATCGGAGCCCTCGGGTCGCAGCTCACGGCCGCCGGCAGCAAGGTCGCCGTCCTCGCCGTCGACCCCAGCTCGACCCGCTCCGGCGGGTCGATCCTCGGCGACAAGACCCGCATGGACGCGCTCGCGACCGACGACCACGCCTTCATCCGGCCGTCCCCGACGGCGGGCACGCTCGGCGGGGTCGCGAAAGCGACGCGGGAGACGATGGTGGTGATGGAGGCGGCGGGCTACGACGTCGTCATCGTCGAGACCGTCGGCGTCGGGCAGTCCGAGACCGCGGTCGCCGAGATGGTCGACTCGTTCCTCTTCCTCACCCTGGCCCGCACCGGTGACTCGCTGCAGGGCATCAAGCGCGGGATCCTCGAGATCGCCGACGTCATCGCGGTGAACAAGGCCGACGGGCCGCACGCCCGGGACGCGAAGCGGGCCGCCCGCGAGCTCGAGTCGGCGCTGAAGATGCTGCGCGGCGAGCGCGACCCGTGGACCGTCCCGGTCCTGACCTGCTCCGCACAGGAGCGGACGGGTCTCGACGACGTCTGGTCGGCGCTGGTCGGCCACCAGGAGTTCCTGTCCGAGCGTGACGAGTTCGCGGCCAAGCGCGCCCGCCAGCAGGTCGACTGGACCTGGCAGATGGTCCGCGAGCGCCTGCTCGGCCGGCTCAAGGACCACCCTCAGGTGAAGGAGATGCGCTCCGACCTGGAACGCGAGGTCCTGGACGGCGAGCTCACGCCGGCCCTCGCGGCGGATCGCATCCTCGAGGCGTTCGGCTCCTGAATCATGTCGCCCGACGTGACCTGAGCACGTCGAGCATCGCCGCGGTGGCCGGTGTGGGGTGCGGCAGCGTGAGCGCCTCGATGCGCCGCACCACCCGCGGGCGCAGGCGGCGCAGGACGACCCTGCGGCCCATCTGGTGCACGGCGAGGTCGGGCACCAGCGCCACGCCCACTCCGGACTCGACGAGGCCGGACACCATCGGGAAGTCGTCGGAGTCGAATGCGATGTTGGGGGTGAAGCCCGCCGTCGCGCACATGTCGACGAGCTGTTCGCGGCACAGGCTGCCCGCGTCACGGATCCAGGCGGCGTCGCGGAGGGTCGACACGTCGATCTCGTCGGTCGGGGTGAACGTCCCCTCGAGGGCGGGGTCCCCGGCCGGGAGGGCGACGTTGACGACGTCGTCGGACAAGAACGTGGCCGTGAGGCCCTCGGTGTCGAGTCCGGGCCCGGGCACGTAGCCGAAGGTGATGGCCAGGTCGAGGTCGCCGTCACGCAGCAGGTCCGGGCACTCGTCGGGCTCGCGCAGCTCCAGCGACAGCCGGACCGCGGGATGCCGGCGGCGGAAGGCGCCGATCGCGGAGGGCAGCAGCCGCGCGCCGGCGCTGGCGAACGACGCGAGCCGCAGGCGGCCGGCGCGCAGCGCGGTGAGGTCGGCCACCTCCTCGGCGGCCCGGGCCAGGCGGTTCGCGACGACGTCGGCGTGCTCCACCAGCAGCGCTCCCGCCTCGGTCGGCAGCACCCCGCGGGCGTGGCGCACCAGCAGTGGTGTCGCCGTCTCCCGCTCGAGCGCCGCGACCTGCTGCGACACCGCCGAGGGCGTGTAGCCGAGCTCGGCGGCGGCCGCGGTCATCGAGCCGGCGCGGACGACAGCGCGCAGCGTGAGGAGGCGTCGCGGGTCGAGCATGCAGTACAGCTTAAGCCCGGGTCGCGGAGTATTCGCTGGTCACGAGGACGGTGTCGTCGGAGCATCGTGGGGGTGAAGCTCACGTGGGACGCCCTGACGCGGTTCTGGGCGGAGCAGAAGGAGATGTCCGAGCGGGTCAACCTGCTGGACCGGCCGTGGGAGGAACGGTTCCTCCACTGGGCGTGGGAGGGCGGCGAGTACGTGCTGCACGGCGAGCTGATGCCGTCGACGAAGCGGCGCATGTCGACGACCCGGGGCGGCTGGTGCCGTCGCGCGGCGGGGCGTCCGCGGCCGTAGTCGGCCCGAGCTGTCGACGATGCGGCGTCACTGCCACTGGATGACAGCAACGCGCTGTGCTGCCACGTTGGGGGACGTCAGCCCGACGACGTGAACGGGTCGTGCTCGGCGAGCAGCTTGTCGAGCCGGGCCTGGTCGACGCGGCTGACGATCGTGCCCTCGTCCTGTCGGTCCCGGACGACCTTCGCGAGCGTGAACGCCGAGGTCACGCACCAGAGCAGGCCGACGGCGAGGAAGCCGCGGATCCAGCCGTCGACGGGCAGGTAGACGAGGCCGACGCCGAGGGCGAGCAGCGAGGCGGCGAACGACAGCGCGGCCTGCGCGGAGAAGGCGGCGGTGACGGGGCGGGCGGGAGTGGAGGCCATGCCCCGGAACCGTGCCGTGCGACCCGGCGTCACGAATGCGTGGAGCTACTCATCCCGGCCAGCAGCGCTACGAACGGCACCCGGCACTCGCCGCGCACCCGCTCCCGGTCCTCGGGCGGGGTGCGCGCGAGGAGCTGGCCCGCCGCGCCCAACATCCCGAAGGCGACCGTCACGGTGGCCTCGGTGCGCATCGACGCCGGGATCATCCCGCCGTCGACCATGCCGGCGATCAGGTCGTCGAGCAGCGCGTAGGAGTACTTCTCCTCGCACCGGCGCCAGCCGTCCCAGCCCAGCGCCACCGGCGCCTCCCGGAAGACGATCGCCCCGTACACCGGCTCGCAGCAGGCCAGCAGGAACTGGTCGAGCGCGGCGAGCGCGCCGAGGCCGGGGTCGGACTGCGCCTCGAACGCCGCGCGCGCCGCCGTGTTCTCGGTCAGCTCGAGCTCGTCGAAGAGGACCTCGAACAGGCCGGTCTTGCTGGAGAAGTGGTGGTAGATCGCGCCCTTGGTCACACGGGCGTCGGCGGCCACGTCGTCCAGGGAGGTCTTCGCGAAGCCGCGTTCGGTGAACAGCCGGGACGCGGCGTCGAGCAGGGCGCGACGGGTCGACTCGGTGTACTCGCCCCGTCGTGTCTTGACCTCCGCCACGGTGCCGAGCATAGTCGGGGTCAGTCACATACCTTGAGTATGTTCCTGACGACGGGTTGGCGAGAGGTGATCGGTATGGTCGCGTTCCTGGTCGACGGTGCCCGTTCCGGCGTGCCGTCCACTCCCGCACTCGCGGTGCGTTGGGGGCTCACCCACGGCCTGCTCCGCACGGCGATCGCGTCCCGCGAACGGGCGGGCAACCGCGACGCGCGGCTGCTGCGCGACCCGGCGGTCCAGGCCGAGCCGTGGGAGCACTACCGCGAGCTGCGCCGGCACCGTCCGTTCGCCGAGGGCCCGATGGGGCGCGTGACCGCGCACCACGATCTCTGCACGGCCGTCCTGCGCAGCGACGACTTCGGCGTGGCCGAGCGGGAGTCCGTCTTCCCGGCGCCGGTCCGGGTCGGCATGCGCCTGATCGGCCCGCGCCGGTACGCCAGCGTCGACGACGCCCCCTCGATGCTCGCCGTCGACCCGCCCGACCACGCCCGGTACCGCCGTCTGGTGAGCCGCGCGTTCACGGCCAAGGCGGTCGCCGCGCTGCGCACCCGCACCGAGGAGATCGTCGGCGAGCTGCTCGACGACCTCGGGCCCGACCTGCGCCGCGGCCCGGTCGACCTCGTGCAGCGCTACGCCGCCCAGGTCCCGGTCACGGTGATCGCCGAGATGCTCGGGGTCCCGCCCGAGATGCGCGGCCAGCTCCTGAGCTGGGGCGACGGTGCCGCCGCGAGCCTGGACTTCGGTCTGCCGTGGTCGCTCTACGCGCCCGCCGAGCGCTCCCTCGCGGCCTTCGACGGCTGGCTGCGCGACCACCTGCGCGGGCTCCGCCGGAACCCCGGCGACGACCTGTTGTCGAAGCTCGTGAGCGTCTCCGACGACGACGGGTCCGGGCTGACCGAGCAGGAGCTCGTCGCCACCTCGATGCTCATCCTGGCCGCGGGCTTCGAGACGACGGTCAACCTCATCTCCAACGGCGCCCAGCGCCTGGCCACCCACCCCGACCAGCGCGCGGTGCTCGCCGAGCAGCCCGACCTGTGGCCGAACGCGGTCGACGAGGTCCTGCGCCACGACTCGCCGGTCCAGCGCACCGCCCGGCTCGCCCGCCGCGACACCGAGGTCGAGGGCGTGTCCGTCCGCGAGGGCGAGATCGTCGTGACGGTGCTCGGCGCGGCCAACCGCGACCCGGCGGTCTTCACCGACCCGGACCGTTTCGACGTCACGCGGTCGAACGCCCGCGAGCACGTCGCCTTCTCCAGCGGGATCCACTACTGCCTGGGCGCGGCGCTGGCGCGCATGGAGGGCGAGGTCGCCCTGCGGGAGCTGTTCGCCCGGTTCCCGGGTCTGGGGCTGACGGGCACGCCGACCCGCCGTCCCACGATCATCCTGCGCGGCTGGAAGAGCCTGCCCGTCCACAGCTGACGCACAGGGTTCACCCAGCCGGGACGGATCGGGCGGTGCCATCGTGAGCACCATGAACGCAGCAGTCCGCGCCGAGCTCCGGCGGCCCGACGGCAGCCCGGTCCGCGCCCTGGTCGTCGACGACGAGCCGACGCTGGCGGATCTCCTGTCGATGGCCCTGCGCTACGAGGGCTGGGACGTGCGCAGCGCCGTCGACGGCGTCACCGCGGTCAGCCAGGGCCGCGAGTTCCGTCCCGACGTGGTCGTACTCGACGTGATGCTCCCCGACATCGACGGCTTCGAGGTGCTGCGTCGGCTGCGCGCCGACCACCCGGACGTCCCGGTCCTGTTCCTCACCGCGCGGGACGCCGTGGAGGACCGCGTCGCCGGGATCACCGCGGGCGGGGACGACTACGTGACGAAGCCGTTCAGCCTCGAGGAGGTCGTCGCGCGGCTGCGGGGGCTCCTGCGCCGCGCCGCGGCGGCGACCGTCGTGCGTGGCGATGCGGGCCTCGTCGTCGGGGACCTCACGCTCGACGAGGACTCGCACGAGGTGTTCCGGGGAGGCGACCAGGTCGACCTCACCGCGACCGAGTTCGAGCTGCTGCGCTTCCTCATGCGCAACCCGCGCCGCGTGCTGTCCAAGGCGCAGATCCTCGACCGGGTGTGGAACTACGACTTCGGCGGTCAGTCGAACATCGTCGAGCTCTACATCTCCTACCTGCGCAAGAAGATCGACGCCGGCCGTGCGCCGATGATCCACACGGTGCGCGGGGCGGGGTACGTCCTCAAGCCCGCCGGGTGACACCGTGCGGTTCATGCGCTCGCTCCAGGCGCGGATCGTCCTGACGACGGTCGTGCTGCTGCTCGTCGTGTGTGCGGTCGTCGGGGTCGGCGCGGCGCTGTCGCTGCGGCACTACCTCACCCAGCAGCTCGACGGCGACGTCACGCGCACCCTGGGCTTCGCCGCCTCCGGTCCGCAGGGCGCCGGCGGCGGCCCCCCGCCGCCGCCCGACGCCGGCGGCGGGTTCGGCGCGTCCTCGCCCACGGACCGCATCCAGGTCCGGGTGGTCGACGGCCGCATCGTGTCCGCGGTGGCCCTGACCTTCCGCAACGCCGACGTGCCCCTGTCCCCGGCGGACGTGGAGCCGCTGCTCGCGGTGTCGCCCGACGACGAGCCGGGGCAGGGTCCGCCGCAGGCGGAGACGGTCGAGGTGCCGGCCCTCGGCAAGACCTACCGGGCCGCCGCACGGACCGCCGCGGACGGATCGGTGGTCGCGGTCGGGGTGTCCACCGACCGCATGGACGCGACCCTGGCCCGGCTCGCCCTGAACGAGACGATCATCTTCGCCGGGGGTGTGCTCGTGGCCGGGGTGGTCGCGGCCTTCGCGACCCGCACGACGCTCCGGCCGCTGCACCGGGTGTCGGCCACCGCCCGGCGCGTCTCGGAGCTCCCCCTCGAGCGCGGCGAGGTGCAGCTGCGCGATCGCGTCCCCGAGGCCGACGCCGACCCGCGGACCGAGATCGGCCAGGTCGGCGTCGCCTTCAATCGCATGCTCGACCACGTCGCCCGCTCCCTCGCGGCCCGCCAGGAGTCCGAGACCCGGGTCCGGCAGTTCGTCGCGGACGCCTCCCACGAGCTGCGCACCCCGCTCGCGGCCATCCGCGGCTACTCCGAGCTGGCCCGACGGCGGATGGGCTCGGGCGCGGCCGGGACGCCGGACGAGGTCGGGGCGATGCTGGAGCGGGTCGGCTCCCAGACCGAACGCATGACGCTGCTGGTCGAGGACCTGCTCCTGCTCGCACGGCTCGACGCGGGCCGCCCGCTCGCCCGCGAGCCCGTCGATCTGGTGCGGCTGGTCGTCGACGCCGTGTCCGACGCCCATGCCGCCGCGCCCGGGCACCGCTGGTCGCTGGATCTGCCGGACGGCGAGACGGACGTGATGGTGGTCGGTGACCCGGAGCGGCTGCACCAGGTCGTCGCGAACCTGCTCGCCAACGCGCGCACCCACACCCCGGAGGGGACCGACGTCGTCGTGGAGCTCGCCCGGACCGACGACCGGGTCCGGTTGGTGGTCCGCGACGACGGGCCCGGGATCGCTCCCGACCTGCTGCCGCACGTGCTGGAGCGGTTCGCGCGGGGCGACGCCGGGCGGGCCCGCACCACCGGCTCGACCGGGCTCGGCCTCTCGATCGTGTCCGCCGTGGTCACCGAGCACGGGGGGACCGTCGAGGTGACCAGCGTGCCGGGCGATACCCGGACGACGGTGACGCTGCCGGCCGCGCCGGTCCGGGCGGAGCTCGCCCTGCGTTAGGACGTCGCCGTGGGCTTCGGCAGGCGCTCCAGGAGCTGGTCGAGTTTCGACTCGACGCGGTCGAGGCGCTCGCCGAGCTCGGTCAGCCCGCGGAACGCGGCGGCGTCGGCGTTGAGCATCGCGTCCAGCCCGGACAGCCGCACCGGCGAGCCCGGCACCCGGGAGCCGTGCCGTTCGGGTTCGAGGACGGCGGCGTACAGCTCGTTCACCCGGTAGTCCAGGAACGACAGGATGTCGCCGACCGACACCGCGGTGCCGTACTGGCTCCGGACGCGGTCCCGCAGTTCCATCCCGCGCTCCCGGTGGTCGTACCGGCGCTCGTGCCGGTGGCGGTCGTCGTGGTGGTGGTCGTCGTGGTGATGGTCGTCCACGCCGAACGGCGGCGGCGGGAGCCAGGAGTCGTCGCTCACGACGATCACCCTAGGTCACTGGCGAATCGGACATCTAGGCCGTCGAGGTGATCGTTCCGGACGGCGGGTCGCTCGTTCGAGCGGGTCCTGTAACGACGGTCGGCTCGTGATCGCTGAAGCGGTCAGTTCCGTCGGGGGAGGATCATGCAGTCGAACAGCAGGTGGCGTCGGTTCCGGGCGATCGCGGTGCCGGTCGTGGTCGCGGTGGCGGTGGTGACGGGTCCGGTGGGCGGTCAGGCGGCCGCGGCACCCGCCCCGGTCGCGACGGCGGGCGATCCGCCGCCGGCCGCACCCCTGCCCGCCGCGAAGGCGGTCGACCCGAAGGTCGAGCGCGAGGCGCTCGGCGCGCCGGCCCCGTCCCCGGACTCGGCGAACGCCCGGCAGGCGTCCAGCCCCGACCCGCTCAAGCTGGTCGCGGTCAGCTGGACCGGCCCGACCCCCGACGTCATCGAGCTCCGCAGCCGCCTCGCGAACGGCACCTTCGGGGCCTGGACCCGGGTCGACCCGGTCGACGCCGAGCGCGACGGCAAGCGCGCCGCAGTGGCGAGCAGCGAACCGGTGTGGGTCGCGGACAGCCGCGAGGTCCAGGTGCGGGCCGTCGACGACGGGGCGCCCGCCACCCAGCGCGTGGCCCTGACCTCGATCGACCCGGCGACGACGACCAACGACGCCCGCGCGACCGCCGCGTCCACGAACAGCCCGGGTCTGCCGAAGGTCGTGACGCGCGCGCAGTGGGGCGCGGACGAGAAGCTCATGACGTGGCCGCCGGAGTACACCCCGACGGTCCGCGCGGTGACGATCCACCACACGGCGGGCACGAACGCCTACACCGCGGCCGACTCCGCCGCGATCGTCCGCGGGATCTACGCGTACCACGCGAAGACGCTGGGCTGGGGCGACATCGGCTACAACGTGCTGGTCGACCGCTTCGGCACGGTGTTCGAGGGCCGCAAGGGTGGGCTGGAGCGGTCCGTGATCGCGGCGCACGCCGGCGGCTTCAACCGCGAGACGTTCGGCATCGGGATGATGGGCGACTTCACCTCCGTCGCCCCGCCCGCGGCGCAGCTGGAGGCGACCGCGAAGCTGGCGGCGTACAAGCTCGGCGGCCTCTACCGCGACCCGAAGGCCACCGTCACGCTGACCAGCGCCGGCGGCGGCACGTCGAAGTACCCGGCCGGTCGCACGGTGACCCTGCCGACGGTCTTCGCCCACCGCGACGTCGGCGCCACCGAGTGCCCCGGCAACACCGGGGTGAAGTCGATGCCCGCGATCCGCGACCGGACCGCGGCCCTCGTCGGGAACCTCACGACCAACCCGATCCGCACCAAGTGGCTCGCGATGCGCAGTGTGCTGGGTGAGCCGTCGGTCGTGGAGAGCGCGACGGGGCAGAGCGCGCGGGTCACCCGCTTCTCCGGCTCGAACGGGTCGGTCTACTGGTCGTCGACGACGGGCGCGTGGTCGGTGATCGGGGAGATCAACAAGCGGTACGACGCCCTGGGCGCGGCATCCTCCCCGATCGGGTTGCCGAGGACCGACGAGCGGACCGCTCCGGACGGCCGGGGCCGCTACAACCAGTTCGCCACGGGCTCCGTCTACTGGACGCCGCAGACCGGTGCCTGGCCGGTCCGCGGGGCGATCCTCTCCGCCTGGGGCGCCGCCGGCTACGAGCGCTCGACCTACGGTTACCCGCGCTCCGACCAGTACGCGGTCAGCGGGGGCGTCCGGCAGGACTTCGAGCGCGGTTCGCTGTTCCTCGCGACCGGCACCTCGACCGCGCGCCGCCTCTGAGCGCCGCCCACCCCGGATCGAGCGAAGGGCCCCTCCGGTCGATCTACTCGACCGAAGGGGCCCTTCGCTCAGGTCGGCGAGCCGGCGCACCGAATGGCGAAGGGCGCCCACGGCCCGTCAATCCGACGGAAGGGGCCCTTCGCTCGAGACGGCCGGGGCTACTTCTGGAAGCGCTCCGCGAGCTTCGAGGCGGTGTCCGCGACGGCGCGGGCGGCGCGCCCCGTGACGTCCTCGGCGGTCGCCCGGGCCTCCTCGGCGAGCGCCGTCGCCTTCTCGCCCGCGGCCTCGGCGGCCTGGCCCACCCGCTCGGACACCGTGGGCGCCGCGATGGTGGCGTCGGGACCCGGCGTCAGGATGGTCTCGTCGCCGTTGTCGAAGCGGACCCGGTAGGGCGGCCCGTCGCTCCCGAGGATCCCGACGATCGTGCCCGTGCGGTCGGGGGCGTCCACGGAGTTGGCGTGCAGGGTGATCCGGTCACCGACGTCGGCGCTCATGTCGCCTCTCCTTCTGCGGACGGACGCGTCGGGGCGGGAGTACCCGCTCGTCGGAGAAGATCACCAGATGCACGAAGGGCCCCCGACCGGATCGGTCGGGGGCCCTTCGCGTGCCGATGGATCAGACGGCGGCCGGCTGGTCGACCGTGAAGGTCAGGGCCCCGTCGTCGCCGTCGGAGACACCCACCCGCACCCGGTCACCCGCCGACAGCTCGTCGCCGAGCAACATCGCCGACAGCTGGTTGCCGACCTCGCGCTGGATGGTCCGGCGCAACGGCCGCGCCCCGAACTCGGGCTGGTAGCCGTGGTCGGAGAGCCAGTCCACCGCCTCGGTGGCGAACTCGATCTCGACCTCGAGCGACGCCAGCCGCTCGCGGGTCTCGGAGAGCAGCAGGTCGGTGATGGTCCGCAGCTGGGTCTGGTCGAGCCGCTTGAAGACGATCACCTCGTCGATCCGGTTGAGGAACTCCGGCCGGAACGACTCCCGCAGCCGCGGCATCAACCGCTCCTGCAGGGACTGGTCCGGGTTCACGCCCGAGGGCGCGAAGCCGAGGGCCTGGGTGTTCGTCGTGATCAGCTCCGAGCCCACGTTGCTGGTCATGATCAGCACCGTGTTCCGGAAGTCGACCGTCCGGCCCTGCGAGTCGGTCAGCCGCCCGTCGTCGAGCACCTGGAGCAGCGTGTTGAAGACGTCGGGGTGGGCCTTCTCCATCTCGTCGAGCAGGACCACCGAGTACGGACGACGACGGATCTCCTCCGTCAGCTGCCCGGCCTCGCCGTAGCCGACGTACCCGGGGGGCGAGCCCACCAGGCGCGAGACGGTGTGCCGCTCGGAGTACTCGCTCATGTCGACGCGGACCATGCGGTCCTCGTCGCCGAACATCGTGGCGGCGAGCGCCTTGGCCAGCTCGGTCTTGCCGACGCCGGTCGGGCCGAGGAACAGGAAGCTGCCGATCGGACGGTCGGGGTCGCCCAGTCCGGCCCGCGAGCGACGGACCGCCTCGGCGACCGCGCGCACGGCGTCGTCCTGGCCGACGACCCGCTCGTGGAGCTGGGCCTCCAGGCCGAGCAGACGCGAGCGTTCGGTCTCGGTCAGCTGCGCGACCGGGATGCCGGTCGAGCGGGAGACGACCTCCGCGATGTCGGAGACGTCGACCGAGAGCACACCGGACTGGCCGGACGTGCGCTCGTGGCGGGCCTCCTCGAGGGCCTGCGTGGCCTGCGTGACCTCGTCGCGCAGCGCGCCGGCCCGCTCGTAGTCCTCGTCGGCGACGGCCTGGTCCTTGTCGCGCTGCAGCGACTCCAGCCGGCGCTCCAGCTCCCGGGTGTCGGTGTGCGGCGCCTTCGAGCGCAGCCGCTTCCGCGCACCCGCCTGGTCGACGAGGTCGATGGCCTTGTCGGGCAGGAAGCGGTCGGTGACGTAGCGCTCGGAGAGCTCCGCGGCCGCCGTGAGGGCCTCGTCGGTGAAGCGGACCTGGTGGTGCGCCTCGTAGCGGTCCCGCAGCCCGTGCAGGATCGCGATCGTGTCGGCGACGCTCGGCTCCGGCACCATGACCGGCTGGAAGCGCCGCTCGAGCGCGGCGTCCTTCTCGATCGACTGCCGGTACTCGTCGAGCGTCGTGGCGCCGACGATGTGCAGCTCGCCGCGGGCCAGCGCCGGCTTGAGGATGTTGCCGGCGTCCATGCCGCCGCCCTCGCCGGAGCCGCCGGCCCCGACCATGGTGTGCAGCTCGTCGATGAAGACGATCAGCGAGTCGGAGTGCTCGCGGATCTCGGCGACCAGCTTGGTCATCCGCTCCTCGAAGTCACCGCGGTAGCGGGTGCCCGCGACCATGCCGGTGAGGTCGAGCTGGACGATGCGCTTGCCCTCGAGCTGCTCGGGGACCTCGCCGGAGACGATGCGCTGGGCGATGCCCTCGACGACGGCGGTCTTGCCGACGCCGGCCTCACCGATCAGCACGGGGTTGTTCTTCGTGCGCCGGGAGAGGACCTCGAGGGTCTGGTCGACCTCGTCCTCGCGCCCGATGACCGGGTCCAGCTCGCCCGCCCGCGCCTTCGCGGTCAGGTCGACGCCGAACTGGTCGATGGTCGGGGTGTCGGAGTCACCCTGCGGGGCGTTGCCACCGCCGGGCGCGGGACGCCCGCCGGAGGAGGCGCTGCGCTGCAGCGACTGCGGGTCGATCCCGCGGGACTGCATGGCCTTGCCGGTGGGGGAGTCCGGGTTGGCGGCGAGCGCCAGCACGATGTGCTCCGGCCCGATGTAGCTCGAGCCGAGCGCCCGGGAGATCTGGTGGGCGTCGAGCAGCGTGCGCTTCGCCGTGGGGGTGAGCGACGGCGGCTGGCCGGTCGCCTCTCCGCGGGGGAGCTGGCCGTCCGCGTACCGGGCGAGCTCGTCGGCGTCGGCGCCCGTGCCCTCGACGAGGGCGCGCAGCGGCGCGACCTGCAGACCGGCGATCAGCAGGTGCCAGGCGTCGAGGTCGGTGTTGCCCCGCTCGGCGGCCTGGGCCGCGGCGGTCCCGACGAGGCCACGGGCCTGTTCCGTCATCAGGGCCGTGATGTCGATGCGCTGGGCGCCCCGCGGCGAGCCGCCGAGGAACCGCGCCAGGAAGTCGTCGAACTGGCCGGACCCGGGGCCGCCGGGACCGAATGCGCTGGTCATGCGTACCTTTCCTGAAGGGTCCTGCCGCCTGCGACCGGTGGTCTGCGGCGGCTGTCGTAGGCCTCAGCAACCGATGGTCGGGATTCATTCCTGAGTCGGGGAGACTCAGGTCTCGTCCGGCCCGATCCACCGTCGGTGAGTCGATCCGGCTCAACCTCGTCGATCCCCGGGGTGTTCCCCGTCGCGCCCGGATGACACACGGTCGACATCGGGGGTAGCCGTCGGATCATGACGACCGCACACGAGGTCCACCTGGCCCGCCGCCCGCAGGGCTTCCCCTCGCCCGACGACTTCCGGTTCGTCGAGCGGGAGCTCCCGGCGCCGGGGGCCGGCGAGGTCGAGATCGCCAACCGTTCCTTCTCCGTCGACCCCTACATGCGGGGCCGGATGAACGACGTGCCCTCCTACGTCCCGCCGTTCCGGTTGGACGAGGCGATGGACGGCCGGTCAGTCGGTGAGGTCACGGCCGTGGGGTCGGACGTCTCCGAGGTCGGCGTCGGCGACCTGGTCCTGGCCAACCTCGCCTGGCGTGACCACGGCATCGCCAAGGCGAAGCACCTGCAGAAGGTCCCCGACGTCGACGGCGTCGACCCGAGGGCCTATCTCGGCGTCCTCGGTGCGCCCGGCCTGACGGCGTGGGTCGGCCTGCTGGACCACGCCGCATTCCGGTCCGGCGATGCCGTGTTCGTCTCCGGGGCCGCGGGCGCGGTCGGGAGCCTCGTCGGGCAGATCGCGAAGCAGAAGGGCGCCTCGCTCGTGGTCGGCAGCGCGGGGTCGGCCGAGAAGGTCGCCTGGCTGACCGACGAGCTCGGCTACGACGCCGCCTTCAACTACAAGGACGGCCCCGTCGCCGAGCAGCTCGCCAAGGCGATGCCCGACGGTCTGGACGTGTACTTCGACAACGTCGGGTCGGAGCACCTCGAGGCCGCGATCGACGTCGCGAACGACCACGCCCGCGTTGCCGCGTGCGGGGCGATCGCGCACTACAACGACACCGACTCCGACCCCACGCCCGGGCCGCGCAACCTCTTCAAGATCGTCAAGAAGCGGCTCGCGATCCAGGGGTTCATCGTCACCGACTCCCTGGATCGCTTCCCGGCGTTCCTCGAGGAGGTCACCCCGTGGGTGGCCGATGGGCGGGTGAAGTTCGCGGAGACGGTCACCGAGGGCGTCGACCACGCCGTCGACGCGTTCCTCGGCCTGCTGCGCGGCGAGAACACCGGGAAGGCGCTGGTGTCCGTGTAGGTGCGCTCCGCGCAGGTGAGCAGAAATGGTCGCCATAGCGACAATTTCTGCTCACCTGGCCGCAGGCCACATCACGTCCCCAGCGCACCCCCGTCCGCCCGCCACACCACGACGACGGCGGGTCGGGCGGGGCTGGACCCGCCGTCGGGCCAGTGCGAGACCGGGCGGTCGAGCGAGGCGTCGTCGGCCTCGCCGGGGTGCTGCACCGACACCATCGCGCAGTTCCGCATCAGCACCGGGCCACACGTCTCCGCGCCCTTCGGCACCGTCAGGAACTGCTTGACCCGCCCCCGGTCGGCGCCGGCGAGCGACACCGCGAACAACCCGTCGTTCGAGTCGAGCGCGTTGCCGTCGGTGGAGATCCACAGGTGCCCGTGGGTGGGGTCGAAGGCCACGTTGTCGGGGCACGAGATCGGGCTGACCTGGTCCTTGGCGAAGCCCGCGTAGTACGTGTCGGCCGCCTTCGGGTCGCCGCACACCAGCAGTAGCGACCAGGCGAACGCTCGTGCCGTGGGGTCGGAGCCGTCCTCGACGAGTTCCAGCACCTGCCCGTTGGCGTTGTCCGGACGCGGGTTGGCGGCGTCCGGGCCGGGTGCGCCCGGCTCGACGCCGCGCTCGTCGTTGTTGGTCAGCGCCATGTAGACCGCGCCGGTCACCGGGTGCGGCTCGACGTCCTCGGGGCGGTCCATCTTCGTGGCGCCGACGACGTCCGCGGCCTGGCGGGTGAACAGCAGCACCTCGGTGCCGGAGAACCCGGGGACGAACGACCGGGCGGTGCCGTCGGGCAGCGACTCCACCAGCGGCCGCCACTCGCCCCGGCCACCGGACCCGCCGTCGGGCCGGGCCTCGCCGGTGAAGGTCGCGACGAAGAGCGTGCCCTGGTCGAGCACTGTCTGGTTGAACTGCCGGTCGGCGGGGGCGGTGCCGGGGCGTGCCTTCGCGGAGGAGACGAACTTGTAGGCGTACTCGAAGCGCTCGTCGTCGCCCATGTACGCGACCGTGGTGCCGTCCGGCGTCATCCGCACCGTCGCGCCCTCGTGCTTGAAGCGGCCGAGCGCGGTGTGCTTGCGGGGCGCCGCGGCGGGGTCGAACGGGTCGAGCTCCACCACCCAGCCGAAGCGGTGCGCCTCGTTCGGCTCGCGGAGCAGGTCGAAGCGCGGGTCCGCGGTCTCCCAGAGCCGGTCGCTCGCCTCGCCGTCGAGCCCGAGCCGCTCGTACCGGGCCTTGAGCACCGGGTCGGCGACCGTCGCGCCGTTCGCGAAGTACTGGTCGATGTTCTCCTCGCCGGAGAGCACCGTCGACCAGGGCGTGGTGCCGCCCGCGCAGTTGTTCAGCGTGCCCAGCACGGTCCGGCCCTCGGGGTCGGCGCTCGTGCGGACCAGCGGGTCGCCGGCCACCGGGCCGGTCAGGGTGAACGGCGTGGTGGCGGTGACCCGCCGGTTCAGCGGGTCCTGCAGCACCGAGGTCGGCCGTCCCGACGACGGGTCGAGCGCGACCGCGACGACGCTCATCCCGTGGGCGGCCATGCCGATGCGGATCTGCTCGGGGGTCGGCGCCTCCGGGTCGTAGCCGAGGTGCATGAACGGCTCGGTCGTGTACTCGTGGTTCGCGACCAGCAGCGCTCGCGCGGAGTCGCCGGGGATCGGGATCACGGTGAGGAAGTCGTTGTTGAACCCGAACTGCTGCGCCTGCGCCTCGGGGGTCTGCCGGGTGACGTCGAACGCGGGCGCCCCCGTCACCACCGGGTCCCCCCAGCGGATGAGCACCTGCTGGGTGTAGCCCTCCGGCACGGTCACCGCGTCCGCGGTGTTCGGTGCCACGGCCGCGAACCCGAGGCCGGGCGACGGCGGGACGGGAGCCGACGACGAGGCCGCCGCCGGCGCGGGCCCGCCACCGGTGCCCCCGCACGCCGCGAGCGCCCCGGAGGCACCCAGGACCAGACCGGCGGACAGGACGCTGCGCCGGCTCACCGTGCCGGCGACCACCTCGCGGAACGTCGGGTTCCCGCTGCGGTTGCGCACGGGCGCGTCGCAGGCGTCGCCGCACTTGTAGCGGCAGTGCGTGGCGGAGCGGCGGTGGGTGGTGCGGGTGAGCAGCGGCAGCAGACGGCGGTTCACGTGGGGGAGCTCCCGGGCGTCCGATCGTGTGGTGGTCGACCGGACGGTAGGCAGTCAGAACGACCGAACCGGACACAACGGATGAACGGCCGGCGAACGCCGCTGCTCAGCGCCCGGCGATCGGCTCGTCGGTCGCGCGGGGCGCCAGCTCCACGTCGGCCCGGCCGGCCGTCGCGCGCCGGGCCACCGGTTCGTGGCCCTCGGCCGCGCACACCAGCAACGCCGACGTCCCCGGGACCTCGAGCGCGTAGGACCCGTCGTCGGCCGTCTCGGTCCGTCCGAGCTGGCGGCCGGCGTCGTCCACCAGCGTCACCGACGCGCCGGAGACCGGCTCGCCCCGGGCGTGCACCCGCCCGCGCAGCCGCGGGGCGCCGTCGCCGGCGGGAACGGTGTCGACGGCACGGGCGGCCGCAGCGACGGCCTCCGGCTCCGGTTCGGGTGCCGGCGGTGCTCCCACGTGCCGGTCCCGGGCCGCCCCGAGACCGGCGACGGTGAGCGGGACGAGCATCACGAGCAGCGCGACGACGGGCCACGTCCAGGACCCGGTGGCGTCGTGGATCGCGCCGAGCCCGAGCGGTCCGGCAGCGGCGATCACGTAGCCGACACCCTGTGCCATGCCCGAGAGCTGGGAGGTGTGCGCGGCGTCCGGCGAGCGCAGCGTGATCAGGGTCAGGCCGAGCGAGATCCCCACGCCCTGACCGAGCCCGACGAGCACCATCCACAGCGGGGCCAGGGAGCCGGGGGCGATGAGCAGGCCGACGTACCCGACGACCCACAGGCCGACGAGCAGGGCGACGAGGTGGAACTGGCTCGGCCGCCGGGTGGCGAGCACGGGGGTCGCGGCCGAGGTGACGAGCGAGCACAGCCCGGCGAGCGAGAGGAGCAGGCCGGCCTCGGCCGCGGAGCGGCCCCGGTCCACGAACAGCGTCGGCGCCCAGGCGGTGAACGAGTAGAACTGCAACGACTGCAGGCCCATCGTCAGCGTGACCTGCCACGCGAGCGGCGAGCGCCAGAGCCCCCGGACCGGCGCGGCGGAGCGCGCGGTACCGGCCGTGCCCGCCCGGCGCGAGCTGCGGACCCACGGCAGCCACAGCAGGATCGCCAGGCCGGAGAGCACCGCCCAGAGGGACAGCGCCGGGCGCCACCCGAGGCCGGTCGCGTTCTCGATCGGCACCATCACCGCCGCGGCGAGCGCGCCGCCGCCGGAGAGCATGGTCGAGTAGGCGCCGGTCATCAGGCCCGTGCGATGCGGGAAGTCGCGCTTCACGACCACCGGCATCAGCGTGTTGCCGACGGCGATCGCCACCCCGGCGAGCACGCTGCCCGCGAGCAGGGTCGCGAGCGAGGGGACCAGCCGCACGAGGATGCCGGCGGTGAGCACCACCAGGGCCGCGAGCAGGGTGGTCTCGAGGCCGATCCGCCGGATCAGGGTCCCCGACGTCGGGGCGAGCAGGCCGAAACAGAGCACGGGCAGCGTCGTGAGCAGGCCGGCGACCGCGCTGCCGATCCCGAGGTCGGCCTGGATCTGGGTGAGCAGCGGCGAGACCCCGACGACGGCGGGGCGCAGGTTGAGCGCGATCAGCAGGACCGCGAGGGCGAGCAGGATCGACCGGGCCCGGGTGCTCACGGTGCACCGTCCAGGACCGCGAGCAGCTCGTCGAGCAGGGCGTCGGAGGCCGCGCCCGCGGCGTCGGCGTCGCGGGCGGAGATCGCCTCGACGAGGTCGGTGTGCACGGTGAAGGCAGCGACCCCGGCGGCCTGCTGCGCGTCGACCGTCACCTCGATCGCGGTGGCCAGGGCTCCGCCGAGGTGATCGAGCAGCTCGCCGAGCACCGGGTTGTGGGCGGCCGCGACCACGAGGCGGTGGAACTCGAGGTCGCCGCGGACGAAGCCGTCCCGGTCGCCGGCCCCGGCGAGGTCGTGCTGCCGGCCCAGGGCCGCGACGAGTCCGGCCAGCTCCTCGGCGGTGCGGTGGGTCGCCGCCAGTCGCGCGGCCTCCCGCTCCAGCCCGCGGCGCACCTCGAGGACGTGGCGCGCGTCGGCCCGGCGCACGTACCGCTCGAGCGCCGCCCCCAGCCCGGAGTCGGCCCGGACCCACGTGCCGGTGCCCTGGCGGACCTCGAGCATCCCGCTGTGGGCGAGCGCCCGGACCGCCTCGCGGATCGAGTTGCGCCCGACGCCGAGCGCGGTCACGAGCTCCGGCTCCGGTGGGATACGGGTGCCCACCGGCCACTCGCCGGAGACGACCATCGCCTCCAGCTGGGTGATCACGTCACCGATGACGCTCGCGCGTCGCGGGTTCTCCAGCGGCACGCCAGACATCCTGTCATCCCATGTCTGCGGTGCCTACGCGTGGTGCTTCGACGACGCGTGCCGGTGGTGCTGCGTCGAGGGTGGGGCGTCCGCGGTGTCGGCGATCGTGCGCAGGTCGAACGACAGGAAGTCGCGACTCGAGGTCTGCAGGTAGTGCTGCGCCCCGACCTGCTCACCCGGGAAGAGCTGGAACGCGTCGGGCCGGGGCCGGCCGGTCGGGTGGAAGTAGGCCCCGGAGACCCACGCCGGGTTGATGTCGAGCTCCATGCCGCGGACCACGCCGGCGCTGCGCAGGATCTGGCCGAGCGTGCACACCGACAGGGCGGGGCCGCCGACGTAGACCTCCGCGCCGGTCGCGGTGACCCCGAAGGCGGAGCGGTTGATGTAGGCCGCCTGCCCGACCGTCGAGCCCCACTCCGCGGTGCCGCCGGTGGCGCAGGTCGGGTTCACGACGCCGTGGTCGACCAGCGGGACGAGGTTCTGGCGTACCGCCGTGACGTCGGGGGTCATCGCGACCTCGCTGCCCCACGCCCCGACGTCGGTGGTGCCGTCGCGGTGCACGACGAGGCTGGCCGCGCCGGGGACGAGCGGGCGGGCCTGCCTCCCGTCGAGGAACCACCCGCCGTGGCTGTCGCCCTGCAGCCGGAAGCCGGCCGAGAACGCCGCGACGACGGTGCGCTGCTCGGTGTCGTCGATCTCCGACGGCACCGGCCACGAGCCGCCCGGGTCCTCGGTGCCGGGGTGCAGGACCCCGCGGACCAGCGTCGGGTCCATCCACAGGACGCCGACCGTGAACGACGTGTGCTGCGCGTCCGGCCGGACGGAGGCGACGCGGACCGCGTCACCGTGCGGGCTCGCCACGACCGTCTGCCACTGCCCCTCGCCGGGCAGCGGGGCCAGGCCCTCCGGGGCGGGCAGGGGCGGCGGGGCGGGGCTGCCGCCGGGATGGTCGGCGACCGCGCCGGAGGCGTGCGGGATGCCGCCGACCGGGGCACCGCCGGTCGGCGGCTGGTCGAGCTGGTACTGCGCCGACTCCAGCCACGTCACGACCGGCCCCAGCCCGTGGTCGCGCCCCCACTCCGCGAGCCGCGCCGGGACGGTGTCCGAACCGGGGCGGGTCAGGGCGTGCACGAGACTCGGGGTGGCGACGGCGGCGAGGATCACGAGCAGGGCGACGAGCACGACGAGTGCCCGCCTCCACCTCGTCCCGACGCCGGGTGCGGCCGGTTCGGTCCCGGTGGGATCGAGAACGGGTGGGGTCACGACCGGACATCGTGCTCGCGACCTGCGGTGTCACGGTGAAGAACCGAGTCGAGCGAAGGGCCCCTCCGGTCGATCCATCCGACCGGAGGGGCCCTTCGCTCGACGTGCGGAGCGGCGGGTCCTACGCCGGGCGCACCGTCAGCAGCAGGTGGTCCTTGCCCTTCGCCGACCGCAATGCGGCGTCCCACCCGTCCTTCGCAGCGGCCGTGTACAGGAAGGCCGTCGACGGGGTGCGCAGCGGCGAGCGGAACACCGCGTCGACCGTGACGGCCTCGTCGATCCGCCCGGCGAGCGCGGCGAGGACGCGCGCCTTGGACCACATGCCGTGCGCGATGGTGCCGGGCATCCCGAACGCCCTGGCCGCGAGCCCGTTCACGTGGATCGGGTTCACGTCGCCGGACACCGCGGCGTAGCGGCGCCCGATGTCGCCGGGGACCTTCCACACCGCGTGCGGCCGGTCCCCGACGTGCGGCTCCGGCTCCGGCGGGGCGGCGTCGGTGGCCTCGTCGGCGGTGGCGCCGCGCACGAAGTACGTCGAGCGGGAGTGCCAGGCGACCTCGGTGTCGGGCGTTCCGACCGTGGAGACGAGGTCGACCTGCGCGCCCTTGGGGTGGGCCACCAGCCGCTCGGCGTGCACCCGCACCACCAGCGGCTCGCCGACCGTCAGCGGCTGCTCCCGGGTGATGACGTTGCGCAGGTGCACCATGCCCGGGGCGGGCAGCGGGAACTCGCGGTCGGTCATCAGCCGCATCTGCAGCGGGAAGGCGAGCATGTGCGGGTAGGTGATCGGCAGCTCGCCGCCCACCCGGAACCCGCACACGTGCGCGTAGTCCGCCACCGCGTCCGCGTCGATCGTCGCGTTGACGAGCTCGAGCGTGCGGTCGGGCAGGGTGTCCCCGCCCGAGCGCGCCGTGAGCAGTGCCCGGCCGTAGAGCGCCCCGAGGGTCGGGGCACTGTCGAGGGTCTCGGTGGGCATGCTCAGGCCCCCAGGTAGTTCTGGCCGTCGACGCGCAGCACCTGACCGTTGATCGCGTACGAGGCGCCCTGGGCGAACCAGGCGATCGTCTCGGCGACGTCGACCGGCAGGCCGCCCTGGGTCAGCGACGACAGTCGCCGGCCCGCCTCGCGCGTGCCGACCGGCATCGCCGCGGTCATCGCCGTCTCGATGAACCCGGGCGCGACGGCGTTGATGGTCGCGTCCTTGGCGGCGAGCAGCGGCGCGGTGGCCTCGACGAGGCCGATGACGCCGGCCTTCGAGGCGCCGTACGAGGTCTGCCCGCGGTTGCCGGCGATGCCCGCCATCGAGGAGACGGTGACGATGCGCCCGCCCCGGTGGAACCCGTCGTCGTCGGACGAGGCCAGCAGCACGTCGTTGATCGCGAGCTGCGAGTTGAGGTTCACGTCGATGACCGAGTTCCAGCGGTCGGTGTCCTGGTTCGCGAGCAGCTTGTCGCGGGTGATGCCGGCGTTGTGCACCACGATGTCCACGCCGCCGTGCCGACGGCAGTGCTCGAGGATGGCCTCGCCGGCACCGTCGTTCGTGATGTCGAGCTGCAGCGCGGTGCCGCCGACGTCGTTCGCCGTGTGGGCCAGCGCGTCGCCCGCGGAGGGGACGTCGACGGCCACGACGGTCGCGCCGTCGCGGGCCAGGGTCTGCGCCACGGTGCGCCCGATGCCGCGGGCGGCCCCGGTGACGACGGCGACCTTGCCGGTGACCGGGTGGTCCCAGTCGGTGCCGGCCGACGAGCCGGCGTAGCCCGGCACCGTCCCGACGTCGAGGCGCTGGCCGTCGACGAACGCCGAACGGCTGGAGAGGAAGAACCGGAGCGTCGACTCGAGGTCGTTCTCGGCGCCGTCCGCGACGTGCACGAGGTTGACCGTGGCGCCGTAGCGCGCCTCCTTGGCCGCGGAGCGGACCAGGCCCTCGAGCGACCGCCGGGCCGCGCGGACGGCGGGTCGCTCGGCCGCGGCCGGGACGTCCCCGATCACGAGGATGCGTCCGGACGGCCCGACCCGGCGCATCACCGGCGTGAGGAACTGCTGGACCGCGGCGAGGTCCCGGGGGCTCGACAGTCCGGTCGCGTCGAGCACGGCGGCGGCGACCTTGGACGTCGACGAGCCACCGCCGATCGGGGCGGCCGGGTCCTCGTGCACCTCTACGGCGGCGTCGGCGAGTACCGCGCGGACGACCTTGGCCACCCGCCCGTTCGCCGTCGCGGTCCCGAGCAGCGCGGCCCCGGAGAGCAGCGGCTGGCCGGGCTCCCAGCGGCGCAGCTTCGGCACCGGAGGCAGCCCGACGTTGCCGGCGATCGCCCTGCCGACGCCCGAGTTGACGAAGTCGGAGTACCAGTCGTGCGACATTGTCTCTACCTCTCTCAGGCCTCGAGGATGGCGACGACGCCCTGGCCGCCGGCCGCGCAGATGGAGATGAGCCCGCGGCCCCCGCCGTTCTGGTGGAGGGTCTTCGCGAGCGTCGGGACGATCCGGGCGCCGGTCGCGGCGAACGGGTGCCCGGCCGCGAGCGAGGAGCCGTGGACGTTGAGCTTGCCGCGGTCGATCGAGCCGAGCGGCGCGTCCAGGCCCAGGCGCTCCTTGCAGAACTGGGGGCTCTCCCACGCGGCGAGCGTGGCGAGCACGGTCGAGGCGAAGGCCTCGTGGATCTCGTAGAGGTCGAAGTCCTGCAGCGTCAGGCCGTTGCGCTCGAGCAGGCGCGGCACCGCGTAGGCCGGCGCCATGAGCAGGCCCTCGTCGCCGTGGACGTAGTCGACCGCGGCGGTCTCGGCGTCCACGAGGTGCGCCAGCACCGGCAGGCCGCGCTCGGCGGCCCACTCGTCGCTGGCCAGCAGGACGGTGGCCGCGCCGTCGGTCAGCGGGGTGGAGTTGCCCGCCGTCATCGTGGCCTCGGCCTTGTCCCCGCCGGCCGGGAAGAAGACCGGCTTGAGCTTGCCGAGCTTCTCGACGGTCGAGTCGGCGCGCAGGTTGTTGTCCTTCGTGACGCCGAGGAACGGCGTCATGAGGTCGTCGAAGAACCCGGCGTCGTAGGCCTTCGCGAGGTTCTGGTGCGACAGCGCGGTCAGCTCGTCCTGCGCGGTCCGCTCGATGCCCCAGTGCGCGGCGGTGATGGCGGCGTGCTCGCCCATCGCCATCCCGGTGCGCGGCTCCCGGTTGGCCGGGATCTCCGGGACGATCTGGCCGGGGCGCAGGCCGGCGAGGGCCTTGACGACGCCGGCGGTGGACTTCGCGCGGTTGGCCTCGAGGAGGACCTCGCGCAGGTCGTCGTTCACCGCGATCGGGGCGTCGGAGGTGGTGTCCACGCCACCGGCGATCCCGACCTCGACCTGCCCGAGGGCGATCTTGTTGGCGACGAGGATCGCGGCCTCGAGCCCCGTCCCGCAGGCCTGCTGGACGTCGTAGGTCGGCGTGGCGGCGGACAGCCGCGAGCCGAGGACGGCCTCGCGGGTGAGGTTGAAGTCGCGGCTGTGCTTGAGCACGGCTCCGGCGACGACCTCGCCCATCCGCTCCTCGGTCAGCCCGAAGCGGGCGACGAGCCCGTCGAGCGCCGCGGTGAGCATGTCCTGGTTCGAGGCGCGCGCGTAGGCTCCGTTGGAACGGGCGAAGGGGATGCGGTTGGCGCCGACGACCGCCGCGCGACGGGGGCTGGCCATGGGTTCCTCCAGGGGACTGGGCTTCGTTACCCGAAAGTAGCAGGTACCGTGGGTGCCGTGAGTCGACGTCCGCATCGTCACGAGGACGAGGGGCAGCCGCGCGGCGGCCGCCGGTCCTCGTCGACCGACGATGCCGCCGGCGGTGAGGGGAGCACTGCCCCTCCGCCCCGCCGCGACAAACGTTCCAGCCGGTGGGACGAGCACCGGCGGGCGCGTCGCACGGAGCTGACGCTGGCCACGATCGTCGCGATCCGCCAGCACGGGCCCGACGTGGGCATGAGCCAGGTCGCGGCGCAGGCGCGCACCTCGAAGACGGTCGTCTACCGGCACTTCGCCGACAAGTTCGACCTGTACCAGGCCGTGTGCGAGCGGGTGGGCGCGGTGATCGTCGCGCAGGTCGCCGAGGCGATGCGCGTGGCCGGTCCGCCGGAGCAGATCCTGCGCAAGGGCATCGACGCCTACCTGGTCCTGATCGAGCGCGATCCGGACATCTACCGCTACGTGATGCGCCCGCCGGGCTCCGAGCGCACCGTGGGGGCCGGCGACGGCGACTTCGTGGGCGACCTCACGTCGTTCATCGGGGACCACGTCGGCGGGATCATCTCGACCGAGCTGCACCGGCAGGGACGTGACCCGGCGCCCGCCGTCACCTGGGGGCACGCCGTCGTCGGCATGGTGCGCTCGGTCGGGGACCACTGGCTCACCTCGCGTCCCGAGGTCGCGCGCGAGGTCATCACCGAGGAGATCGCCGACCTGGCGTGGGGCGGGCTCGACCGCACCGTGAACTCCTCGGCCGCGTCCGCCTGATCCGGTGACGCCGCCCACCGTGCGGATGGGTACTCCGCCCATCGGGGTACAACGGGATCAGGCGTTATTACTCGTGAGTAACTTCTGAGGAGGCCCCCGATGGCCGCTCCGCTCTCCGTCCCCCCGTCGCCCTCCGACGTGTCGCCCACGACGGTCGACGCGGTCCGGCACGCCCTCGACGGGCGCTGGTCCTGGCTGCGCGACGAGATCCGTGCCCGTGACGACTTCGCCGAGCTGCGCGTCGAGCCCGGGACCGACGCCGAGACCTACCGCGCCCGGGTGTGGGAGATGCTCGGGCAGCTCGCGGCCGACGGGCACGCCGTGCACGGCTTCCCGACGGCGGTCGGCGGCCGCGGCGACATCGGCGGCTCGGTCGTCTCCTTCGAGATGCTCGCGTTCGCCGACCTCTCGCTGCAGGTCAAGAGCGGGGTGCAGTGGGGCCTGTTCGGCGGCGCGATCCAGGCCCTGGGCAACGCCGAGCAGCACGCGCGCTACCTGCCGTCGGTGATGGACCTGTCGTTGCCGGGCTGCTTCGGCATGACCGAGACCGGGCACGGCTCGGACGTCCAGTCGGTGCACACCACCGCGACGTACGACCCGGCGACGCAGGAGTTCGTCGTCGACACCCCCACCGAGTCGGCGCGCAAGGACTACATCGGCAACGCCGCCCGCGACGGCCGGATGGCCGCGGTGTTCGTGCAGCTGTGGTCCGCGCCGGAGGGCGAGGCGCCGACGCGGCACGGGGTGCACGCCGTCCTGGTGCCCCTGCGCGACGAGGACGGGACCGTCCTGCCGGGCGTCGAGATCACCGACGACGGGCACAAGGAGGGCCTGAACGGCGTCGACAACGGCCGGCTCGCCTTCCGCGGCGTCCGCGTCCCACGCGAGAACCTCCTCGACCGCTACGGGACGGTCGCGGCGGACGGCACCTACTCGAGCTCGATCGAGAGCGAGAACCGGCGCTTCTTCACGATGCTCGGCGCCCTGGTGCGCGGCCGGATCAGCGTCTCCGGCTCGGCGGTCGGTGCCGCGCAGCTGGCCCTCACGATCGCGATCCGGTACGGCGAGGCCCGCCGCCAGTTCGCGGCCCCGGGCGGCGACGGCGAGATCGCGATCCTCGACTACCTGGCCCACCAGCGGAAGCTGCTGCCGCTGCTGGCCCGCACCTACGCGTTGCGGTTCGCCCAGAACGAGCTCGTCGAGATGCTGCACGACATCCAGACCGAGCGGGAGGCGGGCGGCTCGGTGGACGAGAAGCGCCAGCGCGAGCTCGAGTCGCGGGCGGCCGGCATCAAGGCGCTCTCCACGTGGAACGCGACGCAGGTCATCCAGGTCTGCCGCGAGGCCTGCGGCGGGCAGGGTTACCTCTCGGAGAACCGCCTCGGCACGCTGCGCACCGACACCGACGTGTTCACCACCTTCGAGGGCGACAACACCGTCCTGCTCCAACTGGTGGCCAAGGGCCTGATCTCGGGCTACGCGGACGACTTCGGCCACCTCGACACGCTCGGCACGATCCGCTTCGTCGCCGACCAGGTGCTCGACACCGTCGCCGAGCGCACCTCGCTGCACGCCCTGGCCGAGCGGCTGCGCGGCGCGGCGGCGGGGGGTGACGACGAGGAGGTGCTCGACTCCTCGTGGCAGATCAAGCTGCTCGACGACCGCGAGGAGCACACGCTCGACTCGCTGGTCCGCCGGCTGCGACCCGCCCGCGGGAAGGGCGTCACGCCCGACCGCGCGTTCGACATCTTCAACCGCGCCCAGGACCACCTGCTGCACGCGGCCCGCACGCACCTCGACGGGCTGGTCCTCGACGCGTTCAACCGGGCCTGCGACGCCGAGACCGACCCGACCGCGCAGGAGCTCATGCGGTCGGTCTGCGACCTGTACGCGCTGTCGGTCATCGAGGACGACAAGGGCTGGTTCCTCGAGCACGGCCGCATCTCGGCCGCGCGGTCGAAGGCGATCACGGCGGAGATCAACAAGCTCTGCCGCACCCTCCGGCCGCACGCCCGGGTGCTGATCGACGCGTTCGGCATTCCCGAGCACTGGATCGGCGCGCCGATCGCCACCGGCGAGGAGACCCGTCGTCAGGAGGAGGCCATCGCCCACGCCGACTCGTTGTAGGCCGGCCGAGACCGCTCGGCGGCGGACGGCGCGCCTCCGGCGTCGCACCTTGTCGTGGGATTTTCACGCCCCGGGCGCACCTTGTCGCTGTGAATCCCAGCGACAAGGTGGCGGTTGACGGGCGGGAGGCCGCGACAAGGTGTCGGCCGGTCCACCGCGGACGACGACTGGGCCGGATGGCTCGGACGGGTGGTCCCGACGGGCCTGCCGCGGTGGGAAACGGTGTGAATCCGGTCGGGCCGGGTAGAAGGTGGGCACCCACCCGACGTGAGAGGACGCCCGACGTGACCGATCCCTACGGACAGTGGGACTCCAATGCCCAGGTGATGCCCCCGAAGCCGAAGAACGGCATGGGCGTCGCAGCGCTGGTGTTCGGCATCCTGGCGCTGCTGACCTGCTGGGTGCCCATCGTCGGCCTCGTCCTGGGCATCCTCGCCATCATCTTCGGGGTGGTGGGCCGGGGCCGCGTCCGGAAGCAGCAGGCGACCAACGGCGGCGTCGCGCTGACGGGCCTGTGGCTCGGTGTGATCAGCGTGGTGCTGAACATCATCGCGACAGTGGTCCTCGGCGGGCTGTTCCTGGCCTTCCTGGGCGTCGGCGGCGGCCAGACGCTGCAGCAGTACCAGGACTGCGTCACCGCGGCGCCGAACGCCGGGACGCCCGCGCAGGTCCAGCAGGCCTTCGAGCAGTGTCAGCAGCAGTTCAGCTCGCAGCTGCCGAACCTCGGCGGCGGCGAGGGCCAGTAGCTGCCACGCACGACGACGGGCCCCGGCACCTGATGGTGCCGGGGCCCGTCGTCGTCGAGGGGTCCGAGCCGGACGATGAGCCGCCTCGCGGCGCGTGGCACACCAGGGCTTCAGCCGAACGATCGTCCCTGGCGGCTCTTATTATTGAGACCCGGGGGCACATGGCGCCCGGCCCGGACATCCCGATCCAACCACGTCGGGCGCCGCGTTGTTCCCGGCCCGGACGAGAAATTCTCAGCGCGCCGGGACCACCGCGAGTCCGTCGGCGACGGGACGCAGGGGCGTCGTCGAGGGCACGTTCACGACGGCGAGCCGTCCCCCGGCCGGGCGGCGGACCATCTGCGTCGATCCGCCTCCGTCGAGCGCCACCGCCTGCGGGACACCGAGCTCCACCATCAACCGGCCCAGTTCGGCGAGGGTGGCGCCGACGCTCGCCTCCTGCCGTCCGTCCACCGCGACCAGGAAGAGCGTGCGGCCGTCGGCGGACAGCCCGACCGCGGTGCGCGGTGCGCGCTCGGTGGTCTGCAGGCCCGGCCACGCCGCGCCGCCGCGGACCAGGGCCAGCGCGCCGAGCGCCACCCGCAGGGGCGGCGTGTCCGGGGCGAGGGCGGTCCAGCGGGCGTCGACGGGGTCTCCGGGACGCACGCCGCGCAGCGCCGCCGCGGCCCCCTCCCGGGCGACCAGCGCCACCTCTCCCGCCGGCACCGCTCGCGTCCCGACCGGCCCGACCGCGACCGCCCGCCCGGCCCGCACCCGGACCTCGACGGCGTCCGCGCTGCACGGGGCGGCCGCGTCCGTGTCGGACCCGCAGACGGTCCGCGCCCGGGTCACGCCGCCCCAGGCCGGGGTGAAGGCCGCCACGCCGCCGACCGGCACCGCGTACAGGTTGAGCCCCGCCAGCGGGAGCTCCCGACCGCCGAGGCGCGCCGTCCCGGAGAACAGCACCCGCCCGATCCGCCCGACCCCGGCCGTGTCGATCCCGACGACGGTGTCCGGGCTGGAACCGGGGGGTCCGGGCGGTGCCGGGCGCCGGCCCGACGGGACGGCGGACTTCACCAGCGCACCGCCCTCCAGCTCGACCCCGACCGACGCGCCGGTCCGGCTCTCGTCGAAGAAGTTCCCGTTGACCCCGCCGATCGCGTCGACCGCGCCGGCCAGGGTGGGGACCGGGGCGGTGGCGGCCACCGCCCCGGGACGGAGCAGGCGCACGGCGAGAGTGCGGTTCGCGAGGTCGACGCGGATCAGGTGCCCGCGCACCCGGCCGACCGCCGCCGTCGTCGTGAACTCCCGGTACTCGGTGCCGGGGACGTCGTCGGCGCGCGCCCCGAGCAGGGTGTCGAGGACCCGGCCCGGCGGGGGCGGGGGGTCGGCGAGGGCGGCCGGTGCCATCGCGAGCGTGGCGACGAACGCCGTCAGGAGGACCCGGCCTGCCGTCATCACCCTCCTCCTGGACGTTCGGAGGGGAGCGTCCCCCGGGAGGGGCGGCAGGACGTGCGGCGACATGGGCGACCCGGCAGAGTTCCCCTCGACGGGTGGCGTGGCGGGTCTCACGGGGTAAAGGGAACTCAAAGACATTCCCATCACGTTGGATGGTGGACGACGTCGAGTGGCCGGTAGGAGGCTGAGGTGACCGTCCCGTTCTGGGTCTGGGCTGCGACGGTCGGCGGGATCGCCGTCCTCGTGGCCATCGACATCTGGCACGCCCGGTCACCCCACGAGGTGGGGTTCCGCGAGGCGACGCTCTGGTCGGTCATCTACATCGTGGTGGCCCTGGCCTTCGGTGCCGGCCTCTGGTTCTTCATGGGTGCCCAGTCCGGGATCGAGTACCTCTCGGGCTGGCTGGTCGAGAAGAGCCTGTCGGTCGACAACCTCTTCATCTTCGCGGTGATCCTCGCGCAGTTCGCGGTGCCGAAGCGGCACCAGCAGAAGGTGCTGCTCTGGGGCGTCATCGGCGCCCTGGTGATGCGCGCGATCTTCATCCTGATCGGCGCGGCCGTCATCAACGCGTTCAGCTTCGCGTTCGTGATCTTCGGTGCGTTCCTGGTCTACACCGCCATCGGCCTGGTCCGCTCGCACGGCGACGAGCCGAAGGACATGAGCGACAACGTCGCGGTCCGGCTGACCCGCCGGCTCGTCACCGTCCACGAGGAGCACACGGAACCGGGCGACAAGCACGACGGGCAGCTCTGGCGCAAGGTCGGCGGCAAGCTCGGCGTGACGCCGCTGTTCATCACCGTCGCGGTGATCCTCTCGGTCGACCTCGTGTTCGCGCTCGACTCGATCCCGGCGATCTTCGGCATCACGCAGAACTCGTACATCGTGTTCACGGCGAACGCGTTCGCGCTGCTGGGCCTGCGGGCCCTGTACTTCCTGCTGGTCGGGCTGCTGGAGCGCCTCGTCCACCTGTCCTACGGGCTGGCGTTCATCCTGGCCTTCATCGGCGTGAAGCTGGTCCTGCACTGGCTGCACGTGGACATCAACCCGAATATCCCGGAGGTGCCGACCTGGCTCTCGCTGATCGTGATCGTCGTGACGCTGACGATCGTGACGATCACGAGCCTCGTCTCCACGCGTGGGCTGCCGCCGAAGCAGGAGGAGTCCGGGGCGTCCGCGTCGTCGGACGCGGTGGAGTCCGCACCGGAGACGGGCGACGCCACCGCGGCGGACGAGACGGCCGACGCCTCCCGGCGGACCTGAGCCGGTCCGGGTCGTGTCACCGTGGTCGGGTGACCTCCCGGGCCGGACGAGACCGCGACGAGCAGGGCCGCGCCCAGAACGCGCGTCCACGGGACGCCGCGGGGCGACCGCTGCCGCCGGGCGCCGAGGGCGTCGAGCGGGTCGACGAGGACGTGGTGCTCCCGCCCGACCAGGCGCTGACGGAGGCGCAGCGCCTGCTCGACGGCGGGTTCCCCTTCCACGCGCACGAGGTGCTGGAGGGGGCCTGGAAATCCGGTCCCGACGACGAGCGGGCCCTCTGGCAGGGCCTCGCCCAGCTGGCGGTCGGCCTGACGCACGCGCAGCGGGACAACCGGCGGGGCGCGGTCTCCCTGCTGCGGCGCGGCGCGGAGAACATCGGGGCGGGGGCCTCGGTCGCGGGCCGACACGGGATCGACGCCGAGGGGGTCGTGGCCTGGGCGCAGACCCGGGCCGACGCCATCGAGGCAGGCGGGGAGCTCGTCGTCGGGACCCCGCCGCGGCTGGTGCACTGACCCGTTTCGCACCGCAGCCCACCCGGGCAGCCAGTGGTCGTCGAACGATCTTCCCGGGAGGTGCCCCAATGGCGAACGAACTGTCCGGCAAGCGCATCGCGATCCTCGCGGCCAGCGGCGTGGAGCAGGTCGAGCTGGAGCAGCCGCGGAAGGCGGCCGAGGACGCGGGCGCGACGACCACGCTGGTCTCGGTCGACACCGGCGAGATCCAGGCGATGAACTCCGACATCAACCCCGGCGACACCTTCCCGGTGGACCGCGCGATCGGTGACGTGTCGGCCGACGACTTCGACGCCCTGATCCTGCCCGGCGGCACCTGCAACCCGGACACACTGCGCCAGAACGGCGACGTCATCTCCTTCGTGCAGGCCATCGCGGGCGCCGGCAAGCCGATCGCGGCCATCTGCCACGCCCCGTGGACGCTGGTCGAGGCCGACCTGGTCCGCGGCAAGCGCCTGACCTCGTTCCCGAGTCTGCGCACCGACATCCGCAACGCGGGCGGCACCGTCGTCGACGAGCAGGTCGTCGTCGACCAGGGCCTGATCACCAGCCGCAACCCGCACGACCTCGACGCGTTCTGCGCGACGCTCGTGAAGGAGTTCGCCTGAGCGGAAGTGTCCTGGCAGGCCGGGGCGGCACGCGCGGCATGATGCGCCCGTGAGCGCTCCCGGCCTGTTCGACGAGATCCTGGCGCGAGGGGCCGCACGCGACGCGGTGTCCGACGCCGCTTGGCTCGCCGCCCTGCTCGAGGTGGAGGCGGCGCTCGCGTCCGCGGCAGCGGATGTCGGGGTGATCTCCGGGGCCGTCGCGTCGCAGATCGCCGGCGCGTGTTCACCGGACCGCGTCGACGCGGCCGCGATCGCCCGCGAGGCGGCCGCCGCGGGGAACCCGGTGGTGCCGCTGGTCGCGGCCCTGCGCAGCGCGCTCCGCGCGGACGGTGCCGACGAGGCGGCCGCCGCGGTGCACCGCGGTGCCACCAGCCAGGACGTGATGGACACGGCGTTGATGCTCGTCTCGCGGCGGGCAGTCGCGGTGGTGGCCGGCGACCTCGCGGCGGCGGCCTCCGGGGCGGCTGCCCTGGCCGCGGCCCACCGGGACACGCCCGCCGCGGGCCGCACGCTGCTCCAGCAGGCTGCTCCGGTGACCCTCGGACTCCGGGCGGCCGGATGGGCCTCGGGCCTGGACGCGGCGGCGGCGGCGCTACGCGGGTGGCGCCCGGCGGTCCAGCTCGGCGGGGCGGTCGGCACGCTCGCGGCGTTCGCCGGCCACGGGACGGCCGTCCGATCCGCGCTGGCCCGGCGTCTCGAGCTCGACGAGCCGGTCCTCGCCTGGCACACCGAGCGCGGGCGGATCGCCGAGCTCGCCGGGCTGCTCGGCCGGGCCGGTGCGGCCGTGGGGTCCGTCGCCACCGACCTGGTGCTGCTGGCGCAGACCGAGCTCGGCGAGGTCCGGGAGGACGTGCCCGGCCGGGGCGGCTCGTCGACGCTGCCGCACAAGCGCAACCCGGTGGGCGCCGTCTCCGCGCGAGCCGCGGCGATCGCGGTCCCCGGGCTCGTGGCCTCGGTGCTCACCGCGGCGTCCGGGCACGAGTACGAGCGCGCCGCCGGTCCGTGGCACGCGGAGTGGGCGCCGCTGCGGGAGCTGTTCCGGACGGCGGGATCGGGCGCCGCCTGGCTCGCGGACTCGCTGACGAACCTGGTCGTGGAGCCGGCCGCGGTCCGGGCCTCGCTGGAGGTCACCGGCGGGCTGCTGCTCGCCGAGAACGTCACCACCGTGCTGCGCGGGCGGGTGCCGGACCCGAAGGCCCTGGTCACCGACGCGGCCTCGACCTCGCTCGACACCGGGCGGCCCTTCGCCGACGTGCTCGCCGAGGCACTGGAGGGCACCGACGTCAGCCGGGCGGAACTCGACGCCGCTCTGGATCCCGCCACGCACACCGGGGAGTCGGCGGCCCTCGTCGACGCGTACCTCGCCTCTCGGACGGAGCACCCATGAGCAACGACCTCGACCCCGCCGGCCTGGCCACCCGCCGGGAGGTGCTCGGCGACGAGCACGTCGACCGGGCGATCGCCAACACCGACGAGACCACCGAGGACTTCCAGGCCTTCATCACCCGTTACGCCTGGGACGGCATCTGGAACCGCCCGGGCCTGGACCGGCGCCAGCGCAGCATCGTCACGCTGTCGGTCCTCGCGGCCCTGCACCACGACGGCGAGCTCGCGATGCACGTCCGTGCCGCCCTGCGCAACGGCCTGACCCGCGAGGAGATCCGCGAGGTGCTGCTCCAGGTGGGCGTCTACGCGGGCGTCCCGGCCGCGAACCGGGCGTTCGGGGTGGCGCAGAAGGTGCTGGCGGAGGCCCCGGAGTCCTGACCCGGCGGCGGTGTGCGGCACCGACCCGACCGCTGCGTCGGGGTGCTGCCGACGAGCGTCGTCGGACCACCCCGATACCGTGGGTGCCCACGGCGGCGTGGTCGAGGGGACGAGGGTGCGGGGACGAAGCGGTCGGACCGGGGACGGGGCGCGCCGGAGCGCGACCCGGCTCGGGGCAGCGGCGGCGGTCGCGCTGGTCGTGCTGCTGGCGGGCTGCTCGTCGGAGGAGACGCTCGCCACCCCGCCGATCCCGACCTTCCCCGGGCCGGGCGCCGCTGCGCCCACCTCCGCTCCACCGTCGCGCTCGACCCTCGTGCCGACCGACTGCAACCAGATCCTCTCCAAGGACGACCTGCCGAACCTGCTCGGGCTGCCTCTGGGCACCGTGGACGTGCGGTCGCTGCGGGACGTCCCCGCGCCGTCGGTCGGGCGCCTCGAGCGGGTCACCTGCACCTACACCTCCACCGGCGGCGCGGGGGCCGCGCCGCAGGGTTCGCAGGTGCTCCGGCTCCTGACCAGCGGCTACAGCACCCCGGATCAGGCGCTCTCCCAGGTGGCCGTCAACAACCAGGTGCTGCAGAGCCAGGGCGTCGCCCCGGTCGCGACGCCGATCGGCGCCGCGCAGGGGACCTTCTTCGCCGACCCGGACGGCCCGATCCTCGTCGTCGCGTACCGCCAGGTGACCGTCAGTCTGACGCTGACCCGCGGGGGCGGGATGTCGACCGACCAGCAGCGGTCGCTGCTCGTCGACCTCGCCCAGCGGGTGCTCCCGGTCCTGGTGCCCTCCGGCTCGTAGCCCGCGGCGACTCGCCGTCGGGAACCCGCGCGCGTAGAGTTTCGTTTGCATAGGCTAACGATTGGGGTGCGCGGTGCCGGGAGATCGCTACAAGTGGGTGGCGCTGTCGAACACCACCCTCGGCGTGCTGATCGTGACGATCAACATGTCGATCCTGCTCATCGCGTTGCCCGACATCTTCCGGGGCATCGACATCGACCCGCTGGCCCCGGCGAACGTCAGTTACCTGCTGTGGCTGATCATGGGCTACCTGGTGGTCACGGCGGTGCTCGTCGTGAGCTTCGGGCGCATCGGCGACATGTACGGGCGCACCCGGATGTACAACCTCGGGTTCGCGGTGTTCACGATCTTCTCGGTCCTGCTGGCCGTCACGTGGCTGCAGGGGGACGCCGGCGCGATCTGGCTGATCGTGATGCGCGTGCTGCAGGGCATCGGCGGGGCGCTGCTGCTCGCCAACTCGACGGCGATCCTCACCGACGCCTTCCCCACCCACCAGCGCGGGCTCGCACTCGGGATCAACTCGATCGCCGCCATCGCCGGGTCGTTCCTCGGCCTGCTGGTCGGCGGCGTGCTCGCGCCCGTCTCCTGGCACCTGGTGTTCGTGGTCAGCGTGCCGATCGGCGTCTTCGGCACCGTGTGGGCCTACGTGAAGCTGCGCGAGACCGGCGAGCGGCACGCCGCGCGCATCGACTGGTGGGGGAACATCACCTTCGCCGTCGGCCTGGTCGCGGTGCTCGTCGGGATCACCTACGGCATCCAGCCCTACGGCGGGCACGTCATGGGCTGGACCTCGCCCACCGTGCTCACGTGCCTCATCGGCGGGGTGGTCGTGCTCGCGGTCTTCGCGGTGATCGAGACCCGGGTGGCCGAGCCGATGTTCCACCTCTCGCTGTTCCGCATCCGCGCCTTCACGGCCGGGAACCTGGCGAGCCTGCTCGCGGCCCTCGGACGCGGTGGCCTGCAGTTCATCCTCATCATCTGGCTGCAGGGGATCTGGCTGCCCCAGCACGGGTACGACTACGAGTCGACGCCGCTGTGGGCCGGGATCTACATGGTGCCGCTGACGATCGGCTTCCTGGTGGCGGGCCCGGTCTCGGGGGTGCTGTCGGACCGTCACGGCGCTCGGGCCTACGCCACGGTCGGCATGCTCGGCGCGGCCGTCAGCTTCCTGCTGCTGCAGTTCCTGCCGGTGGACTTCGCCTACTGGGGCTTCGCGATCATCCTGGCGGTCAACGGCCTCTCGATGGGCCTGTTCTCCTCGCCCAACCGTGCGGCCATCATGAACTCCGTCCCGCCGCGGCAGCGCGGCGCCGCGGCCGGCATGACCTCGACGTTCCAGAACGGGGCGACGGTCCTCTCGATCGGCATCTTCTTCTCGATGCTGATCCTCGGGCTCTCCCGGACCCTGCCCACGGCGCTGCACGACGGCCTCGTCGCGCACGGGGTCCCGGCCGACGCCGCCCAGCGCATCTCCGAGCTGCCGCCGGTCTCGACCCTGTTCGCCGCGCTGCTCGGCTACAACCCGATGGAGACGCTGCTCGGCCCGCAGGTCCTCGCGCAGGTCGGTCCGGACCAGGCCGGGTTCCTGACGGGGCGCTCGTTCTTCCCGTCGCTCATCAGCGGCCCCTTCGCCGACGGCCTGACCTTCGCCCTCGTCTTCGCTGCCCTGTGCTGTGTCGTCGCGGCGCTCGCGTCGCTGCTCCGCGGCGGGAAGTACGCCTACGTCGAGCCCGCCGGAGCGGGTGTCGACGGCGCCGACGGGGCCGACGAGATCGACGGCGCCGCGGTCACCGAGGCCGCGTACCCCGGGTTCGACGACGGGGACGGCGCCCTCGTGGGCGCGCCGACCGGCGGCCGGGTCCTGCGGGGACGGGTCACCGGCCCCGACGCCGCGCCCGCAGCCGCCGTCGTGACTCTCGTGGACCGGGCCGGGCGCCAGGCCGGCCGCGCGGTGGCGGACGCGGACGGCCGCTTCCGGATCGAGCCGCCGTCGTCCGGGGACTTCCTCGTGATCGCGACGCCGAGGGACGTCGGCCACGCTGTCGCGCCCCGGGCGACGCAGGTGTCGGTGAACGGCGGCGCGGTGGACGTGGACCTGGTGCTCGATCCGCGCTGATCCACTCCATGACGATGGTCACGGCCAGGGGTAACCCGTTGGTAAAGGGGCCCCTGCATCGTCGGGAGGCGTGACCGGATTCGACCATCCAGAGCGCAGGCCTCGGCTGCTCGGCACCGTGACGGTGGTGCTGACGGCCGCCGCCGGGGCCATCGACGTGGTGACCTTCTTCGCCTTCAACCAGGTCTTCGCGTCCACGATGACCGGCAACCTGGTCCTCCTCGGACTCGGCCTCGGGCAGGGCGAGTGGGAGCAGGTGGTCGACAATGTCTGCGCGATCGTCGGCTACTGCAGCGGCCTCGTCGTCGGGACCCTGATCTGCGGCCTCGCGATGCGCCGGCTGCCGTGGCGCAACGCCGTCGGCATCACGCTCACCACCGAGCTCGCCCTGCTCGTCGCGGTCGGGCTCTACTGGTGGGGCGTCGACGACGGGTCCGAGCTCGGCCAGGTCCGGGTGATCGTCCTCGTCATCGGATCGGGCCTGGCGATGGGCGTGCAGGCGGCGGCGATGCGCTACATCGGTCCGGCCGGGACGCCGACGAGCTTCCTGTCCGGCACCGTCACGAACTGGGTGTCGAGCCTGGTGGAGCTGCACAAGCCGTTCACGTGGAACTGGAACTCGCCGCTGCGGATCGGCGTGATCGTCGTGGCGGCGGCCGGCAACGCCGTCATCCAGGCGCGGGTGCCCGACGTCGCGTTCGCCGTGCCGGTCCTGCTCGTCCTGGTCGCGATCCTCGGCATGGCCGTGGTGACCCGTGCGAACCACGGCGGGCTGGTCGCGGGGGAGCCGGAGTTCGCCCCCGACCCGCGCAGCGAGGTCCCCGACGCCTCGGACGAGGCCGCCGACCCCGGTCCGGACGACGAACGGATCGACGGCATCGGGCGGGTGAGCGGCCGGGTCGTCGACGACGCCGGGACGGCGAGCCCGGCCGCGGTGACGCTGGTCGACATGGCCGGCCAGCAGGTCCGGCGGGTCCACACCGAACCCGAGGGCGGTTCGATGTGCAGCCCCCGGAGGCCGGCGACTTCGTGTTGATCTGCACCCCACACCGCATGGGCGGCGGCGCGGCACGTCCGCGGGCGGTGATGATCTCGGTCGACGGTGCCCCGGTCAGCCACGACGTGGTGCTGGGGTCGCGCGTGTGAACTCCGTGCATGACGATCGTGCGCGATGCGATGATGCTCCTCACGGGGTGCGCACGATCTGATCGTCCGCACGCCGGGAACTGATCGGGTATGACCGGTTTCGACCACCCCGAGCGCACACCGCGGCTCCTCAGCGCGGTGACCATCGTGTTGACGGCGGCCGCGGGCGCGATCGACGTCGTGACGTTCTTCGCGTTCAACGAGGTCTTCGCGTCGACCATGACCGGCAACCTCGTGCTGCTCGGGCTGGGGATCGGGCAGGGCGACTGGTTCCAGGCGCTGGACAACGTCGTCGCGATGACCGGGTACTGCGGCGGCCTCGTCATCGGGACGATCGTGTGCGGGGTGGCGATGCGGCGCCTGCCCTGGCGCAACGCCGTGGGAGTGGCGCTGACCGTCGAGCTGGCGCTCCTCGTCGCGGTCGGGGCGTACTTCTATGCGGTCGACGACGGGCCCCTCGCCCAGCTGCGCGTCGTGGTGCTCGTCCTCGGCGCGGGACTCGCCATGGGCATCCAGGCGGCCGCGATGCGCTACGTGGGGCCCGCCGGGACACCGACGAGCTTCATGTCCGGGACCGTCACGAACTGGGTGTCGAGCCTGGTGGAGCTGCACAAGCCGTTCACCTGGAACTGGAACTCGCCGCTGCGCATCGCGGTCATGGTCGTGGCCGCGGCGGCCAACGCGGTGATCGCCCGCGTGGTGCCCGACCTCGCCTTCGTGGTCCCCGTCCTGCTCGTGGCGCTCGCGATCGGCCTCATGGCGTGGGTGACCCGTGCCAATCACGGCGGCCTGGTCCTCGGCGAGCCGGAGTTCGCCCCGGACCCGCGCAGCGAGGTGCCGGATGCCGACGCGGCCGACGTGGAGCCCGCCGTCGACGGGATCGGGCGGGTGGCCGGCCGCGTGATCGACCCGGACGGGGCGCCGAGCCCGGCGGCGGTGACCCTCGTCGATCGCGACGGTCGCCAGGTCGCGCGGGTCCACACCCAGCCCGACGGCTCGTTCGACGTCCGGCCGCCGGAGGTGGGCGAGTTCGTGCTGATCTGTACGCCGCACGGGGTTGACGGTCAGGTGGTGCGGCCTCGGGCCGTGGTGGTGACGGTGGCCGGGGATGCCGTGGAGCACGACCTGGTGGTGGGGTCGACGTAGGCCGGCGTCACGCACCGATCGCCTCCCGGACCGTCCGGAGGTACTGCGGCCGGCGTCGGAACACGTCGAACCAGGTGAACCGGAGGATGGTGATGTCGCGCAGGACGATCTGGTTCTCCCGCGTCCGGTCCTCGAAGACGGCCATCTCCATGCCGTGCTCCGAGCGCCCGTCGAACTCCAGTCCCCGGCGCTGCTCGCGGTAGGCGAGGTCCACCAAGGCTTCGCGACCGTCGGCCCGCCGGATCGGCATCTGGACCTCCGGTTCCTCGAGGCCGTCGTCGACCAGGGCGAGTCGGCCGGCCGTCTCGAGGGGGGACTGCGAGAGCGGACGCGCCCGGCCGATCAGCAGGCGGGCCCGCTTGACGCCGGGTACTCCCCGGCACCGTTCGAGCGCGGCGTCCAGCGCCGTCGTCGTCACGAGCTCGCGGGCCAGCGCCCGCTCGACCGCCCAGACCGCGCGGTACTCCTCCTCGGTGCGGCAGAGGTCGACGAGTGTGCGGGCGACCGAGGTGATCCGCAGGCCGTTCAGGTCGACGACGTCGTCGGAGGCGAGCACGCTCGTGTGGAACCGCAGGTCGGCCCGATGTATCCGGCGCTCGGCCCGCGGGATCGTCACCTCGTCCGGCCCTCCGTCCGGGACCTCGATCCCGAGGACGCGGGCCGCCGTCCGGTGACTCGCGACCGCGTCACATCCGCCGACGGTGGCGCAGGCCGACCAGGCCCGTTCCCAGTCGTCCGGCGCCTCGCCCTCCTTGTAGATCCCGCGGTGGATGCGGACGACCTGCTTGCGGCGCAGGGCCTTGTCCACGAGGGCGGGGTCCTCGACGAGCACGAGGTGACGTCGACGCAGCAGTCCGGCGTCCTCGGGAGCGGGTTCGAACCACGGCATGCCGTCGAGCGTGTGGCCGCGTGACCGGAGCTCGCCACATCCCGGTGCGCGCCTGTGGACAGGTGCCGTTCCAGTGCCGGTGGGGACAACCCGTTCGACCGGACGGAGCATGGAGCCGTGACAGGGGATCGAGAGACAGGTGCGAGGTGCCGGGTGGCGTGGTGCCAGGGGCCGGTCGGCGCGGGTCGCGGTCGCCTTGTCGCGGGTTTCCGGCGTCCCGCGGTCACCTTGTCGTTGTGATTCCCAGTGACAAGGTGGCGGGGGAGGTGCGGGAGCCCGCGACAAGGCGGGCCGGGTGACCTTGTCGTTGTGATTCGCCGCGACAAGGTGGCCGGGGGGCGGGGTACCGCGGCGCCGAGGGACGGTCGGTCCGGGTCGCCGGCACCTTGTCGCGGGTTTCCGGCGTCCCGCGGTCACCTTGTCGTTGTGATTCCCAGTGACAAGGTGGCGGGGGAAGTGCGGGTCCCCGCGACAAGGCGAACCGGGTGACCTTGTCGTTGTGATTCCCCGCGACAAGGCCGCGGGGCGGGCGGCCGAGGGACCCGACCGACCCGCCGTCGGGAACCGGTCAGTCGGAGACCTTGACCGCCTCGATGTCGATCTCGATCCGCAACGTGCGGCCGATCGCGAAGATGCCCGCGATCACGGACTGGTTCCACGAGATGTCGAAGTCGTCGCGTGAGAGCTGCGTGGTCGCGGAGAACCCGGCGCGCTCGCCGCCCCAGAGGTCAGGTCCGGCGCCGTGGTAGATCACGTCGAGGGCCACGCGGTTGCGGACGCCCTTGAGCGAGAGGTCGCCGATCATGGTCCAGTGGTCGGCCGTGTGCTTCACGATCTCGGTCGAGGCGAAGCCGATGTCGGTGAACCGGAGCACGTCGAGGAAGTCCGGCGAGCGCAGGTGCTCGTCGCGCCGCTCGTCGTCGGTCTCGACGCTGCCCGACTCGATCGCGGCCACGACGCTCGTCGTGTCCAGCGTGGAGCCCATGTCGACGTGGCCGGTGAAGCGGCGCAGACGGCCGTGCACCTTGGTGATCCCGAGGTGGAACGCCGAGGCCGCGATCCGCGAGTGCACCGGGTCGATCTCCCAGCGGCCGGGCGCGGGCAGCTCGAGCGCACCGGTGCGGGTGAGCACGACGCGGCCCAGGTTGCCGCCGCCGGGCCCGGACACCGGTCGCGCCGACGGGGTGTGGCCGACCGCGGAGGTGATGACGGTGCACGGCCCGGCGGGCAAGCCCTCCATCACGAACCCGCCGTCGTCCTCGACGGGAGTGCCGCCGATCTGCTGACCGGCGGCGTCGATCACGGTCACGACCGCGAACGGCACCGGCCAGCCGTCACTGGTGACGGCGACCCCGCTGACCCGCTGGACCCCGGCCTGCGTCGCCGTCATCGGCGCCCGCCGTCGGCGTCGAAGCCGCGGAAGTCCGTGGGCCCGTCGGCGCTGGTGGAGTGCCGGCCGTTGTGGCCGTTCGTGTACGCGCCCGCGGGCACCGCGTCGGCCCCGAAGTCCTCACCGGAGAACGAGCGGGTGACGTCGTCGGAGGGGCCGGACCAGTCGTCGGCGGGCCCGAGCGCCGGCGGGGTCAGCGTGAGGGTGACCTCGGACGGGCGACCGGTACCGACCTCGATCTCGCTGGCCACGGGCGCGTACCCGCTCGCGGTGATCGTGTAGGTGCCGGGGGCGACCTCGGGGAAGTCGAAGGTCCCGTCCGTGCCGGTCACGGCCGCGCCCACGACGTTGCCGTCAGCACCGACCAGCGTGGCCAGCGCCTCGGCGACCGGGCGACCGCCCGAGGCCGACCGCACGACGCCCGTGAGCCGCAATTGGCTGACGAGTGAGATGTCGCGGACGACGCGGCCCTCGCCCGGCACCTGCACGGTCTCGGCGACCGGCGTGGTGTCCGGGGCGGCGGCGGTCAGCGTGTAGCTGCCCTCGTCGAGGTCGGCGAAGCGGTACCCGCCGTCGGCGTTCGAGCGCGCCACCGCGACGACGGTGCCCCGCACGTCGGTCAGGGTCAGCACGACCCCGGCGGTCCCGACGACGGTGCCCTCGCGGCTCGCGCCGACGGTGCCCTCGAGCGTCGCGCCGCCGCCGGTGAGGCTGACGTCGTGGCGCAACGGACGGTCCGCCACCGCGACCAGGGAGGCCTTCGGCTGGTGCGTGGACGACGAGCAGATCACCAGGTAGGTGCCGCCGGTCGACGGCGTCAGGCGGTAGTCGCCCGCCTCGTCGGTCGTCGTGCGGTCGAGCTGGTCACCCGCCAGGTCACAGAGCGTCAGCGCCGCCCCCGGGAGCGGTCCGCCGTCCCCGCGCGTGATCCGCCCGAAGATCATGATCGGCTGCTGTCCGTCCACCGTCGCACTCCTCAACGCTGCGTCTCGGCGCCCCGGCCGCGCATCGACGTGGCCACCGGAGTCCACTGTTCCGGAGCCGGTCGGAGCCAGCCACCCGGATCCTCGTGGACCACACCAGATTTCACTTTCATCGTACAAGCATCTAGCTGGGGGCGCCCGGGCGACCACCGATGGTGTGCACCACGGTCCGCGTGGCGCGCCGCGGGCGGTCGGAGCACTCTGAGGGACATGGCCGTGACCGACGACCGCTCCTCGATCGCCCCTGCCACGGCCGGGGCGTCGAGCGGGACCGCCGACCCCTTCGCCGACCTCCCGCGCCCGCACCTCGAGCTCGACCCCGACGCGCCGCACGTGGCCGACTTCTACGCGTACGGCGAGCTGCTCACCGACGACGAGCGCGCGATCCTGCGGCGGCTGCGCAGGTACCTCGCGAGCGACGTGGCGCCGGTGGTCGACGCCGCGTGGGAGGCCGCGGAGTTCCCGGAGCAGTTCCGCCGGGGCTTCGCCGAGCTCGACCTCGCCGGGCTCCCCTACGGCCTCTCGAAGCTCTCCGACCAGCCGGCCCGCCGGGTGCTCATGGGCTTCCTGCACGCCGAGATCGCCCGGGTGGATGCATCGACCAACAGTTTCTTCGGCGTCCAGTCCGGGCTCGCGATGGGCTCGATCGACGCCTGCGGCACGCCGGAGCAGCGGGAGCGCTGGCTGCCGCCGATGGCCCGCCTCGAGCTCGTCGGGGCGTTCGGGCTCACCGAGCCGCACGGCGGCTCCGACGTCGCCGGCGGCATGGAGACCGTCGCCCGCCGCGACGGCGACGACTGGGTGGTCGACGGGCACAAGCGCTGGATCGGCAACGGGACCTTCGCCGACCTCCTCGTCATCTGGGCCCGCGACGGCGAGTCGGTGCGCGGCTTCGTCGTCGACCGGGACACCCCCGGTGTGAGTACCGCGAAGATCGAGGGCAAGACGGCCCTGCGGATCACGCAGAACGCCGACATCACCCTGGACGGCGTCCGGGTGCCGGACGACCGACGGCTCTCCGGCGGGAACGGCACGTTCGCCGACGCCGGCGGGGTCCTGCGCCGCACGCGCGGCAATGCCTCGTGGGCGTGTGTCGGGGTGCAGATGGCCGCCTACGAGCTGGCCCTGACCTACGCGCAGCAGCGCGAGCAGTTCGGCCGTCCGATCGCGGGCTTCCAGATGATCCAGGACGCGCTCGTGCAGATGCTCGGCAACACCACGGCCTCCCTCGGCATGGCCGCCCGCAACGCCCAGCTGATCGACGGCGGGGGCGGCTCGGACGCGCACTCCGCGCTGGCCAAGCAGTTCTGCGCCGACCGGATGCGCGAGACGGTCGCGCTCGGCCGCCAGATCGTCGGCGGCAACGGCACCATCCTCGCCAACGGCATCGCCCGGTACTTCAACGACGCCGAGGCCCTCTACTCCTACGAGGGCACCCGCGAGATGAACACCCTCATCGTCGGGAAGAAGATCACCGGGCACAGCGCGTTCGTCAGGTAGCTCCTTCCCGACGGCGGGCCGCGAGGCGGACGAGCTCGGCCGCCGGGCCGGCGAGCGGTCGGCCGCGCGGCCAGACCGCGACCAGTCGGCGGTCCAGCGACGCCCCGGTGACCGGCACGGCGACCAGGGTGCCCGCGCCGAGCTCGGCGGCCACTGCCAGCGAGCTCAGCACGGCGGGAGCCATGTCGTCGGCGACGGCCGCCTTGATCGCGGTCGTCGACGACAGCTCCAGCACGGGCTCGGCGAGCTCCCCCAGGGCCCGCTCGAGGAACGACCGCGTGCCGGACCCCTGCTCGCGGGAGACCAGCGGCGTGGCCGCGAGCCGCGCGGCGTCGACGCCACGGCGCCGGCCGACCCAGGGGTGGCCCGGAGCGACGACGAGGGTCAGCCGGTCCCGGGCGACCACCTGCGCGTCCAGCTCGTCCGGCACCGCGGGGCCCTCGACGAACCCGACGTCGGCGCGGCCCGCCAGGACGTCGTCCGCCACGTCGGTGGAGTTGTGCGAGGTCAGCGAGACCGAGGTGCCCGGCAGCTCCGCGCGCAGCGCCACCAGCCACCGGGGGAGGAGGTACTCGGCGACGGTGAGACTCGCGGCGACCCGGAGCCGGCTGGCCTGCTCCGCGCGCAGGGACGCGACACCGGCCTCCAGGGCCTCCGCCGCGTCCACGGCGACCCGGGCCCAGTCCGCCACGAGCGCGCCCGTCGCGGTGAGCCGGGTCCCGCGGGGTGAGCGCTCCAGCAGGGTCACGCCGAGCGCCCCTTCCAGCGCCCGGATGCGCGCCGAGACCGCCGCCTGCGAGACGCCGTGGGCCGTCGCCGCACGCCCCATGCTGCCGAGCGCGGCGACCGACAGCAGGACGTCGTAGGGGCCGAGATCGACCACGCGCGGGCTGAGGGGCACAACCGCAGCTTATGGCTCGACGAGGTCGGCGCGCCTACTCGACCACCGCGCGGCGGACCACGCTCGGACCCATGACAGCGATCGACGAGCGTCCGGCGACGACCTGCCCGGCCCCCGGGCGCCCGGCCCACCGGCTCGCCCGGTTCGGGCTGCTCCGGGACCTCGAGCGGCCCCGCGACATGGTCGCGAACCTCGGGCCGAACTGGTACTCGTCGATCATGGGCACCGGCATCGTCGGTGGTGCCGCCGCCACGCTGCCGATCCAGTTCCCGGGCCTGCGCGTCTTCGGGACGGTCGTGTGGGGCCTGGCCGCCGTGCTGCTGGTCCTGCTGACCGCGGCGTGGGCCGTGCACTGGATCCGGCACACCGAGACCGCCCGCGGCCACGCGGCGAACCCCATGATGGGCCAGTTCTGGGGCGCGGTGGCGATGGGCGTCATGACGGTCGGCGCGGGCGCCGGGTCGCTGGGCGGACCGGTGCTCGGGGCGGGCACCGCGGTCGCCGTCGACTGGGTGCTCTGGAGCGTCGGCACGGCGATCGGGCTCGTGACGACGGCGGCGATCCCCTACCTCATGATCACCCGCGGCGAGGTCGCGGCCGACGGAGCCTTCGGGGGCTGGCTGATGCCCGTCGTGCCCCCGATGGTGTCGGCCGCGAACGGCGCGCTGCTCGTCGGGCACCTCCCGGCCGGCACCGGCAAGGAGACGATGCTCCTGGCCTGCTACGCGATGTTCGGGATCAGCCTCTTCGCGACCCTGGCGATCCTGCCCCAGATCTGGAACAAGCTCGTCGTCCACGGCACCGGCCCGGCGGCGACCGTGCCGACGATGTGGATCGTCCTCGGCCCGCTCGGGCAGTCGGTGACCGCCGCCCATCTCCTCGGCAACCAGGCCCGGGGCGTCCTGCCCGAGCCCTACGCCACCGGCGCCGAGGTGTTCGGCCTGCTCTACGGCGTGCCGACCTGGGGCTTCGCGATGGTGTGGCTGGCGCTCGCCGCGGCGGTCACGGTGCGGACCGTGCGGCAGGGGATGCCGTTCGCGCTGACCTGGTGGAGCTTCACGTTCCCCGTCGGCACCTGCGTCACCGGCACCAGCGCCCTCGCCGCCCGCACGCACCTGCCGGTCTTCGCCTGGGGTGCCCTCGCGCTCTACGTCCTGCTGGTCGTCGCGTGGGCCGTGGTCGCGGCCCGCACCGCGCACGGCAGCGTCGTCCGAGGACACCTGTTCGCGTGACGGGACGCGCGCTCAGTCCGGTGCGGCGACGACGAGACCGTGGGCCCGCGCATGCTCGGCGAGTCGACGGTCGTACGTCACGAATGCCTGCAGGGCCGGCCCCGCGATCACGGTGGCCGTCGCGAGACGGATCGCGTCGAGGCTCCGGAGATGGTCGCCCTGGAGTGCGGCGGCCGCGGCGCGGACGACGTCGTCGACCTCGCAGCGGTGGAGACGTGCCAGCAGGGCCGGGACGGCACCGAGGGCGCCCGGGGCGGTCCGCCGGAGTGCCCGGGCGAGTTCGACCTCCGCGATGACCGACGTCAGCCACGGGACCGACGTCCGCTCCGAGAGCCAGTCGCCGAGAGCGTCCGACTCCCGTTCCCGGTGCACCAGCTTCACGAGGGCCGCGGTGTCCAGGTAGAGCATCAGTAGCGCTCGTCCTCGCGCTCGGTCTCGAGGAGTGCGCCGGCGTCGGTCGGGGACACCGGACCCGAGGGACGGGGGACGGGACCCGCGAGCGACGGCGGGTGGACCCGTCCGGCCGCGATGAGCTCGGCGAGCTCCGGAGGAGCGACGGGCGAGAGGTGGGCGATCACCCGGCCCCGCTCGGTGACTGCGAGATGCTCTCCGGCCTTCACCCGGGCCAACACGCCGGACGTGTCCTGGTTGAGCGCCCGGACCGGGACCTCGTTCACGCCATCAATGTACTACGCGAGTAGTACCTTCCTCCTAGACGATCAGCGCGATACCGCTGAGCACGGCCAGCACCGCCACCGACCACCCGAGCAACGGCACGGCGCGCGACGGAGCGAGCGGGACCGGGAGCGGGGCGTGGCGGAGGGCCCGCGTCCGACGCCGTCCGTACACCGCGGTCGCGACGGCGATGACCACGGCGAGGGCGGCGGGGATCAGCGCGAGCGTCAGCTGGGCGTGTTCGATCTCCCGGATCGCGAGCAGTGCCCCGTTGCCCGCCGCGCCGAGCGAGGTCCGGCTCCAGGCCAGCCCGGTCCGTTCGGCCTGCAACCCGGCGTCGGACGGCGAGGTCACGTCGCCCCACGCAGCACGATCAGCACCAGCCCGAAGAGCGCCAGCACGACGAGGCCGGCGGCGAGCACCCAGGGAATCCGCTGGACCGGCAGGGGACGGTTCCGGCGGATGGCGGTCTCGACGCTGCGCCAGCGCAGCACCCCGGAGGCCGCCGCGACCACCGCGAGCGCCGCGAGCAGCCCGCCGGTCACCGGGCGGGCCCCCGGGATGGTGAACGCCGGGACGAGCTGGACGACCGCGACGCCGGCGGCGAGCAGAGACAGCGACGTCCGCAGCCAGGCGAGGAACGTCCGCTCGTTGGCGAGCGTGAACCGGTAGTCCGGCTCACGCTCGCCATCGGGGTCCTTCTCCGGGGGTTCGGCTCCGGCCTCCGCCATGTGCTGTCCTCCGCTCGCGTCGCGGCGGAGTCCATCACCTCCACCGGCGCCCGTGACCCCGGGGGCGCGTCGTACCGTCGTCGGCGGCGGGTCGCGGGCGGGAGGGGGCGGAGCACCTCGTGGGACCAGGACCGACGTCGGCGCACCCGGTCCTCGCCGTGGGGCTCGCGCTGTGCTCGGCGTTCCTGTACGCGCTGGCCGCCGCACTCCAGCGGCTCGGCGCCGGACGGGTCGCCGACGAACGCTCGGGGACGTTCTTCGGCGACCTCGCGCTCCAGCCGGTCTGGTGGTGCGGGGTCGCGTCGATGGCGGCGGGCGCGGCGATCCACGTCGTCGCGCTCGGGCTCGCGTCGGTGACCCTCGTGCAACCCGTGGGGGTCCTCGCGCTCGTGCTGGCCCTCCCGCTGGACGCCCGCCTCGAACGCCGCACCGTCACGCGACCGGAGTGGACGGCCGCCGCGGTGCTCGTCGCGGGGCTCGGCGGCCTCCTCGCGCTCGCCCCGCACCGTGGCGACCCGCGGCCCGCCCCGACGTCGGGTCTGGTCGGCACCGTGGTCACGGCGGTCGTCGTGCTGGCCGTGATCGCCGGCGTCGGGATGCGGCTGCCCCGGGGCAGCCGCGCGGTCTGCCGCGCCGCGGGTGCGGGCCTCTGCGCGGGCACCACGTCGGGTCTCGTCCGACCCGTGCTCCACGGCCTGCGGCACGGCCTCGACGTCGGGGTCCTGACGGCGGGCGTGGGCGTCCTGGTCCTCCCGGTGCTGGGCCTGTTGCTGCTCCAGACCGCCTACCGCGACGGCGGGTTGGACGCCGGCCTGGCCACCCAGACCACGGTCGACCCCGTCGTCGCCGGGGCGATCGGGATCGCGGTGCTGGGCGAGCGCTTCACCGGTGGTCCGGGTGGGGCGGCCCTGGGGGTCGGCTGCGCGCTGGTGACCGTGGCCGGGCTCGTGTGGCTGATCCGCGCCGGGCCCGGCGGCGGCGTCACACGCCGCGCAGACGCAGCCGCGCCCACGAGTTGTTGACGTAGCCCTTGGGGTTCCACACCTGCTCCGGACGCTCGGGCTGCAGGGCGGCCGACGAGTCCCACGCGCGGGCGAGCAGTTCCACCTCGCCGTGCGGCACGTCGACGGTCGCGTCCCAGTGCCGCCACGCCCAGGTGCTCGCCTGCTCGCCCAGCTCCGCCTGGGTCCAGGTCGAACCGCCGTCGGCCGAGACGTCGACCCGCACGATGGTCCGGTCGCCACCCGCGAACGCGTATCCGGTCACCCCGGTCGGGCCGGCCGGGACCTCGGCGTCGTCGTCCGGGGTGAGGAAGTCGCTGTTGACCGCCACGAGGCCCAGCTCCACCCCCTCGCCGGGGGTGGCCGTGACCTCGGCGTCCGGGGGGAGCAGCCGGTAGGTGGATGCCTGAAAGAAGTTCGGGGACGGGGCGTCGGTGACCCGCACGCGGTGCACCCACTTCACGCTGCGGGCGCCGATGTAGCCGGGCACGACCACCCGCAGCGGAGCGCCGTGGACCGGCGGCAGCGGCTCACCGTTCATGGCCCAGGCGAGCAGCACCTCGGGCATGCCCGCCTTGCGCAGCGGGATCGAACCCCCGAACTCCTGCGGCGGGTCGGCCTGCGGGCTGACGTCGGCGCCCAGGAACTCCACGTCCGTCGCGGTGTCGGACACGCCCGCGGCCGCGAGGACGTCGGCGAGCCGGACACCGGTCCACGCCGCCGTGGCCGTCGCGGTCGGGCCCCAGGGCGCCTCGCCGGGGATGTCCTTCACCGCCACCAGACCGGCGCGGCGGTTGCCGGCGCACTGCAGCGTGGCGGTCTCGGTCCGCTCCGGGAACCGCTCGCGGAGGTCCGCCGGCGACAGCGACAACGGCGTCGTCACGAGCCCGTCGACCCGCAGCCGCCAGGACTCCTCGTCGGCGGCGGGGACGGGACCGTGGTTGCGGCTGTAGAACGCCGACACCGGTGTGACGGCGTCGACGAGGACCGACCGGGGCGGCTCCGCGTTGTAGGGCTCGACCTGATGGACGGTCATGTCCGCGCGTTTGCCGTACAAGGAGGCCTCTCGTGACGCAGGGTGTCGAGTAGGTCACATAGTTCGTCCGATGGCGTGGACTCGGGCGGGGCAGGGGAACTCTCCGACCTCGGATCGTCGCTCCGCGACCCCCACACAGGCCCGTTTGCCCAGGTCAGCGGTCGTGGAAACACCCCGCCCGGGTGGGCAGGGTCGCCCGGGTCACGGTGTGTGCGCGTCGTAGGGTCTGGCGCCATGACCCAGACGCCGATTTACGACGAAGTCAGGCGTTCCCTCGGCCGGGCCGACCGCTTCGCCGAGCGGCGCTCCTTCCGCGGAGACGACGGCGCCGCCGGGCCGGAGCGTGCCTCCCGGCCGGTCATGCTCCGCGGCTCCGGTGGACGTCATCGACGCTCGGGGGACTGAGCCCGGGTCCGGACCGGCCCGCCGCCGACCCGGTCCGCCGCCCGACGAGCAGGCCACGGTGGTGCTCACCGAGACCTCCCGTGGCGAGCCCGCGCAGAAGGCCGGCCCGCTCTCCGGGGTCCGGGTCACCGGCTCGGCCCTCGCGGCGACCACGACCGCCGCCGCGGGCGGGGTCCTCGGCGGCGCGGTCGGCACGATCGTCGGGGCGGCGATCGCCTCCGTCGTCACCACCGTCGGCGAGGCGGCCTACCAGCGCTCCCTCGAGCGCACCCGCGACCACGTCCGCAGCCGGCTCGACGCCCGCCGGGCCCCGGCCTCGGCGCCGGCACCCACCGCGGTCCTGCCTGACGGACCCCCGCCCGACGACTCGCCGACCACGGTCCTGCGCCCGGTCGGCGCCTCCCGCCGCCGCGCGAAGATCGCCGCGCTGGTGGCCAGCGGGCTGCTCGTCTTCCTCGTCGCGATGGTCGTGGTGACCGGGATCGAGCGGGTGAAGGGCTCCCCGCTCTCCGGCGGCACCGGCACGAGCGTCGGCGAGGTCATCGGCACCGCGCCCACGACCTCGGCGTCGGCGGCCGAGGACACCGACGGGAACGATCCCGGCGCGACCACCACGACGACGGCCCCGGAGCGGAGCACCACGACGAGTGCCGCGTCACGCACGACCACGTCCCGCTCGCGGGAACCGACCACGACGACCACGCTGGAACCACCCGCGAACTGATCACCGCAGGAGGACCACGCCGCCGTGCGCACCGACTTCGACCCCGACGAGCTCGGCTCCGGCGCGTTCTACAAGTTCCTCACCGCGGTGGTGGTGCCCCGCCCGATCGCGTGGGTCGCGACGACGTCGGCGGACGGCGTGGACAACCTCGCCCCGCACTCGTTCTTCACCGTGGCGTGCGTGGACCCGCCGGTCGTGCAGTTCACCTCGGTCGGCCGCAAGGACTCCCTGACCAACGTCGAGGCGACCCGCGAGATGACGATCTCGCTGACGCCGGAGTGGCTGATCGACCAGGTCAACGCGACCGCGACGAACTTCGGCGCCGACCGCGACGAGTTCGCCGAGGTCGGGCTGGAGCGGGAGCCGGCCGCCCGGGTCCGGCCGCCGCGGGTGGCCGGGTCACCGGTCGCGCTGGAGTGCGTCCTGCACTCGACGCTGTGCCTGGGTGACTCGACGGTCGTGTTCGGCCGGGTCGTCCACGCCGTGGTGTCCGAGGACGCCCTGGTGGACGGCCGGCCGGACGTCACCCGCCTGAAGCCGCTCGCCCGGCTCGGCGGCCACCAGTGGTCGACGATCGGCGAGGTGCTCGAACGGCGCCGGATCGACGTCCGCGACTGGGACTACCCCGGCGACTGAACGATTCGGTCGAAGGCGTCCGGGTCGGCGGCGACCGCGCGCAGGCGACCGTGCGGGTCGGCGGCGAGCCGGCGCGTGGCGTGGTCGAGCAGGCCCATGACGCCCGTGAGCGTGGCGGCGGTCGCGCCGTCGCGGACCCGGACGAGCTCGGTGTCCATCCGGAACGACTTCCCGGACCCGAAGCTCGTCGTCGTGACGACCTCGACCTCGTCCCCGACGACGAGCTCGGCGAGGAACCGCACCGTCGTCTCGAGGATCACCGGTCCGATCCCGGCCGCGGACAGCGCGGTGATGTCGACGCCGGCCGACCGCAGGGTCTCCTCCCGGCCGTGCTCGCCGTACTGGTGGTACACGGCGTGGTTGAGGTGGCGGTTGGCGTCGGTCTCGTAGCCGCGCACGGTGATGGTGACTCGGTGGCCGGGAGTGCTCACGGGGGCGTGATCGTGGCAGGCTCCGGGGTCGTGCGCATCGGGATGGGGATCAACTACGCCGGCGGGTTCGAGGAGACGGTCGCCGAGCTGGCCGAGCACGAGAAGGCCGGGCTCGACATCGTCTTCGTGCCGGAGGCGTACAGCTTCGACGCGGTGAGCCAGCTGGGCTTCATCGCGGCCCGCACGGAGCGGGTGGACATCGCCTCCGGAATTCTGCAGATCTACACCCGGACGCCGACGCTCACCGCGATGACGGCGGCCGGACTGGACTACGTCTCGGGCGGGCGGTTCACGCTCGGGATCGGCGCCAGCGGTCCGCAGGTGATCGAGGGCTTCCACGGCGTGCCCTACGACGCCCCGCTCGGCCGGACCCGCGAGATCATCGACATCTGCCGGCAGGTGTGGCGCCGTGAGCGCGTCGAGCACCAGGGCAGGCACTACGCGATCCCGCTGCCCGAGGGGCAGGGCACCGGCCTCGGCAAGCCGCTCAAGCTGATCAACCACCCGGTGCGGTCCGAGATCCCGATCCTGGTCGCCGCGCTGGGCCCGAAGAACGTCACGCTGGTCGCGGAGAAGGCCGACGGCTGGCAGCCGATCTTCTTCGTGCCGGAGAAGGCGCACGAGGTGTGGGGCGAGTCCCTCGAGGCCGGGAAGGCGAAGCGCGACCCGTCGTTGGGACCCCTCCAGGTCTTCCTGCAGACCTCGTTCTTCGTCACCGAGGACGACGACGTCGCCTCCCAGATGCTCGACGGGATGCGGAACATGGTCGCCCTCTACGTCGGCGGCATGGGGGCGAAGGGCAAGAACTTCTACAACGACGTCGCCCGCCGCTACGGCTACGACGACGAGGCCGAGACCATCCAGGACCTGTACCTGTCCGGGAAGAAGGACGAGGCCGCGAAGGAGGTCCCCGAGGAGCTGCTGCGGGCGATCTCGCTGATCGGCCCGCGCTCCTACGTCGCGGAGCGGATGGCGGCCTTCGCCGAGGCGGGCGTGACGACGCTGAACATCACACCCCTCGGCGGCACGACGGCGGAGCGGGTCGCGTTGGTCGGGCAGGCCAAGGAGATCGCGGCCGACCTGTAGGGGCCGTCCCACACCTGACGAGGAGCATGTCTTGCGGAAGTTCGCCGACGTCGAGGAACTGCGCGCAGCGGTGGGGGAGGACCTCGGCACCAGCGAGTGGGTCCTCGTCGACCAGGAGCGGATCAACGTCTTCGCGGACGCCACGGATGACCACCAGTGGATCCACGTCGATCCGGAGCGCGCCGCGGATGGGCCGTTCGGTCGGACCGTGGCGCACGGGTTCCTCACGGTCGCGCTCATGCCGAAGTTCGGCTGGGACACCTTCGAGGTCAGCGGGGTGTCGATGACGGTGAACTACGGGCTGAACAAGGTCCGCTTCCCCGCGCCCGTGCCGGTGGGCAGTCGCGTGCGGGGGCACTGCCGGCTGGTCGACGTCACCGACGTGCCGAACGGCGTCCAGGCGACGATCGGCGGCACCGTCGAGATCGAGGGCTGGCCGAAGCCGGCGTGCGTCGCCGAGGTGATCCTGCGGTATGTGCTGTAGCAGGTGAGCACTGTTCCGTGTCTGGACACGGAATAGTGCTCACGAGGCGGAGCCACACCCTTCCGCTGTGCGGGATCGCACGAACCGGCCGCGGTCGTCGTCGGGGAGGATGCAGGACGTGGTGGATGCCGTCGTCTGTGAGCCGGTCCGTACTCCCGTCGGTGGCTTCGGGGGGTCGCTGCGCGACTTCCCGGTGCAGGAGCTCGGGGCGACGGTGATCCGCGAGTTGGTGCGCCGCACCGGGATCACCGCGGAGCAGATCGACGACGTGGTGTTCGGGCACTGCTACCCGACGATGGACGCGCCGGCGATCGGGCGGGTCGCGGCGCTGGACGCCGGGCTGGACGTGACGGTGCCCGGGATCCAGATCGACCGGCGCTGCGGGTCGGGGCTGCAGGCGGTGCTCTACGCGGCGATGGCGGTCTCCTCCGGCGCGAACGACCTGGTCCTCGCGGGCGGCGCGGAGTCGATGTCGGGCGCCTCGTACTTCACCGACAAGGTCCGGTGGGGCACCAAGGCCGGCGGGTTCGAGATGAAGGACTCCCTGGCCCAGGGCCGGGTGCACGCCGGCGGGGTGAACCACCCGGTGCCCGGCGGGATGATCGAGACCGCGGAGAACGTCCGCAAGAAGTACTCGATTCCCCGTGAGGAGCAGGACCGGCTCGCGGTGCGCAGCCACGAGAAGGCCACCGCCGCGGTCAAGGAGGGCCGCTACGCCGACGAGCTGGTGCCGGTGACGATCCACGGCCGCAAGGGCGACACCGTCGTCGATCAGGATGAGCACATCCGCCCGGACGCGAACCTCGAGTCACTAGCCAAGCTGCGCCCGATCATGGGTAAGCAGGACCCGGACGCCACGGTCACCGCCGGGAACGCGAGTGGCCAGAACGACGGCGCCGCGGTCTGCATCGTCACCACCCCGCAGAAGGCGGCCGAGCTGGGGCTGCGGCCGCTGGCGCGGCTCGTGTCGTGGGGTGTGGCGGGCTGCGGGCCGGAGATCATGGGGATCGGGCCGGTCCCGGCGACCGAGAAGGCCCTCGGGCAGGCCGGGCTGTCGCTGGCGGACATGGACGTGATCGAGCTCAACGAGGCGTTCGCCGCGCAGGCCCTCGGGGTGGCCCGGGAGTGGGGCATCGACCTGATCGACGACGAGCGGGTCAACCCGAACGGCTCGGGCATCTCGCTCGGCCACCCGGTCGGCGCCACCGGGGTGCGGATCCTGACCACGATGCTGCGCGAGATGGAACGTCGCCAGGCCCGCTACGGGCTCGAGACCATGTGCATCGGCGGCGGCCAGGGCCTCGCGGCGGTGTTCGAGCGGATGTCCTGACGGCGGGTCAGCGGCCCTGCCATCGCGGGGGCCGCTTCTCCCGCGCGGCGAGCCCGCCCTCCGTCGCGTCCTCGGTCGCCCCGGCCACCCGACGCATCGTCTCCCCGAACCGGATCGCATCGGTCTGCGACATCTCCGGACCCCGTCGCGCGACCTCCTTGATCGCGCGCTGGGCCAGGGGCGCGCCGGCGAGCAGGCGCTGCGCGAAGGCGTCGACGGCGGAGTCCAGCTCCTCGTGCGGCACCACCTGCAGTGCCAGCCCGATCTCCTTCGCCCGCGCGGCGGAGATCGTCTCGCCGGTGAGCAGCAGCTCCATGGCGGGCTGCCAGCCCACCCGGCCCGGGAGCCGCAGCGCGCCGACGATCGTCGGGACGCCGAGCTTCACCTCCGGGTAGCCGAAGGTCGCGCGGTCCGAGGCGATGACGAAGTCGCACCACGTCACGAGCGTCAGCCCGTAGCCCAGGCACAGGCCGTTGACGGCGGCGATCACCGGCTTGTGGATCTCCCAGCCGGACTCGAAGGAGTTCACCGTCGGGCGCTCCCAGAACGACCCCGGGAACTCACCGGCCGGGTTGCGCTCGGAGCCGAAGTCCGCCCCTGCGCAGAACGCGCGGCCGGCGCCGGTCACCACGCCGACCCACGCCTCGTCGTCGGCGGAGAACCGGGAGAACGCGGCGTTGAGCCCGTCGCGCATGGCGCCGTCGATCGCGTTGAGCTTGTCCGGACGGTCGTAGGTGATGGTCGCGACGTGGCCGGTCCGGGCGTAGCGGACGCGGTCGTGGAGGCGTTCGTCGACGTCGACCATCGGGTGAGCACATCACATCCCCGAACGGGTAGCCCGGGTTGGCGGCGCGCTGACCCCGGGTGCATAGTTGTACCGAACAAGCGATTGTACGGAGCACGCAATGAACGCACCCATCGGTGAGCGCCCGGCCCCGCCCGTCCCCGAGGGGGCGGACGAGCGCTGGCGGACCTCGGACCGGATCGGCCTGCAGCTGATCCGGCTGATCCGGCACATCGAGCGCAAGCGGATGACCAAGCCGAAGGACGACGGCGTCGAGCGCGCCGCGTACGTCCTGCTCGCCCGCCTGGTCATCTCCGGGCCGCACCGGTCCAACGCGCTGGCCGAGGCCGTGCACTCCGACCCGTCGACGGTGAGCCGGCAGGTCGCCGCGCTCGTCCGGATCGGCTACGTCGAGCGCCGGCCCGATCCCGCCGACGGCCGGGCGTGCCTGCTCGCCGCCACCGCCGAGGGGCACCGGGTCTTCGAGGCCAACCGCGACCTCCGCAACCGCTGGATCTCCGATGTCACGAGCGACTGGGACGAGGCCGACCGCGAGCGGCTCGTCGCGTTGATGGACCGCTTCACCACCGCGCTCGAGAACCACCACGACGCGTCCCAGGAGGACCGATGAGCACGACGCAGGAGGCACAGGCGGCACCGCCCGTGTCGTCCGCGACGGCGGGCGGGGCGTTCACCCACCGCCAGATCCTGACGATCCTCTCCGGGCTCATGCTCGGCATGTTCCTGGCCGCGCTCGACCAGAACATCGTCTCCACCTCGATCCGCACCATCGCCGACGACCTCAACGGCCTGAACCTGCAGGCGTGGGCGACGACGGCGTACCTGATCACCGCGACGATCGCGACGCCGCTCTACGGCAAGCTCTCCGACCTCTACGGGCGCAAGCCGTTCTTCCTCTTCGCCATCGCCGTCTTCGTCATCGGGTCGGTGCTCTGCACGATCTCGACGTCGATGTACGAGCTGGCGATCTTCCGGGCCATCCAGGGCGCGGGCGCCGGCGGCCTGATGAGCCTCGCGCTCACGATCATCGGCGACATCGTCCCGCCGCGGGAGCGCGCCCGGTACCAGGGCTACTTCCTCGCGGTGTTCGGGACGTCGAGCGTCATCGGCCCGGTCGTCGGCGGCTTCTTCGCCGGCGCCGACTCGATCGTCGGGATCACCGGCTGGCGTTGGGTCTTCCTGGTCAACGTGCCGATCGGCATCATCGCCTTCACCGTCGTCTGGCGGGTGCTGAACCTCCCGCACAACCGTCGTGAGCACCGCATCGACTGGCCGGGCGCCACCGCACTCGCCGTCGCGCTCGTCCCGCTGCTGATCGTGGCCGAGCAGGGCCAGACGTGGGGCTGGGGCTCGACGTGGGCGATCGTCTGCTACGCGATCGGTGCCGTCGGCATCGTCGCGTTCGTCCTGGCCGAGCGTGCCTACGGCGACGACGCCCTGCTGCCACTGCGGCTGTTCCGCAACGGCGTCTTCAGCCTGACCACGATCATCGCGGTCATCACCGGTGTCGGCATGTTCGGCGGCATCGCGATCGTCCCGCAGTACCTGCAGATCGTCGGCGGGTCCAGCCCGACCGAGGCCGGTCTGGAGATGATCCCGCTGGTCGGCGGCATCATGGTCGCCTCGGTGATCTCCGGTCAGCTGACCAGCCGCACCGGGCGCTACAAGGTCTTCCCGGTGATCGGCCTCGGCCTGATGACCCTCGGCATGCTGCTCTTCCACTTCCTGCTGCACGCGGACACGCCGTACTGGCAGGTCGCGGTCCTCATGGTCGTGTTCGGCCTCGGGCTCGGGAACTGCATGCAGACCCTCGTGCTGGCCGTGCAGAACGCGGTCCCGGCGAGCGACATGGGCGTCGCGACCGCGTCGGCCACGTTCTTCCGCCAGATGGGCGGCACGCTCGGCGTCTCGGTGTTCCTGTCGATCCTGTTCTCCACCGTCGGCGGCAACATCACCTCCGCGTTCCGGACGGCGGCGTCCTCGCCCGACTTCCGGGCGGCCCTGGCCGACCCGGCCGTCGCCGCGGACCCGGTCAACACGCCGGGTGTGAACCCGGCCGTCGGCGCGGCGCAGGTCACCCAGGACTCGTCGATCCTGCAGCGGATGGACCCGCGCCTCGCGCAGCCGTACTTCGAGGGCTTCGCCTCGTCCATGGACCTGGTCTTCCTCGTGGCCGCCTGCGTCATCGCCGTCGGCTTCGTGCTCATCTGGTTCCTCAAGGAGGTCCCGCTGCGCACGACGTCGGGCATCCAGGCCCGGCAGGCCGAGGAGTCCGGTCGGGCCGCCGGCCCGGGCAGCGTCGACTCCGCCGCCGAGGTCACCGGAGCCGCCCGCGGCGCGCTGGACGTCCCGGCGTCCACTCCGCCCGTCGGCGCGGCCGGGGCCGCGGGCAGCGAACGCGTGCTGCGGCCCTCGCCGGTACCGCGCACCGGTCGGCACGAGGCGCCGGTGCGCCACGGCGACTCCGTGGTCCTCGGGGAGCTCTCCGACGGCTCCCTTCCCGACGACGGGTCGGTGCGGTTCACGCAGGAACTCGCCGGCATCCCGATGGCGCTGCACGCCCTCGACGGCACCGTCGTCGACCGGACGTTCTCCGCGGCCGACGGGTCGTTCCGGCTGCACGCGCCGCTGCCCGCCAACTACGTCGTCGTCGCGAACCCGAGCACGTTCAAGCCGCTCGCCGAGCTCGTGACGCTCGACGGGGTGCCCGTGCACCGGTCGCTGACGCTGCGCCGGGCGACGCCGGTGGGCGGCTCGGTGCGGGACACCGCGGACATCCCGGTGGTCGGTGCGACCGTGACGGTGACCGACGCGAGCGGCGGGGTCCGGGCGGTCCGCCGCACCGGCGCCGACGGCACGTGGGAGTGCCCGGAGCTCGAGCCGGGCGCCTACACCGTGGCGGTGCTCGCCCCCGGGCGGGAGCCGGTCGCCGAGCGGCTGGTCGTGGAGGAGGCCGCCCCGGCGGGCCGCCGCGGGACGCGGCACGACGTGCGGGTCGCCGTCGCGCGACACGCGGTCCGGGGCCGGGTCCGCTCGGTCACGGGCGGGGCCGTGCCGGAGTCGCTCGTGGTGCTCATGGGCGCCGACGGGCGGGTCGTCGCCTCGACCGTCACCGACGCCGCGGGTCGCTTCGCGGTGGAGGACCTCGCCGAGGGCCGCTACCTGCTGACCGCGAGCGGGTTCGCCCCGGTCTCGGAGACGGTCACCGTGACCTCCGGCCGCCCCGCCGCGGTCGAGCTCACCGTCGACCCGCCGCAGCCGGCCGGCACCGAGCCCGTCGACGACGCGACCGCTCCGCTGCCGGTGGTGCGCTGACCCCTCCCCGGAACGAACGGCACTCTCGCGCGCATCGATGCAGCGGGAGTGCCGCTCGTTCGTTCAGGGGTCAGGCGGCCGCCCGCACCAGGGCACTCATCAGCGACGTGGCCGGGTCGCCGAGGGCGTCCGGCTCCACGGTGGCGACCCGTTCCGCGATGCGCGCGCCGATCCCGGAGGTGCCCTCGCCCGTCGCGGGCCCGGTGGTGGCCGGGAGCTCCGCGAGCACACCTGCCGTGGCGGCCTCCAGCACCAGGGCGGCCTCCGGTTCGCCGAGGCTCGCGAGGCACATCGCGGCGGAGAGCACGGCCGCGGCGGGGTTGGCGCGCCCTGTGCCGGCGATGTCCGGCGCCGAGCCGTGGACCGGCTCGAACATGCCCGGCGTGTCCCCGGCCGGGTTGATGTTGCCGCTGGCCGCCAGCCCCAGCCCGCCCTGGATCGTCGCGCCGAGGTCGCTGATGATGTCGCCGAAGAGGTTGTCGGTGACGACGACGTCGAAGCGCTCCGGGGTCAGGGGCAGGTGCTGACACATCGCGTCCGCGTGCACGTAGTCCCGCCCGACCCCGGGGTACGCCGCGCCGACCTGCTCGACGACGTCGGTCCAGAGCCGACCGGCCTCGACGAGGATGTTCGTCTTGTGGCACAGCGTCAGCCGCCCGCGCCGTGCCCGCGCGAGCCGGTACGCGTACTCGACGCACGCGCGGGTCGCGGGTGTCGTCGTCACCGAGTTCTGGATCGCGGTCGCGTGCTCGGTGCCGCGGTGGACGGTCGTGCCGCCGCCCGCGTAGAGGCCCTCGGTGTTCTCCCGGATGATCACCAGGTCGCACCGGTCGGGGGTCAGGTCGCGGACCGGGCTCTCGACGCCGGGGTAGAGCCGGACCGGCCGGACGTTGACCGCGTGCCGCAGCGCGACCCGCAGGCCGACGACGAGCCCGCGCTCCAGGACCCCGGGCGGTACCCGGGGATCCCCGACCGCGCCGAGCAGGATCGCGTCGTGCCGCCGGAGCCGCTCGACGTCCGCGTCGTCGAGCGCGGTCCCGTCGCGCAGGTAGCGCTCGGCCCCCAGGTCGTACTCCGTCGTGGTGACGTCGAAGCCGAAGCGCCGCGCGGCCGCGTGGATGCTGCGCAGCGCCTCGGTGGTGACGTCGGGCCCGATGCCGTCGCCGCCGATGACGGCGAGGTCGTGGGTGGGCATGCGAGTCCTCTCGGGGAGCGGGTCAGGCCAGGGCGAAGTCGCGCCAGTCCTTGCCGGACGTCGGCTCGGTGTCCACCCACAGCGCCGTCAGGCAGTGCGGGCAGACGTGGGCGACCGCCGTGAGGGCGTCGTGGACGTCGACCCGGCCGCCGAGATCCTCCGGCCCGAGGGTGATGCGCCCGGCCAGGGACTCCCAGCCGCCCGCGAGGTCACCGAGCGGGGTGCGGCAGTGCGCGCAGGCCGCGACCGAGCGCCCGCCCGTCGTCCAGATCAGCAGGGAGGTGCCCCACCGGCCGTCCGGCTCGCCGGCGACCTCGGGCGCGGCGCCACCACCCGGCGCCGTCATGCGCTCGCGGCGGCCGGCACGGACCGCGTCCCGGCGGGCCTCGGTCGCGGCCGGGTCGACCTGGCCGCCGTCGGTCAGGACGACGCCGTAGAGCCGGTGGGCCGCCTCGACGCCGACCGCGGCCGCGGCTACGTCGGCGGCGACCGCGGCGGGGTCGCGCAGCAGCGGGTCGCCGTAGCCCCCGCCGTTCTGGACGGTGCACTCGAAGACGTCGCCGTGGGCGATCCGGGCCGCCGGCGCGACGCCCGGCAGGACCCCGTGGTCGCCGTCGAGCTCGCGGAGGTTGTCGACGCCGCGGCCGCTCGCGAGATGGTCGAGGACGCCGCTGCCGATGACGCGTTCGAAACGGGCGCAGGAGCCGGGCAGGCCGCCGAACAGCCCGGTGCGGTTGGGCAGGGCGACGCCGTGCGTGCCCAGGACTCCCGTGACCTCCTCGGTGTCGATCGGGGTGAGCGCGAACTGGACGCCGTTGCCGCCCCGGTGGGTCCCGGCCCCTCCGGAGTCGGGGACCTGCCGGCGCCACAGGTACAGCAGCGGGTGGCGCATCTCCTGCTGCTCGACGTCGGTGGCCCCGCCGCCGAGGATGACCATGGCCCCGCCCGAGTCGACCCCGTCGCGGAACGAGAAGGCCGGGCCGCCCCAGAGCAGGGAGTCCATGTACATCGAGGCGAAGGGCTCGCCGTGCTGGTCGATCCCGCCGAACTGGGAGAGCTGCCAGGAGCCGTCGCTCGGGCCGAAGGCGAAGCCCTCGTAGCGCTCGGAGAAGCTCAGCATCTTCGCGATCGCGCCGCCCGCGGAGCAGGTGGCGGTCCAGTTCGCACCGGCGGCGCCGCCGGAGACCGGCATCGGTTCCACCGCCGTGACGCACAGCCCGTCCGGGGCGACCACCTCGACCGGGCGCATGATGCCGTGGTTCCACGGGATCTCGCCGCCGAAGGTGCACAGCATCAGCGTCGCGACCGCCCCGAGCAGACCGCCGCGCGTCGTCATGCCGTACGCGGGGCTCTGCGGGCTCGCCCCGGAGAAGTCGAAGACGAGCCGGTCGTCGGTCTTGGTCATCACGCAGGGGACCCGGAGCAGTTCCACCCCGGCGTCGCCCGGGCGCCCGGAGCCGTCCGGCCGATCGAGGTAGGACGTGTGCTCGTAGGTGCCGTCGGGCAGCTCGCGCAGCATCGCCCGCAGGTCGGCCTCGGAGTTGTCGAGCGTCCTCTCCATCGTGGCGCGGACGGCGTCGGTGCCGTAGCGGTCGCAGAGTTCGCCGAAGCGCTGCTCGGCGACCCGGAGCCCGGCGAGGAAGGCGCGGAAGTCGTTCGCGACGGTGTCGTGCATCCGGGAGTTCAGGACGATCGTGTCCCAGAGCTCCTGGTTGACCACGCCCTTGCGGACGATGCGGCCCGGCGGGATGCGGATGCCCTCCTGGAAGACGTCCGTCGCGGTCGTGCACCAGCTGCCCGGATCCATCCCGCCGAGGTCGACCTGGTGGGCCATGCAGCCGAGCCAGGACACGATCTCGCCGTCGCGGAACACCGGGCTGCAGAACTGCACGTCGTTCTGGTGCATGGCCGCGAGGTAGGGGTCGTTGATGATGAAGACGTCGCCCGGCTCGATGTCGGAGTAGCGGGCCAGGAACTCCTGGACGGCCATCGCCCCGGTGTAGAGCGGGGTCAGCAGGTAGACGCCGATGATCGCCATCTCGCCCGTGGCGGTGTAGATGCCGAAGTTGTAGTCGGTGGCGTGCACGACGGGGGAGCCCGAGACGTGCTCGACGGTCGTCGCGCCCTCCGAGTTGATCGACCAGAGCTTGTGGCGGATGACCTCGTAGGTGACGGGGTCGACGCCGCCGGTGGTGGTCGCTGCGGTGCTCACTGCGCTGCTCACGGTGTCCTCCGGGTGCTCAGGCGCGGTTCTGGATGACGAGGTCGCCGGTGCCGTCGACGACGGCGTCCTGCTCGGGGCCGACGACGACCGTGGTGTCGGCGAGCTCGACGATCGCGAGGCCGTCGATGGTCATGCCGTCGTGGAGCTGCTCCCCGCGGTAGACCGTGGCGTCGCGCCACGCGCCGCCGCTGAACACGCTGCGGGTCCCCGCGGGTGAGCCGGCCCCGGAACCGGGGCCGGCCACCGTCGAGAACTCGGCGCGGGGGACCGGGCTGGTCGCGACGACGCGGAAGGTGGTGATCTCGACGCCGCCCTCGAGGAAGGCCGCCCCCTTGCCGAAGCGGCCCTCGTACTGCTCGACGAACCGCTCGACCATGCCGTTCACGTCCGCCGCGGACAGCGCGCCGGAGCCCGCCTCGAAGGTCACGGTCAGGACGTGGATCTGGGCGCGGAAGCGGATCTCGACGGAGCGGACGTAGGAGATCGTGTCCGCCCCGGCGCCGGCCGCGACGAGGTCGCGCGCGGCCCGGTCGGCGAGCTGGTCGAAGGTCGCGGTGAGGGTCTCCGGCGGGAGGGCGGCGGCGTGGTCGGTGGTGCCCGGCGGGGTCTGCATGGGCTGGGAGATCTCCTCGACCATCGTCAGGTCCGAGCAGCCGATGCCGAACGCCGAGTGCACCGAGGCGGTGATCGGCACGATGATCTGCGGGCAGCCGAGCTCGGCACCGTAGGAGAACGCGTGCAGCGGGCCCGCGCCGCCGTAGGCGAACACCGCGAAGTCGGTGGGGTCGTAGCCCTGCTCGACGGTGACCTGGCGGACGAGGTCGGCCATGCGGGAGTCGACGATCGTCTTGATGCCCTCCGCGGCCTGCTCGACCGACAGCCCGGCCGGGCCGGCCACGTGCGTCTCGATGGCGGTCCGCGCCTTCCCGACGTCGAGCGTCAGTCGCCCGCCGAGGAAGTTGTCCGGGTTGAGGTAGCCCAGGACGAGGTCGGCGTCGGCCACCGTCGGGCGCTCGCCGCCGCGGCCGTAGCAGGCCGGGCCCGGCCGGGCGCCGGCGCTCTCCGGCCCGACCTGCAGCACCCCGTTGCGCACCGAGGCGATCGAGCCCGCCCCGGCGCCGATCGCGCGGACCGCGACCGAGGGCAGGGCGAGCTGGTCGCGGCCGATCAACGTCGTGTTCGACATGACCGGCAGCCCGTCGAGGACCAGCCCGACGTCGAAGCTGGTGCCGCCCATGTCCGTGGTGACGACGTTGCGGTGCCCGGAGCGGGTGCCGAGGAACTGCGAGGCGATGACCCCGCCGACCGGGCCGGACATCACCGTGGCAGCCGCGCGCTTCTCGACCTCGTCGAACGTGGCGAGCCCGCCGTTGGACTGCATGAGCAGCGGGCCGCTGCGCAGGCCGGCCCTCGTCAGGGTGTGCTCGAAACTGTCCAGGGAGGTCTTCAGGACCGGCCGCAGGCTCGCGTTGACCGCGGTGGTGAGCGTGCGCTCGTACTCGCCGATGCGGGGCAGGAACTCGCTGGAGAGCGTCACCCCGAGGCCGGGGGCCTCCTCGGCGACGATCTCGGCGACCCGGCGCTCGTGGGTGTCGTTCGCGAACGACCACAGCAGGGCGACCGCGATCACCTCGGCGCCGCGGTCGCGCAGGGCGCGCACTGCCCGCCGGACGTCGTCCTCGTCCAGCGGGCAGACCACGCGGCCGGCGTAGTCGACGCGCTCGGTGATCTCCTCGGTCATCGCCCGCGGGACCGCGGTGGGCTGCTTGACCAGGGTGCGGAAGCGCTTGATGTCCTCCTCGTCCAGCCCGATGCCCTTGAACCCGCGCATGATCGTCAGCGTGTCCCCGAAGCCGCGGGTCTGGAGCAGACCGACGCGGCGGGCACGGCCCTCGAGCATCGCGTTCGTGGCGATCGTGGTGCCGTGCGCGAACACCTCGACCTGACCGAGGAGCTCGCCGAGCTCCACGCCGCGCTCGGCGGCGGCGTCCACGAGGGTGTCCAGCACGCCCTCGGCCGGGTTGTCCGGGACGGTGGAGGACTTGTAGCGCCCGACGTGGCCGTCCTGGTCGATCACGACGGTGTCGGTGAACGTCCCGCCGATGTCGGAGGCGACGTAGTAGGTGGGCATGGCTGGGTCACTCCTTCGTGGACCTGACGGAGCTCGTCGATCGTGGTCTGGATGTGGGCGCGGGCCAGGCGCTCGGCGGCGGCCTCGTCGGCGGCGGCGATCGCGTCCGCGATGGCCTCGTGCTCGCCGATCGCCCGGCGGGCGCGGGCGGGCTCGACGAGGGCGACCGGCGCGAAGACCTGCGCGGTCATGCGCAGCAGCGGCGCCTGGGCGAGCAGGAACTCGTTGCCCGCGAGGTGGAGGATCTGCTCGTGGAAGTCGACGTTGGCGCCGGTGTAGGCGCGCGGTGACCACGGGTCGAGCGCGCCGCGCTGGGTGGTGAGGACGTGCCGCAGGTCGCGGCAGCGGGCCGCGCCGGGTCGCGCCCGGGCCGCGAGTCGGGCGGCGAGCCCGTCGTGGACCGCGCGCAGTTCGTAGGCGGCCAGCAGCGTCGGGACGTCGCCGGTCACCACGCGGGCGCCCTGGCCCGGGTCGACCCGGACCAGCCCGTCCTGCTCGAGTGCCCGGAGGGCCTCGCGCAACGGCGTGCGGCTGACCCCGAGCTCGGCGGCCAGCGTCTCCTGCGGCAGCCGCGCGCCGGCCGCGTAGCGCCCGCTGTAGATGCGTTCGCGGAGGACGGCGGCGAGCTCGTCGACCAGCCCGGAGGCCGAGCGGGCCGATCGCTCCACGGGGCCTCCTGCCGTCGTCGGCGCGGACTGGATACAGCTGGATACAGCGATCGGAGAGTGGACTGTGACGCTGACGATAGTCAAGCGCGGGTCGGGTCCGTCCTGCTCAGGGCCCCTACCTCGCCGTCGCGGACCGCGTGAACCGCCCGGCATCGCGCGTCTTGACGACGGCGAGAGCGGGCTGCATGCTCCGGGAGCCGCTCGCTGGTCAGACCAGCACCCGACGTCGTCGTCAGGAGGGGTTCGTGGATCCGCGACCCGACGTGCCACCCGTTCCCGAGGGTCTCCCGGTCGGCTCCGGCTGGCGCACCGACGTGGCCCGGGCGCCCGTGGTCTTCCCGTTCGACGGGTCCACCGTCGCGGAGGCGCCCGTGGGCACCGTCGAGCTCGCCCGCGAGGCCCTCGCCGCCGGCGCGGCGGTGCGCCGCGCGGCCGCGACCCTGACCTCGGCCGCCCGACGCGCAATCCTGCTCGACGTGGAGCGCGAGCTCGCCGCGCGCACCGACGAGTTCGTCGAGCTGCTGATCGCCGAGACGGGCAAGACCCGCGCGGACTGCCGGGTCGAGTTCTCCCGCACCCTGTTCACCTGGACCGCGACCGCGGAGGAGGTCGCCCACCTCCACGGGGAGACCGTCCCGCTGGACCTGCAGGCTTCCGGCGAGGGCATGGTCGGCTACTGGACGCGGCGGCCGATCGGCCTCGTCGTCGGGATCGCGGGGTTCAACGCGCCGGTCCTGCTCGCCTCGCACAAGATCGCCCCGTCGATCGCCGCCGGCTGCCCGGTGATCTGCAAGCCCGCGCCGACCACGCCGCTCGCCACGCTCCGGCTGGCCGACGTCGTGCGACGGGCCGCGGAGGCGCACGGCGCCCCGCCCGCGATCGTCCAGGTGGTGACCGGGGACGCCGAGGTCGGGAAGGTGCTGGTGACCGCCCCCGAAGTGGCGGCGGTGTCCTTCACCGGTTCGGCCGCGGTCGGGCACCGGATCGCCCGGGACGCGGCACCGCGGAAGACTCTGCTCGAGTTGGGGAGCAACGCCGCGCTGATCGTGGACACCGACGCAGACCTCGACCGCGCCGTCGACGCGGTCCTGCGCGGCGGCTTCTACTTCAACGGACAGGCGTGCATCGCGGTGCAGCGCGTCATTGTGTGCGAGCCGGTGCGCGACGAGTTCCTGGGCGGGCTCTCGGCACGGATCGGGGAACTGACGACCGGCGATCCCCGGGACGACGGCACCCGGGTCGCCCCGCTCATCGACGAGGCCTCCACCCGTCGCGTCCTGGAGTGGATCGAGGCGGCCGAGCGGGCCGGGGCGAAGGTCGTCCACGGCGGGCGCGTCGCCGGCCGCTCGGTCGAGCCCACGGTCCTGCTCGACGTCCCGGAGGACCAGCAGGCCTGGTGCGAGGAGATCTTCGCGCCGGTCGTGGCCGTGAACTCGGTGCCCGACCTCGCGACGGCCCTCGAGACCGCCAACCGGTCCCGCTACGGGCTGCAGGCCAGCGTCTTCACGCGCTCGCTCGCGACGGCCTTCCGCGCCATCGACGAGCTGGAGGTCGGCGGCGTGATCGTCAACGAGGTGCCCGGCTTCCGGTCGGACGTCATGCCGTACGGCGGGGTCAAGGACTCCGGCATCGGCCGGGAGGGCCCGCGGTTCGCCATCGAGGAACTGACCGTGACGCGCATGGCCGTCATCCGCCCCGCCTGACCAGGAGGACCGACCGTGACCGACACGACCGACTACCGGCGGCTGTTCGACCTCCACGACCGCCGGGTCCTGCTGCTCGGCGCCGGGGGGATCGGGCGCGAGGCCGGGCTGGCGCTCGCCGCCCAGGGCGCGGAGGTGATCTGCGGCGACCGCGACGCCGACACCGCCGCGACCACGGCCGAGGGCGTGACCGGTGCGGGCGGTCGGGCCACCGCGGTGGAGCTCGACGTCACCGACCCCGCCGACCTGGACCGCCGGCTCGACGAGATCGGTGACGTCGACGTCGTCGTGCTCACGGCCGCGATCAACGTCCGCAAGCGCCTGCTCGACTACTCCGTCGAGGAGTTCGACCGGGTCGTCGGGCTGAACCTGCGCGGCAGCTTCACCGTCCTGCGCGCGGTCGGCGCCCGCATGGTGGCCCGCGGCTCCGGCAGCATCATCGCGTTCTCGTCGATCCGCGCGCGGACCGTCGAGGCGGGGCAGGGAGTTTATGCGGCGACGAAGGCCGGTCTGGAGGCCCTGGTCCGCACGGCGGCGGTGGAGTTCGGCGAGGCGGGTGTGCGCGTCAACGCGATCGCGCCGGGGGTCGTCGAGACGCCACTGACCGCGCAGATCCGGGCGGACCCGGAGTGGTACCGGGCCTACGCCACCAAGGGGGCGCTCGGGCGGTGGTCGACCCCGTCGGAGCTGGCCGGAGCCGTCGTCTACCTCGCGTCCGACGCCTCGACCTTCGTCACCGGCTCCACCCTGAGCGTGGACGGCGGGTGGACCGCCGTCGACGGGCGGTTCGTGCCGCCGACCTGACGACTACCGTCGACGGTCGTGGGGGAACGGCGATGACCGACACCGCCGGCCGGTCGGCCGCCGCGGCGTCCGACCGCGCCTACCGGCGGATGGTCGACGACATCGAGAGCCGGATCGCCGCCGGCGACCTCCGGCCCGGTGACCGGCTGCCCAGCGAGCGGGAGCTCGTCGAGCACTACGGCATCGCCCGCTCGTCGGTGCGCGAGGCCCTCCGGGTCCTGGAGAGCCTGGAATTGGTGCGGTCGGCCCCGCGGGACCCGCGCGGACCGCTGGTCCTGCCGATCACCTCCGCGCCGATCCGGCGCTCCTTGGGTCTGCTGACCGCGAGCCGCACGATCGTGCTGCCCGAGCTGGTGCAGCTGCGCATGGTCATCGACGCCTCGACCAACCTCATCGCGGCCCGTCGTCGTACCCCGGCCCACCTCGTCGCGCTCGAGCGCAACATGGCCCGCATGCGGGGCCTGCTGCACCGTTCGTACGCCGAGTTCAGCCTGGCGGACCTGGAGTTCCACGAGATCATCGCCGACGCCGCGGGACACGAGCTGGTGCGCCTGTACGGCGAGGCGGTCCGCGAGGCCGTCCTCGACCTGATCCAGCGGACGATCCTGGACGCCGACGACCAGGAGGCGCACAAGCTGCGCTCGATCCGCCACCACAGCGCGGTGTTCGACGCGATCAGCGACGGCGACGGGCCGGCGGCGTCGCGCCTGGCCCGCGAGAGCCTGTACCAGTACTACGCCGACCACGTGGACCCCGAGGACCGGGAGATCATGGCGGAGCTGGTGCGGGAGTGCGGGGGGCGCGTCGACGGGTGATACCCGGTCGGCCGGCCGCGGTTACTCGTCCCGTCCCGGGCACTACTCGACGGGTCCCGCGCACCTTCCGCGGGCCCGGCTCCTCCCGCCAGGCTCGGATCACCGCGGACGCCCCGACCGGAGCGCCGCACCGAGCGAGGAGGACCCCGTGAACCAGGACCGCTACGGCCGCCCGACCGACCGTCCCACCGACGTGCCCCCGGCCGCCCCCGTGATGGGGATCCCGATGGCCTACCCGATCGCCCCGGAGGGCGGGGGCGTCCTGATGGTCAACGGTGTGCCCCAGCCGCTGAGCCGGGGGAGCTCCCGGGTGATGATCGGCGCGATCGTCTTCGCGACCTGCGTGGTGCCGCTGGTCATCATCGCCGCGGTGCTGTTCATGATGCCGGACTTCGACGCGATCCTCGGCGGGACGCCGTCGCCGGCCGTCCCCTCGGTGACGATCACGCCGCGCTGAGGCGGACATCCGGGACGTCCCGGTCCTCGCCGGACGGCGGGGTCATGAGGTAGGACGTCCCGGTGCAGGGTGCCGCCTGGCCGTTGACGGGCCGCGAGACGGAGCTCGACGCGGCGCGGACGGCGCTGGAGCGCACCGGTGGCGCCGAGCTCGTCGGGGCTCCGGGGTCGGGCCGTACCCGTCTCGCGCACGCGATCGGTCGCGGGGAATCCGGGCGCGGGCGGCGGGTCGAACTCCTCACGGGCACGACGTGGGGAGCGGACGTGCCGCTCGGTGCGCTCGCGGTGCGCCATCCCGGGCTCGCCGACGCGCCGCCGGACGTCGCCCGGGGCGTCCAGCGCACGCGCGCCGCGCTGGACGTCGGGTCCGGGCCCGTCACGGTCGTCGTCGACGACGCCCACCTGGTCGACGCGCTGACCGCCCAGGTGCTCCACCGGCTCGTCGGGGCGGGCGAGGTCCGCCTGCTGCTGACCGCGCCGACCGGGGCCGACCTCCCGGAGGCCTTCGCCGTCCTGCGCGGTGCGGGACACGTGGTGCGGGTCGAGCTCGCCCCGCTGACCCACGACGAGGTCCACCACCTGCTCGAGGCCGTGCTCGGTGCGGCGGTCGAGGGGGCGACGGCCTTCGAGCTCGCCGAGCTCAGCGGGGGCGCGCCCCGCCTCCTGCGGGCGCTCGTCACCGACGGGTGCTCCTCGGGCGCCCTGCGGCGGACCGGGGAGGTGTGGCGCTGGCACGACGACGTACGCCCGACCCCCGGGCTCCGGGCGGTCGTGCTGGCCCGGTTCCGTGGCCTGCCGGTCGGGCAGCGCGAGCTGCTCGACCGGCTGGCGCTCGCGGGCGCGGTCGGGCTGGAGGTGGTCGAGCGGCTGCCGGGCGGCGCCGAGGTCGGCGAGCTGGACCGGGCCGGCCTGGTCTCCTCGCGGGAGGAGGGCCGCCGCCTCGTCGTCGACCTGGCGCACCGGGTGGACGGGCCGTCGCTGCGGGCCGAGCAGTCACCGCTGGTACGGAGGCGTGGCTTCCGGGAGCTGGCAGCGGCGCTCGAGGCCGCCCTGGACGCCGCCGGCCGCCGCCGCACCGAGGACACGGCCCGGCTGCTGACCTGGCGGCTCGAGGGCGGGGTCGCCGTCGACACCGACGAGCTGGTCGCCGCCGCCGTGACCGCGCCGCCGTCGTGGGCCGAGCCGCTGCTCGTGCGGGCTCTCGAGCAGGGCGCGGGGTTCGAGGCCGCGCAGCGGCTGGCCGGGATCCTCGTCGCCCAGGGACGCTACGACGAGGCCGGCGAGCGCTACCGGGCCGCCTTCGAGGGGCCCGCCGACGACGAGGCCCGGGCCGAGCTCGCCGTCCGGTGGGCGACGGTGCAAGCGTGGGCGGTCGCGGACGGCGCGGCGCCCCGGCGGATCCACACCGAGCTGCTGGCCCGGCTCGACGGTCGTCCGCACCCGACCGGGGTCGCGGTGCTCGACGCGGTCGCGCTGCTCGAGGAGGGCCGGTACGCCGACGCCGACGCCGTCCTCACCCCGCTCCTCGATCCGGACGAACCCGGGTCCGTGCCCGCCTTCGTCACCGCGGCCGTCGCGCGTCCCCTGGCCGGGCGGCTGGAGGCGGGGGCCGACGCCGCCCGCCGCGCGCTCGCGCTCATGGAGGGCGACGGAGGGCCGGATCTGATCTCCCACCGGCTCCTCGCGCGCAGCGGTGGGCTGTGGATGTCGCGGGTGTGGGCCGGGGAGTTCGACGAGGCGGCCGCGCTGGCCCGCGACTGGTACGCCGAGGCGCGTGCCGCCGGGCTCGGGGTCGCCGGGCCGTTGCGGGCGGTGTACGCGCTGATGATCGGCGTCGACGCGGCCCGCCGGGGCCGGCTCGACACCGCGGTCCGGTGGCTCCGGGACTGTGCCTCGCAGGACGAGATCGAGCGCGTCCCCTGCGCTCCTCAGCTCTGCGGCGAGATGCTGGCGGTGCTCGCCCAGAGCGGCCGCGTCGACGAGATCCGGGTCTGGCTCGACCACCTCGACGCCGGCCGCGTCGTCGACGTCGTGCACTTCCGGCCCTGGGTCGCGCTCGGCCGCGCCTGGGCCGAGGCGGCCGCGGGCCGGCCGGGGGCCGCCGCGGAGCGTGCGGTCGCGGTGGCGGACGAGGCCGCCGGGCTCGGGCAGCACTGCTACGAGGTGGACGCCCTGCACGTCGCGGCCCGTCTCGGCGCCCGCGCCCGGGTGGCCGACCGGCTCGCCGCCGTCGCCACCCGGACCGACAGCCCCCTCGCGGCCTGGCACGCCCGCTACGCCGCGGCCGTCTCCGGGGAGGAGCTCGACGAGGCGGCCGCGGGGTACGCGCGGTTCGGGACGATGCTCCTGGCCGCCGAGGCCGCGCTCGAGGCCGCCGGTGCCCACCGCGCCGCCGGCCGCCCCGGGCCGGCCGCGGCGTCCGCGGCCCGCTCGCGCACCTGGGCCGAGGACTGCGAGAGCCCGGCGACCCCGATCCTCACCGCGTCGCGGCAGGAGGACGACCTCACCGCGCGCGAGCGGGAGATCGCCGAGCTGGCCTCGACCGGACTGTCCAGCCGGCAGATCGCGGCCACGCTCGTCCTCTCCACGCGCACCGTCGACAACGTGCTCGGGGCGGTCTACGCGAAGTTGGGGGTCCGGGGGCGGACCGAGCTCACCGCGCTCCTGCGCGGGGAGCCGACGACGGGACGATGACGTCGTCGATCCGGCTCGGCTCCGACCGGGCCGAGCGGGCACCGGGAGCTGTCGGCGGGCCCCTCGGACAGCACTCGGTACCTGCTGATCGTCGCGGCGGCGGGTGAATGGCCCCCTGCACGCGTCCAGTGCCGGTGACGGGCCATCGTCACGCGGCTGCCGAGGCGCGGGGGTCCTTGATCAGCAGCTTCGTGGAGCGGCGGAAGGCCCAGACCGCGACGAGCACGACCAGCGCGGTCAGCGGCATGCCGGTCGCGACCTTGGCGATCGCGAGGATCCCGGTGTCGCCGGCCTGGTAGGCGATCTGGTTGACCGCGAACCGGGCGGTGGCGACGACGGCGGCGAACAGGGTCGCGACGTCGTGGGTGCGCAGGACCCGGCGGTCGGCTCGCCAGTCGTGGCGCTTGCCGTGGAACCAGCTCCACATCAGGCCGGTCACGGGTCGGCGGGCGATCAGGGAGACGGTCAGGCCGACCGCCATGGCGAAGCCCATCCAGATCCCGATGAGGAAGAAGTCGCGCGGCGACCCCGTCCACAGGGTGATCGCTCCGGCGAACGCGACGCCGATGATGCCGCCGGACGCCGCGACGACCTTCTCCTTCCGCACGACCATCCGGAACACCGCGAGCACGACCGCGGACCCGAGGGCGACGAGGGTCGTCGTGAGCAGCGGGAGGAACGAGTTCGCGATCGAGAACACGATCGCGGGCACGTTGGTGTAGACGATCCCGCCGACCCCGCCCATCTGGTCGAGCAGCACCCGGCCCGGCGAGGGCTCGGACGGCTCGGACGGCTCGGACGGCTCCGCGGGCTGCTGCGGGGTGAGCCGCACCAGGGGGAGACGGGCGGTCGGTGCCTCCGGGCCGACGATCGGGGTCGGAGCGGTGACGGGGTCGGGCTCCTCGGACGCGGGGCGCGTCTGCTCGGCGATCATGTCCGTCTCTCCCGGATTCGGTGCGTTGACGGACTCCACGGAACGGTGTGCCGCTGCGGCACACGCAACGCCGACGTGACCGGGGTCACGGAGCGGCGGCGCTGTCGGATCCTCCAAGTCGACCACCGGAACAGCGCCCGGCTTCGTCGGTCCCGCGCCTGGCCGGTCGGGCCGGGGCCGGGCGATCGTGGCCTGGTTCACAGCTGCGCCACGAAGAGGTGACCCGGTGCCCGGTCCTGTCAAGCGACGTCCCCACCCCGTCGACGAGGTGCTCCCCGCGGGGAAGCTCGCCGTGTACGGGTTCCAGCACGTGCTCGCGTTCTACGCCGGCGCGGTGATCGTGCCGATCCTGCTCGCGGGGGCGATCGGCCTGTCCGAGCGGGACCTCATCCACCTCATCAACGCCGACCTGTTCACGTGCGGCATCGCGTCGATCATCCAGTCGGTGGGGTTCTGGAAGATCGGGGTCCGGCTCCCGCTGCTCCAGGGCGTCACCTTCACGGCGGTCTCGCCGATGATCGCCATCGGGCTCGCGGCGGGCGGCGGCACGCAGGGCCTGCTCGTGATCTACGGGGCGGTGATCGTCGCGGGGCTCGCCACGTTCTTCATCGCCCCGTTCTTCGGGCGGCTGCTGCGCTTCTTCCCACCGGTCGTCACCGGGTCGGTCATCACGATCATCGGGATCGCCCTGCTGCCGGTGGCCGCGGCGGACGCGGTCGGGGGCGCGGACAACCCGCAGCCGGGCGACCCGCGCAACCTCGCCTACGCGCTGGGCACGCTCGCCGTCATCGTGGTGATGCAGCGGCTCTTCCGCGGCTTCCTCGCGACGGTGGCCGTGCTCGTCGGGCTGGTGCTCGGCACGCTCGTGGCCTGGTTCCTCGGCGACGCGACGTTCTCCGCGGTCGGGGACTCCGCGTGGTTCGGCGTGACGACGCCGTTCTGGTTCGGCTGGCCGCAGTTCAGCGTCGCCGCGATCCTGTCCATGGTCGTCGTCATGCTGATCACCGCGGTGGAGACGACCGGTGACGTGGTCGCCACCGGCGAGATCGTCGACAAGCGGGTGGGCGGCGAGGACGTCACCCGCGCCCTGCGCGCCGACGGGCTCGCGACGACGATCGGCGGCGTCCTGAACTCGTTCCCCTACACCTGCTTCGCGGAGAACGTCGGGCTCGTGCGGCTGACCCGGGTGAAGAGCCGCTACGTCGTCGCGACCGCCGGGCTGATCATGATCGTCATCGGGCTGCTGCCGAAGGCCGGCGCGATCGTCGCGGGCATCCCGCACCCCGTCCTCGGCGGTGCCGCCCTGGCCATGTTCGCGACGGTCGCGGTGGTCGGCATCCAGACGCTCTCCCGCGTCGACTTCCACGACCACCGCAACGTCGTGATCGTCGCCTCCAGCCTGGGTCTCGCCGTCTTCGTCACCGTCGAACCCGACGTCGCGCAGGCCGTGCCGCAGTGGGCGCAGATCGTCCTCGGGTCCGGCATCACGATCGGCAGCCTGACCGCGATCGTGCTGAATCTCGTGTTCCACCACCTCGGGCGGCACCGCGGACCCGCCGTCGCGGGCGCGCCCGGCGCCGGGACCGTCCGGCTCGAGCAGGTCAACGCGATGGACCGGGCGGAGTTCGTGGCCACCTTCGGGAAGCTCTTCCAGGGCGCGGACGCGGTCGTCGGGCGGGCCCACGACCGGCGGCCCTTCGCGGACACCGCGAACCTGCGGGCCGCGTTCCAGGAGGCGTTGTTCGCGGCGCCGGCCGAGGAGCAGCGCGCGGTGATGGCCGCCTACCCCGATCTCGGCGGTCCGGAGGTCGCCGACGGCGACGCCGGCGGCGAGTCCGCCGAGGACCAGGCGGCCGCCGGGCTGACCCGGCTCGACGAGGCCGACCGGGTCGAGCTCGAGGCGCTGGTGACCGCCTACCGCGACCGGTTCGGCATCCCGCTCATCGTCTGCGTGCGGGACGCGGCCGGCCGGGAGGGCGTGCTGCGCGACGGCCGGCAGCGGCTGGGGAACTCCGCCACCCAGGAGCACGCGGCGGCCCTGATCGAGATCGCGAAGATCGCGAACCACCGCTTCGGACACCTCGTCGCGGAGGCGAACCCGATCCACGCCGCGCGCACGCGCTCGCTCGACTGACGGGGCCGCTCAGCCCAGCGACCGCAGCGCGAGGAAGACGTCGACGCGGTCGACGAACCGGCTCAGGTCACGGCCGGTCAGCTCCTCGACCCGGCCGATCCGGTACCGCACCGTGTTGACGTGCAGGTGCAGCCGGGCGGCGACCCGGCTCCACGAGCCGGAGCACTCCAGGAACGCCTCCAGCGTGTCCAGCAGGCTCGCGCCGGTCCGCTCGTCGTGCTCGAGCACCGGCGCGAGCGTGCGGGCGGCGAACGCCCGGCGCATGTCGTCCGGGACGGCGGCGAGCAGCGCGACGTGCGAGGTCAGCTCCGCCCCGGTGACGACGGGCAGCGGTCCCTCCCGGGTGCGGGCCAGGTCGCGCGCGTGCCGGGCCTCCTGCATCGCGCCGGACAGGGCGGCGGACCCGTAGGGCACGCTCGTCCCGACCGTCAGCCGCAGCGCCCCCAACGCCGGCGCCAGCCGGCGCAGCGCCGGGACGACCGTGCCCGCCTCCCCGGGCAGGACCGCCACCGCCACCCCCTCCCGGACCCCGACGACGGGTGGGTCGTCGTCCGCCGTCACGTGCGAGGCCGCGTCCACCAGCACGGCCCGCGCCGCCTCGAGCAGGTCGGTCCGGTCCCGGTCACCCTCGACGAACCCGGCGACCGCGACGACGAGCGTCCCGTCGGGGTCGAGCCCGGCCTGGCGCAGCCGGACCGCCGTCTCCGGGCGGTCCGCCGCGCCGTCGGCGATCAGGCCGATGGCCTCGTCCGCGATCTCCCGCGCCACCCGCAGGCCCTCACCGCGGCGGGCCCGGTCGAGCGCCGCGATCGCGACCAGGCCGCCGACCCCGTCGGCGGTCTCGGTGTCCCACTCCGGGTGCGCGCCTTCCACGGCCACGAACCACGACGTCATCCGCGCCTCGGAGGCGGGACCGACGGGCAGGACGGAGTACGGGACCGGACGGCGGCCCACGGCCGGCAGCCGGGGAGCCGTGAGGAACGTGGCCACGACCGCGTCGAGCACCGGCTCCGGCAGCGGCGGCCCCGCCACCACCCGCCCGGTCGCGGTGACGACGTGGCACGCGCGGCCGGTCGAGGTCGCGATCCGGGCGGTCACCTCGTCCAGCCCGAGCCCGCCCGCCACGGCGGTGAGCAGCTCGCGCTGCCGGCTCAGCGACAGGGCCAGCCGGTCTCCCCGCGCCGCGGCGAGCGCGCCCACGACGAGCTCGGTGACGTCCGAGAACGACGTCGGCACCGGGACCGAGAGCAACGGCAGGTCGTGACGGCGGCACGCCTCGACGACGTCGTCGGGCACCTCGCCGAACACCGCCGCGCCGGCCGCCAGGGCCGCCGCGCCCGCGCCCGCGACGGCGGCCACGAAACGCTCGCTGTCCTCCGGGGACCGTCGCCACACCAGGCCGCTGATCACCAGCTCGCCGCCGGAGAGGTAGCGCGACGGGTCGATCAGGTCGGTCGTGTAGACCCAGCGGACCGACCGCTCCAACGCCGCGTCGTCGCCGTGCAGCACCGCGAGCCCCAGGCGGGGGTGCGCGACGAGCTCGGCCAGCAGCATTGGAGGAACGTACAAGCGCGACGGCGGCGTCGGGGTCGCGATTCGGCAGCGGCGCCGCTACCTGCGCGGACCTGGCCTCGCTGTACTTCCTCACATGGACTTCCTGACGCCGACGACCTGGGCCGACGCCCTCGCGGCGAAGGCCGAGCAGCCCGACGCCGTGCCGGTGTCGGGCGGGACCGACGTCATGGTCGAGATCAACTTCGACCGCCGGCGTCCGCCCGCCCTGCTCGACCTGACCCGCGTCCCCGACCTGCGCGAGTGGACCCACGACGACGACGGCCGCGTCCGGCTCGGGGCCGGCGTGACCTACGCGCGCATCATCACCGAGCTCGGTCGCACGCTCCCGGGCCTGGCGATGGCCGCGCGCACCGTGGGCTCCCCGCAGATCCGCCACCGCGGCACCGTCGGGGGCAACCTCGGGGCGGCGTCGCCGGCGGGCGACAGCCACCCGGCCCTGCTGGCCGCGGACGCCGTCGTCGAGGTCGCCTCCGTACGTGGCACCCGGCAGGTCCCGGTCGCGGAGTTCTACACCGGCGTCAAGCGCAACGCCCTGGCGCCCGACGAGCTGATCGCCGCCGTGCTGCTGGCCCCGGCGACCGGGCCGCAGCAGTTCTGCAAGATCGGCACCCGCAACGCCATGGTGATCTCGGTGTCCGCGTTCGGTCTGGCGCTGCACCCCGGTCGGCGCGCCGTCGGCACCGGCATCGGGTCCGCCGCCCCCACCCCGCGCCCGGCCGACGAGGCCGCCGCGTTCCTCGCGGGCGAGCTGGACGCGGCCGGGCTGTGGGAGTCGCGCGGGCCGCTGCCCGAGGGGCTGGCCGCCGAGTTCGGCCACCGGGTGCGGGCCGCCGCCGCCCCGATCGACGACGTCCGCGGCACCGCCGCGTACCGCCTGCACACCCTGTCGGTGATGGCCCGCCGCGCGGCGACCTGGGCCTGGGACGAGCACCGCGGAGCCGATGCCCGGAGGGCTGCCTGATGAGGATCGCACTGACCGTGAACGGCGCACGTCGCGAGGTCGACGACGTCTGGGAGGGCGAGAGCCTGCTCTACGCGCTGCGCGAGCGGATGGGCCTCGCGGGGGCGAAGAACGCCTGCGAGCAGGGCGAGTGCGGCTCGTGCACCGTCTACCTGGACGGCCTGCCGGTGTGCTCGTGCCTGGTCGCGGCCGGGCAGGCTCAGGACCGGGAGGTCACCACGGTCGAGGGGCTCGGCGGCTCCTCCGAGGACTCCGGCGACGAGGCGGAGCTGGACCCCGTCCAGCAGGCGTTCGTGCGCTGCGGCGCCGTGCAGTGCGGCTTCTGCACGCCCGGCCTCGTCGTCACCACCCACGACCTGATCCGGCGCAACCCCGAGCCGTCCGACCCGGAGATCCGCGAGGCCCTGGCCGGCAACCTGTGCCGCTGCACCGGCTACGAGAAGATCCTCGACGCCGTCCGGTCGGCCGCGGCGGAGGTGCGGTCGTGATCGTCGAGGGCGCGCACGTCGTCACCGTGACCGGCGAGGAGTACCCGGACGGCCACGTCGTCGTCGAGGGGAACCGGATCGTCGCCGTCGGGCCGGGACCGGCGCCGCGGCGCGACGGCCACGCGGTCGTCGACGGCCGCGGGTGCCTGCTCACGCCCGGCTTCGTCAACACCCACCAGCACCTCTACCAGTGGGTCACCCGCGGGCTCGCCGTCGACGCGACGCTCTTCGAGTGGCTCACCGCGCTCTACCCGGTGTGGGCCGGGATCGACGAGGACGCGGTGCGGACCGGTGCGACGGGCGCCCTGGCCCAACTCGCGCTGACCGGCTGCACGACGGCGGCCGACCACCACTACGTCTTCCCGCGCGAGGGTGGCGACGTGCTCGCCGCCGAGATCCACGCGGCCGCGGACGTCGGGCTGCGCTTCCACGCCACCCGCGGCTCGATGGACCTGGGACGCCGCGACGGCGGCCTGCCGCCCGACCACGTCGTCGAGGACCGCGAGGACATCCTGGTCGCGTCCGAGGCCGCGATCGACCGCTGGCACGACCCGTCGCCGGACGCGATGCTGCGGATCGCGCTCGCGCCCTGCTCGCCGTTCTCGGTGACCGGCGACCTCATGCGGGAGTCGGCCGAGCTGGCGCGCCGCCGCGGCGTGCTGCTGCACACCCACCTCGCCGAGACCCTCGACGAGGAGGACTTCTGCCGTGAGCGCTCCGGCTGCTCGCCGCTGGAGTACGTCGAGTCGCTCGGCTGGACGGGCGAGGACGTCTGGTTCGCCCACGGCATCCACTTCGCCGACGACGAGGTCAAGCGCATCGGTGCCACCCGTACCGGCGTGGCCCACTGCCCGTCGTCGAACGCGCGCCTCGGGGCGGGGATCGCCCGCACCCGCGACCTGCGCGACGCCGGCGCCCGGGTGGGCCTGGGCGTCGACGGCGCCGCCAGCAACGAGGCGGGCAGCCTGCTCGAGGAGGCCCGGCACGCGGTGCTCTTCGCCCGTGCGGTCGGAGGCCCCACGGCGCTGACCGTCCGCGACGGTCTGGCGCTCGCCACGCTCGGCGGCGCGACCGTGCTCGGGCGCGCGGCCGAGATCGGCTCGATCGAACCCGGGAAGCTCGCCGACCTGGCGCTCTGGCGCCTCGACGGCCTCGCGCACGCCGACGTCGCCGACCCGGTCGCGGCGCTGGTCCTCGGCGCCCCGCCGCCGCTCGAGCTGCTGCTGGTGGACGGACGACCCGTCGTGGAACGCGGTCGTCTCGCCACCGTCGACACCGACGCCGTCGCCCGCGCGTGCGCCGCCGTGCACCGAACCCTGTTGGAGAAGGCCCGATGACCACCACCGAGACCTCCACCCGCACCTCCGGCGGCATCGGCGAGAGCCCGCTGCGCCCCGACGGCCGGCTCAAGGTCACCGGCCGCTTCGCGTACTCCAGCGACCTCTGGCACGAGGACATGGTCTGGGGCGTGACGCTGCGCAGCCCGCACCCGCACGCCCGCATCGTCGCGATCGACACCACCGCGGCGCTCGCCGTACCCGGGGTGGACGCCGTGCTGACCGCTGCCGACGTCCCCGGTCGCAACGCCACCGGACTGGAGCACCAGGACACGCCGGCGCTCGCCGACGAGGTCGTCCGGTACGAGGGCGAGCCGGTCGCGCTCGTCGCGGCCGACCACCCGGAGACGGCCCGCCGCGCGGCCGCGCGCATCGTCGTGACCTACGAGGAGCTGCCCGCCCTGACCGACCCGCGGCGCGCGCTCGACGAGGACGCCCCGCAGGTGCACGCGCAGGGGAACCTCGTGCGCGAGATGCACATCCGGCGCGGGGATCCCGAGCCGACCGCTCCCGTCGTCGTGAGCCTGGAGTTCGAGGTCGGCATGCAGGACCAGGCCTTCCTCGGCCCGGAGTCCGGGCTCGCGATCCCGGACGGCGAGGGCGGGCTCGACCTGCACGTCGCCACGCAGTGGCTGCACGTCGACCAGCAGCAGATCCAGGGCGTCCTGGGGCTCGGACCCGAGCAGGTGCGCCTGCACCTCGCCGGGGTCGGCGGGGCCTTCGGCGGGCGCGAGGACCTGTCCATGCACGTCCACGCCAGCCTGCTCGCCCTGCACACCGGCCGGCCCGTGAAGATGAGCTACTCCCGCGAGGAGTCGTTCTTCGGGCACGTGCACCGCCACCCCGCGTGGCTGCGCTACGAGTTCGGGGCCGACCACGACGGCCGGCTGCGCTACGCGAGCGCCGACATCCTGTTCGACGGCGGGGCGTACGCCTCGTCGACCGGGGCCGTCGTCGGGAACGGCGGGACGCTCGGCCTCGGGCCGTACGCGATCCCGAACGTGCGGGTGGACGCCCGCGGGGTCTACACGAACAACCCGCCGTGCGGGGCGATGCGCGGCTTCGGCTGCGTGCAGGCCGCGTTCGCGCACGAGGCCCTGATGGACGAGCTGGCGGACCGGCTCGGCATGGACCGCGTCGCGATCCGGGCGTTGAACGGGATGCGCGAGGGCGACCGCAACATCACCGGCCAGGTGATCGACTCCGCGGCCCCGGTCGCGGAGCTCATCGGGATCGTCCGGGACCTGCCGTTGCCGGCGCCCCGGGCGGAGGTGGACCTCCGCGAGCTGCCGGGCGGCGTCTCCAACACGACCCACGGCGAGGGCGTCGTGCGCGGCGTGGGCTACGCGGTGACCTACAAGAACGTCGGGTTCTCGGAGGGCTTCGACGACTACTCGACCGCCCGCGTGCGCCTCGAGCTGACCGGCGGCGAGCCGGTGGCGACGGTGCACACCGCGGCCGCGGAGGTCGGGCAGGGGCTGATCACCGTCGAGCAGCAGATCTGCCGGACCGAGCTCGGCGTCGAGCGGGTCGTGGTGCACCCGAAGGACACGACCGTCGGCTCCGGCGGCTCCACCTCGGCCTCGCGGCAGACCTACGTCACCGGCGGCGCGGTGAAGGCCGCGTGCGAGGCCGTGCGGACGACGGTGCTGGCCCGGGCGACCGAACTCCTCGGCCGGACCGGCCTGCACCTGGACGGCGACAAGGTCGTGTCCGCGACCGGCGAGGTCGTCGCCGGCCTGGCCGAGGTGCTCGCCGACGGGGGTGTCGAGGAGACCGTGGAGTGGCGCCACCGCCCGACCCACCCCATCGACCCGGAGACCGGGCAGGGCGACGCGCACGTGCAGTACGCGTTCTCCGCCCACCGGGCCGTCGTGGACGTCGACGTCGAGCTGGGCCTGGTCAAGGTGGTCGCCCTGGACACCGCGCAGGACGTCGGGAAGGCGATCAACCCCGACGCCGTCGTCGGGCAGATCCACGGCGGGAGCGCCCAGGGCATGGGGCTCGCGCTGATGGAGGAGATCGTCGTGACCGACGGGCACGTGCGGAACCCGTCGTTCACCGACTACCTCATCCCGACGATCCTCGACATGCCACCGATGCAGGTCGAGGTCCTCGAGTACGCCGACCCGCACGCCCCGTACGGCGTCCGTGGGGTGGGGGAGCCGCCGACGATCTCGTCGGGCCCGGCCGTCGCCGCGGCCGTCCGCGCGGCCACCGGGAAGGCGCTGCGACGGGTGCCGCTGCGCCCGGAGGCGATCACCGGGGTATGAGGTACCTCAGTGGTCCTCAGTGCGCGCCGTGCTCCTCGGCGCGCTTGTAGGACTCGCGGATCTCCTGCTCGGCGTCCGCGCGGCCGACCCAGGAGGCGCCCTCGACGCTCTTGCCGGGCTCGAGGTCCTTGTAGACCTCGAAGAAGTGCTGGATCTCGAGCCGGTCGTACTCGGAGAGGTGGTGGATGTCGCGCAGGTGCTCCTGGCGGGGATCGCCCGCGGGCACGCAGAGCAGCTTGTCGTCGCCGCCCTTCTCGTCGGTCATGCGGAACATGCCGATCGTGCGGGCGAGGATCAGGCAGCCGGGGAAGGTCGGCTCCTGGACGAGCACGAGCGCGTCGAGCGGGTCGCCGTCGAGGCCGAGGGTGTTCTCGACGTAGCCGTAGTCCGCCGGGTACTGGGTGGCCGTGAACAGGGTCCGGTCCAGGCGCAGGCGCCCGGACTCGTGGTCCATCTCGTACTTGTTCCGGTTCCCCTTGGGGATCTCGATCAGAACGTCGAACTCCACGGCGCGTCCTCACTGCTCCTTCGCGGCCTGTGGGAGCCGCGTGCTCGGGGGGTGCGACCCGGGCGGGCTCACCCGACCGGACCTTCGAACCCGTCGTCGGGCGACATCTAGTGTGGCCCATGGCGGCGGCCACACGACCAGGACGGGGCGTGGGGCTGGTCGCACGGAGGGGGTGGCGTGACGGCCAGCGAGGTCGACCACCGGTCCGAGGGACAGGCGGGCGACCGCCCGACCAGCCACCGGGCGGAGGTCCCGCGGTCCCGTCGCATCCTGACGCGCCTGCTGGTCGTCCTGGTCGTCCTGGCCCTCCTCGGCGGGGTCGGCACGGCGGTGGTGCTCACCGCCCCGGACCTGGCCCGGGCGGTCGGCCTGCCGGTCAGCGCCGCGGTGGACCCGCCGGAACCGGTCGCCTTCACCCCGCGGCTGGCGGGCCTGCCCGACTCGGCGCCGACGCCGACCCCCGCCGGAGTCGCGGCCGCGCTGGAGGGGCGCACGGCCGGGCTCGGTGACCTGACCGGCGTCGTGCTCGACCCGGCGGCGCCGCAGACGCCCCTCTGGTCGCGCAACCCGGCGGAGCCGCAGGTGCCCGCGTCCTCCACGAAGCTCCTGACGGCGGCCGCGGCCCTGCTGGTCCTCGACCCCGCCACCCGGCTCTCCACCACGGTCACGGCCGGGCCGACGCCGGACTCGGTCGTGCTCGTCGGCGGCGGCGACGTGACCCTGTCCTCGCTGCCCGACGGCCGGGAGTCGGTCTACCCGGGCGCCGCGCACCTCGACGACCTGGTCGCCCAGGTGAAGTCGGCGCGGGGCGGAGCGCCGCTGCGCACCGTGTACCTCGACACCTCCCGCTACACCGGCCCCGCGCTCGCGCCCGGCTGGGACCCGGTGGACATCGAGGGCGGCAACCTCGCCCCGATGGTCCCGACGATGCTCGACGGCGCCCGGAAGGACCCGACCGCCCTCGACGGTGCGCGCTCGGCGACGCCCGCCCAGGACGTGGCCACGGAGCTCGGTCGCCGGCTCGGGTCGTCCGTGACCGTGCGCGACGGGAGCCCGCCCGGAGGGGCCGCCACGCTCGGTCGGGTGGATTCCCCGCCCCTGCCCGAGCTGGTGCACACCGCGATGACCAACTCGGACAACCTGCTCGCCGAGGCGCTGGGGCGCGAGGTGGCGCGGCACGAGAACGCGCCGGCGTCGTTCGAGGGCGCGTCGTCGTCGGTGCGGTCGGTGCTGGCCGGGCGCGGGATCGACACCGCCGCCGTCCGGACCTCCGACACCTCCGGGCTCTCCACCGAGAACCGCATCCCCGCCTCGGTGCTGGCGGCGGTGCTCACCCCGGCGGCCGCGCCCGGCACGGCCGACCCGCGCACCGCGGCGCTGCGGCCGCTGCTGGACGGCCTCCCGATCGCGGCCGGCACCGGGACCCTGGTCGACCGGTACACGGTCGGCTCGCCCAACGCCCCCGGCCGCGGCTGGGTCCGCGCCAAGACCGGCACGCTCACCGGCACGAACGCCCTCGCCGGGGTGGTGTCGGACACCGACGGCCGGCTGCTCGTCTTCGCCTTCATGTCCAACGGCCCGGACCCCGTCGGCGCCCGCCCGCGCCTCGACGCACTCGCGACGACGCTGCGGGGGTGCGGCTGCCGGTGATGCGCGAGTGGCGCCGTTCTGCCGTCAGGTGTCAGCAACGGGCCATCGCTGACGCGGAGGCGAGGACGGGCGGCCGTACGGTGGGGGAGTGACCGCCACCGACGAGCGCCCCGCGACCGGACTGCCCGTGCGCTGGGACCTCGCCGTCGCCACCGGCTCGCGGCTCGTGCCGCCCGGCCCGGCGGTGGGTCCCGAGGAGGCCGCGGCCGAGGTCGCCCGGCTCGCCGAGGGCGCCCGGATCGGGGAGGGCCACGTCCGCGAGCTGACCGGGCTCGGCGCCGGGCACAAGATCCCGGACGCGGCGGTCGTCGACCGGCCCGGCTGGATCGCCTCGGGCGTCGAGGGCATCCGGACGCTCACCTCGCAGGTCCAGCTCCCGACCGCGGGCCGCACGCCGTCGCCCGGCCTCCTCGCGCGGGCGGCGGGCACGGTCACCGCGACGGTCGCCGGCGCCCAGATGGGTGGGCTGCTGGCGTTCCTGTCGACGAAGGTCCTCGGTCAGTACGACCCGTTCGCGGGGCCGGGGAACGCCGGCCACCTGTTGCTCGTGGCGCCGAACGTCACCGCCGCGCGGGAGGCGCTCGACGTCGACGCCGAGGACTTCGCGCTGTGGGTGTGCGTCCACGAGGCGACCCACCGGCTGCAGTTCACCGCCGTCCCCTGGTTGCGCGAGCACTTCCGGTCCGAGGTGACGGCGTTCGCGTCCGGGATGGAGAGCGGCGTCTCCGCGGCGCTGGACCGCCTGCCCGAGATCACCCGGGCGCTGCGATCCCGCAGCGACACCTCGATGCTCGAGCTGCTCCAGGGCCCGGAGCAGGGTGCGATCCTCGACCGGCTGCTCGCCCTCACGACCCTGCTCGAGGGGCACGCCGAGCACGTCATGGACGAGGTCGGACCCGCCGTCATCCCGTCGGTCTCGACGATCCGCGGCCGCTTCACCGCCCGGCGCCGTGGTGGCGGGCCGATCGACCGGCTGCTGCGCGTGCTGCTCGGCGTCCAGGCGAAGGTCAAGCAGTACGAGCAGGGCCGGGTGTTCGTCGACGAGGTCGTCGGCGCGATCGGCATGGAGGGCTTCAACGCCGTCTGGACCTCGCCCGACACCCTGCCCCGCCGATCGGAGATCACCGACCCGGCGGCGTGGATGGACCGCGTCCACGGGTCGTGAGCCGGGTGCCGCCGGCGACGGCCGAGGTCCGTCGGGCGGTGCGTCAGGTCCTTCCCGACGTCGGGTCGGGGCCGGTCGTGGTCGCGTGCTCCGGTGGCGCGGACTCGCTGGCCCTCGCCGCCGCGGCGGCGTTCGTGCTCGACACGGTGCACGCGGTCGTCGTGGACCACGGCCTGCAGCGCGGGTCGGACGAGGTCGCCGCGCGGGTCCGGGGGCAGCTGGTCGGGCTGGGCGTCGACGCGGCCGTCGTGACCGTGGAGGTCGGGCGGGCCTCGGGGCCCGAGGCGGACGCCCGGACGGCGCGGTACGCCGCGCTGCGGACGGCCTCCGAGGAACTCGGCGGGGTGCCGGTGCTGCTCGGCCACACCCTCGACGACCAGGCCGAGACCGTGCTGCTCGGGCTCGGCCGCGGGTCGGGGGCCCGGTCGCTGAGCGGGATGCGGACCTGGGACCCCCCGTGGTGCCGCCCCCTGCTCGGGGTGCGCCGCGCGACGACCCGGCAGGCGTGCGTCGAGGCCGGCCTCCAGCCGTGGGACGACCCGCACAACGACGACCCGCGCTTCACCCGCGTCCGCCTGCGCCACGAGGTGCTGCCGCTGCTGGAGGACGTGCTCGCGGGCGGCGTCGCCCCGGCGCTGGCCCGGACCGCGGCCCAGCTGGCCGACGACGACGCGGCCCTCACCGCCCTCGCCGAGGACCTGCGCCGCCAGGCCGAGGACGACGACGGCGGCCTGGCCGCACCCGTCGTCGGGAAGGGGGAGGCGGCCGTGCGACGGCGGGTGTTGCGCGCGTGGCTCGTGGGGCGCGGCGTGCGGGGAGCCGACGATGCGCAGCTCCGCGCGGTCGACGACCTCCTGGTCCGGTGGCGCGGACAGGGGCCGTCGTCACTCCCCGGCGGCTTGGAGGTCGTCCGCGCGCGTGGGAGGCTGACCGTGCGCTCTGCACGTACCGACCGGTAGACGAAGGGGTCCGCTCCAGGTGTACGACGGCGACATCGCGTCCGTGCTGATCAGCTCCGAGGAGATCCAGGGCAAGATCTCCGAACTCGCGGATCTCATCGCCGCCGATTACGGCGACCCCGCGCCGGGGGAGCCGGATCTGCTGCTGGTGGGGGTCCTCAAGGGCGCGGTCATGTTCATGACCGATCTGGCCCGCCGCCTCCCGGTGCCGACCCAGCTCGAGTTCATGGCGATCAGCTCGTACGGCTCGGCGACGTCGTCCTCGGGGGTCGTGCGCATCCTCAAGGACCTCGACCGGGACATCTCCGGCCGCCACGTGCTGATCGTCGAGGACATCATCGACTCCGGGCTGACGCTCTCGTGGCTGCGCAAGAACCTCGAGTCGCGCGGCCCGGCGTCGCTGCAGGTGGTCACGCTGCTGCGCAAGCCCGAGGCCGCGAAGCTCGACGTCGACGTCGCCTACACCGGGTTCGACATCCCGAACGAGTTCGTGGTCGGTTTCGGGCTGGACTACGCCGAGCGGTACCGCGACCTCCCCTACATCGGGACCCTCGATCCCTCGGTGTACGCCTGAGCGTCACCCCGCCGTCACACAGGCGGGAGTCGCCTCTCGGATCGTCACCCCCCGGGCGCAATCGGACTGGTGCATACCCCTAGTCTGCGCCGCATGGCGGCGGGTGGATCACGGCGACTCTGGATCGTGAACGGGCTCGTCGTGCTGCTCGTCCTCCTGGCGGTGGGCGGCACGGTGTACGGCCTCACCCGGACCTCCTCCGACGCCGACCCCGGTCTGCGCACGACGCCGCTCGGCCGTGGCACGGTCGCGGAGACCGTCACCGCGTCGGGGACGGTCACGAGCTCGACCAGCGCGACGCTGAACTTCTCGAGCAGCGGCAAGATCGCCGAGGTACGGGTCCGACTGGGCGACCGCGTCACCAAGGGGCAGACGGTCGCGGTCCTCGACGGCGAGTACGCGCAGGCGAACCTCGACGCGGCGGACGCCCAGGTCGCGACCGCGGAGCAGCAGCTCGACGACGCTCGCTACGCGAAGGACCACCCGCAGACGCAGGCGTCCACGCCGCCCGCGTCGAATGCCGGCACCATGCCGGCGGCTGGCGGAGGACAACCCGTTGCTCCTGCGCCGACCACGACCACTCCTCCCGTCGACCCTGCGGCCCGTGCCTCGACCGGCCAGGCACAGCGCCAACAGGTCCCGGCACCCCAAGAGCGGTCTGGTGGCCTCCTCGGAAACTGGTCCGGTTCGTCGCAGGGCGTCGAGGCCTTCCCGGCGCAGGGCGGCGGTTCCACCAACGGCGGCGGCGCCGGTGGTTCGACGGCCGGTAGCTCGACCGCCGGTACCGCGTCGACGTCGGGAGCCGGCGGACAGACCGGTTCCACCGCTCAAACCTCCGAGGACCCGGGCGAGCTCGCCGTCCGGCAGGCCGAGCAGGCCCTGGCGACCGCGAAGGCCAATCGGATCACCGCGTTCCAGTCGACCGAGAACCTCGACCTGGTGGCCCCGCAGGCCGGGACGGTCGTCAGCCTCGACGGCGTCGCCGGGCAGCTCGCCGGCCCGCAGGGCATCGTCACCAGCTCCACCGCGACCGGGAACCCGGCCGGTGGTCGGTTGCCGGACGGGTCGGCCATCTCGAGCGGGGCCGGGTCGGGGCAGTCGGCCTCGTCGGGTTCCGCCGCCGGGGCGGGTGCCTCCGGGGCGGCCGCGTCCGGCGCGGCGGCGTCGGGCGGGGGAGGTACCGGGGTCACCGCGGCCCCGACCGCACCCGCCGTCATGACCATCGCGGACCTGGCGTCGATGCAGGTCCTGGCCCAGATCCCCGAGCTCGACGTCGGGCGGGTGACCGGCGGCCAGCCGGTGCAGGTCTCGGTGAACGCGCTGCCCGGCGACCGGATCCCGGGTGCGGTGTCGACCGTGAACGTGCTGCCGGGCTCCGGCGCGACCGTGCAGTACGGCACGGCCGTCGCGATGACCCCGCCGCCGCTCGGGCTGCGCCCGGGCATGTCGGCGAGCGTCGCGATCACGGTGCGCCAGGCGCCGAACGTGACGTTCCTGCCGTCGGTCGCGGTCACCCCGCTCGGCGGGCCGAACTCCGGCGCCGCGACGGTGAACGTGCTCGCCGCCGACGGCACCGTGCAGCCGCGACAGATCGGTACCGGGCTCTCGTCGGACACGGTCACGCAGGTCACGTCGGGCCTGTCGATGGGCGACCTCGTGGTGCTGCCCGACCCGAACACCCCGAACGTCTTCGGGCAGGGCGGCCCGCCGCCGAACTCCAACGGGAACAGCGGCAACGGCGGCGGCCAGGGCGGCGGCGGGTGACCGAGCAGGACGTGCCCGTCCTCGACGTGCGGGCCATGTCCAAGGTCTACGGCGAGGGCGAGACCGCCGTGCACGCGCTGCGCGAGGTCGACCTGCTCGTCCGGCGCGGCGAGTACGTGGCCGTGATCGGGCAGTCCGGCTCCGGCAAGTCCACGTTGCTGAACATCCTCGGGTGCCTCGACGCGCCGACCTCCGGGCGCTACCTGCTCGAGGGGCTCGACGTCGCCGACCTCGACGAGCGCCAGCAGTCGATCCTGCGCAACCGACAGATCGGCTTCATCTTCCAGTCGTTCAACCTCATCCCGCGCACCACGGCGCTCGCCAACGTCGAGCTGCCGCTGGTGTACGCCGGGGTGTCCCGGCGCCGGCGCCACGAACGGGCGCGCGCCGCCCTCGAGCTCGTCGGGCTGGGGCAGCGGGAGGACCACCGTCCGAACGAGCTCTCGGGCGGCCAGCAGCAGCGCGTCGCGGTGGCGCGCGCCCTGGTCACGACCCCGGCCCTCCTGCTCGCCGACGAACCCACCGGCAACCTGGACTCGGCGAGCACCTCGGACGTCCTCGGACTCTTCGACGCGCTGCACCGTGCGGGACGCACGATCGTGCTCATCACCCACGACGACGAGGTGGCCGAGCGGGCCGACCGGGTCGTCGTCGTGACGGACGGGGTCCTGACCGAGCGGACCGGGACCGTGGCGCAGCAGAGCTCGATCCGCAGCAGGGCGACCACGTGAACGTCATCGAGGTCGTCCGGTTCGCGGTCGCAGGCCTGATCGCCAACCGGCTGCGCTCGTTGCTGACGATGCTCGGGATCATCATCGGCATCGCGGCGGTGATCCTGCTGACGGCACTCGGCAACGGGGCGGCGCAGTACATCCAGGGCCAGATCACCGGGCTGGGTGCGAACAGCATCACGATCATCCCGCGGACGGCCGGAGGCGCGGCCGGTTCCACCTCCGGGGCCTCCGCACGACCGCTGACGGCGGAGGACGCCGCAGCGATCGCCGACCCGCAGGGCGCCCCGGACGTCGCGTTCGTGGCGCCGGTGGTGCAGACCTCGGCGGACGCCGCTTCGGGCCGGAACACCACCTCGTCGACCGTGGTCGGGTCCACGCCGGACTACTTCCCCGGCTCGAACACGAAGATCGCGGCCGGACGCCCCTACGACCGCGCCGATCTCGACGAGGCGCGGAAGGTCGCGCTCATCGGACGGACGGTGGCCGACGACGTCTTCGGGGTGAACTCCACCCCGCTCGGCCAGGAGATCCTGATCGACAACGTGCCGTTCCAGGTGATCGGCGTGCTGGAGGCCCGCGGGCAGGGCGGCGGGCTCGGCAACCCGGACTCGAACGTGCTCGCCCCGGTGACGGCGGTGCAGAGCTCGCTGACCGGCTACGGGGACCTCTCCCAGATCGTCGTCGGCGCGCGCAGCACCGACGCGCAGGCGGCCGCGGAGTCGGAGATCAACTCGATCCTCGACCGGCGGCACCGGATCGACAACCCCGACGACCGCGACTATCAGGTGATCAGCTCCCGCCAGCTCGCCCAGGTCCTCGACCAGACGCTGTCGGCATTCTCGCTGCTCCTCGCGGCGATCGCGGCGATCTCGCTCGTCGTCGGCGGGATCGGCATCACGAACATCATGCTGGTGTCGGTCACCGAGCGGACCCGCGAGATCGGCATCCGCAAGGCACTGGGTGCGCCCCCGTCGGCGATCCTGGGCCAGTTCCTGGTGGAGTCGGTGATCCTGTCGGTGCTCGGTGGTCTCATCGGGGTCGCGGTCGGGATCGGGGGGACCTTCATCCCGCTCGGCGACTTCAAGCCGGTCGTCCTGCCCTCGGCCGTGGTGCTCGCGGTCGGGGTGTCCATCGCGATCGGCGTGTTCTTCGGGGGCTACCCGGCGCGGCGCGCCTCGCGGCTGCGCCCCATCGAGGCCCTGCGGCGTGAGTAGAGGAGAGACCTGATGAGTGAGTCGAAGGACGAGCCGGTCGGCTCCGCGGGCCAGGGGCCCACCCGCTCCGCGACCGGAGGAGCCGAGGGGTCGGACACCCAGGGCACCCACGACGACCACGGCCACCACGACGACACCGGGCCGATCATGTCCCCGAGCCCGCAGCCGGCGTTCGGCGCGTCCGGCCGTCGGGACGGTGGGCCGGCGGCCGGCTGGGAGTCCGAGCAGACCACGCAGGTGGGCGTGCTCGACCGCCCCGTCGACGAGGTCCCGCTGCGCGACCGGCTCTCCCGGCCCGGTATGGCCCGCTCGACCCGCATCCTGCTCCTGGTCCTCGGCGCGATCGTGTTCCTGGCGATCGGGCTGTTCATCGGCCGCGCGACGGCCCCGGCGACGGGCCCCGGGTCGGTCCCGCCCGTGCTCGGCGTCGTCGAGTCGGTCGACATCACGCCCAGCGGCTTCCCGGTGCTGACGGTCCGCGCGGCCGACGGGACGCTCACCCCGCTGCAGACCACGCCCGGCACGATCGTCGCGGTCCCGGAGGCCACCGGCGTGGCCCGCGTCCGGCAGGGGCAGCAGGTGACGATCACCGGCGAGCGCGACCAGCGCGGCCAGATCATCGCCACGCGGGTGGACCTCCCGGGTCGCTGAGGTGCGCCTGGTCTGGTTCGACGACGAGCAGGCGCCCTACCGCGAGCCGGTGCTCGTCGAGCTCGCCGCGCGCTGCGACTTCCGGGCGCTGTTCCTGTTCGCCGACGAGCCGGAACGGCGGATGGCGTACCGGCCGCACCCCGGGTACGCCTCGGAGGTCCTGGGGGTCCGGCGGCTGCCGCGGGTCGGGCCGTTGCGCGCGCTCGACTCCTACCAGGGCGTCCCGAGCCGGGCCATGCTGCGCCGCGTCCTCGAGGCCGACGTCGTCGTCGTGCTCACGTGGGCGCAGCTGGCCGTCGTCGCGACGGTGCTCGCTGCGCGACGACGCCGGGTGCCCTACGTCGTCCTCTCCGAGAGCACGCTGGACAGCCGGCGCGTCGCGGGCGGGCCGGTGGACCGCGTGCGGCGGTGGATTCTCGGTGGCGCGGGGGCCGTCGTGGTGCCCGGCCCGGCGGCCCGCGACGCCGTGCTGGCCGACGGCGTCGCGCCGGACCGGGTGGTGGAGACAGTCAACGCGGTCGACCACGCGGTCTTCGCCGAGCGGCCACGGGCGCTACGGGCGGGACGCGACGCCGGCGGGGAGCACCGCTTCGTCGTCGTCGGGCAGCTGATCGCGCGGAAGAACGTGGCCGCGCTCCTCACCGCGTTCGCGGCCCTCGACGGGGCCCTGCGGCTCGACGTCGTCGGGGACGGGGTCGAGGCCGGCGCGCTCCGGGCGCGCGCCACCGAGCTCGGGATCGCCGACCGCGTCACCTTCCACGGCTTCCTCGACGAGCGGGACGTCGCCGCGGTCCTCGCCGAGACCCACACGCTGGTGCTGCCCTCGACGGAGGAGGTCTACGGCTTCACCGCGGTCGAGGCGCGCACGGCGGGGCTGCAGGTCGTCGTCTCCGAGGTCGCCGGGGTCGCGGCCTCACTGACCGGGGCCGACGGCGTCTGGACCGTGGTACCCGACGTCGAGGGGATCCGGGCCGGGCTGGAGGCGGCGCGCAGGGCGTGGACCGGCTGGCGGGAGACCGTCCCGGACGACGCCGGGTCGCCGGCCCGGACCGCCGTCGACCTGCTGGCGGCCGCGGAGATCGCGCTGCGCCGGTAGTCCACGCCCCGGAGGTCGGGTCAGGCCGAGCGGGCGGCGTCGCGCCAGGCGGTCGAGAGCAGGCCGCCCGGGTCCCGCGGGACGAGGCGCCGCGTCGGGGCCACGGGCGCCGAGAGCGCGTCGAGGCCCCCGAGGGCGTCCAGGAGCCGGTCCGCGTCGGCGCCGAGCGTCGCGAGCATGTCCGCGGCCTGGTCCCCACCGTGGCGGAGCAGGGCGGTCAGCAGGTCGGAGACGGAGACGTCGCGCTCCGCGCCGGCCGCCCGCACGTGGGCGGCCGCGAGCACCTCGTGCACGGCGTCGTTGGCCGTCGCGGGACCGGGAGGGCCGGAGGGATCGGGCTCGCCGGCCGCGGACCACACCGCGAGGGTCAGGGCGGTGTCGCTCCCGCGGTCGGTGACCCCGGCGGCCGCGAGCAGACCGGCCTCCGGGCCGTCGACGTGCACCACCGCGCGCAGCAGGTGCGCGGTGCCGATCCAGCGGTGGCCGCGCTCGACGGCCTCGTCGCGGGCGAGATCCAGCACCCGGGCGACGTCGGCCGAGAGCTGCGGGCGGGGAGCGGCACCGGGGACCCGGGGCTCGGCGGTGGGGAGCGCCATGACCGCAGCGTGGCAGGTCGGGCCGTCCGGGCCACGTCGTCCTGGTGCGGGTGGGTGATCATCGGGGCCGAGCGTGCACGCCGGGAGTCCCCGAGTGGGCTGTCCGTCGAGAACGGGTTGCAACGAGTGGGGGAACGTACGTGTTCGGTAGTCGTCGACCCTCCGATCCCGGACGGTCGGCTCGCCCGATCGGAGGGATTCCCGCCGCGCACGGCGTGTCGGCGCTCCACGCCGGACGCGTGTCGTCGTCCCGGCGGCCCGGCCACGCGGACCGGCTAGTCTCCCCGCCGTGACCGGGAACGAGGCCGCGACCGAGATCGCCGCCGGGTACGCCACCCAGGGAGCCGCGCTCGAGCTCGGGGCGGTGGTGATCGACGGCGCCACGGATCCCGCGGCCCGGGTGCGGATCCCCTTCGCCACGCTGAACCGGCACGGGCTCGTCGCGGGCGCCACCGGCACCGGCAAGACCAAGACCCTGCAGAACCTCGCCGAGCAGTGCTCCGGCGCCGGCGTCCCGGTGATGCTCGCCGACGTCAAGGGCGACCTCTCCGGGCTCTCCCGGGCGGGCGAGCCCGGCGACCGCGTGACGCAGCGGGCCGCCGAGACCGGCGACGACTGGGCGCCCACCGCCTACCCGGTGCGGTTCCTCTCGCTCGGCGCCTCGGGCATCGGCGTCCCGGTCCGCGCGACGATCACCGCGTTCGGCCCGATCCTGCTGTCGAAGGTCCTCGGCCTGAACGCCACGCAGGAGTCGACGCTCGGCCTGATCTTCCACTGGGCCGACCAGAAGGGCCTCGCCCTGCTGGACACGAAGGACCTGCGCGCCGTCATCCAGCACCTGCTCTCCGACGAGGGCAAGGCCGAGCTCAAGGGCATCGGCGGGGTCTCGACGGCGACTGCGGGCGTCATCCTGCGGGCCCTCGTGAACCTCGAGGCACGCGGGGGCGACCAGTTCTTCGGGGAACCGGAGTTCGACCCGGCGGACCTGCTCGCGGTCGAGGACGGCAAGGGGGTGGTGACGCTCCTCGAGCTCGCCGACCAGCAGGCCGACCCGACGCTGTTCTCCACCTTCCTCATGTGGCTGCTCGCCGAGCTGTTCGAGGACCTGCCCGAGGCCGGCGACCTCGACAAGCCGAAGCTCGTCTTCTTCTTCGACGAGGCCCACCTGCTCTTCGCCGACGCCTCGAAGGCGTTCCTCGAGCGCATCGAGCAGACCGTCAAGCTGATCCGGTCGAAGGGCGTCGGCGTCTTCTTCTGCACGCAGCTGCCCACCGACATCCCCAACGACGTCCTCTCCCAGCTCGGCGCCCGGGTGCAGCACGCGCTGCGGGCGTTCACCCCGGACGACCAGAAGGCGCTGACGCGCACCGCGCGGACCTACCCGAAGTCGGCGGTCTACGACATCGAGACGTCGCTGACCTCGCTCGGCATCGGCGAGGCGATCGTCACTGTGCTCTCCGAGCGCGGGGCCCCGACCCCCGTCGCGTGGACCCGGCTGCGGGCACCGCGCTCGCTGATGGCGGCGATCGGGGAGCAGGCCGTGACGGAGTCGGCGAAGGCGTCGCCGCTCTGGCCGCGCTACGGCGAGACGGTCGACCGGGAGTCGGCCTACGAGATGCTGTCCGCCCGCACCGGCGCGACGCAGGCGCCGGAGGGCACGGCCGAACCGGTCCCGGCGGACCAGCCGCCGCAGCCGGCACCGCCGCAGGCCCCGCCCCCCGAGGCCGACGACGACGGCCCGGGCTTCTTCGAGAAGGCGATGGGGAGCTCGATCTTCAAGCAGATCGTGCGGACCGTCGCCCGGGAGGCGACCCAGGAGATCACGCGCGGGATGTTCGGGACGGCGCGCCGCCGCCGGTGAGGTCGCGCGGGGCACGCCGCGCGCGGCCGGGTGTCGGTGCACCGGGGTACATTGAGCAGATCAGGGCTTCCCTGGAACGTTGAGACGGCACAGCCAACCCGGGGAGGGTCGAGGCCGCACCGGCCGCCACCGCATGGACCGCAAGCGCCTGCTCCGCAATCCCTTGATCTGGATCGTGGTGCTCTTCGTCGTCTACCTCGCCGTGTCGTCGCTCTTCAGCGACACGCGCGGCTACACGCAGGCCTCCACCTCCCTCGCCCTCCAGCAGGTCGACCAGCGCAACGTCGCCGAGGTCACGCTGGAGGACAAGGAGCAGCGGCTGCGGATGACGCTGGTCAACCCGATCGACGTCCCGCCCGCCGACGGCACCAGCGGCAACCCCGTGCGGACCACGCAGATCTACGCGCAGTACCCGGCCGCCGCCGGCAACCAGATCTTCACCGAGCTGCGGGAGAACCCGGCCCGCAACGGGTTCGACACCCAGGTGACCCAGGAGTCCCTGCTCGGCCAGATGCTGATCTACCTCATCCCGCTGGGCCTGGTCCTGGTCCTGCTGTTCTGGATGATGAACGCGCAGGGCGGCGGCAACCGCGTCCTGTCGTTCGGCAAGTCCAAGGCCAAGCAGCTGAACAAGGACATGCCCAAGACGACGTTCAACGACGTCGCGGGCGCGAACGAGGCGGTCGAGGAACTCTACGAGATCAAGGACTTCCTCCAGAACCCGACGCGCTACCAGGCGCTCGGCGCGAAGATCCCCAAGGGCGTCCTGCTCTACGGCCCGCCCGGCACCGGCAAGACGCTGCTCGCGCGCGCGGTCGCCGGTGAGGCCGGCGTGCCGTTCTACACGATCTCCGGGTCGGACTTCGTCGAGATGTTCGTCGGTGTCGGTGCCTCCCGGGTGCGTGACCTGTTCGAGCAGGCCAAGCAGAACTCGCCCTGCATCGTGTTCGTCGACGAGATCGACGCCGTCGGCCGCCACCGCGGCGCCGGCATGGGCGGCGGGCACGACGAGCGCGAGCAGACGCTGAACCAGCTGCTCGTCGAGATGGACGGCTTCGACGCCCGCGGCGGGATCATCCTCATCGCGGCGACCAACCGGCCCGACATCCTCGACCCGGCGCTGCTGCGCCCCGGCCGGTTCGACCGCCAGATCCCGGTCGCCGCCCCCGACCTCGCGGGCCGGCGCCAGATCTTGGCCGTGCACTCCAAGGGCAAGCCGCTCGCGCCCGACGCCGACCTCGACGGGCTGGCCAAGCGGACCGTCGGCTTCTCCGGGGCCGACCTCGCGAACGTCATCAACGAGGCCGCGCTGCTCACCGCGCGGCTGAACCAGCAGCAGATCACCGGCACCTCGTTGGAGGAGTCGGTCGACCGCGTGATCGGCGGTCCGGCCCGTAAGAGCCGGATCATCTCCGAGCAGGAGAAGAAGGTCGCGGCCTACCACGAGGCCGGGCACGCCCTCGCCGCGTGGGCGATGCCGGACATCGAGCCGGTCTACAAGGTGACGATCCTCCCGCGCGGTCGCACCGGCGGGCACGCCCTCGTCGTCCCCGAGGACGACAAGGAGCTCATGACGCGCTCCGAGATGATCGCGCGCCTGGTGTTCGCGATGGGTGGTCGCTCCGCGGAGGAGCTCGTGTTCCACGAGCCGACCACCGGGGCGTCCTCCGACATCGAGCAGGCCACCAAGATCGCGCGGGCCATGGTCACCGAGTACGGCATGAGTGGTCGGCTGGGCGCGGTCAAGTACGGCCAGGAGCAGGGCGAGCCCTTCCTCGGCCGCACCGCCGGCCAGCAGTCGAACTACTCGCTCGAGGTGGCCCACGAGATCGACGAGGAGGTGCGCAAGCTCATCGAGGCGGCGCACACCGAGGCGTGGGAGATCCTCAGCACCCACCGCGACGCGCTCGACGCGCTGACCGGTGAGCTGATCGAGCACGAGACGCTGCAGCGCAAGGACCTCGAGCGCATCTTCGCGTCGGTGACCAAGCGGCCCCGGATCACGGCGTTCAACGACTTCGGCGAGCGCACGCCCTCCGACCGCCCGCCGATCAAGACGCGCCGCGAGATCGCGACCGAGCGCGGCGAGCCGTGGCCGCCCGAGGACGAGCGCCGCGAGCCGGCGCGCGTCGGCGCGGGCAGCAACGGCCACGGGAGCGCCCAGAACGGGCAGAGCCAGAACGGCCAGCCCCAGGGGCAGCCGCAGAACGGCCAGCCCGCCGGGCAGGGCCAGAACGGGCACGGCTGGGGCTCGCCCACCACCCCGCCCGTCGGGACGCCGGTGGCCGGGCAGGGCGGCGAGCGGCAGGGCACCCCGACCTCCGGGTGGGGCATCCCGGACGTCTACCGCACCGGGGGCTCGCAGCCGCCGTCGTCGGTGCCGCCGAACTATGGTGCGCCTCCCGGGTGGACCCCCGGCACCACCCCGCGCGGCACGTCGTGGGATCCGAACGCGCGGCCCTACGGGCAGCACGGGTCGGGCAGCTCGCCGTCGCCACGGGGTACGTCCGGGGGTCAGCACGCTGCTCCGGAGGACGGCACGTCGTCCGGTGGGTGGCGCAACCCCTCGGACGGTGAGCCGCCCACGGGGACGTCGTTCACATCGCCGGGCGAGTCCGCGCCGAACCCGTACGGTGACCCGGACGGCCGTCGGAGCGACGGCCGGCCGGAGGCCTGACCAGCGGCGGCCACCCTCCTCGACACGGAGGTGCGGGCCCGCCTGCGCACCCGAGGACGGGGCGAGGGAGACGTGACGACCAGCCAGGAGACGGAGCGACCCGTCGGGAACGGGACCGCTCGTGACGGGGCCGGGTCGGTGGACACCGCCGCCGACCAGGTCGGGACGTTCGACGCCGCGCGGGTCGAGTCCGCGGTCCGCGAGATGCTCATCGGCATCGGGGAGGACCCCGACCGGGAGGGGCTGCGCGACACCCCGGCGCGGGTGGCGCGTGCGTACCGGGAGCTGTTCGCCGGGCTGTGGACCGACCCGGCGGAGGTGCTCGAGCGGACGTTCTCGGAGGACCACGACGAGCTCGTCCTGGTCCGCGACATCCCGCTCTTCTCGATGTGCGAGCACCACCTGCTGCCCTTCCACGGGGTCGCGCACGTGGCGTACCTGCCCGGCTCCGACGGCAGGGTGACCGGCCTGTCCAAGCTCGCCCGGCTCGTCGACCTCTACGCGCGGCGTCCCCAGGTGCAGGAGCGGCTCACCACGCAGGTCGCGGACGCGCTCGAGGGCACGCTCGGCGCGCGCGGCGTGCTCGTGGTCATCGACGCCGAGCACCAGTGCATGTCGGCGCGTGGGGTCCGCAAGCCCGGGTCGCGCACCACGACCTCGGCGGTGCGGGGCGTGCTCAAGTCGTCGGCGAGCACCCGGGCCGAGGCGCTCGGGCTCATCCGGCACTGACCCGTGGCGCCCGTCTCGCTCCCCCGCCCGAACCACTGCCTGGTGATGGGCGTCCTGAACGTCACCCCGGACTCGTTCTCGGACGGCGGCCGCTGGCTGGACCGGGACGACGCCGTCGCGCACGGCGTCGCGATGGCCCGCCGCGGCGCGACCTACGTCGACGTGGGCGGCGAGTCCACGCGCCCGGGGGCCCAGCGGGTCGACGCCGCCACCGAGATCGAGCGGGTCGTCCCCGTCGTCGCCGAACTCGTCGCCGAGGGCGTGCGCGTCAGCGTGGACACGACCCGCGCCGAGGTCGCCGGCAAGGCCCTGGAGGCCGGCGCGGAACTGGTCAACGACGTGTCCGGCGGCCTGGCCGACCCCGCGATGGCGCGAGTGGTGGCCGACGCCGCGTGCGGGTGGGTCCTCATGCACTGGCGAGGGCACTCGGACCGGATGCAGAACCTGGCGACCTACGAGGACGTCGTCGGGGAGGTCCTCGCCGAGATGATCGAGCAGATCGACCGGGCCGTGCTCGCCGGGGTCGACCCCGCGCGGTTGGTGCTCGACCCCGGTCTCGGGTTCGCGAAGACGGCGGCCCACAACTGGCAGCTGCTGCGCAAGCTCGACGTGTTCACCTCCCTCGGTTTCCCGGTGCTCGTCGGGGCGTCCCGCAAACGGTTCCTCGGGGCCCTGCTCGCCGAGGAGGACGGCACCCCGCGCCCGCCGGACGGCCGCGAGCAGGCGACGGCGGCCGTCTCCGCCCTCGCGGCCAACGCGGGCGCCTGGGGCGTGCGGGTCCACGAGGTCGGGGCCTCGCTCGACGCCGTCGCCGTGGCGGCCGCCTGGCACTGGGGCACCTCGCGGGCGGCGCGGGCCGAGTCGTGAGCGGCGCGGAGCGGTCGCCCGCCGCCGACACGATCGAACTGCGCGGCCTCCGGGTGCACGGGCGGCACGGCGTGTTCGACCACGAGCGGCGCGACGGCCAGGACTTCGTCCTGGACCTCGTCCTGCACGTCGACCTCGCCCCGGCCGGCGCGAGCGACGACCTCACCGAGACCGTCGACTACGGCGCGCTCGCCGAGGCCGCCGCGGCCGTCGTCGAGGGCCCGCCGCGGTCGCTGATCGAGGCGGTCGCGGCCGACGTGGCCGCCGTCGTGCTCGACGATCCGCGGGTCGTCGAGGTGGAGGTCACCCTGCACAAGCCGCAGGCGCCGATCCAACGGCCGTTCGAGGACGTGGCCGTACGGATCCGGCGTCGACGCGACGTCGCGACGGTGGGCCCGTGACCCGCGCCGTGCTCTCCGTCGGGTCGAACGTCGGTGACCGCCGCGGCCACCTCGCGGCCGTGCTCGCCGCGACGGCCCCGTGGCTCCGGGCGGTGTCCTCGACCTACCGCACCGCGCCCTGGGGCGGCGTGGACCAGGACGACTTCCTCAACCTCGTCGTCGTCGTGGACGACCCGCAGGCCGACGCCCGGACGTGGCTCGACCGGGCGCAGGCGCTCGAGGCGGACCGGGCCCGGGACCGTTCCGGGGCGGCCGTGCGCTGGGGGCCGCGCACCCTCGACGTCGACGTCCTCACCGTCGCCGAGCCGGACGGCACCCCCGTCACCAGTGACGACCCCGTCCTGGTGCTGCCCCACCCGCGGCTGCAGGAACGGGCCTTCGTCCTCGTGCCGTGGGCCGAGATCGCGCCCGACGACGAGGTGCCCGGCCGCGGCCGGGTGTCCGACCTGGTGGCCGCCCTGCCCGACGCGGAGCGGGCGGGCGTGGCGGTGGAGGGTCGCCCGTGACCACCCGCACCAGCCCGTCGGTCCTGCTGGTCATCGCGGTCGCGGCCGGGCTGGTGACGAACCTGCTGCTCGGGCTGCTCTACGGCTCGCTGCCGCCGCTGCCCGTGCCGGCCGGGCTGACGTTCCTCGTCCTGGGCCTGATCGAGGGCGGGGTCGCGATCGTCCTGTACCGGCGGATCCGGCGGCGTCCGGGCGCCCGCCCGGTCGACGCGCTGTCCGCCGCCCGGGCGGTCGCCCTGGCCAAGGCGTCGGCGCTGGCCGGGGCACTGGTGGGCGGGGCCTGGTGCGGGGTCCTCGCGCACGTGCTGCCCCGCCGCGCCCAGGTGGCCGCGGCGGCGTCGGACACCGGGGCGGCGGTCGTCGGGATCGTCGGGTCGGCCGTCCTCGTCGGGGCTGCGCTCGCCCTCGAGTGGAGCTGCCGCACCCCGGACGACCCGGAGACCCGGGAGCCGGAACAGCACCGCTGAACCGGGCACCGGTCCCGTCGTCGATCCCGACGAACCGGACCGGACCGTGGTCGCCCGGTCGCGGTGGGTACGCTCGCCGCATGGCAGCCCCGGGGCCGGACCGGCGTCGTGGGTCCCGCTCGTCCCCCGCCGCGGGCGGCGGGCGTCCCGGCGACCCCGTGGTCCGCGTGCTGCTCGGCGCCACCGCGGTGTGCGCGGCGCTGGCCGCGGGGACGGTCGTCCTCGCCGACGACCCCCGGATGCTGCGGCTCGGCGTCGTCGCCGGCCTGTGGGCGGCGCTGCTCGCGGTCGCGGCGCTCGCCCGGCGCAGCGGGCAGGGCGGCGAGGCCGCGGAGCGCGAGCTGGAGTCGATGCGGCGCACCTACGAGCTGGAGCTGAACGCCGAGATCGACGCCCGCCGGGAGCACGAGCTCACCGTGGAGCAGTCGGTGCGCCGCGAGGTGGCCGCCGAGGCCGGGCAGGAGATGGCTGGGCTGCGGGCCGAGGTCGAGCGGCTGCGCTCGCACCTGGAGAACGCCGAGACCCGCGCCGTCACGCCCGCCCCGCCGCTGCAGGTCGTGGCCTCCGAGGGCCGCCGGCGACCCGCACCGCCCCCGCGGCCCGAGGTCCCCGCCGCCCCCGACCCGCCCCGCCTGCCCCGCCAGCACGTCAACGAGATCTCCCACCCGTCCGCCCCGGGCCGCGGAACCGGCGGGCGCACCGTGGCCGAACTCCTCGCAGCGCACGCCGAGGACCGCCGCCGTCGTCCCCCGCGCTGACCGGCCCGTCCCGCCGCTGACGGCGTGAGCCACTACCCTGCGGCAGGGTGATCGCCTCACCCGTTCGGCTCGCTCCCCAACAGCGACGCACGCTCGTCTGGCCGGTGGTCGGGCTGATCGTGCTGGGGGTCTGCGCGCTGGCGGCCATCGGCCTCGCGAGCACCGAGATCGGGGCCGCCGGCGTCATCGTCGGCGCGATCTGCGCGGTGCTGCCGGTCGGGCCGGTACTGCTCGCGTTCGCCTGGGTCGACCGCTGGGAACCCGAGCCGCCCCGCCTGCTGCTCGGCGCGTTCTTGTGGGGCGCCGGCTTCGCAGCCCTCGTCGCACTGATCATCAACTCCAGCGCCGTCCTCGCCGCGGAGCTCCTGCTGGGCCAGGGGCAGGGCGACGTGGTCGGGGCGGTGATCTCGGCGCCGCTGGTCGAGGAGTTCGTCAAGGGCGCCTTCGTGGTCGGGCTGCTGCTGTTCCGGCGGCGCGAGTTCGACGGCGTCGTCGACGGGATCGTCTACGCCGGCTTCGTCGGCGCCGGCTTCGCGTTCACCGAGAACATCATCTACTTCGGCCGCGCCTTCACCGACGACGGCACCGCCCCGGTGGCGGGCGTGATCGTCACCTTCATCCTGCGCGGCGTGCTCTCCCCGTTCGCCCACCCGCTGTTCACCGCGATGACGGGCATCGGGGTCGGGATCGCCGCCAGCGTGCGCTCCCGTGCGCTCGGCGCCGGGGCGATCCTCCTGGGCTACGTCCTCGCGGTGATCCTGCACGCCCTGTGGAACTCCGCGACCCAGCTCGGTCCCGGCTTCTTCGGCATCTACATCCTCATCATGGTGCCGCTCTTCGTCGCGCTCATCGGGCTCGTGGTCTGGCAGCGACGCCGGGAGAAGGAGGTCCTGGCGCGCCAGATGCCGGGGTTCGCCGCGGCCGGCTGGATCGCCGAGAGCGAGGTCCCGCTGCTGGGCAGCATGTCGGGCCGGCGCCGCTGGCTCACGGCCGTCCGGCGCACCGCGGGGAAGCCCGCCGCCTCCGCCGTCGTGCACTACCAGCACGCCGTGTCCGAACTCGCCTTCCTGCGGGCCCGGGCCGAGCGTGGCGCCATCCCGCCGGACCCCCGCTGGCACGCCGAGCTGCTCGACAACGTCGTCCGGACCCGCATGGCCGCCGTCAACGCGCCCGGCGTCCCGCACCAGGGCGGGCCGCCGCAGCCGCCGGGCCCTCCGCCCGGCCCGCCGATGGGTCCGCCGCCGGGGCCCCGTCCTCCGACCGGCCCCTTCCCGACGGCAGGTCCTCCCGGACCCCCGTACCCGCAGCAGCCGCCGTACCCGCCGTCGGGACCCTGGGATCAGCCGACGCAGCGGTACTGAGGTGGAGAGGCGGCCGGGCGGTGGCGGTCACCCTTGTCGCGGGTTCTCGGCGTCCCGGGCTCGCCTTGTCGTTGTGATTCCGAACGACAAGGTGTGCGGGTGGGCGCGGGAGGCCGCGACAAGCTGGGCCCGGGCACCTTGTCGTTGTGGTTCGCCGCGACAAGGTGGGCGCCGGTGACGGCGGCCGATGAGTGGATGGCGCCCGTCGCGCGTCTGACGCCGGCAGTGGCCCATTGCCGTCACCCGGTGTCGCCTCGATCACCGATCCGCTCCCGGGCCTCCCGGCGCGTCTACCCTCGCGGGCGCATCGTCCGGTACCCGCTCCACCGAGCGGGACGGGAACGACGACCGTGGTGAAGGGGTGTCCTCGTGATCGCCTCCGGCAGTGACGCCGGCTCCCGTCAGGGGGACGCCGGGCCCAGGCCAGCGCGTCTCGACGTCGGCGTGGTCTCCGCCGGGCGGGTCGGCTCCGTGATGGGGGCCGCGCTCGCGGCCGCCGGGCACACGGTCGTCGCCACGTCCGCGGTGTCCCGCGCCTCCCGCGCCCGCGCCGAGGCCCTGCTGCCCGACGCGGAGGTCCTCCCGCCCGACGAGGTGGTGCGCCGCGCGGACCTGGCCCTGCTCGCCGTGCCCGACGACGTCCTGCCCGGCCTGGTGCGCGGTCTCGCCGCCGCGGGATGCCTGCGCCCAGGGCAGATCCTGGTGCACACCTGCGGCTCGCACGGCGTCGGCGTGCTGGGGCCGGCCGCGGAGCACGACGTCCTCCCGATCGCCCTGCACCCGGCCATGACGATCACCGGGCGCGCCGAGGACGTCACCCGCCTGTCCGGGGCCTGCGTCGGCGTGACGGCGAACAGCACCCCGACCGAGGACGCCGAGGCGGCGTGGCTCGTCGGGGAGGCGCTCGTCGTCGAGATCGGCGCCGAGCCGGTGCGGATCCCCGAGGAGATGCGCCCGCTCTACCACGCGGCGCTGGCCCACGGGGCGAACCACCTGATCACGCTGGTCCGGGAGGCCGCCGACCTGCTGCGCGACGCCGGGATCGAGCCGGCCGAGCGGGTGCTCGCGCCGCTGCTGTCCGCGGCCCTGGACAACGCCCTGCGGCTCGGGGACCGCGCCCTGACCGGGCCGGTCGTCCGCGGCGACGCGGGCACCGTCGCCACCCATCTCCGCCACCTGGACGCCCGCGCGCCGGAGTCCGCCGAGCTGTACCGCGCCCTCGCCCGCCGCACCGCCGAGCGGGCGCACGGGAACGGGCTGATCGGCGACGACGAGTTCACCGCGGTCGTCGAGACCTTCGAGAGGCACACGCCGTGACCCGCCCCTCCAGCCTCCGTACGCACGACCTGCTCGGGCGCGCGAAGCCGCGATTCGCGAAGGACGGCCTGACCGTCCACACCGACCCGAACACCCTGCGCCGCGTGACGAAGGCCCTGCGGGGCGGCGGTCGGCGGGTCACCCTCGTCCCGACGATGGGCGCCCTGCACGACGGGCACCGCGAGCTGATGCGCCGCGCCCGCTCGATCCCGGGGTCGACGACGGTGGTGTCGATCTTCGTCAACCCGCGCCAGTTCGGGCCGACCGAGGACTTCGGCCGCTACCCGCGGGCGTTCGAGGCCGACCTCGACATGTGCCGCGAGGAGGGCGTCGAGCTGGTGTTCGCCCCCGAGGTCGACACCATGTACCCCGCCGGCTTCACCACGGGCATCGACCCCGGCCCGCTCGGCGACCAGCTCGAGGGCGCCGCCCGCCCGGGGCACTTCGCCGGGATGCTGACCGTGGTCAACAAGCTGTTCGCGATCACGGTCCCCGACGTCGCGTTCTTCGGCGAGAAGGACTGGCAGCAGCTGGCCCTGATCCGCCGCATGGTGCGCGACCTCGACATCGACGTCCACGTCGTCGGCGTCCCCACCGTGCGCGAGCGCGACGGCCTCGCCCGGTCGAGCCGCAACGCCTACCTCGACGAGCTCCAGCGGCAGCAGGCGGTCACGATCTCCGCCGCGCTGTCCGCGGGCCAGTACGCCGGCGAGCAGGGACCGGAGGCGGTCGTCGCCGCGGCCCGCGAGGTCCTGGCCGCCGAGCCCGCGCTCGACGTCGACTACGTCGAGCTGCGCGACCCCGACCTCGGCCCGACCCCGACCATCGGCGACGCCCGCCTGCTGATCGCCGCCCGACTCGGGACCACCCGCCTGATCGACAACGCCCACGTCTCGGTGACGGAGAGAGTCTGATGCTGCGCACGATGCTCAAGTCCAAGATCCACCGGGCGACGGTCACCGACGCGGACCTGCACTACGTCGGGTCGGTCACCGTCGACACCGACCTCATGGCGGCGGCCGACCTGCTCGAGGGCGAGCAGGTCGCGATCGTCGACGTCACCAACGGCGCCCGCCTCGAGACCTACGTGATCCCCGGTGAGGCCGGCTCCGGCGTCATCGGGATCAACGGAGCCGCGGCGCACCTGGTGCACCCCGGCGACCTCGTCATCCTCATCGCCTACGGGCAGATGGACGACGCCGAGGCGCGCCGCTACCAGCCGCGGGTGGTCTTCGTCGACGACCGCAACCGGGTGCTCGACGAGGGGTCGGACCCGGCGTTCGTCCCGGCCGACGCCCCCGAGGCGTCGCTGCTGGTGCCGGGCACGCGGGCCGCCGCGCTGAACTGAGAAGGGCGGGCGGAGCGACGGGGGAGCGGGCGTGCTGCTCTGCATCGACGTCGGCAACACGCAGACGGCGCTCGCGCTCTACCCCCGGGGCGTTCTCGACGACGGGGCCGCGGTCCCGTCCCGCTGGGACGCGCGGATACGTACGGAGCGACGGGCGACCGCCGACGAGCTCGCGCTGACCGTCCGCGGCATGCTCGGGCCGTTGCTCGCCGAGGTCGACGGGGTGGCCGCCCTCTCGACGGTCCCCGCCCTGCTCCGCGAGCTGCGCGGGATGCTCGACAAGCACTTCGTCGGGGTGCCGCACGTCCTGGTCGAGCCGGGCGTGCGGACCGGCGTGCCCCTGCTCGTCGACAACCCCAAGGAGGTCGGCGCGGACCGGGTGGTGCAGGCCCTCGCCGCGCACCAGCTCCTCGGCGGACCGTGCGTGGTGGTGACGTTCGGGACCTCGACCACCGTCGACGGCGTCTCCGCCGACGGCGAGTTCCTGGGCGGCGCCCTCGCGGCGGGCGTGGCGGTGTCCGCGGACGCGCTCGCGGTGCGGGCGGCCGGCCTGCGTCCGGTGGAGCTGGTCGCGCCGCGCACCGTGCTGGGCCGCTCGACCGTCGAGAGCATGCAGGCGGGTCTCGTGCTCGGCGCGGCGGCGATGGTCGACGGGCTCGTGCGCCGGATCGGTGCGGAGATCGCCGCGAAGGACACGGCGGGTCGTGGGCCGGTGGCGGTCGTCGCGTGCGGTGGTCTGGCGCCCGTGGTCGCCCCCGAGTGCAGCACGGTCACCCACCACGTCCCCGACCTGACCCTCCAGGGCCTGCGCCTCGTGTTCGGGCGGGTGCGGGAGGCGGCGCGGGCCCGCGAGGAGCGGCGCGCTCGCCGCTGAGCGTGATTCAGGTCCCGGCGCGGTCGGCAGCGGGCGGCGACGCCCGGAAGGTGCGCCGGTAGGAGAGCGGCGACAGCCCGACGTCGGCGGCGAGGTGCGCCCGCAGGGACGACGTGGTGCCCAGTCCGGAATCGGCGGCCACCCGGTCCACCGGCAGGTCGGTCGACTCGAGCAGCCGGCGGGCGTGGGCCACCCGTTGTGCCAGCACCCAGGCGTGCGGTGACGTGCCGGTCTCCGCGCGGAACCGGCGGGCGAACGTCCGCGTGCTCATCGCGGCGTGACGAGACAGCGTCGCGACGTCGAGCGGCTCGCTCAGGTGCTCGCGCGCCCACACGCGGGTCGCCGCCGTCGACCCGCCGTCGTCGTCGGGAATGGGTCGCTCGATGAACTGCGCCTGCCCGCCGTCGCGCCACGGCGCCACCACGAGGTGCCGGGCGACCTCGTTGGCCACCGCCGCCCCGTGGTCGCGGCGCAGCACGTGCAGGCACAGGTCGATGCCCGCCGCGAGGCCGGCCGAGGTCGCGAGGTCGCCCTCGTCGACGAACAGCACGTCCTCGTCGATCTCGACGTCGTCGTGCAGCCGGCGCAGCTCCGCCGCCCGCGCCCAGTGGGTCGTGGCGCGCCGCCCGCCGAGCCGCCCGGCCGCGGCCAGCACGAACGCGCCGGTGCAGATCGACATCCAGCGGGCGTGTGCGGGCACCGTCGCGAGCGCGGCGTGCACCTCGGGCGGGAGGACCCCGTCGCGCCGGGCGGGAACGTAGTGCGTCCCCGGCACGATCACGGTGTCCGCCGCCGCGAGTGCCTCGGCGCCGTGCTCGACGTGCAGCGCGTAGCCCACCGTCGTCGCGACCGGGCCGGGCTCGAGGCCGCACACCCGGACGTCGTAGAGCGGGCGCCCGTCGCGCTCGGCGCTGCCGAAGACCTGCGGCGGGATCGCCAGGTCGAACCCGACGACGGGTGGGAGCGCGAGCACCGCGACGACGTGGGGCATGGCCGGATTCTTGCACGCAATGGCGTTCCTGCCACTGGTTCCGCGTCGTCCGACCCGGCATCGTGATCGCCCGTGACCGACATCGAGCCTGCGCGGACCACGGCGCGGACCCGCACGACCTGGTGGCCCTGGGCCGTCGCCGCGACCGCCTTCGTCGCCCTCATGGGCGCCGCCGGCTTCCGCTCCGCGCCCGGCGTGCTCATCGCACCGCTGCACGACGAGTTCGGCTGGTCCACCGCGACGATCTCCACCGCGGTGTCGATCAACCTCGTGCTCTACGGGGTGATCTCGCCGTTCGCGGCGGCGCTGATGGAACGCTTCGGGATGCGGCGGGTGGTGGCGTGGGCGCTGCTCCTCGTCGCGGCCGGCAGCGGCCTGACGGTGTTCATGACGCAGGTCTGGCAGCTGATGCTGCTCTGGGGCGTGCTGGTCGGGGTCGGCACCGGGTCGATGGCGCTCGCGTTCGTCGCGACCGTGACCGGGCGCTGGTTCGTGGCGCGGCGGGGGCTCGTGAGCGGGGTCCTGACGGCGGCCCAGGCGGCCGGCGGCCTGGTGTTCCTGCCGTTGATGGCCGCGCTGTCGGAGAGCATCGGGTGGCGGGCGGCGTCCCTGCTGGTCGCGGGCGGGGCACTCGTCGTCGTGCCGGTCGTCGTGCTGTTCCTGCGCGACCACCCGCGGGACGTCGGGGCCGTGCCGCACGGGGGGACCGACGCGGCCGACGAGGCGCCGCCGGCCACCGGAGGGGCCGCGCGCCGCGCCCTCTCGGTGCTCGGGGAGGCGGCCCGCACGAGGACGTTCTGGCTGCTGGCCGGCGGCTTCGCGATCTGTGGCGCCACCACGGTCGGCCTGCTCGGCACCCACTTCGTCCCCGCCGCGCACGACCACGGCATGCCGATGACGACGGCGGCCGGGCTGCTCGCCGTCGTCGGGGTCTTCGACGTCGTCGGCACGGTGCTCTCCGGCTGGCTCACCGACCGCTGGGACCCGCGCCGCCTGCTCGCGGTCTACTACGTGCTGCGGGGGGCGTCGCTGCTGGTGCTCCCGCTGCTGCTGGCGCCGACGACGGTGCCGCCGATGTGGGCGTTCATCGTCTTCTACGGCCTGGACTGGGTGGCGACGGTGCCGCCGACGGTCGCCCTGTGCCGGGAGCGCTTCGGGGCGCGCGGGCCGATCGTCTTCGGGTGGGTGTTCGCCTCGCACCAGGTCGGCTCGGCGCTCGCGGCGTTCGGCGCCGGGGTCGTGCGCGACACCACGGGCAGCTACGACGGTGCCTGGTGGGGCGCGGGCGCGCTGTGTGCGGTCGCGGCCGTGCTGTCGCTCGCGATCACGCGGAACGCTGCTCGGATGCAGTCGATGGCACCATGACCTCATGGTGTCGCCGGCCGACGGACTCGCGCAGCTGCGTGCCGCCGCCGCATCCGGCGCGCTGGACGACCTCGCCCACCGCTACGGCGTCCGCGTCCTCACGGTCTTCGGCAGCACGGCGCGCGGCGAGCCGGGAGCGCGTGACCTGGACATCGGTGTCCTCTTCGAGTACGACCGAGTCCCGGCTCTGCTGGACCTCGTGTCCGAGCTGGATCGACTCACCGGCCGCGAGAACGACGTCACTCATCTCAACCGGGCCGGACCTGTGCTCCGGGAGCGGGCGTTCGTCGGCGCGGTGTGGCTCTTCGAGAGCGAGCGCGGCGCGTTGAGCGACGCCATGGGCGCGGCGATCAACGAGCGCATGGACACCGATCCGTGGCGTCGCCTCAACCTGGAGCTGATGGCGGAGTGACCCCACGTTCGCTGGACTGGCGCTCGGTGGAGCCGAAGCTCCGGAGGATCGAGGAACTCCTCGCGGTGCTCGAGGGCTTCCTGCCCCTGGACGGCGGCGTGTTGAGGACGGATCTCCGCACCGCGCTCGCGGTGGAGCGCGCTCTGTCCCTGGTCGTCGAACTCGCCGTCTCGGTCAACGGTCACGTCGTCGTGGCACTCACGGGGCGAGCGCCCGAGACGTACGCCGCATCGTTCGAACGGGCCGAGGAGCTCGGTGTGTTCGGGCCGGAGCTGTCCCGGGCGCTCGTACCTTCCGCGAAGATGCGCAACATCCTCGTCCACATGTACCTCGAGGTCGATCACGACATCGTCGCGGCAGCCGTTCCTCTGGCGGTCGAGCAGTACCGGGACTACGTGCGGCAGGTGGCGCGATGGTTCGTGGCGCACGATCCCGAGCGCTGACGACGGTGGCGGTCAGCCCTCCGGCCGCAGTCCCGCCCGCCGCGGGTCGCTGACCGGGAGCACGTGCAGCAGGCGCTGCACCAGCTCGGCGTCCTCGTGCCCGGCGGGGGTGCGGGCGAGGGCCCACAGCGCGGCGGTGTCGCCACCGCGCAGGACGGCCCGCCGGACCCCGACGTCGAGCTCGTCGCGCAGCGCGCGGATGCCCGGCGCGTCCGAGGTCGGCAGCAGCTCGCCGCGCCCGATCAGTGCGGTGTCCGGGACCGCACCGGACCGCAGGGCGTCGCGCAGCGTCAGGAAGTCCGCGTCGACCCGGGCCTCGATGCGGTAGGGCTGCGGCTTGACGACGCCGGTGCCGTTCGGGACGGCCTCGAGCAGCGTCCGGAGCCGGTGCATCTCGGCCCGGACGGTCACGGGGTTGCCGCGCTCGCCGTACAGCTCCACGGCGAGGGCGTCCGCGGACAGGCCCTCGGGGTGCATCGCGAGGAGCGCGAGCAGCTCCGCGTGCCGGGCCCCGAGGCGCACGGGGCGGCCGTCGAGCCGGGCCACCGGCCGCGGGACCCCGAGGAAGGGCAGCGCGAGCGTCGGGCGGACCCGGACGCCGGTGGGCCGTTCGAGGCGGAGCAGCCACCCCTCGGAGAGCGGCTCGACGACGCCCTCGCCGTGCTCCCCGAGCGCGACGCGGTCACCGGCCCCGGGCAGCGTGACCCGCTCGTCGATCCAGCCGTGCGGGGTCGCGGCCAGCACCCGGCCGGCCGGGCTGAGCAGCGCCCCGGGCGCGTCGAGCCCGGCGAGGTGGGGGAGGTTCAGCGTCCGCAGCCGCTCGTCCCGGATCGCCTGGCGGGTCGCGAGGTGGTTCTCGGCGAGCCGGGCCGCGGCGGTGACCAGGGCGAGGGTGCTCGGGTGGAAGGTCCGCACCGGACCGGTCAGGTCGACCGCGCCGACGGCCTCGCCGGTCTCCGGGTCGTGGATCGGGGCGGCCGCGCAGGTGAACCGGTGGTACTGCGCGACGAGGTGTTCCGAGGAGTGGATCTGGACGGCGCCGTCGGCGGCGAGCGAGGTGCCCATCGCGTTCGTGCCCGCCGAGTCCTCGCTCCAGCGGAAGCCCTCCGCGAGCTCGAGGTCGTCGGCGAGGTGCAGCATCCCCGCCGCGCCCTCGCGCCACAGGATGTGGCCCTGCGCGTCGGTGACGATCATGACGTGCATCGCCTCGTCGGCGATCTCGAGCAGCGTGGTCCGCAGCAGCGGCAGGACCGGGGCGAGCGGGTGCGACTCACGGACCGCGTCGAGCTCGCGGTCGTCGTACACGTGGGTCGGGGCGCCGTGGTCGGGGTCGACGTGGGCGGCCAGGGAGCGGCGCCAGGAGTCGGAGACGACGGCGCGCGGGTCGACCTCGGCGCGTCCGCCGGCCAGCACGGCGTCGCGCACGCGCGCGAGCAGCGCCGCACGCGCGACCGGATCCCCCCAGGCATCCGGGTCGGAGAACGTCGTCATCCACCACCTCGTGGACCTCGCCGGGCCGGTCCTCCATCGTGCGTCACGAAGGGGAGTAAGGGAAGCCTTGCTTGACCGGTCCAGTGTCGCCGCGCACGCGGCGTGAAGACGTCGTTACACCCGCATGTGCGTGCAACGTCGGTGCAACCCTCGGCTCCATAGCGTCCTGGGTCACAGAGGCGTGACCGTCGTGCGTCACAGCCTCGTGTGGAGAAAACGCACGGTCGACCCCTACGGGAGGATCAACGATGGCCACGTACGCGGCCCCGGGGACCGACGGCTCCGTCGTCAGCTTCAAGTCCCGCTACGACCACTTCATCGGTGGCGAGTACGTCGCCCCCGCCAAGGGGCAGTACTTCGAGAACCCGACCCCGGTCACCGGTCAGAACTTCACCGAGGTCGCCCGCGGCACCGCCGACGACGTCGAGAAGGCCCTCGACGCCGCGCACGCCGCCGCGCCGGCCTGGGGCAAGACGTCGGTCACCGAGCGCGCGAACATCCTGAACAAGATCGCCGACCGCGTCGAGGCCAACCTCGAGCAGATCGCCGTCGCCGAGAGCTGGGAGAACGGCAAGGCCGTCCGCGAGACGCTCGCCGCCGACATCCCCCTCGCGATCGACCACCTGCGCTACTTCGCCGGGTCGATCCGCGCGCAGGAGGGCTCGCTCTCCCAGATCGACGAGGACACGGTCGCCTACCACTTCCACGAGCCGCTGGGCGTGGTCGGTCAGATCATCCCGTGGAACTTCCCGATCCTCATGGCGATCTGGAAGCTCGCGCCCGCGCTCGCCGCCGGCAACGCGGTCGTCCTCAAGCCGGCCGAGCAGACCCCGGCGTCGATCCACGTGCTGCTCGAGCTGGTCGCCGACCTGCTCCCGCCGGGCGTCATCAACGTCGTCAACGGCTTCGGCGTCGAGGCCGGCAAGCCGCTCGCGTCGTCGAACCGCATCCGCAAGATCGCCTTCACCGGTGAGACCACCACGGGTCGCCTGATCTCCCAGTACGCCTCGGAGAACCTGATCCCGGTCACGCTGGAGCTCGGCGGCAAGAGCCCGAACGTCTTCTTCGACGACGTGGCCCTGCAGCAGGACGCGTTCTACGACAAGGCGCTCGAGGGCTTCGCGATGTTCGCCCTCAACCAGGGCGAGGTCTGCACCTGCCCGTCGCGTGCCCTCATCCAGGGCGGCATCTACCAGGACTTCCTGGAGCAGGGCGTCAAGCGGGTCGACCAGATCAAGCAGGGCAACCCGCTGGACACCGACACCCAGGTCGGCGCCCAGGCCTCGAACGACCAGTTCGAGAAGATCCTCTCCTACATCGACATCGGTCGCCAGGAGGGCGCGAAGATCCTGACCGGCGGCGAGAAGGCCGACCTCGGCGGCGACCTCTCGGGCGGCTACTACATCAAGCCGACCGTGTTCGAGGGCAACAACGCCATGCGGGTCTTCCAGGAGGAGATCTTCGGCCCGGTCGTCTCGGTCGCGCGCTTCGAGGACTACGACGACGCGATCAGCATCGCCAACGACACCCTCTACGGGCTGGGCGCCGGCGTGTGGTCGCGCGACAACACGACCGCCTACCGCGCGGGCCGCGACATCCAGGCCGGCCGGGTCTGGGTGAACAACTACCACGCCTACCCGGCCCACGCGGCCTTCGGCGGGTACAAGCAGTCGGGCATCGGCCGTGAGAACCACAAGATGATGCTCGACCACTACCAGCAGACGAAGAACCTGCTGGTGAGCTACTCGCAGAACGCCCTGGGCTTCTTCTGATCGGGAAGTCCGAGCCGACCTGAGGAGGGATCTCGATGACCGAGATCAGTACCAGCACCGACGTCACCGAGCAGGTGCCCGAGGTGTCGGGTTCGGGGACCACCGCGCGCGTCGCGTTGACCCCGCAGGCCTCCGAGCTCCTCGTGCAGCTCACCGACGTCCACGGGCCGCTGATGTTCCACCAGTCCGGCGGGTGCTGCGACGGCAGCGCCCCCATGTGCTACCCGGACGGGGAGTTCAAGATCGGCGGCCAGGACGTGCACCTCGGTGACCTGACCGTGGAGGGACTCGAGAAGCCCATCGGCTTCTACATGTCGGCGTCGCAGTTCGAGTACTGGAAGCACACCCACCTCACCGTGGACGTCGTCAAGGGACGCGGCAGCGGATTCAGCGTCGAGGCGCCGGAGGGCGTCCGGTTCATCATCCGCTCGCGGCTGTTCAGTGACGACGAATGGCGGGCCCTCGAGGGGGCGTAGCGCTTCCGCCGCAGTGCGCACGAGGGGCACCCTGGCCGCAGGCCGGGGTGCCCTTCGTGTGTCCCGAGACGATTCTCGACGAGGAGATCCGCCGTGACCGAGCCCAGCACCACCCTGCGCGAGCTGACCGGCATGCCCGACGCCCCGGCGTCGCTGACCGGCTCCGCGCTGATCATGATCGACCTGCAGAACACCTACACCCGGGGCGTGATGGCCCTGGAGAACGTCGAGCCGGCCATCGAGGAGGCGGCCCGCCTGCTCGAGCGCGCCCGTGCCGCCGGGTCGACGATCGTGCACGTTCAGCACGAGGCCGGCGCCGGGACGCCCTACGACACGAACGACGAGATCGGCGCGATCGTCGACGCGGTCGCCCCGAAGCCCGGCGAGCACCGCGTCGTCAAGAACTTCCCGAGCTCGTTCGTGCAGACCGATCTCGAGGAGCACCTGCGCGGAGCGGGTGTCACGAATCTGGTGCTCGCCGGATTCATGACCCACATGTGCGTCAACTCGACCGCGCGCAGCGCGTTCAACCTCGGGTTCGCGCCGACCGTGGTCGCGGGCGCCACCGCCACCCGTGCGCTACCCGGGCCGGGCGGTGTCGTCGAGGCGTCGTCGCTGCAGTCCGCGAGCCTCGCGGCGCTCTCCGACATGTTCGCCGTGGTGGTCCCGGACGCATCGGCCGTGCCCGACTGAACGCCTCCGTTCCGTTTCACGTCCATTTCATTCTGCTGCGTCCATCACGGCACCCCCTCCTCGACACGGTCACCGAGCCGCATTTACGCTGCGCCGCGAGCCATTCCGGTTCACGGCGCGCGGTGACGCGTGACCGGTCGTTCGGGGGTCGTGGAAGGAATTCAACGCGTGGCGCAGAAAGTGGTCGTGACCCTCGTCGACGACCTCGACGAGTCCGAGGCCGACGAGACCGTCGAGTTCGGGATCGACGGGACGTCCTACGAGATCGACCTGTCGGACAGCAACGCGGCGAAGTTGCGTGACGAGCTCGCGGACTACGTGGCGCACGCCCGCAAGGTGTCGGGGCGTCGTCGGTCGGGTGGCGCACGTGCGGCGTCGGCCCCGTCCGCCCCGGCGCGCAAGGGCGGTGGTCGGGCCTCGGTCGACCGCGAGCAGAACCAGGCCATCCGCGAGTGGGCGCGCAAGAACGACTTCACCGTCTCCGAGCGCGGCCGTATCCCGAGCGAGGTCAGCGAGGCCTACCACAAGGCCCACGGCTGACATCCGTTCCGACCGGGCCGTCCGTCACCTCTTCGAGGTGATGGGCGGCCCGTCGTCGTTCCCGGCCCTGTTCCCCGTCATGAGCGAGCGGCACCTTCGCAGCTTCTATGCGCGCGAGAGTGCCGTTCGCTCGGATGGGATCCGGTCCGGATCACGACGGCAGGTCGCGGTACCCCGGGTGGATTCCCGGGGTGAGGCCCTCGGCGGCCGCTACCCGGCCGAGTAGCGAGGCGAGGGTCCGGCGCTCATCCGCGTCCAGGGTGGCGAGCAGCGCGTCCTCGTGCTCCGCGGCGAGCCGTCCGAGGTCGCGCATCAGGTCCTCGCCCGCCGTCGTCAGGTGGACCGCGTACAGGCGCCGGTCGTCCGGGTTGCGCCGCCGTTCGAGCACGCCGCGCTGCTCCAGGGCGTCGACGAGGGCGACCAGGCGGGTGGCCGGGGTGCCCAGCTGCGCGGCCAGTGCCTGCTGGCTGCGGCCCGGTTCGCGGGCCACCGCGCGGACGAGGCCGGCCTGCGGCGGCGTCAGGTCGACGGCCGCCACCCGCTCCCCGAAGCGGCGGGCGGCGTGCGTGCCCAGCTGGGTGAGCAGGAAGGCGGCTCCGGTGGGGCGGTCCTCGTGCACGGTCGGAACGATAGCCCTTGACAAACCATACTTACGAGAGACGATGACAACTTGTAACGATTAGCTGATGGAAGGACCGCCATGTCCTCGCCCCACGCCCGCCGTGGCGGGCCACCGCTGCTGGCACCCGCCCTCGTCTGGGCCGTCCTGACCGTCCTCGCCGCCGTCCTGCACCCCGGGACGCGGCCGGGGGCCGATCCGACGATGACCCTCGCGCTGCTGCACGACCACCCGGTCCGGGCGCAGCTGTCCGCCCTTGTCCTGCTCGCGTCCGCCGCACCGCTCGCGGTCTGGGTCGGCGCGGTCCACCACCGCCTGCACCGGCTCGGACTGCGCGTCGCCGGGCCGACCCTGGGCCTGTCCGGCGGGCTGCTCGCCGTCGCGATGCTCGCGCTCTCGGGCACTGCGCAGTGGGCGGCCGTGGCGGCTGCCGTGCCCGGGGGAGAAGCGGCGGCGACCGGGCTGAACGCGCTGTCCTTCGCTCTCGGTGGACCGGCGTTCGCGCTCATGGCCGGGCTGCTCCTGGCCGGGTGCTCGGTGCCGCTGCTGCTCGCGGGCCTGGTGCCACGCGGTCTCGCCTGGGCCGGTCTCGTGCTCGCGGCCGTCGCCGTCGTGGCCCTGGTCGGCCTGGTGGTGCCGCCGCTGCAGTACCTGCTGCCGGTCGTGCGGTTCGGCGGGCTGATCTGGCTGGTGTGGGTCTCGGCCGTGCTGCCGGTCAGCCGCCGCCGGGTCGCCGAGCCGGAGGCCGTCGCGTGATCGTGGTCGCCGGCGCCACTGGCCACGTCGGGAGCGAGGTGGTCGCGCAGCTCGCCGCGGCGGGCGAGCCGGTCCGGGCGCTGACCCGGCGTCCGGACGCGTGGCAGGGGCCGGACGTCGAGGTCTCCCGGGACGACCTGAGCGGGGCCCGGGCGGCGTTCTTGATGTCCTCGGAGCCGGTAGCGCCGGGCGGGACGCCGACGCGCCTCGCGGAGCTGGTCGCCCGCGCGCTCGACGCGGGCGTGGGGCACCTGGTGCTGCTGAGCGTGTTCAGCGGGCCGGAGGGCGCGGACGTGATCGGCCGGTGGAACGCCGCGCGCGAGGCGCTGGTCGTCGACTCCGGCGTGCCGTGGACCCTGCTGCGCCCCGGCCGTTTCTTCTCCAATGCGCTCGCCTGGGCCCGCTCCGTTCCCGACGGCGGGCCGGCGCCGGTCGGGTTCGCCCGCCGCGCGGCGGCCGGGATCGACCCGGCCGACGTGGCCGCCGTCGCCGTGCGGGCGCTGGGCGGGGACCTCGTCGGGGCCGCACCCCGGCTGACCGGCCCCGAGTCGCTCACCCCGCTCGACGAGCTCCGCCTGCTCGGTGAGGTGCTCGGGCGTCCGCTCCCGGCCCGCGAGCTGGGTCCGGACGACGTCGCGCGAGGCATGGTCGCGGGCGGGACGGCGCCGGAGGTCGTGGACGCGATCCTGGCGCGCACGCTCGGCAGCGACGAGGGCGTCGACCCACTCCCGACCGTGCGGGAGCTGCTCGGGCGCGAGCCGCGGCGGTTCGTCGACTGGGCCCGGGCGCACGCGGACGCGTTCGGCGCCGTCCCCTCGTGAACGAGCGGCACCGTCGCAGCCTCTATGCGCGCGAGAGTGCCGTTCGTTCTCCTGGGACGCGGTCCGGCCCGTGCGGCGGCGGCCAGACGAGCCCGAGGGCGTCGACGAGCGCGGTGCGGCCCTCGTCGGTGACCGTCAGCGCGCGGCTGCGACGGGCCGGGCGGACCCAGCCGCGGTCGGTCATCGTCGTCAGTAGCGCCCGGCCGAGCGGGCCCGCGACGTGGTGGCGCTGCTCGGTCCAGTCCACGCAGCAGCGGACCGGGGCGGCGTCGGGCACCGCCACGTCCAGGCCGGTGAGCACCGTGCGGCCGTCCGCCGAGAGGGAGTAGTCCACGACGTCGAGGCCGGGCAGCCGGTCGCCGTCGCGGCGCCCGGAGTCGGCGCCGTCGCCCCCGACGAGGTGCCCGGCGTCGAGCAGGGCGTCGGTCAGCGCGACCCCGAGACGTCCCGCGACGTGGTCGTAGCAGGCGCGGGCCAGGCGCAGGGCGTGCGCGCGGGTGCCCTCCTTGAGCGAGCGCACCGGCTGGGGCGGCGACACCCGCCCGAGCGCCTCCACCAGGTCGGCGACCTCCGGGCCGGCGAGGCGGAAGTAGCGGAAGCGGCCGTGCTGCTCCGCCCGCAGCACCCCGGCGTCCACGAGACGACGCAGGTGCGCGCTCGCGGTCGCCGCGGACACCCCGGCCTCGCCGGCGAGGGTCGAGGCGGGCAGCGCCCGGCCGTCGGTGACGGCAAGCACCATCCGTGCCCGGCCGCGGTCGCCGAGCGCGGCGGCGACCACGGAGAGGTCGGCGTCCCCGGTGGCGGTCATGTCCGCACGGTAGGCGCGGGACGCTTCGGTGACCGGCGAAGTCCCCGGCCCCGACCCTCGTCGTCATGAACGACGAGACCGACGCGTTCCTGCACGCCTGCCGCGCCGTCGGCCCGGACGCGGTGTCCGCCTGCCCGGGGTGGACGACCCGCGAGGTGGCCGCGCACCAGGCAGCGACGTGCGCGGAGGTGGTCCGCCACCTCGAGCCGTACCTCGCTGGCGAGGAGGTGCCGGTGACACGGTCGTTCGCCGAGCGCGAGGCGCCGTACCTGCGGCTGGACCTCGACGGGCTCCTGGACGCCGTGGTCGAGCAGGAGGCGGCGATGCAGGAGGCGATCCGGACGACGCTCGCGGTGGAGCCGGACGCCGTCGTGCCCTGGACCGGGCGGCAGATGGTGGTCTCGACCTTCCGGACGCACCTGCGCAGCGAGTTCGCCCTGCACCGGTGGGACCTGACGGGCGACGAGGAGTTCCTGGACGCCCCCGAGCTCACCGACCACGCGCTGTCCGTGCTCGGCGCGCTCCTGCCGCGGGCGGGGGCGGCGGCGGACTCCGGCGACCCGCTGCTGGTCGTGCTGCGCAGCCCGGGCGCGGACGACGTGGTGCTGGAGGTCGGTGCGGCCGGGACCCGCCTGCGCCGTCCCGACGACGACGGCCGGGCGCCGGTGGGGCTCGAACTGGGCGCCGCGGCGCGCCTGCTCACGCTCTGGGGGCGCCGTCCTGCGCACCGGGGCGTCAGCCACCTGCCGTCGGGAATGCTCCGCCGCGTGCAGGATCTGCTCGCGGGCTACTGAAACACCCGATCCGGCGTTTCTCCGGTAGCGAACGGCTAGCCGGAACAGCAGGTGAACGGGCATCGTTGGGACGAGCGCGGTCACGAGTGGTGGCCGGGCGAGCAGGATCGGTCATCGGAGATCGACGTGGCTGGCGTCACGGTGCGGCAACCGCCGACACCGGGTCGTGTCGGTCACGGCGACTAGGATGGTCGTACGGTGCTCGGTCACGGTGTGGGCACCAGCCAGGGTCCGCGAGAGGTCCGCCGTCCTGCGGGACGGCGGGGGAGTGCGCGGGAGTCCGCCGGCGCAGCAGTCAGGAGTGACGCATGTTCGAGAGGTTCACCGACCGCGCGAGGCGGGTGGTCGTCCTGGCCCAAGAAGAGGCCCGGATGCTCAACCACAACTACATCGGGACCGAGCACATCCTGCTCGGGCTGATCCACGAGGGCGAGGGCGTCGCCGCCAAGGCGCTCGAGTCGCTGGGTATCGCCCTGGAGGGCGTGCGCCAGCAGGTCGAGGAGATCATCGGCCAGGGCCAGCAGGCACCCTCGGGTCACATCCCGTTCACCCCGCGCGCCAAGAAGGTGCTGGAGCTGTCGCTGCGCGAGGCGCTGCAGCTCGGCCACAACTACATCGGCACCGAGCACATCCTGCTCGGGCTGATCCGCGAGGGCGAGGGCGTGGCGGCCCAGGTCCTCGTGAAGCTCGGCGCGGACCTCAACCGCGTGCGCCAGCAGGTGCTGCAGCTGCTCTCGGGCTACCAGGGCAAGGAGCCCGCGGAGTCCGGCGGCCAGCGCGGCGAGGGCACGCCGTCGTCGTCGCTCGTGCTCGACCAGTTCGGTCGGAACCTCACCCAGTCCGCCCGTGAGGGCAAGCTGGACCCGGTCATCGGCCGGGAGAAGGAGATCGAGCGGGTCATGCAGGTCCTCTCCCGGAGGACCAAGAACAACCCGGTCCTCATCGGTGAGCCCGGCGTCGGCAAGACCGCCGTCGTCGAGGGCCTCGGCCAGGCCATCGTCAAGGGCGAGGTCCCCGAGACGCTGAAGGACAAGCAGCTCTACACGCTCGACCTCGGGTCGCTCGTGGCGGGCTCGCGGTACCGCGGTGACTTCGAGGAGCGCCTGAAGAAGGTCCTCAAGGAGATCCGCACCCGCGGCGACATCATCCTGTTCATCGACGAGCTCCACACGCTCGTGGGTGCCGGTGCCGCCGAAGGCGCGATCGACGCCGCGTCGATCCTCAAGCCGATGCTGGCCCGTGGTGAGCTGCAGACCATCGGCGCGACGACCCTCGACGAGTACCGCAAGCACGTCGAGAAGGACGCCGCGCTCGAGCGCCGCTTCCAGCCGATCCAGGTGGGGGAGCCCTCGGTGGCCCACTCCATCGAGATCCTCAAGGGCCTGCGCGACCGGTACGAGGCGCACCACCGCGTCTCGATCACCGACCCGGCGCTGGTCGCGGCGGCCACCCTGGCCGACCGCTACATCAACGACCGGTTCCTGCCGGACAAGGCCATCGACCTGATCGACGAGGCCGGCGCCCGCATGCGCATCCGCCGCATGACCGCGCCGCCGGACCTGCGCGAGTTCGACGAGAAGATCTCCGACGTGCGTCGTGAGAAGGAGTCGGCGATCGACGCGCAGGACTTCGAGAAGGCCGCGCGCCTGCGCGACGAGGAGAAGCAGCTCCTCGGCCAGAAGTCCGAGCGCGAGAAGCAGTGGAAGTCCGGTGACCTCGACGTCGTCGCCGAGGTGGACGACGAGCTGATCGCCGAGGTGCTGGCCAACTGGACCGGCATCCCCGTCTTCAAGCTCACCGAGGAGGAGACGACCCGTCTGCTCCGCATGGAGGACGAGCTCCACAAGCGGATCATCGGTCAGGAGGACGCCGTCAAGGCGGTCTCGCAGTCGATGCGCCGCACGCGGGCCGGTCTCAAGGACCCGAAGCGTCCGTCCGGGTCGTTCATCTTCGCGGGGCCCTCGGGTGTCGGGAAGACCGAGCTGACCAAGGCGCTCGCCGAGTTCCTGTTCGGTGACGACGACGCCCTGGTCCAGATCGACATGGGCGAGTTCCACGACCGCTACACCGCCTCGCGGCTCTTCGGTGCCCCTCCCGGGTACGTCGGCTACGAGGAGGGCGGCCAGCTCACCGAGAAGGTGCGCCGCAAGCCGTTCTCCGTGGTCCTCTTCGACGAGATCGAGAAGGCCCACTCGGAGGTCTACAACACCCTGCTGCAGGTGCTCGAGGACGGCCGTCTCACCGACGGTCAGGGTCGCGTCGTCGACTTCAAGAACACGGTCATCGTGTTCACCTCGAACCTCGGCACGCAGGACATCTCGAAGGCCGTGGGCCTGGGCTTCCAGTCCGGTGCGGACACGTCGTCGAACTACGAGCGCATGAAGAACAAGGTCACGGACGAGCTGAAGAAGCACTTCCGTCCCGAGTTCCTCAACCGCATCGACGACATCATCGTGTTCCACCAGCTGCGCGAGGAAGAGATCGTGCAGATGGTCGACCTGCTCATCGGCCGCACCGAGAAGCAGCTGCAGAACAAGGACATGTCGATCGAGCTCACCGACTCCGCGAAGAAGCTGCTCGCGCAGCGCGGTTTCGACCCGGTGCTCGGCGCGCGTCCGCTGCGTCGCACGATCCAGCGGGAGATCGAGGACCAGCTCTCGGAGAAGATCCTGTTCGGGGAGATCGAGCCCGGCCAGATCGTGCTCGTCGACGTCGAGGGCTGGACCCCCGAGGTCGACGACAAGGGCGTCACGAAGCCCGCTCCGGACTCGGCCAAGTTCACGTTCCGGGGCGAGGCCAAGCCCACCCCGGTGCCGGACACCCCCGAGGTCGCGACGGCCGGCACGTCGGAGCAGTCCGACAGCTGATTCGGCTCCGAACCCACGGCGCCCCGGTCACCTTCGTGGTGACCGGGGCGTTCGTGTGTCCGGGGTGATGGGCACAGGACGGGCATGAGCGCACCGACGACCACGGAGGCGGAGGTCGTCGAGACCTTCCTCGCCGCCCTCGCCCGCCTCGACGTCCAGGCTGTGGGGGACCTACTCGCCGCCGACGTCGTCTACCAGAACGTCTCCCTCCCGCCCGCCCGCGGCCGTGCGGCCACCCTGCGCGTGCTCGGCTCGATGGCGCGCCCCCTGACGGGGTTCGAGATCCACACCCACCGGCTCGCCGCGAACGGCTCCGTCGTGCTGACCGAGCGCACCGACGTGGCGATCGCCGGCCGCGTCCGGATCGCATTCTGGGTCTGCGGCACCTTCGAGGTGCGCGACGGGCGGATCACGCTCTGGCGCGACTACTTCGACTGGGCCGACGTCACTCGCGCCGCCGTGTCCGGGGTCGCCCGGGGCGCGTGGGCGGCGCTGCGGGGCCGCTGAGGCTCACCCCTCCTGCGCCGCCGCCTGCCGCTTCTGCCGCTTGCTCTGGGCCCGGCCCGCCGAGATCGCGATGAACAGCGCGATCGACAGGCTGATCCACAGGGCGTAGCGGTCGATCACGAGCACCACGTCGACCGCCGACTGCCCGAGCGCGTAGCCCAACCCGGCGACGAGTCCCGTCATGATCCCGGCGCCGACGACGCTCGCCGCCAGGAACGCGCCGAGGGACAGGCCGGCGAGCCCCGCCAGGAGGTAGGCCAGCACCGACGGGATGCCGGGGAGCGCGGCCACCACAACCACCAGGAACATCGCCCACATCGGCCACGACCGCACGCGCTCCACGAAGCGCGCCGCCCGGTCGGTGGGCACGAAGAACTTCACGCCCTTGGCGCCCCAGCGCCGCCCGGCCCACCAGTACAGCCAGTCGAACTTGATCTTCCCGACGATGCCCGCGAGGATCAGAAGCCACAGGTCCGCCTGACCGATCCGCGCGAACGCCGCCCCCGCACCGACGGCCGACGAACTGCCCGTCACCGCAGCGAGCGCCGTGGGGTGCGAGGCGAGCAGGAACGGCCGCAGGGGCAGGGTGGCCATCGCCAGGACGAAAGCGCCGACCATGCAGCCGATGAGCACCTTGTCGGCCCGGGCCATCGGGCTGTCCCACGGCCGCATGTCGCGCCACTGCTGCTTCGCGGCCTCGATCTCCTCGGGGCTGTACTGCCGACGCCAGCGCGATCGTGGTGCGGGCGGGTCGCTCGGGGTGTCTCCGGGCTCGGGTGTGGTCGGCGCGGGTGGCGGGCCCGCGCTCTCCTGCTCGCGCGTGGTCGGCGCCTCGTCCCGCTCGGACACGTCGGCCCTCGTTCCCCCGGCGGCCCGTCCGCCGTCCCCGCCGACGGTAGCGGAGGGAGGTTCACGACCGTGTGTCGAGATCATCCGGTTCTGCTCGCGTCGGGCCGTTGCGTGACGCACACGGCTGGAGCGGCGTGCCGTGGTGCCGGACGGCGTTGCGCGGCGCACACGGCCGGCGGGGCGAGCCGTGGTGCCGGACGGCGTTGCGTGGCGCACACGGCCGGCGGGGCGAGCACTGCTTCGCCCGTGCGTTGCGCGGCGCACACGGGTCGGAGGGGGCCGCTGATCCGGCTCGCGGGGCCATAGCGCGCTGTGCGGGGCCTGTTGCGGCCTCCTCACCGGTGGTCTCGGCTGCACCCACCGGTCCCCGCGAGATTGTCGCGGCGAACCGCAACGACAGGCCGACCCACCCCGCACCTTGTCGCGGCCTCCCGCACGCCCACCGTCCCCTTGTCGTTGTGAATCACAACGACAAGGTGCCCCACGGTCGACGGCAGCCCGCGACAAGCCGCACTGTGTGTGGGACGCACAGCGCCGCCGACCGAGCACGAGCCGGCCGAACCGTGTGCGGGACGCACGACGTCGCCGAACGAGCACGAGCGGGCCGAACCGTGTGCTCGACGCACAGCGTCGCCGGGCGAGTACGAGCCGGCCGAACCGTGTGCGCGACGCACAGCGTCGCCGACCGAGTACGAGCCGGCCGGGCCGTGTGCGGGACGCACAGCGTCGCCGACCGAGCACGACCCGGCCAGGCCGTATGCGGCACGCACACCCCGACTCACGACCCGTAGAGCGCCGCCAGTCCCTTCGCCGCCTCCGCCATCTGCTCGCGCAGCGCCGGCGGCGACACCACCTCGATCTCCGCGCCCAGGCCCAGCAGCTCCGAGCGGGTCGCGGCGATCGACTCCATGGGGATCACCGCGCAGGTCCACCCGTCGTCGTCGAGGGGCCAGGTCCGTTCCGCCAGCGCCCGGGCGGTGTGCGGCCGTAGGACCACGGGAGCCAGCTCCATCGCGCACGGCGACAGCCGTACCGCCGCCTCGGCCTGGTACAGCGCCGCCGTCAGCGACTGCGACGACTCGTTCCAGTGCCGGAACAGGTCGAACTCCTCCGGCCGGTCGAAGTGCGCGTCCAGGGTCTCGAGCGTGAGCACCCGCGTGACCCGGTAGGTGCGCGCCGACCCGCCGCCGGAGGGCTGCGCCACGAGGTACCAGACCCCGCCCTTCAGGACGATGCCCAGCGGTTCCAGCTCGCGCTCCACCTCCTCGTCGCCCCAGCGCACGTAGCGCACCCGGACGACCCGTTGGTTCCACACCGCGTCGGCGATGCCGGTGAGGGTCGGGACGTGGTCGGCCTCGCGGAACCAGCCCGGGGCGTCGAGGTGGAATCGCTCGGCGATCCGCCGGGACCGTTCCGCGAGCTCGTCGGGCAGCGCGGCCTGGACCTTGAGCTGGGCGGCGGCGAGGACCCGTCCGAGTCCGAGCTCCGCGGCGGCCGCGGGCATCCCCGCGAGCGCGAGTGAGTCGGCCTCCTCGGCCGACATCCCGGTCAGCTGGGTGCGCCACCCTTCGAGCAGCGAGTACCCGCCGTCGGGACCCCGGTCGGCGTAGATCGGGACGCCGGACTCCCCGAGGTGGTCCATGTCCCGGTAGATCGTGCGGATCGAGACCTCGAGCTCGTCGGCGAGTTCGCGCGCGGTCATACGCCCGCGTGTCTGCAGGAGCATCAGCGCGGAGAGCAACCGACTGGCGCGCACGCCACAGTCCTACCCCATGACCTGACAACGCATGTCAGCTACCCGACACGGCGCGCTCATCGGGCACCCCGTCGTCGTCGGCGTCGAGGAGCAGCGGGTCGGTCACCCCGGCCCGGACCGCCTCCAGCTGCGCGGACACGGCGAGCCCGGCGAGCAGCGCGACGCCGGTGACGAACGCCCAGAGCAGCAGCACCATGATCCCGGCGAGCGGCCCGTAGGTCGCCGAGAACTCCCCGGAGACGGACACGTAGAGCCCGATCACCGCCGACGCGACCAGCCACACCGCCACGGTCAGCCCGGCACCGAGCCCGAGCCAGGACAGGCCCGGCTGGTGGCGTCTCGGTGCGAACCGGAACAGCGTCGTCACCGCCACGACGAGCGCCGCGAGCCCGACCGGCCACCGCACGACGTCCCACACCGTCTCCGCCACGTCACCCCAGCGGTAGACCTCCTCGATGGCGTCGCCGAACGGTCCGCCCGCGATGATCAGGATCAGCCCGAGTCCGAGCGCGGTGCCCGCGGTCAGCGTCAGGAGGGCCGCGCGGGAGTACTTGCGCAGCGCCGGCCGGTCCCGCTCCACGCCGTAGACCCGGTTCGCCCCGCGCTCGAGCTGGGCGAACGCGCTCGTCATGGCGACGAACGCCGTCACGAGCCCGAAGGCGACCGCGAGTTCCCCGAGGTTCTCGCCCGGCCCGTCGTCGTCCTCGGAGTTCTCGACGGCGGGTCCTTCGGCCCCTCGGGCGACGACGTCGGCGAGCAGCTGGTCGCCCGCCCCGGGCGACACCGCGACGACGGTCCGGGCCACGACCTGGGCGACCGACTCGGCGCCGATGGCGGTCGCGAGCCCGCTGCCGGCGATGATCAGGGGCACCGTCGCGAGGGCGAGCTGGAGCGCGAAGGCCCGTGCGTGGCTGAACCCGTCGCCGTAGCGGAAGCGCAGGAACGAGGTGCGCAGCAGCATCACGAGTCCGACCCGGCGGGTGGTGTGCCAGGCGTCGTCGGCGGAGAGGTCCTCGCCGTGCATGTCCGTGGTCTCGGGCACGGCGCGCACGGAACTCACACCGCACATCATGGCGTGACCTGACAGGAGGTGGCAGTGAGGACCCGGCAGGCTGAGCGCATGGACGTCACCCGCGCGCAGGCGATCGCGTTCCGCATCGACGCCCAGGGTCTCCACCGACGCTCGATCGACGGTGCGGCGGCACTGCTGGAGCTCGGGGTGCAGCACCACCAGTCGTCGGTCGCCGTGGCGCTCGCGGCACGCCTGCCGGACGGTCCGCCCGACGACGGCGAGCTCGCCTGGTCCCACCGCGGAGCGCCCCATCGGCACCGGCGGAGCGACCTCGCCGCCTGGGCCCGCCGCCTCCGGCCGCTCTCCGAGCCCGACGCCATGGCCCGGTTGATCTGGACCGCCGAGCAGTCCGACGCGTTCCCCGCTCTCGCCGCGATCGACCGCACCGCCGAGGTCCTCGCGGCCGCCGTCACGAGCCCGATGACCAAGGGTGAGGTGTCGACGGCGGTGAGTCGGGAGCTGCCCCGGGCACTCCAGCGCGACTGCCCGAGCTGCGGGGTGTGGCACGTGTTCGACCAGCTCCTGCGGCTGGCGGCGCTCCCCGCCGGGGTCGCGCTCGACGGCGGCCGGACCCTGCGCGCGCTCCCGACCCCGGACGGGTGGTCCCGCCCCACCGGACCGGGCACGGTGTCCGACGTCGCGGAGCTCGTGACGGCGGCCGTGCGCATCTTCGGGCCCGCGACCACCGCCGACCTCGCGGCGTGGATCGGGACCTCGGCGGGCGCACTGGCGTCGGCGGTGGAGGCGACCGGGCTCGTGGCGGTGCGCGTCGAGGGACGCCGGGCGTGGGTCGCGACGGACGACGTGGACCGGCTGGTCGACCCGCCGTCGCCCCCGGAGCTGCGGCTGCTGCCGCCGTTCGACCCGATGCTCTCCGCCCGCGACCGCGCCCTGCTCGTGCCGGACACCGAACGGCGGCGCGCGCTCTGGCCGGCGCTGGGTCATCCGGGGGCGGTGCTGGCGGGGACGGAGGTCGTCGGGACGTGGCGTCCGTCGGCGTCGGGGAAGAAGCTCACGCTGACGGTCTCCGGCGACGTGCCGCGTCCGCTGCTCGACGACGAGGCGGAACGGGTCGCGGCGGCGCGGGGATTGCGGTTGGCGGCCGTGACGGTGTCGTGAGTGCGGCCATGCTGACGTCCGGTGTCAGCATGGCCGCACTGCTGACGAGGGAGCGGGGCTCTCAGGCCCAGGCGCCGGCCAGCCGCTCGTCCAGGGCAGCCAGGGTGTCCCGGGCGCCGGCAGCGATGCCGATACCGCGCCCGTGCCGGACCTCGGGCTCCCGCACGTTGATCCGCACCAGCCGCCCCGACGCCGCGGACGCGAGCTCCGCGTGCCGCCGCACGGTCGGCACCGCGGTGCCGGCGCCCACCTCGACGACGGCGACGTCGGCCCGTCCCCGGAGCCACGTCCGGTGCTCGGCCATCCGCTCGGCGTGGACGCCGGGCACCCACGACCCGTCGCCGAACATCAGGATGTTCGGCCGGGCGATCGCACCGCAGCGGGGGCAGGTCGGGAGCGGGTCGCGGGCACGCATCGTGTCCTCGTCGATCGCGACCTCGACGTCGTCCGCCGACCAGGTCGCCTCGGAGCAGGGCCGGGTGCACTGCAGCGTGCCGATCGCGCCGTGGCACTCGACCACGGCATCGTCGGGAAAGCCCGTCTTCTGGAACGCCCCGTCGACGTTGGACGTGAACACCCGCGTCGGCAGGCGACGCGACCAGGCGAGGAGCACGCCGAAACCCGCGTGCTGCACCGTCGTCCGGTAGAGCGCGAGGCGGTGGCCGTAGAAGCCCCAGGCGAGGTGCGGGTCGTCGTGGAAGTGCTCCGGGTCAGCGAGCTCCTCGAAGCGCAGGCCCAGACGCCGGTAGGGCGGGTAGGCGCGCCAGAAGCCCTCCGGGCCGCGGAAGTCGGGCAGCCCGGAGTCGACGCCCATCCCCGCCCCGGCGGCGACGACGAGGGCGCCGGCACCGCGGAGGAGCTCGGCGGCCTCGTCGAGGTCGGACTCGCTCAGGACTCCCCGCCCGGCTTGCCGACCGACAGCACGACCTCGAACTCCATCAGGTCGGCCCCGGAGGACACGGGCTGCTTGCGCTCGCCCGCGTGCGCCGCGGCGGCCGCGCCGCCGTCACGCCACGCGGCGAAGGCCGCCTCGGACTCCCAGCGGGTGTAGACGAAGTAGCGGTCGTCGCCCGCGCTCGGGCGCAGCAGCTCGTAGCCGAGGAAGCCGGGCGTCTCCTTGATCGACTCGCCGCGGGCGGCGAACCGGCGCTCCAGCTCCGGCCCGTTGCCCTCGGGGACCTTGATGGCATTGATCTTCACGACGGCCATGTCCCCGAGCCTACGTCTCGCCCGATGCCGAACGGGTCGAGCTCCGCTCCGCTACGTCTCCCCGGGCAGCGCGAACCGGCCGTCGGCGAGCTGCTCGACGAGGCCGTCGACGAGCAGCGAGTCCAGGCACCGGGCGCGCTGGGCGGGGTCGGTGAGCCACGCGGACTCCAGCGCGGCGGCACCGGCCGGACCGTCCGCGCCGCGCAGCACGTCGAGGAGCCTTCCGCGCACCTGGCGGTCGGTGCCGGCCCACCGCTGCCCCTTCTTCACCGGCCCGTCCCACGCCGGTCGGCCCGCGTGCTGCCAGGCGCACAGGTCGACGACGGGGCAGTCCGCGCAGCGCGGGCCGCGGGCGACGCACACGCACGCGCCGAGCTCCATCAGGGCCGCCGAGGTGCGGGCGGCGTCGGCCTCGTCGTCGGGCAGGAGCGCCTCGGTGTCGGGGAGGTCGCGGGCGGCGGCGTCCCCGGCCTCGGCCCGGCCGTGCACCGCCCGGGCCACGACCCGCCGGACGTTGGTGTCCACCACCGGGCAGCGCCGGCCGTAGGCGAACGCGGCGACGGCCCGGGCGGTGTACGCCCCGATGCCGGGGAGGGCGAGCAGGGTGTCGACGTCGTCGGGGACCACGTCGTCGTGCTCCGCCGCGATCACGACCGCGGCGGCCTGCAGGCGCAGCGCCCGCCGCGGGTAGCCGAGCTTGCCCCACGCGCGCAGGACCTCGGCCGTCGACGCGGCCGCCAGGTCCGAGGGCCGGGGCCAGCGGGCGAGCCACTCCCGCCAGATCGGGTCGACGCGGACCACCGGCGTCTGCTGGAGCATGATCTCGCTGACGAGCACGCCCCAGCCGGAGACGCCGTCCTCCCGCCACGGGAGGTCGCGGGCGTGGGCGGCGAACCAGGGGAGGAGCCGGTCGGCGAGTGCGGGCACTCCCGGATCCTGCCCCTCGGGTGGGTGAGTTCGGGATCCGGCCCGGCGCGGGACGATCGCGCTGCGCGATGTCACTTCTACCGTGCGTCACATGTTGGAGCCGGTGGGACCGCTCCCGCCGTCGGTGTACTGGCGACGGCGGGCCTTGGCCGCGATCGTCGGCGTCCTCGTGCTGGCTCTGCTGATCTGGGCGCTGAGTGCCGCGTTCTCCGCCGACTCCCGGGACGTCGCCGCGCCCGCTCCGGCGCCCGCCGACGCCCCGCCGTCGCCCGTCGCCTCCCGCAGCGCCCTGGCGGTACCGCCGGGCGGGTCCGCCGCGCTCGGGCAGGTCGGGGACGCGCCCGCGCCTGCGGCCCCCGGCGCCGCTCCCACGCCCGGCGCGGCCCCCGCGCCGGGTGGCGGACCCTCGCCGGCTCTGCCCGGTGCCGACCCCACCGTGCCGAGCGGCGGCGCGACCCCGCCCCTGCTGGGGGCGACGTCGACCGACCCGCTCGGCCGCGCCGCCGCGCCCGGTCCGGTCGCGCCGGCCCCCGCACCGCCCGCGGCCCCGTCGAGCAGCCCCGCGCCGCCCCCGGGGCCGTGCGCGGACTCGGCGCTGCGGGTCGCCGCCCGCACCGACGCGAAGAGCTACACCGCCGCGGACCGCCCCGAGTTCAGCCTCGTCGTCACGAACACCGGGAAGACCCCGTGCACGCGGGACCTCGGGCCCGCGCGGACCGCGATGGCGGTGGTCCGGACGGCGGGCGACGGCCTGTGGGGGAGCGACGACTGCGCCCCCGGGGGCGACCCGGACGTGCGGACCCTCGCCCCCGGCCAGGAGCAGGTGCTCTCGCTGCGCTGGGCCGGGCGCACCTCCCTGCCGGGCTGTTCGGGCGGGCGCGAGGCCGTCCCGGCCGGGAAGTACCAGCTCCTGACGCGCCTCGACGGGACGATCAGCGACCCGGCGCCCTTCACGATCGCTTCTTCGTAGCGCCCCCTCCCAGCCCGACCGCCGCGAGCGCGCCCTTCAGGTCGTCCACCTCGGTCAGCGACATGCCGGGCGGCGCGGTGGTGCCCGGGCCGAACGGCACGATGGCCTTCGGGATCCCCATCCGGGCCGCCTCGGCGAGCCGACGGTCGGTGGCGGGGACGCGGCGGACCTCCCCGGTGAGCCCCACCTCGCCGATGACCACCGTGCCGTAGGGCAACGGGCGGTCGGCCGCCGCGGAGGCGATGGCGAGGGCGATCGCGAGGTCGGCGGACGGCTCGCGCAGCTTCATCCCGCCGACGGTCGCGGCGAAGACGTCGAAGGTGGCGAGCGACAGGCTGCACCGCTGCTGGAGCACGGCGAGGATCTTCAGGACCCGGGACGACTCGAGGTCGGACACCGAGCGCCGCGGCTGGGACTCCTGGCCGACCCGGGACACCAGGCCCTGGACCTCGGCCATGAGCGGCCGCTTGCCCTCCATCGCGACCGTGACCGCCTGCCCGGGCACGGCGCCCGTCATCGTCCCGACGAACAGCCCCGTCGGGTCGGTGACCTCGGTGATCCCGCCGTCGAACATCTCGAAGCAGCCGACCTCGTCCGACGGGCCGAACCGGTTCTTCAGCCCGCGCACCATGCGCAGCGTCGAGTGCCGCTCGCCCTCGAAGCTGAGCACGACGTCCACCAGGTGCTCGAGCGTGCGCGGGCCGGCCACGGCGCCGTCCTTCGTGACGTGCCCGATGAGCACCACCGGCAGGTCGCGCTGCTTGGCCAACGCGACGAGGGCGGACGTCACCGCGCGGACCTGTGCCACCCCGCCCGCCGTGCCCTCGATGTCGGCCGAGCCCACGGTCTGCACCGAGTCGACCACCAGGAGGCCCGGATCGACCGCCTCGACGTGCGCGGCGACCTCCTCGAGATCGGCCGTCGCGGACAGGAACAGGTGCGGCACGACCGCATCGGTCCGCTCGGCCCGCAGCCGGACCTGGCCCGCGGACTCCTCGCCGGTGACGTAGAGGACCGTGCCGCCGGCCCGCGCGCGCCGGGCCGCGACCTCGAGCAGCAGCGTCGACTTCCCCACGCCCGGCTCGCCCGCGAGCAGCACCACCGCGCCGGGCACCAGGCCGCCACCGAGCACCCGGTCGAGCTCGCCGACACCGGTGGGGCGCGAGGTGACCGACTCGAGCCCGACCTCGCCGATCGCACGGACCGGGCTCGCGGGGCGGGCGGCCGCCTTCGGGGCCGCACCCGGGGTGCCGACCGCGGCCGCCGTCGTCGGCAGCCCCTCCTCGATCGTCCCCCAGCCGCCGCAGCCGGGGCAGCGGCCGAGCCACTTCGCCGCGGTCTGCCCGCAGGCGGTGCACTCGAAGGGGCGGGGACGGGACTTCGTGCTCACGGTGCCGGAGGGTAGGGCGACCCCCCGACAATCTCGGCCCGACCCGTCGTCGGGACCGGGATCAGCTGGCCGGGACGGGGCCGGTCGCGCTCAGGTAGAGCGGCATCGTGATCGAGCCGGCGCGGGCGAAGGTGAAGGTGACCGGGTAGGTCGGGCCCTCGTGCAGCACCTGCGCGACGCCCGGGAGGGTGATCCGCATCGTGCCGTTGACCTGGGTCGGCGAGGGCGGGCCGACGGGACCGGGCTGGGCGCCGACCACATACGTGGCGGCGTTGCCGGGGATCGTCGTGAAGCCCTCGGCGCGGGCCGGGCCGGCGTAGGGCGTGGAGACCGAGACGAGCTGGTCGTCGGTGAGCGCCTGGTTGACGAAGGTGCCGCGCAGGGTCACCGAGGACCCGGCCGGCACGACGACCTCGGCGCCCGGGTCGAGCGTGACGTCGCGCAGCAGCATCTCGCCGACGTGGGCCTCGGTGCCGGAGACCGACGAGATCGTCGTGTCGGTCTGCGTGACGGCACCGGCGCTGCACCCGGAGAGGACCAGGGCGGCCGTGCCGAGCAGGGTGGCGGCCAGCAGCGCGGTCCGCGAACGGCCCGTCGGTCGGCGGGTCATGGCGCGTGGTCCTCCTCGATCAGCTGCTCCGGCTCCGCCGCGCGCCGCAGCGGGCGTCGGTCGGATCGGCGTCACCCTAGCCCCCGCGCGCGGGACGGGGCGCGCCCGACGGGTCGCGTCACGCCTCCGCACAACCCTCCCGACCTCGCGAAGCACGGCCCCGCGCCACTTGTCAACCCCCTGACCTGCGAAGACGGCGCAATCCCCCTCCGACGTCGTGTCGCGGACGTGTTAACCTGGAGGCAGCGAAAGGGGCTAGAGGACACATGGTTTTCAAGGTCGGCGAGACCGTCGTCTACCCGCACCACGGTGCCGCTCTCATCGAGGCGATCGAGACCCGGACGATCAAGGGCGAGGAGAAGAAGTACCTCGTCCTGAAGGTTGCCCAGGGCGACCTCACGGTCCGGGTCCCCGCGGACAATGCCGAGATCGTCGGCGTCCGCGACGTGGTCGGCCAGGAGGGTCTGGACCGGGTGTTCGAGGTGTTGCGGGCCCCGCACACCGAGGAGCCGACCAACTGGTCGCGCCGGTACAAGGCGAACCTCGAGAAGCTCGCGTCGGGTGACGTCAACAAGGTGGCCGAGGTCGTCCGCGACCTGTGGCGCCGGGAGAAGGACCGCGGCCTGTCGGCCGGCGAGAAGCGCATGCTCGCCAAGGCCCGGCAGATCCTCGTGAGCGAGCTCGCGCTCGCCGAGGGCACCGACGAGGTGGCCGCCGAGTCCCTGCTGGACCAGGTGCTCGCCTCCTAGAGGTGGGTGTCGCGGCCGTCGTCCCGGCGGCCGGTTCCGGGCTGCGGCTGGGGGCCGGGAAGCCGAAGGCGCTCGTGGAGGTCGCCGGGGTCGCGATGGTGGCCCGGGCGGTCGACGGGCTCCTCGCGTCCGGGGTGGTCGACGAGGTGATCGTCGTCGCACCGCCGGAACACGTCGAGGAGATGGCGTTCGTGACGGCGGGTCGGGTCGTGCCCGGTGGGCACGACCGGGTCGCCTCGGTGGCGCTCGGCCTGGCCGAGGTCGGTGACGCGGACGTGGTGCTGGTGCACGACGCCGCGCGTTGCCTGTGCCCGTCCTCTGTGGTCGAGGCGGTGGTGTCCGCTGTGCGCGCGGGTCATGGAGCTGTCGTCCCGGCGATCCCCGTGGCTGACACCGTGCGGCGGGTCGACCCCGACGGGCACGTCGTGGACCTGGTGGACCGCACCGGGTTGCTGGCCGTCCAGACGCCGCAGGGCTTCGACGCGGACGTGCTGCGCCGGGCGCACGCGGCGGCCGGTGACCTGCGCGCGACCGACGATGCGGGGCTGGTCGAGGCGATCGGCGGTGAGGTCGTGACCGTTCCGGGTGATCCGCGCGCGTTCAAGATCACATCTGAGCTGGACCTGGCGATGGCGGAGGCGTTGGTGGCGGCGCTGTGAGGGTCGCGAGACGGAGCGCAGCGGAGCTCGAGCCGTGAGGGTCGGCATCGGGACGGATGTGCACCCGTTGTCGGCCGAGGCGCCGTGCTGGGTGGCGGGCCTGTTCTGGGAGGGCGAGGCCGGCTGCGCGGGGCACTCCGACGGCGACGTGGCCGCGCACGCGTTGTGTGACGCTCTCCTCTCCGCGGCCGGGCTCGGTGACGTCGGCGCCGTGTTCGGCACCGGCCGACCCGAGTGGGCCGGGGCCTCCGGGGTGCGGCTGCTCGGCGAGGTGCGTCGACTGGTTCACGACGACGGCTGGACGCTCGGCAACGCGGCGGTGCAGGTGATCGGCAACCGCCCGAAGATCGGGACCCGTCGTCGGGAGGCCGAGTCGGTCCTCTCCGACGCGGTCGGTGGCCCGGTGTCGGTGTCCGGCACGACCTCGGACGGCCTCGGACTCACCGGCCGCGGCGAGGGGCTGGCGGCGGTCGCGACGGCGTTGCTGTTACCGCGGTGACTCCCGGCGGCGGCGTGCGGTCGCCGCCGCGAGAGTGACGTGGTGCAGCTTCGGCGGGCTCGGTAGCTGCGTGGTGTCGCACTCGCGGGTGGGACGGCGCTCGGCGGAGTGGCGGACGTCGGATCGACGGCCCATGAGCCTGGGCGGGGCCCGGTCGGCGGGTGCTGGTCGTCTTGTCGCGGCGTTCCGCCGGATCCCGTGCCGCCTGTCGTGGTGATTCCCAGCGACAGGCTGGCGGGTCGACGCGAGTAGCCCGCGACAAGGCATCGGGGCGGGCTTTGTCGTTGTGGTTCGCCGCGACGGGATGAGGGTTACCGGCAGCGGCTGCCGCGCCGACCCCGAGCGGCACATGAAGCACCTCAGGCGGCCCGCTGCGGTGCATGGTGTGCCGCTCGGGTGCTCGCGAGAGTGACGTGGCGCAGGTTCGGGCGGCGCGGAAGCTGCCTGGTGTCGCACTCGGGGCGCACTTTCTCCGAACCGCACCCACTGGCCGTGGCCGCGTGCTTGCCTTCTCGTGCGGGAGGAGGTCGGGGATGTTCGACGTGAACTGGGACGCGCGGTCGCACGCCGACATTCACGCGCAGTTGCAGGGGAGGGGCGGCGGGTTCACGGACGCGGGCGGTGCGTGGAACTCGTTGGCGACGCGGTTGCGGGACGTCGCGGGGTCGGTCGAGCGGGCGACCTCCGGGATCGCGGCGAGCCGGAGCGGGGTCGCTGCGCAGGCGGCGGGCGGCGCGGTGGGACCGATGGGCCCGTGGGCGGACCAGGCGCGCACGTTCAGCGACGCGGTGGGCTCGGCGTCGCACGAGCAGAACCGTGCCCTCGCGGCGACGCGGTCGGCGGTCGGCCCGCCGGTGCCCCGACCTCCGGTCACCCTCCAGACCTGGGAGGGCGTGGGGGCGCTCGCCGCGCTCGACGTCGACACGGCCGAGAAGGGCTCGCTCGACGCCGAGCGCCGCGCCCGTGCCGCCATGGGCCGCTACCAGGAGTTCAGCTCGCTGCGGGCGTCGGAGTTGCCGCAGTTCGCGTCGCCGGTCCGAGGCGCGCCGCAGATCCAGGTGGTGACGGGCGGACCGGGCGCCGGTCCCGGAGGCGCGGCGGTGCCCGGAGGAGTCGGCGGACCTGGTGGTGCCGGCCCGGTGCCGGGTTCCGCCGGAGTGCCCGGTGGCGCCGGCCCGGTACCGGGTTCCGCCGGAGTGCCCGGCGGCGCCGGAGTGCCCGGTGGCGCCGGCGCGTCCGGCGGTGCCGGATCAGCGGGAGGTGCCCCCGGAACCGGTGCCAGTGGAACCGGTTCTGGCGTGCCGGGCGGTGGCGGTTCCGGTGCCGGCCCCGGAACCGGTGCCGGAGCAGGTGGCGCGGGAAGCGGTGCCACCGGAGCCACCGGCGCGGGACCCGGTGCCACCGGAGCCGGCGGTGCGGGAACCGGTGCCGTGGGAAGCGGTTCCGGTGCCGTGGGAAGCGGACCCGGTGGCGGCGGTGTGCCGGGTGCCGGGGTGGGTGTGGTGCCCGGCGGTGTGGGTGCTCCCGGTCCGGCCGGGAGCACGGGTGCGTCGGGTGGCGCGGTACCGGGCGGGCGAGCGCCTGGTGTTCCTGGAGGCTTGCTTCCCGGCGGCCTCGAATCGGGTGGCGCGACCACACCCGGCGCCCGACCTGGCGGCGTCTTCCCCGGAGGCGCCGGCGCTCCACCGGGAAGCGGGAGCGGAGCGCTGCCATCCGGATCGACCCTCGGCTTCCCGGCATCCGAGTCACTGCGACCCGGATCCTCGACCTCCTTCGGCCCGAGCCCCACGTCCCGCGGGTCGATCCTGGAACCCGCGGTCGCCGCGCGATCCACGGGTCAGCAGATGCCGTTCGCGCCCATCGGCGGGTTCGCGGGAGCCGGAGCCCAGGATCAGCGCCTGCCCCGCGCCGCCTACCTCGTCGAGGACGACCCCGACGCCCTCGCGGGCGAGCTGCCGCGCGTCGTCCCACCGGTGATCGGCGAATGATCCCGGCTCGCCGGATGCACCTCGACCGTGACGCGGTGGTCGCGACCTGGCGCGCCCTCGGCCTCGGCGACCGGCCACCGGTGCTGGAGGTCCCCGACCACGGCGCGACCCTCTCCGCCCGCGACGCCGCCGACCACGCCGCCCTCTGCGGCCTCCGCGCCCGCGGACTCGCGCGCACGGGACCGCACGGCATCCCGGTCCCGATCGCCGACCTCGCGGACGCTCTCCGAGTGCTGGACCGACCCGAGGTCACCGTCGACCTCCGCTCCTGGGAGCCCGAGGCCCGTGGGTGGTACGCGGCGGTGGCGGGCGAGCTCGTGGTCGTCGTCGAGGCCGGTCCGGATCACGCCTGGACCCTCGACGTCGCCGCCCGACCGCCCGCCGACCCCGTCTCCGCGCTCGCCCTGCTCGTCCTCGCGCGGCTCCCCGACGAGCCCCCGCTGCCCGGTGTCGCGATGACGGTGCCGCCCGACGTGCTCTTCGCGGGGGCGTCGGCCCGCCGCCTGCCACCCGCCGTCGGGACACGCCTGGAGTCGCTCCGGTCGGAGCCTCCGCGCCGTCGCCTCCAGCTCGGCGCCACCCTGCACCCGTCACGACGACGGGTCGGGCCGGTCACGGCGGTCGACAGCGTCGACGGCCGCGCGCTCGTCGAGATCGACGACGACACCGTCCGTGTCCGTCCCGCCGACCGCGCCGCGATCGCGCGGGCCCTGAGCAGGAGCGCCTAGACGAGGGCCTCCCGGACGTGCGTGAACGTGGCGAGCTGCTCGTCGAGGGACGCGTCGCGGTACATCGGGTCGAGGAAGAGCCGGGGATGGACCTCGGCGAGGACGCCCACCGCCTCGGCGAGCTCGTCACGCCCGACGTCGGCGGTGAGGTTGACCCGCAGCACCGTGCCCACGTCCGCGGGCGAGCGACCGGCGGCGACGGCGGCCTCGTCGATCCTGGCCCGCATCGTCGCGAGCCCCTCGAGGGCCTTCCGCGCCGCAGGCACGGCGGGCGAGGTCAGCCGCGCCACCGGCAGCCACCCGTCGCACCGCTGACCCACGCGGCGGAGCGCCGCCCCGCCGAACGCGGACACGTAGACCGGCACCCGGGGCGAGGGCGCCTCGACGTGCGACGACGGCGTCGTCCAGAACCGACCCTCGACGTCGCGGTCGGTGCCGCTCCACAGCACGTCGAGGGTGTCGAGCAGCTCGTCGAGCCGGGCGCCGCGGTGGTCGAAGCCGACCCCGGCGGCCGCGTACTCCTCGGGTGACCACCCGATGCCGAGCCCCGCGACCAGCCGTCCGGACGAGAGCGCCGCCAGCGTCGCGAGCGACCGCGCGAGCACGGCGGGGGCGTAGAGCGGGGCGACCAGGACGCTCGAGCCGAGCTCGGCCCGGGACGTCGTCACGGCGGCCGCTGCGAGCACGGCGAACGGGTCGAGGGCCCGGCGGAACTCGACCGGGATCGTGTCGGCACCGCCGTACCCGACGGTCGGGCGCCGCGCGGCGAGCAGGCGGTCGCCGACCCACAGCGACGCCGCCCCGGCCGCCTCCGCGTCCGCGGCGAACCGGCCGATCGACGCGGCGTCGTCGGCGGCGCCGCCGAACTGGGGCAGCGAGAGTCCGAGATCCACGCCGACGACCCTGCCACGGCGCAGGGGCCCGCACGGGCCGTGACCTGCGGTCCGTAGGATCCAGGTGGTGAGCCTGCACCTGTACGACACCGCTGCACGCGCGCTGCGGGAGTTCCGCCCGCAGCACGAGGGCCGGGCGTCGATGTACGTGTGTGGGGCGACCGTGCAGGGAGTACCGCACGTCGGACACGTCCGGTCCAGTGTGAACTTCGACGTGCTGCGCCGCTGGCTGGTCCACCAGGGCCTCGACGTCAGCCTGGTGCGCAACGTCACCGACATCGACGACAAGATCCTGACGAAGGCCGCCGAGGCGGGCCGGCCGTGGTGGGAGTGGGCCGCGACGCACGAGCGCGCGTTCACCGCCGCGTTCGACGCGCTGGGCTGCCTGCCGCCGTCGGTCGAGCCGCGCGCGACCGGGCACGTCACGGAGATGATCGAGCTGATCTCCCGGCTGATCGACGCGGGGCACGCGTACCCCTGCGACAACGGGTCCGGCGACGTGTACTTCGCCGTCGGCACCTGGCCGACCTACGGGTCGCTGTCCGGGCAGAAGCCCGACGAGATGGAGCAGGGCGAGGCCGCGTCACGGGGCAAGCACGACCCGCGCGACTTCACGCTGTGGAAGGCCGCGAAGCCCGGCGAGCCGAGCTGGCCGACGCCGTGGGGACGCGGCCGCCCGGGCTGGCACCTGGAGTGCTCGGCGATGGCGACGCACTACCTCGGGCCGTCGTTCGACATCCACGGCGGCGGGCTGGACCTGGTGTTCCCGCACCACGAGAACGAGCGGGCCCAGTCCAACGCGGCCGGCGACGGCTTCGCGAACTTCTGGCTGCACAACGCCTGGGTGACGATGGCCGGGGCGAAGATGTCGAAGTCGCTGGGCAACACCTTGACGATCCCCGCCGTGCTCGAGCGGGTGCGCGCGGTCGAGCTGCGCTACTACCTGGTGGCGCCGCACTACCGCTCCACCGTCGAGTACTCCGAGGCGGCGCTCGCGGAGGCCGCCTCGGCCTACCGGCGGATCGAGACGTTCGTCCAGCGCGTGGCCGAGCGCGTCGGGCCGGTCCCGGCGAGTGGAGCGGACATCGGTGCCTTCACGGCCGCGATGGACGACGACCTCGGCACGCCGTCCGCGCTCGCCGCCGTGCACGAGCAGGTGCGGGCGGGCAACACGGCGCTCGCCGACGGCGACCACGCGGGCGCCCGGGCGGCGGCGACGGCGGTCCGCGAGATGACCGGCGTCCTCGGCCTCGACCCGCTCGACCCGCACTGGGCCGGAGCGGACGCGGCCGGCGGCACTACCGCCCGTTCCGCGCTCGGCGCGCTCGTGGAGGACCTCCTCGCGCAGCGGACCGCCGCGCGGAAGGGGCGCGACTTCGCCCGAGCGGACGCGATCCGCGACCAACTGACCGCGGCCGGCGTCGGGATCGAGGACACCCCCGACGGACCGGTCTGGACCCTGAAGGACGACGAGCAGTAGCGATGGCAGGAAATTCGCGCCGCCCCGGTGCGCGGCGCAACCCCGGCACGAAGAAGGGCCCCACGAAGGGCTCCGGCGGCAACCGCGCCAAGGGCCTCGAGGGCAAGGGCCCGACGCCCAAGGCGGAGAACCGTCCCAACCACAAGGCCTACGAGGGCGGCGGGAAGACCGGGAAGTCGGGCCACGGCGCCGCGGCGGCCCGGCGCCCGTCGGGCCCGACGTCACGGGGTGGCCCGTCGTCGCAGGCCGGCCCGACCCGTCGTCGGGAACGGGACGCCCCGGACGGCCCGCAGGTGGTGGTGGGGCGCAACCCCGTCATCGAGAGCCTGCGCGCGAACATCCCGGCGACGGCGCTGCACGTCGCGCAGGGCATCGACATCGACGACCGCGTCCGCGAGGCGCTGCGCACCGCGGGGGACCGCGGGATCAGCGTGCTCGAGGTGCCGCGCGCGGACGTCGAGCGGCTCGCCGACGGGTCGGTGCACCAGGGCCTCGCGCTGTCGGTGCCCGCGTTCGAGTACCTGCACCCCGACGACCTGCTCGAGGAGGCCCGCCAGGCGGCGCACCTCGCGCGGACCGAGCCGTTGCTGGTCGCGCTCGACGGCGTCACCGACCCCCGCAACCTCGGGGCGGTGGTCCGCTCGGCGGCCGCGTTCGGGGCGCACGGGGTGCTGCTGCCGCTGCGGCGGTCGGTCGGGGTCACGCCGGTGGCGTGGCGGACGTCCGCGGGCGCGGCCGCGCGGTTGCCGATCGGCCGCGCGACGAACCTCTCGCGCACGCTGGGTGCCTGGAACGACGACGGGTTCGTGACGGTCGGGCTCGACGGCGAGGTGTCGACGACGATCGACGACCTCGACGCCGTCGCCGGCCCGGACGCCGCCCGCGGTCCGCTCGTGCTCGTCGTGGGCTCGGAGGGCAAGGGCCTGTCGCGGCTGGTACGCGAGACGTGCACGGGCACCGTCGCGATCCCGATGGCGGGCGACGTCGAGTCGCTGAACGCCTCGGTCGCGGCCGGCGTGGCGCTGGCCGAGGTGGCCCGGCGCCGGCGTTCGGCGTAGCCCGGTAGGGAGCGAACGGCACTCTCGCGCGCATAGAAGCTGCGAGGGTGCCGCTCGTTCAGTTCAGGACAGCCACCTCCGCAGCTCCTCGGCGGTCTCGGCCGGTGTTTCCTCGGGGATGAAGTGGCCGCTGGGCATCGACCGGCCCCGGACGTCGGTCGCGTACTCGCGCCACACGGCCAGCGGGTCGTAGGCCTTCCCGACGAAGCCATGCTCGCCCCACAGGACGAGGGTCGGGCACTCGAGGCGTTGCCCGGAGTCCCAGGTCTCCTCGTCGTCGGCCAGGTCGACCGAGGCGCCCGCCTTGTAGTCGGCGGTCGTCGCGGCGATCGTCGCCGGGTCGGAGAACGCCGCGACGTAGTGGTCCATGACCTCCGGCTCCATCGTGACGCCGGGTGCGAGCAGCCGCTCCACCATCGTGCGGATCCAGAACTCCGGCGCCCCGGCGAGGAGGGTCTCGGGGACGTCGCCGCCGGTCGCCAGGAAGAACCAGTGGAAGTACCCGAAGGCCAGCGCCTTGTCGACGTTCGCGAACACGTGCCGGGTCGGGACGATGTCGAGCAGCGCGAGCCGGTCCACGGCGTCCGGGTGGTCGAGGGTCAGCCGGTGGGAGACGCGGGCGCCGCGGTCGTGGCCGACCAGGTCGAACCGGTCGAAGCCCAGCGAGCGCATCACCGCGAGCTGGTCGGCGGCCATCGCGCGCTTGCCGTAGTTCCGGGCGTCCGCGTCCGGCGCCGGCTTGTCCGAGGCCCCGTAACCGCGCAGGTCGGTGACGACGACGGTGTGGTCCCGCGCGAGCTCGGGCGCCACCTCACGCCACATCAGGTGCGTCTGCGGATAGCCGTGCAGCAGGAGCACCGGGCTCCCGGAGCCGCCGACGGCGACGTTGATCGTCGTCCCCTCGGCGTCGACTTTGCGGTACGTGAACGGCTCGGGCAGCTGGGACATCGACGTCCTTCCCGACGACGGGTCGGCGCCACCTGGCCGTGGGCGCCCTCCGGCGAATCTATTGAGCGACGGGGCCCTTCGCTCAGGAGGGCGGCGGGGCGCGGCGACTGGCGGTGGGCGCCCACCGGCGGCTAGTTCGACTGAAGGGCGCCTTCGCTCGAATCGGCCGGCGACGCGGCGCTCGACTCCGCCACCTCGTCCTCCGACTCCACCGCCCGGCGCCCACCGCGCCGCGCCGGGACGTGCAGCTCCGTCTCCTCCGTCCGCCCGCGCAGCTGCCGCGTCCCGTGGGCGCACCAGCGGGAGGCCTCGTCGCCCGCCCGGGACACCGCCGCCCCGGAAGCCACCACGGCGCCCTCGACGTCCTTGGCCAGGTCGCAGAGCCGGGCGGCCTCGTTCACCGGGTCGCCGATGACGGTGTACTCGTAGCGGCGGCGGTCGCCGATGTTGCCGGCGACGGCCTCGCCCGCCGAGATCCCGATGCCGGCACCCAGCGAGTCCGACGACGCGAACACCTCCTCGGCCAGCCGTGCCCCCATGACCCGGCCCGCGGCGAGGGCCGACCCGGCGGCGTCGTCCAGCGCGGTCGGGGCGCCGAAGACGGCCAGGGCGGCGTCGCCCTCGAACTTGTTGATCCACCCGCCGTGGCGCTCGACGACGTCGATGACCACCGCGAAGAACTCGTTGAGCAGCTCCACGACCTCGTGCGGCGGGCGGGTGGCTGCGAGCGTCGTCGAGCCGACGAGGTCGACGAACAGCACCGCGACCTCGCGGACCTCCCCGCCGAGCTCGACGTCGTTCTCCAGCGCGTGGCGGGCGACGTCCTCGCCGACCTGGCGGCCGAACAGGTCCCGCACCCGCTCCCGCTCGCGCAGCCCGGAGACCATCGTGTTGAACCCGGCCTGCAGCAGCCCGAGCTCGGTGGTGTCGAAGACCGGGACGTCGACGTCCAGGTCGCCGCTCTCCACCTTCTTCAGCGCCCGGCGCACCGCCAGCACGGGGGCGTTCGTGGACATCGCGGTCAGCGTGATCACCGCGCCGCCGAACACGAGCGCGACCCCGGCCAGCACGATCACGACGATCGCCAGCCGCTCCAGCGTGTAGCCGCCGATCGTCAGCGCGGCGATCCCGGCGAGCAGGACCCCCAGGAGCGGGGTCGCCGTGCCGAACAGCCAGCCACCCACGGTGCGCATGAGCACGCCGGGCAGGAACGACCCCGAGGGCGGGCGCTCGGTCAGGACCCGCCGCGCCGCCGGGCGCAGCACGACCTCCACGAGCCGGTAGGTGATCGACACCGTCGCGATGCCGCCGAGCACCACGGTCGCGCCGACCTGGAAGCCGATCCGGCCGGACGAGAACACGTTGAGCAGGACGAAGAGCACCGCGGCGATCGCCCACAGCACGGTCTGCACCAGGGAGAGCCGCAGCGGTCCGCGCAGCACCACCCGCCGCACCCGCAGGAACTGCCGCTCCCGGGCCTTGTCGCTCGCGCCGTCGGGCAGGGCCGGGATCCGCATCCGGCGATGCCCCCACCAGGCCCCGACCAGCACGGCGACGAGCAGGTACGGGCCGAAGACGGTCAGGTTGCGGGCCAGCGCCCCCGGGTCCTGCGAGAGCGTCTCGGTCGGCAGGACGAAGGCGGCGAGGACGAGGACGACGCCGGCGCCGATCACGTTGGGCAGGACGACGACGAGGACGAGCGCCAGCCGGGTGAGCAGGCTCAGCCCGGCGGACTGGCGGGCGCGCTCCGCCGTGCGTGTCATGGAGGGACCCTAGCGATCCGATCGGCCGTCGGAGCGCTGGCGATCGGCCGAACGGGAACCCGCGTGGGTGATCGCTACCATGCGGAACATGCCGGTGCCCGGGCTCGCGCACCGCGGGATCGCCTACACCGACTCCGCGGCGCTGGGCGCGGCCCTGGCCCCGCTGGTGGCGGGCGCTCTCGGCGACGGCCGAGCGGTGACCGTGGCACTCGAGGCCGCGACCGTCGAGTCCCTGTGCGCCGGACTGGGTGACCCGACCCCGCCGGTGGAGTTCCTGGAGGTCGACCGGCCCGCCCGCCAGGACGCCTTCCAACTCGCGGCGCGCCGGGCGACCGTCGCGGCCCAGGCCGCGCGGGCCGGCGTCGCCAGTCTGCTGATCACCCAGAACCAGCCCACGCTGGCCCTGTCGGACGCCTACTGGCTGCGCCTGGAGGCCGCCCTCGACGCCGCGCTCGCCGCGCTGCCGGTCACCCTCTGGTGCGCCTACCGTAGCAGCGCGCCCGCCTACGTGCAGTGCCATCCCGAGATCGGGCCGCTGGCCGAGCAGCATCGCAACCCCGGGTACCGGACCCCACCCGACGTCGTGAAGGACCTGCCCACGATCACGGTGCCCGCGCCGCCCGCGCGCGCGTCACGTTGGGAGTTCGGCGTGGCCGACCTGACGTCGCTGCGTCGGCGGCTGGCGACGGCGGTCGGAGCCTCGGGGCTGGACCACGAGGCGGGGGAGGACCTCGTCTACTCGTGCAGTGAGATCGCGACGAACGCGGTCGAGCACGGCGGTGGGACCGGCACGGTGTGGACCTGGACCGACGGCGACGAGGTGGTCTGCCAGGTCGCCGACTCCGGCCGCATCGACGACCCGTTCCCCGGGGTCGTGCCGCCGCTGCTGGATCAGGACCGTGGGCGCGGGCTCTGGCTGGCCAGGGCACTCTGCGACGACGTGGACGTGTCCTCCGGTCGCGACGGGACCGTGGTGCGGCTGGCGCGGCGGCGGGTGCGCAGCGAGCCGATCAGCCGGCAGATCAGGTAGGTCACGAACGCGATCCCGGCGACGAACGGGCTGATCGGCAGCCCGGGCGCGAGGGACAGCACGATCCCACCGAGCACCGCGACCTCGGCGAAGATCACCGCGAGGACGGTCGCGAACAGCGGCGAGGCCGTCAGGCGGGCGGCCGCGGCGGCCGGGGTGATCAGCAGCGAGAGCACCAGCAGCGCCCCGACGATCTGGACGCCCAGGGCCGTCGTCGCACCGAGCAGGACCGCGAACGCGATCGACAGCGCACGGACCGGGACGCCGCGCGCGGCGGCCATCGTCGGGTCCAGCGACGCGAACAGCAGCGGCCGGTACGCGACCGCGAGCACCCCGATCACGACGACGCCCGTCACGGCCAGCGAGATCAGGTCCCCGGTGTCGACGCCGACGATCTGGCCGACGAGCAGCCCGAACTTGTTGGCCGAGCGCCCGGTGTAGAGCGACTGGAACAGCACGCCCAGCCCGAGGCCGAACGAGAGCAGCACACCGATCACCGAGTCCCGCTCGTGCGCGGCCAGTCCGAGGGCGCCGAACACGAGCGCGACCAGGACGGCCCCGACGAGCGCCCCCCAGCCGACCGCGCCCGCCCCGAACAGCAGCAGCGCCCCGGCCCCGCCCGCGAACGACAGCTCCGCGGTGCCGTGCACCGCGAACGCCATCCCGCGGCCGACGACGAGGGGGCCCAGCAGCCCGGCGAGCAGCGCCAGCACGGCCCCGGCGATGAGGGCCTGCTGGACGAAGGTCTCGGCGAGCAGGTCGAGCGTGCTCACCGGGCACCCGCCGTCGAGCGGAGCTCCCCGGCCCCGTCCTCCCTGTGAACCTCGCAGTGCACCGGCGCCTCCTCGGCCCCGACGACGAGGATCCGGCCGCGCACGCGGACGACCTCGACCTCGGTGCGGTAGAGCTCGGAGAGGTTCGCCGAGGTCATCACCTCGTCGGGCGTGCCGACCCGGAAGCGGCCGTCGACGAGATAGAGGACGCGGTCGACGACGGGGAGGACCGGGTTGAGCTCGTGGGTCACGAACACGACCGCGGTGCCGTGCTCGCGGCGCCGGCGGTCCACCAGCTCGACCACCGTGCGCTGGCGGGCGAGGTCGAGCGAGAGCAGCGGCTCGTCGGCCAGCAGCAGCTGCGGGTCGCCGACGAGCGACTGGGCCACCCGCAGCCGTTGCTGCTCGCCGCCGGAGAGCGACCCGACGGGCGCGTCGGAGTAATCGAGCGCGTCGACCTGCGCGAGGGCCTCGTGGACCTGGTCCCGACGGCGGCGGCGGCCGCCCAGGCCGGGACCCCAGCGGTGGCCGTCGAGCCCCAGCCCGACGAGGTCCCGCCCGCGCAGCGGGGTGAGCGGGTCGAGCGCGCGCTGCTGCGGGATGTACCCGACCGTCGAGGTGCCGCGCCGCGGCTGCTCGCCCTGCACGCGCACCGTGCCCGCGGAGAGCGGGAGGAGCCCGAGCAGGACCTGCAGCAGCGTCGTCTTGCCCGACCCGTTCGGGCCGAGGACGGCGACGAACTCACCGGGGGCGATCTGCAGGTCCAGCTCCGACCAGAGCGTGCGCGCGCCGCGTCGCAGCTCGGCGCCGGACAGCTCGACGGCCGGGGTCATGAGTCCTCCTCGATGGTCGAGCTCCACTCCGCTGCGTCTCCTAGGCGGGAGCGCCGACCGCCTGGGCCAGGGCCGAGCGCGTGGTGTCCACCCACTGCAGGTAGTCGGTGACGCCGGCGGGCAGCGTCTCGGTGACCTCGACGACGGGCACGCCGGCACCGGTGGCGGTGTCGCGCAGGCCCGCGACCACGGGGGTCTCCGTCTGGGGATTGAACACCAGGGCGTTCGCCTGCCGTGCCGTCAGGGCGTCCCGTACCTGGACGAGGGAGGCCGCGGACGGGTCCGTCTCGTTCTCGATGGCCTCGACGAAGTCCGGCGGGGTCACGTCGGCGACGTTCGCCGTGCGGAGCAGGTAGTGCGCGATCGGCTCGGAGGAGATGACCTTCGAGCCCGGGCGGGCGCCGCCGATCGCGGCGGTCTGCTGGGCGATCTGGTCGACGCGGGCGGTGAACGCCTGGGCGCGCTGCGTCAGCGCGGCGGCCTGCGCGGGCTCGGCGGCGCCGAGGCGCTGGGCGACCTGGTTCGCGACGCCCTTGACCGCGGCCGGGTCGAACCACACGTGCTCGTTCTCGTCGGCCGGGTCGGAGCGCAGGTCGAACGCGGTGATCGTCTTGGCCTGCGCGGCCGGGTCGTTCTCGCCGATCTGCTCGGCGAACTCGTCGTAGTGCCCACCGTTCGCGACGACGACGTCGGCGTCGTTGATCGCGGCGGCGTCGGCGGGGGTGCTCTCGTAGGAGTGCGGGTCGCCGGCCGGGTCGTTGATGATCGACGTGACCTTCGCGTCCGGCCCGGCGACGGCGGAGGCGACCGCGCCCCAGACGTTCGTGGTGGCGACGACGGTGAGGGTGCCGGCGGGGGCGGCCTGGCTCGGCGCGGGGGCGGGGGCGGGGGCGCTCTGGGTCCCGGACCCTCCGCAGCCCGCGACCAGCGCGAGGGCGGCGAGCGCACCCCCCGTGGACAGGACGACTCGGCTGACGACGGGCATCGGGGCGGCTCCTCGTGACGGTCAAGCGCTTACGGGGGTCACCCCCGCGGGTCGGGAGCTAACGATAACCGTTGCCGTTATCAGTCGCGAGAGTGGTCGAGGTGTCGGGCGCGACACGAAGGAGGGTGCGAACCGGACGCGAGCGGTGGCCCTAGATCGAAACAGTCGCTACGTTGCGCAGGTGGCAGAGGCACTCGAGGGGCGGAGGTCCACGCGGCGCACGGCGACGCTGGCCTCGCTGGCCGCTGAGCTCGGCGTGTCCCGCACGACCGTCTCGAACGCCTACAACCGCCCCGACCAGCTCTCCCCGGCCCTGCGCCGCCGTGTGCTCGACACCGCGCGCCGCCTGGGCTACCCGGGTCCCGACCCGGTCGCGCGCTCGCTGCGCACCCGCAAGGCGGGGGCCGTCGGGCTGCTGCTGACCGAGGCCCTGTCCTACGCGTTCCGCGACCCGGTGGCCATCCAGTTCCTCGAGGGCCTGGCGCTCGCCTGCGAGGACAACGGGTCCGGCCTGCTGCTGGTGCCGGTGAGCCCGGAGGCCGAGGACGTCGGGGCGGTCGCGCGGGCCGGCGTCGACGGCTTCGTCGTCTACTCCATGCCCGACGACGACGAGCACTTCGCCGCCGTCCTCGAGCGGCCCGTCCCCGTCGTGGTGTGCGATCAGCCGACCGACGTCCCCGACGTCGACCGCGTCGGCATCGACGACCAGGCCGCCATGGTCGAGCTCGCCGAGCACCTCGCCGCGCTGGGCCACCGCCGCGTCGGGGTGCTGTGCATGCGGCTGTCCTTGGACCGCAACGACGGGTTCGCCTCGGTCTCCCGGCAGGACTCCGCCCGCTACGAGGTCCAGCGGCGTCGCCTGGCCGGGCTGCGGGACGGGTTCACCGCGGCCGGGGTCGACTGGTCGACCGTGCCGGTCGTCGAGCGTTTCGACCACACCGAGGCCGCCGGCGGGGCGGCGTTCGACCAGCTCGTGGAGCGCAACCCCGAGGTGACCGCGGTCGTCTGCACCTCGGACATCCTCGGCCTCGGCGCGTTGCGGGCCGCCCGCGCGGCCGGGCGCGACGTTCCGGGCGACCTGACGATCACCGGCTTCGACGGCGTCCCGGCCGCCGAGCGCGCCGGCCTCACGACGGTGCGCCAGCCCTCGCTGGACAAGGGCCGCGCCGCCGGGGAGCTCCTGCTGGACCGCGGCGACCGGCAGCGCTCGCGCACGCTGTTGCTGCCGACCGAGCTGATGGTCCGCGCGACGTCGGGTCCGCCGTCGCGCTGAGCACCCTGCCGGTGTCAGCAGTGCGGCCATGCTGACACTGGACGTCACAAGAGCCGCATTCTCGACGACGGGAGCCGGCGCGGCACCCGTCGTCGGGAACCCGCTAGAAGATCCGGGGGCGCTGGCGACGGACGGTCGGCGTCAGCGGGCGGCGCCAGATGCGGGAGACCGGCCAGCCGATCTGCTCGCCGAACGACACGCCCGCGGCGATCCCGAGGCTGACGGTGAGGGCGAGCAGGATCGTGACGGCGCCGGTCGCGAGGCTGCCGTTGCTGAGCTGGGCGTTCGAGCTCTCGCCGACCGTCGCGAGCTGCGAGAAGCCGGTGTAGAGCAGGAGGCCCGGGAGCAGCGGCGTGATCCCGGCGATGACGAGCACGAGCGGCGGCATGTTCGCCCGCGCCGGCATGAGCATCGCGATCAGCCCGAGTGCGCCGGCCGCCGCGGCGCTGGCGACCACCTGACCCAGCCCCACGGTGCCGAACGCGTACGCGTAGAGCGCCCAGGCGACCGCTCCTGAGAGGCCGGCCACCGGAAGCGACAGCAGCGGCGCGTACGCGGACAGGGCGAACAGGACCCCGGCCGCGGCCGCCGCGATCAGGGACCGGACGTCGGCCTGCGGGGTGAGCTCGGGGAGGTCCTGGGCGAGCGAGAACACCGCCGCGCCCCCGATCTGCCCGAGCACCTTGATCGAGACGACGACGCCGACCAGCAGCCCCGCCGACGCCAGCACGACCTCCACGGCCCGGCCCGCCGCCGTCAGCGGGAACCCGGTGATCGCGTCCTGCACGAGGCCGACCAGGGAGAGCCCGGAGAGCAGGACGATCAGGCCGGTCGCGACGACGAGGCTGGGGGAGTCGAGCAGGAGGCCTGAGGACGCGAGGCCCAGGGCCGACGTCGTCACGAGGACCCCGCCCAGCACCTGCTGGAAGAACATCGGCACGCCGTGGCGCCCGAGCCAGCGCGCGAGGCCCCAGACGATGCCGGTCAGGACGAAGGCGGCCACGGCCACCCCGAGCCCACCGCCGATCAGGACCGCGACCGCGCTGGCGAAGAACGACCGCGAGAGCCCGGCGACCCACCGCGGGTAGGGGTGGTTCGCGGCGACGGCGGTTGAGAGCCGGGTGAGCGCCTCGCTCGACGACACCGGCGAGTCGGTGTCGACGATCTCCTTGATCAGGGCGTCGACCGTGGCGAGGCGGGTGTAGTCCTGGGTGCGGTAGCGGACGTTGCGCATCGTCGTGACCGGCCCGGCCTCGACGCCGCGGTGGCAGCACATCGTGATCGTCGAGAACGCGATGTCCACGTCGCAGGTCGGGAGGCCGTACGCGCCGGCGATGGCGAGCATCGTGTCGTGCGCGGCGGCCGCGCCGGCACCCGTCGCGAGCTGGACCTCACCGATGCGCAGGGCGAGGTCGAGCACGCGCAGGACCAGCGCGTCGTCCGCGACCTGCGGACCGGTGACCGCGGGCAGGAGGTTCTCGCGCACGGTCGGCGCGTCGAGCGCCGCCCGTCGGCGGAGGTCCTCCGCGGTCGGGATCGGCACGTGACGACGGAGCGAGCCGCGCGCTCGCTGGGTCACCCCCACGGGCTGACTCTCCACTTCTTCGACGTCCGGGTCGGGCGCAGGGGTGTCCCGCGGGCCGAGGCCGGGAATCTTCATCTCGCTGGCACCTCGTGGGACGCAGGCGGGCGGGCGTCGTTGTCGACCGACCGGGCGACCGGCGGTGTGAGCCGGCCCTCGCCTACGATGGTGCCTCAGTGCCGGCGTAGCTCAATCGGCAGAGCACTCGCCTTGTAAGCGAAAGGTCCGGGGTTCGATTCCCCGCGCCGGCTCCAGGCCAGAAGCCCTTCCGACGGCGGGCCAGTGGCCGTGTGGACATACGCGGGCAGCGTTGGGTGCGCAAGGACCGCCGCGAACCGTTGAGCGCTCCGGGACGCGGGACGTCCTGCAGTACAGTACGATCGTGGCGATCCAGTCGTTCGGCAACGCAGTGGCGGAGAAGGTCGCCGGCCGTCAGCGGGTCGCTTCACTGCACCCGGACGTCCAGAAGGTTGCGCAGCGCAAGCTCGCCCTGCTCGAGTTCGCCAAGACCCTCGACGACCTCCGCGTCCCGCCGGGCAACCGACTGGAGAAGCTGCGTGGGGACCGCGAGGGCCAGCACAGCATCCGTATCAACGACCAGTGGCGACTCTGCTTCCGCTGGACCCCGAAGGGGCCGGCTGAGGTCGAGCTCGTCGACTATCACCGCTAGAGGAGGCAACCCGTGACCGACCTGCTGCCGCCCACCACGCCGGGGGAGATCCTGGCAGAGGAGTTCCTCGCTCCGCTGTGTATCAGCCAGTACAAGCTCGCCCGGGACATCGGCGTGCCTCGCTCGCGGATCGCCGAGATCGTCGCCGGCACTCGTGCGGTATCCGCCGACACCGCGCTGCGCCTGGCGCGCTACTTCGGGCTTCGCGACCAGTACTGGCTCGACGCCCAGGCCCACCACGACCTGCAGGTCGCCCGCGACGCCCTCTCCGAAGGTGCCCTCGCCGCGATCGTCCCCGTCCAACGCGACGCCGGCGGAGGTGTCGCGATCAGGGAGTAGGTGGTCGACCTGGACTGGGACCAGGCGCACGGCGAGCTCCAGGAGGGCGACCTGACACCACGGCGTCGCGGATTGCTCGCCCCTGGGGCTTCAACTTTTACGGGCGGTTCACGGCGACCTACCAGGCGCGCTACGGGGTCAGTCCGGTGGAGACGTTGCGCGCGCCGTCGCGATCACCGAGGGAGCGCCGGGGGAGGACGTCGGGTAGTCCTCCAGGTCGATGTCGGTCGCGAAGCGGTCCATCAACGCCATGACGCGCGTGAATAGCGGCGCGACCGAGAAGAGCTTGTTCCGCAGCCAGATGCGCGTGCGGCTCGACGGGGCCAGCAGCGCACCGGCGTTCACCTTCTCCGCGACCTTCGCGTAGCCGCGGAACTTCCGGTCGTAGGCCGCGAACGCGCGCTCGTGGTCACCACCCGCCGTCATGAGCTCGCCCGCGAGGACGTACGCGCCCACGACGGCCAGCCCGGTGCCGAACCCGCCGAGCGCGTTGCCGTAGGCCGCGTCGCCGACGAGTACGACCCGCCCGCGCGAGTAGCGGTCGACGTGGACGCGGCTGATGGAGTCGAGGTGGAAGTCGCGGGTGTCCGGGAGTGCCTCGAGCAGCTGCGGCACCTTCCACGCGGCGCCGCGGTACGCCTCGCGCAGCGCCTGCTTCTGGGCCTCGACGTCACCACGCTCGACGTCGAGCGGCTCGGACCGGAAGACGAAGAACGCCGGCGCCTTCGGCCCGCCGGTGGCGACCATGCGGCCGGGCTCGTTGTACATCTCGTCGGCCGCGACGAGGTCTCCGTCGACCTCGAGCAGGGCGTAGTAGTGGCCGAGGTAGGTCACGTAGTCCGACTCCGGACCGAAGGCCAGACGGCGGACCGTGGAGTGGATGCCGTCGGCGCCGACGACGAGGTCGAAGGTCTGTGCCGGCGAGCGCCGGAAGGTCACGTCGACGCCATCGGGGGTCTCGTGCAGCGCCGTGATCGTGTCGTCGAAGACGTAGCGGCAGGTCGCGGCGGTGCGCTCGACGAGCAGCTGCGCGAGGTCGCCGCGGCGGATCTCGAGGTCACCACCGCTGAACGCCGCCGGCGTGATGCCGAGGGTCCGACCCTCGGCGTCGATGATCCGCCCGTCGCCACCACCTCCGGTGGCGAGGCGCTCGACGTCGTCGAGAAGGCCCATCCGCCGCAGCACCGTCAGGTGGGTCTCGCCCTTGAAGTCGACGGCCTGACCGCCGGGGCGGACGGCGGGCGCCTGCTCGACGATCGTCACGTCGAAGCCGTACCGGGCGAGCCACAGTCCGAGCGCGGGGCCGGCGATGCTGGCCCCGGAGATGAGTACGCGCGTCACGGCTGGTCCTCTCGCTGCACGAGGCGGTGGTAGTGGGCGTCGAGGTCGGTGAACGCCAGGCGGACGGTGTCCTCGAGCTCGTCGTCGGGACGCATCCCCTGGACGACGGCGGCTCCGATCGAGTCGCCGACCAGCTCCAGCACCGCCACCAGGGACGCCGCGTGCACGTGGGCGAGCCCCGGGTGCAGCGTCGGGTCGGTGCCGACGAGTGCGGTGCGGATCGTGGTGGTCTGCTCGTCGCGGACCGCCAGCCCGAAGCGGCGGACGACGGGGCTGCTGGCGCACAGCGCGAAGAACTGGCCGCGCTGTTCCACGAGGTCGTCCGCGCGGGCCCGGGCGATGTCCTCGAGCGCGACGACCTGCAGGGCGTTCGCCGGGCTGGTGTGGGCGGGCCGGTCGACGACGAGGTCGTGCAGGCGCTGCCGGATGGTCTCGGCGCGGTCGAGGGCGAGGTCCGTCTTCGCCGGGAAGTAGTTGTAGACGGTCTGCTCGGAGACGTCGGCCGCGCGGGCGACGTCGGTCATCGCGACGGCGTCGAACCCCTGCGTGCCGAACAGGTGCGCCGCGACGTCGGCGATGCGCTGTCGCGTCTCGGCCTTCTTGCGCTCGCGCAGTCCTGTCACTTGTTCAGTGCTACACCAAGTTTCGGGTCACTACAACTTTTCCGACGTTGGTCAGAGGCGGAGGAGGCCGACGTCGTAGCGCTGCACGTCGCTGTCTCGGGTCGCCAGGGTCAGGCCCTCGCTCCGTGCCTGCGCGACCAACATGCGGTCGAACGGGTCGCGGTGCAGGAGTGGGAGGCGCCCGGCGGCGATGCCGTGGGTCGACGTGACGGGGAGTGCCCGGAAGCCCGCACGCTCGGCGATCTCGGGGAGATCGGACGGGCCGGAGAGCTTGCCGAGCGCCTGCTTGAGGCTGATCTCCCAGATGGTCACTGCGCTGACGTGGACGTCGGGGTCGATGTCGAGCCGCTCCTTCACGTCCTCCGGCAGCTCCGGTGCGTCAGCGAGCCACCACAGCAGGACGTGGGTGTCGAGGAGGAGGCCCACCGGCTCAGGTCGCGAGGCCGAAATCGCGGGCGATCGTCGCGTTGGTCTCGGCGGAGTCCCAGTCGCCGGACAGGTCGATCCGGCCGGCCAGTGAACCGCGAGCGGTCCGCCGGGTGCGCGCCTCGAGTGGGACGACCTTCGCCACCGGGGTCCCCGCGCGGCTGATGACGACCTCCTCGCCCCGTTCGACCCGTTCGATGATCCGGGAGAGGTTGGTCTTCGCCTCGTGGATGTTGAACGCGTCCATATTGCGCTCCGTCGACATGGTCCACCTCCTTAGCTAGGACCTTAGCCCAGCCTGCCCGGCCCGAGTCGCTGCGGAAGAAGAGACGCAGGGCGGGCCGTGTGTTGATCAACGGACCCACATCGGGTCGCAAGCCTCCCTCGGGCCCGATGAGGGTCCTCTCGCTCGGCATCAGCTGGTCCGCATTGACCTGGTCTCCCTCCAAGCGTCTGTTCGGCCTCCGGGGCGGAGCTCCCGCCGTCCGGGCCGAACGCGACCACGACATCAGCTGGGCCGCCCTGGCCTGCCGCCTCCCCGACTCTCCCGCGGTGGCGACGGGCAGGTGAGCCCTCGGCCGTTCTGCGGACCCCCGAGGACGTCCCGTACAACGGGGGTCGATGCCTGTTGAAGACGGAACGAACCCCGCCCGCGGCGCGGTGGACGCGCTCGAGCAGCTCACGCGGCACGGTCGTGACCTGTGTCCGACCGACCGGGACCCGCAGGTCTGGGCCGGCGGCGTCCTCGAGGACCTGGCCAGGGTCGCCGAGCTGCTCGACGGCGCGGTGGAGCAGGTCTCCGGGAAGCGCAACGACACGGTGTCCGAGGGCTCCCGCGCGCTCGGGTCGGTGATCGCCGCGCACCGCAACCTCGAGGTCGGTGCGACCGATGCCCGGGGGTTGAGCTCCTGAGCGATCCCGTCCACCGTGGGGGCGTGGTAGCGGTCCTACACGACCCTGCCCGACCGCAACCCCGAGCGGAGAGGGGACCGCGCATGCAGTACGCCGTCCACCACCGGCTCAAGCTCGACGAGCTCGCCCACGACACCCACCAGCTCGAGCGGGTCTACGCCGAGCTCGCCGACCGGCAGCCCTCCTGGGTGCGCTGCCAGTCCCTCCGGCTCGGCGACGACGGCGCCGGTGTCCTGCTCATCGACGTCGACGACATGGACCGGCTCGCCGAGCTGCCGCGGCTGACGCACTACCTGGAGACTCTCTCCGGGCGCTGCGAGGAGGTGCCGCGGGCCGGCGCGGTCGACGGCAGCATCGACGTCACGGGGGCGGTCGAGCTCGGTCTCTGGGACCCGGACCGCCCGTGACCCGGCTCCGCGCGGTCGCGGTGGCCGTCGACGCGCGGGACCCCGAGCGGCTGGCCGCCTTCTGGGCGGCCGCCCTCGGGACCGAGGTGGTCGAGCGATGGAACGACGCCGAGGGGACGGCCTACGTGGAGGTCGCCTTCGTCGGCGACACCGTCCTGCTGTTCCAGACGGTCGCGTCTCCGACCGAGGGCAAGAACCGCCTGCACCTCGACCTGCGGGTTCCCGACGGCGGGGACCAGCGGGCCGAGCGCGATCGGCTCGTCGACCTCGGGGCTGCGGTGATCGACGAGGCGCCGAAGCACCCCTGGATCGTCCTGGCCGACCCGGAGGGCAACGAGTTCTGCGTGCTGCCCGACGCGTGACGCCGAGCAAGATCGGAACTTCGGGGGCGTGTCGCAGCAGATCTTGCGCGTGTCGCTCCCGAAGTCGTGATCTTGCTCAGGCGGCGCCGCGGTAGGTGCCGAACGTGAGCAGGTTGCCCTCGGTGTCGCGGACCGAGCAGGCGTAGGTCGGGCCGCCGGCGCCGAACTCCGTCTCGTGCGGCGCGGCGACCACGTCGGCCGACGCCGCCACGAGCCGCGCATGGACGCCGTCGACGTCCTCGGCCACCAGGTACACCGCACCCGCCCGCAGGCCGGAGTGTGCGCCCCCGACGTGCTTCGTCCCGCCGAACAGCAGGGCCCCGCCGCCCGGCCACGCCAGTTCCGCGTGCACCACGTCCCCGACGTCGTCGCGCACCACGACCGACTCGTCGAACCCGACGACGTCGACCAGGAACCTCAGTGCGGCCTCCGTGTCGTCGTAGTGCAGGACCGGCCAGACCGAGGACACGCCCGGCAGCGTGTCAGGTCCAGTACAGGAACCGCGCCTGCGGGAGGTGCTCGGCGATCTGGCCGGTGATCGTCGAACGGAGCCGGTCCATCACGTCGTTCGGGTAGACGTGCTTCACCGCCCCGAACTTCCCGCGCTTCTCCTTTCTCGACGACGGGTCCATCTCCAGCTTCGACGCCGGGTACCAGGTCTCGAGCGTGTCGCGGCTGCCCGGCGTGAAGCGGTGGGTGATGCACTCGATCGTCAGGTCGGCGTCGTCCGGGACCACCTCGGCGACGTCCGTCAGCAGCGATGAGTAGGCGACCTCCCACCCGCCGTCCGGAATGATCGGCGCCAGCGTGATCCCGACCGGCCACCCGGCCGACGCCAGCGTCCCCAGCGCGGCGATCCGCGCGGCGACCGGATCGGTGCCGCCCTCGTACCGCGGCCACGGGGAGAGCGAGAAGCGCAGGCGGGTGCGGCCGTGGTGGGGGAGGTCGAGCAGGGGCTCGACGTCGGCGAACTTGGTCGTCGCCCGCAGCTGCACGGGGCCGGGCCAGTCGTGCGTTCCCACGTGCGAGATGGCGGCGGCGAGCGACCCGGTCGCCGGCTCGATCCCGAGCGGGTCGGTGTAGCAGGAGGCCTCGAAGGTCGTGCCCTCGTGGGCGCGCTCGACGTTCGTCGACGTCACGTGCCCCTGCCCGACGTAGCCGTCGAGGTTGGCGAGGATGCGGTCGAGGTCGGCGTAGACACGGGTGATCGGCGGGCCGGTGAGCGACCCGGCGAGGTAGCAGTACTGGCAGTGCGCCGGGCAGCCGCGGGCGAGGTCGACCCGCCAGTCCGCCGACGGCGGGATCGGATCCAGCTTCCGGGCGGAATCCGGGCTCACGACGACGGCGAGCGTCGCCTTCGCCCGGGCGTACGTCTCGCGGTCGGTCTCGCCCTTGACCCCGGTGATGCGGTCGACCTTCAGCAGCTCGATGTCGTCGCAGCCCAGGGCCTCGCAGCGGCGCACGATCTCGTCGGCGTGAGCGTGCTCCTGGGCGGCGCGGGTGACGCGGACGTGCTTCGGCGCCCACGCCCGGTGCGGGCGGGCGACGGGACGTGCGGGGGCGGCCATCGAGGCGGATACCCAGCGTCGGATCGCTCGTCGCAGAAAAGGCGGTGACGCCGACGATGGCGCTGATTACAGTGTTGCAGGTGACGCCGACTCTGTACGAGTGGGCCGGTGGGGTCGACGCCTTCCGGCGATTGATCGACGCGTTCTACGACCGGGTGGAGGGCGACGAGCTGATCTCCCCGCTCTTCCCCGGCGGCGTATCCGAGGAGCACCGCGCGCACGTGACGCTGTGGTGGGCCGAGGTGTTCGGCGGCCCGCCGGAGTACACCGAGCGGCTCGGCGGCTACGAGCGGATGCTGGCTCATCACCTCCGGCTCGGCATCACCCCGGAGCAGCGCCGGCGCTTCGCGGAGACCATGAGTCAGGCCGCGGACGACGCCGAACTCCCGGACGATCCCGAGTTCCGCGCGGCCTTCGTCGGCTACGTCGAGTGGGGCACGCGGCTGGCGATGCACAACTCCCAGGAGGGCGCGGAGGTCGTCGAGCAGGCCCCCGTGCCGCAGTGGGGCTGGGGCGTCGCGCCGCCGTACCAGCCCTCGTGAGCGCCCTGCACGTGTTCGACATGGACGGCACCCTGCTCCGTGGGACGTCCGCGGCCCTGCAGATCAGTCGGCGTCTCGACTGCGAGCCTGCGTTGCAGGACCTCGAGCGGCGGTTCGACGACGGCGAGCTCGAGCCGTGGGAGTTCGCCGTCGCGGTCCGGGGCGCGTGGGGCGAGCTCGACCCCGCGCTCGTCGCCGACGTGGTCGCCGACGCCCCGTGGATGGACGGCATCGACGAGGTGTGCGCCGACATCGCGGCGCGGGGCGAGACCTCGATGCTCGTGACCCTCTCGCCGACGTTCTTCGCGCGGCACCTGCACGAGCGGGGCATCGACGTCGTCCACGGCTCGGTCTGGGCGGACCCGATCGATCCCGCGGCCATCCTGACGCCGGGTGACAAGGTCCGGCTGGCCGAGGAGGAACGCGAGCGGCTCGGCCTGCCGACGGGTCGGTGCGTGGCCTACGGGGACTCGGGGACGGACGTCCCGCTGTTCGCCCACCTGACGCACACCGTCGCGGTGAACGCCCGCCCCGGGCTGGAGGCCGCGGCCGACTACCGCGGGAGCGATCTGCGCGAGGCGTACGCGCTCGGGCGGGAGATGCTCGACCGGTGAACCGTGTCCGTCGGACAGGGTTCGGCGGGAGTGGTCAGCTCCCCAAGGGCGTCCAGGCCTGCGCCGCCAGGGCCTGCTCGAGCTGCTCGCGCTGCGGGTCCGCCGGGTCGAAGTCCGCCCCGAGCCAGTCGACGACCTCGTCGTGGGAGGCATCGTCCGGGTCGCGCAGAGCGGCGAGCAGGTCCGCGTAGCCCATCGGACCACCGCAGTCCTCCGGCGGGCAGGCGCCGGCGGCCGACACCAGGCGGGGGTAGGTGACGCCGGGCTCCGGTTCGCTGAGCGCGAGCACCGTCAGGGTGTGGCCCCAGAGGTCGCCGTAGTCGTAGGTGTAGGTCAGCGTCCCTCCGACCTCGACCAGCGAGGAGAGCCGGACACCAGCCTCGTCCTCCATCTCGTCGCCCTCGGGCTCGCCGTAGGTGACGCCGCCGACCTCGAACTCGTGCAGGTGGGAGTTCGACCAGCCCATCGCCGCCTGGAGGACGAGGTGCAGGTCCTCCAGGTCGGTGTCGGCGGCGAGCTCGAGCGAGCGGGTCACCGGTGGCTCGACGCCGTTCAGGGCGAGGCCGACCAGGTGGATCCGCGTGGTCCTCGTCGTCCGCCGGGCCTTCTTCCGCATGCCGCGCATCGTCGCAGGCGTGCACCGACCCGCCGTCGGGAAGCCGGAGACGTGGCGATCATGGAGAACGGGGACGTCCGCATCCACTACGAGGAGCGCGGCGAGGGCTTCCCGGTGCTGACGTTCGCGCCGGGCGGGATGCGCTCGGCCATCGAGTGGTGGTCGGCGGCGCCGTGGGACGTGCCCGACGCCCTGGCCGGCGACCACCGCGTGCTGCTGACCGACCAGCGCAACGCGGGCGAGTCGTGGGCTCCCGTCACCGCCGACGACGGCTGGGACAGCTACACCGACGACCACCTCGCCCTGCTCGACCACCTCGGCATCGAGCGCTGCCACCTGCTCGGGATGTGTATCGGCGGGTCGTTCATCGCGAACCTGGTCCGTCGGGCGCCGGACCGCGTCGCCGCCGCCGTGGTGCTGCAGCCGATCGGCCTGGACGGCAACCGCGAGCTCTTCCACGGCACGTTCGACGACTTCGCCGAGAAGCAGGCTCCCGACCACCCCGAGGCCTCGGAGGACGACTGGCGCTCCTTCCGCGAGAACCTCTACGGCGCGGACCACACGCTCTTCAGCGTTCCCGACGAGGCCGTGGCCCGGCTCGACGTCCCGCTGCTGGTGTTCGCGGGCGGCGACGAGCCGCACCCGGCGTCCGCGTCGGAGATGCTGGCGGAGGTGGCGCCGCAGGCGACGCTGGTCGAGCGGTGGAAGGCGCCGGAGTACAACGACGCGGCGCGGGAGTCGATCGCGAGCTTCTTCGAGGTGCACACGCCGGCCTGATCGTGTGAACCTCGGCGCTGTTCACGCTGAGTATCTCTAATGTCACTCGACGTGAGTGTCATGTCCGACGCGACCCGTATCGGCATGGTCGCCCGCACCGCCCTGGTCCAGCTCGACACCCTCGTCGACGAAGGGCTGCGGGGGTCGGCGCTCGACGCCCTGGTCGACCACGCGGAGGCGCTCGCGGTCGCTCCGTTCGCCCGGGTCCGGCGCGACCCGTTCCCGCACCTGTGTCAGCTGCGCGACGTCCTCGAGGGGCTGGTGGGCCTGACCGCGCAGACGTTGGTGACGACGCTGGACGACCTCATCGCCCGCTCGGTGCGCTTGCCCCTCGACGTGCTCTGACGGTCACGCCAGACTGTTTGTCATGACGGCCGTCGAGGACTTCACCGCCCTGCTCGCCCGCACGCCGGTCTCCACCGCGGAGGCGCTGGCGCTGTTCGACGCCCTCGACCCGGTGTCGGTCGAGGAGATGCTGGGGCAGTGGTGGGGCTCCGAGTTCCCGACCGGCCACCCGATGGACGGCCTGCTCGCGGCGACCGGCTGGGCGGGCAAGCGGTTCGACTCCGCCGACGAGGTCCACCCGCTGCTGTTCTGGAACGCCGACCGCAGCGACGTGTTCGCGGTCGACCCGGCGCTCGTCCCGATGAACCTGCCGTTACCGGACGCCGCCCGGAAGCCGTGGCTGCACAAGGTGATCACGCTCGGCCGGCCGGTGATGGGGACGACGAAGTACACCGCCCGGCTGCGGATGACGGAGTACCGCGGCGTCTCCAGCGCGACGATGATCTACGACGCCCGCCCGATCAACGACGTCTTCCACCGCGTGGACGCCACGACGCTGCTCGGCTGCATGGATCTGCGGGACTCGGCGCCGTACTTCTTTGTGCTTCGCAGGTGAGCACTTGTTGTCGCGATAGCGACAACAGATGCTCACCTGGGCGCAGCCCACACCGCAGCCAGCCGCGCCGCCCAGCGCGGCGCGCAGTACGCCTCGGCGTCCATGCGGGCGCGGGCGCCGAGGGCGTGCCGGTGCGCGTCGTCGTCGAGCAGGGTGGCGAGGGCGCGGGCCAGCGCCGCCGGGTCGCCGACCGGGACCACCGTGCCGTTCACGCCGTCGTGCACCAGCTCCGGCAGGGCGCCCACCGGCGTCACGACCGGGGCGACCCCGAACGCCATCGCCTCGAGCACCGCCATCGGCAGGCCCTCGTGCGAGCTGGGCAGCACTAGGAGCTGGGCGCGGCGCAGCAGGTCGTCGCGCTCGGCGCGGTCGAGCCACTCGGCGACCTCGACGACGTCGTCCACCCCCGCCGCCGCGACCGCCTCCCGCACCTGCGAGACCTCGCCGTCCCCGGCCGCGACCAGGTGCAACCGGCGCCGCTGCTCGGGCGTGAGGCGGGCGCAGGCGTTCACGAGGTCGTAGATGCCCTTGCGCGCCCCGAACCGGCCGAGGAACACCGCGAGGACCGGCCCGTCGTCGGGGGCGTCCACCGTCGACGGCCACTCGACCGGGTTCGGTAGCGCGACCACGCGGTCGTCGGGAATCCCCAGGCGCTCCCGGTACGGCCCGCGGAGGGTCTCGGACAGGACGACGAGCCGGTGCGGTCGCAGGAGGCTCCGGACGACGGCCCGGGCCGGTCGGGGGAGCCCGTCGAACCAGTCGAGGAACTGCGAGCCGTGCAGGTGCATGACGGCGGGGACGCCCCGCGAGCGCGCCACGGCCCCGAGCGCCCCCTTGCGCAGCACCGACGCGCGCTGGGAGACGTGCAGGTGCACGACGTCGGGTCGGGTCGTCCGGATCCGCCGCGCGGCGGCGAGCGTGCCGGTCACCATCGTGCGCAGCCGGTCGGGGCCGTCGCGGTGGGTGGTGACGAGGTCGAGGTCGGCGAGGGCGGACGCGTGCCGCTCCAGGACGTGCTGCACGCTCCCGATCCCGCCGCGCGCGGAGGCCTCCGGGCCGACCACCAGGACCCGTGGCCGGGCGAGGGGTGTCGCGGTCTCCGGCGGGGCCACCTGCACGTCGGTCACCGTTGTTCTCCCTCGCGTGGTTCGTCCCCCTCGGTGCCGTGTAGGTGATCGTCTTTCCGTGTCGGTGACGTGTCGGGCGTGTACGGACCCCGTGTCGGGCGGTCGCCGGTGAGCGCCACACGCCGACCGGTTGTGCCCGGCCGTCGGACCACGCAAGATCGGTGGACGTGACGACCCTCCTCGATCCCGGTGAGCCCACCGGCGAGGTCGGCACCGCGATCACCGACCGACCGCGTGCCACCCCCGCCATCGACCTCCTCGAGGGCCGGCGCCTCCTGCGCCCCCTGCAGGGCGACGGGCCGGACCGGTGTCGGTACGAGGGCTTCACCCTCACCCCGGTCGGGGTGGCGCTCGGCGCCGAGGTCACCGGCGTCGACCTCGCGCAGCCGCTGGACTTCGAGATGCGCCTCGAGCTCAACCGGGCCCTGCTGGACTGGAAGGTGCTGTTCTTCCCCGGACAGGACATCTCGTCCGCCGAGCAGCGCGCGTTCGCGCGGCAGTGGGGCGAGCTGGAGACCAACCCGCTGCTCGAGGCGGGCGAGGACCCGAGCGTCGTGCGCTTCGCCAAGGGCGGCGACGGCCCGCAGACCTACGAGAACATCTGGCACGTCGACACGTCGTTCCGCCGCGCGCCCGCCATGGGGGCGGTGCTGCGGATGATCACGACGCCGCCGTTCGGCGGGGACACGATGTGGGCCGACATGGCCGCCGCGTACGACAACCTCACCGACGAGGTGCGGGCACGGATCGACGACGCGGTCGCGGTGCACGACATGGTGCCCGGGTTCGCGCGGTTCCTGCCCGAGGACAAGCTCCGCACGCTCGAGGACACCTTCCCGCCGGTGACCCACCCCGTCGTGCGGATCCACCCGGAGACGGGCCGGCGCACGCTGTTCGTCAACGCCGCCTTCACCACCCGCATCGTCGGGATGGAGCAGGCCGAGTCCGACGCGCTGCTGCGGCACCTGTTCGCCCAGGCGCACACCCCGGAGTTCCAGGTCCGGTACCGCTGGGCCGAGGGCACCGTCGCGTTCTGGGACAACCGCGCCACCCAGCACTACGCCGTGGGCGACTACGGCTCCCACGTCCGCGTCGCCGAGCGCGTCGCGGTGCTGGGCGGCAAGCCGTACTGAGTCGCCCCGAACGACCGAACGGCACCCTCGCAGCGTCTATGCGCGCGAGGGTGCCGTTCGTTCAGGCGGGGGTGCCGCCGATCAGCGCAGCCCGCCCGCTTCCACACCTGCTCCGACGCGCCGCCGACCATGCCGACGTCGTCGAGGAAGCCGAGCACCTTCTCCGTCATGAACCGCCTGGTCGCGGTGTGCTCGGGGTTGGCGAGCGCCGCACGACGGCCGACGCGCCCGGAGATCCCGACGCTGCGGTAGAGGCGGGCCTGCCACAGCGAGTTGACGACCTCCGTCGAGACCAGCGCGGTCAGCCAGCGCTCCCGCGCGAGCTCGGCGCGCGAGAGGGTCGGGACGATCCGCGCGAGCTCCTCGCGCGCGAACCGGACGTGGCGCGCCTCCTCGACCACGTGCACGCGTGCGACCGCCCGCATGAGCGGCAGGACGCGCTCGTCGTGCATCGACTCGCGCTGCAGCCGGTCGGTGGCCTCCTCCGCGACGAGCACGCTGGCGAACATCGAGGCGCCGGAGCCGAGGTGCCCGTAGATCCCGCCGAGGCGGTGCAGCCGGCCGTGCGGGCGGTAGTCCGGGCACCCGAGCGCGTCGACCGCGCGCGCGAACATCACCGAGTGCCGGGTCTCGTCGCCGACCTCGGTGAGCGCGTACTGCGAGTGCGGGAGGCGCAGGTCCAGGGCGTAGGCGTGCCGGACCAGCATTTGCATGAGGATCACCTCGAACCACAGGCCCACCGAGAGCAGGCTTGCGGCCTCGTGGCGGGCCAGCTCCCGCTGCTGGTCGGGGTCGAGGTCGTCCCACAACTGCGTCCCGTGCAGCGACACCCGCTCCGGCGGGACCGCCCAGCCCGCCGGGTCGACCGGGGCGTCCCAGTCCACCTCGATCGACGGGTCGAGCGTGTGGCGGGCGCTGGCGGTCAGCAGGCGGCTCGCGGTCGCGTCCCGGTCCAGGATCGTCATGCTGACCGACTGTACCCCGTACACAGTGTTCCGCATAGTTGTCGTTACTCGTGAGTCGGCGGCACGCTGGACGAATCATGGATGGCAGGACCCGACGCTGGGCGGGGCATCGGGAGGCGAGGCGCCTCGAGCTGGTGGACGCTGCCGTGGTCGCGATCGAGGAGCACGGCCCCGACGTGACCACCGAGCAGATCGCCGGCCAGGCCGGCGTGTCCCGGCCCGGTCTCTACCGGCACTTCGACGGCAAGGACGACCTCCAGGCGGCGATCGCGGCCCGCTCGGTGGAGCGGTTGGTCACCGAGCTCGAGCCGGTGTGGCGGCCGTCGGGGCGTCCGCGGGAGATGCTCGAGCGGGCGATCGCGGCGCACCTGCGCTGGCTCGCCGAGCACGCGAACGTCTACCTGTACCTCAAGCGGAACTCGCTGCCCACCGGCGGCGACTCGGTGGAGTCCGCGAGCACGAACGTCCGCAGCGTGGTCTCCGCGCACGTCACGCAGATGCTCGTCGACGGCTCGCTGGGCGCGGAGATCCCGCCCGCCACCGCCCACCCGCTGGCCTGGGGGCTCATCGGGATGGTCGACGCAGCGGCGGCGCACTGGCTCGACGAGCCGCACGGGTTCACCGTCGAGCAGCTCGGGGCGCAGCTGACCGAGGCGTGCTGGGCCGTGATCGGCGTGACGATCGGGTCCCGGGCGGTCGAGGCGCTCGACACGGTGGGGGTGGACACCGCCTGATCGGCCCGATCACCCATGATGGGGTGACACCGAGCCAGGAGGGCTGCCGATGGCGCTGCGCCGCGCGTTCCCGACGATCCTCACCGACCGCCTGCCCGAGACCCGGGACTTCTACGTCCGCCTGCTGGGCTTCGAGGTCGCCTTCGACAGCGACTTCCACGTGGCGCTGCGCACCCCGGAGGACCCCGACGGCTCGGTGTGCGAGCTCGGGATCTGGGCGGTCGGGCACGAGGCCGTCCCCCCGCCCTACCGGGCCGACCCCGCCGGCATCGTGCTGACCTTCGTCGTGGACGACGTCGACGCCCTGCACGTGGAGGCCCGCCGCCAGCACATCCCGGTCGTCGCGCCGCCGCGGGACCAGTTCTACGGACGGCGCCGGATGCTGGTCACGGACCCCAACGGTCTGCTGGTCGACGTCTCGTCCCCGTCGACGCCGTCGCCGGAGTTCCGGGCGATGGGCGCCGGGGTCCTGCGGGACTGAGCAGGGCTGAGGGCAGCCTAAGCTGGGGCCGTGTTGCGCCGCCGGGACGACCCGCTCTGGGACATCCTGTCCGCCTCCGGACGCGGGGTCGTCGACGCCGTGGTCCCCTCGGCCGCCTTCGTCGTCGTGTGGCTCGTCGGCACCTGGCTCGGCTGGTGGGAGCCGATCCTGCTCGGCGGGTTCGCCGCGGTGGCGGTCGCGCTGGTCGTCGCGGTGGTGCGCTGGCGGGGTGGCGAGCGTCCGCGTGGTGCGGCCGTCGGGCTGCTGATCGCGGTCGTCGCGACCCTGATCGCCCTCTACACCGGGCGCGCGCAGGACTTCTTCCTGCCCCGGATCGTCGCCAACGCCGGGTCCCTCGCCGCCTGGCTGGTGTCGATCGCCCTGCGCTGGCCGCTGCTCGGCCTCGTCGTCGGCGCCGCCCTCGGCAAGCCGCGCGCCTGGCGCGACGACCCGGACCTGGTGCGCGGCTACTGCCGGGCCAGCTGGTTGTGGGCCGCGCAGTACGCGCTGCGGCTCGTGGTCTTCCTGCCCCTCTGGGCGTCCGGGGCCACCGTGGCGCTCGGGATCGCCCAGGTCGTGCTGACCTGGCCGCTCGTGGTGCTCTGCGTCCTGGGCTCCTGGCCGCTGGTGCGCTCCGCGCTCCCGCCCGGACACCCCGGTCCGCGCCACCCCGTCACCCCCCAGGCCCTTCCCGACGACGGGTCGCGCGGCTCAGCTCCCTGAGCCGGTCGGCAGCAGGCCGGTCAGCACCCCGCGGAGGACGCCCGGCAGGGGGTCGTGGGCGGGGTCGGGTGGCGGGGCGTCGAGGGCGCTGATGTGCGGGTGGGTGCCCGCGGCGGCGACGTGCGCCATGTACTCGGCGTTGCGCTCCAGGTCGCGCCCGGCGTGCTCCGCACGCGCGAAGGTGGCGACCAGCGCGGAGAGGACGCCGAGCGCGACGAGCTTGGCGGCGTCGTCGGCCGGGTGGTCCGCGAGCACCGCGAGGTGGTGCTCGACGAGGTCGGCACCGTGCGGACCGGTCCCGGGAGCGGTGAGGACGCGTTCCGCGAGCCACGGGTGCCGACGGTGGATGCCCCGGGCCTGCAGGCCCACGTCGACCAGGTCGTCGAGCCAGTCGCCGGTGGGCGCGGCGAACGCGTACTCGCCCGCGACGTGGTCGGCCATGAGGTCGAGCAGCTCGTCGCGGGTCTCCACGTAGCGGTAGAGGGTCCCGGCGCCGGTCCCCAGCTCGGCGGCCACCCGGCGCATCGAGACCGCCTCCGCGCCGTCCCGGTCGGCCACGGCGACCGCCGCCGCGGTGATCTCGGCGCGGCTGCGGCGCGCGGGACGGCCGACCGCGGCGCGTTCCGGGCGGAGCCAGACCGATGGGGGCACGCTCTGCGCTCCTCGTTCGCGACCACCGTTTGCGAAGGAGGACGCTAGCAGGCTAGCTTTCGGGTACATCGTTCGCGAACGATGATCCCGAAGGAGGGGTCGTGTCACCACCGCTGCAGGTCGCGCACCACGAAGACGTCGACCTCGCCTACCTCGACCACGGCGGCTCCGGGGGGTGGCCGCTCCTGGTCGTCGCCGGGCTCGGCGGCGGGCGCCTCGCCTACCCGGCCGGGTTCCTCGGCGCCCTCACCGAGGTCGGGTTCCGCGTGGCGAGCTACGACCCTCGCGACGTCGGGGCCTCGACCCGCTTCACCGGCGCGCGCCGTCCCGCCCCCTGGCGGGCCCTGCTCGGTGGCGGGGAGCCGGCCTACAGCGCCGAGGACCTCACCGACGACGCCGTGGCCGTGCTGGACGCCCTGGGGTGGGACCGCGCCTCGGTGTTCGGGATGTCGTTCGGCGGACTGGTCGCGCAGCGCCTCGCCCTGCGGCATCCGGACCGCATCGCGAGCGTCACCTCGATGTGTGCGGTGCCGAGCGACGCCGGACGCCTGTCCGTCCTGCGCCACCTGCACCTCGACTTCATCCGGCGCACCGCCGCGCTGGACTTCCCGGCCACGCCCGAGGGCGACCTCGAGACCGCTGTAGCGGTCGCCCGGCTCAGTGGCTCGCCGGCCTACCCCGTCGACGAGCGCGCCGTGCGGGAGGCCCTGGCCGCCGTCCCGGTCGAGGGCGTGCGCGACGACCAGGCCCAGTCCCGCATGCTGCGGGCTCCCTGGCACGGTCCCCGCCTGCGCGACCTGCGGGCGCCGACCCTGGTGCTGCACGGCGACCGCGATCCGGTCGTCCGTCCGAGCGCCGCGCGCGCGATCGCGCGCGCCGTCCCCGGCGCCCACCTCGAGATCGTGCCCGGGCTCGGCCATGATCTGCCCGCGCCCCTCTGGGGCCGCTTCGCGGATCGGATCCGGGCGAACGCCGACCGTCGCGGGAATGGGCCGAGCGGCGGATGGTGAGCCCGCTCACGTCCGGGGTAGCGTCCTCACTAGACCATTCGAGTGACGGGAAGGCCTGTCGTGAACATCGACCGCCCCGTGCGTGAGCTCCTCGTCGAGCCCGTCGTGAGCCCCCTGCCCGACGGCGACCCGGCGGGCGCGCCGAGGTCCGACGGGCCGGACGTCCGCGTGCCCGGGCCCGACGTGGCCCGGAGGCCCGACGACCCCGGTGCCGCGTCGCCGGCCCGGGTGTGACCTCGGTCCCGGACCTCGCGGAGCCGGTCGCCGGCTGGCGGGTGTGGGACCTCGCGGAGACGAGGGAGGGGCCGCTGCTCGTCTCGCCGCTGCGGCCGGTGTTCTGGCCGCCCCGTCGACCGATGACGGCGACCTGCTCCCGCGGGTGCGCCCCGTCCCCGTCGCTGCCGTGCCGGTGCGGGCTCTACGCCATGGACGAGCTGCCGCGTCTGCACCGCGAGTCGCGGGGGCAGGGCCGGGTGGTCGGGTGCACGGCGCTGTGGGGCCGCGTCGTCGAGCACGCGCACGGGTTCCGGGCGCAGTTCGCCTACCCGCTGCTGCTCTTCCTGCTGCCTGCCGGGCGGCCGGGCGTCTCACAGCGGCTCCTCCGTCGCCGGCCCCTCCCGGACGTCGGGTACGGCCTGCCGGCCGCGACCGAGGTGTCGTCGGCCTCGCCGGCGGAGCCGGCGCGCCGGCTGAAGCAGCACTACGGGGTGCCGGTCGTCGTCCCGTCGGGGTCACCCGCGGACGGGTACTTCCCGGACGACCGGCTCGCCGGGGCGGTCGCGGCGGAGGCGGTGCGCGGTCTGGCCGGGCGTCGGGAGGGTGACCACACCGCCCACGCACGCTTCGCCGACGCCGTCGAGGACCTCGTCGGCCGGCGCTGGTGACGCGGCTCAGCGCACCGGCGCCGGCTCCGGGCGCTTCGGCGGGCGGCCGTCGCCGGTCGACCGGCCCTGCAGCCGACGGCTCACCCACGGGACCAGGTGGCCCCGGACCCAGCGCAGGTCCTCCTCGCGCCGGCGCACCCACGGCGTGGGCGCGAGCGGGGGCCACGGGTCGCGCCAGTCCTCGTCGACCGGCACCCCGAGGACCTCGCACACCCGGACCGCGACCCGGCGGTGGCCCTCGGCGTTGAGGTGCAGCCGGTCGTCGGCGCGGGCGCGGGGGTCGGCGAGGGTGTCCATCGTCCAGAGGTCGACGAGCCGGGCGCCGCGCCGGGCGGCGATCTCGCGGATGTGCTCGTTCATCGTGGCGAGCCGGCGCCCGACCAGGTCGACCACCGGCGTCGACCGGGTGTCGAAGCCGGTGAACACCAGCACGTCGGCGCCGGAGTCGCAGAGCCGGGCGACGGCGGCGTCGAGACGCGCGGCGAGGTCGGCCGGACGGGCGGAGGGCCGCAGCAGGTCGTTGCCCGCGGCGCAGATGCTGACGAGATCGGGGTGCATGGCGATCGCGGGATCGAGCTGGTGCCCGACGATCTGGTCGAGCAGCTGGCCGCGGACCGCGAGGTTCGCGTAGCGCAGCGCCGGGTCGAGGCGGGCGAGGTGCTCGGCGACGCGATCGGCCCACCCGCGCTCGGTGCCCGTGCTCGGGTCGACGTCGCCGACGCCCTCGGTGAAGCTGTCGCCGAGGGCGACGAAGGTGCTCCAGGACATGCCCCGGATCATCCCGCGTCCGCTCCGCGGTGTCGTCGTGACCCGTCCGGCTCAATCGGTGCCTCCCGGCACCGGGTTCATCGGGCGAGGGGGTGAAGGTTCTCACCCCACGACCACGCTGGCATCGTGGAGACGTCCTACGACGTGGGTGAGCCCGGAAGGGTCATCCGAGCCCGACGTCCCGACGTGACCGCGAGCCCTGGGAGCCATGCCCGACGCGACCACCAGCACCGCCGACGACCCGACGGAGAAGAAGTCCGCGACCGGTCTGACGATCCCGCAGATCGTCGCCGGCGCCCTCGCGGCGGCCACCGCGGCCATCCTCGGGTCGTTCCTCGGCGTCATCGGCACCATCGGCGGCGCCGCCGCCGCCTCCGTGATCTCCACCGTGGGCGCGGCGCTCTACCAGCGTTCGCTGGAGCGCACCCGCGACGCGGTGAAGTCCCGACTGGTGGTGAACCAGGCCGCCGGGGGCAAGGTGGCCAACGCCGTCGCGCGGGCCACCGGCCAGTCGCCGGGCCCGCAGGCCGGTCAGCCCGGCCGCCCGGCCGCGCCCGGGGCTGCGCGCCCCGGTGGCCCGGTGCCCGGTCGGCCGGGGATCCCGCCGCAGCAGGGCGGCCCACCGATGTCGCCGCCGCACGGCGCGCCCGTGTCGGCCGGCGTCCCGACCCGCCGGCTGGCCGACGGCACCGTCGTCCCCGCCCAGCCGCAGCAGCTCCGCACCGGCGGACGCACCGTGACGACCCGCCTGGACGCCCAGGGTCGCCCCGTGCCGGGCCCCGCCGACCCGACGCGGGCCATCCCGGGCGCCCGCACCCCGGACGGCGGCACCCCGACCCAGGTCGTGCCGCCGCTCGGCCCGGACGGCCGGCCGATGGCCCAGCCGACGCAACGCATGGGGATGACCGGTCCGTTCTCGCCCCCCGGCGGGCAGGCGACGACCCACCTCATGCACGGCCCCGGCGGTGACGACCCCACGGCCCTCGCCGCGGCCGTCGAGGACCGGACGCCGTGGTACCGCCGGTTCGGCTGGAAGACGTGGGTGACGCTCGGCGGGGTCGCCGTCAGCGTCTTCGTCATCGGCCTCCTGGCGAGCTTCGCGGTCGAGTCGGCCACCGGGCACCCGCTGTCCGGCGGGTCGTCGGGGACCTCCGTCGGGTCGCTGTTCGGCCAGGACACGGCCGCGCCCGCGACCACCGAGTCCTCCACCGACCAGGACTCCGGCTCGGACGCGACGACCACGACCCCGTCCGACGAGAGCGGTGACACCGGGAACGAGCAGGGCACGCAGGCCCCGTCCTCGACCACCCGGGCGCCCTCCACGACGACCTCGCGGTCGCAGCAGCAGAACCCGCTGCAGAGCGTCCTGCCGGGCCTGGGCAACCAGAACGGCAGCGGCAACTAGGCCGGACGGCCCAGCACCGGTTCGGAACGAACGGCACTCTCGCGCACGTAGAAGCTGCGAGGGTGCCGTTCGTTCGTTCCGGGGGCAGCTCAGGTGCGCAGGGCCTCCGCCAGGGACCGGGCGGCCGCCTCCGGGTCGTCCGCGCCGGTGATCGCCCGCACGACCACGACCCGGGTGGCTCCGGCGTCGAGGACCTCGCCGAGCCGGTCGTGGTCGATGCCGCCGATGGCGAACCACGGACGGTCGGGCTTCTCGCCGGCGGTGGCGCGGACCAGGTCCAGGCCGGGGGCGGGGCGGCCGGGCTTCGTCGGGGTGGGCCAGCACGGGCCGGTGCAGAGGTAGTCGACGCCGGGTTCCGCGGCGCCGGCACGGGCCTGCTGCTCGTCGTGCGTGGACCGCCCGATGATCACCTCGTCGCCGACGATGCGCCGGGCCACTTCGACCGGCAGGTCGTCCTGGCCCAGGTGCAGCACGTCGGCGCTCACGGCGAGCGCGACGTCGGCGCGGTCGTTGACCGCGAACAGTGCCCCGTGCCGGCGGGCGGCGTCGCGCAGGACCTCGAGCGCCTCGATCTCCTGCGCCGCCTCGATCCCCTTCTCCCGCAGCTGGATGACGTCCACCCCGCCGCGCAGGGCCGCGTCCGCGAACGCTGCGAGGTCGCCCTGCTCGCGGCGGGAGTCGGTGCACAGGTAGAGCCGGGCGTCGGCCAGGCGTGCGCGCGTGTCCATCGGCTCCCGACGCTAGCGCGTAGGCTGGTCGGGCAACCGCGGGAGCCCGGAGAGCCGGGCTGAGAGGGGACCCCACGAGGTCCCGACCGCCGAACCTGATCCGGGTCATGCCGGCGCAGGGAGGGGCTGTCTCATGGAGCGCATCGTCGTCGTCGGGGCCGGCGTCGTCGGCACGACGGCGGCCTGGGTCGCCGCGCGGGACCACGCCGCGGCAGAGGTCGTCCTCGTCGACCCCGCCCCGGGCTCCGGGGCCTCGTGGGTGGCGGGCGGGATGCTCGCGCCGATCACGGAGGCGTGGCCCGGCGAGCGCGAGCTGCTCGACCTCGGCGCCGCGTCGTTGGCCCGCTGGCCCGCCTTCGCGGCGGAGGTCGAGCGGGCTTCCCGACGACGGGTCGGGCTGCGCACCGAGGGCACGCTCGCGGTGGTCGTCGACGCGGCAGACCGCGAGGACCTGGACCGGGTCGTCGCACACCTGCGTGACTGGGGCCGCGACGCCGAGCGCCTGACCGGACGCGAGACCCGTCGTCGGGAACCCGCACTGGGACCGGCCGTGCGGGCCGGGATCGCCGTGCCGGACGACCTCGCGGTGGACAACCGCCTGCTGCTCGGGGCGCTGCGCGAGGCCGCGCGGACGGCGGGCGTGGTCGAGCGCGGGGAGAGCGTGCACGCGGTGGTGGACGGCGGGGTGGAGCTGGACTCGGGCACGCTCGCGGCCGAGCGCGTCGTGGTGGCCGCCGGCGCGTGGTCGGCGACGTTGCACCCCGCGCTGGCCGACCTGGTGCGCCCGGTGAAGGGCGAGATCCTGCGGCTGCGGGCGCGGGCGGGGTCGTTGCCGCCGCCGCGGCACACGGTGCGGGCGGCTGTGTCGGGCCGGGCGGTGTACGCGGTGCCCCGCGACGACGACCGGCTGGTGCTCGGCGCGACGCAGTACGAGGTCGGCTTCGACCCCGACGTGACCGTGGCGGGGGTGCGCGACCTGCTCGGCGACGCCGAACGGGTGCTCCCGGGGATCGCCGACTACGCGCTGGAGGAGTCGGCGGCCTCCTTCCGGCCCGGCACCGCGGACAACCTGCCGGTGTTCGGGCCGGTGCCGGGTGGGCCGGACGGGCTGGTCGCGTGCTTCGGGCACGGGCGCAACGGCATCCTGCTGACCGCGCTGACGGCGGACGTGATGGCGGCGGTGTTCGCCGGTCGTCCGGTGCCGGACGACATTCGGCCCCTGGTGGAGGTGGCGACGTGAACGTGCTGGTCAACGGGGACGTGACGGAGGTCGGGCCGGAGGCGACCCTGGCCGAGGTGCTCGCCGCCCGCGGCGTGCCGGAGCGCGGGGTGGCGGTCGCGGTGTCCGGCGAGGTCGTGCCGCGCGCGGCATGGCGGTCGACGCGGCTGCGCGACGGCAGCGTCGTCGAGGTGCTCACCGCGGTGCAGGGAGGCTGAGATGGACGACCTGGTGATCGGGGGTCGCAAGATCGGCTCCCGGCTGATCATGGGCACCGGGGGTGCGGCGAACCTGTCCGTGCTGGAGCGGTCGCTGGTGGCGTCCGGGACGGCGCTGACGACGGTCGCGATGCGCCGGCTCGACGCGGGCGGTGGTCCCGGGGTTCTCGCGCTGCTGGAGCGGCTGGGCATCGAGGCCCTGCCGAACACCGCGGGCTGCCACACCGCGGCCGAGGCGGTGCTCACGGCCCGCCTGGCTCGCGAGGCGCTGGAGACCGACCTCGTCAAGCTCGAGGTGATCGCCGACGACCGCACGCTGCTGCCCGACCCGATCGAGCTCCTCGACGCCGCGGAGCAGCTCGTCGACGACGGGTTCACGGTGCTGCCCTACACGAACGACGACCCGGTGCTGGCATCGAAGCTGGTCGACGCCGGGTGTGCCGCGGTGATGCCGCTGGGCTCGCCGATCGGTACCGGACTGGGCATCCGGAACCCGCACAACATCGAGATGATCGTGGCGGCGTCCACCGTGCCGGTCGTGCTCGACGCCGGGATCGGCACCGCGTCCGAGGCCGCGCAGGCGATGGAGCTGGGCTGCGACGCGGTGCTCCTGGCCACCGCCGTGACCCGCGCGTCCGACCCCGAGGCGATGGCGACCGCGATGCGCCTCGCCGTCGAGTCGGGCCGCCTCGCCCGCAGCGCCGGGCGCATCCCGCGGCGGTACTGGGCGCACGCGTCGTCGCCGGCGGTGGGCTGAGGAGCCCCGTACGTCAGCAGTGCGGCCATGCTGACGCTGGACGGCACATTCGCCGCATCGTCGGTTTCACGACGACCGTCGCCGGGACCGGTAGGCCGCTACGCTCGCGCGGTGGGCGCACCCCCGGCTGCAGTACTGCTTGGAGCCGTTCTTCGACAGGTCCGCGAACGTCGACCGGCAGGTCGGTGACGCGCAGGCGCCGAGGCGGTCCGGCCCGTACTCGACGAGGACGGCGGCCAGCCCGTCCAGCGCCCGCACCGCCAGACGAGCCGCGTGCCCGCCGCCCTCCACGACGTTGTCGAGGCGCCACCCGTCCCCGTCGCGCTGCAGCTGCGGGACCGCCCGGTGCTCGCACAGCCCCTCGTTGACGAGCCGGGCGACGAGCTCCGGGGCCTCGGCGGCCCGTTCGAGCGCCTCACGGACCGTGGCCCGCACCGCCCGGACCGCCTCGAGGTCGTGCTCGTTTGGCGGTTCGTCGAGCTGGTCGTCCGGCAGGTGCTCCTCGAGGAACGTGCGCAGGGCGTCCGTCGAGTCGAGGTGGTCCTCCCCACGGATCGGCCGGAGGGTGTTGGCGAGGTCGACGGCCAGGTCCACCCCTGCACTGTGATACGCGTTCAGCATTTGACGTGTAACTCCTCGGGCTCCTAACGTGACACGCGAACTGTTCTTAGTGTGTCACGACGAGGAGGGCCGTGTGCCGACCGACGACGAGACCCTGACGCCCTTCGTGCTCGACGTCCCCGAGACGGCCCTGGACGATCTGCGGGAGCGGTTGCGCCGGACCCGGTTCCCGGAGCCGGCCACCGATCCGTCGCAGGGCATCGCGCTCGACACGATGGCCGAACTCCGGCGGTCCTGGCTCTCCGACCACGACTGGCGTCGGGTCGAGGCGGAGATCAACCGGCACGCCCAGTTCCGCACCGAGGTCGACGGTCTCGGCATCCACCTGCTGCACGTGCGCTCCGCGCGGGCCGACGCCCGCCCGCTGCTCGTGACGCACGGGTGGCCCAGCTCGGTCGTGGAGGTCCTCGGGATCGTCGACGCCCTGGTCGACCCCGGCTCGGACGAGCTGCCCGCCTTCCACGTCGTCGCTCCGTCGTTGCCCGGCTTCGGGTTCAGCGACAGACCGACCGGTCCCGGGTGGGGCGTGGAGGCGATCGCCGACGCCTGGGCCGAACTGATGACCCGGCTGGGGTACGACCGCTTCCTCGCCCACGGCGGCGACTGGGGCGCGATGGTCACGACGGCGCTCGGGGTCCGCCATCCCGACCGGGTGGAGGCCCTGCACACGACGATGCCGAGGGCGCCGCGGCCGGACGGCGTCGACGACGCGACGCTGACCGACCAGGAGCGCGGGTGGCTCGCCGCCGGCGAGGCCTACGGCAGGACGAACCGCGGCTACGCCGAAGAACAGAGCACTCGCCCGCAGACCCTCGGCTACGCCCTGGTCGACTCCCCGGCCGGGCAGCTCGCGTGGATCGCCGAGAAGTTCGAGGCGTGGACCGACGGCCCCGGCTTCGGCGCGGTGCCGGTCGACCGCGTGCTCGACATCGTGACGACCTACTGGCTGACGGCGTCCGCGGCCTCCTCGGCGCGGTTGTACTGGGAGAGCTGGGCGAGCTTCGGCAACGCCACCGAGCCGGTCGACGTGCCCACCGCGGTCTCGTACTTCCCCGCGGAGATGACGAAGCTGCCGCGCGCGTGGATCGAGGCGCGCTACACCGGGCTGTATCACTGGAACGTCCTCGACCGCGGCGGACACTTCCCCGCGCTCGAGGTGCCCGACCTCCTCGTCGGCGAGCTCCGGGCGGCGTTCCGCGGATGACCCAGGACACGCTTCCCCCGGGTCACGACGACGGGGCGGAACGGACCGGTGCGCGGCTCGGCCTGCTGCTCGGGGTGGCGGTCCTGCCGCTGTTCGTCTCCGTGGGCGCCCCGTCGGTGACGCTGCCCCGTGTCGCCGACGACCTCGGGGTGCCGTTCGGGGCGACGGCGTGGGTGCTCGCCGGCTGGGCCCTGACGTCGGCGGCCACCATGCCGCTCGCCGGGCGGTGGGCCGCCCGCCGGGGACCTCGGGGGCTGCTCGTCGCCGGCATGACGCTGGTGGCGCTCGGGTCCGTCGTCGCCGCCCTCGCGCCGACGCTGACCGTGGTCGTCGTCGGCCGGCTGATCGGTGGCGCCGGTGCCGGGGCGGCCACGATCGGTGCGTTCACGCTGCCCGGCGCTCTCCCGGCCCGGGCCCGGTTGCGCGCTCTCGGGACGGTCGCGGCCGCGACCGGGACCTCGTCGGCCCTGGGCACGCTGCTCGGCGGCGCACTGGACGCCTGGGCGGGATGGCGCGTGGTGCTCGCGTTCCCGGCGATCGCCCTGCCCGTCCTGCTCCTGGTCGGGGTCCTCGGCCGCGGGACCCTCCGGGCGGTTCCGGAACCGCGCGACCCGACGGGCGGGCGGGCCGACGTACCCGGTGCCGCGGCCCTCACGACGGTCGCCGCCGCAGCGGTCGTCCTGCTGCAGACCCGCGCGGTCGGGCTGCCGGTGAGCGTGGCCGCCGTCGTGGGCGTCGCCGGTGTCGTCGCGGTCGCGGTCGTGTGGCGGGGTGTGCGGACCCGCCCCGACGGCTTCGTGCCGCGGCGCGTGGTCGCGGCGCCGGGGCTCGTGGTCGCGGGAGCGGCGGGCGGTGCGGTCTTCGCCGGCTACTACGGCGTGCTGTTCGTGGCGCCCGCACTCGTGCAGCAGGCCGTCGGCGGCGGCAGCCTCGTCGCCGGTGCCGTGCTCGTCCCCGCGGCGGCCTGCGCCGTGCTGGCCGGGCGGATCGTCGGCCCGACGGTGCAGCGCCTCGGCGCGTGGCGGGTCCTCGGCGGGCTCGCGGGGCTGACGGCGCTGGGCGTCCTGCTCGTCGCCGTCCCGGTCGGGGGAGCGGGTGTCGTCGTCACCGTCGGGGGGACGGCGCTGACCGTGGTTGGGTTCGCGGGTGCGCAGGCCGTCGTCACCGGCCTCGTCCCGGACCTCGTGGCCGCGGACGACCGGACCGTCGCCGCCGGCCTGCTCAACTTCGTGGTGTTCGAGGGCGGGGCCGTCGGTCCGGCCGCGGTGGGTGGCCTGCTCGCCGTCGTCGGGACGTCCGGGGCGCTCGGGGCCGTCGCGCTCCTGCCCGCGGCCGCCGTCGTGCTCGTCCTCGTCAATCGGTCAGGTGGTCCTCGACCAGCGGCAGGACGACGTCGGCGCGGTGCATGAGCCCGTTGTGGGTCGAGTTCGGCACGACGGCGAGCGTCGCGTCCGGCAGCAGGTCACGGGTGAGCTCGGCGTGCTCGACGGTGACGAAGTCGTGGTCGCCGATCATGACGAGGACGCGCGCCGCGACCCGCGCGAGCTCGTCGTCGGACCAGCCCGTGAAGCCCTGGACGACGGGGCCGAGCTTCTCCCCGACCGCCTCCATGCCCGCCGCCCCGGGCGGGGCGAGACGCTCGTGCTCGCGCGCCATCGCCGCGAAGTCGTCGTTCGTCGGCATGCGCGTCGAGGTCGCCCAGCGATCGGGGTCGGTGATGTCGGCGTGGTAGCCGCCGGCCCGGACGAAGCCGGCGGCGAACACCAGGCGCCGCACCCGCTCCGGGTGCCGGATCGCCAGCTCCATCGCGGACAGCGCGCCGAGGGAGAACCCGCACACGTCGACCCGGTCGAGACCGAGGTGGTCGAGCAGGCCGAGCAGGTCCTCCGCGAGCGCGGGGATCGTGGGCGTGCGGTCGATGTCGGCCGTGCGGCCGTGGCCCTGCTGCTCCACCGCCACGACCCGCCGTCGGGAGGAGAGCTCGGGGAGGACCCCGGCGAAGTTCAGGTCGATCGTCAGGTGCCCGCCGGGCACGAGCAGCAACGGGGTGCCGCCGTCGCCGTGCTCCTCGTAGTAGACCTGCAGCTGACCGAGCGGCGCGTACGGCATCGTCAGGAACGACCTTCGAGGTAGGCCTTGAGGCGGGGGAGGGTCTTCTCGATCGCGCGGGTGTTGACGGCGGGGTAGCGCAGCAGCTCGAGGACCAGCGGGGCGCGCGAGTCGGACCAGTCGAACGTCTCGGTGACCTGCGTGCCGCCGTCGACCGGCTCGAGCTCGTAGCGCCAGCGGTGGTGGCCGACGTGGCGCCACGCGATGCGGCGGCCCTCCTCGAACTCCACGACCGTGTTGCTGATCGTGTACGGCACGCCGATCCGCATGCTCATGCCGAACGTGTCACCCAGCGACAGGCGCTCGGGGCCGCGGATCGCCGATCGGACGGTGCCGGAGCCGTCGAACTCGCCGTGCCGGCGGGGGTCGGCGAGGACCTCGAACACGGCCGACGGCGGGGCGTCGACGACGATGCTCCGGCTGACCTGGCGATCACTCACGGGAGCGGAGGGTAGCCCGTACCACCGGCGATCATGACGTCCAGTGTCAGCATGGCCGCACTGCTGACGCAGCGGGGGCTACAGCGTCACCGGCAACGCGTCGACCCCGTAGACGATCGACGTGCCGCGCAGCGGCAGGGTCCGCTCGTCGTCGGCCATCGCCAGGTCGGGGAAGCGCCGCAGCAGCGCCGGGTAGGCGGTGCGCAGCTCCATGCGGGCCAGCTCGGCGCCGATGCACCGGTGGATGCCGTGGCCGAAGGCCAGGTGCGGCGACGGCGGGCGGCGCGGGTCGAAGATCTCCGGGTTCGGCGTGAGGCGCGGGTCGCGGTCGGCGCCCGAGAGCGACACGAGCACGCCGTCGCCCTCGGCGATGTCGACCCCGCCGATCGTCATGTCCTCGGTCGCGAACCGGGGGAACGCGAGCTGCACCACCGTCAGGTAGCGCAGCAGCTCCTCGACGAACCCGTGCACCGAGCCCGGCTCGTCGCGCACCATCCGCGCGACCTCGGGGTCCCGCAGCACGATGACCGAGCCCAGCGCGAGCATGGACGCGGAGGTCTCCAGCCCGCCGGTCAGCAGTCCGTCGGCGAGCTCGGCCAGCTCGTCGGTGTCGAGCTCGTCGCCGTGCTCGCGGATCAGCATGCCGAGCAGGCCCTCGCCCGGCTCGATCCGCTGCCGCTCGACGACGCCGCGCAGGTACACCAGCGACTCGGAGATCTTGTCGAAGACGGCCGTGGCGCCGGACAGCAGGTCGAACCGGGCCGTCGACAGGGCCTGGAACTCGTCCCGCTCGTCGTAGGGGATGCCGAGGAGCTCACAGATCGTCAGCGCCGGGATCGGGGTCGCGAAGTCGCGGACCAGGTCCACCTCCTCGCCCCGCTCGGCCAGCTCGGCCATCGCGTCGAGCCGGCCCTCCACGATCTCGGTGATGCGCGGGCCGAGCCGCGACAGCCGCCGGCCGGTGAACTCCGGGGTCAGCAGCCGACGCAGCCGGGTGTGCTCCGGCGGGTCGGTGAAGCCCAGACCGCCCGGGTTCTGCCCCCCGCCGATGCCCGCCCGCCCCACGAGGTGCCCGAAGTCGGTGGAGAAGCCCTGGGTGCGCCCGAGGACCTCGCGGGCCTCCTCGTGCCCGGTGACCAGCCACGCCTTGACCCCGAAGGGCAGCGGGAAGTCGCGGACCGGGTGGTCCTCGCGGGCCTCGCGCAGGGCGGGCACCGGGTCGAGACCGTTCCGGCGCAGCGGCATGAGGGCGTGATCGGGGATCAGCGACATCGGGTCGAGGCCCCGGCGACTGCGCCACGCGAGGTAGTGGCGGGCGACGAACCCGGTCGCCCGGGAGCGCAGTGCGTTCAGGCCGCGCGTGACGGCCGTTCCCGTCCTGCTCACGGTGACCACGCCCCCTACCTTCCCGTACGGTCCGATCCGGCCCGGTAGTCGGGGTGAGGGTAGGGCGTACCGGGGTCTCACACAGGTGAGTTCGCTCGTGTCACTGGTCTCCCCGGGTGAGCGGTGCCCCGGACGTGGTCACCGAGGTGGCACCCCGTAATCCCATTCGTGCCAGTTCGACGTCGGCCAGTCGGAGCAGCACGTGCGGGTCGCCGCGTCGCCAGGCTCCCGCCGCGTCACCGGAGGGCCCCGCCGCGCGCCGGATGCGCCCCGGCGCTCCCCGCGTCAGGGCCCGCAGGGCCAGCAGGTCGACGTCGAGCTGCCGGGCCGCCGCCGCGTGCCGGGCCCGCAGGACCCACCGCAGCCGCAGCCAGAACCACGTCGTCACCACCGGCAGGGCCGCGACCACGACGACGAGCCACGCCAGCCCCGTCGCGATCGCCGCGACGGCCTCGACCTGCGCGCGCCCGGCGTCGGCCAGCGAGGTCCCGGCGTCCGCGCCCGGGGTGAACGCGCCGGCGAGCCGGTCGCCGACGAACGGCACCCCGCCCGCGGCGTCGGCGGCGCCGGTGAACACGCCCCGGACCCGGTCGCCCGCGTCGGTGAGCCCGCGCCCGGGCGCCTGCAGGGTGAGGACGACGTCGTGCAGCGCGATCGCCGAGGTCACCACGAGCACCGCCCACACCGCGACGCCCAGGTCCGCGAGGACCTGCAGCATCCGGCGGGCGGGTCGCTCGGCGTAGAGCAGGAGGGTGCGGCGCGGGGGAAACGGGTTCACGCTCCGGTGTGTGCCCCTCCGTCGAGGGGCATACGCGAGCCATGAAGGTCGCGCTGCTCGACGACTACCAGCAGGTCGCCCGCACGATCGCGGACTGGGACCGCCTCCACGCCGAGGTGACGTCCTTCCCCGACCACCTCGGGGGACCCGACGACGTCGTCGCGGCCCTGCAGCCCTTCGACGTCCTCGTCGCGATGCGTGAGCGGACCGCCTTCCCCGCCGACGTCCTGGGACGGCTGCCGAACCTGCGGCTGCTCGTGACGACGGGCCCGGCGAACGCCGCGATCGACATGGACGCCGCGGCGGAGCACGGCATCACGGTCGCGGGCACCGGCGGGGTGGACGACAACGCCCCGACCGTCGAGATGACCTGGGCGCTCATCCTCGCCGTCGTGCGCCACGTGCCCGAGGAGGAGAAGCGGGTCCGCGACGGCGGGTGGCAGCGCTCGCTGGGGCGGGACCTCAAGGGGCGCCGGCTCGGCGTCGTCGGGCTCGGCGGGATCGGGAAGCCGGTGGCCGCGATCGGGCAGGCGTTCGGCATGGACGTCGTGGCGTGGAGCCGCCACCTCGACCCGGACGACGCGCGGGCGGTCGGCGTCACGCCGGTGACGAAGGAGGAGCTCTTCGCCACCTCCGACGTCGTGACGATCCACATGAAGCTCTCCCGGGGCAGCCGCGGCCTGGTCGGGCGCGCGGAGCTGGACCTCATGACGGAGAACGCGGTGCTGATCAACACCTCGCGCGGGCCGATCGTCGACGAGGACGCCCTGCTCGCCGCGCTGACCGAGGGCCGGATCGGTGGCGCGGGCCTCGACGTCTTCGGCACCGAGCCGCTGCCGGTCGACTCGCCGTGGCGCTCGGCGCCGCGCACCGTCCTGACCCCGCACCTCGGCTACGTCACCGCGGAGACCTACGCCGCGATGTACGCCGACGCGCTGGAGGACATCGAGGCGTTCGCCGCCGGCCGCGAGGTCCCGCGGCTCATCGCGGGGCCGGAGGTCGCGACAAGTCGCTGACAAGTGGGCCCGGCGATCGTCGGGTCCATGACAGCGATCCTCCCCGCGCCGTCCCGACGACGGGTCCCGGTGCCGGTCGGGCGGCTCGTCCGCCAGCCGCGGCCCACCACCGACACCGGGCGCCAGCCGTGTGCCACGACTGACACCGGACGTCAGCAGTTCGCCACGCTCGCGCATCACGAGCTGCACGACGATGCCGCGCGGCTCGCGGACCTCGTCCGCGGCCTGCACCACGGCACCGCGACCCTGCGCCGGCCGGACCTGCTCGGCACCCGGCTCCGACGGCTGTGTACCGATGCCGCCGCCCTGATCGACGACGTGCTCGTCGACGACCTGCGTGCCGCCGCCGGTCCGGCGCTGCACGCCCTCGAATCGCGACCGCTCGCCCTCGCCACCCCGGCCGACTTCCGGCGGATCGAACGGCTCGGCGAGCTCCTCGACACCCTCGCCGCCACGTGCCGGCCCGACCCGACCCGCCGTCGGGAAGCACCGCCCCGCGGCTGGCGCGCCCGCCGGGCCGATCGCGCGCTGTTCGGCTGAGTCACCGCCGCCGCCGAGTCCGCCGCCAAGTCGTCACCAAGTCGGCCGAGCCACGCTCGTCGTCATCACCCACCGTGAACCAGGAGAGCTCCCATGACCACCACCACCGCCCCCGCCCTGACCACCGACGCCGACCTGCTCGGCATCCGGATCGCGCACCGGATCATGCGTCGCGACGCCCGCGGCCTCGCTCGGCTCGCCGCCGCCTGGGCCGACGGTTCCGATCCGCTCGAGGGTCGGCGACGGCGGGTGTTCGGCCGCTGGATCGAAGGCCTGTGCCTCGACATCCACCACCACCACGCGACCGAGGACGACCACCTGTGGCCGATCCTGGAGCGGCGCGCCGGCGCAGAGGTCGACCTCGCGCCGCTCTCCGACGACCACGCCGCGCTCGACCCGGTGCTCGACGACATCCGGGCCGCCTTCGCGGTGGCGGCCTCCGGCGGGCGGGTCGACGTCCTGGCCGAGCGGCTGACCCACCTCGCGGACCTGCTCGACGAGCACATCATCGAGGAGGAGCGCGACCTCTTCCCGATCATCCGCCGCTACGTGCCCCTCGCGGAGTGGCAGACCGTGGAGAAGGCCGCCCAGCGCGGCGGCGCCGGCATCCGCTACGCACTGCCGCGGATCGTGGACGTCGCGACCGAGGAGGAGTTCGCGACGATGACCGCCTCCGCGCCGAAGCCGCTGCTGGCGGTCATGAAGCTCCTCCTCCCGCGCTACCGGCGGGAGAAGGATGTGCTGCGCTGGTGAGCAGACATTGTCGCTATCGCGACAATGAGTGCTCACCTGGCGGAGCCACACGCCCCAGCGTTGCCGTCCCGCTCATCGCGCCGGCGAGATGGCCCCGCCAGGGCTCCAGGTCCCGACGGCAGGTCGCGGCGACCTCGGTGTCCCCGAGGCGCTGCGCGGTCTCGGCCCGCAGCGCCGTCCACAGCAGCCACCACCAGTCGCGGCTCACCGGGATGTCGGGGCGCCACACCTCCCGGGCCTCGTCGAGGCGTCCCGCCGCGGCGAGGGCGGCGGCGTAGGCGTCGGCGACCACCTCGCCCCGGGTGGCGTACTCCGCGGCCAGCATCGGGGCGAGGTCGCCGAGGCGGCCCTGGGCGTGCCGGACCCCGATGAGGCCGACGAAGGTGAGGACGGACGCGTTGGCGAGACCGCGCTCGGTCATCTCCGCGCCGAACCCGAGGTAGAGCCGCTCCGCCTCGTCGTAGCGGCCGGCGAGCGTCGCCTCGAGGGCGGCGAAGACCGAGGTCCACCCGAGGACGGCGGCGAGCTGACCGTCCGGGGCCTCGGAGAGGGCGGTCGCGGCCTGGACGCGGGCCGCGGCGAAGTCCTCGCGGTAGCAGGCGTGCAGGAACCGGGCGTGCCGCCCGACCACCCGGTGCCCCCACGAGCCGGCCTCCTCGGCGACGGCGAGCAGCTCCGTCCCGAGGGCGTCCAGCTCGTGCCAGCGGTCCGGCCGCAGCAGGGACCAGAAGCGGGCGTTCAGGACGAGGCAGCGGAGGGCCGGGTCGTCGTCGGGTGCGAGGCGGAGGGCGGCGTCGGCGTCGGCCTCCGCGCGCTCCGGCTCCCGCGGGTGCCAGGCGAACGCGCGCATCGCCAGCAGTCGGGCGCGGTCGTCGTCCGGGAGCTCACGTCCGAGGAGGCGGCCGACGGCGTCGATCAGCGGCCGGTCGAGCTCCCCGTTCTCGGCGAGGGCGAACGTGACCGGTCCGTCGACACAGGTGGTGGCGGCGAACAGTTCCGCCGGGTCGTCCCGCCGCGCGGCCTCCGCCAGCGCGCGACCGCGTTCCCCGACGGCGGGTGCTCCCGCGCCCGCGTGGGAGTGCGCCGAGGCGAGCGCGCAGCGCAGTCGCAGGCGCCGCGCCGGGTCGGTGACCAGCTCGAGCGCGCCGGTGAGCAGCTCGGCGGCGGTGCGGGGGACGCGGTCGCGCCGGGCCTCGCCGGCCGCCCGCTCGGCGTGGTCGAGGACCCGGTCGACCCCGGCGACGGGGCCCGCGGCCAGGGCGTGCCGGGCGAGGGCCGCGTGGTCGTCCGGGCGCCGCGCCTCGAGCACCGTGAGGACCTCCGCGTGCACCCGCGCGCGACGCAGCCTCGGGAGCTCGCCGTACAGGGTCTCGCGGACGAGGTCGTGGGCGAAGCGGACGGCGTCGGGCCCGGACTCGACCAGCAGCCCCGTCACGACCCCGGCCTCGCACGCGGCCAGCACGCGGTCCTCGTCGTCGCCCTCCAGCGCGACGAGCACGGATACGTCGACGTCGCGCCCCAGCACCGCCGCGCGCCGCAGGGTGGAGAGCGCGGCCGCGGGCAGCTGGGCCGCGCGCCGGGACAGGACGTCGCGCACCCCGGACGGCACGGTGCTGCGCGCCGCGTCCAGCCCGACCGTCCGCGCGAGCCGGGCGACCTCGCGGACGAACAACGGGTTGCCGCCGGTCCGCGTCGCGATCCGGCGGGCGGCCTCGTCGTCGATCTCCAGGTGCTCGGCGGCGACGAGGGCGGCGACGGCGTCCGGGTCGAGCCCGGCGAGCTCGACGCGTTCCGCAGTGACGGCGGCGAGGGCGGCGACGGTGGCGCGGAGCTCGTCGGGCACCTCGTCGGGCCGGAAGGTCCCGACGACGAGGACGCCCGGCTCCGCGGCCGACGCCACCACCCGCAGCAGCCGCCACGTCTCCTCGTCGCCGCGGTGGAGGTCGTCGAGCACGACGACGAGGGGCTTCGCGGCGGCCGCGACGGTCGTCAGGAGGGCGCGGCCGGCGTGGAAGGTGCCCGCGTCCGGCGCCGGGTGCTGCGCACCGGGGAGGTCCGCGGTCACCTCGCTCCACGCCCAGCCCGGCGGTGCCCCGTCGACCTCCGGGCAGCGACCGCGCGCCCCGTGCCAGCCGCGACCGACCAGGGTCCCGGCGAGGTGCTCGGCGAGCGTGGACTTCCCGGCGCCCGCCTCGCCCGTGATCAGGGCGAGTCGCCCGGGACCGCCGGCGACCGCGTCGGCGACGGCGCGCAGGCGGGCCAGCTCGGGGTCGCGCCCGACCAGGCCAGGCCCGTCGTCGGGACGGTCCTCCCCGGGTGACGGCGGAGCGTCGTCCGGTGGCGGCGAGGTCGCGTCGCCGCCACCGAGGTCGTGTCGCAGGATCGCGGTCTCGAGCTCGGCGAGGCCCGGCGACGGGTCGAGCCCGAGCTCGTCGGCGAGCCGGCGGCGCAGGGCGCCGATCGCGGCGAGGGCGTCGGCCTGGCGTCCCCCGCGGTACAGCGCGCGGGCGAGCAGCCGGACCGGTTCCTCGCGCAGCGGCTCGTCGCGGACGTGCGAGGTGAGCAGGTCGACGACGGCGGCCGGGTCCGGCTCCACGGCGGCGAGCCCCTCGACGATCGTGCGGCGCAGCTCGGTCAGCCGCTCGATCTCCGGGACGCTCCAGGCGGCGTCCGCGAACTCGGCGAGCGGCGGGCCGGAGAACAGGGCGAGCGCCGCGCGCAGGTCGGCGACGGACCCGGACCGGCGGAGCTCCCGGGCCCGGACCGCGTCGAGCTCGGCGTGCAGCGCGTACCCGCCCGCGGCGCTGACGAGCACCGTCGCCGGGGTGCGGGGCCTGCGGTGCGGTTCGAGCGCCCGGCGCAGGTGGCTCACGTGGGCCTGGAGCCCGGCGAGGGCGCGGGGTGGGGGCTCGCCGGCCCAGAGGTCGTCGACGAGCCGGTCGACCGGCACCACCTCGCCCTCGGCCACGGCCAGGCGCGCGACCAGGGCCCGCCGCTGCGCGCTGCCGAGGTCGACGGGACGCCCGTCGAGCGACGCGGTCAGCGTCCCGAGCAGCCGGACCTCGAGCACACCGGTGATCGTACGGAGGGTCAGCCGTCCCAGTCGGCGATCGCCCACAGCGGCGAGACCGGGCCCGTGCCGGCGCCCAGCGGGTACGACGCCGCCACCGCCCGGCGGATGTACCGCTCGGCGTAGGCGACGGCGTCGGGCATCCCGAGACCCCGCGCGAGCCCGGCGCAGGTGGCGCTGGCGAGCGCGTCGCCCGCCCCGTGGACGTGCGGCGTGTCGATCCGGGGGCCGGTGAACTCCCAGGTGTCCGTGCCGTCCGAGAGCAGGTCGACGACCTCCGGCGAGCCGTGCAGGTGGCCGCCCTTGACCAGGGCCCAGCGGGCGCCGAGGTCGTGCAGGGCGTCGGCGGCCTTGCGGGCGGTGTCGCGGTCGGTGACGGTCACCCCGGCGAGGAGCCGGATCTCGTCGAGGTTCGGGGTCGCCAGCGCCGCGCGGGGGAAGAGCAGCGTGCGGATGGCCTCCATCGCGTCCTCGGCCAGCAGCGGCTCCCCGTACATCGACGCGGCGACGGGGTCGAGGACGAACGGGGTGCCCGAGCGCCCGATCCCCACCTCGTCGACCACGTCCGCGACCGCGGCGATGATCCCCGCCGTCGCCAGCATCCCGGTCTTGGCCGCCCCGACGCCGATGTCCGTGACGACCGCCCGGACCTGCGCCGCAACGGTCTCCGGCGGGACCAGGTGCACGTCGCTCACGCCCAGCGAGTTCTGCACCGTCACGGCCGTCATCGCGACGCAGCCGTGCACCCCGCACGCCGTCATCGCGCGCAGGTCGGCCTCGATCCCGGCGGCGCCCCCGGAGTCGGAGCCGCCGATCGTCAGCGCGCGGGGTGGGGTATCGGCCATCCCCGCAGGATGTCACGACGGCGGGTCCGGCCCCGTCGTCGCTCCGTGGCTCCGTCCTGCCGGGTCCTGCCCCAGAACCGATTCCGGTGGAAGCGGTTCGGCGGGGTTGTTGCGCCGGTCCGGCTGCTCGCCACTCCGGGCCGACGAACCGATTCCGGCGGAATCGGATTCGCGGGTTGCGCCGGCACCCGGGCGAGCGCGGGATGACTACAGCGCGGCGGCCCACAACGACGACACCGGCCCGTGGCCCGCACCCAGCGGGTACGAGTTCTCCACGGCGCGCGTGATGTAGCGCTTCCCCAGCCCGACGGCGTCCACCAGCGACATCCCGCGGGCGAGACCCGCCGTGATCGCCGAGGCCAGCGAGTCGCCCCCGCCGTGGGTGTGCGGGCGGTCGAGGCGCTCGGAGCGGAACTCGTGGAGGTCGCCGTCGACCGAGAGCAGGTCCACGCACTCCTCCTGCCGACGGCCCGAGAGCGCCTCCAGGTGCCCGCCCTTGACCAGCACGGCCCGGGCGCCGAGGTCGTGCAGGGCCACGGCAGCCTCGCGGGCGGACGCGTCGTCGACGACCTTGACGTCGGTGAGCAGCGCGATCTCGTCGAGGTTGGGCGTCACGAGGGTCGCGCGGGGGAGCAGCTCGGTGCGCAGCGCGTCCAGCGCGTCGTCGGCGAGCAGCGGGGAGCCGTGCATCGACGCCGCCACCGGGTCGACCACGAACGGGATGCCGCCCGACCCGATGCCCACCTCGTCGCACACGGCCGCGACCGCCGCGATGATCTCCGACGAGGCGAGCATCCCGGTCTTGGCGGCGTCCACGCCCATGTCGCCGGCGACGGTGCGGATCTGGGCGGCGACGACGTCGGGCGGGATCGGGTGGAACCCGCTCACCCCGAGCGAGTCCTGCACCGTCACCGCCGTCACGGCGACCGCCCCGTGCACCCCGCACACCGCGAACGCGCGCACGTCCGCCGTCATGCCGGCGCCGCCGCCGGAGTCGGTGCCCGCGATCGAGAGGGCGACGGGCGGACTGGTGCTCACGGCAGGCTCCCTACGCCGGCATGACCCGGTCAGGTTCGGGCGGTCGGCGGCACCGTGTTGTCGGCCGCCCTCTCAGCCCGCCTCCCGGCGCGGGCTCCCGCGTTGCCCGTCCGACGGTGCCACGCGTGTCCGGGCCCGGCAAGCGATCAGCTCGTGAGCTCCGCCGGCACCGCGAGGACGTCGACCATCGCCTCGCCGCGCAGCACGGTCACCGGCAGGGTCCGGCCGATGGCGTCGGCGAAGAGCCGTCGTTGCAGGTCCCGGGCCTGGGTGACCGGCTCGTGGTCGGCGTCGACGATGAGGTCGCCGTTTCGCAGGCCTGCGCGGGCCGCCGGGCTGTCGCGCACCACCTCCGCGACCCGCAGCCCCTGCCGGCGTCCGAGCCGCAGGGCCACGTCGACCGGGAGCGGGGCCGGGGCCCCGACCACCCCGAGGTAGCCGCGGCGTACCCGCCCGTCGGCGCGCAGGCTCGCGACGATGGCCCGGGTGGTGTCGTTCCACGGCACCGCGAGCCCGAGCCCGACGCCGGCCACCGCGGTGTTGATCCCGACGACGTGGCCGTGCGCGTCGGCGAGCGCGCCCCCGGAGTTGCCGGGGTTGAGGGCGGCGTCGGTCTGGATCACGTCCTCGACGACGCGCCCGTCCTTGGTCGGGAGGCTGCGGCCCAGCCCGCTGACGACGCCGGCGGTGACGCTGCCCGCGAGGCCGAACGGGTTGCCGACCGCGACCACGAGCTGGCCGACCCGCAGCCCGCTCGCGTCGCCGGGGGTCACCGGGGCCGGGGTGGTGGCGTCGGGGTGAACGGCGAGGACGGCGAGGTCGGAGAGCGGGTCCGCGCCCAGGACGCGGACGTCGGCGTGGGTGCCGTCGGCGAAGGTGGCCCGCCCGGAGCGGGCGCGGTCGACGACGTGCGCATTGGTGACGAGGACGGTGCCGGTGCCGGCGGGGTCGGGGATCACGACCGCGCTGCCCGCACCCCGCGGGCGTTCCGGGTCGCCGACCGCGAGCGCGGCCACGGCGGGACCGAGCGTCTCCGCGACGGTGACGACGGTGCGGGAGTAGGAGTCGAGCTCGTCCATCTTCCCGTGCTTACACCGTTGCAGCGGCAGCGTCGCCGGTGTTCGTCCTGGGCGGACGTCAGTGGCCGAACGGGTCCGGGTCAACGCCCGGCATCCACGTGATCCCGGGGACGCCCCAGCCGTTCGCGCGGATCGCCCGCTTGGCCGCCCGCTTGTTCCGCCCGATCAACCGGTCGGTGTAGACGTACCCGTCGAGGTGGTCGGTCTCGTGCTGGAGGGCGCGGGCGAAGAACCCGACGCCCTCGACGGTGATCGGCGTGCCCTCGACGTCGCGGCCGGTGACCCGGGCCCACTCCGCCCGGCCGGTCGGGAAGGACTCGCCGGGCACCGACAGGCAGCCCTCCGCGTCGTCGTCCTCGTCGGGCATCGTCTCGGGGACCGGCCCGGTCTCCAGGGCGGGGTTCACGACGACGCCGCGCCGGCGCTCGCCGTCGAGCTCCGGATCCGGGCAGTCGTAGACGAACACCCGCCGCCCGACGCCGATCTGGTTCGCCGCGAGCCCGACGCCGTGCGCGGCGTCCATCGTCTCGAAGAGGTCGTCCACGAGCGTGCGCAGCGCCTCGGTGCCGAACTCGTCGTCGGTGAACGGGGTCGTCGGGACGTGCAGGACGGGTTCGCCGGTGACGACGATCGGGCGGACGGTCACGGCGCGGGAGCCTAGAGGGCGGCTCCGGTGCAGGTGGGAGCTGGTGACGACGTGCGTCGCCGAGGTGTTGTCGGAGGGCCGTGGTTGAATGGAGGGCACGCGAATGACACCCGTGTCATTCCGCGTGGCGGCTCCCGAGGGGGCCGATGGGACGACTCCGAGGAGCGTGATGGACGCACCGGCAGCTTCGACCGGCCCGGCCCCGACCGTCGGCCGGCACGCCTCGGCACCGGACGACGGCCTGACCCGGCGCGACCGGGAGATCCTCGCCTTCGAGCGGCAGTGGTGGAAGTACGCGGGCGCCAAGGAGCAGGCGATCCGCGAGTTGTTCGACATGTCCGCCACCCGCTACTACCAGGTGCTCAACGCCCTGGTCGACCGGCCGGAGGCACACGCCGCCGATCCGATGCTCGTCAAGCGGCTCCGGCGGTTGCGGCAGACACGTCAGCGAGCCCGTGCGGCGCGTCGGCTCGGTGTGGAGCCCAGCTAGTGGTCTCCTGATCCCTCGAACGGTCGTCGCCGGAAGGGGAGCAGGGTCATGACGGGTCCCGGGGCGTCCGGCGCCTCCCGCCTACGCATCGCGGGGGTCGCGCTGCTCGGCGTGGCCGCCATCGCCGCGGTCGTGGGCCTGATCAGCCTCGGCGGCCAGGGTTCGTCGAGCGCGCCGGCCGCGTCGCCGCCGAACGCGACCGCCCCCGCACAGCCCGGTGCGCCCGGCACCGACGGCCAGCCCGCGCCCGGGCAGCCCGGTCAGCCCGCACCCGGTCAGCCGGGTGGTGCTCCCGGTGCCGAGGGCCAGCCGGGCGCCGTGCCCCCGGGCGCTCCCGGCGCCCCGGCCGCGGGTGCTCCCGGCGCGGGCGCGCCGACCCCGGGCGCCGCACCCCCCGTCGTCGGAGCGCTCCCGCCGGTCGCCGTCGCGCCGCCGATCGTCCCGGGCGGCGGTTCCGGTGGGTCCGGCTCGGGGTCCGGCGGCGGGGCCTCCTACGCCGGCGTCCCGGTGCGCGTCTACAACAACTCGACGATCCAGGGCCTCGCCGACACGGCCGCCGGTCAGATGCGGGGCCGGGGCTTCGACGTCGTCGAGACCGGCAACTACGCCCAGGGCGTGATCCCGGTCAGCACCGTCTACTACCGCCCCGGCACCGGCGAGCAGGGGGCAGCGGACGCCCTCGCCTCGTCGTTCGGCCTGCGCTCCGAGCCACGCTTCCCCGGCATCCAGGGCGCCTCACCCGGCGTCATCGTCATCGCGACGAACAACTGGGGCCAGAACGCGCAGAAGGGTTCCTGAGCCCCTCCCCACGTGACAGCAATGGCCCATCGCTCGCATCCGGTGCGAGCGGTGGGCCATCGTCGTCACGGGTGGGGGCGGAGCTGGGCCCTCACCCCCGGGTCGCGTAGGCCTCCAGCTGCGCGAGCTGCTGCGGGTCCAACGACGGGCGCACCGCCGAGCGGGCGGCCTCGAACTGGGCCGCCGTCACCTCGGTGGAGTCCAGCGACGCCCGCATCGCGGTGAGGGCGGCCTCCCGCACGAGGGCGGCGCAGTCGGCCGCCGAGTAGCCCTCCAGCGTCGCCGCGAACGCGTCCAGGTCGACGTCGTCGGCGAGCGGCGTCGCCTTCGACGCCGCTCGCAGGATCGCCGCCCGGGCCTCGGCGTCCGGCGGCGGCACGTAGATCTGGCGCTCCAGCCGGCCGGGGCGCAGCAGGGCCGGGTCGATGAGCTCCGGGCGGTTGGTGGCACCGAGGACCACGACGTCGTGCAGCGGGGTCGCGCCGTCCAGCTCGGTGAGCAGCGCGGCGACGACCCGGTCGGCGACGCCCGCGTCGGTCGAGCCGCCGCGGCGCGGGGCGAGGGCGTCGACCTCGTCGAGGAACACCAGGGCCGGGGCGGCGTCGGCGGCGCGGCGGAACAGCTCGCGCACCGCCCGCTCGGACTCGCCGACGTACTTGTCCAGCAGCTCCGCGCCCTTCACGACGAACACGTTGAGCTGCCCGGAGCCGGCCAGCGCCCGCATGAGGAACGTCTTGCCGCCACCCGGGGGGCCGTAGAGCAGCACCCCGCGGGGCGGGTCGACGCCGAGGCGGGCGAAGGAATCCGGGTAGGTCAGCGGCCAGAGCACCGTCTCGGTGAGCGCCTGCTTCGTCTCGACCATGTCGCCGACGTCGTCGAGGGTCAGCCCACCCGAGTGCAGCGTCTGCGACCCGGACGACGACAGCGACACCGGCCGGACCGAGGCCACCGCGCCGACCAGGTCCTCCTGCGAGAGCTCCAGCTCGTCCTCGGCGCCCCCGCGCAGGGCCGCCCGGACGGCCGCCTCCCGCCGCAGCGCCACGAGGTCCGCTGCGACGAAGCCGGGCGTGCGCAGCCCGACCGCCCCGAGATCGACGTCGGAGGCCAGCGGCACCTCGCGCAGCAGCACCCGGAGCAGTTCCGCCCGCTCCCGGTCGCCGGGCGCGGGCAGGCCGAGCTCGCGGTCCACGACGTCGGGGGCGCGCAGCCGCGGGTCCACCGCCTCGCCGCCCTGCGCGGTGGCCACCAGCGCGACGCCGTCGGCCACCACCGAGCGCAGCTCGTCGAGGACGACGGTCGCGAGCGGCGGCGGGTCAGAGGCCGGCAGCAGGGTCTCGACGTCGGGGACGAGCAGGACGGTCGCGCCGGGTGCCGAGCGGGCCCGCGAGCACGCCGTGCGCACCCGCTCCGCCGCCGACCCGGCCTCCAGCGCGGCCGCCGCCGGCGCGTCCAGCACGACGACGCCGACCTCCGCCTCGGCCGCCACCGCTCGCACCAGCGTCGTCCGCCCGACCCCCTCGGGGCCGGTGACGAGCACGCCCAGGCGGGCGGCGGCGCCGAGCCGGGTCAGCAGCTCCGGGCGGCGGAACACCAGGTCCAGCCACTCCCGCAGCCGGCGCGCCGCGTCCTGGTGCCCGACGAGGTCCGGCACCGACACGGTCGGCTCCACCGGCGCCGCCGGTGCCTCGGCCACGGCGGGCGCGGAGGCGGGCGTCCCGGTCGACGCGGCGGCCAGGCCGGGTCCGGGCGCGGCGGGGCCGGTCGTGCGCGGCGCCGACGCGAAGAAGCCGGACGGGGCGAAGGCGTTCGACCTGTCGTCGGGAAGGGCTCGTACCCCTGTCCGCGGGCCGTCCCGCCAGCCGACGACGGTGCTCGGGGCGACGACGAACGCGCCGCTCCCGGCGGGCTCGACGTCCACGACGGTGACGAGCTCGGTGGTCCAGGTGCCCCCGAGCTCCGCGGCCAGCCGGGTGCGGGTGCCGACGGCGTCCGCGCCGGGGACCGGGGCGAGGTCCTGCGGCAGCAGCGAGACGGTGTCCCCAGGTGCGAGCACCTTGCCGGTCAGCGCGAGCCGCAGGGTCTCCGGCGCGACCGCGGCCGAGGCGAGCTGCGACCCGGCGACGGTCACGGTGCGGGCGGCGGTGACCGTGACCGGCTCGACCGCCACACTCGTCCCCGCGACGATGCCGGCGTTGACCATCGCGGTCTCGTCCAGGGTGGCGGTCCCCGGCGCCACCATCCCGACGGCGGGTGCGGCGAGCGCGACCGTCGAGCGGGTCCCGACCAGGCGTACCGCGTCCCACGCGGCGAGCCCGAGCGCGGCGAACACCTCGCCGTGCAGGCGCACGACCCCGCGGCGCGCGTCGACCGCGGAGGTCGAGAGCTGGGCGGTGAGGGTGACCTGTCCGGGGGCGGACGTCACGGCTGGTCTCCTCCCCGGCGGCGCCGGCGCACCCCGAGTCGCTGTGGTCCGGGGCGGCTGCGGTCCCGGTCGCGGTTGATCGTGCGGCGCCCGGCGCGGGCGGCGGCGCCCGCGACCCGACGGGGCAGCGGACGGCGCGGCGGCAGCAGACCGAGCCGGCGGTGGGCCCGGCGCACCGCGCGGCGCTGGCGCGGCGGGACGTGCCAGACCTCGGGGTGCCGCTCGAGCCAGCGGTAGCGGTAGACGGCGTAGGGGATGTGCGCGAGGTAGGCCAGGATCGCGACCGGGTAGAGCAGGAACGGCACCGCGACGATCGCCGCGGCGACGAGCGCGACCAGCACCAGGGCCGGCGCGATCGCCGCGGCCGGCACGCGGACGCTCTTCAGCGACGCGGTCGGGATGCGGGAGATCATCAGGCCCGCGGAGAGCACCGTCCAGACGGCCACCGTCACCGGCGTCGACCACCAGCCCGGCCCCAGCAGCAGCTCGGTGGCGAGCGGTGTCAGCGCGACGAGGGCCCCGGCCGGGGCCGGGACGCCGACGAAGAACTCGCCCGCGAACGGCGGCGCCTCGGTGTCGTCGGACAGCGTGTTGAAGCGGGCCAGGCGCAGGGCCGCGGACACCACGAGCACGAGGGCGACGACCCAGCCGACCCGCAGGTCGTTCAGCGACCACAGGAAGAGGATCAGCGCGGGCGAGACACCGAAGGAGATGCAGTCGGAGAGGGAGTCCAGTTCGGCGCCGATGCGGCTGGTGGCGTCCAGGAGCCGGGCCAGGCGCCCGTCGAGGGCGTCGAAGACCCCGGCGAGCGCGATGCACGCGACGGCCGCGACCGCGTTCCCCGCGACCATGAACTGCACGCCGGACAGCCCCGAGCACAGCGCGAGCACCGTGACGGCGTTCGGCAGCAGCCGCACCCCGGGCGCGGTCGAGGCGGGCACTAGTCCGTTCCCGTCGCCGTGCTCGCCAGGGCCGCGAGCACGGTCTCGGCGCCGACCGTCCGCTGCCCGACCTCGACGCCGATCTCGGCTCCGGGCGGCAGCAGCAGGTCGACCCGCGAGCCGAACCGGATCAGGCCGTAGGTCTCGCCGGCCGCCACCTCGTCGCCGGGGCGCGCGTCGCAGACGATCCGGCGGGCCACCAGTCCCGCGATCTGGACGACGGCGAGGTCACGGCCCGCGGTGTCGCGCAGCCACACCGCGGTGCGCGAGTTGGCCTCGCTGGCCTCGGGCAGGTCGGCCGAGACGAAGGTGCCGGGCCGGTGCTCGACCGCGAGGACCTGCCCGTCGACCGGGATCCGCTGGACGTGCACGTCGTAGACCGAGAGGAAGGTGCTCACGCGCGGGCGCGGGCCGGCCGGGAAGCCCTTCGCGATCAGCTCCGGCGGCGCCTCGGCGTCCCCGATGACGCTGACGGTGCCGTCGGCCGGGGCGACCGCGATGTCGGCACGGCGCGGCGTGCTCCGGTGGGGGGCGCGGAAGAACGCCGCGACCGCACCCGTCGTCAGGATCGCGCCGAGCGTGCCGCGACCCCGCAGGGCCCGGAGCGCGAGGGCTCCCGCCGCGACCGCGCCGATCACCGGCGCGCCTCCCGGGTGCAACGGCGGCATCGTCTCGCGGACGAGGTCGACGGCGTGCAGCACCGGGTTGCGGCGCGGGGCGGGCAACGCCTCCCGTGCGGTCGCGGTGGGGTCGCCAGGGGCGGGGGAGCGATCGGGCACGGGGTTCCCTCGAGTCGACGGCGGGCGTGTCCGAATCTATCGGCACGCGGTGGGAGGGGCCGGGGCCGCCATCCCCCGAGACGGCGACCCCGGCCGAGAACCGCTCGTCCGCTCCCCAGCGACAAGCGGTTGGTCGACGGTGGTCGTCACGCGATCCGCCATCGGGCGACCCGGGGTGAACTCGTCCGGCGACGACGCCATGAGAGTTCTCACACATGGTGCCCGATCTTCGTCGGGGCTCCAAGTCCTTTTCGCGCCGATGGCCCAGCGAGAGCACTCGGACGGCGGCTTCCGCCCAGCTCGGAGGCCCGTGACCGGTCCAGACGGTTGCGCACCGTCAGCTCTCGAGCAACCACACCTCGACCTCGGTCCCGGCGGCCACCTCGGTGACCTCCGCCGGCACGACGAACAGGCAGTCGGCGAGCGCGAGGGCGGCGAGCAGGTGGGAGCCCGCGCCGCCGACCGGTGCGACCGTGCCGTCCAGGTCGAGCCGGCCGCGCCGGTACTGCCGGCGGCCGTCGGGCGAGCGCAGGTCCTCCGCGACACGCGCCCGCACGCGCGCCCGGTCGGGGTGCGGGTGGCCGCCCGCGCGCCGGAGGGCCGGGCGCACGAAGACCTCGTACGACACCAGCGAGCTCACCGGATTCCCGGGCAGGGTCACCACGGCGACCCGGTCCTGGTACCGCCCGGCCCCCTGCGGCATCCCGGGCTGCATCGCGACCTTCGTGAACGTGACGCCACGGGTGGCGAACGCGTCCTTGACCACCTCGTACGCGCCGGCACTGACGCCCCCGGAGGTGATGACGAGGTCCGTGGGCTCGGCCAGAGCCGCGTCGAGCGTCGTCAGGAACTCGTCGACGTCGTCGGGGACGAAGCGCAGGAGGCGGGCCTCGCCGCCCGCGTCCTCGACGGCGGCGGCGAGCATCGGGCCGTTCGACTCGTGGATCTGGCCGTGGCGCAGCGGCTCGCCCGGGGCGACGAGCTCGGAGCCGGTGGAGAGCACGAGCACCCGCGGCCGCCGGTGCACCGTCAGCTCCGGGGCGCCGACCGCCGCCGCCAGACCGATCTGCGCCGGCCCCAGCACCGTCCCGGCGGTGAGGACCACCTGCCCGGCGGTGACGTCGTCCCCGGCCCGCCGCACGCTCTGCCCGGCGTCGACCGCGCGGTCGACCCGCACCTCGCCGCCCGGCAGGCCACCGTCGGTCCACTCCACCTGCACGACGGCGTCGGCGCCCGCGGGGACGGCGGCGCCGGTCATGATCCGGTGGGCGGTGCCGGGGGCGAGCGGGGGACCGTCGACCCGCCCGGCGGGGACGTCCTCGGGGACGGGCAGCGTCGTGGGCGTCGTCGCGACGTCCGCGGCCCGGACCGCGTAGCCGTCCATCGCGGAGTTGTCGAAGGGCGGCAGCGCGACCGGTGAGGTGAGGTCGGCGGCCAGCACGCGCCCGCGGGCGTCGGCCAGGACGACCGTCTCGGTCCCGGTCGCGCCGATCAGCGCGGCGACCGTCGCGGCGTGCTCCTCCACCGGGCGCATCGCGGCCGGATCGCCGTGGTCGTGGCCGTGCCCGTGTCCCGTGGAGGTGCTCACGGGACGCCATCGTGCCCCCGAGCGGCGTCACGCCGCGTCCGGCCCCGCGCGAGGTGGTGCGGCCCTTACCCTCGTCGCCGTGACCGGGACCAGCACCACGAGCGAGGACCTGACGGGGTCGTCGTTCGGGCGCTTCCGGATCGAGGGGCTGATCGGCCGCGGCGGGATGAGCACCGTCTACCGGGCGACGGACACGCGGCTCGGGCGGGTCGTCGCGCTCAAGGTCATCGACGCCGCCCTGGCCCGGGACGAGGAGTTCCGCGAGCGGTTCCGCGACGAGGCCCGCAACACCTCCGCGGTGGACCACCCGCACGTCGTGCCGCTCTACGACGTCGACAGCGCCGACGACCCGCACGGTGCGACGCGGCTCTACATCGCGATGCGCTTCGTCGAGGGCCCGGACCTCGCGGCGCTCGTCGGCGGCCGCCCCCTCGCGCCCGAGCGGACGCTGCGCCTGCTCGACCAGGTCGCGGACGCGCTCGACGCGGTGCACGACCACGGGCTGGTGCACCTCGACGTCAAGCCGGCCAACGTGCTCGTCGGCGGCGCCACGACGGGCGGCGACCACGCCTACCTCGCCGACTTCGGGCTCACCCACCGCGGGGCCACCGGGCACCGGACCCGGGGCGGGGACTTCCTCGGCTCCCCGACCTTCGCCGCCCCGGAGCACCTGCGCGGGGAGCCGGTCGACGCCCGCACCGACCTGTACTCGCTGGGCTGCGTGCTCTACGCCTGCCTGGCCGGGCACGCGCCCTACCGCGGGACGGTCACCGAGGTGATCGACGCGCACCTCGCCGGTGACGTCCCGTCGGTGGGGCACGGGGTCGCGCTCGGGCCCGGCATCGACGACCTGCTGCGTCGCGCGATGTCGGTCGACCCCGACCGCCGGCCGGGCAGCGCCCGCGGGCTCGTCGGCGAGGCGCGGACCGCGCTCGCGCGGCGGCCGCTCCCGACGACGGGTCGGGTCGCGCGGGCGGCGCCTCCCGCCGTCCCGCCGCGTGGGGGGAACCCCCATGCGGTCCGGACGCCCGGATCCTCCCCGCACCCCGCGCCCGGGCGTCCCCGCCCGCCGGCGCGCGGACCCGTCGTCGGGAACGGGATGCCCGCGCGTGCTCCCCTCCCGCCGCGCACCACGCCTCCGCCCCGGCGCATCCAGGCCCCCGCGCCGCCCACCGACCTGGGGGCGTTCGGCGGGGGCCGGTCCGGTGGGCGGCCGTTCCTCGTCCCGGTGATCGCCGGCGCGGTGCTCGTCGTGCTGGTGGTCGTGCTCCTCGTCGCGCTGCTCTAACGGCCCGCCGCGTCGCTTGCACTCACCCCACCCGAGTGCCAGACTCGGCGTTGGCACTCGGTACTGTCGAGTGCCAGGTCGGGACGGTGAGATCGGCGTAATGGAGCTGGTCGTCCGTCGCGGGCACCGCCTGGCCGAGCACACGTGTCTCTCATCGGAGGACCACCCAGCATGGCCAAGATGATCGCGTTCGACGAGGAGGCCCGTCGCGGCCTCGAGCGGGGCATGAACAGCCTCGCGGACGCCGTCAAGGTGACCCTCGGCCCGCGCGGCCGCAACGTCGTCCTGGAGAAGAAGTGGGGCGCCCCCACGATCACCAACGACGGCGTCTCGATCGCGAAGGAGATCGAGCTCGAGGACCCGTGGGAGAAGATCGGGGCCGAGCTCGTCAAGGAGGTCGCGAAGAAGACCGACGACGTCGCCGGTGACGGAACCACCACCGCGACCGTCCTCGCCCAGGCCCTCGTCCGCGAGGGTCTGCGCAACGTCGCCGCCGGCGCGAACCCGATGGCCCTCAAGAAGGGCATCGAGAAGGCGACCGAGGCCGTCTCCCAGGCGCTCCTGAAGTCCGCCAAGGAGGTCGAGACCAAGGAGCAGATCGCGGCCACGGCCTCGATCTCCGCCGCCGACCCGCAGATCGGCGAGCTCATCGCCGAGGCGATGGACAAGGTCGGCAAGGAAGGCGTCATCACCGTCGAGGAGTCGCAGACCTTCGGGCTCGAGCTCGAGCTCACCGAGGGCATGCGCTTCGACAAGGGCTACATCTCGCCCTACTTCGTCACCGACCAGGACCGGATGGAGGCGGAGCTGGACGACCCGTACGTCCTGCTCATGTCCTCGAAGATCTCGTCGGTGAAGGACCTGCTCCCGCTGCTGGAGAAGGTCATGCAGTCCGGCAAGCCGCTCGCGATCATCTCCGAGGACGTCGAGGGCGAGGCCCTGGCCACGCTCGTCGTCAACAAGATCCGCGGGACGTTCAAGTCGGTCGCCGTCAAGGCCCCCGGCTTCGGTGACCGCCGCAAGGCGATGCTCGCCGACATGGCGATCCTGACCGGTGGCGAGGTCATCTCGGAGGAGGTCGGCCTCAAGCTCGACACCGCCGACCTCACGCTCCTGGGCCGCGCCCGCAAGGTCACGGTCTCCAAGGACGAGACGACCATCGTCGACGGTGCCGGCGACGCCGAGCAGATCGCGGGTCGCGTGACCCAGATCCGCTCGGAGATCGAGCGCTCGGACTCCGACTACGACCGTGAGAAGCTCCAGGAGCGTCTCGCCAAGCTCGCCGGCGGCGTCGCGGTCATCCGCGCCGGTGCCGCGACCGAGGTCGAGCTCAAGGAGCGCAAGCACCGCATCGAGGACGCGGTCCGCAACGCCAAGGCCGCGGTCGAGGAGGGCATCGTCGCCGGCGGTGGCGTCGCCCTGCTGCAGGCCTCGACCGGCGACGTCTTCTCCGGCCTCGGGCTGGACGGGGACGAGGCCACCGGCGCCAATATCGTGCGCACCGCGCTCGAGGCGCCGCTGAAGCAGATCGCGCACAACGCCGGCCTCGAGCCCGGCGTCGTGGCCGAGAAGGTCCGTGGGCTGAACACCGGTGAGGGCCTCGACGCCGCCACCGGCGAGTACAAGGACCTGATCAAGGCCGGCATCATCGACCCGGCCAAGGTCACCCGCTCGGCGCTGCAGAACGCCGCGTCGATCGCCGCGCTGTTCCTCACCACCGAGGCCGTCGTGGCCGACAAGCCCGAGAAGGCGGGCGCCGGTGCCGGCGCCGACCCGACGGGCGGCATGGGCGGCATGGACTTCTAGTCCCTGCTCCGTTCTCGACGACGGGCCGTACCCCTGCGGGGGTGCGGCCCGTTCGTCGTTTTCCGCCCGGTGCGACGCCCTCTGGCCGGAACCGGACGAATCACCTACGGTGCGTGCGCGTCGGACCACGGTGAGGGAGCGCGCATGAGCCAGGTGACGGACCCGGCGTCCACCGAGGGTCACAAGCTGCCGGTGCGCACGCTGGTCGCGGCCAGCATCGGCAACGCGGTCGAATGGTTCGACTGGACCATCTACGCGACGTTCGCGGTCTACTTCTCGTCCCAGTTCTTCGACCGGTCGAACTCGACGCTCGCGCTGATCGGGACGACCTCGACCTACGCGCTCGCGTTCTTCTTCCGTCCGCTGGGCGGTGTGGTCCTCGGCCGCCTGGCCGACCTGCGCGGGCGCCGGTTCGCGATGCTGGTGACGATCCTGCTGATGGCGGGCGGGTCCCTGGTGATCGCGGTGCTGCCGACGTACTCCGCGGTCGGGTGGCTGGCGCCGATCCTGCTGCTGCTGGCCCGCATCGCACAGGGGCTCTCGCTCGGCGGTGAGGTGTCCAACGCCAGCGCCTACCTCGCCGAGATCGCGCCGCCGAACCGGCGGGGCCGGTACTCCAGCTTCTTCTACATCTCCACCGGTGTCGCGCTGCTCGCCGCGTCGCTGCTCGGGCTGCTGCTCACCTCGACGCTGTCGCGCCCCGACCTCGAGTCGTACGGCTGGCGCATCGCGTTCGTGGTCGGGGGCGTCCTCGGTCTGGTCGGTCTCTGGCTGCGGCGCAGCCTCACCGAGACCGAGCAGTTCGAGGAGAACGTGGAGAAAGCCAGGGCGACGAAGAACCCGCTGCTGCGGACGCTGACCCACCACCCGCGGTCGGTCCTGCAGCTCTTCGGGTTCACGCTGCTCTCGACGCTCTGCTACTACACCTTCTTCAGCGCCCTGACCCCGTACGCGGTGCAGTTCCGCGACGCCCCCGGCAGCGACGTGTTCCTCGCGCTGTCCATCGGCACCGTGGTGTTCATCGTGCTGCAGTACCCGATGGGTGCCCTCGCCGACCGGTTCGGGCGCAAGCCGCAGATGCTGGTCTGGTCGCTGGCGTTCGCGGTCCTGACGGTGCCGCTGAGCCTGCTCATCACCGAGCGCCCGCCGCTGATCAACCTGATCATCGTGTTCTCGGTCGGCCTGGGCCTCTACGCGGTGTTCTCGTCGATCGCGCCCGCGATCATGAGCGAAATCTTCCCGACCGAGCTGCGCGCCCTCGGGATCGGCGCCTGGTACAACCTCACGGTCGCGATCTTCGGCGGCACCGCCCCGCTGCTGATCGCGGCGTTCTCCGGGGCGGGCCAGCCGCAGCTGTTCTTCTGGTACGTCACCGGGGGCGCGGTGATCGCGTTCCTGATCATCCTGACGCTGCCGGAGACGAAGGGCCGCGTGCTGACCTGACGTCGGTCCCGTCCCATTCCGTACGAGCGGGCCGTTCGTCACGCAAGATCGTGACGAACGGCCCGCTCGTAGGTCCGCTGGCGGCCCCGGGTGCCCGCTCGACCCGACGTCGGGAAAATAGTTCCCGTGACGCTCAGGGCGCTCTCAGCCGATCTGGGCATCCTGGACACATGGAAGCCCTGCGGATCCTGCTGAACCTGGTGTGGCTGGTGCTCGCCGGGGTGTGGATGGCGATCGGATACGTGATCGCCGGCGTCATCTGCTGCGTGCTGATCGTGACGATCCCGTGGGGCATCGCGTCGTTCCGGATCGCCCTGTTCACGCTCTGGCCGTTCGGTCAGCGGCTGGAGAAGCGGGCCGACCACGGCGTCGGGTCGACGCTGGGCAACGTCATCTGGTTCGTGGTCGCGGGCTGGTGGCTCGCGATCGGGCACGTGTTCACCGCGATCGCCCTGGCCGTCACGATCATCGGCATCCCGTTCGCGTGGGCGAACCTCAAGCTGATCCCGGTGTCGCTGACGCCGCTGGGCCGACGGATCGTCGACGTGGACGACCCGCGGACCTTCGGGGTGGGGCCGACCACGGCCACCACCCCGATCCCGGGCGCCCGACGCGAGGTGCCCTGGTACGGCCGCTAGTCGACCTCGGGCACCGGCGGGCCGAGGATGTCGTCGGCGTCGACGATCCGGTAGGCGTAGCCCTGCTCGGCGAGGAAGCGCTGACGGTGCGCGGCGTAGTCGGCGTCGACCGAGTCCCGCGAGACCACCGAGTAGAAGTGCGCCTGCCGGCCGTCGCCCTTGGGACGCAGCAGCCGCCCGAGGCGCTGGGCCTCCTCCTGGCGGGAGCCGAACGTCCCCGAGATCTGGATCGCGACGGAGGCCTCGGGCAGGTCGATCGAGAAGTTCGCGACCTTCGAGACGACGAGTCGCGGCAGCTCACCGCGGCGGAACTGGTCGAAGAGCTTCTCCCGCTCCTTGTTCGTCGTCGACCCCTGGATGACGGGGCAGTCGAGCGCCTGGCCCATCTCCTCGAGCTGGTCGATGTAGGCGCCGATGACGAGGGCGGGCTCGTCGGGGTGCTGCTCCAGGATCCGGCGTACCACCGGGATCTTCGTCCGCGCGCAGGCGCACATCCGGTAGCGCTCGTCGGCCTCCGAGGTGGCGTAGACGATCCGCTCGTTCTCGGTCATCGTCACGCGGACCTCGACGCAGTCGGCGGGCGCGACCCAGCCCTGCGCCTCGATGTCCTTCCACGGCGCGTCGTAGCGCTTCGGCCCGATGAGCGAGAAGACGTCGCCCTCGCGGTTGTCCTCGCGGACCAGGGTCGCGGTGAGCCCGAGGCGCCGGCGGGACTGCAGGTCGCTCGTCATCCGGAAGACGGGCGCGGGCAGCAGGTGCACCTCGTCGTAGATGATCAGGCCCCAGTCGCGGGAGTCGAACAGCTCCAGCGCCCGGTACTCGCCCTTGGTCTTGCGGGTCATCACCTGGTAGGTCGCGATCGTGACCGGGCGGATCTCCTTGCGCTCGCCCGAGTACTCGCCGATCTCGTCCTCGGTCAGCGAGGTGCGGGCCACGAGCTCGCGCTTCCACTGCCGCCCGGCGACGGTGTTCGTGACGAGGATGAGCGTGGTCGCCTTGGCCTTGGCCATCGCAGCCGCCCCGACGAGCGTCTTCCCCGCGCCGCAGGGCAGCACGACGACCCCGGAGCCGCCGGCCCAGAAGCCCTCGACGGCGGCGGCCTGGTAGTCGCGGAGCTCCCAGTCCTCCTGGTCGAGCTCGATGGCGTGCGCCTCGCCGTCGACGTAGCCCGCGAGGTCCTCGGCGGGCCAGCCCACCTTGAGCAGCGTCTGCTTGAGCAGCCCGCGCTGGGACGGGTGCACGATCACGGTGTCGTCGTCGATCTGCTCGCCGAGCAGCGGGGCGATCTTCTTGTTGCGCTTCACCTCGGCGAGCACGGCGCGGTCGAACGAGACCATGACGAGGCCGTGCGCGGGGTGGTTGGTCAGCTGCAGCCGCCCGTAGCGGCCCATCGTCTCGACGACGTCCATGAGCAGGTTCTGCGGGACGGCGAAGCGGGAGTGGCTGACCAGCGCGTCGACGACCTGCTCGGCGTCGTGGCCCGCGGCGCGCGCGTTCCAGAGGGCGAGCGGCGTGACGCGGTAGGTGTGCACGTGCTCCGGCGCGCGTTCGAGCTCGGCGAACGGCGCGATCGCGGTGCGGGCCGCGGCCGCGCCCTCGTGGTCCACCTCGAGCAGCAGCGTCTTGTCGGACTGGACGATCAGCGGTCCGGTCCCGGGGGTGCTCACGGCGTCGGGCCTCCAGGGGTCTCGCGAGGGTGACGACGGCAGAACCGTCTCCTCCATTGTCCTCTTCCCGCGGGCGGGCCGGATCGCGCTACCGCACCCGTACGTTGACCAGCCACATCGAGTGATCGACGCCGCTCGGAGGGGGTCCCGGCCCGACGGGGAGATGATCTCGTCAGGGGGGACGGATACACTCCCGCATCACCGACACCCGCTCCGGGGAGTGACCCACCACTCGTCGGGGCCGTCGCGGGCCACGCTCGTGCGCGGCCGCCCTGCCCGCCCGCTCCACGTCGAGATGCACCGCATCCCGACGACGGTGCCCGACCCGACCGAGCGACGGACCCGCCGATGCGACCCACTGTCCCGCGGTGTGCACGCCGTGCACACGACTCCGCGTCGACCGGGGTGACCTCGTCACCCACGGAGCGTCGTGGCGATCGAACCGTGGGCAGTGTAGCCCATGAACAACTACAGAGGGTGCAGCAGGCGTCCGTTCGTGGGTGCGTGTCCGCGGTGGACGCCCGACCGACCGGTGCAAGGGGAAGGATCGACGCGTGACCGCTCCCGTCCGTCGAACCGACGCGCGAGGCGACGCCCGCGGCGGTGGTCCCGACCCGCAGGGCCGGCCGCCCCGCGGTGAGCGCCTCGCGCTCCGCAACTGGAGCCTCCCCGTCAAGCTCGCGGCGGTCCTCCTGGTGCCGACGCTGTTCGTCATCACCCTGGGCGTCCTGCGCATCGTCGAGCAGACCGACGAGGCGAGTTCCTACGACGGCGTGCAGCAGGCGGTCGCCCTGGAGAGCAACAACGCCGCGCTGCTCGCCGCCCTCGACTCGGAACGGCGGGCCGCCGCGGTCTTCCTCGCGACGAACCGGGCCGGTGGGTTCGGCCCCGTCCAGGAGGCCGTCGACGCGACGAACGACCGGCTCGCCCAGCTGCGCAGCGGCTACGGATCGGCCGACTCGGTCGACGAGCAGACGCGGTCGGCCTACCGCGAGGCCTTCTCCGCGGTCGAGGGGCTCGACCGGGTCCGGGACGACGTCCGGGGCGGCGCCGTCGACCCGGCCGGCGCGATCTCGCGCTACACCGACGCCACGACCTCGGTCCTGACCTTCGACGAGTCGCTGACCCGCGAGGCGGCGGACCCGTCGATCGCCGGCCTGTCGGGTGGCCTCTACGCGCTGTCGGTGGTGCGGGAGCAGGACGCCTACGTGCAGGCGGTCGTGGCCGCGGCGATCGCCGGCGGTCGCATCGACGCCCCGTCGATCGACCAGGCGCGCAACGCGACCCTGCGCCGCAGCATCGCCGTCGACGAGTTCCGCAGCGCGGTCGGGACGGACAACGCCGCCCTCGCCGACGCCGTCGTCGGGCCCGACGTCGACCAGCGCGACCGGCTGGCCCAGGTCGTGCTCGGCCGGGGCAGCGCCGGCCTGCCGCTGCAGGTCTCCGCGCAGGACTGGGACGCGGCGTCGTCGGCCGTCCAGCTCAAGGTCACCGACGTCTCGAACCAGCTCCGCGAACGCCTCCAGGCCAACGCGGCCGCGCTGCAGAACAGCGCCCGCAACGCGGCGGGCGTCGCGTCGGTCGTGCTCCTGCTCGCGCTGATGGCGGGCGCCGCGGTCGTCTTCTTCGTGACGCGCTCGCTGCTGCGCCCGCTGCGGTTGCTGCGCCGCACCGCTCTCGACGTCGCCGAACGCCGCCTGCCCGACGCGGTCCGCAGCCTGCGCGAGGGCGAGGCCCCGGACACCGAGGTGACCCGCACGCCGATCGAGACCCGCGAGGAGATCGGTCAGGTCGCCCGCGCCTTCGACCAGGTGCACGAGCAGGCGGTGCGCCTCGCGGCCGAGCAGGCCGGCCTGCGGTCGGCGTTCAACAGCATCTTCGTGAACCTCTCGCGCCGCTCGCAGGCTCTGGTCGAGCGGCAGCTGCGGCTGATCGAGCAGCTGGAGAACAAGGAGGAGGACCCGGAGGCCCTCGCCGACCTGTTCCAGCTCGACCACCTCGCGACCCGCATGCGGCGGAACTCCGAGAACCTGCTGGTCCTCTCGGGGACCGACCTCGCCCGGCGTGGCGGCCGCCCGGTGCCCCTGGTCGACGTGCTGCGCGCGGCGGCGTCCGAGGTCGAGCAGTACCAGCGCGTCGAACTCGCCCCACCACCCACCGTCCAGCTGCTCGGCCGCACGGCCGCCGACGTCGTGCACCTCGTCGCGGAGCTGCTCGAGAACGCCACGGCCTTCTCCGCGCCCGAGACCCGGGTCGACGTGTCGGCGCGCCCGGAGGCCGACGGCGCGGTCGTCCTCGAGATCGCCGACCGGGGCGTCGGGATGACCGACGAGGACCTCGCCGACGCGAACCAGCGGCTCGGCTCGCCCCCCACCGTCGACGTCTCCGCGTCCCGGCGGATGGGCCTGTTCGTGGTCGGCCGTCTGGCGATCCGGCACGGCATCGGCGTGACCCTCCGCGCCGGTGAGCAGGGCGGGGTGGTCGCCGCGGTGCGCATCCCCTCCTCCGCGGTGCTCTCCGGGGCGCCCGGGGGGCGGTCGGGCGGTGGTCCGTCCACGCGTGCGCTCGGCGGGACCGGGCTGCCCGTCCGGTCCCCGGGGTCGAGCGGCGTCGGCGCGGCGCCGGGCGCGCCGCCGCGACCGGAGTGGCCGGAGCGTGCGGACGGTCCCGGGATTCCCCGTCAGGAGCCCCGCGAGGGGAACCCGGAGCTGCCGCGGCGCACCGCCGCGCGCGGAGTGGCTGCGGCCGGAGCGGCCGGAGCGGCCGGCGTCGCGGGGGCCGCCACGTTCTTCGCCCCGTCCATCACGCCGGACGGCGCGTCCGAGGCGGGCGGGGAACCCGGCACGGACGCCGCCCCGGCGCCCGTCGACGGCGAGACACCGACCCGGCTCAACGGCGTCGGCGGTGCGCTCGCCGCCGCGCTGCCCCGCCGCCCCGTCCGGCCCGGCGCCACGCCTCCTCCGCCGCCACCGGAGGAGCCCGCACCCGCCGGGGTCCCGGGCCCGCACGACGACGCGGCCGACCACGACGAGGACGACGAGGACGACGACCGCGTCGCCACCACGGTCGGGTCCGAGGACGACGGGGTGACCGTCTGGAGCCAGGGCACGCCCGGCACCGACGAGCAGGCGTCGTCGGTCCCGGAGCGGCCCGTGGCCGCCCACGCCTGGCGTGGACCCGACGGTGCGCCCGACGAGGACGAGCCGTCCGCCGACCCCGGGCCGACCGAGGACGCCGGTCCTCCCGGACGGCACGGTTTCCGTGGTGTGCCCGACGGCGGGCCCGTGCCGGGCCCGCCCCCGGGTCGCCCGGCGCCGCGTCCCCGTCCCGGCCTGCCCGGCCGGGGAGAGAACGTCCCGGCCGCGCAGAGCTGGGGGAACGACGCGCCGGCTCCGCAGCAGGGCTGGGGTGAGGAGCCGCCCGCGGCGCGCCCGCAGGCGCCCCGACCGATGCCGATGCGCCAGGCCGGACCGTTCCCGGGTGCACCGGCGGGTCCGCGGCCGGCCCCGTGGGGTCCGCCCCGCGACCACGGCCCCCGCCCGCCGGGTTCGCCGCCGGTGCCGCAGCCGACGATGTGGAACGGCGCCGAGGTCGTGCCACCACCCGGCTCCGACACCGCCGAGCCCGACGCGGTGGACCAGGAGGTGTCGGCCGAGGACGTCGCCCCGGCGACGCCCGCGGGCGACGTCCACGAGGCTCCCGTGGTCGAGCGGTCCGAGGACGACGTCGAACCGGCTCCCGAGCCCGTCGCGGAGGCGAGTCCCGCCCCGGTCGACGCCCCGCCCGACGGGCTCGCCCCGGTCGACGGGACGGACGGGTCCGACGAGTTCCCGGCACGCCCGACGCGACGCTCGCTGCGCCCCCTCGCGCAGCGTCGCCGGCCCGAGGGCGGTGGTCCCCTGCTCCGACCCGGCTCGGCGCCGCGGCTGCGGCCCCGACCGGCCTCCGAGACCGAGGGCGACGAGGCCGCCGCCGAGGCCGAGGAGCTGTTCGCCCCCGGCGACGACACAGCTGCTCCCGCCGTCCCGGAGACCCCGACGGCTCCGGCCGCCGCACCCACCCAGAACGGCGGACGGGGGTTCGTCGACGACGGCCTCGGCGCGGAGACGAACGGGGTCCCGGCCCCCGCGACGAACGGTGCCCACGGCCCGGGCACGAACGGCACCGGCGGGCTGCCCGTCCGCACACCGGGTGCCCTCCCGCGCCGGCCCGCGGCGGTGCTCCCCAACCGCGAGCGCACGCCGATCTTCGACGAGGTCGCGTCGGTGTGGTTCCGCGAGGCCGAACCGAGCGCCCCGGACGAGGTCGACCCGGAGTGGGCCGAGACCGGTCGCGGCGGCTTCGACGCCGGGGCACCGTCGCTCTCCGCGGTGGACGCCGGCACCACCGAGGCCGGGCTGCCCCGTCGTCGTCCCCGGGCGCACCTCGTCCCGGGGAGCGCCCAGCCCGCGCCCGCCCCTGCCCCGGCACCGACCGGCGCGGGTGAGGCCACCCGCCGCTCCGCGGACGCGATCCGCGGGCGGCTCGCCAGCTACCAACGCGGGGTCGCCGACGGGCGCACCCGCGCGACCCGGCCGACCGACGGCGGGCCCGCCGCCGGGGCCGACACCACGAACGGCACCGAGGAGGAGCAGTGACGGCACCCCAGTCGCAGCCCAGCAGGTTCGGCTGGCTGGTCTCCAACTTCGCGGAGCGGGTCCCGGGCGTGGCCCACGCCGTGGTCGTCTCCGCCGACGGGCTCCTGCTGACCGCGTCGAGCCGGCTCCCTCGGGACCGAGCGGACCAGCTCGCGGCCGTCGCGTCCGGCCTGATCAGCCTCACCCAGGGCGCCGCCCGGTGCTTCGAGGCCGGTGAGGTGGTGCAGACGGTGGTCGAGATGGAGCGCGGGATCGTCCTGCTGATGTCGATCAGCGACGGCTCCTGCCTGGCGACCCTCGCCGCCCCGAACTGCGACATCGGCCTCGTGGGCTACGAGATGACGTTGCTGGTCGACCGGGTCGGTCAGCTGCTCACGCCCGAACTGCGCGCGGAGCTCCAGGGATCGGGGTTCCGGTGAGGTGGGCGGGGGGAGGTGACCTGCGGTGAGCCAGGGACCGGAGGACGACGCCTTCGCGGAGGTCCTCAACGGGATCACCGGCGGAGGGTCGCGCCGATCGGGGGAACGGCGCGGGTTGTTCCGGCGCCGCAGGAAGGACGACGACGCCGCGGTCGATGCCGATGCCGAGGCCGCCCGCCGGCTCGACGCCGAGGACGGCGGTGGGGCGCACCGCACCCCGCCCGGCGGGACCCCGACGGCGTGGGCCGGCGCGTCCCGACCGACCGGCCCGCTCTTCCCGTACGGGGACCCGGCCCTGCCGCCGACCACCCCCGGGGGGATCCAGGCGCCCGGCCGCCACGAGTTCGTCGCCCCGGACTACCCGGACGGCCCGCGCCGTCGGGACGAGCCGCCGGAGGCCTCCTTCGTCCGGCCCTACGCGTGGACCCGCGGCCGGACCCGGCCGGCCTACGACCTCGCCGTCGAGACGCTGCTGTCGACGACGGCCCAGGGCCGCGACCCGGCCCAGGTCGCCCAGTACGAGCACCGCATGATCGCCGACCTGTGCATCGAGCCCCGGTCGGTCGCGGAGGTCGCCGCGCTGCTCTCGCTGCCGCTCGGGGTGGCGCGCGTGCTGCTGGGCGACATGGCCGCGCACGGGTCGATCGTGGTGCACGAGACCGCCTCGTCGACGGGTGACTCCCCGGACATGGCGTTGATGGAAAGGGTGCTGAGTGGACTACGACGGCTCTGAGCGGGCGGTCCCGACGACCACGTCGGCCAAGATCGTCGTCGCCGGGGGTTTCGGGGTCGGCAAGACGACCTTCGTCGGCTCGGTCTCCGAGATCGACCCGCTGACCACCGAGGCGGTCATGACCGACGCCAGCTCCGGCGTCGACGACCTCACCGCGGTCCCGAACAAGCGCACGACCACGGTGGCGATGGACTTCGGCCGCGTCACGCTCGACGAGGACCTGATCCTCTACCTCTTCGGGACGCCGGGTCAGGACCGCTTCTGGTTCATGTGGGACGACCTGGTCCGCGGCGCCATCGGGGCGGTCGTGCTGGTCGACACCCGCCGTCTCGCCGACTGCTTCGCCGCGGTCGACTTCTTCGAGGACCGCAACCTGCCCTACGTGCTCGGCGTGAACTGCTTCGACGGCGTGCTGACGCACTCGCTGCAGGACGTGGTCGAGGCCCTGGCCATCGACCCGTCCGTCCCGGTGGTCACCGTCGACGCCCGCGACCGCGAGTCGACCAAGGAGACGCTGATCGCGCTGGTGGAGCACGCGATGCAGGTCTGGGCGGTGGGCGCCCGCGCCTGAGCGGACCGGAAGGAGCGAACGGCACTCTCGCGCACGTAGATGCAGCGAGAGTGCCGTTCGCTCACTCCAGGGGCGCTCAGGTCTCGGTGAGCACGCTGACCGAGGTGATGCGGTGCAGGGCGAACGACACCGCGGAGCCGGGCCCCGTGTCCTCGGACCCGACGGCGGCGTCGGTGCCCTCGAGCAGCCCGCCGCCCACGCGCAGGGGGCGCACGACGCGCTGCGAGGCGGTCCCGGCGGCGTCGACGTAGCCGATCCAGACCGTCCGGCCGGTCCGCGCGGCGTCGGCGAGCACGGCCACGGTCGCCGAGGCGGTCTGCCGGGTCGACCCGGGGACCGTGGCCGCGCCGCGGGAGGCGGTCGCCGCCCGGTCCCCGGCACGCAGTTGCGCGACCAGCGCGGACACCTGGTCCTCGGACAGCGACGGGGAGCCGTTCGCCCCGGCGCGGTCCGGACGCCGTGGCGCGGTCCGGCGACCGCGGGGCCGGAGGTCGAGCACGCCGCCGTCGGCGTCCTCGGCCACGGGCGAGAGCCCGGCGGCGCGCAGCGCGTCCATCAGCTCGGCCAGCGGCGCCGACGACACCACCACCGTGGGCGCGAGCCGGCGCAGCTCCATCGCGCCGGCCGCGGGCAGGGCCATCACCTCGGCCAGGAGCGCCTCGTCCTCGGAGCGCAGGAACGACGCGGCCGATCCGCCGCGCAGCCGCCCGTGGCGCCGGGCGACGTCGTCGACCAGGTAGGTCAGCCCCTGCGGCACCGGGGTCGCCGAACGCTCGGCGAACAGCGCGTGCACCTCGGCGGCGGTCCATCCGAGGTCGAGGGCGCGGCGCAGCGAGCCCTCGCTGATGCGGTACACCGTCGCGCCGCCCGCGGACTCCACGTCGGCGACCCGGTCCATCGCCGCCGCGAGCTCCGGCTCCAGCCGCCCCGGGGCCACGGCGGTGAGGTCGGCCTGCAGCAGCACGTGGCCCACCGGCTCGGGCATGGCCGGGCGCAGCGCGGCCGCCGCGGACGCGTCCGGGTCGTCGTCCGGCCGCCGCGGCACCCGCAGCAGCTCGCGCCCCGCCGTCGTGATCGCGTCGAGGGCGACGACGCCGAGCGCGGTCGCCTCGCGCACGGTCGCGCGGACCAGCTCGTCGCGCATCCGCCCGCCGCGCCGCGGCGCCCGCCACGCCAGCGAGGTGACCAGGTCGTCCACCGAGGCCGGCCCGTCGCCGTCGTCGAACTCGGCGAGCCGCGCGAGCACCCGCCGTCGGACCTGGGCGGCCCAGGGACGGCGGACCTCGTCGGACAGCGGGCCCACGAGCTTGTCCATCGAGTCCCGCTGGCCGATCGACGACGCCTGGCGGGGCATCTCCAGCCACGCCCGGGCGAGGGCGACCCACTGCGTCTCGGGCGGTGCGGCGAGCCAGCGGTCGGCGGTCGTCGTCGGGCACCAGACCGCGTCGGCGTCCTCGCTGACGGCGACCAGCGACGCGGCGGCGAGGGTCTCGACGAGCAGCCCGGCTGCGGTCTCGTCGACGTCGAGCACCTTGGCCAGCTTGCGCAGGTCGCGTACCCCGAGGCCGCCGGAGCGCAGCACGGCGGGCGGCGCGGCGGACCACGCCGCGATCACGCCCTCGGCGCGCCGCACGGTCTCCAGGGCCTCACCGGCGGCGGTGGCGTCGACCGTCGCGGGGTCGTGGGCCGCAGGGGCCGGCATCGGGTCGGTGGCGACGACCGGGCCGAGCGGCCGCTCGCCGCGCAGCCCCAGCCCGGCCTCCCGCGTCAGCTCGACGGTCTCGTCGTCGACGCGGCGCAGGACACCGGCCTCGAGCAGCCGGGACACCGGGTTGCCCGCGTCGCCGTCGCGGGCGCGGCTGCGTCCCACCGGACCCTCGCGGTCGAGGGCGTCGACCACCGCCCGCTCGTCGTCGGGCAGGCCGGCCATGACGGCGGCCGGGTCCTTCTCGCGCAGCACCGAGCCGTCCGGGGCCGGCCGGCCGAGCCCGGCCGGGTGGCGGCGGGCGGTGTCGCGCAGGGCGGGGACGGCCCGGAGCCCGGCCGACCCGTCGTCGCGATCGGCGTCCCACACCAGCGCGAGCGTCCGCAGCCGCCCGAGGGCCGCGCGACCGACCTCGCGGGCCACGTCGGCGCCCAGGAGGTCGAGGACGTCGGCCGGGTCGACCGGTGCCTGGTCGGCCTCGGCCACGAGCAGCGCGTCGACCACTGCGAGGTGCAGCGCGTCGAGGTCCTCGCAGGCCCGGCCGACGGAGGTCCGCACCCCGGCGCGCGTGGCGACGACGCCGGTGTCGGCGGGCGCGGGCAGGGCCAGGTCCGGGCGGGCGCGCAGCAGCGCGCCGAGGGTCGCGTCGTCCTGGGCGCGCAGGTGTTCGAGGAGCGTCCTGGCCATCCCTACCAGGTTAATCGCTGCTGATCGTGGGGGCGGTGCGGTCGCCGGACGGGCGTCCGGTGCGGCAGACTGGAGGCCGATCACGCGACCAGGGAGGAACCGGTGGCAGCGCAGAGCGACGGTGAGCGGACCGAGAAGGCCGTCGAGCCCCGTCAGGACCCGTGGTGGCCCCAGGTCGACGGTGGCCACCCGATCACCGAGCTCATGGCGCCCACCCAGGGCGCGGCCTCGCCGTTCGGCGAGGTCGAGTTCCCCCTGTCGGCGGAGCAGCTCGGCTACGAGCACCCGCACACGGAGATCAATCGCTGATGACCGTCGCCGGCCTCCTCCTCGCGGCGGGGGCCGGGCGCCGGATGGGCACCCCGAAGGCGCTGGTCGTGCTGGACGGCGAACCTCTCGTGGTGCGGGCGCTGCGGGCCCTTCGTGACGGCGGGTCGTCCCCGCGCGTCGTCGTGGTGGGGGCGGCGGCCGACCAGGTGTCCGCGGTGGTCCGCGCCGCCGACCCGGACGCCGTCGTGGTCCGGGCCTCCGCGTGGGAGCGCGGGATGGGCGAGTCGCTGCGGGCGGGCCTCGGCGCACTGCCCGACGGTGTCGACGCGGCGCTCGTCCTGCTGGTCGACACCCCGGGGATCGGAGCGGAGGCCCTGGCCCGGGTCGCGGCCGCGGCGACGCCCGAGGGCATCGTCCGGGGCGCCTACGAGGGGCGGCCCGGCCATCCAGTCGTATTCGGACGCGACCACCTGGCGGCGGTGGCCGCCGCCGCGCACGACGATGTCGGGGCGCGGGGCTACCTTGCCGGGCGGGACGACGTGGCGGCCGTGGAGGTCGGCGACGTCGCCACCCGGGACGACGTCGACACCCCGGCCGACCTGGCCCGGCTGTCACCGACGAGAGCGCAGGAGGGCTGAACCGTGGCGGTCCCCGGACCCGGCTACGCCATCACCGCCCGCGTGGAGGCGCCGCCGAGCGCCACCGCGGCGGGCGATCTCGCGGTGGCCGTGGGTCGCGTCGGCGGCGTGATGACGGCGTTCGACGTCGTCGAGTCCCGGCCCGACTCGATCATCGTCGACATCAGCTGCAACGCGCTGTCCGAGCGGCACGCCGAGGAGATCACCGAGGCCCTGGGCGCGCTCGACGGGGTGCGGGTCCGCAACGTGTCGGACCGGACCTTCCTCGTGCACCTCGGCGGCAAGATCGAGGTCACCGCCAAGGTCGGCCTCCGCACCCGTGAGGACCTCTCCCGGGCCTACACCCCCGGCGTCGCGCGGGTCTGCCAGGCGATCGCGCGCCGGCCGGACGACGCGCGTCGGCTGACGATCAAGCGGAACACCGTCGCGGTGGTCACCGACGGCTCGGCGGTGCTCGGGCTGGGCAACCTCGGGGCCGCGGCCGCGATGCCGGTGATGGAGGGCAAGGCGGCGCTGTTCAAGCGCTTCGCGGGCGTCGACGCGTGGCCGGTGTGCCTGGACACGCAGGACACCGAGGAGATCATCCGCACCGTCGAGGTCCTGGCGCCGGTCTACGGCGGGATCAACCTCGAGGACATCGCGGCGCCCCGCTGCTTCGAGATCGAGGAGCGCCTGCGCGCGAGTCTCGACATCCCCGTCTTCCACGACGATCAGCACGGCACCGCCGTCGTCGTGCTCGGGGCGCTGCGCAACGCGCTGCGGGTGGTGGGCAAGCGCGCGGAGGACTGCCGCATCGTGGTGTGCGGCGTCGGGGCGGCCGGCTCGGCGATCATCCGGCTGCTCCTGCCGTTGGCGCCGGCCGACCTGATCGCGGTCGACGTCGACGGCATCATCCACCGCGACCGGTCGGGTCTTCACGAGTCGCTGCGCTGGGTGGCCGAGCAGACCAACGCCGAGGGCCGCACCGGTGACGTGCACGACGCGCTGCCCGGGGCGGACGTGTTCATCGGGGTCTCGGCGCCGAACCTGCTGCACGCCGACGACGTGCGGGGGATGGCCGACGACGCGATCGTGTTCGCGCTGGCCAACCCCGACCCGGAGATCGATCCGGGCATCGCGCAGCACCACGCGGCGGTGGTTGCCACGGGGCGGTCGGACTACCCGAACCAGATCAACAACGTGCTCGCCTTCCCGGGCATCTTCCGCGGGCTGCTCGACGCCCAGGCCCGCGGCATCACGGACGCGATGCTGCTCGCCGCCTCGGCCGCGATCGCCGACGTCGTCGCCGAACCGAACCCGCTGTTCATCGTGCCGAGCGTGTTCGACTCGACGGTGTCGCCCGCGGTGGCCTCGGCCGTGCGCAAGGTGGCCGAGGCGGGCGAGGACGCGCACGGCTCCGTGCAGGAGGCCCTGGACGCGGGGGCGGCGTCCGCGGAGGGTGCCGCCGAGAAGGAGGACGCATGACGGCGCCGCAGGGACTGACGCACCTCGACGAGACCGGTGCCGCGCGCATGGTCGACGTCGGCGACAAGGAGGTCACCCGGCGCGTCGCGACGGCCTCCGGCGTGCTGCGCACCACCGCGGAGGTCTGCGCGGCGCTGCGCGACGGCACGGTCCCCAAGGGCGACGCGCTCGCCACCGCGCGCATCGCGGGGATCATGGGCGCGAAGCGGACCCCCGACCTCGTCCCGCTGTGCCATCCGATCCCGCTGGCCGGGGTCACCGTGGACCTCGAGGTGGGGGAGTCCGAGGTCCGCGTCACCGCGACGGCCCGCAGTGCCGACCGCACCGGGGTGGAGATGGAGGCGCTGACCGCGGTGTCGGTGGCCGGGCTCGCCCTGCACGACATGGTCAAGGCCCTCGACCCGGCCGCGACGATGGACGGTGTGCGGTTGGAGCGCAAGGAGGGCGGCCGGTCGGGCGTCTGGACGCGACCGGAGGGCCGATAGGTGAGTGAGCCGTTGCGGCGGGCGCGAGTGATCACGGCGTCGAACCGGGCGTCCGCGGGGGTGTACTCAGATCGCGGCGGTCCGGTGATCGTCGACTGGCTGCGCGAGCACGGTTGGACCGCGGACGACCCGCAGGTGGTCCCCGACGGCGAGCCGGTGGCGGAGGCGCTGCGGGCGGCGGTCGCCGATCGGGTCCAGGTGGTCCTGACGACGGGCGGCACCGGCATCTCGCCGACCGACGGGACGCCGGAGGCCACGCGCTCGGTGCTGGACTACGAGGTGCCCGGGATCGCCGACGCCGTGCGGGCGGCGGGGGCCGGGACGGTGCCCACGAGCATGCTCTCCCGGGGCGTGGCCGGCGTCGCCGGGCGCACACTGGTGGTGAACCTGCCCGGCTCCCCGGGCGGGGTGCGCGACGGGTTGACCGTGCTGGAGCCGGTGCTCGAGCACGCCGTCGACCAGATCCAGGGAGGGGACCACCAGTGAGTGCACCGACCGAACCCGCCACGGTGCTCCGGGCGGCCGTCGGCGAGGAGCCGCTCGACGTGGCCGAGCACGCCGCCCTGGTGGACGGCCCGCGCAGCGGTGCGGTCGTCACGTTCTCCGGGGTGGTGCGCGACCACGACCACGGCCGCTCGGTGCGCGCGCTGGACTACGAGGGCCACCCGTCGGCGGGCTCCGTCGTGGAGGAGGTCGCCGCGGACGTGGCCGGCCGCTTCCCCGGGGTCACGGCGATCGCGGTGTCGCACCGGATCGGCCCGCTCGCGATCGGCGACGTGGCGCTGGCCTGCGCGGTCGCGGGGGAGCACCGCCGCGAGGCGTTCGACGCGTGCAGCGAGCTCGTGGACGAGGTGAAGCGTCGGCTGCCGGTGTGGAAGCGCCAGGAGTTCGCCGACGGCTCCGAGGAATGGGTCAACTGCCCGTAGGCCCCGGACGGCGGCCCGGCGGGGTGCACCTCCTCGCGGGGAACCAGGTGCACCTGGCCCACCTTGTCGCGGGGAACCGGCGGACTCGCTGCACCTTGTCGCGGGGAACCGGCGCACCTGGTGCACCTTGTCGTTGTGGTTCACAACGACAAGGCGGCGGTCGGGTGCGGAGAACCCGCGACAAGGTGGCGACCGGGGCGGGCCGGCGGTACGGCCGGGGAGCTGCCGACCGGGCGGATGCACCTTGTCGCGGGGAACCGGCGCACCTGGTGCACCTTGTCGTTGTGGTTCACAACGACAAGGCGGCGGTCGGCCGCAGAAACCCCGCGACAAGGTGGTGGGCCGGTCCCGGCGGCGCGTAGCTCGACGTCATCGGTGGCCCGGCTCGGGGAAGCGGACGTCAGGAACCGCACATGCTCTCGCCGGCGGAGCGGTCCGGGTGGCCGACAGGGGACGTGTCGCCGGGCGGCGTCGCCACCCGGTCAGCCTTGTCGCGGCGATTCGGCAGGACCCGCACACGCTCGTCGTGGTGATTCACCGCGACAAGGCAGCGCGCGGGTCGGGAGAAGTCGCGGCCACGGCCGGCGGCGGGCGCACCCGCCGGAGAATCCCCGACACGGCCGGCCTGACAGTCGGCCGCCCGGCGGGGGGACCACACACGACGACCCCCGTCGGAGCTCGGGGCACCGGCGGGGGTCGAGGCGTGGTGGATCAGCTCAGGGCGAGCTGCTGCCCGACACTGAGGGTGTCGGGGTTCGTGATGGCGTTGCGCTGGGCGATCTGCTGCCAGCTGACGCCGTGCGCGGACGCGATAGAGCTCAGGGTGTCGCCCGAGGCCACGGTGTAGCCCCCGGCCGGGGCCACCGCGGAGGGAGCCGGGGCCTTGATCGACTCGGTCTCGCCGCTCTTCTTCGAGGACGTGGACCCGGACGACCCGGACTTCGACGAGCTGCCCTCGCTGTTCGCCTTGTTCGAGGTCTGGCCGGTCTTCTTGGAGCAGGTCGGCCAGGCCTTCATGCCCTGCGAGGCCTTGACCCGCTCGGCGACCTGGATCTGCTCCTCGCGGCTGGCGTTGTGGGCGCTGCCCGATCCGCCGAAGGCCTTCCACGTGGACGGGGTGAACTGCAGGCCGCCGGAGAACCCGTTGCCGGTGTTGGTGGACCACTTGCCGCTGCTCTCGCACTTGGCGAGGGCGTCCCAGTCGGTGTCGGCGGATGCGGTGCCGGCCGCGAGCGCGAGCGGGGTGGCCGCGAGCGCGCCGACCAGCGTCAGCTGGGCCGCCTTGCGGGTAAGGGCGCGCGCCAGCGACTCATCGGTACTACGAAGCATGACCTCTCTCGTCGCACCGCGCCCCACGCCGCAGCGGGTCGGGAGTGATCTCCCCGACGGATCGTCGACCGGTTCCACGCGGTCTCACCGTGGGTACGCCATGGGTGGCGCACCAGGCCCCTGCTCGCTCGGCCTGTCCGGTCCGCACCTCTCGTGTCGGGTCACCCGGGGACGCTGGACAGGCGTCGGGCGCGGCGGCCCCGGGGCTGGTCCGTGGCCACCTCACTGGTGGCCGACAGCGAACGGTACGGAGCACACGCCCGGTTTCAAGCCTCTCTCAGAATCCCCGTATTCACCCCATCGGCGACTTGTAACGGCTCCTGCTCGCCGTTAACGCAGGTCAACGGGGCGTGACACCGTGTTCGAACAGATGTCACACGGTTGTGACTCAGGGTGGATGTGTCGCCCTCGTCACGGCCGTCGCCGGTCCGCCTGCGTCGTGTGCCACAGCAACCTGAGCAGCACCGACGCGCGTGGGGGACGATGGAGCGGTGACAGCCGCCACCGAATTCGACGGGCCCGACGCCGTCGCCGCCGCCCTCGGACGTACCGGGTACCTGGCCGACTCCGGCCTCGCCTCCGCCGCCTTCCTCGCCCTGCGCATGGGGCGGCCGCTGTTCTGCGAGGGCGAGCCCGGCACCGGCAAGACGGCCCTCGCCCAGGCGCTCGCCGAGGTGCTCGGCGCCCCGCTGGTGCGGCTGCAGTGCCACGAGGGGATCGACGCCGCGCAGGCCCTCTACGACTGGGACTTCCCCCGCCAGCTGCTGCACCTGCGCACCGCGGAGGCGGCCGCCTCGGCGTCCGGGAACTCGCTGGACGCCGACGCGGTCGAGGCCTCCCTCTACGACCGTCGCTTCCTGCTCGCCCGCCCCGTGCTGCAGGCCCTGCAGACCACGCCGAGCGTGCTCCTCGTCGACGAGGTCGACCGCGCCGACGACGAGTTCGAGGCCTTCCTGCTCGAGGTGCTGGCCGAGAACTCGGTGACGATCCCCGAGATCGGGGTGGTGCGGGCGGAGACCCCTCCACTGGTGGTGCTGACCTCCAACCGCACCCGCGAGGTGCACGACGCGCTGAAGCGGCGCTGTCTCTACCTCTGGCTCGAGCACCCCGACCTGGCCCGCGAGGTCGCGATCCTCAAGTCGCGGATGCCGCAGCTCTCCGACGAGCTCGCCCAGCAGGTGGCGCAGGCCGTCCACCGGCTGCGCGGCCTCGACCTGCTCAAGCCGCCCGGCGTCGCCGAGACGCTGGACTGGGCGGCGGCCCTGGAGCTGATCGGGGCGCGCCACCTGGACCTGGAGTCGGCGACGACGACGCTCGGGGCGGTCCTGAAGTACCGCGAGGACGCCGACCGGGCCCGCGACGCGCTGGACGCCCTGCTCGCGTCATGACGTCGATGGACCGGGGCGGCAGCAGCGACGCGCCTGCTCCCCGCCCGCACGCCGGCGCGGTGCTGGCCTCGGGGGTCGTCGACTCGCTGACGGCGGCACCCGACGAGGACGCGGTGCTGCGCGACCTCGTCGCCTTCACCCGGCTGCTGCGCAACGCCGGGGTGCCCGTCACCCCCGACCGCACCGCCACCTACCTACGGGCCCTGCGGGAGATCGACGTCGCGAGCGAGGTGGCCACGTACTGGGCGGGGCGGCTCACGCTGTGCTCCGACCCGGACGACGTGGCGCGCTACGACCAGGCGTTCCACGCGTGGTTCTCCTCCGATCCGCGGGACCAGCGGATGGGCCGCCCGGCCCCGCCGAAGCCGCGGACCGCGACGATCGCCGCGCTGAACCCGCCGAGCCGCTCCGGGGAGGGGGAGCAGGACGACGACGTCCCCGAGCTCAAGGTCGCGGCCTCCGGCGAGGAGGTCCTGCGCGACCGGGACATCGCCGAGCTGACGATCGGCGAACGGGAGCACCTGCGGCGGATGCTCGCGCTGCTCACGCCGAACCCCCCACGACGGCGGGCCCGGCGGCGGCGTCCCGGACCACGCGGCGAGCCCGACGCGCGGCGCACCCTGCGCGCGACGCTGCGCCACGCCGGGGAGATACCCGGGCTGGCCCGGCGGCAGCGTCGGGAACGGCCCCGCCGGGTGGTGATCCTGCTCGACGTGTCCGGGTCGATGGCGCCCTACGCGGACGCGCTGCTGCGCTTCGCCCACGTGCTCACCCGGCGGACGCCCCAGGCGGTGGAGACGTTCACCCTCGGCACGCGGCTGACCCGGGTGACCCGCGAGCTGCGCCAGCGCGACCCCGAGCGCGCGCTGCGCGACGCCGGGAGCGCCATCCCCGACTGGTCGGGCGGCACCCGGCTCGGCGAGGTGCTGGCCGCGTTCCTCGACCGGTGGGGGCAGCGCGGCGTGGCCCGTCGTGCGGTGGTCGTCGTGTTCTCCGACGGCTGGGAGCGGGGCGGCACGGACCTGCTCGGCGAGCAGATGGCACGGCTGGCGCGCCTCGCGCACACGGTCGTGTGGGTCAACCCGCACGCCGGCAAGCGCGGGTACGAGCCGGTGCAGGGGGGAATCGCCGCGGCCCTGCCGCACGTTGACCGATTGCTGGCCGGACACTCGCTGGCCACCCTGCAGGAGCTGACGGAGGTACTCGCCGATGCGTGACGTGCTGGGAACCCTCGAGGGATGGTGGGACGAGGGTCGCTCGGCGGCGCTCGCCACCGTCGTCGGCACCTTCCGCTCCGCGCCCCGCCAGCCCGGGGCCTCGATGCTCGTCGGGCCGGACGGCCAGGCGGTCGGCAGCGTGTCCGGCGGCTGCGTGGAGGGCGCGGTCTACGAGCTCGGCTCGGACGTCCTGCGCGGCGAGGACCCGACCCTGCAGCGCTACGGCGTCTCGGACGACGACGCGTTCGCCGTCGGCCTGACCTGCGGCGGCATCCTGGACGTGTTCGTCGAGCAGGTCGACCGGGAGAGCTACCCGCAGCTCGGCGAGATCGCCGCCGCGGTCCGTGACCACCGGCCCGTCGCGACCGCGACGATCGTGTCCGGTCCGGGCGTGGGACGACGCCTGGTGGTCTGGCCGGACCGGGTCGAGGGCTCGCTGGGCAGCGAGCGGCTCGACGACGCCGTGCGCGACGACACGCGCGGGCTGCTCGCGGCCGGGCGCACCACCCTGGTCACCTACGGCACCGACGGCGAGCGCCGCGGTGAGGGGCTCGGGGTCTTCGTCGAGTCGTTCGCGCCGCCGCCCCGCCTCATCGTCTTCGGGGCGATCGACTTCGCCGCCGCCGTGGCGCGCATGGGCACGTTCCTCGGCATGCGGGTCACGGTCTGCGACGCGCGGCCGGTGTTCGCGACGTCGAGCCGGTTCCCCGAGGCCCACGAGGTGATCTTGGAGTGGCCGCACCGCTACCTCGCCGCCGAGGCCGAGGCGGGCCGGATCGACGGTCGCACCGCCCTCGCCGTCCTGACCCACGACCCGAAGTTCGACGTGCCGTTGCTCGAGGTGGCGCTGCGCCTGCCCGAGATCGGCTACATCGGGGCGATGGGCTCGCGGCGCACGCACCACGACCGGCTGGAGCGGCTGCGCGAGGCCGGGGTGACCGACGGCGAGCTCGCGCGCATGTCCAGCCCGATCGGGCTCGACCTGGGCGCGCGCACGCCGGAGGAGACCGCGGTGTCGATCGCGGCGGAGATGATCGCCCACCAGTGGGGCGGTGACGGCACCCCGCTGTCGGACCGGCAGGGGCCGATCCACGGCGACTCGAACGTCGAACCGGGCATCCAGGCCGCGGAGCTGACCCACAACTCACGCTGATCGGGAACTACCCGTGGGTAGCGCCGCCGATCTCGTCTGAGGCTGCCCATCGCCGGTGTGCGTCTGTAACCTGGGATACATCCGACGGTGGGGAGGGGGCAGCGTGGTCCTCGTCGACTCCGTGACTCGCGCGGGTCAATCTCTGGTGGTGTGCCGGAGACAGGACGGCCCGGCGACGGAGGACGACGCGAGCCCGCTGCGTCCGCGGGACGCGGCGACGGGCCGCGGTCACGTCCAGTCCGGGCACGAGCCGCCGCGCCTGGCCAAGTTCCACGTCCCCGAGATCGTGTTCGGGTCCGGGTCGCTGTCCGAGGCCGCGCACGCCGCGGCCCGGCTCGGCGCGCGGCGCCCGCTGCTCGTCACCGACGACGGGTTGCTGGCGGCCGGGTGGCCGCAGCAGCTGGGCCGGCACCTGCAGGACGCCGGGATGCGCCCGTCGGTCTGGAGCGGGGTCACGCCCAACCCCAAGGACCACGAGATCGCCGCGGGCCACGAGCACTACCGGGCCGAGCGCTGCGACGTGCTGGTCGCGGTCGGCGGCGGCTCGGTGATCGACGCCGCGAAGGGGATCGCGCTGCTCGCCGGCAACGGCGGGGTGATCACCGACTTCGAGGGCGTCGACCGGATGGTCAACCCCATCCCGCCGATGGTCATGGTGCCCGCGACGTCGGGCACCGGGGCGGACGTCAGCCAGTTCTGCATCGTCACCGACACGCTGCGGAACACCAAGATCACGATCCTCGGGCGCGCGCTCGTCCCCGACGTGTCCGTGGTCGACCCGCAGCTGCTCACGACGATGCCCGACTGGCTCAACGCCGCGACCGGGCTCGACGCGCTGACGCACGGCATCGAGGCCTACGTCTCCCGGGCGCACAACCCGCTGACCGACCACCACGCCCTGCAGGCGATCTCCCTGGTCGGCGGGCACCTCGAGCGGACGATGGACCACCCGCTCGAGCAGGAGTCGCGGGTGTTCATGGCGCAGGCCGCCCTCGAGGCCGGCCTCGCCTTCACCAACGCCATCCTCGGGGCCGCGCACGCGATGAGCCACCAGGTCGGCGGGCTGCTCGACCTGCCGCACGGCGTGATCAACGGGATCCTGCTGCCGCACGTGGTGCGCTTCAACGCGGAACCCGACCCGGCGCGCTTCGTCCCGATCGCCCAGGCCCTGGGCTTCCCCGACGCGATCGGCGGCCACTGGTCGCAGGCGCTGGCCGAGGACGCGTCCGAGTGGGCGGCCGTCGAGGTGCGTCGGCTCGCCGACGAGCTGGGCGTCCCGAAGGGCCTGGCCGAGATCGGGGTGACCGAGGCCGACGTCGAGAAGCTCGCCACGATGACGATGGCCGACGCCTGCCTGTCGACCAACCCGCGCGAGGCGACCCGCGACGACATCGAGGCGCTGTTCCGGCAGGCGCTGTAGAGCGGTGACCGAACCCCGCATCACCGACGCGCCGGACCTCGACCTCCTCACCGGCATCCGGTCGGGCAAGCCGTCCTTCTACGTCGAGTACCTCGCGTCGGCCGAGCGCCTGCGCCGGGTGATCCACGCGCTCGACCGGATCAGCCGTGCGCTCGTGCGCACCACCGAGGGCCCGGGGACGCTCGTCCGGTCCGTGGCCGAGGCCGCGTCGGAGCACCTGACCGCGCACTGGGTGGTGTTCGCGCTGGCCGACGGCGCGCTGCCCGAGGCCTCGCCGCGGCACCTCGTGCTGGGCCCCGACCTGGCGGAGGTCCCGCTCGACGGGCCGGAGGAGCTGCCGCCGTTCGTCCTGCGCCACCTGCAGGCGGTCCGGCACGGTGAGCACGACGAGGACCCGGACGCCGGACCGGAGCCGGGCCCCGGCGCGGGCTCCCACCCGCACGACCCCCACCACCTGCACGTCCCGGTCCGGCTCGACGGTGCCGTGGTCGGCGAGATCGTCGCGTGGACCGGGGTGGAGCGCCGGATCGACGCCACCGACGCCTCCGTGCTGCGGGTCCTCGCGAGCCAGACCGCGGCGGCCCTGCAGAACTCCTCGCTGCACCAGCGCACGCTGCGGCTCTACGACGAGGCGAGCCGGCACGCCGAGGACCTCGCGGCCCGCAACGAGCAGCTCCAGCGCACCCGCGACGCCCTGACGGTCGCCCGCCAGCGCGAGGTGCTCGACTCCGAGCGGCACCGCATCGCCCGCGAGCTGCACGACTCGGTCACCCAGTACGCGCTGTCGGCGGGCATGCAGATCGAGGTCGTGCGCTCGGAGATCCGGGACGAGGGCCAGCGTGAACGGCTCGAGACCGCCAAGCAGCTCACCCGCCGCGCCGTCGAGCAGCTCCGGTCGGCGATCTACGCGCTGAACCACTCCGGGGAGCACGGCCACCGCACCCTGCCCGCGATGCTCGAGGAGCTCTCGACGGTGCACATGCCCTCCGACCTGCGGGTCGAGGTGCGCATCGAGGGGCGCCCGGTGTCGCTGCCCTCCGCGGCGGAGCGCTCGCTGTTCCGGGTCGCGGGCGAGGCCCTGTTCAACGCGGCCGTGCACGCCGAGGCGTCGGTCGCCGTCGTCCGGCTCTCGTTCCGCAAGGACCGGCTGGTGCTCTCGGTCGCCGACGACGGGACCGGCGACCCCGAACGCGTCCGCCGCTCGCTGCGGGTGTCCGCGGCCAACGACATCGACGGCTCGCACCGCGGGCTGGCGAACATGGCCGAGCGCGCCCGCGAGTTCGGCGGCACCCTGCAGGTGCAGCGCGCCCGGCAGGGCGGCATCCGGGTGCAGGTCGGCATCCCGCTGCCGATCGGCAGCGCACCGCAGCGGCGAGAACCGTCAGGAACGACGGGGACGCCGACCCCCTCCGCAGGCGAGGATGCGGGGGAACCGAACGACCCTGGGAGCACGACATGACCGACATCCGCATCCCCGCCCGCGCGGCGGTCCGACGTGGCGAGGTCCGCATCGTGCTGGTCGACGACCACGCGATCGTCCGCCAGGGCCTGCGCTCCGTCCTCGAGCGCGAGCCGCAGCTCGCGATCGTCGGCGAGGCGTCCAGCGCCGCCGAGGCGCTCGCCGTCGTCGCGCACGAGCGGCCGTCGATCGTGCTGCTCGACCTCAAGCTCTCCACCAGCTCGGACTCCGAGGGCCTGCAGCTGTGCCGTCAGCTCACCCAGGCCCACCCCGGCGTCGGGGTCCTGGTGCTGACGACGTTCCTCGACGACCGCCTCGTCGTCGAGGCCGTGCACGCCGGCGCCCGCGGCTACGTCGTGAAGGACGTCGACACCACCGAGCTGATCGCCGCGATCCGGGCCGTCTCGCGGGGGGAGTCGGCGTTCGACTCCCGCTCCGCGGCCGCCGTCGTGCGCTCCCTGAACGGGCAGCAGCCGCACGGCGAGACCCTCACCGGCCGCGAGCTGGACGTGCTGCGCCTGCTCGCACGCGGGATGAGCAACCGCACGATCGGGCGGGAGCTGTTCATCTCCGAGACGACGGTGAAGTTCCACGTCGGCAACCTCATGCGCAAGCTCGACGTCTCGCGCCGCGCCGAGGCCGTCTACGCCGCCTCCAAGATGGGCCTCATCTAGTCCGCCGCTGCGTCGTAGCGCATCAGGCCGATCGGGGTGCCGCCCGGGTCGGCGACGAAGGCGAGCTCGCCGACGCCGGAGATCACGGTCGCCTCCATGAGCACCCGCCCGCCGGACGCCCGCGCCGCCGCGCAGCACGCCGCGACGTCGTCCACGGCGACCGTGACCTCGATCGGGGCCATGGTCCCGTCGTCGAACGTGCGCCGGCGCTGGAGCGCGCCGAGTACGCCGGGCGAGGAGCCGTCGGGCCCCTGGACGTGGAAGAACTCCGGCGGGCCCCACGGGGTGAAGCGCCAGTCGAGGACGGCTTCGTAGAACGCGCGGCTCGCGTCCAGGTCGTCGGCGTTGATCGCGATGTGGGCCACGGTCCCGGCCCGCGGGGTCTCGGTCATGACGACGAGTCTGGCCGGGTCGGCGGTGGCGCTCCGTCGAGAACGCGCCGCATGATGTCGCGGATGCGACAGGAGCCGGAGGTGCGCAGCTACGCCGTCACGCACCCGGCCGGGACCGTGGTGCCGCCGCAGCCGCCGGGCTGGCACCAGGTGCTGCTCGCGGCGTCCGGGGCCATGACGGTCGAGGTGCGCGACGGAGGCTGGTTCGTCCCACCGGGTGCCGCGGTCGTCGTGGCCGCGGGGGAGACGCACCGCATCCGCACCACCGCGCGCACGCGGCTGCGCAACCTCTACCTCCGCACCGACGACCCCGGTCCGACGCGCGTCGTGGCGGTGGTCGGGCTCCTGCGCGAGCTGCTCCTCACCGCGGTCGCCCGGGCCCCGCTGTCGCGGGATGTCCCGCACGCCGTCGCGCTGCTCGACCTGCTGGCGCTCGAGCTCGCCGCCGCCCCCGCGGTGGAGCCGCTGCGGCTGCCGATGCCGGACGACCCGATCGCGCGGGTGGTCGCCGCCCGGATCCTCGCCGATCCCGGCGGGTCCGACGGGATCGACGACCTGTGCCGCGGGTCCGGCGCGGCCCGGCGCACGGTCGAGCGGCGGTTCGTCGCCGAGACCGGGTTGGGCGTCGCGCGGTGGCGGCGGCGTGCCCGGTTGGCCGCGGCACTGGAGGCCCTCGCGCGCGGCGAACCGCCGTCGCGGGTGGCGGCCGCCGTCGGCTACGCGACCCCCAGCGCCTTCGGCGCGATGGTGAAGGCCGAGCTCGGCCACACCCCGGGCGCGGTGCTCAGGTGAACACCACCTCGGTCGCCGCGATGACCTCCGGGTCCGCGACCAGCTCGACGGCGACCACCCGGTCGTCGACGACGGTGAAACGGAACAGCGACACGGTGCGCTTCGCCGTCGCGAAGGCGAGGCCGGGGACGCCGTCGAGCAGGGCCGGGGCGGCGGCGTGCGCGCGCCCGGCGAACACCCGGGCGACCGCGTCCGAGCCGGCCACCTCGGGCTCCAGCGGCGGGGCGCCCCGGCCGGCGTTGATCGTCGCCATCCGCACAGCCACGGGGTCCGCGCGCAGTACGACCTCGGGGTCGAGCAGTTCGAGCAACGCGCCGAAGTCGCCCTCGCGGGCGGCCGCGAGGAACGCGGCGACGACCTCGCCCGACGCGCGGGAGGGCCCGTCGTCCGGGGCGCCACGGACCCGTCGTCGCCCGCGGCTGGCGAGCTGACGCGTCGCGGCCACCGACCGGTCCACGATCGGCGCGATCTCCTCGAACGGCAGCCCGAACACGTCGTGCAGGACGAATGCGAGCCGCTCGGCGGGCGCGAGGCGGTTCAGGACGAGGGTCAGGGCCGGCCCGACCGCGTCGGCGGAGACGGCGAGCGACTCGGCGTCGTCGGCCTCGTCCGGGAGGTCCTCCGGCTCCTCGGCCTCCGGGCGGCGGGCCCGCAGCTGGTTGAGCGCGATCCGCGCGACCACCGTGGTGAGCCAGCCGCCCAGGTTCTCGATGGCGTCCGGGTCCTCCTGGCGGGCCAGCCGCAGCCAGGCCTCCTGCACGGCGTCCTGGGCCGCGTCGGGCCCGACGAGCCGGCCGGCCACGGCCAGCAGGTGGGGTCGGTGGGCGGAGAAACGGTCGGCCAGATCGGTGGGCCGGCTCATGGCTGTCACATCCTTCGTGTCCCGGGGGTCATCCCTCTGACCGACCGGCGCGCCCGGATGTGACCGGCGGTCCGACCGCAGGGAGCCGTCATGACCACCACCGCCACCGTCGAGGCCCGCATGGCCAATCCTGCCGCGCTGCTGCCTGGCGTGGGGGAGGCGATCGGCGGGCTGATCTCCGCCACCCGCTCGGCCGGCCTGCCCGAGCCGCTCCTCGCCCTCGTCCACCTGCGGGTGAGCCTCATCAACGGCTGCGCGTCGTGCCTGCACGGCGGCACGCAGTCCGCGCGGGCGGCGGGGGAGACCGACGAGCGGCTCGCGACCGTCGGGGCCTGGCGCGAGGCGCCCTGGTACTCCGAGCAGGAGCGGGTCGCGCTGGAGCTCGCCGAGCAGGTGACGCGGCTCGCGGACGCCGCGGACGCCGTGCCGGACGCGCTGTGGGACGCGGTCGTCCGCGAGTTCGACGAGCCGGCCCGCGCCGCCCTGCTGCTCTGGATCGCGGTGGTCAACCTGTTCAACCGGTGCAACGCCCCGATCCGCCAGGTCGCCGGCACCGGGTGGTGACTCAGGGCAGGGGCGTCAGCATCCGGTGCGGCTCGCGCAGCGCGACGCTCACCGGGTCCTCCCGGCGCCCGGGCCGACCGGCCGGCCGGACCACCAGGTCCGGCGGGGCCGGGACGGTCCGGCACTCCGGGCACCAGCCGTCCGGGGTGGTGTCGGTCCCGCACCCGGCGTGCGCGAACCGCCGCACCGACCCGCCGTCGCGAACCTGCGCGGACTCCCCGAACGCGGCCAGCGCCCGCAGGGCCGGCCACAGCGGCCACGCGGCCTCGGTGACGCGATAGGACCGGCCGTCCGGCTCGAGCAGGCCGGCCGTCACGAGCCGGTCGAGGCGGTCGGCGAGCACGGCGCGGGGGATGTCGAGGCGGGCGACGAGGTCGGCGAACCGGTGCACCCCGAAGAAGCAGTCGCGCAGCACCAGCAGGGTCCAGCGGTCGCCCACGACCTCGAGCGCGCGGGCGATCGCGCAGTCCTGCGCGGGATAGCCCTGTCCGAGAGGCACGGTCGACAGTCTAGTTCAATGACCGAACCGGTCGTGCTAGCGTCGCGGACCGTGCGGTCCACAACAACCCTCGTCGTCGCCTCCGCGGCGACGTTCCTGGCGCTCGTCGTCTTCACCTCGACCCTCTCGACGATGCCGGCGACGGCGGCGGCGCTCGGCGCCGGCCCCGAGGGGCAGGCCTGGATCCTCAGCTCGATGAGCATCGGGCTCGGGGTGGCGCTCCTGCCCGCAGGTGCGGTCGCGGACGACCTCGGCCGGCGCCGCGCGCTCGTCCTCGGCGCGGTCGTCCTGGCGGTCGCCTCGGTGCTGTGCGCCGTCGCGCCGACGACGGCCGTGCTGGTCGCGGGCCGCATCCTCGCCGGCATCGGGGCCGCCGCCCTCGTCGCGGCGAGCCTGGGGCTGATCGGACACGCGTTCCCGGCCGGGACGCCGGACGCGCCGCGCGCCAGCGGGATCTGGGGGGCCTCGCTCGGCGCCGGCATCGCGGTCGGCCCGCTCCTCGCGACCTCCACCGAGCAGCTCGCCGGCTGGACCGCGGAGTACTGGGTCGAGGCCGTCCTCGCGGTGCTGCTCGGCGTCGCCGCGCGGCTGGGGGTCGAGGAGTCGCGGGCGGAGCGGCCCCGCCCGCTCGACCTCCCCGGTGTGGCCCTGCTCGCCGTCGGGATCGCCCTGCTGCTGACCGGCCTCGTCGAGGCCCGGACCGGGATCTTCCGCCCGGCGCCGATCGGCCTGGTCGTCGGGGGCCTGGTCGTGCTCGTCGGCTGGCTGGTCGTCGAGCGGCGTCGCGACGCCCCGATGATCGACCCGGCGTTGTTCGGCTCGCCGCGCTTCCTCGCGATGATGCTGGCGGCCCTGGCGACCGGGATGGGCATCATCTCGACGACGTCGGTGCTGCTCAGCGTGGCCGAACGGGGACTGCGGACGTCCGCGCTCACGGCCGCCGTGATGCTCCTGGCCTGGTCGGTGACCAGCGTGGTCACCTCGCTGCTCGCCCGTCGGCTGCCCGCCTCGGTGAGCGGGCGGCTGCAGATGTCGGTGTCACTGCTCGTCGTCGCGGTCGGGCAGGCGCTCCTGCTGGGGGCCGGTCCGGACTCGTCGGTGTGGCGGTTCGTGCCCGGGCTGTTCGTGGCCGGTGTCGCGAGCGGGGTGCTGAACGCGGCGTTCGGGCGGGAGGCGGTGGCCAGCGTCCCGCCCGGCCGCGCGGCGATGGGCAGCGGTGCGAACAACACCGCCCGCTACGTCGGGTCCGCGATCGGAACGACCGTCGTCGCCGTGATCACGACCCGCCCCGGCCTCCCGCCCGGGCCCGCCGGCCTGCTCGGTGGGTTCGACGACGCGGTGCTCGTCGCGGGCGCGTTCTCGGTGCTCGGGGCGATCGCGGTGTTCGCCTGCCGCCCTCGCGGGGGCGCGTCCGGGAAGGCAGACTCGAATCATGGACAAGGCAGCGCTCGCCGAGACCCAGGGCCCTCTCAAGCAGCAGTACCGTGACGACCCGGAGTCGGCCGTCGTCGTCCTGAAGGCGGACGGCGACCTCGACGGTTCCGGCATCGCCTGCCGCGTGCAGACCGCGCAGGCCATGGTCGAGGCGGGCCTGCACCCGGCGACCGGCGGCACCGGCGAGCTCCTGTGCTCCGGTGACATGCTGCTCGAGGCGCTCGTGGCCTGCTCCGGGGTGACCCTGCGGGCGGTCGCCACCTCGATGGGCGTCGAGGTGCGTGGGGGCACGATCCACGCCGAGGGCGACCTCGACTTCCGCGGCACGCTGGGCGTCGCCAAGGACGCGCCGGTGGGCTTCAAGGACATCCGGCTGTCGTTCGACCTCGACACCGACGCCGACGACGACACCCTCGCGACGCTGCACAAGCTGACCGAGCGCTACTGCGTCGTCTACCAGACCCTCGTCCGCTCGCCCGAGGTGTCGTTGACCCTGGACAAGCGCGCGGCCGCGCAGGCCTGAGGAGCCGCGACCCGACCGGAACGAACGGCACTCTCGCGCACATAGACGCTGCGAGGGTGCCGTTCGTTCGTTGCGGGAGACCCCTAGTCGGTGTGGTACGGGTCGTAGTGGATCTGCATGAACGGTGTCCCGGCGTCGAGCATCGCGGACACCGTGGAGCGGACCATCGGGGGCGACCCGGCCACGACGATCTGGCGGTCGGCCCAGGCGCCGTAGCGGGCCACGACCTCGCCGAGGGTGCCGGTCTCCGCGCCGTAGCGCCGCCCGTCCTCCTCGACGACGGGCACGACCGTCAGCCACGGGTTGTCCTGCGCCATGCGGCGGAGCGTGTCGATGTCGTAGAGCGAGCTCCACGTGCGGCCGCCGACGAACAGCGCGACCTTGCGGTCCGACCCGTCCACCATCAGCTGCTCGATCAGCGCACGGGCGGGAGCGAGCCCGGTGCCGCCGGCGACCATGAGCAGGTCGGCCTGCGAGCGCGGGTCGAGGGTCATCTGGCCCATCGGCGGACCGATGCGCCACACGTCGCCGACGCGGGCGTGCGACACGATCGCCCGGCTCACCCAGCCGCCGGGGACCGTGTGGACGTGGAACTCCATCACGCAGTCCGGGCCCGGGGCGTTCGCCGGCGTGAGCGAGCGCCACATCCGTGGGCGCTGCGGGGTCTCCACCGAGACGTACTGCCCGGCGAGGTAGGGCACGGGCTGGCTGGTCTGCACCCGCACGATCGCGAGGTCCGGGGCGACCCGGCGGTGCTCCATCACCCGGGCCATCCAGACGGCGGGACCGCGCTCGGCGTCCGCGGCGTCGCGCATCGACTTCGAGACGACGCCGTACGCGCCGACCCAGGCCTGCTCCACGTCACGGGTCCACGCGGGCCCGGCGATCTCCGCCAGGGCACCGAGGAGGGCCTCGCCGACCTTGTCGTAGTGCTCGCCGATGACCCCGAACTTGCGGTGGTCCCGGCCGAGCTGGCGCAGGAAGACGTTGAGCTCGTCGGGCCGGTCGACCATCTGCACGACGTGGATGAGCGCGCGCAGCAGGCGCGTGCGCTGCAGCTCCATCGTGACCGGGAACAGCTCGCGGGTCTCCGGCGCGATCCGGAACAACCAGCCGTAGAACAGCTGGGTCAGCTCGTCGGTCCGCGAGGAGACCGCCTCGAAGCTGTCCCGGATGATCGCGACCATGTCCGAGGCGTCGTTCGAGCGTGCCGACGCGTCGCGCGGCGTCGGCAGCCCCACGCCCTCGGGGACGTGGTGCGACGGGCTCGACGGCATCGCCGACGTGCGGGCGGGCTCGTCGAGGTAGGAGCCGTTCGACGGCGCGTACCCGGTCGAGTCGTAGCCGCCGGAGGAGCCGTAGCCGGCCGAGCCGTACCCGGGCGAGTCGTAGCCGGCCGAGCCATAGCCGGCCGAGCCGTACCCGGAGGAGCCGTAGCCGGGCGAGTCGTGGCCCGGGGAGGAGTAGCCCCCGGAGGAGTAGCCGCCGGAGTGGCTCCCGGTGCCGTACCCGGCCGAGCCGTAGCCGGTGTCGTACCCGGCGGAGCCGTAGCCGCCGGTCTCGTAGCCGGAGGAGCCGTGACCCCCGCTCTGGTACCCGCCGGTCTCGTAGCCGCCGGTCTCGTAGCCGTCGCCGAGCTGCCCACCGGAGTGCCGGTCCTCGGCGCGATGGCCCGACTCCGAGCGTGCCGTCGGCAGCGACGGCGGCGGGAAGGCGGTGGTCCGGGGCGGGGGCGGGGGAACGGCCCCACGGCTGGAGGGATGGCTCATCGTCGTCCCGTCGTCGCGCCGGTCGTCGGCGATGTCGAACACGGCGTCGTCAGGGTCGTACGCCCCACCTGGTGGAGGCGTCCGCCCCGACGATCCGAAACCGGACGCTCCGGCGCCGAACGGTTCCCGGCCGGAGACCGCTGAGCGATCGAGTGCCGAGGCGCCCCAGTTGCCGGGGAAGTCCCCGGAATCGCGGTCGCGGGGAGGACCCGCCGGCCCGGCAGGGCCGTGACGCCCTGCGTCAGGACCGTTGTTCCTCGCTGCGGTCACGTCCGGTCGACTCCTCATCTCGCGATGACTTGCTCGCCCCCCGCCCGGGCCACCCCTGCGGTGGGCACTAGGCCGCGACGCTACTCCGCGTCCGCCCCCGATCGTGGAGGGTGGCCTACCGTGCGGTCAGCGTACGGCCACGGCCGGTGAACGGCGACGGGCCCGCCACGGTCGTGCGATCCGTCACCGGGCGGTCGTCACTGGTCGTGGAGAGCCGACCGCTCTCCCCCTCGGACGGGGTCTAGCGGTCGGCGTCGAGGTCGTCGTCCCCGGACGGGACCGGGGTCGCGGACGTGGCCGTGGTCGGCTCCTCGTCGTCCGACGTGCTCGTCAGCAGGGCCGAGCGCTCCGCGATCGGACGGGTGGAGGCCGCCGAGGTCGGGGTCGTCGTCGACCGCGGGGTGGCCGACCGGGTCACCGTCGGGCGCGGCTTGGTGGGCCGGGGCTTCGTCGTCCGGGTCGTCGTCGGGCGGGAGCGGGTGGTCGTCGTCGCCGGCGCGGAGGTCGTGGTCGAGGCCGTGGACCGCGGGGTGGGCGACGGGGCCGGCCGGCCTCCGTCGCGGCGGTCGGCCCGGCCGTCGTCGGGTCGGATCAGGTCGGCGCCCGCGACGGCGGGGTCGAGGTCCGCGGTCGCGGGCGCCGCGCCGTCGGCGGTCGTCGCGGGCAGGTCGGTTCCCGGGTCGGCGAGCACGGGCGAGGGCGCGGCGGGCAGCTGGCCCTCCGTGCCCGTGGGGGTCAGGCCCAGCGCCAGGCCCACGCCACCGACGCTCAGGGCGCCGAAGGCGGCGATCGCGGCGGGCAGGGCGGTGGAGCTGCGGCGACGACGGCGACGGGCGCGGGGGGCGGCCTCGTCGAGCAGCGCGGCCATCTCGTCCGCGCGCTCGCGCAGGTCGCTCGCGCGCACGCGACCGCCACGCATGCCTCCCCTGGGGCCCGCACCACCGGTGCGGCCCCGTCCGGCTCGGCTCACTCGTGCCTCCCACCGTCGGTCTCGTCACGCTGGGTTCTCGCGACGATTACTGCCGGTCGTCGGTCAGGGTGCCAGAGCATCGGGGTCGCAGTCGCGGTGGGCCGACACGGAGCGCACCAACGAGTGACGCTCGGTGAGGTGCTCCCACCCTCCGAGGAGCGACGGGCGACCCCCTACAGTGGGCCGGTGTGACAGGTCACGGTGGGGTCTCGACGCGCCCGCGTCCGATCCGTCGTGGTTCGTCATCAGGAGGGCGTTCTCCTGACGAGCAGGACGGGTGATGCAACGTGCGGGTGGTCGTTGCGCCGGTCGGCCGATCGTTCGGGCCCGGATCGCCGGTCATGTGAGTCCGAACGGCTAGATCCCCTCGGCGGGGAGCTCGGTGAGGATGGTGTCCGGGCGCGCGGGGGTCCGGCTCGGACGCCGTCGGAGGCGGCGGCGCAACCAGAGGTGTCGACGTCGCTGGAGCACACGGCGGCGGGATGCAGGACCTCGGAGCACACACGGAGGTGGCATGGCGCGCGGGATGGCCACGATGGCCGTCGTCGGGACCACGACCGACGCCGGACCGGTGAGCACACCCTCGAGCGGATCGCCGGTGGTGCCACCCGCGGCCCCGGCCACCGAGCCGCCCGGCCCGGTCCCGGCTGCGCGGACCGCCGACCCCGGGGCCGCCACGGCACCGTTGGCGGCCGCCGTCGCGCCGGCTCCGGCGACCCCGCCCGACCCGGAGACGGTGTCCGCGGCCACGGCCTCGGTGGCTGCTCCGGCCACGGTCTCCGCCGCCACGGTGTCGGCCCCGGTCCCCGGCCCGGCTCCCGTCCCCGCCCCGGCGACCGTCGACGACCGGCCCCGCCCGCGCCCCCGGCCGGCGCAGGCCGCGGACGCCCCGACGCCACCCCCGGCGACGGCCTGGGGCGCTCCCGCCTCCCGGGACGTCGGCGTCGCGCCGGTCGACCCGGACGAGGCCGAGGAGTTCCTGCGGCTCTTCCACGCCGAGTCCGAGGAACCGGGAGCCACGACGGTCAAGGGCGGTGACGCGCCGGCCGTTCCCCTGGCCGAGCGGATCGCGGCCGTGCGCGACGAGATCGAGCGGACGGGCACGTACGTGCACACCGCCGCCGAGCTGGCGTTCGGCGCCCGGGTCGCCTGGCGGAGCTCCGCCCGCTGCATCGGTCGGTTGTACTGGCGCAGCCTGCACCTGCGGGACCGCCGGCACGTGACCGCGCCCGACGAGGTCGCCGCGGAGTGCGTCGGTCACCTCGACGAGGCGACGCGGCGCGGGCGGATCCGCTCCACGATCACGATCTTCGCGCCGGACACGCCGACCGCACCCGGGCCGCGGATCTGGAACGAGCAGCTCATCCGCTACGCGGGCTACCGCACCGGGGGCCGTGTCCTCGGCGACCCGCGCTACGTCGGGTTCACCGACCATGCCCGCTCGCTCGGCTGGGTGCCGCCCTCGCCGATGGGTCGGTTCGACGTGCTCCCGCTCGTCGTGTCCGGCGGCGGGGAGTGGGCCGAGAAGGGGCCGCAGTTCGTCGACGTCCCCGAGGCCTCGGTCCTCGAGGTCGACATCACCCATCCCGACCACGCGTGGTTCGCCGACCTGGGCCTGCGCTGGCACGCGCTGCCGGTCATCAGCAACATGCGCCTGGACATCGGCGGGATCTCCTACCCCGCGGCACCGTTCAACGGCTGGTACATGGCCACCGAGATCGGCGCGCGCAACTTCGCCGACGCCGACCGCTACGACATGCTGCGCGAGGTCGCCGAGAAGATGGGCCTCGACACCTCGTCCGACCGCACGATGTGGCGCGACCGGGCGGCCGTGGAGACCACCCTCGCGGTGCAGCACTCGTTCGACACCGCCGGCGTGTCGATGGCCGACCACCACGGCGAGTCACAGCGCTTCCTGCGCCACCTCGAGCGCGAGGAGCAGGCCGGTCGGACGTGCCCCGTCGACTGGAGCTGGATCGTCCCGCCGATCTCCGGCGGACTCACCCCGGTCTTCCACCGCTACTACGACGAGCCCACCGACACCGGTCCCATGTTCCGCATGGACCCGCAGCAGGCGGCGCGGGGCCAGGGCTGTCCGATGTGAGCTTCGCTCAGGTGAGCACTTGTTGTCGCCATGGCGACAACAAGTGCTCACCTGCGCTCCGCGCACATCCAGCCCCCGTGGTGCTCGTCCACCCGGAACCGCAGGCCGGTGCGCTCGCCGAGGGCGACCAGGTCGTCCGGGGTGAAGCGGCGCAGGTGGCCGTAGACCGGGTCGGGGGACTCCTCGTAGGGCACGGCCACGACGATCCGGCGCCGGGCGACCCGCACCATCTCGTCGACGACGACCGCCGCCGCGTCCTCGGGCAGGTGCTCGAGCAGGTGGATCGCGGTGACCGTGTCGACCGAGGAGTCGGCCAGCGGGACCGCCCGGGCGTCGCAGGCCAGCGTGCGCACCCGGTCGGCCGCCTCCGGGACCACCCCGGCCCGCGCGACGGCGGAGAGCAGCGTCATGGTGCCGACGGTGTGGTCGGTGGCGACCACGTCGAGCCCGCGCTCGGCCATCAGCAGCGGCAGGAACCCGAAGCACGAGCCGAGGTCGGCCACCGTCGTGCCCAGCACCTCGTCGAGGGCCCGCGCGTGGACCGGGGCGAAGCCGGCGAGCGACGCCTCGGGCAGGCCGCCGGACCACGGTCCCGCGCCGGGATGGCGCAGCACCGCGAGGGAGTTCGCGTAGAACGTCGACCACGCCGTCAGCGGGTCGAGCACGGTCGAGCGCACGATTCCCGTGACCACCCGCTCGAACAGCGGCGCCGAGTCGATGACGTCGCCGAGCTCGTCGGCGACGACCGTGGAGACGTCGTCGTCCAGCTCGTCGGGCCGGAAGCGGTGGAGCACGAGGATGCGGTCACCGAGCCGGTGGAGCTCGAACCGGTCGGTGACCAGCTCGGGCGCGCGACCCTCCGCGAGGCGCACCGGGACCGCGGCGCGGTCGAGGTGGCACACCACCACCGGGCCGTTCTCCCAGCGCCCCGGGTGCGCCGGGGCCAGCGGATCGATCCGCAGCGAGCCCGCCGCGGGAGTGAGGGTCACCGGCCGATCATCTCGGCGACCATGTCGTGGCTGACCTCGGAGAGCCCGGTGAGGTCGCGGACGACACGGATCCGGTCGACGAACTCGGCGTACTGCGGCAGGTCGCAGGCCCCCAGGCCCCACGAGTAGCGCGGTTCCGGCGTGAGCCAGATGGTCTCCCGGGCCCGCCGGGCGATCTCGGCGAACGCCTCGATGTTCGGGTCGTTGCCGTTGCCCCGGCCGTCCCCGAGCACGATGACGGTCGAGCGCCGGTTGACCGCCGACGCGTGGTCCTCGAGGAAGTCGCCGAACGCCTGGCCGTAGTTCGAGTTGGCGTCCACGTCCAGCAGGTCGCCGCCGAAGATGAGGCCGAGGGCGTCCTCCACGGTGTGGTCGCTGAACAGGTCGGTGACCTCGATGAGATCCCCGACGAAGGCGAAGGACCGGACCTGGCCGAACATGTCCTGCAGGCCGTGCACCAGGTGCAGGGTGAACCGTGCGGTCGCCCGCACCGACAGCGACACGTCGGCCAGGATCACCAGCCGCGGCTTGTCCTCGGCCCGGCTGACCGTCACCGGGGTGAACGGCACGCCGTCGAAGCGCATGTTGCGCCGCATGGTGCGGCCGGCGTCGATGCGACCCCGGGGGGACTGACGTCGCCGGTGCGTCAGCGCGCCGTGCAGCGTCTTCGCCAGCCGGCGCAGCGAGTCCTCGAGCTGCTGGCGCTCGTGCTCCTGCGCGCGGTCGACCTCCGCCTTGTGCGCCTCCTCGTCGGCGTGCCCGCCGTCGACGATGCGCTGCTCGAGCTCCATGAGCCGCTCGAGGTGCCGTTTGATCGCCTCGGGGAGGTTCTCCAGCATCCCCGCGAGACGACGCCGCAGCGCCATCGCGTCGGTCTCGTCACCCTCGTCGTCGATCCCGTCCTCGACGCCCTGCAGCCAGCCCAGCAGGGCCTCCTGCTGCGCCACGTTGAGGTCCGCGTCGACCTTCGTCCCCGACGACGTCGCGATGTCGCCGGGCAGACCGCCGCCGTGCAGGCGGTCGGTCTCGATCTGGACCTTCTCCGTGGTGTTGGTCTGGTCGGTGGCGCCGTCCTTGGAGAAGACGATCTCGTCGGTCATCGACGCCAGGTCGATCTTGTTGGCCTCCTGGTGCAGGTTGAACTGCTGGGCCATGTCCTCGGGGTCGAAGAACTCCTTGATGTCGACCGGCTTGCCGTGGTCGTGGCCCTGCTCGGGCGTCTCCGCCGGCTCGTCGGAGAGGGTGAAGTCCTCCAGCTCGCCGCCGTCGGAGAGGTCCTCGTGGCCGTGCCCGTGGCCGTGCCCGGTGTCCTCCGTCCCGATCCGCACCAGCGCGAAGAAGGCGTCGAAGATCTCGTCGAAGGTGGCCTCGTCGCGGATGTCCTTGACGAGCGAGACCTGCAGCGCCGCCTTGAGGGTGGGGCGGTCGGCGAGGACGCCGGGCTCGCTCGCGCAGTGCATCGCGTCCAGGACCTCCGACGTGGAGATCCGGACGTTGCGGATGCGCAGGAGCCGGACGAAGCGGTGGATGGTGGCCTCCACGACCGGGGCCTCCTCTCGTGCTCGGCGTGGCTTACAGGGCCCGCTTCTTGCCGAGCCCGAACGACCGGTTGCCCTGCGAGGAGCTCACGCTGCGCGGCCTGGTCGGGTTGTCCCCGGACCGCGCGGCCTCCTGGGCCTCCCGACCGGGCGCGCCGTACACCCCGGCGTGCCGCCCGGGCTCGTCCTTGGCGGCCCGGACCGCGCGACCGTCGGGACCGTCGTTCTCGTCGTCGGGCACGGCGGCCGGGCCGCGGGAGTGCCCGTTGGTGCCGTGGTCGTCGTGGCCGTGCCCGTGGCCATGACCGTGGCCGTGCCCGTGCGCGTCCTCGACCACCGCGTTCGGGTCGACGAGGTTCGGCAGCGCGCCGAGCGCCTTCTGCACGTCCTTGTCGTACTTCACGACGACGGAGACGGTGTCGGAGAGGATCTGCGAGTTCAGCTCGTCGACGCCGAGCACGGCCAGCGTGCGGGCCCAGTCGATCGTCTCCGAGATCGACGGCGCCTTGCGCAGTTCGAGCTCGCGCAGCCCGCGGACGACCTCGACCAGCTCCCGGGCGGCGGCCTCGGGCAGCCCGGTGTCCTTGGAGCGCACGATCTCCAGCTCGCGCTCCGCCGTCGGGTAGTCCAGGAACAGGTGCAGGCAGCGGCGCTTCAGGGCGGCGGCCAGGTCACGCGTGTTGTTGCTGGTCAGGATCACGTACGGCGCGTTCTTCGCGGCGAAGGTGCCCACCTCGGGCACGGAGATCTGGAACTCGCCGAGCGTCTCGAGCAGCACCGCCTCGAGGGCCTCGTCGGCGCGGTCGACCTCGTCGATCAGCAGCACGACGGGCTCGTCGGACCGGATGGCCTCGAGCAGCGGGCGGGGTGCGAGGAAGCGCTCGGAGAAGAAGACGGAGTCCTGCGCGCCGATGCGGTCGACGGCGGTGGGGATGTCGGGGGCGTCCTCGACGACCTGCCCGATCTTCTCCCGCAGGATCTGGGTGTAGAGCAGCTGCTTGCCGTAGTCCCACTCGTAGAGGGCCTTGGTCTCGTCCTGGCCCTCGTAGCACTGCAGGCGCAGGAAGCGCCGGCCGGTGGCGGCGGCGAGCATCTTCGCCAGCTCGGTCTTCCCGACGCCGGCCGGTCCCTCGAGCAGCAGCGGCTTCTCCAGCCGCGTGAGCAGGAAGACGGTCGTGGCCAGCCGCCGGTCGGCGATGTAGCCCTGGGCGGAGAGTGCCTCCACGACGTCGTCCACCGACTCGAAGACGGTGCTCGGGTCGGTGACGGGCTGCTCGGACGTGCTGGTCACGCGGGGTCCTTCCTACGGGTCGATCGAAGGTAAACACGCCGGTGCCCGGTGGGCCAGCCGCAGGCCGACCCACCGGGCACCGAGGTGGGACATCAGCTGAGCAGGTCGTCCAGGTCGCCGTTGAGGCAGTGGTCGACCACGGGGCGCACCGTCGTGAAGGTGCACTCCTTCGGGTTGCCCGGGGTGCAGGCGTCACCGAGGACGTGGTTGGTGATGCGGTCCACGTCGGCGTCGTTGCCCGTGATGGTCTTCTCGTTCTCGTAGAACTTCGTCGGGCCCTGGCCCAGACGGTTCTTCGAGTAGGAGTCCTGGGTGACGTCGGTGAACTTCTCCGGGATGCCCACGTCGCGGAGCAGCCGGATGGAGGCGGCGAGCGCGGCCTCCGCGGCCTGCACGTCGGTCATGTGCGTGGTGTCCACGCCCATGGCCTCGGCGATGCGCGCGAAGCGCTTGTAGGCGACCGGCATGTTGAACGCCCACACGCGGGGGAGCGCGACGGCGTTGTTCAGGCCGTGGTGGGTGTCGTAGAAGGCCGACACCGCGTGCGAGATCGAGTGGATGATCCCGAGGCCACCGGAGTTGAACGCCTGGGCGGCGATGTACTGCGCGTACATCATGCCCTGGCGGCCGGGGAGGTCCTGCCCGTTCCAGACCGCCTCGCGGAGGTTCTGGGAGGTGAGCTCGATGGCGCGGATCGCGTTGCCGAGGCTCGGCTCGAAGTTCAGGCGCGAGACGTAGGGCTCGGAGGCGTGCGCGAGCACGTCGAAGCCGCACTGCGCGGTGAAGTCGATCGGGCAGTCGTAGTAGAGCACCGGGTCGTCGATCGCCAGGGTGGTCACCGAGGCGTCGTCGAACGCGACGTACTTGTGCGGGTTGTTCGGGTCGGTCGTGGTGTCGGTGATGACGTAGGCCCACGAGGTCTCCGAGCCGGTGCCGGCCGTGGTGGAGACCGCGATGTGCGGCGGGTTCTTCGGGTTCTCGGACTGGTTGAAGCCCTCGAACTCGTTGACGTTGCGACCGTCGTGCGCGACCGAGACGCGCGCGCCCTTGCAGGCGTCGTGCGAGGAGCCGCCGCCGATGGACACGAAGCTGTCACAGGAGTTCTCCTGGTACAGCTTCACGGCGTCCATGACGTTGTAGTCCTTGGGGTTGGACTCGACCTGGTCGTAGATGACCGTCTCGATCCCGTGCCACTTCATCGACTCGCTGATCTTGTGCACGATGTCCGTGCCGCGAAGACCCGACGTCATGATCAGGGTCTTCTTGAAGCCGAGCTTGAGGGCCTCCGGGCCGATCAGCTCGTGCGAACCCGGCCCCAGGAGCGCCCGCGGGAACGGGTGGAACTCCTTGATCGGGAACGGCTTGAGCAGCTCGTCGACCTGCATCGCGATCCTCTCGTCGTCGGGAAGACCTGCCTCGCGGACCGGTCTCTCGTTCCGGGCGGACGCTAGGCGTGCGCCAGGTCACGGGCGAGAGCCGAAGCGTGATCCCGTTCACGGAGGCGGGAGATCACCTGCACCTTCGGAGGGTTTCGGGTGCTGCCCTTCGTGCGGCGCTCGTCGGCCGATGCAGTTGCCAGCATATTGCGACAGACGGGCAGGGTTCGTCCAGGGGTCCGCGGGAACTCGGCGATGTGGACGGTGCGGACCTCTCCGGACGGACGGCGGTGGTGACCGGCGCCAGCCGGGGGCTCGGGCGGGAGATCGCCCTCGGGTTGGTGACGGCGGGTGCGCGGGTCGTGGGGATCGCCCGGCCCGGCTCGCCGGTGCCGGACGGGGTCGAGGCGCAGCCGCTCGACCTGGCGTCCGTGGACACGATCGCGGCGGGTGTCGCGGACGTGGGCGACGTGGACGTGCTGGTCAACGCGGCGGCGGTGATGAGCGCGCGGCGGTCGAAGACGCTGGAGATCACGCTCGACGACTGGCGGTCGGTGCGGGACGTCGACCTCGACGCCCCGTTCGCACTGGTCTCCGCGCTCGTGCCGGGGATGGCGCGGCGGAGGTGGGGCCGGGTCGTCAACGTGACGGCCTGCCTCGGACGGATGAGCGGGCCGGGGAACGCCGGCGGACTCGCGCCCTACCGCGTCGCGAAGGCGGGGCTGAACGCGCTCACCCGCAACCTCGCCCACGAGCTCGGGAACGGGCGCAAGGGGGTGCTGGTCGACGCCACCTGCCCGGGCCACTGCCGCACCGACATGGGCGGCCCGGACGCCCCGCGGTCGGTCGAGGAGGGGGCGGACACGGCGATCTGGCTCGCCGGGCGCGCCGCCACGCTCTCCGACCCGCCGCCCACCGGCCGCCTCTGGGAGGACCGCGTCGAGGTGCCCTGGTAGGCCGTTCCCGACGGCGGGTGGGGCAGGGTCGGCGCGGTCGTCAGCCGTCGGCGAGGGCCGCCCGCGCCAGGTCGAGCGCGCGCTCCGGCGAGACCCCGAGCTCACGCATCCGGCCGGCGAAGGCCCGGGCGGCCTCCCGGGCCTCGTCGGGACCCTCCGACGCTTCGACGACGAACGTCCCGAGGCGCCCGCGGGTCTCCACGACGCCGGCCGCCTCGAGCTCCCGGTAGGCCCGGGCGACGGTGTTCGCGGCCAGCCCGAGGTCCACCGCGAGCCGGCGCACCGCCGGCAGCCGCGTGTGGGCGGGCAGCACACCGGTCCGCACCAGCTCCGTCACCGACGCCCGCACCTGCTCGTACGGCGCCACCGACGACGACGGGTCGACGTCGATCAGGGCAGTGGGGTCATGATTCACCCGAACCCCCGGGCCAGGTCGTCGAAGGCCGCCACGACCAGGGGCTCCAGCTCCGCGTCGGGCGCGGCGAGCCACACCGTGAACGCCCCGCGCATCGCCGCGACCACGACGCGCGCGAACACCTGGGGCCGCAGCTCGCCGGGCGCGCAGCCCCACCGGGCGGCCGCGTCCGCCGCCAGGGCCCGCTCCCAGCCCTCGTAGCGCACGGAGGCGCGGGCGCCCACCTCCGGCACGGTCTCGATCAGCGTCAGGCGGCGCCGCAGCACCGGCTCGTCGTCGGGGGAGTAGGCGTTGACCTGCAGGAACGCCCGACGGGCGGCCGAGGTCGGGTCGACCGTGTCGGGCACCGCGGCGAGCGCGGAGACGAGGCCGGCGAGGGCGTCGTCGAGCTGGCCGAGGACGACGTCGAGCTTCGTCGGGAAGTACCGGAAGAACGTGCGGCGGCCGACCCCGCCCGCCGCGGCGAGGTCGTCCACGGTGACCGCGTCGAAGCCACGCACGGTGAACAGCTCCAGCGCCGCCGCTTCGAGGCGGCGGGCCCGGAGGGTCCGAGTGGCAGAGGTCACGACGACAGTGTCCCCCACTCGTGACGCCGCTCTCCTCGCGCGTAGCAAACGAGACCGCGATCACGGGCCGCCCGATCGGACAGTGTGAATGGCACCGAGTGCCAGTTAGCGTCCGTCGCTGTCCGGAGGTCGAACGCAGGAGGTCGGTATGGCTGAGCCCACGCACGAGGAGACCCCGCTCGTCGAGGAGACCCTCGTCGAGGAGGTCTCGATCGACGGCATGTGCGGCGTCTACTGATGCCGACGACGGCGGCGGGGGCCGGCCCGCAGGCAGCCCCCGCCGGCGTCGACGACTTCGACGCCGACGGCCCGTACCGGATCTCCGGCTCGGTCTCGGTGCGGCCGGAGTCGTTCGGTGCCCTCGTCTACGACTTCCACACCCGACGGCTGTCCTTCCTCAAGACCCGGGCGCTGGTCCGGGTCGTGGAGGCGCTCGCCGACCACCCCGACGTCCACGGCGCCCTCGAGGCGGCCGAGGTTCCCGCACACCAGCGGGAGCAGTACCTCAAGGCGCTCGCCGGCCTCGCGAAGGCGGGCACGATCCAGCCGCGGGAGACCACCACATGAAGCTCGTCGAGCACTTCGTCGAAGGCCTGAACTCCCCGATCTGCCTGACCTGGGAGCTCACCTACGCCTGCAACCTCTCGTGCGTGCACTGCCTGTCGTCCTCCGGCCGTCGTGATCCCAACGAGCTCTCCACCGAGGAGTGCAAGGCGGTCATCGACGAGCTGCAGCGGATGCAGGTCTTCTACGTCAACATCGGCGGCGGCGAGCCGACCGTGCGCAGCGACTTCTGGGAGCTGCTCGACTACGCGATCGCCCACGACGTGGGCGTCAAGTTCTCGACCAACGGCGTCAAGCTCGACAAGGCGCGCGCCGCGCAGCTGGCGAGGACCGACTACGTCGACGTCCAGATCTCCCTCGACGGTGCGACGGCCGAGGTCAACGACCACGTCCGCGGTCCCGGCTCGTACGACACCGCGATCCGCGCGATGGAGAACCTGTACGAGGCGGGCTTCGGCGAGTTCAAGATCTCGGTCGTCGTCACCCGGCAGAACGTCGACCAGCTCGACGACTTCAAGGCGATCGCCGACCGCTACGGCGCCCAGCTGCGGATCACCCGCTTCCGCCCCTCGGGTCGCGGTGCGGACTCGTGGGACGAGCTGCACCCGACCCGCGAGCAGCAGCGCCAGCTCTACGACTGGCTCGTCGCTCGCGGCGAGGACGTCCTCACCGGCGACTCGTTCTTCCACCTGTCGGCGTTCGGCGAGGAGCTGCCGGGGCTCAACCTCTGCGGCGCCGGCCGCGTGGTGTGCCTGATCGACCCGGTCGGCGACGTCTACGCCTGCCCGTTCGCGATCCACGACCAGTTCCTCGCGGGCAACGTCCGGTCCGAGGGCGGGTTCCAGGGGGTGTGGCAGGACTCGGAGCTGTTCGCCGAGCTCCGCGGGCCGCAGTCGGGTGGCGCGTGCACGAAGTGCTCGCACTACGACGCCTGCCAGGGCGGCTGCATGGCGGCCAAGTTCTTCACCGGCCTGCCCCTCGACGGGCCCGACCCGGAGTGCGTCCTGGGCAACGGCGAGATCGCGCTGGCGAAGCTGGAGATGGACACCGTCATCCCCAAGCCCTCGCTGGACCACTCGCACAAGACGACCCGCGGGCCGCGCAAGGACGGCGGGCCGGTGCCGTTGACGTTGTCCGTGCGGCGCCCGGACAAGGCGTGCGACACCGACCCGCTCGCCGGCGAGGGGCGTCGGCTGCCGGCCGGCATCCGCGCCCACTGAGCTCCCCCGGTGCCGCGGCCCCGAACCGCGGCGCCGGGGTGACCCCTCAGTCGTCGCTCCGGCCGGGAATCGTGATCTTCGGCGGCTTGTTCGGGATCGTGAGCGGCGGCTTCGGCTTGTTCGGGATGCTGATGGGCGGCGGCGTCGAGCCGCTGCCCGGTCCGCCGGACCCGGACGACGAGCCCCCGCCATCCGTTCCCGACGACGAGCCGCTACCGCCACCTCTCGGCGCGGGTGCGGCCGGGGCGGGGGCGTCGGCGGGTGCCTCGACCGCCGCCGGCGGACCGACCGGTGGCACGGCTCCCGGCACCCCCGCGACGCCGGCCGCGTCGACCGGGGCGGGCGCGACCGGGGCGCCGGGCACGCTCGGCGCGCCCGGGGCGACGACGGCGGGAGTCGGGGCGGACGCCGCACCCGCGAGCAGGGCCACGCCACCGGCGAGGCCGCCGAGGCTCACGCCCCCGGCGACCACCAGGGCGACGAGGCGGGTGCGGGCAGCGCGCCGTCGCCGTCCCGGTGGGCCGGACCGGGGCGGGCCGGCGGGACCGGCCGGGACGAGGCGCTCGGTGGGGTGGTGCGTGACGGTGGTCATCGGGTGCTCCTGGTGATCGTCGTGGAACGGCGGTGGGACCCGCCGTCGGGAAGTCTGGGGAGAGGGCGGGGCCGGGGACCCGAGTAGCCGACTACTCGACCCGGTGCCGGCCGGGTCAGTCGCAGCTGCTCGAGCTGCCCGAGTCGCTGCCCGAGCTGCCGGAGTCGCTGCTCGAGCAGCTCGACCAGTCCGACCCGGAGCTGCCGCCGTCGGACCACCACCCGGCGTCGTGCCACCCTCCGGAGTCGTGGTGGTGGGACCGGGAGGCGTGGTGCGCGTGGGCGTCGGAGGGGACGTGACCGGGCGGTCCGCCGTAGCCGGGCGCACCGCCGTACGCCCAGCCGCCGGGCACCACGGCTCGGCTCATGACGTGCGAGAACGCCGCGGTGATCCGTCGTCGGACCATCCCGATGACGACGAGGCCGGTCAGGACCGACGCGATCACGACCCCGAGCACCGCGGGCAGCAGGGTGCGGGGTTCGGGCCCGGTCAGCACGGCGGTGACGAGGCCGAGGAGGGCGAGGACCTCCAGGGCGAGGGCGGCGGCGAGCAGGAGACGGTCACGGGTCGTCGTGGTCATGGTCGGATCGTGGCGTGCGGGAGCCGGTCGACGTCAGGACCGTCCGGACCGAGCAGTCACTACTCGGTTCCCGGCCACGGGTACTCGGTCCGGTGCCGGTGAGGCTCGTCGACCCCGTCCGGATCGGGCCCCGGACGCTGCCGTCGCGCGTGCTGTTCGGCCCGCACGCGACGAACTCCTCGGCCGACCGCGGGCTGGGCGACGTCGAGCACTACCGCGCCCGGGCGGCCGGGGGAGCGGGCGTGATCGTCACCGAGATCGCGTCGGTGACTCCGGACGACCACCCCTACGAGTACGCGCCGCTGGCTGCGACCTGCGTCGACGGGTGGGCGGCGGTGGCGACCGCGTGCGCATCCGCGCTGGTGCTGGCCGGACTGGGGCACGCGGGATCGCAGTCCGCGGCGCGGGGGGTGCTGCGGGCGCCGTCGTCCGTAGCGGACCCGGCGACCCGGGCGGTGCCGCGGCCGTTGTCGCTCGCCGAGATCGATCTGGTCGTCCAGGCCTTCGCGACGGCGGCCCGCGCGGCCGTCGAGGCCGGCTGCGGCGGGGTCGAGATCGCCGCCGGTCAGTACTCCCTGCTGCGGCAGTTCCGGTCGGCGCTCAGTACTCCGACGCCGGACGACCGGGTGCTGGTCGACGTGCTGCGTGCCGTGCGGGAGGCCGTCCCGGAGGCGTGGGTGGGAGTCCGGCTGTGCGTGGACGAGCTCGCGCCGTGGGCCGGGATCACCCTCGCTCCGTCCCTGGGAACGGTCGACCGCGTGGCCGACCTCGTCGATCACGTCGTGCCGGTCCGGGGCTCGGCGATGTCGGTCGGGGCGACGCGGCCGGACGCGCACACGCCGTCGGGGTTCATGACGGAGGCGTGCCGGGCGGTGCGGGGCGTGGTCGCCGGGCGGTGCGCCGTGGTGCTCGCGGGGAGCATCGTCGACCCGGCGGACGCGCAGGCTGCGCTGGACGACGGCGTCGCCGACCTCGTGGAGATGACCCGCGCGCAGCTCGCGGACCCGTCGTTGGTGTCGACGCTGCGGGCCGGTCGGACCCCGCGGCCGTGCGTGCTGACGAACCAGGAGTGCCGGGTCAGGGACGTCCGGAACCCGCGGATCGGGTGCACCGTCGAGCCGGGCGTCGTACCGGGCCCGATTGTGCCGTCCGACGTCAGCATGGCCGCACTGCGGACGGCAGGGGACGACGAGGTGGTCGTCGTCGGCGCGGGGCCGGCGGGACTGGAGGCGGCGCGCACGCTGGCGCTCGGGGGCCGGGCGGTGCGGCTCGTGGAGCGGGACGACGAGCCGGGCGGGCTGCTGCGCGTGATCGCGGGGCTCCCCGGGCGGCACCGGTTCGCGCGCCTCGCCGACTGGTACGTCGACGAACTCGCCCGGCTCGGCGTGTCGATGCAGCTCGGAGCGGTCGGCCCGGACCGGGCGGACGTCGTGGCGACCGGTGCGCTCGACGCCGATCGCCCCGGGGTGTCGGTCCTCGCCGTCCTCCGCGGGACGCCGGTGGAGGGACCCGTCGTCGTCGACGACCCCCTCGGTGACGGCGCTGCGGTCGCGCTCGCCGAACACCTCGCACCGCGCCACGCCGTCGCGCTCGTGACGCCCGACCAGGTCGCCGGGAAGCAGCTCGCCGACGTGGTGGCGGCGAACGTCCGCCTCCAGCGGGCCGGCGTCGACCGGGTCCTCGAGCACCGGGTCGTCGAGCGGCACCCGGACCACGTCGTCGTCGCGGACGTCGTCACGGGCCACCGGCACACGATCGCGGGGATGCTCGTCGACGCCGGGCCCCGCCGGCCGGGCGCGCACCCGAGTGCGATCGGCGACGCCCTCGCCCCGCGCACCGTCACCGCGGCCGTCCGCGAGGGGCGTCGGGCGGCCGAGGAGATCCTCCGTGCTGGGTGAGCCGATCCGGATCGGGAACCAGATCGTCCGGAACCGGATCGTCTTCCCCGCGCACCTCACCAATGCCGCCGTCGCCAACCGTCCGAGCGCGCAGCACGCGGCGTACTACGCGGCCCGGGCGGCCGGGGGGGCCGGGCTGGTCATCGTCGAGGAGCAGGCCCTCGACCGGCCCTACGAGAAGGCCGTCCTCGGCACCGACCCCGCCGTCGTCCCCGGCTACCGCGCGATCACCGACGCGGTGCAAGCGCACGGCGCGGTGGTGCTGGCGCAGGTGGGGCACAACGGCGCGCAGTCGTCGTCGCTGTACTCACGGACCGTCGTGGAGGCCCCGAGCGCGATCCCCGACCCGATGTTCCGCGAGGTCCCGGTGGCCCTGGACGCCGCCGGGATCGCGCGCGTCGTCGAGGGCTTCGCGACCGTCGCGCGGCACTGCATCGCCGGCGGGTTCGACGGGGTGGAGATCCAGGCCTCGCAGGCCTCCCTCCTGAGGCAATTCCTCTCGCCGCTCACGAACCGGCGCGACGACGCCCACGCCGACGGCGTGCTCGTCCTGCGTGAGGTGCTGACGGCGGTCCGCGCGGAGATCGGCGACCGCATCCTCGGCGTGCGGCTGCAGGGCGACGAGGGTCTCGACGGCGGGTTGACCGCGGCCGACGCCGCACGGGTCGCGCGTCGGGTGGCGGACCTGGTGGACGTCGTGAACACCGCGGTCGGGGTCGCCACCGCGACGCTGCCGCTGATCGAACCGCCCATGGGCGTGCCCGCGGGGTACGCCGAGCCGGTGCCGTCGGCCGTCCGCGCAGCGCTGGCGGGCACCGGCGTGCCGGTGATCGGGGTCGGGCGCTACACCACCTCCGAGCAGGCCGAACGGGCGTTGACGAGCGGAGCGTGCGACCTCGTCGGGGTGGTCCGCGGGCAGATCGCGGACCCGGCGTTCGCCTCCCGGGTCCTCACGGGGCGCCGTGTCCGGCGCTGCATCGGGTGCAATCAGGAGTGCATCGCCGCGGTCGGGCTGAACCGGCGGCTCGGGTGCGTCGTGAACCCGGATGCGGGCCGCGAGTCCGTGCCGGTCCCACCTCCCGGGACCCGGCGGCGGGTGCTCGTGGTCGGCGGCGGGCCAGCCGGTCTCGCCGCCGCGGCCGAGGCGGCGGAACGCGGCCACGACGTGCACCTGGTCGAGCGCTCCGACCGCCTGGGCGGGCAGCTCGCCGTGGCCTCGGCGGCTCCGGAACGCCGGGAACTCGCGTTCGCGGTCGCCGACCTGGCCCACCGGTGCCGCGACGCCGGGGTGCGGATGTGGCTGCGCCACGTGAGCACTTGTTGTCGCCATAGCGACCACAACTGCTCACGTGCGGAGCACATCATCGTCGCCACCGGAGCCCGCCCGGACCCGCCGTCGGGAACGATCGACGTCTCCGAGGTGCTCACCGGCACCGCCTCGCCGTCGGGACGGGTGCTCGTCGTCGACGACCTGGGCGGCCCCGCCGCGCCGTCCGTCGCGGAACTGCTCGCGCAGCGCGGGGCGCGGGTGCGGCTGGTGACGAGCGGGATGGTCGCCGCGGAGGGCCTCGGGCCGTTGCTCGAACGCGAGCGGTGGCGACGCCGGGCCGCGGCGCTCGGGATCGAGCTGCTCACCGACCGCGTGCTGCTCGGCGACGGCATCCTCCACCACCCCACGGACACCCTCGAGCCCCTCGACGCCGACGCGGTCGTCCACGCCGGCCCGCGCGTGCCGGCGGAGATCGACCTGGCCGGGACCCGGGTCGGCGACGTCCTCGCCCCCCGCGACGCCGCGGCCGCGATCCGGGAGGGGACCGACGCCGCGCGCGCCATCAGGTAACCGAGGGGTTGCCTATCAAAACAGGGAACCGATAGGTTCCCTGTCATGCGTGACGACGACGCGGTGTTCCGGGCCCTGGCCGACCCGAGCCGCCGTCACGTGCTCGACGCCCTGAACGCCCGCGACGGACGGACGCTCTCCGACCTGGTGGCGGGACTCGCCATGACCCGTCAGGCCGTGGCCAAGCACGTCGCGGTGCTGGAGGAGGCCGGGCTGGTGGTCGTGCGCCGCGTCGGCCGCGAGAAGCACCACCACCTCAACCCGGCCCCGCTCGGCGACCTCGCCGACCGGTGGATCCGCACCTTCGACCGAGGGCGCGTCGATGCGCTGACCGACCTCAAGCGAGCCCTGGAGGAACCGCAGATGACGACCGACACGACGACCGAGTTCGTCTACGTGACCTACATCCGCACCACCCCGGAGCGCCTGTGGGAGGCGCTGACGAACCCCGAGTTCGTCCGTCGCTACTACGGCGGGGGCGGGCCGGAGTCCGACTGGGCGGTGGGGTCGCCGGTGCGCTGGTCGATGACCGGCGAACCCGCCCACGACTGGGACCAGCACGTGCTCGAGGCCGACCCGCCCCGGCGGCTGGCCTACACCTGGCACAACTACCAGCCCGAGATGCAGGAGTTCTTCGACTGGTCCGACGACGACCTCGCCCGGATGCGGCAGGAACCGGTCAGCCGGGTGTCCTTCGACATCGAGCCGGCCGGAGACGACGCCGTGAAGCTCACGGTCGTCCACGACGGGTTCGTCGCGGGCAGCGAGATGCTCCGCGGCGTGTCCGGTGGGTGGCCGGGCATCCTGTCGAACCTCAAGTCGCTCCTCGAGACCGGCGACATCGTCGTGGCCTGACACCCTGGGGCGCGTGGAGATCAGCAACGCCCGGTCCGCCGAGTGCGCCGGGACGGACCTGCTGCTCGTCCCCGTCGGGGCAACCGAGCAGCACGGACCGCACCTGCCGCTCGGCACCGACACGACGGTCGCGACGACGGTGGCCGCGCGGCTCGGGCTGCCGGTCACCGCGCCGATCGCCTTCGGGGCCTCCGGGGAGCACGAGGGCTTCGACGGCACGATCTCGATCGGCACCGAGACGCTGGCTGCGGTCCTCGTCGAGACCGGCCGCTCCGCGTGCCGGTGGGCCCGGCGGCTGTGTTTCGTCAACGGGCACGGCGGCAACGTCCCGGCGCTGGCCACGGCGACGACGCTGCTGCGGTACGAGGGCCGCGACGTCGCCTGGCACTCGTGCGGCGTCCCGGGAGCCGACGCGCACGCCGGGCGCTACGAGACGTCGCTGATGCTGGCGCTCGCTCCCGACCACGTGCGCGCCGACCTCGCCGCACCCGGCAACACCGCGCCGCTGGCCGAGCTGATGCCCGCGATGCGTGCCGGGTCGGTCCGGGACGTCAGCCCGAACGGGGTGCTCGGCGACCCGACCGGCGCGAGTGCCGCCGAGGGCGCCGAGACGGTCGCGGTGCTGGCGGCCGCCCTGCGCGACGCGATCGCCGACTGGCGGGTCTCCGAGCACGGCCGCCTCAGCTGAGGGCCCGTGCGAACTCCGCCTCGTCGACGAACGCCTCGAAGGACGCGATCGACCCGCCGCGCACGCGCAGCACGTGCACCTCGGCGGCGTCGAACGACCGCCCGGTCGCCCGTGCCGTGCCGCGGGTCCGGCCGACCTGCACGACCGCGTCGCCCACCGCGAACAGCTCGCCGATCTCGACCCGCGAGTCGACGTGCGCGAGCAGCGCGCCGAGGAAGGCCTGCACCCCGGTCGGGCCCGTGTACGTGCCCGACCACGGCAGCCCGCCCGCCTGCTCCACCCGCACCTCGGGGTGCAGCAGCGCCCCCACCGCGGCCATGTCCCGCGCCGCGAAGCCCGCGTAGAGCTCCCGGGCGACCTCCACGTCGTCCCTGCTGGACATCCGTCCCCTCCGTCCTGAACGCTCGTCGCGTGTCCCGCCCAGCGTCGGTCGTCCCGCTGCTCGCGAGCGAGCCCACGGCGACTTCCGGAGAGGAAGGGGCGCCGTCGTTCGGGAAAGCCCGCGGGCGCCCGGCGGACGACGTCGTGCTGCGGCGGCGGGAGATCTTCTCCGCGGTCGTCCCGCTGATTCCCGACGGCGGGGCGCGGCGGCTGACGATGGCGCGCGCGGCCCGCGCCGCCGGCCTGTCGGTCGGCGGGCTGTACCACCGCTTCGACTCGAAGCGCTCCCTGCTGCTCTACGGCCTGGCCCCGGAGAACCTCGGGCGGGCCTGTGCGGACTTCCAGGCGCGGTGGGGCCACGTGGAGCCGGTCGAGCTCGTCTCGCGCGCCCTGGACGGGTTCTCGGAGGCGGTCGACCGGTGGGTCCGGCCCTCGGTGGATGCGGCCGGGCAGCTCGGGATCGACGTCCTGCACGGCGCGCTGGAGGACGCGATGACGACGGAGCTCGTCGGGATGGTCCGCTCGGTGCGGCGGATGCGCCCGGACCTCCCCGACGACCGCGCGGCCGACCTGGAGCGCGCGCTGCGCCGGGTGTGCACCGCGCACGTGGTCGACCCGACGGCCCGCGACGGCGAGCTCCGCGAACAGCTGCGCCTGACGGTGGTCGGTGCGCTCTACTCGTAGAAGTACGGGCCGCGGGTCTTGACGGTGCCCATGCCCGCCTTCCCGGTCACGACGATCGTCGGCTTGCCCGGGCCCGCCGGCCCGCGGTGCCGGTTCTTCACGCTGCCCCAGCCGGAGGAGACGCCGTCGGTGTCGACCGACCAGTCGTCGGGAACGATGAGCACCAGCGAACCCATGCTGCCGTGGACCTCGATGTGCACCCGGTCGTGGCGGCAGACGGCCTCGCGGAAGTCCAGTTTCACGTCCGAGGCCGACGGGACCGCGACGATGTGCGGCGGCACCTCCCACACCCCGACCCGCTTCTCCGAGGCCATGTTCGCGGTCAGGGTCAGCACCGGGATCTGCGCCGTGGGGACGGGTGCGGCCATGGTGGCCGTCCACGGCAGGTGGACGCCCGGGAGGTCGCCGACCACGGTCTCCAGCTCGCCGTAGGTGCGCGACGCGTAGACGGTCGCGAGCCGTTCGTCGACCTCGGCGAGGTCCAGCCGGCCCTCGCCGTGGGCCTCGTGCAGGAGCTGGGCGACGGCCTCGCGGTCGCGGTCGCCCGCCCGCATGTCCCGGTGGTCCGGCTCGTCGGCCATGCGCCCACCCTAGTGGGGAACGTCCCCCGTGCCGGATTCGGAGACGCCGGGTCGGTGACGGCGGACACCGGGGTCCCGGCCGCCGGCCCGCCTAGACTCGCGCTCCGCCATGAGCACCCCGCGCCTGCCGGACGGCTGGACCGTCCGCCCCGATCCCCGCACGTGGCGCGTCGACGGCGGCGCCACCTGGATCGGCGGGTCGCCACCGCGGGTGCTGCGCCTGTCCGCGGCCGCCCGCGGGCTCCTGGCCGCGCCGGAGCTCGTCGTCGGGACCCCGACGACGGCGGCGCTCGCCCGGCTGCTCTCGGACGCCGGGGTCGCGCACCCGGTGGGCGGCGACGGTCCGGGGCCGGACGAGGTGACGGTCGTCGTGCCGGTGCGCGACCGTCCCGGCGAGCTGGAGCGCCTGCTCGCCGCCGTCGTCGCGACCGCGCCGGGACTGGGCGGCATCGTGGTCGTCGACGACGGCTCGGACGATCCGGGGCGGACCGAGGAGGTCGCCGGGCGGCACGGGGGACGGGTGGTGCGGCACCCGTCGTCGCGCGGCCCGTCGGCGGGCCGCAACACCGGCGCCCGGGCCTCGACGACCCCCGTGATCGCGTTCCTCGACTCCGACGTCGTCCCGGAGCCGAGGTGGCTGCACACCCTGCTCGCGCACCTCGGCGACCCGGCCGTCGGCGCGGTCGCCCCGCGGATCGTCGCCTGGGCGGACGGCGGGCCGGAGAACCCGGTGACCCGCTACGAGCGGCGGCGGTCGTCCCTGGACCTCGGGGCGCGCCCGGCCCCCGTGACCGCGCGCTCGCGGGTGGCCTACGTGCCCAGTGCGGCGCTCGTGGTGCGGCGGGAGGCGTTCGGCGACGGGTTCCGCGAGGACATGCCGGTCGCCGAGGACGTCGACCTGGTGTGGCGGATCGCCGCGGCCGGGTGGCGGCTGCGCTACGAACCGGCCGCGCGGGTCGCCCACGAGCACCGCGCCGCCGTCCGCGCCTGGCTCGCCCGCAAGGCCTTCTACGGCACCGGGGCGGCGCCGCTGGCCCGGCAGCACCCGCGGCGCGTCCCGCCGGTCGCTCTGGCTCCATGGACCGCGGCGGCCGTGACGCTGCTGGGGGTCCAACGTCGGTGGTCGACGGCCGCGGCGGGCGTGGTCACGCTCGTCGCGACCGCCCGCCTGGCCCGGGGCCTCCGCAAGCCGGGAGAGCCGTGGATCGTGCTCCGCCGTGGTCATACCCCCCACGAATCTGACGTCCGGCGTCAGCATGGCCGCAGTGCTGACACCGTCGGGGGACCCGTGCCCCTGGCCCTCGTGCTGGCGCCGTGGGGCCTCGGGGGCGCCCTGTGGCAGGCGGCGGGCGCACTGACGCGGCACTGGTGGCCGGCGGCGGCGCTCGGTGCGCTGGTGAGCAGACGGGTGCGCCGGGCGGTCGCGGTCGCGGCCGTCGCCGAGGGCCTGGCCGACTGGGTCCGGTTCCGCGACACCGGCGCCGGACCGGTGGACGCCGTCCTGCACGTCGCCGCGCACCGCGCGGACGACCTGGCCTACGGCGCCGGACTGTGGTGGGGCGCGTGGCGACACCGCACCGTCGCGCCACTGCTGCCGGACCTCTCCGGGAAGGGACCCGATGGCTGAACCCCGCGTCGTGACCGTGGCCGTCGGCCGGGCCGTCGAGATCGACGGCCCGCAGGACCGCCGGACGCTGACGGCGAGCGCGAAGCACCCCGTCGACGGGCCGGTCGCGGTGCACCGCGAGCATCTCGACGGCGACGAGCAGGCCGACCTCGAGAACCACGGCGGCCCGGACAAGGCGGTGTACGCGTACGCCTCCGAGGACGTCGCGTGGTGGAGCACCGAGCTCGGGCGCGACGTCGACCCGCAGACCTTCGGGCAGAACCTCACGACGGCGGGTCTGGACCTGCGTGACGTCGTGGTCGGCGAGCGCTGGCGGGTCGGGTCGGCCGAGTTCGAGGTGGCCCAGCCGCGCATCCCGTGCTTCAAGCTGGGCCTGCACTCCGGCGACCCGACGATGCCGCGTCGCTTCGTCGCCGCGGTGCGTCCTGGCGCCTACCTCCGGGTCGTGACGACGGGCCACGTGGCGGCGGACGACCGCATCGAGGTGGTCGACCGGCCCGCCCACGGCGTCACCCTCGGCGAGGTGTTCACGATCTACCACCACGAGCGGACCCGGGCCGCGACCCTGCTGGACGTGCCGCAGCTCGCCTCGATGTACCACCGCTGGGCCCGTGCGCGGGTGTGAGGTCGGCGCGAAACCCCACCCTCTCCGATCGGACAGGTCGCCCTGCTGTCCGGACCGCCCGATTTCCCCATCCTCGCCGTGCCGTCCCGTGGTCTCAGAACATGTATGGAACGCAGGTGCGGAGTCGAGAGCCGTCGATCCCCCGCATCTTCGGATCAAGGACCGGACATGTGCCTGACCTGCACCGGAGATCACATCCGACCCACCCCGGCCGGGCGTTGCGCCGTGGCGATCACGGGGGTGTGATGTGGCCGCCACCACGCTGACGGGCGTGATGGCGTCGTCGCGCGCGACCGGCCCACACCGGCCGCGTCCCGACGGCCCACCACCACGACGACGTGCTCGCCTCCTCGACCCGCGGGACGCGGACGGGGGCGTGTGTGAGGAGTGAATCCATGGCACGCATCCGGACCACCGTCGACGGCCTCGTCTACGAGGACGACGTCGAGCCCCGCATGCTGCTCGTGCAGTACCTGCGGGAACGACTGGGCAAGACCGGCACGGTGATCGGCTGCGACACCAGCAACTGCGGTGCCTGCACCGTCCACCTCGACGGCCTGTCGGTGAAGTCCTGCTCCGTGCTGGCCGTCCAGGCCAACGGCAGCGAGGTCCTCACCGTCGAGGGGCTCGAGCGCGACGGTCAGCTGCACCCGGTCCAGCAGGCGTTCCACGACAACCACGCGCTGCAGTGCGGTTACTGCACGCCCGGCATGATCATGCAGTCGATCGACCTGCTCGGGGACAACCCGGACCCGACCGAGCAGGAGGTCCGGGAGGGCATCGAGGGCAACCTCTGCCGCTGCACCGGCTACCAGAACATCGTGCGCGCGGTGCAGGACGCGGCCCAGAAGATGAAGCCGGGCGCGTCGGCCTCCCAGCCCGCGACGTCCTCCGTCGCCGGGGGCGGTGCCTGATGACCACGGTCGAGAACAGCGCCCCGGCGCAGGAGATCGGGCGCGACCGCCGCCGCAAGGAGGACCGTCGGCTCATCACCGGGCGCACCCGGTGGACCGACAACCAGGCCATCACCGGCCTGCTCCACCTCTCCATCGTGCGCAGCCCCTTCGCGCACGCGGAGATCGGCAGCATCGACACGAGCGCCGCCAAGCAGGTCCCGGGCGTCGTCGCGGTCTACACCGCGGCCGACATCGGGGCCGACGCGGTGCAGCTGCCCTGCGCGTGGCCGATCACCAAGGACATGAAGTCCCCGCAGCGTCCCGCCCTGGCGGGGAGCCGGGTGAACTTCGCCGGTGAGGGCGTCGCCGTCGTCGTGGCCCGCACCGCGGCCGCCGCGAAGGACGCCGCCGAGCTGGTCGAGGTCGACTACTCCGAGCTCGAGCCCGTGCTCGACATGGAGGAGGCCCTCAAGGAGGGCGCGACCCTCGTCCACCCGGAGCTGGGCACGAACGAGAACGCCCAGTGGGTGTTCGACTCGGGCGAGGCCGGCTCGGGCGGGTCCGCGTCCGAGGCGATCGCCGCGGCGGAGAAGGCGGACGACCAGGTCGTCATCACGCGCCGCTTCCGCCAGCAGCGCCTCGTACCGGTCTTCATGGAGCCGCGCTCCACCGTCGTGGACCCGACCGGCGAGCAGCTGGTCATGTGGTCCTCGACCCAGGTGCCGCACATCCTCAAGACGATGCTCGCGCTGACCCTCGGGCTGCCCGAGCACAAGATCCGCGTCATCGCGCCGGACGTGGGCGGCGGCTTCGGCGGCAAGATCGCCGTGGCGCCGGAGGAGGTCGTCACCCTCCTGGTGGCCCAGAAGCTGGGCAAGCCGGTGAAGTGGACCGAGACCCGCTCGGAGTCCCTGCTCACCGCCCACCACGGCCGCGACCAGATCCAGGACCTCACGGTCGCCGTCACCAAGGACGGCGTCATCAAGGGCCTGGACGTCAAGCTGATCGCGGACATGGGTGCCTACCTCGGCCTGGTCGGGCCGGGCGTGCCGATCCTGGGCGCGTTCATGTTCAACGCGATCTACAAGATCCCGGCCTACCGGTTCGACTGCACCAACGTCTTCACCACCAAGACGCTCACCGACGCCTATCGCGGCGCCGGGCGCCCGGAGGCCACCTTCGGCATCGAGCGGATGATGGACGAGGTCGCCGTCGAGCTCGGGATCGAGCCGATGGAGCTGCGCAAGAAGAACTGGATCAAGCACGAGGAGTTCCCGTTCACCACGGTCAGCACGCTGACCTACGACACGGGCAACTACGAGGCCGCCACCGAGCAGGCCATGTCCATGTTCGACTACGACGGCCTGCGGCGTGAGCAGCAGGAGCGCCGCGACCGCGGTGACGTCAAGCAGCTCGGCCTCGGCATCTCGACCTTCACCGAGATGTGCGGCCTCGCGCCGTCCCGCGTGCTCGGCTCGCTGGACTACGGCGCCGGCGGCTGGGAGACCGCGGCCATCCGCATGCTCCCGACCGGCAAGGCCGAGGTCGTCGTCGGCGTCAGCCCGCACGGGCAGGGTCACGAGACCGCGTTCTCGCAGATCATCGCGGACAAGCTGGGCATCCCGTTCGAGGACGTCGAGATCCTCCACGGCGACACCCAGTCGTCCTACCGCGGGCTGGACACCTACGGGTCGCGCTCGCTCGCCGTCGGCGGCATCGCGATGGTCAAGGCGGCCGAGAAGGTCGTCGAGAAGGCCAAGCCGATCGCGGCGTACATGCTCGAGGCCTCCGAGGACGACCTCGAGTTCACCGCGGGCAAGTTCTCGGTCAAGGGCACCGACAAGGGCGTGGGCATCCAGGACGTGGCGCTGGCCGTGTTCGCCGCCCACGACTACCCGGAGGGCATCGAGCCCGACATCGACGCCCACGCGACGTTCGACCCGGAGAACTTCTCCTACCCGCACGGCACCCACCTGTGCGCGGTCGAGGTCGACACCGAGACCGGCTTCGTCTCGCTGTACAAGTACGTCTGCGTGGACGACATCGGCACGGTGATCAACCCGCTGATCGTCGAGGGCCAGGTCCACGGCGGGCTCGCCCAGGGCATCGCCCAGGCGCTCTACGAGGACGCGCCGTACGACGAGTCCGGGACGCTGCTCTCGGGCACGCTGGTCGACTACACGCTGCCCTCGGCGGCGGACCTGATCAGCTTCGACACCGCGAACACGTCGACCCCGTCGACGACCAACCCGCTGGGTGTCAAGGGCGTCGGCGAGGCGGGCACGATCGCCTCCACCCCCGCCGTCGTGAACGCCGTCCTGGACGCCGTGCGGCAGTACGGGGTCAAGGACATCGAGATGCCGACGACCCCGTACCGGGTGTGGACGGCGCTCAACTCCGCCAAGGGCACCGGCGCGCAGTCCGACGAGGCGAACGTCGCCTCGCCCGGCGCCGGCCTGGGCAGCATGGCCAAGAGTGACTCGGTGAAGAACCAGGGAGGCGCGCTGTGATCCCGGCATCGTTCGACTACGTCCGGCCGACGTCGGTCGCGGAGGCCGTGCAGGCGCTGGCCGACGGCGGGGACGACGCGAAGATCCTGGCCGGCGGCCAGAGCTTCATCCCCGTCCTGCGGCTGCGCATGGGTGACCCCTCGCTCGTCGTCGACCTCGGCGGCATCGCCGAGCTCCGCGGCGTCCGCGAGGAGGGCGACAAGATCGTCGTCGGGGCCATGACGACCCACCACGACGTCACCCGGGACGACCTGCTGAACCAGCACGTGAAGCTGATCAGCGAGGCGACGAAGACGGTGGCGGACTTCCAGGTCCGCCACCGCGGGACCCTCGGCGGCGCCCTGGCGCACGCCGACCCGGCCGGTGACCTCGCGGCGCCCACGCTCGCGCTGGACGCCGAGTTCGTCATCGCCGGCCCGGACGGCGAGCGCACCGTCGCCTCCGCCGACTTCTTCGAGGACTACTTCACGACGGCCATCGGCCCGCAGGAGATCCTCACCGCGATCCGCTTCCCGAAGTACACGGGCTGGGGCGCGCGGTACGAGAAGTTCAACCGTGTCGCGCAGGCCTGGTCGATCGTCGCGGTCGCGGCGACGGTCAAGGTCGAGGGCGGCACCATCACCGACGCACGCATCGGCCTGACCAACATGGCAGGCACGCCCGTCCGGGCGCGGGGTGTGGAGTCGGCCCTGGTGGGGCAGACGATGAGCGAGGAGACGGTCCGCGCCGCCGCGCAGGCCGCCGCCGAGGGCACCAGCCCCACGTCGGACGCCGACGCCGGCTCGGACTACCGCGAGCACCTCGCGAAGGTCCTCACCGGTCGCGCGGTGCTCGCCGCGGCCGGCTGACACTCCCGGCCCAGCGCCCTACCGTGAGGCCCGTCCCAGTCCGGGGCGGGCCTCACGTGCGTCCACCCACTCGCCAGGAGGCGTAGATGCAGCTCGAGAACACCTTCACCGTGCCGGTCGCGATCGACACCGTGTACGACGCCATGAACGACCCCGAGAAGATCACGCCGTGCTTCCCGGGCGCCACGCTGACCTCCGCCGACGGTGACGACTTCACCGGCACCGTGAAGGTCAAGCTCGGCCCGATCTCCATGACCTACAAGGGCAAGGGGACGTTCGTCGAGCGCGACAAGTCCGCGCACAAGATCGTCGTCGACGCCCAGGGCCGCGACTCCCGCGGCAACGGCACCGCCTCGGCGAAGGCCACCCTGACGATGTCCTCGGAGGGCCCGGAGTCCACCAAGGTCACCGTCCTCACCGAGATGCAGGTGACCGGCAAGCCGGCCCAGTTCGGCCGCGGCGTGATGTCGGACGTCGGTGACAAGATCCTCGGCCAGTTCGCGTCGTGCCTCGCGGACGAGTTCGCGGACGCCCCGGCCCCGGAGGCGGCGCCCGCGTCGGCGCAGTCCAACGGGTCCGCCGCCCCGGTCTCGTCCGGCACCGAGCCGGTCTCCGGCGCGGCCACCCCGGTCTCGCAGCCCGCGTCGCCGGCGCCGGTCGCCGCCGGTTCCGGAGCGCCCGAGGCGGCCCCGATGGCCTCCACGGTCGCCGAGGCCCGCAAGGCCGACGAGGCCGCGGCGGTCCCCGGCGGGTCGCCCGCGTCGGGCGCCGGCCCGCGCCCGGTGCAGTCGGCCCCGAAGCCGAAGCGCCAGCAGGCCGAGGCGATCGACCTGCTCGACGCCTCGTCGGACGCGCTGACCAAGCGCCTGGTGCCGGTCGCCGCCGGCGTCGGCGTCCTGGCGCTGATCCTGCTGATCATCCGGCTCGCCCGCCGCTGATCGTGTTCTGAGCGAAGGGCCCCTTCGGTCGAGCAGACCGACCGAGGGGGCCCTTCGCTCGTTCCGTCGGCCCGCGGGAGGGGCAGGATGTCGACCATGGACTCCGGACCCCTCGCAGGGCTGCGCGTGCTCGAGATGGGCACGATCATCGCCGGACCGTTCGCGGCCCGGATCCTCGGCGACTACGGCGCCGACGTCGTCAAGATCGAGCCGCCGGGCCGGCCCGACCCGCTGCGCGACTGGGGGCAGGGCGAGTACCGGGGCGAGCACTTCATGTGGACGGTGATCGGCCGGAACAAGCGCTGCATCACCCTCGACCCCCGCAGCGGGCGCGGCCGGGAGCTCTTCCTGCAGCTCGTGGAGCGCACCGACGTCATCGTCGAGAACTTCCGCCCCGGCACCCTGGAACGCTGGGGGCTCGGCTTCGACGTGCTCGCCGAGGCCAACCCCGGACTCATCCTCGGGCGGGTCTCCGGCTACGGCCAGACCGGGCCGTACGCGTCCAAGCCCGGCTACGCCTCCGTCGCCGAGGCGATGAGCGGACTGCGCGGGATCAACGGCTACCCCGACCAGCCGCCGCCCCGCACCGCGGTCTCGCTCGGGGACTCGCTGGCCGGGATGGTCGCGGTCCAGGGCGTGCTGGCGGCGCTGTACTCCCGCTCGGTCACCGGGAAGGGGCAGGTCGTCGACATCGCGATCACCGAGGCCTGCCTGTCGGTGCTCGAGTCCTGCATCCCGGAGTACGACAAGCTCGGCCGCGTCCGCCGGCCCGGCGGCACCCGGCTGGACGGGATCGCGCCGTCGAACATCTACCGGAGTGCCGACGGGCTGTGGATGGTCGTCGCCGCGAACCAGGACACGGTGTTCACGCGGCTCTGCGCGGCGATGGGTCGCCCGGAGCTCGCGACCGACGAGAAGTTCGTCGACCACGGTGCCCGCGGCCGGAACCAGGACGAGATCGACGGCATCGTCGCCGACTGGGTGGCCTCGAAGCCCGCCGACGAGGTGCGCGAGCTGCTCGACGCGGCCGGGGTGATCGTCGGGCCGGTGAACACGATCGCGGAGGTCGTCACCGACGAGCAGTTCCTCGCCCGCGACATGATCGTCGCGCACCACGACGAGCGGCTGGACGAGGACGTCCTCGGACCCGGCGTCGTCCCCACCTTCGCCGGGACGCCCGCCCGCGTCCGCCGCGCCGGCCCGCGGCTCGGGGCGGACAACCACGAGGTCTACGGCGAGCTGGGGCTCTCCGAGGACGAGATCGCGGAGCTCGCGACGCAGGGCACGATCTGATGGTGCGCATCGGTCACGCGGCCCTCTCCGGACCCGGCGCGCTCAGCGGCACGACGGTGCTGCTGCCGGGTCCCGACGGTGCCGTCGCCGGCGTCGACGTGCGCGGCGGCGGGCCCGGTACCCGGGAGACCGACGCGCTCGACCCGCGCACGCTCGTCGACCGGGTGCACGCCGTCGTGCTGTCCGGCGGCTCGGCGTACGGGCTGGCGGCCGCGACCGGGGTGATGGACGCGCTGGGGGAGGCCGGGATCGGGTTCCCGGTGGGCGGCCCCGGGGAGGTCGTGCCGATCGTGCCCGCCGCGGTGGTGTTCGACCTCGGACGCGGCGGCGACTTCCGGCGCCGGCCCGACGCGGCGCTCGGGGCCGCGGCGTACGCGGCCGCGGTCGAGGGGCCGTCCCCGATGGGCGTCGTCGGAGCCGGCACGGGCGCCGTCGTCGGGGGCCTCAAGGGCGGGGTCGGGACGGCGCGCGTGGCGACGGAGGCCGGCGAGGTGACCGCGCTCGTCGTCGTGAACGCGGCGGGGTCGGCCGTCGACCCGCGGACCGGAGAACTGTGGGCCGCACGGCACCTCACCCCGGACGACCGCACACCCCCGCCCCTGCCCGACGACAGGTCGGGTCTGCTCGAGCGGCTGTCCGCGGCGGCCGCGCCGCCGACGCTGAACACCACGATCGGCGTGGTCTGGACGGACGCGACGCTGTCGGTCGCCCAGTGCTCCAAGCTCGCCGCGGTCGGCCACGACGGGCTCGCCCGCGCGATCCGCCCGGTGCACGGCATGACCGACGGCGACACCTTGTTCGGTCTCGCGACGTGCGATCGTCCGGCGCCGGACCTCGGGGGCGTACAGGCCCTCCTGACGGCGGGGGCGGACGCGGTGACCCGGGCGGTGGGCAACGCGGTGCTCGCGGCGGAGTCGGTCGGCGGCTTCCGGAGCTACACCGAGGTGGTGCTGGGCTGATGCGGCTGCGCGTGGCCACCTGGAATTTGTGGTGGCGCTTCGGCGACCCGGACCGGCGACGCCCGGCGATCCTGGAGACCCTGCGTGCCCTGGACGCGGACGTGATCGGCCTGCAGGAGGTGTGGTCGCGCGGCGACACCGACCTCGCGACCGAGCTGGCCGCGGAACTCGGGATGCACGCGGTGTTCGGGGCGTCGCCGGACCCGTCGTCGTGGACCTCGCGGGTTCCGACGGACCACGGCATCGGCAACGCCGTCCTCGCCCGCTGGCCGGTCCACCCGCTGCACCTCGAGGGTCTGACCGGGACCGGCCGGGTGCTGCTCGGGACCACCGTCGACACCCCGGTCGGCTCGTGGCACGTGCAGTCCGCGCACCTGACGTCGTCGGTCACCGGGTCCGCGCAGCGCTGCGAGCAGGTCCGGGTGATCGCCCGGCACGTCGTCACGGCCCCGCCGACCGACCTGCCGCCCCTGGTGCTCGGCGACTTCAACGCCGAGGCCGCCTCCGACGAGATGCGCCTGGTCGAGGGGCACCTGACCGCGCCCGCGGAGCCCGGCCTGGTCATGGTCAACGCCCGGCGCTGGGCCGCCGACCCGGACGAGCCGACCTGGACCCCGACCAACCCGTACGTGGCCCCCAGCGGCTCCCCGCCGTCGCGGATCGACCACGTGCTCCTCGGCGCCGGGCGGGGGAGCGTGCCGCTGCGGGTGGCCGGGACGGCGGTCTTCGGCGACGGTCCGGGCACCGACGGGGTGTGGCCGTCGGACCACCACGGCATCCTGGTGGACCTGGAGGTGGTCGCGTGACGGTGGCGCACCCGTGGGTCCGCGACGCGGCCGGGCCCTCGCTGATCCTCCCGGACGGCTGCCTGGACGTGATCGTCCGTCCGGACGGCCAGGTGGTCGTCGCCGGCCCGGACGCGGTGGCCCGCGAGGCCGAGGGCGACGGCCGGTTCCGTGGCGTGCGGTTCTCGCACGGCGTCGGTGCGTTGGTGCTCGGGGTGCCCGCCGAGGAGCTGGTCGGGCGGACGGTGCCGCTGGACGACGTCGTCGGGCGGGTTCCCGACGCCGGGTCCTGGCTGCGCCGGCGGCTGGCCGACCTCCCCGACGACGGGCCGTGGGCCCAGGTCGTGTTCGACGCGTCCGCGCGCGGCGTGCCGGTGGCGGCGATCGCCGACGAGGTCGGGCTCTCCGCGCGGACGCTGCAACGACGGTGCCGGGCGCGGTTCGGCTACGGGCCGCAGCACCTCCACCGCGTGCTGCGGCTCCAGCGGGCCCTGACCCGTCGTCGGGAAGGGATCTCCTGGGCGGACACGGCGGCCGCGGTGGGCTACGTCGACCAGCAGCACCTCTCCCGCGAGGCGCGGGCGCTGACGGGACGGGCGCCCACGGCGCTCGGGTGAGCGCGATCGCCCCGCCGAGTGCTACACCTGGCAACTTCCGGAGCCCGCCGGCATGCCTGACTTAGCACTCGCGGACGGAGCAGCGCCGAGGCGTTCGCGAGAGGTACATCAGGCACCTCGCGCGGCTCGGGAAGGTGCCTGGTGTGCTTCTCGGCGCGGGGCGTCAGGACGAGGCCGCGAACAGGTCGACCCCCACACCGTCCGGATCGAGCACCGAGGCGTACCGCTGACCCCACACCGCGTCGAACGGCGCGAGGTGCCCGCGGTACCCCTCACCCACCAGTCGCTCGTAGGCGGTGTCGACATCGGCGGGGGAGTCGCACTCCAGCGCGAGGCCCACCCGGCCCTCGCCGGTCGGCGGCGTGAACGACGGGTCGAACGACGCCACGGTCTCCTCGGTGTCCAGGAGCAGGCGCAGGGCGCCGAACGGGACCTCCACGTGCGGCGCGGGCTCGTCGGGCACGGCCAGGCCCAGCGAGCGGTAGAAGGCGAGCGAGGCGGCCATGTCGGCGACGACGATCCCGACGGCGGACGGCTGGAGCTTCATGGCGTGGGAGGCTAGGCCGGTGACGGCGTCGGGGTCGTGGATCCATCGGACAGTCGCCCTCGACTTCACCGCACCGCTGCGCCCGGACAACCTCTACGGGCACCTCGTCGCGACCGCCGTCCCCGGCGTCGAGGAGTGGTTCGACGGCGCCTACCGCCGCACGCTGCGGCTGCCGCACGGACCCGCCGTCGTGAGCCTGCTCCCGCCGCTCGGCGGCGTCGTCGAGGCCGAGCTCCAGTGCGATCCCGACGACCGGGCGGAGGCCGTCCGGCTCGCGCGGCGCCTGCTCGACCTGGACGCCGACCCGGCCGCGGTCGACGGGGCACTGCGCGCGGACCCGGTCCTGCGTCCGCTCGTCGACGCCGCTCCGGGTCGCCGCGTGCCGGGCAGCCCCGACCCCGACGAGTTCGCGGTCCGCGCCGTGCTGGGGCAGCAGGTCAGCACCGCCGCCGCCCGGACGCACGCCGCCCGGCTGGTCCGCGCCCACGGCACCCCGCTGCCCGACGGTCTGGCCCCGGAAGGCTCGTCGCTCACCCATCTCTTCCCGACCCCGCACCAGCTCACCGCCCTGACCGACGACGAGCTCGGGATGCCGGCCAGCCGCAAGCGCACGCTGCACGGGCTGGTCGCCGCCCTCGCCGACGGGTCGGTCGACCTGCGCGGCCCGCACGCGCGCGACCAGCTCGGCGCGCTGCGCGGCATCGGGCCGTGGACCGTCGACTCGGTCGCGATGCGTGCGCTCGCCGACCCGGACGCGTTCCTGCCCTCCGACCTCGGCATCCGCGTCGCCGCGAAGCAGCTGGGGCTCCCGGAGCGCGACCGTGACCTCGTCACCCGTGCCGAGGCGTGGCGGCCCTACCGCGCCTACGCGACGCAGTACCTCTGGGCCGCCCTCGACCACGCCGTCAACACGATGCCGGTCTGAGGCCGAGATCCGGTTCCGCCGAGCGGACCGATCGGTCCCCGCCCCTCTCCGCTCGGCGGAACGGGATCTTGCCCGCTCGAGGCGTCAGAAGAGCATCGACTCCACGGCCTCGAGGTCGAGCAGCGAACGCTTGACGTCCAGCCCGCCCGCGTAGCCGGTGAGCGAGCCGTCCGAGCCCACCACACGGTGGCAGGGGACGACGATCGCCACCGGGTTGCGCGCCATCGCCCCGCCGACGCGCCGCGAGTCGGACAGCGGCAGCCCGACCTTCGTCGCGAGCCCGCCGTAGGTGATCGTCGAGCCCCACCCGACGTCGTCCAGCCCCCGCAGCACCCGACGGTGGGCCTCGGAGATGCCCGACAGGTCGACCGGCACGGTGAACTCCCGCAGCCGGCCGTCGAGGTAGGCGTCGATCTCGCGACGGGCGAGGTCGAGCACCGCCGCGTCGTCGGGGCCGGGCGACTCCGGCCCGGTGAACCCGACCAGCGTGAGCCCGACCCCGGACGCCTCCAGGTGAAGCGGTCCGATCCGTGTCTCGTGCACCAGCGTCATGCCCGGGAGAACACCGTCACGACGACGGGTGTTGCGCGCCGGCCGGCACCGGCTCCGGCTCGCGCCGGGCGAACGCCGGGGCCCGCTCCGGGCGGAACCCGACGCCGATCAGGTAGGCGGGCAGGATCGTCGCCGGCGGGACGGCGGCCATGAGGCGCCGCACGGCGGCCGGGGGACCGCTGCGTCGGCCCTCGAGGACCGGGCGCAGGATCGCACGGTGCATGACGCGCTGGAGCGTCTGCACGAGCACCGTGGGCAGCACCCGCCGGCGTCGGACGGCCGCGAGCTCCTCCGGGGTGACCTGTCCCCGGAGCAACGGCTCGGCGAGCAGGGTGGCCGCGGCGACCGCGTCCTGGATCGCGAGGTTGATGCCGACCCCGCCGAGCGGGGACATCGCGTGGGCCGCGTCGCCGAGGCACAGCAGTCCGTCGACGTGCCAGCGCCGCAGCCGGTTCAGCTGCACCGACAGCAGCTTGACCTCGTCCAGCGAGGTGATCGTGTCCATGCGGTCGGCGAACTCCGGGATGAGCTCGGCGACGTCCGCGCGGAACGCCTCGAGCCCCCGCTCCCGCAGCGCCGCGTCCGAGCCCGGCGGCGTCATGTAGGCGACCTGGTAGTAGCCCTCGCGCGGGATGAGCAGGCCGAAGCGCCGGTCGCCCATGCGCGGGGAGAGCGCGGTCATCGTGTCGTCGGCGTGCCGGGGCAGGCGGAACCACCAGACGTCCATCGGGCAGGCGTACTCCGTGATCGGCAGGTCGACCCCGGTGCGGGCCGTCGACGTCCGGCCGTCGCCCGCGACGACCAGCGTGGCCCCGATCTCGCCCTCGACACCGTCGGCGGTCCGGTACCGCACCCCGGTGACGCGCTCGCCGTCGCGGCGCAGCCCGGTCACCTCGGTGTTCATCCGCAGCGTGAAGGACGGCTCCCGGCCGGCCGCGTCGGCGAGGAGATCCAGCAGGTCCCACTGCGGCACCATCGCGACGTACGGGTGCCGGACCCCGAGCGCCGCGAGCCGGGTGAAGTCCCCGACCCGCAGCATCGGTCCGTGGCCGACGGCGGCGCCGGGCCGCATCGGCTCCGTGGGGAAGGCGACCTCGTCGACCCGGCTCTGGGGCAGCGCGGCGAACCGCTCGCCGAGCCCGAGGTCGTCGAGTAGGTCCAGCGTCGTCGGGTGGACCGTGTCGCCGCGGAAGTCGCGCAGGAAGTCCGCGTGCTTCTCGAGCACCGTGACCTCCACGCCCGCCCGGGCCAGCAGCAGGCCGAGCATCATCCCGGCCGGCCCGCCCCCGACCACGCAGCACGTCGTGCGCTCCATCGCGCCCACCTCAACTCACTGATCGATGAATTCCTCCGTCCCGAACGGTACGGCCTCGCCGCGTGGAATTCAACGGCAGGTGAGTTCGGATAGGGTGACGGCATGGCCAGGCGGGCGGCAGGACGGCGCCCCGGGGACTCCGGGACCCGCGAGGCGATCCTCGCCGCGGCGCGGGCCCGGTTCACCGAGCAGGGGTTCCGGGAGACGACGATGCGGTCGGTCGCCGCCGCGGCCGACGTCGATCCCGCCCTGGTCCACCACTTCTTCGGGAGCAAGGAGGGGCTGTTCGCGACCGCGATGGCCTTCCCGTTCAACCCGGCCGACATGGTGGCGGGGCTGCTCGCGCAGGGTGTGGACGGCCTCGGCGAGCGCCTCGTCCGGACCCTGCTCGTCACCTTCGCCCGGCTCGGGCCGGCCAACCCGATGATCGCCCTGCTCCGCTCCGCCGTCGGGCACCCGCCGGCGGCCCAGATGCTCCGGGAGTTCCTGACGGGGGCCGTGCTCGACCCGGTGGCCTCCGCCGTCCGGGCCGATCGCCCGCGCCTGCGGGCGGAGCTCTGCGCCTCGCAGGTGGTCGGCATCCTGGTGGCCCGCGAGGTGGTGGAGCTGCCGGAGCTGCGGGCGGCGGACACCGCCACGCTGGTCGCCGCCTACGGGCCGACCCTCCAGCGCTACCTCACCGCGGACCTCTGAGCCCGCGAGGTGGTCAGGCCGGAGGCGCCGGCAGCCGCGGGACGGACTCGCGCGCGAGCTGCACGGCCAGGTCGCACGCGCGCAGGACGTCGACGGGCAGCTCGACGACGACCCGCACGACCTCCCACTGCTTCGGGCCCGGGCGCACGTAGTAGTTCGTGATGTTCCACGGGACGAGCACCTGGCAGGCGGACCCGAACTGGCCCGGGTAGCTCGAGACCTGACCCTCGCGCCCGGGGCGGATCTCCGGCCGCAGGTCCCTCGGCGTGGGGTACGGCGGCAGCGTGTCCATGGCCACGAAGTCGAGCCACGCCACCGGCTGTCCCGGGGCCGGGGTCCCGACGAAGCAGTGCCGGTCGGCGAACCCGACGTAGCGCGGGGGGTCGGTGAGTCCGAGGCGGGCGGACGGGTCGCCCAGCGCGGCACACGCGTCCCCGCGTTCGAGCACCGACTCCGGCTGGTGGCTCGGCCCGTGGGTGATGCCGGTGCCCGCGAGCCGCGCGAGTCCGAACCGCAGGGCCCGCTCGGCCACCTGGCAGTCCGCGACCGGAGGCGGTCCGCCGTCCGCGCCGATGCGGGCCTGCTCGGAGATCGTCCGTCCGGCGAACATCACCAACGTGCCGTCGACGAGCCGGACGACGCGGCGGCACACGTCGTAGGTCGGCAGCGGGCGCAGGATCGTGGCGCTCCCGGCCGGCTCGGGCGGCTCGGCCGAGGTGATCGTCATCGAGCGCTCGTGGGCGAACGACGCCTCGGCGCTCTGCGGGCGGTAGGGCTCCGCCTGCCCGATCAGTCGACAGGAACCGACCGCGTCACCGACTCCGGGGTAGGGCGACGGCGGGATCGTCCCCGTGAACAGCTGCGGGTCCAGCAGCGCGCACGCGTCCGCCGTCCGCGGATCGCCCGTCATCGCCACCGGTCCGAGAGCGGAGACCGGCGGTGGTTCGGCGCTCCCGGAGCACGCCGTGCCGAACAGGACGACGAGGGCGATCAGGACGGCGGGTGCGACGCGGCGCATACCCGTAGTGGTAGCAGTGCGTGATCGATCCCGGCGAGGATGCCACCCGTTCGGCCCAGCGGGTGGTCAGCCTCCGGCGAAGGGCGGCAGCACGTCGAGGACGGCACCGTCGGCCAGGGCCTCGTCGCGCGCGTGCACGGCGGTGCCGTCGAGCAGGAACGACGAGGCCGCCAGCACCTTGACGAGGGCCTCGCCGTGGTCGGCGGCGACCGCCTCGACCAGCGCGGCGATCGTCGTGCCGGCGGGCACCGTCATCGGCTCGGAGGCACGGCCGGCCGCGGCCTTCGCGCCGGCGAAGTACCGGACCGTGACGGTGACGGTGCGGGTGTCGACGGAGCTCGTCATCATCCTCCGATCGCGCTCATGGGTCGGTCGGGCTGCAGGAACCCCGGGTCGTCGATGCCGTGCCCGGGCTTCTTGCCCCACATCGCGACCCGCCAGGCGGTCGCGATCTCGTCGTCGGTGCCGCCACCGCGCAGCAACGACCGGAGGTCGTTCTCGCTGCGGGCGAAGAGGCAGGTGCGCACCTGGCCGTCGGCGGTCAGTCGGGTGCGGTCGCAGGTGCCGCAGAACGGCCGGGTGACCGAGGCGATGACGCCCACGCGGGCGGGCCCGCCGCCCGGGCGCTCCCACCCGTCGACCAGGAACCGCTCGGCCGGGGCCCCGCCGCGCTCGGCGGGGTCGGGGCGCAGCGAGAACCGCGTGCGCAGCGAGTCCAGGATCTGTTCCGCGGTGATCATGCGGTCGCGCTGCCAGGAGTGGCCCGCGTCGAGCGGCATCTGCTCGATGATCCGCAGTTCGTAGCCCTCGGCGAGGGCCCACCCGAGCAGGTCGGGGGCCTCGTCGTCGTTCAGGCCCGGCATGAGCACCGTGTTGATCTTGATCGGACCGAGGCCCGCGTCCCGCGCGGCGGCGAGGCCGTCGAGGACGTCGCCGAGCCGGTCCCGCCGGGTGATCTCGGCGAACCGCTCCGGGCGCAGGGTGTCGAGCGAGACGTTCACGCGGTCGAGCCCCGCGGCGGCGAGCCGGCCGGCGCGCTTCGTCAGGCCGAGACCGTTCGTGGTCACCGACGTGTCCGGGCGCGGGTCGAGCGCGGCCGTCGCGGCGACGATGTCCTCGAGCCCGCGGCGCAGGAGCGGTTCACCGCCGGTGAAGCGGATCTCCTGGACCCCGAGGTGCTCGACCGCGACCCGCACGAGCCGGACGACCTCGTCGTCGGTGAGGGCCTCCTCGGTCGGCATCCAGTCCAGGCCCTCGGCGGGCATGCAGTAGGTGCACCGCAGGTTGCAGCGGTCGGTCAGGGACACGCGCAGGTCGGTGGCGACCCGGCCGTAGCGGTCGGTGAGCCGCGCGTCGTCGGGGCGGTCGGCGGGGGTGGTGGTCCCGGTGGTGTCCGACGTCCCCGGGACGGTGGGCACGCCGAGGTCGAGGATGGTCATCGCCCGCCACGATAACCGCGTCGCGGAGTGCGCGTGAGGAGCATCTCCGCAGGTCCGGGCGATGATCCGCAGATGCGGCACCCGTGATCGTGCGCTCTACGCAGCTGCGGGACGGGGACGCGGGAACCGTGCGAACGGACAGGTACCCGGCCGTCACCCGCGTCCCGCCGCATCCCCCACCCGGGTGACACGCCGAGTGTCGTCCGCGTGCACCGTCCCGGCCCCGACGGTCACTAGCGTGCCGGGCGTGGCCGTCATCGGGACCCCTGTGCGCCCGTCGTCCGGCCCTCCGCGCCGGGGACGCGGCCGCGGGCGCGCGGTGGTCCTGACGCTGGTGCTGCTCGCGGCCGTCGTCGTGGTCGGCGGGCTCGCCCTGGCCGCGGACACGCCGGTCCGGCCGCAGACCGCGGCGGTCGAGCGCGGCAGCGTCGTCGCGCAGGCCCGGGTGGGCGGGACGGTGGTCAGCCGGGCGTCGTCGTCCGCGTCCTTCCCGGTCGACGGCGTGGTCGCGTCGGTCGACGTGCTCGCCGGCGGCGTGGTGAGCACGGGCGACGTGCTGGCGACCCTCGACGACCGGGCCGCCCGGCCCCGGGTGGAGGCGGCCGAGGCCGCGCTGGCGGCCGACGAGCGGGCGCGTTCCGCGGCCGGGGTGGCGCCGCTGCCGGACCCGGTCGCCCTGGCCCGCCTCGACGCGACGGTCTCCGCCGACCGGGCGGCGCTCGCCGAGGCCCGTCGCGTCCTCGACGGCGGGGTGCTGCGTGCCGCGCAGGACGGGACGGTGACGACGGTGCGCGTGCAGGTCGGCGACCGGGTCACGGCGGACTCCCCACCCGCCGTCGAGATCGCCGACCTGACCGGGCTCGTGGTCCGCGTCGGCCTCGACCCCGCCCAGGTCGCCTCCGTGCTCACGGGGCGCACGGCCTTCGTGACGCCGGCCGCGGACACCCCGGGCGCCCCCGCCGGCACACGGCAGAGGGGCGAGGTCGTCGACATCGCCCCGGCGCCTGGGGCGGACGGGCGCTATGCGGTTGCGATCGCCGCCCCGCTGCCCGACTCCGCGCGGATCGGGCTCCCCGTCGACGCCGAGGTCGTGCTCGCCCGCCGCGACGGCGTGCTCGTGCTGCCGCCGGCCGCGCTGCGTCCCGGGCCGACGCCGGGGATGGCGACCGTCCTGGTGCAGCGGGGTCAGGGTCCGGGCGGGGCGGTGGCGACGACGGTGCGGCTCGGGCTCGTCGGCGACGACGGGGTCGAGGTCGTCGACGGCGTCGGGGAGGGCGACGTGGTCGTGCTCGGCGGCGCGGGGGCAGGAGCCGGGGTCGGGGTGCCCGCCACCGATCCGTAGGTCTCGCCCACCCGCGCGACCCCCAGGTCGGCGGTGGCGGTGCCCTGGTTCGAGGTGTCGCGGTAGAGGCCGACCTTCCAGTAGTCCTGCTTGCCCTCGTAGAGCGTGCCGCCCGGCGGGCGGAACCCGGCGACGCGCTGTTGCCCGTCGAGCCACACGTCGACGCGACCCTTCTCCGGGTCGGAGGAGAAGACGATCCCGACGACGATGTCGACCGGGCGCCCCGTGACCGCGGGCGCGATGTCGGTGGAGAACAGCCGGGACCCGCCGGGCCGGCCGAACCCGCCGCCGAGGCGGAACTTCCCGTCCTCGATCCGTAGCTCCAGCGGTGGCGACCCGGTCCCGTCGTTCTTCCACTGGGTGGCGAGCTGGAAGCCGCCCGGGTCCAGCGGGAACGACGGGGGCAGCGTGTAGGTCAGGCGGAAGAACCGCGTCTGGCCCTCGCCGAACTCGTCGACGTCCGGCTCGACCTCCGCGCGCTGCGAGCCCGCGGGAACGGTGAAGCGGATGGTCTTCGCGGGGCCGTCGACGACGGTCACCGTGGAGTCGTCCGTGATGTTCCAGGGCGTGTCCTTGAACCCGCCGAGGCCCTTCGTGGCGATCGCGCCGTCCCAGATCAGGCCGGTGGTCGAGGCGGTGGAAGAGGTCGTCGGGGTGGTCGACGTCGTGGTCGCGTCGGCGGCCCGGAGGGCCTGCGGCCGGTCGGTCGGGATCGTCGGGGGGCGGACGCAGACGGTCGGGAGCGGCACGGGCAGGCCGGACGGCACCGGCAGGCACGAGGGGTCGCTCGGCCGGGACGTGGTGGTGGTCGTGGTGGTCGTCGGCCCGGTGGTGGTGGTCGTCGGCCCGGTGGTGGTGGTCGTCGGCCCGGTGGTGGTGGTCGTCGGCTCGGTGGTCGTCGTGGGTGGGGTGGTCGTGGTGGTCGGCGTCGTCGTCGACGGCGGTGGGGTGGTCGTGGTCGGCGTCGTGGTGGTCGGCCCGGTCGTGGTCGGCCTCGACGGGTGGTCCGGCCGGTCGGGGTGGTGCGGGCGCGTCGAGGTCGCCGTCGAGGACGTCGTGCTCGACGACGGGCTCGTGGTGCTCGTCGTTCCCGGCGAGGTCGACGAGGCGGTCAGCCACGCCCCGCGCGCGGCGGGCACCGCGGAGCCGTCGGCGGTGCCGCGCAGGACGAGCCGGACCTGCACCTCGGAGGTGGGTGCGGCGAACTGCGCGGGCGCCCGGTCGCGCACCGCCTGCCACGGACCCCAGCGGCCGTCGGGGTCGAGGCCGCGGGCCTCGAGGTCGACCTCGGTGCCGGGCGGCCGGTCCGCGGTGACGGTCCCGGCGAGCTCGCGGGTGGGGCGGAGCAGGCGGCGGGGTGCGACGGTCAGGATGCCCTCGGGACGGACGCCCGGCGTCGGGAGCGGCCGGACGGCGCCGTCGGCGAGGAGGACCCCGGTGTCGTCGCCGCCCTCGAGGGCGAGCTCCGCGGCCCAGCTCTCGCCACCCGGCTCGGGGACGACGATCGCCGGTTCCGCGACCGCGACCGTGGCGCCCGCGAGCAGCAGGGAGGCGAGGACCGCGCTGGTGACGGCGGCCCGCCGACGAGCGAGCACCCTCGGTGCCCGCGCGGGCGGGGTGACCACCCCAGGTGCTCGATGATCATGGCCCGGCGCGGTCCCGGCCTCCCCGCCGCTGCGGGACGAGCGGTCAGCACGCGGGGACATCGGGGACCTCCAGGTCGGTCGCTGGGACGTAGCGGTCGGGTGCGAGCCGCAGCCAGCGGCCGTCGTCGGGAACCCGTGCCAGGGCCTGCGCGCCAGACCCGGACCCGGTGGCGCACTCGACCGGCACCCGGGAGCGCGGGGCGACCGTCCCGACGTCGGGCGCGTCCGGGGAGGGTGCGGACCGCACGGTCAGCACGTCCCCGTCGCGCGCGGTCCCGGCCGGTCCGGTGCCGGTCCAGAGGTAGGCGACGTCGACCCAGGAGTTGTCCGCCAGCCGGAGGTCGTCGCGGAAGGTGCCGTCCGCGAGGTCGATGCCGGCGGGGTTCGCGACCCGGCGGCCGAGGCCGTCCCGGCCGCCGGCGTAGCCGTCCCGGGCGGCCTGGGCCTGCGGGACGCCGCGGGGGAGGTCCCGGAACGACTCCCGGTCGGTGCCCCAGTAGTCGTCCTTGACGTTCCACGGGCCGACGTCCCACACCGGGGCCCAGGTGCACCGGCCGTTGTCGGCGCAGACCCGCACCGTGTAGTCCCCGGTGTCCTCGGGGGAGAGGCCGCGGCGGGAGGGCAGGGCGACGAAGCGGTCGTCGGAGACGATCCGGTGGCCGTTCGCGGTGGTGTTGCCGACCAGGCCGATCCGGGTGGCGAACACCCGGGCGCCGAACGGGGTGGCGACGGCGGGTGCGGACAGCCGCCGGGGTGCGGGGGTCGCGTCCGCGGTGAGCCAGAGGCGGCGCAGGGACGGGCTCTCACCGTTCCCGCCCGCCACGAGGGTGACGCGGACCTGCACCTGGAGCGTCGGGCCGGGCAGCTGGGCCGGACCCTCGGGGCCGCTCGCGGACCACTCCGACCAGGACCCGTCGTCGCGCAGGCCCCGCACCGCGACCAGCACCTCGGAGCCGGCCGGGGTGTCGGCGGTGACCGCGGCGGAGACCCGGTCGGCGACCGCGCCGAGGCGCCGCGGCGCGAGCAGCAGCGTGCCCTCGGCGGGGGACGGGCCCGAGGTGGTCCGGCGGGGCGCGGTGTCCGCGAGGCGGATCGCGCCGTCGCCCGCGACGACGTCGACGTCGTCCCCGCCTGCCACGGCCAGCTCGGCGCCCCAGGTCTCGCCGGAGGGGACCGCCCGCGCCGTCGTCGGGACGAGCGGGACGGCCACGAGCACCGCGGCGGCCACCACGACGACCGCGAACCGCATCAGTTGGCGCACGACGATCATGAGAGCGACGCGGGTCGGGTGTGCGCAATACGTAGTCGGCGTAACGCACGTGAGTGATGACCGAGCGGGTGAATTACACCGATGTCGTGATCTTCGGTGTGGCGAACGGCTGCGTCCCTTGTCGCCCGGTAGAGCTACGGGAGGACACGATCGTGTGAAGGAGCCGCGCGATGGGGGGCACCTGCGTGGTGCACGACGAGCGGGAACAGGCGCGCCATCGCCTGGAACTGCTCCTGGCGGCCGCGGGGGAGGCCGACGAGGTCGTGGTCGCGAGCGACCTCGACGACGTCCTCGCGCGCGCCGCGGCGGGCACCGCGGACGTCGTCGTGCTGGGAGTGTCCCGTGGGGGGACGGTCGGGCAGGACGTCGCCGACGTGCGCTCGGCGGCCCCGGACGTCCCGGTCCTCGTCGCCGGGCCGTCGGACGCGCCCGCGGTCGTCGCGGAGGCCCTGGCGGCCGGCGCGGTCGGCTACCTGCGCTGGGACGCCCCGCGCGCCCTGACCCGCGTCCTCGCCGCCGCCGCGGCCGGGGCCTCGTCGGACGAGGACCTGCTCGTGCCCTCGGACGACGGCGTCCGGGTCGACCTCACCGCGCAGCGCGCCCTGGAGCTGTCCGTGCGCGAGCTGCAGGTGCTGGTCGGGATGAGCCGGGGGATGACGAACGCCGACATCGGCCGGCGGCTCTACCTGTCCTCGGCGACGGTGAAGACCCACGTCGCCCGGCTGTTCCGCAAGCTCGGCGCGACCGACCGCGCGGAGGCGGTCGGCCGCGCCTGGCGGCTGCAGCTGTTCAGGCTCGGGCCTTGATCTCCACGCGCGCCACGGAGCGCAGGTGGACCTCGTCGGGCCCGTCGGCCAGGCGCAGGGCGCGGGCCCAGGCGTAGGCCGAGGCGAGCGGGAAGTCGTCGGAGACCCCGCCGCCACCGTGCACCTGGATGGCGCGGTCGATGACCCCGCAGGCCATGCGCGGGCACACGACCTTGATGGCCGCGATCTCGCTCGCGGCGCCCCGGGACCCCACCTTGTCGATCAGGTCCGCGGCCTTCTGGACGTAGAGCCGCGCCTGGTCGATCTCGATGCGGCTCTCGGCGATCTGCTGCTGCACCACGCCCTGGTCGGCCAGCGGTCCGCCGAACGCGATGCGCTCGTTGGCGCGCCGGACCATCGCGTCCAGGGCGCGCTCGGCCATCCCGATCAGGCGCATGCAGTGGTGGATGCGACCCGGGCCGAGACGCGCCTGGGAGATGGCGAAGCCGCCGCCCTCCTCGCCGAGCAGGTTCGAGACCGGCACGCGGACGTCGTGGAACTCGATCTCGCAGTGCCCGTGCTGGTCCTGGTAGCCGAACACCGGCAGGGCGCGGGTGATGTGCACGCCGGGGGTGTCGCGTGGGACCAGCACCATCGACTGCTGACGGTGCTTCGAGGCCTCGGGGTCGGTCTTGCCCATGACGATGAAGATCGCGCAGCGCGAGTCGGCGGCGCCCGAGCACCACCACTTCTTGCCGTTGATGACGTACTCGTCGCCCTCGCGGCGGATCTGCGTCTCGATGTTCGTGGCGTCCGACGAGGCGACGGCCGGCTCGGTCATCGCGAACGCCGAGCGGATCTCGCCGGCGAGCAGCGGTGCCAGCCAGTCCTGCTTCTGCTCGGCGGTGCCGAACAGGTGCAGGGTCTCCATGTTCCCGGTGTCCGGGGCCTGGCAGTTGATCGCCTCCGGGGCGATCACCGGGGACCAGCCGGTCACCTCCGCGACCGCGGCGTACTCGAGGTTGGTCAGGCCCGACTCGGAGGGCAGGAAGAGGTTCCACAGCCCGCGGTCGCGGGCCTCGGCCTTCAGGTTCTCGACGACGGGCGGGAGCTCGTGCTCCGCGGGGGTGCCGCGGCGCTCCTCCCGGAACGCGTCGTACTCGGCCTCGGCCGGGAGGATCGACTCCTCCAGGAAGGCGCGCATCCTCTTCGTGTAGTCGGCCGCCGCGGCGCTGGGTGCGAAGTCCACGCGCCCGACTCTCCCACCGCCGTCGGCCGACCGCGAGAGTGGTGATCGACCCGCAGTGGCCGCGCGGACCCGCCGCTTCGGGAAATGCCCCTCGACCGGGGGAGCGCGACCGTACGTGCGGCCCTACACTGCCGCTCCGTGACGCACTTCCGGATCGCCGAGGCAGCCCGCCTGCTCGGTGTCAGCGACGACACCGTGCGGCGGTGGACCGACGGCGGGTCCCTCCCGGTCGAGACCGACTCCAGCGGCCGCAAGGTCATCGCCGGGGCCGATCTGGCGTCGTTCGCGCGGGCCTCGGCCCACGCCACCCCCGATCCGTCGGGGGTCGGGCGGTCCGCGCGCAACCGGTTCGTCGGGCTCGTGACCGACATCCAGAGCGACAAGGTCATGTCGCAGGTGGAGATCCAGTGCGGTCCCCACCGCGTGGTGTCGCTCATGAGTACCGAGGCCGTCCACGAGCTCTCCCTCGAGGTGGGCTCCCTCGCGGTGGCCGTCGTCAAGGCCACCCACATCATCGTCGAGACCCCTGGAGGGACCGCGTGAGCACCCGATTCCGTTCCGCGCTCATGGCCGGCGCCGCTGCCGTCCTCGGGCTGGCCCTGACGGCGTGCGGCGGATCCGACTCCGGGTCCGGCCAGCAGGCACAGGCCCCCGCCCGGACGCTCACGGTGTCCGCGGCCGCGTCGCTCACCGGCGCCTACCAGCAGCTCGGCAACGAGTTCCAGGCCGCGAACCCCGGCACCACCGTGAAGTTCAACTTCGGCGGGTCGGACGCGCTGGCCCAGCAGGTCGTCCAGGGTGCGCCCGCGGACGTCCTCGCGACCGCGAGCTCGAAGACGATGCAGACCGCGGTGCAGGCCGGGAAGATCCAGGGCGAGCCGGTGGTCTACGCGACCAACTCGCTGCAGATCGCGGTCGCCCCGAACAACCCCAAGCAGATCACCGACCTCGCCGCGATGGCGCGGCCCGGGGTCATCTCCGTGGTCTGTGCCCCGGCCGTCCCGTGCGGTGCTGCCGCCGAGGCCGCGGAGAAGGCCGCGGGCGTGACGCTGACGCCGGCGAGCGAGGAGCAGGACGTCAAGGGCGTGCTCAACCGCGTCCAGACCGGCAACGCCGACGCGGGCCTGGTCTACGTCACCGACGTGAAGTCCACGCAGGGCAAGGTCACCGGCGTCGACTTCCCGCAGGCCTCGGCCCAGGGTGCGGTGCAGTCCTACCCGATCGGCGTCGTGACCGGCTCGCAGAACGCCGACCTGGCGCAGAACTGGATCAACTTCGTCCGGGGCCCGCAGGGCGCGGCCGCGCTGCAGCAGGCGGGGTTCGTCACCAAGTGACGCCTCGCTCGTGAGGACCACGGTCCCGCGGTTCCTCTGGGCGCCGGCGGCCCTGGCGTGGCTCCTGGTCGCGATCCCCGTCGCGGGGCTCGTCGTCCGGGTGGACTGGCCGAACTTCCTCGGCCTGGTCACGTCGCCGTCGGCGCTCGCCGCGTTGTGGCTCTCGCTGAAGACGGGGCTCGCGACGATGGTGCTGTGCCTCGTCCTCGGCGGGCCGCTCGCCGTGGTCCTGGCCCGGTCCTCGCTCCCGGGGCTCGCGTTCGTGCGGTCCGTCGTGCTCCTGCCGCTGGTGCTGCCACCCGTCGTCGGGGGCCTGACGCTGCTGTTCCTGTTCGGGCGGACCGGCCCGGTCGGCGGCTGGCTCGACCGCGAGTTCGGCGTCACCGTCCCGTTCTCGACGACGGCGGTGGTCCTGGCCCAGACCTTCGTCGCGATGCCGTTCCTCGTGGTGTCCCTCGAGGGCGCGCTGCGCACGGCGGGGCAGCGGTACGAGGCGGTCGCCGCGACGCTCGGGGCGTCGCCGTTCACGACGCTGTGGCGGGTGACCGTCCCGGTCGTGCTGCCGGGCCTGCTCTCCGGGTCGGTGCTCGCCTTCGCCCGGGCGCTCGGTGAGTTCGGCGCGACGATCACGTTCGCCGGGTCGCTCGAGGGCACGACGCGGACGCTGCCGCTGCTGATCTACCTGCAGTCCCAGGACGACCTCGACGGGGCCGTGGCGATGTCGTTGGTCCTGGTCGTGGTGGCGATCGGCGTGATCGTCGTGAGCCGGACGCGGGACCTGAGGTGAGCCGGCTCGAGGTCGACGTCGCGGTCACCCGCGGGTCCTTCACGCTGGACGTGTCCGTGACGGTGGGGTCCGGCGAGGTCGTCGCGGTCCTGGGCTCGAACGGAGCCGGGAAGTCGACGTTCCTGGGGGCGTTGGCAGGCCTGCACGCCCCGGACCGCGGCGCGATCACGCTCGACGGGCGGGAGCTCGGCGGCGTGCCGGTGCACCGGCGGCGGGTCGGCCTCCTCAGCCAGCAGGCACTGCTGTTCCCGCACCTGACCGCGCGCGACAACGTCGCGTTCGGCCCGCGGTCGTCCGGCGCCGGACGACGGGCCGCCCGGGAGACCGCGGACCGCTGGCTCGCGATGGTGGACGCGACCGCCCTGGCCGACCGGCGCCCCGCGGAGCTCTCCGGGGGCCAGGCCCAGCGGATCGCGATCGCCCGCGCGCTGGCGTGCGAGCCGGAGCTGCTGCTGCTCGACGAGCCGTTCGCGGCGCTCGACGTCGACGTGACCCCCGCGGTGCGCTCGCTGCTGCGGCGGGTCGTCCGCGCCACCGGCGTGACCACGCTGATGGTCACCCACGACGTCCTGGACGCCGTCGTCCTCGCCGACCGCCTCGTCGTGCTGGACGCGGGGCGGGTGGTGGAGTCCGGGCCGACGGCCGAGGTCCTGCGCCGCCCGCGCTCCGCGTTCGCCGCGCGCATCGCCGGGCTGGACCTGGTCCCGGGGCGCTCGTGTCCCGAGGGGCTGCGGACGACCGACGGCACCGTCGTCGGCGGGATGCACCCGGAGACCCTCGACGACGGCGAGGCGGCCGTCGCCCTGTTCGCGCCGGCGGCGGTGTCGGTGTTCCGCGAGCCGCCGAAGGGTTCCCCGCGCACGACCGTCCCGGTGCGCCTGGCCGCGATGGAGCCGCACGGGGAGCTGGTGCGGCTGCGCGCCGGGGTTCCCGACGGCGGGCCGGGCTGGGTCGAGGGCCTCGCCGCGGACGTCACCCCGGCCGCCGTCGCCCAGCTCGGCGTGGAGCCCGGCGACGAGGTGTGGTTCGCGGTGAAGGCCGCGGAGGTCGAGGTGCACCCCGCCGGTCGGTGAGCCCCCCGCGTTCCTGATCGAGCGGCACTCTCGTGCGCGTAGAAGCTGCGAGAGTGCCGTTCGTTCCGGAGGGGCGGTACGCCGATCAGCCGAGCTGACGCGTCCACAGCACGACGAACCCCCCGGCGAGGACCAGGAGCAGCACCGCGACGGGAACCGGCCACACCCGACGTCGGGAACCCGCGAGGTGCTCGACGACCGCCGCGTGCAGCCGCGCCAGGGCCCGCCACATCCCGAGCGCGACCGCCAGGACCCCGACCCAGACCAGCGCGTGCACGGTCCACGCGCCGGCTAGCGACGGGCCTCCCCAGGCGTCGTCGTAGGGGCCGGGGTCCACGACGCCGTACAGCGGCCCGCGCAGGAAGCCGAGGACCACGAGGAACGCCACGAACCACGCCCAGGCGCCGAGCCCGATCCCGAGCAGGGCGGCGAGGGGCCCGCGTCCGCGGGTGAGGTCGGCGGCGGACCGGGGCAGGAGCAGCAGAGCGGTCATGGCCGACGATGCTCCGGGGTGGCCCCGGTGGCCGTCGTCCCGCGGCGGAGCGGTCCGCGGGCTGGCTCTCAGGTGTCGGACGGACCGCCGAACAGCGGCTCGTCGACCGAGCGGATCTCCTGGCCGGGGAGGCCGCCCGGGTGCTCGCGGCGCACCCGGTCCAGCGCGGCGAGCGCGATCCCGAGGTGTTGGCGCTTGGAGGTCTCGTAGAACGACTGGGCGTCCGCGGAGAGCTTCGGCGAGCCGTGCAGCGGCTTGTCCGAGACGCAGAGCAACGTCGCGTTCGGCACGCGGTAGCGGAAGCCGTTCGCCGCGATCGTCGCCGACTCCATGTCCACCGCGACGCTGCGGCTGGCCTGCATCGCCGCGAGCGTCAGCTTCTGGTTGAGCTCCCAGTTGCGGTTGTCCGTGGTGTGCACGGTGCCGATCCGGTACTCGGCGCCGGCGTCCTCGAGGGCCTCCAGCAGGAAGGTGTTCAGTCGGTGGTTCGGGATCACCGGGACGTTCAGCGGCAGCACCTCGTCGAGGACGTGGTCGAAGCGCTGGTAGCCGGTCGCGAGGACGAAGTCGCCCTTCTGCTGGTGGTTCCGCAGGCCCCCGCAGTGCCCGATCATGATCATGGTGTCCGGGCGCAGGACCGAGACGTGGTCGGTCGCGGTCTTCGCGTTCGCGGGGCCGACACCGATGTTGACCAACGAGACGCCGTCGCCCTCGGGGCGGGTGTGGTGGTAGGCGGGCATCTGGACGTCGTGATCCGGGCGGATCGCGTCCGGCCAGCGCTCCAGGAACGCCTCGACGTGCATCGCGTAGTTCGTGAACAGCACGTGCCGCTGGAAGGCCTCGGCGGAGGTGCCGGTGTAGTGGCCCAGCCGGTCGACGGAGAGCTGCATGCGCTCCGGGCCGAACAGGAACAGCTTCTTCGAGCGGGCGTCGACGCGGTCCTCGTCCAGGGCGTCGAAGAACGCCGGGTCGTCGAAGGCGAGCGCGGGCCGCGCCGGGCGCACCGTGATGCGCGCGCCGGCCCGCAGCAGCGCCGCGAGCTCGCGGCACAGGTAGCGCCGGATCGCCGTCGTGCGGGAGAACTCGCCGGTCAGCCGCGGATTCACCGACGACCACGGGCGCACGACCTCGATCGTCGAGTACCAGCCGTCGTCGTCGATGGCGGCGAGCGTGTCCACCAGGTGGGTCACGGCCGCGTCGGCGTCGTCGAGGGTCGCGCCGTCGGCGCTCGCCGTCGTCTGCGGGTGGGTGGCGGTCACGGTCCCCGATGGTCCCAGCGGGTTCCCGACGGCGGGTCGGAGGGTTCCCGCGATCGGGTGCGGGGTGCGATCGTGAGGCGGACCACGATCGAACCCGTCATGGAGGTCACCTCCGGTGAGCGCCCCCGCCGTCCCCACCGTGCCGTCGTACGCGTCCGGCATCTCCGACGAGCCCCTGCTCGGCGACACCATCGGCGACAACCTGGACCGCACGGCCGCCCGCGTCCCGGACGGCGAGGCGCTGGTCGACCGGGCCCAGGGGCTGCGCTACACGTGGGCGGAGTTCGTGGCCGAGGTCGACGCGCTGGCGCTGGGGCTGCTGGACCTGGGGATCGCGATCGGCGACCGGGTGGGCATCTGGGCGCCGAACTGCGCGCAGTGGACGCTGCTGCAGTACGCGACGGCCAAGGTCGGCGCGATCCTGGTGAACATCAACCCGGCCTACCGGACCCACGAGCTGGAGTTCGTGCTCAACCAGTCCGGGGTGCGGATGCTGGTGGCGGCACGGTCGTTCAAGACCTCGCAGTACGCCGAGATGATCGAGACGGTCCGCCCGAACTGCGCGGGCCTGGAGACGGTGATCATCACCGACTCGGACGCGTGGACGGCGCTGTTCGTGTCCGGGGACGTCTCGCGGGTGCGGGCGCGGCAGGCGGAGCTGTCCGCCGATGACCCGATCAACATCCAGTACACGTCGGGCACCACCGGGTTCCCGAAGGGCGCGACGCTCTCGCACCACAACATCCTCAACAACGGCTACTCCGTCGGCCGGCTGTGTGGCTACACCGAGGTCGACCGCGTCTGTATCCCGGTGCCCTTCTACCACTGCTTCGGCATGGTCATGGGCAACCTCGCGTGCACCAGCTCCGGCGCGACGATGGTGATCCCGGCGCCGGGCTTCGACCCGAAGCTGACCCTCGAGGCGGCGGCCGAGGAGAGGTGCACGTCGCTCTACGGGGTGCCGACGATGTTCATCGCCGAGCTCGCGCTGCCCGACGCCGACTCCTACGACCTCTCCGCCCTGCGCACCGGGATCATGGCCGGCTCGCCGTGCCCGATCGAGGTGATGAAGCAGGTCGTGGAGCGCTTCGGGATGAGCGAGGTGTCGATCTGCTACGGCATGACCGAGACCTCCCCGGTGTCCACCCAGACCCGGGTCGACGACTCGCTGGACCGGCGGGTGTCCACGGTCGGCCGGGTCGGGCCGCACCTGGAGTCGAAGATCGTCGACCCGGAGACCGGGCTGACGGTGCCGCGCGGGACGCCGGGCGAGCTGTGCACCCGCGGCTACTCGGTGATGCTGGGCTACTGGGAGCAGCCGGAGAAGACCGCCGAGGTGATCGACCGCGCCCGCTGGATGCACACCGGCGACCTCGGGGTGATGGACGACGAGGGCTACATCAACATCACCGGCCGCATCAAGGACATGGTGATCCGCGGCGGTGAGAACGTGTACCCCCGCGAGATCGAGGAGTTCCTCTACACCCACCCGGACATCCTCGACGCGCAGGTGATCGGGGTCCCCGACGAGCGCTACGGCGAGGAACTGATGGCGTGGGTGCGCCTGCGCGACGGGGTCGCCGAGCTGACCGTCGAGGCCGTCCGCGAGTTCGCCACCGGTAAGCTCGCCCACTACAAGATCCCGCGCTACGTGCACGTCGTCGACGAGTTCCCGATGACCGTCACCGGCAAGGTCCGCAAGGTCGAGATGCGGGAGACCTCCGTCGAGCTGCTCGGCCTGGGGAACGTGAGCCCGACGGCGTAGCGCGGCACCGTGTTGAGCGAAGGGCCCCATCGGTCGGGTAGATCGAGCGATGGGGCCCTTCGGTCGCTCGCGCGCCGGTTGGCGGTGGGCGCCCACGGCCCGTCTATCCGACCGGAGGGCCCCCTCGCTCAGGACGACGGAGGCAGCAGCGTCACCCCGTGCGCGGCGGTGTGCTCGGCGAGGGCGGCCTGGTCCGGCGGGCCGTCCGCGGTGAGCCGACTCATCCCGCGCAGGAAGTCGATCTGCCCACGGCCGGTCACGGTGACCACCATGCGGGCGTCCGCACCGGAGTCGTTGCGGTAGCAGTGCGCGGTGCCGGCGGGGACGAACACCGGCCCGTCGCTCACCGACCGCTCCTGCTCGCCCACGAGGACCGTGACGGTGCCGTCGACGACGTGGAAGAGCTTGTCCCCGGCGATCGTGTGACGGGGTGATCGGGCCCCGGGGCCGAGGCGGAGCTCGAACTGCTCCCAGGCGCCGTGCGTCTCGTCGGCGGTCGCGAGGACGACGGCGCGAGCGCCCATCAGGGGAAAGGTCTCGGTCATCGTGTACTCCGTGTGATTCGTGGTGTGTTGCTGACCTCTCGAACGTAGTAAGAACGAGGTCGGGGACCCCATCCCCAGTTCCAGGGGGGACGCACCGTGACGACGTTCGATCCCGCGGCGGGCCACGTGGCGGTCCGCGACTACGCGGCGGCGGCCCTGTCGCGGATCGTCGGCCACGACCTCGCGGTGTGGGCCACGGTCGACCCGACGACCGTCATGACGACCTCCTGCCGGCTCTACGGCGCCGACCGCGACCCGGTGTTCGAGGGCGAGGTCCTGGCGTCCGAGTACGCGGACGACCGGGAGGTCCTGCGCTACACCGACCTCGCCGACGGGGCGCTGGTCGGCACGGTCCACGACGCCACCGGCGGCGACCCCGCCCGCAGCCGGCGGCACCGCGAGGTGCTCGCCCCCCGCGGGTTCACCGACCACCTCCGGCTGGTGCTGCACGACGGGCGCACCGCGTGGGGCGTGGTGGACCTCCTGCGCGCCGGCGGGGTCTTCACCGGCACCGAGGTGGCCGCCGCGTCCCAGCTCGGGCGTCCCGCGGCCCTGGCCCTGCGCGTCGCGATGACCCACGCCCGCGCCCGGGGTGACGACGATGCGGTGGTCGCCGCGCACGACGTCGAGGGGTCGGGACTGGTGCTGTGCGGCTCCGACGGCACGGTGTCGGAGGTGAGCCCGGAGGCCCGCGTCCTGCTGGAGGGGGCCGAGCTCCCGGCCGCGGTGACCGCCCTGATCGCGGCGCGCCGGGGAGCCGGTCACGCGGGCCCGATCTCGGCCCCGACGCCGTCGGGTCGCTGGCTGACGTTCGCCCCGACCGACCTCGGGACGATGACGGCGGTCGTCGTCGACCCGATCCGGCCGTCCCGGCTCGCGGACGTCGTCGCGCGGGCCCGCGGCCTGTCCGCCCGCGAGCAGGACGTGCTCGCCGAGCTGGCACGGGGTCGCCCGAACAAGCAGATCGCCCGGCGGCTGGGGCTCTCGGAGTGGACGGTGCAGGACCACGTGAAGGCCGTGCTCGCGAAGTTCGGCGCCTCCGGCCGCGGGGAGCTGCAGGCCGCGTTGTTCTCCGGGCACTACGCCCCGCTGCACGGCTGATCCCCCCGCGTCCGGACCGGACCGGACCCGCCGTCGGGAAGGCGAAGATCTCGTTCCGCCGCGCGAAGTGGGGCGGGGACCGATCGGTCCGCGCTCCGGCTCGGGATCTTGGTGACCCGAACCGAGCGAAGGGCCCCATCGGTCGGGTAGATCGAGCGATGGGGCCCTTCGCTCGGAACGGGTCGCTCGCGCGCCGGTGGGCGGTGGGCGCCCACGGCCCGTCTACCCGACCGGAGGGGCCCTTCGCTCGGAACGACGGGCCGCTCCTGATCTCCGGCGACCCGATCACCCGTGCGGGATACGATGGTGTGACGCGCTCCGGCACGCTGCCGGGGCGCGTTCTCGTCGACGAGAGAACGGGTGAGCGCGGTGCCGACCGGCAAGGTCAAGTGGTACGACGCCGAGAAGGGGTTCGGGTTCCTCTCCCAGGAGGAGGGGGCCGACGTCTACGTCCCCAAGGGGTCGCTGCCGCGCGAGGTGGAGGCCCTGAAGTCGGGGCAGCGCGTGGAGTTCGGGATCGCCGAGGGGCGCCGCGGGCCGCAGGCCCTGCAGGTCCGCCTGGTCGACCCGCTGCCGAGCGTGGCCGAGGCCAAGCGCCGTTCGCCCGACGAGCTGCACGGGCTCATCGACGACATGATCAAGCTGCTCGAGGCGAAGGTGCAGCCCGACCTGCGGCGCGGCCGCTACCCCGACCGGCGGAACACGAAGCGGCTCGCCGAGGTCGTGCGCGCGGTCGCCCGCGAGCTCGAGGGCTGAGCGGGCGGCCGGGTCAGCCGGTCAGCACCCACGTCGAGCGGGTGGAGAACAGGCTCCCCTGCGGCGTCTGCACCTCGCTCGCGCCGAACTGCTGCACCTCGACGCGCTCGAGGCGCCACCGCGGGTCGGGCAGAGCCAGTCGGAACGTGCCGGCCGCGTTCGGGGCGAACACCTGGCTGCGTCCGCTCTGCGGTGCGCCGTTCTCGTCGAGGTAGGCGAACGCGACCTGCCACGGGGTGCTGCGGACGGCGTCGGGCACGGTGAGGTCGACCGTGACCCCCGCCGGCAGGGGCAGGGTGACGACGTCGTCCGGGGCGGTCTCGCAGTCGGTGACCATGAGGTCGCAGTAGACGGTCGGGTCGGCCGCGACCGACACCCCGCCCGCCGTGAAGGTCACGTCGCCGGGGTCGTCCGGACCCGAGGTGACGATCAGCACCGTCACGACCGCGGCCACTACGACGACGATCGCCACCACGGCCACCCACACCCAGCGGGGCACCGCCCGCAGCCGGGTCACCATCAGGCGGACCGGCGGGGCAGGAGCGAGCGGCCGCGCGAGATGAGCACGGTCTGCACGGTACCGATCGCGATCACCACGCTGATCACGGTGAAGCCGATCCACCACGTGGGCGGCAGCAGCACCCCGAGCGCACCGCCGAAGACCCACGTGAGCTGCAGGATCGTCTCCGACCGCCCGAACGCCGACGCCCGGGCCGCCTCGGGCATGTCGCGCTGCACCACCGCGTCCAGGCACACCTTGAGCAGCGCGGAGGCGGTGGCCCCGACCAGGCCGACCACGGCCGCCGTCACGAGCCCGACGAGGATCGCGGCGGTCACGGTCGCGGCGAGGGCGGCGCACAGCGCGGTGACCAGCAGCACGTCCGGCCGGTCGAACCGCCGCCGCGCCCCGAGCGCGTTGCCGATGAACCCGCCCGCCCCGGCGGCCGCGCCGACGACGCCGAGCAGCAGGAGCTGGCGCCCCGGCGTCCCCTCGGTCTCGGCCTTCACGACGAACGCCGCGAACAGCGTCAGGAAGCCGGTCAGCGCCCGGATGGTCCCGTTCGCCCACAGCGCGGTGACGACGTGGCCGCTCATCCGCGCCTTCGGACGGCGCGCACCCGGGCGGGGGATGAGCACCGTCTCCATCTCACCCTCGGTCACCTCGACCCACCGCGGGATGCGCAGACACAGCCACACCCCGACCCCGCAGATCCCCGCCGTCAGCCACGCCGCCCCCGGCGAGCCGAACAGGTACGACACCCCGGCCGCGAGCGCCCCGAACACCCCGGAGGCCACCAGCCCGAACACCGTCAGCCGCGAGTTCGTCGTCACCAGCGTGATCCCCGGGGGCAGCACCCGCGGGGTGACGGCCGCCTTCAGCACGCCGAACGACTTCGACAGCACCAGGATCCCGAGGGCCGCCGGGTAGAGCGCCCACGTGTCCATGAACAGGGCCAGCACGACGGCGAGCGCGCCCTGACCCGCCGTCGAGATCGCGAGGGCCCAGCGGCGGCCGCGCTGGATGCGGTCGAGCAGCGGGCCGATCACCGGGGCGATGAGGGCGAACGGGGCCACCGTGATCAGCAGGTAGAGCGCGACCTTGTCCTTGGACTCCGCGCTGGCGGCGGAGAAGAACAGCGTGTTCGCGAGCGCGACCGCGAGCGTGGCGTCCGAGGCGTAGTTCGCCATCCACGCGTAGGTCAGCGCGGTGAGCCCGGAGCGGTCGGCGCCATCGGCGGACGCGGCGCGGTGGAAGGCACGGACGCCTGCGCGGGTCAGGTTCCGCGTCCGCCACGCGGCGACGCGGGTGACGGTGATCTTGCGGGGCCCGGGATCGTCGGCGTCCTGCCCGGTGAGCCGGCGGGTCGGGGGCGGCTCCTCGCGCGTGTCCTCCGGGTCTTCCCGACGACGGGTGTCCCGGTCGCGGCCCCGCCGTCGCTGCCCGGCCGACCAGCCGGCACGGCCGGTGTCGGGGTCCGGGGCGGGGTCGGAGCGGGCCACGGGTCCCATCGTCGCCCACGTCTCGTCCGCCCGGGGAACGCCGGTGATCGTCGGGGTGTTCTCGTAGACTGGTCGTCGATCCTCCCCACCTGTTCAGGAGTTGGGTTCCCGGGTGTCTTCTCCCGCTCTGCTGTCCGGTCTGACCACGACGCTGCTGGCCGATCCCGGCCTGCGCACGGTCGTCGACGCCGCCGGCCGCGACGCCGCCGTCGAGGGCCCGACGGCGCTGCGCCCGCTGCTCGCGACGGCGCTGGCCGACCCGGAGCAGGGCGCCGGGCGGACGGTGCTCGTGGTCTGCGCCACCGAGCGCGAGGCGGACGACCTCGCGGCCGCGATCGGCGAGCTGCTCGGCCCGGACGCGGTCGCGTACCTGCCGAGCTGGGAGACGCTGCCCCACGAGCGGCTCTCCCCGCGGGCGGACACCGTCGGGCGCCGGGTCGACGTCCTGCGGCGGCTGGCGCACCCGGGCGAGGCGCCGCTCCGCGTCGTCACCACCGCCACCCGCAGCCTGATCCAGCCGCTGGTGCCCGGCCTGGGCGACCTCGAGCCGGTCGTGCTGCGCGAGGGCGTCGAGATCGAGCTGGGTGACCTCGCCGAGCGCCTGGTCGGCCTCGCGTACGCGCGGGTCGAGATGGTCGAGAAGCGGGGCGAGTTCGCGGTGCGCGGCGGCATCGTGGACCTCTTCCCGCCGACCGCCGAGTCGCCGGTGCGCATCGAGTTCTGGGGCGACGAGGTCTCCGAGATGCGCTGCTTCTCCGTGGCCGACCAGCGCTCGCTGCCCGACTCCTCGCACGCCCGCCCCACCGAGGTGATCGCCCCGCCGTGCCGTGAGCTGCTGCTCACCGCCGAGGTCCGGGAGCGCGCCGCGACCCTGCAGGCCGGTCACGACGGGGCCCTGGCCGAGCTGCTCGGCAAGGTCGCCGCGGGCATCCCCACGGAGGGCATGGAGTCGCTGATCCCGGCGCTGCTGCCCGGCAAGCTGCAGGTCCTCCCGGAGCTCCTTCCCGACGATTCGTCGGTCGTCGTCTGCCACCCGGAGCGGGTGGCGCGGCGCGCCGCCGACCTGGTGCGCACCGGGCAGGAGTTCCTCGAGGCGAGCTGGCTGGTCGCCGCCGACTCGACCGACGGCCGCGCCCCCATCGACCTCGGCGGCTCCGCCTACCGCGACCTCGACGCCGTCCGGGCCTCCGCGGCGTCCGCCGGCGTGCCGTGGTGGACGCTCTCCAGCCTCGCGACCGACCCGGACCTCGAGGACGACACGCACACGCGCGACGGGGTCCGCGTCCTGCGCACCGGGATCGCGGGCGTCGACTCCTACCGCGGTGACTGGGAGAAGGCCGCGGTCGACCTGCGCGCCCACGCGGCCTCCGGGGGCGCGGCGCTCGTCGTCGTGCCGGCGGCCGGGACCGCGGAGCGGACGGTCGAGCAGCTGCGGGAGTTCGTCGGGGAGGAGGTGCCGGTCGTGGCGGGCACCGCCGAGCCGCGGCCCGGCAGCATCGTCGTCACCCGCGGCCGGCTCGGCGACGGGTTCGTCGCGGAGGCGAGCCGCCTCGTCGTCGTGACCGAGGCCGACCTCACCGGCACCCGCCCCGGCGGGGGCGACGCGCCCACCAAGCGTGCGGCGGTCAAGCGCCGCAACGCGGTCGACCCGTTGACCCTGCAGCCGGGCGACTTCGTGGTCCACGCCCAGCACGGCATCGGCAAGTTCGTCGAGATGACCCAGCGGACCACCGGCACCGGCAAGGCCGCGACCACCCGCGAGTACCTCGTCCTGGAGTACTCCAGCTCCAAGCGCGGGCAGCAGAGCGACCGGCTGTTCGTGCCGACCGACCAGCTCGACCAGATCAGCCGCTACGTCGGCGGCGAGCTTCCGACGCTGAACAAGCTCGGTGGGTCGGACTGGTCGAAGACGAAGTCGAAGGCCCGCAAGGCGGTCCGCGACATCGCCGCGAGCCTGGTCCAGCTCTACGCCGCCCGGCAGGCCGCGCCCGGCCACGCGTTCGCCCAGGACACGCCCTGGCAGCGCGAGATGGAGGACGCGTTCCCCTACACCGAGACGCCTGACCAGGCGGTCGCGATCGACGAGGTCAAGGCCGACATGGAGAAGGCCGTCCCGATGGACCGCGTGATCTCCGGCGACGTCGGCTACGGCAAGACCGAGATCGCGGTGCGCGCGGCGTTCAAGGCGGTGCAGGACGGCAAGCAGGTCGCGGTCCTCGTCCCGACGACGCTGCTGGCCCAGCAGCACCTGCAGACCTTCACCGACCGGATGCGCAACTTCCCGGTGACGGTCCGCGGCCTCTCCCGGTTCACGCCGAACAAGGAGGCCGACCAGACGATCAAGGGGCTGGCGGACGGGGCCGTCGACGTCGTCGTCGGGACGCACCGCCTGCTCCAGACCGGGATCACCTGGAAGGACCTCGGTCTGGTGATCATCGACGAGGAGCAGCGCTTCGGCGTCGAGCACAAGGAGCACATCACGGGCCTGCGCGCCCACGTCGACATGCTCTCGATGTCCGCGACGCCGATCCCGCGCACGCTGGAGATGAGCCTCGCCGGCATCCGGGAGATGTCGACGATCCTCACCCCGCCCGAGGAGCGGCACCCGACGCTGACCTACGTCGGCGCGTACGACGACAAGCAGGTCGCCGCCGCGATCCGGCGCGAGCTGCTGCGCGACGGGCAGGTCTTCTACATCCACAACCGGGTGCAGTCGATCGACGACACCGCCGCGCGCCTGCGCCGGCTGGTCCCGGAAGCGCGGATCGCGACCGCGCACGGGCAGATGGCCGAGGAGCGCCTGGAGCGCACGGTCAACGAGTTCTGGGAGCGGGAGCACGACGTCCTGGTCTGCACGACCATCGTCGAGAACGGCCTGGACATCTCCAACGCCAACACGCTGATCGTGGAGCGCTCGGACACCCTCGGGCTCTCCCAGCTCCACCAGCTGCGCGGGCGCGTCGGCCGCGGCCGGGAGCGGGGCTACGCCTACTTCCTGTACCCCACCGACAAGCCGCTGACCGAGACCTCGCACGAGCGGCTCGCAACGATCGCGCAGCACTCCGAGCTGGGCGCGGGCACCGCCGTCGCGATGAAGGACCTCGAGATCCGCGGGGCCGGCAACATCCTGGGCGCCGAGCAGTCCGGGCACATCGCCGGTGTCGGGTTCGACCTCTACGTGCGCCTGGTCGGCGAGGCCGTCGAGGCGTTCAAGGCGCACACCGACGCGGGCTCGGACGCCGACGAGCCGCTGGCCGAGGTGCGGGTCGACCTGCCGATCGACGCCCACGTGCCGCACGACTACGTGGACACCGAGCGGCTGCGCCTCGACGTGTACCGCAAGATCGCCGAGGCGGGCGACGCCGCCGCGCTGGACGCTGTGAAGGAGGAGCTGGTCGACCGGTACGGCGAGCCGCCGGTGCCGGTGACGAACCTGCTCGCGGTCGCCGCGTTCCGGCAGGCGTGCCGCCGGTACGGGATCACCGAGGTCGCGGGCCAGGGCAACCTCATCCGGTTCGCGCCGGTGGACCTGCCCGAGTCCGCGCAGATGCGGCTCAAGCGCCTGCACCCGCGCGCCCAGCTCAAGGCCGCGTCGCAGACGCTGTCGCTGCCGAAGCCGACCGAGGGCCAGTCCGGCGCCGGGGGCCAGAAGGGCCCGGTGAAGATGGGTGCGGCGCCGCTGCGCGACCTCGAGCTCCTCGCCTGGTGCGAGCAGCTGTTCGTCGCGCTGTACGGCGAGCGCCCGGCGGCGCCGGTCCCGGCGACGGTCTAGGAGCGAGTTCCCGACGGCGGGTGCAGGCGGCTCCCGATCTGCGCGAGAGCTACAGCGACTTCCCAAGTCGGGGACCAGTCAGGGTGGCGGGTGCCGCAACCGGGGTGCCGAACGGGCGAACGCGGGTCCTACGACCAGGCGTCGACATGAAGATCCAGCGACGCAGTACGGTGAGTCGGCGGTCGGCACGGTCACTCCGCCAAGCGTGGCCGCGCGAGACGGGAGGGGCCTCGTGGCACGGCAGGCAATCGAGAATCCGATTCTGAACCGTCCCTACGAGCAGCCCGCGCGACATTGGCGCTTCGACGACCGGGGTGTGATCCTTCCCGAGATCGAGGAGGGGCGCCGGCCAAGCGAGTCATGGATCCCTATCCCACCTCCGACGAAGAAGAAGCGCTCGACGGCGGTCCAGCAGGAGTTCGACCTCGCCCACACCAGCGAGCGTCGACTCCGCAATGAGCAGGTCGACCACATCAGAACTGCGGTCGATCGCTGGCGTCGCCAGGGATACGGCGATGTCACGCCAACGACCAAGCGGCTTCTGGAGTACTGGTCGGATCCTGAACGCGAGAATAAGGTTCTCTTCTGCCAGCGCGAGGCGATCGAGACTGCCATCTTCCTGGCCGAGGCGGCGTCGAAGCGGGACGGCCAGTGGGTCGCCGGTGAGCTGGCCGAGATCAACAATCGTTACAACGTCGGCCTTCCCCGCGTGGCGCTCAAGATGGCTACGGGCTCGGGGAAAACCATCGTCATGGCAGCGCTCATCGCCTGGCAGACCCTCAATAAGGCGGCCCGGCCGCACGACGCTCGGTTCGCACGCCGCTTCCTCGTAGTCACCCCGGGCGTGACCATCCGCGACCGACTCCGCGTCCTGATGCCCTCCGACGACGAGAACTACTACCGGGCCCGCGACCTCGTTCCGGCCGATCTCTGGCCGGACCTGCGCTCGGCACAGATCGTCGTCACCAACTTCCACTCCTTCCTGCTCCGGACGACCCGGGAAGGACAACAGGCTTCGGCCACGACGCGGGCCTACGCGACGACCCGAGTTGACGTCGACCCCTTCGTCGAGAAGCCGGACCAGATGGTGAGCCGAGTGCTCCGCGAGTTCTCCGGCTCGCGACAGCGGGGCGAGATCGTGGTCCTGAACGACGAGGCGCACCATTGCTACCAGGGCCGCACCGTCGCAGCCGAAGACGGCCAGACCGAGGCCGATCTCACCGGCACCGAGAAGTCGGAGGCAGCCGGACGCAATGCCGACGCCGGGGTCTGGTTCACCGGGCTGCAGCGGGTGGAGAGCAAGATCGGCATCAAGGCGGTCTACGACCTGTCGGCGACGCCGTTCTTCCTCAAAGGGTCCGGTTACCCCGAGGGCTTCCTCTTTCCCTGGGTGGTCAGTGACTTCTCGCTGATGGACGCGATCGAGTCAGGGATCGTGAAGATCCCTCGGGTTCCCGTCGACGACAACGCCAGCCACGACGAGGTGACCTACCTGAACCTCTGGGCGCGGATCGGCGACGATCTCCCAAAGCGACTCCCACGCGGCGGCCTCGCACCTGGCACGGCACTCCCGCACACGCTCGACGCCGCCCTGCACAGCTTGTACGGACACTACGAGGACGCCTACGAGCGATGGTCGCGGGCCGCTGACGTCGAGGTCGAAGCGCCGCCGGTCTTCATCGTGGTCTGCAACAACACCACGGTCTCGAAGATGGTCTTCGACGTGATCGCGGGTTACACCAAGAACACCGACGTGGGCGACGTCCACGTGCGTGGCGCCCTGCCCCTCTTCTCCAACGTCGAGGACGGCCATCCGGTCCGTCGTCCCCGGACGATACTGGTCGACTCGGCACAGCTGGAGTCAGGCGGGGGGATAAGCAAGGACTTCAAGGCCGCCGCGGCCGACGAGATCGACGCCTACCGTGCGGAGTTCGCGGCACGTACCGGCCGAAGCAGCGAGGAGATCGACGACACCGCACTGCTACGGGAAGTCATGAACACTGTCGGCAAGCCGGGGCGCCTGGGTGGCAACGTCAGATGTGTCGTGTCGGTCTCGATGCTGACCGAGGGCTGGGACGCCAACACCGTCACGCACGTGCTGGGAGTACGTGCCTTCGGCTCTCAGCTTCTCTGCGAGCAGGTGGTCGGGCGTGGGCTTCGTAGGCGCTCCTACGCCGTGAACTCCGACGGGTACTTCGACGCGGAGTACGCCGAGGTCTACGGAGTCCCGTTCTCCTTCGTCCGCGTCGAGCCCGGCGAAGCCCCGGACCCGACACCCACGCGTCCGCCCGTGCCGGTGCGCGCCATGCTTGATCGTGGAGATCTACGCATCACCTTCCCGAAGCTCGATGGCTATCGGGTCGAAATCCCGGAACGTCCGCTCGATGTCACCTTCACCGACGCGCACCGTTTCACTCTCGACCTCGCTTCGGTACCGACGCTCACGGAGACGGCGGGAGTGGTCGGTCGGCAGGCGATCCATACCCTCGACGAACTGTCGCGCGAGCGCACCCAGAGGGTCGCCTTCTCGATCGCACAGCGCCTGGTCGACCGCTACTTCACTGACGGACTCGACGAACCACGGCGTTGGTTGTTTCCCCAGCTGGTGGTGTTGGCGCGCCGTTGGCTTGACGAGTGCGTCGAATATCGCGGAACCTTCCCAGGGCTGTTCATGCTCAGCGAGATGAACCACCTCGCCGCAGAGCGGATCAGTCACGCGGTGGTCGGAGGGGGACAGGGACCCGAGACGGTGCTGCCGATCTTCCGGAGGTTTGAGCCTGAGGGTTCCAGCGACGACGTCGACTTCACCACGACGAAAGTCGTGTACGAAGCCGAGCCCGACCGTAGCCCGGTCAACTACGTCGTTCTGGACGGAATCGGTGGAAACACTTGGGAGCAGATCGTCGCTCAGAGCCTGGAATCGCTCAGCTCGTCCGTACGCAGCTACGTCAAGAACGACCACCTCGAACTCGCGATCCCCTACACCCACGCAGGGCGCTCGCACCGGTACCTCCCGGACTTCCTCGTTGACCTCGTCCCGGCCGCCGACGGTGTGCGACGGAGCCTGCTGGTCGAGGTCTCCGGAACACAGAAGCCGAAAGCGATGACGCAGGAGAAGGCCGACACCGCTCGGAACCTCTGGTGTGCGGCGCTGAACAACCACGGCGGCTGGGGGCGATGGGGCTTCCTCGAGATCACCGAGCCCGCCACCGCCAAGTCCGAGCTCACGCAGGCGATCGCCGACCTGTACGCCGATGTCGACATCTCGTCCGGGGTACGACGCAACCGCGTCCCCGCGCGCTCTGCGTCCTGACCTGTTCGTGCTGAGGAGAGTCCGATGCCCCCTCGTTCCCGCAACGGTGCCTCGACGCCGACCCCGATTGAAGCGCTGACGCACGACGACAAGCGTTCGAATCTGCCCACCGCTGACGGATACGCGATGGTGACGCCCGAGGTCGAGAAGCCCGCGACGCTGCTCTACCCCCGCGACCCCTCGCTGGACCCGCAGCTCGTGTGGCGGGGGAAGGACGAGCAGGACTCGGTCGACCTCGCCGTCACGGCGCCGCCGATCTACATCCAGGAGAAGATCGATCCGCGGGTGCTCGTCGAGAACCTCCGTCGCACCGCCCAGCGCGAGGAGGACGAGCCGGAGTATTCACTTTTCGGCGCCTTCGACGGCCTGAGCGACTGGGAGTCGGTCGAGTACTACCGTCACCCGGCCAACTGGTCGAACCGCATGATCCTCGGTGATTCGTTAGAAGTCATGGCTTCGCTCGCCGAGCGCGAGGATCTCCGCGGCAAGGTTCAGATGATTTACTTCGACCCTCCCTATGGGATCAAGTTCGGCTCGAACTGGCAAGTTTCGACGCAGAAGCGCGACGTTAAGGATGGCAAGCTAGAGGACGCATCGCGTGAAGTGGAGCAGATCAAGGCGTTTCGCGACACGTGGGAGCTGGGAATTCACTCGTATCTAGCTTACCTGCGTGATCGCCTGATCGTGTCTCGAGACCTACTTACAACGTCAGGTTCGGTCTTTTTGCAGATCGGCGACGAGAATGTTCACTTAGTTAGATCGGTACTAGATGAGGTATTCGGCTCGGAGAACTTCATCTCGCAGATCAGTTATGCCAAGACCGCTAGTGCAACGAGCGAATTTCTGCCCGGGACCCTTGATTACATCTTGTGGTATTCAAGGGACAAAAAGTTAGTCAAGTATAAGCCCATATTTACACGGCGAGAGGTCGCCGGGGCAGGAGGCGGAAAGTACACTTCTGTTGAGCTCGATTCGGGCGAGCGAGTGCCTGTGTCGCGAGTTCCCATGGGCGAGGGGCGGGCATTTCGATACGACAATATCACGAGCCAAGGGGCGGGCCGAGCAAAGGGTGAAGGCGCAGCTTCTTGGTTTCCTGTGACTATTGACGGCAAGGAATTTCGACCGACAATGCAGAGCAGGTGGAAGACCAATCAGTCGGGGATGGATCGGCTGATCCTCGCTCATAGAGTAGCTGCGACCGGCAATACGCTGTCGTATGTTCGGTATCACGACGACTTTCCTGCCTATCGCTTGACCAGTAACTGGGCGGACCTCGGAGGCGTTCAGAGCAGGTCAGACCCGAAGGTGTATGTAGTCCAAACATCGACGACTGCTGTCGAGCGTTGCCTGCTGATGACAACCGACCCGGGAGACTTGGTCTTGGACCCGACCTGTGGGTCTGGCACGACGAGCGTCGTTGCGGAGCAGCATGGCCGTCGCTGGATTACGACCGATACCTCCCGCGTCTCACTCGCGCTCGCCCGTCAGCGAGTCATGGGCGTCCAGCTCCCTTACTACCTGCTTCTGGACTCTCCCGAAGGTCAGCGCAAGGAGGCGGCGCTTCGGGGGGACGGAGTCACTGCGACGTCGAGTACTCGGAAGGACGTCCGTCGAGGGTTCGTCTACGAGCGGGTGCCGCACGTGACATTGAAGTCGATCGCGAACAACCCCGACATCGTCGAGGGGATGAGCCGCGACGAGATCAACGCGGCGATCGCGCGGCACGCGGAGACCGAGTTGCTGTATGACCGACCGTACGAGGACAAGAAGAAGGTGCGGGTGTCCGGCCCGTTCACCGTCGAATCGCTCTCACCGCATCGGTCGGTCTCCTATGAGTCCGAACTTCCCGCCAGCGAGGTCGCCGGTCGCTCCGAGGATGCGTCGTCGAGCTACGAGAAGTCGATCCTCGACAACCTTCGCGCCGCGGGTGTCCAAAATGGTCGCCGTCAGGAACGTTTAGAGTTCGAGGAACTCGAGCCCTTCCCCGGCAAGTACCTGCAGGCCGTCGGCGTCCGACAGGGGGCCGGCGATGGAGGAAGTCCGCAGTCGGTCGCTGTCTGCCTCGGGCCGGAGTACGGCACAGTCAGTGCGCAGATGGTCAAGGAAGCGGCTCGCGAGGCGCTGCGCGGTCAGGGCTACGACCTGCTGCTGGTCCTCGGGTTCGCGTTCGACGCGATGGCACTCGAGACGGTGGATGAGTTCCGGCCCTCCGCAACTGGTGACTTCGCAGCAGTCGCGGCTGAGCGGACGGTGGGTCGTCTCCCGGTTCTCCTGGTGCGGATGAATCCAGATCTCGCTATGGGCGACGAGCTCCTGAAGAAGACCAAGGCAGCGAATCTGTTCACTGTGTTCGGCGAGCCGGACGTCGCGGTCGAGCGCAGTGAGGAGGGACTGGTGGTCGAGATCCGAGGTCTCGATGTCTACGACCCGACGACGGGCGAGGTTCGGTCGAACGAGCCGGACGAGATCGCGCTGTGGATGATCGACACCGACTACGATGGCGAGTCCTTCTTCGTCCGGCACTGCTACTTCTCGGGCGGCGGTGTGGACCCCTACGCCCGCTTGAAGAAGGCCCTGCGGGCAGACATCGACGAGGCGGCTTGGGCGACGCTGTACGGGACCCGATCGCGGACCTTTCCAGCTCCCACGACGGGTCGGATCGCCGTCAAGGCGATCAACCACTATGGAGATGAGGTCTTGAAGATCATCGACGTTGGCGACCGATGACACCGGACGAGCTGCGCGCGCAGATCGCTCGCTGGGAGGACCCGCACACCGACTTCAAGCAAGCGGTCGGCGCCACGGCGGAGCTCGCCAAGGACTTCGTCTGCTTCGCCAACACCGACGGTGGACAGGTCGTGGTCGGGGTGGCGGAGGGCGGAGAGGTGGTCGGTGTCCCGGACGTCGACAGGTTGTTGCTCCAGGTCGACGATGTCGCCTTCCAGCGGTGCTCCCCGCCCGTAACCGTGGTGCCTGAGACCGTCGAGATCGACAGCCGGCGAGTCGTCGTCCTGCACGTCGCGCGGGGCGACCAACGCCCCTACTCGACGAAAGACGGGAAGTACTACGTCCGCTCGGGCGCCCGGTGCCGGGCTGCGAGCCGCGAAGAGCTCCTGCGACTGTTCCAAGCAGCTCAGGACCTTTTCTACGACGAGGTCCCGCTCCGCCAGATCGGTCTGTCGACCCTGGACACAGAGTCGGTCGGGCGGCACCTGGTCGAGGTCGGGCTCGAGGACGAGTCGGACGACCCGGCCCGCATTCTGCGCGCTTGGCGGATGAGCGACGGTGACCACCCGACGGTCGGTGGCCTGATCGTGTTCGGACGGCGGCCGCAGGACCACCTCGTCTCATCGGGGGTGATCGCAGGTGTGTACGAAGGCCTGGACCCCGGCGATGACCTTCTTGACCGCAAGGACCTCACCGGGAACGTCTTCGCCCTCGTCGACCAGCTCGTGCAGTTCCTCGGGCTCTACCTGCGCACGGGTCACCGCATCGAGGGCTTCGAGCCCGAGCGGGTCGAGGACGTACCGGCAGCGGCTCTCCGGGAGGCTGTGGTCAACGCGCTGACCCACCGCGATTACACGATCCCAGCCCCGACGCGGGTGCTGGTCTTCTCCGACCGCGTCGAGGTCCACTCTCCCGGCCGTCCACCCAACAGCGTCGACGCCGAGGCGATGCGGTCTGGGGTCCACGTCCCGAGGAATCCCTACATCTACGGCAGGGTCGTGGCGAGCGGGTTGGCCACTCGCGCGGGTAGCGGCATCCCTCGCATCGCCCGATTGTTGAGGAAGAGCGCAGGCACGACGCTCGGCATCTCCATCAGCGACGCCGAGGTGGTCCTGACGCTGCCGCGTCGGCCGGCCGGCCGCTGAAGTCAGAAGCTGGACGTCAGCAGCAGGATCGTCCCGGTCGTCTGGCCGTTCCCGCCGCCGCCGGCGCCGCACGAGGCGCCGATGAAGAGGATGACGCCGAGGATCACGAGCAGGGCGAGGAACGCGCCCAGGATGGCCCCCACGGGCAGCTTCGAGCGGCCCCCGCCCGGCTTGTCCTCGCCGGCGCCGGGGCGCTTCTCGAACAGGGTGGGGTCGTTCCCGTCGTCGTTGCTCACGGGGCAGGCTTCCCGGCCACGCCGTCGGTGACGCACCCCGTCGGGCGGGTCACCGCCACACTGGACCCGTGACCCGACTCGCCCTGCTCGCCACCGGCGGCACCATCGCGACCCGAGCCACCACCGAGGGTCGGGCGGTGTCGGCGATCGCCGCGGACCTGCTCGTTACGACGGAGACCGACGCCGACGTCACTCCGATCGACGCGGCCGGTCGCCTGTCCTTCGCCGCGACCCTCGACGAGCTCGCCGCCCTCGCGCGCACCGTCCGGGAGACCTGCGCGAGCTACGACGGCGTCGTCGTCACCCACGGCACGGACACCCTGGAGGAGACCGCCGCCCTGCTGGCGCTGACCCACGACGGCACGACGCCCGTCACGGTCACCGGGGCGCAGCGGCCGTTCGACGACCCGGCGCCCGACGGCCCGGCCAACCTCGCCGCCGCCCTGCGCTGGGCCGGTCACGGCCGTCCCGGGGTCACGGTGACGTTCGCGGGGCAGGTGTACCCGGCGATCGGGGTCCGCAAGGTCGACGCCGAGGCGCTCACCGCCTTCGCCGCCCCGGGCCGCGGTGCGCTCGCGAGCGTCGGTCAGCACGTGCGCGAGCACGCAGTCGCCCCGCCCACCGGCCTCGCCGACCCGCCGGACACCCTGCCTCGCGTCGACGTCGTCGCCCAGTACGTCGGGGCGGACGACCACGCCATCACCGCCGCGGCGGAGCACGGCGCCCGGGGCGTGGTGATCGCCGCGTTCGGCGCGGGCAACGCGACCCCACCCGTCGTCGGGAAGGCCCGGGAGTTGATCGAGCGGGGCGTGCCGGTGGCGGTCGCGAGCCGCACCGGGTCGGGCGCGGTGGAGGGGCTCTACGCGGGCGGTGGCGCGGAGCTGGCCCGCGCCGGGGCCTTGTTCGCCGGGGACCTGTCCCCGTGGCAGGCGCGTCTGTTGCTCGCGGTCGCCCTGGCCGCGCACCCCGACGACCCGATCGGGGCAGCCCACGAGTGGATGGTGCGCGTCGGGGTCGCGTGACCGTGAGAAGGTGTCGCGCGTGCTGCGCCGGATCCTCATCGCCGTGATCGCGCTCTCCGCCCTCACCGCCTGCTCCACCGCGGCCGGGCCGCAGGTCGGGGCCGGGACGGCGGCCGTCGTCGGGAACGCGACGATCTCGAGCGACCTGGTCGACCAGCGGCTGCGGACCGCCGCCCCCACGCTCGCGCAGGCGCTCGACCAGCAGGCCCAGCAGGAGGGCCGCCCGAGCTCCGGGGTGGACGCGAACGCCCTCGCCGACCAGAGCCGCGACCTGCTGACGACGGCGATCCTGCACCAGGTGGTCGTCGAGGCGGCCCGCCGCGAGGGGATCGTCATCGACCCGGCCCTGGTCGAGCAGCGCGTCCAGGCCGCCGGCGGACCGCAGACCGCAGCCCAGGCCGGCTACGACCTGGACACCCTCCGCGAGCTGATCTTCGACCAGATCGCGGTCGCCGAGATCGGCCGCCGGCAGTTCGACCGGCTCACCACGACCGTCGACGTCGGGACGTTCCCCGACCGGGCGACGGCGCAGCGCGCGGCCACCCAGCTCGCCGCCGACCCCGGGATCGGCCCGCTCGCGGCCCTCCCCGCCGACGGCCGCATCGTCGGCGCGACCCTGCGCCCCGGCACCACCCAGCCCGGCGAGCAGGTGCGCACCGCGTCCTCGCTGCTGTTCGGCCTGCCCGGGCGCACCGTCAGCCTCTCCGCTCCGCAGCAGGAGACCGCGCCCGGCGCCCCGAAGCCGGACCCGACCACCCAGCCCTGGACGGTCGTGCGCGTGCGCGACCGGTCGCTGTCCGCCCCGCCGCCCTCCGGGAACACGGTGCCCGCGGCGCTGGTCGACAACCGCACCATGACCCAGTTCGGCCTGCGTGCGATCCAGCCGGTCGCCGCCGAGATCGGGGTGCAGGTCAACCCGCGCTACGGCACGTGGGACCCGACGCAGGTCCGGGTGGTCGCCCCGCCGGCCGCCGCCGGCTCGATCACGCCGCTCGCCCCCGGTGTCGCGTTCCCCCCGACCGCGCCGTGATCACGGTCCACGTCGACCCCCGCCTCGGCGCCGTCCTGCCCGCGAGCGCGGTCCGGACGGTCGCGGCGGCGCCCGTCGTCCTGCTCGACCCGTCGCTCCCGGAGCCGGTCGCCGCCCGCTTCGCCGCGGACCTCGGCGCCTCTCCTCTTCCTGACGACGGCTCGGGGCCGGCGGGCGCGGTGGTGCTCGTCGCCGCCCGCGACCCGCAGGCGCCGGCCGGGGCCGAGCTGCTCGAGGCGGTGGCCGTGATGGACCGGCTGCGCTCGCCGGGCGGATGCCCGTGGGACGCCGAGCAGACCCACGAGAGCCTGCTGCGCTACCTCGTCGAGGAGACCTACGAGCTCTACGACGCCCTGGCCGCGGGCGACGTCGAGGCCTCCCGCGAGGAGCTCGGCGACGTCCTGCTGCAGGTGCTGTTCCACGCGCGGGTCGCGGCCGAGCACGAGGACGGTGCCGCCTACGACGTGGACGACGTGGCCGCGGAGCTGGTGGCGAAGCTCGTCGGCCGGCACCCGCACGTGTTCGCCGGCTCCGAGGACGTGGTCACCGCCTCCGACCAGGACCGCCGCTGGGAGGAGCTCAAGGCGACCGAGAAGCGTCGCGAATCGGTCCTCGACGGCGTCGCGCAGGCCCAGCCCGCGGCCGCGCTGCTCGCCAAGTACGTGAGTCGCACCCGCCGGGCCGGGGTGCCCGACGACGTGCTGGCCGCCCTCGCCGTGACGGACTCGCCGGTCGCCCGGGCGGTCGTCGCGGCGGCCGGACCGGGGGGCGACCCGGAGGGCGACCTCCGCGCCGCGGCGCAGGAGTTCGCCGACCGCGTCCGGGCCGTGGAAGCGGCAGGAGCAGGGGATTCGGGCGATCCGCCCCGCGATGCGGAGTTCTGGCGTCGCGCTGCGCGACAGGTCGATCTCGTGAAGTAACGGTGAACCCTGGTGCTTCCGCCACCGGGAGGCGAAGGCTAGCCTCACCTCACCTACGAGGGTGAGGACGGACGGAACATGCTGGGCAACGCCCTGATCGGCCTGCGTGAGGGGCTCGAGGCCTCGCTGGTCGTCAGCATCCTGGTGGCCTTCCTCGTCCAGACCGACCGGCGGCGGGAGCTCCCGCGCGTCTGGCTCGGCGTCGGGGCCGCGATCGCGGTGAGCATCGGCGTCGTCCTGGTGCTGACGCTGACCGAGCAGGCCCTCACCTTCGAGGCGCAGGAGGCGTTCGGGGGCGGGCTCTCGATCGTCGCCGTCGGCTTCGTCACCTGGATGATCTTCTGGATGCGCCGGGCCGCCCGCTCGATCTCCGCCGAGCTGCGCGGCGGCCTGGAGAAGGCGATCGCGATGGGCCCCGCCGCGGTGGTCGTCATGGCCGCCCTGGCCGTGGGCCGCGAGGGGCTGGAGACCGCGATCTTCTTCTTCGCCGCCGTCCAGGCCGCGGGGTCGACGACGGGTCCCCTGATCGGCTTCCTCGTCGGGATCGCGATCTCGGTGGTCATCGCCTACCTGATCTACCGCGGGGCGCTCAGCCTGAACCTCGGGAAGTTCTTCACCGTGACGGGCGTCCTGCTCGTCTTCGTGGCGGCCGGCATCCTCGCCTACGGCGTCCACGACCTGCAGGAGGCCCGCATCCTGCCGGGCCTCTACACGCTCGCCTTCGACGTGAGCGCCGCCGTCCCCGCCGACTCCTGGTACGGGACGCTCCTCAAGGGGATCTTCAACTTCTCCCCGCAGACCACGGTGCTCGAGGCGGTCGTCTGGGTCGCCTACGTCGCGGTGGTCCTCACGCTCTTCCTCCTCCCGGCGCGGCGCGCGGCCACGCCGCCCGCCGACAGCGAGGCCGCGGCCTCCAGCCCGGCCTGACCGCACCCCCTCCCGCACGACCCGCCGTCCCCGACAGGAGAACCGTGTCCGCACGTCCCGCTCTCGCCGCCCTCGCCGCGGCCCTCGCCGCCGTCGCCGTGGCCGGCTGCACCAGCACCGCCGCACCGGAGGGCGCCCCGGGCCAGCCCGGACCGATCTCGGTCTCCGCGAGCGACTCCGCCTGCGACCTGTCCGCGGCCTCCGCGCCGGCCGGCACGGTCTCGTTCAGCATCCGCAACGCGGGCGCGAAGGTGACCGAGTTCTACGTCTACGGCGCCGGCGACCGGATCATCGGCGAGGTCGAGAACATCGGGCCGGGTCTCACCCGGCCGCTGACCGTGGAGATCCCGCAGGGCGGGACGTACACCACCGCCTGCAAGCCGGGCATGGTCGGCGACGGCATCCGCGCCCCGTTCACCGTCACCGGCAACGCCGCGGCCGCCGTCGAGGGAGACGCCGCCCTGGCCGCCGCGGTCGCGGGCTACCAGCGGTACACGACCTCGCAGACCGAGGCCCTCGTGACGAAGACCGGCGAGTTCACCGACGCGGTCAAGCGCGGTGACGTGCCGGCCGCCCAGGCCCTCTTCCCGGTCAGCCGGACCTACTGGGAGCGCATCGAGCCCGTGGCCGAGTCCTTCGGCGACATCGACCCGAAGATCGACGGCCGCGAGGACGACGAGCGCGACCCGGGCGTCGAGTTCACCGGCTACCACCGCCTCGAGAAGGACCTCTGGGTGACGGGGCTGCAGCCCGACTCGGGCGCCATGGCGGACCGCCTGATGGCCGACGTGCGTGACCTGCAGTCCCGCGTCGGTGGTGTCCAGCTCACGCCGCTCCAGCTCGCGAACGGCGCGAAGGAGCTGCTCGACGAGGTCGCGACCGGCAAGATCACCGGCGAGGAGGACCGCTACTCGCACACCGACCTGTGGGACTTCCGCGCGAACGTCGACGGCTCGCAGGCCGCCGTGTCCGCGCTGCGCCCGATCATCGACCAGCGTGACCCGGTGCTCGGCCAGACCCTCGATCAGCGCTTCGCCGCGCTCGACGCGCTGCTCGAGAACTACCGGGCCGGCGACGGGTTCAAGCTCTACACCGAGCTCACGCCCGACGACACGAGGAAGATGACCGAGGCCGTGGACGCCGTCGGCGAGCCCGTCAGTCAGGTCGCGGGGATCATCGCGGCATGAGTCTGCGCGGTTTCTCCCGGCGCCGGCTGCTCGGGGCAGCCGGCGCCGGGACCGCCCTCGTCGGCGCCGGTGTCGCCGGGGGCTACCTGGTCGGGAGCTCGGGTGCCGAGGACCCGGCCCCCGGTCAGGCGACCGTGCCGTTCCGCGGCGTCCACCAGGCCGGGATCGTCACGCCCGCGCAGGACCGGCTGCACTTCGTCGCGCTCGACGTGACCGCGACCGGTCCGATCCTGCGACCGGCCGTCGTCGCCCTGCTCAAGCGCTGGACGTCGGCGGCCGAACGCATGACGGCGGGTGCGGAGGCCGCTCCCGGCGGGGCGGTCAACCGGAACCCGGAGGCCCCGCCGCTGGACACCGGGGAGGCGCTGGACCTGCCGGCGGCGTCGCTCACCCTGACCTTCGGCATCGGCGGCTCCCTGCTCGACAAGCTCGGCATCCCGCGCCCGCGCGCCCTCGCCGACCTGCCGCCGTTCCAGCGCGACCAGCTCGACCCGGCGCTCTCCGGCGGCGACCTCTGCATCCAGGCCTGCGCGGACGACCCGCAGGTCGCCGTGCACGCCGTGCGCAACCTCGTCCGCAGCGGGTTCGGGACGACGGCCGTGCGCTGGTCCCAGCTCGGGTTCGGGCGGACCTCGTCGACCTCGACCGCGCAGCAGACCCACCGCAACCTGTTCGGGTTCAAGGACGGCACGAACAACCTCAAGGCCGAGGACACCGCGGCCCTCGACCAGCACGTGTGGGTCCCCGGCAGCGAGGGGCCCCCGTGGATGGCCGGCGGCACCTACCTCGTCGCCCGCCGGATCCGGATGCACGTCGAGACCTGGGACCGCACCTCGCTGACCGAGCAGGAGTCCCTCACCGGCCGCACGAAGGGCACCGGTGCCCCGATCGGTGCCGCCGACGAGTTCGCCCCGATCGACCTCACCGCCCCGCTGATCGCCGACGACGCCCACATCCGGCTCGCGTCCGCCTCCGCCCTCGGCGGCGTGCGGATCCTGCGCCGCGGCTACAACTTCGTCGACGGCAGCGACGGGGCGGGCCACCTGAACGCAGGGCTGTTCTTCCTCGCGTTCATGCGCGACCCGCAGCGCCAGTTCGTGCCGATGCAGAGCGCCCTCGCGCGGTACGACCGGATGATGGAGTACATCGAGCACACCGGGTCCGCGGTGTTCGCGTGCCCGCCGGGGCTGGGCGAGGGCGCGTACTGGGGTCAGTCGCTGCTGGAGGCCTGAGCGCCCTCGGGACACCGCATCCTCGGGCCCGCGGAGGGGCGCGGTGACCGCCCCGTAACCTTCCCCACCGATGAGCACGAGCGTCGACTCCCACCGCGGAGCGGGCCCGTCCGGCGAGGACGGCGAGCCCGACGACGTCACGTCACCGATGCGTCGTCCGGAGCCGGAGGACACGGCGACCGACCGCTTCCCCGTTCCCGACGACAGGTCGGGCGCGGGTCCGGCCGGTTGGTTCGACGCCGGCCCGGCGTCCCGGGTCGAGGAGGCGCCGCCGGCCGACGCTCCCGTCGATGACGCTGCAGCGCCTCGGGCCGCCGAACTTGCCCGGCCCCGCCGTCGGTCCCGCGGACTGCGGGTGCCGACCGCCGCACCCGGCGCCACCGAGAGCCCGCACCACCAAGATCACCGGAACGACGAGGATCCGGACGCCCAGGCCTCGGATCCTCCTGGTTCCGGTGATCATGGTCGGGACGGCGACCGGAACGGCGTCGCGACCGCCGCTGCCACCACTGCTGCGGCCACCGGAGCCGCACGCCCCTCGCCGACCCCGCGTCCGCGACCCACCCCGGCCGCCGCGCCCGACCCGACGTCGGGAACCCCTCCCGTCAGCGGGCCACCCGCACCGAGCACGCCGAAGGAACCGCCGAAGCAGCACACGGCGGCGCTCGGGCGGCTGGCGCTGGTGCTGGTGCTGGTGGCGGCGGTCGTCGGGACGGTCGTGGTGCTCCAGCAGCGCAGCCAGTTCGGGCGGACCGACGCCGGCGCGGAGGAGATCCCGGCGCTCGAGGTGGCGCCGGCGCAGGTCGACCTGAACACGGTCGGGCAGCCGGATGCCCTCGCCCCGCCCTCCGCGCTGCTCCCCGGTACGGCCTCCGCGTCGCAGCCGGGTCGCGCGCCGACGATCTCGGCGTGGGCGAACGGCCTCGCGTCGCGGACGAACGTCCCGCCGGCCGCCCTGCAGGCCTACGGCATGGCGGACCTCGCGATGAAGAAGGTCGACCCCGGCTGCCACCTGAGCTGGGTGACGATCGCCGGCCTCGCCCGCATCGAGTCCAACCACGGGCGCTACCGCGGCGCGCAGGTGACGCCCGGCGGCGATGTCACCCCGCGGATCGTCGGCGTGCCACTGGACGGCACCAGCGGCAACCGCACGATCACCGACACCGACGGCGGGGTCCTGGACGGCGATCCCACCCTCGACCGGGCCGTCGGTCCGCTGCAGTTCATCCCGTCCACGTGGGCGAAGTGGCGCTCGGACGGCAACGACGACGGCCGCGCCGACCCGAACAACATCTTCGACGCCGCCCTCGCCGCCGGGCGCTATCTCTGCGCGGGCGGCCGCGACCTGTCGACCGGCGAGGGCTGGCGGGACGCCGTGCTCTCGTACAACTACTCCGACGACTACGGCCGCCGGGTCTACGCGGCCGCGCAGGCGTACGCGAACAGCACCGCGCCGTAGGGAGCTACGCCCCGCGGCGGTACGCGATCGACGCGCTGACCTCCCCGAGCGCCTCCTGGTACTCCGGGCGCGGGTCCATGGCGGCGGCCATGCGCAGCTGCGCGCGGGCCTCCTCGAGGCGCGACTGGCGCTGCAGGCAACGGCCGAGGGCGAAGCGCGCATAGTGGTCCGCCGGGTCGATCTCGAGGACCCGCAGGAACCCCGCCTCGGCGCGGCGCAGCTGGGCGGAGGCGAGGTAGGCCCGCGCGGCGAGCAGCTGCACCGAGGCCGCCTCGCTCTCGGTCTCGGGGAGCGTGCCGAGGGCCTTCAGGGCGTCGAGCGGTCGTCGTCGTTCGAGCAGTTCCTCCGCCCGACGGAAGGCACCGACTCCGGACTCCTGGGACGAGCTCGGCGACGACATTCCCGCACGGTAGGACCCGATCGGCCCCGACGCGAGAGCGGACACCCGGACCGCCGCGCGCTGTGACGCTGCGTGGCGCACCTCGATCACACTCGCGGAGCGGTTAGCATCGGCGCCCGGCCAGCGACCAACCCGACATCCTGGAGGCGGAATTCCGTGGCGGTCATCGAGCAGGTCGGCGCGCGGGAGATCCTCGACTCCCGGGGAACCCCGACGGTCGAGGTGGAGGTCGCGCTGGACGACGGCACGCTGACGCGTGCGGCCGTACCGAGCGGGGCCAGCACCGGCGAGTACGAGGCCGTCGAGCTGCGTGACGGCGACAAGGGCCGGTACCTGGGCAAGGGCGTCGAGAGGGCCGTCGCGGGCGTGCTCGACGAGCTCGGCCCCGGCATCGTCGGGATGGACGCGACCGAGCAGCGCGTCGTCGACCAGAAGCTGATCGACCTGGACGGCACCCCGGACAAGTCGCGCCTCGGCGCGAACGCGATCCTCGGCGTGAGCCTCGCGGTCGCCCGCGCGGCCGCCGAGTCCGCCGAGCTGGACCTCTTCCGCTACGTCGGCGGGCCGAACGCCCACGTGCTGCCGGTGCCGATGATGAACATCCTCAACGGCGGCGCGCACGCCGACTCCGGGGTGGACGTCCAGGAGTTCATGGTCGCGCCGATCGGCGCCGAGACCTTCCGCGAGGCGCTGCGCTGGGGCGCGGAGGTCTACCAGGCGCTGAAGTCGGTGCTCAAGCGCCAGGGGCTCTCGACGGGTCTCGGGGACGAGGGCGGGTTCGCGCCGTCGTTGCCGAACAACCGCGAGGCGCTCGACCTCATCGCCACGGCCGTCGGCCAGGCCGGGCTCTCCCTCGGCCGCGACGTCGTGCTGGCGCTCGACGTCGCCGCGAGCGAGCTGTTCAGCGACGGCACCTACACCTTCGAGGGCCAGAAGCGCTCCTCCGCCCAGATGAGCTCGTACTACGCCGAACTGCTCGACGCCTACCCGCTCGTGTCGATCGAGGACCCCCTCGACGAGAACGACTGGGAGGGCTGGGCCCGCATGACGGCCGACGTGGGCGACCGCGTGCAGATCGTCGGCGACGACCTCTTCGTGACGAACATCGAGCGTCTCGAGGAGGGCATCGAGCGCCGCGCCGCGAACGCGCTGCTGGTCAAGGTGAACCAGATCGGCACGCTGTCGGAGACCCTCGACGCGATGAGCCTCGCCGGTCAGTACGGCTACCGCTCGATGATGAGCCACCGGTCCGGCGAGACCGAGGACACCACGATCGCGGACCTCGCCGTCGCCACGAACTGCGGCCAGATCAAGACCGGGGCGCCGGCGCGCTCCGAGCGCGTCGCGAAGTACAACCAGCTCCTGCGGATCGAGGAGAACCTCGGCGACGCCGCCCGCTACGCGGGTGACCTCGCCTTCCCCCGGTTCGACCCGGAGGCCTGAGCCGCGCATGGCCGCCCCCGCACCCGACCAGCCGACGACGGGCTCCGTCCCGACGTCGGGTGGGTCGCGTGCGCGGGGCCGGCAACGGGCCCGCCAGGGTCCGCGGCGGGACCCACAGCGGACGGCGCTGCGGCGCCACCCGCTGTCCGGGCGTTCACGAAACACCCCGGCGGCGGCGCAGGCGGCGGCCCGGGCGGTCCACGCCACCCGCGGCGCCCTCGGCCTGTCGACGGCGCGCCGGGCGGCGCTGCTCGCGGTCGTCGTCTGCGCGCTCGCGCTGACGGTGGCCGTGCCGCTGCGCAACTACGTCTCGCAGCGCCACGAGATCGCGGCGGTCGCCGCCCAGCAGGGACGTCTCGACGCCGAGGCGGCGCAGCTGCGCGGGGAGCGCGCGGCGATGGAGGACCCGGCCCACGTCGAGGCCCTCGCCCGCGCGCGGCTGGGCTACGCGCGCCCGGGGGAGACGCCCTACCGCGTCGAGCTGCCCGGCGACGCGGCCCGCACGCCGAGCACGTCCGACGCCACGCTCGCGCCGTCCGAGGCCGAGCTGCCCTGGTACACCCGCGTGGCCCGGGGGACGCTGGGGACCGGAGCGGGCGCGCCCTGACCCATGGAACCCGTGCAGGAGGGTGATCGCGAGGCGATCGCCGCGCAGATCGGCCGCGCGCCGCGCGGTCTGCGCGCGATCGCGCACCGCTGCCCCTGCGGGCTGCCCTCGACGGTGCAGACCGCGCCCCGCCTCGAGGACGGCACGCCGTTCCCGACGCTGTACTACGCGACCTGCCCGCGCCTGACCTCGCGGATCGGCAGCCTCGAGGCCGAGGGCGTCATGCGCGAGCAGACCGAGCGGCTGGACCGCGACCCGGAGTTCGCCGCGGCGTACCGGGCGGCGCACGAGGCCTACCTCGCCGAGCGCGACGCCATCGAGCCGCTCGGCACCGACGTCAGCGCCGGCGGGATGCCGGACCGGGTGAAGTGCCTGCACGTGCACGTCGCGCACACCCTCGCGCACGGACCGGGCGCGAACCCGGTCGGCGACGAGACCCTGGCGATGCTGCCGGACTGGTGGGCGTCGGGGCGGTGCGTGAATCTCCACGACGGCTCGTGACCGGACCGTGTCTTCTCGACAGGTCGGTTGGACAGTCGGGACCGCACGCAGGGTCGCGAGCGCGCACGACACGGTGATCCGACGACACGGCCCGGTGTCGGAACCGGTCCCGGATTGCTCCCGACCTGCTCCAGGGGCCAGGATGGACCCGTCGTCGTGATGACGACCACGGTTCCCGGTGGTGCGGACGGCCCACCGGACACCGCGGGATTCTCCGCCGGATCCCGCGGGTGCACGGACCGGCTACCGGGCGGCGACACCCGCCGTCTCACCGCCCGGTAGCCCGTCCCGCCTCCCGCACGGCGGGCATGGGCTCCTGCCGTAACCTCTCGCGCGTCGTCCACGCCACCTCGGGGAGTGCCCATGCCGCGCGTCGCGGCCATCGACTGCGGGACCAACTCGATCCGCCTGCTCGTCGCCGACGTGACCGTCCGCGAGGACGGCTCGCAGTGGCTCGTCGACGTCCACCGGGAGATGCGGATCAACCGCCTCGGGCAGGGCGTGGACGCGACCCGCCGGATCGCCCCGGAGTCGCTCGCGCGCACGAAGGAGGCCCTGCTCGCCTACGGCGAGATGCTGCGGCGCACGTCCACCACCACCGTCCGGCTGTGCGCCACCTCGGCCACCCGGGACGCCGAGAACCGCGACGAGTTCTTCTCCATGGTGCGCGACCTCCTGGGCGTGGAGGCCGAGGTCGTCACGGGCGAGGAGGAGGCCCGGCTGTCCTTCGCCGGCGCCGTGGCCGACCTCGACCCGGACGAGGGGCCGTTCGTCGTCGCCGACGTCGGCGGCGGCTCGACCGAGCTGGTCACCGGGTCGTGGGACGCGCTGACGGCCGAGGTGGCGGCGGCGTACTCGGCGAACGTCGGGTGCGTGCGCCTGTCCGAGAAGATCCTGCACGACGACCCGCCGTCGGCCGCGCAGGTCGCCGAGGCCGAGGCGTTCACCCGCGAGACGCTCGCGCCCGCGTTCGAGGCGGTGGACGTGGGGCAGGTGCAGACGTGGGTCGCGGTGGCCGGGACCGCGACCACGATCGCCGCGGTCGCGATGGGCCTGCGGAGCTACGCCCCGGAGAAGATCCACCTGGCGCGGCTCGGGCTCGACGAGGTGCGCGAGACCTGCCTGCGCCTGGAGGCGATGCCCCGGTCCGAGCGCGCCGCGCTGGGGCCGATGCACCCCGGGCGGGTCGACGTCATCGGCGGCGGCTCGCTGGTGGTGCGCGTCCTGGCCGAGGAGCTCGCGGAGCGCACCGACGTCACCGAGCTGGTCGTCTCCGAGCACGACATCCTCGACGGCATCGCCCGGGAGTGCGCGCGGTCGAGCCGGGCCCAGTGACGCGGGTGGGCGCCCTCGCCGCGCTCGACACGGAGATCAGCGAGTGCCGGGCGTGCCCCCGGCTGGTGGCCTGGCGCGAGCAGGTGGCGCGGGAGAAGCGCGCGGCGTTCCGCGACGAGACCTACTGGGGCCGTCCGGTCCCCGGCTTCGGGCCCGCGGACGCCCGCGTCGCCGTCGTCGGGCTCGCGCCGGCCGCGCACGGGGCCAACCGGACCGGGCGGATGTTCACCGGCGACCGCTCGGGCGACGTCCTCTACGCCGCGCTGCACGCGGTGGGGCTCGCCTCGCAGCCGACGGCGGTCCGCCCGGGCGACGGGCTGGAGCTCTTCGGCGTGCGCATCGTCGCGCCGGTGCGCTGCGCGCCGCCGGAGAACAAGCCGACGCCCGCGGAGCGCGACACGTGCCGTCCGTTCCTGGAGCGCGAGTTCGCGCTGCTCACCGGGGTGCGGTCGGTCGTCGTGCTCGGGGCCTTCGGGTGGCAGGCGCTCCTCCCGGTGCTCGAAGACGGGTGGGTCGTGCCCCGGCCGCGCCCGCGTTTCGGGCACGGGGTGACGGTCGAGCTGGCCTCCCGCCGCGCGGACCACCCGCCGCTGCAGTTGTTCGGCTGCTACCACGTGAGCCAGCAGAACACGTTCACCGGCCGGCTCACCCCGGCGATGGTCGAGGAGGTCCTGGCCGCCGCCGCCCACGCGGCCGGCCCGGCGCAGTAGGGTCCGGCACCGAGCCCCTGTGGCCCAATCGGCAGAGGCAGGCGACTTAAAATCGCTTCAGTGTGGGTTCGAGTCCCACCGGGGGCACGTGGGTCACCGGGTGTTCATCCGCCGGTGACCCCGTGTCGGGCGCGTCGACATCCCCCGGACGTCGCATGGTCGCTCCGGCGTGCGCTCCCCGTCGGACCGATCTCACCCGGGCGGGCCAGGATCGTCGAGGTGGGGGTGCACGGGTCGCTGCGCGTCGTGACCGCTCGCGTCGCGCGCCGGACCGCTCGGCGTTCGACCGTGCTGTTGCTCCGAACGGGCGAGATCCGTGCGCCAGAATCAGGGTCCGGGAGGTGAGCGAGGTGGCTGACTCCGACGGGCGGTCCGACCCGGCGTCGAGACCGGACGTCCTCGGTCGTGACATGCGCCGGCCGTGGTCCGCGCTCGAGGCCCTCCGGCCGCTGACCCTGCGCTCCTGCCGGCGCATCGTGGTCGTGGCCCCGCACCCGCGGGACGAGATCCGGGCCGCCGGCGGGCTGCTGCGCCGCCTCGGGTCCCGGCACGCGGAGGTCGACGTGCTCAGCCTCACCGAGCGGCCGACGTGGAGCTGCCCGCCGGTCACCGACGCCGCGCCCGACGGTCGGCTCACCGACGCCACCGACCTCACCGACGTCCCCGCCTTCACCCTGGACGACCTCGTGGCCGGCGCCCTGGACGACGACGTGTCCGACGACGAGGTGGACGCCGAGCCCGAGGCCGACCCGGACGAGGTGGCGGCCGAGGCCGCCTACCGGGCGCTCGGCCTCTCGGTCGTGCGCCGGCACCGGCTCGGTCTGCCCGACGGCGGGGTGGCCCAGGCGGAGTCGGACGTGGTGGCCGCCATCAGCGAGATCGTCGGGTTCTCCGACGATCCGGGCGGGCTGTGCGTGCTCGCGCCGTGGTCCGGGGACGGCGACGACGACCACGAGGCCGCCGGCCGGGCGGCCGAGGTGGTCACCGCCGCGTACCGGGTGCGCCTGGTGCGGTGGCTGGACCGGGCGTGGACCTGGGCCGGCCCGGACTCGGCGGAGGTGCCGTGGCGGCGCGCCCGCCAGGTGCTGCTCACCGACACCGTCATCGCCCGCAAGCACGCGGCCAGCGCCGCGTTCCTCTCCGCCGCCGGTGGCGCCGGGCGGACCGCGCACGACGCCGAGCTGCCCGACGGCTGGGCCCCGGGCCCGCGCGAGGTCTTCCTCGTGTGACGCCCACCCGACCTGCCCGGTCCGAGGGTATCGACGCGGGCGTGTCGGGCCGACGGGGCTCCGGGTGGCTAGGCTGCCCGGGGTGACGGGCAGGACGAACGGCGACGGCCACACCGACGAGGGTGCGGTCGCGTCGGCGGGTGCTGCCGGGGGCCGCGACGGGACCGCGACGGGAGGACTCGGGATCGACGACGTGGGGGACGGGGCGTGGCGCGGGTCGGCGGTCGAGACGGCCGCCGTGGACCCGTCGTCGTTCGGAGTGGGTGACGGGGCGTCCGCGCCCGCGGGCATGGCCGACATGGCCGACGAGGCCGCCGCCGTGCGCGACGGTCTCGCGCTGGACGCGGGGGGCGGTGACCTGCCGCAGGTGCTGCACACCGCCCCCGCCGCCGTCGCGCTCATCGACCTGGACGCGGGCACGGTCACCTACGCCAACGGCTCGGCGCAGGACCTCACCGGCGGCAAGGCGAGCCTGCCGCTGGACATCGACGCCTGGAGCGAGGCGGCGGGGCTGACCGACCTGTCCGGCCGCCCGATGCGCGACACCGCCTCCCCGCTCTCCCGCGTCGCCCAGGGCATGCCGGTGTCCGGGGAGCCGGTCGCGGTGGCCGACGCGGCCCGCCGCGGGTCCGAGGCCACCGCCGAGGAACGCGAGGAGGCCGAGGGGCGCCTGCTCTGGGTGACCGGCTTCCCGCTGTCCGAGGCCGAGGACGACGAGCGTCGCCGGTTGGCGCTGGTCGTCTTCCTGCAGCTCTCCGGGGCGGGCGCCCAGCGCCACCTCGAGATGATGCGCGACCGCGCCGTCGTCGCCACCGAGCTGTCCTTCACGATCTCCGACCCGGACCGCGCGCAGAACCCGCTGGTGTGGGTCAATCCCGCGTTCACCCGCCTCACCGGGTACGACCTGGACGAGGTCCTGGGCCGCAACTGCCGCTTCCTGCAGGGGCCGAACACCGACCCGACGTCGATCGCCCGCATCCGCAGCGCGCTGGCCGACGAACGGCCGATCACCGAGGTGCTGCTCAACTACCGCCGCGACGGCACCGCGTTCTGGAACCAGGTGTCGATCTCCCCGGTCTTCGACGGCGGCGGCCGCGTGGTCAACTTCGTCGGCGTCCAGGCCGACGTCACCGAGCGGGTGATGGTCGAGAACGAGCGCCGGGCCGCGCTCGCGGCCGCCGAGGAGACCCGGGAGCAGCTGCGTCTGCTCACCGACTCCACCGCCGCCATGACCGCGTCGCTGGACTCGGGCGGCGCCGCCCGCGCGCTTGCACGGATCGTCGTGCCGGCCCTGGCCGACTACTGCTGCGTCGACCTGCTCGAGGAGGTCGGCGACCCGTCGTCGGCGCACCGGGTGGCGGTCAACCACCGCGACGACGCGAAGACCGACACCGTGGGCGCGCTCGGGCGCTGGATCACCCCGACCGAGGACGGCGACGACCCCGTCGACCGGGTCCTCGCCGGCGGGGCGCCGTCGCTGCTGCCGGAACTGCCGGTGCGCCCGGACGGGCTGCGCGACGACGGCGACCTGCTGGAGCGCTACGAGCAGCTCCGGCCCCGGTCGGCGATCGTGGTGCCGCTGCGCGCCCGCGGGCAGGTGCTCGGGGCCCTGACGCTCGGGACCGAACTGCCGTACGGGCGGCGCTACTCGCAGCGCGACCTGTACCTGGCGAGCGACCTCGCCGCCCGCGCCGGGCTCGCCGTCGACAACGCCCGTCTCTACGCCCGCGAGCACGGCGCGGCCGAGACGCTCCAGCGCAGCCTGCTGCCGGCCGTCCCGGAGGTCCCCGGCCTCACAGTGGCCTCGCGCTACCTGGCCGCGACCGACGGGGCCCAGGTCGGCGGCGACTGGTACGACCTGCTGCCGCTGCCCGACGGGGCGGTCGGCATCGCGGTCGGCGACGTCGTGGGGCACGACCTGCGGGCCGCGGCGGCGATGGGCGAGCTGCGCGGTGTCCTGCGCTCCTACGCGTGGGAGGGGCTGGGGCCGGACGCGGTGATCGACCGCTGCAACGACCTCGTGCAGGGCATGCACATGGCCGCGATGGCGACGGCGGTCTTCGGTCGCCTCGAGCGTCCGGCGGACGGCGAGGGCTGGATCCTCGGGTACTGCAACGCCGGGCACCCCCCGCCCCTGCTGCGTCGGAACGACGGGTCCGTCGAGCTCCTGACCGGCAACCTCTCGCCGCTCATCGGGGCGACGCGAGCCGCCGAGCGGGACTGCACCGAGGTGCTGCTGCAGGCGGGGGACCTGCTCGTCCTGCACACCGACGGGCTGATCGAGGCCCCGGGGCTCGACCCCGACGAGCGCACCGACCTGTTGGTCCGGACGCTCGCCGAGCAGGACGACGTGGACGACGCGGACGCCATCTGCGACCGGATCCTCGAGGTCATGGGCGCCGAGGGGCTGCGCGACGACGCGGTGCTGCTCGCGATCCGCCTGAGCTGATCCCCCCGCAGACGACGACGGCCGACGCCCCGTGGGGGACGCCGGCCGTCGGTGGGTGTCGCTGGGTGTCGCTCCTACTGCTGCGGCGGGGGCGGCGGCTGCTCGCCCTGCGGCGGCGGGGGCGGGGCCTGCTCGCCCTGCGGCCCGTGCAGGAAGTCCTTCGCCTTCTGGGACGCCTGGTCCACCTGCTCATCATGACCGGCGAACTTGCCCTTGACCGCGTCGGAACCCTTGTCGACGAAGCCGTCGGCCTTGTCGGGGTTCTGCCCGGCCCATTCCTTGGCCTTGTTCACCATGTCGCCGAGGCCTGCCACGACGAACCTCCCGGTGTGCTCGGAGACCTGTTGCTCCCGGCAGAGTGACCCGGTTCCCGGTCATCCATGCACCGCCGGGCCGATCGGGCCCCCCACGTTCCCCCGTACGCTGGACCCGATCACGCAGTGCGCCGCCCGGTGTGTCCGGATCGCCGCGTTCGATGCAAAAATTCTTTTACCCGCGCGGGAACCCGGTCCACGGGTCGTGCGTTGGGACGGATGAGAGCGGTCGACGTGGCCGCCTCGGTGCACGTGGAGGAGGACGAGTGCGCACCAGCAGCAACCCGGCGTTCCGCAACCTGCCGACGTCACCCGGTGGGTACGCGCGGTTCGGGGACGCGCCGGCGGGCCTGGGCGGTGCCTTCGGAGGCGGGCCCGTGGGCCCGACCCCGGCCGCAGGAGTCTCGGACCGGCCGCTGACCGTCGACGACGTCGTCCAGAAGACCGCGCTGAACGCCGTCATCACCATCGCGGTGGGGATCGCCGCGGCGATGCTGCTGAGCCCGATCCTGGGTATCGCCGGCTTCGTCGTCGGTCTCGTGGTCTCCCTGATCATCATCTTCAAGCAGAGCACCAACCCGGCGCTCGTCCTGACCTACTCGGTGTCGCAGGGCCTCGCGCTCGGCACCATCACCGGGTTCTTCGAGGCGTCGAGCAACCGCTACGCGGGCATCGGCTTCCAGGCCATCGTCGGCGTGGTCGGCGTGTTCATCGGGATGCTCGTGGTCTACAAGACCGGCGCGATCCGGGTGACCCCGCGCCTGACCAAGATGGTCATCGGCGCCGCCATCGGCGTCGTCGTGCTCATGCTGGTCAACCTCGTGGTGTCGTTCTTCACCACGGGCGGCATCGGGCTCCGCGACGGCGGCCCGCTCGCGATCATCTTCTCGCTGGTCTGCATCGCGGTCGGCGCGTTCATGCTGCTGCTGGACTTCGACCAGGCCGACCAGGCCGTGAAGGCGGGCGTCCCGGCGAAGTTCGCCTGGTACCTCGCGTTCGGGTTCATGACGACGCTGGTCTGGCTCTACATCGAGATCCTGCGGCTGCTGAGCTACTTCCGCGGCGAGTAGTCGCGGCGCGCACGACGGGCCGTCCCGGAATCACCCCGGGGCGGCCCTTCGTCGTGCGTGGGGAGGATCAGGAGAGCCGCTCGAGCACCATCGCCATGCCCTGGCCGCCGCCGACGCACATCGTCTCCAGACCGATCGTGGCGTCCTTGGTGCGCAGGCCGTTGAGCAGCGTGGTCGCGATGCGGGCGCCGGTCATGCCGAACGGGTGGCCGACCGCGATCGAGCCGCCGTGGACGTTGAGCTTGGCCTCCATCGCGGAGTCCGACAGTCCGATGCCGTGTGCGGACGGGATGACCTGCGCGGCGAAGGCCTCGTTGATCTCGACGAGGTCGACGTCGTCGATCGTGAGCCCGGCGCGCGCCAGCGCCTGCGTCGACGCCCCGATCGGCCCCAGCCCCATGATCTCCGGGGACAGGCCGGTGACGCCGGTGGAGACGACCCGGGCGAGCGGGGTGATCCCGAGGTCGGCGGCGCGGGTCGAGGACATGACCACGAGGGCCGCGGCGCCGTCGTTGAGCGGGCACGCGTTCCCGGCGGTGATGCGACCGTCGGGCCGGAAGACCGGCTTGAGGTCGGCGACGGCCTCGTAGGTGGTGCCCGCGCGCGGGGAGTCGTCCGCGGCGACCACGGACCCGTCGGGCAGCGTCACCGGGGTGATCTCGCGGGCCCAGAAGCCGTCCGCGGCCGACTGCTCGGCGAGGTTCTGCGAGCGCACGGCGAACCGGTCCATCGCCTCGCGCGAGACGCCCTCGGCCAGGGCGACGTTCTCCGCGGTCTGGCCCATCGCGATGTAGGCGTCGGGCAGCAGACCGTCGGCGCGGGGGTCGTGCCACTCGGAGGCACCCTCCGCGGCCGCCTGTGCGGTCCGGGCCTGGGCCTCGTCGTACAGCGGGTTCTGCGTGTCCGGCAGGCCGTCCGAGGAGCCCTTCTCGAAGCGCGAGACGGTCTCCACCCCGGCTGCGACGAAGACATCGCCCTCGCCGGCGCGGATCGCGTGGGCCGCCATGCGCACCGTCTGCAGCGACGAGGAGCAGTAGCGGGTGATCGTGGTGCCGGGGACGGTGTCCAGGCCGAGCTGCACCGCGACGATGCGGCCCATGTTGTAGCCCTGCTCGCCGCCGGGCAGGCCGCAGCCGAGCATGAGGTCCTCGACCTCACCGGGCGGCAGCGACGGCACCTGGTCGAGGGCGGCGCGGACCATCTGCGCGGCGAGGTCGTCGGGGCGCATGCCGGCGAGCGTGCCCTTGCGGGCACGGCCGATCGGGGAGCGGGCGGCGGACACGATCACGGCGTCGGGAGTGGCCATGACGAGCACGATAGGCCGGTGGTCCCACCCCGGACGGCGGTGATTCCCCGCACAGCCACGTCCGTGTCGGTCGCGTTCGGCAGGATGGGGCCCATGCAGTACGCCGAGCACATCGCCGACCTCGTCGGACACACCCCGCTGGTGAAGCTCAACAAGGTCGTGCCGACGGGGCCGGACGCGCCGCTGGTGCTGGCGAAGGTCGAGTACTTCAACCCGGGCGGGTCCGTGAAGGACCGCATCGCCGAGAAGATGATCGACGCGGCCGAGGCCTCGGGGGAGCTGAAGCCCGGCGGCACGATCGTCGAACCGACGTCGGGCAACACCGGCATCGGCCTCGCGATCGTCGCCCAGCAGCGCGGGTACCACTGCATCTTCGTGTGCCCGGACAAGGTGTCGCCCTCCAAGCGCGACGCGCTGCGCGCGTACGGCGCGGAGGTCGTGGTCTGCCCGGCGGCCGTCGAGCCCGAGCACCCCGAGTCCTACTACTCGGTCTCCGACCGGCTCGCCCGCGAGACGGAGGGCGGCTGGAAGCCCAACCAGTACGCCAATCCGGCCAACCCGGCGTCGCACGTGGAGTCGACCGGCCCGGAGGTCTGGGAGCAGACCGGCGGTCGCATCACGCACTTCGTCGCCGGCGTCGGCACCGGCGGCACGATCTCGGGGACCGGGAAGTACCTCAAGGAGATCTCCGACGGCCGGGTGCAGGTCGTCGGCGCCGACCCGCTGGGCTCGGTGTACTCCGGCGGCGACGGGCGGCCCTACCTGGTCGAGGGCGTCGGCGAGGACTTCTGGCCCGCGACCTACGACCGCGGGATCGCCGACCGCATCATCGCCGTCTCCGACGCCGACTCCTTCCACATGACGCGGCGCCTCGGTCGCGAGGAGGCCCTGCTCGTCGGGGGCTCGTGCGGGATGGCGACGGTGGCCGCGGCGCGGCTGGCCGAGGAGCTCGGACCCGACGAGGTCATCGTCGTCCTCCTGCCCGACGGCGGGCGCGGGTACCTGAACACGGTCTTCAACGACCAGTGGATGCAGTCCTACGGCTTCCTGGGCGCGGACACGACGGAGTACACCGTCGGCGACGTGCTGCGGCTCAAGGACGGCTCGATCCCCGACCTCGTGCACGGGCACCCGAACGAGACGGTCTCGGACATCGTCTCGATCATGCGCGAGTTCAGCGTCTCGCAGATGCCGATCGTGCAGGCCGAGCCGCCGGTGATGATGGCCGAGGTCCGCGGGGCGGTCACCGAGCGGGACCTGCTGGACAAGCTGTTCACCGGCAAGGCCCAGCTCACCGACAAGGTCTCCGACCACCTGGCGCCGGCACTCCCCACCGTCGGCATCTCCGAGGCGCTGTCCGACGCGATGGGCAAGCTGCAGGGCGGCGACGGCCTGCTGGTCATCTCCGACGGGCGCCCGGCGGGCATCGTCAGCCGCGCCGACGTGCTCGCGTTCCTCGCCGGGCGGTAGGCCGCACCGCCCCCGTCACGGTTCGAGGAACGCGTCGAGGGCCCGGGAGACCTCCTCCGGGGCCTCCTCGGGCAGGAAGTGGCCGGCGTCGACGGCGTGCCCCGTCACGTCGTCGGCCCACTGCCGCCACACGGCGAGCGGGTCGTACCAGGCGTCCACCGCGCCGGTGGCGCTCCAGAGGACCAGCACGGGGCAGCGCATCCGCCCGCGGCCCCGGTCGGCCTCGTCGTGCTCGACGTCGACCGTCGCCGCCGCGCGGTACTGCTCGCAGATGGCGTGCACCCGTTCCGGGTCGCGGAAGGCCCCGGCGTAGAGCTCGCGCCGCGCCTCGTCGAACACCGGGACATCCGACCAGGAGTCCAGCATGTGGTCGACCAGGGCGCGCGGCGCGCCGAGCACGAGCTGCTCGGCGACCGGGGCCGGCGCCGCGAGAAGGCTCCACACCCAGTACCCGAGCGCGAACTCCCGGTCGGCGCGGGCGTACGCCTCGGCCGTGGGCACGACGTCGAGGACGCCCAGCCGGGTCACGACGTCGGGGTGGTCCAGCGCCATCCGGTACGCGCACCGGGCGCCGCGATCGTGGCCGACGACCGCGAACCGGTCGTACCCGAGGCGGCGCATGACGGCGACCTGCTCGGCGGCCAGTGCCCGCATCGAGTGCTCGCGGGGCGTCGGCGGGGCGGAGCTCCCGCCGTAGCCGCGCAGGTCCGTCGCGACCACGGTGTGCGTGCGGGCCAGGTGCTCGGCGACGCGGTCCCACATCCGGTGCGTCTCGGGTATGCCGTGGAGCAGCAGGACCGGGGGCCCGGTGCCGGTGCGCTCACCGTGGATGCGGACGTCGTCGACGGTCAGATCGAAGGACACGGGTGCCCCCTCGTCACGGGGGACGGGTCCGCGGAGGGGGGAACGGGGCGCTGCGTCCGGGGCGCCCACGGACGAGCCTACGCGCCGGAGGACACTGGACGGCGTGAGCAGCCAGGACCACGGATTCGCCACCCGCGCCATCCACGCCGGCCAGGAGCCGGACCCGACGACCGGCTCGGTCGTCGTCCCGGTGCACGCGACGTCGACCTTCGCCCAGGACGGGGTCGGCGGGCTGCGCTCGGGCTACGAGTACGCCCGCACCGGCAACCCGACGCGCACGGCGCTCGAGGCCCAGCTGGCGGCGCTCGAGGGCGGGCGGTTCTGTCGGGCGTTCGCGTCGGGCATGGCGGCCGAGGACACGCTGTTCCGGGCCGTCCTGCGCCCCGACGACCACGTGATCATCCCGATCGACGCCTACGGCGGGACGTTCCGCCTGGTCTCCACCGTCCTCGCCGACTGGGGCGTGCGGTTCAGCGCCGTCGACCTCTCCGACGTCGACGCGGTGCGGGCCGCGATCCAGCCGGAGACCCGGCTGCTGTGGTGCGAGACGCCCACCAACCCGCTGCTCTCGATCGCGGACATCCCGGCCCTGGCGTCGGTGGCCGACGAGGCCGGCGTCCGGCTCGTCGTCGACAACACCTTCGCCTCGCCCTACCTGCAGCAGCCGCTCGCCCTGGGCGCGCACGTGGTCCTGCACTCCACGACGAAGTACCTGGGCGGGCACTCCGACGTCGTCGGCGGTGCGGTGGTGACCTCCGACGAGGCGCTCGCGGCCGACCTGGCGCGCCTGCAGAACGGCATGGGCGCCGTCCCCTCGCCGTTCGACTGCTTCCTCACTACGCGTGGCATCAAGACGCTGGCCGTGCGGATGGACCGGCACTGCGACAACGCCGAGCGCGTGGTCGAGGCCCTGTCCGCGCACCCGGCGGTGTCCGAGGTGCTCTACCCGGGCCTGGAGACGCACGCGAACCACGAGGTGGCCGCGAAGCAGATGCGTCGCTTCGGCGGGATGGTGTCGATCCGGCTGGCCGGCGGGGACCCGGCGGCGCGGGCGCTGTGCGCGGCGACGCGGGTGTTCACGCTGGCCGAGTCGCTCGGCGGGGTCGAGTCGCTCATCGAGCACCCGGGAGCCATGACCCACGCCTCGACGGCGGGTTCCCCGCTGGAGGTCCCGGAGGACCTGGTGCGGCTCTCCGTGGGCATCGAGGAGGCCGACGACCTCGTCGACGACCTGCTCGCGGCCCTCGGGACGCTGTAGCTACCCGCGGCGGGCGTCCGCCTCGTCGTCGGTGCTGCCGTGGGGCGCGGGGTGGCCGGGCGTCACGAGCGCGGGCACCTTGCACCCCCCGACGAACACCGGGCCGTGCTGGGTGCTGACGAGGCGGCCGGGATCGTCACAGCCCGCGCCCTCGACGGTGAGCACGGCCGCGCCGGTGAGCGCGGCGGCGACGACCAGGGGCGCGACCAGGCCCAGACGGGCGACTCGACGACGCGTCTCCATCGGGCCCTCCCCCTGTATCTCACGCTGTCACCACAGGCTACCCACGACGTCCGCACACCGGTCGGCGTCGGTTCGGCGGGTCCGGTCGGCGTCGCCGACGGCGCGGCGACCGGATCGCGGGACGGCTCTCGTGGCGATCGGTTGCCCGCCCGTCGCGTCGGCGAACCGGTCGCCGACGTCACCGTCCTGCCGGGAACTCGGACGCGAACGGCCTCCCCCGGGGGACGCCCCCCGGGCCCGAGGGAGGTTCCCCTCGCGCGGAGGAAGGGCGGGAGTGGGGCACGATGCAGCACGTGCCGACCCTCGTCACCCGTGCCGACGTCGAGGCCGCGCGGGCCGACCAGCACGGTGTGGTGCGCCGGACGCCGGTCGAGCCGTCCCGGGTGCTCTCCGTCCCGGCCGGCGGCCCGGTCCACCTGAAGTGCGAGAACCTCCAGCGCACCGGCAGCTTCAAGATCCGTGGCGCGTACCGGCGGATCCAGCGGCTCTCCGACGACGAGCGTGCCCGCGGGGTCGTCGCCGCCAGCGCGGGCAACCATGCGCAGGGCGTCGCGCTGGCCGCCGGCCTCCTGGGCACCGAGGCGACCGTGTTCATGCCGGCCGGTGCGCCGCTGCCCAAGCTCGCGGCCACCCGCGGCTACGGGGCCCGCGTCGAGCTCGTGGACACCTTCGACGCGACGCTGGTCGAGGCGTCGGCGTTCGCCGAGCGCACCGGGGCGGTCCTCATCCACCCCTTCGACCACCCGGACGTCATCGCCGGCCAGGGCACGACCGGGCTCGAGATCGCCGAGCAGGTCCCGGACGCGCGGACGGTGGTGGTCTGCACCGGCGGAGGCGGCCTGGTGGCCGGGATCGCCGCGGCCCTGCACGGCACCGGCATCCACGTCGTGGGCGCGCAGGCCGAGGGACTCGCCGCGTGGCCGCCCTCGCTGGCCGCGGGTGGGCCCACGACGGTCACCGGGGCGACGATCGCGGACGGCATCGCGGTGCCGCGTCCGGGCGACCTGACGTTCGCGCAGGTGTCCGCCCAGGTCGACGAGATCGTGACGGTCAGCGAGGAGGCCCTGGCCCGCGCGGTGCTGCAGTGCCTGGAGCGCGGCAAGCTGCTCGTCGAACCGGCCGGGGCGGCCGCCGTCGCGGCGATCGCGGAGTTCCCGGGCCGGTTCGAGCCGCCGGTGGTCGGCGTCGTCTCCGGCGGCAACGTCGACCCGCTGATGCTCACCGAGATCGTGCGCCGCGGCATGGTCGCCGCCGGGCGGTACGCGGGACTGCGGGTGCGCATCCCGGACCGGCCCGGCTACCTCGCGGACCTGCTCGCGCTGGTCGGTCGGCTCGGCGGCAACGTCGTCGACGTCGAGCACCGCCGGATCGACGCGTCCGCGGACCTGGGACCGCTGGTCCTCGGCACGGTCGAGGTGGCCCTCACGCTCGAGGCGCGCGGGGACGACCACCGCGGGGCGATCCTCGCTGCCCTCCGCGACGCGGGCTGGATCGTCGCGGAGGGTGCCGTGTGAGGCCGTCTCAGGGGGAGTAGGGCTCCGCCGAGACCAGCGTGACCTCCATCGACCCGCCGTCGGGCAGGTCGTAGCTCACGGTGTCGCCGGCCTTGGCGCCGATGAGCGCGGAGCCGAGGGGGGAGTTCGGGGAGTAGACCTCGATCGAGCCCGCCGAGCCCTCCTCCCGGGAGCCGAGCAGGAAGGTCTCCGTGTCGTCGTCGCCCTCGAAGCGGACGGTGAGCACCGTGCCCGGGACGGCGGTCCCCGACTCGGTGGGCGTCTCTCCGACCTTCGCGGTGTGCAGCAGCTCCTGGAGGTGGCGGATGCGCGCCTCCATGACCCCCTGCTCCTCGCGGGCGGCGTGGTAGCCGCCGTTCTCCTTGAGGTCGCCCTCCTCGCGGGCGGCGTTGATCTTCTGCGCGATCGCCGGACGCTGGCCCACCAGGTCGTCGAGCTCGGCCTTGAGGCGGTCGTGGGCGTCCTGGGTCAGCCACGTCACCTGGGTCTGCGTCTCGGTCACGGCGATCAACTCCTCGGAGGTCCGGCTCCCGCGGGCACGGGGCGGCGGCCTGTGCGACGCGTCGACCGGGCGCGGGGTGCCCGGGCGGAGGGACGCCCACAGACGGAAAAACACGACCCGCGGCATGCGGGCCGTGTCGGTGGACACTAACACGGTCGGGGCCCGGGAGGACCGGTACGAACTTCCCGGCCGAGAGGTTCCCGGATCTCCGGAGAAAGTCACACAGCCCTGCCCACCTGCGACGATCCGCCGCCGCGGGGCCGTTCGGCCCAGGGGAGCGGCAGGCTGTCGGGGGGTCGGTGGATGATGGAGGACGTGGGAGATCAGGACACGGAGCGAAGCGGAGCTGGACCCTTGGAACAGCTGCGTCTGATGACGGTCCACGCGCACCCCGACGACGAGTCGAGCAAGGGTGCCGCGACGTGTGCGCGCTACGTCGCCGAGGGCGTCGAGGTCATGGTCGTCACGTGCACCGGGGGTGAGGCCGGCAGCATCCTGAACCCGGCGATGGACCGGCCCGAGGTGGTCGCCGACATGTTGGGCGTGCGCCGGGCGGAGATGGCCCGCGCGGCCGAGATCCTCGGGGTGGAGCACCGCTGGCTCGGCTTCGTCGACTCGGGGCTCCCCGAGGGCGACCCCAAGCCGCCGCTGCCCGACGGCTGCTTCGCGCTCGAGCCCCTGGAGGTGCCCACCGAGGCCCTCGTCCGGGTGATGCGCGAGTTCCGGCCGCACGTCGTGGTGACCTACGACGAGAACGGCGGCTACCCGCACCCCGACCACATCCGCTGCCACGAGGTCTCGATGGCGGCGTGGGAGGCGTGCGGCGACCCGGACCGGTTCCCCGAGGCCGGCGAGCCGTGGCAGCCCCTGAAGCTGTACTACTCGCACGGGTTCTCCCGGGCCCGCGTCGTGGCGTTCCACGAGGCGATGCTCGCGTCCGGGCAGGAGTCGCCGTACGCGGAGTGGCTGGAGAACTGGGACACCTCCTCGCGGCCCGACCCGGGGACCCGGGTGACCACGCGGGTGCGGTGCGCGGAGTACTTCCCGGTGCGGGACCGGGCGTTGCTCGCCCACGCCACGCAGATCGACCCCGACGGGCGCTGGTTCCAGACGCCGATGGAGCTCCAGCAGCGCGTGTGGCCGACCGAGGACTACGAGCTCGCGCGCTCGCTGGTGGGCGACCCGGCGCAGACCGAGTCGTCCGAGGACGGCGACCTGTTCGCGGGAGTGCGGGAGCGGGTGCTGACGTCGTGAGCACGGTGCTCCCCGCGTCGGTGGTCGTGTTCCTCGCCCAGGCGCAGCCGCCGGCGCCGGGGGCGGACCGCGGCGAGGAGTTCGGCAAGACCTCCCCGATCGCCCTCGTCGTCATCCTGCTGCTCGGGATCGCGACGGCGCTGCTGATCCGGTCGATGACGAAGCGGCTGCGCAACGTCCCGGAGTCGTTCGACCCGCCGGGGGAGACGGAGCGGAGCGGAGCTCGACCATCGACTCCGGAGCCGGAGAAGGAGCGCAGCGAGCCGGACCCGGACGAGCCGCCCGACCCGCCGTCGGGAACGGAGAAGGTCGACTCGCCGTCACCCGGACGCCGCACCGACCCGGAGGGCTGACGCCGACGGCGCAGGGGCCGGTGACGCCGTGCGACCATCGCCGCATGGCCAACCGGCTCGCCGACTCGACCAGTCCCTACCTGCGCCAGCACGCGGACAACCCGATCGACTGGCGACCCTGGGAGCCGGCCGCGTTCGCCGAGGCGCGGGAGCGCGACGTGCCGGTGCTGCTCTCCGTGGGCTACTCGGCCTGCCACTGGTGCCACGTCATGGCGCACGAGTCGTTCTCCGACCCGCAGGTCGCCGCGTTCGTCAACGACCGGTTCGTCGCGATCAAGGTCGACCGGGAGGAGCGGCCCGACGTCGACGCGGTCTACATGGAGGCCACGCAGGCGATGACGGGGCAGGGCGGTTGGCCGATGACCTGCTTCCTGACCCCGACCGGCGAGCCGTTCCACTGCGGTACCTACTACCCGGCCGAGCCGCGGGGCGGGATGCCGTCGTTCGTCCAGCTGCTCACGGCGGTGGTGAAGGCCTGGGAGACCGACGGCGACACCGTGCGCAGCGCGGCGGCCGGGATCGCGGGCCGTCTGGCCGGCGTGGCGCGGTCGTTGCCCGCCGCCCAGGTCGACGCGGAGGTCCTCGCGGGGGCGGTCGCGTCGCTGGAGGCCGAGTTCGACGTGGTGGCGGCCGGGTTCGGCGGCGCACCGAAGTTCCCGCCGTCCACGGTGTGCGAGTTCCTGCTGCGCCACCACGAGCGCACGCGCAGTGCCGCGGCCTGGCGGATGGTCACCGCCACGCACGAGCGGATGGCGCGCGGCGGCCTGTTCGACCAGCTCGCGGGCGGGTTCGCGCGCTACTCGGTCGACGCCGGGTGGGTCGTCCCGCACTTCGAGAAGATGCTCTACGACAACGCGCTGCTGCTGCGCAGCTACGCCCACGAGGCCCGCCTGGCCGGGGGGCTCGCCCGGCACGTCACCGAGCTGACGGCCGCCTTCCTGCTCCGGGACCTGCGGGTTCCCGACGGCGGGTTCGCGGCGGCCCTGGACGCCGACGCGGCCGGCGAGGAGGGCTCGACGTACGTGTGGTCGCGCGCCGAGCTCACCGACGTCCTCGGCGCCCAGGACGGCCCGTGGGCGGCGGATCTACTCGGGGTCACCGCGGAGGGCACCTTCGAGCACGGCCGCTCGACCCTGCAGATGCCCGCCGACCCGGACGACACGGCCCGCTGGTCGGCGGTGCGCAAGGCCCTGCTCGCGGCGCGCGCACGGCGTCCGCAGCCGGCGCGGGACGACAAGGTCGTGGTGGCCTGGAACGGGCTCGCGATCTCCGCGCTCGTCGAGGCCGCCGGGGCACTGGGCCGTCCGGACCTGCTCGCGGCGGCCCGTCGTGCCGGCGGGATGCTGCTCAAGGTGCACGTGGTCGACGGTCGGTTGCGCCGCACGTCGCGCGACGGCGTCGTGGGGGACGCGCCGGGCGTGCTGGAGGACCACGCGGCGCTCGCCGAGGCGCTACTGGCCCTGCACCAGGCCACCGGGGAGGCGCGCTGGCTCGCCGACGCGTGCGGGATGCTGGACCTCGCGCTGGACCATTTCGCCGACGCCGACCCGGGCCTGTTCTGGGACACCGCGGACGACGCCGAGGCCCTGGTCACCCGTCCCCGGGAGATCACCGACGGTGCCACGCCGTGCGGGTCGTCGGTGCTGACCTCCGCGCTGCTCACGGCCTCGGTGCTGGTCGGGCCGGAGCGGTCGGCGCGCTACCGGGACGCGGCGGACGCCGCGCTGACGTCCGCCGGCACGCTGCTCGCGCGGCACGCCCGGTTCGCCGGGGGTTGGGCGACGGCGGCGGAGGCGGCGCTCACGGGTCCGCTGCAGGTGGCCGTGGTGGGGGCGAGCCCCGAGGAGCGGGAGCCCCTGGTCGCGGTCGCGCGGCGGCAGGCGCCCGGCGGGACCGTCGTGGTGGCGGGCGAGCCGTCCGCCCCCGGGGTGCCGCTGCTCGCCGACCGTCCGCTCGTCGACGGGGGTGCGGCGGCGTACGTGTGCCGCGGCTTCGTGTGCGACCGCCCCGCCACGAGCCCCGACGAGCTCGCCGGCGCCCTGCACGTCGGCTGACCCACCGTCACGTCCTCCCGTCCGCTCACCGCGAACCGGCTCGACCTCTGTACGTGCGTAATGCTGTAATCAGTGCCTCGCACGATGAAGGAGCCGATGATGATGGTGGGACGAGGACACCGGGGACGCCCCGGCGGTGGCGGACGTGTGGGTCGGGGCGGGCGCCCCGCGAACGACCTGCCGGGGACCGACGACCTCGAGGCCTGGCTGGCCGGGCGGCTGCCCGACGGCTGGTTCCTCGGGACCCCGGAGATCACGGTGGACCGCGAGGAGATCCTGATCGTCGGTCAGCTGGGCGCGCCCGAGGTGGAGGGGGACGCCGCGGCGCGCGCCGCCGGCGCCGTCGGTCGCATCAGCCGCTTCCGCGAGGAGACCCGCGAGGACCGGATGGAGATCGCCCGGCAGGCCGAGCACCGCTACGGGCGCAAGGTCGCGTGGGGCGCGCGCATCGCGGACGACGAGGGTGGCGTCGAGGAGCTCTTCACGACGCTGTCGGTGCCGGTGATGACCCGGCTGCGCCAGCCTGAGCGGCGGGTCCTGGACACGCTGGTCGACGCGGGCGTCGCGCGGTCCCGGTCCGAGGCGCTCGCGTGGGCGGTCGCGCTGGTCGGCGAGCACACCGAACCGTGGCTGGCCGAGCTCCGCGAGGCGATGAGCACCGTCGACGAGCTGCGCACCCGCGGACCGCGACTGGACCCGCCGTCGGAGAGCGACGACGAGACCGGTGGGTCCGGGGCGCCGGACGATCAGGCGTAGAGGACCAGCCAGATCGCGATGTGGTGACAGATCGCGGCGACGACCGTCGCCGCGTGGAAGAACTCGTGGTAGCCGAAGGTGCGCGGCCAGCCGACCGGGCGCCGGAAGGCGAAGCACAGCGCGCCCGCGGTGTAGAAGGCGCCACCGACCACGAGCAGCACCAACGCCGCCACACCCCCGCGGTGGAGCAGGTCGGGCAGCACGAACACCGCGACCCAGCCGAGCGCGAGGTAGATCGGGACCCCGACCCACCGTGGGGTGTGCGGGCGGGCGAGCTTGAGGGCCGCGCCCGCGATGGCGCCGACCCAGACGATCGCCAGGACGACGAGCCCGGTGACCTCGGGCAGGGCGAGCACCGCGAACGGCGTGTAGGTCCCCGCGATGAAGATGAAGATCATCGCGTGGTCGAGGCGCTTCATCGTGGTCCGCGCCCGCGGCGACACCCACGAGCGGCGGTGGTAGAGCGCGCTCACCCCGAAGACGCCGAGCACCGTGGCCGAGTAGACCGCGACCGCGGCGGCGGCCTCGCCGGACACGGTGGATCCGGCCAGGGCGATCAGGGTGGCGCCGGCGGCGATGCCGACGGCGAAGGACCACAGGTGCAGCCAGCCCCGCAGACGCGGCCTGTCGGACGTCCCGGGCGGCGGCGCGATCTCGGCGACGCTCACGCGGGAGAGCCTAGGGCAGGCACCTGAGAACCCGGCGAACTCTCGCGGTCCACCGGGTGACGAGGGGGTCGGGCCGGGATCGGGGCGGCGTAACCTGGCCGCCCGTGAGCGTCCGGGACAACATCCGTGAGGTGGCCGTCTCGCTCTACGAGCGGCGGCTGCGTCGTAAGGTCGCGGCCGCCCACCCGCCCCGCCACGTGGGTGTGATCCTCGACGGGAACCGGCGCTGGGCGCGGGAGGTCGGCCTCACCGACCCGAGCGACGGGCACCGGGTCGGAGCCCGCAAGATCGTCGACATGCTCGACTGGGCCGACGAGGCCGGCGTCGAGGTCGTCACGCTCTTCCTGCTCTCCACCGACAACGTCGGACGGCCGCCCGAGGAGCTCGAGGCGTTGCTGGAGATCATCGCGACCGCGGTCGAGGGGCTCGCTGCACCCGACCGGGACTGGCGGCTGCGGATCGTCGGAGCCCCGGACCTGGTGCCGAGCCCGACGGCGGTCCGCCTCGCGGCCGCCGCGGAGTCCACCGAAGGCCGGACGGGGATGCAGGTCAACGCCGCCGTCGGCTACGGCGGGCGGCAGGAGATCGCGGACGCGGTCCGCAAGCTGCTGCTGCGCCACGCCGAGGCGGGGACGTCGATCGAGGAGCTCGCCGAGGTCCTCGACGTCGACCACATCGCGGAGAACCTCTACACCTCGGGCCAGCCCGACCCGGACCTGGTCATCCGGACCTCGGGGGAGCAGCGCCTGTCGGGATTCCTGATGTGGCAGTCGGTCTATTCGGAGTTCTATTTCACCGAGGCGTTCTGGCCGCAGTTCCGGCGCATCGATTTCCTGCGCGCACTGCGGGACTACTCGGAACGCAACCGCCGGTACGGGGGCTGAACGCACGACAACGCACCGGCGTACCCGTGCCATCCCCCGATGGGCACGGATACGCCGGTGCGTCCGGTCGCAGGCGCTCATTCCCGACGGCAGGTGCGGGTCCGCTCCCACACTTGTCCGCACCCGCCGTCGGGAATGGTGACTCAGTTGTTGTAGGTGCTGAGCACACCGAGCTGGCTGATCGGGGCCTGGATGTTCACGTTGTTCAGCCCGAGCAGGCCCTGGTCGCCGGTGTTGATCTGGTCGCCGCCGCGGGCGGTGGCGTTGCCGTCGTTGTCGCCGCCACCGTCACGACCGTCGCGGCCGTGGCCGAACCCGGCGCGGCCGTCGCGGCCGTCGTCGTCGTTGTTGTAGGTCGAGAGGACGCCGAGCTGGCTGATCGGAGCCTGCACGTTCACGCAGTTGACGCCGATGAGCTGGTCGCCGAGGTTCGCGCAGTCGCCACCGATGGCGGTCGCGTTGCCGTCGTTGTCTCCACGGTCACGGTCGCGGTCACGGTCGTGCCCGTGGTGGTGGCCGTGGCCGTGGTCGCGGTCCCAGCTGTGGTCGTGGCCGCCCTTCTCCGGCATGTCGCCGGCGAACGCGGTCCCGGAGAGCGCCGCCACGCCCGCCGCGGCACCGATGACGACCATTCCCGCCTTCTTCAGCAGCATTCGGAGATGTTCCCCTCGTGAGAGTCGCGTTTCCCCGATCCGGGATCGGGGGATCGCTTTCGTGTGTTCCAGCCCCACGGACGGTGCGGCTGATGACATGAAACCTAACGGGTCACCACGGCCGTGGGTATCGGCAGATCCCCGATCGAGTGGCACCTACTTCGGTGCGCGACTTGAGTGCTTTCTCCGGGTGAGCTGATCGGGATTCGGTGCGGTCGACGGCGCCCGTCAGGCGCATTCAGGTCCCGCTGCGTGATCCACCTCGACACCCGTCCGTCGCATTCAGCGACGTGGTGTCCGTTCCGAGGCCGATCGGGGCCACCCCGGGTAACGTCACGCGACGGTGGACGGATCGGAACCGGGCGAGGCCCTCGACGGGGTCGCGGAGGCCTACGTACGGCTCGGGCTGCGCCTCGGACGCGTGGTGCCGGGGCTCGTCGACGCCCACCTCGGTGACGCCGCGGTCGCGCGGGGTGTGGACGCCGAGCCGCCACCCGATCCGGCGTCCCTGGGTCGGGAGGCGGTCGCGCTGCGTCGGGGCCTCGCGGGGGCGCCCGGAGCCCGGGCTGCCTACCTCGACGCCCAGCTCCGCGCCTGTGCGGTGATCGCGGCCCGGGCGGACGGGGGCGGGCCACCCGTCGTCGAGGAGGTCCGGGAGTGCCTCGGGGTGGACGTCCGTCCCGGCGACCCGGACGTCTACGCCGCCGCCCACGAGGCGCTCGCGGGCGTCCTCGACGTGCCCCGACGGCGGCTGCCGGAGGCGATGCGGGCGTTCCGGGACTCCGACCGGGTGCCGCCCGCGGTCCTGCGCGACGCGGTCACCGCCCTGTTGGGCGGGCTGCGCGAGGCGACGGCGGCCGCCGTCGGGCTGCCGGCGGGGGAGCGGGTCGACCTCGAGATCGTGCGCGGGGAGCCGTGGGCGGGGTTCTCCCGGCGGGTCGCGCCGGGCCGGTCGGTGATGCAGGTGGCGGCGGACGCGGGGCACCGGTGGACGCACCTCCCGCTGTTGGTCGCGCACGAGGCCTACCCCGGGCACCACACCGAGACCGCGCGGACCGAGGGCACACCGCGGCCGGAGCGCACCCTCCTGCTGGCCCGGACCCCGCAGAGCCTCGTGGCCGAGGGGGCGGCGGAGGTCGGCCTGGACGCCGTCGTCGGGACGGGGTGGGGGAGGTGGGCGGCGGCCCGCCTCGCCGGGGTGTCCGGCGCGCCGGAGCCCGGCCGGGCCGCGCTGGGGGAGGCGGTCGAGGTCGCGACCGGGCCGCTGGACGCCGTGCGCCAGGACGCCGCCCTGCTGCTGCACGCCTCGTCGGCGGTCGACCGCGAGGAGCAGGCCCGGGCGCACCTGCGACGGTGGTTGTTCGTCGACGACGCCCGGGCGAGCAGGATGCTCGGGTTCCTCGGCCATCCCCGCTGGCGCATCCACACCACGACCTACGTCGAGGGCGCGCGCCTCGTCCGGCCCTGGCTGGCCGCTCGGGGAGCCGGGACCACGGCCGGGGTGCGGTTCGCGCGCCTGCTCGACGAGTCGTGGACGCCGGAGGCGTTGCAGCAGGGTATTCACACGGATGTGCGCGGCGAGCGGTACCCCCGCCACGCCGACGACACACCGATGTCACCCACCGTGTGAGGTCGGACCTGAAATTGTCACGCTCGGCGCGCGACAACGACCGGTCGTCGGCTGTAGCGTCCGCCTCGACGGTGCCGTAGCGGATGCGGCCCGTCCGGGGAGGCCGGAGAACGTGACGGTTCGGGTCGGATCGCGGTGCCGCGGCGCCGCCGGAGCGGGTGCCGGGTCGGCATCGCCTCCGGTGGAACCCGGCGTCCTCGACCGGGCCGGGACGGCGGGAGGGCCGGCACCCGGTCCTCGCGCGCGGCGCCGGAGAGGCAGGTCCCCCGGCGGGGGCCCGCCCCGACGGCACCGGATCACGACGTAGGTCTCCTCGTCCCAGCGAGGACTCCGGTCGTGGGTGTCGCGGCCGGTACGAGGGAGTAGCCGTGAGCGCAGAGCACGTCGCACAGCCCCCGTCGGTCCCCGGCATCGGTGATGCCACCCCGATCACCTACGTCCTGGACACGTCCGTCCTGCTCAGCGACCCGTGGGCCCCGACCCGCTTCGCCGAGCACGAGGTCGTCGTGCCGCTCGTGGTGATCACCGAGCTCGAGGGCAAGCGCCACCACCCGGAGCTCGGCTGGTTCGCCCGGGAGGCCCTGCGCCTCCTCGACGACCTGCGGATCACCCACGGCCGTCTGGACCAGCCGATCGTCGTCACGCCGGAGGGCGGGTCGCTGCGGATCGAGCTGAACCACACCGACCCGTCGGTGCTGCCGGCGGGCTTCCGCACCGGGGAGAACGACGCACGGATCCTCGCCTGCGCCGCGAACCTCGCGGCCGAGGGCTCGCGGGTCACCCTCGTCACCAAGGACATGCCGCTGCGCGTCAAGGCGGCGGCGGTGGGCCTGCCCGCCGACGAGTACCACGCCCAGGACGTCGTGACGTCGGGTTGGACCGGCATGGCCGAGATCGCGGCGGACCCGCAGGAGATCTCCGACCTGTTCTCGGACGGCGTCACCGACGTCGAGGCCGCCCGCGAGCTGCCCTGCCACACCGGCCTGCGCCTGCTCGGCGGCGGCTCGTCCGCGCTCGGGCGGGTCACGCCGGACAAGCAGGTGCGCCTGGTCCGCGGCGACCGCGACGTCTTCGGGCTGCACGGCCGCTCGGCCGAGCAGCGGATCGCGATCGACCTGCTGACCGACCCCGACGTCGGGATCGTCTCGCTCGGCGGCCGCGCCGGGACCGGGAAGTCCGCCGTGGCCCTCTGCGCCGGCCTCGAGGCGGTGCTCGAGCGCCAGCAGCACCGCAAGATCGTCGTGTTCCGCCCGGTCTACGCGGTGGGCGGCCAGGACCTCGGCTACCTGCCGGGCGGCGAGAACGAGAAGATGGCGCCCTGGGCGCAGGCCGTCTTCGACACCCTCGGGGCCCTGGTGTCGACGAACGTGGTCGAGGAGGTCATCGAGCGCGGGATGCTCGAGGTCCTGCCGCTGACCCACATCCGCGGGCGGTCGCTGCACGACGCGTTCGTCATCGTCGACGAGGCCCAGTCCCTGGAGCGCAACGTCCTGCTGACGGTGCTCTCCCGGCTCGGCACCAACTCGCGGGTCGTGCTCACGCACGACGTCGCCCAGCGCGACAACCTGCGGGTGGGCCGCCACGACGGTATCGCCGCGGTCATCGAGAAGCTCAAGGGCCACCCGTTGTTCGCCCACGTCACGCTGACGCGCTCCGAGCGCTCGCCGATCGCCGCACTCGTCACCGAGATGCTCGAGGGCGACGCCGGGGGCGCGTAGCCCTGCTCGAGCGAAGGGCCCCTCCGGTCGATCTACTCGACCGAAGGGGCCCTTCGCTCAGCGGGGTGCCGGATGGCGGTGGGCACCCACGGCCCGTCTATCCGACCGATGGTGCCCTTCGCTCAACAGCGCGGCCTGCTCACCAGCCCGTCGGCAGCGGACGTCCCTCGGCGAACCCGGAGGCCGACTGGATGCCGAGCACCGCCCGCTCGTGGAACTCCTCGAGCGTGGTGGCGCCGGTGTAGGTGCACGCCGAGCGCACGCCTGCGCAGATCGAGTCCAGGAGGTCCTCGACGCCGGGTCGGGCCGGGTCCAGGCGCATCCGCGAGGAGGAGATGCCCTCCTCGAACAGGCCCTTGCGCGCGCGGTCGAACGCCGAGTCGGTGCGGGTCCGCGCGGTGACGGCCCGCTTCGACGCCATGCCGAACGACTCCTTGTACGGCGCGCCGTGCTCGTCGCGCTGCAGGTCACCGGGCGACTCGTAGGTGCCCGCGAACCACGACCCGACCATCACCGCCGACGCGCCCGCCGCCAGGGCCAGCGCCACGTCGCGCGGGTGCCGCACGCCGCCGTCGGCCCAGATGTGCCTGCCCCGTGCGCGGGCGGCCGCCGCGCACTCGGCGACCGCGGAGAACTGCGGCCGGCCGACGCCCGTGGCCATGCGGGTCGTGCACATTGCGCCCGGCCCGACGCCGACCTTCACGACGTCCGCGCCCGCCTCGATCAGGTCGATCGTCCCCTGCGCGGTCACGACGTTGCCCGCCACGACCACGGCGTCCGGCGCGGCCTCGCGCACGGTGCGCAGCGCGGCGATCGTCTTCTCCTGGTGCCCGTGGGCGGTGTCGACGACCAGCACGTCCACCCCCGCCGCGACGAGCTCCTTCGTGCGCGTCGCGACGTCGCCGTTCACGCCCAGGGCGGCGGCCACGCGCAGGCGGCCGTCGGCGTCGAGCGCCGGGGCGTACACCTCGGCCCGCAGCGCGCCCGTGCGGGAGAGCACGCCGGCGAGCCGCCCGTCGTCGTCCACGGCGAGCGCGAGGTCCCCGGCGCCCGGCGCCGACAGGGCGTCGAACACGGCGCGCGGCTCGGTGCCCACCGACACCGTCACGGCCGGCACGAGGACGTCGGCGAGCCGGGTGAAGCGGTCGACCCCGGCACAGTCGGCCTCGCGCACCACGCCGAGCGGGCGCCCGCCGTCGTCGGCCACGACCACGGCGCCGTGCGCGCGCTTGCTGACGAGGTTCAGCGCGTCGGCCACCGCCTCGCCCGGGTGCAGGACGACGGGGGTGTCCCAGACGGCGTGCCGGGACTTCACCCCGGCAACGATGTCGGCCACCGCGGCGGCGTCCACGTCCTGCGGGATCACGGCCATGCCGCCCCGGCGCGCCAGCGTCTCGGCCATCCGGCGCCCGGAGACCGCCGTCATGTTCGCCGCGACCACCGGGATCGTCGCGCCCGACCCGTCCGCGACCGCGAGGTCGACGTCGAAGCGTGAGGCGACGTCGGAGCGCTCGGGGACGAGGAAGACGTCGTCGTAGGTCAGGTCGTGGGCCGGAACGTGGCCGTCGAGGAACCGCACGTGCGCACAGGTTACCCGTCGTGCGACCACCGGCGGTCCACGACGGCGGGCCAGTCCGCGCCGATCGCGGGCAGCGCCAGCATCGCGCGCTGCGCCGCACGCGCCCGGCCGCGCACCGCGGCGTCGGCGAGGACCGCCGTGAGGCCCTCCGCCAGCGAGTCGCCGTCGACCTGCCGCCCGAGCCCGAGCGAGGAGATCCGCCCGGCGCTCGCGAACTGGTCGCCGAACTGCGGGAACGCGACCATCGGCACGCCGTGCCGGACCGCCTCGCGCACCGTGTTGTAGCCGCCGTGGGTCACCAGCGCGTCCGTGACCTGCAGCAGCAGCGGCTGCGGCACCCACCGCTCGAGGTGCACGTGCGGGGCGGGCGCGACCTCGCACTCCAGGCCGCCCGTCGCGACGACGATCTCCGCGTCCACGTCGTTCGCCCCCGCGACCAGGGCGCGCAGCCCGGCCGCCGGGTCCGCGGGCGGTCCACCGGGCGGCGTGCGGCCCGCGTCCTTCATCATCGGCAGCGCGGTGCCCAACGACGCCAGCACGAGCGGCCGACCGGCGGGCAGCGCGGCCACCCACTCCGGCAGCCGGCCGCCGCGGTCGACCTCGTCGTCCTGGCGGAACGCGAACGGTTCCGGCAGCCAGTCCGGCGCGAACGAGAACGACGGCGGCATGCAGTCCAGCCGGCCGTACGGCGTGAGCGAGTCCGACGCCGGCGTCGCCAGGCCCAGCGCGGTCCGCCGCTCGTCGAGCAGCGGACCCAGGTGCGCCGGGTCCAGCACGTGCGCCGCCCCGGACGGCGCGGGCAGGTGCGGCACGCCGAGCTCCTCGGCGTACAGCAGACCGGCGAACTCCCCGCCGTCCCGGAGGACCAGGTCGGGGGCCGGGCAGGCCGACCGCAGTGCCCGGACCTCGTCGACGAGGTGCTCCCCGCCGAACACCCGGGCCACGACGGCGGCCGGGTCGGGCTCCGGCCCCAGCGCCTGGATCTGCGGGACGAACCGCGCCGCGGCCTCGGACATCGGGGTCAGCACCGGCTCGACCCGGGCCGGCGCCCCGTCGAACACCCGCGCCAGGTCGGGCGGGCAGGCGACGACCACCTCGTGCTCCGTCCCCTCGAGCGCCCGGACGAACGGCAGGGCCGCGCGGGCGTGGGAGGGGGACCCGGTGACGGTCGTGAGCATGCGCACGGGGATGGGGTGCCCCGTCGTCGGGACCCGTCCCGGGAACGTGACCGGACGCTCCTCGTCGACCGAGGTCGACACGCACGGATCGCGGGATGCGCCTCGTCGTCGAGCAGCGTCCGGAGGGTCGGACCGGCTAACGCCGCAGGGCCCGCAGTGCCTCGAGGGTGTCGGTCTCGGCGAGCGGCTTGTCGTCGCGGTAGCGGACCACCCGCGCGAAGCGCAGGGCCACGCCGCCGGGGTAGCGCGTCGAGGTCTGCACCCCGTCGAGCTCGATCTCGACGACGATCTCCGGGCGGAGATACACGGTGAAGTCGTCGCGCGAGGTCTCGTACCGCGGGAACGTCTCGGTCTGCCAGCGCAGGGTCTCGTCCGTCATCCCCTTGAACGTTTTCCCCACCATGACGAACCCGTCCTCGGTGCGGGCGCCGAGGTGGATGTTCGAGAGCCAGCCCCGCCGTCGTCCGGATCCCCACTCGCAGGCCAGGACGACGAGGTCGAAGGTGTGCGCGGGCTTGATCTTCTGCCACGACTTCCTGCGGCGGCCGGCCGTGTAGGTCGAGTCGAGCGCCTTGACCATCGAGCCCTCCTGGCCCGCGGCCAGCGCCTCGTCGATCGCCTCTGCGGCGCGCTCGGGCGAGGGCCGCACGACCGACGGGATCACCCGGTCGCCGACCACCTCCGCCAGTTCCCGACGACGGGTCTCGAGCGGCTCGTCGATCAGGTCGCGGCCGTCGCGGTGCAGGATGTCGAAGTACCAGGGCTGCATGGCCCCGCTACCCAGGCCCTTCATCGACTCCTGGAACGCGCGGGGCCGCCCGTCCTCGGCCACCGCGAGCGTCTCGCCGTCCAGGACGACGGTCTCGACCGGCAGCTCGCGGGTGAGCGCGACGATCTCCGGGACGGCCTCCGTGATCTCGTGCAGCGTGCGCGACCAGACGCGTACCTCGTCGGACCGCCTGTGCACCTGGATCCGGGCGCCGTCGAGCTTGTGCTCGACGACGATCTCGGTGCCGAGGTCTGCGAGCGTGTCGTCGAGCGAGTCGCCGGGCGAGGCGAGCATCGGCCGGACCGGGCGCATGACCTCGAGCCCGACCGCCGACAGCGACGCCACCGGGTCGTCGGTGGTCAGCGCCGTCCGCGCGGTCTCCGGGAGCTGTCCGGAGAGCATGAAGGCCCGCCGGACGACATCGGCGGGAACCTCCGCCGCGGCGGCGACGGCCTCGACCATCAACCCCTCGAGCGCGCCCTGCCGCAGTTCGCCGCCGAGCAGTCGGACGAGGAACCGGGCCTCGTCGGCGGTGGCGGCGCCGAGCAACGACGACAGCTCCGCCGATCGCCGGGCACCCACCCCGCTGCCGGATCCCGCCAGCTCCGCGAGCCGTTCCAGCGACGCCTCGACGTCGACGACCCCCAGCGATGGCTCCGCCGCCGGCTCGACGTCGACACCGGACAGCGTGCGCCACCCGATCCCGGTGCGGCCCTGCAGCATGAACCCCGCCAGCCACGCCGTGACCGGCGCGACCTCGTCGGGGCCCGCGTCGGCCAGGACCGCGGCGAGCGCCGCGGTCTTGGCCTTGCGGGACCGGGTCGCCCCGACCTCGCCGGAGGTCTCGACGACCCGGGCGAACAGCATGACTAGCTGTCCACCCGCGTCATCGCGAGCACGTCGAGCGCCGTGTCCAGCTGCTCCTGCGTGAGCTTGCCGTCGGCGACGTACCCGTCGGCCTCGATGACCTCGCGGATCGTCTTGCGCTCCTTCATCGCCTTCTTCGCGATCTTCGCGGCCTCCTCGTAGCCGATGAGGCGGTTGAGCGGGGTGACGATGGCCGACGACGACTCGGCGTACCGGCGGCAGGCCTCCTCGTCGGCCTCGGTGCCCTCGAGGACGCGGTCGGCGAGCAGGCGGGCGGCGTTCGCGAGCAGGCGCGCCGACTCCAGGATGTTGCGCGCCATCACCGGCATCATGACGTTGAGCTCGAGGTTGCCCTGGGTGCCGGAGAAGGCGACGGTCGCGTCGTTGCCGATGACCTGGGCGCAGACCATCATCGTGGCCTCGCAGATGACCGGGTTGACCTTGCCCGGCATGATCGAGCTGCCCGGCTGCAGGTCGGGGATGCGGATCTCGGCGAGACCGGCGGCGGGCCCGGAGGACATCCAGCGGACGTCGTTCGCGATCTTGTAGAGGCTGACGGCGACGGTGCGCAGCGCGCCGGAGATCTCGACGAGGCCGTCGCGGGCGCCCTGGGCCTCGATGTGGTCGCGGGCCTCGGTGAGCTCCGGGATACCCGTGGCCTGGCGGAGCTCCTCGACGACCTTGCCGCCGAAGCCCTCCGGGGTGTTGATCCCGGTGCCGACCGCGGTGCCGCCGATCGGCAGCTCGCCGAGCCGGGGGAGGGCGGCGCGGAGCCGCTCGGTGCCGTGGCTGCACTGGGTCGCCCAGCCGCCGGCCTCCTGGCCGAGGGTGATCGGCACGGCGTCCATGAGGTGCGTGCGGCCCGACTTCACCACGTGCTTCCAGTCCTGCGCCTTCCGGTTCAGCACCGCGGCGAGGTGGTCGATCCCGGGGATCGTGTTCCGGACGACGGCCTCGGTGGCCGCGAGGTGGATCGTCGTCGGGAAGACGTCGTTGGAGCTCTGCGAAGCGTTGACGTGGTCGTTCGGATGGACCTTCTGACCGGAGCTGCGCGAGGCCAGCGTCGCGATGACCTCGTTGGCGTTCATGTTCGAGCTGGTGCCCGAGCCGGTCTGGAACACGTCGATCGGGAACTCGCCGTCGTGCGCCCCGGAGGCGACCTCGTCGGCCGCCGCGGCGACGGCGTCGGCGATGCCCTCGTCGAGCACGCCGAGCGACTTGTTGACCCGGGCACACGCGCCCTTGACCAGCCCCAGCGCGCGGATCTGCGCGGGCTCGATCGGACGGCCGGAGATCGGGAAGTTCTCCACCGCGCGCTGGGTCTGCGCCGCGTAGAGCGCCTGGGCGGGGACCTGGACCTCGCCCATCGTGTCGTGCTCGGTCCGGTACTCCTGCGCGCCGTTGCTGCTCATGCCCCGAATCCTCGCCCCTGGCCCCGGCGTGCACGACCGGGGGTCGGTCACACCCAGGGCGTCTCGTCGAGGCCCTCGTCGTCGCCGCCGAGGTCGAAGCTGGAGTACTCGCGCAGCTTCGACAGCCGGTGGTAGCCGTCGATCAGGCGCACGGTGCCGGACTTCGAGCGCATCACCAGCGACTGCGTCGTCGCCCCGCCGGCGCGGTAGTGCACGCCCCGCAGGAGGTCGCCGTCGGTGACCCCGGTGGCGCAGAAGAAGATGTTCTCGCCGGTGACCAGGTCCGTGGTGTGCAGGACCTTCTCCAGGTCGTGCCCGGCGGCCCGCGCCTTCTCGCGCTCCTCGTCGTCCTTGGGCCACAGCCGGCCCTGGAACGAACCACCCAGGCAAGTGATCGCCGAGGCGGCGATGATGCCCTCGGGCGTGCCGCCGATGCCCAGCAGGATGTCCACCCCGCTCTCGTGGCGCGCGGCGGCGATCGCGCCGGCGACGTCACCGTCGGAGATGAAGCGGATCCGGGCCCCGGCGTCGCGGATCTCCTGGACCAGTTGGTCGTGGCGGGGCCGGTCGAGCACGCAGACCGTGACGTCGGGGATGCCGCCGCCCTTGCGCTTCGCGATCGCGCGCAGGTTCTCCTTGACCGAGCGCGTGATGTCGACGACGTCGGCGTACTCCGGCCCGACCGCGAGCTTCTCCATGTAGAACACCGCCGACGGGTCGAACATCGCGCCCCGCTCGGCGACGGCGAGCACGGCGAGCGCGTTCGGCATGCCCTTGGCCATGAGCGTCGTGCCGTCGACCGGGTCGACCGCGACGTCGCACTCGGGCCCCTCGCCGTTCCCGACCTCCTCGCCGTTGAACAGCATCGGCGCCTCGTCCTTCTCGCCCTCCCCGATGACGACGACGCCGCGCATCGTCACCGAGCCGATCAGCTTGCGCATCGCGTCGACGGCCGCACCGTCGCCGCCGTTCTTGTCCCCGCGCCCGACGAAGCGTCCGGCCGCCATCGCGGCCGCCTCCGTCACCCGGACGAGTTCCAGGGCCAGGTTGCGGTCCGGGGCCTCGGGACGACGGCGGGTGGGAGAGGTCACCGGGTGCGCTCCATCTTCGGTCGTGGACGAGAGGACCGTCATCCTCCCAGATCAGGGCACGGTGCGGCGCCGCGTCGGACGCCACTGGAACGATGGAGCCCATGAGCTCGCCCAAGGCCGACCGCACCGGCGGCATCGGACCGTTCGCCGTCGGGACGATCGTGCTGGCGCTCATCGTCCTCGCCCTCACGGGGCTGACCCGCGCGTGCTCGGTGTCGGCGCCCGGTGCGGTCGACCGGGCCTCGGTGCCGCGCATCGACGTCGCGGAGGCCACCCGCTCGGCGTCCGGCTCGCTGCCCTTCCGCGTGCGGGGCCCGGCGATGCCCGCGGACTGGATCCCGCAGTCGACGGACACCCGCGGCGTCCCCGGCGGCGAGGCGTTCCGGCTGGGGTGGCTGACCCCGGACGACGCGTTCGCGCGCCTCGTCCAGTCGAACGGCACGCCGGAGGGGCTGGTCTCGTCCGAGGGCGGCGCGCCACAGGCCGGGGAGCCGGTCAGCGCGGGCGGCCTGACCTGGGCGACCTACCGGGGCGAGCGGAACGAGCCGATCTGGGTGAGTGACGTCGGAGGGGTGCGGTGGCTGGTGACCGGCAACGCCTCGCCCGCCCGCTTCGTGCAGCTGATCACGACGGCGCAGCAGTCACCCTGAGCGCGGCGGCGGGCCCCACCCGGGCTCGTCGCGGGTGACGTACTCGCGCTCCTCCCGGGTCCACCCGGCGGTCGGGTCGGCCGCCGGCGCGGATCGGGGCAGTCCTTCCCGACGGCGGGGCGGGTCGGCCTCGGCGGGCGCGTGGCGCTCGGGAGGCTCGGGCCGCTCCTCGTCGGGCGGGTCGACCCGCCGTCGGGACGGGATGTCGGTCTCGTCCACCGACGCGGCCGCCGCGACGCCCTCGCGGGCCAGGGAGTGCACGCTCTCGCGCATCGCGCGGGTCGAGGCCGCGCGCAGCTCGGCGGAGAAGACCGGGAGCGGGGCGAAGCGGCCGAAGGTGTCGCGGAGGAAGTGGGCGAGCAGGGTCGCCGTCGACCGGGACCGCCACATCGTCCAGCCGACGTAGAGATCACGGCCGTAGGGCTGCACGAGCAGCAGGGCCCGCTCGGCGCGCTGGCGGAACAGCAGGACCGGGACCCCGGCGACGGTGCTCGGCGTGACCTCCGCGGGCGTGCGGCGGGCCCGCGCCGCCCGGGTGACCCAGTCGTAGGCGCCGCGGGCGGCGCCCGCGCGGTTCTCGAGCAGCCGGGAGTACTCCGCGATCGGCTCCTTGGCGGGCGCGAAGAACGCGGCGACCCCGGCCAGGTAGAGCACCACGATCACGGCGAGCAGCACGTTCATCAGCAGCCGCCCGGTGATCGACGGACCCGACGTCGACGCGAGGTAGTCCAGCACCCCCCAGATCGCCAGCAGCACCGTCGGCGCGACCAGGAACGCCAGCGCCCGCATCAGGTGCGGGGAGAGCATCCGCCAGGTGACGACGTCGTCGACCAGGACGTCCGGGTCGCGGTGCCGCCGGGTCTCGTCGTGGTAGCCGTCGTGGGCGTCCGCGATGGCGCGCTCCCAGTCCTGTTCGGGCGGGATGCTCATGGGGCGTCAGTGTGACGGACGGGGCGTGTCCTCGGACTCCGCCTCCCGGAGCACCGCCTCGACCTTCTCCCGCGCACCCGCGAGGTGCCGTTCGCACACCCGGGCCAACGCCTCGCCCCGCTCCCAGAGCGCGAGCGAGTCCTCCAGCGACAGCCCGCCGGCCTCGAGCTTCGCGACGACCTGCGCGAGCTCGTCGCGGGCCTGCTCGTAGCCGGGTTCGTCGTCGGCCATGGTCTCCTCCGCGAGCGTGTGCGATTCCTGACGCCCAGTGTCAGCGATGGGCCGACGCCCTCACTCGGCGGCCTCCAGGCGGGCGGTGACGGCGCCGTCGGCGAGCCGCACCCGCAGGACGTCCCCGGGCCCGACCTCGTCCACACCGCGCAGGACCGGCGAGCCGACCTCCCCGCCCCGCTGCACGATCGCGTAGCCCCGCGCCAGGGTCGCGGCCGGACCGAGAGCGGTGAGCGAGGCCCGCAGGTGCCGGACGTCGGCCTCCCGTTCGCGCACGGTGCGGTCCACGACGCGGCGGGCTCGGCCGGTCAGCGCCACGACCTCGTTCCCGCGCGCGTCGATCCCCCGGAGCGGATCGGCGAGCGCCGGCCGGGCGCGCAGCCGCGCGATCGCCGCGTCCTCGCGCTCGACCCACGCGTGGAGCGCCCGGCGCGCGCGGGTGCGCAGCGCGGAGAGGTGGGCGGTCTCCTCGGCGAGGTCGGGGACGATCCGCTTGGCCGCGTCGGTCGGGGTCGCGGCGCGGACGTCGGCGACGTGGTCGACCAGCGGGGTGTCGGGCTCGTGTCCGATCGCGGTGACGACGGGGGTGCGGCAGCGGGCGATGCCGCGGCACAGGGCCTCGTCGGAGAAGGGCAGCAGGTCCTCGACGCTGCCGCCGCCGCGGGCGATCACGATGACCTCGACGGCGGGATCGCGGTCGAGCACGTCGAGCGCGTCGAGGATCTGCGGGACGGCCTGGACGCCCTGGGTCGCCGTGTTCTCGACCCGGAAGCGCACGGCCGGCCACCGGGTGGTCGCGACGGTGACGACGTCATGCTCGGCCGCGCTCGCCCGACCGGTGATCAGGCCGACGCAGGACGGCAGGCGGGGGAGGCGCCGCTTGCGGGCGGCGTCGAACAGGCCCTCGGCGGCGAGCAGCGCCCGGAGCCGCTCGATGCGGGCGAGCAGCTCGCCGACCCCGACGGCCCGGACCTCGTCGACCCGCAGCGACAGCGTGCCGCGCCCGAAGAAGAACGAGAACTTGCCGTGCACCACCACGCGCTGGCCCTCGGTCAGGGCCGTCTCCCGCACGAGCTGCGCGGGCGCGGTGAGGGAGAGGGAGACGTCGGCGGCCGGGTCGCGCAGCGTCAGGAACGCGGTCCCGGTCCGGGCGGTGAGCTGGGTCAGCTGGCCCTCGACCCACACCGGCCCGAGCCGGTCGATCCACTTCGAGACCTTCAGCGCGACCGTGCGCACCGGCCACGGCGACTCGGCGCTCGTGGCCGGCTCGGGAGGGGCCCCGGTCACTGCTCCGCGGTGAGGGTGGTGATCCGGTTGGTCAGCATCGTGACGAACGGCGGGCGGTCGGCGTGCGCGGACTCCCAGGCGAGCAGCTCGGTGAGCTGGTCGACCGACAGGGTGCGCAGGCGCGCACGTAGCTGCGCGATCGTCATCGTCTCGTAGCCGGGCAGGGCGTCGGGGGTGACGCTCGGGGTGTCCTCGGCCAGGCCGATGGCGGGGCGGTTCGTCCGCGGGCGGGCGTGGCCGTTGGTCGCGGCCTGCTCGAGCGACGCTGGCGCGGTGGACACGTCGTCGTCGAAGCGCGCCCACGACGGGGCGTCCTCGACCGGGCGGGCGCCCTCGAGCGCGGTGTCGCCCTTGATGGCCAGCTCGGTGACGACCTGCTGGGCCCGCATCGACAGCTGCAGCACGGTGCTGACGGCGGTGATCGGCAGGCCGATGACCGTCCGCGGGAGGGCCTGGACCTCCTCGACCGCGGTGACGACCAGTCCGGCGGCGACGCGCACCGGGAAGGGGAGGGAACTCATGGCCCCACCCTGCCAGGCTGCGGCAGTCGTGTGCGAATCGCCACGGGCGCACCCGGTGGTCGCTGGTCACACCGCCGTCCGCCGTGCCCGACGGCGCCGGATCCGTACGCTCGGAGGTATGTCCGTCTCCTCGGCACCCGAGACCGCCACCGCCACCCGCAAGGTGCTGCTGGCCAAGCCCCGCGGCTACTGCGCCGGGGTCGACCGCGCGGTCGTCGCGGTGGAGAAGGCCCTCGAGACCTACGGCCCGCCGGTGTACGTCCGCAAGGAGATCGTCCACAACCGCCACGTCGTCACCACCCTCGCCGCGCGCGGGGCGGTGTTCGTCGAGGACACCGAGCAGGTGCCCGAGGGCGCGACGGTGGTGTTCTCCGCGCACGGCGTCTCGCCCGCGGTGCACGCGGAGGCGGCCGTCCGGGAGCTGAAGACGATCGACGCGACCTGCCCGCTGGTGACGAAGGTGCACCAGGAGGCGAAGCGCTTCGCGCGCGAGGACTACGACATCCTGCTGATCGGCCACGAGGGTCACGAGGAGGTCGAGGGGACCTCCGGCGAGGCCCCGGAGCACATCCAGGTCGTCGACGGCCCGGACGCGGTCGCCGCGGTCGAGGTGCGTGACCCGGAGAAGGTGATCTGGCTGTCCCAGACCACGCTCTCGGTCGACGAGACGATGGCGACGGTGTCGGCCCTGCGGGAGCGGTTCCCGGCGCTGGCCGATCCGCCCTCGGACGACATCTGCTACGCCACCCAGAACCGCCAGGTCGCGGTCAAGGCGATGGCGCCGCAGTGCGACCTGGTCGTCGTGGTGGGCTCGAAGAACTCCTCGAACTCGGTGCGCCTGGTCGAGGTGGCGCTGCAGGCCGGGGCCAAGGACTCGCACCTGGTCGACCACGCCGGGGAGATCGACGAGACCTGGCTCGACGGCGTCGGGACGGTCGGGGTCACCAGCGGCGCGTCCGTGCCCGAGATCCTGGTCGGCGACGTCCTGCACTGGCTCGCCGAGCGCGGCTTCGGCGAGGTCGAGGAGATCACCACCGCCAACGAGAAGCTGACCTTCTCGCTCCCGCGCGAGCTCAAGCGCGACATGCGTCCCGACGCGGTGCGCTGAGGACCTCGCGAGAGTGACGTGACGCAGGTTCGGGCGCCCCGGAACCTGCGTGGTGTGGTTCTCGGCGCCGCGCTCAGCGGGGCGGCCGCTCCGGCGGGCGCTCCCGCACCGGGTGCACCCCCGGGGGACGGCCTCCGCCGCGGCGCTCCTCGCGCAGCCGTTCCTCCCGCATCCGCTCCTCGCGGCTGCGGGCGTCGCGGGCGGGCTCGCGGGCGGGCGGCGGACCCGACTCACGCGCGGGCGGCTGCTCGTCGCGGCCGGCGCCCTTGAGCGGGGACCGGCGGGCCGCGGGCTGCTCGTCCTCGCGGCCGGCGCCCTTGAGCGGGGAGCGGCGCGCGGCGGGCTGCTCGCTCGCCGCCGCGCCGCCGCGGGCCAACCGTTCGCGATCGTCCTCGCGGTCCCGCTCCGCGCGGGCCGGCTCGGGTGGCTCCTTCGGGCGCTTGGCCTGCGTGCGTTCCCGGCGGGCGCGGTCGCGCTCGGCGAGGTCGCGCTCGCGGCGCTCGCGGTCGGCACGGTCGCGTTCGGCCAGGTCGCGGTCGCGCTCGGCCCGCGCCCGCTCCTTCGCCCGGCGGCGCTCCCGCTCCGCCGCCTCCCGCTGCTCCGCGGCGTCCCGACGGTCCGTCGCCTCGCGCCGGTCGGCCGCCTCGCGTCGGTCGGCCGCCTCCCGCCGCTCCCGTTCGCGCGCGGACTCCTCGCGGGGTCGGTCGTCGCGGGGACGGTCCCGGGAGGAGGCGGTACCCGACGGGCCCGAGCGCACCGGATCGCGACGCCCTTCCGCCTCGGGTGACCGCCACCGCTGGACCTTGATGCGGATGAAGCCGATCACCACGCACACCACCGTGGTGATCGCCATCGCCGGGAACCCGTTGATCAGTGGGGCGCCCACGGCCAGCGCGGTGGACACGGTGCCGCCCGAGCTCGGCAACGACCCGGTCGCCGCGATCGCCACCGGCACCGACACGGCCAGCAGCAGCGGCGGCTGGACCATCGGCACGAAGATGTCGCGCCGCTGGACGAGCACCGCCGCGAGCACGCACCCGGCCGGGTAGGCGGCCAGGAAGATCACCGCGAGCGTGCCGGTGCGCAGCACGTCGGCGGCCACCCCACCGGCGGTGAGGACCAGAGCGAGCACCAGCACCGCCCACCAGCGCAGCCCCCGGACCCCGGGGAACGCCGACGCCTCTCCCACCTCGGCAGGACCGGACGACGTCGGTGCGCCGTCCCGCGTGGTGGTCACCCGATCACGGTAGCGGTCGCTCCCGGCGACGCCGGGCCCCCCGCGACGCGTGGCCACCCACGCGAACCGGTGATCCGCCGAACACGGACGAACACCGCAGCGCAGCCGGTCACCCTGTCAGTCGATGCACCTCGCCCTCCTCCGCCCCCTCGGACGCTGGGGAGCCGTCCTCGTCGGTGAGTTCCGGCGCGCCCGGCACCCGGGCTCGCCGGTCGACCTGCTCGACGGCGTCGATCGACCCGCGCGTGACCGAGAGCTCGGTGAACCGCCGGGCCGTCACCAGCACCCGCGACTCCAGCGAGCCCACTGTCTCGTTGTAGGCCCGCACCCCGGCGTCGAGCGACCGCCCGAGCTTGCCGAGGTGCCCGCCGAGCGTGGCGAGCCGCGCGTGCAGCTCCCGGCCGAGCGTGTGGATCTCGGCGGCGTCCCGGGCCAGCGACTCCTGGCGCCACGCGTAGCCCACCGTCCGCAGCAGCGCGATCAGGGTGGTGGGGGTGGCGACGACGACGTCCGCGGAGAACGCGTGCTCGAGCAGCCCCGGGTCGGCCTCGAGCGCCGCCGAGAGGAACACCTCGCCGGGCACGAACATCACCACGAACTCCGGCGTCGGGTCGAAGTTGCGCCAGTACGCCTTCGCCGACAGGGCGTCGACGTGGGTCCGCAGCTGCCGGGCGTGCGCGGCCGCCCGCTCGCGGCGCGCGGCCTCGTCGGGGGCCTCGAGGGACTCCAGGTAGGCCGCGCACGGGACCTTGGCGTCGACCACGACCTGCTTCCCACCCGCCAACCGCACCACCATGTCCGGGCGCTGGGCGGCGCCCTCGACGCCGGCCGTGGACTGCCGTGCGAAGTCACAGTGCTCGACCATCCCGGCCAGGTGCACGACCCGTTCCAGCTGCATCTCGCCCCACCGCCCCCGCACGTGCGGCGTGCGCAGTGCGGTGGCCAGCGCCCGCGTCTCGCCCGCGACGCCCCGCGCCGAGTCGGCCACCGCGCCCACCTGCGCGCGCAGCCCGGCGAACGCGGCCTCCCGCTCGGTCTCCGCGCTGCGCATCTGGCCCTCCAGGCGCTGCAGCGTGGAGGCCACGGGATCGAGCAGCGAGGACACCGCCCGCTCCCGTTCGCGCATGCGGGAGTCGGCCAGCCGCGTGAACTGCTCGGAGTTCGCCGCGAGCGCGTCGGCCGAGAGCGCCGCGAACGACTCGCGGGCCGCCGCGCCCGCCCGCCGCTCGGCCTCCAGCTCCGCGCGCGCCGCGGACGCCGCCGCCCCGGAGCGTCGCGTCGCCTCCGCGATCGCCGCCTCCTGCCGGGCCGCGGCGAACCGCGTCGCCACCAGGGCCCCGCCGAGCGCGCCCAGCAGCAGCCCGAGGAGCAGGCCCACCAGCACGCCGGAGATCGTCATGCCACGCACGGTGGCACAGGGGTCCGACACTCTCGATCACTGCAGCTCACGGCCAGTTCGCCTCCATCTCCAGCAGCTTCGCCTTCACCTCCAGCCCCCACCGGAACCCGCCCAGCGACCCGTCGCCCCGCCGCACGCGGTGGTCCGGCACGAAGAGCCCGATCGCGTTCGTCTGGCAGGCCTGCCCGGCGCCGCGGGGAGCGAGGGGACGACCGGCGAGCGTCGCGAGCTCCGTGTACGAGACCGGCGAGCCCGCCGGGATGTCCCGCATCCGCGCCCACAGCTCCTGCATGAAGACCCCGCCGTGCTGCCGGACCGGCACCGAGGCCACGGCCGAGGGGTCGCCGGACAACCAGGCCAGCACGGCCTTCGTCACCTCCCCGAGGTCGTCGCGCTCGACGATCTCGGCGGGCGCCAGCGAGGCGTGGATCAGCGGCAGGAGCCGGAGTTCGGGGTCGGGCGTCCAGCCGGCGGCGAGGACGACGCCGTCGCCGTCCACGACCGTGGTGAACGGGCCGAACGGGGTGTCGAGGGTGGATCGTGAGCCGATCACGGGAGTCTCCGCATCCGTCGTCGGGAAAGGCCTTCACCCACTTCGACGCACGCCCGCCCGCTCCGGATCCACGTTTCCCTAGACTGGGATCCCGTGAGCTTGACCCTCGGCATCGTCGGCCTCCCCAACGTGGGCAAATCGACGATGTTCAACGCCCTGACCCGCAACGACGTCCTCGCCGCGAACTACCCGTTCGCCACGATCGAGCCGAACGTCGGTGTCGTCCCGCTGCGCGATCCGCGCCTGGACCGGCTCGCCGAGATGTTCTCCTCGGAGAAGGTCGTGCCCGCGACGGTCAGCTTCGTGGACATCGCGGGCATCGTCGCGGGCGCCTCGGAGGGGGCGGGCCTGGGCAACAAGTTCCTCGCGAACATCCGCGAGGCGGACGCGATCTGCCAGGTCGTGCGGGTGTTCACCGACGACGACGTCGTGCACGTCGACGGGCGGGTCGACGCCGCGGCCGACATCGAGACGATCGCGACGGAGCTGGTCCTCGCCGACCTGCAGACCGTCGAGAAGGCGGTGCCGCGGCTCGAGAAGGAGTCGCGGATGCAGAAGGACCGGCGGGCGGTGCTCGAGGAGGTCCAGCAGGCCGCGACGGTGCTCAACGAGGGCCGCACGCTCTTCTCCGCCGGGATGAACTCGCCGGCGCTGCGCGAGCTGAACCTCCTCACGGTCAAGCCGTTCCTCTACGTCTTCAACGCCGACGAGGGCGTTCTCACCGACGACGCGCGCCGCAAGGAGCTGGCCGAGCTCGTCGCGCCGGCCGAGGCGGTCTTCCTGGATGCCAAGGTCGAGCAGGAGCTCCTCGAGATCGACGACGAGTCGGCGGCCGAGCTGTTGGAGTCGATCGGGCAGACCGAGCCCGGCCTCGACGCGCTCGCCCGCGCGGGCTTCCGCACGCTGGGCCTGCAGACCTACCTGACGGCGGGTCCGAAGGAGTCGCGCGCCTGGACGATCCCGATCGGCGCCACCGCGCCCGAGGCCGCCGGGGTCATCCACACCGACTTCCAGAAGGGCTTCATCAAGGCCGAGATCGTCTCCTACGACGACCTCGTGACCGCCGGCTCCATGAACGCCGCCAAGACCGCCGGCAAAGTGCGCATGGAGGGCAAGGACTACGTCATGCAGGACGGCGACGTGGTGGAGTTCCGCTTCAACGTCTGAACCCTTCCCCGACCCGAGCCTGGCATCATGTACTGCATCAGATGACGTGGATCGGGATGCGGAGAGCGTATGCGCACCACAGTGACGCTCGATGACGATCTCGTTGCCCACGCGACCGAGCTGACCGGGATCGCAGAGCGCTCCGCACTCCTGCGTGCAGGCCTGGAGACCCTCGTACGCATCGAGAGTGCCCGTCGGCTCGCTGCTCTCGGGGGCTCGGATCCGGCTACGACGGCGGCGCCGCGGCGGCGCGGTGGGGTCGCCTGATCCTGGTCGACACGTCGGTGTGGATCGATCACCTGCAGCGGACCGAACCCCTGCCCTCCGACGGCTGCTCGATTTCCGCTTCATCGACCTGGTGGTGGCTGTGGCGCGTCATCCGCCGCGCCTCCAGCTCCCGCCAGGTACTCCTCGATCGCTCGGCGCGACGCGATGGTGCACTGGCTCTCGGCCGGACAGACATGTGCGGGGGCAGGTACAGATCTTGGGTCGAAGGGCAGCAGACCGTGAGCGCGGAGTACGAGGGCGAGGCCACCGCTGTCGCGGACACGGGCGAAGGCCCGGTCGGCGGTGGAAGGCAGGCCATCGAGTTCGACGCTCGATCGGGCTTCCCGACGATACGTATCGGTCGCCGAACCGCGTCCGACGAGGTCGTGGAGGCCTTGGACGAGGACTGACGGCTGGAACTGTTCGGGCTCGGACCGGCAGTACCCGGCATCGTTCGTTGGAATGACGCCATGACGTCGCGGGGTGGCCTCCCGAGCGGGAACTCCGCGTACTCGAGCCGACCTGAACACCAGGGCGATTCGTCAGGAGCGCGGCACGGCCGTCTCGTCTGCGGTGAACACCACGTCGCCGGCGAGGACGCGCTCGACCGTGATCTCCGGCGAGGCCGGGACGTCCCAGCGCAGCGTCGAGTCCACGATCTGCAGCAGCACCCCGAGCCCCGACCGGGGACGCACGTAGGCCTCCCGCCACACCGGGCGGCGCAGGTCCACGTCCACCACCTCGTACCCGTGCTCCGCGAGCTTGGAGAGCGCCACCTCGACGTCCGCGAACACCAGCGTCAGGTGGTGGACGCCCGGTCCGCGCCGCTCCAGAAACCGCGCCACGCCGGCGTCGGGACGGGTGGGGGAGATGAGCTCGACCTTCGAGCCGTCGGGCAGGGCGAACTGCAGGATCCGGATGCCCTGCTCGTCGCTGTCACCGCCGAACAGGAATCGCCCGCCCAGCACGTCCCGGTACAGAGCCACGCCCTCGCGCGGGTTGGCGACCGCGATCGCCACGTGGTCGAGCCGCAGCAGCCCGACGTCGTCGGGGATCACACCGACACCCTCCCCAGCCGCTCCACCGTCTGTGCCGCGCCCTGCAGGTCCCCGGCCACCGCGCCGGGCGTGAGGGCGATCGGCAGGTCCACCCCGGCCGTACGCAACGCCTCGACCCGCGCCGCCACGTCGTCGGGCGAGCCCAACGCGCACATCGCGTCCACGGCCGCATCGTCCACGGCCCGCAGCGCCGCCGCCCGGTCGCCGCGCTCCCACGCCGCCGAGGCCTCGCCCAGCCCGGCGAGACTCGCGCGGAACGACGGCCGGTGCGTCGGCACCATCGCGTACTGCAGGACGAAGCGCCGCATCCGCTCGCGCGCCTCGTCCGGGCGGTCGCCGGCATAGGCCCAGAACGACGCCGCGATCCCGACGGCGGCCGGGTCCCGTCCGGCCTCCCGCGCCCCCTCCCGCACGAGCGCGATCTTGTCGGCGTACTCGTCCGGCGGGGTCCACGTCAGGAACGCGACGTCGCCGATCGCGCCCGCCAGTCGCAGCATCCGCGGATTCATCGCCGCCACGAACACCGGCACCTCCACCCGCCCGAACCCGCTGCGGAAGCCGTGCGAGCGCACCAGCGGACCGTCGAGCGCGGTCCGCTCCCCGGACCACACCGCCCGCATCGCCGCCACGTACTCACGCAGCCGGGACAACGGTGCCGTGAACGACAGCCCGTGCCACTGCCCGACGATGATCGGGCTGGAGGCGCCCACGCCCGCGAACACCCGGCCGGGGGCCAGCGACGCCAGCGTCGCGAAACCCTGCGCCGTCGTCACGGCCGTCCGCGGGTAGATCCCGACGATGCCGCTCCCCAGCCGGATGCGCGAGGTCGCTGCGGCGATCATGCCGAGCATCGAGAACACCTCGGGACCCGCGGTCTCGCCCACCAGCACGTCGGAGAACCCGACCGACTCGGCCAGCCGCGCGAGGTCGAGGTACTGCCCGGCCGACAGCCCCTCGTCCACGGGCAGCGTCACGCCGAGCCCGGTCACGACACCATCCGCCCCACCGCCGCCGTGTCGTACCAGGTCGACAGGGCGGTGATCACCGAGCCGTCCGGCGCCAGGTCGAACACGTCCACGGCGTCGAACTCGACCGGCGCGCCGCCCGGGGTCCGCCCGACGAAGCGGATCTCGACCGTCACCACGGGGTGGTCGTCGAGGGTCCCGACGACGGCGCGGGTCGGCTCGTCGTCGTGCTCCGGCAGCCCGGCGAGGACCTTGGGAAAGTGCGCGACGATCTCCACGCGTCCACGGCGTTCGATCCCACCGACGGCTCGTAACACGGCGTCCGGCGCGAACACCGGCCCCAGCGCGTCGTAGTCCTCGGCGTTGATCGCGGCGAAGTAGCGGGCAACGACCTCGGGCAGCGCGATCACGACAACCGCTTCCGCAGCTCGGACATCGCCGAGAACGACCACCGGGCCAGCGACGGGTCGCCGAACGCGGTGATGTTCCACATCACGAGGTGCCGCAGGCCCTGCTCCACGTACTCCTCGACCTGCTCGGCGACCTCCGCCGGCGTCCCGCAGAAGGCGTAGTGCCGCACGACGGCGGGTGGGATCGCGTCGATGATCCGCAGCGACTCGGCGCGGTCGATGGCGGTCGGGATGAAGTCGTGGAACCCCGACCCGTCGGGATACGGGCCCTCCACGCCGAGGTCCCGGAACACCTGCGCCGGGAGCAGCACGCACAGCGCCCGCACCAGCGGCGCCTCGGTGAGCCGCTGCACGGTCTCGGCGTCGGGTCCCATGAGGACGTAGCCGAGCATGCCGGGCGTGATCGCCTCCGGGTCGCGGTCCGCCTGTTCGGCCGCAGACCGGATCGTCCCCAGCGCCGACCCGTACTCCGCCGGGCCCAGCTTCGTCGGCAGCCACCCGTCGGCCTTGCGGCCGGTCAGGCGCAGCATCCGCGGCCCGTGAGCGGCGGTCCAGATCTCGGGTGGCTGTTCCCCGAACGGCATCAGCCCCAGCACCGCGCGGTCGAGTTGGTGGAACCGGCCTTCGAAGTCGACCGGGCCGTCGGCGGTCATCAGCAGCCGCATCACGTCGATGCCCTCGTCGAGCCGCGCGACCGGGGTGTCGAAGGGCATCCCGTAGGGCGTCGCGTTGAGCTGCTCCCCGCTGCCGAGCCCGATGATCGCCCGCCCGCCGGTGACGTGGTCCAGCGTCAGCGCGGTCTGCGCGGCCATCGCCGGGTTGCGGCGGATCAGGTCGGTGACGCACACCCCGACCCGGATGCGCTCGGTCGCGGCCCCGACCACGCCCATCATGACGGCGGGGTCGAAGTAGACGTGCGGGTTGGGCTGCACGTCGGCGAGCGGGGTGAGGTCGGGCGTCCACATCGAGTCCGGGTGCCAGCCCATGAGGTGGTCGGGCCACCAGACGGCGTCGAAGCCCTCGTCCTCGCTGCGCTTCGCGAACTTCACGGCGGCCGACGCGGGCGGCATGATCTGCCCCGGCACGCCCAGCTCGATCCCCATCAGTAGCGCCACCCGTCGCCGAAGGTCGCGAGGCGCCGCCCCAGGTACTCCTCGACGACCGTGAGCGCCGCCCGGGCCGCCCGGTCGGTGCCGACCCCGCGACTGCGGAACGTCTCGCCGGCGAACCACAGGCCCTCGGGCCGCGGCGGCTTCCAGTGCGGCCGGTACCGCCCGACCAGCCCCGGCTTCTGGATGACGCCGAAGCTGGGCTCGAAGACCAGGTGCCGGCGGCGCCAGATCGTCTTCGCGAACCCCGGCCACATCGTCACGACGTCGGCCTCGAAGCGCTCCATCTCGCGGCGCAGCCACGCCCGGTCCCGGCCCTTCTCACCCGGGAACACGCCACCCATCACGTGCAGCTGCGTGCCCTCCGGGGAGCACGTCGGGTCCATCGCGGTCTGGTTGAACATGAAGCCGCCGAGCTCCGTGTTCGGGGTCTTCAACCAGGTCGAGAGCTCCCGTGGGTCGTACTGGTGCACGGGCTCCTCGGTCGCCAGGTAGAGCCCGAGCCAGGCGATGCGGAACCTGTCCTGGGCGAGGAACCGGATCTGCGCGGCGTACCAGTCGGGCAGGTCGCCCTCGTCGACGACGTCGAGCACGTGCCAGACCGGCAGGGTGCAGATGACGTGGTCGGCCTCGAGGATCTCCTCCTCGAAGAACTCGTTGGGCAGGACCCGGGGCTGCCGCGCGATCGCGACGCCCTTCGTCACGCCGTCCTCGATGACGACCCGCTCGACGGGCGTGGACAGCCGGAGGTCGCCACCCGCCGTCGTGAACGCGTCGGCGAGGTCGGCCCACATGCCGTCCCAGCCCTGGCCCGGCCAGCAGGAGTAGGCCGCGGTGTTCCGCTCGGCGAAGTGCATCTTGCGGGGGAAGAGGTTGTCGCTGGCGGAGTGGTCCCACCAGTTGTCGGTCATGCACTCGAGCACGGTGATGAACTCGAAGAGGTCGATCACCCCCTGGTCGTCGGTGTGCTGGTGCAGCCACTGCCGCAGCGGACGGTCGTCCCACTGGTCGAGCTCGTCCCACTCCGTCGCGAGCAGGGCCTTGATGACCTTCTTCAGCTCGCCCTTGCTGCCGGCGTAGCGGTCGCGGATGGAGCCCCAGCGGTTCCGTTCGTGGTCCCAGACGGGCATCTCGGCGGAGACCTCGCCGTGCTGCAGCGTCTTCCCGACGTGCTCGAAGACCTTGGTCAGCCCCGACCCCGGGTCCTCGATCAGATGGCCGCCGACGTTGACGGTGAAGCCCTCGTCGGGCACGGCCATGCCACGCCCCCCGAGGTACGGGGAGCGTTCCAGCAGGCACACCCGCTTGCCCTCGACCGCCAGCAGGCTCGCGGCGGTCAGGCCCGCGGCGCCGGCCCCGACGACCACGACGTCGTACTTCGTCACCGCGCCTCCTCGTCTACCAAACGACCGTTCGAGAAGCTTCGCAAAGCGCCATCACGCGGGTCAAGCAGGCGCTGGAGCGGCCGTCGAGGCGCTTGACGAGCCCGGGTGTGATGCTAGTCTCGCTCAGTACCAAACGACCGGTAGACAATGGGCTGGCGACGACGTCGTCGCAGGTCGGGGGGATCATGACGGCCACGCTCGAGCCGCCGGACATCCTCTCCGCGGAGTTCGCCCGGGACCCGTACACCGCCTACCGCGTGCTGCGTGACGACTTCCCGCTGCACTTCCACGAGGCGATGAACACCTACGTCGTCAGCCGGTACGACGACGTCCGTCGAGCGTTCCGCGACCCGGCGTTCACCAGCGAGAACTACGCGTGGCAGCTCGAGCCGGTCCACGGCCGCACGATCCTGCAGATGGAGGGGCGCGAGCACGCCACCCACCGCGCCCTCGTCGCCCCCGCGTTCCGCGGGCGCGAACTGACCGAGCGGTTCGGCCCCACGATCCGCCGCAACTCCCGCGACCTCGTCGACGCCTTCCGCACGGCGGGTCACGTCGATCTCGTCGACGCCTACGCGACGCGCTTCCCGATCAACGTCATCGTCGACATGCTCGGGCTGCCGCGCACCGATCACGACCGCTTCCACGCCTGGTACACGTCGATCATGGGGTTCCTCGGGAACCTCGCCGGGGACGAGGCCGTGGCGGCCGAGGGGCTGCGCACGAAGGCCGACTTCGAGGCCTACATGATCCCGCGCATCCAGGAGCGCCGGGCCGCGCCGGGCGACGACCTGCTCTCGGTGCTGTGCGCCGCCGAGATCGACGGCGAGTCGATGTCCGACGAGGAGATCAAGGCGTTCTGCAGCCTGCTGCTCACCGCCGGCGGCGAGACCACCGACAAGGCCATCGCCAGCGTCATGCGCAACCTGGTCGCCCACCCCGAGCAGATGGCGGCCGTGCGCGAGGACCGCTCGCTGATCGATGCCGCCTTCGCCGAGACCCTGCGCTTCAGCCCGCCGGTCCACATGATCATGCGACAGCCCGCCGAGGACGTGGAGCTCTCTGGCGGGGTCATCCCGGCCGGGGCCACCGTCACGTGCCTGATCGGGGCGGCGAACCGCGACGAGCGGCACGTCGAGCGTCCCGACGAGTTCGACGTGACGCGGCCCGGGCTCGGTGACGCCGCGTTCACCGCCGCGGCCGACCACCTCGCCTTCTGCCTCGGCCGCCATTTCTGCGTGGGCGCCCTGCTCTCCCGCTTCGAGCTCGACGTCGGGATCAACGACCTGCTCGACGCCATGGCCGACATCCGCTTCGCCGACGGTGAGCCGCCCCCGGAGACCGGGGTGTTCACCCGTGCGCCCGACCGCCTGCTCCTCGACTTCACGCCCACCGGAGGGACGCCGTGACCGCTCGCGCCGAGTTCGAGAACCTGCTCGGTCGGGCCTCGTGGGGCTACGACGAGGCCGACCCGGACCTGATCGCCCGCTGCTTCGCCGACGACGCGCGGATGAGCCTGCGCATCGGCCGCGACGGCGACCTCGTCGGGCCGTTCGAGGGCCGGGCCGCGATCCGTGCCCTCCACGCGGACTCGATGGCGGCCCAGACCGACCAGCGCCGCCACAACCTGTCGAACCTCTGGGTGGACAAGGAGACCGACGACGGGGCGACGGTCGTCTCCAACCTGACGCTGCTCTCGATCGAGCACGGCGCGATCCGGGTGCTCTCCAGCGGCTGGTACCGCGACGAGCTGACCCGTCGCGACGGTGAGTGGCTCATCGCCGACCGGTACGTCTACCTCGACCTGCCCTACTGAGATGGTCAACATCGGCCGCATCCCGGAGAAGTGGGCGGCGCTCACGCCGCACGCGGACGCCGTCGTGGACACGACCATCGGCTCCCGCACCTCCTGGCGGGACCTCGACGAGCGGGTCCGCCGGCTCGCGAACGGCCTGCGCGGGCGGCGTCCGGACGGGCTCGCGCTGCAGCGGGGCGACCGCGTCGCGGTGCTCGCGAAGAACTCCACCGAGTTCCAGGAGATCTACTACGCCGCCGGCCGTGCGGGTCTGGTCGTCCAGCCGCTGAACTGGCGGCTCGTCGTCGGCGAACTCGCCCGGATCGTCGCCGACGGCGCCCCGCGGGCGATCGTCGTGGCGGGGGAGTGGGCCGAGACCGGCCGGGAGCTCGGGGCCCTGGTCGACATTGAGCACTGGCTGGGCTACGGGCCCGGCTCCGACGGCAGCTACGAGGACCTGCTGGCCGCGTCGCCCGCCGACGAGCCGGCCGACTCGGCCGCGGTCGGCGACGACGACCCGTTCTTCATCCTCTACACCGGCGGGACGACGGGAGCCTCGAAGGGCGCGTTGCACACGCACCGCAGCGCCTCGTTCGGCATGCTCAACCAGACCGTCGCCGAGCGCATCGTGCCGACCGACGTCTACATGCTGACCGGGCAGATGTACCACATCCCGGTCGTGCTCTCGATGAACTACATGCGCCACGGCTGCCCGCTGGTGCTCATGAACTTCGAGGCGAGACGCTCGCTGGAGATCATCGAGGCCGAACGCGTCTCGGCGTTCCTCGGCATCACCACGATGCTCAACTGGATGATGGCCGTGCCGGGCTTCTCGGGCTACGACATCGCGAGCCTGCGCAACATCCAGTACGGCGGCGGGCCGATGCCCTCGGCGGTGGTGAAGAACGCGCTGCAGGCCTTCCCCTGCACGCTGATCCAGGGCTACGGCCAGACCGAGGGCACCACGATGTGCTTCCTCGCCCAGGAGGACCACCACGCCGCGGTCAACGGCGTGCACCCCGAACGCCTGCAGTCGTGCGGGCGCGAGGGGTTCGTGACGTCGGTGCGCGTCGTCGATCCCGACGGCGTCCCGGTGCCCACCGACGGCGCCACCGTCGGCCAGATCGTCGTGCGCTCCGAGGCGAACATGGCGGGCTACTGGAACCGCCCCGACCTCACCGCGGACACCCTGCGCGACGGGTGGATGTGGACCGGTGACCTCGCCACCTGGGACGACGAGCGCTACGTGTTCATCGTCGACCGCGCCAAGGACATGATCATCTCCGGCGGGGAGAACATCTACTCGGTGCAGGTCGAGGAGGCCGTCGCGCACCACCCCGCCGTGCTGGAGTGCGCGGTGATCGGCGTGCCCGACGACGAGTGGGGCGAGAGCGTCAAGGCCTTCGTCGTGCTCAAGCCGGACACGAGCGCGACCGAGGCCGACATCGTCGACACCGCCCGCGCGCACCTCGCCTCGTACCAGAAGCCCCGGTCGGTGGAGTTCGTGGCCGAACTCCCGAAGGCGCCCACCGGGAAGATCCTCAAGCGCGACCTGCGCGCCCCGTACTGGGGCGACCGGGCGCGCACGGTCTAGGGAGCGGGCCCGTGAGTGGACGCATGCAGGGCAAGGTCGTACTGATCACCGGGGCGGCCCGCGGGCAGGGCCGCAGTCACGCGGTGCGCCTCGCCGAGGAGGGCGCGGACATCATCGCCGTCGACTCCTGCGCGGGGATCGACAGCGTCACCGGCAAGTACCCGCCGGCCACGCCGGAGGACCTGGACGAGACCGTCGCCGAGGTCGAGAAGACCGGGCGACGGGTCGTCGCGCGGCAGGCCGACGTCCGCGACCAGCCCGCGCTCGACGCCGCCGTCGCCGAGGGGATCGCGGAGCTCGGCGGGCTCGACACGGTCGTCGCCAACGCCGGCATCGCGAGCTACGGCCGGGCGTGGGAGCTCGACGAGACGACCTGGCAGGACATGCTCGACGTCAACCTCACCGGCGTCTGGCACAGCGCGAAGGCCGCGATCCCGCACCTCATCGAGGCCGGCCGCGGCGGCTCGATGGTGTTCATCTCCTCGATCGGCGGCTTCAAGGGCATCCAGCAGGTCGGCCACTACGTCTCGGCCAAGCACGGGATCGTCGGGCTGATGCGCACGCTCGCCAACGAGCTCGCGCCGTACCGGATCCGCGTCAACACCGTGCACCCGACGAACGTCGACACGCACATGATCCAGAACCCGGGGACCTGGGGGATGTTCGCGCCCGGCGACCCCGAGCCCACGCAGGACAAGGCCATCGCCGGGTTCACCTCGCTGAACGCGCTCGAGGTGCCGTGGATCGACCCGGTCGACGTCTCGAACGCCGTGCTCTTCCTGGCCTCCGACGAGGCCCGCTACGTCACCGGCGCGACGTTGCCGGTCGACGCCGGCGCCGCCGTCAGGTGACCCGACCCGCAACGGAGAGGTGGACGACCCCATGAAGACCCGCGGAGCCCTGCTCTGGGAGCCCGGCACGCGCTCGGGCTGGAGCGTCGAGGAGATCGAGATCGATGCGCCGAAGGAACACGAGGCGCTGATCAGGTTGGCGGCCTCCGGTGTCTGCCACTCCGACGACCACCTCGACACCGGCGACATCCCACTGCCGTGGTCGCCCGTGCTCGGTGGGCACGAGGGCGCGGGCGTCGTGGAGGAGGTCGGGCCCGGCGTGACCTACGTGCAGCCCGGCGACCACGTGGTGCTCTCCTTCCTGCCCTCGTGCGGGAAGTGCCGGATGTGCGTGACCGGGAAGTCGAACATGTGCGAGCTCGGCGCGGGTGTGCTCGCGGGCGTCGCCCCCGACGGCACCCACCGCGTGCACGCGCAGGGGCAGGGCGTGGGCTGCATGTCCTACCTCGGCACGTTCTCGCCCTACGTCTGCGCCCCGCTCGACGCCGTGATCAAGATTCCGACGGAGATGCCGCTGGACAAGGCCGCCCTCATCGGGTGCGGGGTGCCCACCGGGTGGGGCTCGTCGGTGTACGCCGCGGAGATCGAGCTCGGCGACACCGTGGTCGTGGTCGGCACCGGCGGGGTCGGCATGAACGCCGTGCAGGGCGCGAAGCACAAGGGCGCACGCAACGTCGTCGCGGTCGACCCGTCGGAGTTCAAGCGCGAGGCCGCCACCGAGTTCGGGGCGACCCACACGGCGAAGGACTACGACGAGGCCGCGGCGATCGTCTCGGAGCTGACCGGCGGCCAGGGCGCCGACCGCGTGATCATCACGGTCGGGGTGGTGACCGGGGATCTCATGAACCCGGCCCAGGAGATGACCCGGCGCGGCGGGACGATGGTTCTCACCGGCGCCGCCCCGGTGCTCCAGCGCGACGTGCCGTTCGACCTGTTCACCTTCGCCATGTCCGGCAAGCGGCTGCAGGGCTCGCTGTACGGCACCACGGTCGCGCGCCGCGACGTGCCGCTGCTGGCCGACCTCTACCTGCGCGGGGAGCTCAAGCTCGACGAGCTCATCACGCGCACCTACTCCCTCGACGACATCAACCAGGCGTTCCGCGACATGCACGACGGCAAGAACGTCCGCGGCGTCATCGTCTACGACTGAGGAGCTCGAGCCATGCCGGACGCGAACGACCGGGCCGAGATCGTCCAGGCCACCTACCTCTACGCCCGCGGGCTCGACCGCCAGGACCCGAAGGAGGCGATCTCCGCCTACACCGACGACGCGGTGTGGGACGCGAGCGCCGTCGGGCTGCAGCGCTTCGAGGGCCGCGCGGAGGTGCTCGCCTTCTTCGAGCGCGACGCCGCCTCGATGGCCGAGCAGTTCCACATCATGACCAACCACGTCGTCGAATTCGACGACGCCGACCACGCCCACGGCACGAACTACGTGTTCTCCGAGGGCCGCACGACGAGCGGGGCGTCGATCAAGGCGATCGCGCTCAACGTCGACACGTACCGCCGCACCGCCGACGGGTGGAAGATCGCCAGCCGCGTGATCTCGCCGCTGACCACCCCGCAGATGGAGGGGTTCGAGGCATGACGACGGACTCCCGCGACGTCGTCCGTCGCTACCTCGACGCCGTCGGCGCCCTGGACCTCGCGGCGCTGGCCACGACGTTCGCCGACGACGTGGTGATGGACCTGCCCTACGCCCCGCCCGGGTTCCCCCGGCGGGTCGAGGGCAAGGCCGACGTCACCGGCTTCTTCGACGGGATGCCGGCGATGATCACGCCGCTGAACTTCCACGACTACCGGCTCGACCTCGTCGAGGGCGACCCGGCGTCCGTCATCGCGCACTACGCGAGCGACGCCCGCATCCTCGCGACCGACCGTCCCTACCGGAACCACTACGTCTCCCGGTTCCGGGTCGAGCACGGGGCGATCACGTGGTTCGCGGAGTACTTCGACCCGCTCGTCCTGGTCGAGGCGCTCGGCGGTCGCGTCATCGCGCCCGGGGAGGAGGTCCCGGCGTGACCGGGGCGCGGGTGCTGCGCACGCTGCCGGAGCTCCTCGACGCCGCCGTCGTGACCTCACCGGAGGCCGAGGTGGTGTTCCCCGACGAGCGCACCACCTGGACCGCCCTGCGGGACCGGTCGCGCCGCGTCGCCGCGGGGCTGGCGGCGGCGGGGGTGTCGCGCGGCGACCGGGTGCTGCTGGTGCTGCCCAGCGGGCTCGACGCCGTCGTCGGGATCGTCGCGGCGGCGTCCCTCGGGGCCCTCCCCACCCCGCTCAACCCGCGCGGGACCGTCGACGAGACCGCCTGGCTGCGGGCTGACGCCGACCCGGCCGTCGTCGTCGCGACCCCGGAGCTCGCGGCGCTGGCCGGGCCGGGATCGGTGACGCCCGCCGACCTCGAGGCCGGTGAGGAGGCCATCGGACCGCGGGACCTCTCGCCGGACGACCCCTTCGTCCTGCTCTACACGTCGGGCACGACCTCGCGCCCGCGCGGCTGCGTCCACACCCACGGCGCCTATGCGGCCCTGGGGGAGAACCTCGTCGACCGGCTGCGGCTGACCCCGGCCGACCGGTTCTGGACCCCGCTGCCGCTGCACCACTGCGGGGGTATCGACCTGCTCGTCGGGTCCCTGGCCGCCGCGTGCACGCTCGTCCACGTCGGTGCCTTCACCCCGGACACGGCCGTGCGCCAGCTCGTCGCCGAACGCGCGACGGTCGCCTTCCCGGCGTTCGACACGATCTGGCTGCCGGTGCTCGACCACCCCGACCTGCGCCCGGACACCGTGCCCGCGCTGCGCACCGTCATCAACGTGGGTCCGGCGGAACGGATGGCCGGGATGCAGGAGCGCCTGCCGAGCGCCGTCCAGATCTCCTGCCTCGGCGGCACCGAGTCGGCCGGCTTCTGCTGCGTCGGCTCCGTGGACGACCCGCCCGGGAAGCGGGCAGGGACGAGCGGGGTGCCGCTGCCCGGGATGGAGGCCCGGGTGGCCGACCCGGAGACCGGCCGGGAGTGCGGCCCGGACGAGATCGGCGAGTTCCTCCACCGCGGGGTGTCGCGCATGGCGTACTACCACGGCGATCCGGCCACGACGGCGGAGCGCATCGACGACGACGGCTGGTTCCACACCGGGGACCTCGTGCGCCGCGACGCCGAGGGCCGGCTGACCTTCGTGAGCCGGCTCAAGGACATGCTCAAGGTCGGCGGGGAGAACGTGGCCGCCGCGGAGGTCGAGGGACGGCTCGCGACCCATCCCGCCGTCGGGGTGGTCGCCGTCGTCGGGGCGCCGGACGCCCGGCTCGGCGAGGTCGCCGCGGCGTTCGTGGAGCTCACCCCCGTCGCCCGGCGGCTCGACCACGCCGCGCTGGTGTCCGAGCTGCAGGCGCACTGTGCCGAGGTCCTCGCGACGTTCAAGGTGCCGCGCTGGGTCGAGTTCGTGGAGACCTGGCCGATGTCCGGCACGAAGATCCAGAAGGGCGCGCTGCGCGAGCGCATCGCGGCCCTGCTCGCCGACCGCGGCGTCGTCGAGGCGCCGCGGCTGTCCCGCCGTGCCCTGGTCGGCTGAGGCGGGGACCGGCCCGTCGACTACCGACCGTATGGTTGTCGGGTCGGGGTGAGCTGCAGGGAGTGACGATGGCACAGGATCGCCGGCCCGCGGGCCGCAGCGTCCGCCGCACCGGCGGAGAGCGGAAGCCTCGCGAGGAGCGCTGGGCGCAGCTGCTCGACGTGGCCACCCAGGTCTTCTACGAGAAGGGCTACGACGGCGCCTCGCTGCAGGACATCGCCGACCGGCTCGGGATGCTCAAGGGCAGCCTCTACTACTACATCCAGTCCAAGGAGGACCTGCTCTTCGAGGTGATCAGCGATGTGCACCGGGAGGGCTACGCGGTCGTCCGCACCGCGGCCGAGCCGCCCGGCGACCCGCTGGACCGCTTGGAGCGCACGATCCGCGCGCACGTGGTCCACGAGTGCCGCCACCTCGTGCCGACCGCGGTGTTCCTCCACGAGCTGGCGTCGCTACCCGCCGACCGTCGCGAGTCGGTCCTCGGCAGCGGGCACGTCTACCAGGGCGTGTTCCGCGACCTCGTCGCCGAGGCGCAGCAGCAGGGCCTCGTCCGGCCCGAGGTCGACCCGCGCATCGCCGGCCTGTCGATCCTGGGCTCCACGAACTGGGTGTACCGGTGGTTCTCCGCGGACGGCCCCTCCACCCCCGAGCAGATCGGGGAGCAGCTCGCGGCGATGGCGATCCACGGCGTCGCCACGCCCGAGGCCGTGCGCAGCCGGGTCCCGGTCGGCCGCGCCGCCTCCTGATCAGCCGGTCACCGCGACCAGGACCGTTCCCGCGGTGACCCCGTCGCCCGCCGTCACGTGCACCGCGGCGACCTCCCCGGCGCTCGTCGCCCGCACCGGCAGCTCCATCTTCATCGCCTCGAGCACCACGAGCACCTCGCCGACCTCGACGCGGACGCCGCACCGGGCGGGCACGGCGACGACCGTCGCGTCCATCGGAGCGGTGAGCCCGCCGCCGGTCGTGTCGTCGGCCGTGACCGCCCGCCCCGTCCGTGTCCGCGTGGGGCGGGCCGTCCCGGTCCCTGCCCGGCCCGGTACGCGCAGCCGCAGCGGGCCGGCGTCGGTGTCGAGCTCGACGGTTCGACTGCCGTCGTCCGGCCCGGTCCCGACGACGGGTGGGGTCGACTGCACGGCGGCGGTCGTCGGGAGCCAGTCCCGTTCGAGGCTCCCCGTGTCGTGGGAGACGGCCGCGAAGGCGGGCCGGTCGAGCACCTCGCGCAGCAGCGGACCCGTCGTCGGGACCCCGTCGACGACGAGCTCGTCGAGCGCCGCCGCGAGGCGGGCCCGGGCCGTGTCGCGGTCCGGGGCCCAGGCGTGCACCTTGCCCAGCAGCGAGTCATAGGCGGATGGGACGTCGTCGCCGGCGGCGTAGCCGACGTCGCAGCGGACGAACGGACCCGACGGCAGCGTGAGGGCCGTGAGGTGGCCGGGTGACGGGCGGAAGTCGGCGGCCGGGTCCTCGGCGGTGATGCGGGCCTCGACGGCGTGACCGCGGACGGGGACGTCGCCGTCGAGGCCGAGGACGCCCGCGAGGGGTTCGCCGGCGGCGATCCGGAGCTGCGCGGCCACGAGGTCGACCCCGGTGACCATCTCCGTGACGCCGTGCTCCACCTGCAGGCGCGTGTTCATCTCGAGGAACACGGTCCGGCCGGCCGCGGGGTCGAGCAGGAACTCGACGGTGCCCGCGCCCCGGTAGCCGACGGAGCGCACGAGCCGTCGGGCGTCGTCGTGCATCGCGGCGCGCAGGGCGTCGGGCAGGTCCGGCGCGGGAGCCTCCTCGAGCAGCTTCTGGTGGCGGCGCTGGACGGTGCAGTCGCGGTCGCCGAGGACCGCGACGGCGCCGTGGTCGTCCGCGAGGACCTGGACCTCGACGTGCCGGGCGTGCTCGACGAGACGCTCGAGGAACACCTCGGAGCGTCCCGCGCTCGCGGCGGCCTCGCGCCCGGCGGCGGCCAGGGCGTCGTCGAGCTCGGCCGGCCGGCGGACCACGCGCATGCCCCGGCCACCGCCCCCGTGCGCCGCCTTCACCAGCACCGGGAACCCGATCGCGGCCGCGAGATCGGCAAGACCTGGCGTCGTCGCGTCGACGGGAGCGTCCGTGCCGTCGAGTACGGGCACACCCACCTCGCGCGCGGCCGCCCGCGCGGCCACCTTGTCGCCGAGCTGCGCGATCACCTCCGGGGGCGGACCGACCCAGCCGAGCCCGGCGTCGAGCACGGCGGAGGCGAACCGGGCGTCCTCGGAGAGCAGGCCGTAGCCGGGGTGCACCCAGGCGACGCCCTGCTCCCGGGCGACCCCGACGAGGCGCGCACCGTCGAGGTAGGACTCCCGTGCCGGCGCGGGCCCGATCCGCACCGCGACGTCGGACGCCCGGACGTGGGCGGCCCGGGCGTCGGCGTCGGAGTAGACGGCGACGCCGCGCACCCCGAGCACCCGGCACGCCCGCAGCACCCGCACCGCGACCTCCCCGCGATTGGCCACGAGCACGGCTCCGCGCACGGCGTCCTCCCCGTCCGACGATCGACATCTACCAAACGATCGGATGGTAGATTAGCGTGGCCCCGACGGTCACGGGCGACGAACGGGAGCGGCGGAACGGTGGCACTCGAGCAGACCGGGTCGCGGGCGAACGGCCGGACGGCGGGCGAGGCCCGGTCCGACCCCGGGTCCGACCCGCGCGCCGAGCTCGCCCGGCGCCGCGCCGCGGCCGAGGCGATGGGCGGCGAGGACGCGCTCGCCCGGCACCGGGCCTCCGGCCGGCTCCCGGTCCGCGAGCGGGTGGCACTGCTCGTCGACGAGGGCAGCTGGTTCGAGATCGGTGCGCTCGCCGAGCCCGAGATCCGGCGGGACAAGCCGGTACCGGGCGACGCCGTCGTCACCGGCTTCGGGTTGCTCGACGGCCGCCGGGTCGGCGTGGTGGGCATCGACGCCACCGCCGTCGCGGGCACCACGGCCCCGATCAGCATGCGCAAGCAGGGGCGGCTGATCGAGCACGCGCAGCGCGGCGGCTTCCCGCTCGTGCTGCTCTGCGACGCCGACGGGGGCCGGATGCCCGACGTCATGGGCTGGCGCTTCTCCGGCCTGCCCCTGGACTTCACCAGCTTCCTCGGTGCCACCGACGGCTCCCCGGCCGTGCCGCGGGCCGCCGCCGTGCTCGGGCCCTCCTACGGCGACTCCGCGCTGCATGCCTCGACCGCGCACTTCGTCGTGATGACCCAGGGCGCCTCGGTGGCGCTCTCCGGACCGTCGGTGGTCGAGCCGGCGATCGGCGAGCGGGTCAGCGACGACGAGCTCGGCGGGCCGGCCGCCGCGACCGCGGCGGGCAACGCCCACCTCGTCGTCGCCGGGGAGCAGGACGCGCTCGACGCGATCGCCGCGTTCCTGTCCTACCTGCCGTCGAACGCCGCCCTGCCCGCCCCGGTCACCACGGCGCAGGACCCGGCGCGGGACCCGGCCGGGCTCGCCGACCTGGTGCCCGCCGGTGCGCGCTCGGGCTATGACATGCGCCAGGTGCTCGCCGCGGTCGCCGACGCCGACAGCGTGCTGCCGTGGGCCGACGGGTGGGGCTCGAGCCTGCTCTGCGCCCTCGCCCGGATCGAGGGGCGGCCCGTCGGGCTCGTCGCGAACCAGCCCCTGGTCCGGGCCGGCGCGCTCGACCCGGCGGCGCTGGCAAAGGAGCACGACTTCGTCGACCTCTGCGACACCTTCGGGCTGCCGCTGGTGTTCCTGCACGACGTCCCCGGCCTGATGATCGGCCGCCAGGCCGAGCAGGGCGGCATCCTCGCCGCCTACGAGCGCACCGTCTCGCGGATCGCCCGGGCACAGGTCCCGCGGGTCGGGGTCGTGCTGCGCAAGGCCTACGGCGGCGGGCACTTCGCCATGGGCGGCCGGCCCACCCGGCCCGACTTCCTCTTCGCGTGGCCCGGCGCGGAGATGGGCTTCATGGCGCCCGAGACCGGGGTGCGCACGGTGCACCGCCGGGCGCTGGACCGGCTGCACGCCGAGGAGGGCCCGGCGGCCCGCGACGCCCGGGCGGCGGAGCTGACCGTCGAGTGGCGGGCGGAGTCCGAGCCCTGGGAGGCCGCGGCCCACCTCTCGCTCGACGACGTCATCGACCCGTCCGCCACCCGCTCGACGATCGCGTCGGCGATCGACGTCGCGTGGGGCGAACGGCCGCAGCGCGTGGGGCACCGGGGAGGACGTCCGTGAGCGACCTGACGGAGATCACGCTGGCCGACCACGGCGCGGTGGCCGTGGTGACGATCGACCGGCCCGAGAAGCTCAACGCGCTCGGTGTCGACTTCTGGCCGCAGCTGCGCGAGGTCCTCGCCCGGCTCGAGGCCGACGGCACCACCCGCGCGGTGGTGCTGACCGGCGCCGGGGAGAAGGCGTTCTCCGCGGGCGGGGACATCGCCGGGTTCGGCGACCTCGACGGGATCGCCGCCCGGCGGGCGTTCCAGGCCGAGTGCCTGCGCACCTTCGCCGCCGTCGAGGAGTGCGCGCTCCCGGTGATCGCCGCGGTCAACGGCTACGCGTTCGGCGGCGGGTGCGAGCTCGCGCTGGCCTGCGACCTCGTGCTCGCCTCCGACCGGGCCACCTTCGCGATGCCGGAGAGCGGCATCGGCCTCGTGCCCGGCTTCGGGGTGCTGCGCGCGCCCGCCGTCATCGGCCGGCACTGGACGAAATGGATGGTGCTCGCGGGCGAGCGGATCGACGCCGAGCAGGCCGAGCGCATCGGCCTGGTGCAACGCCGGGTGCCGCACGACGAGCTGCTCGACGCCGCCCTCGCGCTGGGGGAGCGGGTCGCGGCTGCGGCGCCGCTGGCCGTCGAGGTGGGGAAACGGATGATCAACCGCGGGATCGACACGGGCGAGACGAGCTGGTCGCTGGACGCGATCACGCTGTTGCAGTCCTCCGAGGACACCGCCGAGGGCATCGCCGCGTTCGCCCAGAAGCGCCCGCCGCGCTTCGAGGGGCGGTGAACCCCGTGGTGGAGCCCTTCGTCGCCCTGATGCGCCGCTACGTCGTCGACTACACCAACCGCGCCGACCTCGCCGTCTGCGACGAGATCATGGAACCGGACTACGTGCTGCGGATGGGCCCGCACGTGCTCGCCGGCCGCGACGACGCCTACAAGCCCGCCACCCGCCGCCAGCTCGAGCAGTTCCCGGGCCTCGTCCTCACGGTGCACGACGTGATCACCGACGGGCAGCGGCTCGCCCTGCACTTCAGCGAGCACGGTGCGTCCGCCCGCCACGAGGGCCGCGCCGCGGTGTGGGGCGGCATCGGCCTCTACACCTGGAACGGCACCCGGCTCACCGCGAACCGGGTCGAGCAGGACTACCAGGCGCGTCGCCGCCAGCTCGCCGACGGCGTCCCCGACGTCGTCCCGCCGCCTACCCTCGCGCCGTGGGACACCACGGCGGTGCCCGCCGACCCAGACACCGAGCGGGTGGTCCGGGCGTGGGCGGCGGCCGGGCTGCCGCCGGTGGGCGACGTCGTCGTCGACGACGGCCGGGCCGCCGACGTGCTGGTGGACCCCGGGGAGGTCACCGTCGACGACGTCGTCGTCGCCGGCCCGCGGGCCGCCGTGCACGTCACCGTCCGCGGCCCGCACCGCGGCGACGAGCACCCCGGGGCGGCGGCCACGCTGCACGCGGCGGCGCTGGTCGACGTCGAGGGCGGCCGGGTCGCGCGGGGCCGGGTGATCCGCGACCGGCTCGGCCTCGCCCGCTCCTTCACGACGGCGGGTGCGCGATGACCCGCGTCGGGCTCTACCTCGACCTGCGGGTGCCCGCCGGGCAGGACGCCGCGGGCGTGTACCGCCGGACCCTCGACCGCGTCGCCGCGGCCGAGGACCGCGGGCTCGCCGCCGTCTGGCTGACCGAGCACCACGGCTTCGCCGACGGCTACCTCCCCGCGCCGCTGACGATGGCGGCGGCGCTCGCCGCCCGCACCCGGCGCGTCCGCATCGGCACCGGGGTGGTGATCGCTCCGCTGGTGCCCGTCGAGACCCTCGCCGAGCAGGCCGCCGTCGTCGACCTCGTCTCCGGCGGGCGTCTCGAGCTCGGTCTCGGCGCCGGGTGGCGGGCCGAGGAATTCACCCGCGTCGGCGCGGACCACCGCACCCGCTACGACGTCCTCGAGCAGCAGCTCGCCCGGCTCCCGGCGCTCTGGGCCGACGGGGCCGCGACCCCTGCCCCGGCGCAGGACCCGCTGCCCACGTGGGTCGGCGCCCGCGGACCGCGCGGCGCCCGGCTCGCCGGCCGGGCCGGCGCCGGGCTGCTCTGGCTCGACCCCGACCTGCTCGGCCCGTACCGCGAGGGGCTCGCGGCCGGCGGCCACGACGGGGAGACGGGCCGGGTCGGCGGGCTGGTCAACCTCTTCCTGGCCGACGACCCCGAGGCGGCGAAGACCCGGCTGCGCGAGGCCGCGGGCCGCAACCGGGCGTCCTACCGCGGCAACGACGAGGCCTCGAAGAGCTCGGGCGACGCGACCTTCCCCCGCCTGAAGGTCCGGACCGGCCCGGACGCGGTCGCCGCCGTCCGCGAGCAGCTCGCCGCGTTCGGGGAGATGCCGGTGACCGACGTGTTCTGCTTCGCCGACCTCGGCGGCCTGCCCGACGACCTCGTCGAACGGCACCTCGAGCTCGTCACCGACGTCCTGACGCCGGGGCTCGCGGCGGTGGCGGTCCCGTGACCCCCACCGACCTGCCCGACGACCTCCTCGCTCCCGAGGCCGTCGCCGACCCCGCCGCCGTCGCCGCCGTGCTCCGCGAGCACGACCCGGTGCACTGGAGCCCGACCCACCGGTCCTGGCTGCTCACGCGCTACGACGACATCGTGGCCGCGTTCCGCAACCCGGCCCTGTCGTCGGACCGGGTCCGCCCGGTCCTCGCACGCCGAGAGGGGCGCGGACCGAGCGCCGAGCACCGGGTGCTCTCGCTGATCAGCGACTGGATGGTGGTCAGCGACCCGCCGGCGCACACCCGCCTGCGCCGCCTGGCCGGTGGCGCCTTCAAGCAGCAGCAGATCGCGGCGATGGGCGAGCGCATCCAGGCCCTCGTCGACGAACTCGTCGACGCGTTCCTGACGACAGGTCCGGGCGACCTCGTCGCGGGCGTCGCCTACCCGCTGCCCGCGACGGTGATCGCCGAGATGCTCGGGGCGCCGCGCGCCGACCGCGACCGCTTCCGCGAGTGGTCCGACGAGCTCGCCCTCGTCGCGTTCGGCACCGGCGGCGAGGCCCGCGCCGACCGCCACGCCCGCGCGCTGCGGGGCCTGGAGGAGATGGCCGCGTACTTCCGCGACCTCGTCGCCGACCGCCGCCGCGACCCGGCCGGGGACATGCTGTCGGCGATGATCGCCGGCGAGTCGACGGGGCCCGGGGACGAGGAGGGCCTCACCGACGACGAGCTCGTCGGGATGTGTGCCCTGCTGCTCTTCGCCGGCCACGAGACCACGACCAACGCGATCGCCAACGCCGTCCGGCTGCTCACCGCCGACCCCGCGCTGCGCGACCGCGTGGCCGCCGACCCCGACCTCGTCGCGCCGGCCGTGGAGGAGGCGCTGCGGCTGCAGGGCCCGATCAAGGTCCTGGTGCGGTGGGTGGTGGCCGACCACGACCTGCGCGGGCGGACCATCCGCGCGGGGGAGCGCGTGCAGCTGGTCCTGCCGGGCGCCAACCGCGACCCGGAGCGGTTCCGAGACCCCGACGTCCTCGACCTGCACCGCGAACGCAACCAGCACCTCGCGTTCGGCCGGGGCATCCACGCCTGCATCGGCGCCCAGCTCGCCCGGCTCGAGACCCGGCACGCCGTCGGCACCGTGCTGCGCCGGCTCCCCGGCCTGCGCGTCACCGCCGAGCCGGACTGGATCCCGACGCTCGCCTCCCGTGCGGCGGGCTCGCTGCCGGTCACGTTCGACGCCGCCCCCGTCGGGGGCCGGCGGTGAGAGCCCCGGTGACCACGCTGGCCGAGCTCGTCGACGCCGCGGCCGCCGACGACGCGGACCGCGAGGCGCTCGTCTTCGCCGACGGCGAGCGGCTGACCACGGGGGCACTCGCCGCGCGGTCGGAGGAGCTGGCCACCGGCCTGCTCAGCGCCGGCGTCGGACCGGGGGACCGGGTGGCCCTGCTGCTCCCCGCGTCCGCCGACCTGGTCGCGCTGCTGCTCGCGGTGACGCGGGTCGGCGCGGTCGCCGTCCCGGTCAACGCCCGGTACCGCGCCGGGGAGGTCCACCACGTGCTGGCGCACTCGGGGGCCGCGCTCGTGGTCACCGCCGCACCGGCGCCCGGGACGCCGGACCTCCCGGCGCTCGCCGCTGCGGCACAGGACTCCGGGCCGACCCCGGAGCTCCGTGCCCACCTCGACGTCGCCGACCTGCGCGGCCGCACGGACCCGGCTGCGGTCGCCGCCGCGACGGCGGGCACCCGCGTCCGCGACGCCGCCGTCCTCGTCTACACCTCCGGCACCACCGCGGCGCCGAAGGGTGCGCTGATCTCCCACGAGGCGCTGGTCCGGCTCGCCGCCGGCATCGCCGAGCGCATGGCGCTGACCTCGGACGACCGCGTCTGGACGGCGATCCCCCTCTTCCACGGCGGCGGCATCACGTTCACCGTCGCTTCCCTGACCGCGGGCGCTGCCTTCGTCCACCCGGGCTGGTTCGACCCGGCCACCACCCCGGCGCTGCTCGAGACTGAGCGGATCACCGTGGCGCTGGCGGCCTTCGAGACGATCTGGATGCCGGTCCTCGACGCCCCCGACACCCCGGACCGGGACCTGTCGGCGATCCGCCTCGTCATGGCGGTCGGGGTGCCCGAGCGGCTGCGGACGATGGCGCAGCGGCTGCCGCGGGCGGTGCACGTCTCGTGCGTGGCGATGACCGAGTCCTCGGCGTTCCTCGCCCTCGGCCGCCTCGACGACCCGCCCGAGGCACGCCTGACGACGGGGGGCCATCCGATGCCCGGGATGAGCTGTCGCGTCGTGGACCCCGACACGGGCGCCGACGTCCCGGCCGGCGTCCCCGGTGAGCTGCTCTTCCGCGGGCCCACCGCGTTCGACGGCTACTTCCGCGATCCGGCCGCGACCGCCGCGACGATCGACGCGCAGGGCTGGGTCCACACCGGCGACCTCGTCACCCTCGACGACGACGGCCGGCTGACCTTCCGCTCGCGGCTCAAGGACATGCTCAAGGTCGGCGGCGAGAACGTGTCCGCCGCGGAGATCGAGAACCACCTGCTGACCCACCCCGCCGTCGGGGTCGTCGCCGTGGTCGCCGCCCCAGACGCGCGCTACGTCGAGGTCCCCGCCGCGTTCGTGCAGCTCGCACCCGGGGCGCGGGTCACCGCCGAGGAGCTGGTCGCGCACTGTGTCGGGGCGGTCGCGAGCTTCCGGGTCCCCCGCTACGTCCGCTTCGTCTCCGACTGGCCGATGTCCGGCACGAAAGTTCGCAAGGTCGAGTTGCGGGAGCGCATCGCGGCGGACCTCGCCACGGCCGGCGTCACCGAGGCCCCGCGGCCGCCGGCGGTGTCCGCGTGAGCAGCCTCGTCGGCTGGCGGGTCCCGGGCGGGACCAGCCGCGTGGACGGGTACGAGAACCTGCTGCTCCACGACGCGGTGCGGGCACCCCGCTCGCCCGCCCCGCACCCGATCTGGGCGTTCCTCGCTCCGCAGCGCGGCATGGGCCTGTCGCTCGGCGAGCTGTTCGACGTCCTGGGCACCCCGCTCGACGCCGGGCCGGTGCTGGGCTCGTTCGCCGCGCGGTTGCACGCGCCGCTGCGCCTCGGCGCCGACCACACGGTCACCGGGGAGGTCACGTCGGTCGTCCGGCGCGCGAGCCGCGTGCTCGGTCCGTTCGACGAGGTCACGCTCGTCCTCGAGCTCCGCCGGGAGAGCCCGGTGATCACCGCGACCTACGGCTTCCTGCTCCCGCGCCGGGACGCCTCGGACCCCGCGCCGTCCGGCCCGACCCGTCGTCGGGAAGGCCCCGAGGGGACGGCGGGGGAGCCGATCACGGTCCGCGCGGAGGAGATGAAGCTCCTGGCGCTGCTGCTGCGCGACCCCAACCCGATCCACCTCGACGCCGACGCCGCGGCGGCCCTCGGGTTCGGGCCCGCCGTCGTGAACCAGGGGCCGGCGAACCTCGCGTACGCGCTCACCCACCTCGTCCGGTCCCGGCCCGGCGAGCGCCTCGTGGCGTTCGACGCCCGGTTCCACGCCACCGTCGTCGCCGGCGACGTCGTGCGCCCGGTGTGCGACGCGACCGGGGCCTTCGCCCTGCTCGGCGCCGACGACCGGCCCGCGGTGCGCGGACACGCCGAACTCGTGGCCGCGTCCGGCGGCCCGGACCCGGAGGGAGCGTCATGGGACGTGTCGAGGGCAAGGTCGCCCTGATCAGCGGAGCGGCTCGCGGGCAGGGGCGGTCGCACGCGCTGCGGCTCGCCGAGGAGGGTGCGGACGTCGTCCTGCTGGACGCCTGCGCACCGATCGCGTCGGCGCCGATCGACATGCCGTCGTCGGCCGAGCTCGAGCGCACGGCCGACGAGGTCCGGGGCCTCGGCCGCCGGGCGCTCGCCCACGTGGTCGACGTCCGCGACAGCGGCGGGCTGGCGAAGGTGGTCGACGACGCGGTCGCCGCGTTCGGTGGGATCGACGTGGTGTGCGCGAACGCCGGGATCTTCCCGACCGCCCCCGCGCTGGAGACCGACGACGCGATGTGGGAGGAGACCCTGGCGATCAACCTGACCGGGGTGTTCCGGACGGTGCGCGCGGCGCTGCGGCCGATGGTGGACGCGGGGCGCGGCGGTTCGGTGATCGTCACGAGCTCGACGGCGGGACTCAAGGGCGTGCCGAACACGGTCGCCTACTCGGCGTCGAAGCACGGCGTGGTCGGCGTGGTCCGGGTGCTCGCCAACGAGATGGCACGCCACCACATCCGGGTCAACTCGGTGCACCCCACCGGCGTCGACACGGCGATGATCCGCAACGAGGCCACCTACCGGCTCATGGTGCCGGGCGAGGAGCACCCGACCTCGGCGCAGGCCGAGCCGGTCTTCGCCTCGATCAACGCGCTGCCCGTGCCCTGGGTGGAGGCGTCGGACGTCAGCGCCGCGGTGCTCTGGCTCGCCTCCGACGAGTCCCGGTTCGTCACCGGGATCGCGCTCCCCGTGGACGCGGGAGCCACCCAGAAGTAGCCGCCGCCCGTTGTGATCAGGACCACGCGGGCGATAGCCTACCGATCGTTTGGTACTCGTTCGACGACGACGGGTGGTGTGGCCGGTGGCCCTCGACGACGCGACCTCGGACCTGGTGGCGCAGCTCGCCGCGAGCGGGATGCCGCCGATCCAGGAGATGACCCCCGAGCAGGCCCGCGGGCTCGGTCCGGCGCTCGCCGAGATGTACGGGCCGGGTCCGGCGGTGGCCCGGGTCGAGGAGCCCGCCGACGCGCCGGTGCCGGTCCGGGTGATCACCCCGGAGGGCGCGGCGCGCGGAGTGGTCGTCTACTTCCACGGCGGCGGCTGGGTGATCGGTGCCCTCGACGAGTTCGACCACCTCGGTCGGGTCCTCGCGAACCGGACCGGCTGCGTCGTGGTGCTCGTCGACTACCGCCTCGCACCCGAGCACCGCTACCCGACCGCGGTCGAGGACGCGTGGGCCGCGCTGGGTTGGGTGGACGCCCACCTCGACGAGCTCGCCGGCGCCCGGGTGCCGCTGGTGGTGGCGGGTGACTCCGCGGGCGGCAACCTGTCCGCGATCGTCGCGCGCCGCGCCCGTGACGCCGGTGGCCCGGCCCTGGCCGCGCAGGTGCTCGTCTACCCCGTCACCGACGCCGACGTCGACCGCCCGTCCTACGTCGACCCGGAGAACCAACTGCTGGTCAACCGGGACAGCATGATCTGGTTCTGGGACCACTACGCCCCCGACGCGGCGGTCCGGTCCGACCCGGACGCCTCGCCGCTGCACGCGCCCGACCTCGCCGGCCTCCCGCCGGCGGCGGTGCTGCACGCCCCGCACGACCCGTTGCTCGACGAGGGCGTCGCCTACGCCGACCGGCTCGCCGAGGCCGGGGTCGAGGTGACCCGGCTGCTCGTCCCGGGTCAGATGCACGGCTTCTTCACGATGGTCGGCGTGCTGCCCGGCGCGGCCGTCGGCATGGACTTCGTGGTCGGCGAGATCGACCGCCACCTCAGCGCCGTGACCGCCTGAACCTCCCGCGAAAGGTGGGCCCATGTCCGTCCCGTCCCCCCGCCCCGCGACCGTGACCACCGTCGACGCCCTCGTCGTCGGCGCCGGCCTCGCCGGGTTGTACATGCTCCACCGGCTGCGCGGCCTGGGGCTCGACACCGTCGTCGTCGAGGCCGGCGACGGCGTCGGCGGCACCTGGTACTGGAACCGCTACCCGGGCGCCCGCTGCGACGTGGAGAGCCTGGAGTACTCGTACTCGTTCTCCACCGAGCTCGAGCAGGAGTGGGAGTGGACCGAGAAGTACCCGACGCAGCCGGAGATCCTCCGCTACGTCGAGCACGTCGCCGACCGCTTCGGGCTGCGCGACGGGGTCCGGCTCTCCACCTCGGTGACCGCCGCGCACTGGGACGACGCCCGCGGACGCTGGCACGTCACCACCGACGCCGGGGACGCCTACGACGCCGAGCAGCTCGTCATGGCCACCGGCTGCCTGTCGATGGCGAAGACCCCGGAGGTGCCGGGGACCGACTCGTTCGCGGGGCGGACCTTCCACACCGGGCACTGGCCCCACGAGAAGGTGGACTTCACCGGCCGCCGCGTCGCCGTCATCGGTACCGGGTCGTCGGGCATCCAGACGATCCCGATGATCGCCGAGGAGGCCGCCGAGCTGACGGTCTTCCAGCGCACCCCGAACTTCTCCATGCCGGCGTCGAACCGGCCGCTGGACCCGGCGGACCAGGCCGAGCGCAAGCGGACCTACCGCGAGCACCGGCAGGCGGCGCGGACCTCCGGCTTCGGGGTGCCGGTGGAGGCGGCGACGCAGTCCGCGCTCGAGGTGTCCGACGCCGAGCGCGACGCGCGCTACGAGGCGGCGTGGGGCGTCAACCTCGTCGGGCTGCTCAGCTCCTACACCGACACGATCGTCGACCGTGCGGCCAACGACACCGCCGCGGAGTTCGTCCGGCGCAAGATCCGCGAGACCGTGACCGACCCGCAGGTCGCCGAGACGCTCTCGCCCCGCGACCACCCGTTCGGCACCAAACGGCCCTGCCTGGACACGAACTACTACGCGACCTACAACCGCGACCACGTGCACCTGGTGGACCTGAAGGCGACGCCGCTGGCCGAGATCACGCCACGGGGGGTGCGCACCTCGGAGCGCGAGTACGAGGTGGACGACCTCGTGTTCGCCACCGGGTTCGACGCCATGACCGGGGCGCTGCTCGCGATCGACGTCGTCGGCCGGGACGGCGCGACGCTGCGCGAGCGGTGGGCCGACGGGCCGACGACGAACCTGGGGCTGCAGGTGGCTGGGTTCCCGAACCTGTGGATGATCACCGGGCCGGGCAGCCCGTCGGTGCTCTCGAACATGATGGTGTCGATCGAGCAGCACGTGGACTTCGTCGCCGACTGCCTCGCCTACGCGCACGATCGCGGCGAGACGGTGGTCGAGTCGACGCCCGAGGCCGAGACCGAGTGGACCGAGCACGTCCGCGTCGTCGGCGAGGCGACGCTCTACCCGCAGGCGAACTCCTGGTACATGGGCTCCAACGTGCCCGGGAAACCGCGGCGCTTCATGGCCTACATCGGCGGGGTCGGGGCCTACCGGGAGCACTGCGACGACCTCGCCGCCCGCGGCTACCCGGGCTTCGCGTTCTCGACGCCGCGGGCGGTTCCGGCCCCGGCCTGAGCGGCGGCCCTACGATCCGCGCCATGACGACGAGGGTGCTGGTCACCGGGGCGAGCATCGCGGGGCCCGCGCTGGCGCACTGGCTGCACCGGTGGGGCGCCGAGGTGACCGTGGTGGAGCGGGCGCCGGGGCTGCGGCCGGGCGGCCAGGCGGTGGACGCGCGCGGGGTGACCCGGGAGGTCATCCGGCGCATGGGGCTGGATGCGCCCGTCCGCGCCGCCCGCACGGAGACGGCGGGTGCGCACACGGTGGCCGCGGACGGCACCGTGCTGGAGACCCACCGCGCGGACGACCACGGCGGCGACGGGTACATCGCCGAGATCGAGATCCTGCGCGGCGACCTGTCGCAGGTGCTGTTCGACGCCACCCGCGACGGCGTCGAGTACGTCTTCGGGGACCGGATCGCCGAGCTCACCCAGGACGCCGACGGGGTCGACGTGACCTTCGCCGGCGGGAACCGGCGGCGCTTCGACCTGGTGGTCGGGGCGGACGGGCTGCACTCGGCGCTGCGCGCCTCGGTCTTCGGGCCGCACGAGCGGTTCGTGCGCCACCTCGGGCTCGTCCTGGCGTTCTACAGCGTGCCCAACGAGTTCGGGCTGGACCGCTGGCTGCTCGAGTACCAGGACCAGGCGTCCGGGCGCTCGGCGCTCCTGCGTCCCATCCGGGACGCCACGCGGGCGATGGCCATGTTCTCGTTCCCGGCCGCAGAGTTCGCCGTCGACCACCGCGACGTCGACGCGCAGAAGCGCCTGCTGCGCGAGCGGGTCGCCGACCTCGGCTGGGAGACGCCGCGCATCCTCGCCCACCTCGACGAGACCCCGGACTTCTACCTCGACCAGGTCGCCCAGGTGGTCATGGACCGCTGGTCGAGCGGCCGGGTGGGCCTACTGGGGGACGCGGCGTGCAGCGCGTCGCCGATGTCCGGGCAGGGGACCGGGATCGCCCTGGTCGGCGCGTACCTGCTGGCCGGGGAGCTGGCCGCCGCCGGCTGGGACCCGGAGGTCGGGTTCGCCCGCTACGAGGAGCGGATGCGCCCGTTCGTCGAGGCGAACCAGGAGATCGGACGGATGCACGTCGAGAGTCTGCAGGCGCCCGACCCGGACGTCGGGCCACCGCCGGAGCCCGACATGGAGGCGCTGACCGCGCTCGTCGAGCGGGCGATCAACGGGGTCGAGCTGCCGGACTACGGGACACTCCCCGCATGACGAAGTTCCGGGTCCACCTGATGACCGACCTCACGCGGCTCGACGAGGACGGACTCGCCGACCTCCTCGAGCGTCTCGTGGAGGTCGGCGGGGTCCCGACCGTCCCCTTCGGGGTCCTCGAGGTCACCGGCAGCACGACGGCGGAGGACGCGCGGGCGGCGGTGGACGAGGTCGGCCGTGTCCTGGAGCGCGCCCTGCACGCGATGAACCGTCCGTGTCGCGTGATCGGGGTGCAGGCCGGCGAGGTCGGGCCCTACGGCTCCTGACGGTCCCGGGTCAGCGCCAGCCGAGCTCCGGCGCGAGGTGGGTCAGCACGCTCTCGAGGACGTGGGCGTTGTAGTCCACACCGAGCTGGTTCGGCACCGTGAGCAGCAGCGTGTCCGCGGCCGCGATCGCCTCGTCCTCGGCGAGCTCGGCGATCAGCTTGTCGGGCTCGCCGGCGTAGGTCTTCCCGAACCGCGCGTTGCCGCCGTCGAGGTGGCCGACCTGGTCGGTCGAGTGCCGCTCGCGCCAGAACAGCTGCTTGTCGAGGTCGGAGACGATCGGGAAGACGCTGCGGCTGACGGACACCCTGGGTGTCCCTGCGTGCCCGGCTGCGGTCCAGGCATCGCGATAGCGCTGGATCTGCTCGGCCTGCAGGCGGTGGAACGGCACGCCGGTGTCCTCGGTGAGCAGCGTCGAGCTCATGAGGTTCATGCCCTGCTCGCCGGCCCACTCGGCCGTCGCGCGGCTGCCCGCGCCCCACCAGATGCGCTCGCGCAGCCCCTCCGAGTACGGCTCGATCCGCAGCAGCCCGGGCGGGTTCGCGAACATCGGCCGCGGGTTCGGCTGCGCGAAGCCCTCGCCCTTCAGCGCCTCGAGGAAGATCCGCGTGTGCTCGCGCGCCATGTCGGCGTCGGTCTGCCCCTCGGTGGGCGCGTACCCGAAGTAGCGGTAGCCGTCGATGACCTGCTCGGGGGAGCCGCGGCTGATCCCGAGCTGCAGTCGTCCGCCCGCGATGAGGTCGGCGGCGCCGGCGTCCTCGGCCATGTAGAGCGGGTTCTCGTAGCGCATGTCGATGATCCCGGTGCCCAGCTCGATGCGGCTGGTCCGCGCGCCGGCGGCAGCCAGCAGCGGGAACGGCGAGGCGAGCTGCTGGGCGAAGTGGTGCACCCGGAAGTAGGCGCCGTCGGCGCCCAGCTCCTCGGCCGCGACCGCCAGGTCGATCGACTGCAGCAGGGAGTCCCGCGCCGACCGCACCATCGAGTGCGACGACGGCGACCAGTGCCCGAACGAGAGGAACCCGATCTTCTTCACGGTTGAAGGAACAACATGAAGCACGAGCGCATTCCTCGCGCCGAGTAAGGGGTATAAAGCCTCTATGGAGATGTCGAGGACGTTCGAGACCGACGCCGGGACGATCCGATGGGAGCGGTTCGGTGAGGGCGAGCCCATCGTGCTCGTCCACGGCACGCCGTACTCGTCGTACCTGTGGCGGGACGTCGCCCCGGCGCTGGCGGGCCGCCACACGGTCCACGTGTTCGACCACCTCGGGTACGGCGCCTCCGAGAAGCGGGAGGGCCAGGACCTCTCGATCGCCGCGCAGGCCCGACGGTTCACGGAGCTGGTCGGGCACTGGGGGCTGGACGCGCCGCGGGTGGTGGCGAACGACATCGGCGGCTCGATCGTGCTCCGCGCGCACCTGCTGGAGGGCCTCGCCGTCCGCGACCTGACGATCTTCGACGCCGTCAGCGGTGGGGCCTGGGAGCGTGGGCTGTTCGCGCTGATGCGGGAGAACCCCGAGGTGTTCGCCGCCCTCCCGCCGTACGCGCACGAGGCGCTCGTCGGGGCACACCTCGACAACGCCACGGCCCGTGGCTACCGACCGGGCGTGCGGGAGGCGTTCCTCGCCCCGTGGCGCGGCGAGGAGGGGCAGGCGGCCTACTACCGGCAGTACCGCCAGCTCGCGCAGGCCGACACGGAGCCCTACGAGCACCTCCTCGGCTCGATCGAGGTCCCCGTGACGCTGCTGTGGGGCACGGAGGACCGCATCCTCCCGCCGGAGTACGGCACCTGGCTGCACGAGCGGATCCCGCACTCGACGTTGACCTGGATCGAGGGTGCGGGGCACCTGCTGCAGGAGGACGCGCCGGGGCAGCTGGTGGCGGCCCTCCTCCGGTGACGATGCGGTGCTGCCACGGAAGGGTGTGGGCGGCGCGATGAGTCCGAGCGGGCGGGGGAGTCGTACGGACATGACACGCGTGGAGATGCTCGAGGACGTCGCCGCGGAGCGGCTCGACCTGGCCGACGAGTTGGAGGACCTCACCGACGACGAGTGGGCCACGCCGTCGTTGTGCGCCGGATGGACCGTGCGCGACGTGGTGGCGCACCTGACCATGTCGACCCGCACGAGCGTCCCCCGGGTCGCCCGGGCGGTGCTGCGGGCCCGGGGCGACGTCGACCGCGCGTTCGCGGACGAGGCCCGGGAACGCGCCCGGTCCTTCACCCCCGCCCAGCTGATCGCGCAGCTACGGGAGATGGCGCACGTCGACCGGCGGCTGCGGATCTCCGGCCCGCTGGACCCGCTCAACGACCTGCTGGTGCACCGCCAGGACATCGCAGTGCCCCTCGGACACCCGACGGACGTCCCCGCGGCGCGGGTCGAACCGTGCCTGGACCACACCTGGGCCGCCCCGTTCGTGGGTGCGGCGAGGCGCTTCGCCGGGCTGCGGCTCGTCGCCACCGACTGCGCGTGGACCCGGGGCGACGGGCCCGAGCTGCGCGGCCCGGCGTCGGGAATGCTCCTGGCGCTCAACGGTCGCGTGGCCGGCCTGGACCGTCTCGACGGTCCGGGCCTCGAGGAGGCCCGGACCCGATACTGACCGGGTGTTCGCGACGATCCACCACGTGCAGCTCGCCATGCCGGCCGGCCGGGAGGACGAGGCCCGGACGTTCTTCGTCGGGGCGCTCGGGATGATCGAGGTCGACAAGCCGCCGGTCCTCGCCGCCCGGGGTGGGGCCTGGTTCCGGGGCGGCGGCGTCGAGCTGCACCTGGGGGTGGAGGAGCCGTTCGCCCCCGCGCGGAAGGCCCACCCGGGCCTCGTCGTGGACGACATCGCCGAGGCGGCGCGACGGGTGGCGACGACCGGTCGGGACGTCGCGTGGGACACCGACTTCCCGGGCTTCCGCCGCTTCTACGCCCACGACCCGTTCGGCAACCGGCTCGAGTTCCTGCAGCCGCTGTGACGGCGGACCTGCGTGCGCTGCCGAAGGCCCACCTGCACGTCCACCTCATGGGCTCGATCCGCCCGTCGACGTACGTCGAGCTCGGCGGGATGCGGGAGTTCCCCGCCCGGTACGACACCTGGCCCGGGTTCGTCGCCGCGTACCGGGCGACGAAGGAGGTGCTGCGCCGCCCCGACGACCTGCATCGACTCGTCGTCGAACTGGTGGAGGACTCGGCGGCCGACGGGGCGGTGTGGACCGAGGTGAGCATCTCCCCGTCGGGACGGCACCGGGCGCTCACCGGCTCGGACGAGGCGACGATGGAGATCGTCTGCGACGCGGTGACGACGGCGGGGTCCGCGGCCGGGATCGTCGTCGGGATCGACCGGGAGCGCGACGCCGCCGACCCGGACCGGATGGCGCTGCTGGCGGCGGCATGGGCCGACCGCGGGGTGGTCGCGCTCGGGATCGCCGGCGACGAGACCGAGCCGATCGCCCCCTTCGCGCGGGCGGCGGCGATCGCCCGCGACGCCGGCCTGCTGGTCGTGCCGCACGCCGGCGAGCTGTGCGGGCCGGAGTCGATCCGGGAGGACCTCCGGGTGCTGCGGCCCGACCGGTTGATGCACGGCGTGCGGGCGGTCGAGGACCCGACGCTCGTCCGTGAGCTCGCCGACCGCGGGATCGCCCTCGACGTGGCCGTGAGCTCGAACGTCGCGCTCGGTGTCGCGCCGTCGGTCGCCGACCACCCGCTGCCCGCCCTCGTGCGCGCCGGGGTGCCCTGCTCCGTCAACGCCGACGACACGCTGCTCTTCTCGACGACGCTCGCGCGGGAGTACGAGATCGCCCGGGACCTCGGCCTGTCCGACGACGAGCTCGCCGGGATCGCGCACGCCTCGATCGCCGGGGCGGCCGCGCCCGCAGCGGTGCGGGACGCGGCACGGGCCGGCGTCCGGGTGTGGCGTGCTGCGGCGGCTCATGGTCCGTCGCGGCTGGTGTAGGTGTGGCCGGTGGGGGTCGTCGTCTGCACGGTGTGCGGCTGGTCGCCGAGGCCGTCGTCGATGAGGTCGGTGGACCAGCCGGGCAGCTCTTTGACCTGGTTGCCGCGCACACAGGTACGCCGGCCGTTGCCGAGGCTGGTCGGGCCCCCGGCGGTCTTGCCGCGGATGTGGTCGGTGTGTCGGGCGGGGGCTCCGCAGTACGGATCCCGGCAGCGGCCGTGGTCGCGGTGGTGGATCAGGGTGGCGAGGAACCCGTCGAACAGCCGCCGTTGGGGGTCACCGCCGACGAGGCGTCCGGAGCGGGGGTGGGTGAACAGCCGCCGCCACCACTTGCGGCCCTGGGTGCTGTTGAGCAGGTCGGCGACGATCCCGGCGGGTAGTGGCCCGTAGCCGACGACCTCGCCGGTGGTGTCGCTGTCGGGGTCGGTGAGGGCGTCGAGGGGGAGCACGATCCCGACCTCGACGGTGACGTCCTCGGCGAAGGCCTGCCCGGTGATCCGCTCGACCAGGGTGTCGGCCACGATCTGGTCCCGGCTGCGCCCCTCGGCGTCCCGACCGGCGATCAACGTGTCCGCGTGCTTGCGGAGCGCGGTGATGCAGGCGACGCCCTGCTCGACCGGCAACAACCCCGACAGCACGGACATGGTGTCCGGCGCGGGGCGCAGCGTGACCCGCCGCTGCGTGCGGGCGGTCCGCCCACGTTGGGTGAACCCGGCCGGGTCGGCCTCATAGGCCAACCGCTTGATGGTGGCCTCGGCCTGGAACCGGCTCTGGGTCTCGATCCCGGAGGCGGCGATCTGCTTGTCGACGAGTCGGCGGGTGTCGGGGTCGAGGTGGCTGGTCCAGGACACCACCAGCTCGGCGACCCGCTCCGAGACCCGACCGGCCGCGAGCAGGGCCCGCGTGCACGGCAGGTCGTCGGCCAGCGCCTGGGCGACCCCCAACCGGCGGGACCCGACCGTGGGTGAGACGTGGCAGGCCAGCGCGATCTGGTCGGCGATGCCTGTGCCGACATCGCGGGGGTCGAGTTCGTGGGCGGCGACCAGGTCGGCCTGGACTTCGATGTGGGCTTTGGCGAAGGCGACCATCTCGGTGTGTTGGGCGGCGGCCAGCGCGGCGCGGGTCTGTTCGAGCAGCGCGATCCGGTCGATCCGGGCGGCGTCGGTGATTCCGCGCGACGGGTCGGTGGCGGTGTCGGCGAGTTCGGCGAGGCGGGTGAGCAGCGCGGTCAGCTCCATGCTGACCGCGTCCCCACCATCGTCCGAACTCATGTTCGAAGGATAGCGCGATCCTCCGACAATCACGTCGCCATCGACAGCAACGCGGCATCCGGTGACCTAGCGGCGCTCGTACCCCCGGCGCGCCCAGAGATAGCCGCCGACGCCGATGACCACGCACCATCCGAGGGCGAGGAGCCACGTCGACGTCGGCACGGGCGCGGCGAGCAGGAGCCCGCGGAGCGTCTCGGTGACCGGGGTGAAGGGCTGGTACTCGGCGAACACGCGCAGCGAGCCGGGCATGGAGTCGGTCGGGACGAAGCCCGACCCCAGGAATGGCAGCAGCGTGAGCGGCAGCCCGACGTTCGACGCCGTCTCCACGGAGTCGGCCGCCAGCCCCATGGCCACGGCCAACCACGTCAGGGCGGCACCGAACACGATCACCAGGCCGAGCACGCCCGCCCAGTCGGCGGGCCCGGCGTCCGGGCGGAACCCGATCGCTACCGACACCCCGAGCACCACGACGACGCCGAGCACGACCTGCAGCAGCCCGCCCAGGACGTGCCCGGCGAGCACCGACGGTCGGAAGATCGCCATGGTGCGGAACCGGGCGATGATGCCCTCGCTCATGTCCTGGGCCACGGAGATGATCGGGCCCTGCACCACGCTCGCGACCGTCATGGCGAGCACGCCGGGCACCACGTAGTCGACGTAGGACGACCCTCCCAGTCCGCCCGACAGCGTCCCGCCGAGCACGAACACGAAGAGGAGGAGGAAGACCACCGGGAGCCCGACGAGCATCACGGTGAGGGAGGGGTAGCGGCGGATCCGGCGGAGCTGCCGGCGCGACATCGTCCAGACGTCGGCGACGGGCGCGGTGGCGGCGGTCATGACGTGACCTTTCCGGTCAGGGTGAGGAAGACGTCGTCGAGATCGGGCGTGTGGACCGACAGGTCGACCGCGACGAGGCCGGCCGTCTCGAGGACGTCGACCACCTCGCGGACGGCGCCGAAGCCCTCGCCGGGGACGCGGACGGAGAGCGTGGCGGGGTCGGTCACCGCGGCCGGGAGGACGGATCCGGCCCGGGCCACGTCGTCGGGATCGGCGAAGCGCAGCCGCACGTGCCCGCCCCCGACCCGCCGTTTGAGCTCCTCGGGCGTCCCCTCGGCGACGATCCGCCCGCCGTCGAGGACGGCGACGCGCTCGGCGAGCTGGTCGGCCTCCTCGAGGTACTGGGTGGTCAGCAGGACGGTGACCCCGTCCGCGGCGAGTTCGCGGACCAGGTCCCACAGCGCCCGGCGGGTCCGCGGGTCGAGCCCGGTGGTCGGTTCGTCGAGGAACAGGATCTCCGGTCGACCCATCAGCCCCATCGCGAGGTCGAGCCGGCGCCGCATCCCGCCCGAGTAGGTCGACGCTGGGCGGCCCGCGGCGTCGACGAGGTCGAAGCGGCGCAACAGCTCCGTCACGCGGGCCCGTCCGGAGCGCCCCAAGTGGTGGAGGTCGGCCATCAGCTGCAGGTTCTCGCGCCCCGTGAACAGGTCGTCGACGGCGGCGAACTGGCCCGTCACGCCGATGGCGCGGCGGACGGCGTCGGGTTCCGACGCCGGGTCGTGCCCGGCGACCCGCACCGACCCGGCGTCGGGAAGGAGCTGGGTGGCGAGGATGCGGACGGTGGTCGTCTTGCCCGCCCCGTTCGGGCCGAGCAGCGCGAACACCGCACCGCGACGGATCTCCAGGTCGAGCGATTCCAGGACGGTGTGGTCGTCGAAGGCCTTGCGCAGGCCGCGGACGAGGACGGCGGGGGTCATACGGTCTCCTCGGCAGGGGTGTCCGCGTGGCGCAGGACGATGTCGCCCAGCGAGGTCCGGGCGCGGACCGCGGCGGTCTCGCCCGCGTCGCCCGGCGCCGCGACCTCGTCGAGCCGGTTGTCGATGCGTCCGAAGCGGGTGGAGACGTCGAGGTGGGCGGCGCTGCCGCGGCGCAGCGCGAGCTCCACACGGCCGTTGCTGGTCTCGACGTCGACCTCGCCGCGCGCGATGCCGTCGACGACGACGTCCCCGTTGGCCGTCCGGGCCTGCACGTCCGAGCCGGGATCGGTGACGGTGATGTCGCCGTTCGCGGACCGGGCGGTGACCACGGCCCCGGCGCCGCCCACCACGGTCGGACCGTTGTTGTTCGTGACGGCGACCCGGCCACCGACCCGGCCGACCTGGATGCGGCCGGTGCCGGCGAGCGTGGCGTCGTGCTCGACGCGGCCGATCGTCATCGTCCCCGTGGTCGACAGCTCGGCGTCGGAGACCACGTCCAGGGCGAGGGCCCCGACGGACGTCTTGACCCGGCACGCGCCGAGGCGACCGGTGGTGCGGACGTCCAGGACCTGGGCCTCGGCCTTCACGGCCGACCCCGCAGGGAGGTCGACGGTGACGTCGATGCTGCCGCCCCCGCTCGTCGGGCTGAAGCGGCGCATCAGCCGGGCGCCGGTGATCGTCAGCGTGGTGCCGGTCAGGTCGACCCGGGTGCGCTCGGCGGCAGCGAGGTCGTCGTCGTTCCCGAGGTCGCTCGGGGTCACGACCACCACGGTGTCCTCGCGGTCGGAGGCGCGGACGGTCAGGTCCGCCGAGACCGCGGTCAGGGCCAGCTCGACGGGGCCGGGGGTGTCGTAGTGGGTCATGGGGCCCTCCTGGTCCCGGGTCATCGGACCCATCCGGTGAAGCTCTGCCCGCGGCGGCCCCGCGCTCGGGACGCGTCGCCGGCGCCCGTGGCCAGGGCGCCGGACGCGGCGCGGACGAGCCAGGCGTTGATGGACAGGTGCTCGCGGCCGGCGGCCTCCTCGACCCGGGCCTTCAGTGCATCGGGCAGGCGGAGGTTGATCCGGGTGGTCGGGCCGGCGTCGAGCTCGAGGGTGCTCTCGACCTCCGGCTCCGTCCTGGCTCCGGCTGGTGCCGCTGGTGGCTCGGACACGGGCGGGTTCACGACGAAGCCCGGCTCCCGCCCGCGCAGGCGGACCTCCACCGAGCCGGGGGCGAGGTCGCGCGTGATCTCGTCGGCGGCCTCGGCGAGCGCCTCGAGCAGCACCAGCCGCACGGAGGAGGAGAGCGATGCGGACAGCCGTGCGGCTACGGCGCGGGCCTCGTCGCCGCCGGCCTCGGCGGCGAGCGTGAGCTCGTCGGCCAGACGGTCGACGAAGGGGGACAGGTCCATGTGAGCCACAATGGCACCATGATGGCTCAGGCGCAATCGTCTTGCGGCACCACGTAGTCTCGACGGTGTGTTGATCCAGTCGATGAGGCTCCGCACCCGCCGCTGACGGCGGCGCCCTCTCCCACGACCCGCTCCGCCGTCCCGGCCAGCCGCCGGGCGGTCGATCCGTGCTGCCCGGCTCCGCCTCCGACGTCCCGGAGCCCCTGGTGCACACCACCCACCGATCCACCCACGCCCACGTCCGTGCCGAGCACGTCGACGTCACCCTCGGCGGGCGGCGCGTCCTCTCCGACGTGTCGCTGACCGTCTCCGCCCGCTCCCGCGTCGCGATCGTCGGCGAGAATGGCCGCGGCAAGACCACCCTGCTGCACGTGCTCGCCAGCCTGCTCCCGCCGGACGCGGGCACGGTCCACCGGACGGGCACGATCGGCCTCGCGCAGCAGGACCTCGCGGCCCACGGCACCGTCCGCACCCTCACCGAGTCCGCCGTCGGGCCCGCGCGGGCCGCGCTCGCCGAGCTCGACGCCGCCACGGACCCGTTCGACGACCACCGTTACGCCGTCGCGCTCGACCGAGCCGTCGGGCTGGACGCGTGGGACGCCGAACGCCGGGTCGACCTCGCCCTCGAGGCGTTGCACGCCTGCACCGACCGCGACCGCGAGCTGGCCACGCTCTCCGTCGGTCACCGCTACCGCGTCCGGCTGGCCTGCCTGCTCGGTGCGCGGCACGACCTGCTGCTGCTCGACGAGCCCACCAACCACCTCGACGCCGACGGGCTCGCGTTCCTCACCGCCCGTCTACGCGATCACGACGGTGGGTTCGCCCTGGTCAGCCACGACCGCGCGCTGCTGCGCGACGTCGCGGAGGAGGTCCTCGACCTCGACCCCACCCGGGACAGCCGGCCCCGGACCTACGCCGGGGGGTACGACGGCTGGCGCGCCGGCCGTCGTCGGGAACGCGAACGCTGGGAGCGCGACCACGCCGAGCAGCAGGCCGAGCACCGTCGCCTCGCCGAGGTCGTTGACCGGGCCCGCGATCGGCTCACCACCGGCTGGCGGCCCGACAAGGGCACCGGGAAGCACCAGCGGCAGTCGCACGCCCCCGGCGTCGTGCAGGCCCTCCGGCGCGACCAGGAGGCCCTCGCGGCTCACCGCCTCGACGTCCCGGAGCCGCCGGCTCGGCTCCGCTGGCCCGACCTGCCGTCGGGAACGGGGACCCTGGTGGAGCTGGACCGGGCGGGCGTCGCGGGACGGCTCGGACCCGTCTCGCGTCGGATCGGCGCCGGCGACCGGCTGCTCGTCACCGGCCCCAACGGGGCGGGGAAATCGACCCTGCTGGCGCTGCTCGCCGGGGAGCTGTTCCCGACGACGGGTCTGGCCCGGTCCCGGGCGCGGGTCGGGTTCATGGCCCAGGAGGCACCGCCGTGGCGGCCGGAGCTCACGCCGTGGCTGCTGCACGAGCGCGAGGCCGGCGCGGACGCCGTGCCACTGGCGGCCACCGGGCTGCTGGACGCCGAGGCGCGGCGCACGCCGGTCGGGCGGCTCTCGCAGGGGCAGCGACGGCGGCTCCAGCTCGCGCTCGTGCTCGCCCGGCGGCCGGACCTGCTGATCGTCGACGAGCCGACCAACCACCTGTCCGCCGCGCTCGTCGACGAGCTGACAGCGGGCCTGCTCGCGACCCCGGCTGCCGTCGTCGTCGCGACCCACGACCGGCAGCTGCTCGCCGACCTGGCGGACTGGGAGGTGCTCCGCCTGTGCACCTCCTAGTTCAGCTTGCGCACGCCCTCGGCGAGTCCGCCGCCGTCGTAGGCGCGCTCGGCCAGCTCCGCGAGGGCGGTCAGCGCCGTGTTCTGCGACCACGGTCCGAACGAGATGCGGGCGAGCCCGATCCGCTGCGCCGCCTCCTGGGAGATCGACCCGGGGATACCGATCATGTTGACCTTGCGCTCCCCGAGAGCGCCGACCAGCTCGGTCCACTGCGCCTCGTCGAGCTTCCCGGGCACGAAGAAGTTCGACGCGCCCGCGTCCAGGTAGGCGCGGCCGCGCTCGATCGCGTCCTTCAGCACCTCCGCGGGGTCGCGGTCGCCGGCCTTGACGAATGCGTCCGTCCGAGCGTTCAGGACGAAGTCGACGCCCTCGGACTGCGCGGCGGCGACAGCGGCCTCCACGGCCTTGACCGACTCGGCCAGCGGCTTCATCTGGTCCTCGAGGTTCGCCCCGACGATCCCGACGCCGATCGCGCGGGCGATCGTGCCGCCCGGGTCGCCGTACCCGCCCTCGAGGTCCGCGGAGACCGGCAGCGAGGTCTGGCGCGCGATCAGGCCGACCTCGGCGATCATCTCGTCGCGGGGGATGTTCTCCCCGTCCTCGTACCCCCGCGAGGCCGCGATGCCGTGGCTGGCGGTGGCGAGGGCCTTCGTCCCGGGGATGTCCGAGACGACCTTCGCCGTGATCGCGTCCCAGACGTTGACGACGCGCAGCAGCTCCGGGGCGGCGTGCAGTGCCTGCAGGTCCCGGGCCTTGTCAGCGGTGCTCATGTCGGTCGGAACCCGGGTTGTGTGCAACCGATTCCTGGTGTGCGGGCAGTCACAGGTCCGGGCCTGATGAGGTCGTCGACATGCCTCCTTCCCGACGACGGGTCCTCGTGCTCGGCGCGGCAGCCCTCGCGGCGGGCTGTGCCCCGACTCCCGCCTCGGCCCCGGCGCCACCCGCCGTCACGAACGATCCCTTCGCCCCGATCGAGGCAGGCTTCGTCGGGCGGCTCGGCGTCTTCGCGCTCGACACCGCGACGGGGCGGACGGTCGGCCACCGCGCCGACGAACGGTTCCTGATGTGTTCGACCTCGAAGATGCCGACGGCGGCCGCGATCCTGGCCGCACGGGTGCCGCTCGACGAGGTGGTCCGGTACTCGGCGGGCGATCTGGTGCGCAACTCGCCGACCACCTCCCGGGCGACGGCCATGACGATCCGGGACCTCTGCGCCGCGGCGATCACGGTCTCGGACAACACCGCGGAGAACCTGCTGCTGCGCCGGCTCGGCGGGCCGAAGGCGGTCGAGGCGTACGTGCGCTCGATCGGGGACGGCGTCTCGAGCTTCGACCGCACCGAGCCGGACCTGAACGTCCGCACCGGCACCCTCGACACCTCCACGCCCCGGCAGATGGCGGCCACGCTGCAGGCCTGCACGCTGGGAGCCGGGCTCGACGACACCGGGCGACGGCAGCTGACCGCCTGGCTCGTCGCGAACACCACCGGCGGGCCGCGCATCCGCGCGGGGCTGCCGCCGGGCTGGCGCACCGGGGACAAGACCGGCAGCGGCGACGGCGGCGAGGTGAACGACGTCGCGATCACGTGGCCGCCGGCGGGAGACGCAGCGCAGCGGAGCTCGACCCCGCAGGCGGGAGACGCAGCGCAGCGGAGCTCGACCCCGCAGGACCGCGGTCCGCTCCTCGTCGCCGTCTACACCGAGCCCGCCGACCCGACCTCGCAGCGGAACGTCCCGGCCGTCCCGGCGGCCGCCGCGGCTGCGATCCGGGCTCTCGGGTTCTGACTCGGCGTGTCGTCCGGTGCGGCGCGGACGGGTGGTGGGCCCGATGCGACGACCGGTCGATCGTGGAGATCGTCGACGAACGGTGAGGACGAGCGGTCGATCCCGGCGCCCGACCGGGTGAGGTCCGGCGGGGTCGTGTGCCTACGCTGTCCGGCGTGCGTTCCGAACGATGGTCGGCCCCCACCCGGGAACTGACTCTGCCCGAGCGCATCGCCTGGGTCCTCGGGAACGAGGACGGGCGCCCCGTCTCGAGCCTCACCGAGCCGGCGGGGCTCCTCGTCGCGGCGGCCATGGTCGAGCTGCTGCTGGACGCCTCCGTGCTCGACGCCGGGTCGTCCTACCGGTACGGGCCGGTCGAGCCCACCGACCCGCTGCTCTGCTGGGTCGCCGACGGCCTGGTGCGCCCGGGTGGCCGCAAGAGCGACCTCGGGCACGCCGTCACCGGGCCGCGCGGGGCCCAGATGATCCGGCGGACGATGGACCGGCTCGTCGAGCGCGGCCTCGCCCACCGGGAGCCGCGGCGGGTCTTCGGCTACCTCGCGATGCCGGTGTTCGGCTCCGCGCTGCGCGTGCACGAGACCGGGGCCCTGCACCACGACCGGAGCGTGGTCCGCCAGGTGCTCGACGGCGCGGACCCGGACGAGGACACCGCCATGGTCACCGTGCTCCTCCACCACGGACGGCGGGTGCGGGCCCTGCACCCGCTCGACCCGACCGCGGCGACGGACCGCGCGCGGGCGATCGCCTCCGGCCACTTCGTGCCGCCGGGGATCGACCAGGACATCGTCCGGCTCGTCAGCCCGACGGTGCAGACGGTGCTGGCCGCGCTCACCGCGACCGAGGTGATGAGCTCCGGGGGCTGAACCCCCGATAGCACCCGTCCCGGACGCTGATCGCAAGGGGTCCCGAACCCGGCTCCGGCGGTCTACTCTCGTCCCTTGTTCCGCGCGCAGCGTTCTTCAGGGGGCAGCCATGCCGACCACGCAGCCGACGTCCGTCACGCCCGAGGGGCTCCCGATCCTGGAGGCCGGCGCCCACCGTGACGCCCGCTCGGGGAGCTGTGTCATGGAGTACGTCTCCGTGCTGGCCGGCGAACGCTTCACCGACCGTCCGCAGTGCACCCACCCCGCCGTCGCCGCCCTCGCCTGGCAGGTCAACGACGCCGTCTCGCACGACGCGCGCCAGGCGCTCGCGCTGCGCGCGGTCGATCTCGTCGGCGCCGGCCGCGACCACGACGGGCCGGTCCGCCCGCTGGTCCTCGCGGCGATCGCGCGGGCGGGCCTCGCGCTCGACCCGCAGAACCGCTTCTTCGGCCGCCTCGAGCGGCGCATCGAGGCCGCACGGGCCCGCGCCGACGCCCGCCGCGCGGCGGGGCAGGACCCGGGGGACGGGGCCGGGGGCCGGCTCTCGACGCTGCTCCACGTCGGCCCGGTCAACCACGCGTGCGCCCACCTGCTGGTCGCCGCGCGCGCGGCCGGTCTCGACGGCTCCGCGCGGGACGGCGTCATGCTCGCCCTGCTCGACGACTGCCTCGCGGCGGTCCGCGGCCGGACCACCTCCGCGAAGGAGCCCGCCACCGCCGGCTGATCTCAGCCGACCTGCAGGCAGCCGCCGAGGACGGGCTGCAGGCACACCCGGGCCAGTGGCGTGCGCGTCGTCGGCGCGGGGGCCGGTGGATCCGCCGTCGGCCGCTCCGGTGTCGCCGCCCTGCCCGTTCCCGACGACGGGTCGGCCGCGGCCGGTGCGCGCGTGGCGGCTCGGGCGGTCGACGTGACCGTCGCCGTCCCGGCCGCACCCGGGGTGCCGGCGCCCGGAACGGCCGGCGACGAGCTCGGGGCGGGCGGTGTGGCCGCGCCGGGCGCCGCGGTCGCTGCGGGCGCGACGACGGCGAGCGGCGCGAGCGTGGCGGGCGGGGCCACCCCGGCGGGAGCGCTCGGGACGGGTCCGAGGTCCGCCGTCGGGTCCGCGTCCACGCGGGTGAGTACCGTGGCCGCCTGCGCCACGATCATCATCGCCACCGCGCCGCCCGCCACGGCGAGCAGGATCCGCCGCACCCCGTCTCCTCCCGATCGCCTCGACGATCAGGGAGTCGGTGCGTGATCCCGGCGCATTACGGCGGGACGCGGACGTCGGGACGGGTTCACCCCGACGCCGGATCGTCGTGCACGCGCCGCCACGGCGCTGCTCCGAGCGCGAGCACGCACCCCGCGGCCGCGACTGCGAAGGACCACGGTGCGCCCGCGGCGCCCAGCACCGCCGACAACGCCGTGGCCCCGACCCCGGTCCCCGCGTCGTACGCGGTGTTCCACACGCTGCTGGCGGTGCCGGAGCGCCCGGGGCCGGCTCGGTCGAACAGCGTCACCAGGGTGTCGTTCTGCACCGCACCGAACCCCAGGCCGATCAGCCCGGCCCCGAGCACCACGACCCACGACGTCCCCGTCCCCAGCCCGGCCGCCGCGGTCCCCGCCCCGACCGCGGTGATCGCCAGGGCCGGGCCGGTGACCCGGCCCGCGAGCCCGAATCGGTCGCCGAGCTCGCCGGAGGCCGCGCGCCCGGCCAGCTGCGCGATCGTCAGGGCGAACAGGGCCACGGCCGCGGAGGCCGAGGCGCCGGTCAGTGGGAGCACCGTGATGACCCCGCCCGCGCTCGCGGCGCACACGAGCATCACCAGCCACGGCCCGGCGGCACTGCGCGCGCGGAGCCCCGCCGGGTCGGCACCACCGGGCCGTTCGTCCCCTTCTCCCGTGACGAACGGCCCGTTCGTGGCGTCCGGGGCGGGATCCAGGCCCGCCGGCACCACCCGCCGGGGGAGCAGGAGCATCGCCGGGAGGGCGAGCAACGGGAGCACCGCGCCCACGAGCAGCACGGTCGTCGGCCCCAGCCGGGACCACGCCCACACCCCGCCGGTGAGCAGGACGAGCTGCGGGAGCCCGATCGCGATCCCGTAGACCCCGGTGGCGCGCCCGCGGATCCGGGCGGGCACCAGGTCCGAGACCAGCGAGGCGCCGGTGACGGTGAGGACGCCGAAGCCGATCCCGCGCACGACGGCGACCGGCATCGTCAGCGCGAGCGACGGCGACAGGGGCAGTAGGGCGGCCGGCAGGCCGAGGGCGAGCGCACCGAGGGCGAGCGCGGCGCGGTGCCCGACGGCGCGCAGGAGCGCGGGCACGCCGAGCTGGGAGACCACGGTCGCGGCCATGAACACGCCCGTGACCGACCCGGCGAGACCCGGGCCCGAGCCGCCGGCCGCCGCCCACAGGGGCAGGACCGGCAGCAGCAGTGCGTAGCCGCCGAACGCCGCGAGGGTCGCGGCGAGGACGGCGAGGAACGGCGCGGAGCGCAGCGGGTCAGGAGTGTCGGTCGATCACCGCGGAGATCGTCGCGGCGAGGTCCGGGTCCTTCGCGGTGAGCCCGCCCTCGGAGTGCGTGGACAGCCGGAACGTGAGCGTCGAGTACCGGATGTCGATGTCCGGGTGGTGGTTCGCGGCCTCGGCCGCCGCGGCGACCTCGTCCACCACGGAGATCGCGGCCGGGAAGCCCGGCAGCTCCGCGGTGCGGACGATCGAGTCGCCGTCGCGCTCCCACCCGGGGAGGTCGGCGAGGGCCTGGGTGACGGCGTCGTCGGACAGCAGTTCGGCCATGACACGTCATGATGCACGCGTGCGGGTCGTGGTGGGGGCGGCGGTGGTGCGGGACGGGCGGCTGCTCGTGGCCCAGCGGGCGGAACCGCCGGACATGCGCGGACGCTGGGAGCTCCCGGGCGGGTCCGTGGAGGACGGCGAGTCCGAGACCGACGCCCTGGCGCGGGAGCTGCGCGAGGAACTGGCGTACGCGGTCGTCGTCGGGGACCGCCTCGGGCCGGACGTGCCGGTCACGGGCCGGGCGGGCCAGGAGCTCGTCCTGCGCTTCTACCGCTGCACCCCGGAGAACGGGGCCGAGCCGGTCGCCCTGGAGCACCTGGCCCTGCGCTGGGTGGGCATCGACGACCTCGACGGCGTGGAGTGGCTCCCGGCCGACGAGGTCCTGCTCCCGGCGCTGCGGGCCGCGCTGGAGGGCTCCCCGTAGTGCGCGAACGGCACTCTCGCGCACGTAGAAGCTGCGAGAGTGCCGTTCGTGCGGGTGGGGCCAGGGGTGAGGCGTCAGGCCGCCCGGGCGCGCTTCACGGCGCGGGCGAGCTCCTTGCCCGTCAGCCCGGACTCGGCGGCCCGCGCGGCGCGCATCAGCACCACGGGGCAGCCCTTGCAGCGGGGCGTGGACCGGCAGCACTTCTTCTTGGCCCGCTTCGCCCCGGTGATCGCGCACGCCCGGGCCGGATCGACCACGAGCCGGGTCGGCGCGGGGACGGGCACGGGACCGGCGGCGGCACGGTCGCGGGGACGCAGCCGCGCGAGGGCATCCACCCACGTCGTCGCGGCCCGCTTGCCCATGAGGTGAGGCTAACCTCCGTACGCCCGCGCGCGGAAGGGCCGCACGCGGCCCCCACCGCCCACCGTGCCACGATGACTCCTCCGTCATCGCCGCCGCACGAGAGGCCCCCGCGCACCGCCACGTCATGAGAGCCCTCCTGGTCGTCGTGCTCGCCGGTCTGCTGGTGCTGGCCGGGTGCTCGTCGTCGCCGCCACCGGTGGTCGGTCAGGCCCCGACGACGGCGTCCCGCCCGCAGCCGCAGCTCGAACCGGACCCGACCCAGCTGCGCATCGGCGTCGACGACCTGGGCGGCGGCCTCAACCCGCACCGGATCGCGGACCTCACCCCGGCCAGCCGCACGATCGCCTCGCTGGTGCTGCCGAGCGCCTTCCGCGTCGGCCCGGACGGGGTGCGGCGGCCGGACACCACGGTGGTGACCTCGGCGCGGGTGACCTCCACCCGGCCCTACACCGTCTCCTACGAGATCGCCCCCGCCGCGGCGTGGAGCGACAACGCCCCGATCGCCGCCGAGGACTTCGTCTACCTCTGGCAGCAGATGCGCTCGCAGCCCGGTGTGGTCGACGCGGCGGGCTACCGCGCGATCTCGGACGTCCGCTCGCGCGCGGGGGGCAAGGCGGTCGACGTCGTCTTCGACCGGCCCTACCCGGCGTGGCAGACGCTGTTCGACAGCCTGCTGCCCGCCCACCTGCTCAAGGACGCCCCCGGCTCGTGGGGCGGGGCGCTGCAGGACAGCATCCCGGTCTCCGGCGGGCCCTACGCGGTGCGCCTGGTGGACCGCATCCGTGGCCAGGTCACCCTGGTCCGCAACAGCGTCTACTGGGGCACGCCGTCGGTCCCCGACCAGATCGTGCTGCAGGCCGCCGACCACGCCTCGCTGATCGACCGGGTGCGCACCGGGGACGTGCAGGCCACCCAGTTCCGGGCGGACGGCGACGACCTCGCGGCGCTGAACGCCCTGGGCGCGGCGGCGCCCGGGCCCGCCGGCCCGCTCGCGGTCCGCACCGTCCCCGAGGCGCAGCTGGTCCAGCTCGCGCTGCGCTCCGACGACGGCCCGCTCTCGGACCCGCGGGTGCGGCGGGCGGTGGTCTCGCTGCTGGACCGGCAGGCCCTCGTCGCGGCGGGCGCGGACGGCGGCCCGGGCCAGGCGCTGCGCGCGGACGCCTTCGCGACCGCGCCGAGCGAGCCCGGCTACCGCCCGACGCTGACCGCCGACTCCCCGGTGCAGGCGCCCGACCCCGCGACGGCGACCCGGCTGCTCGCCCAGGCCGGCTACCTGCGGGGGCCCGACGGCCGGTGGACCCGCGACGGGACCGCGCTGCGGCTGCGGCTGTCCGCCCCGGCGCAGTCCTCGCCCTACGGCCGGCTGGTCGAGACCCTCGCCGCACAGCTGAACGCCGCAGGGATCGGCACCACGGTGGTCGCCGACGCCGGGTCCAACCCGTTCCCGCCCGGGCGCGGCCCGATCCCGTCGGACACCCCGTCCGTCGTCGCGACCCCGTCCACGCCCGGTCCGCTGACCTCCTCGGCCGTGCCGGGCACCACGACGACGTCGCCGGCGGCCACCTCCACGGCGCCGACCACCACCTCGACCCCGCCGACGGAGACGACGACCTCGGTACCGCCGATCCCGAAGTCGCCCTCGGACATGGCCGTCGCCGACGTCACGGTGCTCGCGCTGCCGGTCGGCGCCGACCCCGTCGCCGGGCTCGACTCGCTGATCGGCTGCCCCGGGCGCCAGGCCCCGACGTCCTCGGGGGTCTCGCCGGCGCTCCCGCGCACGACGACGAGCCGCCCGGTCGCCCCGTCGACCTCGCCGGCGGCGCCTCCCACCACCAGTGCGGCGCCCACCTCCACCGGGCCGGCGCCCACCTCCGCGGCCGCCCCGACCACGACGACGCCCGCCCCGCTCGCGCAGGACGGCACCCCGGAGGCGTCCGAGGCGCTGTCGGTGACCGGGTTCTGCGACCCGACGCTGCAGTCGATCCTCGACGGCGCGTCCTCCGGGTCGATCGACACCGACACCGCGCTCGCCCTCGTCGAACCGATGCTCTGGCGGGCCACCCCGCTGGTGCCGCTGTTCCAGGCCGCCACCACGCTCGTCGCCCCCGCCGACCGGGCGGACGTCGTCGTGCCGCCGTTCGGCGTCAGCCCGTTCGCCTCGGCGGACCGGTGGACCCCGCCCGCCCGCCAGGGGCAGGCGAACGGCGACGCGAACAACTGACCGGCACCTGACGAATTCGTCAGCTCCCCGTAACAGCCCGGGGTAGCGGAAGAGGTCCAGACCACTTAGGTTTCCCCGGTCGGCGGCGATCCCGCCCGTCAAACGAATTCGGGAGGTGTGGTGACCAGGTTCACCGGGCGCGGTCGGTCGCGCTGGATGCTCGCCGCGGCCGTCGCGGCGCTGCTGGCCCTCGTCGCGGCCTGTGGCGGCGGCGGGGGCGAGAACAACTTCGGGGGGACCGCCGCTCCGCAGGCCAAGGGCCGCGACGGCGACTTCTACCGCGCCCCGCAGGTGCAGCAGGGCCCCGGCGTCACCCTGGCCGCGGACACCGCGTACACCGCGTACAACAACGCCGCGGCGGACGCGAACTCGCTGTACAACGCCTACGTCCTCACCCAGGTCATCGCCTCGGCGACGTGGGTCGACGCCGACGGCACCGTGCTGGTCAACGGCGACGTGATGGACGGGATCGACCTGGTCTCCACCAACCCCGAGGTGGTGCGCTGGCGGATCAAGCCCGGCATCACCTGGTCCGACGGCCAGCCCTGGAACTGCAAGGACTTCTACCTGGCCTACCTCGCCGGGAGCGGCAAGATCCCTGGGTTCACGGCGGCCTCGAACAACGGCTACCAGGACATCGGCTCGGCGCAGTGCACCAACGACCTCACCTTCGAGGCCACGTTCGCCAAGCCCTACGCGGACTACCGCGGGCTGTTCGGCCAGGGCAACCTCGACCTGCTGCCCGCGCACGTGCTCGAGCAGCGCACCGGCGTCCCGGACATCCGACAGATCAACCCGCAGTCGCCTCCCGACGTGCTGCAGCGGATCACGCAGTTCTGGAACACCGGGTGGAACGGGTTCGACAAGTCGGTCATGCCGGCCTCCGGGCCCTACCAGCTCGACAGCTGGGTGCAGGACCAGTCGGTGCGCCTGACCCGCAACCCGGCCTCGAAGGGCAACCCCGGCGGGCCGGAGAGCATCACCTACCGCAACATCGCCGACGCGACCGCCGAGGCGCAGGCGCTGCAGAACGGTGAGATCCAGGCGGCCGCCCCCCAGGTGGACGTCAACTCCGCCAACCTGCTGCGTGGGCTCGCCGCTCAGGGGATCAAGTTCCAGGCGACGACGGGTGTCACCTACGAGCACCTGGACATGAACTTCAAGAACCCGATCTTCGCCGACAAGGCGGTCCGGCAGGCGTTCGCGCAGTGCGTGAACCGTCAGGAACTGGTCGACAAGCTGATCAAGGGTGTCCAGCCGGACGCGGCTCCGCTGCAGAGCCTGATCTACCTGCCCAACCAGCAGGGCTCGCAGGACACCTACTCGCAGATCGCGACCGGGAACGCGCAGCAGTCCAACCAGACCCTGACCCAGGCGGGCTGGGTCCGCGGCGCGGACGGCGTCTACGCCAAGAACGGGCAGCGGCTGCAGTTCCGGATCAGCCACACCAACGTGCCGCGGCGCGTGCAGACGGTGCAGCTGATCCAGGCGCAGTGCCAGCAGGCCGGGATGCAGGTCGTCGACGACACCGACCCGAACTTCCTCGACCAGCGGGTCAGCCAGGGCGACTACGACGTCGCGCTGTTCGGGTGGGCGAACGACCCCTACATCTCCTCGCACCAGTCGATCTACGCGACCGGCGGCGGGCAGAACTGGCAGGGCTACTCCAACCCGCAGGTCGACGCGCTGATGAACCAGGCGGTGTCCGACCTGGACCCGAACGGGTTCCGGCAGAAGTGGCAGGACGTGGACCGGCTCATCGCGGCGGACCTGCCGTCGATCCCGCTGTTCGTGCAGCCGAACATGCTGGGATACAGCGACCGGATCGACAATGCGTACTTCCAGCCGAACTTCGGTCCGCTGTACAACGCCAACGAGTGGGTCGTGCAGGGCGGCTGACCCGGGTCCACGACACCGTGGGCATCCCGTCGGGGCCGGCGATCCCGGCCCCGGCGGGGACCCCGAGTGGAAAGAGGTGACACGTGGCCGCCTACATCGTGCGGCGCGTCCTGATCTCGATCGGCGTGCTCCTGGTGGCGTCGTTCCTGCTCTACCTGATGGTCGGGCTCTCCGGTGACCCGCTGGCCGCGCTCAAGGCGCGGCCGGGCATCACCCAGGCGACCATCGACGCGACGGCCCGCTCGCTCGGGCTCGACCAGCCGATCCTCGTGCGCTACTGGACCTGGTTCACCGGGGTGCTCTCCGGGGACTGGGGCACCAGCGTCGCGCTCGGCCAGGCCCGGGCGGAGGTCCTCCCCAGCGTCGGGAACGCGCTGTGGGTGACGATCCGGCTGGTCGTGATCGCCGAGCTGCTCGCCCTGCTGATCGGCGGGGCGGTCGGCGCGATCGCCGCCCTGCGCCAGTACTCGATCACCGACTACGTCGCCACCACGCTCGCGTTCGTGCTGTTCGCGATGCCGGTGTTCTGCATCGGCATCATCCTCAAGGTCTACGGGATCGAGCTGAACCTGCTGCTGATCGACCTCGGGCTGGACCGCTGGCTCACGACGGCGGGTCCGCCCGCCGGCGGGTTCACGGGGTCCCCGGGCGAGGTCTTCTTCAAGTTCACCGGCGCGTACGTCCTCCCCACGATCGCCCTCGCCGCGATCAGCTTCGCGGCGTACAGCCGCTTCCAGCGCGCGTCGATGCTCGAGACGATGCGCTCGGACTACGTCCGCACCGCCCGGGCGAAGGGGCTCACCGAACGCCAGGTCGTGCTGCGCCACGCGCTGCGCAACGCCCTGCTGCCGGTCACCACCTACTTCGCCTACAACTTCGGCGCCGTGTTCGGCGGGGCCATCGTGACGGAGCAGGTGTTCGGCTGGAACGGGATGGGTTCCCTGCTCGTCCGGTCGATCCAGCAGTACGACCCGAACATGCTGATGGGCTGGCTGATCGTCACCGCGACGATCGTCATCCTGTTCAACCTGCTCGCCGACATCACCTACAGCTACCTCGATCCGAGGATCCGCCTTGGCTGAGACCACGGAATCCACGCAGACCGCACCGACGCACCCGGGCAAGGTGCCCGCCCCGTCGCCGGGGACCGACGGCGGGGACGTGGGCGGGGAGTTCCTCTCCCAGGGCCAGCTCGTCCGGCGGCGGTTCCTGCGCCACCGGGCCGCGATGACGGCGCTGACGGTGCTCGTGCTCTACGTGCTGTTCGTCTACATCGCCCCGTTCTTCCTGGGCTACTCGCTGACGGACCTCGACGCCGGGTCGTACGAGGACCCCAGTCCGGCGCACGTCTTCGGGACCGACCAGGTCGGCGCGGACGTCTTCTCCCTCGTGATGCGGGGCTCGCAGTACTCGCTACAGATCGGGGTGCTGACCACGGTCATCGCGACCGTGATCGGGGTGCTGATGGGCACCTTCGCGGGCTACCTGCGGCGGGGCACCGACGCCGCGGTCTCGCGCGTGACCGACCTGTTCCTGGTCGTGCCGCTGCAGGCCGCGGCCGCCGTCCTGATCGCCGGTGTCGGCGGCTCGTGGTGGCTGGTCGGCCTCGTGCTCGGCTTCTTCCTCTGGACGCCGATCGCCCGCGTCACCCGCGCCGAGGCGCTGGCCCTCGCGCAGCGCGAGTTCATCGAGGCGGCACGTGCGTCCGGGGCCACCACCTGGCGCATCGTCACGAAGCACCTGGTGCCGAACATGATCGGCACCATCGTCGTGAACGCGACGCTCACCCTGGCGCTGGCCGTTCTCACCGAGGCGGCGCTGTCGTTCATCGGGCTGGGCGTGCAGATCCCGGACACCTCGCTGGGCCTGGTGCTCAACCAGAACTACACCCAGCTGGCGACGCGGCCGTGGCTGTTCTGGGCGCCGTTCGTGGCGATCGTGCTGATCTCCCTGACCATCAACTTCATCGGCGACGGGCTGCGCGACGCGTTCGACCCGCGCCAGACCAGGCGGTGAGGGCCATGTCGCTGCTCGAGGTCGAGGGCCTCTCGGTCACGTTCCCCACCGAGGACGGCCAGGTGCACGCCGTCCGCGACGTCAGCTTCCACGTCGAGCCCGGGGAGGTCCTCGGGGTCGTCGGAGAGTCCGGCTCCGGGAAGTCGGTCTCGCTCATGGCGGTGCCCCGGCTGCTGCCGAACTCGGCGTCGGTCACGGGCTCGATCCGCTTCGACGGGACCGAGCTGGTCGGCGCGGGCGCCGAGACGCTGCGGGGGCTGCGCGGGTCCGAGATCGCGATGATCTTCCAGGACCCGATGAGCTCGATGAACCCGGTGCACACCGTGGGCCGGCAGATCGCCGAGGCCCGGCGGGCGCACGCGTCGGTGTCCAAGGACGAGGCGTGGCGCGACGCGGTCGCGGCGCTCGCCCTGGTCGACATCCCGCAGCCGGAGACCCGCGCGAAGCAGTACCCGCACGAGTTCTCCGGCGGCATGCGCCAGCGCGCGATGATCGCGATGGCGATGGTGAACCGGCCGCGGCTGATCATCGCCGACGAGCCGACCACCGCGCTCGACGTCACCGTCCAGGCCCAGGTCCTCGAGGTGCTCGACCAGGCCCGGGTCGAGTCCGGCGCCTCGCTGGTGCTGGTGAGCCACGACCTCGGCGTCGTCGCCGGCACCGCGGACCGCGTGCAGGTGATGTACGGCGGGACGATCGTGGAGACCGGCCCCACCGAGGAGGTCTTCGACCGCCCCCGGATGCCCTACACGGTCGGCCTGCTGTCCTCGCTGCCCGCCGTCGACCAGATCGGGGAGCGCCTGCACCCGATCCCCGGTGCGCCGCCGTCGCTGGTGTCGCTGCCGTCGGGCTGCACGTTCGCCCCGCGCTGCCCGCTGGTCGAGGAGGCGTGCCGCGAGGCCGAGCCCGCTCTCGTGGCGGTCGGCACCGACCACCACTCGCGCTGCCGGCGCTGGGAGGTCCTCGCCGAGGGCTCGACCACAGACCTGTTCGCCCGTTCTTCCGGGGCGAGCGGAGCGACGGGATCGACCATGGGAGTGTCCGCATGACCGCGCCCGCATCCGATGCCACCACCACGTCGGACGGCGTGCGCGACGGGGCGCTGCTGCAGGTCCGCGACCTGACCACGACCTTCCCGGTCCGCAGCAACGGCGTCTTCCGCCGGACCGTCGGCGCTGTGCAGGCCGTCACCGGCGTCTCGCTCGACGTCGACGCGGGCGAGACCCTCGGCATCGTCGGGGAGTCCGGGTGCGGCAAGTCCACGACCGGGCGCTCGATCCTGCAGCTGATCCGCCCGGACTCGGGGTCGGTGGTCTACGACGGCCGCGAGCTGGTCGGGCTCTCGGCGAAGGAGATGCGGCCGCTGCGCCGCGAGCTCGCGATGGTGTTCCAGGACCCGTTCGGCTCGCTGGACCCGCGCCTGCCGGTCGCCGAGCTGATCGCCGAGCCGCTGCGGATCCACCAGGTGTACGCCGCCGAGTCCGACCTGCGGGCCCGCGTGGACGAGCTGCTCGGGCTGGTCGGGCTGAAGTCCGAGCACCGCAACCGCTACTCCCACGAGTTCTCCGGCGGCCAGCGCCAGCGCATCGGGATCGCCCGGGCGCTCGCGGCGAACCCGCGCCTGATCGTGCTGGACGAGCCGGTGAGCGCGCTGGACGTCTCCGTGCAGGCCGGCGTGGTCAACCTCCTCGAGGACCTGCAGGAGCGCCTCGGGCTGTCGTACCTGTTCATCGCCCACGACCTCTCGGTGGTCCGGCACATCTCCGACCGGGTCGCGGTGATGTACCTGGGCAAGGTGGTCGAGCTCGGCGACGCCGCGCAGGTCTACGACAACCCGCGGCACCCCTACACGCGGGCCCTGCTCTCCGCGGTGCCGCTGCCCGACCCGTCCGCCGAGCGCCGGCGCCGGAAGTCCCGCGTGGTGCTGTCGGGCGAGATCCCCAGCCCGGCGGACCCGCCGTCGGGATGCCGGTTCCGCACCCGCTGCCCGAAGGCGCAGCAGCGGTGCGCGGACGAGGTCCCGCTGCTGCGCCCGAGCGACGCCGCCAACCGGCACACCTTCGCCTGCCACTTCCCCGACGGGGACGCGGACTCGGCCGCCTGACCCCCGCCCCCTCCCGATCGAACGGCACTCTCGCTGCTTCTAGGCGCGCGAGGGTGCCGTTCGTTCATCCGGGGTGCTGGACCGATCGGACCAGTGCCGCCGTGCGCGGGGCGTCGGGGGCGGTGCGCAGTGCGGCAACGGCGGTCGCGGGAGCGAGGGCCCGGCACCAGGCGTGCAGCAGGTCGGCGTCCAGGCCGTCGAGCGCGCGGGCGAGGGCGGCCACGGCGGCGTCGCGGCCGGGCGGGTCGACGAGGACCAGGTCGACGAGGTCGAACGTCCGGTCGCCGACGTGCGGTCGGGGGTCGATGACGACGGGTCCGGCCGGCCCGGCGAGCACGTTGGCCGGGTGGAGGTCGCCGTGCACGACGCCGTGGTGTCCGGGGCGGGCCGCGAGCGCCGTGGCGGCGGCGTGCCCCCGGTCGAGGGCCTCCAGCGGCATCCGGGCGCGCACCCGGGCGTCGTCGACCACCTGCTCCCGGACCCGGCCCAGCCAGAACGCGACGCGGTCGGCGAGCGGCGGGAGGTCGGGCGGGGCGACGGGGTCGGCGGTCCAGAGGTCGCGCACGGCGGGCAGCAGCGCGGGCACGCCCGTCCCGGCCGGCAGCGCGGTGCCCGGGCGGAGCCGGTCGAGCAGCAGCGCCCCGTCGTCGTGGGCGAGGAGGTCGACGACGTGCGGGGCCCCGGCCCAGTGCTCGAGGGCGGCGGCCTCGGTGGCGGCGATCGTCGGGTCGGGGTGGAGCTTGAGGACGCCGCGGTCGGCGGGCAGGACCAGGGCCGAGTTGCCGGAGAGCACGGTCCCGTCGAGCGCGAGGCCCCACCGGTGGGCCAGGCGCGCGACCCGGCCCGGGACGTCGTCGAGCCAACCGGACACCTCCGGCCCGAACCGCGCGACCAACCGGCGCCGGGCCTCGTCGGGAACCTCGACCATGCCCCCACACTGACGCGGTGAGCGTGTGGGGGCGACGCGGTTTCACCCCGCTGGTGTCCTCGGCGACGGTCAGCGAGGTCGGCAGCCAGGTCAGCGTGCTGGTGCTGCCGGTCATCGCAGCGACCGTGCTGACCGCGACGCCGTGGCAGATGGGCGTGCTCGCCGCGGCCGGGACCGCGGCCTTCCTGGTGATCGGGCTGCCCGCGGGCGCGCTGGTGGACCGGTGGCGCCCCCGGCGGGTGATGGTGGTCTGCGACCTGGTCCGCGCCCTGCTCCTGGTGACGGTGCCGCTGGCCTTCCTCGGGGGCGGGCTCTCGTTCGCCCAGCTCGTCGCGGTCGCGTTCGCGGTCGGGGTGGCGACGGTCTTCGGCGACGTCGCCGCGCAGAGCATCCTGCCCGCGCTCGTGGCCCGGGACGACCTGGTGCGCGCCAACTCCGTGCTCATGACCGGGACGACGGCGGCCGAGGTGGCCGGGCCGGGGCTGGGCGGACTCCTGCTGCGGGTCGTCTCGGCACCGGCGGCGCTGCTCGCGGACGTCGTGAGCTTCCTCGCGTCCGCCCTGCTGCTGCTCCGGGTGCCGGCACCGGCGCGCCCGGAGCGCACGGAGGACCGGGCGCTGGGCGCGGAGATCGTCGCGGGGCTGCGCTACGTCCTCGGACGGCCGATCCTGCGCCGCATCACGCTGTGCACGGCGACGGTGAACCTGGCGGGCGGGCTGCGGGACGCGGTGCTCGTGCTGTTCGCCCTGCGGGACCTGGCGCTGAGCCCGAGCCTCCTCGGCCTGGTGCTCTCCGTCGGCGCCGCGGGCGGGGTGGTCGGGGCGGTGGCGGCCGGGCCGCTCGCCGGCCTCGTGGGGCAGGCCCGGATCGTGCCGGTCGGTGCGCTGGCGCTGCTCCCGTTCACGGCGCTGACGGCGGTCGCCGGCGCCGCACCCGCCGTCCTGCTCGTGATCTCGGCCGCCGGGATCGGGGCGGCCACGGTGGTCTACAACGTCGCGCAGCTCAGCATGCGCCAGCGCGCGTGCCCGCCGGAGCTGCTCGGGCGGATGAACGCGTCGATCCGCACGGTGGTGTGGGGGAGCCCGCCGCTCGGGGCGCTGGCCGGGGGCGCGCTCGCCGGCGTCGTCGGGAACGTCGCCGTGCTGTGGGGCGCGGTGGTCCTCACGGCGCTGGGGAGCCTGCCGGTGCTGCTCTCGCCACTGCGTCGTGACGAGGTGCCCGACCCGTGACCCTGGCACGATGCGCCCGTGGATCCGATCGAGGAGTGGAGCCGGGCCCAGGAGCGCGTGATCGCGCTGCTGGACGGTGCGACCGAGGAGCAGGCGGACCGTCGCGTGCCGGCCTGCCCGGACTGGACCGTCCGGGACCTGTTCAGCCACATGGTCGGCCTCGGCTCCGACGTCGTCGCGGGCGACGAGCCCGACGACCACAACGAGGCCTGGACGCAGCGCCAGGTCGAGGCGCGCCGGGACCACACGGTGGCGCAGCTGATCGAGGAGTGGCGGGCCACCGCCGAGCCGCTGCGGGAGTGGATGCGGCAGCACGGCCCGCGCCCGCTCGGCGACGTGATCATCCACGAGCAGGACCTGCGCGGGGCGCTCGGCGTGCCCGGCGGGAAGGACTCGGCGGGCGTCGCGGCGATCCGCGACCGCTTCGCCCCCCGCGTCGGCGCGCGCCTGCCCGCCGGGACGACGCTGGGGCTGGTCGGTCCGGGCTGGTCGTGGGCCTCGGACGGCGGTGAACCGGAGCGCGCCGACGTCGTGCTGCACGCCGACGAGTTCGAGCTGCACCGCGCCGCGCTCGCCCGTCGCTCCGCCGCCCAGATCCGCTCCTGGACCACGAAGGGCGACGTGGAGCCGGTCCTCGACGCGTTCGCGACCCTGGGCGACCTGCCGTCCGAGGACCGGTCCGAGTGACGCGCCTGGTGCTGGTCCATGCCCATCCCGACGACGAGACGATCACCTGCGGGGGGCTGATGGCCCGGGCGGTCGATGCCGGGTGGGACGTCACGCTGGTCACCTGCACGCTCGGGGAGCTCGGCGAGGTGATCCCGCCGGAGCTGGAGCACCTGGAGGGATCCGAGGACCTCGCGGCGTTCCGGGCGAAGGAGCTCGACGCCGCGTGCGCCGCGGTCGGGGTCACCGACCACCGCCTCCTCGGCGGCGCCGGCCGCTGGCGCGACTCCGGCATGGTCGCCACCGGCGAGGGCATCCGCGCCGCCGCGCCCGCCGACCTGGGCGAGGGCGCCTTCGCGGTGCGCGCCGACGTCGACCTGCAGGTCCACCAGCTCGTCGAGGTGCTGGCCGAGGTCGGGCCCGACGTCGTCGTCAGCTACGACGCCTCGGGCGGCTACGGCCACCCCGATCACGTCCGCGCCCACGAGATCGCCGGCGGCGCCGTGGAGCGGATCGACCCGCTCGGCGAGCGCGTGGCGCTCTACGCGACCGCCGCGGCGCACGACGAGGTCGCGCGCGGGCTGGAGGCTCTCCGACGGCGGTCGTGGCTCGCCATGCCCGTCCCGGCGGTGGACGACCTCCCGACGGTCCCGGACGCCTCGATCACCGTGCGGATCGCGCTCGGCCCGGCGCGGGTGCGCAAGCTCGCGGCGCTGCGGGCGCACGCGACGCAGATCACCGTCGACGACGACGGGTCCGAACCGCCCGCGTTCGCCCTGTCCAACGGGCTCGCGCAGCCCGTGGTCGCGTCCGAGGGCTTCGTGCTCCTGCGGGGTCCGGACGGCGGGTTGGCGGCGCTGTCGGCATGACGTCGGGCGAGGTTATGGGCCGTGACGGGGTGGCGCGGACGGCCCTGCTCGCGGTGGTGCTGCTCGACGTGGTGCTGCTCGCGCTGACCGAGGTGGCGTGGCTGTCGCTGCAGGTCGGGTCGGTGCCGCTGCCGGTGTCGATCCTCGTGGCGGCGGTGACGACCCCGCTCGCCGTGCGCCTCGTCGACCGCTGCTTCCCGGGCTCGCGGCTGGTGTTCGCGCCGCTGGTCGTGTGGATGGTCGTCGTGGTGGTGTTCGGCTTCTGGAGCCCGACCGGCACGGGCACCTTCCCGCCGGACTGGCGCCCGATCGTGCTGATCGCCGCGGGCCTCTTCCCGGGGGTGTGGGTGGCGAGTCGGCCGGTGCGGCCCTCGTCGGAGGCCGGGTCCCCGGGGTGACCGGTGTGCGCGACGCACACGGCTGGCGGTCGGCGTGTTCGGCGGGGCGGCGTGTGCGTGGCGCATACGGCTGGCGGTCGGCGTGTTCGGTGGGATGGCGTGTGCGTGGCGCACACGGCTGGGTCGCGACGTCCGACGGGAGCAGCCTGTCACGGCGAATTCCGGTCCGGTGGGTGCCTTGTCGTGGGGATTCCCAGCGACAAGTGGGCGGTCGGGGCGCAGGAGACCGCGACAGGCGGACCCGGGGCCGGTCACGGGGGGCTGCTCCGGTGGGTGCCTTGTCGTGAGGATTCGCAGCGACAAGTGGGCGCTCGGCGTGCGGGAGCCTGCAACCGGCGGCGTCAGGTGTCCGGCCTGGGGGAGTGGCGCTCCGGCGCGTGCCTCGTCGCGGGGTTTCCCAGCGACGACCGGTCCGGCCTGCCTTGTCGCGGGGAACGTCCCGGCGACCGCCACCCTGTCACTGGGAATCCCCACGACAAGCGCGCGGCCCGAGGGCGGAAACCCGCGACAAGGCCCGTGGGCCCGGCCGGCCGTGTGCGTGACGCAACGCCGCGGCGGCAGCGGACAGCCCCGGCCGGCCGTGTGCGTGACGCAACGCCGTGGCAGCAGCGGGCGGACCCGGCCGGCCGTGTGCGTGACGCAACGCCGGCGCGGTGGCGGGCGAACCCGGCCGGCCGTGTGCGTGACGCAACGCCGCAGCGGCAGCGGACAGCCCCGGCCGGCCGCGTGCGGGGCGCACCGCGGGCGGGCGGGCGGGTCCGGAGCCCGCCAGCCGCGCTCAGCGCCGTCGGTGCTCCGCCCCGCTGAGCCCGATGATCGTCCACACCGCCGACACCCCGAGCAGCGGCACCGCGAAGGCCGCGATGTTCGGCGCGAGGTCGATGTCGACCCGACAGGCCACCAGCAGGGCAACCGCGACCACCACGCCGAGTACGCCGTCGGCCACCCGCACGCCGCGCGGGGGCGGGGGAGGCCGGTGCGCCGCCGCCGCGGCGGCGGCCGCCCGGGGCCCGGGAGCTGCACCGTCGACGACCGGCCGGCCGGACCCGCCGTCGGGAAGACGACGGCCGGGACGGCGCGGCAGGCCGGCCCCGACGAGCTCGTCGACCGCCGCGCCGAGGCCGGCCCGGGAGCACCGGATCGAGCGCGAGCCGTGGACCCAGGTGCGGCGTCCGTCGGCCGAGTGCTCGGCGTACTCGACCTCCCACTCGTCGAGTCCACGGACCGGGCGGAAGAGCAGGCGCCGCTCGCGCCGACCGGTCGTCGGGAACCACCAGGAGACCGCTCCCGCGCGGCAGGCGCCGTAGTGCGCGCCGAGCGCGGCCAGGCGCGGTCCGACCTCCGCCCGCACCGCGTTCGCCCCGATCCCCCCGCTCACCGGGCCACTGTGACCCACATCATGCGGTGTGGCCACCCCGGCGATCGGGCAAGAGGCGGGCATGGCGGCCGTCTCGGACCAGTACATGATCAGCGTGCTCCGGCCCTTCGTCGCGGCGACGGGGCCGGTCCTGGGCGGGTTGCGGGAGGCCGACCCGTTCCGGCTGGGGAAGCTCGCCCAGCGGCGCTCGCTGGAGCTGGAGGGGCCGGCCACCGAGGAGCCGCCGGCGCGGAACCGACGGCAGAAGGTCCTCCGCACCGCGCGCCGCCTGCGGGGCCGGGCCCTCGACCGCCTGGCCACCTCGCGCCTGCCCGGCACGCCGCGGTGGGCCGTGATGTCGCCGGAGGAGCGCGACCACTGGTGGGTGGGCCGGGTCGGGCGCTTCACGTCGGCGATCGCGGCGTTCCCCGGCATCGGCGGGGCGCTGGCCCGACGACTACCGGTGTCGGACATCCTCGGGCTGTCGGCCCAGGGCCTGGTCATCTGCGCGATCGCCGGCGAGCACGGCGTGACCGACCGGGACGAGCAGGTCCGGCTGCTCGCGGCGGTGCTCTTCGACCGGAACCTCGCCCCGGAGGGCGACGCGCACGGCGACCAGGTCGAGCGCGACGCCGCCGACCTCACCGGTGACCTGCACCGCGAGCACTCCGGGGACAGCCGCCTGCGGGCGCTGGCGCGGGCCGTGTGGCGGATGGGACGCTCGCTCTTCGCGCTGCACGACGAGCTCGGCCGGCGTCCGCAGGGTCGCTGGTTCTGGCGGACGGTTGCCAACCTGCCGGTGGTGGGCGCGGTCGGGGCGTACAAGTCGGAGCGGTCCGGACTGAAGCGGGCCGCGCGGCGGGCGGCCGCATGGGTGGCCCGGGAGCACGGGTAGCCGCGCGGCGGCCCGCGACGGTGGCCCGGGGGGATGTGGCCGCCGACACGTCGTGGGACGGGCGACCCGCCCGGGCACGACGCGCCGCCGGACGGAATACTGCGGAGGCGTTTCATCGCCGTGTGCGGGCCGACCACCACCGGCCCGGTGGTGACACCCACAGCTGAGGTAGGGAGCAGGAGCCGACGTGACGTACGTGATCGCCGAACCGTGTGTGGACGTGCTCGACAAGGCATGCATCGAGGAGTGCCCCGTCGACTGCATCTACGAGGGCGGGCGGATGATGTACATCCACCCGGACGAGTGCGTCGACTGCGGTGCCTGTGAGCCGGTCTGCCCGGTCGAGGCCATCTACTACGAGGACGACGTGCCGGACCAGTGGTCGGTCTACACCCAGGCCAACGTCGACTTCTTCGACGAGCTGGGGTCGCCGGGCGGCGCCTCCAAGGTCGGCAAGGTCGACAAGGACGTGGGCCCGGTGCCGAGCCTGCCGCCGCAGGGCGAGTGACCGGCCGACGGGCCAGCGCGTGAGCCTGCCCTCCCTGCCGGACTTCCCCTGGGACAGCCTGGCGACGGAGACGGCGACGGCCCGGTCGCATCCCGACGGGGTCGTCGACCTCTCCGTGGGCACCCCGGTCGATCCGGTGCCCGCCGTCGTCGCGACCGCCCTGCAGAACGCCTGGAACTCGCCGGGCTACCCGCAGACCCACGGGACGCCGGCGCTGCGGCACGCCGTGGTCGACGCGCTCGGCCGCCGGTACGGGGCGACCGGGGTCGAGCCCGACGCGGTGCTGCCCACGATCGGTTCCAAGGAACTGGTCGCGTGGCTGCCGACGCTGCTGGGCCTGCGGGGCGCGACCGTCGCGATCCCGTCGCTGGCGTACCCGACCTACGAGGTCGGCGCCCTGCTGGCGGGCGCCCACCCGGTGCGGGTTCCCGACGACGGGTCGCTGCCGCCGGACACGCGGCTGGTCTGGCTGAACTCGCCGTCGAACCCGACCGGACGGGTGCTCTCCGCGGAGGCGCTCGCGGCGCGGGTGGCCGAGGCGCGGTCGCTCGGCGCGGTCGTGGCGTCCGACGAGTGCTACCTGGGGCTGCCCGGGCCGGGCTCGGACCCGGTGTCGGTGCTCGACCCCCGGGTGCACGGTGGGACGCCCGAGGGCCTGCTCGCGGTGCACTCGCTGTCGAAGACCTCCCAGCTCGCGGGGTACCGGGCGGCGTTCGTCGCCGGGGACCCGGCGCTGGTGACAGGCCTTCTCGCGGTCCGCAAGCACGCCGGGATGATCGTGCCGCGCCCGGTGCAGGACGCGATGACGGCGGCGCTGTCCGACGACCTGCACGTCGCCGAGACCCGCCAGCGCTACGACGCCCGCCGGGCCCTGCTGCGGCCCGCGCTCGAGCAGGCCGGGTTCACCCTCGACCACTCCGAGGCCGGCCTCTACCTCTGGGCCACCCGCGGCGAGCCGTGCCGAACGACCGTGGCGTGGTTCGCCGAGCGCGGCATCCTCGTCGCGCCCGGGGAGTTCTACGGTCCCGACGGCGGGCAGCACGTGCGGATCGCGCTCACCGCGTCCGACGAGCGCATCGAGGCCGGTGCGGCCCGGGTGGGTGCGGCCTGATGCTGATCTTCGGGACGCGCCGGACGGCGCAGCAGCTCGCGGTGTTGATGCTGACGTGCCCGCAGGGACACCCGGCGGCGCACACCGTGACCCGCCTCGTCACGCGGTTCACGCTGTTCTTCGTGCCGCTCTTCCGGGTGCGCACCCGCCACGTCGTGCAGTGCACGCTGTGCGGGATGTCGGGGCAGGTGTCGACGGAGCGGGCCGAGGAGCTCGTCACGCAGGCCGCGAGCACGTGACGAGCCGGTAGCCCGAGAGGTCGGCTGCGCGAGGGTCGGTCACCCCGGCGCGGCGCTCGTCCGGGAGGGCATCGGTCACGACGACGAGTGTGGCACCGCCTCCACCCGTGGGTGGAGGCCGAGGTGGGGCCCACGGACCGACGATCGTCCGGCCCGATCCGCGCACGCTTCTCCCCGAACCGGACGGCGGTTCACGGGACGTGAGGAGGAGATCGTGGACGAGGCGACGACGAGGGCATCCGGGCTGCGCAGGCGACTCGTACGGGGGCTGCTGGCGACGGTGATCGCGGCCGGGGGAGTCGGACTCGTGCCGGGCACGGCGCTGGCGATGCCCTGCGCGGACTGCAACGCCCCGAGCGGGAACGGATGGAGTGTCGAGGAGACCGGGGGCAACGGGTTCGAGGTGTCGGGCTTCCCGTCGATCCCGCTCGGTGAACGGCCGGAGCACCCCAGGATCGTCACGGTCCTGGAGCCCAACGAGAACCCGGCGGACATCGGCCCCTGCGCGCCGGGGCAGGTCTGGAAGGGGACGCTCGTGCGCTACCGGGACGGGGACGTGCTGTCCGCGGTGCCGGTCTGCGCGTGACGCGGGCCCGACGGCGGGTCCGGACCGCGGACCCGCCGTCGGGACTCAGTTCGCGTGCAGGGCGGAGTTCAGCTCGACCCGCGCGCCCTCGGTGCGCGGCAGCGCCTCGACGGCGCCGGTGGTGGAGTTGCGGCGGAACAGCAGCCCGGAGCGGCCGGAGAGGTCGACGGCCTTGACGACGCTGCCGTCGTCGAGCACGACCCGCGTCCCGGCGGTGACGTACAGCCCGGCCTCGACCACGCAGTCGTCACCGATCGAGATCCCGATGCCGGCGTTCGCGCCGAGCAGGCAGCGCTCGCCGATCGAGACGACCTCCTTGCCGCCCCCGGACAGCGTGCCCATGATCGACGCGCCGCCGCCGACGTCCGAGCCGTCGCCGACGACGACCCCGCCGGACACCCGGCCCTCGATCATCGACGTGCCGAGCGTGCCGGCGTTGAAGTTGACGAAGCCCTCGTGCATCACCGTGGTGCCCTCGGCGAGGTGCGCGCCCAGGCGGACCCGGTCGGCGTCGCCGATGCGGATCCCGGTCGGGACGACGTAGTCGACCATCCGCGGGAACTTGTCCACCGAGTACACCGTCACGGGGCCCCGGCCGCGCAACCGGGCGCGGACCCGCTCGAACTCCGGCACCGGGCACGGCCCGTGGTTGGTCCACACGACGTTCGCGAGCAGGCCGAACATCCCCGAGAGGTCGACGCCGTGCGGGCGGACCAGGCGGTGGGAGAGCAGGTGCAGGCGCAGGTAGACGTCGTAGGCGGACGTGGGCGGGCCGCTGAGGTCGGCGACGGTGCGCACGGCGACCACCTCGACGCCGCGGTCGGCGTCGGTCCCGAGGGCGTCGACCAGCGAGGGCTCGAGCTCCCCGGCGGGGACGACGACGGTGCCCGGCTCGGCGGCCATGTCGTCGGTGTCGGCGGACAGCTCCGGCAGCGGGTACCAGGTGTCGAGGACGGTGCCGTCGAGGGCGACGGTCGCGAGGCCGAGTCCGACGGCGCGGGTGGGAGTGCTCATCGCCGACCAGCCTATCGGTGGGGCTCTACGCTCGACGGCCGTGCGCATCGATCTGGCCACCGACCCCGTCGACCTGACCGCCGCCCTCGTGGACGTGCCGTCGGTCTCGGGGGAGGAGAAGGCGCTCGCGGACGCCGTCGAGATCGCGCTGCGCGCGCACGACCACCTGGAGGTGGTCCGCTCCGGAGACGCGGTGCTGGCGCGGACGCTGCTCGGTCGCGACCGGCGGGTGCTGCTCGCCGGGCACCTCGACACGGTGCCGATCGCGGACAACGTGCCGTCCCACCGCGCCGGCGACCTGCTCTACGGGTGCGGGACGAGCGACATGAAGGCCGGCGTCGCGGTCATGGCCCACCTGACGGCGACCCTGCGCGAGCCCGCCCACGACGTCACCCTCGTGCTCTACGACTGTGAGGAGATCGAGGCGTCGCGCAACGGCCTCGGGCGGATCGAACGGACGCTGCCGGACTGGCTGGACGCCGACCTCGCGATCCTCGGCGAACCCACGTCCGGCCTGGTCGAGGGCGGGTGCCAGGGGACGATGCGGGTGGTCGTCACGCTGGCCGGCCGCCGGGCGCACAGCGCGCGGTCGTGGCTGGGGGAGAACGCGATCCACGCGGCGGCACCGGTGCTGTCGCGGCTCGCGGTCTACGAGCCCCGCAGTGTGGACATCGACGGCTGCGTCTACCGCGAGGGCCTGCAGGCCGTGCGCATCGGGGGCGGGGTCGCAGGCAACGTCGTGCCGGACCTCTGCGAGGTGACCGTCAACTTCCGGTTCGCCCCGGACCGCTCGCTCGCCGACGCCGAGGCGCACGTGCGGGAGGTCCTCGACGGGTTCGACCTCGTGGTCACCGACGCGGCCCCGGGCGCGCTGCCGGGTCTGTCCGCGCCGGCCGCGGCGGAGTTCGTCGCCGCCTCCGGTGGGACACCGGTGGCCAAGTACGGCTGGACCGACGTCTCGCGTTTCTCCGCGCTCGGCATCCCCGCGGTGAACTTCGGCCCGGGCGACCCGAACCTCGCGCACACCCGCGACGAGCACGTCGACGTCCGGAGGATCACGGCCGGCACGGAGACGTTGCGGCGCTATCTGGCGTAGTCCGGAACCGACGAACGGGCCGTTCGTCACCGAAGAAGGTGATGAACGGCCCGTTCGTACGGATCGGGTGCCCTAACTCGCGGCCAGCGCCGCGTCGCGGCCCGCGGCCAGCTGGGCGGCGATCCCGGCGACACGCTCCCCGGCGAACCGGGCCGCCTGCCGGGTCTCGTCCGCGATCGGGATCGAACCCTGGCCGTCGACGTGGGAGACGCCGTACGGGTTGCCGGTCGCGAACATCACCGGGTCGGTGTAGCCGGGCGAGACGATGATGCCGCCGAAGTGGTGGATCGTGTTGTAGAGCGCCAGCAGCGTCGACTCCTGGCCGCCGTGCGCGGTCGCGCTCGAGGTGAAGCCCGAGTAGACCTTGTCGGCGAGCAGGCCCTGCGCCCACTGCGGGCCGAGCTGGTCGATGAACTGCTTGAGCTGCGCGGCGACGTTGCCGTACCGGGTCGGCGACCCGAAGATCACCGCGTCCGCCCACAGGACGTCGTCCGCGGTCGCCTCCGGGGTGTCCGCGGTCTGCTCGCGGTGGGCCTTCCACTTCTCGTTCGAGTCGATCGCGGCCTGCGGCGCGAGCTCGTGCACGGTCCGCAGCCGCACCTCGGCGCCGGCCTTCTCGGCGCCCGCGGCGTACTCCTGCGCCAGCTGGTGGATGGTGCCGGTCTGGCTGTAGTAGATGACGGCGACCTTCGTGGCCATCGTGGATCGTCCTTCCCGACGACGGGGTGATTGCTGCTTCAACCAGTTACCCGGTGCCGAGGACCGCACACGCGCAATTCCGGATGTCCGGCGTGCGACCGACGCGAACCCCACGATCCGGCGTCCCTACGCTGGGTGCATGACCGGGTCCCACTTCGACGATCTGACGACGCCGCGACCGACGACCATCGACAAGCGGCCCGCCGAGCACAAGGACCCGGCGCGCCTGTCGTCCACCACCGACCAGCGCCTGCTCGACTCGCGCGGACCGGCCGACTGGGTGCACTCCGACGCGTGGCGCGTCCAGCGCATCCAGGCGGAGTTCGTCGAGGGCTTCTCGGTGCTCGCCGAGATCCCGCGCGCGGTCACCGTCTTCGGGTCCGCCCGCACCGCGCCCGACCACCCGGACTACGCCACCGGCATGGCCCTGGGCGCAGCCCTCGCGCGCGCCGGGTACGCGGTGATCACCGGCGGCGGTCCGGGGATCATGGAGGCCGCGAACCGGGGCTGCTCGGAGGCCGGCGGGATGTCGGTGGGTCTGGGCATCGAGCTGCCGTTCGAGCAGGGCCTCAACCCGTGGGTCGACCTCGGCGTCGGGTTCCGCTACTTCTTCGCCCGCAAGACGATGTTCGTGAAGTACGCGCAGGCCTTCGTCTGCCTGCCCGGCGGGTTCGGCACGCTCGACGAGCTCTTCGAGGCGCTCGTGCTCGTGCAGACCGGCAAGGTCACGCGGTTCCCGGTGGTCCTGCTCGGCTCGGCCTACTGGGGCGGCCTGGTCGAGTGGCTGAAGACGAGCGCCCTCGAGCACGGCGTCATCAGCCCGAAGGACGTGGACCTGATCCACGTCGTCGACGACGTCGAGGAGGTCGTCGCCATCGTGGAGCAGCGGTTCCACGAGCTGGTGGAGAAGTGAGGGACACGCAGCGCAGCGGAGCTGGACCCGGAGAAGTGAGCTCGACGAAGGCCGTCTGCGTCTTCTGCGCGTCCGGCCCGGTCGGGGAGGAGTACCTGGCGCTCGCGCGCGCCGTCGGCACCGGGATCGCCGCCCGGGGCTGGACGCTGGTCTCCGGCGGCGGGCGCGTGGGGATGATGGGCGAGGTCACGCGCGCGGCCCGGGCCGCCGGCGGCCACACGGTCGGCGTGATCCCCGAGGGCCTCGTGCACCGGGAGGTGGCCGACGAGGACTCGGGCGAGCTCGTCGTCGTGCCGGGCATGCGCGAGCGCAAGGCCGAGATGGACGCGCGCTCCGACGCGTGGATCGCGCTGCCCGGCGGCCTGGGCACGCTGGAGGAACTGTTCGAGGCGTGGACCTCGCGCTACCTCGACATGCACGCCAAGCCGGTCGTGGTCTGCGACCCCGGCGGCTTCTACGACGGGCTGCTGGCCTGGGTGGACGGACTGCGCGGCACGGGGTTCGTCGGCGAGCGCTCGCTCGCGGCGCTGACCCGGACGACGACCGTGGACGCGGCCCTGGACGCCTGCGCCTGACGACGGCCCGCCCGACGAGGGGCGGCGTGCGGCGAGACTGTCGGGGGTCCGGTCCACAATGGGGCCATGGGCAGTGCTCTGGTCTACGTCCTCGTCGTCGGGGTCGTCGCCGCGGTCATCTACCTGGCGACGGCGCTGCTGGCCGGGCGGGGGGAGGAGCTCGCGCCGATGCCTCCCGGGGCCACGCCCACCCGGCTCCCGGCGCGCGACCTGCTCGGGTCCGACGTGCGGGGGCTGCGGTTCCAGCAGGCGTTCCGCGGATACCGGATGAGCGAGGTGGACTGGGCGCTGGACCGGCTGGCCGCCGAGGTCGACACGCTGCGCTCGCGGCTGGCGGTGTACGAGGGGCCGCCCCACGCCGACGCCGAGGAGGCGGACCCGCTGACCGAGGTGAACGGCACGTCCGTCCTCGAGGACCCCACGCCCACCGACCCGACCGCCGGCATCGGCGCCACCACGAGGGGAACCGCCCATGGCCACCCGTGACATCACCGTCGGCGTCGACGTCGACGCCCCGGCCGACGTCGTCTGGAAGGCCGTCACCGACTGGGAGGGCCAGAGCGAGTGGATGCTCGGCACCGCGGTCCGGGTGACGCAGGGGGACGGCGTCGGCGTCGGCTCCGAGCTCGCGGCCACCACCGGCGTCGGCCCGCTCGGCGTCACCGACACGATGCGCATCGTCGGCTGGGACCCGCCGCACCGGGCCACGGTGGTGCACACCGGGTCGGTGGTCCGCGGATCCGGCACGTTCACCGTGATCGAGCTGGGGCCGGGGCGCTCGCGTTTCGAGTGGGGCGAACGGCTCGACCTGCCGCTCGGGTTCCTGGGCGCGATCGGCTGGCCGCTGGTGTCCCCGGTGTTCCGCCTCGGGCTGGTGTTCTCGCTGCGCCGGCTCGCCGCCCGCTGCCAGGCCGAGCGGTGACCACGGCGGTCGACGACGGCGCCGTCGTCGGGGAGGACGGGGTCGCCCGCTGCCCGTGGGGTGCGCACGACCCGCTGCTGCGGGAGTACCACGACACCGAGTGGGGCCACGTCCTGCACGGGCGGGACGCGCTCTACGAGCGGCTGTGCCTGGAGGCGTTCCAGTCCGGGCTGTCGTGGCTGGTGATCCTGCGCAAGCGGCCGGCGTTCCGGGCGGCGTTCGCGCGCTTCGACGTGGACGCCGTCGCCGGGTTCGGCGACGACGACGTCGAGCGCCTGCTGGCCGACGCGGGCATCGTCCGGAACCGGTCGAAGATCGAGGCCGCGGTCTCCAACGCCCGCGCGGTGCTGCGGCTCGAGGAGGAGGGCCCGGGGCTGGACGCCCTGTTGTGGTCCCACGCGCCCGACCCGCCGGCCCCCGCGCCGCGCACGCTCGGCGACGTGAACGCGACGACGCCGGCGTCCGTCGCGATGGCGAAGGAGCTCCGCCGGCGGGGGTTCCGCTTCGTCGGCCCGACCACCGCGCACGCGTTGATGCAGGCCACCGGCATGGTCGACGAACACCTCGCCGGGTGCTTCCGCGCGACACGCTGAGCGACACACCGCGGCCGATGATCGCTCCGATGTCGTGCCGTGCGCGCCGATGGGGAAGAATCGTCGCGCGGTGTGCAGCGCTCCGACGAGGGGCGTTGCCACGACGACCATGCGGAGGGAGCACGACTATGGCGGCCATGAAGCCCCGGACCGGTGACGGTCCCCTCGAGGTCACCAAGGAGGGGCGCGGCATCGTGATGCGCGTGCCGCTCGAGGGTGGGGGCCGGCTCGTCGTCGAGATGACCGCCGACGAGGCGGGCGATCTGCGGGAGGCCCTCTCCTCGATCTCGTCCTAGAGCGATGAGCGCCGCCCCCGAGACCTTCGCCGCGCCGACCCTGCCGACCCCGGTCGCCGGGGTCCGCGCCGTCGACCCGGGTGCCGGGCCCGACGGAGCCGCCGCGGTCCGGCTGTGCCGCACCGGCGAGGACGTCCCGGCGCCGGCCGACGCCCCGAGCGGGTGGATCGCCTCCGCCGGGGCGGTCGCCGCGCTGTCCCCGGACGGGTCGGCGGGGCCGGGTCGCTGGCTCGTGGGGGTCGGGGCCGGATCGGCGAAGGACTGGCGGGCCGCGGGCGCCGCCGCGGTCCGCGTGGCCACCGGCCGCGCCGAGCCCGGACCGCTGTTCGGTGCCGCCGAGGACGGGCCGGCACGGCTCCACGTCGCGCCCGACGAGGCGGCGGAGCCGGACTGGGCCGCGCTCGCCACCGGGCTGCTGCTCGGGTCGCACCGGTTCTCGGTCCGCTCCGCCGCACCCGCCGCGCCGCCGGAGGTGACCGTCGAGGCCCCGGCGGCCGACCGTCCCGCGTTCGAGCGCGCCCTGGTCCTGGCCCGCGCCACCGCCGTCGCCCGCGACCTGGCCGACACCCCGTCGGGCGCCAAGTCACCCGCCTGGTTCGCCGAGCAGGCGGTGGCCGCCTGCGCCGGGCTCGACGGGCTGACCACCGTGGTCCGCGACGAGGCGTGGCTCGTCGAGCAGGGCTTCGGTGGGGTCCTGGCCGTGGGTGGCGGGTCGTCGCGCCCGCCGCGGTTCCTCGAGATCTCGTGGGACCCGCCGTCGGGAACGGCGGGAGCGCCCGTCGTCCTGGTCGGCAAGGGCATCACCTTCGACACCGGCGGCATCTCGATCAAGCCGAACGCCGGCATGGCCGACATGCGCACGGACTGCTCCGGCGGCGCCGCGGTCGTCGGGGCGCTGGCGACGATCGCGCGCCTCGGGCTCGGGGTGCGGGTCGTCGGGCTCGTCCCGCTCGCGGAGAACCACGTGTCGGGCTCGGCCTACCGGCCCGGTGACGTCGTCCGGCACTACGACGGGCGCACCACCGAGGTCACCAACACCGACGCCGAGGGCCGGATGGTGCTCGCGGACGCCCTCGGCTACGCGGTCGAGACCCTCGCGCCCGCCGTCGTCGTCGACGTCGCGACCCTGACCGGCGCGATGAAGGTGGCCCTGGGCGTGCGCACCGGCGGGCTGTTCGCCACCACCGACGACCTCGCCGTGGACCTCACGACGGCGGGCGCGGCGACCGGCGAGGCCTGGTGGCGGGTGCCGCTCGCGGCCGAGCACGACGGCGACGTCGACTCCCGGCTCGCGGACGTCCGGCAGGCCCCGCCCGGGCCGGGCGGCATCGTCGCGGCCCTGTTCCTGCACCGCTTCGTCGGCGACGTGCCGTGGGCCCACCTCGACATCGCCGGCCCGGCGCGCTGCGACTCCCCGCACGAGGAGGTCGCGAAGGGCGCGACGGGCTTCGCGGCCCGCACGCTCGTCGAGTTCGTCGCCGCCCGGACGCCCGCCCCCTGAGCGACCGGCACTCTCGCAGCCTCGTCCGTGCGCGAGAGGGCCGTTCGTTCGGATCGGGAGGGGCCGATCAGCCGAGCAGTGAGGCGCAGAGCAGCCCGTCGGAGACCGGCAGCAGCAGCGGGGCGAGCCGCTCGTCGGTGCGCACCGCCCGCACCGTCTCGCGCAGCGCCGCCGACACGGCGTCCCGGCGCGCGGGGTCGGTGATCCGCCCGGTCCAGCACACGTTGTCCAGCGCCACCACGCCGCCCGGGCGCAGCAGCCGGACCGCCTCGGCGAGGTAGAGCGGGTACTCGACGGTGGCGGCGTCGACCAGCACGAGGTCGTACGCGCCGTCGGACAGCCGCGGCAGCACCTCCAGGGCCCGCCCGGTGATCATGCGGACGCGCCCGGACCCGAAGCCGGCCTCGGCGCACGTGATGCGGGTCAGCCGCTGGTGCGACACCTCGGTGTCGATGCTGGTGAGCAGACCCTCGCGCGGCATCCCGCGGAGCAGGCTGACCGTCCCGACGCCCGCCCCGCTGCCGATCTCGACGACGGCGCGGGCCCGCCCGGCCGAGGCGAGGAAGGTCAGCGCGGCCGCCGCGCCGACGCCGACCGGGACGATGCCGTGCTCGGCGGCGCGCTCCCGCGCGGCGGCCAGTACCTCGTCCTCGGGACTGAAGCGCTCGGCGCGCGTCCGCAGCCGCTCGCGCTCCCCGGCGTCGTCCGCGGCGTCGTCGGACGGCCCCGGGACCACGGTCGTCGTCGGGGGCTCGACGTCGTCCGACCCGTCCGGTCCGGACGGCCCGACGGGACCGGACGGGCCGAGCGGTGCGGGCCCGTCGGCGGGCACCAGCCGCGGGAGCGGGTGCGGGGTGGTGGTCGGCTCGTCGGCAGCGGGGTCGGGACCCCGCCGGCCGGGGAAGGTGGTGCTCGGCAGCCGCAGCGGGCCGGTCGGCACCCGCGGGTAGACCGGGATCCGGGCCGTGGCGCGACCCGGACGGTGGCCGTGCCGACGGCCCGCGTCATCCGCGGGGCGCGGGGTCGTCCTCGGGGTGGACGGTGCGGCGGGAGGAGGCGGAGTGGTCGAGGGGACCTGGTCGGGGCCGACGACCCGCAGCGACGTGCGCGCCCGGCGCGTGCCCTCGCGACCCCCGTCCTCACCCACGCGGCCCAGGCTAGATCGGGAGTCCGTGTCGATCACCGCGCCGCGCCGCGCGCGTCCGGATGGTGCACCCCCGGATCCGGCTGCTTCCTCAGCCCCTTCTCAGACGACCCACACCCGGGTGTCATGACCGACCGACACAGTGGAGCCATGACCGAGACGCTCGCCGCGCGGCCCGACCACCTCGAGGCGTTCGAGGACGAGGCCGCCGCCTGGACCCCGCCGTCGTGGGACGACGTCGTCCGCGAGCACGCCGACCGTGTGTACCGCCTCGCCTACCGGCTGACCGGCGACGCGCACGACGCCGAGGACCTCACCCAGGAGACGTTCATCCGGGTGTTCCGCTCGCTCGCCGCGTACAAGCCCGGCACCTTCGAGGGCTGGTTGCACCGCATCACCACGAACCTGTTCCTGGACATGGTGCGCCGCCGGGGCCGGTTGCGGATGGAGGGTCTGCCCGAGGACACCGACCGGCTCCCCGGCGGTGGCCCGGACCCCGAGCAGGTGTTCTCCGAGGCCCACCTCGACCCCGACCTGCAGGGCGCGCTCGACGAGCTCGCGCCCGAGTTCCGCGCCGCCGTCGTCCTCTGCGACGTCGAGGGTCTCTCGTACGAGGAGATCGCGGCCACGCTGGATGTCAAACTGGGTACCGTGCGCAGCCGAATCCACCGGGGCCGTCAGGCCCTCCGCAGTGCGCTGGAGCGTCGTCGTGGGGACGCGGAGCGGACGGGAGCCCGGTCGTGATCGGCCGGTCCGGGGGCACCCCCTGGTCCCGCTGGTCCGACGCCGGGCACCTCTCGCTCGACGCGATGGTCGCCTTCGTCGACGGTGAGCTGGGCGAGGCCGCCGCCGGTCGGGCCGCCGCCCACGTCGACCACTGCCCGGCCTGTGCCGTGGAGGCGGCCGCGCAGCGCCAGGCCCGCCGCCGGCTCCGGGCGGCCGACACGCCCTGCGCCCCGTCGTCGCTGATGAACTCGCTGCGCTCGATCCCGGACAGCGCCGAGCTCCCGGAGGCCCCGGCCGGCCTCGCCGTGGACGCGCAGGGCCGCTTCGTCGTGCCCGCCGAGGCCCCGCCGGCCCGACGCGGCCGTGGCCGCCGCGCGGGCGGCCCCCGGTCCCGACGACGGGTCGTCCCCGCCGTCGTGGCCTCGGGTCTCGTCGCGGGCGCGGCCGTCGTCGCGGGCCCCGTGCTCGCCGCCGGGGCGGTGCCCACCGCGGTGGCGCCCGAGCGCGCCCCCGGGGCCGCCGCGTCACTCACCGCCGCGGTCCCGGTCGCGGGCGACCGCGGGAACCCGGTCGCCGGAGCGGTCGCCCAGGACGCCGTCGACCGGCGGACGGGCTCCGGCACGTCGACCGCCACGACGTCCGCCACGCCGCCCCCGGACGCCACCCGGGCGCGCCCGTCGTCCTGACCGGTCCTTCACGGTCCGGGCCGCAGGATCGGGTGGTGTCGCCCCGGGAGACGTCCGCGCTCTACCGTGGGGCGACGATGACCACCCACCGCGCTCGCCCGATCACGCCTCCGGCGGCGGCAGCGTCGTTGACGAGAGCGCACCCATGAGCAGCCCCTGGTCGCGACCCGCGACGACGGAGCGCCCCGACGCGCCCCGGGAGACCACCGACGAGTCCGGCGAGCAGCCGGAGCGCGGCTCCGGGCCGACGGCGTCGAACGGCCACCACACCAACGGTCACCACACCAACGGCCGCACGAACGGCACCGAGTTCGCCCGCCCGACCGGGGCCGACGGCTCCTTCGCCGAGCGACCCGCGCCGTCGGCCCTGTCGTCGACGTCGTCCCGGGAGCCGTCGGTCGCGCTCGCCGGCGCGTTCGGCCGGCCCACCGGCTCGGCCGAGACGCTGCAGCGCCCGGGGGGCGGCGAGGGCCGCGACCCCGCGGGTCCGGACGACTTCTGGGACGGCGCGTCCGCCGAGCGTGACCCCTGGCGCGATCCCGCGGCCGCCGTCGAGCTCGGCGCGCCCGCGGTGCGCGAGGACGGCCCCGCGGCCGACCGCCGGGCCACCGGGCCGAAGCTCTCGGCCCGGGAACTGCTCTTCGGGCGCCGGGTCGCGCCGAGCGCCCTGGTCCTGCTGACGGTGCTGGCGCTGCTCGTCGGCGCGGTCGGCGGCATCGTCGGGCACCTCACCGCGCAGAGCTCCGACGCGCTCGTCGATCCCGGCGCCTCCCTCGCGCAGGTCGACCCGGGCAAGGAGCGCCCCGCGGGGTCGGTCTCCGACGTCGCCGGGCGCGTGGTGCCCGCCGTCGTGTCGATCGAGGTCCGCTCGGGGACCACCGGCGGCACCGGCTCGGGCGTCGTCATCGATCCCCGGGGCGACATCGTCACCAACAACCACGTGGTGTCGCTGGCCGCGACCGATCCGCGCGCCACCCTCGAGGCCGTGTTCGCCTCCGGGGCGCGGGCACCGGCCCGGATCGTGGGCCGGGACCCGCAGACCGACATCGCCGTGATCAAGGTCGACGTCGCCGACCCGGTGGTGGCCCAGCTCGGCCGGTCCGCGGACCTGCAGGTGGGCGACGGCGTCATCGCGATCGGGTCGCCGCTGGGGCTCGCGGGCACGGTGACCACCGGCATCGTCAGTTCGCTGCGCCGTCCGGTGCGTCTGGACGCCGAGACCGCGAACGCCAACCCGGTGATCGACGCGATCCAGACCGACGCCGCGATCAACCCGGGCAACTCCGGCGGTGCGCTGGTCGACTCGACCGGCGCGGTCGTCGGGATCAACACCGCGATCCGCACCCTCGGCGGCGGGGACTCGTCGGGGCAGGGCGGATCGATCGGCCTCGGGTTCGCGATCCCGATCGACGACGTGCGGACCATCGCGGAGTCGCTCATCCGCACCGGCGGCTTCGCCCACACCGACCTCGGCGTGAACGCGAAGTCCGTCACGGACGGCACCTCGGACGGTGCGCAGGTGCTCAACGTGGTCCAGGGTGGACCCGCGTCCCGCGCGGGCGTCCTGGAGGGCGACGTCGTCGTCCGGGTCGACGATCGCCCGATCGCCTCCGCCGACGAGCTCGTGGTCGCGATCCGGGAGCACCGACCCGGTGACACGGTCACGCTCGGGGTGGTCCGCGGCGGGCGACCGCTGTCGCTGCAGGCGCAGGTGTAGGACCGGGAGGGCCGGGTGTTCGAGAGCGTCGGGTGGGGCGAGATCCTCGTCCTCGCGCTGATCGGGCTGTTCGTGCTGGGCCCGGAGCGGCTGCCCGGCGCGATCCGCTGGGTCGCGGACACCATGCGCACCGTCCGCGAGTACGCCGCGGGCGCGCGGGACCAGCTGCGCTACGAGATCGGCCCGGAGTTCGACGAGTTCCGCCAGCCGATCGAGGACCTGCGCCGGATCCGCAGCATGGATCCGCGTCAGGCGGTCCGTCGCTCCCTGCTCGACCCGGTGCAGGACGGCACCTGGACCGGCGCCGGCACCCCCGCGACCGGCGAGCTGACGACCGGGACCCCGGCGGCCACGAACGGCACCTCCCACGGCCTGCCCGCGGCGGGCGCGGGCGGCGCGCTCAAGGACCGGTCGGACCGGGCCACGCCGTTGCAGCCCGGCGAGGCGGCCCCCTTCGACCCGGACGCCACCTGAGCCGCGGTCAGCAGCCCTGGCTCATGGGGTTCGCGCGCATCTTCCCGCCGGGGTCGACCCGGCGGAGGATGGCGCCCGTGATGGCGTCCAGGTCGGCGATGCGCTCCGGCCCCACCGCGTCGATCACGAGCCGGCGGACCTCCTCGGCGTGCCCGGGGGCCGTCGCGACGACCTTCTCCCAGCCCGCGTCGGTCAGCCGGGCCATCGTCACGCGGCCGTTGCCCTCGCACGGTTCCCGGGACACCCAGCCCTGCTTCTCCAGCCGCGACACCACGTGCGAGAGCCGGGACAGCGAGGAGCTCACCATGGAGGCCAGCTCGCTCATCGGCATCGTCCGCCCGGGCTCCTCGGAGAGCATGGCGAGCACCAGGTACGAGAACTGGGTGAGGCCGGCGTCGCGCTGCAGCTGCGCGTCGAGCGCGGCGGGGAGCAGGGTGAACACCGCTGCCGTGCGGCGCCACGCCCGCTGTTCCTCTGCTGTCAACCAGGCGGCCATGCGGTCCACCCTACACTTGATGCTTCAACCGTGCAGGCGTAGCGTGCACGGTTGAACCGTCACGCACCAGGAGAACCTCCCATGAGCTCCCCGTTCGACCAGGCCGCCCCCGGCGCGGCGTTCGACGCCTTCATCGGCCCCGCCCGCGACACCGCGAGCGGGCGCCGGCCGTGGACCCCGGCGGACGGCCCGATGCCCGCGATCTACCTCTCGCACGGCGCTCCGCCCCTCTACGACGACGGCGGGTGGATGCGGGACCTGTTCGGCTGGGCGCACCGCATGCCCCAGCCGCGCGCGATCGTGATCGTCTCGGCGCACTGGGAGTCCGCCCCGCTGACCGTCTCCTCGCCGGTCGAGGGTGCGCCGCTGGTCTACGACTTCGGCGGCTTCGCCCCGCGCTACTACACGATGACCTACGCGACGCCGGACGCGACCGCGCTGGCCGACCGGGTCGTGGGCCTGCTCGGTGACGGGTCCTCCGAGCAGGTGCACCGCTCCGCCCGCGGGCTCGACCACGGCGCGTGGGTGCCGCTCTCGGTGATGTACCCGAACGCGGACGTCCCGGTGCTGCAGGTGTCGATGCCCGACGAGGACCCGGAGCGGCTGATGCGCATCGGCGCCCGCCTGCGCGAGCTGCGCGAGGAGGGCGTGCTCGTCGTCGGCTCCGGCTTCATGACGCACGGCCTGCCCTTCCTCACCCGCGAGATGCTCCGGGGCGACGCGGTGCCGGGCTGGACCGACGACTTCGACGCGTGGGTCGCCGACGCGCTGGGTCGCGGCGACGTCGAGGAGCTGCGCCGCTTCCGCTCCGCGCCGGGCATGCCCTACGCGCACCCGACCGCGGAGCACTACGTGCCGCTGTTCGTCACGCTCGGCGCGGCGACCGACCCGGAGGCGCCCGTGCACACCGAGATCGACGGGATGATGTGGGGCCTCTCCCGCCGGTCGTTCTCCCTCGCCTGACCCGACCGGCCGACGGGTCTGCGCGGCTCGGGCCAACCGGACGTTCCGACCGGACGTGATGATCGGTACTTCCGTGGCCAAACCGTGATTGCGGTGTAACACTCGGACAGTCCGTGACGGTATGCCCGATGTCGACATCGATCGGGCGACGTCGACGGAGTGACGAGTCGGTCGGGGAGACACCATGAGTCAGGTCGAGGAACGGCGGCGCCACGCGTCGGCGCTGCTCGATGCTCCGACCGGGGGAGTCCCGCGCGCCCGTCCGCGCCACACCCCACGGGTCACGGTCGCGCAGCTCCTGGCCGCGCAGCTCGAGGACGAGCAGGCGCCGACCACGCGGATGCGCGCGTCCGACCTCGCGGCCCGGATTCCCGGCGCCCGCGCCGGGTCGGGGCCGCTGCCGGTGGCCCCGACCGCGCCCTCTCCCCGTCGGGGCGCACACCGCGCGTCCCCGCCCCCGGCCGCCCCGGCCCCGCCCCCGGCCGCCCCGGCCCCGACCCCGGCCGCGCGGACGACCGCCCCGGCCCCGGCCGCGCCGACGCACCCGCCGGACCGTCACACCTCGGCCCACCGCGCCGCCGCGCCCGTCCCCGCGGCCCGGCCCGCGTGCGCGCCGACCCCCGCGCCCACCCCCTCGCCCGCTCAGCCCCGCGCTCGTCGTCGGGAAGGGACGCGGGTCGGCACGACGGTCACCAGCCTCGTGGTGCTCGTGCCCGCCCACGACGAGGAGGCGGGCATCGCCGACACCGTCGAGGGCCTGCTCGCCCAGGAGTGCCCGGACTGGCTCGAGATCGCCGGGATCGTCGTCGTCGCGGACAACTGCACCGACCGCACCGTCGAGATCGCCCGGGGCTACCCGGTGACCGTCATCGAGACCGAGGGCAACACCGAGAAGAAGGCCGGCGCGCTGAACGAGGGCTGGCGCCGAGCGGCCCGGGACGCGGACCTCGTGCTGACGATGGACGCCGACACCGTCCTGACGCCCGGGTGCGCCGCGGCGATGGCGGAGGAGATGCGTGGCAACGCCTCCCTCGGCGGGGTCTGCGCCCGCTACTGGGCCGCCCCCGGGAAGGGGCTGGCGTGGCGGCTGCAGCGCCTCGAGTACAGCCGCTACGACGACCTGCGGGAGCTCCGGAGCTGGCGGGTCAGCGTCGCCAGCGGTGCTGCCGCGATGTACCGGCGCCAGGCCCTGGACGAGGTCGCCGCGCACCGCGCGTCCGGTCCCTGGGACGGCACGTCCCTCATCGAGGACTACGCGCTCACGCTCGACCTCAAGACCGCCGGCTGGACGGTCGGGGCGGCGCGCGACGCCCACGTGCTCACCCACCCGCCGACGTCGTTCCGTGAGCTGTGGGTCCAGCGGCTGCGCTGGGGCCGCGGCGGCATGGACGAGTGCCTCAAGCGCGGGTGGATCCCCGCCACCCGCCGCGACATCGTGGCGTACGGGCTGTTCGTGCTCAGCGTGTTCTTCCGGATCCTGTTCGTCACGATGGTGGTCCTGATGGTCACGCATGCCGTCCCGTTCCGGTACGCGCTGATCGGGCTGATCCCGCTCGGCGTCATGTGGCTGGAACGGGTGACGTCCATGTGGCGCCTCCCCGGGCGCTCCGCGAAGGACGTCGCGATCGTGGTCGTGCTGGTCGTCGAGGACCTGTACGGCTTCTTCCTCGAGTTCTGCGCGGTCGTGGCCGCGTGGCGCTGCCTCCTCGCCAGGCGACAGGCCTGGTAGTACCCCTCGCTCCCCACCGAGAGGCGACGAACGATGTACGGCGAGTCCCTGTACCTGACCAGCGGTGTCACCGGTGGCGCCACCGGGATGGCCCTGGCGGCCACCCAGGGCGTCAGCGCGATCGCGATGATCCTCACCGGGGTCACCGTGGCCTTCACGCTCATGCTGCTGGTGCGCATCGCCCGGCGCGGCGCCCGGCACTTCCGCTGAGGGAGCGGGCTCGAGGCGTGTCCGGAGGCAGGAGGCGGCGGGACACCTCGTCGCAGGAGACGACGTTGCTCGGGGTGGCCGCGCTCGCGGCCGAGGCCCGGGGTTCCCGACCACGGCGGGGGAAGGCCGCCTTCGACGTGCGGCGACGCCGTGCGCTGGTGACGGTCACGGTGCTCGTCGGGCTGCTCGGCGCCGGGGTGGCCGGGTTCGCGACGTGGCTGACGGGCGCCGACGACACCGCCGCCGTCGCGGCGCCGGCCGCGGTGCAGCGGGTCGAGGTCGTCGGCCCGCGCTACACGCCGACCGCGGCCGACCGGGCCCGCACGCCCGACCGGATCACGCCCTCGACGCCGCTCGTGGCGCTGACCTTCGACGACGGGCCCACCCCGGAGCGCACGCCCTTCGTCCTCGACGTGCTGGCGGCCAAGGGGGCGAAGGCCACGTTCTTCTTCCAGGGCGACCAGGTGGAGAAGCACCCGGAGATCGCACGCCGGGCGCTCGCCGAGGGGCACGCGATCGGCCTGCACTCCTACGAGCACGTGTACTTCCCGGACCTCGACCAGACGCGGGCCCGCGACCAGATCGTGCGTGCCGAGGAGTCCCTGACGAGCGCGCTGGGCGTGCGGCCGACGATGTGGCGCTACCCGTTCGGCGAGGCGTCGCCGGCCGCCGACGCCGTGCTTGCGGAGCGGCGCCTGGTCGGCGGCGTGGGCTGGGACTGGCGCTCGAACCTCAAGGGCGACTTCGAGTGCCCGGGCGCGGACGCGGTGGCCCGGTTCGTGGTGACCGAGTCCCGCGACGAGGCCGTGATCCTGCTGCACGACGGCGGCGACGCCATCACCTGCCCGGCGCCGCAGTGGGACTACCTGCCGCGGGCGATCGACCAGGTGCGTGCGAAGGGGCTCGAGTTCGGGCTGATCGCGCCGACCGGACGCCCGAACGGGGCCGAGGAGACCGCCGTGGTGGCGCCGTGAGCCGGCTGGTCCTGCTGGTGGCCGTGGTCGCCCTGCTGGCCGGGTGCTCGACGACGGCGGGTGGCGGGTCGGGCGGTTCCGACGGGGTTGACGGGTCGGGCGGGTCCCCGAGCCCGGTCGCGGCCCCGGCGGCGCCAGGCGTGGGCCGCGGGGTCGACGCGCTGATCGCGGCCGCCGAGAAGGGTCCGGACGGCGGGAGCGTCTGGCCGAGCGTCATCCAGGCTCCGCACCGGCAGGTCGACCGCGACGTCGGGGCGGCCGGGATCGCCGCGGGTCTGCTGGCCGTCGCCGAGGGCAGCCCGGACGCGGGGGTCCGCGACCGGGCGCGGGACACCGCCCGCGATGCCGCTGACTTCCTCGTCGTCGCCCAGCGCGGTGCAGGGCGGTTCCCGGACTACGTGGACCCCGACGGCCCGGCCGGGTACGCGTACTCCTCCTACGACGACGGGGCGGCGGGGGTCGCCGACCTGTTGTGGCAGGTGGGGGAGCGCACCGGCGAGCAGCGCTACCGCGACGTCGCGCTCGACGCCGCGGCGTGGCTGGTCGAGCGGGCCGAGGACGTGCCCGGTGCGCCCGCGTGCCCGGCCGTGTGCCGGTGGGCGTGGAGCGACGACGGCGCGCCCTCCTACCGCAACGGCATGGGCGAGGGCCAGGCCGGCATCGTCTACGCGCTCAGCGTGCTCGGCGAGCGCACCGGCGACCGGCGCCTGGCGCAGTACGCCGCGGCCGGGGGCGCCTACCTGCTCTCCCAACAGGGTCCCGACGGCGGGATGCCCGAGCGCGCCGACCAGCCCGCCCGCAACACCGGGTTCCTCTCCGGCGCGGCCGGGGCGGCGTTCACGTTCCTGCGGCTGCACCAGGCGACGGGGGAGCAGCGCTGGCGCGACGGGGCCTCCCGCGCGCTGGCCTTCCTCGACCGCACCGCCGTCCCCGCCGCCGGGGGGTCCACCTGGCCGATCTGGGTCGATGCCTCCGGCGTCCCCGGCAACGCCCGCCGGGCGACCGGTATGGAGGAGGGCGCGGCCGGGATCGGCTGGGTGTCGCTCCAGGCCGCGGAGCTGCTCGGCGACGAGAGCCACCGGGAACGCGCGGAGGCCGCCGGACGGTGGCTGCTGGCCGTCGGCCGCCCGGTCGAGGGCGGGACCGCCTGGCCGGAGTTCGAGGGCAGCCCGATCACGCACCTCTCGACGAACTCCGGCGCCGCCGGCACCGGGTGGTACCTGGACACGCTGGGCCGGGTCACCGGGGACGAGGACTTCCGCGACGCCGCCCGCGCGGCGCAGGGCTGGCTCGTGGCCACGATGCGCCCGGACGGGACGTGGCCGTCGAACCTCACCGACGGGCGGCCGCGCCTGCTCGGCGAACCGTCCTGGCACTGGGGCTCCGCCGGCATCCTGGCCTTCCTCACCCGGATGTCCGGGGGTCCGGTCGACAGCCCGGGGATGCAGCCGCCGTTGGTGCCGCTGGAGTAGTGGTTCAGCGGCGCGTCACCGCGACCAGGTAGCGGACCGGCTCGTCGTCGGGATTGCGGTAGACGCAGTCGGCGGGTGGGCCGAGCTCGAGGCAGTCGCCGGCCTCGAGGCGGTGCACCGTCGGGCCCTCGACGAACTCGAGCGTCCCGTCGAGCACCCAGAGCTGATGGCGCAGGAACGCGTACGTGTCCGCGGCGAACGCGGCCTGCGCGTGCGGCGGCATCGTCACCTCGACCAGCTCGAGGGCCCCTCCGACCCGGGGCGACACGGCGCGCCGGGTGTATCCCGACGTCGGGTCGGTCCAGGTCGGCTGGTCCACCCGTCGCACCAGACGATCCGCGCCCTCCGCGCGGGCGACCAGCTCGGACAGGGTCAGCCCGAGCGCCCCCGACAGCTTCCCGAGCAGGGCGGCCGTGGGCTGGGCCTCACCCGCCTCGACCTTGCCGATCATCGCCCGCGACACCCCGGCCCGGTCGGCCAGTGCGCGCACGGTGAGGTCGCGCTCCACCCGCCGCGCACGGACCGCCGCGGCCAACGACGCACCGAGCCCTGTCGCGGGTTCCGGGGAGCCGGCGCCCGGGTTGTCGCTGGGAATCACAGCGACAAGACGCCGGAGGAGGGGCGGAACACCGCGACAAGGACGCAAGGGCGCATCATTCGGCCACTATAGTGACCACTTGTGCTGACGATCCGGGACGCCACGCTCGAGGACGCCGACGACTGCGCCGCGATCTACGCGCCGTACGTCCGCGACACCGTGATCAGCCTGGAGGAGGAGCCGCCCACGGCCGACGTGATGGCGCGGCGCATCGAGGGTGCGCACGTCTGGCTCGTCGGCGAACTCGACGGCCGCACCGTCGGCTACGCCTACGCGGGCACGTTCAACGAGCGCGTCGCCTACCGCTGGACGTGCACCGTCAGCGTCTACCTCGAGACCGGCCGCCGGCGCACCGGCGCCGGCCGCGCGCTGTACGAGGCCCTGGTCACGCGGGTGCGCGAGCAGGGGTTCGTGCGCGCCGCCGCCGGCATCACGGTGCCCAACGAGGCCAGCGTCGGCCTGCACCGTGCGCTCGGCTTCGCGGACGTCGGGCTCTTCCCCCGCGTCGGGTGGAAGTTCGACGCCTGGCACGACGTCGCGTGGATGCAGCGCGACCTCTGACGCGGCCGCGCCGCGCCTCAGCGACCGGCGGGCGAGATGTTCAGCGACATCCCGGCCAGCCCACGGGCCCGCACGGTCAGCCGGTCCGCGACCTGGCGCAGCGCCTCGCCGGCAGCGGACTGCGGTGACGAGAGCACCAGCGGCACCCCGGCGTCACCGCCCTCGCGCAGCCGGGTGTCGATCGGGATCTGGCCGAGCAGCGGGACCTCGGAGCCGACCGACTTCGTCAGCGAGTCGGCCACCTGCTGACCGCCGCCGGTGCCGAACAGGTCCATGCGCGATCCGTCGGGCAGGTCCATCCACGACATGTTCTCGACCACGCCGACGAGGCGCTGGCGGGTCTGCAGCGAGATCGCGCCGGCGCGCTCCGCGACCTCGGCCGCGGCCTGTTGCGGCGTGGTGACGACGAGCAGCTCGGCGTTCGGGATCAGCTGCGCGACCGAGATCGCGATGTCACCGGTGCCGGGCGGGAGGTCCAGGAGCAGGACGTCCAGGTCGCCCCAGAACACGTCGGCGAGGAACTGCTGCAGCGCACGGTGCAGCATCGGCCCGCGCCACACCACCGGGGTGTTGCCGGGGGTGAACATGCCGATCGAGATGACCTTCACCCCGTGTGCCTGGGGCGGCAGGATCATCTCGTCGACCTTGGTCGGCAGATCCTCGGTGCCGAGCATGCGCGGCACGGAGTGGCCGTAGATGTCGGCGTCGACCACGCCGACCTTCAGGCCCTTGTCGGCCATGGCGGCCGCGAGGTTCACCGTCACCGAGGACTTGCCGACCCCGCCCTTGCCGGAGGCCACCGCGTACACGCGCGTCATGGACCCGGGCTGGGCGAACGGGATGACCGGCTCGTCGGCGTCGCCCTTGACGGTCTTGCGCAGCTCGCGCCGCTGCTCGTCGTTCATGACGTCGAGCTCGACCGACACCGCGGTGACGCCGGAGACCGCGGACACCGCGTTCGTCACGCGGCTGGTGATCGTGTCCTTCATCGGGCAGCCGGCGACCGTCAGGTACACCGCGACCTCGACCTTGCCGTGGTCCAGGACGCGGATGTCCTTGACCATGCCCAGCTCGGTGATCGGACGGTGGATCTCGGGATCCTCGACACCGCCCAGTGCGGTGCGGATCGCCTCGACGGACGGTGCAGACATACTTCGATGCTACGTGTCGGTACCGCCCGTCCCGTTCGACGGACCCGTGTGCTCCGGCACCCGGCTCAGGGCCCGTTCGACGGCCTTCTCCACCGCGCGGTCGAGGGCCTTCTCCAGCGAACGGTCCAGGGACTTGTCGACGGCCCGCGTCAGCGCCTTCTGCGTCTCGCGGTCGACCCCGGACCGCTCGGCTCCGCGTTCGGAGAGTTCGCTGCGCAGGAAGTCGCGGGTGACCATCTCGCCCACGGCCAGCCGCACCGCGGCGAGCTCACGGGACAGGTACTCGGTGTCGGCGATGGTGCGCTGGGCGCGGGCGCGGTCCTCCTCGAGCGAGACCCGGTCGCGGTCGTCCTGACGGTTCTGGGCGAGCAGGATGAGCGGCGCGGCGTACGCGGCCTGGGTGGAGAACGCCAGGTTGAGCAGGATGAACGGGTACGGGTCCCAGGACCCGAGGATGCCGATGAGGTTCAGCGCGATCCAGACGATCACGAACACCGTCTGCCACAGCAGGTAGGTGCCCGTCCCCAGGAAGCGGGCGAGCCGCTCGGCCACCCGCCCGAAGGCCTCGGTGTCCAGGTCGAACCGCAGGCGGCGCTGCGGGCCGGCGGGGGTGTCCAGCCGACGCCGGGTGGAACGCTCAGGCACGGCGGCCTCCCTTGCTGGTCGACGGGAGGGCGGACTCCGGGACCCGCAGGCCCCCGGTCGTGGTGGGGTCGGGGTCCTGGGAGCGCCAGTCCTCGGGCAGCAGGTGGTCGAGGACGTCGTCCACGGTGACCGCGCCGAGCAGGTGGTCGTTCTCGTCGATCACCGGGCCGCACACGAGGTTGTACGTCGCGAAGTAGCGGGTGACCTCGGTCAGCGCCGCGTCCGGGTGCAGCCGCGTGAGCTCGGCGTCCAGCACGCCCGCGACCAGCTCGAACGGGGCCTCGCGCAGCAGGCGTTGGGAGTGCACGCAGCCGAGGTAGCGCCCGGTCGGGGTGGCCGAGGGCGGGCGGCAGACGAACACCATCGAGGCCAGCGCCGGCGTGATGTCGGGATTGCGCACCCGGGCGAGGGCCTCGGCGACGGTGGCGTCCGGGGCCAGCACGATGGGCTCCGGGGTCATCATGCCGCCGGCGGTGTCGGCGGAGTAGGTGAGCAGGCGCCGCACCGACTGCGAGTCCTCGGGCTCCATCAGCCCGAGCAGCTGCTCGGACTCCGGGTCGGGGAGGTCGGCGAGCAGGTCCGCGGCGTCGTCGGGGTCCATCGCCTCGAGGACGTCGGCGGCCCGTTCGGAGGCGAGGTGGCGCAGCAGGTCGCGCTGCTCGTCGCCCGGCAGCTCCTCGATCACGTCGGCGAGGCGCTCGTCGTCGAGGGAGTCGGCCACGTCGTAGCGACGGCGGGTCGGGAGGTCGAGCAGGGCGCGGGCGACGTCGGCCGGACGCATGTCCTCGAACGTCGCCATCAGCTGCTCGGTGCCCTGTCCCTCCTCGGCGAGGGACAGGCCGCTGACCGCCGCCCACGGCAGCACCTGCACCGGGCCCCGTCGTCCCAGGACCCCGAGGCGCTCGGTGACGGCGAGCCGGGTGATGAGCCAGTCCCGACTGCGGGTGTGCTCCATGAGCACGTCCGCGACGGTCGCCTCGGTCTGCCGGTCGACGACGCGCACCGTCGCGTCCAGCATCTCCCCGACGACGAGGACCTCGTTCGGGCGCTGCGCGAACGGGCGCAGGTTGACCTGGCCCGTGGACAGCGTCACCGCGCCCGCGTCGATGGCGGTGATCCGCAGCATCGGCACGAAGATCCGCCGCCGGGACCCGACCCCGACGACGAGCCCGAGCACCCGGGGCGGTCGCGGCCCGACCGAGACGGCCGAGACGGCGTCGCGGACGCGGCCGATGTGCTCGCCATCGGGACCCAGCACGGGCAGCCCGACCATGCGGGCGACGAACACCCTGGTCATCGCAGTGTTCACGGCTCGGGTCACGCACAGAGGTTAGCGGCGTTGCGGTCCCGGCCCGCGGCGGAGAGGGTGCTCACCTGAATCGGGACAGCTCGGGACACCACCGTCGGCGCGTGTCAGCATCCCGGTCAATCGGACGTCGTCTTGGAGGTCAGTGCGCGTGAGTGTCGAGAACCGCCCGCGTCGGTCGTGTCTCGCGGTCCCGGGGTCCAGCCAGAAGTTCATCGACAAGGCCAGGACGCTGCCCGCGGACCAGATCTTCCTCGACCTCGAGGACGCCTGCGCCCCGCTGGCCAAGCCGGGCGCGCGCAAGACGATCGTCTCGGCGCTGAACGAGGGCGGCTGGGAGGGCAAGACCCGGGTCGTCCGCGTCAACGACTGGACCACGGAGTGGACCTACCGCGACGTGACCGAGGTCGTCGAGGGCGCCGGGGCCAACCTCGACGCGATCATGCTGCCGAAGGTGCAGACCGCGGCGCAGGTGCACGCCCTGGACTTCCTGCTCACGCAGATCGAGAAGACCATGGGGTACGAGGTCGGCCGGATCGGCATCGAGGCGCAGATCGAGAACGCGCTCGGCCTGACCAACGTCAACGAGATCGCCGCCGCGTCGCCGCGCATGGAGACCATCGTCTTCGGCCCGGCCGACTTCATGGCGTCGATCAACATGAAGTCGCTGGTCGTCGGCGAGCAGCCCCCGGGCTACACCGAGGGCGACGCCTACCACTACATCTACATGCAGATCCTCATGGCGGCCCGCGCCTACGACCTGCAGGCCATCGACGGCCCCTACCTGCAGATCCGCGACGTGGACGCCTTCCGCCGGGTGGCGGGGCGGTCCGCGGCGCTGGGCTACGACGGCAAGTGGGTGCTGCACCCCGGCCAGATCGACGCCGCCAACGAGGTCTTCTCGCCCAACCAGGACGACTACGACCACGCCGAGAACATCCTCGACGCCTACGAGTACTTCACCTCGGAGGCCGGGGGGAAGAAGGGCTCGGCCATGATCGGCGACGAGATGATCGACGAGGCCTCGCGGAAGATGGCGCTGGTCATCGCGGGCAAGGGCCGGGCCGCCGGCATGACCCGCGGCGAGCGGTGGACGCCGCCGGAGAGCTGACCGCATACTCGCCGGTAACAAACTTCGTCAGGAGCTCATCGTCATGGCACGTCTCGCCCAGACCGCCGGCCTCACCGAGGTCCAGGAGGAGATCCTCTCCACCGTCCGCGACTACGTGGACAAGGAGATCATCCCGCACGCCCAGGAGCTCGAGCACGCCGACGAGTACCCGCAGGAGATCGTCGACGGGATGAAGGAGATGGGCCTGTTCGGGCTCATGATCCCGGAGGAGTACGGCGGGCTGGGCGAGTCGCTGACGACGTACGCGCTGACCGTCGAGCAGATCGCGCGCGGGTGGATGAGCGTCTCGGGCGTCATCAACACCCACTTCATCGTCGCCTACATGCTGATCCACCACGGCACGGAGGAGCAGAAGCAGCGCTACCTGCCGAAGATGGCCACCGGGGAGATCACCGGGTCGTTCTCGATGTCGGAGCCGGAGCTCGGCAGCGACGTCGCCGCCATCAAGACCCGCGCGACCCGCGACGGCGAGGACTACGTCGTCAACGGCGCGAAGATGTGGCTGACCAACGGCGGGTCGTCGAACCTGACCGCGGTGCTCGTCAAGACCGACGAGGGCGCCGAGAAGCCCTATCAGAACCTGACGACGCTGCTGGTGGAGAAGCCGCGCGGCTTCGGCAAGGTGGCCGAGGGTCTCTCGGTGCCCGGCAAGATCGACAAGATGGGCTACAAGGGCGTCGACACCACCGAGATGGTGTTCGACGGCTTCCGCATCCCGCAGACCCAGGTCCTCGGCGAGCTGCCCGGCAAGGGCTTCGCGCAGATGATGGACGGCGTCGAGGTCGGGCGCGTGAACGTCGCCGCCCGCGCGTGCGGGATCGCGATCCGGGCCTTCGAGCTCGGCATCGAGTACTCCCAGCAGCGCTCCACCTTCGGCAAGCCGATCGCCCAGCACCAGGCGATCGCGTTCAAGCTCGCCGAGATGGCCACGAAGGTCGAGGCGGCCCACCTGATGATGGTGAACGCGGCCCGCCTCAAGGACCGCGGCCAGCGCAACGACGTCGAGGCCGGCATGGCCAAGATGATCGCCTCCGAGTACTGCAAGGAGGTCACCGAGGAGTCGTTCCGCATCCACGGCGGCTACGGCTACTCCAAGGAGTACGAGATCGAGCGGCTCATGCGCGAGGCGCCGTTCCTGCTCATCGGCGAGGGCACCTCGGAGATCCAGAAGACGATCATCAGCCGCGGCCTGCTCAAGGACTACAAGCTGCGCTGATGCCGTTCGACATGTGATCACGGTCACGCGGCTCTACCGTCGTGGGAGGGCGCACGACGACCGGTCCAGCAAGGGGCCGGCGAGTGCGTCGTCGATGACAGGGGAGTCACGACATGTCAGACAGCGCGAGCACCGAGAAGGTCTACCGGCTGGTCTACCACAGCCGGCTGAGTGTCCCGTCCGAGGACATCCAGGCGTCGGTGGCGAACATCCTGAGCACCTCACGGCGGAACAACCCCGCCCAGGGCATCACCGGGGCCCTGGTCGTGTTCGACATCGACGTGGTGCAGACCCTCGAGGGGGAGCAGGAGAAGGTCCAGGCGCTCTACGAGAAGATCGGCCGCGACCCGCGGCACGAGGACGTCAAGCTGGTCGAGACGCACGAGGGCGTGGACCGGGCGTTCGTCAAGTGGTCGATGGCCCACGTCGCCGACAACGCCGAGTCCGACATCGCCCTCGGGATGGCGGCCTGGGAGGGCGGTATCGACGTGATGGGCCACCGCGCCTTGACCACGCCCGACGAGGACCGGGTCCTCGAGACCATGCGGGAACGCGTCCGGGGCGCGAAGGCCTGAGTGCACGTCCTGCGGTGCCGCCGTCGAGCATGCAACTCCGCGGCGGTACCGCAGGAGCCCGTCCGCGCGGCGACGTCGCCGGTCACACCCCGCGTGGGCACTTTCGCCCGGTTGCATCCGTTGGAAGGATGCGCGGACCCCGAGACGTGGGGTTCGCCAGGCAAGCGGAGGAAGTCGTGAGCGCGCCGTTCATCGGTAACCGTCCCGGGTCCGCGCCCGGGCTCCCCAACCTGCCCGAGCCGCCGTCGGGGTGGCCGATCGGGTCGTACGCCAAGTACGAGGAGGCCCAGCGCGCGGTCGACCACCTCGCCGACAACGACTTCCCCGTCGCCGACGTGACCATCGTCGGGGTCGACCTGATGCTCGTCGAGCGCGTGATCGGCCGCCTGACGTGGGGTCGCGTCCTCGCCACCGGCGCCGCGTCCGGCGCCTGGCTCGGCCTGTTCGTCGGTGTGATCCTGTCGCTGTTCAGCGCCAACGGGTCGTTCGGCGCGATCCTGCTCGGCCTCGGCATGGGCATCGTGTTCGGCGTCGTGTCCGGGGCGATCACCTACGGCGCGAGCCGCGGTCGCCGGGACTTCACCTCGGCCAGCCAGCTCGTCGCCGGCCGCTACGACGTCCTCTGCCAGCCTCGCAACGCCGAGAAGGCCCGCGACATGCTGGCCAAGCTCGCGATCGGGTCCGAGCAGACCTGATCCCTTCCCGACGACGGGTCGGTGCCGCGACCCGCCGTCGCGGCGAGCGAGCACCTGCGGTGGCACGGACCTGGCGCCGACCACCGACGATGCTCGTTGATCATGTGGACGCCGTGGCCCGCGCCGCCCACGTCTCGAAGCGGCGCCAGAACAGCCGCTGCGACAGGGCCCAGAGCCGCAGCATCCGCGGGTGGACGTGCGCGTCGATGCGGATCTCCACCTCCGTGTCGCCATCCGGCGCGTCCGCCACCGCGATCCACAGCCGCGTCGGCCGCAGCAGCCGGAACGAGATCGCGTACGCCCCGTAGAGGTACTGCAGGTCCCGGTGCTCGCCGTCGCGGATCTCCGCGAGCACCCCGGGGAGGTGCAGGCCCGGCCCGTGGTGGGTGGTCACCGTGCCCTCGTCGAAGCCGCCGCCGAGGAACTCGACGCGCCACGGCGGGATCTGCGTGTCGGTGAACGTGGCCGGGTCGTTCAGCCACGCCCACACCCGCTCGCGCGGGGCCGCCACCACGAACCGTTGCACGTGCTCGTGGCGTCGCCAGCCCGGCGGCACCGGCTGGTCGGGCCCGGCGAGGTGGCTCACGACCGCCGATGCTGCCAGGCCGGGGCACGACCCGCCGTCGGGAACCGTGGGGGTGCCCTGCCGCGGACGGGGCGAGCTACAGCCAGCGGTTGCGGCGGAAGGTGCGGAACAGCCAGGCGCAGATCGACAGGATCACGACGATGACCAGCGGGTAGCCGAACTCCCAGTGCAGTTCGGGCATGTTGTCGAAGTTCATGCCGTAGATGCCCGCGAACATCGTCGGGACCGCCAGCAGCGCCGCGTAGGCGGTGATCTTGCGCATGTCGTTGTTCTGCCGCAGCGTGATCTTCGCCAGGACGGCGTCGACGAGCGTCGTCAGCAGTTCGTCGAACTGGGCGACGCGCTCGGACACCGTCACGAGGTGGTCGTCGACGTCGCGGAAGTAGCTGCGGACCTCGGTGGGGATCAGCGGCGAGTAGCCCTCGGTGAGCCGGCGCAGCGGGGCCACCAGCGGTGCGACCGCGCGGCGCAGCTCCAGCACCTCGCGCTTCATCAGGTAGATCTGGTCGGCCCCGAGCTCGGAGTAGGGCGCGAAGACCTCGGCCTCGATCGTGTCCAGGTCGCCCTCCACCGCGGCCGAGACGTCGAGGTAGGCGTCGACGATGTGATCCGACACCGCGTGCAGCACCACGGCCGGGCCCAGGGTCAGGTGCTCCGGCTGTTCCTCGAGCATCCGGCGGACGCGGCGCAGCCCGGAGTGCTGGCCGTGGCGCACCGTCACCACGAAGTCCCTCCCGACGAAGCACATCAGCTCGCCGGACTCGACGATCTCGTTCGCGGTGGTCGGCGAGGCGTGCGCGACGTAGCGCATCGTCTTGAAGACCGAGAAGAGCATGTCGTCGAAGCGCTCGATCTTCGGGCGCTGGTGGGCGTGCACCGCGTCCTCGACGGCGAGCGGGTGCAGGCCGTACACCTCGGCGATGTCCTGGATCTGCTCGGCGTCCGGCTCGTGCAGACCCACCCAGACGAAGCCCTCGCCGCGCCTGCGGACCTCATCGATGGCGTCCCGGTGGTTCCAGTGCCCCTCCAGACGCCGCCCGTCGATGTACACCGCGCAGTCGACGACGAACGCCGAGAGCGGGACGTGCGGGACGTGCACGCCGTTGTCGAGGGCGCGGGGGCGACGGACGCGGGCGCCCGTGCGCAGGGAGGGGAGGGCGGGCATGACGGGACCTCGGATCACAGTCGGGGCGGAGGTGGTGGCTCCGCGTCGCCCCGTCGGCCGGCCGGTCTAGCGGCGCGGCACCCTCGACGAGGGGACGCGGCCGGTACTTCCGCCGGGGGTGTCGGCTGCCTGCTCGGGGGCGTCCACGTCCACCTCCTGGTCTCGACCTGTCTCGATCCATGTCGCACGGCTCACGCGTTCGTGCTGGTACGCGCCGTGCACCGATGGTCCATCCTACGACCCGGCCCGGGAACAGCACCCCGGGAGTGACTCATCACGTCGCTGTCGTCGACGAGTTCAGGGAGTGGACACGTGCAGTTCGGTCGGTACTTCGAGGAGTTCGAGGTCGGGGCGACGTACAAGCACTGGCCCGGCAAGACGGTCACCGAGTACGACGACCACCTCTTCTGCCTCATCACCATGAACCACCACCCGCTGCACCTGGACAACCACTACGCGTCCGGGACGCAGCAGGGCCGCAACGTGGTGGTGGGCAACTACGTCTACTCGCTGCTGCTCGGGATGTCCGTCTCCGACGTCTCCGGGAAGGCGATCGCGAACCTCGAGGTCGAGTCGCTGCGCCACGTCAAGCCGGTCTTCCACGGCGACACCATCTACGGCGAGTCGACGGTCCTGGACAAGAAGGAGTCGTCGTCGAAGAACGACCGCGGCGTGGTCCAGGTCGAGACGATCGGCTACAACCAGGACGGCGTCGTCGTGTGCATCTACCGCCGCAAGGTGATGGTGCCCAAGCGCCCGGAGAACGCCGGCGAGGAGGCCGAGCAGCCGCGCCGCCCGGTTCCGCAGCGCGACTGAGTGTTCGGCAAGCGGTGTGTCGACCCTAGGGAGATCGACGATCTCCCTAGGATCGGCCGCCGTGGACGTGAAGAAGGTCGGCATCGCGATCGTCGTGATCTTCGTGCTGTTCTTCGTGATCTCCCAACCGCAGAACTCCGCGGACTTCGTCACCGGGATCCTGAGCGCCCTCGGGGACGTGGCGAGCTCGCTCATCCTCTTCCTGCGCAACCTCGTCAGCTGACGCCGAGGCGTTAGGCTCTCCACCCGGGAGAAGGGGAGGGCCGCCGTGCTGGCACCTCGCGAGGTCGACGAGTACGTCCTGCCGACCGAACGGCGCGTGATCAGGTTCCGCCGGCACTGGGTGGTCGTCGTCAACGAGGTGGTCCAGGCGGCCGTCCTCATGGTCATCCTCATGGTGGCGGCGTACCTGCTGCCGAAGGGGCCGGTGCTGTCCAACCTGCTCTGGTACGGCGCCCTGCTGGTGCTGGTGAAGGCGGCCTACAAGGTCAGCGAGTGGTGGGTGGAGAAGGTCGTCATCACCGACAAGCGGGTGATGCTGACCGAGGGCGTCTTCACGCAGAAGGTCGGCATGATGCCGCTCGGGAAGGTCACCGACCTGACCTTCAAGCGCACGCTCACCGGCCGCATGCTCGGGTACGGCACGCTCGTGATCGAGTCGGCCGGTCAGATCCAGGCCCTCAGCGAGATCAGCTTCCTGCCCGACCCCGACGAGGTGTACGAGGCGATCTCGGAGCTCGTGTTCGGCGAGAAGCGCCAGACGCCGTCGCGCCCGTGACGATCGATCTCCACCTGCACTCGAACGCCTCCGACGGGTCCGACGACCCGGCCGACGTCGTCCGCCTCGCGGCCGCCGCGGGGGTGACGACGCTCGCGCTCACCGACCACGACACGACGGCGGGCTGGGACGCCGCGGCCGCGGCCGTGCCCGACGGCGTCTCACTTGTACGTGGCGCCGAGTTCTCCACCGAGGCCCCCGACGGCCGGGGTGGTCACGTCTCGGCCCACCTGCTCGGCTACCTGTTCGACCCGGCCCACCCCGCGGTGCTGGCCGACCAGGAGCGGATGCGCGGGGAGCGCCTGCGCCGCATCCGGGTCATGACGGAGCGGCTGCGCGCGGCCGGGTACGACGTCGACCCGGAGGGCATCGCCGCCCGGACCGGCGCGCCGGTCGGCCGCCCGCATCTCGGGCAGGCCCTGGTCGACCTGGGCGCGGTGGAGAGTGTCGGCGAGGCCTTCACGTCGTTCCTCGCGAAGGACGGCCCCTACTACGAGCCCAAGGCCGACACCCCGATCGAGGACGCGATCGCGATGATCCTGGCCGCCGGCGGCGTCCCGGTGTGGGCGCACCCGTGGGCGCGCCGGCGCGGCGACGTCATCGAGGAGTCGGTGATCGTCGACATGGCCGCGGCCGGCCTCGTCGGGATCGAGGTGGACCACCCCGACCACGGGCCCGCGGACCGCGAGCGGCTGCGTGCCCTGGCCGGTGAGCTGGGCCTCGTCGTCACCGGATCCAGCGACTACCACGGCACCCGCAAGACGACCCCGATCGCCGCGGCGACGACCGCCCCCGACGCGCTCGACGCCCTGCTCCGGAGGGCCACCGGAGCGGAGGTGATCATCGGCGGCGCCTAGGATGACCCCGATGAGCGGGCAGCTGAGCTTGGCGGACATGCCCCTCCCGCTCGTCAAGGTCACCCCCGCGCGGCTCGCCACGTGGGACGGCTGTCGGCGGCGCTTCCGGATGACCTACCTGGACCGGCCGACCCCGCCCCGCGGGGGTGCCTGGGCGCACGCGACGCTCGGCGCGGTGGTCCACAACGTGCTCCGTGCGGTCTACGAGACGCCCGCCGCCCGGCGCTCGCCGGAGACGGCGGCCCGGCTGGTCGACACCCTGTGGTCGGACGAGGGGTTCCGGGACTCCGACCAGGCGGCGGGGTACCGCACGCGCGCCCGGGAGTGGGTCGGCCGGTACGTCGCCGAGACCGAGGTCGGCGAGCCGCTGGGCGTGGAGCGCTGGGTCACCGCACCGGTCGGCGACATCGTCGCCGAGGGCCGGGTCGACCGGATCGACGCCGGGCCGCGCGACGAGGCGGTGATCGTCGACTACAAGACCGGCCGTGGGGTCCCCACCTCCGAGGACGCCCGCGCCTCGCGCGCCCTCGCGCTGTACGCGCTGGCCGCCGGACGGACGCTGCGCCGGGCCTGCCGGCGGGTGGAGCTGCACCACCTGCCGTCGGGAACGGTGGCAGTGGCCGAGCACGACGAGACGTCCCTCGCGCGGCACCGGCACGGTGCCGAGCGTTCGGCGCGGGCCATGGCCGACGCGGGCGACGCGCTCGGCGGTGGGGGCGACCCGGAGGTCCTCTTCCCGCCGACCACCGGCCCCGGCTGCGCGCGGTGCGACTTCCGCCGCAGCTGCCCCGAGGGCCGAGCCGCGTCGCCGTCCCTGCGACCGTGGTCCCTGCTCGCGCCGTGAGCCGCCCCGCCCCGGAGGAATCCCGCACCCCGATGATCCCGCCCCGATGAGCGCCCACCCCGACGAGACGCCGGGCCCTGACGCGTACGGCGACCCGGAGGACCCGACGCCCCCGCACGGCTGGGCGGCGATGGACCGGGCGTTCACCCCGGCCCCGGGCACCCCGGTCGACGCGGTGCGGCGCGGGGTGTTCGACGGGCCCACGCACCCCACTCCGGCGACGCCCCGGCACCTGCAGGCCGTGCCGTCGTCGGCGCCGCGGACCGGTGCCTTCGGCCGGCCGATCGGTCGGCACCGTCCGACGGCCCTGATGCGCCTGGTGGAGGTCGCGCGGGTGCTCACCGGAGGGCTGATGGTGCTGGCGCTGGTCGTCGGCATCGCGCCGCTGGTGCTGAGCGCGGTGGGTCCGGGGCTCGACGTCCTGGCCGCCCACCTGGCGGGCGTCGTCGTCGCGCTCACGGCCACCGGAATCGCGGCGTGGCGGCGGACCCCGGTGTGGGCGGCGACCGTCGCGGCGTCGGTCGTCCCGGTGACGGTGCTGGTGGTGCTCTCCCTCAACTGGTGGGCGTGAGGTCCCGGAGCACCTCGAACCCGGCCGCCACTTCGGCGAACGACGTCGAGAGCGGCGCGAGGCCGACGCGGATGCCGTCCGGGGCGCGGAAGTCCGGGATGACGCCGCGCTCCCACAGCGCCGCCACGAGCGCGCGGGCGTCCGGGTGCCGCAGGGTCACGTGCCCGCCGCGGCGACCGGGGTCGCGCGGCGAGGCGACCTCGAGACCGTGCGCGTCCGCGGCGGCCACGGCGAACTCCGTCAGCGCCACCGACTTCGCGCGGACCGCCTCGATGCCGGCCTCGGCGTAGAGGTCCAGGCCCACCTGCAGCGGGACGGTCGCGAGCACCGGCGGGGTGCCGGAGAGGAACTGGCGGATGCCCGCGGCGGGCTCGTAGCCGGCGGCCATGGCGAACGGGTCGCGGCGGCCGAACCACCCCTGGATCGGCTGGCGCAGCACCCCGTGGTGGCGGGCCGCGACGTACGCGAACGCGGGCGAGCCGGGCCCGCCGCCGAGGTACTTGTAGGTGCACCCGACGGCCAGGTCGGCGCCCCAGCCGTCGAGGTCGACGGGGACCGAGCCCACCGAGTGGCAGAGGTCCCAGAGCACCGGGGCGCCGGCGTCGTGCGCCAGCCGGGTGATCGCGGCGGCGTCGGCGAGGAACCCGGAGCGGTAGGTGACGTGGGACAGCACGACGAGGGCGGTCCGCGGGCCGAGCGCCGCGGCGGCCTGGTCCGCCGAGACCCCGCCCGCGTGGTCGGTGGGGATCCACCGCAGCGTCCGGCCGGTCTCGGCGGCGATGCCCTCGAGCAGGTACCGGTCGGTGGGGAAGTCGTCGTCGGACAGGACGATCTCGTCGCGCTCCGGCGCGGCGGCGTCCACCGCGGCCCGGGCGAGCTTGTAGAGCAGCACGCTGGTGGAGTCGCCGACGATCGTCTGCCCCGGCGCGGCGCCGAGCAGGACCGCGCCGAGCCGGTCGCCCAGGTCCGTCGGGAGCGCGACCCATGTCTCGTCCCACCCCCGGATCAGCCGACCGCCCCACTCCTCGCGGGTGAACCGGGCGAGCGCCTCGGCGGTGACCACGAGGGGGCGTCCGAGCGAGTTCCCGTCCAGGTAGGCGATCTCCGGGCCGAGGACGAAGCGCTCCCGGAGTGCCGCGAGCGGATCGGCGGCGTCCAGCTCGGCCGCACGGTCGCCCAGGTCGGTCACGCCGCGTCCCCGAGGATCGCGCGCTCCTTGGCCAGGGCCTCCCGGGCGACCGGGCCGCGCTGCCAGGTCTCCGGCAACGCCAGCACCGTCGTCCGCAGCGCGCGGATCACCAGGCCGGCCGCGAGATCCGTCGTCGGGAGCCCCGGCAGACCGTGCATGCGCCGCGCCCACCGCGGCTGCAGCGCGAAGCCGAGCGTGGCCAGGGCGGTCCACGCGGGGCGGGCGGGGGTGGTCAGGGCGACCCGCGTCGGCATCGGCGGCGCGAGCAGGCGCAGGGCGCCGCTGCGGCTCGTCGGGGACGCCTGCAGCTCGGGGCGGACGGCCTCGAAGTAGTCGGCCACCTCGGCGCGCGAGGCCGGGACGTCGGTGGCCCCGAGCAGCTCCGCGGCCCGGACCTGCTCGGCGAGGAAGCGGTCCGCCTCGTCGTCGGTGAGACCGGCGCCGGCCCGCTGCACCGCGTCGAGGAAGCCGTTGACCTCGGTGACGTGCACCCAGCGCAGCAGGTCGGGCTCCGAGGCCGCGTAGGTGCGCCCGGTGACCGGGTCGACGCCGCGGACGTGCTCGTGGGCGCGGCGGACGTGGCCCGCGACGCGGTCGACCTTCTCGCGCGAGGAGAACGTCACCGTCATGACGTACTCCGCGGTGCGGGCCAGCCGCGGCCAGAACTGCGTGCGGAAGTCGGAGTGCTGGTCGACCCCGGCCAGCGCGCGGGGGTGCAGTGCCTGGGTGAACAGCGCGGCGATGCCGCCGGGGCCCGCGGACGGGTCGGCCATCACCTTCCAGGTCACGCTCCCAGGCCCGAAGTAGCCGAGCTCGGGGTCCCGCGGGAGACGGAGCGCAGCGGAGCTCGACCCGGGAGACCGAGGGGCGTCGTTCATCCCTCCAGGGTGTCCTCGCGGAGCCAGGTCCGCCACGTGGGCACCAGGACGTCGAGCAGGGCGAGCGGGTTCTCGACGTTCGGGGAGTGCGCGGCGCCCGGCACGGCGGCGAACTCCGCCTCGAGCCGGTCGGCCATCGTGCGCTGGGTGGTGACCGGCCAGGCGTCGTCGTGCATCCCGCAGACCACGAGCGTCGCGAGCCGGCGGCCGCGCAGCGCCGCGACGAGCTCGGGCACCCGGTCGGGCTCGCCGCGCAGCGCGTCCCCCATCCCCAGCAGCGCCACCGGCGAGGAGCGTTGCAGCCGCTCCCGGAGGAATCCGGCGACGGCGGGTGCGGCGGCCTCCCAGTCGCCCGTCTCCTCGCGCAGGGCGACGACGGCGTCGAGGCCACGCCGGCGCAGCACGGGCTCGAGGACGTCGAGGCGGGTGCGGCGCGGCCCCATCGGGAGCTCGCCGGGGCCGGTGTCCATGAGCGTCAGGCCCCGCACCGGCGCCCCGGACAGCACCGCCGCCCGCGCCACCAGGCCGCCGAAGGAGTGGCCGAGCAGCAGGACCGTCCGGCCCGCGGCCGCCTCGTCCCGCACGATCCGCGCGACCAGCGAGCCGAGCGGGGCCGACCGGTGGTCCATCTCGCCGGGCAGCGGCGGGGACTCGAACTGCCCGGGGAGGTCGAGGGCCAGCACCCCGATGCCGGCGTCGGCGATCGGGTCGATCAGCGGGGCGAAGTCCTCCTTCGACCCCGAGTAGCCCGGGACGAGCACCGCGACCGCGTCCCACGGCTCGTCGGAGGCCCGCGGGCGGGCCTCGGCGCGCAGGGCGACGATCGGCCCGGGGAGCTCCACGTGCCGGGCCCGGTGCGGCGTGAGCTGCGCTCCCGCGCGCCGGGCGTCCGCGACCCGCACCGGCAGGGGATCGTGGCTCACCCCACTCAGTCTGCCCCATCGGGCGACCGGCGGACGTGCGGCTCAGCGCGGCGGCCGCAGGCCCACGACGGCGTCGCCGCGCTGCTCCACCACGGTGGCGCCGACGACGTCCACGCCGACGGGGCCCGGGGGGTCGGCGCGCCGGTCGAGCGCGATCACCGGACCGGCGGCCCCGGTCGCGGCGTCGACGGGGGCGAGGCCCGCGGGGACCGGGACCAGCACGGTCGTCGGCGCGCCCAGGACCCCGGTCGGCACCGCGGCGCCCGGACCGAGGGTGCCCGGCAGCGTCCAGCGGGGGAGCAGGGTGGCGGGGTCGAGGCCGACGGTCGCGGTCCCGGTCCACCACAGGAGCACCGGCCCGGCGACCTTGGTGCCGAGGGCCTGCCCGGCGGGATCGGTGGTGCCCGCGTCCGGGATCGGCCCGGCGGCCGGACCGAGGGGAGCGGTCGCGACCGGGGTCCCGGCGCCGTCGTAGACCCGCAGCGTGCCGTCGGGCGCACGGACCGCGGTCCGCGACTCCGAGGTGGCCACGACCCGCCCGTCGGTCACGCCGGACAGGACGCTGAACCGGTCCTCCGGCCGGTCGTACTCGGCGGGGCCGGCGGACAGCACGGAGAGCCGGTCGGAGGGTTCGCCGGGGCAGCGCTCGAGCACCGCGACGTCGTCCGCCCCCACCGCGACGGACACGTGCGGGCAGCCGGCCCGGGGCTGCGGCGTGCCCTGCACCGGGGTGGGCAGCTGCCCGTACTCGAGGGTGGCGACGAGGTCGTCGCGCCAGACCTCGAGGTAGTCCCGCCCGGTCGCGGTGACGTGCGACCCGTCGGCGAGCAGCCGGGTGCCGGGGCGGACGTCGGCGTTGCGGCTCGGCCCGCGGTCCCCGGTCGACGGGTCGAACGAGGCGACCTCGCTGCAGAACGTCCCGACCGGCGACGTCGTCGCGAACACCGCGAGGACCACGCCGGAGCCCTCGCCGAGGGTGCACAACGGGTCGGGCCGCCGGTACTCCCAGGCGACGGCGCCGGTGGCCGCGTCCAGGCCGGTCACGACGGCGGTGCCGTCGGCCTCCGTGCGCCCGGTCGCGACGGCGGGCCCGACGCTCACCGGCCCGCCGACGAGCCCGGGACCCGGCGGCGCGCCGACCGGGTCGGCGGCCCGCCACGCCTCGGTGAGCGCGGTCGGCACCGCCGGGGTGTCCGGCGACGGGATCGTGGCCCCCTGCTGCAGGCTCGTGGCCGCCTCGTCGCCCGAGCGGACGACGAGGACGACCCCGACCACCGCGGCGACGACGATCAGGGCGATCGCCACCAGGTCAACGCGGCGGCGACGTTCCGCGCGGGGCCACCACGTGCTGCGGTGGCTCCGCGCGCGCTCGTCCGGTGGTGCGCTGCTCACACCGGAGATGAGATCACTCGGCGTCGGCACCGACCGCGACGGCCTCGCTGCCCTCGGCACCGGCCGAGGCGCGGCCACGGCCACGGCGCCGACGGCGACGCGGGCGCGAGCGGCCGGAGTCGTCGTCCTCGGTGGACGACGGGTCCTCGGCGTCGTCGGACGCGGCCTCGGTGGTGTCCGACGCGGCGCCCTCCTCGCCCTCGGGCCCGGACACGACCTCGCCACCCCGTCGGCGGGTGCGGCTGCGGGACCGGCGCGGACGCCGCTCCTCCGCGGCGGGCTCCGGCGGCGCGGACCCGTCGCCGGTCTCCTCTTCCTCCTCCGCCGGGCGCCGGCGGCGCGCGACGCGGCCGGTGGCATCGGCGGGGATGCCGAGGTCACGGTGGAGGTGCGGGGAGTTGGAGTAGGTCTCCGGGGGCTCCGGGGCGCCGAGGTCCAGGTCGTCCGAGATGAGCTTCCACTTGGGGAGGTCGTCCCAGTCGACCAGCGTGATCGCGATACCGGTCTTGCCGGCGCGGCCGGTGCGCCCGATCCGGTGCACGTAGGTCTTCGCGTCGTCCGGGCACTGGTAGTTCACGACGTGCGTGACGCCGGTGACGTCGATGCCGCGGGCGGCGACGTCGGTGCACACCAGGACGTCGATGCGTCCCGTGCGGAAGGCCTTGAGGGCGTGCTCGCGGGCGCCCTGGCCGAGGTCGCCGTGCACCGCGCCGACCTTGAAGCCGCGCTCGGCGAGCTCCTCGGAGACCTTGCTCGCGGTGCGCTTGGTGCGGGTGAAGACCATGGTCGGCCCGCGGTCGGCGGCCTGGAGCGTGCGCGCCAGCAGCTCGACCTTGTCCATGGCGTGCGCGCGGTAGACGAACTGCGCGGTGCGCTCGCCGATGGCGCTGGCGTCGACCTGCTCGGCGCGGATGTGCGTCGGCTGCGTCAGGAACGTGCGGGCGAGCGTGATGATCGGCCCGGGCATCGTCGCCGAGAAGAGCATCGTCTGGCGCTTCGCGGGCAGCATCCCGAGGATGCGCTCGACGTCGGGCAGGAAGCCCAGGTCGAGCATCTCGTCGGCCTCGTCGAGCACCAGGCCGCCGACCTTGGCGAGCACCAGGTGTCCCTGCTGGGCCAGGTCGAGCAGGCGCCCCGGGGTGCCGACGACGAGCTCGACGCCGCGCTGCAGCGCGGCGATCTGCTGCTCGTAGGGCCGGCCGCCGTAGATCGACACGACGCGGGTGCCGAGGCCCTTGGACGCGGCCTCGAGGTCCTTCGCGACCTGCAGGCACAGCTCGCGGGTGGGCACGACGACGAGCGCGCGGGGCGTGCCGTCCTCGGTGGGCGAGCCGGCGCGCTGCAGCAGCGGGACGCCGAAGCCCAGGGTCTTGCCGGTGCCGGTGCGCGCCTGGCCGATCACGTCCTCGCCGGCGAGCGCCAGCGGCAGCGTCAGCTCCTGGATGGCGAAGGTGCGCTCGATGCCGTTCGCGGCCAGCGCCTCGACGATCTCGGGGAGCACGCCCAGCTCGGCGAAGGTGGGGGAGTCCTGCGACGACGTCGTCGTGGCCACGGCCTGCGTGACGACCTCGGAGTCCTCGGCGTTGACGAGGGCGTTGTCTTCGGTGGGGTTCAGGGGTCTGCCTTCCTCGCGGCTGGTGCACGCGAGATGTCCGGCTGGCTCGACCGCCGCGCCCGGGCAGCAGTGGCATCGGGCGACGGAGCGGGAGAGCCGACATGGCGCCTGCGCGCGCTGGTTCGTCCCGATCCCCGGGGCCGGCCGTCGGGTCGGCCCGCCCGGGGGCGGGAGGACCGCGCCGATGACGGGGTGCGTGGGGAGCGGCCCCGGGTGGGGCCACATCGGGTCAGAGGGGTGTCACCGGCTCGGACCAGTCCCCATGGTACCCGCTCGGTGCGTTCCCGCTCACCACCACCGCACCGTGACGTGTGACGGCGGCGCGACGGTGGCCGCGCACCGTAGGCTGCGCCGCCGTGACCGAAGCCGGTGGGCAGGACGAATTCCGGGCGCTGCTGGGCCTGGTGGCCTACGGCGAGCTCGCCGCGTTCACCCAGCTCGCCGCGGACGCGCAACTCGCACCCGACCTCGCCGGGCGGGCCGACCTGGCGACCCTCGCCGCCGTCGAGATGGACCACTTCCGTCGGGTGCGCGACCACCTGGCCGCCCGCGGCGTCGACGTCCTCGAGGCGATGGCGCCGTTCACCGAGCGCGTCGACCGGGTGCTGCGCACAGTCGCGGGCCGGGACTGGGCCGAGGCGCTGGTCGCGACGACGCTCGGGCGCGGTCTGGTGACCGACCTGCAGGCCGAGGCGCTCGAGGGGCTCTCCGGCGCCGACGCGGAGCTCGTGGGGGAGGTCATCGCCGACGTGGGGCACGACGCGTTCGTCGCGGCCCGCGTCCGGGAGGCCTGCGGGGACCCGCAGGTGCACGCGCGGCTGTCGATGTGGGCGCGCCGGCTGCTCGGCGAGGCCCTCGCGGCCGTGACCGCGGCGCTCGACGAGGACCCCGGCCTCGCGGCCGTGCTGGCCGAGGGCGCGGGCTCCACCCGCTCGCCGGTGCTCAAGCGACTCAAGACCGCGCACAACCGGCGGGTCGCGGCCCTGGGGCTGTGAGGGTCCGCAGCGGGTCCGTCCACGTTCGCCCTGAGCGAGCCCCGCCGTCGGGTGTGCCCGATCTGGACTAACCTGCGGGCGCCAGGTGAGTCGCAAGGACCGGAGGGTCGCGTGGAGGTCAAGATCGGCGTCGCGGACAGCCCGCGTGAGCTCGTCGTCTCGAGCGGGCAGACGCCCGACGAGGTGGCCGAGCTCGTCGACGGCGCCCTGTCCGGCAGCAGCGGCACCCTGTCGCTGACCGACGACAAGGGCCGGCGCTACCTCATCCCGTCCACCCGCATCGCCTACGTGGAGATCGCACCCTCCGAGGTGCGGCGCGTGGGGTTCGGGGTCGGTAGCTAGAGGAGTCCCCGGTAGGCGTCCCCGGCCGGGAGGGTCAGCCCTCCTGGCGGGGGAACCCGCCGCCGATGCCGCGCCACGCCAGCGTGGACATCAGGGCGATCGCGTCCTCGCGCGGCGGCTGGAGCCCCGCGTCGAGCCAGTAGCGGGCCGCCGTCGTCGACAGCCCCACCAGCCCGACCGCGAGCAGCCGGGCCCGGTCCGGCTCCAGCCCGGCGTCCGCGGTGACGACCTCGGTCACCGCGTCGATGCAGTCGCTCGTCGCGCGGTCCACGATCTCGGCGATCTCGGGCGTCGCCCGGGTGTCGGTCTCGAAGACCAGGCGCATCGCGCCGTCGCGGGAGGACACCACGTCGAAGTAGGCCTGCACGGCCGCGTGCACGCGGGCCTTGTTGTCCGTGGTCGAGCGCATCGCCGCCCGCACCGTGCGGACCATCTCGTTCGCGGCCGACTCCACGAGCGCGCGGTACAGGTCCAGCTTCCCGGGGAAGTGCTGGTAGAGCACCGGCTTGCTGACGCCGGCGCGCTCGGCGATCTCGTCCATGGCCGCCGCGTGGTAGCCCTGCGCCCCGAAGACCGCGCGGGCCGCGGCGAGCAGCTGGGCGCGCCGTTGCGAGCGCGACATCCGCGGCCGGCCGGCCGACGAGCCCGGGGACCCCGTCGTCGACAGGGGGGCACCGGCCGCGTGCTGCGCCGCCGCTCCGGACTCACTCATCGACCCGCTCCCCGCCTCGTTCGGTGTCCGGGAGCGGCGTGCCACCCCTCCCGGTCGCCGAGGACCCTACCCACCGTGACGCCCGCGCGCCCCCGTCACGTGCGGTTCGGCGGCGGTCACCTCGTGCGACATGTCCGGGTCGGGTTCGCTTCACCTGCCGTCCACCTGCACCATGTTCATCGTGACGATCACGGTTCCGGGGAGTGGCCCGCAGGTGAACGGGGGCGGGGCGAGCGCAGCGACGGGGAACGGTTCCGCCCTGCCGTTCGCCCCGACCGGCGCGCTCGGGCCGATCGGCGACCCCACGCCGCACTGGCCGGGCCGCCGGGTGCGCGTGGGCGACGTCGACCTGCACGTCCGCGAGACCCCCGCCGTGACCACCCCCGAGGGCACCGTCGTCTACGTGCACGGCCTCGGCGGGTCGGCCACCAACTGGACCGACCTGGCGGGCGGGCTCTCGTCGCGCTGGCACGGGTTCGCCGTCGACCTGCCGGGCTTCGGGCACTCCGAGCCGCGCGCCGACCGCGACTACTCGCTGCGGGCGCACGCCGAGGCGGTCGGGCAGTTCGTCGCCTCGCTCGACGGGCCCGTGCACCTGGTGGGCAACTCGCTCGGCGGGGCGGTCGCGATGACGGTGGCGGCCGAGCGCCCGGCCGACGTCCTGACGACGACCCTGATCAGCCCCGCGATGCCGGATCTCCGGCCCGCGCCTGCACGCCTGGGCGACGGGAAGATGGCGCTGGCCGCGATCCCGCTGGTCGGTGCGCGGACCCGGCGCGAGCTCGCGGCCGAGGACCCGGGCACGCGGCTGCGCCGGACGATGCGGCTCTGCTACGCCGACCCGGACGCCGTCAGCCCCGCCGCCTTCGCCCAGGCGGTCGCCGAGGCGGCGGAGCGGGCCGAGTACCCCTGGCTCGCGGAGGCCCTGCAGCGCTCGTTCGGCGGGCTCGTCTCCACCTGGTTCGCGCCCCGCTCGCGGTCGCTGTGGGCCACCGCGGCGCGGATTACCACCCCGACGCTCGTCGTGTGGGGCGAGGTCGACCGGTTGATCTCGGTGCGCAAGGCCCGGCGGACGGTCGCCTCCATCCCGCGCGCCCGGCTGCTGCGCCTGCCCGGGACGGGTCACGTGGCGCAGATGGAGCGCCCGGCGCTCGTCGCGCGCGCGATCCTCGGGATGGCCGACGCCGTGGCAGGAGGGTCGTGGGACTCCGTGCCCCTTCGTCCGAATGCGTGTGGGACCGTGCCGGGGTGACCCGACCGAGCGGATCGCGACGCTCCGAGGCGGAGTCCTCGGAGGCCCGGGGCGAGAGCCGCTCGACGCGCCGCCGTGGCGACCCGCTGGCCGCGTCGTGGGCCCCCACCGCCGCTCCGTCCGTCCGTGGTCCCGCACCGCGGTCGCGCCGCGGGGCGCTGGCCGCGCTCGCCGTCGTCCTGCTCGCCCTCACCGGCTTCGTCGTCGTGCGCGCGCTCGCCCCGAGCGCCGAGACCACCGACGTCCGCTCGCCCGCGGCCGCCGCGGAGCAGGGACCCGTCGTCGGGGAGGCCCCCAGCGGCGGTGACTACGCGGGCGTCGACATCCCCACCGCGGAGCTGCCCGCGGGCGGCGACTTCCCGGTGTCGGGCGCCGGGACCTGGCGCATCGTGCCCGGGACGACGCCGCAGGTCGGGGTCGGGCGGGTGTACACCTACACCGTCGAGGTCGAGGACGGCGCGGTCCTCGCCGAAGGGGACACCGCGTTCGCCACCGCGGTCGACGCGACCCTCGACGACCCGCGCAGCTGGACCGGGACCGGACAGATCGCCCTGCGACGGGTCGACGCGAGCGCCGGGGTCGTCCCGGACTTCCGCATCAGCCTCACCTCGCAGCTCACCACCCGGGCGCAGTGCGGCTACCAGATCCGCTACGAGGCGTCGTGCTGGAAGTCCGACATCGGCCGGGTGCTGATCAACGGCTCGCGCTGGGTCCGCGGCGCGGACGCCTTCGAGGGGCAGCTCGGGCTCTACCGCCAGTACGCCATCAACCACGAGGTCGGGCACGTCTTCCGCAACCAGCACGTGCCGTGCCCGGAGAACGGCGGGCTGGCGCCGGTGATGATGCAGCAGAGCTTCGGGGTGTCCAACGACTTCCTCGCCCAGCTCACCGACTCCAACCCGCAGGGCATCCAGATTCCGCGCGACGGCAAGGTGTGCCGGCCCAACGCGTGGCCGAACCCCGCCGGACGGTGACCGACTCGTCGGGAACACCTCCCGGCGATGTGGGGTTGAATCGGGTCGAGGTAGTCGACGAAGGAGAAGGACGCGCGATGGCATCCCTGCCGCCCCTGGTCGAACCGGCCGCCGAGCTGACGAAGGAGGAGGTCGCCCGCTACTCGCGGCACCTGATCATCCCCGACGTCGGGGTCGACGGTCAGAAGCGCCTGAAGAACGCGAAGGTCCTGGTCGTGGGAGCGGGCGGGCTCGGCAGCCCGGCGCTGCTCTACCTCGCCGCGGCGGGCGTCGGGACGCTCGGCATCGTGGACTTCGACGTCGTCGACGAGTCCAACCTGCAGCGTCAGGTCATCCACGGTCAGTCCGACGTCGGCAAGCCCAAGGCCGTCTCGGCGAAGGAGTCCGTCGCCGAGATCAACCCGTTCGTGACGGTGCACCTGCACCAGCAGCCGCTGGACGCGTCGAACGCGCTGGACGTCTTCCGCGACTACGACCTGATCCTCGACGGCACCGACAACTTCGCCACGCGGTACCTGGTGAACGACGCCGCGGTGCTGCTGGGCAAGCCGTACGTGTGGGGCTCGATCTTCCGCTTCGAGGGCCAGGTGTCGGTCTTCTGGGAGGACGCCCCGAACGGGCAGGGCCTGAACTACCGGCACCTCTACCCCGAGCCCCCGCCGCCGGGCATGGTCCCGTCGTGCGCCGAGGGCGGCGTGCTGGGCGTGCTGTGCGCGTCGATCGGCTCGATCATGGTCACCGAGGCGATCAAGCTGATCTGCGGGATCGGCGACACGCTGCTCGGCCGGCTCAAGGTCTACGACGCCCTCGACATGGAGTACCGCGAGGTGAAGATCCGGCGTGACCCGAACGCCACGCCGGTCACCGAGCTGATCGACTACGAGGCGTTCTGCGGCGTCGTCTCCGACGAGGCGCAGACCGCGGCGGCCGGCCACACGATCACGCCGGTCGAGCTCAAGGAGAAGATCGACGCGGGCGACAAGTTCGAGCTGATCGACGTCCGCGAGCCGCACGAGTGGGAGATCGTCCGCATCCCGGGCGCGAAGCTCATCCCGAAGGACAAGATCCTCTCGGGCGAGGCGTTCGCGGAGATCCCGCAGGACCGGCAGACGATCCTGTACTGCAAGTCCGGCGTCCGCTCCGCCGAGGCGCTCTCCGCGCTGCAGCAGGCCGGGTTCTCGAACGCCGTGCACGTGGGCGGCGGGGTCACCGGCTGGGCGCAGCAGGTCGACACGTCGCTGCCGACGTACTGAGGCGCACCCCTCTCGACGGAACGAACGGCACTCTCGCGCCCCCTGGAGGCTGAGAGAGTGCCGTTCGCTCGTTCCGGAGGTGGCTACGCGGACGCACCCACCGGCGTGCGGTCGCCGGACGCCGACGCCTCGTCGTCCTCGCCGCCGTGGGTCTCCTGCTCGATCGCGTCGCGGACCAGCGACGGGTCGTTCAGGGCGGCCTGGAACTTCTCGTCGTCGCGCTCGCCGCACCAGCCGGCCACGACCATGACCGCCACCGTGTTGCCGATGACGTTGGTCAGCGCGCGGCCCTCGCTCATGATGCGGTCGATGCCGGCGATGATCGCGATCCCGATGGCGATCGACTCGACGGTGTAGAACTCCCCGCCGAAGGCCTGCAGGGACGCGGCGAGCGTGATGAGCCCGGCGCCGGAGACGCCCGCGGCGCCCTTCGAGGTCAGCAGCATCAGCGCGACGAGCCCGAGCTGCACGCCCCACGGCAGGTCCTGCCCGCCGGCCTGGGCGATGAACAGCGCGGCCATCGTCAGGTAGATGCAGGTGCCGTCGAGGTTGAACGAGTACCCGGTCGGCAGCACCATGCTGACCGTCGAGCGGGACGCGCCGGCCGCCTCCAGCTTGGCGAGCAGGCGGGGCAGCACGGTCTCCGACGACGAGGTCCCGACGATGATGAGGATCTCGTCCTTGATCATCCGGATCAGCTTGAAGACGTTGAACCCGGAGAGCAGGCAGACGACGAACAGCACGCCGAACACGAAGATCGCGCAGGTCGCCCAGAAGGTGACCATGAGCGAGAGCAGGTTGGTGAGGCTCTCGCCGCCTAGCGCGCCGACGGTGTAGGCGATCCCGCCGAAGGCCGCGAGCGGCGCCAGGAACATGATCATGCGGATGATCCCGAACAGGATCTTGGCGATCAGGTCGACGCCGCCGACGACCCGCTTGCGCAGCGCCGGGGCCAGCATCGACGTCGCCGCCGCCACCAGGATCGCGAGCACGAGGACCCGCAGGATCTCGTTCTCCACGAACGGGCCGAGGAAGCTCTCGGGCAGCAGGGTGCCGGTGATGAAGTCCATCGCGCCGCCGCCCTGGGCGCCCGCCGCGACGTCCTCCTGGGCCTCGGCGAGGGTGGCCGGGTCCGGCGGGATCTGCGGGAAGCCGGCGCCGGGCTGGACGATGTTGACCACGACGAGCCCGAGGCCGAGCGCGATCACCGTCATCAGCAGGAAGTAGGCCAGGGCCCGCCCGGCGATGCCGCCCGCGGCGGCGAGGTTGCCGATCGAGGCGATCCCGACGATCACCGTGCAGAAGATGACCGGCGCGGTCACCATCTTGATGAGCTGGATGAAGATGTCCGGGAGGACCTTCAGGTCGGAGGCGAAGCCGGGGGCCGCGAAGCCGACCACGATGCCCGCGGTGATGCCGACCAGCACCCAGAACCAGAGCTGCTTGTAGACGCCGCCCCGGCCCTTCCTCGGCGGTGGAGCCTGCGGCGAGGCCTCGGTGGTGGTCGACATCGGTGTCTCCTTCGGTGCGGGCGACGTGGTACAGCTCTCATGCGTTGCGGTGAGTGTGATGACACTCGCGCTCCGGACCCAGGTCGTGCCACCCGAACTTGAGGAACCTTTGAGGCACCGATGAAGGTCTTGCTCGTCGAGGACACCGAGGCCGTGCGCGACGCGCTGGCCAAGGTCCTGCGCGCCCAGGGGTGGCGTGTCGGCACGGCGGCGAGCGGCGTGTCGGCGGTCGCCGCCGTCTCCGACGAGGCCGACCCGCCCGACCTGGTCCTGCTCGACCTCGGCCTGCCCGACCTCGACGGCATCGAGGTGTGCCGCCGCATCCGGGGCCGCTCGACGGTGCCGATCATCGCGGTGACCGCCCGCGGCCACGACAGCGCCCGCGTCATGGGGCTGCGCAGCGGCGCGGACGACTACGTCGTCAAGCCGTTCTCGATCGACGAGCTGGTCGCCCGCATCGAGGCGGTGATGCGCCGGGTCTCCGGCCACGCGCTGGTCTCGACGATCACGGCGGGCCCGGTCCAGATCGACCTCGGCGCGCGCTCCGTGCTCGTCGACGGCGCCGAGGTGGCGCTGCGCCGCAAGGAGTTCGACCTTCTCGCCGCCCTGGCCCGTCGGGAGGGGAAGGTCGCGACCCGCGAGGAGCTGCTCGACGACGTCTGGGGGCTCGCCCCGGACGACCACGGCGCCGACGCGGGCGGGCGCACCCTCGAGGTGCACGTCGCCGCGCTGCGCTCACGCCTGGGCGTCCCCGGCCTCGTGGTCACGGTCCGGGGTGTGGGGTACCGGCTGGGGAACCCCTGACGGCAGCACGACGACGAAGCCGGTGCCGGTCCCGTCCACGCCCGCCCCGGTCGTGATCGTCCCGCCGCGCCGCTCCACGACCCGCGCCACCAGGGCGAGACCCAGCCCGCGGGAGCCCGCCGCCCCCGCCTTCGTCGACCACCCCGCCCGGAACGCCGCCTCCGGGTCGGCCAGGCCCGGCCCGTCGTCGGCGACCCGCACCGTCAGGCCGTCGGGGCCGTCGGACAGGCCGAGCTCCACCACGCCCCGCCCCGTCGTCGTCAGGACCGCGTCCAGGGCGTTGTCCAGGAGGTTGCCGACGACGGTCACGAGGTCGTCGGAGTCCGCCGTCGCCGCCGAGCCGCCGGAGACGCGCAGGTCCACACCCCGGTCGCGCGCATCGGTGGCCTTGTCCAGGACCAGGGCCGCGAGGGCGGGGTCGGCGATCCGCTCGCGGAGGTCGGCGCCCAGGTCCGCGATGTCCCGGCTCCAGCGCACGGCGAGGTCGCGGGCGTCGTCGTGGGCGCCCAGCTCGATGAGCGTGGACACCGCCTGCAGGTGGTTCGCGTGCTCGTGGGCCTGGAACCGCAGCGCTCCCGCGACCGACCGCGCGTCGTCGAGGGCCCGCATCACCTGCTCGACCTCCGTGCGGTCCCGCAGCGTGATCACCCACGAGCGGCCCGCACCGCTCGCCTCACCGGCCCACGTCCGGTTGAGCAGCAGCAGGCGCTCCCCGACCAGCAGCGTCTCGTCCGTGACCGGACTCGGGTCGGCCAGACGCGCCGCCAGCGCGGGATCGACGCCCAGCTCCGCCAGGGTCTTCCCGACGGCGGGTCCGGTGAGTTCCAGCAGGCGCGTCGCCTCGTCGTTCACCACGACCACGCGGTCCGTCGCATCGAGGACCAGGAGCCCCTCCCGGATCGCGTGCAGCACGGCCTCGTGGTGGCGGTGCAGCGCGGTGATCTCGGACGGCTCGAGCCCGAGGGTGTCGCGCCGGACCCGCCGGGCCGCCACGAGGGCGAGCACGACCCCGATCCCGATCGCCGCCACCGCCCCGAGCGCCAGGAAACCGAGCTCCCGCAGCACCCGGGAGAACACGTCCACCCGGAGCAGGCCGACCGCGACCATCCCGACGACGGGTCCGCCCGCCGTGGCCAGCACCGGCACGATCGCGCGCACCGACGGCCCGAGCGTGCCGGGGAAGGTCTCGACCAGCGTCGCGCCGGCCGCCGCGGGCGCGAACGTGCCCTGGTAGGTCTGCCCGATCAGGGCACGGTCGGGGTGGGTCAGGCGGGTGCCGTCCGGGGTCATGATCGTGACGAAGGAGGCGTCGGCGTCGAGCCGCACCGCCTCCGCAGCCGGCTCGAGCGCGGCGACGTCGCGCGCGGAGACCGCGGCCGGGACCCCGGGGGCGGCAGCCAGCGCGGTGGCCAGCCCGAGCATCCGCGCCGCCTCGTCGTCCTCCACCAGCGTGCGCGTGCTCACCGCGCTCACCCCGGCGGCGATCAGCACCGTCACCAGCACCGTCACGATCTCGACCGCCAGCAGCCGGCGGACGAGGCGGGACCGACGACGGGGTACGGGCACGGTCGAACCGTGACGGTGCGCACGCCGGTACCGCAAGTCCACGGCGTTGCGGGCCATCGACGCTCCGGACCGTGACGATCTTCCGGACGAACCGGACGCATCGCCCGAAGCCCGTGACCGATCGTGAACAGGCATTCTCGGCTCGGCGCGGCGTGACCGGATCGAGATGTCACACTGCGGACACGGTCACGGTGCGTGGCCCCGTCGAGCGAGGGTGGGTGAGCGCAGGGTGGCACGTCGGGCGACTCCCGCGCGCTCCGGACCCTCGGTCGGGACCTGGATCCTCCTCGCCGTCCTCGCCGTCCTCGTGGTCACCGTGCTGGGCGTCACGGGCCTGGTCAACGCCTCGATCGGCAACGACTCCGAGCACGAGCAGGGCGACAGCGCGGCGGTCCCGGCGTCCGTCTCGGGGGGCGGCACCTTCGTCGACGGCCGGGTCGCCCCCGCCCGGTCCACCGCGCTCCCGCCGCGCACCATCGCGTTGACCTTCGACGACGGCCCGGACCCGACCTGGACCCCGCAGATCCTCGCGGTGCTGGCGAAGCACCGGGTGCCGGGGACGTTCTTCGTCGTCGGGTCCCTGGGCGTGCGCCACCCGGACCTGCTGCGCCAGATCCGTGCCGCGGGCGGCGAGATCGGCATCCACACGTTCACCCACGCCGACCTCTCCCAGGTGCCGCGCTGGCGCCTCGAGCGCGAGCTCGGCGAGACCCAGCTGGCGATCGCCGGCGCCACCGGGGAGACGACCTACCTGGTCCGCCCGCCGTTCTCCTCGACCCCCGACGCGATCGACGACCGGGCCTACGACGCCGTCCTCGAGTCCGGGCAGGACGGCTACGTCAACGTCTTCACCGACGTCGACGGCGAGGACTGGCAGCGTCCCGGCGTCGACGCGATCGTCCGGAACGCGACCCCGCGCGACGGGGTGGGCGCGACCGTGCTGCTCCACGACGCGGGCGGGGACCGCTCGCAGACCGTCGCCGCCCTCGACCGGCTGATCCCCGAGCTGCAGGCGCGGGGGTACCGGTTCGAGACGGTGACCGGCGCGGTCGGCGCCCCGGCCGCGCACGCGCCCGCCTCGGACCGCGACCGGCTCGTCGGCGGCGGCCTCGTCGGGGCGGTGGACGTGGCGACCGGTGCGGTCCGCGTGCTGCAGGGCCTGCTGCTCGCCGTCGGCGGCATCGTCGTGCTGCGGCTGCTGCTGACGCTCCTCGTCGCGCGCCGCCACGCCCGCCGTCGTCGGGACCCCGCCTTCTCGTGGGGACCGGAACCGGCCGCGCCGCCGCCGGTGTCGGTGATCGTCCCGGCCTACAACGAGACCGAGAACATCGAGGCCACGCTGCGCTCGATCCTCGCGAACGAGCACCCGCTGGAGATCCTCGTCGTCGACGACGGGTCGACCGACGGCACCGCGGAGCTGGTCGAGTCGCTCGCCCTGCCCGCGGTCCGCGTGATCCGGCAGCCCAACAGCGGCAAGCCGATCGCGCTCAACACCGGCGTCGCCCGCGCGAAGCACGACCTCGTCGTGATGATGGACGGGGACACCGTCTTCCAGGCGGACACGGTCGCCCGCCTGGTCGCGCCGTTCGCCGATCCGCGGATCGGCGCGGTCGCCGGCAACGTCAAGGTCGCGAACCGCGCCGCGCTCATCCCGCGCCTGCAGCACATCGAGTACGTCGTCGGCTTCGGCGTCGACCGCCGCGTCCAGGACACGATGCAGGCGATCACGACGATCCCCGGCGCGGCCGGGGCGTTCCGGCGCGAGGCCGTGCTCGAGGTCGGCGGGCTCTCGCTGGACACCCTCGCCGAGGACACCGACCTCACCATCGCCCTGGGCCGCGCGGGCTGGCGGGTGGTCTACGAGGAGCGCGCGGTCGCGTGGACCGAGGCGCCCACCACCGTGTCCCAGCTCTGGCGCCAGCGCTACCGCTGGACCTACGGGACGATGCAGGCGGTCTGGAAGCACCGCCGGTCGCTGCGTGAGCGCGGTGCCTCCGGGCGCACCGGGTGGCTCGGGCTCGGCCACATCGGGATCTTCCAGGTGCTGTTCCCCCTGGCCGCACCGCTGGTCGACGTCTTCTTCGTCTACGGCCTGGTCTTCGGCGACGCGGCGCTGACGCTGGTGCTGTGGGGCTCGATGCTGGCGGTACAGACGGCCGGCGCGGCGTACGCGTTCCGGCTCGACGGCGAGCCGATGGGGCCGTTGTGGGTCGCCCCGGTGCAGCAGATCCTCTACCGGCCGCTGATGTACGCGGTGCTCATCCGGTCGGTCCTGGCCGCGGTGACCGGCGGCCGCGTGCGCTGGCAGCGCATCCAGCGGCTCGGGGCGCTGCGTGCGCTGATGCCGGGGCAGGCGGCGCCGGTGCCGGTGGCGCCCTCTCCTGGTGTCAGCAGTGCGGCCATGCTGACGTCCAACGGCAGGAAAGCCACACCGTCGAAGCCCGCCACACCGGCCGTCGGGAAGGAGCCGCTGGAGCGGACCCGCTGGCTGGACGTGCTCCGCGCGATCGCGCTGGTGCGGGTGATCGGCTACCACGTCGTCGGGTGGGGCTGGCTGTCGTTCGTCTTCCCGTCGATGGGCGTGATGTTCGCGCTCGGCGGGTCGCTGATGCTCGCGTCGCTGGCGCGGGCCGAGGCGGTCGACGTGATCGGGCGCCGGCTCAAGCGCCTGCTGCCGCCGTTCTGGCTGTTCGGGCTGATCGTCGTGCCGGTGATGCTGTGGCACGGGTTCGGTCCCGACGAGGCCCCGCCGGTGACCGAGTGGCTGTTCTGGTTCGTGCCCGTGCTCGACCCGCCCGGCAGCGAGTGGGCCGGGGACGCGACCGTCGTCCTCTGGTACATCCGGACCTACCTGTGGCTGGTCCTGCTGACGCCGGCCCTGCTGTGGGCGTGGCGGCGACGGCCGGCGCTGGCGATCACGGTGCCGCTCGTCGTGGTCGCGCTGGACGCCCTGCTCGGCGGGGCGGTGCGCGACTTCGGCGCCTTCGGGACGGCGCTCGTCGACGCGTCGATCTTCGCCGGCTGCTGGATGCTCGGCTTCGCCCACCGCGACGGCTCGCTGCGGCGGATGCCGTGGGGCTGGGCGCTGCTGGCGGCCGGGGTCGCGATCGGCGCGGGGGTCGCGTGGGCGCTGGCGAACCCGGCGGGCGACGTCGGGATCGACCTGAACGACATCCCCCTCGGCCAGGCCCTGGTGTCGCTGGGCGCGGTGCTGCTCGTGCTCCGCTACACCCCGCGGCTCGCGTGGCTCGAGCGGATCCCGCTGCTCGGTCGGGTCATCACCGTGATCAACGCGCGGGCGGTGACGATCTACCTCTGGCACAACGTGGCGATCGCGCTCGCGCCGCTCGTGGACGAGCGGCTGGGCTGGAGTTCCACGGGCGCGATGGTGGGGACGGCGGTCGTCCTGACGGTGGTCCTCGCGCTCGGCCTGGGCTGGATCGAGGACGTCGCCGCCGGGCGCAGGCCCGCCCTGATCCCCGGGCCGGCCCAGCGTCCGCTCCGGCCCCGGGGCCCCAAGCGGCCGGTGCCCGCGCCGCCCGAGATCCCGGCCGGGGGCATGATCGTCCCCGCCGAGACCGAGGAGAGCTCGCTCGCCGCGCTCAACGCGCTGCGGCCGGCCTCGGACTTCCGGCAGGACCCGCGGTTCCGGGCGCCGGCGGGGACCGGGCCGGGTCGACGTCCGCTGGTGGGCGTCCCCGACGCCCGTCGCGCCGGCCCGTTCTCCCAGCCCGGTCCCGCGCTGCGGCCGTCGCCGCCGGGTCCGAGCGGCTCGTGGCCGGCGGCCCGGGTGCCGAGCGCTCCGCAGCCCGCGCCGCCCCGTCGTCGGGACAGCGACCCGGAGGCGATCACCGGGGTGGTCGGTCGGGCCCCGTCCGGACGACGGCGGCTGATGTCGTTCGGCGACGACCCGTCGCCGTCCATGGCCGACGCGCCGCCCGGGCGTCGTCGGCGCGCCGAGGAGCCGGCCCCAGCGGCCCCGGGACGCTCCGGGAGCCACCGCGCCGAGACCTCCGACGGGCGCCTGAACGACCTGAACGCCCCGAGCCGCCACCGCCGGTAGGGACCCGGTCGCGACAGGTACGTGATGCACCTCGCACGGCCGGTGGAGGTGCATGGTGTGCTTCTCGGGAGGGGTCCCGGAATGGGCGCCGTAGACACCGGGGCATGAACGGTGCACAGGAGCCCCGGACGGGGTACTCGGCTCGTCCGAGTGGCCCGCTCCGGGGGGAGAACGTCATGTCGAGTCCGTCGGTGTTCCCGCCGCCCTCCGACGAGGAGACGGTGCGCGCGACGCCGGCCCCGCTCCCGCCCTCCGACGAGGAGACGGTGCGCACCCCGCCGCCGGAGCTCGGTCCCGGCCGCCCCGGCCTCGCGACCGTCGCCGTCGCGCTGTGGTGGGCGGCGCTCGCGCTCGGCATCGTCGCCCAGCTGGTCGCGGTCGCCTCGGGCGGGCTGATGCTCTCGTCGCGAGCATCGAACGAGTCCGCGCGGATCACCATGCTGGTCCTGCTGGCGGTGCTGTTCTCGCTCCCGCCCGCCGTGCACTGGCTCCTGCAGACCTGGGGGACGCGGCGCCTGCAGCAGGGACGGGGACGGTTCCGGCCGCTGCTGACCGTCCTCGCGGTGTCCTCGGTCGTCTTCGACGTGTCCGCGGTGCTCACGCTCGACCGCCCGCTGCCCGTCGTGCTGAGCGTCCTGCACGCGCTGGTCGTCCTCGCCGCCGCCGTGACGATGTGGCTGCCGGTGGTGTCGACGTGGACGGCCGGCCCGGTGGCCCTGGCGCCGACCGGCGGCGGGGCGGCCCCGGCCGGACTCGCGGCGCTGCCGGTGCCGGGGCCGGAACGGCCGCGTCGGAGCCGGCCGATGGTGACCGCCGGCATCGTCATGGGAGCCGTGGTGGTGCTGGTCGGACACGTCGTGCTCGGCATCGGCGGGTCGGCCCGGGCGGCGCGGAGTGGGAGCTCACGGGCTGAACGCGTAGCGGCTGCCCACGGCGCCCGGGACGAACGCGTCGCCGAGCTCCTGGGCCAGCCGCATCTGCGCGCGCCACCCCGTGCAGTGGGCGGGAACGACGACGTCCGGGGCGAGGTCGACCAGCGCGGACACCGTCGGCTCGATGATCTGCTCGAAGCCCGGCCCGGTGAGGTGCAGCCCGCCGAGCAGGGCGTGCAGGCGGTCGGCACCGGTCAGCCGCAGCGCGTGCCGCGCGATGTTCACCGCGCCGGCGTGACCGCACCCGGTGAGGACGACCAGGCCACGGCCACGGACGTCCACCACGAGCGCCTGGTCGTCGATGATCCACGGGTCCGGGGTCCAGGCGTCGCCGACCAGGGCCTCGTGGAAGGCCATGCCCCGCTCGAACTCGGTGGTGCGGTCGACCTCGCCGGTGACGAGCACGCTCCCGCCGAGCAGGAACGACGGATCCCGGCGCTCGATCAGCTCGATCCCGTCGCCGGTCAGGGCAGCGCGGTCGAGCTGCGGCATGAGGAACGGCTCGCCACCGGGCGGGGCGAGCCGGCGTCGCGTGAAGGCCACCGGGTGCAGGACGAGCGGGCTCGCGGCACGCCCGAGCCAGCGCTCGAGCCCGGGGAAGCCGCCGGTGTGGTCGGCGTGGCCGTGCGAGAGGACGACGGCCGCGACGTCGGTCGGGTCGACGCCGAGCCGGCGACCGTTCGTGGCCATGCCGTCCGGGGAGACACCGGTGTCGAAGAGGAGGGTGTGGTCGTGCCCGTCGCGGGTGACGGTGACCAGCGCGGAGAACCCGTGCTCGGCGACCAGGCCCGGACGGGCGAGCCCGTCGACGTACTGCTCCGCCTCCAGCCCCGGCCCGGTGCCGAGGCGTGCCCGGGTCGCGACGTCGGTGTTCGCCAGCAGTGCGTCGAAGGAGTTGTCGACGAGCACCGTGATCGACAGTGCGTCGACCGGCTCCAGCACCACCGGGTCCACGGCGCTCCCGACGGCGGGTCGGGGAGCGGCGAACGCGACGGCGGCGGGATCGGCCTGCTCGGTGCACATGGCGGTTCACTTCCGGACTCCCGCCGCGAGGGCGACGTGGCGCAGGAACTGGTGTCCCGGGACGTGTCAGGTGTAGCACTCGTGATCGGGGCCGGACACACGTCGGGGCCGGGCCACAGTGGTGACCCGGCCCCGACGACGCGCGTGGTGGCTCAGCCGAGCCCCAGCCCTTCCTCGGCCTTCGTGACGCCGAGGTCCTCCTCGACGTCGTCCACCCCGGTCGCCTCGCTGATGCTGTCCGTGGCGTCCGCGACGCCCGTCGCCTCCTCGACGTCGGAGACGGCGCCGCCGACCTCCTGGATGACCCCGTCCGGAGTCTCCTCGGCGGAGGCCACGCCGCCGCCCAGCCCGACGAGGGCGACGGAGACGGCGGCGGCGGCCGCGAGGCGGCCCAGTCGTGCGACGACCTTGTTCGACATGCGGGAGTTCCTTCCGACTGGCCGCCCCCGACGGCGGCGGGTCATGGGATGCGCGAGCTCCCTTGCCCGGCGCCGTTCGACCCTCGCACGCCGCGTATGGCGTATTTGTGTACTCCCTTTGCCGTTGTGTTAACCAGCTGTGAGCAGGATGACGATTGAGATGAGCGCAGAGTGACGAGGGGTTAGGCGTACCAGGGGAACGGCGACCAGTCCGGCGCGCGCTTCTCCAGGAACGACTCCTTGCCCTCCACGGCCTCGTCGGTCATGTAGGCCAGGCGCGTGGTCTCGCCCGCGAACAGCTGCTGGCCGACGAGGCCGTCGTCGATGAGGTTGAACGAGTACTTGAGCATCCGCTGGGCCTGCGGCGACTTCCCGAGGATCTCGCGGGCCCACTGCAGCGCCGTCGACTCCAGCTCGGCGTGCGGGACCACCTCGTTCACCGCGCCCATGTGGTGCATCTGCTCGGCGGAGTAGGTGCGGCCGAGGAAGAAGATCTCGCGGGCGAACTTCTGCCCGACCTGCCGGGCCAGGTAGGCCGAGCCGTACCCGCCGTCGAACGAGCCGACGTCGGCGTCGGTCTGCTTGAACCGCGCGTGCTCGGCGCTCGCCAGCGTCAGGTCGGACACGACGTGCAGCGAGTGTCCGCCGCCGGCGGCCCAGCCGTTGACGACGGCGATGACGATCTTCGGCATGAACCGGATGAGGCGCTGGCACTCGAGGATGTGCAGGCGACCGGCGCGGCCCTGCTCCTGCGGGCTGACCGCGGTCTCCGACGAGGCGTACTGGTAGCCCGTGCGCCCGCGGATGCGCTGGTCGCCGCCGGAGCAGAACGCGTGCCCGCCGTCGCGCTGGGAGGGGCCGTTGCCGGTCAGCAGGACGACGCCGACGTCCGCGCTCGTCCGGGCGTGCTCCAGCGCCGTCGCCAGTTCGTCGACGGTGTGCGGGCGGAACGCGTTGCGGACCTCCGGGCGGTCGAACGCGATGCGCACGCAGCCGAGGTCCACGGCGCGGTGGTAGGTGATGTCGGTGAAGTCGAAGCCCTCCACCGGGCGCCAGGCCGAGCTGTCGAACAGCGGTTGATCCACGACGAGCGACCCTAGGCGCCGGCCACCCGCGCCGCCGCCGCACGGCCCGCGGCGGGCGCGTCGTAGCCGTGCACCCAGGACAGGTCGCCGCCCGGCGCCGAGCCGGTCGAGAAGCGCTCGCCGTTGCGGCGGGACCGCGTCTGGATGCGCTCCGTGCGGGGGCGGCGCTCGTCCTCGTACGCTGCGAGGCGCGCCGGGACCCCGGCCGGGTCGGACACGTCGGCGAGCAGGGCCGCCAGCACCGCGGCGTCCTCGATCGCCTGGTTCGCACCCTGGCCCATGTGCGGCAGCATCGGGTGGGCGGCGTCCCCGAGCAGGACGACCCCGGCCCGCGACCACGGCGTGAACGGGTCACGGTCGGCGAGGTCCCACCGGTAGACCTCGTCCGCCCGCGCGAGGAGCGCCGTGACGTCCTCCGCCCAACCGGCGAACCCGGCCCGCACGTCGTCGGGATCGACCCGGAACGACCACTCGTCGGCGCTCCCGCCCGGGCGGGGCACGAACGCCGCGAAGTTCACCGTCCCGTGCCGGTCCACGGGGTAGCTGAGCAGGTGGCGGTCCGGGCCGAGCCAGGCGTTCTGGTCGGACCGGAGGTGCCGGGGCAGGCCGGTCGCGTCGACGAAGCCGCGCAGGGCCGAGGTGCCCGACGGGTGCGGAGCGGGCACCGTCGTGACGACCGGTGCGGTCCGGGAGTGGAGGCCGTCGGCGCCCACGACGACGTCGGCGGTCACGGACGACCCGTCCGCGAGGCGCAGCACGGGCCGCGGGCCGTCGACGTCCACACCGACGCACTCGCGACCGCGACGGACGACGTCGGCCCCGAGTCCGCCCAGCAGGATGCGGAGCAGGTCCGCCCGGCGCATCCCGAGCAGCGCCCCGACGTCGTAGTGCCCCGCCTCGTCCCCGTCCGAGGTGAGCAACCGCATCGTCGTGATCGGCGCTCCCGTCCGGTCCAGCTCGGGCCCGAGGCCGAGGTCCTCCAGGACCCGACGGCCGTTGCGGGCGAGCCCCAACCCGGACCCGACCGGCGAGACCGTCGACCGCCGCTCGTACACCGCGACGTCGACGCCGTGGTGGGCGAGCACGAGCGCCGCGGCGGCGCCCCCGATCCCGGCGCCGACGACCGCGACGCGGAGTCCGCCCATCGGTGTCCCCTCCCTCGGCGTCGGGCACGAGCAGATCGACCGTAGAGCCGCCCGGTCGCGGGGACTACCGGTCGCGGGCGGGCGCCGCCACGATGACGCGGTGCGGCGGCGTCTCCTGCGGTGGCTGCTGCGCCGCGATCCCGGGCTGGCGGCGACCCGTCGGGCGGTCCGGATCGCGGTCGCGGCGTCGGTCGGGTTCCTCGTGTGCCGCTACGGGCTGGGCGAGCCGACCGTGGCGGTGTACGCGGTCTTCGGCGTGCTCGGGTTCGGCGTCTTCTCCGACGTCAGCGGCACCCCCGCGCAGCGCCTCCGCACGATCGCGACGTGCTGCGCAGCCGGGCTGGTGCTGGTGACCCTCGGGTCGCTGCTCGCCGTCGACACCTGGGCCGCGACGCTCGGGGTGCTCGTCGCGGGCGTCGCGGTGGCCCTGCTCGCGCTGGGCGGACCGCGCGCGGCGGGCGTCGTCGTCGGCCTGCACCTGCTCTACATCCTGCCGTCGTTCCCGCCGTTCGAGCCCGACCAGCTCCCGCTGCGGCTCGTCGGGCTCGTGATCGGCACCGCGCTGCTCGCGCTGGCCGACCGGTTCCTGCTCCCGCCCGCGTCGCCCCACCCGTTCGCCCGGCGGGCCGCGGCCGCCGCCCGCGCGCTCGCCGCGCACCTCGAGGCACTGGCGACCGACGGGGCGGACCTCGCCCGGGCCCGACGGACCTCGACGTGGACGGCGGAGCGGCTGCGGCTCTCGGTCGTCCCGGTCGCCGAGCGCCCGACCGGCCCGGACGCCGCCGACCGGGGGCTGACGCATCTCGCCGCGGCGCTGCGCGCGCTGCACCAGCGGGTCGTGGCCCTCGAGGAGTGGCCGCCCGCCCCGATCGGTCCCGGGACCGCCCCGGACCCCGAGGCGCCGCGGGCGCTGCTGGCCGCCGTCGCGCACTCCCTGCACCAGGTGGCCGCCGCGCTCGCCGGCCATCGGGCGGCCCCGGACCTCGACGGCCTCGACGCGGCCCGCGCCGCGTTCACGGCGCGGCGGCTGCACGCGGTGGAGGTCCTGGGGCCGGGGGAGGAGGCGGTGGTGCGCGCCGAGACCGCCGTCGCGGTCTCGCAGGTCGCCGAGGAGGCGCGCATCGTCGTGCTGGCGACGCACGCCGTGCTGGCGCCCCGGCGGCCGGTCCCGACCCCGACCGGCCCGGGCGAGGACCTCGCCGACGACCCGTTCTGGTACGCCGGTGCCTCTCCGGTGCGCCTGTGGTGGCGGCGCGTGCGGTGCCACCTCTCGCTGCGGTCGGTGTACCTGCAGAACGCGCTGCGGCTGGGCGTCGGCCTGGCCCTCGCCCGCCTGGTCGCCGGCGAGCTGGACGTGGCGCACGGGTTCTGGGTCCTGCTCGCGACGTTGACGCTCCTGCGGACGTCGGCCGCGTCGACCCGGGCCGCCCTGCCGCCGGCGCTGCTGGGGACGACGATCGGCGGGGCACTGGCGATCGGGCTCGTGCTGCTCGTCGGGCCGCACCCGGTGGCGACGGGGGCGCTGCTGCCGGTGGTCGTGGTGGTGGCGGTCGCCTCCGGCCGATTTGCCGGGACGGTCGCCGCGCAGGCCTGCTTCACCCTCGTCGTCGCGGTCCTGTTCGCGCAGCTCGCCCCGCCGACGTGGATGCTCGGCCCGGAGCGCGTGCTCGACGTGTTCCTCGGGGCCGCGATCGGGCTCCTGGTCGGTGTCGCCGTGTGGCCCGCCGGCGGCCACGGCGAGATCCGTCGGGCCGCGTCGCTCGGTCTCGAGGACGCCGCGGAGCTCGTCGACGGCACGACCGCGTGGCTCGCGGGGACGGTCCCGCGCCAGGTGGTGTCCGACCGTCTCGCCGCGACGGTCGTGGGGATCGCCCGGTACGAGGCGACCTACACCCAGTTCCGGTCCGAGCACCACCGCGGGCACGACCACGACCTGGACTGGATGGTCGTGCTCGCCGTGCTCCACCGGGTGAGTCGGGGCGCCCGGAGCGCGCTCGCGGCCGAGCCCGGACCGGCCTGTGCCGCGCCGTGGCCGGGCCTCGCGGCGCGGCTGCGCGAGGACGTCGCGGTCGTCACCGACCGGTACCACCACTGGGCGGCCGAGCTGGGTCACGACGGCGACCCGCGCCCGGTCCCCGCCCCGCCGACGGGCCTCGTGCGGGACGGCCTGCGGGCGGTCGCCGACCTCCCCGACCGCGCCGCCCACCCCGCCGTCGCGCTGCGCCTGGTCGACGCCTGGGGCTGGCTCGGCTGGCTCGCGGACGACCTCGCGGCCCTGGAACGGATCGCGCCGCGCGCGGAGGTCAGCGCGTGAGGTGCTCGCGCAGGAACGTCACCATGGCGTCGAGGTGGCGGCGGTCCGCGTCGTCGTCGTGGGTGGGGTTGTCCGGCACCGCGAACCCGTGGGCCGCCGGGTAGGTCTCGATCGTCCCGGGCACGCCGGTGTCGTCGAAGGCCGCGCGCAGCCGCTCGTGGGCCTCGGCGTCGAACGAGTCGTCGTCCGTGGCGGCCGCGACGTACACCGCCGCGCGGACCGACCCGAGCAGGCGGTGCGGGCTCGTCGGGACGTCCGGCGTCGCGAGCCCGCCGCCGTGGAAGGTCGCGACGGCGGCGACGAGGGCCGGTCGTTCCGCCGCCGCCCGGAACGCCATCGACCCGCCGAAGCAGTAGCCCACCGCGCCGACCCCGCCGTCGGCGACCTCGGGACGGGCGGTCAGCGCGTCCACGTACGCGCCGGCGTCCGCGGCGACCCGCTCGGGGGTCAGGGTGCGGGCGAGCTCCGTGAGCCGGGCGAACTCCTCCGGGTCCCCGAACAGCGTCGACGTGTCGAACGGCGGGTACGGCGTGCGGTGGTAGATGTCCGGCAGCAGGGCCGCGAAGCCGTGCGCCGCGAGCCGGTCCGCCATGCCCGCGATCGTCTCCCGCACCCCGCCGGCGTCCGGGTAGTACAGGACGCCGGGCCAGGGGCCGGCGCCCTCGGGGGTGTGCAGCGTGGCGCGGCAGGGGCCGTCGGGGGTCTCGACGACGAGCTCGGTACGGGTCACCCGGTGATCGTGGACCCCCGGGTCAGCGGGTGACCAGCGGGAGCGACGGGCGCTCGTCGTCGCCCGCCTCCCAGGACAGGCCGGGCAGCCCGCGCAGGGCGGACACGAACGGCTCCAGGCCGGTGCGAGCCACGGTGTCGGCGAGGCTCTCGTGCCCGACCCGTACGCCCTCCCACGTCCGGACCACCTGGTCCACGAGCTGCGTGACCTGGTCGGCCGCGACGCGCCCCAGGACGGTGCCGAGGCGGTCGCGCCCCAGGTCGCCGCCGAGGTGCACCCGGTATCCGGGCACGCGGTGCCCGCGGACCGACACGAGGTTGCCGGCGAGCCCGAGGTCCGCGGCCTGGTGGCGCGCGCAGGACGCGGGGCAGCCGGACACGCTCACCGCGACGCCGGAGTTCCGGCGCAGGGCGGGCAGGTGCCACAGGCCGCGGGCGAGGTCGCGGGTCGGGGTGATCGCGAGCGCGCAGGAGGGGGCGCCGACGCAGGCGCGCACGTCCCGGGCGGGGCGGTCGGTGTGCACGGCGAGGCCGACGGCGGCGACGCGGGCGGCGAGGGCCTCGACGCGGCCGACCGGCACGTCCCGGACCACCACGTTCTGCTCGCGGGTCAGCCGCACGCTCCCGTCGCCCATCTCTCCCGCGACCTCGGCCACGGCCTCCAGCGCCGCCGCGGACAGGCTCCCCAGCGGCACGGTGACCGTGACCGTGGCGAGCCCCGGGGTGCGTTGCGGACGGACGTCGTCGCCCCAGCCGTCGGGCGGAGCCGGGCCCTCGGGGACCCCGGGCACGCGGACCTCGGGCAGCGGGGCCGGCGCCGGCCACGGCCGGTGCCGCAGATCGGTCTCGGCCTCCACGACGAGCGCGCGGAAGCGAGGGAGGCCGAGGCGCGCGACCAGGAACTTCAACCGCGCCCGGTTGGGGTTCTCGAACGCCCCGTGGGCGAGGAAGACCGCCAGCACCGCGTGCACGGCGGGCAGCAGCCGGTCGCGCGGGACGAAGGGCGCGAGGCGCGTCGCCAGCGTCGGCCGCGACCGGCCGAGCCCGCCGCCGACCCACAGTTCGTAGCCCGGCCGGCCCTCGTCGTCGAGCACGGACACGAGCCCGACGTCGGACACCTTCGCCTGCCCTCGGCACCCGGGGCAGCCGCCGAGGCTGATCGTGAAGCGCTGCGGCAGGCGGGTGTTGAGCTCCGGGCCGAGCCGCAGCAGCGAGTCGGTGAGCCGGTCGGCGTCGGGGGTGCAGTCGAAGGGCTCCTCGGCCGAGACCCCGGCGTCGGGACAGCTGGTCACCCCGCGGACCGTGTGGCCGCAGGTCGCGGCGGTGTCCAGGCCGGCCGCGTGCAGGGCGTCGAGGGTCCCGACGACGAGCCCGGCCGGCACGTCGTGCAGCTCCAGCTGCTGGCGGGTCGTCAGGTGCACCGGCCCGAGGTCGCGCTCGCGCAGCAGCGCGGCGAGCGCGCGGGCGGCCGCCACCGGGATACGTCCCCGGGTGCGGGCCCGCAGGAGGAAGAGCCCGTCGTCGCCCTCCGAGCAGGCCCCGAGCGTCTTGAGGCTGTAGCGCTCGAGGGCGCCCAGCCGGGTCGGCTCGGCGATCGCGTCCAGGTCCAGCGGCAGCCCGGCGCGCTTGCTCGCGACGACGTCGCCGGGCGCGTCCCGTCCGCCGGGACGGGCCGGGGCGGACGGCGCGTCGAGGGCCTCCTCCGGGCGCAGCGGCGCGGCCACGCGGCCGGGGGCGTCGGCGGCGGCCGCGGCAGGGCCCGCCGTCGGGAAGAGGGCGTAGCCGACCCCGCGCAGGGTGCGGATCATCTCGCGGTGACCGGGTCCGAGCACGCGGCGCAGCTGGCGGACGTGCACGTCGACGGTGCGGGCGCTGCCGTCGTAGTCCCGGCCCCACACGTGCCGGAGCAGGGCGGTCCGGCTCATCGGGCGGCCCGGGCGCGCGGCCAGGGCGGCGAGGAGCTCCAGCTCCCGACGGGCGAGTGCGAGTGGGCGGCCCGCGAGCCAGGCCTGGTAGGCGACGGTGTCGACGACGAGCTCGTCGACCACCAGCGCGCCCGGGGGCGGCGCGGCCGGGCGGCGGTCCCGGCGCGGGCGCGGGGCGGGCGGGACGGGGCGGGCGACCAGCCGCAGCCGGGCCGCGACCTCGGCGGGTGACGCGTCGGGGAGGAGCAGCGTGTCGACGGGCACGTCGTCCTCGACCGGGAACGCCGCGTCCGGGCCGACCACGACGACGACCGGCAGCCCGGGCCGCACCGTGTCCACGGTCGCCGCCAGCTCGGCCGCCGCGAACGGACGCGTGCGCGCGTCGAGGAGGACCGCGTCGACGTCGACCGCGGAGGTGACCGCCTCGGCGGCGGTGAGGGCGCCGAGGGCGACCCGGTGGTCGGGCAGCACCGCGAGCCCCGGGAGCACGACGTCGAGCCGCGACTCCCCGGTCAGGACGAGCAGGTGCATCGCCCCATGTCATCACCCGCTCATGACGGGCGTGTTGCCCCCGACCCCTCGTCGAAGAGGTCACGGACCGCCGTCCGGTCCGGCTTGCCGATCCCGCGCAGGGGCACGGCGTCGAGCACCCGCACCGCGCGGGGCGCCGCACGGCCGAGGGCCGGCGCGACCTGCCGTCGCACCTCCTCGGGGTCCAGCCCGCTCCCGGCCACCACGGCGACGACCCGCGACCCCCACTCGGCGTCCGGCACGCCGACCACGCACGCCTCGCGCACCCCCGGCATCTCGAGCAGGGCCTTCTCGACGACGGCCGGGGGCACCTTCTCGCCGCCGGTCACGATGACGTCGTCGGCACGGCCGAGGACCTCCAGGCGGCCGTCGGGGGCGAGCCGGCCGAGGTCGGAGGTGGCGAAGCGGCGGCCGGGCAGGAACGCGGGGTCGTCCAGCCCCTGGTATCCCTCGGCGATCGTCGCCCCGCCGAGCACGATCCGTCCGACACCGGACGGGTCGGGGTCGACGATCTCGGCGGTGACCCGGTCCAGGGGCACACCGTCGTACACGCAGCCGCCGCAGGTCTCGCTCATGCCGTACGTCGTCACCACCCGCACGCCGGCCTCCCGGGCGCGGTCCAGCAGGGCGGCCTCCGCGGCGGCCCCGCCGATCAGCACGGCGTCGAAGCGCCGCACCGCGGCCAGGCCCGCCCCGGCGTCGTCGAGGAGGCGGCGGAGCTGGGTGGGCACCAGGGACAGCCGGGAGACGGTCGGTCGCGCCTCGGCCACGGCGGCGGCGAACGCGTCCGGGCGGAACCCGTCCCGCAGGTCCATCACCGCCGCCGGCACCCCCGCCCGGGCGGAGCGCAGCAGCACCTGGACCCCGGCGACGTGGTGGGCGGGCAGCGCGAGCAGCCAGCGGCCCTCGCCACCGAGGCGCGCGGTCGTCGACGCCGCCGACGCCGCCAGCGCGGTCCCCGAGAGCAGGACCGCCTTCGGGACGCCGGTCGACCCCGACGTCGTCACGACGGCGGCCACCCCGGCCGGGACCGGGGCGGTGAGGTGCGCGGGGGGCGGCGGGTCGTCGGGGCCGGTCGGCAGGACCGCCGGGCCGTGGCCGGCGACCGCGGACACGAGCCGCTCGCCCAGCGCGTGGGCCGCGGCGGCGGAGCCGTCGGTGGGCACGACCTCGACCGGGCGGGAACGCTCCATGCCCCCACGGTAGGCGCGCCCGCCGACGATGATCACGCGCTACGTTGGGCTGGGTGGAGGACCAGGTCACGACCGTCGGTGGCGTCGTGCTCCGGGCCGTACCCGTGGCCCTGCCGATGCGGGTCCGGTTCCGCGGCATCACGACGCGCGAGACGCTCCTGCTGCAGGGTCCCGACGGCGGGTGGGGCGAGTTCTGCCCGTTCGTCGAGTACGACGACGACGAGGCCGTGCCCTGGTTGGCGTGCGCGCTGGAGTCCGCGCTCGGCCCGGCGTGGCCCGCGCCGCGGCGGACGAGCGTGCCGGTCAACGCGACCGTCCCCGCCGTCGGGCCGGAGCAGGCGCACACCATCGTCACCGCCTCGGGCGCGCGGACCGCGAAGGTCAAGGTCGCCGAGGCCGGGCAGTCCGCCGCCGACGACCTCGCCCGGGTCGAGGCCGTCCGCTCCGCCCTGGGCCCGGGCGGGCGTGTGCGGGTCGACGCCAACGGCGGGTGGGCCGTGGACGACGCGGTGGCGGCGATCCGGGGCCTGGATCGTGCCGCGGGCGGGCTGGAGTACGTCGAGCAGCCGTGCCGCACCGTCGAGGAGCTGGCCGCGGTGCGGCGTCGGGTCGACGTCCCGGTCGCCGCGGACGAATCGATCCGGCGGGCCTCCGACCCGATGCGGGTCGTCGAGGCGGACGCCGCGGACGTCGCCGTCGTCAAGGTCGCACCGCTGGGCGGGGTGGCCGCCTCGCTGCGGATCGCGGAGGCGATCGGGCTGCCGTGCGTGGTGTCGTCGGCCGTGGAGAGCTCGGTCGGGCTCGCCGCCGGCCTCGCGCTCGCCGGCGCCCTGCCGGAGCTGCCGTACGCGTGCGGCCTGGGCACCACGAGCCTGCTGGCGCAGGACACGGTCCTCGACTCCCTCGTGCCTGCCGGCGGGGAGCTGCCGGTCCTGCCGGACGCGCCCGGACCCGCCGTCGGGAACCTCCCGGCGATGTCCCCGGACCGGGCCACGTGGTGGCTCGACCGGGTGGCCCGGGTGCTACGCATGGTCCCGGGGTCCTGAGCGGGGATCGGCGCTCCACCGGTGCGGACGGACACGCCGGTCCACGTGCCCCTGACTCGACCCGTGTCGGCGGTAGCGTGCGGAGCGTGACGGTCAGGCTCGGCGGGGCGACGGGGGAACGATGACCGCGGTGGCTCAGGACTCCTCCCAGGGCTCCTCCGACGACCCTGCCGCAGGGGAGCCCGAGGGCCCCCCGCTGCACGTCCGCACCGCCTTCGGCGTGCGGGACTCGGTGCCGCGCCCGCGTCCGCACCTGCCCGGGCCCGCGTGGAGCTGCGACGGCGTCCTGCTGCGGCCGGTGTCCGACACCGTGCTCGCCGCTTGGTCGGCGGCGACGCTCGAGGAGCTGGGCACCGACGGCGTCGACGGCGTGCGTCTCGCCCGGCCCGTGCGGGGCTCCGACGGGCGGCGCGTCGTCTCCGGCTGGGCCGCCTGCCACGACGTCGCCGGGGAGATCCGCCCGCGGCACGACGACGTGGTGGCGGTGTCGCTGCGGCTGCACCGGGCCACCGCGCGCCTGTCCCGGCCGCGCCTGGTCGACGACCGCGACGACATCCTCGCCCGCGCCGACCGCGCGGCGTTCGGCGAGAAGAAGGCGTCCCTGGACGCCGAGACCGGCGGTGACCTCTTCGCCGAGCTGGCTCGACGACGGGTCGCGACGACGCTGCCGAACCAGCTCGTGCACGGCGACCTGTTCGGCACGGTGCTCTTCGAGGGCCCGGGCGGGGCGGCGGACGCCGACCAGGGCCCACCCGCCGTCCTGGACCTCGTGCCGTTCTGGCGTCCGGCGGAGTGGGCCGCCGCGGTCGTCGTCGTGGACGCGCTGGCCTGGGGCGGGGCCGATTCCGGCATCGTCACGCGCTGGGCGCACCTGGAGGCGTGGCCGCAGATGCTGCTGCACGGCCTGCTCTTCCGCCTGGCCGTGCACGCCCAGCACCCGGCGTGCACGCGGGAGTCCCTGCGCGGCCTCGAGCACGCCGCCCGCGTGGTCACCGAACTGCTCTGAGGGAACCGTGACGGCCCGCCCTCGTTCCGTCGTTCCCCGGAAACACACCGTCATCGGAGTGTAACGGCCGCTTCCTAGCGTCGGCCGCCGAACGGGGCGCCCACCGCGTCGCGCCCCCGGCGAGGACGAGAGGCGGACGGCATGACGGTGGCGACACCACGGTCCGAGGGACTGCTGCGGGGCCGGTGGATCGACGACTGGCGGCCCGAGGACGAGTCGTTCTGGCGGGGCGGCGGCAAGAAGGTCGCGAACCGGAACCTGTGGTTCTCGGTGTTCTCCGAGCACATCGGGTTCTCGATCTGGTCGCTGTTCGCGGTGCTCGTGCTGTTCATGCCCGAGCAGACCTACCACATCGACACGGCGGGCAAGTTCTTCCTCGTGTCGATGCCGACGCTGGTCGGCTCGGTGCTGCGGCTGCCCTACACGCTGGCGGTCGCGGTGTTCGGCGGGCGGAACTGGACGGTCATCAGCGCCGCTCTGCTGCTGGTCCCGACGGTGCTGCTGGCCTTCTTCATGCAGCCGGGGACGAGCTACACCACGTTCATGGTGATCGCCGCGATCGCCGGCGTCGGTGGCGGCAACTTCGCCTCGTCGATGACGAACATCAACGCGTTCTTCCCCGAGAAGGAGAAGGGCAAGGCCCTCGGGCTGAACGCCGGGGGCGGCAACCTCGGGGTCGCGGTCATCCAGCTGGTCGGCCTGCTGATCATCGCGACGGCGGGGACCGGGGCGCCGCGCATCCTGCTCGCCATCTACATCCCGCTGATCGTGCTGGCCCTGGTCGGCTCGGTCTTCTTCATGGACAACCTGACCTCGGTGCGCAACGACACCGGGGCGTTGAAGGAGGCCTGCTCCGAGGCGCAGACCTGGATCATCTCCTTCCTCTACATCGGCACCTTCGGCTCGTTCATCGGCTACAGCTTCGCGTTCGGACTCGTCCTGCAGAACCAGTTCGGCCGCACCCCGCTGCAGGCCGCGACGCTGACGTTCATCGGGCCGCTGCTCGGGTCGCTGATCCGCCCGGTGGGCGGCGCGCTCTCCGACCGGATCGGCGGCGTACGCGTGACGTTCTGGAACTTCGTCGCGATGGCCGTGGCTGCCCTGATCTGCATCTGGGCCTCCGCGATCGACTCGCTGCCGATCTTCGTCATCGGCTTCGTGCTGCTGTTCATCACCTCGGGCATCGGCAACGGCTCGGTGTACAAGATGATCCCGGCGATCTTCCGGACGAAGGCCCTGGCGTCGTCGGAGACGCGCGGCTGGGACCAGGAGGCCGCGCTGCTGTGGGCGCGCCGGATCTCCGGTGCCGTGATCGGCATCGCGGGCGCCATCGGCGCCTTCGGCGGCCTGCTGATCAACCTCGCGTTCCGCCAGTCGTTCCTGACGACGACGTCCGGCTCGCCGGCGTTCTGGGCGTTCCTCGCCTTCTACGCCGTCTGCTTCGTCGTGACCTACCTCGTCTACATGCGCACGCCGAAGGCGGCGACCGACCCCACGACGGGCTCGAAGGTCTCGTACGCGTCCGTGTGAGCACAGGTGAGTAGTTGTTGTGGTCATAGCCGCAACAACTGCTCACCTGCGACCGGAGGGAGCACAACACATCGTGAAGACCGTCGTCGTCGTCGGCCACGGGATGGTGGGACACCGCTTCGTCGAGGGCCTGCGGCGCCGGGACACCGGGGACGCCTGGCGGGTCGTGGTGCTGGCGCAGGAGAACCGGCCCGCCTACGACCGGGTCGCGCTGTCGTCCTACGTCGGGGACGCCTCCGCGGAGGACCTCACGCTCGACGGGCACGACCCGCTGGTCGAGCTGCACCTGGACGAACCCGTCGTCGGGATCGACCTCGCCGGGCGCACGGTGCGCACCGGGAAGGGTCGCGACGTCGCCTACGACGAGCTGGTCCTCGCCACCGGCAGCGTGCCCTTCGTGCCGCCCGTCCCGGGCCGCGACCAGGACGGCGTGTTCGTCTACCGCACCCTCGACGACCTGGACGGGCTGCGTGCGGCCGCCGAGGAGGCGACCGCCCATGCCGGGGCGGGGCGCCGCGCGGGCGTCGTCGTCGGGGGCGGGCTGCTCGGGCTGGAGGCCGCGAACGCGCTGCGGCAGCTGGGCCTGTCGCCGCACGTGGTGGAGATGGCGCCGCGGCTGATGCCGGTGCAGGTCGACGAGGGCGGCGGCGCGCTGCTGGCGCGGCTGGTGTCCGAGCTCGGCCTGCGGGTGCACACCGGCGTCTCCACGAGCTCCATCGCCCGGGACCACCGTGGCGGGCTCACGGTCACGCTCTCCGACGGCACGGAGCTGGACGCGTCCGTCGTCGTGTTCTCCGCCGGCATCCGGCCCGCCGACGCACTGGCCCGCGAGGTCGGACTGGAGGTCGGCGAGCGCGGCGGCGTCCTGGTCGACGAGCGCTGCCGCACGTACGCGGAGCACGTCTGGGCGATCGGCGAGGTGGCCGCCGTGAAGGGCCGCACCTACGGCCTCGTGGCCCCGGGCTACGCGATGGCCGAGGTCGTGGCGGAGCGCCTGACCGGCGGCGAGGGCCGCTTCACCGAGGCCGACCTGTCGACGAAGCTCAAGCTGCTCGGCGTCGACGTCGCCTCGTTCGGGGACGCCCACGCCACGACCCCCGGCGCCCTCGAGGTGACGCTGAACGACCCGGTCGCCGGGACCTACTCCAAGCTCGTCGTCAGCGACGACGCGCAGACGCTGCTCGGCGGCGTCCTGGTCGGCGACGCCTCGGACTACGAGACGCTGCGCGGGTTCCTGGGCGCGACGCTCCCGGGGGATCCGATGTCGCTGATCGCGCCGTCAAGTGGCGAGGCCGTCGGCTTCGAGGCCCTTCCCGACGGTGCCCAGATCTGCTCGTGCAACGCGGTCACCAAGGGTGCGCTGGTGGAGGCGATCAGCTCCGGCGAGGCCACGACGGTGCCGCAGCTCAAGGCGTGCACCCGGGCCGGGACGACCTGCGGCTCGTGCGTGCCGACGCTCGCGAAGGTGCTGACGAGCTGCGGGGTCGAGGTCTCGAAGGCGCTGTGCGAGCACTTCGTGCAGTCCCGCGCGGAGCTCTACGAGATCGTCATGGTGACCGGCCTGACGACGTTCTCCGCGATCGTCGAGCAGTACGGCACCGGCCGCGGGTGCGACGTCTGCAAGCCGGCGGTCGCCTCCATGCTCGCGACGCTGGCGGGCGGGCACGTGCTCGACGGCGAGTCCGCGGCCCTGCAGGACACCAACGACCACTTCCTCGCGAACCTGCAGCGCAACGGCACCTACTCCGTGGTGCCGCGCCTGCCCGGCGGGGAGGTGACGGGCGAGGGGCTGATCGCGATCGGCTCGGTCGCGAAGGACTTCGGCCTCTACACCAAGATCACCGGCGGACAGCGCATCGACATGTTCGGCGCGCGCGTCGAGCAGCTGCCGGCCATCTGGAAGCGGCTGGTGGACGCCGGGTTCGAGTCCGGCCACGCGTACGGGAAGTCGCTGCGGACGGTGAAGTCGTGCGTCGGCACCGACTGGTGCCGCTACGGCGTGCAGGACTCCGTTGGGCTCGCGGTCGCGCTGGAGCTGCGCTACCGGGGGCTGCGCTCACCGCACAAGCTGAAGTCCGGGGTGTCGGGCTGCGCCCGCGAGTGCGCCGAGGCGCGGTCCAAGGACTTCGGGATCATCGCCACCGAGACCGGCTGGAACCTCTACCTCGGCGGCAACGGCGGGTTCACCCCGCGGCACGCCGAGCTGATCGCCTCGGACCTGGACACCACGACGCTCGTCCGCACGATCGACCGGTTCCTCATGTTCTACGTCCGGACCGCCGACCGGCTGCAGCGGACCGCGCCGTGGATCGAGTCGCTCGAGGGCGGGATCGACCACCTCCGCGACGTGATCATGTCCGACTCGCTCGGGATCTGCGCCTCGCTCGACGAGCAGATGGCCCGGCACGTCGCGGGCTACGCCGACGAGTGGGCCGCGGTGCTGGACGACCCGGACAAGCTCGAGCGGTTCACCTCGTTCGTCAACGCCCCGGGCGTGCCGGACCCGACGATCGAGTTCGTCGACCACCTCGGCCGCCGCGTCCCCGCCGGGATGAAGGACGGCCAGCCGACGGACCTGGCCGCGCTGGGCCTCGGCGGGGTCCCGATCACCGACGGAGCCCGGATACCGATGGGAGCCCCGGCATGAGTCATACCGATGGGAGCCCCGGCATGAGTCTCGACGTCGTCGCCCAGCCTGCGAAGGACCCGCAGCCGAAACCGGTGGACCCGCCCGACCCGGCGTCGGGAACGGGATGGACGGAGGTGTGTCCGCTCGACCGGCTCCAGCCGGAGCGTGGGGTGTGCGCGCTGGTCGACGGCGAGCCCGTCGCGGTCTTCCGCACCCACGACGACCGGCTGTTCGCGCTCCACAACGTGGACCCGTTCTCGAACGCCTCGGTGCTCTCGCGCGGCATCGTCGGGGACCTCGGCGGCACCCCCGTCGTCGCGTCGCCGCTGTACAAGCAGCACTTCTCGTTGGAGTCCGGGACGGCGCTGGAGGATTCGGACGTCGTGGTCGCGACCTATCCTGTGCGGGTGGTGAACGGGACGGTGGAGGTCGGGCGTGGCTGACGGGCCGCTGGCGGGCGTGCGCGTCGGCGTGACGGCGGACCGCCGCGCCGACGACCAGATCGAGCTCCTGCACCGACGCGGCGCCACGACGGTGCACGGCCCGACGATGCGGATCGTGCCGCTGGCCGACGACACCGACCTCGCCGCGGTGACCCGGGGCCTGCTCGACGCACCGCCCGACGTCGTCGTCGCCACCACCGGCCAGGGTTTCCGCGGGTGGCTCGAGGTCGCCGACGAGTGGGGCCTGGGGGAGCGGCTGCGGTCCGTGCTCGGGACGGCGGAGGTCCTCGCGCGGGGCCCGAAGGCGCGGGGCGCGATCCGCGGGTCGGGGCTGCGCGAGGCGTGGTCCGCGGACGAGACGGAGTCCTCGCCGGAGGTCCTGGAGCACCTCCTCGCGCAGGGGGTGTCCGGGCGCCGGATCGCGGTGCAGCTGCACGGCGATCCCATGACCTCGTTCCTGACGGCGTTGCGCGAGGCGGGCGCGGACGTCGTCGAGGTGCACGTCTACCGGTGGGAGCCGCCGTCGGACCTGCCCGCCGTGGACTCGTTGATCGCGGCGATCGTGGGCCACGAGGTGGACGCGGTGACGTTCACGTCGGCGCCGGCGGTCGAGGGGCTGGTGCACCGGGCGGAGGCGGTCGGTCGTCGGGACGAGCTCCTGTCGGCGTTCCGCGGCGACGTGCTCGCGTGTGCGGTGGGCCCCGTGACGGCGGCCCCGTTGGACCGGCTCGACGTCCCGTCGATCGCTCCGGAGCGCTTCCGGCTCGGCGCGATGGTGCGGCGGTTGGAGGAGCACGTGGCGGCGTCTTCGTGACCCTGGTCGTGCTCGCGCACGGCACGAACGACCCGGCCGGGCGGGCGACGTGGGGCGCGTTGCTGACACGGGTGCGCTCGCTGCTGCCGGACGTGGACGTGCGCCTGGCCTGGGCTGGCGTGGCACGCCCCCAGCTCGCGGACCTGCTGCCGAAGGTCCCGGACGGGCCGGTGGTCGTCGTGCCGGCGTTCCTCGCGTCGGGGTTCCACGTGCGGCGCGACGTGCCGGACCAGCTGGCGGCGCTGGGGCGCGACGACGTGCTGGTGACCGAGCCGCTCGGTCCGGACGCCGTGCTCGTCGATGCGGCGCTCTCTCGGCTGCGGGACGCGGGGTGGGCCGACGAGCGGGTCGTGCTGGCCGCGGCGGGATCCACGGACGCGGTGGCGCAGGCCGACCTGCGGGTGGCGGCCTCGCTGGCGCGGGACCGGGTCGGCGTCGAGGTCCCGGTCGGCTACGTGGCGGGTGGCGACCCGCGGTTGGCCGACGTCGTGGCGGCGCAGGACGGGCCGGTGGCGCTGCTGACGTGGCTGCTTGCGCCGGGGGTGTTCCACCGGTGGGCCACGGGCGCGGGGGCGGCGGTCGTCGCGGAGCCGTTGGGGGACCACCCGGCGGTCGCGTCGTTGGTCGCGGACCGGTACCGGGCGTCGGTGGCGCTGGCGGGCTGACGGGCCCGTCGTCAGGACCCGTCGTCGGGAACGCGGTAGCGGGCGGCGTACCGGGCGGCGGCCGCCTCGTCCTTCTCGCGGTCGCGTTCGGCGCGGGTCGCGACCCCGGTGCCCACCGGGAACCCGGCCTTGAGCAGCCGGTGCTCCGCGGTCTCGTGCACGTAGGCCACCGCGAAGATCATCCCCATGATGCCGCCGCCGAGCGCGCACATCACGCGCAGCCACAGCGGGCCCGGGACGAACACGATGATCGCGGCGGCGAAGGGCGCGATCTGCACGAGGATGCGGAGGATGTGGCGGAGCCACCAGGTGCGGCAGGTGGTGTCGTGCAGCACCCACCCGGAGAACCGCTCGGGCAGGCCGCCGCCGTAGGCGTACCAGAGCCACCACAGAGGACCGGGCCGCCGAACACTTTGCACACCAACAGTATGCACACCACGTGTAAGGTTCGGGGTGTGACGGCCGCCCCGGACGAGATCGACCCCCTCGCCCTCGAGAACCAGGTCTGCTTCGCGCTGGCGGTCGCCGCGCGGTCGGTGATCGCGCTCTACCGGCCCCTGCTCGAGCCGATGGGTCTCACGCACCCGCAGTACCTGGTGATGCTCGCGCTGTGGGGCGACGAGCCGTTGTCGGTGACCGCGCTGTCGGGGAAGCTCGCCCTGGACCCGGGCACGCTGTCGCCCCTGCTCAAGCGGCTCGAGGGCCAGGGCTACCTGGAACGACGGCGGGTCCCGGGCGACGAGCGCACGCTTGCCGTCACGCTGACCGCGGCCGGGCGGGCGCTGCGGGCGGAGGCCGAGCGCATCCCGCCGGCGATCGTCGAGCGGCTCGGGATGCCGGTCGAGGAATTGATGCGACTGCACGGGGACCTGACGGCGGTCATCGCCGCGGCGCAGGAGCCGTGATCACGGGCGAGCGTCGAGCATCGCCTGCACGACCGGGCTCCGCGTGACCGCCCGCGACCACGCGGCCACCACCGGCAACGGCTCGGCGGGCAGCGGGACCCGCGCGACCCTGACGTCGTGGTCGGGGACGGCCTGCGCCAGCACCGACCAGCCCAGGCCCAGCCCGACGAGGGCCCGCACCATCTCCGTCGAGCGGGTGCGGTGCTCGATCCGCGGCGTGACGCCGAGCTCGCGGCAGACGGCGAGCGCGTGGTCCGACGACGGCGGGAGGTCGAGCAGCACCATGGGCTCGTCGGCGACCGCGTGCAGGTCGGTGGCCGGGTGGTCGCGCGCGACGAGCAGGTAGGGCACGTTCGCGGCCACGCGCTCGGTCTCCAGGTCGGCGGAGAGGCCGTGGTCGTAGAGCACGGCGAGATCGAGCTCGCCGTCGAGCAGGCGGCGTTGCAGGTGGTCCTGGTCGTCCTCGACGAATTCCACGCGCGTGTCCGGGTGCCGCCGGTGCACCGCGGCGATCCACGGGGCGAGGACGACGGGCGCGAGGGTCGGGTAGCAGCCGACGGACACGACGCCGGACGCCCCGCCGAGGCTCGTGGCCAGCTCGCCGGCGTCCCGGAGCAGGCGGCGGCCGCGGGTCACGGCCGCGCGGCCGGCCGGGGTCAGGCGCACCCCGTGGGCCCGGCGGCGCAGGGTCAGCTGCACCCCGAGGGCGCGTTCGAGCTCGTCGAGGGCGACCGAGATCGCGGACGGCGAGACGTGCAGCGTCGCGGCGGCCGCGGCGAGCGTGCCGTGCTCCGCGACGGCGACCAGGTAGGAGACCTGCCGCAGCGTAAAGTTCGATGAACTCACGAAGCACCGTAACATCGTGAAATTTACAGATGCGGTGGCGGCGGGGACGCTGACTGCTATGACCACCACCACATCGACGCCGCGCGCCGTGGACGTCGCCGCGGCCGGGGACGTGCCCGAGCGGGGCCGCCTCGTCGTCGAGATCGACGGCACGACCACCGTCGGCATCTTCCGCTTCGGCGGCCGGCTGTACGCCTGGGAGAACCGCTGCGCGCACCAGGGCGGGCCGGCCTGCCAGGGACGGATCATCAGCCGGGTCCGCGAGCGGCTCGACGAGGGCAAGCGGAGCCTCGGCCTGCGCTTCGACGAGGACACGATGCACGTCGTGTGCCCGTGGCACGGCTACGAGTACGACGTGACGACGGGTCGGCACCCGGGGGTGCCGGGGGCGTCGCTGCGGTCGTTCCCGGTGGTCGAGGAGGAGGGCCGGATCCGTGTCACGGTCTGAGCGCATCGCCGCGCTGGTGGCCGAACTGGACGCCGAGGTCGCGGCGGGTCTGGACGACGGGGCCCTCGCGAAGCTCCCACCCGACACGGCGCGCGCGCTGGTCGGTGTCGCCGGCCGCTGCTGGGCCGTCGCCGCGGAGGAGGGGTACGACCCGCCGTCCGGAACGGACCTCACACCGACCGACGCGGTGGCGCTGGCGACGGCCGCGCTGCGCAGCAACGACCTGAACCCGTTCGACCTCGCCCTGTGGTTCTCGAGGAGCTCGTCATGACCTCTGTCCGACGCCTGCCCACGCAGGAGATCACCACCGCCACCGACACCCGCGAGATCCTGGCCAACGCGCGTCGGGACACCGAGTTCTACGGCCTGGACGACTACTTCATCGTCGACGTCGACTCCCACCACGTGGAGCTGGACTCGTGGCCGGAGATCCTGGGCTACCTCGACAGCCCCGTCATGCGGGACACCGCCTCGCAGATGATGCGGAACTGGCCGCAGGCCTCGCACCTGGCGCTGCACAACCACCCGCCCGGCCTGACGATGCAGGACGTCTCGGGACGGATCCCGCACCAGGCGTCGCTGGGGGAGTCGACGCCCGACGTCGGGTCCGGTGCCGAGCGCGACGTGACGCTCGTGCGCCGGGCGATGGACGCGATGTCGATCGACGTCCAGGTGGTGTTCCCGCAGCCGATGCTGGAGACGGGGCTGCACCCGCAGCCGGAGGTCGCGACGGCGCTGCTGCAGGCCTACAACCGCTGGTTCACCGCCGAGGTGCTGCCGCGCGAGCCGCGGATCCGCACGATGCTGGGGCTGCCGTTCGAGAACCCAGACGCGTGCCTGGCGACGATCGAGGAGTTCGCGGACACCCCCGGCGTCATCGGGTTCCTCGTGACGTCGCAGCGGCACGCGGGGGTGCACCGCAATGCGTACATGCCGGTGTACCGGGAGCTGGAGCGGCGCGGGCTGCCGATCGGGTTCCACGCCGGGCCGAACCAGGCCGACACGATGACGTCGACGATGAACCGGTTCCTCTCGGCCCACGCCATGAGCTTCGTGACCTGCAACATGACGCACATGACGAACTGGGTCGTCAACGGCATCCCGGAGCGCTTCCCGGGGCTGCGGACGATCTGGATCGAGAGCGGCCTCGCGTGGCTGCCGTTCATGATGCAGCGGCTCGACCACGAGTACTCGATGCGCCAGTCGGACGCCCCGCTGCTCACGCGGCCGCCGTCGCACTACATCCGCGAGATGTACTACACCTCGCAGCCGATGGAGTGGACCGACGACAAGTTGCTGGCCGCCACGCTCGAGGCGATCGACGCGGAGAACACGCTGATGTACTCGAGCGACTGGCCGCACTGGGACTTCGACGTGCCGGGCCGGATCGCGGCGCTGCCGTTCGTCTCCGAGCACGGCAAGCGCAACATCCTGGGCGAGACGGCGCGGAAGGTGTTCTCGCTGGGTGGGTAGGTCGAGCGGCTGCTCCGGCGCGGCGTTGCGTGGCGCACACGGCCGGGTCCGGTCGAGTTGGTCCGGCCGGGCGTTGCGCGGCGCACACGGCTGGCTCGGGTCGAGCCCGTCCGGCGCGGCGTTGCGTGGCGCAACGCTCTCCGGGGGCAGGGTCAAGCGCCCCGGCCGTGTGCGTCTCGCAACGCCTGCCGCGGACTCCACGAACTCCGCTGCCCGTGTGCGTCCCGCACACGCCGGCACGACCGGGTAGTCCGTGCCCATGAGCTGGTTCGTACGCGCGCCCGGCGCCGGGGACACCTACGACTTCGACGGCGCCACGTTCACCGTGAAGGCGACCGGCGAGGACACGGAGGGACGGGTGTCGGTGATGGAGCAGGCCGCGCCGGTCGGGCTCGTCGTCGCCCCGCACACCCATGAGGGCGAGGACGAGATGTTCCACGTCCTCGCGGGGCGGGTCGGCGGCCGCTGCGGCGACGACGAGTTCACCGCGGACACCGGCGGCTTCATCTTCCTGCCCCGCGACGTCGAGCACTCGCTGTGGGTGCTCGGCGACGAGCCGGTGCGGATGCTGACGATCTGCGGCCCGGCGAGGTTCGACCGACTCGTGCGCGACCAGGGGACCCGCCGCTAGGCCCGCGGGTCCTCCGGCCACGCGTGCTTCGGGTAGCGGCCCCGCAGGTCGGCGCGAACCTGGCGGTAGCCCTCGCCCCAGAACGACGCCAGGTCCGCCGTCACCGCCGCGGGTCGGCCGGCGGGCGAGAGCAGGTGCACGACGACGGGGACCCCGGCCAGGACCGGCGCGTGCTCCCAGCCGAACGCGTGCTGGAGCTTCAGCGCGACGGTCGGCTGGTCGGGTTCGGTGTAGTCGACCCGGACCCGCCGTCCGGCAGGGGTGGTGACGTGGGTCGGGGCGAGTTCGTCGAGCCGGCCGGCCTCCTGCCAGGGGAGCAGGGCCGTGAGGTGCGGCGTCGTCCGGCCGAGGTCCGCGCGGCGGCGGACGCGGGAGAGGTCGAGCCACTCGTCGGTCCGCGCGAGCAGGGACGCATCGTCGACGGCGGGCCACGGCTCGCCGCGCGCGGCGTGGAGGAAGGCGAGACGTCGGCGCAGGGACGTGGCCTCGTCGGTCCACCGGAGGAGGTCGGGTCCTTCCTCCTGCAGACCCGTCCGAACGGCGGCCGCGACGGCTTCCCGGCTCGGGCTCGTCAGGGGTCGCCGGGCGAGGACGATCGCGCCGAGTCGTTCGCGGCGCTCCGCGACGACGTCTCCGTCCTCCCAGGCGACCACCTCGTCGTCGGCGTGGAGGTGGGCGGCGGCCCAGCGGGCGAGAGCGTCGTCGACGGGCACGGCGAGGCGCACCTTCGCGACCCGGTCGCCCGGCCCCCGGACGGCGTCCGCGACGACGATCCACTCCTGGCCGCGCAGCCGCGAACCGGCGGCGAGCTCGACACCGGTGCCACCCGTCGTCAGGAACTCGCGGGCGTCCTGGCCACGGGCACGGGCGATGCGGTCGGGGTAGGCGAGGGCGACGACGGCCGCAGGCGCCTCGGTCTCGCCGAGAGGTACATCAGGCACCTCGCGCCCGCCGTCAGCGTGCCTGGTGTGCCTCTCGCGAATGGGGCGGGCGGAGCCGGATCGGTCGATCTCGCCGAGAGGTACATCAGGCACCTCGTGGGCGCCCTCGGCGTGCCTGGTGTGCCTCTCGCTGAGCGTCGGGCGGAGGCGGCGGACCTCCGCGCGCCAGCGGGCGTCGTCGCGGGAGCGCACGGTGCGGAGGCGCTCGGCGAGGTCGTCGGAATCGCCCGGGACCTCGGCGGCCAGCAACGCCACGACCTCGACCGCCGTCCTCTCGCCCACGGCTGCTGCCCCGTCGAGCAGAGCCCGCCCGAGCCGCGGGTGGACGCCGGCCGTGGCGACGGCCCGCCCGCGGTCGGTGATCCCACCGTCGTCGACCAGACCCAACCCGTGCAGCAGCCCCCGGGCCGTGGCGAACGCCGTCGTGGGCGGCGGGTCCGGGAGGGCGAGCCCGCTCCCGTCCGGCGTGCCCCAGCGGGCGAGCTGGAGCGCGAAGCCGGCGAGGTCGGCCTGGGCGAGTTCCGGGGCGTCGTCGCGGTCGCGGTGGGCGTGCTCGGCCTCCGACCAGCATCGATAGACCACACCGGGTGCCTCCCGACCCGCGCGACCGGCCCGCTGGGTCGCCGACGACTGCGACGCGAGGACCGTCACGAGCGCGTCCAGGCCGCGCGCGTGGTCGGTCCACGGGCGGCGGGAGAGCCCGGCGTCGACGACGACCCGCACCCCGGGCACCGTCAGGCTGGTCTCGGCGATGGCGGTGGCGAGCACGACCCTGCGGTGTGACGCCCCGGCCAGCACCGCGTCCTGGTGGGCGGCGTCCAGCCCGCCGTGCAGGGTCAGCACCTCGGCGTCGACGCCGCCGATCCGCCGCGCCACCTCGTCGATCTCGCGGCGCCCGGGCAGGAACACGAGGACGTCCCCGTCGGCCTCGGTCAGCGCCCGCCTCGTCGTCGCGCCGACGTGGTCGAGCAGCGCCGGCTCGACCCGCATGCCGCGGGGCGGCGGCACCGGCCTCGCGGGCGGGCTCCACACGACGTCCACGGGGTGCAGCGGGTCCGGTGCGGTGACGACGGGACCGTCGAGCAGGGTGGCGAGGCGGTCGGAGGCCGCGGTGGCGGAGGTCGCGAGCAGCCGCAGGTCCGGGCGCAGGACACGGGCGTCGACGGCGAAGGCGAGCGCCAGGTCGGTGTCGAGGTGGCGCTCGTGGCACTCGTCGAGGATCACCGCGTCGACCCCGCCGAGCTCCGGGTCGCGCTGCAGCCGCGCGACGAGCAGACCCGTCGTCACGACCTCGACGCGGGACCCCGGCTTCCGCTCCCCGCGGATGGCGTAGCCGACCCGCTCGCCGACGCGTTCCCCCACCAACGACGCCATCCGTGCTGCCGCCGCCCGCACCGCGACCCGTCGTGGCTCGGCGACGAGCACCCGGCCCTCGACCTCGCCGGCCAGGGCGAGCGGCACGAGTGTCGTCTTGCCCGTGCCCGGAGGTGCGATCAGGACCGCCGTCCCGTGCTCGGCGAGCGCGGCGCCGAGCGACGGCAGCGCTGCCCGCACCGGCAGGTCGAGCCGGACTTCGTCGATCACGCCCGCCGGTCTACCAGCCGGCACCGATCAACGAGCACCCTCGGCGGTCGGATCGGTCGCCGAGAGCCGGGAGTGCTCGATGATCACGGCGCAGGCCCCCGCACCCGCGGCGCGGCCGGCAGCAGCTCGCGGCACTCGGCGTCGCGCACCGAGACGGGGCCAGCAGCCGGATCGTCACCGCGTCATCGTGCCCGCGCGCCGATGGACCGACCCGCCGTCAGGAACCCGCCGTCAGGAACCCGAGCGAAGGGCCCCCTCGGTCGGTCTATCCGACCGAAGGTGCCCTTCGCTCATCCCGGGGCCGGCAGTCGTCTCCTGGTGAAGGGCGCCCTTCGGCGGTCTATTCGACCGAAGGTGCCCTTCGCTCGGAACGAGGCGATCAGGAACCCAGGGCCAGCACGTTGCAGACGTCGCCGCGGCCGCCGGAGGAGGTGAGCCCGCGCTGCGAGCGGATGCGCTCGGCGAGGTACCGGGCGTCGTCGCCGACCCCGGAGAACCGGCCCGAGCCCCAGGTCCACTGCCAGGGCAGACCCAGGAAGTACAGGCCAGGGGCCGAGGTGACACCGCGAGAGTGGCCGGGGGTGCCGCGGCCGGAGAACACCGGCACGTCGATCCACGAGAAGTCCTGCCGGAACCCGATGCACCACACGACGCTCGTGATGCCGGAGGAGGCGAGGTCCAACGACGTCGGGTCCTCCGCCGGCGCCCACACCGGGGTGTAGCGGTCCTCCACCGGGGCGTCGATCTGCTTCGCGGCGATGTGCTTGTCGATGGTGTCCTTGATCGACTCCGAGACCTCGTCGGCGTGGTCGAGGCTCGCGGTGAGGTCGGGCGCGAAGTGCAGGACGCCGTCGCGGTGGTCGGTCATCAGGCCGTAGAGCTTCATCCCGTCGCGAGCGTGGGCGCGGAGGTCGATGTCGCGTCCACCGTCGCGGCCGGTCACGTAGTGGTTGGCCTGCGCGCGCACCGCCTCGCGGCGGGGGTGCTCGGTGACCGGCATCTTGTAGTAGCCGAGGTCGTCGAGCCAGTCGGTGACGTCGCGGCCGCGGTAGAAGCGGGCCACGCGCGGGGCGTTCCCGACGACGAGGTGCACCTGCCGGCCCTCGAGGTGCAGGTCCTCGGCGATCTGCGCGCCGGACTGCCCGGACCCCACGACGAGCACCTCCCCGGGCGGGAGCTGCGAGCCGTTCTTGTAGTGCTCGGACTGGACCTGTGTGATCCCCGCGGGCAGCGGCGAGGACAGCGGCGGGGTGATCGGGGTGTGGTAGCCGCCGGTCGCGATGACGACCTGGTCGGCGGTCAGCCGGCCCGCCGTCGTCTCCAGGACGTAGGTGCCGTGGTCGTCGCGGGAGACCCGGGTGACCCCGACGCCCTCGACCAGGGGCGGGTCGATGAACGCCCGGTAGGCCTCGAGGTAGTCGATGATCTCGGTGCGGACCATGAACCCGTGCGGGTCGGTGCCGCCGTAGCCGCCCTCCCCGTAGGGGAAGTCCGGCAGCTTGCACTGCCAGTTCGGCGTGACCAGGCAGAAGGTGTCCCACCGGTAGGTCTTCCAGGAGTGCCCGACCTCGTTGCGCTCGAGGACGAGGTGCTCCACGCCCGCGCGCTGCAGGCAGCGGCTCATCGACAGCCCGGCCTGCCCGCCGCCGACGACCACGACGGGTCGGTGGACCCCGTCCAGCTCGGACGGGGTGCCGTTCCGGATACCGCGCAGGGGCGTGACGGTCATGACCGGTCGTTCCTCTCAGCAGGTGCGGATGCTGCCGAGCAGAGTCGGGAGGAATCGTTTCCGAATGGTTGCCGTCGGACTGCCGCGACATTGCCGAATGTTTCGAAACCCGCCGGTCACGGAGGCCGAATTCGGTCACGGGCCCGTAGTCACGTGGAAACACTTCCGTCATGGACCGTTGTTTGGCTCTGTCACCACGAGGCCGGGTCCGGATCGACCCGCCCGCCCCAGCATCCTCCACCGCCTGCGATCAAGGAGCGCCATGACCACGGCCGAACTGTCCGACGTCGAGCAGAAGAGCCTCGAGGAGATCCCGCACCCCTCCCTGCCCGAGGGGTCCAGCATCTACGGCGGCACCAAGGTCTTCCCCGACCTGCAGGCCGAGAACGGCGAGACCTACTTCACCCTCGTGCACGGCATCGCGCACGAGTCCTCGGTCAGCTTCGTCGCGGTCCTGCAGGCCACGCGCGCCCTGCGCAAGGGCTTCGAGACCGCGATCTACTTCTACGGCCCCGGCTCGCTGAACTGCCTGGCCACCCGCGGCTTCCCGACGACGGGCAGCTCGGCCTTCCCCGGCGAGCACAACATCAACGACCAGCTCAAGACCTTCATGGCCGAGGGCGGCAAGGCGTACTGCTGCCGCTTCGGGCTGTCGCTGCACGGGGCCCGCGAGGAGGACCTGATCGAGGGCGTCATCCCGACGCACCCGCTCGACGTCCAGGACGCGCTCATCTACTACGCACGCAAGGGCGCGATCATCAACTCGACCTACCAGCTGTGAGCACAGGTGAGCACTAGATGTGGCTATAGCCGCATCTAGTGCTCACCTGCGACCCCGTCGCACATGAGAGGTCCCGCGTTGTCCGCTCCCGCCGAATCCCGTTCCGGTCTCGACGTCCGTTCCGAAGTGGCCGTCCGCGGTGTCGCGGTCGATCTCGGCGCCACCATCCCGCTGCGCCGCCCGGGCGGCGCGGGGCCCTCCGACGACGGGCACCTGCTCGTCGACGGGCTCAAGACCACCCTCCCGATCAACCCCGCGAGCCCCTTCCGCCTGCGCGACGGCCGGCTCGTGCGGACCGGTCCCGACGGCGGCGTCACCGACCTCGGCGTCGACGTCGACACCGTCGCCCGCCCCGCCTTCTACGACCTGACGACCGCCGACGGCGTGCGCTACGAGCAGGTCGCGCGGCTGCACGGGAACGACGTGCTCGCGACGACGGTCGTGCAGACCTGCGTGCGCTACGGCACCGACGACGACGCAGCCGACCGCTGTCGCTTCTGCGCCATCGAGCAGTCGCTGCGCAGCGGGGCCACCACCGCGGTGAAGACGCCCGCCCAGCTCGCCGAGGTCGCCGAGGCCGCGGTCCGGCTCGACGGCGTCAGGCAGATGGTCATGACGACGGGCACGTCGAACGGCCGCGACCGCGGAGCGCGCCACCTGGCCCGCTGCACCGCGGCGGTCCGCGCGGCCGTGCCCGACCTGCCGGTCCAGGTGCAGTGCGAACCCCCGGCGCCGGACGACCTCGCCGCCCTGCAGGCGCTCAAGGACGCCGGTGCGGACGCGATCGGCATCCACGTCGAGTCCCTCGACGACGCCGTGCGCCGCCGGTGGATGCCGGGCAAGGCCACCGTCCCGCTGTCCCAGTACTGGACCGCGTGGCGCGAGAGCGTGCGCCTGTTCGGCCGCAACGCGGTCTCGACCTACCTCATCGTCGGGCTCGGCGAGGACCCCGACGAGCTGGTTGCGGGCGCCGCCGAGCTGATCGACGCGGGGGTCTACCCCTTCGTCGTCCCCTACCGCCCGATCCCGGGCACGCTGGCCTTCGCCGACGGCGACCCGGCGCCCGACCCCGCCCTGCTCGCCGACGTCACCGCCCGGGTGGCCGCGCTCCTGCGCGCCGCCGGGATGCGGGGCGCCGACCAGGCCGCCGGGTGCGCCGCCTGCGGTGCGTGCAGCGCCCTGTCCGCGGCGGGAGGCTGACATGACGCGGTCCCTGCCGCCCCTCGTGGTGCCCCAGCCCGCCGGACTCCGGTCGACCCTGGGCCTCGCGGAGGAGATCCTCGGGGGTCTCGCCCGCCGGCCCGCGCCGCGGGAGGTCACGATCGGCGAGGCCTCCGCCGCGGACGCCGCGCACTCGGACGTCATCGCCCACCGCGCCCTGCGTCGGGCCGTGTTCGTCGAGGAGCAGGGGCTGTTCGGCGGGCGCCGCACCGACCTCGACGACACCGACGCCGACCCCCGCGCGATCGTGCTGCTGGCCCGCGACGCCGACGGCGAGCCGCTCGGTGGGGTCCGCCTCGGCCCCGCCGTCCCCGGCGAACCGGACCTCGGCTGGTGGACCGGCAGCCGCCTCGCCGTCAGCGTCGGCGGCCGCCGCCGCGCCGGCGTGCGGGTGGGCGCCGCCCTGATCCGCGCCGCCGTCGCCCGGGCGGAGGCCGCGGGCGTGCTGCGCTTCGAGGCCGACGTCCAGGCCGCGAACGGCCCGCTGTTCACCCGGCTCGGCTGGGAGACCGTGCGGGCGGTGACGGTGCCGGGCGCGCCCGACGTCCCACACCTGCGGATGCGTCGACCCATGGACCGCGTCCAGCGCCTCGTCGACGCCACCAAGGCCCCGCTCGGCGACCTGGTCGCGGGGATGGCGCCGGCCGGCTTCGTCGGGGACGACGGGGCGCCGGTGCCCGGCAGCGACGTCGTCGCCGCCTGCGACGCGATCCTGCCCGCGATGGTCGAGCGTGACCCGGAGTGGGCCGGCTGGTGCGGCGTGCTGGTCAACGTCAACGACCTCGCGGCCATGGGTGCGCGTCCGGTCGGGCTCCTGGACGCCGTCGGGGGCCGGGACGCCGCGGCCGTCGGACGCGTGCTGCACGGACTCCGGGCGGCCGCTGCGGCCTACGGCGTCCCGGTCCTCGGCGGCCACACGACCGTCGACGTCCCCGCCTCGCTCGCCGTCACCGCGCTCGGCAGCACGCCGACACCGGTCCCCGCCGGCGGCGGGCGCGTCGGCCATCGCGTGCGGCTCACCGCCGACCTCGACGGGGCCTGGCGCCCCGGCTACACCGGCCGCCAGTTCGACACGACGTCCCGACGCCGCCCGGAGGACCTCCGCGCGATGGTCGGCGCGATCGGCCCCGACGCCGCGTACCGCCCGGCGTCCGCGAAGGACGTCAGCATGGCCGGCCTCGTCGGGACCCTCGGGATGCTCGCCGAGGCGAGCGGCACCGGCGCCGTCCTCGACGTCGCGGCCGTGCCCCGCCCGGACGGGGTCGGCGTGGCCGACTGGGTCACCTGCTTCCCGGGCTTCGCCCTGCTCACCACCGACGAGCCGGGAGCCCCGCTCCCGGCCGCCGGACCCGCCGTCGGGAACGAGTGCGGGGAACTGACCGACACCGCCGGAGTGGCCCTGCGCTGGCCGGACGGGGAGACGACGACCGCCGTCGCCGGCCCCGTCACCGGCCTGGGACCCGCCACCGCCCCCGAGAGGACCGACCGATGACCATCACCTTCGCCGCTGCCGCCGAGGGCTTCGTGCGCGACCTCGACGAGGACTTCCGGCGCGTCGAGAAGCTCGTGGCGCAGGCACGGGAGGCCGGGGCCGGGCTGCTCGCGCTGCCCGAGGCCGCCCTCGGGGGCTACCTGTCCTCCCTGCACGGCGACCACGACGACGAGCCGCCGCAGCTCGACGGCGACGGCCCGGAGATCGCGCGGCTGATCGACCTGGCCGGGGACATGGTCGTCACGGCCGGGTACTGCGAGCGTGGGGACGCGGCGTCGGGCGGGCGGCCCTACAACAGCTGCGTCGCCGTGACCGGCGACGGCGTCCTCGGCCGGCACCGCAAGGTCCACCAGCCGCTGAACGAGAACAACTCCTACGCCGCGGGGGACCGGTTCGCCGCGTTCGACTCCCCGGTCGGGCGGATGGGGATGATGATCTGTTACGACAAGGCGTTCCCGGAGGCCGCCCGGGCACTGGCCGACGACGGGGCGCGGGTCGTGGTGTGCATGTCGGCGTGGCCGGCCTCGCGGACCAACCAGGCGCCCGTGCTCGCCGACGACCGCTGGACCCGGCGCTTCGACCTGTTCGACCGCGCCCGCGCGCTGGAGAACCAGATCGTCTGGGTCTCGGCCAACCAGGCCGGGGAGTACGGCAGCATGCGGCTGGTGGCCAGCGCCAAGGTCGTGGACCCGGGCGGCGAGGTGCTCGCGACGACCGGGACCGAGGCCGGGCTCGCGGTCGCGTCGATCGACGTCGACGAGGCGGTGGACTCCGCCCGCCGCTTCATGGGCCACCTGCGCGACCGGCGGCAGGCGAGCTACGCCGCCGTCCCGGCCTAGAGCCGTCGCGATGACCCCGCCCCTCCGCATCGCCGCCGCGGCGGCCCACTTCACCCGCGACCTGGACTTCGACCTGGAGCGGATCGGCGTCGTGATCTCCCACGCCCGCGACGCCGGGGTGAAGCTGCTGGCCCTTCCCGACGGTGCCCTGGGCGGGTACCTGACCGACCTGCGCCCGGACGACCTCGACGCCGTCGACCTCCCGCCCGCCCTGGAGCCCAACGGCGACGCGGTCCGGTCGGTGATCTCGCTGGCCGAGGAGATGGTGGTCTGTCTCGGGTACTGCGAGAAGGGGCCGGGCGGGGAGCTCTACAACGCCGCGGTGGCGCTGTGCGGGGACGGCATCCTCGGCCGGCACCGGAAGGTCCACCACCCGGCGGGGGTGGCGAAGCTGTTCACGCCGGGGTGCGGGTTCACCGCGTTCGACACCCCGGTCGGGCGGCTCGGGATGCTGATCGACCACGACAAGACGTTCCCCGAGTCGGCCCGGGCGCTGGCCCTCGACGGGGCCACGACGATCGCGTGCCTCTCGGCCTGGCCGACCTCGCTGACCAACCGCGCGCCGCGCATGGCCCAGGACCGGCAGGCCCGGCTGTTCGACCTCTACGACCAGTCCCGCGCCGCCGAGAACCAGGTCCTGTGGCTCTCGGCGAACCAGAGCGGCCGCTCCGGGGCGCTGCACTTCCTGGGGCGGGCGAAGGTCGTGGGGCCGGGCGGGGAGATCCTGGCCCGCACCTGGTCCAAGGGCGGTCTCGCGGTCGCCGAGGTCGATCCGTCCGCGATGGTCGACGCGGCCCGCGCCGTGCTGCACCACCTGGAGGAGCGCCGGCCCGGGGCCTATTCGTGAGGATCCGGCTCTCCACCTACTCGACGAAGCCCCGCGGCGGGGTCGTGCACACGCTGGCGCTGGCCGAGGCTCTCGTGCGCGCCGGGCACGACGTCGAGGTGTGGGCGCTGGCCCGGGGCGGCGACTCGGCGTTCTTCCGCCCCGTCGGGGTGCCGATCCGGTTGGTCGAGGTGCCCGAGGTCGACGGCGAGTCGGTCGGCGACCGCATCCTGCGCTCGATCTCCCTGCTCGCCGCCGGCCTGGCGGACGCGGGCCCCTCCGACGTCCGCCACGCCCAGGACTGCCTCACCGCGAACGCCGAGGGCGCGGCGTGGGGCTACGCCGGCCTGGTGCGGACCGTCCACCACCTGGACCAGTTCACGACGCCGTCGCTGGTCGCCTGCCACGAGCGCGCCCTCGTCGAGCCGGCGCAGCTGCTGTGCGTGTCGGACGCCGTCGCCGCCGAGGTGACCGCGGGCTGGGGCCGGACCGCACCCGTCGTCGGGAACGGGGTGGACGCGGCGCGCTTCGCGGCGGCCGACGGGACGCCGTGGCGCGGGCGGTTCGGGCGCTACGTGCTGTCGGTCGGCGGGATCGAGCCGCGCAAGGGCACGCTCGACCTGGTGCGCGCGATGGCGCAGGTGGACGCCCCGCTGGTCGTCGCCGGGGGCGACACCCTCTTCGACTACCGGTCCTACCGGGACGAGGTGTTCGCGCTCGCGGACTCGCTGGGCGTCGAGCCGGTCGTCCTCGGACCCGTTCCCGACGACGAGCTCCCCGGGCTCGTGGCCGGTGCGTCCGCCTTCGCGTTCCCGTCGACCAAGGAAGGCTTCGGGCTCGCCGCGATGGAGGCGCTGGCGGCGGGCGTGCCCGTCGTCGCGCGGGACCTGCCGGTGCTCCGGGAGGTGTTCGCCGGCGCCGTGCGGTTCGCGGCGGACGCGGACGGGATCGCCGCCGAGCTGACCGCGGCGCTGGAGGGCGGCGACCCCGCCGACCCGGCCCGGACGGTCGTGGGTCGCGCGCTCGCGGGGTCGCACTCGTGGGACGAGGTAGCGCAGCGGCACCTGGCGGTGTACGGGTCTTCGTGAGTGTCAGCAGTGCGGCCATGCTGACACCGGACGTCATATTCGCCGCATCGTCGTGCGCGCCGCTAGCGTGTCCGCCGTCGAAGGGGGACGGCGGTGGTGCGGATCGGGCGGCAGCGGCTCGAGCTCGTCGCGTGGGGGCGGTTCGCCCTCGACGTCGAGGTGGCGGTGTACGGCACCGTGGTGCTGCTGACCGTGCTCGCCGTGGCGGAGGACGACGGGGTCGAGGACTTCGTCACGGCGGCCCAGGTCGTCGTCGGGCCACTCGTGGCGACGTTCGCGGCGCACCTGTTCGCCTCCGTCCTCGCCGCCGTGAACGAGGACCGGGCCCTGCCCTCGGGCCGGCGGTTCCGCTCGTTGACGGCGCACGCCGCCCAGTACCTGCTGCTCGCGGTCCCGCCGCTGATCGTGGTGGGCGTGTACGCGCTCGCGGGGATCGGCGGGCGGGAGGGGCCCACGGAGGCGCTCGACCTCGTCGGTGACCTCGGGCTGCTCCTGCTCGTCGTCCTCGGCGGCGTCGGCGGGTGGCGTGCGCTGCGGCGATGGTGGGCCGCCCTGCTCGGCGCCTCCGTCGCGTTCGTCATCGGCCTGATCGTGATCATCCTGCGGATCCTCATCGAGCACTAGCGTGGCGGCGTGGCCTCCACCGACGTCCGGTACTGGTTCGACCCGGTCTGCCCCTTCTGCTGGCTGACGAGCGGCTGGGTCCGCACCGTGGCCCGCCGTCGGGACCTGGCGGTCGAGTGGCGTTTCATCTCGCTGCGCCTGCTCAACGCCCACGTCGACTACGACGCGCAGTTCCCGCCCGAGTACGAGGCCGGGCACACGTTCGGCCTCCGGCTGCTGCGGGTGTGCGCGGCCACGCGCGAGGTGCACGGCAACGACGGCGTCGCCCGCCTCTACGAGGGGCTGGGCCGCGCGATCTTCGAGCAGGAGGCCGTGCCGGAGCGGGCGGGCGACACGGCCGGCCACGACGACTTCGTCGCGCCGATCCTCGCCGGCGTGGAACTCCCGCCGGAGCTCGCCACGGCCCTCGACGACGACGGGTACGACGCCACGATCCGGGCCGAGACCGACGAGGCGCTCGAGCTGGTGGGCCGCGACGTCGGCACCCCGATCATGCAGATCGCCCCGCCCGACGGGCTCGCGTTCTTCGGACCGGTCATCAGCCGCCGTCCCGACGAGGAGCAGGCCGAGGAGCTCTGGGACCACGTGGTCGGGCTCGCGAGCTTCCCCGGGTTCACCGAGCTCAAGCGCAGCCTGCGCGAGCGCCCGCAGCTCCCGTCGTTCGGGGTGGCGCCGGGGGAGGCCGGGCTGGTGGAGGACTGGCACGGAGGGAGCCGCCGCCAGCACCGGTGACGTGGCACGCGATCGCGCGCGACCGGTCGCGGCAGCTGCTTAGGGTGGCTCACGATGAGCGCCCAGGCGGAGGCCCCGCCCACCCACCTCGGCCGCCCCACGGTGCTGCTGCTGGCCGTCGTGTGCGGCGCGGCGGTGGCGAACATCTACTACGCCCAGCCGCTGCTCCCCGTCGTCGCGCAGGCCTTCGGGGTCGGCGAGGGCACGGCGGGCTACCTGGTGACGGCGTCGCAGATCGGCTACGCGCTGGCGCTCGCGTTCCTCGTGCCGGCGGGCGACATCCTGGAGCGCCGCGGCCTGGTCAGCGGCCTGCTCGCCGTGACCGGGGTCCTGCTGGTCGGCGCGGCGGCGGCACCGTCGCTCGGGGTGCTGCTGGCCGCCGTCGCGATCGTGGCGGTCACCTCGGCGGTGGCGCAGATCGTGGTGCCGATGGCGGCGTCGCTGGCCTCGGACGAGAACCGCGGGTCGGTGGTGGGCACCGTCATGAGCGGGCTGCTCGTCGGCATCCTGCTCGCGCGCACGGTCGCCGGACTGGTCGCCGAGGTCGGCGGCTGGCGGCTGGTGTTCGTGCTGGCGGCCGTGGTCATGGTGGTGCTCGCCGGGCTGGTGCGGCTCGCCCTGCCGAAGGTCCCGGTGGCGGCGAGCGCGCCGTACCCGTCGCTGCTGGCCTCGGTCGGGTCGATCGTTCGCCACGACGCCCTGGTCCGGCGGCGGATGCTGCTCGGCGCCGTCGGGTTCGGCTGCTTCACCATCCTCTGGACCTCGCTGTCGTTCCTGCTGGCCGCGCCGCCGTACTCGTACGGGTCCGGGGTGATCGGGCTGTTCGGGCTCGCTGGACTCGCCGGGGCACTCGCCGCGATCTGGGCCGGCCGGTTCGCCGACCGCGGGCACGGACGGCGGACCGTCACCGTCGGGCTGGTGCTGCTCCTCGCGAGCTGGGGGCTGCTGGCGCTCGGCGGGGGGTCGCTGGTCGCGCTGCTCGCCGGGATCGTCGTGCTCGACCTCGCCCAGCAGCTGCTCCAGATCAGCCACCAGCACGCCATCTACCACCGTCGCCCGAACGCGCGGAGCCGCGTGACCAGCGCGTTCCTGGTCTCCGCGTTCATCGGCGGCGGCATCGCGTCGGCGCTGACCTCCGGGCTGTACGCCACCGTGGGCTGGGCGGGGGTGTGCGCGCTCGGGGCGGTCGTGGCCCTGATCGGCGTGGCGACGTGGGCGCTCGAGCTGCTCCGCCCGGCGCCGGCGGAGCCGGTGGAGTGAGCGGTCACTCGAACACGTGCCGCTGGTCCTGCGCGGCCTTCGCGTCGACGACCAGCACCCCCTCGGCCGTGAGCCGCCGGATCTGCTCGACGGCAATGTGCGGGGCCGGGGTGCCGGAGGTGCGCAGCACGCGGTGCCAGGGGACGTCCGCGCCGTCCTCCCGCAGCACCGTCCCGACCACCCGCGCCGAGCGCTCGCCCGCCGCCGCCGCGACGTCGCCGTAGCTGCACCACGAGCCCTCCGGGATCGACGCGACGAGCTCCCGGATGCGTTCGTGACGGGCCTCCTCCACGCCGCAGAGTGTGCGCCGTGCGCCGGTCGGGGCACCCGGCGGCCATGACCTCGCCCCTGCAGGACCTCGCCCGCGTCGGGCTGGGCACCTTCCTCGTCGGCGCCGGGCTCTCGCACCTCACGGTCGCGCGCGAGGGGTTCCGGGCGCAGGTGCCGCCGTGGGTGCCGATCGACGTCGACGACACCGTCGTCATCTCCGGGTGCGCGGAGGTGGCGCTCGGGACGGCCCTGGTGGCGTTCCCGCGGGAGCGCGTGAGGGTCGGGACGGTCGCGGCCGCGTTCTTCGCCGCGGTGTTCCCCGGCAACGTCGCGCAGTGGCGCCACCGGCGCGACGGGCTCGGGCTGAACTCCGACCGGATGCGCTTCCTGCGGCTGTTCGCCCAGCCGGTGCCGATCGCGGTCGCGCTGTGGTCGACGGGGGTCGTGCCCCGCCGGTAGGTCTGCCGGTGGCGTGACTGTCGGGGGGTCGTGGTTCCCTCGGGAGCATGACCCTCGACGGCGCTCCCCGCCTCCTCCGGGCGGCCACCCGTCTCCCCGCGGATCTCCTGCTCGACGACGGGTCGCGGCGGGTCCTGGAGCACGACGCCGGATTCCTGCGCGTGCTGGGCGGGCCGGGCACGGGGAAGACGACGCTGCTCGCCGAGCGCGTGGCCCGGCTGCTGCACGCCGATCCCGACGCGGCGTCGCTCGTCCTGGTCGGTGACCGGCGGTCCGCCGCGGCGATGCGCGAGCGGATCTCGGCCCGCCGCCGGGTCCTGGCCGGGGAGGTGGGCGCGGGACTGACCGCGGCACGGGAACCGCTGGTCCGCAGCGTGCACTCCTACGCGTTCGCGGTGCTGCGCCGGCACGCCGCGCGGCAGGACCAGGCGCCGCCGCGCCTGCTCCCCGGCGCGCAGCAGGACGCGATGGTGCGTGACCTGCTGGCCGGCGAGGCCGACGGCGCGGGGCGGGGGTCGGGGTGGCCCGCGCGGCTGGTGCCCGCGCTCGAGGCGCCCGCGTTCGCGGCCGAGGTGCGTGACCTGCTGCTGCGCGCCGCGGAGCGCGGTCTCGGGCCGCGGGAGCTGCGGGCGCTGGGCAAGGAGCACGACGTCGCGGTGTGGGTCGCGGCGGCGCGCTTCTACCAGACCTACGAGGAGGTCACGCTGCTCCGCGCGGCGGCGGGCTCGGCGAACCCGCTGGCCTCCGCGCCGCCGCTGGACGCCGCCGAGCTGGTCGCGGCCGTGCTCGACGCCTTCGCGAACGATCCCGGGCTCCTCGAGGCCGAGCGCGCGGCCGTCCGGCACCTCGTCGTCGACGACGCGCACGACATGGACCCCCAGCAGCTCGAGCTCGCCCGGGTGCTCGGCGCCGCGGCGGACGATCACCTGCTGGCGGGCGACCCCGACTCGTCCGTGCTCGGCTTCCGCGGCGCCGCACCGACCCTCCTGCGCGACGCCGACCCGTCCGGGCGGGCCACGGCGGTGCTGCACGTCGACCACCGGGGATCGCCCGCGGTGCGCGACGCGGTCGCCCGGGTCGTGGAGCCGTTGCGCGGCACCGGTCCGGCCCGCACGCGGACCGGCCCGCCGGGGGAGGAGCCGGAGTCCGGCGCCGCCACCGTCTCGGTCTTCGCGACGGCGGGTCACCAGGCCGCGTGGGTGGCCGACACGCTGCGTCGGGCCCACCTCGTCGACGGGGTGCCGTGGTCGCGGCTCGCCGTGGTCGTGCGGTCCGTGCCGCTGTCCCTGCCGCCCCTGCGCCGGGCGCTGCTCGCGGCCGGGGTCCCCCTCGCGGTCCCGGCCGACGACACTCCCCTCGCCGCGCTGCCCGCCGTCGCCCCGGTGCTCACCCTCCTGCGCGCGGGGGCAGCGGCCGCGGTGGCCCCGCCGGCCGAGGCGCTGGACGCCGACACCGCGCTCGCGCTGCTGGTCTCGCCCCTCGGCGGCGCCGAGCCGCTCGGCCTGCGCCGGCTGCGGCGCGGTCTGCTGCGGCTGCACGAGGGCGGGGGCGGCGACGGGTCCCGGTCGAGCGACGAGCTGATCGTGGACGTCCTGGTCGACCACCTGGCCGGCCGGCCCGACCGGCTCGCGCTGCTGCCCGACGGCGACGTCGCCCCGCTGCGGCGGATCGTGCGGCTGCTGGGCACGGCGGTCGAGGCGATCCGGGCCGGGCAGAGCGTGCCCGACGTGGTGTGGGCGGTGTGGTCGGCGAGCGGGCTGCAGCGGCGCTGGGTCGCGGTCAGCGAGCGCGGCGGGGTCGTGGGCGCCCAGGCCGACCGCGACCTCGACGCCGTCGTCGCCCTCGTCGAACGGGCCGGGCGGTACACCGAGGAGCTGCCGGGCGGCACCGTCGCCGGGTTCGTCGCGCAGGTCGACGAGCAGCGCATCCGCAGCGACTCCCTCGCCCCGCGGGCCCCCGACGGCGAGGCGGTCGCCCTGCTCACCGCGCACGCGTCGCGGGGCCGGGAGTGGGACGTCGTCGTGGTGCCCGACGTCCAGGAGGGCGTGTGGCCGGACCTGCGACGGCGCGGCACGCTGCTGGGCGTCGAGCGGATGATCGACGTGCTGTCGGGCGTCCCGGACGACCCGGCGCTGTCCACCCGTGTCCCGCTGCTCGACGAGGAGCGGCGGCTGTTCGCGGTCGCGCTGTCCCGGGCGCGGCGGGCGGTGCACGTCGGTGCGGTGGAGGCCGAGGACGTCACGCCGTCGCGGTTCCTCGACGACGTCGCGCCGCACGTCGCGGCCGACGACACGCCGCGGCCCCGGTCGCGGCCCCGCCGTTCGCTGGTCCTCGCCGAGCTGGTGGGGGACCTGCGGCGCGCGGTCACCGACGCCGACACCGACCCGGCCCGCCGGTCCCGCGCCGCGGCGCACCTGGCGCGCCTGGCCGAGGCCGGCGTCCCGGGCGCCGACCCCGACGAGTGGTACGGCCTGCTCGACGTGTCGACCACCGATCCGCTGCGGGAGCCCGGGGCGCCGGTCGCGGTCAGCCCGAGCGCGGTGGAGACGATCCTGACCTGCCCGCTGCGCTGGGCGCTGCAGGCGCACGGCGGGGACGACTCGGACTCCCTGGCGTCGGTGACCGGCTCGCTGGTGCACGCACTCGTGCAGCGGGCCGCCGAGGGCGCGGGGGAGCGGGAGCTCGACGAGGCCCTCGACGTGGCGTGGGCGTCGGTGGACGCCGGCGCCCCCTGGTTCTCGCGGCGGGAGCTGGCGAACTGCCGCTCGATGCTGCGCTCGTTCCTGGCCTGGCGGGACTCGTCGCGGCGGGAGCTGACCGAGGTGGCGGTGGAGGAGTCGGTGTCCGCGCGGCTGGCGGAGGGCGTCGGCATCCGCGGCCGGGTCGACCGGCTCGAGGTGGACGACCACGGCCGTCCGGTGATCGTCGACGTCAAGACGGGCAAGACCCCGATCAGCGCCCCGGCCGCGCAGGAGCACCCGCAGCTCGCGGTCTATCAGCTGGCGGTGGCGCTCGGCGCCTTCAGCGAGCGGCTCGGCGGTCCGGCGGACTCGGCGGCACGGTCGGTCCCCGGCGGCGCCCGGTTGATCTACCTGCAGCGCGACGGCGCCGAGGCGAAGACCCGGGCGCAGCCACCGCTCGACGAGGAGGGGGTCGAGCACTGGCGTGAGCAGGTCGCGACGGCGGCCCGGCTGACCTCCGGGCCGCGCTTCGTCGGGCAGGAGAACGACGCGTGCCCGCGGTGTCCGGTGCGCACCGCCTGCCCGGTGCACTCCTCGGGGAGGCAGGTGCCGTGACGGGACTGATGACCGGACCGACGAACGCGGTGATCGACCCGGTCGAGCTCGCCGAGCGGCTCGGCCTGCGTCGGCCCACCGACGAGCAGGCCGAGGTGATCGCGGCGCCGTTCGCGTCCGCGCTGGTGACGGCGGGTGCGGGGTCGGGCAAGACGGAGACGATGGCCGCGCGGGTGGTGTGGCTGGTCGCGAACGGCATCGTCGGGCCCGACCAGGTCCTCGGCCTGACGTTCACGCGCAAGGCCGCCGGGCAGCTGGCCGACCGCATCCGGAAGCGCCTGCGGCGCCTCGCGTCCGACCCGCTGCTCGACGAGATCGACCCCACCGGCGAGCGCCGGGTGCTGGTGCGCACCCTCGAGCCGACCGTGTCGACCTACCACGCGTACGCCGGCCGCCTGCTCACCGAGCACGGGCTGCGGCTGCCGACCGACCCCGGCGCGCGGCTGCTCTCGCCGACCGCCTCGTGGCAGCTCGCGCACCGCGTCGTGTCCTCGTGGGCGCGCGACCTGGACACCGCGCTGATCCCGACGACGGTGACGCAGTACGTCCTGGCGCTCGCCGGGGAGCTGGGGGAGCACCTCGCCGACCCGGAGGCGCTGCGCGCGCACACCGAGCACCTGTGCCGGGTCATCGAGTCGGCGCCCCCGGCGAAGGGCCAGCGGGCGGCGATGCCGCAGAAGCTGGCGAAGTACGTCGAGCGGCAGCGGTTCCGGGTCGCGCTGCTCCCGTTGGTGGCCGAGCTGGCCGCCCGGAAGCAGGCCGAGCGGTGCCTCGACTTCGCCGACCAGATGGCCGCGGCGGCACGGCTGGCCGACGAGCACCCCGAGGTCGGGCAGGCGGAGCGGTCGATGTTCCGCGCGGTGCTGCTCGACGAGTACCAGGACACCGGGCACGCCCAGCGGATCATGCTGCGCGCGCTGTTCGCGGGCGACGAGGCGACGGCCGTCACCGCGGTGGGCGACCCGTTCCAGTCGATCTACGGGTGGCGCGGGGCGAGCGCGGCCAACCTGCCGCGGTTCGTCACCGACTTCCCGCGGCCCGACCCGGACGGCGACTGGGTGGCGGCGCGCCGCTTCGGCCTGCTCACGAGCTTCCGGAACCCGCCCGAGGTGCTCGAGCTGGCCAACGGCGTGGTCGAGCCGCTGCGCGCTCCGCAGGCCCTCGACGGCGTCGGCGAGTTGCGGGCGTTCACCGGGGCCGCCCCGGGCGACGTCCGGGTCGCCCTGCATCCCGACGTGCTCGCCGAGCGCGACTGGCTCGCCGACGGGATCGCCGACCGCTGGCGGGCCGCGCTGGACGCCGGGGAGCCCGCCCCGACGAGCGCGGTGCTCGTCCGGCGCCGGGCCGACATGACCGACCTCGCCGCCGCGCTGCGGGCGCGGGGCCTGCCGGTCGAGGTCGTCGGGCTCGGGGGCCTGCTGGACGAGCCCGAGGTGCGCGATCTGGTCTCGGCCCTGCGCCTCGTGGTCGACCCGCTCGCCGGGGGAGCCGCCGTGCGGCTCCTGACCGGGGCGCGGTGGCGCATCGGCGGCGCCGACCTCGCCGCCCTGTGGCGCCGGGCGCGGGAGCTGGCCGCGCCCCCCACCCCGCCCGACCTGCCGACCGCGGCCGCGCCCGACCCGATCGCCGACGCCCTGCCCGGCGAGCACGCCGAGCGGGCCGGGCTCGTCGACGCGCTCGACGACCCGGGTCCCCGGGAGCGCTACTCCCCGGCGGGCCTCGAGCGGATCACCCGGCTGGCCCGGGAGCTCGCCGGCCTCCGCCGCCGGGTGACCGCCCCGCTCGTCGACCTGGTCGCCGACGTCGAGCGCACGCTGCTGCTCGACGTCGAGGCGGTCGCGCGCCCCGGGGTGACCGGGCGGGCGCACCTGGACGCGTTCGCCGACGTCGTCGCCGACTTCTCCGGTGGCGCCGCGGCCTCCGGGGGCACGGCCACCCCGACGGCCCTGCTCGCCTACCTCGACGCCGCGGAGGAGGCCGAGGACGGCCTCACGCCCGGCGAGGTCGACGTCGCCGCCGGCACCGACCCGGCGCTCGGCGGCACCCGCGTGCAGATCCTGACGGTGCACGCCGCCAAGGGCCTGGAGTGGGAGATCGTGGCGGTCCCGCACGTCTGCGCGAAGGTCTTCCCGGGGCCGAAGCTCAGCGGCTCGTGGCTGACCACGATCCCGTCGCTGCCGGTCGACCTGCGCGGCGACCGGCCCGATCTGCCCTCCCTGGACGTGGCGGGCGTCACCGACCGCAAGGACCTCACCGAGCGTCTCGAGCGGCACGAGCGGGAGTTCGACGACCGGCGGCTCGTCGAGGAACGCCGGCTCTTCTACGTCGCGCTCACCCGCGCCGAGCGGACGCTGCTGGTCTCCGGGCACTGGTGGCCCGAGTCCGGGGCCACCCCGCGCGGTCCGTCGGACTTCCTGGCGGAGGTCGGCGAGCTCGCCGGGGCCGGGCGGGCCGTCGTCGACACGTGGGCCGATCCGCCCGAGGAGGGCACGGACAACCCGCTCGCCGAGACCGTGCGCGCCGAGGCCTGGCCGGTCGACCCGCTGGCCGAGCGACGGACGGCGGTCGAGGAGGGGGCGGCCATGGTCCGTGCGGCCCGCGAGCAGCCGGCGGCGCCCGTGGACGAGACCGACCCCGACGGCTGGGCCTCCGACGTCGACGTCCTGCTCGCCGAGCGCGCCGCCGCCCGCGAGCGCCACGCCCGGGTCCTGCTGCCGCCGCAGCTCTCGGTCAGCCAGCTGGTCGACCTCGCCGCCGACCCGGACGCCCTCGCCCGGCGCCTCCGTCGCCCGGTGCCCCGCCCGCCCGACCCCCGCGCGCGCCGCGGCACCGAGTTCCACGCGTGGGTCGAGCGCTGGTTCGCGCGTACCGAGCTGCTCGAGTTCGACGAGCTGCCCGGGGCGGCCGACGACGCCGCGGACGCCGACGCCGAGGCGGCGGCCGACCTCGCCGTGCTCCAGGACCGGTTCACCGCCAGCCGCTGGGCGACCCGCACACCGGTGGCGGTGGAGGTGCCGTTCGAGACCGAGGTCGAGGGCACGCTGGTGCGGGGCCGGATCGACGCCGTCTTCGCCGACCCCGACGGCGGGGCCACCGTGGTCGACTGGAAGACCGGCGCGCCGCCCGGGACCGAGGCGATGCCGGCGCTGTCGGTGCAGCTCGCGGCGTACCGGTTGGCGTGGGCCGCCCTCACCGACACCCCGGTCGAGCGGGTCCGGGCGGCCCTGCACTACGTCCGCGACGACCGCACCGTCACCCCGGCCGACCTGCTCGACGCCGCCGGGCTGCGGGCGCTGGTCGCGAGCGTGCCGGTGGAGGTCCGCGAGCCGGTCGGCGACGACGCGGTGTCCGGCGCCAGCTGGACCGACGACGAGGCCGACCCCGACGAGACCGGCTTCGACGACGGCGACCCCGAGGTGCGGTGAGCGGCCCCGGAGGCACGCCTGTCAGCCGGGTCCGGGGCGGAGGATGATCGGAGGGGTGAGCAACGTGGAGACGGCGCCCGACGAGGTCCTCTGCGACGGCAGCGCCCAGCCGGACGCCGTCGTCGAGATCCTCACGCCCCGCGAGGTACCCCTCGGCGGGCCCCGCGCGATGACCGTGCGCCGCACCCTCCCGCAGCGGCAGCGGTCGTTGATCGGCGCCTGGTGCTTCGTCGACCACTACGGTCCGGACGACGTCGCCGCGACCGGCGGGATGGACGTGCCGCCGCACCCGCACACCGGGCTGGCGACCGTCAGCTGGCTGTTCACCGGCGAGGTGGAGCACCGCGACTCCCACGGCGTGCACGCGATCGTGCGGCCCGGCGAGCTCAACCTCATGACCGGCGGGCACGGGGTCTGCCACTCCGAGGTGTCCACGCCGGGCACCACGGTCCTGCACGGGGTGCAGCTCTGGGTGGCCCTGCCCGACGCCCACCGCGACACCCCGCGCGCCTTCGCCCACCACGCCCCGGACGCGGTCGACCTGGTCGGCGCGACGCTGCGGGTCTTCCTCGGCGAGCTGGCCGGGATCACCAGCCCGGTCGAGACGTTCAGCCCACTGCTCGGTGCGGAGCTGCTCCTCGAGCCCGGCGCCACCGTCGGGCTCGACGTCGACCCGACCTTCGAGCACGGCGTCCTGCTCGACACCGGCGCCGTGACGGTCGCCGGACGTCCCGTCTCCGCGGCCGAGCTGGCCTACCTGGCACCCGGGCGGGAACGGATCGAGCTCACGAACCCGGGGGACCACTCGGCGCGGTTGCTCCTGCTCGGCGGCACGCCCTTCGGCGAGCAGATCGTCATGTGGTGGAACCTGATCGCCCGGACCCACGACGAGATCGTCGCCTTCCGTGCCGCGTGGGAGGACGCCCCGGAGGAGCGGTACGGGCACGTCGCCGGCTACGTCGGTCTCGACGGTCGCAGCGCCCGGCTGCACGCCCCCGCGCTCCCGAACGCGCGGATCCGTCCCCGCGGGTAGTCCGGTCACGGATGGTGAGACCCTCCGACGACGCAGCGTGAAAGATCCCTGACCTAACTGCGTCTTGTGTCACTCTGCGTGGCAACTCTACGGTCATTGCACCGGCTGCTCACCCGAGCGGCCCTGTTCTGACCACGGAGAGTCCACCATGACCGAGCTCGCCACCCGCGCCGCCACCACCTCCGACGTCGAGCTCGCCGACCTGCGCAGAGCCGTGACCGGACCCGTGTGGGATCCCGGGGACGTCGAGGTCGTCGCCGAGATCGCCGGCTTCAACCTGGCCCCGGTGCACGAGCCCGTCGGCGTGGTCGGGGCGACCGACGCGCACGACGTCGCCGCTTCGGTCCGCTGGGCGCGCGCCCGGGGTCTCGGGGTCGCGGTCGTCGCCACCGGGCACGCCGACTTCTCCCACCGCGGCACCCTGATCGTCTCGACGAAGCGCCTCGACCGGTGCGAGGTCGACCCCGCCACCCGGACCGCCACGGTCGGCGCCGGCGTGAAGTGGGCCCGCCTCGTCGAGGCCGCCGCCCCGCACGGCCTCGCCGGTGTCACCGGCTCGTCGACCGACGTCGGTGTCGTCGGCTTCTGCACCGGCGGCGGGATCGGCCCGATGATCCGCCGCTTCGGTCTCGGCTCCGACCGCGTCCGCGCGATGCAGGTCGTCACCGGCGAGGGGGAGGTCCGCGAGGTCCGCGCCGGCGACGAGCTGTTCGACGCGATGCTGGGCGGGAAGGACGCGGCCGGGATCGTCGTCGAGATGACCGTGGAGCTCGTCGAGCTCTCCACCTTCTACGGCGGCGCGATCTTCTTCGACGGCGCCGACGCCCCCGCCGTCCTGCACGCCTGGCGGGACTGGCAGGCCGGGCTGACCGAGAACACCACGACCTCGATCGCGATCCTGCGGATGCCCGACATGGACGGTGCCCCGCCGCCGCTGCGCGGGCGCACCGTCGTGCACCTGCGCGTGGCGCACCTCGGCCCGGAGATCGAGGGCCTCGAGGTCCTCTCGCCGATGCGTCGGGTGGCCACCCCGATCGTCGACACGGTCGACGTGCTGCCCGCCGCGGCCGTCGACGCCGTGCACTGCGACCCGACCGACCCGATGCCGTCGTGGATCACCGGCGGCTTCCTCGACGGGATGACCCACGCGACGATCGACGCCCTGCTCGAGGTCGCCGGCCCGCAGCACGAGCTGCCGGTCATCGTCGTGGAGCTGCGCCAGACCGGTGGCGCCGCGCTGCGCGGCCGTCAGGGAGTCGCGGCCCGCGCGCCGTTCTCCGTCGGGGTCGTCGCGCCGATGGTGCCCGAGCTCGCCGGGATCGTGCCCGCGGTCGGTCACGGCATCGTCGACGCGCTCGCCGCGTGGTCGGCCGGCACGGTGCCGGCGAACTATGCCTCCCCGCAGACCCTGGCCGCCCGACCCGGGGCGTGCTGGAGCGACGCGGACCGCGAGCGCCTCGCCGCGGTCGTCGCGCGGACCGACCCGGACGCCGTGCTCGGCGGCCGCCGGCTCGGGCTGCGCTGACACCGGACCGGGTCGACAGGGGGACGTCATGACCATCGGACCGCAGGAGCTGCCGCGGCGCGCGATCCACGGGGGACGCGCCGGCCGGGCCGCAGCGGAGCTCGAGCCGCTCCTGGACGGCCCGGTCCACGCTCCGTCCTCGACCGGTGCCGCGATCGAGCTCGCCGGGGACCCGACCGCGGGCACGCTGCGGCGCGTCCTCGCGGTGGTCGGGGCGACCGGCACGCACGACGTGGCCGCCACCCTGGGCTGGGCGGCGGCCCACGACGTGGGCGTCGTCGTCCTCGACCCCCGCCCGCGCCGGATGGACACCCTCCCGACGACGGGTGCCCGGCCGGTCCTCGCGCTCTCGCTCAGCCGGGTGGACGGGGTGTCGACGGACCTGCGCACACGGGGCGTCCGCGCCGGGGTCGGCGCCGCCTGGTCGGCGCTGCACCGCGAGGCGGCGCGGGTCGAGCAGGACGCGCCCGGACCCGGCGGGCCCCGGCGGCCACGGGCGCTGCTGCGCCGCCCGGGCACCGTCGCCCACGGTGTGGGAGCGCTGACGAAGCTCGGCGTCACGCTCGTCACCGGCAACGGGGTGGTCCACCGCCTCGGCGCCGGAGCCGGGGACCCGGACCTGTGGTGGGCCTACCGGGTGCGGCCCGAGCTCGCCGGGGTCGTCACCGAGGTCGAGATCGACCCCTGGGACGTCACCGTGCTGGCACGCCGACCGGCACTGACCGACGCCGAGGAGGACCGGGTCACCGCGACCCTCCTCCGGCACGACCCGTCCGGGGTGCTCACCCGATCGGTGCCGGAATCCGGATAACCCTTCCGGGGTCGTGAGCGATGCACCGGGCGTGACGATCAGTCCGCGCCCGAGCCACGACGGCGCCTCCGGTCGGGTGGCCCGCGCCGCCCTCGAACTCGGTGACCTCGTGGACGGCCCGGTCAACCCGTCCTGGACCGCCGACGGCGCGGTCGACCTGCTGCGTGCCACGTCCCTCGGCCGGCCACCCGCGCGGGTCGTCGCGGTGGTCGGCGCGACGAGCACCGCGGACGTCGTCGCCACCCTGACCTGGGCGGCGCAGCAGGACACCGAGGTCGTGGTGCTCGATCCGCACACCGCGCAGCCCCCGAGCCGGACCGGCCGACCCGCCGTCGCGCTGTCGCTCGCCCGGGTCGACCGGGTGGAGCTGCGCGACGGACTGGTCCACGCCGGCGTCGGCGCCTCCTGGGCGCAGGTCCGGCGGGTCGTCGCCGCGACCGGCGGGACCGTGCGGGTCCCGCGGCGGGGCGACACGGTCGCCGACGCCCCGGGCGCGGGCGGTCTGCGGGGCGTCACGCTGGTGACCGGTGACGGCGTCGTCCACCACCTGGCCGGCGCCCACCCCGATCCCGAGCTCTGGTGGGCCTTCCGCTGCCGACCGGAGGCGGTCGGCGTCGTCACCGAGATCGTCCTGGACGCCGACGGTGCCGGGCCCGCGCTGCTCGCGGCCGAGCCGGGCGCGGGCGACGAGGCCCGCTTCGCCGCCCTCGCCCGCCGTCACGACCCGGCGGACGTCCTCGGGCTGCCCGGTTAGGCCTCGGCCCGCACCCGCAGCGCGTGCGCGATCATCGGGTACTGCAGCGGCAGCCGCCCGATCGCGACCGCCTGCCACGGCCACGGCCGCCGACGCCAGTCCCACGCCATCTGCACGTTGGCGGGGAACACCGCGAGGAACAGCCCGGCGGCGGCCGTCGCCCCCAGGCGCCGGGTGCGCGGCACGGCCACCGCGGTCCCGACGGCGAGCTCGGCCACCCCGCTCGCGTAGGTCCAGAACCGGGCGCCGCCCGGGATCCACGGCGGGACGATCGTGTCGAACGGGGCGGGCACCGCGAAGTGCAGCACCCCCATGCCCAGCAGCGGGTAGGCGAGCAGGGCCGCCGAGGTGTCCGGGGAGGGGCGGCGGCGACGGCGCAGGAGGGAGGCCATGTCGATCACCTTCCCACCGCGTACCCCTGCATGCCCCGCGGGTTGGCCGCGCCCCACAGCACCCCACGGTCGCGGTCGATCCCGACCGCCGAGAGCCGGCCCAGCGACCAGTCGCCCGCCCGCGTCACCCGGTGCCCCCGCCGTTCCAGGCCGGCGATGACCGCGTCACCGAGCCGGTCCTCGACGACGGCCCCGCCCGGCTCCCGGTCGCGCGGCCAGAACGAGCCCGGCGACGACGTCGTGTGCAGCGCGGGGGCGTCGATCGCGGCCTGCGGCGACCACCCGCCGACGAGGGTGCGGAGCAGGTAGAGCAGCTGCCACTGGTCCTGCTGGTCGCCGCCCGGTGACCCGACCGCGACGAGGGGGCCGCGGTCGTCGAGCACGAGGGTGGGGGTCAACGTCGTCCGCGGCCGACGCCCTGGCGTCAGCGTCGACGGCAGGCCCTCCTCGAGCCACGTCATCTGCAGCCGGGTGCCGAGCGCGAAGCCGAGCTCCGGGATCGTCGGGGAGGACTGCAGCCACCCGCCCGACGGCGTCGCCGAGACGAGGTTGCCCCACCGGTCCGCGACGTCGAGGTGGCAGGTGTCGCCGCGCATCTCCCCGTGCGACGACGTCCGGGGTTCTCCCGTCGCACCGCTCGCCCCGGGCTCCCCGCCGATCGTCACCGTCGGCTCGCCGACCGCCGACCCGCCCGACACCCCCGGGGCCAGGCCTGCGGTCGCGAGCTCCGCGAGGCGCGGGTCCCGCCCGCCGACCCCGCCCGGTCGGACGTCGGACGAGGCCTCGTCCGCGATGAGTGTCCGCCGCCGGGCGACGTAGTCCGGGTCGAGCAACTCGTCGACCGTGATCGGGGAGGCGTCGCCGAACCAGGCCTCGCGGTCGGCCTGCGCGAGCTTGATCGCCTCCAGGACGCGGTGCGCGCCCTCCTCGGTCGACGGGTCGGGCGGGTCCGGCTCGAGCAGGGCCAGCATCTGCAGGAGAGCGGGACCCTGCCCCCACAGCGGGGTCTTGGCCACGCGGTACCCCCGGAAGGTCCCGACGGCGGCGTCGGTCACCGACGCCCGCCAGCCGGCGGAGTCCGCGACCGTGAGCACGCCCGCGTGGTCGGTCCCCGAGGCGTGGCGGTGCGGGGTCCGGCAGAACGCCTCGATCGCCTCGGCGACGAACCCCTCGGCCCAGACGGTCCGGACGGCGTCGACCCGGGCCTCGCGCGTCGGCCCCTGGGCGGTGTCGGCCAGCCGGTTCAGGGTCGCCGCCCAGGCCGGGTTGCGCAGCACCTGCCCGGGCGCGGGCGGGCGGCCGCCGGGCAGCCACAACGCGGCGCTCGAGGGCCAGTGCCCGGTGAACAGGTCGGCCACCGCGGCGATGGTCGAGCCGACCCGCGCGACGGCGGGGAAGCCGTCGCGGGCGTAGTCGATCGCCGGCGCGACGACGTCGGCGACCTCCCAGGTCCCGTGGTCGCGCAGCAGGAGGAGCCAGGCGTCGGTCGCGCCCGGGATCGCGGCGGCCAACGCGCCCGAGCCGGGGACGCGGTCGAGGCCCTCGTCCCGGTACCGCGCGGCGGAGGCCGCGGCCGGTGCCGGGCCCTGCCCGTCGAGGACCCGCGGGGTCTCCTCACCCGCCGTCGTGAAGATCGCGGTCAGGTCCCCGCCGGGCCCGTTGAGGTGCGGCTCGACGACCTGCAGGACGAAGGCCGCGGCCACCGCGGCGTCGAAGGCGTTCCCGCCGCGCTCCAGCACGCCCATCGCGGTCGCGGACGCCGCCCAGTGGGTGGACGCCGCCATCCCGACGGTGCCCTCCAGGGTCGGGCGCGTGGTGAAGGCCGGCGGGCGGGAGAAGGTCACCCGCCGATGGTCGCGCACGATCCCGCCCGAGGTGCAGTACGAAAAAACAACTCTGAACTACGGTATTGACACCACGACGCGCTGAGCAGCAGGATCGTCCCCATGAGCACCCTCACCGCCGCCCCTGCCGCCTCCCGCTCGCGCGCCGTCACGATCGGCCTGTGGGTCCTCCAGGTCCTGCTGGCCCTGATGTTCGTCGTCGGCTCCGGCCTGCCGAAGCTCTGGGGCGACGCGTACGCGATCCAGCTCTTCGCGGAGCTCCCGGGCGGCCAGGTGCTCCGCTACGTCGTCGGCGTCCTCGAGATCGCGGGCGGCATCGGCCTGCTGGTCCCGCGGGTCACGGCGCTCGCCGCCGCGTGCCTCGCGGCGCTGATGGTCGGCGCCACGATCGCGCAGCTGTTCTTCCTCTCCGTCGGCTTCTGGTACACGCCGGTGATCCTGGGCGTGCTGCTCCTCGTGGTCGCGGTGGTGCGGCGGCACGAGATCCGGGCCCTCGTCGCGGACTAGCGTGGGGCGGGTGACCAGCACGATCGAGCCGCTCTCCGGAACCGTCGAGCAGACCGAGGTGGCGGCCCGGGCCGACGCCTTCGTCGCCGAGCTCTCCGAGTGGCTGCGCATCCCGTCGATCAGCGCCGACCCCGACCACCACGGCGACGTGGCCCGCTCCGCGGAGTGGCTCGCGGCCACCCTGCGCCGGGACGGGTGGCCGACGGTGGAGGTGTGGTCGGACACCGCGGCCCTGCCCGCGGTCTACGCCCACTGGCCCGCCGCCGACCCCGCCGCGCCGACCGTGCTGGTCTACGGCCACCACGACGTGCAGCCGGCCGACCTCGACGACGGGTGGTCCTTCGCCCCGTTCGACCCGCAGGTGGTGGGGGAGGAGCTGCGCGGGCGCGGCGCCTCCGACGACAAGGGCCACATCGCGATGGTGCTGCTGGGCGTCCGGGCGCACCTCGCGGCGACCGGGGCGAGCGCGCCCGCGGTGTCGCTGAAGCTGCTGGTCGAGGGGGAGGAGGAGTCCGGCTCCGCGCACCTCGCCGAGGTCCTCGCCGCGCACGGCGACGCGCTGGCGTGCGACGAGATCGTCGTGACCGACACCGGCATGGTCGACCGGGAGACGCCCACCGTGTGCTGCGGGATGCGCGGCCTGGTCGACCTCGAGGTGGTCTACCGCGGCGCCTCGGTCGACCTGCACTCCGGCCAGTTCGGCGGGGCGGTGCCGAACCCGGTCACCGAGCTCGCCCGGCTGGTCGCGACCTTCCACGACGAGGACGGCCACATCGCCGTCCCGGGGTTCTACGACGACGTCCGCGAGCCGACCGCCGAGGAACGCGCGGCCTGGGCGGCGCTGCCGTTCGACGAGCCCGCGTGGCTCGCGGGATCCGCGGCCGGGGCGATGGCGACCTCCGGCGAGGCCGGCTGGTCGACCTACGAGCGCCTCTGGGCCCGCCCGACCGCCGAGGTCAACGGCCTGCACGGCGGCTACGCCGGGCCGGGCCACAAGACGATCGTGCCGCACTCGGCGACGCTGAAGATGACGTTCCGGCTGGTCGACCACCAGGACCCGGCACGCATCAAGGCCCTCCTCGAGCGCTACGTCGCCGACCGCGTCCCGGCCGGGATCGACGCGGAGGTCTCCACCGGCGGGCCCGGCGTGCCCCCGCTGATCTGCGACCTCGACTCCGACCTGGTCGCCTCGATCCGCGAGGCGATGGGCATCGCGCTCGGCGCCGAGGTCCTCCCGGCCCGCGAGGGCGGCAGCGGGCCGGAGGCGCTGCTGACCGAGGCCCTCGGCGCCCCGCTGGCCTTCCTCGGCGTGATGCTGCCGGGCGACCGCATCCACGCCCCGGACGAGCGCGCCGTGCTGCCCCTGCTGCTGCGCGGGGCGGAGTCCGTGGCACACCTGTGGCGGCTGCTGGCCGCTCGTGGCCGTCGACCCTGATCGAACGGCACTCTCGCGCGCGTAGATGCAGCGAGAGTGCCGTTCGTTCGTTCCGGAAGGGTCCCCGTAGCCGGCACCCACCGTCAGCGGGGGGCCACCGCCGACCGGTGGTCGATGCGCCGGTCGGGACGGAATCGCGGCGGGTAGGTGTACCAGCCGGTCGCGGTGGGTACAGCCGGGGATCCCTCCATCGGGTCCGGCGCCTCGGGAGCAGAATCCCACCCGTGTCACTCTCGGTCGACGGGCTCCCGTCACGCGCCTCCACGCTCGCGCGTCCCCGGGTCGCCGAGAGTGATCAGCGTTCCACCCGCACCCTCGTGCTGCTCGTCGCGCTGGCGCTCGGGGCGATGGCCGTCGTCGCGCTCGTCGTGCCGCGCGTGCCCGCCCTCGCGCAGGTCATCGGCCTCGCCCCGGCGCCCGCGGCCGCTCCGGTCGCGCCGCCGGTGACGGCCACCGCCGTCGTCGTCGCCACCGCGTCCTGCCTGTCGCCCGACCCGCACGACCGGGTCACCGTCGACGTCGGCGGGGTGCTGCGCGCGGCGGTCCTCGACGGGTGCGGACGCAGCCCCGGCTTCCCGGTCGCCGTCGAGGTCCCCGCCGACGGCGCGATCGTCGCCCCGCTCGCCGTCGCGGGCACGGGGGGCCACGGCGCCCCCACGACGACCGACGTCGGCGGCGACACCGTCTCCCCCCTGGTCGCGCGCCTCGAACTCGCCCTCGCCGTCGCCGCGGCGCTCGGCGCCGGATCGCTCGTGGTGACCCTGGCTCGCCGGACGACGCCCGCCCGTCGGCCTGCACCCGCCCGCCGTGCGACCCGACCGACCCGTCGCGCCGCCGGTCGATCCGCCCGGAACGCCGTCCCCGCCCAGCGCACCCACCGTCGCCGTTAGGGTCGTGGGGTGAGTACGGCCCCCACCTCGACAGCCCCGGCCGCCCCGCGGTCGCCGGGCGCGGAGCGACAGCGTCTGACCCTCGGCAACGGCCTGCGGGTGCTCCTCGCGCCCGACCGGACCAACCCCGTCGTCGGGGTCGCCGTCCACGTCGACGTCGGGTTCCGCAGCGAACCGGAGGGGCGCACCGGCTTCGCGCACCTCTTCGAGCACCTGATGTTCCAGGGCTCGGAGAGCCTGGAGAAGCTCGCGCACTTCCGGCACGTCCAGGGCTCGGGTGGGGTGTTCAACGGCTCCACCCACCAGGACTACACCGACTACTTCCAGATCCTCCCCGCCGGCGCCCTGGAGCGCGGCCTCTTCCTCGAGGCCGACCGGTTGCGTGCGCCGAAGCTCACCGCGGAGAACCTCGCGAACCAGATCGACGTGGTGAAGGAGGAGATCCGCCTCAACGTGCTCAACCGGCCCTACGGCGGCTTCCCCTGGATCCTGCTGCCGCCGGTGCTGTACTCGACCTACCCCAACGCCCACAACGGGTACGGGGACTTCCGCGACCTCGAGACGTCCACCCTGGACGACGCCGCGGCCTTCTTCGACGCCTACTACGCCCCGGGCAACGCCGTCCTGACCGTCGTCGGCGACTTCGACCCCGACGACGCCGCGGCGCTGGTCGAGCGCCACTTCGGGGACATCCCGGCGCGCCCGGTGCCCGCCCGGCCGTCCTTCGGCGAGCCGGTTCCCGACGGCGAGCGGTACGAGTCCGTCGTCGACCCCCACGCGCCCCTGCCCGCGCTGGCGCTCGGCTACCGCCTGCCCGACCCCGCGGCGGACCTGCGCGGCTACCTCGCCCACGCCGTCCTCGGGAGCCTGCTCACCGACGGCGAGGCCGCCCGGCTGACCCAGCGCCTCGTCTACGGCGACGGTCTGGTCACCGACGTCTCCGCCGCGGCCGGGCTCATGGGCGCGCCGCTCGACGCGCGGGACCCCGACACCTTCACCGTCACCGCCGTGCACCCGGACTCCGTCGACCCGCGGCAGGTCGTCGACGCCGTCGACGCCGAGCTCGCGCTGCTCGCGGAGAAGGGACCGGAGCCCGAGGAGCTGCGCCGGGTCACCGCCCGGTGGGCCAGCGCCCTCTACCGGGAGCACGACCGGCTGATGAACCGGATGCTGGCCCTCGGCTCGGCCGAGCTCGTCCACGGTCGGGCGGAGCTCTCCGACGAGCTGCCCGCCGAGATCGCCGCCGTCACCCCCGAGGCCGTCGCCGAGGCCGCGGCCGCCCTGCGCCCGGACTCCCGCGCCCTGCTCGTCCTCACCCCGGGAGCCCAGGCATGACCGCCCCCACCACCGCCGACCGCCGCTCCGCCGAGGAGATCGGCCGCACCGAGGCCGGGCCCCGGGAGCTGCCGCCGCTGCGCCCGCAGCCGGAGGTCCCGGCCCCCGACGAGGCCGACACGGTCCTGACGACGGGTCTGCGCGTCATCGCGGTCCGCCGCCCGGGCGTGCCGATGGTCGAGGTGCGGCTGCGCATCCCCTTCTCCGGCGAGGGCTCCGAGGACCCGCGCTACGCCGCCGTCGCCGAGGTGCTCGCGTCCACGGTGCTCTCCGGCACCACGCGACGCAGCCGGGTCTCGCTCGACGACGACCTCGCGGGCGTCGGCGGCGAGATGGGCTTCTCGGTCGACCCCGAGCGGCTCGCCGCCGCGGGCCACGCCCTGGCCGACGGGCTGCCCACCCTGCTCGACGTCCTCGCCGACGTGCTCGCCGGCGCGACCTACCCCGCCGACGAGGTGACCCGGGAGCGCGAGCGGCTCGCCGAGCGCATCCAGGTCGCGTCCGCGCAGCCGTCGGTGATCGCGCGCCGGGCGCTGCAGCGCCACCGCTACGGCGACCACCCGGTCACCCGCGAGATGCCCGAGGTCGACGACGTCGCGTCGGTCACCCCGGACGACCTCCTCGCGACCCACCGGCGCAAGGTCGTGCCGCGCGGCTCGGTGCTCGTGCTGGTCGGCGACATCGACCCCACGACCGCCGTCGCCGCGGCGGAGGCGGCGCTCGCGTCCTGGGACGCCCCGGGCGAGGCCGGGCTCCTGCCCTCGCTCCCGGCCCTGCACGGCTCGGAGCTGCTGCTCGTCGACCGCCCCGGCGCCGTGCAGTCCCAGCTGCGGCTCTCCGCCGCCGCGGTCGCGCGGACCGACCCGCGCTATCCCGCCCTGCAGCTGGCGAACCTGGCCTTCGGTGGCTACTTCTCCTCGCGGCTGGTGGAGAACCTGCGCGAGGACAAGGGCTACACCTACCACGCGTCGTCGTCGCTGGAGTTCGACCCGTACGGCGCCGCGCTGCTCGTCGAGACCGACTGCGCCTCCGAGGTGACCGCCCCCGCCCTGCTCGAGATGCGCTACGAGCTCGGCCGGGCCGCGGTGGTCCCGCCCAGCGAGAGCGAGCTGGAGTCGGCCCGGCGCTACGCGGTCGGCTCGCTGCTGATCTCGCTGAACACGCAGGCGGGGCTGGCGTCCACCCTCGCCGGTCTCGCCGGGGTCGGGCTGGACTCCGGGTGGGTGCGCGAGCACCCCCGGCGCCTGGAGGCGGTCACCCCCGACGAGGTCGCGGCCGCGGCCGTCGAGTTCCTGGCCCCGTCCCGGTTCACCGGTGTGGTGGTGGCGGACGCCGCCCGGTCGGCCGAGTCGTTGCGCGCCCTCGGTGGTATCAGGGTCCCGTGACGATTCCGTCGGCCTCCACTGCCGGCCCGGACATGCGGGCGGCGTTCCACCTCGACTCCCTGCCCCGGCTCTCCCGCTCCACGGTGGACCGCCGCGAGCAGGTGCGGGGCGACCCCGACCACGTCGCCGCGACGTGGCCGCTCGCCCGCGTGGTGCGGGTCGACCCGCAGGGGCGCACCCCGGTCAGCGAGCAGCCGGACGGGTCGCTGCAGCTCGTCGACTCCCCGTCCCGCGACTTCGGGGACGCCATTCCCGACGGTGCGGTCCTCCTGGGTGAGGAGGAGGGGACAGCGTTCTGGGGTGTGCGGGTGCCCGACGCCGACGCGGCCAACGACGCCGGCTCCGGGTTCACCTCCACCGAGCTCTGGCGGGACCTCCGGGTCTCCGGCGGCGATCTCGACGCCCGGTCGGCCGGGTTGCTGACGACGGCCGTGGCGCTGCTCTCGTGGCACGAGCGCGCCCGGTTCTGCGCCCGCGACGGCTCGCCGATGCGGGCGATCAAGGCCGGGTGGGCGCAGCTCTGCGCCGCGAACGACCACGAGGAGTACCCCCGCACGGACCCCTCGATGATCTGTCTCGTCCACGACGGTGCCGACCGGGTCCTGCTGGCCCGCCAGCCGATCTGGCCCGAGGGGCGGTACTCGGTGCTCGCCGGGTTCGTCGAGGCCGGGGAGTCCCTCGAGGCGTGCGTGGCCCGCGAGTGCGCCGAGGAGGTCGGGGTGACCGTCTCGACGATCACCTACCTCGGCTCGCAGCCGTGGCCGTTCCCGCGCTCGCTGATGATCGGGTTCTCCGCGGTCGCGGACCCCGAGCAGTCCCTGCGCCTGCAGGAGGGCGAGATCGAGAACGCCCGCTGGGTGACCCGCGCCGACCTGCGCGAGGCCCTGGAGGCCGGCGACTGGATGACCCGCGAGGGCGAGGGATCCGGCGCCCGCGGGGTCGGCGGCACCGCGTTCGAGGCCGGCGACGGGCGCGACCTCATCCTGCCCGGCGGGGTGTCGATCGCCCGGGCGATGCTCGAGGCGTGGGCGACGGCGGGCTGAGCTCGTCCGGATGTCAGCAGTGCGGCCACGCTGACACCGGACGTCACATCCGGACGACGTATCAGCGCGCGGCGTACACCGTGTCCGCCGCCTTGACCGTCCGGATCACCGGGGCCGACTCGACCGCGGTGACGCCCGGGAGGGCGGCCACGGACGTCGTCAGGTACCGGTAGAAGGCGGCGGGGCCCGTCGTCGCCACCGACGCGTACACGGTGGTCCGGCCCGTCGTCGCGGCGGCGAACGGTACTTCCGGATGGGCCGCGAGCGCCCGCCCGACCTCGTCGAGACGGTCCGGCAGCACCGCGAGGTAGAGCATCGTGCGCAGCGGCTGGTCGTGCACCGCCGGGGCGACGTCGACGTCCAGGTAGAGCACCCCGGCGGCCCGCAGGTCGGCGAGCCGCCGCCGCACCGTGGACGCCGACGTCCCGCACGCCCGCGCCATGTCCTCGACCGGCGCCCGCCCGTCGACCCGCAGCAGACGGAGCATCCGGCGGTCGATCTCGTCCAGGACCGGCGTGCGGTCGGCCGGTGGTGACGCGGCGGTCAGCGCGCCGATCTGGTCGGAGGTCAACGGGCCGACCTTGGTGTAGGGCTCGCGCGCCCCGCCGTAGAACACGTGCAGCACCTGGTGCGCGGAGACGTCCAGCACCCGGGGCGTGCGGGGGAGGCGACCCAGCAGCAGATCCCCGTCCGCCTCCGACGCCCGCCACGAGCAGAGGACCTCGGTGCCGCCCGAGGTCAGGCTCACCCACGACGTGTCCGGGCGGCGCGCGAGGGCGTCGGCGACCTCGGACGCGGCGTCGGGCGTGCACCGGGCGCGCACCATCCACTGGTCCTCGCCGACGACGGCGGGGTCGCTCGCGCCGATCACCCGCAGGGCCTGGGCCGAGCGGAGGCGGGCGTAGCGGCGCGCCACGGTCTGGTCGGAGACCCCCAGCACCTCGGCGACCCGCCGGAACGGGGCCCGCCCGTCGATCTGCAGCGCCTGGATGAGCGCCCGGTCCAGCACGTCGAGTTCCACCGTGGACGTCCTCGTCGATGTCGATGACCGCCGGACCGGCCTCCTCGGCTCGTTCGGACCGACGCGTGGTGTCGAGGATCGTCGCAGCTGGCGACACCGGTCGTCGAGCGAGAACCGAGGAGGAACGACATGTCTCGCTGGTGGCCCCTGGTGGCGATCTGCCTGGGCACCTTCATGCTGCTCGTGGACGTGACGATCGTGAACGTGGCCCTGCCCGCGATGGCCGGGTCGCTGGACTCGTCCTTCGCGGACCTGCAGTGGGTGATCGACGGCTACGCGCTCGCGCTGGCCGCCCTGCTGATGGTCACGGGCTCGCTGGCGGACCGCTTCGGGCGGCGCCGGCTGTACCTGACCGGCCTGGTCGTGTTCGCCGTCGCCTCGCTGGCCTGCGGAGTCGCCCCGAGCGCGGGCGCCCTGGTCGCCGCGCGGGTGGTGCAGGGCGCGGGTGGCGCGGCGATGTTCGCGACGACGGCCGCGCTGATCGCCGCGAGCTACCACGGCCGGGACCGTGGTACGGCGTTCGGCGTGTGGGCCGCCGTCAACGGCCTGGCCGCGGCGTGCGGACCGCTCGTCGGCGGCCTGCTGACCGAGGCGTGGGGCTGGCGGGCGATCTTCCTGGTCAACCTGCCCGTCGCCGCGATCGCGGTCGCGCTGACCCTCGCGGTGCTGGCCCGGGACGCCCGGATCACCGGCGCCGTCCGGATCGACCTCGCCGGCGCCGCGGCCTTCACCGTCGCCGCGACGGGCCTCGTCTACGGCCTGATCGAGGCGGGCGACACCGGGTGGGGCGCACCGACCACGGTCCTGAGCCTGGTTCTCGCCGCCGTCGCGGTCGGCGCGTTCGTGCTGGTCGAGCGCCGGGCCGAGCATCCGATGCTCGAGCTCGCCCTCTTCCGGAACCGTTCGTTCACCGCGCTCATGGTCGCGGCGGCGGTATTCTCCGGCGCGGCGTTCGCGCACCTCGCGCTGGTCTCGCTGTGGCTGCAGGAGGTCCTGGCGCTCTCGCCGATCCGGGCGGGGCTCGCCGTCGTGCCGCTGTCCGTCGCGGCGTTCGTGGTGTCCGCGGCGGCGGGACGGTTCCTCCACGGCGGGTCACCCGCGCGTCCGGTCGGCGGCGGTCTCGCGCTGATCGGGCTCGGGGTGCTGCTCCTGACGGTCGTCGGCGACGGCTCGGGGCCCTGGGCGCTGCTCCCCGGGCTCGTCGTCAGCGGTCTCGGCGTCGGACTCGCGACCCCGGTGCTGGTCTCCGCGACCCTCGCGATCCTCCCGCCGGCGAAGGCCGGCGTCGGCAGCGCCGCGGTGAACACCTTCCGCCAGCTCGGGCTCGCCGTCGGCCTCGCGGTGCTGGGCACCGTGTTCGCCGGCCACGCCGACCCGACCGACCCCCGCTCGTCCGGCTACACCGACGGCCTCGACGCGGTCTTCCTGACGGCGGGTGTGGCCGCGCTCGCGGCCGCCGTCCTCGTCGTCGTCCTGGTGCGTCGGCCGACGTCGGCGCCGTCGGCCCCGGTGGAGCGAAGGGTCCCCTCGCTCGACTAGACCGGCGAAGGGCGCCCATCGCCCACCGGCCCCGGAACGAGCGAAGGGCCCCTCCGGTCGGATAGATCGACCGAAGGGGCCCTTCGCTCACCACGGCTCACGCGCCCGACGCGGCCTCCGCCTTCGCGAGGGCCGTCTTCACCTCGCCGAAGCTGGGGTTGGTCGCCGCGGAGCCGTCCGGGTAGACGACCGTGGGCACCGTGCGGTTGCCGCCGTTGATCCGCGTCACGATCTCCGCGGCATCCGGCGTGCGCTCGATGTCGATCTCCTCGTAGCCGATGCCCTCGCGGTCGAGCTGGCTCTTGAGCCGTCGGCAGAACCCGCACCAGCTGGTCGTGTACATCGTCATCTGCGCCATGTCCGGCACAACGCGCGCGACCGCCTCAGGCTTCCACGTGACCGAAACGGTGCCGGGTGATGCTGACCGCCTGCTCGCGCAGCACCGTGAGCATCTCCCGCCGACCGTCGGCCAGCACCGGCCCCTCGACCAGCGATGCGCCCACCTCGGCCGCGCGGCGCCGCAGCGCGTCCGTCGCCGCCCCGACGACCCGCAGACGTTCTCCCGGCGCCGGCACGACCTCCGGGGTGACGTCGGCGACCGGAACGCCCGCGCAGGCGCCCGCGAGGCGGAGCCGCACCACGTCGCGGTCGGCCGCGCCGTCGCCGACCACCACCCGGAGCCCCGGCAGCGGCCGGTACCGGAAGACGTTGGCCTCCGCGGCGATGCCCGTCGGGTCGTGCTCCACGCCGAACTCCTCCCGCCACCAGTACGCGTCCGAGCCCGCCGCCGCCCGCAGCCACGCGAGGTCCTCCGCGGGCACCGCCGACGCGACCGACGCGAGCAGCCCGGAGGCCGCCCGCCCGAGCGGGGCGGACTCCGGCATGGCGACGTCGGCCCACGTCCCGAACTGCGCGACGTAGTTCGGGCCCCCGGGCTTCGCGCCGGGCCCCACGACCGAGCCCTTCCACCCCCCGAACGACTGCCGCTGCACGATCGCCCCGGTGATGTGCCGGTTGACGTACGCGTTGCCGACCTCGACCCGCTCCATCCAGTGCTCGACCTCGTCCCGGTCGAGCGAGTGCAGGCCCCCGGTGAGCCCGTAGCCGGTCGCGTTCTGGAGCTCGATCGCCTCGTCGAGAGTGGTGGCACTCATCAGCCCGAGGACCGGCCCGAAGCACTCCGTGAGGTGGAACCACGAGCCGGGGGCGACACCCTCACGCACCCCTGGAGTCCACGTGCCCACCTCGACCCGGCGCGGCTCCACCAGCCACGACTCCCCGGGCTCCAGCGTGGTCAGCGCCCGCTCCAGCTTGGGCGAGAGCTCACCGACCAGCGGTCCCATCGTCGACGACAGGTCGGTGCCCGGACCGACCCGCAGCGTGCGCACGGCGTCGAGCAGCTGACGGCGGAAGCGTCGCCCGACCTTCGAGCGCGGGTCGGCCACCGACCCGACGAGGATCGCGAGCGAGGCCGCCGAGCACTTCTGGCCGGCGTGCCCGAACGCCGAGCGCACGAGGTCGGCCACCGCGAGGTCCGGGTCGGCCGCCGGCGTGATCACCAGCGCGTTCTTCCCGCTGGTCTCCGCGACGACGGCGAGGTCCGGGCGCCAGGAGCGGAACAGGGCCGCGGTCTCGCTCGCACCCGTGAGCACCACCCGCTCGACGTCGGGATGGGTCACCAGCCGGCGCCCGGCGTCGCCCTCGTCGGTGTGCACCAGCTGCAGCGCGTCCGCCGGGATCCCGGCCGCGTGCAGAGCGGCCACCCCAACCTCCGCGCACGCCCGGACCTGCGGTGCCGGCTTGATGACGACGGCGGCACCCGCCGTCAGCGCCGCGAGGCAGCCGCCGAGCGGGATCGCGACCGGGAAGTTCCACGGCGGGGTCACGACGACGACCCGGGCCGGGGTGAAGCGCTCAGGATCGAGCTCCAGCGCCCGGTCGGCGTAGTAGGCCGCGAAGTCGACCGCCTCGGAGATCTCCGGGTCGGCCTCCGCGACCGTCTTGCCCGCCTCGTGGACCATCGTCGTCAGCAGGTCCGTGCGGGCCACGGCCAGGGAGCGGGCCGCCCCGCGCAGCAGTCGGGCGCGCTCGGCCGGAGGCACGTCCCGCCACGTCGACGCCGCGGCGCGGTCCACCACGGCGTCCACATCGGCCGGGTCGGTCAGCTCCGGCGCGCCCACGACGGCGGGTGCGGCCCCGACCGCCCGCCGGGCCCAGTCGCGGTTCGCGCCCAGCGACGGATCGGTGTCAGGCTCGTTGCGGAACGCGGTCCCGACGACGGGGACCTCCGTCGACCGGTCCTGGGTGCGGCGCGGGGAGTCGGCCACGGCGTCGTGCTCGGCGACCGACGCGCGGAACCGGCCGAGGTAGGAGGCGGGACCGTCGTCGGAGAACATCGCGTACAGGTAGTTCTCGTGCCCGGCGTTCTCCTCCAGGCGGCGGACGAGGTAGCTGACCGCCGCATCGAAGTCCTCGGCGTGCACCACCGGCGTGTAGAGGACCAACCCCGACTCCGGCAGATCCGCCGCGACCGCCCGGGCCTGCGCCGGGGCCATCCCCTGCAGCATCTCGACGTCCATCTGGGCGGAGACGCCCCGGGCCGCGGCGAGCTCGACGGCCAGCGCGACGTGGTGCAGGTGGTGGCTCGCCACGCCGATCCGCAGCGCGTCGGCGAGCTCCGGGCGCAGCGCCCGGTCGAGCAGGCGCACGTAGTTCGCGTCGACCTCGGCCTTCGTGGCGTACGGGGCCTGCGGCCAGCCGTGCAGCGCGGCGTCCACCCCCTCCATCGCCAGGTTCGCGCCCTTGACCAGCCGGACCTTCACCGGCGCGCCCCCGGCGTCGACCCGGCGTCGGGCGAAGGCCGCGAGGTGCTCCAGTGCGGCGACGGAGTCCGGGAGATAGGCCTGCAGGACGATCCCCGCCGAGTACCCCCGCAGCGACGGCTGGTCGAGCAGGGCGGTGAAGAGCGCGACCGTGAGGTCGAGGTCCTTGTACTCCTCCATGTCCAGGTTGACGAAGACGCCGTGGTCGCGCGCGGTCTCGAACAGCGGCGTGAGCCGCCGGACCAGCCGGTCGCGGCTGCCCTCGAGGTCCCACGGCACGAGCTGGCTGGCCACCGACGAGGCCTTGACCGACACGTAGTCCACGTCGTCACGCCGGATCAGGTCCAGCGTGCGCGCCAGCCGCCGGTCGGCCTCGTCCTCACCGAGGACCGCCTCGCCGAGCAGGTTGAGGTTCAGCCGGAACCCGTCCGCCCGGGCCGCCGCGAGGCGCCGCCGCAGCGCCCGCCCGGACGCGTCGACCACGAGGTGCCCGACGAGCTGCTGCAGCCGGCGCCGGGCGAGCGGGACGACGAGCCGCGGCGCCCGGGCTGCCAGGGCGGCCCCGGCCCGCAGCATCAGACGGTCGAGCGCGGAGGCGAACCCGGGCAGCGTAGCGCCGCGGCCGGCGATCCGGGCCAGCTCGCGCGCGGCCACGGTGTCGTCCTCCGGGCGGGCGACCCGGTCGACGAAGTGCATCGCGAAGTCGACCCCGGCGGGATCGTGCACGAGGGAGGCGAGCCGACGGGTCGCGGCGTCGTGACCCGCATCGTCGCTCGCCGCGGACCACCGCGCGGCCCGGGCCTCCGCGCGCCCGACCATCGCGTCGTCGATCACCGGGCTGCCCAGCACGACCTGCTCGCTCATGGGTCCACTGTCCACCCGACCCCCGACAGTCTTCTTGTCCGAATCCGGCGCACCGGCCGCCGCGGGGCACCAACGCGCGAGGAGGATGCCCCGGGTGGAGGTGCCCGCCGACGCGCTCGTCGCGCTGTTCGCCGAGCTGACGGGCGTGATGTTCTGCGCGAAGGACGCCGACGGGCGCTACACCGAGGTCAACGACGCCTTCGTCCGGCGCACGAACCGGCGGGACCGCTCGGGCGTCGTCGGCCGCCGCGCGCCCGAGCTGTTCGTGCCCGCGCTGGCCGAGCGCTACGAGGAGCAGGACCGGCGGGTGCTCGCCGAGGGCCGGGTCCTGCGCCACGAGCTCGAACTGATCCGCCGCGAGGGCGGGGTCCCGGGCTGGTACCTGACGACGAAGGTGCCGGTGGTGGCCCACGGCGTCGCGGTCGGCGTCGTCAGCGTGTCCGAGGACCTCCGCTCGGCCGACGAGACCGACCCCGGGATGCCCGCGCTGTCGCGCGTCGTCGACCTCGTCGCCCGCCGCCTCGACGACCCTCCGCGCGTGGAGGAGCTGGCGGCCACCGCCGGCCTGTCGACGTCCGCCCTCGAACGTCGGATGCGGGCGGTGTTCGGGCTCGCCCCGACCCAGTTCGTGCTCCGCGCCCGCATCGACCGGGCCCGGTCCCTGCTCACCACCACCGACCTCCCGCTGGCCGGGATCGCGCTGGCCTGCGGGTTCTACGACCAGCCCGCGTTCACCCGCCAGTTCGCCCGGCTCGCGGGCGAGACCCCGGGCCAGTTCCGACGACGGGCCCGGCCGGTCGGGCCCCACGATGTCGGGGGCGGTTGAGACGATGGAGGACGTGGCGGCGGACCGGAGTGCGACCGACGGACTGGATCCCGAGCAGAAGGCGGCCGTCGTCGCCCCGCGCGGTCCGGTCTGCGTGCTCGCCGGCGCCGGCACGGGCAAGACCCGCACGATCACCCGGCGGATCGCGCACCTGGTGCGCACCGAGCAGGTCCGTGGCGGTCAGGTCCTCGCGGTGACCTTCACCGCCCGCGCCGCGGGGGAGATGCGCACCCGGCTGCGCGATCTCGGCGTCGGCGGGGTGCAGGCCCGCACCTTCCATGCCGCGGCGCTGCGCCAGCTGCGCTACTTCTGGCCCCGGGCGGTCGGCGGCGACGCGTGGCCGCTGATCGAGAACAAGGTCCGGTTCGTGGGGCAGGCCGCGCAGCGGGCGGGAGCGGCCACGAACCGCGAGTCGCTGCGGGACCTCGCGAGCGAGATCGAGTGGTCCAAGGCGTGCCTGATCGCCCCGGACCGCTACGCCGAGGCCGCCGCGAGGGCCCAGCGCGACTCCCCGGCCCCCGTCGAGCAGGTCGCGCAGGTCTACGCGACCTACGAGGAGCTCAAGAACCGGGCCGAGCAGCTCGACTTCGAGGACCTGCTGATCCACACCGCCGGGGCCCTGGAGGAGACCGCGGAGGTCGCCGACGAGTTCCGGGAGCGCTACCGCTGCTTCGTCGTCGACGAGTTCCAGGACGTCACGCCCCTGCAGCACCGGCTGCTCGACGCCTGGCTCGGCGGGCGGGACGACCTGACCGTGGTCGGCGACGCGAACCAGACCATCTACTCGTTCGCCGGCGCGAGCCCGTCCTACCTGCTCGACTTCCCCCGCCGGCACCCCGAGGCCGAGATCGTCCGGCTGGTGCGCGACTACCGGTCCACCCCGCAGGTGGTCGCGGCCGCGAACACCGTCATCGGCGCCGCCCGCGGTCGCGCGGCCGGGACCCGGCTGCGCCTCGAGGGCCAGCGCCCGCCCGGGCCGACGCCGGACTTCGCCGAGCACGACGACGAGCCCGCCGAGGCGGCGGCCACCGCACAGCAGATCCGGGAGCTGATCGACGACGGTGTGCCCGCTGCCGAGATCGCGGTGCTGTTCCGGATCAACGCCCAGTCCGAGGTCTACGAGCAGGCACTCTCCGACGTCGGGATCCCCTACCAGGTCCGCGGCGGCGAGCGGTTCTTCCAGCGGACCGAGGTCAAGAACGCGATCGCGACGCTGCGCACCCTCGGCACCCGGCTCGAGGGCGGGCCGGAGGGGGTCGCCGGTGCCGACGTCGTCACCACCGTCCGTGCCGTGCTGGGCGAGCAGGGACTCACCGACGTCCCGCCCGCCGGCAGCGCCGCCGACGGCGCGCAGCGCCAGCGCTGGGAGTCGCTGCGCGCGCTCGCCGAGCTCGCGAGCGACCTGGTCGAGGCGGTCCCCGAGGCGACCTACGGCGCGTTCCTCGCGGAGCTGGGCACCCGGATGCAGGCCCAGCACCCGCCGACCGTGCAGGGCGTCACGCTGGCCTCGCTGCACGCGGCGAAGGGCCTGGAGTGGGACGCGGTGTTCCTGGTCGGGCTCGTCGACGGGACGCTGCCGATCCAGCACGCCGACGGCGACGACGAGGCGGTGGAGGAGGAGCGCCGCCTGCTCTACGTCGGCGTGACGCGCGCACGCGTGCACCTCCGGCTCTCCTGGGCGCTGGCGCGGCAGTCCGGTGGCCGCCGCTCCCGTCGGCGCAGCCGCTTCCTCTACGGCCTGGTGCCCGAGGACCACCCGGCCGCCCGCAAGCCGGGGTCCGGGGTCGACGGCGGCCCGAGGGCGAAGGTCGCGAAGGCCGGGTGCCGGGTCTGCGGCAAGGTGCTCGCCGACGCGGCGGCCCAGAAGATCGGGCGCTGCACCGAGCACCCCTCCGACGTCGACGTCGAGCTGCTCGACGCCCTGCGCAGCTGGCGCTCGAACGAGGCCAAGCAGCGCTCGGTGCCGGCCTACGTCGTGTTCACCGACGCCACGCTGGTCGCGCTCGCCGAGCAGCGTCCACAGGACACGAAGGGCCTCGTCACGATCCCCGGGATCGGGGCCTCGAAGCTGGAGCGTTACGGCGACGACGTCCTCACCATGGTCCGCGAGCACGCGGGCTGACGACTTTCTCGGCGAATCTCCGGTTAATTCCGTTGCGGCCTCCACACGGAGGCCCCTAGGTTCGTCAGCACTCCCGGCGCGCACGTGTCCGGGGTCGAGACGAGGGGGTGTGCCACCGATGAAGAACGTGTTCACGGGCATGCCCGTCTCCAGCGCCGTCAGCGTCTTCGCGACGGCGGACGTCTGCAGCTGGTACCGCACCGCGCCCGATGCGTTGATCCGCACCCGCGCGTTCGCGGCCGTGCCGGCAGGTCCGGTCACAGGGGGAGAGGTGTCCCCGGCGACGGGACTCCCGGGCTCCCGCCCGGCCGGCTCCCCCGCCCCGCAGCGTCACGTCGTTCTCGACCCTCAGCGTCCGCGCCTGATCGGTTGTCAGCCCCAGGGCTGACACCGAACGCTCTCCCAGGCCGCGGACCCACTCCGGTCCGCGGCCTTCGTCGTCGTCCCACAGGACGTCGGCTCCGCGGTCCGGGTGACCACCAGACGAACACCCCCGCCGTTGGAGGTCCGACTCATGTACTCCGTGCCCACCGCCCCCGACATAACCCGGTCGGTCTCCCTGCCCTGCCGCACGGAGCCCGACGACCTCTGGTTCTCCGACAGCCCGGCCGAGCTCGAGCAGGCCAAGGTGCTCTGCGCGGCCTGCCCGATCCGTCGGGCCTGCCTCAGTGGAGCCCTGGAGCGCCGCGAGTTCACCGGGGTGTGGGGCGGCGAGATCCTCGACCGCGGCGCCGTGATCGCGCGCAAGCGTCCCCGGGGCCGGCCGTCGAAGGCCGACCTCGCGCGGGACGCCGAGATCGCGGCTGCCCGGGCGGCGGCCGGCGTGGCGTGACGCCCCCGGCCCCGTCCCGGCGAGGGACCCCCGACCACCCGGGGGTCCCTCGCCCCTACACGTCGAAGCCGGGCTGCCAGTCCCGGAAGATCGAGCGCAGCCCGATCTCGGCGTCCAGCTGACACAGCACCGCCACCGAGGCCAGCGTCACCCGGTGGATCAACAGGTACTGCGGCGGCAGGTTCAGTCCGCGACCGGTCTCGAACTCGGGGCGCCGCAGGTCACCGAGCCGCTCGGCCTGCCCGCGGATCCACTCGCGGGTGAAGTGGAACTTCTCGGTGCGCAGCGGGTCGACCAGGGGCCCGAGGTAGGCCATCGCCCGCTCCGCGGACATGTCGGTGTCGGGCAGCACGAAGTTCAGGTCGCGCAGCAGGTCCAGCAACTCGTCGGAGCGGTCCTCGACGGCGAGGGCGAGCATCTGCCCCAGCTCGAGGGGCAGCCCGTCGGGCAGGCGGGCGACGGCCCCGAAGTCGATCACGCAGAGCCGGCCGTCGGGCAGGACCTGGAAGTTCCCGGGGTGCGGGTCGGCGTGCAGGAGCCCGACCCGGGCGGGCGCCGAGAAGTGGAACGTGGAGAGCAGCGTGCCGACCCGGTCCCGCTCGTCCGGCTCGCCGACCCGGATGACCTGCGAGAGCGGCGTGCCCGTGATCCACTCCGAGACCATCGCCTTCGGCGCCGACGCGACCACGCGGGGCACCACCACGTGCTCGTCGCCCTCGAACGCGGCGGCGAACGCGCGCTGTGCGTCGGCCTCGTCGCGGTAGTCGAGCTCCTCGGCCATCCGGTCGCGCAGTTCCTGGAGCAGGGGCTTGATCTCCATCCCCGGCACCATCGGCTGGATGACGCGCGCGAAGCGCTGCAGCTGGCGCAGGTCGGCCATCACGGCCTCCTCCGCGCCCGGGTACTGGACCTTGACGGCGACCTCGCGTCCGTCGCCCCACACCGCGCGGTGCACCTGCCCGATGCTCGCGGACGCGGCCGGGGTGTCGTCGAACTCGCGGAACCGCTCCCGCCAGCCCCGCCCGAACTGCTCGGCGAGCACCCGGTGGGTCCGGGCGGTCGGCATCGGCGGCGCCGCGGTCTGCAGCCGGGTCAGGGCCTCGCGGTAGGGCTCCGCCAGCTCGTCGGGCACGGCGGCCTCGAAGACGGACAGGGCCTGCCCGAACTTCATCGCGCCGCCCTTGAGCTCCCCGAGCACCGCGAACAGCTGCTCGGCGCCGCGGCGGGCCACGTCGGCGGAGATCTCGCCGGCGTCCCCGCCGGCGAGGCGGCGACCCCAGCCGGCCGCCGTGCGCGAGGCGAACCCCAGCGGCAGGGAGGCCAGTCGCGCGGATCGTTGGACCGTGCGGCGCGGGATCTCATCGGACACGCCCCCGATTCTCCCCCGCCCGCGCGGCCGGGGCGCGCGGAGGTGCGCCGGTACACGGACACGAGGGATGCGGTGGGCACGCCCGACGGACCCACGTGCCGCGGGTCGGGTCGACCTCCTCGACCGCCTCGCGCAGGGCCGGCCGACCCGCCAGGTACTCGAGCACCTGCCCGACGACGAGGCCCGCGACGACCGTCGCCAGGGCCACCGGGACCGACGTCGCGAGGTCCGCCCGCTGCGCGTCGAGGTCGCCCCGGGCGGGGTCGGCGTCCTCGCGGTGGCGGTCGGCGCAGCGCAGGCACGACGTGCGTCCTGGCACGACGAGCGGCCCCACCACGCCCACCGGGTCGTGCACCGTCACCGCGAGGTGGGGCTGGTGGCGGGCCTGCAGCGGCGCCGTCACCGCGCGGTCGGCGACGGCCGCCCCGGTGAGCACGACCAGGTCCGGACGACGGCGGGTCGGCTCGGCCACCGCGACCCCGGGCGCGGCCCGGGCCACGGCGGCCGCCGCTGCGAGGACCGCCGGGTGACCGACCTCACCGTGGTCCAGGCCCGTTCCCGGGTCGCCGGGCCCCACCGGACCGGACGCCCGCACCGCGACCCGCCCGACGCCGGAGGCGGCCAGCACCGTGGCGATCGCGACGCCCGTCCGGCCCGCGCCGTGCACCCGGACGTAGGCCTGCCGGACCGTGCGCTCGCCCGGCGGACGCAGGAGCCGGGCGGCGCCCAGCTCGGCGAGCACCTCCCGGACGTCCTCGGGCCGCGCCCCGCGCGCGACCGCGGTGGCGACCGCCCCGTCGGGCGAGCTCCGCAGAGCAGCCAGCAGGACGCGCAACGGCGGGTCCAGGCCCTCGAGGACGGGCGCGTCGAGGTGGTCGCCGAACTGGGCGGTGGTGGCGTCGCGCCACCGCGGAGCGGTGGTCAGGTGCGGGACAGGGCTGGTCGTCACACCCGTTCCGACGCACGACGGCGGCCTCCGGATCCACTGACCTACGGTGGACCGCCGTGGAGGCTCCCCGGGTCGTCGTGAAGCGCAGCGCCAGGCGGAAGCGCACCGTGGACGCCCGGCGCGAGGGCGACACCGTCGTCGTCTCGATCCCGGCTTCCATGAGCCGGGCGCAGGAGGAGCGCTGGGTGAGCGAGATGCTCGCGCGGATCGAGCGGTCGGAGGCGCGGCGCCGCCCGGGGCGGACCGCCGGCGACGCCGACCTGGCCGCCCGCGCCGACCGGCTGGCCCACGAGCACCTCGACGCCGTCGGCCCGGACGGCCGGTGGCCCCGGCCGGTCTCGGTGCGCTGGGTGGCGCCGATGCGCACCCGATGGGCGTCCTGCACCCCGAGCGACGGCACGATCCGGGTCAGCGAACGGCTCCGCGAGGTGCCGGGGTGGGTCCTCGACCACGTCCTGGTGCACGAACTCGCGCACCTGCGCGAGTCCGGCCACGGCCCCGCGTTCCGCGCCCTCGAGGCGCGCTACCCGCGTCACGAGCGCGCGATCGGCTACCTCGAGGGGCTGTCGGCCGGCGCGGGCCTGGAGATCGGCCCCGAGCCGGACGAGGAGGGCTGAGTCAGCCCTCCGAGGACCCCGAGGACCCCGATGACCCCGATGACCCCGGCGACGACCCGTCGTCGGGACCGTCCTTCTTCTCCTGCTCGGCCTTCATCTCCGCCTCGAGGCGGGCGATCGGGTCGTCGAGGTCGGTGAAGGAGCCCTCGGCGGAGTCCCCGGAGAGCTCCGACCGGCCGCGGACGAAGGCCGCCGGGTCGTCGAGGTCCTCCGCAGTCGGGAGCAGGTCGGGGTGGGCCCAGACGGCGTCCCGGCCGGCGACGTCGCGCTCCTCGCCGAGGCGGCGCCACAGCTCCGCGGCGTCGCGCAGCCGACGGGGGCGCAGCTCCAGCCCGACGAGCGTGGCGAAGGTCTGCTCGGCGGGGCCGCCCGAGGCGCGGCGGCGACGCATGCTCTCGCGCAGGGCGCCCGCGCCGGGCAGCCGGTCGTCGATCGCCTGGGCGACGACGTGGTCCACCCAGCCCTCGACCAGCGCGAGCAGGGTCTCCAGCCGCGCCAGCGCGGCCTTCTGGGCCTCGGTGGTCTGCGGCTCGAACAGCCCCGAGGACATGGCCTGCTCGATCGCGGCGGGGTTCGACGGGTCGAGGTCGCGGGCGAGCTCCTCGATCCGCGACGTGTCGATCGAGATGCCGTGCGCGAACTCCTCGACGGTCGCGAGCAGGCGCTGGCGCAGCCACGGCACGTGGCCGAACAGGCGGTGGTGGGCGGCCTCGCGTGCGGCCAGGAAGACGAGCACCTCGCCCGCGGGCCGGTCGAGGCCCTCGGTGAAGCGCGCGACGGCGTCGGGCAGCAGCGCCGCCGTCCCCTCGGGGCCGAGCGGCAGGCCGACGTCGGAGGAGGTCAGCACCTCGCCCGCGAGCTGGCCGAGCGCCGAGCCCAGCTGCGACCCGAACGCCATCCCGCCGACCTGCGAGATCATCCCGAGCATCGGCCCGGCCATCTCGCGCGCCTCGGCGGGCAGGCCCTCGACCCACGCGCCGGCGACGCGCTGGGCCACCGGGTCGCACAGCCGCTGCCAGGTGGGGATCGTGGCGTCGACCCAGTCGTCCGGGGACCAGGCGGTGACGGTCGCGGCGCCCGAGGGCAGCGTCGTGGCGTCGTCGAGCCACAGCTCGGCGAGCCGCACCGACTCGACGATCGCGTTCTTCTGCTCCGCGGTGGGCGCGCCCTTCACCGTGATCTGCTGGTGCGCCATCTGGGCGGCCAGCTTGTAGTTCACGGGGCCGGAGCCGCCACCGGCGCCGCCGGAGGCCGACAGCATCTGCCCGAGCTGGCTGAGCATCTGGCCGAGCTGGCCGATGTCGAAGCCACCGGCACCGCCCGGGCCGCCGGGGCCGCCGCCGAGGGCGCCGAAGGGATTGCCGCCCGGGCCGAAGCCGAAGCCCTGGCCACCCTGGCCGGACCCGCCCTCGCCGGCCCCCTTGCGGCGCTCGTCGTCGGGGTCGGACGGGCCGAATCCGAAGGGCAGGTCACTCATGGCGTCCACGGTACGCGCGAGCGTGGACGGCGGGCCCGTCCCGCGGGGACCGCACGGAACGCCCACAGCGAACACCCGGTGAGCCCTCATCCGCGCCCCACAGGAGCGATCACTACCCTCGCCGCCCGTGACCCGGTTGCGCGCGACCCTGGCCCTCGGGCTCGTGCTCGCCGCGGTCCTGGGCCTGACCGGCGCGACGGTGCGCGTGCCGTTCGTCGCCCTCGGCGACGGTCCGACCTTCGACGTCCTCGGCGCCCAGGACGGTCGGACGATCATCGAGGTGACCGGACCCGTCCCGACCTTCCCGACGACGGGTCAGCTGCGGATGACGACGGTCGCCGTCACCAGCCAGGTCACGCTCTTCGGGGCCGTCGCGATGTGGCTGACCGGCTCGCACGAGGTCGTCCCCCGGGAGCAGGTGTACCCGACCGGCCAGTCGAGCCAGCAGGTCGACGCCGAGAACACCCGGCAGTTCACGCAGTCCGAGGACGACGCGCAGGACGCCGCGCTGCGCTACCTCGGCTACCCGAGCTCGGTCGAGGTCGGCGACGTCACCACCCCGGGGCCGTCGGTGGGCGTGCTCGCGCAGGGCGACCGGATCGTCTCCATCGCGGGCCGGCCGGTGTCCACCCCGCAGGACGTGGTCGACGCGGTCGGGGCCGCCCGCCCCGGCAGCCCGCTGCCGCTGGTCGTGCGCCGGGGCGAGCAGCAGTCGACGGTGACGGCCACCGTCGCGCCGCGGCCGGGGGACGTGTCGAAGGGCTACCTCGGCATCACCGCGGCGGCGGTGGTCGACGCACCGGCCTCGATCCGGATCGGGCTGGCCGACGTCGGTGGTCCGTCGGCCGGGCTGATCTTCGCCACGGCGATCGTGGACAAGTTGACCCCCGGGGACCTCACCGGCGGCCGGGACATCGCGGGGACGGGCACGATCGACGCCTCCGGTCGGGTCGGTCCGATCGGCGGAATCCGCTTCAAGATGGACGCGGCGCGCGCCGACGGGGCGACCACGTTCCTCGTGCCGGCGGGGAACTGCTCGGAGGCGGTGCGGACCGCCCCGGACGGACTCACCCTGGCGCGCGTGTCCGACCTGCGCGAGGGTGTGGCCGCCGTCGAGGCGGTCGCGGCCGGCCGGACCCCGCCGACCTGCTGAGACGCGCCCCACGGCCCGACCGCGCACGGAAGGCGAACCGGACGAGTCCGGCCACAGGGAACCCACACGTTCGCAATAGAGTTCTCCCAGCGGACGCGCTCCCGCCGTGCCCGCCCCGACCATCCTCTGGAGTGTGACCGCCCGTGGCCAACCGGCCGGCGACCGGGAACCCGCAGCTGTCCCGGCGCACGAAGTCGCTGCTCGTCCTGGGCGCGATCGTGCTCGTGGTCCTCGTCGCCCTGTTCCGGCTGGTCGACATCTACGTCGACTTCGCCTGGTTCGGCGAGGTCGGCTTCCGCAACGTCTTCACGACGGTCCTCGCGACGCGGGTCATCCAGGCCGTCGTCGCCGCGGTGTTCATGGGCGGCCTGCTCGCGCTGAACCTCTACATCGCCTACCGCACCCGCCCGGTGTTCGTCCCGGTCGCGGGGCCGGAGGACCCGGTCGCGCGGTACCGCACGGTCGTCCTGTCGCACCTGCGCCTGTTCGCGATCGGCATCCCGCTGCTCGTCGCCGTGATCGCCGCGCTGTCCGCGCAGAGCGACTGGCAGACCACGCAGCTCTTCCTGCACCAGACGCCGTTCGGGGTCGTGGACCCGGTCTTCTCCCACGACATCGGCTTCTACGTCTTCGCGCTGCCGTTCTGGCGGGCGGTGCTGTCGTGGCTGTTCGTCGGGATCGGCGTCAGCTTCGTCGCGGCCCTGGTGGCGCACTACGTCTTCGGCGGCATCCGACTGGCCGGCCGCAACGGCTCGCTCGCCACCGCCGCCCGGGCCCACCTCGCCGTCCTGGCCGGGGTCTTCGTCCTGCTCAAGGCGGTCGCGTACTTCCTCGACCGCTACGACCTGCTGTTCTCCGACCGCAAGGCCTCGATCGGCGGGGCGAACTTCTTCGGCGCCAGCTACACCGACCTGAACGCCGCGATGCCGGCCAAGCTGATCCTGCTGCTCATCGCGGTGATCTGCGCGGCGGCGTTCTTCGCCGCGGTGTTCCTGCGCAACCTGCAGATCCCGGCGATCGCCCTGGCGCTGCTGGTGCTCTCCAGCGTGCTGGTGGGCGCCGCGTGGCCGGCGGTCCTCGAGCAGTTCTCGGTGCGGCCGAACGCCAACCAGCGCGAGGCGGTCTCGATCGACCGCAACATCCAGGCCACCAGACAGGCGTTCGGCCTGACGAACGTCAACATCGAGCCCTACGCCGGGGTCACCGACCAGAACGCCGCCGGGGTGCAGCAGACGGTCTCCACCGACCAGGCGACCGTGCCGAACATCCGGCTGCTGGACCCGAACCGGCTCTCGCGCACCTTCACCCAGCTCGAGCAGCGACGGAACTTCTACGGCTTCCCGGCCACCCTGGACGTCGACCGGTACTCGGTGAACAACCAGCTCCAGGACTACGTGGTCGCGGCCCGCGAGATCGACCCTGACAACCTGGTCGGCAACCAGCAGGACTGGATCAACCGGCACCTCGTCTACACGCACGGCAACGGGTTCGTCGCCGCGCCGGCGAACACGGTGAACGCGCCGCTGGACACCAACGGCGGCCAGGGCGGCTACCCGCAGTTCCAGGTCTCCGACGTGGACACCCCCGGCCCGTTCGGCCTGCAGCAGCCGCGCATCTACTACGGCGAGCTGGTCAACGGGCCGGACGACTACGCGATCGTCGGCGCCGACCCGGGCGCCGCGCCGCGTGAGTACGACACCGACTCGCGGCAGTACACCTACACCGGCACGGGCGGCGTTCCGCTGTCCAACCCGCTGAGCCGCCTGGCGTTCTTCACCTACTACGGCTTCGAGCGGAACATCCTGTTCAACTCGTCGATCGGCGAGAACTCGCGGATCATGTACAACCGCGACCCGATCACCCGGGTGCAGAAGGTCGCGCCCTGGCTGGAGCTCGACAGCGACGTCTACCCCGCCGTCGTGAACGGGCAGATCAAGTACATCGTCGACGGGTACACGACGCTGCCGCGCTACCCGTACGCGCAGCAGGTCCCGCTCTCCGACGCGACCCGCGACTCCGTCGGCCAGGCGCAGCTCGCCCCGCAGACCGCGGGCTACATGCGCAACTCGGTCAAGGCGACCGTGGACGCCTACACCGGCAAGGTCGACCTCTACGAGAACGACCCCCAGGACCCGGTGCTGCAGACCTGGGAGAAGGTCTTCCCGGGGGTCGTGCAGCCGGCCTCGGCGGTGCCGCCGGAGCTGCGCGAGCACTACCGCTACCCCGAGGGCATCTTCAAGGTCCAGCGCGACCTGCTGACCCGCTACCACGTCTCGGACCCCAACGAGTTCTACTCGACGGTGTCCTTCTGGGACGTGCCGTCCGACCCGACGTCGGACGCGGCGGCCGCCGCCGGTGACCCGCAGCCGCCGTACTACCTGCTGGCGGACGACCCGCGCCGCGGCGTCGTCAACACCCCGCAGTTCCAACTGACGACGGCCCTGGTGAGCCTGCGGCGCGAGTTCCTCTCCGCGTACCTGTCGGTGAGCTCGGACCCGGGCAGCTACGGGCAGATGACTCTGCTCCAGCTCCCGACGGACACGCAGACCCAGGGGCCGCAGCAGGTGCAGACGCAGTTCCTGTCGTCGCCGCAGGTCTCCACGGAGCTCAACCTGCTGCGCCAGCAGGGCACGCAGGTGCTCTACGGCAACCTGCTGACGCTGCCGATCGCGGGCGGCCTGCTCTACGTCGAGCCGGTCTACATCGAGCGCTCCAACCAGGAGTCGTCGTTCCCGCAGCTCTCCCGCGTGCTGGTGAGCTTCGGCGGCCGGATCGGCTACGCCCCGACCCTCGCCGAGGCGCTGACCCAGGTCTTCGGGTCGGCGGGCACGGCGACGGCGACCCCGGGCGGGGCCGGGCAGCCGCAGCAGCCGGCGACCGGCCAGACCCCGGCGACGGGTCAGGCGCCGGCCGCGGGTGCACCCGCCGCCGGGGCGTCGGCGCAGGTCATCTCCTCGGTCAACGCGATGAACGCCGCGCTGGACCGGCTGCGCACCGCCCAGCAGCAGGGGGACTTCGCCGGCATCGGGCAGGCCCAGCAGGACCTGGCGACCGCGATCAACCAGTACCGGGCCGCCACCGGGGGGACCCCCGGGTGATCGACCGCTCCACCCCGTCGCGTAGTGTTCTTACTGCGACGCGGGGTGGAGCAGCTCGGTAGCTCGCTGGGCTCATAACCCAGAGGTCACAGGTTCGAATCCTGTCCCCGCTACCACCTCGAAGGGCCCCGCACTCCGGTGCGGGGCCCTTCGTCGTTCGCGGGATCCCGGCCGTGGGTGTCGCCGGTGGCCCGCAGTTGGGCCACGCCCTATTCGTCCGTTCCCGACGGCGGGTCGGGCCGGCCCGGGGATGTCGACGGTGGCCCACGGCTGTCGCTGGATGTCGGGGACGGGACACGCTCGTCGTCGACACCGACCCCCCTGCGTGTCGCCGGTTCACCAACCGGTAGTCTTGTCGTCATCGCCGGAAAGCACGGCGACGGCGCGGGGTGGAGCAGCTCGGTAGCTCGCTGGGCTCATAACCCAGAGGTCACAGGTTCGAATCCTGTCCCCGCTACCACCACGAAGGGCCCCGCACTCTGGTGCGGGGCCCTTCGTCGTTCCTGATTGTGGGGGCTCGTTCGTCGAGCGGGTACTCAGTGCTGCCGGGGTCGCCCCGGAGCAGCGCTGAGTACCTGTTGATCATTGCGACGGTCGGGGTGGCGGCGTGGATGGCGCCCTGCACGCATCCTGTGCGAGCAGGTCGCCATCGTCGCCCCGTCGATCAGGCCGGCAGCCCCCTCAGCGCTCCGCGAGGGACGCCGGGAGGTGGAAGGACCCGTCGGGGTCCGGGGGGAACTCGTGCACCGCGACGACGGCCGCCACCGGCAGCGGTCCGTAGACGTGCGGAAACCACGGGCCGGAGGTCTCGACGACCCCGCCGGCGCGCACCCCCGGCTCCCAGCGCACGGGGACGCCGACGAGCGACGGGTCGACCTCGAGCAGCAGCAGGTCCTCGCGACCGGCGTAGAGGCGGGTGGCGGGCAGGGCCACCGTGCCCGGGTCCGAGCAGTGCACGAACCCCTCGCTCGCCAGCGACGGGGGCGTCAGGGCCTCGCCCGCGGCCGTCCAGTCGGAGCGGGTGCAGATGTGGAGGATCATGACCCGGGATCCTGGTCCTCACACGCCGCAGGCCATAGTGGAGGCATGCAGGGGAGTGCGTCCGAGATCGTCATGCTCTTCGTCTATTACGTGCTCTTCCTGTTCTACCTGTTCCTGATCGGGCGCCTGGTGGTCGAGGTGGTCCGCGGCTTCGCCCGCGACTGGCGGCCGGCCGGGGGCACCGCGGTCGGGCTCGAGATGATGTACCGCGTCACCGACCCGCCGGTGAACCTGCTCAAGCGCCTCATCCCCGCCGTGCGCATCGGCAACATCAGCCTGGACCTGTCGATGCTGATCCTGCTGCTGGTCGTGTTCATCCTGCAGCGCATCGCCCTCGCCTACTCGATCCGCGGCTGACGGCGACCGGGTCACCTCCGGTGGTCGACCGACCGACGAGGTGACACCCTGCCGACGTGACAGCTGCCCGTGACCTGCTGACGTTCGTCTCCTCCGCCGTGCGGAGCCCGGGAGTGATCGGGGCGGTCGCGCCGAGCGGGCGGGCCCTGTGCGACCTGCTCGCCTCGGTGGCGCCGGCGGACGTGCCGTCGACGGTGGTGGAGCTCGGCCCGGGCACGGGCGTCGTCTCGCAGGCGCTGCGTCGTCGCCTGCACCCGGACGCGCGGCACGTCGCGATCGAGCTGGACCGCAGCATGGTCGCGCTGCTGCAGCGGAACCTCCCGTGGCTCGAGGTCGTGCCCGGCGACGCGAAGGACCTGCAGAAGCTGCTGGCCGACGTCGGGATCGACCGGGTCGACGCGATCGTCTCCGGGCTGCCGTGGACGCTGTTCAGCCGCGAGGCGCAGCGCGCGATCATGGACCAGGTCAACCGGGTGCTCGTGCCCGGCGGGGTGTTCACCACCTTCGCCTACGCGCACGTGATGAACCTGCCGACCCAGCGCCGCTTCCGGGAGCTGCTGCAGGAGAGCTTCGACGAGGTGCGGGTGACCCCGATCGTCTGGCGCAACGTCCCGCCGGCGCTGGCCTACCAGTGCCGGAACGTCTAACCGACGAGCTTCGCCCCGATCGACGCGGCCGACATCTCGCCCGGCGTGGTCGCGTCGCAGAAGCCGGTGAGCAGCTCGACGAAGCGCGCCGGCTCGTCGCAGTGCGGGAAGTGCCCGGAGCCGTCGAACACCTCGAGGCGCGCCCCCGGCATGAGGCCGGCGGCCCGGTAGGCGTGCCCGACCGGGATGATCGGGTCGCGTCGGCCCCACACGACCATCGTCGGGAGCCCCTCGGTGAGGTAGAGCCGGTCGGTGCCGCTGACCCGCTGGCCGGCCGGGCCGATGACGCCGCGGATGGTGTCGACGAACGCGTCGGCGTGGGCGCGCTCGGTCAGCGAGGCGGCGTGGCGGGCGTACTCGACGAGTGACACCTTCTCCGCCGGCGGCAGCGGGAGCGCGGCGGCCGCGCGCAGGGCGGACACCCCCAGCCCGAGCAGGCCGGTCCGCGCGAGCACCGGCAGGACGATCCCCGCGCCGGGCAGGGAGGCGAGGCGCAACGTCGGGCTGACGCCCCGGCCGAGCCCGCCCGAGGAGACCAGCACGAGCCGGGAGCACATCTCCGGGAACTGGTAGGCGAACTGCATCGCCACCCCGCCGCCGAGGGAGTGCCCGACGACGGTGACGCGCCGGTGCCCGAGCGCCGCCAGGAGGTCCCGCAGGCCGTTCGCGTAGGCGCCCATCGAGAAGTCGCCGGCCGGCCCCGCCGACTCGCCGTGCCCGAGGAGATCCGGCGCGATCACGAGGTGCCGGCAGCCCTCGTCGGCCAGGCGCTCCAGCACGGGGTTCCACGTGGACGAGCTGCCGGCCACGCCGTGCAGCAGCACCAGCACCTCGGGATCATCCGAGGCCACCTCCGGGCACGCCTCCGACCAGGCCATCCGGTGCCCGTGCAGGGTCACCGCGCGCCGCGTGGTGCTCATGACACCGCATCGTGTCGGATCCGGCGCGCCGCCGCCCACCCTCGCCCTCCCGGGACGCGGGGGATCCCTAGCCTGGGCGCCGATGTCACGCTCCCGCGCCGGTGCCGCCGCCCTGCTGACCACCCTGGGCCTCGTCGCCGCGTGCGGCGGCCAACCGGCGGGCGGGGCGCCTGCCGCCCCGGCCCCGACGACGACCGCCGCGGCCGCCCCGACGTCGACCGCCGCCCCGGCCTCGTGCGCCACCCGCACCTACGACCGGCTGAGCGAGGAGCAGCGCTTCGCCCAGCTCGTCGTCATCGGGGTCCCGGCGGGCGGGATCAGCCCGGCCGCGCGCACGGCGCTCGGCCTCGAACCGGGCGGGATCATCCTGACCGACGGCGAGAGCGCGAGCGCGGACGCCGTCACGAAGGTGGTCACCGGTGCGCAGGCAACGGGTGGCGGCGAGGTCCCCCTGCTCGTCTCCGCCGACCAGGAGGGCGGACAGGTCCAGGAGCTGGAGGGCCCGGGCTTCCCGACGATGCCCACGGCGCTCGTCCAGGGCCGCGACGCGGACGGGCTCCGCGCGCAGGCGAAGGGCTGGGGCGAGGCCCTGCGGGACGTCGGCGTGACGGTGAACCTGGCCCCGGTCGCGGACGTGGTGAACCCGGCACTGGGCGAGGCCAACGCCCCCGTCGGGAAGTTCGACCGCCAGTACGGCGACGATGTGCCCACCGCCTCGGCCGGGGTGCGGGCCTTCGTCGGGGGCATGCGCGACGCCGACGTCGCCCCCACCCTCAAGCACTTCCCGGGGCTCGGGGAGGTGCGGCAGAACACCGACTTCGCCGGCGGGGTGGTGGACTCCACGACAGGCCCGGACTCGCCGTCGCTGCAGTCCTTCGCGGCGGGCATCGAGGCGGGCGCGCCGCTGGTGATGATGTCCTCGGCGCGCTACGCGAAGATCGATCCGGACAACCAGGCGCTGTTCTCGTCGCGGGTGATGCAGGACGTGCTGCGGGACCGGCTGAAGTTCACCGGCGTCGTCATGACCGACGACGTGGGTGCGGCGGCCGCGCTGGAGGACACCCCGGTCGGCGCGCGGGCCACGAAGTTCCTGGCTGCGGGCGGCGACCTGGTGCTCACGATCCGGCCCGGGGATCTCGCCCCGATGCTGGACGCGATCACGGCGGCGGCGCGCGAACCCGCCTTCGCCGAGCGGGCGCACGACGCCGTCCGTCGGGTGCTCGCCCTCAAGGAGCAGCGGGGGATCCTGACCTGTTGATCAGACCTACCCACCGGTAGTGCACGCTCGCCGTGGACCTGCGAGAGTGCGGGCCGTGGACCTGACCTACACGGCGGAGGAGGAGCAGTTCCGGCAGGAGCTGCGCACCTGGCTCGCCGAGAACATCCCCACCGAGTGGACCCGGCCGGGCTACTGGGCGACGCTCTCCGACACCGAGTCGTTCGAGAAGCGGCGCGAGTGGGAGGCGCGCAAGACCGCGGCGGGCTTCTCCGGCATCCAGTGGCCCGTCGAGTACGGCGGCCGCGGCGGCACCCCCGGCATGAAGGCCATCTACGACGAGGAGACGGTGCGCGCGCACGCGCCGCAGACCGTCAACGTCCTGGGCCTGACCTTCCTGGCCCCGACGATCATGGCGATCGGCACCGAGGAGCAGAAGGCCGAGATCATCGGGCCGATGCTGCGCAACGAGGTGATCTGGTGCCAGGGCTTCTCCGAGCCCGGCGCCGGGTCGGACCTCGCGGCGGTGGCGACCCGCGGTGTGCTCGACGGTGACGAGTACGTCGTCAACGGCCAGAAGATCTGGACGACGAACGCCATGCACGGCGACAAGATCTTCACGATAGTGCGGACCGAGGCGGGCTCGGAGAAGCACAAGGGCCTGTCGATGCTGCTGATCGACATGAACCAGCCCGGCGTCGAGGCCCGCCCGCTCAAGCAGATGAGCGGCGCCAGCGAGTTCGGTGAGGTGTTCTTCACCGACGCCCGCGTCAAGGCGACCGACTGCCTCGGCGAGATCGGCCAGGGCTGGCGCACCGCGATGTTGCTGCTGTCCTTCGAACGCGGCGCCTCGGGCGTCGGGCAGTACACGGAGTTCCGGCGGCAGTACGACGACATCGTCGCCCAGGCGAAGCGCTTCGGCCGCGCCGACGACCCGGTGGCCCGTCAGGAGCTCGCCCGCTGCCTGGTCGAGCTGGAGTGCCTGCGCTACCACGCGATGCACATCCTCACCCAGGTCGAGCAGGGCAAGGACCTCGGTTCGGAGTCCTCGATGACGAAGCTGCAGTGGTCCGAGGCGTTCCAGGACCTCTGGGAGGCCTTCGAGCACGTCCTCGGCCCGGAGGCGACGCTCGCTGCACCGCGGCCCGACGTCGACCTGTCCCCGTTCCACGCGCAGGACCACTGGTCCCGGTCGGTCACGATCTGGGGCGGCTCGTCGCAGGTCCAGCGCAACATCGTCGCCGAGCGCGTGCTCGGCCTGCCGCGGTAGAGGAGACGGCGCGTGTTCTTCGCACTGACCGACGAGCAGCAGGCCTTCGCCTCGACGGTGACCGAGTTCCTGGCCGACCGCTTCGACCTCGAGGCCGTGCGCGGCGTCGTCGAGGACCCGGACGGCGACGGCCACCCGCTGACGCTGTGGAAGGGCCTCGCGGACCAGGGGGCGCTCGCCGTCCTCGTCCCCGAGGAGCACGACGGACTCGGGCTCGGCCTCGTCGACGCCCAGGTGGTCGCCCGGGCACTCGGCGCCGGGGTCGCGCCGGGCCCGTGGCTCGCGACCGTGCTCGCCGCCGAGGCGCTGCGGATCGCCGGGTCGGCCGAGCAGCAGTCCCGCTGGCTCCCGGCGCTCGCCGCGGGGGAGACCGTCGGCACGGTCGCGCTGCGTGGTGAGGGCGGGGCTTGGGACGGCTCCGGCATCACGGTGGACGTCAACGACGGGAGGCTCAACGGCTCGGCCTCCCCGGTCGACTACCCCGCCGTCGCCGGCCTGATCGTCGTCGCCGCGACGGACGCCTCCGGCACGCCCGGGCTGTACCTGGTGGAGGCGGGCGCGTCCGGCCTGACGGTGCGCGACCAGCACACCTACGACGGCACCGCCCGCGTGGGCGCGCTGGAGTTCGCGGACACGCCGGCCGAGCCGCTCGCGTCCGGCGACACCGTCGCCGTGCAGGCGCTGCTCGCGCGCGGCGCGGTGCTCAACGCCGCGGACCTCGTGGGCGTGGCGCGCGAGGCGCTCACCCGCACCGTCGCCTACGACCGCGACCGCAACCAGTTCGGCGTCCCCGTCGGGTCGTTCCAGGCGCTCAAGCACGCCCTGGCCGACCTGCACGTCGCGGTGACGATGGCCGAGCACGCGGTGCTCTTCGCGGCGCACGCGCTGGACACCGATGATCCTGGGACGGCGATCGCGGTCGCGGTCGCCGGGTCGAAGGCGTCGGACGCGGCCTGGAACGCCACCGGCGCGATGATCCAGTTCTTCGGCGGCATCGGCTTCACCTGGGAGCACGAGGCGCACTTCTTCTACAAGCGCGCCCGTCGCCGGGCCCCGCTGTTCGGGTCCTCCGCCGAGCACCGCGAGGCGCTGGCGGCCCTGACCTTCTAGAGCGGGGCCCGCCTGTTCGGGCAGGTCGGGCTGCGCGTCGGGTCGAGGGGTGATGGCATGACGGCCGTCACCCCTCACCGACGAAGGAGACCCCCGTGGCGAGCACGCCGACCCAGGACGACCGCAGCCTGCTCACGGTCATCGCGCGCATGACGGCGAAGCCGGGCAAGGAGGCCGAGCTGCGGGCCGGTCTCGAGGCGCTGATCCCGACGACGCTGGCCGAGGACGGCAACGTCAACTACGACCTGCACGTCGCCGAGGACGACCCGGCCACGTTCTTCTTCTACGAGAACTGGACCTCCGGCGAGAAGCTGGACGCCCACCTCGCCGCGCCGCACCTCGTGGACTTCGCCGGCAAGCTCGACGACCTGCTGGTCGGCGGTGCCGACGGCCTCGTCATCTCCCGGGTCAAGCGGATCGCGTGAGTCCGACCCCCGCGTCCGTCGCCTCGGCCATGGCCGAGGCGGCGGCGGCCTGGATCGAGACCCTCGACGACGAGCAGGCCGCCCAGGGCTCGTGGGAGTGGCCGGGGTCGAAGGCCGCCGAGGCCGAGCGCCTGCGGTGGTACTACACGCCCACCGACCACGGCGGGCTCACCCTGCATGAGCAGCTCCCGCACCAGCAGCGCGGCGCGATGCGCCTGCTCGCCGCCGGGCTGTCCGAGGCCGCGTACGTGAGCGCCTCGACGATCATGGGGCTGGAGAACGTCCTCGACCGCACCGAGGGCTTCGCGACCGGCTTCGCGCGCGACCGCGGCCGCGACCCGGGGATGTACTACCTGCGGGTCTTCGGCGACCCGGAGGGGGACGCGCCCTGGGGCTGGCGCTTCGGCGGCCACCACGTGTCGGTGAACCACCTGGTCGTCGACGGCGCGGCGGTCGCGGGCTCGCCGTGCTTCCTCGGCGCCGACCCGATGGTCTCCCCGCTGCTCGGCGGGCAGGAGCTGCGCCCGCTCGGCGGCATCGAGGACGCGGGGCGCGCGCTGCTGCACGCCCTCGACGCGTCGCAGCGTGAGCGCGCGGTCCTCACGTCGACCGCACCGGCCGACATCATCGGGGCCAATCGCGTCGAGGTCTCGCCCGGCGACCGGTTGATCCCGCTGCCGGACCTGTGGCGCGGCCACTTCGACGACCAGACCCTCGAGGACCGCCTGTGGTCGATGCACGACGGGCTCGAGAGCCGGCTCGGCGTCACCGAGGCCGACCGCGCCGCGACCGAGTTCGCGGCGCGGCCGAAGGGGGTCGCGGCCACCGATCTGTCGAGCGCGCAGCGGGACGTGCTGCGTGCGGTCGTCGCGGTCTACCTCGACCGCATGCCGGAGGGTCTGGTCGAGCGGGAGTACGAGCGTCTCGACCTCGGCGGCGTGCACTTCGCGTGGGCCGGCGGCGTGGAGCGCGGCGACCCGCACTACTACCGGCTCGAGGGGCCGGGCCTGCTCGCCGAGTGGGACAACACGCAGCGCGACGTGAACCACGCGCACTCGGTGTGGCGGGTGCCCGGCCACGAGTTCGGCCGCGACGTCCTGGCCGACCACCTGCGCGAGCACCACTGAGGTGTCGGTCGTCCGTGACCCCGGGATTACCCTGGGGTCGTGGACGACTCGACCGCGACCCAGCTCAAGGACCTCGCCGCCAGCCTCGACTCGGTGGAGGCGGCGATGGACCTCGACGGTCTGCGGCGGCAGGTCGCCGAGCTCGAGACGCAGGTCGCGGCCCCGGACCTCTGGGACGACGTCGAGACCGCGCAGAAGCTGACCAGCGAGTTCACGCACAAGCAGGCCGATCTCCGGAAGGCCGAGTCGCTGCGCTCGCGCCTGGACGACCTGGCCACGCTCTACGAGATGGCCGACGAGGAGTCCGGCTCCGACGCCGCCGAGCTGACCGCCGAGGCGGACTCCGAGCGCGCGTCGCTGCACGGCGACATCAGCGCGTTCGAGGTCCGCACCCTGCTCAGCGGCGAGTACGACGAGCGCGACGCGCTGGTCACCGTCCGGGCCGAGGCCGGCGGGGTGGACGCCGCGGACTTCGCCGAGATGCTCATGCGGATGTACCTGCGCTGGGCCGAGCGGCACGGCTACCCGACGGAGGTCTACGACACCTCCTACTCGGAGGAGGCGGGCATCAAGTCCGCGACGTTCAAGGTCTCCGCGCCGTACGCGTACGGGACCCTGAGCGTCGAGCAGGGCACCCACCGGCTCGTGCGCATCTCGCCGTTCGACAACCAGGGCCGCCGGCAGACGAGCTTCGCCGGGGTCGAGGTCGCGCCCGTCGTCGAGTCCACCGACCACGTGGAGATCGACGAGAAGGACCTCCGTGTCGACGTCTACCGGTCGTCCGGCCCCGGCGGGCAGGGCGTCAACACCACCGACTCCGCGGTCCGGCTCACGCACATGCCCACCGGCATCGTCGTCAGCTGCCAGAACGAGCGCTCTCAGCTCCAGAACAAGGCGACCGCGATGACGGTGCTCGCGGCCAAGCTGCTCGAGCGCCGCCGCGCCGAGGAGCGCGCGCTGCTCGACTCGCTCAAGGACTCCGGCTCGTCCTGGGGCAACCAGATGCGCTCCTACGTGCTGCACCCCTACCAGATGGTGAAGGACCTGCGGACCAACCAGGAGACCTCGCAGACCTCCCAGGTGCTCGACGGGTTCATCGACGACTTCCTGGACGCCGGCATCCGCTGGCGCAAGCAGACCGAGGCCGCCGCCTAGCAGGTCGCGACGACGGGTCACGACGGTTCGCCCGTCCGGGAAGATCCTCCCCGCCGCGTAGCATCGCGCCCCGTGCTCCGGCTCGAGAACGTCTCGAAGATCTACCCGACGTCCGCGCGGCCGGCGCTCGACGACGTCTCGGTGGACGTCGAGGCGGGCGAGTTCGTCTTCCTGATCGGCCCCTCGGGCTCGGGGAAGTCGACGCTGCTGCGCCTGCTGCTGCGCGAGGAGACGCCCACCCGCGGCAGCGTCTACGTCGCGAACTGGAACGTGGCGCGGTTGCCGAACCGCAAGGTGCCGCGGCTGCGCCAGCGGATGGGCTGCGTCTTCCAGGACTTCCGCCTGCTGCCCAACCGCAGCGTCGCCGACAACGTCGCGTTCGCCCTCGAGGTGACCGGCAAGTCCGACCACACCATCCGCACCGTCGTACCGGAGATGCTCGAGCTGGTCGACCTCACCGGCAAGGCCGACCGGATGCCCGCGGAGCTCTCCGGCGGTGAGGCGCAGCGCGTCGCGATCGCGCGGGCCCTGGCGAACCGGCCGCTGGTCCTGCTCGCCGACGAGCCCACGGGCAACCTCGACCCCGAGACCAGCGACGACATCATGCTGCTGCTCGACCGGATCAACCGCGCCGGCACCACGGTCGTCATGGCCACCCACGACCGTCAGATCGTCGACGCGATGCGCCGCCGGGTGGTGGAGCTGCACCTCGGCCGCCTGGCCCGCGACGACGCCCGCGGCGTCTACGGGGCCCGCCGGTGAACGGCATGGCCTTCGTCTGGCGGGAGGCGCTCGCCGGGCTGCGGCGCAACGTCACGATGAGCGTGGCGATGATGCTGACGACGGCGATCTCGCTCGGGATGCTCGGTGCCGGCCTGCTCGCGGTGCGCACCATCGACCGCACCCAGGACCTCTACTACTCCCAGCTCGCCGTCCAGGTCGCCCTCGACGAGCCGACCAGCGCCGGCGACCCGGACTGTTCGAGCCCGGTGTGCACCGGGCTGCGCACGCAGCTGCAGGGCGACCCGCTCGTGGCCGGCGTGACCTACGAGTCCCGCGACCAGGCCTTCCAGCGGTTCCTGCGCATCTACGCCGGCCAGTCGATCCTGCAGCTGGTCCGCCCGCAGTCGCTGCCCGCGACACTGCGCGTGACGCTGAAGGACCCGACCCGTGGCGACGCGCTCGTGGCGGCCTACACCGACCGACCCGGCGTCCGGAACGTCGTCGACCAGCGCCGCCTCGTCGAGGACCTCTTCACCTTCCTCGGCAGCGTCCGCAACGCCGCCTTCGGGCTCGCCTCGGTGCAGGCGCTCGCGGCGCTGCTGCTGATCTCGAACACGATCCAGGTCTCGGCGTTCACGCGGCGCACGGAGGTCGGGATCATGCGCCTCGTGGGTGCCACCCGCTGGTACACGCAGGTGCCGTTCCTCATCGAGGCGGTGATCACCGGCGTGGTCGGGGCCGTCCTCGCGACGGTGGGCCTGGTGCTCGGCAAGCTCTTCTTCATCGACCGGCTGCTCGCCGGGCGGTTGATCTCCAACGCGATCCCCGCCGTCGGAATGAGCGACGTGCTCCTGTTCGTTGCACCCTTGTTGCTCGTGATCGGCGCGGCCATCGCGACGGCGACCGGGTATGTCACCCTGCGCCTGTACGTGCGTAACTGAGGAGGAGGACCCTCGTGGCCAAGACGGCCGTCCCCACGGACTCGGGCCGCTCGAAGGAGAAGGCGTCGAAGAAGGCGTCGTCGAACCGGCCCGAGGAGCGGCGCAAGGTCGTCGCCACCAACCGCAAGGCGAAGTACGACTACCAGGTCCTCGACGTGTACGAGGCCGGCATCGCGCTGCAGGGCACCGAGGTGAAGAGCCTGCGGGCCGGGCGCGTCTCGCTCGCCGACGCGTTCGCCACCGTCACCGACGGCGAGGTCTGGCTGCGCGGCCTGCACATCCAGGAGTACGACTTCGGGTCCTGGACCAACCACGAACCACGCCGGCACCGCAAGCTGCTGCTCCACCGGGCGGAGATCGAGCGGCTCATCGGGAAGACCCGCGAGGGCGGCATGACGCTCGTCCCGCTGTCGGTGTACTTCTCCGGCGGCCTGTGCAAGATCGAGCTGGCCCTGGTGAAGGGCAAGGCGGCGCACGACAAGCGGCAGGCCATGGCCGAGCGGGACGCGAAGCGCGAGGCGGAGCGGATCGTCGGGCGCCGGATCAAGGGGTGGTGACCCCGGCCCTCGAGGTCCCGCTGACCTCGGACGAGGACGTCGCGCCCTGGGTCCGGTCGCTGCGCCTGGGTCCCGACAGCCGGTCGGGGCTGGTCGACGTGCACGTGCACTTCCTGCCCGACCGGATGCTGCAGAAGGTCTGGGCCTACTTCGACGACGCCGTCTCGAACTACGGCTACGACTGGCCGATCCACTACCGCGCGCCGGAGCCCGAGCGGCTCGCGACCCTGCGGTCGTTCGGCGTCGAGGCCTTCGCCCCGCTGGTCTACCCGCACAAGCCCGACATGGCGGCCTGGCTGACCGGGTGGGCGCTCGACTGGGCGGCCGAGGTCCCGGAGGCGGTCCCGACCGCGACGCTGTTCCCGGAGGAGTCGGTGACGACCTACCTCTCCGACGCGGTCGACCGCGGCGTCCGGCTGGTGAAGGCGCACGTCCAGGTCGGCGGCTACGACCCGCGCGACCCGCTGCTCGACCCGGCATGGGGAATGCTCGCCGAGGCCGGGATCCCGGTGATCGCGCACTGCGGGGACGGGCCGATCCCCGGCCGGCACACCGGGATCGAGATCATCGGCGAGGTGATGGACCGGCACCCGCGTCTGCCGCTGGTACTCGCCCACGCGGGCCTGCCGGACTACGACGCGGCCCTGCGGCTCGTCGAGCGGCACCCCGCGGTGCGCCTGGACACGACGATGGTCGGGACGCCGTTCACCGAGGGGTTCGCCCCGCTGCCCGCCGACTGGTCGGCGCGGCTCGTCGACCTGGCGGGGGCGGGCCGGGTGGTGCTCGGCACCGACTTCCCCAACATCCCCTACGGCTACTGGCGCCAGCTCGAGGCGATCCGGGGCTGGGCCGCCGCCGACGACCGGCTGGGCGAGCCCTTCCTGCGGTCGGTGTTGTACGACGCACCGGCGGCGTTGGTGCGCCACGGATGATCGTGGGCCGGGCGGACGTTATGATGGGCAGTCCTGCCGGGAACCTCGGTGGGAGAAGGGGGTGACTGGTTTCGACTCCGGACGGTTGATCAGGGGAAGCGTGCCGAGGAAGGCGACGATGATCTCGATAACCACCCGTCGCAAAAAAATAAGCGCCGAGAACAGTACTCAGCGCGACCTCCAGCTCGCTGCCTAAGTAGCGGGTTGAGGTCTGTCGGCCCGGGTTCGTTCCCGACCCGGTCGCCGGCATCAGCCAGGGGACTCCACCATCGGGCCCGGTCACGGGGCCCGGTGGGACACCAGACAGTGACTGGGGTCGTCACGCCGGCGTGTCTGCACGATCGGCGGACCCGAGTAGAGACGACGCAGACTGCGCACGGAGAAGTCCTGACAGGTGTTCGGAGGACCCGGGTTCGATTCCCGGCACCTCCACCCCCATGACGAAGGCCGGGGAGCAACCGCTCCCCGGCCTTCGTCGTATCCGCGTGGGACGTCCGCACGGCCTCCGCGTGACGGCACACGGACGAGATCCTCGTCGCGTCGAGCAGTTCGCCGAACGGTGTCGACCATCATCCGGTCGGGACGCTACGGTCACCCGGCCGAGGTATCTGGTTGGCACCAGTGCTGCACGCCGTGAGGCAGGGGGAGCGTCGTGACCGCCGACGAAACGGTCGAGACGACCGAGTCGACCCGAGACGGTGACGGCAGGCCCGAGCCCGACACGGAGAGTCCCCGCGTCGACACCGACGGTGCCGGGACCGTGGAGGCCCCCACGGACGTCCTCGTCACCGGCGCGGCCGACGCCGCGGTCCGCGGGGTGGACGAGATTCTCGGCCGCGAGGTCCGGCTGGTCACGCTGCCCCCGGCGTCCGGCGACGCGCTGTCCGACCGCATCGAGCAGGTCCGCCACCTCGCCCGCCTGCACCACCCCCACCTGCTCGAGGTCTACGACGTCGACGGCCTCGCCCCGGACACCGAGAGCACGCTGGTGCTCGAGAGCGTCGCCGGCGAACCGTTGCCGCTGGTGCTGCGCGACGGACCCGTGCCCGCGGCCGACCTCGCGCGCATGGGCGCCCAGTTGGCCTCCGCCCTCGCCCACGCGCACGCGCACCACGTCGAGCACGGCGCGATCGGGCCGGCCAGCATCCTGGTCGACCGGTCCGGCCCCGAGGCGTGGCTCGTCGGCCTGACGGCCTCGCTCTCCGGCCCCCTGCCGGTGGTGGGCGGGACCGACGACGCCGCCGCGCGGCGCGCCGCGGACGTCCGCGCGCTCGCCCGCACCCTCGCCGAGGTGGCCGGTCCCGGGGCGGACCCCGACTCCGACGACGTGGTGACGGTGCCGACCAGCCGGTCGGCCCCGGACGACGCGGATCCCCTGACCGGCCCGCTGCTCGCCCTGCTCGCCGCCGCCGACGGGCCGCTCCCGCCCTCCGCGACGGCTCTCTCCGAGCGGCTCAACCGGCTCGGACGGGACGACACCCCGGTGACCGACGACGCCGCGGCGGCCCGGCTGGTGCCGGTCGTGGCCTCCTGGTCGGAGAGCCCGTCGGTCCCGGGTGACACCGGCCCCACGGCCTGGTCGTCGTCCGTCGCGGTCGGTCCGGCCGTGCACGCCCGTGGGGCGCAGGGCGTCACCCCCTTCGCGGTGGTCCCCGGTCCCCGCGCCCGCCGCGCGGGTGTCCTCGCCGCCGCGACCGCCACCCTGGCGCTGGCCTCGGGGCTCGTCATCTGGGCGGGGGAGTCGCACGTCGTCCGCCAGGAGCCGCAGGCCGAGGTGGCCGCCTCCCCGGCCTCCGGGCCACGGGGGTTCCCGCCGTTCCTGCCCATCGCGCCCGTCGTCCCGGCCTTCGCCGACGAGGGCTCGTCCGGCTCCGACGACCCGGGCGACGCGGACGACTCCGGCGGGCGGACGGCGGCCGTGCGGTCGTCGCCCACCCCGGAGAGCACCGGGCCCACCTCGACGACGCCGGAGGAGACGACGGCGTCGTCCACGACCCCGCCGCGTGACACCACGCCGCCGGTGGTGCCGCCGGTGACGCCGCCGACCGGGCCCACCGGTCCGACCGGTCCGACGGGGACGCCGCCGACCACGACGACGAGGCCGTCGACGACGCCCCCGTCGACCACGACCGCTCCGCCGACGACCGCGCCGACGACCGTGCCGCCCACCACGACGGTGCCGCCGACGACACCGCCCCCGACCACCACGGGCGGCACCACGGCGCCCACGACCACGGGCGGGACGGGCACCACGACGCCGTCGGGCACGGTCACCCCGCCCGGTGGCACCACGCCGCCGGTGACGACCACGACGACGACCACGCCGATCGCCGGCCCGATGCTCGCCTTCGCCCTGGGGCTCTGAGCCCTCGCGGGTCGCCCGCCGCGCCGAGTGCGACGTGGCGCAGGTCCGCGCGCCGGGGCACCTGCGTGGTGTCCACCTCGCGCGCGTCGGAGCCCGTGACGCGGCGGCGGCGGGACCCGGCGTAGCGTCGATCTCCGCGGAGCGAGAGGCGGGCCGACGGCTCGCGGAGGAGGACGTGGATGTCCCTCGCGGCCGAGCGCCGTGCAGCCCTGCCCTGGGAGGTCTGGGCGCTGCTGGCCGGCAGCTTCCTCGTCGCCGCGGGCTACGGGATCGTCGCGCCGGCGCTGCCGGTGTTCGCGCAGACCTTCGGGGTCGGCGTCACCGCAGCGGCCGCCGTCGTCAGCGCCCTGCCGGTCCTGCGGCTGCTGTTCGCGCCCGTGTCGGGGCGGCTGGTCGCGCGGGTCGGCGAGCGCCCCATGTACCTCGCCGGCCTCCTGGTGGTCGCCGTGTCGACCGGCGCCTGCGCCCTGGCGACGAGCTACGTGCAGCTGCTGGTCTTCCGGGGGCTCGGCGGGATCGGCTCGACGATGTTCTCGGTCTCGGCGTTCTCCCTGATCTTCCGGCTCGCCCCGGAGGGCCGCCGCGGGCAGCTCAGCGGGCTCTTCACCGGAGCGTTCCTGCTCGGCGGGATCTGCGGGCCGGCCCTCGGCGGCGGACTGGTGGCGGTCGACGTCCGCGCGCCGTTCGTGGTCTACGCGCTCGCGCTGGTGCTGGCCACGGCCGTCGTCGGGACCCTGCTGGCGCGGTCCAGCGCCGTCGGCCGCCGTCGTGACGACCCCGACGTGCCGCCCCTGACGCTCGTCGGCGCCCTGCGGTCCCCCGTCTACCGGGCGGCACTGGCCTCGGGCCTCGCGACCGGCTGGGCGGTGCAGGGCGTGCGGGTCGCGCTGGTGCCCCTGTTCGTCGCGGTCGCGCTGGGTCGGGAGCCGCTGTGGGCGGGCATCGCGCTGACGGTGTTCGCGGTCGGGGACGGCGTGATGCTGCTCGCCACGAGCGGGTTGTCGGACCGGCGGGGCCGGCGGCCGGTGGTCGTCACGGGGCTGGCCATGGTGGCCGTCGGGACCGCGTGCCTCGGGCTGTTCCCCAGCCTGGGGGTGCTCCTGGTGGCCTCGCTCGTCGCGGGCGCCGGCGCGGGACTGCTCCAGCCCGCGCAGGGGGCGGCGGTGGCGGACCTGGTCGGGTCGGGGCGGTCCGGCGGGCCCGCGCTCTCGGGGTTCCAGATGGCCTCGGACGTGGGCGCGATCGTCGGTCCGATCGCGGCAGGGGCGCTGGCCGAGGGCCTCGGCTTCGGTGCGGCGTTCGGGGTGTCCGGCGGGGTCGCGGCGCTCGCCCTGCTCGTCTGGCTGCTCCTCGGTTCGCGGGCGGAGGGGCCGGGCACCCGCCGGACGTGAGCGCCACATGAGCATCGGGCCGAAGAGCGTGCCGAGCGGGGTCCGGGAGACCTACGGCGGCGAGATCGACGCCGCGCTGGACGGGGTCGATCCGGAGGCGCCGCTGTGGGTCTTCGGTGACCAGCTCGGCCCCGCCGTGCACGGCCTGCCCCAGCACGCGGACCGCGAGGTCGTGCTGGTCGAGTCGTCCGCGGTGCTGCGTCGCCGCCGCTACCACCGGCAGAAGCTCCACCTGCTGCTGTCCGGCATGCGGCACCTGGACGACCAGCTCGGCGACCGCTCGACCCACCACCGCACGACCACCTACCGCGAGGCGTTGGAGAAGGTGGGCCGACCCGTCGTCGTGCACGAGCCGACGTCGTGGGCCGCCAAGGACTTCGTGGACGGGCTGCGCGAGGAGGGACTCGTCGCGGCGGTCCTCCCCACGACGACGTTCGCGCGGCCGAAGACGGAGTTCGCGGCGTGGGCGGGTGAGGACCGCTCGTTCACGATGGAGAACTTCTACCGCAACCAGCGGAAGCGGTTCGACGTGCTGATGGAGGGCGAGTCGCCGGTCGGGGGGAAGTGGAACCTCGACCACGACAACCGCGAGGAGCCGCCGAAGCGCGAGACGCTCGGGGTGAAGGACCCGTGGTGGCCCACCGAGGACGACATCGACGACCGGGTCCGCCGTGACCTCGACGCGCTGGACCTGCCGACCGTCGGGGAGGACGGCCCGCGGCGGTTCGCGGTGACCCCGGACGAGGCCCGCCGCGCCCTGAAGCGGTTCGTGGACCACCGGCTGGACCCGTTCGGGCCGTACGAGGACGCGGTGCTGGCCAAGGACCCGACGATGGCGCACTCGCTGCTGTCCGTGCCGCTCAACCTCGGCGTCCTGCACCCGTTCGACGCCGTGCACGCCGCCGAGGAGGCCTACCACGACGGGACGGCCCGGCTGAACTCCGTGGAGGGTTTCGTCCGGCAGATCCTGGGGTGGCGCGAGTACATCTGGCACCTGTTCTGGCACTTCGGGCGGGACTACCACCGCTCCAACGAGCTCGACGCGAAGCGCCCGCTGCCGGACTTCTGGACCGAGCTCGACGGGGACGCCGTCACCGCGGCCTGCCTGGGCCACACGATGAACGAGCTCCGCGATCGAGGCTGGGTGCACCACATCCCGCGCCTGATGATCCTCGGCAACCACGCGCTGCAGCGCGGGTACCGGCCCGACCAGCTCACCGAGTGGTTCACGACGTCGTTCGTGGACGGCTTCGCGTGGGTGATGCCGACCAACGTCGTCGGGATGAGCCAGCACGCCGACGGCGGGCGGCTCGCGACGAAGCCCTACGCCTCCGGCGGGGCCTACCTCAACCGCATGACCGACCACTGCGGGCGGTGCGCCTTCGACCCGAAGGTGCGGGTGGGGGAGAAGGCGTGCCCCTTCACCGCGGGCTACTGGGACTTCGTGCACCGCCACCAGAACCTGCTGCGGGGCAACCAGCGCACCGCGCGGGCCGTGGCGACCATGGACCGGCTCAAGGATCTGGACGCGCTCCTGGAGCAGGAGAAGGGCCGTACGGAGTTCTGATCGGGGCTGGCTACGGTTGTGTCCATGGCCAAGCAGCGCGCACGGGGTCGCGGTTCCGCCCCGACGGTCGGGCGGTCGAGGACCCCGACGATCATCGCCGTCGTCACCCTGGTGGTGCTGATCGGGGTGATCGCGGTCGCGGTCATCTCGGCGCAGTCCAACAAGAACGCCTCGTTGCCGGTCAACCAACCGGTCACACCGGTGAACGCGACCTACCAGACGCGTGTCGACGGCGGCGCGATCGTCGCGGGCAACGGCCCGACGACGATCGACGTCTACGAGGACGCCCTCTGCCCGGCCTGCAAGCAGTTCGAGTCCGTCTACGGCGACCGGTTCGTCGAGGCGCTGAACGCGAACCGGGTGACCGTGCGCTACCACATGGTCAACCTGCTCGAGCAGAACTCGAACCCGCCCGGCTACTCCACGCTCGGCGGCAACGCGCTGATGTGCGCCGCGGCGAACGGCGGGTTCCCGACGCTGCACAAGACGCTCTACGAGCGCCAGCCCGAGGAGGGCGGGGCCGGCTACACCGTGGACGACCTCGTGACGCTGGGGCAGAGCGCGGGCGTCGGACCCGGCTACGAGGCCTGTGTGCGGGGGAACACCTACGGTGCCGCTGTCGCGCAGAACTACCAGCAGGCGTCGAGTGACCCGGCGCTGCAGCAGACCTCGGGCGGCAGCACCGGCTTCGGCACCCCGACCATCACGGTGGACGGCCGCCTGGTCCAGGCCAACGACCCGGCGCTCAGCACGGCCCTGGGGTAGCGCCCACCCCCGCCGTCGGGAGCCGTTCACCCGCCGTGTAACGTTCCGTCGCGTTGGGGCTGTGGCGCAGCTGGTAGCGCATCACACTGGCAGTGTGAGGGTCAGGGGTTCGAGTCCCCTCAGCTCCACCCGCGGATCGAGAGGCCCGCCGACCACCCGGTCGGCGGGCCTTCGTCGTTCCCGGACCGGGTGCCCGGACGGTCCTCCCGACTGTCGTACGACAGGGCGTCGTGGATACGCTCTCCCGGTGAGCCGCGAGGCTCACCGGCGGTTACGATCGCCGGGTCACGCAGTACGGCACACCCGTGCCGTTGATCAGGAGGCACCCGTGGGCAGGAGGCATCCGTGACGGCCGTCGCACCGAAGCCGATCGCGACCACGCCGTACCCGGCGCGGGAGACGAAGCGCGGCTCGTTCATCGGTCGGATGCTGAAGACGACGGATCCCAAGGACATCGGGATCCTGTACATGGTCACGTCTTTCGCGTTCTTCCTCATCGGCGGGCTGATGGCGCTGCTCATGCGCGCCGAGCTCGCCCAGCCGGGCCTGCAGATCCTGTCGGTCGAGCAGTACAACCAGCTGTTCACCATGCACGGCACGATCATGCTGCTGCTGTACGCGACGCCGATCCTCTTCGGCTTCGCGAACTACATCGTGCCGCTGCAGATCGGCGCGCCGGACGTGGCGTTCCCGCGGCTGAACTCCTTCTCGTACTGGCTGTTCCTCTTCGGCGGGACGATGGTCGTCTCCGGGTTCTTCACCCCCGGCGGCGCCGCCAGCTTCGGCTGGTTCGCCTACTCGCCGCTGTCGGACTCGCTCTACACCCCGGGCTACGGCGCCGACCTGTGGATCGTCGGCCTCGCCGTCTCCGGTCTGGGCACCATCCTCGGTGGCGTCAACTTCGTGACGACGATCGTCTGCATGCGCGCCCCGGGCATGACCATGTTCCGGATGCCGATCTTCACCTGGAACATCCTGGTGACGGTCGTGCTCGTGCTGCTGGCCTTCCCGATCCTGACGGCGGCCCTGTTCGGCCTGCTGGCCGACCGGCATCTCGGGGCGCACATCTTCGACCCGGCCAACGGCGGGGTCATCCTCTGGCAGCACCTGTTCTGGTTCTTCGGGCACCCCGAGGTTTACATCGTCGCGCTGCCCTTCTTCGGCATCGTCTCGGAGATCTTCCCGGTCTTTAGCCGCAAGCCGATCTTTGGCTACAAGACGCTGATCTACGCGACGCTGTCGATCGCGGCCCTCTCGGTCGCCGTGTGGGCGCACCACATGTACGCCACGGGCGCGGTGCTGCTGCCCTTCTTCTCCTTCACCACGTTCCTCATCGCCGTGCCGACCGGCATCAAGTTCTTCAACTGGATCGGCACGATGTGGAAGGGGCAGCTGACGTTCGAGACGCCGATGCTGTTCTCGGTCGGCTTCCTCGTGACGTTCCTCTTCGGCGGGCTGACCGGCGTCCTGCTGGCCGCCCCGCCGCTGGACTTCCACGTCTCGGACTCGTACTTCGTGGTCGCGCACTTCCACTACGTGCTCTTCGGCACGATCGTGTTCGCGACCTACGCCGGCATCTACTTCTGGTTCCCGAAGATGACCGGCCGGATGATGAACGAGCGTCTGGGCAAGTTCCACTTCTGGGCCACGTTCGTCGGCTTCCACACCACGTTCCTGGTGCAGCACTGGGTGGGCAACGAGGGCATGCCGCGTCGCTACGCGGACTACCTGCCCTCGGACGGGTTCACCACGCTGAACACGATCTCGACGGTCGGGGCGTTCGTCCTCGGCGCCTCGACGCTGCCGTTCATCTGGAACGTCTTCGCGAGCTACCGCTACGGGCGCCCGGTCGACGTGGACGACCCGTGGGGCCACGGCAACTCGCTGGAGTGGGCCACCTCGTGCCCGCCGCCGCGGCACAACTTCACCGAGCTGCCCCGCATCCGGTCCGAGCGGCCGGCGTTCGAGCTGCACTACCCGCACCTCACCGAGCGCATCCGGCTCGAGGCGCACATCGGTGGCGGGCACTCGAGCATCGGTGAGGCCGCCACGGGCAAGGTCGGTCAGGAGCACCTCCCCGGCAGCGACCCCCGGAACAAGTGAGCCGCTCGTCGGGGGACGAGCACGTGGCCGCCGGGCCGGACACAGGTCCGGCCCCGGCGGTCCTGCCGCGGACCACGCTGGTGGTCACGGTCACCGGCCCGGACTTCCCGGGTGTCTCGGCGACGCTGTTCACCGTGCTCGCCGAGCACGGCGCGGAGATGCTCGACGTCCAGCAGGCGACGATCAACGGGCACCTGTCGCTGTCCGCGCTCGTCGGGGTGACGGGGAGCCCCACGCGTCTCGCCGCCAGCCTCGACGTCGCGATCCCCGCCCTGGGGCTCGCGGTCACCGTCGAGACCGGCGGGGACGCGTCGTCCGTGCACCCGTACTCGACGCACGTCGTCTCGGTCCTGGGGCGTCCGATCACGGCCGCGCACTTCGCCGAGGTCGCCCGCACGCTAGCGGCGCTGCGGGTGAACATCGACCGTGTCCGCCGGGTGGCCGACTACCCGGTCACCGGACTGGAGCTGCGGATCTCGGTGCCCGGGGTCTCGCCGCCCTCGGACACCGCGCTGCGCCAGGCCCTGGTCGGGGCGTCGCAGCGCGCCGGGGTGGACGTCGCGGTCCAGCGGGTCGGGATCGCCCAGCGCGCGAAGCGGCTCATCGTCTTCGACGTCGACTCCACCCTGGTGCAGGGCGAGGTCATCGAGATGCTCGCCGCGCACGCCGGGCGGGAGGCCGAGGTCCGCGAGGTCACCGAGGCCGCGATGCGCGGCGAGATCGACTTCACCGAGTCGCTGCACCGCCGGGTGGCCACCCTGAAGGGCCTCCCGGCCTCGTGCCTGCACGACGTGGCGATGGCGCTCGAGCTGACCCCGGGTGCGCGCACGACGGTGCGCACCCTCAAGCGCCTGGGCTATCGCTGCGGCGTGGTCTCCGGTGGGTTCACGCAGGTCATCGACTACCTGGTGGAGGACCTCGGCCTCGACCACGCGGCGGCGAACGAACTGGAGATCGTCGACGGGCACCTGACCGGCAAGGTCCTCGGCGAGGTCGTCGACCGGGCCGGCAAGGCGCGGTCGCTGCTCGAGTTCGCGGCGCGCTACGACGTGCCCGTCGAGCAGACCGTGGCGGTCGGCGACGGCGCCAACGACCTGGACATGCTGGCGGCCGCCGGGTTGGGCATCGCGTTCAACGCCAAGCCGGTCGTGGCCGCCGCGGCCGACACGGCGCTGTCGACCCCGTTCCTCGACGCGGTCCTCTTCGTGCTGGGCGTGACCCGGGACGAGATCGAGGTGGCCGACGCCGCCGAGGGTCTCCTGCGCCGTGTCCCCCTCTGAGCCGGGCGAGCGGCAGAGCCTGGCCGCCCTCGAGCCGCTGGCGGCGCGCGTGTGTCCGTGGGCGACGGATCGTGCAGCGCCCGAGGTCGACGAGGACCCCGACGGGCCGGTGCGCGCGATGCCGGTGATCCTGCGCATCGAGCGCCAGGAGCCGCCCACCCCGACCGCGCTGCTCGAAGCCGCCGCCGCGGCGGCCCTGGCGCTGTGCACCGACGAGCGATCCGCGCCGGGCGGGGAGTGGTACGACGCCGTGGCGGCGTGGTGCGGGGCGGGACGCATCCGCAAGCTGGCCCGTCGGGCCCGGACCGCGCACTGGCGGGCGGTGCAGGACGTGCCCGGCGTGACGGTCTCCGAGCTGGTGCGCGCGCTCGTGCCGGGCCCCGTGGACGAGGTCCCGCACGAGGTGCGGCGCCTGCAGATCGGCGGGACGGACCTTCCCGACGATGCCCCTGCACGGGTGGACGACGGGCGTCCGGTGATCTGGCTGAACCCGCGCGTGGAGCAGTCGACCGGCAAGGCGGCCGCCCAGGTCGGGCACGCGAGCATGATCCTGGCGACGGTGGTCGCGTGGACCGGCTCGGACCCGGCCGACGTGGCCGCACCCGCCGTCCGGACCGCCTCCGAGGCCGACTGGGACACCTGGTGCGCCGCGCTCGACGACCCGGAGAAGGCCTGGGCGCGGTACGGCGTCGCCCCGGTGCGTGACGCCGGTTTCACCGAGGTGGCGCCGGGCACGGTCACCTGCATCGGGCAGGTCGCTGCGGGAGGGTGACGCCATGGGCGTCTCCGTGATCGTCGCCAGCACCCGGGTGCTCTCCGAGCGCATCGAGGCCGAGAACCGGCCGCTGCTCGCCGCTCTCCACGAGCGGGGCGCCGACGCTCGCGCGGAACCCTGGGACGCGCCCGAGGACGCGGTGGGGTGGGCGGACGCCGACCTGGTCGCGGTGCGGACCACCTGGGACTACACCGAACGGCGCGACGAGTTCCTCGCGTGGGCGCGCCGGGTGGCCGGGGCGACCGTGCTGTGCAACCCGCTCGAGGTGCTGGAGTGGAACTCGCACAAGCGCTACCTCGTCGAGCTCGCCGACGCCGGCGTGCCGGTGGTGCCGACGCGGCTCGTGCCGGCGGGGTCGACCCCGGAGCCGTTGGGCCCGTCGCGCGTCGTCGTGAAGCCCGCGGTGTCGGCGGGTGGGCGCGGGACGCACCGCGGGCTCGGCCCGGAGCTCGACGAGGTGCTCGCCGACCTCGTCGTCGGGGGCGACGCCCTGGTGCAGCCGGCGGTGGAGTCCATCGCCACCGAGGGCGAGGTGTCCTTAATCCGGCTCGGCGACCGGTGGTCGCACGCGGTGCGCAAGTTCCCCGCCGCCGGGGGGTTCCTCGTGCACGAGCGGCACGGCGGTCGCCTGGAGGACCACGAGCCGACCACGCGGGAGCTCGCCGTCGCCGACGCGGCGCTCGCCTGCTCCCCGGCCCCGGTACACGCCGCGCGGGTCGACCTGGTGCGGATCGACGGCGAGCCCGTGGTGATGGAGCTGGAGCTGATCGAGCCGGAACTGTTCCTGCGCCGGTCCCCGGAGGCCGCGGGCCTGCTCGCCGACGCGCTGCTCGGCGCGCGGTAGGTGCTCAGGCCCCGCGGAGGCGCTCCAGGGCCCCGCGGACGACAGCCGGGTCCTGCGTCGTCCAGAAGGGCGGCAGTGACCCGCGCAGGAAGCCGCCGTACTGCTTCGTCGCCACGCGGGAGTCGAGGATCGCGACGACGCCGCGGTCGCCCGTGCCGCGCAGGAGGCGGCCCGCGCCCTGCGCGAGCAGCAGCGCGGCGTGGGTGGCCGAGACCGTGAGGAAGCCGTTGCCGCCGCGGGCGTCGACCGCGCGCTGCCGGGCCGCGACGAGCGGGTCGTCGGGACGCGGGAACGGGATCCGGTCGATCATCACCAGCTGCAGCGACTCGCCGGGCACGTCGACGCCCTGCCACAGCGAGATCGTCCCGAACAGCACGCTGCCGGTCTCGGCCGCGAACTTCTGCACGAGGGTGTTCGTCGAGTCCTCGCCCTGGCAGAGCACGGTGCCGTCCCACCGGCCGCGGAGGTCCTCGGTCGCCTGCTTGGCGGCGCGCATCGAGGAGAACAGCCCGAGCGCCCGGCCGCCGGCGGCCCGCACCAGGCCGTCGATCTCGTCGAGCACGGCGGGCGACAGTCCGTCACGGCCGGGCGGTGGGAGGTGCCGGGCGACGTAGAGGATGCCCGCCTTGCCGTGGGCGAAGGGCGACCCGACGTCGAGGCCGTGCCAGACGAGGTTGGTCGCGGGATCGTTGCCGTGCCCGGACCCGTCGTCGGGAACCTCGCTCTTCGCGGAGACGGGCAGCCCCCACTGGCGGGCGAGGGCGTCGAACGAGCCACCGAGCACGAGGGTCGCGCTGGTCAGTACGACCGTCGACTGGCCGAACAGCCGGTGGGCCAGCAGTCCCGCCACGGACAGCGGCGCCACGTGGAGGGCCCGCACGGTGGTCGATCCGAGCTCGCGCTCGGAGAGCCAGACGACGTCGGGCCGGGTGGCCGGGTCCTCGCGGTCGAAGGCGGCGAGGAGGCGGCCGGCGACGTCGTGGACCTCCTCGACCATCGCCGTCGCGAACCGTCGGTTGGCCGCGTCGGTGTCGTTCTCCTTCGCGCCCTTCTCCCGTTCCGGTCCGAGGGCCTGCTTGCACGCCCACGCGGCGTTGCGGATCGCCGAGAGCATGCGTCCCACGGGCTCCGGGAGGTGCTCCCAGCGACCGACCGGCGTGTCCAGCAGCACCGTGTCGAGCCCCTCGCCGGCGTCGACGAGCTGGTCGGCGAGGGCCTGGTCGACGAGCTTGGCGCAGCGGCGGGCGGCGGCGGTGGCGCTCGACCCGGTGAGCTCTCCGGTGGCGACCGAGGTGACCCGGTCGACGAGGTTGTGGGCCTCGTCGACCACGACGACGTCGTGTTCGGGCAGGACCGCCCGTCCCTCGATGGCGTCGATGGCGAGCAGGGCGTGGTTGGTGACGACGACGTCGGCCGCGCCGGCCTTGTGTCGTGCGAGCTCGGAGAAGCAGTCCTCGGCCACCGGGCAGCGCGAGGCGCCGAGGCACTCGCGGGCGGTGACGCTGACCTGGCGCCAGGCGCGGTCGGGGACGCCGGGGACGAGCTCGTCGCGGTCGCCGGTCTTCGTCTGCTCGGCCCACTCGTGCAGCCGCGTGACCTGGCGGCCGAGCGCCGAGACCTGGAACGGGTCGAACAGCTGCTCGTCGCCCGGGTCCTCGGCCTGCGCCCCGGACTCGATCTTGTGGCGGCACAGGTAGTTGCCGCGGCCCTTGAGGATCGCGAACGACGGCCGCTGCCCGAGGACGGGCTCGAGGGCCTTCGTCAGGCGCGGGAGGTCGCGGTCGACCAGCTGGGCCTGCAGGGCGATCGTGGCGGTGGAGACGACGACCGCCTGGTCGGCCTCGAGCGCGTGGCGGATCGCCGGGACGAGGTAGGCCAGCGACTTCCCGGTGCCCGTCCCGGCCTGCACGGCCAGGTGCTCGCCGGTGCGCAGCGCCCGCTCGACCGCGGCCGCCATGCGCTGTTGGCCCTCGCGCTCCGCGCCGCCGAGCGCCTCGACCGCGGCGGCCAGGAGATCGGCGACGGAGGCGGCCTCCGTGATCGTCGAGTCCGTCAGCTGCGCCATGCCCGCACCACCCCCTTCGCGGACTCAGAGTACGGAGGAGGCCGATCGGTTCCCGGCACCGCCACGATTGCTCCGTCGGGGTGACGAGTGGATCCGGGGCCGACCGGACGGAGTCGGAGGAGGCGAACGACCCCCGCTGATCCCGGAGCCCACCGTGCACCGTTCGCTCGTCGTCGTCCTCGTCGCGGTAGCCCTGCTCACGAGCGCTGCCCCGTCCTTCGCAGCCCCGGTTCCCGCGGCGGCGGAGGACTGCGGCGTGCGTGTCAACCGCCCGCACTACAGCAGGGCGTCCGAGGAGATCCACACTCGCATCGAGAGCTTCTGTCGCACGGTGCCGGTCGTCTCGAACACCGTCTCGGGCAGGACCTACCGACAGCGCTTCTGGGGGTGGGAACTGATCGCCGAGCAGCCTCCGACGACGACCAAGGGGCCGGCCGCCTTCGCACAGGATCATCGGGAGACGGTCGTGGCCGGGTGCGAAGCCGGCTCCCTGTACCGCTATCGGACGGAGGTCTTCGGGACGGTGACGTTCCCCCAGGGCACCTACTCGGCCTCCGCGTACGAGGAGAACGATCAGGAAATCCTCTGTGGGCGACCGTGAGATCGGAGACCTCGTGACCCCCGACGTGCCCCGTCCCCCCGACGTCCACGTGCTCGGTCGCCTGCTGCGTAGCTCGGCCACGTCGCCGCGGGGACGCTTCCGTGCCGTCGCCGAGTACGTCTCGGTGCAGGGCCCGCCGCCATCGGAACTGCCGCGGCACTACTCGCCCTTCCGTGCGGACGGTCCGCCGCCCACCGGCCTCGTCCACGAGGAGTGCGAGATCGCCTGGGAGGACCGGGACCGGTGGAGCGTCACGACCTCGGCGGGCGGCACGTACCGGCGGACGGGGAATGACCTCGTCATCCGCTACCCGGACCACGCACCGCTGGAGATGGACGTCGGGAACCTCCGGGCGCCGAACGTCGGATGGCCCTACTACGCCGGCCAATGGGCGGAGGATCTCCTCCTGCCACACCGGCTCGTCGGTCTGCTCGACGATCTCGTGGTCGTGGAGGACGACCCGGTCCGCCCGCGGTTGCGCGGAGACGTGTCCCTCCGCCAGCCGGAGGCCTACACCGGAGTCGCGGGTGAGGAGGTGCTCGAGGTCGAGTTCACGGCGGACCTGGATGCGGTGGTGATCGTCGAAGCCCGGGCGATGACCTGGGACCGCCGCACCGCCAGCTATTCGTTGGAGGTCCTCGACCGATAGCGGCGTGACTGTCGGGGGGTGTCGCTATCCTTCGCACATGAGTTCGAACGAGGTCGACGGGTCGGTCAGCGTAGAGCTGACCGGGCTGCTCGCGCGCCTCGGGGAACTCGCCGATCACCCCGCTCCCGCGGACGACGCGGAGTGGGTGGACCGGATCGCGGTGCTCGAGCAGTTGCGGTCGGCGGTGGCCGCCGCGCAGCACACCGCGATGGTCGGGTTCGCCACCGCCCAGGTCGAGGCCCAGGCCGCGCTGCTCGCCGACGGCAAGCTCGACCCGCGGGATGTCGGGAAGGGTATCGCCGACCAGATCGCGTTGGCCTGTCACGTCTCCCCGCACGTCGGGTCCCGGCGCCTGGAGGTCGCCCGGGCGTTGGCGGTGGATCTGCCGTGCACCCGCGGGCTGCTGGCGGCGGGGCGGATTCCCGAACGGCTCGCCGAGCACATCGTCTCGTCGACCAGCCATCTCGACGCCCAAGTCCGCCGGCTGGTGGACAAGCAGTGCGCCGAGGCCGGGCTGGAGGACCAGGGCCGCAAGGAAGCCGAGGCCACGGTCAAGCGGCTGGCCTACGAGGCCGACCCGGCCGGTTTCACCGCCCGCGGCCGCACCGCCCGCAAGGACCGGCGGGTGACGCTCCGGCCGGCGCCGGACACCATGAGCACCTTGTCGGGGTTGTTGCCGGTGGAGCAGGGCGTCTCCTGCATCACCGCACTCCGGAAGTACGCCGACGGCCTCATCGCCTCCGGAGACACCGACGACCGCACCCGCGACCAGATCATCGCCGACACCCTCGTCGAACGGCTCACCGGTCAGGTGCTGGCCGAGGACGTCGACGTCGAGGTCGGGATCGTGCTGCCGCTCGACGCGCTCACCGACCTCGACAGCTCCGCCGCCGGCGAGCTGGTCGGGCACGGGCCGCTGCCCGGCGGGATCGTCACCGACCTGCTCAACCACACCGCAGGCAAGAGATGGTGGCGGCGGTTGTTCGCCCACCCCGGCCACGGCGGCCTGGTCGGCGGCGACCCGCGACGGCGACTGTTCGACGGGTTCCTCGCCACCCTCATCGCCCTCCGCGACCACGGCATGTGCCGCGACCCCTTCTGTGGGGCACCGATCCGGCACACCGACCACATCCGCCGCTCCCGGGCCGGCGGGCCGACCAGCCTGGGCAACGGGCGCGGGGTCTGCGTGCGCGGCAACCAGGTCAAGGAACTCCCCGGCTGGGACACCGAGGTGCTCGCCGACGGGCTCGGCGACCAACCGCACACCGTGCGCACCACCACCCCGACCGGCCACACCTACACCAGCCGAGCCGGACCATGACCCGCCTCGCGACCTACGGTGGTCGGTGTGGACCTCAGGATCTTCACCGAACCCCAGCAGGGCGCGACCTACGCCGACCTGCTCCGCGTCGCCCGCGCCGCGGAGGACGCCGGGTACGACGCGTTCTTCCGCTCCGACCACTACCGGTCGATGGGCGACGTCTCCGGCGAGCCCGGCCCGACCGACGCGTGGACGACCTTGTCCGCCCTCGCCGTCCAGACCGAGCGGATCCGGCTCGGCACGCTGGTCACGTCGGCGACGTTCCGGCTGCCCGGGCCGCTGGCGATCCAGGTCGCGCAGGCCGACCAGATGTCCGGCGGCCGGGTCGAGCTGGGCCTGGGCGCCGGCTGGTTCGAGGCCGAGCACACCGGCTACGGGATTCCGTTCCCGTCGACCTCCGAGCGCTTCGCACGGCTCACCGAGCAACTCGCGATCGTCACGGGCCTGTGGTCGACGGCGTCCGGGGACACCTTCTCCTTCACCGGCGAGCACTACACCGTCGTCGACTCGCCCGCCCTGCCGAAGCCGACGCAGCAGCCGCTCCCGGTGATCGTCGGCGGCACCGGTCCGCGCCGCACGCCCGCTCTGGCCGCCCGCCACGCCGCCGAGTTCAACCTGCCGTTCACTCCGCTGGACAAAGCCGCCACCCAGGTCGAACGGGTCGCGGAGGCGTGCCGCGAGGCCGGACGCGACCCGGCGTCGATCATCCGCTCGTTCGCCCACACCCTGGTCGTCGGGAAGGACGACGCCGAGGTCGCCCGGCGCGGGGAGGCCCTCGGGGTCGGCGCCGACCAGCTGGCCGACAACCCGCTCGCCGGCACGCCCGCGCAGATCGTGGACGCGATCGGGACCTGGCGCGAGCGCACCGGTGCCACCCGGGCCTACCTCCAGGTGCTCGACCTCGCCGACCTCGACGCCATCGAGCTCGTCGCCGCCGAGGTGGCCCCGCAGCTGGGGTACAGCACGCGGTGCGCCCCGCAGGCGCAGCGCTGGTAGCGCACGAGTCCCTCGCTCGTGGGGTGGCTCGAGGTGATCGTCCAACGGTGGTCAGCAGTCATGACGTCGAGCGTGCTGTCATGGTCTTGTGCATCTCAACCCTTACGGCCGGGACGCCGTCCTGCTCGCGGCCGACCTGGCGAACGACCCGCCGTCGGGCCACGAGGATCTGGTCCGACGGTGCCGGGACGCCGGGCTCGTCGTCGACGGGACCGCGGACGACGACATCGAGCGCACCCGTGCGGTGCTCGAGCGATGGGTGCGGGTCGTCGACGCCACCGAACCGGCCGTCCGGGCGCACCTCACCAACGGTCTGCTCGCCGAGTACTGCGATCACCCCCGGATGACCGACCATGCGGACGACGGTTACCACCTGCACTTCCGGGACGCCGACCTCCCGGTCGGGCGGGTGCTGTGTTCGTTGATCGCGATGGGCACGGCCCTGCACCTCGCCGGGCGCGGGATGCACCGGCTCGGGCGCTGCGCGGTGGAGGGCTGCGAGCGCGTCTTCGCCGACGTCTCCCGCACCGGTCGGCAGCGCTACTGCTCGACGGCGTGCTCGAACCGCGATGCGGTGCGACGCCACCGTGGATCGCGCTCCGTGGCAGGTCGGTGACCGGTGGCGGTGAGACACGGGCCATCGGTGCGAACGGTAGGACGTCCTAGCATCGAGAGGTAGCGTGGACCACGAGCGAGTGACGGCAGAAGGAGTACGCGGTGAACCCGGAGTTCGACGTCTACGACCTGGGCGAGGAGCGCGCCGCGCTGCGCGAGTCGGTCCGCGCGCTGTGCGAGAAGGAGATCCAGCCCTTCGCGGCGGAGGTCGACGCCACGCCCCGGTTCCCGCAGGAGGCCCGCGACGCGCTGACCGCGGCCGGCTTCCAGGCCATCCACATCCCGGAGAAGTACTCGGGTGAGGGCGCCGACTCCATCGTCGCCTGCATGGTGATCGAGGAGGTCGCGCGCGTCGACGCCTCGGCCTCCCTGATCCCGGCGGTGAACAAGCTCGGCTCGATGCCGATCATCCTGTCCGGCTCCGAGGAGCTGAAGCAGAAAGTCCTGCCGTCGGTCGCGAGCGGTGAGTCGATGATCAGCTACGCGCTCTCCGAGCGGGAGGCCGGTTCGGACACCGTCTCGATGCGCACCCGGGCGCAGGCCGACGGCGACGACTGGATCCTCAACGGCACGAAGGCGTGGATCACCAACGGCGGCGTCTCCGACTGGTACACGGTCATGGCGAAGACCGACCCGGAGAAGGGCGCCAACGGCATCTCCGCGTTCGTCGTCCACAAGGACGACCCCGGCTTCTCGGTGGGCCCGAAGGAGCACAAGCTCGGCATCAAGGGCTCGCCGACGACGGAGATCCACTTCGAGAACTGCCGGGTCCCCGGCGACCGGATCATCGGTGCGGTCGGGACCGGTCTGAAGACCGCGTTCGCCACGCTCGACCACACGCGCCCGACGATCGGCGCGCAGGCGGTCGGCATCGCGCAGGGCGCGCTGGACGCCGCCGTCGAGTACGTGAAGGACCGCAAGCAGTTCGGGAAGTCGATCTCGGACTTCCAGGGCGTGCAGTTCATGCTGGCCGACATGGCGATGAAGATCGAGGCGGCCCGCCACCTCGTCTACGTCGCCGCGGCGAAGGCCGAGCGCGGCGAGAAGAACATCGGGCTGATCGCGTCCGCGTCCAAGTGCTTCGCCTCGGACACCGCGATGGAGGTGACGACGGACGCCGTGCAGCTGTTCGGCGGCGCCGGCTACACCACGGACTTCCCGGTCGAGCGCATGATGCGCGACGCCAAGATCACGCAGATCTACGAGGGCACGAACCAGATCCAGCGCATGGTCATGGCCCGTCAGGTGCTGCGCGGCTAGCCGAGCCGCTCGTTCGCCTTCTCCGACCCGGCGCGCCGATCGAGCGTCGCCGGGTCGGCGTGGCGGACCTGTACGAGCGAGCCACCCGCCGCGAGCACGGCGAGCAGGCCGTCGATCAGGCCACCGGAGACCGTGACGGGCCAGTCGGCGGTCGAGAGCAGGCGCGTCTCCGACGACCAGCCGAGCTCCGCGGCCCGTCGTCGGGACAGATCCACCACCTCGTCCACCGTCGCCTCGCCGAGGGCGGGGGCGTCCCCGGGCACGGGGTCGGGCGTGAAGTGGTCGCCGTGCATCCGGACCTCGGACGCGTAGTCGACCGCGTCGGTCGGCAGGTCGGCCAGCGGGCGCCCGAACGCGTCCAGCGAGAACCCCACGACCAGCCCCGCTGGCGTGTCGAGGTGCTCGGCGTCGACCAGGGCCACCTCCGGGTCGTCGTCGGTGACGTGCGCCCCGACCCACCAGGCGCCGAGCAGCGCGACCGCCTTTTGCCAGTGCGCGGGCAGCGCCACCGCGACGCGCGTCCCGGACTCGACGTCGCACTCGTCGCGCAGGAGGTTCGCGGTCTTGGCCACCCAGTTCGCGAGCGTCTCGCCGGAGAACTCGAGCCGTTCACCGGACGCGTCGTCGTAGAAGGTGATCAGCGGACGGCGGGCGTCGGCGGCGAGGACGGGGGCCAGCAGGGCGTCGGTGACGGTCATCGGGCGGCGAGCCTAACCCGGGCCTAGTTGACGCAGGCGATCCCGTCCGCCGTGATCGGCGGCTGCGGGGGCGGCGGCGGGGCACTGTCCGCGGCGTCGCTCGGGGTGGTCACGGCGCCCGGTCCCGCGTAGTCCGGGGCGAGCAGCACCTGGACCGAGTTCGGGGGCAGCGACGCATCGGGACGGGTGGGGAGACCGCCGAGGGCACGGGCCACCACCCCGGCGCCGGCGTCACCGCCCGGGCCGAACGCGATCGCCGAGGAGCTGGCGAGCTCGTCGGCGTTGCCCGAGCGCAGCTGCGTGTAGCCCTGCGCCCCGAGGATCTGCACCACGCGAGCGGCCGCCCCGCCGGTCCCGGACGCGTTGCGGACGTCGACGGGGATCGTCGCCGGGGCCGGTCCGGTGGGCACGACCGGGGTGTCCTTCGGACCGATCGCGTCCGTGACGAACTGCCGGACCTCGTACTCGTCGATCTTGAGCGCGTCCCCGGCGTTCGTGCTCACGCCACCCTGCGTGGGAATCGTCATGAACGTGACGGCCCCGCCGCTGACGCCCTGCATCTGCTGGGCGAAGCCGAGCAGGTCCCAGCCGCCGTCGAGGACCACCGACTGCTTCACGGAGTCGAGCAGGCGGGACAGGGTCACCGGGTCGGCCAGCGTCCCGGCGGAGAGGACCTTGTGCGAGAGCCCCGCCAGGAACGCCTGCTGGCGACGGACCCGGTCGAGGTCGCCCATCGGGAGGCCGTGACGCTGCCGGACGAAGGCGAGCGCGTCGTGACCCGCGACCGACCGCGGGCCGGCGGCGAAGTGCGCACCGGAGAAGTCGTCGTCGACCGCGTTCTTGAGGCAGACGTCCACGCCGCCGATCGCGTTGGTCAGGTTGAAGAAGCCGAGCAGGTTGATCTCGGCGTAGTGGTCCACGCCGATCCCGGTGAGCTCCTGCACGGTCTCGATCAGCGCCGCGCGGCCGGCCTCGGAGGAGCGGACGTCGACGTCGCGCGGATCGCTGTCCCCACCGGACACGAGCTGCTCCGCCATCGCGGCCTTCGCGCCGGGGTAGACCGAGTTCAACTTGCCCTTGCCCGACGACCAGGGCAGCCCCACGTAGCTGTCGCGGGGCAGCGAGAAGGCCACCGCGCGGCTGCCGTCGTTCGGCACCCGCACCAGGATCATCGAGTCGGTGTTCAGCTCGCCGTCGGCGGACCCGGCGTCGAGCTGGGCGAGCACGTCGCGCGGCAGGGGATTGCCCTGCGCGTCGTTGCGGGAGTCGGTGCCGACGAGCAGGACGTCCGTGGCGCCGTCGGCCGCCGTGCCCTTCTTCGACAGCGCCCCGGAGGACGCGAAGCTGCCCGACAGCGCGGCCCACGCGGTCCCGCTGACCGCCAGCACCAGCACCGACACCACCGTCACGACGATGCGCAGCAGCCGCCACGGCGCGCGGCGGGGTCCGTCCGCGGCGGGCGGCGCGGGCCTCGACGGGCCCCCGGGCCGGGGCGGGCCGCCCGGCGCGGTCCGGGGACGTGGCGGGGGCGGCGGGGCGCCCACGTCCCGGGTCGGGCTCTCGCGGAGCGACACCGACGACGGCGGCCGGCCGATCCCCGCCGCGGCCGGGCGCATCTCACGCAGGTCGCCACGACGCAGGCGGGCCGACGGACTGCTGCCCGGTGCCGGGCCGGACGCGGCCCGCGGCGGGACGTCCCGTGGCTGCGGGCGTCCCGCGGACGGCCCGAAGCGACGCGCCGGGTCCCGACGGGGCCGGCCACGGTCGTCCTCCACGGGCGTCTCCCCTCGGGCTGCTCGTCGGGTCGGGGCGGGTCGGGCCTTCGGTCGGGCGGATCGGGTCGGTTCGGTCTGGGCCGGCGGGGTGGGGTCGCCGGAGGACCCTCACGAGAGACATCGTCGTCGCACGCCCGCACCTGCAGAGCAGGCTAGACGGCCTCACCCGGGTTTCCCGGGCACCACCCGTCCGGACCCGCCGTGGCGCGTCGGAGGATGGCACAGCGTCACCCGGCCGTGGGGGCCGGGGAACGATCTTCACGACCGGCGGGAGGAGCACCAGGTGCGGTGGATGGTGACGGGAGCGGCGGGGGCCCTGGGGACCGACCTCGTCCGGGTGCTGACGGCGAGCGGTGAGCGGTTCTCCGCCTTCACGCGCGCCGACCTCGACATCGCCGACGGCGCGGCGGTCGAGGCGGCCGTGAAGGAGTGGGCGGACGGCACCGACGAACCCCGGGTGCTGCTGAACGCGGCCGCGTTCACCGCCGTCGACCTCGCCGAGACCGACCCCGACGCCGCCCGGGCCGCGTACGCGGTGAACACCGAGGCACCCGGCCTGCTCGCCGCGGCCTGCGCCCGGCACGGGGCGCGCCTGGTGCACGTCTCCACCGACTACGTCTTCGACGGGCGCGGGCCCGACGGACCGCCCGGCACGGGCTACGAGCCCGACGACCCCACCGGCGCCCGCAGCGTCTACGGGCGCACGAAGGAGGCGGGGGAGCAGCGGGTCCGCGACGCCCTCGACGCGCACCACGTCGTCCGGACCGCCTGGGTCTACGGCGACACCGGCAGCAACTTCGTCGCGACGATGGCCCGCCTGGCCGCCCAGCGCGACACCCTCGACGTGGTCGACGACCAGTACGGCTCCCCGACCTGGTCCGCCGACCTCGCGGCCGCCCTGGTCGACCTCGGGCGCTCGGATGCGCCCGCCGGGACCCTGCACGCGACGGGCGGCGGCGCCACGACCTGGTGCGGCTTCGCCCGGGCGGTCTTCGAGGAGCTGGGGGCGGACCCGCAGCGGGTGCGCGGCTGCACCACCGACCAGTTCCCGCGTCCGGCACCGCGTCCGGCCTGGTCGGTGCTCTCCCCGGCAGCGTGGTCGGCGGCCGGGCTCGAGCCGCTGCACGACTGGCGCGAGGCCCTGCACGCGGCGGTCACCCGGCACCCCGCGCTGCTCGGCCGCTGACAGGGCCGACGGGGCCGCCCGGCGCGCCGGGCCGCCGCGCGTGATCATCCGACTCCGGATCGACGATTTCCCGGGGCATCTCGGCGATGAACCGTCACCTCTCGGCGCACCACGCGTTCACCTCACATGGCGCTGGAGACGGTCCTGCTCGCCCTGCTCGCTCTCGTCGCGGTGGGGCTCCTGATCGACGCATGTCGTGAGCGGCACCGCCTCCGGTCGCGGATGGATCGTGCGGTGCGCCGCGCGCAGGAGCCCGAGATGCCCCGCGGCGTGAACACCGGTCATCGCGCGACCGGGACGGCCAACACGGGCGGGCTCGGCCCGGGGTCGTGGCAGTACTGGCCGGTCGCGCTGCCCGCCACCGACGAGACACGCCTCCGCTAGACCCTCCTTCCCGACAGCGGTTCGGGTCCGGCGAGGATGGGGCGCATGCCCGACGGAGACGGAGCGCAGCGGAGCTCGACCGCGCAGTACGGAGACGGACTCGCGGTCGTCGTGGTGACCTACTCCCCGGGCGACTCGCTGCCCGCGTTCCTCGACTCGCTCGAGGACGCGACCTCCCGCCCGGTGACCGTGGTGCTCGCCGACAACGGCTCCACCGACGGCGTGCCCGAGGCGGAGGCCGCCCGGGGCCGCGCGCAGCTGCTGCCGATGGGCGAGAACCTCGGCTACGGGGCCGCGTCGAACCGCGCGGTCGCGGGACTGGGCGCCGACGTCGGGTGGGTGCTCGTGTCCAACCCCGACATCGTGCTGGGCCCGAAGGCGCTGGACCTGCTGCTCGAGGCGGCCGCCCGGTGGCCGCGCGCGGGGTCGCTCGGGCCGCTGATCCGGACCGACGGCGAGGTCTACCCCTCCGCCCGTCTGCTCCCCTCGCTCGGGCGCGGGGTGGGCCACGCGGTGTTCGGCGCGGTCTGGCCGGCGAACCCCTGGACGCGTTCGTACCGCCAGGAGGGTTCGGTCGCGGAGCGGACCGCGGGCTGGCTGTCCGGCTCGTGCGTGCTGCTGCGTCGCGAGGCGTGGGACTCCGTCGACGGGTTCGACCCGCGGTTCTTCATGTACTTCGAGGACGTCGACCTCGGCGACCGGCTCGGGCGTGCCGGGTGGCTCAACGTCTACGTCCCGGATGCGGAGGTCGTGCACACCGGCGGGCACGCCACGAACGCCGACCACCCGACGTCGGCCCGGATGCTGCGCGAGCACCACCGCAGCGCCTACCGCTTCCTCGCCGACCGCTACCGCGGGCGGCGGTGGGCCCCGCTGCGGGCCGGGCTGCGCACTGCGCTCGGCCTGCGTGCCCGGTGGAGCACACGCGGCACGTCCTGACCCGACCCGACGTCGGGAACCCTCAGCGGCGGAAGAGCCGCTTCCAGAACGGGACCTTGACGCCCACCGGCGGCGTGGTGGGCGCGTCGTCCGGGCGCGGCCCGGCGTCGTGCCCGTGGTCCTGCGCGGGGAAGGGTGCCGTCGGGGGGCGGGTCGCGGAGGTGCGCACGGTGGGCGCCTCGGCCGGCACGGGCCGCATCAGCGTCGGGTCGGACACCTCGACCGGGGTGGTCTCGGGCTCGCGCGGCGCGTAGCCGGGCGGCTGACGATGACGCCCGTCCCGGTCAGGCCGGGTGGCCGTCGGCCGCGGAACCCGACCGTGCGTGACCGGACGGTCACCGGGACGGAGGGCAGCTTGGGGGATCATCTGCGTGGCCGACGCGTCGAAGGGTGACTCCGCGCTGTCCGGGGTCACCACCGTGGCGTTGCGTTGCTGCGCACGGGCGATAGCCTCCTGCGCACGGTCCCACGCGTTCGACGGCTCCACCACGCTGCTCCTGCCCCGATCCCGGTGGCTACGGCCCGGCCGGTGGGCCTCGCGGACCCGGACCGGTGTCGTGCCGAGTGCACGTCAGACTAGCGCCCGGACGCGACGTCGTCGTCACGCCGGGGCAGGACGACAGCGAGCGGGAGGTCACGGACGTGACGACCACGGGGGGAACGGCCGAGGGGACGGCGGCGGTCGTGCTCGTCGGGGGTCAGGGGAGCCGACTGCGCCCGCTGACCGCCTCGACGCCGAAACCGATGCTGCCGACCGCGGGGGTGCCGTTCATCGGCCACCTGCTCTCGCGGATCGCCGCGGCGGGCATCCGGCGGGTGGTGCTTGGGACGAGCTACCGCGCCGAGGTGTTCGCGGAGTACCTGGGCGACGGGTCCGCCTTCGGGCTGGACATCGAGTGCGTGCCCGAGCCGGAGCCGCTGGGTACCGGCGGCGGCATCCGGCACGCGGCGGCCGCGCTGGACCGCTCCTACGACGAGGTCATGGTCTTCAACGGCGACATCCTGTCCGGAGTCGACCTCGGAGCCGTCCTCGCCGAGCACCGGACCGCGGGCGCCGACGCGACGCTGCACCTGGTGCGCGTCCCCGACCCGACCGCCTTCGGCTGCGTCCCGACCGACGACACCGGCCGCGTCCAGGCGTTCCTGGAGAAGACGCTCAACCCGCCGACGGACCAGGTCAACGCCGGGTGCTACGTCTTCCGCCGCGAGGTGATCGACGCGATCCCCGAGGGGCGGCCGGTCAGCGTCGAGCGGGAGACGTTCCCGGGCCTGCTCCGGGACGGGCGGCGGCTGCAGGGTCACGTGGAGTCGTCCTACTGGCTCGACCTCGGCACCCCGGCCGCCTTCGTGCGCGGCTGCGCCGACCTGGTGCAGGGCATCGCGCCGACGTCGGCGCTGCCCGGCCCGGTCGGCACCGCGCTGCTGCTCGAGGGCGCCAAGACCGCGGCGACGGCCTCGGTGTCCGACGGCACGACCCTCGGGCACGACGTCGTGGTCGGCGACGGCTCCCGCGTCATCGGCTCGGTGGTGATGGACGGCGCCCGGATCGGCGACAACGTCGTCGTCACCCGCTCGGTCATCGGCCCGCGCGCGGTCATCGGCGACGAGACCGTGGTGACCGACGCGGTGGTCGGCGACGACGTGACGGTCGGTGCCGGCTGCGAGCTGTGCGACGGCGTCCGGCTCTGGCCCGGTCTCAGCATCCCGGACGGCGGTCTGCGATTCTCGGGGAGTGGCTGAGGCCCTCCTCGAGACCGGTACCGCCCGGACCCGCCGTTGGGCGCCGGGCTACGTGCTGGACATCCCCGCGCTGATCGGGCCGCTGCGCCACGGCCGGGGCGATCCGACGTGCCGCATCGACGAGACCGGTGTCGTCTGGCGGGTGTGCTCGACGCCGGCCGGCCCGGCGACCACGCGGATCCGCCGGGTCGGGTCGGAGGTGGTCGCGGACGCGTGGGGCGACGGCGCCGAGTGGGCGCTCGACGGCCTGCCCGCGCTGCTGGGGGCGGACGACGACGACTCCGGCTTCGTCGGTCACCATCCCCTCGTCGCCGACGCCCGCCACCGGCTGCCCGGGCTGCGCCTCGGCGCCTGCGGCGCGGTGTGGGAGCAGCTGTTCGCGGCGGTCCTGGAGCAGAAGGTGACCGGCACCGAGGCGCACCGCTCGTGGCGCGAGCTCTGCTGGCGCTTCGGCGGTGCCGCGCCCGGACCGGCACCGAAGGGCATGCGGGTGCCGCCGTCGCCGCGGGAGACGAAGGCGATCCCGGACTGGGAGTGGCACAGGGCCGGCGTCGACCAGTCCCGGCGGCGCGCGATCCTCGCCTCCGCCACGGTGGCGCACCGCCTGGAGAAGGCGGTCGAGCTGCGCGGGGTCGAGGGGCGGTCTCTGCTGCGCAAGGTGCCCGGCATCGGGGTCTGGACCGCCGCGGAGGTCGCCCAGCGCGCGTGGGGCGACCCGGACGCGGTGTCGGTCGGCGACTTCCACATCCCCTCGACCGTCGGCTACGCGCTGGTGGGACGGAAGCTCGACGACGCCGGGATGCTCGAGGTCCTCGCCTGCTACGCCCCGCAGCGCCAGCGCGCGGTGCGCTACATCGAGGCGTCCGGGTTCAAGCGCCCGCGGTTCGGCCCGCGGTACTCGCCGCGCGACTTCCGGGAGTGGTGAGCGTGGACGAGTTCAGCGCGGCCGAGGTCGCGCGGGCGAGTGGGCTGCCGATCACGGAGCTGCGGCCCGGGCTGTGGTCCCGCGCGGACGTGGTGGAGCTGCAGCGGACGCTTCTCGCGCGCGAGCTCGGTCTTCCCGACGACGGGTCGGCGGACCCGGGTGCGCTCGTGCCGGTCCTCGAGGCGGTACGCGACCGGATCGACCTTCAGGTCGCGGCCGTCCGCGCCACGCTGGACGGGACCGCCACCACCCCGGCGGAGATCCTCGACGGGTTCGGCGAGACCGTGGACCTGGACGAGGCCCTCGACGAACTCGGCCTCGCCTGGGCGCGGACCTGGTCGTCGGGGGAGGCGGTGGACTCCCCGGCGGCCCGGTCGATGGCCGAGCAGCACCGTGCGGTCGCCGGGCCGGATGTCGGCGAGACCCTCGGGGCGCTCCTGGACCGGCACGCGCTCGGGGTCGCCGCCTACGCCCGGGACGTGCTCGCGGCCGGGCAGGTCAGCCGAGGCTGACGGCCCCGACGCCGGGGAGCTCGACGACGGGCTCGTCGCGCTCGGCGCAGTCGTACGGACCCGTACCGTCGGCCGGCAGGACGAACAGCGTCATCGCGGCGCAGTCGGGGTCGACGACGAGGTACCAGCCCACGCCGGCCTCGGCGTAGTCGTAGACCTTCGCCACGCGGTCGGTTCGCCGCGTCCCCGGGGAGAGGACCTCCACCACCCCCACGACGTCGGGTGGCAGGAGGTGCGGCATCCGGTCGGGCAGGCCCGCGCGGAACACCGCCAGGTCGGGCCGCCGGACGGTCGCGGGCGGTCCGGCGTCGCAGAGCAGTTCGGTCCCGGGGAGCACCTCGAGCCCGTCGGGCAGGGCGTCCTCGAGCCGACGGAGCAGCCGGCGGAGGACACGCTGGTGCCCGAGCGCGGGCGAGGTGGTCACGAGGAGGGTTCCTTCGACGAGTTCGCACCGTCGGTGCACCTCGTCGGGCAGGGCCTCCCAGTCCTCGAGGGTGAGGACGGCGCGGGGCCAGGCGAGGAAGTCGGTCATCACACCTCCTTCGACTGCGCCCAGCGTCGCACGGTTCCGCCTACGTCGGCAGCGACCGCCCGAAGGCCACGTCGTCGGGCAGTTCCGCGAGCGGCCACCAGCGCAGGTCGGTGGACTCGTCGCTGCGCACCGCGACGGCGCCCTCGGGGGCCCGCACCAGGTAGCGCACGTCGAGGTGGCGGGTCGGCACGCCGAGGGAGCAGGTCACCGGGTGGACGTCGAGGTGGACCGGGGCGTCGGAGATCGTCAGCCCGTCGATGCCGGACTCCTCGGTCGCCTCGCGGAGCGCCGCGTCGCGCAGCGTCGGGTCGTCGGCCTCGATGTGCCCGCCGAGCTGCAGCCAGCGCCCGACCCGCGGGTGCAGCGTGAGCAGCGCGTGCTCCCCGGCGGCGTCCAGGACCAGCGCGGACGCGGTCAGGTGGCCCGTGGCGCACGACCGTGCGCACGCGTCCGGGCACGCCGCGAGGTAGGCGAGCAGGGCGTGGCGGATCGCGGACTGGTCCGCGTCGGGCGCGGCCCAGCCCGACAGCACCGCGACCGCGTCGTCGTGGACGGTCACCGCTCGACCAGCCGCTCGTCGACGGCCGGCTCGGGGCGCGGCTCCGGTTCCTGCTCCGGATGTCCGAGCGCGACCGCGCCGAGCGGTTCCCACGTCTCCGGGAGGTCCAGCACGGACCGCACGACGTCGGCCGCGAAGATCGTCGACCCGACCCAGCACGACCCGAGGCCCTCCGCCGCCAGCGCCACCAGCAGCCCCTGGACCGCCGCGCCGCCGGCGACCGTGAACATCGTGGCCTCGCCGGCGGAGCGGCGGGCGTCGGGATAGTCGTGGGACCCGCCGTCGGGACCCCGCACCAGGAAGGGCAGGACGAGCTCCGGGGCGCGGTACAGCAGGTCGCCGCGCGCCAGCCGGCGGGAGACCTGCTCGGACGTGAACCCGTCCGCCTCGAGGTCGGCGCGCCAGCGGGCGCCCATCGCGTCGAGCAGGTCCCGACGACGGGTCGGGTCGCGCAACCACACGAACCGCACCGGCCGCGAGTGGTGCGGCGCCGGCGCGGTCAGCCCGGCCGCGACCGCGCGCCGCACCGCGTCCGCGTCGACCGGGTCGGCGGCGAAGGCGCGGACCGACCGTCGCGCCGGGACCGCCTCCCGCCGCCCGCGGGCGATCGCCTCCGCGGTGCCGAGCCAGAACAGGTCCTCCTCGACGGGCCGGACCAGCCCACCCGCCGTCGGGCCGTCGCCGCGCAGGGCGTCGAGCCCGCGCACGATCGCGACCGGGACACCGCCGAGCTTGCCCTTGACCAGGTCGGCCGCGGCCGCGATCTCGTCGGCGACCGCGACCTCGGTGACCAGCAGCTCGTTGCCCTGCCGGTCGATCGCGCCGCCGTACCCGTGGAGCGCGACGAGCCCGGCCGAGCCGATCGCGGCGTCGGTCTGCCCGAGGCGCCAGCAGCGGCCCATGGTGTCGGTGACGACCACCGCCACGTCGACGCCCAGCGCCGACGCCAGGTCCGCTCGCAACCGGGCCGCGGACCCGTCGGGGTCGACCGGCAGCAGCGCCACCTCGTCGGTCTCCACGTTCGACCCGTCCACCCCGGCCGCGGCCTGCACGATCCCCAGGCGGTTCGTGACGATCTTGGTGCGGCCCTTCGTGGCGAGGACACGGACGGTCTCGTCGTCGATCAGCTTCCGCCGGGCGGTGTCGCGCTCCCCGGGGTCGCGCGGCACGGCCACCAGACGCCCCTCGACCTTGGAGAAGACCTTGGAGGTCACGACGACGACGTCGCCGTGGGCCACCTGACCGCGCAGCGCGTCGGCGAGCGCGACGGCGAGGTCGTCCCCCGGGCGGAACTCGGGCAGCCCGGGCACGCCCCACGCGGTGAGGCCCGCAGGGGCGGCGTGGTCGGTGGGGACCTCAGACACCCAGGCCCACCAGGTCGATCGCCTCGCGGACCATGGCCGCCGTCGTCCCCGGGTCGCTCATCAGCAGCGGCACGGAGCGCACGGCGACGCCCGGCACGTCCGCGGTGTCCGTGGCGTGCACCAGCCAGCCGTCGAGCAGCCCACCCGTCGTCCGGGCCCCGTAGTGCCGCCCGACGCCCTCGGCCGAGACCTCCACGCCGATCGCGTCGAGGCAGGGCTCCGCCATCCCGCGTACGGCGTGCCCGTCGATGATCGGGGACACCCCGACGACGGGGCCGGGAGCGGACGCGAGGGCCGCGCGCAGCCCCGGCACGTCGACGATCGTGCCGATGCTGACGACGGGGTTGGACGGGGCCAGGAGCACGAGGTCGGCGTCGGCGATCGCGGTGAGGGCCGCGGGGCAGGCGGTGGCCGCGTCACGCCCGACGGAGGCGAACCCGTGCGCGCGCGGCACGGCGCGGTGCCGCACCCACCACTCCTGGAAGTGCACCGCGCGCCGCTCGCCGGTCTCCGGGTCGTCGATGACGACGTGGGTCTCGATCCGGTCGTCGCTCGCGGGGATCAGCGCGACGCCGGGGCGCCAGCGGTTGCACAGGGCCTCGGTGACCTGCGAGAGCGGGTAGCCCGCGCGCAGCATGCGGGTGCGCACGAGGTGCGTCGCGACGTCGCGGTCCCCCAGCCCGAACCACGTCGGGTCGGCCCCGTAGGCCTCCAGTTCGGCCTTCACCGACCAGGTCTCCCCGGCGCGGCCCCAGCCCTTCGCCGTGTCGATGCCCCCGCCGAGGGTGTACATGCACGTGTCGAGGTCCGGGCAGACGCGCAGACCGTGCAGCCAGATGTCGTCGCCGACGTTGACGACCGCGCGCACCTCGTCGTCGTCGCCGAGCGCCGCGAGCACCCCCTGCAGGAACCGCGCGCCGCCGACGCCCCCGACCAGAACCGTGACCTTCACGCCGCTGATCGTCCTCCCGACCCCCGACGGTCGCCGGGGCCGGGGTACGACCCGGCGTCGGGAACTCCTCAGCGCTGCCAGAAGAAGAAGATCGCGCGCCCGGCCTCGGCGAGCGAGGAGTCGCCGCCGGTGGAGGAGTAGACGAACGTGGCCAGGTCGAACAGCGCCTCCGCGGCCGGGCGGAAGAAGATCAGCACGACGAAGAGCAGCAGCGGCGCGTAGGGCGTGAACGGCGCGACCCGCTGCCGCGTGCGCTCGGAGAGGTACGGGTCGATGACGCCCCAGCCGTCCAGACCGGGGATCGGCAGGATGTTCAGCACGAACGCGAGCACCTGGATCAGCGCCAGGAACGACAGGCCCGCCGCCAGGTAGACCGGGACGAACGGCACCAGCAGGGCGAGCAGCACGGCCAGCACGAGGTTGACCAGCGGCCCGGCCGCGGACACCAGGCTGGACGCCCACCGGGCGCGCAGCGACCCGCGGGAGATGTAGACCGCCCCGCCCGGCAGCGGGATGCCGCCGATCAGCAGGAACAGCAGGGGCAGGACGAAGGTGAGGCCGACGTTCGCGTACTTCGTGATGTCGAGGGTGAGGTAGCCGCGCGCCCGGACCCACGGGTCGCCGCAGCGGTGGGCGGTCAGCGCGTGGGCGAACTCGTGCAGGCACAGCGACACCGCCCAGCCCGCGAGGACGATGACGACGACGCCGGCCGTGATCGCGATCTCGGAGTCGAACAGCGTGAGGACGCACCCCGCCACCGTCGCGGCGACGAGCCCCAGGAAGATGGGGCTGGTCCGGGTGAGACTCCGACCGGAGCGCAGGCTGGCCACGGGACCGAGTGTCCCAGGTCGGGGACCCCGGTGCGGCCACGCAGCGTCGATGAACGTCGAGAACACGTTCACCGCACGTGACGACCGTCCGTCGCGACATGCGGCCGCCCAGGGGACCCGGCTTGACCCACATGGAACGACACCGGTGTAATTCCCTGCGACGTACACGCCGGCGCGGGGCCGGCGCTCCGCCAGCTGGGGAGTGCTAGCGGTGAGGGAGGCCGTGTGAACGGTGCGGAGAGCGGGTCGGTGGTGCTGGGCAGCGTGAACTTCGGAGGGGCGGGCGACGCGGTCGGGGGGATCGTGGGGTCGGGTCGACCGCGCGACGTCCTGGGGGAACTGTTCGCCGTCGCCGGCGAGGACGAGCAGGAGTGGCAGGAACGCGCACTCTGCGCGCAGACCGACCCGGAGGCGTTCTTCCCCGAGAAGGGCGGATCCACCCGGGAGGCCAAGCAGATCTGCAACAGCTGCGAGGTGCGCGCGGAGTGCCTCGAGTACGCGCTGGGGCACGACGAGCGGTTCGGCATCTGGGGTGGGCTCTCCGAGCGGGAGCGGCGCCGGCTCAAGCGCCGCGTCGTCTGACGCTCGGCACGCTCCCGCGGGGTCGCGTGGCCGACCCCTGTCCGGGCTGTCGGACCCCCCTTCTAGTCTCGGGAACCGTCCGGCGGCCCGCCGGGCGGTGACCCCGACGGCGGGAGGTGCGCGGTGGCCCCGACGGCGCCCGTCCTGGCGGTCCTCGTCTGTCACGACGGCGAGGCCTGGCTGCCCGAGACCCTCGGCGCCCTGGGCCGCCTGACGGTCGGGCCACGCCGCGTCGTCGCGGTCGACACCGGATCGCGCGACTCGACCGCCGACCTCCTCCGGTCCTCCAACCGCGTCGACGTCGTCCTCGACCTCCCGCGCGACACCCCGTTCGGCAGCGCGGTGGCCGCGGCGGTCGCCGACGCCGACCGGCGGTGGGGCCGGTCCTCCGAGCGCAGCTCGGGCGACTGGCTGTGGGTGCTGCACGACGATTCCGCGCCCGAGCCCTCCTGTCTCGACGTCCTGCTCTCCGTCGCCGAGGCCTCGCCGGCGGTGGCGATGCTCGGCCCGCTGCAGCTCGACTGGGAGGACCCGCGGCTCGTCGTCGAGGCGGGCCTGTCCACCGACGCGTCCGGCCACCGGCAGACCGGCATCGGATCCGACGAGCTCGACCTCGGCCAGTTCGCCACCAACTCCGAGGTGCTCGCCGTCGGCTCCGCCGGCGCCCTGGTCCGCCGCCACGAGTGGGACGCGCTCGGGGGGTACGACTCCGCGTTCGGCCTGCTCCGCGAGGACGTCGACCTCGGGTGGCGGCTCAACCGCGCCGGCGGGCTGGTGCTCTGCGTCCCCTCCGCCCGGCTCCACCACGCCCGGGCCGCGAGCACCGGCGCCCGGGACCTGGACGCCGTGGGCACCGACGGCGGGCTGCGGACGACCGACCGTCGCAACGGGATGGTGACGGTCCTCGCGAACGGTTCCGCGGCCGGCTACGCGGTCGGTCTGGTCCGGCTGCCGCTGCTGGCGGTGCTGCGGGCGATCGGCTTCCTGCTGCTGCGACGTCCGCGGGCGGCGAACGCCGAGCTGGGCGCGATGGGCCGGTTGCTCGCCGACCTGGGCGACCTGGGGGAGGCGCGCCGCCGACGCCAGGCCCTCGACGGCGGGGCCGGCGACGTGCGGGGCCTGCTCACCAGCCGCACCACCCGGCTGCGCAACGCCGTGTCCGGCGGGCTGACCCGGATCGTCCGCAACCGCGTCCGGGACGACCTCGACCTCGGCCGGCTCCCGGACTGGGCCGACCGCCCCACCCGCGCCCCGGCCTCCGCCGCGGCCGCGACGGACGGCCCGGACGAGGGCGCGCTGCTCGTCGGCCAGGGCGCGCTGCCCGCCGGCGCGACGGCGCCGAAGCGCTCCTCCCGGCGCAAGGCGGGGCTGCGACGCCCCGGCGGCGAGTCCGTCGCGGTGTCGCTCGCGGGCCCCGTCGCCGACGGCGAGGCCGGGCCGACCGAGCTGATCGGCGCCCCGCGCAGCGGCCGGCACCGCACCGCGGAGCCCGACCCCGAGGCCGCGACCGCCCTCGTCGGCATCCCCGCCCCGCGCGACGGGACGGCCGCCCCGGAGCCGGACCCGCGTCTCGTCGTCGTCCCGGTGACCCCGGGGCGGGTGCTGCGGGAACTCCTCCTCGCCCCACCGCTGCTGATGGTGCTGGCCCTGACCGTGGTGTCGCTGCTGGCGAACCGGTCGCGCCTCGGCCTGGATCTCGCCGGAGGGCGCCTCCGGGCCCTGCCCGAGCTCGGCCCGCTGTGGAGTGCGTACCTCGCCGAGTGGCACCCGGTGGCCGGCGGGACGGCCGCGCCGGCCTCGACCGCGCTCGCCGTCGTCGGGGTCGTGGGCGGGGTGCTCTGGCCGGTGGCCGGGTCGTCCGGCCCGGCGGTCGCCGTGTCGTTGCTCCTGCTCGGGGCGCTGCCCCTCGCGGGGCTGTCGGCCTACGTCGCGACCCGTCCGATCCGCGTCGGCCGCGTCCTGCGCGCGCTCGGGGCCGCCGTCTACGCCCTGCTGGGGATCACCGGCGCGGCCGTGGCGCAGGGGCGGCTCGACGGCGTGGTCGTCGTCGTGCTGCTGCCGCTGGTGCTCGCGGGCGTGGTCGCCGTGCTGCGGGGCAGCCGGACGATCGCGACGGGCGACGGGGCGCGCGGGCGACGGACGTCGTGGTGGAGTGCCGCGGCGGGGACGTCGCTGCTGCTGGCCGTCGTCTCCGCGTTCGCCCCGCTGGTGCACCTCATGGTGCTCGTGGTCGTCGTCATCGGCTTCGTCGTCGTCCCCGCCCCGCCCGGGACGGCGCGCCGACGTACGGTCGCCCTCGCCGCCGTCGTCGTGCTGCCGGTGCTGCTCCTCCTGCCCTGGCCCTCCACGCTCCTGCGGGCGCCCCAGGTCCTGCTCCACGGCACCGGGTCGCCGGTCGGCGAGCGCTTCGCCGGCACCCTCGACGTGCTCTCCCTCGACCCGGGCGGGGCCGGCTCGCTGCCCGTCGTCGGGTTGATCGTGCTGGTCGTCGCGGTCGGCGGGGCGCTGCTCGCCCCGCGGCGCAGCATGGTCCCGGGGCTGGGGGTGATGCTCCTCGGGATCGTCGCCGCGGGGATCGTCGGCACCGTGTCGTTGGCCCCGCTGTCCGGGGGCGAGCCCCGCCCCGGGTGGACCGGACCCGCGCTGGCGTTCGCGGCGTGCGGCGCGCTGTGGTCGCTGCTGGCCCTGGTCGCGGAGGCTCGGGCGGTGCCGCTGGGCACGCTCGTCACCGGCCGGAGCGGGCCGCGGCACCGGCCCGCGCCGCGGCAGCTGGGAGACCCCTCGATCGATCTCGGGCCGGACGGGGTCCTGACGCGGGTCGGCGGCGGGGCGCGCTCGGCCGCCTCGCGGGTCGGGACGTCGATCGGGTCCCGGCTGCGGACGCGCTCCACCGCCGCGAGCAGCGGGCGGGCCCGGGGTGCCGCGGTCCCCGTGGCGGCGGCCGCCGGGGTGGCGCTCGCGGTGTGCACGGTGCTCGTCGGGTCCGCGGGGGCGCTCGCCGCCCGGCCCGCCGCGACCCTCGACCCGGAGTTCGCGGGCCGGCTCACCGCGTCGGGCGCGACGGTGGTCGACGTCGGGCTCGCGCCGCGGCCCGGTGGCCCGGGGTTCTCGCTCGACACCGACGCCACCCGCCGCTCCGGGGCCGACCTGCCCCGCTACGGCGACGACGACCTCGTCCCGGTCGGTGCCGCACCCGCCCGCCTGACCCGCGACGTGACCGCGCTGCTCTCCGGCGACCCCGCCACCGTGCAGGCCGGCGCCGCGGAGCTCGCCGCGTCCGGGACGGCCGCCGTCGTGCTGCCCGACCGCGGTGTCGCCGAGCGGGCGATTGGCGCGGGCTCGCCGTTGCTGAGCGCGGCCGCGCCGACCTTCGACGGGCGCGTCGTGCTCGGGATCGGGCTGCCGGCCGCGGGCGCGGTGATCCTGGAGCCGCCGGTCTCCGACGACGCGACCGATGCGAAGGCCGCACCGCGCCGCCCGTCGGGCATCTCGCCGTTGCCCGGGACGCCGCCGTCGGTCGGAGTGCTGATCTCCCCGGGCGCCGACCGCCGGCTCGTGGTCCTCGCGGCCGAGCGGGAGTCGGGCTGGAACGCGACGGTGGGCGGAGCGCCCGCCGAGATCGTCCCCGCCTGGGGGCACCTGGTCGGGGTGCCGGTGCCCTCCGGTGGCGGACCGGTCGTGATCGACCGCGACACCACGCTACGCAGCCTGCTGTTGCTGCTGCAGCTCGCGCTGGTGCTCTTCACGGTCCTCTCGGCCCTGCCCTCGCGCACTCGTCTGGACTGACCGTCGGGGGGCGCCGCTACCGTGCGCCGGTGTGATGGACCACCTCGGGTTCCCGGTCGCCGACGTCGACGCCTCCGCCGCCCGCTACCTGCAGATCTTCGCGCCGCTCGGGTTCCGGGAGGCCGCCCGCTTCCCGGCCGGGCCGAGCTCGGTCGTCGGGCTCGCGGGGCCCGACGGCGTCCCGCAGTTCTGGCTCGCGCCGGGCGGCCCGGTCGGCGGGGAGCTGCACGTCGCGTTCCGCGCGCCCGACCGGGCGGCGGTCGACGCGGTGCACGAGGCCGCGGTCGCCGCCGGGGTGGAGGTGCTGCACGCGCCGCGGGAGTGGCCGGAGTACCACCCGGGCTACTACGCCGTGTTCCTGCGCGACCCCGACGGGCACAACGTCGAGGCCGTCGTCCACGGCTAGTCCACGGCTAGTCCACGGCTAGTCCACGGCTAGTCCACGGCTAGTCCACGGCTGACCCCGGCTACTCCTCGGCGTCGTCGATCGTGTCCGGCTCGACGCCGAGGTACTCGGCCACCTGCTCGACGAGCACGTCGTGCAGCAGGTCGGCGAGGTCCTCGCCGTCGAGCGCCCGCACCTCCAGCGGCCGGCGGTAGAGGACGATCCGGGCGCGGGTCGGGGCCCCGCGGCGGTCGACGCCGGCCGGCACGAGGCGGGCCAGCGGGATCTCCCCGTCGCCGACCACGCCGTCGTCGTCCGGGCCGGCCGCCGCCACGTCGGGCACGTCGTCGACCGCGACGTCCAGCTCCTCCAGCTCGGCGCCCCAGCGGTCCTCGATCGGCTCGAGGGCCTCCAGCACCACGGCGTCGAACCGCTCCGCGCGCGTGCGCGCGGCGGGCGCGCCCGCGGGGTAGAGCGGTGCGCGCATCCCGCGGCCCCGGCGATCGCGCCGCCGCGGGGTCCACCCGCCCGACCGTGCCTCCGACCGTGCCTCCGACCGGGACCCGCCCGACCCGCCCGCGCGGCCACCGGTGCGGATGCCACCCCTCGCCATGAGCGGCGAGCCTACGCCCCGGGCAGCGTCCGACGACGTCAGTTCCGCGCGAGTGCGACGCCACGCAGGATCGGCCGTCGGAGAACCTGCGCCCCGTCGCCCCCGGCGCGGCGAGGGGTCGACACCCCCGTCACCCGACGCGCCGAGCGTGCCTGCGCGGCGTCGCCGGGGGAGGCGTCTATCGTCTCGGTCCGTGCGAGGAGTGCGGAAGTGCTCACGGACCGGGTGCGGCCGTGCGGCCGTGGCCACGCTGACGTACGTCTACTCCGATTCGACGGCCGTCGTGGGTCCGCTGGCGACCAGTGCGGAGCCGCACTCGTACGACCTCTGCGAGTTCCACGCCGTGCGGCTGACGGCCCCCCGGGGCTGGGAGGTCGTGCGCTACGAGGGCGAGTTCCCGTCCGAGCCGAGCGCCGACGACCTGACCGCCCTCGCCGAGGCCGTCCGGGAGGCGGGGCGCGCGGAGCCGCCGACCGAGGCCGTGGGCCTGGGGGCGGTGTCGGGCACCGGGCGCCGGGGTCACCTGCGGGTGCTGCCCGACCCGTCGGCCTGAGCCCACCGGGCCACCTGATCGGGTGCCTGCCGACCCGCAGGCCGTCGGGGGTGGCCGATACCCTGCGGGTGTGACGAGTTCAGCAGGCACGGAGTCCGCGCAGGCCGCCCGCTCGCGCGTCGTCAGCCAGGTGATCAAGGCCTACGACGTCCGGGGTCTGGTGGGCGAGCAGCTCGACGCCGCGTTCGTGCGGGACGTCGGGTCCGCCTTCGCCCGGCTGCTGATCTCCGAGGCCGGCGGGCCGCCGGCGAACGGGATCGTCATCGGGCACGACATGCGGGACTCCTCGCCCGAGCTCGCGGCCGCCTTCGCCGACGGGGTCACCGCGCTCGGCGTGGACGTCGTCGAGATCGGGCTGGCCAGCACGGACATGCTCTACTACGCCTCCGGCACGCTTGACGCGCCCGGCGCGATGTTCACCGCGAGCCACAACCCCGCGACGTACAACGGCATCAAGCTGTGCCGGGCCGGCGCGAGCCCCGTGGGGCAGGACACCGGCCTCGACGAGATCGCGGCGATGCTCGACCGCGGGCCCGGGGAGATCCCCACCGACGCCGCGGCGAAGGGCAGCGTCACCCAGCAGGACATGCTCTCGGGATACGCCGAGTACCTGCGCGGTCTGGTCGACCTCTCGGGAATCCGGCCGCTGTCGCTGGTGATCGACGCCGGCAACGGCATGGCCGGCTACACGGCTCCCGCGGTGTTCGACCCGCTGCCGATCGACGTGCACCCGCTCTACTTCGAGCTCGACGGCACGTTCCCGAACCACGAGGCGAACCCGCTGGACCCGGACAACCTCGTCGACCTCCAGCGCGACGTCTCGAACCTCGGCCACGTCGACGCCGGGCTCGCCTTCGACGGCGACGCCGACCGCGTGTTCCTCGTCGACGAGCGCGGCGAGGCGGTCAGCCCGAGCGCGATCACCGCCCTGGTCGCCACCCGGGAGCTCGCGAAGGAGCCGGGGTCGACGATCATCCACAACCTGATCACCTCGCGGGCGGTGCCCGAGATCGTCACCGAGGCGGGGGGGAAGCCGGTCCGCACCCGCGTGGGGCACTCGTTCATCAAGGCGACGATGGCGCAGACCGGCGCGATCTTCGGCGGCGAGCACTCCGCCCACTACTACTTCCGCGACTTCTTCCGGGCCGATTCCGGGATGCTCGCCGCCCTGCACGTGCTGGCCGCGCTGGGGGAGCAGGACCGGCCGCTCTCCGAGCTCATGGCGCAGTACTCGCGCTACGCCGCCTCCGGTGAGGTCAACTCGACGGTGGAGGACCCGCAGGCCAGGATGGCAGAGGTGGAGCAGCTCTACTCCGACCGCGGGGACGTCACCGTCGACACGCTCGACGGGCTGACGGTGGCCTTCGAGAACGGCGACTGGTTCAACCTGCGGCCGTCGAACACCGAGCCGCTGCTGCGCCTGAACGTCGAGGCGTCCGACGCCGACGCGGTCGCCGCGCTGCGCGACGAGGTCCTCGCGGTGGTGCGCCGATGAGCACCGCCGGTCCGCTCGGCCTCGACCCCGCCCTGCTCGAGATCCTCGCCTGCCCGGCGCCGGACCACGGCGAGCTGCGCCCCGGGACGCCCACCAACCCGGCGGCGTCCGCCCTGACCTGTTCGGCCTGTGGCCGGGAGTACCCGGTCACCGACGGCATCCCGGTGCTGCTCCTCTCCGAGGCGGCGAACGGGCCCGGTCCCGACGGCGGGTCGGGCGAGACCACGGGCGGGTGACCCGGGTGCTCGACGAGGCCCTGCTCGACGACACCGGCCGGCTGCTCGACGCGGACCGCGCCGGGGTGCTGCGCGCCGCCGCCACGGCGGGCGCCCAGGTCCGGGCGACCTGGTCCGCGGCGCAGGAGTCCGGCATCGGCGCCCTCGGCGGTCTGCGGCCCCGCGCGCTGGTCCTGATCGCGCGGCCCGGCCCGGAACGCGCGGTCGCGGCCGTCACCGCGGCGCTGCTGGAACCCACGTGCCCGTGCCCCGTCGTCGTCACGGGCTCCGCTCCGCCGTGGCTCGGTCCGCTCGACGTCGTGGTGGTCTCGCACCGTGGCTCGGAGCGGGACCCGGCCGACGCGGCGATCGCCGAGGCGGTCGACCGGGCGGTGCGCCGCAACGCCCACGTCGTGCTCACCGGTCCGCCCGACGGACCGGCCCCGGCCGCGGCCGCCGGGCGCGCCGTGCAGGTCGTCCCGCGGGTGCCGGTGCTCGACGGGCTCGGCGGCCCGACCGATCTCGCCGCCGCCTACGTGACCGCCCGCGAGCTGGGGCTGCTCGAGGTCGACGGGGAGGCCCTCGCCGACCGGCTCGACGACGAGGCCGAACGCAGCGGTCCGCGCGCGGAGGCCTTCGTCGCGCCCGCCAAGGCGCTCGCCCTGCGGCTCGCCGACCACACCCCGCTGCTGTGGGGCACCGATCGCACCGCCGCGGCCGTCGCCGGGTACGGGGCCACCGCCCTGGCCGCGCACGCCGGGACGGTCGCGCACGCGGGCGGACTGGACGCGGCCGTCGGGGTCCCGGCCCTCGCCGCCCGCCTCGACGGCGGCACCGCCGCCGACTCGATCTTCGCCGACCCGTTCGACGACCCCGGGCCGGACGGGCCGCCGCCGCGTCTCGTCGTCGTGACCGTGGCCGAGGACGTGCCCACCCGGCGGCTGGCGCAGGACGCCGAGCGGCGATGGCCCGCGGCCGACACGCTCGAGCTCGACGACCTCGAGCTCGCCGGGCCCGGCGTCGGGAAGGACGCGGTGCGCGCGGGGGTGCTGGCGCTGCGGCTCGACCTCGCGTCGCTCTACCTGGGCCTCGCGACCGGGACCGTCGGAGCCGACCCGGCGGACCGGGACCCGGGCGCCGTACCCGGCATCGGGGCCTGAGGCCCCGCCCTCCGGGCACCGGCACCCGGGGAACGACGGACACCGAGCAGGAACGACGGCAGGGGGAGACGCGGCAGTGGAACGGCTCGAGGGGACCGTGCGGCCCTACGCCTGGGGCTCGCGCACGCACATCCCGGCCCTGCTCGGTGAGCAGGTCCCGTCGCCGCATCCCCAGGCCGAGCTGTGGTTCGGCGCCCACGTCGACGACCCCTCCCGGCTGCCGGGTGGGCGCACCCTGCTGCACGCGCTCACCGACGACCCGGAGGGTGCGTTCGGCGCCGAGCGAGCCGAGCACTGGGGTGGACGGCTGCCGTTCCTGCTCAAGGTCCTGGCCGCGGAGGAGCCGCTCTCGCTGCAGACCCACCCCTCGGCCGAACAGGCGGTCGCCGGGTTCGCGCGCGAGGAGGCCGCCGGGGTCCCGCGCACGGCGTCGAACCGGAACTACCGCGACGCCCTGCCGAAGCCGGAGATCCTCTGCGCGCTCGAGGAGTTCCACGCGCTCGCCGGGTTCCGCGACGCCCGCGAGACGCTGCGCCTGATGCGCGCCCTGGACGTGCCAGGCCTGCGCCACCACACCGAACTGCTCGCCGCCCAGCCGGACGCGGACGGGCTCCGCGCGGTGTTCACCACCTGGATCACGCTGCCGCAGCGCACCGTCGACCAGCTCGTCCCCGAGCTGCTGGACGCCTGCGTGACGCTGCTGAAGAGCGGCACGCCCGAGTTCGAGCGCGAGGTCCGCACGCTGCTCGACCTGGGGGAGCGCTACCCGGGCGACGCCGGCGTCCTCGCCGCGTTGCTGCTCAACCGGGTCGTCCTCGCCGAGGGCGAGTGCCTCTTCCAGCCCGCCGGCTCGCCCCACGCCTACCTGTCCGGCTGCGGCGTCGAGCTGATGGCCAACTCCGACAACGTGCTGCGTGCCGGGCTCACCCCGAAGCACGTGGACGTGCCGGAGCTGCTGCGGATCCTCGACTTCCGCTGCGGCCCGCCGCCCCTGCTGCGCCCCGAGGTCGACGGCCCGCGGTCGGTGTTCCATGCCCCCAGCGAGCACTTCCGGCTGGTCCGCCTGGATCTTCCGGACGACGGGTCGGCCGGCCTGGGTCTCGACGGCCCGCGGATCGCCGTGGTGATCCGGGGCGAGGTGGAGATCGAGAGCGCCGGCGGCACGACGACCGTGTCCCAGGGCCGGGCGGTGTGGCTGCCCTCGGACGACCTGTCGGTCGACGTGGCCGCGGTCGGCGGTCCGGCGCTCGTGTTCGCGGCCGGGGACGGCTGGCGCCCCTCCTAGTCACCCCTCCGCGTGGCGCAACAGGTTGCTACCAGTCGCCGCGTCGACACGACGGGTGTCGGTGTCGCCCAGTAGGGTCCCGCCCACTGCACACGGATCACACAGGGAGGGGGCCGGGGCCATGGCGACGACCACACCGTCACCGCGCGCGAACAGTCTGTTCCGCACGAAGTCGGTCGAGCAGTCGATCCGCGACACCGACGAACCGGACAGCAAACTCCGCCGTGAACTCGGCGCGCTGGATCTCACGGTCTTCGGCGTCGCCGTCCTGATCGGCGCCGGCATCTTCACGATCACCGCGCGGGTGGCCGGGGACATCACCGGTCCCGCCGTCGCGATCTCCTTCGTGATCGCCGCGATCGCCTGCGGGTTCGCGGGCCTGTGCTACGCCGAGTTCGCCTCGACGGTGCCGGTCGCGGGCAGCGCCTACACGTTCTCCTACGCGACGTTCGGCGAGTTCATCGCCTGGATCATCGGGTGGGACCTCGTCCTGGAGTACGCCCTCGGCGCGGCCGTGGTCTCCACGAGCTGGGCGAAGTACCTGGGTCAGCTGTTCACCGGCGACGGCACGGCCGCCACGGTCGACCTCGGCGGGCTCACCATCGACTGGGGCGCGATGCTCATCATCGCGGTCCTCACCGTGGTGCTCGTGCTCGGCATCAAGCTCTCCAGCGCCGTGTCCTCCGTGATGACCGCGATCAAGGTCGGGATCGTGCTGCTCGTCATCGTCGTCGGCGCGTTCTACATCCGGTCCGCGAACTACACGCCGTTCATCCCGCCGGCCGGCGGCGAGCAGGAGAGCGGTGGCGGCGTCAAGTCGTCCCTGCTCTCGCTGATCGCGGGCAGCGACGGGTCGACGTACGGCATCTACGGCCTGCTCGCCGGGGCCTCGCTGGTGTTCTTCGCCTTCATCGGGTTCGACGCCGTGTCCACCACGGCCGAGGAGACGAAGAACCCGCAGAAGGACCTCCCGCGCGGCATCCTCGGCTCGCTCGGCGTCGTGACCGTCCTCTACGTCGCGACGTCGCTGGTGCTGGTCGGCATGGTCAGCTACACCCAGCTCCAGACGCCCCCGAGCGGCGACTCGGCGACCCTGTCCACCGCGTTCACGCTGGTCGGCGCCAACTGGGCCTCGACGGTGATCGAGGTCGGCGCGCTCGCCGGTCTGACCACGGTGGTCATGGTCCTGATGCTCGGCCAGAGCCGCGTGTTCTACGCGATGAGCCGCGACGGGCTGCTCCCGCGCAACCTCGCGCGGACGGGCTCCCGCGGTACCCCGGTGACGATCACGATCATCATCGGCGTGCTCTGCGCCGTCCTCGCCGGCTTCTTCCCGGCCGACGAGCTGGAGTCGATGGTCAACATCGGCACCCTGTTCGCGTTCGTGCTCGTCGCGATCGGCACGTGGGTGCTCCGCAAGCAGCAGCCCGACCTGCCCCGCAGCTTCGTCGTGAAGGGCCTGCCGATCGTGGCGACCCTCGCGGTGATCTCCTGCCTGTGGCTGATGATCAACCTGACCGTCGAGACCTGGATCCGGTTCATCGGCTGGATGGTGCTCGGCGTGATCATCTACTTCGCGTACTCGCGCCGGAACTCCGTGCTCGGCAAGCGCGAGCGCGGCGAGCTGCCGCAGACGACGGTCGCCTCGGAGCAGCAGTAGGCCCCTCCCGGCGGCGGGTCGCGGCGCGACCCGCCGTCGGGGACGGACGTTCTAGCCCTTCTCGGCGGCGAACTTCTCGCGCAGCGTCTTCTTGGAGAACTTGCCGGTGGAGGTCTTCGGGACCTCGTCGATGAAGACGACGTCGTCGGGGATCTGCCACTTCGCGACCTTCGTCGCGAGGTAGTCCTTGACCTGCTGGGCCGTGAGCTCGCTGCCCGAGCGGATCACGACGCAGGCCATCGGACGCTCGGACCACTTCTCGTCCGGCACCGCGATGACGGCGGCCTCGGCCACCTCGGGCATGCCCATGATCTGGTTCTCCATGTCCACCGAGGAGATCCACTCGCCGCCGGACTTGACCAGGTCCTTCGTGCGGTCGACCAGCCGCACGAAGCCGTTCGGGTCGATGATCGCGACGTCCCCGGTGCGCAGCCAGCCGTCGGCGGTGAACTGCTTCCCGCCGTCCTCGTTGAGGTAGTAGGAGGCGGCGATCCACGGGCCGGCGGCCTGCAGCTCGCCCGAGGCCTCGCCGTCCCACGGCTGGATCTCGCCGGTGTCCGGGTCGGCCAGGCGCAGCTCGACCAGCGGGGTCGCCTGGCCCTGGGTGGCGCGGACGTCCGCGAGCTCGTCGTCGGAGAGCCCGTCGTGGACCGAGCGCAGCATGCCGGTGGTGGCGATCGGGCTGGTCTCGGTCATGCCCCAGGCCTGGGTGATCGGCAGGCCGATCTTCTCCCGCCAGCCCTCGGAGAGCGACCGCGGCACCGCCGAGCCCCCGCACAGCACCATCCGCAGGTGCGGGACCTGGTCGCGCTCGAGCTCGGGGAGCACACCCATCCAGATCGTCGGCACGCCCGCGGTGACCGTGACGTCGTGGTCGCGCAGCATCCCGGCGATCGCCTTCGGCACCATGTTCGGGCCGGGCATCACCATCGACGCGCCGCAGAACACCGCCGCGTACGGCGTGCCCCAGGCGTTCGCGTGGAACATCGGCACGATCGGGAGCAGGACGTCCCGCTCGATCAGGCCGGCCACGTCGGCGATGAGCACCGCGATCGAGTGCAGCACCGTCGAGCGGTGCGAGTAGACGACGCCCTTCGGGTTGCCGGTGGTGCCGGACGTGTAGCACATCGCGGCGGCCCGGTTCTCGTCCTCCACCACGAAGTCGCCGGCGAACGGCTCCACCGACGCGAGGAGCTGCGCGTGGTCGACGATCCGCGCGTCGTCGGGGATCTCGGTGTCGGACCCGTCGTCGATGACGACGAATTTCCGCACGTTCGGCATCTGGTCCACCAGCGGCCACAGCTGCCCGAGCAGCGCCCGCTCGACGAAGACGACCTCGTCGTCGGCGTGGTTGACGATGTAGACGAGCTGCTCGGGGAAGAGCCGGATGTTCAGGGTGTGCAGCACCCGCCCGGTGCACGGCACGGCGAAGTACAGCTCGAGGTGGGTCGGGGTGTTCCAGCAGAACGTGCCCACCCGGGCGTCGGGGGAGACGCCGAGCTCGTCGAGGGCGGCCGCGGTACGGCGCACGCGCTGGGCCCAGTCGGCGTAGGTGCCGGTGGTGACCGCTCCGCCCACGCCGATCCCGGTGAGCGTCTTGTGGCCGAACATCTGCTCGGCCCGGTGGAACACGTGGGGCAGGGCGAGCGGCCGGTTCTGCATCTGTCCGAGCACGGGTCGGGCCTTCCTGGGTGATCACGACGGGAGAGGCCGAGCCTACGTCCGATGTGGCGCCGGTCATACCGTTCGCGCGGGCACGGATCGCCCGGAGCGGACGCGATGTGACGGGGCGAACTGTGATCCGGCAGACGATCCGGGACTACCCCGCGTCCACCTGCGGGGACCTCTTCCGCGCGGGTGAGGGCGGGGCCGTTCGCCTTGACCGTCCTGACGGCCTGTGTGAGTCTTTTTCCACGGCAATCGAACGCACGTGACGTGCGACGGAGCCCTCGAGTGGCGCTGCAACGGACCCTCGCGTCCGCCACGCTCGACGGGTATTCCGCACCAAGCAAGGGCGCCTCCGACCGATGGAGGACCGTGCTCACCGTCGTGACGGGCCGCTCGCTCGCCCCGCGATGTCGGTGACGGACCGAGATCGGGTCATTCATCCGAAGCCACCGAGTGAACGAGGAGTCATGGCAGCAGTAGGGACCACGCACGAGAAGTACGCCGAGAAGAACGGGATCGACTTCGCGGTCGCCGACCTCTCGCAGGCCGACTTCGGTCGCCGCGAGATCCGGCTCGCCGAGCACGAGATGCCCGGCCTGATGGCCCTGCGCCGGGAGTACGCCGAGGCCAAGCCGCTGCACGGTGCGCGCATCTCCGGCTCGCTGCACATGACGATCCAGACCGCGGTCCTCATCGAGACCCTGGTCGAGCTCGGCGCCGAGGTCCGCTGGGCCTCCTGCAACATCTTCTCCACGCAGGACCACGCGGCGGCCGCGGTCGTCGTCGGCCCGCACGGCACCCCCGAGGAGCCGAAGGGCATCGCGTGCTTCGCCTGGAAGGGCGAGTCGCTCGAGGAGTACTGGTGGTGCGCCGAGCAGATGCTCGCGTGGCGCGACAGCGAGACCCGCGGCCCGAACATGATCCTGGACGACGGTGGCGACGCCACCATGCTCGTCCACAAGGGCGTCGAGTTCGAGAAGGCCGGCGTCGTCCCGTCGGTCACCGCCGAGGACCCGGCCGAGTACCAGGTCGTCCTCGAGACCCTGCGCCGCTCGCTCGCCGAGGACCCGCAGCACTGGACCAAGGTGGCCTCGGGCATCCAGGGCGTCACCGAGGAGACCACGACCGGTGTCCACCGGCTCTACGAGTTCGCCAACGAGGGCAAGCTGCTCTTCCCGGCGATCAACGTGAACGACTCGGTCACCAAGTCGAAGTTCGACAACAAGTACGGCTGCCGCCACTCGCTCATCGACGGCATCAACCGCGCCGTCGACGTGCTGATCTCCGGCAAGAAGGCCGTCGTCGCCGGCTTCGGTGACGTGGGCAAGGGCTCGGCGGAGTCGCTGCGCGGCCAGGGCGCCCGCGTGACCGTCACCGAGACCGACCCGATCTGCGCGCTCCAGGCGCTCATGGAGGGCTACGACGTCAACACCCTCGAGAACGTCATCGAGGAGGCCGACATCGTCATCACGACGACCGGCAACAAGGACATCGTCACCCTCGACCACATGAAGCGGATGAAGCACCAGGCGATCCTGGGCAACATCGGCCACTTCGACAACGAGATCCAGGTCGAGAAGCTCGAGAAGTCCGGCGCGAACCGGATCAACATCAAGCCGCAGGTCGACGAGTGGAAGTTCGACGACGGCCACTCGATCATCCTGCTGTCCGAGGGCCGGCTGCTGAACCTCGGCAACGCCACCGGGCACCCGAGCTTCGTCATGTCGAACTCGTTCGCGAACCAGACGATCGCGCAGATCGAGATCTTCACGAAGAAGGACGAGTACCCGATCGGCGTCTACCGCCTGCCGAAGCACCTGGACGAGAAGGTCGCCAAGGTCCACGTCGAGGCGCTCGGCGCGGAGCTGACCAAGCTCACCAAGGAGCAGGCCGAGTACATCGGCGTCGACGTCGAGGGCCCGTACAAGCCGGAGCACTACCGGTACTGAGTTCCCGCGGGCTGACGTGAACTGACCGAAGGGCCCCTCCGCTCGGATAGATCGAGCGGAGGGGCCCTTCGCTCGTTCCGGACGGCGCGTGGTGGGCACCTTGTCGCGGGTTCCCGCCGCGCCCCGCTCGCCTTGTCGTTGGGATTCCCAGTGACAAGGTGCCGCCCGGATGTCGGGTGCCCGCGACAAGGTGCGCCGCTCGTCTTGTCGTTGGGATTCGCCGCGACAAGGTGCGCCCCGCCCACTCCCAGTGCGACGTGACGCAGCTCCGGCGGCTCGCGAACCTGCGTGGTGTCGCACTCGCCCGGCCCGCACCCTCGTCACACGGAGCGCCTGGCTAGCGTGGCCGTCCGTGGGCGAGGCAGCGGGTGGGGCAGTGGGCGTCCTGGTGGCCGTCGAGGGGCTCGACGGGGCGGGCAAGGCGACCCTGGTGGCGGCCCTGCGCGACGCCGCCACCCGCCGCGCCGCCACCGTCGCGACGATCGCCTTCCCGCGCTACGACGACGACGTGCACGCTGCCCTGGCCGGGGAGGCGCTGCGCGGCGCCCACGGCGACACCGGGACGTCCGTGCACGCGATGGCCCTGCTGTTCGCCCTGGACCGCCGGGCCGCGCGCGAGGAGCTCGCGACCCGTCGTCGGGAATGCGACGTGGTGCTCGTCGACCGGTACGTGGCGTCGAACGCGGCGTACGGCTCGGCCCGCCTGCACCAGTCGGTCGGCCCCTTCGCCGCGTGGGTGCACGCGACCGAGATCGAGCGGTTCGGGGTGCCCGCCCCGGACGCGCAGGTGCTGGTGCGGGTGCCGCCGGAGCTCGCCGCCCAGCGGGTGCGGGACCGTGCGGCGGCCGATCCGGACCGGGACCCGGACTCCTTCGAGGCGGACGCCGACCTGCAGGGTCGCTGCGCCGAGGTGTACGACGCGCTGGCCCGGGAGCAGTGGTTGGCGCCCTGGTGGGTGACCGAGAATCGGCAGTCGGGTGAGGAGGCGCTCACCCGGACGGCTGACACCGTGCTGGATGCCGTGCTGGGAGACGCATTCGCTCCCGGATCGTCGGTGAGAAGTGACACCATTGAGACATGAGTTCCCGGATCCTCGTCGTGGACGACGACTCCTCGCTTGCCGAGATGCTGACGATCGTCCTCCAGGGCGAGGGTTTCGACACGACGATCGTCTCCGACGGTGCCGAGGCGCTGCCGACCGTCCGGGAGGCGGCGCCGGATCTGGTGCTCCTCGACCTGATGCTCCCCGGGATGAACGGCATCGACGTGTGCCGGGCGATCCGGGCCGAGTCCGGGGTGCCCGTCGTCATGCTGACCGCGAAGACCGACACGGTGGACATCGTGCTCGGGCTGGAGTCGGGCGCGGACGACTACATCGTCAAGCCGTTCAAGCCCAAGGAACTGGTCGCCCGGATCCGGGCCCGGCTGCGGCAGTTCCCCACCGAGCCGAGCGAGCAGATGCAGATCGGCGACGTGACGATCGACGTCCCGGCGCACCAGGTGCGCCGCGGCACCAGCCCGATCCCGCTGACGCCGCTGGAGTTCGACCTGCTGGTCGCGCTGGCCCGCAAGCCGCGTCAGGTGTTCACCCGCGAGGTGCTGCTCGAGCAGGTCTGGGGCTACCGGCACGCGGCGGACACGCGGCTGGTCAACGTCCACGTGCAGCGGCTGCGCTCGAAGGTGGAGAAGGACCCGGAGCACCCCGAGGTCGTGCTGACCGTCCGCGGCGTCGGCTACAAGGCCGGACCACCCTGATCGGCCGGCCTCGTGGCTGACCGTCTCGCCCGGCTGCGCCGCCGCGCCGACCTGGCCCTGGCCGAGCGCGTCGGGGCCGTCCGGGTCCTGTGGCGACGGTCGATGCAGCTGCGGGTCGTGCTGTCCACGGTCGCGATGTCGACCGTGGTCGTCCTCGTGCTCGGCCTGGTCCTGCAGACCCAGATCGCCGACCGGCTCCTCCAGGGCAAGCAGCAGGCCGCGCTGGTGCAGGCCGACATCAGCCGGCTGAACCTCGAGCGGGACCTCGCGCGCGTCGACCCGGACCGCGACGGCACGCAGACCACGCTCGACGACGCCCTCGACCGCCTGACCTCGTCCGGGTCGGGCTCCGACCGCGACGCCGGGGCGTTCGAGGCGGTGCTCGTCGCCGGGACCGAGGCCATCGGCACGCCCGGGGCGGCGGGGGACCCGGAGGCGATCGACCCGTCGTCGGGACCGGCGGACGTCGTGCCGCCGCAGCTGCGCGACCCGGTGCTCAAGGGCTTCCTCGCGACGAAGTACGTCACGGTGGCGCAGGCGGGCCGGCCGGACGTCCCCGCGCTGGTCGTCGGGCAGCCCGTGCGCACCGCCGGGCGGAACCTGCAGCTCTACCTCATCTTCCCGCTCTCGGCCGAGCAGCGGACCCTGGCGCTGATCCAGTCGACGCTCGCGCTGGCCGGGCTGGCCCTGCTCGGGCTGCTCGCGGCGATCTCGAGCATCGTGACGCGGCAGGTCGTGCGCCCGGTGCGCCAGGCCGCCGACGTCGCGGAGCGGTTCGCCGACGGCCACCTCGACGAGCGGATGCCGGTCTACGGCGACGACGAGGTGGCACGCCTCGCGGAGTCCTACAACGAGATGGCCGCGAGCATCCAGCAGCAGATCCACCAGCTCGAGGAGTTCGGCGGGCTGCAGCGGCGCTTCACCTCCGACGTCAGCCACGAGCTGCGCACCCCCTTGACGACGGTGCGCATGGCGGCCGAGGTGCTGCACGCGCAGGCCGAGGACATGGACCTCGTGGCCCGCCGGTCCGCTCAGCTGCTGGTCGACGAGCTCGACCGGTTCGAGTCGCTGCTCGCGGACCTGCTCGAGATCAGCCGGCTCGACGCGGGGATGGCGGAGCTGGCGCTGGAGCAGGTCGACGTGCGGGACGTGGTGCGCCGCTCCGCCGAGACCGTGCGCCACCTCGTCGACGAGACCGCCACACCGCTGCTGCTCGACCTCACCGAGCCCGCCGTCGCCGAGGTCGACCCCCGGCGGGTGGAGCGGATCCTGCGCAACCTGCTGGCCAACGCGATCGACCACGGGGAGAGCCGCCCGGTCGAGGTGCGGGTCGCCGCGGACGAGCACGCGGTGGCGGTGGTCGTGCGCGACCACGGGGTCGGGCTGAAGCCGGGCGAGGCCGGGCTGGTGTTCAACCGGTTCTGGCGCGCCGACCCGTCCCGCCAGCGGCGCAGCGGCGGCACGGGGCTCGGGCTCGCGATCAGCCTGGAGGACGCGCGGCTGCAGGGCGGCTGGTTGCAGGCCTGGGGCGAGACCGACCACGGCGCGGTGTTCCGGCTGACCCTCCCGCGGGTCCACGGCGCCCTGCTGCGGACCAGCCCCCTGCCGTTGATCCCGGTCTCCGCCGCGCCCGCGGAGGCCGAGCCGGGCATCCACGAGGCCGCGGGCACCACGGGGACGGCCCTGCCGCCGCCGGAGACCGGGGAGTTCCCGGTCGCGGTCCCGGACGACCGGGACGACCGGGACGACAGGGACGACCCGGGGGAGGACCCGCGGTGAGCCGTTCGCGCCTCGCCGCCGTCCTCGGGCTGATCGCGCTGCTGCTGGTCGGCTGCGCCACCGTGCCGGGGTCGTCGGACGTCTCGGTGCTGCGCCGGGTGGGCGACCCCGCGGAGCCGAGCGCGCCGTCCGGACCGGCCCGGGGCGCGGGGCCGTTGGAGATCGTGCGCGGCTGGATCCTCGCCTCCGGCGCGACCGCGGAGCGGCACAGCGCGGCCCGCGCCTTCCTCGGCCCGGCCGCCGCCGGCGGGTGGGACGACGGGGCCTCGCCGACCGTGGTGTCCGATCGCGTGGACACCGTGTTCGAGCAGGGCAACGGCCAGTCCGAGGAGGCCGTGGTGCGGATCCGGGCCGACAAGCTCGGCACCCTGCGCCCGGACGGCGCGTTCGTGGCCGCCCCGGGCCTGGTGGACCTGACGGTGCGGCTCACCGCGACGAACGGGGTCTGGCGCATCTCCGGGCTCCCGCCCGGGACGATCGTGCGGCGCGCGGACCTGCGCGCGAACACCCGCCCGGTGCGGATCTGGTTCCTCGCCCCGGTCGGCGGCGCGCCGGTGAGCGAGACCCGCTACCTCGCCACGAGCCCGGCGCGCTCGGTGTCCTCGCGCGTGCTCGACGAGCTGCTCTCCGGCCCGTCGGACGACCTGCGCGGCGCCGCCCTGTCCGCGCTGCCGCCCGGGGCGCTCCTGCGCTCGGCGGTCGGCACCACCCCGGACGGCGTGACGACGGTCGACCTCACGCGCGTCGGGCCCGTCGAGGCGCTGGACGCCGCCCGGCGCACCGAGATCGCCCAGCAGATCGTGCTCACCCTCGCCGGGGTCGGCGTCGACCGCGTGGCGCTGACCGTGGACGGCGAACCCCTGCTCGAGGGGCGCGGCGAGCTCGGGGTGGCCGACGTCCTCGCCGGGCTCCCGCCCTCGATCCGGGAGCGGCGCGACCTCCCGGGCGACGGCCCGGCCACCCCCGCCCCGGCCCCGTCCCCCGCGGTCGTCACCACCGGCGGTCGGGTGCTGACGGTCCCGGAGTCGGCCGGCACCACCACGACCCGCGAGAGCAGCCCCGACCTCGTCACCGGCGTCGACGACGCGCGCAGCGCGAGCCTCTCGCCGGACGGTCGCGACGTCGCCGTCGTCGGGTTCGAGAACGGCGTCATGCGGCTGTTCGTCGGACGGTCGGGGGCCGCCGTCACCCCGACCACCGTCGTCGGACGTGCCGTCGGTCAGCCGTCGTGGTCGCCGGACGGGACCGAGGTCTGGACGGTCGTCGACGGCGTCCCGGTCCGTGCCGTCCGCGGGCCCGACTCGAGCGGCACGGTGACCCCGGTCGCGCTCGACACCACCCCGCTGACCGGGCTGGGGCCGCCGACCGCCCTGCGGCTCTCCCCGGACGGCACGAAGGTCGCGCTCGTCTCCGACGGCCGGGTCGTCATCGCCACCGTCGTCCGCGACCCCGGCGGCGGCGCCCGGCTCGGGTCGGTGCGCGTCCTGCGGCCCGGGCCGGTCGGGGAGGCGCTCGGGGGCGTGCTCGACGTGGCCTGGGCGCAGACCGACCGCCTCGTGGCCGTCGGCACGGCCCCGGGCCTGCCCGTCCAGACCGCCTCCGTGGACGGGCTCGAGCTCGACAGCCCCACCACGACGAACCTCACCCCGCCGGTGACGGCGGTCGCCGCGGCCTCCGAGCGCCCGGTGCTGGTCGTCGACCAGGGCGGGCTGTGGTCGCTGCCCGCGAGCGGCGGGGACGTGTGGAGCTCGGTGCCGGGCGGGTCGAACTCGTCGGTGCCCTCCTACCCCGGCTGAGCCGTCCGGCCCAGCGGTCCGTCCCCAGGCGCCCCTCCGTCCACAGGCCGGGTGCCCGTCGTGGCGGTCCGGTCCGCGGCTGCGCAGCATCGGGGAGGTGATCACCGCACTCGCCCGGGCCCTCGTCGACCTGCTGCTGCCCGCCCCGTGCGGCGGGTGCGACGCGGTGGTCGAGCCCGGCGTCGGGCTCTGCCCGACCTGCCGTCGGGACCTGGCCCGGCCGGTCCCCGCACCCGACCTGCCGGGCCTGCCGCCCGCGGTCGCCCTCGCGCCCTACCGCGGCACCCCGCGGCGGGCGGTGATCGCCTACAAGGAACGCGGTCGCCGCGACCTCGCCGATCCGCTCGCGGTGGCGCTGGCCGCCGCCCTGGACGACCTCCTTCCCGACGCCGGGTGCGTGCTCGTCCCCGCTCCCTCCCGGCGCGGTGCCGCCCGCTCCCGCGGCGGCGACCACATGCTGCGCCTGGCCCGAGCGGTCGCCGCGCGGACCGGGCACCCGGTGCTGCCGGCCCTCGCGCTCTCGCGCGGGGCGCGCGACTCCGTCGGGCTGGACGCGGCCGCCCGTGCGGCGAACCTGGCCGCCCACCTCCGGGTGCGGCCGGGCGTCGGGTCGCACCCGGTGGTCGGGCTCCGCTCCGCCGCGTCTCCGACGGGACGCACCGTCGTGCTGCTCGACGACGTCCTGACCACCGGCGCGACGGCCCTCGCGTGCAGCCGTGCCCTCGCGGGCGTCGGGCTGCCCGTGGCGCTGGTCCTCGTGCTGGCCGCGGTCGGGGCCCGCCGCCCGGTCGTCCCGGGCGGCCGCATCCCCCGGGACGGGGTCACCCGGACGGGCGATCCGCCGCCGCCCGGTGCCCTGCGGACGCGTGGGGACGGCCTCCGTCCCCCGACCCGGCGGTCGCCTGCCCGACACCTTCCGGCCATCCGCCCGAATCGCTAGCGTGTCCCCTCTCACCGGTCCGGCGACCGAGAGGAGGCGCGAGGAGTCGTACCGCGACGTCACGGGCCCGCGACCTGCGCCGGGCATCTCCGTGGCGACGCTCCTTCCTTCCCACGGGAGTTGATGTGGAGATCGTCATCTGTGGCCGCAACGTCGAGGTCCCGGAGCACTTCCGCGACCACACGACCGAGAAGCTGGCCCGACTCGGACGCTATGACCACAAGGTCATCCGGATGTCCGTCGAGCTCTCGCACGAGAACAACCCGCGTCAGACCAAGACCTGCCAGAGCGTCGAGATCACGGGCCGCGGTCGCGGGCCCGTCGTCCGCGCCGTCGCCAGCGCCGGCGACTTCTACTCCGCGCTCGACCTGGCCATCGGCCGCCTCGAGGAGCGGATGCGCCGGGCCCACGACCGTCGCGTGCACAGGACCGCGCGGCGCAAGGTGGCGGTGGGGGCCGGCGGACCCGGCGAGGACCTGCCCTCGTCCGGCGCGGAGCTCGACGAGGCGCTGCCCGACGCGATGCGTGAGACCGGGGAGGACACGGCCGACACCGGCGCCACGGACGCCGTCCCCGCCGCCCGGGAGGCCCTCGACGACCGGTTCGACCGGGAGGTCGACGGCGACGGCCCGGGGCACATCGCCCGCGTGAAGGAACACGAGGCGGTCCCGATGACCGTCGACGACGCCCTGTCCCAGATGGAGCTGGTGGGGCACGACTTCTTCCTCTTCTCCGACAAGTCCAGCGGCCGCGCGAGCGTGGTGTACCGACGCCACGGCTACGACTACGGCGTCATCCACCTCGTCTGAGCACCGTCACCGACCGCCGGTCGGTCCCGGGGTCCGGTCCCACGCGGACCGGGCCCCGGATCGTCCCGGTGCTCCGCGCTTACCATGGGCTGTGCGCCCGCACACCGTGCGCGTGCGGACGTGAGCCAGCGACGACGAGGACGAGCGAGGTCACCCATCGTGGTGCTGAACCGACTGCTGCGGGCCGGCGAGGCGAGGACGGTCAAGCGTCTCGGCGCGATCGCGGACTACGTCGACACCTTCGCCGACGAGATCGAGGGGCTCTCGGACGCCGAGCTGCGGGGGAAGACCGAGGAGTTCCGCGAGCGCTACGCCGACGGCGAGTCGCTCGACGACATGCTCGGCGAGGCCTTCGCCGTGGTCCGCGAGGGGGCCCGGCGCACCCTCGGCCAGTACCACTACCGCGTGCAGCTCATGGGCGGCGCCGCGCTGCACCTGGGCAACGTCGCCGAGATGCGCACCGGCGAGGGCAAGACCCTCGTCTCGACGCTGCCCGCCTACCTCAACGGCATCACCGGCGAGGGCGTGCACGTCGTCACCACCAACGACTACCTCGCCCGACGCGACTCGGAGTGGATGGGCCGCGTCCACCGCTTCCTCGGGCTGACCGTCGGCGCGATCTACGCGGAGATGCCGCCGGACGAGCGCCGCACCGCCTACCAGGCCGACATCACCTACGGCACGAACAACGAGTTCGGCTTCGACTACCTGCGCGACAACATGGCGTGGGCGAAGGCCGAGTGCGTGCAGCGCGGGCACGTCTTCGCGATCGTCGACGAGGTCGACTCGATCCTCATCGACGAGGCCCGCACCCCGCTGATCATCTCCGGCCCCGCCGAGCAGAGCGCCCGCTGGTACTCCGAGTTCGCCCGCCTCGCGCCGAAGATGACCAAGGACCTGCACTACGAGGTCGACGAGCGCAAGAAGACCGTCGGGGTCACCGAGGAGGGCGTCGCCTTCATCGAGGACCAGCTCGGCATCGAGAACCTCTACGAGGCCGCGAACACGCCGCTCGTCGGCTACCTGAACAACGCGATCAAGGTGAAGGAGCTCTTCACCAAGGACAAGGACTACATCGTCCGCGACGGCGAGGTCCTGATCGTCGACGAGTTCACCGGCCGCGTGCTCGCCGGCCGTCGCTACAACGAGGGTCTGCACCAGGCGATCGAGGCCAAGGAAGCGGTCGAGATCAAGCAGGAGAACCAGACCCTCGCGACGATCACGCTGCAGAACTACTTCCGGCTCTACGAGAAGCTCTCCGGGATGACCGGTACGGCCCAGACCGAGGCGGCCGAGCTCTCCAAGACCTACAAGCTCGGCGTCGTGCCGATCCCGACGAACCGTCCGCCGCAGCGCGTCGACCAGCCCGACCTGGTCTACAAGACCGAGGCCGCGAAGTTCGAGGCGGTCGCCGACGACATCGCCGAGCACTACGAGCGCGGCCAGCCGGTGCTCATCGGCACGACGAGCGTCGAGCGCTCCGAGTACCTCGCGAAGCTGCTGGTGCAGCGCGGCGTCGAGCACTCCGTGCTGAACGCGAAGTTCCACGAGCAGGAGGCCGGGATCATCGCCCAGGCCGGCCGGCGCAAGGCGGTCACGGTCGCGACGAACATGGCCGGCCGCGGTACCGACATCGTCCTGGGCGGCAACCCCGACTTCATCGCCGACCTGGAGCTCCGGGCCAAGGGCCTGGACCCGGTCGACATGCGCGAGGAGTACGAGGCGGCCTGGGACGACACGCTGGCCCGGGTCAAGGACGAGGTGGCCCGGGAGGCCGACCAGGTCAAGAAGGCCGGCGGCCTCTACGTCCTGGGCACCGAGCGGCACGAGTCGCGGCGCATCGACAACCAGCTCCGCGGCCGCGCGGGTCGGCAGGGCGACCCCGGCGAGTCCCGCTTCTACCTGTCCCTGGGTGACGAGCTGATGCGCCGGTTCAACGGCGCCATGGTCGAGACGATCATGACGCGGTTCAACCTGCCCGAGGACATGCCGATCGAGGCCAAGATGGTCTCCCGGGCGATCCGCAGCGCGCAGACCCAGGTCGAGCAGCAGAACTTCGAGATCCGCAAGGACATCCTCGAGTACGACGAGGTCATGAACCAGCAGCGGACGGTGATCTACGACGAGCGCCGCCGCGTGCTCGACGGGGAGAACCTGTCCGAGCAGATGCAAAACATGATCGTCGACATCGTCACCGCGTACGTCGACGGCGCCACCGCCGAGGGCTACAGCGAGGACTGGGACCTCGAGAAGCTCTGGGAGGGTCTGCGCCAGCTCTACCCGGTCTCGGTGGGCTGGGAGGACGTCGTCGAGCAGAACGAGGACATCGACCGCGATCTCCTCGTGGACGTCCTCACCGAGGACGCGCTGGAGGCCTACCGCCGCCGCGAGGCCGAGATCGACGGCATCGTGCCCGAGGGCGGGATGCGCGAGCTCGAGCGCCAGGTGATCCTCTCCGTGCTCGACCGCAAGTGGCGCGAGCACCTGTACGAGATGGACTACCTCAAGCAGGGCATCGGGCTGCGGGCGATGGCCCAGCGCGACCCGAAGATCGAGTACAAGCGCGAGGGCTACGAGATGTTCTCCTCGATGATGGAGGGCATCAAGGAGGAGTCCGTCGGGTTCCTGTTCAACCTGACGATCCAGGTCGAGGAGGCCGCACCGGTCGACGCGGTGCCGGGGGCGAACCCGAACACCGACACGGCCATGCAGCCCGCGATCACGTCGGAGACGCCGCAGGACCGCCGGCTCTCGACGGCGGGCGCGGCGCCGGTCTCCGCGCCGCCGCGCCCGGGCGGGCCGGTCGCCGGCGGCCCCGTGCCGCCGGGCCAGGCCCCGCCGCGGATGGTCCCGCCCGACCCCCGCTCGACGCCGACCACGGCCCTGCCCGCGGCCGGCCGCCCCGCGCCCCCGGCCGACCGGCCCTCCCGCCCGAGCGGACCGCAGCCCGGGGTGCCGGCGCCGACGGGACGGGCGGGCCGCAACGTCCCGACCGGTCGTCGGGGCCGCCCGGCGCCGCAGGACGCGGCCGCCCCGACGCAGCCGACGGCCGCCGGGCCGGCGATGTCGCAGCTGAACGCACCGGTGCCGGACGCCTTCCGGGGCGCGGGGCTCGGCGGGCGGGCGCCGCAGCAGCTGAACTACTCCGGGCCCGACGAGGACGGCCAGGCCGCGGCGCGCCCCGGCAACGGAGCGCAGGGCGGCCGGCACGCGGGCGGCAACCCGCAGCAGGCGCGCCGCGCCGAGACCCCGTCGCGCAACGCACCGTGCCCGTGCGGGTCCGGCCGCAAGTACAAGCAGTGCCACGGGGCGCCCCCGCGGGGCTGACCTCACCCGACGACGAGCTCGGTGAGGCGCCACCCGGCGTCCCCGAGCTCGAAGCGGGCGGCCACGGCACGCGCCCGGTCCGGGCGCGTGCCGCCGGCGCGGTCGGCGCGCGGCGGGCCGGACGGTCCCGGGACGCAGAGCGCCGCGGCCACCTCGACGGCGAGAACCGGGTGGGCGCCGGGGGCCACCAGCGGGCACAGGCGCAGCCCCCGGACCCGCGCGCCGCGCGGGACGGGGCCGAGGTGGCGGGCGGCCAGGACGGCCCCGGTGACCCGCTCCAGCGCGTCTTCGGGGCAGATGCCGGCGAGGTGGTCGACGGGCCGACGGCCGTCGAGGACCTCGGCGACGGCCGCGAGCACCCGCAGGGCGATCGGCCCGACCTGCGCCCGTGCCCCGTCCAGGGCCGCGTCGAGAGCCCGGGTGTCGACGGGGGCGGGCTCCGGCGCCGGTGCGGGGGTCCGCGGCGCCAGGTCGGCCAGCACCGCGTGCAACGGGCGCAGTCGCGGCCGCGGGCGACGGTCCATCCGGAGCGCGAGCCGGGGAGCGGCGCACACCCGGCCCTCGCGCGGCCGCACCCCCGCCGTGGCACCCCCGGCCGCGGTCGGTGCCGGCACCCACTCGTGCGCTGCCACGGTCATGTCGCGTCCTCCCGATCACTCGGGGCGGACGCTAGTGGCGGATACCGGCGGGCAGGGGCGGTTTGGATGATCTCGGGACGGGGTATCGCGGGCGGTTCCTGACGTCCGCTGTCAGCGGTGGTCCGCGGTGGACGACGGGACGGCCCGCCGTGCCAGCTCGAAGCACGCCAGCGTCGCGGCGCAGGCGGCGTTGAGCGACTCCACGCCGCCCGCCATCGGGATCGCCACCGTGCCGTGCAGCTCGCCCCGCACGTCGTCGGTGAGGCCGTCGGTCTCCCCGCCGACCACGAGCGCGGTCCGCGGCGCCAGCTCGGCGTCGAACAGCGACGTCGTCGACCCGCCGTCGAGACCCAGCAGCACGAAGCCGGCCTCGGCGAGGGCGGCCAACCCGGCGGCGGCGGTCCCGGCGCGCAGCACCGGGGCGTGGAACGCGACCCCGGCGGAGGCCTTGACCACGAGCGGGTCGATCGAGGGGAGCCCGCGGCGGGGGAGCAGCACGCCCTCCACGCCGGCCGCCGTCGCCGAGCGCAGGATCATGCCGACGTTGGCCGGGTTGGTGAGGCCGTCGAGGACGAGCACCCGGGCCGGGGCGTCGGGTCCGAGCGCGGCCAGGAACCGCTCGACGGTGCGCATCCCGGGCGCGACGACGTCCGCGATGACTCCCTGGTCCTGGCGCCCGTTGCCCGCCAGGACCTTCACCCGTTGCGCGGAGGCCCGCGTCACCCGCACCCCGCGGCTGCGGGCGGCGTCGAGGATCGGCCGGACGGCGCGCGGGTCGGCACCCTCGGCGAGGACCACCTTGTCGACCTCCAGCGCGGGGTCGGTGAGCGCCTCGAGCACCGGTTTGCGGCCGTAGACCGTGACGAAACGGTCCTTCGGGGAGACGTCGTCCGGGTGGTCGGCGTCCGCGTGCTGGGGTGACATCGACGACCACTCTGGCAGACGGAGCGCGACCTGCCGTCATGCGAGGATCGAGGCCATGCCGGACCGCCTCACGGCCCTGGACGCCTCCTTCCTCTACATGGACCAACCGACGACGCCGATGCACGTCGGCAGCGTCGCCGTCTTCCGCAAGCCCCGGTCCGGCTTCGACTACGAGCGCCTGGTGGAGCTCATCTCGGGGCGGATCGGCCTGGTCCCGCGCTACCGGCAGAAGATCAAGCAGATTCCCTACGGCGTCGCGCGCCCGGTCTGGGTCGACGACACCGACTTCGACGTGACCTACCACGTGCGCCGCTCGGCCCTGCCCGGTCCGGGGACCGACCGGGCGCTGAACGAGCTGGTCGCGCGCCTGATGTCCCGCCCGCTCGACCACACCCGCCCGCTGTGGGAGATGTACCTGGTGGACGGCCTGTCCGGGGGCCGGGTCGCGATCATCACGAAGACCCACCAGGCGATGGTCGACGGGATCGCCTCGATCGACATCAGCCAGGTGGTCCTCGACGACTCCCCGGACGGCCGCGACGAGCCCGAGGACGACTGGACGGCCCGCCCCGAGCCGCCGGCGTGGAAGCTGGTGCTGGACGCGTTCGGCGAGGCGGTGGCGCGCCCGGGCAACGCGGTGGAGGCCGCGCACGCGGCGGTGCGCGACGCGGCGGACACCGTCACGAAGGTCGCAGGAGTGGCCGGCGGGCTGCTCTCGGCGGTGCGCACGGCGGTCCGCCCCGCCCCGACGAGCCCGTTGAACGTCCCCATCTCCACCCAGCGCCGGTTCGCGCACGCCCGCACCGAGCTGGAGGACTACCGCGCGGTCCGCCGCGCGCACGGCGGGACGATCAACGACGTCGTCCTGACGGTGATCTCGGGGGCGATGCGCAACTGGCTGCTCTCCCGCGGCGCCTCGGTGACCCCGACGACGACGATGCGCGCGATGGTGCCGCTCTCGGTCCGCGGCGAGGCCGCGGCGACCGGCGCGATCACCGGCAACGGGCTGCTGGGCAACCGGATCGCCTCGTACCTGGTGGACCTCCCCGTCGGGGAGCCGAACCCGGTGCTGCGCATGCACCACGTGGCGCACGCGATGCGTGAGCACAAGCAGTCCGGGCAGTCGGTCGGCGCGAACGCGCTGGTCCGGGTGGGCGGGTTCGCCCCGCCGACGCTGCACGCCCTGGGGGCCCGCGCGGCGAGCGGGCTGTCGCGGCGGCTCTTCAACGTGGTCGTCTCGAACGTCCCCGGGCCGCAGCACCCGCTCTACGCGGGCGGCGCGCGGATGCTGGAGATGTACCCGGTGGTGCCGCTGGCGAAGGGGCAGTCCCTCGCGGTGGGACTGACCAGCTACGACGGCGGCGTCTTCTACGGGTTCAACGCCGACCGCGACGCGATGGCCGACGTCGACGAGTTCGGCGACCTGGTGACGGAGGCCCTGGCCGAGCTCGTCGCCACGGTGCCCCGGTGAGCCGGACCCCGTCCCGCCGTGGGCTCGTCCTCGGCACCGGCGGGTCGCTGGGGTATGCGTGGACGGTGGCCGCGCTGTCCACCTGGCAGCAGCACACCGGGCACGACGCCCGCGACGCCGACGTGATCGTCGGGACGTCGGCGGGGTCGATCGTGGCGTCCGCGCTCGCGAGCGGGGTCGGCGCCGACGACCTGGTGTCCCACCTGCTGGAGCCGCCGGAGAGGCCGCCGTCGGGACGACCCCGCCGTCGCGGGGCGCGTGGGGGGCTGCCGCCGCTGCCCCGCGTGGGGCCGGGGTCGGTGCGGCTGCTCCGCGAGGTCGCCCGACATCCCCGACGGTTCCCGCCGCTCGCCGTGGCCTCGGCGCTGCTGCCGGTGGGGCGGGCGGACACCTCGGGGGTGGTGCGGCTCGTCTCGTCGTTCTCGCCGGAGGCGTGGCCGACCCCGCCCGACGCGCCGGAACTGCGGATCGTCGCGACCGACTACGACAGCGGCGCCCGGGTGCCGTTCGGCCGTGAGGGTGCGCCGCCGGCGTCGTGCGCGGAGGCGGCCAGCGCGTCGTGCGCGGTGCCGGGCTGGTTCGAGCCGGTGCGCATCGGCGGGCGCCGCTACGTCGACGGCGGGGTGTGCTCGGCGACGTCGGCCGACCTGCTGCTCGGGTCCGACATGCCCGCCCTCGACGAGGCGCTCGTCCTGGTTCCGCTGGCCCGCCGCGGCCGCATGCGCCTGACCGGGGTGGGGGGTGCGGCCGACGGACTGTTCCGTGGGATCGTCGGGGGCCGCAGCGCCCGGGAGATCGCGCGTCTGCGCGAGGCGGGACTGCGCGTCACCTCGCACGCCCCGGGGCCCGAGGAGCGTGCGGTGATGGGGTGGAACGTGATGGACGCCCGCCGGCAGGCGGACGTGGTGCGGACCGCGCTGCGGACGACGGAGCAGTGGTGGTCGCGGAAGGACCGGGACGCGTGAGGATTTACATCCCGACGACCGTGGCGGGCCTGCGGCGGCTGCTCGCCGACGAGGCGATCCAGCCGCTGTCCGGCACGGCGTTCGCGCTCACCCCGGCGCTGCGCGAGGCCTACCTCGCGGGCGACGAGGAGGAGCTGGAGTACGTCGCGATGCTCGAGGCGGCGCGGGCCTCGCTGCGGCTGCTGGCGGCGGAGTGGGCGGACGACCCGGAGGCCCTGGCGCGCCGCGCGGTCGTGGCGGCGGACGTCGACGACGTGACGTTGCGGCCCGACCTGGACGCGTCCGTCGTCCGGGTGGCCGGCCCGATCCCGATGGCGAAGCTCGCGTCGGTCCACCTCGACCTGGAGGACGCCGCGGAGGACGTGCGCCGGGCCGCGGAGGTCGTGGACGCCGCCGACCTGGGTGACGAGGGCGCCGAGCTCGCCCTCGGCGACGCCGAGGACCACGATCTCGCCTGGTACGGGGTGCAGGAACTCCCGTTCGTGCTGGAGCTGGACGTTCCCGACGGCGGGTAGGCGTTCGCCGGCGCGAGACCTAAGCCAGGCAGGTCCCCGGGCGCCCGGGCCTGCGCCGTGTCGCACTCGTGGCGGCCGCGACAAGCCTTCCTCGGACTGATCCACCTCGGCGGAACCCTGTCCCACGGACACGGTTTCCCCGACGAGGTCCGGTCGGCGCGGTGCCCCCGGCCGACCGAGGTGGAGTTCTGTGTGACGGCGCAGCGCGAGCGCGGCAAGATCTCATTCCGGGGAGCGGAGTGGGGCGGGGACCGATCGGTCCGCTCCCGTCGTCGGGATCTTGGACTCGACGACGCGACGAGCCGAGGTCGAGCACGGCCGCTCGACACCCCCAAGCCCGAGAGCACGGCCCGAGCCCGACCGACCGCGCCCACGTGCCGTGTGCGTCCCTCGGCGCGCGCGGGTCGGAGGGCGTCGTGGCCCGCCCGTCCACGTGCGGGCCACCGAACGGCACACCAGGCACCTGGTCGGCCGCTCGGAGGTGCCTCAGGTACCGGTCGCGGCGACCGACGAGCGCCGGCGGGCGAGGAACTCCTCACCTGCGCGCTCGCCGTCGACGATCAGCCCCCGGAGGAACGCGGGTGACCGGTCGGCGGCAGCGGCGGAGTCGAGGCTCCGGTCCAGCTCGATGCGGTCGATCGCGACCTCGCGATAGCCGGCGTCGGACAGGTAGCCCGCGCGGACGAACTCGTTGATCTTTTCGATCGCGTCGATCTCCTGCTCCAACGACAGGTTCGCGGTGAGCTCGGCCCGCCGGTCCGCGATCGCGCCCGGCGAGCGCGGCTCCGACGCCACGACGCGGGGGAAGAGCTGGACGATCCAGATCGCCTCCGGGTCGAGCGCCGGGAGGTCGCGGATTGGCGGGTTCTCGGAGAAGACGCCGTCCCAGTAGACGCCGTCGTCGATCTCGACGGCCCGGAACAGCGTCGGGATCGCAGCACTGGCCAGGACCGTGTCCACGGTGATCTCGCCGCGCCGCGAGTCGAAGCGCCGGAACGCCCCGCTGCGCACCTCGACCGCCCCGATCTGCAGCGCCGGGCCCTCGTCCCAGGGCAGCGCGGCCACCAGACCGAAGTCCACCCAGCGCTCGAGCAGGGCGCGCAGTTGGGTGCGCGCGATCTCCGGGAACCGGTACGGGTCGAACGCCGGCAGCGGCAGCACGCCGAGGTCACGCAGGCGCAGCAGGCCGACCCCGACGGCGTTCGTCACGGCGTCGAGCGGGGCCGTGGCGGCGTTGTCGCGCCAGAACCCGTCCAGCAGTTCCGCTGCCCGCTCCGGCCCGCCGGTGCGCCAGCCGTACCAGGCCAGCAACGCGCAGATCGCCCCGCCGGAGGTGCCGGTGAAGGCGACGGGCTCGACGTCGGGGGCGCGCAGCAGCGGACGCAGCACGCCGGCGGTGAACGCCGTCTGGCTGCCGCCGCCCTGGCAGGCGATGGCGACACGGGGCACGTGGCGATGATGCCCGGGCCGAGGGACGCGGCACGCGCCCGCCTCCCTCGTGATCGCCACCTCGTGAGCGACACGCGCAAGCACACCTGCGACACGCTCACGGGGTCCGCCCCTCAGGTCAGCCCACCCCGTCGGGCCGCTGCGGCATGCCCTTGCGCCAGGCGGTGTAGCTCTGCAGCCGCCCACCGCGGGGGCGGAAGAGCCACGACCAGGGGTGTACCTCGGCGGGCTCGACGGCCGCCGACCGCCGCCGGAACCCCGGCACCGGCGCGAAGGTGACCGCCACCCGCCGTCCGGACAGCTCGGCGGGGACGGACCCCCGGTACAGCTCGACCGGACGCCGGGTCGCCAGCTCGGCCAGGGTCTCCGTCAGGAACACCAGGCGCTTGCCCGACAGCCGGAGCCGCGCGAGCAGCGGCTCGTCGAAGACGAACACCGCCGGGACGTCGGGGTGGGCGCGCAGGGCCGGGTCGTGGTCACCGAGGGACTCCGCGGTGAGCCAGACCGCCTCGACGTCGGCGTCGTCCGGTGAGGAGGAGGGCCCGCCCGTCGCCTCCGGGTCCGGGTCCGACCGCAGTTCCGACGGAGGCTCGATGCGCGTCGTGCGCTGCTCCGGCGGCCAGTCCTGGACCGGGCAGTCGGCGTTCAGCGCGCAGTTCGCGCACAGCTTCGGCGCCCGCTTCTCGACCTGGTGCCGCGAGAACCCGTACGCCTTGCCCGTGCCGGAGCCGACCGTCCACTGCCAGCCGAGCCGGTTCGCCGCGCGGGAGCCGTCGACGAGATGGGTGAAGAAGGCGTCCTCGCCGTCGCGCCACTGCGCGCCCGCCCGGACGGTCCACTGGCTGGACAGCCACATGCGGCACTGGTTGACCAGCCAGCCGTCCTCGTGGAGCTCCGTCAGGTTGACGTCCATGCAGTTCATGTCCCGCGGCCACGGGTCGTCCCAGGTCTCCGGCGGGCGCGGGGGGCGGGCGCGGAGATCGTCGGCGAGGGCGGGCCCGAGCCGGGCGTAGACGTGCCGGGCGTACTCCTGCCAGGCGAGCTCGTCGCGGTACTTCGTCCGGTCGCGCTGCGGGGCGTCGGCGACGTGCTCCCAGAGGTCGGGCAGGGGGAGGAGCCCGTACCGGATGTAGGGCGACATGCGGGAGGCGCCGCGGCGCTCGGGCGGCCAGACGTCGTTGCGCCGGCGGGCGTAGTTCGTGACGTCGAGCGCGGCCAGGGCCGCGTCGGCCGCGTCCTGTCCGCCGCGGAACGCCCCGGACGCGGCCGGGGTGTCGCAGGTCAGGTCGCCGAGGTGCTCGGCGACGAAGGCGACGGCGGCGTCGGGACCGGGCTCCGGCACGGGTAACTGCACCAGTCGGGCGTACCCCGGGAATACCGATCCATCCCGACGCGTCGCACCCACCATGCCCCGTACCGTCGCCATCACGGGCGCCACCGACGGCCTCGGCCGCGCCCTCGCGCTCGACCTCGCCGCCCGGGACGTCCGCCTCGTCCTGCACGGTCGGTCCGAGGAACGGCTGGACGAGCTCGCCGCCGAGGTCGGCCGGCAGGCCGCCCACCCGCCCCTCACCGTGTGGGCGGACCTCGCCGACCTCGGTCAGGTCGCCCGCGCCGCCGACGAGGTCGCCGAGCGTGCCGGGGAGCTGCACGTGCTGGTCAACAACGCCGGCATCGGCACCGGTGAGCCCGACGGGCGTCAGCGGAGCACCAGCCGCGACGGGTACGAGCTCCGGTTCGCCGTGAACTACCTCGCGACCTTCCTGCTCACCGAGAAGCTCCTGCCGGTGCTGCGCGCCTCGGCGTCCGGCACGGCCTCCCGCGTCGTGCACGTCGCGTCGCTCGGTCAGGCCCCGCTCGACTTCGACGACCTCATGCTCGAACGGTCCTACGACGGCGGACGTGCCTACGGGCAGAGCAAGCTCGCCCAGATCCTGCACGTGGTCGACCTCGCGGAGCGCCTGCCCGCCGCCGAGGTCACCGCGAACGCCCTGCACCCGGGCACCTACATGCCCACCAAGATCGTCCTGGACGAGATCGGGCGCAGCGTCGACACCCTCGAGTCCGGCGTGGCGGCGACCCGACGCCTCGTCCTCGACCCCGCCGTCGAGGGCGTCTCCGGGCGCTTCTACGACCGGCAGTCCGAGACCCGCCCGAACGCCCAGGCCGCGGACCCCGAGGCGCGCGCCACCCTGCGCGCGCGCAGCCTGGAGCTGGTCGGGGCCCACCTGTGACGCTGCCCGTGCCCGGCCTGGAGTTCCTGGCCCACGTCGACGTGGAGCTGGACGCGCCGGTCGACCTGGGGGTCACCGACGCCGGGCACCGCCGCATCGTCCCGATCGTCGGCGGCACGGTCACCGGCGAGCGCTTCGCCGGGATCGTCGTGCCGGGCGGCGCGGACTGGCAGGTGATCCACGCCGACGGCGCGACCACCATCGACACGCGCTACCTGCTCCGCGCCCACGACGGCGCGGACGTCTTCATCCGGACGGCGGGCGTCCGCTCCGGCCCGCCCGAGGTCCTGGCCGCGCTGGCCCGCGGCGAGGACGCCGACCCGGCGTCGTACTACTTCCGCGTGCACGCGACGTTCGAGACCTCCGCGCCGCAGTACGCCTGGATGACCCGGGTCCTGACGGTGGCCGTGGCCCGCCGCCGGGCGTCGGCGGTGGTCTACGACGCCTACACCCTGACCTAGATCTCCCAGGCCGGGATGCGCAGCGCCGTCAGGACGCGGCGCAGGGCGTCCAGGCGGCCCGCCGACAGGGTCCCCGCCTCGACCATCGGGTCCAGTGCGCACTCGGGGTCGGCGGGCGGGCCCAGGTGCGAGCAGCCGCGCGGGCAGTCCTCGACCGCGGTCGCGAGGTCGCCGAACGCGGCCACGACGTCGTCGGGGGAGATGTGCGCCAGCCCGAACGACCGCACGCCCGGGGTGTCCACCACCCACCCGCCGTCGGGAAGGCCGAGGGCGACGGCGGAGGTGGACGTGTGGCGTCCCTTGCCGACCCCGCTGACCACGCCCACCGCCCGCTCCGCGTCCGGGACGAGCGCGTTGACCAGCGTCGACTTGCCCACCCCGGAGTGCCCGATCAGGGCAGACACCTCGTCGTGCAGGAGGTCCCGCAGCTGGTCCGGGTCCTGGTCGGAGCGGGTGACGACCACGGGCAGGTCCAGCTCCGCGTACTCGGCGGCGAACGAGTCCGGGTCGGCGAGGTCGGCCTTGGTCAGGCACAGCACGGGGTCGAGACCGCCGGCGTAGGCCGCGACGAGGCAGCGGTCGACGAAGCCGGTGCGCGGGGTGGGGTCGGCCAGCGCGGTGACGATGACGAGGTTGTCGGCGTTCGCGACGACGACCCGCTCGTAGGGGTCGGTGTCATCTGCGGTGCGGCGGAGCACGCTGGTGCGGTCGGCCACCCGGACGATCCGCGCCAGGGTGTCCTCGGCGCCGGAGGTGTCGCCCACGAGGTCGACGTGGTCCCCGACGACGACCGGTGTGCGTCCCAGCTCCCGGGCGCGCATCGCGATGACGCGGGCACCCGGCTCGTCGTCCGGGGCGCAGGTCCAGCGCCCCCGGTCGACCCCCACGACCATGGCCGGGCGGGCGTCCGCGTGCTCGGGCCGGCGCTTCGAGCGGGGCCGTGTGCCCTTGCCGGGGCGGACCCGGACGTCGCTCTCGTCGTACCGCCCGGCGGCGCTGCGGGGGCTCACCGAACGGCCATCGTCCCGCGCACCAGCGCCGACCAGTCGGCGGCGAAGTCCGGCAGGGTCTTGCTCGTCGCGCCCACGTCGTCGATCTCGAGGCCCGGCACCACCAGCCCGAGCAGCGCACCCGCCGTCGCCATGCGGTGGTCGGCGTAGGCGCCCCACGGCCGGGTCGGGGTCAGTCCCGACGCCGGGTGGACCTCCAGTCCGTCCTCGGTCTCGCGCACCTGCGCGCCGATCGCCGCGCACTCGGCGACGAGGGCGGCGAGCCGGTCGGTCTCGTGCCCCCGGATGTGCGCGACCCCGCGCAGCCGCGACGACTCCCCGGCCAGACCCGCGACCACGGCGAGCGCGGTGACGGTCGGGGTGAGCTCGCCGATCTCGCCGAGGTCGACGTCGACCCCGCGCAGCCGCTCGGGGCCCTGCACCGTGAGGCCGTCCGGGCCCTCGGTGAGCTCCGCGCCGAACGCCTCCAGCGCCCGGCGGACCGCGGCCAGCGGCTGGAGGTCGGGCAGGTCGTGGCGGGACTGGGTGTGCCGCTCCGGGTTAGCCGCCGGCCGCCGCTCGGGCCAGCCCGCCACCGTGACCCGGCCTCCGGTGATCATCGCCGCGGCGAGGTAGACCGCGGCGCCGGAGAGGTCCGGTTCCACGACGAACCGCGCGTCGGGAGTGACGGGTCCGGGGGAGACCGCCCAGCGTGCACCCCCCGTCGCTCCGCTCGCCCCAGGCCCGTCCTCGCTGGTCACGGTGACGCCGGCGAGGCGCAGCATCGTCACGGTCATGTCGACGTGCGGCAGGGACGGCACGGTCGTGGACGAGGTGACGGCCACCCCGTCGTCGTACCGGGCGCCGGAGAGCAGCAGCCCGGAGACGAACTGCGAGGAGGCGGACGCGTCGACGGTCACCGATCCGCCGCGCACGCCGCCGCGGCCGAGGACGGTGAACGGCAGCCGGTCGGCGTCCGCGGGCTCCAGCGCGACGCCGAGCCCGCGCAGGCCCTCGAGCACGCCGCCCATCGGCCGCGTGCGGGCGTGCGGGTCGCCGTCGAACTCGACGGGCCCGTCGGCCAGCGCGGCCGCGGGCGGGAGGAAACGCATGACGGTGCCGGCGAGCCCGCAGTCGACCCGGCCGGCCCGCAGCCGGTGCGCGGGGACGAGATCGACGTCGACGGTGCCGTCGCGGCCCTCGCGCACCGCTGTCCCGGCGCCGAGGGCCGCGAGCCCGTCGACCATGAGTCGCGTGTCGCGGGAGCGCGCGGCCCCGGCGACCGTGCGCGGGACACCGTCGGTGGCCAGGGCCGCCAGCAGCAGCGCGCGGTTGGTGACGGACTTCGAGCCCGGGACGGCGACGGTCCCGTGCACGGGGCCGTCGGCGGCGGGCGCGCTCCAGGGACTGCTCACGGCCTCATCCTGGCAGGATCGTCAGGTATGTGCGGTCGATACGCCCTCGCCAAGGATCCGGCCGACCTGGCCGAGGAGTTCGACGCGCGGGACGCCACGGACGGGACGCTGGACACCCCGGAGTACAACGTCGCGCCCACGCTGACGATCCCGGGCGTCGTGGACCGGCACCCGCGGGACGAGGACGGGACGCCCGACCCGGCGTCGCTCGAGCGCTCCGTCCGCGCCATGAAGTGGGGCCTCGTGCCGTCGTGGGCCAAGGACCCGTCGGTCGGGAACCGGATGATCAACGCGCGCGGCGAGTCGTTGCTGGAGAAGCCGGCGTTCCGCAAGGCGGCGGCGTCCCGACGCTGCCTGCTCCCGGCGGACGGCTGGTTCGAGTGGCTGCGCGACGGCAAGCAGAAGACCCCGTACTTCATGACCTTCGCCGCCGACTCGACCTTCGCCGGCCGGTCCCTCGCGCTGGCCGGGCTCTGGGAGACGTGGCGCCCGGAGCGGGGCGCGGACCCGCTGGTCTCCACCACCGTCGTCACGATCGACTCCGCCGGTCCGCTGACCGAGATCCACCACCGGATGCCGCTGGTGCTCCCGCCCGACCGGTGGGCCGACTGGCTCGACCCGGAGAACGACGACCCGACCGGGCTGCTCGCACCGTCTGAGGAGATCCTCGCCGCGATCGAGATGCGGCAGGTGTCGTCGAAGGTCAACAACGTCCGCAACCACGGGGCGGAGCTGATCGAGGAGGACCACGAGCAGCCCGAGCAGCAGGGTCTGGACCTCGAGTCGGTCAACCCGTCGTGATCGTCGAGGTCGACGAGTTCGAGGTCCCCACCCCGCACGGACCCGCCGTCGTGCACCTGGAGCACGCGAGCTACTGCGGGGGCCTGCTCGTGCTGGGCCACGGAGCCGGCGGCGGCATCGAGGCCCCGGACCTGCTCGCCGCCGCCACGAGCGCACCCGTGCCGATCGCGGTGGCGCGGGTCCTCCAGCCCTACCGCGTCGCGGGGCGCAAGGCGCCGCCACCGGCCGCGCAGCTCGACGAGGCCTGGGCGTGCGTGCTGACGGAGCTGACGGAGCGGTTCCCGGACACCGACCAGGTCCACGGTGGCCGGTCGTCGGGCGCGCGGGTGGCGTGCCGGGGTGCGGTGGCGGCCGAGAAGCGCCCCGTCGGCGTCCTCGCGCTGGCGTTCCCGCTGCTCGCCCCGGCCCGCAAGGACGGGACGCGACCCGACCGCTCGCCCGAGATCGACGCCGTGTCCGACGCCGGCATCCCGGTGCTCGCCGTGTCCGGCGACCGCGACCGCTTCGGGGTCCCGCCTGTCGCGCCGCACCGCGAGGTGGTGACGGTGCGCGGGGACCACTCGCTGAAGGCCAAGGGCCCGGTGCGGGAGGCGATCGAGCCGTGGATCGCGCGGTTCTTCCCCCCGCTGCCGCAGGGGCTCGAGCTGGACTGACCCTTCACCGCGCCCGGAGCCGCAGCTCCGTGAACAGGTCGCGCACCCTCTCCGCGGGCGGCGCGACGACGGTGCGCTGCGGGGCGATGTCCAGCAGCGTCGTCGTCGTGCTCGCCCGGTCCGGCACCAGGGTCTCGGTGACCTGCCGGACCCGCCCCTCGGTGTCCAGCCACACGTCCACCGGCAGGACGGCGAGCCCGAGCTCGGTGTTCGCACGGTCGACCGCCGCCCCGAGGTCCGGCGCGAGCGTCCGCAGCCGCGCGAGGTCGACGGAGCCGCGCAGGTGCACCGTCGAGAAGTTCGCGACCTTCTCCGGCCCGACCACCACGACGTCGTCGCGGATCGCCCCGAGGACCGTCATGAGGTCCGCCGAGTTGCCCGTGACCCCGGAGCCGAGCTGGATCACGGTGTCCGCGTAGAGCCCGGTGTCGACGTCGTCGAGCGAGACGGCCACCCACGGCCGGCCCCGGGAGATGTCGTTTATCGCCCGCGGCGGGAGCGCCCCGAACGCCGTCCGGCCCACCGCGAGCGCGTCGACCCGGCCGAGGTCGCCCGTGCGCAGCGTCGCCGAGACCGTGCGGCCCCGGAAGTCGAGGGTGCCGTTCCCCGTCGTCGTGATGGACCGGTCGCGGGCCGGGCCGCGGGAGTCGATCGCGATCGTGGCTCCACCCGAGTCCGCGGTCGCGCGGGCCGCGGAGCGTACCGACTCCGCCGTGCCGCTGTCGCCGCCGACCCCGTCGCGCGCCGCCGTCCCGGCCGCGCTGTCGTCGCGCCCGAGGCCGAGCGAGGCGCACCCGGCGAGCGACGCCAGGAGCACGAGGACGACGGCGAGCACGCGCATGACCGTCAGTGAACCGGCGAGGTCGTACGTTTTCCGGCCACGCCCCCCGAAAGTGATCAGGGGCCGAGGGCGCCGCGGACCGCTCGCGCCAGGGCTTCCCGACGGCGGGTGTGGTCGGCCTCCGGGTCGTCCGGGGCGGCGGCGATGACGGTGGCCGCGGGGGACCAGGTCATCGACAGGGCGATGACCAGCGAGTACACGTCGCCCGGGTCGAACGCCGGGTCGATCAGGCCCTCCTCCTGCGCCGCCGCGACGGCCGCGAGCTTGCGCGCCACCTCGTCGCCGACGTCGACGAGCAGGTCGCCGACCGGGACACGCTCCAGGCGCGCCCACACCGCCAGCAGGATCACCGCCGGCTCGTCCAGGTACGCGTCGTAGAGCCGCACCGCGTAGCCCGGCAGGTCCCGTGCGTCGAAGGGCACGAGATCGACGATCAGCGCCAGGTGTTCGTGGAAGACCGCGTCGAACAGCCCGTCCTTGGAGTCGAACCACGCGTAGATCTGCGCCTTGTTGGCCTCGGCCGCCGCGGCGATCCGGTCGACCCGGGCCCCGGCGATCCCGCGGGCGGAGAACTCGGCGGTCGCCGCGTCGAGCAGGCGTCGTCGGGTCGCGCTCCCGTCCTTCGGCATCGCCTGATCCTAACCAACCGGTTGGTCACGTGCTAGCGTCGTGAGCAACCAACCGGTTCGTTTCGAAAGGACGCGACATGCACGAGGTCACCGGCTGGGCCGCCGCCACCCCCGGCGCCGCCCCCGCGCCCTGGACCTTCTCCCGGCGCGACCCGCGCCCGTCCGACGTCGTCGTCCGCGTCACGCACTGCGGCGTCTGCGCGACCGACCTGCACTCCCTGGCCCACGGCGACCCGTCGTCGTTCCCGCTGGTCGCGGGCCACGAGATGACCGGGGTGGTGGCGGCCGTCGGGTCCGAGGTGACCGACCTCGTCGAGGGCGACCGGATCGCCGTCGGGAACATCGTCGACTCCTGCGGGGTCTGCGGCCCGTGCCGCGCGGGCCGGGAGAACGACTGCGACGCCTTCCCGACCCTCACCTACGGCGGCGCCGACCGGGTCTCCGGCGGGGTGACCCAGGGCGGGTTCTCGACGGAGATCGTGGTCGACCGGGGCTTCACCTACCGGCTCCCGACGGCGCTCGACCCGGCCGGCGCGGCCCCGCTGCTGTGCGCGGGCGTGACGACCTGGGCCCCGCTGCGGCGCTACGGCGTCGGGCCCGGGACGACCGTCGGCGTGATCGGTGTGGGCGGGCTCGGCCACGTGGCGCTGAAGTTCGCCCACGCGCTCGGTGCCGAGACGGTGGCGCTGACGACGAGCGCGGCCAAGGCGCAGGCCGCGAAGGAACTGGGGGCGGACGACGTGGTGGTGACGTCGTCGGGCCTGGCTGATCAGCGTCGCCGCTTCGACGTCCTGCTGGACACCACCGGCCACCCGATGGACCTCGCGCCGTACTTCGAGGCGCTGCGCGTCGACGGCACCTACGTGCTCGCCGGCATCCCGCCGCAGCGGCTCGACCTCGACCCGATGTCGCTGGTCGTGGGCGAGAAGCGCCTCGTCGGGACCGGCTCGGCGGGCGTGCCCGCGACGCGGGAGATGCTGGACTTCTGCGCCGAGCACGGGATCGTCGCCGACGTCGAGACCGTGACGCCGGAGGCGCTGCCGTCCGCGCTCGACCGGTTGGGTCGCGGGGACGTGCGCTTCCGCTTCGTCGTGGAGATGCCCTAACCGGCGACAGCGGCCGTCGTCGCACCCGCCGTCGTGACGAGGTCGGCGGGCGCGAGCTCCATCTGCAGCCCGCGCTTGCCGGCGCTGCAGAAGATCGTGGCGAAGCCGAGAGCGGATTCGTCCACGACGACGGGTAGCCGCTGCCGGGAGCCGAGCGGGGAGATACCGCCTGCGACGGAACCGGTCAGCCGCTCCGCCACGGCGACGTTGGCCATCACGGCCCTCTTGCCGCCGCGCGCGGCCGCGAGGGCCTTGAGGTCGAGCTGTCCCGACACCGGGACCATCGCGAGCACCGGCTTGCCGTCGACCTCGGCCACCAGCGTCTTGAACACCCGCGCGTGGTCGAGGCCGAGGGCGTCGGCAGCCTCGGTGCCGTACGCGGCGACGCCGGGTGCTTCGTAGGTGTGGGTGGTGACGGCCACGCCGGCCGCCGCGAGCAGGGCCAGCGCGGGGGTGCCGGCGGCGGTCTTCCGAGCCACGGGCGGAGCCTACGGCCGGGAACACGCGCACCCCGGATCGTGTTGGCACCGACATGCCAGCCATGACGATGGAGCGGACCCCGATCCGGCTCCTCACACCCGATGAAGGGGGTGTCCGCACGCCGACACGGGTAACCTCACCGCGATCCGTCGCCACGATCGAGACGTGGCGCGAAGGGAGTGCGGTGTCCGAGGCGGTCGACGAGGCGGCGGTGGACGCTGCGACGGACGTTCAGCAGGGCGGGTCGACACCCGCGGACCTGGAGACCGAGTCCGTCGCGCAGCGTGCCGAACGCTTCGAGCGCGACGTGATGCCGATGGTCGACCAGCTCTACGCGGCCGCGATGCGGATGACCCGCAATCCGCCGGACGCCGAGGACCTGGTCCAGGAGACCGTGCTCAAGGCCTACTCCTCCTTCACGTCGTTCAAGCCCGGGACGAACCTGAAGGCCTGGCTGTACCGGATCCTCACGAACTCCTACATCAACACGTACCGCAAGAAGCAGCGGCAGCCGCAGCAGAACTCCACCGACGAGATCACCGACTACCAGCTCTCGCAGTCGGCCGAGCACTCGTCGGCGGGCCTCCCGAGCGCGGAGGCCGAGGCGCTGGACCGGCTGCCGGACACCGACATCCGCGACGCGCTGCAGGCCCTGCCGGACGACTTCCGCATGGCGGTCTACCTCGCCGACGTCGAGGGGTTCGCCTACAAGGAGATCGCCGAGATCATGGGCACGCCGATCGGCACCGTGATGTCGCGCCTGCACCGGGGCCGCCGCCAGCTGCGGGAGGCCCTGACCGACACCGCGCGCGACCGCGGCTTCATCCGAGACGGGGTGGACGAGTCATGAGCTGCGGCGAGCCCCACGAGACCGACTGCGACGAGGTCCTCGCCGAGGTCTGGCTGCTCCTCGACCACGAGTGCGACGCCGAGCGGGACGCCCAGCTGCGGCGGCACCTCGAGGAGTGCGGACCCTGCCTGGCGCGGTACGGGCTCGAGGAGAAGGTGAAGACCCTGCTCGCCCGCACCTGCGGCGGCGAGCGGGCGCCCGACACGCTGCACCGCAAGCTGCGCGAGCGGATTCGGGAGACGGTGCTCGAGCAGGCCAGCATCAGCGTCGAGCGCACCCCGAGCGGGACGGTCGTCGAGGTCAACTCCACCCGCGTGCAGACCCGACGGCAGGTCTGAGGACCTCCGGACGCACGAAGGGCCCCCGGTGATCCGGGGGCCCTTCGTCGTTCCGGGACGGCATCCGCGTCAGCTGTTGGGACGCTTGCCGTGGTTCGAGCCCTTCTTCTTGCGGTCCCGCTTCTGACGTGCGCGCTTCGACATGAGGCCATTCTCCCATGCGCCGTCCGGGCGTCCGGCCGATGGTTGGATGGACCCGTGAGCACGCTGAGCTTCCTGCTCGCCACGCACACCTCGCTGTCCGGGGACGAGGTCGCCCACCTGCAGCGGCTCGCCTCGGAGTGGCAACTGCTCTCCGACCTGTCGTTCGCGGACTTCCTGCTGTGGGTGCCGGTCGACGCGGAGACCGGGCCCGCCCACTTCCTCTGCGTCGCCCACAGCCGCCCGACGACGGCGCCGACCGCCCACCCCGACGACATGGTCGGCGGCACCGCCACCGCCACCCAGCACCCGCAGCTGGTCCGCGCCCTGGCCGACACGACGATGCGCCGCGAGGAGCAGCCGCGCTGGCACCGCGGGCGGTCCGTCCGCCGCGAGGTGGTGCCGGTCGGGTACGGGGGCAAGGTCATCGCGGTCCTCGGCCGGGACACCAACCTCGCCGCACCGCGGGTCCCGTCGACGTTGGAGATCTCCTATCTCGCGGTCGCGGGCGACCTGTGCCAGATGATCGCGGACGGCACGTTCCCGACGGCCGAGGGGGCCGAGGAGGGTCGCTCGTCGCCCCGGGTGGGCGACGGGCTCGTGCGGGTCAGCGCGATCGGCACCGTGCTCTACGCGAGCCCGAACGCCGCGTCGGCGTTCCACCGGCTCGGGTGGGCCGACGAGCTGGTCGGCGCGGACCTGCCGACGGTGGCCCGTCGGGTGTCCGCCGACCCGTTCGAGGGCGCCGAGGTGGTCACGGTGCTGCGCGACGCCCTGGCCGGGACGCCGTCGCCGCGCACCGAGGTGGAGAGCCGCGGTGCGACGGCGGTGGTGCGCGCGCTGCCGCTGCGCCCGCGCGGGGTGCCGAGCGGGGCGCTGGTGCTGGTCCGCGACGTCACCGAGGTGCGGCGCCGGGACCGGGCGCTGATGAGCAAGGACGCCACCATCCGCGAGATCCACCACCGCGTGAAGAACAACCTGCAGACCGTCGCGGCGCTGCTGCGGCTGCAGGCGCGGCGCACCCGGCACGACGAGGCCCGTTCGGCGCTGACCGAGTCGATGCGCCGGGTGGCGTCCATCGCCCTGGTGCACGAGTCGCTCGCCGCATCGGTCGACGAGCGGGTCGACATCGACGAGGTGCTCGCCGGCGTGCTGCCGATGATGAACGACCTCGTGCGCGCCGGGGCCGGCGTCTCCCTGTCCCGCGAGGGTCGCGCCGGCGTGCTCCCGGCGGTGATGGCGACCCCGCTGGTCCTCGTGGTCACCGAGCTGGTGTCCAACGCGCTGGAGCACGGGTTCCCGGCGTCGACGCCGCAGGCCACCGGCACGGTCCGGATCGTCGCGACGCGGACCGCGGCCGAGCTGCGCATCGACATCGTCGACGACGGCCTCGGCCTGCCGGACACGTTCTCCCTCGAGCGCGCGCCGGGCCTCGGGCTGCAGATCGTGCGGACCCTCGTGGACTCCGAGCTCGGGGGGACGCTCTCCCTGCGCCCGGACGCCGACGGCGGCACCCGGGCGGAGCTGCGCATCCCGCTCACCCGGCGGTAGCGACCCGCCGTCGGGAACCGTCCGGAACGAGCGAAGGGCACCTTCGCTCGAATAGACGGGCCGTGGGCGCCCACCGCCCACCCGCCCCGGAACGAGCGAAGGGCCCCTCCGGTCGAGTAGATCGACCGAAGGGGCCCTTCGCTCAACGCGTGGTGGTGACGGGGGCGGACGCGTGGGGAGCGAGCGTCCGTCCCCGGGGAGGCCGGATCAGGCCTGGACGTCCATGCGCACGCCGTAGCGCTTCATGGCGCGGCGCTCGTCCTCGTCGGCGCCGCCCCAGACGCCCGCGTCCTGACCCGACTCGAGGGCCCAGGTCAGGCACTCGGACATCGCGGGGCAGCGACGGCACACGGCCTTCGCCTGGGCGATCTGCGTCAGGGCCGGGCCACTCGTCCCGATGGGGAAGAACAGTTCCGGGTCCTCGTCGCGGCAAGCAGCGTCGTTCCGCCAGTCCATCGTGCTGGTCTCCTCAGCTGGGCACGCCTCGGGGTGCGTACCGGGTTGCATCGTGGTCGGCGATTCCGTTCGGGGCGGAATGCCGCGGGACCGTCGTACCGGTCCCTCCGTACCGTTCTCGTGTGTGCGGGGAGGCCCGACGTCCGACTCCCCGACCTGCGGCATCCTCGCCACCGGCCGGACACCCGGGGTGTCCACCTCCCGTGCCCCTCGGATTCCGGTGATCTCTCACCGACTCCCGGGGACCGGCCGAGCAGTTCTGCTCTCGCATTCCTGCCCGGCACTCGCGGGGGATGACCAAGAATCTGCAGGAGATACGGCTCTGGATCGAGTCCCAAGCGGCTCGACGGGCTTGCGCGGGCGGTGAGTGGAGATCGGCGCACCGTGACGGGCCGGTCACTGCGACGAGCGGAAAACGCCGCACGACGAGGCGTCGACCCGGGCGTCGGCCGGCGACGAGCGGTCGCTATGCTCATCCCCGCCCTGTCCGTGGCGCCGGAACAAGCCTCCGAGGTCCCCCGAAGGCCGGATCAAGCCACCGCTCGTCGGCGCGCGGCACGCGCCCGCCGGACCGGACGTGACCCGGCTCACGACTGCTGGACGGCGTTTCGCTACACGACGACCCGCAGGGCGTCCGGGACGGCCACGAACTCGACGTCACTGCGCCGCCCGAGGTGGTCGCCGTCGACCTGCAGGTTGACGGGCTCCTCGGTGGTGATCCGCAGGGCGGACACGTCGTCGCGCCGGACCACCGACCCCAACCCGCCGAAGCCCTCGGGTCGCAGGATCTGGCGGACGGTGCGCGCGATCGTCGGGAGGCCGAGGTTGCGCATGGCGAAGAAACCGAGCCCGCGCTCGAACGAGCAGCCGGGGTTCGTGCGCACCGCGGTGCCGCCGAGGTAGGTCCACGGGTCGGTGTTCGAGACGATGGCCATCTTCACGCCCTCGACGGGTTCCTCGCCGGGGATCTCCACCGTGAGCGACGGCGGGTTCGCCCGGGCCCGGGCCCAGCGGCGGATGGCGGTGTCGACGTAGCGGGTGGGGGTGACCTCGCGGCCGTCGCCGCGGGCCCGCTCCATCGCGGCGATGACGTCGGCGTCCCAGCCCAGCCCGGCGTTGAAGCTGAACCAGCGCTCGTCGGCCTTCCCGAGCCCGACCATCCGGCTGCGACCCGCGGCGAGCGCACCGAGCAGCTGGTGGGTGGCCTCCAGGGCGTCGCGCGGGGCGCCGAGGGCGCGCGCGAAGACGTTCGCCGACCCGCCCGGCACGACGCCCAGCGCGGGCACCTGGGGATGCGGACCGTGCACCAGCAGCCCGTTGAGGGCCTCGTTGACCGTCCCGTCGCCACCGAGGACGACGACGAGGTCGACCCCCTCGTCGGCCGCCCGGGCCGCGAGCTCGGCCGCGTGACCCCGGTAGCGGGTGGCCACCACCTCGAGCTTGAGCTCGCTGGCGAGGGCGTGGGCGATCACGTCGCGGCCCGCTGCCGTGGTGGTGGTGGCCGAGGGATTGGCCACGAGCAGGGCGCGCACGGCACTCACCGTAGCCCCGCACCGTCCGTGGTTGAGCCGGGCGTGGGTCACGGAACGCCCGTCGGGACGGCGCCTACTCTGGGGATCGTGTTGTCGACCCGCCCCCCGCGCCCGGTCGTCGTGGCCGCACTGGTCTGCGCGGGCGAGGGGATCGCGCTGCTCGTGGCCGGGGTGGTGTTCCTGGCGCTGCAGGGCGTGCCGCAGGTGTGGGGGTTCGTGATCCTGCTGGGCGTCGGCACCGGGGCCGCGGGGGTGGCGCTGGCCCGTGGGAGCCGGGGCGCCCGCGGCCCGGTGGTGGTCGCGCAGCTCATCGGGCTCGGGGTGGCGTTCTACGCCGGGGTGTCCTCCGACCGTCCGGACCTCGGTGTGCCGCTCGCGGTGCTGTGCGTGGCGGTCCTGGCCGGCGTGCTGACCCGGGCGGGCCGGGACTGGGCGGAGCAGTAGCCGCACCCGTCGTCGGGAAGGATCAGTGCCGGTCGGCCGGCGGGGGAGGGGGCTCGACGAGCCCGCCGGGGACGTTGAGCAGGTCGACGCGGTGCTCGCCGCGTTCGTGGCCGAGCACGGTCACCGACGCCGGGTCGAACGCGAACCCGACCCCTGCCGACGGCGAAAGCCCCAGGTAGCGGGCGACCAGCACCCGCGAGGCGTGCCCGTGCCCGACGAGGATGACGTCGCGGACGGCGAGCTCCGCGTCCGCGTCGGCGATCACGCGGTCGATGCGCGCCGCGATCTGCTCGTCGGACTCGCCGTGCGGGACGGCGTGCGTCCAGATCGTCCAGCCGGGGTCCTCGGTGCGGATGTCGGGGGTGGTGCGGCCCTCGTAGTCGCCGTAGTCCCACTCGACGAGGTCCTCGCGCACCTCGTCGACGGTCAGACCGGCGAGCGCGGCGGTGTCCCGGGCCCGCGTGCGCGGGCTGGACCACACCACCGGCGCGGGCTGGGCGTCGCCGCGCAGCGTGCGCAGGAGGTCACCGGCCACGCGGGCCTGCTCCCGGCCGTGCCCCGTCAGCGGGATGTCGGTGCGGCCCGTGTGCTGCCCCGACCGGGACCACTCGGTCTCCCCGTGGCGCAGCAGGTACAACCGGCCGGCCGGGCTCTCGCTCACCACTGCCTCCTGACACGACGACGCGCCCGCCCCGAGGAGGGGCGGGCGCGTCGGTCCGTGGGCCTCAGCCCTTCTTGGTCTCCCAGAAGATGTCCGAGATCTCGCCGATGTAGCCGAGCAGCTCGTCACCGGTCTTGGGGTCCGTGGAGCCCTTGGTCCCGGTGGCGCCGGCCGCCTTGGTGGCCTTGTTGAACAGCTCGTGCAGCTGCGGGTACTTCTCGAAGTGCGGCGGCTTGAAGTAGTCCGTCCACAGCACCCACAGGTGGTGCTTCACCAGGTCGGAGCGCTCCTCCTTGATCTGGATGGCACGCTCCTTGAACTCCGGGTCGTCGGAGCCCTGGAACTTCTCCTGGATCGCCTTGACCGACTCGGCCTCGATCCGGGCCTGAGCCGGGTCGTACACGCCACAGGGGAGGTCGCAGTGCGCGGTGGCCTCCAGGCGCGGACGGAGGATGCTCGCGAGCAGTCCCATGTCGCCTCCCAACTCCCCTCACCAGGGGGATCACGGTGATCGTTCCGACCGCGGCCTAACCTACTCCGACCACCGCGCGGGAGCAGGGGATGAGAGATGAACGCCCGGGCGGATGACGGCGAGCGGTCTGCGCTGGTGAGAGGCGCGCGCGAGGTGCCGGGTCGGTGGCCGCGACGGGTCCTCGTACGGGGCTCGTCGATGGTCCCGACGCTGCACGACGGCGACGTCGTCCTCGCGTGGCCCGGTCGCCGTGCGCGGGCCGGGGACGTGGCGCTCGTCCGGTGGCCGTCGCGGCCCGGGCAGCTCTCCGTCAAACGACTGGCCCTTCCCGACGACGGGGGCTGGTACGCCCTGGGGGACGCGGCGCTCGCGTCGACCGACTCGCGCACCCTCGGACCGGCGGAGGCGCTCGCCGTCGTCACCCATCGGCTGTGGCCGCACCCGGGCCGGCTGCCCCGTCGCTGAGCACCCCACCGATCACGTTCGGATGACAGCGCCCGACCGCGGCTAGCGTCAGGAGCCCCCCGCACGACAGTCCCGTCGACGGGAAACCGGGGGACGGGAGCGATCGGTGGGGGACGAGCGGGGGCCGTGGATCGGCTCGTCGTGGATGGTCTCGACGGTGCGCGCGGGTGATCGGCGTCCGCAGCGCCCGCGGGTGCTCGTGACGTGGGCGGTGGGGGCGGCCGTCCTCATGGGCGTCCTCGGGGCCGCCGGGCCGCACACGCCGGTGGACGTCGCGCTGCCGCTGCCGCCGGTCGACACCAGTGAGGTCGGCGCCACCGGGCGCGCCCCGGACGCCGGGGTCGCGCCGCTGCCCGAGCTCGCGGACCCCTTCTCCCCGGGGCTGCTGCCGGGGACGGGCTCGGGATCCGGGGTGCCGGAGACGATGCTCGCCGCCTACCGCTCGGCCGAGGGCCGGATGGCCCGCTCCGCGCCGGACTGCCACCTGTCGTGGGCGCTGGTGGCGGGCATCGGGAAGGTCGAGTCCTCGCACGCGTACGGCGGCGCGGTGGGCGGGGACGGCACGACCCTGCGCCCGATCCTCGGCCCGCAGCTCGACGGCACGAACGGCAACGCCGCGATCGGCGACACCGACGGCGGGGCCCTCGACCACGACACCACCTGGGACCGCGCCGTCGGCCCCACCCAGTTCATCCCCTCGAGCTGGCGGACCTACGGCGCCGACGGCAACGGTGACGGCACGTCCGACCCCGACAACGCCTTCGACGCCACCCTCGCCACCGGGCGGTACCTCTGCGCCGGCGGCACGGACCTCGCCACCGCCTCGGGCCGCCACGACGCCGTGTTCCGCTACAACCACTCCGAGTCCTACGTGGCGACGGTCCTGCGCTGGGCGGACGGCTACGCCTCCGGCGCGCTCCCCGTGCCCGACTCCGAGGGCGGCATCCCGGACGTGGACCCGGCCTCGCCGGCCTCGCCGGCCTCGCCGGTCGAGGAGGGCGCGCCGACGCTGGCGGCGCTGCCGTCGTCCGTCCTGCCGGACGCCGGTCCCGTGCCCTCCGCCCCGGCCCCTACCGGGCTCGTCGGGGGGAGCCCCGTGCCGCTGTCGGCGCCGGCTGCCGCGCCGACGGGCGGGGTGCCGGCCGTGCCGTCGTCGTCCGCGTCGGCGCTGCCGGGTGCGGTGCCGCCGTCGGGTGCGGTGCCGTCGTCGGGTGCGGTGCCGTCGTCGGGTGCGGTGCCGTCGTCGGGCAGCTCGTCGCCGGCCGCGCCGCCGTCGCGTCCGTCGACCCCGGCCCCCGGGCCGACCACGCCGAAGCCCACGACGCCGGCCTCGAGCACGCCGCCGTCGTCGACCCCGTCGTCGACCACGACCACCTCGCCGACCACGCCGTCGTCGACCACGACCACCCCGCCGACCACCCCCTCGCCGGCCGCGCGCTGTACGGCGTCGCTGCCGGCCGTCGCGAAGGCGTTCGCGGTCCCGGCGGCCCAGCTGACCGCCGCGACCGCGAACGGGCCGAAGGCGGGCCAGGTCACCTGCACCGTGCGCCGGAGCGGTGCGCCGCTGGTCGTCGCGGTCGCCGCCACCTCGGCCTCGGCCCCTGCTCCGACGGCAGGTGCCGGTGTCACCCGGAATGCAGCGGGCGGTCGGGTCGTCCTGTCGGTCCCGCCGTCGGCCGGCGTCCCTGAGGCCACGGCGAAGGCCGCGCTGGCGAAGCTGGCCTCCGCCTGGGCGTGATCTCCGGGCCCTCAGGCTGCTGGGCGGGCGGCCGGAGATCGCTGGGTGCCCGCTCGGCGGGCGAGCGGTGCCTTGTCGCGGGTTTTCAGCGGTCCGGCGGCGCCTTGTCGCGGGGATTCCCAGTGACAAGGTGCGGGACGGTGGGAGGTAGGCCGCGACAAGGTGGTCGCGGGCGGCTTGTCGTGGTGATTCCCCGCGACAAGATGCCCACGGATAGGCCGCTCCCGCGAGACCGGCGCCCGCGGACGACGGCCAACGGCCCCCGCGGCCTGCCAGGCGGGCTGGCGGCTGATCACGGGGCCCTCAGGGCTGCTGGGCGGGCGGCTGGAGAACGCTGGGCGCCCGCTCGTCGGGTGGGCGGTGTGTTGTCGCGGGTTCTCGGCGGTCCGGCGGCGCCTTGTCGCGGGGATTCCCAGTGACAAGGTGCGGGACGATGAGCGGTAGCCCGCGACAAGGTGCCCGCCGGGAGGCCGCTCCCGCCAGCGGGCGCCCGCGGGCGATGATCACCGGGTCCTGCGGGCTGCCGGACGGGCCGCCGGAGAGCTCTCGGTGCCCGCTCGTCCCTCAGCGGCCCTCAGGAACCCGCCGTCAGCGCCCCCACCCGGGCGCGGCAGGCCTCGGCGTCGGGCAGGGCACCGACCGCCTTCGCCTCGGCGAGGGAGGGCGCGGAGCGGTCCTTGTCGGAGAGGATCAGCTCGTCAGCGGGTACATGGTCCGTCCAGGGCAGCCCGAGGGCCTGGTCGAGCGGGTCCACGCCGTGCTCGGCGCCCGGGTTGTACGCGGTGGAGCACAGGTAGGTGGCGACGGTGCCGTCGACGAGGGCGAGGAACGCGTGGCCGAGTCCTTCGGAGAGGTACACCGCGTTCAGCGTCTCGGCGTCCAGCCGCACCGCGTCCCACTGCCCGTAGGTGGGGGAGCCGACGCGGATGTCGACCACCACGTCGAGCAGGGCCCCGGCCGAGCACTGCACGTACTTCGCCTGCCCGGGCGGCACGTCGGCGTAGTGCACGCCCCGCAGCACGCCGCGTCGGGATACGCTCGTGTTGGCCTGCGCCACATGCAGCGGGTGCCCGACCGTCCCGGCGAACACCTCCGCCTGGAAGGGCGCTGCGAACGCGCCGCGCGCGTCGGGGAAGACCGGCGGGGTGAACACCCACGCACCGGGCACCGCGAGTTCCTTGGCGTCCACGGCGCCCGACCCTATCGGCCGGGGCCTGTGACCGGTCCGACCCCGGCGGGACGCAGACACGACGGCCGACCCACGACAGGATCGGCCGTCTCCGGGTCACCCCCGCCCCTGCGCAGCGCCGTGCGGCGACCCCGTGCACCGACCGATCGCCGGACCCGACCGTCCGCCGGGACGACATGGCCCGCCGCCACCGCCACCCGTCCCCGGACGGGTCGGCCCACGACCGTGACCACCACACGTAGGAGGACCGCGTGAGCAGCACGAGCTCCGAGACCGGCACCGCGGCCGACACGAGCGGCCGCGACCTCACCGACGACGACATCTTCGTCCCGCACGAGGGCGGCAAGCTCTCCATCGCCCCGACGGTCGCGCTGGGCGGGCGTCGGGACCTGTCGATCGCGTACACGCCCGGGGTCGCGAAGGTCAGTCGCGCGATCGCCGACGACGCCGCCCTCACCGCCCGCTACACCTGGACCCACCGGCTCGTGGCCGTGGTCAGCGACGGCACCGCCGTCCTGGGCCTCGGTGACATCGGCCCGCGGGCCTCGCTGCCGGTGATGGAGGGCAAGTCGGCCCTGTTCAAGGCGTTCGCCGACCTGGACTCGATCCCGCTGGTGCTCGACACCACGGACGTGGACGAGATCGTCGAGACCCTGGTGCACCTGCGCCCGAGCTTCGGCGCGGTGAACCTCGAGGACATCGCGGCGCCGCGCTGCTTCGAGATCGAGCGCCGGCTCATCGAGGCGCTCGACTGCCCTGTCATGCACGACGACCAGCACGGCACCGCGATCGTCGTGCTCGCGGCGCTGCGCGGAGCGGCGGCTGCGCTGGGGCGGGACCTGGAGCCGCTCAAGGTGGTCGTCTCCGGTGCGGGAGCCTCCGGGGTGGCCTGCGCGAAGATCCTGCTCGAGGCGGGCGTCGAGGACGTGACCGTGCTCGACTCGCGCGGGGTGATCCACACCGGCCGCGAGAACATGAACGTCGCGAAGTACGCCCTCGCCGAGCAGACCAACCCGCGCGGGCTGCGCGGGGACCTGACGACGGCGCTGGCGGATGCGGACGTCTTCCTCGGGCTCTCCGGCTCGACGGTGCCCGAGTCGGTCATCGAGTCGATGGCCGACGACGCGATCGTCTTCGCGCTCTCCAACCCCGACCCCGAGATCGACCCCGCCGTGGCACGGCGGCACGCGTCCGTCGTCGCGACCGGGCGCAGCGACTACCCCAACCAGATCAACAACGTGCTGGCGTTCCCCGGGGTGTTCGCCGGGGCCCTCGACGCCTCGGCCCGCCGGATCACCGAGCACATGAAGCTCGCCGCGGCCGACGCCATCTTCGCCATCGCCTCCGAGGAACTCGGGGTCGACCACATCGTCCCGAGCGCCCTCGACCCGCGCGTCGCGCCCGCGGTCGCCGCCGCGGTGGCGAAGGCAGCGGGTGCCGACGGGGTGGTGCGCACGCACGTGGCCGAGGTCGCCACCGACGGGTGAGCGGGATCACGGACGACGAACGGCACGGACTTCCGGGTGATCAGGTGTGAACCGATCGGGGGGCGGGTACCGGTCGCGGCTCGTCGCCGACCGCTGACGCGGCCGGTCTCGTACGGATCGTGAGAGTCGTCGCGCGTCTGAGTGAATCGGCCTCCGGTCGTGCGACACGCCATCGGATCTGTGCCGTTCGTCGCTCTCACGTGCCGTGCCCCAACCGTTCATCGTCCGTGTTGAGACAGATGCGCCGGACTTGATGCACGCGACCGCGTGAGACGGCTCGGTCGGCGCCTTGAGACACCCGACGGGGTGATGTGCCCGGACCCCGACGGGGTCTCCTTCGTTGCGGTGATCAGGAGGCGGTCAGTCCGGCCCGATCGGGTCGGAGGAGCACCGCCGGTGAAGGGGACGATCGCGTGAACGGAGCCAGGCGGATGCCGCGACTCGCCGTGGTGCGGGTGGCGGAGGCCTCCGACGCCACGGACGCCACCGCGCCCGAGGCGTCGGACGTCGCCACGCCCGGCCTCGTCGGCGAGCAGGTGCCCGCTCCGACCCGCTCCGAACCGTCCCGCACGGAGACCCGCACCGAAGGCCGCTCCGAGACCCGCACCGAAGGCCGCTCCGAGACCCGCACCGACGCCCGTACCGAGGGCCGCTCCGACGCCCGCAGCGAGACCCGCACCGAGTCCTCCTCCGACGGCGCCGGCCGGTGCGAGGCCGACACGCTGCCGACCGTGCCCCGCGCCCGCCCGGCGCGCGCGGAGGCGCCGCGTCCAGGCGCCCCGGCGACCCCGAGCACCGGTCCGACCCCGAGCACCGGTCCGACCCCCAGCCCGCGCCCACGGACGCCCTCCGTGCCCCTGCCCGCGGTCACCCGGGCCGCCGTTCCGACCCCCGGCCACGGCCCGGCCGCCAGCCCGGTCGAGGCCGCCACCGTCGCGGCGACCCCGATCCCGGCTCCGGGCCGGACCGACCCCCTGCTCGACCTGCTCCCCGACGGCCCCGCCGTGGTCTTCGACGGCGACGGCCTCGTCGTCACCGCCTCACGGGAGTTCGCCCGCCTCACGGGCACGCCGGTCGCGGAGATGACGGGGCGGCCGGTGGACTCGCTCGTCGTGACGAACGGCTCCGGCGGGTCCGGCGAGGTCCGGCGCCGCGGCGGCGCGTCCGTGCCGGTGCGCCTGCTCCGGTGGAACCAGCTGCCCGGTACCACCCACCGTGCGCTCGTCGCGGTCGACGTCAGCGACCTCGGTGGCCCCGAGCACGTGCGGCGCACCGTCGACGCGGCCGTCGCCGACGAGCGCCGCCGCCTGGAGGGGCTGACGCGCCTCGCCGGCGTCGGGTCCTGGGAACTCGACCGGACCGCCGATACCTGGTCGGTGTCCTCGGTGGCACGCACCCTCTTCGGCCTGCCGGGTGTCGGGCCGCTCACCCGCGACGTGGTCGCCGAGTGCGTCCACCCCATGGACCGGCCGCAGGTGTGGGCGCGCTGGACGGCCATGGTCGACACCGGCGCCCGGCTCGACCTCGAGCTGCGCCCCGCCCACGACCCCTCCCGCCTGCTCCACGTGCGCGCGGAGCGGACGACGGTCGGGCGCCGCCTCGTCGTCTCGGGGTCGGTGGAGGACGTCACCGAGCGCCGGGCGATGGAGACGCGGCTGCGGACCTCGACCCAGCGGTTCACCGACCTGCTGGCGGTCGCACCGGTCGGGGTCGCGATCTTCGACGACCACGAGCGGCTCGTGCAGGCCAACCAGTCGCTGTGCCGGCTGCTCGGCGAGGGGCAGGAGGCGCTGCGCGGCCGCCGCGCCGACGAGCTGCTGGACCTCGACGCCGAGCTCGGGTCCGACACGGTCGGCATGCCGACCCCGCTGCTCGCGCGGCCCGCCGGGTCGGCGGGCTCGATCAGCTGGTCGTGCACCGCCCGCGCGCTGCGCCGCCGCGAGCGCGGGGCCCGCGGCGACGTCACCGACCCCGTGTGGTGCGAGCTGCACGTGTCGGTCTCGGTCGACGACGCCGGGCGCGCGACCCACCTCGTCGTCTTCACCGACGTCACGGAGAACCGCCGCGTCGAGGCGTCGCTGCGCCACCAGGCGATGCACGACGAGCTGACCGGCCTCCCCAACCGCCGGGCCCTGACGCGCGCGGTGTCCCACCTGCTCTCGGGCCCCTCGGCGCGCCGGACGGCCGTGCTGTTCTGCGACCTCGACAACTTCAAGCGGGTCAACGACTCGCTGGGCCACGACGCCGGTGACGAGCTGCTGGTCTGGCTCGCCGACCGGCTGCGCGAGGGGCTGCCGCCCGGCTGCACCGCGACCCGTCACTCCGGCGACGAGTTCGTCGTCGTCTGCGCCGACGTGGACGCCCACGGCGGGCTGGACGCGCTGACCGACCTCGTCGCGAAGCTGCTGCGCACCGCGGTGCCGGTGCACGGCCAGCTGGTCCGCGTGTCGGCCACGATCGGGGCCGCCGTCGGCGCCGCGCTCGGCCTGCCCGCCACGACCGGCACCGCCGAGATCGACCCGTACGCCGACCCCGTCGAGCAGGTCCTCGCCGCGGCGCACGGCGACGCCGACGAGCCGGACACCCCCGACCACCCCGCGACCGGCGACCTCATCCGCTTCGCCGACGCCGCCCTGTTCGAGGCCAAGAGCGGCAGCAACCGGGTCGCCCTCGCCGACGAGGCGATCATGCGCGGGGCGGACGAGGCGCTGCGCCTGGAGTCCCAGCTGCGCCAGGCGATGGTCAACGACGAGCTGGTGCTGCACTTCCAGCCGGTCGTCGGCCCCGACGGGTGCGTGCAGACCGCCGAGGCCCTGGTGCGCTGGCAGCACCCCGAGCACGGCCTGATCTTTCCGGACAAGTTCCTGCCGATCGCGGAGGCCGCCGACCTGCTCGGCGACCTCGACCGCTGGGTGCTGCGGGCGGCCGTGCGCGAGGCCGCGACCTGGCCCGCCCACGGCGACCGACCGGCCGCCTCGGTCGCGGTGAACCTGGCCGGGCTGCTCCCCGGCGACCCGGACTTCCTCGCGACGGTGCACGAGGCGGTGACGGAGGCCGGGCTGCCGTGGGACCGGCTGGTGCTCGAGCTGGTGGAGACCTGCCTGGCCGACCTGCCGCCCTCGACGCTGCGGGAGATGAACGAGCTGATCGCGGCGGGCGTGCGGTTCGCGGTGGACGACTTCGGCACCGGCTACTCCTCGCTGTCGCGCCTGACCGGTCTGCCCGCGCAGATCGTCAAGCTCGACCGGGGCTTCGTCCGCGGGGTCGCGACCGGCGAGTCCGACCGGGCCGTGGCCCGCGCGGTCGTGGAGCTCGCCGCCGCGATCGGCCAGACCTGCGTGGCCGAGGGCGTCGAGGACGCCGACCAGTTCGCGGTGCTGCGTGACCTGGGCGTGGACGCCTACCAGGGCTGGCTGTTCGCCCGGGCGATGCCCGGCCCGAAGCTCGCGGAGGTCCTCGCCCGCGGCCCGATCGCCCCGGACGTGGCCGACGCCTCCTGATCGGCGTTCTCCCGCGCGGCGTTCTCTCGCGCGGTGTCCCCGTCGTTCGGTTACGGTGCTGCGACCCAGGCGGCCGACGAGGCGCCGCCCTGGACCGCGGAGGAAGCACTGCGGTGATCGAGTTCTCCGAAGTGCACAAGGCCTACGCCGACGGCACCGTCGCCCTGCAGTCGTTGTCGCTGACCGCCCGCGAGGGTGAGATCACGGTCCTCGTGGGGCCGTCGGGCTGCGGCAAGACGACGACGCTCCGGATGGTCAACCGGATGGTGGACCCGTCGTCGGGAACGGTCCGGCTGGACGGGGTGGACGTGTCCACGCAGGACCCGCCGACCCTGCGCCGCGGCATCGGCTACGTCATCCAGAACGCCGGGCTCTTCCCGCACCGGTCGGTGATCGACAACATCGCGACGGTGCCCGTCCTGCTCGGGCGCGGGCGCGCGGAGGCCCGGAGGCAGGCCGGGGAGCTGCTCGAACGCGTCGGGCTCGACCCCCGCGTCGGCGGCCGCTACCCGGCGCAGCTCTCGGGCGGGCAGCAGCAGCGCGTCGGCGTCGCCCGTGCCCTGGCCGGTGACGCACCCGTGCTGCTGATGGACGAGCCGTTCTCCGCGGTCGACCCGGTGGTGCGCGCGGACCTGCAGGACGAGCTGCTGCGCCTGCAGTCCGAGCTCGGCCGCACGATCCTCTTCGTCACCCACGACATCGACGAGGCGATCCGCCTCGGCGACATGGTCGCGGTGCTGCGCGTGGGCGGCACCCTCGCCCAGTTCGCGCCGCCGTCGGAGCTGCTCGCCGCGCCCGTCGACGACTTCGTCGCAGGCTTCGTCGGCCGTGACCGCGGCTACCGCCGGCTGCAGTTCGTCGGCGCGGGCTCGCTCGCGCTCTCCACCTTCCCGACGACGGGTGACGGCTGGCTGCTCGTCGTGGACGACGACGGCCGCCCCACCGGATGGCGGCAGGGCGGCGACCGGGTGGCTCTCGGCACCGTGCACCAGGAGGGCGCCTCGCTGCGCAGCGCGCTGGACGCGGCGCTGAGCTCGCCCGCCGGGCGCGGCGTGGCCGTGGACGACGACGGCCGGGTCCTCGGCGGGATCGAGCCCGAGGCCGTGATCACGCTGCTGCACCGGACGGACGCCCTGGAGCCGGCCGACGGGGGCGATCGGTGAGGCTGTTCGGGGAGGACGTCCTGCCCCTCGCGGCCGAGCACATCGTCCTGGCCCTCGTCCCGGTCCTGCTGGGGCTGGTGATCAGCCTGCCGCTGGGCTGGTGGGCGTGGCGTTCCCGTGGGGCGCGCCGCATCCTGCTGCCGCTCACCGGCGTGCTCTACACGATCCCCTCGCTCGCGCTGTTCGTCGTCATGCCGATCCTGCTCGGCACCCGGATCCTGGACCCGGTCAACGTCGCCGTCGCGCTGACGGTCTACGCCGTCGCACTGCTCGTGCGCAGCGTCGTCGACGGCCTGGACGAGGTCCCCTCCGAGGTCATGACGGCGGGTGTGGCGATGGGCTACCGCCCGCTCGGCCTGCTCGTCGGTGTCCAGCTGCCCCTCGCGGTGCCGGTGCTCGTCGCCGGCATGCGGGTGGCGACCGTGAGCTCGTTCAGCCTGGTCGCGGTGGGCGCCATCATCGGTCAGGGCGCGCTGGGGGCCCTGTTCACCCAGGGCTTCGAACGCTTCTACACCGCGCAGATCGTGTTCGGGCTGCTCGCGATCGTGATCCTGGCGCTGCTGTTCGACGCGCTGTGGGTGCTCGTCGGGCGCCTGCTCGCGCCCTGGAACCGTCGCGTGGCCCGGCCGACGTCGTCAGTGGAGGTGTGAGCCGTGCTCTCCTCGCTGGTCGCCTGGTTCTCCGCGCCCGCCCAGTGGTCCGCGTCGACCGGCATCCCCGCCCGGCTCCTCCAGCACCTCGGCTACACCGCGCTCGCCGTGCTGGTCGGGGCCGTGATCGCCGTGCCGCTCGGCCTCTACATCGGCCACACCGGACGCGGCCGGCTGCTGGTGGTCGGGCTCGCCAACGGGCTGCGCGCCCTGCCCGAGCTCGGCGTCCTCGTGCTGTTCGTGCTGCTCATCGGCCTGGGCCTGACCCCTGTGGTGCTCGCCCTGATGCTGCTCGCGATCCCGCCGCTGCTCGCCGGCACCTACTCCGGGATCTCCGGCGTCGACCCGGCCGCGGTCGACGCGGCCCGCGGCATCGGCATGACCGAATCCCAGATCCTGTTCCAGGTCGAGCTGCCGAACGCGCTGCCGCTCATGGTGGCCGGGCTGCGCACCGCGGTGCTGCAGGTCGTCGCCACCGCCACCATCGCCGCGTTCGTCTCCCTGGGCGGGCTCGGCCGCTACATCGTCGACGGCCAGGCCCAGCGCGACTTCACGCAGATGGCGGGCGGGGCGATCCTCGTCGCGCTCCTCGCGATCGTGCTGGAGGTCGCGCTGCAGGGCCTGCAGCGGGCGGTCACGCCCGGCACCCGCCGTCAGGAACCCGCTCGAACCGACACCGTCACCGCTGGAGGCTGATGCCCGTGAGACCGACCCGCGCCCTCGGGGCCGCATTCCTGGCCGCCCTCGCCCTCCTCGTCGCCGCGTGCGGCGGTGGCGGGGGCGACCCGCTGGCCTCCCAGCCGCAGCCGCCCGCCGCCGGCGACACCCTCCGGATCGGCTCGGCCAACTTCACCGAGAACCGGCTGCTCGCCGAGATCTACGCGACCGCGCTGTCGATCCGCGGCGTGAAGGTCGAGCGGCAGTTCGGCATCGGCAGCCGGGAGACCTACTTCCCCGGCCTGCGCGACGGGTCGATCGACCTCGTGCCGGAGTACACCGGCAACCTGCTGCAGTACCTCGACGGCCAGGCCACGGCCACCGCGCCGGCCGACGTGTACGCCCAGGTGCAGCAGAAACTGCCGCCGTCGCTGAAGGTGCTGCAGGCGAGCCCGGCCGAGGACAAGGACGCGGTCGTCGTCACCCGCGCCTTCGCGACGCAGAACAACATCACGTCGCTGGACCAGCTCGGACCGCTCTGCGGCACCGTCGTGTTCGGCGGCCCGCCCGAGTTCCAGACCCGGCCCTACGGCATCCCGGGCATCGAGCGCTCCTACGGCTGCACGTTCAAGGAGTTCCGCTCGCTCGACGCCGGCGGCCCGCTGACGGTGGCCGCGCTGCGCGACGGCTCGGTCCAGGCGGCGGACCTGTTCACCACCGACCCGTCGATCCCGAACAACGACTTCGTGATCCTCGCCGACCCGAAGTCGAACTTCGCGGCGCAGCAGGTGGTGCCGCTGGTCAACGCGTCGAAGCTCGGCAACCCGGCCGTGACCGACGTGCTGAACCTGATCTCGCAGAAGATGGACACCGCGACGCTGACGGACCTGAACAAGCGTCTCGATGCACCGGACAAGCCGGACCCCGCGCAGGTCGCCCGCGACTGGCTCTCGTCGGCCGGGATCGGCTGATCGGAGCAGTCACCGGAACGAACGAACGGCACTCTCGCTGCTTCTAGGAGCGCGAGAGTGCCGTTCGTTCATTCGGGGTCGTCGGAATCGTCGCGCGCCAGGAACACCGCGAAGCGGTCCGCGGCGCCGGCGTGCTCGGGGTGGGCGTCGACGAAGGCGCGGAGGCGGTCGGCCAGCCACGCCAGGCTGACCTCCTCCTCGCCCCGCCGGTCCTCCAGTTCCTCGATCCCGCGGTCGGTGAAGTACACGGGGATCAGCCCTCGATCGCCTCGGCGATCAGCGCCTTCTGCTCCACCTCGTGCACCTTCGCGACGCCGGCCGCGGGCGCGGCCATGCGGCGGCGGGAGATGCGGCGCAGCCCGCGCAGGCTCTCCACCTTCTCCGGCAGCATGAGGCCGAGGAACGGCCACGCGCCCTGGTTGGCCGGCTCCTCCTGAACCCAGGCGATCTCCTTCGCCGACGGGTACCGGCCGATGATCGAGGAGATCTCGTCGCCGGCGACCGGGTAGAGCTGCTCAAGCCGGACGATCGCGATGTCGTCGGTCCGACCGGCCTTCTCCCGGGCGGCCACGAGCTCGTAGTACACCTTCCCGGCGCACATCAGGACCTTCGAGGCGGTGGCGGCCTTGTCGTTCGCGGCGAACGTTGGGTCGTCGAGCACCGGGCGGTAGCCCCCGGACGTGAACTCCTCCACCGGGCTGACCGCGGCCTTGTTGCGCAGCATCGACTTCGGCGTGAAGACGACGAGCGGGCGGCGGACCCCGTCGGTGGCGTGTCGGCGCAGCAGGTGGAAGTAGTTCGACGGCGACGACGGCACCGCCACCGTCATCGACCCCTCCGCGCACAGCTGCAGGAAGCGCTCGATGCGGCCCGAGGTGTGGTCGGGGCCCTGACCCTCGTGGCCGTGCGGCAGCAGCAGCACGACGTCGGAGGTCTGGCCCCACTTCGCCTCACCGGACGAGATGAACTCGTCGATGATCGACTGGGCGCCGTTGACGAAGTCGCCGAACTGCGCCTCCCAGCACACCAGGGCGTCGTGGTTGACCACGGAGTAGCCGTACTCGAAGCCGACGGCCGCGAACTCCGAGAGCGCCGAGTCGTAGGGCATGAACTTGCCCTGGTCGGCGGTCAGGTGCCGCAGCGGGACGTACTCCTCGCCGGTCTTCCGGTCGATGAGCACGGAGTGGCGCTGGGTGAACGTGCCGCGCCGCGAGTCCTGCCCGGAGAGCCGGACGAGCTTGCCGTCGATCAGCAGCGAGCCGAAGGCCAGCAGCTCCGCCCAGGCCCAGTCGATGCCCTCGGCCGTCTCGGTCGACGCGGCCTTCCCGCGCCGCTCGAGCACCGGCTTGACGCGCGGGTGCACCGCGAAGCCTTCGGGGGGCTCGGCGAACGCCCGGGCGATCCGCTGGACCACCTCGAGCGGCACCGCGGTCTGCAGCGAGTTCGGGACCGCCTGCTCCCACTCGACCGACGGGCTGGGCTCGATCTCGGCCTTCTCCAGCTCGCGGACCTCGTTGAACACGTGCTCGAGCTGGCTGCCGTAGTCGCGCAGGGCGTGCTCGGCCTCGTCGAGCGAGATGTCGCCGCGGCCGATCAGCGACTCGGTGTAGGTCTTGCGCACCGAGCGCTTGGCGTCGATGACGTCGTACATCTCCGGCTGGGTCATCGAGGGGTCGTCGCCCTCGTTGTGGCCGCGGCGGCGGTAGCAGACCATGTCGATCACGACGTCGGAGTTCCAGCGCTCGCGGAACTCGACCGCCAGGCGCGCCACCCAGACGCACGCCTCGGGGTCGTCGCCGTTCACGTGGAAGACCGGCGCGTCGATCATCTTGGCGACGTCGGTGCAGTAGTGCGTGGAGCGGGTGTGCTCCGGGGCGGTGGTGAAGCCGACCTGGTTGTTGACGATCACGTGCACCGTGCCGCCGGTCCGGTAGCCGCGCAGCAGCGCGAGGTTCAGCGTCTCGGCGACCACGCCCTGCCCGGCGAAGGCCGCGTCACCGTGCATCGCGACCGGCATGACCGTGAAGCCGTCCGGGCCCTTGTCGAGCATGTCCTGCTTGGCGCGGACGATGCCCTCGAGGACCGGGTCGACCGCCTCGAGGTGCGACGGGTTGCTCGTCAGCGAGACGGTGGTCTCGCCGTCGCCGAACATCCGGAAGAACTTGCCCTCGGCGCCCAGGTGGTACTTCACGTCGCCGGAACCGTGGGCCTGGCCCGGGTCGAGGTTGCCCTCGAACTCGCGGAAGATCTGCGAGACCGGCTTCCCGACGATGTTCGCGAGCACGTTCAGCCGGCCGCGGTGCGGCATGCCGATGACGACCTCGTCCATCTCGTGCGCCGCGGCCTCGTCGAGGACCGCGTCGAGCAGCGGGATGACGGTCTCGGCGCCCTCGAGCGAGAAGCGCTTCTGCCCGACGTACTTGGTCTGCAGGAACGCCTCGAACGCCTCGGCGGCGTTGAGCTTCGACAGGATGTACTTCTGCTCGGCCGCGGAGACCTTCTCGTGCGGCACCTCGATGCGCTCCTGCAACCAGGCGCGCTTCTCCGGGTCGAGGATGTGCATGTACTCGACGCCGATGGTGCGGCAGTAGGAGTCGCGCAGCACCCCGAGGACGTCGCGCAGCTTCATCGCCTGCCGGCCCGCGAACCCGTCGACGGGGAACTCGCGGTCCAGGTCCCACAGCGTCAGCCCGTGGCTCTGGATGTCCAGGTCGGGGTGCTTGCGCTGCGGGTGGTCGAGCGGGTCGGTGTCGGCCATGAGGTGGCCGCGGTTCCGGTACGCGTCGATCAGCTCGAGGATCCGCGCCGTGCGGTCGATGCTCGACTCCGGCAGGTCCTGCACCCACCGGATCGGCTCGTACGGGATGCGCAGCGAGGCGAAGATGTCGTCGTAGAACCCCTCCTCGCCGAGGACGAGGTGGTGGATCCGGCGCAGGAAGTCGCCGGACTCGGCGCCCTGGATGATCCGGTGGTCGTACGTGGACGTCAGCGTGATGATCTTGCTGATGCCCATGTTCGCGAGGCGCTCGTCGCTGGCGCCCTGGAATTCGGCCGGGTACTCCATGGCCCCGACACCGACGATCGTGCCCTGGCCGACCGTGAGGCGCGGCACCGAGTGGTTGGTGCCGATCGTGCCCGGGTTGGTGAGGCTGATCGTGACCCCGGAGAAGTCCTCGGCGCCGAGCTTGCCGGACCGGGCCTTGCGGACCATGTCCTCGTAGGCGGCCCAGAACTGGGCGAAGTTCATGGTCTCGCAGCCCTTGAGGGCCACGACGACGAGCGTGCGCGAGCCGTCCTTGCCCGGGAGGTCCATCGCCAGGCCGAGGTTGACGTGCCCGGGGTCGACGACGGCGGGCTTGCCCTTCGCGTCGGCCCCGTAGTGGCGGTTCATGTTCGGGAACGCGGAGAGCGCCCGGACCATCGCGTAGCCCAGCAGGTGGGTGAAGGAGACCTTCCCGCCACGGGTCCGCTTGAGGTGGTTGTTGATGACGATGCGGTTGTCGGCCAGCAGCTTGGCCGGGACCGCGCGCACGCTCGTCGCCGTCGGCAGCTCGAGCGAGGCCTGCATGTTCTTCGCGATCGCGTTGGCCGCCCCGCGCAGCGGCGTCACGCTCTCGTCCGACGAGGCGTCGTCGGTGGCCTTCGCGGGCGTGGTGGACCCGGCGGCCGGCTTGCTCTCGGTCCTCGGCTCCGCCGTCGGGGCGGGCTTCTCGGCGGTCTTCTGCCGGGTCGCCGCGTCGTCGGTGCGCGCCGGGGCGTTGGTGTCCGTACCGTTCGACGACGCGGTCTTCGCCGCCCCCGCCGTGCTGGAGCCGCTGGAGCCGTTGCGCTCGCCCCGGGTCGCGCCGGAGTCGGCCGAGCCGGACGCGGAGCCGTTCGACGACGGGGTGGAGGACGCGGAGCCCGCCCCCGCGACGGACGACCCGTCGTCGGGCGCGTAGTCGGCGAAGAACTCGTGCCAGGCGGCGTCCACGGAGTCCGGGTCCGCGAGGTAGCGCTGGTACATCTCGTCGACCAGCCACTCGTTGGGACCGAACTGGGCTGCCGGGCTGCTCGTCGACACGGCTGGAGATCGCCTCAATCACGCGCGGGAATGGAAACGGACACCAGGTTAGCGCTCCGCGCGCGCGTGGGTGGCGGCCGTGTCGCCCACTGCACCGGTTCACAGCGGGGTCGTCGGGCAGGTCACACGAAGCGCGAGCGCAGCACCTCGTCGCCCTGTCCGGTCGTCACGACGAAGCCGGTGGCCTCGTCCCGGAGGACCGGCGAATTGAGCCGGCAGACCATCTCGGTGGCCCCGGTGCCGACGAAGGCCCCCGCCCCGATCGGCCGTCCCGTCCGGTCGACCACCGCGACCTGGTACGTCCGGCCGGGCTCGAAGCCGCGGCCGGTGAGCACGACCTCCACGCCCCACGTGTGCGCGATCGTCCCGGCCTCCGCCTCGACGCCGGGGGCGAGGGCCTGCACGAGGACCGGCTCGACGGGTCCCCCGGCACCGCGCACCCCGAGCGCGAAGCCGCCCGCGGCGCCGGCGAGGGCGATCACCAGAGCGCCGGCGGCCAGGAGGAGGAGCGGGCGCCGGCGTCGGGGGGCGAGCGGTACGACCGGAGCGGGCGGTGCGACACCGGGCGGGTCCGCCTCGGCCCGGACGCGGCGCAGGACCTCGGCGAGACCCTCGGGGGGCGATTCCTCGGCCCCGTGGCGGGGGCCGGTCCCGACCCGGTCCGGGTCGAGGGCGCGCAGCGGGCCGGCGAGCGGCGCGATCCGGTCGAGTTCGGTGCGGCACGACGGGCAGCCGGGCAGGTGCGCGTCGACCTCGGCCCGCTCCTCGGCGTCGAGGCCGTCGAGGACGTAGGCCCCGAGGCGGTCGCGCAGCACCTCGTGGTCGCGGCCGTCGGGCCAGGTGGTCACCACGGCACCCCCGTCTCCTCCATGATCGAACGCAGGTTCCGCAGGCCGTGGAACACGCGACTGCGCAGTGTCCCCACGGGCACGTCCAGCTCGGCGGCCACCTCGGCGTAGGGCCGGCCCCGCAGCGCGGTCTCGACGATGGCCACCCGCTGGTCGGCTCCGATCCGCTCCAGAGCCTCCTCCAGGAACCAGGCGGTGACGAGGTCCTCGCTGAACGAGCGACGCGGCTCCCGCGCGGTCCGCTCGGCCACCTCGCCCAGCACGCCCGGGTCGGTCGGCCGGCCGGGGCGAGCGCGGTCGTGGCGGACCTGGTCGACGATCAGGTTGCGGGCGATGGTGAACAGCCACACGCGCAGGCTGCCGACGGTCGCGTCGTAGCGTCCGGCGTGCCGCCAGGCGCGGACGAACACCTCCTGGACCACGTCGGACGCCGTGGTGGCGTCGCGCAGGTGCCGGGTGACGAAGCGGTGCAGCTCGCCCGCGTGCCTGCGGTAGGCGGTCTCGAGGTCGGTGGTCCGCCGCAGGTCGAGGGCCGCGGGGCCGGCATCGGCCTCGCTCACCCGGACCTCCCGCTGCACCGGCGTGATGCTGCCGGGGTCGAGGTGTGGTGGGGCGGAAGTGCGCACGAGGGGAGTACGGCCGCGGGAGGCGCGGCGTTGCGTGCGGGCCGCGGGAACTCGTCCACGATCCGCTCAACGCCGGCCGCGGACGCTCCGTAGGAACGGGAGCAACAGGACGAATCCCCCAGGAGGCCCCCGTGCGCCGCACCCCCGTCAGGCTCGCCGCCCTGTCCGCCCTCACCGTCGGCGCGCTCGCGCTCTCCGGTGGTGCGGCCCTCGCCCAGGACGGCCAGGTCGACGAGCCGTCGAGCTTCACCAGCATGTTCACCGTCATGGCGACCCCCGACATGGTCATCGGGCAGAACAACCAGCCGGCGCCCGGGCAGCCGGGGGCGACCGGCTCGTTCGACTACCGGATCAACTCCGACGAGGAGGTCATCTGCTACGACCTCCGCCTCGAGGGCGTCACCGGCGAGTACCAGAGCCCCGCCCGCACGGCGACGCACATCCACGAGGCCGCGTCCGGCGCCTCGGGCCCGCCGCGCATCGCGTTCCCGAACCCGTCCGGCGACGGCGACACCCGCACCAGCTCGGGCTGCCTGCAGGGCCCGTTCACCACCGGGGTGATGGCGAACGGGCAGGACAGCGGCGCCGGGTTCTCGCTGAAGCAGATCGAGGCGAACCCGTCCGCCTTCTTCGGCGACACGCACACCGCGGGCTTCACCGCCGGCACCGTCCGCGGGCAGCTGACGCCGGTGCCGATGGGCGGGGTGGAGACCGGGGCCGGCGGCGCCGACGACTCCGCCGCCCCGATCGCCCTCGGCGCGGCGGCCGTCGTCGCCGCGGGTGCGGCCGGGGTGGTCGCGTTCCGGCGGTCGAGGGCCTGAGCGTGGCCCCTTCCCGACGACGGGTCCCGGCGGTCGCCGTCGCGGTCCTGGGGGCGGTGCTGCTCCTCGCGGCCTGCGGCGCGCCGGGGACGACGGCGGGTGGCCCGCCACCCGCCGTCGGGACGGGGACCGCGGCCGGACCACGCGACCCGACCGCGCCGGTGTCGGTGCGGGTGTCGGCGATCGGTGTGGCCCGGGACGACGTGCAGCGGCTCGGCCTCGCGGGCGACGGGACGGCCGAGGTCCCGACCGACTTCGACCGCGTCGGCTGGTTCGCCGGGGGAGCCCGGGCGACCGGCGGAGCCGGGCCGACGGTCCTGCTTGGCCACGTCGACTCCCGGCGCGGTCCCGCGGTCTTCTACCGCCTGCGTGACCTGCGGCCCGGCGACGTCGTCGAGGTGGGGCGGGCCGACGGCTCGCAGGCCCGGTACGCGGTCACCCGCAGCGAGCAGGTGGCGAAGGACCGGTTCCCGACCTTCGCGGTCTTCGGCGCGACCCCCGACGACGTGCTGCGGCTCGTCACGTGCGCCGGGGAGTTCGACCGGGGCGCGCGCAGCTACTCCGACAATCTCGTGGTGCACACGGTTCGCATCTGAACCATCACCGGGGGTGCGTGCGGAGGCCTGGGGACGGGGCCGTGGCGTCGAGGGGGTGTCACGGCCCCGTCCCGACCTGCACGGCCGGCACGGTCTCGCGGTCCACGAGGCCCTCGGCGTCGTCGGCGGTGGCCGCCCCCGTGCGCCAGAGCAGCGCGTAGCGGCCCCCGCGCTCCAGCAGCTCCTCGTGGGTGCCCTCCTCGACGATCCGCCCGCCGTGCAGCACGACGATCCGGTCCGCCCGCGCGGCGGTCGCGAGCCGGTGGGCGACCACGAACGTCGTGCATCGGGCGGCCACCCGGTCGCCCGCGGCGAGCACCGCCGACTCGGTCGCCGGGTCGAGCGCGGCGGTGGCCTCGTCGAGCAGCAGCAGCGCCGGGTCGACCAGCTCGGCGCGGGCGAGGGCGACCAGCTGGCGCTGGCCCGCGGAGAGCCCGCCGCCGCGCTCGCCGACGGGCTGCCGGAACCCCGCGGGCAGCGAGGCGACCACGTCGAGGGCCCCGACCCGCCGCGCGGCCTCCTCGATCTCGGCGGGGGTGGCGTCCGGGCGGCCGTAGGCGATGTTGGAGGCGACGTCGCCGACGAACAGGTGCGCCTCCTGCGGGACCACCCCGAGCCGGCGCCGCAGACCGGCGAGGTCGTAGCGGCGCACGTCCACCCCGTCGACCAGGACTGCGCCGAGGGTCGCGTCGTAGAACCGTGCGACCAGCTTGACCACCGTCGACTTGCCGGCGCCCGTGGCCCCGACCAGCGCGACCGTGCGCCCGGCCGGCACGTGCAGCGACACCTCGCTCAGGGCGGGCGTGGCCTCCGAGCCGGCGTAGGCGAACCCGACGTCGCGCAGCTCCACCTCGCCGCGCAGGCCGTGCACGGGCACGGGGTCCTGCGGCGCGGGCACGGTGGTCGGCGTGCGCAGCAGCTCGGAGATCCGGGCGAGGCCGACCCGGGCCTGCTGGTAGCCGTCGAAGACCTGGGAGAGCTGCTGCACCGGCCCGAAGAACATCGACAGGTAGAGCAGGAACGCGACCAGGACGCCCGAGGACAGGTCGCCCCCGGCCACCCGCGCCGCCCCGACCCCGAGCACCGCGGCCTGGGCGACGTCGGAGAGCAGGTTCGCCCCCGGGAAGTAGGTGGCGATCAGGCGTTGCGCCCGCAGGCGCGCCCGGCGGTAGTCGTCGCTGTGGTCCGCGAAGTTCCGGCGGGACGCCTGCTCGTGGGTGTGCGCCTGGGCGACCCGGAGCCCCGCGACGTTCTCCTGCAGGTCGGCGTTCACCACGCTGATGCGCTCGCGGGCCTCGGCGTACGCCACCGAGGACAGCCGCCGGAAGATCACCGTGGCGACGATGAGCACCGGCATCACCGAGAGCGCGACGAGGCCCAGCTCGACGTCGGTGAGCAGCAGGGCGGTCGCCACGCCGAGCACGGTCAGCAGCGCGACGACGGCCTGTGCGAGGCCGGTCTGCAGGAACGACGACAGGGCGTCGACGTCCGTCGTCATGCGGGTCATGATCCGGCCGCCGAGCTCGCGCTCGTAGAAGTCCAGGCCGAGGCGCTGCAGGTGGGCGAAGCTGCGCACCCGGAGCAGGTAGAGCCGGCTCTCGCCGACGCGCGCGGTGAGCACCGTCTGGAACCACACCACGACCCAGTCGACGACCACGACGCCGAGGCCGATCCCCACCGCCACGGCGAGCACCGCCGGCGAGCGGCCGTTGATGCCGCCGTCGACGGCGAGCCGGGCCAGGGACGGGAAGGCGATCGTCGCGAGCGCGTCCAGGGCGACCAGGGCGATCACGCCGCCCAGCGCCCATCGCACCGGGCGGAGGAGGCGGCCCAGCCGGAACCCGGGGTCGGGGGCCGTGGGGTCCTCGCCGTGCAGGTCCGGGCGTTCGTCGGCGGGCGGCAGCGTGGCCAGCGCGGCCTGCATCTCGCGGGAGGAGACCGTCCCGTCGAGACCGGCCGAGACGTCCGGGGTGCCGCGGTCGGTGGGCGGTGCGTCCGCCGCGGCCTCCTCGGGGGCCTCCGGCCACAGCGCGGAGGTGATCCCGTGCGGCCCGGGCCCGGGATCCTCGCGCACCGGCTCGTCGATCCGCTCGCCCGGCCCGGCGAGCAGCGCGGTGAACAGCTCGCAGCGCCCGGCCAGCTCGGTGGCGGTCCCGACGTCGACGACCCGGCCCTCGTCGAGTACGGCGATCCGGTCGGCGAGCGCGAGCGTGGAGCGCCGGTGGGCGATGACGAGCGTGGTGCGCTCGGCGGTGACCGCGCGCAGCGTCTCGCCGATCGCCGCCTCGGTGGCGGCGTCGACCGCGCTGGTCGCGTCGTCGAGCACGAGCAGCCGGGGGTCGTAGAGCAGCGCCCGGGCGAGCGCGACGCGCTGCCGCTGACCGCCGGAGAGCGTGAGGCCGCGCTCGCCGACGCGGGTGTCGTAGCCCTCCGGGAGGTCGCCGATGAACTCGTCGGCCTGGGCCGCCCGCGCGGCCGCGCGGACCTGCTCGTCGGTCGCGTCCGGGCAGCCGTAGGCGATGTTGGCCCGGACCGTGTCGGAGAAGAGGAAGGCCTCCTCGAACACCACCCCGACCGTGCGGCGCAGGTCGGTCAGCGGGAGGTCCCGGACGTCGTGGCCCGCGACGCGCACCGAGCCGCCCTGCACGTCGTAGAAGCGCGGGATGAGCAGCGCGATCGTCGACTTGCCCGACCCCGCCGTCCCGATGACGGCGAGCGTCTCGCCGGGCTCCACGCGCAGCGTCAGCCCGTCGAGCACCGGCTCGCTGCGTGCGTAGCCGAAGCGGACGTCGTCGAGCTCGAGGGACACCGGCCCGGCCGGGACCGGCTCGGCGTGGGGCGGGTCGACGATGTCGGGCTGGGAGTCGATCAGCTCGTAGACGCGCTCCACCCCGGCCCGGGCCAACTGCCCCGTGACGACGACCGCGGCCACCATGCGGGCCGGCCCGATCAGGGCGGCGATGTAGGTGGTGAAGGCCAGGAACACGCCGATCGTGATCTGCCCGGAGAGAGCGAGGGCGCCGCCGAGGGCGAACACGACGAGCTGGCCGACGGTGGGCAGGGCGGACAGCGTGGGCGTCAGCCGCGCGGTGAGCCGGGCGGCCCGGAGGCGCTCGCCGTAGAGCCGGGACGCGAGGCCGGCGAGCTTGCCGGTCTCGCGGTCCTCCTGGCCGAAGCCCTTGACCACGCGGACGCCGGTCACCGCCTCCTCGACCGACTGCGCGACCTCGGCCGCCCGCTGCTGCGCGGCCCAGGTGGCGGGGAAGAGGCGGCGGCGCATGACCGTCGTGAAGGCGAGCGCCACCGGCAGCGTGATCAGGGCGACCACGGTGAGCAGCGGCGACAGGAACGCCATGATCGTCACCGACACGACGACCTGGGCGAGCGTGCCCACCGAGTACGGCACCATCCCGAGCAGGCCCTGGACCTGCTGCAGGTCGGAGTTCGCCCGGGAGACCACCTGCCCGGTGCGCAGCGCGTCCTGCCGCGGCCCGTCGAGCCGGGAGATCGAGCCGAACACCCGACGGCGCAGGTCGTGCTGCACGGACAGCGACAGGCGCCCGCCGAGGTAGCGGCGCAGGAACGCCATCGCGAACTTCACCAGCGCGAGCCCGACGACGGCGGCGACGATCAGCCCCAGCCCGTCGGTCGAGCCGCGCACCGCCCGGTCGACCGCGACCGCGGTCAGCAGCGGCCCCACCGACTCCAGGCTGACGCCCAGGACCGACGACCCGACCGACGCCGTGGTCAGCGCGCGGTGGCGCCAGCAGTCGCGGGTCAGCCGGCGGACCCAGCCCGTGGGCCGGTCGGGGGGAGCTTCGGGCACGACCGCCAGGCTAGGTCGACCCCCCGACAGTCTGCCGTGCGACGAGACCGCCCCCCGCTCCGCCGACGGCCCGGGATCTCTGGTATCAATGCGCCGTGCTGCTCCGCGTCCGCATCGACCCGTTCTGGGTGAGCCGGCGCGCGCACGTGTTCGACCAGTTCTGTCGCTGACGAGACCTCCGTTCCCCGCGCGCGGCGCCGAGCCCCCGGGGAGCACGTCCCGCGGGCCGTCCTCCGGCCCGCGTCCCTCCGCGAGGCGTCTCCCGTGACCGCAGTGCTGCCCCCGTCCTTCCTGCCCCGATCCCTGCACGGCGACCGCCGCCGCTGGCACGACGGGCCCACCCCGGTGAGCCTCGGGGATCTGACCGCCCTGACCCGTCAGGTGGCCGCCGAGGTCGTCGCCGGCGTCCACGACGTCGAGGTGGATCCGACGAACCGCTGGTCACGGCGCCTGCACGCCGACCCGCACCTCGACGTCTGGCTGATCAGCTGGACCACCGAGCAGGCCGCCGAACTGCACGACCACGGCGGGTCGATCGGCGCGCTGACCGTCGTGCAGGGCGAGCTCACCGAGTGGCGCTGGAGCGCCGGCCGCGACGACGACCACCTCGCGACCGCCGAGGAGCTCGTCGCGCGCGGGCCCGGGCTGCGGCGCCGCACCCTGACCGCGGGCTCCGGTGCGGCCTTCCCGCTGGGCCACGTCCACGACGTGTCCAACCGCCGCACGGACGCCGCCGTGAGCGTCCACGCCTACTCCCCGCCGCTCTCGGCGATGTCCTACTACGCCGTCGAGCGCGGCACGCTGACCCGGACGCGCTCCGAACTGGTCGAGCCGGGAGCATCGCCGGAGTGACCACGATCGCAGATCTGCTCGCCGCCGCCCGCGCCCGGCTGACCCGGCTCGAGCCGGCGGACGCGGCGCGCGTGCTCGACGGCGGCGGGCGGCTGGTCGACATCCGGCCCGGATGGCAGCGCGAGCGCGAGGGCGAGGTGCCGGGCGCGGTCGTCATCGAGCGCAACCACCTGGAGTGGCGCCTCGACCCGACGTCGGACGCCCGCGTCCCGGAGGCGACCGACCACGACGTCGCCTGGGTCGTGCTCTGCTCCGAGGGCTACACGTCCTCGCTCGCCGCGGCGGCGCTGCAGGACCTCGGCATCCACCGCGCCACCGACGTCGTCGGGGGCTTCGCCGCCTGGCGGGAGGCCGGCCTCCCGACGGCCCCGGGTGCGGGCGACCCGCCCGACTACGCGCGTTCCTGACGACAGGTCGGGGCCGGCCCGAGCGACGGTGGCGATCTGCTCCCACCGGATGCGAGCAGCGCGCCATCGTCACCCCGCGTGGGCCGCCGCACGGACTCACAAGCGCGCAGCGCACCGCACGATCGCGTCCGCGTCGATGCCGTGCAGCGCGCGGGCGTCCGCGAGGTCGGACGACTGCCCGAATCCCGTGACGCCGAGGTGCTCCGCGCGCACGCCGTGCACGCCCGCGAGGAACGCCAGCGTGTGCGGGTGCCCGTCGAGGACCGTGATCAGCGGGGCGGCGCGGTCGGCCGGGAGGCAGGCGTCGAGGATCCACGTGGGGTCGCCGGTGTCGGCCCGGCGCGCCCGCACCGCGCGGAAGAGCCGGTCCGCGCTGGTCACGACGACGACGTCGGCCGAGGTCCCGGACGCCTCCAACCGGTCCGCGGCCTCGAGGGCGGCGGGGACGGTGGCGCCCATCGCGGCGATCGTCACCCGCGGGGTCCCGGCGGCCCGACGCAGCACGTAGCCCCCGGCCACCACCTGACGACGGCGCTCCTCGCGCAGCGCGGGGTCGGCCGGGACGGCGGCCAGCGACTGGTCGACCGGTGCGGTGGAGAGCCGGAGGTACGAGGACGACCCGTCGGGGCGTCCCAGGCGACCGAGCCCGTCGAGCAGGCACCACGTCACCTCGATCGCGAACGCCGGCTCGAACGCGACGCAGCCCGGCTGCTCCAGGCCGATCGACGGCGTGGTGATCGACTGGTGCGCGCCGCCCTCGGGCGCCAGCGACACCCCGGACGGGGTCCCGACCAGGATCGACTGGCCACCCGCGTACATCCCGAACGACCACGGTTCGAGCGCGCGGGAGACGAACGGGTCGTAGAGCACCCCGATCGGCAGCAGCGGCTCGCCCCACCGCGACCACGTGGCGCCCAGCTCGCCGAGCAGCCCGACGAGGTTGGTCTCGGCGATGCCCAGCTCGATGTGCTGGCCGGTCGGCCGCTCGCGCCAGTGCAGGATCGTCTCGGCGTCGTCGTCGAACCAGTCGCGCCGCTCCGAGGCCGCCCACGAGCCGACCTTGTTCAGCCAGCCCCCGAGGTTGGTGGACGACGCGACGTCCGGTGAGCAGGTCACGACCCGCCGCGCCGCCTCCGGCGCGGACCGGGTCAGGTCGAGCAGGGCGCGGCCGAGGGCCTGCTGGGTGTTCCCCGTTCCCGACGGCGGGCGGCCCACGTCGGTCGGGACGGTCACCGGACCCGCGGTCGGGGCCGGCGACCGCTCCAGCCGGGCGGCCGCGTCCGCGCACAGCTCGGCGGCCGCGCTGCCACGGGGCAACGGCGCCCACGGCTCGTCGAGGTCCGCGCCGACGCGGACGGCGAGCTCGCGCATCTGGGGCTCGGTCAGCAGCGAGGAGTGGTTCTGCGGGTGGCCTTGGGTCGCGAGCCCGTAGCCCTTCACGGTGTAGGCGAAGATCACCGTGGGGTGCGTGTCGTCGATGCGGGCGTAGGCGTCGAGCAGGGCACCGAGGTCGTGGCCGCCGAGGTTGCGGACGGCGGCGTGGACGGTGTCGTCGTCGATCCCCGACAGCAGGGCCGCCACCCGCGGCCCGTCGTCAGGAAGACCCTGGGGGAGGCGTTCGCGCAGCTCGGCGGGGGTGCAGCGCAGCAGGCGCTGGTACTCCGGGTTCGTCATCGTGTCGATGCGCCGACGGAGCGCGTCGCCGCCCTCGCGCGCGAACAGCTCCGTCAGGACCCGGCCGTACTTGACCGTGAGGACCTGCCAGCCGGCGGCCTCGAACAGCCCCTGCAGGCGGGTGGCGGAGATGTCCGGGACGACGCGGTCGAGCGACTGCCGGTTGAAGTCGACGATCCACGTGATCTCGCCGAGCTCGCGGACCATCGGGTCGAGGACGGCCTCCCACACCGCGCCCTCGTCCAGCTCGGCGTCCCCGACCAGCGAGAACTGGCGGCCGGTCCCGGCCCGGGCGCCCAGGCCGTCGGCGTAGCGCCGGGCGATGGCGCCCCAGATCGGGGCGGTGGCGCCGATGCCGACCGAGCCGGTGGAGTAGTCGACGGGGTCGGGGTCCTTGGAGCGCGACGGGTAGGACTGCAGGCCGCCCTTCTCGCGCAGCGTCGTCAGGTACCGCGCGTCGAGGCCGCCGAGCAGGTGGTTGATGGCGTGCAGCACGGGGCTCGCGTGCGGCTTGACCGACACCCGGTCCTCGGCCCGCAGGGTGCCGAACCACAACGCCGTCATGATCGAGACGATCGAGGCGGAGGACGCCTGGTGCCCGCCCACCTTCAGGCCGCCCGGGTTGGGGCGGACGCGGTTGGCGTGGTCGACGATCGCGGTCGCGAGCCAGAGCACGCGGTCCTCCACGTCGGCCAGGGCGTCCAGCGTGGGGTTCGTGATGGCGGTCGGCTCGGCGACGTGGGCGGTCATCGGGACTCCGTGGGAGGCGGGTGCGTCGGGGATCCGCGGCGGGCGAGGGGTGGCCTCGCGGGGTCCGCGCCGACGACCCGCTCGGGTGGGAGGGGTCCGTCGTCGTGCGCCCATGGAAGCGTCGTACCGCACCCACGACAAGCGCACGGGCCGAGAGACGCAAAGTCCTGCGCTCCGAGGGGGCGATGGGTGAAGATTCGTTGCGTGACCGATCCCCGCACGGCCGAGGTCGACGACACCGACCACCGCCTCCTGGCGCTGTTGCGCGAGGACGGGCGGCGCACGTTCTCCGACATGGCGCCGCGGCTCGGGCTCTCGGTCGCCGCGGTGAAGCGACGGGTCGACCGGCTGCGTGAGATCGGCGTCATCACCGGGTTCACGGTGCAGGTCGACGCGTCTCGGCTGGGCTGGGGCGTCGAGGCCTTCACCGAGGTCCGGTACGCGGGCAGCACGCCGGTCGACGACATCGTCTCGACGGCGACGACCGTCCCGGAGGTGCAGGCGGTCTACACGATCGCGGGCGACCCGGACGCGCTGGTGCAGGTCCGCGCCCGCGACCTCGCCGACCTGCAGCGTGTCATCGACCGGCTGCGCCGCGCCGGGACCATCACCGGCACGAAGACGTTGATGGTGCTGGGGCGCTGGACGCGGGCATGATGCCGTCCGTGCCGCCCTCCACGTGGATCACCGAACTGACGCCGTTGTCGTTCCTGCAGCGCTCGGCGGGCGTCTATCCCGACAAGACGGCGATCGTCCACGGCTCGTCGCGCTGGACCTACGCCGAGTTCGCCCGCGACGCGCAGCGCCTGGCGCGGGGGCTGCGGGCCTCCGGCGTGCAGCCCGGCGACCGGGTGGCGTGCCTGCTGCCGAACGTCCCGGCGATGCTGCACGCGCACTTCGGGGTGCCGCTCGCGGGCGCGATCCTCGTCGCGATCAACACCCGGCTCTCCGCCGAGGAGGTCCGCTACATCCTCGACCATTCCGGCGCGACGGTGCTGGTGGTCGACTCGACGCTGCTCGGCGCGGTCGACCCGGTCCGGGGGTCGCTCCAGACGGTGCGCGAGATCGTCGTGCACACCGACCCGGAGGGTCCCGACGACGGGCCCGACGGTTATGCCGAGCTGCTCGCGCGCGGCGACGAGGGCGACGACCTGCCGTGGGCGGTCGACGACGAGCGCGGCACGATCACGATCAACTACACGTCCGGCACCACCGGCAAGCCCAAGGGCGTGCAGTACCACCACCGCGGGGCGTACCTGAACTCCTTCGGCGAGATCGTGCACAGCTACCACGACCCGTCCAGCGTCTACCTCTGGACGCTGCCGATGTTCCACTGCAACGGCTGGTGCACGCCGTGGGCGCTCACCGCGATCGGCGGCACGCACGTCTGCCTGCGCGAGGTCCGCGGCGACGTGATCTGGCGGCTCATCGGCGAGCACCGGGTCACCCATCTCAACGGCGCCCCGACCGTCGTCACGACGATCATGAACGCGGCCGAGGCGGAGAAGCTCGAGTACCCGCTGGTCGTGACGACGGCGGGTGCCCCGCCGAGCCCGACGACGATCCTGGAGATGGAGCGACTCGGGTTCCGCGTGGTGCACGTGTACGGGCTGACCGAGGTCTACGGGCCCTACACGGTGTGCCAGTGGCAGGACGACTGGGCGGGACTGGAGGAGACCGAGCGCGCCAGGCTGCAGGCCCGCCAGGGCGTCGCGATGGTGCAGGCGGACCCGGTGCGCGTCGTGGAGACCCTGCCCGAGGACGTCACCGACTGGGCGTCGGTGCAGCTCGTCGACGTGCCGGCCGACGGCGTGACGATGGGCGAGATCGTCATGCACGGCAACAACGTGATGAGCGGTTACTACCGCGACGACGAGGCGACCGCGAAGGCGTTCGCCGGCGGCTGGTACCACTCCGGCGACCTCGGGGTGATGCACCCCGACGGCTACGTCGAGCTCCGCGACCGCGCCAAGGACATCATCATCTCCGGCGGCGAGAACATCTCGACGGTCGAGGTGGAGCAGGCCGTGCTCTCGCACCCGGCCGTCCTCGAGGCGGCCGTCGTCGGGGTCTCCGACGAGCGGTGGGGCGAGCGGCCCAAGGCGTTCATCACGCTGCGACAGGGTCGGTCGGTCGAGCCCGACGAGGTCATCGAGCACGTCAAGACGCAGATCGCGCGCTACAAGGCCCCGCGGGACGTCGAGGTCGTGGACGAGCTGCCGAAGACGTCGACGGGCAAGATCCAGAAGTATGTGCTGCGCGCAGCAGGTGAGCAGTAGTTGTCGCTATAGCCACACTTTCTGCACACCTGGCGCAGCCACATCACGGAACGGTAACGTCGTCGGCCACTGCGCCGATAGGACGAACGATGAGCCTTCCGACTGACCCGTTCGCCGCGCCCTCGACCGGGCCGCAGGCCGTCGTGCTGCGGCGCGCCGACGAGGGTGACCTGGCCGCGTGGGATCCCGACGCGCAGGAGGCGCGGAGCCGTCGTCCGGCGGTCGTCGCCGCCGGCGCCGCGGGGGTGCTCGTGGTCGGGGCGTCGGTCGTCGGGGTCGCGCTGGGCTCCGGGTCGCCGGCACCCCTGCCGTCCTCGCTCGCGCCCGCCGCCGGGGCGGCCGCCACGCTGACCCCACCCGCCGTCGGGAACCCGATCGTGCCGGCCGAGGTGACCCCGCCCGCCGTCACCACCCGGGAGCGGCCGGTCGCCGAGACCACGCGGAGCGCGGCTCCGACCCGCGAGCGCGCCGCGCGGCCCCGCATCGTCACCGGGCGTCAGCTCGCCGCGATCATCGAGGCGCGGATCGAGCAGCGGATCGAACGGGCCCAGCAGCGGGCGCACGGCCACCGCCACGGGGCGCGTCACCGGTGACGTGACGCATGGGTCGACCCGCCGCGGGGAACGCTCCCGCGACCGGGCACCATGCAGTCGAGACACCGGGAGCGAGCACCGTGAGCGAGCAGTACCTCGACCAGGCCGAGGCGATCGTGGACAACGACACGAGCGCTCTCGACTCCGAGCCGTCCCTCGTCCTGGACGAGGACCGGATCGGGGCCGACCCGCTCGAGGACGGGATGGACACCGCCGAGGACTACAGCCGGGACGTCAAGCTCGGCGGGAACGACACGGCGGACGACCGCGACACGATCGCCTACCGCCTCCCGCAGGAGGAGCCCGACGTCGTCGAGGAGCTGGAGGAGCCCCCGGGTCGCCCGATCGCGGCGACCCCGGCGATGGACCTCGACGAGTCCGTCGACGACCCGGAGAACGCCGTCGACGGCGTGGGCGACCTCGGCACCACCGCGGCCCCCGTCGCCGATCCGCTCGACCCCGACGGCGCGGTGGAAGCCCAGCTCGAGGGCGAGATCCAGGTGTCCGCGGGCGCCGACGAGGAGACCGGGCTGCCGGCCGACGACGCGACCGGCGAGGCGGCCGCCGTCGGGAACGAGTGGCCGACCGAGGGCGCGGAGCAGCAGGCGCTGCACGTCGACCAGGAGAGCTGAGACCACTGGAGCTGCCCCCCGCCCTGCGCGACCGCCGCCTCCTCACCGGGGCGGCGGCGGTGGTGCTGGTGCTCGTGGTGTTCGCCGCCGGGGCACTGGTCGGCGGGTGGCGGCCGTTCTCGTCGCAGCCGGACGTCTACACGTTCGGCCCGGACGGCGACCTCCCGGCGTTCACGCTCTTCGACGGGCAGTGCGCCAACGGCCGGGTCGGCGCCGGGGCGAGCTACACCGACGCGTCCAACGCGCCCTGCGGCGACCCGCACGACGTCGAGGTGGTCGGGACGGCCACGCCGCTGAACTCCAGCCGCGAGGTCTCCTACCCCGGAGCCGCGGCGCTCGCGGAGTTCGGGCGGTCGTTCTGCGCGCTGGTGGTCGCATCGGGCCAGGTGGCGCCGTCCTCCGGCGGGGTGGACAAGTCCGCCCTGCAGGTGACGGCGGTGGTCCCCGGGCAGGCGGTGTTCGACGAGCCCAACGGCACGGCCTCCGGCTCGTCGGGCGGCCGTCTGGTCTCCTGCCTGGTGAGCCGGACGGACGGGGAGAAGCTGACCGACCGCTTCTCGGTGATCTGATCGTTCCGCTGTGTGAGGTTCCCGTTGCCTCGTGTGGGTGTGACGCGGACCATGACCTGCCATGGCCGATGCTGCAGCAGCCCAGCTGAACGATCCCGTCGCCCGACGGCGCATCAAACGCCGTGCCGTCGTCGCCAGCACCGTCGGCACCACGATCGAGTGGTACGACTTCTTCCTCTACAACACGGCCGCCGCGCTGGTGTTCGGACCGTTGTTCTTCAACAACTCCGAGTCCGGCGGCGTCCTGCTCGCGTTCTCCACCCAGTTCGTCGGGTTCGCCGCCCGCCCCCTCGGCGCGGCGATCTTCGGGCACTACGGCGACCGGATCGGTCGCAAGTACTCCCTCGTCGCGACGCTGCTGATCATGGGCGGAGCGACCGTGATCATCGGGCTCCTGCCCACCTACGACACCATCGGGGTGTGGGCCCCGATCCTGCTCACCCTGCTGCGGATCCTGCAGGGCATCGGGGTCGGCGGTGAGTGGGGCGGCTCCGTGCTCATGGCGATGGAGTGGGGCCACCGACGTCAACGCGGGCTGATGGCGGCATGGCCGCAGGCCGGCGTGCCGATCGGGCTCGCGACCGGCACCGCGGTCGTCTACTTCTTCGCCGGACCCGGCTTCCTCGACGGCGGGTGGCGCTGGCCGTTCATCGCCTCGATCGTGCTCATCGGGATCGGCCTGGTCGTGCGCCTGACGGTGCTCGAGTCGCCCGCGTTCGCGGCGGTGCGCTCGCGCGGCGCGGTGGCGAAGCTGCCGCTGGTCGAGACCTTCCGCCACCAGTGGCGCGACGTGCTCAAGGCGCTGTTCGTCCGCACCGCCGAGCAGGCGCCGTTCTACCTGTTCACCTCGTTCGTGCTGGTCTACGGCACGCAGCAGCTGGAGCTCGAGCGCGCGGACCTGCTGCTCTACCTCATCGTCGCGGCGCTGATCGGCATCGTCAGCGTGCCGTTCTTCGGGTGGCTGTCCGACGTGCTCGGCCGCCGGCTGGTGTACGGCGTCGGGGTGGTCCTGACGGGGTTGTACGCGTTCCCGTACTTCTGGTTGCTCGACACCCGGGTCGGCGGGCTCGTGGTCCTCGGGATGATCCTCGGGCTGGTCTTCCACGACATGATGTACGGCCCGCAGGCGGCGCTGATCTCGGAGTCGTTCGGTACCGGGGTGCGCTACACCGGCGCCGGGCTGGGCTATCAGCTCGCGTCGATCACCGCCGGCGGCCCGGCCCCGCTGATCGCGACGGCGGTCCTGGCCGCGACCGGCAGCACCTTCTGGATCTCGATCTACATCATCGGCTGCGCGGTGGTGTCGCTGATCGCCCTGGCGACCATGCACCCGCGACCGCCGGACGAGTACGACGAGCACTCCGAGGACGGCGCCGCGGTACCCGTGGTGGAGGGGGAGTCCGCCAAGGCCTGACGTGGGATCCTGGGGCCGATGCCGATCGCCCCCCTCAGCCCGGACGCCCTGCTCGACCGGCTCACCGAGTCGGTGCACGCCCTGCCCCTTCCCGACGGCGGGTCGGTGCGGGTGCTGCTCGACGGCGCGGCCGCCGCCCGGCCCGACCGCTGGGCGGACGGGCTGGTGGACCGGCTGCAACGGCTGTCGCGGCCGGTGCTGCGGGTCTCGGCGTGGGACTTCCTCAAGCCGGCGTCGGTGCGCCTCGAACGCGGGCGCACCGACCCGGACGCCTTCTACGACGACTGGCTCGACGCCGGGACCCTCGTGCGCGAGGTCCTGGCGCCGGCCGCCGTCGGGAAGCCGGTGCTGCCGACGTTCTGGGACGTCGCGACGGACCGGGCCACGCGGGCGGCGCGCGTCGAGCTGCCGCCCGGGGGCGTGCTGCTCGTCGACGGTCCGCTGCTGCTCGGGCGCGGCCTGCCGGCGGAGCTGGAGGTGCACGTGGCCCTATCCGCGGGGGCGTTGCGCCGGCAGACCCCGGACGACGAGGCGTGGACGATCCCGGCCTACGAGCGCTACGTCGAGGAGGTCGACCCCGAGTCGCTGGCGGAGATCGTCGTCCTCGCCGACCACCCGGACCGCCCGGCGCTGAAGGCGTCAGCCACCTAGGGCCGCCGGATCTCCAGGTCCACGTACTTCGTCTGCAGCGCCCGCATGCGCATCGTCTCGAGCAGCGCGGCGTTCAGTTCGGTGGTCGGGGCGTCGAGGGTGCCGGCCATCGACCGCGGCCACAGTGCCGGGATGACCATGGTCGGGGCGTCGGCGAACTCGTCGGCCTCGCGCGCGGCGACCCCGTCGGCGTGGTCGGCCTCCATCCGGTCGAGGCTCTGCGGTCGGAGGGCCCCGAGGAGGGCGTTGCGCATCGCCGGCGGGATCGCCCCGGTGAGCACCGCCCCGCCGAGGTACGCGATCCCGCCCAGGGCGAGCGGCACGATCAGGGGCAGCGAGTACGTCAGCTCGATCGCCCCGAGCGCCAGCGCCGCGGCGGGCAGCAGGCGGGCGACGTAGCCGATCGGGATCGCGTGCACGCCCCAGCGCCGCAGTCGCCACTGCGAGGCGGCGACGCCGATCGTCTCGGTGACGATCAGCATGATCGCGCAGGCCACGGCCCCGAGGTGCGGGACCAGGATGATGTTCCCGACGATGTTGATGATCAGGTTGATCGTCGACATGGTCGTCAGGTAGCGGCCCTCGTCGGCGGCGATGAGGCCGTCGGAGACGATCGCCGACAGGAACGTCATCGCGACCGCGACGAAGAACAGGGCCAGCACCGGACCCGTCGTCGGGACGAAGTCCTCGTTGCCGACCAACGCGACGATGCGGTCCGACAGCGCCCATCCCAGGGCGGCCACGGGCAGGCCGATGAGGATGAGGAACCGGTAGCCGCGGTCGATGGCCTCGGCGAACCTCGCGCGGTTCTCCGCGAACGCCTCGTTGACCGTGGACAGCACGGACCGCTCGAAGACCTTCGAGATCTGCGACAGCGTGAACGCGATCCGCAGCGCCAGGTAGTAGGCGCCGATCTCGCCCGGCCCGCCGAGTGCGGTCAGGACGAGGCCGTCGGCCCGCCAGTAGGCGACGCCGATGATGCTGATGATCGTGATCGGGAGGGCCTCGCGGAGCAGGCTCATCGACCCGCTGAACGACGGCTTCCACGAGATGCGGATCAGCCGCGAGGCGCCCCACCACTGGATGCCCAGGCGCAGGCACTGCGGGAGGATCTGCACCACGCACATCGCGAGCAGGCCCAGGTCGAAGTGCTGGATGCCCAGGGCCGCGCCGAGCGTGATCACGTACGAGAGGAACTCCGCGGACGCCGCCGACGAGTAACGGACGCGCACGTCGAAGACCGGCTCGAAGGTGTTCGACACGGTGGTCGCGGCCAGGCCGGCGGCGATGATCGCGGTGGCCGCCTGGGCGGTGGGGTCGCCCCAGTAGATGAACACCCCGGCGCCCGCGACCGCGGCCGCCAGCGGGAGGGCGTAGATCGTCGAGAACCCGATGTTCATCGCGACCAGGGACTCGAGGTCCTCGCCGCGCCCGGCGACGCGGCGGACGACGATCGTCCCGATCCCGAGCTCGGTCAGGGCCTCGAACGCACCGGCGAACACGACCGCCGCGGCGAGGACGTCGTAGCCGCCCTGGCCCAGGTAGTTCGTGACGACGGACAGGGTGATGATCGAGAGGGGTAGCCCGGAGAACTTGGCCGCGACCTGGAACACCACGCCGCGGGCGACCGCCGTCGAGCGCATGCCCACGAGGAGCACGCTACCGACGCGTCCGATCGGGTCCCGGCGTCGGGGCCCTCCTCAGGAGATCGAGCAGCCCGGGTTGAGCAGTCCCTGCGGGTCGAGCGCGGCGCGGATCCGGCGCATCACCGCGAGCGCTCCGGGGTCGCCGAGCTCGGCCAGCGCGGCCGCCTTCGCCCGACCGACCCCGTGCTCCCCGGACACGGCACCGCCGAGCGCGACACCCGCCGCCAGCACGTCGTGGAGCGTGGCGTGCAGGGCGTCGGGGTCGGGCTGGAACACCGCGAGGTGCGCGTTCCCGTCGCCGATGTGCCCGCAGCCCAGGACGGTCGACCCGTGCCGGGCCCCGGTCGCGCGGGCCGTCGTCAGGAAGTCCGCCATCGCGGAGCGCGGCACCACGACGTCGACGATCTCGTCGGCGCCGCGGGCCTTGATCGTCCAGAACGTCTGCTCGCGGGCCTCGACCAGGCGGCGGGCCGAGCCCTCGGGCAGGACGTAGACGTCGGGCGCGCCGGCTGCGGTCAGGAGCTCGCCGAGCTCGGCGAGGTCCTCCTCGACGCGGTCGTCGCGGCGTCCGACGAGCTCGACGACGAGGTAGGCGTCGGCGTGCGCGCGGACCTCGTCCGGGATGCCGAGCGAGAGGTCCGCCGCGGCGCAGATCGCGTCCATCGTCGGGTCGTCGAGGTACTCGCAGAGTGCGGGCGCCAGGCCGCTGCCGACGACGCGGGCGACGGCGGTGGTCGTGGCGGCGAGGTCGGCGAACGGGGCCAGGACGGTGCGGCGGACCGGCTGGTGGGGCTGCAGGCGCACCGTGACCTCGGTGATCAGCGCCAGCGTGCCCTCGGAGCCGGTGAGCAGCTGGACGAGGTCGTAGCCGCTGGAGACCTTGGCGAGGCGCCCGCCCGCGCGGACGACGGTGCCGTCGGCGAGCACGGCCTCGAGCCCGACGACGTGCGCGCGGGTCACGCCGTACCGCACCGCGTGCATCCCGCCGGCGTTGGTCGCGACGGTGCCGCCGAGCGACGCGCCCTGCTCGCCGGGCCGCACCGGGTAGGTCAGGCCGTGCGCGCGGGCGGCGGCGTCGAGCTGCTCCAGGGTGACGCCGGGTCCGACGACCGCGACGTGGTCGGTGTCGTCGACCTGCACGTCGGTGAGCCGGTCGAAGCAGACCACCACCGCGCCGTCGGGCGCGTTGGCGCCCCCGGACAGGCCGGTCCCGGAGCCCCGGGCGACCAGGGGTGTCCCCGTGGCGCGGGCGGCGTCGACGATCGCCACGACGTCCGCGGTGCTGCCGGGGCGCACGACGAACGCCGGGGTGCCGTGGCCGACGGCGAGCGCCTCGTCGTGGGCGAGGTCGCGGGCGGTGTCGGTGGTGCCGTCGAGGACGTTCGCGGCGCCGAGTGCGGCGGTCAGCGTGTCACCGAGGTCGCTCATGGAACCGCCCTCCCGGGTGTCAGCAGTGCGGCCATGCTGACACCGGACGTCACAAGAGGCGCATTCTCGGTGCGTGCACGCCGCCGACCTCGCCCTGCGGGACCTCTGGATCCACCTCGACGCGCCGGCACCACCGCCCGCACCGGAGTGGGCCGGCCCGTCCACCGGCCTCGCGTGCCCACTGCCGGTCGAGGCGCTCGCACTCGGCGCGGTGGCGTGTGCGGCGGGAGCGGCCGGGGACCGGGCTCCCCGGATCGACCTCGCCCGCGTCGGCAGCTCGTTCCGGGCCGACCAGCTGCTCCGCGTCGACGGCGTCGCCCCGGGCGGGTTCGCCCCGCTGTCCGGATTCTGGCGCGCCGCCGACGGCTGGGTGCGCACCCACGCGAACTACCCGCACCACCGCGACCGGCTGCTGGACGCTCTCGACGTTCCCGACGACCAGGTGGCCGACGCGATCGCGGCACGTCCCGCGCTCGAGGTGGAGGAGCTCGTCGTCGGGAACGGGGGGATCGCGGTGGCCGTGCGCGACCGGGACGCGTGGTCGTCGTCCGCGCCGGGACGAGACGTGGCGGGCGAGCCGCTGGTGGCGATCCGGCGCACCGAGCGGCCCACGGTCGTCGTCGACCGGCCCCCGCGGGTCCTCGACCTCACGCGCGTCATCGCCGGTCCGGTCGCCACCCGCACGCTCGCGCTGACCGGTGCCGACGTGCTGCGCGTCGACCCGCCGACGATGCCCGAGCTCCCGACCCAGCACCTCGACACGGGCCTCGGCAAGCGCACGACGGTCCTCGACGGCTCCGACCCACGGCTGCGCGCGCTGGCCGACACCGCCGACGTCGTCGTCACCGGGTACCGGCCGGGCGCCCTCGACCGCTTCGGTCTCGCCCCGGAGGAGCTGCTCGCGCGCCGTCCGGGGCTCGTTGTCGTGCGCCTCGACGCGTGGGGGTGGACCGGACCGTGGGCGGGTCGCCGCGGGTTCGACTCGATCGTCCAGGCCGCGTCGGGCATCGCGGTCGCCTGTGGCTCCGACGAGCGCCCGGGCGCCCTGCCGGCCCAGGCGCTCGACCACGCGACCGGCTATCTCGTCGCGGCGACCGCGCTGCTCGGGCTGGCGGAGCGGTCCACGCGCGGCGGGTCGGTCCGCGAGCTGTCGCTGGCCCGCACCGCCGAGTGGCTGTGGGCGCACCCGGAGCTGGTCACGACGGCGGGTGCGGTCGAGCCGGTCCGCCAGTCCCTGGGCCGCGTCGAGGTGCCGCCGCCGGTGTTCGGCGGGACCTGGGCGGCTCCGGCGCACGAGCTGGGCGCGGATGCTCCGTACTGGGCCCGAATGTGACGTCTGGTGTCAGCATGGCCGCAGTGCTGACGTCCCGGAGGGCGCCCGCTACCGGCGCGCCGCCTTCTTCTCCGCCCGCACGATGTTCATGACCGCCTGGATCAGCCCGAGGTGCGTGAACGCCTGCGGGAAGTTGCCCAGGTGCCGCCCGGAGTGCGGGTCGATCTCCTCGGCGTAGAGGTGCAGTGACGACGCCGAGCCGAGCAGCTTCTCGCACAGCGCGGTCGCCCGCTCCACCTCGCCGATCACCGCGAGCGCCGACACGAGGGCGAACGAACAGATGGTGAACGTCCCCTCCTCCCCCGAGAGCCCGTCGTCGGTCGACTCGACGAGGTAGCGCAGCACGAGATCGTCCTCGGTGAGCTCGTCGGCGATCGCGAGCACCGTGGCGCGGCAGCGCGGGTCGTCGGGGGAGAGGAAACCGACGATCGGCATGAGGAGCAGGGACGCGTCCAGGGCCGTCGTCGCGTAGTGCTGGCAGAGCACGCCGCGGTCGTCGACGGCGTGCTCCAGGACGTCGTCGCGGATCTCGGTCGCCGCCCGCGCCCACCGGTCCTCGCGCTTCGCGTCCCCGCGCAGCGCCGCGAGCCGCGCGCCGCGGTCGGCCGCGAGCCAGCACGCGATCTTCGAGGTGGTGAAGTGCTGCGGCTCGCCGCGCACCTCCCACGGGCCGCGGTCGGGCCCCCGCCAGTGCTCCAGCGCCGCCTCGACCTGCGTGACGACGATCGACCACAGCCGGTCGTCGAGCCGGTCCCGGCTGCGCACGTACTGGTAGATCGCGCCGACCGCGGCACCCCACACGTCGTGCTGCGCCTGGTCGTAGGCACCGTTCCCGATCCGGACCGGGTAGGCGCCCTCGTAGCCGTCGAGGTGGCCGAGGACCTCCTCGTCGAGCGTCGCGCGCCCGTCGACCCCGTACATGATCTGCAGGTGTCCGCCCGCCGCCTCCGCGGCCTCGGCGACGAAGTAGAAGAAGTCGTTGGCCTCCCAGTCGAAGCCCAGCGCGTAGAGCGCCCACAGCGCGAGCGCCGAGTCGCGGATCCAGCTGTACCGGTAGTCCCAGTTCCGTTCCCCGCCCGGCGTCTCGGGCAGCGACGTCGTCGACGCGGCCGCGATGGCGCCGGTCGGGGCGAACGTCAGGCCCTTGAGCGTCAGGGCGGAGCGCTGCAGGTAGGGGAGCCAGCGGTGGTCGGGGAAGTCACCACGGTCGAGCCAGTGCCGCCAGTGGTGCTCGGTCCAGGTGAGCCGGTCGAGGGCCTCGTCCACGGACGCGGGCGGCGCGTGCTCGCTCCACGACAGCGCGAAGAACCGCCATTCACCTTCCTTGACCAGCGTCCGCGACGTCGCGTGCGCGCCCTCGAACCCGACGTTGGTGTCCGTGGTCAGCAGCAGCTCCGACCCGCCGCCCTCCGCGCGGGCCGCGCGGTACCCGCCGTCGGGATAGGACCACTGCGCCGGCGCCCGGCCGTAGTCGAACACCGGCGCGCACTCCATGCGCAGCTGCACCTGGCCCGAGAGGCACCGGGCGATCCGCAGCAGGACGTGGTCGGCGTCGTAGTCGGTGGGCGCGCGCCGGTGCGATCCGGACCGCTCCGTCTCGTGGTGCCACGGCCCCATGAGCAGGACGTCGAGCACCTGCAGCCAGCCCGACCGGGTGCACCACGTCGTCTCGAGCACCATCGTCCCCGGCACGTACCGCCGGGCGGCGGGGACGTCCGCCCCGTCCGGGGAGACACGGAAGGTCCCGGCGTCGCGGTCGAGCACCGCGCCGAAGACGCTCGGCGAGTCCATCCGCGGCAGGCACAGCCACTCGACGGCGCCGTTCGGCGCGACCAGGGCCGTCGTCTCGCAGTCGGAGAGGAACCCGTAGTCGGCGATCGGCGGGAACGGGCTCCCGGTGGACTCGTCGCTCATGCGCCGGATGGTGCCCGACGGTGGTCGGCTCGTCGCGCCGCGTCACCGATTACGGTCATGCGACATGGTCGTCCGCAACGCCCCCGTGATCTCCCAGCAGGCTCACGACGACGTCGAGCCGGTGCGGGTCGAGGTCGTCGGCGTCGCGGACATGACCCCGCGGATGCGCCGCGTGCGCCTGGCCGGCGACGTGGACGCGCTTCCCGTCTCCGGCCCGACCGACCACGCCAAGCTCTTCTTCCCGACGTCGGGTGCGGAGCCCGACCGCCCGGAGATCGGCCCGCGGGGCCTCGTCGCCCCGCCGCCCGGCCGTCCGCGCGCCTACCGGGAGTACACGCTGCGCTCGGTCGCCGACGGTGTGGTCGAGGTCGACTTCGTGCGCCACGGCCACGGGCTCGCCGGCTCCTGGGTGGAGGACCCGTCGGAGGCGCTGTGGTTGTGGGGACCGCGGTCGTCGCTGGTGCACGACCCCCGCGACTGGTACCTCCTCGGCGGCGACGAGACGGCACTGCCCGCCCTGGGGCGGTGGCTGCGGGCTCTTCCCGACGACGCCGTGGGCACGGTGTTCGTCGAGGTCGCGGACGCGGGCGAGGAGCAGCCGCTGCCGGGGCCGGCCGGCGTCGAGGTGACGTGGCTGCACCGCGACGGCGCCGAGCCCGGGACGACCTCACTGCTGGGCGACGCCGTCGACGGGTGGTCGCGGCCGGAGGGGGAGGGCCTGGTGTGGATGGGGGCCGAGGCGTCGGCGCTGCGTCCGGTCCGCCGTCGTCTCCGGGACCTGCTGCCCACCGAGTGGATCGACCTCGACGGCTACTGGCGCCGCGGGGTGGAGGGGACGGGCCTCGGCTGAGCGCCGGGCGTTGCGCGGCGCACACGGCTGGGCCGGCGGGCCTACCGGGAGGGCCGCGTTGCGCGACGCACACGGTCGGAGTGGCGGGCCTGCCGGGAGGGCCGCGTTGCGCGACGCACACGCCGTGGCAGTGGGCGGCCGACGGCGAGTGCGACGTGAGGCAGCTTCTGCAGGCGGCGAACCTGCGTCATGTCGCACTCGCCGCGCGGCTGCCGGGATCCGGCCGCCGCCGTGTGCGGGACGCAACGCGCCGGCGGCGGACGAGGCCGGCCGTGTGCGGGACGCAACGCGCGGGCGGCGGACGAGGTCGGCCGTGTGCGGGACGCAACGCGCCGGCGGCGGGAGGCGGACCACGCGAGCCGTGTGCGGGACGCAACGCGCCGGCGGCGGAGACGGAACCACGCGAGCCGTGTGCGGGACGCAACGCGGCTCCAGGGGCGGACGACCTGCGCCGGCCGTGTGCGGGCCGCAACGCCGGGCCGGCGAACGTGATCCGAGGTCAGTGGCACGGCGCAGCCTCGGGTGGGCACGGTGCCACTGACGTGACCCGCCGTCAGGAGTCCAGGACCTCGCGCAGCCGGACGGCGAACGCCTTGGCCTGGCCCGGCCACGGGCCGTCCTCCGCCCCGAAGCCACCGTGGCCGCCGGGGAAGACGACGACGTCCTGGCCGAGCCGCTCCGCGAGGGCGCGCGTGGTGCGTCCGGTGAAGGCGTCGCCGGTCTCCTCGCCGACCGCGAGGAGCACGCGGGTGGCGGCCGCCTGCAGCGCGGCGGCGTCCGGCCGGTACCGCACGATCGCGAGCGAACGGTCGCTGAGCAGCGGGTCGTCGCGGGAGCCGTCGTCCTCGGTCGGCATCCCGAACATGGCCGGGTCGGGCGCGGGCTGGGCGAAGTAGTCCTCGGTGTACTCGCCGGACCAGGACGTGTAGGCGATGAACGCGGCCATCCCGGCGCCCCAGCCACGGTCGGCGTAGGCCTTCCGGAAGCCGTCGTACCCCCGTGCGGCCGCCTCGGCGTCGGGCAGCTCGCCGAGCAGGGGCGGCTCGTGGGCGACGAGGGTGGCGATGTCGTCGGGGTACGCCGCCACCCATGCGAGCGCCGTGATCGCCCCGCCGCTGGAGGCGAGCACGTCCACCGGGATGTCACCGAGCGACGTCACCAGCGCGTGCAGGTCCTCCGCCTGGACCTCCGGCACGCTCGTGTCCACCCCGTCGGAGCGCACCGAGCGTCCGAGCCCGCGCGGGTCGTACAGCACGACGCGCCGCTCCGGGAGCTGCTCGGCCAGGGCGTGGAAACCCTCGGCCGTCATGGGCTGGCCGATCATCACCAGGGGTCGGCCCTCGGAGGGGCCGAGGACGTCGTAGACGAGGTCGACGTCGGGCAGCGACAGCGTGTGGGTGGTCACATGGGTGCGATATCAGGACTTGTCGGTAGATCGGAACAACCAGATCAGCCCGAGGATCGGCAGGATCAGCGGGAAGAAGCCGTAGCCGATGCCGAAGTCGGTCCAGACCGTGTCGTCCGCGAAGTCCTGCGGCGCGAGCAGCGTGAACAGCCCGATCGCGATCACGCCGACCAGCTCGATCCACACCGCGACCAGCGCGAGCCGTCGTCGTCGCATCCCGATCGCCACCGCGGCCACGACGTAGACCACCGCGGAGAACGCGGAGAGCAGGTACGCGAGCGGCGCGACCGAGAACTGCGTCGCCAGCTGGTAGACCGATCGCGCCCCGGCCGAGATCGCGAATAGGACGTACACCGCCAGCAGCACCTTCCCGGGGCCACTGTTCAACCGCCGCTCAGGAGACACCGGTCGCCTCCCACACCTGGGTCGTGCGCAGCACCAGCACCGCGGCGGTGAACCCCGCGATCGCCAGCACCACCGAGCCGTACCGGGTGCGCTCGCCGTAGGCCAGGGCGGCGCCGATCGGCAGCACCACGATCAGTGCGATCAGGTACCCGACGATCTCCGCGACCGCCCCGCCCGACCGCCCCGGCGACACGACCAGCAGCACCACCGCGATCAGCGCCTGGGCCAGGGCGACCACTTCGAGCACGACGAGCCCGACCCGGTGGTGGTAGGTCGGGGCCTGGTTCACCGCGGCCGACACCGCGCACCACGCCGCCCACCCCAGGGCGGCCAGGCCGAGCACCCAGGCGAGCACGACGATCACGGTCCCCAGTATGTCCGCCGCGACCGCCGGGCACTCTCCCGCCCATGGCCCGCCGTGATCTCGCCCAGACCTTCCGCGACCTCGACGGTCAGAGCTACGGACGGTACAAGTCGCTGGTCGGGTCGTGGGACCTGCGGCACGGGTCCCTCGAGATCGTCCGCGCCCAGGCCGACCCGTTCGCCCCGCCGTCGCGGGTCCGCGTCACGCTCCCCGACGCCGCGCCCGAGGAGCTGACCCGCACCCCCGACCGGCGCCGCGCCCATGCCACCTTCCTGCTGCGCCGCCTGCGCCGGGAACTGCGCGGCACCCCGCTGCAGGTCGACGCGGGCGGCCAGCAGGTGCTCGCCCGCACGGCCGGGCAGGTGCGCGACGACGGCACCGTCGTGATCGAGCTCGGCGCGCCGCTGCCCGGGCCGAAGCGGCGCATCCTCGGGCGGGAGGCCGCGACGCTGCTCGGGGAGACGCTGCCGGCCGCCGTCGCCACGCTGCGCTGGGAGGAGCTTCCCGACGACGAGCGTGCTGCGGCCACGCGGTTCGCCGAGACCGTGGAGGACGCGGTCGCCCTGCGCGAGGCCCTCGCCGAGCGCCGGCTCGTCGCCTTCGTCGCCGACGGTGCGGTGCTCCCGCGCCGCACCGGCGTCGACGACCGTCCCCTGGAGCACGCGACGCCGTTCGCCGCGCCGGAGAGTCTGCGGGTGACCCTGGAGACGCCCAACGCCGGACCCGTCGTCGGGATGGGGGTGCCGGAGGGCGTAACGCTGATCGTCGGCGGGGGCTACCACGGCAAGTCCACGCTGCTCCGCGCGATCGAGGCGGGCGTGCACGACCACGGCCCGGGCGACGGCCGCGAGCAGGTCGTGGCGCGGGCCGACGCGGTGAAGGTGCGTGCCGAGGACGGCCGCAGCGTGGTGCGCAGCGACGTCTCCGCCTTCGTCTCGCACCTCCCGTCGGGCGAACCGACCGACGACTTCTCGACGACGAACGCCTCCGGCTCGACCAGCCAGGCGGCATCCATGGTGGAGGCGATCGAGGCCGGCGCGGGTGTCCTGATGGTCGACGAGGACACGTCCGCGACCAACATGATGATCCGCGACGCCCGGATGCAGCAGCTCATCGCGACCGAGCCCCTCGTGCCCTTCGTGGAGCGCATCCGGCCGCTGCACGCGGAGCGCGGGGTGTCGTCGGTGCTGGTCATGGGCGGGTCCGGGGACTACCTCGGGGTCGCCGACACGGTGATCATGATGTCGTCCTACGCAGCGAGCGAGGTCACGGAGCAGGCGCACGAGATCGCCGCGTCCACCCCCGGGCGGACCCAGGAGCACTCCGGCTTCCCCGCTGTCACCGCCCGCGTGGTCGACCCCGCCTCGCTCGACCCCAGCGGGAAGCAGGGGAAGCGCCGGATCACCGCGCGTGGCATCGACACGCTGACCTTCGGCGAGGACGACGTCGACCTCGCCGCGGTGGAACAGGTCGTCGACCGGTCGCAGGTCACGGGCATCGGGCGGGCGATGGCGCTGCTCGGGGACCACGTCCTCGACGGCTCGATCACGCTGGCCGAGGGCCTGGACCTGCTCGACGCGCAGGTCGCCCGGGACGGCGTCGACGCCCTGCGCGACGGGCCGCGGGACCCGGCGGATCTCGCCCTGCCCCGTCGTCACGAGGTGGCCGCGGCGGTGAACCGGCTGCGGTCGGTGCGGGTGCGGTCGCTGCGGCGGTGACCTCGTTCCGGGACCGAACGAGCGGCACTCTCGCGCGCCTAGAAGGAGCGAGAGTGCCGTTCGCTCACGAAGGCGGGAACACTCCGTGTTCGGATAGTGCGGCCGAACGAGTGACAACCGACCGGTAGGGCGCAATCGTGTGGAACGCTCCGCGACGATCGACGACACGGAGGGGGCGAATCGTGACCACGCTGCCGATCGAGCGGACCGACGACGAGCTGCGGTGGGAGTTCTACCGCGCCGCCCTCGCGGCCTGGGCCGACGCCGCAGGTCGGGCACCGGTCCCGGCTCCCCGCGAGTCGCCGGAGTACGCGCTGCGCCGCGTGCCCCGGTAGCGGGTCAGCCGGCGCGCAGCGGGCGCTCGATCGGGCGCACGGGAGCGTTCCCGACGGCCGGTGCGGTCGGCTGCCCGGCTCCCGCCGCCCCGAGCGCCCGGCGGATTCGAGCGGCCACCGCCGTGAGCAGCGCCGGCAGCTCGCCCGGCCCCGACCCGTCGTCGTGGACGACGAGACTCAGCGCCGCGACGACGTCGCCGGTCCGGTCCGCGACCGGCACCGCGACGGCCATGGCGTCGTCGGTGATCTGCCCCCGCAGCACCGCGACGCCGTCCCGGCGGACCTGCGCCAGGCACGTCCGCAGGAGCGCGGGGTCGGTCCGGGTGCGGGCGGTGTAGCGGGCCAGGGGCCGCGCGAGGACCTCGTCGACGTCGGCCGGGTCCGCGTGGGCGAGCAGCACGACGCCCGTCCCGGTGGCGTGCAGGGGCCACCGGTCGCCGACCCGGCTCGAGACCTGCGCGGTGTGCCGGGAGCGGAGCGCCTCGACGTAGACCACCTCGTGGCCGTCGCGGACGCCGAGGTGGACGTTGCCGCCGGTCGCGCGGTGCAGGTCGTCGAGGTGCGGGAACGCCACCTCGCGGAGGCCGAGCCCGCGCGGGGCCAGCGCGGAGAGCTCCAGCATCCGCAGGCCGACCGAGAGGCGCCCGTCCGGGCCCCGCTCGAGCGCGCCCCACGCGAGCAGCTCGCCCACGAGGCGGTGGGTGGTAGACAACGACAGCTCGCCGCGCCGCGCGATCTCGGAGAGCGACAGGGTGCGGTGGCCGGGGCCGAAGGCGCCCAGCACGTCCAGGACACGACTCGCTGCGGTACGTCGGGTCATCCGGCCGATTGTGGCTGCCGGGAGAGCTGGATCACAAGGTTCCCTGATGGTGGGGTAGGGCCATGGACCCCGACGCCCTCGACGCCATCGACGTCCACGTGCACGTGGAGGCCGACGCGCACGGCCACTGCTCGCTCGACACGGAACTGCTCGACGCGTCCGCCGGGTACTTCAAGGCCGGCGAGAACCGGACGCCGACCGTCGAGGACGTCGCCGCGTACTACCGCGAGCGGAACACCGCGGCCGTCGTCTTCACGGTCGACGCCACCAGCGCGACCGGGCACCCGGCGCTGTCCAGCGAGGAGATCGCCGACCGGGCCGCCGCGCACGCCGACGTGCTGATCCCGTTCGGGTCGGTGGACCCGCACGGGGGCGTGGCGTCGGTCCGGCGGATCCGCTCGCTGGTCGCCGACCACGGCGTGCGCGGCTTCAAGTTCCACCCCAGCCTGCAGGGCTTCGAACCGCACGACCGCCGCTACTACCCGCTCTACGAGGCGATCACCGAGCTCGGCGTGCCGGTCGTCTTCCACACCGGCCAGACCGGGATCGGCGCGGGCCTGCCGGGCGGGCGCGGGATCAAGCTGCGCTACTCCGACCCGATGCTGCTCGACGACGTCGCGGCCGACTTCGGCGAGCTGACGATCGTCATGGCGCACCCGAGCGTCCCCTGGCAGTACGCCGCCATCTCGATCGCGACGCACAAGGCCAACGTGTTCATCGACCTCTCCGGCTGGTCCCCGCGGTACTTCCCGCCGCAGCTCGTGCGCGCCGCCGGGCGCTGGCTCGCCGACAAGGTCCTGTTCGGCTCCGACTACCCGGTGCTCACCCCGGACCGCTGGCGCCGCGACTTCGCGACCCTGGACCTCCCCGACGAGGTCCGTCCGCGCATCCTCAAGGACAACGCCCGCCGGCTGCTGGGGATCTGACTTCCGCCTGACGGTGACCCGCTTGTCCGGTTCGCCCGGGCCCGCCAGCGTGGGGAGCCGTGATCGGCGTCGACGCACCCGTGCTCGACGTCGACCCGTTCGCGCTCGACGTCCTCGCCGACCCGCTCCCGGCCGACACCGCGATCCGCGAGGCGGCGCCGGTGGTGTTCCTGCCCGCGCACGGGCTCTACGCGACCGGCCGGCACGCCCTCGTCTCCGCCGCCTTCCGGGACGCCGCGACCTTCTCCTCCGCTGCGGGCACCGGGCTCGCCGACATCCGCCGGGGCGAGGGGTGGCGGCCGCCCAGCGTCCTGCTCGACACCGACCCGCCCGAGCACGACGCCGCCCGCCGGGTGATGAACCGGGTCCTGTCCCCGCGGGCGCTCGCCGAACTCGAGGAGCGCTTCGCGGTGGTGGCCGCGGACCTCGTCGACGAGGCCTGCGAGCAGGGAGAACTCGACGCGGCCGGGATCGCCGAGCGGTTCCCGCTCACGGTGCTGCCCGACGCCGTCGGGATGGCGTCGGAGGGCCGCGACCACCTGCTGCCCTACGCGGCGCTGAACTTCGAGTCGATGGGCCCGCCGGGCGTGCTGCGTGACGCCGCCGAGCGGGGCGCGGCCGTCGGGGCGGGGGAGTGGTCGACCGCGCGCGAGTACGTGACCTGGCAGATGCGCCGCGAGGCCCTAAGCGACGACGGGATCGGCGCGGCCATCTACGCCTTCGCCGACCGCGGCGACGTCACCGAGGCCGACGCGGGGTTGCTCGTGCGCTCGTTCCTGTCCGCCGGCATCGACACGACCGTGCTCGCCCTCGCGTCGGTGGTCCACGAGCTCGCACGCCGCCCGGAGGTCTGGGCGCTGCTGCGCGACGACCCCTCGCGCGTCCGGGCGGTGTTCGACGAGGGCATGCGGCTGCACACGCCCAGCCCGGTCATCGGCCGCACGACGACGCGGCCGGTCGAGCTGGACGGCGTCACGGTGCCCGCCGACGCCCGCGTGCTCCTCTGCCTCGGCGCCGCCAACCGCGATCCCCGCCGCTTCGCCGACCCCGACGCCTTCGACCCGTTCCGGACGGCCGGTGCGGTCACCTTCGGCGCCGGGGTCCACAACTGCGTCGGCCAGGCGATCGCCCGCCTCGAGGCGCAGGCGCTGCTCGGTGAGCTCGCGCGGCGCGTCGAGCGGATCGAGCCGGCCGGGGAGTCCGTGCCCCGCCTCTCCAACTGGCTGCGCGGCTTCTCCTCCGTGCCCGTCCGACTCGTCCCGTCGTCGAAGGAGGCGCCGTGAACCCGCAGACCCGCACCGGCCCGACGTCGGGAACGAGTCCCCGGAAGGTCGCGCTCGCGAGCCTCGTCGGCACCAGCATCGAGTGGTACGACTTCTACATCTACGGGCTCGCGGCCGTGACCGTGTTCGCACCGCAGTTCTTCCCCGGCTCCTCGGCGCTCGCCGGCAGCCTCGCCGCGTTCGGGACCTTCGCGGTCGGGTTCATCGCCCGGCCGATCGGCGGCGTGCTGTTCGGCCACCTCGGCGACCGTGTCGGGCGCCGGAACACGCTGGTGATCACGCTGGTGACGATGGGGGTCGCGACCTTCCTCATCGGCCTGCTGCCCTCGTACGCGACGATCGGCGTGGCCGCTCCGGTGCTGCTCGTGGTGCTGCGGCTGGTGCAGGGCTTCGCGGTCGGCGGCGAGTGGGGCGGCGCTGTGCTGCTGTCCACCGAGCACGCGCCGGGCGGGCGACGCAGCTTCTACGGCAGCTTCCCGCAGCTCGGCGTGCCGATCGGCCTGATCGCCTCGAACGCGGTCTTCCTGGTCCTGACGGCGGGTCTGTCCCCGGAGGCGTTCTCGTCCTGGGGCTGGCGGGTGCCGTTCCTGGCCTCGGCGCTGCTCGTGATCGTGGGGCTGTGGGTGCGCCTGCAGGTCGCCGAGAGCGAGGAGTTCTCCGCGGTGCGCTCGCGGGGCGACTCGATGGTGCTGCCGATCGCCGGCGTGCTGCGCCACCACCTGCCGCAGGTGCTGTGCGGGATCGCGCTGTTCACCGGGATCACCGGCGTCGGCTACATGGCCGCGACGTTCTCCATCCAGTACGGCGCGAGCGCCTACGGGATGCCGCGGACCGGGCTGATCGCGGTGGTGCTCGTGGTCGCCGTGCTGGAGGTGCCGATCATCCTGTGGTTCTCGTCGGCGGCGGACCGGTGGGGGCTCTCGCGCACGATCCTCGGCGGCGCGGTCGCGACCGCCGTCGTCATGGCCGTGTTCCTGCCCCTGCTCGCCTCGGCCTCGCTGGTCCTCATCGCGATCGCCGTCGCGGGCGCCCGCTGGGCGTCGGCGCCGATGTGGGGACCGTCCGGGGCGCTGGCCGCCCAGGCCTACCCGGCCGAGGTCCGGTACAGCGGCGCGTCGGTCGGCTACCAGCTCGGCTCCATCACCGGCGGTGCCCTGGCCCCGATCCTGACGACGCTGCTGCTCGCCTCGCCGCTCGGGATGGCCGGGGCGTCCGCGTACCTCGTCGTGATCGTGGTGCTGTCCGGCGTCGGCGCGGTGCTGGCCGCCCGCCTGATTCAGAAGCGGGAGATCTCGTCCTCGGTGTAGCCGAGCTCGCGCAGCACCTCGGCGGTGTGCTGGCCGAACGTCGGCGGCGGGGACTGCGGCGCCGGGGGCGTCGCCGCCTCACCGGAGGCGTGCACGGGGAACCCGGTTCCGACGTACGTCCCGACCCCGGGGTGGTCCATCGTCACGTGGTGGCCGCGCTCGGACGACCACGGGTCGCCGTACAGGTCGTCGAGGGTGTTGATCGGGCCGCACGGGACGCCCGCGGACTCGAACGCGTCCGCCCAGTGCGCCACCGGCTGCTGCGTCATGACGCCCTCGACGATCGCCATCAGCTCCTCCCGCCGCCCCGCCCGCTCGGCGCTGGTGGCGAAGCGCGGGTCGTCGGCGAGGTCGTCGCGGCCGAGCACGGCGCAGAAGCGCTTCCACAGCCGCTCGCTGCCGACGGCGACGACGAGCGTCCCGTCCGCGCACGCCATCGGCTGGTAGGGGACGACGGTCGGGTGCGCGGCGCCGAGCCGGCGCGCCCGCGGGGCGTCGTGGAACACGTTCTGCGCGGCCCAGGTGTGCCACACCGTCTGCGCGTCGAGCAGCGAGACGTCGAGGTACTGGCCGCGGCCGGTGGTGTGCCGCGCCTGCAGCGCCATGAGGACCCCGATGATCGCCCACGTGCCGGCGTTCAGGTCCGCGACCGGCAGCCCGATCTTCGTCGGCGGGCCGTCCGGGTCGCCCGTGAGGCTCATGATCCCGCCCATCGCCTGCGCGAGGACGTCGTAGCCGGGCTTGTCGCGGTACGGCCCGGTCTGCCCGAAGCCCGAGATCGCGACGTGGATGAGGCGCTCGTTCCGCGCGCTGAGCGTGGCCCAGTCCAGGCCCCACCGCTCCAGCGTGCCCGGTCGGAAGTTCTCGACGAGGACGTCGGCCCGGTCGGCGAGCCGGCGCGCCGCCTCCTGGCCGTGCTCCGTCGTCAGGTCCAGCACCATGCCGCGCTTGTTGCGGTTCGTCGACAGGTAGTAGAGGGACTCGCTCCCGAAGAAGGGCGGGCCCCACCCGCGGGTGTCGTCGCCGTTCGGCGGCTCGACCTTGACCACCTCGGCGCCCATCTCGCCGAGCCACTGCGTCGCGAAGGGCCCGGCGAGCACCCTCGAGAGGTCCAGGACACGGATGCCTTCCAGGGGGAGCACGGTCACCGACCCTATGCTCGGTGACCGTGACAGTGCGGACCGTGCCGGTGGTGCTCGTCGCGGGTCATCTCGGCGTCGGGAAGTCCTCGCTGGTCAACCACCTGCTGCGGCACGCTGACGGGGTGCGGATCGGCGTCGTGGTCAACGACTTCGGGGCGCTGGGGATCGACGCGATGCTGGTCGCCGGACAGGCGTCGTCGGTGACCTCGCTGGCGAACGGGTGCCTGTGCTGCGTGACCGACGCCGACGGCCTGTCCGGGGTGCTCGCCGACCTCGTGTCGCCCGCGGCGGGCCTGGACCTCGTCGTCGTCGAGGCCAGCGGGCTCGCCGAACCCCGGGAACTCGTGCGGCTGCTGCTCGCGTCGCACGACCCGCACGCGGTCTACGGCGGGCTGGTCGCGGTGCTGGACGCCGGCGCGCCGGACCTCGAGCACGCCCGCCTGGCCGACCTCGTCGTCGTGAACGGGCTGGACCGCTGCGGGGCCGCGGCGCTCGACGAGGTGCGGGCGGTCGCGGCCGGCGCCGTCGTCGGGACCTCGCACGGGGCGCTCGACCCGGCGCTGCTGGTCGACCCCGTCCGGCGCCCGCAACCGTCGCAGCTCACCCTCGACGCGCTGCTGCGCGAGGCCGACGGCGAGCACCCGCACATGGCCGCGCAGAGCGTGTCGTTCACCTCGGAGCGCCCGCTGGACGCCGGACGGCTCGCCGCGTTCCTCGAGTCCGGGCCGCGCGGGGTGGTGCGGATCAAGGGCATCGTGCGCGTTCCCGACGGCGGGGGTGAGGGCTTCGACGAGGCCCCCGACGTCTGGGAGGTGCAGACGGTCGGCACCGCGATCCGCGTGCGCCCGGCGCCGGGGCGGCTGGACACGCGGGGAGCGCGGCTCGTCCTGATCGGGACGGACCTCGACGAGCCCGCGCTGCGCGCCGGGCTGACGGCGTGCGTCGTGTCGGACGACGACCCGGCCCCGTCGCAGCACGCGGCCCTCGCGCTGACCCGGTACCGGATCGACCTGACGTCGGCCTGACCCTGTGCGCGGCGCACACGGCCGGCGGATGTCGTGTGATTCCGGGGGCGCGTTGCGGCGCGCACACGGTCGGGGCGGCCGTGTCGTGAGGATTCTCCGCGGCGAGGGCCGGCGCGGTGATCGACGGGCGCCGGCTGCCGGCCGGCGGTCCTTCGCACAGCGCTGAGCGTCCGCTCGTGGGTGGCCGACTGGCGGCGTCCATGCCCTGTCGTGGGCTCCCGACACGCCTCCTCCACCGTGTCGCTGGGATTCCCAGTGACAGGGCGCGCTGGGGTGGTCGGTAGGCCGCGACAGCTGTCCGGCGCGCCGAGCCGTGTGCGTGCCGCACAACGTCCGACGGGGAAGGCGGCCCGGCCAGCCCGTGTGCGTTTCGCACACGGCCCCGCGAACCCGCCCGCCGGAACTGCTCCCGCTTGACCCGGCCCCCGCCGCCGACCACGGTTCCACGCGTGGCGAGCGAACCGGACGAGACGCGCGACGGCGTCGGGCTGACCCACCTCGACCAGCCGCTGCTCTCCGGCGACCCGGTGACGAAGCGACAGCTCGTGGACCACCTCGACGCGGTCGCGGAGCGGATGCTCCCGCTGCTCGCCGACCGGCCGCTGTCGGTGGTGCGCGCCCGTGGCGACCAGCGGTTCATGCAGAAGAACCTGCCCAAGGGCGCCCCGGACTGGATCCGCAGCGTCACGTTCTGGTCCGAGAGCTCCCAGCGCGACGTCCACTACGCCCTGGCGGCCGACCGCGCGACGCTGCTGTGGTTCGGCAACCAGCGCGCGATCGAGTACCACGTCCCGCTCGCGACGGCCGAGGAGCCGTGGACCGCGACCCACCTCGTCCTCGACCTCGACCCACCCGAGGGCGCCGACCTCACGCCCGTCGTCACCGCCGCCCGCGCGGTGCGGCGCGTCCTGCAGGAGGCCGGCTTCGAGCCCGCGGTGAAGACGTCCGGCGCGAAGGGCCTGCACGTGGTCACCCCGATCCGCCCGGCGGACATGGCCGACGTGCACGCCGCGACCCGGGCGGTGGCCGCCCGGGCGGAACGACTCGAGCCCGACACCACGACGACGGCCTTCATCAAGGCCGACCGCGGCGGCAAGGTCTTCCTGGACGCCACCCGGGCCGGCGGCGCAACGGTCGTCGCGGCCTACAGCCCACGCGTGCGGACGGGTCTCCCGGTGAGCTGCCCGGTGGACTGGGACGACCTCGACACCGTCGTCCCCGCGGAGATCACCGTCGCCACCCCGGACCGGTTCCTCACCGGCCCGACCTGGACCGAACGGCTCGGCGAGGCACGGGCGATCCCCGCCGACCTGATCGAGGAAGGGCACACGATCCCGGTCGCGCGGGTGGCGGCGATGCACGAGGGCAAGCGGCGCAAGCGGGCGGCCGAGAAGGGCGACAGCTGACGGACGGCGTTCTATGCGGTACCGTCGGTATCTAGTACTTGCCGTACCGTAGGAGGAACCGTGCTCGGAGACATCGCCGGGATCGCCCCGGTCAAGGACGCCCTCGTCGTCACCAACGCCCTGCTCGAGCGGGTGCTGGCGGAACTCAAGGTCACCAACGTGACCCAGCTCGACGCCGTCGTCACCGAGCTGCGTGCCGTGCGCGAGTCGGTCGACCGGCTCGTCGAGGTGCAGGAGGCCGCCCCGCGCGCCTCCTGACGCCCCTGCTGCCACAGTGCAGCGGTGCGCTGGCTGCGGCGGGTCGGGATCGCACTGGCGACGGTGCTCGTCGTCCTGCTCGCGCTCGCCGGGCTCGTCCTGCTGTGGGACCGCATCGCCCCGGTGCACGTGGCGGCCCCGCCGCCTGCGCTCACCGTGGACGCGGCCGGGGTCGCCACGCAGGTCGAGCACTGGCCCGCGGCGACGCCGTCCGGGAAGCCGCCGCTGGTGCTCGTGCCCGGCTTCGCGGAGTCGACCTACGTCTTCTCCCGGGTGGCGCCGCTGCTCGCCGCCGACCGTGACGTCTACGCCTACGACGTGCGCGGCTACGGCTTCACCGCCCACGTGCCGCCCTACTCGCTGGACGCCGACACCGATCAGCTCGCCGGGGTGATCGTCGCGCTCGGGCTGCGCCGCCCGGTCGTCGTCGGGCACTCGCTCGGCGCGGCGATCGCGCTCTCGCTGGCCCTGCGCGACCCGGCGGCCGTGGCCGGCGTCGTGGCCGCCAACGGTGACGGGACGCCGTACTTCGGCGGCGACCGCACGTCCACCGGGGGCGGCGGGCTGCGGGTCGTCCTGACCCTGCCGCCGGTCGGTCCCGCCGTCGTCACCGCCGTGGTGCGGTCGCGCGGGATCGTCCGGCAGATCGTCGCCGCGCAGTGCGGCCCGGGCTGTCCCACCGACGACGCCGCGATCGACCGCTGGCGCGCCCCCTTCCTGACGCCGGGTGGCGTGACCGCCCTGCTCGCGATCGCCCGCGAGCCGCTGATCGGACTCACCGACGACCAGGAGCGCGCCGTCCGGACCCCGACCGCCGTGCTCTCCAGCGGCGACGACGCGAGCTTCGACCACACGGCCGCCCTCGCCACGGCGGACCGGCTGCACACCTCCCTGGTCGCCGAGCTCCCCGGCGCCCGGCACCTGGCGCTGCTCGGCGAGCCGGACCGGTTCGCCGCGGCCCTGGTGCCGCTGCTCGATCGACTCGGGTAGCGACCGATCATCGAGGGAGCGCGACGAGGCGGCTCCGCCCGTCGTCGAACCACCCGTCGTCGTCCGGCGGCGACGGGAGGAGCCAGATGGGTCTCGGGCGGGCGAGCATCCGCGGCGGGTCCCAGCGCTCCATCTGCTTCGTCAGCCGCGCGGCGAGCCCGTCGACGCCGTCGGTCGACGGGTCCGGCTGCTCGACGACCTCCCAGCCGATCTCCCGCGCAGCGGCGGCGACACCCCGCTGTCGGCTCAGGCCCGTTCGGGTCTCCGGCCAGGCGAGGGCGAGGTCCGACACCACACCGTCCCGGTCGGTCAGCCGCTGCTCGACGCACGGGCGCGGCAGCCCCCGGGCGAGGAGCGCGACGCGGAGCCGGGAGGCGGCCGGACCAGGGCTTCGTGGGTCGAGCCAGGAGAGCGCGGGCTCGACGGCGGTGCGGTCGCGGTCGTCCGGGTGGGCGTCCCGCACCGCACGGACCTCGTCCGCGCCGATGCGGGTCGCACGGGCCAGCGCGTCGAGGACGACGACGGCCTCGGCCCGCGGGAGCCACCGCGCGACGTCGTAGGCGGTGCGGGCCGGCGTGGTCACCCGTGTCCCGCACACCTCGACGGTCTCCGCCGGCCCCAGGCTGAGCCGCCGCCGGCGCAGCCCCGCGGCCCCGCGCACCCCCTCGACGTCGACGACGAGATCGACGACCGGGTCGAGCGGGGCGACGACGGCCCGGTGCAGCGCTGCGGCCGCCACACCGGCGACGACGCCCTGCTCGTGGACGAGGCCTGCCGCGTGGGCCCGCAGCTCCATCGTGAGCGGCAGGTTCCGTGGGACGGCGACGCGCGGGAACAGACGCAGGTAGTACGAGGACTGCGCCATCTCGCGAGTCATGGCGCCGGTGGCGAGGGCATGGTCGATGCGCACGGGAGCGTCGAGGATCACGTCAACTCGGACTCCGCCCGGCCCGGGACGGTTCCCTTCTCGTCGCGCTAGGGCTGCGAATGCCGTGTGTGGTGCACAAGATTCCTGCGCACCACACACGCCTCTCGCAGCCCTAGCGTCGCGAGATGTCAGTCCGTCGTCAGGCGGTCGACCTCGGCTGCGCCATCTCGCGAGTCATGGCGCCGGAGGCGAGGGCATGGTCGATGCGCACGGGAGCGTCGAGGATCACGTCAACTCGGACTCCGCCCGGCCCGGAACGGTTCCCTCCTCCTCGCGCTAGGGCTGCGAAGGTCGTGTGTGGTGCACAGGATTCCTGTGCACCACACACCCCCTTCCCGGCCCTAGCGTCGTAGGAGGTCAGTCCGTCGTCAGGCGGTCGACCTCCGCGAGCAGGTCCGAGACCTGCCGGACGACGCTGAACTTCTCCCGCGCGTAGGCGGCCGCGCCGGGCCCCTTGGTGTGCTTCCAGTCCTCGTCCAGGGCGCGGTCGATCGCGGCGACCACGGAGTCCGCGAGGGCCTGACGGTCGTCGGTCTCGGGCACGAGGACGCCCACCTCCGGCGTCACGAAGTCGCGCGGTCCGCCGGAGTCGGCGCCGATGACGGGCGTGCCACAGGCCATGCACTCCAGGAACACGAGGCCGAAGGGCTCGCGGTAGGAGGGAAACACGCCGACGTCGGCCGCGGCGAACATCGTCGCCAGGTCCTCCTGCTGGCGCGGGCCGAGGAAGACGACCCGCTGCAGGCCGAGCTCGGCGACGAGGTCGCGCATCGCCCGCTGCTGCTCCTCGGGTCCACCGCCGGCGACGACGGTGACGATCCGGCGGTCCTCCCGCTCGTAGGTCGCCGCAGCCCGGAGCAGGGCGTCCAACCGCTTCCAGTCGGCGAACTTCCCACAGAACGCGACGACGGCGTCGAACTCCGGCACGTCGTCCGCGAGCCCCGCGAGAGCCCGGGTGGGATCGGCGTCCGACTCCCGGAAGACCCGGTCGTTGTAACCGTTGTGCGAGAGCACGACGCGATCGCGCGGGAACTCCGGGAACACGGCCTCGAACGCCTCGATCTGCTCCGAGGAGATCGACGCGACGACGTCCACCCCGCCGGGGAAGATGGTCTCCTCCTGCATGAACGGCAGGAACCGCAGCGGGAACTCCTCCGGCTCCTGCCCGGCCTGCTCCTTGGCGAACATCTTCAGTTCCGTGCCGTGCACGAAACAGACCAGCGGGATGCGCGGCTTGCCGGCCTCGACGCGGGCCGCGATGACGTCGCGCATCACGACGGGGTTCATGAAGGCGTGGTGGGCGATGGCCAGGCCGAACTCGTCGCCGGTGTTCTGCTCGACCTCGTCCATGAACGCCGTGACCTCACGTGTGAGGCGCGCGCGGTAGGCGTCGACCTCCTCCGGGCTCATCGCGTGCCAGCGGTAGCTCGAGACGGGGGAGACCGATTCGCAGATCGGGATGTCGTGGTCGAGTTCGAAGACCCGCACGTCCTCCTCGCGGAAGCGCTGCACGCGCGAGGGGTACATGGAGTAGGCGCGGACGCCGTCGATCTCGTTGTACGCGCGGTGGTGCGCCTCGTGGAGGATCCCCGACCCGGGCGCGAACTCACCGCCGCGCTGCCAGTTGTTGGTGCCGAGCTGGAAGATCAACCGGTCGCCCATGCGGCGATCGTAGAGACACCCCGCCGCGCGTCACGTCACCGCAGGCGAATCTCGTAGTCGTTCTGCGAGATGTTCCCGCTGCCGTACCGACCGTCGGCACGGAACCGGTCCGAGGGGCGGCCGAAGAAGTCCGCCGGCCCGTACTGGCTCGCGACGGCAGCGCCGCTGTTCGACCCGACGAACGGGTTGTTCCACTTCACGAACACCCGCTCCAACGGAGCGTCCACGCCCTGGACGACGTAGAAGACGTGTCCCTCGACGCCGGTCATGAAGCCCTTGTCCCGCACCGAGAACACGCTGGCCGAGTCCGGCGGGATGACCTGGTCGGCCGGGTCGGCCCAGCCGCCGTGGTCGAAGCCCGCTCCCCACGAGTGCAGTTCGTACGGCGTGTGGTTGTAGACGGTCACGGTCACGCCCCGGTCGCCGTCGAGGACGTCGTGGATGTCCTTCAACGCCTTGGCGGCCTCGGCGGCGGCCTTCACGGCGGCTCCGATCGCGATGATGCTCATGGCGGTCCCTCCCGGTCCCGTTGCCCCGTCTCGGGTCCGACCGAGGACGTCCTGAGCAACAGGACCAAGGTCCCGTCCGGATGAAGCGAACTCGTCGATCCCGAGATGGGACCTGCACGTCCACCCTCGGGTGGACGACCGGGCAGCACGTCGCCCGGCATGCTCGTCGTGCCGCGGAGGCGGGGCGCAAACGCCGGCCGAGAGACTCTCGTCGATGAGCGAGAAAGGGTGCCCCCGGCAGGATTCGAACCTGCGCTCCCGCCTCCGGAGGGCGGTGCTCTATCCCCTGAGCTACGGGGGCGGTACCGCGGACGAGCCTACTGCATGCCCGCGGATCAGTTCATCGGCAGGGGTGCCGCCCCCCGGGCCGCGAGCAGCTGCGTCATGGTCTGCGACTCGGCGGTCTGCGTGGTGACCATCGAGGTCGCGAGCGTCCGCACCGCGGGGACGGAGGCCTGCGCGGCGGCGGACTCCATCATGTGCAGCCCGCCCTCGTGGTGGCGCAGCATGAGCTGCAGGAACTCCACGTCGAGCGGCTGCCCGGTGGACGCACGCAGACGCTGCAGGTCGGCCTCGGTGGCCATGCCCGGCATCGAGGGCATCGGCATGCCCATCCACGCCATGTACTGACCGGGCGCGGTCTCTCCCCGCTGCTCCCAGAGCTGGAGCCAGCCCTGCATCATGCCGAGCTGCTGGGTCTGCGAGGACTCGATGTCGAACGCGAGCTGGCGCAGCGCGGGGTCGGTGGTGTTCGAGCGCTCCCACACCGCCATCTGGATCGCCTGCCGGTGGTGGACGCTCATGTCCTGCAGGAACCCGACGTCGACCGAGCCAGCCGCCGGGGCGTACGTCGGCGCGGTGCGCTGACCGATCACGGCGCCCGCGAGCCCGCCGACGAGCAGCAGGATCAGCACCGCGCCGACGGCGACGACGGCCTTGGCCCAGCCGGGGGAGTCCGACCACCAGCCACCGTGGTCGTCGTCGTGGTCGTCGACGTCGGGGGGCTCGGGCGGTGAGACCTGTGAGGTCACCGAGGAGGCCGTCATCCCGCACCGCCCATGCCGCCGGCGCCCGAGGTGCCCTGGTAGTTCATCGGCAGGGCGTCACGCGGGTACGGCTGCCCCTCGAACGGCGGCGGGTTCGCCGGGTCGAAGGCGCCCGGGCCGAGGGCGTCACAGCTGGCGCCGACCTCGGGGAACACGCCGTTGGGGTTGCCCCGCAGCGAGCTGATGAACTGGTCGATCCGCGGGTCGGTCGCGTCCGGGACTGCGAGCTGGTGCCCCCACGACTGCAGCGAGATCGGCTGCTCGAGGCCCGGGTAGGGCGACATCATCATCTGGTTCTGGCCCTGCACCTTGGCGGTGAGGGTGTCGAGGGCGGCGCCCTGGACGCGCGCCGGGTCGTAGGCGATCCAGACGGCGCCGTGCTCGAGCGAGTGCACCATGTTCTCGTTGCGCACCGGCTGCGGGTAGACCTGCCCGTTGCAGGCCGCCCAGTAGCCGTCGTGCGGACCGCCGAAGGGTGGCGTCCGGTCGTAGGCCACGCGCTGCTCGGGCGTCACGTGGTGCTGGCCCTCGTAGGCCTGCAGGACGATGCCGGGGATCGCGAGCGAGGGGTCCCGGTTGTCCTGGCTGGGGCGCCACGGGCTGATCTGCGCGGACCGGTCGAACAGGAAGAAGCCGATGCCGCCGATCAGGGCGAGGACGACGACGATCGCGCCGATCAGCAGCCAGGGCACCTGACGGTTCTTCGGGGCCGACCGGCCCGCCGAGGAGGTCCGTTTCCGTGCGCCGGCCACGGGGTTCTTGCCGCGTTGCGGCGGGCGGGAGCCACCGCGACGCTGTGGGGTCCCGGTGGAGCGTCCACTCGCCATGCCACCCGATTCTAGGGATGAGCTGTGTGTGAGTTCCCCCTACCCGGGGTGATCGGCATGCACCGGCGGGAGGTGCGCCCCGGGCTCCCTAGACTCGGTCCACGTGACCCCCGCTGCGCTCGCCGATCTCCTGCACGCCGTCGCCGTCGACGTGCTGACCGAGCGCGGCCTCGACACGGCCGCGCTGCCCGACGAGGTCACCGTCGAGCGGCCCCGCAACCCCGAGCACGGCGACTACGCCACGAACCTCGCCCTGCGCAGCGCCAAGAAGGCGGGCGTGAAGCCGGCCGACCTCGCCGGGTGGCTCGCGGAGCGCCTGGAGTCCACCGACGGCGTCGCGGCGGCCGAGGTGGCGGGTCCCGGGTTCCTCAACCTGCGGCTGGCCGCCGACGCGCAGGCGGGCATCGTCGCGGAGATCCTGGCGCTCGGTCCCGCGTACGGGCACGGCGACGCGCTCACCGGGCAGGCGGTCAACCTGGAGTTCGTCTCCGCGAACCCGACCGGCCCGATCCACCTGGGCGGCACCCGGTGGGCCGCCGTCGGCGACGCGCTGGGGCGCGTGCTCGAGGCCCAGGGCGCCGCCGTCACGCGGGAGTACTACGTCAACGACGCGGGTGCGCAGATCGACCGGTTCGCCGAGTCGCTCATCGCGGCCGCCGAGGGGCGTCCGGTGCCGGAGAACGGCTACGGCGGGGCGTACGTGGCCGAGGTGGCCCAGCGGGTCGTCGAGGTCGAGCGCGGCGTGCTGGACCAGCCCGAACCGGAGAAGCTCGCGGCCTTCAAGCGGCTCGGCGTCGCGGTGATGCTCGGCGAGATGCGGGAGTCGCTGGACTCGTTCGGCACCCACTTCGACGTCTGGTCCTCCGAGCTCGCCCTGCACGCGAGTGGTGCGGTCGAGCGCTCGGTGCAGACGCTCAAGGACGACGGCGCGCTGTACCACGCGGACAACGCGTGGTGGCTGCGCTCCACCGACCACGGCGACGACAAGGACCGCGTCGTCATCAAGTCCGACGGTACCCCGGCCTACATCGCCGGGGACATCGCCTACTACCGCGACAAGCGGTCGCGCGGCGCCGACCTGGCGATCTACATGCTCGGCGCCGACCACCACGGGTACATCCACCGCCTCAAGGCGGTGGCGGCCGCGTTCGGCGACGACCCGGCCCGCGTCGAGGTGCTGATCGGGCAGCTGGTGAACCTGCTGCGCGACGGCGAGCCCGTGAAGATGTCCAAGCGCGCGGGCACGATCATCACGCTCGAGGACCTCGTCGACGCCGTCGGCGTGGACGCGGCCCGCTACACGCTGACCCGCTCGAGCGTGGACCAGGTCCTCGACATCGACCTGGACCTGATCAGCCGGCGCACCAACGAGAACCCCGTGTTCTACGTGCAGTACGCCCACGCCCGGCTCTCCGCGCTCGCCCGCAACGCCGCGGACCTCGGCGTCACCGCCGCGGACCCCGACCTCGCCCTGCTCGCCGAGCCGCGCGAGGGCGACCTGATCCGCACCCTGGGCGAGTTCCCCCGGGTGCTCGCCTCCGCGGCGGCGCTGCGCGAGCCGCACCGCGTCGCGCGCTTCCTCGAGGAGCTCGCCGGCGCCTACCACCGCTTCTACGACACCTGCCGCGTGCTGCCCCAGGGGGACGAGACGCCGGGACCGCTGCACACCGCCCGCCTGGCGCTGTGCGGCGCGACCCGTACCGTCCTCGCCTCGGGCCTCGGCCTGCTCGGTGTCTCCGCCCCGGAACGGATGTAGATCATGACCCGCGCCCACCCCGCCGGGCCCCGGCACGCCGACGTCCTGCCCGCCCACGACACCCCGGGCCCGATCCCGCGCGACGGCGCGGCGCTCGACGCGCTCCCGCCCGCGGTGTGGCCCCGGCACGCGGCCCGGCACGACGACGGCGTCGTCCGGCTCGCCGGGGCCGACGTCCGCGACCTGGCCGAGCGGCACGGCACGCCGCTGTTCGTCGTGGACGAGGCCGACTTCCGGTCGCGCTGCCGCGACCACGCGCAGGCCTACGGCGACCCGGCCCTCGTGCACTACGCGGCGAAGGCGTTCCTGTGCACCGAGGTCGCCCGCTGGGTGGCCGACGAGGGCCTGGGCCTGGATGTCTGCAGCGAGGGCGAGCTCGCGACGGCGCTGCGGGCCGACTTCCCGGTCGAGCGGATCACGATGCACGGCAACAACAAGTCCCTGCGCGAGCTCGACGCGGCGCTGGAGGCCGGGGTCGGGCGCGTCGTGGTGGACTCGTTCGCCGAGATCGCCCGCCTGGACGACCTCGCCCGTCGTCGGGACCTCACCGCGGACGTGATGGTGCGCGTGACCGTCGGGGTCGAGGCGCACACCCACGAGTTCATCGCAACCGCCCACGAGGACCAGAAGTTCGGCTTCTCCCTGGCCGGCGGGGACGCCGCCGAGGCGGTCCGGCGGGTGCTGAAGTCGCGCGGCCTGCGCCTGGTTGGTCTGCACTCGCACATCGGCTCGCAGATCTTCGACGCCGGCGGGTTCGAGCTGGCGGCCCGACGGGTCGTGGGCCTGCTGGCGGACATCCGCACCGAGCACGGCGACCTGGCCGACGCGGCGAGCGCGCTGATCGACCTCGGCGGGGGCATGGGCATCGCCTACACCACCGCCGACCAGCCGCGCTCCGCGTCGTGGCTGGCGTCGGAGCTGCACGCGATCGTCGGCCGTGAGTGTGAGCGGGCCGGCATCCCCGTGCCCCGGATCGCGGTCGAACCCGGCCGGGCGATCGCCGGGCCCGGCACGGTCACGCTGTACACGGTCGGCACGATCAAGGACGTCGAGCTCGGCGGCGGGGCGCGCCGCCGCTACGTCTCGGTCGACGGCGGGATGAGCGACAACATCCGCACCGCGCTCTACGACGCCGCGTACGACTGCCGGCTGGTCTCCCGGTCGTCGGTGACCGGCGCCGGCAACCCGGACGGCGACGTCCCGACGCTGTGCCGGGTGGTCGGGAAGCACTGCGAGTCCGGCGACGTGGTGGTCCGCGACTGCTGGCTGCCGGCCGACCTCGCCCCGGGCGACCTGCTCGCCGTCGGCGCGACCGGGGCCTACTGCTACGCGATGGCGAGCGCGTACAACAAGGTGCCGCGACCGGCCGTGGTCGCCGTCCGCGACGGCGCGGACCGGACGATGCTGCGCCGCGAGACCCTGGACGACCTGGCGCGCCTGGAGGTGCTGTGAGCGATTCGATCAAGGTCGCCCTGCTCGGCTGCGGGGTCGTCGGCTCGCAGGTGGTGCGGCTGCTCGACGAGCAGGCCGAGGAGCTCGCGGCCCGCGTCGGTGCGCCGGTGGAACTGGCCGGGATCGCCGTCCGGCGTCCCCAGCGCCACCCCGAGGTGCCCGCCGAGCTCCTGACGACGGACCCGGCCGCGCTCGTCGCCCGGCCGGACGTCGACGTCGTCGTCGAGCTGATGGGCGGCATCGAGCCGGCCCGCGACCTCCTCCTCGACGCGCTGAAGAACGGCCGCTCGGTGGTGAGCGCCAACAAGGCACTGCTCGCCGAGGAGGGCGAGGCGCTGGCCGCCGCCGCGCGCGAGTCCGGCGCCGACCTCTACTACGAGGCCTCCGTCGCGGGGGCGATCCCGCTGCTGCGCCCGATCCAGCAGTCGCTCGCGGGTGACCGCATCCGTCGCGTCGCCGGCATCGTCAACGGCACCACGAACTTCATCCTCTCGGCCATGGAGTCGACCGGCGCGGGCTACGCCGACGCGCTGGAGGAGGCCGGTCGCCTGGGCTACGCCGAGGCCGATCCCACCGCCGACGTCGACGGCTACGACGCCGCGTCCAAGGCCGCCATCCTCGCGAGCCTCGCCTTCCACACCCGCGTCACCGCCGCGGACGTGCACCGCGAGGGCATCCGCGACGTCACGGCCACCGACATCGCCTCGGCCCGCGCGCTCGGGTGCAGCGTCAAGCTGCTGGCGATCTGTGAGCAGGTCGACACCGCGGACGGTCCGGCCGTCTCGGCCCGGGTGTACCCGGCGATGATCCCGAAGTCCCACCCGCTCGCCTCGGTGTCCGGGGCGTTCAACGCCGTCTTCGTCGAGGCGGACGCGGCCGGCGCGCTGATGTTCTACGGCCAGGGCGCCGGGGGTCCGCAGACCGCGAGCGCGGTGCTGGGCGATCTCGTCGCCGCCGCGCGGAACCGGGTGATCGGCGGCCGCGGGCCGCGCGACTCGGCGTACGCGCACCTGCCGATCCAGCCGATGGGAGAGGTCCGGACCCGGTACCACGTCAACGTGGACGTGCACGACCGTGCCGGGGTGCTCGCGGCGGTCGCCTCGGTGTTCGCTGCGCACGACGTCTCGATCGCCACGGTGAAGCAGGAGGGTCGCGGCGGCGATGACGAGGGTCATGGCGACGGGGACGCCTCGCCCGCCACACTGGTCGTCGTGACCCACGAGGCCTCCGACGCGGCCCTGCAGGCCACCGTGGAAGCCCTGTCCGGGCTCGAGGCCGTCCGCGGGGTCGCCAGCATCCTGCGCGTCGAGGACCTCGGTCGTCCCGTGAGCGCTCTCGGAGGAGCCCAGTGAGCCTGCTCGGTACCCGCGTCGAGTGGCCCGGCATCATCCGCGCCTACCGGGACCGGATGCCGCACGTGAAGGACGGCTGGGACGTCGTCACCCTGCGCGAGGGCGGCACGCCGCTGCTGCCGGCGCCGCACCTGTCGTCGCTGACCGGCTGCGAGGTGCACCTCAAGATCGAGGGTGCGAACCCGACCGGGTCGTTCAAGGACCGCGGGATGACGGTCGCGATGACCGAGGCGGCGGCGGGCGGCGCGAAGGCCGTCATCTGCGCCTCCACCGGCAACACCTCGGCCTCGGCCGCCGCGTACGCCGCGCGCACCGACATGACCTGCGCGGTGCTCGTCCCGCAGGGCAAGATCGCGCTGGGCAAGCTCGCCCAGGCCACGGCGCACGGGGCCCGCATCCTGCAGCTCGAGGGCAACTTCGACGCCTGCCTGGAGCTCGCCCGCAAGGCGGCCGAGGAGCACCCGATCGCGCTGGTCAACAGCGTGAACCCGGCGCGCATCGAGGGCCAGAAGACCGCGTCGTTCGAGATCTGCGACCAGCTGGGCCGTGCGCCCGACCTGCACGTCCTGCCGGTCGGCAACGCCGGCAACATCACCGCCTACTGGCGCGGCTACACCGAGTACCTCCGCGACGGCGTCGTCGAGACCACGCCCGAGATGCACGGTGTGCAGGCCGAGGGCGCCTCGCCGCTGGTCTCGGGGGCGCCGGTGAGCCAGCCGGAGACGATCGCGACTGCGATCCGCATCGGGTCGCCCGCCTCCTGGCACGGGGCGATCGCCGCGCGCGACGAGTCCGGCGGGCGGATCACCGCGGTGGACGACGACGCGATCCTCGCGGCCTACCGGTTGCTCGCGGCCCGGGAGGGCGTGTTCGTCGAGCCCGCGTCCGCGGCGTCGGTGGCGGGCCTGCTCGCGCGGGCCGCGGCCGGCGAGCTGAGCCCGGGCCGGCTGGTCGTGTGCACGGTGACCGGCCACGGGCTCAAGGACCCGGGGACCGCGCTCGCCGACGTTCCCGAACCCGTCGTCGTCCCGGAGCGGGTGGACGCGGTCGCCGACGCGCTCGGGCTGGGCTGAGGTGGGGCAGAGCGTCCGCGTCCGGGTCCCCGCGACCTCGGCGAACCTCGGGCCGGGGTTCGACACCCTCGGGCTCGCGCTGGGACTGCACGACGAGATCGAGCTGGCCGAGCTCGACGGCGGGCCGAGCGTGGTCGAGGTGCACGGCGAGGGCGCGGGCCGGGTCCCGCGCGACGAGCGGCACCTCGTGCTCAAGGCGGCCTGCGCGACCTACGAGCTCGCGGGCGTCGAACGCCCGGCGCTGCATTTGACCTGCCACAACGTCATCCCGCACAGCCGTGGTCTCGGGTCCTCGGCCTCGGCCGCCGTCGCCGGGATCGTCGCGGCGCGCGCACTGCTCGGCCCGGGAGAGGCTCCCGACGACGAGGCGGTGCTCGACCTGGCGGCCCGCTTCGACGGGCACGCGGACAACGTCGCCGCCTGTCTGTACGGCGGCCTGGTGGTGACGTGGTGCACGGGGGGCTCGTTCCGGGCCGCGCACCTCGAACCGCACCCCGACGTCGTGCCGGTCGCGTTCGTCTCCGAGCACTCCAGCTCCACCGAGGCGACGCGCGGCCTGCTGCCCGACCGGGTGCCGCACGCCGACGCGGCGTTCACGGCCGCGCGGTCGGCGCTCGTGGTGCACGCACTCACCCGGGCGCCGGAGCTGCTCCTCCCCGCCACCGAGGACCGGCTCCACCAGCCCTACCGACGCCCCGCCTACCCGGCGACCGCCGCGCTCGTCGACGCCCTCCGCGACGCGGGCGTCGCCGCCGTCGTCTCCGGTGCCGGCCCGACGGTCCTCGCGCTGACGACCGGTGAGGCGCTGCCCGACGACCTCCCGACCAGCGGTTTCGAGATCGTGGGGCTGCCGATCGACACCGTGGGCGCGGTGGTCACGAGCTGAACGCCGTCCGACACGGCGGGGCGCCACCCGGTTGTTGCTCCCGTGTGCCGGTGGGGCTAATCTGAGCACCGACAGCGACCAGCGTGATCCACGCCGGTGCCACGCCCCGGGGATCCCGGGACGGTCTTCCCCGCTCCGGTCCTCCGAGGGTTCCTGCCCGGTCGTTGCCTCATTGATGTTCCGCAACGTGCCTGCTCCCGGGACGCCGATCCATCCACAGTCAGCCCCCGCGACGCGACGTTGCAGTGGATCCGCGCGCCCAAGACAACGCGCGCGACACGTCCGCTGGCCCGGGAGCGGATTCCCCGGCCGGTCAGGAAGGACCTGCGTGACCGAAACCGACGTCATCACCCCCGACGCCGCCTCCGCCGGCACCGAACGCCGTCGCCGTGGAGGTGTGTCCGGGATGGTGCTCGCCGAGCTGCGCGAGCTCGCCGGGACGCTCGGCGTCACCGACACCACGGGCATGCGCCGTGGGGACCTCATCGAGGAGATCAAGAAGCGGCAGTCGGGTGCGGCCCAGCTGCCGCTGGGCGAGGGCCCGGCCGAGGAGGCCGCCGCCGAGGCGCCCGCCGCGGAGGAGAAGCCCGCCCGCCGCCGCGCGAGCCGGCGGAAGTCCGTCACCCCGGACGCCGAGCAGAGCACGGCCGACGCCGTCACCGCGGCGACCGACGCCGACGCGGACGCGGCCGTGGCGACCCCGCCCGAGCAGGCGCCGGTCGAGCAGGCGCCCGCCGAGCAGACCTCCGCCGAGGAGGCCGCGCCCGAGCGGCCCGCCCGTCGTCGGCGCAGCGCCCGTCGCGACGCCGGTCCGGCCGCGGGCGGCACGGACACCACCGCCGACGCGACCGGCACGGACGCGACGCCCGCCGTGGCGGACGTGTCCGATGCTCCTGCCGCCGAGACGCCCTTCGCCGCCGAGGCCCCGGCCGCCGACGCCGGCAGCTCGAACCGCGGGTCCGCGCCCGAGGCCACCGCACCCGCGGAGGCGCCCGAGACGCCCCGCGAGGAGGGCGGCCGCAACCGGCGCCAGCGCCAGGACCAGCGCCAGGACCAGCGCCAGGACCAGCGCCAGGACCAGGACCGCGACGGCGACCCCGAGTCCGACCAGGACTCCGACGGTGACCGCGGTGGTCGTCGCCGCAACAACGGCCAGGGCCAGCGGGACGACCGGCAGCGCGATCGGAACCAGGGTCAGCCGCAGGGCGACCGGAACCAGGGCCAGCAGCAGGGCGGCCAGAACCAGGGCCAGCAGCAGCGCCCGGACGACGACGAGGACGACGAGGACGGCGGCGGCCGCCGGCGCGGGCGCCGGTTCCGCGACCGTCGCCGCAACCGCAACGAGCGCGGCGGCACCGGCAACCAGGGCGGCGGGCAGGACACCCGCGAGCCCGAGGTCCGCGACGACGACGTCCTCATCCCGGTCGCCGGCATCCTCGACGTGCTGGACAACTACGCGTTCGTCCGCACGTCGGGCTACATGGCCGGCCCGAACGACGTCTACGTCTCGCTGTCGCTGGTGCGCAAGCACGGCCTGCGCCGCGGCGACGCCGTCACCGGCCAGGTCCGCCAGCAGCGCGAGAACGAGCAGAACCGGCAGAAGTTCAACCCGCTGGTGCGCGTCGACTCGATCAACGGGCTCGACCCGGAGCAGGCGCGGCGTCGCCCCGAGTTCACCAAGCTCACCCCGCTCTACCCCAACGAGCGGCTGCGCCTCGAGACCGAGCCGCACCTGCTCTCGACCCGCGTGATCGACCTGGTCATGCCGGTCGGCAAGGGGCAGCGCGCACTCATCGTGTCGCCGCCCAAGGCCGGCAAGACGATGGTGCTGCAGGCGATCGCCAACGCGATCACCACGAACAACCCCGAGGTCCACCTCATGGTCGTGCTCGTCGACGAGCGGCCGGAGGAGGTCACCGACATGCAGCGCACGGTGAAGGGCGAGGTCATCGCCTCGACCTTCGACCGGCCGCCGTCGGACCACACCTCGGTCGCCGAGCTGTCGATCGAGCGGGCGAAGCGCCTGGTGGAGCAGGGTCACGACGTCGTCGTGCTGCTCGACTCGATCACCCGTCTCGGCCGGGCGTACAACCTGGCCGCGCCGGCGTCGGGCCGCATCCTGTCCGGCGGTGTCGACTCGACCGCGCTCTACCCGCCGAAGCGGTTCCTCGGCGCGGCGCGCAACATCGAGGACGGCGGGTCGCTGACCATCTTCGCGACGGCGCTGGTCGAGACCGGCTCGACGATGGACACGGTGATCTTCGAGGAGTTCAAGGGCACCGGCAACGCCGAGCTCAAGCTCGACCGCAAGCTCGCCGACAAGCGCATCTTCCCGGCGATCGACCCGGACGCCTCGTCGACGCGCAAGGAGGAGCTGCTCCTCTCGCCCGACGAGCGGGCCGTGACGCACAAGCTGCGCCGGGTGCTGGCGGCGCTGGACTCGCAGCAGGCCATCGAGCTCATCCTCGACCGGCTCCGCAAGACGCGCACCAACATCGAGTTCCTCATGTCGGTCGCGAAGACGATGCCGAGCAAGGACGACGAGTAGTCGACCCCCGTCGGAACCGTACGAACGGGCCGTTCATCACCTTCTTCGGTGACGAGCGGCCCGTTCGTGCGTTGCCGGGGGCGCGCTCAGCGGCCCCGCAGCCACCCCACGACGTCGTCGGCGCCCGCCTGCTCCGCGGCCTCCAGCGGTGTCGCGGGCTCCCACGGCATCCGCGCGTGCGGGTCCGCGCCCCGCGCGGCCAGCCCCTGCGCCGTCGCGAGCCGGCCGCCGTGGCAGGCGTACCAGAACGCGACGTCCAGATCGCCGGACCCGGTGAGCCGGGCCACGTCGTCGTCGCGACCCAGGGCGGCCGCCTGTTCGAGGGTGAGGGTCGCGCCGCGTTCCACGAGCCGGGCGGCAGCCCGCCACTGGCCGAACCCGCAGGCGTCCGCCAGCGGGGAGCCGCCCCCGAGCACCGCGCCGGGTGCGTCGATCCACGCCCCGGCATCGAGCAGCGCGTCGATCGTGGCCACGTCGTCGTTGCTCGCGGCCCAGTGCAGCGGGGTCTCGACGTGCGGCCCGGAGAAGCGGGCGTCCACGTCCGCGCCCGCCCCGACGAGCAGCGTCACCGTCCCGGCCGCGCGCGGCCGGTGTCCGGGGTGGTCGGCGAGGACGTGCAGCAGGGTGCGGGGCCCCTCGACGCGGGCGGTGGCGAGGCCGGGGTGCTCGGCGAGGAGGGCCCGCAGCCCCTCCAGGTCGCCCTCGCGGACCGCCCGAACCGCCGCCGCGACCTCGTCCACGACGGCGAGCGAACCACACCCGCCGTCGGGAATGCGTGCAGGGCAGGGCCGGTTACACGAGCCAGCGGGCGTTCCTGAGAGAATGCCCGGTGGCACAGCTGCCTCCGGTTCACCCCGATGCACCAGACGGGGACCCGGCGGCCATCGATGAGAGGACCAGCCACATGAAGTCGGGCATCCACCCCGAGTACGTCGAGACGCAGGTGCTCTGCAGCTGCGGCAGCTCGTTCACCACGCGCAGCACCAAGGCGAGCGGGAACATCACCGTCGAGACCTGCTCGGCGTGCCACCCGTTCTACACCGGCAAGCAGCGCATCCTGGACACCGGCGGCCGCGTGGCCCGCTTCGAGGCCCGCTACGGCAAGCGCGCCGGCCGCAAGTAGCTCTCCCGACGCCCGCCGTCGTCCGCCCACCGCGGACGACGGCGGGCGTTCGTGCGTCCGGGGCATCATGGGGGAGCAGGAGGAGACGATGACATCGGTGGCCGATCACTCGGTGCAGGCGCTGGTCGAGGAGCACAGCGGGCTGGAGGCGCGCCTCGCCGACCCCGACGTGCACGCCGACCAGGCGCTCGCGCGGCGGCTGGGGCGGCGCTACGCCGAGCTCGCGCCGATCGTCACCACCGCGGGTGAGCTGCAGCGGGCCGAGGCGGACCTCGCCGACGCCCGGGAACTCGCCGGTGAGGACCCCGCGTTCGCGACGGAGGCCGAGACGCTGGCCGCGTCCGTCGAGTCACTGCGCGCCCGGCTCGGTGAGCTGCTGGTGCCGCGCGACCCGGCGGACTCGCACGACGTCGTCGTCGAGGTGAAGTCGGGCGAGGGCGGCGAGGAGTCCGCGCTGTTCGCCGGCGACCTGCTGCGCATGTACTCGCGCTACGCCGAGCGGCGGGGGTGGAAGGTCGACGTGCTCTCCGCGACCGAGTCCGACCTCGGCGGGTTCAAGGACGTCACGGTCACCGTCACGGCGCCGGGCAACGACGCCGACGGCGTCTGGGCCTGGTTCAAGTACGAGGGCGGCGTGCACCGCGTGCAGCGGGTGCCGGTCACGGAGTCGCAGGGCCGGATCCACACGTCCGCCGCCGGGGTGCTGGTCTACCCCGAGGCCGACGAGGCCCCCGACGTCGAGATCGACGACAAGGACCTGCGCATCGACGTCTTCCGCTCCTCGGGCAAGGGCGGGCAGGGCGTCAACACCACGGACTCCGCCGTGCGGATCACCCACCTGCCCACCGGCGTCGTCGTGAGCTGCCAGAACGAGCGCTCACAGCTGCAGAACAAGGCCCGCGCGATGGAGGTCCTGCGCTCACGGCTGCAGGCGATCGCGGACGAGAAGCAGGCCGAGGCGGCGTCGGCCGACCGGCGCAGCCAGGTCCGCACCGTGGACCGCTCCGAGCGCGTGCGGACCTACAACTTCCCGGAGAACCGCATCTCGGACCACCGCATCGGCTACAAGTCCCACGACCTGGACCGGGTGCTCGACGGCGAGCTCGGTGGGGTCCTGGACGCGTTGCGTGCCGCGGACCGCGCCGAGCGCCTGGCGACGGCGGCGAGCGAGGAGGCCAGGGCATGACGGAGACGCAGCGGAGCGGAGCTCGACCATCATGACGGCGATGGGAACGACCCGGGTGACGCGGACGCGGGTGGCCGCCGCGGCGGTGACGCTGGCCGAGGCCGGCGTCGCGAGCCCGCGGGTGGACGCCGAGCTGCTCGCCGCGTCCGTGCTCGGCATCCCGCGGACCCGGCTGGTGCTGGCGCCCGACCTGGACGACGAGGCGTCGCGCCGGTTCGACCAGCTCGTGGACCGGCGCGCGGCGCGGGAGCCCCTGCAGCACCTGGTCGGGTCGGCGGTGCTCGGTCCGGTGTCGGTCGGGGTCGGGCCGGGGGTGTTCGTGCCGCGGCCGGAGACGGAGCTGTTGCTGACGGAGGCCGTCGCGGCGCTGCGCGCGACCGGGGAGCCTCGCGTCGTCGACCTCTGCACCGGCTCCGGCGCGCTGGCGCTCGCGATCGCGACCGCGCGGCCGGATGCGGAGGTGCACGCGGTCGAGGTCGATCCGGAGGCCCTGGCGTGGGCCGCGCGGAACCTGGCCGACGCCCGCGTGCGCCTGCACGAGGGCGACGTGACCGCGCCGGGGACGCTCGCCGCGCTCGACGGCACGGTCGACCTCGTCGTCGCGAACCCGCCGTACGTCCCGGAGGGCACGCCGGTGTCCGCGGAGGTCGACCACGACCCGGCGAACGCCGTCTTCGCCGGTCCCGACGGCCTCGCGGTGATCCGTCCGCTCGCGCTCACCGCGGCGCGGTTGCTGCGGCCGGGGGGACGGCTGGCGGTGGAGCACGACGAGTCGCACGCGCCGGAGGTGCTGGCGGTCCTCGAGGGAGCAGGGTTCACCGAGCTCGCGACGCGGATCGACCTCACCGGCCGGCCGCGGGTGGCGGTGGGCACACGGTCGCTACGGTCGGCGCCGTGACCACGTTCGACTGCCGCGTCCCCGACACCCGGTCGGCCGGGTTGGCGGCCGCCGCGTCCGCGGTCCGCAGCGGCCGGCTCGTCGTCGTGCCGACGGACACGTCCTACGGCGTCGGCGCGGACGCGTTCGACCAGGCGGCCGTGGCCGAGCTGCTCCGGGCGAAGCGTCGGGGGGCGGAGACGCCGGTGCCGGTGCTGGTCGGGAGCTGGTCGACGATCGACGGGCTGGTCACGGCGGTGCCGACCGCGGCCCGCGATCTCGTCGAGGCGTTCTGGCCCGGCGGTCTGAGCCTCGTCCTGCCGCACGCTCCCTCGCTGGCCTGGGACCTCGGGCGCACCCGCGGGACCGTCGTCCTGCGCATGCCGCTGCACCCCGTCGCCCTCGAGCTGCTGCGCGAGTGCGGGCCGATGGCCATCACCGGCGCGAACGCCGCCGGGAGGGGAGCGGTGCCACACACCTGCGCCGACGCGTACTCCCAGCTCGGTGACCTCGTGTCGGTCTACCTGGACGGCGGCGAACTCACCTCCGACGCCGGCTCGACGATCGTCGACCTCACCGGTTCCGAGCCGGTCGTCCGCCGCGAGGGCACTGTCACCACGGCGCAGATCGCGGAGGTCCTGGGCCGTCAGCCCGCGGTGGCGTGAACGGCTCCTATCATGGAACGGCGATGAACGAGCGGGTGACGGTCGAGAGCCACGGTCCGGACGACACGGCGCGCCTCGCGCGCGACCTGGCCCCCCACCTGCGCGCGGGCGACGCCCTGCTGCTCACCGGTGATCTCGCGGCCGGGAAGACGACGTTCACCAGCGCGCTCGTCGCGGCCCTGGGGTCGGACGCCGCCGTCACCAGCCCGACCTTCTCCCTCGCGAACTTCTACGACACCCCGGGGCTGCGGGTGCTGCACGTCGACACGTACCGCCTCGAGGACCTGGCCGAGTTCCGCGACCTCGGGCTCGACGAGTACCTCGACGAGGTGATCGCGGTGATCGAGTGGGCGGGGCTCGTCTCCTCGGAGTTCCCCGAGCCGCTGGACCTGACCTTCGCGAAGACCGGCGACACCGCGCGCACGATCACGCTGTCCGGGGCCGGGCGCTGGTCGACGGTCCTGGACGACCTGGCGGTACGGGCATGACCCTCACGCTCGCCGTCGAGACCTCCTCCCGCACCTACGGCGTCGCCCTCCTCGACGACGACACCGTGCTCGCGCAGGCCACGGCCGACCGCTCCGACCCCGGGTTCGTCGACGTCGGGGTGCTCGCGGGCTCGGTGATCGCGGACGCCGGGCGCACCGTCGCCGACCTGGACCGCCTCGCCGTCGACGTCGGCCCCGGCAACCTCGCCTCGGTCCGCGCCGGCATCGCCTACGTCAACGCGGTCGCCTTCGCCCGGGCGATCCCGGTGGTCGGTCTCGACGCCCTGACGCTGTTGACCGACGGGCCGACGCTGGCTCTGCGCCTGGCCGGCGGCTCCGCGGTGTACGCAGCGCTGACCCGCGCCGACGGGTCGGTCGCCACCCGCCACGGCGACCTCGCGGTCGTCGTGAAGGACCTCTTCCCGACGGCGGATGGGGCCACGAACGGGCCGTTCGTCACGGAAGAAGGTGACGAACGGCCCGTTCGTACGGTTCCCGTTGGTCCCGTCCGCGTTGCCGGCGCGAGACGGCCGCAGGCGCTCGCCCTGCTGGCCGAGCTCGGCGTCGACGCGACCGACGCGGAGATCGACGCGCCGTCCGTGGACGACCTGGTGCGGGCCCTGCGCCGCGGCGAGCACGACGCTCCGGTGGTCAGTGCCGCGCCGCTGACCGAGGCGAGCGTGCGGTTCCGGGGCGACGCGTGGGCGGCCGCCCGGGAGGCCCTCCTCGCCGGCGGAGTGGCCCTGCTGCCGACCGACACCGTCTACGGCCTGGCCGTGCACCCCGCGCGGCGGGACGCGATCGACGCGCTGTTCGCGCTCAAGGACCGGCCGCGCACGCGCGAGCTGCCGATCATGGTGGCCACGCCGGACGAGCTGCCGAGCCTGGGCGTGCAGGTCCCCGACACCGCCCGCCGCCTGCTCGGCGCCTTCTCCCCGGGGCCGATCACGGTGGCACTCGGCATCGACGACACCGCACCGCCGTGGCTCGCGGGCCGCGACGAGGTGGGTGTCCGCGTCCCCGCCGACCCCGACTTGCGGGCGCTGCTCTCCGACGTCGGCGCCCTGCTCGTCACCAGCGCGAACGCCCACGGCGAAGTGACGCACCAGGCGCCGGAGCCGATCCTCGCCCAGCTCGCCGGGCGTCCGGACGCGGTCGTGGACGGGGGCACCCGCTCGGGGGTGCCGTCCACCGTCGTGAACTGCCACCTGGACACCCCGCGCATCGAGCGCGAGGGCGCGATCCCGGCGGCCGAGATCGAGAGGGTGGTGCACGGTGGCTGACCTGATGCTCGGCATCGAGACCTCGTGCGACGACACCGGCGTCGCGATCGTCCGTCCCGACGGTTCGGTCGTCGCGTCCGCGGTCGCGAGCCAGGTCGAGCTGCACGACCGCTACGGCGGCGTCTACCCGGAGATGGCGAGCCGCGCGCACGTCGACGCGATCCTGCCGACCGTGCGCAAGGTCCTCGACGACGCGGGCCTCCGCCCGGACGACCTCACCGCCATCGGGGTGACCCGCGGCCCCGGCCTGATCGGCAGCCTCGTCGTCGGGACGAACTCCGCGGTCGGCCTGGGGGACGGGTGGGGGCTGCCGGTGTACGGCGTGAACCACCTGCGCGGGCACCTGCGCTCGGCCGACCTGGACGAACGACGGGTCACGTACCCGGCGATGCTGCTGCTGGTGTCCGGCGGGCACACGCTGCTGGCGCACGTGCAGGAATCCGGCGACGTGACGCTCGTCGGGTCGACCCGCGACGACTCGGTGGGGGAGGCCTACGACAAGGTCGCCCGCATGCTGGGCCTCGGCTACCCGGGTGGCCCGGCCATCGACCGGCTGGCGAGGACCGGCACCCCGGACGTCGACCTCCCGCGCCCGGCCAGGGACCTCGCGCTCGACTTCTCCTTCTCCGGGCTCAAGTCGGCGGTGTCGCGGTTCCTCGCGGCGAACCCGGAGCACCCACCGGAGAACGTGGCCGCGAGCTTCGTCGAGGCGTGCCTCGACGTGCTGCTCGCGAAGTGCCGGACCGCGCTCGCGCAGTACCCGAGCGAGTGCCTCGTCGTCGTCGGCGGCGTGGCCGCGAGCCCGCAGCTGCGGGAGCGCGCGGCCACGCTGTGCGACGAGAGCGGGGTGGCGCTGTGCCTCCCGCCGCTGCGCTGGTCCACCGACAACGGCGCGATGATCGGGCTGGCGGCGTGGGACTACCACGCCCGTGGCCTGCGAGAACGTCCGAGACCGGACACGTCGTTGACCATCGCGGACTGGTGACCGGCCACACAAAGACCCCGGCCGGGCCGTCGACCGGCGGGTAACGTCGGTCGGCGTCCGACTCCACCGATCTACAGCGAGGTATGAGCACCGTGGCGAGCACCGACCACTTCTGGGGCCCGGACTACCAGGCCCTGTCCGCCGTCGACCCCGAGATCGCGCAGGTCCTCGACGACGAGCTCGGTCGGCTCCGCGGCGGACTCCAGCTCATCGCGAGCGAGAACCTGACCAGTCCCGCCGTCCTGGCGGCGCTGGGCTCGACGCTGTCGAACAAGTACGCCGAGGGCTATCCGGGCCGCCGCTACTACGGCGGCTGCGAGGTGGTCGACCGCGCCGAGGAGATCGGCATCGAGCGCGCGAAGGCCCTGTTCGGCGCCGAGCACGCGAACCTGCAGCCGCACTCCGGCGCGAACGCGAACCTGGCGGTCTACGCGGCGTTCTGCCAGCCGGGCGACAAGGTGCTCGCGATGTCGCTGCCGCACGGCGGCCACCTCACGCACGGCGCCAAGGTCAGCTTCTCGGGCAAGTGGTTCGAGCCGGTGCCCTACACCGTCCGCGAGGACGACCACCTCATCGACTACGACCAGGTGCGCGACCTCGCCCTGGAGCACCGTCCCAAGATGATCGTCGCCGGGGCCACGGCCTACCCGCGGCTCATCGACTTCGAGAAGTTCCGGGCGATCGCCGACGAGGTCGGCGCGATCCTCTGGGTCGACGCCGCGCACTTCATCGGCCTCGTCGCCGGGCAGGCGATCCCCAGCCCGGTCCCGTACGCCGACGTCGTCACCTTCACCACGCACAAGGTCCTGCGCGGGCCGCGCGGCGGCATGCTGGTCTCGAAGGCCGAGCACGCGAAGGCCCTCGACAAGGCCGTGTTCCCGTTCCTCCAGGGCGGCCCGCTCATGCACGCGGTCGCCGGCAAGGCGGTGGCGCTGGCCGAGGCCGCGACGCCGGACTACCAGCAGTACGCCCGCACCGTCATCGACAACGCGCAGGCCCTGACCTCGAGCCTGGTCGAGCACGGCGTGCGCGCCATCTCCGGCGGCACCGACACCCACCTCTCGCTGCTCGACCTGCAGCCCCTCGGCGTCACCGGCAAGGAGGCCGAGGCCCGCAGCGGGCTGGCCGGGATCACGCTGAACAAGAACGCGATCCCCTACGACCCGCAGCCCCCGATGGTGGCCTCGGGCATCCGCGTGGGCTCCCCGTCGATCACCACCCAGGGCATGACGCCGGCCGAGATGCCGGAGGTGGCCCGCCTGATCGCCACCGCGGTGACCGCGGACGAGACCACCGAGGACGGCAAGCGCACGCTCGCCGACACCCGCGACGCGGTGTCCTCGCTGGTGGGGCGCTTCCCGGCCTACCCGCGCGGCTGACCTAGTCTGGCGACGTGGACCCGTCGCCACCGTTCGCCCCGCAGGGGCTGCCGATCCGGGAGTACCTCCTGGTGGCGCTCTGCGCGGCGGTGGTGACGTTCCTGGTCACCGGCGTCGTTCGGCGCCTCGCGATCCGCGCCGGGGCCATCGCGGTCCCGCGCGGTCGCGACGTCCACACCGTGCCCATCCCGCGCCTCGGCGGGGTCGCCATGTACGTCGGCGTCCTCGCCGGGGTGTTCGTGGCCTCGCAGCTCCCGGTGCTGCGGCGCGCCTTCGACTACTCCTCCGAGACCCGCGCGGTCATCGTCGCCGGGGGGCTCATCTGCCTCGTCGGCGCGCTCGACGACCGCTTCGGGGTCGACGCGCTCACCAAGCTCGCCGGGCAGGCGACCTCGGCCGGCGTGATGGTCCTGCTCGGCGTGCAGTGGCTCATCCTCCCCGTTCCCGACGGCGGGTCGGGCACGCTGCTCATCCTCGGGCCCGACCAGGGCGTGATCCTCACGGTGTTCCTCACCGTGGTCCTGGTGAACGCGATCAACTTCGTCGACGGCCTGGACGGGCTCGCGGCGGGCATCGGGCTGATCGCGTCCGTGGCGGTGCTCGCCTACTCGCTGGGTCTGCTCGACCAGCGCGACGGGGACGTCACCGCCTACCCGCCCGCGCTCATCGCCGCGGTGCTGGCGGGGGCCTGCGCGGGGTTCCTGCCGCACAACTTCCAGCCGGCGCGCATCTTCATGGGCGACTCCGGCTCGATGCTGATCGGCCTGATGCTCGCCGCCGCGACCACCACCGCGTCGGGCCGGATCACCTACTCCGACTCCGCGCCGCGCAACGCGGTCGCCCTGCTCGCGCCGATCGTCGTCGTCGCGGCCGTGGTGCTCGTGCCGCTGATCGACCTGCTGCTCGCGGTGGTGCGCCGCACCCGCGCGGGACGCAGCCCGTTCGCGCCGGACAAGATGCACCTGCACCACCGGCTGCTCGAGATCGGGCACTCGCAGCGCCGCGCGGTCCTGCTGATCTACCTGTGGGCCGGGGTCTTCGCGTTCGGCGCGGTCGCCCTCGCCCTCATCACCGACGTCTTCCTCGTGGTCGGGCTGGTCGCCCTGGGGCTGCTCGTCGCGGTGCTCGCCTCGGCGGTCCCGCGACTGCGCCGGGCGCGACGGGCCGCCTGACCGGCCGTTCACCCCCGCACCCCCGTCGTCACCACCCGGAGTCACGCATGGACGAGTCCCCACCCACCACCTCCCCCGAGGACCGCCTCGCCGAGGCCGTCGGCGCCCAGGTGCACGAGGTGAGCACCGCGATGCTCCGCGGCGGCCTCATCCCCGCGGTCGTGGTGGCCGTCGTCGTGGTGGTCGTCGGTGCCCTGGTCGCCGGCGGGTCCGGCGCCGGGACGACCCTCCTCGGTGCGGCCGTCGCCCTGGTGGTCTGCGCGCTGGGCCCGCTGGTGATGCGCTGGACCGCCCGGACCGCACCGCTGGTCGTCATGGGGGTCGCCATGATCAGCCTGGTGACCAAGCTGGCCGTGCTCGCGGTCCTGCTGATCGTGTTCGACCGGCTGGAGCTGGTCGACACGCGGATGTTCGCGCTGGCCCTGGGGCCGGTGGCGCTCGCCTTCGTCATCGGCGAGACGGTGGCCTTCGCCCGGGCCCGCATCCCCTCGATCGCCTCGTGAGGTTCGTCCGCTTCCGCACCCGATCGTGCTCCGTGTGACCTCCGACAGTCCGTAGTGGACGGTCGTGATCGTGCTGATACAGTGCGCGCGATGGCGCAGGACAGCCTCCGCGGTGATGCGGGTCGCACCTCCCCGGGTGGCCCCGCGCACCCACCGGTGGCCGAAGGATGGACCGTCCTGTCACACCTCCTGGCCGGTTTCCTCCTCCTCGGGGGGATCGGATGGGGGATCGACCTGCTTCTGGGTACACGCTGGGTGCTCCTCGTCGGCTTGTTGCTCGGCGGGGCAGCGTCCTTCGCCTTGATCTACATCCGCTACCTTTACGTCCCGCCGGACGCTCGTCCGGCCCAATCCCTCCCTCGTTCCGGTGATACGACCGGGCAGCAGGACCGGAAGGAGCCCGGGTGATCTCGTCGTTGCCGACGTGGCTGTCGCAGGCCCCTGAGCCGCCGGCCCCCGGCTTCAAGGCGCCGAGCGGTGAGGACTTCAACATCCCCCCGATGTTCGAGGGGGTGCCGGTCCTCGAGTACGTCGACAAGCCCGTCATCCAGCTGATCTTCAGCGTGGTGCTGATCCTCGCGTTCTTCGCGATCGCGACGCGTTCGGCGCAGTTGCTGCCGGGACGCACGCAGTGGCTGGCCGAGAAGTTCCACGTGATGGTGCGCGACTCCATCGCCCGCGACAACATCGGGCCGAAGTTCCGCAAGTACGTGCCCTACCTGGTGGCGCTGTTCGCCTTCCTGGTGGTGAACAACCTGTTCGGGATCATCCCGCTGATCCAGTTCCCGACGTTGTCGCACCCCGGCATGGCGTACGCCCTCGCCATTCTGACCTGGCTGATCTACAACATCGTCGGCATCCGCAAGCAGGGGTTCGGCGGCTACGTCCAGCTCATGGTCTGGCCCCCCGGCGTGCCGGGGTGGGTCCGCATCATCCTGACCCCGATCGAGTTCCTCTCGAACTTCATCCTGCGTCCCGTGACGCTCGCGTTCCGGTTGTTCGGGAACATGTTCGCGGGACACCTGCTCCTGCTGGTGTTCATCTTCGGTGCCGAGTACATGCTGCTCATCGCCGACTCGATCACGCTGAAGGTGCTCTCGCCGTTCGCCGCGATCATGGCGATCGTCTTCACCGGCTTCGAGGCCTTCGTCCAGCTGATCCAGGCCTACATCTTCACGATCCTCACGGCGTCCTACATCGGCGCCTCCCTGGCCGACGAGCACTAGCTCGCGGTCACACCACCGAACTTCGTCACACACCGCGAAAGGACGCTGGAATGCTCTCCGGAAACCTCAACGTCGTCGGTTACGGTCTCTCGGCCATCGGCCCGGGTATCGGCGTCGGCATCGTCTTCGCCGCCTTCATCAACGGCGTCGCCCGCCAGCCCGAGGCCCGCGGCCAGCTGCAGTCGATCGCCTTCATCGGCTTCGCCCTCTCCGAGGCGCTCGCCATCCTGGGCCTGGTCCTCGCCTTCGCCCTCCAGTGAGCCGACCCCCGCGCACCGCGGGCTGACTCCCGGACAGGCGGAGGAAGCACATGAACGTCATCGAGGTGGTGGCGCAGGAGGCCGGGGAACCGGGCGCCGCGCTGCCGCACCTGGCCGAGATCATCGTCGGTCTCGTCGCGTTCTCCGTGCTCGTGTTCATCGTCGGCAGGTACGCGTGGCCGATGCTCGTCCGGTCCCACGACCAGGACGTGACCCGGCTTCGCGACGGGATGGCACGCGCACAGTCCGAGCACGACGACGCCCAGGGCCAGCTCGAGCGCTCGCGCGCCCGGCTGGCCGAGGTCGACAACGAGGCCGCGCGGATCCGGGACGACGCCCGGGCCGACGCGGAACGCATCAAGTCCGACCTCGCGGACAACGCCTCCGAGGAGGCCGAGCGCATCAAGGGGCAGGGCCGGCAGAGCGTGGACGCGTCGCGGGCGCGCACGGTCTCCGAGCTGCGCTCCGAGGTCGGGGCGGGCTCGGTCGAGCTGGCGCGGCGCATCGTCGCCGCGTCGCTGTCCGACGACACCGCGAAGGGCCGCTCGGTCGACTCGTTCCTGGACAATCTGGATTCGATGGCCGGTCGGTCGAACGGCTCCGCGAACGGGGTGAACTCATGACGGCGGCGACGGCGGGCGTGGTGGCCGACTTCCGGGCCACCAGCCGGGAGTCGCTCCAGGGTGTCCGCCGCCGGTTCGACGAGGTCACGCGCGACGCGTCCTCGGGCGACCTGGTCACCACGGCCGAGCAGCTGGACGCCGTGTCCGACCTGCTCGACCGGGAGGCCGTGCTGCGGCGCACGCTGGCCGACTCGTCGACCGCCCCGGACGCCCGTGAGGGCCTGGCCGGCCGCATCTTCGACAACCAGGTCGGCCGCCCGGTCGCCGACGTCGTCAAGGGTGCGGTGGCCGCGTCGTGGTCCAACCCGGCGGACCTGGTCGCCGCCCTGCGGCTCGTGGCCCGGGAGTCGCTGCTCGCGGCCGCCGAGGCGGACGGCCGCCTGGACGCGGTGGAGGACGAGCTCTTCCGCCTCGGTCGCATCGTCGGTGCCGCCCCGGACCTCGAGCGGCTGCTGGGCAGCCCGACGGCGGACCCGGCCGGCAAGCAGAAGGTGCTCGACGACCTGCTCGAGAACAAGGCGGAGCCGATCACGCGCCGTCTCGCCGCGCAGCTCGTCGCGCACCCCCTCGCCCACCACGTCTCCACGGGGCTGGAGCGGCTGGCCGAGCTGGCCGCCGACCGGCGCCAGCGGTCCGTCGCCACGGTGCGCTCGGCGGTCGAGCTGTCCGCCGAGCAGCAGGAGCGGCTGGCCGGGGTCCTCGCGCGCATCTACGGGCGCGAGATCACCGTGCACCTGGAGGTCGACCCCGAACTCCTCGGCGGCCTGGTCATCCAGGTCGGCGACGAGGTCATCGACGGCAGCGCCGCGGGGCACCTCGACGACCTGGGCCGACGGCTCGGCTGAGCCGGGCGTCGGACCCCTCCTGTAGACATCATTACGTAGGACATCAAGCGAGAGCGGGAACCATGGCCGAGTTGACCATCTCCTCCGACGAGGTCCGCAGCGCGATCGAGGACTACGTGTCCTCCTACTCCGCGGACGCCTCCCGTCAGGAGGTCGGCATCGTCACCTCGACGGGTGACGGCATCGCGTACGTCGAGGGCCTGCCCTCGACCATGACCAACGAGCTGCTCGAGTTCCCCGGGGGCGTGCTGGGCCTGGCCCAGAACCTCGAGGAGCGCGAGATCGGCGTCGTCATCCTGGGCGAGTACGAGACCATCGAGGAGGGCCAGCAGGTCACGCGCACCGGCCGCGTCCTCTCCGTCCCGGTCGGCGACGCCTTCCTCGGCCGCGTGGTGAACCCGCTCGGCCAGCCCCTCGACGGACTCGGCGACATCGAGTCCGAGGAGAACCGGGTCATGGAGCTGCAGGCCGCCACGGTCGTGCAGCGCAAGGAGGTCAAGCAGCCGCTGCAGACCGGCATCAAGGCGATCGACGCCATGACGCCGATCGGCCGCGGCCAGCGCCAGCTGATCATCGGTGACCGCAAGACCGGCAAGACCGCGGTCTGCACGGACACGATCATCAACCAGCGCGAGGCCTGGGAGACCGGCGACCCGCAGCAGCAGGTCCGCTGCGTCTACGTCGCGGTCGGCCAGAAGGGCACCACGATCGCCGGTGTGCGGCAGGCCCTCGAGGAGGCCGGCGCGCTGGAGTACACGACGATCGTCGCGGCCCCGGCGTCCGACCCGGCGGGCTTCAAGTACATCGCCCCGTACGCCGGCTCGGCCATCGCCCAGCACTGGATGTACCAGGGCAAGCACTGCCTGATCATCTTCGACGACCTGTCGAAGCAGGCCGAGGCCTACCGCGCGATCTCGCTGCTGCTGCGCCGTCCGCCGGGCCGCGAGGCCTACCCGGGCGACGTCTTCTACCTGCACTCGCGGCTGCTCGAGCGCTGCGCGAAGCTCTCCGACGACCTCGGGGGCGGCTCGCTGACCGGCCTGCCGATCGTGGAGACCAAGGGCAACGACATCGCGGCCTACATCCCCACGAATGTCATCTCGATCACTGACGGGCAGTGCTTCCTCGAGTCCGACCTGTTCAACCAGGGCCAGCGGCCCGCGCTGAACGTCGGCAACTCGGTGTCCCGCGTCGGTGGTTCCGCGCAGATCAAGGCCATGCGCTCGGTCGCCGGCCGCCTGCGCGTGGAGCTGGCGCAGTACCGCGAGCTGGAGTCGTTCGCGGCCTTCGGCTCGGACCTCGACGCCACCTCGCAGGCCCAGCTCGACCGTGGTGCCCGCCTCATGGAGCTGCTCAAGCAGGGCCAGGGCGAGCCGTACCCGGTCGAGGAGGAGGTCGTCGGCATCTTCCTCGGCACCCGTGGTCACCTCGACTCGGTGCCGGTCGAGGACGTCGCGCGCTTCGAGTCGGAGTTCCTCGAGCACGTCCGCCGCGACGGCGGGGTGCTCGCGGAGATCCGCGACACCGGCCAGCTCTCGGACGAGAACGAGGACCGCCTCAACAAGGCCGTCTCCGAGTTCAAGAACCAGTTCGAGACGCGGGACGGCGAGAACCCGACCGACGACGGCGGCTCGGGCGAGCTCGCGACGGCCGAGGAGAAGTCCTCCGAGGACGAGTCCTCGTCCGACTCCTCCGACGCCTCCGAGTCCTCCGAGTCCTCCGAGCGGGAGAGCTAGGGCCGTCGCATGGCAGCCAATCTCCGCGTCCTGAGACGGCGCATCAAGTCGACCAAGAACATCGCCCAGATCACCAAGGCGATGGAGATGGTCGCGGCGTCGCGCATCTCGAAGGCGCAGGCCCGCGTCGAGGCGTCGCGGCCCTACGCCGACGAGTTCACCCACGTGCTGCAGACCGCGGCGCGGGCCGGCGCGAGCGACCACCCGTTGCTCACGCCGCGGGAGGAGCCGAAGCGCGTCGGCATCGTCGTCGTGACCTCCGACCGCGGGCTCTGCGGCGGCTACAACGCCAACGTCCTGCGCGAGACCGAGCGGCTCGTCCGGCGGGTGTCCGACGAGGGCAAGGAGTCCGTGCTCTTCGTCATCGGCGGCAAGGGCACCGCGTACTTCCGGTTCCGCAACCGCGAGATGGCCGGGCAGTTCACCGGCTTCTCCGAGGTGCCGGACTACGCGAACGCCGCCCACGCGGCCGACCACCTCACCGCGGCCTTCCTGGCCGGCGGTGAGGACGAGGTCTCGGTCGAGTGGGACGACGACGAGCACGCCGACTCCGGCGCCGACCGCAAGACGATGTTCCGGGCCCCGAAGGAGTCCGAGGGCATTCCGGGCATCGACGAGATCCACGTCGTCTTCACCCAGTTCCGCTCGATGCTGACCCAGAGCGCGATCTCGCTGCAGGTCGCGCCGCTGGACCTCGAGTCGGACGAGGAGTCGTCGGAGGACGAGGGCCGCTCGTCCTCGGCCGACTCCGGCGAGGGCGCCGAGCGGGAGGCGGAGTACGCCTTCGAGCCCGAGCCCGAGGTGCTCTTCGACAGCCTGCTGCCGAAGTACGTGCGGGCGCGGGTCTTCGCGGCCCTGCTCGACGCCGCGGCGTCCGAGTCGGCGGCGCGGCAGCGGGCGATGAAGGCCGCGACCGATAACGCCAACGATCTCGTCGACAACCTCGTCCGCGAGTCCAACCAGGCGCGGCAGGCCCAGATCACGCAGGAAATCAGCGAGATCGTCGGTGGCTCCGACGCGCTCGCCCAGTGAGCGAGCAGATGCCTCAGAGTCCTTGGGAGTGACCATGACCCAGTCCACCGCCACGGCCGAGTCCGGCCGCGACGAGCAGAAGTCCGGGGCCACCGGCCGGATCACCCGCATCCTGGGCCCCGTCGTCGACGTGGAGTTCCCGCGCGGCGAGGTGCCGGACCTGTTCAACGCCCTCAAGCTCCCGGTGGAGCTGAACGGCGAGGAGAAGACCCTGACCCTGGAGGTCGCCCAGCACCTGGGCGACAACCAGGTGCGCACGATCTCCATGCAGCCCACCGACGGCGTCGTCCGCGGCTCCGAGGTGCACGACACCACGAAGCCGATCTCGGTGCCGGTCGGTGACGTCGTCAAGGGCCACCTGTTCAACGCCCTCGGCGACTGCATGGACCAGCCCGGCTACGCCGAGGACGCCGAGCACTGGGGCATCCACCGGCCGCCGCCCCCCTTCGAGCAGCTCGAGGGCAAGACCTCGGTGCTCTGGACGGGCCTCAAGGTCGTCGACCTGCTGACCCCCTACGTCGAGGGCGGCAAGATCGGCCTGTTCGGCGGCGCCGGCGTCGGCAAGACCGTGCTCATCCAGGAGATGATCCAGCGCATCGCGCGGAACTTCGGTGGCACCTCGGTGTTCGCCGGCGTCGGCGAGCGCACCCGTGAGGGCAACGACCTCTGGGTCGAGCTCGACGAGGCGAACGTCCTCAAGGACACCGCCCTCGTCTTCGGGCAGATGGACGAGCCGCCGGGCACCCGCATGCGCGTCGCCCTGTCGGCCCTGACGATGGCGGAGTACTTCCGCGACGTGCAGGAGCAGGACGTCCTGCTGTTCATCGACAACATCTTCCGGTTCACGCAGGCCGGCCAGGAGGTCTCGACGCTGCTGGGCCGCATGCCCTCGGCGGTGGGCTACCAGCCGACCCTGGCCGACGAGATGGGTGAGCTCCAGGAGCGCATCACCTCGACCCGTGGCCGGTCGATCACCTCGATGCAGGCGATCTACGTCCCCGCCGACGACTACACCGACCCGGCGCCGGCCACCACGTTCGCCCACCTCGACGCCACCACGGAGCTCTCCCGTGGCGTGTTCGCCAAGGGCATCTTCCCCGCGGTGGACCCGCTGACGTCGACGTCGACGATCCTCGACGCGCAGTACATCGGCGAGGAGCACTACCGCGTGGCCCGCGAGGTCATCCGCATCCTGCAGCGGTACAACGACCTCCAGGACATCATCGCCATCCTCGGCATCGACGAGCTCTCCGAGGAGGACCGGCTCACCGTCGGTCGCGCCCGTCGCATCGAGCGCTTCCTCGGTCAGAACATGTACGCCGCCGAGCAGTTCACCGGGGAGCCCGGCTCCACGGTGGACGTCAAGGACACCGTCGAGGCCTTCGACAAGATCGCGAAGGGCGAGTACGACAACGCCCCGGAGCAGGCCTTCCAGATGTGCGGTGGCCTCGACGACGTCGAGGCGAACATCAAGAAGTACTCGGAGTAGACGTGGCCGAGATGCAGGTCGACGTCGTCGGCGTGGAGAAGAAGATCTGGTCCGGTGAGGCCAGCTTCGTCTCCGCCCGCACGGTCGAGGGCTCGATCGGGATCCTCCCCGGCCACGAGCCGCTCATCGCGGAGCTGCGCGAGAGCGGCGTGGTCCGGGTGGACCCGACCGACGGCGAGTCGTTCCACGTGGCGGCGTTCGGCGGGTTCCTGTCGGTGACCGCGGAGTCCGTCACCGTCCTCGCGGAGCTCGCCGAGCTGGCCTCGGAGATCGACGTGGCGCAGGCCAAGGACGATCTCCGGGAGGCCGAGAACTACATCGGCGAGTCCGACGACCAGGAGTGGCGCATCGCGCGCGACCGGGCCCGCGCCCGGCTCCAGGCCGCCGGCGAGTCGGTCGAGCAGTAGGAGCGCGCAGCGGGTGCAGGGCCGACCGAGGCACGGGGCATGACGACCGCCGGGATGTGGGTCGAGATCGTGCTCGTCGTGGTCGCGGCGGTCCTGCTCCTGGTCGCGCTCGTGGCGCTGCGGCGCCTGCAACAACTCCGGCGGGGCGGGGTGGACGTGGCCCTGCGCAGCGCCCTCCCCGCGGACGCCGAGTCCGCCGCCGACGACCAGCGCGGCTGGCACTCCGGCATCGCCCGCTACCGCGGCGACCAGTTCCGCTGGTACCGGGTCAGCGGCCTGCGCTCGGGCCCGAACGTGGTCCTGGACCGGTTCGACGTCGAGATCACCGACCGCCGCCCGCCGCGGCCGACCGAGCTGCACACCCCCGGGTCGACCGTCCTGCGCTGCCGCACCTCGGAGGGCACCTTCGAGCTCGCGATGGGCGGGGACGTGCTGACCGGCTTCTCGTCGTGGCTCGAGTCGACGCCACCCGGCCGCTCCACCGGGTACCGGCAGGCGAGTTGAGAACTCCGTCCGACTACTGACGGCCCGTGACGATCGTCACCCGCCAGGACATACTTCCGTTCCCGAAGGAACGAGAGGGGTCCGGGTGGGGACGACGCTGCGCATGCTCTGGGGGACCGCGCACCGCGAGGCGGTGGACCTGGCCGACCTGCGGGTCGTGGACTGGGCGGAGGAGATCGGGCGCCGCCACGTGTCCTCCCTGCCGGAGCGCGGCGCACGGGTCCGGGCGAGCGACGGGGGCCGGTTCGTGCTGGCCCGGGACCGCCACGACGCCCCGCGCGATCCGGAGATCACGGCCGCGGTCCGGCTCGACGTGGTCGACACCCGCGACGACGGCCGCCGGACCCGGACCCGGGTCCGCGCCTGGCGGGGCCCGGCGCCGCAGACCGACGAGGGCGTGGAGGCCTGGGTCCTCGTGGACGTGGAGGTCCTGGACCCTCCCGACGCCGACGCGGCCCACCCGACGGTGCCGGAGTTCGTCCCCGGGCTGCTCGCCCGCCTGCCCGGCGGTCGGGGCGGGACGCCGCTGCCGGCCTCGATCCTGCGCCTGCCCTCGGCGGCGGCCGTCGAGGACCTGATCCGGCCGGCCGGACGGGACGTCCCCGTCGTCGTGGTCGAGTCACCTCGTGACCCGGCGCCTTCGGCGCTCCGGGTGGTCGAGACCGCGGCGCACCAGGCCGCGCGGGCGCTCGCCGGGATCGCGGTCGTCGTCCTGGCCCCTGCGGGCGCGAACCCCGGCGCGATGGTCCTCCAGGTCCCGTCGGCCCCCGGGTACCTCGTCGGGGCCGAGCGGGTCGCGCGGCCGGGGGAGGCGGCGCGGACGGCCCGGGAGCTCCTCGGGCCGCGGTCGGCGGACGTCGCCCTCCCACGCACCGCCCTGCAGGCGCTGGACCGGCTCGGGCCGCAGGTCCCCGACGAGCTCGTCGAGAAGATGGCCGAGGTGCCGCGCGACCGCTACCCGTTCGCGCCCTGAGCGTCCTGCTGCGCCTCCGGCCCGCCCGGCTGCCACAGCACGTCCCCGCCCGGGTTCGCGACCCGCCCGAGGATGAACAGCAGGTCGGAGAGCCGGTTGAGGTAGCGGGCCGGGAGCGGGCCGGTGCGCTCCGGGTCGGCCTCGAGCACGGCCCAGGTGCTCCGCTCCGCCCGCCGGCACACCACCCGCGCCACGTGCAGGTACGCCGCGCCGGGGGTGCCGCCGGGGAGGATGAACGAGTTCAGCTTCTCGAGCTCGTCGTTGAACTCGTCGCACCAGCCCTCGAGCCGCTCGACCTGCCTCTCGGTCACCCGCAACGGCGGGTACTCCGGGTCCTCGACGACGGGGGTGGCGAGGTCGGCCCCGACGTCGAACAGGTCGTTCTGGATCTGCCGCAGCGGCCCGACGAGACGCTCGGGCAGGTTCCCGACGGCGAGCGCGACCCCGATCGCGGCGTTGGCCTCCTCGGAGTCCGCGTAGGCCCCGAGGCGCGGGTGGGTCTTGGGCACCCGGGAGAAGTCGGACAGGCCGGTCGTCCCGTCGTCGCCGGTGCGCGTGTAGATGCGGGTCAGGTGCACGGCCATGGGCCGAGTCTAGGTGGACGCGCGCCGCCCGCCCTGGCCGTCGTGCGTCGGGGTGCCCCCGGTAGCGTCGCGGAGCGTGAACGAGCACTTCGTCGTGCGACCGGCCGGTTCCCTCGCGGGCACCGTGGACGTCGTCGGCGCCAAGAACAGCGTGCTCAAGCTGATGGCCGCGGCGCTGCTTGCCGAGGGCCGGACGACGATCACGAACTGTCCGCAGATCCTCGACGTGCCGCTGATGGGCGACGTGCTGCGCAGCCTGGGCTGCGAGGTCTCGGTCGACGGCGACACGGTCGTCATCGACGTCCCCGCGGAGCTGAACCCGGAGGCCGACTACCGCTCGGTCTCGCGCCTGCGTGCCTCGGTCTGCGTGCTCGGGCCGCTGGTCGCGCGGTGCCGGCGGGCCGTCGTGCCGCTGCCCGGGGGTGACGCGATCGGCTCGCGGCCCCTCGACATGCACCAGGCCGGCCTGCGGCTGCTCGGCGCCCGGTCGGAGATCTCGCACGGCAGCGTGGTGGCCGAGGCGGGCGACGAGGGTCTGCGCGGCGCGCAGATCTGGCTGGACTTCCCGTCGGTCGGTGCCACCGAGAACATCCTCATGGCCGCGGTGTTCGCCGAGGGCACGACCGTCATCGACAACGCCGCCCGCGAGCCCGAGATCGTCGACCTGGTCCGCATGCTGCAGGAGATGGGTGCCAAGATCTCCGGCGGCGGCACCTCCACCCTCACCGTGCACGGCGGCGCCGAGCTGACGCCGACCGCGCACCGCGTGATCGGCGACCGCATCGTCGGCGCCACCTGGGCGTTCGCGGCCGTGATGACCGGTGGCGACGTGACCGTGCGCGGCGTCGACCCGCACCACCTGGACCTGGTGCTCGACAAGCTCTCCCAGGCCGGCGCGACCACGGAGACGGTGCCCGAGGGCTTCCGGGTGCGGGGCAACGGCCGGCCGAACTCGGTGGACTGGGTGACGCTGCCCTACCCGGGCTTCGCGACCGACCTGCAGCCGATGGCGATCGCGCTCTCCGCGATCTCCGAGGGCACCTCGATGATCACCGAGAACATCTTCGAGGGACGGTTCCGCTTCGTCGAGGAGATGGTCCGCCTCGGCGCGGACGCCCGGACGGACGGGCACCACGCCGTGGTCCGCGGCGTCGAGCGGCTCTCCAGTGCGCCGGTGTGGGCCTCGGACATCCGCGCCGGCGCCGGGCTGGTCCTGGCCGGGCTGGTGGCCGACGGGGACACCGAGGTCTGGGACGTCGCCCACATCGACCGCGGCTACCCGCTGTTCGTCGAGAACCTCCGCGCGCTCGGCGGGGACGTGCAGCGGGTGAACGCGCCGCCGCAGCGCTGACCTCACATGCGGAGCACGACCCGGGCGTCGTCGGCGTCGCCCGGGAACACCAGCAGGTTCCAGCCGTCCGTGCCGTGCGCGATCGTGGCGCGCACCTTCTCCCGGGCGAGCCGGGCGGCGAGGATCTCGGCCGCGTCCCGGGTGGGCACGGTCGCTACCGTCTCGAGCAACCCGACGTCGCCACCCTCGCTGGGCATCGCGCCCTTCGGGCCGGAGCCGAACGTGTAGCGCAGGAAGCCGGCCAGCAGGATGACAACCGCGATCGCCGTCAGGATCTCGCCGATGGAACCGACCATCCGGCCATCGTGACCGATCCTGTGAAAAGCAGCATGTGCAGCGTCGTCGCGACCCGCCGGTAACCTCGGCGGGTCCGGACCCTGCTCGGAGGTTCACCCATGCCGTACCCGACCGACGACTCGCGCGACCGTCCCTGGGTCATGCGGACCTACGCCGGGCACTCGTCCGCGAAGGCCTCCAACGAGCTCTACCGTCGCAACCTGGCCAAGGGGCAGACGGGCCTGTCGGTCGCCTTCGACCTGCCGACGCAGACCGGCTACGACCCCGACGACGAGCTCGCGCGCGGGGAGGTCGGCAAGGTCGGCGTGCCGGTGTCGCACCTCGGCGACATGCGGGCGCTGTTCGACCAGATCCCGCTGCACGAGGCCAACACCTCGATGACGATCAACGCGACCGCCATGTGGCTGCTCGCGCTCTACGTCTCCGTGGCCGACGAGCAGGCCGAGGCCGATGGGCGCGACCCGCAGGCGGAGCGGGCGAAGCTCGCGGGCACGACGCAGAACGACATCGTCAAGGAGTACCTCTCGCGCGGGACGTACGCGTTCCCGCCGGCCCCGAGCGTCCGGCTGATCACCGACACCATCGCGTGGACGGTCCTCAAGGTCCCGAAGTGGAACCCGATCAACATCTGCAGCTACCACCTGCAGGAGGCCGGGGCCACGCCGACGCAGGAGGTCGCCTACACGATCTCCACCGCGATCGCGGTGCTCGACGCCGTCCGGGACTCGGGCCAGGTGCCCGAGGCCGACTTCGGCAAGGTCGTCGGGCGCATCTCGTTCTTCGTCAACGCGGGCCTGCACGTCATCGAGGAGATCTGCAAGCTGCGGGCCTTCGCGCAGCTGTGGGACGAGCTGTGCCGCGAGCGCTACGGCGTCACGGACGAGAAGCTGCGCCGCTTCCGCTACGGCGTGCAGGTCAACTCGCTGGGCCTCACCGAGGCGCAGCCGGAGAACAACGTCCAGCGCATCGTGCTGGAGATGCTCGCGGTGACGCTGTCCAAGGACGCCCGTGCCCGCGCCGTGCAGCTCCCGGCGTGGAACGAGGCGCTCGGCCTGCCGCGGCCCTGGGACCAGCAGTGGGCGCTGCGGATGCAGCAGGTGCTCGCCTACGAGACCGACCTGCTCGACTACGACGACATCTTCGCCGGCTCCCACGTCATCGAGACGAAGACCGCGTCGATCATCGAGGGCGCCCGCGCCGAGATCGCGAAGGTCGCCGAGATGGGCGGGGCGGTCGCCGCGGTCGACTCCGGCTACATGAAGTCCCAGCTGGTCAGCTCGCTCGCCGCGCGACGGCTGCGCCTGGAGTCCGGCGAGGACACCGTCGTCGGCGTCAACAAGTTCACCTCCACCGAGCCCAGCCCGCTGCAGGCCGAGGGGGCCGACGCGATCTTCGTCGTCGACAAGGAGGTCGAGGAGCAGGCCCGCGAGGCGGTCGCCGCCTGGCGCGCCAACCGGGACGACGACGCCGTGAAGGCCGCCCTGGAGCAGCTCACCACCGCCGCGGGCGGCACCGAGAACCTCATGGACGCGACGCTCGCCTGTGCGAAGGTCGGTGTGACGACGGGGGAGTGGGCCGGGGCGCTGCGCTCGGTCTACGGCTCCTACCGGGCCCCGACCGGGGTGACCGCGGCCTCGTCGTCGGGATCGAGCGCGCCGGGGTCCGAGACTCCCGACGGCGAGCCGACCGAGCTCGAGCAGGTCCGCGAGCGGGTGCGTCGCACGGCGGAGGACCTCGGGGTGTCCGCCCTGCGGATGCTGGTCGGCAAGCCTGGGCTCGACGGGCACTCCAACGGCGCCGAGCAGATCGCCGTCCGGGCCCGCGACGCCGGGTTCGAGGTCATCTACCAGGGCATCCGCCTGACCCCCGCCGAGATCGTCGCGGCCGCGGTGCAGGAGGGCGTGCACGTCGTCGGGCTGTCGATCCTCTCCGGGTCGCACCTCGAGGTGATCCCCGCCGTGCTCGACGGTCTCGCCCGCGCGGACGCCGCCGACATCCCGGTGGTCGCGGGCGGGATCATCCCGCCCGCGGACGCCGAGCAGCTGCAGCGTCTCGGGGTGCACCGCGTGGTGACGCCGAAGAGCTACTCGCTGACCGGGATCATGGGCGAGTTCGTCGACGTCATCCGCGAGGTGCACGGGCTGGACGCCGACCGGGAGGCCGCCCAGGCCTAGCCGGCCATGCGGAACGTGTCGCGGGCGGTGGTGAGAACCCCGGCGTCGCGGGCCGCGTCGTCGGTCGAGACCGTGAGCAGGCACGCCCGGCCCGGGCCGGCGAGCCCGGCGACCTGCTGCACGGTCAGCGTCCGGCCGTTGCCGGTGCTGCGGTAGGTGCCCGATACGCGCGGTCCGGCGGGCCCGGTGGCCGGCAGGACGGTGAACTCCGGGGCCTCGACCGGGGCGCCGCTGCCCTGCAGGGCCTCCCGGGCCTCGGCCGCGAGCTGGGGCAGGTCCCGCGACTGCACGAGGGTGCAGTAGCCGCCCGCCGTCGGGGAGTAGCCCTGACGCCGGTCGACCGCGAGCACGCCCGCGCCCTGCCCGATCGCCCGCGCCAGCGGCGGGACCGCCGCGGCCTCCGGGGCGGACGCGGGCACGTCGGCGAAGCGGGCCGGCACCTCGACCGAGAACATTCCGCGGGCCGGCGTGAGCACCCGGTTGCCGGTGAGGTCGGACGGGACGGCCGGCGTCGTCGTCGACGACGGAGGTGGAGGGGGACCCCCGGTCGCGCAGCCCGTGACGAGCAGCGCGAGCGCGGCGAGGAGCAGGACGAGTCGCATGGCGGTGATCGTGACGGCCGGGTCGTCATCGTGGTGGCCGTTCGGGAGACGTCGATGACGCGCCGGGTCATCGTCGCGGGCCGGCCGGGTGCGGCAGGCTGCTGCGGTGGCCGACGACCTGCTCTCGCTCATGCCGTTCGCCCGCCGGCTCGGGATCGAGCTGACGACGGCGGGTCCCGAGGAGGTCGTCGGGACCCTCGCGTACGCCGACGACCTCACGACCGCGCGCGGCCTGATGCACGGTGGGGCGCTGATGAGCCTGGCCGACACCGTCGGGGCCGTGTGCGCCTACCTGGGCCTGCCCGAGGGCGCCTCGACCGCGACCACCCAGTCGTCGACGAACCTGCTCCGTGGCGTGCGCGGCGGCACCGTCACCGCCGTGGCGCGGCCCGTGCACCGCGGGCGCTCGCAGGTGGTCGTGCAGACCGATCTGCACGACGACGAGGGTCGGCTCGTGGCTCGCACGACCCAGACCCAGGCGGTGCTCTAGGAGTCGCTCTCGTCGTCCTTGGACTCGCCGCGCCGCTTGAGGAACGAGAACCCGGGGATGCCGTCGATGGCGTTGCGGAGGTCCTTCGTGACCTCGAGCAGCTCGTTGAGGTCCGGTCCGACGCGGTCGAGGGTCTCCAGGATCGGCAGGATGTCCTCGGACATGTGGTGCGCGAGGGCCGGGAGCTCGTCGACCAGGCGGATGGCCGCGTCGATCTCCTCGGGGGCGAGGTCGTCGACGAAGCGCTGGGTCAGCGGGGCGGCCCGCTCCAGCATCGGGCGGTAGAGGTCCAGCAGCTCCTGGGCGCTGCGGCTCGTCGCGCCGGCGGAGGACATGACCTCGTCCGCGCCCTTGGTGATCTCCCGGGCCTGCGTGACGACCTCGTCCGCGCCGCCGGTGATCGACCGCGCCGAGTCGACCACCTCGCTCGCGCCGGAGGTGATGGTGCGGGCCTGGGTGACGACCTCGTTGGCCCCGGTGGTGATGTCCCGCGCGGATCCGACGACCTCGCTCGCGCCGGAGGTGATCGCGCGGGCGTCGTCGACGACGGAGGAGGCCCCGCTGGTGATCTCGCGGGCCTGGGTGACCACCTCGTTGGCCCCGGTGGTGATCTCGCGCGCGGATCCGACGACGTCGTTCGCGCCGGAGGTGATGGTGCGGGCTTGAGCGACGACCTCGTTGGCCCCGCTGGTGATGTCGCGGGCCTGCGTGACCACCTCGTTGGCCCCGGTGGTGATCTCCCGCGCGGACCCGACGACCTCGTTCGCGCCCCGGGTGATCGTCCGCGCCTCGCCGATGACGCCCTCGATCTCGCCGACGATGCCCTCGGCCCGGTCGAGCAGGCCGTCGACCCGGGTCGCTATCCCGTCCAGGCGGCCCACCAGTCGGGTCACCTCGCCGAGCAGCGTCCCGACCTGCTCCGGCAACCGGGCGCCGACCGCTGCGACCTCCGCGGTGAACGAGAGCGCCTCGGACGGGGTGGGGACGGCGAGCGGGCCGAGACGCACGAGCGGCATGACCCCAGTGTTCCCCGTGCCAGCAGGGACCGTCGGTACCGATCCGGGCGCGCCTGATCGCTCTGCGAAGTTGCTCCGAACGGCTCTTGATCTTCTCGAACGCGTGTTCGACGATGGGTTCATGACGGCAGCGGTGTGGACCTTCGACCCCAGCAAGGGGTCGTGGTTCACGCGCGCCGACCGCACGCAGGCCGCGGCGGAGCCGCAGGAACCCATCGCACGGTTGCTGCGCCTGGCACCCGACCTCGCCACACGCCCGCAGCCCGGAGAGCCGACCAGCGACGGCGCCGCCGAATGGGCAGTGCCGGGCCTCGACCACGGCGAGACCGATCGGGACGAGGACGGCCTGTCGGCGCGGTCGCGGGAGGCGCTGGCCGAGATGGCCACCGCAGTACGGGCCCACCGGCTCACCGGGGCGCGGGTGTACCGGGCGCTCACCGCGCTCAAAGCCAGCGACGCGTTGGCGGAGTCCGGGTACCGGCACCTGTCCCGGCTGCTGGCCGATCACGTGCGCCTCGACCCCGCCGAGACCAACCGGCTCGCCCGGCACGCCGCGGCGCTGCACGAGACCACCAGCCCGTCCGGGGCAGTGGTGCCCGCCGACCTGCCGGCAACCAGCTCGTCCGTCGATGACGGCACCGTGGGTGACGGGCACGTCGAGGTCATCCGCGACACCATGCGCCGGCTCTCGACGGTCGAGGACCTGGACCCCGAACTGCTCGCGGTCACCGAACAACAACTCGCCGCGCTCGCCGCGACGCACTCCCCGATCGCGCTCAAGGGCGCGGCGTCGGTGATCGCCGACCGCCTCGACCCCGACGGCGCCGCGCCCGCGGAGGACCCGCCGCAGCAGGATGAGCTGAGCTACACCCGACGGGGCAACGGTGACCTGCACGCGAAGGTGATCCTGCGTGACCCGGTCTCGGCGGAGTTGTTCGACCAGGCTATCCGCGCCGCCACCCTGCCCCCGGAGTCCGCCGCGGTGGCCGACCCTGACACCGGCGCTGCCCCCGTCGCCGAGAACGGCGAGCGGGGTGAGGCCCCCGAGGTCGAGGCCGACCACTCCAAGCCCGCCCGGCAGGCCGCCGCCCTGATCGACCTGCTCAACGCCGGCCTCACCGAAGGCCTCGACGAACCCGACGAGACTGCGTCCCAGCAGCCGCCGCTGTTCGACCACCACGATGACAGCGACGACGACCACGACGACCGGGCCGACCGGGCCGACCGGGCTGAGTTCGGTGGCCCCGACCCCGACTACACCCCCGACCCCGCGCGGTCCGACACCACCGGCGACACCGATGGCGGCGGCGAGACCTCGGCCGCCGGGAGCGACCGCGACTGGGAACCTCCCGAGAACGCGGGTTCGAACCCCGTGGGCGCCGAAGCCGAGCCGCCACCGCCCACAGCGCCGTCACCACCGCGCCCGGGTAACCCGAGACGGCGCAAGCCCGGGGACACCAGCCCGATCCAACTGACCGTGACCGTCGACTACGACACCCTGCGCGACCAACTCGCCGACCGCAGCCAGGCTCTTGCCCTGCTCGGCGACGCCACCTGGATCCGCCCCAAAACCGTGCGGCAGTTGGCTTGTGATGCCGAGATCATCCCCATGGTCCTCGGCTCGAAGGGCGAGGTCCTCGACGTCGGCCGCAAGTCCCGCACCCCACCGGCCGGGCTCGTCCGCGCCGTGCGCCGCCGCGACCGGCACTGCGCCTTCCCCGGCTGCCGCCGGAGAGCCCGCCGCTCCCAGATCCACCACATCCAGCACTGGGGCCACGACGGCGACACCGAGCTCGACAACCTGGTCTGCCTGTGCGTCTACCACCACGGGCTGGTGCACCGGTCGGGCTGGGAGATCGTCATGGACCAACGGCTGCCCTGGTTCATCCCCCCGAAATGGCTCGACCCCACCCGGACACCCCGCCGCAACCGGCCCTGGACCATGGCGGCAGGGTGAGGGATCAGCGGCCCGAGAGCAGCAGCAGGGCGTACGCCGCGATCGACTGGGCGTCGGTGATCTCGCCGGCGCGCACCCGGTCCTCGAACTCCCCGCGGGTGACCCAGGCCGCGCGCATGTCGGCCTCGGTCTCCTCGCGGTCAGGTTCACCCGCGACGAGGTCGGTGGCCAGGAAGGCGCGCCCGCGCTGGGAGGACAGGCCGGGGGCGACGTCGAGCAGGCCCAGCGGGTGCCACGACCGGGCGGTCAACCCGGTCTCCTCCTGCAGTTCCCGGGCGGCGAGCTCCGACGGGTCCATGACCGCCCGGTCGGGGGCGGTGCCCTGCGGGAACTCCCACCGGCGCAGGCCGATCGGGTAGCGGAACTGCTCGACCAGCATCATCCGGTCGCCCTCCAGGGCGATCACCAGCGCGTAGTGCGGCTTGTCGACGACCCCGTAGATCCCCTCGCCGCCATCGGGGCGGACGAACGTGTCCTCGCGGATCGTCATCCACGGGTTGGCGTAGATCTCGCGCGAGCTGGTGGTCTCCACACCCCGCGATGATCCACGACGGGCGTCTGGAACCCTCTCAGGAGTGCGTCTCGTCATCGCCCGCTGCACGGTCGACTACGCCGGGCGCCTCACCGCGCACCTGCCCAGCGCGATCCGACTCCTGCTCGTCAAGGCGGACGGGTCGGTGAGCGTCCACGCCGACGACCGCGCCTACAAGCCCCTGAACTGGATGAGCCCGCCGTGCTGGCTCACCGAGGAGCCCGGTACGTGGGTCGTACGCAACAAGGCCGACGAGACGCTGACGATCACGCTCGAGGAGATCCAGCACGACTCCACTCACGAGCTCGGCGTCGACCCCGGCCTGGTCAAGGACGGCGTCGAGGCGCACCTGCAGGAACTCCTCGCGGAGCACGTCACGACCCTCGGGGACGGCTGGACCCTCGTCCGCCGCGAGTACCCGACGGCGATCGGCCCGGTCGACCTGCTCTGTCGCGATCACGACGGCGGGTCCGTGGCGGTCGAGATCAAGCGGCGCGGCGAGATCGACGGGGTCGAGCAGCTCACCCGGTACCTCGAACTGCTCAACCGGGACCCGCTGCTCGCCCCGGTCGCCGGCATCTTCGCCGCGCAGCAGATCAAGCCGCAGGCCCGGGTGCTCGCCACCGACCGCGGCATCCGCTGCGTGACGCTGGACTACGACGCCCTGCGCGGGATCGAGTCCGACGTGTTCCGGCTCTTCTGAGCACGACCTGATGCGCCTCCCGTCGATCCGCCGCACCCCGAAGCGGCAGGTCCTGCCGGCCGAGGTGGGCGGGGAGTGCGTGTTCTGCGCGATCGTCGCCGGCACCGCCGAGCGCAGCCTGGTCCACGACGACGGGGTCGCGGTCGCCTTCCTCGACCTGCAGCCGGCGGTCACCGGGCACACGCTCGTCGTCCCGCGCCGCCACGTCGTCGACCTCGTCGGCCTGACCGCCGAGGAGGGCGCTGGGGTGTGGGAACTGGGACGGCGGGTCGCGGCGGCCGCCCGCGGGGCCGGGCTCGCGGACGGCGTGAACCTCTTCCTCGCCGACGGCCCGACGGCGGGTCAGGAGGTCTGGCACGCGCACCTGCACGTCCTCCCGCGCACGGCAGGCGACGGGCTGCGGCTCGACGGCCGGTTCCGGCTCGCGGAGCGGGCAGAGCTCGACACGACCGCCGATCGGCTCCGGGCAGCACTCGCCAGATAGGTGTACCCGCCGGTAACGTCCCGCGCCATGACCAGCACGGCAGCGCGGCCCGAAGCGAGCACCGACCCGTCGTCGGGAAAGACCTTCGACTCGCTCGACCCGCGGGACGGCTCCGTCATCGCGACGTATCCGCTCCAGGGGCCGGACGAGGTGCGCTCCGTCGTCGACCGCGCCCGCCGCGCCGCGCAGTGGTGGGCCGACCTCGGCTTCGACGGGCGACGGGAGCGGCTGGGCGCGTGGCGCAAGCTGCTGATCGAGCGCACGGACGAGCTGGCCGAGCTCGTGAGCCGCGAGACCGGCAAGCCGCTCGACGACGCCCGGCTCGAGGTCGTCCTCGTCATCGACCACCTGCACTGGGCGGGCAAGCACGCGAAGGCGGCGCTGGGTCGCAAGCGCTTCGAGGCCGGCGCGCTGATGGTGAACCACAAGGCGACGATCGAGTACCGCCCGCTCGGCGTGATCGGGGTGCTCGGGCCGTGGAACTACCCGGTCTTCACGCCGATGGGCTCGATCGGCTACGCGCTCGCCGCCGGCAACGCCGTCGTGTTCAAGCCGAGCGAGCTGACCCCGACCGTCGGGAAGTGGCTGGTGGACTCGTTCGCCGAGGTGCTGCACCGCACGGACGGCTACGGCGAGGGCCTGTTCAGCCTGGTCACCGGCGAGGGGGAGACGGGCGCGGCGCTGTGCCGGGTCGGCGTGGACAAGGTCGCCTTCACCGGCTCGACCGCCACGGCGAAGAAGGTCATGGCGACCTGCGCGGAGACCCTCACCCCGATCCTCGTCGAGTGCGGCGGCAAGGACGCGCTGCTCGTCGACCACGACGCCGACCTGGACGACGCCGCGGCCGCCGCGGTGTGGGGAGCGATGTCGAACGCCGGGCAGACCTGCATCGGCGTGGAGCGGGTGTACGTCGTCGAGTCGGTCGCCGAGGAGTTCCTGGACAAGGTCGCCCAGCGGGCCGCGAAGCTGCACCCGGGCGGTGAGCCGCGGTCGGTGTACGGCCCGATCACGATGCCGAGCCAGATCGGTGTGATCTCCGGCCAGATCGACGACGCGCTGACGAAGGGCGGCCGGGCCGTCCTCGGCGGTCGGGAGTCCGTCCGTGCCCCGTACGTCGACCCCGTGGTGCTCGCCGACGTGCCGGAGGACTCGACCGCGGTCACCGAGGAGACGTTCGGGCCGACCGTCGTCGTCAACCGGGTCCGCGACATCGACGAGGCCGTCGAGCGCGCCAACGCGTCGAAGTACGGGCTCGGCGGGTCGGTCTTCGCCAAGAAGCGCGGGTACGAGGTCGCGCGGAAGCTGCGGGTCGGGATGGTGTCGGTCAACGGCGTCATCGCCTTCGCCGCGATGCCCTCGCTGCCCTTCGGCGGGGTCGGCGACTCGGGCTTCGGGCGCATCCACGGCCGGGACGGGCTGCGCGAGTTCACGCGCGCGCTGGCGGTCTCCGAGCGCCGATTCAAGAGCATCAACGTCATGACGTTCGACCGGCCCGGCTGGGTGGTCAAGCTGCTGTCCGTGCTGGCCGGGGTCATCTACCGACGGAACCGGTAAAGCGCGCGGAGGGGTGCGTCACGTGCGGGTGCGTGGGGTGGGTCCCACGCCCGCGACGTGCCACGATCGCGAGAATCTCAGCTTCCGACGAAGGGACGAGTAGTGGCGCGCGAGTTCGCCCGGGTGGGTGTGGTCGGCCTCGGCACGATGGGGGCGGGCATCGTCGAGGTGTTCGCCAAGGGCGGCATCGAGGTGGTCGCGGTCGAGGTCACCGAGGCCGCCGCCGCGCACGGCAAGGAGCAGATCGAGTCCTCCACCGCGCGCGCCGTCTCCCGCGGGAAGCTCGCCGAGGACGACCGTGCCGCCCTGCTGAAGCGTGTCACCGTCACCACCGACATGGCGCAGCTCGGCGACGTCGCGCTCGTCGTCGAGGCGGTGCCCGAGCGCCTCGAGCTCAAGAGCGAGGTCTTCGCGGCGCTCGACAAGGTCTGCGCGGCGGACACGATCTTCGCCTCGAACACCTCGTCACTGTCGATCACAGAGCTGTCGGTGCGCACGCAGCGGCCGAGCAAGGTCGTCGGGATGCACTTCTTCAACCCGGCGCCGGTGCAGCCGCTGGTGGAGCTCGTGCGCACCGTCGTCACCGAGCCCGACGTGGTCGACGACGTCCGCGCGCTGGCCGAGCGCCTGGGCAAGTCGCCGGTGGTCTGCGGCGACCGCGCCGGTTTCATCGCGAACCAGCTGCTGTTCACGTACCTGAACCAGGCCGTGGGCATGTTCGAGTCGCACTACGCGGGCCGCGAGGACCTCGACGCCGCGATGAAGTTCGGCTGCGGCTACCCGATGGGCCCGCTGGCGCTGATGGACCTCATCGGCCTCGACACCGCCTACGAGATCCTCGAGGAGATGTACCGGCAGTCGCGCAACCAGCGGCACGCGCCGGCGCCGATCCTCAAGCAGATGATCACCGCCGGGCTCCTCGGCCGGAAGACCGGTCGCGGCTTCTACACCTACGCCGAGCCGGGCTCGTCCCAGGTCGTCGCCGATGCACTGACCCCGCCGCCGCCCGGGTCGGACGACGCGACGCTGCGCCCGATCTCGCGGGTCGGCGTGGTCGGCACCGGGACGATGGCCACCGGCATCGCGGAGGTCTTCGCGAAGGCCGGCTACGACGTCGTCGTGCGGGGTCGCTCGGAGTCCAAGGGCGAGGGTGCCGTCGCCGCGGTGCGCAAGTCGCTGGAGAAGGCCGTGGTCAAGGGCAAGCTGACCGAGGAGGCGCGCGACGAGACGCTCGGGCGCATCTCCACCACGGTCGACTTCTCCGGGCTCGCCGAGTGCGACATCGTCGTCGAGGCGATCGCCGAGGACCTCGAGGTCAAGCAAGCCGCGTTCTCCGCGCTCGACGAGGTCTGCAAGCCCGGGACGATCCTCGCGACGACGACCTCGTCGCTGCCGGTCGTGGAGTGCGCCGCGGCGACCTCCCGCCCGGCCGACGTCATCGGCATGCACTTCTTCAACCCGGCCGCCGTCATGAAGCTGGTCGAGATCGTCTCGCCGATCACCACGGCACCCGACGTCACCGCGACCGTGCGGGACCTCTGCGCGAAGATCAAGAAGGCGCCGGTGCTCTGCGGGGACCGCGCGGGCTTCATCGTCAACGCGCTGCTCTTCCCCTACCTGAACGACTCGGTGGCGATGCTCGACGCGCACTACGCGACCGTCGACGACATCGACTCGGCCATGAAGAACGGCTGTGGCCTGCCGATGGGCCCGTTCGCGCTGCTCGACGTCGTGGGCCTGGACGTCTCGCTCGCCATCGAGCGGTCGCTCTACCAGGAGTTCCGCGTGCCCGGGTTCGCCCCGACGCCGCTGCTGGAGCACCTGGTGACGGCGGGCCGGCTCGGCCGCAAGACCGGGCACGGGTTCCGGGACTACCGGTGAGCCCCTGGGCGTAGCGCCCATGTCGCGCAAGAACCGCCGAATGGCGGGCGGGGAGGCCCGTCCGCTGTTCGGTGGCGCCCTGTCCTACGTCGAGCGCGGCGGGCGGCGTTGGGCGGTGCGGGCGATCAGCGGGTCGTCCGCGACGAAGACCTACCGCTGCCCGGGGTGCAACCAGGAGATCCGGCCGGGCACCTCGCACGTCGTCGCGTGGCCGGTCGACGAGGTCGGCGGCGGTGACGAGCGCCGGCACTGGCACTCGGGGTGCTGGCGGCGATGAGCGGGTCGGCCGAGTCCCTGCCGCGGAGGCTCGCACGGTGGCTGCTAGGAGCGTTCCTGACGACGGCCGGGGTCACCCACCTCGGTCCGTTCCGGGTCGCGTTCCGCGGGCAGGTGCCCTCGTGGTTCCCGGTCGACGCGGACCTCGTCGTCCTGGTCTCGGGGGTCGTCGAGATCGTCCTCGGGCTCGCGCTGCTCATCCTTGCTTCCCGACGACGGGTCGTGGGGGTCGTCGTCGCGCTGTTCTTCGTCGCGATCTTCCCGGGCAACCTGTGGCAGTACCTCGACGGGGTGTCCGCGTTCGGGCTCGACGACGACCGGTCCCGCCTCACCCGGCTGTTCTTCCAGCCCGTGCTGGTGCTCTGGGCGCTGTGGGTCGCGGAGGTGTTCACCCGAACCAGCCGGCGGGAGCGGTCCCGCTCAGCCGCCGGGTGAGCGCGCGGGCGGCCGACCGGGTCGCCGCGGCGATCTCCTCCTCGCCGGTCGCGGCCCGATCGCCGCGACCGGTCACGCTGAACGCCGCCACGGGCGCGCCGTGGTGGTCGAACGCGCACGCGCCGACCGACCGCATCCCCGCGGTGATCATCCCGTCCTCCCGGGCCCACCCGCGGGCGTGTTCGGCGGCGAGCAGTTCGCGGAGCTCGGGCAGGGACGTCGGACCGGACTCCGTCCGGGTCACCAGGGGCGCCGCGAACAACGCCCGGAGCTGGGCCGGGGCCAGGTGTGCCAGCATCGACCGCCCGTTGGCCGTGAGCGAGGCGGGGAGCCGGACCCCGACGTCGGTGACCAGCGAGACCGGGAAGGCCTGCCGCGGCGGCCGTTCCTTGACCAGGTAGAGCGAGTCCGGGCCGTGCAGGATCCCGAGGTGCGCGGTCTCGCCGGTGCGGGCGGCCAGGCGCCGGGCGAGCGGTCGGCCGAGGTGCTCCAGCGGCGCGTGGCGCAGGTACGCGCTCCCGATCTCGAAGGCCGCCACGCCCAGCCCGTACGCCCGTTGTTCGGGGTAGTGCAGGACGAAGCCGCGCTCGGTGAGCACCGCCAGCAGGTGGTAGGCCGACGAGCGCGGCATCCCGAGCTCCCGGATCAACGCGGCGCCGGGCACTGGGCCGGAGCGGCCCGCGAGGTGGAGCAGGACGTCCAGCGCCTTCCCGACGGCGGGTGAGGTGCTGCTGCCCACGGGTGCCTCCTCGGACGTCTCGAATCCGAGACGACCGTAGCCCGTAGGCCCTGGGGCGGGAGACGGCGATCCGGTGCACTCGGAGCACGCCACCCGACCCCTGACGTGGAGGACCCCGTGACCTCGTCACCCACCCGCCCCGCGGTGCGGGCCCCGCGCGGCACCGAGCTCTCCTGCCGCGGCTGGCAGCAGGAGGCCGTGCTGCGGATGCTGTGCAACAACCTCGACCCCGAGGTCGCCGAGCACCCCGAGGACCTCGTCGTCTACGGCGGTACCGGCCGTGCCGCGCGGAGCTGGGAGGCGTTCGACGCGATCGTCGCGTGCCTGCGCGACCTCGCCGACGACGAGACCCTGCTGGTGCAGTCCGGGAAGCCGGTCGGGGTCCTGCGGACGCACACCTGGGCGCCGCGGGTGCTGATCGCGAACGCCAACCTCGTCGGCGACTGGGCGGACTGGACGCAGTTCCGCCGGCTCGAGGCGGCCGGGCTCACGATGTACGGGCAGATGACGGCCGGCTCGTGGATCTACATCGGCACCCAGGGGATCCTGCAGGGCACCTTCGAGACGTTCGCCGCCGTGGCCCGCCGGCGCTTCGGCGGCACGCTCGCCGGCACCGTCACCCTGACGGCGGGCCTGGGCGGCATGGGCGGCGCGCAGCCGCTCGCCGTCACGATGAACGACGGTGTCGCGCTGTGCGTCGAGGCCGACCCGACCCGCGTCGAGCGCCGCATCGCCCACCGGTACCTCGACGTCCGCGCGGACGACCTGGACCACGCCCTGCGGCTCGCCGTCGAGGCGCGGGACGCGCGGCGGCCGCTGTCGATCGGGGTGGTCGGCAACGCCGCCGAGGTCGTACCGGAGCTGCTGCGCCGCGAGGCCCCGATCGACGTCGTCACCGACCAGACCTCGGCGCACGACCCGCTCTCCTACCTCCCGATCGGGATGGCGGTGGAGGACCTCCGCGCCGCCGCGGCCGCCGACCCGGAGGGCGTCACCGTGCGGGCCCGGGCGGCGATGGCCGCGCACGTCGAGGCGATGGTCGGGTTCGCCGACCGCGGCGCCGAGGTGTTCGACTACGGCAACTCGCTGCGGGACGAGGCCCGCCGCGGCGGCTACGACCGGGCGTTCGCCTTCCCCGGCTTCGTCCCCGCGTACATCCGCCCGCAGTTCGAGGAGGGGCGCGGCCCGTTCCGGTGGGCGGCGCTGTCCGGCGATCCCGCCGACATCGCCGCGACCGACCGCGCGATCCTCGACCTCTTCCCGGACGACGACGCCCTGCGCCGGTGGATCACGATGGCCGGCGAGCGGGTCGCGTTCGAGGGCCTGCCCGCCCGCATCTGCTGGCTCGGCTACGGCGAGCGGCACCGGGCCGGGCTGCGGTTCAACGAGATGGTCGCGTCCGGCGAGCTGAGCGCGCCGGTCGTCATCGGCCGCGACCACCTGGACTCCGGATCGGTCGCGTCGCCCTACCGCGAGACCGAGGCGATGCTCGACGGTTCGGACGCGATCGCGGACTGGCCGCTGCTGAACGCCCTGGTCAGCACGGCGTCCGGAGCCACCTGGGTGTCGTTGCACCACGGCGGCGGGGTCGGGATCGGCCGCTCCCAGCACGCGGGCCAGGTGTGCGTCGCCGACGGCACGGCGCTCGCGGCGGCGAAGCTGGAGCGGGTGCTGACGAACGACCCGGCGACCGGCGTGCTGCGCCACGCCGACGCGGGCTACCCGCATGCGCGCGCCGTCGCCGCCGAGCGCGGGCTCCGCGTGCCGATGGAGGATCGATGAGCACGTTCGACGGTCTGTGGGCTGACATCGCCGACATCGGCCGCCACCGGACGACCGGCGGTTACCGCCGCTCCGCCTGGGACGACGCCGACCTGACCCTGCGGGAGTGGTTCACCGGCGCGGCCGAGGCCCGCGGTCTCGACGTGGAGCGCGACCGCAACGGCAACCTGTGGGCGTGGTGGCTCCCGGCGGGCCGGTCCGGGGACCCGGAGGGCGCCGTCGTCACCGGCTCGCACCTGGACTCGGTGCCCGACGGCGGCGCCTTCGACGGCCCGCTCGGCGTGGTCTCGTCGTTCGCGGCCGTCGACGCCCTGCGCGCCGAGGGCTTCGCGCCGCGCCGGCCGATCGGTGTCGTCTGCTTCGGCGACGAGGAGGGCGCGCGGTTCGGGGTCGCATGCGTCGGGTCGCGGCTGTCCACCGGCGCGCTGGACCCGGACCGCGCGCGGGCCCTGCGGGATGCCGACGGGCGCACGCTGGCCGAGGTGCTCGGTCGGGCGGGGGTCGACCCGGCGGGGCTGGGTCGCGACGACGGGCTGGCCCGCCGCGTCGGCACGTTCGTCGAGCTGCACGTGGAGCAGGGGCGCGCGCTCGACCGGCTCGACCGGCCGGTGGCGGTCGCGTCGTCGATCTGGCCGCACGGCCGCTGGCGGCTGCGCTTCACCGGCGAGGCGAACCACGCCGGGGCCACCCTGCTCGTCGACCGGCACGACCCGATGCTGCCGTGCGCGGCCACGGTCGCCGCCGCCCGCGCCCGCGCGCGGCAGCACGGCGCGGTGGCCACGATCGGGAAGCTCGCGGTGGCCCCGAACGGCGCGAACGCGATCGCCTCCGAGGTGGTCGCGGTGCTGGACGCGCGCGCCCCGTCGGAGACCGTGCTGGGGGCGCTCACCGCGGACGTGTTCGCCGACGCCGCTGCGCACGCCCGGGCCGAGGGCACCGAGGTCGAGGTCGTCGCCGAGTCGCTGTCGCCGGTCGTCGCGTTCCCCGACGGCCCGCGGGAACGCATCCGCGCGGTCCTCGGTGACCTGCCCGTGCTGCCGACGGCCGCCGGCCACGACGCCGGGGTGCTCGCCGCCGAGGTCCCCACGGCGATGCTGTTCGTCCGCAACCCGACCGGGGTCTCGCACTCGCCGGCCGAGCACGCCGAGCGCGACGACTGCCTGGCCGGGGTCGAGGCGCTGACCGCGGTCCTGCGGGACGGAGCGTCAGCATGAGCGCCTGGTGGTGCGAGCACGTGTGGACCGGCACCGGGCCGGTGCAGCGCGACGTCCTCGTCACCGTCGACGACGGTCGGATCACCGCCGTCACCCCGGGCGTGCCCCGGCCCGCCGGGGTCCCGGCGCTGCGGGGCCTCGTCGTCCCGGGCTTCGCGAACGCGCACTCGCACGCCTTCCACCGGCTGCTCCGGGCGCGCACGCAGCAGGGACGTGGCTCGTTCTGGACCTGGCGCGACCTCATGTACCGGGCCGCCGACCGCCTCACCCCGGACTCCTACCGCGAGGTCGCGACCGCCGTGTTCGCGGAGATGACGCTGGCCGGGGTCACGGGGGTCGGGGAGTTCCACTACCTGCACCACGCGCCCGGCGGCCGGCGCTACGCGGACCCGAACGCGATGGGCCTCGCGCTCGCGGACGCCGCCCGGGCTGCCGGGCTCCGGCTGACCCTGCTCGACACGTGCTACCTCACCGCGGACGTGAGCGGCGCACCCGTCGTCGGGACCCAGGAGCGGTTCTCCGACGGCTCCGCGGACGCCTGGGCCGCGCGGGTCGACGACCTCCACGCGAGGGTGTCCGGGGTCGACGGCGTCCTCGTCGGTGCCGCCGCGCACTCGGTCCGGGCCGTCCCGCCGTCGCAGCTGCCCGCGGTCGTGGAGTGGGCCGCAGCCCGGGGCGCGCCGCTGCACGCCCACGTCGCCGAGCAGACCGCCGAGGTCGACGCCTGCCGCGCGGTGCACGGCGCGACCCCGGTCGAGCTGCTCGATGGGCACGGGGTACTCGGGCCGCGCACCACCGCCGTCCACGCGACCCACCTCAGCCCGTCCGACGTCACGGCACTGCGCACGAGCGGCACCGGCGTGTGCTTCTGCCCGACGACCGAGCGCGACCTCGGCGACGGGATCGGCCCCGCGTCCGCCCTGTTCGCGGAGCCGGCGGTCCCGCTGTCCCTCGGGTCGGACAGCCACGCCGTCATCGACCTGCTGGAGGAGGCCCGCGCCGTGGAGCTCGACGAGCGGCTGGCCCGCCGGGAGCGCGGGGTGCTCGACGCGGAGACCCTGCTGACGTGCGCGACCCGTCACGGGCACCGGTCCCTCGGGGTCTCCGACGCCGGGACGATCGCCCCGGGCGCGCGGGCGGACCTGGTCGCGCTGGACCTGGCGTCGGTGCGCACCGCGGGTGGGGGTGCGACCGTCGAGACCGCGGTGTTCGCCGCCGGGGCCGCCGACGTCAACGACGTGCTCGTCGACGGCCGCGTCGTGGTCGCGGACCGTCGGCACACCACCGTGCCGGACGCCGCCCACCGGCTGGCCGCCGTCACGGCCCGGGTCCTCGACGACGAGGAGCGTGCGGCGTGAGCGTGCTGCACACCGGGATCGGCGAGCTGGTCACGAACGACCCCGCCATCGGCGACGGGTCGGTCCTCGGGCTCCTGCACGACGCCGCCCTGGTCACCGACGGCGACCGGGTCGCCTGGGTCGGGCCTGCGGCCCGCGCTCCGGCCGCCGACCACCGGGTCGACCACGAGGGTGATGCCGTCGTGCCCGGCTTCGTCGACAGCCACGCCCACCTCGTGTTCGCGGGGGAGCGCTCGGCGGAGTTCGCCGCCCGCGCGAGCGGCCGCCCCTACACCGCGGGCGGCATCCGCACCACGGTCGCCGCCACCCGCGCGGCCTCCGACGAGGCCCTCGCCGCCGGCGTCGCGAGCCTGGCCCGGGAGCTGCTCGCGGCCGGCGTCACGACCTTCGAGACGAAGAGCGGCTACGGGCTCACGGTCGACGACGAGCGCCGGGCGCTGGAGATCGCCGGCCGGTTCACCCCGGAGACCACCTACCTCGGGGCGCACGTGGTCCCGGCCGAGTACGCCGACCACCGCGCGGACTACGTCGACCTGGTGTGCGGCCCGATGCTGGACGCGTGCGCACCGCACGCCCGCTGGGTGGACGTGTTCTGCGAGACCGGGGCGTTCGACGTCGACGAGGCCCGCGCCGTGCTGGAGGCCGGCCGCGACCGGGGCCTCGGGATGCGGGTGCACGCGGGCCAGCTCGGGCAGGGTGAGGGGGTGCGACTCGCGGTGGACCTCGGAGCGGCCGCGGTCGACCACTGCACGTACCTGTCCGACGACGACGTCGAGGGCCTCGCCGCGGGGCCCACGGTGGCGACCCTGCTGCCCGGGGTCGAGTTCAGCACGCGCACGGCGTGGGCGGACGGCCGGCGCCTGCTCGACGCGGGGGCCATGGTCGCGCTGGCGACCGACTGCAACCCGGGGAGCTCCTACACGTCGAACATCGCGTTCTGCCTCGCGCTCGCCGTGCGGCACCAGGGGCTGACCCCGGCCGAGGCGCTGCACGCGGCGACGGCGGGTGGGGCGGCGGCGCTCCGGCGTCCCGACGTCGGGTCGCTCGTCCCCGGCGCCCGGGCCGACCTGGTCCGGCTCGCGGCCCCGTCGTACGTGCACCTGGCCTACCGCCCGGGGGTGCCGCTGGTGCGGGAGGTCTGGCGTGGGGGCGTCCCGAGCGAGGAGGAGAGATGACCGACCCGGACGCCTTCGTCGTCGACGGGAGCACGCTGAGCTGCGACGACGTGGTCCGCGTCGCGACCGGCGACGGGCCCGTCAGGGTCGCGCCGGAGGCGATGAAGGCCGTCCACCTCGCGTGGGAGACCGCGTGTGCGGCGAGCTCGACCCGGCCCGTCTACGGCCGCACCACCGGCGTCGGGGCGAACCGCGAGGCCGTCGTCGGGAGCGGGCCCGGGGAGCACGACCTGCGGCTGCTGCGCAGCCACGCCGCCGGGGTCGGCGACCTGCTCGAACCCGCCGTCGTCCGGGCGGCCATGCTGATCCGGCTCAACCAGCTCGCGGCCGCGGGCAGCGGCATCCACCCCCGGTTCGTCACCGCGCTGGAGTCCGCGCTGCGGACCGGCGCCGTCCCGACGGTCCACGACGGCGGGTCCATCGGCACGGGCGACCTCGCCACCCTCGCCGAGATCGGTCTCGCGCTCACCGGGCACGTCCCGTGGGCGCGCGGTGCCGTGCGGTCGGTCGCGCTCGAGCCGGGCGACGCGTTGGCGTTCATGTCCTCGAACGCCGTCACGCTGGCCCGGGCCGTGCTCGCGACCGACGAGCTGAGCCGGCTGCTCGCCTCCGCGCACACCGTGACCGCACTGTCCTACTGCGCCCTCGCGGGGTCCCCGGAGGCGTTCGCCGAACAGGTCCACGCCCGCCGTCCGCACCCCGGCTCGGTACGCGCGGCCGCCCGGATGCGGGAGCTGCTGTGGCACGAGGGCGACCTCAGCCCGGGCCGCCGCATCCAGGACCCGTTCGGGCTGCGCGCGTTCCCGCAGGTGCACGGCCCGGCGCTGGACGCGGTCGACCGGCTGCGGGCCACGCTGGAGATCGAGGTGAACGCGGCCGCGGAGAACCCGCTGATCGACGTCGCCGGCGGCGGGGTGTTCCACCACGGCCTGTTCTCGACGGCGTACGTCGCGCTGGCGCTGGACCAGGTCCGCGCGGCGGTGCACCACGCCGCGGAGCTCTCGGCCGCCCGGCTCGGCGACCTGATGGAGCCGGAGTTCACGGGCCTGGCCCCGTTCCTCGCCGCCGGGCCCGAGGGCAGCTCCGGGCTGATGATCCTCGAGTACCTCACGCACGACGCGCTCGGCCGGCTGCGCCACTCCGCGGGCCCGGTCACCGTCGGCACGTCGGTGATCTCGCGGGGCGTGGAGGACCACGCGAGCTTCACCCCGCACGCCGCCCGCAGCACGGCCGCCTCCGTGGAGAGCTACCGCACGGTGCTGGCGTGCGAGCTCGTCGCGGCGGTCCGGGTGCTCCGGCTCACCGGGACCGCGCCCCGCGGCCGCCTGCTCGCGGCGCGCTTCGCGGACCTGGACGCGACCCTGCCCGACGTCCGGGAGGACCACCGGGTCGGCGACGACGTCCACGCGGCGAGCGTGGCGATCGACCGCTGGGGCCGGACCCCTCAGCCGGGGGTGTCGCCGTAGGCGACCACGGACAGGAAGCGGATCGGCAGCTCCACGAGCTCGCGGGGCCCGTGCGCGCCCTCGCCGTCGAGCTGCAGCGCGTCGCCCGGGCGCATCTCGTAGGAGCTGTCGCCGTGGCCGTAGACCATGGCGCCCTCCAACATGAACAGCAGTTCCGTTCCCGGGTGCTGGAACAGCGGGAACTCCTCGCTGCGCTCGGTGAGCGTGACGAGGTGCGCCTCCATGCGCTTGTGCGGCCCGCGCAGCGCCCCGAGCAGGGTGTAGTCGTGCCCCACGCGAGTGCCCCGCGCGACGATCCGCGCGCCACCGCCGGCCGGGGTGAACACGGCTTCACGGGGCGTGTCGGCGTCCCGGAAGAGCGCCGTCACCGGCACCTCCAGCGCCGACGCCAGCCGCGCGAGCGTCGTGAGCGAGCAGGAGATCTGCGCGTTCTCGATCTTCGACAGCATCGGCTTGGAGATGCCGGTGCGGGTCGCCATCTCGGCCAGGGTCTGGCCCGAGTCGTGCCGGATGCGGCGCACCTGCGCCCCGATCGCACGCTCGAGCCGACCCTCCCCGTCGTCGGGGCCCTCGACCTCGCGGGCCGCCGGACCGTGCTCGACCTGCTCCACCTCGCTCACGCTAGTGGCCCTACCGCATCTGCCCCGCGCCCACGTACGGGTGCGGGCTCGTCAGGAGCGCGCCCTCGGCGAAGCGGGAGAGCCGGAAGTCCGACGCCGGCGTCTCCGGGACCGAGCTGACCCCGTCGACGACGAGGTCGGCCGTGAGCCGTCCGACCTCCGGCGAGATCTTGTAGCCGTGCCCGGAGAACCCGGCGGCGACCACCAGCCCGTCGATCCCGTCCACGCGCGAGATCGCCGGGTTGAAGTCCGGCGTCACGTCGTAGCAGCCGGCGTACGTGGAGGCGATCGACGCGTCCACCAGGCCGGGGAAGCGGGTCCCGACCTTGTCCACCACCAGGTCCACCGTCTCCGGCCGCGCCTGGTTGGAGTACCGGTCGGGATCGGCGGGGTGCAGGACCGCCAGGTCGGAGTTGCCGAACAACAGCTCCCCGGACCCCTCGGGCCGGATGTACTGCAGCGACACCAGGTCGGAGAACACCGGGACCTCGCCGAGCGCCTGGCCCGGGTCGATCAGCACGATCTCCTCGCGGTGCACCGTGATCGGCAGGTCCACGCCGTGCGCCGCGAGCAGCGCCACCGACCACGGGCCGGCCGTGAGGACGACTGCGTCCGCCTCGAGCGTCGAGCCGTCGGTCAGGTGCACGCCCGTCACCCGCCCGTTCGCGACGACGAGTCCGGCGACCTCCGTGCCCTGGCGCAGCGTCGCGCCGGCGCGCCGCGCGGCGGCGGAGAACGCCTGGGCGGTCTGGTAGGCGTCGCCGTAGCCGCCGCGCTCCTCCCAGGCGAACGCGCCGAACGGTTCCAGGTCGGCGACCGGCCAGAGCTTCGCGACCTCGGTGCGGTCGATGTCCTCGGTGCGGACCCCGACGGCGCGCTGGTCGGCCATCGACGCGTGCAGGGCGTCCACGTTCTGCTCGCCGACCCCGACGACGTAGCCGGTCCGATGGAAGCCGGACTCCTCCCCGAGCACGTCGACGGCGTGCTCCAGGGTGTCCAGGCTCCGCGTCGCCATCGCGGCCAGCGACGAGACGCCGTAGTGACAGCGCACGACGCCCGACGACTTCCCGGTCCCGCCGGAGCCGACGGTGTGCCGCTCCAGGATCGTCACGTCGGTGACCCCGCGCTGCGTGAGCGCCCACGCGGTGGCGCAGCCCTCCAGCCCGCCGCCGACGATCAGCACCTCAGGCATGGCTCTTCACTCCCGGAATCCACGTCGTCCCTGCCAGCGGCACGCGCGCCATCGCCGCCGCCTCGACCGTCAGTGCGACGAGGTCCTCCGGCTCGAGGTGGCGCAGGTGCGCCTTGCCGCACGCGCGGGCGATGGTCTGCGCCTCCAGCGTCAGGACCCGCAGGTAGTTCGCGAGCCGCCGGCCACCCTCGACCGGGTCGAGCCGGGCCGAGAGCTCTGGGTCCTGCGTGGTGATGCCGGCCGGGTCGCGGCCGTCCTGGAAGTCGTCGTACATGCCGGCCGCGGAGCCGAGGGCCTCGTACTCGGCGGCGTAGCGCGGGGAGTTGTCGCCCAGCGCGATGAGCGCCGCCGTCCCGATCGCGACCGCGTCCGCGCCCAGCGCCATGGCCTTCGCGACGTCGGCCCCGCTGCGGATGCCACCGGAGACGATCAACTGGACCTTGCGGTGCAGCCCCAGCTCCTGCAGGGCCTGCGCGGCCTGCGGGATCGCGGCGAGCGTCGGGATACCGACGTGCTCGATGAACACGTCCTGCGTCGCGGCCGTGCCGCCCTGCATCCCGTCCACGACGACGACGTCCGCGCCGGCCGCGACCGCCAGCTTCACGTCGTAGTAGGTGCGGGTGGCGCCGACCTTGACGTAGACCGGCTTCTCCCAGTCCGTGATCTCGCGCAGCTCCAGGATCTTGATGGCGAGGTCGTCCGGGCCGGTCCAGTCCGGGTGCCGGCAGGCGCTGCGCTGGTCGATCCCGGCGGGCAGCGTGCGCATCTCGGCGACCCGGTCGGAGATCTTCTGGCCGAGCAGCATCCCCCCGCCGCCGGGCTTGGCGCCCTGCCCGAGCACGACCTCGATCGCGTCGGCCTTGCGCAGGTCGGCGAGGTTCATGCCGTAGCGCGAGGGCAGGTACTGGTAGACGAGGTGCTTGGACTGGCCGCGCTCCTCGGGGGTCATGCCGCCGTCACCCGTCGTCGTGCTGGTGCCGACCTCGCTGGCGCCGCGCCCGAGGGCCTCCTTGGCCTGCGCGGACAGCGCGCCGAAGCTCATCCCCGCGATCGTCACCGGGGTCTGCAGGTGCAGCGGGTAGCGGGCGTTGCGGTCGCCCAGCACGACGTCGGTGTCGCAGCGCTCGCGGTAGCCCTCGAGCGGGTAGCGCGACATCGAGGCGCCGAGGAAGAGCAGGTCGTCGAAGTGCGGCACGGCGCGCTTGGCGCCCCAGCCGCGGATGTCGTAGACGCCGGTCTCGGCCGCGCGCTGGATGTCGTCGATGACGCCCCGGCCGAAGGTCGCGGACTCGCGCAGGGCCATCAGTAACTCCCCGAGTGCTCGCTGGTGAAGTGGTAGAGGCGCCGGGCCGAGCCGTAGCGACGGAACTCGGTCACGTCGTGCTCGAGCCCCGCCGCGGCGAGCAGCTCCGCCAGCTCGGCCCGGTGCTCGTCGCGCATCTCCTTCTCGACGCAGTCCGCGCCGAGCTCCCCGACGCGGCCGCGGACGTAGAGCCGGGCCTCGTAGATCGAGTCGCCGAGCCCGTCGCCGGCGTCGCCGCAGATCACGAGGCGTCCGGCCTGGGCCATGAACGCGCTCATCGGCCCGACCGAGCCGCCGACGACGATGTCCACGCCCTTCATCGAGATACCGCAGCGCATGGACGCGGAGCCCTCGATGACGAGCAGGCCGCCGTGCGCGGTGGCGCCCGCGGACTGGGAGGCGTCGCCGGTGATCCGGACGGTCCCGGACATCATGTTCTCGGCAAGGCCGGTGGCGGCGTTGCCGTGGACCGTCACCGACCCGCCGTCGTTCATGCCGGCGCAGTAGTAGCCGACGTGGCCGTGCACGTCGACCGCGACGCCGCTGTCGATCCCGGCGGCGACGGCGTGCGCGCCCTCGGGGTGGAGCACCTCGTAGCTCTTGACCGACGGGTCGTGCAGCTCCGCGTTCAGCGCGCGGACCGTCGTCGTCGAGAGATCGAACGTCATCGACTCCATGCGTAGACCCTCCCGGGCTCGGGCTCGTAGAGGCGGGCGTGCTCGATGCCGGGCAGCGGCGCGAGCGCGCGGAACTCCGACGCCATCGCCACCCAGGCGTCGGTCTCGGCGATCACCGCGGGCTTGCAGGCGATCGGGTCGCGGACCACGGCGAAGCCGTCCGCGCTGGTCACGAGCAGGGTGTAGAAGCCGTCGAAGGTCTCGCGGAGCGCCAGGAGGGCCTTCTCCAGGTCCTCGCCCTGTGCGAGCCGGGAGGCCACGAAGCGGGCGCCGACCTCGGAGTCGTTCTCCGAGTCGAACGTGACACCCTCACGGGCCAGTTCGCGGCGGATCGAGGCGTGGTTGGAGAACGAGCCGTTGTGCACCAGGCACTGGTCCGGCCCGACGGAGAACGGGTGGCACCCCTCGGGGATCACCGCGGACTCCGTGGCCATCCGGGTGTGCGCGAGGCCCTGCCAGCCCTGGGCGTTCACCAGGTCGTAGGTCGCCGCGAGCTCACGAGGGTGCCCGACGCCCTTGTAGACCGTGAGGTCGTGCCCGGTCCCGACCACGACCGCCGTCGGGAACGACTCCCTCACCCGGGCCACGAGGGTCTCGAGCGGGACGGGAGCGGCCACGATCGTGGTGTCACCCGCCGTCGTGACCAGCGCGTCCAGGTCGGTGGTGTCCGCGTCCGGCGGCAGCAGGACGGAGACGGCCGCGTGGCCCTCGGGCACCCGCCGGTGGTCGCCGTAGACCGCGACTCCCGCGGAGTCCGGGCCGCGCTCGACGACCCCGCACAGCATCGACTCCAGCAGGCGCCCGAGCTGCGGGTACAACTCGGGGTCGCGCAGGTGGAGTCCGACGATTCCGCACATCTTCTCTCCTAGAAGGCCGTGAGGTAGCGGTCGTGCTCCCAGGAGCCGACGGTGCCGTGCCAGTCGAGGAACTCCTCGCGCTTGAGCCCGGCGAAGTACTCGGCGACGCCCGGCCCGGCCGCGTCGAGCCCGGCGGTGACGACGGCGTCGGCGCGCAGGGCGTCCACGGCGTGCAGCAGCGTCGGGGGGAGTTCGGGGCGCTCGTGGGTGACGTCGGGCTCGAGTTCGCGGTCGATGCCGTCCAGGCCGGCGGCCAGGGCGACGGCGAGCGCGAGGTACGGGTTGGCCGCGCCGTCGCCGCCGCGCAGCTCCACGCGGTGGCCGTCCGGGACGCGGACGAGGTGGGTGCGGTCGTTGCCGCCCCAGGTCGCGCGGCGCGGGGACCAGGTGGCGCCGGAGCGCGTCGAGGTGGCGCCGGTGCGCTTGTAGGAGTTCACGGTGGGCGCGAGGACGGCCTGCATCCCGGGGGCGTGCTCGAGCAGGCCGGCGAGGAACCGGTAGGCGAGCTCGGAGAGGCCGTGGCCGCGCCCGTCGCTGTCGTCGGGAAAGCGGCTCGACCCGTCGGACCAGAGGCTCAGGTGCAGGTGCATGCCGGAGCCGGTGCGGTCGGCGAACGGCTTCGGCATGAACGTCGCCGTCATCCCGCGCTGCTCGGCGAGCATGGAGATCAGGTACCGCGCGGTGATGACCCGGTCCGCGGTGGTCAGCGCGTCGGCGTAGGCGAAGTTCTGCTCGAACTGGCCGTTCGCGTCCTCGTGGTCGTTCGCGTAGTTGCCCCAGCCGAGGGCGTTCATGGCGGTGGAGACCGCGGTGAGGTGGTCGTACATCCGGGTCAGGCCACGGGCGTCGTAGCAGGGGCGGATCCCGTCGTCGAGGGCGTCGGCGGGGCGGAGGGTGCCGTCCTCGTCCTTCGCGACCAGGAAGTACTCGACCTCGGCGCCCGCCATCAGTTCGAGTCCGGCCGCCTTGGCCAGCATCGCCTTGAGCAGGACCCGCGGGGCGTAGGGCCAGGGTCGACCCTCGACGTGCGGGTCGCAGTGGACGAGGGCCAGCCCCTCACGGACCCACGGCAGCGGGGTGTAGCTGCTCACGTCCGGGATCGCGATGAGGTCCGGGTCGCACGGCTGCTGACCGATGGCGCCGACCGCGTACCCCGCGAACCCGACGCCCTCGTGCTCGAGCTCGTCCGCGCTCTCGACCGGCACCAGCTTCGCGCACGGCTTGCCGGTGAGGTCGACGAACAGCGCGAGCAGGAAGCGGACGCCGTCGGCACGTGCCCGGTCGGCGAGACTCACGGGGCTCGCGAGGGTGGTCGGGGACCCGTCGGTCCGGGGGTCGATCACGGTCATGGGGGCTCCTCGGCGACTCGGTGATCTCTCGACGGGAAACAGCGTCTCGCAAGAGGAGACCACGGAGGTTGCCGGGATGTAAAGAGGCGACCGGACGGGTTTTCGCTGCCGCGGCGGGCCGCGCGCGAGGACGGCCGCCGAGCGGGTCCTCCAGCGTTGCGCCGGGGCCGTCTGGGCAGCACTGAGGGCCCGCTCGACGCCGAGTCAGCGGGTCACCACGGGGGAGGACCTACGACGACGTGGTCTCGTAGTCCCGGCGGGTGCCGTGCCCGTCGGCCGCGACGCTCGGCGTCGGGACGGGCGTCGTGGCGTCGTCCGGCGTCTCGTCGGGGAACGCGTCGAGGCTGGGCAGGTCGGAGAGCGACTCGCGGAGGGTGGCCAGCTGGTTCGTCACGCGCGCGCGGAGGCGACGGATCTCGGCGACCTCGCCGTCGGCCTCCCGCCGCCGGCGCCGGGCCTCCTCGGAGGCGTCGCGCAGCTGCTTCTCGGCGCGCGACCGGGCGTCGGCCTCGCTGCGGGCGAGGACCCGCATCGACTCGGTGCGCCGCGAGGCCATCGCGATCTCGAAGTCCTCCTCGACCTGGGCCCGCCGGGCGCGGGACTCCTCGTCGAGGTGGCGCCGCTCGTTCTCGGCCTCGGTGCGGATGCGGGCGGCGTCGGCGCGCGCGGAATCCATCAGCGCGCGGTGCTCGTCCTCCATCTCGGCCCGACGACGCTCGTTGTCGGCGAGCCCGGCGTCGAACCGGGTCCGTGTCTCCTGGGCCACGGCCTCGGCGGCGTCGTGGGTCTCCTGGGCCTGACGGCGGGCCTCGTCGGACGTGCCCCGGGCGTACTCGTCGGCCTCCGCGATGGTGCGGGCGGCCTGCTGGTCGGCCTCCGCGATGGTGCTCCTCGCGCGCTCGTCGGCCTCCTCGCGCGCGCGGCGGGCGGCCTGCTCGGCCGAGGAGCGCATCTCGCGGGCCTCGTCCTGGGCCAGGCGCAGCATCCGCTGCAGGCGCTCGGAGAGGCCCTCCATCGAGTCCGGCGGCGCAGCCAGCCGGTCGATCTGGGCGCGCAGCTCCTCGACGTGGGCGCGCGTGCGGTCGAGCGCGCGGGCGAGCTCGGAGGCCTGGGCCACGGCGGCGTCGCGGTCGGCGGTGAGGATGCGCAGATCGGCCTCGACGCGGTCGAGGTGTTCCTCCACCTGGCCGCGGTCGTAGCCCCGACGGACCACGTCGAAGCCGGTGCCCAGAGGCAGCAGATCACGGTCACCGGACGGCATCGCCCCAGGTTACTAGGGCTGTGTGCGACACGGCCACGGTCGGGGGACGGACACGCCGCTCCCGGTCGGATCAGCACCGGTCACACGGCCGGGTGAGTCGGGTCACCGGCACCGCCCCGCCGTCGGGAAGGGGTCGCCGGAAACGAACGAACGGCACTCTCGCGCGCCTGGATGCTGCGAGAGTGCCGTTCGCTCGGGACCCGGAGGGCCTACTCGCCGCGGAAGCGGTTGATGCCCTCGAGGTGCTGCTCGCGCAGCTCGGGGTTGGTCACGCCCAGGCCCTCCTCGGGGGCGAGGCAGAGGACGCCGACCTTGCCCTGGTGGGAGTTGTGGTGGACGTCGTTGGCCGCCTCACCGGTCTCCTCGAGCGCGTAGGTCTTGGAGACCGTCGGGTGGATCTTCCCCTGGGCCACCAGGCGGTTCGCCAGGTAGGCCTCCTTGTAGTTCGCGAAGTGCGAGCCGATGATCCGCTTGAGGTTCATCCACAGGTAGCGGTTGTCGTACTGGTGCATGAAGCCCGAGGTCGACGCGCAGGTGACGATCGTGCCGCCGCGCTTGGCGACGTAGACCGAGGCGCCGAAGGTCTCGCGGCCGGGGTGTTCGAAGACGATGTCCGGGTCGTCGCCGCCGGTGAGCTCGCGGATCTTCGAGCCGAACCGCTTCCACTCGCGCGGGTCCTGGGTCTCGGGGTCGGACCAGAACTTGTAGCCCTCGGCGGAGCGGTCGATGATCAGCTCGGCGCCCATCTTGCGGCACAGTTCGGCCTTGGCCGGGGAGGAGACCACGCAGACCGGGGTGGCGCCGCCGTTGAGGGCGAACTGGGTGGCGTAGGAGCCCAGGCCGCCGGAGGCGCCCCAGATCAGCACGACGTCGCCCTGGGTCATGTTCGCGCCGTGCGGGCTGACCAGCTGGCGGTAGGCCGTGGAGTTGACCAGCCCGGGGGAGGCGGCCTCCTCCCAGGTGAGGTGGTCGGGCTTGGGCATCAGCTGGTTGGTCTTGACCAGGGCCATGTCGGCGAGGCCGCCGAAGTTGGTCTCGAAGCCCCAGATGCGCTGCTCGGGGTCCATCATCGTGTCGTCGTGGCCGGCGGGGCTCTCCAGCTCCACCGACAGGCAGTGCGCGACGACCTTGTCGCCGGGCTTCCACATCTGCACGCCCGCGCCGACCTTGAGGACGACGCCCGCGAGGTCGGAGCCCACCACGTGGTAGGGCAGGTCGTGGCGCTTGGCCAGCTCGGAGATCCGGCCGTAGCGCTTGAGGAAGCCGAACGTGGACACGGGCTCGAAGATCGAGGTCCACACGGTGTTGTAGTTGATCGCCGAGGCCATGACGGCGACCAGTGCCTCGCCGGGCGCGACCTCGGGCGTGGGCACTTCGTCGAGGTGCAGCGACTTGCGCGGGTCCTTCTCCTGGGCGGGCATCCCGGCGAACATGTCGGCCTCGTCGGCGTGCACCGTGATGCCCCGGTAGGACTCGGGGACGGTCATGGAGCCGATGCCGGCCAGATCGTCGGCGAGGATGGCTTCGCGGATGTCGTGCACGGTCAAGAGCCTCCGGGGTGTCGGGTGGCGGTGAGGCTACCGACGGGTAGGTACGGCGAGAAGGGTGACGTGGGTCAGGCGTCCGTCAGGCGCCGGTCAGTGGCCCGCGGCGGGTTGCACGAGCTCGACGAGGACGCCACCGGCGTCCTTGGGGTGGACGAAGTTCACGCGCGAGTCGGCCGTGCCGCGGCGGGCGGTCTCGTAGAGCAGCCGCACGCCCTTCTCCCGCAGCCGGGCCGCGGTGTCCTCGACGTCGCGGACCCGGTAGGCGACCTGCTGCAGGCCCGGGCCGTTCCGGTCGATGAACTTGGCGATGGTGGAGGTCTCGTTCAGCGGGGCGAGCAGCTGGACGGCCGTGCCGGAGGTGTCGTCGGGAGCGTGCAGCATCGCCTCGCGGACGCCCTGCTCCTCGTTCGTCTCCGTGTGGGTCGCCTCGAGGCCGAGGGTGCTGGCGTACCAGGCGATGGCCTCGTCGAGGTCCGGGACGGCGATGCCGACGTGGTCCACGGCCACGATGCCGACCGCTGCGTCGAGCTGTGCAGTCATGCTCGGGACAGTAAGCGACTGAATCGAGACGCCAAGCAGGTGACGGCCACCACCCCGACCTCGGACGGGTGACCCCCTCCGATCAGCCGGGCGGTGTCAGGATGCCGCACGTGCCGGACCTGACCGACCTCGTCGACCGTGCCCGTGAGGGCTCCCCGCGGGCCGTCGCCCAGCTGGTCTCGATGGTGGAGGACGGCGGGCCGCAGGTGCGCGACCTCGCCGCCGCGCTCGCCCCGCACGTCGGGCACGCCCTGGTCGTGGGCCTGACCGGGTCCCCGGGGGTGGGCAAGTCGACGACGACGTCCGCCCTGGTGGCGGAGATCCGTCGTTCCGGACGGCGGGTCGGGGTGCTCGCCGTCGACCCGAGCTCCCCGTTCTCCGGGGGCGCGCTGCTCGGGGACCGCGTGCGGATGAGCGAGCACGCCACGGACCCGGGCGTGTTCATCCGGTCGATGGCGACCCGCGGCCACCTCGGCGGGCTGTCCGCGGCGGCTCCGCAGGCGCTGCGGGTGCTCGACGCGGCCGGGTGCGACGTCGTGCTGGTCGAGACGGTGGGCGTGGGCCAGTCCGAGGTCGAGGTGGTCGCCCTCGCCGACACGACCGTCGTCCTGCTCGCGCCCGGGATGGGCGACGGCATCCAGGCGACCAAGGCCGGGATCCTGGAGATCGCGGACGTGTTCTGCGTCAACAAGGCCGACCGGGACGGCGCCGACACCACCGTCCGCGAGATCGAGAACGCGATGGCGATGGGCCGGCGGGGGACCGGTCCGCAGTGGCGGGCCCCGGTGGTGCGCACGGTCGCCTCGGCCGGGCGCGGCATCGACGACCTGCTGGCCGCCGTCGACGCCCACCGCGCCTGGATGGACGCGCACGGCCGCGGCGACGAGGGGCGGCGTCGGCGGGCGCGGGCCGAGATCGAGGCGATCGCCCTGGCCGACCTGCGGGCGCAGCTCCGGGCGGTCTCCGGCTCGGCGGCGCTGGACGCCCTGGCCGGGGAGGTGGCCGGCGGGGGGCTCGACCCGTTCGCGGCGGCCGACCGGCTGCGCGCAGCGGCCGAGGTTGACGGGGGGTGACGCTACCGTCCGTTCCCGTCGGGAGACGGAGAGCCCGACGGGAGGGGCGGACATGCTGTGCTGGTGGATGGTCGCGGTGATGGCCCTGCTGCAGGGCGCGGACTACGCAGGTCGGGCGCGGCGGCGGTGGCGGCGCGGCCGCGGCGCGCACCGCGGGCGGCGCGGGGCGATGCGGGAGTGGCCGGGCGAGCGGCCCTCGTCGTGAGGGTCCGGTCGTGTGGGGTCTGCGGGCTCAGCGGACACCGACGGTCGGGAGGGCGTCGGTGAGCCACGGGATGACGATCGTGACGGTGGGGACGACGACGAGGGCGACGGCCGCGAGGTACGTCCCGGCGGCGAGGGCGCGTCCGCCCCGCACCCGGGCGCGGATGCGGTCGAGCCGCTCGACGACGTCGGTGCCGTAGCCCGCCCGGTCCGAGGCGGAGGCGAACGCGTCGAGCGCGCCGGCCATGGCGTCGTCGCCGTGGCGGCTGCGGCCGGCGTCGTCGGCGAGCATCTCGAGCAGCAGCGCGACGGCGTCGCGGGCCTCCCGACTGCGCACGATCACCGGGAACGCCTTGTGCAGGGCGGTGAAGCCCTCGCGCACGAGGTCGTGGCGGGCGTCGAGGTGGGCCTGCTCGTGGGCGATGACCGCGCTGAGCTCGTGCGGCCCCAGCGTCTCCAGGGTGGCCCCGGTGAGCACCACCCGGCCCTCGCGGCCCACGCGCCCGGGGACGCAGTACGCGAAGGGCACCGCGCCGTCGAGCACGCGCAGCACGGTGCCGGTGCGCAGCGAGCCGACGGCCTCGCCCTGTTCGGCGCGGGCGAGCAGGTCGACCATGTCGCGGTGCCGGGCGCGGCGCTTGCGGGTGCGCACGGCGAGCAGGACCAGCACCGCCACGAGCCGCACGACGATCAGCCCCGCGAGCACCGCGGCGACGCCCACGGCGACGGCGAGCGGGGCCCCGGTCCGTTCCTGGGGATGGGTGAGGACCCGCAGCAGGGCCTCGGGCGCGGCGAGCGCGCTGCCGACCGCGGCGAGCACCGCGGCGACCGCCACCGCCTGCCAGAGCACGATCGCCGCACGGGGCACGGCACGGGTCCACCGGGCGCGTGCGAGCAGGGCGGGCACGGGCCCGGCGAGCACGAGGGCGAGCCCCGCCAGCCACACCGACGCCATGGACAGTCAGTGTGGCGCCTGGGTGGCGGTTCTCACGACTCGGGTGATCGCTCCGCCGGGCGCGGCGTGCCGTTGGGCGGCGTGTCGAGGGCGCGGCGGAGCGCCTCCGCCTCCTCGGGGCCCACCTGGTCGACGAAGGCCACGAGGGCCGCGGTCCGGTCCTCCCCGACGTCGCCGAGCGCGTCGAGCATCAGCGACGCGGCCATCTGCTCGCGGCTCGAGGCGGCGGCGTAGCGGTAGGCCTTGCCGTCGCGCTCCTGCCTGACCAGCCCTTTCTTGGCCAGCCGGCCCAGCACGGTCATGACCGTGGTGTAGGCGAGCTCGCGTTCCAGTCGATCGTGGACGTCCCGCACGGTGAGCGGCTCGATCGCCGACCACAGCTGCGCCATGACCGCGCGTTCGAGCTCTCCCAGGGCCACGCGAGCGAGTGTACCCAGCAACACGATGTGTCAACGACCCGTGTCGTACTACGGTTGGTCGTAGATACTACGAAGCGTCGTAGTCGACAGGAGGTCGGGTCGTGACCGCACTGGAGCTCTCACGCCTGCAGTTCGCCGTCGTCACCGTCTACCACTACCTGTTCGTCCCGCTGTCGATCTCGCTCTCGGCACTGACGGCGGGCCTGCAGACGGCCTTCTGGCGCACCGGTGACGACCGGTACGGGCGGGCCACGATGCTCGTCGGGAAGCTGTTGATGGCCACCTTCGCCGTGGGCGTGGTGACCGGCCTGGTCCAGGAGTTCCAGTTCGGGCTCTCCTGGTCGGCGTTCGCGCAGTACTACGGCGACGTCTTCGGCCCGACCCTCGCGATCGAGGGGATGCTCGCCTTCTTCCTCGAGGCCACGTTCCTGGGCCTGTGGTGGTTCGGGCGGGACCGGCTGCGGCCCGGGCTGCACCTGGCGACGATCTGGGTCGTCGCGATCGGCACCCTGATCTCGGCCTACGTCATCCTCGCGGCGAACGCGTTCATGCAGCACCCGGTGGGGGCGGCGATCGACCCGGGGACCGGGCGGGCCGTGCTCGGCAGCTTCACCGCCCTGCTGACCAACCCCGTCGTCGTCGCGTCGTTCCCGCACACGATCGCGGGCGCCTTCATGGCGGGCGGCGCGCTGCTCCTGGCGATCGGCCTGTGGCGGCGCCGGGCCACGGCCGACCACGGCCCGACCTGGCGCGTCCTCGCCCGCGTGGGCGCCTGGACCACCCTGGTCGGCGGGGCCGCGGTCAGCCTCACGGGCGACGTGCTGGGCAAGGTGATGACCGAGGTCCAGCCGATGAAGATGGCCGCCGCCGAGGCGCTCTACGAGACGACCTCGCACGCCCCGTTCAGCCTGTTCGCGGTGCAGTTGCCGGGCCAGGACGCGCCGTGGTCGCTCGACGTCCCGTGGCTGCTGAGCTTCCTCGCCACCGGCGACCCGACCGCGACCGTCCAGGGCATCGACGACCTGCAGGCGCAGTACGCCGCGCAGTTCGGCCCCGGGGACTACACGCCGTGGATCCCGGTCGCGTACTGGACGTTCCGCCTCATGATCGGGCTGGGCGTCGTCGCCACCGCCGTGGCCGCCTACGTCCTCTGGCGCACCCGGAAGGGTCGGGACTTCGAGCCCGCGTGGTTCGCCGACCGCTGGCTGCTGCGCTTCCTGTGGGTCCTCCCGGTGCTGCCGACGGCGGCCGCGACCTTCGGCTGGCTGTTCACCGAGACCGCCCGCCAGCCGTGGCTGGTGTTCGGCCTCTTCCAGACCCGCGACGGCGTCTCGCCCACCCTGACCCCCGTCGAGCTGATCGCCTCCCTGGCCGGGTTCGCGCTGGTCTACGGCGTGCTCGCGGTGGTGTGGGCGCGGCTCGTGCTGCACGTCTCGCGCGCCGAGCCGGCGCCGCTGCACCCGGCACCGGCCGCCGACGACACCGCCGCATCCGTCCTCGAGCCGAGCTACTAGGAGCGCGTGATGGAGATCCTCTGGTTCGGCCTCGCGGTGCTCTGCTGGGTGCTGTTCTTCGCCCTGGAGGGCTTCGACTTCGGCGTCGGGATGCTCGCCGGGGTGCTCGGGCGCGACGACCACGAGCGCGGCGCCGCGATCCGCACCGTCGGTCCGGTCTGGGACGGCAACGAGGTGTGGCTGGTCGCCGCGATCGGCGTCACCTTCGCGGCCTTCCCCGACTGGTACGCCGCCCTGCTCTCCGGGCTCTACCTGCCGCTGGTGCTGGCCCTGCTCACGCTGGCGGCGCGCGGGGTCGCGATCGAGTTCCGCGGAAAGGTCGACACCCCGGCGTGGCGCCGCCGGTGCGAGCGCACGCTGGCCGTCTCCTCCTTCCTGACGGCGGGTCTGTTCGGTGCGGTGGTCGGCGTCGCGACGACCGGGCTGGCGCTCGACCCGGCCGGAGCCGTCGTCGGGAACGGCCTGGAGCGGACGCTCGGGCCGCTGGTCTCGTGGCCGGCGGCGACCGGCGCGGTCCTCGGGGTGCTCGCGGCGCTGCTGCAGGGCGCGACGTTCCTCGGTCTCCGCACGACGGGTCCGGTGCGCGAGCGGGCGCGCCGGGTGGCGGTCGCGACGGCGGCCCTCGCGGCCGTCGTCGTCGGGATCGTGGCGCTGCTGGTCGGCGGCCTGCCGGCGCTGACTGCGGGCGTGGTCGCGCTGCTCGCCGTCGTGACGGCACTGGCCGCGGCCGGACGGCACGAGGGCGCGGCGTTCGCGGCGGCGACCCTCGGGGTGGTAGGCGCCGTGGTGGCGGCGTTCACCGCGCACGTGCCGGTCGTGCTGCCCTCGACCCTGGACCCGGCGTCGTCGCTGACGATCGCGGGTGCGGCCGCCTCGCCGTACGCGCTGACGGTGATCACCGTGGGCGCGGTGCTGATCCTGCCGGGCGTCGTCGCCTACCAGGCGTTCTCGTACTGGGTGTTCCGGCGGCGGGTGGCGTCGGAGCGGGTGGCGTAGTGGCGGGAGACGCAGCGCAGCGGAGCTCGACCCGGAGGGCCGGCCCGGTGGACGTGCGGCTGCTGCGTCTCGCGCGGCCGGCGCTGCCCGGGGTGGCGGCGCAGGTCGTGCTGGGGGCGCTGGGCGCGGTGGCCGACGCGGTCGCCCTGGTCGCGGCCGGGTTGCTGGTGGCCTCGCTGGTCGGGGGTGGGCGGCCGACGACGGAGATCGCCTGGCTGGTCGGCGCCGTGGTGGTGCGGACCCTCGTCGCGACCGCGCTGCCGTGGGTGGCCGCGGGCACGGCGACGCGGGTGGTCGAGCCGCTGCGCGAGGACCTGCTCGACGCGCGCGACCCCGACGCCGAGCGACGCGACCCGGGTGGCCGCGCGCGTCGCGAGCTGGCCGGCGGCGGGATCGACGACCTGCGCGCCTGGTTCACCTCCTACCTGCCCGCGCTGGTGCTGGCCGCGGTGCTGCCGCCGCTGGTGCTCGTCGGGCTGTTCGTCGCGGACCGCCCGTCCGCGCTGATCGTCCTGGCGACGCTGCCGCTGCTGCCGGTGTTCGCGGCGTTGATCGGGTGGGTGACCGAGAAGCGCGCGGCGAGCCAGTGGGCGGCGGGCGAGCGCCTGGCGGGGCATGTCCTGGACGTCGTCGCCGGGCTCGCGGCGCTGCGGCTGTTCGGACGGGCGCGCCGGCAGGTCGACGAGGTCGCCCGGACCGGCGAGGCGCACCGGCGGGCGACCTCGGCGCTCCTGCGGGTGGCGTTCCTGTCGACGACGGCGCTCGACCTGGTGGCGACCGTGTCCGTGGGCCTGGTCGCCGTCTCGGCCGGCCTGCGGGTGGTGGACGGGTCGCTGGGCCTGGCCCCGGCGCTCGTCGCGATCCTCCTGGCGCCGGAGGCGTACAGGCCGATCCGCGAGGTCGGGGCGCGGTTCCACGACGTGGCGCGGGCCTCGGAGGTGGCCTCCGGCCTCGTGAGCACTTCTGGCGGCGACAGCCGCCGCGAGTCCTCACGAGGCGCTCGCGCCACCGGTGTCCGCATCCGCTACCCGCACCGCCGGAGCGACGCGCTGGCCCTCGACGGGCTGACCGTGGGGGCCGGCGAGGTCGTGGCGCTGGCCGGGGAGTCCGGCGCGGGGAAGACCACCCTGCTGCGGGTGCTCGCCGGGGCGATCCGCGCCGACGAGGGGAGGGTCGAGGTCGGCCGGCCGCTGCAGTACCTGCCGCAGCGCCCGACCCTCCCGCACGCGCGCACCGTCGGCGAGGCGATCGGCACGACGGACCGGGCCGTGCTCGACGCCCTCGACCTGCCCCTGCGCCCCGACGACCCCCTCGCCGAGGAGGGCGGGTCGGTGTCCGCGGGGCAGCGCGAGCGGCTCGCCCTGGCGCGCGTGCTGGTCGCCCTCGAGGCCGAGCCGCGCCAGACGGTGCTGCTCGACGAGCCGACCGCGCACCTCGACGCGGCCACCGAGGCCCGGGTGCTCGACCTGCTGCGCGCCGCTGCCCGGCGCGGCGCCGCGGTGCTCGTCGTCGCGCACCGGCCGGCCGCACTGGCGGCGGCGGACCGCGTTGTCACGCTGTCGCGGCCGGCGGCGGCCGCACCCGTCTCGAGCGAGGGGCCCCTCCGGTCGGGTAGATCGAGCGACGGGGCCCTTCGCTCGGGTGGCGGAGGTTCTCGTCGTCGGTTCTCGACGACGGCTGGGGTCGTCCTGGGCGCAGGGTCGGTGCTGGCCGGGCTGGTGCTGACGGCGGCGTCGACGTGGCTGATCGTGCGGGCGGACGCGCGGCCGCCGGTGCTGACGCTGTCGGTGGCGGTGGTGATCGTGCGGGCGAGCGCGATCCTGCGCCCGCTGCTGCGCTACCTGGAGCGACTGGTGACCCACGACGACGCGCTCTCCCGGGTCGCGGGCTGGCGGCGATCGCTGGTCGGCGTCCTCGTCGACCGCGTGCCCGGCGCGGTCGCCGGACGCCGCGGGGAGCTGCTCGCCCGGGCGGTCGACGACGTGGACGTGCGGCTCGACGGGCTCGTGCGGGGCCGGCAGCCGGTGCTCGTCGCCGGGGTGGTCCTCCCGGTCGTGCTGCTCGTCGCGTGGCTCGCGGTGCCGGGGACCGTGCCGGCGCTGCTGGTCGGGCTCGGCGTCGCCGGGGTGGTGGTCCCGCTGCTCGCCGCGCTGGCCGCCCGCCGCGACGTGCCGGCGCTCGACCGCGCCGGCGACCGGCTCCGGGCCGCCGTCGTCGAGACGGTGGCCGCCCGCGAGGAGCTGGCCGCCCGCGACCGCGACGACGTGCTCGCCGTCCCCCGGGCCCGGGCGGCGGTCCTCGACCGGGCGCGACGGCGGGCCGCCGTCCACGACGGTCTGCTCGACGGGGCGGCCCACCTCGCGCTGGGCGTCACGACGGTCGGTGCCGCCCTCGCCGCGGTGTCGCTGGACGCGTCGCCGGAGCTGGTCGGCATCGTCGTGCTGCTCCCGACCGCCCTCGCCGGCACCGTCCTCGCGCTGCCCGCCGCTGCCCGGGCCCTCGTGCGGGGGCGGCAGGCCCGGGCGCGACTCGACGCCCTCGCCGCGGTGCCACCGCCCGCAACGGAGCCGGGACGTGCCTCCCCGACCGACGATGGCGCGCTGCTCCCAACGGATGCGTGCAGGGCGCCATCGTCGATCCGGGTCCGTGGCCTCGTCGCCGGATGGACCCCGGGCTCGCCCGCCCTCCGCGACGTCGACCTCGACCTCCCACCGGGGGCCCGGGTGGCGGTGACGGGGGCGTCCGGCTCGGGCAAGTCGACGCTGGCGGCCGTCCTGCTCAAGCTGCTCGACCCGATGTCGGGAAGCGTGGCCCTGGACGGGACCGACGTCAGGGACCTGCCCGGCGACGAGGTGCGACGACGGGTCGGCCTGCTCGGCGACCACGACCACGTCTTCACCGCCTCGGTCCGCGCCAACCTGCTCCTCGCCGCCCCGGAAGCGGACGACGAGCGCCTGCTCGCGGCGCTGCGCCGCGTGCACCTCGACGGCTGGGTGGGTTCGCTCGGCGAGGGCCTCGACACCGTGATCGGGCCGGGCAGCGTCTCGGGCGGGGAGCGGCGTCGGCTGGCCGCGGCACGTCTGGTGGTCGCCGACCCCGCGGTGTGGATCCTCGACGAGCCGACCGAGGGCCTGGACGTCCCGACCGCCGAGGCGTTGATGGCCGACCTGCTCGCCGCGCCGCGGACCGTCCTGCTCCTGACCCACCGCCCCGAGGGCCTCGACCGGATGGACACCGTCCTCGACCTCGCCGACGGGCGCCTGCGCGTACCGGAGGGCGTCTGAGGCTCAGGCGAAGTCGCCCGCCGCGCGGCGGACCTTGGCGAGCAGGCCGGTGAGCGCCTCGACCTCGTCCTCGCCGAGCCCGACCAGGCCGAACTCCACCGCGGTGACGGCGGCCGTGGCCTCGCGGCAGCGGTCGTGCCCGGCGGCGGTGATCTCGACCAGGGTGGTGCGCTTGTCGCTCGGGTGCGGCGTCCGGCGGACCAGGGCCGCGCCCTCCAGACGGTCGACGATGTTGGTGATCGACGTCGGGTGCAGCTGCAGGCGCTGACCCATGAGGCTCATCGGCAGGGCGCCGTGCCGGGAGAAGGTCAGCAGCACCAGCGCCTCGTAGCGGGCGAACGTCAGCTCGTGCGGGCGCAGGGCGGAGTCGACCGCCTGCTGCAGGATCTGCTGCACCCGGAACACGCTCGTGGTGGCGGCCATCGTCGTGGCGTCGCCGATCTTGACCGACCAGATGTCGGCGGCCCGTCCGATCGGATCGAACGGCAGCGGCTCGGACGCGGGCATCGGCGCGAATCTAGCAGGATGATGGACCGGTGATCGTTGCCTTCAGTGTCGCCCCCAGCGGTGGGGAGTCCGACTCGGTGAGCGAGGCCGTCGCCGCCGCCGTGCGGGTCGTCCGCGAGTCCGGGCTGCCGCACGAGACCTCGTCGATGTTCACCTCGCTCGAGGGGGAGTGGGACGAGGTGATGGACGTGGTGCGCCGCGCGACCGAAGCCGCGGGCCGGTACGGGTCGCGGGTCTCGCTCGTGCTCAAAGCGGACATCCGCCCCGGCTGGAGCGGTCAGATGGACGCCAAGGTGGCACGGGTCGAGGAGCATCTGTCGAGCTGGCAGGATTGACCCGTGGCACGCCCCGATCCCCGTCAGGCCGCTCAGGCGGCTGCCCTGTCCTCGGCGATGGCCGGGGCCGTCGACCTGTCCGGGCTCAAGGCCCGCGCCGAGCAGCGCAACGCCCCGCAGCGGCCGGCGTCCGGCGGTGGCGGCGGCGCCGCGCCGTCGTCCGGCGGCTCGGTCGCCGTGGAGGTGACCGAGGCCAACCTGCAGGAGGAGATCCTCGACCGGTCGATGACGCTGCCCGTCGTCGTCGAGCTCACCGCGTCCGGCGACCCGGCGGTCGCGGAGCTCTCCGCGACCCTGGAGAAGCTCGCCGTCGAGGGCCGGGGCGGCTGGGTGCTCGCCCGGGTCGACCTGCGGACGAACCAGCGCATCGCGCAGATGTTCCAGGTGCAGGAGATCCCGACGGTGCACGTCGTGGTCGCGCAGCGCCCGGTGCAGTCGTTCTCCGGGATCTACCCCGAGGACCAGCTCCGCCCGTTCTTCACCCAGCTCCTCGAGCAGCTCGGCGAGCAGATGCCCGGGATCGCCGAGGCCCAGGCCCGCTTCGGGGGCGACGAGTCGGCCGAGCCGGCGCCCGAGCCCGAGGACCCGCGGTTCACCGCCGCCGAGGAGGCCCTCGAGCGCGGCGACTACGACGCCGCCGTGGCCGCCTACGAGCAGATCCTCGCCGCCGAGCCCGCCAACGCCGAGGCCCAGGCCGCGCTGTCGCAGGTCCGGTTCATGTCGCGCGCGGAGTCCGCGGACCCGTCGGCGATCGCCGCGGCCGACGCGGCCCCCGACGACGTGGCCGCCCAGAAGGCCGCCGCCGACGCGGAGCTCGCGGGCGGCCAGGTCGAGGCTGCGTTCGACCGGCTCGTCAAGACGGTGCAGCGCACCGCCGGCGAGGACCGGGACGCCGCCCGCGAGCACCTGGTCTCGCTGTTCGAGCTGTTCGCCGCCGATGACCCCCGGGTCACCACGGCTCGGCGCGCGCTCGCCCGCGCGCTCTACTGAGGGCTGTCCCGACGCCGGGTTGGTCCGGTCAGCGCAGCTCCAGACAGGGCTGCGCGCCGCCGTCCACCCCGCGCCGGAAGTCCGCGATGCGGGCGTAGGCCGTCGCGTCGGTGACCGCGCCGTCGGTGCCGGTCGCGGCGTCGTCGTTGCCGCGCAGCAGGTTGACGGCCTCGTCGAGGTCGCCGGGGGAGAGGCTGAAGTCCGAGCCGGGCGCCCCGACGTCCGCGGTGTAGGCGCCGGCCAGGCAGAGGGCGCTGCGGCCGGCCTCCGGACCCGTCGTCGGGCGGCCCAGGGCGGCCAGGGCCGCGAGCGCGTAGCGGGAGGCGAGCAGGGTGCCGCTCGCGTAGTCGCCGATGGAGTCGTGGATGCGGTCGAGCCCCTCGTCGGCGTTGATCGCACCGTCGCAGAGCCCCACGGCACCCTGCCCGCAGCCGTCGCCGCCCTGGGAGATCGTCGGCGGGGTCCACTGCCCGCCCTGCGCCCGGACGAGGCCGCCGAAGAAGCGGTCCAGGTCGGTGCCCATGGCGCGCAGCAGGTCGGGCAGCGGCAGGTTGCCCCCGCTCTGCGCGTCGGAGAGCGTGGCGAACGCCTGCTGGGTGAACGACCGGTTCTGCAGCGTCATCTGCGCGCAGGTCCCGACGCCGTCGGAGTAGCCGTCCTGGAACGAGGCGACGCGGTCGAACGCGTTGCCGTGCGCGCGATCGTCCGCGGCGTCGGTGCCCACCGGGTCGCGGAAGGTGATCAGCGCGCTCATCGCGGCGTCGATCCCGGCGTCGCCGGTGCGCAGGTCGGGGGTCTGCCCCTCGTGCACGGCGCGCAGGAACGAGCCGGCGTAGCAGTCCGCCTGCCCCTCGGAGAGGATCGTCGGCGCGCCGGAGCCGAGGCTCGCGCTGGTGGTGACGACGTCCTCGAGGCGCTGCTGGATCGCGTGGCCGAACTCGTGGGCGAGCACGACGACGACGGCGGAGTCGCCGAACTCCTCGCGCAGCACCGGGATGAGCGCGGCACGGTCGTAGGCGATGACGTCGGCCCGCGGGCAGTAGAAGGCGTTGCCCTCCACCTCGTCGGTGGACTCGGTGCAGGGCGGTGGTGGACCGGGGCGCGCCGAGTCGACCGAGAAGTAGCCCCGCGGCGGCACGAACCGCTCCCCGCCGGCGATCGTGGGGAACTGCCCGGCCCACCAGCCCTCGAGGTCACGCAGGACGGCCGCGGCCAGCCGGTCGTCGTCCGAACCGTCGTTGTCCCGGACGAACACCGGGTCGAGCCCCGCACTGACCTGCCGGCCGGCGAACGCCCGCCCGTCGACGGCCGACGCGCACCCCGCGGTGACCAGGACGGCCAGCACCGACAGCACCGCCAGCACGACCCGGATCCGCACGAGGATCAGTGTGCTGGAGCCGGGTCGCGCGTGGGTGTCGAATCGGGCGATTCCTCAGGCGTCGTCGTGCACCAGCCACAGCACGCCCGAGGCCGGGAGGGTCACCTCGGCCGAGGCGGGGAGGCCGTGCTGGGCCACGGAGGCCGCGAAGACGGATCCGAAGTTGCCGGCGCCGTCTCCGCCGTAGACGTCGGCGTCGGTGTTGACGACCTCGCGCCACCGGCCCGACCGCGGCATGCCGATCCGGTAGCGGTCGTGCACGATGCCGCTGAAGTTCGCGACGCACACCAGGTCCGGCCCGCCGGACGGGTCGTGCCGGACGAACGAGAAGACGTTGCCCGCGGCGTCGTTGGCGTCGATCCAGGAGAATCCGGCCGGGTCGGTGTCGGCCGTGTACAGCGCCGGCTGCGACCGGTACGCCGCGTTCAGGTCGGCGACCAGGCGCGCGATCCCCGCGTGCAGCGGGTCGTCGAGCAGCTCCCAGTCCAGCGAGCGCTCCTCGGACCACTCGCGGACCTGCCCGAATTCCTGGCCCATGAACAGCAGCTGCTTGCCCGGGTGCGCCCACATGTACGCCAGCAGGGCGCGCAGCCCGGCCGCCTTGCCGTGGTCGCCACGCCCGATGTCGGGCATGCGGGTCCACAGCGAGCCCTTGCCGTGCACGACCTCGTCGTGGCTGAACGGCAGCACGTAGTTCTCGGACCAGGCGTAGGTCAGGGAGAACGTCATCTGGTTGTGGTGGTAGCCGCGGTGCACCGGGTCACGCATGAGGTAGTCGAGCGTGTCGTGCATCCAGCCCATGTTCCACTTCATGCCGAAGCCGAGGCCGCCGAGGTGGGTCGGGCGGGTGACGCCGGGCCAGGCGGTGGACTCCTCGGCGATCGTGACGACGCCGGGGTGGTGCTTGTAGACGGTGGCGTTGACCTCCTGGAGGAACGACACCGCCTCGAGGTTCTCCCGCCCGCCGTACTTGTTCGGCAGCCACTCGTCGCGCGAGTAGTCCAGGTAGAGCATCGAGGCGACGGCGTCGACGCGCAGCCCGTCGACGTGGAACTCCTCGAGCCAGTACAGGGCGTTCGCGACGAGGAAGTTGCGGACCTGGGAGCGCCCGAAGTCGAAGACGAGCGTGCCCCAGTCCAGCTGCTCGCCGCGGCGCGGGTCGCCGTGCTCGTAGCAGGGCGTGCCGTCGAAGCGGGCCAGTGCCCACTCGTCGCGCGGGAAGTGGGCCGGGACCCAGTCGACGATCACGCCGATGCCGGCCGCGTGCATCGTGTCGACGAACGCGCGGAAGTCGTCGGGCGTCCCGAAGCGGCTCGACGGCGCGTAGTACGAGCTGACCTGGTAGCCCCACGACCCGCCGAACGGGTGCTCGGCCACGGGCAGCAGTTCGACGTGCGAGAAGCCCTGCTCGGTCAGGTAGCCGACCAGCTGCTCACCGAGCTCGGCGTAGGTCAGGCCCTGGCGCCACGAGCCGACGTGCAGCTCGTAGACGCTCATCGGCTCCCGGTGCGCCTGCGACTCCCGACGCCGGGTCAGCCACGCCTCGTCGGACCAGGTGTGCGTCGACGCGGTGACGACCGAGGCGGGCGTCGGCGGGAGGTCCGCCGCGAACGCCATCGGGTCGGCCTTGTCCAGCCAGGTGTTCTGCTGGGTGAGGATGCGGAAGCCGTAGCGGGTGCCGACGCCGACCCCGGGCAGGAAGACCTCCCACACCCCGGAGCCGAGCGCGCGCATCGGCGTCGCGACGCCGTCCCAGCTGCCGCGCTCCGGCGCCCAGTCGCCGACGACGCGCACGCCGCGGGCGTTCGGCGCCCACACCGTGAACGACGTGCCCTCGACCGGCCCGGACGGCGTGGGCCACCGGCGGAAGTGCGCGCCCAGCGCCTCCCAGAGCCGCTCGTGGCGGCCCTCCCCGATGAGGTGCAGGTCGACGGAGCCGATGACGGGCGAGAAGCGGTACGGGTCGTCGACGACGGTCTCGGTGACCTCGCCCTGCTCCTCGCGGCGCACCGCGAGCCGGTAGTGCGGCAGCGGACCGGGGACGGCGCCGGCGAACAGCCCGGAAGTGTTGACCGCGCCCAGCGGGTAGCGACCCGCCGTCGGGCCCTCGGTGACCACGACGTCGACCTCGTCGGCGCCCGGCTGCAGGGTCCGGACGACGACGGTGCCGGGGTTCTGCGGCCGCCGGTGCGGGCCGAGGACGCTGTGCGGGTCGCGGTGGGCGCCCTCCATCAGCAGGTGGACGTCGAGCTCCCCGGGGGCGACGGGCAGCGGACCGGGCGCGGTGGGGCGGGTCATCGGTGGTGCGAACTCCGGGATCGTGACGGCGGGCGGGTCCCGTACTCCTACCCGGCGGACGGGGTCGGGGAACCGATCGGGGCTACGAGCCCTCGGAGCCCGCGGTGTCGCCGACCAGACGGGCCATCGAGCGCAGCGGGATGGCCAGCCAGTTCGGGCGGTTGCGGGTCTCGTAGAGCACTTCGTACACGGCCTTGTCGAGCTCGTAGGCGCGGAGCACGGCGAGCTGGTCGCGCGGGTCCGACCCGGCGATCTCGGCGTAGCCGTCGCAGAACGCGGACCGGTTGCGGTCGGCCCACTCCTGGGCCCGCCGCTGCAGGTACGCGGGGGCCTCCGCGCCGGTCTCCCACTCGGCGAGCTGGTGGAAGGCCGCGTAGTCGAACGAGCGCAGCATCGCGGCCACGTCGCGCAGCGGCGAGTCCGGGCGGATGCGGTCGTGCAGCGGGCGGGAGGGCTCGCCCTCGAAGTCGATCGCGAGCCACCCGCGCGGGGTGCGCAGGGTCTGCCCGAGGTGCAGGTCGCCGTGCACGCGCTGGACGAACAGACCCTCGACCTCGCGGACGCCGTCGAGGACCCGGGCGATCTCGGTGCGCTGCGCCGCGACCACCTCGACCGCCTCCGCGGCGCGGTCGAGACGGTCCCGCATCCAGTCGGCCACCGCGGCGACGCCGTCCGGACCGAGCCGGTCGGTGCCGAGGCCGCGGGCGAGCTCGATGTGGACGCTCGCGACCGTCTTCCCGAGCCGGCTGGCCTCGCCCGCGAAGTCGCCGCCCACCTCGTCGGGCCGCAGGTCGCCCTCGGCCAGGAGGTCCCGCACGCTGGTCAGGGCCATCGACCAGCCGTCGGCCGAGTTCGCGGCGTAGCTCTGCAGCATCGCGACCGTCATGGGCAGGGCACCGTCGTCACCCGGGAGGACGCCCTCGATCGCCCCGAGCAGCGGCGCGACCTCCTGGGAGCGTTCGCGGCCCAGAGCGCGGTGCAGTTCCAGGTCCGGGTTGAGCCCCGGCGTCGCCCGGCGGAAGAGCTTCATGATCGCGCGCTCGCCGTAGATCACCGACGAGTTCGACTGCTCGCCGAGCAACGGGCGGCCGGGACCCACGACGGGGGCCTCGATCCCCGGCTCCGGCACGAACCGCAGCGAGCCCACGGCCGTGTCGGAGACGATCATCGAGAGCAGCAGGCGGCTGATCTCGCCGTCGGCCAGGCCGTCGTAGACCGTGCGGTCCCCGACCTGCCCGATGACGGCGTGCTCGAGGTCGCCCGGGATCCGCGGGCGGGTGCCGAGCAGGAGCTGGAAGGTCTCCTCGGACCCGCCGTCGGTGAACGACACGGCGATGACGGCGTGCTCGACGGCGGGGATCGCGTCGGCGGGCGTGACCTCCTGGTGACCGACGAAGCGCACGGCGGCGATCGTGCGGTCCTTCGCGGCGAACCAGCGCTGCGCGGGCAGCCAGGCGGTCAGGTCGGGCAGCAGGGCGTCCAGAACCGGAGCAGTCATCAGCGCTCCTGGGCGGGCTGGATCGAGAACCAGTAGAAGCCGTGCCCCGGCAGCGTCAACAGGTACGACAGCTCACCGATGGCGGGGAAGGGAACGCCTCCGGTGAGCTCCGTGAGCGTCCAGTCCTTCCACGCGATCAAGTCGAGCTCCACGGGTTGGGGGAATCGGGACATGTTGTTCACGCACAGCACCACGTCGCGGTGGCCCTCGGCGTCGACGGTCTGGCGGATGTAGCTGAGCACCGACGAGTTCGAGCCGCCGAGCTCGTGGAAGTCGCCGAGACCGAACGCCGGGTGCTGGCGCCGGATCTCCATCATCCGCCGGTTCCAGTGCAGCAGGCTCGCGCTGGAGTTCGACTGTGCCTCCACGTTGACCGCCTGGTAGCCGTACACCGGGTCCATGACGATCGGGAGGTTGAGCCGCCCGGGGTCGCACGAGGAGAAGCCCGCGTTGCGGTCGGGCGTCCACTGCATCGGACTGCGCACGCCGTCGCGGTCGCCCAGCCAGATGTTGTCACCCATCCCGATCTCGTCGCCGTAGTAGATGACCGGGCTCCCCGGCAGCGAGAGCAGCAACGCGGTGAACAGCTCGAGCTGGTTGCGGTCGTTGTCGAGCAGCGGGGCCAGCCGTCGGCGGATGCCGATGTTGGCCTTCATGCGCGGGTCCTTGGCGTACTCCGCGTACATGTAGTCGCGCTCGTCGTCGGTGACCATCTCGAGCGTCAGCTCGTCGTGGTTGCGCAGGAAGATGCCCCACTGCGCGTTGCGCGGGATCTCCGGGGTCTGCGCCAGGATCTCCGAGATCGGGAACCGCGACTCGCGCCGGACCGCCATGAAGATGCGCGGCATCAGCGGGAAGTGGAACGCCATGTGGCACTCGTCGCCGCCGGTCTCCGGGTCGCCGTAGTACTCGACGACGTCCGCGGGCCACTGGTTGGCCTCGGCCAGCAGGATGCGGCCCGGGTACTCGTCGTCGACGACCTTGCGGCAGCGCTTGAGGAACTGGTGGGTCTCGGGGAGGTTCTCGCCGTTGGTGCCCTCGCGCTCGAAGAGGTAGGGCACGGCGTCCAGGCGGAAGCCGTCGATGCCGAGGTCGAGCCAGAAGCGCAGCGCGTCGATCATCGCCTCGCACACGGCCGGGTTGTCGAAGTTCAGGTCCGGCTGGTGGGAGAAGAAGCGGTGCCAGAAGAACTGGCCGCGTACCGAGTCCCACGTCCAGTTCGAGGTCTCGGTGTCGACGAAGATGATCCGCGCGTCGGAGTACTCCGACCCGTCGTCGGACCAGACGTAGAAGTCGCCGAACGGGCCCTCGGGGTCGCGGCGGGACTCCTGGAACCACACGTGCTGGTCCGAGGTGTGGTTCATGACGAGGTCGGTGATCACGCGGATGCCGCGCGCGTGCGCCTGGTCGAGGAACTCCACGAAGTCCTCGACGGTCCCGAACTCCGGGAGCACCTTGCGGTAGTCGCGGATGTCGTAGCCGCCGTCGCGCAGCGGGGAGTCGTAGAACGGCGGGAGCCAGAGGCAGTCGACGCCGAGCCACGCGAGGTAGTCCAGCTTGTCGGTGAGCCCGCGCAGGTCGCCGAACCCGTCGCGGTCGGAGTCCGCGAACGCCCGGACGAGCACCTCGTAGAAGACGGCGCGCTTGTACCAGCCCTCCTCGACGGGGAGCTGGCGCGCGCTGCGGAAGTCGTCGGCGCTGGGTTGCACGACCTCGTGGCCCGGCTCGACGACCGTGGTGCTGGTGGGCGTGCCCGGAGTCGGATCGTTCATCGCGCGCCACGCTAGTGGTCCGACCCGCCGGTGCGCCGCACCGGCCGGTCGGGTCGTGCCGGACGTCGGGTTCAGCGGCCGTGGTCCGGGTCGGCCGGGGCGCCCTCGATGACCATCGGGGACCCGCCGTCGTCCGGCTCCCGACGGCCGGCCGGTGCCGGCCCGCCGATGACGACGACCGACGGCGTCATCCGGGCACTGCCCGCCCGGACCGCACGGGAGGCCGCGCGGCGGGCCAGCGCGCGGCGCACCGGCGGCACGAGCAGCACGAGGGCGGCGAGCGTGGAGAGCATGCCCGGAATCACCAGGAGCACCCCGGCGAGCGCGACGTACATCCCGTCGGCCACCTGCGCCTCGGCCGGGCGCCGGTTCTGCACGGCCCGGCCGAGCTCGGTCAGCGAGCGCCGGCCCTCGTGCCGCAGGGCCCAGGCGCCGACCACCGCGGAGAGGATCAGCAGGCCCAGCAGCCCCAGGAACCCGACCGCCTGGCCCACCAGGACCAGGACCCAGATCTCGACGGCGACGTAGGCCAGGAACGCGAGGAGCAACAGCACGGGGGACCTCCAGGGTCGATCTCACCCGGTCCAACGCGCGGGACCGCCGGAAAGTGCCCGGACCCGCCGTCGGGAACCTCCCCGGAACGGACGAACGGGCCGCTCGTCACGGAAGAAGGTGACGAACGGCCCGCTCGTACGGCTCGCGCCGCTACCGCTTCTGCACCGACACCAGGTGCGCGACGTCGCGCCACGGCTCGAGGCGGACGAAGTTCGTCTGGCCCCAGTCGAACACCTGGCCCGAGACCTCGTCGAACGCTCCGAAGCGGGCGAACGGGTCGAGACCGAGCGCCTCCATGTCCAGGCGCAGCGTGCCCTGCTCGGCGCCGAACGGGTTCAGCGTGACCACGCCGATCACGGTGTCGCCGGTGATCGGGTCGGTCTTCGACCAGGCCAGCAGCGCGTCGTTGTCGGTCTCGTGGAAGCGCAGCGTCCGCAGCTGCCGCACCGCCGGGTGGGCCCGGCGGATCTCGTTGAGCCGCGTGATCCACGGCTGCAGGCTGCGGCCCTCGGCGAGTGCGCGGTCGAAGTCCCGGGGCCGGAGCTGGTACTTCTCCGAGTCCAGGTACTCCTCGCTGCCCGCCTTGGCCGGCTGCCACTCGAACAGCTCGAAGCCCGCGTACACCCCCCACGACGGCGCCAGCATCGACGCCAGCGTCGCCCGGATCGCGAACATGCCGGGCCCGCCGGTCTGCAGCGACTCGTGGAGGATGTCCGGGGTGTTGACGAAGCAGTTCGGCCGGGCCTCGTCGATGCGGTCACGGTGCATCTCGAAGAACTCGCGCAGCTCGTCGCGGCCGGTCCGCCACGTGAAGTACGTGTAGGACTGGCTGAACCCGGCCTTGGCCAGGCCGAACAGCCGCGCCGGGCGGGTGAACGCCTCGGCCAGGAAGACCACGCCCGGGTCGACCTCGTGGACCTTGGCGATCAGCCAGGACCAGAAGTCGGCGGGCTTGGTGTGCGGGTTGTCCACGCGGAACACCCGCACGCCGTGGGCGAGCCAGTAGAGGACCACCCGCAGCGACTCGGCGTAGATGCCGTCCGGGTCGGTGTCGAAGTTGACCGGGTAGATGTCCTGGTACTTCTTCGGCGGGTTCTCGGCGTACGCGATCGTCCCGTCCGGGCGCACCGTGAACCACTCCGGGTGGGTCGCGGCCCACGGGTGGTCGGGCGCGCACTGCAGGGCGAAGTCGAGCGCGACCTCGAGGCCCAGCTCGTGCGCCCGCGCGACGAACGCGTCGAAGTCGTCGATCGTGCCCAGCTGCGGGTGGACCGCGTCGTGCCCGCCGTCCGCGGAGCCGATCGCCCAGGGCGACCCCACGTCGTCCGGGCCGGGGGTGAGCGTGTTGTTCGGGCCCTTGCGGTTGACCGTGCCGATCGGGTGGATCGGCGGCAGGTAGACCACGTCGAAGCCCATGGCGGCGGCGCGCTCGAGCTCGGAGCGGGCGGTGGCGAACGTGCCGTGGACCGGGCGGCCCTCGTCGTCCCAGCCACCGGTGGAGCGAGGGAAGAACTCGTACCAGGCACCGTCGAGGGCCCGCGGGCGCTCGACGAGCACGTGGTGGTCGGCGCCGCGGGTGATCAGCTCGCGGACCGGGCGCTCGGTCATCGTCCGCTGCACCGGCTCGGAGAGGGCCTTCGCCAGGCGCTCCACCAGCGGGCGCTCCGTGTCGCGCAGGGACGCGGCGGCCTCGCGCAGCTCCGCGGCGAACGTGACCGACGGCGGCATCTCCAGCGGCGTGGTGGCCTCGGACGCCGGCTGGTGACCGACCTCGTCGACGGCGGTGCGGTCCTCGATCTGCGCGGCGGCGCGGTCGAGCACGCGGGCGCCGGACTCCAGGTCGTTGGCGAGCTCGCCCGGGCCCTGACCGGCCGCGACCTTCACCTCGACGGCGTGCCGCCAGGTGGCCCACGGGTCGCTCCACGCGTCGACCCGGAAGCGCCACAGGCCCTCCGCGTCGGCGACCAGGCTGCCGGCGGCGCGGTCGGTGTCCTTGCCCAGGCTCGCCATGCGCGCAGTGCGCTCGTGCCCGACGACGGGCGCGGTCGCCACCGCCTCGGCGTCCGCGTGGTCGACGTCGGCGCAGCGCTGCCAGACCAGCGTCGCGGCGATCGCGTCGTGACCTTCGCGCCAGACCGAGGCGGTCACCGGGACGACCTCGCCGACGACGGCCTTCGACGGGAACCGCCCGCCCGACACCTCGGGGGTCACCTCGTCGATGCCGAGCCGGCCCTGCGCGAGGCGGGCGCGTTCGGCGGCGAGGTCGCCGGTGGTGGGGGTCCGCGTGGGCGCCGGCGCGGGGACGGGGTCGGCCTGCGCGAGCGCCGGGCCGACGGTCGCGGCGGGCGCCTCGTCGGGGGTGGGCTCCGGGTCGGTCTCGGCCGCGGTGGGCGTGACGACCTCGGGCTCCTCGGCGGCGGGGGTGTCCTCGATGGGGTCGGCCGCCTCGGAGGTGTCGGAGGTGTCGGAGGTGTCGGAGGTGTCGGCCTCGCCGAGTGCGACGTCCGGCAGCTCGGCGGGCTCCGGGACCTGCGTGGTGTGACTCTCGGCGGGCCCGCCCTGATCCACCGGGGCCCACTCGGCGTCGGCCACCGGCTCGTCCGCGGAGGCAGCAGCGCCGGACGCCGGAGCGCCGGAGGCGGCAGCGCCACCCAGGGCGGCGCCGGAGGCGACGGCGCCCAGGGCGAGCCCGGACCCGTCGGCCGCGGGAGTGGTGACGGGTTGGTCGTCGAGGGGCTCGTCGGCGGCGTCGCGGCGGCCGAGGTCGAGTCCGGACCCGTCGGCGGCGGGGGAGGTGACGGGTTGGTCGTCGAGGGGCTCGTCGGCGGCGTCGCGGCGGCCGAGGTCGAGCCCGGTGCCGTCGGCGGCCGGGGAGGTGACCGGCTCGTCGTCGAGGGGGGCGGGCACGGTCGGCGAGGTCAGCGGGTCGTCGGACGGGCCCACGGCGGGAGAGGCCGACGGGGCGTCGGTGCGCGCGTGGCGACCGGGGACGCCGAAGGGAGGCGCCCCGTGCTCGGTGGTCGGCCGATCGGCGGGCGACGAACTCATGTCCGTCGCCCTACCCGAACCGTCCGGTTTCGATGCGCTCGGCTCGGTGGGACGCCGGGTGAGCGCGGTGGGCGCCTCGTCGGCGTCGGGCCCGGCCTGCGGGACCACCGGATGGCGCCACGGCGGGACGACGGCCCGGAAGCCGCCGGTGCGGGTGGAGCGCGACCACGCGGGCGCGGCGGGGGACCCGGGGTGCGCGGTCGCCGGCACCGGCGTGGAGGGGACGGTCGGACCGCCGGCGATCGAGGCCTCGAGGGACCCGCCGTCGTGACCCCGTCGGAGCCGGTCGACGGTGGCCGACCGGCCGGGCGCCGGGATCGGGCCGGACGGCGTGCCGGGGTCGACCGGGGCGTCCGGGGGCGGCGGCGGGCCGAGCTCGACCTCGCCCGCCGAGCCCCAGGGCCGGCGGGTGGGCGACGGGTGCTCGCGCGGGTCGTAGCGCGGCGGGAGGTCCTCGGCGGCGGCCGCGCCGTCGGAGCCGGTGCGGGGCCCCTCGGCCGGCACCGACCCGGCGTCGGGAACGGGGAACTCGCCGGTACGTCGACCGGTGACGATCGCCCGGAACCGCCCGCTCCAGGGCTCGCTGCGGCGGGGTGGCGCCGCGTCCTCCTGCGCCTCGGTGGGCAGGTCGAGCCTGCCGGTCCCGGCCTCGTCGTCAGCACCCTCGGACCGTCGTCCGGACGGCCACCATCTCCCCAGCACGCTCACGCGACGCAGCGTAGCCAGCGAATCGATCCAGCCGCGACGGGCGATGACGGCGCGTCCGGAGGTCTTGCCTAGGCTCCACCCCGTGAGAGCACTGCGTCGTTTCTCCGTCCGCGCCCAGTTGCCGGCCGCGCTCGCGCCCCTCCAGGACCTCGCGACGAACCTGCGCTGGACCTGGCACGGTCCGACGCAGGACCTGTTCGCGGCGGTCGACGAGGCGGCCTGGCGCTCGACCGGCGGCGACCCCGTGCGTCTGCTCGGCGAGGTGGGCCCGGCCCGGCTGGCCGAGCTCGCCGCGGACGACCGCTTCGTCGAGCGGGTCCGCGAGGTCTCCGAGGACCTGCGGACCTACCTGAGCGAGCCGCGCTGGTACCAGGGCCGTCAGGACCTGCCCGCCGGCATCGGCTACTTCTCGATGGAGTTCGGCGTCTCCGAGGTGCTGCCGAACTACTCCGGCGGCCTCGGCATCCTCGCCGGGGACCACCTCAAGGCGGCCTCGGACCTCGGCGTGCCGCTGATCGCGGTGGGCCTGCTCTACCGCTCCGGCTACTTCCGGCAGTCGCTCTCGCTCGACGGCTGGCAGCAGGAGCAGTACCCGTCGCTCGACCCGCAGGGCCTGCCGCTGCACCTGCTCACCGGCTCCGACGGTGCGCCGCTGCTGGTGCACGTCGCCCTGCCCGAGGGCCGGGTGCTGCGGGCGCGCATCTGGGTCGCGTCGGTCGGGCGCGTGCCGCTGCTGCTGCTCGACGCCGACATCGAGGACAACGACGCCGACCTGCGCCACATCACCGACCGGCTCTACGGCGGCGACTCCGAGCACCGCATCCGGCAGGAGATCCTCGTCGGGATCGGCGGGGTGCGCGCGGTCCGCGCCTACTGCGGGGTCACCGGGCACGCGGCGCCGGAGGTCTTCCACACCAACGAGGGCCACGCGGGCTTCCTCGGCCTGGAGCGCATGCGCGAGCTGGTCACGACGGCGGGTCTCGACGTCGACCAGGCCCTCGCGGCCGTCCGCGCCGGCACCGTGTTCACCACGCACACGCCGGTGCCCGCGGGCATCGACCGGTTCCCGATCGGCCTCGTCGAGCACTACTTCTCCGCCGACCTGGTGCCCGGCATCCCCACCGACCGGGTGCTCGCGCTCGGCCGCGAGCCCGACCCGGACATGTTCAACATGGCGCACATGGGGCTGCGCCTGGCCCAGCGCTCGAACGGCGTCTCGCAGCTGCACGGCGAGGTCTCCCGCGGCATGTTCTCGTCGCTGTGGGGCGGGTTCGACGCGCCGGAGGTGCCGATCGGCTCGGTCACCAACGGCGTGCACGGCCCCACCTGGACCGCGCGCGAGATGGTCGGCCTGACGGCGGGTGCGGCGGCCGCGGGTGCGGGGCCCGAGCTGTTCGGGGTGTCCGACTCGCTGCTCTGGGAGGTCCGCGGCACGCTGCGGGCCCGCCTGGTGTCCGAGGTCCGGCGGCGGGTCCGCGCGTCCTGGCTCGACCGCGGCGCCTCGGAGCCCGAGCTCGGCTGGACCGAGCGCGTGTTCGACCCGAACGTCCTCACCATCGGCTTCGCGCGCCGGGTGCCGACCTACAAGCGGCTCACCCTGATGCTGCGCGACCAGGAGCGGCTGCGGTCGATGCTGCTCGACCCGGAGCGCCCGGTGCAGCTCGTGATCGCCGGGAAGTCGCACCCCGCCGACGACTCCGGCAAGCGGCTCATCCAGGAGATGGTCCGGTTCGCCGACGACCCTGCCGTCCGGCACCGGATCGTCTTCCTGCCCGACTACGACATGTCGATGGCCCGGTACCTCTACTGGGGCTGCGACGTGTGGCTGAACAACCCGCTGCGTCCGCTGGAGGCGTGCGGGACCTCGGGCATGAAGTCGGCGCTCAACGGCGGGCTCAACCTGTCCGTGCGCGACGGCTGGTGGGACGAGCTCTACGACGGCCGCAACGGCTGGGCGATCCCGACCGCCGACGGCGTCGACGACCCCGACCGCCGCGACGACATCGAGGCCGCGGCGCTGTACGACCTGATGTCCACGCAGGTCGCGCCGCTGTTCTACGACCGCGGCGCCGACGGCGTCCCGGACCGCTGGACCGCTCTCGTGCGGCACACCCTCGCGACCCTCTCGCCGAAGGTGCAGGCCTCGCGGATGGTCACCGACTACGTCACCGACTGGTACACGCCCGCGGCCCGTGCCGCCCGCCGCGTGGCCGCCGACGCGTTCGCCGGCGCCAAGGAACTCGCCGAGTTCCGGGCCCGCCTGGACGCCGCGTGGCCGTCGGTGCGCGTGGCGGAGGTCGACGTCTCCGGCGCGGCCGACACCCCGGTGCTGGGCGCGCCGATGACCGTCCGCGCGACGGTGGACCTGGGTGGCCTCTCCGCCTCGGACGTGCTGGTGCAGGCGGTCGTGGGCCGGGCCGACGAGTCCGACGAGCTCTCCGGGGCGGTCGTGTCGCCGATGGCGACGGTCGGCTCGGCGGGGGACACGCAGACCTTCGAGGCGACGGTGGCGCTCCCGCACGCGGGCGTGCTCGGCTACACCGTCCGCGTCCTGCCGGCGCACGAGCTGCTCGCGTCCCCGGTCGAGCTGGGCAAGGTCGTCCTCCCGGCGTAGGTCCCCTTCCCGACGGCGGGTCCCGGCGCTGGTCGGGCCCGTCGTCAACCCGGTCGCCTGCTCGCCGCGGCCCACCGACACGGCGAAGTCAGTGGCACGGTGCTGCCGCAGGTGCGCGCGGTGCCACTGACATCGGTCGCCGGCCAGGAACTGGGAGCCGATGCGGGCCGGTGTGCGTCGGTTCCCGTGTGAGGACCAGTCAGGTCGGCGCCGCTGCGCTGCGGGCGCAGATGCGCGACCAGGACGGCGTGGCGACCGTCGAGCAGGCGAAGCAGGCGGGCTACACGCGGGCGGCGATCGCCGGCAAGATCCGCCGCGGCGAGTGGGAGCGCCCTGCGCACGGCGTGCTGCGCACGACCGACCACCCGTTGACGCCCCGGGCACGCATCCGGATCGCGATGCTGTCCCTCGGCGCGGACGCCACGCTCGTCGGCCGGTCCGCCGCCTACTGGTGGCGCATGGTGGACGTGGCTCCGACCGAGGTGGAGATCGCCGTCGCCCAGCGGAACCAACCGCGTCCGCGGCCCGGGGTGACGGTGGTCCGACGGGCCGTGCCTGCTGGGGATCGCGTGGCCGTCGACGGGCTGTTCGTCACCAAGCGTGCCGCCACCGTCCTCGCCGCCGTGGCCGCCCTGGGGCTGATCGCCGGGGCGAAGCTCATGGACCGGGTCCTGCAGAAGGGGCTGGTGACTCTCGACGCGCTCCAGGAGGTGCACGGTCGCAGCCGGCGTCGTTACGGGGCCGCCGTCTGCACCGCGCTGCTCGCCCTGGCCGCGGGAGGCGCACGGTCGGAGGCCGAACGGATGGCCCATCGAGCCCTGCGGCGCGCCGGCATCACGGGGTGGGTCGCCGATCACCGCGTCGTGCTCCCACGGCACGGACCCGCCCTGCTCGACCTCGCCTTCGTCGACCGACGGATCCTCGTCGAGGTCGACGGGTGGGCCTACCACCGCGACCTGCGCGCCTTCCTGCACGACTCCGACCGGCAGAACGCGCTCGTGCTCGCCGGCTGGGTGGTGATCCGCACGAACTGGCACGAGCTCAAGGAACGCCCCGAGAAGTTCGTGCTCACGGTCCGCGAAGCGCTGGCCGAGCGCGCTCGCCCCTGACGTCAGTGGCACCACGCGCACGTGTCGCTGCACGGCGCCACTCACTACGGTGGACCGCGCCTACACCGAGCGGAACACCAGGAACGTGTGCGGCGGGACCGTCACCGACGCACCCGCGGGCAGCGGCTCCACCGACGACGGCGTGCCGTCCGGGGTCCCGGAGGTCAGCGCCGGCGTCCACGCGGTGTCGCCCAGCCACCCCGGCAGCTCGATGTCGACGTCCCCACCCCCGGCGTGCAGCACCAGCAGCACCGACGACGCCGAGCGCACGCGCACGACCAGCGTCTCGCGGTGGTGGCCCCAGTCCTCGGCGCCGAGCTCGCGGGAGGTCTCGGAGAGCCACACGATGTCCGGGACCTCGCCGTCGGGCAGGTCGGAGTGGCCGTAGAAGAAGTCGCCGCGGCGAAGCTCGGAGACCTCGCGGCGCAGCGCGAACACGCGGGCGGTGAAGTCGGCGAGCGACCCGAGGCCGGACCAGTCCCGCCACGAGGTCTCGTCGTCGAGGCAGTAGGCGTTGTTGTTGCCGTGCTGGGTGTGCCCGAGCTCGTCGCCGCCGAGGAGCATCGGGGTGCCCGCGGAGAGGCCCAGCGTGGTGAGCAGGTTCCGCACCTGGCGCTCCCGCACCGCCCGCACCCCCGGGTCGTCGGTCGGTCCCTCCACCCCGCCGTTCCAGGAGCGGTTGTCGTCGGTGCCGTCGCGGTTGTCCTCGCCGTTGGCCTCGTTGTGCTTGTGGTCGTAGGAGACCAGGTCGGCCAGGGTGAAGCCGTCGTGCGCCGTCACGAAGTTCACCGAGGCCGCCGGACCACGGCGCGGCCAGTAGATGTCCGACGAGCCGGCCAGGCGCGTCACGATCTCCGAGACCGGGCCGTGGCCGCGCCAGAAGTCGCGCACCCCGTCGCGGTAGCGCCCGTTCCACTCCGCCCACGGGCACCCGAAGCCGCCGACCTGGTAGCCCTCGCCGGTCGCGTCCCACGGCTCGGCGACCAGCTTCACGCCGGACAGCACGTCGTCCGCGGCCATCGCGGCCAGCAACGGTGCGTCGCGCGAGAACCCGGACCCGCCGGGCCGACCCAGCGTCGACGCCAGGTCGAACCGGAACCCGTCGACGCCCATCTCGGTCACCCAGTACCGCAGGCAGTCCAGGACGAGGGCCTCGACCAGCGGCGAGCCGGCGTCGAAGGTGTTGCCGCAGCCGGTGAAGTCGATGTCGCGGCCCTCGGGACCGAGCTGGTACCAGGACGGCGCGTCCAGCCCGCGCCACGACAGCGACGGCCCGTCCACCCCGCCCTCGCACGAGTGGTTGAACACCACGTCGAGCACCAGCTCCAGCCCCGCGGCGTGGAGGGCGTCGACCATCGCCCGGAACTCGGCGATCTCCTGTCCCCGCACGGACGCGTAGCGCGGTTCCGGTGCGAGGTAGGCCAGCGTCGAGTAGCCCCAGTGGTTGCGCGCCCCGCGCGCCATCAGCGACGGCTCCGGGGCGTTCGCGAACACCGGCAGCAGCTCGACGGTCGTCACCCCGAGCCGCGTGAGGTGCTCGACGACCGCGGGGTGCGCCACCCCCGCGAACGTCCCCCGCAGGTCGGCGGGCACCTCGGGGTGGCGCATCGTGAGGTCGCGCACGTGGGTCTCGTAGACGACCGTGTCCCGCCACGGCACGCCCGGACGATCCTTCCCGACGGCGGGTGCGGGCTCCGGCACCAGCGCGTAGGGGACCGAGCCGGCCGAGTCGGTCGTCGACGCGGACGTCGAGAAGGCGTCGTCGTCGGCGTAGGGCAGGGCGGCGGCCAGCGAGGTGAAGCGGCCGTCGACGCGGCGTGCCCACGGGTCCACGAGCAGCTTCGCGGGGTTGGTGCGCAGGCCCTTCGCGGGGGACCACGGCCCGTGGACCCGCAGGCCGTAGCCGGTGCCGGGCGCCACGTCCGGGACCTGCCCGCGCCACCAGCCGTCGTCGTCGGGAACGAGCTCCACCCGCCGTCCGGACTCCCACGTGCCGTCCAGCAGGCACACCTCGACGGCCTCGGCGGTGGTGGTGGCGGGGACGGCGACGGAGAGCGTGCCGCTCCCGTCGAGTCGGACGCCCCGCTCTGCTCCTGCGCGCATGAGGGGCGATCGTGCCCGAACAGGACCCGTCCCCAGCCATGTTCGCCCGGATCGGATCGGAGAGGATGGCCACTGTGAGCGCCGCCCCGTTCCCTGCCACCGACGACCGCCCGCACGCCGACGAGATCGTGCGCCTGCGCGGGGTCTCGGTGCGCCGCAACGGGAACACGCTGGTCACGGGGATCGACTGGACCGTCGAGGTCGACGAGCGCTGGGTGGTGATCGGCCCGAACGGCGCCGGCAAGACCACGCTGCTGCGCCTGGCCGCCGCGGAGATGCACCCCACCGTGGGCACCGTGGACCTGCTCGGCGAGCGCATGGGCCGGGTGAACGTGTTCGAGCTGCGGGAACGGATCGGGCTGGCGTCGGCCGCGCTGTCCGGCCGGGTGCCGTCCGACGAGACGGTGCGCGACGTGGTCCGCAGCGCCGGCTACGGCGTGCTCGGGACGTGGCGGGAGTCGTACGAGGAGGTCGACGACGGGCGCGCGGAGGCGATGCTCGAGGTGCTCGGCGCCCTGCCGCTCGCCGACCGGACCTTCGGCACGCTCTCGTCCGGCGAGCGGCAGCGCACCATGCTGGCCCGGGCCCTGATGACCGACCCGGAGCTGCTGCTGCTCGACGAGCCGGCGTCCGGGCTCGACCTCGGCGGCCGGGAGGACCTGGTGGCCGGGCTGACCGCGCTGGCCGCCGACCCGGACGGTCCGACGATGGTGATGGTCACCCACCACGTCGAGGAGATCCCGCCCGGCTTCACGCACGGGATGCTGCTGCGCGAGGGTGGGATCGTCGCGCAGGGCCTGCTCGACGACGTGATGACCTCGGAGAACCTGTCGGCCGCGTTCGACCAGCCGCTGGAGCTGCTGAGCCGGCGCGGTCGGTTCACCGCCTACCGGCGCTAGTCTCCGGCGGAACTCGATCAAAGGAGCTGTGACGTGACGGAGTTCGTGCGCCTCGAGGTCGAGGGCGGCATCGGCACCATCCGCCTGGACCGCCCGCCGATGAACGCGGTGAACCGGCAGGTCAACGTCGAGCTGGCGCAGGTCGCCTCCGAGGCGGCCCAGCGCGAGGACGTGCGCGCCGTGATCGTCTACGGCGGCGAGAAGGTCCTCGCGGCCGGCGCGGACGTCAAGGAGATGGCCGACCTCACCTACGCCCAGATGGCGGCCCGCTCGCGCGAGCTCTCGCACGGCTTCGGCGCGGTCTCCGAGATCCCGAAGCCCACGGTGTGCGCGCTGACCGGCTACGCGCTCGGCGGAGGGTTCGAGATCGCGCTCTCGTGCGACCGGCGGATCGCGGGCGACAACGCCACCGTCGGCCTGCCGGAGATCCTGCTCGGCATCATCCCGGGCGGCGGCGGGACGCAGCGTCTCGCGCGGCTGATCGGCCCCGCGAAGGCCAAGGACCTGATCTTCTCCGGGCGCTTCGTGAAGATGCCGGAGGCGCTGGAGCTGGGGATCGTCGACGAGGTCGTCGCGCCGGACGAGGTCTACACCCGGGCGCGGGCGTGGGCCGAGCAGTTCGCCAACGGCCCGACGCGCGCGCTCGCGGCGGCCAAGAACGCGATCGACCGCGGGCTCGGCATGGACCTGCGCGACGGGCTGGACTTCGAGTCCGAGGTCTTCGCCGCGCTGTTCGGCACCGAGGACCAGGTCATCGGCATGCGCAGCTTCGTCGAGAACGGGCCCGGCAAGGCCCAGTTCCTGGGCCGCTGATGGCGCCCACCCAGGCCGAGGTGGACGCGGCCTTCGACGACCCCAAGCTTGCCAACGTCCTGTACCACGACTGGGAGGCGGGCACGTACGACGAGAAGTGGTCGATCTCGTACGACGAGCGCTGCATCTCGTTCGCGGTGGGCCGCTTCCGGGCCGTCGCGGGTGATGCCGGCCCGTTCGAGCACGCCCTCGAGATCGGCTCCGGCACCGGCTTCTTCCTGCTCAACCTCATGCAGGGCGGGATCGCGACGAAGGGCACCGTCACCGACCTGTCCCCGGGCATGGTCGAGGTGGCCGTGCGGAACGCGCAGGGCCTCGGGCTGGACGTCGACGGCAAGGTCGCCGACGCGGAGACGATCCCGATGCCGGACGACTCCGTCGACCTCGTCGTCGGGCACGCCGTCCTGCACCACATCCCGGACCTCGACCGGGCCTTCCGCGAGATCCTCCGCGTGCTCAGGCCGGGCGGGCGGTTCGTGTTCGCGGGGGAGCCGACCACGATCGGCGACCTGTACGCCCGCAAGCTCGGTCAGGCGACCTGGTGGGCCACGACCACCCTGACGAAGCTGGGCCCGCTGCAGGGCTGGCGGCGGCCGCAGGCGGAGCTGGACGAGTCGTCGCGGGCGGCGGCGCTGGAGGCGGTCGTCGACCAGCACACGTTCTCCCCGGAGCGTCTGGAGCGGTTCGCGCTCGCGGCCGGTGCGGTCGACGTGCGGTGCGTGACCGAGGAGTTCGCCGCGGCGCTGTTCGGCTGGCCGGTGCGGACCTTCGAGGCGGCCGTCCCGCCGGAGAAGCTCGGGTTCCCCTGGGCGATGTTCGCCTACCGGTCCTGGCAGCGGCTCTCGTGGCTCGACGAGCACGTGCTCTCGCGGGTCGTCCCGCGCGGGCTGTTCTACAACGCCCTGGTCACCGGGGTGAAGCCGGCGCCGCCCGTCTCCCTCTGACGTGCCGTTCGCGTTCTCCGTCCCCGACGTCGGGTTCCTGACGTCGGGTGCGGGGCGCGCGGCGCTGGCGTCCTTCGTCCCCACCGGGGACCCGCTCCGCGACGTCGCCACGGCCCGGCGACTGATCGGCGACGAGCACGCCGCCTCGCTGCTGGAGACGGCACTGCTCCGGGGACGCGCTCTCGACCGGTTCCCGGACGGCTGGTTCTGGACCTCCGACGCGCTCGAGCAGGCGACCGCCGTGCCCGTGGCCGACCACCGGGCGCGGCGGCTCGCGGCGGTCGCCGACGGCCGCGTGGTGCACGACGTGACGTGCTCGGTGGGCGTCGAGGTCGCCGCGCTGTCGGGGGTGCTGGACCGCGTGGTGGGCTCCGATCTCGACCCGGTGCGCCTGGCGATGGCGCGCGCGAACGTGCCGGCCGCGTGGCTCGTGCGGGCGGACGCTCTCGCACCCGTGACCCGGGACTCGGTGGTCGTGGCCGACCCGGCGCGGCGGACGTCCTCGGGACGCCGCGTCCGGCGCCCCGAGGAGATGACCCCGCCGCTGGGCTCGTTGCCGGGCCCGGACCTCGTCGTGTCGACCGCCCCCGGCCTGGACTTCACCCTCGTGCCGTGGGCGCGGGAGGTCGAGCTGGTGTCGCTGGACGGTCGCGTGCGGGAGGCGGCGCTGTGGTCGGCCGGGCTGGTTCCCGACGACGGCCCGCGCCGGCGGGCGACGGTGCTGCTCTCGGCCGGCCCCGGCTACGAGGTCACCGATCTCGACGACGACACCTGCCCCGTGACCGACGTCGATCAGTGGCTGGTCGACCCCGACGGCGCGGTCGTCCGCGCCGGACTGGTGCGCCACTACGCCGCCCGGCACGGCCTCGCCCAGCTCGACCCGCACCTGGCCTACCTGACCGGACCGCACCCGCCGTCGGGAACGAGGGCGTTCCGCGTGCTGGAGCACGGGCCCTACAGCGAGAAGGCCCTCCGGCAGACGCTGCGCCGTCGGGAGGTGGGGCGGGTCGAGATCCTGGTGCGCGGGCTCGACGTCGACCCGGACCGCCTCCGGCCGAGGCTCAAGCTGGCCGGGCCGCACGCGGCGACCGTCGTGCTCGCCCGGGTGGGACGGGGCGCGCACGCCTCCGTGTGCGAAGCCGTGACAACGTCAGGTTCACAGCGCTAGGCTCCGTGCTGTGAACCAGGAGTTGTCAGTCGCCGACCCCGGTCCGAAGCCGGATGACCGCGGGAACGAGCAGCGCCGCCGGCACGAGGCCCTCGCGGCGGTCCACGCGGCGCTGGAGGACGAGGCGGCGGTGCGGGCGCGGGCCGCCGCCCGGACCGTCGCCGCCGCCGAGACCGCGGCGTGGCTCGGGGCGAGCCTGGCCGACCTGGCGACGGTCACCGGGCACTCGCGGCAGGCCGCCCGCAAGCGGTGGCCGACCCTCGGGCCGATCGCGCGGCGCCGCCGCTGGGTCGGCTACCACGTCGAGGACGTCCTCTGGGCCGCCGACCTGGCCGCCCGCGCGTTCCCGACGACGGGGGTGGCCGAGCAGGCGGCCCTGGTGCGGCGGGCCCTCGACGCCGGTGACGAGGAGGAGCCCACCGCCCGGTGGCGGGCCCTCGACACCCTCGTCGACCGGGACCTGCGGGCCGTGGCCGCGCTCGACCCGGCCGGGCTGGACGAGGACGCCGAGTTCGCCCGCCACGGCTGCACGGGCGTCGTCGGCTACTACGACGTGAGCACCGGGGAACAGTGACCGTCAGGCGGTCAGCCGCCGGCGCAGCTCCGCCCGGATGAAGGTCGCGTCCGCGTCCAGCGCCACGTCGACCGGTCGACCCAGCTCCACGGCCTCCGACCCGCGCATGTCGCCGATCGTCGCGCCGCGGCCGGGACCGGACGAGGTGTCGACGTCCACCGGCATCGGCATCGTCCGCACCGTTCCCGGGACGATCGCCTCGAGGACCGCGACCGCGTCGTGCACCGGGATCGCCGGCGTGCCGAAGCGGGCCGCGTACACCGCGAGGTAGGCGTCCCGGGTGGACGACAGCGCGGCGCCGAGCGGCGAGGCCTGCGCGAGGTCGTCCAGCCAGGCGTCGGAGAGGGTGACCCGCATCGTCAGGTCGAGGGGGACGAGCGTCGTCGGGACCCGTGAGCCCGCCAGGACCCGTCGTGCTGCCTCGGGGTCGCCCCACACGTTGAACTCGGCGGCCGCGGTGACGTTCCCGCCGTAGGCGATCGACCCGCCCATCAGCACGAACCGGCCGATCCTCGACTCCAGGTCGGGCCGGGCGGACAGGAGCGTCGCGACGTTCGTGTACGGCCCGATGGCGGCGATCGTCACCGGCTCGGTCGCGGCCTCCAGCACCGAGATCATCAGCTCGACGGCCCGCCGCGGCGACTCCTCCACCGGCGGGCCGAAGTCGAGCGACTTCCCGCCCAGCCCGTCGTCGCCGTGGACGTCGTCGGCGCGACGGTCGAGCAGGTGCACCAGCGGCCGGTCCGCGCCGCGGCCGACGGGTACGTCCGGCCGCCCGAACGTGCCGAGCAGACGGCGTGCGTTCTCGGTGGTCTGCTCGACCCCGACGTTGCCGTGCACGGTCGTGACGGCCAGCAGGTCGACCTCCGGGGCCCGGGCCGCGACGGCGAGGGCGAACGCGTCGTCGACGCCGGGGTCGGTGTCGATGATCAGCGGAGCCATGCAGGGTTCTCCAGGATGTAGTCGCGGATCTCGTCGAGCGTGGGCAGTGCGGGTTGGGCACCGGCCCGGGTGGTGGTGAGGGCGCCCGCGAGGCAGGCCCGGCGCAGGGCGGCGTCGTCGGGGCCGCCCTCGGCCAACGACAGCGCGAGCGCGGCGGTGAAGGCGTCCCCTGCTGCGGTGCCGTCGACGGCGTCGACCGGCGGTGGTTCGGCCGAGGCGGTCGCACGGCCCCGGCGGTACAGCGTCGCTCCCGCCGACCCGTGGGTGACGGCGACGGCGGGGAGTGCGTCGAGGTCGGCGGTGCGGCCGAGGATGGCGTGCTCGTCGTCGTTGACCGAGAGCAGGTCGACGGTCCTCAGCACCTCCGCCGGGACCTCCCTCGCCGGGGCCGCGTTGAGGACGGTGAAGCCGGGCGCGGCCATCGCGGCGGCGACGGCGTCGTCGGGGACCTCGAGGACGGTCATGACGACGTCCGTGCCCCAGCTGTCGGAGAACGACACGAGGCCGTTCGCGCCGGTGTCGATGACGATCGTGGTCTCGCCGTCGTCGTCGACCTGGATCATCGCGGTGCCGGTCGGGGCGTCGACCGCCGTCACCGCCGAGAGCTCGACGCCCTCGGCGCGCAGCAGCGCCAGGGCCTCGTCCGCCAGTGGGTCGGCGCCCACCGCTCCGACCAGCCGCACCGTCGCGCCGAGCCGCGCGCACGCGAGCGCCTGGTTGGCGCCCTTCCCGCCGGGGTGGCGCGTGACGCCGTGGGCCGTCAACGTCTCGCCGGGGGAGGGCAGGCGGGCCACACGGGCGACGAGATCCAGGTTCACGCTGCCGACGACGGTCACCGAGGTCACCGCCACATCCTCCCCAGTACCCTCGGCCGGTGGGCAGTTGGGCGACCCGGGACGACCCGGAACAGGCGCGCCTCGTCTCCCTGGCGACGCTGCGTTGGATCGTGCGCCACCGGGCCTGGACCCCCTGGTACCTGGTCCGTTACTGGCGGATCCTGAAGGTGCGCGTCCGCCAGCCGCACATCGTGCTGCGCGGCATGGTGTTCCTCGGCAAGGACGTCGCGCTGGAGTGCCGGCCGGGGCTGGGCCGGCTCGAGATCGGGCGGTTCACCCACATCGGCGACCGGACGAAGGTCCGGTGCCACGAGGGGTCGCTGCGCATCGGCGACAAGGCCGTGTTCGGCGCCGACAACACGATCAACTGCTATCTCGACGTCGAGTTCGGCGACTCCACCCTGCTCGCCGACTGGATCTACGTCACCGACTTCGACCACCGCTACGAGGACATCCACGTCCCGATCAAGGACCAGGGCATCGTCAAGTCCCCGGTGCGCATCGGCCCGGAGACGTGGATCGGGACGAAGGTGTCAGTGCTGCGCGGGGCGACGGTCGGGAAGGGCTGCGTGCTGGGCGCGCACGCCGTGGTGAAGGGGATCGTCCCGGACTACGCGGTGGCCGTCGGGGCGCCTGCGCGGGTCGTCCGCGACCGGGTCGCCGACTACGAAGCCGCGGCCGCCGAGCGGGCCGCCCTCGCCGACATCGCGCGCAAGACCGCGCGGGCCGCCGCGGAGGCGGCCCAGGAGTGACGAGAGGACCCTCATGGGGCCGGGCCACGCGGTCGCAGCCCCATGAGGGTCCTCTCGTCCGCTCAGGTCCGCCCGAACACGTTGCCGCCCGGGATCTTCGGGCGGCCCAACTCGACGTATTCGCGACGGCGGGTGGCGCGGTAGAGCGCGACCGTGTCCGCGGCGATCGTCGGCCAGGCGAAGTCCGTGTCCAGGCGCTCGCGGGCCGCGTCGGCCCGCCGTCGGGACGCAGCGGGGTCGTCGAGGGCGGCGATCACGGCCGTCGCGCAGCCGGCGACGTCGCCCGGGTCGAATGAGAGCCCGGTGACCCCGTCGAGGACGACCTCGCCGAGCCCGCCGGCCCGCGACGCCACGAGGGGCGCGCCCGCCGCCGCGGCCTCCAGCGCGACGATGCCGAAGGGCTCGTAGCGAGACGGCAGGACGACCGCGGACGCCGAGCCCAGGAGCCGGGTGAGCGACGCGTCGTCGACGTGGCCCAGCATGACGACGGCCCGCCGCACCCGGGCCTCGCGCGCCCGCGCCGCGAGCCACCCCGCGTGCGAGCCGGACCCGGCGATCATCAGCCTCGTGCCGGGGTGCGCCCGCCGGATCGCGGGGAGCGCCGCGATGACGTCCTGGATGCCCTTCTCCCACTCCAGCCGACCGAACGTGACCAGCGTCGGCGCTCCCGCGGCGGGCGCCGTGACCCCGGACCAGCCGCGCGCGTCGATTCCGTTGTGCAGCACGGTGATCCCGGCCGGGTCGATCTCGAACAGGTCCGCGACCTCGGTCCGCATCGCCTGCGAGCACGTGATGACGGCGTCCGCGGCGTTCGTGAGCCACCACTCCGCGGAGTGCACCTGCTGGTTCAGCGTCTGCGAGAGCCAGCCGCCGTGCCGGCCGGCCTCGGTGGCGTGGATCGTCGCGACGAGCGGGGCGTCGGCGAGCTCGCGCAGGGTGATCGCGGCGGGGGCGACGAGCCAGTCGTGGGCGTGGACCACCTCGGGGTGCCAGTCGCGCAGCAGCCTCGTGGCCGCGCGTACCAGGGCATGATTCATCGCGAGGGTCCACGCGACGAGGTCCCGGACGAACTCCAGGTGCGGCGGGTCCTCGGCGACCCGCAGCACCCGGACGCCGTCGACGACCGTGTCCGTGGTCGGGTGGGTCGAGGCGTCCGTGCCGGTGGGCTGACGGGTCAGGACGACGACGTCGTGGCCCTGCGCCGCGAGGTGCGTCGCGAGCGCGCCGACGTGCCGACCGAGCCCCCCGACGACGACCGGCGGGTACTCCCAGGAGACCAGCAGCACCTTCATGCGTGCGCCAGCGCTCGGGAGCGGGCGTGCACCAGGTGGCGCGCGTCCAGGTGGCCGAACAGGTCGTCCTGCACGGCGAAGTCCGCCGCCCGCCGGGCGGCGTCGGCGTGCCGGCCCGCGGGCAGCAGGTCGGTCAGCTCGCGCACCCGGTCACGGTGCTCCGCGGCGCGACGGCGCGCGTAGTGGGCGGCCGAGTCCTTCGTGACCATGAACGCCCAGTCGCTGCAGAGCGCCAGCGCGGCCTGCACGGCGAGGGTGTCGAGCGTCGCGTCGCGGCCGGTCGGGCGGGACACGCCGTCGACGGCCGCGAGCAGGCGGGTGGCGACGTCGGTGTTGTCGGCGACCATGTCGGCCACCGCCGCTCCGTCCCAGACCCGCCAGTCCTTGCCCGACCCCCACGACGACGGCGGGAGCACCACCGGCTCCTCGACGTGCCCGGCCTCGACCGCACCCCGCAGCGTCGTCACGTGCACCCCGGCCTCGGGCAGCGCGGTCAGCACGGCCTCCAGGAACGCCGGCCCCTCGTGCCACCAGTGGCCGTAGAGCTCGGTGTCGTAGGCGGCGACGACGAGCCCGGGCCGTCCGCGGCGTTGCCGCACCTGCCGCAGGCGGGCGACGACCGTCTCCACGAAGTCGGCCGCGTCCTTCGCGACGGCGGCCGCGGCCCGGTCCGGGTCGTACGGCGCCTTCTGGGCGACCCGCTTCCCGGTGACGCGGAACGGCTTGAAACCCGAGGCGTGGTCGAAGGTGTGGAAGTCGCGGTAGTCCGGGCCGCCGGGGTAGCCGGCGCGCGGGGACCACACCCGGTAGGTGACCTCCAGGTCGCGGCCGAACGCGACGACGTCCGACCCGTCGACCGGGTGCGCCGCGGCGGTGTCACCGTGCAGGGCGGGGCCGTCGACCAGGAACCGCGCCACCCCGGACGCGGCGTACTCGCGCTCCATCCCGGGCGCGTAGCCGCACTCCGGCGCCCAGATGCCCTCCGGTCGGGCGCCGAGCCGGCGCGCGGTGTCGCGCAACCCGCCGTCGAGCAGGAAGCGCCGGACCCGCCCGGGGAGCAGCGGGCCGAACGGGTGCGTCAGGGGGCCGCCGAGGAGTTCGACGACGCCCGCGTCGGCGAGGCCCCGGAACACCGGCGACCCACCGTGGCGCCAGGTCCGCTCGAAGGTGTCCAGGGCCTGCGCGGCCGCCCGGTGCTCGCGGGTGGCCACCTCCGGCAGGCGCGCGTGCGTCGTGTGCGCCCGCAGCTGCCAGTCGGCGAGCCAGGAGTGCATCGCGCGCAGCGTGTACGGGTGGTCGAGCTGCGCCGCGAGCACCGGCGTGACGCCGAGGGTCAGGACGTTGCGGTGGCCCCGGTCGGCGAGGCGGTGCAGCACGTCGACGACGGGCAGGTAGGAGTGCGCCCACGCCTGGTAGAGCCAGTCCTCGCCGACCGGCCAGGAACCGTGCCGGGCCAGCCAGGGCAGGTGGGAGTGCAGGACCAGGCAGAACGTGCCCTCCGACCGGCTCATCGCCCTCCTCGTGGTGGTCCGGGCAGGTTACCGCCGGGTAGTCGATCTCTCCCAGGAGGTCGGGAGCTGGAGTGGATCCCCCGATCTCGCTACCGTCGGGCGACCTGCGGCGGAAGGCCCCCGAGATGAAGAAGATCGCCGAACTGCTCGTCTGCTTCCTGCACCCGATCGCGGTGATCCTGGTGTGGCTGAACCTGATCGTGCGGCCCGAACTCAGCGGCACCGCGAAGATCGTGTGGGGCGTCCTCGCGCTCGTCCCGGTCGTGCCGTTCGTCTACGTGCTCACCGGCGGCGAGCTGTGGGAGAAGTCCTCGAAGCCGGCCTGACCGTCGTTCCACCATGGTACCGTCGGATTCCACCATGGAGGAACGATGGCGGCGCTCAACATCAAGAACGACGAGACCTACGCCCTCGCCCGGGAGCTGGCCGACGAGGCGGGCGAGAGCCTGACCGAGGCCGTGACGACGGCCGTCCGGGAGCGGCTCGCCCGGCTGAGGCTGCGCGAGGGTGCCGAGGAGGAGCGTGGTCGTGCGGCCTGGGCGATCGCCCGGGACGCGGCAGCGCGCTGGGGTCCGTACGACCCCGACGAGGACCCGACGGCGTTCCTGTACGACGAGGAGACGGGTCTCCCCCGGTGATCGTCGACTCGTCGGCGATCGTCGCGGTACTCCAGGGGGAGGACGACGCCCGGCTCTATCACGATGCCCTGCTGGCGGCCGGTCGCGGCCGAATGTCGGCGGGCACCTACGTCGAGTGCTCCCTGGTCGTCGACGGGCGTCGGGACCCGGTGCTGAGCCACCAACTCGATCGCTACCTCCGGGGGATGCGGGTGCAGATCGAACCGCTGACGGTCGACCAGGCACGCCTCGCCCGGCAGGCGCACCGCGAGTTCGGACGTGGCTCCGGGCACCCGGCGAAGCTGAACCTCGGCGACTGCTTCGCCTACGCGCTGGCGAAGGACGCCGACGAGCCGCTCTTGTACAAGGGTGACGACTTCGTCCACACCGACGTCAGGCCGGCCGTACCGCGCTGACGACGAGGTCCAGCGAGGCGTCGACGTCGTCGGTGCGCAGGTCGAACTCCTCGACCGTCACCGCGACGACGTCGTCGGTCAGCGCGGCCGGCCACGACGCACCGGAGAGGGCCAGCGCGACCTGCGCGTCCACGATCGACCCGCCGTGGCGCCGGTCCCGCTCGAGCAGTCGCGCCCCGTGGTGCAGCCCGCGCATCGTCACGGCCTCGAACCCGGCCGCCCTGACCATCCCGTCGAGGTCCGGTGCCGCCAGCTCGCGGGTGTGGAACGGGTTGAGCGGGCGGTTGTCGAGGGCGTTGCCGGGGGAGAAGGTGAGCCGGTTCGGCGTCGAGCAGTGCAGCCGCCCGCCGGGGCGCAGCACGCGCGCGCACTCGCGCAGGAACCCCGGCTGGTCCCAGAGGTGCTCGATCACCTGCAGGTTCACGACGACGTCGACGGAGTCATCCGCCAGCGGGAGCGTCTGCAAATCGGCCCGGACGACGTCGAGTCCGTAGCGGCGGCGCACGTGGGCCGCCGCCGCCTCCTCGAGCTCCAGTCCGACCACGCGTGACGCCACCCCGGCCAGCAGCGCCGCGCCGTACCCCTCGCCGACCCCCGCCTCCAGCACGACCGCGTCGCGGCAGTCGTCGAGGAGCGCGAGGTAGACCGCCTCGTGGCGGCGGAACCAGTAGTTCTCCGCCGGGATGCCGGGCACGGTGCGCTCGCCGGTCAGCGGGAGGGTCTCGCTCACGGGGCCATCCTGCTGCCCGTCGCTGTCGGGGGTGTCGGTTAGGTTGGGCTCACCTCAGTCACCTCCGGTGCCCACGCGCGCACCGACCGCGACCCGAGGGGAGGCCCCGGTGACGACGTTGGTCCCACGACCGACCGAGCAGCACCTCCCGCGCACCCGCCGGCCGCTGCTCGTCGTCGGGATCGCGGTGATCGCGCTCCTGGTCGCTGCGGTGCTCTCGGTGGCGGTCGGCGCGGCCCTGCTCACCCCGGCGCAGGTGTGGGCGGGCCTGACCGGGAGCGGCACCGACCAGTCGGTCGCGATCGTGCGCGACCTCCGGATCCCGCGCACGCTGCTCGGCGCCCTGGTCGGGATCGCGCTCGGGATCGCCGGGGCGCTGATGCAGGGCCACACTCGCAACCCGCTGGCCGACCCGGGCCTGCTCGGCGTCAGTGCCGGCGCGGGGTTCCTGCTCGTGATCGCGATCCAGTTCGTCGGCGTCACCAGCCTGTACGGCACGGTGTGGTTCGCCTTCGCCGGCGCGGCCCTCGCGAGCTGCCTGGTGTTCGCGCTCGCCTCCCTCGGCGGCAGCCGCTCGGGCGGCCCGACCCCGGTCACGCTGGCACTGGCCGGTGTCGCGGTGAGCGAGCTGCTCATCGCCACGACCTCCGCGCTGGTGCTGCGCGACACCTCCTCGCTCGACGCCTACCGCTTCTGGTCGGCCGGCGCCCTCGACGACCGTGGCTCGTCCGCCGCGCTGCGGGTCGCCCCCTTCGTCCTCGCCGGGCTCGTCCTCGCCGCCGCCAACGCCCCGGCGCTCAACGTGCTCGCACTCGGCGAGGACACCGCCCGCGGGCTCGGGCGCCACGTGGGCCGGGCCCGCGCCGTCGGCATCGCCGCGATCACCCTGCTCGCCGGGTCTGCGGTCGCGGTCGCCGGGCCGATCTCCTTCGTCGGCCTGGTTGCGCCGCACATCGCGCGGTTCTTCACCGGGCCCGACCACCGGTGGCTGCTGCCCGTCGCCGGCCTCGGCGGGGCGACGCTCGTGCTCGTCGCCGACGTGGTGGGCCGTCTCGTCGTCCGCCCGGGGGAGCTGCAGGTCGGCATCGTGCTGGCCGTCGTCGGCGCCCCGTTCTTCATCGCGCTCGTCCGGCGGCGGAAGTTGGCGCGGCTGTGACCCCGTTCCTGACGACGAGGGCCCGGCGCGGCTTCCGCGCCGGGCCCGTCACCGGCGTGTGGCGTCCGCGTGCGGTCACCGTGGCCGTGGTCGCGCTCGTGGCGCTGCTCGTGGTGTCGGCGGTGAACCTCGGGCGGGGGGACTTCCCGATCCCGGTCACCGAGGTCGTGCGCATCCTGCTGGGTGGCGGCGACTCGGCCGACGCCTACATCGTCACCGAGCTGCGCCTGCCGCGGACGCTGACCGGCATCTTCGTCGGGGCCGCGCTGGGGCTCGCCGGGGCGCTGACCCAGGCCGTCGTCCGGAACCCGCTGGCGAGCCCGGACATCCTCGGCGTCACCGACGGCGCGAGCGTGGCCGCGGTGGCGTCGGTGGTGCTGACCGGCGGGGCCGGGGCCGCCGGGCTGGCGGTGTCCCCGATCGGTACGCCTCTCGCCGCACTCGCGGGCGGGCTGCTCGCCGCCGCGCTGGTGTACGCCCTGGCCTACCGTCGCGGGCTCGACGGGTTCCGGCTGCTGCTGGTCGGGATCGGCGTGAGCTCGGCGTCGGTGTCGCTGACGACGTGGCTGCTCGTCTCGGCGAACGTGCTGCAGGCGGGCCAGGTCCTCACGTGGCTGCGCGGGTCGCTCGCGAGCCGTTCGTGGGAGAACGTGGTCCCGGCCGGCATCGTCGTCGCGATCGGGCTGCCGCTGGCGATCGTGCTCGCCTTCCGTCTGGCTGCGCTCGAGCTCGGCGACGAGGCCGCGCGAGGGCTCGGGGTGCGGGTGGACCGTGCCCGGGCCGGGATCGTCGGTCTCGCCGTCGTGCTGGCCGCCGTCGCGACCGCGTGCGCCGGCCCGATCCGCTTCGTCGCGCTCGTCGTCCCGCAGATCATGCTGCGTCTCTCCGGGGGCTCGCGCCCGCCCGTGGTCGCCTCCGCCCTGGGCGGTGGGCTGCTCGTCGTCACCGCCGACCTGGTCGCACGCACCGTGCTCGGGGAGGCCGTGCCCGTGGGGGTCGTGACGGTCGTCGTCGGCGCCCCCTACCTGCTCTACCTGCTCGTGCGCCGGACCCGGAGGAGGACCGTGTGAGTTCCGACGTGACCGATGCCGCGCGCACGCGGCTGCGGGCCGAGGGCCTCAAGATCGGGTACGACGACGAGCTCGTGGTCGGGGGAGGGGACGGCGGCGGTCTCGACCTCGACGTCGTCGAGAACACCGTGACCGCCGTGATCGGCCCGAACGGGTGCGGGAAGTCGACGCTGCTCCGCGCCATGGCCCGCCTGCTCGCCCCGCGGCACGGGCACGTGCTGCTCGACGGTGAGCGGATCGACCGCATGCCGTCCCGGCAGGTCGCGACGGTGCTCGGCGTGCTGCCGCAGGACCCGGTCGCGCCGGAGGGACTCGTCGTCGCGGACCTCGTCGCGCGCGGCCGTCACCCCCACCAGCGGTGGTTCCGGCAGTGGAGTCCGGACGACGAGGCCGTCGTCGCCGAGGCACTGGCCTGGACCGGCACCGGCGAGTTCGCCGACCGGCCGCTGGAGACGCTCTCCGGCGGCCAGCGCCAGCGCGTCTGGATCTCGATGGCGCTCGCCCAGGGCACGGACGTCCTGCTGCTCGACGAGCCGACGACGTTCCTCGACCTCGCCCACCAGGTCGACGTGCTCGACCTCGTCGAGCGCCTGCACCGCGAGCGCGGGCGGACGGTGGTGATGGTGCTGCACGACCTCAACCTCGCCGCCCGTTACGCCGACCGGCTCGTGGCGATGCGCGACGGCCGGATCGTGGTTTCCGGGACCCCGGCGGAGGTGCTGACCGAGTCGACGATGCGGGAGGTGTTCGGGCTCGAGGCGAAGGTCGTCGAGGACCCGGTGAGCGGTTCGCCGCTGGTCCTGCCGATCGGTCGGCGGCATCGCCACGATCGTGACGTTACGGACAGTTGACCTTCGGTAGTTCTTAGGTGAGCCTCACCTACCGAATTGCCATCGTCGTCCGTTCGGAGCCGTCCTGATGCCTGTCCGCCGTCTGCGATCCGTCGCAGCGCTCGTCCTCGGCCTCGTCGCCGCCCTCCTGCTCTCGGCCTGCGGCGGGGAGTCCTCGCAGCCGGCCCCGTCGGCCGCCCCGTCGCCCGGCTTCCCGGTGACCATCAAGCACAAGTTCGGCGAGACGACGATCCCGACCAAGCCGCTGCGCGTCGTGACGGTGGGCTACAACGACGTCGACTTCGCGCTCGCGCTCGGCGTCGTCCCGGTCGGGCAGCGCGAGAACCTGGGCTCGTTCGACGCCGCGAACCGGCCGTGGGCCCAGCAGGCCCTGAACGGGGCGCGGCCGGAGCTCGTCGGGAGCAACCAGCTCGACGTCGAGAAGATCGCCTCGCTGCGCCCTGACCTGATCCTGGGCGTCTACTCCTACATGGAGCGTCCGGACTACGACGCGCTCTCGCGCATCGCGCCGACCGTCGCGGATCCGCAGGACAACGTGGCCGTGCCGTGGCAGGAGCAGACGCGCATTACCGGGCAGGCACTCGGGGAGTCGGGGCGGGCCGAGCAGGCGATCGCGGGCGTCGAGCAGAAGTTCGCGGACGCGAAGGCCGCCAACCCGCAGTTCGCCGGGAAGACGATCGCGGTCGACCTGACGGCGGCGGGGGAGACCAACTCCCTGGGCGCCGACGACCTCCGCACCCAGGTGTTCGCCGGCCTCGGCTTCGCCGTCCCGCCGGTGACGCAGTCGCTGTCCACCGAGCAGCTCGGCGAGCTGAACAAGGACGCGCTCGCCGTCTTCGGTGCGGACGAGGCCACGACCCGCGCGATCCCGACGTTCAACTCGCTGCCCGTGGTGGCGCAGAACCGCGTCGCCTTCCTCGGCACCGAGACCTCGCTGTTCGCCGGCGCGGTCGGATTCTCCAGCCCGCTGTCGCTGCCGGTGGCGATCGACGCGATGGTGCGCCCGCTGGCGCAGGCGGTCCGGTAGGTCGCGTCCCCGGGCCCCACTGCAAGCAATGCGTCACTGCTTGCACTGGACGCCAGGAAGGCCACATCGTCGGCGACCGCTCCGCCGAGAAGTACATGAGGCACGCAGGAGGACCTCGGAAGGTGCCTCATGTACTTCTCGCGCATGATCAGGCCACCGGCCGATCACGTGACGGAGCGCCGTGGTGGCCGGGCGAGCAAGTTCACCCGCACGGGCGGCACGGACCATCCGCCGGGTCGCCCCTCGTGGCCGCAGAATGGGCCCATGACCACCGACGCGCGCCGAACGGCAACCGACGCGCGATCGACGGTCGGGGAGCGTCCCGCCGGCGCTTGGGGATCCTGGCCGCCTCCGGTACCCGGTGACCGTCCGCTGTCGATGACCTCGCGGGCCGACCGCTCCGAACACGCCGTGATGGCCACCGAGCTCGAGCAGGCGAACCGCACCGGCCAGCCACCGATGGCCCTGTGCGGGGTCGCGGTGGACATGGCCCCGCTGGGCGCGGTCGCGGCGCACGTCTGCCGACCCTGCCGTGAAGCCGTCACGCGCCGCCGCCGTGAGTCGCGCCCACCGCAGCCGACTCCGTGGGCCGTGCTGGTCCAGTGGTACGAGGCCCTGGTCCGACTCCTGCGCTCCGGGATGGCGCCCCCGACGCAGAAGGCGATCGCCGCCTCCCGCGCTCCACTGGCGCTGCCGTCGGCGCCGACGCCGGGTCCGGCCCGTGCCCCCCACCCGGTCCGCGACGCCGGTGGCCGTCACCGCCGCCCGGACTGACATCAGTCGGGCGGCAGGACGCGCTCGAGGAGCCTCTGGACCTCGGCTCCCGAGAGATGAGGTCGCTCGGAGATCACCGCATCGTCGTCCCGTCGGTAGACCGGCGTCGACTCGCCTCGGTCCGGGCCCCGCGCGATGAGCGTCGTCGTGAGGAGACCGGGATCGACCGGCTGAATCGTGTGGACCGTCCCGCGCTCGCACCGGTAGAGCTCGCCCCGGCGTCGCTCGGACCGGTCCACCGCGCTCAACGAGCGTCGACCCGCAGGATGGAGTGCTCCGCACGGGGGCGCGTACTCGAACCGATGGAACTCCTGGCCCGCCTCGGACTCCTCGAAATGCACCACGCGGAGCGGCGCACCCCAGACCACGGTCGACGCGAAGCGCCACCGATGCGAGTGCGGATCGTCCTGGGTCCGGACGGCGTGCCCGGAGTCCGCCCACACGTGCAGCCGAAGCCGCACCTCCGTGCCGGGCAGCGCCCCGAGCTGCAACTTGGCGAATCCGAGGGGGTGCCAGCTCGAGTGCGCCCCGAGATCAGCGGAGGCCGTGATGTCGCCACCGACCTCGCGCAACGTCCGGGCGAGGGCGTCGGTCTGCTGCAACGCCTGAACGATGTCGGCGAGCTGGTCGACCGTCGGGTCGGGCGCCGCGAGCGCCGGAAGGGTCGAATCGAGATCGACCAGACGTCGTGCTGCGCTGCTCCCGTCCACGTCCGCACCACCCCCGTTCGGACCGCTCCCGCTCGTCAGAGAGTAGGTCGTCCGAGAATCTCCAGCTCCGTCGTCGACGGACCGACGGCGACCATGCGCCCGCCGACCGCGGGCTCGGTCCGCTCCGGTGACCGCGGGCCGCCGATCGCGGCGAGCACGGTCTGGATCAGTTCCGCGATCTCGTGCTCCGCCAGAGTCCGCCGGCCGGGATCCGCAGGGCTGTCCGGTCGCCGGTAGACCGCCGCGGTCGGTCGGACCTCGGGGCCCTGGAGGACGAGCGTGGCCGTCATGTCGGCGTCGATGGGGCCGATGGTGTGGACGTCGGTCACATCGCACCAGTAGATGTCACGGATGGGGTCGCGCACCCAGTACTCGCGGCACGTGAGGCGGGCCTTGCCGTGCGGCACGAGGGAGGCGGTCACGGACGGCCGGAACATCATCTCGTCCCACACTGTCTCGCCCGGGTCGACCACGGTGTCGTCGTCGACGTGGTGCACCTCGAACTCCTCGACGAGCAGGCCACTGCCCGCGATCAGGGTGGAGGCGAAATTCCAGCGGTGGCCGTGCGGGGCGGAGTCGCGCCGGTTCGCCAGGTCCTCCGGTGAAGGGTTCTCGACGGCAGGCCAGACGTGCAACCGCACGGAGGTCCCGGTCGGGCCCGCGTCGTGCAGGACGATCTTGGCGAAGCCGTTGGGATGCAGGTAGGACCGGGACGTCACCTGGGCGAGGAGCGGCTGACTGAGCGCCGAGTTCAACAGCTCCGCCACCGAGGGCCCGCTCTCGCGGACCAACGTCATCGCGTGCTCGAGCTCCTCGACCTCCGGCCGGGTGCCGACCATGTCCGCGATCTCGAGAACCGAGAGATGCGTGCCGGCTGCCGGTATCACTGCTCTCCACCCTCGATCGGCACCATCGTCTGTCGGGCGTGGGCCGCCGTCACCGCGCGGAGGGCATCGAGTTGGAGCCAGACCGGAACGTCCCCGTTCGGCCATTGCCAGCGCTCGATCGACGAGTTGTAGGACCGCCACACCTCGGCGAGCGCTCGCGCCAGCAGATCCCACGACGGCGACCGGACCGACGCGAGGGCGTGCGCCACGAGCGCTGGGGTGAAGTGCCGGATCTCGAGGTCGCGCTGCCCCTCCGGCTCGACGTTCTCCCGGATCGGCGCGAGGTTCGCGTTCTCCTCGAGCCACCGTTGTCCCGACTCGATCGCGCCGAGGTACTCGCCGTCGGGATCGTCGAGACCACGTTCCAGCCCGTACGAGAGAACGGTCAGAGCGCGCGCCGTGTGGGCCGTCGACGGCCGTGGGACGGCGCCCGGGACGGCCGGGCGCTTCTCCGGCCAGGCGAGACTCCTGGCGTCCCGGTTGGCGAGCAGGTGCGCTGCGAGTTCACGGGCCAGGTCGGAGGTCGGTCGGAGTCGGGCCGTCGTACTCAGGGCCTCGACCAGCACGTAGGTGTGTTGCCGGTCCGACTCGCTCAGCATGGTGGCGAGCTCGTGCAGTGCCTCGTCGATGTCGAAGGTGGCGCCGATCCGCTCCAACGCGTCGATGACGACGGCCGTCGCCTCGGGGCGGCGACCGATCGCCCTCGTGCCCCATCCACCCTCGGGATAGTGGAACTCGAGGAGCCGTTCACCGAGGGCGTGCCGGTCGACGTACGGCGGGTCCTGGATGGCCGTCAGGAGGCGCATCGCGGACGCCGTCGTGAAGGCACTCGGGGGACGGTCGGGGCGGAAATCGCGTCGCCACCCCGACGGTCGCCCGTCGTCGTCGTGCACGAGTGCCTCGACGAGGACCCGGCCCAGGCCGCGATGTACGTCGTACAGGGTTGTGCCCGACGGTGCCTCCGTCGCGGGAACGATCGCCGGTGGACCCTCCGCCGGGGTGGTCAGCCCACTTGCCGCGGTCAATTCCTCCGTCGCGTCGAGGAGTCGACCGAGTCTGTCGACGTTGACCTGGGAGGGGCGGTGTCGCCCGGTCTCCCACTGCGACACCATCGCCCGCTGCACGCCGAGGTGCTCCGCGACCGCAGTCTGCGTCAGACCTGCGCGTCGCCGGGCGGTGAGGAGAGCGGTACCGAAAGCGCTTTCGCGTCGGCGCGGCTCGGCCGGCATCACCGGAGTGCAGTAGGTAGGACACGAGCCATGGAGACGTAGGGTAGGCGCTACCTTCGTCCCTTTCCACCGTGACTCACCGGTAGACAAGCGTCCGAGTGATGATTCCCCGAGGACGACCTGCGCCATGATTCCCCCGTTGCACCAGGTAATGGCGCGCAGACTCCCATATCCCGCCGTGACGCCGTCGCGAGGGTGTGACCTCCCCGCGACCTCATTGCGACCTCGTCCAGGGTGCAAGGGGCATAGGTAGGTGATCTACCTACACCGGTGCAGTTGGCAACGATTCGGCCAACGCCGTGAGGTAGGCATTACGTAGGCGTATGTCGGGCAGCCATGCTGCAGATGTTCCCGAAAGTAGGCAGTCGGGGGGTAGGCAGTGATGGAAGGTGTTGGTTCGTTCGGTCCGTGGTCCTACGGCGGTGGCACATGAGTGCCCGGCGGCTCGACCCCGGGGACTGGGGCGAACGTCCGCAGCCGCGCAAGCCCCGCGCGCCGCACCGGGTGGTGCTCCGGCACCGCACGGAGATCGAGCTCGGGACCCTCCTGGGCGCGCTCGGCTTCTCCCTCTGGCTCGGGTCCGGCTCCTGGCCGCGCCTGCTCGTCGTCGCTCTGCTTCTGGTGACCCTGCTGTCGGTGGAGGTGCGTGAGATGGTGCTCGGGCAGTGGCGGCGGATCGTGATGTCGCGCCGGCTCCAGCAGGCGTTCCTCGAACTCGGGATCTGCAGCCGGCACCGTCGGCTCACCCCGAGCGTGATCGACAGCTCCGCGATGCCCGGCGCGACGGTCGTCCGCGTGTGGATTCCGGTGGGCCTCACCGTCGACGACCTCGCGCGGCAGCGTCATGCGATCGCCGAGACGTGCTTCGTCGACGAGGTCCACGTCGAACGACGGCCGGGCCGCACGAATACTGCAGAGATCATCTTGATCCACCGCACGCTCGGCCGCCGTACCTGACGGCACGCGCGCGGACCGGTAGTTTGCCCACGCATGCGCGACGACGCGGTGGCACTGGCCGGTGACCTCGTCGACCTGCGGCGCCGCCTGCACCGGGCCCCGGAGGTCGGCCTGCAGCTCCCGCGGACGCAGGAGACGGTGCTCGAGGCACTGCGCGGGCTGCCGCTCGAGATCACCACCGGCACCACGACGACGAGCGTGACCGCGGTGCTGCGGGGCGCGCGGAGCGACAGAGCCGTCCTGCTCCGCGGCGACTTGGACGCGCTGCCCCTGCAGGAGCAGTCCGGCGAGCCGTTCACCAGCGAGGTCGACGGCGCGATGCACGCCTGCGGCCACGACCTGCACACGGCCATGCTCGTCGGCGCCGCCCAGGTGCTGAGCGCCCACCGCGACGCGCTCGACGGCGACGTCGTGTTCATGTTCCAGCCCGGCGAGGAGGGCTGGGACGGGGCGTCCCACATGATCGCCGAGGGGGTCCTCGACGCGGCCGGACCGCGCGTGTCCAGCGCCTACGGCCTGCACGTCATGGCCTCGACCTACGCCCCGCGGACCGTCAACACCCGCCCGGGCACAGTGATGGCCGCGCGGGCCACCGTCGAGGTGACGCTGCACGGGGCGGGCGGGCACGGGTCGGCACCGTTCCGGGCCCGCGACCCCATCTCGGCGCTCGCCGAGGTCGTCTCCGGGCTCCACGCCATGATCACCCGCCGCTTCGACGTGTTCGACCCCGTCGTCCTCACCGTCGGCCGGATCGAGGGCGGCACGAAGAGCAACATCATCCCCGACTCCGCGTCCTTCGACGCGACCGTCCGCACCTTCTCGGCCGGGGCCCGCGAGCGGATGCTCGAGCTCGTGCCGCAGGTGTGCCACGACATCGCGCGGGCCCACGGCTGCGAGGCCGAGGTCGTCGTCGCCGGCGAGTACCCGGCCACGGTCAACGACGGCGCCGAGACCGCCTTCGTCACCGGGGTCGCGGCGGAGCTCCTCGGGGCGGACCGCGTGGTGCAGATGTCGCACCCCGAGACGGGCGCGGAGGACTTCTCCCGGGTGCTCGAGGCCGTGCCGGGGGCGTTCGCGTTCCTCGGCGCCGCCGTCGGCGACCCGGAGCGCACCCCGTCCAACCACAGCCCCCGGGCCGTCTTCGACGAGTCCGTGATGTCCGACGGCGTGCTCCTGCACGCCGAGCTCGCCCGCCGTTCCCTGCAGCGTCACCCCTGACCGGGAGGCCGATCGTGCGCCCCACCTGCTACGTCCTGCTCGGGCTGATCACCCTCGGGCTGCTCGCCGCGCCGCTCCTGGGCTTCGTCAACACACCCGCGCTGTGGTTCGGCCTGCCGTCGATCATGGTGTGGATGGGCGTGCTCGTCCTGCTCATCACCCCCGTCCTCGCCGCGCTGGAGTTCACCCGGGACGGGAGACGCAGCGGAGCGGAGCTCGACCCCTCGACGCGGGAGGACGGCGAATGAGCACGGTCCTGGTGGTCACCGTCGTCGGGATCGTCGTCATCGCCGCCGTCGGGTTCGCCGGCCGCCGCGGCGCGATCACCGACGTCTCGGACTGGGCCGTCGGCGGCCGGCGCTTCGGCTCCTGGACGATGTGGTTCCTCCAGGCCGGCGAGGTCTTCACGACCTTCACGTTCCTCGGCATGGCCGGGCTCGCCTTCGCCGGCGGTGCGGCCGCGCTCTACGCCCTGCCCTACGTGCCGCTGGCCTACGCGGGCCTGTACTTCCTCGGACCCGTCGTCTGGCGCCGGGCCCGCGAGCGGGGCCAGGTCACCCAGGCCGACTTCCTCGCGGACTTCTTCGGATCGCGCGGCTTCGGCACCCTCGTCGCGGTCCTCGGCGTGGTCTTCCTCCTGCCCTACCTGCAGCTGCAGATCACCGGGCTCGGGCTCGCGGTCCAGCTCGCCACCGGGGCGAAGGCGAACGGGACGGTGAGCATGGTCGTCGCGTTCGTGCTGGTCGTGGCGTTCGTGCTGTGGTCGGGAATCCGCGGCGTCGCGACGACGTCCTACCTCAAGGACGCGCTCATGCTCGTCGTCCTCGTGGTGCTGCTGGTGGTGATCCCGGCCGAGGTCAACGGCGGGATCGGCGCGACGTTCGAGCGCGTGCTCGCCGACGCGCCGCGCATGCTCACCATCCACGAGGGCGAGTACGACGCCGGGTACTTCATCTCTTCGACGGTGGCCTCCACCCTCGGCGTGCTCTTCCTGACGCTGCCGCACATGTGGCCGGCCCTGCTCTCCGCCGGCTCCGAGCGGGCGGTCCGCCGCAACTACGCCTTCCTGCCGGTCTACTCGGTCTGTCTCGTCATCCCGATGATCACCGGCTTCGTCGCGTTCACCGCGCTCCCGCCGGAGACCAGCAGCAACGGTGCCCTCCTCGCGATGGCGGCGCAGGCGTTCCCGTCGTGGTTCGTGGGGATCGTCGTCGTCGCGACCGCCGCGACCGCGATGGTCCCCGCAGCCGGCCTGATCATCGGGATGTCCTCGCTCGTCGCCCGCAACATCGTCCGCACGACGACGGACCGCGGCCAGACCGTGGCCAACCAGGCCTCCGTCGTGGGCCTGACGGCGCTCGCGCTCGTCCTCGCGATCGCGCGGCCCGACCTGCTCGCGAACCTGCTGCTGCTCACCTACTCCGGGCTCGACCAGCTCGTCCCGGCGCTCGCGCTGGCGCTGTTCGCCCGCCGCTGGGTCGGGCTGAGGCCGGTGCTCGCGGGCCTCGTCGTCGGGGAGGTCGTGGTCATCGCCCTGACGTTCGGGCCCTACGGCGGCACCGTGAACGAGGGCCTGATCGCGCTGGTGCCCAACCTGCTCGTCGTCGGGATCGGAGCCCTGGTCGAGCGGCGCACGCGCGCCCCGGAACGTGAGGAGGTCACGACGTGAGGCTGGTCCTGCAGGGCGGCGAGGTCCTGGACGGGACGGGGGCGCCGGCCGCGCGCGCGGACGTCGTCGTCTCCGACGGGCTCGTTCTCGACGTCGGGTCGGGCCTGGACGGCGACGAGGCCCTCGACTGCGCGGGAGCGACGATCACCCCGGGCTTCGTCGACGCCCACGTGCACGTCACGAGTTCCGGGATCGACCTGATGTCCCGCCTGACCACGCCGTTCAGCTACCAGTTCTTCGCCGCCGCACGGAACCTGACGGCGACCCTGCGGGCCGGCGTGACGACCGTGCGGGACGCGGGCGGCGCCGACGTCGGGGTGCGGAAGGCGGTCGAGGACGGGCTGGTCGCCGGTCCACGCATGCGGATCGCGGTGACGATCCTCGGCCAGACCGGCGGACACTCCGACGGCTGGTTGCCCTCCGGGCACTGTGTCCCGCTGTCCCTGCCGCACCCCGGCCGCCCGGAGGGCGTCTGCGACGGGGTCGACGGCGTGCGGGCGAAGGTCCGCGAGGTGCTGCGCGCGGGCGCCGACGTCGTGAAGATCTGCACGACGGGCGGGGTGCTCTCGCCCGGGGACGACCCGGAGCACACCCAGTTCTCGCCGGAGGAGATCGCCGTCGTCGTCGCCGAGGCGGCGGCGCAGGGGCGCGAGGTGATGTCACACGCGCAGGGCGCGACCGGGGTGAAGAACGCCGTGCGGGCCGGGGTCCGGTCCGTCGAGCACGGGATCTTCCTCGACGACGAGGCGATCGCGCTGATGCTGGAGCACGACACGGCGCTGGTCCCGACGCTCGTGGCGCCCCGGGCGGTCCTGGAGGCGGCCGGGGCGGGCGCACGGTTGCCGGCCGAGGTCGTCGCGAAGGCCGCGGCCGTGGTCGACGTGCACACCGACTCGATCCAGCGGGCCGTCGAGGCGGGGGTGCGGATCGTCATGGGGACCGACTCCGGGGTCGGGCCGCACGGACGCAACCTGTCCGAGCTGCCCCTGATGCAGGCCTGCGGGATGGCGCCCGAGGCCGTCGTCGCGGCCTCGACCTCCGCGGGCGCGCGGCTGCTCGGGCTGGGCGACGTGACCGGCCGCGTCGCTCCGGGCCTCGCCGCCGACCTGTGCGTGGTCGACGGCGGGCTCACCGGCGAGGGCGGGCTCGACGACCTCTCGGCCCGCCTGCGGGCGGTCTACCGGGACGGCCGGGCCGTGACCGGATGACCCGCCGTCGGCATCAGGGCTGCTTCTTGCCGCCGCCCCCGAAACGCTTGAACATCTCCTGCGCCTTGGCGCGGTTCTTGGGGTCCGACGCGTAGCGCTTGGCCTGGTCGGTGTACTTGCGGCCCTGCGGGCTCTTGAGGAACTCCGAGACCTTGCTGAACAGACCGGGCACGACTGATCTCCTACCGGGAATCCGATGTGTCCCCTTCACACTACGACCCGTAAGTTACCGACCAGTAGCTCCCTACTACCTACTCGCGAGTAACATGAGAGGGGTACGCCACGTCGCCGTGAGGGCGTGGACGTGGGACAGTCGGGTCAGTGGCGTTGTTACCGACGGGTAAGTTACCGGCGGGGCAATGGCCGGCCGTTGAGTACAGGAGGTCACAGCGGACCCATGAACATCGTCGTACTGATCAAGCAGGTGCCGGACACCTGGTCGGAGCGCACGCTCTCCGACGGCGACAAGACCCTCGACCGCGCGTCGTCGGACGCGGTGCTGGACGAGATCAACGAGCGCGCCGTCGAGGAGGCGCTCAAGATCAAGGAGGCCGGCGGCGACGCCGAGGTCACCATCCTCACCGCCGGTCCCGACCGCGCGACCGACGCCATCCGCAAGGCCCTCTCGATGGGCGCGGACAAGGCCGTGCACGTGAACGACGAGGCGATCCACGGCTCCGACGCCGTCGCGACCGCCAAGGTCCTGGCCAAGGCGATCGGCACCGTCGGCGACGTCGACCTGGTCCTCGCCGGCAACGAGGCGACCGACGGCCGCAGCGGTGCGATGGCGGGCGTGCTCGGCGAGCTGCTCGGCTGGCCGTCGCTGACCCACGCCAACGAGCTGTCGGTCTCCGACGGCACCGCCACGGTCAAGCGCGAGACCGACGAGGGCACCTGCGACGTCACCGCGTCCCTGCCCGCCGTGGTCAGCGTCGGCGAGAAGATCAACGAGCCGCGCTACCCCTCGTTCAAGGGGATCATGGCGGCCAAGAAGAAGCCGGTCAGCAAGATCGGGATCTCCGACCTGGGGCTCGACGCCTCCGAGGTTGGGCTCGCCGGCTCGCTCGTGCAGGTCGACTCCTTCGCCCCGCGTCCGCCGAAGTCGGGCGGTCAGAAGGTCGAGGACGAGGGCGACGGCGGCGCGAAGATCGCCGAGTTCCTCGTCGGCCAGAAGCTCATCTGAGCTGCCGTCCACGAGCGATAGAGGAGACCCACGGACATGGCTGAAGTGCTGGTCCTCGTCGACCACGTCGACGGCGAGATCAAGAAGAACACCTACGAGATGCTGACCGCGGCGCGCCGCATCGGCGAGCCGTCGGCGGTCGTCGTCGGCACGCCGGGCACGGCCGCGAAGCTCGCCGAGGGCCTCGCCGCCCACGGCGCCGAGAAGATCTACGTCGCCGAGTCCGACGACGCGGTGAACTACCTGTCGACCCCGCAGGTCGACGCGCTCGCGACCCTCGTCGAGCGCGTGTCGCCCCCCGCGGTGCTCATCCCCGCCGGCGCCGACGGCCGCGAGGTCGCGGGCCGCCTCGCGGTGCGCACCAACTCGGGCTGGCTGAACGACCTGATCGACGTCGACGGCGAGCGCGCGGGCACCCACTCGATCTTCGGTGGGGCCTTCACGGTGCAGTCGCACGTCACCACGGACACCGCGGTCATCTCGTGGCGCTCCGGCTCGATCGAGGTCGAGGAGAACGCGGGCGCCGGGACGCAGGAGACCGTCGACCTCCCCGCGATCGATGGCGCGCGTGCGGCGAAGGTGTCCAACCGGGCGCCGATCGTCGGCGGCGACCGCCCCGAGCTCACCGAGGCGACCGTGGTCGTCGCCGGTGGCCGTGGTGTCGGCTCGGCCGACAACTTCGACGTCGTCGAGGGCCTCGCCGACTCGCTGCACGCCGCCGTCGGTGCGTCGCGCGCCGCGGTCGACTCCGGCTACTACCCGAACCAGTTCCAGGTCGGGCAGACCGGCAAGACCGTGTCGCCGCAGCTGTACATCGCGCTGGGCATCTCCGGCGCGATCCAGCACCGCGCCGGCATGCAGACCTCGAAGACGATCGTCGCGGTCAACAAGGACCCCGAGGCCCCGATCTTCGAGATCGCCGACTTCGGCATCGTCGGTGACCTGTTCTCGGTCACCCCGCAGCTGACCGAGGAGGTCGGCAAGCGGTCGTCCTGACCCGCCGTCGTGAAGGGCACCTCCGGGACTCCCGGGGGTGCCCTTCCGCGCGTCCGGGCCCGATCCGTGCGTCGTTGGAGGACATCCACGGGTGCGCACGCCACGATGAGGATTACGCTCGGCAGACGATGACCTACCTCGACCACGCGGCCACCACGCCGATGCTGCCCGTGGCCGTCGCCGCCTACACGGAGGCGCTCGGCCGTGTCGGCAACCCCTCCTCGCTGCACACGGCGGGCCGGCGAGCGCGACGCGACGTCGAGGAGGCCCGCGAGACCATCGCCGAGGCCGTCGGCGCGCTGCCCACCGAGGTGGTGCTCTCCACCGGCGGCACCGAGGGCGACAACCTCGCGCTCAAGGGCCTGTACTGGGCCCGCCGGGCGGCGGACCCGCGCCGGACCCGCGTCGTCGTCTCGGCCGTCGAGCACCACGCGGTCCTCGACGCCGGCGAGTGGCTCGCCGCGCACGAGGGCGCGACGCTCGTCGTGCTGCCGGTCGACGCGGTCGGCCGGGTGTCCCCGGAGGTGCTGCGCGCGGAGCTCGAGGCCCACCCGGGCGAGACCGCGCTCGTCAGCGTGATGTGGGCGAACAACGAGGTCGGGACGGTCAACGACGTCCGCGCCCTCGCCGAGGTGGCCCACGAGTTCGACGTCCCCCTGCACACGGACGCGGTGCAGGCGGTCGGGTCGCTGCCGGTCGACTTCGCCGCCTCGGGCGCGGACGCCCTGTCGCTGACGGGGCACAAGCTCGGCGGGCCGGTCGGCGTCGGGGCGCTGCTGCTGCGCCGGGACGCGGTGTGCGTGCCCCTGCTGCACGGCGGCGGCCAGGAGCGCGACGTGCGCTCCGGCACGCTGGACGTGGCCGGCACGGTGGCGCTGGCGGCGGCGGTGGAGTCCGCCGTCGACGCGGTGCCGCGGCGCACCACGGAGCTCGCGGTCTTGCGGGACGACCTGGTGGCGCGGCTGATCGGGGTCGTCCCGGACGCCACGCTCAACGGTGTGCCACTGGACGCCCCGCTGCTCAACGGTGGGCCGGCACGGCTCGCGGGCAACGCGCACCTGTCGTTCCCCGGCTGCGAGGGCGACAGCCTCCTCATGCTGCTCGACGCGCACGAGATCGAGTGCTCCACCGGCTCGGCCTGCACCGCCGGGGTGGCGCGGCCCTCGCACGTGCTGCTCGCGATGGGGGTCGACGAGGCCGCCGCTCGCGGCTCGCTGCGGTTCTCGCTCGGGCACTCCTCGACGGCGGCCGACGTGGATGCGGCGGTCGCGGCCATCGGACCCGTGGTCGAGCGGGCCCGGGGTGCGTCCACCCGCGCCGCGCGAACCGCCGAGCGCGTGGGGACCTGACCGTGCGGGACCCGAGCCCCCGGTCCGGCTCCGCTCCGCTCCGCGTCCTCGCAGCCATGAGCGGCGGGGTCGACTCGGCCGTCGCCGCGGCACGCGCGAAGGACGCCGGACACGACGTCGTCGGCGTCCACCTGGCGCTGTCGGCGAAGCCCGCGACGATGCGCGAGGGCGCCCGTGGGTGCTGCTCGGTGGAGGACTCCCGCGACGCCCGCCGCTGCGCCGACGTGCTCGACATCCCGTTCTACGTGTGGGACATGGCCGAGCGGTTCCGCGAGGACGTCGTCGAGCCGTTCGTCGCCGAGTACGCGGCGGGCCGCACGCCGAACCCGTGCCTGCGCTGCAACGAGAAGATCAAGTTCTCCGCCGTGCTGGACCGGGCGCTGGGCCTGGGCTTCGACGCGGTCGTGACGGGGCACTACGCCCGCCTGCACGACGGGGTGCTGAGGCGGGCGGCGGACCCGGACAAGGACCAGTCCTACGTGCTGGGCGTCCTCACGGCCGACCAGCTCGCCCACGCGATGTTCCCACTGGGCGACTCGCTCAAGTCCGTGGTGCGCGCGGAGGCGGCCCGGCGCGGGCTCGTCGTGGCGGAGAAGCCCGACAGCCACGACATCTGCTTCATCCCCTCCGGCGACACGCAGGATTTCCTGTCCTCACGCATCGACGAGGCGCCGGGTGAGCTGGTCGACGCCGCGTCGGGGGCGGTACTGGGTCGGCACGGCGGGGTGCAGAACTTCACCGTCGGCCAGCGACACGGGCTCGGCCTGTCGCGGCCCGCGCCCGACGGCCGGCCGCGCTACGTGCTCGGGATCGAACCGGTGTCGCGCCGGGTGCAGGTGGGCCCGGTGGAGTCGCTGGACGTGGTGGCGCTGTCGACCGAGGCGCCAGTGTGGCACGGCCCGCGCGGGTCGGTGAGCGACGTGACGGTGCAGGTACGCGCGCACGGCGGGGTCGCGCCGGCCGCGGTGGAGGTTCGTGACGACGGCCTGTCGGTCGCGTTGGGCGCGCCCCTGCGCGGGGTGGCGCCGGGCCAGGCGGTCGTGGTCTACGACGGTGACCGCGTCCTCGGCTCGGCGACCATCGCGGCCACGTCTTGACGGCGGTCCGACCGATCTTCAGCGGCATCGGGTGCTCTCATGGCACCCGATCGCCACTGAAGTCCGCGCCCACCGGCGCGCGGTGCACCTTGTCGCGGGGAGTTGCCGGTGCGGCGCCGCCTTGTCGTTGTGATTCCCAGCGACAGGGTGTCGGGGGAGGTGCGATTGCCCGCGACAAGGGAGCCCAGGTCGCTTGTCGTTGTGATTCGCCGCGACAAGGGAGCCGAGGGCGTCGGAGCGCGCCGACCCGTCGTCGGGAAGGAAGCGCCCTATGATCGGCGCCCATGGGCTTCGAGGCCGAGAACATCCGCGACTGGCTGGGCAAGAAGGTCGTCGACCCGAGCGGGTCGAAGATCGGTGACCTCGAGGCGGTGTACTACGACACCGCCACCGACGAGCCCGCCTTCGTCACCGTGACGACCGGGATCTTCTCGGGCAAGCGTCTCGTCTTCGTGCCGCTGCACGGGGCGACGGTCCACCCGGACCACGTCAAGGTCACGGTGGACAAGGACCTCGCCAAGGACGCCCCGTCGATCGACACCGACGGCGAGCTGCCCGCCTCCGACGAGCCCGCGATCTTCGAGCACTACGGCATCCCGCTCACCCCGGGCACCGGGCGGCGGCTGGCACGGCGCTGACGGACGACGTCGCCGGCGAGCCCCGCGCCACGTTGCGCGAGGCGCTCGCGAGCGTGCGCACCCGGCGTCGCGACGACGGCGATCTCGAGCTCACCGGCGACATCGCCCCGGAACTCGCCGAATCCCTGCTCCGCGCGCTCGCCCGGGTGTCCGACGAGCTGCGGGCCGACGACGAGGCCCGGGGAGCGGAGCCCCGCAGCGGAGGGCGACTGCAGGCCGACGCCTTCGTCGCCCTCCTGCTGCGGGTCACCGATCAGCCCTGACGGGCCTTCCACTTCGGGTTCTTCTTGTTGATCACCAGTGTCCTGCCGTGGCGGCGCACCACGACCGAGCCCGGCTTCTGCTTGAACGCCCTCAGCGACGCACGGACCTTCATCGCGCTCCCTCACCAACTCGACTTCGTCACGCCCGGCAGGTAGCCGGCGTGGGCGTACTCGCGGAGACGGACGCGCGACAGGCCGAACGCCCGCAGGTGGCCGCGCGGCCGCCCGTCGACCGCGTCCCGGTTGCGCACCCGCGTGGCACTCGCGTCCCGGGGCTGGCGGGCCAGCTCCGCGACGGCGGCCGCGCGCGCGTCGTCGGACGACGACGGGTGCCGCACGATCTCCTTCAGCTCCGCCCGGCGGGCCGCGAACCGGGCGACGGTCTCCTTGCGACGCTCGTTCTTGACGATCTTGCTCCGCTTCGCCATCAGACCCTCTCCCCGGCCGCGCGCAGCCGTGCCACGACCGCCTCGATCCCGGCCCGGTCGACCGTCCGGATCCCCTTCGGCGACAGTCGCAGCCGCACCCACCGCTTCTCCGAGGGCAGCCAGAACCGCCTCGACTGCACGTTGACCCGGAACCAGCGGTTGGTGCGCACGTGCGAGTGCGAGACGTTCTTCCCCGACGACGGGGCGCGCCCGGTCACCTGGCAGCGCCGGCTCATCGGGCGGTGGACGTGTAGGGGAGCAGGGCCATTTCGCGGGCGGTCTTGATCGCCGACGCGACCTGACGCTGCTGCTGCCCGGTCAGCCCGGTGACCCGCCGGGAACGGATCTTGCCGCGGTCCGAGACGAACGTCCGCAGCAGCGTCGTGTCCTTCCAGTCGACCGAGGTCAGACCGCGCTGGTGCAGCGGGTTCGCCTTCCTCCGCGCGGGCCGTGGGACCCGCGCGGAGGCCATCAGCGCTCCTCGCGGAAGTCGACGTGGCGGCGGACCTGCGGGTCGTACTTGCGGAGCACGAGCCGGTCGGGGTCGTTGCGCCGGTTCTTCCGGGTGACGTACGTCGTCCCCGTGCCGGCTGTCGAGCGCATCTTGACGATCGGCCGGATCTCGTTGCGGGCCATCTCTCCTCCTCCGTGTTGGTATCGATTATCGTTAACGTTAGCCGACCGAGGAGGATTCCCTGATGCCGGACCCGTTGGTGATCGTGTGCGGGGTCGACCGCGACGCCGTGCTCGCCACCGGAGAGGCGGTGGCGACGGCGAACCCGCGCACCGTGCTCGTGGCGCACGACCTGCGACGACTCGGTGAGGGCGTCGTCACGCGCGCGGTGCACCGCGAGGGCCGCTGGACGACGACGGCCCTCGAACTCGCGCACGGCTGCGTCTCCTGCACCCTGCGCGAGGACCTGCTGCCGCTGCTGCTGGAGCTGGCCGACGACGACGGGGTCGGGCGCGTCGTGCTGCTGCTGGACCCGGGGATGGAGCCCGAGCCGGTCTGCGAGGCGCTCGCGCACGTCGTCCCGGACGGCGGGAACGGGCCGGTGACGGAGGCCCTCGACCTCGTCGGGGTCGTCGCCGTCCTCGACGGCGAGCGCTGGCTCGACGACGCCGGGTCCGACGACGCCCTCGCCGACCGCGGCCTGGCCCTCACCGAGGACGACGACCGCACCGTCGCGCAGATCGTGGTGGGCCACGCGGAGTTCGCGGACGTGCTGGTCGTCGTGGGAGGGCCCGAGCCGTGGGAGCGGGTCCGGCGTGACGCCGTCCTCGCGCGGCTCGCTCCGCAGGCCCGCCGGCTGGACGCCGCCGGCGTGGACGCGATCCCGGACGTCACCCCCGTGCTCGCCGAGCTGCACCCCGACACCCGGTGCGGCGTCCCGGACGACCCGCACGGCCCGCTGCTGCGCGGTCAGCCGCCGCTGACCCGCGACGTCGGGGTGTCGCTGCTGCACGTGGGTCTGCGACGCCCGTTCCACCCACAGCGCCTGCACGAGGCGTTCGACGTCCTGCTCACCGGCACGGTGCGGGTCCGTGGACGGGTGTGGGTGGCGTCCCGGCCGGAGCACGCGCTGTGGATCGAGTCCGCCGGTGGCGGGCTGCAGATCGGGATGGCGGGCCGGTGGCTGGCGGACTCGCTCGCGTGGGACGACGTCGACGAGGTGCGCCGCGCGTCGGCCTCACTGCGCTGGGACGAGCGCTGGGGTGATCGCGAGCAGCAGCTCGTCGTGCTGCTCCACGACGCCGAGCCCGCGGACGTCGTGGCCGCCCTCGACCTGGCGCTGCTGACTGACGACGAGCTCGCCCTCGGCGAGGACGCCTGGCGCGCGTTCCCCGACCCGTTCGGCCTCAGCCACACCGATCCGTGCGACGAACTGGAGGGGCCCGCGGTCCCCGTGGAGAACCGAGGAGAGCAGGCATGAAGGACATCCACCCCACCTACGGACCGGTCGTCGTGCGGGACCAGACCAGCGGCGACACGTTCCTGACGCGGTCCACCGTCGTCGGTACGCGGACGCTGCCCACGATCACCTGGACCGACGGAAAGACGTACCCCGTACTCGACGTCGAGATCTCCTCGTCGTCGCACCCGATCTGGACCGGCACGGCCCGGCCGATCGAGCGGGGCGGCCGGATCGAGAAGTTCAACCAGCGGTACGGCCGGCGATGAACGGCGTCACCGTGGTCGCCTGCGGGGTGGAGGCCTGCCCGCACGCCGCCGCCGCACCGCACGACTGCGACGACGAGCTCCGCGCCGCGATCCGGGCGACGCCGCACGGCGTGCTCGTGCGTTCGGGGTGCCTGCAGGGCTGTTCCACGGCAACGACGTCGGCGGGCGCGACCGTGCTGGTGCAGCCCTGCGACACCCATCGCCGTCCGGTCGGCCCGGCGCTCGTGGTCGGCCCGCTCCACGAACCGGCCGACGTGGCCGAGTGCTGCGCGTGGCTACGGGCCGGCGCGCCGGCGCCCGCCCCGTCGCACCTGGTGGCGGGGCTGCTCACCGGTTAGGCGTGCGGCGCCCCGGTCGGCGCGCCGGAGTCCTCGCCGAAGCGCCACGGCTGGCCGGTCGACTCCAGCACGGCCATCCAGAGGTCGCCGTGCGGGTCGACCTGGTTGCGGCGGCTGACGGCGAGCGACATCGGGATGTGCACGAAGCGGCGCCGCACCCGCCCGACCACCATGGCGGTCCGACCGGACATGGCGGCGTGCACCGCGGCATGGGAGAGCCGGACCGTGTAGACGCTGTCGTAGGGGTTCGCGGGGACGCTGCGGATCAGGTAGCTCGGGTCGACGTAGCGGACCGAGGTCTCCGTGCCCGCCGTCGCGAAGTGGTCCTCGATGCGCTCCTTGAGCCACGGTCCGACGTCGGCGAGCCTCGAGTTGCCCGACGCGTCGGTGCGGCCGATCGGGTCGAGCAGGTCCTGGCCCGCGCCCTCGGCGACGACGACCACGGCGTTCCCGCGCGTGGACACCCGGCGGCGCAGGTGTTCCAACAGTCCGGTCTCGCCGTCGAGCTCGAAGGGCACCTCCGGGATCAGCACCGCGTCGGCGTCCGAGCGCACCAGGGACGCGTAGCAGGCGATGAACCCGGAGTGCCGCCCCATGAGCTTCACCAGCCCGACGCCGCCCGGGGTCGACTTGGCCTCGACCGTCATGGAGCGGATCGCGTCGCTGGCCTCGGCGAACGCCGTCTGGAAACCGAAGCTCTGGTCGATGAACGGGATGTCGTTGTCGATGGTCTTCGGGATCCCGACGACCGCGATCCGGAGTCCCCGTTCACGGATCACCCGGGCGATCTCCATCGCGCCGCGCATCGTGCCGTCGCCGCCGATCACGAACAGCACGTTGAGGTGCATCTGCTCGAGGCAGTCGACGATCTCCTCGGGGTCCTGCGGGCCGCGGGAGGTGCCGAGGAACGTGCCGCCGTCGACCGGGGAGTCGCGGACCGACTCCGGGGTCAGCTCGACGACGTCGTGGCCGTAGGCCGAGACGAAGCCGCGGTAGCCGTTGCGGAAGCCGACGACCCGCCGGACGCCGTAGTGGTAGGTCAGGGTGCGGACGAGGCCGGCGATGACGTCGTTGAGGCCCGGACACAGGCCGCCACAGGTGACGATGCCCGCGCGGGTCTTCGAGGGGTCGAAGTAGATCTGGCGACGGGGCCCGCAGGGCTCGAGGCCCGGGAGGTCCTCGAGCGAGGCCCCGCGGCGGGCGATCCCGGCCGCGGTGTCGTCGAGCAGCACGCGGTCCCCGGAGTCGACGTAGTGCTCCGTCGTGCCCCGGCTGGCGTCGAGCAACGGCGAGAGCGGCGAGCTGATCCGCGCCGGGCCGAGGGTCTCGATGTCGAGGTCGCCGGGCTTGATCTCGGCCGCCAGGCCCGCGTCGTCCCCTGTTGCCGTCATCCGACCTGGTCCTCCCGTCGCGTCGGCCCCTCCCACGCCGTCGTCAGGTCGGCGCGCGAGCGGGTGGCCTCGATCAGCCGCGCATTCGGCTCGTCGATGGCCTCGACCCACGCGACGGCCTCGTCGCGGGTCTTGCCGAACCGTACGTGGCGCCCGACGAGGCGTTCGCGCCGCGCGACCTCGTCGGTCTCGTGGAACCACACCTCGTCGAACCGGGCGCGTACGGCCCGCCACGCCGGATCGTCGACGAGGAGGTAGTTCCCCTCGCTGACGACCAGCCGGCAGGAGGAGGTTACCGGAATCGATCCAGCGATGGGTTGCTCGATCTCGCGGTCGAAGGCGGGCGCGTAGACCGTTCCGGACGAAGGCTCGCGCAGCTGGCCGAGCAGCGTGGCGTACCCGTCGGCGTCGAAGGTGTCCGGCGCGCCCTTGCGCGCCCGGCGGCCCAGCCGGTCCAGCTCGACGTCGGCCAGGTGGAACCCGTCCATCGGGACGTGCACCGCCTCGGACCCGAGCGCCTCGACGAGCGCGAGCGCGAGCGTCGTCTTGCCGGCGCCGGGTGCGCCGGCGATGCCGAGCAGGGCTCGACGATCGGGGTTCACGAGCCGCCGCGCCCGCGCGACGAGCTCCTCGAGGCTCACGACGACGGGTCGAACACGGTGATGCCGGTGTGCTCGAAGTCCCGGACGTTCCGGGTGGCCAGCGTGGCTCCGCGCGCCCGGCAGATGGCGGCGATCTGGGCGTCGGCGATCGAGATCGGCCGACCGGCAGCCCGGCGGGCGGCGACGACGGGCCCGTACTGCTCGGCCGCCGCCCGATCGAACGGGATGACCACGCCCTCGAGGCTGTCGTCGACGATCGCGCGCATCGCGAACGCCGTCATCTCGCGACGGGCTCCCGCCGGCATGATCGCGATGCCCATGTCGATCTCCGCCAGTGTCACCGCGGACACGACGACGACCTCGGGCTCCGTGGCGAACCAGCTCTCCAGCCCGTCGCTGCGGTTCGGCTTCGTGAGGTCGGAGAGGACGTTCGTGTCGACGACGATCACCGGTCGAACGGACTCTCGCGCGGGTAGTCCGCACGCGGCGGGATGTTCGCGAAGACGTCGTCGAACCCGCCGACCTCTGCAGCCAGTGCGCGCGCTCTCTCCAGGCCGGCCCGTCGTCGTTCCGTGCGCGACGGGCGGACCGCCGCCTCGAGGATGGCCCGGACCTCGGCCTCCATGGACCGCCCGTTCTCGGCGGCGCGGACGCGCAGGCGGGAGCGCACCTCGTCGTCGAGATCCCGCACGGTGATGGTGGCCATGCCAGCAATGCTAGCAATCGCGCAGGACGTCCAGGAGGTGTTCGCGCAGACCGGCGCCGCGGACCGCGAACTCCTGCTGGGCCTCCGCGTACGTCGCCTTCCCCGCGGCCGTCTCGATGGGGACGGGCTCGTACCCGTGGTCGGCGAGGTCGTAGGGCGAGGCCCGCATGTCGAGCACGCGGACGTCGCGGGCGAGCTCGAAGCAGTCCAGCAGCAGCTCGCCCGGGACGAGCGGGCCGAGCTTCGTCGCCCACTTGTAGAGGTCCATGGTCGCGTGCAGGCAGCCCGGCTGCTCGAGCTCGACCTGGCGCTCGCGCGTCGGGGTCTCGACGTTGCGGGGCGCGGCCTCGTCGGTGAAGAACCGGTAGGCGTCGAAGTGCGTGCAGCGGAGCCGGTGCTGTTCCACCACGGCGTCCGTGCCCGCGCCGCCGAGCCGTAGCGGGACCGCGTGCCGCGTGGCGTCCGCCCGGTAGACCATGGCCCACTCGTGCAGCCCGAAGCAGCCGAGGTGCGGCGCACGGGAGGCGGTGGCGGTGAGCAGGCCGCGGACGAAGGCGACGGTCGCGGGTCGGATGCTCGTCGGGTCGACGTGGCTGCCGTCGGGGGAGTAGTGCCTCCAGCCCGACCGGTCGCTGTCGATCAGCGTCACGCCCGGGCCGGGGTGCCAGACCCGCAACCGGTTCGGCCGCGTCGGGTAGTAGGTGTAGAGGAAGTCCTCGACGGGGTGCGACTCGTGACGTGCCCGCCGCGCCCGGTGCGCGGCGGTCAGCGCGTCGGCGCGCTCGGCGTGCGCCCGCTCGCGGGCACGCCACGTGGCTTCGTCGAGGTGGAGCATCGCGCGCTCCAGGGTGCCAGGCCGGGCTTCACCCGGCGTCGGGACCGGGACGACGACGCTGCCGCCGCACCAGCTGCACGATCTCCCGCAGCGCCATGACCGCGGCGAAGGTGCCGAAGACGACGCCCAGCACCACGTTGCCCAGCGCGAGCGCCAGCAGCGCGCCCGCGGCCGCGCCGGGGGCCGCGGCGAGCCCGACGAGGTTCGCGATCCGCAGGTCGGCCGTGCCCTGCCGCCAGTGGGACAGGCCGCCCACCAGGCAGTTCGGCAGGAACACCAGCAACGACGTCCCGGCCGCGGTGTGCAGGTCGACCCCGAACAGCAGCACCAGCGCCGGCACCGCGAGCAGCCCGCCGCCGAGCCCCATCGCACCCGCCCACGCGCCGACGAGGACGCCCACCACCACCGACAGCGGCACCACGAACCACCACGTCGCGAGCAGGTCGGCGGGCACGACGGCGCCGTCGGAGACGGGGTCGAGCCCTGCCGCGTCGAGGTAGAGCTTCGTGGCCGTCAGCACGAGGATCGCGATCAGCAGGACCCGCAGCAGGGTCTCGGACGCCCGCGCGACGAGCTTCGCGCCGTAGAACCCGCCGATCATCCCGCCGACGAGCATCCCGGCCCCGGCCCGCAGGTCGATCGTGCCGCCGACGAGCCAGTAGACCAGGGCGCCGACCGCGCACACCGAGGCCGCGGCGAGCGTGGAGGTGCCGTGCACCGCGGGTCGGGACAGGCGCGTGTAGTGCGCCAGCGCGGGCACCGTCAGGACCCCGTTCCCGCCGCCGAGCAGCCCACCCACGACCCCGCTCAGCGCTCCGATGCCGAGCAGTCGTCCGTTGCGGTCCGGCACGGTCCTCCCTGGTACACCTGGTCGCGTGAGCGATCTTCCCGGTCTTCCCGACGACGGGTCGGTGCCGGACCCGGCCGAGCCCCTGCGCCCCGAGGAGCGTGCCACCGGGATCGGGTCGCTGCCCGGTGTCGACCACCACGAGGCCGCGCGCGTGGTGGTCGGGGAGCTGCCGTCGTTCCCGCACGTCGCCGAGCTGCCCGACCGCGGGGTCGGGGCCGACATGGTCGGCCGGGCCGCGGCGCTGCTGATCGACCTGGCGGTGGAGGTGCGGCCCTCGGGCTACCGCGTGGCCCAACGGCCGGGCGGTCAGCACCGGCGTGGGGTCGACCTGCTGGGCCGCGACGTCGACGCGCTCGACACGACGATCGGCGAGACCGGCGCCGCGCCGAGGCGGGTGAAGACGCAGGTCGCGGGGCCCTGGACGCTGTGCGCCGGGGTCGAGCTGCGCAGCGGCAACCGCGTGCTCACCGACCGCGGGGCGGTCGCCGAGTTCACCGAGAGCCTCGCCGAGGGCCTGCGCGGCCACGTCGCCGAGCTCGCCCGCCGGACCGGCGCGGGCGTCGTCGTCCAGATCGACGAGCCGACGCTGCCCGCGGTCCTCGCCGGGTCACTGCCGACCCCGAGCGGGTACGGCACCGTGCGCGCGGTGCCCGGCGCCGAGGCGCGGTCCGGGCTCGCGGTGCTGGTGGAGGCGGCCCGGGACGCGGGCGCGGTGGGCGTCGTGGCGCACTGCTGCCACCCGACGCCGCCGCTGGCGCTGCTCGGGGCGACCGGTGTGGACGGCATGGCGGTCGACCTGCTCGCCCTGGACCGTGCCCCCGCGGTGCTGGACGCCCTCGGCGAGCTGTGGGACGGCCCGACGGAGCTGTGGCTGGGGCTGGTGCCCACGCTCGCGGAGGGCCCGGCCCCGGAGCTCGCGGCCCTCGCGCGGCCGGCGCTCGACCTCGCCGACCGGCTCGGCTTCGACCGCGCCCGGCTCGCCGACCGGACGGTGGTCACGCCCGCGTGCGGGCTCGCGGGAGCCACCCCGGCGTGGACGCGCACCGCGCTGGCGCGCACGGTGGAGCTGGCGGCGGCCTTCGCCGACCCGCCGTCGTCCTGGTGACACCCGGACCGGCGAGGCCCGCCCGCGATCGGGCGTGATTGTCGGACCCCGCGGCTACTCTCGGGCCCGTGACCAGCGAGACCCCCGAGATGACCGCCCCGGACGCGCCGGCCGACGTCCTGGCGCGGCACAAGGAGCTGGCCGAGCTCGTCGCGGACCACCAGTTCCGCTACTACGTGCTCGACTCGCCGATCGTCACCGACGGCGAGTTCGACGAGCTGTTCGGTGAGCTGCAGGGCCTCGAGGAGCAGTACCCCGCGCTCGTCACCCCGTCCAGCCCCACGCAGCGGGTCGGCGGCGGGTTCTCCACCGACTTCGTCGCGGTGGACCACCTCGAGCGGATGCTGTCGCTGGACAACGCGTTCGAGCCCGAGGAACTGCGCGAGTGGGTGCTGCGGGTGCAGCGCGAGCTCGACTTCCCGCAGGACGAGCTGCAGTACCTGTGCGAGCTGAAGATCGACGGGCTCGCGTGCAACCTGCTCTACGAGAACGGCCACCTGACGCGGGCGCTCACCCGGGGCGACGGGCGCACCGGCGAGGACATCACGCTGAACATGCGCACGCTGGCCGACGTGCCTACCGAGCTCACCGGCACCGACGAGTTCCCGGTGCCCGAGCTGATGGAGGTGCGCGGCGAGGTCTTCTTCCGCGTGGGGGACTTCGAGGAGCTCAACGCCGGGCTGGTCGCGGCGGGGAAGCAGCCGTTCGCCAACCCGCGCAACTCCGCGGCCGGCAGCCTCCGCCAGAAGGACCCGCGGGTCACGGCCACCCGCCCGCTGCGGCTCATCTGCCACGGGCTGGGCAAGCGCCGCGGGTTCACCCCGGAGCGGCAGTCCCAGGCCTACGACGCCCTGGCCGCCTGGGGGCTCCCGGTGTCCACGCACACCCGGGTGCTGCACGGGGTCGACGCGGTCATCGAGCACACCCGCTACTGGGGCGAGCACCGGCACGACGCCGAGCACGAGATCGACGGCGTGGTGGTCAAGGTGGACGACGTCGCGCTGCAACGGCGCCTCGGATCCACGTCGCGCGCGCCGCGCTGGGCGATCGCGTACAAGTACCCGCCCGAACAGGCGACCACGACGCTGCGCAACATCAGCGTCAACGTCGGGCGGACCGGGCGCGTCACGCCGTTCGCGGAGATGGACCCGGTGCTGGTCGCGGGGTCGACGGTCTCGCTGGCCACGCTGCACAACGCGGGCGAGGTCGAGCGCAAGGGCGTCCTGATCGGCGACCGCGTGATCATCCGCAAGGCGGGCGACGTCATCCCCGAGGTCCTCGGCCCGGTGGTCGACGCCCGCGACGGCAGCGAGCGGCCGTTCGTCATGCCGACGCACTGCCCCGAGTGCGGCACGGAGCTGCGGCAGATGCGCGAGGGCGACAAGGACCTCCGGTGCCCGAACTCCCGGTCCTGTCCCGCCCAGCTGCGGGAGCGGCTGTTCCACGTGGCCGGTCGCGGGGCCTTCGACATCGAGGTGCTCGGCTACGAGGCGGCCACGGCCCTGCTGCAGTCGGGCGTGCTGCACGACGAGGGCGACGTGTTCGCGCTGAGCGAGGACCAGCTCGAGCAGGTGCCGCTGTTCCGCACGAAGGCCGGGAACCTGTCGGCGAACGGCCGCAAGCTGCTCGCCAACCTCGAGACCGCGAAGCACCGGCCGTTGTGGAAGGTCCTCGTCGGGCTGTCGATCCGGCACGTCGGACCGACCGCCGCGCAGGCGCTCGCGCGGCACTTCCGGTCGGTCGAGGCGATCGACGCCGCGAGCGAGGAGGAGCTGGCCGCGGTCGACGGCGTCGGCCCGACGATCGCCACGGCGGTGCGCGAGTGGTTCTCGGTGGACTGGCACCGCGAGGTCGTCGAGAAGTGGCGCGCCGCGGGGGTCGATCTGGCCGAGGAGGCCGACGAGTCCGTGCCGCGCACCCTGGAGGGCCTCTCGATCGTCGTCACCGGGTCGCTGCCGGAGTTCTCCCGGGACGAGGCCAAGGAGGCGATCCTCGCGCGGGGCGGCCGGGCGGCGAGCTCGGTGTCGAAGAAGACGGCGTTCGTGGTCGTCGGGAACGAGCCCGGGTCGAAGTACGACAAGGCGGTCGCGGCGAAGGTGCCGATCCTGGACGAGGACGGCTTCCGCGTTCTGCTCGACCGGGGGCCCGACGCCGCCCGCGAGGTGGCGCAGCCGGCCGGGGAGGACGACGCCGGGTCGGAGGGGGACCAGGAGTAGGTCGGAGGTCACACTCGGGCTGCGGCACAGAGTGACCGCACCTGTGGCGGACGGGTGGCATCGTCGGAAAAGCGTGCAGACGCACGTGCAGACGTTGCCGTCGACACCCGGGAGGTTGAAGACTGTACGCAGTCGACGCCGCGGGGCCGTCCGCGCGACGGGACGAGGGGAGGTGACACCGACGTGCTGCAGTGCTGCCCGAACGGTGCCCGCCCCGCCGACGTCTACCCCGCCGTGCCGATGACACCGCGCCATCTGGCCCGGGACGCCCGCGCGGTCGCCGCGCTCGGCGTCACCAGCTTCCACGTCCACCCGCGGGACGTGGACGGCCAGGAGAGCCTCGACCCGGGCCCGATCGGGGCCGTCGTGTCGGCGATCCGGCAGGCCGCGCCGTCGATGGAGATCGGGGTCACCACGGCCCGCTGGGTCGAGCCGAACCCGTTCAAACGCACCGAACTGGTGCAGCAGTGGGCCCGCCTGCCCCACCACGCCCGGCCCGACGTCGCCTCGGTCAACGTGCACGAGCGCGGCTGGGAGATCGTGTGCGAGGCGCTGGACTCGGTGGGCATCGGGATCGAGCTGGGCGTGTGGACCACCGGCGACGCCGTGCAGCTCAAGCAGGCCGGTGTCCCGAGCGGCACCGTGCGGGTGCTCGCCGAGGTCACGGTCACCGACCCGGACACCGCGGTCGCCGAAGCGGTGCGGATCCTCAAGGCCCTCGGCCCGATGCAGGTGCCGATCCTGCTGCACGGCGAGGAGGGCGGCGCCTGGCCGGTCCTCGACTACGCCCGGCGCAACAACCTCGACACCCGCATCGGCTTCGAGGACACGCTCAAGGGTCCGGACGGCACGTGGCTGGCGACGGGCAACGAGGAGCTGGTGCGCTACGCCCTCGGCCAGGCGGTGAGCCCCCGACTCGCGGAGCGCCGCCGGTCCGGGTGGGGGTCGAACTTCGGCGGGTTCGGTCTGCGCGGCCGCCCCGACAGCCGCCGCTGATCCCTGCCGCCGACCACCGCCGACCACACCGCCGACGACCGACGGCGCCGGCTCAGCCCGTCATCGTCGCGACGATCCCCGCCAGGTGCGACAGGCGCGCCAGCTCGGACGGCCGGAAGCCGGGACCGCCGGGACGGCCCGCCACCACGGCTCGGTCCGAACGCCCCAGCGGGGCCGCCGCGAGCTCGGTGTCGAGGTCGGTCCACGCCTGGGGGACCGTGTGCCCGGCCGCCGGGTCGAGCACCGTCGCCTTGACGAGCGGGAGCCACGGGAGGGTCTCGGCCTCGGTCTCGGGGGCCGCGGAGCTGGCCGCGACCCGGCGGACCCGGGTGCCGCCGTCGCTCCAGACGTCGCCGCTCGACGCCTCCACCACGAGCGCCCAGGCGGACCGGAAGATCCGCGGGACCGCGTCGACCAGCAACGAGAGCCCGTCGTCGGGGGCCGCGGCCACGCTCTCCACCAGCTCCAGCTCCCGGGCCGTGTCCAGCGGTCCGAAGAACGGGCGGACCGACTCGACGACCACGTCGCGCACCGACTCCGCCGCCGTGATCAGGACATCGGGTGGGCGGGCCGAGGGCAGGTCGACGACGAGGTCGTCCACCGCCTGTCCCTGGTGACGCTCGACCACGTCCACGCTGAGGATGTCCGCTCCCTCGACCCCGAGGGCCGACGCGACCGCGCCGAGCGTGCCCGGCCGGTCGGGGAGCACCACGCGCAGCAGGTAGGTCACGTCGCCTCCGTCCTGTCTCCTCGCGATTCCCGCGCACGCCGACGAGCCCGGCGGACGTCGTCGTCGGGCGCGGCGAGTGTGCCAGTCGGGCGGCCCGCGGGCGACGGGGTGGGTCGCGGGGGCCGGTGCCGTGCGGCACGGGGTGGGCCGCGGCACGTCCGGGCGGGAGATGGCCATCGGCCGGCGCCGTCAAACCTCGTCGAGGGCGGATCCGTCCGACGCCTAGGATGGATCGGTACGGCCCGCACCCGCGTGCGGGAGTTCCGAGGGGACGGAACCCGAGTCCGTCCCCCGACACGGAGGATCATGTCCGACATCACGCGCTCCGACGTCGCGCACCTGGCCCGCCTGGCCCGCCTGGCCGTCACCGACGACGAGCTCGACGTGTTCTCCGGCCAGCTCGACGCGATCCTCGACACCGTGGGTCGCGTCTCCGAGATCCCCGACGACGTGCCGCCGACCAGCCACGTCGCCCCGTTGACCAACGTGCTGCGCCCCGACGAGCCCGCGCCGAGCCTGCCCCGCGAGGCCGCGTTGGCCGGCGCGCCCGAGGCCGAGGAGGGCCGCTTCCGCGTGCCGCGCATCCTGGGGGAGTCGCAGTGACCGAGCTGACCCGCCTGTCCGCCGCCGAGATCGCCCGCCGGGTGCAGGCCCGCGAGGTGTCCTCGGTCGAGGTCACCCGCGCGCACCTGGCCCGCATCGAGGCCGTCGACGGCTCGCTCAACGCGTTCCTGCACGTCGACGCCGAGGGCGCGCTCGCCGCCGCCGCCGCGATCGACGAGGAGATCGCCGCCGGCACGATCCGCGGCCCGCTGGCCGGCGTGCCGGTCGCGGTCAAGGACAACATCGCGACCGCCGACATGCCCACCACCTGCGCCTCACGCATCCTCGAGGGCTGGCGTCCGCCCTACGACGCCACCGTGGTGACCCGCCTGCGCGAGGCCGGACTCGTGCCGCTGGGCAAGACCAACCTCGACGAGTTCGCCATGGGCGGGTCGAACGAGAACTCCGCCTTCGGTGCGGTGCGCAACCCGTGGGACGCCTCGCGGGTGCCCGGCGGCTCGAGCGGCGGGTCCGCCGCTGCGACCGCCGCGGGCGAGGCGCCGCTCGCGCTCGGCTCGGACACCGGCGGGTCGATCCGGCAGCCCGGTGCCTTCACCGGCCTCGTCGGGGTGAAGCCGACCTACGGCACGGTGTCCCGCTACGGCCTGGTCGCCTTCTCCTCCTCGCTGGACCAGATCGGCACGTTCGGGCGCAGCGTGCTCGACGCCGCGATGCTCCACGAGGTCGTCGGCGGGCACGATCCGGCCGACCAGACCTCGATCGCCGCGCCGCTGCCGCCGGTCGTGGAGGCCGCGCTGGCGGGCGCCCGCGGGGACCTCGCCGGGGTGCGGGTCGGTGTCGTCACGGAGCTGTCCGGCGAGGGCTACCAGCCCGGTGTGCTCGCGGCGTTCACCGACGCGGTGCGGGTGCTGACCGACCTGGGCGCGGAGGTCGTCGAGGTCTCGTGCCCGTCGTTCACCGCCGCGATGCCGGCGTACTACATCATCGCGCCGAGCGAGGCGTCGTCGAACCTCGCCCGCTTCGACGCGATGCGCTACGGCCTGCGGGTCGGCGACGACGGGTCGCACTCGACCGACCAGGTCATGTCGCTGACCCGGGAGGCGGGCTTCGGGCCCGAGGTGAAGCGCCGCATCATGATCGGGACCCACGCCCTGTCGGCGGGCTCGTACGACGCGCTCTACGGCAAGGCGCAGAAGGCCCGGACGCTGATCGTGCGGGACTTCGCGGCCGCGTTCGAGGACTGCGACGTGCTCGTCTCCCCGACGGTCCCGACGACGGCGTTCCCGATCGGCGACCGCGTCGACGACCCCGTCGCGATGTACCTCGCCGACCTGTGCACGATCCCGACCAACCTCGCCGGCAACGCCGGGCTCTCGGTGCCGTGCGGTCTCTCCGCCGACGACGGGATGCCGGTGGGGCTGCAGGTCATGGCCCCCGCCCTCGCCGACGACCGCGCCTACCGGGTCGCGGCCGCCTACGAACTGGCCCGGGACACGTCGTCGGGAACCCCCTTCGCCTCCACCATCCCGGACCCAGCTGTGTTGGAGAACGCATGACCAGCACCGTCGACGCGGCGCCCTACACCGTCGAGGAGGTCTGCGAGCGCTTCGACCCCGTGATGGGGCTCGAGGTGCACGTGGAGCTCAACACCGCGACGAAGATGTTCTGCGGCTGCCGCAACGAGTTCGGCGCCGAGCCGAACACGAACGTCTGCCCGGTGTGCCTGGGGCTGCCGGGCTCGCTGCCGCGGGTCAACGGCCGCGCGGTCGAGGGCGCCGTCAAGATCGGCCTGGCGCTGAACTGTCAGGTGCGCGAGCGCAGCGGCTTCGCCCGGAAGAACTACTTCTACCCGGACATGCCGAAGAACTTCCAGATCTCCCAGTACGACGACCCGATCGTCTTCGACGGGTACCTCGACGTGCCCCTCGACGACGGGACGACGTGGCGGGTGGAGATCGAGCGGGCGCACATGGAGGAGGACACCGGCAAGTCGCTGCACATGGGCGGGGCGACGGGCCGCATCCACGGCGCCTCGTACTCCCTGCTCGACTACAACCGGGCGGGCGTGCCCCTCATCGAGATCGTCACGAAGCCGATCCTCGGGGCGGGGACGCGCGCCCCGGAGATCGCGCGGGCCTACGTCTCGGCCCTGCGCGACGTGGTCCAGGGCCTGGGCGTCTCCGACGTCCGCATGGACCAGGGCTCGATGCGCTGCGATGCGAACGTCTCGCTGATGCCGAAGGGCACGACCGAGTTCGGCACCCGCACCGAGACCAAGAACGTCAACTCGCTGCGCTCGGTCGAGCGGGCGGTCCGCTACGAGATGGGCCGCCACGCCGGCGTCCTGCTCTCCGGCGGCACGATCACCCAGGAGACCCGGCACTTCGACGAGCAGTCCGGCACCACCTCCGCCGGGCGCCCGAAGGAGACCTTCGCCGACTACCGCTTCTTCCCGGAGCCCGACCTGGTGCCGATCGAGCCGTCGGCCGCCTGGGTGGAGGAGCTGCGCGCCGGGTTGCCGGAGCGGCCGTGGGAACGCCGGGCCCGCATCCAGACCGACTGGGGCCTCTCCGACGAGGAGCTGCGCGACCTGGTCAACGCGGGCGCACTCGACCTCGTCGCGGACACCGTCGAGGCGGGGGCACCGGCGGAATCGGCCCGGTCGTGGTGGGTGTCCTACCTGACCCAGCAGGCCAACACGGCGGGCGTGGAGCTCGCGGAGCTCGCGATCACGCCCACGGACGTCGCGCGGGTGATCGCGTTGGTGGCCGAGGGCACGCTCACCAACAAGCTCGCTCGCCAGGTCGTCGACGGCGTGCTGGCGGGGGAGGGGACGCCCGACGAGGTCGTCGCCGGCCGCGGGCTCGCCGTCGTGAGCGACGACTCGGCCCTGACGGCCGCGGTCGACGAGGCCCTGGCCGCGCAGCCCGCCGTCGCGGAGAAGATCCGGGCGGGCAAGACGAAGGCCGCCGGCGCGATCGTGGGCGCGGTCATGAAGGCGACCCGGGGGCAGGCCGACGCGGCCCGCGTGCAGTCGCTGGTGCTGGAGCGGGTGGCCGCCGGGGCCTGACCCACCCCCCTCCCGAACGAACGGCACTCTCGCGCACGTAGATGCAGCGAGAGTGCCGTTCGTGTGTCCGAAGATGATCACTGATCGTGGCCCCCGGTCGCCCAGAGTGACGAGGACGACCTTTCTCGACGCGTCGTGACCGATCCGTAACCAACACGGTGCTCACCCGTTGGAGTCCTTGGAGAACGGCTCGTAGCCGAGGCTCCGGTCGGATCAGTGCTTGATCCGCCGACAGGTCGTATCTGTAGACACCGATAGGAGGAGGCCTTCCGCATGGGCGCTCATCTCGCTCCCCACGCTCCCCACGTGGCGTCCCAGGCCGCTCGCATCGCCGGACGGGGCGCCTTCACGGCCGCCGCCGTCATGGCGGTCGCCGGAGGCACCGCCTCCATGGCGTTCGCGCACGAGGCGCCGTCGCCCCAGTCCATGGGTCACGAGGTGGCGCACCAGGTCACCGAGGGCGCGCACAAGGTCTCGGACGCCTCGAAGAAGGTCAGCACCGAGAAGATCAGCGCCGACTCGGTCAAGGGTCACGGCGAGAAGCTGCAGCACCACGCGAAGGACGTCTCGGAGTCGCTGAAGAAGTCGGCGCCGAGCGCGGAGTCGCTGCCGGAGCTGCCGGTCGCGGACATGGTCAAGGACCTCGGCCACGCCGGCGACAACGCCAAGAACGACATCGCGCACGCCCAGCACAACTGGACCGCCGCGGTGAAGGACGGCCTGACCGCCGACGAGGCGCGGGAGCAGGTCGGCCTGATGGGCGACGACGTGCAGCACGCCGTCTCCAACGGCAAGGCCGACGTGCAGCACTGGGCCGCGAAGGCCGCCCCCGCCGGCCTGCCGAGCGTGCTCTCCTTCTCGTAACCCGCACGCCTCCCCGCGTCCGCCGGCCCTCCCCGACCGGCTCGAACGACGCGGGGCGGTGCCGGAACTCCCCGTCCGGCACCACCGCGGCGAACGCGGGACGCGCCCCTCCCGACCGACTCCGACCCGGTCGGCGGGGCATCCCCTCCCGCTCGTCCGCTCCCCGCACCACGGCCCCGTGCTCCCTCCCGCTGCCCCGGGTGGGACCACGGGGCCGTGGCATGTCCGGGGGTCGCCGCCGGGTCGTGGTCTCGCGCCGTGACCACTCGGTCACCTCGGGGAACGGCCGCAGTCGGTTGGCGCGGACGGCGCACCGACGGGACGGCCGTCACGCGTCGTCGTCTGGCCCGCATGCTCTAGTGATCTGGGCCACTCTCTCGCCACGTGGAAGACGTTGCCGGTCCGAGACATGATCGTGCTCCGTGTTCGGACCAACCGCGACGATGCAGCAGGTCCAGCGCGAGGATTCTTCTGCGAACTGTCGCGGAGCCAATTGCTCGGCATTTCTCGTGCATTCGCTGTGGATCAGTGCGCATTCACCGGATGGTTTACCAGGGCGGGTCCAGGGCTGAACGGCCGAACATTCTCCGATCGCGGCCGCCGGTGTCGCCTCAATGGATCACGACTTGTATGGTCCGCCCCTCCGGCTCGGATCGGAATGATCCAGAGATTCGGCCGGTGACGTTTGGAGGCCGCAAGTGTCCGGGAAGAAAGTCGACGACGCGCGAGGTGTCGTGCCCACGCGCCCTAGGGGAATGCGGGGTATGTGCTGATGGGTGGCGCGAAATTGGTCCTCGCCGTGGTGGGCGGTTATCTGCTCGGGCGGACCAAGAAGATGAAGCTCGCGATCATGCTGGGCGGGGCCCTCGTCGGGAAGAAGCTCCCCACCGATCCCACGCAGCTGCTCGCGGCCGCGTCGAAGCTCGTGGACTCGTCGCCCGAGCTCCAGCGGCTCGACACGGCGGTGCGGGGCCGGCTGCTCGAGGTCGGCCGGGAGGCGGTGATGGCCGCCGCCTCGTCCCGCATGGAGTCCCTGACCGACAGCCTCGTGGACCGGGTCGAGAACCTCGGCAAGCCGGCCGCGGGCGCCGCCCAGGCCGCGGGGCAGGCGGCCGGGCAGGCGGGTGGCGCCGTCGGTGACACGGTGACCGAGGCCGGAGGGGCCGTCGGGGACACCGTGGGGAAGACCGGCAAGGCCGTCGGCGGGGTCGCGGGGTCCGCACGCAAGGGGCTGGGCCGCCGCCGCAAGAACGCCGCCGAGGAGCAGCCCGAGACGGTCGAGGAGGCGCCGGCCGACGACGAGGTGCTCGACGAGGACGCCGTCGACGATGTCGTCGATGGGGACATCGACGACACCGAGGACGCGGAGGACGCGGACGCCGGCTCCGTCGAGGTGGCGCAGGAGGACACGGACGAGCCGGACGAGGCCGCCGCGTCGGACGGTCCCGTCACGGACCAGGAACGGCCGCGGCGCGCCCGCCGTGCCCCGTCGGGTGGTGCCGGTTCCTCGGGCAAGCCCGCGGTGCGGACGAGCACGAAGGCCGGCTCGTCGGGCAGCAGGTCCGGCTCCGCCAAGTCGGGCTCCACCAAGGCGGGCTCCGCGAAGTCGGGGTCGTCGAGCAACGGGCGGTCGGCCTCCTCGGGGCGGACGTCCCGGACCTCGTCGGGGGGTGGCCGCTCGCGATCGGGCGCCGCCGCCTCGTCGACCCGACGGTCGAGGGGAAGCGATGACTGAGACCGCGACGAACACGACGAACGGGACGAGCGCGCCCGGTTCGATCGCCGATGCCCTGCCGACCGACCGGCTGAAGGAGGCGGCCCAGACCCTGGTGACCCGGCTCGTCGGCAAGCTCGGCGAGGCCGCGCTGACCCAGGTGGAGGGACTGGCCGATCGGCTGTCCGACGTCGCGGAGAACGGCGGGGTCGGGTTGACCAGCGCGCTCGGCGGAGGCGCCTCCGCCCTCCAGGGCGAGAGCCCGATCAAGGGCGCCCTCAGCGCCGGGGCCGGGGCACTCAAGGACCGGGTCACCGGCGCGCTCGGCAACGTCATCCCCGGGCTCGGGGGCTCGGACGACGACGGGGACGACGACGGCGAGGGCGGCTCCGGCGGTTCGGGCGGCGGTGGGGCCGCAGGGGCCCGCGGCAAGTTCAAGTTCATGAACATCTTCGAGGCCCAGGACGTCGGGGTCCCGCTGCGTCTGGCCTACGACCAGTGGACGCAGTTCGCCGATTTCCCGAGCTTCATGAAGAAGGTCGAGAACGTCGACCAGTCCTCGGACGAGAAGGTCACGTGGCACGCCAAGGTCTTCTGGTCGAAGCGGTCCTGGGAGACGACGATCGTCGAACAGATTCCCGACTCGCACATCCTCTGGACCTCGTCGGGGCAGAAGGGTCGCGCGGACGGAATCGTCACCTTCAGTGAGCTCGCGCCGAACCTGACGCGGATCGTGCTCATCATGGAGTACTACCCGCAGGGATTCTTCGAGAAGACCGGGAACATCTGGCGGGCGGTCGGGCGCCGGGCGCGCCTGGAGTTCAAGCATTTCTGCCGCTACGTGATGATGGATTCCCTCGTGAATCGCGACCAGATCGAGGGCTGGCGCGGCGAGATTCGCGACAGCGAGGTCGTCAAGACCCACGAGGAGGCCCTCGAGGAGGAGCGCGCCGCCGAGGAGGAGGACGAGGACTACGACGGCGAGGACGTCTACGACGACGAGTTCTCCGACGAGCCCTCCGACGAGGAGCTCGACGACGACGAACTGGCCGACGAGGAGCTCGCGGCCGACGAGGACGACCTCGACGACGAGCTCGCGGACGACGAGCTCGCCGACGACGACCTCGAGGACGTCGCCGACGACGAGGATCTCGCCGACGACGAGCCGGACGACGAGCTGGACGACGTCGCGGACGACGAGGAGGGCGCGGACCGGGACAGCAGGCCGCGCCGCCGCCGGGGCCGCCGGGAGCCGACCCCGGCCTGATCCCCGACGCCCCTCCGGGTGCAGCAGCGCGCCCGGGTCACGGACCAGGTGGTGCAAGGAGGCAACGTGACCGTCAGCCAACGACAGGGCGGTGGGGTGCAGAAGGCCCCGCAGGGTGGCCTGGCCGAGGTCCTGGATCTGATCCTGGACAAGGGCCTGGTGATCGACGCGTTCGTCAAGGTCTCGCTCGTCGGGATCGAGCTCATCACGATCGACGCCCGCATCGTGGTGGCGAGCGTCGACACCTACCTGCGGTTCGCCGAGGCGACCAACCGTCTCGACCTGCACGCCAAGGGCGGCAAGGACCTCGGCGAGTTCATGGGTGGGCTCACCGAGAACACCATGAAGGGCGGCGCCAAGGGGAAGACCAAGGGGGTCCTCGACGCCGGCAAGGAGAAGTGGGACGAGCTCCGCGACGAGCGTCGTTCGAGCCGGAAGCAGGAGCAGTGAGCGCCGAGGCTCCGGAGCAGGACTCCGGAGGGGAGCGCATCGGCTCCTACGTGTACGGCATCCTGCGCTCCGGGCAGCGCATCCCCGAGGACCTCGAGGCCGTCGACACCGGCAGCGAGAGCGGGGAGTCCGGGCTGGGCCTGGTCAGCTCGGGTCCGCTCGCGGCCGTCATCAGCGACGTCGCGGTCGACCGGCCGCTCGGGACCCGTCAGCACCTGCTCGCCCACGAACGCGTGCTCAACGCGATCGCGGCCGACGCCGCCGTGCTGCCGATGCGGTTCGGCGCGGTCCTGACCGACGACGACGCGGTGCGTGCGGAACTGCTGGACCCGCACCGGGAGTACTTCTCCCGGGCGCTCGAGGACATGGCCGAGCTCGTGCAGTTCTCGTTGCGCGGGGACTACGAGCAGGACGTGGTGCTGACGCGGATCGTCGAGGAGAACCCGTCGATCCGGGATCTGCGCGAGCGGATCAGCGGAATGGACGAGGACGCCTCGTACTACGACCGCGTCAAGCTCGGCGAGGCCGTCTCCCAGGCCATGGACGCCATTCGCGCGGCTGACGCCCAGGCCGTGGTGGACGCCCTCGGGCGGTACGCCGTCGCGACGGTGGTCAAGGAGGTGAGCGGCGAGACCGGAGCGGTCCACGTCGCGTTCCTCATCCGGCGCGATCACCGGACCGACTTCGAGCGGGCCGTGGACGACCTCGGGGACGAGTGGTCCGGGCGCGTCGACCTGCGGTTGTTCGGGCCGACGGCGTGTTTCGACTTCCTGCCGGAGTACGACGTCCCCGACGGCGACACGCAGCCGGGCGCGGCCGGGGACGGGGGCTGAGGTGGGGCTCTTCACCGAACTCCTCCTGCTGCCGCTCGCCCCGGTGCGCGGTGTGGTGTGGGTGGCCGAGCGGATCGAGGAGCAGGTCGACCACCGGCTGAACGACCCGGGGGTCATCCGCGCGCAGATCGACGATCTCGACAACGCCTTCGAGCGCGGCGAGATCACCGAGGAGGAGCGCGACGCCCAGCAGGACGTCCTGCTGGCCCGGCTGACCGGACGTGAGCCCGGGGGCGGTGGTACGTGAGCGGGACCGAACGCCCCCGCCGTCGCCGCAGCCCGCTCGAGGAGTCCGACCGCCGCCGGACGCGACGGGCCACGGACTCCTCGGCGGGTGGTGAGCGGCCGCGTCGGCGCCGGTCGGAGAACGGGGCCGAGTCACCGACGGACCAGGAACGACCCCGGCGTCGCCGTCGACCGGAGCCGGAACCGGAACCGCCGACGGATCAGGAGCGCCCGCGCCGTCGTCGTCGGGAGCCGGAACCGGAGCCGGCGCCGACGGACCAGGAGCGTCCGCGCCGCCGTCGTCGGGAACCCGAACCGGAGCCGGAACCCGAGGACGACCTCGACGAGGACCTCGAGGACGGCGACGAGGACGAGGACGAGTTCGTCGACGACGAGGACGAGTTCGAGGACGACGAGGACGAGTTCGACGACGTCGAGGACGAGTCGGAGCCCGAGCCGGAGCCCGAGCCGCAGCGGCCGAAGAAGGTCCCGACGCGTGTCGTGGCCCGGTGGGCCGCCGAGCAGGTCATGGAGATGACCGGCAAGGAGTCCGAGAGCGTCACGTCCGTGCGCCGTGAGGAGGACGGCTGGACGGTCGGGCTGGAGGTCGTCGAGAGCCGCCGCATCCCGGACTCCACGGATCTGCTCGCCATCTACGAGGTCGAGATGGACGCCGACGGGGAGCTCGTCGGCTACCGCCGCGTGTCGCGGTACACCCGCGGCCGCGGCGACGAGGACTGAGAGGAGGCTGCATGAACGAGCCGGTCCGGTGGACGGGCTCGATGCCCCAGGCCGGTGGCCGCCAGGGTCCGGAGACCGTGCGGCAACCGGGGGGCACCGACCTCGCGGACATCCTGGAGCGCGTGCTCGACAAGGGCATCGTCATCGCGGGGGACATCCAGATCAACCTGCTCGACATCGAGCTCCTGACCATCAAGCTCCGCCTCGTCGTCGCCTCCGTCGACCGGGCGAAGGAGATGGGGATCGACTGGTGGGAGCGCGATCCGACGCTCTCCGCCGGTCGCGGCGAGCTGGAGGAGGAGAACGAGCGGTTGCGCGAGCGGATCGCGGCCCTCGAGCAGGCGCAGACCAGGGCGCCGGCCCGCCGTCGTCGCAAGCCGGTGGCGCAGGAGGAGGACGACGGATGATCACCTACCTCTACGCCGTCGGCCGCGACCTGTCCGAGATTCCCGACGTCGGGTCGGGTGGGGTCGGCGGCGGCGCGTTGCGGCTGGTCGGGGAGGCGGGGCTGCAGGCGATCGTCTCCGACGTCGAGCGGGAGGCGTTCGAGGACCTCGACGAGCACCGCGAGGACCTGGCGTGGCTCGCGACGGTCGCGCGCGCCCACCACGGGGTGGTGGAGGCGGCCGGGCGCGAGCACGCGATCGCCCCGTTGGCGCTGGCCACCGTCTACCTCGACGACGACCGGGTCCGCGCGGTGCTGCGCGAGGGCCACGAGGCGTTCACCGCGGTGCTCGACCGGATCACCGACCGCGACGAGTGGGGTGTCAAGGCGTTCATGCGGCCGTCCTCGGCGTCCGGTTCCGGGTCCGGTCCGGAGCGGCCCACGTCGGGCGCGGCGTACCTGCGCGCCCGCCGGACGGCGCTGCGCGAGGGCGACGCCGCGGTCACCGAGGCCGAGCGGGTCGCCGACGAGATCGACGCCGCCCTCGCGGACCTCGCCGTCGCGGCGCGTCGGCACGCGCCGCAGGACCGGTCGTTGACCGGGCGGTCCGAGCGGATGGTGCTCAACGGCGCCTACCTCGTGGACCGGTCGGCCGCGGACGACCTCCGTGCCCTGGTCGGACGGCTCGCCGAGGACCGTCGGCTGGACCTCGAGCTCACCGGCCCGTGGGTGCCGTACTCCTTCGCCGGGGGTGCCACGTGACCGTCCAGTCACGCGAGACCTCGCTCTTCGGGGACCGCGAGGTGGCGCTGGTCGACCTGCTCGACCGGCTCCTCGCGGGCGGGGTCGTGCTCACCGGCGACCTGACGATCTCCCTGGCAGGGGTCGACCTCGTCCGCGTGTCGCTGCGAGCGCTGATCACCTCGATCACGCCCGCGGAGCCGACCGTGCCCCTGGCCGTGCCGGCCGAGCGGGTGGAGTCCGAGCGGGTGGAGTCCGAGCGGGTGGAGTCCGAGCGGGTGGAGTCCGGGCGGGTGCGCGATGGCTGACGACGCGAACCGGATCGAGATCGACAAGGACGCGGTCCGGCGGGACCTCATGAAACTGGTCCTGACGATCGTCGAACTGCTCCGCCAGTTGATGGAACGTCAGGCCATTCGGCGGGTCGAGAGCGAGGATCTCACCGAGCAGCAGGAGGAGGAACTCGGGACCGCGCTCATGCACCTGTCCGATGCCATGGACGAATTGACCGAGCAGTTCGGGCTGACCCCGGCGGACCTGAATCTCGATCTCGGTCCGCTGGGGTCGCTGCTGCCGCGGGACCGCTGATGTCAGCCGTCCGCGATCGTCTGCACCGACGCCCTCAACCCCCGGTTGAGTTCGTCGAGCTCCAGCGTCCGCGGACCCTCGTTGATGGTGAGCGCCTGGATAACGCCCCAGGCCACGAGCACCATCGCTCCGTTGTCGAGGTGGTAGCGGTGCACCTTCGCGCCCTCGACGAGCTCCTGCAGGTGCGCCGCGACCTCGTCCATCGACTCCTCGAACTTGAGGGTCAACGGAACCTGCGGGATCGAGACGTAGACGGTCACGCATCGACTCTACGATTCACTTCGACGGGGAGGAAGAAATCATGGAGATCGACGGTATCGAGGTGTTCGAGTCGTCCGAGGACCACGGGTACTCGTGGCGCTGGGACGATCCGCGCGGATTCGAGTCGGAAATCCTCTGGGACCGCCAGATCGGGTATCTGACCCTCGGCACCCGGGTGCCGCCCGGCGGCTGGACGCACTCCACGCTCGACGCGAACCGCTACGGCCACGCCCGGACGATCTACGAGGCGCGCGACGCGGTGGAGCGCTACGTGACCCAGGCGGCGGCGAGACCCCGCTAGTGTCGCGCGTCTGAAGTTCGCTGACGGGTGGCGTGGGGCAGGATCTCTTCGGCGGTCTTGGTCCAGGTGAAGG
>NZ_JASVWF010000029.1 GCF_030286555.1 Actinomycetospora termitidis | reverse complement strand
GACACCAACGCTGGCGGATCGCCCTCTACGACCACCTCGGCCGACTCGAGTACGTCCTCTCGGTCCGACCCCCGGCCGCCGGGCCACCCCCGGTCGGCGGGCGCCGCCACGCCCAGATCATCGAGATCACCGCCCACACCCGAGACCTCGACCTCCTCACCACCGCCTTCGGCAACGACCAACTACCGTTCACCGACCTCAGCCCGCTCGGTCCCCTCCCGCAGCACCTGCCGACCGTGCCTGGCGACGCGCTCGGGTTCCTGCGCCGCGCCGCCCGCGCCCTCGCCCGCGAACGCGCCCGCCCACCCGAAGAGCACCCCGCCGTGAG
>NZ_JASVWF010000028.1 GCF_030286555.1 Actinomycetospora termitidis | reverse complement strand
GGCCACGGCATGCTCGGCGCCGTCGAGGAGGTGACCCCCGAGGAGTACCGGCCGCTGTTCGAGACCAACGTCTTCGGACTGATCGAGACCACCCGCGCGGTGCTCCCGACGCTACGCAAGCAGGGTGCCGGCGGCCGGATCGTCATGATGTCCTCCGGAGCCGGGATCGCGGGCATCGCCGGCGACGGCTACTACAACGCCACGAAGTTCGCCGTGGAAGGCCTCTCGGAGGCGCTCGCCCAGGAGGTCGCACCCTTCGGGATCGCCACGATCATCGTCGAGCCCGGTCCGTTCCGGACCGACTTCCTCGGCCGCTCCATGCGCACCGC
>NZ_JASVWF010000027.1 GCF_030286555.1 Actinomycetospora termitidis | reverse complement strand
GTTCCTGCGCCGCGCCGCCCGCGCCCTCGCCCGCGAACGCGCCCGCCCACCCGAAGAGCACCCCGCCGTGAGCACCGTCGAGGCCGGGAACCGGTTCCCCTCCACGCGGCTGCGGGACTGGGTGACCGCCCGCGACCGCATGTGTCGCGCACCCGGCTGCACCGTGGACGCCACCCGATGCCACGCCGACCACACCCTCGCCGTCATCGACGGCGGCCAGACCGTCGCCGACGATCTCGGCGCGCTGTGCCAGGCCGACCACCTGGACAAACACGACGACGACACCGGCTGGACCGTGCACCAGACCCACCCCGGGCGGTTCGAGTGGACCTCCCCCACCGGCCGGGTCCAC
>NZ_JASVWF010000026.1 GCF_030286555.1 Actinomycetospora termitidis | reverse complement strand
GCGGAGTTGTTCGACCAGGCCATCCGCGCCGCCACCCTGCCCCCGGAATCCGCCGCACTCGCCGACCCCGACACCGGCGCCGCCCCAATCGGCGAGAACGGCGAGTGGGGTGAGGCCCCCGAGGTCGAGGCCGAGCACTCCAAACCCGCCCGGCAGGCCGCCGCGCTGATCGACCTGATCAACGCCGGCCATGCCGAGGGCCTCGACGAACCCCACCCGGGCGAGGACGGTCAGCCCCCGCTGTTCGACCACCACGATGACGGTGAGGACGGCCGGGCCGAGTTCGGTGGCCCCGACCCCGACTACACCCCCGACCCCGCGCGGTCCGACACCACCGGCGACACCGATGGCGGCGG
>NZ_JASVWF010000025.1 GCF_030286555.1 Actinomycetospora termitidis | reverse complement strand
TCGGCGAGTGCGGCGGATTCCGGGGGCAGGGTGGCGGCGCGGATGGCCTGGTCGAACAACTCCGCCGAGACGGGGTCGCGCAGGATCAGCTTGGCGTGCAGGTCGCCGTTGCGCCGCCGGGTGTAGCTCAGCTCGTCGGGCGGTGGCGGGTCCTCTGAGGGGGCGGCGCCGTCGGGGTCGAGTCGGTCGGCGATCACCGACGCCGCGCCTTTGAGTGCGATCGGGGAGTGCGTCGCGGCCAGGGTCGCCAGCTGTTGTTCGGTGGTGGCCAGCACCTCCTCGTCCAGGTCCTCCACGCGGCGCAGCCGGATCATGGTGTCGCGGATGACCTCGACGTGCCCGTCACCCACGGTGCCGTCATCGACGTAGGAGCTGGTGGCCGG
>NZ_JASVWF010000024.1 GCF_030286555.1 Actinomycetospora termitidis | reverse complement strand
GGCGACCAGGAAAAAAAGATGCTCGCGTCCACTATCCACTTGACAAACCCACCCGCAGACCACCACGCCGAACCACAACCGCGGAACGACCATGATGACTGCCCAGAGAGAAAACACGACCCCCACACCCACCCAGGGTGTGAGGGCCGGGTCGTCCTCTCAGGACCCAACAGTGTGCCAACGCTTCTCGCGTGTTCTGGTTCCACATCAATCCAGTAAGCAACCACCCACCCCCACCAAGGGGATGCGGTGGCCCTCCGTCGCGCCGCGCCGGCCGCCACCCGAGACTGGGCAGCTGTCACCAACGAACAGCGTCGACGATCCGAGGCAGATGCTCCTTAGAAAGGAGGTGATCCAGCCGCACCTTCCGGTACGGCTACCTTGTTACGA
>NZ_JASVWF010000023.1 GCF_030286555.1 Actinomycetospora termitidis | reverse complement strand
GGCGACCAGGAAAAAAAGATGCTCGCGTCCACTATCCACTTGACAAACCCACCCGCAGACCACCACGCCGAACCACACCTCGTGGAACGACCATGATGACTGCCCAGAGACAACAACCGCCCCCACACCCACCCAAAGGGGTGTGAGGGCCGGGTCGTCCTCTCAGGACCCAACAGTGCGCCAACGCCTTTTCACGTGTCCTGGTTCCACGTCAATCCAGTAAGCAACCCGCCATCTCGAGACCGAGATCAGCAGGCCCTCCGTCGCACCCTCACGGCCGCCACCCCACACCGGGGCAGCTGTCACCGACAAGCGTGTCGACGATCCGAGGCAGATGCTCCTTAGAAAGGAGGTGATCCAGCCGCACCTTCCGGTACGGCTACCTTGTTACGA
>NZ_JASVWF010000022.1 GCF_030286555.1 Actinomycetospora termitidis | reverse complement strand
CCGGGGACACCAGCCCGATCCAACTGACCGTGACCGTCGACTACGACACCCTGCGCGACCAACTCGCCGACCGCAGCAAGGCGCTGGCCCTGCTCGGTGACACCACCTGGATCCGCCCCGAGACCGTGCGCCGGTTGGCTTGTGATGCCGAGATCATCCCGATGGTTCTCGGGTCGAAGGGCGAGGTCCTCGACGTCGGCCGCAAGTCCCGCACCCCACCGGCCGGGCTCGCCCGCGCCGTGCGCCGCCGCGACCGGCACTGCGCCTTCCCCGGCTGCCGTCGCAGAGCCCGCCGCTCCCAGATCCACCACATCCAGCACTGGGGCCACGACGGCGACACCGAGCTCGACAACCTGGTGTGCCTGTGCGTCTACCACCACGGGCTGGTGCACCGGTCGGGCTGGGAGATCGTCATGGACCAACGGCTGCCCTGGTT
>NZ_JASVWF010000021.1 GCF_030286555.1 Actinomycetospora termitidis | reverse complement strand
CCGCCGAGCCCGGCAGCCCGAGCGAGGCACGCCTCGCAGCCCTCACCTCCCCCACGACGCGAGCATCCGCGGCGGACTCCGCGCGGTAGCTCGCCATCCCCACGAACTCCGACAGGAGACTGACATGACCCTGCGCTGGCTGATCACCGGCTGCTCCGGCGGACTCGGACGGCTGCTCGCCTCGACGGCACTGGAGCGCGGTGACTCCGTGCTCGCCACCGCCCGCGACCCCCATTCCCTCGACGACGTGGTCGCCCGGCACCCCGACACCTGCCGCGCGATCGCCCTCGACGTCACGCGCGCCGGCGACACCGAGGCGGCCGTCGCCCTCGCCGAGAGCGCGTTCGGCGGCATCGACGTCCTGGTCAACAACGCCGGCCACGGCATGCTCGGCGCCGTCGAGGAGGTGACCCCCGAGGAGTACCGGCCGCTGTTCGA
>NZ_JASVWF010000020.1 GCF_030286555.1 Actinomycetospora termitidis | reverse complement strand
CGCCTGGTCCCAGTCGAGGTAGAAGTCCCGGGCGACCGGGTCGAGGAAGATCATCCGCAGCAGGTTGTCGAAGGCGGCGAAGCCCCGATACACCGCGGTGGCCGGTGCGTTGGCGGCCAGGACGTCCTGGCCGGGGCCGACGACGAACGCCGGCACGTTCGCCATCCGGTCCAGGAGCCGCTGCAGCTCCGGAGCGACGCGGGTGACCGGTGCTGCCGTCGGGTGCAGGTCGGGGAACCCGATGCGCAGAAGGTGGGCGACGGCCTGGTCGTCGAGGTGCAGAGCGCGCGCGATCGAGATCAGCACCTGCCGGGACGGGTGCCGTTCGCGGCCCTGCTCGAGGCGCACGTAGTAGTCCGTGCTGACCCCCGCCAGGAGGGCGACCTCCTCGCGGCGCAGCCCGGAGACCCGACGGGCGGGGCCGGTCGGCTGCGCGGCGACCTCGGGCGGCAC
>NZ_JASVWF010000002.1 GCF_030286555.1 Actinomycetospora termitidis | reverse complement strand
AACAAACCCCAACACAAAGCTGGGGCCAGAACACAAAACGTCAGCACACTGTTGAGTTCTCAAAGGACGACCACACGAACCCGCAACCACCCACCCAGGAGTGGCGCACCGCTCGGTGACTCAGTTCGACTCCGACCCTACCAGACCGGCTGGAGGGCAACCTCTCGAACCTATCCCGCCCCCAGACCCCGGGGCAACCCCTCCGGCCTGGCGACATGGAGAACTTTACACACCCCGCGAGGCCCGTGTTCAGGGGGGTCCCGTTCGGGCGTCACCGCAGGTCGGGCGGCGTTTCCCGCCCGACCCACGGCCGACATCAGGTCGACACGAGCTCCACGCCCGCCGTCGTCCGCTTCCCGCGGCGCACCACGAGCCAGCGGCCGTGCAGCAGGTCGGCCTCCCCCGGCGTCCAGTCCTCCGCGTCGACCTTGGCGTTGTTCACGTAGGCCCCACCCTCGGCGACGGTCCGCCGGGCGGCGCCGCGGCCCGTGGCCAGACCGGTGCCGACGAGCAGGTCGACGATCGTCGGGTTGTCGGTCCGCGGCAGCGTCGTCGACGGGACCTCGGCGAGGGCGGCCGCGAGCGTCGGGGCGTCCAGGGCTCGCAGCTCGCCCCGCCCGAACAGGGCCTGGCTCGCGGCCTGGACCCGACCGAGCTCCGCGGCCCCGTGCACGAGCGTCGTCACCGACTCGGCCAGGGCGCGTTGCGCGGCACGCACCTGGGGCTTCTCCACGGTCTGGCGCTCGAGGTCCTCGATCTCCTCGCGCGGCAGCCACGTGAAGGCCCGTAGGTACTCCCCCACCTTGGCGTCCTCGGCGTTGATCCAGAACTGGTAGAAGGCGTAGGGGCTCGTCAGCGAGGCGTCGAGCCACACCGTGCCGCCCTCGGTCTTGCCGAACTTCGACCCGTCGGCCTTGGTGATCAGCGGGGTGCCGAGCGCGTGCACGGACCGACCCTCGACGCGGTGGATCAGGTCGATGCCCGCCGTCAGGTTCCCCCACTGGTCGCTGCCCCCGGTCTGCATCGTGCAGCCGTAGCGGCGGAACAGCTCGAGGAAGTCGTAGGACTGCAGGATCTGGTAGGAGAACTCGGCGTAGCTGATGCCCTCGTCGGACTCCATCCGCCGGCTCACCGCCTCCTTGGCGAGCATGCGCCCGACGCGGAAGTGCTTGCCGAGGTCACGCAGGAAGTCCAGGGCCGAGACGCCCTCGGTCCAGTCGAGGTTGTTGACCAGCAGCGCGGCGTTGTCCCCGGTGAACTCGAGGAACGGCCGGAGCTGCTGCCCGATCTTCTCCACCCAGCCGGCGACGACCTCGCGGTCGTTGAGCGTCCGCTCGGCCGTCGGCTTCGGGTCGCCGATGAGACCGGTCGCGCCACCCACCAGCGCGATCGGTCGGTGGCCGGCCTGCTGGAAGCGCGCGAGGGTCAGCCACTGCAGCAGGTGGCCGATGTGGGCGCTCGGCGCCGTCGGGTCGATGCCCGAATAGAGGGTGACCGTGCCGGCGTCCAGGTCGCGGCGCAGCGCGTCGAGGTCGGTGCTCTGGGCGATCAGCCCTCGCCAGGCGAGGTCGTCGAGGATGTGCGGTGCGGTCACGGGTCCATTGTGGCCGGTCGGCCCCGCTACCAGTCGGGACCGTCCGGGCGGGCGCGCCCCGCCTTGTACGGCGTCACCGCCGACGACCCGTCCACCCACAGGCGCCACGGCCGTTCCTGGCCGACGGCCACCCCGACCCGGGGCCCCCGGCGCACGGCCTCGTCGGGCACCGCCGTGCCGCGCTCGAGCCGGACGGGGGCCTGCGGGTCGAGGACGTCGACGCCGTTGTGCTCCCGCGCGAGGCCGAGCAGCGTGCACAGTCGCGCCGGCCCCTTCGCCAGCTCCGCGTCCCGCCCGCGCGCCGTGGGCCGTCGGACGTGGGCGAGGGACCGGTCGGAGAGCACCTCCCCCGCGCGCACCAGGACGGCCCCGGGGCGCCCGTCGTCGAGAGCGACGACGTTCGCGCAGAAGTGCATCCCGTAGACGAAGTAGACGTAGAGATGACCGGCCGGACCCCACATGACGTCGTTGCGCGGGGTGCGCCCGCGGTAGCAGTGCGAGCCGGGGTCGTCCTCGCCGCGGTACGCCTCGACCTCGACCAGGCGGACCCGGACATCTCCCTCGGGCGTGTCCGCGACGAGCTCGCACCCGAGCAGGAACCGCGCGGCGTCGAGCGGGTCGACGGCCAGCTCGGAGCGGGCCGGAACCGACGTCACCGTCGGTCGATCGGCCGGCCGGCCCACGCGCGCGCCTCGATCACGGCCCCCACGATGCGGTCGTACTGTTCGGCGACCCGCTTCGGCGCGGTTCCCCCGTGGGCGTCCCGCGAGGCGATCGATCCCTCGACGGTCAGCACCGTGCGGACGTCCGGGGTGAGCGCGGGGTCGCAGCCGGCGAGCTCGTCGTCGGTCAGCTCGTCCAGGCCGACACCGCGGCCCTCGGCGGCCCGGACGCAGGCCCCGGCGGCCTCGTGGGCACGTCGGAACGGCACGCCCTGGCGCACCAGCCACTCGGCGATGTCGGTGGCGAGGCTGAACCCCGCCGGAGCCAGCTCGGCCAGCCGGTCGGTGTGGATCGTCAGGGTGCGGATCATCCCGGCCATCGCCGGCAGCACCATGGCGAGCTGCGCCGCCGAGTCGAACAGCGGCTCCTTGTCCTCCTGCAGGTCGCGGTTGTAGGCGAGCGGCAGCGCCTTGAGCGTCGTCAGGAGACCGGCGAGGTTCCCGACGAGGCGTCCGGCCTTCCCGCGGGCCAGCTCGGCGACGTCGGGGTTCTTCTTCTGCGGCATGATCGACGACCCGGTGGACCACGCGTCGTCGAGCGTCACGTACCCGAACTCCGCGGTCGCCCAGAGGATCGTCTCCTCGGCCATCCGGGAGAGGTCGACGGCGACCATGGCCAGGACGAACGCGCCCTCGGCGGCAAGGTCGCGGGAGGCGGTGCCGTCGATCGAGTTGTCGACCGCGTCGCGGAACCCGAGGTCGCGGGCGACCGCCGCCGGGTCGAGACCGAGCGAGGTGCCGGCCAGGGCCCCCGAGCCGTACGGCGAGAGCCCGAGACGCCGGTCGAGGTCGCGGCAGCGCTCGACATCGCGCAGGAGGGCCTGGGCGTGGGCACCGAGGTGGTGGGCGAGCAGCACCGGCTGGGCGTGCTGGAGGTGGGTGCGGCCGGGCATGACCGCGTCGGGGTGGGTCCGCCCCTGCACGACGAGCGCGTCCACCACGTCGCAGACCCCGCGCGCGATCTCACGGAGCCGGTCGCGCAGCCACATCCGCAGCTGCGTCGCGATCTGGTCGTTGCGGGACCGGCCGGCGCGCAGCTTGCCGCCGAGCTCCGGACCGACACGCTCGATGAGCCCCCGCTCGAGCGCGGTGTGTACGTCCTCGTCGGACTCCGCGGCGACGAAGGCCCCGTCCTCGACGTCACGCTCGAGACGGGCGAGCCCGTCGAGCATGCCGGTGAGCTCCTCGTCGTCGAGAAGCCCCGCGTGGTGCAGCACGCGGGCGTGTGCCCGCGATCCCGCGAGGTCGTAGGGAGCGAGCACCCAGTCGAACTGGGTCGACTTCGACAGGGCCGCCATGACCGCGTCCGGTCCCGAGGAGAACCGTCCGCCCCAGAGCGCCCCGCCCGTTCCCGCCGTCACCGAAGGTCCTCCCCGTCGTCCTGGTGTGTGCGTCGTGCTGCGGGCCGCCCGCCCAGGCCGCTGAGCAGGCCGGCGAGGCCGGCCCCGTCGAGCGGCTCGCGGGCGACCACGACCACGGTGTCGTCCCCCGCGATCGTGCCAACGACCTCGGACAGCGCCGCCCGGTCCAGCGCGCTCGCCAGGTAGTGCGCCCCGCCCGGCGGGGTCCGGAGCACCGCCAGGTTGCCCGAGTGGTCCACCGAGACCAGCAGCTCCGCGAGCAGCCGGGACAGTCTGTCGGTACCCCCGGTGACCCCCCGCACCGGGCTGCCGTCGTCGGGGACCACGTAGCGCCCGGCGCCGCCGTCGGCGCCGCGCAGCTTCACCGCACCGAGCTCGTCGAGGTCGCGGGACAGGGTCGCCTGCGTGGCGTCCACGCCCTCCCGGCCGAGCATCGCGGCGAGCTCGCTCTGGCTGTGCACCTCGCGGGTGCTGATCAGCTCGACGATGCGGGCCTGGCGGGAGGCGCGGCTGGTGACCGGGCGCAGCCGCTCCAGCCGTTCCCGCGCGAGCCGGGGGTCGGGCACCGCCTCGGGCTCGGCGCCGAGGGCCTCGTCCGCCGGGGTCATCGCCCGAGGAGCCAGGTCAGCAGGGCCTTCTGGGCGTGCAGGCGGTTCTCCGCCTCGTCCCACACCGCGGACGTCGGGCCGTCGAGGAGCTCCGCGGTGATCTCGTCGCCCCGGTGCGCGGGCAGGCAGTGCAGCACGGTCGCGTCGGCCGCCGCGCCCGCCAGCAGCTCGTCGTCGATGCGGCAGGGCCGGAACGGCGCGACGCGGTCCAGCCCGTCGTCCTCCTGCCCCATCGAGGTCCAGGTGTCGGTGACGAGGACGTGGGCCCCCGCGGCGGCGTCGAGCGCCGCGGGCCGCCCGTCCACCACGACAGCCGCCGCCGAGCCGCCGGTCTCCACCGCCCGCGACCGGGCGTCCGCCAGCACGGTCGGGTCGGGGTGGAAGCCGTCCGGGGAGGCGACCCGCACGTGCATCCCGGCGGTGACGCCACCGAGCAGCAGGGAGTGCGCCATGTTGTTCGCCCCGTCGCCCAGGTAGGTCAGCGTGAGCCCGGCGGTACGGCCGTGCCGTTCGACGACGGTCTGCAGGTCGGCGAGGACCTGGCAGGGGTGGAAGCCGTCGGTGAGCGCGTTGACGACGGGCACGCTCGCGTGCGCGGCCATCTCCCGGATGCGCTCGTCGGCCCCGGTGCGCCAGACGATGGCGTCGACGTAGCGGGACAGCACCCGCGCCGTGTCCGCGATGGTCTCGCCCCGCCCGAACTGGGCGTCCCGGCCGTCGATCATCACCGGGGTGCCGCCGAGGGCGGCGATGCCGACCTGGAACGAGACCCGCGTCCGCGTCGAGGGCTTGTCGAAGATGACCGCGACGGCCCGCGGGCCGGCGAGGGGGCGGTGCCCGAACGGGTCGGCCTTGATCGTGGCCGCGAGCTCGAGGACCTCGGCCTGCTCGGCGGGCGAGAGGTCGTCGTCGCGCAGCAGGTGGCGTGGCGCCCGGCGTCCGGACGGGACGCCGCCCGTGGTGGTCCCGCCGGAGGTGGACAGGGACGGGGCCGTCACGACGTCCCCTCCGCCCGGGCGGCACCACGCGTGAGGACGTCGGGCAGGGCCGCGAGGAAGCCCTCCACCTGGTCGTCGGTGACGACGGCGGGCGGGGCGAGCCGCAGCCGGCCCGGGACGGCCCCGTTGATCAGGAAGCCGGACTCGAGGGCAGCGGCGGTGACCTGCGGCGAGGCCGGGGTGGTCAGGGCGACGCCGATCAGCAGGCCGGCCGCGTCGACGTGGTCGACCAGCGGGTGGTCGAGGCCCTCGATCCGCGTCCCGAGGTCCTTGCCGAGCGTGTCGGCTCGGTCGAGCAGTCCCTCCCGGACGATCGTGTCGAGGACGGCCAGCGCGGCGGCACAGCACACCGGGTTGCCCCCGAAGGTCGTGCCGTGCTGGCCCGCCCCGAGCAGCTCGGCGGCGGAACCGATGCCGATGCAGGCGCCGAGCGGGAGGCCGCCGCCGAGGCCCTTCGCCAGCGTCACGACGTCGGGGACGACGCCCGCGCGCTGGTGGGCGAACCAGACCCCGGTGCGCCCGATGCCGGTCTGCACCTCGTCGACGACGAGCAGGGCGCCGGCGTCCGAGGTGATCTCGCGGGCCGCCTGGAGGTAGCCCTCGGGCGGGATGACGACGCCCGCCTCGCCCTGGATCGGCTCGAGGACGACCGCCGCGGTGTCGCCGTCCACCGCGGCCCGCAGCGCCTCGGCGTCGCCGTAGGGCACGAACTCCACCCCGGGCGGCATCGGCTCGAACGGCTCGCGCTTGGCGGGCTGGCCGGTCATCGCGAGGGCGCCCATCGTCCGGCCGTGGAACCCGCCCTCGGCGGCGACGATCTTCGGCCGACCGGTCCGCCGGGCGATCTTGAAGGCCGCCTCGTTGGCCTCCGCGCCGGAGTTGCACATCAGCACCCGGCCGTCGGTCACCCCGAGCAGCTCCAGCAGGCGCTCGCCGAGCTCGACGGTGCGCGGGTTGATCACGAGATTCGAGGTGTGGCCGAGGGTGGCGACCTGCCGGGTCACCGCCTCGACCACGGCGGGGTGCGCGTGGCCGAGCAGGTTGACCGCGATCCCGCCGAGCAGGTCGAGGTACTCGCGACCGTCGGTGTCCCAGACGCGGGCGCCCTCGCCCCGGACGAGGTCGATCGGCGGGGTGCCGTAGTTCCCCATCATCGTCTCCGACCAGCGGCGGCGGAGGTCCTCACCGGTGGGTGCTGACGTGGTCATGCGGGACCTCCTCCGGGTTCCTCGGCGGGGACGACCATCGTCCCGACGCCCTTGCTGGTGAAGACCTCGAGCAGGACCGAGTGCGCCACCCGGCCGTCGATGACGTGCGCGCGGGGCACGCCGCCCAGGACCGCCCGCAGGCAGGCCTCCATCTTGGGGATCATGCCGCTCGCGAGACCGGGCAGGAGCCCGGCGAGCTCGTCCGCACCGATCTCGGTGCGGAGGCTCGCGCGGTCGGGCCAGTCGGTGTAGAGCCCCTCGACGTCGGTGAGGACGACGAGCTTGCGGGCTCCCAGGGCGACCGCGAGTGCCCCCGCGGCGGTGTCGGCGTTCACGTTGTGCACGACGCCGTCGATGTCGGGGGCGACCGTGGAGATCACCGGGATGCGGCCGCCGGCGACGAGGTCGAGCACGGCCGCGGGGTTGACGGCGACGACGTCGCCGACCAGACCGACGTCGACCTGCTCGCCGTCGACGGTGGCGGTGCGCCGCGCGGCCGTGAACAGTTGCGCGTCCTCACCGGACATCCCGACCGCGAGGGGCCCGTGGGCGTTGACCAGGCCGACGAGCTCCCGGCCGACCTGCCCCACGAGCACCATCCGGACGACGTCCATCGTCTCCGGCGTGGTCACCCGCAGCCCGCCGCGGAACTCGCCCTCCATGCCGAGCCGCTCGAGCATGGCGGAGATCTGGGGACCGCCGCCGTGCACGACGACCGGACGGATCCCGGCGAGGCGCAGGAACACCATGTCCTCGGCGAAGGCGCGGCGCAGCTCGTCGTCGACCATCGCGTTGCCGCCGTACTTGACGACGACGATCGCGTCCTGGAACTCCCGCAGCCACGGCAGCGCCTCGGCCAGCACGGCCGCCTTGCCCTGGGCCTCCTCGTGCGACGTCGCGGTCATGTCGAGTACGCGCTGTTCTCTTCGACGTAGGCGTGCGACAGGTCGGTGGTCAGCACGGTCGCGGTCCCGGTGCCCAGACCGAGATCGACCTCGACCTCGACGTCCCGCCCGGTGAGGTCGGCCTTCGACCGGTCGCCCACCGCCGCGGCGGCGGCACAGAGCAGCACCCCGTTGACGGTGACCGACAGCGTCTCCGGCTCCACCCGGGCGTCGCTGGCGCCGATCGCGGCCGCGATCCGGCCCCAGTTCGGGTCGGAGCCGAACAGCGCGGTCTTCACCAGGCTGTCGCGGGCGACCGCGCGGGCCCCCACGAGCGCCTCGGCGTCGGTGGACGCGCCCGTCACGGTCACGACGATGCGCTTGGTGACCCCCTCGGCGTCGGCCTGCAGCCCGCGGGCGAGCTCGGCGCACACCTCGCGCAGCTCGCCGGTGAAGGTCCCCTCGTCGGGCGTCACGCCGGAGGATCCGGACGCCAGCAGGATCACCGTGTCGTTCGTGCTGGTCGACCCGTCGATGTCGAGCCGGTCGAAGGTCACGGATGTGGCCGCGCGGAGGGCGCGATCGGCGACCTCGGCGTCGAGCGCGGCGTCGGTGGTGACGACGACGAGCATGGTCGCGAGGCTCGGCGCCATCATCCCGGCGCCCTTCGCGAACCCGCCGACCGTCCAGCCGTCGCGCGTCCGGGCCGCCTGCTTGTCGACGGTGTCGGTGGTGAGGACGGCGGTGGCGGCCGAGGTCCCGGCGGCCTCGTCGTCGCCGAGCCCGGTCGCCGCCTCGTCGACCCCGGCGAGCAGGGAGTCGATGGGGAGCCGCTCGCCGATCAGCCCGGTCGAGCAGACCGCGACCTCGATCGCCCCGCACCCGAGGACCTCGGCGACCTTCTCGGCGGTGCGGTGGGTGTCGCCGAACCCGTCGGGGCCGGTGCAGGCGTTCGCGCCCCCCGAGTTCAGCACGACCGCGCGCAGGGAGCGCTCGCGCAGCACCTGCTGGGACCACAGCACGGGGGCGGCCTTGACCTGGTTGCGGGTGAAGACCCCGGCCGCGGTGGTCGACGGGCCGTCGTTGACCACCAGGGCGAGATCGGGGCGGTCGCCGTGGGCGCGCAGCCCGGCGCGGACGCCGGTGGCCCGGAAGCCGGCGGCGGCGGTGACGCTCACGGCGTCCTCCTCGTCGAGGTCGGTGCGGTCGGTGCGGTCGGTGCGGAGGACGGGCTCACGGGGCGAGGCCGGCGGTGGGCAGGCCGAGGGTCTCCTCGAGCCCGAGGGCCACGTTGACCGACTGGAAGGCGCCGCCCGCGGTGCCCTTGGTGAGGTTGTCGATCACGGCCGTGGCCACGAGCCGGCCGGCGTCCGCATCCACCTCGACCTGCACCTGGACGGCGTTCGACCCCACCACGCTCTTCGTGGCGGGCTGGACGCCCTCGGGCAGGAGGTGGACGAAGGCCTCGGCGTCGTACGCCTTGGCGTAGACCTCCCGCGCCTGGGTGGCGTCGACCGCCGCGTCGGCGAGCGGGGCACTGACCACCGCCAGGATGCCGCGCGGCATCGGCGCGAGGACCGGGATGAACGAGACCCGGACCGGCCCGGCGCCGAGGTCGGAGAGGTTCTGCACGATCTCCGGGGTGTGCCGGTGGGCGCCGCCGACGCCGTAGGCCGTGGCCGACCCCATCACCTCGGAACCGAGCAGGTGCGGCTTCGCCGCCCGCCCGGCCCCGGACGTGCCGGAGAAGGCGACGACGCTGATCTCCGGCTCGACCAGGCCCGAGGCGACGGCGGGGAGAGCGGCCAGTGTCGCCGTCGTCGGGTAGCAGCCCGGGACGGCGATCCGCCGGCTGCCGCGCAGCGCCTCCCGCGCCCCGGGCAGCTCCGGCAGGCCGTAGGGCCAGTGGCCCGCGTGCTCGCCGCCGTACCAGCGCTCCCACGCCGCCTGGTCGCGCAGCCGGTGATCGGCCCCGCAGTCGACCACCAGCACGTCGGCGGGCAGCCGCGCGGCGAGCTCCGCCGACCGGCCGTGCGGGAGCGCCAGGAAGACGACGTCGTGCCCCGCGAGGGCCTCGACCGTCGTCTCCACGATCGGACGGTCGGCCAGGGTCGACAGGTGCGGCTGGTGCGCCCCGAGGAGACTGCCCGCGGAGTCCCCCGCGGTCAGCGCCCCGATCTCCACCTCGGGATGGCCGAGCGCCAGCCGCAGGAGCTCACCCCCGACGTACCCGCTCGCACCGGCCACCGCGATCCGCATACGAATGACTATGCACGATCACGGAATTCCATGCAACGGATCAGCGGAAGTCGTGCCTCCCGGTGCTCAGCCAGGACAACGCCGGCTGGTCGCCGGTCGTCGGGCCGGGGCGGGAGCCGCTGGGGACCCCGACCCGGCTCGGCGTCGGGAAGGAGGGGTGGGGCTCGCGCAGCGTCGGGCCGTCGATGACGGCGGGGTCCACGATCCCACGGGTCCCGCGTGCGGGTCGCGCCGGCTCCGAGGTGGTCGCGGGCGCGGGCGCGACCTCCGGGTCGCCGTCCCCCCGGCGCGGCGACGGCACCACGGCCCCCGTCGCGACCGGGTCCCGCCCCAGGAGGGCCGCGGCGAACCAGTCGAGCACGATCCGCGCCTTGCGCTCCGTGGTCGGCATGGCCCAGAGGTGGTAGGCGCGGTGCAGGGCGTAGGCCGGCCACCCCATGAGGCGCAGCCCCCGGATCTCGGCGACGCCGCGGCGCCGCCCCAGCCCGGCGACCACCCCGGCCGACGCGTGGTGGTAGGGCTGCAGCGGACGTCCGCCGAGGTGGGCGACGACGTTGCCCGCCAGCACCCGCGCCTGACGGACCGCGTGCTGGGCGGTGGGCGCGGTGAGCACCTGCGGGTCCTCGTCGGCGAGCGTGGCGCCCCGGGCGAGGTCCGGCACGGCCGCGCCGTCGCCCGCCGCGAAGACGTGCGAGCGCCCGATGACCTGCAGCATCGCCGTGCAGCGCACCTTGCCGGTGCGTTCCAGCGGGAGGTCGGTCCGCTCCAGCAGCGGGTTCGGCCGCGTGCCGGCCGCCACGACGACCGTGTCCGTGGGGACGACGGTCCCGTCGGCGAGCCGGACGACGCCGCCCTCGGCGGAGACCAGTCCGGCCCCGACCCGGACCTCGATGCCGCGTCGGGCGAGCTTGCCGTGCACCCGCGCGGCGGTCGGCTCGCTCACCTCGGGCATGATCCGCTTCGAGGCCTCGACCAGGACCCAGCGCAGCTCCCCGGGGTCCACCCCGACCTGCTTCGCGGCCCGCCGCGCGAGGTCCTCGATCTCGCCGAGGGCCTCGACCCCGGCGAAGCCGCCGCCGATGACGACGAAGGTGAGCAGCCGGGCCCGTCGTGCCGCCTCGTCGGGCGAGCCCGGGACGACGGAGGCCGCGGCGTCGAGCCGGGACAGCACGTGGTCGCGCAGCGCCGTCGCGTCGCCCACCGTGCGGAACGTCAGGGCCTGCTCGGCGAGCCCCGGCACCGGGAGCTCCCGGGCCACCGCGCCCGGGGCGACCACCAGGACGTCGTAGCCGACCTCCGTCGACGACCCGTCGCCGAGCGCCACCACGGCGCGGCGCCGCGCGTCGTCGACCGCCACGACCGATCCCGTCACCACGTCGCAGCGGTCCAGCACCCGCCGCAGCGACACCGTGAGGTGCCGCGGGGCGATCGAGCCGCCCGCCGCCTCGGGCAGGAACGGCTGGTAGGTCATGTGCGGCTGCGGGTCGACGACGGTGATCGAGCCGACCGGCGTCGACGCGCGGTCGCGCGCCCCGCTGCGCCGGCCACGGTGCCGCCCGTCGCCGGACTGCCCGAGGCGGGCCTGCAGCGCCCGGGCCGCGACCAGCCCGACGTACCCGCCGCCGACCACGAGCACCCGGGCACCGGGGACGAAGTCCCCGGTCGCGGGCGCGCCCCACTCGGCGGGGCCGCGCATCGCGCCGGGCCCGCGGAACACGGTCCCGCCGGCCAGGGCGACGCCGCCGGCGAGCGCGACGACCCCCAGTCCGAGGGCGAGCCAGGGTCCGACCAGCCCGGCGACCGCGAGGCCCGCGATCACCCCCGGGCCGGCCAGGACGCCGAGGACGGTCAGGAGGCGGGCGGCGGCCCGGGGCCGCCGTCCGGTCGGGGACCACTGGGGCGGCACGTCGGGGGCGTGCGGGTACGGCGACATCCGTCGGGCTCTCCTGTCGGGGCAGGACGCTGGGCACTCATCGGAGGACCACCGACCGGGCGGACCCGGGGGGAGCCGGTGGACCGGGTGCTCACGCTAGGCACACGACCGTGTGCGGACCGCGGACCTGAGAGCGGACCCGCCCGGCGCCGCCGCCACCGCGCCCAACAGCGGACGGCTGCTCTGCACGGAGCAACCGTTTCCGGCGCCCGCGCAGGCCCGCTCTCAGGAAGCGCCGTCGGTCCAGGCCGGACCGTCGGCCGAGGAGATCAGCACGTCGCGGAGATCCCGCTTGAGGACCTTGCCCGCCGCCGACACCGGCAGGGTCTCGACGACGAAGACCCGGCGCAGGCGCTCGTAGGGCCGGACCTCGCCGTTGACCGCCGCCACGAGCTCGGCCACGGCGTCCGGGCCCGCCCCGGCGGAGAGCACCACGGCCGCCGTCGGGGCCTCCCCGACGGCGTCGTCGGGCCAGCCGACCACGGCCGCCGTCAGGACCTCCGGACGCGCGACCAGGCGCTCCTCGAGCTCGCGGGGGAAGACGTTGTAGCCCTTGTAGAGCAGCATGTCCTTCGCGCGGTCGACCACCGCGACGAGCCCGTCGTCGCCGACGATCCCGATGTCGCCGGTGCGCAACCAGCCGTCGACGAGCGTCGTGGCGGTCTCGTCGGGACGGTCGTGGTAGCGGGCCATCACCTGCGGCCCACGGGCCCAGATCTCGCCGCGCTCCCCCACCGGCACCGGGTCGTCGCCGGGGCGGCCGGACTCGACGTCGAGCAGGGCGAGCTCGGTGTTCGCGATCGGGGCGCCCACCGTGCCGATCCGACGGTGTGCCGAGCGCGCCGACGGGGAGGTGCACAGGGCCATCGTCGCCTCGGTGAGGCCATAGCCCTCGAGCACGACGGCGTGCGGCATGAGGGCTGCGATCCGCTCCGCCTGGGCCACCGCCATCGGACTCGCGCCCGAGGTCACCGAACGCACGCTGCTCAGGTCGCGGGTCCGGGCGTCGGGGTGGGCGAGCAGCGCGTGGTACATCGCCGGTGCGCCGGACAGCGTCGTGGCGCGGTGGCGCTCGACGTCCGCGAGGTAGGCCGCCGGGTCGAACCGGTCCTGGACGACGGCCGTCGCCCCGGTGACGAGCCCGATCGTCAGCCCGTTGGTGCCCATCGCGTGGAACCACGGGGCGACCGCGAGCGACACGCCCTCGCCGAGGCGGACCGGGTGCTCCTCCGGTGACGAGGTCTGCTCGACGGTGATCCCGCCGTGCACGTCGGGGGCGGGGACCGAGCCGGAGCCCGAGGCCACGTACTGCAGGACGTTCGCGACGACGTTCGCGTGCGTCAGCTCCACGCCCTTGGACCGGCCCGTGGTGCCACCGGTGTAGGCCAGGTGGGCGAGCGCGACGGTCGGGTCGATCTCGACGTCGGGTGGGGTCTCGACGGGCTCCGTGGCCAGGTCGAGCCGGCGACCGTCCGTCCCGATCACCGAGCGCAGGGTCGTGTCGCGGCTGACGACGGCGACCACCCCGGCGTCGTCGAGCTGGTCACGCAGCAGCTCCGCGGGCAGCGCGGGACTCGCGAGGGCGACGGTGCCGCCGGCCAGCAGGATGCCGTGGTAGACGACCGGCCAGGCGAGGCAGTTCGGCAGGTGCAGCCCGACGACGTCGCCCGGGCGTACACCGCGCGCGATCAGGGCGTGGGCGACCGCGCACGCCTCGCCCCACAGGCCACGGAAGGTGAGCGTGTCCTCGTGGTGGACCAGGGCCGCGCGGTCGCCGTAGCGGCGGGCAGCGGCGTCGAGCAGGGCCCCGACGGGGACCACGGGGAGGTCGATGGTGATCGGGGAACGCAGCGTCGAGCCCGTCATGTCACGGAGTCTGCTCCCCGACGATGCGGATTTCCTGCCACTGGATGCAAGCAACGACGCTTTGCTGTCACGACGGCCGACTCAGAACAGCTCCCGCTCCACCCGCCGGTTCCTCCCGGAGCCCTTCCGGGCCCACGTGCCCACGACCCGGCCGTCGCGCACGACCGTCGGCCGGAAGATGCCGTTGTTCCCGGGCACGATGCGGTCGGCGTGCTCCGGGTCGAGGACGTGCGAGCGGTCGGCGTAGCCGAGGACGAACTCGTCGAAGCCGGGCAGGAGGAGCTCGTCGGGCACCTCGGCGGCCGCGAGCCGCTCGGGGAGCTCTGGGTCGTGCAGGAGGCCGTCGCTCTCGGTGAGCTCGTCGCGGACCCCGTCGATCGCGGTGCTGACGTCGGCGGCGGGGAGCCCGGTCCAGCGGGCGAAGTCCTTGCGGTGCGCCGGCCCGTGGGAGCGGAAGTACCGTCGCGCCCACTCGACCAGGGCCTCGTCACGACCCAGCCGCGTCGGCTCCGGCACCCACTCGTCGAGCAGCACGAACGCCTGCTCCTTGGCCGTGGCGAAGGGTCCCTGCACGAGCAGGCCGCGCTGGCTCAGCACGCTCAGCGAGTGGTAGGCGCGGGAGGAGGTGAGGTCGAGCCCGGCGTCGGCCCAGCACTCGCTCATCTCGGCGCGGGTCTTCCTCCCGCCCCCGCGCAGGGCCTCGGCCGCGACCTCCCCCGCCCGCTCGAGCGTGGCCTCCGCCAGCCCGAGCCCCTCCCGACGCTTCGCCGCCGCGGCGAGCGGGCGCGGCGTGCCGAGCGGCAGCATCCAGGCGAGGTCCTCGGCCGCCACGACGTGCAGCGTGCCGCGCATCGGCCACGACCGGACGACCGTCCCGTCGTCGAAGGCGCGGCGGACCTCCTCCTCGTCACCCGACGCCGTCCGGAGGGCGATCGAGGACAGCACACCCGGCAGGTCCTGGCCCTGGGCGCAGCCGAGCGCGGCCGCGGCGTCGTGCGGGGTCGCCCAGCGCTCGCCCACCAGGCGCATCGCGGCGAGCCGCTGCCGACCGACGGTGTTCACGGTGCCGGAGTCTGGCAGCCTCGGCGCCCATGACCTACTGCGTCGCCGACTACCTCGCCGACCGGCTCGCCGAGGTGGGTGTCGAGCACGTCTTCGGCGTCCCCGGGGACTACAACCTCGCGATGCTCGACCACGTCGTCGCCCACGATCGCCTGCAGTGGGTCGGGTGCGCGAACGAGCTCGACGCGGGCTACGCCGCCGATGGGTACGGACGGCTGCGCGGGATGGCGGCGCTGGCGACGGCGTTCGGGGTCGGTGAGCTGTCCGCGATCAACGCGATGGCCGGGAGCTTCGCCGAGCACGTCCCGGTGGTCCACGTCGTCGGGGCGCCCTCCACCGACCACCAGTCCGCGCACCGGATGGTCCACCACTCCCTCGGCGACGGGGACTTCACCCACTTCATGACGATGCACGAGGGCATCACGTGCGCGCGGGCCGCCCTGACGGTGGACACCGCCCGGGCGGAGATCGACCGGGTGGTCGCCGCCGTACGCGACCAGCACCTCCCTGGCTACCTCCTGGTGCCGACCGACGTGTCCGCCGCCGCCGTCGACCCGCCGTCGGGAAAGCTCCCGGACCCGGTGGACTACACCGACCCGGAGGCGCTGGAGGGCTTCGTCGACGCCGCGCGCACGCTGCTCGAGCGGGCGGGGTCGATCGACCGGGTCGCGCTGCTCGCAGGGCTGCTGACCCACCGGGTCGGCGGGCGCGAGGTCCTCGCCCGGCTGATCGACGCCGGGCCGCTGCGGCACGCCACCGACGTGTGGGCCAAGAGCCTCGTCGACGAGAGCGTCGACCACTTCGTCGGGACCTACGCGGGCGCCGCGAGCCCCGAGGAGGTGCGGTCGACGGTCGAGGACGCGGGCGCCCTCGTCGTGTCCGGGGTGTACTTCACCGACCTGACCAGCGGGTTCTTCACCCAGCGGATCACGCGGTCGCGCACGATCGAGCTGGGCGCGCGGACCGCGAGCGTCGGCGCGGCGACCTTCTCGCCGGTGGAGCTGCCGACCGCCCTCGGCGCCCTCGTGCCGTTGGTGGCCGAGCTCGCCGAGCGGGCGCCCGCCACGCGGCGGGTGCCGGGCCCGGAGGTCGCGCTGCCCGCGCCGCCGGACGACGAGCCGCTCTCCCAGGACGCGTTGTGGGCCGAGGTGGCGGGGTTCCTGCGCGACGGGGACGTGGTGCTCGCCGACCAGGGCACGTCCTTCTACGGCGCCTCGACCCACCGGCTGCCCGCCGGGGTGGACTTCATCGGCCAGCCGCTGTGGGCGTCGATCGGCTACACGCTGCCGGCCACGCTCGGGGTGCAGCTCGCCCAGCCCGACTCGCGGGGCGTCCTGCTCATCGGCGACGGCGCGGCGCAGCTCACCGTGGCCGAGCTGGGGACGATCGTGCGGCAGGGGCTGGCGCCGGTGGTCGTCGTCGTGGACAACGACGGCTACACCGTCGAGCGGGCCATCCACGGGCCCGACGAGCACTACAACGACATCGCCCGCTGGGACTGGACGGCGGCGCCCGCGATGTTCGCGCCGGGTGGCGGCGCGACGGCGACGCGGGCCGGGACGGTCGGTGAGCTGCGCGCGGCGCTGCGGGCAGCCCGGGACGACCCGTCACGGATGGCGATCGTGCAGGCCGTGGTTCCCCGCGACGACGTGCCGCAGCTCCTCGCCGACCTGACGAAGGCGCTGGGTCAGGCCAACTCGAGGCACTGAGCGAGGAACTCGACGGCGAGGGCGTCGACCTCCCGCGCAGCGGCCGTCTGCGGGGCCGGCTCGACGCCGGGCTCCTCGGCCAGGGCGTGGCCCATGTCGTTGACGACCCGCAGGTCGGCCCGGCTGCCCTGTTCGCGGAGCATGTCGCGCAGCCGGCCCGACGGGTAGAGGAACGCGTCGAGGTCGTCGTCCCCACCGACGATGCACCGCACGGGCGTGGAGCCGAACTCGTGCGCCCGCCACACCAGGTCCATCCGGTCGGCCACGGCCTCGGACTCGGGGGTCCAGCGGTAGTCCATCCCGAACTGGCGGGCGAGGAGGTCGACGACGGGACGCAGCTGGACCAGCGGGCTGATCAGGACGGCGGCTCGGGCGTCGACCAGCTTCTCGACGACGGCTCCTCCCGCGATCCCCGCCCCGGCGGAACCCCCGACCACGGCGACCGGACCGTCGGCGATGCCGTGCTCCGCGCGCACCTCGTCGAGCAGGCCGGGGAGCTCGGCCAGCGCCCCGGCGTTGATCGCGCCGTGCCCGTTGAGGACGGGCTCGGCGAACATCGCGCCCATGAACTCGTCCTCCCCGGGGAAGCGCTCGCCGCTGAGCGGGAGGCCCGGATAGAGCTTCCACGCGTCGAGGCCCTCGAGCGGCAGCGCCGCGGCGAACGCCCGCTCGGTGCGTGGCGCGTCCATGAGGTGCCAGGCGATCACCAGCGGCGCGTCCGCCCGCCCGGACGACGGCGGGGTGAGCACGTGGGGGACGCCGGCGGCGGAGGTGCTGTACATAGTCCAATAGTAGCTGGACGGTGTACAGTTCACAACCGTGAGAACTCCGGGACAGCGGGCCGGGCTGAGCCGGACCGCCGTCGTCCAGGCCGCGCGCGACGTCCTCGACGAGGGCGCATCGTTGTCGATGCGCGCGGTCGCCGGACGTCTGGGGGTGGCGCCGAACGCGCTCTACAGCCACGTCGATGGTCGGGACGGGCTGCTCGATGCGGTGCTCGACGACCTGCTCGGGTCGTTGCCGATCGTGGACGACGCGGTCCCGCGGGTCGGGCTGGTCGAGCTGATGACCGCGACGCACGAGCTGCTGCTCGCCCACCCGACCCTGGTGCCGCACTTCGTGGCGCGGCAGGGCTCCCGCGGGCCGAACGCGGTGCGGCTCGGGGAGTCCATGCGGGCGCTGCTGGTGCGGGCCGGGGTCGACGACCCGGCGGCCCAGGCCACCGCGATCCGCGTGCTCGTGGTGCACGCGATCGGCAACGCGGCCCTCGGCGTGGCCCCGGACGGTGCACCGCTGCCGATGGACACGCTGCGGGGCACCTACGCGGCCGGCCTGGCGTGGCTCGTCGACGGCGCGTTGGGGTCGGCACCCGGTTCTGAGCGAAAGGCCCGTTCGGTCGACTAGGTCGAGCGAAGGTGCCCTTCGCTCGAGTCCGGGTGGTGCGCCGACCCATTGGCGAAGGGCGCCCACGGCCCGTCTACCCGACGGAAGGTGCCCTTCGCTCAACCCGGCGGGCCGCCGCCTCAGGCGCGCAGCGTCGCCCCGTGGCGCTCGCCGGCGAGGGCGATCGCGGCATCACGGGCGGCGGAGGCCTCCTCGAGGGTGAGCGTGCGGTCGGGCGCGCGGAGGCGCAGGGCGAACGCCAGCGACCGCCGACCCTCCCCCACCTGGGCACCCGAGTAGACGTCGAAGAGCCGCACGTCCTCGAGCAGGTCGCCGCCACCCTCGACGAGGGTCGCCTCGAGCGCCGCGGCCGGGACGTCGGTCGCCGCCACGAGGGCCACGTCGAGCAGCACCGGCGGGAACGCCGAGACCTCGGGGCGGGCCAGCACCTCGTGCACCGGGAGCCGGTCGAGCTCGAGCTCCATCGCGCACGTGCGGGGCGGCAGGCCGAGCGCCTCGAGGACCTTCGGGTGCAGCTCCCCCGCGTGCCCGACGAGCACGCCGTCGACGTGCAGCGCGGCGCACCGGCCCGGGTGCCACGGGGCGTGGCGGTCGTCCGACACCTCGGGGGTCGCCCCGTACACCGACGCGACGGTGCGGGCGGCCTCGACGGCGTCCGTCCAGGTCGCCGGGCGGCCCTCGCCCCACCAGCCCTTCGGCTCCCACGCGCCGGTGAGGACCGCACCGACCCGCAGCGGCTGCGCGGGCAGCCCCTCGAGCAGCGCGGCGATCTCGGCGTCGGTGGGGCGCTGCGCGGTCCCGACGACGGGTGCGGCGCCCGGGGTGCCGCGGCCCTCCCCGTCGCTCCGCTCGCCCCGGTCGGGTCGCGCCACCTGGCCCACGTGGAAGAGCGCGAGGTCGCGCAGACCGCGGGAGACGTTCCGGACGACGGCGTCGAGCAGCCCCGGCAGGAGCGTCGTCGCCATGAGCGAGCGGTCGGCGTCGAGCGGGTTGGCGAGCCGGACCGCGGACCGTCGCGGGTCGTCGTCGTCCAGCCCGAAGGCGTCCAGGACGCCCGGCGCCATGAACGGCGAGGGCAGCACCTCCTGGTAGCCGGCGTCGGCGAGCGCCCGCGAGACCTGGCGGCGACGGCGCTGCGCCATCGTCAGCCCGGTGCCACCGGCGAAGGCCGGCAGCACCGACGGGATCACGTCGTAGCCCTCGAGGCGCAGGACCTCCTCGACCAGGTCGGCGGGCCGGACGAGGTCCGGACGCCAGGTCGGGGGCGTGACCACCACGGCGGCGGCCCCGTCCTGCGAGTCGACGTCGACCGCGCACCCGACCTGGACGAGACGCCGCACGCTCGCACCCCGCGGGTAGGCGACGCCGGCGACGCGGTCCGGGAGGTCGAGCGCCATCCGCACCGGCTCGAGCGCGGCCTCGTCACCGGCCGGGAACGGTCCGGCGTCGGTCACGCCGGGTGCCACGGTCGCGGAGCCGTAGTGCGCCAGCAGCGCGGCCGCCCGGTCGGTGGCCGCGCGCGCCACGGCGGGGTCGACGGTGCGCTCGAAGCGGCGGGCCGCCTCACTGGGGAGCTTGTGACGACGGGCCGCGCGCGCCACGGAGGCCGGCTCCCAGGTGGCCGCCTCCAGCAGCACGTCCGCGGTGGTGTCGGTGACCTCGGTCGACGCGCCGCCCATCACCCCGGCGAGCCCGATCGGGCCGGACTCGTCGCACACCGCGACGTCGTCGGGGTCGAGGGCCCGGCTGACGTCGTCCAGCGTCGTGATCTTCTCGTCGGCGCGGGCCCGCCGGACCACGACGTCGCCGGTGACGCGGGCGGCGTCGTAGGCGTGCATCGGCTGCCCGAGCTCGAGCATCACGTAGTTGGTGACGTCGACCGCGAGCGAGATCGGGCGGATCCCCGCGAGCAGCAGCCGGCGGGTCATCCACCACGGGGTCGGCGCGGTCGGGTCCAGGTCGGTCACCCGGCGGGCGACGAACCGCCGGCAGCCGGACGCCGGCTCGACCGTCACCGGCCAGGCCTCGCCCTCGACCGCGGGGAGTCCCTGGTTGATGGCGGTGGGGTCGCCGAACGGTGCGTCGTACGCGCAGGCGATCTCGCGGCCGAGCCCACGGATCGACAGCGCGTACCCCCGGTCGGGGTTGATCGCGACGTCGAGCACGGCCTCTGCGGCGCCATCGGCGACCCCGAGCAGCGGGGCCGCGTCGGCGCCCGGCTCGGCGGTGTCGGGCGGCAGCACGAGGATGCCCGCGTGGTCGTCCCCGATCCCGAGCTCGTCCAGCGCGCAGATCATGCCGTCGGAGACCCGGCCGTAGGTCTTGCGCGCGGCGATGGCGAAGCCGCCGGGCAGCGTCGTGCCGGGCAGGGCCGCGACGACGAGGTCGCCGACGGCGAAGTTGGTCGCGCCGCAGACGATGCCCTGCGGCTCGGCCGGATCACTGCCCCGTGTCCCGACGTCGACGCGGCAGAACCGGATCGGCTTCTTGAACTCCGTGAGCTCCTCGATCTCGGTGACGCGCCCGATCACGAGCGGACCGGTGACCGCCTCGAGCTGCTCGACGTCCTCGACCTCGAAACCGACCCGGATCAGCGCCTCCGCCAGCTCGTCCGCGGAGGGCACCTCCGTGAGACCGACGTGCTCGGTGAGCCAGGAGACGGGGACGCGCACGGGTGCTCAGGCCTTTCGGACGACGGCTCTCGGGGACGGAGGAGGGTCAGGGCTCGACGGAGAACGCGCTGGTGAAGCGGACGTCGCCCTCCACCATGTCGCGCATGTCCGGCAGCCCGTTGCGGAACATCAGGGTGCGTTCGAGGCCCATGCCGAACGCGAAGCCGGAGTACACCTCGGGGTCGACGCCGCAGGCCTCGAGGACGTTCGGGTCGACCATCCCGCAGCCGCCCCACTCGACCCAGCCGGCGCCGCCCTTCTTCTGCGGGAACCACACGTCGGGCTCGGCGGACGGCTCGGTGAACGGGAAGTAGGACGGCCGCATCCGGATGCGGGAGTCCGGCCCGAACATCGCGCGGGCGAAGGCGTCGAGCGTGCCCTTGAGGTGGGCCATCGTCAGGCCCTTGTCGACGGCGAGGCCCTCGATCTGGTGGAAGACCGGGGTGTGGGTCGCGTCCAGCTCGTCGGTGCGGAACGTGCGGCCCGGACAGACGACGTAGACCGGCAGGTCGCGCTCGAGCAGCGTCCGGATCTGCACCGGCGAGGTGTGCGTGCGCAGCACCTGCTTCGCGGCCGGCGGCTCGACGTGGAACGTGTCCTGCATCGTGCGCGCCGGGTGGTCGGGCAGGAAGTTCAGGGCGTCGAAGTTGAACCACTCCGACTCGACCTCGGGGCCCTCCGCGACCTCCCAGCCCATCGCGACGAAGACGTCCGCGATCCGCTCGGAGGTCTGGGTGAGCGGGTGCCGGCTGCCGCGCGGGTGCCGGGTCGTCGGCAGCGTGACGTCGACGGCCTCCTCGGCCAGGACCCGCTCGTCGCGCTCGGTCGACAGCACCGCGTGGCGCTCGTCGTAGGCGGTCTGGACGGCGAGCCGGGCCTCGTTGACCCGCTTGCCCGCGTCCGACTTGGCCTGCGGTGGCAGCGCGCCGATCTCGCGGCGGGCCAGCAGCACCGGCGACCGGTCGCCCAGGTGGGCCGGCTTGAGCGCGGTGAGCGCCTCGAGCGTGGTGGCCCCGGCGAACGCGCTCGTCGCCTCGTCGCGCGCCGCCGAGAGGGCCTCGGGGGCCAGCGCGGAGACCTGCTTGGGGTCGAACGAGTCGTTGGTCCCGGACATCTGGGCTGCTGCTCCTGCTCGGCTGGACGGGATTCGAGTCTATCGAGCGGACGCGACCGGGTTCGCGGCCTGCTCCGCAGACTGCGCCCGCACCGATGCGTACAGGCACACGGCCGCCGCGGTGGCGAGGTTGAGGCTCTCGGCGCGCCCGCGGATCGGCACCCGGATCCGGTGGTCGGCCGCGGCGGCGACGTCCCCGCGCACCCCGTGGGCCTCGCTGCCGAACACCCACGCGGTGGGGCGGGCCAGGAGGTCGTCGGTGTCCGCGCCCAGCTCCAGCTCTCCCCCGCCGTCGGCGACGACGAGGCCGAGCCCGGCCTCGCGCAGCCGCGCACACCCGTCGTCAGGAACCCGCTCCTGGAACACCGGGAGGTGGAACAAGCTGCCCATGCTGGCGCGGACGCACTTGGGGTTGAACGGGTCGACGGACTCCCCGGCGAACACGACCGCGTCGGCGCCCGCGGCGTCGGCGGTGCGGATGACGGTGCCGGCGTTGCCCGGGTCGGCGACGTCGAGCAGCACCGCGACGAGCCGCGGTGCGGCCGGGAGTGCGGCGGAGGGCCGGCGGCAGACGAGCACGAGCCCCTGCGGGTGCACCGTGTCTGTCAGGCCCGCGATCGCCTTGTCGGTGACCAGCGCGGTCCGGACGCCGGCCGCCCGGGCGCGGATCAGCAGGTCCCGCTCGCGGTCGGCGACGGTCTCGGTGACGAACAGGTCGACGACGGCACCCGGGTCGGTCTCCGCCCGGGCCACCGCGTCGTGGGCCGGCCGCACGCCCTCGAGGAGGAAGCGACCGGTGTCCTCACGCGCCGCGCGCCGGAGCAGCTTGCGTGCTGCGGCGACGCGCGGGGTGCGTTCGGTGAGGAGCTCGCTCAGGCGGCTGCTCCGTCGTCGTTCTTCTCCGCGCCCTTGGGCACGTCGGCCACGGCGGCCTTGGCCGTCTCGACCAGCGCCGTGAAGGTCGCCGGGTCCGAGACGGCGATCTCGGCCAGGACCTTGCGGTCGGCCTCGACGCCGGCGAGCTTGAGGCCCTGCATGAACCGGTTGTAGGTCATGTCGTTCGCACGGGCCGCCGCGTTGATGCGGGTGATCCAGAGCTGCCGGAAGTCGCCCTTGCGCTGCTTGCGGTCGCGGAAGGCGTAGGTCAGCGAGTGGAGCTGCTGCTCCTTGGCCTTGCGGTAGAGCCGGGAGCGCTGTCCGCGGTAGCCGCTGGCGGCCTCCAGAACGGTACGGCGCTTCTTCTGGGCGTTGACTGCGCGCTTGACGCGTGCCACGTCGTCCTGCCTTCGATCGTGTCGGGGAGGGTCACCGGGGCGTCGTGGTGACCGCGATGGTCAGCTGGCTCAGATACCGAGCATCTTGCGGATGCGCTTGTCGTCCTGCGGGGCGATCGTCGTCTGGCCCGAGAGCCGACGCGTCTTCTCGCTGGACTTCTTCTCCAGCAGGTGGCGCTTCCCGGCCTTCTCGCGCAGCAGCTTGCCGCTGCCCGACACCTTGATGCGCTTCTTGGTCCCGGAGTGGGTCTTGTTCTTCATCCGTCCTCGTCCTGGTCGTCCTGCCGTCCCGGGGGCACGTCCGTGACCCGGGCGGGGGCGGTTCCCGCGGCCGCGGCGCGGGCCGTACGCGACGGTACGGCCCGCTTCCGCGGACTCAGGAGGCAGGCGTCGGCTCGGCCGCCGCGGCGGCGGCGTCCTGGGCCTGCTGCTGCTTCGGTGTCTTCGCGACCTTCTTGTTGGGCGCGAGCACCATGGTCATGTTGCGGCCGTCCTGCTTCGGCGAGGCCTCGACGAACGCGAGGTCGCCGACGTCCTCGGCGAGCCGCTGGAGCAGCCGGAAGCCCAGCTCCGGGCGGGACTGCTCGCGGCCGCGGAACATGATCGTGACCTTGACCTTGTGACCCTGACCGAGGAAGCGGGTGACGTGACCCTTCTTCGTCTCGTAGTCGTGCGGGTCGATCTTCGGCCGGAGCTTCTGCTCCTTGATCACGGTCTGCTGCTGGTTGCGACGCGACTCGCGGGCCTTCTGCGCGCTCTCGTACTTGAACTTGCCGTAGTCCATGAGCTTGCAGACCGGCGGGCGCGCCTGGGCCGCGACCTCCACGAGGTCGAGGTCGGCCTCCCGGGCCAGCCGCAGGGCGTCCTCGATGCGGACGATCCCCACCTGCTCGCCGTTCGGACCGACCAGACGGACCTCGGGCACGCGGATGCGCTCGTTGATGCGCGTCTCTGCGCTGATGAGTTCTCCTCGGGTTCGACAGTGTTTCCGGCCGCAACCCGGCGAGAGGTGTCCTTGTTCCCTCACGACGTCGGGCCCCGCGCCGTCGTGCTCGTGGCGGGGGCCCTGACTCGTACCGATCCGATCCGCTGCCGGGTTCGTTCCCGACGACGGGTCTTCCGGCCGTTCCCGGGGGAACGGCTGAGACCGGAACCCGGCCACCTGGGGCGGCGGACCGGGTGGGAGGCGGGCTCCACTTGCCGCTCGGCACGCACCGGGGCGCGCGTCGAGCTGGTCGCTCACATCGACCCTACCATCACCGCGTGTCGTGCTCACACGGCGTGGCGGGCGGGGTCAGCCCGCCTTGGCGCGCGAGCGCTTGGCCGGCGCCTTCTCCGGCGTGACCAGCCCGGCGAGGAACTGGCCGGTGTAGCTCCCCGGCACGGCCGCGATCTGTTCCGGCGTTCCCTCGGCGACGACCGTGCCGCCGCCGTTGCCGCCCTCGGGGCCCATGTCGACGACCCAGTCGGACACCTTGATGACGTCGAGGTTGTGCTCGATCACCAGCACCGTGTTGCCCTTGTCGACCAGACCGTTGATCACGCCGAGGAGCTTGCGGATGTCCTCGAAGTGCAGGCCCGTCGTCGGCTCGTCGAGGATGTAGATCGTGCGGCCCATCGAGCGCTTCTGCAGCTCCGCGGCCAGCTTGACGCGCTGCGCCTCGCCGCCGGAGAGGGTCGGCGCCGGCTGGCCGAGCCGGACGTAGCCCAGCCCGACCTCGGTCAGCGTCTTGAGGTGGCGGTGGATCGCGGTGATCGGCTCGAAGAAGGTCGCGGCCTCCTCGATCGGCATGTCGAGCACCTCGGCGACCGTCTTGCCCTTGTAGTGCACCTCGAGGGTCTCGCGGTTGTACCGCGCCCCCTTGCACACCTCGCAGGGCACGTAGACGTCCGGCAGGAAGTTCATCTCGATCTTGATCGTGCCGTCGCCCGCGCACGCCTCGCAGCGCCCGCCCTTGACGTTGAACGAGAACCGGCCGGGGCCGTAGCCGCGCACCTTGGCCTCGTTGGTCGACGCGAACAGCTTGCGCATGTGGTCCCACACGCCGGTGTAGGTCGCCGGGTTGGAGCGCGGCGTGCGCCCGATCGGCGACTGGTCGACCCGGACCAGCTTGTCCAGGTGCTCCAGCCCGGTCACACGGGTGTGCCGGCCCGGCACCTGGCGGGCGCCATTCAGCTTGTTGGCCAGCACCGTGGCCAGGATGTCGTTGACCAGCGTGGACTTGCCCGACCCGGAGACCCCGGTGATCGAGACCAGGCACCCCAGCGGGAACGAGACGTCGACCTCGTGCAGGTTGTGCTCGCGGGCGCCGACCACCGAGAGCTGCCGTTTGCGGTCGCGCGGGCGGCGGATGTCGGGCACCGGGATGGCCCGGCGACCCGACAGGTAGTCCCCCGTCATCGAGTCGGTGTTCGCCAGCAGCTCCTCGACCGGCCCGGAGTGCACCACCTGGCCGCCGTGCTCGCCGGCGCCCGGGCCGATGTCGACCACCCAGTCGCTCGCGCGCACGGTGTCCTCGTCGTGCTCGACGACGATCAGCGTGTTGCCGAGGTTCCGCAGCCGGGTCAGCGTGTCGATCAGCCGGCGGTTGTCCCGCTGGTGCAGCCCGATCGACGGCTCGTCGAGCACGTAGAGCACGCCCACCAGCCCGGAGCCGATCTGCGTGGCCAGCCGGATGCGCTGCGCCTCGCCGCCGGAGAGCGTGCCGGCCGCGCGCGAGAGCGAGAGGTAGTCCAGCCCCACGTCGAGCAGGAAGCCCAGCCGCGCCTGGATCTCCTTGAGCACCGCCCCGGCGATCACCTGCTCCCGCGCCCCCAGCACGAGGCCCTGGAGGAACTCCGCGCAGTCGGCGACCGAGAGCGCGCACACCTCGGCGATCGACCGGTCGCCCTGCGCCTCGTGGCGCAGCGTCACCGCGAGGATCTCCGGCTTGAGCCGCGTGCCGGAGCACGTCGGGCACGGGACCTCGCGCATGTAGCCCTCGTAGCGCTCCCGGGCGCTGTCGGACTCGGCCTGGTCGAGGCGCCGCTCCAGGAACGGCACCACGCCCTCGAAGGCCGCGTAGTACGAGCGCTCGCGGCCGTAGCGGTTGCGGTAGCGCACGTGCACCTGGTCGGTGGACCCGTGCAGCACGGCCTTCTTCACCGCCGCCGGCAGCTTGCGCCACGGCGTGTCCATCCGGAAGCCGATCGACTCGGACAGTGCCTGGAGCAGGCGCTGGAAGTAGTCGGCCGTCTGGCCCATGTTCCACGGGGCGATCGCGCCGTCGGCCAGCGAGAGCTCGTCGTCCGGGACGAGGAGCTCCGGGTCGACCTCCATCTTCGTCCCCAGGCCGCTGCAGGCCGGGCAGGCGCCGTACGGCGAGTTGAACGAGAACGCGCGGGGCTCGAGGTCATCCACCGCGAGCTGGTGGCCGTTCGGGCAGGCCATCTTCTCGGAGAAGCGGCGCTCGCGCTGCGGGTCGTCCTCCTCGAGGTCGACGAAGTCCAGCACGACGATGCCCTCCGCGAGCCGCAGCGCTGTCTCCACCGAGTCGGTGAGGCGCTGCTTGGCGCTGGCCTTGACCGAGAGCCGGTCGACCACCACCGCGATGTCGTGCTTCTCCTGCTTCTTCAACGTCGGAGGCTCGGCCAGCGGGTACACCGTGCCGTCGACCAGCACGCGGGAGTAGCCCTGCCCCTGGAGCTGGGAGAACAGGTCGACGTACTCGCCCTTGCGCCCGCGGATCACCGGCGCGAGGACCTGGAACCGGCGCCCGGACTCCATCTCCAGCACCTGGTCGACGATCTGCTGCGGCGTCTGCTTGGAGATGATCTCCCCGCAGGTGGGGCAGTGCGGCGTGCCGGCGCGGGCGTACAGCAGCCGCAGGTAGTCGTAGACCTCGGTGATCGTCCCGACGGTCGAACGCGGGTTGCGGCTCGTGGACTTCTGGTCGATCGACACCGCGGGCGAGAGCCCCTCGATGAAGTCGACGTCGGGCTTGTCCATCTGCCCGAGGAACTGGCGCGCGTAGGCCGACAGCGACTCGACGTAGCGCCGCTGGCCCTCCGCGAAGATCGTGTCGAACGCGAGGCTCGACTTGCCCGAGCCGGAGAGCCCGGTGAACACGACCAGGCTGTCGCGCGGCAGGTCGATGTCGACACCCGTGAGGTTGTGCTCACGGGCGCCCTTGACGACGAGGCGGTCAGCCACGGATCAGCTCCCCAGGCGATCGGACAGGACGGTGCCGCCCTGTCATACCCCCGGGCACCGACAACATCGTCCGGCCGCGTCGTCCGGCAGCGCCTCGCGGGGGTTCCCCTCCACTGTAGGAGCCGTCGTCCACCGCGCCTCCCGGGCCCGGATCCGGGCGTTCAGCGGCCCGTTCCCGACGGCGGACGCGGACACGGCCCGTCGTCGCGTCCGGTCGAGCACGGTGAACGGACGAGCGGGTACGCCTCCCGGGTGACCGGCGCTCGACGATGGCGCTCTGCTCGCACCGGGTGGGTGTGGCGCGCCATCGTCGATCCGGCGAGGTATGGCTGTCGGGGCGACCGGGCAGACTGTCGGGCGTGGAGCTCCTCGACACCTACACCGGCCACGTCGACCCCGAGGGCCCGGCCGCGCGCCGCGACCTCGACGCCGTCTCGATCACGAAGGTCTCGGTCGGGCCGATGGACAACAACGCCTACCTGCTGGTCGACCGGGCCACCGGGGCGACGCTGCTGATCGACGCCGCGAACGAGGCCGACCGGCTGCTCGACACCGTCGACACGGTGGCCGACCGCGGCCACACGAAGACGATCATCACCACCCACCAGCACTGGGACCACGTCCAGGCGCTGGAGGCGATGACGAAGGAACTCTCGCCGGAGACCTACGCTCACGAGCTCGACGCGCCGGAGCTGCCGGTGGCGCCCGACCACACCGTGGGCGACGACGACGAGGTGCGCTTCGGTGACTCCTTCGTCGAGGTCATCCACCTCGACGGGCACACGCCGGGCTCGATCGCGCTGCTCTACCGCGACCCGAACGGCTCCGCGCACCTGTTCACGGGCGACTCGCTCTTCCCCGGCGGCCACGGGAAGACCGCGACGGTCGACCACCACAACGCGCTTATGGACGATCTCGAGCGCAAGGTCTTCGACCGGCTCGACGACGACACGCACGTCTACCCCGGCCACGGGGACGACACCACGCTCGGCGCCGAGCGCCCCCAGCTCCCGGAGTGGCGCGAACGCGGCTGGTGAGCCGCGTCCGCGTCAGGCGCCCGGCATCGCCGCGTTCGGCGCCGGGACGGTGCGGCTCATGAGGGACCGCGCGAGCTCGAGGACCAGGTCGCGGTCGTAGACCACGGCGTACTGGTACTCGCCGCCGACGGTCTCCCGCGCCACCAGCGCCGCGGCCACGTGCGGACCGACCACGACGACGTCCCACTCCGAGCGCAGCGGGTCGCCCTCGCCGAGATCGGCGCCCCGCACCCCGGGCAGCGGCTCCCGCCCGGCGCCGAGCAGGGCGACGAGGCTGGTGTCGCGGGCGGCGGCGACGTAGCGGTCGGCCCGGTCGTCGGTGGGCACGCCGCCCGGGCCGACGGTCGCCAGGGTGACCGTGGGGCCCTCCGCGGTGAGGGCACGGCGTTCGAGCAGCTCGGCGGCGAGCGACACCTCGTCGAGACCGCCGTGGCGCATCGGGCGGCTGCGCGACACGGTGGCGAACGGGCTGCGCCGCGTCGGGCCCTCGGGCGCCCGTGCGAGCGGGGCGCTGACCGGCGGGACGCGGCGCGGGTCGGGACCGAGGCGGCCCGGCCGACCGTAGAACCAGCCCTGCCCGAGGGTGGCACCGAAGGCGCGGGCGGTGCGCTCGTGCTCGGCGGTCTCGATGCCCTCGGCGAGCACGATCGCGTCGTTCTGCTCGGCGTAGGCGGAGACGGCGGTGGCGATCCGGGCGGCGTCGTCGTCGTGCGGACCCTGGACGAGGCGCTGGTCGAGCTTGACCACCTCGGGGCGCAGGAAGGGCATGAGCGCCAGGGAGCCGGGGTGGCTCCCGACGTCGTCGAGGGCGATCGCGATGCCGACGTGCCGTAGCCGGTTCGCGAACCACTGCACCCGCGCCGGGTCGGCCGTCAGGGCCCGCTCGGTGAACTCCATGACGAGGCGGCCGCCGTGCCGGGCGAACTCCCGGGCCACCGGCGGCGGCTCCCCCACCGGGATGCCGTCGGGCTCGACGTTGAGGAAGAGCGTGCTCGGCCCGTCGTCCCCGGCGGCCACCGTGGCCTCCAGGGCCCGGATCCGGCACAGCTCGTCGAGCTCGGCGAGCCGGCCCTCGGAGCGGGCCCGGTCGAAGAGCTGCTCGGGACGGGCCAGCACCCCGGCTGGCCCCCGGGTCAGCGCCTCGTGGGCGATCACTCCCCCGGTGGCGAGGTCCACGATCGGCTGGAAGACCGTGGTGAGGCCGTCCATCGCCGCCGTGAGCTCGGCCGACGCGGGGTCGGCCACCCCGGTCACGCCCGGCACCTCGGTCATGGCCTGCTGCCTCACACGCGTCCCCGCCCCGTCGTCCTGGCACGGACGGTACCTGGGTGATCCGAACGCGCTAGGCCCGTGTGCCCGATGCGACCCCAACGGGCGACGCGTCCGTCACATCGGTCGCGTTCCGTACACGGTGGGGCACCACCCGGGCCATCAGCGAACGCGCCACCTCGAGCACGAGGGTCCGGTCGTGGGTCAGGACGTGGTCGAACTCGCGGGCGGGGTCCCCCGGGTCGCCGTCCGGGTCCAGGTCGCGCGCCACGAGCGCGGCCGCGAAGTGCGGCCCGACGACCGCGATGTCCCACTCACCGTTCACCGGGTCCTCGGCGAGCAGGTCGGCGCCGCGCACCCCGGGCTCGGGCTCCGCGGCGACCCCGCGGCCGAGGACCCCGACGAACGCGGCCGACGCGGCCAGGTCCCGGTAGCGGCGTCGGGAGCCCGGGGTCAGGTTCTCCGCGTCCTCGTAGGCCGCGAGCACGACCGCGAGGTCGCCCTGCGCGGCGGCCTGGCGTTCGAGGTGCCGGCTGACCGCCACCAGCAGCGACTTCGGCGCGCGTCGCGCGGTGCGCGACCGGGCCACGGTCTGGAACGGGCTGTGCGGGACCGCCTCGGGCATCCGGAGCCGGAACCGGGGCGGGACCCGCGGGGGGACCAGTCCGGGCACCACGTCCGCGGCCGGCTCCGGCGTGCCCACCCACCAGCCCTGGGCCAGGGTCGCCCCCAGGCCGCGAGCGGTGGCGAGCTGGTCGGCGGTCTCCACGCCCTCGGCGAGGACGATCGCGTCGCTCTGCTCGGCGTAGGCCGCGACCGCCGACACGATCTCCGCGACCTCGCCCGGGTCCCGTCCCTGCACCAGCGAGAGATCCAGCTTCACGACCTCCGGACGCAGGAACGGCATGAGCGCCAATGAGGCGGGCTCGGCGCCGACGTCGTCCAGCGCGATGCGGAAGCCCTCCGCGCGCGCGGCCTCGGCGAAGGCCAGCAACCGCCCGGGGTCGCCGGTCAGATCGCGCTCGGTGAGCTCGAGCACGACGGTGACCCCGCGGTCGAGGAGGCGGACGCTGGCCGGTCCCGGGGTGACGTCGACCGGGGCGGCCTCCGGCTCGACGTTGACGAACAGCCCGAACGGACCGGAGAGACCGGCCTCGTCGGCGACCTCCACCGCGCGGCGCCGGCAGAGGTCGTCGAGGTCGTGGACCAGGCCCTCCGCGCGGGCGGCCGCGAAGAGCCGGTCGGGACGCTCGACCGGCCCCGCGGGTCCGCGCGCGAGGGCCTCCAGCCCGACGACCTCACCCGTCACGACGTCCGCGACGGGCTGGAGGACGGGGGTGACGGCGCGCTCGGCGAGCACCGCGTGGAGCGCGGCGGACTCGTCGGGGGTCACGTCGTCGAGCTGCACCCGCGGCCCCTCTCGCCGTGACACGAATGACCGACGGTACGCCGGACGGAGCAGGGCGGCGAGACGATCGCGAACCCGGTGGACGGGCCGCCGGATGCGGTGACAATGGGAGCGGTATGGATTCGACGACGCGCGTGGACCGCTGGCTGTGGGCGGTCCGGCTGAGCAAGACCCGGGCGGACGCGGCGACCGCCTGCCGGGGCGGACACGTGCGCGTCAACGACAAGCCGGCGAAGCCGTCCACCCCGGTGCGCGCCGGCGACACCGTCCGCACCCGGCTCTACGACATCCCGCGGGTGGTGGAGGTCGGGACGGTCATCGAGAAGCGGGTCGGCGCCCCGGTCGCCGTGACCTGCTACGTCGACCACACGCCGCCCCCGCCGCCGAAGGAGACCACGCTCGCCGTCGCGCAGCGCGAGCGCGGCGCCGGCCGCCCGACCAAGCGCGACCGGCGCCGCATGGAGGCCTTCGAGCGGGCCTCGCTGCTGCACGGGGTGGAGCACGACGTGCCGGAGGACGAGCCCTACTGACCGTTGCGGGTCACGGAGTAGGACGTCGTCTCGAGGCCGTCGCCGCCGATCCAGGGCTCGAACCCGGCCTGCACGCTGGTGAGGTACCAACCCTGCTTCGCCTGGCCGCGCTTCTGGGCGTCGGCCACGAAGGTCGAGATGTTCAGGTCCTTGACCTCGGTGGTCTGCTGCTGGCGGACGTAGGAGATCGTCGGCAGGTCGGCCTTACCGAGCCACACGTCGTAGCCGACGCCGTCGAGCGTCGTGGTGCCGACCTTGTCGCCGATCGGCTGGACACGGTCGGTGTGCTTGAGCCAGATCATCAGCTCGAGACCGGTCGGGCGGCCCTCCTTGCGGGCGGTCGGGTCGAGCCAGATGTCGTAGGCGACGTTGTAGTCCCCGGACGTCGGGGTCTTGACGCTCCAGGACGACCGCAGGTCTCCGAGATCGGCGATCGGCCGGGGGAACGGGGTGCCCTTCGTGCAGTTGCCGTAGTTGCAGCCGTAGACGATGGACGGGTACGACGCCGGCCCGCTGTCGTTGCGGTGCTTGGCCTCGACCCGGAAGGCCGCGCTCGCGCCGGTCGGGCCGGCGGACGGGCCGTCGTAGGCGACGATGCACTGCGAGGTGCTCGCGCCCCACAGCGAGTTCTGCACCTCGTAGCGCCCGCCCGCGACGGGCGTGGAGCCGAACTTCTCGCAGACCTTCTTCTCCTCGGCGCGCTGGGGCGCACCGGCCGTGGTGGCGGGCGTGTCCGTGGCGACGGTCTCCGGGGAGCTCGTCTCCGGAGTGGTCGTCTCCGGAGTGGTCGTCTCCGGAGTGGTCGTCTCCTCGGGTGCCGACGGCTCGGTGGTCCCGGTCGGTGCGACGGGCTCGGGTGACGCGATGGACTCGGACGGCGCCGCGGGCTCGAGCGTGCTCGTGGTCGTGACGGCGACCGTGGCCGGGCGCGGGTCGGCCGTCGCCGCCCCGTGCGGCAGGCCGGTCACGACGGCCAACGCGACGAGCGCGAGCCCGCCACCGACCGCCCGCACCGCGTCGGTCCGGCGGTTCGCCCCGCGGCCGTGCCGTGGCACGGTCCCGGCCGGCGCACGCCGGCCGACCCCGGGCCGACGGTGCCGCCCGACCCGTCGTCGGGAATCCTCGGGCGTCTCGTTCGCCGCCGCCCACCGACCGTTCATCCGCGCCGTCCTCCCCGTTGGACCGTTCAGCGCGGCGAAACGTACGTTCGGCGCAGGGGGAAGCGCTAGGTGACGTCAGTCGTTCGAGCAGTCGGTGGGGACGTGAACACCCACACGAGTGACAGGATCAGGCCCCGTTGCGGGTGGCGTTGAAGGCGTCCGTGGACAGACCGGAGCCGCCGACCCACGGCTCGAAGCCCGCCTGGAGGTTGGTGAGGTACCAGGACGGCTGCACGACGCCCTGGCGCTGCGCGTCGCGCACGAAGTCGGTGATCGGCAGGTCGATCACCTGCCGCACGGACTGCTTGCGGACGTAGGAGATGACCGGCACCCCGTTGTTCTCGCCGGTCCAGACGTCCCAGTCGGCCCCGCCCAGGTCCACCGATCCGCGCTTCGAGCCGATCGGGTCGATGCCGCCGGCGCGGATCGTCCAGATCATCAGCTCGGCGCCGGTGTTGTCGCCGTCGCGGCGCGGGGTCGGGTCGAGCCAGATGTCGTAGGCGGCGTTGTAGCGGCCGCGGTCGGGGACGCTGACCGCCCAGCTGGAGCGGACGTCCCCGAGGTCGGACAGCGGCCGGGGGAACGGCGTCCCGCGTGTGCAGGTCCCGTGGTTGCAGCCCCAGACGATGCTCGGGTAGGCGGCGGGCCCGGAGTCCTTGGCGTGGTTCGCCTGCACGCTGAAGCCGGTGTCGAAGGCGGTGGTGCACTGCGGTGTCTCCGCGCCCCACGCGTTGTTCTGCACCTCGAACCGGCCACCCGCGACGGGGGCGGAGCGGAACTTCTCGCAGATCCGCGGGCCGTTCCGGCTCCCGATCGCCGACAGCGGCGCGAGCACCTTCGGGACGACCGGGACCGCGCTGGGCAGCGCGGGGAGCGGGGCCGGCAGCGGCGCGGCGCCGGCCACGTTCTGCGCCTCACCCGGAGCGACCGTGATCGGCGGGACGGTCTCCTGGGGGCCCGCGCACGCCGTGAGGAGGGCGAGGAGCACGACGGCGGCAGCCACGACCAGGCGCCGATGGCGACCACGCAGCGGAGCGGAGCTGGCCCCTCGGGACTGACCCATACGGGGGAGGCTAGAGGAGCCGCTCCGGGGCGTACGCGGCGGCCTCGACACCGTGTCGTCGCAGGTCGCCGGGGATGGATCGCTCGAGCAGCACGGCCGCGGCGAGGGCCGCCGCTGCGGGTGCGGTCTCGATGCCGGACCCGCCCTGCCCGGCCACGACGGCGAGCCCAGGGGCCCGCGTGCCGACGACGAGCGTCCGGTCGGGAGCGAAGGTCCGCTGCCCCGCCCAGCTGATGACCACCGAGCGGATGCCGAGCGTGGTGACGGCGTTGACCCGTTCGATCGCGAGGGCGACGTCGAGCTCGTCCGCGCGGGCGTCCCCGGGCTCCTGCGGGGTCTCCTCGGAGGGACTGACCAGGAGGTACTGCCCCTCCGGCTTCGCGTACCAGGTCTCGCCGACCCCGACGGCGAACGGGTCGTCCGCCCGGACCTCCGCCCGCACGATCGCGATCGTGCGGCGCATCGCCCGAAGCCCCAGGGGTGGCGCCCCGGCGAGCGCGAGCAGCCGGTCGGTCCAGGCACCTGCGGCGAGGACGACGAGGTCGGTGTCGAGGCCGTCGTCGGGGAGGTCGAGGTGCCACCCGGTCGCCGTCGTCGTCATCCCGACGACGGGTGCGGACGTGCGGATCTCCCCGCCCGCGGCCCGGAAGCGTTGCCGGTAGTGCTGGTGGAGGCCGATCGGGTCGGCGTCGTGGGCGTCCTCGACGACGCCCGCGCCCAGCACCACGTCCGGCCGGAGGGCCGGCCACCGGCGGACGGCCTCGGCCGGCGAGAGCTCCGTGACCTCCGCGAGCGCGAGGAGATCGGAGCGCAGCACCCGCTCCTCGTCCGGCGTCGTCGCGACGTGCAGCACCGGCCGCGGCCGCAGGAAGGGGTGGCCCGCCTCGTCGGCGAGTCGGTCGAAGCGGTCGCGGCTGGCGGCGACCAGCGCCCGCATCGGCCTGGAGCCGTGCCCAGGGATGTAGCTCGCCGCGGAGCGGCCGGTGGTGTGGTGGGCGAGCTCGCGCTCGGCCTCGAGCAGGACCGGCTGCTCGACGCCGAGCGCGGCCAGCTCCGCCGCCACCGACATGCCGGCGATCCCGCCGCCGACGATCACGGCGCCGGCCGTGGTGGTCACCGGGACAGCTCCCGGGCCGCGGGGACGTACGCGCGCCAGTCCACCGTCGACGGCAGGTGGAGGTCCGGCAGGTCGGCGACCGGGTGCCACTGCGCGAGCCCGGTCGTGTCCCGCTCCGCATCGCTCAGGTTGGCCGCGCTCGGCTGCCCCGGGTGGACCAGGACTCGGTAGTAGAGCATCACGGACTGGACGCAGTCGTCGTCGAACCGGAAGTACGAGGACGCGGCGCCGACCAGGACGGGGTCGTACCCGTCCAGGTCGGTCTCCTCCTTCAGCTCGCGCAACAGCCCCGCCTCCAGCGACTCGCCGAACTCGATCCCGCCGCCCGGCAGGTCCACGCCGTCCAGATAGGGCAGCAGGAGGATCTCCTCGGCCCGCAGGACGATCGCGTAGGCACTCGGGCGCCAGCGCAGCTCGTCCGGGCGCGTCCGTCGGAGGGCCCCGCGCTCGTCCGGGACCGGGATCGTCACGCGCGCAGGTCCAACCCCAGGTCCAGCGCCGGGGACGAGTGGGTCAACCCGCCGACCGCCAGGAAGTCGACGCCGGCGGCCCCGTAGGCCGCGGCGGTGTCGATCGTCAGCCCGCCGCTGGCCTCCAGCCCGGTCGACGGGGCCGCCGCGTCCCGTCGGCGGACCGCCTCGACGCAGTCGGCCGCGGAGAAGTTGTCCAGCAGGATCAGCTCCAGGCCGAGCCCCAGGGCCTCGTCGAGCTGGTCGAACGAGTCGACCTCCAGCTCGCAGGACAGTTCCGGGGCGGCCGTCCGCGCCGCGTGCACCGCGGCGGACACCGACCCGGCGGCGGCGACGTGGTTGTCCTTGATCAGCAGCGCGTCGCCCAGGGACATCCGGTGGTTGACCCCGCCCCCGCAGCGCACCGCGTACTTCTGCAGCGCCCGCAGCCCGGGGACGGTCTTGCGGGTGTCCCGGATGCGGGCTCGCGTGCCGGCCACGGCGTCCACCCACGCGCTCGTGGCGGTGGCGACCCCGGAGAGCTGGCACAGCAGGTTCAGTGCCGTGCGCTCGGCGGTGAGCAGGGTCGACAGGGGCGCCCGCACGGCGAGCGCGACCTCCCCGGGCGCGAGCCGCGACCCGTCGTCGAGCGCGGAGAGGACCTCCAGCTCCGGACCGCACACCTTCTCCAGCACCCGCACCGCGACGCCGACGCCCGCCAGCGTGCCCGAGGGCCGCGTCCGGAACTCCCCCACCGCGACCGTCCCGGCCGGAACGCACGCGGCCGTCGTCCGGTCGGGCCCGTCGCGGAGGTCCTCGTCGAGGGCGCGGTCGACGACGGCGTCGATCTCGGTGGCGTCGAGGCCGTCGGGGAGGAGAACGGCGGTCATGCGGCACCTCCGAGTGCGAGGTCGAGCGTGGCGAGCACCAGGTGGTCGTCGACGAGGGTCACCGCGGTCGAGGCGCCCTGCCACCGGTCGTCGCGGCGCGGGAAGTCCGACCGCAGGTGGCACCCGCGGGACTCGGTCCGTGACCCCGCGGCGGCCAGCACCGCGGCGGCGGCCAGGGTGAGGGCGGCGTCCTCGACGGCGTCCCGGGTGTCCAGCGCCCGGACCACCGTCGACGCCTCGACGAGGTCGGAGGTCGCGGCGAGTCCGGCCGCGTCGCGCCCGACCGCGGCGCCCCGGCTCATCGCCCGCTGCAGCACCGTCCGGTCCGCCGCCGGGGCCTTCCCGACGACGGGTGTGGCCGGCTCGGTGACGACCCGCGGCCCCGCGAGCGCCGTGGCGACGTCCGCCCCGGCCCGCCGGCCCACGACGAGGCCCTCGAGCAGGCTGTTCGACGCCAGCCGGTTCGCCCCGTGCAGGCCGGTGCGGGCGACCTCACCGGCCGCCCACAGGCCCGGCACCCCGGTCCGGCCCGTCGTGTCGGTGACGACGCCGCCGCACGCGTAGTGCTGCGCCGGGCGGACCGGGATCGGCTCCCGGGCCAGGTCGACCCCGATCGCGTCGCAGGAGGCGGCCACCGTCGGGAAGCGCCGCCGGACGTCGGGCACCCCGCTGGCGTCGAGGAGGACGTGCGGGGCCCCGGTGCGGGCGAGCACCGCGGTGATGGCGCCCGCGACGACGTCGCGCGGGGCGAGGTCGCCCCGCGGGTCGACGTCGTCCATGACGCCCCGGCCGGAGAGCTCGACGAGGTGCGCCCCCTCCCCGCGCAGGGCCTCCGTCACGAGCGGCGCCCGCCCGACGAGCCCGGGGACGAAGAGTGCGGTCGGGTGGAACTGCACGAACTCGACGTCGGCCAGCGCCGCCCCGGCACGCAGGGCGAGCGACCAGCCGTCCGCGGTGGCCACGGCCGGGTTGGTGGTCGTCTCGTAGAGCCCGCCGATGCCGCCGGTCGCGAGCAGGACCGCCGGGGCGGCCACGACACCGAGGCGCCCGGCGTCGTCGACCACCTCGAGCCCGCCGACCCGTCCGCGGTCCCGGCACACGGCCACGGCCGTGTGGTGCGCGAGCACCGTCACCTCGCCGGGCAGCGCGGCGAGCAGGGCCCGCTCGACCTCCGCGCCGGTCGCGTCGCCGCCGGCGTGGATCACCCGGGTGGTGCCGTGCCCGCCCTCGCGGGTCCGGGCGAGCCGGACCCCGGACGCGTCGAACAGCGCGCCGCGCGAGCGCAGGTCGCTCACCGCGTCCCGGCCCGCGCCGAGGATGTCGGCGGTCGCGGCCGCGTCGACCAGCCCGCCGCCCGCCGTCAGCGTGTCCGCGACGTGCGCGTCGACGGTGTCCCCGGCGATGTCACCCAGCACGACGGCGATGCCGCCCTGCGCCCAGCGGGTGGACCCCTCGGCGGGCACGTCCTTGGTCACGACGACGACCCGCAGGCCGCGCCGCGACGCCTCCGACGCCGCCGAGAGCCCGGCGACCCCGGACCCGACGACGACGAGGTCGGCGGCCGCACCCCACACCGATGGTCCGGCTCCGCTCCGCTCCGCGTCCGGGGTGCTCACTCCCCACCCCCGGGCTGCCCGATCTCGATCATCCGCTGCACGGACGCACGGGCCCGCTCCGCTGTGGCGGGGTCGACGAGGACCTCGTCGCGCCCCTCCTGCAGCGACCGCAGCAGCGCCCCCGGCGTGATCATCTTCATGTAGCCGCAGGCCGCGCGCTCGTTCACCGGGCGGAAGTCGACCGCCGGGTTGGCGCGGCGGAGCTGGTGGAGCATGCCGACCTCGGTCGCGACGAGCACGGAGGACTTCGTGGTGTTCTTCGCGGCGTCCAGCATCCCGCCGGTCGAGAGGATGTGGACCTGCTCGGCGGGCACCGCGCCCTCGCCGGCCAGGTAGAGCGCCGAGGTGGCGCACCCGCACTCGGGGTGGACGAACAGGTCGGCGTCCGGGTCGGCCTGGGCGCGCGCGGTGAGCTCCGCGCCGTTGATACCTGCGTGGACGTGGCACTCGCCGGCCCAGACGTGGAGGTTCGTCCGGCCGGTCTCGCGGCGGACGTGCGCCCCGAGGAACTGGTCGGGCAGGAACACGACCTCGCGGTCGGCCGGGATCGAGACCACCACCTCGACCGCGTTCGACGACGTGCAGCAGACGTCGGTCTCGGCCTTCACGGCCGCCGTCGTGTTGACGTAGCTGACGACGACCGCGCCCGGGTGCTCGGCCTTCCACTCGCGCAGCTCGTCGGCGGTGATCGAGTCCGCGAGCGAGCAGCCGGCACGGGCGTCGGGGATGAGCACCGTCTTCTCCGGCGCGAGGATCTTCGCGGTCTCGGCCATGAAGTGGACGCCGCAGAACACGATCGTCGAGGCGTCGGACGCGGCCGCGATCCGGGAGAGCGCGAGCGAGTCGCCGGTGTGGTCGGCGACGTCCTGGATCTCCGGACGCTGGTAGTTGTGCGCGAGCACGACGGCGTCGCGGGCACGGGCCAGTTCCCGGACCTGCGCGGCCCAGGCCTCGACGTCGGCCTCGTCGGACAGCGAGCGGGGCTCGACGAGGTCCGTGGGCGGCTGGTGCGCGGCGAGATCGGTGACGGTCATGACCGGTGGTCCTCCCCCGGGGTCGCCCCCTCCCCGTCGTCGGGAAGGGCCCGGAACAGTGGTCGAGGTTTTCGCCTGTTGGTCGAAAACACCGCCGACCGTACGCGGCGTGCCGTCCGGGCGCCAGCACCGGTGTCCGTGACCACGGTCGCCGGAGCACCCGTCACCGACCGCTACCGTGAGTGGCGTGGAGGCCGAGGGCCTGATCGCCCACGACGTGCTGGCCGTCGTGCTGCGGATGTCGCCCAGCTCCCCCGAGGTGCTGCTCTGGCGACGCGCGCGCGAGCCGCACGAGGGCCGGTGGGCGCTCCCGGGCGGGCGGCTCGGCGCGACCGAGGACGTCGAGGTGTCGGTGCGCCGGCACCTGGCGGAGAAGGTCGACCTGGCCGAGGTCGCGCACGTCGAGCAGCTGTCGGTGTTCTCCGACCCGCACCGCGGCCCGGCCCCGCGCCGCGTCGCGACCGCGTTCCTCGGGTTGGTGCCCAGCGACGCCGACCCCGCGGTCCCGGACGACACGGCCTGGCACCCGGTGGACGCCCTGCCGGAGACGGCGTTCGACCACGGCGAGATCACGCGGGTCGGCCTGGACCGGCTGCGGGCCAAGCTCTCCTACACCAACATCGGCTTCGCCCTGGCCCCCGAGGTCTTCTCGATCTCGGAACTGCGCGGGCTCTACACGGCCGCGCTGGGCCACCGGGTGTCCGCGACCAACCTGCAGCGGGTGCTCACCCGGCGCGGCGTCCTGGTACCGACCGGCACCACCGCCGCTCCCGGTCCGTCCGGCGGCCGGCCCGCCGCCCTGTTCCGCTTCTCCGAGCACCGGCTGCGCGTGACCGACCCGTTCGCGACGCTGCGCCCGCCGGACGCGACCCGCGACTGCTGACGGTCCGGGCCGGTCCGCTCACCCGGCGACGGGGACGGTTCGGCCGTAGCGTGGTCGCTGTGCCCGAGACGTTGCCCCTCTTCCCGCTGGGCACCGTCCTGCTGCCCGGGGCACCGCTCCCGCTGCACATCTTCGAGCCGCGCTACCGGCAGATGACGATCGACCTGGTGACCGGCGCGTTCCCCGGCAAGCAGTTCGGCGTCGTCGCGGTCCGTGAGGGCTGGGGTCCCGACGACGGGATGGACGGGCTCCACGAGGTCGGCTGCTCCGCCGCGCTGCGCGAGGTCCGGCGCCTGCCCGACGGCCGCTTCGACATGCTCACCCAGGGCGACCGGCGGTTCCGGCTGCTCGACATCGACGCGACCGCCTCGCCGTACCTCACCGCGACCGTCGAGTGGGTGCCCGACCTCGAGGGCGACGACCCGGCCGATCTGGAGCCGCTCGAGCGGGCTGCGCGTGCCGCGCACCGGCGCTACTGCAGCACCGCGTGGACCTATCGCCGCGAGGCCGACCGCGACGCGGCGCTCGCGGAGGGCACCGAGGACGACCTCGACGGGGTCGACGACGTCGACGAGGAGGCCGCCGCGGCGCCGCCGGTCTCGACCGAGGACACCGACGTCGACGTCACCGTGCTGCCGCACGTGCTCGCCGCGGACTGCCTGCTCCCGCTCGCGGACCGTCAGGAACTGCTCGAGCAGACCTGCCCGAAGGCGCGCCTGGAGCTGGTCTCGCACGCGATGAGCCGCGAGGCGACGCTGCTCGGGCGGCTGGGCGCGGTGTGGGCGCCGACCGCGAAGTTCGCCGTCCCCTCCAGCGACAACTAGGGGGCCGGCTCCGGTCCGGGGCCCTCCGGACGGCACATGTCGTCCTCGCCCAGGGCGATGGCGCAGAGCAGGTAGGCGAGGACCGCACCGACACCCGCCGCGAGCACCGTCCAGAAGGAGCCGATGGTGGGCGGGACCGTGGAGAGCGTGGCCGGGATCGGTGCGCCGCCGGCCGCGCTGCCGGACGCCTCCGCGCGGTCGAGCAGCACGCCGATCGGGTGCCGGTCGGTGAGCGGGCCGGCCAGGCGGGTCCCGACGAAGGCCGCGACCCAGCCCCCGGCCGTCGTCGCCACCCCGATGCCGAGGAGCGTCACCGGGCCCCGCCGCGTGACGCGCCGCCACGCGAGGACCCCGACGACCACGCCGTAGGCGGCCGCGAGGAGGAAGAAGATCGCGGTGGCGTCGAAGACGTGGTCGGACTCCGCCGCGAGCGGGGAACTGGCCCCGGACGCCGTCGTGACGGTGGCCTGACCGGGGGCGACGAGCGCCCAGATCAGTCCGAGGACGACCCCGGACAGGGCGACCGCCACCATCGCCACGAGGGTCGGTCGGAGGTCGCCGAGCAGCTCCTCCCGCGCCAGGACACCCCGTGGCTCCTCGCGGACGAACTCGTCGACGGCCGGGTCGGGCGTCACCGCTGGGCGGCGTTCGTGGTCTCGCCGTGCCGACTGCAGCGCGCCGTCCAGCCCATGGGGTCGACCTGCACCACCATCCGGCGCCCGCACTCCGGGCAGTAGCGCGGCGGGTCGATCAGCGACAGGCGCGCCCGGCAGTGCTCGTGGTCGCCGGACGCGGCCTCGCCGCCGCAGAAGGAGCAGAACGTGCCCACGGTCGTCGTCACAGGGTGTCGTTCAGGGCCTTGATCGGCATCTTCAGCGTGTCGAGCATCTCGAGGTCCTGCTCGGCCGGGCGCCCCAGGTTCGTCAGGTAGTTCCCGACGATGATCGCGTTGATCCCGCCGAGCATGCCCTGCTCCGCGCCGAGGTCCCCGAGGGTCAGCTCCCGGCCGCCGGCGAAGCGCAGCACGGTCTTCGGCATCGCCAGCCGGAACGCCGCGATCGTCATCAACGCGTCCGGGCCCTGCGGCACCTCCAGGTGCGCGAACGGGGTGCCCGGGTTCGGGATCAGGAAGTTCATCGGGACCTCGTCGGGCTCGAGCTCCGCGAGCTGCACGGCGAACTCCGCGCGCTGCTCGAGGGTCTCCCCCATCCCCACGATGCCGCCGCAGCAGACCTCCATGCCCGCGGCCCGCACCATCTGCAGGGTCTCCCAGCGCTCCTCCCAGGTGTGGGTCGTGACGACCTCCGGGAAGTGGCTGCGCGCGGTCTCCAGGTTGTGGTTGTAGCGGTGCACGCCCATCGCGGCGAGCCGGTCGACCTGGTCCTGGGTCAGCATCCCCAGCGAGCAGGCGACGTTGATGTCGACCTCGGCGCGGATCGCCGCGACCCCGACCCGGATCTGCTCCATGAGCTTCTCGTCCGGTCCCCGGACGGCGGCGACGATGCAGAACTCCGTCGCCCCGGTCTTCGCGGTCTGCTTCGCCGCCTCGACCAGCCGGTCTTTGTCCAGCCACGCCGCGCGCACCGGGGAGTCGAACAGCCCCGACTGGGAGCAGAAGTGGCAGTCCTCCGGGCAGCCGCCGGTCTTCAGGCTGACGATGCCCTCGACCTCGATGTCCGGCCCGCACCAGCGCATGCGCACGTCGTGGGCCAGCGCGAGGGCCTCGGTGAGCCGCTCCGCGGGCAGGCGAAGCACCTCCAGGACCTGCGCCTCGGACAGGCCCTCCCCGCGCTCGAGGACCTGCTCCCGGGCGACGGCGAGGATGTCGCCCTCTCCCGTGGTGCCGGTGGCGGTCTCGGTGCTCGCCGTCGTCACGCGGTCGCTCCTATGCGTCGGGGGTCGAACCGTCCGGAGTCTGCCTCACGTCCGACGGCTCGATCCACTGCCCACCCAGGACGGGATGCAGGCCACACCGGGCGGCGGCCTCGAGGTCGTCGGGCGCGCTCCGGCCGAGGTCCGCCGGCAGGACGCCGAGCAGGGGTCGGCCGGTCACGCGCGGCAGGTCGGCGAGGTTGGTGCGTTCGGCGAGGTCGGGGTGCTCCGGGTAGGCGCCGACGACGGTGCCCAGCAGGTCGCGGCGTCGGCTCGCGAGGGCCTCGGCGGTCAGCGCGGCGGTGTTCAGCACGCCCAGACCCGCCGTGGCGACGAGCAGCACGGGGAGGTCGAGGTCGGCGAGGGTCTCGCCGTCGTCGTTCAGCCGGACCAGGAGGCCGCCGGCGCCCTCGACGAGGACGAGGTCGGCGTCGTCGATCCCGGCGAGGGCCTTCTCGACGTCTGCGACGTGCAGCGGTGGGAGCCCGGAGCGCCGCGCCGCGGTGGCCGGCGCGAGCGGCTCGGGGTACCGGGCGAGCTCGAGGGTCCGCACGCGGTGCCCGGTCAGCCGCTCGACGTCGGCGAGGTCCCCCGGCTCCCCCGGCGCGATCCCGGTCTGCGCGGGCTTCACGACGACGACCCGGTCCCCGGCCGCCGCCGCGAGCGCGGCCACGGCCGCCGTCACGACCGTCTTGCCCACGTCCGTGCCGGTGCCGGTGATGATCATCGTGCGCACGGGGCGAGCCTAGGCGCCGGGTGCTCCTGTCGCGGCTCGTGTCAGGAGCCCCGACGTGGACTCACCGCGTACCCGGCATCGGCGAGCCAGGCCCGGGCCCGGCCGCGTTGCCGCTCGTCGGAGAAGCCGTACCAGCGGGTGAGGTCCGCCTCGCTCCGAGCCAGGACGTCCTTGAAGCGGCGGAAGGCACCCCGGCCCTCGATCGCGATCTCCAGCCGGTCGCGCCGTCCGGGGTCGTCGAGGGTGTCGATGAAGTCCTGCATGTCACGGTAGGAGGCGCGGGACCCGAGACACGGGACCTCCAGCCACTCCCGCTCCTCGCCGTCCTCGTCCCCGTCGTTCGCCTGGTCCGTCAGGAAGTCGTCGAAGATCGGCCACACCTCACCGGTGTCGAGGTCGATCCGCCCACCCGGGCTCGTGGGGTCTCCCTCGAGGACGTCGGTGAGCTGCTCGAGGTCGATCGGGAGGGGACGGAGCATCGGGGACGGCCCCCGACCGAGACGTGCGTCGAGCTGATCGGCGAGCTCGGCGTCGCCGTCACGATCCCGCTCGCGCAGCATCTCGACCCACCGGCCGGCCAGATCCGCCGCGCCGTCGACACGCTGCACGAGGGCCAGGAGCAGCCCGTCGCCGCCGATCTGCAGGTACTCCCTCGGGTCGAGGCGGCCGAGAACGGAGACCACCGTCTCTCCGTCCCCGCGGTACGTGGCACCCCTCAGCGCGGGACGCGGGTCCTCGTCGTCCATGCGGGCGAGTGTGTCGTCCCGGTCCCCGCGTGCGGGAGGGGGCGCCGGGCTCGTCGTGAGCGAAGATCTCATTCGACGGAGCGGACCGATCGGTCCCCGCCCCACTTCGCGCGCCGGAACGAGATCTTGTGGCACTGGTCTCGAGCGAAGGGGCCCTTCGCTCGATAGAGCCGCCGATGGGCGCCCACGACCAGGTCGGCGCCGCGCTGGCGATGGGCGCCCCTGGCCCATCTATTCGACGGAAGGGGCCCTTCGCTCAAAGCGGGACGGGGTCGGCGCTACAGCCAGTTCCGTACGCGCACGGCGTTCGGGTCCCGGGCCGGCTGCTCGGCGGCCTCGACGTCGGGGCGCGGGGTCCCGTCGACGTCGTGCACGGCGCCACAGCAGCGGCAGCGCAGGTAGTCGGAGGCCTCGGCCAGCGGGCGACGGCAGCGGCCACAGTGCCAGAGCCGGAACGCCTGGGGGCTGTCCGTGACGGTCACGACGATCTCCTCCACATCGATTCAGAAGGGCCTTCTCAGGATGCCACCCCAGGCACGGCGCCGCTGCTCCGGGACCCACCCACGATCGGTCCGAGCACGTCGTGCAGGACCCGGTCGACGAGCGCGAGGTCGTCGGCCGTCAGATCGGCCCGGGCGGTGAGCCGCAACCGCGACGTGCCCTCGGGCACCGACGGCGGGCGGAAGCAGCCGGCGCGCAGTCCGGCGGCCGCGCAGGCGTCCCGGGCGGCCACGGCGAGGTCCGGCTCCCCGAGGACGACGGGCACCATGGCCGCCGTCGGGTCCGCCACCCCGAGGCCGGGTGCCGCCGCCCGGGCGGAGGCCGCGACGGCCGCGGCGGCGCGGTGCAGTGCGCCGACCCGGTCCGGCTCGAGCCGGAGCACCTCCAGGGCGGCGAGCGCGGCGCCGACGCAGGCGGGCGCCAGACCGGTGTCGAAGATGAACGACCGGGCCGCGTCGACCAGGTGCGCGATCACCGTCGGCGACCCGAGCACCGCCCCGCCCTGCGATCCCAGGGACTTCGACAGGGTCACCGTCGTGACGACGTCCGGCTCCCCCGCGAGGCCGGCCTCCGCCACGAGCCCGGCACCGCCCGGCCCCCGCACCCCGAGCCCGTGCGCGTCGTCGACCAGCAGGATCGCGCCGCGGGCCCGGCACACCGCGTGCAGCTCGGTCAGCGGCGCCAGGCCCCCGTCCACCGAGTCGACGCCGTCGGTGACGACGAGCCGGCGTCCCTCCCCCGCGTCGGCCAGCACCGCGTCGACGTCGGCCGGGCGCGAGCACCGCGTGACGGCCACCCGGGCCCGGGAGAGCCGGGCGGCGTCCACCAGCGAGGCGTGCGCGGCGACGTCGCTGACGACCACCGCACCGCGACCCGACAACGCCGTCACCGCGCCGAGGTTCGCCGTGTAGCCGCTGGAGAACACGAGCGCCGCGGGCGCGCCGACCAGGTCGGCCAGGCTCTCCTCGAGGTCGGCGTGCAGGCGGGTCGAGCCGGTCACCAGCCGCGACCCGGTCGATCCCGCGCCCCACGTCCGCGTGGCCGCCACGGCGCCCTCGACCACGCGGGGGTCGCGGGCCAGGCCGAGGTAGTCGTTGGAGGCGAGGTCGACCAGCGGCTCGACGACGTCGCGCGGGGACAGCACACGGCGCAGGCCCGCCGCACGACGGGCCTCCGCCGTCGTGTCCAGCCAGCCGAGGGGATCGTCCACGGACGGACAGCCTAGGCACCCCACTCGCGCCGACCCGGCGTCGGGAAGGGATGACAGGGAAGCGTCGTCGCCGGCACCGGCGCTTCCCTGCCACGGAGACGGGTCAGCCGCTCACCGGGAACGCGCTGGTCGCCGGTTCCGGCGGCGTCGAGGACGCCCCGGCACCGAGCCGGTCGGTCGAGGCCGGGACGAACCGGTCGCCGTCGAGCACGAACATGCGCGCCGTCGGGATGTCGAAGAACAGGCCCACGAGGCGGACCCGGCCCTCGTCGACCGCGCGGGCGACGCCGGGATGGCGGGCGAGCCGGTCCAGCTGCACGGCGACGTTGACCATGGCGAGCTGGTCGACGTCGCCCCAGCCGCCCGTGCGGGCGTGCTCGCCGACCGGGTGCTTCGCGGTCCAGCGCGTCATGGACTCCGACGCCCCGGCGAGCCAGCGCCCGAGCGAGGTGTCGCCGTCGACCTCCCGGGACACCGCCTGCATCGCCCCGCAGCCGGAGTGGCCGCAGACCACCAGCGTCGGCACGTGCAGCGCGTCCAGGGCGTACTCGACGGTGGCGCCCACCGAGTCGTCGCCCCCGGTGCCCAGCGGGGCGAGGTTGCCGACGTTGCGGACGGTGAACAGGTCGCCCGGGCCCGACGACGTGATGACGTTGGGGACGACCCGCGAGTCGCTGCAGGTGAGGAACCAGGCGTGCGGGGCCTGCCCCTCGGCGAGGTCCGACAGGTACGGCGCGACCAGCCCGGCGGCGCGACGGTGGTACTCGCGCAGCCCGGTGAGGATCGGGTCGGCGTCGTCGGAGTGGGCGTGACCGTCGTGCTCGTGGTGGCCGTGGCCCCAGCCCTCGCCGTAGGTGGCGTCGTGCTGTGCCTGCCACACCGACCACGGCGAGAGGAAGCGCGGGACCGGCCCGGGACGGCGGTCGCCGGGACCGCCGGCGGTCGACTCGCGGCGGGCGACCAGCCCCATCGTCCCGACCTCGTCGACCCGGACGGTGCCGCCCGCGAGCCGGTGGCGCTCCTCCCACTCGGAGAGGTGGTCGTAGGCGGCGTGGTCGAGGTAGTCGGTGACGAGGTCGACGACGACGTCGGCGTCCTCGGGAATCTGGGCGAGGCGGCGCGACAGGCGCGGCACGGAGAGGAAGCACAGCGCGCCCTCGACGACGACGTGCCAGGTGCCGCCCTCGCTCCGGGGCTCCTGCACCTCGATCGACGCCCACACCACGCGACGCAGGACCATCAGCAGCGCGAGCCCCAGGCCGATCAGCACCCCGGTGAGCAGGTCGATGAAGACCACGCCCAGGATCGTCACGACGTAGACCGGCAGCTCGCCGTGCCGGTGCAGCTCCCGCATGTGCGCGACGTTCACGAGCTTCGCGCCGATGTGGACGAGCAGGCCCGCGAGGACCGCCATCGGGATCTGCTCGACGAGGCCGAGCAGGGCGACCGAGAAGACGACGATCCAGACGCCGTGCAGGATCGCGGAGACCCGGCTGCGGGCGCCGGCGGCGGCGTTGGTGGAGCTGCGGACGATGACGCCGGTGATGGGCAGTCCGCCCAGCAGGCCGGAGAGCGTGTTGCCCGCGCCCTGGCCGACGAGCTCGCGGTCGAGGTTCGTCGACGGCGTGCCGGGACGCATCCGCTCGACGGCGACGGCGGAGAGCAGGCTCTCGATCGACGCGATGATCGCCACGGTGAACACTCCGACGACCACCCCGCCGAGGTCGGACGTCGGCAGGATCGGCAGCGCGATCGCGTCGAGCACGGAGCCCCCGACCTCGACCCGCTCGACCGGCAGCGCGAACGCCACGGCCACCGCCGTCAGCGCGACGACCGCGAGGAGCGGCGCCGGGATGCCCTTGACCCACGCGGGCGTCGCCTTCGGCAGTCTCGGCCAGGCGAGCAGGATCGCGATGACGGCGAGCCCGAGCATCGTCGCCGGCCCGTGTGCGGAGAGCAGCTGGCCGGGCAGCGCGAGGACGTTGGCGAGCGCGTCGTCCTGCTGCTCGCCGCCCAGGACGACGTGCAGCTGGCCGAGCACGATCGTCACGCCGATCCCGGCGAGCATCCCGTGCACGACGGCGGGTGAGATCGCGAGCGCGGCCCGGCCGACCTTCGTGAACCCGAAGACGATCTGCAGCAGGCCGGCGGCGACCGTGATCGCGCACGTGACGCCCCAGCCGAAGCGGTTCACCAGGTCGGCCACGATCACCGTGAGACCCGCGGCCGGCCCACTGACCTGCAGCGCCGACCCGCCGAGGGCCCCGGCGACGATGCCGCCCACGGCGGCGGCGATCAGGCCCGCGGTGAGCGGGGCGTCGGAGGCGACCGCGATGCCCAGCGAGAGCGGCACGGCCACGAGGAAGACGACCAGCGAGGCGGGCAGGTCGTAGCGGATGTTCTCGCGCAGGCTCGTCAGAGCCCCCGCGATTCCTGCGGGACCCGACGCCGGTGACGGCGGGGTCGAGGGGGGAGCACTCATGGGTGTGTACGTCCTCCGGACGGATCGTCTCGGCCACGCGTGTCCGTCCAGCGTCCTTGCTGGGGACACCCTGGCCCGGGGCGGTCCGAGCGGTCTGCGTCTCTCGCCGTCGGCATCGACGTCGACAGCGGCAGTCGTCTCGGCTGTCACTGCGTGTGAAGTTGAGAGCCGGTCATCCGGGAGGAACCGGACACGGGCACCTCAGCAGTCTGCCGGTGACCGGTCGCGCGCAATCCGGTTCACCCGCCGTTCACGTGACTCCCGGTACCGGCTACCGACGATCGACACCTCCGGACCCCGCACGGGGTGACCCGGACCGCGCGGATGATCACCGAGGGCGGCGTACGGCCGATCGGCCGCGTGGGCCAGGTCGCACTCCTGCTCCGTTCGGGTGGAAAAGACCTTTACCAACCCCAGGGGTGCGTCAGACCGGACGGTGAGTGTGTGCCGTCATGGCGAGCACACGCGATCCACACACCGCCGTCATCCGTCCGTGGCGGCGGCCACGACGGCCTCGGCGATGCGTGCCACGTCCTCGGGGGCACTGACGAACGGCGGCATCGTGTAGATCAGGTTCCGGAACGGCCGCAGCCACACGCCGTGACGTTCCGCAGCGGCCTGGGCCGCCGGCACGTCGACGTCGTGGTCGAGCTCGACCACCCCGATCGCGCCCAGCACCCGCACGTCCCGCACCCCCGGGAGCTCCCGGGCCGGCGCCAGACCCGCCGTCAGGACCTCCCCGATCGCCTCGACCTCGCCGCGCCAGTCCCGACGGAGCAGCTCGCGCACGCTGGCCAGCGCGACCCGCGAGGCCAGCGGGTTGCCCATGAACGTCGGACCGTGCATCAGTCCCCCGCCGCCGCGTTCGTCGCTGACGGCGGCCGCGACGGCCGTGGTGCACAGGGCCGCGGCCATCGTCAGGTACCCGCCGGTCAGGGCCTTCCCCACGCACATGACGTCGGGGGCGACCCCGGCGTGGTCGGCGGCGAACAGCTCGCCGGTCCGCCCGAAACCGGTGGCGATCTCGTCGAACACGAGCACGAGGTCGTGCCGGTCGGCGATCTCGCGCAGCGCGCGCAGGTGGCGCGGCGAGTGGAAGCGCATGCCGCCCGCACCCTGCACCACGGGTTCGACGACGATGCCGGCGAGCTCGCCGGCGTGCTGCTCCGCGACCGCCGCCAGGTGCTCGTCGAAGGCGGTGTCATGGGGCCCGTCGTACGCCGCGGGCGGTGCGTCCGCGAACACCTGCTGCGGCAGGAAGCCCTGCCAGAGCGAGTGCATCCCGCCGTCGGGATCGCAGACGCTCATCGCGGCGAAGGTGTCGCCGTGGTAGCCGCCGCGCCACGTCATCATCCGCGTGCGTCCCGGGCGGCCGTGGGCGCGCTGGTACTGCAGGCACATCTTGACGGCGACCTCGATCGAGATCGACCCCGAGTCGGCGAGGAACACGTGCTGCAGCGGGGCCGGGGTGATCTCGACGAGCGTGGTCGCGAGCTCGACCGCGGGGTGGTGGGTGAGGCCGCCGAACATGACGTGGCTGACGGCGTCGGCGTGCAGGGCGGCGTCGAGCGCGGGGTGCCGGTAGCCGTGCACGGCCGCCCACCACGAGCTCATCCCGTCGACGAGCTCGCGGCCGTCGGCGAGGGTCAGGCGGACGCCGCGGGCGTCGGTGACCACGAGCGGGTCGGTGCGCCCGGGCATGGGGCCGTACGGGTGCCAGACGTGCTGTCGGTCGAGGTCACGCAGGGTTGACACCGGCGCACGGTAGCTCTCGCCTACGATCACCGGTCATGGCGGCGGGGGCGGGCGAGGCGTTCTCCCGGCGTCGTGAGGTGGCCGCCACCAGCGCCCGTTCGCTGTTGCTGACGGTGCTCGGCGAGTTCGTGCTCCCCGCGGGCGAGCCGGTGTGGACCCAGACGCTGCTCGACGCCCTCGGGGCCGTCGCCGTCGAGGAGAAGTCCGCCCGGCAGGCGCTCGCCCGGACCGCGGCCGACGACGTCGTGTTCTCCGAGCGTTCCGGACGACGGGTCCGGTGGTCGCTGACGTCGTCGGGTCGTCGCCTGCTCTCCGAGGGCGCCGCGCGCATCTACGCCCACGGGACGCGCTCCGAGCCGTGGGACGGGCGCTGGGTCGTGCTCGTCGTCAGCGTCCCGGAGGCCCAACGCGCGCTGCGCCACCAGCTCCGCACCCAGCTCGCCTGGGCCGGCCTGGGCTCCCCGGCACCCGGGGTGTGGGTCTGTCCGGACGCGTCCCGGGTCGCCGAGGCACACCGGGCGCTGACCGACGTGGGGCTCGGCGGGTCCGCGCTCGTCGTGGTCGGCGGCACCCACGGCGGGCTGTCGGACGCCGAGCTGGTGGCCCAGGCCTGGGACCTGCGCGAGCTCGAGGCGCGCTACGCGGAGTTCGTCGACCAGTTCGCCGAGCTGGTGCCGGAGGTGACCGGGGGCGTGCTCGCCGCCCAGGTCCGGCTGGTCGACGCCTGGCGCCGCTTCCCGTTCCTGGACCCGCAGCTGCCCGCGGAGCTGCTGCCGGCCGACTGGGTCGGCGCCCGCGCCGCGGAGGTCTTCCACGCCCGTCACGAGGCGTGGGCCCCGGGCGCGCGGGCGGCGTTCGCGGAGTTGTCGCGGTAGCAGCCCGACCCGTCGTCGGGAACGGGTCAGAGCCCCGGGAACACCCGCGCGGCGTTGCCGCCGAGGAGCGCGTCGGCGAGGTGCTCGGGCAGCCCGAGGTCGCGGACGGCGGCGACGTTGCGCGCCGGGCTCGCGGCCGGGGAGTCCGTGCCGAAGATCGACTTCGCCGCGATGCGCTCCATGCCGAAGGCCGCGTAGTAGGTCGGGAGGCGCTTGGGCGGGAGGCCGGCGAGGTCGAGCCAGACGTTGTCGCGGGTCAGCGCGAGCGAGGCCGCGGCGTCGTAGCTCCAGCCGCGGCCGCCGTGGGCCAGGATGACGACGAGCTCGGGGAAGTCGCGCATCACGTCGTCCATGAGGACGGGGTCGCCGTGCTTGGAGGTCGCGCCGGGGAAGAACGACGGGCCGGTGTGGACGATCACGGGCACGCCCCGCTCGACGCAGCGCGCGTACGCGGGGTAGAGCTCGCGGTCGTTCGGGGCGACGCCGGCGTGGACCGGGTGGATCTTGAGGGCGACGGCGCCGTGGTCGAGCTGGCGGTCGAGCTCGCGGGCCACCGGGTGGTGCACGTGCGGGTTGACGTTCGCGACGATGCGGAAGCGCTGCGGGTCGTGCTCGACGATCGGCAGCACGTCCTCGACCGTCTGCCAGCCCGTGGCCTTGGGGCTGTACTCGCAGAACATCAGCACGCGGTCGACGCCCTCACCGGCGAAGTACTCGCTGACCCGCGCGGGGATCGGCGCGCCGTCGTCGTCGTACATCGCCGCCCACGCCGCAGCGTCGCCCGCGGGCCCGATCCACGTCTCCCACGACACCTTCAGCCGGGCGAGGTGGGCGACGTGGACGTGGGCGTCGACGATCACCGCAGGGACGCTAGTCGAACAGGTCCGGGTCGGTGCGCACGATCTCGTCCCAGATGGGCTGGAAGGAGAACCAGCCGGCGTACTCCGTGCCCGTCTGCTCGGCGGAGAACTTCGCGTTGACGTGGTCGATCTGGGTCGGCGTCCCGGCGGCCTCGGCGAGCAGCTGGGCCTGGCAGTTGCGCTCGGTGTTGATGAACCACCACGCCGCCTCGGCGACCGTCTTCCCCACGCTGAAGATGCCGTGGTTCTGGTGGAACACCATCTTGCGGCCGGTCAGCCCGTTCGCCAGGGCCCGCCCGACCTCCGGGTCCAGCACCACCGCGCCGCGCCCCTCGGAGACCACGCCGTGCTGCTCGTAGAGGGTGCAGGCGTCCTGCGTGATCGGGTCGAGCGGGCGACCGAGCGAGCTCCACGCCTTGCCGTACACCGAGTGCGCGTGCGCAGCCGCGACCACCTCGGGGTGGGCCGCGTGCACCGCGGAGTGGATGACGAAGCCGGCCTGGTTCACCGGCCTGTTCCCGTACACGACCTCGCCCTCGTGGTTGACCGCGATCAGGTCCGAGACCCGGATGTGCCGGAAGCTCATGCCGAACGGGTTCACCCAGAACATGTGCGGGTCCTCGGGGTCGCGGACCGTGATGTGTCCGGCGATCCCCTCCCCGAAGCCGAACCGGCCGAACACCCGGAACGCCCCCGCGAGCTGCTGCTTGCGGTGGAGCCGCTCTTCCTCGACGGTCGAGAACGTCGGCGGCTGCGGCATCGCGAGGCCTCCCTGGGAGGGCATCGCGTCGTCGTGGGCGGGGCGGTCCTGCGTCGGTGCGGCCATCCCCCGACGGTGCGCCGCGTCACGGGCCTGGTCAAGGGATGATCGGGGACATGCCCGCACCCGGCGTCCCGCTCGAGAAGCTCGGATTCCTCACGATCGGCACCTTCTCCCCTGACGAACCACGCGCCGGCCACGAGAGCCTCCTGCAGGAGATCGTGCTCGCCGAGGAGCTCGGGTTCGACTCGGTCTGGCTGCGCCACCGCCACCTGCAGCACGGCGTCTCCTCGCCCGTCACGGTGCTCGCGGCCGCCTCCCAGCGCACCTCGCGGATCGAGTTCGGCACCGCGGTCACGCCCCTGGGCTGGGAGAACCCGCTGCGCTACGCCGAGGACCTCGGCACTCTCGACGTCCTCTCCGGTGGCCGGATGAACCCGGGGCTCTCGGTCGGTCCGCCCGGGCACTTCGACGACGTCAAGGGCTCGCTGTACCCGGACACCGCCGACGTCGAGGACTTCACCTACACCCGCGTCGAGCGCCTGCTGCACCTCCTGCGCGGCGAGCCCGCCAGCTCGTTCTCCGGCACGGAGGGCATCGAGGTCTTCTCCGACCACGTCCAGCCCCACTCCCCCGGCCTGGCCGACCGCGTCTGGTTCGGCGCGGCCAGCGACCGGTCCGCGATCTGGGCCGGCCGGCAGGGCCTCAACCTGCTGACGTCGTCGGTCGTGCGGGTGGGCGAGGGCAGCGACGACACCGAGCCGGACTTCGCCGCGATCCAGTCCGCCACGATCCGGACCTACCGGCAGGCCCTTCCCGACGGTGCCCCGGGGCGGGTCTCGCAGGGGCTCGTCGTCATCCCGACGGACACTGCGACCGACGAGCAGCGCGCGAAGTACGCGGCCTACGTGGAGGGCCGGACGCCCCGGACGTCGTCACCGCAGGGGCCCGGCCGGCTGCTGTTCGCCCGCGACATCCTGGGGACGTCGGCGGAGATCGCGGACGCGCTGTACGCGCACGCGGCCTTCCGCGAGGTGAGCGAGGTGGTCTTCGCGCTGCCGTTCGGGTTCGCCCACGCCGACTACGTCCAGATCCTCACCGACATGGCGACCGCACTCGGTCCTGCCCTCGGGTGGTCCCGCGCGGCATGATCTGCCCATGCCACCTCCCGGTGTCCCCCTGGAGCGCCAGGGGTTCCTGACCCTCGGCACCTACGACGGCGCCGACCCCGCCCCCGGGCACGAGTACCTCCTGCGCGAGATCGTCCTGGGCGAGGAGCTCGGGTTCGACTCGGTGTGGCTGCGGCACCGCCACTTCCAGTCCGGCATCTCCTCGCCGATCGCGATCCTCGCGGCCGCGTCGCAGCGCACCTCGCGCATCGAGTTCGGCACCGCCGTGACGCCGCTGGGCTGGGAGAACCCGCTGCGCTACGCCGAGGACCTCGGGACCGTCGACGTGCTGTCCGGCGGGCGGATGAACCCGGGTCTGTCCGTCGGGCCGCCGATCCACTGGGACGACGTGAAGGCGGGCCTCTACCCGGACACCGCCGACGTCGAGGACCTCTCCTACACCCGCGTGTCCCGCCTGCTCGCCATGCTGCGCGGCGAGCCCGCGAGCTCCTTCTCCGGCGTCGACGGCATCGAGTCGTTCTCCGACTACGTCCAGCCGCAGTCCCCCGGCCTCGCCGACCGGGTCTGGTACGGCGGCGGCAGCCGCCGCTCGGTGCGCTGGGCCGGCGAGCAGGGGCTCGCCATGCTCACCAGCAACGTCATCCAGTCCGAGGGACACGACCTCGGTGACGACGCCTCCCGCGTCTTCGCCGACATCCAGCGCGAGCAGATCGAGCTGTTCCGCTCCGTGCACCCGCTCGGCGCGGCCGCCCGGGTCTCCCAGGGCCTCGTCGTCATCCCCACCGACTCCGCGACCGCCGACCAGCGGTCGCGCTACGCGGCCTACGTCGAGCACCGCACCCCCCGGACCGCGGTCGCGCACGGGCCCCGGGAGATGCTGTTCGCCCGCGACCTGGTGGGCAGCTCCGAGGAGATCGCCGAGGCGCTCTACGCGAACCCGGCGTTCCGCGAGGTGCGCGAGGTGGTGTGGGCGCTGCCGTTCACCTTCGAGCACGACGACTACGTCCAGATCCTCACCGACATGGCCACGAAGCTCGGGCCGGCGCTGGGGTGGTCCCCGCGATGACGATCCTTCCCGACGCCGGGTCGGTGCGGGTCGAGCGCGACGGCCCCGTCACGACCGTCACGATCGACCGCCCGGAGCGGCGCAACGCCGTCGACGGACCGACCGCGCTCGCCCTCGCGGACGCCTTCCGGGCGTTCGAGGCCGACGGTTCCGCGGCCGTGGCGGTGCTGCACGGCGCCGGCGGTGTCTTCTGTGCCGGCGCCGACCTGACCGCCGTCGGTACCGCCTCGGGCAACCGCACCGACCCCGACGGCGACGGGCCGATGGGCCCGACCCGGCTCCGCCTGTCGAAGCCGGTGATCGCGGCCGTCTCGGGGCACGCCGTCGCGGGCGGGCTCGAGCTGGCCCTGTGGTGCGACCTGCGGGTGGCCGACGAGACCGCGGTGTTCGGCGTCTTCTGCCGACGGTGGGGCGTGCCGCTGATCGACGGCGGGACGGTGCGGCTGCCGCGCCTCATCGGGGAGAGCCGAGCCATGGACCTGGTGCTGACGGGCCGGCCGGTCGACGCCGCGGAGGCCTCGGCGATCGGGCTGGCGAACCGGGTCGTGCCGGCCGGCGAGGCGCTGTCCGCGGCGCAGGCCCTCGCCCGGGAGCTCGCGGCGTTCCCGCAGGCGTGCCTCCGCGCGGACCGGGCATCGGTGCTCGGTCAGCAGGGCCTCGACGAGGCGTCCGCGCTGGCCGCGGAGTTCTCCGGCGGACTCGCGGCGCTGATGGCCGAGGGCGTGGCCGGCGCGGCGCGGTTCACCGCGGGCGCGGGCCGGCACGGGAGCTTCTCCGACGATCCGAGCTGATTCGCGAGTGCTACGCCAGGCAGGTCCGGGACTCCGGGAACCTGTCTGGTGTAGCCCTCGCGTCGAGGGCGCTCGCTACTGCAGGCAGCGGGGGCCGAGCAGCGCCTTGAGGTCGCCCATGAGGGCCCCCGAGTTGGTGACCTTCAGCCCGTCGTCGAGCCGGAGGACGTGCGAGGCGCCGTTGGCGGCGAGCAGCGTCAGGTGGACCTCGCTCGGCCCGGGGTGGGCGACGAGGACCTCCTTGAACTTCCCGACCCGCTCGGGCGTGCAGCGGGCGCTCTCGATCGTCACCCGGACCGGCGGGGCGGCCTGGGCACCGGTGGACAGGTCGGGCACGGCGAGGTCCTCCACGAAGAGGCTGACGCGGTCGTCGCGCTTGTTGACCTTGGCCTTGAGCAGCACGATCGCGTCCTCCGAGACGTCGATCGACACCGCGGCGTAGGTCCGCGGGAAGAACAGCACCTCGATGCCGCCCGCGAGGTCCTCGATCTGGGCGGACGCCCAGGGCTCGCCCTTCTTGTTCACGCGCCGGGTGACGCTCGCGAGGATGCCGCCCACGGTGACCGCGGCGCCCTCGGCGACGTCGCCCTCCAGGATCTTCGTGATCGGGGTGTCGGCGCGGCTGGCGAGGATGTGCTCGATGCCGTTCAACGGGTGCCCGGAGACGTAGAGACCGAGCATCTCCCGCTCCAGAGCGAGCCGGTGCTTGGGCTCCCACTCCCCGTCGGGCACCTTGACGTCGAACATTCCCGTGGTGTCCACGGCCTCGTCGTCACCGGGCTCGTCGAAGCTGCCGAACAGGTCGAACTGGCCGTCGGCCTCGGCACGCTTGGTGGTCATCACCGCGTCGATCGCCTCGGCGTGCACCAGGGCCAGGCCCTTGCGCGGATGCCCCAGCGAGTCGAACGCGCCGGCCTTGATCAGCGACTCGACGGTCTTCTTGTTGCAGACCTGCTGCTCGACCTTGCGCAGGAAGTCCGAGAAGTCGGCGAAGTTGCCCTTCTCCCGCCGGCTGCCGACGATCGAGTCGACGACGTTCGCGCCGACGTTGCGGATGGCGCCCAGACCGAAGCGGATGTCGTCGCCGACCGGGGCGAAGTCGCGGACCGAGTCGTTCACGTCGGGCGGCAGCACCGTGATGCCCATGCGGCGGCACTCGGCGAGGTAGACGGCCGCCTTGTCCTTGTCGTCGCGGACGCTGGTGAGCACCGCCGCCATGTACTCGGCGGGGTAGTTCGCCTTGAGGTAGGCCGTCCAGTAGGAGACGACGCCGTACGCGGCGGAGTGCGCGCGGTTGAACGCGTAGTCGGAGAACGGCAGGAGGATGTCCCACAGCGTCTTGATCGCCGCCGCGGAGTAGCCGTTGTCCTTCATGCCCTGGGCGAAACCCTCGTACTCCTTGTCGAGGATCTCCTTCTTCTTCTTGCCCATGGCGCGGCGCAGCAGGTCGGCCTTGCCCAGCGAGTAGCCCGCGAGCACCTGGGCGATCGCCATGACCTGCTCCTGGTACACGATCAGCCCGTAGGTCTCGCCGAGCACCTCCTTGAGCGGCTCGGCGAGCTCCGGGTGGATCGGGGTGACCTCCTGGCGACCGTTCTTGCGGTCGGCGTAGTCGTTGTGGGCGTTCGCGCCCATCGGGCCCGGCCGGTACAGCGCGCCGACGGCCGAGATGTCGTCGAACTCGGTGGGGGCCATGCGACGCAGGAGGTCGCGCATCGGCCCGCCGTCGAGCTGGAACACCCCGAGCGTCTCGCCGCGGGACAGCAGCTCGTAGGTGGCCTTGTCGTCGAGCCCGAGGTGGTCGAGGTCGAGCGCTTCCTTGCCGTTGAGCGTGATGTTCTTCAGCGCGTCGTCGATGATCGTGAGGTTGCGCAGGCCGAGGAAGTCCATCTTCAGCAGCCCGAGGGTCTCGCAGACCCCCATGTCGAACTGCGTGATGATCGCGCCGTCGGCCTCGCGCCGCTGGATCGGGATGACGTCGATCAGCGGTTCCTTGGACATGATCACGCCGGCGGCGTGCACGCCCCACTGCCGCTTGAGGCCCTCGAGGTCCCGCGCGGTGTCGACGATCTCCTTCACCTGCGGGTCGGACTCGTAGAGCGCCCGCATCTCGGCGGCCTCGGAGTAGCGCTTGTGCGCCGGGTCGAACACCCCGGACAGCGGGATGTCCTTGCCCATGACCGCGGGCGGCATCGACTTGGTGATCCGGTCGGCCACCGCGTAGCCGGGCTGGCCGTAGAGCACGCGCGCGGAGTCCTTGATCGCGGCCTTCGCCTTGATCGTGGAGTACGTGATGATCTGGGCGATCTTCTCTTCGCCGTACTTCTCGGTGACGTAGCGGATCATCTCGCCGCGCCGGCGCTCGTCGAAGTCCATGTCGATGTCGGGCATGGAGACGCGCTCGGGGTTGAGGAACCGCTCGAAGATCAGCTTGTGGTGGATCGGGTCGAGGTCGGTGATCCCCAGGACGTAGGCGACCAGGCTGCCCGCCGCGCTGCCGCGACCGGGCCCGACGCGCAGGTTCACCGAGCGCGCGTAGTTCAGCAGGTCGGCCGTCACCAGGAAGTACCCCGGGTAGCCCATCTGCATGATGACCGAGACCTCGTACTCGGCCTGCTTGCGGTAGTTGTCCGGGACGCCGTTCGGGAACCGCCAGTGCAGGCCCCGCTCGACCTCCTTGACCAGCCACGAGCCCTCGGTCTCCCCCTCGGGCACCGGCGCCACCGGCTGCAGGTCGCGACCCTCGGTGAAGGTGATGTCGACCCGCTCGGCGACGGCCAGGGTGTTGTCGCACGCCTCCGGGAACACCGGGTCCCACTGCGCGCGCATCTCGGCGGCCGACTTGAGGTAGAAGTCCTGCGCGTCGAACCGGAAGCGGTTCGGGTCGTTCATCGTCTTGCCGGTCTGGACGCAGAGCAGCACCTCGTGGGGCTTCGCGTCCTTGGCGTAGGTGTAGTGCAGGTCGTTCGTCGCGAGGCCCGGCAGGTCGAGCTTCTTCTTCAGGTCGTACAGGTCGTCCCGGACCCGGCGCTCGATCTCGATGCCGTGGTCCATCAGCTCGCAGAAGAAGTTGTCCCGCCCGAAGATGTCGCGGTAGTCGCTCGCCGCCTGCATCGCGCCGTCGCGGTCGCCCTGCTGGAGCAGGCGCGCCACCTCGCCCGACGGGCACCCCGTCGTCGCGATGATCCCCTTGCCGTAGGTCTCCAGGAGCTCCCGGTCCATGCGGGGCTTGTAGTAGTACCCCTCGAGGCTCGCGAGGCTGGAGAGCCGGAAGAGGTTGTGCATCCCCTCCGTGTTCTCCGCCAGCAGCGTCATGTGGGTGTACATGAGGTCGGGGTTGTCGCTGCCGTTGGCGTTCTGGCCGATCGACACGCGCTTGCGCTCGTGGCGGGAGCCGGGGGCGATGTAGCCCTCCATGCCGATGATCGGCTTGACCCCGTGCGCCTTGGACTTCTTCCAGAACTCGTAGGCGCCGTAGGTGTTGCCGTGATCGGTCATCGCGAGGGCCGGCATGCCCATGCGCGCGGCCTCGGTGAACAGGTCGTCGAGCCGCGCCGCCCCGTCGAGCATGGAGAACTCGGTGTGGGTGTGGAGGTGGACGAACGAGTCGTCGGACACGCGAGAGACCTCCCCGGGACGGCTACCTCGGACGCCCCGTCCCCCGGCGCCTGCAGGAGGCGATCGCGGGGTCTCGGGACTGCGGCCACGCTACCCGGAGGGTCCGACAGTCTCGGCGCTCACTCGGGCGGACCGACGTCGGTGCTGCTCACCGCGCCCCGACGGCGTGTCGGCGCCTCAAGAGTGCTCGAGGCCGTCGCACGTGCCGCAGGGACAGCACACGGATCCGTCGCACGGGATGGGCCCGTACTCCTGCTCGAACTCCTCGACGTCGTCCTCCAGGGGGTCGACGAGGTCCCCGGTCATCCACAGCCGCCCCAGCTCGGCCAGGTCCACGATCCGCCGCATCGGTTCCTCCTCGTGTCGTCCGCTGCGAGGAGGGTGACGGAGGGGGCCGACAGTCGACGGGCGCCGGCCCGGTCGCCCCACGGACCGAAGGGCCCATCAGTCGGGTAGACGGGCCGTGGGCGCCCTTCGCCATCCGGTGGTCGGTGGGCCGTGGGCGCCCTTCGGCGAATAGATCGAGCGGAGGGGCCCCTCGCTCAGGACGGGGCTCGCCGCCGCGGCACCTTGTCGCGGGTTGTTGACGGTCCGCCCGCACCTTGTCGCTGTGAATCCCCGCGACAAGACGCCCCGCCGGCCGGAGTAGCCCACGACAAGACGACGGCCGGCGACCCCGCACCTACAGCAGCCCCGCACCCTCCAGCGCGGAGCGCACGACGGCCTGCTCCTCGTCCGACGCCTCGACCAGCGGCAGGCGCAGCCCCGGACCGCAGAGACCCAGCATCGCCAGCGCGGCCTTGACCGGGATCGGGTTCACGGTGACGGCGAGCGCGTCCAGGATCGGCTTGAACGTCGCCTCGAGCTCGGCGCGGTGCTCCGGCTCGCGGGCCATGCGCGCCATCAGGTCGCCGCAGACGTGCGAGGCGACGGAGATGACGCCGCACTCCCCGAGGTCGAGGACCGGGGCGTACAGCTCGTCGTTGCCCGCGTAGATGCCGAGGCCGTCGACCTTGGCGAGGTTCGCGTTCGCGGCCTGCTTGACGTAGTCGACGTGCTCGATCTGGGCCAGCTCCGCGAGCTCGTCGTTCGCGATGTCCCGGGCGCAGCGCGACGGGATGTTGTAGAGCACGATCGGCTTGTCGGTGGCCCGCGCGATCTCGCCGTAGTGCGCGGCCAGCCCCCGACGGTTCGGCCGGTTGTAGTACGGCGTGACCGACAGGATCGCGTCGACGCCGGCGGTCGTCGCCCGCTCGGTCATCTCGACGGCGTGGCGGGTGTCGTTCGAGCCGGCGGACCCCACGATCGTCACGCCCGCCGGACGCTCGGAGCAGGCCAGCTCGACGAGGCGCATGTGCTCCTCGATCGAGAGCGTGGGCGACTCACCGGTGGTCCCGCACACGACGATGCCGTCGGACCCGTGCGCCGCGAGGTGGTGCATCAGGTCGACGAAGGTCTTCTCGTCCACCGCCCCCTGCTCGTCGAAGGGCGTGACGATGGCGGTGAGGACGGTTCCGAGCGACACCCGGACAGGTTGCCCTGTCGGGGTGCCGCCCGTCGACACCGGGGGCCGCGACCTAGACCAGGCCGAGCTTCTTCACGGCCTCGCGCTCCTCGCCGAGCTCGGCGACCGAGGCGTCGATCCGCTCGCGCGAGAAGTCCGAGACGTCCAGGCCCTGGACGATCTCCCACTGACCGTTCCTCGCGGTCACCGGGAACGACGAGACCAGACCCTCGGGCACGCCGTAGGAGCCGTCGGAGACGATCGCGGCGGAGGTCCAGTCGTTCTCGCGGGTGCCGTTGACCCAGGTGTGCACGTGGTCGATCGCCGCGGCGGCCGCCGACGCGGCCGAGGACGCGCCGCGCACCTCGATGATCTCGGCGCCACGCTTGGCCACGCGCGGGATGAACTCGTCGGTCAGCCAGGCCTGGTCGATCTGGTCGGCCACCGGCTTGCCGTCGATGAGGACGTTGGAGACGTCCGGGTACTGCGAGGCGGAGTGGTTGCCCCAGATCGTGAGCTTCGAGATCTGGCCGACGCCGACGCCGAACTTGTTGGCCAGCTGCGCGAGCCCGCGGTTGTGGTCCAGGCGGGTCATCGCGGTGAAGCGGTCCTTCGGAACGTCCGAGTTCGACGCCGCGATCAGGGCGTTGGTGTTGGCCGGGTTGCCGACCACGAGGACCTTGACGTCGTCCGCGGCACCGTTGAGGGCCTCGCCCTGCGGCTTGAAGATCCCGCCGTTGGCCTCGAGCAGGTCGGCGCGCTCCATCCCCTTGGTGCGCGGGCGGGCGCCGACGAGCAGGCCGACGTTGGCGCCGTCGAACGCCTTGCTCGCGTCGTCGAACACGTCGACGCCGTCGAGCAGCTCGAACGCGCCGTCCTCGAGCTCGAGGGCCGTGCCCTCGGCGGCCTTGACGGCCTGCGGGATCTCGAGCAGCCGCAGGCGGACCGGGGTGCCGTCCCCGAGCAGCTGACCGGAGGCGATGCGGAACAGCAGCGCGTAACCGATCTGACCGGCGGCTCCGGTGACGACGACGTTGACGGGCGAGGCCATTGCTTCTCCAAGCTGCGAGCTGATCGTTCTCTCTCGCCCGCGAGCCTCCCACGTCCCACCGACACCGACGCAGCGAGGCGGGTCACGCCCCCCGGGTGGTGACCAGCCCGGTCTCGTACGCGAGCACGACCGCCTGGACCCGGTCGCGCAGCCCGAGCTTGGCGAGGATCCGGCCCACGTGCGTCTTGACCGTCTCCTCGGCCAGGACCAGCGCCGCGGCGATCTCGGCGTTGGACAGCCCGCGGGCGATCTCCACGAGCACCTCCCGCTCCCGCGGCGTGAGCACCTCGAACCGCGACGGCGCCCGACGGGCGGCCACCGTGCGCCCGGCGACGTCGGCGATCAGACGTCGGGTCACCGACGGCGCCAGCAGCGCCTCGCCGGCCGCCACCACCTCGACCGCCCGCACGAGATCCTCGGCCGGGGCGTCCTTGAGCAGGAAGCCGCTCGCCCCCGAGCGCAGCGCCTCGTAGACGTGGTCGTCGACGTCGAACGTGGTGAGGACCACCACACGGCACTCCGGGGACGTCGCGAGGATCCGCCGGGTCGCCTCCAGCCCGTCCATCCGCGGCATGCGTACGTCCATCAGCACGACGTCGGGTCCGGTCGCGGCGGCGACCTCCACGGCCTCCTGCCCGTCGGCCGCCTGCCCCACGACCGTCAGCCCCGGCTGGGCGTCGAGCAGCGCGGAGAAGCCCTGACGCACCATCGCCTGGTCGTCGACCACGAGGACCCGGATCACGGGACCTCCCGCGGGAGCACCGCGCTGACCCGCCACCCGCCGTCGGGACCGGGTCCGGCCTCCAGCTGGCCCCCGACGACCGCGGCCCGGTCCCGCATCCCGGGCACGCCGATGCCCGAGCCCGGGCCGGCATCCTCGCCGGACGGGTTCGTGACGGCGAGCCGGACCTCGGCCTCCCCACCGTCCAGCACGACCTCGACCGGGGCCCCCGCCGCGTGCCGGGCGGCGTTCGCCAGGGACTCCGCGAGGATCCGGTGCAGCGAGAGTCCGGCGGCCGCGCCGAGCGGCTCGTCGGTGCCCCGACGGTCCACGGTCAGCGCCATCCCGGCGCGGCGGGCGCCCTCGAGCAGCTCGTCGACGTCGTCGAGACCCGGTGCGGGCGTCCGCGCCGCCTCCGCCGCCGGATCGTGCAGCACCCCCAGCAGGGTCCGCACCTCACCGAGCGAGGCGCGGGCGGCGGCACCGATGTCGGCCAGCTCTCCCCGCGCGTCGTCGGGCAGGCCGGGCAGCCGGTAGGCCGCGGTCTCGGTGCGCACCACGATCATCGACATCGAGTGCGCGACGACGTCGTGCAGGTCCCGGGCGATGCGGGCCCGTTCCTCGAGCACGGCGCGGCGCGCCCGTTCGAGCTCCGAGGCCTCCTCCGAGGCGGCCAGCTGCCGCCGCGACGTCACCAGCTGGCGGCCCAGCCACGCGACCACCGCGAGGCCGGGGACGATCACCAGCCCCCACGACCACGAGCCCGCGCCGATGCCGAACAGCGCCGCCGTCGCGACGGTCGCCGCGAGCACCTCCCACCACCGCGCGGCCAGCACCACGGCCACCAGCAGCGCGAGCAGCGCGATCCCGTGCATCACCGCGACCGGCCAGAGGTCGCCGGGAACCTCCCCGACGCTCCCCGCGACCACGAGCGCGGCGACGAACGAGAGGGCCCACGCCGGCATCGGGGCGGCGACGATCCCGGCGACGGGCAGCGCCGCCGCGAGCCCCAGCGGCAGCGCCACGGCCGGGCCGACGCCGAGCTCCGGGACCGCCGTCGGCCACGCGATCGCGAGCGTCACCGCGGCCGCCGCCCCGGGCAGCACCCAGGTGCGCAGCGGCGAGGACTCGGCCATGGGGCGGAGCCTAGGGTTCCGACGGCGGGACCCGCGTCCCGCTCACGAGGGGCCCGGGCCGTCCCCCGGAGGAGCCATGCCGCCGCGGCGGCCGGGACTCAGTCGCCGACGACGAGCTGGGACCGCCGTTGACCGACGTAGCGGAACAGCAGCGCCAGCGACACCATGATCCGGTTGCGGTTGCCGAGCAGCGCGAACACGTGCACGAACATCCACGCCAGCCAGGCGATGGTGCCGGTCAGCTTGGGCCCGTGGGCGATCTCGGCGACGGCGGCGCGGCGGCCGATCGTCGCCATCGTGCCCTTGTCGAAGTACTTGAACGGCGCCGTCGGGCGACCCTCGAGGACGGCGAGCAGGTTCTTGCCGGCCTGCGCCCCGGTCTGGATCGCCGGCTGCGCGAGCTGCGGCAGCGGGTTGTCGTCGATGACGCCGATGTCGCCCGCGACGAAGACGTCGGGGTGCTCGGCGACCCGCAGCTGGTCGTTCACGACGATGCGGCCGCCGCGGCCCTGGGTCAGGCCCCACTTCTTGACGGTGTCGTGCGCGGCGACCCCGGTCGCCCAGATGGTCATCTGCGCCGGGATCTCCTCGCCGTCCTTGAGGACGACCCGGTCCGGCCGGACCTCGGCGACCGCCGTGCCCAGACGCAGCTCCACGCCCCGCTCGCGGAGCTGGTGGGCCGCGTAGGTGCGCAGCTTGGCGTCGAACGGCCCGAGGACCTTGTCGGTCATCTCGAGCAGGATGACCTTGACGTGGTCGGGGTCGAGCTCGGGGAAGCGCGTGGGCAGCATCGAGTTGCGCAGCTCGGCGAGGGTGCCGGCCATCTCCACGCCGGTGGCGCCGCCTCCGACCACCACCACGGACGCGCCGCTGGTCTCGCGGGTCGCGGAGATGTGGTCGAGGTAGCCCATCATGCGGTCGCGCACGGCGAGGGCCTCGGCGCGCGTGTAGATCGGGTAGGCGTTCTCCCGCGCCCCGGGTACGCCGAAGTAGTTCGTGGTGACGCCGTTGGCGAGCACCAGGTAGTCGTAGGAGAGCTGCGGCCCGACGTCGAGCGTCAGCACCTTCGCCTCGGGGTCGATCTCCGTGACGACGCCCTTGCGGAAGGTCGCCCAGGTCTCGCCCTTGCGGCCGACCGTCGCGATGAACCCCCGCGCGCCGTAGGTGATGTCACCGGGGTTCAGCGCGCCGGTGGCCACCTGGTAGAGCAGCGGCTGGAACGTCGAGTAGCTGTGACGGTCGATCAGCGTGACCCGCACCGGGGCCTTGCGCAGCGTGCGCACCGCGGACAGCCCCGCGAACCCGGCCCCCACGACGACGACGTGGGGACGGCTGTCGGCGCTGTCCCGGTCCACCGTCCCGACCTCCTCGGACACCGCGGCACCCATCCCTGACCCCTTCCCGAACTCGGCCGGCCGATTCGATTCAGAACGACACATCGGCCTTCATGTCCCGATTACCCTCCATGGTCCTCCGTCACGCGGGAGCCTGCGAGGTCCGGCCGCTGCCGTGCATGTCACGTGGTGGTACCGGTCACGCTCGGTACCCGGTCGGGGGGTCACCCACCGGCCGGCACCGGCCCGTCGTCGGGAACGGGACCCACGACCGGACCGTCCGGACGGCCCGGTCCCTGGTCGGGCAGCAGCGGCGAGAGGGCCAGGCGGGAGCGTGCGGTGCCCGGCGGCGCCACCTGCACCGCACGGACGCCGGGGAGCGCCCGCACACCCGGCACGTCGGCGGGGGCCAGGCGGACGACGGCCGCGACCAGACAGGCGCAGTCCGGCCGGGCGAGCGCCGCGGCCTCGGCGGCGGCCAGCGCGGTGCGGCGCGTGCCCGGCACCCCGGCGACGGCGTCCTGGCGGGCCTGCGCGGACGCGGTGGTCAGGGCCGCGCGGAGGGCCGCCACGGGTGGCGCGGGCTGCAGGTCGACGTCGCGCAGGGCGGTCTGGACCCGCGGGAACGGCACGCGCACCACCGCCCGCAACGCCACGGTCCTCCCGACGGCGGGTGCGGCGGCCTCGGGCGTCAGGCTCGCGTCGAGCTGCACGAGGGCGAGCCGCTCGGAGGGGTCGGCGGGGTCCGGGACGGCGGCCGCACGGGCGAGGTAGGCGGTGACGTCCTCGCCCGGTTCGGGCCCGAGCCGGACGACGTCGGTCGAGACCGGCGCTCCCCCGTCGTCGGGACCGATCGCCTGCCGCCCGGCCACCCACGCCGTCACGAGCAGGACGACGAGCAGGACCGCCGCCGCGATCGCGTAGCGCGGCCACCGCGGCAGGTCGGCGGCGTCCTCGGGCTCGCTCAGGCCAAGGCCCGCAGCACGTCGAGGGCGTGGGCCAGGTCGGCCGGGGGCTCGCTGGTGAACTCCACCCACCGGCCGTCGGCCGGGTGGTGCAGCCCGAGGCGGTGGGCGTGCAGCCACTGCCTGGTCAGGCCGAGGCGCGCGGACAGCGTCGGGTCGGCGCCGTAACCGGTGTCCCCGACGCAGGGGTGGCGCAGGGCGGAGAAGTGCACGCGGATCTGGTGGGTGCGGCCGGTCTCCAGCTCCACCTCGAGCAGCGACGCCGCGGGGAACGCCTCGAGGGTGCGGTAGTGCGTGACGGACGGCTTGCCGTCGGTCATCACCGCGAACCGCCACTCGTGCTTCGGGTGCCGGTCGATCGGCGCGTCGATCGTGCCCTCGCTCGGGTCCGGGTGCCCCTGGACGACGGCGAGGTAGGTCTTGGACACGGTGCGCTCGCGGAACGCGGTCTTGAGCACCGAGTACGCCCGCTCGGACTTGGCGACGACCATCACCCCGGTCGTCCCCGCGTCCAGGCGGTGCACGATCCCCTGCCGCTCGGCGGCGCCGGAGGTGGCGATCGAGACCCCGAGCGCCGCGAGGCCGGCGACCACGGTGGGGCCGCCCCACCCGGGGCTCGGGTGCACGGCGACCCCGACGGGCTTGTCGACGACCACGATCTCGTCGTCCTCGTACAGCACCTCGAGGCCCTCGACCGCCCGCGCGGTGACGACCCGCTCCGACGGCTCCCGCTCGGGGTCGGGCAGGTCGACCTCGAGCCAGCTGCCGGCGACCAGCCGGTCGGACTTGCCCGCGGCGGCCCCGTCGAGGCGGACGGCCCCGTCCTCGGCCAGGGTGGCGACGACGGTGCGGGAGAGGCCGAGCATGCGGGAGAGCCCGGCGTCCAGCCGCATGCCGTCGAGCCCGTCGGGCACCGGGAGCGTGCGCAGGGTCATCGGGCGTCCCTCGGCTCCGGCGCCTCGCGCGACTCGAGCGACTCGCCGAGCCCCGAGGTCGAGCTCCGCTCCGCTCCGTCTCCCGCCCTCGACGTGAGCCGCCCGTCGATCTCCACACCCCAGAGCGCGAGCCCGACCAGCAGGGCGCCGCCGAGGCAGATCGCGGAGTCCGCGGCGTTGAACACCGGCCACCAGCCGACCGAGACGAAGTCCACGACGTGCCCGCGCAGCGGCCCCGGGCTGCGGAAGAAGCGGTCGACGAGGTTGCCGAGGGCACCCCCGAGCACGAGCCCGAGCGCGACCGCCCAGCCCGGCGACCGCAGCCGTCGGGCGAAGCGCGCGATCCCGACGACGACCGCCACGGCCACCAGCGTGAGCAGCCAGGTCATCCCGGTGGCCAGGGAGAACGCGGCTCCGGGGTTGCGGACGAGGACCAGGCTCACCGTGCCGTCGAACAGCAGCGGGATGCGCTCGCCGTCGGCCATCGAGGCCACGACGGTGATCTTGGTCGCGAGGTCCACCACGAGGACGAACACCGTCACGGCCACCAGCAGCGGCAGCCGGCGCCGGGGGGCGGCCGGTGTGGTCTCCCCGCGCTCGGTGGCATCGGCGTCGGTCATGGCTCCATCCTCCCCCGGCGCGCGGCGTGCCCGCCGTGAGGGCCCGTCAGGACGTCGCGGTCCCGGAGTCGCCGCGCCAGCGGGCGAGGCGGCCCGAACGGTCGACCGCCCGCAGGCGTCGCTCGGCCGCCTCCCGGGCGGTCGCGGTGGCGACGACGAGGAGCTGGTCGCCCTCCTGGAGGCGGGTGTCGCCCTGCGGGGTGAAGCTCGCGCCGCGACGGACGACCAGCGACAGGCCGGTGCCCTCCGGCAGGCGCAGCTCGCGCACGTACACCCCGTGCATCCGCGAGCCCTGCGGCACCGTCATCTGCAGCAGGTCGGCCCGCAGCGCCTCGAGGGGGGCGGCGTCGACCTCGATCTCCTGCACCTGCGGCTTCGCGAGCCCGAGGAACCGGGCGACGGCGGGCAGGGTGGTGCCCTGCACGACCGTCAGGACCACCACCAGCACGAACACCGCGTCGACCAGTTCCCGGGCCCCGGGCAGCCCGCTGGTCAGCGGCACGAGCGCGAGCACGATCGGGACCGCACCGCGCAGGCCGGCCCAGGACAGGAACGCCTGCTCCTGCCACGGGATGCGGAACCAGGACGCGGCGGCGACCACCGAGAGCGGGCGGGCGAGGACGAGCAGCACGGCCGCGGCGATCAGGGCCGGGACCACGGCGGCGAGGAGCTGGTCCGGTGAGACGTAGAGGCCCAGGAGCACGAAGAGCCCGATCTGGGCGAGCCACCCGAGGCCCTCGGCGAAGGACCGGGTGCCCTCGCGGTGGGGCAGCGAGCCGTTGCCGAGCACGAGTGCGGCGACGTAGCAGGCCAGCAGGCCCGAGGCGTGCAGGCTCTGCACCAGGGCGAACGCCCCGACGCAGACCGCCAGGGTCGCGAGCGGGTACAGACCGGTCGCGGGAAGTGCGGCCCGTTTCAGCCCCGCCACGCCGAGCCGTCCGAGGAGCCCGCCGAGCACCCCGCCGAGGGCGAGCTCGTAGACCACGAGCAGCGGGTCGGTCCAGGACAGTGCCGTCCCGGAGGAGAGCAGCACGACGGCGATGAACACGGGGGCGTCGTTGAGGCCGGACTCCAGTTCCAGCGAACCCACCAGCCGGCCGCCCAGCCCGAGGCCGCGCAGCACGCTGAACACGGCGGCCGCGTCGGTGGAGGAGAGCACGGCGCCCCAGAGGAACCCGACCCGCAGGTCCAGGCCGAGCAGCCAGTGCAGGGCGAACCCGGTGACCGCGATGCTCACGACCACCGACACCGTCGACAGCGCGATCCCCAGCCCCAGCGCCGGCCGCACGGTCGACCAGCGGGTGGAGAGTCCGCCGTCGGCGAGGATCAGCACGAGAGCGGCGACCCCGAGGGCCTGGGTCAGGGCGGCGTCGTCGAACCGGATGCCGAGGCCCGACTCCCCGATGAGCACCCCGATGCCGAGGTAGAGCAGCAGCGAGGGCAGCCCGAGCCGGGTCGAGAAGCGGACGGCCACGACGGCGAGCAGGACGACGGCCGAGCCGATCCCGAGCAGCAGCGGCAGCCGGTCCACGCGCCGCGGTCCTCCGTTCGCCTCGCCCGACCCAGAGCGGTGATCCTAGCGTCGGGTCCCGTCCCGACCGGGTGGTCCGGCGGTGGGGATCACGGTCGCCACGTGAGCGTGACGCGGTCGCGGGGCGGGGCGGTCGGTCCGTCGTGGGCGGCGAGCGCGGCCGCGACGTCGCCGGCGCGCTCCGGGGGCAGGCAGAGCCGGCGGGTCACACGGGCGGCGCGGGCGTCCGGGTCCTCCGTGGGGCGGGCCTCCGCGGTCCAGCGCTCCACCTGTGGCGCGACCCCCAGCTCGGTGAGCACCGCGATCGCGTCCTCCGCCGTCGGCGGCGCGGGGCGGCGCAGCCCGTGGAAGCGCTCGAAGAAGGGGTCCAGCCATGCCTGCGGGTGCTCGGTGTGGATCTCCATGACGACGCCCGTGTGCGCGGCCGCGCCGAGTCCCGCCGCGAACGGCGCGAGGTCGTCGGTGTCGTAGCCGACGTGGTGGCAGAGCACGACGTCCGCGGTGCCGGTGTCCGCGAGCGCCTCCGGCCAGGAGCCGAGGACGCCCTGGTAGGGCATGCCCCGGTCCAGGCAGGCGCCGGCGAAGGCCGCGAGCATGTCCGACGCCGGGTCGACACCCATCACGTGGCGGGCCTCCCCCACCAGCGCGAGGGACGCGGCCCCGACCCCGCACCCGACGTCGAGCACGGTCCGGTCCGGCGACGCCCCGAGGAACGCCACCGCCGCCCGCCGCGAGGGCGTGTCCGGCGGTTCGACGGCGGGGCGGAACCGCTCGGGGTCCTGGCGGTACGGGCTCGCGGGGGCGTGCGCGAGGATCTCGTCCGGGACGCGCCGGGCCGCCATGAGGGCGGTCCAACGATCGGCGGCGGTGCGGGCCTGCATCCCGGTCGAGGTGTCCACGGCGCCCATCTGATCACGCGGCGCCGCGGCACGCCCTCCGGTCAGCGGCGGCTCTCCGCCCCGTGCTGCTCCGCCAGCGACTGCACCGGGGTGCACCAGGAGCACCCGGTGAAGCCGAGCTCGATGGCCTCGGACACCGGGAGCGGGATCACCTCGCGGCCGAACAGGTAGCCGCAGCGACCGAGGTGGAACAGGGGCTCCTCGTCGATCACCAGGACCTCGTCGACCCGCGCGACCACGACGTCGAGCGCCGAGGACCCCGGGTTCTCGTCCTCCGGCTCCGGCGCCCGGGCGGGCGGCACCGGCGGCAGGGGCGCCGACGGCGGCGGCGTGCCGGGGGCCGCTCCGCCGTTGCGCTCCGGCGCCTGCGCCCGGTCGGCCGGGGCCTGCCCGGCAGGGGCTTGTCCGGCAGGGGCTTGTCCGGCAGGGCCCTGGCCCGTCGGAGGCTGGCCCGTCGGGGCCTGACCCGCGGGGACCTGGCCCTGCTGCGGCCCGCCCTGCTGGCCGGGCTGGTGCTGGCCGGGCTGGTGCTGGCCGGGCTGGTGCGGGGCGGAGTCGGGGTTGCGGGGCGGTGGCCCCTGCCCGAGCCGGGTCTGCGCCGTGCCGGAATCGGCCGACTGCTGCGGTGGCCGGCCCGGCTGCGCGCCGGCGTCGGGCACCTGGGCCTCGACGGGCTGGCTCGGGGCGCGGCCGGTCGGCCCACCCGCCGGGGAGTACCGGCCGTCACCGGGCCGGGACTCGTCGGGACGATGGCCGTTCGGGAGCCCGCCACGACCGTCGGCGGCCGGGGCACCGGCGCCGAACGTGGCGTCGGGACCGTTCCCGGGACCCTGGGGTCGCTGACCCTCGGGTCCGCGCGGGTCGGCCGGTCCCCCGGGCCGGACGGTCGCGGTCTCGTCGCCCGCCGGCGCGCGGTCGTCCGCAGCGGCGTCGGCGCGCGGCCCGGACGCGCCCTGCCGGGCCCGCTCCAGGGCCTCGGCGGACATGCGGTTGGTGGCGTCCTGCTCGTCCTCCGGGCCGTGGGTCGCCCCTCCGGCCGCGGCCGCGGCCGCGCCGGCACCGGCCACCGCCGCGGCACCGGCCAGGCCGGCGGCGCGGGTTCCGTCGTCCGTCCCGCCGGGGCGCTCGGCGGCCTCGGTCGCGGGTGCCTCGTGGGCCGTCCGGGCGTCGTCCCGGGGCCCACCGCCGGTCCGGTCCGCGGACCCGGCGCCCTGCGGGGGCGGGCCCTGCTGCTGAGCCTGCGGGGGCCGGCCCGGGCCGCCGGGTCGGCCGGCGCCCGGGGCGTTCCCGGTGCCGTGGGGCGGCGGGCCGCCGAGGGGGCGGGCGCCGGGACCGGCGGCCGGGGTGTTCGGCAGGGGGACGAGGCCGAGGAACCGGGATCCCTCGGGGGCGTTCGGGACCCGCGACGGGTCGTGCCCGAGCCGGCCGGACGCCGAGGCGCGCAGGCCGCGCGGGATGCCCCGCGGGCGTGCCGGCGGCGGCATCGACGGGCGGCCACCGGGCCCACCCGGGCCTGCTGGTCCACCGGGCCCACCCGGGCCTTGGGGCCCGCCACCGGCGAACGGGCGTCCACCCGCCGGGGCCGCTCCGTCCTGCGGCACGGGACCGGACGACGGCGGAGCGCCCACGGGCTGCGAGGGCGCCCGGTCGACCTGCGGCGCCTGCGCCCACGGCTCCTGTCCGGGCACGGCGGCGTCGGCGGCCGCGGGAGCCGGAGCATCCGCACGCGCCTTGCGCCGCCGGAGGACGTCGGCGATCAGCAGGGCCGCGGCCACGGCGCTCGCCGCGACCGATCCCCACGCCCAGGCCGCCGTGGTGGTGACCACGGCGACCACGAGCAGGGCGAACGCCACGACGACGCAGAGCAGGACGAGCAGTAGCACGGTCGGCCCCTCACGTACCGCGTCGGCTCATGGGTCGGAGGCCTTCCCCTGCCCCGACCGCTTCGAACCGACTCAGCTGCCGGCTTCGGCCCGCGAGCCGTAACCGCTGGTCGCGTAACCCCCGGAACCGTTCCGACCGGCGCCGTCGGCGGGCGCGGCCGAACCACGGCCCTCGAGGTCACGCAGCTGCGACTCCAGGTAGGTCTTGAGTCGCGTGCGGTACTCCCGCTCGAAGGTGCGCAGCTCGTCGATCTTCTTCTCGAGCCCGGTCTTCTGCTGCTCGATGAGGGTGATCGTCTCGTTGTGCTTGCGCTGCGCGTCCCGCTCGAGCGTCGAGGCCTTGTCACGGGCCTGCCGCTCCAGGGTCTCCGCCCGGGTCCGGGCGTCGTTGAGCATGGTCTCGGCGCGGCTGCGCGCCTCGTTGACCATGCTGTCGGACTTGGTGCGGGCCTCCGAGAGGAGCTGCTCGGACTTGGTCCGCGCGTCGGACAGCATGCCGTCGGCCTCGGACTTGGCCTCGGCCGTCAGCCGGTCGGCCATCTCCTGGGCGAGCCCCAGCACCTTGGCCGCCTGCACGTGGTGGTCACCACCGCCGCCGAGGGGCGACGGGTCCGAGCCGAAGGGCGGCGGCACGACCGACTGCTGCTGCGGCACGGGCTGCTGCGCCACGGGCATCGGCTGCTGCACCGTCCGCGGCGCGTCCTCGACGGGACGCTGCGGCGGGGGCTGGACCATCGTGGTGGCCGGCGCGGGCGGTTGGGCCGGGGCACTCGGCTGCGCGGGGGCCTGCGCGGCCTTGCTCCGGGCGTCGTCGAGGTCGGCGTGGGCGCTCGAGAGCTGCTGCTCGAGCTGCTCGACCTGCTCGCGGAGATCGTTGTTCTCCTCGATCAGACGCCCGAGCTCGGCCTCGACGAGGTCGAGGAACGCGTCGACCTCGTCCTCGTTGTAGCCCCGCTTGCCGATCGGCGGCTTGCTGAACGCGACGTTGTGGACGTCGGCAGGGGTCAGCGGCATCGGATCTCCTCAAGCACTCCTTGGCTGCGGAACCCCAGGTAACTCGGGCTCTTCGAGCTCCGCGACCCGCAGAGTATGACCTCTGCGAGCAGGTGAACCATAGTGGACGGGTCCAGTCATGCGCTGCGAACGACGCCCGATCGGTGACACAGCGCCACCGATCACGGGAGGGGCACCCACACGCGTACCTTCCGACACGCCAGAGAGCGATCGGCCGGACGGTGCGGGACCGCTCACCGCCGCCCACCGCCCGTGACGGTCGGACTTCCCCTGCTCCACGGGGCCGCCGTGGGTGGCTCGGACGCTCACCGCCCCCGTCCGACCACTGACCGCAATCGCTCGGAGAGGGCTTGCCGGCTCTCAGATTCGGCTCAGGGAAGCGGGGTCAGGACGTCTCGGCGAACTTGCGCCGATCGGTCGCCGAGACCTCGACGTTGGGCGGTGAGAGAAGGAACACCCGGTTCGTGACCTTCTCGATCGAGCCGCGCAGCGCGAACGCGAGACCGGCCGCGAAGTCCACGAGCCGCTTGGCCGCGGCGTCGTCCATCTCGGTGAGGTTCATGATCACCGGGATGCCGTCGCGGTAGCGCTCGCCGATGACGCGGGCCTCGTTGTAGCTGGTGGGTCGCAGCGTGGTGATCTCCGGGACCGCGGGGGTGTCCGGGCCCTTGGCGGACGCGGACTCGACCGCGCGCACCGGGCGGGGCTCCTCCTCGAGGGCGAGCGCCGCCGCGCCGGACGCGGACAGCGAGCCGCCGCCGGCGGACGCCAGCGACCCGGAGAGCGAGCCGGAGGACGACGACCCGCCGACGGAGGCGAGCGCGGACGACCGCGACCGCGAGGTGTGGTTCGGGCCGGTGTTCTGCTCCCAGCTCCGACCCCGGCTGCTCGAGCGGACGGACACGTCGGCCTCCTCGTCTCGGTCGCCGGGCGGCGTCCGGTCGGTGTCGGTGCGCAGGTGTGGGAGATCGCGCTCGGCGCGACCCTCCGGCTCGGGGTCCCGGGGCCGCGGCGTACGGACCCGGTCCTCGGCCACGGCCCGGTCGGCGCGGTCCGCCCCCGGGCGGCGGTCGGCGCGGCCGGTCTCGAGACGCTCGTGCCGGTCGGCCTCGTAGCGGTCCGCGTACCGGTCCTCGTAGCGCTCGTCGTCGAGCCGGTCGTCGTATCCGTCGTGGTCGTAGCGGTCCGCGTACCGGTCGGCGTCGTACCGGCGACGTCCGTAGCGCTCGGCGGGGTAGGCGTCGAAACGGTCACCCGTGCGGGAGGAGCGCTCGCCGTACGCGTCGTGGTCGCCGTACCCGTCGTAGGCGTCCAGCTCGTCCGCGGGCACCATGCCGAAGTACGCCTTCACCCGGTGCAGAGCGGTCATGGCAGCCCTCTCCCCTTCACCTGCCGACCGACCCGCGAGACAGCCGACTTACATCCGTGTCATTCACTCACACGGAACGCTAGCTACCGGGCGCCGAGGAGAGCCGTTCCGACACGCACACACGTGGAACCGTGCTCGATCGCGGCCTCGAGATCCCCCGACATGCCTGCTGAGAGGGTCCTGGCGTCGGGGAACGACCTACGCACCCGCTCGGCCACCTCGGCAAACGTGCCGAAGGCCTCCCCGGGCTCGGCGTCGCGCGGCGCCACGGTCATCACGCCGTCGAGTGACAGGTGCGCGGCCGCACCGACACGCTCGGCCAACGCCTCCACCTCCCCGACCGGCACGCCCCCACGCCCCTCGGCGCCGTCGAGGCTGACCTGGACGAGCACGTGCAGCGGCCCGGAGCGCTCCCCCGCGTCCAGCGCCGCACCCGCCGCGCGGTCCAGGGCGTCCGCCAGCCGGGGCGAGTCCACGGAGTCCACCGCGTGCGCCCACCGCGCGAGCGAGCGCGCCTTGTTGCGCTGCAGCCGGCCCACGACCCGCCAGCGCGCGTCGGACCCGGGACGCAGCGTCGAGAGCTCCGCGGCCTTGGCCGCGCCCTCCTGCTCCTTGTTCTCCCCGAACTCGGTGAGGCCCAGGTCGACCAGCAGCGCGACGTCCGAGGCCGGCCAGGTCTTCGTGACGGCGAGCAGGCCCACCTCGGACGGGTCGCGCCCGGCCGCCCGCGCGGCGGCGTCGATGCGGTCCCGGACGTCGGCCAGCGCGCGCCGCAGGCCCTCGCGCCGCTCCTCCACCTCCGTCGGGGTCACCGGCGGTCGTACTCCCACCACGTGACCCCCGCGAGGCGGCCGGTGGGACGGGCGCGCCGGTGGCTGAAGAGCTGGTCGTCCTCGAAGGTGCAGCGCCCGTCGGCGTCGATCTTGAGGACGCCCTCGTCGCCGAGCTGGCGCACCAGCCCGGCCCGCAGGTCGAGCGACGGCGTGCCGACCCGGGTGGTGCCCGCGCTGCCGGGCAGTGCGGCCTCGACCTCGTCGCGCATCGCCTCGGGCACCTCGTAGCAGAGTCCGCACACGCTCGGCCCGAGCAGGACCTCGACGCGGTCCCGCTCGGCGCCGAGGTCCTCCATCACCCGCAGGGTCGCGGGCAGCACGCCCGCGGCCGCGCCGGTCCGGCCGGCGTGCGCCGCGGCGACGATGCCCGCCTCCGGGTCGGCCAGGAGCACGGGCACGCAGTCGGCCACGACGACGACCAGGCCCAGACGCGGCTGCTCGGTCACCAGGGCGTCCGCGGTCGGGACCTCCTGCTGCGGACCGTCCACGACCACGACGTCCGTGCCGTGGACCTGGTTCATCCACGCGACCCGGGCGGGCTCGAGGCCGACCCCCCGCGCCAGCCGCTCCCGGTTGGCGGCGACCGCCGTGGGGTCGTCGCCCACGTGGTCACCGAGGTTGAAGGAGTCGTACGGGGGCTTCGACCGGCCGCCCGCACGCGTGGTCAGGACACGACGTACCCGCACGTGTCCCAGTCTCTCAGCGCATGAACGAGGGGACGTCGACGTCGTCCTCGTCCTTGCCCTTCGACGACGACGGGCCGGACCCGCCGTCGGCGGACTCCTCCTTCGCGGCCTCGACCTCCTCCGGCTTCGGTACCGGCATCGACGGGGTCGTCGGGGCCTGGGCCACCGCCGTCGGGATGGCGGGCTGCGGCTGGCTCGGCGGGGCCGGCACCGACGGACGGGACCCGGAGTCGCCCGCGGCGATCGGACCACGGCCCTGACCCTGCCCGCGCCCGGCGGGCTGCCCGATGGCGGACGGGACGGACTTCGCGTGCGGCACCGTCCCGGAGTCGAAGCCCGCGGCGATCACGGTCACGCGGACCTCGTCGCCCAGCGAGTCGTCGATGACCGTCCCGAAGATGATGTTCGCGTCCGGGTGCGCGGCCTCCTGCACGAGCGAGGCGGCCTCGTTGATCTCGAACAGGCCGAGGTCGGACCCGCCCGCGATCGAGAGCAGCACGCCGTAGGCACCGTCCATGGACGCCTCGAGCAGCGGGGAGTTGATCGCCTTGCCCGCCGCCTCGACGCTGCGCCCGTCACCGCGGGCGGACCCGATGCCCATCAGGGCGCTGCCCGCCCCGGACATGACGCTCTTGACGTCGGCGAAGTCCAGGTTGATCAGACCCGGCGTCGTGATGAGGTCGGTGATGCCCTGGACCCCGGAGAGGAGCACCTCGTCGGCGGACCGGAAGGCGTCCATCAGCGAGAGCGACACGTCGCCGAGCTGGAGCAGCCGGTCGTTCGGGATGACGATGAGCGTGTCGCACTCGTTGCGCAGCTCGGTGATGCCGTTCTCGGCCTGGGTGGCGCGCCGCTTGCCCTCGAAGGAGAACGGGCGGGTGACGACGCCGATCGTGAGGGCGCCGAGCTTGCGGGCGATGCTCGCGACCACCGGCGCGCCGCCGGTGCCCGTGCCGCCGCCCTCACCCGCCGTCACGAAGACCATGTCGGCCCCCTTGAGGACCTCCTCGATCTCCTCGGCGTGGTCCTCGGCCGCGCGGCGGCCCACGTCGGGCGCCGCGCCGGCGCCGAGCCCGCGGGTGAGCTCGCGACCGACGTCGAGTTTGACGTCGGCGTCGGACATCAGCAGGGCCTGGGCGTCGGTGTTCACCGCGATGAACTCGACGCCCTTGAGGCCGACCTCGATCATGCGGTTGACGGCGTTGACGCCGCCGCCACCGATGCCGACGACCTTGATCACGGCCAGGTAGTTGTGCGGGGGCGTCATGGGACCGCCTTTCACTGCGGAGCTCGGCGACACCGGCCGACACGCGGGCGAACCCTCGACCCTCGACCTCGACTGGAGGTCTATGGTTGGCTTCCCCGTTCCGGTGTCGGCGTGACCGTAGGCAGCCGACACCCGGGGATGCACGCAGGCGCGCCGGGCATGTCCCGCGTCGATGTCACCCGTCTGCCGCACGGCCACCGAACTCTCGACGGCGGGTCGAGAGTTCGCCCCTCCGGTTCGGAGCGAACGGCACTCTCGCGCACGTAGACGCAGCGAGAGTGCCGCTCGCTCGGTTGCGGGAGGCCCGTCAGCCGGCCACGGAGGCGTAGGAGTCGCCGAGCTTCGCGTCCGAGAGCTCGTAGGTCGAGGCCTGCGAGATCCCGGTGTCGCGGTAGAGCCCGAGCTTCCAGTAGCTGTAGTCGCCGGGGTACATGGTCCCGCCGGGCGGGCGGAAGCCCGTGACCTTCTGCTGCCCGTCGACCCACGCGTCGACGACGCTCTTGGAGCTCGTCGACGAGAACTTCACGTGCAGCACGAGCGTCGTCACCTTCCCGACGGCGGCTGGTGCGATCACCTTGTCGAAGCTCTTCGAGCCGTCCGGGTGGCCGAACCCGCCGGAGAGCACGAAGTTGCCGCCGCCGATGCGCAGCTCGAGCGGCGGGCTGCCCTCGCCCTCGTTCTTGAACTGGGTGATGAGCTGCCAGGAGTCGGTGTCCACCGGGAAGCCGTCGGCGAGCCGCACCGACAGCCGGATGTAGCGGTCCTGGCCCTCGGTGAAGTTGTCGACGTTCGGCTCGATCTCGGAGCGCTTACCGCCGCCGGGCATCGTGAACTTCAGGGCCTTGCGGCCGGTCAGCCCGGTCGCCGGGACGACCGTCGGCGTCTTCGCGCCGACCATGTTCCAGGGCGTGTCCTTGAACATGCCCAGACCCTGCGCCGTGATGGCCGCGTCCCAGATCGGCTTCGCGGCCGGAGCGGGGGCGGCGTTCGGGGTCGCCGCCGGCGTGGTCGGGCGGATGGGGATGAGGGTGGTCGAGGGCGGGGCCGGGCTCGGGGCCGCGCTCGCAGTCGTCGTCGGGGCCGGCGTGGTCGTGGTCGGCGCGGCCGGAGCCGTCCCGGTCGCCGGGGCGGCGCTCGTGGTCGACGTGGTGAGCCACAGCCGCTCGACCGCCGGGCTGACCGAGCCGGAGCCGCCCAGCATGACCACCCGGGCCTGGACCTGCGTCGTCATCGCGGGCAGGACGGTGCGCACGTCGTCCTTCGTCGGGAACCAGCGGCTCCACGACCCGTCGGGCAGGATGCCGCGCACGTCGACCCGGGCGGACGTGCCGGGCGGCAGGTCGGCGGTGAGCTCCGTGGTCACGGCATTGGTCGGGGCCGCCGGGCGGCGCGGCGGCAGGAGCATGACGCCCTCCGAGCGCGCCTTCGCCGTCGACGGCGTCGCGAGCCGGACGGCCCCGTCGACCATCGAGACGTTGACGTCGTCGCCGCCGGAGACGGCGAGCTCGCTGCCCCAGCTCTCCCCGGTCGGCACGGCGGTCGCGGAGGCCGCCAGGCCGAGGACGGCGGCGAGGAGCGCGCCCGCACCCGCCGTCAGGACGGCGCGGTGGCGGTGGCGACGGCGTCGCTCGCGGTCCTCCGGGGCGGTCGGCGGCGTCGCGCCGGGACCGGCGTGCGGGGAGAGCGGGCGGGGGGCGAGCGGTTCGAGGAGATCAGCAGGGCGCGACACGGGGGGCCTCCACGGCGGCGGCGGGGACGTACTGCTGCGGACCGATCTGGAGCCACTGCGCGCTCGGGCCCTGCGACCCGGCGCGGAGCTGGCCGGTGGCGGTGCACGTCACGGCCATCCGCGCGCCGGAGGCGACGGCACCGACCGAGGACGACGCGTCGGTGGGGGCGGAGCGCACGACGAGGGTCGGCGCGCCGGTCGGGCGGGCCAGGGCGGAGGGACCGGTGCCGGTCCAGAGGTAGGTGACGGTGACCCAGCCGTTGTCGCGCAGCTGGAGGTCGTCGTAGTAGGTGCCGTCGGCGAGGTCGATGCCCGCGGGGTTCGCGACCCGCCGTCCGAACCCGTCCTTGCCGCCGTTGTAGCCGCGCTGGAAGGCGGCCTGGGCCTGCGGGAAGCCCAGCGGGAGATCGCCCCACTGCTGGCGGGCGGCGTTCCAGTAGTCGTCGCGGATGTTCCACGGCCCGACGTCCCACACCGGGGACCAGGCGCAGCGCCCGTTCGCGGCGCAGACCTTGACCGTGTAGTCGCCCTTGTCGCGCGGGGAGAGCCCGCGGCGCGAGGGCAGGGCGACGAAGTGGTCCCGCGGCACGATGACGTGGCCGTTGGCGGTGGTGTTGCCGACCAGGCCGATGCGGGTCGCGAACACGCGGCTCGTGACCGGGGCGGCCTTCGCGGGCTCCGGGGCGGGCGCGGGGGCGGCGGTGGGGACGGTCGGCGGGGCCGTCGGCGCCGGCGGAGCCGGTGGGGCCGTGGGTGCGGGGGTCGGCGTGGAGCGGTCGGCCGCGAGCCACAGGCGCTGGAGGGCCGGGCTCGCCCCGAAGTCGCCCGACACGAGGGTGACGCGGACTTGCAGCTCGGTGGCGGGCTGGGCCAGCACGGCGGGGCCCGCGGGGCTCGCGGTGCTCCACTGGCTCCAGGTGCCGTCGGTGCGCAGGCCACGGACGTCGACGAGCACCTCACCGCCCGGCGGGACGTCCGCGGTGACCTCCGCGGTGACGCGGTCGACGGGCGTGGACGACCGGCGCGGGGCGAGGAGCAGCTCTCCCTCGTTCCGCGTCGAGCGGGCGCTCTGGGCGCGGACGACACCGGCGGCGAGACGGACGGCGCCGGTGGTCGCGACGACGTTGGTGTCGTCACCGCCCTCGACGGCGAGCTCGGGGACCCAGGTCTCGCCCGGCTCGGACGCCCGGGCGACGGGGGCGTGGCCGAGGGTGGCCCCCAGGATCGAGGCGGTCGCGGCCGCGGCGAGCACGGTCGCCAGCGCCCGCCGCACCCGTGGCGGCGCCGCACCCCGCGTGTCGCGGCCGGTCCTCATGGTCATCGCCCTCGCACCTCTCCCCACCGTCGTGCCGACGGCGCAGAGTTGACGCTGCGTGACACATCTGGGTCAAGCGAAACGCGTGGTGTGCACGTGAGTGATAACCGGAGTGGTGAAACTCGTTCGCGCAGGTCACAGGTCCTTCGCGTGTCCCCCGAGCGAGGGGCGGCGACCTCGGACGAGTTGTTCTCCGCGGGAGTTGGCGACCCTCGGTGGCCGCCGACCACCGCAGACACGGTGACCGTGCGTGATACTTCGAGTGGTGATCGAGAGTCGTCCGGTCGCGCAGCGCGGCCGGTCGTACGGCGCTCAGCTGACGACCGGGAGCTCCGGGGTGGAGACGTCGTAGACCGAGCCCGGCCGGGTCAGGAGCGGGCCGAGGACGGCGGCCTTGCGGTCGTCCTCGGCGTCGGCGCCCCAGCGCACCGTGCGCCCGTCGAGGGTGAACGAGACGTCGTAGGCGCTCCCGGCGCGCAGCTCGGTCACCTTCGTCTGCAGGTTCGGCGGGAGGGCCTCCAGCACCCGCACGGCGGCCACCGTGGCCGGGTCCTCGGGTGAGGCCGCCACCCCGGGCGGCAGGACCAGGCGCGGGATGCCGGGGGGCGGCGCGGGCATGGTCCGGTAGACGAACCCGGTGCCGTCGACGAGGGCGACACCGGCCGCCATCGGCACCGCCGCCACCGGCTCCCGCTCGGTCACCGTCACGGTCACGGTGCCCGGCAGGGACCGCCGGACGTCCACCGAGGCGACCCGGGGGATCGCCGCCACCCGTGCGTCCAGCTCCGCCGTCGACAGCCACAGCAGCGACGTCTCCGGCGGCACCGCCGCGGCCTCCTGCACGGTCCCGAGGGTCTCCGGCGTCGCACCGTCGACCTGTACACCGCGCACGTCGAACACCGGCGAGAAGCCGAGCAGGTAGACCAGTCCCCCGACGACGGCGAGCGCGAGCACCCCCGCCGTCCAGCGCCGCCGCAGCGTGCGCCGGCGCGCGGCCCGTGCCTCGATCGCGGCGTGGTCGCGGGGCGGACGCTCCCGCGGGGGTCGCGACGACGGGCGGCGTCCCCGGTCCCGGCCGCCCGCCGACCGGGAGCCCGTCGAGCGGGAGGCTGTCGAGCGGGACCCGCCCGAGCGCCCCGACCGGCCGTCGGGGGCGCCGGACCGCGGACGTCGGGTCGGGGGCGGCAGGGGGCTCAGCCCCCGACGTGGGCCGGGCTCGAGCCCGTCCCCGTCGCTCCGCTCGCCTGGTCCCGACGCTCGAGCTCGGCGAGGACCTCCGGGCCGAGCACGGTGACGTCGCCCGCGCCCATCGTGATCACGAGGTCACCGGGGCGGGCGAGGTCGGCGAGGAGGCTCGGCACGGCCGCCCAGGACGGCTCGTAGTGCACGTCCTCGGCGGGCAGCGCGACGTGCCGCGCGATCGTCGTGCCGTTGATGCCCGGCTCCGGCTGCTCCCGGGCGCCGTACACGTCGAGCAGCACCACCTCGTCGGCCAGCGAGAGCGCCTCGCCGAACTGCTCGGCGAAGTCCCGGGTCCGCGAGTAGAGGTGCGGCTGGAACGCCACGATCAGCCGGCCCCGCTCCCCCAGCACCGGCCGCGCGGCGCGCAACTGGGCGGCGACCTTCGTCGGCGCGTGCGCGTAGTCGTCGTACACGCGCACCCCCCCGGTCTCACCGCGCAGCTCGAACCGCCGGCGGACCCCGGTGAACGAGGTGAGCCCGTCGAGCAGCTTCTCGAGCGGGGCCCCGAGGTCCAGCCCGGCGAGGAGGGCGGCGCACGCGTTGAGGGCCTGGTGCTCCCCGGCGACCCCGAGCCGCACGGTCCGCTCCACATCGTCGACGCGGATCGTCAGGACCCCCGTCGAGGCCTCGGCGCGGTAGTCGAGCACGGCGACGTCGTCGGGGCCGGTGGCCGTCCGGCCGTAGCGGCGCACGCGCACCCCGGCCGCGGCCGCCCGGTCGCCCAGCGCGGCGGCGCCCGGGTCGTCCGCGCACACCACCAGGGCCCCACCCGGCTCGATGCGTCCGGCGAACGCGTCGAACACCGCCACGTAGGCCTCGACGGTGCCGTGGTGGTCGAGGTGGTCGGGCTCGACGTTGGTGACGATCGCGACGGCGGGCGTGTAGGCCAGGAACGACCCGTCGGACTCGTCGGCCTCGGCCACGAACACGTCGCCGTGCCCGTGGTGGGCGCTGGAACCGGACGCCAGCAGGTCGCCGCCGATCATGAACGACGGGTCGGTGCCGCAGGCCTGCAGCGCGACGACCAGCATCGACGTGGTCGAGGTCTTCCCCGCGCTGCCCGAGACGCACGCCGCGCGGTGGTCGGCCATCAGCTCGGCGAGCACCGCCGAGCGGTGCAGTACCGGGATCCCGCGGGCGGCGGCCTCGAGGAGCTCGGGGTTGTCCGGGTCCGCCTGGTGCACCGCCTTCGTCGTGACGAGGGCGGTGGGGCCGCCGGGCAGCAGGTCGAGGTTCGCGGCGTCGTGGCCGATCGAGACCTCGGCGCCCAGGGTGCGCAGGGCGAGGACGGCCCGGGAGTCCTTCGCGTCCGAGCCGGACACCATGGCGCCACGGGCGAGCAGGATGCGGGCGATCCCGCTCATCGCCGCCCCGCCCGCGCCGATGAAGTGCACGCGCGAGAGCAGGCGCGGCAGCTCCGGCGCGACCGCCTGCTCACCGGGCTGCATGGTCTCCTCGGTCACCGTGCCCCCTCCTCGGCCCCCGGGCCCTCTGCCGCGTCCAGCACCATCCGGGCCAGTGTCTCGTCCGCGTCCGCGTGGCCCGTACGCCGGGCTCCCGCGCTCATCGCGGAGAGCCGCTCACCGCTGGTCAGGAGCGGTACCACGAGGTCGACGACCTTCTCCGGGGTGAGCTCCGCGTCCTCGACCAGGATGCCCCCACCGTGCTCCACGACCGGCAGCGCGTTCAGACGCTGCTCGCCGTTGCCGTGCGGCAACGGCACGTAGATCGCGGGGAGGCCCACCGCGGACACCTCCGCCACGGTCATGGCGCCGGACCGGCAGATGGCGAGGTCGGCGGCGGCGTAGGCCAGGTCCATCCGCTCCAGGTAGGGCACCGCGACGTAGGGCGGGGTGCTGGGCGCGACGTCCACGGTGTTCTTCGGCCCGTGGGCGTGCAGCACGCCGATACCGGCCCGTGCGAGCTCCGGCGCGGCGCCCGCGACCGCCTCGTTGAGCGACCGCGCGCCCTGCGACCCCCCGAACACCAGCAGCGTGGGCGCGTGCGGGTCGAGACCGAAGTGGGCCCGGGCCTTCGCGCGCAGCGCCTCGCGGTCGAGGGTGGTGATGGCGCGGCGCAGCGGCATCCCGATCACCGGCCCGTCCAGCCCGCTGCCGGGCACGGCGGCCGCGACCGCCGCGGCGTGGCGGGCCCCGACCTTGTTCGCGATGCCGGCGCTCGCATTCGCCTCGTGGACCACCACCGGCATGCGGGTGCCGGGCAGCCGCGCGGCGAGGTACGCCGGCAGGGCCACGTACCCGCCGAACCCGACGACGACGTCCGCGTCGACCTGGCGCAGCACCTGGCGGGTCCGCCGGACCGACCGCAGGATGCGCCAGGGCAGCGCCGCGAGGTCCTTGGACGGCTTGCGCGGCAGCGGCACCGGCGGCACCAGCTCGAGCGGGTAGCCGCGCCGGGGCACCAGGGTCGTCTCCAGGCCCCGCGCGGTGCCCAGGGCGGTCACCCGCGCGTCCGGGCGCAGCCGCTTCACCGCGTCGGCCAGCGCGAGCGCGGGCTCGATGTGGCCGGCCGTGCCGCCGCCGGCGACGACGACGGAGAGCGGGTGGCGGGGGCGGTCGGGCACCAGGGGTACTCCTCGGGGGTCAGCGGGCGCGCACCGGATCGGGCGGGGGCAGGCGCAGGGCGCGCGCGAGGCGGCCCTGCCCGTGGGTGCGCAGCGCCGCGGCGGCGTCGGTCTCGTGGCGGGCGAAGTTCGCGAGCAGGCCGCCCGCGAACAGGGCGAGGGCGAGCGAGGTGCCACCTGAGGAGACCAGGGGCAGCGGGATGCCGGTGACGGGCAGCAGGCCGACGACGTAGCCGATGTTGATGGCGGCCTGCACCACCAGCCACACCGTCAGCGTCGCGGACACGACCCGGATCCACGGGTCCACGGACCGCGCCGCGATGCGCAGGCCGGTGTAGGCGAGGGTGACGAACAGGGCGATCACCGCGACCGCGCCGAGGAAGCCGAGCTCCTCGCCGATGATCGCGAAGATGAAGTCGTTGTCGGCGTTGGGCAGGTAGCTCCACTTCGCGCGGCCCTGCCCGAGGCCCTGGCCGAACAGCCCGCCGTCGGCGAGCGAGTACAGCGCCTGCCGGGCCTGGTAGGCCGGGCCGAGCGGGTCGGCGTTCGCCGGGTCGAGGAACGCCGCGATCCGGCTCTGGCGGTAACTCGCGATCACGCCGAGCACCACCATGCCCACGACGCCGCCGGTGCCGATCAGCGCGAGCAGCCCCAGCGGCGCGCCGGCGAACCAGAGCAGGGCGACCACGATGACGCCGAGCGAGATCGTCGTGCCGAGGTCGGGCTGGAGCATCACGAGCACGAAGACCAGCACCGCGACCGGCACCATCGGCAGCAGCGCCTGCCGCCAGCGCCGCGGCGCCGGGCGGTGCCGCACGAGCACGTGCGCGCCCCAGAGCGCGAGCGCGATCTTGGTGATCTCGCTGGGCTGCAGGGAGAGCCCGGCCACCCGGAACCACGACCGCGAGCCGTTCACCTCCGCGCCCAGCCCCGGGACGAGGACCAGCGCGAGCAGCAGCAGGCACACGCCGAGCAGCCACGGGCTGGCGGCACGCCACCGTCGCGGCGGCACGCGCAGCCCGAGCCAGAACAGCCCGGCCCCGAGCACGGCGAACGCCGCCTGCCGGACGAACACGCCGTAGGAGGAGCCGCCGGACGCGTAGGCGTTCACCGACGACGCCGAGAGCACCATGACCAGGCCGAGCGCGGTCAGCAGCCCGAACACCGCGAGGACGAGGTGCAGCGAGGTCAGCGGGCGGCCGAGCCACTGGTGCAGCGCGCCGCCGAGGGCGCGGACGTGCGGCGGCGCCTGGCCGCGCGCGGGTCGCTCGCGGCGCGGCGCCGACGACCGGGTGGTCACGACGACGGGTCCGCGTCGGTCCCGGCCACGTCCCCGCTCGCGCCGCCCGCGGCGGCGACCTGCTGGGCGGCCGCGGCGAAGGCGTCGCCGCGGGCCGCGTAGTCGCGGAACATGTCCATCGAGGCCGCTGCGGGTGCCAGCAGCACGACGTCGCCGGGATGGGCCATCGTCGCGGCCGCCCGGGCCGCCGCCAGCATCGCGTCCATCGGGCCATCGTCGCCCCCGCCGACGTCCGCGACCGGCACCTCGGGGGCGTGTCGGGCGAGCGCGTCGAGGATCCGGGCCCGGTCGGCGCCCAGCACGACGGCCCCGGCGAGGCGGCCGGCGTGCGCGAGCACCAGGTCGGAGACCTCGGCGCCCTTGAGCAGGCCGCCCGCCACCCAGACCACGCGGGCGTGCGCGGCCAGGGACGCGGCCGCGGCGTGCGGGTTGGTGGCCTTGGAGTCGTCGACCCAGCGGACCCCGGCCGCGTCGGCCACCACCGCGCCGCGGTGGGCGCCGGGGGCGTAGGCGCGGAGTCCGGCCGCGACCGCCTCCGCGGGCACGCCGATCGCCCGCGCGAGCGCGGTGGCCGCCAACGCGTTGGCCTCGCCGGGCGGACCGGCCGGGACGATGTCCGCGGCGTCGGTGATCACGGTCGGGCGCCGGTCCTCGCCGCCCGCGTCGTCGAACGCCCGGTCCACGAGCCGGCGCACCCCGCGGGAGGCGACGATGCCCAGCTCGCCGGGCCCCGGCTCGCCCCGGGTGAAGCCCACCCGCCGCCCGGGGGCGGCCCGGAGCAGGCCGGCGGCCCGCTCGTCGTCGAGCCCGCCGACGGCGACCCGACCCCGGAACACGCGCGCCTTCGCCGCCGCGTAGGCGGCCATCGACCCGTGCCAGTCGAGGTGGTCGTCGGCGACGTTGAGCACCGCACCGGCGAACGGCGCGACCGAGGGCGACCACTCGAGCTGGAAGCTGGAGAGCTCCACCGCGAGCACCCGGTGCCCGGCCCGCAGCGCGTCGACGATCGGCAGGCCGATGTTGCCGCAGGCGACCGCGTCGCGTCCGGCCGCGAGCAGGATCGCCTCGAGCATGCCGGTCGTCGTCGTCTTGCCGTTCGTGCCGGTGACGGCGAGCCAGGTCGGCGGCCCGTCCGGGCACACGGCCGGGTCCTGCCCCAGGCGCCACCCGAGCTCCGGCTCGCCGATCATCTCGACACCGGCCGCGTGCGCGGCGGTGGCGAGCGGCGAGTCCGGGCGGAAGCCGGGGCTGGTGACGACGAGGCCGCAGTCCGGCGGCAGCGTCGTCAGGTCCTCGGTGAACTCGGCCTTGCGGTCGGACAGGGTGGCGAGCTGGGCCGGGTCGGCGTCCGCCACGGTGACCCGGGCGCCGATCTCGAGGAGCACGTCGACGACGGACGCACCGGTCCGGCGCGCCCCCGCGACGAGGACGTGCGTGCCCGCGAGTCCCCCGCGCTCAGCCACCGGACGCGGCCAGCCACTCGCTGTAGAACAGTCCCAGCCCCAACGCGCAGCAGATCGCCGCGAGCAGCCAGAACCGGATGATGACGGTGGTCTCGGCCCACCCGGCCAGCTCGAAGTGGTGGTGGAACGGGGCCATCCGGAACAGGCGCCGCCTCGTCGTCCGGAAGACCGCGACCTGGAGGACCACCGACAGGGCCTCGACGACGAACACGCCCCCCAGGACCACCAGGAGCAGCTCGGTGCGGGTCACCATCGCGAGGCCCGCGAACATGCCCCCGAGCGCGAGGGACCCGGTGTCGCCCATGAAGATCCGCGCCGGGGCCGCGTTCCACCACAGGAAGCCGATGCAGGCGCCCATGCCGGCGGCCGCGACGAGGGTGATGTCGAGCGGGTCGCGGACCTGGTAGCAGCCCGCCTCGATCGCGGTGCCGCAGGCGTTGCGGAACTGCCAGAACGAGACGATCAGGTAGGTGGCGAGCACCATCGCCGAGATGCCCGCCGCGAGCCCGTCCAGCCCGTCGGTCAGGTTCACCGCGTTCGAGGCGGCCGTGACGATCAGGTAGCAGAACAGGACGAACCCGATGCTGCCGAAGCCGACGATCGCGATGTCGCGGACGAAGGACAGGTTCGTCGAGGCCGGTGTCAGCCCCTGCTCGTCGGAGAACTGCAGCGCGAGCACCGCGAAGATCACCGCGGTGACGAGCTGGCCGACCAGCTTCGCGGTCTTGTTCAGCCCGAGGTTGCGCTGTCGACGGATCTTGATGAAGTCGTCGAGGAAGCCGACCACGCCGAGCGAGGTCATGAGCAGCAGGACCAGCAGACCCGACGCGGAGATCGACACGTCCGCGACCAGGTGCGAGACGAGGTAGCCGACCCAGATCGCGATGAGGATCGCGACCCCGCCCATCGTCGGGGTGCCGCGCTTGCCCTGGTGGCTCTGCGGGCCCTCCTCGCGGATCTCCTGCCCGAAGCCCTGCTTGATGAACAGCCGGATCACGTACGGCGTCAGCAGGATCGACACCGCGAGGGCGATCCCGGCCGCGACCAGCACGCCCCTCATCGGACGGCTCCCTGGTCCAGCAACGCCTCGGCCACCTTCTCCAGGCCCGCGGACCGGCTGGCCTTGACCAGCACGACGTCGCCGGGGGCCGCGTGCACGGCCTCCACGGCCGCGGCCGCGTCGGGCACCAGGTCGGAGGCGAGCCCGGCCGTGCGGGCCGCCTCGTAGGTCGGGCGGGCCGCCTCCCCGACGACGACGAGCCGCTGCAGCCCGGACGCGGCTGCGAGCCGGCCGAGCTCGGCGTGCGCCGCCTCGGCGTCGTCGCCCAGCTCGCCCATCACGCCCAGGACGGCCGTGTGCCGCCCACTCATCGACGCCAGGGTGGCCAGCGCCGCCCGCATCGACTCGGGGTTCGCGTTGTAGGCGTCGTTGAGCACCCGGACACCGTCCGGACGCTCCCCGACCTCCATGCGCCAGCGGCTGCGCGGGACGGCCTCGCCCAGCGCGGTCGCGACCTCGTCCACCGTCAGCCGCGTCGACTCCAGCGCGATCGCGGCGGCGACCAGCGCGTTGTCGACCTGGTGCGCCCCGCGCAGCCCGAGAGCGACCTCGGCCTCGCCGGACGGGGTGAGGAGCCGGAACCGCGCCCGGCCCTCCCCGTCGATCGTCTCGTCCACCGCGCGGACGTCGGCCTCCGGCGCCCGGCCGGTGTGGACCACGCGGGCGGCGGTGCGGGAGCGCATGGCGGCGACGACCGGGTCGTCGGCGCCGAGGACGGCCACACCCTCCGCGGGCAGGGCCTCGACCAGCTCGCCCTTGGCCTGCGCGATCGCCTCGCGCGAGCCGAACTCCCCGAGGTGCGCGGACCCGACGTTGAGCACCGCCCCGATCCGCGGGGGTGCGACCCGGCACAGCGCCGCGATGTGGCCGCGGCCGCGGGCGGAGAGCTCGGCGACGAGGTGCCGCGTCGCGGGGTCGCAGCGCAGCACGGTCCAGGGGTGCCCGAGCTCGTTGTTGAAGCTCCCGGGCGGGGCGACGGTGGGACCGTCGCGCTCGAGCAGGGCGGCGGCCAGATCCTTCGTGGAGGTCTTGCCGGAGGACCCGGTGATGCCGACGACGTCCAGGTCCGGCAACGCGTCCACCACGTGCCGCGCCAGGGTCTGCAGGGCCACCAGGACGGCCGCGCCGGCCGCGTCATGGGCGGCGTCCGGGACGTGCGCACCGGTCAGCGGCTCCACGAGCACCGCGGGCGCGTCCACCTCGCGGGCGGCGAGCACCCCGGCCGCGCCCGCGGCCACGGCCGTCGTCGCGAAGTCGTGACCGTCGACCCGCTCACCGGGGAGGGCGACGAAGAGCCCGCCCGGGCCCACCGCGCGGCTGTCGAACTCGACCGTGCCGGTGACGCGTTCGTCGCCGGTCGCCCGGTGCAGCCGCCCGCCGACGAGGCGGGCGAGCTCCGCGAGGGTCAGCTCGATCACGCAGGGTCCTCTCGGATGGCGGTCATGAGTTCGTCCACGTCGGAGAAGGGCACGACCTCCGCACCGACCTTCTGGCCCAGCTCGTGGCCCTTCCCGGCGACGACGACCACGTCACCGGCGCGGGCGGCGGCCACCGCGGCGCGGATCGCGGCCCGCCGGTCGCCCTCCTCGGCCACGATCGCACGGGCCCCCTCGGCCCGGTGCGCCCCGTCCAGCATCGCCGCGCGGATCGCGGCCGGGTCCTCGGTGCGCGGGTTGTCGTCGGTGATCCACACCAGGTCGGAGAGCTGCGCCGCGAGCGCCCCCATCACGGGGCGCTTCTCGCGGTCCCGGTCGCCGCCGCAGCCGAGCACCGTCAGGACCCGCCCGGACACCTCGTCGCGCAACGTCGTCAGCAGCGCCTCGACCGCGGCGGGCTTGTGCGCGTAGTCGACGATCGCGAGGAACGGCTGGCCCGCGTCGACCCGTTGCATCCGGCCCGGGACGGCGACCGTGGCGAGGCCGCCGGCCAGCCGGACCGGGTCGAGCCCGACCGCGTGCCCGCAGGCCAGGGCGACCAGCGCGTTGGCGACGTTGAAGGCGCCGGGCAGGGCCAGCTCGACCGGTACCTCGAGGCCGTCGGGGCCGTGGACGTGGAACGACTGCGTGCCGTCCGGGTGCGCGACGAGGTCGGCGACGGTCCAGTCGGCCTCGCCGGTGGTGCTCACCGTCGTCGCCTCCACCATCCCGGCCAGGTGGCGGCCCCAGGCGTCGTCGACGCAGACGACGTGGCGCTGGGCCCGCCCGTCGAAGAGCCGGGCCTTCGCGGCGAAGTAGTCCTCCATCGTCGGGTGGAAGTCGAGGTGCTCGGCGGAGAGGTTGGTGAAGGCCCCGACGGCGTAGGCGGTGCCGCCGACCCGGTCCTGCGCGAGCGCGTGGCTGGACACCTCCATCGCCGCGTGCGTCACGTCCTGCTCGACCATGGCCGCGAGCAGCGCCTGCAGGTCGGGGGCCTCGGGCGTGGTGAAGGCGCTCGGCACGCGCCGCCCGCGCATCCGCGTCTCGACGGTGCCGATCAGGCCCGTCGTCGCGCCGGCCGCGGCGAGCGCCGCCTCGAGCAGGTAGACCGTGGTCGTCTTGCCGCTGGTCCCGGTCACCCCGAGCAGGGCCAGGTGCGACGACGGGTCGCCGTAGATCCGCGACGAGGCCGGTCCCAGGGCCTCGCGCGGCCGGGGGTGCACGAGCACCGGCACGGTCCCGACGGCGGGTCGCGTGGCCCCGGCGGGATCGGTCAGGACGGCGGCCGCCCCGCGGCCGAGGGCCTGGTCGGCGAAGTCCGCGCCGTGCGCGCGGGCCCCGGGCAGCGCGGCGAACAGGTCGCCGCGGCGGACCTCGCCGGCCCGCAGCGTGGCGCCGGTCGTGGTGCCGTCGACCTCACCCCGCACCTCCGGGGCCTCGCCGGTCGCCGCGGTGATGCGCTCGACCAGCGCCTCGAGCGAGGTCGGGACGACCGTCCCGGGCCGGATCACGTCCTCCTGGCCGGTCGGGCCGTCCCCCGACGGCACGGGACCCGAGGGGCCCTCGTCGGGCTCCACGGCGGTCCGGCTCGGCGCGGGCGGCACGCGGCGAAGGCTACTCACCGCCCGGTGCGGTCCTCCCCTGGCCCTGGGGTCCCCGCCCCGCGACCGAGGCCGCGCAGGTGCGCCGCGACGGCCGCTCCGGTGCGCGCGGTGTCGCCGGTCGCCAGCAGGTCGAGCAGGGCCCCGCGCAGGACCGCGAGCAGCAGGGCACGCTCGGCGGTCCCGTCGGGGGTCGAGACCCGGTCGGAGGGCTGGTGGGCGGCCAGCAGCAGGTCCCAGTCGGTGACGGTGCCGTGCGCGAACCCGGCCCACGGCGTCGTCGGGTCGTCCTCCTGGTTCCCCACCGACCGGCTGTACGCCTCCAGCCACAACCGCAGCAGGGCCCGGTGCTCGTCCGCGGCGAGCCAGTCCCAGAGGACCTGCCCGACCGTGCCGAGCCCGACGTCGTCGGGAAGGGCGTCGAGGACCCGCAACTGATCGGCCCGGGAGCGCCCGAGCAGGGCGCGCACCAGGCCGTCCTTGCTGCCGAACAGGTAGAGCAGCACCCGCGGGCTGGAGCCGATCGCCTCCGCCAGCGGGCGCAGCGACATCCCCGCCCAGCCGTGTGCGAGGACCCACCCGTACGCCGCGTCGAGCAGCTCGCGCCGGCGCGCCGAGCCCTCGCCGTCCTCGTCGGGGGTCGTCGTCGCGCTCCGGGAACCGGTCACCGTCACGGCGCCCAGTGTGCTTCACTGAAACACTCGTTTCAGTCAGGAGGGTGTGAGCATGGGTGACGTCGTGCTGCGCGACGCCGACCGGCCCGGGGACCTGGGCTGGGTCGTGATGGCGCACGGGGAGCTGTACGCACGCGAGTACGGCTGGTCGGTGGAGGCCGTGACGGCGCGGATCGTCGCGGACTTCGCGGCCGGGCCGGCACACGACCGGGCGTGGATCGCCGAGCTCGACAGGCGCCGGGTCGGCTGCGTCTTCTGCGTGCACGAGGACGCGTCGACCGCGCGGCTGCGCCTGCTGCTGCTCGACCCCGTGGCCCGGGGCCTCGGCGTCGGCCGTGCCCTCGTGCGCCGCTGCGTCGCCCACGCCCGCGACGCCGAGTACGGCCGGCTGGTGTTGTGGACCAACGCCCCCCTGGACGCCGCCCGCACGATCTACCTCGCGGAGGGTTTCCGGCTCGTCGCCGAGGCGGAGCACGACGAGTTCGGGGTCGCCCTACTCGGCCAGGACTACGAGCTGGTCCTCACGGCGTGAGCTGCAGCGGCACCTGGCGCGGCGGCGCGGTGGAGACCGGCACGTCGCCGTGGGCGGCGAGGTAGGTCCCGATGTCATGGAACAGCGGGGCCGCCGAGTCGCCGCCGGGCGGCGCGTCGAGCATGAGCGCGACGACGTAGCGCGGGTCCGCCGCCGGGAACATGCCGGCGAAGGTGATCCAGTACGTCGAGCGGGCGTAGCAGCCGCACGACGGGTCGACCTGCTGCGCGGTGCCGGTCTTGCCCGCCACCGGGTAGCCGTCCATGGCCGCCTTGGCCCCGGTGCCCTCGTTGGGGCTCTTCCCGGCCTGGGTCACCGACTGCAGCATCTGACGCATCGTGTCCGCGGTCTGCGGCGACATCGCCCGCACCCCCTCGGGGGCGGGGGCCGGCGTCCGCACGCCGTCGGCGCCGACGGTCGCTGAGATGACCCGGGGCGGGACGCGGACGCCCCCGTTGGCGATGGCCTGGTACATGCTCGCCATCTGCAGCGTCGTCATGGACAGGCCCTGACCGATCGGCAGGTTGCCGAAGGTCGACCCCGACCACTTGTCCCGGGGCGGCACCGACCCACCGCTCTCCCCCGGCAGTTCGACGCCGGTCCGCGCGCCGATGCCGAGCTTGTCGAGCATGTCGCCGAACCGGTCCGGGCCGACCCGCTGGGCCGTCATGAGCGTCCCGACGTTCGAGGACTTGCCCAGGACGCCGTTCATCGTCATCGGGACGGGGCCGTGCGACCAGGCGTCGTTGATCGTCCGGTCGGCGAACTTGATGCTCCCGGGGACGGTGAGCACGTCCTCGGGCTTGATCAGGCCCGCCTCCAGCGCGGCGGAGAAGGTGACGGCCTTGTTCACCGACCCCGGCTCGAACGGCGTCGTCACCGCGGGGTCGCCGGGCGCCGGTCCGCCGCCGGCACCGGCGTTGGCCAGCGAGAGGATCTGCCCGGTGTGCGCGTCCAGCACGACCGCGCTGCCGCCCTTCGCCCCCGTCCGCCCGACGTAGGCGGAGAGCTTCTGCTGGACGGTGTACTGCAGGTCGGAGTCCAGGGTCAGGACGAGGTCGTTCCCGGCCTGCGCGGGCTGCTCGGCGCGCGTCGACCCGGGGATGACGGCGTCGCTGCCCTCCGCGGTGTCGACGACGCGGAACCCGTCGCGGCCCGCGAGCACCGTGTCCTCGGCGCTCTCCAGCCCGACGTTGCCGTTGATGCGGCTCTTGTCCATCGACCAGGACGCGCTGCCGACGACGGAGCCGCCGACGTCGCCCGCGGGGTACTGCCGCGACTCGCGGTCCTCCTGGGCGATCTCGGGGAACTGCTCGCGGATGGTGCGCGCGGCGGTCGGGTCGACCAGCGGGGCGAGCACGACGTAGCTGCGGTCGCTCATCAGCGCGGCGTAGAACGGCACGGGGTCGGCGTGCAGGATCGCGCCCATCCCCTGGGCGATCTGCGCCTTGCGCTGCTCCGGGGTCGGCGCCCCCGGGGTGGACCGGATCTCCGGCTTCGACCAGTCCTCGGCGATCCGGCGCGGGTTCGCGACGAGGGCCTTGGCCTCGACCGAGAACGCCAGGGGCGTGCCGCTGCGGTCGAGGATCGCGCCGCGCTCGGCGGGCACGACGAGGCGGGTCATGCGCTGCTTCGCGGCGTCGGCGGCGAGGTCGCCGGCGCTGATCGCCTGGACCTCGACGAGCTTGACCGCCGCGATGATCAGGACGACGACGAGCAGCAGGCGTCCGATGCGCAGGCGGCGGCGGGGGTCCGGGGGCTTCGGGACGCGGGGCCGGCGTGGGGGTCCGGCCGGCGGCTGCGGCCGGCGTGGGGGTGGCGGGCGGTCGTCACGGCCGCGGGAGGCGGGGTACCGGGACGGCGGCCGCGTCAGGGTGGCCGGGGGGCGGGCCATCAGCGGGTGCCGCCCGACGTCGTGCCGGCACCGGCGGGCGCGGGTGCGGGCGAGCCGCCGGAGGCCGCCTGGACCCCGGTCGACGGGTTGGCGGCGAGCCCCTCGGGGTCGCCCTGGGAACGGGCGTCCTGGGAGGTCGAGCCGGGCTGGGTGGGCTGCGCCGGCTGCGTGGTCTGTGCCGGCTGGGCGGGCTGGGGCGCCGGGGCCGGCTGGGGCGGGGGCGCCGCGGCGCGGGCCTTCTGCGGGGAGCCGACGACCTGGCTGGTGCCGTCGGGGTGCACGAGGATCACCGCGGGCACGCCCGCCGGGACCATGCCGATCCGCTCCGCCGACGCGGCCAGCGCGGGGGCGGCCTGCATCGCGGCGACGTCGCGGTGGAGCCGCTCGACCTCCTCCGAGCGGTCCCGCGTGGTCTGCCGGGCGTCCTCGAGGCGGTAGGAGTCCGCCGCGGCGGCGGTGGACAGCCACAGCGTGGCGACCAGACCCGACGTCAGGAGCACCATGATCAGCAGGACGAACGGGGCCGTGCCGCCGGTCGTCTCCGGGATCGGGGCGGTCGTGGTGCGGGCGCGCTTCGCGCCGGGCGCCGGGGTGCGCCGGCTGGTCGCCCGGGCACGGGCGCCGGCCTTCGTCGTGCGGGTGTCGGTCGTGGCCGACCGGCTCGCACCCGTCGTCGTGCGGGTCGCCTCCCGGTGGGTGAGGGTGCCCGAGCTCATGCCGCCTCCCGGATGCGTTCCGCGGCACGGAGCCGCACCGAGGCCGCCCGCGGGTTCGCGGCGACCTCGGACTCGTCGGCCTTCTCCGCGCCGCGGGTGAGCAGCGCGAGCTCGGGCTGGTCCTGCTCGCGCAGCACCGGCATGTCCGGGGGTGCGCTGGGGCGGGACCGCTCGCCGAGGACCCGCTTCACGATGCGGTCCTCCAGGGACTGGTAGCTCATGACGACGACGCGGCCGTGCAGCGCGAGGGCGTCGACCGCGGCCGGGACCGCCCCCGCGATGGCGTCGAGCTCGCCGTTGACCTCGATGCGCAGCGCCTGGAACGTGCGCTTCGCGGGGTGACCGCCCGTCCGTCGGCTGGCTGCCGGCATGGCCTGCTCGAGGAGGGCGACGAGCTCCGCGCTGGTCCGCAGCGGAGCCCGCCGCCTCGCACGAACGACGGCCTCGACGATGCGTCGGGCCGCGCGTTCCTCCCCGTGGTCCCGGAGCACGCGCACCAGCTCGCCGGGCGCGTAGGTGTTGAGGACGTCCGCCGCGCTCGGACCCGTCGTCGGGTCCATCCGCATGTCCAGCGGGGCGTCGCGGGAGTAGGAGAAGCCCCGCTCGTCCTCGTCGAGCTGCAGCGAGGAGACGCCGAGGTCGAACAGCACGCCGTGGACCCGGCCGAGCCCGAGCCGGTCGAGCACGTCGGCGATCTCGTCGAAGACGGCGTGCACGAGGTGGGTGCGCCCGTCGAACGGGCGGAGGCGTTCACCGGCGAGGCGCAGGGCCTCACGGTCGCGGTCGAGGCCGACGAGGGTGAGGTCGGCGTGCCGGGTCAGCAGCGCCTCTGCGTGCCCGCCGAGCCCGAGGGTGCCGTCGACGACGACCGCACCGGGCACCTCGAGGGCGGGCGCGAGGAGCTCGAGGCAACGTTCGAGCAGCACCGGCACGTGGCGCTCACCGCTGGGGCGCGTGTGGGTGAATCCGGAGGCGTCGTCATCCGAGGGCCCGGAAGGGTCCATCGTCCGCCTCCACCGTGTCCGCCGGGCGCTGTCTGGTGCGTGCTGGCCGGCGGTGGTCGCCGGCCGGCGCCCGAGGCGGGGCGGATGCCGTCACGTCCCGGCCCGCAGGGCGGGCGGACCTGGCACCGGGGAAGGTGTGCCAGGGCCGTCACCCTGCGGGTCGGGGCCTCACGGCACCCGTCTCGCTCTCCTGGGCGGGGTCCTGCTGGTGCGTTCGGGATCAGAAGACCCCGGGGAGTACCTCCTGCTGGGCCTGCGCGTAGCTGTCCTCGTGGGCGTCCTGGTAGCTCTGCCAGGCCGCCGAGTCCCAGATCTCGAGGCGGGTGACCGCCCCGATCACCGTGCAGTCCCGATCGAGCCCGGCGTAGCGCCGGAGTTCGGCCGCGATCGGGATACGACCCTGGGAGTCGGGACGCTGCTCGTCGGTGCCGGCGAACAGGTAGCGCTGGTACGCGCGCACCCGCTCGTCGGTGAACGGCGCCTCGGCCACCTTGCGGGCCATCTGCTCGAACTCGTCGCGGGGGAACACGTACAGGCAGTGGTCCTGCCCCTTCGTGATCATCAGCCCCCCTGCGAGCTCGTCGCGGAACTTGGCGGGCAGGGTGAGCCTGCCCTTCTCGTCCAACCGCGGGGTGTGGGTGCCGAGGAACACGGCCCCACCTCCCCGATGAGGCCCCTATCGCCCCACTGCGCACCACAATACCCCACGATCCACCACCTTCAACCTCCCCGGGCCGGCGTGTGCTCCCCGATCGGTGGAGTTCGCGCAGGTCAGTGCAGGTGGGGAGAGGTGGGGGACGCGGGAGGACCGGCGCCCGACGATCCCTGATCCACCTGGTCGGAGCAGGCTTCGACACGCCTGCGAGCCCGTCCCGGCCCCGGTTCCGGCCTGCTCGGAGGCGCCGTGGGGGCTCGTGGGGGACGCGGTGGGGCGGAGTGGGGCGGCCCGATGGGGCGGAGTGGGGGCGGAGTGGGGGCGCGCCGCGCCGAGAGGCACACCAGGCACGTTCCCGGGCCGCCGCAGGTGCCTCATGTGCCTCTCGACGCCGCCGCCGACCGACCTCGGTGCGGGCGTGGGGCGGAGCGGGGCGGCCCGGTGGGGCGGAGTGGGGGGACCCGGGCCCGCGGTGTCAGCGATGGCCCATTGCTGGCGTCAGATGCGCGAACGGCGCCACTCATTCATCGGCGGCGAGACCCTCCGGCTCGCGCGCCAGAGCCGCGGCACCGGCGCACCTGCCGCGAGGACGACGTGAGGCATCCCGACCGCCCCCGGAACCTGCCTCACGTCGACCTTGCCGAACCCCGAGCGACCCCGGACACACGAACGCGCCGCCGACCCGAGGTCGACGGCGCGTGGGTGTGCGGGTGAGCGCTACTCCTGCTCGAAGCGCTTGCGGAAGCGCTCCTCCATCTTCGTGGTGAAGCGACTCTTCTCCTTGTCACCGGCCGGGGCGCCCTTGGCGTCACCCTCACCGGCGGCGGCCTCGCCCTTCTTGCCGCCCGTCGCGGTGATCGCGAGCACCGCGCCGGCGAACATCATGAGGAAGCCGATGACGCTCACGACCGGGAAGCCGCCGGGGAACCACTGGAACACCAGGCCCATCACCAGGGCGGCGACGCCCACGACGAAGAGCGCGATGCCCTGGATGCGGCGTCGACGCGACGGCCGTCGGAGACGACCACCACGGACGGTCGACGCGAACTTGGGATCCTCGGCATAGAGCGCGCGCTCGATCTGGTCGAGCAGACGCTGCTCGTGCTCGGAGAGCGGCATGGTTCTCCTCCGGCACCGGAACGAGAGCGAGGACCGGCCCCGGGGGAAGGGACGATCGGCACATCAACGTGATGGCTGCCTTCATCGTACGAGCCCTCCGCCGGTCCGACTACCCGGACCGGTGTTCTGCGCGGACGATCATTCTTTCGGCCGGTGAGACGCCTCCCACCCGCGACGCGCCGCGATCACCGCGGTGCGGTGCGTGAAGATCGACCGGGCTCGCGAGACCTGCGTCACGCGCGGCGGGCGAGCACGTGGATGCGCGAGGCGAGGTCACGCAGGGGCGGAGTGGTCGAGGCCAGTTCCTCCAGGGCCGCGACGTCGGCCGGCGTCCCGGCGTCGGCGGCGGACTCGGGGATCAGGTCGGCCAGCACCCGGTGCCCCTGGACCCGCTCCAGGGCCAGCGACGGCTCCTGCTCGACCAGGGCGGTCAGCTCCGCGGTGTCCATCCGGCGCAGCAGTTGGTCGGCCGCGCCCCAGCGGCCGGCCGGATCGGCGAGCATGCGCCGCGCGTCCCCGACCCGGCCACTCACCACGCGCGCGAGCACCGCCGCGTACCGGCCCGCGACGAGCAGCGAGAGCGCCCCGCCGGGCGCCGTCGCGGTGGCCAGCGAGTGCACGGCCGCGGCGGGGTCGTCGACGTACTCCAGCAGGCCGTGGCCGAGCACGAGGTCGGCCTGCACCCCGTCGGTCACGGCCGCCAGCGCGTCGACGTCGGCCTGCAGGGCGTGCACGGCGGCGTCGACGCCGGCGTCCCGCGCCCGGCTGCGCAGCACGGCCAGCGCGTTCGCGCTGGAGTCCACGACCGTGACCTCGCACCCCTGCACGGCCAGCGGCACGGCCCAGGCACCGCTGCCGCCGCCCACGTCGAGGACGCGCACCGTGCCGCCGCGGGCGCGCGCCGCGGCCAGCTCGTCGCGCAGGCTCGCGGCCACGACGTCGACGGGCGGGGACGCGGGAGTTCGGGCCGGGCGGGCGGTCACGGCCACACCGTAGTGCTCACCCATCGGGGATCCGCGTCGGAGCCGGTACGTTGCCCTCGTGTACGTGACCGGTGTGCTCAGCCTCAAGGGCGGGGTCGGCAAGACCACCGTCACCCTCGGGCTGGCGGGCGCCGCCGCGAAGCAGGGCCTGCGCACCCTGGTGGTCGATCTCGACCCACAGGGCAACGCCACCACCGCCCTCGAGCCCGCGGAGAGCGAGACCACGATCGCGGACGCCCTCGAACACCCCTCCCCCGCCGTCCTGGCCACGTCCATCGCCCCGAGCAACTGGGACGACTCGATCGACGTCCTCGTCGGCTCCGAGGACATCGAGCGCCACAACCACCCCGACCCCGGGTCCCAGCGTCTCGGTCGGCTCTCCCGCCTCCTGGCCGCCCTGCCCCGCGGTACCGAGCCCGACGAGCCCACGACCCGGACGCGCAGCAGCGCCCCGGGGGCGAACCTGCCGCACTACGAACTCGTCCTCATCGACTGTCCGCCCTCTCTGGGCCAACTGACCCGCTCCGCGCTGGTCGCGGTCGACCGGGCGGTGCTGGTGACCGAGCCGACCATCTTCGCGGTCTCCGGGGTGCAGCGCGCCTTCGAGGCGGTCCAGGCCGAGCGCGCGCACAACCCGCGCCTGCAGCCGCTCGGGGTCCTGATCAACCGGTACCGCGCCCGCTCGGCCGAACACGAGTTCCGGATCAACGAGCTGCGCGAACTCTTCGGCCCCCTCGTGCTCTCCGGCGTGCTGCCCGACCGCACCGCGGTCCAGCAGGCCCAGGGTGCCGGCGTCCCGATCCAGCGCTGGGACACCCCCGGTGCCCGCGAGATCTCGCAACAGTTCGACAACCTGCTCGGCCGCATCGTGCGGGCCGGCCACAGCGCCCGCGAGCGCCGCGGCAGCTCCCGCCGCACGGGCTGACCTCAGATCGGGCGGAGCCCGGCCACCGTCCGCGTCACCAGCGCCAGGAACAGGTCGGCCTGCCGGACCATGTCGTCGGCGTCGCGCTGGCCGACCAGCCGCGTCGCCCCCGCCTCGACGGCCGACCGCGTCGACGAGTGCGCCGCGAAGAACGCCGCCCACTCCCCGTACTCCGGCGCGACCGAGGCCAGCAGGGTCCAGGCGTCGGTCGGACGCGTGCTCCGGCGGGACCGCGCCCGGACGGCCAGCACCGCGGCGGCCGAGCGCAGCGCGGCCAGGTGGGCCAGCCGGAACCGCTCGGCCGGCGTCTCCGCGCCCTGGGCCTCCCGCAGCCCGTCGCGGGCGGCGCCGAGCAGGGAGACCACGGACCGCGAGGGCGGCGGAGCGGGCGGTCGGGGGGTGCTGGACGGTCGACGACGGGTCTCACGCCGGGCCGGGACGTGCGCCCGGTCGCCCGCACGCGGTGCGGGGGCGTCGGCCGCCCCGGTGTCGAACAGGTCGCCGGTGGTGCAGGTGGTGCTCACGGGAACTCCTCGGGTGGATCGGGACGGGTCAGGTCAGCCACCGGAGGTCCCAGACCCCCGGGCCGGAGCGCATGCGCAGGACGAACTCGCCGGGCGGCAGGTGCGGCTCGTCGGAGCGCCGCGCGAGCACCCGCCAGCACCGGCACCGGTCTCCCCCGACGGGCATCACCGACCGGAACGGCCACCGCGACTCCTCGATCCACCGCTCCTGCACCTCCGTGACCAGGTAGTGGCTGTCCCGGCGGTTCGGCCGGCGGTGGAACTCGACGGGGTCCCCGTCGACGCACCGGACCTGGACCGGCGACGGGCTGCGAACCATGCGTCCTCCACGGGCGGCGCGCTCGATGCCGCCCGCATGGCGCGGGGCGGCCTGTGCCTGCCACCGTGGGGAAGCCGGCGGCTCCGGCACGGCCGACGGGACGCTTCCCCACGCCTCGCCGACCGGCCAGTCGAACACGTGTTCGACGACCTTGAGTGAACCCTGCCCCGAGCCGAACGTCAAGTCGTCCGGGAGTGAGCGTGATCCGCGCCGCCCGGCGTGATGAGATGGAAGGATGGACGGGGAGGCACCGACGCCGGCGACCACGGCGTCATGACCGCCGCGCCCGAGGACACCCACCTCGTCGACCTCGATCCGGCCGAGCTCGCCCGTCGCCTCGACGAGGCCCTCGACCTCTACGTGCGGGCCATGGGCTATCCCCCGGGCACCGCACGGCAGCGCGCCCCGATGTGGCTGGAGCACTCGCGACGCCGGGGCTGGCGCGCGGTCGCCGCGGTGGACGGCGCGGACGCCCTGCGCGGGATCGCCTACGGCTACCCCGGGGCGCCCGGCCAGTGGTGGTACGAGGAGGTGCGGCGCGGTCTGCGGCGCGCCGCCCGCGCCTCCCGGGCACCGGGCGGCCTCTTCGGCGCCGGGCTCGGTCGGCTGCTCGGCGAGACCGTCCCCCACGGCGAGGATCCCGATCTCGACGCCTGGCCGCTGGACGGCGACCCGGAGACCTACCTCGCGGACTACTTCGAGCTCACCGAACTGCACGTCCGGACGGACGCGCAGGGCCACGGGCTCGGCGAGGCCCTGCTGCGCCGCCTGCTCGACCGTCCGGAGGCCGGGCACGTGCTGCTGTCCACGCCCGAGGCCCCCTCCCCGACCCGGGCCTGGTCGCTCTACCGCCGCTGCGGCTTCCGCGACGTCCTGCGCCACCACCGCTTCTCCAGCGACCCGCGCCCCTTCGCGGTGCTCGGGCGCCCGCTGCCGCTCGTCCCGGAGGAGCCCGTCCGGCGCGCGCCGTGACCGTCGGGGGTGCCTGGCACGATGTCCGCGTGCCCACCCGCCGTCGCCGACGCTCCGTCGTCCTGCTCGCCCTCGTCCTCGCGCTCGTGGGCCTGCTCGGCACGGGCTGCGTCCGCGTGCGGGCCGGGCTCGCGGTGTCCCCGCAGGACACGGTCTCGGGGACGATCGACGTCGGCACCCCGGCGGGCACGCCCGGCGGGAACGGCCCGCCGCTGCAGGTGCCGTCCGACCTCGAGGGCGACGTGACGGTCACCCGCTACGAGCAGGACGGGTACATCGGGTCGCACCTCGCGTTCGAGGACCTGTCCTTCGACGACGTGTCCCGGCTGCTCCCCCAGATCAGCCCGACGACGTCGTCGGCCGTCCGGCTCCAGCTGCGCCGCGCCGGGGACCGGGTGGTCCTCTCCGGGCAGGTCGACCTCACGCGCGTCACGCCGGAGAGCGCCGACGTCCAGCTCAAGATGGCCTTCCCCGGCACGGTGCGCCAGACCGACGGCACCGTCTCGGCGGGCGTCGTCAGCTGGACCTTCACCCCGGGCGAGGTCGGCGAGGTCAACGCCGTCGCCGAGTACCCCGACCCGAACGCCCCGTCCTGGGTGAGCTGGGCCCTCCTGCTCACCGCGGTGGTGCTGGTGGCGGCCGGCGTCGTCTTCGCCCTGGCCGCCGCGACGCGCCCGCGGGTGGACCGGCGGGCGCGCCGCTGAGGAGGCTCAGGCGTCCGGGAAGGACGCGACGCCGAGCCGCTGCACCACGTCCACCACGGCGGGGTGGCGGTTCATGCTGATGTAGTGGATGTTGCCGACGCCCTCGTCGTACATCCGCTGCGAGAGCTCGACGCACAGGTCGATGCCCGCCTCGCGGAACGCCGCGGCGTCGTCGACCAGGGGCTCCAGCCGCTCGGTCATCGCCGGCGGCAGGGCGGCCCCGGAGAAGTCCGCGCCGCGCTCCATCGCCTTCGGCGTGGTGATCGGCATCAGTCCCGGCATGATCGGGATCTCGCACCCCGCGGCGGCGATGCGGTCCCGCATCCGCAGGAACTGGTCCGCGTCGTAGAACATCTGCGTGATGGCGAACTCGGCGCCCGCCTTCACCTTCTGGACGAAGAAGCGGGTGTCGGAGTCCTCGTCGCCGGACCGCGGGTGCAGGTACGGGAAGGCCGCCACCCCGACGCAGAACGTCCCGAGGCGACGGACCATGTGGACCAGTTCCTCGGTGTAGGCGAAGCCCGCCGGGTGCGGGACCCACTCGGCGTCCTTGTCGTTCGGCGGGTCACCCCGGATCGCGAGGACGTTGGAGATGCCGGCCTCGGCGTAGGACCCGATGACGTGGCGCAGGTCCTCCATCGAGGCGTCGACGGCGGTCAGGTGGGCCATCGCGGTGAGCGTGGTGTCGGTGGCGATCCGACCGGTGGTGCGCACCGTGCGGTCCCGGCTCGACCCGCCGGCGCCGTAGGTCACCGACACGAACGCCGGGTCCAGGGGCTCCAACGACCGGATCGTGTTCCACAGGGTCCGCTCGCCCTCGTCGTTCTTGGGCGGGAAGAACTCCACCGAGAAGGTCGGCGTCCCGCGCTGGATCCGCTCCATGACAGTGGGCATCCGGTGACCATACGTGGCCGAGCGCGCCGAGTGGGGCTTTCGTGTGACGGTCGACGCGACCCCTTGCGCTCGTCCGGCCGGGTGCGCGTCGTTTCCCTACCCTGGCGTCCGCCGAACGGCGATGGGAGTACGGATGACCGCAGGCCGGACGCTGCCCGCGCGCGAGACGAGGGTGCCGGTCGGGCTCGAGGAGATCGAGGCCGACCTGCCGTGCGCGGTCACCGAGGAGCTCGCCCGCTTCCTCGCCGTCCGCCGCGAGACCTGCGCCGACCTCGCGCCGGAGTTCGTCGACGCGGTCGACGACCTGTCCGCGATGGCCCTCGGCGGTGGGAAACGGCTGCGGCCCACCTTCGCCTGGTGGGGGTGGCGTGGTGCCGGCGGGGACCGCCGGGAGGGCGGGCCCGGACCCGACGTCGTGCTGCGCACGGTGGCGGCGCTCGAGCTGGTGCAGGCCTGCGCACTCGTGCACGACGACCTGATCGACGACTCCGACCTCCGCCGCGGCATCCCGACGGTGCACGCCCGCTGGTCCGCGCGGCACGCGGAGCGTGACTGGATCGGTTCCTCCGAGCGCCTCGGAGCCGCGATCGCGGTGCTCGTCGGCGACCTGGCCCTGGCGTGGTCGGACGACATGCTGCGCGGGGCCGGGCTGGACGCGTCCACCCTGGCCCGGGTCGCCGGGGTGTGGGACGCGATGCGCACCGAGATGCTCACCGGGCAGTTCCTCGACGTCGTGGGGCACGCGACGGACCTCGCGACGCCCGAGGGCGTCCTGCGGATCAGCCGCTACAAGACCGCCGCCTACACCATCGAACGGCCGCTGCACCTCGGCGCCGCGCTCGCGGGGGCGGACGACGACCTCGTCTCCTGCTACCGCCGGTTCGGCACCGACCTCGGCATCGCCTTCCAGCTGCGCGACGACCTCCTCGGCGTCTTCGGCGACCCCGCGGTCACCGGGAAGCCCGCGGGCGACGACCTCCGCGAGGGCAAGCGCACCCTGCTGGTCGCCCTCGCCCGCCGTCATCCCGACCGGGACGCGGCCGCCCCCGTCGAGCACGCCCTGGGCCTGGACGACCTCGCCCCGGCGGACGTCGAGGCCGCCCGCACCGCCCTGCAGCGGCTCGGCGTCGTCGACGAGGTCGAGGAGCGCATCGCCACCCTCACCACCTCGGCCCTCGACGCGCTCGCCACCGCCGACGTCGGGCCCGAGGCGCACGAGCGCCTCACCGCCCTCGCGGCCAAGGCCACCCGGCGGGCGTTCTGATGGCGGGCGGCGGACACGTCGTCGTCGTGGGCGCGGGACTCGCCGGGCTGACGGCGGCCCTGCACCTGCGCGGCGCGGGCCGCGAGGTCACCGTGGTCGAGCGCGAGAGCTTCCCCGGCGGCCGGGCCGGGCGGCTCGATCTTCCCGACGGCCGGTCGGGCTCGTTCCGGCTCGACACCGGTCCGACGGTCCTGACGATGCCGGACCTGCTCGAGGAGCCGTTGACCGCGGTCGGCGAGAAGCTCGGCGACCGTCTCGACCTGGTCCGGCTCGACCCGGCCTACCACGCCCGGTTCGCCGACGGCTCCACCCTGGAGGTCCACACCGACGGCGACGCCATGGAGCAGGAGATCCGGGAGAAGGTCTCCGCCGGCGACGCCGAGGGCTACCGCCGTTTGCGGGCCTGGCTCACCGAGCTCTACGGCGTCCAGATGGCGACGTTCATCGACGCCAACTTCGACTCCCCCCTCGACGTCCTCGGCCGCGACCTCGTGCGCCTCGGACTGCTCGGCGGCTTCGGCCGGCTCGGGCCGCGCATCGGGCGCTTCCTCGACGACGAGCGCCTCCGCCGCATCTTCTCGTTCCAGGCCCTCTACGCCGGGGTACCGCCGGCCCGGGCGCTCGCCGCCTACGCGGTCATCGCCTACATGGACACGATCGCAGGCGTGTACTTCCCGAGGGGCGGCGTCCGCGCCCTGCCCCAGGCCTACGCGGACGCGGCGGCCGCGGCCGGCGTCGAGTTCCGCTACGACACCGAGGTCACCGCGCTCGAACGACACGGCGGCCGGGTCACCGCGGTGGAGACCGCGGGCGGCACGATCCCGGCCGACGCCGTCGTCCTGACCCCCGACCTGCCCGCGGTGCACGAGCTGGTGGGTCGCCGACCGCGGCGCGCGGTCCCGCTGCGGTGGTCGCCGTCGGCCTTCGTGGTGCACCTCGGGCTCGACCGGCCGCAGCCCGACCTCGGCCACCACACGATCTCCTTCGGCGACGCATGGGCGTCGACCTTCGACGAGATCATCACCGAGGGGCGGCTCATGCGGGACCCCTCGCTGCTGGTCACGCGCCCGACGACCACGGATCCCGGCCTCGCGCCCCCCGGCGCCGACTACGTCTCCGTGCTCGCGCCGTGTCCCAACCTGGCCACCGCGCCGGACCTGGACTGGGACCGCATCGCCCCGCGCTACCGGGACGAGATCCTCGGCGTGCTGGCCGGCCGTGGCATCGACGTGACCGGCCACGTGGTCGCCGAACACCGCATCTCCCCCGCCGACTGGGCGCGCCTCGGCATGGCGGCGGGCACCCCGTTCTCCGCGGCGCACACGTTCGCGCAGACCGGGCCGTTCCGCTCCGGGAACCGCGTCGCCGGCCTCGCGAACGCCTACCTCGCCGGGTGCGGCACCAACCCCGGGGTCGGGGTCCCCACCGTGGTCGTCTCGGGCAAGCTGGCGGCCGCCCGCGTCGTCGGGAAGGGTTCATGACGACGGGTCTGGCGGTCCCGCCGCGCGGGGCGGCGGCAGAACTGGACGCCGCCGGCATCACGTCCCCGGACCTGCGCGGCGCCTACGCCCGGTGCCGGGCCCTGAACGCGGAGCACGGCCGCACCTACTTCCTCGCGACGCGTCTGCTCACGCCCGCGCAGCGCCCGGCGATCCACGCGTTGTACGGGTTCGCTCGGATGGCCGACGACGTGGTCGACGCGCCCGGGGCGGCGACGGTCGCGGAGGTCGTCGCCCGGATCGAGGAGATCCGGGCCCGCATGCGGGTCGCGCTCTCGGGGACGCGGGACGTGTTGGCCGAGGAACCGGTCGTGGCCGCGCTGGCCCACACCGTCGACACGTACGGCATCGACCACCGTCATCTCGAGGACTTCATGGACTCGATGGCGATGGACCTGACGATCACCGACTACCCGACGTTCGACGACCTCGCGGTGTACGTGCACGGATCGGCCGCGGTCATCGGGCTGCAGGTGCTGCCCGTCCTGGGCACCGTCGTGCCGCAGGAGGAGGCCGAGCCGGCCGCCGCGGCCCTCGGGGTCGCCTTCCAGGTGACGAACTTCCTGCGGGACGTGGGCGAGGACCTCGACCGCGGTCGCATCTACCTGCCCGCCGACGAGCTCGCCGCCTTCGGGGTCGACCGCGAGCTGCTCGTGTGGTGCCGGGAGCGCGAGCGCACCGAGCCCCGGGTCCGCCGTGCGATCGCGCACCTCGTCGCCCGGACCCGGGCGATCTACCGCCGCGCCGACGCGGGCATCGACCTGCTCGACCCCGTCTCGCGGCCCTGCGTCCGCACCGCATCCGTGCTCTACAGCGGCATCCTCGACGAGATCGTGGCGGCGGACTACGACGTGATCACGCACCGGGTCGTCGTCGGGAAGGCCCGGCGCGCCGCGGTGGCGGGGCCCGGGCTGCTGCGCGCGGTCGCGGCCCGCCGTGCGCCGGGGGTACGTCGGCGTACTCGGTGAACGAACGGCACCCTCGCGCGCCTAGAAGCTGCGAAAGAGCCGTTCGCTCGCGACGGTGGGGGCGTCACGCCACGAGCAGCGGCGAGCGCAGGACGGCCAGTCCGAGCGCGGCCGTGCGGGCGTCCAACCCGGCGCGGCGGGCGGCCAGGGCGCGTGGGTCGTGGCGGTGGGCCCACAGGTCCACGCCCACCGACCAGGCCTCCGCCCGGGTCGTGCGCACGAGGAGCGTCCCGAGCAGGTCGCCGGCATGGTCCGCGCGCGTCCCCCACCGCGTGAGTGGCGCGTCGAAGGTCGTGCGCAGCCGGTTCATGTTGGTCGCGAACACCTGGTTCACCGTCAGGTAGGCCGCGCGGGTCCGGTCGAGGTCGTCCCCCGCGTCGACCAGGGGCCACGTGTGGAGCAGTGCGAAGGCGAGGTCGAAGTTGATGTGCGCGTTGACCCCGGCGGCGGCGAAGTGCACGGCCGGGATCGTCGGGTCGTCGCGGCGGTCGAACAGCACCCGCCAGCTCGCGGGACAGGTCCGGGGATCGGCCGCGTAGCAGCGGACCGCGTCGATGTAGAGCTTCGCGAACTCGACGTCGAGCAGGGCCACGAAGCGGGCGTCCGCGTCGGGCGTGCCCGACAGCCCGTCGCGGACCCCGACGGTGATCCGGTGGTAGAGCGTGCTGAAGCACCAGATGCCGTTGGGTCGGCCGGGTTCGGCGGCCGCGACGTCGCGGATCGCGGCCAGTTGGTCGACCACGTCGTCGATACGGACCGGGGTCGGGGCCGCTGCCCGGGCCAGGGCAGCCCGGCGCGCGGGATCGCGCGGACCGCCGACCGCGGGCGGCGTCGAGCCGAGCCGGGCCGCCACCGCCACGTCCGCCGCCACCAGGCAGGCGGCCCCGGCGGCGAGGAAAGCACGACGGTCCACGTGCCCTCCCCACCGACCTGACCACCCCGTGTCACCGTACGGATCTCCGCGTCCACACGATCTGCTCCGGACGGGTGAGCACTACACTGCAACGCGTGCCCGACGAGCTGGTCCTCGCCTTCGACGCGGACTGCGCGACGTGCCGGACGGTCGCGGCCGAGGCCCGCCGGCGGGTGCCCGAGATGGACGTGCTCCCGCTGCGGGACTACCGGGTGCGGGCGTGGCGCGAAGAGGCGTACGGCGCCGAGCCCCCGCACGCGCCCACGCTGCTCGCCGTGAGCGTCGGCGCCGACGGCACCGACCACGTGCGGGCGTGGCACGGGCCGGCGGTGGCGCTCGGCCTCGTCCGGACCCTGGGTCCGCGTCGTGCGGCCGCACTCGTCGGGCTCGCGACGACGATCATCCGGGTCGAGCTCCGCTCCGCTGCGTCTCCCTGACCCTCAGAAGGCCATCGCCTGCGCGCGGCGTTTGACCTCGCCACCGCGGTCGGAGCGCAGCGCATCGATGGGGGCGCCGGGCAGCGTCGGGTCCTCCTGGAACAGCCAGCGGAGGATCTCCGCGTCGGTGTAGCCGCCGTCGCGGAGCAGCGTGATCAGCCCGGGCAGGCCCTTCACCACGCCGCTCTCGACGAGGAACGCGGCGGGGACGATCCACTTGTCGCCCTCGCGGACGCCGAGGAGCTGGCCCTGCTTGATCATCTGGCTGACTCGGGTGCGGGGCACGCCGAGCCGCTCGCCGGCCTCGGCGAGGGTCAGGGCGTCGATCTCGCGACCCACGAGAGCGGTCAGTGCGGCGGTCATCGGCGCCCACTGTGCCAGAGGACACGCCCGGGGGACATCGGTTCCGGGACGGACGCGCGCCGCGCGTCGTCCCCGCTCACGGCCCTGCGGCGCGCCTAGCATCGGCCCATGCCGCGCGACGCCTCCCCGGGGACCGCCCGCACGGTGCTCGACGGCCGGTACCGGGTCGGCGAGGTGATCGCCCGGGGCGGCATGTCCACGGTGCACCGCGGGACCGACCTGCGGCTCGACCGGCCGGTCGCGGTGAAGATCATGGAGCCGTCGCTCGCCCGGGACCCGGTGTTCGTGCGCCGCTTCGAACGCGAGGCCCGGGCGGCCGCGCGGCTCTCGCACCCCGGGATCGTGGCGGTGCACGACCAGGGGCGGCACGAGGACGGCACGATCTTCCTCGTCCTCGAGCTCGTCGAGGGCGGGACCCTGCGCGACGTCCTGCGCGAGCAGGTCCGGCTCGCGCCCGCGACGGCGCTGACGGTGGTCGAGCAGGTCGTCGCGGCCCTCTCGGTGGCCCACCGGTCCGGCATGGTGCACCGCGACGTCAAACCGGAGAACGTCCTGGTCCCGACGACGGGTCAGCTCAAGGTGGCCGACTTCGGCCTCGTCGCCGCGGCGTGGGACGGGGCGGCCGACGGGTCGCTGGACACCGGCGGGTCCACCTCGGACGACCTGATCCTCGGCACGGCGGCCTACCTCGCGCCGGAGCAGGTCCAGCACGGCCGGACCGACGAGCGCAGCGACGTCTACGCCGCGGGCGTCGTGCTGTTCGAGCTGCTCACCGGGGTGCCGCCGCACGGTGGGGACACCGCCCTCGCGGTCGCGTACCGGCACGTGAACGTCGACATCCCCGCCCCGTCCACCCGCGCACCCGGCATCCCCCGCGCGCTGGACCGGCTCGTCGTCGCCGCCACACGGCGCGAGCCCGACGACCGGATCCCGAGCGCGACGGCGTTCCTCGAGGCGGCCCGCCGCGCGCGCCGGGAGGAGGCCCTGCCGTTCTCCCCGGTCGCGCCGCCCCGCCGCCGCGAGGACGGCGAGACCGCGCCGCCCCTGCCGCCGCACACCGGCACCCGGGTGTTCACCGGGCCCACGCCGCGCCCGGAGCCCGAGGAGCCACCGGAGCCGGACCCCGAGCCGGAGCCCGCCGACGACCCGCCCCCGCGCCCGGGCAGCGCGGACGTGGTCGACCGGGTGGAGCGCCAGACCCGGCGTCGGGACCGCATCCGCTCCCGCCGGATCTTCGTGGCCTGGGTGCTCGCCGTCACCGTCGCGACGGTCGCCTCGGGGATCGTCGGCTGGGGACTGGGTACGCCCTAGTTCCGCAGCATCTCCGCGATCAGGAACGCGAGCTCGAGGGACTGCTGGGTGTTCAGGCGGGGGTCGCAGGCGGTCTCGTAGCGGCCGGCGAGGTCGGTGTCGGAGATGTCCTGCGCGCCGCCGAGGCACTCGGTGACGTTCTCGCCGGTGAGCTCGACGTGGATGCCGCCGGGGTGGGTGCCCAGCCGGGAGTGGACCTCGAAGAACCCCTGGACCTCGTCGACGACCTGGTCGAAGTGGCGGGTCTTGAACCCGGTGGTGGCCTCGTAGGTGTTGCCGTGCATCGGGTCGCACTGCCAGATGACCTGGTGCCCGGAGGCGGTGACCTTCTCCACCAGGCCGGGCAGCACGTCGCGGACCTTCCCCGCCCCCATCCGGGAGATCAGCGTGAGCCGGCCGGGCTCGTGGTGCGGGTCGAGCCGCTCGACGTACTCGACGGCCTGCTCCGGGGTGGTCGACGGCCCGATCTTGAGCCCGATCGGGTTCGCGAGCAGCTCGGCGAACGCGATGTGCGCGCCGTCGAGGGCCCGGGTGCGTTCCCCGATCCACAGGAAGTGCGCGCCCAGGGAGAACAGGCGGGGGTCGTCACGGCGGGTCGAGTCCAGCCGCAGCAGCGCCCGCTCGTAGTCCAGCACCAGCGCCTCGTGGCTGGCGTAGATCTCGGTGGAGTGCAGCGAGTGGTCGGTGACCCCGCACGCGGACATGAACCGCAGCGCCCGGTCGATCTCCGCGGCGACGGTCTCGTAGCGTTCCCCGGCCGCGGAGTTCGCGACGAACTCCCGGTTCCAGTCGTGCACCTCGTGCAGGTCGGCCATGCCCCCCGAGGTCAGCGCCCGGGTCAGGTTCATCGCCGCGGAGGCGTTGGCGTAGGCGCGGATCATCCGGCCCGGGTCCGGCACGCGCAGCTCGGCGTTCGCGGCCAGCGAGTTGACCATGTCCCCGCGGTAGGACGGCAGCCCGAATGCGTCCAGCTCCGAGGAACGCGGCTTGGCGTACTGGCCGGCGATCCGGCCGATCTTGACCACCGGCGTCGAGGCCCCGTAGGTCAGGACGACGGCCATCTGCAGCAGGGTGCGGATGTTGCCGCGCAGGTGCGGCTCGGTGTTGTCGGCGAAGGTCTCCGCGCAGTCCCCGCCCTGCAGCAGGAACGCCTCCCCGCGCGCGACAGCGGCGAGCTGCCCACGCAACCGGTCGATCTCGGCGGGCACCGTGATCGGCGGGACGTGCTCGAGCACCGTCCGGACGTCGGCCACCGCCGCGTCGTCCGGCCACGCCGGCTGCTGGAGCGCCGGACGCGACAGGGCCTCGTCCAGACGGTCGCGCATCTCGGCGGGCAGGGGCGGCAGGCCGGGCAGGGCATCCACGGGCAGGTCGACGGACCACACGAGGGATCAGCCTACTGTCACGCGACCCGGTGCCGGACCGGTTCCCCGCGCAGGAAGCGACCGACGTTCGTCACGAATCCCCGCGCCATCCCGGCGTAGGACTGCTCGGTGATGCCGCCGACGTGCGGGGTCACCAGCACGTTGTGCCCCAGCAGCTCGTCGTGCGGGTCGATCGGCTCGGTCCACGTCACGTCCAGACCGGCCCCCGCGATCCGGCCCGTGCGCAGCGCCGTGAGCAGCGCGTCGCGGTCGACGACCGGCCCGCGCGCGACGTTGATCACGTGCCCGCCCGGGTTCAGCGCGGCGAGCGCGTCCCGGTCGACGACGCCGCGCGTCGCCGCCGTGAGCGGGCACGCCACGACGAGGTCGTCGCACCCGGCGAGCGCGGCCGGGAGGTGCCCGCGGCGGTACTCGTGCACCGCGGCGAGCGCCTCCGGGTAGTCGGACGCCTCGCGGCGCCCGATCCCGACGACGTGCACCCCGAAGGCCCGCAGCCGGACCGCGACCTCGACGCCGATGTCGCCCGTGCCCAGCACGGCGACCCGGCGACCGTGCAGCATGACGCCCATCGGCGAGCCGACCGCCTTCTCGGCGACGCCGGCCCGCGCCTCCTCGTAGCGCCGCACGAGCGCCAGCAGCAGGAGCAGCGCGATCTCCGCGACGGCGGTGGCGTTGCCCGACCCGCCGCCGGGCACGTTCGCGACCGGCACGCCCCGGTCCCGGGCGGCGGCGAGGTCGACCCCCGAGACGCCCACCCCGAACTGCTGGACGAACCGCGCCCCGCACGCGTCGATCAGCGGGCCGTCGATCGTGCTGCCCAGCGGGGCGAGCACGTCGGCCGGCACCGGCGCCGCGTGCGGCACGTCGACCAGCTCGACGCCGGCGAGCTCCGGGATCGCGAGCTCGGCCAGCGCCTCGGTGAGGCACCGCCGCACCTCGGGGAAGCCGCCGCCGACGAGTCCGATGCGCACGGGGTCGATCATCGCCCTACACCGGGTCGAGCACGAACACCGGGATCTCGCGGTCGGTCTTCTCCTGGTACTCCGCGTAGGACGGGTACGCCGCGACCGCCCGCTCCCACCACTGCGCCCGCTCCTCGCCCGAGACGAGGCGGGCGCGGTAGGTCTTCGTCTCACGACCGTCCTGCAGCGTGAACTCGGGGTGGGCGACGATGTTGTGGTACCAGACGGGGTGCTCGTCCGCGCCGCCCTTGGAGGCGACGACGCCGTAGTGTCCGTCGTGCTCGACGCGCATCACCGGGGTGTGGCGCAGCTTGCCGCTCTTCGCCCCGCGCAGCGTCATCAGCACGATCGGCGAGCCGAGCACCGTGATGCCCTCGGTCGTGCCGGTCTCCTCGATCCGCTCGATCTGCTCGCGCACCCAGTCCGTCGGGTTGGTCTCCACCTGCTCGCTCATGAGTGGGACAACCCCGCAACGGCCATGATCATTCCGGGTCGCCCATCCGCTCCCGCCAGATCGCGTCGACGACCTTCCACTTCACGAGGTTGTGGCGGGCGTCGGCCAGGGCGTCGTGCGCGTCCGGCGGCGCGGGCGGGAGCTCCGGGCGCCCGACGTCCTCCCAGCGCTGGCGCAGGTCCCGCGTGTAGCGCGGGAGCGCGCGCGGCAGGTCCGGCATCGCGCCCCACAGCTGCGCGACGACGACGTGGTCGTAGGGCGCGTTCCACGCCCACAGCTCGACCTCGCCCGGACCCGCCGTCACGAAGGCGTAGAAGTCCTCGCGCAGCTGCAGGCGGCTGCACCAGGCCGGGTCGGACGACGGCGGGAGCTTGTCGAGCACGTTCTTCCGGACCCACGGACCGGCCTTCATCGGGTCGAACGCGCGGGAGATCGCGTAGAACTCGCGCCCCTGCTCGTCGACCGCGCCGAGCGAAATCAGGTCGATCGTCGTCCCGTCCTCGATGAACTCGCAGTCGTAGAAGATCCGTGCCACGGAGACCGATTGTGTCAGGCCGACCCGCTCACGCGGCGGCGTCGTCCCCCTTCTCCAGGGCCTCCTTGGCCTTGGACGCGTACACGTCCACGTACTCCTGCCCGGAGAGGTCCATGATCGCGTACATGACCTCGTCGGTCAGCGCGCGCTCGACCTGGCGGTCGTCGGCGATGTCGAAGTAGCGGGAGAAGTCGATCGGCTCGCCGATCGCGATGGTGATCTTCGCGGGGCGCCAGAACCGGGACCCGACGGGGTTCGCGCGGTCGGTGCCGATCATGGCCACGGGCACGACGGGCACGCGGGCCTCGAGCGCCATCCGGGCCACGCCCGTCCGGCCCTTGTAGAGGCGGCCGTCGGGCGAGCGGGTGCCCTCGGGGTAGATGCCGAACAGGCGCCCCTCCCGCAGCACCCCGATGCCGGTGTCCAGGGCCGCGCGGGCGGCGCGGCCGTTGCCCCGCTCGATCGGCACCTGCCCCATGCCGGAGAAGAACCAGCGCTGCAGGGTGCCGATCGGACCCGGCGTCGTGAAGTACTCCGCCTTGGCCGGGAAGGCCATCCGGCGGGGCACCATCAGCGGCAGGACGAACGAGTCGAGCACGGCGAGGTGGTTCGACGCGACGAGGGCGCCCCCGGTACGCGGGAGGTTCTCGGCGCCGCGCACGTCGGGCCGGAAGGCCGCGCGCATCAGCGGGCCCATGAACACCCACTTCATCAACCAGTAGAGCACCGCTCCCCTTCCACCGACGCCCGGATGTCGCAGCGTAGGCAGCGGCGTGTCGACGGACAACGACGGCGCGTCTCCGACAGCGACCGACCGGTCACGGACGACACCACCGGATCGAGGCCCTGGACGTACCGCGGCGGTGTGGGACGTGCCACCATGGGGCCGGGCACTGACTCGCCCGAGATCGCCAGTCGTGGAGGCACGTGTGCCGGTGATGCCCGGGGCGGAACCGTTCTCCGCCGACCCCGACGGCGCCGAGGTCGGCGTCGTGCTGTCCCACGGGTTCACCGGGTCCCCGCAGAGCATGCGGCCGTGGGGCGAGCACCTGGCGGCGCAGGGGTTCGCGGTACGCGGGCCGCGCCTGCCCGGGCACGGGACCCGCTGGCGCGACATGCAGGCCACCCGCTGGCCCGACTGGTACGGCGAGGTCGCCCGCGCCACGGACGAGCTGCTCGCCCGGTACGACACCGTGCTCGTCTTCGGGCTCTCGATGGGCGGGACCCTGACGCTGCGGGTCGCCGAGGAGTACGGCGACGCGATCGCCGGGATCTGCCTGGTCAACCCCTCGGTGACGACGTTGCGGCGCGACGCCGCGTTCGCCCGCTACCTCGCGCGGCTGTGGCCGTGGGCGCCGGGCGTGGCGAACGACGTCGCGAAGCCGGGGGTCACCGAGCTGGGGTACGACCGGGTGCCGCTGCGCGCCTTCGTGTCGCTCACCGAGCTGTGGGACGTCGTCCGGGCGGACCTCGGCCGCGTGACGAGCCCGGTGCTGCTCTACCGCTCGACCGACGACCACGTCGTGGAGCCGGTCAACGCCCGCCTCGTGCTCGACGGCGTCTCCGCCACCGACGTGACCGAGGTCGTGCTGCACGACAGCTTCCACGTCGCCACCCTCGACCACGACGCGCCCACGATCTTCGCCGGGAGCACCGAGTTCGCCCGCCGGCGCCACGCCGCCCGCACCACCTCAGGGAAGCCCGCATGAGTTCACCCGACCCCGAGGACTCCACCCGGCGCGACGAGTCCGGGTCCGGCTCCGCCGGCGCCCGCCGCTTCGAGCTGCCCGACGACGTCGACGCGGCGTTCGCCGACATCGTGGCCGACTGGGCGTCCACGGGCGCCCCGCGCTGGCCGGAGGCACCCGACGACCTGGACGGTCCGTCGTCCGGCCTCGGGGTCGCCACGCCGCCGCAGGGCCAGCCGGCCGCGCACCCCGAGCGCCCCGTGGACGACCTGTTCTCCTCGCCCCCGGCCGACCCGGCCCCGGAGCCGCCCCGGCCGGCCCCGCCGATGACACCGGCCGCGCAGCAGCCGCACCGGCCGCACCCGCCCGCCCGGCCCGAGGACGAGCACTTCGTCCCGCCGGAGCCCCCGCCGCTGCCCCGCATCGGCATGTCCAGCCTGTTCGGACTGCTGCTGCTCGTCGTCGGGGTGGTGCTCCTCGCCCTGCCCGGCCTCGTCGGCGGGATCGCCGGGCTCGGCATCGTCCCGGGCCTGCTGGCGATGGCCGCCGGGCTGGGCTGGCTCGTCGTCGGGATGCGACGCCCCTCCGGGTCCGACGACCCCGAGGGCACCGTCTAGAGCCCGCGCTCCCGGGCGTCCAGCGCCGCACCGATCATCCCGGCGTCCCCGCCGAGGGTGGCCGCCCGCACGTCGGCCAGCCGCCGGTGGCCCCGGCCGGTGACCTCCTGCGCGTACCCGGCGCGGGCGTCGTCCAGGAACAGCGGCGCGGACGCGGAGACCTCGCCCCCGAGGACGACGACGTCGGGGTCGAAGACGTCCGCGACCAGCGCGAGGCCGCGGCCGAGCCAGCCCGCGAAGTCGAGCACCACCCGCTTCGCCACCGAGTCCCCCGCCGCGGCGGCCTGGGCGACGTCGCGGCCCGAGATCGGCAGGCCGCGCTCCCAGGTGGCGCGCAGCGTCGAGAAGTCCTCGCTGGCCGACACCAGCTCGTCCGCGCTCGCGCCCAGGGCGGTGCCGCTGCAGTAGCGCTCCAGGCACCCCCGCTTGCCGCACGGGCACGGTCGCCCGTCCGGGACGACGACGACGTGGCCGAGTTCCGGGGCCACGCCGTGGGCTCCCCGGAAGACCTGCCCGTCGACGACGAGCGCCGCGCCGATGCCGGTGCCCAGCGCGACGAGGCAGGCGACCCGCGCCCCGGCCGCGGCCCCGACGCGGTGCTCGGCGAGGCCGGCGGCGTTCGCGTCGTGCTCGAGGGTGACGGGTACGCCGAGGCGGACCGTCATGCGCTCGACCACCGGCTCGTCACGCCACGGGAGGTGGGCACCGAAGGACACCGAGCGCCGCTCCGGGTCGACGAACCCCGCCACCGCGAGCCCGACCGCCCCGACCTCGCGGTCCCGGGTGCGGGCCTCGACGGACAGCTGCTCGACGAGCTGGGCGACGGCGTCGTCGAGCTCGTGGGGACGACGCGGCGTGGGGGCGACCCGGGTCGCGAGCAGCGCACCGTCGGCGTCGACCAGGGCCGCCTTGACCGTGGTGCCCCCGACGTCGACCCCGACCGTCAGCACGGGCGGGGCCGGCGACGGACCGGGATGCGCTGGACGCCGCGGCGGGCGCGCTCCGGTGCCGGCGCGGTGGTGGTGGGGCCGCCCGGCGAAGGGGCCGCGGCGGCCGGTGTCGGGTCGGCCGGTCTCGGGTCGGCCGGTGTCGGGTCGCCGAGGGAGTGGCGCGGGCTCGGGCGCGGCCCGCGCTTGCCAGTGGGGCGGTCGGCGGGCCGGGGGTCGACGTCGGCCGCGTCCGCGGGGTCGTCGCGCGCGGGCACCGGCTCGGGGTCGAAGACGGCGTGCGGCGCGGTCTCCCACGGGACGTCCGTCGTCCAGGTCGGCGTGCCCCACTCGGACGGCCACCCGGCCGGAGCGGCACCCGGCGTCGGGTCGGGGAACGTCGGGTCGGGCGCCGGTGCGTGGTGCTCGTGGGTCCCGGTCGCGTGCGCCTGGACCAGGAGGCGCAGCAGCACCAGCAGTCCGGACGCCTGCTCGGCCAGGGTCGCCGTCAGCTCCGGCTGCTCCCCGCGCAGGGCGGCGGCCAGCGCGCAGACCGGGCACCAGGTGCACGGGCCCGGGCTCTGACGCGGGCGCTCGGCACCCCCGTCGGCCCCCTCCACGCGGGTCCCGACCCAGTCCAGCAACGTCGTCGCGGTCTCGCGGGCCTCGCGGGCGAGGCGCTCACGCGCCACCCGGTCGGCCTCCGTGCTCCCCCCGGCCCCGCTCATCGCATCCACACCGACGGGTCCGGGCGGAACGCGACCGAGAGCACGTCGTCGTCGAGGTCGGCCCCGGTGACCTCGCAGCGGCGCAGCACCGGGGGCAGCGCCACGGTCCGGCGGCGCCCCCCGACGGTGACCGCGAGGTCGTCACCGATGCGCACCAGGTCGACCTCACCGTCGCCGATGCCCGGGACCTGCAGGTCCAGCGCGTACTCGCTGTCCACCGAGGTCCCCTCCCCCGCGGTCCGCCGCAGCTCCATCAGGGGCCGGGCGCTCCCGCCGTCGAGCGGGTCGTCGTCGCCGTAGAGGTCCACGGCGAGCTCGGCGAGGTCGTCGAGCCCGACCGGCTCACCGGCCCGGTGCGCGACGGTCCGGACGGGGACCCCGGCGCCGGTGGTCAGCTCGGCGAGCTCGGCGAGGACGTCCTCCTGTTCGCGACGGCGGACGCGCAGCCACTGCACGGCGGCGCTGCGGCCGGTCCCGGGATCGGGCACGAGACGATTCGCGACGAGGCCGTCGACGTGCAGCTCGTGCAGGGCCAGCGCGGTGATCGTCCGCCGGGTCTCCGCGGCGACGACACGCTCCGGGGTGAGCACGAGCCGGACCGTGGTGGTGGACCGGTCGGCGAGCATCGCGCGCAGCCCCGAGAGCTGCTCGGCCAGCCGGGACAGCGACGCCGCGGCCGCGTCCCACCTCGCCACGGTCGCCCCGCTGCCGGCGAGGCCGGCCAGGACCCCGCGCACCGCGCGGCGGTGGGCGGGGAACAGGCGCTCGAGGTAGCCACCGAGGGCCTCGGGGAGGCTGAGCAGGCGCAGCGTCTCGGCCGTCGGGCCGCAGTCGACGACGACGACCTCCCACGGCCCGTCCTGGGTGGCCCGGCGCACCTGCTCGAGCGCGAGCAGGTCCTCGACCCCGGGCAGGACGGTGAGCTCGTCGGCGACGATGTCCTCGACGCCCGCGCCGGACAGCAGCGTGCGCAGCTGCGCCCGCAGCGGCTCCCAGGCCTCGTCGACGAGCGCGCGGGTGTCGACGTGCGCGGCGTAGAGCCCGGGCAGGGACGTGCCGTCGACCTCGGCGGGCTCGCCGCCGAGGGTGACGTCGAACGCGTCGCCCAGCGAGTGCGCCGGGTCGGTCGAGAGCACGAGGACCTTACGGCCGGAGCGCGCCAGGGCCACGGCCGTCGCGGCCGCCGTCGTCGTCTTCCCGACCCCGCCCTTGCCGGTGAAGAGCAGGACCCGCACTAGCCCTCCACGCGTCGCTTGAGACCGGTCAGCGCCGTGTCCATGATCCTCTTCTCGGCCCGCCGCTTGATCAGGCCGGGCATGGGGACCGCGAGGTCCACCGACAGCGTGTAGGTCACGGTCGTCTCCTTCTCGGAGCCCTCGAGCCGGTAGCGCCCGCGCTGGCCGCGCTGCATCTGCCCGGAGACGAGGTCCCAGGTGACGCCGTCGTCGACCCAGTCGTAGGCGAGTACGTAGGTGTCCTTGAGCGGACCGGCGTCCAGGGTGAACCGGACCTGTTCGGGGCGGCCCTCGTCGTCGTGGGTGAGGACCTTCGCGGAGGTGATGGAGTCCGCCCACTCGGGATAGGCGGGGAAGTCGGCGATCACGTCGAGCACGGCCGTCGGAGCGGCCGCGATGGTGATGGACTGCGTGGACTCGTCCGCCATGGCGCGGAAGGCTACCGTCGCCGGCCGGTCGGACTCGCCCCGCCGTCGTCCTCGCCACGCGCGGGGGACGTGTGGCGGGTCCGCGGTGTCACGTCGGTCACCATCGCGCCACCGCCGGGGTGCCCCGCCGGCGGAAATGGCCGACGTTGACGCACTCGGTGGGCCCGATCCGGGTGCGGGCCGTGAGCGGAGCGTGCACGTGCCCGTACAGCGCGAGGCGTGGCCGCGTGGCGCGGATCCGATCGAGCAGGGCCGGCGAGGTGAGCTCGTGGGTGCGCGCCACCACGTCGTAGGCGAGCTCGGCGACGGCGGGTGGCGCGTGGCTGCACAGCACGTCGACCTCCCCGAGGGCCTCGACGGCGGCCGTGAACTCGTCGGCGCCGCGCATGTAGGAGCGGAAGACCCCGGCGCGCGGCTCCACCCCGGGCGGGAGCGGGACGCCCCCGACGAACCCCACCCGGCTGTCGCCGATCTCGACGACGTCGCCGTCCACCGGGACGACGTGCGGGTACGCGCCCAGGAACTCCGGCCACATCGCCGGGACGTCGACGTTGCCCGGCATCAGCCACACCGGCACCTCCACCGCGCCGAGCGCGGCGAACATCCGCCCGTACTGCTTGCGCACGGCCTCGTCGACCCGGCCCCGCGGGTCGTCGACGTCCGCCCACAGGCTCTGCGTGAACTCCCGCAGCGCCCCCGGCCCGCCCTCCGAGCGCAGCCGGGCGAACTCCGTCGTCGCCCCGGGGCCGAGGATGTCGGCGAGGATGCCGTGCGTGGGCTCGTCGTAGTCGACGAAGTCGAGCAGGTCACCGAGCACGACCAGGGCGTCCGCACCCCGCGCGGCGGACGCGAGGGCGTCGCTGTTGCCGTGGACGTCGGAGACGACGTGCACCCTCATGCCGGGGCGAGTGGAGCGACGGGGGGATCGGCCGGCGCCGGGGTCGGCACCCCTGGGCGGCGGGTCCACCCCGCGGTCCCGGTCGGGGCCGCCTCGAGGCGGGCCTTGAGGTCGAACGCGATCGCCTTCGCGGCCCGCTGGCGCCGCAGGGCCTCCCGGGCCGGGCCCCGGGCACCCCGGAGCAGACGCCGGGCCGACCCGCCGTCGGGACCGGGAGCGGGGTCCAGGCGGAGGAACCAGTGGACGACCGTCCCGTCGCCGACGGCCTCGCACCACACCTCGGCGCTGCCCACCCACCGGCCGGTCACCGACCAGCGCAGCCCGGCCGCGCCACGGTCGGCGAACACGTGCAGCTCCAGGTCCGGCCACAGCCTCGGCCAGTCGGCCGGATCGGCGAACGCCGCGGCCACGACGGCGGGTCCGGCCAGCACGAACGTCTCGTCGATCACGTCCAGGGCGGCCACGGCGACAGCGTGCCGCACGGTCGCCGGGGTCGCAGCGGCACCCCGACGCCCGATGTCCGTTTCGGGCGTTTCGTCGGGGATACCGTCGGGTAGTGACGGCGGGCCCCGGGCGCCCTAGGCTGCGGCGGACCGGAGGTCGCCGGGGACGCCGGTCGACGGTGGAAGGGTGTGTGCGGGGTGCAGGAGTACAGCGTGCCGGCGGTGGCCAAGGTGGCCGACGACGACCGGCTGACCGACGCGGTCTGGGACAACGCCGCGGCGCACCCGGGCGACACCGCCTACCTGCGCCTGGTGGACGACGCGTGGCAGCCGACGACCTTCGGGGAGTTCCGCGACGAGGTCGTGGCCGTGGCCAAGGGCTTCATCGCCGCGGGCCTGCAGCCGGGTGACCGCGTGGGCATCGTCGCGAAGACCCGCTACGAGTGGACGCTGGTCGACTACGCGCTCTGGACCGCCGGGTGCGCGGGCCTGCCGATCTACGAGACCTCGTCGGCGTCGCAGTACGAGTGGTGCCTGTCCGACTCCGGCGCCCGCGGCGTGGTCATCGAGACCGACGAGCACCGGCAGACGCTCGAGAAGGTGCAGGAGAACCTGCCCGACCTCGCCCACGTGTGGCAGATCGACGGCGGCGAGCCCGCCGTCGAGGCCCTCAAGGAGGCCGGGCGGGACGTCCCCGACGCGGACGTCGAGGCGCGCCGCACCGGGGTGCAGGCGGACGACCTCGCCACGCTGATCTACACCTCGGGCACCACGGGCCGCCCGAAGGGCTGCGAGATCACCCACCGCAACCTGCTGTTCGAGGTCCGTGCCGCGGGCGAGACGTTCGGCTCGATGATGGAGGCCGGGAACTCGACGCTGCTCTTCCTGCCGCTGGCGCACATCTTCGCCCGCGTGGTGCAGGTGGCCGCGCAGGAGCAGCGCTACGTCATCGGGCACTTCGCGGACACCTCGAAGCTCTCCGGGGAGCTGCCGCGGTTCAAGCCGGACTTCCTGCTCTCGGTGCCGCGGGTGTTCGAGAAGGTCTACAACTCGGCCAAGCAGAAGGCCTACCAGGGCGGCAAGGGCCGGATCTTCGACCTCGCGGAGACCACCGCCGTCGAGTACTCGAAGGCCCTGGACGCCGGTGGTCCCGGCCTGGTGCTGCGCGGGAAGCACGCGCTGTTCGACGCGCTGGTGTACTCGAAGCTCCGGGCCGCCCTCGGCGGGCAGTGCCGCGGCGCCGTGTCCGGTGGCTCTGCCCTCGGCGCGCGGATCGGCCACTTCTTCCGCGGGATCGGCGTGCCGATCCACGAGGGCTACGGCCTCACGGAGACCAGCGCCGCGATCACCGCGAACGGCGAGGGCCACATCCGCGTCGGCACCGTCGGGCGGCCACTGCCCGGTGTGACCATCGCGATCGCCGACGACGGCGAGGTGCTCGCCAAGGGCGACGTGGTGTTCCGGGGGTACTGGAACAACGCCTCCGCGACCTCCGAGACGCTGCAGGACGGCTGGTTCCACACCGGCGACATCGGCACCCTCGACGACGGGTTCCTCGCGATCACCGGGCGCAAGAAGGAGCTGATCGTCACCGCCGGCGGCAAGAACGTCGCACCGGCCGTGATCGAGGACCGGATCCGCGCCCACCGGCTCGTCAGCCAGGCGCTCGTGGTCGGCGACAACCGGCCCTACGTGGCCGCCCTGATCACCCTCGACGGCGAGGCCCTGCCGGGCTGGGCGTCGGAGCACGGCAAGTCGGGCACGACCGCCGACGACCTCGTCGACGACGCCGACCTCCGCGCCGAGATCCAGTCCGCGATCGACGACGGCAACGACGCGGTGTCCAAGGCCGAGTCGGTGCGCCAGTTCCGCATCCTGACCTCGGACTTCACCGAGGACTCCGGCGAGCTCACCCCGACGATGAAGCTCAAGCGCAACGTCATCGCCGACCAGCGGGCCGACGACATCGAGGCCGTGTACGCGCAGCGGTAGCTCGTCGCCGACCCTCTCCGAGCGAACGGCACTCTCGCAGCTTCTACGCGCGCGAGAGTGCCGTTCGTTCGGATCAGGGTGACTCCGTCTGGGCGAGCGCCTCGAGCCGACGGGCGCGCGCTGACCAGGTCCACTCCGCCTGCATCCACCGCCGCCCGGCCGCCCCGGTGCGGGCGGCCTCGTCGGGGTCGGCCAGCAGGTCGGCGACGACCTCCGCGACGTCGGCCGGGTCGCGCCCGTCGGTGAGCCGGCCCGTCCGGGTCCCGGGCGGGCCGCCGAGGACGGTCTCCGGGGCACCGCCGGAGCGGCCCGCCACGACCGGCACCCCCGTGGCCGAGGCCTCCAACAGCACGATCCCGAGGCCCTCGACGTCCAGCCCGCCCCCGAGCGTGCGGCACGGCAGCGCGAACACGTCCAGCGCCGCGTGATGGGCGGGGATCTCGTCGTGCGCGAGCGGGCCGGTGAACACGACGTCCTCCTCCACCCCGACCTCGCGGGCCAGCCGCCGGAGCCGGTCCGCGTCCGGCCCGTCACCCGCGATGACGAGCGCCGTCCCCGGCACGCGGCGGACGATCGCCGGCAGCGCGCGGATCAACACGTCCTGACCCTTGCGCCGCACCAGCCGGGACACGATCCCGACGACGGGTCGGTCCCCGAGCCGGTAGCGGTCCCGGATCGCCCGGCGTGCGCCGTCGTCGGGGCGGAACCGGCTCGTGTCGATCCCCGACGGCAGGGGCTCGAGCGCGGCGTCCGGGCCGAGGGCGGAGGCGATGCGCGCCCGGGTGTAGCGGCTCACGGTGGTGACGACGTCGGCCTCGCGCCCGATGCGGTGGAGCAGCTGCCGGCTGCCGGGCAGCATCGACCAGCCGACCTCGTGGCCGTGGGTGCTCGCGAGGACCCGCCGGACGCCCGCGCGGCGCAGGGCCGGGGCCATCAGCCCGAGCGGGGCGGCCGCGCCGAACCACACCGTGTCGTGGCCCTCGGCGAGCTCCGTGGCGCGGCGGACCGCCCGCGGGGTCGGCAGCATCATCGTCGTGGCCAGCCGGTGCACCGTGAAGGGCTGCGCGGCGTCGAAGGCGGCGCACCGGCCGTCCGAGTCGGCGGCATCCGGCCAGGTCGAGGCCAGGACCGTCAGGGATCCCGGGGGCAGCCGGACCGCGAGTTCGTGCAGGTAGGACTGGATACCGCCCGGGCGCGGCGGGAAGTCGTTCGTGACGAGCAGGATGCGGGTCACGGGGGTGAGATGCGCCGGATGGTCGAGACGTTCCTGCGTACCGGGGCCACCTTCACGACGTCGCCGGACTGCGGGGCCTCGAGGAAGCGTCCGCCGCCGACGTAGATCCCGACGTGGGTGGCGGGGCTGCCGAAGAAGATGAGGTCGCCGACCTGGACCTGCGCCGGGTCGACCAGCTGGCCGACCTGCTGCTGGGCGGCGGCCACGCGCGGCATCCCGACCCCGATCTGGCGGTACGCCCACTGCACCAGGCCGGAGCAGTCGAACGTGTTCGGCCCGGTGGCACCCCAGACGTAGGGCGCGCCCTGGCGGCTCAGGGCGGCCCGCAGTGCCGCGACGCCGAGCGAGTTCCCGGCGATGTTCGTCGGGTAGTTCGTGACCCCGCCCCCGCGCAACAGGGCCCGGTCGCCGCGGGAGAGGCGCCCGAGTGCGGCGTCGGCGGCGGCGACGTCGCGGTCGGCCTGCGCCTTCGTCCGGGCCGCGTCCTCGAGGGTGCGGGCGGCGTCGTCGGCGGCCCGGCGGGCGTCGGTGGCGCGGGCGTCGGCGTCGGCCTGGGCGGACTCCGCGGCGCTCGACGCGTCGAGGTAGCGCTGCAGCACCGAGCGGTTGGCCTCGGAGACGGTGTCGAGCAGCTCGACCTTGTCCAGGTAGGCCTGCGGCGTCGGGGCGGAGAGCAGCGCGCCGAGCTGGTCGAGGTCGCCGCCCTGGTAGGTGCTGCGGGTCAGTTGGTCCACCGCGACGTAGGCCCGGTCGAGCGCCTCGCGGGCCTCGCTGACCGCACCACGGGCCGCGTCGGCGGCCTTCCGCGTGCGGTCGGCCTCGGCGCGGCGGACCGGGAGCTGTTCGCGGGCGCCCATCGCCGCCTCGTTGGCGGCCTCCGCCCGGGCGTTCGCGTCGGCGAGCGACCGGACGACGTCGTTGGCGCCGGGCGGGACGATCGGGTCGGCCGCCGCGGACCCGGCCGTGACCGGGGCGAGCAGCCCGACGAGGGCGAGCAGCAGGACGGCGAGCACCGTCGGCGCGGTGCGTCGACCGGGGCGCGCGTCGGGGCGCGCCGAGCGGGGCGTCACGGCTCGGGGTGGTCCTCTCGGCCAGGACTCCCGACGGACGGGGAGCTCGTCCGCGGAAGGTGACGGAAAGGTAACCGACCGGTCTCGCTCCGCTCGCACCGCGGTCGGTCACCCGGCGTCGCGCCGCCGCACCCGTCCCCCGCGGTGGGCCGGCTGCTCCGGCGTGCCCGGGACCAGCCGCAGGTGCGGGATCAGGCCGTGATCGGCCAGGACCTCCAGCGCGCGCCGCTCGACCGGCCCGAACTCGAGGGGCAGCGGTGCGCCCGGGGCGGCCGGCTCCCGGGGCTGTTCGTCCCGCGCGGGCACCTCGGGCACCCCGAGCAGGACCCCGACGACGCAGTCGTCGCACGCCTGGTGCCGCACCACGCAGCGGTCGCAGTCGATGATCATCGCGGGCCTCCGGCCGTCGGCCCCGGCATCTCCCGGGGAGTCGTGGCGGACGGTAGGAGGGGGGTCCGACAGTCACGGGCCGTCGACGAGGTCGGTGTGACCCAGGTCTCAGATCCGGGAGAGGCGCTCCAGCAGGACGCTGGACGGCACCGGGTGCGCGCCCCGGCGGCGCACCGAGTCGACGACGGCCCGGTCGGAGGTCACCACCACGAGCGGGCGTCCCTCCGGCTCGGCGTCCACCAGGGTGCGGATCAGGTCGTCCGCGATCACGCCCGGCTCCGAGAACAGCACCCGCACCCCGCGGATCGACGCGGTCGGCACCCCGGAGATGCCGGCACCGTCGAAGACGAGCGTGGTCTCGGCGTGGGTGCGGGCGGCGAGCGGGGCGACCGCCGCGACCAGGCGGTCACGCTGCGCGGACAGCGAGAGAGCGGGCCACCCGGTCTTCGTGACGTTGTAGCCGTCGACGAGCAGGTGGACCTCGGGCAGCGCGAGCAGGCGGTCGAGGGTCGCGGGGTCGGTCACACGGGCCATCGGCGCGCGCGCCGCCGATCCGACCAGCTCGGCCGGGCGCGGACCGATCCGCTGGTCGTCGGCGCGCAGCCCCAGCTCGTGCCGCAGTCCGGCGGCGGCCCCCGCGACGGTGTCGACGAGCAGGGCCAGGCGGGCGTCGTCGGCGTGCCGGGCCTCGTGGGCCGCACGGCGGGCCGACTCCAGCTCCGCGGTCGCGCGGCGGGCCCGCGCCTCGGCCGCCGCGACCGCGTCCTGGTCCCGGCCGCGCTCCCGGCGGAGGTCCTCGAGCTCGCGCACGAGGTGGCCCTGGCCCTCCTCGAGCCGGTGGGCAGCGTCGGCCGCCGTCGTCTCGGCCTGCTTGACCCGCACGCCCTGCTCGCGCAGCCGGGCGCGGAGCTTCGCGACCTCGTCGGACAGGTCCGGTGTCGCGTCCCGCACCCGGGCCCGCGCCTCGTCGCGCTCGGCGGTGACCCGCTCCAGGTCGGCGGCCAGGCGGTCGGCACGGGTGAGCGCGGCGTCCCGCTCGGCCCGCAGCTTCCCGACGTCGGCCCGTTCCCCGGCGTCGCGCAGCAGGTCGCCCGCCGCCTCGGGGTCGCCGCGCAGCACGGCGACCGCCGCGGCGTGCACCGGCTCGACGACGGGCGGCTCCCACTCCTCGGGCCGGTGCTCGGTCCACCAGGCCACGACGTCCTCGGCGAACCCGTCCACCGAGCGCAGGGCCGACAGCAGCGGGCCCGACCCCACCTTCGCGCGCTTGGCGGGGGCGAACCGGGCGATCGGGCGGACCGGGGCGGGCAGGTCGGCCGACGGCATCTGCCCGACCGCGCGGCTCACGAGGTCGGCCACCCGGCTGCGGACGGTCTCGGGGGCCGCGTCCAGGAGGGCGGCGCGCAGGGCGGCGCCGCCGTCGGACGGATCGGCCCCGGGAGCCGCGTCCGCCTCCTCCCCCGCCACCATCGGGCCAGGCTAGCGGCCCCGCGAGGTCGTCGGTCGGACGAGACTGTCGGTGGGTCGATCTAGCGTGCCGGGCCATGGACGCCGCCCTCGGCCCGCGCCCGGTCACCGGGCCCGATCCGCAGCTCACCTTCGAGGAGCTGGGCACGCCGCTGCACGCGGCGACCTTCGTGGTGCTCGACCTGGAGACCACCGGCGGGCCGCCCGCCGGGCCGGACGCCGCGGGCGGACCCGACGCGATCACCGAGATCGGGGCGGTGAAGGTGCGTGGGGGACGCGTGGTCGGCGAGTACGCGACGCTGGTCGACCCGGGGCGCGACGTGCCGCCGCAGATCGTCGCGCTCACGGGCATCACCACGGCGATGGTGCGGGACGCGCCGCGGCTGCCCGCGGTCCTGCCGGGGTTCCTGGAGTTCTGCGCGGGGGCGGTGGTCGTGGCGCACAACGCCCCGTTCGACGTCGGGCACCTGCGGGCGGCGTGCCGTCGCCACGGGTCGGCGTGGCCGCGGCCGCCCGTGGTGTGCACCGCCCGCCTCGCCCGCAAGGTGCTCACCCGCGACGAGGCGCCGTCCTGCCGGCTGTCGGCCCTGGCCACCCTGTTCCGGGCCGCGACGCGGCCGGTCCACCGCGCGCTCGACGACGCACGGGCCACCGTCGACGTGCTGCACGGCCTGCTCGAGCGGGTGGGCGGGCAGGGGGTGGCCTCGTTGGAGGACCTGCTCGCCCTGCAGGTCGAGACGACGCCCGCCCAGCGCGGCAAGCGCCACCTGGCCGACGCCGTGCCGCACGCCGCCGGGGTCTACCTGTTCCGCGGCCCGGCCGACGAGGTGCTCTACGTCGGCACCTCGAACGACCTGCGGCGGCGGGTCCGCTCCTACTTCACCGGCTCGGAGAAGCGGGCCCGCGTCAAGGAGATGGTCGCCCTCGCCGAGCGGGTGGACTGGGTGGAGTGCGCCCACGCGCTGGAGGCGGAGGTGCGCGAGCTGCGGCTGCTCGCCGGGCACGCCCCGCGCTACAACCGCCGGTCCCGCTACCCGCACAAGGGCTGGTGGATCACGCTGACCGACGAGCCGTTCCCGCGCTGGTCGGTGGTCCGCACGCCGCGCACCGACGCCGTCGGGCCGTTCGGCCGGCGCCCCGACGCCGTGCGCGCCGTCGAGGCCCTCGTCGACGCGGTGGCCCTGCGGCCCTGCACGCAGCGCATCCCGGCGCGGGGCGGCCGCGGCAGCCCGTGCGCCCTGCACGGCCTGGGGCGCTGCGGGGCGCCGTGCGCGGGCCTGCAGAGCGCGGCGGAGTACGCGCCCGCGGTGGACGGCGCGCTGGCGCTCGTCCGCGGGGGTTCCGACGACGGGTTGGTGCGGCTGCGCGACCGCGTCTCCGCCCTCGCGGCCGGCGAGCGCTTCGACGCCGCAGCGGCCCAGCGGGACCGCCTGGCCGATCTCGCCGGCGCGCTCGGCCGGGTCCAGCGCCTCTCCGCCGTGGCGGGCACCGAGGAGCTGGTGGCGGCCCGGCCCGACGGCACCGGGGGCTGGGAGCTCGCCGTGGTGCGGCACGGGCGGCTCGCGGCGGCGGGCACGGCGCGGCGGGGGGTGCCGCCGATGCCGGTGGTGGAGACGCTGGTGTCCGCGGCGGAGACGGTCCGGCCTGGAGCCGGGCCGCTGGGCGGCGCACCCCCGGAGGAGGTCGGCGTGATCACGCGGTGGCTGGAGCGGCCCGGGACGCGGATGGTGCGCACCACCGCGCCGTGGGCGGTCCCCGCGCGGGGCGCGGGGGCCTGGGCGGAGTGGGTGGCGCGGGCCCGCGAGGCGGCGCGGACGACGATCGACCCCGAGGCGGCCCACCGTCCCGGCGGTGGCCCGGCGGCGGACCGCCGCCCGGGAGACGGGGCCGGCACCGGGCCGCCCTCTAGAGTCGCGGCCGAGCACGCCGGTCCGCCCCGCGCGGGTCGCCATCGTCGAACCAGGGAGCCCCCGTGATCACGGCCATCGTCATGATCCACGCGAACGCCGACCGGATCCCCGAGACCGCGCAGGCGATCGCCGAGCTCTCGGGGGTCACCGAGGTCTACTCGTGCGCCGGGGACGTCGACCTGATCGCGATGGTGCGGGTCCGCGAGCACGACGAGCTCGCCGACGTCATCGCGGGCGGGCTGAGCCGGGTGCCGGGTGTCGTCGACACGTCCACGCACATCGCGTTCCGCTCGTACTCGGCGCAGGACACCGACGCCGCCTTCGCGGTCGGGCTCGACTGAGTCGTCCCCGGCCCCGACGGGAGGGGCTCAGCCCCGGAGGCGTGCCGCCGTGGCCGCCCACCGCTCGAGCAGCGCCGCGGCAGAACCGTCGTCGACGGCCGCCGCCGCACGGTCCCGCCCCGCGGCGACCGCGTCGTGGAGGTCCGGCCGGCCGTGGCCGAGGGCCTCGTCGTAGGCCGCGAGCGCGGCCCCGGCGTTGAGCAGCACCGCCTCGCGGACCGGGCCGTGCTCCCCCGCGAACAGGGTCCGGGCCGCGGCGGCGTTCACCGCGGCGTCGCCTCCGCGCAGGTCGCCGGGCACCGAGACGGGGACGCCGATCCGGGTCGGGTCGAGGGTCTCGCGGGTGACCCCGGCGGGTCCGGCCCGCCAGACGGTGGTCGTGGTGGTCGTGGTGATCTCGTCGAGGCCGTCGTCGCCGCGGACGACGAGCGCGGTGTCGCCCCGGTCGGCGAGCACCTCCGCCAGCAGCGGCGCGAACCGGGCGTCGGCACAGCCGATCAGGGCCGCCGCCGGGCGGGCCGGGTTGGTGAGCGGGCCGAGGAGGTTGAACGCCGTCGGCACCCCGATCTCGCGGCGCACACCACCGACGTGGCGCATCGCGGGGTGGAAGGTCTGGGCGAAGCAGAACCCGATGCCGACCTCGGCGACGCTCGCGGCCACGGCCTCCGGGCCCAGGTCGATCGGCACCCCGAGGGCCTCGAGCAGGTCGACCGAGCCGCACGCCGACGACGCGGCCCGACCGCCGTGCTTGACCACCCGGGCGCCGGCGGCGGCCATCACGACCGCGGACATCGTCGAGATGTTGACCGTGTGCGCCTGGTCCCCGCCGGTGCCGACGATGTCGACGACGACGCCGTCGACCTCCACCGCGCGCGCGTGGGCCCGCATCACCTCGGCCAGACCGCCGATCTCCGCGGCGGTCTCGCCCTTGGACCGCAGGGCCACGACGAACGCGCCGACCTGCGCGGGCGACGCCTCACCCGACATCATCCGGTCCATCGCCCACGCCGCCTCCGGCCCGCCGAGGTCCTCGCCGCGCAGGAGCCGGCCGAGCAGGCCCGCCCACGTCGGGGGCGCGGCCGGCTCCGCGGCACTCACACCCGGCGAGCTCATCCCTGGCGCGCCGGCACCCCGGCCCGCAGGACGTCGGCCACCGTGCGGGCCGCCGTCACCGGGTCGAGGGGCTGGACGAGGACGGCGTCGGCCTGCGACCAGGTCGCCAGCCAGCGGTCGTCCTCGCGACGCACGACGACGATCACCGGGGCCGGGTCGTCGCTCTCGTTCTTCAGCTGGCGGCACACGCCCATGCCACCGGTCGGCTGCGCCTCGCCGTCGAGCACCGCCAGGTCGAGCTCGCCCGCGTCGGCCGCGCCGAGCACGTCGGCGATGCCGTCCGCCTCCCGGAACCGCAGCCGGGGCAGGTCGCGGGCCGGACGCCGTCCGACCGCGGCCATCACGGCCTCCCGGACCTCGGGTCGGTGGCTCATCACCACGACGTCGAGCGTGCGCGGGTCGGAGGCGCTTCCTGCGGCTGTGCTCATCTTCGACGGGCCCTCCCCGGCGCGTGGAGTCGACTGCCCGCGCAGCCTAGCCACCGGGGGGCGGCGGCCGCCCCGACCCGCCGTCGGGAATCCCGACTACGACACGACGTACGACGATCAGTAGGAGAATCCGCAGGTAGACGGCGGTGCAGGTGGGGACCGTGATCGCGGGGCCTCGCCCCACCCGGCTGATGTCGGAGGGAGGTGACATGATGCCTCCCGTGACGACCGCCCCGAGTGCGCCGGCGCCCTCCTTCAGCGCGCGCATCCACTCCCTGAACCGGCCCAACGTGGTCAGCGTGGGGACGATCATCTGGCTCTCCAGCGAGCTGATGTTCTTCGCCGGGCTGTTCGCCATGTACTTCGTCGCACGCGCGCAGAACGTGGGCGAGTGGCCGCCGGCCCCGACCGAGCTGGACGTGCCCTACGCGCTGGTGAACACGATCGTCCTGGTGGCGTCGTCGTTCACCTGCCAGTACGGCGTGTTCGCGGCCGAGCGCGGCGATGTGTTCGGCCTGCGCCGCTGGTACGCGGTCACGTTCGTGATGGGGCTGTTCTTCGTCCTCGCCCAGGTGAACGAGTACCACACGCTCGTCACCGAGCACTCGACGACGATCGCCTCCAGCGCGTACGGCTCGGTCTTCTACATCACCACCGGGTTCCACGCCCTGCACGTCACCGGCGGGCTCGTCGCGTTCGTGCTGCTGATCGCCCGCACGTTCCTCAGCCGGTTCACGCCGGCGCAGGCGACCGCCGCGATCGTCGTCTCGTACTACTGGCACTTCGTGGACGTGGTCTGGATCGGCCTGTTCGCGGTCATCTACTTCATCCGATAGACGGCACGAGAGTCAGGGGTAGGCCACCACATGAGCGACCGGACGCCACGCCCGCGCAGGCTGTGGGCGCGTGCGGGCACCAGGACGCGCCGTCGCGTCGCGGGCTTCCTCGCCCTCGGCGTCGCGCTGCTCGCGATCGGGGGTCTGTACGCGGCCTTCCAACCGAAGCCGCAGACCGCCGAGGCCCAGGACACCGCCCTGGTCCGCGAAGGGCAGTCGCTCTACGACAACGCCTGCATCACGTGCCACGGCTCGAACCTGCAGGGTGTCGTCGGGCGCGGTCCCAGCCTGATCGGCGTCGGCCAGGCGTCCGTGTACTTCCAGGTCTCCACCGGCCGCATGCCGCTGAAGGCCCAGGGCGCGCAGGCCGACCGGAAGAAGGTCGAGTACGACCCGCAGCAGATCGACGCGCTGGGGGCCTACATCCAGGCCAACGGCGGCGGCCCGGTCGTCCCGGCGGAGCCCGACGCGGCCCTCGTCGGCTCCGACCTCGGGCGCGGCGGTGAGCTCTTCCGCCTCAACTGCGCCCAGTGCCACAACTTCACCGGTCGCGGCGGCGCGCTGTCCTCCGGGAAGTTCGCGCCGGTGCTGGACGCGGCGAACCCGCACCAGATCTACGCGGCCATGCAGGTCGGCCCGGGCAACATGCCGACCTTCGCCGACTCGCAGCTCTCCCCCGAGGAGAAGCGGGACATCATCGGCTACATCAAGTCGGTCTCCGGGGACACGGGCCCCGTGAACCCGGGCGGCAACGGGCTCGGCGGCTTCGGCCCCGTGCCCGAGGGTCTGGTCGCCTTCTTCGTCGGCCTCGCCGCCCTGATCGGTATCTCCCTCTGGATCGGATCCCGCCAGTGAGTGCACCACCCGAGTCCCAGTACAGCGATCAGGCCGGGACACAGCCGGATCGCAACGAACTGCCCATCCCGAGCGACGCCGAGCTCGCCGAGATGAGCACCGACGACCTGGTGCGTCTCGGCAACCGGATCGACGACATCGAGGTCGTCTCGGACCGCCCGCGTTTCCCGGTGCCCGGGACCCGCGCGGAGAAGCGGGCCGAGCGGCAGGTCGCCGGCTGGTTCATCCTCGCCGCGGTGATGGGCCTCGCGTTCATCGTCATCTTCATCGCCTGGCCCTGGGAGTACGTCTCCCCCGGCCAGGAGGGCGCGCTTCTCTACGTCCTCTACACGCCGCTGATCGGGGTCACCCTCGGCCTGTCGGTGCTCGGGGTCGGCATGGGCGTCATCGCCTACTCCAAGAAGCTGCTGCCCGAGGACCTGACGATCCAGCAGCGGCACGACGGCCGGTCCTCCGAGCTCGACCGTCGTACCGCCGCGGCCCGGCTCGTGCAGACCGGCCAGCAGAGCGGGCTCGCCCGCCGGAAGCTGATCTTCCGGTCGCTCGGCGCCGCGGGCGGGATCCTGACCGCCGGCATCGCGGTCGCGGCGTTCGGCGGCCTCGTCAAGAACCCGTGGAAGGAGGGCGACGAGTCGCCCCTCCTGGTGACCGACTGGAAGTCCACCAACGGCGAGCGGGTCTACCTGCGGAAGTTCGACGGCAACCCGGAGGAGGTCGTCCTCATCCGCGCGGGTGACCTCGAGCCCGGCTCCATGGAGACGGTCTTCCCCTTCAAGGAGTCCGACCGCGACGACCCGGAGCACCTCGCCGAGGTCGTCCGCTCGGCCGACTCCCCCGTGATGCTGATCCGCCTGCGGCCCAACGTCACGATCATCAAGCGGGCCGGCCAGGAGGACTTCAACTACGGGTCGCTCTTCGCCTACTCCAAGATCTGCAGTCACATGGGATGCCCGACCTCGCTGTACGAGGACCAGACCAACCGCATCCTGTGCCCGTGCCACCAGTCGCAGTTCCAGGCGAACGAGTACGCCCGGCCCATCTTCGGTCCGGCTGCCCGTCCACTGGCGCAATTGCCCATCGCGGTGGACGATCAGGGGTACCTGTACGCCCGCAGCGACTTCATCGAGCCGGTGGGGCCCGGCTTCTGGGAGCGTCGTTCATCATGAGTGCGATCACCACACCCACTCGAAGCGGTAGCACGGCGATGAAGCTCGTCGGTACCGCGGCCGACGAGGTCGACAGCCGGGTCCACCCGGCCGGTCCGGTCCGTCGGCAGATCAACAAGGTCTTCCCCACGCACTGGTCGTTCATGCTGGGCGAGATCGCGATGTACAGCTTCATCGTCCTGCTGATCTCGGGGACGTGGCTGGCCATCTTCTACGACCCGTCGATGGCCGAGACGACCTACGAGGGCTCCTACCCGGGCCTGCGCGGCGTCACGATGTCGATGGCGTACGAGTCGACCGTCAACATCTCGATGGACGTGCGCGGCGGGCTGTTCATCCGCCAGGTCCACCACTGGGCCGCGCTGCTCTTCGTCGCCGCGATGATCGCGCACATGATGCGGACGTTCTTCACCGGTGCGTTCCGCCGCCCGCGCGAGACGAACTGGGTGCTCGGCGTCGTCCTGCTGCTCACCGGCATGATCGAGGGCTTCCTCGGCTACTCGCTGCCGGACGACCTCCTCTCCGGTACCGGCATCCGCACCGGACTCTCCGCGATCGTCATGTCGATCCCGGTGGTCGGGACGTGGCTGCACTGGGCGATCATGGGCGGCGAGTTCCCGGGCCACATCATCATCCCGCGCCTGTACATCGTCCACGTCTTCCTGCTGCCGGGCATTATCCTCGCGGTGATCGGCGTGCACGTGGCGCTGGTGTGGTTCCAGAAGCACACCCAGTTCCCCGGGCCGGGACGCACCGAGCGCAACGTCGTCGGTGTCCGCATCCTCCCGACGTTCGCGGCCAAGGCCGGCGGCTTCATGGTCGTGTCGGTCGGCGTCATGGCGATCATGTCGGGCGTCTTCCAGATCAACCCGATCTGGAAGCTCGGCCCGTACGACCCGACGCAGGTCTCGGCCGGCTCGCAGCCGGACTTCTACATGGCCGTCTTCGACGGGGCGGTCCGCCTGTGGCCGGCGTGGGAGATGTACCTCGGGAACTACACGATCCCGGCGATCTTCTTCCCGGCGGTCATCGGCTTCGGCCTCCTGGTGAACCTGCTGATCGCCTACCCGGTGATCGAACGCAAGCTCACCGGCGACGACGCGCACCACAACCTGCTGCAGCGTCCGCGCGACGTCCCGGTCCGCACGGCGACCGGCATGATGGCGCTGTCGTTCTACTTCTGGCTCGTCGTGGCCTGCGGCAACGACATCATCGGCTACACGTTCGACATCTCGCTGAACGTGATGACGTGGATCGGCCGCATCGGTCTCCTGGTGATCCCGCCGGTCGTGTACTTCGCGACCTACCGGATCTGCCTCGGGCTGCAGCGCGGGGACCGCGAGGTCCTCGAGCACGGCATCGAGACCGGCCACATCAAGCGCCTGCCGCACGGTGAGTTCATCGAGGTGCACCAGCCCCTCGGCGGCGTGGACGAGCACGGCCACGCCATCCCGCTCGCCTACCAGGGCGCCACGGTGCCGAAGCGCATGAACGACCTCGGCTCCGCCGGATCGCCGGTCAAGGGTGGTTGGTTCCGCCCCGACCCGGCGGAGGAGCAGGAAGAGGTCCACGGCCGCGACCCGATGCAGGTCGAGCCGAACAGTGAGCGCGAGCTCGCCGGCCGTCCGGACGCCGGGCGCCCGCGCGACACGCGGGACTGACACCAGCACCACCCACGACGGGGCGGGGAGCCGATCGGCTCCCCGCCCCGTCGTTCGTCTGCGGGGGCTCGTCCGCGGCGCCCCAGGCCGCTCACGATGCGAGTGCTCCACCAGGCATCCCCGGTAGCCGCGGGACTGCGCCATGTCGACCTCGCGCAGATGGTCGCCGGCCCACGGCCCCGCGAGAGCTACACCTGGCAGGTTCCGGAGCCGCGGGACCTGCGCCATGTCGACCTCGCGGCCCCGGCGTGGCCAGCCCGTTCCGCGAGAGCTACACCTGGCACGTTCCAGAGCCGCGGGAGCTGCGCTATGTCGACCTCGCACAGGCCGAGCGGCACACCAAGCACCGCCGCAGACCGTTCCAGGGACCTGATGTGCCTCCTCTCGCTGCTCCGCCCCTCACCGGAGCTCGGGATGAACGAGCACTTGGCGCGGTCACCCGGGTCCCCCTGCCACCGACGGTGCTCGCTGATCACCACGGGACTCCCGGCACTGGTCCCACGCATCGGGGGCACCCGAGGGCGACACCACGCAGGCTCAGCGGCCTCGGAACCTGCGCCATGTCGCCCTCCCGCGACGGCAGGGCCGAGCCCGTCCCGTGAGAGCTACACCTGGCAGGTCCCGGTGCCGCGGGACCTGCGCCATGTCGACCTCGCGCAGGCCGAGCGGCACACCACGCACCGCCGCGGGCCGCCGCGGGGGCCTGATGTGCCTCTCGCTGCTCCACCCATCACCGGACGGGGGATGAACGAGCACCTGGCGCGGTCACCCGGAGCCCCGCCCCACCGACGGTGCTCGCTGATCACGCACCCATCGGAAGGGCGCCTCATCCCGAGGGCGACACCACGCAGGCCCAGCAGCCGAAGAACCTGCGCCATGTCGACCTCGACAGCCGGCTCCACGACCCCTACAGAGCACGCAGGGCCCCTCCCGCGGACGGGAGGGGCCCTGGAGAGACGCGACGGCTAGTGGGCCTCGGGGCCCGCGTGGTACTCGAACACGAGGCCGCAGATGGCAATGATCAGCGCGATCCCGGCGAGCACGATCAGCCACCACTGGTAGATGGCCAGCCCGAGCCCGGTGAACGCCACACCGGCCGCCACACCCAGCGGCCAGTAGCTGCCCGGGCTGAAGAAGCCGATGTCGCCGGCGCCGTCGGACACCTCGGCCTCCGGGTTGTCCTCCGGCCGCTCCTCGAGGCGGCGGGCGACAAACCGGAAGTACGTGCCGATGATCAGCGTCAGGCCGCCCGTCAGGGTGAGGGCGACGATGCCGACCTCCTCGCCCGAGAGCACGCCGTAGACGATCGCGCACACGAAGCAGAAGACGGTCAGGATCTCGAAGATCCGGGACTCGACCCTCATCGCCGAGTGCTCCTCTCGCTGGCGGCGGCCATCAGAAGGCCAGGCGGTCGGTCGGGTTCGGGTTGAACGGCTTCGTCGTCACCGCGGTCGGCGCGCACAGTTCCCCGCAGTTCATCTGCTGCAGTGCCTGCGCGGCCGAGTACGCCTGCCGCGTCGACGGGTTCACCGACTGCCGCAGCTGCATGTACTGGTCGAACAGGTTCGGCGGGAGCGCGCGGACCTCGAAGTTCATCATCGAGTGGTACGACCCGCAGTACTCCGCGCACCGCCCGACGAAGGCGCCGGGACGCTCGATGCGCTCGATGACCCAGGTGTTCTTCTGGTCGTTCTTCTCCGGCTCCGGCAGCACGTCGCGCTTGAAGAGGAACTCGGGGATCCAGAAGGAGTGGATGACGTCCTCGGCGTGCTGGGTGAACTGGATCGGGCGGTCGGTCGGCAGGACGAGGAGGGGGACCTCCTCGGTGGTGCCGACGGTCGCGACCGGTGCCCCGACGGGGTTTCGCGTGCCGGGGTAGGCGAACTCCCAGTTCCACTGGAAGGCGACGACGTCGACCTGGAGCTCGTTGCCGGTCGGCTGTCGGTCGACGACGTTCTGCACGACGACGGTGAAGTAGAAGAGCACCGCCACGATCACCAGCGGGATGACGGTGAGGACCAGCTCGAGCGGCAGGTTGTACTGGAACTGGCGCGGCAGCTCCGACTCGCCCGCCTTGCGGCGGTGGAACGCCACGGTCCACGCGGTCAGGCCCCACACGATCACGCCGACGGCGAGCGCCGCGATGGCGGACCAGGTCCACAGGTTCCGCATCATCGTGGCCTCGGGCGTCACGCCCACGGGCCACCCGAAGCGGATCGCGTCCTGCACCGAGCAACCGGTGGACACGAGCGCCGTGACGACGCCGAGACCGGCCAGCTGGGCGGCGCGCGTCAGACGACGCCGCCGGGACGACACCTCCCGGGCCTGGGCAAGACTCCCTGCTCGGCGCACTGCTGGCCAACCTCCTCGAGGCCGTGCGACCTCGGGTTTCGACGGGTCTTGCACCCACCCTCGGTCCGGACACCGGGAGACTATCCGAGCTGACTCCTACGCGCTGTCGGAGGGGCGCGACGGTGGTCGACGGGAGTGTCGGACCCCCTCGCCATACTGGTCCGCGTGTGCGGGCTGATGGGTTGGATCACCACCGACGGCGCCGGGGCGCGGTACGCGGCGGACCTGGAGGCGGCGCTGCCCTGCATGCGTCACCGGGGTCCCGACGAGCCCGGCCTCTGGCACGACGACGACGTGGCGCTCGGCTTCGCCCGGCTGTCGATCATCGACGTCGAGGGCTCGCACCAACCGCTGGCCTTCGGCGACGGCCGCTACCGCATCATCTTCAACGGCGAGATCTACAACTACGTGGAGCTGCGGGCGGAGCTCGCGCGCGATCACGGCGTCACGTTCGCCACCGAGGGCGACACCGAGGCCATCGTCGCGGCGTACTCGGTGTGGGGCGCCGACGCGGTGCCTCGCCTGCGCGGGATGTTCACCTTCCTGATCTGGGACACCCACGAGCGCGTGCTGTTCGGCGCGCGCGACCCGTTCGGCATCAAACCGCTGTTCTTCGCCGCGGGCGCGCACGGCGTGGCGTTCTCCAGCGAGAAGAAGTGCCTGCTCGCGGTCCTCGACGAGCTGGGCGCGTCGAGCACCGCACCCGATCCGGAGGCCCTGCAGCACTACCTGACGCTGCAGTACGTCCCGGAGCCCGCGACGCTGCACCGGGCGGTGCGGCGCCTGGAGTCCGGATGCTCGTTCACGATCTCCCCCGGCGAGCCGATCGCGGTGCAGCGCTACTTCACCCCGCGCTTCGACGAGCGGCCGATCCCGCGCGGGGACCACGCGGAGGAGACCGGCCGGCACGAGGAGATCACCGAGGTCCTGCGGGACTCGGTGGCCAAGCACATGCGCGCGGACGTGACCGTGGGCGCCTTCCTGTCCGGGGGGATCGACTCCACCGCGATCGCCGCGCTGGCCCGCGAGCACAACCCGGACCTGATCACCTTCACCACCGGGTTCGAGCGCTCCGGCTACTCCGAGGTCGACGTGGCGGCGGAGTCCGCGCACGCGATCGGCGTGCAGCACGTCGTCAGGACGGTGTCCGCGCAGGAGATGATGGACGCCCTGCCGCTGATCGTCTGGTACCTGGACGACCCGGTGGCCGACCCGGCGCTGGTCCCGCTGTACTTCGTGGCCCGCGAGGCCCGCAAGCACGTCAAGGTGGTGCTGTCGGGCGAGGGCGCGGACGAGCTGTTCGGCGGCTACACGATCTACAAGGAGCCGCTGTCCCTCGCTCCGTTCGACGCCCTGCCGGGAGCCGTCCGCAAGCTGGCCGGGGCGCTCAGCGAGCGGCTGCCGACCGGGATGAAGGGCAAGGACCTGCTGCGCCGGGGTGCGCTCCCCCTCGAGCAGCGCTACTACGGCAACGCCCGCAACTTCTTCCCCGCGCAGCTCGCCGACGTGCTGCGCTCCTACGACGACGAGCTCTCCCACGTAGACGTGACGCAGTCGGTCTACGAGGGGTCGCGGAGCTGGAGCCCGGTCGCCCGCATGCAGCACGTCGACCTGTTCACGTGGCTGCGGGGCGACATCCTGGTCAAGGCCGACAAGATGACGATGGCCAACTCGCTGGAGCTGCGCGTCCCGTTCCTGGACCCGGAGGTGTTCCGGGTCGCGTCCGCCCTGCCGACCGATCAGAAGATCGCGCACGGCACGACGAAGTACGCCCTGCGGCGCGCGATCGAGGGGATCGTGCCCCCGCACGTGCTGCACCGGCGCAAGCTGGGCTTCCCGGTGCCGATCCGGCACTGGCTGGCCACCGACATGCTCGACTGGGCGCGCGCGATCGTCCGCGACTCGCAGACCGACGCGATCCTCGACAAGGCCGCCGTGCTCCGTCTCATCGACGAGCACCGCAGCGGCCCGGTGGACCACTCCCGGCGCATCTGGACGCTGCTCGTGTTCATGCTCTGGCACGGCATCTTCGTCGAGCAGCGCATCCGGCCGGAGGTCCCGGAGCCGGTCTACCCGGTCTATGCGTGACGTGGGCAGGGCAACGATCGGGCTGTCGGGTCCCGGCGTGTCACCTACGGTGAGTCGCTGATCCGAAGCGAGTAGTCAACCGAGAGGACCTCCCGGCCCGATGGACGTACTGGGAATCGGCAACGCGATCGTCGACGTGCTCACGCAGACCGACGACGACACCATCACCGCCTTCGACCTGCCGAAGGGGGGCATGACGCTCGTCGACCAGGACCAGGCCGAGTCGCTCTACGCGAAGGCCGGGCAGACGACGGAGCGCTCGGGTGGCAGCGTGGCCAACTCCATCGCCATCGCCGCGGCGCTGGGCTCCGACGCCGGCTACGTCGGGAAGGTCCACAACGATCAGCTCGGCTCCTCGTTCACGAACTCGATCCGCAGCCACGGCGTGAGCTTCCGCACGCCGGCGCTGACCGAGGGTCCGTCGACCGCCCGCTGTCTCGTGCTCGTCACGCCCGACGGCGAGCGGACCATGGGCACCTACCTCGGCGCCTGCACCGCCCTCGGCCCGTCCGACATCGATCAGGACGAGGTGGCCGGCTCCGCGGTCACGCTGATCGAGGGCTACCTGGCCGACACCGAGCAGGCCCGCGCCACGATCGGCAAGATCGTCGACGCCACCGCGAAGAGCGAGGCCAAGGTGGCGCTCACGCTCTCCGACGCCGGCTGCGTCGAGCGGCACCGCGAGTACTTCCGCGAGCTCACCGCCGCGAACGTCGAGATTCTCGTCGCGGACGAGGACGAGGTCGCCGCGCTGGTGGGCGACGACGCCATCGAGTCGCTGCTCGCCGACCAGGGCGGCCACTGCGAGGTCGTCGCGGTCACCCACGGCGCGAAGGGCTCGACGATCTACGCGGTCGGCGGGGTGCGCCACGAGATCGAGGCACGTCCGGCCGACGAGCTCGTCGACACCACCGGCGCCGGCGACGCCTACGCCGGCGGCTTCCTGCACGGGCTCACCCACGGCCTGGACCTCGACGTGGCCGGGCGCATCGGTTCGGTCGCCGCGTCGCACGTGGTCGCCCAGCTCGGCGCGCAGCCGCCGGAGAACCTCAAGGCCAAGGTCGCCCAGGACGTGCCGCAGGCCGGTTAGGCCACACCACCCGGAACGAACGGCACTCTCGCGCGCGTAGATGCTGCGAGAGTGCCGTTCGCTCGGCAGGGCGGCGCCGCGACCCGGAACGCACGAGAGCCCCGGCCCCGCAGCAGCGGGACCGGGGCTCGTCGTCGGGAAGGCTCAGTTGAAGCTGTCGCCGCAGGCGCAGGACCCGGTGGCGTTCGGGTTGTCGATCGTGAAGCCCTGCTTGTCGATGGTGTCGACGAAGTCGATGGTGGCGCCCTGGACGTACGGCGCGCTCATGCGGTCCACGGCCACCTTGAGGCCGTTGAAGTCGCGGTAGAGGTCGCCGTCGAGGCTGCGGTCGTCGAAGAACAGCTGGTAGCGCAGGCCCGCACAGCCACCGGGCTGCACGGCGATGCGCAGGTGCATGTCGTCACGGCCCTCCTGGTCCAGCAGGGCCTTCGCCTTGCTCGAGGCGGCGTCGCTGAGCTCGACGCCGTGCTCCTCGGTCTTGGTGGGGTTCTCGACGGTCATGGTTCTCCCTGAGCTCCCGATGCGTTTCGCGCCGTGCAACCCCGCCGGGCGGCGGGATGTTCCCGCCCGACGGAGCACCCGCCGTCGGGACGGATCCCGACCGGGGCAGGACGCGGCTCGCCTGCGATCTCCATGGTGTCACATCGACGGCGGACCATCACGTCACGCGGACCCGGGTCCTCCCGGTGTGGTCAGCGGCATGCCCACCCGCCGGAACCGGGGCCCGCGCAGCACCGCCACCGCCGTCACCACGACCATCCACGCGACCTGCCACCCCGTGGACACGACCAGCGCCAGCGGGCCGGTGATCACCACCAGCAGCACCAGGCCGTCCGCGTCCTCCATCCCCGGGAACCCCCTCTCACTCCCGGGGGTCGTCCTCCCCCGGCCGCGGCCCGGGCACCACGGGATCCCCCGGCGTGGGCGGCAGGAGCTCGGGCCGGACGTCGGTCCGACCCCGCCGACCGCCCCAGTGGATCGCGACACCCTCGGCCAACGTGGTGAGGGTGCCCGCCGGATCGGCCATCGACGCCTCCACCGATCCGACGTCTGCCGCAGCGGCGTAGGCCCCGTGGATGCCCGCCTCGAACGCGACCCGGGGCCCGACGTGGACCTGGCCGGCCAGGACGATGCACGGCACCGAGCGGGCCATCGCCGCCGCCGCGAGGGCGGCGAGCGCGGTGTCGCGCAGCGAGCGGAACTCGAGGCTGCCCTCGCCGGTGACGACGAGGTCGGGCAGGTCGTCGGCGCCCGCCGTCTCCAGGGTGTGGGCGGCCTCGCCGATCGGGGACCGCCGGAGCTCGTCGGCGGGGGCCCCGCGGGTCCACCCGTCCGCGATCGCCGCCGCGGCCCGGTCGGCGTCGAGAGTGCCCCGGAAGACGTCCGGCGCGAGGAGCACGCGCATGACGCCTCACCGTAGGGCCCCGGCTGTCCGACCCGCGAGAACCCCGCCCGCGAGGTGTCCGGGCGCGGCGCCGGGTGCCCTATCCTGGTGGGGTGAACTTCCTGCGCCGTGGCTCCTCCACCCCCGACACCGCCGCCGAGGCGGACGAGGTCGAGGCCGAGGACGTCGTCGCGGTCGGCGCGGACCGGCGCCCCCAGACCGCGGGCAAGGGCCGGCCGACGCGGTCGCGCCGCGAGGCCGAGGGTCGCAAGCGGGGCCCGGTGGCACCGGCCCCGAAGACCCAGCGCGAGGCGATGAAGCGCGCGAAGGCCCTGCGCGGCGACAAGACCCAGCGTCGCGAGGCCTCCGCGGAGCGCCGCAAGCGGATGATGGCCGGCGACGACCGGGTGCTCCCGGTGCGCGACCGCGGCCCCGTCCGCGCCTTCGTCCGTGACCTGGTGGACTCCCGCCGGCACCTCATGGGCCTCTTCATGCCGCTGGCGATCCTGATCTTCATCACGGTCGTCGTCCCGGTGCCCGGCATCCAGAACATCGGCAGCCTGCTGTGCCTGTGCATGCTCGCCGCGATGGTCGTCGAGGGCACCCTGCTCGGCCGGCAGATCACCGCCCGGGTGCGGGAGAAGTTCCCCGACGAGGAGATCAAGGGCTTCTCGGTCGGCTGGTACGCCTTCACCCGCGCCACCCAGATCCGCAAGCTCCGCATGCCGGCGCCGCGGGTCTCCCCCGGCACCCCGGTCAGCTGAGCACCCTCGTCCTCGGGGGCACGCGCTCCGGGAAGTCGGCGTACGCCGAGCACCTCCTGCCCGACGCGCCCGCGGTCTACGTCGCCACCGCGCGGCCGGTCGACCCGCACGCCGATCCCGAGTGGGCCGACCGCATCGCGGTGCACCGCCGCCGTCGTCCCGCGGTCTGGGAGACCGTCGAGGACACCGACGGGTTCGCGACGGCGGGTGTGGTCCGGTCGCGCCCCGGACCGGTGCTCGTCGACGACCTCGCGACCTGGGTCACCGGCCTGCTCGACGACGCCGGGTGGGAGCGCGACGCTGCGTCGGTCGAGGCGGCCCGGACCGAGCTGGTGGCGGCCGTCGGGGCGCGGACCGGCCCGCTGGTGCTGGTGTCCGCCGAGGTCGGGCTCGGCGTGGTGCCGTCCACGTCCGCCGGGCGGCGCTTCCGCGACGAGCTCGGGCTGCTCAACGCCGACCTGGCCGCGGTGTGCGACGAGGTGGTCCTGCTCGTCGCGGGCCTGCCACTGCCGCTCAAGGTGGCCTCCGGCTCCGATAGCGTCGCCCCGTAACCGCTCGAAGGGAGCACCCCGAGATGCCGTCGGTGGCACCACCCGACGACGCCGCCCGCGCGGACCTGCGCCGCCACCTCGACGCCCTGCCGCTGCCCACCCACGCGCTGGGCCGCCTCGAGGACGTGGCCGGCTGGCTCGCGGCCTGCCAGGCCCGCTCCCCCGCGCGCCCGCCCGCTGCGCCGCGCGTCGTGCTGTTCGCCGCCGAGCACGGGATCGCGGCGGCCGGGGTGTCCGCGTTCGACGCCGCGGAGACCGGCAAGCGCCTGGCCGCGGTGCGCGAGGGCACCGCCCCGACGAACGCGCTCGCGACGGTCGCCGGTGCCGACCTCCGCGTGGTCGAGGTCGGCGACGGTCCCAGCGGACGCATCGACCGCGAGGACGCGCTCACCGCCGAGGGCCTCCGGGCCGCGCTGGCCGCCGGCGTCGAGGCCGCGGACGCCGCCGTCGACGAGGGCGCCGACCTGCTCGTGCCCGGCGAGCTCGCCGTCGGGATCTCGACGCCGACCGCGGTGCTGGCCGCCGCCCTGTGCGGGCGCGAGCCGGTGGCGGTGGTGGGCCGCGGGTCGGGCATCGACGACGTCACCTGGATGCGCAAGGCCGCCGCGGTGCGCGACGCGCTGCGCCGCACGAAGGCCGTGGGGCGCGACCCGGAGGACCTGCTGCGCGTGGCGGGCGGCGCCGACCTCGCCGCGCTCGTCGGCTTCCTCACCCAGGCCGCCCGCCGTCGGACCCCGGTCCTGCTCGACGGGGCCGCCGTGTGCGTCGCGGCGCTCCTGGCCGACACCCGCTCCCCGGGCGCCCGGGCCTGGTGGCTGGCCGCGACCCGGGACACCGAGCCCGCCCAGGCGCTCGCCCTCGAGATGCTCGGCCACGACCCGCTGCTGCTGCTCGACCTGCGCGCCGGAGCGGCGACCGGGGCCCTCGCGGCGGTCCCGCTCGTGACGATGGCCGCGCGGGTCGCCGCCGGCTCGTGACCGGGGCCGTGGCCGCCGTCCGGCTCGCCCTCTCGCTGTTCAGCGTCGCGCCGGTCCGGGCCTCCGCCTTCGACCGGCGCACGGCGGGCCGCGCGCTCGCCCTCGCCCCGGTCGTGGGCCTGGTGCTCGGTGCGGTCGTCGGCGGCGTCGTGCTCGGCCTGGGCGCGCTCGGGGCGCCCGACCTGGTCGCGGGGGCCGTCGGCGTGGCGGTCGGCGCCGGCCTGACCCGGGGCCTGCACCTCGACGGGCTCGCCGACCTCGCCGACGGGCTGGGCTCCTACGGCTCCCCGGAGCGGATGCTCACCGTCATGAAGGACCCGTCGACGGGGGCGTTCGGGGTGATCACGCTCGTCGTCGTGCTCCTGGCCCAGGCCGCGGCGCTGCCGGCGGTCGGTCCCGTCGGGACCGCGATCGCGTGGGCCGGCGGGCGGGCCGCGTTCACCTGGTGCGCACGACGACGGGTGCCGGCGGCCTCCGAAGGAGGGCTGGGGGCTCTCGTGGCGGGCACGCAGCACCCGGCTGTGCCCGTCGCGTGGCTCGTCGTCCTCGCCGGGGCGGCGGTCCTCGCAGTCCCGGGCCGCCCCTGGCAGGGGCCGCTCGCCCTGGTCATCGCCGCGACGGCCGCCGTGCTCCTGGCCCGGCACGCCGTCCGCCGCCTCGGCGGGGTCAACGGCGACGTGTTCGGCGCCGTGTGCGAGGTCGCCGTCACGGTGGCGCTGATCGGCCTCGCCGCGGGTTAGCCGAGCTTCGCCATCCAGCCGTGGGGGTCGGGTGCCGCGCCGCGCTGGATGTCGGTCAGCCGCTCGCGCAGGCGGGCGGTGACCGGACCGGGCGTCCCGTCGCCGATCTCGAACGACCCGCCGTCGTACTTCACCGACCCGACCGGCGTGATCACGGCGGCCGTACCGCAGGCGAACACCTCGGTGAGGCCGCCGGAGGCGACCTCCTTCTCCCACTCGTCGGTGGAGATGCGGCGTTCGGTGACGGTGGCGCCGTCCTCACGGGCCAGCTCGAGCAGCGACCGGCGCGTGATGCCGGGCAGCAGCGACCCCGAGAGCTCCGGGGTGACGACCTCGTGGTGCCCCTCGGCGTCGGTGAAGACGAAGAACAGGTTCATCCCGCCCATCTCCTCCACCCACCGGTGCTCCAGCGCGTCGAGCCAGACCACCTGGTCGCACCCCTGCGCGGCGGCCTGCGCCTGCGCGGCGAGCGAGGCGGCGTAGTTCCCGCCGCACTTGGCCTCACCGGTGCCGCCGGGCACGGCGCGCACGTAGTCGGTGGACAGCCACACGCTCACCGGCGCGAGCCCGCGCGGGAAGTAGGCGCCCGCCGGGGAGGCGATGAGCAGGTAGAGGTACTCCTCGCTCGGGCGCACGCCCAGCCCCGACGACGAGCCGATCATGAACGGGCGCAGGTAGAGGGACTCCTCACCGCCCGCGGCCGGCACCCAGCGGTGGTCGACCGCGAGGAGCTCGGAGATCGAGGCGAGGAACAGGTCCTCCGGCAGCGGCGGCATGGCGAGGCGCTCCGCCGAGCGCGCCATGCGGGCGGCGTTCGCCCACGGGCGGAACGACGCGATCGACCCGTCGGGCTGCCGGTAGGCCTTGAGCCCCTCGAAGATCGTCTGGCTGTAGTGCAGCACGACCGACGCCGGGTCGATCTGCAGCGGCGCGTAGGGCTCGACGCGCGCGTCGTGCCAGCCACGCGCCGAGTCCCAGCGGATGGTGACCATGTGGTCGGTGAAGAACTTGCCGAACCCGGGGGCGGCCAGTACCTCCGCCACCCGCTCGTCCGTCGCCGGGGAGGGATGCGGGAGAACCTCGAAGGCCGTGCTCGACATGGCGCTCACTCTAAACCGCCCCACCGACGGCCAACACGCCTCGCAGCTCGACGTCGTGCGTCGCGGTCGTCCCCAGTCCGACCGACACGACCGCCGGCGCCCCCTGGGCCCGGCCGCGCACCACGAGCAGGCCCGTGCCGTGGCCGCCGTTCGCGAGCGCGAAGGCGCCGTCGCCGTCGGTCTCGGTCCGCGCGAGCTGGTGGCCGTCGCCGTCCACGAGCGTCAGCACGGCCTCGACCGGCCGGCCCTCGTCGTCGTGCACGCGGCCCGTGAGCAGGGTCCCGACGGCGGGTGCGGGCGACCGTGGCGCGCCGCCGACGTCTCCCGCCGACATCCCCGCCGGCACCACGACGACGGGTCGGTCGGCCCGCGCGAACAGGGCGCGGTCGGCGCTCGGGCGCGCGAGGGCGGCCAGCGGACCGCCGTGCGGGCTCCCGACGACGATGGCGCGCGCGTCCCGCGTGGCGGCGAGCTCGGCCAGCGCCGGGCCGACGGCGTCGTGCGAGGCCACGGGCGGCAGCGACTCGACCCCGACCCGCACGCCGTCGCCGACCAGCGGGGCGACCCGGTCCAGCACCGCCGCGTCCGACCCGACGGCGTCGCCGATCACCGCGTCCTCGGCGACGTGCACCACCAGCAGCGGGGCGTCGACGGTGCGGGCCAGGCGGGCGCCGGTGGCCAGCACGTCCTGCGCGTGCGGGGCGTCGTCGAGGGCCACGAGGACGGGACGGTCGAGCGCGACCGGACCCGACCCGTCGTCGGGAACGGCCTTCTCGTCCGACGAGGTCTCGGCCGCGCGCAGCAGCCGGTGGGCGGTGGCGAGCACCAGCATCCCGACGGCGACGACGACGGCGGCGACCCAGAACGGCGTGTTCGGCAGGAAGGCCTCGGCGAGGAGCCCGGAGACGAAGGGGGCGAGGCCGCCGCCGAGGAAGCGCACGAAGCTGTAGGACGCCGAGGCGACGGGTCGCGGCACGGGCGCGACCGACATGACGGCCTGGGTGACCAGCGTGTTGTTCAGCCCGATCATCGCGCCGGCGACGATCACCGCGCCGATGACGACGCCGGGGGTGTCCTGCCAGATCGCGATCACGAGCAGGTCCACCGCGAGCAGGCCGAGCACGAAGTAGAGGACGCGGACGGTCCCGAAGCGGCGTTCCAGGGCCGGGGCCGCGAACACCGCGAAGATCGCGACGAGCACCCCCCACGCGGTGAAGACGCCGCCGAGGCCGAGCGGGCCGAGGTCGCCCATCGAGTAGGGCGAGTACGCGAGCAGCGTGAAGAAGCCCCAGTTGTAGGCGAAGGCGGTCAGCGCGATCGTCGCGAGACTGCGGTGGCGCAGGGCGGCCAGCGGGGCGAGCAGTGAGATCTTCTCGGCGGGCCTCGGTGTCCGGTCGAGCAGCACGAGCGTCGCGATCAGCGCGACCGCCATGAGCACCGCGACGCCGAAGAACGGCGCCCGCCAGCTCACCGAGCCCAGCAGCCCACCGACCAGGGGCCCGAGCGCGATCCCGACGCCGAGCGCGGTCTCGTAGAGGATGATCGCCCCGGCGAAGCCGCCGGAGGCGCTCGCGACGATCACCGCGAGCGAGGTCGCGATGAACAGCGCGTTGCCCAGCCCCCAGCCCGCGCGGAAGCCGACGATCTCGCCGATCGAGCCGGAGAAGCCCGCGAGGGCGGCGAACACGACGATGATCGCGAGCCCGGTGATCAGCGTGGGCTTCGCGCCGATCCGGCTGGACACCCAGCCGGTGACGAGCATGGCGACCGCGGTGATCAGCAGGTAGCTGGTGAACAGCAGCGAGACCTGGGCGGGCGTCGCGGAGAGCTGCTGGGCCAGCGCCGGGAGGATCGGGTCGACCAGCCCGATGCCCATGAAGGAGATGACGCAGGCGAACGCGACGGCCCACACGGCCTTCGGTTGGCGAAACGGACTCGCCGGGGCATCGTGGGACATGCCTTTAGTTGTACTGCGCTAAGTAAAGCGGTGTCGATGACTCGACGGTCACAGCTGCGCGAAGCGCTCGTAGGCGGGCCAGTCGCGCAGGTTGACCTGGTCGCACTCCAGGGCCATCGCGTCGATCTCGTCGGGTGACGCTCCACGGGCGAGGCACTCCGCCAGACGGCGGAAGTACTCCTCGCGCGGCGCGCCGGGGACGAACAGGATGAGGAAGCGGGCGGGCTCGTCGCCGACCGCCCCGAAGGCGTGCACGCCGTTCACCGGCACGTGCGCGAAGTCGCCGCTGCCGAGCACCTGCCAGTCCTCGCCGCTCATCACCGCGAGGCGCCCGGAGATCACCCAGAACGACTCCGAGAACCCGCGGTGGTAGTGCGGGACCGCCCCGACGCGGCCCGGCGCGGCCGCCGACTCGAAGAGCCCGAAGCCGCCGCCGACGACGTCGCCGGGTGCGGTGAACCGGGCCGGCCCGGCCACCTCGACCTCGTCGCGGAAGCGGTAGAGGCCCGGCTCGGCGTCGGGCACCGTCGGGAAGCTCATCGGCGGATCACCTCACGTGCGAGGGGACGAAGGGCGGCGCGACGACCTCGCACTCCAGGGGGCGGCCCCGGACGTCGACGCTGACGACGTCACCCTCGGACAGGCCGGCCGCGGTGTCGAGCAGGGCGAGGGCGATCCCCTTCTTCAGCGTCGGGGAGAAGGTGCCCGACGTGGTCTCGCCGACCGGCGTCCCGCCGAGCTGGACGGTCATGTGGGCGCGCGGGACGCCGCGCCCGGACGCCTTCAGGCCCCACGCCCGGCGCCGGGGCCCCTGCTCGCGCTCGGCCAGCAGCGCCTCGCGCCCCCAGAACTCGTCCTTCTTCCACCCCACGGCGAAGCCGCAGCGCGCCTGGTTCGGGGTGATCTCCGGGCCGAGGTCCTGGCCGTGCAGCGGCAGGCCGGCCTCGGTGCGCAGGGTGTCGCGGGCGCCGAGACCCGCGGGCAGCCCGCCGCGCTCGGCGACGACGGCGGCCAGCGCGTCCCACAGCGTCTCCGCGACCTCCGCGGGCGCGATCAGCTCGTAGCCGTGCTCGCCGGTGTAGCCCGTGCGGCAGACCCGGATCTCCCGGTCGTCCCAGGAGCTGTCGACGAAGGCCATGTAGTCCAGGTCGACGTCCCCGGTGTCGGGGAGCACGCCGGTCTCGGCCAGGACGGCTCGCGACGACGGGCCCTGGACGGCGAGCACGACGTGCGCGTCGTGCTCGTCGGACACCGTGATGCCCGCGGGCGCGACCTCCGCGAGCTTCCGCCCGACGCCGGCGGAGTTCGCGGCGTTCGGGACGGCGAACACCTCGTCGTCGCCGACCAGGTACAGGATGAGGTCGTCGACGACCCCGCCGTCGTCCGCGCAGCACAGCGTGTACTGCGCCTTGCCCGGGACGATGCGACCGAGGTCGTTGGTCAGGCAGCGGTCGACGAAGGACGCGGCGCCGTCGCCGGTGATCCGGACCTTGCCCAGGTGGCTCACGTCGAACAGGCCCACGGCCTCGCGCGTCGCGGTGTGCTCGGCGACCGTCCCGGAGTACTGGACCGGCATCTCCCACCCGCCGAACGGCGCGAACGTGGCGCCGAGCGCCTCGTGGCGGGCGTGCAGGGGGCTCCGCTTCAGATCGGTCACGGGTCCGGGACCGTACGGCACGGCGCACTGTCGGGGGGTCGTCCTAGCATGCGGTCACACCATCCCCGATCACCGACGGACCCGGAGGCACCCCGACCGTGAGCACCCCGCCCGAGCTCGAGATCAGCGACGCCGCGGCGGCCGCCGCGGTCGTGGACGTCCTCGTGGTCGGCATGCGGCCCGGCGTCGCGCCGGGCGACGAGGACGCGGCCGGCGACGAGCCGGTCGTGCCCGTGCTCGTCGACGTCCAGGGCGTGGAGAGCGCGTTCGGGGGCGAGCTGGCCGCGCTGCTCGCGCTGACGGGGGCCACCGGCAAGGCCGAGGAGGTCGTGAAGATCCCGACGCGGGGCGCGATCACCGCTCCCCTGCTGCTCGCGGTCGGGCTCGGACCGGAGTCGCCGCCCGCGGGCCTGCAGGGCGCACCGGACCTCGCCGAGCAGGTGCGCCGGGCCTCCGGTGCCGCCGCGCGGGCGCTGCCGCGCGCCGCGACCACCGTCGGCACCACGCTCTCCGGGCTCGACCTCGCGGCCGCGGTGGAGGGCACCGTGCTCGGCGCCTACTCCTTCACCGAGTACCGCTCGGCCGACGACGAGCCGACCCGGTCGGTGTACTTCCTCGGCGCGCCCGGCGGCAGCGGCGGGGCGCCCGAGCGGGAGCGCGCGGTGCTCGCCGACGCCGCGATGACCGCCCGGGCGGTCTGCGCGGCACGTGATCTGATCAACACCCCGCCGAACGACCTGTACCCGGCCGAGTTCGCCCGCCGGGCCGGCGAGCTGGCCGGGACCGTCGGGGTCGGCGTGGAGGTCCTCGACGAGTCGCAGCTCGCCGAGGGCGGCTACGGCGGCGTGCTGGGCGTCGGCGGCGGCTCCTCGCGGCCGCCGCGGCTGGTCCGGCTGACCCACACCCACCCGGACGCCACGCGCACCGTGGCCCTCGTCGGCAAGGGCATCACGTTCGACACCGGCGGCATCTCGATCAAGCCGGCCGCGAACATGGACCACATGACCTCGGACATGTCCGGGGCGGCGTGCGTCGTGGCCACCGTCTGCCTGGCCGCGGAGCTGGGCCTCGCGGTGAACGTCACCGCGACGGTGCCGATGGCCGAGAACATGCCCTCGGGCACCGCGTACCGGCCGGGCGACGTGCTGACGATGTACGGCGGGAAGACCGTCGAGGTCCTCAACACCGACGCCGAGGGCCGGCTGATCCTGGCCGACGCGATCGTGCGCGCGTGCGAGGACCACCCGGACTACCTCGTCGAGACCTCCACCCTGACCGGCGCGCAGACCGTCGCGCTCGGTGCGCGCACCGCCGGGGTGATGGGCGCCGAGGCGTTCCGCGACCGGGTGACGCTGGCCGCGACGTCCGTGGGCGAGGGCGCCTGGTCGATGCCGCTGCCCGAGGAGCTGCGCGGCGACCTGGACTCCCGGGTCGCCGACATCGCCAACGTCACCAACCACCGCTTCGGCGGGATGCTCGCGGCGGGGCTGTTCCTGCGCGAGTTCGTCGCCGAGGGCGTGCCGTGGGCGCACGTCGACGTCGCGGGGCCCGCCTTCAACACCGGCGGCCCGCACGGCTACACGCCGCGCGGCGGCACCGGGATGCCGGTGCGCACCCTCACCGCCGTCCTGTCCGAGGTGGCCCGGGAGGGCTGAGACGATCACCTCGTCGAACGGTTTGCCCGCGGTGGAAGGATGGAGAGCGGGAAGACCGCACGTCACACGCCGACGCGGGAGAAGTGAGTTGAGCGAGAGCGACACCTACGACGTCCTCATCCTGGGCGGGGGCTCGGGCGGTTACGCCTGCGCGCTGCGCGCGGCGCAACTGGGCCTCTCGGTCGCCCTCGTGGAGCAGGACAAGCTCGGGGGCACCTGCCTGCACCGGGGCTGCATCCCGACCAAGGCGCTGCTGCACGCCGCCGAGGTCGCCGACAACGCCCGCGAGGGCGAGGAGATCGGCGTCAAGAGCTCCTTGTCGGGCATCGACATGTCCGGGGTGAACTCCTACAAGGACGGCGTCGTCTCGAAGCTGTACAAGGGCCTGCAGGGGCTGATCAAGTCCCGCAAGGTGACGATGATCGAGGGCCACGGCCGGCTCGTCGGGCAGGACACCGTCGAGGTCGACGGCCAGCGCTACACCGGCCGGAACGTCGTCCTCGCGTCCGGCTCGTACTCCAAGACCCTGCCCGGCCTCGAGCTCGGCGGTCGGGTGATCACCTCCACGGAGGCGATCAACCTGGACTACGTGCCCCAGCGGGTCGTGGTGCTCGGCGGCGGGGTCATCGGCTGCGAGTTCGCGAGCGTCTGGAAGTCCTTCGGCTCCGAGGTCACGATCGTCGAGGCGCTGCCCCACCTGGTGCCCAACGAGGACGAGTTCCTCTCCAAGTCCCTCGAGCGCCAGTTCCGCAAGCGCAAGATCGCCTTCAAGATCGGCACGAAGTTCACCGGCGTCGAGCAGTCCGCGGACGCGGTGACGATCAGCCTGGAGAACGGCGAGCAGATCGAGGCCGACCTGCTGCTGGTCGCGGTCGGCCGCGGCCCGAACACCGCCGACCTCGGCTACGAGGAGCAGGGCGTCACCCTCGACCGCGGGTTCGTGCGCACCGACGAGCGGCTGCGCACCGGGGTCGGGTCGGTCTACGCGGTCGGCGACATCGTCCCGGGCCTGCAGCTCGCGCACCGCGGGTTCCAGCAGGGCATCTTCGTCGCCGAGGAGATCGCCGGGCTCAACCCGCCGGTGATCGACGAGAAGGGCATCCCGCGGGTCACCTACTGCGAGCCCGAGATCGCGTCGGTGGGTCTGACCGAGGCCCAGGCCAAGGAGGCCTACGGCGAGGTGGCGACGATGACCTACGACCTCGCCGGCAACGGCAAGTCGCAGATCCTGCGCACCGCCGGGGCGATCAAGCTGGTCAAGGGCGGCACGGGCGACGACTCGCCCGTGGTCGGCGTGCACATGATCGGCGCCCGCATCGGCGAGCTCGTCGGCGAGGCGCAGCTGGTCTACAACTGGGAGGCTCTCCCGGTCGAGGTCGCGAACCTGATCCACGCGCACCCGACGCAGAACGAGGCCTTCGGCGAGGCGCACCTGGCGCTGGCCGGCAAGCCCCTGCACGCGCACGGCTGACCCGCCCACCACGCCTGACAAGGAGTACCGAGCACGATGGCCTACACCGTCCAGATGCCTGCTCTCGGCGAGAGCGTCACCGAGGGCACCATCACCCGGTGGCTGAAGCAGGAGGGCGACCACGTCGAGGTCGACGAGCCCCTGCTGGAGGTGTCGACGGACAAGGTCGACACCGAGATCCCCTCGCCGCAGGCGGGTGTCCTCGAGCGCATCGTCGCGAACGAGGACGACACCGTGGAGATCGGCGGCGACCTCGCCGTGATCGGTGACGGGTCCGGCGGCGGTGGCGACTCCGGAGGCTCCGCGGGCGGGCAGGCCGAGGAACAGGCCGCGCCGGAGCCCGAGCCGGAATCCGAGCCCGAGCCCGAGCCGCAGCAGGCCGAGCCCGAGCCGCAGCCGGCCGCGCAGTCGTCGGGCGGCAGCTCCGGTGGGTCCGGCTCGTCGGGTGGCTCGGGCACGACCATCGAGATGCCGGCGCTGGGCGAGTCGGTGACCGAGGGCACGATCACCCGCTGGCTCAAGCAGGTCGGCGACTCCGTCGAGGTCGACGAGCCGCTGCTCGAGGTCTCGACGGACAAGGTCGACACCGAGATCCCCTCGCCGGTCGCGGGCACGCTGCTCGAGATCCGGGCGAACGAGGACGACACCGTCGAGGTCGGCGGCGCGCTCGCCGTCGTCGGCGACGGGTCCGGGGCGTCCTCCTCCGGCGGCGGGTCCGCGCCGGCCGAGGCCCCGTCGCAGCCGGAGCCCGAGCCGCAGCAGGAGCAGCAGCAGCCGGAGCCCGCGGCGCAGCCCGCCGCCTCGGACGGCTCGAACACGGCCGAGAGCTCGGGCGGCGCGGTGGCCGCGTCCGGCGCCGACGACTACGTCTCGCACGAGACCGAGCAGCCGGCCGGGGCGAGCGGCCCCGCGAACGCCGGGGCGCTGCAGTCCGGCGGGGCACCGTCGAACGGCACCGGCGGCGGCGAGGCGGCCGGATCTCCGTACGTCACGCCGCTGGTGCGCAAGCTCGCCCAGGAGCGTGGGATCGACCTGTCGTCGGTCTCGGGCACCGGGGTCGGCGGTCGGATCCGCAAGCAGGACGTCGTCGCCGCGGCGGACGAGGCCGACCAGGCCAAGCAGCGGCAGGCCTCGGCCGCGCCGTCGGCGGGTCAGTCGGCCGCGACCCCGGCCGACGGCTCGCAGGGCGCGGTGCACGGCGGCGAGGTGCAGAAGCCGGCCGACGCCGGGGCGAGCATCCCGAAGCCCGACGAGTCCGGCCTCCGCGGCACCACGCAGAAGCTCTCGCGGCGCCGGGCCACCATCGCCAAGCGCATGGTGGAGTCGCTGCAGACCTCCGCGCAGCTCACGACGGTCGTCGAGGCCGACGTCACCCGGATCGCGCGCCTGCGCGACCGGGCGAAGGCCGACTTCGAGCGCCGCGAGGGCGTGAAGCTGTCGTTCCTGCCGTTCATGGCGCTGGCCACGGTCGAGGCGCTGAAGGCGCATCCGCAGGTCAACTCGCAGATCGACACCGAGAAGGGCGAGGTCACCTACCACGGCTCCGAGCACCTCGGGATCGCCGTGGACTCCCCCGCCGGGCTGATCGTGCCGGTCATCCACGACGCCGGGGACCTCAACCTCGGCGGGCTGGCCCGCAAGATCGCCGACGTCGCCCAGCGGACCCGGGACAACAAGATCTCCCCGGACGAGCTCTCCGGCGGCACGTTCACGATCACCAACACCGGCTCGCGCGGCGCGCTGATCGACACCCCGATCATCAACCAGCCGCAGGTCGGCATCCTCGGCACCGGGGCCGTCGTCAAGAAGCCGGTCGTGGTCACCGACAGCGAGGGCGGCGAGTCGATCGCGATCCGGTCGACGCTCTACCTCTGCCTGTCCTACGACCACCGGATCGTCGACGGCGCCGACGCCGCCCGGTTCCTGGGTTCGGTGAAGGCACGCCTGGAGGCGGGCGCGTTCGAGGCGGACCTCGGGCTCGTCTAGCTCCCGGGCCACGGTTCGACCGAAGGGCCCCTTCGCGCTAATAGATCGCGCGAAGGGGCCCTTCGCTCGTTCCGGCGAGGGGCGGCCGCACCTGGTGAAGGGCGCCCACGGCCCGTCTACCCGACCGAGGGGGCCCCTCGCTCGACATCGGCGGCGCACCGCGACGAACCCGCCGGACGAACCGGACAGCGTTCCCGGGTCGCGCGGCCGCAGCGACTCCGCGACGATCACTCCCATGCGCGTCGTCATCTCCGGTTCGTCCGGACTCATCGGCACCGCCCTGGTGCCCCACCTGCGCGGTCGGGGCCACGAGGTGATCCGCCTGGTGCGGCGCACCCCGCAGGCTCCCGACGAGCGGGGTTGGGACCCGCCGTCGGGACGGATCGACGACGGGGCCCTCGACGGTGCCGATGCCGTGATCAACCTGTCCGGCGCCGGGATCGGCGACAAGCGCTGGTCGGGCGCACGCAAGCAGGAGCTGCGCGACAGCCGCACGATCCCCACCGACGTGCTGGCCCGCGCCGTCGCGGCGCACGGCATCCCGGTGCTGGTCAGCGGGTCGGCGGTCGGGTTCTACGGCGACACCGGCCAGGTCGCGGTCGACGAGACCGGGGCGCGCGGCCGGGGCTTCCTCGCCGACCTGTGCCGCGACTGGGAGAACGCCGCGGCGCCCGCGACGGAGGCCGGCGCCCGCGTCGTGACGATCCGCACCGGGCTCGTGCTCTCCCACTCGGGCGGGCTGATGGGCCGCATCAAGCCGATCTTCCAGTTCGGCCTGGGCGGCAAGCTCGGCTCCGGCGAGCAGTACTGGCCGTGGATCTCGCTGGACGACGAGGTCGGCGCGATCACCCACGCCCTCGAGCACGACACGGTCTCCGGCCCGCTGAACGCGACCGGTCCCGCGCCCGTGACCAACGCCGAGTTCACCCGCGTGCTGGCCTCGACGATGCACCGGCCGGCGCCGTGGCTCGTCCCGGGCTTCGCGATGCGCGCGGTGCTCGGGGAGTTCGCCGACGAGGGCGTCCTGGTCAGCCAGCGGGTGATGCCCGGTGTGCTCGAGGAGCAGGGCTACACGTTCCAGCACCAGACCCTGCAGGCCGCACTGTCCGCGGTGCTGGAATGAGCCTGCCCGACCGGGTCGACGTCCTCGTCGTCGGTGCGGGCCTCGCGGGTCTGAACGCCGCCCGGACGGTGGCGCGCTCCGGGCGCTCGGTGCTGGTGTGCGAGGCCTCGGACGGCGTCGGCGGGCGGGTACGCACGGACGTGGTCGACGGCTTCCTGGTCGACCGCGGGTTCCAGATCCTCAACACCTCCTACCCGGCCCTGAAGGCCGCGGTGGACCTCTCCGCGCTCGACCTCCACCCGTTCGTCCCCGGCGCCGCGGTGCGCACGGAGGACGGGACGCTGCACCGCGTCGCCCGCCGGCCCACGTGGCTGCCCCGCACGGCGCTGACCCGGCTGATCTCGCTGCGCGGCAAGCTCGGGATCGCGGGCTTCACGGCCCGGTCGGTGCTCGTCCCGCCGCAGCGCCAGGCCGCCGCCCCGGAGCGCCCGGCCGCCGAGGACCTCGCGCGATTCGGACTGCGCGACGCGGACGTCGACCGCTTCCTGCGCCCGTTCCTGTCCGGGGTGCTCGGCGACGGCGACCTGCGGACGTCCTCCCGGGTCGTCTCCCTGTTCTGGCGCACCTTCGCGCTCGGCGACCTGACCCTGCCGGGCCGCGGGATCGGGGCGATGACCACCCACCTCGCCGCGCGGCTGCCGGCCGGCACGGTGCGGCTGGAGACACCGGTCCGCGAGGTCGCACCCGGCCGGGTCGTGACCGACGACGGGCCGGTGCGGGCCGGTGCGGTGATCGTGGCCACCGAGGGCACCGACGCCGCGGCGCTGCTCGGCGGGCGGGTCGAGGCGCCCCGGCCGTTCGCGCTGACCAGCCACTACCACGTCACCGACACACCCCCGACCCGCCGCGGGCTGCTCCACCTCGACGGCACGGGCGGCCCGATCGTCAACACGATGGTCCTGACGGCGGCCGTGCCCTCGTACTCGCCGGACCACCGGCACCTCGTGGTGTCGACGGTGCTCGGCGACGAGCCCCTGCCCGAACCCCGGCTCCGCGCGGAGCTGGAGCGCATCTGGGGCGTGGGCACCGCGCACTGGGAGCACCTCGCCACCCGCGCGATCCCGCACGCCCTCCCGCCCGCCCTGCCTCCGACCCCGTCGGGGCTGCGGCGTCCGGTGGACCTCGGCGAGGGGTTGTTCGTGGCGGGCGACCACCGCGACACCCCCTCGGTGCAGGGTGCGCTGGTCTCCGGGCGTCGCACCGCACAGGCGGCGCTGGCGTCCCTGGGCTGACTCGCCGGAGTAGCGTCGGACTCATGGGGTCCCACCGCGCGAGTAGCGAGCCGATGCAGGTCACGGACCTGGGCACCGTCGAGTACACCGTCGCGTGGGACCAGCAGCGCGCCCACCACGCCGCGCGGGTGGACGGCACCGGACCCGACGTCCTGATGCTGCTCGAGCACCCGAGCGTCTACACCGCGGGCAAGCGGACCCAGCCCGAGGACCGGCCGGCCGACGGCACCCCCGTCGTCGATGTCGACCGCGGCGGCCGCATCACCTGGCACGGGCCGGGCCAGCTGGTCGGCTACCCGATCCTGCAGCTGGCCCAGCCCTACGACGTCGTCGACCACGTGCGGCGGCTCGAGGAGGCCCTCATCGCGGTGTGCGCGGGCTTCGGTCTGGAGACCGGACGTGTGGAGGGCCGCTCGGGGGTCTGGCTGGCGGCCGCCCCGGGCCGTCCGGAGCGCAAGATCGCCGCGATCGGCGTGCGGGTCAGCCGCGGCACGACGCTGCACGGGTTCGCGCTGAACGCCGACCCGGACCTCGCCGCGTTCGGCGCCATCGTCCCGTGCGGGATCGCCGACGCGGGGGTCACGAGCCTGACCGCCGAGCTCGGTCGTCGGGTCGGGGTCGACGAGGTCCGTGCCCCCGTTCGGGACGCCGTCCTGGCCGCCTTCTCCGGCGAACTGCCGGTGAGTGAGCACCAGCTGGTCCGTCCGGAGGTCACGGATACGCTGAAAGTTGGCAACGTCGCCGTTCAGATGCTGTGACCTGATCACCGTCGGTCAGATTTCGGTGACCGTTCGTCGCGATCCGTGTCCAGCAATCGCTGTGCGCGTCGAGACCGCGACGGACGGTCGAGTCATGTCCCCCCACGAGCACTCCTTCCCGACGACGGGGCCCGGGCGCACGGCGGCCGGACTCCTCGCCGCTCTCGTCGCCGCAGGTCTGGCCCTCCTGGCCCCGAGCGCGTCCGCGGCACCGGCCCCCACCGCCGTGACCCCGACCCAGGCGGCCCAGCTCACGCAGGTCGTCGCGCTGACCAACCAGTACCGCCAGCAGGCCGGATGCAGGCCGCTGACCCGGGACGCGCGCGCCGAGAAGTCCGCCCAGGCGCACGCGGACTGGATGAACACCACCGGCACCTTCTCGCACACCGGCGTGAACGGTTCGAGCTTCGTCGACCGCATGAAGGCCGCCGGCTACCCGAGCCCGGGCGGGGAGAACATCGCCCAGGGCCAGCGCGACGCGGCCGCCGTCATGACGGCCTGGATGAACTCGCCCGGCCACCGCGCGAACATCCTCAACTGCCGGTTCACCACGATCGGTGTCGGTCTGGCCGGCACGAAGAACTACTGGGTGCAGAACTTCGGGTACTGATCCGAGACTGCGCCGAACGGCCGTACCACTCGACGACCGCGCTGCTCCGGCGCGCCGTTCGTCGTCCCCGACCGCCCGTGACCTTCCCGTGACCTGGCCTCGTGCAGCAGGTTCGACGCCGTGGGTCATCACCGCACCGGACCGCCACCCCGCCGCCGACTCGCGCTCGGCGCCGGGGTGGCCGTCGTCGTGCTGGGCCTGGTCGTCGCCGTCCTCGCCCTGCGGCCCGCCGCGAACGAGGCGGACGAGGCCGTGCAGGACGCGGGCGCCGCCGCCGTCCTGCCGCGGCTCGCCCCGTCCGTCCCCCTGCCGCTCGCCGTCGTGCCGCCCGTGCCCCTGCCGGACGCCGCACCGGCCACGACGACCACCACCACGACTCGGACGACCACCACCACGACCACGTCCCGGCGCACCACCACGCGCGCCGCGGTCCCGGCCGCCGCGAGCGGACCGGCCGGCCGGGTGCTGGCGCTCGTCAATGCCGCCCGCGCCGACGCCGGGTGCGGACCGGTCGCCCGCAACGGCGCCCTCGACCGCGCCGCGGCCGACTACGCGGCCCTCATGGCGCGCAGCGGGACGTTCTCGCACACCGGCCCGGACGGGTCCGAGTTCTCCGACCGGGTGCGCGCCGCCGGCTACGACTCCCCGGGCGGCGAGAACATCGCCCGGGGCCAGAGCAGCGCCGACGAGGTGATGGACGACTGGATGAACTCCCCCGGGCACCGGCGGAACATCCTGGACTGCTCGTTCCGCACCCTCGGCGTCGGCGAGTCCGACGACCACTGGGTGCAGGAGTTCGGGCGGTGACCCCTCAGAGGCCGCGGGCCTGGGCCAGGAACCGCAGGTGGTCGAGGTCGGAGAGGTCGAGCACCTGCAGGTAGACGCGCTGCACGCCGACCGCGGCGAACTCCTCGAGCCGGCGCGCGACCTCGTCCGCGGTGCCGGCGATCCCGTGGGCCCGCAGCTCGTCGGGCTCCCGGCCGATCGCGGCGGCCCGCCGGACGACGTCGGTCTCGGTGCTCCCCGCGCACAGCACCTGGGTCGTCGAGTACCGCAGCGTGGACGGGTCGCGCCCGATCCCCGCGCACGCCTCGCGGACCCGTCCGAACTGGGCGGCGACCTGGGCCACCGACGCGAACGGCACGTTGACCTCGTCGGCGAAGCGCGCCGCGAGAGCGGGGGTCCGGCGCGGGCCCGAACCGCCGACGATCACCGGTGGGTACGGGTCCTGCAGCGGCTTGGGCAGCCCCGGGCTCCCGGCGAACGTGTAGTGCTCGCCGTGGAAGTCGAAGGCCTGCCCGACGGGGGTGCCCCAGGCACCGGTGAGGATCTCCAGCTGCTCGGCGAGCATGTCGAAGCGCACCCCGGTCGGCGGGAAGGGCACGCCGTACGCGTGGTGCTCCGCCTCGTACCACCCGGTGCCGATGCCGAGCTCGATGCGGCCGCCGGACATCTGGTCGGCCTGGGAGACCGCGACCCCCAGGGGGCCCGGCAGGCGGAAGGTGACCGAGGTCATCAGCGTGCCGAGGCGGATCGTCGAGGTCTCCCGGGCCAGGGCGCCGAGGGTGACCCACGCGTCCGTCGGACCCGGCAGGCCCGTCGAGTCGCCCATGGCCAGGAAGTGGTCCGAGCGGAAGAAGCCGTCGTAGCGGCACTCCTCCGCGCACCGCGCGACGCGCAGCAGGTCGTCGTAGGTGGCGCCCTGCTGCGGTTCGGTGAAGATCCGCAGGTCCATGACGGAGATCAGCCTAACGGGGCATCGCGCGTAGTCTGGGACCCGTGACCACGAGCGCTGATCCCACGGCACCGGCAGGACGCAAGCTGCTCCGCCTCGAGGTCCGCAACTCGCAGACACCCATCGAGCGCAAGCCCGAGTGGATCCGCACCCGCGTGCAGACCGGCCCGAACTTCTCCGAGCTCAAGGGCATGGTGCGCTCCGCGGGGCTCGCCACCGTGTGCGAGGAGGCGGGCTGCCCCAACATCTACGAGTGCTGGGAGGACCGCGAGGCGACGTTCCTCATCGGCGGCGAGCAGTGCACCCGGCGGTGCGACTTCTGCCAGATCGACACCGGGAAGCCCTCGCCGCTCGACCGCCTCGAGCCGACCAAGGTCGCCGAGTCGGTGCGCCAGATGGGGCTGCGCTACTCGACGATCACCGGCGTCGCCCGCGACGACCTCGAGGACGGCGGGTCCTGGCTCTACGCCGAGACCGTCCGGCAGGTGCACGAGCTCAACCCGGGCACCGGCGTCGAGCTGCTGATCCCGGACTTCGACGGCCGGGACGACCAGCTGGGCCCGGTCTTCGACTCGGCCCCCGAGGTGCTCGCGCACAACCTCGAGACCGTGCCGCGCATCTTCCGGCGGATCCGCCCCGCGTTCCGCTACGAGCGCTCGCTCGACGTCATCCGCAAGGCGCGCGCCGCGGGCCTCGTCACGAAGTCGAACCTGATCCTCGGGATGGGCGAGACGCCCGAGGAGGTCACCGCGGCGATGCAGGACCTGCACGACGCCGGGTGCGACCTGCTGACCCTCACCCAGTACCTGCGCCCCTCGCTGCGCCACCACCCGGTGGAGCGCTGGGTCAAGCCCGAGGAGTTCGTGGAGCACCGCGACGCGGCGCTCGCGATGGGCATCGCCGGGGTGATGGCCGGGCCGCTGGTGCGGTCGTCGTACCGGGCGGGCCGGCTCTACGCGCAGGCGAAGCTGCACCGCGGCGAGGCCCTGCCCGAGGGCATGGAGGAGCTGGCGGCCGAGGGTGAGGCCCGGCAGGAGGTCGGATCGGTCCTCGCCCGCCGCGGGTGACGGTGCATCCGGCAGAATAGGGAGCATGGCCAAGGGCACTGCCGGTAAGGCGACCAAGGAAGAGAAGAAGGCCGCCAAGCAGGCTGCGCGGGCGGCGCGCAAGCAGCGCTGGTCGCAGATCTGGCAGGCCTTCCAGATGCAGCGCAAGGAGGACAAGCTCCTCCTCCCGCTGATGATCGGGGCCGTCGTCGTGACGGCGCTGATCTTCCTGGTCATCGGCCTGCTCATCGGGCAGTCCTGGTACCTGGTGCCGATCGGGGTCATCCTCGGCCTCGCGGTCGCGATGATCGTGTTCGGGCGACGCGTGCAGAAGAACGTCTACGCCAAGGCCGACGGCCAGCCCGGGGCCGCCGGCTGGGCGCTGGACAACATGCGCGGGCCGTGGCGGGTGACCCAGGCGGTCGCCGGCACCACCCAGCTCGACGTCGTGCACCGCGTCATCGGTCGCCCGGGCGTGATCCTCGTGGCCGAGGGCGCCTCGCACCGCACGAAGGGCCTGCTCGCCCAGGAGAAGAAGAAGGTCTCGCGCGTCGCCGGGCAGGTGCCGATCTACGAGGTCGCCATCGGCAGCTCGGAGGGCGAGGTCGAGCTCTCCAAGCTCCAGCGCCACATGGCGAAGCTCCCGCGCAACATCGACCGCGAGCAGATGGACACCCTCGAGAAGCGCCTGGCCGCGATCGCCGGCCGGGGCGGGCCGGCGATGCCGAAGGGCCCGGTGCCCAAGGGTGCACAGATGAAGGGCATGCAGCGCACCGTGCGCCGCCGCTGACCGCTCCTCAGCGGGTCCGCACCACCACGGTGCGACTGACGCGGTCGTGCAGTCCGCGGGAGTCGCGATCCATGATCACCGCGGGGACGACGAAGAACAGCGACACCGTCCGCGCGAGGGCCCACACCCCGACCCGGGCGGCGCCGTCGGCCCGCAGCACCCGCAGGCCGGTGAGCACCATCGCGGGCGTCTGGCCGATCAGGGCGACCGGCACCGTCACGAGCACCGCCCAGACCGCGAGGCTGAGGTAGGTCGGGGCCGGGAACGAGATCGCCGAGGCCACCAGTCCACCGACGAGCAGGTCGAGCAGGAACTGCCCCAGGCGTCGGGGCGGGCTCGCGACCGACCCGGGCCCGGACTCGGGCAGCCCGAGGTCCCGGCCGGGCCACCCGTCGTCGTCCGGGGCCCCGACGCTCGCCGACGGTGGCCGCCCGTTCGGCCGATCGGCAGGCACGCGTCGTGCGCGGGAGTCCTCTCGAAACGGACGTCCGCCGCTTTCCGGGCGACCACCCGCCGCCCGTTCAGGCCCGTCGTCGGTGAGCCATTCACGAAACCACGACACTCTGACAGGCTACGGTGCCGCCGCGTCGTCGACACGCGTCCCGGCAACGACGCCGGGGCGGGCCGGGCAGTGTGACGCGGGCCCGTTAACTGCTGCGAAACACCGGTGCGACGGGCGAGAAACGTCGGCCGCCTAGCGTCCACGTCACCTGAAGCGGTGATCCGGTCCCGCCGGGCGGGTCGCTCGACCGGAAGTCAGTGCCTCGAGAAGGAGCCAGTGAGGGTGTTCAGCAACAAGGACGAGGTCTTCAAGTACATCTCCGACGAGGGGGTGCAGTACGTCGACGTCCGGTTCTGCGACCTCCCCGGCCAGATGCAGCACTTCACCGTGCCCGCGTCGGAGTTCAGCGACGGCGTCTTCGAGGACGGCCTCGCGTTCGACGGTTCCTCGGTCACCGGGTTCCAGACGATCAACGAGTCGGACATGACGCTGCTCCCCGACGTGGAGACCGCGCGCATCGACCCGTTCCGGGCCCAGAAGACCCTGAACATGAACTTCTTCGTCCACGACCCGCTGACGCTCGAGGCCTACAGCCGCGACCCGCGCAACGTGGCCCGCAAGGCGGAGAAGTTCCTCTCGACCGTCGACGTCGCGGACACCTGCTTCTTCGGCCCGGAGGCGGAGTTCTACATCTTCGACTCGGTCCGCTACGAGTCCTCGATGCGCACGCAGTACTACGAGGTCGACTCGATCGAGGGCGTGTGGAACACCGCCCGGGACGAGCCGGGCGGCAACAAGGGCTACAAGGTCGCGGCCAAGGGCGGGTACTTCCCGGTCGAGCCGACCGATCAGACCTCGGACCTGCGCGCCGCGATCGGCACCAACCTCATGAACTCCGGCTTCGAGCTCGAGAAGCTGCACCACGAGGTCGGCACCGGCGGCCAGGCCGAGATCAACTACAAGTTCAACACGCTGCTGCACGCGGCGGACGACCTGCAGCTGTTCAAGTACATCGTCAAGAACACGGCGTGGCAGGCCGGCAAGACCGTGACCTTCATGCCGAAGCCGATCGCCGGCGACAACGGCTCGGGCATGCACTGCCACCAGTCGCTGTTCAAGGGTGGCGAGCCGCTGTTCTACGACGAGAACGGCTACGCCGGGCTCTCGGACATGGCCCGCCACTACATCGGCGGCATCCTGCACCACGCGCCCTCGCTCGTGGCGTTCACCAACGCCACCGCGAACTCCTACCACCGCCTGGTGCCCGGCTTCGAGGCCCCGATCAACCTGGTCTACTCGAACCGCAACCGCTCGGCGTGCGTCCGCATCCCGATCACCGGCAACAACCCGAAGGCCAAGCGCCTCGAGTTCCGCTGCCCCGACTCGTCGGGCAACCCGTACCTGTCCTTCGCCGCCATGATGATGGCCGGCCTGGACGGCATCCGGAACAAGATCGAGCCGCCGACGCCGGTCGACAAGGACCTCTACGAGCTCCCGCCGGAGGAGGCCGCCAACATCGCGCAGGTGCCGGCCAGCCTCGACGCTGCGGTGAACAACCTCGAGGCCGACCACGACTACCTGCTCGAGGGCGGCGTGTTCACCTCCGACCTCATCGAGAAGTGGATCGAGCTCAAGCGCGACGACGTCACGGGCCTGCGGCTGCGCCCGCACCCGTACGAGTTCGAGCTGTACTACAACTGCTGATCTCCTGATCGGCCGTCGACGGCCCGGTCACCCCTCGCGGGTGGCCGGGCCGTTCTGCGTTCCCGACGGCGGGTCGTGCCCGGTCGGTCACGTCGTGATGCGTCCCGCACACGGTCGGCCCATGTCGGTCGCCGCCGCATGCGCGTTGCGTCCCGCACACGGTCGGCCCGGGCCGGTCGCCGCCGCATGCGCGTTGCGTCCCGCACACGGTCGGTCGGCCCAGGTCGATCACCGCCACCCGCGCGTTGTGTCCCGCACACGGTCGGTCCAGGTCGGTCGCCCGCCGGAGGTGTCGATCGAGCACCTGCGGTGGTCCCGCCGAGCCGAGGCCCGCCGGCGGTGCTCGGTGATCATGAAGCAGGACCGCATCGGCGCTCACCCGGCTCGGTGCCCGCCGCCGGGGCCCACGTGTCGAGCGAAGGGTCCCTTCGCTCGACAGACCGGCCGTCGGGGCCGGGCGAGGCCGCCCTCCGACGGGCAGCAGGCGCGAGTGCGACACGAGGCAGGTCGAGAGGCACGTGGGGATGCCTGGCGTCGCACTCGCGCTGGTGGGCAGAGCAAGATCTCATCGCGGGGAGCGAAGTGGGGCGGGGACCGATCGGTCCGCGCGCCGGAACAGGATCTTCACGCTCGTCCGCGACGTCGAGCGGCACACCAGGAGTGCCTCGACCGTGGGCCGTCGATGCGACCCGCGCCGACCGTGTGCGGCACGCAACGTAGCGCCCGCCCGATGCGACCCGCGCCGACCGTGTGCGGCACGCAACGCAGCAGCCACCCGAGGCGACCCGCGCCGACCGTGTGCGGCACGCAACGCACGCGGCTCGCGCGGGTTCACCGCCGGTCGCGCACGTCCTCACGCGGGGACAGGGCCGCAGCGGCCACGTACTGGTAGACGTACCGGACCTCCTCACCCTGACTGATCGGCACGCAGACCCAGCCGACCCACTCCCCCGTCGTCGTCCGGCGCCAGCCGAGGAGCTCGCCCGGGACCCGGCTCTGCAGGTCGACCCCGTCGGGGACCGCACGCGGCGGGCGGCTCGCCGGGCGGGGGTACGCCACCGCGAGGTCGACCCACACCCGGCGGACCTCGGTGCGCTGCAGGGCGCCCGAGCGGTCGTTCCGCCGCTGCGCCGGCCCACGCTCCTCGAACACGTGTTCGATGATGACCGCCGTCCCCCGTGCAGCGCCAGCCGACCCGCCCACATCACCCGTCGTGATGGTCGACGCAGCGTGACCACGACCCGCAAGAAGTGTCAATCTTCGACATAAATCCGCGCTCAACCCGCCAGACGCTTGCCTCGGTACACACTCTGTGTGACTCTATGGCGGTCCACACAGGTGAGGAACCGCCTCACCGGACACCGATAAGTCACCCTGAGTGAGGAGCCGTCATGCGCACGAGCCTGCCGTCCTGGAAGTCCGCCCTCGGGATCGTCGCCGTCACCGGCGCCGCGCTGCTGGCCACCGCACCCCCGGCCCTGGCCCAGGATGGTGGAGGTGGCCCCGATCCGACCGCGGCCCCCGTGCAGGAGCGGGTGTCGGCCGAGGTCCTGCCCGGCGTGGTCTACCTGCAGACCGACGTGCACACCTACCTGCGCAACATGGCCGACGGCTCCGTCGAGGGCCCGTTCGACCTCTCCCTGCAGTGCACCGGCTTCGTCGTGAACCCGAACGGCTACGTCGCCACCGCCGGGCACTGCGTCTCCGACCTGGACATCCAGGAGGAACTCGCCACCGAGATCTCCTCCGGTGCCGCACAGGCCGGGTACGACGCCACCACGACCTACAACTACGTGATGGCCAACTACAAGCTGGAGGGCGACGTCGGCGGCTCGCCGGCCGACAAGAAGGTCACCGTGGCCCAGGCGTCCGAGGGGCCGTCGCAGACCCCGCTGCAGGCCCAGATCGTGGACTCGAAGCCGAACTCGCAGGGTGACGTCGCGCTGCTCAAGGTCAACGCCACCAACATGCCGACGGTCGAGGTCGCGCCGGCGAACACCACGACCACCGGCACGCAGATCATGAGCATCGGCTACCCGGGCGTCGTCGACCAGGTGATGGACGCGAGCCTGCAGCCGACGTTCAAGGACGGCTCGGTCAGCGGCACGCAGAACCAGAACGGCATCCCGTTCCTGCAGATCACCGCGGACATGGGCCAGGGCATGAGCGGCGGTCCGACCGTGAACCAGCAGGGTCAGGTCGTCGGGATCAACAGCATGGGCATCAGTGACCGCAGCAACTCGTTCAACTACGTCGCGCCGAGCTCGACGCTGCTCGAGATGCTCGCCCGCAACGGCGTCCAGGCCCAGCCGGGCGCGTTCGACGAGGCCTACCGGGCCGGTCTCGCCGACTACTACCAGGGCTACTACTCCGACGCGGAGGAGCAGTTCGCGAAGGTCCTCGACATCGCCCCCGACTCGCAGGCCGCGGCCGATTACAAGGCCAAGGCCGCCCGGGCGCACGACCAGTTCGGTGACAAGGGCATGGGCCTGCTCGGCTGGGGCCTGATCGGCGGCGGCGTGCTGTTCCTGCTGGTCGTCGGCGGACTCGTGGTCGGGATCGTCGTCCGGAACAAGCGCCGGGCCACCCCGCAGGTCAACCTCGCCCAGCCCGGCCTCGGCCTGCCGACCGGCTACCAGATGCCGATCCAGCAGACCCCGGCGACGGTGCAGCAGTACGGCCAGGCCCCCGTGCCGGCGCAGTACGCGGTCCCGCAGCAGTACCCGGCACCGCAGCACCAGGCTCCGCAGCACCAGGCCCCGGCCGGCTTCGGCGCCGCACCGTTCGGTCAGGGCGGGACGATGCCGGCCGCGCCGGCCTCGCCCCCGGTCGGCTTCCCGGCTCCGGTCGCCCCGGCTCCCACGACCCCGCGGCACGAGGCCCCGGAGGCCGCCGCGCCGGTCGCCGTCGCCACCCCGCCCGCCGGGATGGCTCCGCTGACCGACGCCCCGACCGGCCCCGGCCACTGCCCGAACTGCGGCGCCGCCCGCGCCACGGGCGCCCGCTTCTGCGGGGGCTGCGGGGTGGGGCTCGCCTGACCCTCCGCCCGACCGATCAGCGTAGAACCCCCCGGGTCACCCGGGGGGTTCTACGCATTCCCGAGACCCGCTCGCTTCGTAGTTTCAGCGTCACCGCTGGTCAGAGGCCCGAAACGGCCGAGAGAACGAAGCGAGCACCGCCATGAAGCGAGTCGTGACCACCCTTCTCACCGCCACCGTCGTCGGTGGCGCCCTCCTGACGACCGCCGTCCCCGCCGCCGCCCAGACCGACCCGGTGATGCCCCGCGAGCGGCTCGTCGCCGAGGTCCTGCCGGCCGTCACCTACGTCGAGACCCGCGCCACGGGCTGGGTCCGGGAGAAGGGCACGGGCCGCGAGATCGGCACCGTCCGCCTCACCGGGACCTGCTCGGGGGTGGTCGTCGCGAACGACGGACACGTCGCCACCGCCGGCCACTGCGTCGACGCCGCCGACCTCACCGACTCGCTGCGTACCCGGCTCGCCGGCGACGTCGCGACCACCCCCGGCGCGACCGGCACGCCCGCCCAGTACGAGGCCTTCATCCTCGGCCGCTACGACATCGGCGGCCCCACGGCCGGCAGCCCGATCGAGCGTCGGGTCTCGGTCGTCCGCGCCGACGCCTCCGGCCCGGAGAAGCGTCTGGACGCCACGATCGTCGACTCGCTGCCCAACGAGCGCGGCGACGTCGCCCTCCTCGACGTCGACGGCGAGAACCTCCCCGCCGCCCCCCTCGCCCCTGCCGGCGACCCCACCCCCGGCACCCCGGTCACCGCCGTCGGCTACCCCGCCGACCGCGACCGCCTCATGGACCCCAGCCGCGACCCGAGCTGGAAGGACGGCACCGTCAGCTCGGTCCAGACCCGCGACGGCGTGCCCTTCGTCGAGGTCAGCGCGGACATGGCCCCCGGGATGAGCGGCGGGCCCGCCGTCGACGCCCGCGGCCGCGTGATCGGGCTGAACAGCATGGGCATCGGTGACTCCGGCGCCTTCAACTTCCTCGCCCCCACCTCCGCGCTGCGCTCGATGCTCGAGCGGAACGGGGTCGTGACGGAGCCCGGGCCGGTCGACACCCGCTACCGCGCCGGTCTCGACGCCCTCGCCGCGGGCGAGAACGCGGACGCGATCGCCGCCCTCACCGAGGTCACGCGCCTGCGCCCGGACCACACGCAGGCCGCGAAGCAGCTCACGACCGCCCAGCAGGCCTACGCGGCCGTCGGCGACGCCAGCGAGAACCGCACGCGCACCCTCGTGATCGTCGCCGCCTCGGTCACCGCGTTCCTCGTGCTCGTCGGCGGTGCCCTGACCGCGGTCCTGCTCGTGCGCCGCTCCCGCCGTCGCCACCCGGCCTTCCCGACGACGGGTCCGATCGCCTTCCCGGCCGGCCACCCCAGCGGCCCCTTCCCGACGGCGGGTGGTCCGGCCGGGCACCCCAGCGGCCCGATCCCGGCGCCGTTCGCCACCCCGCCGTGGGGCACCGCCCCGGCTCCGGGCCCGCACCCGGAGGAGCCGGCGCCCACGGTCGAGCGGACGCCCGAGGACCACTGAGCTCCACCGACGAGCCCCTCCGGCCCCTCGGAGGGGCTCGTCGTCGTGCAGGCCCACCTTGTCGCGGCCTACTGCCCACCCGCCGTCATCCTGTCGCTGGGAATCCCAACGACAAGGCGGCCGCCTCCCAGATGTCGACCGCGACAAGATGATGCGGACGGGCCTGCCGACTTGCCGCGGGCCGCGAGACTGTCGGTGGTCGCTGCGACAGTGCGACCATGACCGGCACGAACCACCCAACCCGAGGAGGCGCACGGTGGCTGCACCACATCAGGAAGAGGCCCCCCGTCTCCTCGACCGCACCGAGCCCTGGACCGAGCAGGAATGGCTTGAGCTCCCGGAGAAGAGCCCCGTCGAGCTCGTCGACGGCGCCCTCGTGATGAGTCCGCGCGGGTCGAACCAGCACCAGCGGCTCGCGTACCGGAGCTTCGCCGTCCTCGACGCTGCGGCGACCTCGTCGTGGTCCGTCGTCGGGGAGCCGACCGTCCGCGTCGGCCGGAACCGACTCCTGATGCCCGACGTCGCCGTGATCCGGGGCGACCTCGATCCCGGCACGGTCATCAATGACGCCGTGGACGTCGCGCTCGTCGTCGAGGTCGTCAGCCCCGGGAACGCCGCGCACGACCGGATCCTCAAGCCCCACCTCTACGCCGAGGCCGGGGTCCGGTGGTATCTCCGCGTCGAGCAGGAGGGTCCGGTCGGGCACCTGCACGAGCTGGTGGACGGCGCCTACCGCGAGATCGCGACCGGCCCCGTCGTCGAGCTCACGGAGCCGTTCCCCGTCACGCTGGACCTCCCGCACCTCGCCCGCTGAGCTCGACGGCCAGCGCCAGGATCCGGTCGACGGAGACGTCCACGTCCGCCGCGGTCGTCGACCAGTTCGACACCGAGAACCGCAGCGCCGGCGCGCCGTCCCACACCGTGGTGCCCACCCAGCACGTGCCGTCCTCCGCGACCGCGCGGGCCAGCTGCGCGACGTCGACCCCCGGGAACCGGACCAGCACCTGGTTGAGCACCACGTCGTTCAGCACCTCCGCGTGCGCCGCGAACCGGTCGGCCGCCCGCCGGGCGAGGTCGCAGCACCGGTCCACCAGGTCCGCCACACCCCGGCGCCCCAGGGCCCGCAGCGCCGCGTACACCGGGATCCCGCGGGCCCGCCGCGAGTTCTCCAGCGTGCGCGTGGACGGGTCGAGGTCGCCCAGCGGGAGGTACGGCGCCGACACCGACATCGCGGCGGCGAGGGCCGCGCGGTCGCGCACCACGGTGAGCGCGGAGTCGTAGGGCACGTTCAGCCACTTGTGCGCGTCGACGGCCCAGGAGTCCGCCCGGTCGGCGGCCACCACCAGGTGCCGGCGGGCGGGAGAGGCCGCCGCCCACAGGCCGAACGCGCCGTCGACGTGCATCCACGTGTGCTCCCGCGCCCGCACGAGCGCCGCGATCTCGTCGAGCGGGTCGCACGCGCCGGTGTTCACCTGGCCGGCCTGCGCGCACACCAGCACCGGACCCGGCGCCGCCGCGAGAGCGGACCGCAATTCCTCCGGGAGCAGGCGCCCCTGTGCATCGGTCGGCACCCGGACCGCGTGCCGGGCCCCGAACCCGAGCAGCCGCAGCGCCTGGACCACGGTCGCGTGCGCCGCCGCGCCGAGCAGCACGGTGACGGGCGGCGCACCGATCAGGCCGTCGGCCTCGACGTCGTGTCCCACTCCCGCGAGCAGCGCATGCCGGGCCGCGGCCAAGCAGGCGATGTTCGCGGTCTGGGCGCCAGTCGCGAACCCCACGGCCGCGTCCCCCGGGAGCCCGAGCAGGTCCAGCACCCACCCGCCCGCGACCTCCTCCACCACGGCCGCGGCGGGGGACATCACGGCGACGGCGGCGTCCTGGTCGGCCGCGGCCACCATCCAGTCGGCCGCCAGGGCCACCGGCAGCGTCCCGCCGGTGACGAACCCGAAGTAGCGCGGCCCCCCGCTCGACACGAGCCCGGGCTCCAGCGCCGCCGCGAGGTCGTCGAGCACCCCGGCCGCGGGGAGTCCGTCGTCGGGAAGATCCCCGAGGGCTGAGCGCAGCGCCGCCGGGTCGGCCGGCACCCCGACGGGCCGGTCCGGCAGCGAGGCCAGCCAACGGTCAGCGAACCGGCGAGCGGCGTCGAGTTCCTCCACCGGCCTACTCCAGCGCCGAGAACACGCGGTCCACCACGGCGCGGGAGTGCCGGGTGATGCGGCGGTACTCGTCGATGCACTCCCCCGGGTCGTCCTCGGGGTAGCCCAGCGCCGAGGCGATCCCGGCGAGCTCGTGCCCGGAGCGCGGGAGCTGGTCGGTGGGCTTGCCGCGGACGAGGGTCGCGACCCCGCGGGCGCGGGTCGCCGTCGACCAGCCCGCCACGAGCGCGGCCGCGTCGGACGCCGAGAGCAGGCCCTCCTCCTCCAGGGCGGCGAGGGCGTCCAGCGTCGAGGTGGTGCGCAGTGCGGGCCGGGCCCCGGCGTGCTGGAGCTGCAGGAGCTGCACGGTCCACTCGACGTCGGCCAGCCCGCCCGTGCCGAGCTTGGTGTGCAGCGCCCGGTCGGCCCCGCGCGGCAGGCGCTCGGCGTCGACCCGGGCCTTCATCCGTCGGATCTCCGTCGCCTGCTCCTCGGGCAGCCCGCCCTCCGGGTAGCGGTACGGCGCGATCATCTCCTCGAAGCGCCGGCCCAGGTCCTCGTCGCCGGCCACCGGGCGGGCCCGCAGCAGGGCCTGGCACTCCCAGGTCTGCGCCCAACGCCGCAGGTAGTCCGCGTACGACGACAGCGTGCGCACCAGCGGCCCGCTCCGGCCCTCGGGACGCAGCTTCGTGTCGACCTCGAGCGCCGGGTCCGGGCTGGGCGAGCCGAGCGCCGAGACGACCGACTCGACGACGGCGCGGGCGAACGTCGTCGCCTCCTGGTCGGACGCGCCGCCCACCGGCTCGCACACGGCGACGACGTCGGCGTCCGACCCGTAGCCCAGCTCCGCGCCGCCGAGCCGGCCCATGCCGATGATCGCGATCGCGGCGGGAGCCGGGGCGGCCCCGGCGCGCTCCCGGATCGCGGCGTCCAGCCCGGCCTGCAGCACGGCGACCCACACGCTGGAGAGCGCGCGGCACACCGCGACGACGTCGGTCAGCCCGAGCAGGTCCGCACACGCGACCCGCAGCAGCTCGACGCGGCGCAGCGAGCGCGCGACGTTGCCGGCCGAGCGCGGGTCGGTGTGCCGGGCGACGGCGGCGCGCAGCGAGCGGGCGACCTCCGCCGGGTCGCGGGCGACCAGGTCGGCCGACGGCCCGTCGCCCCCGAGCAGCCGCAGCACCTCCGGCGAGCGCGGCATCATCTCCGCGACCCAGCGGGACGTGCCCAGCACGTACATCAGCCGGTCGGCGGCCAGGCCCTCGTCGCGCAGCAGCGCGAGGAACCACGGCGTGGACGCCAGCGCCTCGGAGACCTTCCGGTAGGCGAGCAGGCCGTGGTCGGGGTCGGCGGTGTGGCCCAGCTGGTCGAGCAGCACGGGCAGCAGCGCCCGCTGGATCCGGGCCGCGCGCCCGGTCCCGGCGGTCAGGGCGGCGACGTGCTTGAGCGCGCCCGACGGCGAGCTCCATCCGAGCGCGGCGAGCCGGCGGGTCGCGGACTGCTCGGTCAGCACCAGGTCCGACCCCGCGACCCTGGCCACCGACTCCAGCAGCGGGCGGTAGAAGAGCTTCTCGTGCAGGCGCCGCACGCGCACCGTCGTGCGGGAGCGCTCGGCCTGCAGCACCCCGACCGCGTCCCGCCGCCCGTCCGGGCGCAGCTTCGCGGCACGGGCGAGCCAGCGCAGGCCGTCGGTGTCCTCGTCGGAGGGGAACAGGTGGGTGCGGCGGAGGCGCTGCAGCTGCACGCGGTGCTCGAGCATCCGCAGGAAGCGGTAGGAGGCGGCGAGGTTCGCGGCGTCGTCGCGGCCGATGTAGCCGCCCTCGCCGAGGGCCGCGAGCGTCTCCAGGGTGTTCTGCCCGCGCAGCGTCTCGTCGCCCCGGCCGTGCACGAGCTGCAGCAGCTGGACGGCGAACTCGACGTCGCGCAGCCCGCCGCGGCCGAGCTTGAGCTCCCGGTCGGCGACGTCGTGGCGGATGTGGTCCTCGACCCGCTTGCGCATCGCGCGGACGTCCGCGACGAAGTCCTCGCGGTCGGCCGCGCTCCACACCATCGGCGCGAGCGCCTCGCAGTACTCCCGGCCGAGCTCGAGGTCGCCCGCGACCGGGCGGGCCTTGAGCAGGGCCTGGAACTCCCAGGTCCGCGCCCACCGCTGGTAGTAGGACACGTGCCCGTCGAGGGTGCGGGTCAGCTGCCCGGACCGGCCCTCGGGGCGCAGGTTCGCGTCGATCTCGAGGAAGGCCTCCGTCGCCACCCGCATCATCGTCGAGGCGAGCCGGGTCGCGACGTCGGCGGGCCCGTCGTGGAGGAAGATCACGTCGATGTCGGAGACGTAGTTCAGCTCGCGGCCCCCGCACTTGCCCATCCCGATGACGCCGAGCCGCACCCCCTCGACCTTCTCGGCACCGACCTCCGCGCGGGCCACCGCGAGGGCGGCCTCCAGCCCGGCCGCGGCGACGTCGGCGAGCTGCGCGGAGATGACGTCGACCGGCCAGAACGGCAGCTCGGGCTCGCACACCGACTGCAGGTCGGCGGCCGCGAGCAGCAGCACGTCGTCGCGCCAGGCCAGGCGCAGCAGCTCCACCGCGCCGGGACCGGTGACGTTCGCGATCGGCGCGGCCGCATCCGGGTCGGCGCCGACGGCGTCCAGGTGGGTCCGGCAGCGGTCCACGGCGCTGGGCAGCCGGGACGCGTCGTGCACCCGGCCGGGTGCCTGCACCGTGCGCAGCAGCCGCCAGCGCTCGGGCTGGGTGACCAGGTGCTCGCCGAGCGCGGTGGACCCGCCGAGCACGCCGAACAGCCGCCCGCGCAGCCCCTGGTCGACCCGCAACGCGGCCTCGAGCTCCGCCCACGACCCCTCGAGCGACTCCCGCAGCTTCTCGACGGCGGCCAGCGCGAGGTCCGGGTCCGCCGCGCGGGCCAGGGCCCAGACGACGAGGGCCGCGGCCGGCACGGCGTCGTCACCGTCCCACCAGCCGAGGTCGGCCAGGCGCTGCCCGGCGTCGGGGTCGGTGAACCCGAGACGGGCCGGCGCGCGAGCGGGTCGTCGGTCGCGCGCGACGGGGGGTGTCGTCACCCGGGCGAGCCTAGTCGCGGGGACCGACACCCCGGGACGTCACAGCGTCGGCAGGTACGTGGCCAGCTCGTAGGGCGTGACGTTGCGGCGGTAGGCGTCCCACTCGCTGCGCTTGTTGCGCAGGAAGAAGTCGTAGACGTGCTCGCCGAGGATCTCCGCCATGAGGTCGGACTGCTCGAAGGCCTGCAGCGCGCCGTCGAGGTTCTGCGGCAGCGTCTGGTACCCCATCGCGCGCCGCTCGCCCTCGGTCAGCGACCACACGTTGTCCTCGGCGGCAGGCGGGAGCTCGTAGCCCTCGGCGATCCCCTTGAGCCCCGCGCCCAGGATCACGGCGTACGCCAGGTACGGGTTCGCGGCCGAGTCCAGCGAGCGCACCTCGACCCGCCGTGAGGACGCCTTGCCCGGCGAGTACATCGGCACCCGGACCAGCGCGGAGCGGTTCGCGTGGCCCCAGCACACCGCGGTCGGCGCCTCCCCGCCGACGACGAGGCGCTTGTAGGAGTTCACGAACTGGTTGGTCACCGCGGACATCTCCCGCGCGTGGCGCAGGACCCCGGCGACGAACGCCTTGCCGGTCTTGGAGAGCTCGTAGGGCTCCGCGGCGTCGTGGAACGCGTTCTGGTCGCCCTCGAACAGGCTGACGTGGGTGTGCATCGCCGACCCCGGGTGCTGGGTGAACGGCTTCGGCATGAACGACGCCCGCACGCCCTGGGTGATCGCCACCTCCTTGACGAGGTAGCGGAACGTCATGATGTTGTCCGCCATCGACAGCGCGTCCGCGTAGCGCAGGTCGATCTCCTGCTGACCCGGGCCGCCCTCGTGGTGGGAGAACTCCACCGAGATGCCCATGGCCTCCAGCGAGTCGATCGCGCGCCGGCGGAAGTGCGGCGCGACGTCGTGGCTGGCCTGGTCGAAGTAACCGCCGGTGTCGGCGGGGACCGGCGGGGTCCCGTCGTCGGGAAGGTCCCGGAGCAGGTAGAACTCGATCTCCGGGTGGACGTAACAGGTGAAGCCGGCCTCGGCGGCGCGCGAGAGCGCGCGGCGCAGCACGTGGCGCGGGTCGGCCCAGGACGGCGAGCCGTCGGGCATCGTGATGTCGCAGAGCATCCGTGCCGAGTAGTGGTCGCCCTCGGCGTCCTCCCAGGGCAGCACCTGGAACGTCGACGGGTCGGGCTTGGCGACCATGTCCGACTCGTAGACGCGGCTGAAGCCCTCGATCGACGACCCGTCGAACCCGATGCCCTCGGCGAACGCCCCCTCGAGCTCGGCCGGGGCGATCGCGACGGACTTGAGGTAGCCGAGCACGTCGGTGAACCACAGCCGCACGAAGCGGATGTCGCGCTCGTCCAACGTCCGCAGGACGAACTCCTGCTGCCGATCCATGTCCCGGACCCTAAGGAGATGGTGTTACAGGGACGTCACAGGGGTCCCCGGACGGGGACGGATCACCCGGTGTCGGCGCACCGCGCGTTCGGCGGGGCGGGGGTGCCGTCGACGAGGTAGCGGGTGACGATCGCGTCGACGCACCCGAAGCCCTGGAAGGTCGCGGTGTGCTGGTCGCCGACCTTGGTCAGCAGCGAGCCGTTCAGCGCCTTCGCGAGGTCGACCCCCGCCTGGTACGGCGTCGCCGGGTCACCGGTCGTGGACACAACGAGCGGCGGGGCCAGGCCCGGGGCCTGCGGGACGTGCGGGCCGCCGGTGACCGGGGCCTGCGGGGGCCAGAACGCGCACGAGTCCAGCGCGGCGCTCGCCCCGCGTCCCGAGTCGAGGAACGGCGCGGCCTCGTTGTAGCGGGTCGCGCGGTCCAGCGCCTGCGCCGGGTCGGTGACGCGCGGGTCGTCCACGCAGCGCACGGCGGTGAACGCGTCCTGCTGCGGGGAGTACGTGCCGTCCGGGGCGCGGTCGTAGTACTGGTCGGCGAGGCCCATCAGCGTCTGCCCGCGGCCCTGCGTGAGCTCGGTGAGGCCCTGCCGGAGGTCGGGCCACAGCGACGTGGCGTAGAGGGCCTGGATGGTGCCCTGCTGCGCGTCGCCGTAGGAGAACGTGCGGCCGTCCGGGAGCTTCTGCGGGGCCGCCAGCAGCGGGCGCGTCAGTTCCTGGAAGCGGGTCGTCGCCTGCGCGGGGTCGGCGCCCAGGGGGCAGCCGGGCTTCGTCGAGCAGTCCTTCGCGAAGGCCTCGAACGCGCCCTGGAACCCGCGGCCCTGGTTGACGACCTCGTCGGTCGGGTCCTGGTCCGGGTCCAGGGCACCGTCGAGGACCATGGCGCGGACGTTGCGCGGGAACTGCTCGGCGTAGGTGGAGCCGATCCGGGTGCCGTAGGAGAACCCGAGGTAGTTCAGCTTCTCGTCGCCGAGCACCGCCCGGAGCACGTCCATGTCCTTCGCGACGTCGCGGGTGCCGGCGTTCGCGAGCATGTCCACGCCGGTCTTCTGCGCGCAGCCGTCGGCCGTCTGTCGGGCGAGTCCCTCGGCGCGCTGCACGCCCGCCGGGGACGGGTCGAGGATGTCGGTCGCGCGCTGGGCGTCCTGCTCGGCCGGGGTCAGGCAGCGGATGGTCGGGGTGCTCGCGCCGATGCCCCGCGGGTCGAAGCCGACGAGGTCGAAGCGGCGGGCGACCTCCTCGCCGCGGGTGAGGATCGCGAGCTGCGAGGCGATCTCGATGCCGGAGGCGCCGGGGCCGCCGGGGTTGACCAGCAGCGACCCGATCCGCTGGTTCGGGTCGGTGGCCTTCAGGCGCGAGACCGCGATCTGCGCCGTGCGACCGGTCGGGTTCGCGTAGTCGATCGGCACCTCGAGCTTCGAGCACTCGAAGCCGGGCTGGCCGTAGAACTGGCGCTGGTCGTCCGTCGTCGCGAACGGCAGGCAGGAGCCCCAGGACAGCTGCTGGGAGTAGAAGCGGTCGAGGCCGCCCGGGGCGGCCGCGGACGACGGGGCCGGGGCGGTCGGGGGTGCCGTCGCGGCCGGCACGGCGTCGGCGCAGCCGGCGAGCGTGACCAGCGTCGCGAGCGCGACCACCCACCGGAGCACCACCCGCCGTCGGGAACGGAGCGGACGGCGGTCGGTCGTGCTCCCCGGGCGTGACACGCGGCCATCCTCGCAACCGCCCGATGTGGTCTCCGTCGGGGTGGGTCGATGTGAGTCCGGCGACAAGCACCGGCGCGACGGCGGGCCGCGGGGCAGGCTTCGGCGGCACCAGCCCCTCGCACACGCCCGGGGACCCGCTGACACGGGCCTCGAGGCAGGAGGACACGACGATGACGTCACCCGCACCGAAGCGCGTCCGCATCCACCACCTGCAGCAGTGGAAGGACGCCGGCGAACGTTGGCCCATGCTGACGGCCTACGACTTCCCGACGGCGAAGGTGTTCGACGCCGCGGAGATCCCCGTGCTGCTGGTCGGCGACTCCGCCGCCAACAACGTGCTCGGCTACGACTCCACCGTGCCGGTGTCGGTCGACGAGCTGCTGATGCTGTGCAAGGCCGTGGTCCGCGGGGCGTCCCGCGCCCTGGTGGTGGCCGACCTCCCGTTCGGCTCGTACCAGGTCTCCCCCGCCCAGGCCCTCGAGACCGCGGTGCGGTTCATGAAGGAGGGCGGTGCCGCGGCAGTGAAGCTGGAGGGCGGCGAGCACTACGCCCCGCAGATCCGGGCGCTGGTCGACGCGGGCATCCCCGTCATGGGCCACCTCGGCTTCACCCCGCAGAGCGAGCACGCCCTCGGCGGGTTCCGGGTGCAGGGTCGCGGTGCGGGCGCGGACAAGCTCCTCGCGGACGCGATCGCGGTGCAGGAGGCCGGGGCGTTCGCGACGGTGCTCGAGATGGTCCCGGCCGACGTCGCCAAGAAGGTGACCGGCGAGCTGCGCATCCCGACCGTCGGCATCGGCGCGGGGCCGGACTGCGACGCCCAGGTGCTCGTGTGGCCGGACATGGCCGGCCTGAACACCGGACGCGTGCCGCGCTTCGTCAAGCGCTACGCCGACCTCGCCGGCGCCCTCGGCGGCGCGGCGCAGGAGTTCGCGCGGGAGGTCCGCGAGGGCGTGTACCCGGCGGAGGAGCACAGCTTCCGCTGAGTCAGGCCGCTCAGCCGTCCTCGGGCCACACGATCTTCACGCCGGCGTGCACCTTGTAGCGGCGGTTGATCGCGATGAGGTTCGCCGTGAGGCACTCCACCTGGTAGGCGTTCCGCAGCCGGCCGGCGTAGACCCCGCGCACGCCCGGGATCGCGTCGGCCAGCGCGCGGACCACGTCGGTGGCCTCCCGGTCGTCGCCGAGCACGAGGACGTCGCAGTCCACCTCGTCGTGCTCGAGGTCCGAGAGCAGCACCGCGGAGACGTTGTGGAACGCCGCCGTCACCCGGGTCTCGGGCAGCAGCTGCTCGGCCTGCTGCGCGACGCTGCCCTCCTCGACCGGCAGCGGGTACGGGCCCTTCTTGTCGAACCCGAGCGGGTTCACGCAGTCGATCAGGATCTTGCCCCGGAGCGGTTCGACGAGGCCCTTCAGCGTGTCCGCGTGCGACTCCCACGGCACCGCGGCCAGCACGACGTCGGCCTGCTCCGCGCAGCTCGCGTTGTCCGTTCCGGTCACGTTGTCGGTCCCGGTGAGCTCGCGGTACTCGGCCGCGGAGGTCTCCGCCCGCTCGGCCGAGCGCGACCCGACGATCACGCGGATCCCGGCCGCCGCCCACCGCAGCGCGAGGCCCTTGCCCTGCGCGCCGGTGCCGCCGAGGACCCCGACGGTGAGGGTCGTCGGGTCGATGGGTTCGGTCACGGATGCTCCTCCACGAACGGTCAGATCGGACTGTTTCCTATCACGCTGCGAGCAGCGCGGCGAACTCCCGGTGCAGGGCGGCGACGGCGTCGTCGGCCGCCGGGACGGCCCCGGTGAAGCCGAGGAAACCGTGCACGAGCGTCGGGTGCTCCCGGAGTCGGGCGTCCACCCCGGCCGCGGTCAACGCCTCGGCGAACGCGGCCCCGGCGTCGCGCAGCGGGTCGAACCCGGCCGTCGCGACGATCGTCGGGCCCAGCCCGGCGAGCTCGGCCCGCAGCGGCGAGAGCCGGATGTCGCCCTTCGGGTTCGCGGAGCCGAGGTAGAGCTTCGAGCAGGCGACGACGTCACCCGCCGTCAGGAAGTACCCCTCGCCGTTCTCCCGGACCGACGCGTAGCGGCCCTCGAAGTCCGGCGGCGGGTAGACGAGCAGGGTCCCGACGACGGGTTCGCGCCGGTCCCGGCGCGCGAGGGCGGCTCCGGCGACGAGGTTGGCGCCCGCGGAGTCCCCGGCGAGGGCGACCCGCCGCGGGTCGGCGTCCCACTCGGTCGCGTGGTCGATCGCCCAGGCGAGGCCGTCGAGGACGTCGTGCAGCGGCGCGGGGAACCGGTGCTCGGGCGCGAGGCGGTAGTCGACGGCGACCACGACGGCACCGGTGTCGTCGGCGAGGCGCTGCGCGACCGGGTCGTAGACGTCGCCGCCACCGAGCACCCAGCCGCCGCCGTGGGCGTGCACGACGAGGGCGGCGGTCGTGCGCTCCGCGGGGCGGTGCACCCGGACCGGCACCGGCCCGTCGTCGCGGACCTCCGGGGCGGCGCTCGCGGGACGCACCGTCTCACTCATCTGGGTGGCGAACCGCTCGCGGGCCGCGCCGACGCCCTCCTCGGTGTCGGTGTCCGCGAACATCGCGGGCCGGTCGGACCAGCGCTCGAGCAGGGCGGCCACGTCGGGGTCGAGGGCGGTCACGACGGCACCCTAGGGGGCGGAGGCGCCGTTGCCGAAACGAGACCTGACCCGGGAGCAACGCTGGCCCGGGTACCACGTCTGTTGGCATGCCGGGCTCGATCGATCACGAGCGACGCCCGGGTGCAGGACTCTCCGCCGCCCCGCGATCTCGAAGGACCCAGCGCTCCCGATGGCACTGCCCTTTCCCCACAGCACCCCGACCCTGCCCCGCATCGCCGCCGTCGCCCCTGCCCAGCGGGACGGCGCCGGGCGGGCCCTCCCCGATCTCGCGCAGCTGCGTGCCGTGGTGACCTCGCCGGTGACGGCGCTGGTCGTGATGGTGCTCGGGCTGCTCGGACTGTTCGCCCTGCCGATGGTGGGCCTGCCGTTCGTGGCGCTCGTCGTGCTGCCGGTGGTCGTCTACCAGCTGCGCGCCGAGCAGCGCCAGAACCTGCGCCGCCCGCGCCGCTGACCCCTGCTCCGACCGACGCCCCCGGCTCCGTGTGGAGCCGGGGGCGTCGTCGTTCGTGTCAGTAGGTGGAGCTGGCGCCCGCGATGATCAGCCCGAAGACGATGAAGAACACGACGGCGAGCACGAACAGGCCGATGAAGATGTAGCCGATGATCAACCCGGCCAGCGCGAGCCCGTCCCCGTTCTCGCCCCGCTCGCGGATCTGCCGGCGGGCGATGTGCCCGCAGATGACGCCGCCGACCGCGGTGATGCCGAAGAAGAACGACAGCAGCGAGAGCACCAGCGAGGCGATCGCCAGCCCGTTCGTGGGCGCCACGCCGCCGGCGGGGTAGCCGTAGGGCTGCGGGTACGCGCCGGGCTGCTGGCCGTAGGCCGGGGCCCCGAAGCTGCCCGAACCCGGCGCCGGCGGCCCGTACCCCGGCTCACCGGAGCCGGTCTGGCCGTACTGCTGCTGGCCGTAGGGTTGGCCGTAGCCCGGCTGTTGGCCGTACTGCTGGCCGTAGCTCTGCTGCTGGCCGTACTGCTGCTGCCCGTAGCCCGGTCCCTGGTCCCCCGTGCCGTGGTCCGACGGCGCCGCGGTCGGCTGCGAGCTCGGCCCGGAGTAGGCGGTGGGCGGTGGATAGCCGGCATCCGCGCCGCTGCCCGACCCGGCCTGCTCACCCTGCGGTCGCGCGAACGGGTCGCCGTCCTGCGGTTCGCGGTTCGACTCGCTCATGATCCCGTCCCACCTCGGTGCGCGGCCCGCCGCGGACCCCGCCGTGAGGCGGCATCCTTGCACGACGCACCGATCCCGACCCGGCGAACCGGCACGAAACACGCGATGCCGTCGGGGGCGCCGGCGGCCGTCCGGTGGATGGCGCCCTTCGCGCGTCCAGAGCCAGGGTTCCGTCATCGTCGGTCGACCCGGGCCGACCCCGACGACGCGAGAGGCACACCACGCACCGTCCGCGGCCTCCGGAGGTGCCTCACGTACCTCTCGCGGACGGCCGGCGGGATCAGTCCTGCGACCCTCCGTCGGAGGACTGCGACGACGAGGGGCTCGACGACCCGGAGGACGGCGAACTCGACGAGGACGGGCTGCTCGAGGACGACGAGCTGCTCGACGACGGACTGCTCGACGACGACGGGGCGCTCGACGGCTTCGGCGCGCTGCTCGATGGCTTCGGCGCGGACGTCGTCGACTTCGGCGGGGTGGTCGTGTTCGGCGGCGTGGACGTCGTCGAGCCCGGCGGGGTGGTCGAGCTGCTCGGGGGCGGGGTGCTCGACGACGGGCGGGTCGACGACGGTCGGGTCGGCGACGACGACGACCCGGTGCCACCCGGCGAGGCCGGGGCCGGTCCCGAGCCGCCCGACCCACCCGGTGCCGCCGCGGGAGCCGCGGCCGAGGACCGCGAACCCAGGTCCCCCGGGCCGGCGAGCGGGCCCCGGGCGGCGGCGAGGTCGACCTGCGTCGGCGTCGGGGACGTCGCGGACGTGCCCGGCGCGGGGAGACCCAGGTCGGTGATGACGGGCGCCGCGGGCGCGATCGGTGCGGCCATCGGACCCTGCGGGGTCGGCGTGGACGTCGTCCCGAAGAAGGCGCCGAGCTCGCTCGTCATCGCGAGCGAGGTGGAGGTCCCGGTGACGGTCTGGAACACCGCGGTGCTCACGGCGGCGGCACCCATGAGCGACACGCCCGCGACGGCGATCCGGCGCCGTCGGGCGTGCGTGTCCTCCGGCGAGGTCGGCTCGCCGTGGCCGGGCGAGGGGACGTCGGTCGCGAACAGCGGCACCGCCGGCCCCGACACCGTGCTCCACTCCACCGCTGCGTCCTCCCGTCGGTCTGTTGCGCATTCGGATGTCGTCCCTGGTCCGAGCGCCGTGTGACCAGTCAAACGGACGGACGGTGTAGTCGTCTGTCTGACGATCAGGCGGGATGTCACACGGCCGTGTGGGCCATCGCTGTCACTGCACGGAGTCGGGAGTGACGCAGCGTCAACCTGGCCGAATGACGTCCGACCGCGGACGACCGACCGCTCGTCGCGTCACTCCGTGAGACCGCGGTGAACGTCCGACCGCTCACCCTCCCCCGATCGGCCCTACGATCTCGCCGTGTCCAGCGCACCGACGCCTGCGAGATCCGGCGACCCCGACCGTCCCGAGCACACCCCGACGGTGCTCGACGCCGCGCTGCACGAAGCCGGGGCGGCGCTCGGGCGGGTGTCGTCGGCGGCCACGAACGTCTGGGACCGCGTCCGGAACGGCCACCTGGCCGACACGACCCGGCACCCGCGCACCGCGCTGACCGGCGGTCGCGGCTGGACCCTGCACCGGTACGCACCGCTGGCGGACGGACCGGTCACGGGCACCGTCGGGAACCCGGTCCTGCTCGTCCCGCCGCTCGGGGCGCCGGACCTGGCCTTCGACCTGCGGCGGGGCAACAGTCTGGTCGAGTTCCTGCTGTCACACGGCCGGTCGGTCTACATCGTCACCTACGACGCCGCCTTCTGGCGGGGGCGACGACGGGGTCTGGAGACCTGGGTCGACGACGTCCTGCCCGCCGCGGTCGAGGCCGCCCACGCCGACGACGCGGACGCGGGCGACCTGCACCTGGCCGGCTGGAGTCTCGGCGGGCTGTTCGTCCTGCTGACCCTGGCCGCGCACGACCTGCCGGTCGCGTCGGGCACGGCGTTCGCGGCGCCGGTCGACGTCGACGAGGTCCCGATCGTGGCGCCGTTCCGCTCCATCGCCGAGTACACCGGCGGCGCCATCTTCACCACCGCGTACCGCGTGCTCGGCGGCTTCCCGGCGCCCGCCGTGCGCGCCGCGTTCCAGCTGGTCAGCGCGGACCGCTACATCACCAAGCCGGTCACCGTCCTGACCCACCTCGACGACCGCGAGCTCCTCGAGCAGATGGAGGCGGTCGACGTGCTGATGAACAACATGGTCGCCTACCCGGGGCGGGCCTTCGGCCAGGTCTTCCACCACGTGATCCGGGGCAACGAGATCGCGCGCGACGCCGTCCACATCGGCGGCCGGCCGGTGCACCTGGGCGACGTCACCGACCCGATCCTGCTCATCGCGGGGGCCGACGACGGGATCGCCCCGGTGGACAGCGTGCGCACGGGCGTCGACCTGCTGTCGAACTCCGCGGACCTGCGCTTCGACGTCGAGCCCGGCGGCCACCTCGGGGTGCTGACCGGGCGCCGCGCGAAGACCCACACCTGGCCGGTGTTCCTCGAATTCATCGGCGACCACGACGACTAGAACCACACCGGTGTCATTCGGACGCCGGGGTGTTCGAAGGGCGCTCGAACGGGTGTCGTACGGTCCTTCGCGGCCCTGCTCCCCCGTGGAAGGACACCTCGCGTGGCCGTCACCCTGAAGGCAGCCCTGCTCGACTCCGACAAGCGCGGATTCGTCGTCACCGACCTGGAGACGCTCGTCGACGACGAGGTCAAGGACAAGAGCGGCCTCTCCGGCGGTGTGATCAAGACCGGGTACGCCGCCGTCAAGAAGATCAAGCCGGGCATCATCTGGGGCGTCATCGACACGCTGCTGGACGAGTTCGTCGAGGCGCTCGAGCCGCACTGGACCGCCTACAACGCCTCCCCGACCGGCGACTTCGGCGCCTACCTGGCCGCCCACCCGCAGCCGGTGTCGGAGGCCCTGCTCTCGGTCACCGACCGGCGCGCGGAGAAGTCGAACCGGGCCGCCATCACGTCGGTCTACTCGAAGCTGCGCGGCAAGGCGCAGGAGAACGTCATCGAGGCCCTCCCCCGCCTCGGCGCCGTGGTGGAGAAGCACGCGGTGTGAGCTCCGCTCAGGTGAGCACTTGTTGTCGCCATGGCGACAAGAAGTGCTCACCTGCGGAGCACCTTGATGGCACCCTCCACGCGCAGGTCGGCCAGCGTCGGGTAGCCGTCGACCGCCATCACGAGGTCGGTCTCGGCGAGCACCGAGCGCAGGTGGTGCACCACGCCGTCCTCGCCGCCGAGGGCCAGGGCGTAGGCGTAGGGCCGGCCGAGGCCGACGGCGGTCGCGCCCAGCGCCAGCGCCTTCGCGACGTCGGCCCCGCTGCGGACCCCCGAGTCGAACAGGACCGGGACCTCACCGGCGGCAGCGACCACGTCCGGCAGCGTCGACAGCGCGGGCAGCCCGCCGTTGGCCTGCCGCCCGCCGTGGTTCGAGCAGTAGAGGCCGTCGACCCCGAGCTCGACCGCGCGCCGGGCGTCGTCGGGATGGCTGATGCCCTTGAGCAGGATCGGCAGGTCGGTGGCCTCGCGCATCCACGTCAGGTCGTCCCAGCCGAGGCTGTAGCCGAACAGCCGCGACCACAGCCCGATCGCGGCGCGCGGGTCCTCCTCCGGCGGCACGTCGAGGAGGGCCCGGAACGCCGGGTCGGAGAAGTAGTTGGCGAGGCAGTGCCCGCGCAGCTGCGGGAAGTTCGCGGTGTTGAGGTCCCGCGGGCGCCAGCCGGTGACCCACGTGTCCAGGGTGACGACGATGCCGCGGAAGCCGGCCTTCTCGGCCCGCTGGATCAGCGAGACCGCCACGTCCCGGTCCTTCGGCGTGTAGAGCTGGAAGAAGCCCGGGGTGTCGCCGAGCGCCGCGGCGACGTCCTCCATCGGGTCCTGGGTGAGCGTCGACATCACCATCGGCACCCCGGTGCGCGCGCAGGCCCGGGCGACGGCGAGGTCGCCGTGGAAGTCCTGCGAGCAGATGCCGATGACGCCGACCGGGGCGCAGAACAGCGGCGACGGCAGGTCGACCCCGCAGATCGAGGTCGACAGGTCGCGCTCGTACGCGCCGTTCATCATCCGCGGCACGATCCCCCACCAGCCGAAGGCCTCGGCGTTCGCGCGCTGGGTCCGCTCGTCGCCGGCGCCCCCGGCCACGTAGTTCAGGATCCAGTCCGGCAGCGACGCGGCCGCCGCGGCCTCCAGGGACGGGAAGTCCACCGGCCACCGCGGGAGCACCCCCTTGAGGCCCGCGCCGTAGATCTCCAGCTGGTAGTCCCCGTACTGAGCCACGGGGGAGATGCCACCACGGACGGGGCCCGGCCACCACCCGCCCTACGGTGGGTCCGTGGATCTCGCGGACCTCGTCGCCCGGCTCCGTGCCGCCGGGTGCGTGTTCGCCGAGGAGGAGGCGTCGTTGCTCGGCGAAGCCGGCGCCGACGAGGCGGCGGTCGCCCGCCGCGTCGCCGGGGAGCCGCTCGAGCACGTGCTCGGGTGGGCGGCGTTCCGCGGGCTTCGCGTGGCCGTCGCACCGGGGGTGTTCGTGCCCCGGCACCGCAGCGGGCTCCTCGTCGACCTCGCGGTGGCCCGGGCCGCGCCCGGCGCCGTCGTGGTGGACCTGTGCTGCGGGTCCGGGGCACTCGGCGCGGCGGTGGCCGCGGAGGTGGCGATCGAGCTCCACGCCGTCGACCGGGACCCCGCCGCCGTCGCGTGCGCGCACCGCACCGTCCCCGGCGACGTGTACGAGGGCGACCTCGACGCTCCCCTGCCCCCCGACCTGCGCGGCCGCGTCGACGTCCTGCTCGCCTCCCCGCCCTACGTGCCGACCGCCGAGATCGCCGGCATGCCCCCGGAGGCCCGCGAGCACGAGCCGCTCCCGACCCTCGACGGCGGACCCGACGGCCTCGACGTCGCCCGCCGGATCGCCGCGCTCGCGCCGGCCTGGCTCGCCCCGGCCGGCGTCCTGCTCGTTGAGTGCGCCACCCACCAGGGGCCCGAACTCGCCGTCGCCGTGCGCGCGGTCGGGTTGGCGGCCACCGTGCACACCGACGACGACGCGACGACCGTGGAGGGCCGATGGCCGACCCGTTGACCGTCCTCACCCGTCGTCGGGACGGCGTTCGTGACGACGGGTCGCGGGTCGCGCTGGTCGTGGAGGGCGGTGGGAGCCGGGCGACGTACTCCGCCGGGATGGCGGCGGCGCTGGAGGACCAGGGGTTCGGTGACTGCTTCGACGCGGTCTACGGGGTATCGGCGGGGTCGCTGAACGCGGCGTGGTTCACCGCGGGGATGGCGCGCGAGGCGATGGCGCCGTGGGTCGACCGGTCGGTGATGCGCGAGACGATCAACCCTCGACGGCTCGTGCGGGGCGGCCCGGTCGTGGACCTGGCGCACCTCGTCGAGCACGTGTACGTCGACGAGTTCCCGATGCCGTTCGACCGCGTGCTCGCCGGGCCGTTCCACCCGATGGCCACCGACGCGGCGACCGGCGCGTCGGTCGACCTGCGCCCGCTGCTGACCTCGCCCGTCGACGTGCCGCGGGCCCTGCGCGCGAGCTCGACCCTGCCGGTACTCGCGGGGCCGCCCGTGACGCTGGGCGGACGGCGCTTCGTCGACGGCGGACTCGCCGAGCCCGTCGCGGTGCACACCGCCCTGGCGGCCGGGATCACGCACCTCGTCGTGCTGCGCACCCACGCCGCCGAGCACGTGCCGGCCGAACCGCCGGGGGTCGTCGACCTGATCGTGCGGCGGTGGCTGCGCCGGCACGCGCCGGGGGTGCTCGGGCCGTGGCGGGACCGCGTCGCGGAGGCCGGTCGCACCGAGGCCGTGCTCGACGGCCTGGGCGAGCGTGTCCGGCAGTTCCGCCCGCCCGCGGACGCACCGGCCGTCTCCCGGACATCGACGGACCTGGGTCTGCTCGGCGAGGCGCTGGAGGTGGGCTACGCCCAGGTGAGCACTATTCCGTGTCCCAGCACGGATTAGTGCTCACCTGGCGCAGCCACATCGCGACCGGGCCGAAGGTCAGCAGGCCACTGCCCGCGCCGGCGATCTCCCCGGCGGCGGGGGTCAGTGCCGCGACGGCCCGATCCACCAGGTCGCGGTCCCCGGCGGCCAGGCCCGCGTGGCCGGCGAGCACCCACAGGGCGTCGGCGACGTGGCCGGGGGGCGGGTCGGGGAGGTCGTACGTCGTCCGATCGTGCCGTCCAGCGTCAGCATGGCCGCACTGCTGACCCGAGGCGTGGAGGTACGCCTCGATCCACGGCGCGTACGGCCCCGCGTCCGGCAGCTCACCGAGCGGTTCCCCCCGCCGCAGGCGCATCCCCGCGAGCGCCAGGGCGAGCAGGCCGTCGTGGAGCCCTGGCATCCCCGCGCCGGCCAGGGTGCGGTCGGCGGCCCGGTAGGCGTCCTCGGAGTCCGCCCGGTACCACTCCAGCAGCACGCCCACGCCCGGGCTGTCGGAGCGCTCCCCCAACCGGTCCAGCACCGCCGCGTGCCCGTCCGCCGCGTCGGTCTCCCCCAGCCCCGACCGTGCCTGGAGCAGCACCAGGTGGCCGAGGATCTCCGACGTCGGGTCCTCGCCGCGGACCGCGAGCCCGACGATCTCCTCGCCGAGCGCCACCCGTTCCGGCGCGCTCCCCGGCCGGTGGAACGACTGCACCACCCGCGCGGCGAGAGCGTGCCGCAGGATCGCGGGCTCGCCGATCTCCCGTGCCAGCGACTCCGCTGTCGCGGCCGCCTCCGGCCCGCGGCGACCCGGAAGGCCCCGCGTCTCCACCGCGACCGTCGCCAGCAGGCGGGCCCGGGTCACGCGCCCGGGCGAACCCGACCGCAGGCACCACTCCGCGGCGTCCACCAGCACCGCGGACGACGCCGGGTCGTCGGAGCGGGTCCACACGCTCGGGACGTCGAACGCGCCGAGCAGGCGGGCGGTCAGGTCGCGGTCGCCGAGCCGCCGCGCCTCCTGCACCGCGGCGGTGTGCCGGCGCAGCGCCGTGACCGGGCCGCCGCCGTGCACGGCGAGGGTGCGCAGCAACGGCGTCGTGGACTCGAGCGCGGCCCGACGCCCCAGCCCGGCGACGCTGGTCCACAGGTCCCCCGACGACGGCAGGTCCAGGGCCGGCGACCGCTGCAGGACGTGGGTCTCGAGCTGCGCCAGGCCGACACCGGGGTCGAGACCGAGCTCGTCGGCGAGCCGGGCGCGGGCCCGGCGCAGCACCGCGAGGGCGTCGCCCTCCCGCCGGGCCCGGTAGAGCGCGAGGGCCAGCAGCCGCCAGCCCTCCTCGCGCCAGGGGTGCTCGGTGGTGTGCGCGTCGAGGTCGGCCACGGCCTCCTCCGGCCGGCCCCCGTCCATGCGACGACGGGCGAGCCGCTCCACCGCGTCGAGCCGCAACGCGGTCAGCCGGGCCCGCTCGCCCTCGGCCCACGGCGCGCGGGGCAGGTCGGCGTACGCCGGACCCCGCCACAGCGCGAGCGCGGCCGCGGGATCGTCGTCGAGCAGCTCCTCGAACCGCGCCGCGTCCACCGGCGCCTCCAGCGCGTACCCCGGGCCGCGCGTCACGAGCAGTCGCGGCGGCGTCCGGGCGGCCCGGTCCGGTTCCAGCGCCGTGCGCAGGGCCGCGACGAACGTGCGGAGGGCCCCGGCCGGCCGCGCGGGCAGCGAGCCGTCCGGCCACAGGTCGTCGATCAGCGTCTCGAGCGGGACCGTCCGCCCCCGCGCGACCGCGAGCCGGGCGAGCACCGCCCGGTGCTTCGGGCCGCCCAGCGCGACGGCGGCCCCGTCGGCGTCCACCGCGTCGATCGGCCCCAGTACGCGTACTGATCGGATGCTCATCGGGCCGGCCCAGGCTCGTCGTCATGACCTCCACCGAGCAGCGCGTCCCCGCCGCCGACGGCGTCCGACTGCACGTCGCGGTCGACGGCCCGGTCGACGCGCCCGCCGTCCTCCTGCTCCACGGCTTCCCGCAGACCCACCTGATGTGGCGCCACGTCGCCGCCGACCTCGCCCGCGACCACCGCGTGATCGCCCCCGACCTGCGCGGCTACGGGGCGTCGGACAAACCCGCCGACAGCGGGACGACCTACGCCAAGCGCACGATGGCCGCGGACGTCGTCGCCGTCGCGCGCCACCTCGGGGTCGAGCGGTTCGCGCTCGCCGGGCACGACCGCGGGGCCCTCGTCGCGATCCGCGCGGGCCTCGACCACCCGGACGCGATCAGCCACCTGACCATTCTGGACGTCCTGCCGGTGCCGGAGATGTGGGACGTCCTGCACGGCGTCGACGCCGCCGTCGCGTTCCACCTCTACCTCATGGCCCAGCCCCCGGGCCTGGCCGGGACGATGATCGCCGGCGCCCCGGACGCCTTCTTCGGGTTCTTCCTCGACGCCTGGGGCGGGAGCTTTCCCGACGACGTCCGGGCCGAGTACCTGCGTGCGTCCCGGGAGGCGGTGCCGTCGATCGTCGCGGACTACCGGGCGTCGGCCACCGTCGACCTCGAGCTCGACCGCGCCAGCCGCGCGGCCGGCGAGCGGCTCGCGATGCCGGTGACGGTCGTGCAGCAGAACTGGGGCGCCGCGCTCGGCTTCGACGCAGCCGATCTCTGGAAGCCCTGGGCGGCCGACCTCACCCACCGAACGCTCGACGCCGGCCACTTCATGGCCGAGACCGCCCCGGACGAGGTGAGCGCGCTGATCAGGCGGCGGGCTGCTCCGTCGCGTCCCACAGCTCGGTGAGCATCGCGATGTTGAGCTCGAAGGCGCGCTCGACCTCCGCGACGATCCGGGCGCGCTCGTCGGCGTCCCACGGGGCGTCGTCGAGCAGGGCGCGGTAGCGGTCTCGGAAGCGCGGGGTGGAGCCGAGCTCGCGGAAGTCGTAGAACGCGACGCCGCCGCCGGTCACGCCGTACACGCGCGGTAGCAGCCCGCGGATCGCCTGGCCGCCGGCGAGGTCGCCGAGGTAGCGCGTGTAGTGGTGCGCGACGAAGCCGCCGGGCCACTCGGCCGTCGCCTCGATGGCGTCCACGTACCGCTGTGTGGCGGGCAGGGCCTCGAGCTCGGTCAGCCCGTAGAAGCGGATGTCCTGCGCGAGGTGCGGGACACGGCGCAGCTCCTCGGTGACGAACGGGCCCGCCACCGGGTCGTCGGCGAGCGCGTCGCCGGTGGCCTCGAGGGCGTTGTAGACGAACCAGTACTGCTCGACCAGCCGCGCGTAGTCGGCGACCTGCAGGCGCCCGTCGAACAGCGCGCCCATGAACGGCGAGTGGTTGGCGCGGTCGTGCACGGCCAGCGTCGAGCGCCGGACGGTCTGGTGGAACGGGATCGCGGTCTCGGACATCCGGGCGGCCTCCGGGGCGTGAGCGGACCCTGTCGCCGTCGACCCTAGGCACGATCTCCAGGTGAGGGAACCCTAAGTCGGCAGGACGAACGAGTAGCCGCGGTCGGCCAGCCACGGCAGCAGCTGCTCCACGGCGGCCACGCTCTGGGCGCGCGGGCCGCCGCCGTCGTGCAGGAGGACGACCGCGCCGGGGTGCATCCGCTGCTGCACCCGGGTGACGATCGCGGCGGCCCCGGGGGTCGTCCAGTCCAGGGGGTCGACCGTCCAACCCAGCGCCCGCATGCCGTCCTGCGCGGAGGTCCGCACGAGGGCGGGCGACCACTTCCCCTCCGGCGCGCGGAAGTAGTCGACGTCGGCGCCGCCGGAGGCCTGCACCAGCATGTCGCGGCTGGCCTGCAACTGCCGGTTCATGACGTCGGGTGTGCGGGCCCCGATCCCCGGGTCGTGGGTGATCGTGTGGTTGCACAGCCGGTGTCCCTCGGCGACCACACGGCGGACGAGGTCCGGATGCGCCCGCGCCGCCTGGCCGACCATGCAGAACACCGCGTGGACCCGGTGCTGCGCGAGCAGGTCCAGGATGCGCGGCGTCGTCGCGGGATCCGGCCCGTCGTCGAACGTGAGCGCGACCGCCTTCCCGCCGCCACCCGTCGTCGTCAACAGGGTCGGGGCGATCGCCGGCCGGACCGGCGCGAGCGGCACGACGGCGGGTGCGGTCGCGACCGGCAGCTCGACGACCGGGCCGGCGGCCAGGGTCGTCGAGGGTCCGCGGTCGAGCAGCACGACGGCCGTGACGCCGACCAGCAGGCCGACGATCGTCAGCAGGCCTGCCCACCGATAGATGTACGGGGGTCTCACGATCTGGCGCAAGATCACCCGCTGTCGCCGAGTCAGCAACGCCACGTTCGCCCCATCCGTCACACGGGTAACAGAAGCCACACGTTAGGGGCACACGCCGCGGTGATCACGCGACGCGCCGAGGTCACGTGTCCAGGAGTTCGGGGACGAAGACGTCCTCGACGCCGAGCCGCCGTCGGGACAGGCCCTGCTCGTGGTGGTGGCGCAGGAAGGCGTCCAGCGTCGTGCGGTTTGCCGCGATCCCGTAGGGCCACCAGTCGGCGCCGAACTCGGCGGTGGTCCGCTCGACCAGCGCGTTCGTCCACGGCAGCATCGTCCGGACCTGGTGGACCCGGCGGGCGGTCCGGTACCGCTCCAGGCCCGCCTCTTTCGCGGCCAGGTAGCCCTCGTAGACGGTGCGGGCGAGGCCCGGGTGCCCGGCGACCAGCTCCCGCGGCAGCACGACGGTGTGCATGATCGGGAAGATCCCGGTGCGCCGGTGGTAGTCGCGCTCGACGGTCTCGAAGTCCTCGAACAACCGCCGGACGTGCGGGGACCCGTCCAGCGCGCACTGCGGGGCGAGCGAGGAGACGAGCGCGTCGATCTCGCCGGACTCCAGCATCGCGCCCAGCGAGCGCCCGGCGGGCGCGCGCTCGACGTGGACGTCGTCGGGGTGCGGGTGCGGGACGAAGTCGAACGGCGGCGCGGGACGGTCGAGGCCCCCGATCACCCACCGGCACCGGTCCGGGGTGACGCCGTACTCGTCGGCCAAGACACCCTTGACCCAGACGCCGGAGTCCTGCCCGTACATCCCGAACTCCCCGACGGTCCGCCCGGCGAGGTCCTCGGGCCGCTCGATCCCGCTCGCGGTGTGGACGTACACGCAGGAGTGCCGGAAGACGCGGGCGGGGAAGGCGGGGATCGCGACGAACGGTGCATCGACGTCGAGCAGCCGGAGGTGGACCGTCAGCCCGAGCTCGGCGACGTCGAACTCCCGGTCCACGACCATCCGGCGGAACAGGTCGGACGCGATGGCGGCCGACGCGACCGTGGCCGGCACGCCGTCGAACGTGACCCGGCCGTCGAGCAGGGCGTCGGTGGTGTCGTAGGGCATCGTGCCGACGCGCAGGCTCACCGCAGGGCCTCGTCCGGGACCAAGACGTCCTCGCAGGTCAGCCGCGTGCGGGAGAGGCCCTGCTCGTGGTGGTAGCGCAGGAAGGTGTCGACGGCGGTGCGGTTGGCGTCGATCCCGTACGGCCACCAGTCCTCGCCGAGCAGCGCGCGGTTCTCCGCGAACAGCTCGCTGAACCACGGGGTGATCACGGCCATGTGCTGCTTGGCCGCGTTGTCCCGGTAGTGCTGCTGCACGATCTCCTTGGCCTCGGTGAACGCGCGGTACAGCGAGCGCACCAGGTCCCGGTCCTCGGCGAGCTCCCGGCGGATCGCGACGACGTGCATCATCGGGAAGATGCCGGTGCGCCGGTAGTAGTCCCGCTCCACCGCCTCGTAGTCTCCGAACAGCCGGCGGATCTTCGTCGTCGATCCGTCGAGCACGCTTCGCGGCACGTCGACCGAGAGCAGCGCGTCGATCTCGCCCGCCTCGAGCATCGCCGCCAGGGTCTCCCCCTCGCCCGCGTGCCGGACGCGGACGCCGTCGGGCACCGGCTGCGGGATCCAGTCGAAGGCGGGGATCGGGTGGTCGGTGCCACCGATCACCCAGTCGATCTGCTCGGGCGTGACGCCGTACTCGTCGGCCAGGACGCCCTTCATCCACACGCCGGGGTCGGAGCCGTAGAGGGCGAACTCGCCGACCGTCCGGCCCGCCAGGTCCTCCGGCCGCTCGATCCCGCTGTCGGTGTTCACGAACAGCGACGAGTGCCGGAAGTTGCGGTTCGGGAAGATCGGCAGTGCCAGGAACGGCGAGTCGTCCCGGTCGAACGTGCGCAGGAAGTACGTCAGCCCGTACTCGGCGACGTCCAGTTCCCCCTGCGCCATGCGCTGGAAGACGTCGGAGATCAGCGGCGAACTGGACAGGGTCACGTCCGCGCCCTCGATCGGGACGCGGCCGTCGAACAGCGCCTCGGTGTGCTCGTAGCGGTAGACGCCGAGCTCGATCTTCTGATCGCTCATGTCCTCACCCTGCGCCCGCCGGTACTCAGACGTCCAAGACCATGTTGTGCTGCGATCCATCGCGGACAACGATGGATCGCGTGGAGCTGCGACAACTCGCCTACTTCGAGGCGGTCGCGCGCTGCGGCGGGTTCACGCGGGCGGCGGAGGATCTCCTGGTCGCACAGCCGGCGATCTCGGCGCAGGTGCGCCGGTTGGAGTCGGAGCTGGGGGTCGCGCTGCTGGCGCGCACCACGCGGCGGGTGGCGCTGACCGAGGCGGGCGAGCTCTTCCTGACGAGGGCCCGGCGCGTGCTGGCGGAGCTGGCGGCGGCGCGCGCGGAGGCCGAGCAGGTGGCGCACGTGGTGCGGGGGTCGGTCGCCGTCGGCGCCACGGGGGTGCTGGGCGGCTTCGATCTACCCGGGACGCTCGCGGTCTTCGCACGGGGCCACCCGGGCGTCTCGCTGTCGCTGCGGACCGGCCTCGTGGACGCGCTCGTCGACGACCTCGCCGCGGGCGCCCTGGACCTGGTCCTCGGCCCGATCCACCCCGACCCGCCGTCGGGAATCGTCGCGACGCCCCTGGCCGAGGACCGACTGGTGCTGGTGACGCCGCCGGGCCGGACCGGCGGGGACCTGGTGGGCTTCGCCGGGGAGCCCTTCGTGTGCCTCCCCGCCGACAGCGGCCTGCGGCACGTCCTCGACGGGCTGGCCGCGCGGCTCGGCGTCGAGCTGCCGGTGCGCTTCGAGGCGTCGACGCCGTCCGGGGTGCGCGAGCTCGTCGGCGCGGGTCTCGGGGTCGCCCTGCTCGCGGCGTCCGCGGTGGACGGGGCCGGCGCGCCGGTGGAGGTGCACGAGGTGGTGCCGGCGACCGCACACCCGCCGTTCGGGCTGCTGCACCGGGAGTCGCTCTCCCCCGCCGCGGCGGCCCTCGCGGAGCGGATCATCACGGCGGGTCGCTGAGGGCATCGTCCGAGCGGGCGCGGGGCACCCGTCGGTCATGCAGACAGCGAGACTGGGTGCCCTCGAGGTGGGCCGCATCGGCCTGGGTGCGATGGGCATGTCGCACGGCTACTCGGGCGCGGGGAGCGACGACGACGAGTCGATCCGGACGATCCACCGCGCCCTCGACCTCGGCGTCACCCTGATCGACACGGCCGAGGTGTACGGGCCGTACGTGAACGAGGAGCTCGTCGGGCGCGCGCTCGCCGGGCGCCGGGACCAGGCGGTGCTGGCCACGAAGTACGGGCTGATCTCGCACACCGGACGCGAGGGCGCGGACTCGTCGCCCGACTCCGTGCGGCAGGCCGTCGACGGGTCGCTGCGCCGGCTCGGCGTCGACCACGTCGACCTGCTCTACCAGCACCGGGTGGACCCGGAGACGCCGATCGAGGAGACGATCGGGGCGGCCGCGGCGCTGGTCGAGGCGGGCAAGGTCCGGTACCTCGGGCTCTCCGAGGCGTGGGTCGACACGATCCGCCGGGCCCACGCGACGCACCCGATCACGGCCCTGCAGTCGGAGTACTCGCTGTGGACCCGCGAACAGGACGAGGTCCTCCCGGTGCTGCGCGAGCTCGGCATCGGACTGGTCCCCTACTCGCCGCTGGGCCGCGGCTTCCTCACCGGCACGATCCGCTCGGTCTCCGACTTCGCCGACGACGACATGCGCCGGGACAACCCGCGCTTCGCCGAGGAGAACTTCCGCGCCAACCTCGCGGCGGCCGACGAGGTCCGGGCGGTCGCCGACGATGCCGGGTGCACGCCCGCCCAGGCCGCGCTCGCGTGGGTGCTCTCGAAGGGTGACGACATCGCGCCGATCCCGGGTACCAAGCGGGTGTCGCGCCTCGAGGAGAACGTCGCCGCCGACGCGGTGAGGCTCACCGCCGAGCAACTCGCCCGCCTCGACGCGGCCACCCCCGCCGTCGGGGGCCACCACTCGGACTCCCAGATGACGCTCATCGAGCGCTGACACCCCACCGGAAGGACACCATGCGTTTCCGCCAGCTCGGCGACTCCGACCTGCAGGTCTCGGAGATCTCCCTCGGCTCCTGGCTGACCTACTCGGGCGGCATCGAGGCCGAGCAGACCCGCGCCTGCACCGAGGCCGCCTTCGACGCCGGCATCACCCTGTTCGACACCGCCGACGTGTACGGGCAGGGCGCGGCCGAGACCGCCTGGGGCGAGATCCTCTCGAAGCACGACCGCGACTCCTACGTCCTCGCGACGAAGGTGTGGGGTCCGATGTCGGACGACCCGTCCGACCGCGGGCTGTCCGCCGCGCACATCGAGCAGGAGATCGACGCGTCGCTGCGGCGCCTGCAGGTCGACCATGTCGACCTCTACCAGGCGCACCGCTTCGACTCCTCGGTGCCGATCGAGGAGACGATCGAGGCGCTGCAGAAGACCGTGCAGCAGGGCAAGGCCCGCTACCTGGGCTTCAGCGAGTGGACCCCGGAGCAGATCGAGACGGCGATCGAGATCGCCGGCAAGGACCTGTTCGTCTCCTCCCAGCCGCAGTACTCGATGCTCTGGCAGGCGCCGCAGAACCGGGTCTTCGGCCTCTGCGCCGCGAACGGCATCTCGCAGATCGTGTGGTCCCCGCTCGCGCAGGGCCTGCTGACGGGGAAGTACCGGCCGGGCGAGCAGGCCCCCGACGGCAGCCGCCTCGCGGACCCGGAGATGGGCGGCTCGATGCAGTCGCTGTTCGACATCGACCGGGCCGTGCAGGCCGTCGAGCGGCTGCGTCCGATCGCCGACGGCGCCGGACTCGACCTGACGACGATGGCCCTGGCCTGGGTCCTGCGTCGCACCGAACTGGCGTCGGCGATCGTCGGGGCCACGCGCCCCGAGCAGGTGCACGCCAACGCGGCGGCGTCGGGCGTCGAGCTCTCCGAGGACACCCTGGCCGCGATCGACGAGGCCCTCGGCGACGTCCCGCAGCGGGAGTACACCCCCGCGCCGGGGGCCACGGAGGGCATCACGCACCGCGCCGCGTGAGCGCGGGGTGCGCCGGCGCCCGGGGCTCCCGGGCGCCGGCGGCACCGTCAGGAGAACGCGTCCTTGATCTTCGAGCCGCGCTGCTTGACCTCGCCCTTGGCCATGTCGGCCTGCCCGCTGCGCTCGAGCTTCTTGTTCCCGGTCGCCTTCCCGGCCTGTTCCTTCGCCTTGCCCTTGATCTGCTGGGAACGGTTCTTCGCGGTGTCGTCGACGGCCATGTCGCGTCCTCTCCTCGATCACCTGGCAGGGAGTCCGTACCTCCGTGATCGGCGGTCCACGCCGTACCGGCCGGTATGACGACGGGTGCGCGAGCGCCCTGGGCCGGGTGCGGCGCCACGCTGGGACGTCCGCCCGCCGGTTTGTGCACCCGCCGTCGTCGGGAAGGTCCCCGCATGTCACGCGCGGGATGGTTCGGGCTGGGTGCCGCCGCGGCGGCGGGTGTCGCCCTGGGGCGGAAGGTCGCGGGGAGCGCGGCGGTCGGGTCCGGGCACCCGTGGAAGCACCGGGTGCTGGACACCGCGTCCGGCGTGCTGCAGCAGAAGTTCCCGGTGGACGCGATGAGCACCTACCTCAACGGCTTCCACTTCTACGCCGACGACATGGGCCGCCAGGTCGAGGCGTCGCACTTCTGCATCCACCTGCAGCACGACCTGCACCAGTGCGTCATCTTCGACCGCAACGCCGCGGACGCCCGGCTGATCGGGATCGAGTACATCGTCAGCGAGGAGCGGTTCCGGGCTCTTCCCGACGACGAGAAGCGGCTCTGGCACAGCCACCACCACGAAGTGAAGTCGGGCGTCCTCGTCGCGCCCGGCATTCCGGAGATCGCGGAGCGGACGTACTTCGAGGACCTGGTCACGACCTACGGCAAGACCTTCCACACCTGGCAGTACGACCGGGACGACTTCCCGTACGGCGTCCCCCAGCTGATGATGGCGTTCACGGCGGAGGGGCAGGCCGACGAGTCGGCGGTCCGCGACCGGGACCGCCGACTCGGGGTGTCGGCGTCGGAGCGTCAGCAGAAGCGGGCGGACATCCCCACACCCGACGTCGTGCCGGGGGCGAACTCCTGGGAGTCGGGCCGCACGGTGCAGCTCACCCTCGAGGAGAAGCCGTTCCGGTTCGGCTGAGTCCTACTGCGGGTCCTGCAGCAGGCCGAGCACGTTGCCGTCGGTGTCGGTCACGAGCGCGATCAGCCGGCCGCCGCCCACGTCCTTGGCCGGCTGGGTGACGGCGCCGCCGGCTCCGGTCACGGCCGCGAGCGTCCCCTCGATGTCGTCGACGTGCCAGTGCGCGACCGGGCCCGTCATCCCGCTGTGCGGGACGAGCCCGATGTGCTGGCCGGCGACGTCGTAGCCGACGTAGTACGGCGAGTCGACCGTCGGCCCGGCGCCCAGTAGCGCGGTGTAGACGGGCTTGGCCTTCTCGAGGTCCGACACGGGGTGCAGCACGGTGCGGATGCCCTGGTTCGTCATGGTGTCCTCCTGGGTCGTCGATCCTTCATGACGTCGACCCGGCTCGGCCGGGATGTGTGACGGCTCAGGTCCGCGCCGTCATGTCGCCGGTGGCGGGTGGCGCCCCGGTGGGCTCGTAGCGCAGGACGACGACGCCCGACGGCGACGTCACGGGCGGTTCGACGAGCCGCAACCCGCTCGGGAGGGCACCGTGCTCGACGACGCGCTTGCCGGTCCCGAGCAGGACCGGGTGGACGAAGAGCGTCAGCCGGTCGTAGAGCCCCGCGCCGACCAGCGACCGGACGAGTTCCAGGCTCCCCGAGACGTAGACCTTGTCGTGCCGCTCGCGGATCGCCCGCAGCTCGTTGCCCAGCTCGGCGCCGACGCGGGTGGAGCCCGCCCAGTCGAGGTCCGGCGTGCCCCGCGAGGCGACGTACTTCGGGATGCGGTTGAACAGCTCGGCGATCTCGGCGTCCTCGCCGTCGGTGTAGTGCTGCCAGTAGGACGCGAAGATGTCGTAGGTCCGCCGACCGAGCAGCAGCGCGTCGACGCCCTCCATGCCGCGCCCGATCTGCTCACCGACGACGTCGTCCAGCAGCGGCGCCTGCCAGCCGCCGAACGCGAAGCCCCCGGTGGTGTCCTCGTCCGGCGTGCCGGGCGCCTGCCCGACGAGATCCAGGCTGCAGAACGTCTCGATGTGGATGCGGCCCACTGTCGGACCCCTTCTCTACGCTGCGCCGACATGAGTCTGGCGATGGGGATGGTGACGGTCGACTGCGCGGATCCGCGGCAGCTGGCCGCGTTCTGGTGCGGTGTCCTCGGGACGGAGGTCGCGGCCGACTATGGCGGGTTCGTGATGGTCGGGCCGCCGGCGGGAGGCGTGCGGATGGGCTTCCAGCAGGTGCCCGAGGAGCGTGCGGGGAAGAACCGGGTGCACCTCGACCTGAACACCGACGACCGGGTCGGCGAGACGACACGGGTGGTGGAGCTGGGCGCGCGGGTGCTGGAGGAGCACGTCGGGGAGGTGCCGGGGCTGGACTGGACGACGCTGGCCGACCCGGAGGGCAACGTGTTCTGCGTCGGCGAGGGGCACTGACTCATCGTCCGCGGGGCACGTAGTGGTGGGCGACCGCGCCGGAGTCGTACACCACCCGGTCGACCAGCTCCAGGTCGACCGGCGCCGAGAGCCCCGCGAACAGCGTCGGGCCGTAGCCCGCGATCTGGGGGTGCACGACGAGCTCGTACTCGTCGATGAGCCCCAGCTCCGTCAGTGCGAGCGGGAGCGCGACGCCACCGGTGTAGATCCCCTCGCCGGGCTGCTCCTTGAGCTTCCGGACGGTGCTCTCGAGGTCCGCGCCGCGCACGAGCTCGGCGTTCCAGTCGACCGACTCGAGCGTGTCCGAGACGACGACCTTCGGCTTCGGGTCGATCGCGGCGACGAACGGGTTCGACGGGTCCCCGTCCCGCCAGGCGGACTCCATCATCCCGTAGATCACGCGGCCGAACAGGAGGACGTCGGCGCGGGCGAGGATCTCCGCGGCCCGCCGGTGCAGCTCCTCGTCCGGCTCGATGGAGCGGTGGTCGACGCACCCGTCGAGCGTGACGTTGATCGAGTACCGCAACGGTCGCATTTCAGGACCATAGCGTCACTCGGAAGGACCGGATAGCCGTCAGTCGGCGGTCGTCGTGCTCTTCTCGAACGCCTCGTCCGCGGCCGCGCGCTCGCGCAGTCGCATCCGGCGGGCGACCACGGCCAGACAGATCAGCGCGGCGAGCGCCACGGCGAACTGGATCCACCGGGCCGGGCTGGACGGCGCGTCGAGCGCGTCGCTCCAGGCCGTGCCCATCACCCAGACGACGAGCAGCATCCCGGCCAGCAGCCACCGGCGCGCAGTGCGGATCTCGATGTGGTCCATCGCCCCACGGTGGCGTACGTGCCCGCGATGGGCCAGACGGAGCACACCTTCCGGGGGCGGACGAGTCGGCCTGTAAGCCGGATCCTGTGCCCACGGTCCCTCGCGGGTCCGCGGGCGGCGACCATCCATCTCGGCCCGTCGTCGCCGACGGGCTCCAGCGGTCTACCCGCAGGTCTCGGGCGGGCAGCCCTCGGACGACCTGCGCAGCACCGTCTCCGGTGCCTTCTTGACCTTGCTCCGGGTGGGGTTTACCGAGCCGTCCTGGTCACCCAGGACGCTGGTGGTCTCTTACACCACCGTTTCACCCTCACCACCGGTCGCCCGGTGGCGGTCTGTTCTCTGTGGCACTGTCCCGCGGGTCACCCCGGGTTGCTGTTGGCAACCACCCTGCCCTGTGGAGTCCGGACTTTCCTCGACGGGGTCTCGTGGACCCCGACGCGGTCGCCCGGCCGGCTCGTCCGCCGGCGACGAGTCTAGCCAGGGTGCGACGGGCCGAGCCGGCAGCCCTCGCCATGATCAACCAGCACCCTCGGCTGCCCGACGGCCCGATGACCGCCGCAGGTGCTCGTTGATCACGGCGGAGGTGGCACATCCGCCCGAACCGGACGCGCGCCACCGCTCACTGCGCCGATCGCCGTACCCCCGGATACCGTCCCGCGCGTGACCGACCCGAGCGTGCTGCAGATCGTCCTGCTGGTCGTGCTCGGGTTGCTTGCGGGCGCGGTCAACGCCATCGCGGGCGGGGGCAGCCTCATCGTGTTCCCGGTGCTCCTCGCCACCGGGCTGCCGCCGCTGCCGGCCAACGTGACGAACTCCGTCGCGCAGTGGCCGGGGTACGCCGGGTCGACGCTGAGCGCCCGCAAGGACCTGCCGAGCCAGGGCCGACGGATCGCCCTCGCCGCGGTCCCGGCCGCACTCGGCTCCGCCGTCGGGTGCGGGCTGCTGCTGATCCTGCCGCAGTCGGTGTTCGACGCGGTCGTGCCCGTGCTCGTGCTGCTCGCGAGCCTCACGCTCGGGCTCCAGCCGTGGATCAAGCGGTGGACCGCGCGGGAGGGCGCGGAGCACGACAAGCCGGTCGGGCTCGTCGTCGTCACCTTCGTCGCGGCGGTGTACGGCGGGTACTTCGGCGGGGCGCTGGGCGTCGTGCTGATCGCGGTGCTCTCGCTGCTCTGTGCCGACACCGTGAAGCGGCTGAACGCGGTGAAGGTGCTGCTCAGCCTCGTCGTCGCGACCGTGACCGTGATCCTCTTCGGGTTCTTCGCCCCGGTCGACTGGTTCGCGGTGCTGCTGCTCGCGCCGTCCACGCTCGTCGGCGGATACCTCGGGATGGCGGTCGCCCAGAAGATGCCGGACAACGTGCTGCGCTGGTGCGTGGTGGTCCTCGGCGTGGCGGTCGCGATCTACCTGTTCGTCCGGGGATGACGGTCCTCGCGGTCGGCCTGCTGATCGCGGTCCTGGTCGTCGCGGTCGCCCGGCCGCGGGGTCTGCCCGAGGCGACCGCGGCGGTGCCGGCGGCCGCCGTCGTCGTCGTGGTCGGCCTGCTCTCCCCCGGCGCCGCGTGGGAGGAGATCGTCGAGCTCGGCCCGACCGTCGGGTTCCTCGCCGCCGTCCTCGTCCTCGCGCACCTCGCCGACGCCGAGGGCGTGTTCACCTGGGCCGGCTCGCTGCTGCGTCGCGAGGGCCTGTTCGGGCGGGTCTTCGGGATCGCGGCGGTGACGACGGCCGTGCTCAGCCTCGACGCGACCGTCGTCCTGCTCACGCCCGTCGTCGTGCGGGCCGCGAAGCGCCTGCGCGTCGCCGCCGCGCCCGCCGCCTACGCGTGCGCACACCTGGCGAACTCCGCGTCGCTGCTGCTCCCGGTCTCGAACCTGACCAACCTGCTCGCCGTCGGCGCTACCGACCTCTCGTTCCTGCGCTTCGCCGCCCTCATGACGCTGCCGTGGCTGGCGGTGCTCGCCGTCGAGTACGTCGGGCTGCGGTGGGTCTTCCGGCGGGACCTCCGACCGAGCGAGCCCCTTCCCGACGACGGCCCGCGCGAGCCGGTCCCGGCGTTCGCCCTGGTCGTGCTCGCCCTGACCCTGGTCGGCTTCGGCGTGGCGTCGCCGCTCGGGGTGGAGCCGGTGTGGGTGGCGGTCGGTGGGGTCGTGGTGCTGGGCGTGCGGTCGGTGATCGCGCGGCGCACCTCGGTGCCGCGTCTGGTCGGCGCCGCGTCCCCGCTGTTCTGCCTGTTCGTGCTCGCGCTGGGCGTCGTGGTGGCCGCCGTCGGTGCGCAGGGGCTGGGCGGGCTGCTCGGGTCGCTGGTCGGCGGGCTCGGCACCGGGCTGGGTGGCCTCCTCGCCGTGGCCGCGATCGCCGCCGTGCTGGCGAACGTCGTCAACAACCTGCCCGCGACGCTGCTCCTGCTCGCCGCGCTGGGACCCGCACCTGCCCCCGTCGTCGTGCTGGCGATGCTGATCGGGGTGGGGGTCGGGCCGAACCTGACCTACGTGGGCTCGCTCGCGACGCTGCTGTGGCGCCGGGTGATGCTGGCCGAGGGCGTCGCGCCGTCGTTGTCCCGCTTCACGGTCGCGGGCCTGGTGACGACGCCCGCGGCGCTGGTCGTCGGCACCGTCGCTTTGTGGGCCGTGGCCTGACGCGGCCCCGCACTCCCCCGCAGATCCGCTTCCGACGGAAGCGGATCTGGAGCACACCGCGCTGCGGAGCGCCCGCGCACCACCGAGCCCCGCGAATCCGCTTCCGCCGGAATCGGATCCGGGGCACGTCGCGTACTCGTGGACGTGCGTGCGGCGCGAGACCCGCCCTACGGCAGGTACGAGGTCTCGTTCACCAGGCGGACGCTCGCCCCGCCGTCGGACCAGAAGTCGACGACCGACAGACACGCCAGGTCCAGGTGCAGCCGGAACAGCAGCGACGGGCCGGCGTCGAGGGCCAGCTTGAGCACGGTCTTGATCGGCGTCACGTGGCTGACGAGCACGACCGTCGACCCCGCGTACCGCTCCAGCAGCCCGCTCAGCGCGGCCGACACCCGGACCTCGACGTCCGCGAACGACTCCCCCTCCGGCGGCGGCACCGACGGGTCGCCGAGCCACCTCGGGTGCACCTCGGGATCGCGTTCCGCCGCCTCCCGGAAGGTCAGCCCCTCCCAGGCACCGAAGTCGGTCTCGATGAACCCGTCGTCGACCTCGACCGGCAGCCCGAGCGCCGCGCCGACCGCACCCGCCGTCGCGAAGGCGCGGGAGAGCGGCGAGCTCACGACTGCCGCCGTCTCGGGGTAGCGCGCCGCCACCGCGGTCGCCGCGGCGGCGGCCTGCGCCTCGCCGAGCTCGGTGAGGTCGGGGTTGCCGCGCCCGGAGTAGCGCCGCTCGACCGACAACGGCGACTGCCCGTGCCGCAGCAGGACGATCCGCGTCGGCACGGCGGCGCCGCGACCGGTCCATGCACCGGCAGCGTTCGCCACTACTTCCCCGTCCGCACGACGATCGCGCCGCAGTTCTCGCACCGCACGACCTCGTCCGGCGCGGCCCCCTGGATCGTCCGCAGCTCGGCGCGGTCCATCTCGAGCCGGCACGCCCCGCAGCGGTTGCCGGTCAGCTCGCCCGCCCCGGTCCCGGAGCGCGCCCGGAGCTTGTCGTAGAGCTCGACGAGGTCGTCCGGGAGCTCCGCGATCAGCCCCTTGCGCTCCTCGCCGCGACGGACCTCGGTGGTCCCGATGTCGCCCAGCACCCCGTCGCGCCGCTCGACCGCGTCGGCCAGCGTCGTGGTGGCCTCCGCGTGCACCCCGGTCTCGTGCTGGAGGTCCACGCCCGCGGCCTCCTGGCGCTCCATCACCTCGAGCTGCTCCTCCTCGAGCACCGCACGGCGACGTTCGAGCGACTGCAGCTCGTGCTGCAGGTCGGAGGCCTGCTTGGCCGAGACCGAGCCGTTCTCCAGCAACTGCCGGTCCCGCGTCTCGCGGGTGCGCACCTGCTCCACCTCGCGGTCGAGCTTGGCGACGTCGCGGTCGAGGTCGGAGAGCGCGGTCTGCGCGACGACGACGGCGTCCTGCGCCGCGCGCAGGCCCCGCTCGGCCTCCTCCACCGCCGTCTGCTCGGGCATCGTGCGACGACGGTGCTCCGCGCGGGCGAGCTCGGCGTCGACCCCGGCGAGGTCGAGCAGGCGACGCTGGGCGGCGGGATCGGCCTTCACGGGGCCTCCTTCTCGACGACGGTCCCGACGACGTTCCCGACGGCGGGTGTGGTGGCGCGGGCGCCCAGGGTCCAGGGGTCGGTGCGCAGCGCCGAGACGTGCACGGTCACGCCCGGCAGGGCCCGCCGCACGACGTCGGCCGCCTGCGCGCACCACGGGTGCTCGGAGGCCCAGTGCGCGACGTCGACCAGGGCCGGCGCCCCGGTCCGCTGGAGGTGCTCGTCGGCGGGGTGGTGACGCAGGTCGGCGGTGACGTAGGCGTCGACCCCGGCGGCCCGCGCGAGGTGCAGCATCGAGTCGCCGGCCCCGCCGGAGACCGCGACCCGCTCGATCGTGCGGGCCGGGTCCCCGGCCGCCCGGACGCCCCAGGCGGTCGTCGGGAGGGCCTCCTCGACGCGCGCGACGAAGGCCGCCAGGGGTTCCGGCTGCGGGAGGCGCCCGATCCGGCCGATCGTCGACGTCGGGTCGAGCGGCTCCTCGACGACCACGCCGAGGGCGTCCGCCAGCGCGTCGGAGACGCCCGGCGACGCCGCGTCGGCGTTGGTGTGCGCGGCGAACAGCCCGACCCCGGCCCGGATCAGCCGGTGCACGACCGACCCCTTGGGCTGGTCGGCGGGCACCCCGTGGACCCCGCGCAGCAGCAGCGGGTGGTGCGTGACCAGCAGCTCCGCCCCGGCCGCGATCGCCTCCTCGACGACGGCCGCGGTCGGGTCCACGGCGAGGTGGACGCGGGTGACCGGCTCGGTCGGGTCGCCGCACACCAGTCCGACCGCGTCCCAGTCCTGGGCGAGGGCCGGCGGGTAGGCGGCCTCGAGGGCAGTGACGGCGTCGGCGATCAGATGTCCCATGGCGGGCGCCATTGTGGTCCACGCGGGCGGGGGTCGGGATGATCGGTCCCGTGCTCCGCGTCGTCACCGTCTGCTCCGGCAACATCTGCCGCTCCCCGATGGCCGAGAAGGTGCTCCGCAGCGCCCTCGCCGCCGCCGGCCTCGCCGACCGGGTCGAGGTCACCAGCGTCGGCATCGGGCCCTGGCACGCCGGCGAACCCATGGACCGGCGCGCCGCCGCGACCCTCTCCCGACACGGCTACGCGACCGACCACGTCGCGCGGCAGGTCTCCGACGACGTCCTCGGCGCCGACCTCCTGCTCGCCGCCACCGTCGACCACGCCCGCGACCTGATCCGCGCGGGCGCCGAGCCGACGACGGTGCGTCTGCTGCGCTCGTTCGACCCGGCCGCGCCCGAGGGCGCCGAGGTCCCGGACCCGTACTACGGCGGCGACGAGGGGTTCGACGAGGTGCTGGCCATGATCGAGGCGGCCACGCCCGGCGTCGTCGCCTGGGCGAAGGAGAACGCATGAGCGTCGAGAGCCTGACCGGCCACGCCGTCGTCGGGACCCGCTCCCTAGGGTCGGTCGAGCGGTGCACCCTCGACGACGGGCGCGAGGTGGTCGCGAAGCGCGGCGACGTCGCCGCCGAGGCGGCCGGCCTGCGGTGGCTCGCCGCCGCGGACGCGGTCGCGGTCCCCGAGGTGCTGGGCGCCGACGACGGGTGCCTCGTGACGGCGGCGGTGCCGTCCGGATCGGCGTCGCGCGAGGCCGCGGAGGCGTTCGGGCGATCGTTGGCGGCGCTGCACGCCGCCGGCGCACCGGCCTTCGGGGCGCCACCCCCCGGAGGACCGGCCGACGCCTGGATCGGCGGCGCCCCGATGCGCAACGATCCCGTCGAGGGGCCGTGGCTGGACTGGTACCTCGCCGACCGGGTGCAGCCGTACCTGCGCTCGGCGGTGGACCGGGGCGCGCTGTCCGCCTCCGACGCGTCGCGCATCGAGAACGCCTCGGTCGACCCTGGTCCCGCCGAACCACCCGCCCGCCTGCACGGCGACCTCTGGAGCGGGAACGTGTTGTGGTCCGACCGGGCCTGGGTGATCGACCCGACCGCGCACGGCGGGCACCGCGAGACCGACCTCGCCATGCTGGCGCTGTTCGGCCTCCCGCACCTCGAGACCGTCCTCGCGGCGTACGACGAGGCCGCACCCCTGGCCGACGGGTGGCGCGACCGCGTCGGGCTGCACCAGCTCTTCCCGCTGCTGGTGCACGCGACGCTGTTCGGCGGTGGCTACGGCGACGCCGCGCTCCGAGCGGTGACGTGACACGCCGGCGCCATAATGAGGGGGTGCGCTTCCTCCTCCGACCCGGGTGGATCGCCCTGACGGTGGCCGTCGCCGGGTTCGCGTTCGGGTGCTACTACCTGCTCGCGCCCTGGCAGTTCCACCGCAGCGAGGAGCGCGACGGCACCAACGCCGCCCTCACCCGCGCCGTGTCGACCGCCCCGGTACCCCGGGGCGAGCTCGTGCCGCGGGGCACCGAGCCGACCGACGCGGTCGTATGGCGGCAGGTCGTCGTCACCGGGACCTACCAGCCGGGTGACGTCCTCGTCCGGCTCCGGTCGGTGGACGGGAGCGCCGCGAGCGAGGTCCTGACCCCGTTCCGGACGACGGACGGCGAGACCCTCCTGGTCGACCGCGGCTACGTGCGGCCGGCGGGCACCGTCCTGCCGCCGATCGCCCCGGCGCCGGGCGGTCCGGTCACGCTCGTCGCCTACCAACGTCCGGACGAGACGCCGACCGACCGGGCCCCGATCGAGCAGGCCGGCTACCGGCAGTTCTACGCGATCGACGCCGCGCAGATCGGGAGTGGGCTCAGCCCCGGCTACCTGCAGCTCCTCCCCGACCAGCCCGGCACGCTCACCGCGGTCCCGCTGCCCCCTCCCGACCCGAACCCGTCGTACTCCTACGCCTGGCAGTGGCTGATCTTCGGGATCATGGCCATCGGCGGGTGGGCCTACTTCGTGCGCCTGGAGTACCGGACACGCAAGGACGAGGCCGTTCCCGACGGCGAGGCGGCGCCGGACGCGCCCGACACCGCGGAGCCCGCGCCCCGGACGACCGCCGAGGTCCTCGCCGACCGCTACGGCCGCTGAGCGGGCCCACCGAGAGGTACACCAGGCACCTGGTGCAGCCCGTCGAGGTGCCTGATGTACCTCTCGCGAACGCGGACCCCGCTGCTCCGACCGCGAGGAGCACATCAGGCACCTCTGTCCACGCGCCGGCGTGCCTGGTGTGCCTCTCGGCTCACCGCCGCCGCGACCCCTGCTGCGACGAGCGCCGCGGCGGCGGTGACGACCCGCGACAGCCGCACCGCCCGCGCGAGGTCGGCGACCCCGGGCGGGGGTCCGGAGCCCAGGGTCGGGCGCTCCTGCACGCCGTACGGGTAGACGGTCCGCCCGCCCAGCCGCCGGCCGAGGGCACCGGCGAAGGCCGCCTCGACCGGGCCGGCGTTCGGGCTCGGGTGCTTCGCGGCGTCCGCCCGCCACGCCGCGAAGGCGTCCCCCGCACGCCCACCCACCGAACCGGCCGCACCCGCCGTCAAGAACGCCGCGAGCCGGGCCGGGACACCGTTGAGCACGTCGTCGAGCCGCGCACTCGCCCAGCCGAAGCGGTGGTGGCGCGCCGAGAGGTGCCCGACCATCGCGTCCAGGGTGTTCGCGGCGCGGTAGCCGAGCAGCCCGGGCACCCCGGCGATCGCGCCCCAGACGAGCGGTGCGACGACGGCGTCCGAGGTGTTCTCCGCGACCGACTCCAGCGCGGCGCGGGCCAGGCCGTCCGCGTCGAGCGACGACGGATCGCGCCCGCACAGCGACGGGAGGCGGCGGCGGGCGGCGGCGAGGTCGTCGGCGTCGAGCTCCGCGGCGAGCGCCGACCCCTCCCCCGCGAGGGAGCGCCCGCCCAGCACGGCCCAGGTGGCGGTGGCCGTCGCCAGCACGCGGAGCCAGCGCCCCGGGAACCGCTCCGCGGCCACCCCGCTGGCCACGACCCCGCCCACCAGCACGGTCGTGTACAGCGCACCACGGCTGCGCGAGTCCGCCCACCACGCCCGCTCGAGCCGGGCGGCCGCCGACCCGAACACCGCCACGGGATGTCCCCGCCGCGGATCCCCGAGCACCGCGTCGGCGGCGACCCCCAGCAGCAGCCCGAGGGCCCGTGCACGCATGGCGGTCATGATCGCAGACCTATCTGTCAGTAGACACTGACGTTCGTCGCCGCTAACGTGAGCGCGTACCGACAGAGGAGGCCGTCATGACGACCGACCCGGCCGACGCCGCACTGAAGGCCCTCGCCGAGCCGCGCCGGCGCGCGATCCTGCAGCTCGTGGCGCACGACGAGCTCGCCGCCGGCGAGATCGCGGCCGCCTTCGACGTCTCGCGGACCGCGGTCAGCCAGCACCTCACGGTCCTCAAGGAGGCCGGGCTCCTGCACGAGCGCCGCGAGGCGACCCGCCGGCTCTACCGCGCCCGGCCCGAGGGCCTGGCCGAGCTGCGCGATCTGCTCGAGGACCTCTGGGACTCCGCCCTCGACACCGCCCGCCGTCTCGTCGAGGCCGACCGCGACACGGCGGCCCGGGAGGAGATCGCATGACCGACACCGCCCGGGTGCTGCCGCTGCAGCGTCCGCCGATCCGCCGCTCGACGCTGGTCCGCAGCTCCGTCGACCACACGTTCTCCGTCTTCGTCGACACCATCGGTACGTGGTGGCCCCTGCGGCCCTACTCGGCGGGCAAGGAGCGGGTCGACGACGTCACGGTCGAACCGCGCGTCGAGGGCCGCGTCTACGAGACCTGGGACGACGGGACGGTGGTCGAGTGGGGCCGCCTGCTCGCCTGGGAGCCGCCGCACCGGCTCGTCATGACGTGGGCCCCGACCCCGGCGCCCACGGAGGTCGAGCTGACCTTCGCCGTCCTCGCGCCGGCGCTGACGCGGGTCACGGTCGAGCACCGCGGGTGGGAGGCACTGTCCGACGAGCAGCTGGCCCGCGACTGCGCCACCCCCGGCGGCTACGTCGGTGGCGGCTTCACCCGCGGCTGGACCGCCATCCTCGCGAGCCTGACGACGGCCGCCGAACAGATCCGGGAGTGATGATGATCCACGCCTACCGTCTGATCGCGCCCCGCCCGACGTTCGCGCAGGACATGACCGAGCACGAGGCCGCCGTCATGGGCGAGCACGCCGCCTACTGGCACGACCTCGTCGACCGTGGCACGGCCGTGCTGTTCGGCCCGGTCGCCGACCCCGCCGGGTTCTGGGGTCTGGCCGTCGTCGAGACGGGTTCCGACGACGAGGCGGTGCGGGTCCGCGACGGCGACCCGGCCGTGGCGCAGGGAGTGTGCCGGGGCGAGATGCACCCCATGATCGACCCGACGCTGCGGAAGGACGTGCCACGCTGATCACGTGACGTTCAGCGACGAGCTCTGGGACGGCGCGGCCGACGTCTACGACGCGGTCCTCGCCCACCCGTTCCTCACCGGCCTGACCGACGGGACGCTGCCGCACGAGGCCTTCGGGCACTTCGTGACCCAGGACAGCCACTACCTGCGGGGCTACGCCCGGGCGCTGGCCGTGCTGGCGGCGCGGGCGCCGACCGAGGACGACACGACGCTGTTCGCCCAGCACGCCGCCGGGGCGATCGCGGCGGAGCAGGAGATGCACGCGGAGCTGTCGGAGGCGCTGCACGTCGACCGTTCCGCCGCGCCCGCCCCGACCACGCTGGCCTACACCAGCTACCTGCTCGCGACGGTGCACGGCGGGTCGTTCGCCGAGGGCCTCGGTGCGGTGCTGCCCTGCTACTGGATCTACGCCCGGGTCGGCGAGGCGCTGCTCGCGACCTCGTCCCCGGACCCGCTCTACGCACGCTGGATCGCGATGTACGGCGGGGACGAGTTCCAGGCGGTCGTCGACGCCGCACTCGGGGTCATGGACCGGGTCGCGACCGACCTCGCGGCGGCCGAACGCGCACGGGTGCTCGAGCACTACCGGACGACCTCGCGCTACGAGTGGATGTTCTGGGACGCGGCCTGGCGTCGCGAGACCTGGCCGGTCTAGACACGACGACGGCGGGCCCCCTCCTGGAGGGGACCCGCCGTCGTGGGGTCGGGGCTCAGGCCTCGGCGAGCTCGACCATCGCCGGGGTGCGCCGCCAGTTGCGGTGCGCGTACGCGGCGAGGCTCGAGGCCACTCCGAATCCCGCTCCTGCAACGACGACCATCGACACGAGTACAGCAGCCATCAGGTGGCTCCTCCTCACCACGTGCACGCGCCGTGTCCGGTGATCGGGTCCGGGTGACCCGGCCGGAGGGCCGGCGCTTGCGAGCGTCGGATGCTGGCTGCATCCACCCTGTATGACGCGTCGATCTCGGGGGGTGTTCCATGGTCCGGCGGGTGGATCTCCGTGTGCCATGTCACGCTCGACCAACAGTTTCGCGAGCAAAGTAGACGAATCGGACATTTCGTCGAGAACGGCTCTGCGGGTTTCTCCGGGATGCCGCATGGTTAATGGTCTGAACCAGTGACGCGACCATGTTCGCGAGGCGGGGAGGACGAGTACGTGACTGACACGGCGGAGGCAGGGGCCGGCGGGACGCCGCCCGACATCACGGTCACCGACGACGCGACGATGCGGCGCGCCGTGGGCGCGGCGGCGGTCGGCAACATCACCGAGTGGTTCGACTTCGGCGTCTACGCCTACCTGGTCACCACCATCGAGAACAACTTCTTCCCCCCGGACAACCCGACGCTCGCGCAGCTCGGCACGTTTCTCGGGTTCGCGGTGTCGTTCCTGGTCAGACCGCTGGGCGGGCTCTTCTTCGGTCCCCTCGGCGACAAGATCGGTCGCACGAAGGTCCTGTCGATCACCGTCATCATGATGGCGGTCGGCACCTTCCTGCTCGGCTTCATCCCGCCGTACTCGGCGATCGGTATCTGGGCACCGATCCTGCTCATCCTGTGCCGCGTCGTGCAGGGCTTCTCCACCGGCGGTGAGTACGCGGGCGCGATGACCTTCATCGCCGAGTACGCCCCCGACCGCCGTCGCGGATTCTTCGGCAGTTTCCTCGAGTGCGGGACGTTCATCGGCTACGCGCTCGGCGCCACCGTCGCGACCGTGATCCCGCTGGTCTCCACGCCCGAATTCGCGTCGACCTGGGCCTGGCGCATCCCGTTCTTCATCGCGCTGCCGCTCGGCATCGTCGGGGTCTACCTGCGCGTCAAGCTCGAGGAGACGCCGGCCTTCCAGACGCTGCTCAACGAGTCCGAGGAGCGCGAGGGCCAGCAGGCCGGCGAGGGCATCAAGAAGCTCTTCGTGCGCTACTGGCCGGCGATGCTCACCGCCGGCGGGCTGGTCGTGGCGTGGAACATCACGAACTACATGCTCACCAGCTACATGCCGACGTTCCTCGAGGACAACGTGACCGCGGTCGGCGGTCAGGCGATCGACACCACGACGTCCCAGGTGATCCAGATCGTCATCCTCTGGATCGGCGTGTTCATCATCCCCGCGCTCGGCATGCTCTCCGACCGGGTCGGCCGCAAGCCGTTGCTGATCACCGGGTGCATCGCGCTGGTCGTGCTGGCGTTCCCGATGCTCTACATCCTGCAGCTCGGCAACGTCCTCGCGGTCACGGTCGGCCTCGCCGTGATGGGCCTGATCCTCGTGCTGTTCGCCGCGACCTGCCCGTCCACGCTGCCGGCGCAGTTCCCGACGGAGATCCGCTACGGCGGCCTGTCGATCTCGTTCAACATCTTCGTCTCGGCCTTCGCCGGGACGACGTCGCTGATCATGACGGGGCTGGTGCTCGGGACCGGGTGGGGCTACTGGCCGGCGGTGTACCTGATCTTCGCCGGGCTCGTCGGCGTCCTGGCGCTGCTCAAGCTGAAGGACCCCGCGGGCCGGCCGCTGCCCGGCTCCAACCCGTCGGTGTCCACCCCCGAGGAGGCGCGCGAACTCGCCGCCTCGGGCACGGCCGCCCGCGGCTGACGGTTCACGACGTCGGGCCCCGTCCTCCCCGGTGGAGGGCGGGGCCGTCGTCGTTCAGACCGGGCGACGCAGGACGAAGCGGCTCTCGACGACCGTGGTGTAGGTGCCCGACGAGTGCACGTAGCCGGTCGGGTAGAGCGCGTGCTGCGGGCCGCCGAACTGCACGAGCTCCCAGCCGTCGCGCCCGAGCCGGTTGAGGTGCTCGGCGAACAGACGCGCCCACGGCACGCTGTAGGGCCGGTACTCCTCGAAGATCAGCTCGTCCTTCGGGCCGATCGCGTACGCCTGCCACTCGGCGGTGTCGTGGCTCGACGACGAGGGGTCGAGGTCGGACTTCGCCAACTGGACCGCCGAGATCTCGAGGGTCGCGTACTCCCAGGCCGTCACGCCGCAGAGCCTCGCACGCCGGGCACCCGGAGGGTCACGACGCCCGCCGGTGCCGCGTCGCGGGCGGGGCCGGGCGCGCGGAGCGCATCGGGGACACGACCCCGCGGCGCAGGTTCGCCCGACCGACCGGGATCCCGGCCCGGGGCCGCTCGACGCTGCGCCCGGCCAGGGTCCGCGCCCCGCCGGGCTCCGCGGAGGCGGAGTCGCCCAGCAGGAACCCCACGACCTTCGCGGCGAGCCCGACCACGATCAGGGCGATCCCGAGCACCATGCCGGCCCCGAGCGCGATGAGGGCGGTCCCGGCGACGAGCAACCCGAATCCGGTGAGGAGGAGGACCGCCGAGCGCATTCTCACCACGCTAGGTGAAACCCGAACCGACGGCGCTGGTCTGATCGGGTCGGGTTCCATCCGGGTGACGTGCGCGGAGCGCGGCCGTAGGGTGCCCCCACGCGATCACGCCTGGAGGGGTGCATGAGGGAAGTCGCCGTCCGGTACGTCAACGGACCGCTGCAGGGTGTCGGAGCGATCTCGGTCCCGGAGGACGGGCCGGCGGAGCCCCCGCTGGTGCAGCGGATCCCGCTCCCGTCGAACGAGCGCGGGGTCCGGGAGACGATGTCCCGGATGGTCGGCGGGCAGAGCCACGCGATCTACGAGCGCACGGCCCTGAACGAGGCCGAGGAGTGGGAGTTCCAGCTCGTCCGCGTGGAGTGAGCCCGCGCGGTACGAGGAGGAGGATGCGCCCATGACCGGACCCGTGGCCATCACCGTGCGCCCCGCCGAGGACGACGACGCGTCCCGGATCGCCGACGTCTTCGGCGGGTACGTCCTGGCCTCCATCGCGACGTTCGTGGAGGACCCGCCGTCCGAGGCGACCTGGCGGGAGCGCATCGCCGCGGCCCGCGAGCGCAAGCTGCCGTTCCTGGTGGCCGACCTGCCCGCCGGGCACCCGAACGCCCCCCGGGGCGGCCTGCGGGTGGCGGGGTTCGCCGTGTGCGCGCAGTTTCGCCCGCACGCGGCCTACCGGTACACCGTCGAGGACTCGGTCTACATCGCGCCCGAGGCGACCGGCGCGGGGCTCGGCGGGCGCCTGCTCACGACCCTGGTCGACGACCTCGCCCACACCGACGTGCGGCAGGTGGTCGCCGTCATCGCGACGCTGCCCGACGCGCGCCACGACACCCCCTCGATCGTCCTGCACCGTCGGCTCGGATTCGACGTCGTCGGCCGGATGCCGGCGGTCGGATACAAGCAGGGACAATGGGTGGACACCGTGATCATGCAGAAGGATCTGCGCCCGGGAACCTGATCCCGTCGCATTCTGATTATTCTCTGCGTCTCATGGACATCGGTCGTGACGAGAGTGCACAATCGAGTCACCCTTTCGACGAAATGCGCGCGACTCTCGTCATCGGCTCCGACCCCCACCGTTTCTTCCCCGGGCGTCGCGTCACCTCCGCGGCGCCCACCTCCCCGGCCGGGCACCCGCCGCCACGGGTGTCCGGCCGGGTTCCACGGCGCTCCGTGTCGCTCCGTACGGCTCCGACCTGCGGCGATGGCCCGCCGCCACCGTCCAGGCGCAGTCGGACGACGCGTGTGGTGAACGTGAACCGCGGGATACACCCGATCGGGGGTAATCGTCGCTGAATCGTTCAGCGATCAACGGACTCGTCCCTGTCCGGTCCGGCCTCACTGAGTGAGAGAAACGGGGCTGATCAGCCCACCGTTGAGGCGGATCGTTCCCCGAACATTCGTCCGGTTGCCCGACGACAAACCCGTTGCGAATACGTTCACCGGGCCCGGAACAGCACGTCCGAACCCTTTCTCGTAGCCTTTCGCCCCGTGGAAGGTGTTCAGAGTCGCGATCTCCTCGCGGCCGAGCCGGAGGAGGTCTCCGGTGAGGTCGTGGGGTACGGGCGGGGATCAGCCAGTACGCCGAGCGAGGCCGGGAATCCCGAGGAACAGCGCGCCGCGCTGCTCGCCGCGGGATGCACGCGGGTCTTCGTGGACTCGTCGTCGGGAAAGGGAGGCGCGGCCCGGCCCGAGTTCGACGCCTGTCTGGCCGCGCTGGCGCCGGGTGACGTCCTCGTCGTCGTGCGCCTGGACCGACTCACCCGGTCCCTGCCCCAGCTCGTGGGGCTGGTGAGCGAGCTGCGCACCCGCGGTGTCGGGTTCCGCTCGTTGCACGAGGGACTCGACACGACGACGCCCGGCGGCCGGCTCGTCTTCCACGTCTTCGCCGCGCTCGCGGAGTTCCTGCGCGAGCTGCTCGTCGAGGGCACGCGCGACGGCCTCGCCGCCGCGCGTGCCCGCGGCCAGCGGCTCGGGCGGCCGCCGGCCCTGAGCCCCGACCAGGTGGCCCAGGCGCGGGCGATGCTGGCCCGCCCGGAGAACTCCGTGGCCTCCATCGCCCGGCTCCTGGGCGTCAGCCGGTCCACGCTCTACAAGCACGTCCCCGAGCTCGGCGGACGACAGGTCGTCCCGCCCGGGCCGGACGACGCCCACCCCGGTCAGGAGAACTGACGGGTCAGCTCGGCCGCGTCCCGGCGACGCGACGGCTCTTCGACGCCGGGCGCGCCCGCGTGCGGGCGTTGCGAGCGGTCTCCCGGGCGCTCGGCCGGGCCTCCACCGTCTCGGGCTCGGACGGCCCGACGGCGGGTGCCGGCGCCGGCGCGGCCGGGCGCGACGGCGCGACCGGCGGTGCCGGGACGGGCGGCGCGGGGACGGGCGGTGCCGGGACGGGCGGGACTGCGGCGGCGGGAGGTCGGGGGCCGGCCGCCGTCGGGCGGGCCGGGGACGGGAGCGGGCGCGGCGGGACCGGACCCGGGGCTCCCGGGGTGGCCGGAGACATCTCCGGCCGCGGCCGGGCCGACCAGCCGGGCGGTAGCGGACCGACCGGGCGCCCGGCGTCGCGCGGGACGTCCGGGCGCGGGGGTGCCGGTGGGCGCACGGGCGCGGCGGGCGGTGCCGCCGGTGCGCCGCGGTCCCGATCGAACCACCGGATGTTGCGGCCCGCCGCCCACGCGTTGCCGCCCGCGACCAGCGCCACCCCGAGCGCCACCACGCCCAGCGCCCACTCCCCCGCGGCGACGAGTCCGAGGAACGCCAGGATGGCCGCGGCGGTGACGAGTCCGGCGGCGGCCAGCGTCGACGCGGCGGCACCACCCGACTCGTGGATGCAGTACCACGGCGTCGAACGGCCCCGGGCGGGCTCTCGGGGCGTCACGCCATGGGAAACGGTCGCGACCGCCGTCGGGTGACGGTCTCTCTCACGGCGCGACCCGCCACATGCGCACGACGGCCACCCCGGCCGCGTCGAACTCGCGGCCGCTCTCCACGTAGCCGTGGCGGGCGTAGAGCGCCAGGTTGCCCGCGCTGCGCTCCCCGGTCACCAGCGCCGACTCCACGCCCGTGGCGAGGTCGGCGTGCGCCGCGGCGATGAGCGCCGTCCCGATGCCGCGCCCCTGCACGTCGGGGGCCACCGAGCAGCGCGCGAACCCGATCGGGGCCGGGCCGCCCACCCCGTGCAGGCGGACGCTCCCGACCAGGCGCGACCCGGTCCAGGCCGCCCAGCCGCGGGTGTCCGGTCGCGCGAGGTCGGCGGCCAGCTCGGCGGCCGTCTCCGTCAGCGGCGGGATCTCGAACGAGCCGTACAGGCGCCCCTCGGAGAGGAACGCCGCGTACTGCACCGTCAGGGCCTCGCCGACGTGCTCGGGACGCAACCGGTCGATCACGACCGGCCCCGACCGGCCGTCGGGAAGGACCGTCATCCCACCTCGGCCATGACCTCGTCGGAGGCGTCGAAGTTCGAGTAGACGTTCTGGACGTCGTCGGAGTCCTCGAGCGCGTCGATGATGCGCAGGACCTTGCGGGCGCCGTCCGCGTCGACCTCGACGTTCATCGACGGGACGAAGGACGCCTCCGCCGAGTCGTAGTCGATGTCGGCGCTCTGCAGCGCCGTGCGCACGGCCACGAGGTCGGTCGGCTCGCAGACGACCTCGAAGTTCTCGTCGTAGTCGTTGACCTCCTCGGCCCCCGCCTCGAGGACGGCGAGCAGGAGGTCGTCCTCCCCGATCTCCCCGGAGGCCTGCTCCTTCGGGACGAGGATGACACCCTTGCGGTTGAAGAGGTAGGCGACCGAACCGGGGTCGGCCATCGCGCCGCCGTTGCGGTTCATCGCGGTGCGGACCTCGCCCGCCGCGCGGTTCTTGTTGTCGGTGAGGCACTCGATGAGCACCGCGACGCCGCCCGGGGCGTAGCCCTCGTAGGTGATCGCCTGGTACTCGGCCCCACCGGCCTCGGCGCCCGACCCACGCTTGACCGCCCGGTCGATGTTGTCGTTCGGGACGGAGGTCTTCTTCGCCTTCTGGATGGCGTCGAAGAGGGTCGGGTTGGCGGCCGGGTCCCCGCCGCCGGTCCGCGCGGCGACCTCGATGTTCTTGATCAGCTTCGCGAACATCTTGCCGCGCTTGGCGTCGATGGCGGCCTTCTTGTGCTTCGTCGTCGCCCACTTGGAGTGGCCGCTCATGGCTCTCCGCCCTTCGTCGTCCGCGCGTAGCCGTGCAGCGGCCCGACCTCCGCGAGCGGGGTGCCGGCGCCGGCACGGGCGGCGAGGGCCCTCCGGGGCCCGTCGCGCTCCTACCTCGACCGACGAGTCTACCGGCGGGGGCTCCTCCAGTGACGACGGAGGCGTGACTGTCGGGGGTTCGATCTACAGTTCGAATCATGGCCGCCGTGCTGCTCACCGAGACGCCGGGCGGTGACCCCTTCGCCGGGGTCACCGCCGGGCCGGAGCTGGCGGCCGTCCTCGCGGCGGTGGTGCCCACGGAGCTGTCCGGCCAGCACGCGGCGGCGTGGATGCGGGCCGCGGCCCGGCAGCGCAACCACGACGACGCGGTGCTGCTGCGCGCGCTGCAGGAGGCGTGCCGGGCCCGGGCGGACACCGCGGAGCGCGTCCACGACGGGCAGTTCGCCCCGGCCGTCGCGGCCGCGGGGCTGGGCTGGTCCGAGACCATGGCCTCGACGCGCTTCATGCTGGCGGACTTCGTGCTGGACCGGGTGCCTGCCCTCGGCGAGGCGATGGCGTCGGGATACCTCGAGGAACGCAAGGCCGCGATCTTCCACTCCGCGACCGAGGGCCTCGACGACGGCCAGTGCGCCCGGGTGGTCGAGATCGTCCTCCCCGAGGCCGGCGGCCTGGCGTACCAGGCGCTGCGACTGCGGATTCTCGAGGTCGCCCGCGCGGTCGATCCGGAGTGGGCGGCGGCCCGGCTCGCCGCCGCGGTCGCCGCCGCGCGGGTCTCCGCCCGTACCGCGCCGTCGGGAGCGGTCGACCTCACCGGGCACGACCTGCCGCCGGACCTCGCCCAGGACGCCAAGCTGCACCTCGACGCCCTCGCCGTCGAGCTGCGGGCGCGGCTGGCGTTCGTCGGCAGCGACGTCGGGCTGGGCTTCCTCCGGGCGCGGCTGTTCCTGCGCCTGCTCGATGGCTCCCTTGCCGGCGCCGACGACCAGGCCGCCCTCGACGCCGTGTTCACCGAGGTCTGCAGCGGCCCACCGACCGACCCCGGCCGCGACCCGGGCGGACCCGACGACGACGGACCCGACGGACCCGACGGACCCGACGGACCCGACGGACCCGACGGCAAGGGACCCGACGACGGCCCGCCGCCCGATGACACCGACCCGCACGACTCCGGCGCGGAGGACACCGACCCGCACGACACCGGCGCGGACGGCCTGGCGCCCGCCGTGCTCGCCCACCCGCGCGGCGTCGCGCTGCGCATGCGGCTCTCGACCCTGCTCGGTCTCGACGAGCACCCCGGCGAGCTGCCCGAACTCGGCGGCACCACCGCCGGGGCCGCTCGGGGCGTCGCCGCCGCCCACGGCGCCGCGAGCTGGCACGTGCTCGTCCACGACGAGCACGACACCCTGCGTCACCTGCTGGTCCTCCGCGCCCCACCGCACTGCACGAGAAACGAACGACACCGCCGGCGCATCGTCGAGATCACCGCCCCGGCGGCGCTGCTCGACGCCCTCCTCGAGGAACCACCCGCCGACCCGTGGCTCGCCGGGCTCCTCGCCGCCTACCGGCGCTCCTGCGACCTGCCGCCCGACCAGCACCCCGCGACCACCACGCGCGATCGCGACCGCCGCCTGCCCGGGGCCGCCCTCGCCCGCTGGATCGACGCGCGCGACGAGCGCTGCATCGCCCCCGGCTGCCGCAGGCTCGCCGCCCGCTGCGACCACGACCACACCCTCGACCACGCGTTCGGCGGGCCCACCCAGGCCGACGGGCTGGGCAACCTCTGTCGCCACGACCACCGCGCCAAGCACGAGGGCGGCTGGCACTACGAGCAACCCGAGCCCGGTCGCTTCGTCATCACCGACCCCACCGGGACCGTCCACCACGTCCGCAGCCGCGTCACCCACCCGCTGCCCGCGCCTCTAGCACCCGGCACGCAGGTCCCACCCGCCCTGCTCGCCCGGCGGCCCGCGGTCGAGCGGCCCGACTACGCCGCCCGTCCCACCCGCGACGGCTACTACACCCCCGCGTCGCTGGCCACCGCCGCCCACCTCACCCGCCGACTGGCCGCCCGCGCCGGCCCGCCCCCGCCCGGTGACGAGGACGACGACCCGCCCTTCTAGGACGTGCGTTAGGTTCTGGGTCTCGTCAAGCAACTCAGGAGGTCCGGTGAGCACCGAGGTCACGCCCGTCGTCCGGGAACGCTCGTACACCTGGGAGGACCCGCGCGCCCTCGCCGCCGCGGCCGGCGGGCGCACCGGGCTGGAGTTCCTGCAGGCCCTGGCGGTGGGCGAGCTCCCGCCCCCGCCGATCATGGCGACCATCGGCGCGGACGTGGAGACCGTCGAGGAGGGCCGGGTGGTGTTCACGCTGACCCCGGCCGAGTTCCACTACAACCCGATCGGCTCGGTGCACGGCGGGATCTTCGCGACGCTGCTCGACTCGGCCTGCGGGTGCGCGGTCCAGTCGACGCTCCCCGCGGACGTGGCCTACACGAGCCTGGACCTGAGCGTGCGCTTCCTGCGCCCGATGTCGTCGGAGACCGGACCGGTGCGCTGCGAGGGCGTCGTGGTCTCGTCCGGACGACGGGTGGTGCTCGCGCGCGCGTCGATCACCGACGCCGGTGGGCGGCTGCTCGGCGAGGCGACGTCGAGCTGCCTGATCCTGCGCTGACGGTCAGGCCGACCGGCGCCGGGCCCCGGGGCCCGGCGTGATCCGCACCCGGTCGGAGGGGGCCAGCACGTGCCCGTCGTCGCACACCTCCCGCACGTGCACCTCGGCCCCGCAGTCGTGCACGACGACGGCCGGTGCGCCTTCCGGCCCGGCGCGGTGCCGGTCGCCGAAGGCCATGAGGGCGAGCAGCACCGGGCGCAGGTCGCGGCCGACGGCGGTCGGCCGGTACTCGTGCCGGGTCCGACGGCCGGGCTCGCGGTACTCCCGGGTCTCGAGGATGCCGGCCCGGACAAGCGTGGTCAGGCGGCGGGTGAGGACGTTGCGGGCGATGCCGAGGTGGTCGACCAGGTCGTCGAACCGGGAGACCCCGTTGAGTACGTCGCGCAGCACGAGCATCGCCCACGGCTCGCCCAGCACCGTCATCGTGCGCGCGATCGAGCAGGTCGCGGAGTCGAGCTCCCGCCAGTCCATGGGACCAGCGTAGGTGAGTGGCGCGGCGGGACTCAGCGTGCCGCGGCCACGGACTCCCGGACCCGCGCCACGAACAGGTCGTGCAGGCGGGCGTCCCCGGTCTGTTCCGGGTGGAACGCGGTCGCCATCACCGGCCCCTGCCGCACGGCGACGACCTTGCCCGACGCCGGGCCCCCGGTGCTGGAGGGGATGCGGGCGAGCACGTCGACCCCCCGGCCGACGGACTCGACCCACGGCGCGCGGATGAACACCCCGCGGACCGGGCCGCCGCGCACGCCGGTGACCGTCAGGTCCGTCTCGAACGACTGCACCTGGCGCCCGAAGGCGTTCCGGCGCACCACGACGTCGAGGGCGCCGAGCTGGTGCTGGTCGGGCCGGGCGTCGATGGCCTCGCGGGCGAGCAGGATCATCCCCGCGCACGAGCCGAACGCCGGCAGGCCCGCGGCGAGCCGCGCACGCAGCGGCTCCAGCAGGTCGAAGGCGACCAGGAGCTTGGAGAGCGTCGTCGACTCCCCGCCCGGCAGGACCAGGCCGTCGACCGCGTCGAGCTCGGCCGGACGGCGCACCGGCCGCGCGTCCGCGCCGCACGCCTGCAGCGCGTCGAGGTGCTCGGCGACGTTGCCCTGGAGGGCCAGGACCCCCACGGTCGGAGCCGCCACCGTCGTCATCGCCCCTCCGTGTGCCTACGAGTCCGCTACGTGTCCGTCCGCCCCGGGAACCGCGCGCGGTACTCCTCGAGGTGCTGGCTGGCGCACATCCGCTGCTCCTGCTGGCCATTGGCCTGCGCCATGCACTCGTCGAGGGTCAGCCCCGCGCCGAACTCCCCGGAGCCGACCAGCGTGGGCACGACCACCGCGAGCCCCCAGACGAGCCCCACGATACCGAGCGCGAGGCCGGCGAGGGCCGCGCCGCCCGAGCGCTCCGGGTCACCGAAGGCCTTCCGCGCGCCGATGAAGCCGATGACGACGGCCGCGAGCCCGGCCACCACGCCCACCCAGCCGACCACCCACGCGGTGCCCGCGGCGATGATCCCGAGCACGAGGGCCGGTGAGCCCCAGCCGCCCCAGCCGCCCGGGCCGCGGTCGTCCGGGCCGGGTCGGACGTCGGCGGGGCGGGAGCTCGTCATGTCGGGATCGTCCCACGGGCCCCCGACGACCGGCCGTCGACCTACTCGGCGGCGTTCGGGAAACGCTGGTTGAACTCGGTGATGTGCTGCGACTTGCACATGTGCATCTCGTGCGCGCCGTAGGCCTGCTGCAGACACTGGTCGAGGGTGAGCCCGTCGCCGAAGGTCCCGCTGCCGAACAGGGACTGGGACACCACGACCGCGCCCCACACGAGCCCGACCGCGGCGAGGACGAGCCCACCGAGCGACAGCGCGCCGTCGGTCGCGAGGCCCTTCCAGGCCCGGCGCGCGCCCAGGTACCCCGCGGCGGCGCCGAACAGGCCGAGGACCACGCCGGCCCACCCGCTCCACGCGGTGCCGGCGGCGAGCAGCCCGAGCACGAGAGCGGGCGTGCCCATGCCGTTGCGACGCTCGGTGCCCTCCTCGGCCGGCGGCGCCCCGGCCTCCGGCCGCGCCGGACGCGGCGCCGCGGGCGGGTTCGGACGCGGCGCCGCGGGCGGGACCGGAGCAGCCGGAGCAGCCGGGCCGGCGACCGTGGGCAGCACGTCGGTCGGTGCGTCGACCGGCTGCATCGGGACGACCCGCCGTCGGGCGCCCTCGTTCGTCTCCGCGGTCATCGCGCGCGATCCTCCCATCCCGGACGTTCCGGACTCCCGGTGGTCCGTCACCACCCCCGCGTCGCCAGCCGCTCCGAGTCGGGCATGTCGCTGGTCGTGCGTCCCACCATGGCCTCCCCCAGGCCGGCGGAGACCTTCGCGATGACGTCCGGGTCGTCGTGGAAGGTGGTGGCCTTGACGATCGCCTCGGCCCGCCGGGCCGGGTCCCCGGACTTGAAGATGCCGGAGCCGACGAACACGCCCTCGGCGCCGAGCTGCATCATCATCGCCGCGTCGGCGGGGGTCGCGATGCCGCCGGCGGTGAAGAGCACCACCGGGAGCCGGCCGGAGCCCGCGATCTCCTGCACGATCGGCAGCGGCGCCTGCAGCTCCTTCGCCGCGGCGTAGAGCTCCTGGCTGTCCATCCGCGCGAGCCGGCGGACGTCGGCCCGGATGGCGCGCATGTGGCGGGTCGCCTCGACGACGTTGCCGGTCCCGGCCTCGCCTTTGGACCGGATCATCGCCGCGCCCTCACCGATGCGTCGCAGCGCCTCACCGAGGTTCGTCGCCCCGCACACGAAGGGGACCGTGAACGCCCACTTGTCGATGTGGTGGGCCTCGTCGGCGGGGGTGAGCACCTCGGACTCGTCGACGTAGTCGACCCCGAGGGACTGCAGGACCTGCGCCTCGACGAAGTGCCCGATCCGCGCCTTCGCCATCACCGGGATGGACACGGCGTCGACGATCCCCGTGATCATGTCGGGGTCGGACATCCGGGCGACGCCGCCGTCGGCCCGGATGTCGGCCGGGACGCGCTCGAGCGCCATGACGGCGACCGCGCCGGCGTCCTCCGCGATCTTCGCCTGCTCGGGCGTGACCACGTCCATGATCACGCCGCCCTTGAGCATGTCGGCCAGACCGCGCTTGACCCCGTCGGAGCCGGTCCGGGACGTGCTGGTCTGGGTGGGGCTGGTCATGCCCCCGATGCTAAACGTGTCCCCCGGCGACGTCAGCGGTGACGGCGGCTACCCCGGACCGCTACTGGATCGGCACCGGCGGGTCGACCGGCGCGGTCGAGCCGGGATCGCCCAGCAGGTCGGAGAGCTGGCGCGGGTAGACGACGTCGATGGTCGCGGCGAGCTCGGTCCGGGTCCACCAGCGGTGCCGGCGCACGGTGCGCCGCTCCAGCTCGGTGAACCCCGAGACGTCGATCTCCGGGGTGTCGTCCACGCGCAGCAGGAAGAACAGCTCGCGCGCGGCGTAGGCGACGCCGTCGTGGGAGAACCTGACGTCCCGGACCCAGACCGGGCCGGCGAGGCCGTCGGCCGTCATCCCGGTCTCCTCGCGCAGCTCCCGCGCCGCGGCGTCGACGGGCTCCTCCCCCGGCTCGACCCCGCCGCCGGGGGTGAACCAGAAGGTCTCCGTCGGGCGGGCCGGGTCGACCCCCTCGAAGAGCAGGACCCGTTCGTCGGGGTCCAGGACGACGACGCGGGCCGCGTCCCGGGCGAGCGCGGCGTCCTCCGGCTCGTCGGCCGGGCCCGCACCCGCGGACGGCTCGGCGATCTCGAAGTACTCCGGGTCGGGCGCGGTGCCGGCCAGCCGCAGCACCCGCACCATCCGCCGCCCGCGCAGGGCGCGGGTGTCGCGCACGGCGTCGTTGTGGATCCGGCGGGCGACGACCACCCGGGCGTCCGCGTCCGCGAGCTCGGCCGAGAGGTCCGGCGGCAGCGTCGCGGTCTCCAGCGGTGCGCGGTGGGCGACCAGCTCGTTCTCCGCGACCTCGCGGGCCTCCCCGTCCCCGGCCGACTCCACGTGCCGGGCGGCCGCGCGCAGCGCCCGGCGGGCGGTCGGCGAGAGCGCCGAGGGCGGGGCGGTGGCGGCGACGGCGCGCACCACGGCGGCCCGGCGGTCCAGCGCGGCGAGCAGGCCGAGGCGGGCGGCGTCGATCCGGACGTGCAGCCGGTCCAGCCGCCGGGCCCGGCCGATCGCGATCAGGGCGGTGACCAGCAGCAACACCACGACGACCGCGATGACGACGACGAGGACCCATCCGCCGGGCCCGAACACGTTCACGCGCCACTCCCCTGTCCCGCTCGCCTGCCGGACGAGATTACTGCCGGCTCGTCGCGGGCCTCGACGCGGCGGGGATCGGCGGCGACGGCCACCTCGTACACGCGCAGCACGGCCGCGGCCACCGTCGTCCAGTCGAACGCGCGCACCCGCAGCCGACCTGCGGCGGCCAGATCGGCCCGTCGGGACGGCGCGTCGAGCAGGGCGGCCAGGCCCGACGTCCACGCGGCCGGGTCGTCGGGCGGGAGGAGCAGGCCCGCCTCCTCCCCGGTGTCCGGGTCGGTGAGCACGCGGCGGAACGCCTCGATGTCGCTCGCGGCCACCGGGGTGCCGGCGGCGAGCCCCTCGGCGACGACGATGCCGAAGCTCTCCCCTCCGGTGTTCGGGGTCGCGAGCACGTCCATCGCCCCGAGCGCGCGGGCCTTCGTCCGCTCGTCGACCGCGCCGAGCACGTCGACCCGGTCGGCGAGCACCGCGGGCAGCCGGGACCGCAGCTCGGCCACGTCCCCGCGCCCCACCACGAGCAGCCGGGCGTCGAGCGGCTCCAGGGCCTCGAGCAGGGTCGGCATGCCCTTGCGCGGCTCGTCGAAGCGCCCGACGAACCCGACGGTGCGCGTCCCGGACGGCCGGGGCAGCGGGTCCGCGGCGGCGACGGCGGCGATCGCCGCGACGTCGACCCCGTTCGGGATCTCCACCGCGTCGCCGCCGAGGTGCTCGACGTAGACCTGGCGCGCCAGCGGCGAGACCGCGATCCGGGCCGTCACCCGCTCCAGCAGCGGGCGCAGCACCGGCTGGAACGCGAGCATCGTGCGCGAGCGCGGGGTCGAGGTGTGGAAGGTGGCGACGACGGGTCCCTCGGCCACCGCGAGCGCGAGCATCGACAGGCTGGGGGCGGTCGGCTCGTGCAGGTGCAGCACGTCGAACGCGTTCGCCGCGAGCCAGCGCCGCACCCGGTGCATCGACACCGGCCCGAAGGTCAGCCGTGCGACCGAGCCGTTGTACGGGATCGCCACCGCGCGCCCGGCCCGCGTCACGAACTCGGGGACCGGCGTTGACTCGCTCGCGGGCGCCAGCACGTCGACGTCGTGCCCGAGCCCGATCAGCGCGCGGGCGAGGTCCAGCACGTGCGCCTGGACCCCGCCCGCCACGTCCAGCGAGTAGGGGCAGACGATCCCGATGCGCACCCGTGCAGTGTGCGCTGCGCGCAGGTGAGCACTACGAGGGCCTATAGCCGCACTTTCTGCTCACCTGTACGAAGTACCCATGGTGGACGACGTCGACCGGCAACTGCTGCGCCTGCTCGGAGCCGATCCGCGGGCCTCCGCACGCAGCCTGTCGCGCGCCATCGGCATGTCGCCGGGCGCGGTCGGCGAGCGGCTCGAGCGCCTCCAGGAGCGCGGGGTGATCCGCGGCTGGACCCTCGAGGTCGACCCGGCGGCCCTCGGCTACGGCCTGGAGGTCCTGGTGGCGATCGAGCTGCGTCAGGGCAAGCCGGTGCAGACCACGTTCGACCTGCTCTCGGGCATCACCGAGGTCCGCTCGATCCAGCTCGTCACCGGCCGCTGGGACCTCGTGCTCACCCTGCTGGTGCGCGACCAGAACCACCTGCGCGACGTGCTGCTCGGCGACGTCTGGTCCGTCGCGGACTTCCAGCACAGCGAGACCATGATCATCCTGGACACGCGGCGGCGGATGGGTTCAGTCGAGGAGTAGCTCCCGTGCCGGGTCGCTGAGCACCGCCCCGATCCGCGCCAGCACCCGCGAGCCGAGCTCGCCGTCGACCAGCCGGTGGTCGAACGACAGCGAGAGCGTCGTGACCTCGCGCAGCGCCACCTCGCCGTGGTACTCCCACGGGCGGCGCGCGATGCGCCCGACGCCCAGGATCGCGGACTCCCCCGGGTTGAGGATCGGCGTCGCCGCATCGACCCCGAACACCCCGACATTGGTGATCGTGACGGTGCCGCCGCGCATCCGCTCCGGGGTGGTCCGGCCCTCCCGCGCGGTCGTCGTCAGCTCCTCGAGCGCCCGCGCGAGCCCGACCAGCGTCAGCGACCCGGCGTCGGGAACGTTCGGGACGATCAGGCCGCGCGGCGTCGCCGCGGCGATCCCGAGATTGACCGTCCGGAGTCGGACGATCTCCTGGTTCGCCTCGTCCCACCGCGCGTGGACCTCGGGGTGGTGCCGGATCGCGGACAGCACCGCCCGCGCGACCAGCAGCAACGGCGTGACGCGGACCCCGGCGAACGCCGGGTGCTCCTTGAGCACCGCCACCGTCGCCATCGTCTCGGTGGCGTCCACGGTCAGGAACTCGGTGACGTGCGGGGCGGTGAAGGCGCTGGTGGTGACGGCGGCCGCGGTCGCCTTGCGCACCCCGGCGATCCGCTCGCGGGTCTCCCCCGCCGGTTCCGGCTCCTGCTCGAGGTGACGGCGGACGTCCTCGCGGGAGATACGCTCGCCCTCGTACGCCACCTCGGCCAGGTCGACCCCGGCGTCCTTGGCCATCTTGCGCACGGGAGGCGTGGCCGGCGGTCGCCCGTTCCCGACGGCGGGTGTGGCCGGTTCCGGCGCGCGGCGCCGCCGCCGGCGCGTCGCGGACGCGCTGGTGCCGTAACCGACGAGGACGTCGCCGGAGCCCTCCTCGGCCGGCTCGGTCGCCGTCGTGATCGTGACGATCGGGCTGCCGACCGCCACGGTGTCGCCCTCGCCGACGAGGATCTCGGCGACGGTGCCGTCGAACGGGCACGGCAGCTCGACGGCCGCCTTGGCCGTCTCCACCTCGACGAGGGTCCGGTTGACCGTCACGGCGTCCCCCACGGCGACGTGCCAGGTGAGGATGTCCGCCTCCGTGAGCCCCTCGCCCACGTCGGGGAGGCGGAAGGTCTCGGTGGTGGGCACGAGGGCTCCCGTCGGTCGTCGCGAGATCAGTAGGCCAGCGACCGGTCGACGGCGTCGAGGACGCGGTCGAGGTCCGGGCGGTAGTGGGACTCCAGCCGGGCGGCCGGGTACGGCACGTCGAAGCCGCCGACGCGCAGCACGGGCGCCTCGAGCCGGTCGAAGCAGCGCTCGGCCAGCGTCGCCGCGATCTCGCCGCCCAGGCCGCCGAACGTCGGGGCCTCGTGGACGACGACCGCCCGGCCGGTGCGTGCCACGGCGGCCGTCAGCGCGTCGACGTCGACCGGGGAGAGCGAGCGCAGGTCGACGACCTCGAGATCGTGGCCCTCCTCCTCCGCGGCCCGGGCCGCGGCGAGGCAGGTCTCCACCATCGAGCCCCACGTCAGCAGGGTCAGGTCGGAGCCGGGTCGCACGGTGCGGGCGGCGTCGAGGGGCAGGTCGGCGTCGGCGGCGACCTCGCCCCTGGACCAGTACCGGCACTTCGGCTCGAAGAAGATCACCGGGTCGTCCGAGGCGATCGCCTGGCGCAGCATCCAGTGCGCGTCCTGCGGCGTGGCCGCGGCGACCACGCGCAGCCCGGCGGTGTGCGCGAAGTAGGCCTCGTTGGACTCCGAGTGGTGCTCGACCGCCCCGATCCCGCCGGAGACCGGGATCCGCACGACCACCGGCACGGTGATCCGTCCGCCGCTACGGGCGTGGATCTTGGCGAGCTGCGAGGTGATCTGGTTGAACGCCGGGTAGACGAAGCCGTCGAACTGGATCTCGCAGACCGGCCGGTAGCCGCGCATCGCGAGGCCGATCGCGGTCCCGACGATGCCCGCCTCGGCAATCGGGGTGTCGATGACGCGGTCGGGGCCGAAGTCCTTCTGCAGGCCGTCGGTCACCCGGAAGACCCCGCCGAGGCCACCGACGTCCTGGCCCATCACGAGGACCGAGGGGTCGGTGGCGAGGGCGTGGTGCAGGGCTTCGTTGACCGCGCGCGAGAGCGTGGTGGGCACGGCTCAGTCCTCCTCGAAGGAGGCGCTGTACGCGGCGTACGCCTCGCGCTGGTGGTCGACCGTCGGGGAGCCCGTCGGCAGGACGTGGGCGAACATCGCTGCCGGATCCGGGTCCGGCAGGGCCCGGCACACCCGGCGGACCTCGGTGCCCAGAGCGTCGGCCTCGGCGTCGAGGTCGGCGACGAACGCCTCGTCGGTCCACTGCTCGCGCTCGAGGAGCCGGCGCAGCCGGTCGATCGGATCGAGGGTGCGCCAGTGGTCGAGCTCGGCCTCGCTGCGGTAGCGGGTCGGGTCGTCGGAGGTCGAGTGCCCCGCCATCCGGTACGTGGTCGCCTCGATCAGGGCCGGTCCCTCGCCGCGGCGCACCGCCTCCGCCGCCCGCTGCGTGGCCGCCCGGACCGCGAGGACGTCGTTGCCGTCGACGAGCTGGGCCGCGAGCCCGAAGCCCTCGGCGCGCCGGTGCAGCGGGGCACCGAACTGGGCGCTCGTCGGGGTGGAGATCGCCCACTGGTTGTTCTGGCAGAAGAACAGCACGGGGGCGTGCACCGTCGCGGCCCAGTTGAACGCCTCGTTCGCCTCGCCCTCGCTCGACGAGCCGTCGCCGAAGTAGGTCAGGACGATCTCGTCGGTGCCGTCCCGGGCCACGCCCATCGCGTAGCCGACGGCGTGGAGCAGCTGGGCGGCGAGCACCAGGGTGTAGATGCCGAAGTGGTGCTCGGCCGGGTCCCAGCCGCTCTGCCGCACGCCGCGCCACTGCGCGAGGAGCGCCTCGGCGGTGATGCCCCGGCACATCGCCGCGGCGTGGTCGCGGTAGGAGGGGAAGACCTGGTCGTCGTCGCGGATCGCGCGGATCGACCCGACCTGGGCGGCCTCCTGCCCGAGACACTGCAGCCAGAGCCCGAGCTCGCCCTGGCGTTGCAGGTTGTAGGCCTCGGAGTCGAGTCGCCGGGCCAGCACCATGTCGCGGTACAGGGCTCGGCACAGCTCGGCGTCGACGTGCTCCGCGGCGGGGTCGTCGCGCAGCGTGCCGTCGGGGTCGAGCAGTCGGTACGTCTCCATCGGGTCTCTCCACCGGGTCGCGGTGCCTGGAGTCCGGTCGGCGGAGCGGGGTCGCCGCGCCACCGACTGGCCGTATGTGCACCATCATCGACTCGTGCCGCCCTCTTGTCCAGTCCTGAGGCGACTTGACCGGATGATCGTTCGGGTCACCGACCCGTCGTCGCCCGGGCGCACACTGCGGAGACCCAGAGCATCGCGGCGATCACGCCGAACCCCAGCGTCATCGACCCGAGAGCGCCCCCGGTCATCGCCCAGGCGTTGCCGGCGACCACGGTCACCGCGCCCAGGACGGACACGACGGCGGCACCCGGCCGGCCCTCGCGGCGGAACCGGACCGCGAGGACGACGCACGCGGCGGCCAGGGCGGCGAACGCCAGCGTCCCGGCGAGCAGGTGACCGGCGCCGTGCCAGCTCATCGCGGTGGTCCCGGGCGGGTCGAGGACCAGGGCGCCGGCCGCCACGAAGCCCACCCCGTAGACCCCGGTGAGCCGGCCGAGCCACGGGTGCTGCGGCAGTCGGCGTCGCAGCCCCACCGCTCCGGCGAGCACGAGCAGCCCGCCGACGACGAAGTTCGTGATCTGCAGCCAACCCAGCGATCCGGTCGAGAGCATCGAGAGCGGCTGGACGCTGAAGTCGAAGTCCGGCCGCAGGACGGCCTGGGCCAGCGCGACCGTCGTCCACAGCGGGGCAGCGACCGCGCCGGCGAGCAGCAGGCGGCGGGTCGTGGCCGGGGTGGTCGTGGTGTCGGGGCGGGTCGGGAGCGTGGCGGTCATGGCGTCCTCCTCGGTGCGGGGTGTCGGGAGGACGTCGAGCACCTCGATGCGACAGGGAACGGCTACATTCCCTGTCATACCGCTCGACCCGACGTCATGACGACCGATCCGCACCACCAGGGAGATCACGATGCGATTCCTCATGACGACCGGTGAGAACAGCCGTCGGCCCGACGAGGCCCTCTTCGCCGAGATGGGCGCCTTCATCGACGAGATGACCGCGTCCGGGCACCTCGTCCTGACCGGCGGCCTCGCCCCGGACTCCCGCCGCATGGAGTCGCACGGGGACGAGATCACCGTGACCGACGGGCCGTTCGTGGAGGCGAAGGAGGCGATCCTGGGCTTCGCGATCATCGACGCGGAGTCCTGGGACGAGGCGCTCGAGGTCGCGAAGCGCTTCCGCGCCGTCGTCGGTGACGGGCAGTCGACGATCCACCAGGTCTTCGGGCCCTGATGGACGACCCCGGGGAGGTCGCCGCCGCCGTCTGGCGCGCCGAATCCGCGACGATCGTCGGCGGGCTGGTGCGCATGGTCGGCGACGTCGGCCTCGCCGAGGAGCTCGCCCAGGACGCCCTGGTCGCGGCGCTCGAGCAGTGGCCGACCGCGGGCGTCCCCGACGCGCCGGCGGCGTGGCTGACCACGGTCGCCCGCCGCCGCGCCGTCGACCACCTGCGCCGGGTCGGCCGCCTCGACGTCCTCGACGAGGCCGGCCCGGCCCCCGACGACGAGCCGGTGCCGGACACCGACGACGCCGTCCGCCTGATGCTCCTCACGTGCCACCCCGCCCTCGCCCGCGAGGAACGCACCGCGATGACGCTGCGGCTCGTCGCCGGCCTGTCGACGGCGGAGATCGCGCGGGCGTTCCTGCTGCACGAGCCGCAGGTCGTGGCCCGGATCGCGCATGCGAAGCGCACCCTCGCCGAACTCGGCGTCCACCCACCGGACGTCCCGGGCGAGCGGCTCGGCTCGGTCCTCGAGGTCGTGTACCTCGTGTTCAACGAGGGCTACACCGCGACCGCGGGCGACGACCTGCTGCGCCCGGCCCTGGTCGACGAGGCGCTGCGCCTCGGCCGGCTGCTCGCCGGACACACGCCGGACGAGCCCGAGGCGCACGGCCTGCTGGCCCTGATGGAGCTCCAGGCCTCGCGGTCGGCGGCCCGCACCGACGCGACCGGCGCGCCGGTCCCCCTCGACGAGCAGGACCGCACGCGCTGGGACGACGCCGCGGTCCGCCGCGGCCTGACCGCCCTGCTGCGCGCCCGCGAGGTGCAGGTCGGCCCGCCCGGCCCGTACGTGCTCCAGGCCGCGATCGCCGTCGGGCACGCCCGCCCGGAGGGCACCGACTGGGTCCAGGTCGCGGCGCTCTACGACCTGCTGGTCGCGGTGCTGCCGACGCCGGTGGTGCGGCTGAACCGGGCCGTGGCCCTCGGCCGGGCGCACGGCCCCGAGGCCGCCCTCGCCGCCGTCGAGGAACTCGCGGGCGAGGGTGCGCTGCGCGACTACCACCTGCTCCCGGCCGTCCGGGCCGACCTCCTGGCCCGGCTGGGCCGCGACGCCGAGGCGAGGATCGAGTGGCGGCGGGCGGCCGCTCTCACCGCGAACGCGGCGGAACGGGCCGTGCTGCTGCGCCGCGCCGACGCGCTCGCCGCGGCCGCGGCCACCGGGCCGACGCTCGGACCGGCGGTCGACGGGTTCCTGGCCCGGGAGGACCTCTCGGCGGCGTCGCGCCGCTCCTACGGCCAGACCCTGCACCGGCTGGTGGGCGCCCTCGGCGACGCGCTGCCGCTGTCCGCGCTCGACGCCCCGGGGGTGGCCGCCGTCGTCACGACCACCTGGCGGGCGGTCTCCCCCGCCACGTGGAACCGGCACCGGGCCGCCGTCCGCTCCTTCGGGACGTGGCTCGGGCGACCGGAGCTCGCCGGCGAGCTCGACGCCCGGACCCCGGCGCCGCGCGCGGCGGCGGCTGTGCCGCCCGTCGTGCCCGACGGTGCCCTGCGCGAGCGGACGTTGTGGGCGCTGCTCGCGGACACCGGCGCCACCGTCACCGACGTGCTCGGCCTCGACGTCGAGGACCTGGACCTCCCCGGACGCCGGGCGGGGACGGCGCGCTTCTCCCCCGCCACCGCCGGGCTGCTGCGGGCCCTCGTCGGGAGCCGGACGGGCGGGCCGCTGTTCCTCTCCGACCGGCGGCCCGGACCGACGCGAACGCCCGGTGCGCGGGACCTGTGTCCGCACACCGGGCGTCGCCGGCTCTCCTACGAGCGCGCCGAGTACCTGTTCAAGCAGGCCTCCGGCGGCTCGACGTTGAGGTCACTGCGCTCATCGGGCCGTCAGGCCGTCATCTCCTCGAGCTCCTTGCCCTTCGTCTCCTCGATCGATCGGTAGACGAAGAAGAACGAGATCAGGGCGAACGCCGTGTAGAGCCCGTACGCGAGCGTCAGCCCCACGTCGGCCAGCGACTGGAACGTCACCGTGATGAGGAAGTTCGCGATCCACTGCGCGGCGGCCGCGACGGACAGCGCGGCGGCACGCAGGTAGTTCGGGAAGATCTCACCGAGCAGCACCCAGACCACCGGACCCCAGGTGATCGCGAACGCGACGACGAACAGGTTCGCCGCCACCAGGGCGATCGGGCCCCAGGCGCCGGGCAGGCCCACGGTCGCCTCGCCGCTCTCGCTCACGGTCGGCACCGACTGCGAGAACGCCACGGCCATGACGCCGAGCGTGATCGTCATGCCGAGCGAGCCCGCGAGCAGCATCGGCCGGCGCCCGACCTTGTCGACGATGAGGATCGCGACGATGGTCGACAGCACGTTGATCAGACCGTTGATCACCGACGCGGTGAACGAGTCGGACTCCGAGAACCCGACGGCCTGCCACAGCGTCGTCGAGTAGTAGAAGATCACGTTGATGCCGACGAACTGCTGGAAGACCGACAGCAGGATGCCGACCCAGACGATCGGCTTGAGGCCGAAGCGCTCCCCGGAGAGGTCGCGCAGCGACGGCTTGACGTCCCGGCGCAGCGACTCCGCGATCTCGGTGATCTTGTGCTGCACCGACTCCCGCGACCGGGCCTCGACCGACGCCAGGACCTCGGTCGCCTTCTCCATCTGTCCCTTGGCCACCAGGTAGCGCGGGGACTCCGGGATGCGCAGGGCGAGCAGCGCGTAGATCACCGAGGGGATGACGCCGACCAGGAACATCCAGCGCCAGGCCTCGAGCCCGATCCAGAACTCGTTCGCGGCACCGCCCGCGACCCCGGCGAGCAGGGCGTCGGAGAGCAGCGCGACGAAGATGCCGAGCACGATCGCCATCTGCTGCAGCGAGCCCAGCCGGCCGCGGATGTGCGCCGGGGCGATCTCCGCGATGTACGCCGGGGCGATCACGGACGCGATACCGATGCCGACCCCGGCGAGGATGCGCCAGATGATGAGGTCCCAGACCGCGAAGGCCAGGCCGGAGCCGATCGAGCTGATTGCGAACAGCGCGGCCGCGATGAGCATGACGCGGACGCGGCCGTAGCGGTCGGCGACCGGACCGGCGAACCACGCGCCGACCGCCGAGCCGAGCAGGGCACAGGCCACCGCGAAGCCGGACAGGAGCGGGCTGTTCGTCAGGTCGAACTGGTTGTTCAGGGCGTCGACGGCGCCGTTGATGACGCTGGAGTCGAACCCGAACAGGAAGCCGCCGACGGCGGCGACGATCGAGACCAGGATGGCCTTCGTCGTCGTCTGCGGCTGGTTCCCGGAGGCTCCGGGCGAGACCGACGAGCCCCCCGGCCCGACCGGCTGATCAGTGGTCATGACGTGCTACCTCTCGTGACAGCGGTGTCGGGATGAGTACGTGCCAGGTCGGCGGCGCCGACCATTCCCGCCTCCCAGCCGAGTTCGGCCAGGCGGACCTCCGCCACCGGACGGTGGCCGCGGCCCGTGAGGTTGCCGCGGAAGGTCGCCTCGACCCGGCTCCGCAGCACCTCCCCCGCCTCGGACACCCCGCCACCGATGACGAACAACGACGGGTCCAGCACCGCGGCGAGCTGGGCGCAGCCCAGACCGATCCACCGGCCGATCTCGTCGAAGCAGTGCAGGGCACCGACGTCGCCCCGCTGGGCGAGCTCGGTGACCATCTCCCCGGAGATCGCGTCCGGGTCGCCTCCTGCGCGCTCGAGCAGACCCGCGGCGAACGCGGGCGAGTGCCGGGCGATCTCGCGGGCCTCCGTGACCAGGGCACGCCCGGAGCCGTACTGCTCCCAGCAGCCCTGCAGCCCGCACCCGCAGCGCCGGCCGTAGGGGACCATCGTGATGTGGCCGATCTCGGCCGCGACCCCGAAACCGCCACGCAGCAGCCGGCCGCCGACGACGATCCCGCCGCCGACCCCGGTGCCGATCGTGATCGCCACCAGGTCGTCGTGGTCGCGGCCCGCGCCGAACCGCGACTCCGACCACGCGACCACGTTCGCGTCGTTCTCGACGACGACGGGCAGGCCGAGCGCGACGGTGAGCTTCGTCCGCAGGTCCTCGTCCCGCCACGCCAGGTTGGGCGCGAACATCACCGTCGAGCGGTTCGCGTCCACGAAGCCCGCGGCCCCGATGCCGACCGCGTGCACCTCGTGCGCGCCCGCCAGCTCCCGCACCGCGTCCGCGATGCCGGACAGCACACCCTCGGTCGACTTCGCCGGGGTCTCGCGACGGGTGTGCGCGAGCAGCTTCCCGCTGCCGTCGACGACACCGGCGGCGATCTTGGTACCGCCCACGTCGACGCCGACGGTCAGCCCGTCGCCGGGGACCTCCGCGGGTTCGGTCATGGCGTGCTCACTTCGTCGCCAGCTCGTGCGACGCCAGCTTCGCGACGTCGATGGTCCCCATGTCGGTCACCACGATGTCGGCCCCCTCGGCCGCGAGCGCGTCGGAGTCGTCCGCGCGGGCGACCCCGATCGCGGCGAACTCGCCGGCCTTGGCCGCCTGGATGCCGTTCGTGGCGTCCTCGCAGACGAAGGCGTCGCCCGGGTCGACGCCGAGCTCCTTCGCCGCCGTCAGGAAGATCTCCGGGTGGGGCTTGCCCTGGGCGAAGTCGCGGCCGGAGACGTCGACGTCGAAGACCTCGTGCAGGTTCCCCGACCCGCCGTAGTTGGCCAGGTCGATCTTCTCCAGGAAGAGCTTCGCGTTCTTCGACGACGAGGCCGCGGCGATCGGGATGCCCGCCTCCTTCACCGCGATCACGAAGCGGACGGCGTCCTCGTACGCCGAGAACCGTCCCTCCTTGATCAGGCGGATGATCATGTCCTGCTTGTACTCGCCGTACTCGGCCACGCGGGACTCGATGTCCGGCACGCCGAAGTACTCCAGGGCCGCGGTCGCACCGGCCTTGCGCGGCTTCCCGGACATCCGCTGGTGGTAGACCTCGGAGGTGAAGCCCTCCCGCGTCCAGGAGGTCTGCTCGCGGATGTCGGACCAGGGGCCCTCCATGAGCTCCTGGAGCGACTCCCGCCAGGCCTGCTCGTGCGGGGAGTCGACGAGCACACCGTCGACGTCGAAGATGCCGCCCCGGAAGGCGCCGTTCGCTGCCACTTCTCCTCCTCAGACGTGCTCGAGCTCGGACTGCACGGACGGGTCGGCGAAGTCGTCCCGGAGGCGCACCGCGGCCCGGTCCCCCGCGCCCATCTCCCGCACCTCGCCGCCGATCCCGACCTTGATCGGGTGCGAGAAGCCCTCCGTCGCCACCTCGACGACCAGCTCTCCGCCGGCGACCGACACGTGCAGTGACGTGCCCTGGAAGACCATCGAGTAGCGCAGCCCGTCGAGTCGCGAGGTGACGCGCGGCGCGAAGTGCAGGACGCCGTCGCGCACGTCGCACCCGACGTAGGCGCGCTGCAGGAGGTCGAGGGTCCCCGACATGACCCCCATGTGGATGCCCTCCTTGGTCGTGCCGCCCTGCACGTCGCCCACGTCGGACTCCAGCGCGACCAGGAACCGCTCCCACGACGACGTCGGGTCGATGCCGGCCAGCACCGAGGCGTGCGCCACCAGCGACAGCGTCGAGCCGTGCGAGGTGCGGTGGTCGTAGTAGTCGATCGCGCGGCGGGCGAAGTCGGGATCGTCGGCGACCTCGCCGTAGCCGAGGCGGTCCAGCGTCTCGCGCAGCTCGACGTCGGAGAACAGGAAGAACAGCATCACCGCGTCGGCCTGCTTGGCGACCTTGTAGCGGTCCGGGTCGTCGCCCTCGGCCTTGAGGATGCGGTCCATGCGCTGGATGTTGGTGTGCCGGGCCCGGTAGCCCTCCCAGTCCAGCTCCTCGAGCGCCTCGTAGCCCTCGAACTGGCTGACCACGCGGTGGCCGTCGCCCACGTCGTGGGTCGGCACGTACATCAGCCGCGTCATCTCCTCCCAGCGCGCGATCTCGGCGTCGGTGATGCCGAGGCGGCTGCGCAGGGCCCGGCGGCGGCTGCCGGTCAGCAGGTCGAGCACCTTGGGCGCGGTCGAGCAGATCCACGCGACCATGACGTTGGTGTAGGCGTTGTTGCGCAGGCCCCCGGTCTCCGCGCCCGGGTAGCCCTCGTGGAACTCGTCCGGCCCCATCACGCCGTGGATCTCGTAGCGCCCGGTCTGCGGGTTCTTGTGCGCGATCGAGGCCCAGAACCGGGCGATCTCGAGCATCAGCTCGGCGCCGTAGTCGCGCAGGAACTCCAGGTCGTCGGTGGCCTGGTAGTACTGCCAGACGTTGTAGAAGATCGCCGCGTTCACGTGGCGCTGGTTGTGCGAGTGGTCCGGGTCCCACTGCCCCGAGAGCGGGTTGAGGTGGACGACCTGGGTCTCCTCGGTGCCGTCCGAGCCCGACTGCCACGGGAACATCGCCCCCGAGTAGCCGGCCTCCGCGGCGGCGGCGCGGGCCTCGGCGAGGCGCCGGTACCGGTACATCAGCAGCCCGCGCGTGATCTCGGGCAGCCGGAAGTTGAGGAACGGGTAGACGTAGAGCTCGTCCCAGAACACGTGACCGCGGTAGGCCTCGCCGTTGAGCCCCCGCGCCGGGACCCCGGCGTCGTGGCGGGCGGTGTGCCGGGAGCAGACCTGCAGGACGTGCGCGGTGTGGAAACGCAGCAGCAGCTGGACGCGGGGTTCGGACGGCAGGTCGATCGCGCAGACGTCCCAGAGCTCGGTCCAGGCCGACTCGTGCTCGGCGAAGGCCTCGGCGAAGTCGGGGTAGCGCTCGACGTGGCGCCCGGCCGCGGTCAGCGTCTCGGTGATCGCGTTGTCGTGGCTGGTGAAGAACGACACCAGCTTCTCGACCTTGATGGCCTCACCCTCGTGCGCCTCGAGGTCGAGCACCTGCTGGATGTAGTCGTTCATCTGGTGCAACGTGCGCTTCGGCTCGACGGCCTGCCACGAGCGTCCGCGGCTGCGCGCCACCCGGGTGCGGGCGGCCTCGGAGACGTAGAGGTTCGACTGCCGGGTGCGCACCTTCAGCGCGATGATCTCCGGCCCGAAGGTCCGCGGGCTGACCGGGTCGAGGTGGCGGCCCTCGAGGTCGCGGTAGCGGGCGACCATGGTGTTGTCGACGCGGCCGTCGATCGCGGTGACGATGCCGATCTGACCGGACCAGTTCTCCGGGGTCAGCACCCACTCCAGCGCCGCCTGGTGGCTGTGCGCCATCGACACGAAGCGGCGGCTCCGCAGCGTGGACTCCCGGCCCTTGCGGTCCCGGAAGCGCATCGTGCGCGTGACCAGGGCGGTGCGGATGTCGTAGGAGTGCTCGTAGTCCAGCACCTCGACGTTGTCGAGGGTGATGGCCTCCTCGCCCTCGATGCGCAGCATCAGGGTGAGCCAGTTCGGGAGGTTGACCAGGTCCTCGTTGAGCACCGGGCGCCCGCCGAGGATCGTCGTCTCGCGGTTGTAGGCGCCGTGGGCGTAGGTCCCGGCGTAGTGCCTGGGCGGGTCGGTCTCCTCCCACTCCGCGGCGCCGCGGGTGCAGAAGTAGCCGTTGCCCGTCGAGGACAGGGCCTCGCGCAGGCCCTCCTCGTCGGCGTCGAGGCCGCGCCAGGTGAGGGTCCAGCCTTCGGACTGCTCGTCGGTGGTCACCGTCGTTCTCCTCCTACTGCCTGACTCAGGTGTCAGCGGGCGAGCTGGTCGAGGAAGGCGCCGACCGCGTCGACGTCGGCGAGCACCGCGGCGGCGGCGGTCTCGCGGGCGTCGGCGTCGGCCGGGTCGATCACGAGCACCCCGAGCCCGCCGTCGGCGATGCTCGGGGCGGAGAAGGCGTCCTCGTCGGTGATGTCGTCGCCGACGTAGATCGGCAGGACGCCGGGCGCGCGCAGGTCGAGCACGTCGAGGAGGTGCTCGACGGCCCGGCCCTTGTTCCAGTCGATCTTCGGCTGGATCTCGTGGACGAACTTGCCGGGCGTCACCCGCAGCTCGCCGGGGTGCGCGGCGAGGACGTCGTCGACGACCCGCTGCACCTGCGCGTGGGCGGACTCCTCGACCGCGCGGTAGTGCAGGGCCACCGAGGCGTGCTTGGGCTCGACGAGCGTGCCCTCGATCCCCGCGGCGCGCTCCTGGACCTCCCGCGTGACCTCGGCGACGAGCTCCTCGAAGCCCTCCGAGGCGTCATGGGTGATCCGGCCCGTCTCCGGGCTGTGGATGTCGAAGCCGTGACTGCCGGCCACCACGAGGTCGTCGAGCCCCATGAGCTGCGAGATCACCGGCCGGTCGCGGCCCGAGACCACGCACACGCTGGCGCGCTTCGCGAGCTCGGAGACGATGCGGCGCATCTCGTCGGTCATGATCGCGTCCATCGGACGGTCCACGATCGGGGTGAGCACCCCGTCGTAGTCCAGGAAGACCGCGTAGGACGAGTCCGCTGCGCCCCGCTCGGTGAGCACGGTGCCCGGATCGGGCAGCTGGGACGCTCGCGCGCTCATCGATGCGACCTCCACGTCGGCGTGCGCCCCGGGCCACCCGGGAGAGTTCCCGGCAGGCTTGTGACGCTCTTCACAGGCTAAATCCGACACGTTGCGCGGTCAACCGATGAACGCGTCGACGTCGATCTTGGCACGCGTGTGGTGCCCCGGCACGGGCTCCCGCACACCGTCAACCGCGCGATGTGAGGACGTGTTCGAGCGCCAGGGCGACGGCGCCGAGGACGTGGGCGTGCGCGCCGAGCCGGGCCGTCGTCAGCTCCACGCCGTCCGCCGCCCCGGGGAGCGCCCAGCGCTCCAGCGCGGCGCGCATCGGGTCCAGCAGGAGCTCTCCCGCCTGGGCCAGCTCGCCGCCGACGACGATGCGCTCCGGGGTCAGGACGCTGCACAGCCCGCCCAGCGCCCGCCCCACCTGCCCGCCGGTGTCGGCCAGCACGCGGCGCGACGGCGCGTGCCCGCCCCGCGCCCGCGCCACCACCTCGGAGACCGTGAGGGGGGCGCCGAGCAGCGGCTCGAGGAGGCCGACGACGGTGGCGGTGGAGGCCCACGTCTCGAGGCACCCGCGGTTGCCGCACCGGCACACCGCGCCGCCGGGTGGCCCACCCGAGTCGTCCACGACGACGTGCCCGAGCTCGCCCGCCGTCCCGGCCCGCCCCCGGTACGGCCGGCCGCCGAGCACCAGACCGGCGCCCACGCCGTCGGAGAGCTTGAGGTAGATGCCCTCCTCCACGTCGTACAGCGCTCCCCAGGCCTGCTCGGCGAGGGTGCCGAGCAGGGCGTCGTTGTCCACGACGACCGGCACGCCGAGCCGGTCCGCGGCGACGGGCGCGGCCCGGATGCCCACCCAGCCGGGAAGGATGCCGGGCTCGCCCACGGCACCGGTCCGGGCGTCGACCGGGGCGGGCAGGCCGATCCCGACGGCGAGCAGGTCGGCCTCCTGCCGGCCGGCGGCCGCGAGCGCGTCGGCGAGCAGCGCGGCGGCGGCGTCGAGGCCGTCCGCCGCCTCGTGTCCCTCCGGGAGGTCGGTGGAGCGTTCGGCGAGCAGGCGTCCCGGGGCGTCGGCGCCGTCGTCGCCGCTGGGCGTGGAGGACGCGCACACCCCCACGCGCACGTGGCGGTGACCGAAATCGATGCCGGCGACGACGCCCGGGATCGGGGCGAGCCGGACGACCCGCACCCGCCGTCCTCCCCGCACCGCGGTCGAGGCGGTCAGCCGGCCCTCGCGGCCGAGGTCGCGCACGATGTTCGAGACGGTCGCGGGGGCGAGGCCGGTCGCGGCGGCGATGCCGGACTGCGTCGGCTCCCCGGCCGCGAGGACGGCGTCGAGCACGCGGCGACGGTTCGCCTCCCGCAGCCCGGCCGGTGAGCCGGGCCCCACCGTGTTCATCCGATGAACTTAACGCTTCCAGTGTTCTGTGTCACCATCGGTCCGCACATCGGCGGACGACGCTCGCGGAGCGGCGCGGACGGAGCAGCACTAGCGTCCGTCCGTGTGAGCGATTCGGACCCGGACCTCGCCGATCTGCGCCAGTCCGTGATCGACGCGCTGGCCGCGGGTCGGACCGCGGCGCAGGTCTACGACCACGAGGGCCGGCTGCGCTGGGTCTCCGAGCAGATGCTCCAGCTGGCGGGCGCGGACCCGGAGACCGAGGTCGGCCACGGGATGCACGTCGACGAGGGCCTGGAACTGCCGGTGTGGCGGTCCATGCTCACCGAGGAGACCCGCGCACAGCTGCGGCGCGACCTGGGGCGGCGGCTGGACCCCGGGGCCGACCTCCCGCCGGTCTGGGTCTCCACCGTGGCGCTGCACCTGGCCCACCGGGAGCGTCCGGTGGGGATGCTCGGCCTCTCGGTCCGCACGCGGGACGGCACGCTCGCCGGGACCGCGACCGTCTTCGCGCCGCTGCTCCCCGCCCGCGTGCTCGCCCTGGTCAGCGAGGGCGACGAGGCCATGTTCACGCGGATGGCCGACCTGACCGAACCGGGTCGCCGTCCCACCGCCGTGCTCTTCGCCGACATCGACTCGTCCGGGCCGCTGTCGCGCCGGCTGCCGACCCCCGCGTACTTCGACCTGATCCGGCGCTTCACCACGGCGTTCGACGACCTGGTCGCCCGGCACGGTGGGATCGTCGGGAAGCACGCCGGCGACGGGGCCAGCGCGTTCTTCCTGGCCGAGGACGGCGAGTCGCCGGCGGCCCGCGCCGCGCTCGCGGTCGCCCTGGCGCTGCCCGGCGAGATGGAGGCGATCGTCGCCGACCTCGCGGACGCCGGGGTGGGCGTGGAGGCGTGCCGGGTCAACCTCGGCGTCCACTGGGGGGCCGACCTCTACATCGGCCAGATCGTCACGGGCGGCCGCCTGGAGGTCACCGCGCTCGGCGACGCGGTGACCGAGTGCGCCCGGGTGGAGCACGTCGCGACGGGCGGACAGACGCTGGCGTCGAAGCCCCTCGTCGAGCGCCTCACGCCCGACGACGCCGCGGCCCTCGGCATCGAGCCGCTGCACCTGACCTACCGTCCCCTCGGCGAGCTCGCCGGCGACGACGGGAAGGCGGTCCGCGACGCGGGGACCCTCGCGGTCGTGGACCTGACCCGACCCGCCTGAGACTGTCGGACCCCTCGGGCACAGTGCCGACCATGACCGATCTGCGGGGTTCAGTCGTCGTGGTGGCGGGGGCGACCCGGGGGGCCGGGCGCGGGATCGCGGCCGCGTTCGGCGAGGCGGGGGCGACCGTGGTGTGCACCGGCCGGTCCAGCCGCTCCGGGCGCGCGGACGTGGTGTCGGACTACGCGGGGCGTCCGGAGACGATCGAGGGCACCGCGGAGCTGGTCACGGAGCTGGGCGGCACCGGGGTCGCGCGGCAGGTCGACCACCTGGAGCCCGACCGGGTGGCGGCGCTGGCCGCGGAGCTGCGGGCGGAGTACGGCGGCATCGACGTGCTGGTCAACGACATCTGGGGCGCGGAGGACCTCAAGGGCGCGCCGCCGGAGTGGAACACCCCGGTCTGGGAGCACGACCTCGCGGTCGGCCTGCGCATCCTGCGCCTCGCGATCGACACCCACCTGATCACCTCGCACCACCTGCTGCCGCTGCTGCTGGAGCGGTCCGGCGGGCTCGTCGTCGAGGTCACCGACGGCACCACGGCCTTCAACGCGGAGAACTACCGGATCTCCGCGTACTACGACCTCGCGAAGGTCGCGGTCAACCGCCTCGGCTGGTCGCAGGGCCACGAGCTGACCCCTCACGGGGCGATCGCGCTCGCGGTGACACCGGGCTGGATGCGCTCGGAGCTGATGCTCGAGGCCTACGGGGTCACCGAGGAGACCTGGCGCGACGCGCTGGAGCGGGCCCCGGAGGGATTCGCGCAGTCCGAGACGCCGCGCTTCGTCGGGCGCGGCATCGCGGCACTGGCCGCCGACCCGGACCGGGCCCGGTGGAACCAGGCCTCGGTGACGGCGGGCGAGCTGGCCCGGGCCTACGGCGTCACCGACCTCGACGGGACGCAGCCCGATGCCTGGGCCCTGCACTGACCAGGAGTCACCAGCCGCGGGCGCCCAGCCACGCCTGGCTGACGCTCCGCCGCACCTGGTTGCCGAGCGAGCTCACGCCGCCGATGTCGTAGGCGTGGTTCGCGTAGGGGATGCGCACCAGGGTCGCGTCCACCCCCGTCGCCCGGGCCGCGTCGACGAAGGCCGCGACCCCGTCCGGCGGCACCAACTCGTCGTCGGTGGGCGCCAGGACGAGGGTCGGGGGCGCGGCCGGCGTGATCGCCGGGACGCCCGCGACGGCGGTGTACCGGTCCGGGACCTGCTCCGGGGTCCCGCCGGTGTAGGCCTCCTGGAAGCCGCGCGCGGCGTTGCCGGGGTCGCCCGGGACCCGTCCCTCCTCCCACGCGCCCGCGGGATCGACGGCCGGGTACTGCACGAGCACCCCTCGTGGGACCGGGACGCGCCCGCCGCACGCGGACGCCTGGGTTCCCGACGCCGCGTGGTACGCGACCGACACCGCGAGCTGCCCGCCTGCCGAGTCCCCGGAGAGCACGAGCCGGGACGGGTCGCCGCCCTGCCCCGGGGCGAGCGCCGCGACCTGCGCGAGTGCGCACGCGACCTGGGCGCCCGCGAGGTCCCAGGTCGGGCGGTCGCGCGTGGCGAGCGTGTAGCCGACGCTCACGACGAGGCGCCCCTGGTCGGCGAACCACCGCATGTCCGCGGAGTTGTCCAGCTCCGACCCGCCGACCCAGCCGCCGCCGTGCACGTACACGAACACCGGGACGGGACCGCGGGCGCCGCCGGGGCGGTACACCGCGGCGTGCAGCGGCGCCCCGTCCGGGCCGGTGCCGTACTGCGGGTAGCCGTCCGGGACGGACCCCCCGCCGTGCGGGTCGACGGCCCGGACCAGGTCGACCGACCCGCCCGCCTGCCCGGCCGCGCTCACCACCAGCCCGACCACGACGCCGAGCGCGACGGTGCCGACCCCGCCCAGCACGGCGACGACGGTCCCCGCCCGGCGCAGCCGCAACCGCACCACCAGGGCGAGGAGCACCACGACCAGCCCGACGACCACGAGCGTCGGCCCGTATCCCGGCACCGTGATCGTCGCGTAGCCGGACAGCGGGCCGAGCCCGGGCACCAGGGCACCCAGCGCGATCAGCACCACGGCCAGCGCCGCGAGGCCGAGCACGACCAGCGCCACGCCGGCCAGGAGGGCGCCGGCGAGCCGTCGGCGGGGGGCGCGGGTGGGCGTCACGGGCACGCAGACTACGGGCGCACCCTGGGGCGGCGACCGGGCTCAGCGATCACGGTCCCGCGGTCGGGTGATGGGCAGCTCCACCAGGTAGCGGTCCGCCCGCACGAGCGCGTCCACCCATTCCACGACCTCGCCGGACTCGTCCCGCGAGGTCCGGACGAACCGCCAGGCGGGGCTGCCGTCCGCGACCTCGAGCAGCGCGGCGTCCTGTCCGGCGACGAGCACCGGCTCCACGGTCTGGGTGCCGTCGACGACGCGGCGGCCGTAGCGCGCGGCCAGCAGGTCGTACCACGAGGCCCCGTCGTCGAGCTCCCGGCCGGCGAGGTCGGGTGCGACCGTCCGCGCGACGTGGAGGAGCTCCCGGGCCATCGGCTCCCCGTCGGCCAGGCGCAGGCGCGCCACCCGCAGGACCTCCTCCCCCGGCTCGACGGCCAACGCGGCGGCGAGGTCGTCGTCGGCGACGATCTCGTCGCTCCACAGCAGCCGGCTGTCGGGTCGCAGCCCGCGGCGCGCCATGTCGTCACGGAAGGAGAGCGCGTCGAGCGGCTGGGCGGGCGCGGTGCGCCGGGCGTAGGTGCCGGCGCCGTGGCGGCGCTCCACGACGCGCCGGCTGGTCAGCTCGGCGAGCGCGAGCCGCACCGTGGAGCGCGACACCGCACAGGTCTCGGCGAGCTCGCGCTCCCCCGGCAGCAGCGCACCGGGGCCGAGGGCGCGGCAGAGCCGCTCCACCTCGGTCTGCACCTGGGAGACCCGGGACTGGGGCACACCTCTGGTCCTACCACGACTTGCCGGTACCGCGGGTACCCGCAACCGCTTACGTGGCCGCGCCCCGCCGACGGGCACGGTGGTTGGCGACGTTGACACGGTTCCCGCAGTGGCCGGGCATGCAGTACCGGCGCCGGCCCGGCCGGCTGGTGTCGACGAAGACCCCGGAGCAGGTGTCCGACGAGCAGGGCCGGAACCGTTCCGGGCCGAGGTGCCGCTGCACCGCGAGCAGGCCCAGCCCACCGACCACCCCGAGCACCTCGGCGACCCCACCGTCCTCCGGCAGCACCGCGACCCACTCGTCGCCGTCGAGCGTGACGTGCCCGATCGCCCCGGTCAGCGCGGTCGCGCCCGCCACGCGCTCGTCCGCGTCCGCGGACTCGATCAGCGGCCGCAACCGGTCGCGCACGGCGTGCACCCCCGCGACGTCCACGGCCGGCACCCCGCCGAGCCCGTGCTCGTCCAGGAAGGCACGCAGGGCGTCCCGGTCGGGGAGCTGGTCGATCCCGCGCCACACGCCCGGCATCGTGTTGACGAGGTCGGTCGTGACGCCGGCCGACCACACGTAATCGTCAAAAGGTACTTGCATCCCTTACTCCACGGCCTCTACGGTAAGTGCGTAAGCCGCACTTTACCCCTTATCACGGAGGCCTTCCATGACCCCGTCGCCCCTCCCGAGCGTCCTCGTCGTCCCGGCGCGCCCCGACCCCCGGGGGCATGAGGCCGCCGCGCACGCCGCGCAGTTGCTGGTCGGTCTCGCCGTCGCGGACGTGGCCGACCCCGCCGACCTCACCGAACCGGGCCGTCTCGCCGCGGCCGACCACGTCGTCGTCCTCGACCCCGGGCACCTGCGCGCGCACGTCACGAACCACCCCGCCCTGACCGCCCCCGCCCGCGCGCGGGACCGCCTGGCCCTGCTGCGCCTGCTCCGGGACTCGCCGGGCCGGGTCCGCTGGGTCGGCCGCCCCGAGCAGTGGGAACAGTTCCGCGACGTCCTGCTCGCCCGCTCCACCACGACGCCGGTGAGCGTGCGATGACCGCGTCCCGGCCGGCCGCCGCCGGCATCCCGCCGGGCCACTTCCCCGGTCCGCCCGTCGCCGCGGGTCACGTCGCGCCCTGCCCGCGGCGGATCCGGGCCCGCGACGACGACGGGTGGGCCCTGGACACCATCCGGGCGCTCTACGTCTGGGAGCACCCGTACTACCCGCAGTACGCGGTGCCGCGCGCCGACCTCGCCGAGCGGCTCGCCGCCCGCGGGCACGCCGCCCCCGACCTGCCCGACCACGTCGTCGTCCCGCTGCACGACGACCTCGCGTGGTTCGAGGAGTCCGAGCCCGTCCACGGGCACCCGCGCAGCCCCTACGTGCGCGTCGACGCAGTGCGCTCCGACCGCACGGTCACCGTCCGGCTCCCGGGCTCCTCGGACCTCCTCGCGCGGTCGACCGCGCCGGTGGCGGTGTTCGAGACCGGGCTCCCGCCGCGGTGGTACCTCGACCCCGTCGACGTCGACCTCACCCGGCTCACGCCGACCGACACCGTGACCCGGTGCCCGTACAAGGGCGTCACCACCGCGTGGTGGGGCTCGGGCGACCTGGCCGACGTCGCCTGGAGCTACGGGTCCCCGACGCCGGCCCTCGCCGCGATCGCCGGACTGGTCGCGTTCGACGACACCCGGGTGGACGTCGAGGTGGACTGACCGAGGTCCGGCCAGATCCGCTGCAGCATGTGCCAGTCCTGCGGGTGCTCCGCGATCTCGCCCGCGAACGCGTCGGCCATCGCCTGGGTCGCGGCGGGCACGTCGTCGCGGGAGCCGACCGTGATCGGCTCGTGGATGCGGAACCCCCAGCCGCGCTCGGTGAACCAGCACCCGAGCGGGAGCAACGGTGCACCGGTCGCCGCCGCCAGCGAGGCCGGGCCGGGCGGCATCGCGGCGCGGTGCCCGAAGAAGTCGACGCCGACCCCGCGGTGGGAGAGGTCGCGATCCGCGACCAGGCACACGATCCGACCCGCCCGCAGGGCCCGGAGCAGTCCCCGCACGGGTGCCTCTGCCCCGGTCATCGGCAGGATCTCGAAGCCCAGGGACTCGCGGTAGGCCACGAACCGCTGGAACAACGACTCCGGACGCAGACGCTCGGCCACCGTGGCGAACCCGCCGTAGCGCTGCACCGCCCAGGCGCCGACCACGTCCCAGTTGCCGGAGTGGGTCAGCGCGACCACCGCGCCGCGTCCGCGGGCGAGCGCGGCGTCCAGGTGTTCGCGCCCGACGACGTCGTCGTCGACCTCGTCGGCCAGTGCCGTCACGTCCATGGCCGGCAGCCGGAACGCCTCGCGCCAGTAGCGCGCGTACGACCGGACGCCGGCCCGGGTCAGCTCGTCCAGGGCCTCGGCCGGGAGGTCCGGCCGCACCCGCGCGTAGTTCGCGCGCAGCCGCCGGACACCCGGCCCGCCGCGCCACGCGGCGAGGTCGGCGCCGAGGTCGAACGCGCCCCGGGCGACCGGCTCGGGCAGCTCCCGCACGAGCCGCCACCCGGCGGCGTACCCGAGGTCGGCGGCGCGCTCGGCGGCCGTCACCCGGCCTCCCGCGTGGGTTCCGGCGCGTCCGTCCGCCCGGTCGCGGCGCCGTACTGCTCGCGCGCCGAGACCCAGACCGTGTGCATCCGCTGCACGACGGTCACGACCGAGCCCACGGCGAGCAGCCACAGCGCGACGTCCACGGCCCACCACAGACCCAGTCCGGTCAGCCCGATGCCGGTGAGACCGAGGATCAGCCGCTCGGCCCGTTCGACGACCCCGCCCCCGCCACGCAGGCCGTCGGACTCCGCCCGCGCCTTCACGTAGGAGATCAACTGCCCGCTGACCAGACACACCAGGGCGAGCACGGCGACGAGCCACCGGTCCTGCGAGGCCGCCCAGAAGGCGATGCTGCCGAACACCGCGCCGTCGACGAACCGGTCGCACACCGAGTCGAGCACGCCGCCGAACGGGCTCGACACCCCGCGGGCGCGGGCCATGGCCCCGTCGAGGACGTCGAGCATCGCGAAGCCCCACACGATCATCGCGGCGGCGAAGAGGTGCCCGGTGGGGATCAGCCAGATCGCGAAGCCGGCGGCGCCCGCCGTCCCGAACGCGGTCATGGCGTCGGGGTGGAGGCCGCGGCGGACGAGCCACCGACCGGCCGGTTCGACGCTGCGGTTGACGGCCGCGCGTCCCCACTCGTTGATCATCGCTCGTCCTTCGAGATCTCGGCCCAGACCTCCGCCAGCCGTTCCCGGGTCTCCGCGAGCAGCGCCGGGATGACCTTCGTCTGGCCGATGACGGTGATGAAGTTGGCGTCGCCGCCCCAGCGGGGGACGACGTGCTGGTGCAGGTGGTCGGCCAGTGACCCCCCGGCGACGTGGCCGAGGTTGATCCCGACGTTGAACCCGTGCGGCGCGGACATCGCCCGCAGCGCGCGCACCGCCTGCTGCGTGAAGCGCATCAGTTCCGACGACTCGTCGTCGGTGAGCTCGTCGAGCTCGGCGACGTGCCGGTAGGGCACCACCATGAGGTGCCCCGGGTTGTAGGGGTGCAGGTTGAGCACCGCGTACACCTGCTCGCCACGGGCCACGACGAGGCCGTCGGCGTCGGACCGGCCGGGGATGGCACACAGCGGGCACCCGCCGTCGACCTCACCGGTGCCCTGCTCCCCGGCGATGTAGGCCATCCGGTGCGGGGCCCAGAGCCGGCGGAAGCCGTCCGGGGTGCCGGCACCGTTCAGTTCGTCGGCCCCCGCCGGGTGCCGGACGGGCACCCCGGAGTCGGGCCGCCCCGGCTGGGGCGGCAGCCCGTCACCCGTGGTCATGCCACTCCGGCCCCGGCCACCCGCGGACCGAACGACGCCTCGTCCGGGGAGGTGTTCTCCCGGGTCGCGACCCAGTCGGCCAGCGCCTCGACCGCGGTGTCCACCGGCACGCCGTTGACCTGGCTGCCGTCGCGGAACCGGAACGAGACCGCGTCGGCCTCGGCGTCCTTCCCGCCCGCGAGCAGCAGGAACGGCACCTTCTGCAGGGTGTGCGTGCGGATCTTCTTCTGCATGCGGTCGTCGGAGTGGTCCGCCTCGACCCGCAGCCCGAGCGCCCGGAGCTTCCCGACGATGCCGTCGACGTGGTCCGCCTGGTCGTGCGACACCGGGATCGCCACGGCCTGCACCGGGGCGAGCCAGGCCGGGAACGCGCCGGCGTAGTGCTCGGTGAGCACGCCGAAGAACCGCTCGATCGACCCGAACAGCGCGCGGTGGATCATCACCGGACGCTGCCGCGAGCCGTCCGACGCGGTGTACTCCAGCTCGAACCGGTCGGGCAGCATCAGGTCGACCTGGATCGTCGACATCTGCCAGTAGCGCCCGATCGCGTCCTTGGCCTGCACGCTGATCTTGGGGGCGTAGAAGGCGGCGCCGCCCGGGTCGTCGACGAGGTCGAGGCCGAACGACGACGCGGCCTCCCGCAGCGCGTCGGTGGCCTCCACCCACTCCTCGTCGGACCCGATCGACTTCTCCGGGTTGCGGGTGGAGAGCTCGAGGTAGAAGTCGTCGAGGCCGTAGTCGCGCAGCAGGCCCAGGACGAACTCCAGCAGCGAGGTGATCTCCCCGGCCATCTGGTCGCGCGTGCAGTAGATGTGCGCGTCGTCCTGGGTGAAGCCCCGGGCGCGGGTCAGGCCGTGCACCACGCCGGACTTCTCGTACCGGTACACGGTGCCGAACTCGAAGAGCCGCAGCGGCAGTTCGCGGTAGGACCGCCCACGCGACCGGTAGATCAGGTTGTGCATCGGGCAGTTCATCGGCTTGAGGTAGTAGTCGACGGCGGCCCGCTTGAGCTCGCCGTCGGGACCCCGCTCCTCGTCGAGCTGCATGGGCGGGTACATGCCCTCCGCGTACCACTGCAGGTGCCCGGAGAGCTCGAACAGCGAGCCCTTGGTGGCGTGCGGGGTGTTGACGAACTCGTAGCCGGCCTCGGCGTGCCGCTGCCGCGAGTAGTCCTCCAGCTCCTTGCGGATCACCCCGCCCTTGGGGTGGAACACCGCGAGGCCGGAGCCGATCTCGTCGGGGAAGCTGAACAGGTCGAGCTCGGAGCCCAGCCGCCGGTGATCGCGCCGCTCGGCCTCGGCGAGGCGCTCCAGATAGGCGTCCTGGGCCTCCTGGGACTCCCACGCGGTGCCGTAGATGCGCTGCAGCTGGGCGTTGCGCTGGTCGCCGCGCCAGTAGGCCGCCGCGCTGCGGGTGACCTTGAAGGCCGGGATGTACCCGGTGGTGGGGACGTGCGGTCCGCGGCACAGGTCGCCCCACACCCGCTCGCCGGTGTGGGCGTGGATGTTGTCGTACGCGGTGAGCTCCCCCGCGCCGACCTCCATGATCTCGGAGTCCTGGTCCGCGTCGGTGCCCTTGAGGTCGACCAGCTCGAGCTTGAAGGGCTCGTCCTCCAGCTCCGCGCGGGCCTCGTCCAGCGAGGCGTACTCACGACGGGCGAACCGCTGCTTGGCCTTGATGATCTTCTTCATCGACTTCTCGAGGTCCGCGAGGTCCTCGGGCGTGAACGGGGTGTCCACCGCGAAGTCGTAGTAGAAGCCGTCGGCCACGGGCGGGCCGATGCCGAGCTTGGCGTCCGGGAAGCGCTGCTGCACGGCCTGCGCGAGCACGTGCGCGGCGCTGTGCCGGATGACCGCCCGGCCGTCCTCGGTGTCGGCCGCGACCGGGGTGACGTCGACGTCCTCCTCCGGCGCCCACGCCAGGTCCTTGAGGGTGCCGTCGGGGGCCTTCACGACGACGACGGCCTGCGGTCCGCTGCCCGGGAACCCGGCCTCGCGCACGGCCGCACCCGCCGTCGTGCCCGCGGCGACCCGGACGTGCTGGGTGGAGGCGGGCGAGGCAGGCGAGGACACGGCGGAACTCCTGGGTCGAGGGTCCGGTGGGTACCCACCGGGTGCGTGTCCAGCCTATCGAGCGCCGGCGACCCCGTTCGGGGGCGGCGGCCGGTGCCCCCGCACCCCGACCAGGAACGCCTCCACCGCCCGGACGACGAGCATCGTCCGCGGGGTCGGCAGCGCGTCGAACCCGTGCTGGGCGTGCGGCAGCTCGGCGTACGCGACGGGCGCCCGGGACACCGCGCGCAGCGCCCGGACGAAGCCCCGGCTCTGCTCCGGGACGACGACGGCGTCCCCGGTCCCGTGCAGCACGAGGAACGGCGGCGCGTCCGCCGACACCCGGTGGGTCGGCGACGCGTCCGCCCAGTCCTCCGGCGTCCCGGACATCATCGTCTCGGCCAGCAGCTCGTCGAGGGTCCCGCTGCCGTCGTCGACGGTGAGGTCGTAGATGCCGTAGAGCGTGACGGCGGCGTGCACCCCGCCGTCGGTCAGCGCGGCGAGCGCCGCCAGGTGCGCGCCGGCCGAGCCCCCGGAGACGGCCACGAACGACGGGTCTCCCCCGTGCTCGCCGACGTGCTCGTGCACCCAGCGCAGCGCCGCGCGCACGTCGTCGATCTGCGCCGGCCAGCGGTGCGCGGGCCCGAGACGGTAGTTCACCGAGACGCCGACCCAGCCGCGCGAGACGAGGAAGGCGAGCAGCGGGTTCGCGTCGCCCTCCTTGGTCCCCGACGACCACGCCCCGCCGTGGATCTCCACCACGACGGGGGCCTGGGCGTCGTCGGGCAGGGCGGGGTGGCGCCAGACGTCGAGGAGGTTCGCCCGCCCGTGCGGGCCGTAGGGGACGTCGCGGGCACCGGCGGCCCGGAAGCGGCGCGGCGCGGTGATCGCCCGCGGGGAGAGCCAGGCCGGCGGTTCCGGATCCGGCGACCGGGTCCCGAGGGCCGCCGACAGCGCGTCGCGCAGCACCCCGTCGGTCGCCCGCGCCCGCCGGTCCAGCTCGACCAGCCCCAGCACCGACGCCCCGGCGAGCGCCAGCCCGACCCGGCCGGGCCCCGAGCGCCACGCCCCGCGCCGGGCCGCGGACAGCGCGACGGCCCCGGTGAGCGCGGCCGTCGGCCGGGGCAGCTCCGTGGCGAAGGCCGCCAGCAGCGAGGCCCCGACCGCCGCGGGCCAGCGGCGGGTCAGGGGCCGGAAGCCCGCCGTCGCGACCAGCGCGGCCGACACCCCACCCAGCACCGCGGTGGCCGCGGCCCGTCTCCCGTGCGCCGGCACCCCCACCTCCTCGTCGTGATCCAGTGTCCGCGTCCGGGGCAGGCCGGACGATCGGCGGGGCCTGTGAGGTCCCTGTGGTCCGGATCGCCGGATTCCCCCGGTCGGCCCGGTCTGGGCCACAATGGCGCCGTGGCGGACGAGGCGAGGGCCGAGGCGGAGGTGCGGGCGGACGAGCCCGCCCGCACGCCCCTGCGCGCGGTGGACGGCTGCGCCCACACCGACCCGTCCCGCCGTCATCCCTGGGCCGACGTCCCGCCCGAGGCCGCCGACCGGATGCGTGCGGTCATCCTCGACACCGGCGACGACATCATCGAACAGGTCCGCGCGCAGATCGCCGAGTACGCCCTGTCGATGAACGGCGTGTTCGGCCAGAACATCCGCCGGGGGGTGTCGGTGGCGCTGGAGCAGTTCCTGCAGCTGCTCGGCACCGACGACGACCTGCCCGACACCCGCGTCTACTTCGAGCTCGGCCGGGTGGAGCACCGGCACGGCCGGACGATGGACGCGCTGCAGAGCGCCTACCGCGTCGGCACCCGCGTCATGTGGCGGCGCATCTCGGCGGGCAGCGACGCCTACGGCCTGGACTCGGACGGCATCTTCCGGCTGGCCGAGGCGCTCTTCGAGTACACCGAGCAGCTCGCCGCGGCGTCCGTGGCCGGCTACGCGCACGAGCAGAGCCTCACCGCGGGCTCCCGCCAGGCCCGCCGGCACACCCTGGTCGCGACGCTGCTCCGCACCCCGCCGCCGGAGGGCCCCGAGCTCGAGCGGCTCGCCCGCGACGCGGAGTGGTCGCTGCCGCGGTCGCTCGCGGTCGTCGTGTGCGACGAGGAGGCCCTGCAGGCGGTCTTCCGCCGCATGCCCCCGGACGTGCTCGGCGCGCGGGTCGACGGGCTCGGCGTGCTCGTCGTCCCCGACCCGGACGCACCCGGGCGGGCCGACTACCTCGCCGACGCCACCGCCGGCGTCCCTGCGGTCGTCGGACCGTCGGTGCCGGTCGACCTCGTCGCCCGCACCGTGGCCCGGGCCCGCAGCGCGTGGCCGTTGGTGGCGGCCGGGGAGATCTCCGTTCCCGACGACGAGCCCTCCCGGGGCTCCCGTCCGCCGTCGGGCCTGGTCCGCGCGGACGACCACCTGCTCAGCCTGCTCCTGCACGCCGACGTCTCCGTGACGACCGACCTGGTCGCCCAGCGCCTGGAACCGCTGCGGCGCATGACCTCCTCCGCCCGCGACCGCGCGGTGGAGACCCTGCGGGCGTGGCTGGATGCGCACGGGGACGTGGCCGAGACCGCGGGCACGCTGCACGTGCACCCGCAGACGGTCCGCTACCGGCTCGCGCGGCTCAAGGAGTCGTTCGCCGGGGCCCTCGACGACCCGGTCGCCCGCCTCGAGGTCGCGCTGGCGCTCCGCTTCGGGGGGCCGTTCGCGGAGCCCGCCGTCGAGGGCTGAGTCGTCGAGGGCTGACCGCGGGTCAGACGCTCGGTGCGTCGTGCACGGTGAACTCCGTCGCCGGCTGCGCCCCCAGTTCGGAGACGACCTCCGGGGGCGCGCCGTGCAGCTCGACCCGCGCGCCGGCGGTCAGCCGCTGCACGCGGAGCTGCCCGAGGACGCGGACCAGGGCCGGGCCGCAGTCGCCCTCCAGCCCGGACAGGTCGACCACCAGCTCCGCCCACGCCTCCCGGGCGAGCTGCGGGCGGAGGTCCCGCAGGGCACGGACCTGCGCCGGACCGGCCGGGCCGACGACGGCGAGCGCCACGCACCCCTCGTCGTACCAGCTGGTGCCGATCCCGCCGACGGCGCGACGCACGGCGGTCGCCAGCGCCTCGCGGCGTCGTTCGTCGAGGCCGACGGGAATCTCGAACGGGGTGGGTGCGGCCACGGAGACCTCCAGCGCGCGTGGGGACACGACGGCCCCGCGCGGTCTCCACGGGCGACGCTCGGCTTTCCCGGCACCCTACTCGACGGAAACGCGCCATGCGATCGCGCAGCGTGACGGACCTACAGGTCGGCGCGGCGGGTCGCGAGGGTCGCGGCGAGATCGCGGAGCTTGATGTTCAGCTCCTGCGAGGTGCGGCGCAGGGTGTCGAACGCCTCGTCGGCGGACAGGCCACGCCGTTCCATGAGGATGCCCTTGGCCTGCCCGATGACGTCGCGGGAGGCCACCGCCTCCTGGAGCTGGGAGGCGCGCAACTGCGCGGCCTCCACCGCCTGCGCACCCTTGAGCGCGACCGCGGCGTGCGTGGCGAACACCAGTGCCATGTCGCGGTCGACGTCGTCCAGCCCGCCGACCCGGCGTGAGTAGTAGTTCAGCGCTCCGAGGCGTGGCCGGGCGTCCTGTCCGGGGAACATCCCGGTCGCGAACACCGCGTGCAGACCGAGGTCGGCGGCCGCCGGACCGAAGCGCGACCAGCGGGAGTCCTGCCGCAGGTCCGCGGACGCCGCGTAGCCGATCCCGCCGTCCAGCGTGGCCTCGACGCACGGGCCCTCGACGAACTCGTACTGTACCGCGTCGGCCTTCGTGGCCACCGGATCGGTCTCCACCGGGGTGGTGAACCCGTTCCCGTCGCGCAGCGTCACGGAGACGACGTCCGCGCCCGTGATGTCCCGCGCGGCCCGGACGATCCGCTCCAGGACCCCCTGCACGCCCTCCTCCTCCGGCGCGGCGCACAGCGCCTCGCCCAGGGAGACGAACTGCTCCGCGAGCGGTCCCAGCGCATCGTCCTGGTTGCTGTCCACGAACCGCTCCCGATCCTCCCGCCAACGCCGCTCGTCCGTCACGGTCGGATCATAGGCGGGTCGGGGCAGAACCCGGCGAGAGCGCGGTTCAGGCGGCCTGCGGTACGGCACGATCGCGCAACCGGCGCAGCGTCGCCGCGGCCTTCCGGCCCACCGGCAGTGCCTTCCGGCGGCGCTTCTCGATGGTCTCGTGCCCACCCGGCACCGACAGCCGCGCGATCTTCCACAGCACGCCGCCGTACTGCTTCCACATCGGGCCCGAGTGGTAGGGCAGCCCGTAGCGCCGGCACAGGTCGCGCACCTTCGGCGCGATCGTGGAGTAGCGGTTGGAGGGCATGTCCGGGAAGACGTGGTGCTCGATCTGGTGGGAGAGGTTCCCGGTCATGATGTGCAGCAGCGCGGAGCCCTCGATGTTGGCCGAGCCGAGCATCTGCCGGACGTACCACTCGGCCTGCGTCTCGTTCTCCAGGCGCTCCTCGTCGAAGGTCTCGACCTCGACCGGGAAGTGCCCGCAGAAGATCACCGCGTGCGACCAGATGTTCCGGATCGTGTTGGCGAGCAGGGCGCCGACCGCGGCCGGGACGAACGACGGGCCCGACAGCGCCGGGAACACGACGTAGTCCTTGGCCAGCTGCTTGCCCGCCTTGCGCGCCATCTTCTTGATCTCGGGCATCTTGTCGCGCCAGGTCGCCCTGCCCTCGGCGACGTCGTCGAGCTCCAGGTCGAACATCCCGATGCCCCACTCGAAGATGAGCGCGAGGCCCATGTTCGTCAGCGGCTGGATCAGGTGGATCGGCTGCCACGGCTGGTCGGGGTCGACCCGCAGCACGTTGTAGCCGATGTCGCGGTCCTTGCCCTGCACGTTGGTGTAGGTGTGGTGCAGGTAGTTGTGCGTCTGCTGCCACCCGGCCGCGGTGGAGACGTGGTCCCACTCCCACGTCGTGGAGTGGATCTCCGGGTCGCGCATCCAGTCCCACTGCCCGTGCAGGACGTTGTGCCCGATCTCCATGTTCTCGAGGATCTTCGCGACGGCGAGCGAGGCCGTCCCGAGCACGAACGCCGGCGGGAAGAGCGCCCCGAGCAGCAGCACGCGCCCGGCGATCTCGCATCCGCGCTGGGTGCGGATCACGCGCCGGATGTAGTTCGCGTCGGCCTGGCCGAGCGATGACATGACCTCGTCGCGGATCGCCTCGAGCTCGGCGCCGATGCGCTCGATGTCCTCGACCGACAGGTGGGCCGTGGACGCCGTGATGTGCGCGGTCGACGCGCCGGGACGGCCGGGCCCGGTGGGGGTCTTGGCCTCGTTGATCCGGGTGACGTGATCCGGGATGACGGCCGGGTTCGTGAGCGGCGAGTGGTCGAGCGTGGTCATGAGTTCCTCCGGGAGCGCTGGGGAGCGGGTGCTAGAGGTCGATGCGGCAGTCGCCGGCGGCCGCGGAGACGCAGGTGCGGACGATGACGTCCCCCTCGGCCTCCGCGGCCTCGATCTCGCCGGTGTGCAGGTTCCGGACGGCGCCGGCGCTCAGGCGCCCGACGCAGGTGTGGCAGATGCCCATGCGGCAGCCGCTGGGCAGCAGGGCGCCGGCGTCCTCGCCGGCGCGGAGCAGGGGGGTGACGGCGTCGGCCTCGGCGACGACACCCGACGTCGTGAAGGTGACGGTGCCGCCCGTGGCGCCGTCGTCGAGGACGGTCGGCGCCGGGGACACGAACCGCTCGACCACGCACGGCACACCGGCCTCGTCCGCGGACGCGGAGAAGGCGTCGATCATGCCCGCCGGCCCGCAGACCAGCAGGGTGCGCGCCCGCCAGTCCGGCACGAGCGTGTCCAGGTCGGACGGCTGCAGGTGCCCGGCGGTGCTGTCGTGCCGGTGCACGGTCGCCGGGAGGGCGTCCAGGTCGTCGGCGTGCACGTGGCCGCCGCGCCCGGAGTGGACGAGCACCGTGTCGTTCCCGTCGAGCGCGCCGCCCCGCAGCAGGCCCAGCATCGGAGTGATGCCGCTCCCGCCGGAGATCATCAGCAGCGGGCCCTCCGCCCCGAACTCCCCGCCGGCCGGCCCGAGGGCCACGAGCTCGCCGGCCTGCGCGACGCGGGCCAGGTGGACCGAGACGGAGCCGTCCGGGACCGCGGTGACGCTCACGGTGAGGTGTTCGGCGTCGGGCGCCGAGGTGATCGAGTAGGTGCGCCAGTGGCGGCGCCCACCCAGGTCCACGCCGAGACCGACGTGCTGGCCGGGACGGTGCCCGCGCCAGCCCGCGCCGGTCCGGATGGTCAGCTCGGTGGTGGCGGGTCCGACGGTGCGGGTCGCGATGATGCGCCCGCGCGGCGCCCGCGCCGACCACAGCGGGTCGACGACCGCGAGATAGTCGTCCGGCAGCAGCGGCGTGAACAGCACGCGCGCCGCCCGGGCGACTACCTCAGCGATCATGTCCCCGACGGTAAGGACGCCCTCGCCCCGATCGCTACAGCCGAAGCGACGACCGGCTCACGGGTTCTGTTGCATCTGGACAAGTCGCCGGGTCAGTGGAGCGAGCGGGTGAGCAGGCCCACCAGGGCGGTCCGGTCGGCCGTGCGTGGCGCGTTGCGGCCCACCGGGTCGGCCGCCGCGGTGGTCGCGAGGGCGGCCACCTCGTCGGACCCCAGGCCCAGGCCGGCACGGTCGATGCCCGGGGGCACGCCGACCGCGTCGGTCCAGCGGGCGAGGGCGCCCGGCAGCTCACCGGGGTGCCGCAGGCCCAGGATCTCGGTGACACGCGCCCAGGCCCCGCCGTCGGCCGGCGCGTCGGCGGTGTCGTCCAGCGACCACGCCACCACCTCGGGCAGCACCATCGCGAGTGCGCGGCCGTGCACGACGCCGTGATGGGCGGTCAGCGCGTGCCCGAGGCCGTGGACCAGCCCGAGCCCGGAGCGGGTGAGGGCCTGCCCGGCGAGGTGGGCACCGATCAGCATCTCGGCACGCGCGTCCGCGTCGGCACCGTCGGCGTACGCGTCCGGGAGTCGGTGCCACACGCGCCGCAGCGCCTCCGCGGCGAACGCCTCCGACACCGCGCTGCGACCACGGCTGACCAGCGACTCCAGGGCGTGCACGAGGGCGTCGACGCCGGTCGCGGCCGTCGCCCCGGGCGGCAGGCCGTGGGTCAGCAGCGGGTCGAGCAGCGCGACCCGCGGCGTCGTCGAGGAGTCACCGCAGTAGACCTTGCAGCGGCGCACCGGGTCCTCCAGCACGCCGAACCCGTTGGTCTCGGCGCCGGTGCCCGCGGTGGTCGGGACGGCGATCAGCGGCAGGCCGGGCCCGGTGGGGTCGGCGGCCAGGCGCGCGATGCCCTTGGCGGCGTCGAGGGCCGACCCGCCACCGAGCGCCACGACCACCGGGCGGCTGCCGGGGAACGCCCCGGCCACGAGGCCGGCGCCCGCCTCGACCGACGGCACGGTCGGGTTGCCGGGGATCTCGTCGACCACGACGGTCGGGCAGCCCGCGGCGGCGAGCACGGTCAGGGCCTCGTCGACGATGCCGGTGGCGCGCAGCCCGGGGTCGGTGACCACGACCGCGCCGCCGGACCGGGCGGAGGAGTGCACATCGAGGACGTGGTCCCCGAGCCGGGCGAGCGCACCCGCCCCGGAGTCGACGGCGGGCCCGGGCTCGTGCAGGAACGGGACGGCGGCGGGGCAGGCGCACGGCGCGGCGGCCACCGGGCGCGGCTCGACGGCGCTCACAGCGCGAACCAGGTGGTCTTGGGCGCGGAGTAGGCGTCCAGCGCGGCGAGGGAGCGGTCCCGGCCGCCGCCGGTGTCCCCGCCGCCCCCGAACGGCGTGGTCACCGAGGCCGCGTCGAACGTGTTCACCCACACCGTCCCGGCGCGCAGCGCGTCGGCCACCCGGTGGGCCGTCGTGACGTCGCGGGTCCACACCGCGGCCGCCAGTTCGAACCGGGTCGCGTTCGCCAGCGCCACCGCCTCGTCCGGACCGTCGGCCGTGACCACCGAGAGCACCGGACCGAAGATCTCCTCCTGGGCGAGCCGGCTGTCGTTCGCCACACCGTCCAGGACGGTGGGCTCGACGTAGGTGCCGCCGGGCACCGGCTCGAGCACCGACCCGCCGAACGCGACGTCGACGGTGTCCCGGGCCAGGTCGAGGTAGCCGACGACGCGGTCGAGCTGGGTCCGGTCGACGATCGCCCCGAGCACGGTGTCCTCGGCGAGCGGGTCGCCGACCGTGAACGTCTTCGCGAGGTCCACCACCCGGCCGACCAGCTCGTCGTGCACGGACCGGTCGACCACCACGCGCGAGCCCGCGTGGCAGGTCTGGCCGGCGTTGTAGAAGATCCCCCACGCGATCGCGGAGGCCGCCGCGTCCAGGTCGGCGTCGGGCAGCACCACCTGCGCGGACTTCCCGCCCGCCTCGACCGCGACGGCCTTGCCGTTGGACTCCCCGGAGTACCGGTGGAACAGCCGGCCGACCTCGACCGACCCGGTGAACCCGATCTTGTCGATCCCCGGGTGGCGCCCGAGCGCCGCACCCGTCGTCGGGCCGTCGCCGGAGAGCACCGTGAAGACGCCGTCGGGCAGGCCCGCCTCGGCGGCCAGCCGGGCGAGGATCAGCGCGGACGACGGCGACTGCTCGGCCGGCTTCACGATGACGCTGTTCCCGACGGCGAGCGCGGGCGCGATCTTCCAGGCGGTGATGATCAGGGGGTAGTTCCACGGCACCACCGCGGCCACCACCCCGAGCGGGCGACGGGTGATCGTCGCGAGCGCGCCCGGGCCGGTCGGGGCGATCAGGTCGTAGTGCTTGTCGATCGCCTCGGCGTACCAGGTCAGGACGTCGGCGCAGGTCGGGACGTCGACCTGGCGTGACTCCCGGATCGGCTTGCCGGTGTCCAGGGTCTCGGCGAGCGCGAGTTCCTCGGTGTGCTCGCGGACCAGGGCGGCGAAGCGGAGCAGCACGGCCTTGCGGGCCGCGGGCGCGAGCCGCGCCAACGGGACGTGGCCGAGCAGCGAGCCGTCGCGCGGGGTGTACGCGGGCATCGTCGCGTCCGGGGTCACCTCGACGCCGTCGATGAGCAGCGACGTCGGTGGACTGGTGGAGGTCATCGGTCGCTCCCGAGCGAGGGGTGCAGGACGGCACCGAGGCCCGGTGCCTGGGGGACGGCGAGGGTGCCGTCGGCGGCGGGTCGGAGCGGTTCGGCGAGCAGGAAGTCGCGGCGCTCCGGGGTCCAGCCGCCGGCCGGGTCGTAGGGGAACTCCAGGTACGGGCCGGCCCCGACGCCGGCCGCGACGTGCAGGTTCGCGAGCAGGCCGAGCCCGTTCGACCAGGTGTGCGGGGTGAAGCGGCGGTGGCGGGCGCGCATCACCTCGGCGAGGTGGCGGGTGCGGGTGATGCCCAGCGAGAGCACGACGTCGGTCTGCACCACGTCGAGCTCCTCGGTCAGGGGCGCGAGCTGGGCGGCGTCGTCGCACATCTCCCCGGAGGCGATCCGCAGCCCCGGGTTCTCCGCGCGCAGCAGACGGTGTCCGGCCACGTCGTCGTAGGGCAGCGGCTCCTCGATCCAGCCGGGCTCGAACTCCGCGAGGCGCCGGACCAGCCGCCGGACGTCGACGAGCTCGACGGCGGGCCGGACGTCGCCGGCCATCCGCCACGCCTGGTTGAGGTCGACCAGCACGTCGAGCCGGTCCCCCACCGCCTCGCGGACCGCGGCGACCGAGGCGACCCCGGGCTCCGGGTCCCGGGGGTCGACGCGCACCTTCACCGCGCGGAAGCCCGCGGCCACGAGCTCGAGGGCGTCGTCGGCGCGCCGCTCCGGGCGCTGCACCGAGCACCAGGAGGCGTACACCGGGAGCCGGTCGGCCACCCCGCCGAGCAGCACCGACACCGGCAGGCCGGCGACCTGCCCGACGACGTCCCAGAGCGCGGCCTCCAGCGGCCAGAACCGCCCGCCGTGGAAGGCGACCGACTCGATGCGGCGCACCTGGGTCTCGAGGGCGAGCGGGTCGGTGCCGAGGAAGTGCGGGACGTGCGGCGCGAAGCCCGCCATGGTGTCCCCGGACCCGACGCCGATGATCCCGGCGTCCGTGTGCACCTCGACCAGCGTCGCGGCGAACGCGTGCCGCGGGTCCGGGTCCCACGCCGCGTGCATCGGCGGGTCCAGCTCGAGCGTGTGCTCGGTGACGCGGATGTCGGTGATCTTCACGGCGCGGCCCCCACGCCCGCAGTGCACCCGTGGCCCGACGGCCCGACAAGGCGGACTTGCGCTCAGCGCAAGTAGCCTGGCCGGATGGACGGGCTGCGCCGCGACGCCGACCTCCTGGGCGCCCTGGCCTCCCCCGAGGCGCAGGGCTCCGGCCTGGGCGTCGCGCGGCTGGCGACGCTGACCGGGCGGACCGAGTCGCAGGTCTCCCGCGCGCTCGTCGCCCTCGCCGACGAGGGCCTCGTCGAGCGGGACCCGCGCAGCCGCCGCTACGCGCTGGGCTGGCGGCTCTACGCGTTCGCCGCCCGCACCACGGAGGCCCGGCTGGTCCGGACGGCGGGTCGGGTCCTGACCGTCCTCGCCGCGCGCTGGGGCGTCGGGGCGCACCTGTGCCGCCTGCACGGCGACGCGGTCGCGACGGTCCTGACGGTGGCCGGCGACGGGTCCGCTCCCCGGGTCGCGTTCGACGTCTCGGACGTGCCGGTCGAGGTCAGCTCGGCCGGACGGGTGCTGCTGGCCTTCCGCGACGAGGCGGCGCTGGCGCGGCGGCTGGGGGCGGCGGGGCTCGACCCGGGCATCGCGGCCCGCACCCTCGCCGACGGCGTGGCCGTCGTGGACGGCGAGCTCGACCGCCGGCTGGCCGGTGTCTCCGCGCCGGTGCGCGACATCCACGGCGGGGTCGTGGCGGCGCTGAACACCTCCGGTCCGATCGCGCGGGTGCGCCCGGTGCTCGACCGCCTCGGCGCCGCGACCGTCGAGGCCGCCGCGGACCTGTCCACCCGTCTGGGGGCCTGATCTCCCGTTCGGCGGCAGGCCCGACCCCGACGGCCCAGAGGATCTTCACGCTGAGCTGAGCACCTGCATTGAGTAGCCCGAAAGGTCGCTCTTGACCTCGGCGAACGGGCGAAGAAAGCCGGGCGACCGGGCCCCTCGATCGGCGGTTCAGCCCCGGGGCGACCGCGAGCACGATCTCCGGTCTGCCGACATCGCGGAGGTCGAGTTGTTCCCTGGGGACGTGCCCGTGCCGGGGGCGGACACACTGGTCCGGTACCGCAGCTACGCGGTCCCCGGCACCGGGATCCGGGTCGCCGTCACCACCCCGGAGAGCCATCCCGCGCTGTGGAGCACGCACCTCGACGGGCTCGGCCGGCTCTACGCGGAGCACGGCGTCGAGGCGGCGACGCGGGTCGACGACCGTCCCACGTCGCTGGTCTTCACCGCGCTCGACGCCGACGGGCGTGCCGTCGCCGGCATCCGCTCGCACGGTCCGGTCGCCGCCGCGGAGGACACCCAGGCCCTCGAGGTGTGGGAGGGCGACCCGGCGGTGCGCGCGGTGATCCAGGGCTGGGTGCCCGACGGCCTCGTCGAGACCCAGGGCTTCTGGATGGAGCGGGGGTTCCCCGGGCGCCGCGAGCTGATGGCCACGATGAAGCGGACGCCCGTCGTCGCGGCCGCGGTGCTCGGGGCGCGCTGGGCGATGGGGACGGCGGCCCACACGATGCGGCTGTTCGTCGCGGCCGGCGCGGTCGTGGTCGACGACGTCCCCGCGATCGCCTACCCCGATCCGCGCTACCGGACCTTCCTGGCCCACTGGGACCGCTGGCACTGGACCCCGGACGTGTCCGACGACGAGATCCGCGCCGTCGACGACGCGGTCGCCGAGCTGGTCGAGGTCGCCGTCCCGACGCCCCGGTCCGCGTCGTGACCGCCGCCCGGGCGGTCGTCGTCGACGGCGCGGCCCTCGACGCGCTGTGCGCCGACCCGACGGTCACGGTGCTCGACCAGCGCGCCACGCAGGCCGCCGAGCTCGCCGCGCTGCGCGGCCCGCAGGCCGCGCCCGCCACCCGCTGGGTCCACTACCCGTGGCGACGGGCGGTGGTCGGCATCCTCGACCGCGCGGCCTACCGCCGGCTGCGCCTGGACCGGAACCGCAACAAGATCACCGACGCCGAGCAGGACCGCTTCGACCGGCTCACCGTCGCCGTCGCGGGCCTGTCGGTGGGGCACGCGATCGCGCACACGCTCGCGCTCGAGGGGCTGTGCGGACGGATGCGGCTCGCCGACTTCGACGAGGTCGCGGTGTCCAACCTCAACCGCATCCCGGTCGGCCTGTTCGAGGTGGGCACGAACAAGGCCGTCGTCGCCGCCCGTCGGATCGCCGAGCTCGACCCCTACCTCGACGTCGAGGCCCTCACCACCGGCGTCACGGTCGACGGCATCGACGAGTTCCTCACCGGCGTCGACGTCCTCGTCGAGGAGGCCGACTCGCTCGACGTCAAGGTGCTGCTGCGCGAGCGGGCGCGGGAGCTGGGCATCCCGGTCCTCATGGCCACGAGCGACCGGGGCCTGGTCGACGTCGAGCGGTTCGACCTCGAGCCCGACCGGCCGCTCTTCCACGGGCTCGCCGGCGACCTCTCCGCGGCCGACCTCGTCGGGCTGGACGCGCGCGACAAGGCTCCGTACGTGCTGCGGATCGTCGGTGCCGATCGCGTCTCCGCACGGGCCGCGGCGTCGATGGTGGAGGTGGGGACGACGCTGTCGACGTGGCCCCAGCTCGGGAGCGACGTGGTGCTCGGCGCCGCGACGGTCGCGGCGGCCGTCCGCCGGTTCGGGCTGGGCGAGCCGCTGCCGTCGGGCCGCACCCGCGTCGACCTCGACGAGGTGCTGGAGGGTGTCGCGGCGGAGCCCCCAGAGGACCCTGTGCCCGACGTGGACGTCGACGACGAGCCGGTCGACGCCGTGCTCGAGGCCGTCCGCCGGGCACCGTCGGGCGGGAACGTGCAGCCCTGGTGTGTCGAGGCGGACGCGAGCCGGCTCCGCCTGTTCCTCGACCGCCGGCGCACGACGACGATGGACGTCGCCCACCGGGGCAGCTACGTCGCCCTCGGCGCGGCGCTCTTCAACGCCCGCGCCGCCGCGGCCCGCGAGCACCGGCTCGGACCCGTCGAGCTGTTCCCCGACGCCGGGTCGCCCGACCTGGTCGCGACGGTGCGGTTCGCACCCGGCACCGACGAGCGCCTGGCCGCCGCGGACGTGCTGGCCCGCGGCACCGACCGCGCGCTCGGCCGGCCGCGTCCGATCGGCGTCGCCACCCGGCTCGCGCTCGTCGAGGCCGCGCGGGCCGAGGGCGGGGACCTGCACCTGCTCGAACCGGGCGAGACGATGCGGGCCGCCGGGGAGGCGATCGCCGCCGCGGACCGCGTCCGCTACCTCACCGAGCGCCTGCACGGCGAGATGGTCGGCGAGCTGGTCTCGCACGGCGAGCCGACCGGCATCGACGTCGCCGCGCTCGGTCTGGGCCCGGCCGACGTCGCAACCCTCGCCATCGTCCGGCGCCCGGAGGTGATGCAGACGCTGGCGGCGTGGGGCGGCGGGTCCGCCCTCACCGACGACACCCGCACCCGGATCGCCTCGAGCTCCGCGCTCGCCGTCGTCACCGTCGCCGGGCGGACCCCCGCCGACTTCGTGCGCGGTGGTCAGGCCGTCGAGGCAGTCTGGGTCGAGGCGCAGGCGCGCGGGCTCGCGGTGCACCCGACGTCGCCGGTGTTCCTCTACGCGCACGGTCCGGCGGACCTCGAGGAGCTCTCCGCCGCGCACGCGGGGCACCTCGCGGACCTGCAGCGCGCCTTCGCGGTCGCGGTCGGGTTGGACGACGGCGAGGCGGTCGCGCTGGTGCTGCGGCTCGGGCACACCGCGGGCGCACCGGTGCGCAGCCGCCGTCGTCCGGTCGCCGACCTGACCCGGCGGTGATCCGCGGGGTACTCCCGGCGCGTGCTGCTGCTCGTCGTCCACACCGCGTCCGTGTGGTTCTGCACCGGGCTCGTCTGGGTGGTGCAGGTCCTCGTCTACCCGGGGTTCGCCGGGATCGACCGGGCGGCCTTCACCGCCTGGCACGACCGGCACACCCGGCTGATGGCCTGGACGGTCTCCGGGCCGTGGGCGCTGCAGGGGGTGACGACGGCCGTGCTGCTGGTCGTGCGTCCCGACGGCGTGCCGTTCTGGGCGGCGGCGCTGGCGGGCGTGTGCGGAGCGGTGACGGTCGCGGTGACCGTGGGCGTCTCGGTGCCCTGCCACCGGCGGCTCTCGGCCGGGTACGACGACGAGGTCCTGGCGCGGCTGGTGCGGACGAACCGGTACCGGGTGGTCGCGTGGACCGCGGGCGGGGTGGTCGCCGCGGGCATGGTGCTGGCTGCGGCGTGACACGCTCTGCGGCGTGCTGCACCTGCGGGTGGTGTGTCCGGCCGAGCGGACCGACGAACTCCTCGGATGGCTGACCGACGCGCCGGGCGTCGCCCACCTCACCGTGTCGCGCGGGGCGGCGGTGTCCCCCGCGGGCGACCTGCTCGGCGCCGACATCGCGCGGGAGGCCGTCGACGACGTCCTCGCCGGCCTGTGCGACCGGGGCGTCGACCGGGACGGCGGCATCACCCTCGAACCCCTCGACACGGTGCTCTCCGACCGGGCGGACCGGGCCGAGGAGGCCGTCCCGGGGCTCGGGTCAGACGCCGTCGTGTGGGACGAGCTGGTGGGCCGCAGCGGCGACGACGCGCAGCTGTCCGCGAGCTTCCTGGGCTTCCTGACGATCGCGTGCCTGCTGGCCGCGGTCGGCGTCGTCACGAACTCGCCGGTCACGATCGTCGGGGCGATGGTCGTCGGGCCGGAGTTCGGGCCGCTCGCCGCCCTCGCCGTGGGCCTCGTCGGGCGGCGTCGCGATCTCGCGGCCCGTGCGCTGCGGGCCCTGGGGATCGGGTTCCCGGTGGCCCTGGTCGCGACCGCGCTCGCCAGCCTGGCCGCCGAGGCCGCCGGTCTCGTGACCGTGAGCCCGCTGGAGTCCGCGGACCAGGTCGACTTCATCTACCAGGTGGGGCCGTTCTCACTGATCGTCGCGCTGCTCGCGGGCGCGGCCGGGATGCTGGCCATGACCTCGTCGAAGTCGGCGGCCCTCGTCGGGGTGTTCATCTCCGTCACGACGGTGCCCGCGGCCGGCTACGCGGTGGTGGCCGCGACGCTCGGGGACTGGACGCGGTCCCTCTCCTCGGTCGCACAGCTGCTGGTCAACCTCGTGGGCATCGTCATCGCCGCGGCGGTGGTCCTGCTCCTGCGCACGCGCACCTACCGTCGGCGCGGGCTCGGCCGGCCGCTCTCGGAGGGCTGACTGCGGCCGACCCGGGCTAGGGTCCGGCCCATGCGGCGGACGGTGCTGGTCGTGCTCGCACTGCTCGGCGTCCTCGCCGTCCTGGCCGGGTGCGGCTCCGGCCCACAGACCCCGACCGACCGGGTCGCGGCGACGCACGAGCTCCGTGTGTGCTCCACCGGGGACTACCGCCCCCTGACCTACCGGGACGCGTCCGGGTCCTGGTCGGGCATCGACGTCGACCTCGCCCGCGACCTCGCCGCGCACCTGGGTGCACAGGTGACGATGGTGCCGACGACCTGGTCGACGATGCTCGACGACGTCACCGCGCAGCGCTGCGACATCGCCGTCGGCGGGGTCTCCGTGACGGCCGACCGCGCGGCCCGGGCGGCGTTCACCGTGCCCTACCTGCACGACGGCAAGACCCCGATCGTCCGGTGCGCCGACCTCGGCCGGTACTCGACGCTCGAGCAGATCGACCGGCCGGGGGTGCGCGCGGTGGTGAACCCGGGCGGGACGAACGAGCGGTTCGCGCGGGGCCGGCTGCACGCCGCGACGATCGTGCCGTACCCGGACAACAACACGATCCACGACACCGTCGCCGACGGGCGGACGGACCTCATGATCACCGACGCGATCGAGGCCCGCTGGCAGGCCGCCGCCCGCCCCGGTGTGCTGTGTGCCGAGCACCCGGACGCCCCGTTCGACTCCTCGGAGAAGGCCTACCTGATCCCGGCCGGCGACCAGGCGTTCGTCGACCGCGTCGATGGATGGCTGACGACGGCCCTCGCCGACGGGACGTGGGACCGCGTCGCGCGGCCCTGGTTGGGCTGACCGGTGGACGAAGACCCTGACGCGGTCCGCCGTGCCTACTCCTCGATGTCCGAGCAGTACATCGGCCTGTTCGACGGCGACTGGAAGGACCACTCCGACGACACGGCCCTGGTCCGACGGCACCTGACCGGGCTCGACGGCCCCGTGCTCGATCTCGGCTGCGGACCCGGGCACTGGACCGCGTTCCTGCATTCGCTGGGGGTCGCCGTCACGGGCGTCGACCTGGTCCCCGAGTTCATCGCGCACGCCCGGGCCACGCACCCCGGGCCGGAGTTCCACCTCGGTTCGATGACCGAGGTGGACGTCCCCGAGCACTCCGTGGCCGGCGTCCTGTCCTGGTACTCCACGATCCACCTGGCTCCGGACGCGGTCGACGGCGTCCTCACCGGCTTCCGGCGCCTGCTGAGGCCCTCCGGGGTGCTCGTGATCGGGTTCTTCGACAGCGACGACGACGTGGCCGCCTTCGACCACAAGGTCGTCACCGCCTACCGGTGGCCGGTCGACGTCTTCTCCGACCGCCTGGCCCGGGCGGGCTTCACGGAGCTCGAGCGGCGGCAGCACCAGGTCCCGGAACGACCGGATCGTCGCTATGCCGCCATCGCCGCGTGCGCCGGCTGAGCTCCGGCCCCGCCGAGATGGCCGGGTCCCCGTGACAGGTGACTGACGACGGCCCTGGCCGACGGCACGTGGGCCCGCGCGGCACCGCCCTGGCTGGGGAGACCGCCCGTCAGGGCTGCAGCGGGGTGCGGCGGGGGTGGACGATGCGGCGCGCGATCCGCCACCCGGCCTCGGTGCGGACGGCCACGTCCTCGTAGACCACGCTGCCCACCCGGCCGTCGGTGGTCACACCGAGACCCTTCGACACGATGCTCGCGCGGTCCGGTGTGAGGTCGACGACGACGTTCGTGACGTGGTGTGCGACCGGGTTGCGGTCGCCCAGGGCGCGTGCGGCCTCCTCGATGGCGGCGAGCCCGATCAACGGCTCGCCACCGAGGGCGGAGACGTCGTAGAGGACGTCGTCGGTGAACACCTGGTCCAGACCGGCGAGGTCCCCGGCGTCGACGCAGTGCCCGTGCCGGGCGACGAGCTCGTGCAGGGCGAGACGGTCAGCGAGGTCGGTGAGGTCGTCGGCGTCGGGCACGGCGTCAGACAACTCGGTCCGAACCGGTCCGTCGACCCGATTGACCCGGCAGCCGTCAGTGATCCGCCGAGATTGTCGGACCCTCGTACTAGTGTTCGAATCGTGGCCGCTGTGGTGGAGACCGAGACCCCGGGAGGGGACCCGTTCGCGGGCATCCCTGCTGGTCCCGAGCTCGCCGCCGCCCTGGCCACGACCCCGGTCGCCCAGCTGCCCGGCCAGCACGTCGCCGCCTGGATGCGCGCCACCTTCCGGCAACGCAACCACGACGACGCGGTCCTGCTCGACGCCATCCGCCAGGCCTGCCGCTCCCGCGCGGATGACTGCCGCCGCGTCCTCGACGACGGGTTCGCCCCCAAGATCGCCGCGGCGAACCTGGGTTGGTCGGCGATCACCGCCGGCGCCCGCTACGGGCTCGCCCTGTTCGTCCTCGACGCCCACCCCGCCCTCGGCGCCGCCATGCACGACGGTGTGCTGGAGAGCCGCAAAGCGGAAATCTTCGACGCCGCCACCGAAGGCCTCGACGACCACCAGATCGACCACGTCATTCGCATCGTGCTCCCCGAAGCCCCCGGACTCGCGTATCAAGCGTTGCGGGAACGGATCCTCGAGGTCGCACGCGCCCTGGACCCCGACTGGGCCGCCGCCCGCCTCGCCGCCGCCGTCGCCCGCGCCCGGGTCACCACGAGAGTCTCCCCCACCGGCGCGGTCGACCTCACCGGCCACGACCTGCCCCCCGACCTCGCTCAAGACGCCAAAGCCCACCTCGACGCCCTCGCCGCCGAAGCCCAGACCCGGCTGGCGTTCCTCGGACTCGACTACGGCCGCGGGTTCATCTCCGCGCGCCTGTTCACCCGCCTGCTCGACGGCACCCTCACCGGCTACGACGACCCCGCCGTCCTGGACGCGATCGTCAACGAACTCTGCGGCGGCGGCCCACCCGGCAGCCCCACCGACGACAGACCGAACCCCGACGACAGACCCGACGACGGGCCGGACGACGGTGGGCCGGACGACGGTGGGCCGGACGACGGTGGGCCGGACGACGGTGGGCCGGACGACGGTGGGCCGGACGACGGACCTGGCTGCCCCGACGGCGGCTCGAGCTCCGGCGACAGCGGCCCCGACGACGGGCCTGATCTCGACGAGTCTCCTGGCGACGAAGGCCCGGCCGACGACGATCGCCCCGACAGCCCGACCCCCGACAGCTCTGGCGGGGGCGCGGGTCCGAGCGCGGGAGGCTTCACCGGCAACCCGGTGGTCGAGCCCTACCCCGAGCAGGTCGCGCTGCGGATGCGCCTGTCGACCCTGCTCGGCCACGACCAACACCCCGCCGAACTCCCCGGACTCGGCGGCACGACCCCCGAGGTCGCCCGCCGCCGCGCCCACCACCTCGGCACCGCCCGCTGGCACGTCCTCGTCCACGACGACCACGGCCACCTCCACCACCTGCTCACCCTGCGCGCCCCACCCGAGGCGACCCGCGACCCCCGCCACCGCCGCCGCACCGTCGAGATCACCGCCCCGGCGGCGCTGCTCGACGCCCTCACAAGCTCAGATGCACACGACCCGTGGCTCGCGACGCTGCTCGCCGCCTACTACCGCTCCCGCGACCTCCCACCCGAGGACCACCCGGCGACGACATCGCGCGACACCGACCGTCGCCTCCCCGGAGCCGCCCTCGGACGCTGGATCGACGCCCGCGACCCCACCTGCGTCGCCCCCGGCTGCTCGGTCGCCGCCCGACGATGCGAACACGACCACACCCACGACTGGCAGGACACCCACCGCACCCACGCCGACGGGCTCGCGAACCTCTGCAAAGCCGACCACCGCGCCAAACACATCGCCGGCTGGCACCACGAACAACCCGCACCCGGCCGATTCACGATCACCGACCCCACCGGCACCGTGCACCACACGCAGAGCCGCGTCGTACGGCCCCTCCCCGACCCCGTCGCCCCCCACAGCCCGCACCCCCCAGGGCTGCTCGAGGTCTACCGACCCGCCGACGAGGAATACCGCTACGCCACCCGCCCCGCCCGACCACGACCGGAGGAGGACGACAGCGACCCACCCTTCTAGGAGCTCCGGCGTCGCGACCCGACCGCAGCGCGCTCCGGGTCGAGGAGGACCTCCTCGTCGAACAGGCCCCCGCCCGTCGTCGGGAAGGAGACGTGGAGTGGGCCGACCCGCAACGTGCCCGAGCCGAGCACCGCGAAGCGCACCCCGGCGCGCCCGCGCAGCAGGGCGTGTGCGCCCGGGGCCAGCACCGCGTCCATCCAGGCGCAGGGCGCCGCGGGTCGGCGGCCGCCGAGGAGGACCGGGCCGTCACCGCTGTCGAGGAGCACGTCGGTCCCGCGCAGTCGTTCGACGTCGAGACCACGCGTGACCACGGTGCGACGAGCCAGGACCGGGTCGAACGGAGGGACGCCCAGCTCGGCGGCGACCGCGTCCAGGGCCTCCTCGGCGATGATCGTCAGGGCCGCGTCCCGGTGGGCGGCCCGCCCGGCGTAGCGATCACCGACGACCCCGTACCCGGCCCGGAGCTCGATTGCCGCCGGCGAGGTGGTCTCCGTACGCGCCGGACCGTCCGACGGTCGACCCAGGTACGCGTGCCCGGGCGACACGACGAATCGGACGATCTGCACAGGTCCGTACCTCTTGATTCACCCGGATCACAGGTCTATACCTCTCCCGTGGCCGTGACGCGATCGACGGAAGTGGGCGCCAAGGTCGCCGCGCTGTGCGCCGAACTCGGCCCCGGAGCCATGCTGCCAGGCGAGCGTGACCTGTCGACGCGGTTCGGGGTCTCGCGCGCCACCGTCCGCAAGGCGCTCGAGGAGCTGATGGCGCGCCGGATCATCGAGCGCCGTCACGGCGCGGGCACGTTCGTGCGCCGCCCCGCCGTGGCGCAGCCCCTCATGGCGACCTCCTTCGGAGACGACATGCGCCGACGCGGTCTCGAGCCGTCGTCGCGGTTGCTGTGGTGGGACACCGTCGTCGCGGACACCGACCTCGCGGCGCGGTTGGAGATGCCCGGCGGGGAGTCGGTCCTGCGGGTCTGCCGGGTGCGGCTCGCCGACGAGGAGCCGATGACGCTGGAGACCCTGCACGTCCCGGCTGCGCGCGTCCCGGGCCTCACCGGCGACGACCTCGACGGCCCGTCGTCGTACTACGAGCTCCTCGCGACGCGGTTCGACCGCCGTATCCGGTCGGGCACGCAGTCCGTGGCCCCCGTAGTGCTCGACGCGTCCGACGCCGCCCTGCTCGGCGTCGCCGCGGGCGCGCCGGCACTGCGCTTCGTGCGGACCTCCCGCGACCATCGCGGCGAGGTGATCGAGCGGGTCGAATCGCTCGCCCGCGGCGACCGCTACCTGATCGAGATGGAGATCATCCCGCCCGGGGACCTCCCGTGAGCGCGGTGATCGCGGTCGACCTGGGCCGTTCCGGAGCCCGCATCGCGGCGGCGGACCGGCGCTGGGTCACGACGACGGGTGCGGGTCTCGGTGACCCGGGCGGCGCGGCGGCGGTGGCCGCAGTGGTGCGCGCGGCAGTGGGCCCGCTCCCCGCAGGGTGCACCCTCGCGGTCGGCGTACCGGGCGCGCTGACCCGTCCGGACGAGGCGGTAGCCCTCGCGGAGGCGCTGACATCGGGCCGCGACGGGGCGGCCACCGCGGTGGTGACCTCTGACGTGATCGCGTGGCACGCCGGCGCGTTCGGGGGTCACGGGGCCGGGGTGGTGCTGGCGGTCGGGACCGGCGCGGTCGCGCTCGGGGTGGACCGCGAGGGCACGGTGCGGCGGGTCGACGGCCGGGGCCTGCTCCTGGGTGACGCCGGCGGCGGGGCGTGGATCGGACAGGCCGGGCTCCGAGCGGCGGTGCGGGCGCTCGACGGCGCCGGTCCGCGCACCGCGCTCGTGGACCCGGCCCGTGCGGTGCTCGCCGGGCGGCCGTCGACGCCGGGCGACCTCGCCGCCTTCGCGCCCGCGGTGCTGGAGGCGGCGGAGAGCGGTGACCCCGTGGCCGCGCGGATCGTCGAGGAGGCGGTGACCCAGCTGGTCGCCACGACGCGCGGGGCGGGCGAACCCGTCGCGCTCGTCGGGGGGCTCGCGACGGCGCTGTCCGCCCGGCTCCGCGCCGCCGGCCTGACCCTCGTCGACGGAGCGGGCGACGCCCTCGACGGCCTCCTCACCCTGGCCGCCGACGCGACCACCCCGCACGAGCCCGTTGTGACCCGTCGTCGGGACGAGCACGTCGACGGCACCGGACCGGCCGCGGACACCGACCGGTTGACCACCGAGGCCGTGCGACCGGGGTCCGAGGAGCTCGACGCCCTGCCGACGCCCGACCTGGTCGCGCGGTTGATCGAGGGCCAGGCGGTCGCGCCGGGGGCGGTCGCGGCGATGGCGACGCCGATCGCCGAGGCCGCCGACGCCCTGGGCACGGCACTTCGGACCGGCGGACGGCTCGTCTACACCGGCGCCGGGACCTCGGGACGGCTCGCGGTGCAGGACGCCGCGGAGCTGCCGCCGACGTTCGGGCTCTCCCCCGACCGCGCGGTCGCCCTGCTCGCGGGGGGCCGCGACGCCGCCGACGCGGCGGTCGAGGGCGCGGAGGACGACGACGCGGCGGGGCGCGCCGACCTCGAGGAGATCGGGGTCGGGCCGCGGGACGTGGTCGTCGGGGTCGCCGCGTCCGGACGGACGCCGTACGTGCTGGGCGCGCTCGCCGCCGCGGCGGAGCGGGGAGCGACCACGGTCGCCGTCGTGAATGCCGTGGACAGCCCGGTCGCCGCCCTGGCGGACGTGGCGATCGAGCTGGTGACGGGCCCGGAGGTACTGGCCGGGTCGACCCGACTCGCCGCGGGCACCGGGCAGAAGATCGCCCTGAACACGCTGTCGACGGCGGCCCTGGTGCGGGCGGGCGCGACGTACGGGCCGTGGATGGTCGGGGTGCGGGTGACGAACGCGAAGCTGCGCCGCCGCGCGGAGCGGATCGTGCGCGACGCGACCGGCGTGGACGCCGACGAGGCCCGCGCCGCCCTGGCCGCGGCCGGTGACGACGTCGCCACCGCCGTGGTGGCGCTCCTCGCGGGCCTCGACGGCGCCGCCGCGCGCGACCGGTTGGCGACGGCGGGCTCGGTGCGGGCGGCTGTGTCCGGGAGACGCAGCGGAGCGGAGCTCGACCCAGCGGCCGGAGCCGGGCGATGATCGTCGTCGGCCTGCTGTCGGGCACTTCGGCGGACGGGCTGGACGTGGCCGTGTGCGCGGTCGAGGTCGGGCCGCACGCGCGGCTCGAGGTGCTGTGGCACGGCGACGTGGCGTGGCCGGACGGCCTGCAGGACCGGGTACTCGCGCTGCTCCCGCCCGCGACGACGTCCGTCGAGGAGGTCGCAGCGCTCGACCACGCCGTCGGGCGGGCGGCCGCAGCGGCGGCGGGACACGCCCTGGACGCTGCCGGCGTGCGCGGGGACCTCGTGGTGTGGTTGGGACAGACCGTCTTCCACGGCATCCACGACGGGCACGCGACCGGCGGCCTGCAGCTCGGCCAGCCCGCGTGGATCTCCGAGGCGACCGGGCTGCCCGTCGTCAGCGACCTGCGCTCCACCGACATCGCCGCCGGCGGCCATGGCGCACCGCTCGCGAGCACGCTCGACGCGCTGTGGCTGGCCGGTCAGGAGACCCGCGTCGCGCTGAACCTCGGCGGGATCGCCAACGTCACGATCGTGTCCCCGGACCGGGTCACCGCCTTCGACACCGGACCGGCCAACTGCTGGCTCGACGTCGTCGCGCAGCGGGCCACCGGCGTCGCCTACGACGTCGACGGGGCGCTCGCCGCACGGGGCACCGTCCACGACGGCCTGCTCCAGCACCTCCTCGCCGACCCCTACTACGCCGCACCGCCGCCCAAGTCGACCGGCCGCGAGCTGTTCACCGCGCCCGCCCTGGACGCGGCGGTGGCGAGCGCCGCTCCCGCGGTCAGCTCCGAGGACCTCGCCGCCACCCTCGTCGCGCTGACCGCCCACACGGTCGCCGACGCGTGCCGGGCGCACCACGCCGCCGAGGTCGTCGGCTCGGGCGGCGGGATGGCGAACCCGGTGCTGCGCGCGGCGATCGCGGCGGAGCTCGACCCCGTGCCCCTCGTGTCCGCCGACGACCGCGGACTGCCCTCCGACGCCAAGGAGGCCGTGCTGACCGCACTGCTCGGTGCCCTGACCTGGCACGGCGTGCCGGGTGTCGTCCCCGGCGCGACGGGCTCCCACACCCCGCGGGTCCTCGGCCGGATCAGCTCCGGCCACGCGCCACTGCGACTGCCCGAGCCCGTGCCCGCCGTCCGCGCGCTGGAGGTGGTCGCATGAGGCTCGGCGTCTCCGCGTCGCTGGTCGGCGGGGTGCTGCACCCGGGGGACGTGTCGGTCGTCGACGGGCGCGTCGAGGCCGTCGGGCTGCCGCCCGCCCGCGGCGGCGCGATCGCCGTCCCCGGTCTGGTCGACGTGCAGTGCAACGGCTACGCGGGCGTCGACCTCACGGCGGTCGCGGACGCCGGCGAGGTGCACCGGTTCCGGGAAGCGCTCGCCCGCGACGGCATCACCGCGGTCGCGCCGACCGTCATCACCGCCGCCCCGGAGACCACGACCACCGCCCTCGGGATCCTCGACGACGCCCGAACCGGAGTCCACGGCGCCCGCCTCCTCGGCGCCCACGTCGAGGGCCCGTTCCTGTCACCGAAGCGGCCCGGCACACATCCGACCGGCTTTCTCCGGGCGCCCGACCCGCGCCTGTTCGAGGACATCCGGACGGCGGGTGCGGTCGCCATCACCACCGTCGCGCCGGAGCTCGACGGGGCGCACGAGCTCGTCACCGCCGCGCTCCACGCCGGGATCATCGTGATGGCCGGGCACAGCGACGCCACCGCCGCCGAGGCGCACGCCGGGTTCGACGCCGGGATCGCGGGCGCCACGCACCTGTTCAACGCCATGAGCGGGTTCGACCACCGCTCCCCCGGCCTCGCCGCCGCCGCACTCGCCCACCCCGGGGCGGTCGTCACCGTGATCGCCGACGGCCACCACCTGGACCCCGACGTCCTGCGGGTCGTCACCGCCGCGGCCCCCGGCCGGTGGGCGCTCATCACCGACGCGACCGCCGCCGCCGGCATGCCCGACGGGACGTTCCGGCTCGGCGACGTCGACGTGACGCTCGCCGACGGCGCCGTCCGCAACCCCGACGGCACCCTCGCCGGCAGCGCCGCGTCCCTCGCCGGCTGCATCCGTGTGGCCGCGGGCCTCGGGATCGGGCTCGCCGACGTGCTGACCGCCGCGACCGCGACCCCCGCCCGCCTCGTCGGAGCGGCCCACCGGCCGCACCCCGACCTCGGCGTCCTGCGACCGGGCGGCGTCGCCGACGTGACCGTGCTCGACGACGCCCTCGCCGTCACCCACGTGCTGGTCGGCGGGGAGGAGGTGGCGCGATGAGCTCCCTGCTCGAGACCGAGCTGTACGCGCAGCCCGAGGCCCTGCGCTCCTTCCTGACGACGGGTGCGTCGGCCGCCGAGGCGGTGCGCGACCTGGCCGACGGCACCACCGGCGTCGTCATCGCCGCCCGCGGCAGCTCCGACAACGCCGCCCGCTACGCGCAGTACCTCGTGCCGCTGGTGAGCGAGCGGGAGGTCACGCTGGCGACGCCGAGCCTCGTCACGACCTACGGCGCCTCGCCGGACGTGTGGGGCCGCCTCGTCGTCGGGGTGTCGCAGTCCGGCACCTCGCCCGACATCGTCGCCGTCCTGCGCGACGCCCGGGAACGGGGAGCGCCCACGCTCGCCGTCACGAACGACCCGTCCTCCGACCTGGCCGGGCAGGCCGACCTCGTCCTCCCGCTCCGCGTCGGCGAGGAGCGCTCGGTGGCCGCCACCGGCACGTACACCACCTCGCTGGCCGCGCTGGCGGTCGTCGCGGCGGGCCTCGCGCCGGAGCCGGCCGCGGCGTCGCTGCTCACCGACCTCGAGGGCACTCCCGACCTGGTCGCGGAGGCGCTGGAGGCCGACGTCGACGACGCGGTCGAGGTGTTCGCGGCCTCGTGGCGCGGGATCACCGTCGGGCGCGGGGTCAACCTCGCGACCGCCCACGAGGCCGCGCTGAAGCTGACCGAGCTGACCGGGTCGCTCGTCACGCCGTTCTCCCCCGCCGACCTGCGCCACGGTCCGATCGGCGCCGTCGGGCCCGCGACCCCGACGCTGCTCGTCGCCCCCGACGAGGCCGCGAGCGCCTCCGTGCTCGACCTGTGCCCCGAGCTGCACGACCGCGGCGCACCCGTCGTCACGATCGGACCCGGCCTGCCACCCACACCGAGCCTCGTCTCCCCGATCGTCGCCGTCGTCCCCGCGCAGAAGCTCGCGTGGCGCCTCGCGCTGCACCGTGGCGTCGAGGTCGACGCCCCCGGCGGCCTCCACAAGATCACCAGGACCGAATAGGAGTCCGGGATGCACGACGTCGTCAACCTCGCCGTCATCGTCGCCTACCTCGTGGCGATCGCGGTGATCGGCCTGAAGCTGTCCGGCCGGCAGCGCTCGGCCACGGACTACTTCACCGGCGAGCGGTCGCTGCCGTGGTGGGCGGTGATGTTCTCGATCGTCGCGACCGAGACCTCGACGCTCACCGTGATCAGCGTGCCCGGGGTGGCCTACGGCGGGTCGTTCTCCTACGTGGAGCTGGCGGTCGGCTACCTCGTCGGGCGCATCCTGGTGTCGTTCGTGCTGCTGCCGCTGTACTTCCGCGGCGGGTTCGTCTCGGCCTACCAGTACCTCGGGGAACGGTTCGGCCGGCACACGCAGGGCCTGGCGTCGCTGACCTTCCTCGTCACGCGCCTGCTCGCCGAGGGCGTGCGGCTCTTCGCCGGCGCGATCCCGATCAAGCTCCTGCTCGCCGAGTTCGGCCTGGACGTGAACTACTTCGTCATCGTCCTCGCGATCACCGCGGTGACCGTGGCCTACACCTACGTCGGCGGGATCAAGGCCGTCGTCTGGACCGACTTCCTGCAGATGGGCCTGTACCTCGTCGGCGCGGTCATCTGCGTCGTCGTGCTGACGGTGCAGGTCGGTGGCGGCGGCTGGGCCGCGGCCTGGGACGCCGGGAAGTTCACCGTCTTCGACTTCTCCAAGCCGATCCTGACGAGCCCGTACGCGTTCGTCACCGCGATCGTCGGCGGGGCGCTGCTGACCATGGGCTCGCACGGCTCCGACCAGCTCATCGCGCAGCGCGTGCTGTCCTGCCGGTCGCTGTCCGACGGGCGCAAGGCGATGATCGGCTCGGCGGTCGCGATCGGCGTGCAGTTCGCGCTGTTCTCGCTGGTCGGGGCGCTGCTGTGGGCCCGCAACGGCGGGGCGCCGCTCGCGTCGCTCGGTCTGACCAGCGACCAGGTGTTCGGCGAGTTCATCCTGCGCGACCTGCCGATGGGCCTCTCCGGCCTGCTCGTCGCGGGCATCCTCGCCGCGACGATGGGCTCGCTGTCGAGCGCGCTGAACTCACTGTCGACCTCGACGATCGCCGACATCGTGCAGTCGTGGGCCGGCTGGCGCCCCGGCGAGCAGACGATGCTGAAGGTCGCCCGGTGGATGACCGGGGTGTGGGCGCTGGTGATGGTCGGGTTCGCCTCGCTCTTCACGACGACGGACGACCCGGTCGTCGAGCTCGGGCTCAGCATCGCCTCCTACACCTACGGCGCCCTGCTCGGCGCGTTCCTGCTCGGCCTGGTCGTGCGCCGGGCCGACGGCGTCGCGGCGTTCGTGGCGTTTGTCGCGACGCTGCTCGGCGTCGGCTGGGCCGCCCTCGGTATCTCGATCGACGGGCAGGCGCTCGCGTTCCCGTGGTTCGTGCCGCTGGGCGTGGTGATCACCTTCGTCGTCGGGGGCCTGATCTCGCTGGTCCGGCCCCGCCGGGAGCCGAGCCCCGAGGAGGAGCCGGTCGCCGTGGGGTGAGCCCCTCTGCGACTACAGCCCGAGGTACACCCGGACCTGCTGCTCGATCCGGGCGAGCTCACCGGGATGGGTCAGACCACGACGCCGCCGGAACCGTCCCTTGGCGACCACCTGGACTCCGGTGACGTCCGCATAGGACTCGTCGTACTTGGTCAGCCCGGCATCGGCGCCGATCGCGATGTGCGTCTCGGTGGGTCCCGCCGTGCCCGTCACCGGAACGACCGCGATCGCACCGAGCCGGGCATTGAGCCTGTTGATGCTGAGCACGACAGCCGGATGCTCCCCCGCACCGGGGAAGCCGACCATCCAGACCTCTCCACGCAGTGGGTCCATCAGGGGATCGCCGCCAGGAGTCGTCGAGCGGGTCCGTCTACTCCTCGTCGTCGGGCGCGACGCCGATCGGGAGCGGAGGGGTCTCCGCGCCGTAGAACTCCTCGACGCTCTGAGCCATCCGTTCCTCAGCAGCACGCCGGTGCAGGAGCTCCAGGGCCGCGCGGACGATCTCCGTCCGGCCCTCCAGACCGAGAACGCCCGCGTCCTCCCGCAGCTGCGCGGCCAGTTCGTGCCCGATGCGGGCCTGCCAGACCTCGGTGGGGCCACTGGTGACCGTCATGCGTATACGGTCTGTCGTACAGGAGCTCCTGTCAACGCCGGATGGTCTCAGGCGACCGAGAAGGCGCAGCCCTCAGCCGACCACGACGTCCTTGATCAGCTGCATTCGTCCGTGCCCGCGTGCCTTCTGCTGACTGTGTTCTTCGACAGCGGACCGCCGAAGGAGGGCTTGGGCACTCCTCGGTGCTCATGCGGCCCGGAGGAGTTGCTCGAGACCCGGAGCGTGGGGACCCCGGAGGACCGTGCGGGCCCGGATGAGGATGTTCGCGGCGGCCACGATCTGGTCGTAGCTCAGTTCGTCGGGCGACGGGTCGTCCACGGCCCGGGGGTCGTAGTCCGCGAACCACGCCTTCACGTCCACCCAGGAGTAGAAGCCGTTCAGGGAACGAGGAAAGGTCCCAGGCCCACGGCGTCCCGCCGCGAGCAGCCTGATGGACTCGACGGAACGCCCTGTCCGTACGGCGATCTCGGATTGAGTGACCAGGTCCGGGGCTCCGGCTCCCGACACGGTCAGACCAGCGCGTTCGACGTCCGTGACGGCGCTGACCAGAGCCGTGACGAGACTGGCCGCTTCACGATCGACGTGCAGGACCGTCCCGCCAGGGCCGGTCTCCGGCCCGCAGTCGTCGCAGCCGGCCTCGAACAGAGCATCGATTTCCGCGTCGGTGATCGGTCGGTCGATCTGCAGATCGAAGGTGTAGACGCGTCGTCCGGGTGCCTCCATCGCGACGACCTCCTCTCGTGGGTCTCGGAGAAGAGGACTTCCACCGATGCCCCTTGTGGTCCTCCTCGGACGTCCATCCCGGATCTCTTGGCCTCGTCGAGAGCCTGCGCGATCGGCGCCTTGGGATGCCGACCTCGACTGACCATTCTCCGCCCCACCAAGCTAGCCGAGCTGTTGGAAACTGCCAACAGCTGCGCCCATCCGCTCCGGCACTCGCCGGGGTCCACCAGACAACCGGGGCCAGCGGGGCGCCGACGGACGTTCGAGGGCGATTCGCTCGATCAGCGCAGCATCGTGGTCGGCCCGACTCGAGGAGTACCGGGCAGCAGGACATCATCCGCTGCAATGCCGTGACCGACGATCCGGTCGAGGTCGGCTTCGACTGTCGAGTGCCGTTGAGCGGAAGACACGGGGCACGGACCGGTCGACGGTCGCACGATGACGCGATGACCGCCGAGTTCGTCACGCCGTCCTCCGCCCTCCCGGGGCGTCCCGCGCCCTTCGTCCTGGAGGCCGGCGACGGCGAGCGCGCGCACCTGTTCGACCAGCTGTTCACGGTGCTGCTCTCCGGCGACGAGACCCAGGGCCAGTTCGGGGTCTTCACGATGGAGGCCCCACGCGGTCCGGCGGTCCCGACGCACTCGCACCCCGACGTCCACGAGATCTTCTACATTCTCGACGGCAAGGTGCGGGTCGTCGTGGAGGACAACCAGGGCGGGACCGTCGACCAGGTCCTGACGACGGGCGACTTCGGCTACGTGCCGGCGGGGCACAAGCACTCGTTCCGCGTCGAGTCGCACCGCGCGCGGACGCTGGGCGTGAGCACCGGCGGGTTCGAACGGTTCTTCGCGGCGGCCGGCGAGCCGACGGAGTCGCGCATGCCCCCGGAGCGCCCCGTCGTCCCCTCGCCCGAGCAGCTCGGCGACGCCGCACGACGATTCCGCAACGACTTCCACCACGACGTGCGCCTCATCGACTGACCCCGCCCCGGAACGCACGAACGGCACTCTCGCTGCATCTATGTGCGCGAGAGTGCCGTTCGTTCAGATCAGGGCCGGTCAGGCGGCCACCCGCACATCGGCCTCCGCCGACGGCGTGCTCGACGCGTTCTCGCGGCGCAGCCCCTCCGACTCGTGCGCGGCCTGCTCCGCCGCGAACTTCTTGTTCGGGAGCGCGAGCCGCCAGATCGTGCGGATCGACTTCCAGAACTGCTTCGGGAACGGCCCGATGTTGTAGGGCAGGTCGTACTTCGCGCAGATCTCCTTGACCCGCTCGGCGATCTCCGGGTACCGGTTCGACGGCAGGTCCGGGAACAGGTGGTGCTCGATCTGGTAGCCGAGCGAGCCGGACATCACGTGCATCAGCCGGTTCCCGGTGAAGTTCGCCGAGCCGAGCAGCTGGCGCAGGTACCACTCGCCCTGCGTCTCGTTCTCGAGCTGCTCCTCGGTGAACACCTCGGCTCCGTCGGGGAAGTGCCCGCAGAAGATGATCGCGTAGGACCACACGTTGCGGATGAGGTTCGCCGTCATGTTGGCGGTGAGCGTCGTGAGGAAGAATGGCCCGGTCAGCAGCGGGAAGAGGATGTAGTCCTTGCCCATCTGCTTGCGCATCTTGCGGCCGACCTGCTCGAGCTTGGCCTTGAACTCCTCCGGGTCCTGGATGTCCCGGCGGAGCAGGCCCTCGATGTCGAGGTCGTGGATCGCCACGCCGTGCTGGAAGAGCAGCATCAGCAGGGTGTTGAAGACCGGCTGGCCGAGGTTGACAGGGTGCCACTTCTGGTCCGAGGTGACCCGCAGGATCTCGTAGCCGACGTCCTTGTCCTTGCCGAGGACGTTCGTGTACGTGTGGTGCAGGTAGTTGTGGGAGTGCTTCCACTGCTCGGCGGGGCAGACGTTGTCCCACTCCCACGTGGCCGAGTGGATTTCCGGGTCGTTCATCCAGTCCCACTGGCCGTGCATGACGTTGTGGCCGATCTCCATGTTCTCGAGAATCTTGGCCACGCCCAGCAGGGCGGCGCCCGCCATCCACAGCGGCGGCACGACGCTGCCGAACAACGCGGCGCGGCCCGCGATCTCGATGCGGCGCTGGGTCTTGATGATCCCGCGGATGTACTCCTCGTCGGCCGCGCCGCGCGACGCCTCGACGTCGCGGCGGATCGCGTCGAACTCCTCGCCGAGGGCCTCGACGTCGGCCTCGGTCAGGTGGGCGAATTCCTTGATGTCGGAGATGGCCATGATGCGGGCTCCTCTCTCTTACAGGTCGACGGTGCAGTCACCGGCAGCGGCGGTGATGCAGGTCTGGACGGTGATGGAACTGGAGTCGGAGGCTGCGCTGTCCCTGACGCGGTGCTCGGACCCGTCGCGCAGGTCGCGCACGGCGCCGGAGCGCAGCGGGGCGACGCAGGTGTGGCATATGCCCATGCGGCAGCCGAAGGGCATCGGGACGCCGGCCTGCTCGCCGGCCTGGAGGACGGTCGTGGCGCCGTCGGACTCGACGGTGCGACCCGACCGGGCGAACGTGATCGTCCCGCCCTCGGCGGAGCCGGAGAACGAGGCGGCGAACCGCTCGAGGTGCAGCGACTCCGCCACCCCGGCGTCGGCGAACGCCTTCTCGGCGTCGTCGAGCATCTCCGTCGGCCCGCAGGCCCAGGTCTGCCGCTCGCGCCAGTCGGGGACGACCTCGTCGAGGCCCGCGGGCGCCGTCAGGTGACCCTCGGCGCGGGTGTGGCGCTGGACGATCCGCCACGACGGGTGGCGGCGGGCGAGCAGGTCGAGCTCGTCCGCGAACAGGGCGCGCTCGGCGTCCGGCGCGGAGTGCACGAGCACCACATCGTCGGCCGCATCCGGACGCCGGTCCAGCGACCGCAGCATCGCCATGACCGGGGTGATCCCGGAACCCGCCGTCAGGAAGAGGACCTTCTCGGGCAGCGGGTCGGGCAGGACGAACTCACCGGCCGGCGGCGCGAGCCGCACGACGGTGCCCGGCGCGACGCCGGAGACGAGGTGCTGCGAGGCGAACCCGTCGGGCATCGCGCGGATGGTGATCACCAGCCGCTTGCCGTCGCGGGACGGCGGGGTGGTGAGCGAGTACGAGCGCCACACGAAGCGCCCGTCGATCTGCACGCCGATGCCGATGTACTGGCCGGCGGCGTGCGGGAAGTCCCACCCCCAGCCGGGCTCGACGACGATCGTCGCCGCGTCCTCGGCCTCGGGGGTGACGCTGACGATCCGCCCGCGCAGTTCACGCGCGGACCACAGCGGGTTGATCAGGGTCAGGTAGTCGTCGGGCAGCAGCGGCGTGGTGAGGCGGGTCGCCAGATCACGCAGGCGCCGAACGCGGGGTGAGAGTGCGGCCGTCACGAGGTCTCCTCTGCCTGGTGAACTTCTAGGTACCAGGAGTACCGGAGACTTTCGGTTACCGCTACCCACGGTACCGCTTGCGGCGCACGATCCGGCTCACAGTCGCGGTTGTGCCCGCGGTCACCCGGCCCGACGACCTCGGGAATTAGTTCCCGACGACGGGCCCCCACGGCTGCGGCCTCGTCGGTTGACTCGCTGGTGACCGACTCGTGAGGAGGACCCGTGACTCTGGTGGATCTCGTGGTGCTCGCCGTCGTCGCCCTCGCCGCGTGGCGCGGCTGGCGCCGCGGCGGGACGTCGTTGGTGCTGTCGGTGGCCGGCGCGGTGGTCGGGATCGTCCTCGGCGCCGCGGTCGCCGGGTGGTGGGACCCGTCGTCGCGCGGCTGGCTGATCGCCGCGATCGTCGTCGGCGGTCTCGTCGGGATCGGCCTCGGCCGCAAGCTCGCCGACGCCCTCGCGACCCGCGGCGGCGGCCGGGTGGCCCGGCCGGTGCTCGTCGACCGGGCGGTGGGCGTGGTCGCGCACGGCGGGCTCGCGCTCGTGGTGTGCGTGCTGATCGGCGCGGCGGCGGTCGCGTTCGGCCCGGCCTGGCTCGGTCGCGCGGCCGAGGACAGCGGGGTCCTGACGACGGCGCAGGACCACCTGCCGACCGTCTCCCAGGTGACGGGCAGCGTGCCCGGGCTGGACCGGGTCGCGGCGGTGGGCCGATGAGCCGGACGAAGGCGGTCGTCGGCGGCGTCCTCGCCGCGCTCCTGCTGCTGTGGTGGATGACGGGGTCGTTGCTGGTCGCGCTCCTGGTCGTCGTCCTGATCGCGCTCGCGGCCGGGCTCGCCGTCGTGGTGAGCGCGTGGGCCCGGCCGCGGCCGGAGCCGCTGGCCGCTCCCCCGTCGACCACGGCGACGGTCGACCTGAGTCTCGCGCCCTCGACCGGCGCCCCGGTCCGCAAGGCGCTCCGGACCCTGCTGGCCCGGCCGTGGGTGCACGGCGACGGGCTGCTGCGTGTGACCGCCGAGCGGCTCGACGGCGTCGACGCGCTGGTCTGGACCCCGCGCGGCCAGCAGGTCGCGGCGCCGCACCTGTGGGTGGAGTGGAACCCGGTCGACGGGGCCGAGGTCGCGCAGCGCCGCCCGCTCGAGTCCCTCGCGCGGGAGCTGGCCGAGGGCTACGTCGAGCACGGGCGGTCCCAGGGCGTGCGGCGCCTGGCCGAGCGGACCTGGGTGCACCTGCTGGTCTCCGACGACGTCCCGCTCGGGCGGGTCGTGGTCACCGCGGCGTTCTCCGAGCCGCAGCAGACCCCCGTCGCCGCCGCGTGCGCGTCGACGGCGGCCCCTCTCGCCCCGGCGCGGGGGGCGGGAGGGGGCCCGGCCGGTGCGGGGCAGCAGCGCCGGCCGGAGCTCGGGCCCGGGGGCGGGAGGCGCGCCCCCGGGCACCCGGGCGATCGGGCGGACGGAGGGAACGGCGGGCTGGCCGCCTTCGCGACCCGGGTGACCACCGCGGTCCCGAAGTTGCGCACGCTCGTCGTCGGGACCGGCCCGCGGGCCACGCTGGTCGTCGAGGACCCCGCGGGCACCCGGCTGGCCGACACGGAGCTGATCCGGACGCTCGAGATCGGGCGCGACCCGGGGGCCGGACTCGTCGTCGACCACCCCGGGGTGTCGTGGCGGCACGTGCGCCTGAGCCCCGGGCGCGGCGGGTGGACCGCGACCGACCTCGGCTCGACCAACGGCACCCGGGTCGACGGGCGCCGCATCGACGGACCCACCCGCCTGGTGCCCGGTGCCGAGATCGCCCTCGGCAAGGACGGGCCGCGCCTGCGCCTGCTGGCGGCCGAGGCGGACCCGGCCACGACCACACAGGTCGTGGCCCGAGGCTGATGGACCCGGGGATACTGGCGGGCGTGCGGAACGGGGCCGGGGCGGGACGCGCCCTGCCGCTCGGCGGGCTGGCCCTGCTCGACGTGCGCTCCGAGCGCCGGATCTCCGTGCCGTGGGGCGCCACGGCGACCATCGGACGCAACGGTCCGGGCGACCGGCACGTCCACGTCGACGACGACCAGGTCTCGCGGGTCGCCGCGGAGATCGAGATCCGGGACGACGCCTACCTCGTCATCAACCGCCAGCGGCACGGCGGGCAGCTGACGCTCGTGGTCCCCGGGGTGGCCGGGCAGGACCGGATCCGGGCGGGCAACGGTCTGCTCGTCCGCGACTCGCGGGCCTCCCTCGGACTCTGGCTCGCGGACGGCCGCGAGGTCACGCTCGCCCTGCTGGCCTTCGCCCCGACCGCCGCGTCGGCCGGGCGGGCCGACCTCGCGGGCGGGATGACCGTCAACGCGTCCCTGCCCACCGACGAGACCTGGTGGTCGGTGCTCGTCGCGGCGTGCGGTCCGACGTTGATCGCGGCCGCCTCGAGCCCGGACGGCACCGCGCGGGACCACCACGGCGACGCCGACCAGATCGCGGCGTGGCACCGCGCGGCCGGACGTCCCGTCCCGAGCCCCAAGACGCAGAGCGAGGCGTTCCGGCACGCCCAGCGCTGGCTGCGCGGGGTCCGCCTCAACGACAAGACCCGGGGGTGGCGGATCGCGGTCGTCGACCAGGTCATCGGGCTGCGGCTGGTCACCCTGGACGACGTGCGGCGGCTCTTCCCCGGCGAGGTCCCGGCGGGGCTCGCGGCCCGTCCGACCTGACGGGATCGGGCGCGTCCGGACCAGATGCTCGCATCCTGACCGGGAAACGTCGTAGCGTGCTCAACGACGTAGCGCGCAACGCGCTGTGAAGGGGGGAACGTCACCGTTCGCACCGAACGGGTGACGATGAGTACGCGTCGGCCGGGGGAACGCGGTCGGTCTTCACCACCGAGGACACTCCTCGTGATCGTCCGCGCCCTCATGTCGACGCTGGGGGGAACGGGGACGACATGACCCGAGACGACGCGACGACGGAGTTCGGCACCGACGGGCACCGGGCCGACGCGGGGGACGGCGCACGCCGACCGACCACGCCGGAGCCCCTGCGCGCGGCACCGGGCTTCCTCGTACGACGGCTCTACCAGGCCTACTCGGCGGCGTGGCTGCGCCACGTGGACACGACGCTCACCGGACCGCAGTTCGCGGTGCTCACCGCGGTCCGCGAGTACCCGGAGGTCGACCAGGGGTCGCTCGCGGCCTCCGTCGCGCTGGACCGGTCGACGATGGCCGACGTGTGCCGGCGGCTGGAGGACCGGGCGCTGATCCGCCGCGACACGGCGCCGTCGGACGGGCGGCGCAAGCTGCTGACCCTCACCGACCAGGGTCGGGTGCTGCTCGACGACGTCGACCACCGGGTGTGCCGCCTGCACGACCAGCTCATGGGCGCCGCGACCGAGTCGGACGGGTTCACCCGGATGCTCGGTGACCTCGACCGGCTCTCCGAGCGCTGGGAGCGGGTGGCGGGCGGCGACGGGGCCGCGCTGGCGGACTGATCAGGTACCGCGGGCGAGCTCGGCGGCCTCCAGCCGCGCGAGCTCCTCGCGGTGCGCCCGCATCAGCAGCAGGCCGATGCCGGTCATGCCGGCGATCACCAGCAGGATCACCGCCACCACGTAGGGCAGCCACCCGCCGCTGGCCAGCGCGAACACCAGCACGTAGACGGCGGCCACGGTGGCCAGCGGGAACGTGAGCCGGAACAGGAAGCGGTTCCGGTCGGTGTCCGGCGGGGGCCACTGGATCCAGCCGGTCAGCCGGCCGAGGAGCTCCGCGAGCATGCGGCGACGGTACGCGCCCCGTCTCAGACGCTCCGCGGCGCGTACATGATGACCGCGACCCCGACGAGGCAGAGCAGCGCGCCGATCACGTCGAAGCGGTCCGGCCGGTAGCCGTCGAGGACCATCCCCCACGCCAGCGACCCGGCCACGAACACGCCCCCGTAGGCCGCGAGCACCCGGCCGAACGCCGCGTCGGGCTGCAGGGTCGCGACGAACCCGTAGGCCGCCAGGGCGGCGATCCCGACGACGATCCACGGCCAGCCGCGGTCCTCGCGCACCCCCTGCCAGATCGCCCAGGCCCCGCCGATCTCGGTCACCGCGGCGAGCAGGAACAGCAGGACCGACCGGATCGTCACGCCACGATCATCCGCGAGCGGGTCACCACCTGGCGACGCACGGCGGTCAGGGTCACGACGACGAGCTCGACCGGCTTCCCGGTCGGCTCGCCGGGCAGCAGCCACGCCAGCTCGCGGTCGTGGGTGAAGGCGAAGACCTCCTCGTCGACGACGCGGAAACGGTCGCCGGTGCGGGAGAGCCGGCGCACCGTCAGGTCCCCGGGGACGACGACCCGGTCGGCGACGAACCGCTCGATCTCCGCCGCCCCGGATGCCCCCGCCCCGGCGGGCAGGACGTCCAGGGTCGCGTCGTCGGCGAGCAGGTGGGCGACCGGGCCGCCCGCGCGGATCGCGGTGTGCAGGGCATCGTGGACGCGCTCCACGGCGATCATGAGGTCCTGCACCGCCTTGGTCACGCCGTCCACCGTGCGCGATCGCTGCACCGGCGGCAACTCCCATGACCTGGGAGGTCATCGCCGCCGTGACGCCGGCCGACCACGCTCGTCGTCATGAACGCGTACGCGGTGGGCCTGCTCCACGACATCGACCAGAACGACGAGATCCTCGACTACCTGCGCCGCATCCAGGCGACGCTCGACCCGTACGCGGGGCGGTTCCTCGTGCACGGCGCGACGCCGGAGGTCCTCGAGGGCTCCTTCGGCCGCGTCATGGTGCTGATCGGATTTCCCGACGTCGGGTCGGCGCGGGCCTGGTACGCGTCGTCCGCGTACCAGGACCTGCTTCCGCTCCGAACGCGGAACGCCCGCAGCGTCGTGTTCCTGCTCGACGGCTGCGGACCCGACCACTCCAGCGCGGAGCTGGCCGACGCGCTCGAGGCGGTCCGCGTCACCAGGTGACGGGCAGGGCCTTCACGCCGCCGGTGAGGTGCTGCGTGCGGACGTCGATGTCGTCGAGGTCGACGGCGAGCCGGAGGTCCGGCAGGCGCTTCGCCAGGGTCCTGAACACGGTCCGCAGCTCGGTGCGGGCCAGGCTCGCCCCGATGCAGAAGTGCCCGCCGTGGCCGAACCCGACGTGGCCGCGCTCCTCGCGGTCCGGCTCGAACTCCTCGGCGTCGGCGAAGGCCTCGGGGTCGCGGTTCGCGGCGTTGATCGACAGGACGACCGCGTCGCCCTCGTGGATCGTCACGCCCGCGACGTCGACGTCCTGGTGCGCGTAGCGGACCAGGCCGAGGTCGCCCGGCGCACCGAGGCGCATGATCTCCTCGACGACCTTGTCGGTCCGGCCGTCGGGGTCCTCGGCCAGGTACTCCCAACGGTCCCGCTGGGTGAGCAGCAGCAGCGTCCCCAGCCCGATGCGGTTGACCGTCGTCTCGTGACCGGCGAAGAGCAGGCCGACGGAGAGCCGGATCATCTCCTCGTAGTCGTAGGTGTCGTCCTCCTCCTGGGCGTGGACGAGGTCGGAGATGACGTCCTCCGTGCGCTGCGCGCGCTTCTGCTCGGCGAGCCCGGCCATGTAGCGGCCGAACTCCTCCCGGGCGCCCTGGGCGTCGGCGGACGGGTCGAAGGTCGCCATACGGTCGGAGAGGTCGCGGAAGAACTCGGAGTCCTCGTGCGGCACGCCGAGCAGGCGGCAGATCACCGCGACCGGCAGCGGCACCGCCAGCGTCTCGTGGAGGTCGGCCCGGCCGTCCCGCTCCTTCGCCGCGACCAGGTCGTCGACGTAGCCGTCGACCAGGGCTTGCACGTCCTCGCCCATCTGCCGCATGCGCTTCGCGGAGAAGGCCGGCGTCAGGAGGCGCCGCATCCGGGTGTGGTCGGCCTCCTCGGTCTCGTAGTCGCCGCTCGGGCCGTCGGCGATCGCGGCGTGCGTGATGCGGGCGGCGCGGTCCGGGTGCGGGTGCGAGCGGCCGAAGCGCTTGTCGCCGAGGAGGTCGCGGACCTCCTCGAAGCGGGTGACCAGCCAGGCGGGGTCCCCGGCCGGGGTGGTGACCGCGGCGACCGGGGCCTCGCGGCGCAGGAGGTCGTAGAGCGGGGCGATCTCGAGCACGTTCGGACGCTCGAAGGGCAGCTGCAGGTCCGTGGTGGCGGTCATGACGCTCCTCGTGGTGACGACGGCATCACCGACCGTACGTCTTTGTGGCAGACAGTGCCATTAAAGAGTCGCTAAGGTGTGCGGATGACCACAGGCGTGCACGACGGCCCCGGTGGCCGCCGCGGCCGGCCGCCGGTCACCGAGGAGCAGCGCCGGCGGCAGCGGCTGGCGATCTCGCGCGAGGCCGTCGAGCTGTTCCGCCGGCACGGGGTCACCGAGACGACCGGCGAGCAGATCGCGCGGGCGGCCGGGGTCTCGGAGCGCACGCTGTGGCGGCTCTTCCGGGCCAAGGAGGCGTGCGTCGAGCCCCTGCTGTCGGTGTCGCTGGACGCGTTCACCGAGGTCCTGCGCTCGTGGCCGATGTCGGCCGAGCTCGGCGAGCACCTGCGCACGGCCTACCTCGTGTCCTCGGAGGACATGCGGGCCGTGCTCGCCGTCGTGCGCATGTCGCGCGACGAGCCCGCGATCCGGGCGACGTGGCTCGTGCTGCACGAACGGGCCGAGCCGGTGTTCGCGGCCGTGCTGGGCGGCCGGCTCGGGCTGCCGGCGGAGGACCCGACGATCCGGGTGCGTGCCGCCGCGGTGAACGCGGCCCTGCGGGTGCTCACCGACGACCTGGCCTGGGAGGTGGCGTCGGACCCGGCGGTGCTCGACGACCTCTCCGGACCGATGTTCGACGAGCACCGCGCGCGGCTGGCCGAGGAGCTCCGCACGCTCACGGAGCTGCCGGCGCGCCGGGCCTGACCCGGCCTGACCCGCCGTCAGGAAGCCTGGAGCCCCAGTTGGGCGATGGCGTTCTCGGCCATCCCCCGCTCGCCGGACGCGTTCGGGTGCACCGGCGCGGCGTTGACGGGGACGAGCGGCTCGACCCAGCGCTGCCCGGGGAGCTGACAGGAGTCGTGACCGGTCGACAGCGGCGTGACGTCGAGATAGGTGGCGCCGGTCTCGGCGGCGGCGCGACGGACGGCGTCGTTGAGCGTGGCCTGCAGATCGTTCAGGTACCCGACGTCGCCGGCCGCGATCGGCATCACCGGGAAGCAGCCCTGCGGCGAGAGGATCTGCAGGTAGCCCGAGATCGCGACGCGGGCCTTGGGCGCCCGTTCGCGGACGTCCCGCAGCGCCTGGACGACGTTCGGGTAGGTGCTGGCGCGCACCTGGTCGACGAACCTCGTCCCGAACCTCTGCTCGCACGGGTTGCCCCGCCCGCCCGACTGGAAGCCGAGCTGGGCGCACTGTCCGAAGGCGGTGATGAAGACGTCGTTGTCGTTGCCGCCGATCGTGAGGGTGACCAGGTCGGTGTCCGCCGTCAGGGCGTCCAGCTGGGGCGCGACCCCGGCGCCCTGGGACGTGCGGAAGTGACGGGTCTGCGCGCCGCTGCAGGAGACGTCGGTGAGCTCGTAGCCCCGGTCGGACGCCAGGTCGTGCGCCCAGTTCAGCTGCGACTGGCTGCAGGCGGGCGCCGTCCCGGCCGCGACCGGGTTGATGCCCGCGCCCGAGCTGTAGCTGTCCCCGAGGTTGACATAGCGCACCGGCCGGGCCTGGTTCGCCCAGGCGATCGTGCCGACGAGGAGCAGCCCGAGGACCGCCACGACCGCGATCACGACCCGCCGTCCACCCACCTGGCACCCTCCCCGTCACCCGTCCGGGACCACGGTAGAAGAACATCGCGGCGCACGGGCGACGGCTCCTCGGATCGCGGCCAGATGGACCGGCGTTGGCTTATATAAGTCGTGAACGGGATAGTCGGTGCCGTGCACGCGTTCGACGTCCTGGGCGACCCGGTCCGCCGTCGCGTCCTGGAGCTGCTCGCCGACGGCGAGCAGACCTCGGGGACCATCACGGACGTTGTCCGCGCCGAGTTCGGGATCTCCCAGCCGGCCGTCTCCCAGCACCTGCGGGTGCTGCGGGAGAGCGGGTTCGCGTCGGTGCGGGCCGACGGGGTTCGGCGGTTCTACGCCGTGGAGTCCGGGCCGCTGAGCGAGGTCGACGCGTGGCTGGACCGGTTCCGCCGCCTCTGGGAGCAGCGCCTCGACGCCCTGGGGACCGAGCTGGCCCGGGGCAGGCGTGCACGCCGGCTCGCGCCCGATCCACCCTCCGAGAGGACATCACCGTGAAGGACGTACTGGACGAGCTCGCCGCCGTGCGCCGGACGATGGGCCGGGGGACCCTGCCGGCCGGCGAGGCGTACACCGTGGAGCTTCGGCGTCGGTACGACGCCGAGGTGGACGACGTCTGGGATGCCATCACCGACCCCGACCGGCTGCGCCGCTGGTTGAAGCCGGTGACCGGTGACCTCCGACCCGGCGGGACCTACGAGTTGGAGGGTGGCGAGCACGGCGAGATCCTCCGGTGCGAGCCGCCGCGGCTCCTGAAGGTCTCGTGGATGTTCGGGCCCGAGGCCGACGCGTGGCCCGGCACTAGCGAGGTCGAGGTGCGCCTGACCCCGGGCGGGGACGGCAGAACCGAGTTCGAGCTGATCCACGCGGCCGTCGTCGGCGAGCCGATGTTCCCGACCTACGGTCCGGGCGCCGGCGGCGTCGGCTGGGACATCGCTCTCGTGGCCCTGGCCGAGTTCCTGTCCGGTGGTGTGTCCGCCGACCACGCCGAGTTCGAGACGTCGCTCGAAGGACACGAGTTCAGCCGGCGCAGCGCCGCCGCCTGGGGCGACGCCCACCTGGCGGCCGGGGGCGACCCGGAACAGGTCGCGGCCGCGGTCCGGGCGACCACCGATTTCTACGCGCCCGACCCGGCCGGGCGGGCCTGAGATCAGGGACTGCGGCGTACGCGGGCCGTGTTCGCGTCGAGGTCGACGGCGGCGTCGCGGTGGTGCGGGGGCTCGACCAGCTCGGTCGCCGCCTCGTCGCGCCGTGGCCCCCGCTGCTGAATCCCGGGCATGTAGCCGGGCAGGTAGCCGATGGGCGTCCCGCCGGACACCTCGCGGGCCTCGACACCGTCCTCGCGGTGGCGCCGCTGGTAGGCGATCCGCACCGCGCCGACGAACACGAGCGCGAAGATCACGACGGCCAGGACGATTCCGAGCACGATGGCGCTCCTCCCCGCCGGCCCCGCGGGGGTACCGGCTGATGAAGATCCTACGTGCGATACGACCCTGCTTCGAACCCCTGACACGACGAAGGCCCTGGTCGGTGACTCTTGCGAGTGTCTGACCAGGGCCTTTCTGCGTGGGCGATACTAGGATCGAACCAGTGACCTCTTCGGTCTGAACGGGCCTGCGGTCGATTCCGGGGTCTGCCTCGCTCCCGTCGCATGGGCGCTGACCGATTGTTTCGTGCCCTTACGTCCGGCGCCGTGGGGCCTGCTGCTGGGCCTCGTGCTGCCTCAATGCTCCATTGATCTTGGGTCCGGGGTTCCTCGTCGTGCCGCCCGCTCGGCTGTGTCGCGCCCGTCAGCGGGATGCAACTCGCCGTCGACGGTCCTGAACCACCAGCGGCCCGCCGAGTCCCGGAAGGAGCAGGAGACCTGGACTGCGCCCCGGTCGTGCATGCCCGCGAAGTCCTGGTCCGCGATGACATCTCGAAGGACGGCGCTCACCCGAGTCAAGGTTCGTCGACCGCTGAGCGGCCCGATGACCGTGTACGTCTCCTCGCCGGCGGTGCTCGGTGTCCTACAGACGATCAGCATGTTGTACACCGGAAGCGGACTCGAGTTGACCAGCCGAATCACAGGCTGGTCCTCGCCGCCCTCGACGTTCGTGCTCACCCAGACTGCGATGTTGGTGGCTTGCTCAGCCCGCCGCTCCTTGTCGCGGTCCGTGCGGTCTTCCTCAAGCTGCTCGATCTGCTTGGCTTGGGCCTCGTTCGTCTGCTTGGCAGACACAACAGCCGAGCGCGCGAAGACCAACGCAATGACTGCGCCGGCGCCTGCGAACCAATCGGGCACCGAGCCCCAATCGATCGACACGGCGTCAAGCTACAGCCGACTCGCGATGGTCTTACAGGACCAGACGGTAGGCATTCACGTCGCGACCGAGGGACCGCCTCCGGCGCTCCCACTCCGAACGCGCCCAACGCACCGAGCTGGAGGACCGAGCCTAGCGACGCGACCTCGACCGCCAGCCGCCGACGATTTCGACGAGGACGCCGCCGCCCTCGACGCTTCCGAGGGCTGCTCAGACGTCCTCGCGTAGGCTGGCGCTAAGACACATCCGGCGCGTTGTGGCAGCAGGACACCGAACGCTTCGGCGGCATGCTCGGGGGTGCGCCCGCCCCGTCGAGGTCACGCACGGCGTGAATGGCTGGCACGTGAACGTCCATGTGCTTCTGTGCTTCCGCGGGCAGGTCTCCGCCGACCTCGTCCGCGCCTCGCTTGGCCCCCGCGACTTCGGGCGTTGGTTTCGCACCCTCAAGCGGCGTGGCTTCTGAGCGTCACCCGAGCACGGGCAGGACCTTCGGCGGGCACACCTCGGGAACGTAGACCTCGCGGACTACATCACCAAGATGGCCCACGAAGTCCCCTCCGGGCACCGCAGGGAAGACCGGCGCGATGGCGGGCAGACCCCGATGCAACTCCTCGGCGACGTCGCCCAGACCGATGAGGCCGGTTATATGGCCCGCTGTTGGGAGTGGGGCGGGTCGCCGTAACCTGCGCGCCCTCGCCGTGAAGGCGTCATGCTGTAACGAAGGCGTGGGTTGGCTCGATCTTCGGATGGATCTTTAACTAACCGAGGCGGGAGCGGACCGACTCAGATGCGTTTGCTGTCTGGTGTTAGAATAGAGAACTTTCGCTCGATCCGAAAGGTCGACCTGCTCGATCTAGACGAGTACTCGCCGATTATTGGCTTAAACAGTAGTGGAAAGTCAAATATTCTTAGAGCACTGAATCTGTTTTTCAATGATCAATTAGATGAGGAGCAGACAAGCATAAGCCTGGGAAGAGACTACCCTGACTTCCTGCGCCGGACAGGGAAGCGGAAGTTCGTCTCGGTAGGCGTTTCTTTCGACCTGTCCGGCGGATTTCGACCTCGGGGCACTGACGACTTCTTCACGAAGTACGAACTCGAAGACACCTTCGTCGTGCAGCGGACTTGGACTCTAGACATTCTCACCGGCGGCACCCAGGAGACTGTTCAGTTCGGCAAATCCTGGGAAGTCTTAGTTGAGGCCCCCTCTGGCGACGACCGGACCGCAGCATTCGCCTTTATTCGCGCGATCCAATTTCGCTACGTGCCGAACCACATTCGGCCGGCCGACTTCATAGAGAAGGAAATTCAGCCACTCCGAGAGAGCATGCTGACCAATCTACGCCGCACGACCGAGTTCAAGACTGGCGGCGTGGCAGAGACGATGGATGCACTGAATCGCGTCGCAGCTAACATGCTAAAGCAAACCTCCCAAGCTGTTGCGGCCGGAGCTCAGGGCCGAGGAGTAAGTGCCGATGTTCCAGCGGATTTCGCGCAGCTCGCTTTTCAGATCGCTCTCCAGACAGTGACCTCGCATGGGTTGCAGTCGACCGGCCTTCAAGGTTCGGGAACGCAAAGCTTTACGCTCCTGCATGTCCTGGATCTTCTTGATCGGACAGGTAGGTCTAGGGGATTTGGGTGGAAGAAGGCTTCAATCTGGGCTGTTGAGGAGCCTGAGTCCTTCCTGCACGCCGGCCTTCGGTCTCGATTCGCGACAGACCTGCACGCCTATGCGTGCAGTCAGTCGCGGCAGGTCTTTGCGACGGCTCATCAAGACGAGTTCGTACGAGTAGCGAACAATGCGTGGCTGACTTCGCTCGTGGACGATCAGACGAGAATCAATCGAGCCAGCGCACGGGATGCTCTCATCCAGAGCACGAAGCAGCGAGTGACAACTTTCCAGCACCCGCTTATGGAAGCATCCGACAAGCCCCTTGTTCTCGTTGAAGGAAAGCTCGACGCAGCGCATCTGCGGAATGCAATTCGAGGGGCCGGTATGCGACCCTTGTGGCGGATGGTGGCACTAGAAGAGGTGGATACGCTCGTCAAGGCAGGCGGCGACGCTCTGCTCAACTACCTCAAGGTCAACCAACTCGTGCTTGCTTCGCGTCCGCCTGAAGGACCTATCTTGGTACTTCGCGACTGGGAGGACGCCCCAAAGGTCGAGGGCCTCAAGCAGGCGGTTGCAGCGCATGAGTATTCGACTGTCACCGCCTGCTCGGAAGAACTGTGCAATCCCGAACTAGGAACAACCTTCCGCGGAATCGAGCGATTTCTTTCGACCGACACTGTGCGAGCGGTTATACCTACTTCAGCTCTCGGCCGGCCAGCTGAAAGCGAATTTCCACTAAGTGTGACAAAGTCTTCACTGGACGGCGCTAAGAACAAACTTCTTGAGCACGACGTCAAGAGCGGCACTTCGAGTCCGTACATGAGGAACCTGGCAGGCTGGCTCGACCAGCAAGTTGCTGCAATGCTGGACGGCGTTCCAGTGGACTCATTTCTGTTCTAGCACTGAGAGGCAACGAGCGACACCGCGCTCTGATCGCCGTCGCCGCCGGCTGCGTGCTGCGCTGGGGGAGGTCGCCGGGCTGAAGGACGGCGCCCTCGACCTGGAGGCGGGCGTCCTGCGGGTGGTCCGCACCGTCGTGGAGGTCGCCGGGCACCGGTCGTTCAAGCCCTTCCCGAAGTCGGTCGCCGGACGTCGTGACGTCCCGATCCCGGGCTGGGCCCGCCGCCTGATCGCCGAGCACGTCGAGCGCTGGCCCTCGCCGTCCACCTCACCGGTCTTCGCCAACGAGATTCAGGGCCCGATCGGCCGGACCGCCTTCCGCGCCCGCGTGTGGCGTCCCTCGCTCGTGCGGGCCGGGTTCCTCGGGGAGGTGAAGAAGCTCGGGGAGAAGAAGTTCGAGGCCCGCTGGCGCGACAAGGACGGCGACGACCAGTCGTTGGAGACGAAGACCGAGTACCAGGCCGTGATGGAGATCGCCCGTCGTCACCACGGCGGGTTGCGCTTCCACGACCTGCGCCACTCCTACGCGACGTGGCTGGTCGACGACGGCGTCCCGCCGAACATGGTCCAACGTGTCCTGGGTCACGAGCGGGCCTCGACCACCCTCGACCTCTACACCCGCCGGACCGCCGACCCGAGCCGCATCCTCGCCGCGCTCGGCGACGACGAGGAGGGCTGAGCCTTGCCGCCCGCTGCTGCATTCCTGCTGCATGGATCATGGTCCGGAACGACAAAGGCCCTGGCCGGTGACTCTTGCGAGTCCCTGACCAGGGCCTTCCTGCGTGGGCGATACTGGGATCGAACCAGTGACCTCTTCGGTGTGAACGAAGCGCTCTCCCCCTGAGCTAATCGCCCGCAGCAGGGATCAGCCTAACTCACGCGAGGATCGGGCTGTGCAGCCAGGTCCAGTGACCGAGGCCCACGAACTTGGCGACGATCCACAGGGCGTCGAGCAGCCACAACGTCGCCAGGACCACCGCGCAGGTCGCCAGCGCGAGCAGCAGCTGGACCACCTTGTTCTGGCGCTTGACCCACGCGACCCACCGGTCGTAATAGCGCCGGGCGAAGCGCAGGACGCGCCCGGCCCACTCGAACTCCGTCGCGAGGATGCCGAGGCCGGTGAAGACGATCAGCCAGCCGGGGCCGGGGTACGGGATCGCGATGACGCCCAGGATCAGGACCACGCCGCCGAGCACACCGATCCCGATGCGCCACGCGAGGTTCCACGACGGCCGGGCGCGGACCTTCATGCGGAAGGCCCGCAGGCGCACGCGCAGGGCGTGCAGGCGGCCCTGACGAGGAGTGGGCGCGCCGGTGCCGGGCGCGGACGGACGCTCGGACGTGGTGCCCTCGGGGGTCCCGGCAGACATCGGCCTTCCTCGGTGTCGTCGGTGCTCGGGCGAGGGGTCAGCCCGCCAGCTGACCGCTCGCGACGATCTGCGTCGGCGCGGCCGGCACCGCACGCCCGGGCTCGAGGGACACCGCGAACCCGGCGTAACGACCACCGGTCCCCGTCGAGGGTACGGAAGACGCCACGGGCGCCGAACCGGACATGTCGAACGTCCCCAGTCCGACGGGTCGTCCGCCCTCGAGTCCCCAGAGGACGTAGGTCTGGTCGGCGGCGTTCGCCGGCAGTCCGGTCGCGAGGAACTCCGGCCCGGCGCCGCGGTCCACGACGAGGCCGACGAACCCACCCTGCGGGGTCGCGAGCACGGTGTGCGGGGTGCGCGACGCGGCGTCCACGAGCTCGACGACCTGCCGGCTCTGCGCCGCCTGCGCCGCCGCGGTGTCCCGTTCCCGGGCGAGGTCGCGGTTCGCGTTCACCAGCCCGCCGATCACGACGACGAGCGCCACCGCGGCCGCGAGCGCGACCCCGGCCACGGCACGCCGGACCCACCGCGGGCGCAGCGGGACGACGGTCGACGAAGCGGCGTCACTGTCACTGGACGACAGCGACGACGCTTCGCTGTCATCCGCAGCCGCCGCCAGGATCCGGTCCCGCAACGCGGGCGGCGGCTCCTCCTCCGGCACCGCCGTGGCGAGCAGGGCGCCGACGTCCTCGGTCTCGGCCACGATCGTCCGGCAGGCCGAGCACTCGGGGAGGTGCTCGGAGAACTCGGCCGCCTCCTCCGGGGCCAGGGCGTAGAGCGCCCACGCCACGGCGAGTTCGGGGTGGCCCTCGGGCGTCGCCCTCATGCGGTCCCCTCCCCCCGGTCGACGCGACCGTCCAGCAGCCCGCGCAGGGTGCGGACGGCGGTGAACATGCGCGATTTCACCGTGCCCAACGGGACGCCCGCGATGCTCGCGACCTCTCGCTGGGTGAAACCGCCGAAGTACGCGAGGGTCAGCGCCTCCCGCTGTTCGGCCGGGAGTTCGCCGAGGGCCTCCCGCACGTGGCCGGCCACGACCCGGTCCAGGGCCGTCTCGTCGGCGCCCGGCGCGGTGCCCGCGCGGTCCTGCGCGCTCCACTCCTCGCCGTCCTCCGCCGGGGGGACGGTGTACTTACGGCGGGTGGACTCGCGGCGCACGGCGTCGACGGAGCGGTGGTGGACCATCGTCATGAGCCAGGTCGCGACGCTGCCCCGGGACGGGTCGAACCGGTCCGGCTGGCGCCACACCTGGAGGAAGACCTCCTGGACGACTTCTTCGGCGAGCGTCTCGTCCACGCAGATCCGGCGGGCGAGCCCGTAGGCCCGTCGGGAGAACCGGTCGTAGAAGGCGTCGAGTGCTCTCGGTGCGCGCTCGGTCACGGCCTGCAGCAATGTGGCGTCCGCCACTGCCGCATCGGACGGCTCGTCACGCTCCGCAGTCGCGTCAGAACGGCCGTGCGGCGCCTCCGCCACGGTTCCCCCACCTCCTCGCGCTGCCGTGTCCGGGTCGGACGCCGCCCAGGTTAGTGCGGTCGGGTACCGGGGGGCGCTCCGGCGGGGAGGGTGCGTCGTCACGGAGGCGGACCGAGTAAGGCCTCGACCGGGTACTCCTAAGATGCTCTCGGTGCGTGAGCCGGGTGAACCGGCGTCACAGGCTCGGCCGCCGGTCGTTCCCCTCTTCGACAGCAGCGTGCGCGAAAGGCAGCCTTCGAATGCACAACGACCACGTCACGATCCGGTCCACGGCGGTGTTCGACCTCATCGGTCCGCCGAACCCGCCCGTCCCGGTGCAGGTCGAGCTCCGGTACGACACCCGCGACCCCTACGCGGTGCAGGCCGCCTTCCGGACCGGTCGCGCCGGCTGGGTCGAGTGGGTCTTCTCGCGGGACCTCCTCACCGAGGGCCTCATCGACACCGCCGGCGACGGCGACGTCCGCATCCGCCCCTCGGAGGGCGAGTCGGTGGAGATCGAGCTCTCCTCGCCGTCGGGTCACGCGACCTTCCGCGCGCTCGCCCGTGAGGTCTCGGAGTTCCTCCAGCGGACCCACGAGGTGATCGAGCCCGGCTCCGAGGACGACTGGCTGGACCTCGAGCACGCCCTCGGCCTGCTGCTCTCCACGGACCCGAGCTGATCTTCGACCCCCCTCCGCGGGGGGCGCGCACGATGCAGTAGAGTTCACGTCATCGGCAGGGAGAACGTTCTCCGGAAGTTCTCGCCGGTGACATGCGGACGTAGCGCAGTTGGTAGCGCATCACCTTGCCAAGGTGAGGGTCGCGGGTTCGAGTCCCGTCGTCCGCTCGGGAGGCAGGCCCCTCGGGCTGCTGGCTCCGAGGATCCCGGCGGAGTGGCCGAGTGGCTTAGGCAAGGGCCTGCAAAGCCCTGTACGCGGGTTCGATTCCCGCCTCCGCCTCGGGCGATTAGCTCAGTGGGAGAGCACTACCTTGACACGGTAGGGGTCACTGGTTCAATCCCAGTATCGCCCACAACAGGCCCTGGTCACACTCGTGACCAGGGCCTTTGTCGTTCCTGACGCCGGGTCGGGCGGGTTCGGACGGCGAACGGCACGCGGCCGCCGTTTCTGAACCGTGACCTCGGCAGTCGGAGTAATCCGACCCGCCGTCCGGAAGATTCATCCGCCGTTCGCCGCGCGACGAGCGCCCCTGCCCGGCGTGAGCACCCGCTCGCTCTCAGCAAGCGGGGGTCGGGACGGCCGTCGTGCCTAACGTCGTCGCTGCCGCCGCGGGACACCCCCGACTCCCGCGGCGCGCACCGCTCCCCAGCGACCGGAGGTACGTCCCCCATGCGCCCCGACCTGCAGCAGGACCCCCGACCGGAGTTCGGCATGCCCGTGCCCCGGGAGGCGGGTCGGTACGACGGTCACGACGCCGCGCCCCGCACCGGCGGCTACCCGGCGGCCCCCTACGGCGGCCCCGTCTCCGGTCCACAGTCGATCCCGCAGCCGGTCGGGCAGTACGGCGGGCCGGCCCACCCGTACTCCGGCCCGCAGCCCGTCGGCGCGCGTCCGCCGTCGACCGGGAGCTGGAGCAGCCAGGACCGCCCGCTGTCCGGGCCGCAGGCCTACGCCCACCCGGCCGGCCGCGACACCGCCGCGCCGACCGTGCGGCGCCGCCTGGCCGACGACGTCGAGTACGCCGAGCCGCGCGACGAGCACCCGAGCGGCCCGCTCCCCACCTCCACGCACCGCCGGGCCGGGCGCGGCGGGACCGGGCGGAAGATGCTGCTCGCCCTCGTCGCCGCCGGTGCCGTGGCCGCCGGCGCGGCGGGCTACGTCGCGATCGCGCACTGGGGCACCTCGGACCAGGCGGTCACGCCCACCGCGGGCGCCGGCGCGGCCGCCCCGACGTCGCTCACGGGAGCGAACCTCGCGACCCGGCAGACGCCGCTCGGCACCGTCGCCACCAGCGATGGTTACACGCTGTACCAGTACACGAAGGACTCGAACAAGCCGGCCGCCGCCACGTGCACGGGCACCTGCGCCGAGCAGTGGCCGCCGGTCCTCGCCTCCGACGGGGACCCGTGGCTCAAGGGCATCGACGCCAGCCGCGTCGGCACCGTCGACCGTCCCGACGGCACGAAGCAGCTGACCCTGAACGGCTGGCCGCTCTACCGCTACGGCAAGGACGCCGGGCCCGGCGAGACCGCGGGCAACGGCGTGGGCGGGACCTGGAAGGCCGTGGGTCCGGACGGCAAGGCCGTCGCCGGGAACGCCCCGGCGGCCGGTGCTGGGCAGAGTGGCGGGCAGGCGAGCACCGGTCAGTCGAACGGCGGATCGGCCGCCGGTGGCGAGTCCGGCTACGGCGACGCAGGCGCATCGTCCGGCTACTGAACCTTCACTCGAACAGCTCAGCAGCGCATCACGCAGAGCAACCTAGACTCCGGGGCGTGACGACCGCGACGCCCCCGGGCATGCTCCGCGCGCTGCGCCTGTTCGCCGCGAACCCGGACGGTCTCGACCTCCGCCGCGCGGGCCGGCACCTCGGCCGCGCGGCGGAGGCGGCTCGGGAGTCGGTGGACGCCCTCGTGGCGGGCGGCTACGTCGAGCAGACCCCGACCGGCTCGTACCGGATGCGGCCCGGCCCGTCAGGGGGTGACGGTCCGGTGCGGCGGGCCTCCGAGGTCCCGACGATGCTCGCGGACGCCGTCACCGAGCTGCACCGTCGCACGCGGGCGCGCGCCTATCTCGCCGAGTGGACCGACGACGACCACGTCGACCTGCTCGACGCCCGCGGGCACGAGCGGCTGGCCCGGATCCCCGAGCTCCCCGCCCGCGTGCCGCCGTCGATGGCGCACGCCGTGGCCGCGGCGAAGGTCCTCATGGCCTTCTCGTCCGCACGCCGGTCCCGCCTCGAGGGCGGCACGTGGACCCGCTTCACCGCGTCCACGATCACCGACCCGACCACCCTCGACGTCGAGCTCGCCGCGATCCGGCGGGACGGCTACGCCCTGGACCGCGAGGAGTTCGCGGAGGGCTTCAGCTGCGTCGCCGCACCGGTCGCCGACCCGGGTGGGCGCGTCGCCGCGTGCCTCGCGGTCTCGATGCCCACCCGGCAGCTCGCCACGTGCCACGCCGAGACGGTGCGTGCCGTCACCGAGGTGGCCCGCACGGCCCACCGGCTCTGGTACCGCTAACCCGCGTCGGCCGGCTCCACCGTCACGGGGAACGCCACGCTGCGGGCGATGAAGCACGCCTCGTGCGCGGCGTGGTGGAGCGTCTCCAGGTCGGCGTCACCGGTCGCCGTCACCGTGGGATGCAGGACGACCGACTCGAAGGACCACCCGCCGTCGTCGTCCTTGGTCATCCGCCCCACCGGTGCGTCGGCGTACGCGGTGACGACCAGCCCCGCCTCGGCCGCCACGTGCAGGAAGCTCAGCAGGTGGCACTCCGACAGCGCCGCCACCAGTAGTTCCTCGGGGTTCCACCGCGCCGCGTTCCCGCGGAACGCCCGGTCCGCCGAGCCCTCCAGGGCCGGCTTGCCGCCCGCCGTCACGACGTGGTCGCGGGTGTACGAGCGGTAGTCGACGGTGCCCGGGTCCTCCGCCCAGGTCACCGCCAGCCGGTACTCGTGCGCCACTACCGCTCCTCGCGGTCCCGTCGGTCCTCCGCCTCGGTGCGCTCGTGGGCGATCTCGAGCGCCCGCGCCGCCGTGTCGGGGTCGGGGTAGGGGCCGAGGCGGTCGGCCGCGCGGCAGCCGTCGTACGGCTCCACCGTCTTGTGCTTCAGGCAGTAGTACCACTCGTTCTCGTGGGCCACGGCGTCACTCTGCCACGGATGCGCACCCGTTCATGCCCGCGCGACCCGGGCGGTGCCCAGGATCAGCTCGGCGGTGAGCTCCGGGTCGTCGGCCATCGGGACGTGGCCGCAGCCGGGCATCACGACCACCCGGGCGTCGGGCAGCACGCGGCGCAGCCGGCGGATCTGCGCGCGCGGGAGGAGGAGGTCGCGCGAGCCCCAGCCGACCATCGTCGGTACGTCCGCGCGCCGGGGGACGGTCCACTTCTCCAGCGTCGCGAGCATCGTCGCGAACCCCTCGCGGGGACGGGCCAGACCCTGCAGGTCGTCGCCCATCGAGGCGTAGTGGTCGCGGCCGGGATGCGCGACGAGCGCGCTGAGCAACGCGTACCGACCGGCCGGCGAGGCGAGCACGCGGTCGAGCCGCTCGCGGGGCCAGGTCTGGAGGACCTTCGAGGCGCCGCCGAGCAGTCCCTTCGCCCACGCCCGGCCGACCGGCGACCAGAACCCGCCCGGCGAGAGCGCCGTCGCGGACCGCACCGAACCGCGCGCCGCCATCTCGAGCGCGATCAGCCCGCCCAGCGAGTTCCCCGCGACGTGCGGGCGGTCGATCCCCAGATCAGCCGCGAGGCCCTCGACCGCCTCGACCAGGTAGGAGATCGACCCGTCGAACGCGGGGTCGACGTCGGCCGACTCGCCGTGCCCGGGGAGGTCGACGGCGATGACGTCGTGCTCGCGCTCGAGCAGCGGGATCACCGGGTCCCAGCCCTGCCGGCGGTGCGTGATGCCGTGAACGAGGAACAACGGTTCTCCGGTGCCGGAGCGGCTGTGGGCGAGCATGGGTCGGACCGTAGCGGGACTTACCCCCGCGGGTGGACGACGACCTTCCCGGTGACGCGGCGCTCGGCGAGCTCGTTCACGGCCGCAGTGGCCTGGGCCAGCGGGTAGGTGGCGCTGACCGGCGGCGCGAGGCGGCCCGCGGCGATGTCGTCGGCGAGGTCGTCCCACTGCCCGCGCATGAAGCCGGGGTTGTTCCAGGCCCACTCGCCCCAGCCGGCGCCGACGACCTCGGTGTTGCGCAGGAGCAGCCGGTTCACCTTCACCGTCGGGATGTCGCCACCGGTGAAGCCGACGACGACGAGCCGGCCGCCGCGGTTCAGCGAGCGCAGCGAGTCGGTGAACCGGTCACCGCCGACCGGGTCGACGACGACGTCCACCCCGCGCTTCCCCGTGATCTCCAGGGCCGCGTCCTTGAAGCCCTCGACCATGACGGCGTGGTCGGCGCCGGCGGCCCGGGCGACCTCGGCCTTGCCCTCGGTGGAGACCACCGCGATCACCGTCGCGCCGCGCGCCTTCGCGAACTGGATGCAGGCGATCCCGACCCCGCCGGCCGCGCCGTGCACCAGCACCGTCTCGCCGTCCGCGAGGCGGCCGCGGCGGGCCAGGACGAACTCGGCGGTCAGGTAGTTCATCGGCAGCCCGGCGCCGACGTCGAACGAGACGCCGTCGGGCAGCGGGAAGGTCTGGTCGACGGGCGCCACCACGGTCTCGGCGAATCCGCCGACGACGCACAGGGCGGCGACCCGGTCGCCCGGCGCGAAGCCCGACCCGTCCGGCGCCGTGCGGACGGTGCCGGCGACCTCGGAGCCCAGCGTGAAGGGGAGCTCGGGGCGCATCTGGTACTCGCCGCGGGTGAGCAGCAGGTCGGGGAACACGACCCCGGCCGCCTCGACGTCGACGAGGACCTGGCCCTCCCCCGCGACCGGCTCGTCGAGCTCGACGACCTCCAGGGCCTCGGGACCCTCCAGCTTGCTCACCTGCACTGCGCGCATGGGGCGATCATGCCCCAGGCCACATCGCGCCGACGAGGTAGATCACGAGCACGACGGCGAGGGCCACGAGGCCGCGGATCGTGCTGGGCGTCAGCGCGACGCCGAACCACGTCGGGGTGCTCGTCCGCTCGCTCGTCCGCTCCGTCGTGCTCATCGTGGTCTCCTCCGTCGGCGGCCCGTTCGTGGGCGGCGGTCGGAGAGCATCCGACCGCCGCACTCACGAGTGGGACGGACGCCGCACGGGAATCGTCACGAACTCGACCGGATGGAGTAGGTCACTCAGGCCGCGCGGAACTCCGCCGGCCGCTCCGGCGGCGCCAGTGCCAGCGCCTTCTGCACGCCGTCCGCGTCGAGGTCCGCGCCGTAGACCGGCGTGCCCGGCTGCTGGCGCCAGGACTCCTCGATCGGCCCTGCGTCGACCGGGTCGAACCCGAGCTCGTCGACCAGCGCCAGGACGGTGTCCTTGCCCGGCCCGTCGGCCCCGGCGACCGGCAGGGCGATGCGCCCGGGCTCGCCCTTCGGCTTGCCGTTCTGCAGCAGGTGCTTCCAGTAGATGCCGTTGAACGCCTTGTACACCGGCACCCCGAGCTGCTCGGAGACCCACACGCTCTCCGGCATGCCGTCCTCGATCGCGTCGATCCGGCCGTCGCGCTGCGGGTAGTAGTTGTTGGTCTCGACGACGGGCGCGCCCGGCTTCGCGGTCGCGACGACCCCCGGCGGGAGGTCCGGGGTCGCCTTCTGCGGGATGCTGACGACGACGAGGTCCGCGTCCTGCGCCGCGTCCTTCGCCCACACCGCCGTCGCCCCGGTCTCCGCGGCCAGGTCCGCCAGCGTCTCGGGGTCGCGCGAGTTCGCCACCCGCACCTCGTGGCCCAGCGCCGTCAGCCGCCGCGTCAACGTCCCTGCGATCAAGCCCGCACCGATGATGCCGATCCTCATGCGCAGGCCAACCCGGGGCCCGGCACCGGCATTCCGCCGGTGCCGGTTCCCCGGATCACGCCGAGCGCAGCATCGCGATCTCGTCCTCCGGCTCCGGGGCCCACACGCCGGCGGGCGGCAGCCCGATCGACGCCGCGTGGCCACGGAAGTTCTCCAGCCAGTGCCGCCAGTCGTCCGGGAGCATCGAGAAGGGGGCCTCGTGCCCGAGCTCGCGGGCCGCCCACAGCGGCCAGTGCGGGTTGGAGAGCGCCGGACGCCCGAGCAGGACGACGTCGGTGAGCCCGGCCTCGATCGCGCGGTTCGCGTTCTGCGGGACGCCGAGGTTCCAGGAGCAGACGGTCGGGATGCCGACCTCGCGCTTGACCCGCGCGGACCGCTCGAGCATGAAGCCCGGGTCGTTCATCGGCGGCTTGGTCTCCATGTCGTCGGTGTTGAACCCGAGGCTCATGTCGGCCGCGTCGAGCCCGTGCTCGGCCATCCACGCGACCGCCTGCACGGACTCCTCGAACTGCACGCCCTGCGAGTGGAAGTCGTCGGAGCCCAGGCGCATCGTCAGGGGCAGCCGCTCGGGCCAGACCTCCCGGACGGCGTCGAGGGCCTCGAGCAGGAACCGCGCCCGGTTCTCCAGCGACCCGCCGTACTCGTCGTCGCGGTGGTTCGCCAGGGGTGAGAAGAACTCCGCGCCCAGGTAGCCGTGGGCGAAGTGCATCTCGAGCCACTCGTAGCCGGCGTCGGCGGCGCGGCGGGCGGCGTCGGCGTACGACCGGTGCAGGCCCCGGATCTCGTCGACGGTCAGCGCGTGCACGTCGAAGGGGTGGTCCCCGCCGTAGGGGACGTTCGACGGGCCGACGGTCTGCCAGCCGCGGTCGTGGTCCGGCGGGAACTGCGCGCCGGGGCCGTACTCGCCGACGCGGTCGTGCGCGGCGACCTCGCTGCCCTTGCGGCCGGTGTGGCCGAGCTGGATCCCGGCGACGCCGCCCTGCCGCTTGATGATCGCGGTGACCCGTGCGTGGCCCTCGACCTGGTCGTCGTCCCAGATGCCCGCGCAGTCGACGGTCGTGCGCCCCTCCGGCACGATCGCGACCTGCTCCGGGAAGACCAGCCCGAAGCCGCCGGCGGCGCGGGCCCCGAGGTACATCACGTGATAGTCGTTCATCTTCCCGCTGCGGTCCTCGCAGGCGTGCTGCGTCATCGGGGACATCCCGATGCGGTTGCGCAGCGTCACGCCCTTGAGGGTGAACGGGGTGAAGAGATCGGTCACGGTGGGCCTTTCGGGTCGTCGGAGGGACTCGCCGTCAGAGTTGTGCGCAATCGTTGCCGTCAACGCCTGCCGACGTTGCATCCATGTATCCCTCCGTGAGCCCGCTGCTCACAGGAGGCGGTGCACCGTCGTCGGCGTGACCGCCCGACCCTCGAGGTCGGTGGTGTCGGGCACCTCGTAGGTCGCGAGCGGCTCCACGCGCTTCCGCGGCAGGTACTCCCGGCCGGGGTCGCCGACGTAGACGTCGATCCCGACGCCGGTCGCCTCGTCGAGGAAGTCCAGCATCAACCGGGCCATCGGCTGCTCGTAGAACACGTCGCCGGCGAGGATCACGTCGACGTCGAGCTCCGGCCCCTCCCCCGTCATGAGGTCGCCCACGACCTCGACCGCCACGCCGTTCAGGGCGGCGTTGCGGGCGGTCGCCACCCGGGCGCGGGCGTCGTGGTCGGAGGCGACGACCGCCGACGCCCCCGCCCGCAGCGCGGCGATCCCCACGAGACCGGAACCGCTCGCCAGGTCCAGGACCTTCTTCCCGACGACGAGCCCGGGATGGTCGAGCACGTGTCGCGCCAGGGCCTGGCCGCCCGCCCACGCGAAGGCCCAGAACGGCGGGGCCTCCTCGTCGGTCTCCGACCAGGTGCGGTGGATGTCGTCGGCCAGGAGCAACGTCACCTCCGGCACCAACGGGGCGGTGCCGGACGCCGTCCAGCTCGTGACCTGGTCATCCAGTTCGCCCTCGGTCACCTCGTGGTCACCCGTCGTCACGGGATACCCCGGACGGACGCAGCGCCGCGCGTCGTCCCCACCTACCCTGTGGCGAAGTCGCGAGGGGCCAGGGAGGCAGATGATGTCCGAGAACGACGACGCGGACGCCGTGCTGCTCTTCCTCGGCGGCCCGCTCGACGGCCGCGTCGAGGTCCGCGAGGCCCGCCACGGCGCCCCGCTGCCCACGGTGACCCACACCCACCTCCACGACGGTCCGAAGGTCGTGCACCACTACGACCTGCACCCGCTCACCGACGGAGCCGGTGTCTACCACCTGCGCGTCGAGCCGGTCCCGGAGCCCGCCGACGCCGAGTCGGTCTGACTCAGGCCAGCCACCAGCCCAGCGCGCACAGCGCGCCCCATCCTCCGGCGACGGCCACGGACTTCGTCCGCGCCTCCCGGTCGGGCAGGCTCGTCCCGAGCAGCACCAGGTCGACCACGTCCGAGCCGACGCGCACGGCCGTGGCCGTCCGCAGCGGCTGGCCCTCGGGGGCGAGGGCCATGGCGAGCCCGCAGGCGAGGTCCCGGCCGCCGAGCGCGCGGATGCCGATCGTGGTGCCGCGGGAGAGCTCGTCGCCATCCCGGGCGAGCTTCGTGGGCCGGGCGAACAGCTCCGGCTTCGCGATGATCGCGACGCTGTACGCCGCCGTCGCGACGCCGAGCACGCGCGCGAGCCAGGGGGCCTTCGAGGAGGACGAGGTCAGGGTCATGATCCGGTGTACCCGGATCGTCACGCGGCACGCAGACGGGTCGACACCGCGGCGTGCACCGGGACCACGACGCGGGCGAGGACCGGGCCCAGGACCGCCATGAGCAGCACGTAGGTCGTCGCGAGCGGCGCGAACTCCGGGTCGATCGCGGCCGAGCTCAGCGCGAGCCCGGCGATGACGATCGAGAACTCCCCGCGCGCCACGAGCGCCGCCCCGGCCCGCCACCGCCCGAGCGAGCCGACCCCGGACTGACGCGCGGCGAACCAGCCGGCACCGATCTTCGTGGCGGTGGTGACGACGGCCAGCACCAGAGCGACCGGGATGACGGCGGGGATCTGGGCCGGGTCGGTGTTCAGGCCGAACACGACGAAGAACACCGCGGCGAACAGGTCGCGCAGCGGGCTCAGGACCCGGGTCGCGTTCTCCGCGGTGTCCTCGCTGATCGCGATCCCGAGCAGGAAGGCGCCGACGCCGGCGGAGACCTGCAGCTGGGAGGCGACCCCGGCGACGAGCAGCGCGACCCCGATCACGCGCAGCAGGAAGACCTCGGAGGTGGGCGAGTCGACGACCGCCGACACCGCGCCGCCGAAGCGCAGCGCGACCACGAGCACGACGACGAGCAGCACCAGCGCGATCGCCACCGTGCGCGCTCCGGAGAGGAAGCTCAGGCCGGCCAGGACCGCCGTCGTGATGGGCAGGTAGAGCGCCATCGCGAGGTCCTCCATGACGAGCACGGAGAGGACGGCGGGGGTCTCCCGGTTGCCGAGGCGGCCGAGGTCGGCGAGGACCTTGGCGATGATCCCGGACGACGACACCCACGTGACCCCGGCCATCGCGAGCGCCCCGACCGGGCCCCAGCCCAGGATCGGCGCGGCGAGGGCGCCCGGGGTCGCGTTGAGGACCATGTCCACGATCCCGGCGAGCCACGAGCGTTTGAGCCCGCCCACGAGGTCCGAGGCCGAGTACTCCAGGCCGAGGAGCAGGAGCAGCAGGACGACGCCGACCTCGCTCGCGAGCTCGGTGAACCCCTCGATGCCCTCGAGCGGCAGCAGGCCGCCCTGACCGAACGCCAGCCCCCCGAGCAGGTAGAGCGGGATCGGCGAGATCCCGATGCGGCCGGCGAGCCGTCCGAGGACGCCGAGCCCGAAGAACAGGGCGCCGAGCTCCTCGAGGGCGAGGGCGGTGTCCACTCCCCTCAGCCGTTCTCGAGGATCTCCGCGGCCTGCTTCAGCCCGTCCCCGGTGCCGACGATCACCACCAGGTCCCCGGCGGCGAAGACGAAGTCCGGGCGCGGCGAGGGCGAGACCACGTGATCCCGGACGACCGCCACGATCGACGTGGCCGTCCGGGTCCGCATCGCGGTGTCGGCGAGCGGGCGGCCCGCGTAGGGCGAGCCGTCGGTGATGGGGAACTGCGCGGTGCTCACGCCCTCGACCTCGCGCTGCTGGTCCTGCAGCTGCGCGACGAGGTTCGGTGCGCCGAGCAGGGTGCCCAGCGCGTTGCACTCGGCCTCGGAGAGCGGGACGGTCGCCACGCACGCGTCCGGGTCGTCCCGGCCGGCGAGCAGCAGCTCCCGGTGCCCGTCGCGGTGGGTGAGCACCCCGACCCGGCGCCCGTCACCCGTGACGAACTCCTGCTTCGTGCCGATCCCCGGCAGTCTGGTGACCTCGACGTCCACGTCTGCCCACGCTAACCGTCCGCCCGCGGAACGCACGAACGGGCCGTTCATCACGATCTTCCGTGACGAACGGCCCGTTCGTGACGACGGAGGTGTCAGGCCTCCGCGGCTGACGCCGGCGCGGCGACACCGATCATGATGGCCGGCACCGCGAGGGCGGCGGCGGCGAGGCGGGCGGTGCGAGTCATGCCGGACGAGTTTGTCGTCATCCCGGGCGCGCCGCGTGCGCCCGACCGAGGCCGATCGGACCTGGGAGGATGGACGGTGATGAGCGCACCGTCCCTCCTCCCCACGCCCGGCGCCGACCCCGACGACCTGTTCGAGGGGTTCTCCGCCTGGGCGTCCGAGCGCGGGCTGGAGCTCTACCCGGCGCAGGCCGAGGCGCTCATCGAGCTGGTGACGGGCGCGAACGTGATCGTCTCGACGCCCACGGGCTCCGGGAAGTCGCTCATCGCCCTCGGCGCGCACGTGGCGGCGATGTCCCGCGGCGAGCGAACCGTCTACACCGCGCCGATCAAGGCCCTGGTCAGCGAGAAGTTCTTCTCCCTCGGCGCCCAGCTCGGCTACGCCAACGTCGGCATGCTCACCGGCGACGCCGCCGTGAACCCCGAGGCGCCGGTCATCTGCTGCACCGCGGAGGTCCTGGCGAACTGGGCGCTGCGCGAGGGTGCGGCCGCCGATATCGGCCAGGTCGTGATGGACGAGTTCCACTTCTACGCCGACCCCGACCGCGGGTGGGCGTGGCAGGTGCCGATCGTCGAACTGCCGCAGTGCCAGTTCCTGCTGATGTCGGCGACCCTCGGCGACGTGTCCTTCTTCGAGGAGGACCTGACCCGTCGCACCGGGCGCGAGACCGCCGTCGTCGCGAACACCGAGCGCCCCGTGCCGCTCTCGTTCCGCTGGTCGACCACGCCGCTGCACGAGACGATCTCCGAGCTGATCACCGGTCGGCAGGCGCCGGTCTACATCGTGCACACCACGCAGGCCGCGGCGATCGAGCAGGCGCAGGCGCTGATGAGCTTGAACGTCTCGACGAAGGCCGAGAAGGAGCAGATCGCCGAGCTGATCGGCTCGTTCCGCTTCACCGCCGGGTTCGGGCGCACGCTCTCCCGCCTGGTCCGCCACGGCATCGGCGTGCACCACGCCGGGATGCTGCCCAAGTACCGGCGCCTCGTGGAGACCCTGGCCCAGGCCGGCCTGCTGAAGCTGATCTGCGGGACGGACACACTCGGAGTCGGGATCAACATCCCGATCCGGACGGTGCTGTTCACGGCCCTGACGAAGTTCGACGGCCAGCGGGTGCGTCACCTCCGCGCCCGGGAGTTCCACCAGGTGGCCGGCCGGGCCGGGCGCGCGGGCTACGACACCGCGGGCTTCGTCGTCGTGCAGGCGCCGGAGCACGAGGTGGAGAACGCGAAGCGCCTGGCCAAGGCCGGCGACGACGTCAAGAAGCAGCGACGGGTCGTGCGGGTGAAGCCGCCGGACGGGTTCGTCTCGTGGTCCGAGCGCACGATGGAGAAGCTCGTCGAGGCGCAGCCCGAACAGCTCACGAGCCAGATGCGCGTGACGACCGCGATGCTGCTGCAGGTCGCGCAGCGCCCCGGGCCGTACTTCCCGGCGATGCGCCACCTGCTCGAGGACAACCACGCGGACCGCGCCACCCAGCGCAAGCTGATCCTGCGGGCGATCCAGCTCTTCCGCGGCCTGATCGAGGCCGACGTGATCGAGGTGCTGAAGGCCCCCGACGACGCCGGGCGCACGGTCCGGCTCGTGGACGACCTGCAGGTCGACTTCGCGCTCAACCAGCCGCTCTCGCCGTTCGCCCTGGCCGCGTTCGAGCTGCTCGACGACGAGTCCCCGACGTACTCGCTGGACCTCGTCTCGGTCGTCGAGTCGACGCTCGACGACCCGAAGCAGGTGCTGCGCGCGCAGGAGAACGCGGCCCGCGGCGAGGCCGTCGGCGCGATGAAGGCCGAGGGGCTCGAGTACGAGGAGCGGATGGAGCGCCTCGAGGAGATCACCTGGCCGAAGCCGCTCGCGGAGCTGCTGGAGCCGGCGTTCGAGACCTACCGCAAGGGCCACCCCTGGGTCGGCGACGCCGAGCTGTCGCCGAAGGCCGTCGTCCGCGACCTCTACGAGCGGGCGATGAACTTCGTCGAGTTCGTGTCGCACTACAAGATCGCCCGCTCCGAGGGCCTCGTGCTGCGCTACCTCACCGACGCCTACCGCGCGCTGCGCCAGACGATCCCCGAGACCGCGGGCACCGACGACCTGGACGACCTCATCGCCTGGCTCGGCGAACTCGTCCGCCAGACCGACTCGTCGCTGCTCGACGAGTGGGAGACGCTGTCGAACCCGACGGAACTGGACGCCGCGGGCACCGACGCCGCACCCATCGACCAGGGCCCGCCGCCGGTCACCCGCAACGAGCGCGCGTTCCGGGTGCTGGTGCGCAACGAGATGTTCCGGCGCGTCGAGCTCTTCGAGCGCCGCTGGCCGGCCGACCTCGCCGAGCTCTCCGGCGACGACGGGCCCACCGGCGACGAGTGGGCCGACGCCATGGAGCGCTACTTCGCCGAGTACCCGACCCTCGGTGCCGGGCCCTCCGCACGCGGTCCGGCCCTGTTCCGGGTCAGCGACCACGGGCGGACGTGGACCGTCCGGCAGGTGTTCGAGGACCCCGAGGGCGACCACGACTGGGGCATCACCGCCACCGTCGACCTGGACGCCTCGGACGAACTCGGTTCCGCCGTCGTCCGCGTGACCTCGGTGGGGCCGCTCGAGACGGCCGCCGGCTGAACGAACGGCACCCTCGCAGCTTCTACGTGCGCGAGAGTGCCGCTCGTTCGTACGGGGTCAGGCCTTCTTGCGGCGCGGGGCGCCCTTCTTGGCCCCGAGCGAGGGCGGGGGCACGACCGGACCGATGTCGCCGTCGGGGGCCTCGTCGAGATCGACGATGACCGGGGCGTGGTCGGACGGACCGGTGCCCTTGCGGGCCTGCCGGTCGACCCACGCGGCCTGGCGACGCTCGGCCACCGGCGTGCCCGCGAGGACGAGGTCGATCCGCATCCCGCGGTCCTGGTGGAAGGCCCCGCCGCGGTAGTCCCAGTACGTGAAGGCGGGGACGTCCACCCAGCGTTCGCGGATCACGTCGTGCAGCCCGGTCTTCTCGATCGCGGCGAGCGCCTCGCGCTCCGGCGGCGTGACGTGCGTGGACTCGGCGTAGGCCTCGACCGAGTAGACATCGAGGTCGGCCGGCGCGATGTTGAAGTCCCCGGCGACGATCGTCGACGACGGGTCGCCGGCCTCGACCATGTCCCGCAGGACGCCGAGCCACTCGAGCTTGTAGGCGTAGTGCGGGTCGTCCACCGTGCGCCCGTTGGGCACGTAGACGCTGGTGACACGCAGGCCGCCGCACGTCGCCGTGACGGCCCGGGCCTCCTGGTGCGGGTAGCCCGGCGCACCGGGCAGACCCTCGACGACCTCCTCCAGCCCGACCCGGGAGAGGAGCGCGACGCCGTTCCAGCGCCCCTCGCCGTGGTGGGCCACCTCGTACCCGCGCTCGGCGAGCGCGGGGCCGAAGGTCTCCTCGAAGGCCTCGTCGGAGAGCTTGGTCTCCTGGAGGCACACGACGTCGGGCGCGCGCTCGTCGAGCCAGCCCAGCAGCCGGGGCTCACGGGCCTTCGCGGAGTTCACGTTCCAGGTCGCCACTCGCACGACCCCACGCTAACGGGCGGCCCCGACAGCGTCCGTCGAGGACTCCCGGGCGCCGAGGGGCTCGGCGCGCCGCCAGACGAGCTCGGCCTGGAACGCGATCATGACGGCGATCATGAGCAGCACCTCGCCGATGCCGCCGGAGTCGTTGATCCCGGCGAAGTAGGCGATCGTGCCCAGCCCGAACTTCACGACGACCATGCCGAGGAACAGCCCGATCGTCAGCGCGGTGCCCTGGGCGTAGACGCGGCCGCCCTCGTTCCAGATCCGGGTGTACCGCCCGCGGGCGAGGCCGACCACGACCGACAGGGCGATCGAGATGCCGAGGAACAGCCAGGCCAGGCCGTTCACGGGGACGTGGTAGCCGCCGATGGCGATCCCGACGATGCCGTAGATGATCGCCAGCTTGAACCGCGAGGAGCCGACGACCTCGTGGCGCTGGGACTGGCGGTAGACGGCGTAGCCGACCATCGCGAGGATGATGATCAGGGAGGATGCGGGCACGTCAGGTCCTTCCGGGGATGATGGCGCGGGTCAGGCCGAGACCAGCGGGGTCTCGTGGGCGCCGTGCGGGACGCGGCGGGCGGCGGCGCGGCGCGCGGCCCAGGTGGTGATCGCGGCGATCAGGGGGACGAGGAAGCAGGTCGGGATCGCGCCGACGTTGTCCGGGGCGGTGTTGCCGTGCATCAGCCACTGCGTGACGTGCTGGATCCCGTCCAGGTAGAGCTGCACGAAGGCGATCGCGATGACCGCGCTCATCCACCCGCCGCGGAAGCGCCGCCACGCGACGGCGAGCCCGGCGAGCCCGACGGCGAGGTCCGATCCGCCGTTCTCCCACTGGAACGGCGAGGGGGCCCAGCCGATCGACTCCGCGGCCGCCGGCGCGCCCGGGCCGAGGTGCACCAGGCCGGCCATCGCCCCGTTCACCCCGAGGCCGACGACCACGAACCAGATCGACGTCAGTTCCAGGATGCGGCGACCACTGCGCCGGTCGGGTGACCGGTCGAGGATCACGTGGAGTGCGAGACCGCCGAGCAGAACGATCCACATGAACAGGAAGAACGACATGACCACCCTTTCGCCGGTGTGCTTGACACACAGCGTGACCGTGGTCGGTGGGTGGAACATCCGTGCGATGACGTAGACGTATCCCCCGATCAGGTGTCGCGGTGCCGGGTGGCGGCGGCCGCGAGCTCCACCCGGGTGTGCAGCCCGAGCTTGCGCAGGGCGTTGGACACGTGGGTCTGCACCGTGCGGGGCGAGATCGCGAGGCGGACGGCCATCTGCGGCCCGGCGACCCCGTCGGCCACGAGCTCGGCGACGCGGCGCTCGGTCGGGGTCAGCGCGTGCCAGCCCTGCGCCGGGCGCCCACGGGGGCCCGCGGCGCCGAGCCGGACCCCGCCGGCGCGCAGCCGGGCGGCGAGCCGCCGCGTCACGCCCTCTGCACCGAGCGGACCGGCGATCTCCCGCACGCGCGCGGCGGCGGCCCGCGCGGCGTCCGCGTCCCCGAGGCGCGTGGCGAGGGCGGCGGCCTCCTCGCGCGCGGCCATCTCCCCCGGCACGTCGCCGGCCGCCGCGAGGGCGTCCGCCCCGGCGAGCACGGCGGCGAGGTCGTCCCCGGCGAGTCCACCCACGAGCCCGGCGACCGGGCCGAACAGCACGCCGTCGGACGGCTCGGCGCGGAGGGCGTCGGCCATCTCCCGGAGCACGTCCGGTCGGCCCGCCCGGGTCGCGAGCCGGGCGAGGTCGAGGCCGTAGAGCGCCGTCGCCGCCGTCCGCCCGCCGCGTCGGGCCTCCCGCCATGCGCCGACCGCGCGCTCCAGGGCGGCCTCCGGCAGGCCGCGGGCCTCGTCGAGCAGGGCCGTCGTCATCGTCACCGCGGGGAGGCCGAACTGCTCGGGCACGTCCGCGGCACGGTCGAGCACCGCGGCGGCGGCCGGGAGATCACCCCGGTCGAGCTCGACGCGCGCCCGGCCGGCGAGCGCGAGCGAGGTCCAGCCGGTGCCCGTCCCGGCCGCGGCGGCGAGCCCGGCGTCCATCGCGGCCACGCCGTCGGTCCACCGGCCGGCGATCACGTGGATGCGCGCGGCGACGAAGTCGTGGTAAGGCCCGAGCCAGAGGTGGCCGGCGCGGGCGGCCCGCTCCCGGACCTCCCGGGCGTCCCGGTCCGCCGCCCTGGGCCCCTCGGCCAGCAGCCGACACCAGGCCGGCCACACCGTCGCCGTCGCCGCGTCCGCCCACGACTCCCCCGCCCGTGCCTCGACCGACGCGACGGCGAGCTCGGTCGCGCGGACGGTCCGCCCGCGCAGGAATGCGGCCATCGCTGCGTTGAGCAGGGCCGTCGGGTTCCCCGCGACCGGTTCCGGGTCGGGCAGCGGACCGTCCCCGGCCAGCAGGTCGACCCAGGTCCGCAGGTGGGTCAGCCGCTCCTGCTGCTCGCGCGGCAGCGGCAGGGCGATGACGGCGTCGATCTCCGCGCGGGCGTCGTCCAAGCGCGCCGCGCTGATCAGGGTGAAGATCAGGAACGAGCGGACGCGGGCGCGGACCGCCGGGTCCGGCGTCGCGGCGAGCTCCCCGCGGGCCACCCGGACCGCCTCGTCCACGCGGCCGGCCGCCGCCAGCGTGCCCGCCCGGGACAGCGCGTCCGCGCTCTCCAGCGCCGCTGCGTGGGCGGCGAGCAGGAGCCGGCGCAGCGGTGCGGGCACGTCCTCGGCCGCGGCCTCGCGGTCGGCGGCGTGGACGAACTCGAGCCGCTCGTCGTCGCGCCAGACCAGCACGCCGGCGCCGGTCGCCTCCCGCACCGCTCGCAGCATCGCCCCGGCCGGGAGCCCGGACACGGCGGCGAGGTGCTCGACCGGCGCGGCCCCGCCCCAGACGGCCAGGGCCGCGACCAGGTCCGCCGCCGGCCCGTCGAGCCCGCGCACCCGGTCGCGGGAGGACCCGCCGTCGGGAAGGGGCATGCCCCGATCCTGGCGAACCGGACGCGTCACGGCAGGGGCATCACCCGGTCGGACGATCAGCCCGCGCGGCCCTCGCTGCGCGCCTTCACCGTGGCCAGCGTGCGTGCCATGCCCTCGCGGTTGTGCGACGGGCTGTCCGTGGTGCGGCCCTTCCCGACCAGCGCCGCGATCGCGGTGCGCTTGTCGACCCAGCGCTGGGTCACCTTCGTCCCGTCGCCCTCGGGCTCGAGGGTGAAGCTCCAGCGGGCGACCGCCTGGCCGACCACGTCGACGTCCCAGCTGATGTGCCGGGCGGGGTCGTACTCGGCGACCGTGCTGGTGGTGGGCCAGCGCAGGAGGCCCTTGCGGTTCCAGCCGATGAACCGGGCGCCCGGCTTCGGGCCGGTCGCGCCGCCGAGCCAGCGGGTCGAGTAGCACTCCGGGGAGATCTCGCCCATGCGGGCCGGGTCGCCGACGAGCTCCCAGACCTTCTCCGGCGGGGCGTCCACGGTCTCGCTGACGACGACGTCAGGGGCCTTCTCCGGCACGGCCGACCTCCTTGATGCGCGGTGGTACCGCTCGGTACCACCGCGCACCCTAGAGGATCAGTTGACCTTCACGAGGTCGACGACGAACACGAGGTGGGCGTTGCCCGGGATGACCCCGCCGGCGCCCTGCGGGCCGTAGCCCTGGTGCGGCGGGACGACGAGGATGCGGCGGCCGCCCTCGCGCATGCCGGAGATGCCCAGCTTGAACCCGTCGATGACCTGGCCGAGCGGGAACTCGACCGGGGTGCCGCCACGGCTCCACGAGGAGTCGAACTCGCTGGAGTTCGACACCAGCCGGCCCTCGTACTGCACCTGCACGGTGTCGCGGTGGCTCGCCTCGGCGCCGCCGCCGAGCACGAGGTCGGTGATGTCGAGGTCGTTCGGGAGGGTGTCGGGGGTGACCGACGCGCCCGGGGCCCGGGTCAGGTCGTCGGCGTTCTCCACGGTGACTGCCATGTCCCCACCGTAGGGGCCCGTCGTCAGTCCTTCCTCGGGAGCCCCAGCAGCGACCGGGCCTTGGCCCCGACCGTCTCCTTGACGCCGTTGGCGATGATCGAGAGCGCATCGGGGTCCCCGGCCACCTGCGAGCGGGCGGTGTTGAACGCCTGCTGCAGGGTCACGTGCGGGGGCACCAGCGGGATGTCCTCGTCCACCTTCGCGTCGACGACGAACGGGCGGTCCGCCGCGAGCGCGCGGTCCCACACCGACCCGATCGCGTCCCGCTCGGTCAGCGTCGCCCCGTCGAGCCCGAGCAGCGTGGCCCACTCGGCGTAGGGCACGTCCGGCACCGCCTGCGACTGCGGGTCGGGCGCCTCGCCGAGCATGCCGCGGGTCTCCCACGAGACGTAGGAGAGGTCGTCGTTGGAGAGCACGAGGATCACCAGGCGCGGGTCGGCCCACGTGCGCCAGTTGCGCTGGACCGTGATGAGCTCGTTGACGCCGTTCATCTGCATCGCGCCGTCTCCGACCAGCGCGACGACGGGGCGGTCCGGGTGCGCGGTCTTCGCCGCGATCGCGTACGGCATCGCGCCGCCCATCGACAGCAACGTCCCCGACAGCGAGCCGCGCTGGGTGGGCTTCAGGGTGAGGTCGCGGGCGTACCAGGAGGTGGCGGTCCCGCAGTCGACCGCGACCAGGGCGTCGTCGGGCAGCCGGTCGGAGAGCTCCCGGACGACGAGCTCCGGGTTCAGCTTCTCGGTGCGGGCGTGGGCGCGCTGCTCGGAGTACTCGTCCCACGAGGCGGTCCACCGCTCGACGTGGGCGCGCCACGTCGGGTCCGTCTTGTCCTCCAGGAACGGGAGGAGCGCGTCCAGCGTGGTCGCGGCGTCCCCGGTGAGGTTGACGTCGGTGTCGTAACGGATGCCGCAGCGCGACCCGTCGACGTCGATCTGCACCGCTCGCGCCTGCCCGGGGGCCGGGTAGTACTCGGTGTAGGGCATCGTCGAGCCGACGATCAGCAGGGTGTCGCACTCGCGCATGAGGTGCCACGACGCCGTCGTCCCGAGCAGGCCGATGGCGCCGCAGTTCCAGGGCGAGCGGTCGTCGATCACGCCCTTGCCGAGCAGCGCCGTGGACAGGCCCGCGCCGAGCCGGTTCGCGACCTCGGTGAGCTCGGTCGACGCCCCGAGCGCGCCCGCGCCGGCCAGGATCGCGACCTTCTCCCCCGCGTTCAGCACCGCCGCCGCGGCCTCGAGCGCGGCCGGGGCCGGAGCGCCCGGGTCGGACGACGGGACCGCGGAGGTCTGGTAGTAGCCGTGCGCGTCCGGGGGCTCCGGGACGGCGTCCTCCTCCAGCACGTCGCTGGGCAGGATCACGACGGCGACGGTGCGGTCGGCCAGCGCGGTGCGGCACGCGCGGTCGACGACGTGCCGCACCTGCGAGGGGTCCTTCACCTCGGCGACGTAGCCCCCGACGTCGGAGAACAGCGTGCCGAGGTCGACCTCCTGGTAGTAGCCGCCGCCCTGCGCGGTCTGCGCGGTGTGCCCGAGCAGGGCGACGACGGGCTGGTGGTCGAGCTTGGCGTCGTAGAGCCCGTTGAGCGCGTGGATGGCGCCCGGACCGCCGGTGACGGCGCAGCACCCGATCGGCGACCCGCCGTACTTCACGTCGGCGCACGCGGCGAACGCGGCGGTCTCCTCGTGCCGGACCTGCACGAACTCGGCGTCGTCGCGCTTCGGCAGGGCGGTGAAGATCCCGCCGATGCCGTCGCCCGGGTAGCCGTAGAACCGGTGGACACCCCAGGCGGCGAGACGGTCGAGGACGTGCTCGGCCACGTTCTTCGGGCGACTGTTCTTCGGTGCACTCACGCCCGTCGGCTACCCACTACATGTCGATCGGGCCCAGCGGACGCAGTGGGTGCTCGAGCGGCGCCGGCGGAGTGCCGCCCGGGCCGAACGGGGAACCGCCGAGCTCCTCGCGGTGGTGCGGCGAGTCCCAGGCCGTCAGGGGCCCGAGCGGGACGATCTGCGTCGGGTTGATCGTCGTCTGCACCTGGTAGTAGTGCCGCTTGATGTGGTCGAGGTCGACGGTGTCGCCGAAGCCGGGGGTCTGGTACAGGTCGCGGGCGTAGGCCCACAGCGCGCCGAACTCGGCGAGCTTCTGCCGGTTGCACTTGAAGTGGCCCTGGTAGACCGCGTCGAAGCGGGCGAGCGTGGTGAACAGGCGGATGTCGGCCTCGGTGATGTGGTCCCCGACGAGGTAGCGCCGGGTCTCCAGCCGCTCGTCGAGCGCGTCGAGGCGGGCGAACAGCGCGGTGTAGGCCTCCTCGTAGCGCGACTGCCTCGTCGCGAACCCGGTCTTGTAGACGCCGTTGTTGACGTCGTGGAAGACGCCCTCGTTGACCTCGTCGATCTCGTCGCGGAGGTCGTCGGGGTAGAGCGTGGGGGCGCCCTCGCGCTCGTGGGCGGTCCACTCCCTGCCGAGGTCGATGGTGATCCACGGGTAGTCGTTGGTGACCAGCTCGCCCGAGGCCACGTCGACGATCGCGGGCACCGAGACGCCGTTCTCGGTGCCGTTCTCCGGGTCGCGGGCGAGGTAGGCCTGCTCCAGGTGGGTGTAGCCCAGCACCGGGTCCACGCCGCCCTCGTCGAGGGAGAACCGCCACGAGCGGTCGTCCTGCAGCGGGTCGGTGATCGCCATCGAGATCGCGTCCTCCAGGCCCATCAGCCGCCGGACGATCACCGAGCGGTGCGCCCACGGGCAGGCCAGGGACACGACGAGCCGGTAGCGCCCGGGCTCGGCCGGCCACTCCCCCTCGCCGGTCGGGTTCGCGACGATGCGGTCGGTGAAGCGGGGCCCTCGACGCTTGAACGAGCCGCTCGAGTCGGCGTAGGCCTTCGTGTTGCCGGCGGTGGTGCTCACCGACCGGAGATTCCCATCGGGGGAGCTGTCGATTCCCGCGATCGGTCCGCGTCGACATGATGTGGGCCCCGGACACGCCGGGGCCTCCTCCCCCGAAGGAGCACCCATGGCCGGCTACCTGATCCTGTTCTACGTCGACGAGGCCGCGTACGCCGCGGACGCACCCGCCGACCTGCTCGCCGCCCACCAGAAGTTCCAGGCCGCGCACGGCGACGTGCTGCGGGGCGGCGGCCAGCTCGCGCCGAGCGCGACCGCCACGACCCTCCGCGGGGGCGGACGGTCGCCCGACTACGCCGCCGGGGACGACGCGGAGGTGACCGACGGGCCCTTCGTCGAGACCAAGGAGGCCCTCGGCGGCTACTACCTGATCGACGCCCCCGACCTGGACGCTGCGCTCGCCGTCGCCCGGGAGGTCCCCGTGGTGTTCGGCGGGGTCGAGGTCCGACCGGTCGTCTACCCCTGAGATGGAGCCGGCCGACGCGGCCCTCGCGGACGCGCACCGTCACGAGTGGGGCCCGGTCCTCGCCGCGACGGTGCGCGTCACGCGCGACCTCGACGTCGCCGAGGAGTGCGTCGCGGACGCCTTCGCACGGGCGGTGGAGTCCTGGCGCGCGGACGGCGTCCCGGCCCGGCCCGGCGCCTGGCTGACGACGGCGGCCCGGCGTCGGGCGCTGGACCGGCTGCGGCGGGACGAGGTCGCGGCCCGGGCGTTGCCGTGGCTCGTCACCGACGAGGTCGCTCCTGACGACCCGGCGCCGACCGAGACCGACCTGCTCGCGCTGGTCTTCACCTGCTGCCACCCCGCCCTCGCCGGACCCGCCCGCGTCGCTCTGACCCTGCGGCTCCTGGGCGGGCTGACCACCGGGGAGATCGCGCGGGCGTTCCTCGTACCGGAGGCGACGATGGCGGCCCGCATCACGCGGGCGAAGAAGAAGATCGCGGCCGCCCGCGTGCCCTACCGGGTGCCCGGCCCGGCCGAGCTGCCGGAGCGGCTCGCGGCGGTCCTGTCCGTCGTCCACCTGGTCCTGACGACGGGTCACACCGCCTCGGAGGGGGACGCGCTGCTGCGCCGCGACCTCCTCGACCGGGCGCACGACCTCGCCCGCCTGCTCCGGGCCCGCTTCCCGACCGACCCCGCCGTCACCGGTCTGCTGGCGCTGGTCCTGCTCACCGACGCCCGGTCGGCGGCCCGGACCGGGCCCGACGGGGAGCTCGTGCTGCTCGCCGACCAGGACCGGACGCGCTGGGACGCCGGGATGATCGCCGAGGGCACCGCGCTGACCCGCGAGGCGCTGCGCGGCCGTCCGGTGCCGCGGTACGCCGTGCTCGCGGCGATCGCGGCGGTGCACGCCGAGGCCCCGAGCGCCGCCGGGACCGACTGGGCCGAGATCGTCGGGCTCTACGACGAGCTGCTCGCCCGCTGGCCCTCGCCCGTCGTCGCGCTCAACCGCGCCGTGGCGGTCGGGTTCGCCGCGGGGCCGGCGGCCGGACTCGAGGCGCTGGAGCCGCTGCGGGCCGAGCCCGCCCTGGCGACGTACCACTACCTGGCGGCGGCCCGGGCGCGCTTCCTGCAGGAGCTCGGCCGGTCCGCGGAGGCGGACGCGGCCCGGGCCGAGGCGGCGCTGCTCACCGGGAACGCCGTGGAACGTGACTTCCTCGGACGTGGGTGAGCGCGGGCCTCGCATGGAGAGGTCGCGCCCGGCCACACGCGCGTTGCGTCCCGCACACGGCCGGAGCAGGTCGCACCCCGCCACACGCACGTTGCGTCCCGCACACGGCCGGAGCAGGTCGCACCTGGCCACACGCACGTTGCGTCCCGCACACGGCTGGGGCGGGTCGCACCTGGCCACACCCACGTTGCGTCCCGCACACGGCCCGAGGCCGGCACGCCGAGCGGGCACCCAGCGCTCCTCCGGGCGCGTCGGGGCAACGCTCAGGGCCCGATGATCATGCGGAGCGGGTACGGGCGCCGCCGACCGTGGTGCGGAACGCCACGGCGATCCGACCGAGGACGTCCCGCCCGCACCGTGTGCGCGACGCAACGCCGAGCCACCGGAGGTCGTCCCACCCGCACCGTGTGCGCGACGCAACGCCGAGCCACCGCAGAACGACCCACCCGCACCGTGTGCGCGACGCAACGCCGAGCCGGCCGGCACCCGCCGATCGAGCCCGCCGTCGGGAAGGTTGCTGCGGCCAGGTGTAGCGGCACACCCCGTCGGGGCAGACAATCGGCCACGTCCCCGGTGCCGTGGGCGTCCCGAGCCCCCGTCACCGAGGAGATGTGCGCGATGAGCACCGGCCGACGTTCCGACTCCGTGCCGACCGAGGGCAGCGTCTCCAGCGAGTCCGAGCACTCCGCGCTGCGCACCGACATCCGCCGGCTCTCCACCCTGCTCGGGCGGACGCTCGCGCGGCAGAACGGCGACGAGATGCTCGACCTCGTCGAGAAGGTCCGCGCGATGGTGCGCGAGGTCCCCGAGCGCGGCGACACCGAGATCCGTGACCTGCTCGCGGACCTCGACCCGGGCACCGCCGCCGTGCTCGCCCGGGCGTTCGCGACGTACTTCCACCTCGCCAACGTCGCCGAGCAGACCCACCGCGCGGCCGAGCGCCGGGAGGTGCACGAACGGGGCGAGGGGCCGATCCACCTGCTCGCGCAGCGGCTCGTCGACGAGGCCGACCCCGACGAGCTGAAGACCGCACTGTCCCGCCTCGAGCTCAAGCCGACCTTCACCGCGCACCCCACCGAGGCGCAGCGGCAGTCGGTGCTGGGCAAGCTCCGCTCGATCGCGGCGATCCTCGGCGACGGGCTCTCGCCCGAGGCCGCGGAGACCCGGCTCGAGCGCCTCGTCGACCTCATCTGGCAGACCGACGAGATCCGTCCCGAGCGTCCGACGGTGCTCGACGAGGCCCGCTCGGTGTCCTACTACCTCGAACAGCTCGGGCGCCACGCGGTCCCCGAGGTGCTCACGGTCCTCGACGAGGAGCTCGCCCGGGTCGACCTGCGCCTGCCCGACGGTGCCCGGCCCCTGGTGCTGGGCTGCTGGGTGGGCGGCGACCGGGACGGCAACCCGAACGTCACCGCGCAGCTGACCACCGACGTCATGCGGATCTACGCCGACCGCGGCGTGCGCATCCAGATCGGCCTGGTCGAGGAGCTGGTCCAGGAGCTGTCCGTGTCGACGCGGCTGGCCGGGGTGTCCGACGACCTGCGGCGCAGCCTGGCCCGCGACCGCCGGCACCTCCCGGAGATCCACGACCGCTTCGTCCGGCTCAACGCCGAGGAGCCCTACCGGCTGAAGTGCTCCTACATCCACGCCCGGCTGGAGAACACCCGCCGGCGGTACGACGACGGGTCCGCGCACGTCCCGGGGCGGGACTACCTCGGCAGCGCGGAGTACCTGCACGACCTCGAGATCATGGACCGCTCGCTGCGCACCCACGACGGCGAGCGGATCGCGGACGGGATGCTCCGCGACGTCATGCGCAGCGCGAACGCGGTCGGTCTGCACCTGGCCTCGGTCGACGTGCGCGAGCACACCAAGTTCCACCACACCGCGCTCGCGGCCCTGTTCGACCGCCTCGGCGAGCTGGAGACCCCGTACGCCGAGCTGGACCACGACGGCCGGATCGAGGTGCTCTCGACGGAGCTGGCCGGCCGGCGGGCGCTGACCCCGCGGCGCAACTGGCAGGAGATCGGCGACGACTCGTTCCGGGAGACCCTGGAGGTCTTCGACACGATCCGGTCGGTGCAGGACACCTACGGCGAGGAGGCCCTGCACACCTACATCATGTCGATGGCCCAGAACGTCGACGACGTCCTCGCGGTGGCCGTGCTCGCGCGCGAGGCCGGCCTGATCGAGCTCACCGTCGACGGGGCGCGCTCGTCGCTGGACATCGTCCCGCTGTTCGAGACGGCGACCGAGCTCAAGATCTCCGGCGACCTGCTCGACGGGATGCTCTCCGACCCGTCGTACCGCGCGATCGTCGCGGCCCGCGGCGACGTGCAGGAGATGATGCTGGGCTACTCGGACTCCAACAAGGGCGCCGGGATCACGACGAGCCAGTGGTCCATCCACCAGGCCCAGCGCCAACTGCGCGACGTCGCCGCCAAGCACGGAGTGCGGCTGCGCCTGTTCCACGGCCGCGGCGGGTCGGTCGGGCGCGGTGGTGGCCCGTCCGCCGAGGCGATCGCGGCCCAGCCGCACGGCGTCGTGGACGCGGTGATGAAGGAGACCGAGCAGGGCGAGGTCATCTCGGACAAGTACTCGCTGCCCTCGCTGGCCGAGGACAACCTCGAGATCATGCTGTCGGCCGTGCTCGAGGCGACGCTGCTGCACCAGACCAGCCGGGTGCCCGCCGACCAGCTGAAGCGCTGGGACGAGGCCATGGACGTCATCTCCGACGCCGCCCAGGCCGCGTACGAGGAGCTCGTCGGGCACGAGGGCCTGCCGAACTTCTTCACCCAGGCCACGCCGGTCGACGAGCTGTCGATGCTGAACGTCGGTTCCCGGCCCGGCAAGCGACCGGGGGCCGGCGGCGACGCGTCGCTCGACGACCTCCGCGCGATCCCGTGGGTGTTCGGCTGGACGCAGACCCGCATGATCGTCCCCGGGTGGTTCGGGCTGGGCTCGGGCCTGCGCGCCGCGCACGAGGCGGGGTACGGCGACGTCATCGACGAGATGCGCGACTGGGCGTTCTTCGCGAACCTGCTCTCCAACGTCGAGATGACGCTCGCGAAGACCGACATGCGCATCGCCGGGTTCTACGTGTCCGAACTGGTCGACCCGGAGCTGCAGGACGTCTTCGAGATCATCAAGGCCGAGCACGCGCGGACCCTCAAGGAGGTCCTCGCCCTGTCCCCCGGCGACCACCTGCTCGCGAACAACCCGCTGCTGCGCCAGACCCTCGAGGTCCGCGAGAGCTACCTCGAGCCGCTGCACCACCTGCAGGTCCACGCGCTCGCGGAGCGGCGGACGGTCGACGAGCCCGACCCGGACCTGCAGCGCGCGCTGCTGCTGACGGTCAACGGCATCTCGGCGGGGATGCGCAACACGGGCTGATCAGGCGTCCGCCCGGCGCGCCGTCGCCTCGCTCGCGGCGAGGTCGGCGAGCTGGGCGGTCCTGATCTCCCACATCGGACCTGTCCTGTCGACCCGTTGAAATCGCGAGTGGTCCCGATCACCATCGTGGGCGATCACATCATGTCGTTCACATCGTGGCGATCAACTGCTCGGCGAGGAGCGCGTCTGCATGGAATCGATCTTGCTGTTCGTCATCGGGATCGCGGTCCTGGTGTTCAGCGCCGAGAAGTTGATCGGGTACCTCGTCGGGGTCGCGAGCCGGTGGGCGATCTCGCTGTTCCTCATCGCCGTGCTGTTCACCGGGATCGAGTTCGACGACCTCGCCTTCGGGATCGCGCTCAACCTCGAGGACCTGAGCAACGTCGCGCTCGGGACGGTGATCGGGACGACGGTCGCGATGACGGGCGTCGTGCTGGCGATCTCGGCGATCATCGCCCCGACCGTCGTGGACGTGCCGAAGGACTACCTCGCGCTGTTCGTGCTCGCCCCGATCCTCATGCTCGCGTTCGCGCTCACCGGGTTCCTCACGGTGGCCGCCGGGGTCGTGCTGGTCCTGCTGTTCGTCGCGTTCGTCGCCTACATCGGCTACCGCGAGTACGCCGCGCGCCGCCCGGTCTTCCGCAACGCCGAGGTCTACGAGCAGTTCGAGAAGGTCGGCGCGGGAGTGGGCGGCAACGGCGGCGGGTCGGTCGCCCTGGACGACCCCCGGCAGCCCGACGGCGGACGGTCCTTCACCCTCCCGCCCGACCTGCGACTCGACGAGGGCTTCCTCAAGGCCCGCACCCACTCCCCCGGCGTGGGGCTCGGGCTCGCGGTGCTGGCGCTGATCGGTCTGGTCATCGGGGCGGTCGCGGCCGGGCAGGCGACCGAGGGGGTCATCGAGACGCTCGGCATCGAGGGCACCGTCTTCGGCGTCACGATCGCCACGCTCGCGCTCTCACTGGAGGACATCTTCCTGACCGCCGAGCCGCAGCGTCGCGGGGCTCCGGAGATCGCGGTCGCGAACGTCGTCGGCAGCGTCGTGTTCTCCGTGACCGGCAAGCTCGGCATCATCCTGCTCACCGGCGGGGCGATCGCGGTCGACGAGGACGTGCTGGCCTGGCACCTGCCCGTGCTCATCGTCATGACGGCGATCGCGGCCGGCTTCCTCGCCACCGGCCGGCTGCGCCGCTGGCACGGGATCGTGCTGCTGGCCTTCTACGTCGTGTACTTCGTGGCCAGCCTGGTCTTCTTCGGCGGGGTCCCGCTGGACGACTAGTTCCGCTGCCGTTCGCGGCGGGGCACGAGCGGAAGGTCGACGGGGGTGCGCTCCTCGTTGGCCTCCGCCACGGCTGCCTCGACGATCCCGTGGTCGGGGCTGAGGTGGCAGACCGGGTCGGTGCGGGTGGCGTCGCCGGTCAGCGCGAACGCCTGGCAGCGGCACCCGCCGAGGTCGACCTCGCGGCGGTCGCACGACCGACACGGGTCCTGCATCCAGTCGGTGCCCCGGTACGCCGAGAACATCGGCGAGTCCCGCCAGATCCACGCCAGGTCGTGCTCGCGCACGTTCGCCGACGGCAGCGGCAGCCCGTGCGCGGCCAGGCACGGCAGGGCGTCCCCGGTCGGCACGACGACGAGCTGGCGCGCGCCCCAGCCGCCCATGCACGGCTTCGGGTAGGTGGCGTAGTAGTCCGGGATCACGTAGATGATCTCCATGCGTCCGCGGAGCCGCTCCTTGGCCTCACGGACCACGACCTCGGCCTCCGCCAGCTGCTCCCGCGAGGGCAGCAGCGCCGCCCGGTTCAGCGCCGCCCAGCCGTAGTACTGGGTGTTGGCCAGCTCGATCCGGTCGGCCTCGAGCTCCTCCGCCGCCGCGAGGATCTCGGGGATGCGGTCGATGTTCTGCCGGTGCAGCACGACGTTCAGCGTCAGCGGCCAGCCCAGCTCCCGCACCCGCCGCGCGGCGTCGATCTTGCGCGCGAACGACGGCAGGCCGGCGATCCGGTCCGAGAGCGCCGGCTCGTCGGCCTGCAGCGACACCTGCACGTGGTCCAGCCCGGCGTCGTGCAGCTCGGCCGCCCGCTTCGCGGTGAAGCCCAGCGCGCTCGTGACGAGGTTCGTGTAGAGCCCCTGCTCGGCGGCGGTGCGCACCAGGTCGGCGAGGTCGCGGCGCAGCAGTGGCTCCCCGCCGGAGAGGTGGCACTGCAACGCGCCCAGCTCGGCGGCCTCGGTGATCACCCGCTGCCACTCGGCGGTGTCCAGCTCGTCGCGGTACGCGGCCAGCTCGATCGGGTTCGAGCAGTACGCGCACGCCAGCGGGCACCGGTACGTCAGCTCGGCCAGCAGGCCGAGGGGGCCCTCCACCGTGGTCGAGCTCCGCTCCGCTGCGTCTCCGTCGATCTCACTCATGAATCTCCAGGTGTCGGCGCTCGGCGAGCTTCGCCAGGTACGCGACGACCTGCCCCTCGGGCACGTCCGCGTACTGCTCGCGCAGCGCGGCGACGATGTCGGCCACGGTCCGCTGCCCGTCGCAGAGCTGCAGGATCGCGGTGCCGGTGCCGTTGAGCTCCACCACGGTCTCCGGCAGCAGCAGCACGTGCCGCTCCCGGGAGCGGTCGAAGCGCAGCTTCACCCCACGCGCCAGGCGCGGCACGCCCGTCGTCGAGAACGGAGCGGTCATGCCGGGTACGCCGCGTCGATGGCGTCCATCATCGACCACAGGACGTCGTTCTTGAACGCCAGCGCGTCGTAGGCCGCCTGCTCCGCCTCCGGCGTCCGGCAGTGCTCCAGGACCACCTCGAGGGCGTGCTCGGAGTCGCGCGGCGCCTGGAACAGCCGATTGCGGAAGTACTGCAGGCCCGCCGGGTCGATCCAGGTGTAGTACTTCTCGAACGCCGCGAGCCGGGTCGCCATGAGGTCCGGCGCGAACAGCTCGGTCAGCGACGACGCCACCGCGATCGGCCACGGCTTCGTCCGCGCGAACGTCACGTAGGCGTCGACCGCGAACCGCACACCGGGCTGCAGGTGGCGGTGATCGGTCATCTCCTCGCGCGGCACCCCGCACGCCTCGCCCAGCCGCAGCCACGCCTCGATGCCACCCGGGTCGTCGCCGACCCCGTCGTGGTCGGTGATCCGCCGGATCCACCGCCGCCGCACCTCGACGTCCGGGCAGTTCGACAGGATCGCGGCGTCCTTGATCGGGATGGACTCCTGGTAGTGGAAGCGGTTCGCCACCCACCCGCGAATCTGGGCCGGTGAGAGCTCCCCGTCGTTCATGCGCACGTGGAAGGGGTGCGCCGCGTGATAGCGCGAGGCCTGCGAGCGCAGCCGCTCGGTCAACGTCGTCTCGGCAACGGCAGTCACGCCTCGAGCTCCCATCCGTCGTGGCCGATCTCCACCCCGGCCTTCCCGACGACGGGTGCCTCGTCGGAGTCGGGGAGCAGGATCGGGTTCGAGTTGTTCATGTGGACCAGGACGATGCGCGGCACGTCGAGCTCGGCGAGCCGGTCCAGCGACCGCTCCAGGGCCACGTGGCCCATGTCGGCGGCGGTCTTGCGCCCGAGCCCCAGCCGGACGAGCTCGTCGTCGTGGAAGCACGTCCCGTCCACGAGCAGCACCGACGCCCCGCGGGACGCCGCCTCCAGCGGCGCGAGGTCGGCGACGCCGGGCGCGTAGACCACGCTGCCGCCCGTGCGGTGGTCGTGGAAGCGGTACCCGACGACACGCCCCTCCGCCGGGCCGCTCGTGGCGAAGCGCGGCGTCTTGCCGGTCGGCAGGTCGAACGCGGTGTACGACAGGTGCTCGGTGAGCGCCCGCGCGACGCCGACCTCGACCCCGACGACCTCGACCGGGCAGTACGCCTCGAGCGTCGTCAGGAAGCCCGTCCCCTCCCGCAGGGTGGCCTCGGTCGCCGCGGTGGCGTGCACCGTGACCCCGGACCCCTCCCGCAGGATCAGCAGGCCGAGGGTGTGGTCGATCTCGGCGTCGGACAGCAGGATCGCCTCGACCGGGCTACGTCGGGAGGCGCCCGGGTGCAGGTCGGGGCCGGCCGCGAGCTGCTGGCGGACGTCGGGCGAGGCGTTCACCAGGAACCACGCGTCCCCGTCGCCCACGGCGATCGAGGACTGCGTGCGCGGCTCGACGGTGCCCTCACGTGCGCCCGCGCACCCGGCGCACGAGCAGTTCCACTGCGGGAGCCCGCCGCCGGCGGAGGACCCCAGGACGCGGACCTTCACGCGCCCCTCACCAGAACTTGATGCCGACGGACTTGAGGCGGCGCTTGTGGAGCTGCTCGACCTTCTCGATGTCCTGCCGGTCGATGAGGTCGCCCCAGGCGTGCGCCGCCTTCATGCCCTGTTGGAGCAGCTCCTCCATCTCGTCGGAGACGACGTCCGCGCTCTGGATCACGCGCGAGCCGAACCCGATGTGCCAGCGCTCGTCGCGCAGCACCAGCTCCATGCCCTTGTGGACGCCCGGCATGCTCACCGAGCACCGGTCGAGGGCGGCGAGCAGGGCGTGCTGCCCGGCCGTGAGCACCACACCCTCCAGGATCATGTGGTACAAGCTGACGGCCGCGGTCAGGTCCTTCTCCCCGGCGGCGAGGTCCTCGGCCAGCGTCGGCAGGCGCTCCTCGAACAGCTCCAGGATCTCGGGGCTCACGTGGTCGCGCAGCGTCTCCAGCCGGTCGGCGAGGCTCTCGCCGGGGACGCCGACGACCTCGCCGGCGACGCGGTCGAAGAAGCGCGCGTGCCGCGCCTCGTCACGGGCCTGGGCCCGGAAGCACCCGGCCATCGAGTCGTCCGTCGTGGCCTTGTCCTCGAACGACCCGAGGTGGGTGGCGACGGACATCTCGCCGACGCAGAACCCGGCGATCAGCCCGAGCACGCGGTCGCGTTCGGAGGACTCGAGCTCCCCCCACGCCTCGGCGTCGGCCGTGAGGTCGATGTCCTTCTCGTCCCACTGCAGCGATTCCGCCAGTTGGACGAAGTGGCCGTACCCGGTGATCATAGATCGAGGTCCTCTCCCGGTTGCACCTCGCGGAAGTCCGCCTTCTCGGCGCCGCAGATGGGGCACATCCAGTCGTCGGGGATGTCCTCGAAGGGCGTCCCGGGTGGGATGCCGCTGTCGGGGTCACCCTCCTCCGGATCATAGATGAGTCCGCACATCTCGCAGATCCACTTGTTCGCCACGGGTGGCGCACTCATCGGGTTCCCCGTTTCTCGTCGTACACGCCGACCAGGGGCGCCGGAATCGAATCCGACGCCCCTGGTGGCACTTACTCGATCAGTCGTCCATCTGGGCGACGTACATCGTCACCTCAGGGGCGACACCGATTTCGGTGAACTCCGGGGTCTCCCACTCCATGTCCAGACCTCCCTTCCTCGAATTCGGCTCTGCCATTGTCCCGCGGACTCAGTCCTCGGGCAGTGCGAAACAGAACAGCGCGTCACCCGCGGCGGCGCCGAGCAGGCCGGGCAGGAAGCCCTCGACCCAGCCGCCCCAGCCGGTGGGCACCGCGACGTACTGACGCCCGTCCACCGAGTAGACGGTCGGGCTGGAGTGGTGTCCGCTGCCGCACTGGAACTGCCACAGCTTCTCGCCGGTCTCCGCGTCGAGGGCCACGAACTCGCCGCTCGGCGTGCCCTGGAAGACGAGCCCACCCGCCGTCGTGATGTTCGACGCGCACATGGGGTACTCGTGGTTCCAGCGCCACTTCTCCTCGCCGGTCGTCGGGTCGACCGCGCTGACGAAGCCGTAGTGGTCGTCGAGGTCGACGGCCACGCCGGCTCCCCAGTAGGGGATCGACTCCTTGAACTCGCGGCGACGGCGGGTGGCGGTCGCACCGACCTCCTGGACCGGGATGTAGATCAGCCCGGTCTGGGGGTTGTACGACATGTGCGTCCACTCCTTGCCGCCGGCCGGGCCGGGCCAGAAGTGGACGGGGACGCCCTCCTCGTCGGGGTAGATCTTCGGCGTCACCTTGCCGTCGGGCGTGATCTCGCCCCAGGTGATGCGGTCGACGAAGGGGAAGACCCGCACGAGCTCGCCGTTGGTGCGGTCGATGACGAAGAAGTAGCCGTTCTTGTCCGCGTGGGCGAGCAGCTTGCGCCCGTCCGGTGCGTCGAAGAGCAGGTTCTCCATCGTCGAGTCGTAGTCCCACAGGTCGTGGGGCGTGAACTGGTAGTGCCAGCGGATCTCGCCCGAGTTCACGTCGATCGCGACGACGGAGTCGGTGTAGAGGTTGTCGCCCTCGCGGACGCCGCCGTCGAAGTCCGGCGCCGGGTTGCCCGTGCCCTGGAAGAGCAGCTCGAGCTCCGGGTCGTAGGTCGGCGTGATCCAGCAGTTCGCGCCGCCGCGCTGCCAGGCCTCGCCGTCCTCCGGCCAGGTCTCCGAGCCGGGCTCGCCCGGCTTCGGCACCGTGTAGCAGCGCCAGCGGCGCTCGCCGGTCTGCGCGTCGAAGGCGTCCAGGTGGCCGCGGACACCGAACTCGCCGCCGGCGCTGCCGACCACGACCATGTCCTTGACGATCAGCGGGGCGGCCGAGCCGCTCTCCCCGGCGCGGACGTCACCGTTGGTGGTGTCCCAGACCTTCTCGCCGGTGGTCGCGTCGAGCGCGATGAGGTGGGCGTTCAGGGTGTACATGTACACCTTGCCGTGGCCCACGGCGACGCCGCGGTTGACGTTGCCGCAGCACAGCGAGGTGTCGAACGGCGAGGCGTGCTTGTAGCGCCACAGCTCGTCACCGGTGGTGGGGTCGATCGCCCACACCTTGCCGTCCGGGCCGGAGACGTACATGACGCCGTCCACCACGAGCGGCGACGCCTCGAACGAGTAGGTCGAGGCACCGGAGTGCATGCCGGTCGAGCCCGCCTGGAACACCCACGCGGGCGACAGCTTGCGGACGTTGCTCTTGTTGATCTGGTCCAGCGGCGAGTAGCGCTGGCCGTCGTAGCTGCCGTAGTAGGTGAGCCAGTTCTCCGGCTCGCTCTTGGCACCCTTGATGCGGTCGTAGTCCACGTTCCGCGTCGCGGGCGCCTCGCCCTTGACGTTGGACAGGGTGCGGTGCGCGACGGCTTCGCCGGCGTCGACGTAGTCGGTCATGGAGTGCTCCTCTCGGGCGTCAGGGACGGGGCTGCGGCGGGCGGTCGAGCTTGGCCGAGTCGGGGACCTCGCCACCCATGACGAGGGCGGCCGTCAGGCCGCGGCCCTCGTCGTTGCCGGTCGTGGAGCCGTACCAGTAGGCCCCGGGACCGTCGAGGTTCAGCCGCGCCGTGCCCTTGGAGTGGTTGACCAGCCAGATGATCTTGGGGTCACCGTTGTGCGGCAGGAGCGCGCAGTGGGTGTTCTTGTCGTCGTTGATGATCGTGAGCTCGATGTCCCCGCCGTGCGGGAACACGATGATGCTCGGGCTGAAGATCAGCTGGTCCTCGGGGATGGTGACCGTGGCGCGCATGACGCCGTCGTCGCCCTCCTCGGCGTAGCCGACGTCGCCGGTACCGAGCATCCGCCCCAGCGCCGTGCGGTTCTGACCGTCGAGTCCGGCTTTGTGGAGCACATCCGCTCGATCGTCTGCCGTGGCCGTCATCGGCCGTCCCCTCCTCGTTCCGACTTCCTGGTCACCCCGCGCCGAGGGGCGCGGGGGAAGAGGCGGCGTCGAGCCCCACGAGGCGCCTCGTGGGGACCGTGCCTGCGCAGGGTCCCGGGAAGTGCGCGCACAGTGCCGCCTGCGGTCTGATCGACCGTTGGGCCGTATGGAAACGACCAGTAGGCGGCAGGACACGTCGTTCATCGCGACGACCGTGCAACATCGGTCGCCGAACGGTGTGTGCTGAGCCACTTCCGACCATAGATACGTCGTCGGTCGCGGGCAAGTCGATCGAGGTCGAGGTTCCTGGGCCGATCGGATGTCGATCATCGCCGACCCTCGTCGTGATGCCGGACACCCCCTAGAGTCGGGTCACGACGCGTCGACGACGACCGGGCGTCGCGCTCAGGTGAGGAGGCCGGAGAGCCCCCGTGGCCAGATTCGGGACACCCGAGGCCCTGGTGCAGCTCAGCACCCACACCGCGCCGGCGGACAGCGTCGAGCTGAAGACGTCGCTCCGCTCGTCCCCGGACGCGGCCGCGGAGGCCCTGACCGGTCGTCCCGCCCCGACGTGGAGCACCCGGCAGACCTACCTGGTCGACACCGCGGGGCTCGACCTGCTGCGGGCCGGGGTCGAGGTGCGCCTGCGTCGCCGGGCCCGCGGCCGCTACGACCTCGCGGTCTCCGCCCGTCGCACCGGCTCGTCGGCCTGCTGCCGCACCCCGCGGGGCGGGCGGGTGGAGCTCGACGTCGTCCCCGGCGGCCTGTGGCTCGACGTCGAGGTCCGGTGCGAGGTCGACCCGGCCGCGGCGACCGAGGCCATCGAGAGCACCGCGGCCGGCGGGCGCCTGCTGTCGTCGGCCCAGCGGGCATGGGCCTGCCGCGGCGGGCAGGGGGCCGTCGACGAGGCGTGCCTGCGCGACCTGCGGGTGCACGGGCCGCTGGTGGTCAGCCGGGTCAAGGTCGCGTCCGCGCGGTGGGGCCTGTCCCGCGCGGACCTCGAGCACTTCCGCTTCCCGAGCGGGCGCGAGCTGGTCGAGCTCTCCACGCACTGCGGTCCGCGGGACGTCGCGCGGACCGTTCCCGCGTTCGAGCGGATGCTCGACGAGCAGCACGTCGAGGTCGACCCGCAGTACCGTCCGCGGACCGCGGCGTGGCGGGCCGAGCTGGGGTGCGCCGGCTAGCGTCCGGACGGTTCCCGGGTCGGCAGCGCCTCGCAGGCCGCGGCCAGGACGGCGGCGGCGGCGCGGACGTCGCGCGCGGCGCCCGGGTGCGCGGCCAGCCGCTGCCACACCGCGTGCTGCTCCCGGGCGGCCCGGGCGACCTCCGCGGCGTCGGCGCCGACCTCGAGACCCAGCCGGACCCGCGGCTCGGGGCCGGTGAGCAGCCGCACCGCGGCCTCGCGGCGGGCGACGGGCAGCGCGACCCGTCCGGCGTCGAGGTCGGCCGCGAGCGCGGCCTCCGCGAGCTCCTGCGCCCCACCGGCCCGCACCCGCTCGACCTCGCCGGCCAACCACCGGGTCCAGGGACGGTCGGGGTCGCGGGCGAGCAGTTCGTCGGCCGCCGCGAGCGCGTCCAGGGCCCGCCGGCGGGCCGCCGCCGGGCGGCCGTGCGCGACGACCAGGCCCGCGAGCCGCCCCAGGTTCTTCCCCCCGGTCGCGCCGGCGCCGGGCAGGGCCACGCGGACGATCCCGGTGAGCGGGTCGTCCGCGCTCACCGACACCGGGGGCACCACGCGGGCACCGACCGTCGGGACCGCGGCGAGCCAGTCCGGGACCCGGGTCCCCTCGTCGTCCTCGGCGAGCAGCACCAGGACGTCGACGATCTCGGCGGGTGCGAGCGGACCGAGCGCGGCCCGACCGGCGAGGTCGACGACCGCGCAGGGCTTCTCGACGAGCCCGGACAGCGTCCCCGCGACGGCGCGGGCGTCGGCCGCGGTCGGTCCCGTCACCCCGATCCGCCACGGCGCCGCGAGGCGGGCCGCGAGGCCCTGCACCGTCTCCGCGGCCGGGTGCCCGACCGGGACCTCCTCGACGGCCTGTCGGAACAGCGCCTGCGTGGCGTCGAACAGGCCGGACCCGGACGGCGGCAACGGCGCCGGGACCGACGTCGACGGCAGCTCGGGTCCGGCGCCCAGCGTGGGCACCACCGCGAGCAGCCGGGTGTCCTCGGCGACTGGCGGCCGCGGCGCCGGAGGCGGCGCCGTCCGCCCCCTCTGCGACCGGACGTCCTCGATCAGGGCCCGGGCCCCGGCGGCGACGCGTGCGTCGCGGGCCTGCTGCTCGTCGTGGGCGGCCGCCCCGGCCTGCCGCACGAACGCCGTCAGGCCGGTCGCGGGCTCGGGCGCCACCGGCGCGGCCTCGTGCAGCGGGATCTCCCCCCGCACCACCGTCCCCTCCCCCGGCGCGGAGGTGACGGTGACGTGCCCGCCGACCCGCGCGAGGCGGGCGGAGAGGTTGCGCATGCCGCGCCCGGGGCCGCCCGCGGAGACCACGAAGCCCGGGCCGTCGTCGGCGACCTCGAGGTGCAGGACCCCGTCCCGCTCCCCCAGCCGGACCCGGATCGGGGCGCCGGCGGCGTGCTTGCGCGCGTTGTTCACCGCCTCCAGGCACACGAAGTACGCCGCCGCCTCGACGGCCTCGTCGTGGCGCCGGATCCCGTCCGCCAGCACCGTCACGTCGCCGGCGTCCGCGAGGTCGGCCCGGAGGGTCGCGACGAGGCCCTGCTCCGCGAGGGTCGCCGAGGACACCCCGGTCACGGTCTCGGCGAGCACCGCCTCGGCGGTGTCGAGCTGCTCGGCGAGCCGGGTCAGCTGCTCGCGGGTCCCGTCGAGCCGACCCGCCCCGGCGTGGTGCTCGGCGAGGCCCAGGGTGAGGCGGAGCGAGACGAGATGGAGCTGGGCCCCGTCGTGCAGGTTCCGCTCGATCCCCCGGCGCTCGGCGTCCATCTCGGCGACGAGCGCCCGACGGGACGCGGCGATGCGCTCCGCATGGGCGGTGGCGGCCCGGAGCTGGCGTTCGAGCTCGATCTCCGCCCGGTGGGCGGCGAGGACGGGTCCGAGCCCGTCGGCGACCTCGGCGACGAGCCGCTGCCGGTCGCCCGATCCGGCCAGGGCCTCGGGGTCCACGGCCAGCGTGCCGATCTGTGCGCCGCCGTGGCGGACGGCGACCTCGACGGCCGGCTCGCCCGCGCCCACGTCGCGCCAGGTCAGCACCCGGTCGCGCATCCCGTCGCGGTGCACGGTCAGGCGCACGGCGCGGGCGCCGAGGGCGCGGCCGAGCGCCTCGGGGACGCCCTCGATCGAGGTGTCGTCCCGGGCGAACGCCGACACCTGCGCGAGGACGCCCGCCGGGGTGGCCCGCCGGCCGGACAGGAGCCGTTCGGCGAGGCGGTCGGCCGCGCCCGCGACCGGCAGCCAGACCCCGGCCGCGACCACCGCCGCCGCGACCCAGCCCGCGGCCGGGCCGAGCAGGGCGCCGACCAGCGTCGAGGCGAGGACCGCGAGCCCGCCGACCGCGACCACGGCGAGCAGGGCGCCGAGCACCCGGTGCAGGCCGCGTTCGGCCGAGCGCGCGCGGTCGGCGGCGAGCACGGCCAGTGCGAGCACGGCGGCGGTGATCCGGGCGAACCAGAACAGCAGGGCGAGCGGGAGGTCGGCACCGAGGCCGCCGTGCCGCGCGGTCGGGTCGTCGAGGGTCAGGCCGGGCCGGCCGAACAGCGCGAGGACCCCGGTGAGCAGGGCGAGGACCACCGCGGCGCCGAGGGCGGCGACGAGCACGCTGGTCAGCAGCCGCGCCCGGGCCCGGGCCTCCGGGGTCGGTCCACGGCGCACGGCGGGGCCGACGGCGAGCACGCCGAGCAGCGGCACCCCGAAGCCGAAGAACACCACGCAGCTGACCGTGTGCGGCAGCAGCGCGGTCCCGAACCCCGCGACGAACAGCGCCGCCCCGACCACGCCGACCAGCACCCGCCGTCGGGACGGGATGCCGGTGACCAGCAGCAGGGCGCCGGCGTAGGCGGCGCCCGCGATCCCGTGCAGCAGCACCTGGTGCAGCTCGCCGATCTCGAGCCCGGTCGCGTCCCGGACGGCGAGCGTGGCGGCGTGCGCCTGCAGGTTGAACGCGCCCGCCGACCCGACCATCGCCAGCGCCAGCAGCCGGGTGGGCCATGCGGACCCGCCGAGGCGCAGCAGCACCACCGCGACGACGAGGTTGACCGCGCTCGCCAGGTAGTCGACGACGGCCTGGCCGGACGACTCGTTCAACGGGGTGCTGACGAGGGCGCCCACCGTGAGCCACACGAGGGTCATCACCGTGACGACCGCGAACACGATCCCGAAGGCGATCGACGCCGCCCGCCCGGTCACCGGGACTCCACCACGGGCGAGAGCTCCACCGGCAGCCAGGCCCGGAGCCCCTCGGCCTCGGCGTCCAGGGCCCCGCCGAGCGCGGCGAGCCGGTCGGCGTCCTCACCGAGGGAGGCCAGCACCGGTCCCGGGTCGTCCGGCACGGTCACCGCGACCGACGCGCGGTCGCCGACCCGGGCGAGCACCAGCTCGAGCGGGGCGTCGCCGGGGACCGCGGAGAGGGTGGCGACGGCGGCGTAGTAGAGCCCGGACTCGACCTCCCACGGCAGCCGGGGCAGGCGGCCGGAGAGGTGCACCGGGCGGGGCAGGTCGGCCACGACCTCCTCGAGCGCGGCGCGCAGGCCCTGGTCGCGCAGCACCGCGGGGTGCACGCCGCGGGCGATCACCCGGAACCGGTCGAGCAGCTCCTCGAGGCGCTGCCGGGCGGAGTACAGGTGGTGGCGGGCGAGGTCGGCCGCCTCGGCGCGGTCGTCGTCGTCGGAGTCCGGCTCCAGCCCCTCGTCGACGACCTCGACCGCGTCCTCGACCGCGCGCCGGACGGCGGCGAGCCGGTCGGTCGTGGCGCCGGAGAGCTCGCCGACGAGCCGGCGCCGCTCGATCTCCCGGGCGCGCCCGAGCCGACGGCGCGACTCCTCGGTCTCGCGGGCGAGCTCGGCCGAGCGCGCCACCCGGGCCCGGAGCCGCTCGCCGCGGGCGAGGCCGCGGACGAGCAGCCCGGTGGCCTCCGCGACGTCGGCGACGAGCGCGCGGTCGGTCGCGCTGACCGCCCGGCCCGGCTTGCCCAGCGTCAGCACCGCCCGGAGCTCGGCGCTGCGGGAGTCGCCGTCGAGCACCGGGTGCGCGTGGTCGACGTCCGGGCGGGTGAGCAGGGCCGCGAGGGACGGGGCCCGGTCGTCCGCGGTCTGGGCGGTCAGACCGTCCGGACCGGCCAGCCACACCTCGGCGTGCTCGGCGTGCGTGCCCTCGCGCAGCACCCCGGCGAGGGCGGGCAGGGAGTCCGCGTCCCCGGTCGCGGCCGCGAGCACGGCGGACCGCCCGGCGCCGGCCCCGTCGGTCCGCCGCGCGGTGCCGAGACCGGTCGCCGCCAGCACGGCGGCCGCCAGCCCGGCCCCCGCGAACGGCGCGAGCACCGGCCCCGCCGGACCGAGCAGGAGGTCCCCGGCCACGACGGCGAGCAGCAGGCACACGCCGACCACCGCAGCGGCGGAGAGTGCGCGCACCACACCCGCCGGCACGACTCACCCCTCGCGCTGGGAGCGCAGGTAGGTCAGCACCGCGAGCACGCGACGGTTGCTCTCCGTGGCGTCCGCGTGCAGACCGAACTTGTCGAAGATGCTCGCGATGTGCTTCTCGACGGCCTTCCCGCTGACGAACAGCTCGCCCGCGATCGCGCCGTTCGCGCGCCCCTCGGCCATGAGCTTCAGGACGTCGCGCTCCCGCTCCGAGAGCGCCGCCACCACGTTCGCCCGGTCGTTGCGGGGCTTCTCGACGAGGCGTCGGGCCAGGACCGGCTCGATGACGATCTCGCCCTCGGCGATCCGGGTCAGGGTGTCCGACAGCACGTCGACGCTGCCGACCTTCTCCTTGAGCCGGTAGCCGATCCGCTCCGTGCCGATCTCGAGGATGCGCACCAGGTAGTGCGACTCGGCGTAGTGCGACAGGAAGAGCAGGCCGGTGTCGGGATGGCTCGCGCGGAGCCGCTCGGCGGTGACGAGCCCGCCGTCGGGCTCGGGCGGCATCCGGATGTCGAGCACCGCGACGTCCACCGGCTGCCCGGCGAGCGCCCGCAGCAGCTCGTCGCCGCCGGGCTCGCAGGCCACCACCTCGTGCCCCGCCGCCTCCAGCAGCATCACCAGGCCCTGCCGGAACAGGGCTCCGTCCTCGGCCAGCGCTACCCGCACGGGAACCTCGCGACGATCAGGGAGGAGTCGGTGTCGACGGTCCCGCCCAGCGGCGCGGCCTCGTCGTCCAGGACGCAGGCCAGGGCCGGGTCGGCCCCGTCGATCCGCACGACGAGGGTGCTGCCCTCGCGGCGCGCGGTGACCGCGAGCGGACCGGACCCGGCGGCGAGGACGTCGACCAGGGCGAAGTAGGCCGCACCCTCGGCTGCAGCGCCGCAGCGTTCGTCGGTGACGTCGAGCGCGACGTCCGCGCCGCTCGCCCGGACCGCCTCCAGCAGCGCGGGCCCCAGGCCCGCCTCGTGCAGCAGCGGCGGGTAGATCCCGGCGGCGACGGCCCGCAGCTCGTCGAGCGCGGAGGCCACCTCGCCCTGCAGGGCGTCGACCTGCTCCCGCGGGGCGTCGAGCAGGCCCAGTCGCAGCGCGAGCGAGGAGATCCGCAGCGCGGCCCCGTCGTGCAGACGGCGCTCCAGGCCGCGGCGGCGCTGCCAGTGCTCCCGCCGCCGTTCCCGACGGCGGGTGGGGTCGTCCGCCGTCGTCATGCCCGCGAGTCTGCGACGCCGGCGGGCGGTGGGGCGAGGGGGCGCGCCCTCCCGCGGGGTAGGGATGGCCCCCTTGACGCGCCCGGCGTGTGACGATCCGTGCTGCACGCCCGTGATCGTGCCCGACATCCTCGCCCGTCCGCATCACCCGTGGTTACGATCCGTCGAGATCGCGACCGGAGCGGGGGTGGCAGCGTGTCCTACGTCCTCGGCGTGGACCTGGGGACCACCACGATCGCGGCGGCCGCCGGCGACGCCGAGCGGGTGGACATGGTCCCGCTGGGCGAGCGCGCGGTCCTCGCGCCCGCGGTCGTCGCCCGCCGCGGCGACGGCGCACTGCTCACCGGCGAGCGCGCCGCCCGCCGGGCCGTCGTCGAGCCCGAGCGCGTCGCCCGCGAGGTCCGCCGCCGGCTCGGCGACCCGACCCCGGTGCTGCTCGGTGACCGCGGCGAACCCGCCACGGACCTGCTCGCCGCGATGCTGCGCGGCGTCGTCGACCGGGCCGTCGCCGTGCGCGGCGACCGGCCGGAGCGGGTGGTGCTGGCGCACCCGGCGTCGTGGGGGCCCTACCGCCGCGGGCTGTTCGAGGACGTCGCCGCCGCGGCGGACCTGCCCGAGGCCCTGGCCGTGCCCGACCCGGAGGCGGCCGCGCGGCACGTCGCCGCGGTGCGCCCGGTGACGGCGGGCGCCCCGGTGGCGGTGCTGGACCTCGGCGGGACGTCCTGCGAGGCCTCGGTGGTGCGGGACGGGACGGTCGTGGGGGCGCCCGTCGCGACCGAACGGCTCGGCGGCGCCGATCTCGACGACGCCGTGAGTGCCCTCGTCGACGAGGCCTCCGGAGGCCTGCTCGCCGAGTTCGACCCGGAGGACCCGGCGTCGGGACCGGCCCTGGCACGCTTCCGCGCGGAGTGCGTGGAGGCCAAGGAGGCCCTCACGCTCGACGACGAGGTCCGGGTGCCGCTGCTGCTGCCCGGCCGCCACGTGGACGTGACCCTGACGCGCGCGGCCCTCGAGGAGCGGATCGCGCCCGTGGTGGCCCGGGTCGTGGAGACGTTGCGGCAGGCCCTGGACGCGGCCCCGGTGGCGCCGGGCGACCTGGCCGCGGTGCTCCTGGTGGGTGGCTCGGCCCGGGTCCCGCTCGTGGTGCGGAGCGTCCGGGAGGCCGTCGCCGCGCCGGTGGTGGTCGAGGCGCACCCCGACCACGTCGTCGCGCTCGGCGCGGTCCGCACGGCGGCCGCGGTGCCCGCCCCGCCCCCGCCGGCCGCCTCCCCGGAGCCGATCGTGGACGGCCGCACCACGCTCACCCCGCTCCGGCGGTCCGACTCCTCCGACGAGCGGACGACGGTCGTGCGCCTGCCGGCCGGCCCCCCGCCACCCCTGTCCCGGCCCGCGGGTGCCCCGCCCGGGCGCGTCGCGGGACCGCCGCCCGGACGCGCGGTCGGACCGCCCTCCGTGCCCTTCCCTCCGGTGGGGCCGCCGTCGGGTCCCTTCCCCGGCGGGCCCCCGAGCGCGCCGTTCCGGTCACCGGTCCCACCACCCCCGGCCCCGCCCCCGGAGCCCGCACCTCCCCCGTCGACCGGGCGCGTGCGGACCGTCCTGCTGACGATCGTGATCGCGGTCGTGCTGCTCGGGGCGCTGGCGGCCGGCGTGTGGTTCCTGCTGGAGGTCTGACACCACCGGGGGAACCGCGCGCGCCGGACGCAACCACACCCGCCGTCAGACCTCTCCTCATCACCGAACGACGACGAGGAGATCGCCATGACCACCGACCTGGCCACCACCCTCACCGCCCGCGACCGCGCGGTCCTCGCCACCCTCGCGTCGGGGCGGGGCGCGCTCGTGGGCGACCGCATCCTCGTCGACGGCGTTCCGCTGGCCGACCAGTTCGTCGTCATGCGCCTCCGGGACGCGGGTCTGCTGGAGGCCTGACGGCACCGATCACACGAGGCCGACCGTGCCCAGGTAGGCCACGATCCCGCCGCCCACGAGCAGGACGAACAGGAGGACGGCCGTGAGCACGACCGCGGTCGCGCCCCGCCGCCGGGCGGGGCCCGCGGCCGACGGGGCGACCGGCAGCGGACCGGACAGCGGCCCCCACGGTACGCCCGCCGCGCCCGAGCCGGCCGGGGAGAACGGGGCCTGCAGCGGCGGCACGGGGTAGGCCCCGGGCGGCGGGTAGCCGTACCCGGAGGGCTGTGCCGGGATCGGGACGGGCGGTGCCGGGAACGGCGGGAACGAGGGGTGCGGCACCCGGACCGGCGGGGCGGGGTGACGGACGACGACGGTGCCGGCGAGCGGGATCCGCGTGGTCGGGGTCTCGAGGGACGACTGCCCCCGGGCGGGCACGGGACGGGCGGTGACGGTCACGGGGGGCTCCTCGGCGCTTCCGTCGGTCCCGGTCGACCGACACGAGAAGCGTCGCCGTCCGCGGCCTGCGCGCCGAGGGTGTCGGCCCTCCGCCCGGGTGGGGTCAACCCCACTCCGAGAGGGCACTCCCGCGCGGTGATCACCTGCCCGAAGCGGATGCAGTACGGGCCGTGCGGCGGGGTGCGGCCCTCCGGGGCGTGCGAGCTCGACGAGGCCCTCCCCTGCCCGTGGACCTCCGGCACCCCGGTGCTGCCCTGGGACGGGCCCGAGCCCGCCGCACCCGCCGTCGTGAACCCCCCGCTGGTGCTCTCCGACCTCGCGGTCCCCGCGCGCGACCCGTCGACGCTGCGGGAGGTGGCCCCGCGGCTCATGGCCGGGGCCGACGCGGTGCTGGTCGCCGACCTGCACGACCGCGCCGACTTCCCGCCCACGATGCTCGCCGCCCAGCTGCTCGAGCTCGGCGCGCGGCCGTGGGTCACGCTGACCTGCCGCGACCGCAACCGGGTGGTGCTCGAGCAGGAGGTGGTCGGGCTCGCGGCCCTCGGGGTCGAGGGCGTGCTGTGCGTGACCGGCGACAGCCGGCCCGGGAGCGGCGCCGCGACGACCGTCGGCGCGGGCGCGACCCAGGTGTTCGACCTCGACGCGACCCGGCTGGCCCACCTCGCCGCGGACGCCGGACTGGTCGCGACCGTCTCCGTCGCCCCCGCCGCCCCGCCGGTGGACCGGCGGGTCGCGACCCTGGCCGCCAAGCAGGCCGCCGGCGCCCGGCTCGTGATCGGCAACCACGTCGCCTCCCCCGCCGTGCTGGACGCGTTCCTGACGGCGGGTCGCGCGGCCGGCGTGACGCTACCGCTGATCGCCGGGGTCGCGGTCTACACCGACGTGCGGACCGCCCGCGGGCTCGCCGAGCTGCCGGGGCTCGACCTCGCGCCGGAGGCGGTGCAGGCCGTCCTGGACGCCGACGACCCGGTCGAGGCCGGCATCTCCGCAGCCGTCGAGGAGGCGCGGGCGCTGCTCGCCGTCGAGGGCGTCGTCGGGGTGAATCTCTCCGGTGTCGGCTCGAGTGCCGGATGGGTACCTGCCGCCGAACTGAAGGCGGAAGTGGGCCGGCGAGTCCGTGCCGCCCACGGCAGGTGAGGGAGCGCGCGGTGCAGGAGGCGTTGGAAGCCGAGTTCGACACCGTCGCGGCGTGGACCGAGCGGGCGGTCGCGGAGCTGGGGACCGACCATGCCATCCCGGCCGCCTGCCGGGGGTCCGGGCGGCCCGCGGACCTGGCCTGGCTCGCCGACGGGCTCGAGCTCGACGACGGCGACCGGTTCCTCGACGCCGGATCCGGGCTCGGCGGCCCGACGGCCTGGCTGGCGACCGAGTACTCGTGGCGGTGGCGCGGTCCGGTGGTGCTCGCGGAGCCCATGGCGCACGCCGCCGCGGCGTCCGTACGGCTGTTCGGCCGGCCCGCGGTCGCGGCGTGGACCGAGCAGCTCCCCCTGGTCGACGACTGCATCGACGCGGCCTGGGCCCTCGGTGTGCTGGACACCGTCCCCGACAAACGGGCGGTCCTCACCGAGCTGCACCGCGTGCTGCGGCGCGGCGGGCGGCTCGGGCTGCTTGTCCCGGTCGCCCGGGGCGAGCGGGCCGCCGAACTGGAGAGCAACTCCTTCCCCACCGACGTCGACCTGCACCGCGATCTCACGGCCACCGGCTTCCGCGTGCACGACCGGATCGAGGCCGACGCGCTGCCCGAGGCCCCGCCGGAGTGGACGCGGCGGGCGGACGCGGTGGACGCGCTGGTGGCGCGGGAGCACCGCGACGACCCGCGCTGGCAGCAGGCGCAGGAGCAGACGGAGCTGCTCGGCGGACTGATGGAGTCCCGCGACGTGGTGATCGTGCTCCTGCGCTGCTCGGCGACCGACGTCACCGGGGCCTGATCGCCCGGCGGTACGGCCGGTCGGGCGACGTCCGGAGGGGTGGACCGCCGGACGCGGAATCGGTTCAGCCCGGCGCTGGCGCCTGCGTGTCGGGTGGCCCGGAGGGCGGTCGACCCGTTGTGCTGGACAGGCCAACAGCTCCCGCCGGGAGCAGGAGGAGGGCAACGTGACGTACGACGCGGTCAGCGCCTACACCGTGCTGCTCGGTGACGGTGTCGGGCCGACGACGGTCAGCGTGCACGGCAGCGCCGTGGACGCGTGGGCGGCCCTCGCCACCGCGCTCGAGGTGGTGCCGTCGCCGCGGCGCCGGTTCACCCTGCGCTCCCCCATGGCCGTGGTGCCGAACCGCGGGCTGTCGCAGGACGAGGTCCACGAGGCCGCCGAGACCTGGCGCCGGGTCGACCCGGAACGCCGCTTCTGGCAGGTCACCTCGCACCGCCTGCAGGTCACGGTGCCCGCGATCAACACCGGGCCCATCGTGAGCCGTTCGGCCTAGCCCCCGGAACCACGAACGGGCCGTTCATCACGCAAGAAGGTGACGAACGGCCCGCTCGTACGGTCGACGTGGCGGTGACGCCTACGCGAAGGCGCGGTCTCCCGGGTTGATCGGACGCGGCAGCACGTCGCGCCCGGTCAGCTTCTCGTCGACGCCGCGGGCGGCGGACCGGCCCTCGGCGATGGCCCACACGATGAGCGACTGGCCGCGGCCGGCGTCGCCCGCGACGAACACGCCGGGCACCGTCGACTCGTAGGAGGCGTCGCGCCGGACGTTGCCGCGCTCGTCGTACTCCACGCCGAGGGCGTCGAGCAGACCGGCCTTCTGCGGGCCGAGGAAGCCCATGGCGAGGAAGACGAAGTCGGCCTCGAGCTCCCGCTCGGAACCCTCGACGGGCTCGAACTTCCCGCCGACGCGCTGCACGTCGACGAGCTTGAGCGCCCGCAGGTTCCCGTGCTCGTCGCCGAGGAACTCCTCGGTGTTGACCGAGAAGAGCCGCTCGCCGCCCTCCTCGTGGGCCGAGGAGACGCGGAAGATCGCCGGGTAGGTCGGCCAGGGGTTGGTGGCCGGACGCTCCGACGGCGGGATCGGCATGATCTCGAGCTGGGTCACCGACGCCGCGCCCTGGCGGTGGGCGGTCCCGACGCAGTCCGCGCCGGTGTCGCCGCCGCCGATGACGACGACGTGCTTGCCGGCGACGTCGATGTCCGAGCGGGAGTAGTCACCCTGCTGCACCCGGTTCGACGGCGGCAGGTACTCCATCGCCTGGTGCACGCCGTGGTACTCCCGGCCCGGGATGGGCAGGTCGCGCCAGTCGGTGGCCCCGACGGCCAGGACGACGGCGTCGAACCGCGAGCGCAGCTCCTCGACGGAGAGGTCCTGCTCGCCGTCGCCGCCGACCTCGATACCCGCGACGAAGTGCGTGCCCTCGGCGGCCATCTGCTCGAGGCGACGGTCGAGCCGGCGCTTCTCCATCTTGAACTCGGGGATGCCGTAGCGCAGCAGCCCGCCGATGCGGTCGGCGCGCTCGAACACGGTGACGTCGTGCCCGGAGCGGGTCAGCTGCTGGGCGGTGGCGAGACCGGACGGGCCGGAGCCGACGACGGCGACCGAGAAGCCGGTCCGCGCCTCGGGCGGCTGCGGGCGGACCCAGCCCTCCTCCCAGGCCTTGTCGATGATCTCGATCTCGACCTGCTTGATGGTGACCGGGTCGGAGTTGATCCCGAGCACGCACGCCGCCTCGCACGGGGCGGGGCACAGCGTCCCGGTGAACTCCGGGAAGTTGTTCGTGGCGTGCAGGCGCTCGATGGCCTCCGACCAGTCGTCGCGCCACACCAGGTCGTTCCACTCCGGGATCATGTTCCCGAGCGGACAGCCCTGGTGGCAGAACGGGATGCCGCAGTCCATGCAGCGTCCGGCCTGCTTCTTCAGCGTCGTCTCGTTGAGCTCCTCGTAGACCTCGTGCCAGTCCTTGAGGCGCAGGTCCACCGGGCGACGGCGCGGGAGCTCCCGGCCGGTGGTCATGAAACCGCGGGGGTCAGCCACGAGCCGCCTCCATGATCGCGTCGTTGACGTCGCGGCCGTCGCGCTCGGCGTCCGCGGTCGCTGCCAGGACCCGCTTGAAGTCCACGGGCATCACCTTGGTGAACCGCAGCGAGGCGGCCTCCCAGTCGGTGAGCAGCCCGTGCGCGACGGCGGAGTCGGTCGCCGCGTAGTGCTTCTCGACGAGGGCGCGCAGGTCCTCGAGGTCGGACACGCCGGGCACCTCGAGCTCGACCATCTGATGGTTCACCCGGCGCTCGGCGAGGTCGAGCACGTAGGCGATCCCCCCGGACATGCCGGCCGCGAAGTTGCGTCCGATCGGCCCGAGGATCACCGCGCGACCACCGGTCATGTACTCGCACCCGTGGTCGCCGACGCCCTCGACGACCGCGCGAGCCCCGGAGTTGCGGACGCAGAAGCGCTCGCCGACCTTCCCGCGCAGGAAGATCTCGCCCTCGGTGGCGCCGTAGCCGATGACGTTGCCCGCGACGATGTTCTCCTCGGCGACGAGCTGGGCGTCCGGGTGCGGGCGCACGCTGATCCGCCCGCCCGACAGGCCCTTGCCGAGGAAGTCGTTCGTGTCGCCGACCAGCCGCAGGGTCACCCCGCGCGGCAGGAACGCACCGAACGACTGCCCGCCCGAGCCGGTGAACGTCACGTCGATGGTGTCGTCGGGGAGGCCCGCCCCGCCGAAGCGCCGCGTCACCTCCGAGCCGAGCATCGTCCCGACGGTGCGGTTGACGTTGCGGACCGGGAGCTCCAGGCGCACCGGCGACCCGTCGGCCAGCGCGCCCTCGGCGAGCTGGATCAGGGTGTGGTCGAGCGCCTTGTCCAGCCCGTGGTCCTGGGACTTCGAGCAGTAGAGCGTCTGCTCGGCGTAGGCCCCGTGCAGCTCCGGACGGTGCAGGATCGGCGAGAGGTCGAGCCCCTCGGCCTTCCAGTGCGACTCGGCCGCGCGGGTGTCGAGGACCTCGGTGTGCCCGATGGCCTCCTCCAGCGACCGGAAGCCCAGCGCCGCGAGGTGCTCGCGCACCTCCTGGGCGATGAACTCCATGAACGCCACGACGTAGTCGGCCTTGCCGTCGAACTTCGCGCGCAGCTTCGGGTTCTGCGTCGCGACGCCGACCGGGCAGGTGTCGAGGTGGCAGACCCGCATCATGATGCAGCCGGAGACGACCAGCGGCGCCGTCGCGAACCCGTACTCCTCGGCCCCGAGCAGCGCCGCGATCATGACGTCGCGACCGGTCTTCAGCTGGCCGTCGGTCTGCACGACGATGCGGTCGCGCAGGCCGTTGAGCAGCAGCGTCTGCTGGGTCTCGGCGAGCCCGAGCTCCCACGGTCCGCCCGCGTGCTTGATCGAGGACAGCGGCGAGGCGCCCGTTCCGCCGTCGTGACCGGAAATGAGCACGACGTCGGCCTTGGCCTTGGAGACGCCGGCCGCGACCGTCCCGACGCCGACCTGGGAGACCAGCTTGACGTGGACGCGGGCGCGGTCGTTGGCGTTCTTCAGGTCGTGGATGAGCTGGGCGATGTCCTCGATCGAGTAGATGTCGTGGTGCGGGGGCGGGCTGATCAGGCCCACACCCGGCGTCGAGAACCGGGTCCGCGCGATCCAGGGGTAGACCTTGTGGCCGGGCAGCTGCCCGCCCTCGCCGGGCTTCGCGCCCTGCGCGATCTTGATCTGGATGTCGTCGGAGTTGACCAGGTACTCGCTGGTGACGCCGAAGCGCCCGGAGGCCACCTGCTTGACCGCGGAGCGGCGGGAGTCGCCGCTCGGGTCGCGGGTGTAGCGGCCCGGGTCCTCGCCGCCCTCGCCGGTGTTCGAGCGCCCGCCGAGACGGTTCATCGCGATCGCGAGGACCTCGTGCATCTCCTGCGAGATCGACCCGTAGGAGATGGCGCCGGTGTTGAACCGCTTCACGATCTCGGCGACCGGCTCGACCTCCTCGATCGGGATCGAGGGGCGGTCCTTGAACCCGAACAGCCCGCGCAGGGTCAGCAGCGAGGAGCTCTGCTCGTCGACCGCGCGGGTGTACTCCTTGAACGTGTCGTAGTTCTGCGTGCGGGTGGAGTGCTGCAGCTTGAACACCGTGTGCGGGTTGAACACGTGCAGCTCGCCCTCACGGCGCCACTGGTACTCGCCGCCGACCACCAGCTCGCGGTGCTGCGCGCGCACGCCGTCGGCCGGCCACGCCACCCGGTGGCGGATCGCGACCTCCTCGGCGAGGACGTCGTAGCCGATGCCGCCGAGGCGGGAGGTGGTGGCGGTGAAGCAGTCGTCGACGACCTCCGGGCCGAGCCCGATGGCCTCGAAGATCTGCGCGCCGATGTAGGACGCGACCGTCGAGACGCCCATCTTGCTCATCACCTTGCGGACGCCCTTGGCGAGCGCCTCGACCACGTTGCGGGTCGCGGTGGGCACGCCGACGCCGGTGATGACGCCGCGGTCGATCAGGTCGGCGACCGTGTCGAGCGCCAGGTACGGGTTGACCGCCGAGGCGCCGTAGCCGATCAGCAGCGAGACGTGGTGGGTCTCGCGCACGTCGCCGGCCTCGACGACGAGGTCGACGCGGGTGCGGGTCTTCTCCCGGACCAGGTGCTGGTGCACCGCGCCCGTGAGCAGCAGCGACGGGATCGGCGCGAACCGCCCGTCCGAGTTGCGGTCGGACAGGATGATCACGCGGGCGCCGTCGTCGATCGCCGCGGAGACCTCCGCCCGGATCTCGGCGAGCCGGGCCCGCAGCGCGTCGCCCCCGCCGGCCACCTCGTAGAGGCCGGAGACCACGTGCGGGGCGAAGCCGGGCAGGTTCCCGTCGTCGTTGATGCCGACGAGCTGCGCGAGCTCGTCGTCGTCGATCACCGGCAGCGGCAGGACGACGCGGCGACAGGAGGCCGGCGAGACCTCCAGCAGGTTGGTCTCCGACCCGAGCTGGACCTGCAGCGAGGTGACGAGCTCCTCGCGGTAGGCGTCCAGCGGCGGGTTGGTGACCTGCGCGAACAGCTGGGTGAAGTAGTCGAACAGCGAGCGGCTGCGGCTGGAGAAGGCCGCGAGCGGCGCGTCGTTGCCCATCGAGCCGGTCGCCTCGGCGCCGCCGGTGGCCATCGGGCGCAGGAGCAGCGTCAGCTCCTCGCCGGTGTAGCCGAAGGTCTGCTGGCGGCGGACGAGGACGTCGTGGTCGAACGGCACGCGGTGGCGGGCCGGCAGGTCGGCCAGCTCGATCATCCCGGCGTGCAGCCACTCCTCGTAGGGGTGCTCCGCGGCGAGCTCGCTCTTGATCTCGTCGTCGTCGACGATGCGGCGCCCGACGGTGTCGACGAGGAACATGCGGCCGGGCTCGAGGCGGCCCTTGCGCACGATCGTCGACGGCTCGATGTCGAGCACGCCGACCTCGGAGCCGAGCACGACGAGCCCGTCCTCGGTGACCCAGTACCGGGCGGGCCGCAGGCCGTTGCGGTCCAGGACGGCGCCGATGACCGACCCGTCGGTGAACGCCGCGAGGGCCGGGCCGTCCCAGGCCTCCATCAGCGTGGAGTGGTACCGGTAGAAGGCCCGGCGCGCCGGGTCCATCTCGTCGTGGTTCTCCCACGCCTCCGGGATCATCATGAGCACCGCGTGCGGCAGCGACCGGCCGCCGAGGTGCAGCAACTCGAGCACCTCGTCGAAGCTCGCCGAGTCGCTCGCGTCCGGGGTGACGATCGGGAAGAGCCGGTCCAGGTCGTACTTCTGGAACGCCCCGGTCGAGAGCATCGACTCGCGCGCCCGCATCCAGTTGCGGTTGCCGCGCAGCGTGTTGATCTCACCGTTGTGCGCGAGGTAGCGGTACGGGTGCGCGAGGCCCCAGGCCGGGAAGGTGTTCGTCGAGAACCGGCTGTGCACCAGGGCCAGCGAGCTGGTGGTCCGCTCGTCGGTCAGGTCCGCGTAGAACGGCCCGAGCTGCTCCTCGGCGAGCATGCCCTTGTAGACGACGGTGCGGCTGGACAGCGAAGGGAAGTACGTCTCGCACCCCGCGGCCCGGGTCTCGTGCTCGGTCCGCTTGCGCAGCGCGAAGGCGCGGCGCTCCATCGTCAGCTCGATCCCGGCCTCGTCGTCGCCCGCGTTCGGGGTGTCGACGACGGCGTCCACGTCGGCCGGGAGACCGACGAACAGCTGGCGGAAGGTCGGCATGACCTCGCGGGCGGTCGGGCCGATGCCCGCGCCGTCCGGGTCGACCGGCAGGTCGCGCCAGGCGAGGACCTCGACGCCCTCCTCGGCGGCCAGGCGCTCGACGATCGCGGTCGCCTCGGCGGCCCGCTCGGGGTCGGCGGGCAGGAACGCGATGCCGGCCGCGTAGCGACCGGTCTCGGGCAGCGTCACGCCCTGCTCGGCGAGCACGGGACGGTAGAGCCCGTCCGGCAGCTGGATGAGGATGCCCGCGCCGTCGCCGGTCGCGTGCTCGGCGCCGCGGGCGCCGCGGTGCTCCAGGTTGATCAGGGCGGTGATGCCCTTGGCGACGATGCCGTGGTCGCGGCGGCCCGCGATGTCGGCGACGAAGGAGACCCCGCAGGCGTCGTGCTCGTGGGCGGGGTCGTAGAGGCCCTGCGCCGCAGGAGCGGCGGTGGCAGGGGCGGTGGTGGCAGGGGTCGTGCTGGCGGCGGTGCCGTCGGCGGCTGCCCCGGAGGTGATGGTCACGGCCTCGTGCCCTCCCGTCGTCGTCGTGTGGTGGTCCCCGGGTGGTCCGGAGGCGGAGGATGCGGCGCCGGGGGCTCCCCGGGCCGGATCGGGCGGGCGGCACGCACGTGCCGCCGCGGGTGGGCGGGTCGTCAGGGGGGATGGGCCGACTCTCCGGGTGGCGGGTCCGCGTCCGTGCGGCCCGCCGGACGTCGGGGGTGTGGTGGCCCGAAGCAACCTGACGTTAACGGTGGCGATCGCCCCGCGCACGCGTCCGAGGACGATTCGAACCGTGCTCATCGACACGTTCCGGCAACCCGCCGGTCGTGCTCCGGACCGATTCCGCCGCACGACGTGACGACGCTGTCACCGAGCGTGCTGGAGGTGGTGGTGGGTCGGCGTCCGGCTCGCCGCGCGGGATCACCGCGACGGGCGGCCGGTCCCGATCGGCCGACGGTGCTCGCCGCAGCCCGATCTGCGGGAACCGTCGGGTATCGGGACCCCGGTGTCGGGGTATGCCGTTACCGTGTCGAACGGGTGTTCGACCGTTCGGGGGGTCTGTGCCGACCCGCGGTCCGGTCGTCGCCCGTCACCAGCCGACCACGCCGCACGACGGCCGAGACCTCGGGAGCCATCATGAGCGAGACCGACACGCGCGACAGTCTGCCGTCCGACACGCCGGATGGGAAAGACCCCGGACGTCACACGGACGACACGCGGGCCGCGCCGGAGGCGCCGGACCCGCACGAGGTGAAGGCGCCGGGCGGGGACTCCGCCGCGGAGAAGGACCCGGCGCAGTGGGTCACCGGCGACGAGCCGATGACCGGGCCGCAGGCCAGCTACCTGGAGACGCTGGCCCACCAGGCGGGCGAGGAGCCGCCCTCCGGGCTGACCAAGGCGCAGGCACACGACGAGATCGAGCGGTTGCAGGGCTCGGACTCCGACCCGGCGGGCGACCCCTCGAAGCAGGAGCGCCCCACCACCGAGTGGGTCACCGGCGAGGAGCCGATGACGGGCCCGCAGGCGAGCTACCTGGAGACCCTCGCGCAGCGCGCGGGCGAGGAACCGCCGAAGGACCTCACCAAGTCCCAGGCCTCGCGCGCGATCGACGACCTGCAGAAGCGCACCCAGGAGTGAGGCACGTCTGGCCGCCCGGCGGCCCGGCGGGCGAGCTCGACCGGGCGGCGCTGGCGGAGGTCTACGCCTACCCGGCGGCGCCCGCCCGGCCGTGGGTCCGCGTCAACTTCGTGGCGAGCGCGGACGGCGCGGTCAGCGCCGGCGGCCTCTCCACCGGGTTGCACGCCCCGGGTGACCGGGCGGTGTTCGGGCTGCTCCGCGAGCTGGCGGACGTGATCGTGGCCGGCTCCGGCACCGTCGCGGCCGAGGGCTACCGCGGGGCGCGCACCTCGCCGGAGCTCCGCGCCCGCCGCCGCGCCCGGGGCCTCGCCGAGGTGCCGCCGGTCGCCGTCGTCACCGCCGCGCCGACCCTGGAGCCGGACGCGGCGCTGTTCACCGACACCGCCGTGCCCCCGGTCCTGGTCACCACCGACGCGGCGGCCCCCGCGGCCCGGGAGCGGTACGGGCCGGCCGCGGAGGTGGTGGCCGCGGGCGACCTCTCCCCCGCGGCCCTGCTCGCCGCCCTGGCCGACCGGGGGTTCCGGCGGGTGCTCTGCGAGGGCGGCCCGACCCTGTTCGGCGCCCTCGCGGCAGCCGGCCTGGTCGACGAGCTGTGCCTGAGCCTCGCCCCGCAGCTCGCCGGGGCCGGTCCGGGCCGGATCCTCGCCGGACCGGCGTTCGACACGCCCCACCCCCTGGAGCTCGCGTCGGTGCTGGCCCACGACGACGGGCTGCTGGTGCGCTATCGACTCGCCCGCAATTAGTCCGTTCGAGTGACATCGCGTGACGATCCCTCGCGGCCGGCAGTCGTAGGGGTAGTCGGCCGCCCACGGCGGAAGCACGAACCACCGGCGCCACGAACCACCAGCGCAGAGGAGCGCCCCTCATGACGACCCCTTCCGACTCGGCGACGACCACCCCGGCCGCCCCGCGGACCGGCGGCGCCAACCCCGCCCGGCTCGCCGACGACTCGGGGCAGGGCAAGACCACGATCGCCTCCGGCGTGGTCCAGAAGATCGCCGGCATCGCGGCCCGCGAGGTGTCGGGCGTGTACTCGATGGGCGGCGGCGTCTCCCGCGCCTTCGGCGCGATCCGGGAGCGCATCCCCGGCGGCACCGGCACCTCGCAGGCCGCGGGCGTGCAGGTCGAGGTCGGCGAGAAGCAGGCCGCGATCGACCTGGACATCGTCGTGGAGTACGGCGCCGGCATCGTCGAGCTCGCCCGCGCGGTGCGCCGCAACGTCATCGGCGCCGTCGAGCAGATGACCGGGCTCGAGGTCATCGAGGTCAACATCGCCGTGAACGACATCCACATGCCCGGCGACGACACCGACGCGGGCGAGCCCGCGCCCGCGCAGCCCGCGCGGGTCGAGTGAGCACGCCGGACCCGGTCGCGGCGGCGGGCGCGGCGGCCCCGGGGGTGCGCGCCACCTCCCCGGGGTCGGCGGACGCCCCCGGCCGGGGGTCGCTCTCCGAGCGGGTCGCGGGGGCACTGCTCGCGCACCCGGACGTGGTCCGGCTCTCCGGCGGCACCTTCGGGTCGATCGCGACCTACCTGCCCGGCCGCCGGCTCGTCGGCGTCGCGCTCGGTGACGGCGAGGAGCCGGCCCGGATCAGCGTCGTGCTGCGCCTCGGCGCCCGGGTCCGGCCGACGGCCGAGGCCCTCCGCGCCCTGGTCGCGGCCGAGACCGGGGCCCGACGGGTCGACGTCGTCGTGACCGACGTCGTCGACCCCGCCGACCCGACCGACCCGGCCGCCGCCGCACCGTGACGAGCCCCGAGTTCCGGGCGTTCGTCCGCCGTCACCACCCCGACGTCGGCGGCGACCCGGAGACCTTCCGCCGGGGGGTGGAGGCCTTTCGCGCCGGACGCCCGTCGTCCGGCGCGACCACCCCCGACCCCCCGGCGTGGCACGTGCCCGACGACGACCCGCGCCTCGACGCGCCGGTCGTCGCGGTCTCCGGCCACGTCGTCCCCCGCACCCTGCGCGCGGGCCGACGCTGGCTCGGCCGCGCCCCCCTGAGCCCGGTCCGTACGCGCCGGGTCGTCTGACACCAGTCCATCGAGAGGACCCCAGGAAATGAGCGCCACCACGGCCGGTCTGTTCGTCGGCCTCCTGCTCGGCGTCGCGGCCGCCGCCGGCGGTCTCGTCGGCTTCTTCATCGCCCTCGTGCTGGGCATCCTGGGCCTCGTCGTGGGCCGGGTCCTCGACGGCGAGCTCGACCTGACCCAGTTCACCGGGCGTGGTCGCGACCGATGAGCAGCCCCGCCACGGACGCGACCACCCCGGTGCCGGTCGTCCCGTCCTCCCCCGGCCCCCGCTCCGTGCCCGACGACGAGCCCGCCGAGCGCGGCAGCCTGCACATCGGCTTCGGCGTGGTGCGGCGCATCGCGGAGCACGCCGCGGACTCCACGGACGGCACCATGCGCACCGAGCGGCGCGTCGTCGGCCTGGGCTTCGGCGAGGCCGGCGCGTCGGCGAAGATCTCCGGCTACGGCGACCAGGTCGACGTGCGCCTCGAGGTGCCGCTGGCCTACCCGGCGCCGATCGCGCTCACCGTCGACGCCGTGCGCGGCAACGTCCGCGAACGCGTGCAGACCCTCACCGGGTACGCGGTGCGCTCGCTCGACGTCACCGTCTCCGCCCTGACCTCCCCGGCCGGTCCCGCGGCCCCGACCACCCGGGTGCAGTGATGCGTTTCGTGCTGCGGCTGCTCTCGCCGCTGATCGGTCTGGTGGTCGCCGCGATCGGGGCGATCACCACGATCGAGGTCGTCACCGCGTGGCTCGCGCCGGCCTCGTCGCCGCTGGTCGTGCCCTGGCCGGCGTGGCGCGACGGGCTCGACGGCCTGACGTGGTCCTCGGGCGCGGTGCGCACGATCGCGATCGTCGTCGGCGTCGTCGGGCTGCTCGTCCTGCTGGTCGGGCTGGTCGCCCGCCGCCACGACGTCGCCCTGACCGACCCGGTCCCCGAGGTCACCGTGACCACGTCGCCGCGGTCGCTGGCCCGCGCGGTCGGCCACGAGGTGCGCTCCCACGCCGACGTCGTGTCCGCCTCGGTCGTGGCGTCGCAGAAGAAGGTCGTGGTGAAGGCCGGGACGCTCGACGCCCCCGAGGACGTGCGCACCGCCGTCCGCGAGCGGGTCGACGAGGTCCTCACCCGCCTGCCGCTCGCGCACCGGCCGCGCGTGTCGGTGTCCGTCGCCGCCACCAAGGGGGTCAAGTGAGCCGCCGCTCCCGCCGCGCCGTCGCCCGGTCCACCGCCGCCGACCGGGCCCGGGTCCTGCTGACCGGGCTGGTCCTGCTCGCGCTCGGGGTCCTGGTGGTCCTGCTCGGCTACGGGGTGTTCGGGTCGAACCGCGCGCAGCGGCCCGTCGTCGACCCCGTGGTGAGCGACTGGATCGCCGGCAACGCCGACCTGACCCGCTGGATCGCGATCGTGGGCGGCATCGTCCTGCTCGTGGTCGGCCTGACCTGGGCGGTCCGGTCGCTGCGCCCCGAGCCGCGCCCCGACGTGCTGCTGTCCGAGGTCCCGGGCCAGCGGCTGACCGTCGAGCACTCCGCGATCGCGGACGCGGTCCGCGCGGACGCCGAGCTGATCGACGGCGTCAGCCGGGCTCGGGTGCGCATGGTCGGCACCGAGCGCCGGCCCGCGCTGCGGATGGCGGTCTGGCTGGTGGAGGGCACCGACGTCCGCGACGTGTGGGCCGAGATCGACGGCCGGGTCCTCGCCCGGGCCCGCCAGGCCTTCGCCGTGGACGCGCTGCCGACCGCCGTGCGCATCGAGCTCGACGCGGCGGCCTCCCACGCCCCGCGGGTGCAGTAGGGGCAGACTGGCGCGGTGGACCTGCCCGTCATGCCCCCGGTGCTGCCGATGCTGGCCAAGCCCGTGAAGTCGATCCCGGCCGACCAGCACTTCGAGCCGAAGTGGGACGGGTTCCGGGCGATCGTCTTCCGGGACGGCGACGAGGTGGAGATCGGCAGCCGCAACACCAAACCGATGACCCGCTACTTCCCGGAGGTCGTCGCCGCGCTCAAGGAGCACCTGCCGCCGCGGTGCGTCGTCGACGGCGAGATCATCGTCGCGACCCCGGACGGGCACGGCCTGGACTTCGAGGCCCTCCAGCAGCGGATCCACCCCGCGGTCTCCCGGGTCACGCTGCTCTCCGAGCAGACCCCGGCGTCGGTGGTCGCCTTCGACCTGCTCGCCCTGGGCGACGACGACCTCACCCGGCGCCCGTTCGCCGAGCGCCGGGCGCTGCTGGAGGAGGCCCTCGACGACGTCGCACCGGTCCACGTCACCCCGATGACCACCGATCCCGACGAGGCCCGGGACTGGTTCGTGCGCTTCGAGGGCGCCGGGCTCGACGGGCTGATCGCGAAGAAGCCGGACCTGACCTACCAGCCCGACAAGCGCGTGATGAGCAAGATCAAGCACGAGCGCACCGCCGACTGCGTGGTCGCCGGCTACCGGGTGCACAAGTCCGGCCCGGACGCCCTCGGCTCGCTGCTGCTGGGGCTGTACGGCGCGGACGGCTCCCTCGCCAGCGTCGGCGTGGTCGGCGCGTTCACCATGGCCCGACGCCGGGAGCTGATGGCGGAGCTGCAGCCGCTGGTCACCACCTTCGACGAGCATCCGTGGAACTGGGCCGCGCACGAGCAGGGCGAGCGCACGCCGCGCAAGAACGAGACCAGCCGCTGGAACGCCGGCAAGGACCTGTCGTTCGTGCCGCTGCGCCCGGAGCGGGTGGTCGAGGTCCGCTACGACTACCTCGAGGGCGAGCGGTTCCGGCACACCACGCAGTTCGTGCGCTGGCGCCCGGACCGTGACCCGGAGTCGTGCACCTACGACCAGCTCGAGCGGCCGACCAGCTTCGACCTGGCCGACATCCTGCCGCCGGCCTGAGGCACGGGCCCTCACCGCCGGACGACCCGGCGGGCGGCATCATGGCGGTGTCCGATCCTGCTGTCCGATCCTGCTGTCCGATCCTGCTGTCCCGAAGGGTGCTCCCATCCGTCCCGCTGCCCGGACCGTGCTCGGCGTGCTGGTCGTGCTGCTCCTCGCGGGGTGCGCCGTCGGTCCGAGCCGGCGGCCGCCCGTGGCCACGATCAACAGCGACGAGCCCCCGGCCCCGACGTCGAGCGCGCCCACCGCCCCGCCGCCGCCCCCGTCGCTCCTGCCGCCCCTGGTGGCCACCTCCCCGCAGCTCGACTTCACCGAGTGCACGGCCGGCCAGCTCACCCGCCTCGGCGGCGCCGCCGCGCTGGGCGGGCGCGACCTGCGGCTGGGCTGCGCGACGGTGCCGGTCGGCGGCGGCTACGGGACGGGGTCGACCACCGGGGCCGCCGAGGTCGAGGTCACCCGGGTCACCCTCGGGCCCGCCCCCGCCCTCCCGAGCGTGCCGATCGCGGTGCTCGGCGACCCGGGCCGCCGCTCGGGCACCGAGCAGGCCGTGCGCCTCGCCGCCCGCGCGCCCGCCGACCTGCTCGCCGGGCGCACGCTCTACGGCGTCGACGTCCGCGGGGCCGCCTCCGGCGGGGTCGACTGCATCACGCCGAGCACCCGCGCCGCGATCGACGACGCCGACCCGACGGCGGCCGACCCCACCGCGCTGGCCCCGCTGGCCGCCGCGGCCGCGACGGCGGCCCGGACGTGCTCGCAGCTGCTCGAGGACTCCCTGACCGAGTACGGCACGGCGACCGACGCGGACGACCTGGACGAGGTCCGGCGCGCGCTCGGCACGCCCCGGCTGCACGCGATCGGGCTCGGCGGCGGCGCGGCCACGCTCGCCCGGTGGGCGCAGGACCACCCCGACCAGCAGGGCCGGCTCGTGCTGGACGCGCTGCCCGATCCCACCGCACCGGTGGGCGTGACCGCCGACCAGCGCGCCGTCGCCGCCCGCGCGGCCCTCGACGCCTTCGCGACGAACTGCGTCGCGACGGCGTGCCCGCTCGGGGCCGACCCGCGCGGCGCGGTCACCGACCTCCTCGCCCGGCTGCGGGCGGCCCCGCTGCCCTCCCCGCCGACCTCGACCGGGACGCTGCCCGACCGGGAGCTCACCGCGGGCACCGTCGTGAGCGTGCTCGCCGCCGAGCTCGCCGAGCCGGACACCTGGCCGACCCTGGCCGCGGCCCTGTCCCGGGCCCGCGCCGGGGACCCGGCCGGGGTCATCGCGCTGGCCGACACCGCCGAGAACGACGGCGGGTTCGACCTCGCGCTCGTCACGACCTGCAACGACGAGGGGGAACGCCCGACGGTCGACCAGGTCGCGCAGGCGTCGGCCCGGGCGCGCGGTGCCGACCCGGTGTTCGGCGGGTGGTTCGCCCAGCGCGCCCTGGTCTGCTCCTCGTGGCCGGTCCCCACCACGCCACCGGCCCCGCTCGCGGGGACCGCCGTCCCGATCCTGCTCGTCGGGACGACCGCGGATCCGCTCGTGCCGCTCGCGGAGACCCAGCGCGTGGCGGCGGGCATGCAGGGCACCGCTCTGGTGTCGTGGCTCGGCGCGGGCCACGGCGCCTACCCGTCGACGCCGTGCATCACCGGGGTCGTCGAGGACTACCTGCTCCGCGAGGACGTCCCCCGGGAGGGGACGGTCTGCCCACCCTAGGACGACCCGGGCCCGACGAAGATCATCCGGGCCTGCCGGGCCGCCCCCGCGCCCGTAGGGTGCACGCCGTGCCGTTCCCGCGCCTCCCGCGTCTGCTCGACGCCGCCCTCGACCGCCTCGTGGTCCCCGGCTACTCGAAGCTGGGCTACCTCGCGCGGTCGGCCGGCTGGGAAGCCCTGCCGTCGGACGCCCTGGCCGGGCGCACCGTCGCCGTCACCGGCGCGAGCTCCGGGCTGGGCGCGGCCACGGCGACCGGCCTGGCCGGGTGCGGCGCCGACGTGGAGCTGGTCGTGCGCGACCGCGGCCGGGGCGAGGCCGCCCGGGACACCGTCCTCGCGGCGCACCCCGACGCCCGGGTGACCGTCGCCCGGTGCGACCTCGCCGACCTCGCCGACGTGCGTCGCTACGCGCTCGACGCCCGCGACCGGCTGCTGGCCCTGCACGGGCTGGTGCACAACGCCGGGGTGCTCCCCGGCGAGCGCGTCGAGACCGCGGACGGGCACGAGCTCTGCCTCGCCACCCACGTCCTGGCGCCGTTCCTGCTGACTCGCGAGCTGCTCCCGCTGCTGCGGGCCGGCTCGCCGCCGGACCGGCCCGGCGACCCGGCGCGCGTGGTCTTCGTGTCCTCGGGCGGGATGTACACCGCGTCGCTGCGCACCGACGACCCGGAGTACACCGAGGGCCGGTACTCCGGGGGTGCGGCGTACGCGCGCACCAAGCGGATGCAGGTGGTGCTGGCGGAACTGCTCGCCGACGACCTCGCGTCCGCCGGGGTGGCGGTGCACAGCATGCACCCGGGCTGGGCGGACACCCCCGGTGTCGCCGACTCGCTGCCCGGCTTCCACCGCCTGACCGGCCCGCTGCTGCGTACCGCGGAGCAGGGCGCCGACACCGCGGTGTGGCTGGCGGCCGCGGCCGAGCCGGGCCGCTGCAGCGGGGTGTTCTGGCACGACCGCGCACCCCGCCCGACGCACTGGCTGCCCGGCGAGGAGTCCGCCGCGCAGCGCGCCGCGCTGTGGGCCTTCTGCGTCGACGCGACCAGCTCCGCCCCCACCCACTGAGGTCCTGCTCACCCGATCGGCCGCATCCGGACTGCGACGGTTAACGCCGTCGGGGTTTCCGCCGATGCGCCGGACGAGAGCCCCGTGACGGAGCGGGGGACGGCGCCATCGGGGGCGATCGGAATGACCCAGGAGACCGGGCGGCCGGGCACACCGGCACCCACGCCGCGACCGACCGGCGACGGCGGCGCGGCCCCGGACCGGCGCCCGCCGCAGAGCTACGGCCCGCGTCCGATGGCCGGCGGCCCGCGGTACGCGCCGCACCCCGGCCGGCCCGGGATGCCCCTGCAGGGGCCGCCCGGCCAGGGGTGGGCGCCGGGCTGGGTCCCGATCGAGGACGGTCCGGAGTACGACGCCGACTACGACACCGACGACCCGCGCCCGCCCGGCAACGGTGCGGCCGCGTTCTCCGCGGTGCTCGGCGTGCTCGCCCTGCTGGTGAGCCTGCGCCCGCTGGCCTTCGGCAGCATGGCCCTGGCCTGGGACACCTTCGTCGGCATCGGGATCGCGCTGCTCGCGCTCGTCGCCGGTGCGGTCGGCCTGCGCACGCCGGTGCGCCGCCCGGTCGCCGCGGTCGGCATGACGCTGGCCGTCGTCGCACTCCTCGTCGTGGCGGTCCTGCCCACGTTCTAGCTAGAACGTGATGACGAGCCGGCCCCGCACGCCGCCGGCCTCGAGGCGGCGGTGGGTCTCCGCGGCCCGCTCGGCCGGGACGGTGTCCGCGACCCGCAAGGTCACCACGCCGGACTCCGCCTGCTCGCGCAGCCGGTCGAGCGCGGCGCGGTTGCGGGCGTAGTCGCGGACCCACACCGGGTGCCAGGTGATGCCGCGTCCGCTGCCGCCCTCCGGGCCGCCGTAGCCGCGCACCGTCGCGATCCGGCCGCCGTCGGCCAGGGCCGGGACGAGGGCGTCGCCCTGCAGCGAGCCGTCAGCGATCCCCGCGACGCCCTCCGGCACCGCCGCGCGGATGCGGTCCGCGACGTCGTCGCCGCGGCGCACGAGGACGTCCGCCCCGAGGCCGCGCACGAGCTCCTCGTCGGCCTCGGAGGAGTCCGCGACCACCCGGAGCCCGTCGGCCTTCGCGAGCTGCACCACGTAGCCCCCGAACGCGCCGGCCGCCCCGGTCACCGCGAGCGTCGCGCCGGCGGGCAGGGCGAGCTCGTCCAGCGCGAGCCGCGCCGTCAGCCCGTTCATCGGCAGCGTCGACGCGGCGGCGTGGTCGGTGCCCGCCGGGGCGTGGGCCACCGAGTCGGACGGCAGGGCGATCCGGGAGGAGTAGCCGCCGCGCGACCCGCCCGGCACGACGATCCCCATCACGCGGTCGCCGACCGCGAGCCCGCTGCCGCCGGTCTCCTCGCCCAGCGCGGCGACGGTGCCGGCGACGTCCATCCCCGGGACGTAGGGCGGCGGGTCCTTCGCGAGGACCTTCGCGCGGGCACCGTTGCGGGTGAAGGTGTCCGTCGGGCTGACCGCCGCGGCGGCCACGTCGACGACCACCTCGCCGGGACCGGCCTCCGGCTCCGGCAGCTCCACGATCTCCAGGGCCTCCGGCCCGCCGAACTCCGTCACTCCGACTGCACGCATGGGACCGGGCCTTCCCCGCCCGGGTGGCCGGCACCCCTCGGTGAGGTGAAGCAGACACGCGGGGGCCGCCGGCGCCGGCCCGGAGCTGGCACCGTCGGGCGGCATGCGGCCCGACCCCGTGATCGACGACCCGACGCCCATCTTCGACGAGGTGGACCGGTGTGCCCGGCGCCCGGGAGCCCCGGCGTCGATGCTGTCCTTCACCCCCGCGGACCCCGCGCCCCCGGGGACGGCCCGGACCGTCCTGGCGCTCCTCGCGGCCGCCCGCGAGGAGCGGGCGCCGCGGCACGCCCTGCGCCGGTGAAGATCGTCCGGGGCCGTACGATGCGCGCGTGACGTCGCCCGGGTCCGCGCCGCCGGCCTCCTTCGACGTTCCCGTCTCTGCCTGGGCCGACGCCGAGGGCCGGGAACGCACCCGGCGCACCCGCCGTCGACTCCTGCGCGCCGCCGCCGACGCCTTCGACGCCCGGGGGTACCGCGGGGCGGCGCTGAGCGACATCCTCGCCGGCGCGGACCTGACCAAGGGCGCGCTCTACTTCCACTTCTCCTCGAAGCAGGCGCTCGCGGACGCGCTGATGACCGAGGTCTGCGACTCGTGGGAGCTCGTCCGCGAGGAGATCGGCCGGTGGGGCGTGGACCCGGTGTGGCGGCTGCTGCTCGAGACCGACGCCTACGTCGCGCGGTGGATGTACGACCCCCTCGTGCGCGGGATCAGCCGCGCGATCTCCGAGCCGGACCTCCGCGAACAGCGCCTCGCCTGGGTCACCGGATGGGAGTGCGCCACCGCGGATCGACTCCGGGACGCGGAGGCGGCGGGCCTCCTGGCCGAGCGCGTCGACCCGGACCGTGCGGCACGCGCGGTGGTCGCGGTGGCCTCGGGGTGTCACACCATCGCCGACGGTCCGGACGACCTGTGGACGCGCATGAGCGAGTCGTGGGAGGGCCTGGTCCCGATCCTGACCGGTCCGGCCTGGCAGGCGCGGTGGGCGACCTCGGGGTGGCGCGACCGGCCCCGTCCGGACCCCGCGCGCTACCGGACGGCCCGCGAGCCCTGACCCGCGTCGGGCGCGGTCCGCTCCAGGGCGTCCCAGCCCTGGTCGGCGGCCCGCGCGGCGTGCTCGGCCGCCGCTCCCCCGCGCAGGCCGAACAGCCGCTTCGCGATCAGCAGGTACACGATCACGGCCAGGTTCACGACGAGCGCGACGACCTTCGTCGGCGTCACCCGCACGCTCAGCTCGTACAGCTCGGGGATCAGCAGCACCGACGTCGCGACGAGCGTGAGGTACTCCGCCCAGCGCCGGCCGCGCCACAGCCCGATCGCCTCGACGCCCTCGAGCAGGGCGTAGGCGGCGAGCGCGACCCCGACCAGGACGATCGTCGAGTTCTGCGCCGTGAACGCGCTCGTCACCTCGCCGACGAGCCCGTCGTGCAGGCGGTCGCCCAGCCCGAGCGTCGCGCGCAGGGTCTCGAGGACCGCGAAGAACGGCCCGCGCAGCGCCTCCCGGTCGGCGAGGAACACGAACACGGCCGCCGCGGCGAGTCCGAGCCCCAGGACGTGCAGGAGCCGGTCGATCGCGATCAGGCGCAGCACGAACCGGTCGCGCAGCGCCCGGCCCCGCAACGGCAGGTCGACCTCGGCGCGGGTCGGGAGGTGCTCGCGGGTCGGGGTCGTCGGCGCCGGCAGCGGGAGCCAGGAGTCGCAGCGCAGGCACCGGTGCCAGCGCGTCCCGCCCTCGGACCGCACGACGATCCGCGGGTCGGACCCGTCGTCGGGCGGGTCGAGGGACGCGGCGTCGGTGCCGAGCAGGGCGTGGCCCTGCAGACCGCAGCTGATGAGCTCGTAGTGCAGGCGCGGCCGGAGCCGGGCCGGGGGCACGGTGCCCGGCGGGCGGTGGGTCCACGGCTCACCCGTCATCACGCGAGCCTAGGGCGGACCGGCCCCGAGTGGTGATCGCGGCGCGTGGGGGTCACGCTGGACGGTGACATGAGCGCACCCCTCTCCGCCCGCGCCCGCCGTCTCGGCCTGGCCGGTGCCGCCGCCCTGCTGCTGTTCGTCCCCGCGTGCTCGTCCGACGGCGGGTCGTCGTCGGGCGGGCAGCCCCCGTCCGAGGTCGCCGCGACCGCTCCGGTCGCCGCCGCGCCGACGGGCCTCGTCGAGAGCCCCGTCGCGGTGCCGCCGGGGCTCGGGGACGCCCCGTTCGACACGCCCCGGCAGGTGCTGACCCCGCCCGGCTGGACGGTGTCGGTGTGGGCGCGCGTGCCGGAGGCCCGGCTGGAGACGTGGGCGCCGGACGGGTCGCTGCTGGTGTCGCTGCCCGGCAGCGGTGAGGTCACCCGGCTCGTCCCCGGCGCGAACGGGGCCCCGCCGCAGCGGTCGACGCTCGCGAGCGGCCTGACCCAGCCGCACGGCATGGCGTTCGACGGCAGCACCCTCTACGTGGCCGAGAGCGACAAGATCACGGCGTTCGACTACCGCGACGGCGCGGCCACCGGGAAGCGCGTCGTGGTGCCGAACCTCCCCGACGAGAAGAGCCCGGATCTGAAGGGCGCGTACGCGCACGCGCTCAAGACCGTGGTCGTCGGGCCGGACAAGTCCCTGTACGTCTCGGTCGGGTCGACCGCGAACGTGTCGCCGCAGGACCGCGAGGCCACCCCGCAGCGGGCCGCGATCCTGCGGGTTCCGCCGGGCTCGAGCACCCCGGAGGTCTTCGCCCGCGGGGTCCGCAACGGGACGGGGCTGGCGTTCGCGCCCGACGGGAAGCTCTGGACCGCGGTGAACAACCGCGACAACATCCCGTGGCCGTGGCCGGGCCCGCAGTTCGGCCAGGTGCTCCCGGACTACGTCGACGACCACCCGCCGGAGGAGCTCGCCGCGCTCACCCCGGGCCGCGACCTCGGCTGGCCGTACTGCAACCCGGAGCCGGACACGCAGCCGGGCACGCCCGACTCACCGATGCGGTCCGCGGACCTGCCGTTCACCCGCGACGCCGAGACGAACGCCGACGGTTCGAAGCTGGACTGCTCGGCGCTCCCGCCGCTCGAGCAGACGTTCGGCGCGCACTCCGCGCCGCTCGGGCTCGCGTTCGCGGACCTGCCGGGCCTCGGCTCCGGGGCCGTCGCGGGCGTGCACGGCTCGTGGAACCGCCAGGCCCCGCGGGCCCCGGAGGTCTCGTTCTTCCCGTGGAACGGCGGCCGGATGAGTGACCAGCAGACCCTGGTCGGCGGCTTCCAGGCGTCCGACGGCTCCCGCTTCGGCCGCCCGGTCGCCGCGGTGCCCGGCCCGGACGGCGCGCTCTACGTGTCCGACGACGAGGCCGGTGCGATCTACCGGGTGGCCCGCAGCAGCTGATCGACGCTGCGGGTCACGAGCTCGGCCGCGTTCGCCCGCGAGCGGGCGAGGTCGGGCTCGAGGTCGGCCAGGGCGGCGGTCCCGACGATGCCCGCCCCGGCCAGCTCCTCCGCGCTCAGGTCGATGCTCCCGGCGACGGCGAGCACCGGCACGCCGGCGGCCCGGGCCCGGGCGGCGACCCCGGCCGGGCCCTTGCCACGCAGCGTCTGGGCGTCCAGGCGGCCCTCCCCGGTGATGACGAGGTCGGCGCCGGCCAACCGCTCGTCGAACCCGAGGAGCTCGGCCACCAGGTCGAAGCCGGGGCGCAGCCGCGCGCCGAGCAGCGTCATGAGCCCGAAGCCCGCTCCCCCGGCTGCGCCGGCGCCCGGGACCTCGGCGAGGTCGCCGCCGACGACGCGCGCCCAGTGGGCCAGCGCGCCGTCCAGGGCCGTGACGTCGGCCGGTCCGGCGCCCTTCTGCGGCCCATAGACCGCCGCGGCGCCGTGCGGGCCGAGCAGCGGGTTGTCGACGTCGCAGGCGACCTCGAGAGTGGCGGCGAGGACCGGGGGCCGGTCCACCGCGACGACCTCGGGCAGCCGACCGCCGCCGACCCCCGCCGGGAGCTCCCGTCCGTCCGCGTCCCGCAGGACCGCCCCGAGCGCCTGGGCCAGCCCGGCCCCGCCGTCGGTGGAGGCGCTGCCGCCGATCCCCAGCACGACCCGCCGGACCCCGGTGTCGAGCGCGGCGCGCAGCACCTCGCCGAGGCCGTAGGTGGACGACCGGTACGGCTCGAGGTCGCCGGGGAGCCGGACCAGCCCGCACACGTCGGCGAGCTCGACGACCGCGGTGTCCCCGTCGCGGGCGTACGAGGTCGCGACCGGCTCGCCGGTGGGGCCGGCCGCGGTCAGCCCGCGGCGGGTGAACCCGGCCGCCACGGCCGCGTCGACGGTGCCGTCGCCGCCGTCAGCGATCGGACACAGCTCGACGTCGTGTCCGTGGGCCCGGAGGACACCCGCCACGGCGTCGGCCACCGCGACCGCCGTCAGGGAACCCTTGAACTTGTCCGGGGCGACCAGCACGCGCATCGCGGTGACCGCCTACCCGTGCACGACCACGCCACGGATGATCTTGCCGTCGCGCAGGTCCTGGTAGCCCTCGTTGACCTGGTCGAGCGTGTACTGCTTCGTGACGAGCTCGTCGAGCTTGAGGCTGCCCTTGTTCCAGAGCCGCAGCAGCCGCGGGATGTCGTTGTGCGGGTTGCACGACCCGAACTGGGCGCCGCGGAGGACCTTCTCGCTGCGGACCATGAGCGCGCTCGGGAGCTGGATGGTGTTGTTCGCCGCGTTGGCCTGGCTGACCAGCACGACCGTCGAGCCCTTGCCGACGATGTCGAAGGCCTGCCGGATGACCGTCTCGTCCATCACGCCCACGGTGAGGATCGCCTGGTCCGCCCCGTTGCCCCAGGTCAGCTCCTTGACCGTGGTGGCGGCCTCCTCGGCATCCGCGAACACGTGGGTCGCGCCGAAGGACAGCGCGGTCTCGCGCTTGAACTCGACCGGATCGACCACGACGACGTACTGCGCGCCCGCCTGGGCAGCGCCCTGCACCGCGTTCATCCCGACCCCGCCGGCGCCGAAGATCACCGCGGTGTCGCCCGCCCGCACCCCGCCGGCGTTGACCGCGGAGCCCCATCCGGTCGGGACGCCGCAGCCGGCCAGCACGGCGACCTCGAGCGGCAGCCACGGGTCGACCTTCACCGCGGACCGCGCGTGGATCGTGGCGCGCTCCGAGAACGTCCCGAGCATGCAGAAGCCGCCGAGGTCGGTGCCGCCCCGGTGGTAGCGGAACGTCCCGTCGGGCATGCAGCCCTGCAGGATGTTGGCCCCGATGTTGCAGAGGTTGGTGTGCCCGGTCTCGCAGTACCGGCAGTAGCCACAGCTCGGCATGAAGCTGCACACCACGTGGTCACCGGGCTCGAGGTGCGTGACGCCCTCGCCGACCGACTCGATGATCCCCGAGCCCTCGTGGCCGGCGACGATCGGGAAGCGCGGGGAGTCGCCGTAGATGCCCTCGACCAGGTGGAGGTCGGAGTGGCACAGACCGGAGGCCGTGAACTTGACGTGCACCTCGCCGGGCCCGGGTTCGTCGACGTCGAGCTCGACGATCTCGAACTCCGTCTGCCCCTTGTCCATCACTGCCGCACGAGTCTTCACCCGGTCACCTCACTGACGATCCGAACCACGGCGTTCCTGCCGGCCCACACTTCCAGGGATCGGGTGTGCGCGGGGAGGGGCAGCGCGGCGGTGATCGCGACAGACCGTCCGGTCGGATCCACGAACGGGTTACGCTGACCGAGCGACGGGCACCTGCACCGGCCGCCGTCGGGGGACGGCCGGGCAGGTGCCCGTCGTCCGTCTTCCCCGGGAGAATGAACGAGCCCGGGCCGTCAGGTCGGGGGTCTGACGGCGCCGGGCTCGCACGGGATGTCGTCCGCGCCCGACAGGACGTTAACGCGGCAGCAGAGTGACGCCGGTCACAGTCGCGGTGGACCCGAGTACGCGCCGAGGAAACGGTCGCGGAACGCCTCCATCGGCCACGTCGGGGCGTCCGGCGTCGGCCGCAGGCCCGGGCTCCATCCCCACGAGCCGACGCGGTCCAGGACGGCGGGGTCCCGGCTGAGGATCGAGATCGGCACGTCCTTCCCGGCGCCGGGTCCGGTCACGAGCGGCGCGGGCTGGTGGTCGCCGACGACCACCACGACGAGGTTCGGGTCGGCCGACCGCTGCACCCACGAGGTCAGCGCGTCCATCGTGTAGGCGACGGAGTGCGCGTAGTCCTGCCGGACCTGCTCGGTGGAGCGCGCGGCCGCGTCGGTCGGGGCCGCCTGCGCGGCGAACTGCGAGCCGTCGCCGAGGGTGTCCCAGTCGACCATGTGCGGCAGCGGGGTCCACGGGGCGTGGCTGGAGACGAGGTCGACCTCGGCCATCACCGGTCCGCGGGCGGGTCGGTCCAGCTCCAGGCGCGAGACCCGGTCCAGGACGACCTGGTCGGGCATCGACGCCCAGCCGAACGACGGTCCGCGGTAGCCGAGGTCGTGCACGTTGTAGGCGCGCTGGTAGCCGTAGAACCGGCCCTCGGGCCAGGCGCGGGTGGTGCCCGGTTGGACGGCGGCGGTCTCCCAGCCGGCGCGGGCGAAGGCGGCCGACAGTGTGAAGCGGTCCGACGACGTGAGCGTGTAGTAGCGCTGCTGGTTGTCCACCCGCAGCCCGGAGAGCAGCGTCGCGTGCGCGAGCCAGCTGCCGGACCCGACCACGCTCGACGTCAGGAACCCGCTCCTCGCCCCGTACCCGGCCCCGGCGAGACGCGCCTGACCGGCGTCGACGGCGGGGGCGACGGTCGCGGCGAGGCCCGGGTCGTCGAGGGCCGACCGGCCGTAGCTCTCCACGATCGCGACGACGACGTCCTTACCGCGCAGCCCGCCGAGCAGATCGGCCGCGGGCGCGTCGGCCCAGGCGTCGGAGCCGGACTCCGCGCGGAACCGCTGCGCGTCCGCGAACGCGGTGCGCATCGCCGCGGCCCGGTCGACCGTGGCCGCGGCCGTGGTCGCCGCCGCGACCGGCACGCCGGGCACCGTCTGCAGCCCCGCGACCGCGCCGACGAGCCAGACGCCCCCGAGCGCCGCGAGCACCCGCAGCGTCCCGCGCCGGTGCCGGGCGGCGGCGCCGGCGACCCGGCGCGCGGCCATCCCCGCGCCGGCGACGAGCAGCACCCCGAGCACGATCGCCGCGACGATCGCGGCGACCTCGGCGGCGGACCCGTAGGTCGACCCGACGAAGCCCACCCCGTCCTCGAGCAGCGGGCTGTCCAGCACCGGGTCGAACGGGCGCGCGAGGACGGAGACGAACCCGACGTCGAACGCCGTCAGGACCGCCCCGACCCCGAGCAGGACGCCGACGACGACGGCGAGGAGACGGCGCCACCGGTCGGGCAGGAGCACGAGCAGCGCGAGGCCCGCGACGCCCTCCAGCGGGAGCCGCAGGTAGGAACCCCAGACCAGCGCCGACGGGTCCCGCGGGGCGACCAGCACCGCGACGAGCACGAGCGCGGCGAGCCCGGTCAGGAGTCCCCGCCACCACGAGAACTCCGTCCCGACGACAGGTGTGGTCCGCTGCGCGGCCCCGGGGTCGGCGTGCCGGGCCAGCCACTGGACCGACACCCCGAACGACCAGACGAGGGCCACGAGCGCCGCCCCGACCAGCGCGGCCGCCGCCCAGCCGGGCAGCACGTGCGCACTCGCCACGACCAGCGCGACGCCCTGCAGCGCGGCGACCACCTTCGCCGAGTACCGGGCCGGCAGGGGCGCGGTCAGCCACGGCCAGACCCACCCGGCGGCGACGAACAGGTAGCGCATCCCGCCGACGAGCAGCACCCACGGGCCGAGGTCGGAGGCGACGTACACCGCGAGCAGGAGCAGCAGGAACGCGTCGGACTCCATGTCGAACCGCGCACCGCGCTCCGTGCACGTGCCGGTCCGGCGCGCGACCCACCCGTCGACCGCGTCCAGCGCGAGCGCCGCGACCGTGAGCCCGACGAGCACGACGTCCCGCACCGGACGCCCGGCCAGATGCTGCACGACGAGGCCCGCGACGCCGGCGATCAGGACCAGCCGCAGCAGGGTCACGCTGCCCGCGGGGCCGAGGGAGCGCTCCCCGCTCCTCGCCAGCAGCGCTCCGCCGAGGACGAGCACGAGTGCGCCGCCCATCAGGCCCACACCGCCGAGCCCGGACGTCGTGTGCAGGGCCGCGAGGAGGGCGGCGCCGAGCAGACCCGCCGTCGTCAGCTGGGCCGCGATCGGCGGCGCCAGCAGGGTGCTCCCGCGCTCTGGCAGGGTCGGTTCTCCTGCGGCCATGGAGCACGATCCTCCCCGAGGCCGTGACCCGACCGTGATGGAGGAACTCTGTACTCCGCACGCAGCTTCCGCGTACTCCGTCCTGGCGAAGCGACCGTGCTCGACGTCGGGCTCCCGCCCCCCGGGCCGGACGACGTCGTCGTGCGCACCCGGCACTCCGCGATCAGCCGCGGGACGGAGCTGCTGGTCTACCGGGGTGGGGTCCCGGCGTCGCAGGCGCAGCGGATGCGGGCCCCGTTCCAGGTCGGGGAGTTCCCCGGTCCGGTGGCCTACGGGTACCTCGCGGTCGGTGTCGTGGAGGCGGGGCCGGACGATCTCGTCGGGCGTGACGTGTTCTGCCTGCACCCGCACCAGACGCGGTTCGTGGTGCCCGCGTCCGCGGTGTCGGTCGTGCCCGACGACGTCCCCGCGGCCCGGGCCGTCCTCGCGGGCACCGTCGAGACCGCCGTGAACGCGCTGTGGGACGCGGGGCCGCGGGTGGGCGACCGGATCGCGGTCGTCGGGGCGGGGATGGTCGGCGCCTCGGTGGCCGCGCTGCTCGCGTCGATCGCGGGCGTGCGGGTGCAGCTGGTGGACGTGGAGGCCTCGCGGGCGGGCACGGCGGGCGCCCTGGGCGTGGGGTTCGCGACGCCGGAGGACGCCCTCGGCGACTGCGACCTGGTGTTCCACACCAGCGGCACGGCCGCCGGGCTGGCACGGTCCCTGGAGCTGCTCGGCGTCGAGGGCGAGGTGATCGAGATGTCCTGGTACGGCGACCGGGCGGTGTCGGTCCCGCTCGGCGAGGGGTTCCACGCCGGGCGGCTGGCGGTGCGCTCGAGCCAGGTCGGGATGGTGTCGGGGGCCCGGCGCGCGCGGCGGACCTACGCCGACCGGATGACGCTCGCGCTGCGGCTGCTCGCCGACGACCGGTTCGAGGCGCTGATCACCGACACCGTGCCGTTCGAGGCGTTGCCGGAGACCATGGCGCGGCTGGCGGCCGGGGCACCCGGGCTCGCGGTCCGCGTCGACTACTGAAGGGGATGTTCACCCTGTTTGCCGTGACCGTCCGCGACCACGTGATGGTCGCCCACAGCTTCCGCGGCGAGGTCTTCGGACCGGCGCAGGCGCTGCACGGCGCCACGTTCGTCGTCGACGCCACCTTCCGGCGCCCCGAGCTCGACGCGGACAACATCGTCGTCGACATCGGGCTCGCGACGGCCGCGCTCGGCACCGCGCTGGAGGACCTCCGCTACCGCAACCTCGACGAGGTCGAGGAGTTCGCCGGCGAGAACACGACGACGGAGTTCCTGGCCCGCGTGATCGCCGACCGCCTCGCCACCGCGATCCACACCGGAGCGCTCGGCGAGGGCGCCCGGGCGATCGCGACGATCGCGGTCGAGCTGCACGAGTCGCACGTCGCGCGGGCGGGCTACGAGCGACCGGTGTGACGGTTCACGTGGTCGTCCCGGACGACCTCGACGCCGTCCCGAGCGGCGGCAACGTCTACGACCGCCGGGTCCTCGAGGTCTCGGGGTGGGACGAGCTCCGGGTGCCGGTCGGCGACGACGGCGCCCTCGACACGGCCCTGCGATCCGTACCCGACGGCCGGTCGGTGCTGGTGGACGGGCTCGTCGGCGCGCGGTTCCCGGACGTGCTCGGGCGGCACGCGGCGCGGCTCCGGCTGGTCTCGCTGGTGCACCTGCCGCTGGCGGACGAGCGCGGGCTCGCTCCCGGGCGTGCCCGGGAGCTGCGCGCGCTGGAGACGGCGGCGCTCGGGCACGCGGGGGCGGTCGCCACGACCAGCCGGTGGACGGCGGAGCGCGTCGTGGCCGTCCACGGCGTCGACCCCGCCCACGTGCTCGTCGCCCCGCCCGGGGTGGACCCCGCCCCGCCCGCGCCCGGGTCGGCGGTGACCGGGGTGCGGCCGCGCCTGCTCTGCCTGGGCGCGCTCACGCCGACGAAGGGGCAGGACCTGCTCGTCGACGCGCTCGCCGGCCTGCACGACCGGGACTGGACCTGCTCGCTGGTCGGGCCGGCGACGCGCGATCCCGGGTTCGTCGCGGGGCTGCGGGGGCGGGTGGCGGCGCACGGGCTGGCCGATCGGATCGCGGTGACCGGCCCGCTCGTCGGGCCGCGGCTGGACGCGGTGTGGTCCGCGACCGACCTGCTCGTGGTGCCGTCGCGGATGGAGACGTTCGGGATGGTGGTTCCCGAGGCCCTCGCCCGGGGCATCCCCGTGCTGGCTGCCGACGTCGGCGGGATCCGCGAGGCGGGGCCCTCGGCCTTAGTGCCCGCTGAGAACGTTGGTGCCCTGGCAGGAGCCCTGCGCCACTGGCTGGGGGACCCGGTGCGGCGGAGCGGGTGGAGGATCTCAGCGTCCGCGCGGCGAGGCACGCTGCCCTCGTGGATCACGACCGTGCACCGGCTGCGCCCCGCGCTCGCCTGACCGAGCCGGGCTCCCCCGTCTGCACCCCGGACTGGCTGGCGCTGCGCGAGCCCGCGGACCACGAGGCGCGCTCGGCCGTCCTCGCGGGCGAGCTCGACGCGGCGCTCGGTGCCGGGTCCGTCGTGATCCGCGACCTCGGCTGCGGCACGGGGTCGATGGGGCGCTGGCTCGCGCCGCGCCTGCACCGGCCGCAGCGGTGGTACGTCCACGACCGCGACGCCGACCTCGCCCACCACGCGTCCGCCGCGCTCCCCGAGCCGGCCACACCCGTCGTCGGGAACGTGACGGAGGTCGACCTGGGCGGCACCGACGTCGTCGTCTGCTCGGCGCTGCTCGACCTGCTCACCGGCGCGGAGATCGAGCGGCTGGCCGACGCCTGCGCGGCCGCGGGCGCCGCCGTGCTCTGGACGCTGACGGTGTCGGGCCGGGTGCTGCTCGACCCCGCCGACCCGTGGGACGACCGGGTGGCCGCCGCCTTCGACGCCCACCAGCGCCGGGACGCGCTCGCGGGCCCGGACGCCTCGGACCTCGCCGTCGCGGCCCTCGAGCACGCCGGGTACGCGGTGCGCCGGGAGGCCTCGCCGTGGCGCCTCGCGGCCGGGGAGTCGCTGGCCGAGGAGTGGGTGCGCGGGTGGGTCGACGCCGCCGCCGTCCAGGAGCCCGCGCTCGCCGCGGACCTGGACGCGTACCTCGGCCGGCGGCTCGCGCAGCCGTTCGCCGCCGAGGTCGGGCACGTCGACCTGCTGGGGCTGCCGCGATGAGGTTCGTGAAGTTGCTGGTGGGGGCGCTGCTGGTCGCCGCCGTGGTCGTGCACCTCGGAACGGGGGCCGTCGTCGACGGCCTGCGCGCGGTCTCGGGGAGCTCGCTGGCGGCGGCCCTCGTGATCGGATTCGTGACGACGGCGGCCTCGGCCGCGCGGTGGTGCCTCGTCGCGCGGGGCGTGGGCCTGCGACTGGCGCCGGGGCGGGCGCTCGCCGACTGCTACCGCGCCCAGTTCCTCAACTCGGTGCTCCCGGCCGGGGTGCTCGGCGACGTGCACCGCGCGGTCGACCACGGCCGACGCAACGCCGACGTGGCGCGCGGGGTCCGCGCCGTGGTGATCGAGCGGGTGGCGGGGCAGGTCGTGGTGATCGCGACGTGCGCCGCGCTGCTGGTCGCGCTGCCCTCCCCCGCCCGCGAGCTGGTGGACCCGGTCACGGTGCTGACCGTGCTGGCCGTCGTCGTGGCGGTCGCGCTGGCGGTCGTGTCGCTGGCGTCCCGCAGCCGGCGCCCCGTGGCCGCGCGCCTACGGCGGGGGCGGGCGATGGCGGAGTCGTTCGTCGACGACCTGCGCGACGGGCTCCTCCGACGCGGGACCGGACCCGGCGTCGTCGGGCTCTCGCTGGTCGCGACCGTGGGGCACCTGGCCCTGCTCGCGGTCGCGGCGGGGCCGGTCGCGCCACTCGGCACGCTCCTCCCCCTGCTCGCCCTGGCCCTGCTCGCGATGGGGCTGCCGGTCAACGTGGGCGGGTGGGGCCCGCGCGAGGCGGCGATGGCCGCGGCGTTCGGCGCGGCCGGGCTGGGTGCGGAGGCCGGGCTCACGGCGGCCGTGACCTACGGCGTGCTCGCACTCGTCTCGTGCCTGCCCGGCGCCGGCGTGCTCCTGCTCGGGCGCATCGCGCTGCCCCGTCCGGCGCAGGCCGACGCCGCCGCTCCGGCGAACTCGCCTCGCCTCACATATCGGACACGCCCCGCGTCAGTAGCGTGAGCCGGATGCTCACCCTCGTACGACACGGCCAGACGCAGGCCAACCGCAGCGGCCTGCTGCTGGGCCGCGCCGACCCGCCGTTGTGCGCGCAGGGCGTCGAGCAGGCGGCCGTCCTCGCCCGGGCGCTCCCCCGCCCGGCGCGCCTGGTGTCCAGCCCGCTGACGCGGGCGCGGCAGACGGCCGAGATGTTCGGGGTGCCGGTCGAGGTCGACGAGCGCTGGATCGAGATGGACTACGGCACGCTCGACGGCTGCCCCTCGACCGCCCTGGACGCCGCGGGCTGGCGGGCCTGGCGGGACGACCCCGCGCACGTCCCCGCGGGCGGCGAGTCGGTGGCGGCGGTCGGCGAGCGGGTCCGGGCGGCGTGTGCGGACCTCGCCGCCGATGCGGCCTCGGACGACGTGGTGGTCGTCAGTCACGTCTCGCCGATCAAGGCCGCGATCGCGTGGGCCCTCGGCGTGGGCGACGAGGTGGCGTGGCGGATGTGGGTCGAGGACGCCGCGGTGTGCCGGATCGACACCTCCGGCTCGACCCCGCGGCTCCTCGCCTTCAACGACCTCTCCGCCCACGCCGCCGCGCTTCAGCCCCTGCGGTAGGTGCAGACGAGCGTGCCGGTGGCGGCCGTCGTGCACTCCACGAGCTCCAGGCCGCGACTGTTCCCGTTCCGCGGGAAGATCGACTTCCCGCCGCCGAGGACGACCGGCTCGATCATCAGGCGGTACTCGTCGACGAGGTCGGCGTCGACCAGCTCCCGGACCACCGACGGGCTGCCCATGACGAGCACCCGGCCGTCGCCCTGCGGGTAGTGGCGCGGGTCGTCGATCACCGTCGAGTTCGCCCAGGCGCTCGCGTCGGTGAGGGTGCGGCTGACGACGTACTTCGGGATGGCGTTGATCCGGTCGGCGAACGGGTCGCCGGACTGCGCCGACCACGCCGGCCCGGACACCTCCCAGGTCCGCCGCCCGAACAGCATCGCGTCGGCGGAGGTGATGGCGTCGTCCCAGGCCGCGCCCATGACCGCCGGGTCGAAGTAGCGCATCGACCAGCCGCCGTGGGCGAAGCCGCCGTCGCGGTCCTCGTCGGGTCCGCCGGGCGCCTGGACGACGCCGTCGAGGCTGGTGAAGGCGGTGACGACGATCTGCATGGTGTCCTCCTCGGGGTGGGTTCGCCCGTGCGTCGGACGAAGAGGACGGGTTTCGACAGGACTCGCGAGATTTCTCGCGGGCCGGGAGTGGACAGGCCCTAGCGTGGTCGAGGTGATCCTGTCGAAGGACCGCGACGCGCGGCTCGTGACGATCCGGCGCGGCGGGACGCTGACCGACGCCGACCACCACCTCCTCGCGCTCTGGGCCGCGGAGTGCGCCGAGCACGTCCTGCCGCTGTTCGAGGCGGAGCGGCCAGACGACCCCCGGCCGCGGGAGGCGATCGAGCACGCCCGGGCGTGGACGCGCGGCGAGGTCCGCATGATGACGGCGCGCGCGGCCGGTGGGCACGCGATGGGAGCGGCGCGGGACCTGCGGGGCGCGCCGCGGTTCGCCGCCTACGCCGCGGGGCAGGCAGGCGCCGTCGCCCACGTCGCCGAGCACGACCTCGGCGCGGCCGCCTACGCGATCAAGGCGGTGCGCGCGGCCGACGGCGACGCGGCAGGTCGTCGGGAGTGCGCCTGGCAGCGCGAGCAGCTCCCGGACGCCGTCCGGGACCTCGTGCTGGACGACCAGCGCCGGCGCAACGAGCTCTGCTGGTGGGTCTTCGACTGACCCGTCGAGAGCTACACCAGGCACCTCCGCGGGCCCCGGGAGGTGCCTGGTGTACCTCTCGCGGCCGCGTCGGATGCCGGCCGCCGGCAACCTGTCGCCGAGAAGCACATGAGACACCTCCTCGGGCTCGGGAAGGTGCCTGGTGTACCTCTCGGCCGACCCGCGAAGGTCACTCCCGCGCACGACCCGTCGTCGGGAAGAATCACCCGCGATGACCGATACCACCGTGCGGAGCACCGGGCGCCTGCGCGGCGTCCTGGACCGCATCTCCGAGGCGCGTCGCGGGGACTCCTCGGAGTCGCTCGCGGCGGTGTTCCTGCTGGTCGCGACCCTCCTCGCGCTGATCTGGGCGAACTCGCCGTGGGGCTGGACCTACGAGGCGTTCTGGCACACGCACATCTCCATCCAGGTCGGCGGGACGGGCGTCGACCTGGACCTGCAGCACTGGGTCAACGACGGCCTGATGGCGCTGTTCTTCTTCGTCATCGGCCTGGAGGTGAAGCGGGAGCTCGCGATCGGCGAGCTGCGCGACCGGTCGCAGGCGATGGTCCCGCTGGTCGCGGCGATCGCCGGACTCGCGGTGCCCGCGGTGCTGTTCCTGCTGCTCAACCCGTCCGGGCCGGAGGCGTCCGCGTGGGGCGTCGTGATCTCCACCGACACCGCGTTCCTGCTCGGGGCCCTGGCGGTCGTCGGGCCCGGGCGGGCGGAGCGGCTGCGGATCTTCCTGCTGACGCTGGCGGTCGCCGACGACGTCGGCGCGCTCGCCGTCATCGCCCTCGTCTACACCGACGAGCTGCACTGGATCCCGCTGGTGGTCGCGATCGTCGGGCTGGCCGCGGTCTGGCAGCTGCGGCGGCTGCGGGTGTGGCGGGGCGGCGGCTACCTGGTCGTGTCGCTGGTGACCTGGGTGGCGCTGCACGAGTCGGGGGTGCACGCGACGCTCGCCGGGGTGCTGATCGCGCTGCTCCTGCCGGTGTACCCGCCGAAACGCCGCGAGGTGGAACGGGCGGCCGAGCTGACCCGCCGCTTCCGCCAGTCGCCCAACCCGGAGTACGCCCGCACCGCACGCCTCGGCCTCGACCGGGCCGTCAGCGTCAACGAACGCCTGATGCGGCTCTACCAGCCCTACACCGCGTTCATCATCGTGCCGCTGTTCGCCCTCGCCAACGCGGGTGTCGCGCTGAACGCCGAGACGCTGCGTGCCGCCGCGACCTCGCCGTTGACCTGGGGCATCGTCCTGGGCCTCGTCGTCGGGAAGTTCCTCGGGATCACGGGGGCGACCGCCGCCCTGCGGCGCCGGCTCCCGCCCGGCCTGACGATGCCGCAGGTCGCGGGCGGCGCGGCGCTGTCCGGGATCGGGTTCACCATCTCGCTGTTCATCGTCGACCTCGCCCTGGCCGACGACGAGGCGCTGGCCGACCAGGCCCGGATCGGCGTGCTGGCGGCCTCGGCGCTGGCCCTGGTGCTCGGCGCGGTCGTCTTCAAGGTCGCCCCGACGCCCGAGGGCCCGTCGCGCGACCTGCTCCGCCCGGTCGATCCGCGGCGCGACCACATCCGCGGACCGGTCGACGCGCCGCTGACCATCGTCGAGTACGCCGACTTCGAGTGCCCGTTCTGCGGGAAGGCGACCGGCGGCATCCGGCAGGTCCGCGAGCACTTCGGGGACCGGCTGCGCTACGTCTTCCGGCACTTCCCGCTCGAGGAGTACCACCCCGACGCGCGGCAGGCCGCGGAGTTCTCCGAGGCCGCGGCCGAGCAGGGCCGGTTCTGGGAGACCCACGACCACCTGTTCGCGCACGCCGACGCCCTCGACCGGGACTCACTCGACCGGCACGCGGTAGCGCTCGGCCTCGACGTCGGGCGGCTCGAGGAGGACCTGCGCGACGGCGACACCACGAACCGGGTCGCCGACGACGAGATCGACGCGCGGACCAGCGACCTGCCCGGCACGCCCACGTTCTTCCTCGGCGCCGCGGGCACCGTCCCGCAGCGCCTGGAGGGCCCGCACGACGCGGCCACCCTGATCGCGGAGCTCGAACGGGTGGACGCGGCGCGGCGGGCCGCCCGATAGGTCAGGCGGTCTGCGGCTCCCAGAACCGGAGCCACTGCGTCTGCGGGGCACCGTTCAGCTCGGTGAGCACGTGCTCGGCGAGCGGCTTGTCGGTGTCGGTGACGACGTAGCCCTGCTCGCCGCGCGTCGACAGGGCCTGCCCGATGACGTTGGCCCCGCTGTCGGCGAGCAGCTTGTTCAGGCCCGCGAGGACCCCCGGCTCGCTGGAGTGCAGGTAGCCCATGCGGTACGCGCCGGGCGGGTTCGGCGGCGCGACCTCGGGCAGGTTCACCGACAGGGCGGTGCTGCCGCCGGCCACGAACCCGAGCAGCTTCGTCGAGACGAAGTGCCCGATCTCCTCCTGGGCCTCGGCGGTCGACCCGCCGACGTGCGGGGTGAGGATGACGTTGTCCAGCCCGCGCAGCGGCGAGTCGAACGCGTCGCCCTGGGCCTTCGGCTCGACCGGGAACACGTCGATCGCGGCGCCCGCGATGTGGCCGGTCTCGATGTTCTCGCGCAGCGAGTCGTAGTCGACGACCATGCCGCGGGAGGCGTTGATGAAGATCGACCGCGGCTTCATCTGCGCGAACTGCTCCGCGCCGAACAGGCCCGCGTTCCCGGGGCGCCCGTCGACGTGCAGGCTCACGACGTCGGCCTCGGCCAGCAGCGCCTCGAGCGACCCCACCCGGCGGGCGTTGCCGTGGGCGAGCCGGTCGGCGGTGTCGAAGAAGATCACGCGCAGGCCCACGGCCTCGGCGACGTTCGACAGCTGGGTGCCGATGTTGCCGTAGCCGACGATCCCGAGCGTGCGCCCGCGGATCTCGTGGCTGCCCTTGGCCGACTTGTCCCAGATGCCCTCGTGCATCCGCAGCGTCTTCTCGGTGAGTCGCCGGGCCAGGGCGATGATCTCGCCCAGCACGAGCTCGACGACGGAGCGGGTGTTGGAGAACGGGGCGTTGAACACCGCGATCCCGCGCTCGGCGGCCGCGGCGAGGTCGACCTGGTTGGTCCCGATGCAGAAGCAGCCGACGGCCAGCAGGTCCTTGCCCGCGTCCAGCACCTCGGCGGTGATGGTGGTGTTGGAGCGGATCCCGAGCAGGGACACCCCGTCGAGGGCCGCGACGAGCTCCGACCCGGACAGGGACCCCGGGCGGGCGTCGACCTCGAGTCCGGCGCGGCGGAACGCCTCGGCAGCGGTCGGGTGGATGTTCTCGAGCAGGAGCACCTTCACCCGGAGCACCCTAGGCGGGTCTCCCGCTCGTGTCGGCCCCCTGCGGAGCAGCTCGGGCCGCTGACCGGGCGAAAGAGCCCGCGCGGCGCGATGCAGGTCACGTTCTCGGCACCAGGCGTGTGCGGTCCGTGACGAACGAGCGAGCACCCTCGGCGGTCGGACGGCCGTGCAACCGCTGCACGTGCTCGATGATCATGACAGCGGCCGGTTCGGACGCCAGGATGCTCGCGTGACCGAGCCGGAGGCCCCGCCCGTCGTCGCCGTGGTCGGCGCCGTGCCCGGGACGGTCGCCGACGCCGCGGTCGCCGCGGCCCGCCTGGGGGCGGACGTCCGGCTGGTCGGCCTCGCCGCCGGGGGCGCCGGCACGCGGGACCTCGCGACCGAGGGCGTGGACGTCTCCGCCGTCACCACGGCCGGCCACCTCGACGCCGACCCGGTGCGCCGTGTCCTGGAGGGGATCGAGGGCCTCAGTGCGGTGCTCGTCGGGACGGACGTGTCCGCGGCCGTGGTAGCGGCTGCGGTGGGCACCGCCGCGCAGCGGGGCGTGCGGTGCGTCCTGGACCCGGACCCCGTCATCCCCACCGTGCTCGGGCTGCTCGACCTCGGCGCGGTGCTCACGCCGGACGCCGCGGAGCTGGCGGACCTGGTGCGCCGCGGCGCGAGCCGGGAGGCCGCCGGGCGCCCGCCCCACGAGGCCGCCGCGACCCTGCACTCGTGGAGCGGGGCACCCGTCGTCGTGACCCTCGGGGCGGACGGTGTGCTGCTCGCCGACGGGGGCCGGGTGCGCCGGCTCCCGGCACACCCGGCCACCGTGGTCGACCCCGCCGGCGCCAAGAGCGCCCTGCTCGGCGTCCTCGCCGCCCTGCTCGCGGGCGGCGAGGACCTCGAGGACGCGCTGGGCGTCGCCGTGGTCGCCGCCGCCCTCGCGACGACGGCCCCGGGCCCGCGCGCCGCGATGCCGACCGGCGAGCAGCTCGACGCGGCACTCGGCTGATCGCGGATCAGGTCAGGACGATCCCCGTACCGTTCTCCGGGGCCTCGTTGCCGTTCTTCATGCTCTCGATGATGATCCGGATGACCTCGATGATCGCCCCGACGATCTCCCCGAGAATCTTGATGTCCTCGAGCAGTCGGTTCTTCCCGTCCAGGAAGTGCAACAGCGCCAGACGGTGCACCTGCCCGCTCTGCATGATCTCCGTCGGGACGTTCACCGACCAGGACTCGGTCCGGTCGCTGGGCTTGAACGGGATGGCCGTCCCGTCCACGCCGTACTGCTGCTTCACGTCGCGGACGTTCTCCGGCCACAGCACCCGGTCCTGGGCGTCCAGCACGATCGGCGCGACGCTGCCCGTGTACCCGCGCAGCGCCCAGGTGCACCAGATCCGGGTGGTCCCCGTGATCGTGCCACCCGCGCTGAGCTGGGCCGTCGTGTTCATCCACCGGGCGGTCCCGAGGTGGACGTCGCCGCTCGACGCGGTGCGTGCCGACCAGTCCGTGACCGTGTTCGACGCCCAGAGTGCCGCGCTGTCCGCGCCGTAGACGACCAGGTTCCCGTCGTCCTGCAGCACGAGCCGCGTGCCCGGGTGGCCGTCGGTACCCGTCGCCCAGTGCGGCGCGGCCCCGGAGTAGAGGACGGCGTTCCCGTCGCCCTGCATCACGACCCGGTCCGCGCCGCTGCCGACCGTGTCGCTCGCCCACAGCGCCTGCCCGGAATCGTTGCGGTAGAGGACGAGGTTGCCGTCGCTCTGCAGGACCAGGCGGACCTTGCCGTTCGCCGAGTCGAGGTGGCCGTCGACGCCGAACGATTCGTCGGTGTGCAGCGTGTCCATCGTCTTGTCCCTTTCTCGAACCGCCCCGTCGGCGGAATACGAGAAAGTGTCGTGACGATTCCGGGGCCGATCGTCGACCCGCAGATGGCACCTCGGCGTCCACCCACGGGTGGACGCGACGGCCCTCAGACCTGCTTGCCGAGGGTGTCCGCGCGGGCCTTCGACGGCTGCACCCGCTTCGGCTCGCCGGGCATCTTGGGGTACTCCGGCGGATAGGGCATGTCGCCGAGGTCGTGGTCGCGCTGGTCGCGCTCGACCCACTCCAGCACCGTCTCCAGCCCGGCCGGGGCGTCGTGCAGCCCCGCGTGCGCGTCGCCGCGCTCGGCGAGCAGGCCGGGACCCGTCAGGACGGTGAAGTCGTCCGGCTCGGCGTCGGGCAGGTCGGCCCAGGTCAGGGGGAACGACACCGTCGCCCGTGGCGTGCCGCGCACCGACCAGGCGGACGCGATCGTGCGGTCCCGGGCGGCCTGGTTGAAGTCGATGAAGACGCGCTCGCCGCGCTCCTCCTTCCACCAGTCGACGGTGGCCTGCTCCGGCAGCCGCCGGCACACCTCGCGCCCGATCGCGATCACGCACCGGCGCACCGCGACGAAGTCCCACTCCGGCCGGATCGGCACCATCACGTGGATGCCACGCCCGCCGGAGGTCTTCGGCCAGCCCACGAGCCCGGCGTCGGTGAGCACCTCGCGCAGCGTCGCTCCCACCACGGCGGCGTCGGCGAAGTCGGTGCCGGGCTGGGGGTCGAGGTCGATGCGCAGCTCGTCGGGGGCGTCGACGTCGGGGCGGCGGACCGGCCAGGGGTGGAAGTCGAACGTCCCGAGGTTGGCCGCCCAGGCCAGGACGGCCGGCTCGGTCGGGCACAGCACGTCCGCGGCGCGCCCGGAGGGGAAGCGGACCTGCACCGTCTCGACGTAATCGGGAGCCCCCTTGGCCAGCCGCTTCTGGTAGAAGAACTCGCCCGTCACGCCGTCGACGAACCGCTTGAGGTGCGTCGGGCGGTCGCGCAGCACCCCGAGCAGCGGGTCGGCCACGGCGACGTAGTACTCGACGACCTGCCGCTTCGTGATCCCCGGCTCGGGGAAGTAGACCTTGTCGGGGTTCGAGACGCGCACCTCGCGCCCGCCGACCTCGAGTTCCACCGCCGGTGACCGCGCCACGGCTCCGGACGCTACCGTGAGTGTCATGACCTGGGCCGCTCGTCCGGATCCGGCTCGCCGGTTCCACGACGACCTCGTCGGGCTCGACCCCGACGACCCGGAGGCGCGCGCGTTCGCCGAGCACCTCGACCGGATGGAGCGGGTGCGTCCCATGTTCACCGTCGAGGGCGAGCTGAACGGGGTGCGCGACTTCGCGGAGTCGGCCAACCGCAGCGGCGGTCTGCAGCGGTGGGCGGCGTGGCTGCTCGTCGTCCTCGTCCTGCTGGGCGCGGGCTACGTCGTCTACGGCGTCCTGGAGTTCGTGCTCACGGCCTACCTGGGGTGAGTTCGCCGCGCGGACGGCGGGGCAGCGACGCGGGAACGATGCGAGGCCCGGACGTGCACGCCGCGGCGCCGTGCCACACCGTGCTCGCCTCGAGGCGCGACCGTGCGCCCAGCTTGGCGAGGACGTGCGTGACGTGCACCTCGACGGTCTTCTCGCTGATCCGCAGCCGTCGCCCGATCGCCCGGTTCGTCAGGCCGCGGGACAGTTCGGCGAGGACCTGCGTCTCGCGGGCCGTCAGGGTGTCGATGCCTGGTACTAACGGCGGGTCGTCCGGCGCGGAGGTCGTCGGAGACCCGGCGCGTTCGAGCGTCCGCCGGATCCCCCGGATCCGACCGGTCGCGCCGAGGGAGACGGCGAGGCGTTCGGCCTCCCGCAGCACCTCGACGGCGGCCGCTCGGCGGCCGACGTCCAGCATCGATTCCCCCTGCCGCCACGAGCAGTACGCGACCGCGGGCAGCTCGCCCCGGGCCCACCACAGCCCGGCCGCGTGCTCCCAGTCCTCGGGGCGCCGCTCCCCCTCCGCGCGACCCGCCTCCGCCCGGCAGAGCACCAGGTGTGCCTCCGCCGCCGAGCGGAGAACGGGGTCCCCGCGGTCCACGCGGTCCGCCAGGGTGTCGAGGCGTCGGACGAGCCGGTCCAGTGCCTCGGGATCGGGGTCACCGGCCTCGGCCCGGAACCCCGTGCACAGCACCGGCGCAACGACCCAGGCCCCGCCACGCCCCGTCGCGAGCCGCTGCGCGACGAGGCGTCGGGCCGTGCCCCGGTCGCCGCGCGCGAGGGCGAGGCGGGCTCGCAGGTCGACGACGTCGTCGGCGAAGCGGGTGTCCCCGACCGTCTGCGCGAGACCGGGGACCACCGCCAGCCTCTCGTCCGCCGCGTCGAGGTCCCCACGCCCGAGCACGAGCCGGGCGGCGACCAGCAGGAGGCGAGGGGTCGGGACGTCGGGGGCGTCGAGCTCCGACGCCGCCTCGTCCCAGCGGCCGAGGCGCACCAGCGCATCGGCGAGCACGGCGCGCAGGCCCAGGGCGGCCGGGTCGGAGCGCCGCGGCTCGGGGAGCTCCCCGAGCACTCGCCGGGCGAGGGCCACCCCGTCGTCGAGCCGTCCCAGCGGACCGCAGAGTAGCCCGGCGAGGGTCTCGTGGGCGGCGAGGGTCGCGTCATCGTCATCGCTGCGGCCCGCGACCGCGAAGCACGCGGCGAGCACCTCGTCGTGCTCCGGCGGCGCGGCGCGGCGCTCGAGCGGGACGCACAGGCGCGCCCGCTCCCCGGGCAGGACCTCGCCGTCGAGGACCTCCCCGAGCAGCCCGTTGACCAGCGCGTAGCGGTCGCGGTCCACCGTCACCACGGCGCCCTCGACGGCGGCCCGCACGGCAGCCGTCAGGTGTGGCTCCCCCAGGTCGAGCATGGAGGCGAGCAGGCCGTGGGGGACCGGCTCGCCGACGACCGCCAGCGCCCGCGCGACCGTCCGGGCGCCGTCGGGCAGGGCGTCGAGCCGGTCGAGCGCGAGGGCCCGCAGGGTGACCGGGAGCTCGTCGTCACCGGCCTCGATGCTCGCGAGCGCGATCGCCGGATTGCCGCAGGAGCGTTGCCACACCCGTCGGGAGAGCCCCCCGTCCCGACGGGTCGACCGTCGCACGAGTTCGTCGACGCTCGGCTCGGTCAGAGGCGAGAGCTCGCGAGGGCGGACGGCCCGGTGGGCGCCGAGGCGGGCCAGCACCGTACTCAGACCAGGCAGCCGGCGGGCGACCTCGGTCCGGTAGGTGGCCACGACCAGCAGCGACCCCCGGTCCGGCTCCGCCAGCAGGTAGTCGAGCAGGTCGGTGTACGAGGAGTCCCCGAGGTGCAGGTCCTCGACGACCAGGACGGTCGGGCCGGAGCGGGCGAGGCGCGACAGGAGGTCACCGACCCCGGTGAGCACCGCCCCCGGGTCGACCTCGTCGTCAGCCAGCCCGAGGCGGCGCCGCAGCGCGGCGACCACCGTCCAGCAGGGGCGCTGCCCCGCGACCGTGACGGCCTGCGCGACGACCGCGTCGACGCCGTCGGCGCGGACGCGCTCGGTGAAGGTCGCGACGAGCTCGGTCCGCCCGATCCCGGCCTCGCCGCCCAGCAGGACGATCGAGCGGGCCCCCCGTCGCGTCTCGGACCAGGCGTCGAGCAGGAACGCCATGTCGTCGTCGCGCCCGACCAGAACGCCCATCCGACTGTCCCCCGACCTCGACCTTGCTTCGAGTGTCGCCAGTGGGTGACCGGGTTGTCAGGGTCCTTAGCTCGTTCGTCTTAAGGGACGGGCGTCCTCCGGTGACGCTGGGAGAGCGTCTCGGAGCGAGGGGTCACGACCGTCGCTCCCCGCGCCGCCGGGCTCACTCAGCGCGCCGGTCCGCGTCAGGGATCTCTCGGATGGTGTGGGGAGTGGGCGGGCCACGAGCATCGAGTGTGTGCGGTGAGCCGCCGCCCAGGTGAGGGAGGGCCCATGAGCGACCGCGTCACCGTCGCGGTGCACGCACTCGACCCGATCTCGCGGGCCGGCGTCGCGAGCCAGCTCCGCTACCGGCCCGAGGTCCACCTCGTCGACACCGACCGGCCTGCCGACGTAGCTCTCGTCGTCGTCGACCGGATGGACGAGGAGGGGGTGCAGCTGGTGCGCGCGCACCAGCGCGCCGGGTGCCGGGTCGTCGCCGTGGCCACCAAGCTGGACGCGGCCGACCTGCTGGTCGCGGTCGAGGCCGGGTGCGCCGGGATGCTGCGCCGGGTCGAGGCGCTCCCGGAGCGACTGGTGTCCGCCGTGCAGGCTGCGGCCGCCGGCGAGGGGACGCTTGCGCCGGACCTGCTCGGACGCCTGCTGGAGCAGGTCGGGCGGATGCAGCGCGACGCGCTCACCCCGCGAGGACTGACCGCCTCCGGCCTGACGAGCCGCGAGGTGACCGTGTTGCGGATGCTCGCGGAGGGCCACGCGACCGAGGAGATCGCGGCCGAGCTCTGCTACTCGGAGCGCACCGTGAAGAACGTGATCCACGAGGTCACCTCCCGGCTGCGGCTGCGCAACCGGGCCCACGCCGTGGCGTTCGCCCTGCGCGAGGGGCTCATCTGATGATCCACGAGGTCGACGAGGCGTTGCGTCGGCTCGTCCGCGAGGAGGCGCTCGGGGCCGCCGACGTCGATGTCGTCCTCGACGCCCCGACCCGCGAGTGGGCCGCACGACGCAGCGCCCCGACGGTCGACCTGTACCTCTACGACATCCGGGAGGACCTCCGCCGGCGCGAGCGCGGAATGATCAACGAGTACGACGACCGCGGCACGATCGTCGCCCGACGCCCCCCGCCGCGGCACGTCAAGCTCTCGTACCTCGTCACCGCCTGGACCCAGCGACCCGAGGACGAGCACCGCCTGCTCGCCTCGATGCTGTCCACCCTGCTCGCGCACGAGAGCCTCCCGCCGGGCGTCCTGGGGACGACCCTCGCCGGGTACGGGGTGCCAGTCCCGCTCGCGGTGGCGCTGCCCCCGCCCGAAGATCGCTCCTTCGCCGACGTCTGGAACGCGCTCGGCGGCGAGCTGAAGCCGTCGCTCGACGTCGTCGTGACGGCTCCGTTGGTCACGGGGACGCGGTGGCCGGCGGGGCCCGCGGCCCGAGAGATCGTCGTCGACCTCTCCGAGCGTGAGCGTCCCGCGTGAGCCCGGGGGCGGATCACGCGCACGTGCTGGGGCGCCTGGCCGTGGTGGAGGCCAGGGTCCGCCGGGCGGTCGCCGCACGGCGCACCACCGACCCCCAGCCCGACGACCCGTTCCGCGGCCTGTACGTGTCCGACCATCGCGTCGAGCAGCTGCTCGACGAAACCGAACGGCCGGTCCCCTGGCCCGATCCGGTGGACGAGGCACTGCTGCGCCGGGTCGAGCAGGACGCGGACGCGGCGCGCGGTCCCGTCCGGCTGCGGCTGCTCGCCGAGCGGTTCGGGCTCGTCCCCCTCGACGTGGAGCTGCTCCTCCTCGCGACGGCCCCCGACCTCGACAGCCGCTTCGAGCCGCTCTACGGCTACCTCAACGACGACGTCAGCCGTCGGCGGGCGACGATCGGCACGGCGCTGCGGCTGTGCGGGTGCGCCGAGGCCCGGCTCGACGGCCGGGTCCGGTTCGGGCACGACGCACCACTGGTCGCCGGCGGGCTCGTGGTGATCGACGACGCCGAGCGGCCTTTCCTCTCCCGGGCGCTGCGCGTCCCGGACCGGGTCACCGCCCACCTGCTCGGGGACGACCGGCCCGACCCCGCCCTCCTCGACGTCCTCGTCGCGCCACCTCCGGTGGGCCACCTGCCGCTCCCGGGCGACGAGGCCCTCGCCGGTGCGCTGGACCGCGGGGCGTGCCTGGTCTACCTGCGCGAGCAACCGGGCGCCTCGGGTTCCCTGCTCGGGGCGACGGCGCTCGAGCGCGTGGGCCGCCCCGTCCTCACGGTCGACGCGACCCGGCTCGCGGCCACGGCGGACCCGGTCGCGACGGCGGGTGTGCTCGTCCGGGAGGCCCGGCTCGCCGGAGCCGGACTCGTCGTCGAACCGGTCACGGCCCTCGCCGACCGGCCCGCCCTGCTGCGCCTGCTGGCGACGGCTCCGGTGTCGGTGCTCCTGGTCGGGCCCGGGGCCTGGGACCCCGGCTGGTCGTTCGAGCCGCCGCTGCAGTTCACGGTGACGGCGGCCGGGGTCGAGGTGCGGGAGTCGACCTGGCGCTCGATGCTCGGCGCGCGGCTGGGCGAGGGGGTCGACCCCGCCCGGGAGACCGCACAGTTCCAGCTCGACCCGCCGCAGATCGCGCGGGCCGCGCGGGCCGCCGTCCTGCAGGCCGACCTGACCGGGACCACGGTGGACGGCCCGTTGCTGCGGCGCGGGGCGCGCGAGCAGAACGCGGCCGGTCTCGAGGGACTGGCCCGGCGGATCGAACCCGCCGTCGGGTGGGACGACCTCGTCCTGCCCGCTGCCGTCCTGACGGCGCTGCACGGCCTCGCCGCCCGCGCGCGGCATCGGGACCTGGTGCTCGGGCGCTGGCGCATGCGCCCGGGCGGGGGTCGGGGGCACGGCCTCATCGGCTTGCTCACCGGCGAGTCGGGCACCGGCAAGACGATGTCGGCGGAGGTCCTGGCCGCGGACCTCGGGCTGGACCTGTACACCGTCGACCTGGCGAGTGTGGTGGACAAGTACGTCGGGGAGACCGAGAAGAACCTCGAGAAGATCTTCGTCGAGGCGGCGCGGGTGAACGGGGTGCTGCTGTTCGACGAGGCCGACGCGATCTTCGGCAAGCGCTCCGACGTCCGCGACGCCCAGGACCGCTACGCGAACATGGAGAGCGCCTACCTCCTGCAGCGCATGGAGTCCTTCGACGGGCTCGCCCTGCTCTCGACCAACCTGCGCGCCAACCTCGACGACGCCTTCGTGCGCCGCCTCGACGTCATCGTGGACTTCCCGACGCCGGGCGAGGCGTTGCGTCGCGCGCTCTGGGACCGGTGCCTCGGCACGCGCCTCCCCCGGGCCCACGATCTCGACCTCGACTTCTGCGCCCGCGCCTTCGACCTCGCGGGCGGGAGCATCCGGGCCGTCGCGGTCACCGCCGCGTACCGCGCCGCCGAGGCCGCCCGGCCGGTGGAGATGGGCGATCTCGTGACCGCGGTGGCCGCGGAGTACCGCAAGCTCGGCCGGCTGTGCCTGGACCGCGAGTTCGGCGCGTACGCGGACCTGGCGGGCTGATGCCCACCCGTTGCCCGGACGGGCAGTCCCGCTGCCCGGACCGGCTCCCGGACACACCTGCCGTCGGGTGGGCTGCCGCCGGAGGCTGGTCGGGTCGGACGACCGAGAGGTGCCGGACGTGCCCGTGACCTGCCGGTACTGCCACGAGTCCAACGACGGCGAGGCCGCGTTCTGCCGCCACTGCGGCCGCTACCTCGGATGGAGCAACGGGCCCGGGCACGACGACGCCGAGACGACCGCGCCGTCGACCAAGCCGCTCTGGCCGGAGGGCGAGGCGCCGGGAGCCGGGGGCGCGGACGTCCCCGACGGGCAGCGTTCCGGAGCCGAGATGACGCTCGATCCGGCCGAGAGCGGCGTCGAGCCCGGCGCGTCGGTGACGATCGCGGTGACGGTGCACAACACCGGGACGCAGGTGGAGTCCTTCCGCATCGCGGTCACCGGTCCCGCGGCGGAATGGGCGACTCCCGACCCCGACATGCTGTCGATCTATCCGGACGGCCAGGACCGCGCGACGATCACGTTCGCTCCGCCGCGGTCCATGACCGCGCCGGCGGGCCGGGCCCCGTTCACCGTGCGCGCCGACTCGCAGGTCCACCCGGAGCTCAGTACCTATCGCCACGGCCGCCTCGCGATCGGCGAGTTCCACCAGCTCTCGGGCGAGATCTCGCCCGCCGCGCAGCGGGCACGGCTGCGCAGTCGGTACGCGGTGACCCTATCCAACCAGGGCAACGTGCTCGAACCGGTCGCGCTCGAGGCGTTCGACGAGGACGAGCAGCTCCGCCTCACCCTCGACCGCGGCGACCTCGCGGTGGCACCCGGGAACACAACGGTGCGCCTCGTCGTCCGGAACCGCCTGCGCTGGCTGGGGAAGCCGACCCAGCACCCGTTCACGGTGCGTGTGACACCCCGGCCTCCGGCGCAGAAGGTCGAGCTGCGGGGCACGCGGGAGGTCGTGCCGCTGCTGTCGCGGTGGATGGTGATCCTGGCCGCGGTGCTGGCCCTCCTCGGAGCGGGCGCCGGGGTCGCCACGGCGCTCGGGATCAACCCGCTCGACCTCATCACGGGCCGCGAGGCCCCGCCGCCCGCCCCGGCCCCGAGCACTACGCCCGCTCCCGGCGGCGCAGATCCGGGCGGAGCCGCGGCCGCACCCGCCCCGGGTGGCGCAGCGGACAAGGCGCCGTCGAGCCGCGCCACGGAGCCGTCCGAGGTCTCGTCGGGCGAGGCCGAGGCTCCGCCCGCGTCCGTCCCCAGCGTCGCGCTGCCACCTGCCGTCCCGCCCGTCGTGCCGCCGGCGGCGAGCTCCACCACGACGACGGCGTCCAGCGAGACCACCACGACCACGACGTCGGTCTCACCACCGACCTCTCCCCCGGCGGGGGCGTCGCCGGATTCCGAGGCGCCAGAAAGCTCCGGACCCTCCCCTGCACCCGGCGGGGGTGCCGGGCCCTCATCTGGGTCCGTCCCGGGGCCGGCCGCAGGTCCACCGGGAGCACCCGGCACTCCGGGCGCGCCCGGCACTCCGGGCGCCCCCGGCGCCCCCGGCGCTCCGGGCGCCCCCGGCGCTCCAGGTGCACCCGGCGCTCCAGGTGCACCCGGCGCTGCAGGAGCACCCGGCGCCCAGGGACCGGCCGGAGCCACGACGGTCATCCTCTCGCTCGGCGTCGTCATCGACGTGGACAACGGGGTGACGGCGCCGATCGGCGTCAATGCACCGGCGGGTGTGGACCTGCTCGTGACCGCCGGACCGGCACCCGAAATCCAGCCCGTCCCGAGGCGGCAGATGATCCTGCTCCGCGGTGGTACTCCCCAAGAGTTGCAGTCCCGGTGCAGCGACGTCGGCCTTTCGCCCGAGCCCATCAAGGTCTCCGACCTCCGTATGAACGACGCGTTGTGCATCGCCACCGAGCCGGAGAACCGCGGGGTCCTCACCGTCACGTCCCTCCCGAGCGCCACGGACCCGACCCTGCGCGGCAGCTTCAGTCCCAACCCCCGCGCGAACTGACCGAGGAGATGTGATGCGTGGACACGAGCACGGCGGCGAGGAGCACGGGGGCGATCTGCGCCCTCGCGGAGACCGCGTGACATCGGACGAGGATTCGACCTCGTTCGAGGCGGCTGCGGCGGGACGGCCGGACGTCCTGGGCGCGCGGGGCATGCTCGGTCTGCAACGCGCGGCCGGGAACGCCAGCGTGTCGGGGATGGTCGAGGAGGAACGTTCTCCTGTCCTCGACGTGGTGAACTCCGGCGGCGGCGCTCCGCTCGACAGTGCAACCCGCACCGATATGGAGACCCGCCTCGGCCACGACTTCTCCGACGTGCGCGTGCACACCGGCTCCGACGCTCACGAATCGGCCAAGTCCGTCCAGGCGCACGCCTACACCGTCGGCTCGAACATCGTCTTCCAGCGCGACCGCTACGACCCGTCGTCCACGGCCGGTCGCACGATGCTCGCGCACGAGTTGACGCACGTGATGCAGCAGCGCAGCGGTCCGGTGGACGGCACGCCGACGGCGGGCGGCATCCGTGTCAGCGACCCGTCGGATCGCTTCGAGCGGGAAGCCGTGGAGGTCGCGGAGCGGGCGGTGCCGGAGTCTCCAACGTCACCGGCCGCGGGCGGAGCACCCGTTCAGCGGCAGGATTCCGAAGTCGAGTCTGCCAGCCCTGAGGCGCCGGAAGAAGTGTTGCCAGAGGGCTCCTGATAGCCCGCCAGGATTGCCGTTGCCGGATCGTGCCTCACAAGACCTTGTGCCCGCCCTGAACAGTAGGCCATCAATCTTCGTCGCGCCCACGAAAGTCCGGCCCCATCTCGACGTCCCCTCCCAGACGGTCTTTCTCGGAACCACTCCCTTTCTTGCTATTCTCGGACCGGGGCATGATCTCTGGAGATTCGCGGTCGCCTCCTTTCTCGTACCACTCTACCCTGTCTTCGTGCTTCATATTCAGGCCTCGCGTCTTGAAATGCACGACGACTGCAGGATCATGGTCCACGGTGCGATCGGCGACCGGATACGACTTCCCGCCGTACATCCACCGCCTTTGCTCGTACGGCTTTGCCCGATCCTCCGGCCTGATTCGATCGGCCACAAATTTGTCCCTATAATCCTCCACTCTCTTGCTGTAAGTGGTCGGATAGAAGCGAGAGCGCCACCCGAGTCGGAAAGCTTTGTGAAGTATGTACTTAACCTTTCCTCCGGAAGTGACTAGCTGGGCGTATTTCGACTTGTGTTCGCCGCCCGAGCGCAAGATGGCCACACCTTCGTCACGCCCAACTGCGACATCGGCAAGGAAGGCGTTGATTGGCAGCAAGCGCGTGACACCAGATCCTGCATACCTTGACCCTCGCGGACTGGTTGAATCGACGAATCGCACGGTAACAACCAGCTCGGGCGAGCCAACGGAGATTGGACCCACACCCGCAACCACCGCCGAGTACAGCTTCCCATCATAGTGTTTAGCCAGAATCTCGCGGCCGATATATTTGCGAGCCTCCTTCTCTTTTTCGTCAAGCCCATCGACCATAGCCTTCGACTTGAGTTCCTGAGCCCGCTGGACCTCAGCGTGAATCGCCCAACGCTGGCCATCTCTCCGCGGCTCGACAACGCTCAACCCGAATCGGAGGCGCACCACCTTGAGAAGTGGCGCAAGAACTTGGACACCGACCTTTCGGTTCGCGAAGCGGTTGGCGACGGCCAGGCCGGCCCCGAGCCCTTTCTCCAGCCTCTGCTGACGTCCCTGAGTAGAGTCATCCCCGCCGTAGAGCTTCGACTTCAGCCGCTTCTTTCCTGCCTCGGCCTTCCCCCTGACCCATGCCGTGCCGGACTCGACCTTGGCCTCCGCCGCCGCGCGCATCCTGTTGAAGCGCTTGATCAACGGCCCGGCCAAGCGGAGGCCCATCCCGATCACGTGGTCGAGAGCCCCCCGGACCGGCTTCTGCATCCGTTCCACGATGGCGCGGATGCGCTGCCCGATCCCGCGGAGGCCGAGGACGCTCGCGAGGAAGCCGATGAGCGTCGGGACCATCCCGCCGAGCACGCTCTCGACCTTGCTGACCACGGCTCCCACGCTGCCGCGGGCGACGTCGCTGATGGAGTCGAGCACCGTCTCGACGAGCTTGGTCAGACGGGCGGCGTTCTCGCGGAAGAACACGACGATGTCGTAGATCAGCTTGAGTGCCTTGATGATGCCCGCGGCCGGGTTGAGGATGCCGATCAGCCACGTGACACCCGCCGTCAGGACCCGGGAGATCACGAACTCGCGGACCTGACCCAGGAGCATCTCCTGGAGGTTGCCGAGCCGGGCGAGCAGCATCTGCCACAAGCCGGCCACGCCCTGGCCGGACAGCAGGCGGAAGACCTCGACGCCCTTCTCCACCGCCGACATCGCGCCCTCGCCGATGCGGGTGACGACGCGCGTGCGGATCGCGTTCCAGGTCAGCCCGAACAGCGAGGCCAGCATCGAGACGATGCCCTTCGCGTCGAACGTCGCCGGGATCTGCACTCCGCCCTCGGCCAGCGCGCCCAGCAGCCAGCCCATGAGGCCGCGCTTCAGGTGCTCGCCGATGTTGGCGCGGAAGCGCAGTATGCCGCCCTTGACGCCGGCGACGAGATTGCCCAGGAAGGCCACCGGGCTGCGCACGATGCTCCCGACGACGCCGGCCCCGCGGCCCAGGACCCCACTGAGCTGGTCCTTCATCCGCCACGCGGCCTTCGCAGCGGCGATCCCGCGCGACCACCAGCTGTCCCCGTCCTCCTCGTCGCGCTGAGCGACGACCGGCGCCGACCCGCCACCGCGCGCGAGGAGTCCGGCGACGGCCGCGTTGCCCGCGGTCGCCTGCCAGCGCAGGACGGTCTGTGGGGCCGTTCGCGGCGGTGCGGCGGACAGGGCCGCCGGCTGGGGGCGCCGCTCGGGTTCCGGGTGCCGGGCTCGGGTCGTCGTCATCGCCGCCGCTCTCGTCCGGGGACGCGTCGCCCGATCGTCGCCCGGCCGGCCCCGCCCGAGCGGGGCCCGACCGTGCACCTCCGGGCGCGGCGCGGTTGCCCGAACGGGCAGGTCCGCGACGGTGGCGTTCGCGCAGTCCCCCTTCCCGACGGCGGGTCCGAAGAGCCGTCCTCGACGGCGCGGCCGGCGGAGAGGCTGGTCGACGCCGGATCAGGGTCGACGAGGAGGCTCGATGCCCACTTACCTCTCGCCGGGGGTGTACGTCCAGGAGGTCGAGCCGAGCTCGCGTCCGATCGAGGGCGTCGGCACCGCCGTCGCCGCGTTCGTCGGCTTCGCCGAGACCGGGCCGGTGAACGCGCCCCAACTGGTCACGAACTGGAGCCAGTACACGCGCCTGTTCGGCGAGTTCGTCGACGGCATGTACCTGGCCCACGCGGTGTACGGGTTCTTCCAGAACGGCGGCGGCAGCTGCTACGTCGTCCGCGTCGGATCGTCGGGCGACCCGTCGTCGAACGGCCGGGGCGACGGACGAGCCAGGAGCCAGGGACGGCGTTCGTCCTCGCGGCCGGCTGCCGAGTCGTCGCAGACGGTGCGCGGCGGGTTCCGCTTCGGCGTGCGGACCGACGGCGACGGGGCCGGCGAGGTCACCCTCGAGTTCACGGCCGTCGAGGGCGAGGACGTGCCGCCCGGCTCGTTCGGTCTCCTGGTGAAGCGCGGCAACCAGACCGTCGAGAGCTACGAGCGGCTGACCGTCGCGCGCGGCGACGAGAACGTCGTCACCGTCCTGACGGAGCGGTCAGGCCTGATCACGGTCGAGGAGATCGCGCCGGGCGTGACGACGGAGTCGCCGGAGCCGGGCTCGGTCACCCTCGGCCCCGACGCCCCCGCCGCCCCGACGCCCGCCCGGCTCGAGCCCGGCGACTTCGCGGGGGATGTCGGCGAGCGCACCGGCATGGGCGGGCTCGCGGCCATCGAGGAGATCACGATGGTCGCCGCGCCGGACCTGATGAGCGCCCACCAGCGCGGGGTGATCGACGACGACGGGGTGCGCGCCGTGCAGCGCGCCATGGTCGACCACTGCGAGCAGATGGGCGACCGCGTCGCGATCCTCGACCCGCCGCCGGCGCTCTCGGCGCAGGGCGTGCGGAGCTGGCTGCAGGACGACGCCGGGATCGACTCCAAGTACGCGGCGCTCTACTACCCCTGGATCCAGGTGCAGGACCCGGCGAGCGGCGGACCGACCTTCATCCCCCCGAGCGGTCACCTCGCCGGCATCTGGGCCCGCAACGACGACACGCGCGGGGTCCACAAGGCGCCGGGCAACGAGATCATCCGCGGTGCGACGGGCCTCCAGCTCGGGGTCACCCGGGGCGAGCAGGACCTCCTCAACCCCATCGGCGTAAACTGCCTGCGGGGCTTCCCGGGGCGGGGCCTGCGCGTGTGGGGGGCTCGGACGCTCTCGTCGGACCCGGCATGGCGCTACCTGAACGTGCGACGCCTGTTCAACTACCTCGAGGAGTCGATCCTCGCCGGGACGCAGTGGGTCGTCTTCGAGCCCAACGACGAACCGCTGTGGGCCCGCCTGCGCCGCACCATCGGCGCCTTCCTCGTCACCGAGTGGCGCAAGGGCGCCCTGTTCGGGACGACGCCCGACGAGGCCTTCTACGTCAAGTGCGACCACGAGACCAACCCGCCCGAGGTCATCGACGCCGGTCAGGTGATCTGCGACATCGGAGTGGCGCCCGTGAAACCGGCCGAGTTCGTCGTGTTCCGGCTGGCCCAGTTCAGCGGCGGCTCCGGCGCCGTCGACGAATGACCTGAGAGGGGCGATCAGCCATGCCACTTCCCGAGATGGATTCCTCGGTCGGACACACCTTCGGCCTCGAGGTCGACGGCGTCACCATCAAGCAGATCACCGAGGTGTCGGGCCTGACGATGGAGCAGGACGTCATCGAACTGAAGGAGAACACCGCCGCCGGCAAGTACGTCATCAAGAAGCTCCCGGGCCGCCCGAAGGCCGGCCAGGTCGTGCTGACCCGCGGCCTCACCGACGACACGAGCTTCGAGAAGTGGATCAAGGACTCGCGGTTCGGGAAGATGCCGGACGCCCGGAAGAGCGGCGCCGTCGTCGTCTACGACCACAACAACACCCCGCTCAAGCGCTACACCCTGACCAATGCGTGGCCGTCGAAGCTGGAGATCGGCACGCTCAAGGCCGGGGACACCAACGTGCTCACCGAGAAGCTGACGGTCACGTACGAAGAGATGGCGCCCGCGTGATGCGGCGGGCCCTCAGCGCCGTCGATCCCGTGGCGGACGCCACGAGCGAGGCGCAGCCGCGCGAGACGATGCGGACCGAGTTCGCGTTCGAACTGCCGCGCGGGTACGTCGACGAGTCCGGCACGTTGCACCGTTCCGGGGTCATGCGGCTGGCGACGGCGCGCGACGAGCTCATCCCCCTGCGCGACGACCGCGTGCGGGAGAACGCCGCGTTCCTCACCGTGGTGCTGCTGGCCCGGGTCATCACGCGGATCGGCACGGTCACCGACGTCCATGCGGGCGTCGTCGAGGACTTCTTCGCCGCCGATCTCGCGTTCCTGCAGGACTTCTACCGGCGCATCAACGCCGAGGGGCACACCCGTGTCCCGGTCGCCTGCCCGAACTGCGAGCACGGTTTCGACGTCGATCTCGGCGGTGGGCGCCTGGGGGAATCGTGACGTACGCGGCCGACCGCCTCCACGAGGAGGTCGCGTACGTCGCGTACCACTTCCACTGGTCCCTCGACGCCATCCTCGATCTCGAGCACGCCGAGCGCGCCCAGTGGGTGAAAGAGATCGGCCGCATCCACACGCGTATGGGACAGGGGGTGTGAGCACCGTGCGGTTCCCCTGGCGGCGACCGGCGACCGCCCGCCCGTCCCCGGCGGTCCTGCCCGCCCGGGCCTGGACCGACGTCGCGCCCCTGCAACGGGTCGTGGGACCGATCGCACCGGTCGCATCCCGCGACGCGTTCACCGCGACGTTGACCAGCTGGCGCGACCCGTCCTTCCTGGCGCCGCTCGGGCACCTCCTCGACGCGGACGCACCAGCCGGCGTCGTCCACGACCTCGCCCGCCCGGTCGAGCGTCCGGCCACCACGGACCCCCTGCTCCTCGCGCCCCGCCCCGCACCTCCGCGGCGGCGAGGGCTCCAGCGGGTTCTGGACGCGCTCATGCCCCTCGCCCGGCCCGAGCCGGCGCCGACCCCCGTTCCCGACGACGGGTCCGCGGCCCCCGTCCGGTCTGTCGCCCCCTCCCCGCCCCCGCGTCAGGCGCTACGACGGACGGTCGAGACGCTCCCCGGGGAGAGCACGCCCACGGTCCTGCCGGCGCCGGCCGCCGACCTCCCGTCGGTGGGATCGGACGCGGAGCTCGCGGCCCCGGACGAGGCGCCGCTGCTCAGCGAGGGGACTCGCGAACCGCCAGTCGAGCCATTGTCGGCGGCGAGCGCTCCCGTCCCGACGACGACGCCCGAGCCGGCACCCGCCGGCGGTCCGCCGCCACCCCCTGTCCCGGCCATGGCCGACCGGCCGGGCGAGGTGGACGGGCCTGCGCGGCGACCCGGGCTGCAACCGCCCCTCGACGCCTCGCCGGTCCAACGTGCGCTCGGCACTGGCGAATCGCCATCGGTCGTCGGGCCATCGGCGCTGCCGGTGACGCCACCGGCGACGCGTCGGCCCGGCCTCGGTGCCCCGCGGAACGAGGCCGTGACGCCCGCGCGCGAGCGCACCGACGCCGCGGGGGACAGGACGGTCGCGCCCGTCGTCGGCGACGTGATGGCGATCCCGCCCGGTCCCGACGACGGGTCGGCGGCCTCCGTCCAGCCGCTCTCTTCCGACCGTCCGATCGGCCTCCCGGTACAGCAGGCGCACGCGCCACACCCGGCCCCGTCCCGACCCGAGCTGGCCGCCGACGCCGACGCCGACGCCAACGCCGGGGCCGACGAGCCGCACCTGCAGCGAGCGCACGCATCTGGGCCTGCCCCCTCCGCTCCGCTCCCGCCGGTGGCACCCGGCCACGGGTCGGCAGGCCGGTCGCCCGCCGACGACACGCTCGAACCGCGACAGCGGACCCACGCCGCGGCACCGATCCCGATCGAGCCCGATCGCGGGCCGACCGAGACCGTGCTCCCACTCTTCCCCGACGGCGGGATCGGTTCTCTCCGACACCACACCCACCCATCAAATCCGGACCCGGAGGACCGCGGGCCCACCGACACTGTGCTCCGACTCGCTGGCGACGACCACGACGCGATCGGGCCCCTGCGACACCACCCGCGCCCATCGAGCCCCGAGTCGGACGACCGTGGACCGACCGGCTCCCTGCGTCCGTTCTCCTCCGATCATGCGCACGCCACGGGTCAGGCGGCCGACGAGTCCGGGCCCGACGAGACCGTGCGCCCGCTCCTGGACGAGAGCGCGATCGACACCCTCCTGCACCATGCACACCTACCGACTCCGAGCCCGGACGACTCCGGCTCGACCGACGGCGTCTCCGAACCCCCGGTCCAGCGCGCGCCGGCCTCGATCCCGCTCGGGAGCCGACCCGTCGCGTCGAGCACCGTCGGCGGCCCGTCGACCGCCACCGCCACGCCACCCCGGGTGGCCGTCGCGACCAGCGCTCCCCCGACGAGAGGGGACGCGCCGGCCCCGGTCCCGTCCGCTCCCGGGACGTCGACCGGCCCGGTCCGGCCTCTCCTCGCCCACCCCACGATCGGCCGGCCGATCCAGCGAGCGCACGCCTCGGGCCCCGAGCCGCTCGGACCCCTCGCGCTGACGAGTCCCCCGACCCAGGTGACCACCCGGGAACACTCCCTGGTCGTCGCCCACCCCCCGACGGCTCCCGCCGGCACCAGGCCCCTGGCAGCGGCTCCGCCGGCCGTCGTCGCGGTGCCCGTCCCCAATACCGGCTCCCCCGCCGGTCCCCTCGCGCCGTTGCCGCTCCCACCGCCACCCGCCGCCGTGCAGCGGGTCCCGGACGAGCCCCCACCAGCGCCACCGCCGCCGCCACCGACACCACCGACCCCGGCGACCGAGTCCTTCGTACCGACCGAGCGGCAGGCCGACGCTCGCGCACCGGCGCTGCCCGCGCCCGCTCCGCCGTCCCCGGAGGAACTGGCCCGCACGCTCTTCGACCCGCTGCTACGCCGGCTGCGTGCCGAGCTCCGCCTCGAACGGGAGCGACGCGGCCTGCTCTCCGATCTCCGCCACTGACCCCGACCACCCAGGAGGAGCACGGTGACGACACCGGTGACCCCGCGGACCGCCGACCCCGCCGTGAGCGTGTGCTTCACGGTCACCATCGACGACCAGAGCCTCGGGGTGTTCAACGGCTGCGAGGGCCTCGGTTGCGAGGTCGTCCTCGAGCAGCGCGAGGAGGGCGGCAACAACGCCTTCGTGTGGCAGCTGCCCTCCCGCGTGAAGTACTCGACCATCAAGCTCAGCCGGCCCGTCACCCGGGAGAGCGCCCAGATCGCCCGGTGGATCTCGAGCGTCGTCACCGGGGTCGGTGAGAAGACCGGGTGCATCAAGGCGCTCACGCTCGACGGCGACCTGGTCGCGCAGTGGGACCTGCTCGACGTCGTCCCGGTCCGCTGGAGCGGACCGTCGCTCTCGCCGGACTCGCCGAAGGTGGCCACCGAGACGATCGAGATCGCCCACCACGGCTTCCTCCCCCCGAGCGGGCGGTGACCGATGCCCCTCCCGACGGTGATGGGCGCGGCCGGCGCCGGGTCGGCCACGGCGAAGCGGCACAACTCGAAGCTCGAGTACGCCCACCTCGAGATCCGCTCGCCGCCGCCGGGCGGCACCCGGTCGACGCCGGGTCCGGTCGCCGACCGGGTCGAGTTCCAGTTCAACCCGCGGGAGCTGACGCTGACGAAGACCGCCAAGTGGAAGCGCGAGTCCGAGCGCAGCGCGCAGAAGAGCGGCGCGCCCCAGTTCCTGGGGGCCGAGCCCGCCAAGCTCTCGCTGGAGATGTTCCTCGACGCCAGCCGCTCGATGGACGACAGCGTGGTGCGTCGCGTCGAGAAGCTCTTCGCGTGCTGCGTGCCCACCGAGGCCACGCGCCACCAGCAGAAGGCGTCCCCGCCGTGGGTGGTGTTCCGCTGGGGGGCCCTGACGGGCTTCCCGGCCCACGTCACGACGGTCTCGGCGCGCTACACGTTGTTCACCCCCGGCGGCCTCCCCGTGCGCGCGGTCTGCACGATCGCCCTCGAGGAGATGGGCGGCGAGGTCGGCGGCCAGAACCCGACGTCGGGTTCGCTGTCGGCCCGTACCGCCCACGTCCTCCAGCCCGGTGAGTCGCTCGCCGCGCTCGCCCACCGCTCCTACGGCGACCCCACCCGGTGGCGCGCGATCGCGGCCGCCAACGGGATCGACGACCCGATGCGGCTCCCGGTGGGCCGCGCCCTCCTCGTGCCCTCGCTCGAGGAACTGGCCGAGGGTGGCACCGGATGAGCAACGAGCAGATCACCAGCACCCTGCTGGTCGAGGTCGACGGGGCGGACCTACGGCCCGAGGTGGCGGTCCGGATGACCTACGCCTACGTCGACGACAGCCGCCTGCTCCCGGACCTGTTCGTGCTCCGGTTCCGCGATCCCGACCGGACCGTGCTCGCCGCGGGCCGCTTCCGGGTGGGCGCCGCGGTCCGGCTGCGCGTCCGCACGAGCGACGCGGCCGCACCGCAGCTGCTGCTCAGCGGCGAGGTGACCGCCCTCGGGGCCGAGATCGACGACGGCGGGTCGGTCACCGAGGTCCGGGGCTACGACCATGCCCACCGCCTGTATCGCGGCCGCCGCGTCGAGGCCTACGCGAACATGTCGGTCAGCGACGTCGTCCGCACGGTCGCCCAGCGCGCGGGCCTGCGCGTCGGGCAGGTCGACGGCCTCACCTCCCCGCCGCCGGACACCCAGATCACGCAGGACAACGTCTCCGACGGCGAGTTCCTGCGGCGGCTCGCCGACACCGCGGGCACCGAGGTCAGCGTCGTCGACCGCACCCTGTCCTTCTGCCGCCCGACGGCCGCCACCGCCGCCGCGGGGGCCGGCACCCGCGCCCTGCGCGACCCGCAGGTGCTCGAGGCCGGGCGGAACCTCACGGTCCTGCACGCCTCGGTCAGCTCCGCCGAGCAGGTCGACGAGGTCGAGGTCCGCGGGTGGGATCCGCTCGCCAAGCGCGCGGTCACCGCCACGGCCCCCGCCCGGGCGACCACCGCGGCGACCGGCGCCGACCCGCAGGAACTCGCCCGCGAGTTCGGCCACGGCACCGTCGTCGCCACCGACGTCCCGTACCGCACCCAGGACGGTGTCCGGACCGCGGCCCGGGCCCTCGCCGAGCAGATCGCGGGCGCCGCCACCGAGCTCGACGGCGTCGCCCGCGGCAACCCGGCCCTGCGGGCCGGCAGTGCGGTGTCGCTCGCGGGGGTGGGGGCGCCCTTCGAGGGCACCTACACCCTCACCACCACCCGCCACCTCTTCTCCGACGACGTGGGCTACTCGACGGCCTTCACCGCGTCGGGAGGACAGGAGAGGTCGCTCTACGGCCTGACGACGGGAGGGCGCGAGCGCGCCGCACCGGGCCTCGTGCCGGGCGTCGTCACCGACGTCCGCGACCCGCGGCGTATCGGCCGGGTCAAGCTCGCCTTCCCGTGGCTGGGCGAGCACTACAGCAGCGGCTGGGCCCGCACCGTTCAGCTCGGCGCGGGGAAGGAGCGCGGCGCGATGATCCTCCCCGAGGTGGGCGACGAGGTGCTGGTCGGCTTCGAGCAGGGCGACCTCGACAGTCCCTACGTCCTCGGGGGTCTCTACAACGGGCAGGACGCCCCCGCGTCCTGCGGCTACGAACCGGTCGACCGCAGCACCGGCCGCGTCGGCGGGCGTCGGCTCGTGTCCCGCACGGGCCACCGGCTCGACCTCGTGGAGACCGCCGACCGGTCCGCCGTGGAGCTCGCCACCGACGACGACCACCAGGTGCTCACCCTCGACCGGACCGGCGACGAGATCACGCTGAGTTCCTCGGGCACCGTGCGCATCGCGGCCCGGCGCGGGATCACCGTGGACGCCGGCACCGGCACGCTCGCCCTCAAGGGCGCGCAGGTGACGGTGAACGGCACGACGTCCGTGGAGGTGGAGGGGCCGCGCGTGAAGGTCGGCGGAACCGCGTCGGCCGAGCTCACCGCGACCGGACCGGTCTCGGTGCAGGGCACCCCCGTCCGGATCAACTGAAGGAGACGTCGTGCGTCCAGCGGCCCGCGTCGGCGACCCGACCGGACACCCCGGGGTCCTCGGCCCGCCCGGGGTCCCGACCGTTCTCGTCGGGGGCCTGCCCGCCGCCACGATCGGCACCCCGCACGTGTGCAGCATGCCGCCGCCCGGCGGCCCGCACCCGCCGAGCACTGTCGTCACCGGCTCGTCGACGGTGCTCGTCGGCGGCCTCCCCGCCGCGCGCGCGGGCGACCTCACCGGGTGCGGGGCGCCGATCCTGTCCGGCGCCCCCATCGTCCTGATCGGGGGTTGAGATGCGGCACCACGCGTTCGTCGGGGCCGGCTGGGGGTTCCCCGTGGCCACCGACGTCACCGGGGGGATCGCCCTCGTGTCCGGCGACCTGGAGATCCGGCAGAGCATCCGGCTGATCCTCGCCACCACCCCGGGCGAGCGCCCGATGCGCCCGGAGTTCGGCTGCGCCCTCGAGGAGTTCGTGTTCGCGCCGGCGGACGCCGGCACGGCCGGACAGATCGCCGACGAGGTGCGCCGCGCCCTCGAACGCTGGGAGCCCCGTATCGAGCTCGACGAGGTCGACGTCTCGGTCGACCCCACGCTGGAGGGGACCCTGCTCATCGACGTGCGCTACCGGCAGCGCGACGAGGACGACCCGCGCAACCTGGTGTTCCCCTTCTACACGATCCCCGCGCGGGACCGGGCCCTCGACGGCGGTGCGTGATGGCCCTCCCCGTGCCCGCCCTCGACGACCGGCAGTTCCAGGACCTCGTCGACGACGCCAAGCGCCTCGTCGCCCAGCGGTGCCCGGAGTGGACCGACCACAACGTGTCCGACCCCGGGGTGACCCTGATCGAGGCCGTCGCGTCGATGGTCGACCAGCTGATCTACCGCCTCAACCGGGTCCCCGAGCTGCACTACCGCCACTTCCTCAACCTCCTCGGGGTCCGACCCCACCCCCCGACGGCCGCGCGGACCGACGTGACGTTCCGGCTCTCGGCGGCCCAGCCCGAATCGGTCGTCGTCCCCGGCGGCACCGCGGTGGCCACGCCGCGCACCGAGACCGAGGAACCCGTCGTGTTCACGACGCTGCACGACCTGCGCATCGCCCCGGCCGCGTTCCAGGCGCTGGTGACCGCACCCGCCTCGGGCGGTCCCGTCGACCGCACGGGCGCCCTGCGCCTCGACGACGGCATCCCGGCCTTCTCCGAGGACCCGCACCCGGGGGACGCGCTCCTGGTCGGCCTGACGCAACCGGTCCCCGGCTGCATGCTGCTCCTGCGCTTCGGTGCCCGGGTCGAGGGCCACGGCGTGGACCCTCGCGACCCACCCTGGGCGTGGGAGGCCTGGGACGGGGAGGGCTGGACGGCCTGTGAGCTCGGCAGCGACGACACCGGCGGGCTCAACCGCTCCGGCGACGTCGTGCTGCACGTGCCCCCGTCGCACACGTGGTCCACGGTCCTGCGGCAGCGGGCGGGATGGCTGCGGTGCCGTGTCACCCCGCCCCGGCCCGGCCGGCCGTCGTACACCAGCCCGCCCCGCGTCCGGGCCCTGACCGCCGAGGTCGTCGGCGGGACCGTGCCCGTGATCCACGCCGAGGAGACGCGCGACGAGGTCATCGGCGTCTCCGAGGGGGTGCCCGGACAGCGGTTCTCCCTCCAGCACGGGCCGGTGGTGCCCGGCGACCAGCCGCTGCTGGTCGAGAGCGGTCCCCGGGACGACCCGGAGGAGTGGTGGGAGGTCGACAGCTTCGCCGACTCCGGACCCGACGACCGGCACCTCGTCCTGGACGCGGTGGCAGGCCAGATCGTCCTCGGCCCCGCGGTGCGCGAACCGGACGGCTCCCTGCGCCGCTTCGGGGCCGTCCCGGTGAAGGGCGCGACCCTCCGGGTCCCGTCCTACCGCTCGGGGGGCGGCCGGCGCGGCAATGTCGCCCGGGGCCGGATCACCGACCAGCGCTCCCCCGTCCCGTTCGTGTCCTCGGTGGTCAACCGGCACCCCGCCGCCGGCGGCACCGACCAGGAGGGCGTCGAGGACGCGTCGATCCGGGGGCCGCTGGGGCTGCGGACCCGCGAGCGGGCGGTGACCCGGGAGGACTACGAGCTGCTCGCGCGCCAAGCCGCGCCCGACGTCGCCCGCGTCCGCTGCGTGCCCGCGACCGGGTCGGACGCGGTCCGTGTGCTCGTGGTGCCGCGGGTCGACGTCGGGGACCGCGAGCTCGCCCCCGCGGACCTCGAGCCCTCCGATCGGACCCTGGAGGCCATCCGGGCCCACCTCGACGCCCGGCGCTGCCTCGGCGCCCGGGTCGTCGTCGAGCCGCCGCGCTACCAGGGCGTGACCGTGGTGGCCCAGGTGACCGCCCGGCGGCGAGCCACCCTCGAGCGCGTGGAGCAGCGGACCACCGACGCCCTGCGCCGCTTCCTCCACCCCCTGCACGGCGGTCCCGACGGCGAGGGGTGGCCCTTCGGTCGGCCCGTGCAGCTCGGCGAGGTGTTCGCCGTGCTCCAGCGCGTGTCCGGGGTCGAGGCCGTGCAGGACGTGCAGCTCTTCGCGGCCGACCTCGGCAGCGGTGCGCGGACCCGTCCGGTCCACCGGCTCGACCTCGACCCGAATGCGCTCGCGCTCTCCTACGACCACCAGGTCCGGGTGGACCCGTCGTGACCCCGCCGATCGTGGGGAGGTCACCGTGCGCGGCACTCTGACCGGGTTCCCGAGCCCGCACCCCTTGCAGGAGCGCCTGCCCGGCGTCTACGCCGACAGTGACGGCGACGGCTTCGTCCACCGCTTCACCTCGGCGCTCGACGACCTGCTCACGCCCGTGCTCGTCACGCTGGACAACCTGCCCGCCTACCTCGACCCGTTCGTCGCGCCCGAGGACGTCCTCGACTGGTTGGCCGGATGGGTCGGTGTCGCGGGAGACACCGGCTGGCCGGTGGAGCACCGCCGTCGCCTCGTCGCCGAGGCCGCAGCCATCCACCGTCGCCGCGGCACCCCCGCCGGGGTCGCCGACCACGTCCGGTGCCTCACCGGCGGACGCGTCGAGGTCACCGACGGCGGCGGGGTGAGCTGGTCGCGCACCCCCGGCAGCCGCCCGCCCGGATCGGACGGGGCGGAGGTGCACGTCGTCGTCCACGTCGCGGACCCCGCGACGGTGGACCGCACCCGCCTCGACGCCCTCGTCGCCCGCCTCGTCCCCGCCCACCTCGCCGTCTCGGTCGACGTGCTCCCCGAGAGGAGACCTGCCGGTGCCGCCACGGATCCACCTCCCGCTGACGCCGATCCCGATCGAGCCGGGCGGCCACGTGATCGTTGAGGCGGTCGTCCTCAACCCCGGTCCCGACGACCGGCGCTACGCGGTGCAGGTCCTCGGCAGCGCCGAGAGCTGGACGTCCCTCGAGCCGCCCAGCGTGACCGTGCCGGCCGGCGGCCGGGCCCTCGTCGCCCTCCACCTGCACCCGCCCCGGGCACCGCACGTGCGCAGCGGCGCCACGCCGGTCGGGCTGCTGGTCAGCGCCCCGGAGCCCGGGGAGCACGCGACGACGGAGGGCGTCCTCGAGATCGCCCGGTTCCGCGGCCTCGACGTCCGGCTCTTCCCGTCGGTCCGGCACGGGCGGTCCGGCACGTTCGAGCTGCTGCTCCGCAACGACGGCAACGAGGTCGTTCGCGCGACCGTCGCCGGGCGGGGCGACGCCGAGGACCTCACCGTCTCCTGCAGCCCGGAGACGCTCGCCGTGTTCCCGGGTGGCGAGGCCGTCAGCCAGATCCGCGTGCGGTCGCCGCGACAGCTGTGGCGCGAGGTGGGAGGAGCCAGGTCGTTCCGGGTGGTGGTCCACCCGACCGTCGACGATCCGATCGGAGTCCGCGGGGCTCTCATCACCCGTTCGGCCACTACCGACTCCCGTGACCCCGGGTAACCCCGTTGCGGTAAGACTCGTTCGGCAGAAGAGGTGACGGAGGGGCATTCCTAGGATGGGTTCGAAGGCTTTAGAACACGCACGGTAACAGCAGTGGAGTTCGATGATGAATTGGGACACGGTTGTGGCCGTCCTCCGCGACCCGCTGTTCGCCGTGGTCCTCTCAGTCGTCCTGGCGATCGTCTCCAGCCGACGCCTCCGCGGTGTCGTCCGCATGCTCTTCCTCGCGGCGGCGGCTGCTCTGTTCGTCTGGGCGATCGTCCGATTCGAGGCCGTCGCTGACCTCGTCGTCTCGGTCGTTCTCATCGCTGCCGCTCTGATCCTCGTACTCGTGATGGTTCTGGTCGTCGGCATCGTCGTGCTCCACCGGGTCGCCGAGCGCGATGCCGCACGGCGCGAGGTGTACGCCCGGACCTCGCGCGGTCGCCGGCCCACGGGACTCGGACGACGCGCCGAGAGGGGCCCGGACCACGACCCGGTGGAGGTCCTGGCGGGCGCCCAGGACAGGCTCTTCGAGGCAGCGGACCCGGAACACCTCCTCGCCGAGGTCGACGAGGGCAGACCACTGACGGCTGTCGGGCATGTGATCCGGCTCTACCTCCGCGGTCCTGATCGGGACCAGGTCCGCCGGATCCATGCCGACGTGAACGAGGCGATCGAGTCTCTCGCCGATCAGGTCGCGGACACGGAACCTGCGGGGGCCGACGTCCTCCGGTCTCTCGCCGAGCCGACCTTCAGGCCCTCGCGCAGCGAATGGCGCCGTCTGCTCGATGCGGAAGACGTGCCGATCCTGGTCGCCGTCGCGGTCCGCACCCTCCTGCGCCGACGTCGGTGGCGTGAGGCGTCGACCATCTTCTACAAGACGAGCCTGGGCGCTCTCGCGCTCGTCGACTTCCGCTGAGGCTCCCGACCTCGCGTCGCGTATTAGCCTGGACGCATGAGCAGTGCGATCGGCAAGCCGAAGGTCGAGAAGTCCGACGCCGAGTGGCGGGAGCAGCTCTCGCCCGAGGAGTACCACGTCCTGCGCCAGGCCGGCACGGAGCGGCCGTTCACCGGCGAGTACGACGAGACGTTCACCGAGGGCGTCTACCATTGCCGCGCGTGCGACGCCGAGCTCTTCCGCTCGGACACGAAGTTCGCGAGCCACTGCGGGTGGCCGTCGTTCTACGCCCCCTCGGCCGACGACAACGTCATCCTGCGCGAGGACTCGTCGATGGGGATGCGCCGCGTCGAGGTGCTGTGCGGGACCTGCCACTCCCACCTCGGGCACGTGTTCGAGGGCGAGGGCTACGGCACGCCCACCGACCAGCGGTACTGCATGAACTCGGTCTCGCTGCGCCTCGAGCCGAAGTAGCTCACGCGGTCCCGCTGACGCCGGGGATGCGGTCGGAGCGGAACGCCTCGACGAAGCGGCGGTGGTCGTCGCGCACCACCCCGGCGTAGGCGTGGGCGAAGCCGACGAGGTCGGCGACGAACTCGTCCTCCCGGCCGCCGACGACGGCGAGCACGGCCTCCTCGACCTGGAACCCGACCAGGTCGGCGTCGGTGTGTTCCCGGGCGTCCCGGTCCGCGACGCAGTGCGCCCGCGCGGTCGCGTGCCCGAGGTAGCCGAGCACGCCCGCGACGTCGGCGGGCTCGGTGACGTCGTCCCAGTCCAGGTCCGCCTCGTACGGCGACAGCTCGGAGACGACGTAGCCGATCCCGCGCAGCTCGGTCCAGCCGAGCAGCCGGTCGGCGTGCGCCTGCAGCGCGCGCTGGGACAGCGCGGTCCGGTGCCCGTGGTGGACGAACGCGGAGGCCACCCGCTCGTCGGCGACGACACGGCTCGGGGCCGCGACGACGGCCTGCTTCATGCTGATGACGACGTCGTTGTCGAGCGCCTCGTTGAAGCCCTCGATCAGCACGTTGTAGGCGGGCAGGCCGGCGCTGCCGATCCCGAAGCCGCTGCGGCCGACCACGTCGACCACCTCGTAGGCGACGTCCGGGAGCCGCTGACCGGCCGGGATCGTATCCAGGTAGCGCCGGAACGCCTCGACGACCTCCGCCCGCTCCCCGGCCTCGAGCCGCCGCACCCCCGGCCCGGAGCGGAAGACCCGGTCGTCGCCCTCGATCTCGGTGATCGACGCGAGCAACGCCTCCCGGCTCGACTCCCGCGAGCGTTGCAGCGCCGCCCGGACCGCCCCGTCGGTCCCGGAGCGGCGCAGCGCGTGCGTCAGCTCCCCCGCGTTGCCGTGGAACGAGCGCAGCGCCGCCAGGTAGGCCCGCACGTACGTCGTGACCAGCTCGGAGACCGTCTCGTCGGAGAACGCCTTCGACCAGCCGAGCAGCGCCACGCTCGCCACGAGGCGCCGCAGGTCCCACGTGAACGCGCCGAGGTAGGCCTCGTCGAAGTCGTTGAGCGCGAAGACCAGTGCCCCCTCGCCGTCCATGTAGGTGCCGAAGTTCTCGGCGTGGAGGTCGCCCTGGATCCACACCCGGGAGGTCCGCTCGTCGGCCCACGGGTCGTCGAGCCGGACGACGTCGGCGTAGAACAGGCACGCGCTGCCGCGGTAGAACGCGAACGGGTCGGCCGCCATCTTGCGGAACTTCGACCGGAACGCGGCCGGGCTCGCCGTCATGAGGTCGGCGAACGCGTCGGTGAGGGTGTCGACGATGAAGCCGGTGCGGGCCTCGTCGTCGTCGGTGCCGAGGGCCGAGAGGTCGGCGGCGGGAGTCACGCGAGCATCATGGCCCGCCCGGGTCAGGACAGGGCGAGCAGCGCGCCCGGGGCGACCCGCGGGCCCGTGAAGAACGGCGTCTCCTCGCGCACGTGGCGGCGCGCCTCGGTCGCCCGCAGGTCGCGCATCAGGTCGACGATCCGGTCCAGCTCGTCGGACTCGAAGGCGAGGATCCACTCGTAGTCGCCCAGCGCGAACGCCGGGACGGTGTTGGCCCGGACGTCGGCGTAGCCGCGGGCGGCCTTGCCGTGGTCGGCGAGCATCTGGCGCCGCTCCTCGTCGGGCAGCAGGTACCAGTCCAGCGACCGCACGAACGGGTAGAGGCAGAGGTAGCCGCGCGGCTCCTCCCCCGCGATGAACGCCGGCACGTGGCTCTTGTTGAACTCCGCCGGGCGGTGCAGGGCGGTGTTCGACCAGACCGGCTCCGACGCCCGGCCCAGCGCGGTGCGGCGCAGCGCGGTGTAGGTGGCCTGCAGCGACTCGACGTCGGTCGCGTGGGTCCAGACCATCCAGTCGGCGTCCGCCCGCATGCCCGCGAGGTCGTACACCCCGCGCACGACGACGCCCTTGGACTCCTGCTCGTCGACCGCGGCGGCGAACTCCTCGGCGGCGTTGCGCCGGTCGTCCGGGAGCTTCGCCTGGTCGGTGCGGAAGACCGACCACATCGCGTACCGGATCGTCGAGTTCAGCTCGTCGTAGTTCAGCCGCGCCACGACCCCATCGTGCCACGCAGCCGTGAGGGGAGGATCCGAGCGCTCTTATCGCTCGAGGGTTCCCCTCGTGCGGTGGGAGAGGTGCGCCACGACCCGCTCGGCCGCCGCGTCCCCGGTGGCGAGGCACGCGGGCACCCCCACGCCGTGCAGGGCGGCGCCGGCGACGGCGAGCCCGTCGGGCAGGCCCGACTCGATCCTCGCCACCCGCGCGTCGTGCCCGGCGCCGTACTGCGGCAGCCCGCCGCCCCAGCGGGCGACGACGCTCTCCAGCGGCTCGACGTCGATCCCGAGCAGGGCGGCGACGTCGGCGCGGGCAGCGGCGACGAGCTCGTCGTCGTCACGCTGCAGCGTCCCGGTCTCCCCGTACCGCCCGATCGACGCCCGCAGCACCACGGCCTCGTCCCCGACCAGGTGCGGCCACTTGACCGAGGACACGGTGACGGCCTTGATGGTCCAGGGCGTCCCGTCCGGGCGGCGCTCCCCCGAGCCGACGAGCACACCCGAGCGCGACCCGAGGTCGGTGTCCGGCGGCAGGGCCAGCGCGACGACGGCCGACGACGCCAGCTCGATCCCGGCGGCGGCACCCGCGGCGTCGGGGGCGACGTCGGCCAGCAGGCGGCGCAGCCCCGGGGCGGGCACCGCGAGCACCACGGCGTCGGCGTCCAGGACCTCGTCGCCCCGCGGACCGGCGGCGACGACCCGCCACCCGCCCTCGTGGGGCGCCACCGCCGTCACCGTGCGGGCCAGCCGGACGTCGGCCCGGGCGGCGACGGCGAGCGCCGGCGGGAGGTCGGCCAGCGCCGTCCGCAGCGTGCCGAAGACGGGGGCCGGGGCGACGCCGTCCGGGGGCGCCGCCGGGAGCGCGGCGCGGGCGGCGCCCACCAGCGACGTCGGGTCCCGGTCGAGGGCGGCGGCCAGGGCGGGGACGGTCGCGCGCACGCCGAGCGCGTCCGCGCGCCCGGAGTAGACGCCGCCGAGCAGCGGGTCGACCAGCCGGTCGGCCACCTCGTCGCCGAGGCGCGCCCGCACGAGCGCACCGACCGTGTCGTCGCCGGACCACGCCACCGGGCCGAGCCCCGCCTCGGCGTCCAGCGCGGCGCGCCCCGTCTCCGAGAGCAGGGTCCCGACGGCGGGTGGGTCGGCCGGGACCCCCATGACGGTGCGGGGCGGCATGCGGTGGGTGGCGCCGCCCGCCCGGATGCCGGAGGAGGCCGCCGACGGGTGCACGACGTCGTCGGCCAGCCCCAGCTCGGCCAGCCGGTCCGCGGCCTCCGCACGGCGCGCGAGGAACGCCTCCGCGCCCACGTCGACGCGCAGCCCGCCGAGCTCCACCGCGGCGAGCTTGCCGCCGAGGGTGCGTGCGGCCTCCAGGACGGTGATCGTGGCCGCGTCGCCGAGCCGGGTGCGCAGCCGGTGCGCCGCGGCCAGGCCGCTGACCCCGCCGCCGACCACGACGACCCGGGGAGCCCCGGGACTCACGCGCGGACGGGCAGGGAGTGCACCAGGTCCACGACCCGGGCGAGCGCGTCCGGGTCGGTGTCGGGCAGCACCCCGTGGCCGAGGTTGAACACGTGGGCGGGGGCCGCGTGGCCCTCCGCGACGATCCGGCGCACCTCGCGGTCGACGACGTCCGGCCCCGCGAACAGCACCGCCGGGTCCAGGTTGCCCTGCAGCACCTTCCCCGGGGCCCGGCGTGTGGCGGCGTCGAGGGGGACGCGCCAGTCCACCCCGACGACGTCCGCGCCGGCCTCGCCCATCGCCCCGAGCAGCTCGCCGGTGCCGACGCCGAAGTGGATGCGCGGCAGGTCCGCGTCGGACAGCCCGGCGAGCACCTTCGTCGAGTGCGGCAGGACCAGCTCCCGGTAGTCGCGCTCGGAGAGCGCCCCGGCCCAGGAGTCGAAGAGCTGGACGGCGTCGACGCCCGCCTCGACCTGCGCGCGGAGGAACCCGAGCGTGAGGTCGGCGAGGTGGTCGAGCAGCGCGTGCCAGGTGGCGGGGTCGGCGTGCATGAGCGCCTTGGTGCGCTCGTGGTTGCGGCTCGGCCCGCCCTCGACGAGATAGGAGGCGAGGGTGAACGGGGCGCCCGCGAACCCGATCAGCGGCGTCCCGCCGAGTTCGTGGACGAGCAGCCGCACCGCCTGCGCGACCGGCTCGGCCTGCGCGGGGTCGAGGTGCGGGAGCGCGGCGACGTCCGCGGCCGTGCGCACCGGCGCGTCGATGACCGGCCCGGTGCCCGCGACGATGTCCACCCCGACCCCGGCCACCTTGAGCGGCACGACGATGTCGGAGAAGAGGATCGCGGCGTCCACGCCGTAGCGGCGGACCGGCTGCAGGGTGATCTCGCAGGCCAGGTCCGGGGTCAGGCAGGACTCCAGCATCGCGGTGCCCTCGCGGGCGCGCCGGTACTCCGGCAGCGAGCGGCCGGCCTGGCGCATGAACCACACCGGCACGTGCGCGGGCGTCCCGCCCCGCGCCGCCGTCAGGAACGCGGACCCGGGGAGGTCCCGACGAGGGCCGGTCGGGGCGGGCGCGACGACGGGACTCGGGTCGGGTTCCGTCGGCGCACTCATGGTGCTGCCAGTCTGCCAGCCGGGCCGGTGGCCCGGTCGGTGGGCGTGGCCCGGTCGGTCGGCGTGGCGCGGCCCCGGCGCGTCGGGCTCCCGCGCGTGGCGGGGGCCACCTACGCTCCGGCGGGTGACGGCACCCGCGACCGCCCCCGAGACGTTCCGCCGGGCCGTGGAGTCGCTCGCCGCTCTGCGCCCCCGCCCCGAGATCGAGCTGCGCGAGATGCGCGCCCCGCAACGGCTCGCGCCGTGGTCGGCCGCGTGGAGCGCGGAGGTGGTCTCCCCCGCCGCCGGGCCCGACCCGGAACCGGAGGTGCTGGTGACCGGCCGCCTGGTCCTCCTGCACGACCCGGAGGGCCAGGAGGCCTGGGACGGCACGCTGCGCCTGGTGACCTTCGTGCGCGCCGAGCTCGACCCGGAGCACGCGAACGACCCGATGCTGCCCGAGGTGGCCTGGTCGTGGCTCACCGGCGCCCTCGAGGAGAGCGCCGCCCCGGCCACGGCGGTCGGCGGCACGGTCACCCAGACCTCGTCGGTGCGCTTCGGGGACATCTCCGGGCCCGCGCAGGTGTGCGACCTGGAGCTCCGCGCGTCCTGGACCCCGGTGCCCGACGACGGGCCGGTCGACCTCACCGAGCACGGCACCGCCTTCACGACGGTGCTCGCCACGGCGGCGGGACTGCCGCCGGTGGGGGTCGCGAGCCTCGGGGCGCGCCGGCTCGGATGACGCCGGGAGACGTTCGGCGACCATCGGGTTCGTTCTCGGACGAGACGCCGACGCTTCCGGCGTCTCAACTCGCGACGCCCGATCCCGTTCACCATTCAGCGAACTCTCAGCACTTTCCCGGTACCACTGGTTCCGATCCCGACTTTTTCCCCGGCCGCGTGCGTGCGGTTCCCGACCGTCGGCCGCTGGTCGCGCCGGGTGAACGAGGGGCAGCGAGCGGATCACGGATGCGACTCCGAACGCTGCCACGGTGTTGCGTCCGTTACTCAGATGAGACTGGACCGATGAGCGCAGCGACGCTCCGGCGAACAGAGCCTTTGCGCACGCTCAGTCACGATCGCTACACACAGTGTCATCACGAGCACACGGAGAGTGCGAGAGACACACCAAGGAGTGACCGCGGAGCCGTAACGGGCGAAACTCCACCGAGCGAAGTTGGCCCTAATGCTCTCGTTAACTCGCCAGGGGGGATATGTTCTCTCGCGACGCACTTCCTCGGCCGTTCGGCGGCGCGGTCGGCGACCGGGGTTCCTGGTGTGTCCGTCGGGGGGCAAGACCGACTTCAGGGAGGTAGTTGACGTGGCTACCGTGGGCCCAGGCATGGCACTGCGCGGCGTCGCGAGTGGCCTGCTGCCACCGGCCATGGTCCCGCATCCGCGGGAAGAGATGTTCTCGGTGCTGGTGGTCGACGACCACCCGTTGCTGCGCGAGGCGATCGCGCAGCGGCTGTCCTCGATGGGCGCGGGCACCGTGCACGAGGCGGCCTCGATCTCCGAGGCGCGGACCCGGGCGCTCGCGTCCGGTCCCTGTGACCTCGCGATCCTCGATCTCGGTCTCCCGGACGGGTCCGGCCTGGACCTGATCGCGGAGCTGCGGGCCCAGGGGTGGAACCGCATCGTGGTCCTGGCGGCGTCGGACGACCCGTCCGCCGTCCGCGCGGCGTTCCAGGCCGGGGCGCAGGCCTACCTGCTCAAGTCCGCCTCACCCGGGATCGTCACCGACGGCGTGCGGCGCGTACTCGAGGGCGGCCTCTACGCCGACCCCTCGGTCGCCCCGCTGCTCGCCGCGGGCACGCGGGTGCCGGCGACGGACAACACGCCCCGGGAGCTCTCGGCCCGCGAGGTGGAGGTCCTCCAGCTGGTGGCGGACGGCCGGTCGAACAAGGAGATCGGCGAGGCGCTGAGCCTCTCCGCCCTCACGGTCAAGAGCCACCTCTCGCGGATCGGCCGCAAGCTCGGCACGGGCGACCGCGCCCAGATGGTCGCCCTGGCCATGCGGGCAGGCGTCATCCGCTGAGCACCGACGAGAGCCCGACGTCCGCCGACGGGGGCGAGGAGACCGGTGCGGAGATCACCGAGCTGCTCGCCCCCGCCGACGGGGTCCCCCCGATCATCACCGATCGGGACCGCCTGACGGCACTCGCCGAGGACCTGGCTGCGGGCAGCGGCCCGGTCGCGGTGGACGCCGAGCGGGCGTCGGGGTTCCGCTACTCCGCCCGCGCCTACCTGGTGCAGCTGCGCCGGGAGGGTGCCGGGTCGGCCCTCGTGGACCCGATCGCCCTCGACGGCGACCTGTCCGTCCTCGGCGACGCACTGCGCGGCGTCGAGTGGGTGCTCCACGCCGCGTCGCAGGACCTGCCGTGCCTCGCCGAGGTCGGCATGCGTCCCGACGCCCTGTTCGACACCGAGCTCGCCGGGCGCCTCGCCGGCTACCCGCGCGTCGGGCTCGGCCCCCTCGCCGAGCGTCTGCTCGGCGTGCACCTGCGCAAGGGCTACGGCGCCGCCGACTGGTCCACCCGCCCCCTGCCCGACGACTGGCTGGTCTACGCCGCCCTCGACGTCGAGCTGCTCGTGGCGATGCGTGACCTGCTCGCCGCCGACCTCGATCGGCAGGGCAAGGCCGAGTGGGCCCGGCAGGAGTTCGAGGCGGTCCGCCTCGCCGGTCCCCCCGCCCGCCGGGCCGAGCCGTGGCGACGGACCTCCGGGATGCACAAGGTGCGGCGCCCCCGGCAGCTGGCCGTGGTGCGCGCGCTCTGGGAATCGCGCGACGAGCTCGCCGAGTCCCGCGACGTCGCACCGGGCCGGCTGCTGCCCGACGCTGCGATCGTCGACGCCGCCCTGCGCGAGCCCGACTCCCGCGAGGCGCTGACCGAGATGCCCGTCTTCCGCGGCAGCCGCCAGCGCCGGCTCGCCGACCGCTGGTGGCGCGCCGTGCGCACCGGCCGTGGCCTGCCCGCCGAGGACCTGCCCGCGACGTCCCCCGCCGGCGACGGCCCGCCCCCGGTGAACCGCTGGGCCGACAAGGACCCGGACGCGGCGGCCCGGCTCACCGCCGCCCGCGCCCACCTCGCGACCCTGTCCGAGCAGTGGGACACCCCGGTGGAGAACCTCCTGCAGCCCGACCTCGTCCGCCGGCTCTGCTGGACCCCGCCCGACCCGGCCGACGCGTCCGCCGTCGACGAGGTCCTGACGACGGGTGGTGCCCGGCCCTGGCAGCGCGAGCTGGCCCTGCCCGGCCTCGTGGCCGCGCTGGCCGAGACCGCGCCCCCCGAGGCGGCCGACCGCTCCGGCGACCCGGACACGACCCCCGCCCCGGCCGGCGGGGACGGACCCCGCCGGGCCCCGCGCCGCCGGCGGCGCCGCGGCGGCAGCGCGGAGCGGGCTCAGGTCGGGACGGTCACGCCGGTGTTCAGCGACCCGGAGACCTGACCGGGCAGCGCGACCCGCACCGAGAGCCCGCCGCCGTCGACCGGTTCGGCGGACACCGTCCCCCGGTGCGCGCGGACGACCGCCCGGACGATCGACAACCCCAGGCCCGACCCCGTGCCGACCCGGTCGGCCCCCCGGCGGAACGGCTCGAACAGGTCCGGGACCCGGGCCGGGTCGAGCACCGGACCGGACGACGCCACCACGAGCTCCACCTCGCCCGGACCGGCGCCCGGGCCGGAGCGCACCGTGATCCAGCCGTCCTCGACGTTGTGCCGGACCGCGTTCTCGACGAGGTTCCCGACCACCCGCTCCAGCAGCGCGGCGTCGCCGACCACGATCGCGGCGGGCACGGGGCCGTCGTCGCCCTCCGCCGCCTGCGCGGTCGTGACCTCCACCCGCAGCCGCCGCGCCTCGACCTCGGCCCGCACGGCGTCCAGCGCGCCCCGGGCCGCGAGGTCGAGATCGACCGGCTCGTCGCCGTCGTCCGCGCGACGCTCGGCCGCCTCCGTGCGGGCGAGCAGCAGGAGGCCGTCGACGAGGCCCTCGGCCCGGCGGGTGGCGTCGCGCAGCACCGCGGCCATCCGGCGCAGCTCGTCGACGTCGGCGTCCGGGTCGGCGAGCGTCACGTCGATCTCGGTGCGCAGGACGGCGAGCGGGGTCCGCAGCTCGTGGCTGGCGTTGGCGACGAACCGGCGCTGGGCGTCGAAGGCGGCCTGGAGCCGGTCGAGCATCGCGTCGAAGGTGTCCGCGAGCTCGGCGACCTCGTCGCGCGGGCCCTCCAGGTCGATCCGGGCGTCCAGCGACTCCGCCGAGAGCCGGCGGGCGGTGGCGGTGACGTCGTGCACGGGGCGCAGCACGTGCCCCGTCAGGACCCAGGAGACCAGCGCCGCGGCCACCACCACGAGCGCGAAGGCGACCGAGCCGACCTGCAGCACCTCGGCGCGCGCGCTGTGGCCGAGGGCGTCGGCGATCTCCCCGGCCGGCACCGGGACGTCGTCCACCAGCACCGGGGTCTGCGGGGGCAGCGTCGGCAACGTCGTCGCGACCTCCCCGACGAGCATCCAGCCCAGCCAGAGCAGCAGCGCGGAGACCGCGGCGACCAGGCCGGTCGCGAGCAGGGTCAGCCGGACACGCAGACCCGGGCCACGGCGGCGCCGGGTGCGGGGTGGGGCGGCCGGACGGAGCACGGTGGGTGAGCCTACGACCGCGTGCGCACCCCACGTGTGAAGGTGTCGGTCGCACACGACGGGCCCGGCACCCGTCCCCCCGCGGGGACGTGGCACCGGGCCCGGTGGCTACGACGTCAGTTGATCGCCTGGATCGGCGACGAGCAGGACTTGCTGATGCCCGCGGTGTTGCCGTGCTTCGCGTCGGATCCCACCGGGACGCTGGCGGCGTTGTCCTGCACCGGCACCTGGACGCCGAGGACGTTGACCGGGACGTCGTTGTTGCAGACGTTCACCGGGGTGTTCGGCGCGAAGTCCGAGGAGTTGACGACGCCCTTCTGGGCCGTCCCGTCGGTCTCGTGGGCCATCGCCAGGCCGGCGGTGGAGACCAGGCCGGAGGAGATGAGGGCCGACGCCAGGACGGCCTTGCGCATCATCGACATGATGGGGTGTTCCTCTCTGGGGGGAGCCTCCGGACGATCACGGTCCGACACCGTCCGGATACGTGTAGTGAACGAAGCTCCCGATCCCCGGGGCACGATTTCCGACGCGCGTTCCGCCGATCAGGTGATCATGGCCGGATAACGTGTCCCGTCTCGCCTGGTCAGGGCGGTGCGGCATGCTGCGGCGATGAGCACCGACGCCGTGATCGTCGAGGTCGCCGTCAACGGCACCACCACCCGCGAGGCCAACCCGCACGTGCCCCGCACGCCGGCCGAGATCGCGGACGACATGCTCGCGTGCCTGGCCGGCGGGGCCGCGATCGCCCACAACCACAACGACGAGCCGATGTTCACTACCGACGCCGTCCACTCCCCCGCCCCCTACGTCGAGGCGTGGACCCCCGTCGTCGAGCAGTACCCGGACGCGCTGCTGTACCCGACCATGGGCGCCGGGGCGCGCGGCATCCCGGTGGAGCGGAAGTGGGGGCACGTCGAGGAGCTCGCCCGGCGCGGGCTGGGCGGCATGACCCTGGTCGACCCGGGGTCGGTGAACGTCGGCCTGCTCGACTCCGGCGAGTGCGCACCGGCGGCGGCCGCGGAGCCGTACCAGAACAGCATCGCCGACACCGAGTACATGTTCCGTCGCACCGGCGAGCTCGGCGCCCGGCCCTCGATCTCGATCTTCGAGCCCGGCTTCCTGCGCACGACGCTGACGCTGGCCCGCCATGGGCGTGTGCCCCCGGGCGCGATGGTGAAGCTCTACTTCGGCGGGGACCTGCAGTTCGGCCTGCCGCCCACCGAGCGGGCGCTCGACGCGTACTGCGAGCTGCTGGAGGGCTCGGGCCTGCCCTGGTCGGTGGCCGTGCTGGGCGGTGACGTGGTGGGCTCCGGCCTGGCGGCGCTGGCCCTGGAGCGCGGCGGGCACGTGCGGGTGGGCCTGGAGGACTACGCGGGCCCGCGCCGGCCGACGAACGTCGAACTGCTCGACGAGGTGCTCGAGGTGCTCACCGCCGCCGGCCGCCGTCCCGCAACGTGCACCGAGGCCCGGGCGATCCTGGACGGCTGAGCCGCGTCAGGCGGCGGGCACCTCGGCGCGGGCCTCGAGCATCGCCAGGTGGTGCGGGTTGTGCATCACGCCCAGGACGTTGCCGAACGGGTCGACGACGGCCGCCGTCAGGAACCCGCCGTCGTCGCCGTGCGCGGTGACCGGCTGGTACTCGGTCGCGCCGAGGGCGAGCAGGCGCGCGACCGTGCCCGCCAGGTCGTCGACGTGCCAGTGCATGATCGCGCCGCCCGGCGCCCCGCCCGCGCCGGCCGGGCCCCAGCGGCGGTCGATGATGCCGATCTCGTCCTCGTCGTCGCCGACCCGGAACTCCACGTACGCGGGCCGCTCGGCGGGGAACGCGTAGTACGCCTCCACCCCGAAGACCTCGGCGTACCAGTCGCGCGCGGCGAGGACGTCGTCCGCGTACAGGTTCAGGGTCGCGAATCCACGGAACATCTCGGGCTCCTCCGGTGCGGTGTTACCAGTGTTCGAAGTTTGTCGGTCACTCGGTGACCGGTCAAGAGCTTTCGGTGGTAACTTCACCGGCATGTTCGTCCCGGACCCCGCCCCGGCCCCGCTGCACCGTGCGCAGAGCCTGGTCAACACCTGGTACGGCCGCCTGACCGGCGGCGGCGAGGAGAGGCTCGCGACGCCGGCGGACCTCGCGCGGTGGGCGTCGGCGTGCGGCGACCCGCTGGCCCCGGACGAGGTGACCGACGACGACGTCGCGCTGGCGCTCGTCGTCCGTGAAGGGGTCCGGGCCGTGCTCGCGCCCCGCACCGACTCCGGCCGTCCCGAGGACCCGGCCGCCCTGGCCGCACTCGACGGCGTCGCCGACCGGCTCCCCCTGCACTTCACGACGACGGGTCCGGCGCTCGCACCCGGCGTCGGGACCGCCCGGGGCGCGCTCGCCGCGGCGCTCGCGGGGCTGGTGACGGCGGACCCGCGACAGCGGGAGCGGCTCAAGGTGTGCCGGGACGGCCGCTGCCGCACGTCGTTCTACGACACGTCCCGCAACGGCTCGGGCGTGTGGTGCTCGATGGCCGAGTGCGGGGCGGCCAACAAGCAGGCGGCGTTCGTGCAGCGCCGTCGGGCGCGCCGGGCGGACGGGGCCGGTCAGACCCCGGCGTGAGCCGCCGGGGCGTCCGCGCGCACGCGGTAACCGGAGCCGACCACCGTGTCGATGATGCCCGGCTCGCCGAGCTTCTTGCGCAGCGTCATGACGGTGACCCGCACCGTCGTCGTGAACGGGTCGGCGTTCTCGTCCCAGACCCGCTCGAGCAGCTCCTCGGAGGAGACCACTGCACCGCCCGCGGCCATCAGCACCTCGAGGACGCCGAACTCCTTGCGCGTGAGATCCACCGTCGTGCCCTCGCGCACGACGGTGCGCTTGGCCGGGTCGAGGACGACGCCCGCGGCCTCGAGGATCGGCGGCGTCGCGGGGACGGCGCGACGGCCCAGGGCCCGGATGCGGGCCACCAGCTCGGGGAAGTCGAACGGCTTCGCGAGATAGTCGTCCGCGCCGAGGGCGAGGCCCGCGACCTTGTCGCGCAGCGTCCCGCTCGCGGTCAGCATGATGACCCGCGTGACGCCACCCGCGACCTCGGCGCACAGGTCGTCACCGGAACGCCCGGGCAGGTCACGGTCGAGCACGATGACGTCGTACCGCGTGACCGACGCCTTCTCCGAGCCGGTGTCGCCTTCGTAGGCGACGTCGACCGCCATCCCCTCGCGCCGCAGCCCACGCGCCAGCGCGTCGGCCAGGGCCTGCTCGTCCTCCACGATCAGAATGCGCACTCCTCCACGATGCCACCGCACGCCTGAGGTGCACCTGAGAAGTCGCTGGGCCCTTCCGGTCGATCCGACGGTCCCGCCATTCCTGCGCATCACGCTGGAACTGCCGGCCGAGGACCTCGTCGACCCGGGGAGCTCGAGTGGGTCGTGCCGGCACGGCGTTGCGGGACACACACGGCCGGGCCGAGTCGATCCTCACCACTCGGCCGTTGCGCCGCGCACACGGACGGCGAGAGGCGCACATCTCGCCGACCGTGTGCGGCGCGCAACGGACCGCCGCCAACGCACGAACCCCGCCGACCGTGTGCGGCGCGCAACGGGAGCCCGGTCAGTGCGTGCTGCCGCCCGCGGCCCGCGGAAGGTCCGGCACCGGCGCGACGTCGCCGGCCCGACCGGAGACCCACTCGGTCACGCGGCGCGCCACGTCCTGGTCGGTGAGCCCAGCCTTCGCCAGGACCGCGCCGCGACTGTCGTGCGGCAGGAACTCCTGGTCGAGGGCGATCCGGCGCACCGGGACGTCGACGCCGGCCTCGCTCAGTGCATCGGACAGCGCGGACCCGAAGCCGCCATGGCGCCCGCCGTCCTCGACGGTCACCACGAGCCGGTGCCCGGCGGCCAGCTCCAGCAGCACCGACGGGACCGGCTGCAACCAGCGCGGGTCGACCACGGTCACCCCGATGCCCTGCGCGGTGAGCCGGTCGGCCGCCTCCACGCCGAGCTGCCCGAACGCCCCGACGCACACGAGCAGCACGTCCGGGACCTCCGGCGGCGCGTCCTCCGGGTCCCGCTCGAGCTGCTCGACCGCGGTGGGGCGCGGCGCGGTGCGCGGGACCCGGCCGGGCTCGGCGAGCACGTCGACCGCGCCCGGCCCGGACTCGCCGCCGACGCGGCGCAGCGCGGCGACCCCGGCGGGCACGGCGCCCTTGGACCACCGCAGCGCGGTCGGGCCGTCGGCGATGTCGACGGCCTCCCGGAGCTCCTCGCGCAGCGTCTGCGCGTCGCGCGGCGCGGCCACCCGCAGGCCCGGGACGATGCCCATCACCGACAGGTCCCACATGCCGTTGTGCGAGGCGCCGTCGCTGCCGGTGACGCCGGCCCGGTCGAGCACGACCGTGACCGGCTCGCGGTGCAGCGCCACGTCCATGAGCAGCTGGTCGAAGGCGCGGTTGAGGAACGTCGAGTAGATCGCGACGACGGGGTGCAGGCCGCCGTGCGCGAGCCCCGCCGCCGAGGTCATGGCGTGCTGCTCGGCGATGCCGACGTCGAACAGCCGCTCCGGGTACACCTCGCCGAAGGGGGCGAGGCCGGTGGGCCCGGGCATCGCGGCGGTGATCGCGACGACGTCGGAGCGCTCCCGGCCGAGCTCGAGCATGGTGTCGGTGAACTCCGCGGTCCACTCGCGCGGCTTCGGGCCGATCGGCAGACCCGTCTCCGGGTCCAGCGCGCCGACCGAGTGCATCTGCTCGGCGACGTCCTGCTCGGCGGAGGCGAACCCGCGGCCCTTGGCGGTGACCGCGTGCACGATCACCGGCCCGCCGAAGTCGCGCGCCGCCTGCAGCGCGGACTCCAGCGTCGCGGTGTCGTGACCGTCCACCGGCCCGAGGTACTTCAGGCCGAGGTCGGAGAACAGCGCCTGCGGCGAGATGGCGTCCTTCACCCCGGCCTTCGCGGCGTGCATCGCGGAGTACAGCGTGCCGCCGACCCACGGAATCCTCCGCAGCGCCCGCTTGCCGTGCTCGAGCACGTCCTCGTAGCGCGGCGCGAGGCGCAGCGACGACAGCCGCTCGGAGAGCCCGCCGATCGTCGGCGCGTAGGAGCGTCCGTTGTCGTTGACCACGATGACGACGGGCCGGTCCGACCCCGCGATGTTGTTCAACGCCTCCCAGCACATGCCGCCGGTGAGCGCACCGTCGCCGACGACCGCGACGACGGAGCGGTCCCGCCCCGTGAGGGCGTCGGCCTTCGCCAGCCCGTCGGCCCAGGAGAGCGCCGTGGAGGCGTGCGAGTTCTCGACGAGGTCGTGCTCGCTCTCGGTGCGGCTGGGGTAGCCGGACAGGCCGCCGCCCTGGCGCAGCCCGTCGAACTCCTCGGACCGCCCGGTGAGGATCTTGTGCACGTAGCTCTGGTGCCCGGTGTCGAACACCAGGGCGTCGCGCGGGGAGTCGAAGACGCGGTGCAGGGCGAGGGTGAGCTCCACGACCCCGAGGTTCGGGCCCAGGTGGCCCCCCGTGCGGCAGACCTTGTCCACCAGGAACCCACGGATCTCCGCGGCGAGCGTGTCGACCTCGCCGGCGTCGAGGGCCCGCAGGTCGGCCGGGGTTCGGACGCGCTGGAGCAGACTCACGGCGGCCAGTCTACGAGCTGTGCGGCCGCCCGCCCGGTGTGGCGAGCGCCGGACGGGGGGTCCGTGAGAGGAGTTACGCCGTGCGGGGGCGGCGGGCGACGTAGACCACGGCGGGCGGTGCGTTCAGCCACACGGTGCGGCTGACCACGACCTCCTCGAAGGTCTCCTCGAGGTTGCGCTGCACCTGCTTGGCGGTCGGGAAGAACCGGATCCAGGCGTGCGCGAGCTGGGTCACGGCCCCGCCGGGCGCGGCCAGGCGCCCCAGCAGCGGAAAGATCGAGCGGTCCTTCGGGGCGGTCGCGAGCCACGGGAGGCCGGAGACCGACAGATCCGCCCGCACGCCCTCGGCGAGCAGCTTCTCCACCGCCGTGTGCGCGTCGGTGCACATCACCTCGACGTCGGGGTGGCGGCGCGCCAGCACCTCGGCCATGCCCTCGTCCATCTCGACCGCGATGTGCCGGCCCCGCCCCCGCAGCCGCGCCTGGATCTCGTCGGTGACCGAACCGGTGCCCGCCCCCAGGTCCACGACGACCGGGTCGCCGGACTCCGGCAGCGGCGCGATCGCCTGCCGGCACAGCGGCGGGAAGCTCGGGAACAGGGCGGCGACGTGCAGCGGGTCGCGCAGGAAGGCGGTCGAGAAGTGGCGGATCTCGGTCACGGGTTCTCCTGGGGAGCACGAAGGGACGGCCCGGCGGCGACCACGGCGGCGAGCAGGGCGCGCGCGACCTCGCCGACCATCGCGTCGTCGGGGGCGAAGGCCGGATGGTGCAGGCCGGGAACGGTGCCGGCGACGGCGTCGGACGCCGCGGTGCCGACGAAAAGCATGACGGACGGAGTACCCGCGGCCGAGTAGTGCGAGAAGTCGTCCGCGCCACACGAGCGGAAGCGGGTGTCGAGGCGCAGCCCGGTCGGGGCGGCGCGCTCGTCCCCGCGCCGCCCGCCCAGGGTCGCCGCGATCGCGGCGGCCAGGCCCTCGTCGTTCACGACGGCGGGTTCGTTCGGCACCACCGTCACCTCCCCGCGGCACCCGTGGGCCTGCGCGGTGTGCTCGACGACCTCGCGCACCGCGGCCAGGATCGCGTCCCGGTCGGCGTCCAGGGCCCGCACGGTGCCCCGCGCCGACGCCTCGGCCGGCACGACGTTGGGTGCCGTGCCCGCGGTCATCTGCCCGATCGTCACGACGCCGGCCTCGAGCGGGTTCACCCGGCGGGCCACGATCTGCTGCAGCCCGACCACCACGGCGGCCAGCGCGAGGACCGGGTCGCGGGTGCGGTGCGGGTAGCCGCCGTGGCCGGCGCTGCCGTGCACCCGGATCTCGATCTCGTCGGCGGAGGCGTTCACCGGGCCGGGCCGGGCGGACACGACCCCGCGGGGCAGCTCCGGCTGGACGTGCACCCCGAGCATCGCGGTCGGCGTATGCGCGCGGAACTCCGGGGCGACGACGACGTCCGCGGCCCCGCTCGGCGCGGCCTCCTCGCGCGGCTGGAACACGGCGAGCAGCGGGGCCCCGAGCACGTCCGGGCCGACGGCGCGCACGGCCCGGGTCAGGGCGACGAGCGCGGCGGTGTGCACGTCGTGGCCGCACACGTGCGCGGTGCCCTCGCGGAGCGAGCTGAACGGCAGGCCGGTCGCCTCGGTGACCGGCAGGGCGTCGAGCTCCCCGCGGACGGCGACCGCGGGGCCGGGACCGCCCAGGCGGAGCATGCCGCCGGTGCCCGCGACCGGTTCGAGGGTCGTGCCCAGGGCCGCCGCCACCGCGTCGCGGGAGTCGGCCTCGTCGCCGGAGCGGCGCGGCTCGCGGTGCAGCGCGTGCCGCAGCTCGACCGCCGCGCCGAGCTCGGCCTCGAGCGCCGCTACGAGCTCCGTCGGCACGGGTACCGGCCGCGCCCGCACCGCACCGTCCCGGGCCTGCTGGGGACCGCCGGAGATCGGGACCTCCGTCGTCCCCTCCCAATGATCGAGCTCCCCTATCGGCGTGCTCCCCTTGATGCTCCTGCTCATGCCGGGATCCGCGGATAGATCCGCAGGGCGTTGTCGCGCGCGATCATGATGGCCACCCGTTCGGCGTCGGCGGGAGAGATCTCGTCGTTCGCACAGGCCTGCTCGAGCAGCCCACCCAGGGCCGCCCGGAACCGCAGGGCCCCGAGCAGGTGCAGCTCGGGCAGCCCGTAGGCGTCCGAGGCGTAGAGCATCTTGGCGAAGGGTGCCAGTTCCAGCATCTCGGCGATCACGTCGGGGGCGCGCGAGCCGACGTGCGGCACCGCGAGGCTGACGTCGACGTAGACGCACGAGAACACCTGCGCCATCCACGCCGCCTGGCGGTGGAAGGGGTAGGTGTGCAGCAGCATCAGCGGGACCCCGAGGGGCTCCACCAGGCGCGCCAGGCCGGCGAGCAGCGCGGGGTCGGACCGGTGCAGGTCCTCGTCGGAGTCGCCGAACCCGGTGTGCAGCTGCAGCGGCAGGCCGGTGTCCAGGCCCGCCCAGACCCCGTGGCGCAGCAGCACCGGGTCGCGCAGGGGCTCGCCCTCGCGGGACCGGCGGGTCAACCACCCGTCCGCCGCGGTGGCGACCTCCGCGGCCTCCGGCCGGTGCGGGTCGACGTCGAGCCCCGCGCGGTAGGCCAGCACCGTCTTGCAGGCGACCGGCAGCGGCCGGAGCCCGGGCGCGGTGCGGCGGACCACCTCCGCCCGCAGCGCCTCGCCGAACCCGGCGGCGTCCACGCCGGCGTCCGCGATCTCCTCGGCGACCGCCTCGAGCCGGACGACCTCCCCGACCGGGATGCCGGCGGTCTCCGCGAGATCGTCCAGGCCGAGCAGGCCACCCGCGGCGAACCCGTGGTCGACCAGGAGCGTGCCCGAGCCCGCCGCCCGCAGCATCGCGCGGGACACCGATCCCGCGCCCAGCTCGGCGCGCCGGTCGACGTAGTCCTGCGCGGGGGCGTGCGGGGGCAGGCCCAGCACCGGGGAGCACCAGCGGCGCACCGAGAAGCCCAGGCGGGAGTCGAACGCCGACGTGCCCGGCGCCGGACCGCTGCCCTCGGTCAGCAGCGACTCGAAGCCGGATCGGTCGAGGTCGTCGGCCACCACCGAGTGGCAGTGGTGGTCGACCAGCGGCACCCCGTCGAGGAAGCTCACCGGCCCCGCCGGCACCAGGCCCAGCGAGACGAGGCTGCCGCCGCCGGGCGCCACGGGGCTCACCCGCCGCGGCGGACGAGGGTCGCCACGCACTCGACGTGGTGGGTCATCGGGAACGCGTCGAAGACCCGCAGGTCGGCCAGGTCGTAACCGGCCTCCCCGAGCGCGGCGACGTCCCGGGCGAGGGCCGCCGGGTCGCACGCCACGTGCACGATCCGGCGCGCGCCGACGGCGCCGATCCGGGCCGCGAGCTCGCGCCCGAGGCCCTTGCGCGGCGGGTCGGCCACGATGACGTCGGGCGCGGTGGTGCGCGCCAGGGAGTCCAGGACCTTCTCCACCCGGCCCCGGACCACCCGCGCGGCGGGCAGGTCGGCCAGGTTCTCCCCCGCCGCCGCGGTGGCGTCCGGGTCGGACTCGACGTCCACGACGGTCCCGGCGCGCTCGGCGAGGGCGGCGGCGATCAGGCCCGCGCCGCCGTACAGGTCCCAGACGACGTCGTCGGGACCGAGCTCCCCGACGCCCGCCACCGCGGCCGCGACGACGGCGTCGGCCGCACCCGGGTGCACCTGCCAGAAGGCCGGCGCGGGCAGCGTCCAGTCCCGGCCGGCGGCGTGCTCGTGCGCGACGCCGGAGCCGATCTCGAGGCGGCGCTCCCCCTCGAACAGCTCGCTCGCGTGCGTCTCGCCCGCCGCGTCGGCCACGATCTCGATCTCCGCGGTCGGCGTCCAGGCCTGCGCGAGGACCGGGTCGAGGGCGCCGCGGACGGAGATCGGGCAGTCGCCGACCGGCAGCACCTCGTGGCTGCGGTGCGCCCGCAACCCGGGACGCCCGTCGTCGGTGACCGCCATCCGCATCCGCGTGCGCCACCCCAGGGGGCCACCGGGCAGGGCCTCGCACACGACGTCGCGCTCGATCCCGGCGATCCGGGACAGCTGCTCGGCGACGACGGCGGCCTTGAGGTCCCGCTGGGTGTCGTGGTCGGCGTGCTGCCAGTCGCAGCCCCCGCAGCCCCCGGGGCCCGCCCAGGGGCAGGCCGGGGTGACGCGGCCGGGGGCGGCGTCGAGGACGGTCACCGCGTCGGCGCGGCAGAACGACCCGCCGTGGTCCTCGGTGACCACGGCGTGCACGCGCTCGCCGGGCAGGGCGTGTCGGACGAACACGACCCGGCCCTCGTGCCGGGCCACGCAGTGCCCGCCGTGGGCGACCGGCCCGACCTCGACGTCGAGCATCCGGTCGGTCCAGTCCGTGCGCTCGGGGGCCGCCCCCGTCGTCGGATCGAGGGTCGAGCTCCGCTGCGCTCCGTCTCCCGCGCTCATCGCACGTCCGCCCGGTCGCCGCCTGGGGGTGACGACGTCGACCCCGGCCGCACGCCGTTGGCCGGCGGGGCCTCGTAACCGCGCCGGGCGGAGCCGGGAGCGCCCTGGGGCCGGGGGGCGGCGAGCCGGGCGGAGGACTCCAGCTGCCACGGCACACTGACGACCATGACACCTTTCTGAAACAGCAGCCGCCCCTTGAGGCGTAGCGCACTCTGGTTGTGCAGGACCTGTTCCCACCACCGCCCGAGGACGTACTCGGGGATGAACACGGTGACGACGTCGCGCGGGTTGTCGCTCCGGATCCGCTTGACGTAGGACAGGATCGGCCGGGTGATCTCGCGGTAGGGCGACTCCAGCACCTTGAGCGGCACGGGCAGCTGCCGGCGCTCCCAGTCGGCGACGACCTTGCGGGTGTCGGCGTCGTCGACGTTGACCGTCACCGCCTCGAGGACGTCCGGCCGCGTCGCCCGGGCGTAGGCGACCGCCCGCAGCGTCGGCTTGTGGACGGTCGAGACGAGGACGATCGCGTGGTTGCGGCTGGGCAGCACCGCGTCGATGACGTCGGGGGCGGCGATCTCCTCGGCGACGCGGTCGTAGTGGCGCCGGATCGAGAGCATGAGCAGGAAGGCGAGCCCGCCCGCGACGATCGCGATCCACGCGCCGACCAGGAACTTCGTGATCAGCACGACGACGAGGACCACGCCGGTCATGGCCGTGCCGAACCCGGAGACCATCCGGGAGCGACGCAGCCGGCCCCGTTCCTCCTCCTCGGTCTCGGTGCCGAGCAGCCGGTTCCAGTGCCGGACCATGCCCAGCTGGGACAGCGTGAACGAGACGAACACGCCGACCGTGTAGAGCGGGATGAGCGCCGTGACCTCCGCTCCGAAGCCGACCACCAGCACGACGGCGAAGAAGGCCAGGAACAGGATGCCGTTGGAGAAGGCCAGCCGGTCGCCCCGGGTGTGCAGCTGACGGGGCAGGTAGCGGTCCTGCGCGAGGATCGAGCCGAGCACCGGGAAGCCGTTGAACGCGGTGTTCGCGGCCAGCACCAGGATCAGGGCGGTGAAGATGGTGACCGCCCAGAAACCGGGCGGGAAGCCCGAGAAGATCGTCTCGGCGAGCTGGGCGATCAGCGTCTCCTGCTTGTAGCCCGGCGGAGCGCCGATCAGCTGCGTCGCCGGGTCCTCGGCCATGCGCACCCCGGTCGCGCGGGCCAGGGCCAGCATGCCGCCGAACATGACGACGGCGATGAGGCCGAGCAGGGCCAGGGTGGTCGCCGCGTTGCGCGACTTGGGCTTGCGGAAGGCCGGGACGCCGTTGGAGATCGCCTCGACACCGGTCAGCGCCGCGCAGCCCTGGGTGAACGAGCGCAGCACGATGAACATCAGGGCGAGGCTGGAGAGCTGGTGGTCGGCCTCGGAGCGCACGTCCAGGCCGGCACTCGGGGCCACCATGTCGTGCCCGAGCAGCAGCCGGACCACCCCGACGAGGATCATCCCGCCCAGGCAGACGATGAAGCAGTACACGGGGATCGCGAAGGCCGCGCCCGACTCCCGCAGGCCCCGCAGGTTGATCGCGGTGAGCACGGCGATCGCGAGCACGCTGAAGAGCACCTTGTGCTCCCCGACGAACGGGATGAGCGCGCCGAGGTTGTCCGCGGCCGAGGACACCGAGACGGCGACCGTGAGCGTGTAGTCCACGAGCAGGGCGGAGGCGACGGTGAGCCCGGCGTGCCGGCCGAGGTTCGTCGTCGCGATCTCGTAGTCCCCGCCGCCGGAGGGGTAGGCGTGCACGTTCTGCCGGTAGCTGACCACCACGGTGGCCAGCACGACCACCACCGCGAAGCCGATCCACGGGGAGAAGACGTAGGCCCCGAGACCCGCCAGCGAGAGGGTGATCAGCACCTCCTGCGGGGCGTAGGCGACCGAGGACAGCGCGTCGGAGGCGAACACGGGCAGCGCGATGCGCTTGCGCAGCAGCGTGTCCGAGAGCTCGTCGCTGCGGAACGGCAGTCCGAGCACGAGCCGTTTCGCGGCGGTCGCGAGCCTGGGCACGCGCAGAGCGTAGGCCGAACACCGGGAGCGGTGGGATCGGTGGGGCGGGTGGGCAGCCCAGCCGTAGGGCCGCCCACCGGATACCGTGCGCGCGGCAGGACCGGGAACGACCTGGAGGGCGCGTGCACATCGTCGTCATGGGCTGCGGCCGCGTGGGGTCCGCCCTGGCCCTGTCGCTGGAGCGGCTCGGTCACGAGGTGGCCGTCGTCGACCGCGACCCGCAGGCGTTCCGCCGGCTGGGCAGCGACTTCCACGGCCAGGAGGTCGTCGGGGTCGGCTTCGACCGCGAGGTGCTGACCGCCGCCGGCATCCACCGCGCCCAGGCGTTCGCCGCCGTCTCCTCCGGCGACAACTCCAACATCATCTCCGCGCGCGTCGCGCGCGAGACCTTCGGCGTGGAGACCGTCGTCGCCCGGATCTACGACGCGAAGCGCGCCGCGGTCTACGAGCGCCTCGGCATCCCGACCGTCGCGACCGTGCCCTGGACCACCGACCGCTTCCTGCGGATGCTGCTGCCCGACGGCGTCGCGACCGCGTGGCGCGACCCGTCCGGCACCGTCGCGATCATGCAGCTGCCCTTCCACGAGGACTGGTCCGGGCACCCCGTGACCGCCCTCGAGGAGGCCACCGGCAGCCGCGTCGCCTTCATCGTGCGGTTCGGCACCGGGGTGCTGACGAAGCCGGAGACGGTCATCCAGGCCGACGACGTCGTCTACGCCGCGGCCGTGAGCGGGACCGTGGCGTCGGTCACCCAGGCGGCGCTGACCGCGCCGGCGGAGCGGGGGTAGCGCGAGATGCGGGTGACGATCGCCGGGGCGGGCGCGGTGGGCAAGTCCATCGCGGCCGAGCTGATCGAGAACGGCCACGAGGTGATGCTGATCGAGCGGGACCTCGCGGAGGTGGCACCCGAGGCGGTGCCGCAGGCCGAGTGGGTGCACGCGGACGCCTGCGAGGTCGCCTCGCTCGAGGACGCGCAGGTGCAGAACTGCGACGTGGTCATCGCGGCGACCGGGGACGACAAGGTCAACCTCGTCGTCTCGCTGCTCGCGAAGACCGAGTTCGCGGTGCGCCGCGTCGTCGCCCGGGTGAACAACCCGCGCAACGAGTGGCTCTTCACCGAGTCCTGGGGCGTCGACGTGGCCGTCTCCACCCCGCGCATGCTCGCCGCGATGGTCGAGGAGGCGGTCTCGGTCGGCGACCTGGTCCGCCTGCTCACCCTGCGCCAGGGCAAGGCGAACCTCGTCGAGGTGACCCTCCCCGACGACACCGCGCTGGCCGGGCGCCCGGTCCGGGACGTCCCGCTCCCCGCGGACGCCGCTCTGGTGGCGATCCTGCGCGGTGGCCGGGTGATCGTGCCGCAGTCCGACGACCCGCTCGAGGCCGGCGACGAGATGCTGTTCGTGGCCGGCGAGGGCGTGGAGGAGGAGATCCACTCCGTGCTCACCTCGGGCGACCCCGGTGGGCGGGAGCTGATCTGAGGCCCACCGCCCCGGTGTCAGCAGTGCGGCCATGCTGACGCTGGACGTCACAATCGGACCATGTACGGCGCACCTCTGACGCTCCCGGACGGGCGGACCGTGCGCGCCCGGGGCCTGCGGTCCGGTCCACCGCCCGAGGCGCCCGCGTTCGGTCTCTACCTCGGATCGGAACGCGCGGCCCGCCGTCACGACCCCGCCCTGATCTGGCCGCACCGGTGGTTGGTGTGGCCGGACTTCCGCACCCCCCGCCATCCCGACGAGGCCCGGACCGCGATCGAGGCCCTGCACGCGCGCGCCGCGAGCGAGGTCGTCGAGGTCGCGTGCGGCGGCGGGATCGGGCGCACCGGGACGGTGCTGGCCTGCCTCGCGACGCTGGACGGACTCGGTCCGGACGAGGCCGTGGCCTGGGTGCGGGCGCACCACCACCGCCGGGCGGTCGAGACGCCCGGGCAACGGCGCTGGGTCCGCTGGTTCGCGGAGCAGCCGCGGTAGCTGGCAGGCTGCGCGCCATGGACCCGCGGGACCTCTACCGCCGCTGGATCGACGAGCTGTGGAACGGCGACCTCGACGTCGCCCCGGAGCTCGTCGCGGCCGACTTCGTCGGGCACTGGCCGGACCACGACGTCCACGGCCCGGACGAGGTCGCCCGGATCATCGGCGAGACCCACGGGATGCTGGACGCACTGAGCTTCGTCGTGGAGGTCGGCCCGCTGGTCGACGGCGAGCTCGTGGCCGGCCGCTGGCGCGGACGTGGCGTGCAGGACGGGAACCCGGTCACCTTCATCGGCAACGATCTGCTGCGCGTCGCCGACGGCCGGTTCGTCGAGTACTGGGTCGCCTCCCTGCCGCTGCCCTGAGGTGGCTCCACCGACCGGCTGATCGACAACAGGGCAGACTGCGGGCGTGCCCGACCGTTCGCGACGCCGGTGGTCCCTGCACCCGCTCGGGCTCGCGTTGGGGGTGGGGCTCGCGGCGCTGTCCTGCACGCCGACTCTGATCCCGCGGACCGGGTTCTTCCAGGGACTGGTCTGCGGGGTGATGCTGGCCGCGGGCTACCTGCTCGGTGTGATCGTGGCGCGCCTGCTCCGTCCGCTCGTCCACCGCGCCCCGTCTCCTGCCCTACGCGCCGTCGGCTGGGTCCTGCTCGCGATGCTGCTGGTCCCGGTGATCGTCCAGGCCCTGCTGTCCGGGTACCGCTCGCAGGTCGAGCAGGCGGCACTGCTCGGCGTCGCGGCGCCGTCGGTCCCCGACTGGCTGCTCGCGGTGCCGGTGGCGGCGGTGGTCCTGGGGCTCCTGGTCGCGATCGTGCGCGGGGTCCGCGCGCTGCCGCGGTGGCCGCGACGGGTCGTCGTCGGGCTCGGGATCGTCCTCGTGGCCCTCATGGCGGTCTCGGTCGCCGGCATCCCCGGGGTGAACCCGGCCCGCACCGTGCTCGACCGTGCCTTCGCCGCGCAGGACGCGGGCACCTTCGGCGGCGCGACGCAGCCCACCTCCCCGCGACGCTCCGGGTCCCCCGCGTCCCCGTTGACCTGGGAGTCCCTCGGACGGGGCGGCCGCACCTTCGTCTCCGACACCCCCGCCCCGGCCGCGCTGGCGGAGGCCTCCGGCCGGCCGGCGGTCGATCCCATCCGGGTCTACGTCGGCCTGGGCAGCTCCGCGGACGCCGCGGAGCGCGCCCGACTCGCCGTCGACGAGCTGCGCCGCACCGGCGCGTTCGACCGGCCCGTGATCGCCGTGCTGACCACCACCGGCACCGGATTCGTCGACGCCGAGGCCGTGGACGCGCTGGAGCTGGCCTGGGGCGGGGACACCGCCGTCGTCACCAGCCAGTACTCCCTGATGCCGAGTGCGCTGTCGCTGCTGCTCGACGGCGACCGCGTCGCCGACTCCGGCCGCACCCTGTTCGACGCGGTCCGCGCCGCGGTGGACGCGCTCCCCCCGGGTGCCCCGCGGCCGCGGGTCGTGGTCTTCGGGGAGTCCCTGGGGGCGCTGGGCTCGCAGGCGGCGTTCGACTCGGTCGACGAGGTCCGCGATGGCGCGCTGTGGAACGGGCCGCCGAACTCGTCGCCGCTGTGGCGCTCGCTGCTCGAGCGCCGGGACCCCGGCACGCCGGCCGTGCGACCCGTCGTCGGGAACGGGGAGCGGGTGCGGTTCGGCGGGGGCAGCGCCACCCCGTTCCTGACGACGAGTCCTCCCGCGCCCTGGCCGGGCCCGCGCGTGGTCTACCTGCAGCACCCCAGCGACCCGGTCGTCTGGTGGTCGCCCCGGCTGCTCTGGGAGCGGCCGGACTGGCTGGCCGAGCCGCCCGGCGACGACGTCCTGCCGAACGTGCGGTGGTACCCGCTGGTGACGTTCTGGCAGGTCACGATGGACATGATCCGCGCGCAGGAGGTGCCGTTCGGGCACGGGCACAATTACGGGCCCGAGTCGCTGGACGCGTGGATGGACGTCGTCCCGCCGCCGGGCTGGACACCCGCGGACACCGCACGGGTGCACGCCGTGCAGGAGGCCGGCGGGCTGCCCACCCCCGGTGCCTAGGCCGCGCGGCGCCCGACCACCGCGTACGCGCCGACCGGGGTCTCCCCCGTCGGCGCGGGCCAGTCGACGACGTCGCGCATCACGGGCTCGACCAGCTCGAACCCGGTGAACGCGCGGCGGAGCTCGGCGCGGTCGCGGAGGAACACCGGCGAGGCGCTGGTCCGGTAGCCCTCCTGGATGGCCCGGGTGCGGGCGGCGAGCTCCGGGTCGTCGAGGTCCGTGCTCCCGTGGCTGATCGCGAGGACCCCGCCGGGCGCCATGGCGTCGCGGTAGTGGCCGAGGACGGCCGCGACGTCGTCGTCGACGAAGTGCAGGACGGCGACCGCGAGCACCGCGACCGGCCGGGACAGGTCGAGGTGGCCCGCGACGGCGTCGAGGACCTCGCCCGGGACCGTGAGGTCGGCCCGGACCACGTGGACCCGGTCGTGCTCGGCCGTCAGCTCGCGGGCGTACTCGACCGCCACCGGCTCGACGTCGACGTAGGCCACGCGGGCGTCGGGGGCGATCTCGTGGACGTTGCCGACCGTCGGGATGCCGCTGCCGAGGTCGAGGAACTGGTCGATGCCCTGGGCGGTGCACCACCGGACGAGCCGGCGCAGGTAGGAGCGGTTGGCCCGGCACGTGTGCGCCATGTCCGGGTTGCCGGCGAGGATCAGCTCCGCCTGCTTCCGGTCGACCTCGAAGTGGTGCGCCCCGCCGAGGAAGTAGTCGTAGATCCGCGCCGCGTTCGCCCGGTCGACGTCGATGGTCGTCCTCCTCGGATGTGGGGCTCGTCAGATGTGGGGCCAGGCCTCCAGGATCGCGCGGTCGCCGTCGACGTGGAAGTCCGTCGGGGCACGACGGTGCCAGAAGGCGAGCACGATGTCGGACGCCGTGCCGCGGATCGTCGTCGTCGGGCCGGGACGGGGCAGGTCCTCCCGGAGCGTCTCGTCGAGGTCGGTGAGCTCGACGACGAGCGTGGCCTCGTTCGGCGGCATGAAGCCGTAGGCGAACGCGGTCGCGACGAAGGCCTCGAAGAACTCCGCGATGCCGTCGCGTGCGAGGTCGGCGGGAAGCGGCGCGGGCTCGCCGTCCCCCGTCGTGGCCGCGTCCCACCGGTGGATCGCGAACTCGTGGGCCGCGCGCCGGACCCAGTAGGCCGCGTCGTCCTCGAGGACGCTCCAGTTGACCACCCGCGTCCCGGGGTCGGTCTCCCGCAGCAGCCGCAGCAGGGCGGCGAGGTCGACGTCGTAGGTCTGCAGGGCCTCGGACGGCGGCACGACGATCGCGGGGTCACGGGCCTCGCGGGTCCCCGCGAAGAGCCCGTCGAGCGTGCGGCAGAAGCCGGCGGCGTGGGCCAGCAGGTCGGCCCCGGTCCAGTCCGGGCAGCTGCGCACGGTGGTGTCCGGTCGCTCCCGGCAGAGCCGGCCCAGCTCGCGGCCGTCGGCCTCCACCGACTCGATCCACCGGTGCGCATCCATGCCGTGAGGGTGGCGGAGATCCGGGGGGCTGCGCCAGGCGCGACCCCGGATGGCCCAACCCTCGGGCGCACCATTTAGGTTAGGCATGCCTCAAACCCGCCGTCCGAAAGGTGCCGTGGTGCGTAGATCGCTCGTGGCCGTCGTCGCTGTGCTCGTCGCCCTGCTGGCAGGGTGCTCGGGCGGCTCGGAGCAGCCGGCCCCGAGCGGGGGCGCCCCGTCCGCCGACGGCGCCTTCCCGGCGACCGTCCCGACGGCGTTCGGCGACGTGACCGTCCCCGCGGCGCCCCAGCGCGTTGTGGCCCTGGGCTGGAGCGACGCCGAGACCGCCCTGGCCCTGGGCGTGCAGCCGGTCGGCGCGTCGGACTGGCTCGCGGTCGGCGGGGACGGCCTCGGCCCCTGGGTCACCCAGCGCTACACCACCCCGCCGCGGACCCTCGGCACCCTCGAGGTCGACCTCGAGCAGGTGGCCGCCCTGCAGCCGGACCTGATCCTCGACACGCGGTCGTCGGGCACGAAGGAGCGCCACGACCAGCTCGCCCAGCTCGGCGTGCCGGTGGTGAGCATCCCGGCCGGCGGGGAGGACTACCTCACCCCGTGGCGCGACCAGCTCCGCATGGTCGGCGCGGCGGTCGGCAAGCCGCAGGAGGCCGCCCGCCTGCAGGGCGAGCTGGAGAACCGCTTCGCCCAGGTCCGGCAGCAGAACCCGGCCCTGAACGGCGCCACCGTGGTCTCGGGCGCGAAGAACACCCTCGGCGAGTACGCCGCCTACGTCGGGCGCACCGGCCGGGTGGAGTTCCTCCGCGAGCTCGGTCTGGTCAACTCGCCCGCGATCGAGGCCATCCCCACGCAGGGCTTCTCGGTGCCGATCTCGCGCGAGCAGATGAACCTCCTCGACGCGCGCGTCACGATCATGCAGGCGATCAGCGGCAACCCCGCCGACGTCACGGGCGACCCGCTGTGGGGCACCGTCCCGTCCGTCGCGGCCGGGCGCGGGATCGTGCTGGAGGACAAGAACGTCTCGCTGGCCTTCGCCAGCTCGTCGGTGCCCGGCCAGCTCTATGCGCTGGACCGGCTGGTCGGGCCGATCTCCGCGGCCGTCGGGAAGCCGTGACCGCCACCGCGACCGCCGTGACCCCCACGCCCCGCCCCCGGCGCGGCGCGGGGATCACGGCGACGCTGGGGATCGGGGCGGTGCTGCTGGTCGCGGTCGTCGCGAGCCTCGCGATCGGCCCGCGGGCCCTGCCGCCGTCGGTCGTCCTGGACGCGCTGACCGCGTTCGACCCGATGAACCCGGACCACCTGATCGTCACCGAGGTCCGCGTGCCGCGGACCGTCATCGGCCTGCTGGCGGGGCTCGCGCTCGGGCCCGCCGGGGTGCTCGCCCAGGGCCTGACCCGCAACCCGATCGCCGAACCCGGCATCCTCGGACTGAACACGGGCGCCGCGCTCGCCGTCGTGCTCGCGATCGGGCTGCTGGGGATCCGCTCGCTGACGGCCTACGTCTGGTTCGGCTTCCTCGGCGCGGGGGTCGCCGCCCTGATCGTCGCCGGGGTGGCCGGGATCGGGCGCTCGGGGACCGTCAGCCGGGGCGCCACCTCGCCCGCCACCCTCGCGCTGGCCGGCGCCGCCCTGACGGCCGGTCTCGGCTCGGTGACGACCGCGATCCTGCTCACCGACCCGAACGCCTTCGAGGACTACCGCTTCTGGCAGGTCGGCTCGCTCGCCGGCCGCGATCTCGGGATCGCGGGCCAGGCCGCGCCGTTCGTGCTCGCGGGTCTCGCCCTCGCCCTGGTGTGCGGTCCGACGCTGAACGCCCTCGCCCTCGGCGACGACGTCGCCCGCTCCTTCGGCCGCCACGTCGAGCGCGACCGCGTCGTCTGCGGGATCGCGCTGGTCGTCCTCGCCGGGTCGGCGACCGCCGTCGCCGGGCCGATCGCCTTCGTCGGGCTCACCGTGCCGCACATCGTCCGGGCCCTCACCGGCCCGGACCACCGCCGGCTCCTCCCCCTGTCCGCCCTCGCCGCGCCGACGCTGCTGCTGGTCGCCGACGTCCTCGGCCGGGTGGTCGCGACCCCGCGGGAGGTGCAGGTCGGCATCGTCACCGCCGTCCTGGGTGCCCCGCTGTTCATCTGGTTCGTCCGGCGGAAGCGGTTCGTGCGATGACCACGACCCTCGACGCCCCCGCGATCCTCCGGGAGGCCCGGGCCCGTTCCCGACGGCGGGTGGTGCTGGTCGGGGCGGTCCTCGCCGTCGCGACCTTGCTGGCCTTCCTCGCGACCGTCTCGCTCGGCGAGTACCCGATCCCCCCGGGCGACCTCCTGTCGTCGCTGGTCGGCGCGGGGCCGGCCCGGGTGGAGTTCGTCGTGACCCGGCTCCGGCTGCCGCGGGCGCTGGCCGGACTGGCGGTCGGCGCCTCCCTCGGGCTCGCCGGAGCCCTCTTCCAGCGCCTGCTGCGCAATCCGCTCGCCAGTCCCGACATCATCGGCGTCGGGGCCGGCGCGAGCGCGGCCGCCGTCACCGCGCTGACGCTGCTCGGCCTGTCCGGGCTCGCGGTGTCCGGGGCGGCGGTGCTCGGGGCGGCCGCGACCGCCACGCTGATCGTCGTCCTGGCCCGGCGCGGCCGCGGCAGCACCGGCCTGCACGGCGTGCGGTTCGTGCTGATCGGGGTCGGCGTCGGTTCGGCCCTGCTCGCGGTCGTGTCGTGGCTGATGACGACGGCCTCGCTCACCACCGCCCAGCAGACCCTGCTCTGGCTCACCGGCAGCCTGAACTCGGTCTCGTGGGCGTCGGTCACCCCGTTGCTGATCTCGGTCGCGGTCCTCGTCCCCCTCGGGCTGGTCGCGGCGGGCGCCCTGCCCCGGCTCGAGCTCGGCGACGAGGCCGCCGCCGCGCTCGGCCTCGCGGTGGAGCGGTCGCGCCTGGTCCTGCTCGCGATCGCGGTCCTGCTGGTCGCCGCGCCGGTGGCGGTGGCCGGGCCGGTCTCGTTCGTCGCGCTCGTGTCGGGTCCCGTCGCGTCCCGCCTGGCCGGTCCGGGACGGGCCTCGCTGCCGCACGCGGCCCTCGTCGGGGCCCTCCTCGTCCTGGTCTCCGACCTCGTCGCCCGGCACCTGCTCGGCGACGTCCCGCTGCCCGTCGGCGTCGTCACCGGCGTGATCGGCGCCCCGTATCTTCTGTGGCTGCTCGCCCGCGCCCGCGCCGGAGGAACATCATGAGCCTGAGCGCCGACAACCTGACCCTGCGCTACGACGACCGCGTGGTCGTCGACGGTCTGTCGGTCCGGATCCCGACCGGCCGGATCACCGCGATCGTCGGGCCCAACGCCTGCGGCAAGTCGACCCTGCTGCGCGGGCTGGGCCGGATCGTCGCCCCCGCCGCCGGCCGGGTGCTGCTCGACGAGACCGACGTCCGCGAGCTCCCGGCCCGGGAACTCGCGCGCCGGCTCGGGATGCTGCCGCAGTCGCCGGTCGCCCCGGAGGGCATCACCGTCGCCGACCTCGTCGAGCGCGGCCGGTCGCCGCACCAGAGCTGGTTCGGCGGCCGCACGGCCGCCGACGACGCCGCGGTCGGCCGGGCCATGGCCGCCACCGGCGTGCTGGAGCTGGCCGACCGGTCGGTCGACGAGCTCTCCGGCGGGCAGCGCCAGCGGGTGTGGATCGCGATGGTCCTCGCCCAGGACACGCCCACCCTCCTGCTCGACGAGCCGACCACCTACCTGGACATGGCGCACGCCGTCGAGGTCCTCGACCTGCTCGTGGACCGCAACGTCGGTGAGGGCACGACGGTGGCCGTGGTGCTGCACGACCTCGATCTCGCCGCCCGCTACGCCGACCACCTGATCGCGATGCGCGCCGGCGCCGTGGTCGCCGAGGGGACCCCGGCGGAGGTGGTCACCGAGTCGACCGTCGAGACCGTCTTCGGCATCCCGGCCCGCGTGGTGCCCGACCCGGTCTCCGGGACGCCGCTGGTGGTGCCGATCGGCCGGCACCGCGTGAGCGCCCCGGAGCCCGAGCCCCTGGACGTCGACGTCGCCGACGCGCTCCCCGCCGGCGACACGGGCTGCCCGCCCGGGCTCACCTCCGAGGCCGTGCGGGACGTCGTCGGCGAGCCGCACCCCCTGGTGGTCGCCAAGGTCGGCGACCGCGTCGACCCGACCGCGGCCGAGTTCGTCGCCGCCGCGTCGCTGGTGGTGCTCGCCTCCGGGCGTGCGGACGGCGGGATGGACGTCTCGCCGCGGGGCGACCCCGCGGGCTTCGTGCGCGTGCTCGACGACGGAGCCACGCTGGCTCTCCCCGAGCGTCCGGGCAACCGCCGGGTCGACACCCTGCGCAACGTCGTCGACCGCCCGGGTCTGGGGCTGCTGTTCCTGGTCCCCGGGATCACGCACGTGCTGCGGGTGGCCGGGCGGGGCCGGGTGGTCGACGACCCCGACGTCCTCGGCCTGTGGGAGGACCCGCCGCCGCTGGCCCTGGTCGTCGACGTGGTCGACTGCTTCGTGCACTGCTCCCGGGCCCTCACCCACTCCCGGACGTGGACCGGGATCACGCCGGAGAGCACCGTGCCCGGGATCAAGGCCCTGGCCGACGCGGCCCGCGAGGCGCGCGAGCAGGGCTGACGGGTCGGGCGGACCCGGGCCGGGTCAGGCCGGGGCCGCGCCCTCGGCGGCCCGCTCCCGGTCGGCCTCGGCCTTCTCCTTCGCCGCCTCGGTGGCCCGCCGGATGGCCCACACGGTCACCGCCGCCGCGAGCAGGGCGAGCGGGACCCCCATCGCGAGGCGCACCCACCCGAGCCACGAGTCGGCGTACGCGGAGTCGTAGAGCCAGCGCTGCACCACGAACCGCGCGCCGAAGACGACGACCCAGGCCAGCGTCGCGAGGTCGTAGGCCCGGACGAGCGCGGGCGAGCGGCGCCAGGCCTGTCCCTCGCCGTTGACCAGGTGCCAGAGCAGGCCGACCAGGGGCCGCCGCACGAGCACCGAGACCAGGAAGACCCCGCCGTAGACCAGGCTCGTCCAGATCCCCAGCAGGAAGAAGCCCTTGGCCTCCCCGGTGCGCCACGCGATGAGCGCGCACACCGCGACGCCGAACAGCCCGGAGAGGGCGGGCTGCACCTTCTCCCCGCGCACCAGCCGCCAGACCGCGACCGCGACGGCCGAGACCACCGCGGCCACGATCGAGGCGACCAGGTTCTTGAACAGCGCCTGGACCACGACGAACACGACGACCGGGACCGCCGAGGTGACCACCCCGGCGACCCCGCCCATCTGCTCGAGCAGCGTCGGGGCGCGTTCCTCCGGGGCCGCGGGCTCCTCCCCGGCCGGCGGGGGCCCGCCGGCCCCGGGGACGGGGGCGGTCGGGGCGTCCGGAGCGACCGGGGCGAACGCGACCGTGGGGGGCTCGGCGGGGCCGGGGCGACCGGCAGGTCGACCCGCGGGGTGCTCGGAGGGGATGACGCGCTCCTGTCAGCCGGTCAGGGGGCTCGCTGCAGCTCGTAGTACGGGTTGTAGATCACCTTGCGGCCGTCCCGGACGGCCACCCGGCCGCTGGCGCGCAGGGTGCGGCCCGGCTCGATGCCGGGGATGCGCCGACGGCCCATCCACACCAGGGTGACACCGTCGGTCCCGTCGAACAGCTCCGCCTCCAGGGTGGCGACGGAGTCCCGCGGGCAGATCTCCACGGACCGCAGCCGACCCTTGACGGTGATCGCCTCGCCGGTGCCCGCACAGTCGCTGGCGCGGTCGCACCCCGACCGCTCGGCCTCGGCGGACAGATCGTCGGCGTCCAGGTCGGACACGTCGGAGGTGAGCTTGCGGACCATCCGCGACATGAACCCAGGGCTCTTGCCCATCTGGCTGCTCCTCGTCGATGGCACCCCACGGGTGCCGCGCGGGTCCCTCGTCGGACCCGTCGTCAGGGTAGCTCTCCGCGGCGTCCGATCGGGTGTCCCGCCGGACACCTCATGCCCGGCCGGGCGAGGTCCCGGAGTCGGCCTTCTGCGGCAGCATCATCGGGATGACGGGGCCGTCCGGCGAGTTCGTCTGGCGCGGCCGGGTGGGCAGCGTCTGGTACAGCGTGTCGCGGAACGGCTCGGGCACGTCGTCGGGCACCTCGAGCGGCAGCAGCGAGCGCACCGGCAGCGGGTCGGGCGAGCGCACGATCACCGTCCCGCGGACCATGTCCCGCAGCAGCCCGTGCAGTGCCAGGGCGTGCTGGGCGGGGCCGGTGCCGACCCCGCGCAGCAACCAGCGCGGCCCCTCGACCGCGACGACGCGGGCCACCACGTCGCCGTTGCGCGCGACGAGCTCGCGGCCCCACTCGCCGCGGTCGCGGCGGATCGTGGCGCCCTCGTTGTGCAGCTGGGTCGCGAGCTCCTCGACCAGCTCGCCCCACAGGCCGCCGGTGCGGGGCGCGGCGAACGCGCTCACCGTCAGCCGGCCCTCCGGGACCATGACGTGGACCGCGCGCAGCGGCCCGGACGGGTCCGGCTCGCAGACCAGCTTCGCCCCGGGGGGCACCGGCAGCTGCACCGACCCGAGGTCCAGGCGCAGCCGCCCGTCCCGCGGGGCGTTCTCCCCGTCCCAGGGTCCGTGGTGCTGGTGGTGGCCACGGCCCGCGGGCTCGTTCGGCCCGGGCACCTGCGCGATGCGGCCCTTGCGGTGCCGCCCGCGCGCCGGCTCGGTCACGACCACGTCACCTCAGAGCTCCTCAGTCACCGGCCAGCGGAAGGCCGTCCCGTCCTGCATCGGCCACATCGGTCACGTACTCAATACCCTGTCCGTGACCTTCTCGTGATGTGGCCGGGCCGACACCGCGCCCGATGTCACCCGTTAGCCCGGTCGACCCGAACCCGCCGCCGCCCCGCACCGTCTCCGGCAGGGCGTCCACCACCCGCACCGTCGGCAGCTCGACGCGCTGGACGACGAGCTGGGCCACCCGGTCGCCGCGGCGCAGCGCCACCGGCTCGCGGGGATCGTGGTTGACCAGGCAGACGCGGATCTCCCCGCGGTACCCGGCGTCGACCACCCCGGGGGCGTTGACCAGCCCGAGGCCGGCCCGCGCCGCGAGACCGGACCGGGGGCAGACGTACCCCACGTGCCCCGGGGGGAGCGCGACGGCCACCCCGGTCCCGACCAGGACCCGCTCGCCGGGAGCGAGGTCGATGTCGGTGGTGGTCCGCAGATCGAGCCCCGCGTCGTCCGGGTGCGCACGGTCCGGGACCGGCAGCCCCGGGTCGAGGCGGACGAGCGGGAGGTCGGGCACGGCCGTCGAGCGTAGTCCGGGCCGGGCGCCGCCCTCGCGGCCCTCCTACCCTGGACCCCGTGACCCGCGCCCCCGCCCCGAGCGCACCCCCGCCCGGCCTCGAACGACTCGGCCTGCCCTGGTGGGCCTGGCCCCCGGGGCTGCTGCTCGCCGGGCTGCTCGCCGCGGAGGTCCACATGGGCTTCCCCGGCGTCCGGTCGTGGCTGCCCTACGTGGTGCTGCTGCCGCTCGCGGTGGTGGTGCTCTGGCGGATCGGCCACGTCCGGGTCGGGGTGGCGGCCCGCGGGGACGGCGAGCCCGAGGTGTGGGCCGGGGCGGCGCACCTGCCGGTGCGCCTCATCGGGCGCGCCGACGTCGTCCGCGGGGAGAGCAAGCAGCGGGCCCTGGGGCCCCAGCTCGACCCGGCCGCGTTCGTGCTGCACCGGCCCTGGGTCCCGGCGGCGGTCCGGCTCGAGGTCACCGACCCGGACGACCCGACGCCCTACTGGGTCGTCTCGACCCGTCGTCCGGAACAGCTCCTCGCCCGGATCCGGGGCGGGTAGACAGACGAAGGCCCGGCCCGGGAGTCCCGGACCGGGCGTGTGGTCGGTGGAGTCAGGCCGCGCAGTCGCGGCAGATGAACGCGTTGCCGCGCGTCTCGGCGAGGCGACTGCGGTGATGGACCAGGAAGCAGCTGCCACAGGTGAACTCGTCCGCCTGCTTGGGCAGCACCCGCACCGTCAGTTCCTCACCGGAGAGGTCGGCCCCGGGGAGCTCGAAGCTCTCGGCCGTGTCCGTCTCGTCGACGTCGACGGCCGCGGACTGCGCCTCGTTCCGCCGGGCCTTGAGCTCCTCGAGCGAGTCCTCACCGAGCTCGTCGGACTCGTTGCGGCGCGGGGCGTCGTAATCGGTCGCCATTTGGTGTGTCCCACCCTCGTCGTGCCGTGTTCCGTGTCGTGCGCCCGCACAACGCGGGACGAGCACCGTTTGTGCCGGTCCGTTGAGTGACCCGGGTCTCACCGACAGGGCTCTCGGGAGTCTCTCCGTACCGCGGGCGGCGGAAGGGTAGCCGACCGCACCGCGGGATGCCCACGGGTTCTCTCGTCCGTCCGTGTGTTCCCGCCGACAGCCCCCTCCGACCGGTCAGGTGCGGCGTTCGCGCGGCCCCGACACGGCGGCGTCTAGGCTCGCGCCGTGCCCGCTGCGTCGTCCCCTCTCCCGCGCGCCGGCGGGTACCGACGTCGGCACCTGCTCCCGATGGCGCTGCTGGTGATCGTGCTCGCCGTCGCGAGCCTGCTGACCTGGATCGTCGTGTTCGTGAACTCGACGTCGGAGTCGGTCACCTCGTGCACCGCGCCCGTGTCGGGCGGGGGCACGGTGCAGGCCCGGTCGGCCCTCGACCAGACGCCGGCGGCCGCGCCGTCGGCCACCGCGGTGCGGGTGCTCAACGGCGCCGGCCAGCGCGGGCAGGCCCAGCTGGCGGCCGTCGAGCTCGGCGAGCTGGGCATGCCGGAGGCCGCGCCCGCCGACAACGACCCGCTCTACCCGGGTCAGGACCTCGACTGCGTCGGCCAGATCCGCTACGGGCCGGACGGGGCGTCGGCCGCGCGGACGCTCTCGCTCGTGCTGCCCTGCGCGGAGCTCGTCGACGACGGCCGCCAGGGCGCGGCCGTCGACCTCGCCCTGGGCAGCGACTACCGCGACGTGACACCGGGCCAGGGCGTGAACGACGCGCTGAAGGCCCTCGCGCGCAGCGCCGAGTCCGGGACCACCGTCCCGGGCACCGACCCGGCGGCGCTGTCCACGCTGCGCGACGTGGACTGCTCGCAGTAGGTCCTACAGTCCGGCGGCCCCGGCCCCCCGCAGCAGTTCGGCCAGCGGGCCGGCGAGCGCCGGGCCCGCCGCGAACGTCGCCTCCGCGCCCCACCCGTCGTCGGGAACACCGGGACCCGTCGGTCGGCGCACCACCGCACCGGCCTCCTCGGCGATCAGCGCGCCCGCGCACCAGTCCCAGGGCTTCAGTCCGTGCTCGAAGAAGCCGTCGATCCACCCCGCGGCCACCGAGCACAGGTCCAGCGAGGCGCAGCCCTGCCGGCGGATGTCGCCGATCGAGGACGCGACGCGGGCGATCAGGGCGGCCTGGCGCTCCCGGCGGGCGGGGTCGTAGGCCAGGCCGGTCCCCACGACCGCGATCCCGGGCCGGTCCAGCGCGGAGGCGCGCAGCGGGCGGGCGTCCAGCCGCGCGCCGTGCCCGGCGGCCGCGCTCCACACCCGGCCCGACACCGGCTCGACGACGGCGCCCGCGAGCGCGCGTCCGTCGACCTCGACGCCGAGCGAGACCGAGAACCAGGGCAGGCCGTGCGTGTAGTTGACGGTGCCGTCGATCGGGTCGACCACCCAGCGCAGCCGCCCCGGCTCCGGCTCGTCGTCGCCGCCCTCCTCCTCCCCCAGGACCGCGTCCTGCGGACGGAGTTCGGCGAGCCGTTCCCGGACGAGCGCCTCGCACTCCCGGTCGCCCGCGGTGACGACGTCGGTGGCCGAGCTCTTGGTGGCCAGATCCGCGACCGAGAGGTCGCCGACGACCCGGTCCCGCACGGCCAGGGCGAGCGCCGCGGTCTCCCGGGCGATCTCGACGGCGATCTTCTCCAGCGCGGGCGGTTCGCTCCCGGGGACGGAATCGAGCACGTCGTCCATCCGACCACACGTGACTAGGCTCTCGTCCCACGGCGCGAGGGGACGGGGTGTGAACGGCATGCGACGACTGGGCATCGACGTCGGCGGGACCGGCGTGAAGGGCAACGTGGTCGAGACCGAGACCGGGGAGACGGTCGCCGACCGGGTGCGGATCGAGACCCCGCACCCCGCCACCCCGGAGGCGGTCGCGGACACCGTCGCCGCGGTCGTCGAGGCGCACTCCTACCAGGGGCCGATCGGTATCACGCTGCCGTCGGTGGTCAAGGACGGGATCGCCCACACCGCCGCGAACATCGACACGACGTGGCCGGGGACGGACGCGGTCCGGCTGTTCTCCGAACGCCTGGGGCGCCAGCCGGTGTTCGTGCTGAACGACGCGGACGCCGCCGGGCTCGCGGAGGTGCGCTTCGGGGCGGGCGCCGGGCGCCGGGGCGTGGTGTGCGTCCTGACCTTCGGCACCGGGATCGGTTCCGCGGTCTTCCACGACGGCGTCCTGCTGCCCTCGACCGAGCTCGGGCATCTGGAGATCGACGGGCACGACGCCGAGAGCCGCGCCTCGTTCTCCGCGAAGGAGCGCGGCGACCTCAGCTGGGAGAAGTGGACCAAGCGCGTGTCCCGCTACCTGCAGGTCGTCGAGAACCTGATCTGGCCGGACCTGTTCATCCTGGGCGGGGGCGTGAGCAAGCGGGCGCACAAGTGGGTCCCGCTGCTCTACGCGCGCACCGAGATCGCGGTCGCCCAGCTGCAGAACCAGGCCGGGATCGTCGGCGCGGCGATGGCCGCCGCGGAGGACACGAGCCCCTGACCTGCAGATCCTTCCCGACGACGGGGCGGCACGCCGGTCCGGGCTGTGAGGTTCGGGCGGTCGTCACCCGACGTCGTTACAATGGTGTGCAGCCCGCGGCGGTCCCCCGCCGGAACCGGGGCCCGAGGCCACTCCCGACCACTCCGTGTCGTGATCGCCCGCGTCCGGGGTCCGTCGATCCGGTACCGCCCGACGCCCCAGCAGTCGTTCGTCGCGAAAGGTCGTACGTGGCAGCCGCAGATTCCGCTTCCCGCCGTCGCGCCACCGCCACGGCGGAGCAGCCCTCCGGCCCGCTGGGCGTGGTCACCGAGGACGCCGCCGACGCCCCGGCGCGTCCGAAGACCACCCGTGCGAAGACCGCGACGAAGGCGGCCGCGGGCACGGCCGCCAAGGCGCCGGCCAAGAAGGCCCCCGCGAAGAAGGCCGCCCCGGCCAAGAAGGGCGCCAAGACCGAGGGGGCCGAGGGCACCGAGGCCGAGACCCCCGAGGGCGAGCTCGAGGACGCCGCCCCCGGCGACGCCGACCTGACCGAGGAGGTCGAGGCGCTGGGCGCCGAGGTCGTCGTCGAGGAGGTCGAGACCGAGGAGCCCACCGAGGAGGACAAGAAGTCCGGCGACTTCGTCTGGGACGAGGAGGAGTCCGAGGCGCTGCGCCAGGCGCGCAAGGACGCCGAGCTCACCGCCTCGGCCGACTCGGTCCGCGCCTACCTCAAGCAGATCGGCAAGGTGGCGCTGCTCAACGCCGAGGAGGAGGTCGAGCTCGCCAAGCGGATCGAGGCCGGCCTCTACGCGGCGGAGCGGCTGCGCAAGGTCGCCGAGGCCCAGCAGGAGCTCGCGACGCAGATGCGGCGCGACCTGCGGTGGATCGTCCGGGACGGCGAGCGCGCCAAGTCCCACCTGCTCGAGGCGAACCTCCGCCTCGTCGTCTCGCTGGCCAAGCGCTACACCGGCCGGGGCATGGCGTTCCTGGACCTGATCCAGGAGGGCAATCTCGGTCTGATCCGTGCGGTCGAGAAGTTCGACTACACCAAGGGCTACAAGTTCTCGACGTACGCGACGTGGTGGATCCGCCAGGCCATCACCCGCGCGATGGCCGACCAGGCGCGCACCATCCGCATCCCGGTGCACATGGTGGAGGTCATCAACAAGCTCGGCCGCATACAGCGTGAGCTGCTCCAGGACCTCGGGCGCGAGCCCACTCCTGAAGAGCTGGCCAAGGAAATGGACATCACCCCGGACAAGGTGCTGGAGATCCAGCAGTACGCCCGGGAGCCCATCTCGCTGGACCAGACGATCGGCGACGAGGGCGACTCGCAGCTCGGTGACTTCATCGAGGACTCCGAGGCCGTCGTGGCCGTCGACGCGGTGTCCTTCACGCTGCTGCAGGACCAGCTGCAGTCGGTCCTCGCGACGCTCTCCGAGCGCGAGGCGGGCGTCGTGCGGCTGCGCTTCGGCCTCACCGACGGCCAGCCGCGCACCCTCGACGAGATCGGCCAGGTCTACGGCGTGACGCGCGAGCGCATTCGCCAGATCGAGTCGAAGACGATGTCGAAGCTGCGCCACCCGTCGCGCTCGCAGGTGCTGCGCGACTACCTGGACTAGCTCCTTCCCGACGACGGGCCCGGTCACCTCACGGTGGTCGGGCCCGTCGTCGTCCTTCGGTCGGCCGTGCCGTTGCTCCCGGATGCCGGGGTGCCCCACCATGGCGAACTCCTGGGAGTACGGGTGCCGCCATGGGGCTGTCACGGGCGTCGGTCCCGAGCTCCGGTCGGCGCCCCCGTCTGCTCGAACGGCAGCGGGAGCTGACCCGCCTCGATCCGTGGGCACAGTCGGCTCGTCACAGCGGCCTGCTCGCCCTCGTCAGCGGGGGCTGCGGGGATCGGCAAGACCAGCCTCGTCGACGCCTTGCCGGCCGGCCGGCCGGCCGAGCCGGGCAGTCGCCCGGCCGATCTGATCGCCTCCGACGAACGACCCGTGACGCTGTACCGGGCGGTGCTCGACCGTCTCGCGGACCCGGCCGGCACGATCCTCGTGCTCGAGGACCTCCACTGGGCCGACGACGCACCCACTGAGATCAGCGGTCGCGCCTGCCCTGGAGCGGCATCATGATGCGTACGATGAGCTGATGCGGACGACGATCGACCTTCCCGAGGACCTGCACCGGTTCGCGATGTCGATCGCCCGCGACACCGCACGCACCCTGAGCGACGTCGTCGCGGAGCTCATGCGGCGCGGGATGGCGCCCCCGGAGTCACACGGGGTGTCGCGCAGCGAGCGGACAGGGCTCCCCCTGGTCAGGCTCGGTGGCGTCGTGACCGTCGAGGACGTGCGTTCCCTCGAGGACGAGGAGTGACCACGGCGCCACTCCTCGACGCGAACGTGCTCATCGCACTCGTCGTCGCCGACCACGTCCACCACGACGCCGCGGAGCGTTGGCTGCAGCAGTCCGACGCGGGCTTCGCGACCTGCCCGATCACCGAGGGCAGTCTCGTCCGGCAGTTGCTGCGTGGCCGTCTCGACGCCGCTACTGCCCGATCGGTCCTCCGCGCCGTTCACCAGGACCCTCGACACGAGTTCTGGGGCGACGACCTCAGCTTCCTCGACGTCCGCCTCGACGGGGTGATCGGACACCGTCAGGTCACGGACGCCTACCTCGCGGCGCTGGCCCGCGCCCGGGGGAGCACCGTCATCACGTTCGACGCGGGGCTCCGAACGGTGCATCCCGACGTCGCCCGAGCCATCGACGCCGACTGACCGGCTCCGCTTGCGGATCGACACGACGGTCCGTTGGGTGATGGCGTGACGCCCACCCGGTCGACCGACCGCGGCCTCATCGTCGTGCTCAGCGTGCTGTTCGTGCTGCTGTGGGCCTCCGGGTTCATCGCCGCGAAGCTGGCCACCCGCACCACGGACGTCCCGACGGTGCTGTTCTGGCGGTTCGTCATCGCGGCCGCCGTCACCGGGGCCGCAGCGGCCTGGCTGCGGCCGGCGACGCCGCGGGGCCGGGCCCTGGTGCACCTCGTGGTGACCGCACTGCTGCTGCAGGTCGGGGTGTTCTCGGCGGTGTTCACCGGGCTCTCGCGCGGCGTCCCGGCCGGGCTGACGAGCCTGATCGTCGGCCTCGCGCCGCTGCTCGTCGGGCTGCTCACGCCGCTGGTGCTCCGGACCCGGCTCGGCGCCGGCCCGGTGATCGGGCTGCTGATCGGTGCGGTCGGGGTCTACGTCGTGGTGTCCGGCAACCTGACCGGCGGCGGCCCGGTACTGCTGCCCGTGCTGGGCATGGCGTTCCTGACGGCGGGCACGCTCTACCAGAAGCGGTTCAACGACGACACGCCCGTCGCCGCGAGCGTGACCGTCCAGATGGTCACGTCGATGGTCGTCCTGGCCGTGGCGATGCCGTTCCTCTCGCCGCAGTGGCTCCCGACGGGGACCGGTGGCTGGCTCTCGGTGGTGTGGCTCGGCGTGGTCAACTCCGCCGGCACCTTCGCGGTGATGTTCGTGCTGCTGCGCCGGCGCTCCACGGTGCACGTGTCCGCGCTGCTGAACCTCTCCCCCGCGACGACCGCGCTGCTGGCGGTCCCGTTCCTCTCCGAGGCGCTGACGGGCCGGGCGGTGCTCGGGCTGGCGATCGCCCTCGTCGGCATGTTCGTCGGGCTCGGGACGTGGCCCCGCCGTCGTCGGGAACCCGTGCCCGGCAGCAGCGGCCATCCGGTCCGAGCGAAGGGCACCTCCGGTCGATAGAGCCGCCGAAGGGCGCCCACGGCCAGGAGACCGTGCCACTGGCCAGGGGCGCCCAGGGCCCGCCTATCCGACCGAACGGGCCCTTCGCTCGACCGGCGCGACGACACCACCGGCTACCGTGGCGGACGTGCCGATGGAGGAGCGGGTCCGCCCCGACGAGCGCCGCCGCTACGTGTTCCTGCTGTGGTTCAACGCGACGCTGGGCGTGCTGTGGGCGGTCCTGCTCGTGGTGACCGGCGTGTGGTGGTTCGCGGCGCTGCTCGCGGTCTGCCTCGTGCTCGGGGGGCTGTCCGCCTGGGCGTTGTCGGTGCTGAACCGGGAGGGCCTGCGCTGAGCGGGAGGATGATCGCGTGACCTCGATCGCCGACCGTGCCGCCGCCGCCCTGGCCATCCCGCTGCAGGACGCGCTCGGGGCCCGCCCGGCCGACCCCGCCGCGCCCACGGCCGGACTCGTGTTCCCGGTCGAGGGGCTCGCGATCAACCCCGGTGGGACGCTGCACGCGGGCGCGCTCGGCGCGATCCTCGAGCTGCAGGGCTTCCTGACGCTGCTGCCGGAGCTGACCGACGACGAGCACGCCGTCACCCACCACATCTCGACGCAGCTGCTCAGCCCCGGACAGCGGGGCGAGGAGGTCCTGGTGACCGCGGTGCTGGAGCGCCGCACCCGGCGGCTCGGGTTCCTGAGCGCGACGGCGATGGTGGGCGACCGCCTCGTCGCGCGCAGCCAGATCACGAAGTCCGTCATCGCGCTGCGTCAGGGCACGACGACGAACCCCTCCTCCGCGGCGGCGTCGCACAGCTGACGGTCGAAGGCGGCGAACGTGCGGATGCGGTCGTCGGCCCCGGCGGCCGCGCGGGCCGAGGCGAGCTGCACGGCGTCGTACCCCGGCTCCTGGAATGCTCGACCGCATGACCCAGCACCCCGACGCCGACGACATCCCCGGCCCCGACCCGGCGACCGTCCACGAGCGCTCCGTGGCCGTCATCCGCGCGATGGACGACGGGGACCTCCAGGCCGTCGGGGGTCTGCTCGGCGAGCTGGGCGGGCCGGAGGAGTTCGCGGCGCAGGTCGTGAGCCTGGCGAGCCTGGCGCGGCTGCTGCTCGACCAGGTGCCTCGCACCCTGGACGACGACGCGGCCCGTCTGGCCGTCCTCGACGAACTCGCCCGGGTCCTCGTCGCGGCGGAGACGCCCTAGAGACGGCAAGATCTCGTTCCGCCGCGCGGACAGGGGCGGGGACCGATCGGTCCGCGCGTTCCGACGAGATCGTGCAGATCGACTCGCCGCCACACCCACGCCACCGCCGCGATCACGGACGACACCCTGCCGGTGCGCACCGACCCGCCGTCGTGGGCGAAGATCGGGGGGTGAGCGCCGCAGACACCGTGATCCCGGGGAGCCCCGCCTACGCCGACGACGCCGCGCTCGCGCGGGAGCTGGCCGACGCGACCGGACGGCTGCTGCTGGACCTCCGGGCGTCGACGCCGCCGGGCCGGGACCGGGAGTACGCGGGCGACGAGCAGGCGCACCAGTTCCTCACCCGCGAGCTCGCGCGGCTCCGTCCCGACGACGCGGTGCTCTCCGAGGAGGGCTCGCTCGACCCGCACGACCGGCAGGGCGCCCACCGGCTCTGGATCGTCGACCCGCTCGACGGGTCCTCCGGGTTCGGCCGCGGCACCGACGAGTGGGGGGTACACGTGGCCCTCGTCGTCGACGGCCGGCTCGCTGCGGGGGCGGTGGCGATCCCGGGCGCGGACGCGCTGGTCGACTCGGGCACGGTCGAGGCGGTCCCCGACACGCCCCTGGGCGATGAGCTGGCGGTCACCGTCAGCCGCTCACGGCCCCCGCACGAGCTGCGCGCGGTGGAGCGGGCGTTCCGGGTGCGGCTGGTGCGCCGGTCCGCGGCCGGGGTCAAGATGCTCGCAGTGCTGCGCGGCGAGGCCGACGTGTACCTGCACTCCGGCGGGCAGTACGAGTGGGACAACGCCGCGCCGATGGCGGTGGCGATGGCGGCGGGCCTGCTCGCGACCCGCATCGACGGCTCCCCCGTGCCCTACGGGCAGGACGACCCCTACTCCCCCGACCTGCTCATCGCCCGCCCGAGTGTGCACGCGGCGGTGCTCTCGGCGCTCACCGGCGTGCGCTGACCAGCTCCTCGAGGACCTCGACGACGTCCTCGGCCTCCGTGACGCGGTAGACCCGCTGCTCGGGATCGGCGTCGGGATCGGACTCCTCGTCGACGAGGACGCCCAGGTCGGTGTCGGCGAGGCCGGTGAGCGAGTCCGGGTCTGCGTCGACGACGAGGGCCACGCCGCCGAGCTCCCGCCGGAGGGCCCCGACGTCGTCCGGCGCGACCATCCGCAGCCCGCCCTTGGCGCCCGACAGGAACATCAGCTCGGCGACCTCGTCGGCGGGTCGTCGTGAGATGACGGCCACGGTGGTCCCGGGCAGGGCGAGCAGGACGTTGAGCGCCTCGGAGGACTGCTGCAGCGCCCGGTCGTCGCCGAGCGGGGCGAGCGCGCCGTCGAACCCGCAGGCCACGAGCAGGGTCGGGGTCTCGCCGAGCACGGCGACCTCGCCGAGGAGTTCCTCCACGCCCGGGGACACTGCCACCGCGCGATCACCGCGACCAAGATCCCCGGCCCCGCGTGCAGGGTCTGCCTCGGTTCCGTGCGGGTAGACCGGGGGCATGACCTCTCTTCCTGACGACGGGTTGTGCCTGGGCGGCAACGTGTTCGGGTGGACGGCGGACGAGCCGACGTCGTTCGCCCTCCTCGACGCCTTCGTCGACGCCGGCGGCCGCATGATCGACACCGCCGACTCCTACATGGCGCGCGCCGAGGGGAACTCCGGCGGCGAGTCCGAGACCGTGATCGGGAACTGGCTGGCGCGGACGGGGCGCCGCGACGACGTGGTGATCGCGACGAAGGTCGGCTCCTGGGAGCAGCGCAAGGGCCTGCGTCCGGAGAACGTCCGGGCCGCGTGCGACGACTCGCTGCGCCGGCTGCAGACCGACCACATCGACCTGTACTACGCCCACCGCGACGACCCGGACACCCCGCAGGAGGACTACGTCGCGGCGTTCGACGAGCTCGTGCGGGCGGGGAAGGTGCGGGCCGTCGGCGCCTCGAACTTCGACGAGGACCGGCTCGCCTGCGCCCTCGAGCTCGCCGAGAAGCACGACCTGACCCCGTTCAGCGCGGTGCAGCCGCACTACAATCTCGTCGAGCGGGACTACGAACGTGACCTCGCTCCGTTCGTCGACCGCGAGGGCCTGGTCTGCTACCCGTACTTCGGGCTGGCCAAGGGCTTCCTGACCGGCAAGTACCGGCCCGGGCAGGACACCGTCGACTCCGGGGCGTCGTCCGGCGCGATGGCGAGCGCCCGCGCCGAGGGCGCCCGCGCCTACCTCGACGACCACGGCGTGGCCGTGCTCGGGGTGCTCGACGAGATCGCGGCGGCCCACGACGTCCCGGTCGCGGCGGTCTCGCTCGCGTGGCTCGCCGCACAGCCGACCGTCGGGGCACCGATCGCCTCGGGCCGGACGGTCGAGCAGCTGCAGGAGATCCTGCCCGCTGTCTCGCTGCGGCTCACCGACGAGGAGCTGCGGCGCCTCTCGGACGTCTGAGCCGCGCGAGCAGCGCGCGGTGGTCGCTGCCGGGGACGTCGAGCACCTCGACGGACTCGACGCCCACGGCGGCGGACACGAGGACGTGGTCGATCGCGACCCCGAGTCGACGGGACCGCCCCGCGGGCCACGTTCCCACCCGGGCCCGGCCGACCTCCGCGGAGGCCGAGCGGAGGTGGCGCAGGACGGACTGCAGGGCCCGGTGGTCCAGGGTGGCGTTGAGGTCCCCGACGACGACCGTTGGTCGCGGGTCGTCGGCGACCAGACCGGCCAGGCGGGCGAGTTCGCGGCGCCACTCGTGGGTGCGGCGCGGCAGCAGGACGGCGGGGTGCACCGCGAGGACCCGCGTGTCGCCGAGCCCGCCGCCCGTGACCTCGATCCAGCCCGAGGCCGTGTCCCGGGTGACCGCCCGCGCCGTGACGTCACCGAGCCGGGGGGCGACCAGCACCGACGTGCACGCGTGGTCCCCGGCCCCCGCGGCCTCGACCTCGGCGCGGCCCGGAGCGCCGGACCACCCCCGGTACCCGAGGTCGTCGATCTCCGCCGTGAGCGCCCGGCGGAAGCGGTCCCCGGACTCCAGCAGGACCACGACGTCCGGCCGCTCGCACCGCACCAGGTCCCCGAGCGCGACCGGGTCCGCCCGGCCGATCCACACGTTCGCCCCGAGCACGCTCACCGGCTCGCCGTCGGTCGCGCCCTCCCCGGTGCGGGCCCGGTGCCGCACCGCCGACAGGACCACGGCGGCCGCCGCCACGAGGCCCACCCCGGCGCCGGCGGCCCGCCACGGCCCCGGGCGGACCGCCGCCCCGGCGGCGAGGGCGCCCGCACCGAGGGCGAGCCGGCGCCGGAACGCCGTGACGATCGGCCACGGCGCCGTCCGGTCGAGCCCGACCACCTCGGGGAGCAGGACGACGGCGGTGACGAGCGCGCTCGCCGCGGCGCGGCCTCCGGGGTGTCCCACGGGGACCGATGATCGCCGACGGGACGTCGTGTCGGCGCGAGGGACGGCCGCCCCGTCGGGTGATCAGTAGCGCCAGCGCCAGGCGGCGAGGACCTCCTCGGTGTCCTTCTCCGCGGCCCACGCCGCGTCCGCGCGGCGCACCGCGAGGAAGGCGGCCAGGAGGTCGTCACCGAGCACGCCGGCGATGCGCGGGTTCCCGACGAGGGCCTCCTCCTGCTCGGCCTGCGTCCCCGGCAGCCGCTCGACGCCGGCCGCGGCGCGCTGCTTCTTCTTCCACGTGCCCGGGTCCTCGGCGGTCGGCGCCGGCGGCACCAGGTTCTCCTCGATGCCGGCCGCACCCGCCGTCAGGAGGGCGGCGAGCGCGAGGTACGGGTTGGCCGAGGCGTCGGAGACCTTCAGCTCGACGTTGGCGTGGTCCTCGCCGAGCAGCGCCGAGCCCGGCACGTAGCGCAGCGGGGCCTCGCGGTTCTCCACGCCCCAGAACCCGGAGAACGCCCCGGCGAAGAAGCCGGGGCGCTGTCGGGCCAGCGACCCGAGCGACGGTGCGGTGAGCGCGGCGAGCGCGGGCAGGTCGCGCAGCAGTCCGGCGACGTAGCCGGCGCCGGCCGTCCCGCGCGGGCCCTCCGGGCCGCCGGCGAGCAGGTTCTCCCCGCCGCGCCACAGCGACGTGTGCACGTGCCACCCGTTGCCCGCGCCGTTCAGGGTCGGCAGCGGGGCGAAGGAGACCCGCAGGCCGTGGGCCTCCGCCGCCGCGAGGATCGTCTGCCGGGCGAGCAACTGCTGGTCGGCGGCCGTGAGCGGGTCCGTGGCGGCCAGCGAGAGTTCGACCTGCGCCGGCCCGTACTCGGCGTGGACCTGGCCCAGGCGCAGCCCGTTGGCCTCGGCGTCGCGCATCACGGACGCGATGAAGCCGTCGATCGGCAGCAGCGCGTGCGGGCTGTACGCGGGCCCGGAGTGGGCGGCGAGGAGCTCGGTGTCCTCCGGGTCCGTCGCCTGCTCGAAGACCCCGAACTCCATCTCGTAGCCGACCAGCGCGGTGGTGCCGTCGGCGGCGAGCGCCTCGACGACCCGCTCCAGCACGGAGCGCTGGTCGAACGCCCACGGCCCGCCGTCGGCCGTGACCTGCTTCCCGGGCGCCCACGCTAAGGCCGGCTGCCCGGCGAGGCGGGTGATGCGGTCGAGCTGCGGGACCAGGCGGACGTCGCCGGACGCGTTCTGCATGCCCGGAGAGCCGTAGGCGATGGCGTCGTTCGTGTCGAACACCGCGAACAGGTGCGTCACCCCGACGCCCGCCACCGCCACCTGGGGCAGCGCCGACACCGGCACGGTGCGCGAGCGCGGGATGCCGTTGTTGTCGGCCCAGGCGATCGTCAGCCCGACGACCCCGTCGGCGGCCAGCGCCGCGGCGAGCTCCCGGCCGCGGTCGCGCAACTGTTCGGACATGCGTCCCACCCTCTCCCTCGCCCCGTCGGCGCAGGTCAGGCTAGTCAGGAGCCGGCGACTCCCGGCGCAGCGCCACCCCCACGACGACCGCCGCGATGCCCACCGCCTCGAGCGGCGCCGGGATCTGCGCGAGGCCCACCAGCCCCACCACGGTGGCCGTGAGCGGCAGCAGCGCCAGCAGCAGCGCGAATCGCGCCCGGCCGACCCGACGCAGCACCACCTGGTCGAGCACGTAGGGCACGACCGACGACAGGACACCCAGAGCGAGCGCGGAACCCAGCAGCAGCGGCTCCCCCGCGATCGGGGCGGCGGTGAGGGCCAACGGCGAGAGCACGACCGCGGCGACGACGAACCCGATCGCGAGACCGTCGATGCCCTCCCCCGTCGACGCCGACCCGCTCGAGACCCGGGCGCCGAGGACGATGTAGCCCGCCCACAGCAGGGCGGCTAGCAACGCGAACGCCACGCCCGCGGGCGAGCCCTCGAGCCGGACGTCCGCGATCAGCCCGACGCCGAGCACCACCAGCGCCAGCGCCGCCCAGTCCCGGCGACTCCGCGAGCCCAGCGCGGCCACGAGCACCGGCCCGGCGAACTCGATCGCCACCGCGGTGCCGAGCGGCAGCCGGGCGATCGCCTCGTAGAAGACGATGTTCATCCCGGCCGTGACGAGTCCGAACGCACCGGCGAGGAGCACCCGCCGTCGGGACCAGCGGACGCGCTCCCCCCGCGACCACCGCCGGGCCGCCAGCCGCCACACCCCGAGCACGACCGCGGCGCCGGCCAGGCGCAGCCACGCCACGCCCGCGGGCGACACCCGCTCGAACAGTCCGACCGCGAGCGCCGCGCCGACGTACATCGACGCCCCACCGAGCACGAAGAGTAGCGGCGCCGGGAGACCGTTCGTCGTCGAAGATCGACTCACCATCGTGTGGTCCCGCCCCTTCCCGGATAACAGCGGTCGCAATCCGTCGATGAGCGGTACGTGACCGAGGACAAAGCAGCACGTGAACACGAGCGGTCGTCGCCCCGGTCTGACACAGTGGAGGGGCAACGGTCACTCGGCCGGAGCCAGCGGGACCGGTCGTACGGCCGGCTCCCGAACGGAGGGAGATGACGATGCCCGGAACCCTGACCCGGCCAGAACTCACCGCCTCGGACCGATGCGACCGCTGCGGGGCAGCGGCGCGGGTTCGCGCCGTCCTGCCCTCCGGCGGGGAGCTGCTCTTCTGCGGGCACCACGCCCGTGCCCACGAGGCGAAGATGAAGGAGCTCTCCATCGACGTGCAGGCCGGGGAGACGGTCTGACGCGCCGCTGACCTGCGGCGACGGAGATCGCCGCCACGACGCTCGAGCTGACGGCGGGCGGGGACCGGACCGGTCCCCGCCCGCCGTTCCCGTCTGCGCCCCTGTCCGCCCCCGGTCGCGGCGCGCGGCGTCCCGACGGACGGCCCGACACGCCGACCGCGCTCCTGTGACGCGCTCGGTCGGGTGGTTCGGACCGTCACCCGTGGTCGCCGCGGCGACCGACGCCGGGTCCCCGACCCACCTCGGCGACGACCACGGCGTGTGACGATCCGATGTCGCTCGTGACGGGCACGTATCGCAACGTGATCGACACGGCTCGGAGTCGCCACCACGGAGTGTGAAGTCGCTCACAGTCCGGACGGTCCGACCCCGGAGGGTCAGCGCGGCTGCGAGCGCCACGACCGGAGCATGGTGATCCGCTCCTCGATCTGCTCGGCGGTGGCGACCGGGGTGGCCGGGCCGCCGCACGCCTTGCGCAGGTCGCCGTGGATCACGCCGTGCGGCTGGCCGGTGCGGTGGTGGTGGGCGGCGACGAGCGTGTTGAGCTCGCGGCGCAGTTCCTTGAGCTTCTCCGCGGCGGACGGCGTGATCCGGGCCGGCGGAGGCGGGGCGGCGGCGGGCTCGGCGGACGTGCGCGCAGCCTGCTCGTCCAGCTGCTCGCTCTGCCGCCGACGCAGCAGCGCCCGCACCTGGTCGGGGTCGAGCAGCCCCGGCAGCCCGAGGTAGTCCTGCTCCTCGTCGGTGCCCGAGCCGGCGGCGGTGCCGAACGAGGCCCCGTCGTAGATCAGCTGGTCGAGCTCGGCCTCGGCGGAGAGCGCCTCGAACGCCTTCTCCTGCTCCCCCGGCTCGTCCTCGGTGCGGTTCGCGCGCTCGAGCAGCTCGTCGTCGAGGCCCTCCTTCGGCCGGTGCGGCTCGCCGAGGACGTGGTCGCGCTGCAGCTCCAGCTCGCTCGCCAGACCCAGCAGCGTCGGGACGCTGGGCAGGAAGACCGACGCGGTCTCGCCGCTGCGCCGCGAGCGCACGAACCGGCCGACCGCCTGTGCGAAGAACAGCGGGGTCGAGGCGCTGGTGGCGTAGACACCGACGGCCAGGCGCGGCACGTCGACGCCCTCGGAGACCATGCGGACGGCCACGAGCCAGCGGTCGTTCGACGCCGAGAAGGTCGCGATCCGCCCGGAGGCCTTCGGGTCGTCGGAGAGCACGACGACCGGCTCCTCCCCGGAGAGCCGGGCGAGGATCTTCGCGTAGGCCTTGGCGGTGGTGTGGTCGGTCGCGATGACGAGCCCGCCGGCGTCGGGCATCCCGCCCTGGCGCAGCTGGTTGAGCCGCGTGTCGGCGGCCTGCAGGACGGCGGGCATCCAGTCGCCCTTCGGGTCCAGCGCCGTCTTCCAGGCCCGGGAGGTCTGCTCGGCGGTCAGCGGCTCGCCGAGCCGGGCGGTCATCTCCTCGCCGGCGCTGGTGCGCCACGACGCCTGCCCGGAGTAGGCCAGGAACACCACCGGCCGGACGACGCCGTCGGCGAGCGCGTCGGAGTAGCCGTAGGAGTGGTCGGCCTTCGAGCGCAGGGCGCCCGCCGAGTCGGGCTCGTAGGTGATGAACGGGATCGGGCTGTCGTCCGAGCGGAACGGCGTCCCGGTCAGGGCGAGCCGACGGGTCGCGCCCCCGAAGGCCTCCCGCGTGGCCTCGCCCCAGCTCTTCGCGTCCCCGGCGTGGTGGATCTCGTCGAAGATCACCAGGGTGCGCCGCGACTCGGTGCGGTTCATGTGCAGCATCGGGTGCGCGGCGACCTGGGCGTAGGTGACCGCGACGCCGTGGAAGTCCGCGGAGAGCTTCCCGACGGAGTTCGAGTACTCCGGGTCGATCGCGATGCCCGCCCGCGTGGCCGCGCCCGCCCACTGGTGCTTGAGGTGCTCGGTCGGGCACACGATCGTCACCGTGTCGACGGTCCGGTCGCCGAGCAGCTCGGAGGCCACCCGCAGCGCGAAGGTCGTCTTGCCCGCGCCCGGGGTCGCGACCGCGAGGAAGTCCTTGGGGCGCTCCGCGAGGTAGCGGGTCAGGGCCCGCCGCTGCCACTGCCGCAGGGGTGGACCGGACGGCGTGTCCGTCGTCGATCCGGTTCGGCCGGGCGCGCGCGCAGTCAAGGACCCTCCGGGCGGGATGGTGGGCAGGACGAGGCCGGCCTCCCGGCGCGGGAGACCGTCAGGGGCGGACGCTCAGTCGTCGTCCCCGCCGCCGCGCGGCAGCTTCTCGAAGATCTCCTTGCAGGCCGGGCAGACCGGCGAGCCGGGCTTCGGCGAGCGCGTGACCGGGAAGGTCTCACCGCAGAGCGCCACGACCATGGAGCCCATCACCGCGCTCTCGGCCACCTTGTCCTTGCGGACGTAGTGGAACATCTTCGGGTCGTCGTCGTTCGTCCGGTCCGTGGCGTCGGGACGGACGTCGGGGAGGACCGCGGTCTGGCTCATGCCCCTAGTTTGCCTCAGGGGTCCGACGGCGTCAGCCGTCGGTGCCCGTTCGCGGCGGCGCGTGGTCGGGTCCGTCCTGGCGGGACTGCCGGGGACCGTCCGTCCGCTGGGACCGCGCGTCCAGGGCCTCGGCGGCCTCGATGATCCGCGCCTCGCTGACCTCGGGCAGCGCCTTCCGGTCGGCCCGGTAGCGGTTGACCTTCTGCGACTTCTTCGGCGGACGGTCGTTCGCGATGAGCACCGCCACCCAGGGCAGCGGGACCGACAGCACGATGAACGCGACCGCGACCAGGGGCCAGTTGAAGCCGATGCCGAAGACGCCGGCCAGGATGAGGCACGGGATGCGGCACGCCATGATCAGCGAGTACCGCTTCTTCCGGGCGGCGAACTCGTCCTCGAACGAGACGGCCGCCTCGGTGATGAGGACCGGATCGTCGTCGTTCCTCTGGCCTGGTCGCTTCACGCGCACCGCCCTTCCTTCCCGCCACTGTCCCACTTCGGGTCCCCGATGGCATGGCGGGCAATCCCCGGGCGACCGCCCGGATCACCAGGGGCGCAGCACCTCGTCCGCCCAGGCGGCCAGCAGCGGTTCGTCGTGGCTGACCGTGAGCACGCCCAGCCCCCGGTCGACCTCCGCGCCGATCACCGACACGAGCGCCGCCGTGGTGGACGCGTCCAGCATCGCCGTCATCTCGTCGCAGAGCAGGTAGTCCGGCTCCGCGGCGAGCGCCCGCGCGAGGCACGCCCGCTGGAGCTGGCCGTCGGAGACCTCGTGCGGCCGGCGGGTCCGCAGCTCGGCGGTGAGGCCGACTCGGTCGGACAGCTCCGCGGCCCGGGCGTCGAGGACGGCGCGGTCACGCTCCCCGGCGGCGCGCAGCGGTTCGGTCAGGATCTCGGTCAGCGTCAGCCGGGGGTCGGCGGCCGCCCGGGGCTGCTGGAACACGACCCCCACCCGGCGGCGCAGCGCCGCCGGCGCCCGGTAGCGCATCCGCGGCACCGCGGTGCCGTCCACGGCCACCGTGCCCCGCCACGGCGTGTGCAGCAGGGCCAGCATCCGCACGAGCGTCGACTTCCCGCAGCCGCTCGGCCCCGCGATGCCCAGCACCCGACCGGGCTCGACGGCCACGTCCAGCCGCTCGACGACGGCGTGCCCGCGCCGCCACCCGCCGACCAGCCCGCTCCCGACGAGGCTCACGCCGGCACCGCCGGATGGCAGGCGACCGCGCGGTCGCCGTGGTGGACGAGGGCGGGGTCGTCGGTACAGGCGGTGCTCCCGCACCGGGGGCGGAACGGACATCCCGACGGCAGGTCGGACAGCTCCGGCGGGTGCCCCGGCACGGGGACGAAGCCCTCGTCCGGCAGCGCCCCGAGCAGCCCGCGCGTGTACGGGTGCCACGGGCGGGCGAACACCTCCGCCGCCGGCCCGGACTCGACGATGCGGCTCGCGTACATCACGGCGAGGTCGACGGGGCCCTCCGCGGCGATCCGGCGGACCGCCCGCAGGTCGTGGGTGATGAGCAGGACCGCCTTCCCGTCGCGGGCGAGGTCGACGAGCAGGTCGGTCGTGCGGTCCACGAGCGGGCGGTCGAGGCCGGCCGTGGGCTCGTCGGCGAGCACGATCGCCGGGTCGCCGGCGAGCGCCGCGGCGAGCCCGGCCCGCTGCGCGGTGCCGCCGGAGAGCTCGTGCGGGTACATGTCCAGGGCAGCGGCCGGGAGCCCGGCGCGCTCGGCGAGCACCTCGGCCGGCTCGGGGCCGTCCAGCAGCCGCACCGCCTCGCGCAGCTGTGTCCCGATGGTGCGCGTCGGTGTCAGGAAGGTGCCCGCGGACTGTCCCACCAGCCCGACCCGCCGCCCCCGCACCTCGTCCCGCAGCACCGGCTCGGGGGCGGTGAGCAGGTCGAGACCCTCGGGGCGCAGCGCCGCCCGACCGCGTGTCTCCGCGTTGCCCGGCAGCAGCCCGGTCAGCGCCTCGGTGAGCACCGACTTGCCGCACCCGGACTCCCCCACCAGCGCGAGCAGGCGGCCGTGGTGCAGCGTCAGGTCGACCTCGCTCGCGGCGCGCACGAACCGTGGGGGCCCGCCCCGGCGCCCGCGCAGCCCGAACCGCACGTCGAGCCCCTCGACCTCCAGCGCGGCGGTCACAGCGCCATCTCCGAGCGGCGTCGCGGCCGGCTGCGGTCGCGCCACCAGGCCGCGATACCGGCCACGGCCAGCGTCGTCGCCGCGAGCAGGGCCGAGGGGAACACGACGATCCACCAGCTGCCGAGCAGCACCGCCTGCCGTCCTTCCGCGAGGATGTTGCCCAGGCTCGCCAGGTGCGGCGGGAGCCCGAGACCGAGGAACGAGAGCGCAGTCTCGTGCCACACCGCGTGCGGCAGGATCAGCACGCTCGAGAGCACCGCGGGCGGGACGACCGCCGGCAGCAGGTGCCGGCCCAGCACCCGCCGTCGGGACGCGCCGCCGCTGATCGCCGCGTCCACGTAGGGCCGCGACCGCAGGGACAGGACCTCGGACCGCACCACCCGCGCCACCGTCGTCCAGTGCGTCAGCCCGATCGAGGCGATCACCGCCGGCACGCTGCCGCGGTAGAGCGCCACGATGACGATGCCGAGCAGCAGGTGCGGCACCGCGTTCACGCCGTCGACGGCGCGCATCAGGATCCGGTCCGGCCAGCCGCCGAGCAGCCCGGACAGCGCCCCGTACAGCGTGCCGATCACCGTCGAGATCACCGCGCAGGAGGCCGCGACGGTCAACGAGACCCCGAGCCCGGCGAACGAGCGCAGGAACAGGTCCCGTCCGACGGCGTCCGTGCCGAACGGGTGCGCGAGCGACGGCGGCTGCCGGACCGCGGTGTAGTCCACCGCGCCCTGGTCCAGGCCGCCGAGCCACGGGATCAGGATCGCGCCGAGCACGAGCACGACGAGGCCGACGAGCCCGGCGACCAACCGCCCCCGACCGGTCCACGAGGCCCGTGCCCGGAGCGTCCCCGGCCGCCGGTGCCCGGCCGGGCGCCACGTCCTGTCCTTCCCGACGGCGGACGGTGCCGCTGCTCCTCCCCCGTCGCTGCGCTCGCCCCGGTAGGTCGTCAGCTCAGCCATCGGCGGTCACCCTCGGGTCGAGCACCAGCACCGCGACGTCGGCCAGCAGGGCGCCGAGCAGCACCGCAGTGGTGGTGAGCAGCGTCAGCGCCGCGAGCAGCGGGAAGTCGACGGACAGCGCCGCGGTCACGACGGCCGCCGCGATCCCGGGCCACGAGAACACCGTCTCGACCAGCACCGCGCCCGTGACGACCTCCGGGAGCCGGTTGCCGAGCACCGTCACGAACGGGAGCAGCGCGGTCGGCAGGGCGTGGCGCAGCACCACGACCCGTTCCGGCAGCCCGCGGGCCCGGGCCCCGGTGACGTGGTCCTCGTCGAGCGCCCCGAGCAGGGACGAGCGCACGTGCAGCACCAGCCACGGCATCTGCGAGATACCGAGCACGACCGCGGGCAGCACCACGTGCCGGGCGACCTGGCCGAGGGTCGGGGCGGCCCCGGCGTCGGTGAGCCCGGCGACCGGCAGCAGCGGCCACGCGACCGCGAACACCGCGATCGCCCCGAGCGCGAGGACGAACGGCGGCAGGCCCTCGAGCGTGTGCCCGACCGCGGTCACCGCGCGGTCGACCCACCCGCCCTGCCGCCAGGCCGCGGTGACCCCGGCGACCAGGGACAGCACGACGCTGACCACGAGGCCGAGGGTCACCAGCAGCAGCGTCCACGGCAGCCGCTGGGCGATCACCGTCCCGACCGGCTGGCGGAACGAGAGGCTCTGGCCGAGGTCGCCGGAGAGCAGTCCGCCGACCCAGCGGCCGAGCTGGGTCCACACCGAGTCGTTCAGCCCGAGCTGCTCCCGGGCGTTCGCGACGGCGGCGTCGCCCGCGGAGAACACCCCGGCCCCGAAGTACTGGTAGATCGGGTCGAACGGCGACCACGCGGCGAGCAGGAACACCCCGGTGGCGACGACGGCCACCACCGGCACCGCCACCCCGAGGCGCCAGGCCACCAGGATGCCGATCTCGCGGCCGCGCCGCCGGGCCGGCTGCACCGTCGTCACGTCCGCGGCGTCCAGCGCTCGACGTTCCACCACGGACCCCACGTGGTGCCGTGGGTGTGCGGCTCGACGACGGGCTGGTAGCCGTCGAACCGGTCGCGGGTGAGGTAGCTGTGGCCGAGGAAGGTCAGGAACACCATGCCCGGGTCCGCGGCGTAGGCCTGCTGGAAGCGCCGCAGCTCCGCGGCCCGGGTCGCCCGGTCCGGGGCGGCGATCGCCGCGTCGAGCGCCTGGTCGACGGCGGCGTTGCGGTACGAGCCGGGGTTGTTGTAGCCGTCGGCCGCGTTCACCGACGAGAGCAGCTGCCAGGACTTGAACGCCGTGTCGAACGGGTTGCCGCCGCCGAGGACGACCGCGTCGGTCCCGAGGCGCGGGTCGATCGCGTCCCACCCCAGGCCCTCGAGCCGCACGTCCACCCCGATCGCGCGGGCGTCGGAGGCGAACGCCTGCGCGAGGTCGCGGCGCACGGTGTCGGCGGGGTTGTACATGAGCGTGAACCGGGCGGGCAGCGCTCCGCGGGCCCGGATCCCGTCGGCGCCGCGCGTCCAGCCCGCCGCGTCCAGGATCGCGTTCGCCTGCGCCGGGTCGAACGGGAACTGCGCGGCCGGCTCGACCTCTTCGGGCAGCACCTCGGGGATCGGGGTGCTGGCGGGCCGTCCCTGCCCCGCGAGCAGGGCGTCGATCATCCCCTGCCGGTTGACCGCGCGGTTGAGGGCCTGCCGGATCGCCGGGTCGGCGGTGACGGGGTTGCCGAACGGCATCGTGATCGTCCGGTAGTCCGCGCTGGCGTGCTCCCGCAGCACCATGTCCTGGGCCTGGCCCGCGATCCCCTTCGCCAGGGCGGGCGGCAGGACGGTGCCGTCGAACTCCCCGGCCGCGACGCGCTGGGCGCGGGTGTTGTCGTCGGTCGCGAAGACGACGGTGATCCTCCGGACGGCGGGTGCGCCCCCGAAGTAGGACGGGTTCGCCTCGAGCACCATCGACGAGCCCTGGCGCCACTCGACCATCCGATACGGGCCGGTGCCGACCGGCTTCGTGCCCAGCGGCATGTCCGACGCCGGGCCGGGAATCGCCACCGCCTCGGACGGGGCGATCGGGAGCGTGAGCCGCCCGGGGAAGAGCAGGAACGGCCGGGTGAGGTCGAACCGCACCGTGCCGGCGTCGACGGCGACGACGTCGCGCACCATCGAGAAGCCGGAGGCGACCGTCGCCGCCTTCGTCGGGTCGAGCACGGCCTTGTACGTGGCCACGACGTCGGTGGCGTCGAAGGCGGTGCCGTCGTGGAAGGTCACGCCCGGTCGGAGCGGCACGGTCCAGGACAGCCCGTCCGGCGCCGCGACGGGCGCGGAGGCGGCCAGGGCCGGCTGCGGCTCCCGCTGGGCGTCCAGCGCGGTCAGGCCGTCGTAGATCTTCGACGCGCCCTCCTCGCCGTACCCCATGAGCGGGTTGACGTCGTCGGGCTCGTAGCCGTCGGCCAGGACCATGCTCCCCGGGTCGGAGGCGGCGGGACCGGACGTCGGGGCGGAGCAGGCGCCCACGAGCAGGGCGAGGACCGCGGCGGCGGCCAGCGGGACGAAACGGGCGACGATCACGAGCCGGGACGGTAATCACCAGCAAGTGGCAGGAACAAGAACTAGCTTTTACTGAGCATTGGCTGTAGAGACACGACGACCCCCACGGGCCTAAGCCCATGGGGGTCGCCGCCGGCGCGGTGGGTCGTCTGGTCGGAACGATCACCGCGGGTCGTGCGGGAACGGCTCTCAGACGAGCTGCGTCCCCTGGGCGGACTCGAAGCGCTTGGCGGCGTCGGCCCAGTTGACGACGTTCCACCAGGCCTTCACGTAGTCCGGCTTCACGTTGAGGTAGTCCAGGTAGAAGGCGTGCTCCCACATGTCGAGCATGACCACGGGGATGATCCCCAGCGGCACGTTGGCCTGCTGGTCGTAGAGCTGGAAGATGCGCAGCTTCTGGGCGAGCGTGTCGAACCCGAGGATCGACCAGCCCGAGCCCTGGATCGTCGTGGCGACCGACGTGAAGTGCTTCTGGAAGAGCTCGAACGAGCCGAAGTCCCGGTCGATCGCCGACGCGAGCTCCCCGGTGGGCTTGTCGCCGCCGTCCGGGGAGAGGTTCTGCCAGAAGACGGTGTGGTTGATGTGCCCGCCGTAGTTGAAGGCGAGGTTCTTCTCCCACAGCAGCGCCGTCGTGCCGATCGTGTCCTTCTCGCGCGCCTCGGCGAGGGCGTCGATAGCGGAGTTCAGACCGGTGACGTAGGTGTTGTGGTGCTTGTCGTGGTGCAGCTCCATGATCTTGCCCGAGATGTGGGGCTCGAGAGCGCCGTAGTCGTAGGGCAGGTCGGGCAGCGTGTACTCCGCCATCGCTTCGCGCATCTCCTCGAAAGAGTCCGTCGGTGATCGACCCCTGCTTCGCTGTTGCGATCCTGGTGCAACTGGCAGATGACAGCAAGTCGATGGTCCGGGCCGCCGGCGCACGCCGGATCGACCGCTGGACCCGGGATCCCGGGCAGCACCGGGACGCAAACTCCGAAAGCGGCGTGGAGTCAGACCGCGACGGAGGCCGTGAGGCGGCGCAGCGCGGGCCGGTCGCGCACGACGAACGAGCGACGTTGCTTGAGCAGCACGCCCTCGGCGACGAGCCGCGAGAGCTCGCGGGAGGCGGTGACGCGGGTGAGCCCGACGATCGCGGCCAGGTCGTCGACGGCGAGCTGTAGACGCAGGCGGACCAGGCCGTCCGGGCCGGGTTCGCCGTGCGCGTCGACGAGGTGGGACAGCAGCAGCACCATGCGCTCGCGGGCGGGCAGTGCGTCCAGCGCGAGGTGCAGGTGCAGCACGTGCTGCTTGTGCGCGACCCGGCGGGCCACCTCGAGCAGCAGCTCCGGGTCGCTGCGCGCGGCGGCGAGCAGGCTCTCGCGGGTCACCGCGAGGACCTCGGAGTCCACGACGGCGACCGCGGTCGCCGCGCGGGCGGCCCGGTCCACGCACGCGGTCTCCCCGACGCTCGCGCCGGGCTCGGCGTAGCCCAGGACGCGCTCCCCGCCGTCGGGACGCAGTAGCGAGAGCCGGAGCCGACCCGCCGTCAGGACGAACAGGGAGCCGGACAGCTCGCCCTGCCGCATGACGACCTCGCCCGCGCGGAGCCGACGCGACACGCCGAGGGCCGCGAGCCGGGCCGCGACCGGGCCGGTCTCGGCGAGCAGGAAGGGCGAGACCGCGAGTTCCGGTGTGGCGACGGGAACGGGGGACGGCAGGGGGCGCGACACGTCCGACGACCCCCGTCCCGACCCGGACATCCGGGTCGGGACGGAGGCTAACCGGGCGCGACCGCCCGGCCCAGCCCTTCTCTCAGGCAGCGAGACGCGCCGGGGCCTCGGCGCTGATCGACTCGTCGACGGAGTCGGGCAGCAGGAGCGTGCAGGCCAGGCTGACCACGGAGAGACCGGCGAGGAGCAGGCCGATCGCCAGGCTGGACGCGTAGGTGGCGACCAGGGCGGTGGCGATCAGCGGGACCACGCCGCCGCCGAGCACGCCGGCCAGGTTGTAGGCCATGCCGGCGCCGGTGTAGCGGTACCGGGTGGGGAACAGCTCGGGCAGCTGCGCACCGATCGGGCCGTAGGCGATGCCGACGACGCCGAGCACCACCGAGAGCCCGAGCCCGAACGAGGCGGCCGTGCCGAGGTCGATGATCGGGAACGCGACGAGACCGCCGACCACGGACACCGCGTTGCCGATGATCACCATGCGACGGCGCCCGACGCGGTCGGACAGGATCGCGCCGGCGATCGTCGTGCCCGCGAACACCAGCCCGCCGACGATCCCCATCGCGAGCACCGTCGGGCGGGGCAGCCCGAGCTCCTGCGTGCCGTAGCTGGTCAGGTAGGTGACGCCGATGTAGAAGAAGGCGAACACCGCCATCGTCGAGCCCGCGCCGAGCAGGACCTCCTTGGGCTGGCGGGTCAGGACGTCGGTGACGGGGAGCCTGCGCGCCCCGCCCTCGGCCTCGTTGCGCCGGGAGAACGCGGCCGTCTCGGTGATCGCGAGGCGCACGTACAGGCCGAGCGCCACGAGGACGACGCTGCCGATGAACGGGATGCGCCAGCCCCAGGCCAGGAAGGCCTCGTTGGACATGGTCAGAGCGGTCGTCAGGAAGGTGGCACTGGCGAGCGCGAACGCGACCGACGGCCCCAGCTGCGGGTAGAGCGCGTACTTGCCGCGCACCTTCGCGGGCGAGTTCTCCGCGGTGAGCAGCGTGGCGCCGGCCCACTCCCCGCCGACCGCGAGGCCCTGCAGGATGCGCAGCAGCACGAGCAGCACGGGCGCGAGCCAGCCGATCAGCCCGGTGGAGGGCAGCAGGCCGATCGCCAGCGTCGAGAGACCCATCAGCAGCAGCGTCGTGACCAGCGTGCGCTTGCGGCCGAGCCGGTCGCCGAAGTGCCCGAACAGCACGGAGCCGAACGGCCGCGCCACGAAGGCGACGCCGAAGGTCGCGAGCGCCAGCGCGGTGCCGGCCGCCGCCCCCAGCTCGGGGAAGAAGACCTTGTTGAACACGAGCGCGGCGGCCGTGCCGTAGATGAAGAAGTCGTAGAACTCGATGACCGTGCCGGTCATGCTCGCGAGCGCGATGCGGCGCATCGGCGGTGCGCTCGGTGATGCCGCGTGGTCCGAAGTGGTCAACGAGCCCTCCCGGGTCGAACGTGGTGTCACACGCAGTATCGGGAGGAATCGGACCGCGATCTGTATCACAGACTACAGACGGGGCACGTCGCGCACGTTTCCTGAGGAACGTCGGGGCTCGCGCAAGAGCCGGAGGCCGTTCAGCGCGACCAGGATCGTCGACCCCTCGTGCCCCGCGACACCGAGCGCGAGCGGCAGGTGCCCGACGAGGTCCCACGTCACGAGCCCGACGATCAGGGTGCCCGCGATCACCAGGTTGGCGACGACGATGCGGCGGGCCCGCCGCGCGAGGTCCAGCAGCCAGGGCAGCCGGGCGAGGTCTGCGGAGAGGACGACGACGTCCGCGGCCCGCATCGTGAGGTCCGACCCGCGCATCGCCACCCCCACGTCCGCGGCCGCGAGGGCCGGGGCGTCGTTCACCCCGTCCCCGACCACCGCGACGGTGCGGCCGGGTCGCCGGACGTCGGCCACCACGTCGACCTTGTCCTCCGGCAGGAGTTCCGCGCGCACGTCCGCCACCCCGATCCGCCGCCCGACCTCGCGCGCCGGGCCGGGTGCGTCCCCCGTGGCGAGGACGGGCGGGACGACGGTGCGCGCGGCGAGCGCGCCGACCGCGTCCGCGGCGTCGGGCCGCAGCGCGTCGGCGATCTCCAGGGTGCCGAGCACGGACCCGTCGTCCAGGTCGGTCACGGCGACCGGGGTGGTGGTGGCGGCCGGCTGCGAGGAGGCCCGCCCGACCCCGATCCGGCGGCCGCCGACGACCCCGCGCACCCCGACGCCGGGGGCGGCGACGAAGTCCTCGACGGGCGGGACCGTGAGCCCGCGCTCGCACGCCGCTGCGACGACGGCGCGGCCCAGCGGGTGCTCGCTGCCGGTCTCGACGGCGGCCGCGAGGCGCAGCACCTCGTCGTCGGGAACCCCGACCACCCGCGGACGCCCCTCGGTGACGGTGCCCGTCTTGTCCAGCACGACCGCGTCCACGTCGGCGAGGCGCTCCATCACCTGCGCCGAGCGGACGAGCAGGCCCCGCCGCCCCGCCCGCGCGGCCGCGGCGAGCAGCGGCGGCATCGTCGCGAGCACCAGGGCGCAGGGCGACGCGACGATCATGAACGTCATCGCCCGCAGGAGGGCGTCGTCCAACGACGATCCCAGGGCGAGCGGGACCGCGAAGATCGCGAGCGTCGCCACCACGACCCCGACCGAGTACCGCTGCTCGACCTTCTCGACGAACAGCTGCGTGCGCGCCTTCGTCCGGGACGCCTCCTCGACCAGCACCGCGATCCGGGCGACGACGGACTCCGCCGCCGGTCGCGACACCCGCACGCGCAGCGTGCCCCCGGTGGCGACGGTGCCCGCGTAGACCTCGGTGCCGACGCCCGCCGGGACCGGCAACGGCTCGCCGGTGATGCTCGCCCGGTCGATCTCGGCCGCCCCCTCGACGACCAGCCCGTCCGCGGGGATCGCGGCGCCCGGCCGGACCACCACGACGTCGCCGACGGCGAGGTCGGCCGCTTCGCACACCGCCTCGGACCCGTCGTCGGCGACCCGTGTGGCGGTCTCCGGGGCCGTCGAGAGCAGGCCCCCCACCGACCGCTCGGTCCGCGCGGTCGCCCACGCCTCGAGCGCACCCGACGTCGCGAAGATGACGATCAGCAGGGCACCGTCGAGCACCTGGCCGATCGCGGCCGCGCCGAGCGCCGCGACGACCATGAGCAGGTCGACGTCGAGCGTCCGCTCCCGCAGCGCCCGCAGCCCCTCCACCGCCGGCTCCCACCCCCCGGCGAGGTAGCAGACCGCGAGCACCGGCCCCGACGCCCACGCGGGTGCGTCCGCCAGCCACAGCAGCCCGCCGACCACGAACGCAGCCAGCGCGATCGCGGCCCAGCGGACCTCGGGCAGGCCGAGCAGCTCCGCCCGGGCGGCGGGCGCGGCCGTGGGGCTCGGACGGACGTCGAGGGCGGTCACGGTCACTCACGCTACACACGAATGAATGCTCGTTCATACTTTCATGTCTGACCAACCGCTGAGGTGAGTAGGCTCCGCGCATGGGCCACGGCAGGGACGGCGCCGCCGCGACGACGCTCGCCCCAGCCGGGGTGGAGGCGATCGCGCGCACGATGCACGCCCTTTCCACCCCCAGCCGGGTCCAGCTGCTGCTGCGGCTGCGCGTGGAGCCGCGCACCGTCGGTGAACTCGTCGAGGACGTCGGGATGGAGCAGTCCGCGGTGTCCCACCAGCTGCGCGTGCTGCGACACCTCGGGCTGGTCGTCGGCGAGCGGGCCGGGCGCCAGATCCGCTACCGGCTGCACGACGACCACGTGGCCCAGCTGCTCGACGAGGCCGTCTTCCACGTCGAGCACCTGACCGCGGCCACCCCGTCGGAGTAACGCCGTCGGGAACCCGTCGTTGGGCGGGCGTGAACCTCGCCCGGCGGATCGGCCTGTTCCTCGTGGTGCTGCTGCTCGGGATCGGAGCCGCGAGCGGGTCGGCCGCGGCGAACGACGGCCCGGCGCTGAGCGTCCCGGCGGACGCGCTGCGGCAGAGCCTGGCCTGCCACGGCGACCTGGCCGCCCGGCAGCCGGTCCTGCTCATCCCCGGGACGACGCTGACGCCGGCCGAGTTCGACTGGAACTACGCGCGGGCGTTCACCGCGACCGGCCGGCCGTTCTGCAGCGTGACGCTGCCGCAGAACGCGCTCGGGGACCTCCAGGTCGCCGCCGAGTACGTGGTGTCGGCGATCCGCACGATGTCCGAGCGGGCCGGCGGGAAGATCGACCTGCTCGGGCACAGCCAGGGCGGGATGATCGGGCGCTGGGCGCTGAAGTTCTTCCCCGACACCCGCGGGAAGGTCGACGACTACGTGGCCCTCGCCCCGTCGACCCGCGGCACGGTCGACGCCCCGCTCGTGTGCGCGGTCCCGGCCGTCGGCTGCGCCCCGGCGATCTGGCAGCAGGCGCCTCGGTCGCGCTTCCTCGCAGCGCTCAACGCAGGTGGCGAGACCGTCCCGGGCGTCGACTACACCGTGGCCTACACGATCTACGACGAGATCGTGGTGCCGAACCTGGCCGTCCCGCGCGGGGTGCCGGTGGACGCCACGCCGCCCGCGAACTCGCCGATCCGTGGTGGCGGCGACCGCGTCAGCAACATCTCGCTGCAGGGGCTGTGCGGCGTGACCCGGGTGGTCGACCACTTCGGGATCGGCACGTCCGACGCGGTCGCCTACGCGATCGCCGTCGACGCGCTCGACCACGACGGCCCGGCGCAGGCCGACCGGATCGGCCGCGGGGTGTGCCTCCGGCCGTTCCAGCCCGGCGTGAACCCGGTGACGTTCCCGCTCGACTTCGCGGGGCTCGTCGCCTCGGCCGGCACCGCGCTGGCGACGGGGCCGTTCGTGCCCCGGGAGCCGGCACTCGCGCCGTACGCCCAGGGCGCCGGTTAGCCGCGCAGGGCGCGGGTCAGGCGGCGGCGAACTCCTGCTCCTCCGGCCGGACGCCGACCGCGTCGGCGAGCAGGGCGATCAGGCGATCGTCCCTCTCGGCGGAGCCGGCCGGCCCGGCGAGGACGGCCATGCGGTGGAAGGCCGCGGTGAGGTGCGGCAGGGCGCGCAGACCGGCGATCCGGCCGGGCGCACCGTCGAGGCCCAGGCGGGACCAGCGACGCTGCGCGCGTCCGGCGCGGGCGAGCAACCGGGTGGCCAGGCGGTCGTCCGGCCGGATCGCGAGTGCCGCGCGAGCGCACACGGCCACGAGTTCCCAGGCGTCGACCGGGTCGTCGCTCGCGCTGGTCGTCAGGGCCGGGACGAGTTCGAGGAGCCGGTCGCGGCCAGCGTCGGAGACCCGGTCGTTGACCTGCTGAGCCAGGGCGGACAGCGCGGTGGGGGTGCAGCGCGGCCGGTCGGAGAAGGACTCGTCGGCGGCGAGCGCGACCTGCTCCATGAGGCAGGTGCCCTCCTCCGCCGCGGAGTGGGCTCCCCTCGAGAGGCGCTGCGTCACGGGTGCTCCGTCCATCGTCCTGCCCGGAACGTTCCGGGACATCCTAACCATGGATTCGCCGACTTGAACACCGTGGTTTCGGTCGACCGAAACCACGGTCGTCGTCCGCCGACGGCCACCGCTACCCGGTGGGTGCGCGGGGGGACACCACATTCTCGACGCCGCTCCACCACCCCCGTCCGAACAGTTGCCTTTTAATGGCAACAACGGTGCGCTGGCAGTCATGACTGCGGACGTGCGCGAGGAGGCCCCCGGGCACCGGATCGACCCACGCGGGCACTGCCGCTGCGGGTGGGAGTCGCGGGACGCCGCGTTCCACTGGTCCGAGGAGCTGCCGGTCGTCGACCTCCCGGCCGCGGAGCAGGGTCGCTGAGACCCGGTCAGACCGCGCCGGCGGGTGCGCCGACCGACACCTCCACGGGCACCGTCACCACGGACCCGCCTCGCAGGACCTGCAGCCACAGCCGGTAGGTGCCGGGGTCGGGGAACGTGTAGGCGAAGCTGACGTCGGGTCCGTACCCGCGTCCGGGCGGGCGGGCCTGCATGTCGTGGACGTGGGCGAAGGACGCCGTGACGTCGGCGGGGTCCGGGGCGCCCGACCGGCCGGGTCCGAGGACGAACAGGTGTCCGGCCATCCCCAGCCAGGCCTGCAGGTCGGTGACCGGGCGACCGTCCTGACTGAAGGTGGCGCGGACCGTGGCCGGTCGCCCGGCGACCGCGTCGGGGACGGCGACGTCGGCGACCAGACCGGCCACGGCCTGCCGCCCGGGTGCGGGCAGCGCGCCGGGCGACGCCGGCACGCCCGGGACGTCGACCGCGGACCGCACCTGCTGGTGGGTGACGCCGTCGCGGGAGAACTCGGCGAACACGCCGTGGCGGCCGGGAGTCATCGGCGCGAGCCGCACCTGCCACCGGCCCGGTCCGGTGCGTACCGGGTGGACGTGCTGCTCGGATCCGTCCCGACCCAGGACCGCGAGGTGGACGAAGGCGTCGTCGTGGACCATCAGGTCGTCCACCGCGACGCCGGTGGAGGCGTCGCGCAGCTGCAGGTCCAGCGTCGACCCGGTGAGGGTGCTCGTCATCGAGACGGCGCCTCCGCCGGGCATCGCCGTCGGCGAGCCGCCGCCCGAGCCGTGCATGCCGGCCATCCCTCCCGTGCCGGTCATGCCGGGCATGCCGCCCGGGTCCGGTGCGGTGTCGCCCGCCGGGGCGGCCGACAGGGGCGCGCCGCCCGCGACATAGGCGGCCGACACGGGGGTCGTCCCGAGCGCGAAGGCGGTCACCGCGACCGCCGCCCCGGCGGCCGCGAGCACGCCGAGACCGGCCGCGACCGCGACCCGGCGGCGGAGGAAGCTCGTGGCGGCGATCCCGGCCAGGACGGCGACGGCGGCTCCGATCCGGGTGGCCCAGGTCGAGCCCGGTGTCCCCGGGTCCTCCCAGCGCAGCGGGATGCGGGCGAGTGCGCCGGCGTCGTCGAGCACCAGCGTCCAGGTGCCGGCACGCTCGAGGTCGACCGAGGTGCGTCCCGGTGCTCCGACCGGCCCCGGCACGACCGGTGTCGCCGCCGCGGCAGCCCCGTCGACGGGCTCTGCCCGGACCGCGACGGGCCGGTTCCCCGGGTCTCCCAGCGCCTCGATCGCGACCGCGAGGCTGCCGGAGCCGGTGGGCGGCGGCGTCAGGGTCACGGTCAGCTCGCGGTCGGCCAGGCTCTGCGCGACCCGGACGACCCCGGACGGCACCGACTCGTGGGCTACCGCCGGCGCGGAGAACACGAACAGCCCCAGGACGGCGAGGAGCAGGGCGACCGGACCGCGGGGCACCCGTCGAGCATACGATCATCTGAGCAGATGCTCAGGTCAGACGTAGAGCGCCCGGGCGTTCTCCGCGAGCGTGAGCCGACCCAGCTCGCCGTCGCCCATGGCCGCCTGCATGCGCACCAGCTCTCCGATGCGGTCGCCCCACGGCTCGTCGCTGGCGAACAGCACGCGGTCGTGCCCGGTCCCCCGGCGCTCGATCTCCGCCGCCAGCCAGCGCGGCGCGAACCCGATCGCCCAGCTCGTGTCCGTGTAGACCTGCTTCCCGGCCTCGATCCAGTCGAAGAACCGCCCGCCGATCAGCTTGATGTGCCCGCTCATGCCGCCGCCGAGGTGCACCAGGTGCAGCTTCACGTCGTCGGCGTAGCGGTCGACCAGCTCGCCGACCTGATCGATGTCCGACGCGGCACCGGGCGAGGTGTGTACGTGGACCACGCGGTCGTGCCGGCGCGCAGCGTCGAAGATCGCGTCCAGCTGCGGCCTACACTCCGGGTCGGTGGGCGAGCCGCCGAGCAGGAAACTGATCTTGATGACGCGGACCGACTCCTCGGCCGCGAGCTCGAGGGCCTTCGCGGTCTCGGCCGCGTCCTGCGCGCGCGGGGACGCCCAGATGCCGGTGCGGATGCGGTCGTCCTTCGCGGCCGCCTCGAGGCACAGCTCGTTGAGGGCGAACGAGGCCGAGGCGTCCGGCACGCCGTAGTTCGGGATCACGACGGCGAGCTCGGTGCCCTCCTCGTCGAGGTCCGCGCGCAGCTGGTCGATCGTCTCCCGGGCGCCGATGTCCGGGTTGACCGGCGGGCCGCCGTAGAAGGGGTAGGACGGCAGGACACCGAGGTGGCGGTGGGCGTCGACGACGGGCAGGTTCGGCACGTCGTCGACCCTGGCAAGGCCGTGTTTCCGAATGGCTGCCTCCAAATGACGGGCTGTTACGGCGGGTCGTCGGCCCGGCTGGTGTAGGTGTGGCCGGTGGGGGTGGTGGTCCGGACTTCGTGGGGGTGGTCGCCGAGGCCGTCGTCGAGGAGGTCGGTGGACCAGCCGGGCAGCTCCTTGACCTGGTTGCCGCGCACGCAGGTACGCCGCCCGTTGCCGAGGCTGGTCGGGCCACCGGCGGTGCGGCCGCGGATGTGGTCGGTGTGCCGGGCGGGGGCTCCGCAGTACGGATCCCGGCAGCGGCCGTGGTCGCGGTAGTGGATCAGGCCGGCGAGGAACCCGTCGAACAGCCGACGCTGGGGGTCGCCGCCGACGAGGCGTCCGGAGCGGGGGTGGGTGAACAGCCGCCGCCACCACTTCCGGCCCTGGGTGCTGTTGAGCAGGTCGGCGACGATCCCGCCGGGGAGTGGCCCGTAGCCGACGACCTCGCCGATGCCGGGCCCATCGGTGTCGGTGAGGGCGTCGAGGGGCAGCACGATCCCGACCTCGACGTTCACGTCCTCGGCGAAGGTCTGCCCGGTGACCCGTTCGACCAGGGTGTCGGCCACGATCTGATCCCGCGTCCGGCCGTCGGCGTCCCCACCGGCGATCAACGTGTCGGCGTGCCGGCGTAGGGCGGTGATGCAGGCGACGCCCTGCTCGACCGGCAACAGCCCCGACAGCACGGACATGGTGTCCGGGGCGGGGCGCAGCGTGACCCGCCGCTGCGTGCGCGCGGTCCGCCCGCGCTGGGTGAACCCGGCCGGGTCGGCCTCGTAGGCCAACCGCTTGATCGTCGCCTCGGCGGCGAACCGGCTCTGGGTCTCGATCCCCGAGTCGGCGACCTGCTTGTCGACGAGTCGGCGGAGTTCCGGGTCGAGGTGACTGGTCCAGGACACCACCAGCTCGGCGACCCGCTCTGAGACCCGCCCGGCCGCGAGCAGGGCCCGCGTACACGGCAGGTCGTCGGCCAACGCCTGCGCCACTCCCAACCGCCGCGAGCCCACCGTCGGGGACACGTGGCAGGCCAGGGCGATCTGGTCGGCGATCCCCTTCCCGAGGTCGCGCGGGTCGAGCTCGTGCGCGGCGACCAGGCCGGCCTGGGCTTCCACGTGCGCGCGGGCGAACGCGACCATCTCGGTGTGCTGGGCGGCGGCCAACGCGGCGCGGGTCTGTTCGAGCAGCGCGATCCGATCGATCCGGGCGGCGTCGGGCACCCCGCACGACGGGTCGGTGGGCTGATCGGCGAGTTCGGCGAGACGCGTGAGCAGCGCGGTCAGCTCCCCGCTGACCGCGTCCCCACCATCGTCCGAACTCATGTTCGAAGAATAGCGCGACCCCCCGACAGTCACGCCCCACCGACGACGAACTCTCCGAGATCCTCGACGACTCCGTCGCGGACTCCCTCGCGCTGTGATGCGACTCAGGCGGCGCGGTGGTCGCCGCAGCGACAGGGCCGACCCTGCTGGCAGCCGCAGCTGCAGGATGCGGCGCAGCCGCACTCCGACACCGCCTCGCCGCCGACGAGCAGGACGAGCCGGCGCGCGGATTCCGGCACGACCGCGGGCGCCTCGCGCACGGGCCACCCGCGGTCCAGGGCGTCCAGCACCCCGTCCACCAGGTCCGGGCCCGCCGCGGCCGGCCGGGTCCGCGCCCGTCGGGTGACCGCGGCCGCACGCTCGAGCCACTCCCGGCAGGCCGCACACTGCTGCCGGTGAGCCTCGGCGGCCCGGCTCTCCCCGGCGGTCGCCTCCCCGTCGAGGTCGGCCGAGGTGACCTCGCGACAGCGCTCGCACTCCACGTCGTCAGTGTCGCTCAGGAAGGCCGTCCGGTTCCCGCCGAGGTGCACCGATTCGGCGAGCCCGGAGCGCATGACCCGTCCGGGGCACCGGTCAGCACCGTGCTTCCTCCGGGGCGCGGCTCCCGGCTCCCCCGAAGGACCGCCTACTCTGGCTCGCCGGACACGGCGCGCACGCGATCACGGTCGTCGCGCGCGGAACCGGGAGGACACGCACCCCATGGACGAGGCTGCCGACGCTGCCGTCACGCGCGCGGCCGAGCGGGCGCGCGGCGGCGACCGGGCGGCCGCCGGGGAGTTCGTCCGGCTCACGCAGGACCAGGTGTGGCGGCTGCTCGTCCACCTCGCCGACCGCGGGGTCGCCCAGGACCTGGCGCAGGAGACCTACGAGCGGGCCTTCGGCGCGCTGCCGCGCTACCGCGGGGAGGCGCCCGCGCGGGCGTGGCTGCTGTCGATCGCCCGGCGCGTCGCCGCCGACCACCTCCGGCGTCGGGCGCGCCGCCCCGTCGTCGCCATGGAGATCACCGACGCCGACGAGCCGTGGGGGCGTCCCCTGCCCGGGGACGCCGCCGAGCAGATCGTGCTCGAGGCAGCGGTCACGGCGCTCGACCCCGACCGGCGGGAGGCCTTCGTCCTCACTCAGGTGGTCGGCCTCGGGTATGCCGAGGCCGCGCACGTCTGCGGTTGCCCGGTCGGCACGATCCGTTCCCGTGTCGCACGAGCGCGTGCCGACCTGGTCCGGGCCGTCCACGGTGGCACCGCGCCCGGCGCCGCCGACGCGCGCTGATCCCGGGAACCCGATGCTCTCTGGCCGCGACCTGGTCGGTAGTCGTGGAGAGGGATCGCCGTGTTCTCGTCGTCGTTGTCGTGGGTCTTCACCGTCGTCTTCGTGCTGACCGGGGCGTACTCGCTGGTCCGGTTGGCCGAGCTGGGTAGCGAACCGGAGCGCACCGGGAGCCGCGTCGTCGAGCTGTCGCACCTGGTCATGAGCATCGCGATGGTCGCGATGGCCTGGGGGTGGACCGGCGGACCGACGTCTCCGAGCGGCCTGCTGCAGATCGTCGTCTTCGGGTTCTTCACCGTGTGGTTCCTGGCCCGCGCCGTCCGGCCCACCAACGGCCACTCGCTGGTCGGCGAGGGTTACCACCTCGTCATGAACGCGGCCATGCTCTTCATGGTCGCCGCGATGCCGCAGATCATAGGCATGGACATGAGCGCCGGGGAGGACGCCGGCGGCGGCCACCACCACGGTGGTGGCACGGAGGGGATGGGCGCGATGCCCACGATCCCGACTCCGTGGTGGGCGACCACCCTGACCCGGGTGTTCGTCGTGCTCCTGGTGGCCGCCGCAGCGTGGTGGGCGGTGCGGGCCGTCCGGGCCGGCCGGTCGGCCGCGCCGGCGACCCCGGACGCGACCCCGCCGGGATCCGGCGGGGGCGTCGCCGTCGCGGCTCCCGCGGCGCCGACCCGGACGGCCGGGCCGCGGCTGGACGCCGGCTGCCACCTGCTCATGAGCCTGGGCATGGCCGGCATGCTGCTGGCCATGCTCTGACGGCCGACCGGGATCCCGCTTGAGCCGCCGCCCGGGCGGGTCACGCGCCGGCGAGCACCTCGTCCAGGACGCCGTTGCGGGCGTCGGCCACCAGGTCGGCGAGCTGGCGCACGCTCATCTGGATCCGCTGGCCGAAGTCGTCGCTGATGACGACGCGGCGCTCCTCGTCCGCCGAGGGATCGAGGTAGAGCTCCGGGCATCCGCAGTTGCACTGCCCGCAGAAGGTCGCGATGTGCTGCAAGCCGTCGGTGTCGATCGTCATGGGGACTCCCGGGTCTCGATGGGTGGAACAGGATCGTCGCGCTCGTGACGCGTCAGGATGGCAGCCGGTGCTCGCGGTTCCGCAGAATCTCCTGCCGGACCGCGTCGACGATCAGGAACAGCAGCAGCGAGACCCCGAGCACCGGGAAGAACACCCCGAGTACGACCGCGATCGCGCCGACCGTCGCGATCGCGCCGACGCCCGGGCGCTCGGTGCCGCCGGGCGCGGAGGCTCCCGGCCGGGTCGGGCGGCGCAGCCACCACATCCGGTAGCCCCAGACGACCACGACGATGATCCCGAGGGCGAGCGCCAGCAGCAGCAGCTGGTTGCCGATCCCGAACAGGATGCTCATGTGCGCGCTGATCCCGATCTCGGCGAGCTTCGCGGCGATCGGCCAGTCCGCCCACCGGACGGTCTCGAGCACCGCACCCGACGTCGGGTCCACCGCCATCGAGTCCTGCTTCAGCGGCCAGGACCGCTTCACCTGGCTGACCGTCCACGCCTGGCCCGCCTCCTCGGGCGGGGTGATCGCGATCGGGTCCGTCATGCCCGCCCCGCGCGCGGACGCGAGCACCCGGTCCACGGTGGCTCCGACGGGCGCCGCCTCGGCCGGGACGGCCGGCGTCATCGCCAAAGGCGTCGCGTCCGTGGTCGGGGCCTGCGCCGCCGGCAGCTCGGTCGACACCGAGGGCGTCGTCCAGTCCAGCGCGGTGCGCAGGTTCGACACGTTCTCGCCCGCGAACTGCGACCAGGTCAGACCGGTCGCGGACAGCCCCAGCATGCCGATCGCCGCCCACAGGCCGACCGACCCGTGCCACGAGCGGATGCGGGCGCGCCCGGCCGGGCCGTTCTCCGGCAGCAGGGTCCGCCGGACCCGCGACTGCCGACGGCGGCGGACGATCCACAGCGCGAGCCCGCTCAGCGCGAGGACCCACAGCCAGCTCGCCGCGAGCTCGGAGTAGACCCGCCCGACGTCGCCGAGGTGCAGGTTTCGGTGCAGCGTGTCGATCCAGGCGCGGGTCGGGAGCCACTCGCCGAAGGTGTCGAGGACCGCGCGGACCTGCCCGGTGTGCGGGTCGACGAAGGCCGTGCGGGCGTAGTCCTCCGCGACCCCGGGCGCGTCGAAGGACACCCGGGTGGTCGTCTCCGGGCCCGGTGACGGCCGGACCTCGGTCACGGTCCCGTCGGGCACGGCCGCCGAGGCCGCGGCGATCTGCGCACCCAGGTCCACCTGCGCACTCGACGCCGGGACGGTGAGCGCGTCGCGGTAGAGCAGCTGGTCGAGCTGCGGGGTGATCGTGTAGATCAGCCCGGTCGTGGCCGCCACGAGGATGAACGGACCGACGAACATCCCGACGTAGAAGTGCAGCCGCATCACCAGGGGCCGCAGCCCCCGCCAGGCGCCGAGGCGCCGCGGCGACACGGGCGGTGTCGGCCGCGGCTGCGGTGCGTCCTTCTCGAGTGGCGGGTCGAGGGTGTCTGACACGGGCGGTCCTCAGGGGCGGGCGGCAGGGGTTCGACCGTTCCGGTCGTCCGACAGCCCCTCGTGGTTCCCGGGACCTCCCTCAACCGCCGGTCGGGAGCCGGCCGCACCGGGTCCGTGCGCTCGCGTGCTCAGCCGTCGTCCGGCTCCTTGCCCCTGACGGCATCGAGATGGGCCAAAATCTGACCGGCGGTCACGCGCCCCCCCGGTCCCTTCCTTCCGCGACCAGATGCACGTTGGCGGCGGAACAGCGCTTCACGGGTGCACCGGGTACGGCACGAACGTCGACCGGTCGGGGTCGACGGCCAACGACTTCCCCAGCGGCGGGAACGCGCGCTGCGGGCACTCCAGACGCTCGCAGGTCCGGCAGCCACTGCCGATCGGCGTGATCACGGACCGGTCGGCCAGGTCCAGGCCCGCGGAGTACACGAGCCGTTCGGCGTGCCGGAGCTCGCAGCCCAGCCCGACGGCGAAGGTCTTCGTCGGCGTGTGCCACCCACCCCGGCGACGCGACACCGTGCGGGCGATCCAGAAGTACCGCTGCCCGTCGGGCATCTCCGCGATCTGGGTCGACACCCGCCCCGGCGACGCGAACGCCTCGTAGACGTTCCACAGCGGGCACGTCCCGCCGCCGCGGGAGAAGTGGAACGCGGTCGCCGACTGCCGCTTCGACATGTTGCCCGCGCGGTCGACCCGGACGAACGCGAACGGCACCCCGGGCAGCGAGGGTCGCTGCAGCGTCGAGCACCGGTGCGCGACCGTCTCGAACCCCACCCCGAAGTGGTCGGCCAGACGCTCCAGGTCGTACCCGAAGCGCTCGGCCGTGCCGTGGAACGCGCGGTAGGGCAGGACGAGCGCGGCGGCCGCGTAGTGCGCGAGCCCGATCCGTGCCAGGGCGCGGGTGTCGGGGTCGCCGAGCTCGACCGCGTCGGCCACCTCGGCCTCGATCAGATCGGGGAACTCGAGCTGGGCGATCACGGTCGCCACCCGGAAGGCGCGCTGGCCCGGACGCAGGTGCGGGGCGAGGCGCAGGACGTCGCGGTCGGCGTCGTAGCGGTGCAGCTCCCCCTCCGGTTGCTCCCCGACCTGCACCCGGACGCCGTGCCGCTCGATGAGCCGACGGACGAGCGCCGCCCGGGTCTCCCCGGCCCGGACCCCGATCTCGCCGGCCAGCCGCTCGGCCGCCTCGTCGAGGACCGGGATGTGGTTGCGGTGCCGGGAGAAGAAGTCGCGGACCTGCTCGTGCGAGGTCGGGGCCCGCATCTCGGCGTCGTCCCGGCGTCCGACCGCGGTCGACAACCGCTCCAGACGAGCCCGGAGGTCGACCAGGGTGCGCGCCATCCCCGGCATGCGTTCGGCGAGCTCCGCGATCTCCGAGGCGTTGACCGCGCCGGACTCCACTTCGTCGGCGACGGCCTCGCGGACCTCGGCGGTCAGGCGGGCGGTGTCGCGGGCGGCGAAGAACGAGGCATCCACCCCGAACGCCTCGGTCAGGCGGAGCAGCACCGGCACCGTCAACGGCCGTGCGTCGTGCTCGATCTGGTTGAGGTAGCTCGGGGAGAGCTCGAGCACCCGGGCGAGGTCGACCTGCGAGAGCCGCCGCTCCTCGCGCAGCCGGCGCAGCCGCGCACCGGCGAAGGTCTTCGCCATCGCGACATCTCAGCAGACGATGAGACTTTGCAACATTCGCAGTCCGCCGCCGGGGACTGGCTCGATGTGGCATCCCAGGTCAGCCCGCCCGTCGTCGGGGTCGGATGACCTGGGACACATGCATTCCCGACGACGGGTCGCTAGCGTTCCCGGCGCTGGTGGTTCGGCGTCGGCCCACGGTCGACGTCGTGGCAACAGGGAACCCGGTGTGACCCCGGGACTGCCCCGCAGCGGTGAGTGGGAACGAGCGCCGTCACGAAGCACTGAGGGAGACGAAGCGCAGCGGAGCTCGACCAGCTGCGCGGAGACCTCGGGAAGCGACGGTCAGTAGGAGCGAGGACCACGCCCACGAGTCCGAAGACCTGCCACCGGTGCGTGCACCGAGATCCGGTGCGCGCGGCTGGTGGCCCCGTGGGGAGGCCGCGGCCGACGGTGGGTTCGGTTGCCATCCTCCGCCGTCGTCGCGACCTCCCCCCTCGGGCCTCTCCGGCCGCACGAGCTCGACGAGGAGGAGAGCGAGTGTCAGCACCGATCGGCTCGACCGTTCTGGGATATCCCCGTATCGGACCCCGCCGTGAGCTCAAGAAGGCCCTCGAGTCCTACTGGGCCGGGACGTCGTCCGCCGACGACCTGCAGACCGTCGCCTCGGAGATCCGCGCCGGGACGCGCACGGACCTCTCCGCGCTGGACTCGCAGCCCACCGGCACGTTCTCGTTCTACGACCAGGTCGCCGACGTGACGGCCCTGCTCGACGCCGTCCCGCCGCGATTTCGCCCGGACGGGCGCCGGAGCGGCTCGGCGCTCGACGAGTACTTCGCCATGGCCCGCGGCACCGAGACGGCGCCGCCCATGGAGATGACGAAGTGGTTCGACACGAACTACCACTACCTCGTCCCGGAGATCGGCCCGGACACGACGTTCCGGCTCGCCGAGAAGACCCCGGTCGACCTCTACCGCGAGGCCGTCGACGGTGGGGTGCGGAACGGCCGGCCGGCCATCGTCGGTCCGGTCAGCTACCTGCTGCTGGCCAAGGCGGCCGACGGCGCCCCCGAGGGCTTCGACCCGGTCAGCCGGCTCGACGACGTCGTCGCCGTCTACGCCGAACTGCTCGGTGAGCTCGCCGCCGCCGGGGCCGGGTGGGTGCAGTTCGACGAGTCCGCCTTCGTGCAGGACCGTTCCGAGGCCGAGCTCGACGCGCTGCGCCGCGCCTACGAGCGGCTGACCTCGGTGTCTACCCGCCCGAGCATCCTCACGGTGTTCTCCTACGGCGACCCCGGCCCGGCGCTCGACGTGATCGCCCGGACCGACGTCGAGGGCGTGGCGCTGGACCTGGTGACCGCCCCGGACCTCGTCGACCGCGTCCCGTCCACCACGGGCCTGCGCGACAAGACCCTGGTGGCCGGGGTGGTCGACGGCCGCAACGTGTGGCGCACCGACCTGCCCCGCGTGCTCTCCCGGGCCGCGACCGTGCTCGGCGGCGTGGCCGAGCTCGCCGTCTCCAGCTCCTGCTCGCTGCTGCACGTGCCCTACGACGTCTCGGTCGAGGACGCGCTCGAGCCGACGGTGACCGCGCGGCTCGCGTTCGCCCGCGAGAAGGTCGCCGAGGTCGCGCTTCTGGGTCGCGCGCTCACCCAGGAGGGCTCGGACGACCTACGCCGGGCCGTCGTGGACGCGTCCACCAACCAGCGCGCCGCGGTCGACGAGACCGTCCGCGCCCGGGTGGCCGCCGTCGAGTCCGCCGACCGCTCCCGCAGCGCCTACGACGTGCGCCGCAAGGCCCAGGCGGCCGAGCTCGGCCTGCCGGACCTCGCGACGACGACGATCGGCTCGTTCCCGCAGACCCCGGACGTGCGCAGGGCCCGCGCCGACTTCGCGGCCGGTCGGCTCGACGGGGCCGACTACACGAAGCGCATGCAGGACGAGATCGAGCGCGTCGTCCGACTGCAGGAGGACCTCGGGCTCGACGTCCTCGTGCACGGCGAGCCCGAGCGCAACGACATGGTCCAGTACTTCGCGGACACCCTGCCCGGGTTCGCGACGACGAAGCTCGGCTGGGTCCAGTCCTACGGCTCGCGCTGCGTGCGGCCGCCGATCCTGCACGGCGACGTGTCGCGGCCGGAGCCGATCACGGTCGAGTGGGCGCAGTACGCGCAGTCGCTCACGCCGAAGCCGATGAAGGGCATGCTGACCGGCCCGGTGACGATCCTCGCCTGGTCGTTCGTCCGCGACGACCAGCCGCTCGGTGTCACCGCCGACCAGGTCGCCCTCGCCCTGCGCGACGAGATCGCCGACCTGGAGGACGCCGGAATCCGGATCATCCAGGTCGACGAGGCCGCGCTGCGCGAGCTGCTCCCGCCGCGCCGCTCCGACTGGGGCGCCTACCTGGACTGGGCGGTCGGCTCGTTCCGGCTCGCCACCGGCGGCGCCGCCGACGAGACGCAGATCCACACGCACCTGTGCTACTCGGAGTTCGGCGACGTCATCGACGCGATCGACGGCCTGGACGCCGACGTCACGACGATCGAGGCGGCCCGGTCGCGCATGGAGATCCTGGCCGACCTCGAGAAGGTGGGCTACGCCCGCGGGGTCGGCCCGGGTGTCTACGACATCCACTCGCCGCGGGTGCCGACCCGGGACGAGATCGCCGCGCTGATCGCCGAGGCCCAGCGCGCCGTGCCCGACGACCGGCTGTGGATCAACCCGGACTGCGGGCTGAAGACCCGCGGCTACGCCGAGGTCGAGCCCACGCTGCGGGCGATGGTCGAGGCGGCGGTGGAGGCCAGGAACTCCTAGCCGGACACGGCCGACCCGACCGCGACGGCGGGGCGCAGGCCCCGCAGGGAGCTCACCACCGCGAGCTCCTCGGCGCGGTCGAGGTCGGCCGGGTACAGCACGCGCTCGACGAGGTCACCCCGCTCCACGAGCACCGCCCGGCCCACCCCGGGCAGGGCCCCGCCGCCGAGGGGTGGGGTGTACCAGCGGCCGTCCAGGCGGATCGCGAGCGAGGCGATCGTCGTCTCGGTCAGCTCGCCGTCGGTGTTCACGAGGATCACGTCGTCGGCCTCGGGCCACGTCCGCCGGGCCGCGGCGAGACGGCGCTCGTACGGCTCGCGGTCGGTGGTCTTGTGGTGCGGCCACCACTCCCGGGCGTCCACCGGGTCGTCGAGCAGCGGCGGGGCGAGCCGGACCGGCGGCCCGTCGTCGACCGGGAGCGGCGCGAGCGTCACCTCCACCGCGCCGTCGGGACGCAGCACCACCCGCACCCGAGCGTCCGCCACCCCGGCCAGCTCCTTCCCGACGACGGGTCCGACCTGTCCGGCGTCGATCCCCAGGTACGCCGCCGAGTCGGCCATCCGCGCGAGGTGGCGCTCGAGGTGGACGGCGTGCCCGCCGTGAACGCCGAACGTCTCCAGCAAGCCGACGGGCGGCCGGCGATGGGTCAGCACGCCAGCCTTGGCCCGCAGCTCCGCGTACTCGGCGGCCGCCCGCGAGTCCCACGTGACCCCGCTGCCGGTGCCGTACACCGCCCGCCCCGTGGCCCGCTCCACGACGGCGGTCCGGATCGGCACGGAGAACTGCAGGTCGCCGGACGGCGCCACCCACCCGAGCGCCCCGCAGTACACCCCGCGCGGGGAGTCCTCGAGCTCCGCGACGAGCCGCATCGTCGAGACCTTCGGGGCGCCGGTGACCAACCCGCACGGGAAGAGCGCGGCCATCAGCTCCGCCACCCCCGCCCCGGGGCGTGCCGTCGCCGTGATCTCGGTGGTCAACTGCCACACGGTCTCGTAGCGCTCGGCCGCGAGCAGGTCGCCCACCCGCACCGTCCCGTCGAGGGCCACCCGCGCCACGTCGTTGCGCAGCAGGTCGACGATCATGACGTTCTCGGCCCGCTCCTTCGGGTCGGCCCGCAGCCGCGCGACGATCGCATCGTCCTCGGCGGAGGTCCGCCCCCGCGCCGCCGTCCCCTTCATCGGCCGCAGCGTCAACCGGTCGCCCGTGCGACGGACGAACAGCTCCGGGCTCGCGCTGACGACGACGTGGCGGCCGAGGTCGAGCAGGGCGTGGTACGCCCCGCGCTGGGCGTGGGCGAGATCGGCGTAGAGCCCGGCGAGGTCGGCGTCGGGGCCCAGCTCGCCGTCGACGCGCACGGTCAGATTGGTCTGGTACGTCAGCCCGGCCGCGATGTGCTCGTGCACCCGTGCGACTTGGCGGGCGTGGCCGGCGGCGTCCTCGCGCAGCGTCCAGCGACCCGCGGGGGCACCCGAGGGAGCCACGACCGGCACCCCCCGCGGCGCGTCGCGGGTGAGGCCGAACCACACCAGGGGCGGGCCGCCCGGGTCGGGCGCGCGGGTGACGAGGTGTGGGTCCAGCCCGCCGGCGGCCTCGTAGGCGACGTACCCGTACGCCCAGGCCCCGTCCGCGACGGCCGCGTCGAGCGCCGCCAGCACCGGGCCGACCTCCTCCGGGCACGTCGCGACGAGCACGTCGTCCGGCGGGTCGAACGCCAGGGCACACCCGCGGCGCAGGTCGTCGAAGCGGGCACTCACCGGATGCGGCTCCGCCCGGCGAGGGCGCTGACCAGCACGACGGCCGCCGCGGGCGCCGCGACCAGCCACGGCGCGACGAAGGCGTAGGTGCGGCCCTCGGCGAGCATCGCACCCCACTCCGGCGTCGGCGGCTGCACCCCCAGCCCGAGGAAGGACAGGCCGGCCAACGTCAGCATCGCGCCGACGAACCGGGCGGTGAACGCCTCCCGCAGGGGACCGGTGATCGCGGGCAGGACGTGCACCCGCAGGATCCACACCGGCCCGGCCCCCAGCGACCGTGCGGCCACGACCCACTCCTCGGTCCGCGCGGTGACCGTCAGCCGATGGGCGAGCCGCGCGAACGGCGCCCACCCCATCACCACGAGCGCGATCATCGCGGGTGCGAGCCCCGGCCCGAGCACGGCGGCGACGAGCAGGCCCACCAGCAGCGCCGGCAGCGCGACGACGAGGTCCACCACCGACTGCACCAGCGTCCCCACGATGCGCGCCCGCGTCCCGTCCAGCCATCCCGTCGCGAGCCCGACGGCCGTACCGATCACCACGCTCACGAGCACCGCGGCCGCCCCGAGACCGACCGTCCAGCGCACCCCGCCCAGCACCCGCGCGAGCACGTCGCGCCCGAGCTGGTCGGTGCCGAGCAGATGCGTTCCCGACGGCGGGTCGAGCCGGTTCGCGAAGTCCGTCGCCTCCACCGGCCAGTCGATCACGGCGACCACCACGAGGGCCGCCACCAGCAGGAGCTCCATCGCGGGTCGAGCTCCGCTGCGCTTCGTCTCCCTCACCGGAGCCGCGGGTCCAGCGCCCGCCCGAGGAGTTCCGTGGCCAGGGTCAGCACCAGGGCCACGGCGAGCACGACGACGAGCCCCGCCTGGATCGTCGGGAGGTCCCGCGAGCCGATGGCGTCCGCGAGCAGCCGGCCGAGTCCCGGGACGTCGAACACGACCTCGACCACGACCGCGCCGCCCAACGTCCCGGCGAGGAACGGCCCCGCCTCGGCGAGCACCGCGGTCAGCGAGCGCGGGAGCACGTGCACCGCCAGGACCCGCCGTCGAGTCAGCCCCTTCGCGACGGCGGTCGTGGTCGAGGGGTGCGCCAGGGCCACCCGCGTCTCGGCCCGCACCAGCCGGGCGGCGAGCGCCGCGGGGAAGAACGCAAGCGTGACCACCGGCAGGACCGCCTGCGCGGGCGTCCCCCATCCGAGCGCCGGCAGCCACCCGGCCCACACCGCCACGACGAGCACCAGCACCGGTCCGACGACGAACTCCGGGACCGCGAGTACGACGGCCCCGAGACGGTCGACGGCCCGGTCCCCCGCTCCGCCCGGTCGATCGGCGGCCAGGACGCCCGCCGGCACGGCCACCGCGAGCGCGACGGCCAGTCCCAGGATGGCGAGCGTCGCCGACACCCCGGCGGCCCCGAGCACCTCCGGGCCGACCGCCGCCCGCGTCGTGAAGGACCGTCCGAGGTCGCCGCGCACCGCCCCGGCGAGCCAGGCCAGGTACTGGTCGCGCAGCGGCCGGTCCAGTCCCAGCTCCGCGGCCAGCCTCGCCTCGGCGGCCGGATCGGGCGCCGAGGCGAGGCTGCGGGACCGGATCACCGACCGCGTGACGTTCCCGCCGAGCAGCCGCGACAGGCAGAACACGACCGCGGACGCGACCAGCAGGACGAGCGGGATCAGCGCGCTCCGGCGGAGGGCGAGTCCGATCACCCGGCCGGTGCCAGCACCGGGAGCACGGGCCGCAGGTCGAGCGGGTCCGGCACGAACCCGGTGACGCCCTTCTCGGCCGCGGTGTTGCGCGGGTGCACGATCGGGACCCCGACGGCGTCGGTGGTCAGCATCCCCGCGGCCTGCCGGTACAGCTGGGCGCGGGCGGCGGGGTCGGTCACGATGCCGAGCTGCGCGACGAGCGCGTCGAAGGCCGGCGAGCAGTACCGGTCGATCGCGTACGAGCCGCCGCAGGTGTAGTCCGAGGACAGCGTGCTCGCGGCGTCCGGGTAGTCGGAGAGGTAGCTGCGCGAGTTCAGGAACATGTCGTAGCGGCCGGCGAGCACCTCGGGCTCCTGGGCGTCGTACTGCCCGACGGTGATCTCGGTGTCGACCCCGGCGGCCTGCAGCTGCGACGCGATCGCCTGGGCGAGCACCGGGAGCTCGGGCCGGTTCGGGAAGGTCCACAGCCGCACCCGCAGCGGGTTGGCCGGGCCGAAGCCGGCCTGGGCGAGCAGGGCCTGCGCCCCGGGGACGTCGGCCGCGGGCGGAGCCTGCGTGGCGCCGTACGGCACGGCCGGGCCGAACAGGTCCGAGGCGGGGAGGGCGGACCCGCCGAGGACCTGGTTCGCGAGCACGTTCCGGTCCAGCGCCGTGGTGACGGCCTTCCGGACGCGGACGTCGGCGAAGGGTGGCGCGGACTGGTTGAGCTGCAGCAGGATCGTGCGGGCGGAGGGGAACTCGGTGAACGTGACCGACGGGTCCGCCTGCAGTCCGGCCTTCGAGGTCTCCGGCAGGCCCTCGGCGAACCCGACGTCACCGGAGCGCAGGGCCAGCTCGCGGGTCTGCGGGTCGGTCACGTAGCGGACGTCGACTCGCGCCGACGCCGCCTTCGGGCCCCAGTAGCCGTCGTTCCGCTCGAGGGTCGCACCCTCGGTGCCGCGGATCTCCGTCATGCGCAGCGGCCCGGTCGCAGTGCCGATCGGCGAGGGCTGCTGTCCCGTCGCGTAGGCGGCCGGGGAGAGGATCGAGGTGGTCCCGGAGCTCAGCCGCAGCGGCAGGACCGGGTCGGGCGCGGTGGTCGTCGCGCGTACCGTCATCGGGCCCTCGGCGGCCACCTGCAGCCCGATGCCCTTGATCGCCCGCGGTGGCGCCGGGCGGCCGAGGACGTAGGTCAGGGCGGTGACGACGGCGTTCGCGTCGACCGGCGCTCCGTCGTGGAACGTCACGCCCTCCCGCAGCACGAACCGCCACGACGAGCCCTCCTGGGTCCACGACGTCGCGAGACCCGGCACCGGGTCGCCCTGCCGGTCGAGGGCCACGAGCGGCTCGGCCACGCCGAGCTTGGTCAGCAGCGCGCCGTCGTCGGCGTCGAAGGCGTAGCCCGCCCGGGGCGGGAACTGCAGGGCGACGGCGATGCCCCCGCCGGAGGACGGGGCCCCTCCCCCGCAGGCGGACACCAGCAGAGCGAGGACGACGACGAGGGGAGCCAGGAGTCTCACGATCAAAGATCATCTCATCACCTGGTGAAGTATTGGTGAGCGGCCTGGTACACCTGGTCCGTGCTGAACCTCCTCGACGAGTTCGTCACCGGCTGGGTCGACGACCCCCTCGCCGGGTTCGCCGTCGGGACCTTCGGGGCGATCGCGGAGTTCCTGCGCCCGCCGGGTGCCACCGTCACCGTGGAGCACCGGCCCGGCCGGCACACCGCGGTCTGCGACGAGGGCGCGCTCCGGCTCGACCTGCACCACGGCACGCTGTCCCCGCGCGCCTGGCGCCGGCCGGTGGGCACCGACGACTGGACCCACGCCGTCGCCCTCTGCCTGCCGGGCGATCGCGCGGCGGGCCCCGGGCGGACGGCGGTCACCGTGCTGGGCGACGACCCCGACCCGCTCGTCGCCCCGGGCACCCTGGTCGACCTCGGTCTCGGTGTGGGCCACCTCGAGCCCTGCGTCCGGACGACGGACCGGGCCCTGATCGAGCGCTGTGAGCAGGCCGCGGCCCTCGACGGTGAACTCGTCGGCGCGATCGTGGCGAGCGGTGCGACCCGGGTCTTCCGGACGGCGGTCGCGCGGATCGAGGTGTGCACCCCGATCCCGCCGCCGGACGGGGAGAGCCCGCTCGGGCCGCACACCCACCTGCTCCCGGACCTCCTCGCGCACCGGCGGACCCACGCCGCGACCGATCCGATCCCCGACGTAGAGGTCCCCGTCGCGTCGGTCTTCCCGCCGCATCCACTCCGGGACGCCCTCGGACGGGCGCACCCCTACGACCCCGACGCGGACGCGGCGTTCGAGGCCGTGCTCGAGGCCTTCGGCGACCCCGACGAGCTCGTGGCCACCCGCGACGCCCGCGCCGGCGGACCCGCACCCGCCGTCATGAACGCCGCACAGCGTCGGGGTCGTCGGGTCGGAGGTGCGCTCCGCGCTACCGACGAGACGGGGAGCTGACGTCCGCCTCGCGCCGCTTCACCATGACCCGGTCCGAGAAGGTCTCCGTCGCCGGCATGACCGCGTTCGTCCTGCTGCTGCACGTCGTCGGCTGGGGCGTCCTGGCGGCCTTCATCGCCCCGAACCACTACGACCTCGGCGACGCCGGCGTCTTCGGCCTCGGGCTGGGCCTCACCGCCTACCTGCTCGGCATGCGGCACGCGTTCGACGCCGACCACATCGCGGCGATCGACAACACCACACGGAAGCTCCTGGCCGACCGTCGCGAGGACGAGGGTCGGCCGCGACCGCTCACCGTCGGGTTCTGGTTCTCGCTCGGCCACTCGACGATCGTGTTCGTCCTCGTGCTGCTGCTCGGCCTCGGCGGCCGCGCGGTCACCAGCGAGATCGGCGACGACGACTCGCCGCTCAAGGTGATCGGGGGCCTCATCGGCACCGCGGTCAGCGGCGTGTTCCTCGTCCTGATCGGCGTGATCAACCTCGTCGTCCTGCTGGGCATCGTGCGGATCTTCCGGCGTATGCGCCACGGGGACTACGACGAGGCCGAGCTCGAGCGCCACCTCGACGAGCGCGGCTTCATGAACCGCTTCCTCGGCCGCGTGACGAAGGCCGTGCGCCGGCCCGCGCACATGTATCCGGTGGGCGTGCTGTTCGGCCTCGGCTTCGACACCGCCACCGAGGTCTCGCTGCTGGTGCTCGCCGGCGGCGCGGCCGCAGCGACCCTGCCGTGGTGGGCCGTGCTGATCCTCCCGATCCTGTTCGCGGCCGGCATGAGCCTGTTCGACGCGCTCGACGGCGCGTTCATGTGCTTCGCCTACGGCTGGGCGTTCATGCGCCCGGTCCGCAAGGTCTTCTACAACATCACGATCACGTCGTTGTCCGTCGTCGTCGCCCTCGTGATCGGCCTGGTCGAGCTGATCTCCATCCTCACCGACCAGCTGCAGATCTCCGACGGGCCGCTCGCCTGGATCGCGAACCTGCCCCTGGACGACGTCGGGTTCTGGATCGTCGGACTGTTCGTCGTCGCCTGGGTCGTGGCCCTGCTCGTGTGGAGGTTCGGCCGGGTCGAGGAACGGTGGGAGAGCAGGCTGCGCTCAGTCGAGGCGGATTAGGTAGGTGTCCATGATCCAGCCCTTGCGCTCCCGCAGGTCGGCCCGCGTGGACAGGATCTCGGCGCGCACGTCGCCCAGCCGCCCGCTGATCAGCGCCTCGTCCGGCGTGCCGAGGTAGGCGCCCCAGTAGACGGTCGCGTCGTCGGGCAGGGCGTCGACGCCGTGCTGGTCGGCGCCGTCGAGCATGACGACGAGGTCGGCCCGCTCGGCCGGCGTCCCCGCAATCACCTGCCGTGCGGGGGTGACGACGGCGGGTCGGCCGGTCCGCGTCATCGTGACCCGGTGGGCCGCGGTGAGCGCCGCCGGCGCCCCGATCCCGGGGATGACGGTCCACTCGATCGCCACGTTCCCGCGCTCGACGATCCGCTCGACCGTGTCCACGGTGCCGTCGTAGATGCCAGGATCACCCCAGGCCAACAGGGCCACCGACCCGCCGTCGGGAACCTCGGTGGAGATCAGCTCCTCGTAGAGCGCGAGACGCTCGTCGCGCCACTCCTGCGTCGTCTGCAGGTAGCGGCCCTCCTCGGTGGTGCCGCGCTCGCGGTGGGCGTCCTGACGGCGGACGACCCGGGCCTGCGGGGCGAAGCGCTCCGCGATCGCGGTCCGCGCGTCGGTCAGCTCGTCGGCCTTCCCCCGCTTGTGCAGGAGCAGGACGACGTCGACCTTCGCAAGCGTCTCGACGGCGTCGAGCGTGAGGTGGCCCGGCGAGCCGGCCCCGATCCCGACGACGTGGACCGTGCGGCTCACGCCTCCGCCTTCGCGGCCTTGGCTTCCTTCGCCGCCTTCTTCTGGGCCTGCTTGAAGTCGCGGACCTCGGCGAGGGTGACCGGGTCGACGACGTCCGCGATCGAGCGCCGCGAGCCCTCGTCGCCGTAGTTCCCGGCCGCCTCGCGCCAGCCGTCGGCGTCGAGTCCGAGCTGCTTGCCGAGCAGAGCGGTGAAGATCTTCGCCTTCATGTCGCCCCAGCCGGGGAGCGCCTTGAGGCGTCGGAACACGTCCCGACCGTCCGCGGCCTCGGTCCAGATGCGGGTGACGTCGCCGCCGTAGTCCTCGACGATCGCCCGGCACACGGCCTGGACGCGCTCGGCCATCGACTTCGGGTACCGGTGCAGCGCGGGCGGGCCGGTGAATGCGGCGACGAGCGCGTCGTGGTCGTAGTTCGCGATCTTCTCGGCGGTGATCTCACCGATCCGGTCGGTCAGCAGCGCGGGCCCCGCGAAGGCGCGCTCCATCGGGAACTGCTGGTCGAGCACCATGCCGATCAGCAGCGCGAGCGGGTTCTCGGAGAGGACCCGGTCGGCGTCCGGGTCCTGGGCGAGGGTCAGCTGCGGGGACACGACGCTCACTGTAGGGGCTTGCGGAGGACCGCGAACCGGAAGTCGTCCCCGCGCGGGAACCCCACCCCGGGCTCGCCGTACGGGAACGGTCGCGTCTCCCCGGTGCGGACGTACCCGCGGCGCTCGTACCAGGCGATCAACTCGGCGCGCCGGTCGATCACGCACAGCTCCATCGTCGTGGCGCCGGCCTGCCGGGCGTGCTCCTCGGCCGCGGCCTGCAGGACCTTCCCGAGGCCCGTCCCCTGCGCCGACGGACGGACCGCGAACATCCCGAACGACGCCGTGTCCTCGCCCGCCCGGTGCGTCACCGCGCAGCAGCCCTCGTGCTCACCGGCGACGAACAGCGAGATGGCCGGGTTCCGCAGGTCCTCGGCCAGCAGCTCCAGCGTGGTGCGCGGCCCGTCGATCAGCTCCGCCTCGGTGGTCCAACCGACGCTCCCGCCCTCACCGCGGTAGGCCGCGTGGATCAGTTCGAGGAGGGCCGGGGCATCCTCGGCGACGGCGGGACGGATCGTGAGCGGGGCGCTGGTCACGGGTGCAGTCTGCGCTCATCCGCGCCACCGACGGAACGCCATACCGGGCGTTGCGTCGCGCACACGGCTGGGCCGGGCCGCGTCCGGCCGCACAGGCGTTGCGTCGCGCACACGGCTGGACCGGGCCGCGTCCCGACACACGAGCGTTGCGTCGCGCACACGGGCGGGTGGGGCTCCGGCGAGAAGGAGCGGATTCGAGGGCCGGGCGTTCGGATCCGCTACATCTCCGCCGGCCGTCCACGCCGCGCCGGCCAAGATCTCGTCGAGCGGATCGAACAGGGGCGCGGACCGATCGGTCCGAGGGGCCGGATGAGATCTTGTCGTGACTCCGGGCCGGACGACGGTCGAGGTCGAGGACGTCCCGCCTCCGCCGTGTGCGCCACGCAACGTGGCCTCGCCGGGACACGAACCGCTCCAGCCGTGTGCGCCACGCAACGACGGCGCCGCCGTCGGAACGGCGCGGCCTCGGGCGGCGCTGGGTTCACGAGAGCCGTGTCCGGTGCACAGGAATCCTGTGCGCCAGACACGCCGGTCGCAGACCTAGCGCCGAAGTCGCGGACCCGAGGCCCGGGCGTCCGGATCTGCTACGAGGCGGCCCGCTCGAGCTGGCCCAGGCCCCGGTCGACGTCGGCGGCGGAGCGCTTCACAACGGGCAGTCCGCGCAGGTACAGCGCGACACCCCGACGGCGGATCGCGAGCGAGACCCGCTGCGTGACGAAGGGGTGCCGCAGCATCGCGCGCACGATGTTCCGGCGGGTCGCCGGCCGGCGACGACCGCGCATCGTCGCGACGAACGCCGTCTCCAGCCCTCCCTCGTCCGAAGCCCGCCGCAGCACCACCGTCGCCGACAGCGTCTCCCCCGGCTCCGGCACCTTCATCCGGTACTCGCCGTCGACCGGGAAGAACGGCGAGACGTAGAACTCCTTGTCCACGCGGGCACGCCCGGCCGCGTCGACGTCGAGCAGGTAGTGGTGCCGCCCGCCGTAGGTGTTGTGCACCTCGGCGACGACCTCGGTCAGCTCGCCGGTCGCGGAGTAGGCCCAGTACAGCGAGATCGGGTTGAAGACGTACCCGAGCGTCCGCGGGTGCGCGAGCATGAGCACGCGCGCCGGGCGCGCGCGGCCCCGAGCCGCCAGGAAGGCGTCGACGTTCTCGCGGATCGAGTGGTCGGGGTCGCCGAGGTGGTCGGCGCCGCGGAAGGACACCCCCGGGAACGACGGCAGGTCGTCCAGGTCCACCAGCCACAGGGACATGCGGTGGGTGAACGCATCGGACAGGGTCTGCGTCCGCCGGTGCTCCACCAGCACCTCGTAGAGGGAGGTCACCACGCCACCCCGAGCGAGGCGGCCGCCCGCACCCCGGAGGCGCAGCCGTCCTCGTGGAACCCCCACCCGTGGTAGGCGCCCGCGAAGGCGATCCGCCCGTCGTTCAGCCCCGGCAGCTCCCGCTGCGCCGCGACCGAGGCCGGGGTGTAGGCCGGGTGCTCGTAGTCCATCCGCGCGATGACCGTCGCGGGGTCGACCCGGTCGGTCGCGTTCAGCGTGACGACGTAGGTCTCCGGTCCGTCGAGGCGCATCAGCCGCGTCATGTCGTAGCTGACCAGCACCCGGTCCTCGCCCGGGACCCGCAGCAGGTTCCACGAGGCCCGCGCGCCGGGAGCCTGCGGGAGCACCGAGGTGTCCGTGTGCAGCCAGGTCTCGTTCGCCGAGTACTCGAAAGCGCCCAGAACGGCGGCCTCGGCAGCCGTCGGGGCGGCCAGGAGGGACAGCGCCGTCGGCGCGTGCGTGGCGATCACGACCCGGTCGAACGCGTGCACGACGTCCGAGTCGTCGCGCACCTCGAACCCGGCGCCGACCCGCGTCACGGACCGCACCGGCGTCGACACCTCCACCGCCGACAGCCCCTTCGCGGCCTTCTCCACGTAGCGCGCCGACCCACCGACCACGGTCCGCCACTGGTGCGAGCCGCCCACCGAGAGCAGCCCGTGGTTGGCGAGGAAGGCGAACAGGTAGCGCGCCGGGTACTGCATCGACAGCTCCGCGCCCGACGACCACACCGCCGACACCACCGGGACCGCGAACGTGTCCACGAAGTAGCGGGAGAACCGGTGGACCCGGAGGAACTCGCCGAGCGTCACGTCCTCGTCGAGGTCGGTGCGCCCCGCGAGCACCCGGCGGGCGGCGCGGTGGAAGCGCAGGACCTCGGCCAGCATCCCGAGGTGCCGCGGGTTCACGACGTTGCGCCGCTGCGCGAACAGTCCGGCCGCCCCGCGGGCCCCGGCGTACTCCAGGCCCGTCGACTCGTCGCGCACGCTCATCGACATCTCGGAGTCCTGCGTGGCGACGCCGAGCTCGCCGAAGAGCCGGATCAGGTGCGGGTAGGTCGCCGCGTTGTGCACGATGAACCCGGAGTCGACGCTGACCGTGTCCAGGTCGTGGGTGTGCGCGTGCCCGCCGAGGCGCGGCTCGGCCTCGAACAGCGTCACGTCGTGCGCCCGCTGCAGCACGTAGCCGGCGGTCAGGCCGGAGACACCGGCCCCGATCACGGCGACACGATCACGGGGCACGGGCGCTCCTCAGGCGTTCAGCGGGACGGACAGGCCCTCCGGGGCACCGGCCGTCATCGCGTTCGCGACGGCGGGTTCGAACGGTTCGAGCCCGAGCGCGGCCAGCGCGAACCGCGCGACCAGCCCGTGCCACTCCCCCGCCCGGCGCAGCATGGCGTGCCCGTCGCCGTGCACGTCGAAGCGGGCCACCCGGTCGCTGATCGTCGACACCCGGCGCGCGAACCACAACGAGGAACGCGGATCGGTCATCCGCTCCCGGTCGCCGTGCGCGACCAGCAGGGTCTGCCCGCGCAGGTGCTCCCACGGCTCGTCGCGCCCGATCCACGGCGCGAGCGCAGCGATCCCGACGACGTTCGGGTCACCGCCCACCCGCAACGCCGCCCGCGCGCCCATCGAGTGCCCGACGAGCACGATCCTCACGTCCGGCCCGAGCCGACCCCGGACCTCGTCGAGAGCCCAGCGGGCGTCGACCACCGGGTCGAGATCCGGCTCGTTCCAGCCGCGGACCCGGTAGCGCAGCAGGTCGGTCTCCACCCCGCGCCGCGCGCCGACCCGCGCCACGGCCTGCCCGAACGGCACCATCCGGACGTGCGAGAGCAGGAACCCGCCGGCGCCCTGGTGGCCGTCGGGACGCCCGCCGTGCAGCACCAGCACGACACCGGCGCGTCCGTCGCCGCACGGGGAGGCCGGTTCGAGGCGGGGCAGACTCACCCCTCCATCCTGCGTGCGTTCACGACGACGGGTGACGGATGCGGCTGAGGTGCGGGTCACCTCCGAGGACGATCGAGGACGGGGAGGTCCCCGTCGTACGCGCGGGCCGTCGCGTGCCGCCCGATCGTCGCCGCGAGCCCGGCGAGGTCGTGACCGTCGAGGCCCGGCCAGCCGTGCACCCGGTCGCGCCACTCCGCCCGCAGCGACGACCCACCGTGCGCGGCTCCGAGGAGCGCCCCGGCGATCGCGGCGACCGTGTCGGTGTCCCCGCCTCCGCGGACCGCCGCGAACAGTCCGTCCTCGGGGCCCGACGACCGCGCCACCGCCGCCCACGCCCCCTGCAGCGCGGCGACCACCCAGCCGTTGCTCGACCCGTAGGCCGCAGGGTCGAGCCGGGCCGCCTCCTCGAGCCGGGGGATCCAGTGCCGGGCCGAGTCGTCGCGCAGGTGGTGCATCCGGGACGTGACGTCGAGCCTGCCGTGCAGGACGGCCGCGTCGATCGCCAGGCACCAGATCGCGCAGGCCTCTCCCGCCTCCGGGTCCCAGTGCGTCAGCACGCTGACCGCCGTCGCGGCCTCCACGATCGCGACCGGGTCACCGAGGTGGGCGAGGGCGACGGGGCCCGTCCGCATCAGTGACCCGTTGCCGCCACTGCGCCCCGTACGCCGGTGCACCTCGAGGGCGCGCAGCCGGAGCCGGTCGGCCGAGCCCGGTCCCGGCTCCTGCCCGCGGAGCACCGACGCCGTCTGCGTCCCGACGTCCGCGGGCCCCTGCCGGTACCACCCGATGAAGCCGTCGGCGATCGCGTCCAGGGCCTCGTCGCTGCGCAGGTCCACCCCGGTCGCGGCGACCTGCGCGATCACCGACGCCATCTCCGTGTCGTCGCTCCACTGGCCGGGCGCGTACCCGCCGAGACCGCCGCCGAGCATCGCGGGCTCACCGTCGAGTCGCCGGGTGCCGTACTCGTAGGGCACGCCGAGCGCGTCACCGACGGCGCCACCCTGCAGCGTGCCGACGATGCGGTCCACGTGCTGCTCCAGCGTCATCCGCGTCTCCCATTAGCTCGTTCCTGCGCTAATCAGGATAAGAGCACGTCTGCGCTAACCTGTCCAGCGTGTGGCGCGACGAGACCGGCCGGAGCCTGGCGGACTACCCGCACCCGTCGGTGGCCGTCGACGTCGCCCTCCTGAGCGTCGTGGACGGGGCCCTGCACGTCGCCCTGCACCGCCGGGACGGGCACGCGGCCGGCGAGCTCGCGCTGCCCGGGACCTTCGTCCGGATCGACGAGACCCTCGCCGCCGCCGCGCTGCGGGCCCTGCGCGAGCACCTCGGGATCACGGGTCGGTCGCCGGAACAGCTGCGCGTCTTCGACGACCCCGCCCGCGACGACCGCGGCCGGGTCCTCGCCGTGGCCCACGTGGACCTCGTGGGCGCCGACGTCCTACCGGCCGGGACCGAGACCGCCGCCGTCGATCGCCGCCCGACGCTCGCCTTCGACCACGACGCCATGGTCGCGGCGGCCGCCGAGCACGTCCGGGCCCGGCACCGCCGCGAGCCGGACCCCGCGGGACTGCTCGACGCGGAGTTCACGCTGGCCGAGCTGCAGGGGCTGCACGAGGCCGTGCTGGGCGGACCGCTGCCCAAGGACACCTTCCGACGGCACGTACTCGCCGACCTCGAGCCGACCGGCGGGGTCCGCACGGGCACCGTCGGGAAGCCCGCGCGCCTCTATCGCCGGACCGCCTGATCGGCGACCTGCTCCTCGTCGACGAACTCGAGCAGGTCCCCGGGCTGACAGTCGAGCACCCGGCACATGGCCTCGAGGGTGCTGAACCGGACGGCCCGGGCCCGGCCGTTCTTGAGCACCGCGACGTTCGCCGGCGTGAGCCCGACCAGCTCGGCGAACTCGTTCACGCCCATCTTGCGGCGGGCGAGCTCGACGTCGATCCGGACGACGATGGGCATCAGATGACCGTCTCGAGGTCGGCGCGCAGCGCGGTGGCGTCGCGCAACAGCCCGCGCATCACCACGAGCAGCAGACCCACGACGGCGCCGATCACCAGGACCACGAGGAGCGCGAGGGCGTTGCCCGGGTCGTCCGCCCGACCGACGGCGACGCCGCCCGCGAGGAGCAGGACCAGCCAGGCCGCGCCGACCGCACCGATCATGGCGTCGACCCACGGCAGCGCGGCCCTCCGGAAGATCCGGCCGTCGCGCACCAGACCGAGGAGCCGCCAGGTGCACACGACCACGACCTGCAGGCACAGCACCCAGAACACCGACAGCGCGGTGAGCGGCCATCGCCAGGGGACCGCCCCCGGGTCGGTCCGAGCCAGATGCGCGAACTGGCCGGGCAGGGAGAACGTCTGGAGCACCACCAGGAGCACGAACAGGGCGACGAGGAGCCCTCGTAGCACGTGGACCGCACGACGATCGAGCGACATCGGTCGACTGTCGCGCGTCATCGATCGATTGTCGATACCCCCAGCCGGGTCGAACCGGGAGAGGTCGTCGGACGAACAGGGACCGAAACCCGCCGTCCGGAAGGAATCGCGCCCATGAAGGCCGGAGACACCGCGCCCGACTTCTCGCTCGCCGACGACACCGGGACGCCCCGGACGCTCTCGGAGCTGCTGACGAACGGGCCGGTGGTCCTGTTCTTCTACCCGCTGGCCAGCTCGGGCGGCTGCACGCAGGAGAGCTGCCACTTCCGCGACCTGGCGTCGGAGTTCGCGCAGGTCGGGGCGCAGCGGGTCGGCATCAGCGCGGACTCGGTGGAGAAGCAGCACACGTTCTCCGAGGCGAACTCGTTCGACTACCCGCTGCTCTCCGACCCGGGGGGCGAGGTCGCCAAGCAGTTCGACGCGAAGCGCTCGTGGTTGCCGGTGCTGCCGATCAAGCGCAAGACCTTCGTCATCGACACCGACCGCACCGTGCTCGAGGTGATCACCGGGGAGATGAAGTTCGACGAGCACGCCGACTCGGCGTTGGCGACGCTGCGCAAGCGCGCGGCCTGACCCGGCGGCCCCCGCCCTCAGGTGGCGCGGGCGGGGGCACTGCCGGGCGGCAGCGGGAAGAAGCCGGACGTCCGCTCGACGTACTCCGCGTACCCCGGGCGGTCGGACATCGACTTCTCGGTGAGCTCCTTGCCGGTGACACCGATGAGCAGGTAGCTCATCAGGGCCGGCCCGACGATCGTGATCAGTCCGGCCGGGTGCCCCACGGCGACCAGGAAGATGCCCCACCAGACGCAGAAGTCGCCGAAGTAGTTCGGGTGCCGGGTGTAGCGCCAGAGCCCGGAGTCGAGGACCTTCCCCTTGTTCCGCGGGTCGGCCTTGAACCGTGCGAGCTGCGCGTCGCCGACGGACTCGAAGAAGAACCCGACCAGCCAGACCAGCGCGCCGAGGATCAGCACCGCGGACACGGTCGAGTCCCGCACCATGGCGGCGAGCACCGGGAGCACGACGACGAGCTGCACGCCGGCCTGCGTCAGGTAGACCTTCCGCACGACGGTCCAGGTGATCGCGCCCGGCGGATGGTCCTCGCCCAGCATCGCGGTGTAGCGCGGGTCCTCGCCCTTCCCGTGGTTGCGCCAGGCGATGTAGCCGCCCAGCCGCAGCCCCCAGATCACGGGCAGCAGCAGGGCGACCAGGCGGACGGCGTCGTTCCCGACGCCGAGCAGGCCCGAGGTCACGTAGGCCGCCACCGCGATCAGCGCGAAGCCCAGGCCCCACGTCACGTCGACGATCGAGTGCCTGCCCATCGCCCGCGCCAGCAGCAGCGTCACCGCGAAGGTCACGACGACGACGCCGGCGGCGACCGCCAGGAGGATGCCGGCGGCCGCCCAGTCGAAGCTCACGGGACCGAGATACCCCCGGGCTCGAAGGACGAACGCGTCGCCGGCATCCCCGAGCGCCCCGTCGCCGTGGGGCGCGCCAGCAGGATCTGGTCGACGCCCATCCGGTTCTCCTCGAACGCGAGCGCGGCGCCCACCAGGTAGAGCCGCCACATGCGGGCGCCCCGCTCCCCGGCCAGCGCCACCGCGCGGTCCCAGTGCGCCTCGAGGGTCGCGATCCAGGCCCGGCACGTCGGCACGTAGTGCTCCCGCATCACGTGGACGTCGCGGACCTCGAGACCGGCCCGCTGCAGCAGGGTCAGGGTGTCCCCGACCGGCCGCATCACCATGTCAGGGGTCACGTAGGTCTCGATGAACGGCCCGCCGCCGGGGTGGTCGCCGGGGCGGCGGGACATCTGCTGGACCAGCGCCCGCCCACCCGGGCGCAGGGCCCCGACCAGGATCGAGGCGAACGTCGGGTAGTTCCCGTCGCCGACGTGCTCGCCCATCTCGATGCTGGACACCGCGTCGAACTCGCCGTAACCCTCGATCCGCGCGGGGACGTCGCGGTAGTCGACGAGGTCCACCTGCACCTTGTCGGCCAGGCCCTCGGCCCGGATCCGCTGATTGATGTGGTCGCGCTGCTCGGTCGCGATCGTCACGCCGCGGACGTGCGCGCCGAAGTGCCTGGCCGCGTGGATCGGCAGCGAACCCCAGCCACAGCCGACGTCGAGCAGCGTCGAGCCCGGCCCGAGCCCGAGCTTGCGGCAGATCATGTCGAGCTTGGCGTCCTGCGCGGCGCGGAGGTTCTCCGGCGTGACCTCGGCCCCCAGGTCGGTCCAGTACCCCGACGAGTAGGCCATGTTCGGGTCGAGGAGCAGCTCGTAGAAGTCGTTGCCGGCGTCGTAGTGGTGCGCGATGACGGCCCGGTCGCGCAGCTTCGAATGCAGCTTCGCGAACCGCGGCAGCCGGATCGCCTCGGGCGGCGGCGCGGGCCGCGGCCCCAGCAGGCCGAGCCGGGCGGCGCTCCCGAGGAGGCCGGGCAGCTCGCCGATGCCCGGCCGGCGCGGCCGCACGGCACCGTCGCGGACGAGGCCCCACATCGCGGTGAGTCCCTCCTGCAGGTCGCCCTCGACGTCGAGGTCGCCGGAGACGTAGGCGTGCGCCAGCCCCATCTCGCCCGGCTGCCACAGCAGGCGCCGCAGGGCCCGCCGGTGGTTCAGGACGACGACGGGTGCGCCCGACTCCCGGGTCGCGCCGGCCTCGCTGCCGTCCCACGCCCGGATCCGTACGGGCAGCGTCCCGTCCACGAACCTCGCCGCCGCGCGGACCACCGTCGATGCTGCGCCTGCCATCCGTCCTCCGATCGCGTCCCCACCGTCCCCGAGGATCATCGCGGCCGGGCGCCGGACGGTTCGACGACCGCCGTGGGAGAACTACTCATGCGGGCCGCGCGGAGGACAGGACATGATCCGGGGCATGTCCTCCCAGGCGCCGCAGCCTCCCCTTCCCGACGAAGGCCCCTCCCCGCTGGCCGCGCCGGCGCCCGACCCCGCCGCGCCCACCCCCGCCCGCGCCCCGGCGAAGGACGACTACCCGCCGCCGCGGCCCCACCCGCGGGTGCGCCGGGTCGCGCAGGGGCACGACCGGCGCCCGCCGGGCCGGCCGATGCGGCTCTGGCGCAAGCTCGCGATCTGGATCCTCTACGCCCGACGCGACCGCGGATTCGGGTACGGGTTCGCCATCGACCTGCTCTGGCCGGTCCTCATGGCCGTGGCGCGGTGGGACTTCCGCGGCGGGCGGCACGTGCCGCGCGAGGGCGGCGTGCTGCTCGCGGTGAACCACCTCGCGCACGTCGACCCGATCACGATGGTCGCCTACTGCATGGCGCAGGGCCGGGTGCCGCGGTTCCTCGCGATGAAGGAGCTGTGGGGGATGAAGGTCGTCGGCTCGCCGTTGCGGGGCGGCCGGCACATCCCGGTGGACCGCAAGGCGTCCGGCATCGAGGCCTACCGCGCCGCGGTCGCCGCGGTGGAGCGCGGCGAGTGCGTCGTGGTCTACCCCGAGGGCGGGTTCCCGCAACACTCCGACGGCTGGCCGCAGAAGGCGCACACCGGCGTCGCACGGATGGCCCTCGCAACGGGCGCACCGGTGATCCCGGTCGGCCAGTGGGGGTCGAACCACCTGATGCCCCCGACCGGGGTCAAGCTCCGCCTGTTCCCCCGCGCGACGCTGCGGGTCCTGGCCGGCGACCCGGTGGACCTCTCCGACCTGGTCGGGCGCCAGGGGCAGCGGAAGGCCCTGCAGGAGGCGACCGACCGCATCATGGGACGGGTCACCGAGGAACTCGCGACCCTGCGCGGGGAGGTGCCGCCGGTGGCCGGACCGACCACCGACGGCACGCCGACTACGTCGGGTTGACCTGCTTCTGCATCACCTCGACGACGCTGGGGTCGACCAGCGTCGTGGTGTCGCCGAGCTCCTCGCCCTCGGCGATGTTCTTGAGCAGGCGGCGCATGATCTTGCCCGATCGGGTCTTGGGCAGGTCGTGCGCGAAGATCAGCTCCGCCGGACGGGCCAGCTTGCCGATCTGGGTGGCGACGTGCTCGCGCAGGGTCTGCTTGAGCTCGTCGTCGCCCTGGTTCTCCCCGACCAGCGAGACGAACGCGACGATCGCCTGCCCGGTGTCCGGGTCACGCCGCGCCGCCACCGCGGCCTCGGCCACCAGCTCGTGCTCGACCAGCGCGGACTCGACCTCGAAGGTCGAGATGCGGTGCCCGGACACGTTGGTCACGTCGTCGATGCGGCCCATCAGCATGATGTCGCCGTCGTCGTCGTACTTCGCCCCGTCGCCCGCGAAGTAGGCGTCGGAGTACTTCGACCAGTAGGTGTCGCGGTAGCGCTCGTCGTCCTTGTAGAGCCCGCGCATCATGCCCGGCCACGGCTGCGTCAGGACGAGGTTGCCGGGCTGGTTGAGCCCCAGGGCGTTGCCCTCGTCGTCCCGGATCTCGGGCTTCACCCCCGGGAACGGCTGCTGCGCCATGCCGGGCTTGAGGGTGGTGATGCCGGGCAGCGGCGTGATGAGGATGTGCCCGGTCTCGGTCTGCCACCAGGTGTCCATGATCGGTGCGGAGCCGCCGCCGACGTACTTGCGGTACCACTCCCACGCCTCGGGGTTGATCGGCTCACCGACGCTGCCGAGGATTTTGATGGACGACAGGTCGCGGGACTGGGCGTACTGCTCGCCCCACTTCATGTGCGAGCGGATCGCGGTCGGCGAGGTGTAGAGGATCGTCACCCCGTACTTCTCGATGATCTTCCACCAGACGTCCTTGTCCGGGTAGCCGGGGACGCCCTCGTAGAGCACCGAGGTCAGGCCGTTCGCGAGCGGCCCGTAGGTGATGTAGCTGTGGCCGGTGATCCACCCGATGTCGGCGGCGCACCAGTAGACCGAGTCGTCCTTGACGTCGAAGACGAGGTTGGTCGTGGTCGTGACGCCGGTGAGGTAGCCGCCGGTGGTGTGCACCACGCCCTTGGGCTTGCCGGTCGAGCCCGAGGTGTAGAGCAGGAAGAGCAGGTCCTCCGCGTCCATCGGCTCGCACGGGCACGACGACGGGTCGTCGTCGAGGTCGGCGACCAGGTCGTCGTAGTAGACGTCCCGGCCGTCGGTCATCGGGACGTCGCCGCCGGTCCGCTTGACCACCACGATCTTCTCGATCGTCGTGTCCGCGCTCAGCCCGTCGTCGGCGTTCTTCTTCTGCGCGCCGGCCTTGCCGCCGCGCAGCGCCTCGTCCTGGGTGATGAGGACCTTGGCGCCGAAGTCGGTGCAGCGCTCGTCGACGGCCTTGCCGGAGAACCCGCCGAACACCACGGTGTGCGGCGCGCCGATGCGGGCGCACGCGAGCATCGCGACGACGGCGTCGGGGATCATCTGCATGTAGATGCCGACCGCGTCGCCCTTGCCGACGCCCAGCTTCTTCAGCCCGTTGGCGAACTTCACGACCTGGCGCTGCAGCTGCGCGTAGGTGATGTCGTGCGCGTCGGCCGAGTCCGACCCGTCGTCGGGCACGACGTGCAGGGCGACCTTGTCGCCCTTCCCGCCCTCGACGTGGCGGTCGACGCAGTTGTAGCAGGCGTTGAGCTTCCCGCCGACGAACCACTTCGCGTAGGGCAGCTGCCAGTCGAGGACGGTCTCGTACGGCTCGAACCAGTCGATGCGCTGCTTCGCCTGCTCGTCCCAGAACTCCTCGAGCCCCTGTTCCTTCATCTCGGGGCGGGCGTTGGCGGTCTTGGACAGCTCGGGGTCCGGGGGGTACTGGTTGCCCTGACTCGAGCCCTGCTCCGACATCCGCTGGCCTCCGGTTCCTCGTGACTCCACTGACCGGGGTCGGGCACGGCGACAGCGCTGTGCGCAGCGTCACCACGGCGACCCCGTCGGGCAACCCTGCCACGATCGACGCGGCACGGTCCCCTCTCACTGGACGGGCGTGTTCCCCTTCGTGGTCGAGTGCAACCGGTCACACCGGACCTTCCGGCGGGTGGACCGATCCACCGGGACAGACTGGGCGGTGTGATCGATCGACTCCCGGAGGTGGCCGCCCGGCTCGCCCCGGTGTTCCGTGCCGCGGGCTTCACCGTCGACGGCGTCGCCGAGGCCCTCGGCGCCGAGGCCGGGGCCGCGCTGGACCGCGGCGAGCCCGAACCGGCCCGACGGAGCCTTCCCGACGCCGGCCCGTTCCCCGTCCTGGTGCGCCTCTTCCTGCTGTCGGAGGCCGTGACGCCCGACGAGGCGACCGCGGCGTTCGCGCCGGTGAGGGTCGACGAGCTGGTCGACGCCGAGCTGCTGCGCCGCACCGACGGCGGGATCGCCGCCGGGCTGGACCTGCGCCCGCACGCCGACGAGCACGGGTCGTGGTGGGTCCTCTCCGACCTCGACCACGGCGCCGACAAGGCGACCGAGCACGTCCTCGGCGCCGGGGCCGCGTCGATGTCGCTGGCCCGCGCGACCGTGCGGCGCGAGGTGGGCACGCTGCTCGACCTCGGCGCCGGGTGCGGGGTCCAGACCCTGCACTGCTCGGGGCACGCCGCGTCGCTCACCGCGACCGACGTCTCCGAGCGCGCCAACACCCTCGCCCGGGCGACCTTCGCGATCTCCGGGGTCGACGTCGAGGTGCTCACCGGCCCGTGGTGGGAGCCGGTCGCCGGCCGGCGCTACGACCAGATCGTCTGCAACCCGCCCTTCGTGCCCGGCCCGCCCGCCGTCGAGCACGTCTACCGCGACGCCGGCCTCGGCGGCGACGGCGCCTCCGCCCTGCTCGTGTCCTCCCTCCCCGGCTTCCTGACGCCAGGTGGGGTCGGGCAGCTGCTGGCCTCCTGGCTGATCACCGGTGCGGACCTGGCGGCCGCCGAGGAGCCGGGCACCGGGTGGCAGGCGCGTCCACGCCGCTGGCTGGCCGACGCCGCGGCGGCCGCGGCGCCCGGCGGACTGGACGCGTGGGTCGTGCAGCGCGACGTCGCCGACCCCGCCCTGCACGTGGGCACGTGGCTGCGGGACGCGGGCGTCGACCCCGCCTCGCCCGCCGGGCGCGCACGGACCGCGGAGTGGCTGGACTTCTTCGCCGCGCACGATGTGGTGGGCATCGGCTTCGGGTTCGTGACGCTGCGGCGGACCGGGGGCGGCGGCACGGTCGTGTGCGAGGACATGCGGCAGGCGATCGGCGACCCGCTCGGCGGGGAGGTCGAGGCCTGGCTGGACCGGGTGGCGTGGCTCCGGGGGCACGACCTGCTCGACGAGCCGCTCGTGGCGCCCCCGACCACCGCCCTGGAACGCGGCTACACCGGCGACGACGAGGGGTGGCGGCGCATCGGCGGCACCCTGGTCCGCCTCGACGGCCCGCAGTGGCGCCACGACCTCGACGACCTCGGCGAGGCCCTGATCGCGGGCTGCCGCGGGTACCTGCCGCTGTCGGACCTCCTCGGGCTGCTGGCGGTCGCCCACGGCCGTGACGTCGACGAGCTCACCGCGGCCGCGCTGCCCGTGGTCCGGGAACTGTTCCTGCACGGCCTGCTGGTGCCGCGGACGCCGTCGTGAAGGCCGTCGTCGCCCGGGTGACGCGGGCCTCGGTGACGGTGGACGGCGCGGTGGTCGGTGCGCTCGACGGCCCGGGCCTGCTCGTCCTGCTCGGCGTCCACCGGGACGACCCGTCCCGCGACGACGCGCCGGCCGCGACGATGGCGCGCAAGCTGCACGAGCTGCGGATCCTGGACGGGGAGCAGAGCTGCGCGGACACGGGCGCCGGACTGCTCGTCGTGAGTCAGTTCACGCTCTACGGCGAGACGCGGAAGGGACGACGACCATCGTGGTCGGCGGCCGCACCGGGACCGGAGGCGGAGCGGGTCGTCGACGCGGTGGTGGCCGAGCTGCGCACGCGGGGTGCGACGGTGGCCACGGGCGTGTTCGGCGCGGACATGGCGGTGGAATCCGTGAACGACGGGCCGTTCACCGTGCTCGTCGAGGTCTGAGGGCGGCGGTTGTCGCGCGATGACCCGAACCACGCGTCAGGACCGTCACAAGCGGCTATCCGCGACGGAGCCCGGCGCGCGGGAACGATCGCGCGCCATCGCGCGTTCGACCATGTGACGCGGCGCGCCAGACCAACGCCGCGCAGGGAGGATTTCATGACGGCGACACTCGCCCCGCAGGTCGAGTCGACCCCCGACGGCGCCGAGACCTCCGAGAGCACCGAGTCCACTGCTCTGCAGACCGAGGCCGAGATCCAGAGCGACCTGGATGCCCAGAGCCCGGCTGCCGACCTCGTCCGTGTGTACCTCAACGGTATCGGAAAGACCGCGCTGCTGACGGCCGCCGACGAGGTGGAGCTCGCGAAGCGCATCGAGGCCGGCGTCTACGCGGCGCACCTGCTGGAGACCGAGGACCTCGAGCCCGCCCGGGCCAAGGACCTCCGCCTGGTGGCGCGCGACGGCCTGCGGGCCCGCGCCCACCTGCTGGAGGCCAACCTGCGGCTGGTCGTCTCGCTGGCCAAGCGCTACACCGGCCGCGGGATGCCCCTGCTGGACCTCATCCAGGAGGGCAACCTCGGCCTCATCCGGGCGGTCGAGAAGTTCGACTACGCCAAGGGCTTCAAGTTCTCGACCTACGCGACGTGGTGGATCCGCCAGGCCATCACCCGCGGCATGGCCGACCAGGCCCGCACCATCCGCCTGCCCGTCCACCTGGTCGAGCAGGTCAACAAGCTGGCCCGCATCAAGCGCGACCTGCACCAGACCCTCGGACGTGAGGCCACGAACGAGGAGCTGGCCGAGGAGTCGGGGCTCGCGGTGGAGAAGGTGGCCGACCTGCTCGACCACAGCCGCGACCCGGTGAGCCTGGACATGCCGGTCGGGTCCGAGGAGGAGGCCCCGCTCGGGGACTTCATCGAGGACGCCGAGGCCACCGACGCCGAGTCGACGGTGATCTCCGGGCTGCTGCACGACGACATGCGGCGGGTCATCGCGACGCTCGACGAGCGCGAGCAGAACGTGATCCGGCTGCGGTACGGCCTCGACGACGGCCAGCCGCGCACGCTCGACCAGATCGGCAAGCGTTTCGGGCTCTCCCGCGAGCGCGTCCGCCAGATCGAGCGTGAGGTCATGTCCAAGCTCCGCGAGGGCGACCGGGCCCGCCGGCTCAAGGCCTACGCCGCGAGCTGACCGGGGGGACCCCGCCGAACGTCGGTTCGGCTGCGGACGATGCGATGGCACGGGAGCTTGACCCCTCCGTTCGGGGAGGGGCATGCTCGCGTCAGCGCAGGCGTGTGACCTGACGCACGCCGGGACGGCGGTACCGCCCCCGGCTCCCCCCACTCCGGCAGCCGATGGCGGCTGCCCTGCCACGAGGGGCCGGGACGGCCGGGGGCCGTCCCGGTTTCTCGGCCCTTCCTAGTTCTGCTCCCCCGTGAGTACGACCCGGCGCTGCCCCAGATCCGCGGTCAGCGGCAGCTCGAACGCCGGGTAGCGCAGCTCCCTCGTGCACGGCCCCGTCGAGGTGGTGGTCTGCGTGACGCGCACGGTCACCGCCTCCGGCGTCTGGTCGACGACCGTCGCGGCCGCCTCCGTGCACCCTCCCGAGCGCCCGTAGACGCCGAGCGTGCGCGGACCGCGCGACCACACCAGCGTCGGGAAGCCGGCCGGCAGACCCGTCGTCGTGACCCGGGCGGGATCGAGGGCCGTCCCGCCGGGAGGCGGGTCGGCCACCAGCGGGTCGACCGGCACGGGCGGTGTCGACGTCCCGCCGGGAGGGGCACCGGTGGGCACGGTCGGTGGCGTGCCCGGAGGAGTGTCGCCGCCACCACCGCCGCCCGGTGACCCGCACCCGGCCGCGAACAGCACGACGGTGGCCAGCAGCACGATCATCCCGACGGCACGCATCGCCCGGCATGGTCGCGCGGAACGGCACTCGGGCGCGCGCCCGTCACGCACACGGGTTACCCGCCGAGGCGTCGCGGGCCGCCGTCGCGGGGCCCCGGTGGCGGGCCGAGCACCGCGCGCACCGACGTCGGGTGCACCCCGCGTTCGGCCACGAGGACCGGGTCGAGCACGAGCGAGCGCAGCTCCGGCACGTGGTCGGCGAGCTGCCCCACGCGCAGCAGCAGGTCCTCCAGCGCGCCCAGGTCCATCGGCCGCGCACCGCGGTAGCCGTCGAGCATCGGGGCCGCCCGGGGCGCGCGCACCAGGGTGTGCGCGTCCATGGTCGAGAGCGGTGTGGCGCGGTAGGCGCGGTCGCCGAGCAGCTCGGTGACCACCCCCGCCAGACCGAACGAGACCAGCGACCCGAACGACGGGTCGTCGCGCAGCTCCACGACCACCGGCATCCCCGGCGGCACCTGGACCTGGACGTCGACCTCCGGGGACCCGGACAGGTCGGCGAGCTGCTGGTAGGCGTACGCCACCGACTCGTCGTCGGAGAGCCCGGTGCGCACTCCGGCGAGGTCGCTGCGGTGCCGCCAGGTCCGCACCACCGTCTTGACCACGACCTCGCCCCCGGACGCCGACGCCCGCAGCGCCGCGGCGGCCTGCACCGCCTCGTCCTTCGTCCGGGCACGCCGGAACGGCGCGACCCGGATGCCGACCCGTCCCAGCAGGTCCGCGGTCTGGTCGTCGTCGAGCACCAGCGCGGTCTCGATGGGGCCCAGTTCGTCGACGAACGCGCGGGCCGCCGCGAGGTCACAGCCCGGCGGCACCACGAAGTCGCCGACCGGGCGCTCGAGCCACTGGGTGTAGCGCACCACCCGCGCCAGCGCGATCACGGCGCGCTCCGGGGACGGGTAGGACGGGACGCTCCCCCGCGCGGGCACGGCGGTGCCGCCGTGCTCGGAGGGCACCGCCAGGTGCTCGGGCACGCCGGAGGAGGCCAGGAACGTCGTCGTGACGGGCTTGTCGGCGCTGGTCACGACCTCGGCGAGCGCGTCCGCGTGGGCGGCGCCGTCGGTCGCGACCGGCGGGGAGAACACGATCACGAGCGCGTCGCAGGCGTCGTCCTCCAGGGCCCGCAGCGCGGCGTCCGCGAGCTCGGCCGGGTCGGCCATCGCGCCCACGTCCACCGGCGGGAACGCCAGGTGCATCCCGTGGGCGAGCGCCACGTCGGAGGCCAGCACCCCGAGCGCGCTGGAGTTGCCGACCACCCCGATCCGCGGCCCGCGCGGCAACGGCTGGTTCGCGACGAGCAGCGCCACGTCGAACAGCTCGTCGACGGAGTTCACCCGGATCACGCCGGACTGGTCGAACACCGCCGCGACCGACGCCTCCTCCAGCGGGGAGGTGCTCGCGGCGAGCCCGGGGGTCGCGTGCCGGCCGGACGCCACGGCGACCACCGGCTTGCGGCGGGCCAGCCGCCGGGCGACGCGCGCGAACTTGCGCGGGTTGCCGAAGCTCTCCAGGTACAGCAGGACGACGTCCGTGGCCGGGTCGGTGTCCCAGTACTGCATGAGGTCGTTGCCGGAGAGGTCCGCGCGGTTCCCGGCGGAGACGAACGTCGAGAGCCCGAGCCGGCGCTGCGCGGCGGCGGCGAGGATCTGGATGCCGAGCGCGCCGGACTGGCAGAAGAACCCGACCCGCCCGGGCGGCGGCACGGTCGGGGCCAGCGAGGCGTTCAGCCGGGTGGCCGGGTCCAGGTTCACGACGCCGAGCGCACTCGGCCCGACGACGCGCATCCCGCGCGCCCGGGCCGACGCCACCAACTCGCGCTGCCGGGCGATCCCGGCCTCGCCGGTCTCGCCGAACCCCGTCGTCACGACGACGAGGGCCTTGACCCCCTTGGTCAGGCACCCGTCGACGACGCCCGCGACCTCCTCGGGCGGGACGGCGAGCACCGCGAGGTCCACCTCGTCGGGGATGTCGCCCACGGTCGGGTAGGCCCGCACACCGCGGACCGACCGCGCCTCCGGGTTGACCGGGTAGACCGGGCCGGTGAACCCGCCGAGCAGCAGGTTGCGCAGCACGACGTGGCCGAGCTTGCTCTCGTCGACCGACGCCCCGACCACCGCGACCGACCGCGGGTGCAGCACGTTCGCCACGCTCCGGGCCTCGGCGGCCTGCTCGCGGGAGCGGCGCACCTCGGTGGAGCGGTCGGTCGCCGCGACGTCGAACTCCAGGTGCAGCGTCGAGCCGTCCAGGGACCGCGTCACGTCGTAGCCGGCCTGCCGGAACGTGTGCACCATCGCCCGGTTCTCCGAGAGCACCTCGGCGACGAAGCGGCTGATGCCGACCTCCTCCGCGGCCGCCGCGAGGTGCTCGAGCAGGATCGAGCCGAGCCCGCGGCCCTGGTGGTCGTCGCGGACGACGAACGCCACCTCCGCGGACGGGTCGTCCGCCCCCAGCCGCACGTAACGCCCGATCGCGATGATCTCGGTGGCGAGCCACAGCACCAGGGCGACCGAGTCGTGCTGGTCGACCTCGACGAACCGCTTGAGGTCGCGCGCCGGGATCGTCGGGTAGGGGCTGAAGTAGCGGTAGTAGCGCGTGCGCTCGGAGAGCCGGGCGTGGAAGGCCACCACGTCGTCGGCGTCGTCCGGGGTGATCGGACGCAGGTGGGCGGTGACGCCGTCCGCCGCGACGACGTCGGCCTCCCAGTGCCGCGGGTAGGGCGCGTCCGGCACCGCCAGCACCGGGGTGGTGGCCGCGTCGAGGCTCGAGACCTCGGTGGTCGACCAGGCCGGGGAAGAGCTCATGGATCAGTCCAGGACGTTCTGCGGTTCGAGGCCGTGCAGCGGGAACACCGCACGGCGGGTCTCCAGGACGAAGCGGTCGACGTCGACCTCGGTGTAGCCGCCCCAGGGCGTCCAGTCCGTCGGAGCCTCCTCCGTCATCGTCGTCGGCACCGGCCGGTTCGACAGCGTGGCGGCGTGTGACGTCCATTCCGCCGGGATCGTCCGGTCCGGGTCGACGTCCCGGTCGAGGACCGTGGCGAGCAGGTGGGTCCAGGAACGGGGAACACCGCGGATCAGGTTGTAGCCGCCCCCGCCGAGCGCGAGCCACTTGCCGCCGGCGTACTCGGCGGCGAGGTCGCGGCAGGCCCGGTAGATCGCACGGTGCCCGTCGACGGTGAGGCTCAGCTCGGCCAGCGGGTCCTCGTGGTGGGTGTCCGCGCCGCACTGGGTGACGAGGATCTGCGGCTCGAAGGCCCGCAGCAGGCCCGGGACGACGGCGTGGAAGGCCCGCAGCCACGCCTGGTCGCGCGTGCCGGGCGGGAGCGGCAGGTTGATCGCGGTGCCCGCCGCGGCGCCCTCGCCGAGCTCGGAGGCGAACCCGGTGCCCGGCCACAGCGTCCGCGGGTGCTGGTGGACCGAGATCGTCATCACGCGCGGGTCGTCGAGGAACGCCGCCTGCACGCCGTCGCCGTGGTGGACGTCGGTGTCGAGGTAGGCGATCCGGGTGTAGCCGTGGTCGAGCAGCCAGCTGATCGCGATCGCGCAGTCGTTGTAGACGCAGAAGCCCCACGCGTGGTCGCGCATCGCGTGGTGCAGCCCGCCGGAGAGGTTCACCGCCCGGTCCGCCCGGCCCTCCGCGATCTCCCGGGCCGCCGCGATCGACCCGCCCGCCACCAGCGCGGACGCGTCGTGCATGCCCTCGAAGATCGGGTTGTCGCTGGTCCCGAGCTGGTGGACGGGGTCGTCGCCGTGGCTCGGCGCCCGCCGCACGGCCTCCAGGTACGACGCGACGTGGACCCGCTCCAGCTCATCGTCCGGGGCCGGGGTGGGGATCAGCGGCTCCACGCCCTCGAGCACCCCGAGGCTGCGGGCGAGCCGCATCGTCAGGTCCAGCCGCACCGGGTGCAGCGGGTGGTCGTTCGACAGCTTGTAGGCCAGCAGGGCCTCGTCCCAGACGACCGTGGCGCGCATGCCGGTGACGCTACCGAGACGTCCCGGTCTCCACCGGCCGCTTGCCCGCCACCCAGTTCGACCACGACCCGACGTAGAGCCCCACCGGGTCCTCCGGCGGGCGGACCCCGGCGATCTCGGCGGCGAGCACGAGCATCGCCGCGCTGACCCCGGACCCGCAGTAGGCCCCCGCGACCGTCCCGACGACGGGTTCGAGCAGCCCGGCGAGTTCGGTCGCCGAGCGCCACCGGCCGTCGTCGGTCAGCAGTCCGGCGACCGGCACGTTGGCCGCGCCCGGGATGTGCCCCGCGACCGGGTCGATCGGCTCGGTCTCGCCGCGGAACCGCTCGGCGGCACGGGCGTCGAGCAGCGTGCCCCGCGCCGCGACCGAGGCCGCCGAGTCGGCGGTGAGCACCGGCATGCCGCCGCCGGCCACGTCGACGTCGCCCTGGGTGCGGACGCCGCCGGAGGCCGTCGAGGACTCCCCGCCGGCCGCGGTCCAGGCGCCGTACCCGCCGTCGAGCACCCGGACCTGTTCCGGCGCGAGGCCCGCCCACCGCAGCACCCACCAGGCCCGCGCCGCGGCCATCCCGTCGCCCGCGCCGACGCCGTCGTACACGACCACGGAGCCCGTGCGCCCGATCCCGGCCCGGCGCATCGTGGTCTGCAGGTCGTCGGGGTCGGGCAGCGGGTGGCGGCCCGCGGGCCCGGGCGGGCCGGCCAGCTCGGAGTCCACGTCGACGAACACCGCGCCGGGCACGTGGCCCGCGTCGAAGTCCGGCTCCCCGACCGGGTCCGGACGACGGCGGGTGCGCTTCTTCGGGGGTGGCGTCAGACGCCAGCGGACGTCCAGGACGACCGGGCGCCCGTCGACGCCGGCCGGTCCCCCGGCGAGTTCGGCGACCAGGTCGGCGGCGCTGACGAGCGGCCCCTGTGGGTTCGGCACCCCTCCATCGTGCCTGCCCCGGAGGTGGTGGCGTCGCTCGGTAGGATCGTCCACGGGACGGAAGGGGTGGGGATGAACGACCTCATCGACACCACGGAGATGTACCTGCGCACGATCTACGAGCTCGAGGAGGAAGGGGTGGTGCCGCTGCGCGCGCGTATCGCCGAACGCCTCGAGCAGAGCGGTCCGACCGTGAGCCAGACGGTCGCGCGGATGGAGCGCGACGGATTGGTGCACGTGGCCGGTGACCGCCACCTCGAGCTGACCCCGGAGGGTCGCGGCAAGGCCGTCTCGGTGATGCGCAAGCACCGGCTGGCCGAGCTGCTGCTGGTCAACGTGATCGGGCTCGAGTGGGAGCACGTCCACACCGAGGCCTGCCGGTGGGAGCACGTGATGAGCGACGCCGTGGAGCGCAAGGTGTTCGCGCTGCTCGGCGAGCCCGCGGTCTCGCCCTACGGCAACCCCATCCCCGGCCTCGAGGAGCTGCGGGGCGGCGTGGTCGACCTGCCCACCCGCACCCCGACCCCCGACGAGGCCGGGCTCATCCGCCTCGACGAGTTCGCCCGCGCGGGCGGCGGCAAGGTCGTCATCCGACGCATCGCCGAGCACGTGCAGCTCAACGAGCCGCTCATGGCCGGGCTCAAGGCCGCGGGCGTGCTCCCCGGCAGCGACGTCGACGTCGTCGCGATCCCCCGCTTCGGCGACGCGGTCGGCATCGGCGCGGGCGGCCGCAGCTCCGAGGTCGACCCGCTCGTCGCGCACGCCGTCCTCGTCCGCGCGGTCTGAGGCCCGGCGGGCTCCCCGTCCCGGAGCCCGTCGAGGCCGGTAGGCCAGACTCGTCGTCATGAAGCTGCTCGTCACCGGCGGCGCCGGCTACGTGGGGAGCGTGTGCACGGCGCACCTGCTCGACGCCGGCCACGACGTCACCGTCCTGGACGACCTCTCCACCGGCCACCGCGACGCCGTCCCCTCCGGCGCCGCGTTCGTGCAGGGCGACGTGGCGGTGGCCGCGTCCGGGGTCCTCGCCGAGGGCTACGACGGCGTGCTCCACTTCGCGGCCCGCTCGCTGGTCGGGGAGTCCGTGGTCGACCCGGCGAAGTACTGGCACGGCAACGTCGTGACCTCGATCGCCCTGCTCGACGCCGTGCGCGCGCACCGGGTGCCGCGCCTGGTGTTCTCCTCGACCGCAGCGACCTACGGCGAGCCGGAGACCTCCCCGATCACCGAGGACTCCCCCACGCGGCCCACCAACCCGTACGGCGCGACGAAGCTCGCGATCGACCACGCGATCACCTCCTACGCGGCCGCGTCCGGACGGGAGCTGGGCGCGGTGTCGCTGCGCTACTTCAACGTGGCCGGGGCGCACGGGGCGTTCGGGGAGCGGCACACCACCGAGACGCACCTCATCCCGCTGGTGCTGCAGGTGGCGGCCGGGACCCGCGAGCAGGTCGCGATCTACGGGGACGACTGGCCCACCGCCGACGGCACCTGCGTGCGCGACTACATCCACGTCGACGACCTCGCCGACGCCCACCTGCGTGCCCTCGACGTCGCCCCGACGGGTGAGCACCTGATCTGCAACCTCGGCAACGGGACGGGCTTCTCGGTGCGCGAGGTGATCGAGGCGTGCCGGCGCGTCACCGGACACCCGATCCCGGCCGCCGTCGCCCCGCGCCGCGCCGGTGACCCGGCCGTGCTGGTCGCGTCCGCGGCCCGGGCCCACGAGCGGTTGGGCTGGACCCCGACCCGCGGTGACCTCGACGGGATCGTCGCCGACGCGTGGGCGTTCGTGCGGTCGCGGGTGCCGGCGTGACGGCCAAGCCGAGTGCTCCCCCGTCGCTCCGCTCGCCCCTGGTCTGCTTCGACCTCGACGGCACCCTCGTCGATTCCGGCCCCGGGATCCGCGCCTCGGTACGGCACTCCGCCGCGACGGTCGGGATCGACGAGCCGGACGCCGAGCAGCTGCGCGCCCTGATCGGCCCGCCCTTCCCGCGGGCGTTCCGCGACGTGCTCGGCGTCGACGCGCCCACCGCCGACGCGATGATGGCCGCCTACCGCGCGTACTACGGCGGCGGCGCGATGTTCGACGTCGAGGTCTACCCCGGCGTCCCCGACCTGCTGGCCGAGCTCGTCGCCCGCGGCGACACGCTGGCGATCACCACCAGCAAGCCGCGCGAGTACGCCGACGAGATCGTCGCCCATCTCGGCCTGGACAAGTACGTCGCGGCCGGGGTGTTCGGCGCCGGCGACGATGTGGAGGGCAAGGCGGCCGTCGTCGGGCTCGCCCTCGCGCGGCACGACGGGCCGGTGGTCGGGCTGGTCGGCGACCGCAGCCACGACGTCGAGGGCGCCCGGGCGCACGGTCTGCCGTGCGTCGGGGTCGACTGGGGCTTCGGCGGGCGGGCGGAGCTCATCGCGGCGGGCGCGGCCGCCGTCGTCGACACCCCGGCCGAGGTCCCGGCCGCCCTCGACGGGCTGCGCTGACCCCTCACCCCACCCGCCGCCGGGTCTCCGCGGCACCCTCGACCGCGATCCGCCGGGCGTGCTCCGGGCCGTTCCCGAGGGCGAGCACGCGCTGCAGGAGCCGGCTGAGCTCGTGCTCGGGGTCGGCCGTCCACGCACGGTCCAGCGCCGTGGTCAGCGTCGCGCCCCCGCCGTGGTCGAGCGAGGCGAACGCGAGCAGCGTCGCGGGCTCGGCGACCTCGGGCGCCGGGACGGCCCGGACCAGCACCCGCCACAGCTCCTCGGCGTGCACCGGGTCCACCTCGGGGTCCTGCTCCGCGGCGAACCCGAGGCAGACGTCGCGCACCTGCTTGTCGGACAGTGCCGCCGCCAGCGCGGCGACCTCCTCCTCGGTGAGCACCCCACCCCTCCCGACCTCGGCCGCGGCCCGCCGGACCGTCGCCAGGTCCCGCCGGACCGCGGCCGGCCCCGCGAGCTCGCGGTCGAGGGCGGCCGCCCGGTGGGCGTCGTCGACCAGGTCCCGACGACGGCGGGAGCGGGCCGCCGGGTCGGGGGCCAACGACGCGGCCACCTCCTCGCGCGAGCCGTAGGTCACCCGGCCGAGCCCGGTCATCTCGGCGGCGGTGCGGGTGCCGCCCGGGTCCGGCAACGTCCCCGAGCAGTCGCACGGGTCGTAGCAGCGCCACGGGCCGCCGGCCACCACCCGCTCCGCCCACACCGCGCCCTCGACCCGGACCCGCTGCTGCCCGAACGCGTCCGTGACAGCGTCGACCAGGCCCGCGTGCGGCGGACGGCCGTCGTCGGAGACCGGGTCGGCCGACACCACCACGACGATGACCGCGTCCGGCCCGGTCGGCACCAGCCGGTCCCGCACGGCGGCGGCGAGGACGGCGTCGTCGTCGGGACCCCGCCCGAGGTCGATCCGGACCGACGCACCGAGGCGCAGCCGGCCCGGCCGTCCGTGCAGGGCGAGGCCCACGACGGACTCCGACGGGGTGAAGCCGAACAGCGGCGGGAGGGCCGCGACGAGGTCCGGCGGGTCCGTGATCGACACGACCACGGCCTCCTCCCGGCCCGGGCGTGCGGGTCGCGGGGCGGGGATGCGGCGGGTGGGGATGCGGGGGCGTCTCTTCCGGGTGCTCACACCGGGGTCGACTCCCGCGGCGCCGCCCCGGATCCACGGTTCACCCGATCGGCCGCACGCTCCGGATGACCTTCACCGGGACGTCATCCGGACCCGCTTGCCCCCGCCGGGGTCACCGGTCAGAGTCACCGCGTGGAGAGCCACGACTACGACCTGCTCGTCATCGGCTCCGGGCCGGGTGGGCAGAAGGCCGCGATCGCGGCGGCGAAGCTCGGGAAACGGGTCGCCGTCGTCGAACGGCGCGGGATGGTGGGCGGGGTCTGCACGCAGACCGGGACGATCCCGTCGAAGACCCTGCGCGAGGCGGTGCTCTACCTCACCGGGTACGCGATGCGCGGGCTCTACGGCGAGAGCTACCGCGTGAAGCAGGACATCACCGTGCAGGACCTGCTCGCGCGCACGCACTTCGTGATCGGCCGAGAGGTCGAGGTGATCCGCAACCAGCTCCAGCGCAACCGGGTCGACCTGCTCTCCGGCGCCGCGCGCTTCCTCGACGAGCACGCCGTCGAGGTCCTGGGCGAGCGCCGCGGCGAGCACCAGACGGTCACCGCCTCGAAGATCGTCGTCGCGACCGGGACGAAGCCGGCCCGGCCACCGTCCGTCGAGTTCGACGACCGCCGTGTGGTCGACTCCGACGGCATCCTCGCCATGGAGGCCATCCCGGCGAGCATGGTGGTGGTCGGGGCCGGCGTGATCGGCATCGAGTACGCCTCCATGTTCGCCGCCCTCGGCACGCGGGTGACCGTGGTCGAGCGCCGTCCCGCGATGCTCGACTTCTGCGACGCCGAGGTGGTCGAGTCGCTGAAGTTCCACCTGCGCGACCTCGCGGTCACCTTCCGCTTCGGCGAGGAGGTCTCCGGCGTGAGCGTGTCCGAGCGGGGCACGGTCACCACGCTGGCGAGCGGCAAGAAGATCGCCGCCGAGACCGTCATGTACTCCGCCGGCCGGCAGGGGGTGACCGAGGAGCTCGCCGTCGAGAAGGCCGGGCTCGAGGCGGACGCCCGGGGTCGGCTGAAGGTCGACGAGCACTACCGGACCGTGGTGCCCCACATCTACGCGGTCGGCGACGTGATCGGCTTCCCCGCCCTGGCCGCGACGTCGATGGAGCAGGGCCGGCAGGCCGCGTACCACGCCTTCGGCGAGCCCGCGGGCCGCTCCGACGCCGCGCTCGCGCCGTACGGCATCTACACGATCCCCGAGGTGTCCTACTGCGGCGCCACCGAGGCCGAGCTGACCGAGCGGTCCGTGCCCTACGAGGTCGGGATCGCCCGGTACCGCGAGCTCGCGCGCGGTCAGATCGTCGGGGACGACTACGGGATGCTCAAGCTGCTGGTCTCCCCGACCGATCACGCGCTGCTCGGCGTGCACGTCTTCGGGACCTCCGCGACCGAGCTCGTCCACGTCGGCCAGGCGATCATGGGTTGCGGCGGCACCGTCGACTACCTCGTCGACGCGGTGCTCAACTACCCGACGCTCTCCGAGGCCTACAAGGTCGCGGCCCTGGACGCGACGAACAAGATCCGCGCGCTGCAGGCCTTCGGCTGACGCGCCCGCGCGACCGCGGGCTTCTCGGCCACGGATCGCGTCGGGCGGCACCTTGTCGCGGGAATCTGTCGCACCCACCTCAGCTTGTCGCTGGGAATCCCAGCGACAAGCTGCCCGCGGAAGCGCGGAAGGCCGCGACAAGCTGGAACCAGGCGAGCTGGCGCGATGGCCGGACCCCGGCGCGCCGCACGCGCCGGTCAGACCGCCTCCCGACGGCGGACCACGTCCCGCGACACCTTGTCGCGGGAACCCGCCGCCCGGTCAGCAGCTTGTCGCTGGGATTCCCAACGACAAGCTGCCCGCGGACGCGCGGTACACCGCGACAAGGTGAGCCGGACGAGGCGCTCAGCCCCCGACCGGGAAGCGCAGGAGCGCGCCGACGTTGTCGGTCAGCTCCGTGCCCGCGCCGAGGACGGCGACCGAGCCGCCGAGCGCGCCCGTGGTGCGCAGCAGCACCTGCTCGGCGGGCCGCTGGACGACCTCGCCGTCGGACAGCGACGCGGCGCGGTCCTTCTCGGTGGAGACGGCCTCGGGGGCCGACCCGGTCCACAGCTCGCCGGGCACCGTCGTGGCGTCGACGAGGAGCAGGGTCTCCACCGCGCCGGCGCGGGCCGCCTCGAGGACCGCCTCGAGGCCCTCGGCGGCGTTGTTGTGCGCCTTCGCCTCGTGGAACCGCTCGCGGACCGAGGTCTCCTTGCGGGTCGCGGCCCGGCCCGCCTCGGTGAGCAGCGCGTCCTCGAGAGCGTCCTCGCTGGCACCGGCCGCACGGCTGCCCGCGTCGACCTCCTGGGTGATCTCCAGCAGGCCCTTCGTCATCTCGGCCCGGACGACCTCGCGGCCGCTGACCTCGCCGGCGAGCACGATGATCTCCGGCCGGAACGACGAGACGGCGGACTGGATGCCCTTCACGACGTCGGCGGCGTTCTGGTAGGCCGCCTCGGCGTGGCGACGTTGGCGCTGCTTGTGCGCGTTGCCGCCCTCGCGGGGCTTGTGCACCGACTCCACCGCGCTGCCGCGGACGGTCTCCTCGTCGACCTCGCGCGCGCCCTCCACGTTGGAGGCGACCACCTGGTAGACGTCACCACCGGTCTGGTCGACGACCGCGAGCACCACCCGGACGCTGCCGGACTGCGACCGGAAGTAGGACCCCAGCTCGGGCAGCGGGGACCACGTCGCGACGTCGCCCGAGCGGTCGACGCCCTCCACCGGCTCGTCGAGGAGCACCTCGCCGCCCGCGGCCACGACCACGCGGCCGTACGCGTCGAGGTCGCCGCCACGCGTGCCGGCGAAGACCTCCTCGAGCGCGGCGACCGTCTTGTCGTCGGCGCCCTGCTCGGTCAGCGAGTCGGCGAGCCCGCGCCACCGGAGCTCGGTCTGCTTCGCCGCGTTCTCGCCCGGGTTCGTCGCCTCCAGGTACACCGTCGCGAACGGTCCCGGCCGCTCGAACAGTTCCCGCGTGCGCGACAGGTCCATTCTGCTGTTCCTCCTCCAGGCCGCGGGTTCGGGGCCCGCGGCACGATGTCTGCTGTTGCGGCCTGCCGTACCCGATGACGGGGGGAGGTTTAACGTCCGAGGAGGAGGAGTTCGCCCTACCAGCCGCGCAGATCGACCGACCAGGTCTCCAGGACCTCCTCGTCGGCCACCAGGTGCATCCGTTCGTGGTAGGCCACGGTGGGGTCGACGTGCGCCGGGACCACGAGCACGCGGTCGCCCACGCGCACCGGGTCGTCCGGCGCGAAGGTGACGTGCTCGTCGGAGCAGAACCACACCTGCGCCCCGGGGATCGTCGGGTTCCCGTGGTCCATCCCCAGCGCCTTCAGGCCGACGTCGGCCACGGCGTAGGCGGGCATGTCCGGACGCGCGGGCGAGACGTGGACGACGGTGCCCAGCACGTGCAGCGCCTGCGCGTACCCCACGCCGGCCGCCGTGTAGGTCGAGTCCATCAGCGCGTACGACCCGGCCTGCATCTCGGTGACCCACGGGTTGCACGCCGAGGTCCCGGTGCCACCGCCGGAGATGACGTCCCCACCGACCTCGGCGTGGGCCGCCCGGAGCCTGGTCATGGCCTCGTCGGTGAGCCGGGCCCGCTCCTCGGGGTCGGGCCAGGCCTGCAGGTGTCCCTCGTAGCCCATGACGCCCCGCACCGTCAGGCCGGCGGTGCGGGCCCTCGCGGCCAGGGCACCGGCTTCCTCCGGACGGCACCCGCAGCGCGGCATCCCGACGTTCACGTCGATCAGCACCTCGCGGACCCCGCCCGCGGCGGCGGCCGCGATCGTCTCCGGGGAGTCCACGGCCACGGTCACGCGGGCGCCGTCGGCGACCACGCGACCGAGCCGGCGGGTGTCGAGGACCTCGTTGGCGAGCAGCAGGTCACGCCCCAGCCCGGCCGCGGCCATGCCCTCGACCTCGCGGATCGTCGCGCAGGTGAACCCGACGGCGCCGTGGGCCTCCTGGCGTGCCGCGAGGGCGGTCGTCTTGTGCGCCTTGACGTGCGGGCGCAGCGTCTCCCCCGGCCACCGCGCGGCCATCGCGGCGAGGTTCGCCTCGAGCGACTCGGCGTCGACGACGAGCGCGGGGGTCTGCAGGTCAGCCAGGTGCACCCAGGATCCTCTCGAGGTGGGCGTTGCCGAAGCGGCGTTCGGGGTCGAGGCGGTCGCGCAGGGCGACGACGTCGCGGAACTCCGGGTACGACGATGCCAGGTCGGCCGCGGTGCGCGTGTGCAGCTTGCCCCAGTGCGGGCGCCCGTCGAGCGCGGTCATCACCTCCTCGACGGCGCCGAAATACGGCTCGTGCGGCCGCGCGTGGTGGACGTGCACCGCGACGTACGCGGAGTCCCGGCCGCTCGCCGTGGACAGCGGGAGGTCGTCCGCCGCGGCCACCCGCACCTCGACCGGGAACGTCACGTCCGCCCCGTGCCGGGCGGCGGCGCCGCGCACCCCGTCCAGGGCCTCCCGCAGCGCCTCCCGCGGCACCGCGTACTCCATCTCCTTGAAGCGGACGCGCCGCGGGCTGGTGAACACCCGGTAGGAGCGGTCGACGTACTCCGCGTTCGCCATCTGCCCCGCCATGACCCGGTTGAGCGTCGGCACCGCCCGCGGCGCCGCCGCGCCGAGCCGGCACACCAGCTCGAAGGCACCGTTGCCGAGCAGCTCGTCACCGACCCACGCCCCCGCCTTCGACCGGGTGGGGCCGGTGGCGTCGGTGCGGTCGTTGATCTTCGTCGCGGCGACGTCGGTGTGCGGGAACCAGTAGAACTCGACGTGGTCGTGGTCGTCGGCCAGCTCGTCGAAGCCCTCGAGCACCTCCGCCAGCGGCCGCGCGGACTCGTGCGCGTGCAGCGAGAACGCGGGGACGCACTCCAGGGTCAGCGCCGTGACGACGCCGAGCGCTCCGAGCCCGATCCGCGCGTGGTGGAAGATCTCCGGGTGTTCCGTCGGGCTCGCCGTGATCACCGACCCGTCGGCGAGCACCATCGCCATCGCCCGGATGCGGGCCGCGATCCCGGTGTGCCGGGCGCCGGTGCCGTGCGTGCCGGTGGCGACCGCGCCCGCGATGGTCTGCGCGTCGATGTCGCCGAGGTTGGGCAGCGCCAGACCCTGCGCCCACAGCGCGGCGTTCAGTGCGCGGATCGTCATGCCGGCCGGGACGGTCGCGAGCATCTCGCGGACCTCCGGGACGCCCTGCGACGGCACCGCGAGCGCGACCCCCTCGGGCGCGCCGATCGCGGTGAACGAGTGGCCCGAGCCGGTCGCCTTCACCCGCAGCCCGTCACGCGCGGCCTCCTTGACCGCCGTGACGACGTCCTCGGTGGAGCGGGCGACGACGCGCCGGGCCGGCTCGGTGCTCTGGTTCCGCGCCCAGTTACGCCAGGTCAAGGGACTTCTCCGTTCCCGACGGCGGGTGTGCCTGCGGCAGCCCCGCCGTCCCGTCGCGCAGGCGGCGCCGCAGCACCGCCACGTACCAGAGCCCCGTGAGGGCGAGCCCGCCCAGCACGACGTAGTCGGCGGCGCGGAACGCGTCGGGCAGCGTCAGCGCCGCGACGACGACCACGAGCCACGCCATCGCGAGCACCGCCACCGGCAGCGCCGCGCGACCGAGGGAGAACCCGCCGTCCCCGGAGGCCCGGAGCCGCCGGCGACGGGCGAGGTAGCCGCCCAGGGTGAGCAGGTAGACCAGGTACGGCACGAGGGCCGTCGCGCCGACGAGGATCGTGAAGGCCGCGCCGTCGAGCGTGCCGTAGGCGAGCAGCACGAGGCAGACGACGAAGCTCACCACCAGCGCGACCACCGGGGTCGCCGTCCGCGCGTTCACCCCGCGCAGCGCCCGGGACGCCGGCAGCAGCCCGTCCCTCGCCATGGCGAAGATCAGGCGCGAGTTCGACGCGGCGGCCACCACGAGCAGCGCGAACATCGAGAAGACGACGACCACGAGGAAGACGTCGGTGAGCACGGGTCCGAGCCAGTAGGTCGCGATCGCTGCGAGCGGGACGGGCGAGGCCTCCACGGCACCGAGGTCGGGGATCGCGACCGTGAAGCCGATGAGCGCCACCCAGCCGAGCACACCGGAGACGAGCGCCGCGACGACCATCGCCCGTGGGACGGTGCGGCGGGCGTCGACGGCCTCCTCGGCCATGTCCGCCGCCGCCTCGAACCCCACCAGCGTGAAGATGCCGATCAGCGCGCCGCCGACGATGGCGTCGGCGAGCGGGGTGCCCGGGTTCGTGACGGCGAGGAAGGCGAGCCCGTGCCCGCCGTCGGGCGTGGCGCCGGAGTGGGTCGCCCACAGGACGAGCAGCAGCACCGAGAGCACGACCGTCCCGGCGATCTCGGCGAACACCGCGAGGTTGTTGACCCGCGCCGCGAGCTGGACGCGCACGATGTTCACCACGTAGGCGAGCAGCAGCGCCACCACGGCGATGACGAGCAGGGTCAGCGGGTCCGCGGCGTCGAGGCCGAGCACCGTCGCGCTCAGGGGCGCGAGCCCGACGAGCGCGATGCCCGGCAGCCCGACGGCGCCGTAGAGCAGGCCGAGCGCGCCGACGGTGTACCCGAAGCCGGTGTTCACCAGCCGCGCCGACCACTGGTAGTTCGCCCCGGCCAGCGGCATGTGACCGGCCAGCTCCGCGAGCACCAGGACCACGAGCACCTGCCCGACGGCCGCCACCGGCCACAGCCACACCGCGGCCGGCCCGAGCGTCGTCAGGCCGTAGGCGTAGTTGACGAAGATGCCGGTGGTGATCGAGACGACCGAGAAGGCGATCGCGAACAATGCGAACCGCCGCAGCACCCGCGGGAACGCGCTCGCGTATCCGGCCTCCACGACCGGTCAGCCTCCGACCCGGCGCCCGGCCGAGTCAATCCGTGCGGTGCGGCGGACGCTGTGGTGAGGTCACACGGGTGAGTGAGGTGCGCACCGTGGACGTGGCCGAGGTCGAGGCGGTCGTCCGGAAGCTCTGCGTCGAGGCCAACCACGAGCTGCGCGCCGACCACGTCGCGGCGCTGCAGCGGGGCCGCGACGCCGAGGAGTCGCCGATCGGGCGCGAGGTGTTCGACCGGCTGCTGGAGAACGCGCGCGTCTCGGCGGCCGAGCAGATCGCCTTCTGCCAGGACACGGGGTACGCCGTCGTGTTCCTGACGGTCGGGCAGGACGTGCACTTCACCGGTGGCTCGCTCGCGGAGGCGATCGACCGCGGGGTGGCCGAGGGCTACTCCGACGGCTACCTGCGCGCCTCGCTGGTCCGCTCCCCCGTCGACCGGGTGAACACCGGCGACAACACCCCGGCGATGGTGCACTACGACCTCGTGCCCGGGGCCGGCATCGAGCTGACGCTGCTGGTCAAGGGCGCGGGGTGCGACAACATGAGCGCGCTGCGGATGCTCACGCCCGCCGCCGGCGTCGAGGGCATGAAGCGCTTCGTCGTCGAGACGATCGAGAAGGCGGGGCCGAGCGCGAGTCCGCCGGTGACGGTGGGGATCGGGATGGGCGGCACCTTCGACCGGGCCGCGGTGCTGGCGAAGCGCGCGCTCACGCGGGATCCGACCGGCTCGCCGTCCCCGGACCCGAAGCTCGCGGAACTCGAGGCCGAGCTCGTCGACGCGATCAACGCGACCGGCATCGGCCCCGCCGGCTTCGGCGGCACCGTCACGACGGTCGCGGTGCACGTCGAGGCCTACCCCACGCACATCGCCGCATTCCCCGTCGCGATCAACCTGGACTGCCACTCCCACCGGGTCCGGAGCGTGACGCTGTGACGGACCTCCGGCTGCCCCTGGCCGACCCCGCCGCACTGCACTCCGGCGACTCGGTCACGTTGAGCGGCACCGTCTACACCGCCCGCGACGCCGCGCACGCCCGGTTCCTCGAGGCGATCGACGCCGGCGAGGACCTCCCCGTCGACGTCGACGGCGCCACGATCTACTTCGTCGGCCCGACGCCGGCCCGGCCCGGGCACGTCATCGGGTCCGCCGGCCCCACGACGGCGAGCCGGTGCGACGCCTACTCCCCGGCGCTCGTCGAACGGGGCCTCGCCGCGATGATCGGGAAGGGTCGGCGGAACGCCGAGGTGAAGGCCTCGATGCTCGAGCACGGCTGCGTGTACTTCGGGGCCATCGAGGGCACCGCCGCCCTGCTCTCGCAGTGCATCACCGCGGCGGAGATCGTGGCGTACGAGGACCTGGGCGCCGAGGCCGTCCGGAAGCTGACCATCGCGGACTTCCCGGCCCTCGTCGTCAACGACCTGCACGGCGGCGACCTGTACGACGACGGCCCGGCGCGCTACCGGCGATAACGGACACCGCCCCTGCACCGCCGTCTCCGAAGTGCTGTGATCCGGGGATGCGCTACGACGCGATCATCGCGGAGACGATCGGCATCCGGGGTCACGGTGACGAGCTCATCGAGGCCTACACCGCACGGCCGCTGGACCCCGGGCCCCACCCCGGGATGATCGTGATCCACCACATGCCCGGCTACGACCGGGAGTCGAAGGAGATCACCCGTCGATTCGCGACGATGGGCTACTCGGCGATCTGCCCGAACCTCTACACCCGCGAGGCCCCGGACGCCGAGCCCGACGACGCCGCCGCGACGGCTCGCGCGCAGGGTGGCGTGCCCGACGAGCGCTTCGCCGGCGACGCCGCCGGCGCGGCCCGGTGGCTGCGCAGCCTGGCCAACGCGACCGGCGCGGTCGGCGTGATCGGGTACTGCTCGGGCGGCCGCCAGGCGGTGCTGACCGGCATCGAGGTCGACGTGCAGGCGGCGGTCGACTGCTACGGCGCATTCGTCGTGGGGACGCCGCCGGAGGGGTTCCCGCTGCAGGTCGCGCCGCTGGCCGACCGGATCCCCGAGCTGGGGGCGCCGCTGCTCGGCCTGTTCGGCAACGACGACTCCTACCCCTCGCCGGAGCAGGTCGACGAGCTGGAGAAGCTCCTCCAGGAGCACGGCAAGACCTACGAGTTCCACCGCTACGACGGCGCCGGGCACGCGTTCTTCTCCGTCGACCGCCCGGCCTACCGACCGGAGGCCGCCGTCGACGGGTGGCAGCGCGTCGAGGCCTTCCTCGCCCGGCACCTCGTCACCGACGTCGTGGGGAGCAACTGATGTGCACCTACTCGACCGAGAAGGTCGCGCTCGAGCGGTCGTCCGGGAAGACCCGCGAGGGCTGGCAGTCGATGCGCGAGGCGACCGTGTACTACGACCACCCGGTCCACGCCCCGGACGCGCACACCGTGAACATCGACTTCCTCGGCCGGGAGCCCGGCTCGCGGGTCGCCGTGGAGCTCTCGCTCGACTCGGCCCGCGAGCTGCTGAAGGCCCTCGAGGTCACCGTGGAGCGGGCGCAGTTCCACTGATCGCGCGCTCCAGCACCGCGGCCGGGCTCGGCTGGGTCGCCATCTCCGCGGCGACCTCGGTGGCGGCGGCGCGGAACGACGGGTCGGTGAGCAGCGTGCCGACCGCGTCCTGCACCGTCGCGACGTCGAGCCCGGCCGGGTCGTGCGAGAGCCCGACGCCGCGCTCGACGACCCGGGCCGCCGACATCGGGTTGTCCGCGAACGACGGCAGCACGAGCTGCGGGATCCCGTAGAACAGCGGCGTCGCGGTGGTGCCCGAGCCGCCGTGGTGCACGATCGCCGCGCAGTCGGGGAGGAACGCCGAGAGCGGCAGGTAGCCCACCGAGCGGACGTTCGCGGGCAGCGTCCCGAGCCCGGACAGGTCGGCCGTGCCGGCGGCGAGCACGACCTCGACATCCATCCCGCCGAGCGCCTCGAGCACCACGGCGAGGCCGGACACCCCGCTCATCGCCGGGACCACCGTCCCGAGCGTCACCGCGACCCGCGCCCGTTCCGGACGACGGGTGGCCCAGTCCGGCACGACCGTGCCGCCGTTGTACGGCACGAACCGCATCGGCCACCACGGCGCGCCGTCGCGCTCGTCGGGGTGCTCCTGGCCCGCCGCCAACCCGCCCATGCTCGGCGGCCGCACGTCGAGACGGGCCACGGGCACCGGCTCGACGTCGCCGATCCCGAGCTTCGCCCGCATCACCCCGACCACCTCGCCGCGGCCGAAGACGTCGTGGCCGGCGCGCCAGTCGAGGTCGCGCATGGACCAGGAGATGCGGTTCCCGACCTCGAGGACCTCCGCGCCCACGGCGGCGGCGGTCAGCAGCCCGGCGGCGTGGTCGGACGTGTGGACGACCAGATCGGGGCGGAACGCACGGGCGGCCTCGACCGTGCCCCTCGTCATGGTCGCCGTGAACAGGGAGAACGGCCCCTGGTCCCGGGCCGCGAGGTGGTACTCCTCGGGCGCGTCCTCGCCCGGGCCGTCCGGTGACAGGACCGTGGCCATGAGGTCGGCCCACACGTCGCGCTCGGGGAACACGTCGACCACCGTCAGGCCGGCCCGCGCCCCGACGTCCGCCATCTCCGACGTCGTGGCGAGCAGGACCTCGTGGCCCGCGGCCCGGGCCGCCCACATCAGCGGGATCACCGGCAGCGTCAGGCCGTGGCCGGGCGCCGTCGCGAACAGGATGTGCATGGTGCGACAGCCTGCTCCTCGAGGGACTTGCCAGGCAACAGTTCGCGATATATCGTTGAGCCATCGCCGACAGTCGGCGGTAGTCAACGAAAGGATCGAACGACATGTTCGACATCAATGAGCGCCCGGAGTGGGCGCACAAGCGGGGCCAGCGCGGCCCCGGCCAGCACGGCGAGCCGGGCGGTCCGCGCGGCTTCGCCCGTCGACGGGGCGGAGGCCCCTTCGGCATGGACTTCGGGCCGCCCTTCGGCCCGGGGGGTCCCGGCGGTGGCCGTGGACGCGGCGGGCGTGGTCCCGGTGGCCCGTTCGCGGGTCCGTGGGGTCCCGACGACGAGCGTCGTCGTCACCACGGGCACGGACGGGGACGGCGGTCGCGCGGCGACGTGCGCCTGGCCATCCTCGCGCTGCTCCGCGAGGAGTCGCGGCACGGCTACCAGATCATCCAGGAGATCGCCGAGCGTTCGGGCGGCTCGTGGAAGCCCAGCCCGGGGTCGGTCTACCCGACCGTCTCCCAGCTGGCCGACGAGGGGCTGGTGCAGACCGAGAAGTCGGAGGGCCGCACGGTCGTGCACCTCACCGACACGGGGCGCACCTACGTCGAGGAGCACGCCGCCGAGCTGGACGCGGTGTGGTCGCAGGTCGAGGCCGGCGCCCAGGACGGGTTCGGCGACCTGCGCACGGCGGGCCGTGGGCTCGCCGGGGCGGTCGCCCAGGTGGCCCAGGTCGGGTCACCGGAGCAGGTGACCGAGGCGACGAAGGTCCTCGACGAGGCCCGGCGCCGGCTCTACCTGCTGCTCGCGGAGGTGGACGGGTCCACGGAGGACTCTCCGGAGGACGAGCCCACCGACGAGCCGTCGTGATCGCAACGCGCCCGTCACACCGCGCTCCTACCCTCGACCGTCCCTGATGACGATCCCGAGGAGCGCAGCGTGTTGGGCCTGTTCGCAGGAGGGGCCGCCCCGCCGTCCCCCGGTCCGGTCGCACGCCGGGTCGCCGGGGAACGGTGGGCCCTCCAGTACCGCGTCGTGCACGGCTACCGGCGGGCCTTCCGCCGGGCCGGGACCGGGCCGGTGCTGCTGCTGATCCACGGGATCGGCGACGACTCCTCGACCTGGGGCCCGCTGCTCGACGACCTCGCGCGCGACCACACCGTGATCGCCCCCGACCTCCTCGGCCACGGCGGCTCCGACAAGCCCCGCGGCGACTACTCGATCGGCGCCTACGCCAACGGGATGCGCGATCTCCTCGCCGTCCTCGACGTCGACCGCGCCACGCTGGTCGGCCACTCGCTCGGCGGTGGGGTCGCGATGCAGTTCGCCTACCAGTACCCCGAGCGCACCGAACGGCTCGTGCTCGTCGGCGCCGGCGGGGTGGCCCGCTCGGTCACCCCCGCGCTGCGCGCCGCCTCGCTCCCCTTCGCCGACCTCGTGCTGCCCGTGCTGGGCTGGCCCGGCGTGCGGTTCCAGACCGAGCTGGTGCTGCGCGTGCTCCAACAGCTCGACACCGGCCTCGGCCGCGACGCGGAGGATCTCGTCCGCCTCGTCGACGCCCTCCCCGACACCACCAGCCGCTCGGCCTTCCTGCGCACGCTGCGCGCGGTCGTCGACTGGCGCGGGCAGGTCGTCACGATGCTCGACCGGTGCTACCTGACCGTCGGCATGCCCACCCTGCTGGTGTGGGGCGCCGACGACATGGTGGTGCCGGTCGAGCACGGCCGCACCGCCCACGAGGCCATGCCCGGCAGCCGGCTCGAGGTGTTCGAGCGTGCCGGGCACTTCCCGTTCCACTCCGACCCGGTCCGCTTCGTCGCGGTCCTGCGGGAGTTCCTGGCCTCCACCGGGCCGGCGCACTGGAGCCCGGCCGAATGGCGCGAGCTCCTCCGCACGGGGGCTCGTCCCGACGGCACTGGCGCCACGGACCACGCCTCGTCGCGGGGAATCACAGCGACGAGCTGACGACGTCGCCTTATCGCGGTCCACATCCACTCGCCGACCGCCTTGTCGTTCTGATTCACAACGACAAGGTGGCCGGCCGACGTCGACTCCCCGCGACAAGGTGGCCGGGACAGCCCCACCGGTGCGCCGGGAGCATGATCCGGTCGCGGTCGGCAGACTGGGCGGGTGACCTCCTCCGCTGACGCCTCCGAGACCGACGACCCGTACCTCTGGCTCGAGGACGTCACCGGCGACGAGGCCCTGTCGTGGGTCCGCGAGCGCAACGCCGAGAGCCTCGGGCGACTCACCGACACCGAGCGGTTCGGCGATCTGCGCGACGGGCTGCGCGCGGTCCTGGACTCCGACGACCGCATCCCCTACACCCGCCGTCGGGGCGAGCTGCTCTACAACTTCTGGCAGGACGGCGAGCACCCCCGCGGCCTGTGGCGGCGCACGACGCTGGACGACTACCGCTCCGGTGACCCGTCCTGGGAGCTGCTGCTCGACGTCGACGCGCTCGCCCGCGACGAGGACGAGAACTGGGTCTGGGCCGGGGCGTCCGCGCGCTGGCCGGACTACACCCGGGCCCTGGTCCAGCTCTCGCGCGGCGGCGCGGACGCGACCGTGGTCCGCGAGTTCGACATCGAGGAGAAGCGGTTCCTGACGGCGGACGAGGGCGGCTTCACGCTGCCCGAGGCCAAGAGCCGCATCTCGTGGGTCGACGACGACACCGTGTTCGTCGGCACCGACCTCGGGCCCGGCTCCATGACGACGTCCGGCTACCCGCGGGTGATGCGCCGCTGGTCGCGCGGGACGCCGGTCGACGAGGCGCCGGTCGTCTTCGAGGCGGAGGCGACCGACGTCGCCGCGTTCGCCGGCAAGGACCGCACCCGCGGCTTCGAGCGCGAGATGGTCGGACGCAGCCCCGACTTCCACACCGTCGAGGAGTTCGTGCTCCGTGAGGACGGGTCCCGGGTGAGGATCGAGGCGCCGGCCGACGCGGACACCGACATCGACCGCGCCTGGCTGCTCGTCCGGACCCGTTCGCCGTGGACGGTCTCCGGCACCGAGTATGCGGCGGGCACACTGCTGGCGTTCGACGTCGAGGGGTTCCTCGCGGGCTCCCGTGAGCACACGGTGCTGTTCGCGCCGACGGCGTCGCGATCGCTGTCGGGCTGGTCGTGGACGAAGAGCTACCTCATCCTGACGGTGCTCGAGGACGTCGCGACCCGCCTCGAGGTGCTCACCCCGCCGGCGGGACCGGAGCAGTGGGCCGCGGGCGACTGGGCGCGGCGCGAACTGCCGACCGGGGAGGCGTTCGCCGAGGTCGCCGTCGTCGGGACGGACCCGGACGAGTCCGACGAGATCTTCCTCGACACGGACGGCTTCACCCGGCCCTCGACGTTCGCGCGCACCGTGCTCGGCGCGACCGCCGACGACGACGCCCCGCTGGAGACGCTGCGCTCCGCCCCATCGTTCTGGGACACCACCGGCGTCACCGTCCGGCAGTTCTTCGCGACGTCCGACGACGGCACGAAGGTGCCCTACTTCGTCGTCGGGAAGGATTCCGCCGAGTCGGGCCCGGTGCTCATGACCGGGTACGGCGGCTTCGAGATCTCGCTGACGCCGTCGTACTCCGGCGTGATGGGTCGGGGGTGGATCTCGCAGGGCGGCACGTACGTCGTCGCGAACATCCGCGGTGGCGGGGAGTACGGGCCGGAGTGGCACACGTCGGCCCTGCGCGAGCACCGCCACCGCGCGTACGAGGACTTCGCGGCGGTCGCACGGGACCTCGTCGAGCGCGGGATCACGACGCCGGGTCAGCTCGCGATCCACGGCGGGTCCAACGGCGGGCTGCTCATGGGCGTCATGATCACGCGGTACCCGGAGCTGTTCGGGGCGGTCGTGGTGATGGTGCCGCTGCTGGACATGCGGCGGTTCCACCTGCTGCTCGCGGGGGCCTCGTGGCAGGCGGAGTACGGGGAGCCGGACAACCCCGACGACTGGGCGTTCATCTCGCAGTACTCGCCCTACCAGCACCTCTCGGCGGACGCGCGGTACCCGGCGCTGCTGGTGACGACCTCGACCCGCGACGACCGCGTCCACCCGGGCCACGCGCGGAAGTTCGTCGCGCGGCTGCGGGAGTACGGGCATCCCGTGGAGTACTACGAGAACGTCGAGGGCGGTCACGGCGGCGCGGCCGACAATGCGCAGCGGGCCTTCCAGTGGGCGCTGGTCCTGGAGTTCTGCCGCCGCGCCGTGGGAAACGCCCCCGAGTAGGTCCGCGCCCGTGCCATGCTCGGGGCCGAGGGGTGATGAGCATGTCCAGCACATCGAGGCCCGAGCACGGCGCCGACTTCGTCCCGACCGAGGAACTCATCCGCCGGCAGGGGGTGAAGCCGCTGCCCCCGCTCGGCCAGCTCCCATGGGAGGACCCGTTCTCCTCGGACGAGGAGTACGCCGAGTTCCTCGAGGACTTGTACGAGTCACGCCGCCGTTCGTGAGCCGTACCTGCGGCGATTGTGACGTCCAGCGTCAGCATGGCCGCACTGCTGACACGGAGGGGGCGGCTACACGAGGCGCGCCAGGAGGCGGTCCACCTCGGCCTCCGGGTCGGCGGTGAGACCGGTGTGCACGGGCCCGGCCTGGACGACCGTCGACCGCGGCGCCGTGAGCCACCGGAACCGCTCCCCCGGCGACAGCACGCCCGCCGGGCCCTCCCCCGCGACGGTCCGCGGCCAGGCGCGCACGGCGGCGGACACCTCGTCGACGTCCAGCTCCGGGAAGACAGCGGCCAACCTCTCGCCGTCCAGCGCGAGTCGCATCGTCAGCACCACGGCGTGCCGGCAGTAGAGCAGCACGCCGACGTTCAGGCACTCCCCCCGATCGACGCGCGGGACCACCCGCAGCGGGGCCCACTCGTACGTGTTCACGGGGCCCACGACCGATCCGCGGCCCGCGCGAGCAGGTGCTCGACGTACGCCTCCCGCGCCTCACCCGCCGTCGGGAAGTCGCTGTCGAAGCCTCCGACGAGCCAGTCGTCCGGCACCTCGGCGACGGCCTCCTCCAGCATCGACCGCGTCACCAGACCAGCGAGCGACGCGTCCGCCGCCGCCCGCCCACCCGCCGTCGTGAAGGGCAGGAGCACGTGGTCGGACGCGTCGTAGGCGCGGCCGACGACCGATGCCGCGCGCGCCCACGAGTGGTGGAAGTACAGGCAGGCGCCGTGGTCGATGCACCACAGCTCGCGGTGCCAGCGCAGCAGGTTGGGGTTGCGCCAGGAGCGGTCGACGTTCTCGACGAACGCGTCGAACCACAGGATGCGGGACGCCTCGTCGTCGGAGACGGAGTGCGCCACCGGATCGAACCCCAGAGCGCCGGGCAGGAAGTCCATCCCGAGGTTGTCGCCGCCGGAGCGGGCGAGCAGCTCCTGGACCTCCCAGTCCGGCTCGGACTGCGCCACCACCGGGTCCAGTTCCACGACGACGAGCTCGGGCACGCGCAGCCCCAGCGCCCGGCCGATCCCGCCCGCGACGATCTCCGCGATGAGCGCCTTCACGCCCTGCCCGGCACCGGTGAACTTGACGACGTAGGTCCCGAGGTCGTCGGCCTCCACCAGCCCGGGCAGCGACCCGCCCTCGCGCAGCGGCGTCACGTACCGGGTGGCGACGACCCGCTTCACCGCAGGTCCAGCGCGTACCAGACCTGGGCGTGCCGGTTCTCGTTGTACGACTCGGTCTCCACGAACCCCGCGCGCTCGTACAGCGTGCGGGCCTCCATGAGGTCCGCGCGGGTGTCGAGCACGAGCCGTGCCCGCCCGGCCTCGCGCGCCCGCCGCGTCACCTCGGCGAGCAGCATCTTCCCGACGCCGAGCCCGCGCGCGGCCGGGGCGGTCCACATCCGCTTCACCTCGGCCGCGTCGCTCGGCACGTCCGGCCCGCGGTACCGCAGCCCGACGCAGCCGAGGACGGTGCCGTCGGGGTCGGTCGCGAGCAGGAAGACGCCCTGGGGCGGGACGAGTCCCTCGTCGTCGGGGTACTCGGCCATGAACGCGTCGACGTCGGAGTCGGTGCCCGGCCGGCCCTCGAAGCGCCCGAGGATGTCCCGGAGGTAGCCCCGGAGCGCGCCCAGACCGGGCTCGACGTCGGGGCGCGTCTCGTGGAGCGTGATCGTCGGGACGGTCATCCCGCCATTGTCTCTCCCGGCCCGTTCCAGTCGACGAGCTGGACCACCACACCGTTGGGATCGCGGGTCTGGAACGCCCGCTCGCCCCACTCCTCGACCGTCAGCGGCATCGTGATCTCGACGCCCTCGGACTGCAGGCGCGCGAGCTCGCCCTCCAGGTCGTCGACGACGAACGCCAGGATCAGCCCCTGCGCGAGCACGTCGCGCTGCTCGGGCGGCATCGTCTCGAGGCCCGGCGCGAGGTAGACGACGTGCACGCCCGCGTCGTCCCGTGTCAGCGACGCGAAGCCGGGCGCGCTCATCGCCTCGGTGAAGCCGTAGTGGTCGACGAGGAAGCGCGCGGACGCCTCCGGGTCGGGGACGACGAGGCTGACGGCGGTGTCGGTGATGCGCACTCCATACAGCGTACACCGTAAGCTGTACGACGTGAGTGCAAGTGTGATCCCCCTGCTCTGGCGGACGGCGCATCCACCCCGCCGCGGGCCCTCGCGCGGGCTGTCGGTCGACGCCATCGTTCAGGCGGCGACCCGGCTGGCCGACGCGTCCGGGCTCGAGCCCCTGACGATGCGCGCCCTGGCCGGCGAGCTCGGCGTCGCACCGATGACGCTCTACACCTACGTGCCCGGTCGGGCGGAGCTGCTGGAGCTGCTCGTCGACCACGCCGTCCTGACGATGGCCCGGCGCGGGTTCGACGGGCTCGGGTGGCGGGAACGGGTCTCGGCGGTCGCCGAGGACAACCGGGCGCTGCACCGGGCGCACCCGTGGGTGGCGGCCGTCGACCCGGCGCGGCCGGTCCTGGGTCCCGGGACGATGGCCAAGTACGAGCACGAGCTCGCCGCCTTCGACGGCTGCGGGCTGTCCGACGTCGACCGCGACGCCGCGCTGACCTTCGTCCTGGACTTCGTGACGGCGTCCGCGCGGGCTGAGGCGCGGTCGTCACCGGAGACCGACGAGGCGTGGTGGGCCGGCGCGGGGCCGGTGCTCGCGGCGGTGATGGACCCGTCGTCCTACCCGCTGGCCGCCCGCGTGGGCACCGCCGCCGGCGAGGCGCAGCGCAGCGCGCGCCACCCGGACCACGCGTGGGCCTTCGGGCTGGCGCGCGTGCTGGACGGGCTGGCGGCGCTGGTCGAGCCTCAGATCGTGTAGCCCGGACTCGACAGCATCTCCGTCATCACCGCGCTGATCCGCTCGGTGTCCTGCGGGCGCAGGCCGAACATCGCGAAGTGCCCGGCCGGCGTGTCGATCACGCGGAGCTCGCCGTGCGGGAGGTGGCCGGCCTCGTTCTCGCAGTCCTCGACCGGGAAGAAGCTGTCCCCGCCGAACGGCACGACGAAGAAGTGCGCGGTGATCCGGCCGAGAGCGGCGGGGAGCGAGCCACCGGCGTGCGGCGAGATGTCGCCCGCCCACCACTTGTTCGCCTGGGTGATGAGGTTGTTCGGGTCCATCGGGGCGAAGTAGCCGCGGATGAAGCTCTGCCGGAAGTCGTTCGAGGTGGCGAACCCGAGCGCACGCCAGTGCTCGCCGCGGTACCACTCGTGCGTGAAGCCCTCGAGCGAGAAGGCGATCGCGTGCCGGCGCAGGCCGAGATGGACGTCGGCGGAGTCGGTGTAGAAGCCGTCGGCGAACGCCGGGTCGGAGCGCAGCAGCTCGAGGTGCAGGTCGATGAAGACCTGGTTGTGCACCGGGGTCTTCGCGGTCCCGGCGAACGCGGCGGCGCGCGGCACCATGTCGGGGAAGCGCACCGCCCACTCGTAGGTCTGCTGCGCACCCATCGACCAGCCCAGCACGGCGTGCAGCTGCTCGACCCCGAAGCGCTCGCTGACCAGGCGGTACTGGGCGAGGACGTCGTCGGCGATCGCAACGGCGGGGAACTGGCCGCGGTCGAACGGCGCGGGGGTGTTCGACGGCGAGCTCGACAGCCCGCCGCCGAGCTGCCCGGGGCACACGACGAAGTACTCGTCGGTGTCCAGCGGCTTCCCCGGCCCGATGTAGTCGTCCAGCGACGACGGGGTCCCGGAGTACATGTGCGGGAAGAGGACGAGGTTGTCCTTCACCGCGTTCAGCGTCCCGTGCGTGCGGTAGGCCAGCGTCGCGTTCGGCAGCGTGTAGCCCGACTGCAGGACGAACCCGCCGAGGTCGAAGTACTCGTGCTCGCCCTGCTGGGCGTGCGAGTAGTAGCCCTGCCGGTCGGTCCCCGTCATCGCGGCCTCCACACGCCGAGTCGATCTCCCGGGCGGAGGGTAGAGGCGTCAGCGAGCAGCGGGCCAGCGGACGGCCAGACGCGCCCCGCCGTCCGGGGAGGCCGCCGCGCGGACGGACCCGCCCCGGCCCTCCACCAGCCGGGCCACCAGCGCCAGCCCCAGCCCCGAGCCGGTGACGCCCGCGGCCGCCTCGACCCGGGTGAAGCGGTCGAACACCCGGGCGCGTTCGGCCTCCGGGATGCCGGGTCCGTCGTCGTCGACGATCAGCCGCACCCACGCCCCGGCCGGGACCGCCGACACGTGCACCACCGACCGGGCGTGCTTGCGGGCGTTGCCGAGCAGGTTGTCCAGCACCAGGCCGACCTCGGCCGCGGTCGCCGCCGCGTGCACCGCCACGGGCACCCACGTCGTCACGACCGGCCCCTCCCCGTCCTGCCGGCCCACCGCCTCGGTGACCGCCGCCGCGAGGTCCACCGACCCCGTCGGCGCCCGCTCCCCGCCGTCCGCGCGGGCGAGCGCGAGCAGGTCGGTGACCAGGGCGGACAGGCGCTCGGCGTCACGGGCCACGGTCCGCCACGCCTCCCGGTCCTCCTCCGTGCTTCCCGACGACGGGTAGGCGACGGCCACGTCCGCCGTCGCACGGAGCGAGGCGATCGGCGAGCGCAGCTCGTGCGCCGCGTCGTCGGAGAAACGGCGCAGGCGGTCGGCGGCGTCGTCGCGCCGGGCGAGCAGGGCGTTGATCTCGACGGCGAGCGCGGCCAGCTCGTCGCGCGACGGCGGCACCGGCAGGCGCTCCCCCTCGCCCGTGGCCGCCGCGGCCGCGCGCAGCCGTCCGACCGGACGCAGCGCCGCACCCGCCGCGAGCCACGCCGCTCCCGCGAGCACGGCCGCCGCGACGACGACCCCAGGCAGGAACCACCCCGCGGCTCCCCCGAGCAGGGCGGCGGCGCCGACGAGGTCGCGCGAGGCGAGGACCAGGCGCTGGCTGCCGTCCGGCAGCGTCACCGGCACCGCGACCCACCGCCGCGGTTCGCCCGGCCCGGTCACCGTGATGGGCTCGCCCGCGCCCAGCGCCCGGACCGCGGGGTCCGCGAGCGGGACGGGTCCGCGGCCGTCGACCGGGGTCCCGGCGACGTCGGTGACCCGCAGCCCGACCGGCACCGGGCCGCCGTCGATCACCGCCTGCCGCGCGGTCGTCGCGCGGTCCCGGAGCTCCCCGTCGCCGGCCTCGACCACCGCGTCCAGCAGCAACCCCGCCCCGAGCCGCGACAGGGCGAGCAGCACCACGAGCGCCACGAGCCCGACGCCGAGCGCGATCCGGGTCCGCAGCGCCCGCCGGGCCCACCACCCGGCGAGCCCGCCACCACCCCGGTCCGACCGAAGGGCACCCTCGCTCGATCTACCCGCCGAAGGGCGCCCCTCGCCAGTGCCGCGCGCCCCGCCCCCCGTCGACCGAAGGGCACCCTCGCTCGATCTACCCGACCGAAGGGGCCCTTCGCTCGAATCGGGGGCCGTCACGACGGCAGGTCGACCCGGTACCCGCGGCCGCGCTCGGTCACGACGAGCCCGTCCGCCCCGACCGCCGCGAGCTTGCGCCGCAGGTAGCCCACGTAGACCTCGACGACGTTGCGTGCGGCGGCGCCGTCGCCCCACACGGCGGCGAGCAGCTCGTCCTTGGTGACGACGGCCCCGGGCCGGGCCGCGAGCGTGTGCAGCACGGCGAGCTCGCGCGGGGCGAGACCGAGCTCGCGCTCGTGCCACGTCGCCCCGTGCTCCTCGACGCGCAGCGGGCCCCGCACCAGGGTCGAGGTCGCGGGTGCCCGCCGGCGCAGCATCGCCCGGAGCTGCGCGACCAGCACGACGAAGGAGAAGGGCTTGACGAGGTACCCGTCGGCGCCGAGGTCGAGCCCGTCGGCCTGGTCGACCTCGCCGTCCTTGGCCGAGAGCAGCAGCACCGGGGTCTCGTCGCCCTCCGCGCGCAGCCGCTCGAGCACCCGGTAGCCCGAGAGCCCGGGCATGACGATGTCCAGCACGATCGCGTCGAACCCACCGCCGAGCGCCTCGGCGAGGCCCGTCGGACCGTCGCCGGCCGCGACGACGTCCATGCCCTCGGCGCCGAGCCCCCGCGTGAGCGCAGCCCGCACCCCGGGCTCGTCGTCGACCACCAGCACGCGCGGCACGAGCGCGACCGTAGTCCGGATCCGCTGTGGACCTCTCAGCTCGCCCGGTAGGCGGCCAGGACCTCGCCGAGCGCGGACATCGACGGTTCGTGCGTGGTGACGGACGTCAGGCCGTAGCGCACCCGCCGTCGTTCCAGTTCCTCGGCCGCGTCCGCCGCGGACGGGGCGAACAGCACGAACGGCGTGTCGAGCAGCTCGTCCACGGTGATCCGGTCCCCGACGGCCGCGGCGAACTCCCGGGCCGCCGCCTCGGGCTCCCGGTCGACGACGACGCTCTGCAGCAGGAGGTCGGTGCGGTACGACCGGCCGGCGGCGCGCTCCCGGATCTCGGCCACCCGCCGGTCGGTCTCCTCGGCGGAGACGACGGTGAAGGTGCCCATCCGCTGCCCCCGCACCTGACGCAGACCGGCCAGGCCCACGATCTCCGCCTCTCGTGCGGCGACGTCGAGCGCCCGCTCCGACATCGCCCCGATCATCACCGGGACCGGCTCCTGCACGGGGCGCGGCGCCATCGCGGGGTCGGCCAGGCGGCGGCGCAGGTCGGCCACCAGCTCCGTCATGGCGGCCACCCGCCCGGGGTGGTCGTGCCAGGGCAGGCCGGCGTCGTCGTGCTCGCTGCGCATGTGGCCGGCCCCGATCCCGACCTCGATCCGCCCGCCGGTCAGCACGTCCGCCGTCGCCACCTCGCGCGCGAGCAGGGCCGCGTTCCAGAAGCCGGCGTTGAGCACGTACGTGCGCAGACGCAGCCGGTCGGAGACCCCGCCCGCGGCGACCAGCACGGCGAACGGGGAGGCGGCCCCGACGTGGTCCGGCGCCGCGAGCACATCGACGCCGAGGGCGTCCACGCGGCGGACGAGCTCCGCGAACTCCACCGGCGGCGGGCACGAGAACAGGTTGACGCCGAACTCCAGGGACTCCATGACGCCGAGCGTGGCAGGTCGCGCACCTGTGAACCTCTCAGGACGACCGCCGCAGGATGGTTCCCATGAGGCGCAGATGGGTCGGGGCAGCAGGGGCGGTGGTGGCGGCCGGGGCCGTCGCCGCCGGGGTCGTCGGGATCGGCGGGACGGCCGCGGCACAGCCGCAGCTGCCGCCGGTGAGTCCGGAGGACCTCGTCGCCTCCGTGATGACGGCGCAGCCGGGGCCGTTCAACGGCACCGTCGGCATCGACAACGAGCTCGGCCTGCCGGCGCTGCCGGGCGCGCCGCAGCTCGGCAACGGCTCGCAGTCCGCCCGCATCTGGTCCGGCGGCGACGGCAAGGGCCGGGTCGCACTGCCCTCCGGCGAGGGTGAGAAGACGCTGGTCTCCGACGGCACGACGCGGTGGGCCTACGACGCGACCGAGCGCACCGCCACCCGCTCCACCGGCGGCGCACCGGAGCAGAAGGACCCGCAGAGCGACCCCGCGGGCGCGGCGACGCAGATGATCGGCGAGCTGCGGAGGACCAGCCAGGTCGCGGTCGACGGCACCGCCGAGGTCGCGGGGCGGCCCGCCTACCAGCTCGTCCTCACCCCGCAGGCCTCCGAGCGCACGCTGCTGCGCGAGGTCCGGGTCGCGGTCGACGCCGAGAAGCGCATCCCGCTGCAGCTCACGGTCCTCGCGACCGGCTCCGCGACGCCCGCCCTGCAGGTCGGGTTCGACGACGTGACCTTCGGGCCGCAGGACCCGTCGCTGTTCACCTTCACCCCGCCGCCCGGCATTACGGTGAAGGACGCGCCCGCCCGCGAGGGACGCCCGGACGACCGCCAGGGCCCGCCGCCCGGCACCCGCACCGTCGGCGACGGCTGGGACCGCGTGATCGTCGCGCAGCGCCCGGCCCAGCAGCCCGGTCAGGAGCAGCAGCGCCCCGAGGGCGCACCGGACCTGAACGCGCTCGGCTCGCCCGTGAGCGGCCCGTGGGGCAGCGGCCGGCTGATCTCGACCGCGGTCGGCACCGCGATCGTCACCGACGACGGCCGGTTCGCCGCCGGCGCGGTGCCCGAGCAGGTGCTCACCGAGGCCCTCGCGCGATGACCGCCGCGACCACCGCACCCGCCGTCGGGAAGGAGTCCCTTCCCGACGCCGGGGCGGCGCCGGCCGCGCGGGTGCGCAACCTGCGCAAGACGTTCGGGAACGTCGTCGCCGTCGACGGCGTGGACCTCGACATCCCGGCCGGGTCGGTGCTCGGGATGCTGGGGCCGAACGGGTCCGGTAAGACGACGCTGATCCGGATGCTGCTGGGCCTGACCCGCCCCACCGCCGGCCGGGTCGAGCTGCTCGGCCGTGACCACGACCTCGCGGCCGCCCTCCCCGACGTCGGCGCGCTGGTCGAGGGACCGGGCTTCCACCCGTTCCTCTCGGGTCGCGACAACCTGCTGCGCGCCGCCGCCACCGAGCCCCGGCTCGACGGCGACCCGCGCGGCCCGGTGGACGCGGCGCTGGAGCGGGTCGGGCTCGCCGACGCGGCCCGCCGTCGCTACCGCGGCTACTCGCTGGGGATGAAGCAGCGGCTCGGCCTGGCCGCGGCCCTGCTGGTCCCGCGGAGGCTCGTCGTGCTGGACGAGCCCACCAACGGGCTGGATCCGGCGGGCACCCGCGACGTGCGGCGGGTCGTCGCCGAGCTGCACGAGGCCGGCACCACGGTCCTGCTGTCCTCGCACCTGCTCGCCGAGGTCGAGGCGGTGTGCAGCCACGTCGCGGTGCTCCAGCACGGGTCGCTGCTGGTCTCCGGCGAGCTCTCGTCACTGCTGGAGGCGGGCGCGGGCGAGCTGGTCGTCACCACCGACGACCCGGCCGCCGGCGTCGTCGCCCTCCGCGCCGCGGGCGCCGGGGCCTACCACCGGGACGGCGGCGTCGTCGTGCCGGCGGGCACGCTGTCCCCGCCCGAGGTGGTGGCCGCGCTGGTGCGTGCCGAGGTCGGGGTGTGGGAGGTGCGCCGGGACCGCGCGCACCTGGAGGAGCTGTTCGCCCGCCTGACCGAGGAGGACGCGTGACCGCCACCCTGCCCGCGCCGTCGCGTGCCGCGTCCCGGTCGCACGCCCCGCTGAGCCGCCTGGTCGCCGCCGAGCTGCGGTGGGTCCTGCGCCGCCCGCGCACCCTCGTGGTGCTCGGCCTGCTCGCCCTGATCCCGGTCGCGGTGGCCATCGGGATCGCGGCCGCGGGCGCCCCGGAGTCGGGACGCGGACCGGGGCTGATCGCCCAGGTCGCGGGCAACGGGTTCGTCCTGCCCGTGGTCGCCCTGGGGCTGGCCCTGACCCTGCTGCTGCCACTGGCCGTGGCCAGCGCGGCCGCCGACGCCGTCGCCGGGGAGGCGGCCGCGGGCACGCTGCGCGGGCTGCTGATCTCCCCGGTCGGGCGGATGCGGCTCGTCGTCATGAAGTCCGCCGGGGTCGTGACGGTGGCCGTGCTCGCCGTCGTGATCATCGCGGTGGTCGGGATGGTGGCCGGGACCGTCGTGGTCGGCGGGCCCGGCTCGCTCATCACCCTCTCCGGGACGACGCTGGGCTTCGGCGAGGCGCTGGGCCGGATCGCGCTGGTCGCGACGTGGACCGTCGGGCAGCTGCTCGCCGTCGGCGCGGTGGCCCTCGCGATCTCCACGCTGACCGAGCACCCGCTGGTCGTCCTCGCCTCGGTGCTCGGCGGGATGATCGTGTTCGGCGTGCTGAGCGCGATCCCCGCCCTCGAGTGGCTGCGGCCGTTGCTGCTGACCACGGGCCTGACCGCGGGGACCGACGTGCTGCGCGACCCGCTCCCCCTCGACGGGCTCGCCTCGTCGTCGCTGCGGGCGCTGGTCTACGTCGTCGTCGGCATGACGATCACGGTGGTCCGGATGCGCCGCCGGGACGCGTAGCTCACCGCACCGCCTTCACCCCACCGCCTTCTCCGCCTCCGCGTGGAAGCCGCGGGCCACGGGCTCCAGCGCCTCGAACGCGCCGGGCGGGGTGCCCGGGAGCTCGCGGCCCGCGTCCCGCACGCGGCCGAGGATGGCGTCCGCGGCGGTGTCGGCCTCCACGGTGAGCCGCGGCAGGTCGACCCCGACGAGGGCGCCGTCGCGCTTCACGACGCGGCCGTCGACGAGCACCGTCGCGACGTCGGCGGCCGTCGTCTGGAAGACCAGGGTCGCGTACGGGTCGATGCGGGGATGCTGCTCGAGCGCCCCGCCGCCGACGAGCTGGAGGTCGGCCCGCTTGCCCGGGGTGAGCGAGCCGATCCGGTCGCCGAGCCCGAGCGCGTCGGCGGCGTTCACCGTGGTCCAGGTCAGCGCCTCCTTCGCGAGTGTGGTGACCCGCTCCGGCATCGCGCCCGCCCGGTTCACCGCCTCGGTGGCCTCCCACCGCGTGAGGCCGAGCCCGAAGCGCATCTCGTGCCAGAGGTCGCCGGAGTTCAGCGAGATGACGTCCGCGGACAGCGTCGGCGCCAGACCGTGCCGGCGGCACCGCTCGAAGACCGGGCGTCCCATGCCCATGTTCAGCTCCGTCTCCACGGAGATCGACACCTTGCCGTCGCTGCGGACCAGCGCCTCCCACTCGGCGTCGTCGAGGGTGTTGCAGTGCACGTGGACGATGTCCGGGCCCAGCAGCCCGGCCGCGTCCAGCTCGACGATCCCGCCGGTCAGCACGCTGCCCCACACGCAACCGGTGTGGTTCACGATCAGCGCGCGGCGCTCGCGGGCGGCGGCCAGCTCGGCGACGGTGCGGTCCCACGGCAGGCCGAACAGCTCGGACAGCGAGACGCCGAGGGTCAGCAGGCCGTCGTCCGTCGGGAACCAGGTGTCGGCGATCCGGTGGAAGTCGGCGATCCGCGCGTCGTGCTCCCCGAACCGCGACGCCTCCGGGGAGCTCTCGAAGAAGCCGTAGCAGAACGCCGCCCGGACCCCGGCGTCCTGGAGCCCCAGCACCGCGCCGTCGCTGTGGTCGGGGGTGTTGTTGCAGTGCGAGAAGTCCAGCAGCGTCGTCACCCCGGCGTTGAGGGCGTCGAGCCCGCCGAGCCGGTTCCCGAGCCGCACGTCGTCCGCGGTGAACGCGGGCGAGATCGCGAGCCGGATGCCGAAGTAGTAGTCGCCGAGCGTCCAGTCCCCGCAGATCCCGCGGGCCAGCGACTGCCACGTGTGCCGGTGCGTGTCGATCAGGCCGGGCAGCACGAGGTGGCCGGTCGCGTCGATCACCTCGGCGTCGTCGGCGGGCAGTGACGGCGCGACCGCCTCGATCACGCCGTCCGAGACCAGGACGTCGCCGGTCGCGAGGTCGCCGAGCGCGGGGTCCATCGTCAGGACGTGTCCGCCGCGGATCAGGGTGCGTGCCATCGGGTGTCTCCTCCGGGGGTCGGGTGGGAGCCAGCGTGGCGAGGGTCCGACCGGCGAACATGTCCCGTTCCGGTTCCGATCGCGGGTCCCGACGGCGGGTGCGGCGCCGTAGCATCGCGCGACGGCTGCCCGGTGCACGGCGAGGTGGTGGGACATGGACGTCCGAGCCCTGCGGTACGCGGTCACGCTCGCCGACACGCTGCACTTCGGCCGGGCCGCGCAGGTCCACTTCATCGCCGCCCAGCCCTTCGGGCGCCGCATCCAGGCCCTCGAGCGCGAGCTCGGGACGCCGCTGTTCGCCCGCACCAGCCGGCGGGTCGCGCTGACCCCCGCCGGCGAGCGGTTCCTCCCGCGCGCCCGTCAGGTGCTCGCGGACCTCGACGCGCTCGTCGACGGGGTGGACGCCCGCCGCGACGTGCCCGGGGTGCTGCGGATCGGGGTGCTCGGCTTCGGCCTGGCCGACCTCTGGCCGCACGTGTGGGACCTCGTCGGGGCCCGGTGCCCGGACCTCGTCCTGGACACCGTCGAGCTGACCTGGGCCGACCAGTACGACGCCGTCCGCTCCGGCGAGGTCGACCTCGCGCTCGTCCACGACGTCGGCGGCGCGGACGACCTGGCGATGGACCGGGTGCTGGTCACCGAGCGGGTCGCGGTCGTCCCGGTCGCCTCCGACCTCGCCGAGGCGGACCGGCTCTCCGGGGCCGACGTCGAGGGCCGCCGGCTGGTCTCCCCCGTCGGCGCCCAGGCCGGGCTGGCCGCGTGGGGCGAGGGGGTCGGGCGGGGCCGCGTCACGGTCCGCTCGCCGGCGGGGGTCGCGACGGCGGTGGCGACCAGCGGCCGGCTGGGCCTGCACGCGGAGCCCGCCCGGCGGTTCTTCCCGCACCCCGGGGTGCGCTACGTCCCGATGGACGGCCCACCGGCCACGGTCGCCGTCGCGAGCCGGCCGGGCGACCGGCGGGACGCCGTGGGTGTGTTCCGGGCCGCGGCGCGGGCGGTGGCGGAGGTGGATCGGAACCGGATCGGGACATGATCGTGGGCCGGCCGCGGAGCACGCTGAGGAGCCGACGAGAGGAGCGTGCATGCGCTGGAGCAGCTGGTCCGAGCCCGACGGCACCGTCCGGACGGGGGTGTGGCAGGGCGAGCGGCTGCACCCGGTGCCCGGGCCGACGGGGCTGGTCGACCTGCTCGGTGACGACGGCTCGCGACTGCGCGCCGCTGCGGACGACGCCCTGGCGGGACCGGCTGTCGACCCCACGACGGTGACGCTGCTGCCCCCGGTCCCGCGGCCGCCGTCGATCCGCGACTTCATGGCCTTCGAGGAGCACGTCGTCACCGCGAGCGCCGCGATCGGGCTCGAGGTCGACCCGCTCTGGTACCGCCAACCGGTCTTCTACTTCACCAACCCGGCGTCCCTGCGCGGTGCCCACGACCCCGTCGCCGTCTCCCCCGGCAGCGCCGCGTTCGACTACGAGCTCGAGGTCGCGGCGGTGATCGGGCGGGAGGGCTCGGACCTGGATCCCGACGAGGCCGTCGGCCACGTCGCCGGCTACGTGCTGTTCTGCGACTGGAGCGCCCGGGACCTGCAGGGCGAGGAGATGAAGCTCAACCTCGGCCCGGCCAAGGGCAAGGACTCCGCGTCGAGCTGCGGGCCGTGGATGCTCACGCCCGACGAATTGCCGGCGGCCGCGGCGATGAGCGCGTCGGTGAACGGCACGCCGTACAGCGCAGGCCGCCTCGACGCCCTGTACTGGTCCTTCGGCGAGATGATCGCCTACGCCTCACGCGGGACCCGGGTCGTCCCGGGCGACCTGATCGGCAGCGGCACCGTCGGGACCGGCTGCATCCTCGAGCTCTCCCGGGTGCACGGCGCGGACGCCTACCCGTACCTCGTCCCCGGCGACCGGGTGCGGCTCGAGGTCGACGGCCTCGGTGCCGTCGACGCCCCGATCGTCGCCGGAGCGCCGGTCCGCCCCCTCCGGAAGGAAGCCGCCGCATGAGCGCGCACACCCACGACATCACCGTCCCCGGCCCGCCGCGGCTCGAGGAGGTGTCGGACGGGATCCACGCCTACATCCAGCCCGACGGCACCTGGTGGATCAACAACACCGGATTCGCGGTCGGCCCGCAGGGCGTGGTCGCGGTCGACTCGTGCTCCACGGAGCGGCGGACCCGCGGCTTCGTCGACGCGATCGCGTCGGTCACGTCGGCCCCGATACGGACGCTGGTCAACACCCACCACCACGGCGACCACACCTGGGGCAACGCGCTCTTCGGCACCGCCACGATCGTCGCCCACGAACGCGCCCGCGAGGAGATGATCGCGTTCGGCCCGCCGCGCGAGCTGCCGTTCTGGGAGAACCCGGAGTGGGGCGCGCTGCCGCTGGACCCGCCGTTCCTCACCTTCACCGACCGGGTCGCGCTGCACGTCGGCGACCTGCGCGCGGACGTCCTGCACGTCGGGACACCCGCGCACACGACCAACGACTCGATCGTCTGGTTCCCGGAGCGTTCCACCCTCTTCTGCGGCGACCTCGTCTTCAACGGCGGCACGCCGTTCCTGCTCATGGGGTCGGTGACCGGGGCGATCGACGTCCTGGAGCACGTGATCGCTCCGCTCGGCGCCACGACGACGGTGCCCGGCCACGGCCCGGTGTTCCACGACCGGGCCCCGCTCGACGCCACGCTGGACTACCTGCGGTTCGTGCTGGACCTGGCCGAGCGGGGCCGTGCGGCCGGGGTGACACCGCTGGCCGCCGCGCAGGACACCGACCTCGGCCGCTTCGCCGACTGGCCGGACGCCGAACGCATCGTCGGGAACCTGCACCGGGCCTACGCCGAGCTCGACGGGCTCGCGCGGGGCGGGTCGATCGACGTCATGGCCGCGCTGGCCGACATGGTGACCTGGAACGGCGGCCGGCCGCTGACCTGCCTCGCCTGAGGCCTACCCCAGCGCGGCGAACAGGGGCGCGAGCTGGCCGGTGTCCACGTACTCCTCCAGCCGCGCCGCCCGCCCGTCCTGCACGTCGATCACCATCGCCGCCGGGGCGCGCAGCGTCGACCCGTCGGGCAGCGTGCCGGTGAGCACGTAGCGCGCGATCCCGGTCCGCTCGCCGTCCCCGGTCGCCCGGATCCCGCTCATGGTGAAGTCCGGGACGGCCGCCCGGATCGCCCGCAGCGTGTCGAAGGTGCCCGGCACGGTCGGCGCCTCGAGCTCGTCGAACGAGTGCCAGGTGATCGCCCCGGGCGCGAACAGGTCGTCCGGCGGCTCCGGGGTGTCGGTGGCCGCGAGGGCCTCGAGGACGCGCTGGGCCACGGTCGTCGTCGTTGACATGGTCGTCGATCGTGCGGGTTCCCCTCACACGGTGTCGAGGGCCCCTTCCCGACGGCGGGTCGGGGCGGCCTTGTCCGTCCGCCCCGAGCGGGCGGCGCGGATCGCGAGGACGCCGAGCGCCACGGTGCCGACCGCCTCGAACAGCTCCACCTGCAGGCCCGTCAGCACGGGCGCCTCCGGCAGCGGGATCAGCACGCCGACCGCCGACAGGACGAACGCCCCGCCGACCCACCACGGGATCCCGGACGAGCGGCGCACCAGCGCGATCCCGGTCAGCAGCACCCCGGCGACGAAGACCAGCCCGCCGACCGCCTGCAGCAGCGCGAACGAACCCGACGCGACGATGCTCCCGTCGTCGGGAACGACCTGCGGGAGGTCGCGGGCGACGAAGCCCTCGACGACGAGGTGCGACTGCGCGGAGAGCGCGTTTCCGACGAAGTACAGCGTCAGGCCGACCACGCCCAGAACGCCGACCCGCGGGGCGAGCCACGCGGTGACGGCGGGCAGCCCGAGCATCAGCAGGATCGCGCCGCCGTAGAGCAGCAGGTAGGCCGGTGGACCGCCTGGCGAGGTGATCGACGCGGCGGAATGGGACTGCCCGTCCACGACGGGGTGCAGCATCCCGCCAGCGAGGCCGGTGATGCCGGACGCGGCGAGGGCCGCGCCGCCGAGGGTGAGCAGGTGGCGGTGGGTGATCGTCATGGCGGGGACGATGCGCCGCCCCACTTGCGAGCGACTTGCGATCGGTCGAGCAGGCCCCGGGCCTCCGCGAGCCACTGCGGGGCGTCGAGTCGTCGGGCGAGCGCGACGGCCGCCTCCGCCGCCGGGCGGGGGTCCTCCCCGAGGGTGGCCGCGGCCCGCGCCAGCACGAGGTCGACCGGGCCGAGGACGAGCTGGCCGTTCCCGGTACGGACGAGCTGACCCGCCCAGGGACGCAGCTCCTCGCGGGTGCGGCGCACGACCGCGTCGTCGCCCAGCCGGCAGGCGGCCACGCACTGGAACGCGGTCTCCAGCAGCCACGTCGCCTCCCGCGGGTACGGCGGGAGCGGCCACAGCGCGCGGGCGTCGTCCTCGCGCCCGGCGTCGAGCAGGGCGAGCACCCGCAGCACGGCGACGAAGCCGCCGCCACCCGCCGTCGTGATCGCCTCCAGCTCGGCCAGGGTGACCGAGCAGTCCCCGGCCGCGGCCGCGACCGTCGTCATCACCCAGGCGCGGATGACCGGGCCGTTCGGGTCCCCGGAGGCGGTGATGCGGGCGGTCAGCTCGTCGAACGCGGCGCGGGCGGCGTCGACGCGCCCGTGGACGAGGTCGAGCGTCGCCGCGAACACCGCGACGGACAGGGCGAGGACGGGGAGCTGTCCGGTGCCCGCGGTGGCGGTCGCGCCGTCGAGGTGGGAACGCGCCGCGTCGAGGTCGCCGCGCCCGACCGCGGCGGCGGAGAGGACGAGGTGGGCCAGGGCGCGGTGGTCGCCGAGGCGGGCCCTGGTCGCGACGGCGAGCATCTCCTCCCCGACCCGGCGCTGGTGGTCGGGGTCGGCGACGGCGAACGTGTGCAGGTGGGCGACGGCGAGCGCTCGGCAGAGCAGGCGCGGGTCGTCGAGCTCGCGGGCCAGGACGAGGGCCTCGTCGCCGGCCGCGCGGCCCAGCTCGACCAGCCACGGCTGCGACTCGTGGGCCAGCGCGAGGAGCAGTTCGGTCCGCAGGCGACGGTCGGAGGGGTCGACCAGGCCGAGGAGCTCCTGCAGGCGCGCGATCGCGGCGTCCTGCTCGTCCAGCGCCGGTCGCGTCGCCCAGAGCGCGACGACGTCCCAGCTCCAGACCCACGCTTCGTCCGTCGGGTCGCCGGTGCGTCGGGCCTCGTCGATCGCGCGGTGCCGCTCGGACAGGGCGCCGACCAGGTCGCCGGAGGCCGCGAGCGACCGCACCAGCTCGCGGTGGACCCGCAGGCGCTCCGCCGTGCCACCGGCGCCCAGGTCGAGCGCCCGGAGCGCCGCCCGCCACCAGCGCACCGCGTCGTCGACCGCCCCGGCGTCGTGGGCGCTCGTCGCGCCGGCCACGAGGTGGGGCAGCGCGCGGCTCGCGGAGGCACGGTCCAGGGCGAGCTCGGCGTGGTGGGCGAGCCCGTGGACCCGGTCCGGGTGCCGGCTCTCGAGCGCGTCGAGCAGGGCGCGGTGCAGACGGGCCCGGCGCAGCGGCGGCATCCGCGCGGCGACGGTGTCGCGGACCAGCGCGTGGGTGAAGCGCAGTGCGGGGTCGCTCTCGAGCAGCCCGGTGACGAGGCCCGTGTCGAGGTCGTCCAGCAGCTCGTCCTCGGTCAGCGGCCCCCGCAGGGCGTCGACCTCGAGCATCAGGTCCACGTCGACGTCCCGGCCGAGCACCGCGGCCCGTGTCAGGGTCGCGACCGCCCGGGCGGGCAGCCGGGCGAGGCGCCGCCCGAGGACGTCCCCGACCCCGGACGGCAGCCCACGGGTCGCGACCTCGTCCCCCTCGCTGCGCACCAGCCCGCCCAGCTCCCGCAGGAACAGGGCGTTGCCGGCCGCCCGGGCCAGCAGCGTCCGCCAGGTGCGGTCCGCGACGTCCCGGCCGGCGGCGCGCCGCAGCAGGCGCCGCGCGGACTCCGGGTCGAGACCTCGGAGGTGGATGCGGTCCCGGGTGTGCGTGGCGAGCAGGGCGAGGGTGGCCCGCAGGTCGTCGGACACCTCGTCGTCGCGGTAGGTGGCGACGACGAGCACCGGGACGTCCCGGCCCGCGACCAGGTGGCGCAGGACCTGCAGCGTCTCGCCGTCCGCACGGTGGACGTCCTCGCAGACCACGACCGCGTCCGCACCGAGGGCCCGCTCCACGGCCGTGGCGAGGCCGAAGGGGTCGGACGCGGTCGAGGCGGTGCCGGTGGCGCGGGCGACGAGGTCGCGCCAGGCCCAGCCCGGCGGCGCGCCGTCGACCTCGGGGCAGCGGGCGCGGTGCACCTCCGACCCGGCGTCGGCCACCTCGCGCGCGAAGCGTTCGGCCAGCGCGGACTTACCGACCCCGGCCTCGGCGGCGACCCACACGATGCCGGCCCGGGTGGGTCCGGCGTCGCGGGCCCGGTGCAGGCGGGCGAGTTCGTCGACGCGGCCGAGGAAGGCGTCGTCGGGGGTCTCGACGACGGGTGGGGCGGGTGGCCGGGGAGGCGCGACGACGGCTCCCCCGGCCAGGATCGCGTCCTGCGCGGCGTGCCACGGCGCACCCGGGTCCAGCCCGAGGTCGTCGGCCAGGCGGGTGCGGTGCTCGCGCAGCACCGTCAGCGCGTCGCCCTGCCGACCGGCGGCGGCCAGGGCCCGGGCGAGCAGCGCCGTCGCGCTCTCCCGCAGCGGTTCGGCGCGGACGAGGCCGCCGAGGACCTCGAGGACGTCGGCCGGTCGCCCGACCGCCAGGGCCGCCTCCCCGGCGATCTCCGCGGCCACCGCGTGGACCTCGGCGAGCCGGGCGATCTCGTCCGCGGCCCAGGCCTCGTCGGCGTAGGCGGCGAACGGCGTCTCGGAGCGGCCCTCGCGGGATCGGAGGGCCAGGGCGAGCGCCTCGGCGGGGTCGGCGGCGGCGCGTGCCGCGTCGACCGTCCGGACGGTGTCCCAGACGTCGACCTGCTCGGGCCGGAGCGCGAGCCGGTACCCGGGCGCCGCGCTGACCAGCACCGTGGCCGGGGTGCGCGGCGCGCGGTCGGGCTCGAGCTGGCGCCTCAGGTGCGAGACGTAGGCCTGCAGCGCCCCGAGTGCCTTCGGCGGCGGCCCGCCGGACCACAGGTCCTCGATGAACCGATCGGTCGACACGGTCCGCCCGCGAGCCGCCACCAGCATCCCCAGCACGGCCCGCTGCCGGGGTCCGCCGAGATCGAGCGGACGGCCGTCGATCGAGGCACGGACGTCGCCGGACACGTCGACGCGGAGCACCGGTTCAGGTTACGGCGGGGGCGGGAGGGCGCCGGCCCTCCCGCCCCACGCCCGGGGAGCGGACTCAGCTGCAGCCGCTGGTGGAGCCGCAGCCCTCGCAGACGTAGCACGACCCGGCGGGCCGCATCTTCGTCCCGCAGGTCAGGCACAGCGGCGCGTCGGCCGCCTTGCCCTGCTGCAGTTCGAGCAGCTCCGTGGAGCTGCCGACGGACACGTCCGCCTTGCGCGTCCCGGCGGGTTCGGCCGGGGACTCGGCGGGGGCGTCGACCGTCGAGCGGAGCTCCTCGACGACCTCGACCGGGGCGGCCGGGGCCTGCCCGTAGTCGTTCGCGACCTGTGCGGTGCGCTCGTCCGCCGAGAAGATGCCGAGCTGGGCCCGCTTCTCGTAGGGCAGGTGGTCGAGGGCGATCCGGCGGAACAGGTAGTCGACGATGCTCGTCGCCATCCGCACGTCCGGGTCGTCGGTCATGCCCGCGGGCTCGAAGCGCATGTTCACGAACTTCGACACGTAGGTCTCCAGCGGCACCCCGTACTGCAGCGCGATGGAGATCGCCATCGAGAACGCGTCCATGACGCCGGCGAGCGTCGACCCCTGCTTCGACATCTTGACGAAGATCTCGCCCAGGCCGTCGTCGGGGTAGGAGCCCGCCGTCATGTAGCCCTCGGCGCCCGCCACCGCGAACGACACCGTCTCGCTCGGGCGCTTCTTCGGCAGCCGCTTGCGCACCGGGCGGTGGTCGGTGGTGGCCACCTCGGCGCCGGTGCTCGACTCGGTGGTCGCGCCACCGGACTTCCCGGTGGACAGCGGCTGTCCGACCTTGCAGTTGTCGCGGTAGATAGCCAGTGCCTTGAGGCCGGACTTCCAGGCCTCGAAGTAGATCTCCTCGACCTCCTCGACGGTGGCCCGCTCGGGCATGTTCACCGTCTTGGAGATGGCGCCGGAGATGAACGGCTGGACCGCCGCCATCATCCGCACGTGACCCATCGGCGCGATGGCCCGCTCGCCCATGGCGCAGTCGAAGACCTCGTAGTGCTCGGGGCGCAGGCCCGGGGCGTCCACGACGTGCCCGTGCTCGGCGATGTACTCGACGATCGCCTCGATCTGCTCGCCCGGGTAGCCGAGCGCAGCCAGCGCCCGCGGCACCGTCTGGTTGACGATCTGCATCGAGCCGCCGCCGACCAGCTTCTTGAACTTGACCAGCGAGAAGTCCGGCTCCACCCCGGTGGTGTCGCAGTCCATCATGAAACCGATGGTGCCGGTGGGGGCGAGCACGCTGGCCTGGGCGTTGCGCCACCCGTTCCGCGCCCCGATCTCGAGGCCGTCCTGCCACTGCTCGGTGGCCGCGTCCCGGATGCGGGCGTCCTCGCGGTGCAGCGTGCGGATCGCGTCGTTCGCGGCGGCGTGCTTGCGCATGACGCGACGGTGCGCGTCGGCGTTGCGGGCGTACCCGTCGTAGGGCGCGACCGCGCCGGCGAGCTCGGCGGAGCGCCGGTAGGCGGTCCCGGTCATGAGCGAGGTGATCGATGCGGCGAGCGCCTGGCCGCCCGCGGAGTCGTACGCGTGGCCGGTGGCCATCAGCAGGGCGCCGAGGTTGGCGTAGCCGATGCCCAGCTGGCGGAAGGCCCGCGTGGTGTCCCCGATCTCGGGGGTCGGGAAGTCGGCGAAGCAGATCGAGATGTCCATCGCGGTGATGACGAGCTCGACCGAGCGCGTGAAGCCCTCGACGTCGAAGCGGCCGTCGTCGCCGAGGAACTTCATGAGGTTCAGCGACGCCAGGTTGCAGCTGGAGTTGTCCAGGTGCAGGTACTCCGAGCACGGGTTCGACGCGGTGATGCGGCCGGACTCCGGCGAGGTGTGCCAGTCGTTGATCGTGTCGTCGTACTGAAGGCCCGGGTCCGCGCACTCCCACGCGGCCTCGGCCATCTGCCGGAACAGGCCCTTCGCGTCGACGGTGTCGATGACCTCGCCGGTCATCCGGGCGCGCAGTCCGAACTCGCCGTTCGACTGCACGGCGCGCATGAACTCGTCGGAGACGCGCACCGAGTTGTTGGCGTTCTGGTACTGCACCGACGCGATGTCGGCGCCGCCGAGGTCCATGTCGAAGCCGGCGTCGCGCAGGACGCGGATCTTCCGCTCCTCGGCGCGCTTGGTCTCGACGAACTCGGCGATGTCGGGGTGGTCGACGTCGAGCACGACCATCTTCGCGGCCCGCCGCGTGGCGCCGCCGGACTTGATGGTCCCGGCCGAGGCGTCGGCGCCGCGCATGAACGACACCGGCCCGGAGGCGGTGCCGCCGGAGGAGAGCAGCTCCTTGGAGGAGCGGATGCGCGAGAGGTTCAGGCCGGCCCCGGAGCCGCCCTTGAAGATCAGGCCCTCCTCGCGGTACCAGTTCAGGATCGACTCCATGGTGTCGTCCACGGAGAGGATGAAGCACGCGCTGACCTGCTGCGGCGACGCCGTGCCGACGTTGAACCAGACCGGCGAGTTGAAGCTGAAGTACTGGTTGAGCAGCATCCAGGTCAGCTCGTCGGAGAAGACCTCCGCGTCGCGCGGCGTGGCGAAGTAGTCGTGCCGCGTGCCCGCCTCGGTGTAGCTGCGGACCACGCGGTCGATCAGCTCACGCAGGCTCGACTCGCGCTGCGGGGTGCCGACGGCGCCCCGGAAGTACTTGCTCGTGACGATGTTGGTCGCGTTCACCGACCACGTCGCGGGGAACTCGACCCCCCGCTGCTCGAAGTTGACCGAGCCGTCGCGCCAGTTGGTCATGACGACGTCGCGACGCTCCCACTCCACCTCGTCGTACGGGTGGACCCCGTCGGTGGTGTGCACGCGCGTGATCGACAGGCCGCGACCGGTGGCGCTGCTGGGCGCCGACCCGTTCGTGCTCGTGCCGGACCCGACGGTCTCCGTCATGCGTTCCTCGCCTCCTGCACCGGGGACGCTTCCCCACGATCCGGTGCTCTTGTCCCCGACTCGTTCCCGGCGTCGCCGCCGGCCCTGTGCGATCACACTGATTCGTGCTCTGCCCTGTCCTCCTCCGGGTCCGCGACCAGTCGACCCCGCAGGTCGGCGATCTCGGCCTCGAAGTCGGCCACGCAGGAGAAGTTCCGGTACACGCTGGCGAACCGCAGGTAGGCCACCGCGTCGAGCTCGCGGAGCGGACCCAGGATCGCCATGCCGACCTCGTGGCTCGGCACCTCGGCCGTGCCCGACGCCCGGACCGTCTCCTCCACCTTGTGCGCCAGCAGCGCGAGCGCGTCCGGATCGACCGGGCGGCCCTGACAGGCCCGGGCCACCCCGCGCACGACCTTGTCGCGGCTGAACGGCTCGGTGACCCCACTGCGCTTGACCACCGCGAGCACGGCCTCCTCGACGGTGGTGAACCGTTTCCCGCACGCGGTGCAGGAGCGGCGGCGACGGATCGCCTGGCCCTCGTCGGCCTCGCGGGAGTCGACGACCCGGGAGTCGTCGTTGCGGCAGAACGGGCAGCGCATCCCGATCCCCCTCCTCGCTCGGAACCGACACGACCTGTGGATGGACGACCTCCCCGGGCCCGGCCTGGGGATGCCGCTGTGGACGAGGGCGCCTCCGGCCGTGGACCGGCGGTGCCCGCCGGTGGACGGACCACCGACCTCGGTGGACCACCGCCCGGATCCTGTGCGGGACCCTGTGGACAACGCTCCACCTGCACACACAACCTGTGGACTAACTACATCCATGTAACCACAAGATGTTGGGGCGGGACGCTAGCGACACCCCAGGACGCGGAGCAAGCCACATCACGCGGTCTGGGGATGCCCGCGACGAACGGCGTCGCCCCGCGCCGGGCGGTGTCTCGCTCCACACGGACGGGTGACGGCAGGTCCGCCGCGCCACCGGAGGCTCACCGGCCGGCGGGGACCACCAGCGGGCGCCCGGGTGCGACCAGTGACGAGGAGAGCCGGTTCGCCTCCCGGATCCGCTCGGCCACCGCCGCGGGGTCGGCGCCCGGCGCCACCCGCTCGGCGACCTCCAGCAGCGTCTCCCCCGGTGCGACGACCGCGACCGTGGAGCCGGTGGGCACCGGCCCGTCCCCCGGCGCGACCGCCGCCACCTCTCCACCGAGACGGACCGCGAGGGCCAGCAGGGCCACCAGGACGGCACCGAGGACGACGACCGCGACGGCCCGTCGCCGGCGCACCACCGCGACACGCGCGGGAGCGACATGAATCACATTCGTGCAATTCACCCGCCCGGCGGAGGGCAGCGGAGGGGTCGGCGGGACCACCAGGGCCGCGGCGCGACCGGCCGGACGGCATGCGTCCCGGCGCGCGGCGGGCCGCGTCGGCGACCCCGTGGCGGGACGACCCGCGGGCCGGACACGACTGCCGCCGCGGCCGCCCCACCCGACGTCGACACCCCGCGTGACCTGCTCGGGAACGGCCGCGGACCCGTCGACCGCGGACCTCGACCGCTCCTGCGTCGGAGAGCTCATCGGACACCTTCTTCCATCGCACACGCGTTCGATCGAACGCCTGTGCGATGTGTAGCACCGACCCCCGACAACGTCGACGGACCGACCGGCGTGTCCTTCGAACACGTGTTTGATCCTTCCCGCCGTCGGCGCTACCTTCTCGGATCAGGAGCACGCAGCGTCACCGGCACCGCCGTCCGCCGTCGGGTCGTCGTCGCCGGGGCTCACGCTGCGAACGGAGGAGGACTCATGGCTGGACGTCGACGCGACGGAGCGACCGACCCGCCCGGCACGGACGACGAGGCGGCCGGGGTCGCCGCGGCCGTGACCGCGGAGGTGCACGCGTTCCCCGACCGGGAGCCCGAGCCCTCCGGCTCCGGCGCCCCGGGCCTCACACCGCGCCAGCGCAAGGTCCTCGAGGTCATTCGCGACTACATGGACCGGGTCGGCTACCCGCCGAGCGTCCGCGAGATCGGGGACGCGGCCGGGCTGACGTCGACGTCCTCGGTCGCGCACCAGATGAAGGTCCTGGAGAAGAAGGGGTACCTGCGCCGCAACGCGAGCCGGCCCCGTGCGCTCGAGGTGTTCATGCCCGAGGACCTCGACCCGGAGCTCGGCGGCGGCGCCGAGACCGAGGGCGTGCGCGCCGACCGGCCCACGCCCTCCTACGTGCCCGTCGTCGGCCGGATCGCCGCCGGTGGGCCGATCCTCGCCGAGCAGGCCGTGGAGGACGTCTTCCCGCTGCCCAAGGAACTGGTCGGCGAGGGCTCGCTGTTCCTGCTCAAGGTCGTGGGCGACTCGATGGTCGACGCCGCCATCACCGACGGCGACTGGGTCGTCGTGCGCCAGCAGCCGAACGCCGAGAACGGCGAGATCGTGGCCGCGATGCTGGACAACGAGGCCACGGTGAAGACCTACAAGCGCCGGGACGGCCACGTGTGGCTGCTCCCGGCGAACGAGGCCTACGAGCCGATCCCGGGCGACGAGGCCACGGTGCTGGGCAAGGTCACGGCGGTGCTGCGGCGCCTCTAGGACCGCCTCCGACCGAACCACCACACCCCGACCACGAGGGCGACGACCGCCAGACCCCCGGCGGCGATCCCGGCGGCCGCATCGCCGTCCGCGTCGTCCGTCGTGCCGGCCGTGGCGCTCGTGCCCGCCGGCGTCGGAACGGCCACGGGTGCCGGAGACGGCGCCGTCCTCGGCACCTCCACCTCGTGGAGCCGGGCCCTCGGGCCGCCCGAGGGCGACTCCCCCGCCGAGAGCAGGGCGCCGTCCAGGGTGAACGCGATCGCCTCGCCCTGCGGCTCACCCGGCAGCGGGACCTGGGTGGGGGTCGCCCGCAGCCCGGCCACCACGTCGTCGGCCGTCGGGCCCCCGACCGGGAACAGCCACGCGTCGGTGTAGGTGCGCAGCGCCGCCGACCGACCGTCGGCGGAGAGCGCACCACCGGTGATCAGGCCACGACCGAGGAAGCTCGCCGGCCCTCCCTCGGTCGTCGACGACGGCAGCCGGACCTCGCCCTCCGCGCGCAGCGGGACCGGACCCTCGTCCGCGTCGGTCACGGGCGCGTCGGTCGTGTAGATCCGACCGAACCCGCCGCCCTCCTTGGTCACGACCACCGGCCGACCGTCGGCGGGCAGCAGGAGGGCCTCGGCGTCGTGCGGCCCGTCCGGGTAGGTCAGCCGGACGACCTGGCCCCGACCCGACGTCGGGACCCGGATCAGCGCGATCGTCGTGCGCTCGCGGTCGTTGTCGCCGAGGTCGGCCAGCCAGAGCGTCCCGTCGGCGCCACGCGCGAGGTCCTCGACGTCCCGGCCCGTCACACCGACCGACCGCGACGACGCCACCGAGCAGTCCGGGCGCAGCGTGAACACCACGGTCGCGTTCCCGCTGTCGTTCACGACGACGGGTCCGGCCGGTGTGACGACGAGCCCGGACACCTCGTCCAGGCGCCGGTCGGTCAGGACGCAGTCGATCGACGGCGGGGCGAGCAGCCCCGCCGTCAGGAGGGCCTCGACGATCAGGGGACCGGGACGGCCACGGCCACCCGCTGCACGGCCGTGGCCAGCTCGGGCGAGACCCGGGCGTGCAGGACCGTGCCCTCGGCGACGTGCCGCTCGGCGAGCACCTCGCCCTCGGCGTGCACCCGGGCCACCAGCGCGCCCTCGGTGAACGGCAGCACGACCTCCACCTCGACCTCCGGGCGCGGCAGCGCCTCCGCGATGCGGCGCCGGAGCAGGTCGATGCCCTCGCCGGTGCGGGCGGAGACGAAGACCGCGCCGGTCAGCGTCGCGCGCAGCTGCGCGAGCGCCATCGGGTCGGCGTCGTCGACCTTGTTGACGACGAGCAGCTCCGGTGGCGTCGGCAGGGCCCGCTGCGGGTCGTCCCCGCGCGACGGCGGGCGCGGCTCGTCGTCGGACCGACCGATCTCGGCGATCACCTCGCGCACCGCGGTGATCTGCTCGAGCGCGGACGGGTCGGAGCCGTCGACGACGTGGACGATCAGGTCGGAGTCCCCGACCTCCTCCAGCGTCGAGCGGAACGCCTCGACGAGCTGGTGGGGCAGGTGCCGGACGAATCCGACGGTGTCGGTGAGCGTCGCGACGCGGCCGTCCGCGGTCTCCCAGCGGCGGGTCGTCGGGTCGAGGGTCGCGAACAGCGCGTCCTCGACCAGCACCCCGGCGTCGGTGATCGCGTTGAGCAGCGAGGACTTGCCGGCGTTGGTGTACCCGGCGATCGCCACGGCCGGGACGTCCCGACGACGGCGACGGTCGCGCTGGGTGTCGCGCACCGTCTTCATGCCCTCGAGCTCGCGGCGCAGCTTCGCGATCCGCTGGTGGATGCGCCGCCGGTCGGTCTCGAGCTTGGTCTCACCGGGGCCACGGGTCCCGACGCCGCCGCCCCCGGCGCCGCCGCCACCACCGGCACCACCGCCCTGCCGGGACATCGACTCGCCCCACCCGCGCAGGCGCGGGAGGAAGTAGCGCAGCTGGGCGAGCTCGACCTGGGCCTTGCCCTCCCGGGAGCGGGCGTGCTGGGCGAAGATGTCGAGGATCAGCGCGGTCCGGTCGACGACCTTGACCTTGAGCTTCTCCTCGAGCTGACGCAGCTGGCCGGGCGAGAGCTCGCCGTCGGCGATCACCGTGTCGGCGCCGGTCGACTGCACCGTCCCGCGCAGCTCGGCCACCTTGCCGGAGCCGACGAACGTCGCCGGGTCGGGCGAGGAGCGCCGCTGCACGAGGGCGTCGAGCACCTCCGAGCCCGCCGTCTCGGCGAGCCGGGCGAGCTCGACCATCGACGCGTCGGCCGCGGCCGCCGTGCCCTCGGTCCACACGCCGATGAGCACGACGCGCTCGAGGCGCAGCTGCCGGTACTCGACCTCGGTGACGTCGGTGAGCTCGGTCGACGCGCCGGAAAGGCCCGGGACGCGGCGCAGCGAGGACCGCTCCTCGAGCTCCAGGGCCCCGGTGGTGACCTCGTGGTCGGGCTCGACGTCGTCGTCCAGGTGGATCGGACGGCCGACGGGCCGGGGGGCGGGGGACGCGGGAGACGGCACGGGACGCGCGGGTGCAGGTTCAGTCATCTTGACTCCACTGTCCCACGACCCCGCCGCGGTCACCACGTCTTTCCGAGGCGGCTCAGAGGGTCGCGGTCTGGGCCACGCGGGTGTAGGCGTACGTTCCCTCGGCCGAGTCGCCGAGCTCGACCTCGCCGCGGGCGATCAGGACGGCCGGCCCGGTCAGCGTCGTGGTGTCCGGGCCGACGCCCACCCGCAGGACCCCACCCGGCGTCGTGACCCTGACCGTGCCGGAGGAGAGCCCCGCCGCCCGGAGCCCCGCCACCGCGCCGGCGACGGTCCCGGTGCCGCACGACCGGGTCTCCCCGGACCCGCGCTCGTGGACGCGCAGCGAGGTCGTCAGGTCGTCGGTCAGCGGGGAGAGGAACTCGACGTTCACGCCGTGCGGGAAGAGCTGCGGGTCGTGCCCGGGGGCGACGGTCAGGTCGAGGGCGTCGACGTCGGCCGTGGTCACGCAGGCCAGGTGCGGGTTCCCGACGTCGATCGCGACGCCCGGGAACGACGTCACCGACCCGACCGGACCCGCCGTCGAGGGCACGATGGCGGTCGACTCGGCGCCGAACCGCGCCGGCCCCATGTCGACGGTGACCTCGCCGTCCGCCTCGAGCGTGACCGTCCGCAGCCCGGCCCGGGTGGCGACGGCGAACTCGGGTCCGGACGCCAGCCCGGCCTCGACGAGGTAGCGGGCGAACACGCGCACGCCGTTGCCGCACATCTCGGCGATCGACCCGTCGGCGTTGCGGTAGTCCATGAACCAGGCCGCGCCGGGGTCCTCGGACGGCGCCACCCGCAGCACGCCGTCCGCCCCGAGACCGCGCCGGCGGTGGCACAGGGCCCGGACGGCGGCCGGGGTGAGGTCGAGGCGGCCGTCGGGGTCGGGCAGCAGCACGAAGTCGTTCTCCGTGCCGTGGCCGAGGACGTACTCCATGGGGTCCAGCCTACGAAGGTGCGCGGACCAGGGTGAGCACCTCGTCGACGAGCGTGGGCGACGCCGCGTCGAACCACCGCACGCGGTCGTCGCGACGGAACCAGGACCGCTGGCGGCGGACCAGCCGGCGCGTGGCGACCACGATCCGGCGACGGGCCTCCACCAGCCCGTCGGCCCCGTCGTCGGGAGCGGTCTCCAGGATCTCCCGGTACCCGACCGCGCGCGACGCCGTCTCCCCCGCGCGCAGCCCGCGCGCCTCGAGCGCGCGGACCTCGTCGACGAGGCCGGCCGCGAGCATCGCGTCGACCCGCTGCTCGATCCGGGCGTCGAGGACGTCGGTGTCGCGGTCGAGCCCGACGAGCACCGCGTCGTGCCGCGGCCGGCCCGGGCGCGGGAGGCTCGCCGTGTACGGCCGCCCGGTGATCTCCACGACCTCCAGGGCGCGCACGATCCGCCGGCCGTTGCTGCGCAGGATGCTGGCGGCGGCGGAGGGGTCGACCGCGGCGAGCCGGTCGTGCAGGGCCGCCGGACCGACCTCGGCGAGCTCGTCCGCCAGTCGGTCGCGCACCGCCGGGTCGGTGCCCGGGAAGGCGAGGTCGTCCAGCAGGGCCTGGACGTAGAGGCCGGACCCGCCGACCGCGATCGGGGTCCGTTCCCGACGGCGGATCGCGTCGACCGCCGCCCGGGCGTCGCGCTGGTAGGCCGCGACGGACGCCGTCTCGGTGACGTCGAGGACGTCGAGCAGGTGGTGCGGGACGCCGCGTCGCGCCGCGACGGGCAGCTTCGCCGTGCCGATGTCCATGCCCCGGTAGAGCTGCATGGCATCGGTGTTGACGATCTCGCCGTCGAGCCGCGCGGCGAGCTCGAGCGCCAGGTCGGACTTGCCGGTGGCGGTGGGCCCGACGAGCGCGATCGGCCTGGTCATCGCGGTCCATCATCCGGTGGGGCCGGAGTGCGGTCGTGAGGCGGGTGGGGTCGCCCCGGGGTCGGGTCGTCGCAGGTCGGGGGTGCGGCACCGGCGGCATTGCTGTTTGAATGCCCGCACGATCGAGCGGGAGGTGTGCGGCGCATGGCCGACGAGCAGGCCACGGGGGTGGCCGGCGCGGTCCCGGACGCGAGTGGGGCGAAGGACGACGTGACGGAGCAGGAAGCGACCGCCGAGCAGGTCGTCGAGCAGGCTTCCGAGGGGACCGACGGCAATGGCCCGGAGGAGTCCGTGACCGCCTCGCCCGCCGCCACGGCACCGGACGCGGAGCCGGAGCCGACGGACGCGCCCGAGGTCGCCGCCGCCGTCGAGGTGGCGCCGGACGAGCTCGTGGCCGTGTCGCCCGCTGCGACCGCGCCCGACCCCGAGCCGGCCGGCGAGCCCGAGGCGGGCACCGTCGAGCCCGCGACCGAGGCGGTTCCCGCGCCGCCGGCTCCGTCGCCGGGTCCCGCCACCGACGGTCCCCCGGAGCCGACCCCGGCGTCTCCAGCGACTCCGGCGTCTCCCGCGAGTCCCGCCGCCGACGTCGCCGAGCTGCCGACCGTCCTGGCCGCGACGGACGACCCCGCCCAGTGGGGCCGCGTCGACGCCGACGGCACCGTCTACACGGTCGCCCCCGAGGGCGAGCGCGCCGTCGGGTCGTGGCAGGCCGGGGACGCCACCGAGGGTCTGGCGCACTACGCGCGCCGCTTCGACGACCTGCGCACCGAGGCCGACCTGCTCGTGCGCCGGCTGCACGCCGGCCGGGGCGACGCGGCGAACGTCCTGCGGAGCGCCTCGGTGCTGCGCGAGCGGCTGGACGTGGCGGCAGTGGTCGGCGACCTCCCGGGCCTCGTCGTGCGCCTGGACGCCGTCATCGTGGCCGCGGAGAGCGCCGGCAAGGCCGAGAAGTCCGCGAAGGCGGGAGCCCGCGACCAGGCCGTCGCGCGCAAGGAGGCGCTCATCGGCGAGGCGGAGACCCTCGCCGAGGAGACGACCCGGTGGAAGCACGCCGGCGACCGCTTCTCGGCGATGCTCGAGGAGTGGAAGAAGATCCGCGGGATCGACCGCAAGACCGACGACGCGCTGTGGAAGCGCTTCGCGAAGGCCCGCGAGACGTTCACCCGCCGTCGGGGGGCGCACTTCGCCGAGCTCGACCGGGCCCGCGCGACCGCGAAGGCCCGCAAGGAGGAGCTCGTCGTCGAGGCCGAGTCGCTGCAGGACTCGGAGGACTGGGGCGCGACGGCGGGGCGCTACAAGGAGCTCATGACGGAGTGGAAGGCGGCCGGACGGACGTCCAAGGACGCCGACGACGCGCTGTGGGCCCGCTTCCGCGGCGCGCAGGACCACTTCTTCTCCCGCCGTTCGTCGACGTTCGACGCCCGCGACGCCGAGTTCACCTCGAACGCGACGGCCAAGGAGGCCCTCCTCAAGGAGGGTGCCTCGATCGACCTCTCCGACACCGACGCCGCCCGCGCCGCGCTGCGCTCGCTGCAGGAGCGGTGGGACGAGATCGGGAAGGTCCCCCGCGAGCGCGTGCGCGAGTTCCAGAACCGGCTCAAGGAGGTCGAGGACCGCGTGCGCGCGGCCGTCGACAAGCGCTGGTCGCGCACCGACCCGGAGAAGGAGGCCCGCGTCGGCCAGTTCCGGGAGCGCGTCGAGGCCTACGAGGCCCAGGCCGCCAAGGCCCGGGCCGCCGGGGATGAACGGCGGGCGAAGGAGGCCGAGCAGCAGGCGTCGACCTGGCGCGAGTGGCTCGCCGCCGCGGAGCGCGCGACGGGCTGAGGCCCGGTCCCGACCGTCAGTGCCCGTCGTCCGGGGTCCCGGGCGCGACGAAGATGCAGAACGGGTGCCCGGCCGGGTCGGCGTCGACGTACAGCGGCTCGTGCTCGTCGTCGGAGCGGTCCAGCAGCAGGGTCGCGCCGAGGTCGAGGGCGCGGGCCTGCTGGCGCTCGAGGTCCTCGATCGTCGGGACGGTCAGGTCGAGGTGGACGCGCTGGTGCCCGTGGGGCCAGTCGGTCGGGGGCAGGCTCGCCACGGGCTGGACGGCGAGGACCGGCATCCCGTGCTCGTCGCGCAGCGCCAGCCACTCCTGCGCCTGCCGGTCCTCGGCGCCGTCGGTCGGGGGCTCGTCGCCGAGGCGGTAGCGCAGGCCCAGCAGACGCCGGTAGAACTCCGCGATCCCGCGGGCGTCCACGGCGTCGAGCACGGTCTGGCGCAGGACCGGGAAGTCGACCATGCGCCCCAGGGTGCCCGCTCTGCGATCGTCCTTCCATGACCTCCGTCGTCGTCACCGGGGCCGGCCGCGGGATCGGACGCGCGATCGCCGAACGTCTCCTCGTCGACCACACCGTCGTGGCCGTCGACCTCGACCCCGACGCGCTCTCGTGGCTGCCCGAGCCCGGCCTCACCGTGCCCGCCGACGCGGGCGACGAGCAGGCGATGCGTGCCGCGGCCGACCTCGCCGAGCAGCACGCGCCGCTGGTCGGCTGGGTCAACAACGCGGCGATCTTCCGCGACGCCGGTCTGGACACGGACCCGCCCGCCACCGTGCTCGGGCTGGTCACGGCCAATCTCGCACCCGCCGTCGTCGGGACCTCGGTCGCCGTCCGCCACTTCCTGACGGCGGGTCGGGCCGGTTCGGTCGTGACCGTCTCCAGCCATCAGGCGCAGCGGCCGGTGCGTGGTGCCCTGCCCTACGCGACCGCGAAGGCCGCGATCGAGGGGTTCGTCCGGGCCGCTGCGGTCGATCACGGTCCGGCCGGGATCCGGGTGAACGCCGTGGCGCTGGGATCGATCGGGACGGAGCGGTCCGAGGGGTATCGGGCCGGCCTCGCGGACCCGGCCGGCTTCGACCGTCAGATCGCCGCCCTGCACCCGTTGGGGCGGATCGGGCGGGCGGACGAGGTGGCGGACGTCGTGGCGTTCCTGCTCTCGGACGCGGCGTCGTTCGTCTCGGGGGCCGTGGTCCCCGTCGACGGTGGGCGGGCCGCGCAGGGACAGGACCCGGAGGCGCGATGACGGAGCGAGCCGGCACGACGACGCTGCTCCTCATGTGCGGGTTGCCCGGCTCCGGCAAGACCACGCTCGCGCGGCGGCTCGCCACGGAGCGCGGTGCTGCAGCTCGGGTGCAGCGTGGTCCTGTTCGACCCGCCGTCTCCGGTGCCGGGGGACGGCGGGCGCGCCGAGATTGTCGGACCCTCGTACTAGTGTTCGAATCATGGCCGCAGTGGTGGAGACCGAGACCCCCGGAGGGGACCCCTTCGCGGGCGTTCCGGCTGGTCCAGGGCTCGCGGCCGCCCTGGCCGCGGTGGACGTGGCCGGCCTGCCCGGCCAGCACGTCGCCGCCTGGATGCGCGCCACCTTCCGGCAACGCAACCACGACGACGCGGTCCTGCTCGACGCCATCCGCCAGGCCTGCCGCTCCCGCGCGGATGACTGCCGCCGTGTCCTCGACGACGGATTCGCCCCGAAGATCGCCGCCGCCAACCTCGGCTGGTCGGCGATCACCGCCGGCGCCCGCTACGGGCTCGCACTGTTCGTCCTCGACGCCCACCCCGCCCTCGGCGCCGCGATGCACGACGGTGTGCTGGAGAGCCGGAAGGCGGAAATCTTCGACGCCGCCACCGAAGGCCTCGACGACCACCAGATCGACCACGTCATCCGCATCGTGCTCCCCGAAGCCCCCGGACTCGCCTACCAGGCCCTGCGCGAACGGATCCTCGAGGTCGCACGCGCCCTGGACCCCGACTGGGCCGCCGCCCGCCTGGCCGCCGCCGTCGCCCGCGCCCGGGTCACCACCCGCGTCTCGCCGACCGGCGCGGTCGACCTCACCGGCCACGACCTGCCCCCGGATCTCGCCCAGGACGCCAAAGCCCACCTCGACGCCCTCGCCCTCGAGGCCCGGGCCAGGTTGGCGTTCCTCGGAGTCGACTACGGCCGCGGCTACATCTCCGCGCGCCTGTTCACCCGCCTGCTTGACGGCACCCTCACCGGACTCGACGACCCCGCCGTCCTGGATGCCATCGTCGCCGAACTCTGCGGCGGCGGCCCACCCGGCAGCCCCACCGACAACGACCCAGACGACACACCGGACGGCGGGCCAGACGGCGACGGGCCAGACGGCGACAGCCCCGACGACGGACCAGACGACGGACCAGACGACGGACCAGGCGACGACCGCGACGACGACGACGACGGACCAGGCGACGGACCAGGCGACGGACCAAGCGACGGACCAAGCGACGGACCAAGCGACGACGGTGGGCCCGACGGTGGACCGGATTCTCCGGCCCCTGCAGCGGACGACACGGCACCGACCGACCCGCCCGCGACCGACGAGACGCCGCCCCCGTCACCTGGCAGTGGGTCTGCCCCCGACCCGGTGGTCGAGCCCCACCCCGAGCAGGTCGCGCTCCGGATACGCCTGTCGACCCTGCTCGGCCACGACCAACACCCCGCCGAACTCCCCGGACTCGGCGGCACCACCCCCGAGGTCGCCCGCCGCCGCGCCCACCACCTCGGCGCCGCCCGCTGGCACGTCCTGGTCCACGACGACCACGGCCACCTCCACCACCTGCTCACCCTGCGCGCCCCACCCGAGGCCGCCCGCGACCCCCGACACCGCCGACGCACCGTCGAGATCACCGCCCCGACGGCACTGCTCGACGCCCTCAGCGACAACGACCAGCGCGACCCGTGGCTCGCGGCGCTGCTCGCCGCCTACCACCGGTCCCGCGACCTCCCACCCGACGACCACCCCGCCACCACCACCCGCGACACCGACCGCCGCCTCCCCCGCGCCGCCCTCGGACGCTGGATCGACGCCCGCGACCCCACCTGCGTCGCCCCCGGCTGCTCGGTCGCCGCCCGACGCTGCGAACACGACCACACCCACGACTGGCGCCACACCCGACGCACCCACGCCGACGGGCTCGCGAACCTCTGCAAAGCCGACCACCGCGCCAAACACATCGCCGGCTGGCACCACGAACAACCCACACCCGGCCGATTCACCATCACCGACCCCACCGGCACCCGCCACCACACGCAGAGCCGCGTCGTACGCCCCCTGCCCGACCCCGTCGCCCCCCGCAGCCCGCACCCCCCAGGACTGCTCGACCTCTACCGACCCGCCGACGAGGAATACCGGCACGCCACCCGCCCCGCCCGACCACGACCGGAGGAGGACGACGACGACCCTCCCTTCTAGCGCTCCTCGGGAGTGAGCACCAGATCGAGCAGTCCGTCCGGGAACAGGACGGCCCGCCCCGACACGACGTCCGCGAGCGGGAGCCAGCGCACCGGCGTGCCTTCGTCGAGGATCGGTCCCGGGTCGGCCCGCTGGTAGAAGGCCGGGTCGGCGATCGTCGCCGCGTACACGACGACGATCTCGTGCCCCGGGACGCCCTCGTACTCGAAGACGTTCTCCAGCATGCCGAGCAGCTCGACGTCGGTCAGCTCGACCGCCAGCTCCTCGCGGAACTCGCGGTGCAGCGCCTGCTCGGAGAGCTCGCCGAACTCGATCCCGCCGCCGAGCGGGCGGTAGAACGTCAGCTCCCGCGCGGCGTCGTGGCCCTCGAGCACCAGCAGCTCGTCGCCCCGACGCACCACGCCCAGCACGAGGGGCCGGATCACGATCGCCGTCCGACCGCCCGCGCCACGAGGTCCGAGAACAACGCCGACAGCTCGATCCCGGCTGCGGCCGCCATCACGGCGACCACGCTCGACGGGCTGAACGAGCAGTACGGCCCCGCCTCCAGGAACCACGGGCGGCCGTCGGGGTCGATGCGGAAGTCGAAGAGCCCGTAGTCCCGACAGCCCAGCGCCGCGAAGCACCGCCGGGACGCCTCCCACACGGCCTCCGTCACCGGGTCGGACACGTCGACGATCCACGACCGCCCCTCCCCCTTCGCGACGAGGCCGAGGTCGCCGGAGTCGGAGCGCGCGAGCTTGTCGGCCTCCCCGCGGATCGGGGCGAGGTCGCCCACCGGGTACTCCTCGAGCGACAGGCACTCCAGCCCGCGCCCGCGGTCCAGCACGCCGCAGCGCACCTCCCGCCCGGCCGGCACGAACCGCTGCACCAGCGCCGACGACGAGTGCTCGAACGCCGATGCCAACGCATCCGGATACTGGCCGGGCGCCCGCACGAGCGTCGTCCCCACCGAGTTGTCGGCGTCCGCGGGCTTCACGACGACGGGTGGCTCCAGGCATGGCTCGACCCCCGGCCCGAGCACCTCCGAGCGCGGCACGTCCACACCCGCCCCGGCCACCAGCGCGTTCGCCCGCGGCTTCACCATCGACGCGGCCATCACCTCCGGCGGGTTGCCGACGTACGGCACGCCCAGCACGTCGAACAGCCCCCGGTACGACGTCATCCCGGCCGGACAGAACATCTGCGGGATCATGACGTCGGGTCCGAGTGCGCCCAGGTGCGCGACGGCTTCGGCCAGGTCGACCGACGGTGCGGCCGCCAGCGACTCCGCGGAGAGATCCCGCGGGAACGACCACCGGCCGTCCGGCGACACGTGCGCGACGACGTCTTCGGCCGAGCCCACGGCCGCGAGTGCACCCCGCGCGTAGAGCCGGGACAGGTCGGCGAAGAACTCGTTCGTCGGCGACCCGACGAGGTGCACTGCTCTAGTCACCGCCCGGCTCCACGAGCTTGCCGATGTTGACGTCGATCTTGATCCAGTCCCGCCCGGCCAGCAGGTTCGCCCACAGCAGGGACGGTATCTGCAGGTGGTGGACCAGCAGGAACGGCAGCGGATCGTGCACCGAGAAGATCGCGTCGGTGCCGCGCGCCAGCACCCGCAACCGTTCCCCGACCGACGACGGGTCCGAGAGCAGCCGCCACAGCTCCTGGTAGAGCCAGTACGTCGGCCGGCTCTCCGGCGTCGGCCGCAGCGTCCCGCCGTCGTCGGACAGGTAGGCGACCGCGAGAGCGGGTTCCTGGTCGTGGAACATCGTGATCGCCGAGTGCGTGCGCGGGTTGCACTCGATCGCCCGCACGCCGCCGTCCGCCCCCACGATGAAGTCGAACGAGTACTGCCCCGTGAGCTTCCGGTCGGCGACGAACCGGGTCACCCACTCCTCGATCTCCGGCACCTCGACGTGGTCGTAGTTCAGCTGGAACGCCGAGGACTCGCAGCAGCAGTACACCGTGAGCACGCCGTCGCGGGCCGTGCCGTGGGTGCAGTACTCGGTGCCCGGCACGAACTCCTGGAGGATCCAGGGCCGCTCCTCCGACATCGGCTTCGACGCCGCGAAGGCCCGCGTCTCCGTCGCCGAGTCACGCGGCAGGGGCGTCAGGTCGAGCCGGTTCACCGCGTCGTAGGGGATCGACTTGAGCACGTACGTGCCGCCCGGCGGGAAGTCGAACGACGCGACGGAGTCCGGCGACGTGACGCGGTGTGTGTCCGGCACCGGGAGCCCGGCGTCGGCGGCCGCGGCCGCGAACGCGGCCTTGTCGTCGACAGTCCCGATGGCGTCGGCGTCGCCGTGCACCACCTCGCAGTACTGCTCGAGCAGCGGCTTGGCCAGCGCGTCGAACCAGCTCGAGGCGGGGCTGCAGACCGGGACGTACACGTCGACGCCCTCGGCCCGCACCACGTCGACGAGTGCGTCGGCATAACGAGGGTCGTCCGCCGGCGGCACGACGTGGAACGCGTCGACCGCCGTCGAGAACCGGTGCCCGGTGAACCGGTACTTCGCCGACTCGACGAGCACCACCCGGTGCCCCGCGGCGTGGAACGCCCGCGCGAGCGCGAGCGCCTTCGTCATCTTCCCGCCGCTGATCATGACGGTGCGCGACCGCTCCGGCCGCTCGCGCGACGGCTTCCCGACGACGGCCGTGTACAGCAGTGAGCCGGCGGTCACCGCGAGGTTCGCGGGCAGTGCCGCCGCCAGCAGCGCCTGCATCCCGACGCTGCGCAGGACCCGGTTCACGACACCGCCCGGATGAGCGTGATCCCGTCGCGCAGCGGCACGACGACCTGCTCCACCCGCGGGTCGGCCGCCACCGCCGCGTTGAACTCCGCGATCGCGCGGCCGTTCTCCGTGTCCGGCCCGGCCCACGGCTGGCCCTGCATCAGCGTGTTGTCGACGCAGACCAACCCGCCCGGCGCCAGCAGACCTGTCGTCAGGACCGTCTCGAGGTAGTCGGCGTAGCCGGCCTTGTCGGCGTCGACGAAGACCAGGTCGAACGACTCCCCGGCCAGCGCCCGCAACGTCTCGGCGGCCGGTCCGACGCGCACGTCGATCCGCCGGCCCGCCGACGACCGCGCGAACTGCTCCTGCGCGAACGCCGCGACGGACTCGTCGAGCTCCAGGGCGACCACCGACCCGTCGTCGGGAAGGGCCTCCGCGAGGGCGAGCGCGGAGTACCCGGTGAACATCCCGACCTCGAGCACCCGCCGCGCCCGGGTCGCGTGCGCGAGCATCGCGAGGAACCGCCCCTCGACGTGCCCGGAGAGCATCTCCTGTTCGAGCGAGCCGGAGGCGTCGCGCCAGTCGAACGCCGCGGTCGCGGCGGCCAGGTCGGCGAGCGCCGGCGACTCCGGAGAGGTCATCGACTCGACGTACGGGTCCAGCCCGACGGCGAGGTCGCGCACCTCGCGCAGCTCGTCCTCGAGCCCGGTCCCGCCGGCCCGCCCGACCAACGACTCGAGCCGCGCCGCCAGGATCGACGCGGGCGTGACCGGGCGCGCGGCGCCCGGCGCGGTCCTCGGGGTCACGCCTCCTCCGGCACCACGTACATGTCCTCGCCCTCGCCCTGCCGCGGGTAGGACTGCACGACCCGTTGGTGCGTCTCGACCGTCTCCGTCAGCTCGTCGGGCGTGAGGTCGTTGACGAAGAAGCAGGTCCCGATCGGCCGCGGGACGGCGGCGCGCAGCTGACCGTTGCGGGTCTGGGTGATCGAGTCCGTGGCCTTCGCCAGCAGCTCCGGCGTGAGGTGGGAGCTGGTGAGGGTCAGCCCGATGCGGCTCATCAGCCAGAAGATGCGGTCGCGCTCGCTGACCGAGATGTAGCCGCGGCGCTCGGCGAGCGTCGTGGAGAGCGCCATGTCGATCGAGATCGCGTGCCCGTGGAAGTACGGCGGATCGGGCGTGAGCTCGATGGTCGGGCTCCAGGTGTGCCCGAACGCGATGACGCGGTCGAGGTCGAGCTCCCAGAGGTTCGGCACCTCGAGCTCGAGCATCGTGCGGATGGCGTCGTAGGTGAGGCGGTGAGCGATCTCGCGCAGCTCCGGCGTGCCGTCGAGGTGGCCGAACCGGGTGTGCAGCAGGTCCTCGCCGTACTTCTCGAGCAGCTCGAAGATGTCGGAGTTGCCGACGGTCGAGATCTTCACGAGCTCGGCCATCCCGTTGCGGACCTGGTCGACCGGCAGCGTCCGCAGGAACGAGAAGTCGAGGATGACCTGCTGGGAGGCGTGGAAGGCGCCGAGGCGGTTCTTGTTCTTGCCGTGGTTCACCGCGACCTTGATCGCGACCGAGGCGTCGATGAGCCCGATCAGCGTCGTCGGGATGCGGATGTAGGGCGTGGAGCGCCGGAACATCGAGCACGCGGTGCCGGTGACGTCGGTGATGAGACCGCCGCCGACGACGAGGACCGGCTCGGTGCGGTTGAGTCCGAACTCGCCGAACGCGTCCACGATCCGCTCGACCGTCGCCAACGTCTTGTCCGGCTCCCGGATGATGATCGGGAACGTGGTGAGCTCGAGGCCGTGGTGGTCGAAGTAGGCCCGCATCTGCTCGCCGTAGAGCTCGTGGACGGTGCGGTCCACGATCATCAGCGCGCGGCCGTAGGGCCGGTAGGTGTCGGCGAGCTGGGGGTTGGCGGGATCGAACACGCCGTCGACGTAGACCAGCGAGTAGTCGATCTTCTCGTAGGCCTCGACGTGGAACGCGGTGTCGGTGGTGGTCAGGGTGGGCTGTGGGGCGACCATGGGTGGGCTCCTGGAGGCAGGCCGACTCACCGGCCCGACGTGATCGCCGGGCCGGTCGGGTGGGGGAAGCGGGTTACGCGAGGGCGCGCAGCGTGGCGAGGTCGAGCGCGTCCACGCGCGTATCGGCCGCACCGAAGTCGTGGCCCGAGGTGTTGGCGTTCGGGAACGCCACGGTGGTGATGCCGGCCTCCTTGGCCGCCTGCACGCCGCCCACGTTGTCCTCGATCGCGACGGCGTCGCCCGGCTCCAGACCCAGCTCCCGCAACGCGGTGCGGTAGGCCTCCGGGTCCGGCTTCACGTTCTGCACCCGCGAGGTGTCCTCGACGACGTCGAAGTCCGCGGAGCGGATGTCGGGCTCGAGCGCGTCGAGCAGGGCGCGGACGTTGTCGCGGCTCGTCGTCGTGACGAGGCCCAGCTTGAGGCCGGACTCCTTCGCGCCGCGCACGACGTCGAGGACGCCGGGCCGCGGTTCGGTCGGGCCCTCGGCCAGCGACTTCTGGAAGATCGTCGACTTGGTGGCGTGCACCGCGGCCGCGTCGACCTGCTCGCCGCGCTGCTTCGCGTAGTCGGCGACGCGGTCCGCACCCCCGTTGCTCTGCAGCATCGAGAGGTACTCGTCGCGGTCCCACTCCCAGTCCAGGCCGTGCTCGGCGAAGGCACGGTTGAACGCCTGGCGCTGCAGTTCGGAGGTGTCCACGACGGTGGAGATGGAGCCGAAGAGGATCGCAGAGGTCACGCAGCGGGCTACCCCGGCTCCCCGGCCACTAACGTGCCGAGTTCTCCGCCACTCCGCGTACGACGGCGAGCGTCGCGACGACCCCCAGGACGACGACGGGGACCCACAGGTTGAGCGGGCTCGGCAGCAGCGCTGTCAGCACCGCGACGACCACCGCCCCGACGAGGACCACGCCCACGACGACCGGCGCCGGCGCGTCGCCCGGGCGGCGCGCGGTGCGGCGGTAGCCGGACAGGATCGCCTCGAACTCGTCCTGCTCCCGCGCGTCCAGCGGGCGCCCGGCGTCGTGGGTCACACCCCTCGTTCGCCGGCGGGCCCACGGTCGGTTCGACGGACGCCGTCGGAGGGGTCAGGCCCGCCGGAACCGCACCGCCTCCCCCGGGCGGAGCTGCCCGGCGACGTCGGTGTCCGCGTCGACGACCACCCCGATCACGGGGTAGCCACCGGTGACGGGGTGGTCGGCGAGGAACACCGTGGGCCGTCCCGACGGCGGGACCTGGATGCTGCCCCGGATCACGCCCTCACTCGGCAGCTCGGCGTCGGCGAAGCCCTCGGCGCGGGCGAGTTCCGGACCGTCCAGCCGGAACCCGACCCGGTTGGCGTCCTCGGTGACGGTCCAGGTGCTGCGCAGCAGGACGCCCGGGTCGGTGAACCAGTCGTCGCGCGGGCCGAGGACGACCCGGAGGACCCCGTCGGACCGCGGCGGCGCGGCGAGGTCGATCCACGGCACCGCGGCCGCCGGCCGGGGCCCGATCGGCAGCTCGTCGCCCTCGGCCACGACGGCGGGTCCGAGCCCGGAGACGACGTCGGTCGACCGGCTCCCGAGCACCGGGTCCACCGCGATCCCGCCGCGCACGGCCACGTAGGTGCGCAGCCCGGTCGGCGGGGTCCCGAGCCGGACCTGCGACCCGGCCGGGACGACGACGGGGCGGTGCGGGTCCGTGGCGCGGCCGTCGATCGTGACGGGCGACGGGGCGCCCGTCAGGGCGACCACCGCCGTCGTCGGGAAGGACGCGGCGAAGCCGCCGAAGGTGACCTCGAGACCGGCGGCATCGACGTCGTTGCCGACGAGCCGGTTGGCGAGGGCGAGGGCACGCCGGTCCGCGGCGCCGGACACCCCGACGCCGAGGTCCGCCCGGCCGGGCCGGCCGTGGAGGTCCTGCACGGTCACCTGGGGGCCGGTCGCGAGGACGCGGATCATGCGACGCAGAAGCGGATGCGGGTCCCGGGCAGCAGGACGGCGGGCGGGTCGCGGTCGAGATCCCACAGCACGTGGTCCGTGCGGCCGATCAGCTGCCAGCCGCCGGGCGACTCCCGCGGGTACACCCCGCTGAACTCCCCCGCGAGCCCGACGGCGCCGGCGGGCACCCGCGTGCGCGAGGACGCCCGTCGTGGCACGTGGAGCCGCTCGTCGGAACCGACGAGGTAGCCGAAGCCCGGGGTGAAGCCCGCGAAGGCGACCGTCCAGAGCTGGTCGGTGTGCGCCGCGACGACGTCGTCGCGGGAGAGCCCGGTGTGCTCGGCGACGTCGTCGAGGTCCTCACCGTCGTAGGTCACGGCGATCTCGACGGTGCCCGACCCCGACCGGTCCGCGACCTCCCCCGCCTCCCGCGACCGCACGTCCGCCGCCACCCCCGGCAGGTCCGCCGCCGAGGCGACGCGCACCAGCACGGTCCGGGCGGCGGGGACCAGGTCCACCGTTCCCGACGGCGGGTCGGCGGCCAGGGTGGCGTGGAGGGCCAGGACGTCGTCCAGCGAGTCGAGCTCGACGAGCAGGCCGGTGTCGCCGCAGGGTCGGACGGTGCGCATCACTGGAAGATGGTGGGGATCTTCGCGACGGACTGCACGCCGGCGACGACGGTGAACACGAACGCGATCCCGCCGATCACCAGCAGCCACGCCGGCTGGCGCAGCCCTGCCAGGAGGTCCCGGCGCCGCCACCCGATCCAGAGGAGCAGCGCCAGGCCGAACGGCAGGATCAGCCCGTTGAAGGCGCCGGCGAAGACCAGCAGGGCCGACGGCGCCTGGCCGAGCACCAGGAACGCGATCGTGCAGACGGTGATGAACGCCGAGATCGTCAGGTTGAAGCGCCGGTCGACGACGCCGGAGAGCGTGCGGAGGAAGGTCGCCGAGGTGAACGACGCGCCGATCGTCGACGTCATCCCCGCGGTCCAGAGGACCACGCCGAACAGCGTCAGCCCGACCGACCCGAGGGCGTGCTCGAAGGCGGAGCCGGCGGGATCGGTCTTCGAGAGCTGCGCGCCGGCCGCGACCGCGCCGAGGATCCCGAGGAAGAGCAGGATCCGCAGCACGCCGGTGACGAGGATGCCGTTGACGGAGCCGCGCGTGATCGTCCGCAGGTTCTCCGGGCCGGTCGTCCCGGACTCGATGAGCCGGTGCGCGCCGGCGTAGGTGATGTAGCCGCCGACCGTGCCGCCGATCAGCGTCAGCACCGGCAGGAAGTCCAGGCCGACCGGCGCGACGGTGCGCAGGGCCGCCTCCCCCACCGGCGGCGCGGTGATCACGGCGACGACCGCGATCAGCCCGATCTTGAGCACCCCGAGCACGAGCACGGCCCGGTCGATCGTGCCCTCGAGCGCCTTGTAGTTGAAGATCGCGATGGCGAGGACCGCGCTGATCACGGCGCCGATCCGGATGTCGAGCCCGAAGACGTCGTGCAGCCCCAGGCCCGCCGCGCTGATGTTGCCGATGCCGAACACCAGGCCGCCGACCACCACGAGGAACGCGAGCACGTGCCCGGAGTACGGCACGACCCGATTCGCGAGGTCCTGCGCCCGCAGCCCGGAGAGCCCGACGATGCGCCAGACGTTGAGCTGGATCGCGATGTCGATGAGGACGCTCGCCACGATGGCGGCCGCGAACGACGCGCCGTACTGCGCGGTGAAGGTGCCCGTCTGGGAGATGAAGCCCGGTCCCGCGGCCGACATGGCCATGAGGAACATGGCGCCGGCGACCGCGAACGTCCGCTTCACGTCCACGGTCGGGGTCGACGTGTCGTTCTCCTCCGGGACCGTCATTCGTCCAACGTAGGGATCGTTCAACAATCCGTCAACGAACGGCGGACCGCGATCGGGTCGCGGCCCACTAGGTCCGGGAGAACGCCCAGCCCGCCCAGCGTCCGGTGAGCACCACCATCGCGAGCAGCGCCAGCACCAGCCCGAACCCGGGCCCGCCGCCGGGCACGGTGTTCTGCGACCACACCGCCCAGACCCCGGTCACAGACGTGATCGCGCAGCCGGCCGCCGTCACGAAGACGACCACCCAGCGCCGCGTCATCACCGCGGCGACCGACGCCGCCACGCCGAACACCAGCGCGAGGATCGAGAACAGGCGCGGCAGCACGGTGACGCCCGGATCCCCCGAGACGACCTGCCAGCCCGTCGCCCCGCCGGCGGTCCAGCGCAGGATCGCGGCCACGAGCAGCACGAAGATCGCGATCGCGACGACCAGCACCTTCGGCCCGAAGTCGACCTCGCGGGAGATCGACGGCCGGGCCGGCTGCTCGCGCTCGGCCTCGGTGTCGCTGTCGAAGGGGTTCACGCGGGGCTCCCGACGGTGCTGGTCTCGACGCCGCATCCGGTCTCGACCGGCTGGTCCTGCGGCTTCCCCAGGGCCGGCAGCCCCAACCCGACGCGCGGCGTGGTGGGACGCGTGCCCGCCTCGTGCGCGTCGCCGGCCCGGGTGCGGCGGTGGGACAGCACGTCCCCGTCGGCGACGACGTGGTGCGGGGCGCCGTAGGTGGCGCGCACGGTCACGACGTCCCCCGGGCGGATCGGGCCGTCCACGCCGGTGGGCGTGAAGTGCACCAGCCGACCGTCGCGGGCGCGGCCGGACATCCGCCGGGTCGCGGCGTCCTTGCGCCCCTCACCGGTGGCGACCAGCAGCTCCAGCTCGCGCCCGACCTGCTCGCGGTTCCCCGCCAGCGACATCTCCTCCTGCAGCGCGACCAGCCGCTCGTAGCGGTCCTGGACGACGGCCTTGGGCACCTGGTCGGGCAGGGTCGCGGCCGGAGTGCCGGGGCGGGGCGAGTACTGGAACGTGAACGCCTGGGAGAAGCGGGACTCCTCGACCACGCGCAGCGTCTCCGCGAAGTCCTCCTCGGTCTCCCCGGGGAACCCGACGATGATGTCCGTGGTCAGTGCCGCGTCGGGCATCGCCTCGCGGACCTCGGCGACGATGTCGAGGTAGCGCTTCGCCCGGTACGAGCGCCGCATCGCCCTGAGCACCCGGTCCGAGCCGGACTGCAGCGGCATGTGCAGCTGCGGGCAGACGTTCGGCGTCTCGGCCATCGCGGCGATGACGTCGGAGGTGAAGTCCCGCGGGTGCGGGCTCGTGAAGCGCACCCGCTCGAGCCCCTCGACGTCGCCGCACGCGCGCAGCAGGTCCGCGAAGGCGGTGCGGCCGGTCGCGCGGTCCTCGAACGAGACGCCGTACGCGTTGACGTTCTGCCCGAGCAGGGTCACCTCGAGCACGCCCTCGGCGACCAGCGCCTCGACCTCGCCCAGGATCTCCCCCGGGCGCCGGTCGACCTCCTTGCCCCGCAGCGACGGCACGATGCAGAACGTGCAGGTGTTGTTGCAGCCGACCGAGATCGACACCCAGCCCGAGTAGGCCGAGTCGCGGCGCGCCGGCAGGTGCGACGGGAAGGTCTCGAGCGCCTCGAGGATCTCGACCTGGGCCTCGCCGTTGTGCCGCGCCCGCTCCAGCAGGGCCGGCAACGACCCGACGTTGTGCGTGCCGAACACGACGTCGACCCACGGCGCCTTCGCCGTGACGGTGCCGCGGTCCTTCTGGGCGAGGCAGCCACCGACCGCGATCTGCTGGTCGGGGCGCGCGGCCTTCACCGGCGCGAGCCGCCCGAGCTGGCCGTAGAGCTTGTTGTCCGCGTTCTCGCGCACCGCGCAGGTGTTGAACACGACGAGGTCGGCGTCCTCGACGGCCTGGTCCTCCGGAGCGGGCTCCCAGCCCGCCTCGACCAGGACGCCGGCCAGCCGCTCGGAGTCGTGCACGTTCATCTGGCACCCGTGGGTGCGGATCGCGAAGGTACGGCCGCTCATCGGTGTCCAGGGTATGCCCGGGGGCTGCGAGGATGCTCCCGTGGTCGGCCGACGCGCGGTGCTGCTCGGTGCCGGGGCGCTGACGCTCGGGGCGGGAGTCCCCGGGCTGGCCTGCGGCCGGGACGGCGCCGGGGCGGCGGTGGCCGTCGCGAGCGGGAACCCGGCGGGCGTCTACCACCGGCTCGGTGGCGCGCTGGTGGACGTCTGGCGGACCGACCTCGGCGCGACGACGACGCTGCTCGACAGCCAGGGGTCGGTCGACAACGTCGGGATGCTGGCGTCCGGGCTCGCCGACGTCGCCTTCTGCGCGCTCGACGTGGCCGCCGACGGCGCGGTCGACGGCGCCCGCCCCGACCGCCCGCTGCAGGCGCTGGCCCGGATCCACGACGACGCGATCCACGTCGTCGTCCCGGCGTCCTCCGACATCCGCCGCCTCGCCGATCTGCGCGGCCGCCGCGTCTCGGTCGGCGCCCCGAACTCCGGCGTGCTGGTCATCGCGCCCCGGCTGCTCGCGACGGTCGGGCTCTTTCCGGAGACCGGCCTGTCCGCGGTGCAGCTCGGCCTCGGCGACTCGATCGCCGCGCTGCGCGAGGGTCGCATCGACGCGTTCCTCTGGTCCGGCGGGGTCCCGACGGCGGGGGTGGAGGAGCTCGCGCGGTCGGTCCCGCTGCGGCTGCTCGACCTCACCACCGAGGTCGACGCCCTGCGCCGGGCCTACCCCGTCTACGACGTCACGACGGTGCCCGCCCGCACCTACGGCATCACGGACCCGGTGACGACGGTGGCCGTGCGCAACGTCCTGCTGGTGACGGCGGCGCTCCCCGTCCCGACCGCCCGCGGGCTCACCCGGGTCCTGCTCGACCGGGTCGACGCACTCGTCGCCGCCGATCCGGCGGGGCGCAGCGTGGACCCGCGGACCGCGATCGGTACGCAGCCGGTGGCGCTGCACGCCGGGGCGGCCGAGGCCTACCGGGCGCTCAAGCCCTGGTAGGCGGCCACCGCAGGACGACCCGCAACCCGCCGTCGTCGGGCAGCTCGAGCGCGAGGGCCGCACCGGCACGCTCGGCACCGCGCGCGGCGATGGCGAGGCCGAGGCCGGACCCGCCGTCCTCCCAGGACTTGCGCCAGAAGCGCTCCGTGGCCCGGTCCAGCTCGTCGGGCGCCAGGCCGGGGCCGTGGTCGCGGACGGCGACCTCCACCGCGCCCTCGACGCGTGCGGTCGTCAGCTCGACCGCCGAGCCGGGCGGCGCGTACTTGACGGCGTTGTCCAGGACGGCGTCGAGCACGGTCGCGACCGTGACGGGGTCGGACGGCACGACCAGGCCGCGCGCCCCGGCGCGGTGCAGGTCCAGGCCCTCGTACTCGGCGAGCACCGCCCAGGTCCCGACGCGCTCGTCGAGGACCCGGTCGAGCGCCACCTCGACCGGCGGCGCCACCCGGCCCTCGGTGCGCGCGAGCGCGAGCAGGGCGTCGAGCACCGCGGTGAGCCGGTCGACCTCCTCCAGGGCGGCCCCGGGACCGTCGCGGACCTCGGGCGCGACGGGCGCGTCCACGAGGTCCTCGGCGTGCGTGGCCAGGCGGAGCCGCAGCGCCGTCAGCGGGTTGCGCAGCTGGTGCCCGGCGTCGGCGACGAACGACCGCTGCGCCTCCAGGGTCGCGCTGACCGTGGCCGCCATGGCGTCGAAGTCGCGGGTGAGCCGGCGCAGTTCCGGCGGGCCGCGCTCGGCCCCCACGGGCTCGGCCGGGCGGCCGGCACGGACGGCGGCGGCGACCCGCGCCGTCCCGGCGTCGAGCTCCTCGATCGGGGCCAGGATCCAGCGGACCAGCGGCAGGGCGGCCAGCGCCGCGACGGCGAGCGCGACGAGGCCCGCTGCCGCGAGCCCGCCCCAGACGATCAGCACCCCGCCGCGCAGCGCTCCCGTCGGCGAGACCGTGACGGCGGCGCCCCGCACCTCCCCGCCCACGAGCACCGGTTCGGCGAGCAGCATCGGGCGCGTGTCCCACGGCCAGATCGTCTGCGCGGTGGGCGAGCGGCGGCCGGCGAGGGCCAGGGCGACACGGGCCCCGTCGTCGGGATCGTCGGTGACGAGGACGTCCGGGCGGGAGGCGACGAGCACGTCGCCCTGGCGGTCGAGCACGGCGGCCGGGGCGTCGTAGAGCTGGTCGTAGCGCGCGAGCTCGGCGCCGAGCGCGGCGGTGTCCGAATCCGTGATCGCGCGCTGGGCCAGGGCGGCGAAGCGGGTGGTGTCGCCGAGCCGGTCGGTGAACATCTCCGCGGTCGACCCCGCGGCCGCGGACATCGCGAGCGGGATCCCCAGCCCGAGCACGACCGCCACGACGAGGACGGACACGACGACGAGCAGGCGTGTGCGCACGTCAGCGGCCGAGCCGGTACCCGACCCCGCGCACCGTCGCGACGAGCTCGGGGCGGCCGAGCTTGGTGCGCAGGGTCGCGACGTGGACGTCGAGCGTGCGGTTTGCGCCCGGCCACGTGCGGCCCCAGACCTCGGCGACGATCCGCTCGCGGGTGCACACCGCGCCGTCCGCGCGCGCGAGCAGGGCGAGGACGGCGAACTCCTTGCGGCTCAGGGCGACCGGCGACCTCCCCGCCCCGTCGTCGCGGACCTCGCGGCGGGCCAGGTCGACGACGAGGCCCGCACCGAGGTCGACGACGTCGTCCGCGGGCTCGGGGCGCCGGCGGCGCAGCACGGTGTGGACGCGGGCGAGCAGCTCACCGGCGTCGTAGGGCTTCACCAGGTAGTCGTCCGCGCCGGAGTGCAGGCCGAGGATCCGGTCGTCGACCTCGCCGCGCGCGGACACGACGATCACCGGGGTGTCGCCGGCCGCGCGGATGCGGCGACACACCTCGATGCCGTCGACGTCGGGCAGCCCGAGGTCGAGCAGCACCACGTCGATCCCGGCGAGGTGGGAGACCACGTCCCGGCCCGTGGCGAGGCGGGCGACCTCGATCTGCTGCCGGGCGAGGGCCGTGCGCAGGGCGGCGGCGACGCGGTCGTCGTCCTCCACCAGCAGGATGCGCACGGGCGTCACCTCGTTTCGGGCGGATCAAGACAACCCTAAGCCTTCCTCAAGAGCCCTGGCCGCTGCGTCAAGACCTCGGCAGGGTTCGCACTCGATCGCGTCGATGTGAGGAGGACCACTCATGACGCCGATGGTGCGACTGGCCGGAGTGAACAAGCACTTCGGCGATCTCCACGTGCTGCGCGAGATCGACCTCGAGATCGCGCCGGGCGAGGTCGTCGTCGTGCTCGGCCCGTCCGGGTCGGGCAAGTCGACGCTGTGCCGGGCGATCAACCGCCTGGAACCGATCGACACCGGGGCCGTCGAGATCGACGGGAAGCCGCTGCCGGCGGAGGGCCGCGAACTGGCCGCGCTGCGCAGCGACGTCGGGATGGTGTTCCAGCAGTTCAACCTGTTCGCCCACAAGACGATCCTGGAGAACGTCACCCTCGCCCCGACCCGGGTGCGCAAGGTGTCGAAGGGCGAGGCCGAGAACCGGGCGAAGACCCTGCTCGACCGGGTCGGCATCGGCAACCAGGCCGCGAAGTACCCCGCCCAGCTCTCCGGCGGGCAGCAGCAGCGCGTGGCGATCGCCCGCGCGCTCGCGATGGACCCCAAGGTCATGCTCTTCGACGAGCCGACCTCCGCGCTCGACCCGGAGATGGTCGGCGAGGTCGTCGAGGTGATGGCCGACCTCGCCCGCGACGGCATGACGATGGTCGTGGTCACCCACGAGATGGGCTTCGCCCGCCGCGCGGCGCACCGCGTCGTGTTCATGGCCGACGGCGAGATCGTCGAGGACTCGACCCCCGACGCGTTCTTCAGCCGCCCCTCCTCGGAGCGGGCGCGCGACTTCCTCGGCAAGATCCTCACTCACTAAGGAGTCCGGTCATGAGACGCGTCGGCGTCATCCTGGTGGCCATCGCCGCCTTCGTCCTCGCCGGCTGCGGCCGGGAGGGTGCCCCCGGGGCCGCTCCCGCCGAGCAGCTCAGCTACCCGGTCGCGCAGAACGTGCAGGTGCCGGGCTCGGCGACCTTCGCGAAGATCCAGCAGGCGGGCCGGATCAAGATGGGCGTCAAGAACGACCAGCCCGGCCTCGGCGTGCAGGACCCGACCACGGGTCAGTACACCGGCTTCGACATCGAGATCGGGCGGATGATCGCTGCGGGCCTGGGCGTCCCGGCCGACCGCATCGACTACGTCGTCGTCCCCTCCGCCGCCCGCGAGGACGCGATCTCGCGCGGCGACGTCGACTACTACGTCGGCACGTACACGATCAACGACAACCGCAAGCAGCGCGTCGGCTTCGCCGGGCCGTACTACCAGGCCGGCCAGGACCTGCTCGTCCGCGCGGACGACCCGTCGATCACCGGCCCGACGACCCTGCAGAACAAACGCGTCTGCTCGGTCACCGGCTCCACCCCGATCCAGCGCGTGCGCCAGCAGAACCTGACCCAGCCGCAGAACGTCGTCGAGTTCCAGAACTACTCGCAGTGCGTCGACCAGCTGATCGCGAACCAGGTGGACGCCGTCACCACCGACGACGCGATCCTCAAGGGCTTCGCCGCGCAGGACCCGCAGCGGCTCAAGGTCGTCGGCCAGGTCTTCTCCCAGGAGCCCTACGGCGTGGGCGTCCCGCGCGACGACGTGGCCTTCCGCAACAAGGTGAACGACCTGCTCCAGCAGGCCGAGACCGACGGCACCTGGCAGCGCATCTACGACGCGACGCTGGGCAAGTCGGGCACGCCGGCCACCCCGCCCGCGATCCAGCGGTACTGATCTCGCCGACGGCGGGGCCCGGTGCGCCGGGCCCCGTCCGCGTGGAGGCCTGACATGAACGTCCTGATCGACAACCTCGGTGAGTTCGGCACGCGGTTCCTCGGCACGATCGAGCTGTTCGTCCTGTCCGCGATCGCGTCGCTGATCCTCGGCACCGTCCTGGCGGCGATGCGGGTGAGCCCGGTCCCGGCGATGCGGGTGACCGCCACGGCCTACGTGACGCTGCTGCGCAACACCCCGCTGACCCTGGTGATGTTCTTCTTCGCGCTGGGCTTCCCGCGCCTGGAGATCGTCGACCTCTCCTACTTCACGCTGGCCGTCGTGGCGCTGTCGCTCTACACGGCGGCGTTCGTCTGCGAGACGGTGCGCGCAGGCATCTCGACCGTGCCGCCCGGGCAGGCCGAGGCGGCCCGGGCGCTCGGCTTCGGGTTCGGCCAGTCGCTGTCGCTGGTGATCCTGCCGCAGGCGATCCGTGCCGTGGTGCCCCCGCTGACCAGCGTGCAGATCGCGCTGATCAAGAACACCACGGTGGCCGCAGGCTTCTCGGTGGTCGAGGCGGGCGGGATCTACTCGACCCTGTCCGAGCGCGGCTACTCCACCCTGGTCGGCCTGCTGTGGGTCGCCCTGGGCTTCATCGTCCTGATCACCCCGATGACGCTCCTGCAGCGCTCCCTGGAGCGCCGCTGGTCGGCGTCGTCGGGCGGCGTCCGAGTGGGGGCCCGATGAGTGCACCGACCGCCGTCCTGTTCGACGTCCCCGGCCCGAAGGCGCGGGCCCGCAACGGGGCGCTCGGCGTCGTCGCGGTGATCGTGGTCGCCGCGCTGCTCGCGTTCATCATCGCCCGGCTGGCCGCGACCGGTCAGTTCGACGGCGCGGTGTGGGAATGGATCCTCTACGAGAACATCCAGCTCGCCCTGCTCGAGGGCCTGGGCAACACCCTGCGGGCGTTCGCCGCCGGCGCGGTGCTGGCCCTGGTGTTCGGGGCGGTGTTCGCGCTGGGCCGGTTGTCCGACCACGCGTGGGTACGGGGGATCTCGACCGGCGTCGTCGAGTTCTTTCGCGCCGTCCCGCTCGTCGTGCTGATGTTCATCTTCTACTTTGGCATGCCGTCGGTCGGGGTCACGGTCTCGACCTTCACGGCCGTCGTCGTGGGCCTGACGCTCTACAACGGGTCCGTGCTCGCGGAGATCTTCCGCTCGGGCGTCCAGGCGGTGCCGCGCGGGCAGTCCGAGGCGGCGTACGCGCTGGGGATGCGCAAGTCGGCGGTGATGCGGTTCGTCCTGCTGCCGCAGGCGGTCCGCTCGATGCTGCCGACGATCGTCAGCCAGCTCGTGGTGCTGCTCAAGGACTCCGCGCTCGGGTTCCTCATCCTGTACCCCGAGCTGCTCTACCAGGCCCGCGTGCTCGGGTCGTCCGGTCAGCTCGGGCGGCCGCTGCTGCCGGTCGCGTTCGTCGTCGCGATCGTCTACATCACGCTGTGCCTGCTCCTGACGGCGCTCGCGACCTACCTGGAGCGGCGCACCCGCCGGTCCGCGGCGGCGCCGGCGGTGGAGGAGGCCGCGGCGGGCTGAGCCCCGGCCGGGTCACGGGCGGCTGGGTGCAAGCAATGCGTCACTGCTTGCACCCAGCGCCAGGAAATCCACATTCCCGAGGACCGGCCCGGTCCGGCTGGCATCGAGAGGTACGTCAGGCACCTCAGCGTGCGCGCGAACGTGTCTGGTGTACCTCTCGTCGCCGTGTCGGAGTCGGCTCCGAGCCACGACAGGCGACGAAGACCTCGACCGTGCATCGATCCGGACTCGAAACCGGCTCGCGGCCCGGCTGACCGGACTCGTCCCCCGCACACTGGATCTCGACCGGGACGGGCGAGTACGGGCAGGGCACCTCGTGGCGAGACCGAGACGACGGACGAAACTCCGCGATCTCGGTTTCATCGTGATACTCGAACTCGTCGGGTGGGTCGTGCTCCGTGAGCGTGTCTGGCCGCCGTTCCTGGTGCTGATCGGTTTCTCGATCTTCGGCTTCTGGTGGCTCTTCGCCATGCCGACCTACTGCGACCACATGACGAATTCCGGCCGCGCTTGCATCAGGCCCGTGCACGGCAAGTTCCGCGGGTGCAGCTACCACGCCCGAGCGAAGCGAGACGCGGTCTTCTCCTTGTTCAGCCTGACCAATCCCGGTCGGAATCTCCGGCTCGTGTGGCAGGGGCGTGACTCGCCCTCGGGAACGAACCCGTCGAAGCCTGCTCACCAGGCGACGCGCCGGGACGCCTACGACGGAATCATGTTGGCCGCCACCGTAGGAAGCTTCCTGACCGGAACCGCGGGTGCCGTGTTCGGTGGCCTGGCGCTCCTCTGAGCGTCTCCGGCCTCCCGCAGACCGATCCGGCCCCGCGCGCGACGATGCGGGCAGGCCGGGAACGATCCTGGGCGGCTGGACTCCGCATTCCCGACGACGGGTCCGGACGCGCCGGACCCGTCGTCGGGGTCAGCTGCCGACCGGGCCGATCGAGTCCGCCGGGAGCGGAGACCCGTTCTCGGGCCCGGCGTCGTCGAGCGAGCGCTGGCCGGTGGCCTCGCGCTGCTCGAGCTCCTCGCGCTTGAAGATCTTCTTGCCGAGCCACACCAGCGGGTCGTACTTCCGGTCGACGACGCGCTCCTTCATGGGGATGAGCGCGTTGTCGGTGATCTTGATGTGCTCGGGGCAGACCTCGGTGCAGCACTTGGTGATGTTGCAGTAGCCGAGGCCGTGCTCCTCCTGGGCGTCCTCCTTGCGGTTGCGGACGTCGAGGGGGTGCATGTCGAGCTCCGCGATCCGCATCAGGTAGCGGGGTCCCGCGAACTCCGGCTTGTTGTCCTCGTGGTCACGCACCACGTGGCAGGTGTTCTGGCACAGGTAGCACTCGATGCACTTGCGGAACTCCTGCGGCCGGTCGACGTCGACCTGGCTCATCCGGTACTCGCCCGGCGCCACGCCCTCCGGCGGCGCGAACGACGGGACCTCGCGCGCCTTGACGTAGTTGAAGTCGACGTCGGTGACGAGGTCCCGGATGACCGGGAACGTGCGCAGCGGCGTGATCGTGATCGTCTCGTTCTCCTCGAACGTCGACATCCGCGTCATGCACATCAGCCGCGGGCGGCCGTTGACCTCCGCCGAGCAGCTGCCGCACTTGCCGGCCTTGCAGTTCCAGCGCACCGCGAGGTCGCCGGCCTGGGTGGCCTGCAACCGGTGCACGATGTCGAGGACGACCTCGCCCTCCTCGACGTCCACGTCGAACGGCTGCAGCGCGCCCTCGCCGGAGGAGTCCCCGCGCCAGACCTCGAACTTCGCCCGGTAACCCATCGGTCTAGACCCCCTGATCCGCGCGGTGACCGCCGAGCTCGTCGCCGGTGTAGTACTTCTTCAGCTCGTCGAGCTCGAAGAGGTCGAACAGGTCGGACCGCATGGCCGGCTGCGGCTGGTGGGCCAGCTCCACCTGCGGGCCCTCCGGGCCCTCGACCAGCGAGCAGTTGAGCAGCTCGCGCCGCCAGTTCTCGTCCATCGCCGGGTAGTCGTCGCGGGTGTGGCCGCCGCGGCTCTCCTGGCGCTCCAGGGCGGCCATCGCGATGCACTGGCTGACGACGAGCATGTTGCGCAGGTCCATCGCGAGGTGCCAGCCCGGGTTGTAGGCGCGCCCGCCGGTGACCCCGACCCGCGGGATGCGGTCGCGCAGCTCGGCGAGCCGCTTGAGGGCCATCTCCATCTCGTCGGCCCGCCGGATGATGCCGACCAGGTCGTTCATCGTCTGCTGCAGCTCCTGGTGCAGCGTGTACGCGTTCTCCTCGCCGCGGACCGAGAACGGCTTCTCGGACTCGGCGAGCGCCGCGTCCACGGCCTCGTCGGTCACGGCGGGTACCCCCGCCAGTCCGTCGAGGTAGTCGGCCGCGCCCGCACCGGCGCGGCAGCCGAAGACGAGGAGGTCCGACAGCGAGTTGCCGCCCAGCCGGTTCGAACCGTGCATGCCGCCCGCGACCTCACCGGCCGCGAAGAGCCCGGGCACGACGGTGGAGGCGGTGTCCGGGTCGACCTCGACCCCGCCCATCACGTAGTGGCAGGTCGGGCCGACCTCCATCGGCTCGGTCGTGATGTCGACGTCGGCCAGCTCCTTGAACTGGTGGTACATCGACGGGAGGCGCTTGCGGATGAACTCGGTGGTCCGGCGGCTGGCGATGTCGAGGTAGACCCCGCCCGCGGGCGAGCCCCGGCCCTCCTTGACCTCGTTGTTGATGGCGCGGGCCACCTCGTCGCGGGGCAGCAGTTCCGGGGGCCGACGATTGTTGTCGGCGTCGTCGTACCAGCGGTCGCCCTCGTCCTCGCTGGTCGCGTACTGCTCGCGGAACACGTCGGGGATGTAGCGGAACATGAACCGCTCGCCCTCGGAGTTCTTGAGGACGCCGCCGTCGCCGCGGACGGACTCGGTGACGAGGATGCCCTTGACGCTGGGCGGCCAGACCATCCCCGTGGGGTGGAACTGGACGAACTCCATGTTGATCAGTCGGGCCCCGGCGCGCAGAGCCAGCGCGTGGCCGTCGCCGGTGTACTCCCAGGAGTTGCTGGTGACCTTGAACGACTTGCCGATCCCGCCGGTCGCCAGCACCACCGCGGGGGCGTGGAAGCAGAGGTACTCCCCCGTCGGTCGCCGGTAGCCGAAGGCGCCGGCGATGCGGTCGCCCTCCTTGAACAGCTCGGTGACGGTGAACTCGTGGAAGACCTTCAGGTCGGACTCGTAGTCGCCGGTGCGGGCGTGGTCCTCCTGCTGCAGCGACACGATCTTCTGCTGCAGGGTGCGGATCAGCTCGAGGCCGGTGCGGTCACCGACGTGGGCCAGGCGCGGGAACTGGTGCCCGCCGAAGTTCCGCTGGCTGATCTTGCCCTCGGGCGTGCGGTCGAACAGCGCGCCGTAGGTCTCGAGCTCCCAGACCCGCTGCGGCGCCTCCTTGGCGTGCAGTTCGGCCATCCGCCAGTTGTTGAGGAACTTCCCGCCGCGCATGGTGTCGCGGTAGTGGACCTCCCAGTTGTCCCGGGGGTTCGCGTTGCCCATCGACGCGGCGATCCCGCCCTCGGCCATGACGGTGTGGGCCTTGCCGAACAGCGACTTCGACAGGATCGCGACGCGCTTGCCCCGCATGCGTGCCTCGATCGCCGCACGCAGTCCGGCCCCGCCGGCGCCGATGACGAGGACGTCGTAGGTGTGGTGGACGACGTCCGGTGTGCTGGTGTCGGCCATCAGTTCACGATCCTCAGGTCGGAGATGGTGCCGCTCGCGACGAGCATGATGTAGAGGTCGGTGAGGATCAGCGTCCCGATGGTGATCCACGCGAAGAGCATGTGCCTCGTGTTGAGCGCCGAGACCCCCGTCCAGATCCTGTAGCGCACCGGGTGCTTCGAGAAGTGCTTGAGCCGCCCGCCGGTGATGTGCCGGCAGGAGTGGCAGGACAGCGTGTAGAGCCACAGCCCGATCACGTTGACGAGCAGGATGACGTTGCCCAGGCCGATCCCGAACCGGCCCGAGCCGTCGGGCGCGTCGCTCTGGAACGCCACGACCATGTCGTAGGTGTTGATCAGCGAGATCAGGAACGCCATGTAGAAGAAGTAGCGGTGGGCGTTCTGCAGGATCAGTGGGAACCGGGTCTCCCCGGTGTACTTCCCGTGCGGTTCCGCGACCGCGCACGCCGGCGGAGACGCCCAGAACGCCCGGTAGTACGACTTCCGGTAGTAGTAGCAGGTGACCCGGAAGCCGAGCAGGAACGGCAGCGACAGCAGCGCGAGCGGGAGCCACGCCGGGAACTCCGGCAGGAACGTCCCGAAGTGGCTCGACCCCGGCACGCAACTCGCCGAGAAGCACGGCGAGTAGAACGGCGAGAGGTAGTGGTACTCGGGCACGTAGTACGCCGATCCCCAGAAGGACCGGATCGTCGCGTACACGACGAACGTGGCCAGTCCGAGGGCGTTCACCAGCGGCGCGAGCCACCAGCGGTCGCGGCGGAGGGTTCTCGCCCGGATGTCAGCTCGGCCGGGGTTCTCGGCCGAAGGCGCTCCGGGGTCGTGCGCTGTGGTGGTCACTCGCACCGGTCCTCGTCGACGGGGCTCGCGTGACGACCGGTGCCCGGCCCTCCGTGGTGGTGGAAAGCGCTGCGCACGGCGTCACGCCGTGTGGTGCGCAGCACACTACGACTCGCCGTTCCCGGCTGTCGTCCGGGTCACAGGTGATGTTGTCGTGATCCCTGTCACCTGGTCGGGGACGGAGCGTCACGGCCCCGCTCAGAGCGCGTCGTCGTCCGGGACGTCGCCCTCCAACTCCGCCCCGCGTGCCGCCATCTCGGTGCGGACGACGTCGTAGGCCAGGCCCGCGCCGTATCCCTTGCGGGCGAGCATCCCGACGAGTCGCCGGGCCGCGGCCTGCGGCTCGACCCGGTCGAGGGAGGGCAGCCGACGGCGGACCAGCTCGGCGGCCTTCGCACGCTCGGACTCCGGGTCGAGCTCGTCGAGGGCGGCGTTCGCGACCTCGGTGTCCACGCCCTTGTGCCGCAGCTCCTGGGACAGCGCCCGTCGCCCGAGACCGCGGTGGCGGTGCCGCGAGTCGACCCACTGCTCGGCGAACGCCGAGTCGTCGAGGAGGCGGACCTCCTCGAGCCGGTCGAGCACCGCAACCGCCACCTCGTCGGCCACGTCCCGACGGGCGAGCTCGGTCGCGAGCTCGGCCCGCGTGCGCGCCCGCCCGGTGAGCAGGTTCAGGCAGATCGTCCGCGCCACCGACTCGGGGTCGGCGGGCGCGTCGGGCGGACCCTCCCGCTCCGGTTCCTCCCGGGCACGGCGCCGCGGCCGCTGCCCGAGGGCCATCAGAAGTCGACCGGGGCCGGCGCCGGCTCGGTCTCGTCGGCGTCGAGCTTCGGCCCGACGCCGAGCTTCTCCTTGATCCGCTTCTCGATCTCGCCGGCCACGTCCGGGTTCTCCCGCAGGAACTTCCGGGCGTTCTCCTTGCCCTGCCCGAGCTGGTCGCCGTCGTAGGTGTACCAGGCCCCGGACTTGCGGACGAAGCCCTGCTCGACGCCCACGTCGATCAGCGAGCCCTCCTTGGAGATGCCGTGGCCGTAGATCATGTCGAACTCGGCCTGCTTGAACGGCGGCGCGACCTTGTTCTTCACGACCTTGACGCGCGTGCGGTTGCCGACCGCGTCGGTGCCGTCCTTGAGCGTCTCGATGCGGCGGATGTCGAGGCGCACCGACGAGTAGAACTTGAGCGCGCGGCCACCCGTGGTGGTCTCCGGCGAGCCGAACATGACGCCGACCTTCTCGCGCAGCTGGTTGATGAAGATCGCCGTGGTGCCCGAGTGGTTGAGCGCACCGGTGATCTTGCGCAGCGCCTGGCTCATGAGGCGGGCCTGCAGACCGACGTGGCTGTCGCCCATGTCGCCCTCGATCTCGGCGCGCGGCACGAGCGCGGCGACCGAGTCGACGACGATGATGTCCAGCGCGTTCGAGCGGATCAGCATGTCCATGATCTCGAGCGCCTGCTCACCGGTGTCGGGCTGCGCCACCAGCAGGGCGTCGGTGTCGACGCCGAGGGCCTTGGCGTACTCCGGGTCGAGCGCGTGCTCGGCGTCGATGAACGCCGCCACGCCGCCCTGGGCCTGGGCGTTCGCCACGGCGTGCAGCGTGACGGTCGTCTTCCCGGAGGACTCCGGGCCGTAGATCTCCACCACGCGGCCGCGCGGCAGGCCGCCGACGCCGAGTGCGACGTCCAGGGCGATCGAGCCGGTGGGGATGACGCTGACCGGGGCCCGGCCCTCGTCGCCCAGGCGCATCACCGAGCCCTTGCCGAACTGCTTGTCGATCTGCGCGAGGGCGAGCTCGAGCGCCTTGTCGCGATCCGGGGCCTGAGGCATTCGGGGTTCCCCCTCGGGACGGGTGTGGCTTTCGGCGGCGACGTTAGGTCAGGGGTCCGACAACGTCGTGCGCGGTGGTCTGCGGCTGTGGACAACGGGGGCGGTCGGTGCCGGTGGGGACAACCGCCTACGGCGTTCAGAGTAGACGAACACGTGTTCGATCCCGCAGGGGGACACGCCGGTCGTCTCCGACCTCATCGTCGCGACGCCGGCACGTCGAACTCGGCGCAGACCGCGCGCCAGACGTCACGGGGCTCGTCACCGTCCTCCAGCGCCTGCTCCACGGTCCGGCCGTCCAGCGCGGAGAACACGTGGTCCCGGGCGATCGAGGAGGCGCGCACGGCACCGAACTCGTCCTCCATGAGCTGCCGGAAGTGGGTCAGGCGCACGCCGTCGAGGGTAGGTCCCCACCGGTCGTCGGGAACCAGCCCCTCAGGAGACGTCGAGGTGGCGCTCCCGGTCCCAGATCGACGACCACGGCTCCTGACGGCCGGTGAGCAGCCACAGCTGGGTGCTGTCCGGGTCCCGGGCGTCGCCGAGCGTGGCGACCTGCCGGGCGGCGGCGAACGACCCCCGGAGCGGCCCCGGCCCGGTCCCGATCCAGAGCGCCGCGTCCAGATCCTCCGACGGCGGGGCGAAGTACCCGTAGCTGCGGTTGAGCGAGTGGGCCCCCGGGGTCCCGAGCCGCGCCGAGTACACGTCGACGTAGGTCGCGTAGATGTAGGACTCGCCGACGATCGCCGTCCGGTCCCGCAGCCCCGCGGGCAGCGCCGCGTACGCCGCCGCCGTCCCGTCCGCGACCCGCTCGGGCACCTCCGGGCTCGCGCTGCTCGTCCCGAGGTGCAGCACGACGGCCGCCAGGGCGACGCTCAGGGCCGACGCCGGCCACGCCACCCACCGCCACCGCGTGCGCCCCGCCTCCCGGCGCCGCTGCAGGCCGACCGCCCCGGCCGCGGCGAGGAGCCCGTAGAGCCCGGCGAGGTAGTAGGGCCGCCCGCCGGTGACGACGAAGAAGACCGCGAGCGCCACCGTCGTCACCCCCAGGAACCGCAGGTCGGGGCGGCGGAGGAGACGCACGAGGCCGTAGCTGCCGAGCACGGCACCGAGCAGACCGGCCCCGACGACCAGCTGGACGGCCACCCCGGGCCGGCCGCCGTAGAGGTACTCGGCCTCCCCGGCCACGACCGGGCCCATGGCCAGCTGCGGCCACCCGTGCAGGGCCTGCCAGACCAGCGTCGGCGCGGCGATCACCGCGGCCAGCAGGACCCCCACCCCCAGGGCCGGGCGCCGCAGGAGCGCCCGCGGGCCGCACACGGCGACAGCCACGACCAACACCGCGCCCAGCAGCAGCACCTGGAACTTGGTCTGCGCCGCGACCCCCGTCACCAGGCCGAGGGCGACCAGGAGCCGGTCGTCGCGCACCCGCACCCAGCGCACCACCAGCCACGCCAGCGCCAGCCACTCGACGGGCTCCAGCGCGTAGGGCGTCAGCCAGTGCCCGTAGAAGGCGGCCCAGATCCCGGTGGCCTGGGCCAGCGCGGCGAGGGTCTGGGCGCGGCCGTCGCCCCCGAGCTCGCGGGCGATCAGGCCCGCCAGGAGCACCGCGCCCGCCGTCGCGAGGACCGCGGGCAGGCGCATCAGCCACTGCTGGTCCGGGGCGAGCGCGTCGGCCGCGGCGGCGAGCAGCGGCGCGACGGGAGGCTGGTCGGCGGAGCCCCAGTCGAGGTGGTGCCGGCCGATCGCGAGCATCAGCATCTCGTCGAACCAGCGGCCGTCGGCGAACGACAGCACGAGGTGGACGAGCCCGACGACGCCGGCGACGGCTCCGACGGATGACGCGAGGGGCGCGACGGCCCATGCGGCGACGGGTCGGGGCGACTCGGGCGCGGACGTCTCGGTGACCATGACGACGAGCCTGGTCCGGGCGGGCCGGTCCGCGCCTCCGGTGTTCGTCCCCGGTCGGGTCGACCTTCGGCCACCGGGTGGTCGACCTTCGGACGAGGCGGACCGTCGGGGGGCGGCGCTACCGTCCGTCCCGTGACGGACACCGGTGCACGCCGTCGACTCGCCGACGTCGGCGCGCTCGCCGTCGCGCTGCTCGGCGTGTGGATGGTGCTCGGTCCGTACTCCCCCGTCGTCCCGGTCGAGGCACCGGCCTGGTGGTGGGTGGACCTCGTGGGCGGGCTGGTGGCGGCCGCGCTCCTCCTGGCCCGGCGCCGCGCCCCCCTCGCCGTGACGGTGGCCGTGTCCGTCCTGGGGCTGGTCGTGACGACCGCGTGGCTCGCCGGCCCGGTGGCGGCCTTCGCGCTCGCCCTCCGGCGGCCGTGGTACGTCGCCGCCGTCGTCATCGCCGTCTCCCTGGCGGCGAGCCCCCTCCAGTGGACGTTCCGCGCGCTCACCCCGGCGGAGTCGTCCTGGGGGTCGCTCGCCTACGCCGCCGCGATCTCGGCGGCCGTGATCGGGACCGGGGCCGCGGTGCGCGCGCGGCGCCAGCTGCTGGACTCCCTGGTCGAACGCGCCGAGCGGGCCGAGCGCGAGGCCGCCCTGCGGGCCGAGGCGGCGCGCACCGGCGAACGCACGCGGATCGCTCGCGAGATGCACGACGTGCTCGCCCACCGACTCTCGCTGGTGTCCATGCACGCGGCGGCGCTCGCCCACCGCCGCGGCGGCGGACGCTCGGTCGAGCCCGCCGAGCTCGACGACGCGCTCGACGTCATCCGTCGCGGCGCCCAGGACGCCCTGAACGACCTGCGGGCGATCCTCGGGGTGCTCCGGGCCGACGTCGACGAGGTGGACTCCTCCGGCCGGGCGCCGCAGCCGACGCTCGCGGACCTCGACCGCCTCGTCGAGGGGGTCCGGGCCGCCGGAGCCGACGTGGCGCTGCACGACGACCTCGACGGCGGGGCCGCCGCCGTGCCCGCCGAGAGCGGGCGCACGCTCTACCGCATCACCCAGGAGGCGCTCACGAACGCGACGCGGCACGCCCCCGGCCGGCCGATCGAGGTCCGCCTGCGCGGGCGTCCCGGAGCCGACGCCGAGCTCGACGTCGTCAACCCGCTCCCGGTCCCGACGTCGGGCGGTCGCCCGACCGCGGGGGCGGGCGCGGGCCTCGTGGGGATCAGCGAGCGGGTCGAGCTCGCGGGCGGCCGGGTGCTCTCCTGCGGTCCCGACGGCGGGTCCTTCCGGGTCGCCGTGCGGGTGCCCTGGCGGGCAGGGACGTGACCCGCGTGATCCGCGTCCTGATCGTCGACGACGACGCGCTCGTGCGGTCGGGGCTGCGGCTGATGCTCGGCGGCGCCGACGACCTCGAGGTGGTCGGCGAGGCGGCCGACGGCGACGAGGTGCCGGCCGCGGTCGCCGAGCACGCCCCGGACGTCGTGCTGATGGACCTGCGGATGCGCCGGGTCGACGGAGTCCGCGCGACGGCCGACCTGGCCACGCGTGCGGACGCCCCCGCCGTCCTGGTCCTGACCACGTTCGAGTCCGACGACGACGTCCTCGACGCGCTCCGGGCGGGCGCGGTCGGCTACCTGGTGAAGGACACGGCGCCCGCGGAGATCGAGGACGCGGTGCGGCGCGCGGCGCGGAATGAGCCGAGCCTGTCGCCCGGGGTGGCGCGGCGGGTCATCACCGCGGCGACGGGCGGCCCGAACCCCGCCCGGGAGGCCACCGACCGGCTCGCCGCCCTCTCCGAGCAGGAGCGGGCCGTGGCGGCCGCCGTCGGGCAGGGCTGGGGCAACGCGCGGATCGCGGCCGAGCTCCTGCTCTCACTGTCGACGGTGAAGACCTACCTGTCCGGCGCGCTCACCAAGCTCGACCTGGAGAACCGCACACAGCTCGCGCTGCTGGCGCGCGACGCGGGTCTGACGGTGCCGGGCGGTCGGTAGTCTCGGTGTCGTGGATGTCGTGTTCGCGCAGATCGGTATGCCGACCCCGGCGGGCTACGAGTGGCTCGGACCGGTCCTCGCGGTGCTCGGCCTGGTGGCCGCGCTCGTCGTGCTGCTGCGCTGGTGGTTCTCGCAGAGACGGTGAGTGTCGGACCCTCGGGGTATCCATGACGCTGTGACCGTTCTCGACCGCTTCTCCCCCGCCACGCGCGACTGGTTCACCGGCGCCTTCGGTGAGCCGACCGCGGCGCAGGCCGGCGCCTGGGACGCGGTCGCCGACGGCGAGCACGCCCTGGTCGTCGCGCCGACCGGGTCCGGCAAGACCCTCGCGGCCTTCCTCTGGGCGCTCGACCGGCTCGCCGCCGCGCCGCTGCCCGAGGAGCCGCAGCGCCGGTGTCGCGTCCTCTACGTCTCGCCGATGAAGGCGCTCACCGTCGACGTGCAGCGCAACCTCCGCTCGCCGCTCGCCGGCCTGCGCCAGGCCACCCACCGGCTCGGGCTGCCCGAGCCGGACATCACCGTCGGCTCCCGCACCGGCGACACCCCGGCCGACGAGCGCCGCACCTTCAACCGCACGCCGCCCGACGTCCTCGTCACCACCCCCGAGTCGCTGTTCCTGCTGCTCACCTCGGCCGCGCGGGAGTCCCTGCGCGGCGTCGACACCGTGATCGTCGACGAGGTGCACGCGGTGCTCGCGTCGAAGCGCGGCGCGCACCTGGCGCTGTCGCTGGAGCGACTGGACACCCTGCTCGACGCGCCCGCCCAGCGGATCGGGCTCTCGGCGACGGTGCGGCCGGTCGAGGAGGTCTCCACCTTCCTCGCGGGTGGGCGGCCCGTGCGCGTGGTGCAGCCGGAGTCGACGAAGGTCGTGCAGGTCGGCGTGGTCGTCCCCGTCGAGGACATGAGTGCGCTGGACGCGGGCGACAACCAGAGCGGTCCGGGCGTCGAGGAGGAGGTCGAGGGCTCGGCGGCCGGGGCGGCACAGCGGGCGTCGATCTGGCCCGCGGTGCAGGAGAAGGTGCTCGACCTCGTCGAGGCCCACCGCTCCACGATCGTCTTCGCGAACTCGCGGCGGCTGGCCGAGCGGCTGACCGCGCGGATCAACGAGCTCGCCACCGAGCGGGCGGCGATGCAGGCCGCGGAGTCCGAGCCGGTCGACCTGGACGACGGCGACGAGGAGGACCAGGACGACGAGCCGACGCCGGCCGTCACGAAGGGGCCCTTCCCGGCGGAGGCGGTCGGCCAGTCCGGGGTCGCCGAGCCGGCCGAGGTGATCGTGGCGCGGGCCCACCACGGGTCGATGAGCCGTACCCAGCGCACCCTGGTCGAGGAGGCGCTGAAGTCCGGGCAGCTGCCGTGCGTGGTGGCGACGTCGAGCCTGGAGCTGGGCATCGACATGGGTGCGGTCGACCTCGTGGTGCAGGTGGAGGCGCCGCCGTCGGTGGCCAGCGGGCTGCAGCGGGTCGGGCGTGCGGGCCACCAGGTCGGCGCGGTCTCCGAGGGCGTGGTGTTCCCCAAGTACCGGGGCGACCTCGTGTCGTGCGCGGTGGTGGCCGAGCGGATGGCCGGGGGGAAGATCGAGGCGATGCGCTACCCGCGCAACCCGCTCGACGTCCTCGCCCAGCACGTCGTGGCGATGACCGTGATGGAGAACTGGTCGCTGACCGACCTCACGGCGCTGGTCCGCCGCGCGGCCCCGTTCTCGGGACTGCCCGACTCGGCGGTGACGTCGGTGCTGGACATGCTCGCGGGCCGCTACCCGAGCGAGGACTTCGGCGAGCTGCGGCCGCGGATCACGTGGGACCGCGTCACCGACGAGCTGGCCGGGCGGCCGGGGGCCCAGCGGCTCGCGGTGACCTCCGGCGGCACGATCCCCGACCGCGGGCTGTACACGGTCGTGACGCCGGGGTCCGGGGAGAACGGCACCGGCGGGTCGCGGGTCGGCGAGCTCGACGAGGAGATGGTCTACGAGTCGCGGGCGGGCGACACGTTCCTGCTGGGGTCCACGAGCTGGCGGGTCCTGGACATCACGCGTGACCGGGTGATCGCCGAGCCCGCGCCCGGCGTCCCGGCGCGGATGCCGTTCTGGAAGGGCGACGCGCAGGGCCGGCCGCTGGAGCTCGGGCGTGCGCTGGGCGCCTTCGTGCGCGAGGTCGCCGCGGCCGACGACTCGGTGGCCCGTGAGCGTGCGACGGCGGCCGGGCTGGACGCCTGGGCGGTCGACAACCTCATCGGCTACCTCGGCGAGCAGCGGGAGTCGACGCGGCACGTCCCGAGCGACCGGACGATCGTGGTCGAGCGGTTCCGCGACGAGCTGGGCGACTGGCGGATCGTCGTGCACTCCCCGTTCGGTGCGCAGGTCAACGCGCCGTGGGCGCTCGCGATCGCGGCACGGTTCCGCGAGCAGCGCGGACTGGAGGTCTCGGCGGCCTCGGCCGACGACGGGATCGTGCTGCGGCTGCCGGACACCCTCGACGAGGCCGGCGCGGAGATCCTCCCCGGGGCCGAGGACATCCTGCTCGACCCCGACGAGGTCGACCAGATGGTCACCGCCGAGGTGAGCGGCTCGGCCATGTTCGCGGCCCGCTTCCGGGAGTGCGCGGCCCGGTCCCTGCTGCTCCCCCGCCGCGACCCGACGCGGCGGACGCCGCTGTGGCAGCAGCGGCAGAAGGCCGCCCAGCTGCTCAGCGTGGCGTCGAAGTACGAGCAGTTCCCGGTGGTGCTCGAGACCTACCGGGAGTGCCTCCAGGACGTCTACGACGTGCCCGGGCTCGTCGAGCTGATGCACGACGTGCGGTCCCGGACGGTGCAGGTCGTCGACGTCGCCACGCCGTCACCCTCGCCGTTCGCGCGGACGCTGATGTTCGGGTACGTCGGGATGTTCCTCTACGAGATGGACGCCCCGCTGGCCGAGCGGCGAGCCGCGGCGCTGTCGCTGGACTCGACGCTGCTCGCGGAGCTGCTCGGGTCCGAGGCGATCCGCGAGCTGCTCGACGTCGAGGTGCTCGCCGAGGTCGAGGGCGGCCTGCAGCGCACCGACCCCGAGCGGCACGTGCGCGACGTCGAGGGCACGGCCGACCTGCTGCGCTTCGTCGGCGACCTCTCCACCGCGGAGGCGGCGCAGCGCGGCGTGCGCGAGGAGTGGCTCGCGGAGCTGGAGACCGCGCGCCGTGCACTGCGGGTCAAGATCGCGGGCGAGTCCCGGTGGGTCGCGATCGAGGACGCCGGACGCCTGCGGGACGCCCTGGGTGCCGGCCTTCCGGTGGGCGTGCCGGAGGCGTTCACCGAGCCGGTGGCCGACCCGCTGGGCGACCTCCTCGCCCGGTACGCCCGCACCCGGGGTCCCTTCCCGGCGTCCGCCGCGGCCCGACGGTTCGGCCTCGGGCCGGCCGTCGTGTCCTCGGTGCTCGAGCGGATGGCGGGCGCCGGACGTCTGGTGCGCGGCGAACTGCGGCCGACCGACGCGCCACCGGTGCCGGGTGAGAGCGGAGCACCCGACGGCGGCATCGACTTCTGCGACGCCGAGGTGCTGCGGAGGATCCGCCGCGGGTCGCTCGCCCGGCTGCGGGCCGAGGTCGAACCGGTCGAGCCGGCGGCGCTGGGGCGGTTCCTGCCGTCGTGGCACGGCATCGGCGGACGACGCCGCCGGGCGCCGAGCCCGGACGACGTCCTCAACGTCGTCGAGCAGCTCGCCGGAGCACCGGTCCCCGCCAGCGCGTGGGAGTCCCTGGTGCTGCCGACGCGCCTGCCCGGGTACACCCCCGCGCTGCTCGACGAGCTGACCAGCGCCGGCGAGGTGATCTGGACCGGGTGCGGCACGCTCTCCGGCGGCGACGGCTGGCTCGCGGCGGCGCCGGCCGACGTGGCCGACCTGATGCTGCCCGACCCGGAGGCCGACCTCGCCGACACACCACTGCACCGGGCGCTGCTCGAGGCCATGGACGGTGGCGGGGCGCTCTTCTTCCGCACGCTCGCCGACCGCGCCGGGACCCTCCTGCGCGACGCCGGGGAGACGATCCCCGACGACCCGACGACCGTCGAGGCGCTGTGGGACCTGGTGTGGGCCGGGTTCGCCACGAACGACACGCTCGCGCCGGTCCGGGCCCTGGTGTCGGGCGGCGGCGGCCGGTCGAAGGCCGCACACAAGCAGCGCCGGGCGCCGTCGCGCGGGCGCTACGCCCGGGTCGGCCGACCGCAGATGCCGTCGCGCACGGGGCCGCCGACGGTGGCGGGTCGGTGGTCGCTGGTGCCGGAGCGCGAGGAGGACGCCACACGGCGCGCGCAGGCCCGGACCGAGTCGTTCCTCGAGCGGCACGGCGTGCTGACGCGCGGGGCCCTCGACACCGAGCGGGTGACCGGCGGCTTCGCGGGGATCTACCCGGTGCTGCGGGCGATGGAGGAGTCCGGGCGGTGCCGGCGCGGGTACGTCGTCGAGGGGCTCGGGGCGGCGCAGTTCGCCGTCCCCGGGGCGATCGACCGGCTCCGCGCGACCTCCCGGGACGACGACGCCTCGGCCCGCGGCCAGGGCGCTCTCGTCCTCGCCGCGACCGATCCCGCCCAGCCGTGGGGCGCCGCGCTGGAGTGGCCGCCCACCCGCGCGTCGCAGGACGGGTCCTCCGGCCACCGTCCCGGGCGCAAGGCCGGTTCGCTCGTGGTCCTCACCGACGGCGAACCGACGATCTACGTCGAGCGCGGGGGGAAGTCGCTGCTGTCGTTCACCGACGACGTCGAGCGGCTGACCGAGGCCGCCAACGCCCTGACCTCGGCGGTGCGCGACGGCTCGCTCGGCGGGTTGTCGGTGGAGCGGACCGACGGGTCGAGCGCGCTCGACGGGGCCCTCGCGGAGGCGTTGTCGGAGGCGGGCTTCCGCAACAGCCCGAAGGGCCTGCGCATCCGGGCGTGATGCCCCGGGGTCGGGCGCGCGCGCGGCGCCGGCCCGGCATGATGGGGCGCGGCATGGCCGCCCGAGAGAGGGAGACTGATGGCGCTGGCGTGTCCGAGCTGCGAGGCCGCGGCCGCGGAGTACGTCGGGATGGCGGACGACGGCCGCAACGAGATGCGGTGCACGTCGTGCGGCCACCACTGGATGCTCGGTGCGAAGCCGGTGTCGCCCCGGGCGGTGACCCCGAAGCCGGTGAAGACCCCCACACCCCGCGCTCCACGCACCGGAGGCGCGACGTCCACGCGCACCCGCACCGCCCCGGCGGCGGCCGCACCCGCTCCCGTCGTCCGGAGGTTCCCGACCCTCGACGACGTACCCGACGAGAACCTCCGCCGGCTCGCAGCGCTCAAGGCGACGTGGCCGCGCGAGCGGCCCCGGCCCGACCCGTACGCAGCCGACTTCCGCCGGCTCCACGAGCTCATGTTCAGCCGCGCCGGGCTGCCGCACACCGAGCCCGGGCAGCTCAAGGACTTCGTCACGTCCGACGTCCTGGCGCTGTCGGGCAACACCTCGTCGTTCTCCCGCGAGTGGCGCAAGCTCGGCGACCGCGACGCGTCGCGCCGGTTCCGCGACGCGATCGAGTACCTGCTGCGCGGCGAGTCCGGTGAGGACGAGCAGAGCCCGGACGACCCGCCGCTCGAGGAGCGGTTCACCGCCCTCGTCGACCAGACCAGCCCGCACGCGATGCCCGGAGCGCGCGAGGCGGTGCTCACCCACGTCCTCGCGGTCGCACGCCCGGAGCGCTTCCTGCCGGTCCTCACCGTCGACGGCGGGTCGGGCGGGGAGGGCAAGCGCGAGATCGTGGCGTCGGTGCTCGGCGTCGAGCTCCCGGCGGTGGACCGGTCGCGGCACACGATCGGCCGGGTGGCGTGCGGGTCGAACGACCTGCTCGTCGACGCCCTCGGTGCCGGGTTCACCGACCTCGACGACGCCGCGGCCTTCCTCCTCCGGGCCCACGCTCAGGCCTGAGCCGCCGCCCAGGCGGTCACCTCCCCGCGCAGCTCCGCCCGGCGCGCGTCGTCGACGAACGCGGCCTCGACGGCGTTCAGCGCGAGCGTGCGCACCTGCTCGTCGCTGAGGTGCAGGGCCTCGACGACGGCACGGTGGTTGTCGTCGACGTAGCCCCCGAAGTAGGCCGGGTCGTCGGAGTGGACGCTGACGGCGAGGCCCGCCCCGAGCATCAACGGCAGCGGGTGCGCCGCGAGGGTGCGGACCGCGCGCAGCCGCACGTTCGACAGCGGGCAGACGGTCAGCGGCACCGCCTCCTGCGCCAGCCGCGCGACCAGGGCCGGGTCCTCCAGGCTGCGGATCCCGTGGTCGACCCGCTCCACGCCGAGCACGTCGAGGGCCTCCCGCACGTAGTCGGCCGGACCCTCCTCCCCCGCGTGCGCCACCAGCCGCAACCCCTCCGCCCGGGCCCGGGCGTAGACGTCGGCGAACCGTGAGGGCGGGTTGCCCGCCTCCGCGGAGTCGAGCCCGATGCCCAGCAGCGGCGTCCCGCTCGCGAGCAGCGCGTCGAGGACCTCGGACGCCTCCTCGGCCGGCCGGTCGCGCAGGAAGCACGGGATCAGCCCCGTCGTCATCCCCGCCGGAGCCGCCGCCAACGCCCCGGAGACCCCCTCCAGCACCACCTCGACCCCGACGCCGCGGGCCAGGTGGGCCTGCGGGTCGACGAACAGCTCCACGTGCCGGACCCCGGCCCGCGCGGCGCGCTCGAGATAGGCCGCCGTCATCGCCGCGAAGTCCTCCGCGTGCCGCAGCACGGCCATGTTCGCGTAGTAGAGGTCGAGGAAGTGGGAGAGGTCGGTGAAGGCGTACCGGGCGCGGAGGTCGTCGAGGTCGGCGTAGGGCAGGGCGACCCGGTTGCGCTGCGCCAGCTCCATGATCAGCTCGGGCTCGAGGGTGCCCTCGACGTGGACGTGCAGTTCGACGGCCGGCGGGGTGTCGGTCATGGACCGATCCTGGCTCACGCCTCCTCGAGCGGCTCCCGCGCCACCGGGACCATGCACTCCGTGCCGCGCCGGGAGGGGTCGCAGCCCACGCGGTAGAGGCGCTGGGTCACGGCGCCGGGCGTCCGCCCGAACCGGCTGCCGAGCTCGTCGAGCACGGCGGTACGGGTCTTCTCCGGGTCGGCCGCGAGCCAGGCCGCGCGCAGGGCGGCGTCGTCCTCGGCCGACCAGGGCGTCCCGCCGTTGGCCGGGCGGGGGCGTCGCCAGGGCGAGCGGGGGAAGGGGACGAGGTCGCCCGGGTCGCGCTCGTCGTCCGGCCAGTCGTCCCGCCAGCCGAAGCGCAGCCGCTCCTCGGAGAACGGGTCCTCCTCGGGCTCCGGCTCGGCCGCGGGCCACATCGGCGGGTCCAGCGGGCCGTACGTGCCGAACTGGTCGTCGGCCCAGGCGGCCCGCAGCAGGGCGTGCAGCCGCCGTGCGGGCAGCGACACCGTGAGCCCCGGGTCGCCGTCCTCCGGGTCGGCCCCGACCGGCACGATCGCGACGTACGCCCGGGCGTCGACGACCTGGATCCGCAGTTCGTGGTCCGCCTCGCGGACCGTGATCATCTCGCGCATGACGATCAGGGTCGGCCCGTCGACGGCGGGACGGCAACGAGCCCGCGGCGCCCTGTGGACAACCCCGCTCGGTCCACAGGGCCCGCTGCTCCGAACGCCCCGCTACGCCACCTCGTGCGCCTCGGGGACGGCCACCAGACCCTCGGCGAGCTCCTCGGGCCGCCCCAGCATCGACCGCACCCAGTGGTGGAACGCGCCGATGTGGTGCTCGGTCGGCACCAGCACCCCGCCGTCGGCGTACACCCGCGAGGACATGCCGTGCTGGCAGCGCTCGCAGGCGTCGAAGTCCTGCCGGTTGACCCGGTCGAACAGCTCGACCGATCGCGAGACGTCGACGCCCGCGGCGACCACCTCGGGGTCGACGAGCCAGTCGCACTCGACGACGGTCCGGTCCGCCGCGAGCGGGAACATGCGGTGCACGATCACGTGGTCGGGGACCAGGTTGACGAACACCTGCGGGGCGATCGTCACCGCGAAGTAGCGCCGGTCCTGCTCCTCGGTGACCCCGGGCAGCCGTCCGAGGCCCGCCGACCCGTCGACGGTGAACCCCTCGGTGCCCATGACCGCGCCCTGCCCGACGTTGGTCTGCGCCGCGTAGCCGCCGGCGAACTCCGGGAGCACCTCGGTGAGCTCCGGGTGGATCGTCGCGCAGTGGTAGCACTCCATGAAGTTCTCGACGACGAGCTTCCAGTTGGCCGCCACGTCGTAGGTGATCCGCCGGCCGAGCGCGAGCCGGTCGATGCCGTACGCGTGGACCGCCTCCCGCGAACCCAGGCGCTCGGCGACGACGTCCTCGACGGTGGTCTCGAACGACGGCGGGTCGTCCGCCAGGCAGATCCAGACGTACCCGAGCCACTCGCGCACCGCGATCGTGCGCAGGCCGTGGGCCGTGCGGTCGAGCCCCGGCATGGACGACAGGTGCGGCGCGGACACCAGCGTCCCGTCCAGTCCGTAGGTCCACGCGTGATACGGGCACTGGAAGCTGCGGCGGACGGTGCCGGACTCCTCGGTGCAGAGCCGGGCGCCGCGGTGGCGGCAGACGTTGAAGAAGGCCCGGACGGCGCGGTCCCGCGAGCGGGTGAGCAGGACGGACTCGCGGCCGACGGTCACGGTCCGGAAGGACCCGGCGTCGGGGAGGTCCGTCGAGGCGACCGCGCAGAACCAGGACGCCTCGAGGATGTGCTCGCACTCGGCGGCGTGGGCCGCGGGGTCGACGTAGGCCGAGCCGGGCAGCGTCGGGAGCAGGGACGGGTGGGACGGTGCGGTGGTCATGGGGCGTTCTCCGAGCGACCGGGAGGGTGGGGGGCGAGACGCAGGACGGGCCGGGGCGGGCGGACGACGGACATCACCGCACCTCCCGGTCGACGACGCGTCCGGGCAGGCGCCGGCCGAAGTACTCGACCGACAGCGCGGTGCCCGCGTCGGACAGGGCGGCGGGGACCACCGCCAGGGCCAGGGACACGTCCTCGGTGGCCGAGGCCTCGGCCACCGCGACGCGCCCGATGCAGTCGTCCCCGGCGAGCACGGGCTCGTCGCCGACGACCACCTCCCCCGGGTCCTCCAGGGCGAGGGTGACGAGGCGGCGGGACGGCGTCCCGCCGGCGAGCACGGCCTCCCGGCCGAGGAACGGGCCCTTGTCCGGGTCGACGAGGTGCGCGAGTCCCGCCTCGGCGGGGGTCAGCGAGGCGTCCACCCCGCTGCCGAGGGTGCGCAGGCCCGACTCGACGGCGAGGCTGGTCACCGCGCGTGCCCCGGCCGCGACGACGCCGAGGGTGGCCCCGGCGTCCCAGAGCACGTCCCAGAGCGCGGCGCCGAGGTCGGAGGTGGTGCGCAGCTCCACCCCGTCGACCCCGATCGGCGTCCCGCGCAGGGCGAGCACCGGGACCGGCCCGACGTGGGTCTCGGCCGCGGTCGCGACGGTCGACGCCCGGGACGCCGGGTCGGTGAGCCGGGAGAGGAGCACGCCCGACGCGGGCCCCCACACCCCGATCGCGCAGGTCCCCGACGAGACGTCCCGGACCGCCACGTCGCCGAGCACGTGCTCGGCCAGCCAGCGGGCCTCCAGCCGGGTCGCCACCGCGACGGCGAACCGCTCCTCGCCGAGCCGGGCGACGTCGAGGTCGGCCCGGATCCGCCCGGCGGCGTCGAGGCACAGCGCCCGGGTGCGTGACCCGACCGGCCGGTCGAGGTCGACCGTCGCGAGCTGCTGGAGCAGACCCAGTGCCCCGGGGCCGGTGACCTCGAGCCGGTGGGAGGCGGTGAGGTCGACCAGGGCGACGGCCCGGCGGACGACGAGGGACTCCGCCCCGGCCACCGGGGACCAGTGCCGGCCCGCCCACTCGCGGCGCGGGCGCACCTCGCAGACCTCGGGCAGGTCGGCGTTGTCGGCGAACCACGCGGGCACGGCCCAGCCGTCGCGCTCGGCGACGACCGCCCCGAGCTCGCGGTGGCGGGCGTCGAACGGACCCGCACGCAGCGGGCGGGAGGACGTCGACAGGCCCTGGGGGTGGGCGATGTCGTAGACCTCGTCGAACGCCGTGCAGGCCCGGCTGCGGACGGTGGACGGGGCGAGCAGGGCGGGGTCGAAGCGGTCGTGGTGGGCCGCGGAGACGTCGACGGGGTCGGGGTCGGAGGACCCGTCGAGCGCGGGCAGTGACGGCACGCCGTCGACCATCCAGCTCGCCACGGCCTGGGCGACGCCCGCCGAGTGCGTGATCCACACCGCCTCGGCGAGCCAGAACCCGCGCACCGACGTCTCGCCGAGCAGGGGCATCCCGTCGGGGGTGAAGGAGAACAGCCCGTTGACGCCGCGCTCGACCTTCGCGTCGCCGAGCGCGGGCAGCAGCGCCTGGGCGGCGGCCCAGCTCGGCTCGAAGTCCAGTTCGGTGAAGGCCCGCTCGCTGGGCATGTCCCCGCGGTCCGGCCCGGAGCGGTCCAGGCCGGTCGGGTCGGCGGGCATCGCGCGGTGGCCGTAGGCGCCGACCCCGAGGCGGTCGCCGTGCTCCCGGAAGTACAGGTCCGCGTCCTGGTGGCGCAGCATCGGGAACACCGCCCCGCCCGGGTCGACCAGGCCGCGCAGCTTCTGCAGCAGATCCAGCTCGCGCAGCGGGGTGGTCCAGGCGTACTGGTGGGCCATCGGCGACAGCGGGACCCCGACCCCGGCCATCGCCCCGAGCAGCGGCCCCCACATGCCCGCGGCCGACACCACGACGTCGGCCTCCACCCGGCCCTCGGAGGTCTCGACCCCGCGCACCCGCCCGCCGCGGACGTCCATGCCGGTGACCCGCACGCCGTGGCGGAACGTCGCGCCGCGGGCGGTGGCGGCCCGGGCCTGCGCCTCGGCCGCCCCGAGCGGGACCGCCAGGCCGTCGGACGGGATGTGCAGGCCACCGAGGACCACATCGCGGTCGATCAGGGGGTGCAGGGCGGCGCACTCGCCCGGGTCGAGCAGGTGGGACTCGATGCCCGCCGCCGTCGCCCACCCGTGCCGGCGGCGCAGGTCGGTGAGGCGCTCCCGGGTCGCGGCGACCTCGAGTCCACCGACCGGCTTGAAGCAGGCCCGCCCGTCGAGGCGCAGGGCGCCGTACTTGGTGGCGGTGGCCCGGGCGAACCGGGTCATCGTCGGGTGGCCGGTGGTCTGGAACACCAGCCCCGGGGCGTGCGAGGTGGAGCCACCGGTCCGGACCGGTTCGCCCTGGTCGAGCACGGTGACGCGGGTCCACCCGCGTGCCGTGAGCTCGTCCGCGAGGGCGCAGCCGACGATGCCGGCTCCGACGATGACGACGCGAGGTCCCATGGGCGTCTCCCGCTCGGCCGAGTCCGTGGACTCGTGTTGCGCATTGCGCACCGTGTTTTGCTTACCGCAACACCGTGGGATTTCCGGCCGAGCGGTGTCAAGAGGCGGAGCCCGATGAGTCGGTGGGCGTAACCAGGCTGTTTCCGCGTGACGGGAGTACGCACGCGTAGTACGGGGTACGGATGAGACCCCGCTGGGCCGGTCAGCGCAGGGCGCTGCCGCCGCTCGGCTCGACCCAGCCGAGCTTGGCCGAGAGCTCGCGCGCGGCCTCGCGCATGTCCGCGACGATCGCCCGCGCCCGGCGCCGGGGCAGCCGGTAGGCCGGCCCGGAGGCCGAGAGCGCGGCGACGACGCTGCCGTCGTGGGCCCACACGGGCACCGCGACCGCGTGCATCCCCACCTCGAGCTCCTCGAACGACCGGGAGTAGCCCTCGTCGAGCACGCGGGCGAGCTCGGCGCGCAACGCGGAGGGCTCGGTGATCGTGGCCTCGGTGTAGCGCGGGAGCCGGCGGCGCAGCAGGGCGCGCTGCTCGGCCTCGTCCATGTGGGCGAGGAGCACCTTGCCCGCCGACGTCGCGTGCAGCGGGGTGCGCCGGCCGACCCAGTTCTGGGTGCTGACCGTGGAGGTCCCGAACTCCTGCGCGACGTTGATCGCGGCCTCGCCGTCGGACACGGCGATGTTCACGGTCTCGCCGACGACCTCGGCCAGCGCCTGACAGGTCGGCTGGCCGAGGCGGGCCAGATCCATCCGTCCGGTGGTCGCCGCCGCGAGCCGGACGATGCCGAAGCTCAGCGCGTACTTCCCGCGGTCGCCGAGCTGTTCGAGCAGTCCACGGCGCTGCAGGGCGGACACCAGACGGGACGCGGTGGACTTGTGGACGCCGAGTTCCTCGGCGATCTCGGTGATCCCGGCCTCACCGCGCGCAGCCAGGATCTCGAGGATGGTGACGGCGCGGTCCACCGACTGGACGGACGACCGCTCCGTCCGGTCACCGTCCGCCCTCGACACGCCGGGGAGTGTAAACGAACTCCCACCTCCGCCACGTCCTCCGGGGACGGGCCCCCTTGACGGGATCCTGGAATCGGCCCCACGCTGTTGCGTATCGCGCCCACCGTTCCCCTGTGCGCAACAAACCCCTCTCGATCCGGAGTGTGGCCCGATGCTCGTCCCCGTCCGCCCCCTGTCCGACCTCTCCCCCGGTGACGCCGTGCGCCTCGAGCCGCAGCACACCCTCGACCCGACCGGACCCGGCGTCGCGATCTTCCTCACCGAGGACGGCGAGCTCCACGCCATCGACGACTCCTGCACCCACCAGGACGCCGCCCTGTCCGACGGGTACCTGGAGGGCTGCTTCATCGAGTGCCCGCTGCACGCCGCCCTGTTCGACCTGCGGACCGGCGAGCCGGACGGGCCGCCGGCGTCCGTGCCGGTCCGGACCCACCCCGTCGTCGTGGTCGAGGGCTGGATCCACGTCGATCTCGGCGGGGCGGAGGAGATCGCCGCCTGACGCGGCCGGACCCCGGGTGGAGGGCGACGTTCCGCTCACATCCGCGGGGTCCCGCCGTCCGGGGCGGCCCCGGGAGGTCCAGACTGACGCCCGTGACCGACACGGGGGTGGAGACCGAACCCTCCCGCGACCTCCACGGGCCCGGGCCCCGCCCCCCGGCCGCGCACGTCGTGCACCGCGGGCCGGGGCCGCTCGACCGGCCCGGGCTCCGGTGGCTGCGGGTGGACGCCCTCGGCCTGGCCGTCGCGGTCGCCTTCGGCGCCCTCGCGATGACCCCGTCGCTGATCCCGCGGGACTGGGTGGTCCAGGGGCTCGCCACGGGCCTGTCGGCGGCCGTCGGGTACGGGGTCGGCACGACGGTGTGGTTCCTGATCCGCCGCACGCGCACCGGGCTCCGCCTGTTCGCCCGGGCGCGGCGGCACATCCCGCCCCGGGTGCGCCTCGTCGCGTGGCCGATCCTGCTCGTCGCCGCGGTCGTCGTCGTGCTGGTCATGCTCGTCGCCGGGGTGCAGTGGCAGCGCCAGCTCGCGCTCCTCGTCGGGATCGAGCCGCCGACGCTGCTCGGCTACGCGCGGGCGCTCCCCCTCGGCGTCCTCGTGGCCGCGGCGCCGATCGCCGTGGTCCGCCTCGTCCGGCACGCCGACCACGTGCTGGTGCGCGGCCTGCGCCGCTTCACCCACCTCCCGCGCCGCATCGCCGGCGCCGTGGCCGTCGTGCTGCTCGCGATGGTCATCGCGGCGGTCCTGAACCAGATCGTGCTGCCCGGCACGCTGACCGTCGTCGACCAGGCCTTCTCGGGGGTCAACGAGCAGACCTACCCCGGCTTCGAGCGGCCCACCGGCCCGACCCGCTCCGGATCGCCCGACTCCCTCGTGCCCTGGGAGACGCTGGGCAAGGAGGGTCGGCGCTTCGTCGCGGCCGGTCGGGACGCCCGGACCCTCGCCGAGGCGAGCGGCCGACCCGCCGTCGAACCCGTCCGGGCCTACGTCGGCCTGGAGTCCGCCCCGGACGCCCAGGCCCGCGCCGACCTCGCCGTCCGCGAGCTGGACCGGGAGGGCGCCTTCTCCCGGGACGTCGTCGCGGTCGTCACGACGACGGGGACCGGCTGGGTGGACGACCCGGTGTCGGACTCCCTGGAGGCGATCTACGGCGGCGACACCGCGATGGTCGCCACGCAGTACTCCTACCTGCCCAGCTGGCTGTCCTTCCTCTTCGACGGCCCGCGGGCGGAGGAGGCCGGACGGCTGCTCATCGACGCCGTCCACGCCCGGATCGACGCCATCCCGCCGGGGCAGCCGCGCCCGCGGATGATCGTGTTCGGGGAGAGCCTGGGGTCGCAGGGCTCGGAGGGCGCGTTCTCCTCGCTCGCGGACGTCCGCGCCAACACCGACGGCGCCCTCTGGGTGGGGCCGCCGAACTCCAACCGGTTGTGGTCGCAGATCGTCGACCGCCGGGACCCGGGCTCGCCCGAGGTCCGACCCACCTACTCCGACGGGCTCGTCGTGCGGTTCGCCGGGGGCGGCTCGACCGCCACGGTCGGGCAGGACCCGGCGTCCCCGTGGCTCCCGCCGCACGTGCTCTACCTGCAGCACCCGTCGGACCCCGTCGTCTGGTGGTCACCGAGCCTGCTCTGGGAACGGCCGGACTGGCTCGTCGAACCCCGCGGCTCGGACGTGGTGGGCGCGATGAGCTGGTACCCGGTGATCACGTTCTGGCAGGTGTCGATCGACCTGGTGAACGCGGTCGACGTGCCGCCGGGCCACGGGCACGTCTACCAGGGCGAGGTGCTCGACGGCTGGGTCGCCGTGGCCGCGCCGCCGGGGTGGACCGCCGCCGACACCGAGCGGGTGCGCGAGGTCCTCGCTCGGTGATCCCGGTCACCCGACCCGAGGTCGGGGTGTGTTCCGGACGACGGCCCGGGGCACCCTCACGGATCGCCCACAGGACCGGGTGGCACCGTGGAGGGGTCCGCCGGCCCCGACCCGAAGGTGCCATGACCGCTCCCGCCACCGTCCTGCCGACCCCGTCGCGCCGCGCTCCCGCCGTCCTCGTGCTCTCGGCGGTCGTCGCCGCCGTGGCCTCCGGCCTCGTGGCGTGGAACAACCTCCTGGTGCCGGCGCTGCCCGCCGACCCGGTGGTGCGGATGATCGCGAACGTCGTCGGCGTGCTGGTGCTGGTGCTGGCCGCCCGCGCCGGCGGTCTGACCTGGCGGGACCTCGGACTCTGCCCGACGACGTGGCGGGCCGGCCTGCGCTGGGGCGGTGCGGCCGTGGGGGTCGCGGCCCTCGGGTACGGGGTGGCCTTCGTGCTGCCGGCGACGCGGCCGCTGCTGGAGAACCCGGGCGTCGAGTCCAGCCCGACCTCCGCCCTGGTGCTCCGCGCGCTGCTGCTCATCCCCGTGGGCACGGTCCTCTGCGAGGAGCTCGCCTTCCGGGGCGTGCTGCACGGGCTGACCGAGCGGGCGTGGGCCGGCCGTCTCTGGGCCGGCCGTGGCGTGGTGTTCGCGGTCGCCTCCGCCTTCGCGGTGTGGCACCTCGCGGGGGCGCTGGCCGCGCCGGCGGGCGGGGTCCCGGTCCTCGGGGTCGCCGTGGTGCTGCTGGTGACGGCGGTGGGCGGGGTCGTGATGTCGGTCGTGCGCCGCCGCACGGGCTCGTTGTTCGCCTCGATCGGCATCCACCTGGGGACCAACGTCGTCGGCCTCGTCGCGGTCCTGCTCGCCACCCGCTGAGCGTGAGATAGGGAATATCGGGCCACCCGCGCCCGTTCCGAGCGTCTAGTGTTTCGTTGCGCACTACACGAAAATCGGGCGGATCGGAGGACGGGTGGCGCAGGCTGAAGTCGGTACCCGGCCGGGTGCCTCGCCCGCGCTGGTCGTCGCGGTCCTCTCCTCGGTCGGCCTGATCGCGTCCCTGTGCATGACGCTGGTGGTGCCGATCGTCCCCCAGCTCCCCGCCCTCCTGGCGACCTCGCAGGCGAACGCCTCCTGGGTCATCACCGCGACCCTGCTCGGCGGCGCGGTGGCCACCCCGATCGCGGGGCGGCTCGGCGACATGATCGGCAAGCGGCGGGTCCTGATCGCGACCCTGGCGCTGCTCGTGGTCGGCGCGCTGATCTGCGCGGTGACGTCGTCGCTGGTCCCCGTACTGATCGGGCGCTCCCTGCAGGGCGTCGCCGTCAGCGCCGTCCCGCTCGGGATCAGCCTGATGCGGGACGCGCTGCCGCCCGAGCGCCTCGGGTCCGGCATCGCGCTGATGAGCGCGACCCTCGGCATCGGCGGCGGGCTCGGCCTCCCGCTGTCCGCGCTGATCGTCCAGGTCGCCGACTGGCACGCCCTCTTCTGGACGGCGGGTGCGCTCGGCGCGATCGGCGTGGTCGTGATCCTGCTGGTCATCCCCGAGACCGCGCAGCGCTCGGGCGGCCGGTTCGACGGCGTCGGCGCGGTCGCCCTGACCGTCGGCCTGGTGCTCGGCCTGCTCGCCGTCTCCAAGGGCGGCGAGTGGGGCTGGACCAGTGCCACCACGCTCGGCTCCGCGGTCGGCGCCGTGATCGTGCTGCTCGCGTGGGGCGCGTGGGAGCTGCGGGTGACCGACCCGATCGTCGACCTGCGCATCTCCGCCCGCCGCGCGGTGCTCGTGCCCAACCTGGTCTCCGTGCCGGTCGGCGTCGCGATGTTCACCGGCATGGTCACCTTCCCGCAGCTGCTCCAGGCCCCGACGTCGTCGGGCTACGGGCTGGGGCTCTCGCTGCTCGCGGCCGGGCTCGTGCTGGCGCCCAACGGCGTCGTCATGATGGTGATGTCGCCGGTGACGGCACGGGTCTCGGCGCGCTTCGGCCCGCGGACCTCGCTGCGGATCGGGCTGGTGATCATCGTGATCGCCTACGTCCTCGGCACGGCGCTGCTCTCGCAGCCGTGGCACGTCGCGCTGGTGATCTCGCTGGTCGGCGCCGGTGTCGCCCTGGCCTACGGCTCGCTGCCCGACCTGATCATGCGCGCGGTGCCGACCGACAAGACCGCGGCGGCCAACGGGCTGAACACGCTGATGCGTTCGGTCGGCACGTCGACGGCGTCGGCGGTGGCTGCGGTCGTGCTCTCGGCCATGACGATCCGCGTGGGCCCGGCGACGCTCCCCTCGCTCGCGGGGCTGCAGACGACGCTGTGGATCGCGGCCGGCTGCGGCGTGGTCGCCCTGGTCGCGACGGTGCTGATCCCGGTGCTGCCGCGCTCGCGCTCGGTCGACGAGGTCGTGATCGACACCGCGCAGGAGCTCCCCGACGACCGGTCGGGGCACCTCGCCGTGCACGGACACGTCCGGCTCGCCGGGGGCGCCCCGGCCGCGGAGGCGCACGTGACGCTCGTGGACCTGCACGGCCGCCAGCTCGCCGTCGTCCCGGTCGACCAGGACGGGTCCTTCTGCGCGCCGGTGGACCACCCGGAGACGGTGCTCGTCATCGCGAGCGGCCCCGGCGGACGCCCGACCGCGGAGCACGTCTCACCGGCCGACCGCTCGGCCCCGCGGTCATTGGTGCTCTCGAGCTGATCAGGCGGGCTGCAGCTCCGTCGACCACAGGGACGCGCCCGTGGCGTCGCGGAGGTCGACGCGCAGGCGCCCACCGCTGATCGACACCTCGCCGAAGTGCTGGAAGCCCTCCGCCGGGGAGACGTTCGAGGTCGTCGGGGCGTGTACGAAGACCTGCTCCGGGCCGAACGTCGGGTCCAGCGGGCTCGCCGGGAACGCGCCCGCGTGGGCGGGGCCGGAGACGAACTCCCAGAACGGGTCGGCGGCGATGCCGGCCCGCTCCGGGGTGTAGCGGTTGGCCGCGGTGTAGTGCACGTCCGCGGTGAGCCAGACGGTGTTGCGCACACCCCGCTCGCGGATGCCGGTGAGGACGCGAGCGAGCTCGGCCTCCCGCCCGCCCGGTGCACCCGCGGCGTTGTTCGCGACCGCCTCGATCCCCGTGTCCCCGTCCTTCACGACGATCCCGAGCGGCATGTCCGCCGCGATCACCTTCCAGGTCGCGCGGCTGGCGGCGAGCCCGTCGAGCAGCCACGCCACCTGCTCCTCGCCGAGCATCGGTGCGGCCGGTGCGGTCAGCGCCTCCGGGTTGGGGCCGCGGTTCGTGCGCATGTCCAGCACGAACACGTCGAGCTGCGGGCCGTAGGGCACTCGCCGGTGGATGCGCCCGCCCTCGATCGGCATCCACTCCCGGAAGGCCTGCGCTGCCCGCGCGGCGAGCACGTCGACGCGATTCTCGCCCGCGTACTTCGCGTCGGTGAGGACCTCGCCCGGGTACCAGTTGTTGGTGACCTCGTGGTCGTCCCAGCTGGCGTAGGTCGGCACCGCGGCCTGGAACGCCCGGTAGTGCTCGTCGAGCAGGTTGTAGGCCCACTGGCCGCGGAACTCGGCCAACGTCTCCGCGACCTTCGTCTTCTCCGGCGTCACGAGGTTCCGCCAGGTCGAGCCGTCCGGGAGCGTGGCGGTCTCCTCGACCGGCCCGTCGGCGTAGACCGTGTCGCCGGAGTGCAGCAGGAAGTCCGGGTCGCGGGCCTGCATCGCGCGGTAGAGCGCCATCCCGCCCCGGCTCTCGTCGATCCCCCAGCCCTGCCCGACGACGTCGCCGGTCCAGACGAAGCGGACGTCCTCCGTTCCCGACGGCGGGCGTCGGAAGGTCCCGACGACGGGATCGGAGCCGTCCGCGGAGACCCGATAGAACGTCGTGCGGCCGGGCGCCGCGGGCACCCGCAGGCGGCCGGTGAGGTCGGTGTCCGGCGTGAGCTCCGGTCCGTCGAGACGGCGGGCGTTCGCGAACGACGGGTCCGAGGCGACCTCGACGACCATGCGCGACGGCCGGTCGGCCCGGGCCCACACCAACGCCGAGTCGGCGGTGACCTCGCCGGCCTGGACGCCGTGCGTCAGGACGGGCCGGTCGGAACGCACGAGGCCCGGCCCGGTGCTCCCGGCGCAGGCCGCGAGCAGGCCTCCCCCGCCGAGGACGATCCCGGCCCGCAGCACCTCACGACGATTCGGCATCGCGTCGGATCATGGCCGCTGCACGTGAACGGCCGGTGGCGGCGGACGGAACGACGAGCCGGTGGCGTCAGCGGTCCAGGGCGCGCACCAGCAGATCCCGCATCTCGATGACGCCGTCCTCGATCGAGCGCACCCGGGCGCCGGTGTCGTCGAGCTTCCTCTCGACGGTGCCCAGTCGCGTCTCCACCGACGCCACCCGCTGACCGAGTTCACGCTGGTTCTCACCGAGAGCGTTGACCGCGGCCAGCACGGCGCGGTAGTCGGCGCGCTCCGCCTCCAGGGCGGCAACCCGTGCTTCGAGGTCGGCCAGCGTGGTGGTCACGGTCGGGATGCTATCGGAGCGGGAGGCGTCGACGGGGTCGATCGTCGACGTCCGCCGGGGGTGGGATCGACCGTGGGAGGGCACCATGGAGACGTGCCCGAGGGTGACACCGTGTTCCTCGCCGGCCGGCGCCTGGACGACGCGCTGGCCGGGAAGGAGCTGACCCGCGGCGAGCTGCGGCACCCGCGGCTGATCCAGCACGACCTCGCGGGGCGGACGGTCGAGCAGGTCGTGTCCGTCGGGAAGCACCTGTTCACGCGGTTCGACGACGGGCGCAGCCTGCACAGCCACTTCCGCATGGACGGGTCGTGGCACCTCTACCGGCCGGGGCGCCCGTGGCGCGGCGCCGATCACGACATCCGGGCGATCCTGGCGACCGCGGAGCGGGTCGCGGTCGGGTTCCGGCTGCACGACCTGGAGCTCCTGCCGACCGACGAGGAGGACCGGTTCGTCGGGCACCTCGGCCCGGACCTCCTCGGCGACGGGTGGGACGACGCGGCCGCGGCGGAGGTGCTGCGCCGGCTCCGGGCGGACCCCGACCGGGAGCTCGGGACGGCGCTGCTGGACCAGCGGGTGGCGTGCGGGGTCGGGAACCTCTACAAGGCCGAGATCTGCTTCCTGCTCAAGGTGTCGCCCTGGACGAAGGTCGGTGACCTGACCGAGAAACAGGCCGTCGACGCCGTGACCTGGTCGCGCAAGCTGCTGCTGCGCAACGCGTGGCGCCCGGAGCAGTCCACGACGGGTGACCTGGGCGAGGGCGCCCAGCACTGGGTCTTCGAGCGGGGCGGGCGGGGCTGCCGACGCTGCCGCGACGTGGTGCAGGTCGCCCGGCAGGACGACGGGACGAAGGACGCCGAGGACCGCGTCGCCTACTTCTGCCCCACCTGCCAGCCCGGCCCGCACCCGGAGCTGCCGCGGCGGGGTGGCCGGCGACGCCCGCAGCAGCAGACCGGACGGCGGGCGCGCTACGGCTGATCGGAGCAGCCCCCGGCCGGCCGGCTAGCGCGGCTGGCGCGCAGCGCGGGGCGGGACGCCGTCGGGGCCACCCAGGTCGAGCGCGTACCCGCCGACGACCGAGGCGATCGCGCGGGTGTTCCGGTCGAGGGCGACGCGGTCGAGGTTGGCGAGGTCGTCGCGGGGGCTGTGGTAGTTCGGGTCGAACGCCTGGCCCGCCGCGCCGCCCCAGCGCGCCGCCTGCTCGGGCGTCTTGACCTCCTCCGCGCCCGTGAACAGACCGCCCGCGGGGATGCCGGCCTCGATGAACGGCCCGTAGTCCGAGCGCCCGTCGAAGTCGGTGCCCTCGCCCTGCACGCCCACCTGGCCGAGCGCGGCGAGCATCCGGCGTTCGATCGCGTCCGACCCGGGCGGGCCGGCGGGCGCGCCCTGTCGGTCGGAGTCGTCCCCGTCGTAGGCGAGGTAGCCGGCGTTGGGCGAGGCGACCATGTCGAAGTTCAGCAGCATCGCGATGTCGCGCTTCCGCTCCGGGTCGAGGCCGGCCACGTAGGCGGTGGACCCAACGAGTCCCTCCTCCTCGGCGCCCCACCACGCGAAGCGCACGGCGTTGGTGATGCGTGGGGCCCCGCCGAGCCGCAGGGCGGTCTCCAGGAGCGCCGCGGAGCCCGAGCCGTCGTCGTTGATGCCCGGGCCCTCGGGGACGCTGTCGAGGTGGGCGCCGGCCATGACGACCTCGTCGGGGCGCCCGGTGGTCGTCTGCGCGATGACGTTGCGGGTCGTGCGGCTCTCGGCGCGGGTCTCCAGGACGAGCGTGGCGGGCACGCCGCCCCGCCCGAACAGGGGGTCGCCGTCGGCGCGGGAGAGGCCCGCCGTCGGGATGCGGGACTCGGCCACCGAGCCGACGGTGCCGTTGAGCGGCCCGGCCTCGGTGTTCACGACGACCATCGCGGCCGCCCCGGCCTCCGCGGCGACGCGCTGCTTCTGCGCGAACGGGCACACGCCGCGCCGGGCCACGACGATGGCGCCGCGGGTGGTCGGCGGGAAGTCCGCCGCGTCGCAGGCCGGCGTCGGGTCGGCCGGCGCCTCGGGCAGGACGACCAGCGGGGCGGTGACGCCACCGGGCGGGGTCGGCTTGGAGTAGGTCAGCGCGACGACGTTCGGGACGGGGGCGCCCGCGACCGCGAGGCTCTGGGCGCCCGCGGAGAAGAAGTCGAACGGGACGGTCGGCGTCTCCACCTGGAAGCCTGCCCGGCGAGCCTGGTCGGCGACGTAGTCGACGCTCTGTTCGTGCCCGGGTGAGCCCGACGCACGGTTCCCGCCGTTGCGGTCGGCGATGCCCTGCAGCTGCTGCAGGTGGACGAACGCGCCGTCCCCGGAGACCTGCTGGGCGAGCGCGGCGGGCAGGCCCGGGTCGGGCGGCTGCGGAGCCTGCGCGGCCGGCGACGCGGGGGCCGCGGGCGGGGCGGCACCACCCCCACAGGCGGTCAGCACGACGACCACGAGCACCGACATCGCCGCGAACAGCCCCGAGCGCATCACCGGGACTCTGGACGAGTCGGACAGCGTCCGCAAACCGGCACCCCGGAACGCACGAACGGGCCGTTCATCACCGAAGAGGGTGACGAACGGCCCGTTCGTGGGTGCGGGGTGGTGCTCAGCTCTGCTGCGGCGGCGCGTACTGCTGGGTCTGCTGGGCCGGGGCGGGCTGCGCCGGCTGCGTCTGACCGGCCGCGGGCTGGCCCTGCGTGACCTGGCCCGGCCCCTGCATCGACGCCCGGATCTGCTCGAGGCGGCTCTGCCCCGCGTAGTCCGTGGACGCCTGCTGCACCTCGAGCATGCGGCCCTGCACGCTGTTCTGCGCGAGCTCCGCCGAGCCGAGGGCGGTGGTGTACCGCTTCTCGATCTTGTCGCGGACCTCGTCCAGCGACGGGGTGTTCCCCGGCGCCGCGACCTCGCTCATCGAGCGCAGCGAGGCCGACACCTGCTCCTGCATCTTGGCCTGCTCGAGCTGGCTCAGCAGCTTCGTGCGCTCGGCCAGCTTCTGCTGCAGGACCTGCGCGTTGCGCTCGACGGCCGACTTGGCCTGCTGCGCCGCGCCGATCGACTGGTCGTGCAGCGTCTTGAGGTCCTCGACGTTCTGCTCCGCGGTCACCAACTGGGTGGCGAACGCCTGCGCCGACTGCTCGTACTGCTGCGCGGCCTGCTCGTCGCCCTTGGCGCGAGCCTGGTCGGCCATCGTCAGCGCCTGCCGCGCCGACGACTGCAGCTTCTCGATGTCCCCGAGCTGGCGGTTCAGCTTCATCTCCAGCTGACGCTGGTTGCCGATCACCGAGGCCGCCTGCTGCGACAGCGCCTGGTGCTGGCGCTGGGCGTCCTCGATCGCCTGCTGGATCTGCACCTTGGGGTCCGCGTGCTCGTCGATCTTCGACGAGAACGCCGCCAGGAAGTACTTCCAGGCCTTCACGAAGGGGTTGGCCATCTGCTCCCGCCCAACTCAGTCACCGTCCGTACAGGCCGACTCCGCTGACCTGGTCCCGCCCATCGTGTCAGCTCTGCTCCCGGTGTTCCACCGAGGCCCCGTATCGGCGTCGGCACCGGTGATCAGGAGCGCCGAGCGGTCAGGCCGCGGACCGCACCGGGTCGCGCCCGAGCGTCACGAGCTCGACCAGGCGCAGCTCGCCGGCCGGCTCGACCACCTCGTCCTCGGCAGTCGCCTCGTCCGCGTCCGGCCCGGTGGCGTCGGTCGCCAGGTCGACCACCTCCGCCTCCGTGACCGCCGCGGCCTCGTCGGGGGCCGGCGTCGGCCCCGGCGTGGCCTCGGTCGAGGACTCGAAGGCCTCCTCGACCGCCGAACGGAGCGCGGCGTCCACGGAGATCTTCCCCGTCGCTCCGCTCGCCCCGACCAACCGCCGGTCGGCGAGGCGCGCCGGGATGCGGGGCTCCACCGGCGCGGGACGCATCGTGGCCGCCACGTCGTCGAGCAGGTCGGGCAGCGGGAGCGCCAGCGCGTCGCAGATCGCGGCCAGCAGCTCGCTCGAGGGCTCCTTGCGGCCGCGCTCGATCTCCGACAGGTACCCGAGGCTCACCCGGGCGTCCCGCGAGACGTCCCGCAGGGTCCGTCGACGCTCGGTGCGGGCGCGGCGGATCGTGCCGCCGATCGCCTCGCGCAACAACAGCGCCATGTGAGCACCTCCTGGCCGTACCCGCCGTCGGGAACTCACGGCCCCGAGGAGAGCCCGGCATCGATGACCGTTCCGACCACGGTACCGATTCGCGCGGGCGCGCGTCGGGAGCGAGGGCGACGTTCACCGTGGGCGAACTCGGCGCCGCCCGCCGACCTCAGCGCAGCGCGGCCCGGCGCAGCCGCACGGCCTGCGCGACGTAGTCCAGCCCTGTCACCATCGTGACCACCACCGCGAGCAGGAACAACGTCGCGACCCCGGGCGCGACGACGGCGGGCAGCGGCATGATCGCGAGACCGAGCGCGACGGTCTGCAGCACCGTCTTGAGCTTCCCACCGCGACTGGCCGGGATCACCCCGTGGCGCAGCACCCAGAACCGCAGCAGGGTCACGCCGAGCTCCCGGACGGCGATGACGATCGTGACCCACCAGCCGAGCTCGCCCAGCACCGACAGCCCGACCAGCGCCGCCCCGACCAGCGCCTTGTCCGCGATCGGGTCGGCGATCTTGCCGAAGTCGGTGACGAGCCCCCACCGCCGGGCGAACTCGCCGTCGAAGGAGTCGGTGACCGAGGCCAGGGCGAACACGCCGAACGCGATCCAGCGCCACCCGGCGTCGTGACCCCCCTGGGCGAAGAGGGTCACCAGGAACACCGGCACCAGCACCAGCCGCACGACGGTGAGGGCGTTGGCGATGTTGACCAGGGGGACCGGCCTGCGTTCCACCGGATCCACGGCCTGCTGGGTCACCGGGCGCCCGCCGCGGCCGGCACCCGGTCGGCGCCGGCGGCGAGCACCTCGAGCACCTCCACGACGAGGTCGACCCCGTCGGAGCCGACCACGCGGCAGCGCGCCATCGCGCCGCGGGAGAGGTCGGCGAGGACGTCGTCGTCGCCGGTGAGCAGGCACTCTCCGTCGACGTCCGGGCCCTGGTGGGCGGCCCGGCCGACCCACACGAGGTCGCCCGGCTCGGTGTCGGCGGCCTCCTCGGGCTCGTCGTCGGGGAACTCGACCATCTCGGGTTCGCCGTCGAGCCCCAGCTCGGCCAGGTCGAGGTCGTCGACGTCGGCGAGGTCCGGGTACTCCTGCGCGGCCGCCTCGGAGAGCTCCTGGCGCTCGACGAGCACCTCGACCTCGGTGCCCACCCGGCGGGCGGCACGGTCGGCGGTCAGCACCTCGACCAGCGAGGTGATCCGCTCGACGCGGGCCGAGACCTCGGCGGGGTCGATCTTGTCCGAAAGGTCGGCGGCCTCGGTCCCGTCCTCGTCGGAGTAGCCGAACACGCCGACGGCGTCCAGGTCGGCCTCGGCGAGGAAGGCCTCGAGCTCGGCGAGGTCGTCCTCGGTCTCCCCGGGGAAGCCGACGATCACGTTGGACCGGATGCCCGCCTCGGGGGCCAGGGCCCGGATCTCGGCGCAGAGCGCGGTGAACGACGACCGCGAGCCGAACCGGCGCATCCGGCGCAGCAGCGGCCCGGAGGCGTGCTGGAAGGAGAGGTCGAAGTAGTCCGCGACGCGGTCGGTCCGGGCGATCGCGGCGAGCAACGGCGGCCGGACCTCGGCGGGCTGCAGGTACGACACCCGCACCCGACGGAGGCCGGGGACCTCGGCGAGGTCGCCGAGCAGCCGCTCCAGCGCGCCGCCGGCGGCGCCGCGCGGGTCGATGTCCTTGCCGTACGAGGTCGAGTTCTCGCTGACCAGCGTGACCTCGGCGACCCCGTGGTCGGCGAGCCAGGCGGCCTCCGCGACGACGTCGCCCGGGTCGCGCGAGACGAAGGCGCCGCGGAAGGACGGGATCGCGCAGAAGGCGCAGCGCCGGTCGCACCCCGAGGCGAGCTTGAGCGGGGCCACGGGCGCGTCGTCGAGCCGCTTGCGGGGGATCTCGGGCAGCCAGTCGTGGCCCGGGATGCTCGTGGTGCCGACGGCCTCGGGACGCTTCACCGGGCTGATCGGCAGCAGTGCGCGGCGGTCGGCCGGCTCGTGGCTGGCCAGCGGACGCCCGGCCATGACGTCGTCGAGCCGGTCGCCGATCGAGCCGTAGTGGTCGAACCCGAGCACCGCCGTCGCCTCGGGCAGTGCCTCGGCGAGCTCCGCGCCGTAGCGCTCGGCCATGCAGCCCACCGCGACGACCTTCGACTCCGGCCCGCCCGCGGCGAGCACCGCGTCGACCGAGTCCTTCTTGGCCTGCTCGACGAAGGTGCAGGTGTTCACCAGGACGACGTCGGCCGACCCGTCGTCGTCACCCGAGATCTCCCAGCCGTCGGCGGCCAGCCGACCGGCGAGTTCCTCGGAGTCGACGTCGTTGCGCGCGCACCCCAGCGTCACGAGCGCCACACGACCTCGACGCCCGTCCTCCGTCCGGGATGCGCCCGCTCGCGGATCAGAACGCTGCGGCACGCGTCCAGGGTAGCCGCACCGGCCCCGCCGACCGGCGCAGGAGGTGCCTACAGTGGCACTCCGTGACAGCGCCGCCGACCTCACCGATCCTGTTGCGACGTGCCCGGACCGCCGACGTCCGCGGGATCAAGGCGCTGGTCGACTCCTTCGCCGACGACAACATCCTGCTCCGCAAGCCCCTGGTCACGCTGTACGAGACGGTCCAGGAGTTCCGGGTGGCGGTGCGCGGGCGCGAGGTCGTGGGGTGCGGGGCGCTGCACGTGCTCTGGGAGAACCTCGGCGAGGTCCGCACGATCGCGGTGCACCCGTCCACCCAGGGCGGTGGCGTCGGCCACACGTTGGTCGACGAGCTGATCGCCCAGGCACGGGCCCTCGGGCTCGCGAGCCTGTTCGTGCTCACCTTCGAGGTCGACTTCTTCCTGCGTCACGGGTTCCGCGAGATCGACGGCTCGCCGGTGAGCCAGGAGATCTACCTCGAGATGATGCAGTCGGCCGACGAGGGCGTCGCGGAGTTCCTCGACCTCGCCTACGTCAAGCCGAACACCCTCGGCAACACCCGGATGCTGCTGGACCTCTGAGCCTTCCCGACATCCGATTGAGCACGCCGATAGGGGGTCGGCGCGGGTCAGGCCGCCTGCGCGGGTCCGGGCTCCGACGCGGGCGCGACGGGACGCACCGGCTCCACCGGGGCGACCTCCACCCGCGTCCCCGTGGGCAGCACCACCCGCACGGAGAGGGCGCCGGTCGTGGAGGTCACCTCCACCGTGCCGCCCAGCAGCGCGGCGCGCTCCTCCAGCGCCACCGGGGTACGGCCGGCCCCGGACCCCCTCCCCCGCCCGGAGGCGACCTCGAGGGCCACGGCGTCCGCGCGGTGCTCCACGGAGACGCTGGCGGGCACCGGGCCCGCGTGCGAGGCGACGTCGGCGACGAGGTCCGCGAGCAGGCGGGCGGCGAGCAGGCCGACCTCCGGTCGCTCGGTGGCGGGCACCCCGCACACCACGACCGACGGCGGGCGACCGCTCCAGGGCGCCCCGGCCAGCACGGACTGCTGGGCCGCGGCGACGAGCACCGCGACCCGGCCCTCGTCGAGCACGGCGTCCACCACGTCGGAGGAGCCGGGTGTGAGGTCCACGGCGGTCAGCGCCGGCAGCACCCCGTCGAGGCGGTGCCGGGCGACCCGCATCCGGCGGGCCTCGGCCCCACCGGACGTGAGGACGGCGAGCTCGTCGACCAGCGTGCGGTGGCCCGTCGTCGAGAGGCCGAGACGGGCGTGGGCACGGCACCGGCCGAGCGCGTCCACCGTCCCCAGCCAGCGGCGCCGTCGGCTCGCGATCGCGCACCGGCGGCGGTACAGCCCGCAGCCCCAGGCCGCGGCGAGCACGACGCCGAGAAGCAGGCACGCACCCGCCTCGGGCTCGGCGCCGATGGGGAGGTCGACGGCGCCCGCGACGGCGCCGGCCGCGGGCACGGCCGTCGTCGCGAAGGGAGCGGCGACGGCGAGGACGGCGAGCACCAGGGCGAGCCCGGCACCGGACGCGACCGGCGGGGCGTGCCGGGCGGTCGCCGCGATCGCGACGGCGAGGCCGAGCACGAGCAGCGGGCCGGAGGCCACGCTGCCGGGGAGCAGGACGACGACCAGGGCCACGAGGGCGAGGGCGACGGCACCGGTCACGGTCGCGAGGACGACCCAGGGCCACCGCACGTGGTGCTCCGGCGACGGCACGTCGGGCAGGCCCCCGAGCGCGGCGGCACGGTCCGTGGCGTCCAGGGCGGCCGCCGCGTGGTGCCCGACCTCGTCGTCCGGGGCCGCCTCCAGGCGGTGCAGGTGCTCGACCACGACGGCGCGCAGGTCCGCTGCGACCCGCTCGCGCTCGTGCGCCACGAGACGCGAGGTGTCCTCGTCCGTCCCCGACCCGTCACCGACCATGTCCGCCACTCCCGACCCCCGTAGGACGCCAGCGGCAGCAGCCTGGCAGAACACGCTGCGTGCCCTGCCGGGACACGCGGACCCGATCAGGCCTCCACCCGATCCGGGTCCTCCGCGGCGTCGTCGTCGGGGGTCGGGGCCGGGGCCGGCTCGCCGCGGATCGAGGCGAGCAGCTCGGGCAGCTCGTCGGGCTTGAACAGCACGTCGCGGGCCTTCGAGCCCTCGCTGGGACCCACCACCCCGCGGGTCTCCAGGAGGTCCATCAGGCGCCCCGCCTTCGCGAACCCGACGCGCAGCTTGCGCTGCAGCATCGACGTCGAGCCGAACTGGCTCGTCACGATGAGTTCGGCGGCCTGCAGCAGGACCTCGAGGTCGTCCCCGATGTCCGGGTCGATCTCCTTCTTCTCGCCCGCGGCCTCGGTGGTGACGGAGTCGTCGTAGTCCGGGTCGGCCTGCTCCTTGCAGAAGTCGACCATCGCCGCGATCTCGTCGTCGCCGACGAAGGCGCCCTGGAGGCGGTTCGTCTTGCCCGCGCCCATCGGCAGGAAGAGCGCGTCCCCCATGCCGATCAGCTTCTCGGCGCCCGGCTGGTCGAGGATGACCCGCGAGTCGGTGAGCGAGCTGGTCGCGAAGGCGAGCCGGGACGGCACGTTCGTCTTGATCAGGCCGGTGACGACGTCGACCGAGGGTCGCTGCGTCGCGAGCACGAGGTGGATGCCGGCGGCGCGGGCCTTCTGCGTGATGCGGACGATCGCGTCCTCGACGTCGCGGGGTGCGGTCATCATGAGGTCGGCGAGCTCGTCGACGATCGCCATGATGTAGGGGTACGGGCGGTACACCCGCTCCGACCCGGGCGGCGCGGTGATCTTGCCGGAGCGCACCTGCTCGTTGAACACGTCGATGTGCCGGACGCGGTTGGCCTGCATGTCCGCGTAGCGCTGCTCCATCTCCTCGACGAGCCACTGCAGCGCGGTCGCGGCCTTCTTCGGCGAGGTGATGATCGGCGTGATCAGATGCGGGATGCCCTCGTAGGGCGTCAGCTCGACCATCTTCGGGTCGATGAGGATCATCCGGACCTCGTCCGGCGTCGCCCGCGCCAGCAGCGAGACCAGCATCGAGTTGACGAAGCTGGACTTACCGGAGCCGGTGGAGCCCGCGACGAGCAGGTGGGGCATCTTCGCGAGGTTCGCCAGGACCATCTGGCCCTCGATGTCCTTGCCCAGCCCGATGACCATCGGGTGCGTCTCGCGGCGCGCCGTGGTCGACGAGAGCACGTCGGCGAGCCGGACCATCTCGCGGTCCGAGTTCGGCACCTCGATGCCGACCGCCGACTTGCCCGGGATGGGTGCGAGCAGCCGGACGTTGTCCGTCGCCGCGGCGTAGGCCAGGTTGCGGTGGAGCTGGGTGATCTTCTCGACCTTCACCCCGTGCCCGAGCTCCACCTCGTAGCGGGTGACCGTCGGGCCGCGCACGAACCCGGTGACCTGCGCGTCGATCTTGAACTGCTCCAGGACGCCGGTGATCGCGTCGATCATGGCGTCGTTCGCGGCCGACCGGGCCTTGGGCGGGTCGCCCGCGGTCAGCAGGTCGGGCGGGGGCAGGTGGTAGTCCTGCTCGCCCTCGGGCGGCTCGCGATGGCTGGAGAACGACTGCGCGGCCTGCGGGTCGGTCTCGGAGTCCTCGACGACCGGCGGTGTCTCGGGGATCTCCGACGCCGGGGTCCGCTTCTTCGGGGCCTTCTTCCCGACGGCGGGTGCGGGCGGCTCGGGCTCCTCGGCCTCGGCGGTCCCGGCCTCGGCGTGGTCGCGGTGGCGGGCGGGGTGGGCGTCCGCGTCGAGTTCCTCGGCGGCCTCGTCCTTCTTCCGGCGACGCCGCGGCTTCTCGATGACCTCGGTGGCCGAGGTGTCGGCGGCGTCCCCGTCGACCTCCTCGGCCGAGCCCCACTCGTCGTCGTACTCCTCGTCGAAGGCCTCGCCGGTGATCAGGCAGCGGACCCGGTGGGGCACGTCGCGGACCGGCGTGCCGGTGAGCACCAGCAGCCCGAAGGCAGCGACCAGCACGAGCACCGGCATGGCGAGCCAGATCGTGACGCCGGCGGTGAGCGGGTCGGCCACCCACGCGCCGATCACCCCGCCGCCGGCCTGGCGCCCGGCGAGGAGCTCCGGCGCCCCGACGGAGAGGTGCCAGGCGCCGAGTACCCCCACGACGAGCAGCAGGGCCCCGACGACGGTGCGCGGGCGGGTCTCCGGCACGGGGTCGGTGCGCATCAGCAGGACGGCGATCCCGAGCAGGATCACCGGGAACGCCAGGGCCACCGACCCGAGCACCGTCCGGAACGCGATCTGCATGCCGGTCCCGATCGGCCCGCCGGCGCCGAGCCACAGCCCCGCCGCGGTGACGAGCGCGAGCACGACCAGCGCCAGGGCGATCCCGTCGCGGCGGTGCGCGGCATCGATCTCGCGGCCGCGACCGATGGTGCGCGCGAGGGATCCGAGACCCCGGGCGGTCAGCGTCCACGCGCCGCGGAACCCTCGGGCGATCGGACCCGGCCCGTTCTTCCGGGCGGCCGGCTTGCGGGCGGGCGGGCGACCGCGGCCCTTCGCCGGCGCGCGCCGGCCGGACCCGGACCGTCGCGGAGAGGCGGTCGCGACCGTGCGCTCCGGCGTGCGCCCGCCGGTGAGGGGGCGGCTGCGCTGCGAACGCGTGTCGGTGCGGGCCATGGCGGACACGGTAGCCGCGGCGCCCCACACGTCCCGGGAGCCACACGCGTCCGGCCGGGTGTCGGATCCGGGCCTTCCCGCCGGAGCGGACTGACCGCCCCGGCTCACCTCGTGTACCCCGTTGCGTCCCGCACACGGCCGGCGTATCCCGTGTAGCCGCGGTTCCCCGTTGCGTCCCGCACACGGCCGGCCCGACTCGTGCAGCAACCGATCCCCGTTGCGTCCCGCACACGGCCGGCCCGTCTCGTGCAGCAACGGCTCCCCGTTGCGTCCCGCACACGGCCGGCCCGACTCGTACAGCAACCGATCCCCGTTGCGTCCCGCACACGGCCGGCCCCGGGCGGCCGGGGTCCGGTGGCTCCGGTGCCCCGTGGGGTGACCGAGGCACCCGACGTCGTCGGGTTGGCTCACCGTGTGCGTGACGCAACGGCCGTCCGCTGGTGCATCGACGGCGCCGACCGTGTGCACGACGCAACGGACGGATGGGTCGGGCCGCGGCGACCCGCCGGCGGGCGTGGGGATCCCCACGCCCGCCGGCGGGCGTGGGGATCAGGCCAGGCGTGCTGCCCAGCGGCGGACGATCAGCGGCGCGAAGCCCGCCCCGACCGCGGCGAGCACGCCCAGGGCCAGCACGGCGGCGGATAGCGTGCCGAGTGGTGCGGAGGCGGCCAGGATCACCAGTGGGCAGAAGAACTGGCCGATGAACATCGCGGCGGTCCACATCCCGGTGCCGCGGCCGCGCTCGGCGAAGCCCAGGCCGGAGAGGGCCCAGGTCAGCAGGGTCGGGAGCAGCAGCCCGGTGCCCGCCGAGGCGATCACGGCACCCACGGCGATCACCGGAACCGCCGGCGACACGCCCATCACGACGAGTCCGACCCCGGCCAGGCCCAGGGCGATCGGGAGCAGCACCGCGGTCCCCCGGCGGGCCACCCGACCAAAGGTGAAGCCGCCCGCGGCGGTCGCGAGCGAGGCGATGGCGCTGAGCAGGCCGATGGTGGCCGTGGAGGTCACCCCGACCGAGGCCAGGACCAGGGAGAGCTCCGCGATCGGCGTGTAGAAGACGATCCCGCCGAACAGGGTCACCGCGCACGGGACCGCGATCAGGCGCCACGGCACGGGCGGCAGGGCCGCAGCAGGGGTCCGGCCGGTGTTGCGCACGAAGACCGCGACGAGCACGGCGATCACCAGGCTGGACACGTAGAGGACGAACGGCGCCCGCCAGCTGACGGCGCCCAGCGCGCCGCCGAGGCCGAAGAACACGGTCGCCGCGAGCGTCGTCGCGATGGTCTGCCGGGCGAACCAGCGGTCACGGGCGGTGCCGTCGAAGAGGTCGGCGAGCAGGGTGGTGCAGGCGGTCATGATCGCCGCCTCGCAGATGCCCACGCCGACCCGGCTGGCCACGATCGCGCCCAGCGAGTCCAGGTAGAGCGGCGCGGTGCCGAACAGCGCGTAGAGCACCAGGGCGACGAGCAGGACCCGCTTGCGCCCGGCCGCGTCGACCAGACGGCCTGCGACCGGCGCGAGCAGGCCGATCATCAGCGCCGGCGCGGTCAGCACGATCGGGACGAGGACGGAGACACCGGCCGTCGTCGCGAACGCCTCTGCCATGCGCGGCAGGACCGGCGCGAGCAGCACCGAGCCCAGGATCGGCAGGCAGCTCCCGGCCAGCAGGATCGCGCCCTGCCCGATCGGCGGCCGCGTGCCCGCCCTCCGGCCCTGGTCCTGCGAGTCTCCGACGACCGTCACGGCCGACCTCCTTGTCGCCTCGTCGAGGGGCCGTGATCGGCACCACACGTCCGGCGGAAGTGTCGGGGCGCGGACGAGGTGATCGGAAATCATTCCGGTTGGGAGTGGCCATCGACGGGGTCGATGGTTCCGCGCCGGAGGCCGGACTTCTGTAGATTCCGACCGAAGTCCCGTCGACGGCGGGACCGGGAGGGAGCGCGGTGCCGACGGGGTTCCCGGACGACCTGGTGGACGTCCTGCACGCGGTCCGGACCCGGACCGACGTCAGTCAGCCCGAACTCGTCCGACTGTGCGGCTCCAGTCGCAGCATCGTCGCCGCACGCGTCGCGGAGCTGCGTGAGCTCGGCCTCCTGGGGGAGGCCGGGCTCGGGCCGTCCACCGGGGGCCGCGCCCCCCGCCGGCTGCGCCTGCGTGCCGAGGCCGGCGTCGTGGTCGGCGTCGACGCCGGGGCCAGCGGGATGCGCCTGGCCGTGGCCGACCTCGCGGGGCGCGTCCTCGAGCGGTCCGAGGTCGACATCGACGTCGCGGACGGGCCGGAACTCGTGCTCGGCCGGGTCGAGGCGGGCGTCGAGGAACTCCTGACCGGCCGGGACACCCCGGTCTGGGGCCTCGGGATCGGACTCCCCGGCCCGGTCGACGTCGCCGCGGGACTACCCGTCGCGCCGCCGATCATGCCCGGGTGGGACCGGTACCCGGTCCGCGCCCGCCTCGCCGAGCGGTTCGGCGTGCCGGTGTGGGTCGACAACGACGTGAACCTGCTCGCGCTGGGCGAGCTGCGCGCCGACCCGACGGCGGCGGGGCAGGACCTGATCTGCGTGAAGGTCGGGACCGGGATCGGCGCGGGACTGGTCTCGAACGGCCGGGTCCACCGCGGCGCGAACGGCGGCGCGGGCGACATCGGGCACATCGCGGTCACCGACACGCACGTCGTGTGCCGGTGCGGGAACGTCGGATGCCTCGAGGCCGTCGCAGGCGGGGCGGCGCTCGCCCGGGACGCCCGCGAGATCGCCCGCTCCGGCCGGAGCGAGGTCCTCGCCGCGCGGCTCGACGCGCACGGATCGCTGTCCCACGCCGACGTCACCGTCGCCGCCGAGCACGGCGACCCGGCCGCCCGCGCTCTGCTGGCCGAGGCCGGACGCGTGATCGGCGCGACCCTCGCGACCCTGGTCAGCTTCTACAACCCCGCACGGGTCGTGCTCTCCGGCGGCGTCGTGGCCGCCGGCGACCACGTCCTGGCGGCGGTGCGGGAGGCGGTCTACCGCCGCTCGCTGCCCCTGGCCACCCGCACGCTGCGGATCGAGCCGTCGGCGCTGGGCGCGACCGGCGGGACCGTCGGAGCGGTGCACCTCGCGCTCGACGGCGTGTTCTCCGGCGACGAGCTGAGCCGGCGCTTCGGCGGCGAGCCGGCCCTCGCGAACTGACCCGATCATCCGCGGGACGCATACCCGGTATCACCACTCTTAGGTCGCTGCGCCGTTGACTTCTGCTCGAAATCAGCAGAAGTATGTGGGCCGAGCCACGGCGACCGCCGTGGTCCAGCACACGGGAGGCGGGCGGGGATGTCGGACCGGATCCATGCGGGGATCGTCGGGACCGGGTTCATGGGCACGGTGCACGCCCGGGCGGTCCGCCGGGCAGGAGCGGTCGTGTCGCGGATCGTCGGCTCGACCCCGGGGTCGAGCGCGGCCGCGGCGGACCGGTTCGACGCGGAGTACGCCACGGCCTCGGTCGAGGAGCTCCTCGAGGCATCCGACGTCGACGTCGTCCACGTCTGCACGCCGAATGCCACCCACGCCTCGATCGCCGCCGCCGCGCTGCGCGCCGGCAAGCACGTCGTATGCGAGAAGCCGCTCGCGACGGGCCTGGCCGAGGCCGACCAGCTCCTCGCGGCCGCGGCCGGACGGGTCGCGACGGTGCCGTTTGTCTACCGCTTCTACCCCACCGTCCGCGCTGCCCGCGCCCGCGTCGCCGACGGCACCACCGGCCCGGTGCGCCTGCTGCACGGGCACTACCTGCAGGACTGGATGGCGCTCCCGGACGACGAGAACTGGCGCGTCGACCCGGCCCGGGGCGGCGGCTCCCGGGCGTTCGCCGACATCGGGGTGCACTGGTGCGACCTCGCGGAGTTCGTCTCCGGTGACCGCATCGCCCGCCTGTCCGCCCGCACGGTGATCGCCGAGCCGGTCCGCGGCGGGCGCCCGGTGCGCACCGAGGACGCGGCGACCGTGCAGTTCGAGACCGTCGGCGGGGTCGCCGGCAGCCTGGTCGTCAGCCAGGTCAGCCCCGGGCGCAAGAACCGGCTGGCGCTGTCGGTCGACGCCGCGCGCGAGAGCCTGGCCTTCGACCAGGAACAGCCGGAGACGCTGTGGATCGGCGGGCGGGACGGCAACCGCGAGCTGCGCCGCGGTGAGGAGGGCTCCCCCTACTCGCTCGTCCCGACGGGACACCCGCAGGGCTACCAGGACTGCTTCGACGCCTTCGTCGCCGACACCTACGCGGCGATCGGCGGCCAAGCCCCCGACGGGCTCCCCACCTTCGCCGACGGCCGCCGCGCCGCCGCCCTCACCGAGGCCGTCCTGACCTCGGCCGCCACCGGCACCTGGATCGAGGTCCCGCGATGAAGCTCGGCTTCCTCACCGCCTGCCTGCCCGGACGCACGCTGGGAGAGATCGCCGCGTTCGCGGCCGCGCAGGGCTTCGAGGCCCTCGAGGTCGCCGCCTGGCCCGCGCTCGGCGACCGCCCGTTCACCGCCGCCCACCTGCCCCTGCCCGAGATGACCGACCGGCAGACCGACGAGATCGCCGAGACCGTCGGCAAGCACGACCTCGCGATCTCCTCGCTGGCCTACTACGACAACCCGCTGCACCCCGACGCCCGCGAGCGCGCCGCGGTACACGAGCACCTGCACACCTGCATCGACGCGGCCGCCGCCCTGGGCGTCCCCACCGTCGGCACGTTCGTCGGCCGGCACCCCGGCCGCACCGTCGCGGAGAACCTCGCCGACGCGGAGACCGTGTTCGCGCCGATCGTCGACCACGCGGGCGAGCGCGGGGTGGACATCGTCATCGAGAACTGCGTGATGGAGGGCTGGCACCCGGACGGCTATCCCGGGAACCTCGCCTATTCCCCCGAGCTGTGGGAGTGGATGTTCTCCCTCGGCCTGTACCTGAACTACGACCCGTCGCACCTGATGTGGATGGGCATCGACCCGGTCACCGCACTGCGCCCCTACGTCGACCGCGTCCGGCACGCGCAGGCCAAGGACGTCGAGCTCTTCCCCGAGCGTCGGCACCGCTACGGCTGGCCCGGCATCGCGGTCGGTCGCACCGACCCCTGGGACGTCGGGTGGTGGCGCTACCGCGTCCCCGGCCGCGGCCAGGTCGACTGGCCCGGCGTCGTCGACGCCCTGCACGAGGGCGGCTTCTCCGGCGTCCTGTCCGTCGAGCACGAGGACCCGGTCTGGGGCGGCACGCCCGACCGCGTCGAGGACGGCCTGCGCATCGCCCACCGCACCCTGCGCCCGCTCGTCACCCCCTGACACCTCTCCCACCACCGACTCCCTGGAGCCCTCGATGACGAGTGAGACCGTGGACGGCCCGGTCGCGGCCGCGCCCTCCGCCCCGGCCGACGCACAGCCCCGCGTCGGCGAACGCCTCGGCTACGGCCTCGGCGACCTCGCGTCCAACCTGACCTGGACGACGATCACCAGCTACCTGCTCTTCTTCTACACCGACGTCGCCCTCATCGGCGCCGCGACCGCGGGCACGATCCTGTTCGTCGCCCGCGCGCTCGACGCGATCGCCGATCCCGCCGTCGGGCTGCTGCTCGACCGCACGCAGACGCGGTTCGGCCGGGCCCGCCCCTACCTGATGTTCGGGGCACCGGTGCTCGCGGTGCTGACCGTGCTCACGTTCACCACGCCCGCCCCCGGCGGCGGCACCGGCTCGATCGTCTGGGCCTACGCCTCGCTGATCCTCGTCGGTCTCGTCTACTCGCTGGTGAACATCCCCTACGGCGCCCTCATGCCGATGATGACCCGGTCCTCCGACGTGCGCATGCGACTCTCCGGCTGGCGCTTCGCCTGCGCCTCGATCGGCCTCGTCGTCGTCTCCGGCCTGACGACGCCCCTGGTCGGCGTGTTCGGCGGCGGCGACCAGCGCCACGGGTTCCTCGTCGTCGTCTCGATCTTCGCCGGGGTCGGGCTGCTGCTGTTCTGGGTGGTCGCCGGCACCGCGAAGGAGCGCGTCCCGTTCACCCCCGCCGCGCAGCGCCGCTCGCTCGGCACCAGCCTGCGCACCCTCGCGTCGAACACCCCGTGGGTCGCCGTCTTCGTCTCCAGCCTGTTCATGTTCGCCCGCCTCGGTGTGCTGACCGGTGGCGCCGTGTACTACGCGCTCTCGGTGATGGGGAACCCCGGCGCGATCCCGGTGATCCTGCTCGGCTTCTCCGTCTCGGCCCTGCTCGGCTCGATCGTCACCCCGTGGGTCCTGCGCCGCACCGGCCACCGTCGCGGCGTGATCGGCGGCCTGCTGCTCAGCGTCCCGGTACACCTCCTGCTCGTCCCGGCGACCGGGAACCTGGCCCTGTTCACCGCCCTCTTCTTCGTCTCCGGCATCGTCGGCGGCTTCGGGTTCGTGGCCGCGCCGGCCCTGGTCTCGGACACCGTCGAGTACCAGGAGCACCGCACCGGCGAGCGCAACGAGGGGTTGCTCTACGCCGGCTACTCCTTCGCGACGAAGGTCGGCACCGCGATCGGCGGCGCACTGCTCGCCTTCGGGCTCGCGGTGATCGGGTACCGCCCCGGCGCTGCCGACCCCGCCGTCACGACCGGCCTGACCTGGCTCTACGTCGGCCTGCCGATCGTCCTCGCCCTGCTCCAGGTCGCCGCTCTGGCCTTCTACCGTCTCGAGCGCGACCTGCCCACCGTCGTCGCCGCCAACGAGGCCCGACGTGCCGGGGAGCCCGCGTGACCGGCCGCTTCCCCGACGAGGTCGAGGTCGCGATCGTCGGCAGCGGTCCGGCCGGGTCGGCCTACGCCCGGGTCCTCGCCGAGCTCGTCCCCGGCACGCGGGTCGCGATGTTCGAGGTCGGTCCCCGGCTCGGCGAGCCGGCCGGGGTGCACGTCAAGAACCTCCCCGACGACGAGGCCGCCCGTGCCCGGACCGCCTCGGAGGGCCCCGGCCCGGCCGAGGTCGCCCCGTGGCGCCCCGGCGCCGCGCGGGTCCGCCGCGAGGGCACCTTCCTGCTCGACGCCGCGCACGCGGGCGGGATGCCCTCGGTCGCGATGTCCGCGTGCGTCGGCGGGATGGGGGCGCACTGGACGGGGGCCTGCCCGCGGCCCGGGGACGACGAGCGCCCGGACGTGGACGGGCTCGACGAGCTCCTCGACACCGCGGAGCGGCTGCTCGGGGTGACGCGGGACCCCTTCGCCGACGCCCCGTTCGCCGGCACGGTCCGGGAGCGCCTGGCCGCGGCCCTCGACGCCGGCCGCGCCCCCGACCGGCGGGTCGGCCCGATGCCGCTGGCCGTGCGGGTCGGCGCGGACGGCGCCGTGCACTGGTCCGGCGCCGACGTCGTGCTCGGCGAGGCGACCCGGGCCGACCCCGCCTTCGGGCTGCACGCCGAGGCCCTGGTGACCCGCGTCGTCGTCGAGGACGGCCGGGCCGTCGGAGTGCGGGTCCGCGACCGCCGCACCAGCGAGGAGCACGCCGTCCGCGCCCGACACGTCGTCGTCGCGGCGGACGCCCTGCGCACCCCCCAGCTGCTGTGGGCCTCCGGCGTCCGGCCCGCCGCCCTGGGCCGGTACCTGAACGACCAGCCGCAGATCGTGTACGCCGTCCGGTTGCGCGACGTGGCCGGACGCCCGCCCGCCGCGGCGTCCGCGGGCGTGAGCTGGGTGCCGTACACCCGCTCCGAGCCCTTCCACGGCCAGATGATGCAGCTCGACGCCTCGCCGATCCCGTTCGTGGCGCAGGACGCGGCCCCGGGGTCGATCGTCGGCCTCGGCTGGTTCTGCGCGAAGGACGTCCGCGCCGAGGACCGCGTGACCTTCGACGCGGGTGACCTCGACGCCTACGGCCTGCCCGCGCCGACGATCCACTACGGGCTGTCCGCGGTCGACCGGGAACGGACCGAGGCCGCGACGGCCGCGGTGCGCCGCGCCGCGCACGCGCTCGGCGAGCCCCTGGACCCCGCGCCGGTCGTGTTGTCCGCCGGCGCCTCGCTGCACTACCAGGGCACGGTGCGCCTCGGCCGCGCCGACGACGGGACCAGCGTCTGCGACCCGACGTCGCAGGTGTGGGGAGTCGAGCACCTCCGCGTCGCCGGCAACGGCGTGATCGGCACCGAGATCGCCGCCAACCCCACCCTCACCGCGCTCGCGCTCGCCGTCGCGGGCGCCCGCGCGATCGCCGCCGACCTGACCCGCACCCTCACCGGTGCCCGACCCGCCCAGGGAGCGTGACCACCGTGCTCGAACGCGACCTCGTCCAGCGCCGCGGCTTCGCCAACGTCGCCGCCGCCGACGGGACCGTCACCGGCTTCCGCATGGACCTGCGGATGCCCAACTACCGCGGGATCGCGGGCAGCCTCGTCGAGGGGGTCGAGGTCGTCGTCGACGGCGAGAGCTTCCCGCCCGAGGCCGGCGTCTGGACCCTGCAGGGCCGCACGTTCACCCTCGACGAGCTCCGCGCCTCGACCGACGTCCGCTGGGCCGCCGACGAGCTCGCGACCGTCACCGTCCCGCGTCCCGGCGGGCTGCGCCTCGGCCCGCACCAGGTGGCGGTGGCCGTCCGGCTCCGCGCGCCGTACATCCCGGCGTTCGCCCAGCCCTCGGTCTTCCGGGCCGAGGGAGTGCGGGTCGTCGTGCCGGACGCACCGATCACCGGGCCCCGGCTGGGCGTGTCCCTCTACAGCTACGCCGGGGACATGTTCACCTCGATGACGCTCGAGGACGCGATGGCCGACATCGCCGACCTCGGCGCCACCGGGATCGAGATCCTCGGGGAGGCCCACGTGCCGGGCTACCCCGAGCCGTCGTCGGCGTGGATCGACACCTGGCACGCCAGCCTCGAGCGCCACGGCCTGGTGCCGACGAACCTCGGGGCCTGGGTCGACACGGCGATGTGGCGCGACCGCGACCTCACCGTCGACGAGGGCGCGGCGCAGCTCGCCCGGGACCTCCGCCTGGCCCACCGGCTCGGCTTCGGCTTCCTCCGGCCCAAGTTCGGCGTCGTCTCCGCCGAGCTGGACCCGCACCCGATCTGGGCACCCGCCGTCGAGAAGGTGCTGGATCTGGCCGCGGACCTCGACGTCGTCATCTGCCCCGAGATCCACAGCCCGACCCCGTTGCACCACCCCGTCGTCGACGGCTACCGGGAGTTCATGCGGCGGACCGGCTCCAAGCACTTCCGGCTGATGGTCGACACGGGAATCTTCCAGACCGTTCCCGTGGACGACGGCCACGAGGGCTTCGCGAAGGGCAAGCGGCCCGCGTTCCTCGAACCGCTGGCGGTGCCGGTGTCCGACCTCGAGGAGATGATCGACGACGTCGCGTTCATCCAGACGAAGTTCTTCGAGATCGACGACGCCGGGCGGGACCTGCACATCCCCTGGGAACCGATCGTCGACGTGCTGCGGCGCACCGGCTGGGACGGCTGGCTCTCCAGCGAGTACGAGGGCCGCCGCGAGCCCTACCGCGGCCGCGACCAGGTCCGCCGGCAGCACGCCCTGCTGCGCGGCCTGCTCAGGGGGTGAGGCCCGCACCCACCTCGGCGAGCAGGGCCCGCAGCCAGCGGTGCGCCGGGTCGGTGTCGTACATCGGGTGCCACCACATCGCCTCGACCAGCTTCGAGGCGCTGAACGGGCAGGGCAGCACCCGCACCCCGTCGTCGGGCCGGAGCCGCGCCGCGAGCCGGCCCTGCAGCAGCGCGACCCGGTCGGTGCCCGCGATCAGGTCCGGGATGGGCAGGAAGGACTCCACGACGACCTGCGTGCGCGGCTCGATCCCGTGCGCGCGCAGCTGCTGGGCCGCCGGGGTGAACGCCGTCGGGCGGTGGTAGACGGTGACCCAGGGCAGGGCGGCGAGGTCGTCGAGGGTGACCGTCTCCCCCACGCGGGAGTTCGTCGTCGCGACCGCGACGACCCAGTGGTCGGAATAGAGGTCGAGGTAGGGCAGGTCGTCGACGAACCCGTGCGGCACCAGGAGGCCGTCGACCACGCGCAGGCGGTCCACGGCGCCCGCGATGTCGTCCGGGCGGTGCGGAGACAGGCGCAGGCGCGCGGCCGGGGCGGCCTCGGCGAAGGCCGCGGCCAGCGGCGCGCCGAGCACGCTGGTCGCGTAGTCGGAGACCAGCAGGGTGAACTCGCGGGTCGTGGCGGCGGGGTCGAAGTCCGGCGCCGCGGAGAACACCCGTTCGATCCCGGCCACGGCGGTCTCGGTGCGGTCGACCAGCAGGGCGGCCAGGGCGGTCAGCTCGTAGCGGTTGCCGACCCGGGTCAGCAGCTCGTCGCCGAAGTGCCGGCGCAGCCGGGCCAGCGCGGCGCTGACGGCGGGCTGGGAGAGGCCCAGCGCGGCCGCGGCCCGGGTGACGTTGCGCTCGGCGAGCAGTGCCCGTAGCGAGAGCAACAGGTTCAGGTCGAGGTTGACCAGGCGGGTCACCCCCGCCCGCTGGTCCTCCGGTGACCCCGCCCCGGTGCGCATCGGACAGGCATACCGCATCCGGCCCCTACTGCGGGCTCGCGACCTCGCGCCGCACGTGGTCGAGCAGCTCCGACAGGTCGTGCGCGACGTACCCGGCCCCGGCCTCGACGAGCTCGTCGTCGGAGAAGCCGCCGGTGCGGACCGCGATGAACGGCACCCCGGCGCGCACGCCGGCCTGCCCGTCCCACACCGAGTCGCCGACGAGGACCGCGTCACGCGTGTGCTCCCGCTCGAGGGCGAGCTCGATAAGATCCGGCGCGGGCTTGCTGGCCTCGACGTCGCCGGAGGTGATGACGTCGTCGGCGTACGAGCGCCCGTCGATCAGGTCGAGGAAGTGCTCGGCGTGCTTGCTCCCGCCCGACGTCGCGAGGACCAGGCGCAGGCCCTGCTCCCGCAGCCCGGAGAGCAGCGCCTGCGTGTCGGCGAACGCCGCGACCTCGTCGATCAGGGCGTCGAACTCCTCGGAGTGCTGTGCGCGCAGGTCGTCGCCGTGGGCGTCCTCGACCTCCTGGCTCGACACGTGGGCGACGAGCTGGTCCCCGCCCATGCCGATCGCCCGGTGCAGGTGCCAGACGGGGACGGTGACGTCGTGGCGGCGGAACGCCCGGTACCAGGCGAGAGCGTGCTGGTAGTTCGAGTCCACCAGGGTCCCGTCGACGTCGAGGATGACGGTGTCGGCCATGACGGTGCGGGTGCCCGGCCCGCGGGCCCGGTGAATCGGGCACCTCGGCGCGCCCCGATCGGGTGATTGGAACTTCGTCGGGTGGGCAAACCCCGACCCGGGTCCATCAGCGCGGCCGTCGTCCGCCGGGCCAGCGCCCATCCGACCTCGACCGGACGGGGAATCCGTGACCAGTCTCGTGCCCGACCGTGCCACGTGCTGCGAGCACCGCAGCGAGATCGCCGGGCGGTACCAGCTCGGGCCGGCTCTGCGGACCACGTCACGTGGCTGCACCCACCGCGCCTACGACGAGCTGCTGCAGCGCTCGGTGAGCCTCACGCTCGTCGACGGCGGCGCGGACGAGTCGGACACCCTGGCACTGCCGGAGCAGTCGTGGCAGGGCCGGGAGCCCGACACCGCCGAGCTGTTCGACGGCGGCCGGGACCACGGGCAGCTGTTCTACGTCACCCACCACCCGGAGCTGCCGACCCTGGCCGAGACCACCCCGCCGGCCGGGCTGCCCGCGGTCGGGGTGCGGGACCTGGGGGTCGCCGTCGCGACCGCCCTGCTGCCCCTCCACCGGCAGGGCCGGGGACACGGCGGGCTCGGCGCCAGCACGATCTCGTGGTCGCCGCACGGCGCGACCTTCTCCGACGTCGGGCTGCTGCCGTGGCTGGACCGGTGGTCGGACCTGGACGTGGCCCCGCCGTTCCCCGCCCCGGAGCAGGACGGCCGTGCCGCCGGGTCGGGCCCGGCCACCGACGTGTACGCCCTCGGACGGCTGCTCACCGAGGTGTCCCCGGCCCACGGTGTGCGTCGGGACGTCCGGGCCCTGCTCACCGACATGACCCGCGCGTCCCCGGAGGCCCGTCCCGGGCTCGAGGAGGTGCTGCGCCGCCTCGGCGCCGGGCCCGCCCGGTCGTCCCGGCTACGCACCGTGCTCCGCCCGGGGACCCGCACCCGGCGTGCGGCCGTCGTCGCGGCGGCGTGCGCCGTTCTGGCGGGGGGCCTCGGACTGGGTGCCATGGCGAGCTCGGCCGCGTCCGACGGCGGGCACCGCGCCGCGGTGGTGGCGGGCGACGCCGGTGTGCCCGGGGTCCCGCTGCTGCCCGACCGGCCGGCGCCGCCGGGCGGTGAGGACACCGACGGCAGCGGCTCCGACGACGTGTCCGACGAGGATGGCACCGGGGACGTCGGCGAGGTCCGCGCCCCGGCCGGTCGGACCGGCGTCACCCCGGCGACCGACGACGAGGGCAGCGCCCACGGTGGCCGCGCCGGCTCGCACCGTGCGTCGTCCTGGTCGCCGCCGGAGACGACGGAGGCCCCGGAGACCACGGAGGCCCCCACGCCCTCCGCCGACGACGACCGACGGGACGGCACCGGGCACCGTCCGGACCGGGAGGCCGCTCGCGACGACCGGTCGTCCGACGAGCAGGTCACCGACCGCGACGAGAGGGCTGACGACAGGGCGGACGCCGCCGACCGGGACGACGGCGACCGAGCCGGGCTGCTCGGCCGCCTCGTCGACCGGCTCGACGGCGACTCCGGCCGGGACGCGGATCGCGGCGCCGACGACGACCGGCAGCACCGCGACCACCGCTCCTCGGAGCGCTCCGACTGAGGTCCGGGTGGGGATCGATCCCGTCGATGCCCACCATCAGCAGTTCGGCCTTCCGGCCTCCGCGCCGCGCCCGCAGAGTCGTGTGCACCACACCGACTCTCACCGTGGAGGGCGCATGATCAGGCTGGGGACGTTCTCGCGCCCCGGGGACGACCGGCGGTTCGCGGGCCTCGTCACCGACGCCGGCACCGTCGTCGACCTCGGTACCACCACGCGGGACCTGCTCGCCGACTGGGACACCGCGCTGGCCGGGCTGGACGCCCGCGCCGACGAGGACGGCACGCCGCTCGCGGAGCTCGCCGTGCACGCGCCGGTCGAGCCCGGACAGATCCTGCAGTCCGGCGCGAACTACCGCACCCACGTCATCGACCTCGCCGCCGCCCACCACGCCGAGCGCGGCACGCGTCCCGACGACGAGATCCGGGCCGAGGTCGCGGAGCTGATGGACCGCCGCGCCGCCGAGGGCACGCCGTACCTGTTCGTCGGGCTGCCGAGCGCGGTCACCGGCCCCGACGACGACGTCACGATCCCGGCCTGGACGCAGCAGTTCGACTGGGAGCTCGAGCTCGCCGCCGTCATCGGACGCGAGGCGTTCCGGGTCGGGCGAGCACAGGCCCTGGACCACGTCGCCGCCTACACGATCGCCAACGACCTCACCGCCCGCGACCACGTCTTCCGCCGCGACATGCCCGAGATCGGCACCGACTGGTTCCGCGCCAAGAACGGCCCCGGCTTCACCCCGCTCGGCCCGTGGTTGGTCCCGGCCCGCGACGTCGACCCGGCCGACCTGCGCATCCGCCTCGACCTCAACGGCGAGGTGATGCAGGACGAGACCACCAAGGACATGCTCTTCGACGTCGCGGCGCTCGTCGCCGCGGCCTCGGAGGTCACGCCGCTGCGACCGGGCGACCTCGTGCTGACCGGCAGCCCGGCCGGCAACGGCATGGCCCGCGGGCGACTGCTGCGCGACGGCGACCTCATGACCGGCTCCATCACCGGCCCGGGCGTCGACCTCGGCACCCAGCGCACGCGGACGGTGGCACCGTGACGAGCACCGACACCAGCGCCGTCGTCGCCGCCGGGTACGACCCGGCCAAGCCCGAGGAGGCGGTGGCGGCCGCCGTCGCCCGCGTCTCCCGCTGGGGCCGCTGGGGCGCCGACGACGTCCTCGGCTCGCTCAACCTGCTCACCCCGGCCAAGCGGCTCGAGGGCGCGGCCTGCGTGCGGACCGGGACGACGTTCTCGCTGTCGCAGGCCTTCGACATGGACGGCCCGCAGTCGGGCTGGCGGCGGCGCACCAACCCGGTGCACACCATGCTCGACACCGGCCGCGAGGCCCTGGACGGTGTGTTCCCGCACGGCATCGGCGGCGCGGACGACGTCATCGCGATGCCGCTGCAGTGCTCCACGCAGTGGGACGGTCTCGGCCACATCTTCGACCACGGCAAGGCCTGGAACGGCCGCGAGGCGGCCGACGTCGTCACGAGCGGCGGCGACGCCGTCACCGGGATCGAGACCGCGGCGGCCCACCTCGCGGGACGCGGCGTGCTCCTGGACGCCGGCCGCGTGCTCGGCGACGACCGGGGCGAACTCCCCGACTCCTACCCGATCACCGCCGAGGAACTGGACGAGATCGCCCGCGTCCAGGGGGTCGAGGTGCGGCCCGGGGACATCGTCTGCGTCCGCACCGGCCAGTACGCCCGGACCCGCCGGGAGGGCTGGGGCGGGTACGCCGGCGGCCCGGCGCCCGGCCTGTCGTTCACCACGCTGGACTGGCTGCACGACTCCGACGTCGCCGCGATCGCCACCGACACCTGGGGCGTGGAGGTCCGGCCGAACGAGTTCGAGGTCGCGTTCCAGCCGCTGCACCAGGTCGCGATCCCGCACCTGGGCCTGTTCCTCGGCGAGATGTGGGACCTCGACGGTCTCGCAGCCCACTGCGCGGCCGACGGGCGCTACGACTTCTTCCTGACGGCGGCCCCGCTCCGGATCACGGGTGCCGTCGGCTCCCCCGTCAACCCGATCGCGGTGCGCTGATGATCTCCAACGCGTTGATCGTCGGAGGCGGAGCCGCCGGCGCGGCGGCCGCGATCCTGCTCGCCCGCGCCGGGGTGGCCGTCGACCTGGTCGAGGCCACGCCCGACGTCGGGACCGCCGGCTCCGGGATCACGCTGCAGGGCAACGCGCTGCGGGTGTTCCGCGAGCTCGGCGTCCTCGACGCGATCCTCGCCCACGGCTACGCGTTCGACGAGGTCGGCCTGCGTGCTCCCGACGGCACCGTCCTCGCCGTCATCCCGGATGCCCGGACCGGCGGCGACGACCTCCCGGCCACCGTCGGCATGCCCCGCGCGGTGATGGCCGCGCTGCTGCTGGAGCAGGCCACCGCCGTCGGCGCGAAGGTGCGTACCGGGACCCGCGTCACGGAGGTCCACGCCGACGGCCGCGCCACGCTGGACGACGGCACCACCGGCACCTGGGACCTCGTCGTCGCGGCCGACGGCCTCAACTCCGGCATCCGCGCGTCGCTGGGGATCGAGACCCGTCCGGAGCCGGTCGGCATGGGCATCTGGCGGGTCTTCACGACGCGGCCGGAGAGCATCACCCGCACCGACCTCGTCTACGGCGGCGCCGCGTACATCGCCGGCTACTGCCCCACCGGCGACGACTCGATCTACGCCTACCTCGTCGAGGACGCGGCCGACCGGACCGGGCTCGACCCGGACGCCCGGCTCGCGACGATGCGCGACCTCGCCGCGCACTACGGCGGGCCGTGGACGGAGATCCGCGAGCGCATGACGGACGCGGCCCGCGTCAACTACACCTGGTTCACCCACCACCTGGTCGACGGGCCGTGGCACCGCGGGCGGGTCGTGCTCGTCGGCGACGCCGCGCACTCCTGCCCGCCCACCCTCGCCCAGGGCGCGGCCATGGCGCTCGAGGACGCCTCGGTCCTGGCCGAGCTCGTGCGTGACACCGACGACCTGGACGCCGCGCTCACGAGCTACGCCACCCGTCGTCGGGAACGGGCCGGAGCGGTGGTGGCGGGCTCGGTGCAGCTCGCGCGCTGGTTGCTCGACCACGACCGCACCGCCGACGTCCCCGGGCTGATGGCCCGCACCTCCGCGCTGCTCGCGCAGCGTCCCTGAGAGGACCAGACATGGACCGCCTGATCACCCACCTCCGGCACGTCGATCTCGCCGTGCCCGACTTCGACCGCCAGCTGGAGTTCTACCGCGACCTCTGGCAGCTCTCCCCCGAGACCACCGACACCGGCATCGCGTTCCTGGCCGCGCAGGGCTCGCCCGAGCAGTACCAGGTGCGGCTCCGCGCGGACGCCGAGAAGCGCGTCGACCTGATCGCGTTCGGCGCCGGGACGCCGGCCGACGTCGACGCGCTCGCCGAGAAGCTCGGCCGCGAGGGCGTCACGCTCGTGTCGACCCCGGACAAGCTGCAGACCCCCGGCGGCGGCTACGGCTTCCGCTTCTTCGACCTCGAGGGCCGCACGATCGAGGTGTCCGCCGACGTCGCGACGCGCGTGCACCGGAAGCTCGAGGAGGGCGAGTCGGCGCCCGTCAAGCTGTCGCACGTCGTCATCAACTCGCCGCAGCCCGAGGCACTGGTCGCCTGGTACGACCGCCACCTCGACTTCACGCTCTCCGACACGCTCTTCTCCCCGCACATGGGCGAGATGATGTGGTTCCTGCGCTGCAACCCCCAGCACCACTCGCTCGCGATCGCGCGCTGCCCGCACGTGTCGCTGCACCACGCGAGCTTCGAGCTGCGCGGCATCGACGAGTACATGCGCGGCACCGGTCGGCTGCTCCGCGCCGGCGTCGAGAAGGTCTGGGGCCCAGGCCGGCACATGGCCGGGAACAACACGTTCTCCTACTTCCTCGACCCGCACGGCAACACCGTCGAGTACACGACGGAGCTGGAGTGCCTGGACGAGGACACCTGGCACCCGTCGCTCTACGACTTCACGAACCCCGAGGTCTCCGACCAGTGGGGCACCGCGAACCCGATGAGCGAGTTCGTCGCGAAGAAGTCGTTCAACGACCCCGACCGCGGCGTCTTCGTCGCTCCCCCGGTCTGATGCGGATCGCCACGGCCCTTCTCGACGACGGGTCGGTGCGGGTCGGGCGGGTGGTCGACGACGCCGTGCACCTGCTCGACGCCCCGACCACGGTGCTGGACCTGCTGCGGGACGGGACCCTGCTCGACGCCGGCCGCGACGCGCTGTCGGCGCGGCCGGTCGCCCTGGACTCCGTGCGCCTGCTCGCGCCGCTGCAGCCGCCGACGGTGCGGGACTTCGTCTCGTTCGAGGAGCACGTCGAGGGGATGCGGAACCTGACCGGCGTGCCCGAGGCCTGGTACGCCGCGCCCGCGTTCTACTTCTCCAACCCGTACGCCACGCTCGGCCCGGCCGACGACGTGCCGATGCCGCCCGGGTCGGCCGTCCTGGACTTCGAGCTCGAGGTGGCCGCGGTCATCGGACGGGGCGGCCGCGATCTCACCCCGGAGCAGGGCACGGCCGCGATCGCCGGGTTCACCATCCTCAACGACTGGTCGGCGCGTGACCTGCAGTTCGCCGAGATGCAGGTCGGCCTCGGGCCGGCGAAGGGGAAGGACACGGCGACGACGCTCGGACCGTGGCTCGTCACCGCGGACGAGTTCACGCCGGACTCCGAAGGGTTCCTCGACCTGGCGCTGACGGCGTCCGTCGACGGGACGGTCGTCGGCAGCGACCTGCTCTCCAACATGGGCTGGCCCTTCGGCGATCTCGTCGCCTACGCCTCGCGGGGCACCGAGGTCCGACCCGGCGACGTCCTGGGCTCCGGGACCTGCGGCCACGGCGGCTGCCTGGGCGAGCTGTGGGGCCGCGGGGTGTCGCGCGACGAGCTCCCGCCGCTGCGACCGGGGAGCGTGGTGACCCTGGAGGTGGAGGGCATCGGCACGATGACCAACCGCGTGGTCCCGGGCGCCGAGCCCACGCCGATCCCGCCCGCCCGGGTGCGCCCGCGGACGCGTCCCCGCCCCTCCCTGTCAGCAGTGCGGCCATGCTGACGCTGGACGTCACAATCGGACCCGGTACGAGGCACGGAGCGACCCCATGAGCCCCACGACCGACGTCCACGCCCACCTGCTCGTGCCCGCGGCCGAGGGCCTCGTCGCCGACCGACCGGAACTGGGCGCCGCCCGGGCCGTCGAGGCGCGCGCGGCGGGTGAGGCCAGCAGTCGGGTCAACCGCGAGCAGATCGGGGCGCTCGGCCCGGCGCTGACCCGCCTCGACCACCGGCTCGCCGCCATGGACGCCGCCGGCATCGAGGTGCAGCTGGTCAGCCCGATGCCGATCCACCACCCGTGGGCCGACAAGGACCTCGCCGTCCGGTACGCCGAGGCCGTGAACAACGGGCTCCTCGAGCACTGCGCCGGCGCGCCCGACCGCCTCCTCGGCCTCGGCACCGCGCCCCTGCAGCACCCGGACCTCGCCGTGGACGTCCTGCGGCGGGCGGTCCGCGACGGCCTGCGCGGCGTCGAGGTCTCCACCCACGTGACCGGACCCGACGGTCGTCGTCGAGAACTGGACGACCCCGACCTCGCCCCGTTCTGGGCCGCCGCGGCCGAACTCGAGGCGGTCGTCTTCGTCCACCCGTGGGGCTGCACGCTCGGCGAGCGGCTGGACGTCGGGTACCTGTCGAACACGGTCGGGAACCCGGTCGAGACGACGGTGGCGCTCTCGCGGCTCGTCGCAGCGGGCCTTCCGGACGACGGCTGCCGGTTGCTCGCCGCCCACGGCGGCGGCTTCTTCCCGTACGGCACCGCCCGCCAGGACCACGCGTGGCACGCCCGACCCGGCGACCGCGCGGCCGCCGCCCCGCCGAGCGAGGCGCTGCGCCGGATGTGGTTCGACGCGCTGGTCTACACCCCGGACGCGCTGCGGCACCTGGTGGCGGTCGCGGGCGCGGACCGGGTCGTGCTCGGCACCGATTACCCGTTCGACATGAGCGTCACCGACCCGCTCGACCGGCTCGCCGCCGCGGGCCTGGCCCCCGAGGACGCCGAGCGTATCCGCGGCGGGAACGCCGCCGAGCTGCTGGCGCCCGTGCGGTCACCCGCCTGATCAGGCTTCGAGCCGGACGAGCGATCGGTCGAGAACGGTCACGAGGAGGAACACCATGGCGGCCCCGAGCATGACGAACGCGAGGACGTGCAGGCCCTGCGTGGTCGCGCCCCCGGAGTAGGCCAGCCCACCGGTGGTGCCGGCGACGATCGCGCCGAGGTAGAAGAAGGTGCGCATCAGGCCGGCCGAGGACGCGACCCGCTCCGGGTCGGCCTGGCGGTACACCGCGTTCTGCACCGCGAGGTTGTTCAGGCCCTGCGGGACCCCCGCGACGAGGGCCACCACCACGAGGAGCCAGATCGGGCTGGCCGAGGACAGGAACAGCAGCAGCACGGCCAGCACGACCTGCCCGGCCGCGCCGACGAGCAGCTTCCCGCGGATCTCCCGGCGGCGGCCGGTCAGCGCGGCGACCCCGATGCCGGCCAGGAAGATCGGCAGCAGGGCGAGGCCGGCCGCCGACGCCGAGAGCCCGCGGCCCTGCTCGAGCCACTGGGTGTAGCCGTAGAGGATCGCGTAGGACACCGTCGCACCGAGCAGGGCCCGCAGGAACGTCAGCAGCAGCGGGCCGTTGCCGGCGAGCACCCGCAGGTCGAGGAAGGGGTGCCGGGCCCGCAGCTCCCACCGCACGAGCGCCGCCCCGGCGACCACGGTGACGGCGGCGAGCGGCCACCACGACGGCCGTTCGAGCACGAGCAGGAGCGACACCAGCGCGGCGGTGAACAGGCCGATGCCCAGCGGGTCGACGAGAGAGACCACGGAGTCGCTCGAACGCTCCCGGCCGAGCGCGCGGGGCATCGCCCACCACCCCACGGCCAGCGCGACGACGGCCAGCGGCACGTTGACCGCGAACGTGGTGCGCCACCCGCCGAGACCGATGAGCAGGCCGCCGAGCGTCGGGCCGACCACCGCGATCGTCTGCGTCGACACCGACAGCGCGGTGAGCACCGACTCCGGGCTGTCCCGGCCCGTCCGGTCGGCCTCCCGGCGCACCAGCGCCATCGCCGCCGGGTAGCCCGCGCACGTCCCGAGCCCGATCACCACGCGCGCCGCGGTCAGCGTGCCGATGTCGGGCGCGACCACGCCGAGCACACCGCCGATCCCGACGAGCGCCGTCCCGACCAGGTACAGCGGGCGCGGACCGTAGAGGTCGACGAGCCGCCCGGTCACCGGCTGGCCGACCGCCGTCGCCAGGTACAGCCCGGACACCAGCCACGCGGTCTGCGAGGCCGGGGCGCCCAGGGCCATCCCGATCGGGACGAGGGCGACGGCGATCAGCGACGAGTTGACCGGGTTGAGGATCGACCCGAGCACCATCGGGGCGAGCAGGCGGCGGTCGAACGCCGCGGCGGAGCGCGCGTCGGTCACCGCCGGGCGACCGCGAAGATCCGGCGGAACGGGAACCAGGTCGAGCCGTCGGCGTTCGCCGGGTAGGCCTCGCGCAGCCGGGGCGCGAGGTCGGCGGTGAAGTCGCGGTACGCGGCGTCGGACAGGGCGTCGCGGACAGGGCGCAGGGCCGTCCCGGAGATCCAGTGCAGTACCGGGTCCTCGCCGGTCAGGCGCTGCAGGTAGGTGGTCTCCCAGACGTCGACCGACGACGCCCCGGCGAGGTCGTCGGCGTACGCGGCCGGCTCGGCGACGGTCGCGGCGTCGCGCAGGTCGACGTCGAACCGGTCGGCGACCTCGCGGGCGAGCTCGTGCGACGGCGCGGTGAAGTTGCCGGGGACCTGCATCGCGAGCCACCCGCCGTCGGGAAGGGCCTGCAGCCACCGGCGCAGCAGCGCACGGTGCCCGGGGACCCACTGCAGGACGGCGTTCGTGACGACGACGTCCCCCTCCGGCCGCCAGTCGGTCACCGACTCCTGCACCGCGTCGATCCCCAGCTCGCGGGCGGCGGCCACCATCTCGGCCGAGGAGTCGAACGCGGTGACGCGGGCGTCCGGCCAGCGCTGCCCGAGCACCTGGGTGAGGTGGCCCGGACCGCACCCGGCGTCGACGACGTGGCGCGGGGCGCTCGCCCGGACGCGGGCGAGGAGGTCGAGGAACGGGCGGCTGCGCAGGTCGTCGAAGTCCAGGTAGAGCGCGGGGTCCCAGGTCGTGCTCACGAGGTCACGCTACTCCCGCGATGATCAGCACCAGTCCGCTCACGCCGGCGCCGAGGAGGCCCCCGACGACGACCTGGGCGAGGTCGTGCGCGGTGAGGCGTAGCCGGGCCCAGCCCACCGCCGGGACCGCGAGCCACGACAGCGCCCACCACCCGCCGCCGAGCAGCGTCAACACGCAGGCCGCGGCGGAGACCACGGCGACGTGGAAGCTGACCTTCCACCACAGCGTGACCGTGGTGGCGACGACGGTCGTCGCGAGCACCGCCACCTGCAGCGCCACGATCGCGCGCGGGGCGCCCGCGAGCCACAGGACGAGCAGCCCGACCAGCACCGAGAGCGCCGCCAGCCCGAGCGGGACCGCGCGCTGCTCGCGGCGGGAGAGGTGGTGATCGGCGTAGCGGCCGCGCCGGACGCCCACGTCGACGATCGCCGCGGGGATCACGACCGTGAAGACCATGCCCAGCAGCGACCACGCGATCCCGGGCGGGCCGGCGGCGAGCGCGCCGACCACGGGGTAGAGGACGGCCAGCAGGAGGGTCGGAGAGGTCACCGTGCTGATCCGCGTCGCCGCCGTCGTCACGCCGGTCAGTGTCCGCCACCACGCTCCCGCCCGCCGGATTCACCTGGTCGTGGGCTCACGACGCGGCGCGTCGTACCGACAGAGTCGTCGAGTGCGTCCGGAGGAGTGAGCATGCAGGTCGAGTACTACCCCGCCCCACCGCCACCGGGGCCGCGCGTCGCGGGCCTCGAGCTCGACGCGATCCTGGCCAGCGCCGCGGACCTGGAGCTGCCGAACTACGCCCGCACGGTCGACGCCCTCCTCGGGGGCAGCGCCAACTTCGCGGTCGACCGCGCGGCCGCCGCCGAGCTCCGGCGCATCGACCGGCTCGTCGAGGTCCGCGCCCGGGCCAACCGGGCGTTCGTCCGCCGGGTCGTGCGCGACGCGCACGCCCGCGGCATCGACCAGTTCCTCGACCTCGGGTGCGGCATCCCGTCGATCCAGTCGGTGCACGGCTTCGTGCACGCCGTGAACCCGCACGCCCGGGTCGCCTACGTCGACCTCGACCCGGTGGTCGTCGCCCACGCCCGCGAGCTCGTCGCTGACCTGCCCGGGGTGTCGGTGACCTGGGCCGACCTGCGCTCCCCCGGCTGTGTGCTCGACGCCGCCGAGATCGCGGGCCGCCTGGACCCCTCGCGCCCGATCGCGCTCCTGGCCTGCGGCGTGCTGCACTTCGTCCACGACGACCTCACCACACTGCTCTCCCGCTGGCGCGAGCTCCTCGCCCCGGGCAGCGTCGTCGCCGCCACGCACGTGACGGCGCCCCGGACCGCGGCCCGGTCGGCCGCCGTGACGACCGTCGACCGCATGTACTCGCGGGGCCTGGCCGGGCTCGCCCTGCGGGACCCCGCCGAGGTCGGCGACGCCCTCGCGGTCGTCGGGCCGGTCGTCGACGTCGTCGACTGGCCGCACGCCGGCGCCGGCGGCCGGCACCGGATGGGCTACCTCGGCGCGGTCGGCACCGTCTGACTCACGACAGCAGCAGACCGGTCGCCACCGCGGCGAAGGCCGCGACCAGCAGGGCCGTCCGGCCGTGGTGCAGCCGGTCCCAGCGCGAGACCTGGTCCCGCCAGTCGGCCGGGGCGTCTCCCTCGCTCCAGGTGCGCACCCGGTCGTTGATCGGCACGAGGAACACCACCGACATGACCACCGTGACGACGAGCAGCGCGGCGCCGACCCCGATGGCCGCGACGGCCCCGCTCCCCCACACCAGGACCCCCCACACCACGGCGAGAGCGAGCGCACCGACGTACCAGAACGGCATGAGGCGCCCGAGCACGCGCGCCCCATCGGTGCGGGCCGTGAGACCCGCCGTACCCGGGAGGCGGTCGAAGATCGGGTTGACGAAGACCGCCACCGCGAACTCCACCCCCACCAGCAGACCGATCACCACGACCGTCGCGACCGCGAGCACGTCCATCGGGACCTCCGGAATCTAGCACTGCTAGGAACACGGCCGACGCTACACGGCTCATGCTCGAAGTTCTAGCACTGCTAGGGTCGGAGCGTGGCGATCCAGGAGCGCAAGGCCCGCGAGCGGGCGGACCGACACGCGCGGATCGTCGCGTCGGCCCGCGACCTGGCCGAGGAGCAGGGCTGGGAGGCGGTGACGACCCGGCGGCTGGCCGACCGGATCGAGTACAGCCAGCCGGTGCTCTACGGCCACTTCCCCGGCGGGAAGGACGAGATCGTCGCCGCGGTCGCGCTCGCCGGGTTCGGGGAGCTGGCGGAGGCCCTGGAGGCGGCCGTCGACGGGCGGCGGGGGCGGGCGGCGGTGGCGGCCCTGACCGACGCCTACCTGGACTTCGCCGCGGAGCGTCCGGCCGTCTACGCCGCGATGTTCGACCTCGCCGCGATCCCCTTCGCGGCCGACGACACCCCGGCCGCGCTGCGGGCGGGGTTCGGGGCGGTCCGGTCGACGCTCGGGGGCGACGACGAGCTCGCGGAGGTCGGGTGGGCGGCCCTGCACGGCCTGGCGACCCTGCGCCGGGCCGGCCGCGTGCCCGCGGCGGGCGAGACCCGCCGTCGGGAACGCGTGGTGGACCTGCTGCACGCGGCCGCCGCGCGGTAGGAAGGCCCCATGAGCCGCGACAGCCACCTCGTGCTCGCGGTCGTCACGGCCGCGCCGGGCGTGCTGCTGCTGCACCGGCCCGGCGAGACGCCGCCCGCCGTGCTGCCCGGCGGGCGTCCCGAGCCGCGCGAGTCGGTCGGCGCGACGGCCGAGCGCGGCTGTGCGGAGGAGACCCGGGTGCGGATCCGGGCGAGGAAGGTGCTCGGGCGCGACGTCGTCGACGGGATCGCGACCACCTACGTGGCCGCGCGTCCCGTCGTCGAGCCGGCCCCGGGCGACGTCGCGGTGAGCCTGCACGTCGCCTGGTACCGCCCGGAGCAGGTCGACCTGGTGCTGCCGGACCTGCCGTCGTTCGTCCGGATGTGGCTGCGCCAGGTGAGTACTTGATGTCGTTATAGCGACATCAAGTACTCACCTGAGCTCGGCTCACACGGGCAGGACCGTCGGGACGATCATGGGCCGGCGGCGGTAGGTCTCACCGACCCACTTGCCGACCACCCGGCGCACCGACTGGGCGATCCGGTGGGTGTCGGTGATCCCCTCGGCCTCGGTGCGGGAGAGCTCCATCTCGACGAGCGAGACGACGTCCTCGAGTGCCTTCGGGTCGTCGGAGAACCCGCGGCCGCTGATGCGCGGCGGGGCGACGGCCCGTCCGGTCGCCGCCTCGACGGCCACGGTGATCGCGATGAACCCGCCCTCACCGAGCACCAGGCGGTCCGACAGCGTCGTCTCGCCGACGTCGCCGACCTGGTTGCCGTCGACGTAGACGTGCCCGACCTCGACGCGGCCCGCGATCGCGGCCTTCTTCTCGACCAGGTCGACCACGACGCCGTCCTCGGCGATCACCACGCGCTCGGCGGGGACGCCGGTGCGGCGGGCGATCGCCGCGTTGGCCCGCAGGTGGCGCCACTCGCCGTGCACCGGCATGACGTTGCGCGGGCGCAGGGCGTTGTACAGGAACAGCAGCTCACCGGCACTCGCGTGCCCGGAGACGTGGACCTTGGCGACGCCGGAGTGGACCACCTCGGCGCCGAGACGGGTCAGCCCGTTGATGACGGCGAACACTGCGGTCTCGTTGCCCGGGATCAGCGACGAGAGCAGGACGACCGTGTCGCCCGGCGTGATCGTGATCTGGCGGTGGTCCCCGCGCGCCATGCGGCCGAGGGCGGAGAGCGGCTCGCCCTGCGACCCGGTCGAGACCAGGACGACGTCGCGCTCGGGCATCGCCAGGGCGTCGTCGAGGTCGACGAGCAGGCCCTCGGGGATGTCGAGCAGCCCGAGGTCGGCGGCGATGCCCATGTTGCGGACCATGGAGCGCCCGGTGAAGCACACCTTGCGCTTGTGGGCCTGCGCCGCGCTGAGCACCTGCTGGACGCGGTGCACGTGGCTGGCGAAGCAGGCCACGATGAGACGCGACGGGGCCTTGCGGAACACGTCGTCGATGACCGGGGCGATGTCGCGCTCCGGGGTGACGAAGCCGGGGACCTCGGCGTTCGTCGAGTCGACCAGCAGCAGGTCGACGCCCTCGTCGCCGAGCCGGGAGAAACCGGCGAGGTCGGTGAGGCGCCCGTCGAGGGGCAGTTGGTCGAGCTTGATGTCCCCGGTGTGCAGCACGGTGCCGCCGGGCGTGCGCACCGCGACCGCCAGGGCGTCGGGGATCGAGTGGTTCACCGCGAAGAACTCGCAGTCGAACGTGCCGTAGTGGCTGCGCTCGCCCTCGCGGACCTCGAGCAGGCGCGGGGTGAGGCGGTGCTCCTTGCACTTGGCCTCGACCAGGGCGAGCGTGAAGCGCGACCCGACGATCAGCAGGTCCGGCTTCTGCCGCAGCAGGAACGGCACGGCGCCGATGTGGTCCTCGTGGCCGTGGGTGAGCACGAGGGCGTCGACGTCGTCGAGGCGGTCCTCGATGGCCCGGAAGTCGGGCAGGATCAGGTCGACGCCGGGCGAGTCCTCCGAGGGGAAGAGCACGCCGCAGTCGACGATCAGCAGTCGCCCGCCGTACTCGAGCACGGTCATGTTGCGGCCGACCTCGCCGACGCCGCCGAGCGCGACGACGCGGAGGGCACCCTCCGCGAGGGGCTTCGGGAGCGCGTCGGGCGCGGGCACGGACTGGGTCGGGGTCCCGGTGGCGCCGCAGTCGTGCTGGTGGTCGGGCTTCGGGGCCTGCTGCTGTTGCTGTTGCTGGCCGCCGCCGTTCTTACGGCGCTGGGCGGTCGATCGGCTCACCGGGCAGCCCCGGAAGGGACGCAGCGGAGCGGAGCTCGACCATCGGGCTGAGTCATTCGGTGGGAGATGGGTTCCTCCTGGTCAGGGGGCGGCTCCCGGCGGACGTCTTCGGGACGCCGGGTACGCGGGCAGCCGCCCGCGGGTGCGGCTGCTCGGCAGCCGCGGGAAGTCTCGGGTGGCACGCTGCGGGGTCGCGCCTCGTCGGCCGCCTCGGGCCGGGGTCCACGCTCGCACTCATGCCGAGCGTCACCGTACCGCGCCGACGACCGTCGGGTCGTGAGCGCGTGCTCACGTCCGGGCGCGTGTCAGTCGTGCAGCATCGCCACGAAGGCGGTGAAGTCCGGCGCGAGCCGCACCGCGCCGTCGTCGACACTCCAGAACACGACCGGCGGGTGGTCGTAGTCCTCGCGGTAGGAGAAGCAGTAGACGTCGCCGCCGATGTCCTCGGCGAAGGGGATCACGCCCTTCTCCAGGACGCCCTCGAGCGGGAACCGGCGGGTGACGATGTTGTGGAAGCCGTCGGCGAAGTGCAGGAGCGAGCCGACCGCCGTGCCGAAACCGTTCGGGAGCGTCACCCGGGCGGGCACCGGCGACGCTCCCTGCCGGTGTTGGGCGACCGCCAGGAAGTCGCGCGGCAGGTCGACGCGCAGCGCGTCCTCGTGCTCGCGGACCTCCGCGTCGGTGGCCGGCGCCAGCGGTGTCGCCTGGACCCACTCGACCATCACAGGCCCCGGTCGGTCGCCTTGACCGCGGCCACGTCGGCCGGCTCGCCGTCGAAGGAGACGACGGCCTGCTCGCGTCCGCTGGCGTAGAGCACCAGCTCGCCCGGCTCACCGGTGATCGTGACGGTGCGCGGGCCCGCCTTCACGGCGTGCTCGGCCCCGTCCGGGCGGCGCAACGTCACGCCCTGCGGGCTGGAGCGGAAAGCCAGCTTGCCGAGCATGCCGAGCTGCGACCACAGGATCGCGTCGCGGGCCTCGTCGGCGGGCCGCGGAGACCAGCTCTCCTGCGCCCGCCGGACGTCCTCGTGGTGGATGAAGTACTCCTGCACGTCGACCCCGACGAGGAACGGCAGCGCGATCGGGCTCCACAGCGGCGGGCCGCTGCGGACCAGCGCGATGTTCTCGCCGTAGTCGTGCGCGGCCTGGCGCGACTGCACCCGCTCGGTCCAGAACGACAGCGGCTTGACCAGGATGCCGGGCGCGGCGTCCGGCCGGCGCTCGCGGATCACCAGGTGGGCGAGCAGGTCCCGCGTGGTCCAGTCCCCGCACAGGGTCGGCGCGTCGGGCCCCTCGCGCAGCAGTGAGTCAGCGAGGGCGTTGCGCTCGGCGGCGGCGACGGAGGCTCCACTCATGGGCGTGTCCTACCCGGTGGACCGCCCGATCACCCTTCGGCGACGAACGGGCTGGAGGCGACCCGCGAGCCGTTCGGCAGCTCCGAGATCACGAAGTCGGCGAACACGTTGGGCACCTCGGCCTGCAGCGCCTCGAGGCAGAGGATCGCGAGGTCCCGGATCTCGACGTCGGCGTGCTCTGAGGCGCGCATCGCGACGAAGTGCCGCCAGGCGCGGTAGTTCCCGGTGACGACGATGCGGGTCTCGGTCGCGTTCGGGAGCACCGCCCGCGCCGCCTGCCGGGCCTGCTTGCGGCGCAGGGTGCGGTTCGACTCATCGGCGAACCGCTCCTCCAGGCCCGCGAGCAGCTTCTCGTAGGAGGCCAGCGCCGCCGCGGACGCCTCCTCGAACAGGGCATGCAGCTCCGGGTCGTCCGCGATGACGGTCGGCTCGACCATCGCTGCGTCGGACTCCGGCACGTAGCGCTGGGAGAGCTGCGAGTACGAGAAGTGGCGGTGCCGGATCAGCTCGTGGGTCAGGCTCCGGGACATCCCGGTGAGGTAGAAGCTCACCGTGCCGTGTTCGAGCACCGACAGGTGTCCGACCTCGAGGATGTGCCGCAGGTAGCCCGCGTTCGACGCCGTCGCCGGGTTGGGCTTGCTCCACGACTGGTAGCACGCCCGGCCCGCGAACTCCGCGAGCGCCTGCCCACCGTCCGCGTCGGTCTCCCACGGCACGTCCGCCGGCGGGAGGAACTCCGTCTTCGCGATCAACTGCACCCGCGGGGTCACCGTCTGCGCCACGCGGCCACGGTAACCGCCGCCCCCGACAGTCACGGCAGACACCGCGTGGTGTCGTTCTCCGACAGCAGAACTCCTTGCCATGGTGTCTTCATGGTGTCACTGTGGTGCCCATGGACCTCACGCCCTACGTCACCGCGCTGCGGGACGACCTCGCCGCCGCGTCGTCGGTGGGCGACGAGCAGACCGCCCGGGCCGGCACCGCGCTGGCCGGGGCCCTCGAGCCCGCCGTCCGTCTCGCGCTGCAGAACGCCCTGTCCGACCTCACCGCCGAGATCTCCGAGAAGCTCGACGACCACTCGGTCTCCCTGCGCCTGCGCGGGCGGGAGGTGGAGGTGGTCGTCGATCGCGCTGCCCCCGCCGCCGACGAGCAGGCCGGCTTCTTCGCCGGTCCCTCGTCCAGCCCGTTCGCCGGCCCCGGCGGCCCCTTCCGCCGGCCCGGGGAGCAGCCCGGCTTCGCCCCGCCCGGACGCCCCGGCGCGGACATGGGTGACATCTCCCGGATGACCCTGCGCCTGGTCGACCAGATCAAGGGCCAGGCCGAGCAGGCCGCGGCCTCGCAGGGGATGTCGCTGAACTCCTGGATCTCCCAGGCGGTCCAGGGTGCTCTGCACGACAACCTGCGTCGGAGCCACCGTCGCTGGGAGGGCTCGTGGGGCCCGGAGCACGGTCCCGAGGGCCCATCCGAGACTCCGAAGGACTCCTCCGACTCCTCCGACCGGGGTCCCGACGACGAGGGCGGCTCCGGCGTCTCCGGGTGGGTGCGGGGATGATCGCGCCGGAGACGTCCCGCACCGAGCGGTTTCCCGCCACCGGTGCCGCGGACCTGACGATCGAGATCGACGCCGGCCGGGTCGACCTGCGCCTCGACGCGACCGACGCCGTCACCGTCGAGGTCGCCTCCGACGTCGAGGGCGCGCCCGGCTGGGTCCAGGGCCTGGCCGGCCTCGTCGACGCCGCCGGCGGTCTGGAGAAGCGGTTCGGCGTCGACCTGAGCGCCCTCGCCGGTCTGGGCGTGCGTCGCGACGAGTCCCCCGAGGAGCGGGCCGCCCGCGCGGTGGCCGAGACCGAGATCGCGTGGGAGGCCGGCGCGCTGCGGGTCCGCTCGCCGCGGGAGGTCGCCCTGCGCACCGTGCCGCTGGCCGTGGTCGTGCACGCCCCGGAGGGTTCGGCGGGCACGGTGCGCGCGGGCGCGGCCCCGGTGGACGTCGCGGGCCGCCCGGGCACCGTCGAGGTCTCCACCACCGGCGCTGTCTCGCTCGACCGCACCTCCGAGCGCTCCCGGGTCCGCTGCGGCGCCGGCGACGTCACCGTCGGCCGCGTCGACGGCGCGTTGCGGGTCAAGGGCGGCGCGGGTGACGTGTTCCTCGACGAGGTGCACGCCGGTGTCGAGGTCGTGACGGGCAGCGGGTCGGTCACCGCCGGCCGGGTCGCCGCCGACCTCGCGGTGCGCTGCGGCAGCGGCAACGTGACGGTGCGCGACGCCTCCGCCGGCGACCTCGACCTCTCCACGGGCGCCGGGACCATCCAGGTCGGGGTGCACGCGGGCGTCGACGCGTCGGTCGACCTCCGGTCGGCGGCGGGCTCCGCGTCGTCGGATCTGCCGGTCAACGCGACCCGGTCGACCGAGGACCCGTCGTCGGGAACGGTCCGGATCCGCGGCCGTGCCGCGGCCGGGGACACCCGGGTCGTCCGCGCCTGACCCCGCCCCCGAACGAACGAACGGCACCCTCGCAGCTTCTACGTGCGCGAGAGTGCCGTTCGTTCACATCGGGCGGAACCCTAGTCCGCGCGTGCCCCCGCGAGGGTGGCGCCGAGGACGTCGTGGTTCAGCTGCGAGATCGACGCCAGCGGGATGCCCTTGGGGCAGACCTCCGCGCAGGCCCCGACGTTGGTGCAGCCACCGAAGTCGAGCTCGTCCTGCTTGGACAACATGCTGATCGCGCGGGTCTGGCGCTCCGGCTGACCCTGCGGCAGCAGGCCGAGGTGCGTGATCTTCGCGGCCGTGAACAGCATCGAGCTGCCGTTCGGGCACGCCGCGACGCAGGCGCCGCAGCCGATGCAGGTCGCGGCGTCGAACGCGTCGTCGGCCGAGACCTTGTCCACCGGCGTCGCGTGCGCCTCGGGCGCCGAGCCGGTGTTGACGCTGACGTAGCCGCCGGCCTGGATGATCTGGTCGAAGGCCGACCGGTCGGTCACCAGGTCCTTGATCACCGGGAACGCCCGCGCCCGCCACGGCTCGATGTCGATCGTGTCGCCGTCGCGGAAGTGCCGCATGTGCAGCTGGCAGGTCGTGGTGTTCTTCTGCGGGCCGTGCGGGGTGCCGTTGATGACCATGGCGCACGAGCCGCAGATGCCCTCGCGACAGTCGTGGTCGAACGACACCGGGTCCTCACCGGCGAGCTGCAGCTTCTCGTTGAGCACGTCGAGCATCTCGAGGAACGACATGTCCTCGTCGACGTCGTCCATCGGGTACTTGACCATCTTGCCCTTGGCGTCAGCGTTCTTCTGACGCCACACGCGCAGTGTGAGCTTCACTTGTAACTCCGCTGACTCGGGTGGACGTAGGAGAACTCGAGGTCCTCCTTGTGCAGGACCGGCTTGCCGCCGTCCCCGTACTCCCAGGCGGCGACGTAGGAGAAGTTCTCGTCGTCGCGCTGCGCCTCGCCGTCCTCGGTCTGGTGCTCGACGCGGAAGTGCCCGCCGCAGGACTCCTCGCGGTGCAGGGCGTCGGTGCACATGAGCTCGGCGAGCTCCATGAAGTCGGCGACGCGGCCGGCCTTCTCCAGGGACTGGTTGAACCCGTCGCCGGTGCCGACGATCTTGACGTCGCGCCAGAACTCCTCGCGCAGCGAGGGGATCCGGTCGAGGGCCTTCTCCAGGCCCTCCTTGCTGCGGGCCATCCCGCACTGGTCCCACACGAGCTGACCCAGCTCGCGGTGGAACGAGTCGACGGTGCGGTTGCCGTTGGCCGAGAGCAGCGTGTCGATCCGGTTCCGGGTCGACTCGACGGCCTCGACGACGGCGGGGTGCGACTCGTCGATCGGGTCGAACGGCCCGTCGGCGAGGTAGTTCGGCACCGTCGTGGGGAGCACGAAGTAGCCGTCGGCGAGACCCTGCATCAGGGCGGACGCGCCGAGGCGGTTCGCGCCGTGGTCGGAGAAGTTGGCCTCGCCGCCCACGAACAGGCCCGGGATCGTCGAGCGCAGGTCGTAGTCGACCCACAGCCCGCCCATCGTGTAGTGGATGGCCGGGTAGATGCGCATCGGCGTCTCGTACGGGTCGTCCCCGGTGATGCGCTGGTACATCTCGAAGAGGTTCCCGTACTTGGCCTCGACGGCGTGGCGGCCGAGGCGGCCGATCGCGTCCTTGAAGTCCAGGTACACGCCCAGCCCGCCGGGGCCGACGCCGTGCTCGGCGTCGCACATGTTCTTCGCGGCGCGCGAGGCGATGTCGCGCGGCACCAGGTTGCCGAACGCCGGGTACTGGCGCTCCAGGTAGTAGTCCCGCTCGTCCTCGGGGATGGTGTTCGGCGGGCGGGAGTCGCCCCGCTCCTTCGGCACCCAGACGCGGCCGTCGTTGCGCAGCGACTCCGACATCAGGGTCAGCTTCGACTGGTACTCGCCGGAGACCGGGATGCAGGTCGGGTGGATCTGGGTGTAGCAGGGGTTCGCGAACAGCGCGCCCCGCTTGTGCGCCCGCCACGCGGCCGTGACGTTCGAGCCCTTGGCGTTCGTCGACAGGTAGTAGACGTTGCCGTAGCCGCCGGTGCAGAGCACCACGACGTCGGCCAGGTGGGTCTCGAGCTGCCCCGTGAGCACGCTGCGCGTGACGATGCCGCGGGCGCGGCCGTCGGCGACGATCAGGTCGAGCATCTCGGTGCGCGGGTGCATCTCGACCGTGCCGGCCGCGATCTGGCGCTCCAGGGCCTGGTACGCCCCCAGCAGCAGCTGCTGCCCCGTCTGACCGCGGGCGTAGAAGGTGCGCGAGACCTGCGTGCCACCGAACGACCGGGTGTCGAGCAGGCCGGAGTACTCGCGGGCGAACGGGACCCCCTGCGCGACGCACTGGTCGATGATGTTGACCGACGCCTCGGCGAGACGGTGCACGTTCGACTCGCGCGAGCGGAAGTCGCCGCCCTTGACGGTGTCGTAGAACAGCCGGTGCACCGAGTCGCCGTCGTTGCGGTAGTTCTTGGCGGCGTTGATCCCGCCCTGCGCGGCGATCGAGTGCGCGCGCCGCGGCGAGTCCTGGAAGCAGAACGACTTGACGTGGTAGCCGGCCTCGCCGAGCGTCGCCGCGGCGGCGCCACCGGCCAGGCCGGTGCCGACGATGATCGCGGTCATCTTGCGGCGGTTGGCCGGGTTGACCAGCCGCGCGGAGAACTTGCGGTCGCTCCACCGGTCGCCGATGGGGCTGTCCGGCGCGCGGTTGTCGGCGATCGGGTCACCGAGCAACCAGCGGCCCTCGCCCTGGACCGACGTGGGCTCCTGCTGCAGCTCTGACATTCCTCACCTCACCAGACCGAACATGACGGACACCGGGATGATCGCGAAGCCGACGGCGATGACGACTCCCACGCCGATGGAGAACGTCTTGAAGGCGTGCTGACGCACGGCGCTGTTGCCGCCGAACGTCTGCGTGGCCGACCACAGACCGTGGCTGATGTGGAAGCTCAGCGCCACCATCGCGACGATGTAGAAGATCGCGACGACGGGCCGGTCGAAGCTCGCCACCAGCTTGGCGTACGCCCCGCCCGCCGGGTCCGGGTTCACGGTCCCGGTCGTCAGGTCGAGGATGTGCCAGATCACGAACAGCGCGATGATCACGCCGCCCCAGCGCATGGTCCGGGCGGCGTAGCTGCCCTGGTGCCCCTTGTGCTGGTAGCCCACCGGCCGCGCGCGCTTGGCGCGGTACCAGAGGCTGAACGCGGCGACCATGTGCAGGACCACCGACGCGAGCAGCACGACGCGGATGATCCACAGCACGCCCTCGTAGCCGAAGATCTCGGCACCGAGTGTGCGGAGGTGCTCGGAGTACGCGTCGAACGTCTCCTGCCCGAAGAAGATCTTCAGGTTCCCGATCATGTGGGCGATCACGTACAGCAAGAAGATCACGCCGGTGACGGCCATGACGAACTTCTTGCCGACGGACGATCCCCACGTCCTCGTCACGATGTTGCGCTGCTGGGTCAGGACCACGACGACACGCTAAGCCTGCGAACACGCCGACTGCCAATGCATGCAAGTCGGTTCAGCGATGCTCGTACGCTATTGAGGTGACCCTCAAACAGCTCATCTACTTCCTCGCTGTGGCGGACACGGGCCGGTTCGTGCAGGCAGCGGCGGAGGCGCGGGTCGCCCAGCCGACACTCAGCCGCCAGGTGCAGGCCCTGGAAGATGATCTCGGTGAGACGTTGTTCACCCGGGGTAGGGATCACGTCACACTCACATCGGCGGGTGAGACCCTCCTGCCCCTCGCGCGGCGCATCGTCGCCGACGTCGAGACGGCCCGGCTGGAGATCGCGGAGCTCGCCGACCTGCGCCGCGGACGCCTCCGCCTGGGCGCCACGCCGTCGTTGTGCGTGAGCGTCGTGGCGGACGTGCTGGCCGTCTTCCACGACTCCTATCCCGGCATCTCGCTGCAGATCTCCGAGGGCGGGTCGCAGGACCTCGTGACCGACCTGGAGGACGGCCAGCTCGACCTCGCGCTGGTCATCCACCAGGCCGACCGGTTCACGACGACGGGTGGCAACGGCGGCCCGCTGCCCGCCGGCTCCCTGCGGGGCCGGGCCGGGTCCGCGCCGGGGTCGTCCGCACATGCCGGCGGCACCCTCGGGCTGACGCCGGTGCTGCGCGAGGAGCTGGTCGCGGTGTCGGCAACGGCGGGCCACGCCCCGCTCGACGACGTGCTCGGCGACCACGCCGGCATCGCGGAGATCGCCCGGCACCCGCTGGTGATCAACCGCCCCGGCTACGAGCTGCGCGAGGCGATCCTGTCCGCCTGCGCCGCGGCCGGCGTGACGCCGCGGATCGCGGTCGAGGGCGGCGAGATGGACGCGGTGCTGCGCATGGTGGAGCGCGGCCTCGGGGTCGCGATCGTGCCGAGCCTGGTGCTGGCCGGGCGGTCGGGCCTGCGCACGACCCGCCTGGACGGCTCCGGCTGGACTCACCGCACGATCGCGCTGGCCCACCGCACGGACGTCTCCCCGACCCGCGCCGCGGAGGCGTTCCGGGAGACCCTGCTCGCCGTCCTGGCCCGCACCTCGCGCACCGGCGGACTCCCGCCGGGCGTGCGGTTCATCCACCCGGGCGCTTGAGCGGCTGCGGTCGTCGAAAGGACCCTCATGGGGCTGGGAGGCGGTCGCAGATCCCGATGAGGGTCCGTTGATCATCGCGACGGCTCCCGGTCCCGCTTCCCGCCGAGCGGCGCCAGCACCTCGGCGGCCCGAACCCCGGCGCGCAGCACCTCGACGGGCGCCGCGGCACCGGACCGGGCGGCCTCGTCGCGCGCGAGCCCGGTCAGCGCCGGGCCGGCCGCCTCCGCCGTCCCGAACTGGAACGGCACCTGCGTGACGTAGCAGCGCACCGCCGCGACCTTGCGATCCAGCTCCGCGGTGACGTCGACGGCGAGCTCCTGCCCGGCCACGTGCTCCATCGGCGCGGCGTCGGGCCGGCGCAGCACGTACGGGGTGTCGCGCCACCACGCCACGCGCCCGGGGTCCACGAGGTCGGCGACGACCGCGCCGACCCACTGGTGGTCGACGTGGTCGCCGAGCGCCTGCGGGGCGAGGACGAGGTCGGCGTCGGCGAGCAGCGGCCCGAGCGCGTCGGCCAGGGGGCCGGCCACGGCGTCGTCGTCGTGCCGCCCCGCGAAGAGCTCGGCCGGGCTGTCGTAGCCGCGATGCGGGGCCTCGAGCAGGTCCAGGTGCCGACCGGTGACCCCGAGGACCGCCAACGCCCGGCGGTCCTCCTCGCGGCGCAGCGCCATGTAGTCCACGTCGGCCGACAGGCCCTTGTCGAGCTGGGTCGAGAGCCCGAACGGCGTCACGGTCGCCGGGTCCGTGGAGCCCGTGAAGCAGGTGACGACGAGCGTGTCGGCCCCCAGCCGCTCGAGCGTGCCGCCGACCGAGAACACCGCGTCGTCGAGGTGCGGGCTGACCGCCACGACCCTCACAGCAGGTGCGGCGCCGCGCGGAACCGACACGACGGGTCCACGGGCGGGTCGGGGATGGCGGGGACCGGGACGTCCCGCACCACGTCGTAGACGTCCGTGACCCGGTCGGCGATCACCGGCCAGGACCACACCGCGCGGACCTCGTCCAGCGCGCGCCGGGCCATGCCGACCCGGAGTCCGTCGTCGTCGAGGACCCGCCCGATCCCGGCGGCCAGCGCGGCCGGGTCCTTCGCCGGGACGAGCACGCCGTTGTCGTCGGGACGCACGCAGTCGCGGACGCCGACGACGTCGGTGGACACCACCGGCAGCCCCGACGCCATCGCCTCGAGGACCGTGTTGGAGAAGCCCTCGGCGTAGGTCGGGCTCACGAACACGTCGCCGCGGCCGTAGACCTCGTGCGCCCGCTCGTACGGGGTGTAGCCGAGCTGGGAGACGTGGTCGTCCAGACCCAGCTCGGTCACGCGCTCCGCGACCAGGGTGGTGTCCGGCCCGATCCCGGAGACGACCAGGCGGACGTCCCGGCCGCCGTCGAGCAGCATCCGGTGCGCCTCGAGCAGGTCGAGCACGCCCTTCCGGGCGTCGACGCGACCGTGGTAGAGCAACGTCGGCGGGTCGCCGAGGGTCCCGGGCTCGCGGGCGGGCGTGAATCGCTCGGTGTCCGTGGCGCCGGAGACGATCGTCCACCGGGCCGGGTCGACCTCGTGGCGCGCCGACACCTCGCCCGCGAACGACGGCGAGCCGATCACCAGTGCGGGTGCATGCGCGAACACCGCCCGGATCAGCTCGCGGTGCGTGTCGCAGCAGGTGCCGACCCAGTGCCCGTCGCCGCCCTGCACGCTGACGACGGCGGGCAGGCGCAGCTCGTGCGCGGCGCGCAGCACGGCCAGGCCGTTGGGGTAGGCGTACTGCGCGTGCAGCACGTCGAAGGGCCGCTGCGCGTGCAACCGGGCGATCGTCGCGCGCATCGTCTCGACGTCGGCCTCGAAGTCGGCGGGGCGGTCGTGGACGACCTCCTGCTCGCCGTGCGCCTCGAGCGCCACCACCTCGACGCCGTCGGGGACCCGCTCGGGCGGCGGCGGGCCGCCGCCGTACACCGCGCGTCCGGCCGGGTCGCCGCGGTACTGGGAGATCATCGTGACGTCGTGACCGGCCCGGACGAGGTGGCGCAGCAGGTTCTCCGCGTACGCGCTCATCCCGGACACCGCCGGCCAGTAGCGGCGGGAGACGAAACAGATCCTCACTCGTCCACTCCTTCCATGGCGCGCAGCGTCGCGATCGCCTCCGGCACGAGGCGGTCGGCGCGGTGGGAGTCGCGGGAGAGCTCGAGGCTGACCAGCCCGCGGTGGCCGACGTCGCGCAGCGCGGTCACGACGGCGGGCAGGTCCATGTCGCCCTCGCCGGGTGTGCGGTGGTCGTGCACGCCGCGGGGCATGTCCTCCACGGCGACCGCCCCGAGGTGCGGGGCGAACGCCCGCACCGCGTCGGCGGGTTCCCAGCGGCCCGAGACGATGCAGTGGCCGGTGTCGAGCGCGAGCGTGATGTCGGGGACCTCGCCCTGCAGTTCGCTCCAGTCGTCCAGGTCGTCGACCAGCATCCCCGGCTCGGGCTCGACGGCGACCGGGACGTCCCGCCACCGCGCGTGCCCGGCGACCGAGGCGACCCCGTGCACCAGGTGCTTCCACGCCTCGTCCGGGTCCAGGCCCTCCGCCAGGACCCCCGCCCAGAACGAGACCGCCTCGCTGCCGAGGTCAGCGGCGACGTCCACGCACAACCGCAGGAAGTCGATCCGACGCGCGCGGTCCGAGGCGTCCGCACTGACCAGGGTGGGGTGGTGCTTGCGGCGCGGGTCGAGCAGGAAGCGCGCCCCGGTCTCGACGACGCTCGCCAGCCCGAGGTCGCGCAGCCGCTCCGCCAGCGCGGCGGTGCGCCGGGCGAGGTCCGGGGCGAACGGGTCGTGGTGGGCGACGTCGAGGGTCAGCGCCACCCCGGCGTAGCCGTGGTCGGCGAGCAGGGCGAGGGCGTCGTCGAGCCGGTGGGAGGACAGGCCGTTGGTGTTGTAGGCCCAGCGGAGACTCATGTCAGCTCCACCTCCTCCCCCGCCGCCACGCGGGCGACCGCGTGCCGGGACGGCTCGCGGTAGAGCGGGTAGAGGTCGCCGACGACCGCGTCGACGCGGTCGCGGTCCAGCCACGCGCGGTCGCTGCCGCGCTCGTCGGCGAGCCGAGCCGCCTCGTCGTCGGGAAGGAGCACCGGCAGCGCGCCGGCGTGGGGCGGGTCGCCGAGCCCGACGAGGCCGAAGGCGGGGTCGTGCGGGTCGGCCGCACGGTCGAGCAGCCGGTCGACGCCCCGGCGACCGATGCGCCCGTAGGACATCGTCTCGACCTCGAGGCCCGGCACGAGCACCTTCACCGTGCACGCCGGCCCCTCGTCCGCGAGCACGGCGAGCACGTCGAACTCCGCGAGCCGGCCCATGAGGTCGTCGAGCACCGCGACGGGGTGCCCGACGGCCGTGGTCGGCAGCTCGTCGAACCGCACCCGCGTGTGCTCGGCGAGGACGGGCTCCAGCAGGCCTCGCAGGTCGTCGGCGTCGCGGGCCGTCCAGTCCTGCATCGCCCGGAAGGCCCGGGCCTCCTGCGGCGGGAGCGGCTGGGCGAACTCGCGGTCCCAGTAGCTCGCGGGGGCGAGCGGGTGCACCGTCGCGAGGTCGGCGTGGGCGAACGTCTTGCGCACGCGGGCCGAGCAGAACTCGAGCAGCGCCTTCTGCAGCGCGACCTCGCGGTCCGGGTGGGCGGCCTCCCCGCAGGCGGTCAGGGCGATCGGGTGCGGCGGGTCCCCCACGGCGTCGTACCCGACGACGTGCAGGTCGGTGACGCCGAACGCGGTGGACGCGAGCTTCGGCACGACCCGGACGCCGACCCCGCGCAGGTGCGCGAGCAGGGCCCGGGTGTCCGGGTCGGCGACCAGCTCGTCGTCGGGACCGGTGTCGATGACGATCCCCCGGTCCAGGGCGCGGAAGGCGGTCGCGTTGCCGTCGCGCTGCAGCAGCTCGCCGAGCGCGTGGCCCAGCGCGCGTTCGACGGTGTCGCCCGCGCCGCAGCCGTTGGTGATGACGGTGGTGAGCCGCTCGGCGGGGTCCTGCCAGGGCAGGTCGACGGGGTACGCGGCGGCGAACTCGGCCGGCACCAGCACCGTCTCGCCGGTGCGGACGCGGGTGGCCGGGAGCCACCACCGCGGCGCGTCCGGGTCGTAGGCACTGCCCGCGGGGAGCGTCAGCCGGACCGGGTCGACGACTCCGCCGTCGCCCAGTCGTCCCCGCAGCGCGGTGTACGAGTCGCGCGTGCGCTCCAGGGTGCGCAGGTGCCGGGAGAGCAGCATCTCCTCGGCGAGCTCGGCGCGGGCCGCCACCCGGGCGCGCTCGACGGAGAGCCCGTAGCCGAACGAGCCGGAGCGCGGCCAGTGACCCGACGGGTCGGCGAAGTCGGCGGCGACGACGTGCACCCCGGTGCGGTCGGCGTCGCGGAGCTCGATCTCGTCGGTCTCACCGGGTGGCAGGGCGTCGGTGTAGTCCTGCGCGACGGCGTCGAGGCTCACGAGAGCTCGTCCAGCGGGATCGCGCCGGCGACCGGTTGCGCGGACAGCAGCCGGTCGTAGAGCGCGAGCACGTGGGCCGTGGTGACGCCCTCGACGAACTCGAACGGGGTGGCGACGGCGTCGAAGTCCAGGTTCCCGATGACCTTGTAGGCATCCCGGATCTCCTGGTGCGAGAGGGGGATCTGGGCGTGGTAGGCCTTGTGGGCCGACAACCCGGTGGCGCGGCCCTCGTCGTCCAGCGCGGCCTTGAGCATGTCGCCGCAGAACAGGACCCGGCGGCGTTCGTCGTGCAGCACCATGTGCCCGTCGAAGTGGCCGCCGGTGCGGTGCGCGACCAGACTGGGGGCGAACTCGTGCCGGTCGTCGAGCGGCCAGGTCACGCGGAAGGCCTTCGTCCACTCCAGGTCGCGGACGCCGATCGCCATGACCGGCGGTTGCAGGGCGTCCTGGAGCTGGAAGAGCGCGCCGTAGCCGTGGACGTGGCTGGCGGCGAGCGCGATCAGGCCCCCGCGGCGACGGATCTCGGCGAGGCCCTCGTCGGGGTAGAACCCCGCGCCCTCCCAGCCGACGAGGCCGTGATCGGTCTCGATGACCCACCCGCACGTGCCCAGCCCGACCTGCGGCTCGCACCAGAACCCCGTGATGCCGGGCCGCACCTCGGTCCAGCGCGCCTCGCGGCCCTCGGCGATCTCGGCGAGCGGACGGAAGTCCCACCCGTCGTCGGGCAGGGCGTTGCGGACGTCGGTGCACACCGGGCACGCGGGCGGCACGTCGAACCAGCGCTGCCAGTGGCCGCAGTTCGAGCAGGTCCAGGGGCTCAGGGGCACGGCATCTCCTTGAGGACGGGGCCGGCGGTGTCGAGGGCGCCGAGCAGCAGCTCGTGGAGCGCGAGGTCGCGGGCGAGCGGGTAGGGCCACGGGCGCTCCCCGCGGACGGCCGCGCCGAACGCGGCGAGCTGGCGCTCGAACGGCCCGTCCGGGTCGAACGCGACCGCCTCCGCCGCGCCGGTGGCGGCGTCGAGGAACGTCAGCGTGCCGCCCGCGACCTGGCCCAGGGTGTTCTCGGCGACCAGCTGGCCGCGGGTGCCGACCAGTTCCAGACGACGCCGCGGCAGGGCGTCGGGCAGACAGAAGCTGACGTGGGCGTCGACGAGCGTGCCGGAGCGGGTCGCCCCGACGAGCACGGCGCCGTCGTCGGCCGCGGGGTCGACGTAGTCGTGCACCCGACGGCGGGTGAGGGCCTGCAGGGTGGCGAGGTCCTCGCCCAGAAGGGTGCCGACGAGGTCGATGCCGTGCGGGGCGAGGTCGATCGCGGCGCCGCCGCCGGCCAGGGCGGTGTCGACCCGCCAGTTCGCGCCGTCGGTCGCGGTGTGCGGGGGCAACCAGCCGGGCGGCAGCCAGCAGCCATAGACGATCCGGACCGCGGTGACGGCGCCGATCCGCCCCTCGGCCACGAGCTCCCGGATGCGGGTGTGCGCGGGGTGGAACCGCTGGTCGAAGGCCGTGCCGGCGAGCCCGGCACCGACCGCGTCGACCATCGCGCACGCGTCGTCGACGGTGTGGGCCATCGGCTTCTCGCACAGCACGGGCACCCCGGCGGCGGCGACCGCGCGCACGACGGGCAGGTGGGCGTGGTTCGGGGTCGCGACGTAGACCGCGTCCAGCCCGTCGACGGCGAGGAAGGCGTCCAGGTCGTCGGTCGCGGTCACGCCCGGGCCGGCTGCGGCGAGGGCGTCCGGGTCGCGGTCGCACACCGCGACGAGGCGGGCGTCCGGGTCGGCGGCGATCGCGGGGAGCGCGTGGTCGCGGGCCACCCACCCCAGGCCGACCACGCCCCACCCGGTGCTCACCAGCGCTCCGGCAGCTCGACGAGCACGCGGCGGCGGGCCGCCCGGTCGTCGGACAGGTCCGTGGGCAGGGTCTCCGGCAGGTAGACCGCCGCCCGCGCGCCGTACTCGGCGGCCCAGCGCGGGTTCGGCCACTCCCGCACCCCGTCGCGGTAGAGCGGGTTCGGCCGCAGCGTCGCGCCGGGCGACGGGTCGAGCAGGGCCGGCTGCGGCAGCGCGGCGACGTGGTCGAACGCCAGCGCGACCGCCTCGGTCCGCTCCAGTTCCGTCCCGACGACGGGTCGGGCCCGGCGGCCCTGCAGCGCGGCGTCGGTCAGCTCCTCCTCGGGGTAGGTGAGGGCGCCCGGCAGCAGGCCCGCCCACTCGTCGGTGGTCAACGGGTGCCCGGCGGCCCCGAGCGGGTGCTCGGCGTTGTGGCAGTGCCCCGCGAGGACGGCGCCGCCGGGGCCCGCGAGCTCGACCGCCCGGTGCAGCACGTCGCCGGGGTCGTCGAGGAAGTACAGCGTGTCGTGGCAGCAGACCCAGCGGTCGCCGTCGGGAGCGAGCGGCCACGGGGCGCGGAGGTCGGCGCAGACGAGGTCGACCCCGCCCTCGGCGGGGAGCACGAACCGGCGCGCGAGCCAGAGCTTCGCGAAGACGATGTCGATCCCGGTGGCTCCGCCCGTCTCCCCCGGTTCCCGGACGAGCCGACGCAGCAGGTGCCCGGCGCCGCAGGCGAGGTCGACGACGGGCCGTCCCGCGGGTGGGTGCGTGGCCACGAGCGCGGTGACGGCGAGGCCGGACGGGTCGTGGTCGCGGTGCAGGAAGTAGTCCCCGACGCGCCCGAGGCCCAGGGCGGTCACCGCGTCGCGCAGGGTGGTCCGCGGGTCGGCGGCGGCGTCGTAGGCCTCCGCGAGCACCTGGGGCGGGGGCGGCGGCTGGTCCCACCAGTCGTCGTTGTCCGCGAGCAGGATCGCGGCCGCGTCACGGACCCGCCCGTCGTCGAGCGCCGTCAGGGCCCGCTCGACGAGCTCCCCCCGCCCGACCCGCAGGTACGGGATCCCGTCCAGCACCGGCCACCGCCGCTCGCCGTCGGACACCGAGTGCGGGGTGTCCGCCGTCAACGGCCGGCGGGAGTGGGGGTCGATCACGGCAGCAGGCCCGCCTCGGTCAGCACGGCGTCGTGGTAGGCCGAGACCGGCGACTCGTGGACGAGTTCGAGGTCGACCAGCGCGTCCTTCGCGGTGAACGCGGCCGCACGGGCGTGGTGGTGGACCTGCAGCACGCGGTCGAGCACGTCCGCGGCGTGGAAGGCGCGACCGAGCGGGGTGTCGGCGTCGGCGCGGGCGGTGAGCAGGCCGCGCACCCGGTCGGCGAGCGCCGTCGGCAGCGTGGCGAGCTCGCGCTCGGTCAGCCGCTCGAGCATCGACCCGAGGTGGTCGCCGAGCAGGATCTCTCCCGCGAACCCGGCGTCGGGCACGGCGACGTTGTGCAGGTGGTGGGCGAGCCCGAGCAGGAAGGCCTCGCCCGGGTCGGCGCCGAGGTCCTCGGCCACCAGCGCGCCGTACACCGCGACCGCCCAGCAGTGTTCGCCGTGGTCCTCCGGCGGCTCGACGATCATCCGGGGCCGGCCGGGCGCGGTCGCGCCGGCGCGGGGCTGGTCGACGAGCGTGTGGGCGAACGGCGGGACGTGCGCGAGGTCCTCGACGGGGTCCGGGGCCTCGACCAGGCGCCGCCGCGTGTCGTCGGTGAGCGCCGCGCCGACCTCGTCGATCGCGCGGGTCCGCACCGCCCGGGCCTCGTCGCGGGTCAGGCCGGCGTCGTGCAGCACCGTGGCGTCCAGCCCGGCGAGCCGGGCACCGGCCACCGCGGCCGCGCACTCGGCGTCGGCCACGGTCGTCGGGTCGGCTCCGCCGGCCAGCGCCGACCAGGCGCGCACGAACGCGTGGTCGGCGATCGACCCGGCCCGGCCGGCCACGTGGACCCGCTTGAGGTCGCCGATCTCGCGGAAGGGCCCGACGAGCTGCGCGAGACTCACCGCGCGAGCCACTCCCGCAGGACCTGCTCCTGCCGGTAGAGGGCGTGCACGGGCTCCGAGCCGTCGCGGGTGATCGGCGCCTTGAAGAAGTAGCCGAGCTGCTCCTGCGCCCCGCCCTCCTTGCGGCGGGCGGCCTCGTCGACCATGCGCGCCAGCTCGAGCACCAGCGGCGCGGCCAGGATCGAGTCGCGGCACAGGAAGTCGACCTTGACCTGCATCTTCTGGCCGAGGAAGCCGGTCAGGTCGATGTTGTCCCAGGCCTCCTTCTCGTCCCCGCGCGGCTTGTAGTAGTCGATCCGGACCTGGTGGTCCTCGACGTGGTAGCCGAGGCACTCGTCGAGGACGTTGCCCTTGGTCTGGAGCTTGGCCTGCAGCGAGTCGGCGTCGTCGAGGACCTGGCCGTCGCGGTTGCCGAGGATGTTCGTGGAGTACCAGCCGTCGACGTGCAGCGAGCGGGACGCGAACGCCGGCGCGAGCACCGTCTTGATCATGGTCTGCCCCGTCTTGCCGTCCTTGCCGGCGACCGGGACGCTGCGCTGCAGCGCGAGCTCGAGGAGGGCCGGGATGTCGGCCGACGCGCTCGGCGTGAAGTTCACGTACGGCGAGCCGGAGACGATCGCGGCGTAGGCGTAGATCATGCTCGGGCTGATCACCGGGTCGTCGGCGTCGAGGGCCTCCTCGAACGCCTCCGGCGTCTGAAGCGACGGCAGCGTCAGGTCCGGCCAGCGCTCGGTCGAGGCGAGGTTCACGACGACGACGCGATCGAGGTCGTGCTCGGTGCGGAAGCGCTCGATGTCGGTGCGGATGTGGTCGACCCGCCCGCGCAGCGACGAGATCGGGACGACGTTCGCGCCGACGGCGTTGCGGCAGTAGTCCGGGTCGGCCACGGCGGGCCACGGCGTCACGGCCGCGAGCCCGGCCCCCGACGCCTCGATGACCCCCGGCTCGAGCACCCGGTGGAGGTGGGCGGCCTTCGCGAGGTCGTCCCCGTCGAGGTCCCACCCGCCGAACACGAGCGACGTGTAGGGCACCAGCGACTCGACGTCGGCGAACGGGAGGCCCTCGGTCCCGCACGCGCCGACCTTCAGCAGCTCGACCCCCGCGATCGCGGTGGTCGATACCGCGCCGCCCACCCCGACGACGGCCACCCCGACCTTGCGCTGCTCGTCCGACACCCGACGTCCTCCTCGTTGCCAGGCCCCGGCGCGTCCGCGGGCCGACTCCAGGTGTGCTCCCCGGCCGGTCCTCGTCGGCAAACGGCAGGTTCTGCGGGACGTCCGGTCGGTGCGCGGCGGTGTGCCTCCGCGCCGAGCGGGTAGCCGCGCCGATGCACCTGCTCGTCCTGGGTGGCGGCGGCTTCCTCGGCCGCCACCTGGCCGCCGCCGGGCTCGCCGCCGGCCACGACGTGACCGTTCTCTCCCGACGCGGGTCGGCCCCGGTGGACGGGGTCGAGGCGCTCGCCGGCGACCGGCAGGGCGACCTCTCCGCCCTGGACGGGCGCCGCTTCGACGCGGTGCTCGACACCTTCTCCGACCCCGACGCGGTGGCGCGCACGGCTGAGCTGCTCGACGGTGCGGCGGGCGCGTACGGCTACGTGTCGGGCATGAGCGTGTACCACCCGGACGGGCCGGCGGTGCCGGGCGCCGGGGACCCGGTGCGCCGTCCCGGCGACGCCGACGACGCGTTGCAGGAGCGCTCGCTGGAGAAGCTGGAGGCCGAGGCGGCGATCGCCCGACACTTCGACGGGCCCGCGCCGGTGTTCCGGGTGGGGATCATGGTCGGGCCCCACGACCCCACCGACCGCTTCACCTGGTGGCCCGTCCGCCTCGCCCGGGCCCTCGCCGGTGACGCGGACCGTGAGGTGTTGGCGCCGGGCGACCCCGGTCGCGTCGTCCAGTACAGCGACGCCCGCGACATCGCGGCGTTCATGGTCTCGGCGCTCGACCGGCGGCTCGACGGCGTGTTCGACACCGTGGGCCCGGGGCGGGCGCAGCCGCTGTCGGCGGTGCTCTCGGAGTGCCTCCTCGGGGTCGGGGGTCGGCCGGAGGACGTCTCGTGGGCCTGGGCCGGGGAGCAGTACCTGCGGGAGTCGCTGGCCGACGTCGAGGAGGAGGCCCGGCCGCTGTGGTTCCCGGAGGACCAGATCCCGCAGGACGCGATCGACTCCTCGTCCGCGATCGCGGCGGGCCTGCGGTTCCGGCCGGTGGCCGAGACCGCGCGGGACGTGCTGGCGCAGGTCCGCGCGGAGGGCCGCTCGGACCTGGCGGCGGGCCTGGACCCGTCGTTCGAGCGCGCCCTGATCGCCGGCTGCTGAGGTCCGCGGGCGGCGGCCCCGCACCGACGATGGCGACCTGCACACATCCAGTGCCGGTAGCGGGACATCGTCGAGCGCCTCAGACGAGCGGAGCCCCCGCGAGGAGGGCACGGGACAGCGCCGGCGCCAGTGGACCACCCTCGACGACGACGTCGCCGACCCCCAGCCACGCCGCCATGTCGCGCAGCGCGCCCGCGAGTTCGGCGGCCACCCGGGCCTCGTCGGCGCCGCGCTCGATGCACTCCGGCTCTGCGAAGGCGGCGGGCACCCGCAGCACGCCCGCGGCACGGTCGGTCTTGAGGTCGACCCGGCCGACCAGCTGCCCGTCGAGCAGGAACGGGAAGACGTAGTAGCCGTGGGTGCGCCGCTCGGCCGGGGTGTAGATGCCGATCCGGTAGGTGAAGCCGAAGATCCGTTCGGTGCGCGGGCGGAACCAGATCAGCGGGTCGAACGGCGCGAGCAGGGCCCGCCCCGTGACCCGACGCGGCACCCGGAGACCGGGCAATCGGTACGCGGGCGCACCCCACCCGTCGACCTCGACCTCTTCCAGCTCCCCCGCGTCGACGAGCTCCGCGACCGCGACCCGGCTCTCCGCGGGCGGCAGCCGGTAGTGGTCGCGCAGGTCGGGTTCCGTGGCCACGCCGTGCGCGGCCGCCGCCCGCAGGGTCAACGCTCGCATCGACTCCGCTCGATCGGGTTCCCGGGCGTGGACCCCGGGCGGGATGACGTCCTCGCTCACCGCGTACGCCCGGCGGAAACCGCGCCGCGTCCCCGTCGTCAGGACCCCGGTGGCGAACAGGTGCTCGCAGGCGACCTTGACGTCCGACCGGGTCCACCACCCGCCGTGTGCCCGGGCGCGCCGCTCGCCCCCGTGACCGAGCACCTCCTCGACCTGCCGCGCCTCCATCGGGCCGTGAGCGGCGACCGCGTCGTGCACCGCGTCGAGGATGTCCGGCCGGTGGTCCAGCGCCGTGCCCAGCCACCGGTTGGTGCGCGCGGTGTTGTCCCGCATCCGCCAGCGCAGCAACGGCCAGTCCTCCACCGGGATCAGGCTCGCCTCGTGCGCCCAGAACTCGACGAACGCCCGGCGCCGACGGTCGGCCGCGGTCTGCGGCCAGGCCAGCGCGTCGAGGAGGTCACGATCGTAGGCGCCGAGCCGGGCGAACACCGGCGCGTAGTGCGCCCGCACCGCGACGTTGACCGAGTCGAGCTGCAGCAGCCCGAGGTGCCGCACGAGCCGCGTGAGCCCGCCGCGGTTCGGCGGGACCGACCGCGGCGGAGCGTCCAGCCCCTGCGCGCCGAGCACCGCCCGCCGCGCCGCCGCCGCACCCATCCGCTCCGGTGATCCCACGCCCGGGATCGTGCCAGCCACCCCCGACAACCACCGGAACAGGAGCGGCCACACCGGCGTTGACCAGGGAGAACAGTGAAGGAGAAGTCATGATCGGAGATCGCGTCGAGATCGTCGTGGACGCCGGCGGCACCACCCGTAGCTGGGACGTGGAGGCCACCCGCGCCGGTCGCCGGGTGGAGGTCGCGCACGGGCGCGGCGTCGTCGAGGTCAGCGAGGTGACGCGCGGGGGCACCCCGGTGCGCACCGCGCGGTTCATGTCCTCGCGCGTGCTGGCCCTCGTCGAGCACCCCGCCGCGGCGACCGTCCGCCAGGCCGACGACGAGCCGCCCGTCCTGCCCCTGCCGCGTCCGGCCTGATCACGCCAGCAGCGGAGCGAGGCGCCGCGCCGTCTCGCCCGCCCGGCTGACCGCCACCAGGTGCACGCCGTCGACGAGCCCGGAGTCCCGCAGCGCGACGACGTGCTCGCAGGCGGCGTCGACCCCGGCGTCTGGATCGTCGTCCAGCGCGTCCAGCAGCCCCGCGGGCAGCTCGAGGTCCGGGATCGCCCGCGCCACCCCGTCGGCCATCCGTGGTCCGGTCGGTACCAGCACGCCCGCCCGGACCGGTACCTCGACCTGCGCGTCGGAGCGCCACTGCTCCACCGCCCCGACCGAGAACGCCGGCGGCAGCCACAGCACGTCGGCCGCCCGCTTCCACCGCGCGAGCGGCTTCCCCAGCGGCGCCACCACCCCGACCCGCAGCGCCACCTCGTGCTCGTCGGCGAACGCCCGGGCCTCGTCCAGCATCGCGCGCACCCCGAGCGGGCCGTCCTCGGCGTCGTCGTCGGGCGGGTCACCGCGCAGCAGCAGCACCTCGCGCACGCCCAGCGCCACCAGTCCGAGCAGGTCGCGGCGCAGCCCGAGCCGGTTGCGGTCGCGGGCGTTGAGCACCGCCGTCACCCGAGCGCCCGTGGCGCGGGCCGCCGCGGTCACGGCGACGCCCGACACCGCGGCCCGCCCGGTCGGGTTGTCGGGGGCGAGGACGTGGTCGGTCAGCGGGGCGAGGTCCGCCACCTGCCGCCGGACCGGGTCGAGGTCCGGGCGGTGCGGGACGTCGATCTCGGCGACGACCTCGAACGTCACGACACCTCGGTCAGCGTGCCCGCGTCGACGTCGTAGACGAACCCGCGCACCGCGTCGGTGTGCAGCAGGAACGGGTTCGCGCGGACCGCGGTGAGCGAGTCGCGGACGTCCTGCTCGGTGTCGGAGAACGCCCCGGGCGCCCACCCCGGCTTCTGTCCGCACTCCTGCTCCAGCTCGCCGACGAAATCGTCGTCGGCGAACGTCGCCATCCCGCACTTGGTGTGGTGGACGAGCACGACCTCCGTCGTCCCCAGCTTGCGCTGGCTGATCGTGAGCGAGCGCAGCACGTCGTCGGTGACGACGCCGCCGGCGTTGCGGATCACGTGCGCCTCGCCCGGCCCCAGACCGAGGGTGCGGTAGACGTCGAGTCGCGCGTCCATGCAGGCGACCACGGCGACCTGACGCGAGGGCGGCCCCGGCTGCCCACCGTCGGTGAAGCCCGCGGCGAAGGACTCGTTGGCGGCGACCAGTTCGTCGGTGACGGACAACGGCCTCTCCTGTTCTCTCGGCGTATGCGTCAGGAGTGATCATTCCCGACGGCGGGTGGGGTCGATGTCGGGGCGTGACCGGTGTCCCAGCGCCTGTCCTAGTGTCGCGGGTATGGCGATCGCGCACGTCCGCCCGGCGACCCCCGACGACGCCCCGGCCGTCACCGCGGTGCAACGGGAGGTCTGGACGACCGCCTACGCCGCCTTCCTGCCGCCCGGCCTCACCGAGGGGTTCGACGACGAGGCCGTGGCCGCGGCCTGGGCGCGCGCGGCCGACGGGCTCCTGGTGGCCACCGAGGGCGACGCGGTCGCGGGCTTCGCGCTCGCCGGCCCCGCGCCCGAGGAGGACCTGGCCGACGCGGTCGGCGCCCTGCCCGACGACGCCGGGTCCGTCGGTCTGGTCGCGACCCTGCTGGTCTCGCCGCGCTGGGGCCGTCGCGGGCACGGGGGCCGGCTCCTGGTGACGGCGGCAGGGGCGCTGCACGGGAGCGGCGCCACGCGGGGGATCACGTGGGTGCCGGAGCGCGACCGGGCGTCGCGCGCCTTCTACGCCCGCGCGGGGTGGGAGCCGGACGGCACCGTCCGCACCCTCGACGCCGGCGGGCGCCCGCTGCGCGAGGTGCGCCTCGGCGGCCCGCTGGACCTCGAGTTCGCCGTGCGTCCCACCGCCGAGGACCTGGGCCTGCCGCTGCTCTGATCGGCGGCACCCCTGAAACCACGAACGGGCCGTTCGTCACGATCTACCGTGACGAACGGCCCGCTCGTACGGATCGGGAGCGGCCTCAGTCCAGGTCGAGCACCGACTCCAGCCCGATCGTCAGCCCCGGGCGCGACACCACGGACCGCACCGCGAGCAGCACCCCGGGCATGAACGACGCCCGGTCGAGCGAGTCGTGCCGGATCGTCAGGGTCTCCCCCGCGCTCCCGAGCATGACCTCCTGGTGCGCGACCAGCCCCGCCATCCGCACCGCGTGGACGTGGACGCCGTCGACGGTCGCGCCGCGGGCGTGGTCCGGGTCGTGCGTCGTGGCGTCCGGGCCCGGCCCGAGACCGGCGGCGGCACGGGCCTCACCGATCATCTGCGCCGTCCGGGTCGCCGTGCCCGACGGGGCGTCGGCCTTGTTGGGGTGGTGCATCTCGACGATCTCGACGGAGTCGTAGAACCGCGCCGCCTGCGCCGCGAAACGCATCATCAGCACGGCGCCGATGCCGAAGTTCGGCACCACCATCAGCCCCAGGCCCGGCGCAGCATCCAGGCGGCCACGCAGCTCGTCGAGGACCTCCGTCGTCATCCCGCTGGTCCCGACGACGCCGTGGATGCCGTGCTCGACGAGGTACCGGACGTTGTCGGCGACCGCCGACGGGTGCGTGAAGTCGACCGCCACCTGCGCGCCCGCGTCCGCGAGCGCCGAGATCGGGTCGCCCTCGTCGACGGTCGCCACGAGCTCGAGGTCGTCCGCCTCCGAGACGACCCGGCACACCTCCGACCCCATGCGACCCCGGGCACCCAGCACGCCGACACGGGTCATTCCGCCACCTCGCGCACCTCGTCGGGAAGATCGTCGACGTCAGCGTAGGGCCCGACGACGGCGGCCGTGAGCGGCGCGTCGAAGAGCTCCGTCGCGAGCGCCGCGACGTCGTCGACCGTGACCGACCGGACCCGCGCGAGCGCCTCCCCGAGGTCCAGCGGTGCCCCCGGACCGTCCAGCTCGCGGCGTCCCAACCAGCTCATCCGGGACGACGTGTCCTCCAGGCCCAGGACGTACTCGCCGCGCAGCTGCCCCTGGGCCCGGGTGAGCTCCGCCGGGGTGATGCCGTGGCGGGCGAGGTCGGCGAGCTGCGTGCGCAGCACCCCCGCGGCCGTCCCGAGACGCTCGGGGGCGCAGCCGACGTAGACGCCGAGCACGCCGAGGTCGGAGTAGCCGGTGGCGGCGGAGTACACCGAGTACGCCAGCCCGCGTCGCTCCCGCACCTCCTGGAACAGCCGCGAGCTGGTCCCCCCGCCGAGGACGGTGGAGAGCACCAGCTGCGCCTCCCACCGCGGGTCGCCGCGCCGCACCGACGGGACCCCGAGCATCAGGTGCGACTGCTCGGTGTCGTCCTCGCGCACCGACAGCCGCTCCGCGGGGGCCTTCACGACGGCGGGTGCGTCCGGCCGGTGCCCGGCCGCGGCGGGTGCCCCGTCGAGCCGGGAGCCGAACGCCGCGGCGACGGCGTCGAGCACCTCGGCGTGCACGACGTTGCCCGCGACCGCGAGCACCGAGCGCGACGGCACGTAGTGCGCGCCGTGGAAGCGGGCGAGGACGCCGCGGGTCATCTCCGTGACCGACTCCTCCGACCCCACCACCGGGCCACCCAGCGGGTGGTCACCGAGCAGCAGGTCGTCGAAGTCGTCGGTGAGCAGGTCCTCGGGGTCGTCGTCGCGGCCCGCGATCTCGGACAGCACGACGTCGCGCTCGAGCTCCACGTCCGGTGCGGCCATCACGCCGTCGAGCACGACGTCGCACACCACGTCGACCGCGAGCGCGAGGTCGGAGTCGAGGACGTGCGCGTAGAAGCACGTGTGCTCCTTGGAGGTGAACGCGTTCAGGTCACCCCCGACCGCGTCGATCTCCTCGGCGATCTGCCGGGCGCTGCGCCGCGCCGTGCCCTTGAACAACAGGTGCTCCAGGAAGTGCGCGGCGCCGCGGGCGGCCGGGTCGAAGCCCGGCTCGTCGCGCGACCCGACGTCGACCCAGAGCCCGACCGAGGCCGACCGCGCCCCGGCCACGTGCTCGGTGACCACCCGCAGGCCCCCGGGCAGCACGGTTCGTGCCACGCCGGGGGCCGGGTGCTCGGTCGCGAGGGACCGTGCTTCCGTGCTCAGGAACGGCCTCCGCCGATGGCGCCGGACACCGACGCCTCCTCGGCGGGCGGGGCGCCCGCGCCCTCGGCGCCGGTGCCCTGCGGGGCGCCGTCGGCCGGGGTCTCCGCGCCGTTCGAGGCGTCCTCCTCCTTGACGGGCAGGAGGCTGATCTTGCCGCGGTTGTCGATGTCGGTGATCTCGACGCGGATCTTGTCACCGACGTTCACGACGTCCTCGACCTTGCCGATCCGCTTGCCGCCGCCCAGCTTCGAGATGTGGACGAGGCCGTCACGGCCCGGCACCAGCGAGACGAACGCGCCGAAGGCGGCCGTCTTGACGACGGTGCCGAGGTAGCGCTCGCCGATCTTCGGCATCTGCGGGTTGGCGATGGCGTTGATCCTGTCGACCGCCGCCTGGGCGCTGGGCCCGTCGGCCGCACCGACGTAGATCGTGCCGTCGTCCTCGATGGAGATGTCGGCGCCGGTCTCCTCGGTGATCGAGTTGATCATCTTGCCCTTCGGCCCGATGACCTCGCCGATCTTGTCGGTCGGCACCTTCACCGTGGTGATGCGCGGCGCGTAGTCGCTCATCTCGTCGGGCGCGTCGATGGCCTCGGCCATGACGTCGAGGATCGCGAGCCGGGCGCCGCGGGCCTGGGTGAGCGCCTGGGCGAGCACCTCGGAGGGGATGCCGTCGAGCTTCGTGTCGAGCTGCAGCGCCGTCACGAAGTCCTTGGTGCCGGCGACCTTGAAGTCCATGTCACCGAACGCGTCCTCGGCGCCGAGGATGTCGGTCAGGGCGACGAAGGTCTCCTTGCCGTCGACCTCGCCGGACACGAGGCCCATCGCGATGCCGGCGACCGGCGCCTTCAGCGGCACGCCGGCGTTGAGCAGCGACATCGTCGAGGCGCAGACCGAGCCCATCGACGTCGACCCGTTGGAGCCGAGGGCCTCGGAGACCTGACGGATCGCGTAGGGGAACTCCTCGCGGGTCGGCAGGACCGGCACGAGCGCGCGCTCGGCCAGGGCGCCGTGCCCGATCTCGCGGCGCTTCGGCGAGCCGACGCGCCCGGTCTCGCCGGTGGAGAACGGCGGGAAGTTGTAGTGGTGCATGTAGCGCTTCGTCGTCTCCGGAGTGAGGGAGTCGATCGACTGCTCCATGCGCAGCATGTTCAGCGTGGTGACGCCGAGGATCTGGGTCTCGCCGCGCTCGAACAGCGCCGAGCCGTGCGCCCGCGGGATGACCTCGACCTCGGCGGCGAGCGGCCGGATGTCGGTGACGCCGCGGCCGTCGATGCGGAAGCCCTCGGTGAGGATCTTCTTCCGGACGGTCGACTTGGTCAGCGACCGGAACGCCTCGCCGATCTCCTTCTCGCGACCCTCGAACTTCGGGGCGAGCTCGGTGACCAGGCGCTCCTTGACGGCGTCCTGGGCGGTGTCGCGCTCCTGCTTGCCCGCGATCGCGAGGGCCTTGTCCAGGTCCTCGCCCGCCGCGGAGGTCACGGCGTCGAGGACGTCGGACTGGTACGGCGGGAAGGTCGGGTAGTCCTTCGTGGTCGTCCCGAGCGAGGTGTAGAGGTTCTGCTGCGCCTCGCACAGGGTGCGCAGGAACGGCTTCGCGGCCTCCATGCCGGCGGCCACGATCTCCTCGGTGGGAGCCTGGGCGCCCCCGGCGACGAGCGAGACGGCCTTGTCGGTCGCCTCGGCCTCGACCATCGAGATGGCGACGTCGGAGCCGTCGGAGGTGATCGAGCCGGCGATCACCATGTCGAAGACGGCGTGCTCGAGCTGGTCCCAGGTCGGGAACGCGACCCACTGCCCGTCGATCAGCGCGACGCGGGTGGCGCCGACCGGACCCTCGAAGGGCAGGCCGGAGATCTGGGTGGAGGCCGACGCGGCGTTGATCGCGAGGACGTCGTAGGGGTCCTTCGGGTCCAGGCTCTGGACCGTGACGACGACCTGGACCTCGTTGCGCAGGTTCGCGGCGAACGTCGGGCGCAGCGGCCGGTCGATCAGGCGGCAGGTGAGGATCGCGTCGGTCGACGGACGACCCTCGCGGCGGAAGAACGAGCCGGGGATGCGCCCGACCGCGTACATGCGCTCCTCGACGTCCACCGTCAGCGGGAAGAAGTCGAAGTTGTCCTTCGGGCGCTTCGAGGCGGTCGTCGCCGAGAGGAGCATCGTCTCCTCGTCGAGGTAGGCGACGACGGCGCCGGCGGCCTGCCGGGCCAGCCGGCCGGACTCGAAGCGGATCGTGCGGGTGCCGTACGTGCCGTTGTCGAGCACGGCCGTGGTCTCGTGGACCCCGGTCTCGGTGTCGACGGCGGCGGGGGTGGCGGAGTTCGCCATGGGTGTCCCTCCGGGGGATTCGGATGACGAGTCCCCGCGGCCTCCGCGGCTCCACCGACCTGACCGGTCTTCGATCGAAGCGCCCGGAACGCCCGTTCCGGGAGCCACTGTCGAGGACCGGGCCTGTTCGGACGAGCCGCCGCGGGGCGGGGCTCGGTTGTTCAGGTGTCCCGATGTGGGTCGGGCCGCCCGCGATGATCGCGGGCGGCCCGGGATGTCAGCGGCGCAGGCCGAGACGCTCGATCAACGACCGGTAGCGCGAGATGTCCACCGACGCCACGTACTTCAGCAGCCGGCGGCGACGGCCCACCAGCAGCAGCAGGCCGCGGCGGGAGTGGTGGTCGTGCTTGTGCATCTTCAGGTGCTCGGTGAGCTGGATGATCCGCTGGGTCAGCAGCGCCACCTGGGCCTCGGGCGAACCCGTGTCGGTGGTGTGCACGCCGTACTCGGAGAGGATCGAGCGCTTCTGCTCGGTGGTCAGGGCCACGTCGGTGGTGCTCCTCGTGTTCTTCGTCGTACCCGGGCTCGTGCGCCCGGTACCGTGTGCCGTCCCGGTGCGCCCTGTCGGGGCACGTCCGAGGACCCGGCCGCCACGGACCGCAGCCGGATCGTCGACGAGTCTACCGGCCGGGTCCGACGGCCTCGTCCCCGCCCACCAGCGGGAACCTCGCCACCACCCGGTAGGGCGTTCCGCTCGCGACGACCACGACCTCGTCGGGCGTCCACACGGGTCCACGGTGCTCCGCAAGGCCGGGCGGGACGGAGGGCGACCGGCCGCGGGCGCGGGCGACCGTGAGGTGCGCGACGTGCTCGGCGGGGTCCGCGCCGGCCGCGACCAGCAGGCGGTCCCAGGCGGCCGCGGCACCGACGGTCTCGACCCCGAGCCACAGCGCGGTGCCGAACCTCCCCGCTCCGGCGCACCGCAGGGCCGGCCGCTCACCACCGGCGAGACGCTCCCCCAGCTCGGCCGCGACCTCGTCGGGATCGGCATCGGCGTGGAAGCGCAGGGTCACGTGCCGGCGCTCCCGCGCGACCGCCCGCCACCGGCCGCCGTGGGGATCGCGCCGCAGGGCGAGCTCGAGGTCGGTGTCCGCCGCCGCGTTCGCGGCCTCGTCCGGGAGGACGGCGACGAACAGCCGCACTCAGAGACCGAGCAGCTTCCGCGTCGTGGCCACGTCGGAGTCCATCGCGGTGATCAGTTCCTCGATCGAGTCGAAGCGCTCCATCCCGCGGACCCGGCCGACGAACTCGACGCCGACCCGCTGCCCGTAGAGGTCCTCGGAGTGGTCCAGCACGAACGCCTCGACCGTGCGGACCTGCCCGGAGAAGGTGGGGTTGGTCCCGACCGAGACCGCCGTCGGCCACCGCTGCTCGTCGCGGACGAACCAGCCCGCGTACACCCCGTCGGCCGGGATCGCCGCGTGGGCCGTCGGGGCGACGTTCGCCGTCGGGTAGCCGAGCTCGCGTCCCCGCTGGTCGCCCTTGACCACGACGCCCTCGACCCGGTGCGGCCGCCCCAGGGCGTCGGCGGCGGCCTCGACGTCGCCGGCGGCGATGCAGCTGCGGATGTAGGTCGAGGAGAAGGTCACGGTGCGGCCCCGGTCGCCGTCGGCCATCAGGTCCAGCCCCATCGCCTCGAACCCGAACCGCGCCCCGAGCCGCTCCAGCTCGGGGACGTCCCCGGCCGCGCGGTAGCCGTAGGTGAAGTTCTTCCCGACCACCACCGCGGACGCGTGCAGCCGGTCCACCAGCAGCTCGTGCACGAACTCGTCCGGCTCGACCCGGGCGAACTCCGGGGTGAACGGCAGCACCCAGAAGGCGTCGACCCCGAGCTCGGCGACCAGGTCGGCGCGCCGGGCCAGTGTGGTCAGCTGCGCGGGGTGCGTGCCCGGGCGGAGGACCTCGCTCGGGTGCGGGTCGAAGGTGATCAGGGTGGTCGGCAGCCCGCCCAGCTCCCGGGCCCGCTCCACCGCGTGCCCGATCAGCTGCTGGTGGCCGCGGTGCACACCGTCGAACACGCCGATCGTCACCACGCAGCGGCCCCAGCCGGGGGGGACGCCGTCTCGACCGCGCCAACGTTGCACGTGCGTCGCGCCTCTCCTGTGCGTGTGCGGTCTCGTCGGGTGCGCGCCCAGACTACGGGCGCGCGTCCCCGGGTTCCCGACGGCCGGGCCACCGTCACCTCCGCGTGGCGTCCGGCCGCGAGTGCGACGTCACGCAGCTCCCGCGGCGCCCGGACCTGCGTCATGTCGCCCTCGGCGCCGCCTCACGCCGGCGCGAGCACCAGGACCGGGCGGGCCCGGCCCTCGGAGTCGGCGACCAGCCCGATCACGTGCCCGTCCGGGCCGAACACCGCGGACGTCCCCGGCGCGCCACCGGGCGGCAGCGGGCGGCCGTGGGCGAGGTCGGCCGCCTCCGCGGCGTCGACGTCGCGCCGTGGGAAGGCGGTGGCCGTGGCGGCGTCGAGGTCCAGCGACAGGCTCGCCCGGCCCGCCTCGCCCTCCGCCTCGGCGACGAGTGTGTCCACGTCGCGGGCGTGCTCGAGGGTGAACGGGCCGACGCGCGTGCGGCGCAGGGCCGTGAGATGTCCCCCGACCCCGAGGCCCGCGCCCAGGTCCCGGGCCAGCGCCCGCACGTAGGTGCCCGACGAGCAGTCGACCAGCACGTCGAGGTCGAGCACCGCGTCCCCGGGGCGCCGTACGAGGACGTCGAACCGCCCGACCCGCACCGGCCGGGCCGCCAGCGTGACCTCCTCGCCGGCCCGCGCCCGCTCGTAGGCCCGCCGCCCGTCCACCTTGATCGCGGAGACCGAGCTCGGCACCTGCTCGATGTCGCCGGTCAGTGCCGCGACACCGGCATCGACCGCGGCCTCGTCCACCCCGCTCGCGTCGGCCGTGGAGACGACCTCGCCCTCGGCGTCGTCCGTGGTGGTCGCCGCACCGAGCCGGATCGTGGCCAGGTAGGTCTTGGTGTCCAGCGCCAGGTGCCCGAGCAGCTTGGTCGCCCGCTCCACGCCGAGCACGAGCACGCCGGTGGCCATCGGGTCGAGCGTGCCGGCGTGCCCGACCTTGCGGGTGCCCACGAGGCGGCGCACCTTGCCGACGACGTCGTGCGAGGTCCAGCCGGCCGGCTTGTCGACGACCAGCAGGCCGGGCGGAGGAGGTGGGCTCTGTCGGCGCTGCGACGTTCGGGCGTTCATCGCCCGGCATCATCCCCGAGCACGCTGAACGGGATCGACACCGCCGGGACCCGGGGCGGCGCCGGGACGTCGTCGGGGCCGTGCCGCCACACCGGCGTCACGGCGAGCCAGAACCGCTCCGGAGGATCGGCGCCGCCCGCGCCCTCCCACGGCACGGCGAGCCACCCCGAGGTGGTCGCGGTGACTGGATCTCCGGTCCAGACGAGTACGGCGTGCCGCAGCCCCGCGGGCTGCTCATGTGGGCGACGCGGCGCGGGCACGCCGTCGAACGTCAGCTGCCCGCCGAGCGGCACGTAGCCCGCCCCGTTCGCGGCCGCCGCGGCGCCGCGCACCTCCCCGGGCCAGCGCAGCACCGCCCAGTCGGGCTGCGGGTCGTGCGCGGGCGGCGCCTTCATCAGGTGCAGCGCCACCTCCCGGTGGGACAGCACGAGCGAGTTCCACGGCGCGGCGATCCGCACGTCGCGCTCCGCCCACTCGGGAGCCGCGGCGAGCAGGCGCGACCGCAGGTTCTCCGACGACGTCAGCCCGAGCGTCAGGGCGGTGTCCCCCGCGACCCTCGGATCATGCCGGGCGACATTGCGCTCCCATACCGCGGCCACGGCGTCCTCGAGCAGCCCGAGCACGCCGACCGCGCGCCACCGGTCCCGCATCTCGCGCAACCAGGCAACCGCTCCGGCGTCCCACGTCCCGCTCATGAGCAGGATGAGAGCACGACCCCCCGACAGCCTCAGGTCTTCGGACCGCCCGCGACGTAGATGACCTGGCCCGACACGTAGCCGGCCCGTTCGTCGACGAAGAACGAGACCATGTTCGCGATGTCCTCCGGGACCCCGACGCGCTGCACCGGGATCTCCTTCGCGCGGGCGGCCTGCCACTCGTCCCAGTCCTGCCCGAGGCGCTCCGCGGTGGCCTTCGTCATCTCCGAGGCGATGAAGCCCGGGGCGACGCAGTTGGCCGTGATGCCGAACCGGCCCAGCTCGATCGCCAGGGTCTTGGTGAAGCCCTGCAGCCCGGCCTTGGCCGCCGAGTAGTTGACCTGGCCACGGTTGCCCAGCGCCGAGGTCGACGACAGGTTCACGATCCGCCCGAACCCCTCGGAGACCATGTGCCCCTGCACCGCGCGGGTCATCAGGAACGAGCCGCGCAGGTGCACGCCCATGACCTGGTCCCAGTCGGACTCGCTCATCTTGAACAGCAGGTTGTCCCGCGTGATCCCGGCGTTGTTGATCAGCACGGTGGGCGGGCCGAGCTCGGCGACGATCCGCTCGACCGCGGCGTTCACCGCGTCCGCGTCCGAGACGTCCGCGCCGACCGCGATCGCCCGTCCACCGGCCTCGGTGATCGCGTCCGCGGTGCCCTTGGCAGCGGACTCGTCGAGGTCGATCACCGCGACGGCCAGACCGTCGGCGGCCAGACGCAGCGCGGTCGCGGCACCGAGTCCGCGGGCGGCACCGGTGACGACGGCGACACGGGTGGTGGGAGCGGTCATGGCAGGCGGACCTCCGGGTACTGATCGGTAGACGCCCCATCCTGCACCCGCCACCTTCCCGACGGCGGGTGGGGCGGGTCACGCCCGGTCCTGGTCCCTCCCCGCCGCTCCGCTCGCCCCGGTCACCATCCACGCGTCGCCCCGGGCCCGGAGCCCCACCCCGACCGCCCGGCCGAGCATGAACAGCGACAAACCCGCCCAGACCCCGGCGAGTCCCCAGCCGAACGCCAGCGAGGCCCAGATGGCGGGGAGGAAGCCCACCAGCGCGCAGCCCAGCGTCAGCCGGCGCAGGAACGCCGCGTCCGCCGCGCCCAGCAGGACCCCGTCCAGCGCGAACACAAACCCGGCGACCGGCATCAGGGCCACGAAGAACCACCACGCGGCGGGGATGGTGGCGAGCACCTCGGCGTCCGGGGTGAACACCCGCGGCAGCACCCCGGCGAGCGCCGCGAACACCAGGCCGGCGGCGACGCCCAGTGCCAGGCCGTACCAGGTCACGCGGCGGGTGACGGTCCGCGCCGACGACGCCGCCGACGCCCCCAGGGCCGCCCCGACCAGCTGCTGGGCGGCGATCGCCAGCGAGTCCAGCACCGTCGCCATGAACGTCCACAGCTGCAGGACGACCTGGTGGGCCGCGACCGACGCGGCGCCGAACCGGGCGCACACCGCCGTCGCCGAGAGGAAGCACGCCTGGAAGGCGAGGCTGCGCAGCAGCAGGTCGCGGCCGAGGCCCAGCTGCGCCCGCAGATCGGCCGGGACCGGCCGCACCGTCACGCCGAGGCGCACGGCCTCGCGCACCAACGCGACCACGAACAGCAGCAGCACGATCGTCTGCGCGCCGACGTTCGCGATCGCCGAGCCCTCGAGCCCGAGGCCGGCGCCGTGCACCAGGATCGGGCACGCGATCGCGGACGCCCCGTTGCCGGCCAGCACGACGACGACGGGTGCCCGGGTCGACTGCACGCCGCGCATCCAGCCGTTGCCGGCCATCGCGACGAGGATGCCGGGGGCGCCGCACAGGGCGATCCGCATCCAGTCGACCGCCTCGTCGGCGAGGACCCCGCCGCCGCCCAGCGCGTCGGCAACCGGACGAGCGACGAGCTGCCCGACCACGATCACCAGGACCCCGACGAGCACCGCCAGCCACGTCGCCGCCACGCCCTCGGCGATCGCGCGGTCCCGACGACCGGCGCCGAACGCCCGCGCGGCCCGGGCGGTCGTCCCGTACGCCAGGAACGTGCCCAGCGAGGACACCTGAGCGAGCACCACCGCGCCCACCGCGAGCGCACCCAGGGGCAGGGCCCCGAGTCGCCCGACGACGGCGGTGTCCACCAGCAGGTAGAGCGGCTCCGCCACGAGCACCACCAGGGCGGCCGCGGACAGCGACAGCACCCGGGTGGGGCCGGCGTCGAGCGAGGTCGTCAGGAACGCTCCTCGGCGAGGTCGTCCTCGTCGACGTCCACGAGGTCTTCGGCGAGCTCGTCCTCGTCGTCGTCCTCGTGCGGCTTGCGGTACGGGTCGGCCTCACCGGCGTAGTCCGCGCCGGCGGCGAGGGAGGCGACCTCCTCGTCCGCCGCCCGCACGCCCGCGAGCAGTTCCTCCATGCGCGCGGCACCCTCGGGGACGGCGTCGGGGACGAAGGTGATCGACGGGGTGTGCCGGATCCCGGTCTGGCGGCCGACGGCGGTGCGGACGACGCCGGTCGCGCTCGCCAGGGCGGCCGCGGACGCGGTGCGGTCGGTCTCGTCGCCGTAGACCGTGTAGTAGACGGTGGCCTCGCGCAGGTCCGCGGTGAGGCGCGCGTCGGTGATCGTCACCAGCTTGAGCCTCGGGTCCTTGACCTCGTGCTCCAGCGTCGACGCGACGATCTGGACGACCCGCTTGGCGAGACGCCGGGCGCGGGGTGCATCGGCCATCTCGGCCTTCCTCCAGGCGATCGGATCAGTCGTCGTGCGGACCCATCCAGCGGGTCCGCGCGGAGAGCACCTGGAACTCGGGGTGGGAGCTCACCAGGCGCTCGCAGTGGTCGAGCACGTCGGAGACGTGCTCGGCGTCCGCGGCCACCACCGCCACGCCCACGAGGGCGCGGCGGTGGAGGTCGAGGTGCCCGGCCTCGGCGACCGAGACCGCGTACTTCCGCTTGAGCTCGGCGACGACCGGTCGCACCACGGAGCGCTTCTCCTTGATGCTCCCGACGTCGCCGAGCAGCAGGTCGAGCTCGAGCACACCTACGAACACGAGATCACTCGCGCGGCTTCTCCCGCATCTCGTAGGTCATGATCCTGTCGTCGACCTTGATGTCGTTGAACGACCCGAGCGTCAGACCGCACTCGTAGCCGTCGCGGACCTCGGTCGCGTCGTCCTTGAACCTCTTGAGCGAGTTGATCGTGAGGCTCTCGGCGACCACCGCTCCGTCGCGCACCAGGCGGGCCTTGGCGTTGCGGCGGATGATCCCCTCGGTCACGAGGCAACCGGCGATCGTGCCGACCTTCGAGGAGCGGAACACGTCGCGCACCTCCGCGGTGCCGAGCTCCACCTCCTCGTAAACGGGCTTGAGCATGCCCTTGAGGGCCGCCTCGATCTCGTCGATGGCCTGGTAGATGACCGAGTAGTAGCGGATGTCGACGCCCTCGCGGTTGGCCAGCTCCGTGGCCTTGCCCTCGGCACGGACGTTGAAGCCCATGACGATGACGTCGGACGCGATCGCGAGGTTGATGTCGCCCTCGGTGATCGCACCGACCCCGCGGTGCAGCACCCGCAGCTGGACCTCCTCGCCCACGTCGATCTTCATGAGCGCGTCCTCGAGAGCCTCGACGGTTCCCGAGTTGTCACCCTTGATGATCAGGTTGAGCTCGTTGGTCTCCTTCAGCGCGGCGTCGAGGTCCTCGAGGCTGATGCGCTTGCGACGGCTCGCCAGCTGGGCGTTGCGCTCACGGGCGCGCCGCCGGTCGGCGATCTGGCGGGCGACGCGGTCCTCGTCGACGACGAGGAAGGTGTCACCGGCGCCGGGCACCGACGTGAAGCCGATGACCTGCACCGGACGGGAGGGCAGCGCCTCCTTCACGTCGTCGCCGAACTCGTCGAGCATCCGTCGGACACGACCCGACGCGTCGCCGGCGACCACCGAGTCACCGACGTGCAGCGTGCCGCGCTGGACCAGGACGGTCGCGACGGGGCCGCGGCCACGGTCGAGGTGCGCCTCGATCGCGACACCCTGGGCCTCCATGTCCGGGTTGGCCCGGAGGTCCAGGGAGGCGTCCGCGGTGAGCAGGACGGCCTCGAGCAGCCCGTCGATGTTGATGTTCTCGCGCGCCGAGATGTCGACGAACATCGTGTCGCCACCGAACTCCTCGGCGACGAGGTTGTACTCGGTGAGCTGCTGACGGATCTTGGAGGGGTTCGCGCCCTCCTTGTCGATCTTGTTCACCGCGACCACGATCGGCACGTCGGCCGCCTGGGCGTGGTTGATCGCCTCCACCGTCTGCGGCATGACGCCGTCGTCGGCCGCCACCACGATCACCGCGATGTCCGTGGACTTCGCCCCACGGGCACGCATGGCGGTGAACGCCTCGTGACCCGGGGTGTCGATGAAGGTGATGGCCCGCTCGACACCCTCGAGCTCGGTGTCGACCTGGTACGCGCCGATGTGCTGGGTGATGCCACCGGCCTCGCCCTCGGCGACCTTCGTCTTGCGGATCGTGTCCAGCAGACGCGTCTTGCCGTGGTCGACGTGACCCATGACCGTGACGACCGGCGGGCGCGCCGCGAGGTCGTCCTCGTCACCCTCGTCGGAGCCGTAGCTCAGCGAGAACGACTCCAGCAGCTCGCGGTCCTCCTCCTCGGGGGACACGACCTGCACGTCGTAGTTCATCTCGCCGCCGAGCAGCTCGAGGATGTCGTCGGACACCGACTGGGTGGCCGTGACCATCTCGCCCAGGTGGAAGAGCACCTGGACCAACGAGGCCGGGTTCGCGTCGATCTTCTCCGCGAAGTCGGTCAGCGACGCGCCGCGCGGGAGCCGGACGGTCTCGCCGCGGCCCTTCGGCAGGCGGACACCGCCGACCGACGGCGCCTGCATGTTGTCGAATTCCTGACGCTTCTGCCGCTTCGACTTGCGACCACGACGCACCGGTCCACCGGCGCGCCCGAAGGCACCGGCGGCGCCGCCGCCACGGCCGCGGCCACCGCCGCCACCGGGACGTCCGCGGAAGCCGCCCGCGGGCGCACCGCCGCCACCGCCACCGGGGCCGCCACCGCCACCGGGACGGAAGCCACCGCCGCCGCCACCGGGACGACCACCGCCACCGGGACGACCACCGGGGCCGCCTCGGCCGCCGGGCCCACCCGGGCCACCGCGACCGGGAGGACCGGCCGGGCGGGCCGGCATCATGCCGGGGTTCGGGCGCGGAGGCATGTTGCCCGGGGTCGCGCCACCCGAGCCGCCGGGACGCGGCGGACGGTCGCCCGCCGCGGGACGCTCGCCGTCGCGGGGCGGACGCGGCATGGGCGCCTCGCCGTCACGCGGCGGACGCGGCGGCCGCTCGCCCTGGGACCCGCCGGGACGCGGTCCCTGCGGACGGGGCGGGGCACCCGAGCCGACGCCGAAGGGGTTGTTGCCGACGCGCGGGGTCTTGGGCCCCGGACGCGGCGCACCCGGACGCGGCGCGGCGGCGGTGTCGCCACCGGCCGACGCGGCGGCCGGACGCTGCTGCTGCTGGCCGGGACGCGGCGCACCCTGACGGTCGCCACCGGGACGGTCGCCACCGGGACGCTCGCCACCGGGACGCTCGCCGCCCGGACGCTGGTCGCCCCCGGGACGGCCCTGGCCCTGCCCGGGACGGCCGCCACCCTGGCGCTGGTCGCCGCCCTGGCGCTGGTCGCCGCCGCGCTCGCCGCCCGGACGCTGGGAGCCCGGCTTGGGGATCCCGCGCGGACGGTCCCCGCCGGGCCGCGGGCCGGGGCGGCTGCCGCCGGAGGCCGGGGACTCGCCGCCGGGGCGCGGGGCGCCGGGACGCGGGGCGTCGGCCGGCTTCGGGGCGGCCGGGGCCTCCGGGCTCGCCGAGGCGGCCGGAGCCTCGGGGGCCGCCGACGCGGCGGGGGCCGCCGGCGCCGAGGGACCCGGCTTCGCCTCCGCACCCGGACGCGGGCCGGGCGCCGGAGCGCCGCCGGACGCCTGCCCGTTGCCGTTTCCGGACCCGCCGGAGCGGGCCCCCGGACGCGGGCCGCGGGACGAACCGCCGCCGCCGTTGTTCATGGAGTCGCGCAGCTTGCGCGCGACGGGAGCCTCGACGGTGGAGGACGCGGACTTCACGAACTCGCCGAGGGACTCCAACTGCGAAAGTACCTGCTTGCTGGTGACGCCGAGCTCCTTCGCGAGCTCGTGCACCCGGGCCTTGCCTGCCACTGATCTCCTCATTCTCGAGGTCGGCGGCGTGCCCGCGACCTCGTGTCCTACGCCTGCGCGCTCATCGCGAGTGCTTCACGGCTGGCTCATGGGGGTCGACCTGCTTCCTGGTTCTCCGACTCCGACGGTCGTCGGGGCCGTGGTCCGGGTCGGACGGTGCGGGCTGCGGGGCGAGCAGTGCGTGCAGGGCACCGAGATCCAACGGCCCCGGGACGCGCAGCGCCCGGGGGAACGCCGACCGGCGCTCCGCGCGGTGCAGACAGTCGGCGTCGGGATGCAACCACGCACCCCGCCCCGGCTCACGACGCCGCGGATCGGGCACACAGGTCCCGTCCACGGCCACCACTCGCAGCAGTTCCGACACCGACCCCCGCGATCGACACCCCACACAGGTGCGCACCGGTCCTTCGATCGGTGGAACCTCGTGGTGAGCCGGACGGGTCCGGGCCATGTCTGACTCTACCGCGTCGTGGGATCGCCGCCGAAGCCCCGTACCCACCCTCAGGGCGCGACGAGGTCCGACTCGGGCTCGGCGTCCGAGCGGATGTCGATGCGCCACCCGGTGAGCCGGGCCGCGAGGCGGGCGTTCTGGCCCTCCTTGCCGATGGCCAGCGAGAGCTGGTAGTCCGGCACGACGACGCGGGCGGCCCGCGCACGGAGGTCGACCACCTCGACCGAGACCACCTTCGACGGCGAGAGGGCGTTGCCCACGAACTCCGCCGGGTCGTCCGAGTGGTCGATGATGTCGATCTTCTCCCCGTGCAGCTCGTCCATCACCCCGCGCACCCGGGCCCCCATGGGGCCGATGCACGCGCCCTTGGCGTTGAGCCCGGGCACCGTCGAGCGGACGGCGATCTTGGAGCGGTAGCCGGCCTCCCGGGCGATCGCGGTGATCTCCACCGCGCCGCTCGCGATCTCCGGGACCTCGAACGCGAAGAGCTTGCGCACCAGGTTCGGGTGGGTCCGCGAGAGCGTGACCGCGGTGCCGCGCGGGGTCCGGGAGACCCCGATCACGTAACACCGCACCCGCTCGCCGTGTTCCAGCTTCTCCCCCGGCACCTGCTCGGCCGACGGGATGACGCCCTCGATGGAGCCGATGTCGACGACCACGACGCCGCGGGCGTTGGCCCGGGCGTCCCGCTGCACGACGCCGGACACGACCTCGCCCTCGCGGGTGGCGTACTCGCCGTAGCTCCGGTCGTTCTCCGCGTCGCGCAACCGGGCGACCACGACCTGCCGCGCGGTCGTCGCCGCGATCCGGTCGAAGCCCGCGGGCGTGTCGTCGACCTCGCCGACCGTCTCGCCGTCCTCACCCTGCTCGGGCACGAGGACGCGGATCTCGCCGGACGTGCGGTCGACCTCGGCGCGCGCGCCGGGCGTGTCGCGCCCGGTCTGGCGGTAGGCGGTGAGCAGGGCCGACTCGATGGCCGAGACCACCGTCTCGAAGGAGATGTCCTTGTCGCGCTCGATCGCACGCAGGGCCATCAGGTCGACCTTCACCGCTGCTCCTTCTCACGACGATCGTCCTGCAGTGCCTCGACCTGCGCCTCGGGCGCGGGCTTGAACTCGACCTCGACGCCGGCCCGCGACACCGTCGCGAGCGGGACCTCCTGCAGCCCCTTCTCGACGGCGAGCGTGACCGCCTCGTCGGTCACGGCGCCGACCCGGCCCGAGATCTTCGTCCCGTCCTCCAGGGTGACCGCCACGCGCCGCAGCCAGGCCTTGCGCCAGTGCCGGGGCTCGGTCAGCGGGCGGTCGGTGCCGGGGGTCGAGACCTCGAGGGTGTACTCCCCGAGCACGGCGCCGTGCGACTCCTCGTGGGCGTCGACGGCGGCCGAGACGTCGCGGCTCAGGGCGGCGACGGCGTCGAGGTCGACCCCGCCGGCGGGGCCGTCGTCGACCGCGGGGGCGTCGGGGGTGTCGACGGTGACGCGGACGACGTGGCGACGGCCCGCGGGGCGGACGTCGAGGTCGTCGAGCACGAAGCCGGCCCGCTCGACGACGTCGGCGACGACGGGCGTCAGGGCGGTCGCGGCGGCACCGGTGGGTGAGCCCACGGGCACGGGTGATCCTCCTGGGACGGTGGGAGCGGTGGCTCCAGGGTAGTCCCGGGGCCGGGTGGCACGATGAGCGGTGATGCGCTCCGTCCCCCACCCCGTCGCTGCGCTCGCCCCGACCCTGTCCCGCCGTTCCTTCGCGTTCCTGACGGCGGGTGCGGTCGCGCTGGGTACCGCAGGGTGCGCCCGCGACGAGGGGCCCGACGAGCTCGAGGCGCCGTGGGCGGCGGCCCGGGCCGACGCCGCGACGGCGGCCGCCGCGGCGGGCGCCTCCCCAGACGTCGCGACCCGGCTGACCCCGGTCGCCGAGGCGCGCCGGGCGCACGCGGACGCCCTGGGCGCGGAGATCCGGCGTGCCCGTCCGGACCGCGCCGAGGCGCTCGACGCGCCCCCACCGGCGACCCCGCCGGTGGCGGACCCCGTGGCGGCGCTCCGGACCTCGCTCGTCGCCGCCCGGGACGCCGCGTCGACGCTGGCGGTCACCACCGCGCGGTACCGGGCGGGCCTGGTCGCCTCGGTCGCCGCGTCGTGCGCGGGATGGGCGGAGGCGCTGACGTGACCTCGCCCCTCGACCCGACCGCGACCCGGGACGCCGCCCAGGGTGCCCTCGGCGCCGAGCACGCGGCGATCTGGTGCTGCGGGCTCGCGTCGGCGTTCCTGCCCGCCGAGGCCGCGCAGCCCCTGGCCGACGCCGCCCTCGCGCACCGGCAGCGGCGGGACGCGCTGATCGCGCTGCTCGAGGGCGCCGGGCAGCGCGCGACACCCGCCGCCGCGGCCTACGCGACCCCGCGGCCGGTCACCGACGCCGCGAGCGCGGCCGCGCTGCTCGTCGTCGCCGAGGACGACGTGGCCGTGGCCTGGCGCGCCGTGCTGGAGCGCACCGACGACCGGGACCTGCGCACGACCGGCGTCGCCGCCATGACCGCGTCCGCCACCGTCGGCCGCCGCTGGCGGAGCCTGGCCGGGGTCACGCCCGAGGTCCCCTCGCTGCCGGGTGCCGCGCCGACGGGTTGATCGGCGACCGGGTGGTCCGAGGGCCCTACTGGCCCGAGGTGTCCCGCAGCCCGAGCGCCGCGCGGGCGAGGCGGTCGAGGCTGGACTCCGAGGCCGACCCGGAGCCGGTGGCGTCGGTCTCGGCGATGACGACGGTCTCGCCCAGCTGCGTCGAGGAGTAGCCGCCGCCGGCGACCCCGGTCGGCGCGCCCGGGTAGCCGCGGCCCTCGCGGAGCAGGTCCGCGACGTTGCCCGTGCCCGAGGAGTCGACGAGGGACTTGAACGCGGCGGCCGACGGCGCGTCGTGCATCCGCACCACCGCGACCGAGGCGACGACGGGCGTGCCCCCCGACTCCGCGGTCCACAGCGCGCGGTCGAGCTGGACGCACGGCCGCTCGCGGAGGAACTGCACCGCCAGGCCGTAGGCGTGCCCCTCGCAGGTGGGTTCGGTCGTGACGACGCGCTGGGTCCAGGAGACGCCGTCGACGACGCGCACCGGCTCCGCCGCGATCTCCTCCGGGCCCGCACCGGTGCTGCGCACGACGAGGACCGCGACCCCCAGGGCGATCCCGAACGCCGCCACGGCGGCGATCCCCAGTCCGCGCCACGTCGAGACCCACGCGGGCAGCACGAGGGGGGCGGTCCGGCGGGCCCGGCGGCGGCGTCCGGAGCCGGACGGGTCGACGCCGCCGAGACGCGGCGACTCCTCGACACCGCCCGGAGCGAACGGCGCGGTGGCGGGCCGGGCGAGCGGGCCGCCGGGGTTGGACAGCGCGGCCGAGCGGGCCGTGGGGACGGGCCCGGGGAGGGCGGCCTCGTCGTCCGTCGCGAACCCGGCCGAGGCCAGGTCGGCGGACGGAGGGAGGAACTCGGCGAGCCGCCAGGCGGCGAACAGCCGGCGCACCTCCGCGGCGTCGAGCACGGCGGGGCCGGCGGAGGCGGTCAGGACGAGGCGGGCGGCGGTCGCGATGCCGATGCTCGTGTCCTCGTCGGTGCGCTCCGGGTCGTCGTGCCGGGGGTTCTCGTGGCCGCCGATCGGGACGACCTGCCGGGGGGCGGTCGGCGTGGGGTCGGCGAGGGCGAGCAGCCGGTCGACCTCCGCGGCTCCCCGTTCCTGCGAGCCGCCCGCCGGACCCGCCGTCGGGACCGGGATCCGGGCACCCGCCGGGACGAGTCCGAGGACGCCGTCCGGACGCAGCACGAGCGCGTCGAGGACGCCGTCCGGACCACCGGGGAGGGCCACGGCCAGCCCGGGCGCGGTGGGCAGCCCGTCGAGCAGCCGACGGACCCGACCGATCCGTTGCGGCGCGATGCCGTGGCGGGGATCGGGGGCGATCAGCAGCATCCGGCCTCCACGATCGGGTGACGACGAGCGGCGCTCACGGTAGCCCGAGAGATCACGGGGACGTCACGGCCCCCGCCCGACGGCGCGTCGGTCACCCGCCCGGCCGACGCCGCTCACCGATGCGAGCCACCATCGGGGTGAGCACCCGGGCCACCCCGGGGAGCACCGACTGCGTCCTGGTGAGCCACCCGCGCCAGGTCGGCAGCACCCGGAGCTGGCGCTTCGCGTCGAGCATCGCCATCCCGGCGGCGACCACCTCGTCGACCCCCAGCACCCGCGGGCCGGTGAACAGCAGCGCGGACGAGGGCCGGTCGGACACGGCGCGCAGCAGCTCGGTGGAGACCGCGTCCGGGCACAGGGCCAGGGCACGGATCGGCCGACGGGCGCCCCCGAGCTCGGTGTGCAGGGCCTGCGTGTAGGACAGCGCCGCCGCCTTGGACGCTCCGTAGACGGCCAGACCCGGCGTCGGGCCGAGCCCGGACAGGGAGACGACGTTGAGGATGTCGCCGCGCCGCATCACGTCGACCGCCGCGCGGCAGCCGTGGACGACGCCGAGCGTGTTGATCTCGACGGTGGCCGTGACCTCGGCGTCAGTCGCCTCCCACGCCGACGCGGTCGACAGCACCCCGGCGTTGTTGACCCACACCGAGACCTCGCCGAGGTCCGCGGCCGCGGCGGCGACGGACCGGTGGGCGCCCGGGTCGCGCACGTCCAGCGGCATCGCGGTCGCCGGTCCGGGGAGCGTGTCGGCGGTCCGTTGCGCCGCGTCGCCGTCCACGTCGGTGACCACGACGTGGAGCCCCCGCTCGCTCAGGGCCCGCGCGAGCCCGGCGCCGATGCCCCGTCCCCCGCCGGTCACGACGGCGACGTCGGTCATGTGGACTCCCTGGTCGTGTCAGCAGTGCGGCCATGCTGACGCTGGACGTCAGAAACGCCGTCGGTACGGCGCGCAGTCTGGCGCATAGGCTGACCCGTGATGCACAGCGAGGAGATCGAGGTCAGCACGGGCCGCCACGAGACCGTGCGCGACGTCACGGCGGAGTGCGAGCGGTTCCTGCGCGAGGCGGACGCGGGAGACGGGCTGCTGCACGTCTTCGTCCCGCACGCGACGGCGGGCCTGGCGATCATCGAGACCGGTGCGGGCTCGGACTCCGACCTGCTCGCCCAGCTGCAGGAACTCCTCCCTGCGGACGACCGCTGGGGCCACCGCCACGGCTCCGCCGGCCACGGGCGCGACCACGTGCTGCCCGCGCTGATCGCACCGTCCATGAGCGTGCCGGTGCTCGGCGGCCGGATGGCGCTCGGGACCTGGCAGTCGGTGTGCCTGGTCGACACCAACGGCGACAACCCGTCGCGCAAGATTCGTCTCAGCCTCCTCGCGGGCTGAAGCAGGCATCCTGGTGGACGTGAATACCGACGTCCTCGTTGTCGGCGCCGGCCCCGCCGGGTCCTCCGCGGCCGCGTGGGCCGCGCAGGCGGGTCACGACGTCGTGCTGCTCGACGCCGCCGTCTTCCCCCGCGACAAGGCGTGCGGCGACGGCCTGACCCCGCGCGCGATCGCCGAACTGACGAAGCTCGGCCTGGGCGAGTGGGTGCGTGGGCGCGGCGAGAACCGGGGCCTGCGCGCCGCCGGCTTCGGGCAACTCCTGACGCTGCCGTGGCCGGGCGGGTCGCTCCCCGCGCACGGCGGGGCGGTGGCGCGCACGGAGCTCGACGCGCGGATCCGCTCGGTCGCGCTGGAGCGCGGGGCGTCCCCCGTGGAGGGCCGTCGCGCGGTCGACGTCGAGTTCTCCGGGGACCGGGTCGCGGCCGTGGTCCTCGACGACGGGTCGCGCATCGGCTGCCGCTGCCTGGTCGTCGCCGACGGGGCCCGCTCGACCCTGGGCCGCGTGCTGGGCCGGGTGTGGCACAAGGACACCGCGTACGGCGTCGCCGCCCGCGGCTACATCCGCTCCGGGCGCCACGACGACCCCTGGATCTCCTCGCACCTCGAGCTGCGCGGCACCGACGACGAGGTCCTCTCCGGCTACGGCTGGGTGTTCCCGCTGCACGACGGGTCGGTGAACATCGGGGTCGGGACGCTCGCGACCGACAAGCGCCCCGCCAACGTCCGGCTCCGCTCCCTGATCGAGCACTACGCCGCCCAGCGCCGCGAGGACTGGCAGCTCGACGGCGAGGTCCGCGACGTCGCGTCGGCGCTGCTGCCGATGGGCGGCGCGGTGTCGGGTGTCGCCGGGCGGAACTGGGCGCTGGTCGGCGACGCCGCCGGCTGCGTGAACCCGCTCAACGGCGAGGGGATCGACTACGGCCTCGAGACGGGGCGCCTGGTGGTCGACCTGCTCGGCACCGACGACTGGTCCCTCGCCTGGCCCGCGACCCTCCGCGAGCACTACGGCTCCGCGTTCTCGATCGCGCGCCGGTTGGCGAAGCTCCTGACGATGCCGCGCCTGCTGCCGCTGGCGGGTCCGGTCGGCATGCGGTCGAAGGCGTTGATGACGGTGGCCCTGCGCGTCATGGGCAACCTCGTCACCGAGGAGGACCACGACGTCGTCGCGCGGGCCTGGCGGCTGGCCGGCCGGGCCTCGCTGCGCGCCGACGACCTGCCGCCGTTCCCCGCCGCGGACCTGCGGACGCCGGTCGCGGCGGGCTGAGCGCAGGCCCCCTGGACTGAGCGAAGGGCCCCTTCGGTCGAGTAGATCGACCGGAGGGGCCCTTCGCTCGACGGCGGCCGTACTGGCGAAGGGCGCCCCTGGCCCGTCTACCCGACGGAAGGTGCCCTTCGCTCGACGGCGTGCTCACTCAGGGCGTGATGACGACCTTCAGCGCCAGGTTGGCCGCGGCGTTGGCGAAGACGTCGTAGGCCTCGTCGATCTGGTCGAACGTGAACGAGTGCGTCCCCATCTTCTCGGCGGGGATGCGGCCCGACGCGACCATCTTGAGCAGCGTCGGGATCGACACGGTGTCGACCAGGCCCATCGTCAGCGTCACGTTGGCGATCCACATGTCCTGCATCGGCAGCTCCACCGGGGTGCCGTGCACACCGACGTTGGCGATCGTCCCGCCCGGGCGCACGAGCGAGGCCGCCGTCAGGAGGGTCTCCGGGTAGCCGACCGCCTCGATGGCGACGTCGACGCCGAGCCCGTCGGTCAGCCCGACCACGTCCGACACCGTCCCCGGTCCGACCTCGATCGCGTCCGTGGCCCCGAACTCGAGGGCCTTCTCGAGCCGGAACTTGTTCGAGTCGATCGCGATCACCTTGGAGGCGCCCCACAGACCCGTCGTCAGCACCGCCGACAGGCCCACGGCCCCGGCACCGACCACCGCCACGGTGTGCCCGGGCCGCACGCCGCCGGCCAGCACGCCGACCTCGTAGCCCGTGGGCAGGGAGTCGGCCAGGAAGATCGCCTGCTCGTCGGTGACCTCCGGCGGCACGAGGTAGAGGGAGGTGTCCGCGTAGGGCACGCGCACGTACTCGGCCTGGGTGCCGTCGATGAGGTGGCCGAAGATCCAGCCGATCCCACCGACGGTCTGGCAGTGCGAGGGCATCCCGCGCTGGCAGTACTCGCAGCGACCGCACTTGGTGATCGCCGGGACGAGCACCCGGTCGCCCACCGAGAACCCGCGGACCGCGTCGCCGACCGCCGTGATCGTCCCGACCGCCTCGTGCCCCAGGATGCGTCCGTCGGTCACGGCCGCCACGTCGCCCTGCAGGATGTGCAGGTCGGTGCCGCAGATCGTCGTCGTCTCGACCTTGACGACGACGTCGGTGGGTTCCGCCACCGTCGCGTCCGGGACGTCCTCCCAGGCCTTCCGACCGGGACCGTGGTAGACAAGGGCCTTCATCGCGACCTCCGCTGGTTCGCCACCTGAGCGTCCTCGACGCTAGTGGCGCAGCACACACCCGGACTGTCCGATATCGGGACGACCCGACCCGCCGTCGGGAACCCGCCGGAGGTCGACTGTCCCGGTCCCGGGACAGCAGGGACCGCCGGGTCAGGCGATGTAGCTGATGCCGAACGCGTCGATCTTGCGGTAGAGCGACGAGCGGGCGATCCCGAGCATGGCGGCCGCCTTGTAGCGGTTGCCGCGCGTCTCGTAGAGGGCGTGGATGATCGCGTCGGCCTGGGCGGTCTCCAGCATCGTCAGGCGCGGGGCGCTGGTGAAGCACAGCGCGGGCAGGTCGGGCGGCTGCACGATCCCGACCGGCTTGCGGGCCACCACGTAGCGCAGCACGTCCTCGAGCTCCGCGATGTTGCCGGGCCACGCGTAGCCCTCGAGCACGCGCACGACCTGGTGCGACAGCCGCAGTGACCGCGCCCCGCTCATGGACCGCAGCACGGCCGCCGCGATGCCGGCGAGCTCGTCGGACCGGTGGCGCAGCGCGGGGACCCGCACGGTGTCGTGGAAGTGCCGCAGCAGCAGGCCATACGGACGGCCCGCGTCCACCGCCGCCGAGTCCAGGCAGCCGATGACGACCACCCGGCCCGGCATCGCCGTCAGCGGCCGGAGCGCCTCGTCCAGGCGGCGGGCCGCGACCGGGCTCAGGGCGTGCACCTGGTCGAGCAGCACCAGGTGGGCGTCACCGCCGGGGTCGAGGCGGAGGTCGTCCAGGGCGCCCGAGCAGTCGACGGTCGTGGACGTGCCGCGCGGGAACAGGTGCGTGAACCGTTCGCGCGCCAGGGTCCGCTTCCCGACCCCGGTCTCGCCGACCAGCAGCAGGTGCCGCCGGTGGCCGAGGGCGGCGGTCGCGTCGCGCCGCATGCGCTCGTAGGGGCCGAACAGCTCCTGGGTCGCCCGCCGGCGCGCCTCGTCCGTTCCCGACGACGGGTCGCGGCGCAGGTCCGCGGCGAAGTCCCGGCGCCCGGTCGGCGCCACGTGCGAGCCCTGCCGTCGGCGGGCCTCCCGCGCGGCGGCCCCGACCCGCCCGACGGCGTGCGAGGCGACCGGCCCACCCGCGAGCACGGCCCCGAACACCTCGCCGTCCTCGCCACGGACCTCCCGCAGATCCACCTCGGCACACCCGCCCGAGGGGAGGTCGAGGTGGCGCGGCCCGCCGGTCTCGTCGAGCAGGACGCTCGTGGTGAGGGCGTCGCCCAGGGCCTGCCGGTCGGGATCGGGCAGGGCCGTGACCTCCCGGCCGAGCCACGTCTCGTCGCCCGTCGCGGCCACCACCCACGGCACGCCCTCGGCCCGCAGCGCGGACATCGCGTCGTGGACCGCGAGGACCCGCCGGCGCCGGTCGCGCTCGCCGTGGTCGGCCACCGCATCGGCGAGCAGGCGGGCCACGGCGAGCGACACCGGCTCGTCGAGATGGGTGACCACCACGACCTGGCCCCCGGCCACCGGCGCCGCGGCCTCGCGCAACACCCGCCACGCGGGGTGGAGGTGCTCGGCGCCCCCGACGACGACGGCCCGGCCGAGGTGGGCGGCCACGGACGCCGCCGTCGTCCCGACGGAGGCCTCGTCACACCGGTGCCCCGGCACGAACCCCGCGACGTCGAGGAGCTCGCCGAGCGCCGGGTCGGTGTCGTAGCGGACCCGCACGACGCCGTCGTCGCCGACCAGCGCGACGGAGCAGCCGGCCTCCGGGTTCTCGCGGACGAAGCGGTGCAGCACGGAGTCGGCGGCCGCGACCAGCGGGCCGCCGTCGTGATGACCGACGAAGGGCGGGTCGCCGGGCGTCCCGGAGCGCTCCCACGAGGCGACGATCTCCTCGCGCACCACGCCCGGGGGCAGCGCGGAGCGCCCGCCGCGCCGGAACCGGATCCGGGCAGCGTCGAGCACGCGCCCCGACGTCACGTCGAGCACGGTAGGACGGCTGCCCGACCGCCCACCAGAAACCGCTCCGAGGAGCAGACCCTGCACGCCTCAGGCGGGATCCCACGGCGGCATCGGCTCGCCCGACTGCGCGGCCGCGAGGCGGGCCAGGTACCAGGTCCAGCCGGCGGCGAGGTCCTCGCGGGGGACGCTGCCGTCGAGGCGCTGCACGAGCACCAGCTCGCTGCCGCCGCCGTGCGGGGACACGGTCACGTCCAGGTGCCACGACGCGTCGCCCGCCGGAAAGTCGACCACCAGACGATGCGGCGGCTCGCAGACCTCGATCGTCACGTCGACGGGGTCGTCTTCCTCCCCACCCGCGTCGACCTCGCCGGTCATCGTGAACGAGACCGTGCCCGTCGTCGGATCACCGGTCCACGTGCCGATCCAGCGACCCAGCCGCTCGGACTCGGTGATCGCGGACCAGATGTCCTCGACCGGGTCGGGGTAGGTGCGGCGGACGACGAGGTCCTCAGCCGGTGCGGTCACGATGCGTCTCCTCTCGTCGGGCACGCCGGCCGCGGCGCACCTCGGTGTCCAGGGCGTCCAGCCGGGCGGCGGGGCCCGCACGTTCCTCCGGGTCGAGAGCCGCCCGCGCCAGGCCCTCCGCGCTCGTCACCTCGTCGAGCGCCAGGGCGACGGCCCCGTGCAGCGCGGCGTCCGGACCGTGGACCCCGTCGCGGACCGGCGTGGGCACCGGCCGTCGCCACCCCATCAGCCCGGCCCGGTACGCCTCGTCGAACGCCGGGCCCCGCAGCCGCGGCGCCAGGCCGCCGAGCACGACGACGTCGGGGTCGTGCGCGTTCACCAGACCCGCGACACCCCGACCCAGCGCCGCACCCGCCGCCGTCGCCGCGGCGCGGGCCGGCGGGTCGGGACGGTCGAGCACCGACGCGGCGAACGTCCGCGGGTCGGACGGCGCCGGGACCCCGAGACGCCGGGCCATCCCGTAGCCGTCGACCTCCGGGCCCCAGCACCCCCGCGCCCCGCACGGGCACTCGACGGCGGGGTCGCCGAAGGGCAGGTGCCCGAACTCCCCCGCCGCCCCCTGCGCGCCGGTCTGCGGGCGGCCGTCGATCAGGAGCGTCCCGCCGAGCCCGACCTCGACCAGCAGCGACAGCGCCGTCCCGGCCCCGGCCGCCGCCCCGGTGCGGGCCTCGGCGAGCCCGGCGAGCGTCGCGTCGTTGCCCTGCAGCACCGGCAGCGGCGCGCCACCGACCACCCGCGCGAGGTCCAGCGAGGTCCAGTCCAGCTCGCCCGAGCGCACCACCCGCCCGTCGGCCATCGGGGCCGGGAACGACACGGCCAGGGCGAGCGGCGACCCCTCCCGCGCGGTGACCGCACCCGCCACCTCGTCGGGGCACTCCCGGACCCGCCAGCCGGACGCGACCACCGTGGGGATCCCGTCGAGCCCCGCGACGCCCAGCCGCCAGTCCTCGTGACGCAGGTCGAGCGCGAGCACCGTCGGTCCGGCGGGATCGGGGACGAGGCGGGTGGTCGGGCGACCCCGGCCGGACACGGGCGCCTTCTCCTCCGCCACCCAGCCCGCCGTGCGCAGCCGGGCCACGGTCTCCGTCGTCGTCGCGCTGGACAGCCCCAGACGGTCCGCCAGGACGACGCGCGTCAGGCCCGGCTCGCGGCGGACCTCGTCGAGCACCCGAGCGGCCGTGCGCCAGCGGTCCGCCGCCGCCCGCGAAGGGCGACCGGCCTCACCGTGCTCGTCGTCACCCCACATCGGGAACATCCCGCCATTATCCTCGGTTGGCGAGAAAAGTCGACGTCGAGGTGAACGGAGGGGTCATGACGATGGACGCGGTGCTGTTCGACATGGACGGCACCCTCGTGGACTCCGACGCCGTCGTCGAGCGGGTCTGGCGCGCCTGGGCCCGCGACCACGCCGTCGACGAGGACCTCGTGCTCACGACGATGCCCGGTCGTCCCGCGGCCGACACGATCCGTCTCCTGCGCCCGGACCTCGACGCCGAGGCCGAGGGCCGTGCTCAGTTGGAGAAGGAGTACGTCGACCTCGACGGGGTCGTCGCGACGCCAGGTGCGCACGACCTGATCGCCGCGCTGGGCCGGGACGGCATCCCGTGGGCCGTCGTCACCAGTGCGGACGCGAAGCTCGCGGCGTTGCGCCTGGGCGCCGCCGGCATCACGCCCCCGCTGCTGGTCACCCGCGACCAGCTCACCCACGGCAAGCCCCACCCCGAGGGCTACCTGCGGGCGGCGGAGGAGCTCGGCGTCGACCCGACCCACTGCCTCGTCGTCGAGGACACCGCGACCGGCGCTGACGCCGGCCGCGCGGCCGGCGCCCGCGTCGCCGGCCTGAAGGGGATCAGCGCCGATCTCCCCCTGACCACCCTGAACGATCTCCTGGGAGTGACCCGTTGAGCACGGTGCTCGAGCCTGCGACCACCGACACCCGTCGCACGCGCATCCCCGCCGCCGTCAGCCTGGCCGCGCTCTCGCTGGGCGGCCTCGCGATCGGCACCACCGAGTTCGCCTCCATGGGCGTGCTCCCCGGCTTCGCGGCCGACCTCGGCGTCTCCGTCCCGACGGCGGGGGCGGCCATCAGCGCCTACGCCCTCGGCGTGGTGGTCGGCGCCCCGCTGATCGCGATCGCCGGCGCCCGGTGGTCCCGCAAGAAGCTGATCGTCGCCCTCGCGGTCACGCTGGTCGTGTTCAACGCCCTGTCCGCGGTCGCGTCGTCGTTCCTGCCGTTCGTGGCCCTGCGCTTCCTCTCCGGCCTGCCCCACGGCGCCTACTTCGGGACGGCGGCCGTGCTGGGCGCCGCGCTCGTCGAGCCGGCGAAGCGCGCCCGGGCCCTCGCGACGGTGATGCTCGGGCTGACGATCGCGAACATCATCGGCGTCCCCGCCGCCACGTGGCTGGGCGAGACGTTCGGCTGGCGCTCGGCCTACGTCGCGGTCACCGTGATCGCGCTGATCACGGTCGCCGCCGTCGTGTTCCTCGTGCCGGACCCCCCGCAGGCGCAGGGCGGCAGCATCCGCGGCGAGCTGACCGCCTACACCCGCCCACAGGTCTGGCTGACCCTCGGCGCGATCGCCGCCGGCTTCGGCGGCCTGTTCGCGGTGTACAGCTACATCAACCCGATCCTGACGGCGAACGCCGGCATCGACCCCACGACCATCGCCCTCCTGCTGGGCGCCCTCGGCATCGGCATGACCGTCGGCAACGTGGTCGGCGGCCGGCTCGCCGAGCGGGCCCCGCGGGCGACGATCGCGGTCGCGCTCGGCGTCTACACGCTGGTGCTGATCGGTTTCGTGTTCGCCTCCTACCAGGCGGCGACGGCCGCCGTCGGGCTGTTCCTGCTCGGGTTCGTCGGGCTGTCGGCCGGACCTGCGCTGATGGGCCGGCTGATGGACTTCGCCGCGGAGGGCCCGTCGCTGGCCGCCGCGAGCTTCCACTCCGCGTTCAACGTCGCCAACGCGATCGGTGCGGCCCTTGGCGGGGCGGTCCTCGCCGCGGGCCTGGGCTACGACGCCCCGGCCCTGGTCGGCGCGGCCCTGCCGTTGCTCGGCCTGGCGGTGTTCGGCGTCAGCGTCGCGCTGGAGCGGCGACAGACGGCCTGACCCGGCGGAGTAACCCAACCCCGCACAGTCCCAGACGGGGTCATCCGGGTGGGCCGGCGAGCGAGATCTCGAATTCTGTGGCGACACGCCCAAGATCTGGGACGACACGCCCCACGAGTTCGGATCTTGCCCGCTGGCCCCGGCCAGCCGTCATGACGGTGCCGGGTTCCCTGTCACCAGACGACTGCAGTGACGCATTGCTGGCACCGGTAGATGCTCAGACCCCGCCGGTGAGCGCCGAGACGACCTCGTCGACCGGTACCTCGCGCCGCTCGCCGGAACGACGGTCCGTCACCTCGACGACGCCGTTCGCCAGGCCGCGGCCGACCGTGATCGAGGTCGGCATCCCGAGCAGCTCGGCGTCGGCGAACTTCACGCCCGGCGAGGCCTTGCGGTCGTCGAGGAGCACCTCGAGCCCGGCCTCGGCGAGTCCGGCGGCGATCGTCTCGGCGGCCGCGCGCTGGGCGTCGTCCTTGCCGGCGATGACGATGTGGGCGTCGTACGGCGCCACCTCGCGCGGCCACACCAGGCCCTTGGCGTCCGCGTGCTGCTCGGTGATCGCCGCGACGGCGCGGGACACGCCCACGCCGTAGGAGCCCATCGTGATCGTCGCCGGCTTCCCGTCGGAGCCCAGGGCGGTGAGCCCCAGTGCCTGGGCGTACTTGCGGCCGAGTTGGAAGATGTGGCCCATCTCGATGCCGCGCGCGGCGACCAGCGGACCGGCGCCGTCGGGCGACGGGTCACCCGCCCGGACCTCGGCGGCCTCGATCGTGCCGTCCGGGGTGAAGTCGCGGCCGGCGACGAGGTCGAAGACGTGCCGCCCGGGCTCGTCGGCGCCCGTGACCCACGCCGTCCCCGTGACGATCCGCGGGTCGACCAGGTAGCGCACACCGTTCTTGGCCAGCCCGACCGGCCCGATGTAGCCCTTGGTCAGGAACGGGTTGCGGGCGAAGTCGGCGTCCTCGAGCAGGGCGACCTCCGCGGGCGAGACCGCCGCCTCGAGCCGCTTCATGTCGACCTCGCGGTCGCCGGGGACCCCGACGCCCAGCAGCTGCCACTCGTCGGCGCCCGGCAGCCGCGTCTTGACCATGACGTTCTTCAGCGTGTCCGCCGCGGTGTAGTCCCGCTCCGGGGCGACCTCGCGGGCGACGGCGACCAGCGAGTCGATCGTCGGGGTGTCCGGGGTGTCGTGGACGACCGCCTCGGGCTGGTCGTCGACCGACTGCTCCGGCGGGGCGGGCGTGGTGACCGCCTCGACGTTGGCCGCGTAGCCCGACTCCAGGCACCGCACGTAAGTGTCCTCGCCCGCCTCGCACGGCGCGAGGAACTCCTCGGACGCCGACCCGCCCATCGCCCCGGACATCGCCGAGACGATCTGGATCTCCAGGCCGAGCCGGTCGAACAGCTTCTGGTAGGCGACCCGGTGCGCGGCGTAGGACTCCGCCAGGCCCTCGTCGGTCAGGTCGAACGAGTACGAGTCCTTCATGACGAACTCGCGCCCACGCAGGATGCCCGCGCGCGGCCGCTCCTCGTCCCGGTACTTCGTCTGGATCTGGTAGAGCGTCACCGGGAAGTCCCGGTACGACGACGTCTCCCCCTTCACCATCAGCGTGAAGAGCTCCTCGTGCGTCGGCCCGAGCAGGTAGTCCGCCTGCTTGCGGTCCTTGAGCCGGAAGAGCGTGTCCCCGTACTCCGTCCAGCGGCCGGTCGCCTCGTAGGGCTCGCGGGGCAGCAGCGCCGGGAAGTGCACCTCCTGGGCGCCGATGGCATCCATCTCCTCGCGGACGATGCGCTCGACGTTGCGCAGCACGCGCATCCCCAGCGGCAGCCACGAGTAGATGCCCGGCGCGATCCGCCGGACGTACCCGGCCCGCACGAGCAGCTTGTGGCTGGTCACCTCGGCGTCGGCCGGGTCCTCGCGCAGCGTGCGCAGGAACAACTCGGACATGCGGGTGACGCCTCGTGCCATGTCGAGAGCCTAACGACGGCCCGCATCCCGGATTCGTCCGGAGGTCGCCCGAGCGGGCCAGACTGCACGTCGTGTGGCGCGTGCTCCTGGTGGTCGTCGTCGCGGTGCTCGCCGGGTGCTCCGGTCCGGCCGTGGTCACGACGACGGCCCCGCCCGTCGCCTCCGCCCCCGTCCCGGCTCGACCGACCGGGGTCGCGTGGCGTTGGGCGGCGCCCGGCCCGGTCCACGCGCTCGCCGCGGCGGGGGCCGGCGTCGTGGTCGCCGGTGACGACGGCGTCACGGCGCTGGACGGGTCGACGGGACGCGAGCGCTGGCGGTACGCCCGCCCCGGCGCCGCACTCACGGCCCTGGAGGTCTCGCCCGACGGCGGGTCGGTGGTGCTCGTGCACGACGACGCCGAGTCGTGGTCGGTGACCGTGCTCGACGGTTCCACCGGTGCGGTGCGGTGGGACGACGAGGTCGACGTCGAGCCGACGCTGCTGCTGACCGACGACGTCGTCGTGCTCGCCCACGCCGAGGGCACCGTCGTCGAGCATCGGGCGAGGGACCTGGCGAGCGGCGACGACCGCTGGACCCGCCGGACCACCCCCGGCTGCGAGCAGCGGACGCTCGCCCCGCAGCACGCCCTCGAATCAGTGCCGGTCGCCGAGTGGTGCGCGGGCCGCACGGTGCTCCGGGGCCTCGACGAGAGCACGGGGCAGGACCGGTGGGCCGTCGACGCCGGCCCGTCGGAGGCGTCCGGGGGGTCCGGGCTCGGGTCCACGACCGACGGTTCGCTCGTCGTCGCGACCGGACCGCGACCGCGGCTGCTGGTCGACCCGCGGACCGGCACGGTGCGGGTCCGGGTGCCGCGGACGGCGGGCAGCCCGCTGCTCGGCGAGGGGCTGCCGCAGGTCGAGCTGCTGTCCCGGATCGTGCCGTCGGTCGCCGGGCTGGACCTCACGACCGGCACGGCCGTCCCTCCACCGCCTGCGCCGTGCGAGGGGCCGAGCCTGCTCGTCCTGCCCGCAGCCGTCGTGCAGGTGTGCTCCGACGAGCTCGGAGACTCCGCGACCGTCGACGGCGGGGCACCGATCCCGCTCGGTGAGCTCGCGCCCGCGGACGGGGTCCCGCTCGGTCGGCCCGAGCGCCTCCCCGAGGGCCCGATGGTGGTGGCCGGCCCGGGTGCCGTCGCCGTCGCGAACCGGTCGTCGACGACCGTCGTCGTCGGGCTGCGCTGACTACTGGTAGGTGATCAGGTCCGGCGCGGGCTGCAGCGTGAGGGCCTGCTCCGGAGTCAGCGTCGGGGTGTCCTCGTCGATGAACAGCTTGAAGCCGAGGTGCAGCTGCTGCGGGCGCTGGAGCTGCTGGTACTTGCCGATCTTGTTCGGCGGGGCGCCGAAGCCGTCGATGTGCTGCACGACGGCGAGCTGCGGCGGGGTCTGCAGCCGCTCCGGGTTCGTGATCATGTTCGGCGTGAACTGGTGCAGGACGAAGAGCTTCTGCGGCAGGTTCGCCGTCTGCACGATGTTCGCGAGCCAGCTCGAGACCTGGTTGACCTCATCGGCGCTCACGGTCCCGATCTGCTCCCCGGGAACCTGTCCGGCGCCCATCCGCCACTCCGGGTCCAGCGCGAGGCTGACGTCCGGCTCGCGGAGGAGGGCCTCCCAGGGACGGACGGCCGTCATGAAGTCGGCCCGCCCCGGCTGGATGTCGATGATCATGACCTGCTGCTTCGCGCGCGCCGCGGCGAGGTACTGGCGGGCCTCGCCCTCGTCGATGTTGCTGTGGTACGTCCCGTCCGGGCCGGGCGTGCTGTTCGCGATGCCGACGATGAGCTCCATCGCGGGCAGCACCGACTTCCCCGGCGACGCGAACGGTGCCGCCGCGGCCTCGAGCTTCGTCGCCGCGTCCTGGGGCGAGCCCTCGCCGAGGATGCCGAGCGAGTCGGTCCCGGCGGTGCCGTAGTAGGCGACGATGCGGTGCTGGGGGAAGAAGGTCGTGCCACCCCGCGGGAGCTGCGGCGGGCCCGGCGGTGGGGCCGGGCTGTTCGCGGGGGCCGGGATCGCCGTGTTCGGCGCCGGAGCCGCGGCCGGCTCTCCGGAGCCGGAGGCGTGGTCGGTGATCAGGGCGACCAGCCCGAGGAACGCCGCGAGCACCAGCGCCGCGAGCACGAATGCGAACAGCACGCGCCGACGGCGGCGGCGGTCCCGGACGACGCCCGGCCGCGGTCCCGCCGGCGGCGGCTCCTCGACCGGGGACATCACGTCCGTGCGGTCCGACGGCGTGATCTCGGTGCGCTCGGCCGCCGACTCGGGCTCGACGGCCGGGCTGGACGGCGTGGTCGGCGCCTCGGAGATCGTGTCGGAGGGGGCGGCAGCCGTGGCGGCGGCTGCCGCAGCGGTCGCAGAACCGCTTCCGGCGGACTCGGTCTTGCCCTCGCGGGCGGGGGCGGGCGCCGTGGCCGCCCTCGCAGAACCGCTTCCGGCGGACTCGGTCTTCTCCCTGCGGGCGGGCGCGGGCGCCGTCGCTCCACCGGCCCCCGCAGAACCGCTTCCGGCGGACTCGGTCTTGCCCTTGCGGGCCGGCGCGGGCGCCGTCGCGCCGGCAACCCCCGCAGAACCGCTTCCATCGGACGCGGTCCGGCCGGGCTGGTCCGGGGTGGACGGCTCCGTGCGCGGGCGGTCAGTGGTCGCGGCGCGCGCCTCGGGGCCGGAGGCCGGCGTGTCCTCGGTGTCGTCGTCGGTGCGACGCCGGTAGCGGCCCGCGATCGCGCCCACCACCGCCCCGGCCCCGGCTGCCGCCGCACCAAAGGCCGCGGCGCCCTTGCTCCGACCACCACGCGTGGACCCGTCGCCGTCGTCGTCCGCGTCGACCTTGCGGAGCAGTCCGGTGGCGCGGTCGTCGACCGATGCGGTCGCCGGGACGGGCGATGGGGTCCGCACCGTCTCACGCTCCGACGGTCCGGCCTGCTCGGCTGCGGCCTTCTCGGCTGCGGCTTTCTCGGCTGCGGCCTTCTCGGCTGCGGCCTTCTCGCGAGCCGCCCTCTCGGCAGCGGCCTTCTCAGCCGCCGCCTTCTCAGCCGCCGCCTTGTCGCGAGCGGCCTTCTCCGCAGCAGCCTTGTCCGCGGCAGCCTTGTCCGCGGCCGCCTTGTCCGCGGCCGCCTTGTCCGCGGCCGCCTTGTCAGCGGCCGCCTTGTCAGCGGCCGCCTTGTCAGCGGCCGCCTTGTCCGCGGCCGCCTTGTCAGCGGCCGCCTTGTCAGCCGCCGCCTTCTCCGCCGCCGCCTTCTCCGCCGCCGCCTTCTCCGCCGCCGCCTTCTCCGCCGCCGCCTTCTCCGCCGCCGCCTTCTCGGCCGCCGCCTTCTCGGTCGCGGCGACCTTCTCGGCGGCCGCGGTCTCGGAGGCGGTCGGGAGCTTGGCGGCGGGCAGGGTGGCCGCTTCGCTCGGGGAGCCGGTGTCCGTCTCGCCCTCGGCGGCGGCACCCGACGTCCGCCAAGGCGGGGTGCGCGGGGCCATCGCGGGCGAGCCCGCACGGGCGGCGGGGCGGGAGGGCGCGTCGGGCGGCGCCGTCGGCGGGGCGGTGCGCCCGCGGCCGAAGACGGATCGCCGCGGGGGCCCGGCGGGTGGGCGGGACCCACGGTCGGGCGAGCGTTCGCGGGTCGGAGGGACGGGCGGCTCCGGTGTGACGTCCTCCCGAGGTGCCTCCGTGGGCGCGGAGGCGGCGCTGGGCCCGGGCTCGTCGTCGGCGGTCGGCGCGGGGTCGGCGACCGGCACGGCGTTCGCAGGCTCCTGCTCCGCGGGTTCCGAGCGCGCGGGCTCCGGCTCGTCCTGCGAGGGGGACGGGCGCCGATCCTCCCCGCCCCGTCGGCGCGGCCGCAGGAACGACCGGGCCCCCGACCCGGGGCGGCGCCGCTCCGGGGCCTCGCCGCCGCGCGGCTCGTCGTCGGGAAGGTTCTCCGGCGACTCCCGCGGTGCGGGCGGCTCCATCGGCTTCAGCGTCACCTCGTCGGGACCGCCCCAGCGCATCACGCCCTCCTCCGCTGCCCCGGGCGCGACGCAGCGCCACACCCGACGTCACACCGTAGGCAGCGGCGGCACTTTTCGCGGCACATCGGCCCCGCGTGTCACAGGCGTATCACCTCGAAGATCAGGTCAGGCCGAGCACCGAGAGCGCCAGCCGGGCTGCCTCGCCCCCCTCGGACTCGGCCAGAGCGAGCGCGGCGGGCACGTCGAGGTCGTCCAGCAGTGCCGCGAGCACCGCGTCGGCGGCCGCCTCGCCATCGACGTGCCGGCCCGCCGCGGAGAAGAGCCGCTCGAGGCGGTCGGCGGCCGCGGCCACGTCGTCGGGGCTGACGTCCCAGGCCTGCGCCCACGGCCGGTCGAGCACGAGGAGCCGCACCGCGGCCGCCGGCCAGGACTCCAGGAGGTCCGACACCAGCACGAGGTTCCCGGCCGACTTCGCCATCTTGGCCCCGTCGACCCGCACCGTCCCGACGTGCAGCCGGGCCCGGGCGAAGGGCCGCACCCCGGTCATCGCCTCCGCCATCGCGGCCATCCCGGTGTGGTGCGGGTGGCGCAGATCGGCCCCGCCGACGTGCAGGTCCACCGACGGGCCGAGCACCGAGAGCGCCATCGCCGCGCACTCGGCGTGCCAGCCCGGGCGGCCGTCGCCCCACGGGCTCGGCCACGCCGCCTCCCCGGGCTGGGCGGGCCGCCAGATGGTCGGGTCGGCCGGGTCGTCGGCGCGGGCCGACGGCGGGACCTGGGACGAGGCATCGTCGGGGACGTCCGTGATGCCGACCGCGGAGGCACGCAGCAGGACCTCGCCGTCCCGCTCGTAGGCGACGCCGCGGGCGAGCAGCCCGGCGGCGAGACGGACGGTGTCGTCGACGTGGTTGTGGGCCCGCGGCTCGTGAGCCGGCGGGCGGACGCCGAGCGCGGCCATGTCGCGGTCGAAGCGGAACTGCCCGACCGCCGCGAAGCTGTCGAAGCGGCTCCCCGCGCGCTCGGCGGCGGCGTCGAGGACGTCGTCGACGTCGGTCACGTTGCGGCACACCTCGACCGACACCCCGGTGCGGCGCAGGACGCGGGTCGCGACGTCCGCCCACACGAAGGTCGAGGCGTGGCCGAGGTGCGTGGTGTCGTACGGGGTGATGCCGCAGACGTAGGCGCGGGCGTGCCCGACCAGCGGCAACGGCTCCCCGGCGAGGGCGAGGGTGGGAGTCACGCCCCCATCCTGCCCCGCGGGTCTACCGGCGCGGGTGCCGCGAGGCGCGCCGCCACTGGATCATCCGCCCGAGTCCCGGGATCGCGAGGAGCAGCACGCCCGCGATCGCCGAGAACAGCATCCAGATGCCGAGCGGCAGCTCCGCCTGCATGCCCAGGAACTGCACGCGGGCCGGGTCCAGGTTCTGCAGGATGAAGATCAGCAGGAAGACCAGGACCACCGCGCCCAGGATCAGCCCGATCCACGCACCGCCGATGCGGGTCCGGCCGGGCCCCGTCCTCGGCGTCGCGTGCGTGCGCGTGGGAGCGCCCGCGGTGCCGCCCGGCATGCGCTCGGTCTCGCGCTCGGCCGGCGGCACGCTCTCCCGACGGGTGACCGTCGAGTGCTCGACGGTCGGGCCGTCGGCGGGGGACGGCGCGGTGAGGTCGGGCGTGGCCGCCCCGTCCTTCTCGGTCATGGGCACATCCTGGCGTCTCGGGCACGCGCTGGGGAGACGACACGTCCGGGATCCGCCGGGCGCAGTGGCCGGTCGGGGCATCCGCCGTGCGTTGCGCCGCGCACACGGTCAGGCCGGTCACGGGGCAAGATCTCGTTCTGCCGAGCGAGGTGGGGCGGGGACCGATCGGTCCGCTCCCACGTTGAGGATCTTGCCCTCGCCGCGGGCTCTCGGACCGCCGTTGCGGCACGCAACGCCGATCCAGCTCGGCGCGACCGCCGCTGACCGTGTGCGCCGCGCACACCACCCGCGGACCGACGCGACCTGCCCCGACCGTGTGCGCCACGCACACCCGAGCGCGGCCGGCGAGACGGATCAGCGCGCCAGCGCCACCGTCACCATCCGGCCCCGCTGCTTCTCGACGACGAGCTCTCCCGCTCCCCCGAGCTCCCGTGCCGCCAGGATCGCGGCGGCCTCCGCGACCGACCCCGTGCCGGTGAGACGGCGGACCACCGCGGACGGGTTCGGCACGTCCACGGCGTCGAGGTCGGCGGTGCCGTACGCCAGGAGCTTCCGGCCCTCGGCGACCGCGGCGACCGACGGCTCGCCGAGGCGCCGGTCGATCGTCGCGACGGCGTCGTACTCCAGCCCGCCGACGGCCTCCAGCAGGTACTCCACGGGCGTTCCGGGCTCGACGCCCACGCCCAGCACGATCACGGCGGGCCGACCAGACCGGCGACGAACCGCCGGACCGCCTCCGGTCGCCCGGCGGGATGGGTGTGCAGGTAGGAGGCGTGCACGTTCCCCTGGACGAACCCCTCGGTCACGTCGTCCCACTGCCACGCCGGGTCGGCGCCGGCCCGCGGGGTGGTCACCGTGCGGTGGAACTCGTGCCCCGTGACGACGTCCCCACGGGCGGCGACCGGCGAGTCCGCGAGAGCCGTCGCCGTCCGGTAGCCCAGCGTCAGGCGCGGGCCCATCGCGGCGTCGGCGTCGAGCACCCCGCACATCGGCGACCCGTCGAGCGACCGGCCGAGGTAGAGCAGGCCGCCGCACTCGGCGTGGACCGCACCACCGGCCGTCGTGAAGGAACGCACCGCGGAACGCAGGGCCACGTTGGCCGAGAGATCCTCGAGGTGCTCCTCCGGGAAGCCGCCCGGCAGGACGAGCGCGGCCGTGCGCTCGGGCAGCGCCTCGTCGCGCAGCGGGTCGACGACGACGACGTCGCCTCCCGCGGCCCGCAGCAGCTCCGCGTGCTCCGGGTAGCCGAACGTGAACGCCGGTCCACCGGCGACGGCGACCACGCGGGGCGCGCGCCGGTCGGTCGGGCCGACCTCCTGCACCGGGTCCCAGGGGTCCATGGGGGTCGCCGGCGCCGAGCGCGCCAGACGTTCGACCCCGTCGAGGTCGACGTGCGCGGCGACGAGAGCGGTCATGGCGTCGACGGCGTCGCGCGCGGCGGCCCCGTGCTCGGCGGCGGTGATCAGTCCGAGATGGCGGGACGGGACGGCGAGCTCCGCCCGGCGCGGCACCACGCCGAGCACCGGCACCCCGACCTCCGCGCAGGCCGCCCGCAGCGCGTCCGCGTGCCGCTCGGTGCCGACCCGGTTGAGGATCACCCCGGCCGGCGCCACGGCGGGGTCGAACGTGCGGAACCCGTGCAGCAGAGCCGCGACGGACCGGTGCTGGCCGCGCGCGTCGACCACGAGGACCACCGGCGCCCGGAGCACCCGCGCGACGTGCGCGGTCGATCCATCGTCGGGAGCCGATCCCAGCCGCCCGTCGAACAGGCCCATCACGCCCTCGACGACGGCCACCGCGGCTCCGGCGGCCCCGTGCGCCACGAGCGGTGCGAGTCGCTCGACGCCGCAGAGGACGGGGTCGAGGTTGCGTCCGGGGCGGCCCGAGGCGAGCGCGTGGTAGCCGGGGTCGACGTAGTCCGGCCCGATCTTGAACGGCGCCGGGACCGTGCCCCGCGCCGCCAGCGCGCCCAGCAGGCCCGTCGTGATCGTGGTCTTCCCGCTTCCCGACGACGGCGCCGCGATCACCACCCGGGGCGGCAGCACGGCGCTCACGAGGTCACCACTCGATGCCCTTCTGACCCTTCTGCCCGGCGTCCATCGGGTGCTTGATCTTCGTCATCTCGGTGACGAGGTCCGCCGCCTCCACCAGGGCGGGCGGGGCGTCCCGCCCGGTGATGACGACGTGCTGGAAGCCCGGCCGGTCGGTGAGCACGGAGACCACCTCGTCGACGTCGATCCACCCCCACTTCAGCGGGTAGGTGAACTCGTCGAGGACGTAGAAGTCGTGCGCGGCGCCCTCGAGCCGGCGCCGGATCTCCGCCCAGCCCTCGCGCGCGGCCTCGGCGTGGTCCTCGTCGGAGCCCGGCTTGCGGCTCCACGACCAGCCCTCGCCCATCTTGTGCCACTCCACCGGCCCGCCCTGGCCGGTCGAGGCGTGCAGCTCGCCGAGGGCCTTCAGCGCGGTCTCCTCGCCGACGCGCCACTTCGCCGACTTCACGAACTGGAACACCGCGACCGAGTTGCCCGCGGTCCACTGTCGCAGTGCCAGCCCGAACGCCGCCGTCGACTTGCCCTTGTTGACCCCGGTGTGCACGACCAGCAGCGGGCGACGACGACGCTGGCGGGTGGTCAGGCCGTCGTCGGGAACGGTGGTGGGGACGCCCTGCGGCACGGTTCCTCCTCCTGGATGTCGATCAGACGCCGACGGCGGTCCGGGCCACCGCCGCGACACTCTCGCCGGTCAGGTCGTCGAGGGTCACGATCGACCCGGCGGCGGCCCCCGCGATCCGGCCCGCGAGACCCAGCCGCACGTGCCCGGACTCGCAGTCCACGACGACGGTGCTCATCGCCGCGCCGCCGCGCCCGGGCCCGGCCTCGCGGGCGAGACCGCGGGCGGCCTCCAGCGCGGCGTCGAGGGGCTTCGGGCCGCCCACGGTCGCCCGACCGTCGGTGAGCACGACGAGCAGACCGCGACGCCGGGGGTCGCGCACGCGCTCGGCGCGCAGCACGCGGCGGGCGGTCCGCAGACCGTCCGCGAGCGGGGTGCGCCCGCCGGTCCGCAGGTCGGCGAGACGGGCGTGGGCGGTGTGCACGCTGGAGGTCGGGGGCAGGGCGACCGATGCGCCGGTCCCGTTGAACGTCACCACCCCGACCTTGTCCCGCCGCTGGTAGGCGTCCCGCAGCAGCGCGTCGACCGCCCCGGTCACCGCGGTCATCCGCTTCCGCGCGGCCATCGACCCGGACGCGTCCACGCAGAACAGCACGAGGTTCCCCTCGCGCCCCTCGCGGTGGGCGTGGCGGAGGTCGTCGGGGCCCGGCCGGCCGCGGCGGCCGCTGCGCACGCTCGCCAGCACCGTCGCCGGGACGTGCGGCGCGGGCCCGGACTCGGGCGCCTCGGCGACCGCCCGGACGGTGCGACCCCGCCGACCCCGCGCCCGTGACCGCCGCCCCGGCACGCCCTCGCCGACCCCGCGCACCTCGAACCGCCGCTGCTTCAGCCGGACCTGCTGCGGGGCACCGACCGGCGGTGACAGCGAAGCGTCGTTGCTGTCATCCGGTGGCAGAGAACCCGCATCGTCGGGGCCGCTCCCCGTTCCCGACGGCGGCGGTGGCTGACTGGGTGAGGACGGCGCCTCGGTCGAACCCTGTCCGTCGGACATGGTTCCGCCACCACCCTGTGGGTCGGAGCCCTCGGAGCCGCCGCCGTCCTCGGGAGCAGGAGCGTCCGCGCCGTCGTCCGGACCGGACCCGTCGTCGGGACCGTCGGAGCCCGGCCCGCCCGGATCGTCCTCGGGACCCTGATCGTCGTCGAAGTCCTGCACCGCCTGCTCGGCGGCCTGCATCGCCTTCTCGAGCTCGTCCTCGGAGAGGTGCGGCTCGTCGAAGGGGTCGCGACGACGGCGGTGCGGCAAGGCGAGGCGGGCGGCGGCCCGGACGTCGTCGACCTCGACCGCCTCCGCCGCGCGCCACGCCGCGTGGGCGACCGCCGTGCGGGCCACCACGACGTCCGCGCGCATCCCGTCGACGTCCACGAACGCGCAGACCGCGGAGATGCGCACGAGTTCACGATCGGTCAGGGACACCGACCCCAGCCGCGAGCGGGCCGCACCGAGCTGGGTGCGCAGGGCGTCCTCGTCGGGGGCGAACCGTGCGGAGAACCCGGCCGGGTCCGCGTCGTGCGCGAGCCGGCGGCGCACCACCTCGGTCCGCTCCGCGACCGCCCGCGAGGCCTCGACGCGCACCGTCAGCCCGAAGCGGTCGAGCAGCTGCGGCCGGAGCTCGCCCTCCTCCGGGTTCATCGTCCCGACCAGCAGGAACCGCGCCGGGTGCGTGAACGACACCCCGTCGCGCTCGACGTGCGAGCGCCCGGAGGCGGCGGCGTCGAGGAGGAGGTCGACGAGGTGGTCGTGGAGCAGGTTGACCTCGTCGACGTACAGCACCCCGCGGTGCGCGAGCGCGAGCAGCCCGGGTTGCACCGAACCGCGGCCGTGGGCGAGGACCTCCTGCAGGTCCAGCGAGCCGATCAGCCGGTCCTCGGAGGCGCCGACCGGGAGCTCGACGAGGCGGGCCGGACGCCGTTCGACCGGGGTGCCGGAGGGGAACGGTCCGTCCGGGCTCTCCTCCCCCGCCTCGACGTCGACGCCGAACCGGTCGCCGGCGCGGACGGCCACCGCGGGCAGCAGCGCCGCGAGCGCGCGGACGATCGTCGACTTCGCGGTGCCCTTCTCCCCGCGCACCAGCACGCCGCCGATCCCGGGGTCGACCGCGGAGAGCAGGAGCGCGAGCCGCAGGTCCGGGTGGCCGACGACGGCCGAGAAGGGGAACGCCACGGGACGCGACCCTAACCCGGCGTCGGGGACGACATCTCAGTGAGCGCTGAGATGTGCGCCTCCGATCAGGCCGCCACCCCGTTCCCGGCGCGCTTGTCGGCCTGGAACGACTCCTCGTCCATCCCGCGCCGCCAGTAGCCGGAGATCGAGAGCAGCTCCTTCGGCAGCCCGCGCTCGTCGCGCAGGTGCCCGCGCAGGGCCTTCATCGACGCCGTCTCGCCGTGCACGAACGCCTGCACGCGCCCGGCCGGCCAGGCCGACTCCCGCACGACGTCGACCAGCGACTCGCCCGCCTCCCGGTGCACCCAGCGCAGCGTCAGGTCGCCCGCGCACGTCAGGGGCAGCTCGTCGGCCGACCCGTCGACCTCGACGAACGCCAGCACCGGCACGCCGGGCGCGACCCGCTCCGCCGCCGCGGCGATCGCCGGCAGCGCGGCCTCGTCGCCGATCAGGACGTGCGCGTCCACGTCGACGGCCGGCGCGTAGGCCCCACCCGGGCCGAGCAGGATCAGCTCGTCGCCGGGCTGCGCCGCGAGCGCCCACGGGCCCGCCACGCCCGTGTCGCCGTGCACCACGAAGTCGATCACCATCTCGCCGGCCGCGTGGTCGAGCGAGCGGACGGTGTAGGTGCGCGAGATCGGCCATTCGTCCCGGGGGCGCTCCGCACGCACCGCGCCGACGTCGAGCGGCTCGTCGTAGCTCACCCCGGGCCGCCGGAACGCGAGCTTCACGTAGCGGTCGGTGAAGCCGTTGTCCTCGATCCCCGCCAGGCCCGGACCACCGAGCACGACCCGCCGCAGGTGCGGGGTCAACTGCTCGCTGCGCAGCACCTCGAGCCGGTGTCCCGGTCCGCCCTTCGCCATGCACCTCACCCTTCCTCGATAGGTGAGGCTCACCTTACTTCGCGACGACGGGTGTGGTCACGTGAGCGTTCCCTGTGCGGCCTCACTGCCCCCGCTCGGCGGCGAGGGCCCGCGGGTGGATCAGCAGCCGGTCGACGCCGACGCGGCAGGCGGCGAGGAACGCACCGGCGCGGGCCGGGGTGATCGGGTCGGCGGGATCGCGGGGCGTCGGCGGCACGCGGGGAGCGCCGACCACGACCGGCACCCACGGCGGGAGCGTCGCGAGCAGGGAGGTCGCGTCGCCCATGTCGGCCCCGAGCTCGTCGGCCGGGACGCGGACGTAGCCGAGGGCGTCGCCGGCCTCGACGATCAGCTCGGCGACCGCCTCCGGGTCCGCCGCGGAGGGGACGACGTCCAGGACGACGCCCGCCCGCGTGCCCCGCACGGCCGCGAGCGCCGCGTGCGGGTCGGCGACGGCCGTCCCCGGGGTCGGCACCAGGACCGGGCGCACCCGGAACGGCTCGGCCTGCACCGCGAGGCTCGCGAGAGCGTCCGCGGTGTCGACCGGATCGCCGTCGGTCGCCGCGCGGGCCGTCACGAACTGCGCGCCGAGTCGGGCGGCGAGGTCGAGGGAGCGACGGCGGGGATCGTCCGCGCCGGTCCCGGCCGGGACGCCGAGGTCGACGCGCCCGACGTCCAGGGCGCCGATACGCGTCACCAGCAGGGCGTCGACCAGCGCGGCCAGCAGCGGCGCGCCCGCCCCGTGCTCCCACGCCCGTTCCGCGCCCGGCTCGGCCGCGACGTGCAGCCCCACCGCGTCGAGCCCGCCCGCCCGGGCGGCCAGGACGCACGCGACCGGGTCGCTGGGGTCGAGGACGGAGTGGTGCACGGCGACGCGGTTCACGGCCGACATGATGTACTGCCCGGTGAGTCCGTGGCGAGGCGGGCGGGACGGAGACGACCGTGAGCGCTGACCCCCAGCCGCGGCAGCGCGACGCCGAGCGCACGCGGGCGGAGATCCTCGACGTCGCCACCGAGGAGTTCTCGACCCGCGGGCTCGCGGGTGCCCGGGTCGACGAGATCGCGGCCCGGACCCGTACCACCAAGCGGATGCTCTACTACTACTTCGGCAGCAAGGACGGCCTCTACCTGGCGGTCCTGGAGCGGGCCTACCTGGGCATCCGCGCCCTGGAGTCGCACCTCGCGGTCGACGGCCTGCCGCCCACCGCCGCCCTGCGCCGGCTCTGCGACCTGACCTTCGACCACCACGAGGCCCACCCCGACTTCATCCGCCTCGTGAGCATCGAGAACATCCACCACGCGGAGCACCTGCGGGCGTCGCCGATCCGTTCGGGCCTGTCCGGGCCGGCGCTGGACGTGCTGGAGCGGATCCTCGCGCGGGGTCGGGACGCCGGCCTCTTCCGCGACGACGTGGACGCCCTCGACATCCACCTGCTGATCAGCTCGTTCTGCATCTTCCGGACGGCGAACCGGCACACCATCGCGGCCATCTTCGACCGCGACATGCTCGACCCGGACCGGCGCGACCACTACCGCCGGATGCTCGCCGACCTGGTCGTCGAGTTCCTGACCGCGCACGTCGGGAGAGCCTGACCACACCGGTCGTCGTGATCGGGAGCACGCTCCTCCTTGACAGCTGCGCTCGCGACAACTCACTATCTGGTACGTAACCAGACGGTACATAAGCGCACCCCAGGAGCCCGACGATGTCCTCCGCCCCCGCCGCGCCCGCCGGCGCGCAGCCCGCCCGGGCGGCACTCGCCGCCTGGATCGGCAGCGCCCTCGAGTACTACGACTTCTTCATCTACGGCACGGCGGCCGCGCTCGTGTTCAGCAAGGTGTTCTTCCCGTCGTCGAGCCCGACCGCCGGGACGCTCCTCGCGCTGGCGACCTTCGGCGTCGGCTACGTCGCCCGCCCGCTCGGTGCGGTGGTGCTGGGGCACGTCGGCGACCGGGTCGGCCGTCGGCGGGTCCTGATCTTCACGCTGATCCTCATGGGCGCGTCGACCTTCGCGATCGGGTGCCTGCCCGACTACGCGACCGCCGGCGCCGTCGGCCCGGCGCTGCTCGTGACGTGCCGACTGCTGCAGGGCTTCTCGGCCGGCGGCGAGCAGGCGGGCGCCAACTCGATGACCCTCGAGCACGCCCCGGACGACCGCCGCGCCTTCTTCTCCAGCTTCACTCTCGGCGGCACCCAGGCGGGCATGATCATCGCGACGCTGGTCTTCCTGCCGATCGCGGCCCTCCCCGAGGACGCCCTGCTCAGCTGGGGCTGGCGCGTGCCGTTCTGGCTGTCGGTCGTGGTCGTCGCCGCGGGCATCGTCATCCGCCGCACGCTGTCCGAGACCCCGGTCTTCGAGCAGGAGCGCTCGCGGGGCCGCACCGAGGGCCTGCCGATCGTCGCCCTGCTCCGCGACCACTGGGCCGCGGTCCTGCGGGTCGTGCTCGCCGCGCTGGTCTCGTCGGTCAGCACGCTGGTCAGCGTGTGGGCGTTGTCCTACGCCACCAGCACCCAGGGACTCGACCGCGCGACGATGCTGTGGGTCTCGGTGGCCGCGAACGTCGTCGCCCTGGCGGCGATCCCGTTGTTCGCCCGCTACGCCGACCGCACGGGCCGCAAGCCGGTGTTCGTGTTCGGCTGCGTGGCCAGCGCCGTCCTGCTCGCCTGCTACCTCTGGTCGATCTCGACGGCGAGCTACGCGCTGGTCTTCGTGTTCGGCATCCTGCTCTCCGGCGTGGTCTACAGCGCCGCGAACGGGGTGTGGCCCGCGTTCTACGGCGAGATGTTCCCGGCGCGCGTCCGGCTGACCGGTATGGCGGTGGGCACGCAGATCGGGTTCGCGGTCGGCGGGTTCGTCCCGACGATCGCCGAGGCCCTGGTCGGGAAGGGTGCCGGCGGGTGGGTGCCGGTCGCGGTCCTGGGCGCCGGGCTCTGCCTGCTCGCGGCGGTCGCGGCCCTCACGGCCACCGAGACCGCCCACGTCCCGACCGCCGACCTCGACCGCGTCGCCGACCACGGCACCCCCGCGGCCACTCCGGCGGCCGTCTGATCGCACGGCCCTGCGGCCCCACGGGCTCCCGACGACGGGTGCCCGTGGGGCCGTCGTCGTGTCAGCGCCGGCACATCCCCCGCACATGACATCAGCGCGGCGCCGCTCGCACATCACGGCGCGGGCCCGCCGTCGCGAGAGGCACACCACGCACGCCGGTGGGCCCGCCGAGGTGCCTCACGTACCTCTCGCGAACGGCCGCCGGGAGGGCGCTCCTGGCGAAGGGCGCCCACGGGCGGCTCCACCGAGCGAGGGGCCCCCTCGCTCGACGAAGCACCGACAGGAATCCTGTGCACCACACACGCCGGTCACCGACCTAGCGGCCCGACACCTCGATGCGCGCCCGGCGCTGGGCGGCCATCCGCACCGGCGCGTCCGCGGCCCCGTGCCCCGCGTGGCCGCCGACCCGCTGCACCGCCTCCAGGAACACGCGCCCACCCAGCACGGGCGTGACGACGTGGCGGTACTGCCCGCCGGAGGGGTCGACGTCCACGAGCACCCGGTGCTCGGCGAGCCCGTCGACGTCCTCGACCCCGCGGGCCGCCAGGTCCTCGTAGTAGTTCGGCCCCACCCCGAGCAGCGCCAGACCGGCCGCGCGCGCCGCCCGCGACACCGCGAGCACGTCGTCCACCGCGAACGCCACGCTCTGCGGCGCCGGCACCCCCGGCGCCCACCCGCCGCGGCGGACCAGCGAGGACGAGAGCACCACCCGCACCGGGTCGGGCCCGGGCGACGCGAACAGTCGGCTCCGCACCACCCCGAACGGGGCGACGACCTCGCTCTGCGGACCGACCGCCCCGAGGCCGACGACGGTGCGCAGGAACAGCTCGGCCTCCGCGGTCAGGTCGAACGGCGGGCTGAGCGCGACGTGGTCGATGCCCAGCACCTGCCCCGTCGCGGGGCGCATCCCGGTGGGACGGAAGTCCCCGGGCCAGAAGTCGTCGGCGCCCGGCTCGGGGCGCTCCGGGCAGCAGAACAACAGGGTGCCGTCGGGCGCGGCGACGGCGCGCAGCTCGGCCTCGTCGCCCGCGTGCGGCAGCGGCACGCGGGGGGCCAGCAGCTCCGTCCCGCGGCGGGCCAGCGCCTCCGGGTCCGGGGTCCGGACGGCGAGGGCGGCCACGGCCGCGGGGCCCGGCGCCGCCTCCTCGCGCACCACCACCCGGGCGCCGCCCGCCTCCCACAGGCCGACCGGCTTGCTGCGGTGCTCCCCCGTGCGCGCGAAGCCGAACGCGGCGAGCGCGTCGGTGACCTCGCGGCAGGTGTCGGGGTCGGCGGCCAGCTCCACGAACGCCGTCCCGCCCAGGTCGACCGCGGGCAGGCCCGCGAGCGCCTCCCCCAGCCCGAGCAGCGACCGCCGCGCGTCGACGGCGGCCGGGCCGGGGTCGGCCTGCCGGAACACGTCGTTGAACACCTCGAGCGACCACGGGCCGTCGTAGCCGGCGACGTCGAGGTGGCGCACCAGCGCGGTCAGGTCGAAGTCGCCCTGGCCCGGGAAGAGACGGTGGTGGCGGCTCCAGGGCAGCACGTCCATGTCCAGCCGCGGGGCGTCGGCGAGCTGCAGGAAGAAGATCTTCTCGCCCGGCACGTCGCGCAGCCCGGACGGGTCACCGCCGCGCGCGTAGAGGTGGAAGGAGTCGACGCACAGGCCGAGCGCGGGGTGGTCGGCCAGCTCGACGATCCGCCAGGAGTGGTCCCAGGTGTTCACGTGCCGGCCCCAGGCCAGCGCCTCGTAGGCGATCCTCAGCCCGCGGTCCGCGGCCCGGTCGGCGACCTCGGCCAGCTGCCGGGCCGCGAGCTCGTCGTCGTCGACCGCGCGCGGGTCGACCGACGAGCAGATCAGCGCGGTCGTCGTGCCCAGCCGCTCCATGACGTCGAAGGCGTGCTCGACGCGGCGCAGCGCGGCCGCGAACGCGTCCGGCGGGAGGGCCTCGACGTCCCGGATCGGCTGGTAGAGGTCGATCGCGAGGCCGAGGTCGGCGCACCGGCGCGCGACGTCCCCGGGCGGCTCGGGCGAGCCGAGCAGGTCCGGGACGAAGAGCTCGACGCCGTCGAACCCGGCGGCGGCCGCCGCGGCGAGCTTGTCCTCGAGCAGCCCGGACAGACAGGCGGTGGCGATGCCGTGGCGTCGTCGCCCACCGGGCACGTCAGGCCCCCGCGGCGACGAGCCCGGCGAAGTGGTCGAGCATCCGGTCCGCGTCCGGCTCGACGCCGGTGAAGAGCCGGAAGGCGTCCACGGCCTGGAACACGGCCATCCCGCCGCCGTCGAGCACCCGCGCGCCGCGGGCCCGCGCGGCCGTGACCAGCGCCGTCGCCAGCGGCCGGTACACGACGTCGGCGACCCACAGCCGCTCGTGCAGCGCGTGCGGCGCGACCGGCGTCCCCGGGTGCGCCGCCATCCCGGTCGGGGTCGCGTGAACGAGCCCGTCGACCGTCGCCAGGGCGTCCTCCACGTCAGCCTTCGCGACGACGGCCGTGGTCGCCCGGCCGGTCTCCCGCACCGCGGCGGCGAGCGCCTCGGCCCGCGCGCGGTCGGCGTCGGCGACCAGCAGCTCGCCCACCCCGACGTCGGTCATCGCGTGCGCGACGGCCGCCCCCGCTCCGCCGGCCCCGAGCAGCAGGACCCGGTCGACCGCGGCGCCGGGCAGCCCGCGCCGGAACGAGCGCGCGAACCCGGACCGGTCGGTGTTGTGACCGATGGCGCCGTGCGGACCGAACACCACGGTGTTGACCGCGCCGAGCGCCGCCGCGTCCGGGTCGATCCGGTCGAGGTGGCGCAGGACGGTCTGCTTGGCGGGATGGGTGACGTTCAGCCCGGAGAAGCCGGTGAGCCGCGCGGCGTCGAGGACCCGCCCGACGTCGTCCGCGGCCAGTTCGAGCGCGTCGAGGTCGAGCCGGCGGTAGAGGGTCCGCATGCCCTGCGCGTCGCCCTCCCGCTCGTGCAGGGCGGGCGTGAGCGAGGGGCCGATGCCGGTACCGACGAGCCCGAGGAGGTGACCGACCCCCACCAGGGACGGGATTTCGGGCAGCGTCAGGGTCACCGGAGCCTCCATGTACGAACTGGTGAGTTCAGACTAGGCACGGCGACGACAGCCCGTCAAACGACCGGGGGCGGACCGGCCTGCCCGCCGATCCGCCCTCGATCTCCCCCCGTCCGGTCTGCCCTCCGACCAGGGACGCCTGACCGCCTACGAGGCGATCTGCTTCTGGATCAGCGCGGAGTTCGCGCCGACCCGGGTGTAGTAGCCCGGCTTGCCCGCCCGGGCGCAGCCGTCGCCGTAGCTGGTGATCCCGATGAGCTTGCCGCCGGCCACGAGCGGTCCGCCCGAGTCGCCCTGGCAGGTGTCCACGCCGCCGGAGTCGAAGCCGGCGCAGGTGAGCAGCTCCGGGTCGTAGGAGGCGGCGGAGCCCTTGCAGTAGGAGTCGTCGCGGATCGGGACCGTTGCGCCGAGCAGGTACCGCGAGGGGGTCCCGTTCTCCGAGGTCGCCCCCCAGCCGTAGATGCGGGCGGCGGTCCCGGCGCCGTACAGGGCGGAGTCGGCGGCGGTCGCGAGCGGCAGGGTCGGGCCGTCGACCGGCTTCTCCAGCGTCAGCACGGAGACGTCCAGGCCGTTGCCCACGGCGCTGAACGTCGGGCTCACCCACGTCTTCGCGATGGGGACCGACGTGCCGGCCTTCGAGTCCTTGTCGTCCCGCCCGACGACGGCGAACATCTTCCGCTCCGGCGACGAGGCGGTGCAGTGCGCCGCCGTGACCACCTTGGTCGGCGCCACGAGCGTTCCGCCGCAGAACTGGAAGCCCGAGGAGTCGGTCAGGTAGACCACCCAAGGCTCGGCGGCCGTGCTGGTCTTCTCGCCACCGACGATGCGCGCCTGCGCCACCCCGTCACCGCCGCCGTCACCGCTGCCGCCGTCACTGCCGCCGCCGTCGGGGCCGGAGCTCCCGGACCCGACCGCCACCACCGACCCGTCCTCGACGACCGCACCGGTCGTCACCGCCGAGCTGCGCCCGCCGAAGCCCACCAGGCCCACGGCCACGACCGCGAGGACCGCCACCGCGGTCGACGCCAGCAGGACGACCCGCCGGACCACAGGGCCGCGCGGACGCCTGACCACCTCGGCACGATGCCGCCCATGACCCCGCATCCCGCCGCCTCCGCTCACTCACCGCTGCTCCGCCACCCCGACCCGGGGACCGTCCGGCGTACCGCTCACCGTCCGACGGAGCAGAACCTGACCAGAGATCGCCGGGGCCGGACAAGCCGAGCGGCGGGAGTTCGCCCCGCCGAGCGACGACGAGCGGTCGATTTCGGACGATAAACGTCACCGGCGAGTGAGCACAGCGCGACGAGCGGTCGTCGACGACCGTCCATCGGTGGTCGTTCCGCGACGAGCGGATCGTGACGAACCGTCGTCGTCAGGAACACACGGGGTGAGATCGAGGAGGACGAGCCACGAGCGAGCGTGCTCAATACAGTTGAGGGCGTGCCCCACCACGACCTCGTCATCATCGGCTCGGGATCGGGCAACTCGATCCTGGACTCCCGCTTCGACGACTGGGACGTCGCGATCGTCGAGCACGGCGTGTTCGGCGGGACGTGCCTGAACGTCGGCTGCATCCCGACGAAGATGTACGTCTACGCCTCCGACGTCGCCGAGACGATCCGGCGGGCGAGCACCTACGGCGTGGACGCGAGCATCGACAAGGTGCGCTGGTCGGACATCCGCGACCGCGTCTTCGGGCGCATCGACCCGATCTCCGCCGGCGGCCTGCGCTACCGCGACCAGGAGAACGCCAACGTCACCGTCTACCAGGGGCACGCGACGTTCACCGGCGACCGGGAGCTCTCGATCACCCCGACCGCCGGTGGCGCCGGGGAGACCGTGACCGCGGACCAGGTCGTCATCGCCGCCGGGTCCCGGCCGACGGTGCCGCCGGTCATCGCCGACTCCGGGGTGCCGTTCCACACCTCCGACGACGTCATGCGCCTGCCCGACCTCCCCCGGCGGCTGACCATCGTCGGCGGCGGCTACATCGCCTGCGAGTTCGCGCACGTGTTCTCCGCGCTGGGCACCGAGGTCACCGTCGTCACCCGCGGGCCGGCGCTGCTGCGCGAGCAGGACGAGCTGGTCTCCGAGCGCTTCACGCGGCTCGCGCAGGACCGCTGGAACGTGTACCTGAACGCCGAGCCGACCGCGGCCGAGCAGCGCGCGGACGGGACGATCGTGCTCACCTGCCCGGAGGGCTCGACGATCGAGAGCGACGCCCTGCTCGTCGCGACCGGGCGCGTGCCCAACGGGGACCGCCTCGACGTCGGGAAGACCGGCCTGACCCTGACCGACGACGGCCGCGTCGAGGTCGACGAGTACCAGCGCACGCCCGTCGAGGGGATCTTCGCGCTCGGCGACGTCAGCTCGCCCTACCAGCTCAAGCACGTCGCGAACCACGAGTCGAAGGTCGTGCAGCACAACCTGCTGCACCCCGACGCGCCCCGGGCGACGTCGCACCGGTTCGTCCCCTCCGCGGTGTTCACCGACCCGCAGGTCGCCTCGGTGGGCCGCCGCGAGCAGGACCTGCGCGCGGACGGCACGCCCTACGTCTCGAAGGTCCAGGCCTACGGCGACGTCGCCTTCGGCTGGGCGATGGAGGACACCACCGGCTTCGCCAAGGTGCTCGCCTCACCGTCCGGGGAGCTCCTCGGGGCGCACCTCATGGGCCCGCAGGCCTCCTCGCTCATCCAGCTGCTCGTCCAGGCCATGGTGTTCGGGCAGAGCGCACCGGAGGTCGCCACCGCGCAGTACTGGATCCACCCGGCACTGCCCGAACTGATCGAGAACGCACTGCTGGGGCTCCCACTGTCGTCGTGAGGCCGTCGAGCGACGCCCAGAACCGCCCGAGGAGCTGGGCCGCCCGCACCGGGTAGCGGGCGGGCCACCAGTGGCCCAGACCCTCCAGCACCCCGAGCTGGGCGCCCGCCCGCGCCGCGGACTCGCGGCGTTGCGCGATCGTCCCGCCGACGGGGTCCCCGGTGGCCACCACCGCGAGCCCCGGACGCGCGGCGGCGCGCTCCAGGTCCCGCCCGGCGCGTGCCATCGCCGGCTGGGCGGCCGCCCGGTAGAGCGCGAGGATCGCGTGGGCCATGGCCGGGTCGTAGCCGTCGACGATGCGCTCGGCGACGGCGAGCGGCATACCCCGGCCGGTCAGCCGCGCCGTCCACGCGGGACGGTCCGCGAGGCCGGCGAGCTGCCGCTCCCCCGCCCCCGGGGTCTGCCAGGTCACCGCGAGGTCGTGCCAGACGTAGTCGGGGTGGAACACGCCGAGCGTGTCGCTCACCCAGCTGCGCAGCAGGTCCGGGCGGTCCATCGCGACGCGCACGACGTGGGCCCCGCCCCAGTCGTGCCCGACGAGGTCGACCGGCCCGTCGAGACGCTCGAGCTCGCCCACCAGCCAGTCGCGGTAGCCCTCCGGCGTCACGTCGAACCCGCCGGGCAGGGGTGCGCCGAACCCGGGCGGCGACAGGCACACGACGTCCTCGCGGCCCAGCTCCGCGAGCAGCCCCTCCCACACGGCGGCCGTCATGGGGTTGCCGTGGACGAAGACAGCGGTCATGGTCCCTCACTTACTTGTCGGCTGACACGCAAGTTACCACGCTATGCTCCTCCGATGGAACGGCGCACCCAGCAGGAGCGACGCGAGGCCACCGAACGGGCCCTGCTCACGGCGGCGGCCGACCTCGTCGTGGAGTCCGGCCTGCGATCGGTGACGCTCGCCGAGGTCGGCCGGCGCGCGGGCTACAGCCGCGGCATCGTCACGCACCACTTCGGGTCCAAGCAGGCGCTCGTCGAGGCGCTGGTGACGGCGAGCCAGGCCGGGTTCGTCCCGGGGGTCGACGAGTTCGCGCCCGGGCGGGAGCGCCTGCTCGTCCTGGTCGAGCGCTACCTCGGCGCCGTCGCGCGGATCGGGTCGCTCTCCCGGGCGTTCCTCGTGCTCTGGGCCGAGTCCGTCGCCGACGCCGACCTCGGCCCGGTGTTCCGCGAACGCGATGCCCTCTTCCGCGCCGACATCGCCGCCGACGTCGAGGCCGGGCGGGCCGCCGGGGAGGTGCGGCCCGACGTCGACCCGTCGGTCGTCGCGGCGATCGTGGTGGCCGAGCTCCGGGGCCTCGCGCTGCAGTACCTCGTGGCCCCGGACTCGATCGACACCGCCGCGGCCGGCCGGGCGCTGCGCGCGCACTGGCAGGCCGTGCTGGCTTAGTCCGCGCTAGTCCGCGTGGGCGGCGGCCGTGTGCTCGCGCAGCGCGTGCAGGGCCTCGATGCGGGTCGCCTTCAGCACGTCCGGCGGGTCCCCCGGGAACCGCTTGACCCAGGCGTCGGTCGTCCCGTGGTCGCTGACGGCGAACCAGACCGTGCCGGGAGGCTGGTCGTCCTGCGGGTCGGGCCCGCCGGCGCCGCTCACGGCCACGACGACGTCCGCCCCGAACATCTCGGCCGCGCTCTCCGCCATCGCGCGGACCGCGGGCTCGGCGACGACGGGGCCGTCCGGCACGCCGAGGACCCCGTGCTTGGTGGTGCGGTCGTAGGCGACGACACCGCCGCGGAACCACTCGCTCGATCCCGGCGCCGCGGCCAGGTCGCTCGAGACCAGCCCGCCGGTCAGCGACTCCACCACCGCGATGCGGCGCCCGTCCCGATCGGCGCCGTCGGAGATCTCCTTCGCGAGATCCTCCGGTGCCTCGTCCGGCGGCCGGTCCCTGCCCTCGTCCACCACCGCACACCTCCGGTCCACGTCCTCGATGACCGCGGCGGATGACCGCACCGACCGGTCGTCGAAACGGCATGTGGGCTCCGACATCTACTCGGTCCGGCGGAACCGCGTCACGGCGAGCGCGAGCAGCAGGGCGCTGAAGGCGATCGTCAGCAGGATCTCCAGCCACGTGGGCACCAGGAACGACCCCCACCGGATGCCCGGGTCGTACCGCGCGAGGTCGGCGGCCGAGACGTCGAGCCGCGAGAACACGACGTGGCGCAGCGGCTCGACGGCGTAGGTCATCGGGTTGACGTGCGTGAGCACCGTCAGCCACGTCGGCAGGTTGCCGAGCGGGAACAGCGCGCCGGACAGGAACATCAGCGGCGTGATGATCAGCTGGACCATCGGCATCGCGGTCTGCACCTGCTTCAACCGCGCGGCGAGCATCAGCCCGAGGCAGCAGATCATGAACGCCATGAGGAAGATCAGCACGAGCAGCTCGAGGAACATCAGCGGGTCGTAGGGCACGCCCACGAGCCCCGCGAGCGCGAGCAGCAGCACGCACTGCAGCGTCGCCACCGTCGACCCGCCGACCGCCTTCCCGACCAGGATCGACGTCGTCGACACCGGCGCCACCAGCATCTCGCGCAGGAACCCGAACTCGCGGTCCCAGACGATCGAGATGCCCGAGAACGCCGCGGTGAACAGCACCGAGATCGCCAGCACGCCGGGGAACAGGAACGTCGGCAGCGCGACCCCGGACCCGCTCGACCCCAGCAGCGACCCGAGGCCACTGCCCAGCACGAACAGGAACAGCAGCGGCTGGGCCAGCGACGACAGGATCCGCGCCCGGTCCTTGACGAACCGGATCATCTCCCGCTGCCAGACGACGGCGGCCGCGCGGGCCTCCGTCGCGAGCCCGCTCTCCGGGACCCGCACCGCCTCCACGCGCAACGGTTCGCGCAGCTCGGTCATGGTCAGCGCCCCCTCATCCGCATCGCCATCGGGTGCATCGACGGCCCGCGCGCCTCGGCGTCGCGCAGCGTCGTCCCGGTGTGGGCCAGGAACACGTCGTCGAGCGAGGGCCGGGTCACCGACACCGACCGCACGTCGACGCCGGCCGCCGTCAGTGCTGCGAACAGCCGCGGCACGAACCCGGCGCCGTCGGGCACGGAGATCGTCACCGCCCCGTCGTGCATGCCGGCCTCGAGCCCGAACTCGCGGCGCACGGCGGCGATCGCGGCGTCGTCGTCCCCGGTCGCGACGACCACCCGGTCCGCCCCGACCTGCGCCTTCAGCGCCTCCGGGGTGTCCAGCGCGACGATCCGACCCTCGTTCATGATCGCGATCCGGTCGCAGTTCTCGGCCTCGTCCATGTAGTGGGTGGTGACGAAGACGGTGATCGGCTGGGTCTCGTGCAACCGCGCGAGGTAGTTCCAGATCGACGCCCGGGTCTGCGGGTCCAGGCCGATCGTGGGCTCGTCGAGGAAGAGTACCTGCGGCGAATGGAGCAGCCCGCGGGCGATCTCGAGGCGGCGCCGCATCCCGCCCGAGTAGGTCGAGACCGGGTCCTTGCGGCGCTCGAACAGCCCGACGGTCCGCAGCACCTCCTCGCGCCGCGCGGCCGCGGTGCGCCGGTCGACGCCGTACAGCTCCCCGTGGAAGCGCAGGTTCTGCTCGCCGGACATCGGCCCGTCCAGGGTCGGCTCCTGGAACACCAGGCCGATCCGGCGCCGGACGGCCGCCCGCTCACGCACCACGTCCAGCCCGGCGACCGCCGCCTCGCCCGCCGTCGGCTCGACGAGCGTGCACAGGATGTTGATCGTGGTCGACTTGCCCGCCCCGTTCGGGCCGAGGAACCCGAACGTCTCCCCGCGTGCCACCTCCAGGTCGATGCCGCGCACGGCCTCGACGTCGCCGTAGCGCTTGACCAGTCCCCTGACCGATACGGCCGGTTCGTCCACCCGCGTCCCCCTCTAACAGTGTTAGAGTCACGCTACTCGGGTGCGCAAGGAGGTTCCGGCCGGTGGCCATCAGCCGTGACGCGATCGTGACGGCGGCCGTGCGCCTGCTCGACGAGGGCGGGCTGGCGGCGCTGTCGCTGCGCAAGGTCGCGGCCGAGCTCGGGGTCAGCGCGCCGACGTTGTACTGGCACGTCACCGACAAGCGCGCCCTGCTGGACCTCGTCGCCGAGCGCATGGTCGCCGAGCACGCGCCGCCCGAGGCCCCCGCGCCCGGTCAGCCGTGGTGGGAGTGGCTGGCGGAGTCCGCCCGCGTGCGCTACCGCGCGTTCACTGCCCACCGCGACGCCGCCCTCGTCGTCGCCGGCAACCGCCCGACGACGGCGTCGTTGGACCAGATCGAGCGCACCCTCGCCGTGCTCGTCGACGCCGGGTTCACCCCGTCGGAGGCGATGGACGCGGTGTTCGGCCTCGGCCACTACGTCCTGGGCGCGGCGCTCGAGTACCACGCCGAGGCGGCCCGCTCCGCCACGCCGCCGGACCCCGACGTCCTCGCCCGGCTCGCGGAGCTGCCGACCCTGCACGCGGCCGCCACGTCGCGCACGGACGCGACCGGCGAGGCCACGTTCGAGACCGGGCTGGCGACGATGATCCGTGGGTTGCGCGCCACACGCTCGTGAGCAGCTTGAATGGGCGGGGTGTGAGCTGGATCATGAGCTTCTCCACCGAGGCCAGGAGGCGGACGATGACCACGACCGAGGACCGCGACGCGAAGCTCCGCGAGGCCGGGCTCGACGGGCAGAACCGGGCCACGCTCGGACGGATGCTCGGCACCGGGGAGATCGGCTACGCCGAGGAGGGCGACGACGGCGTCATGCGCGCCAGCGTGCGCATCCCCGAGGACGAGCTGGTGTGGGAGCCGGCGATCCTCGTGTTCCCGCACGGTGGCCGGATCGAGCTGACGATCACGAACGACGACAAGAACACCCACTGCGCGCTGCTGCCGTGCAACGGCGACCCGAAGCTCATCTGGCTGGTCAACCACTCCCGGGGCGTCGCCCACCTCGACCTCGACGGTCCCGGCGCCTACTACTACGGCTCCACCACCGGCAACGACGAGGGCCGCGGGCTGACCGGCGCGCTCGTCATGGGCGGCGAGGTGCCGGAGTCGGCCAAGCTGGACCGGCCGCCGCAGCCGCGTCCCTAGAGGCCGCAGGCACGTCCGGCCGTCCGGGCCACGTGGTCGAAGAACACGTCCCGGTCGGCCACGACGTTCTTGTACTGCCCGAACAGCTCGAACCCCACAGTGCCGAAGAGCTGCGTGAAGGCCGCGATCGCGGCGGGCGCGAGCGCCGGGTCGAGCTCGGGCAGCACGTCGGGGGCGATCGCGTTCCGGACGGCGGGTCCCGGGTCGTCGCGCGCGCCGGTCCCGTCCGCCGCGATCCGCACGAGCACCGCCGCCACCCGCCCGGCCGCCGGCAGCGTGTCCGCCGGCGCCGCGTAGCCCGGCACCGGTGAGCCGTAGATCAGCGCGTACTGCGCAGGGTGCGCGTGCGCCCACCGGCGCACCGCCCGCCACACCGCGACCCACCGCTCGAGGCCGGTCGACCCGACGTCGGCACCCTCCGCCGCCTCTCCGACGGCGTCGTAGGCCTCGATGATCAGCGCGGTCAGCAGGTCGTCGCGGCTCGGGAAGTAGCGGTAGACCGCCGAGGACACCATCCCGACCTCGCGCGTCACCGCCCGCAGCGACAGCGCCGCCGCCCCGACCTCGGCCAGCTGCGTGCGCGCCGCGGCCAGGATCCGCTCGGTGGTCTCGACTCGGGCCTGCTCGCGGCGGGTGGGCATGCGCCGAGCATGTCAGAGAGCAGTGCTCTTGACACGTCGCCCGCGAAGGAAGAGCATTGCTCTCACAAACAGAGAGCAGTGCTCACACGAGGAGACCGACCATGAGCGCCGTCCACTACCAGCAGCCCGGCTTCGTCACCCGCCGCGTCATGAACCCGCTCGTCGCCTTCTTCACCCGCCGCGGGCTGTCCCTCGCGGGCTCGGCCGTGCTCGGAGTCCGTGGCCGGACCAGCGGGGAGGTGCGCACGACCCCGGTCAACCCGCTGACGCTCGACGGCGCCCGCTACCTCGTCGCGGCGCGCGGGCAGACGCAGTGGGTGCGCAACGTCCGGGTCGCCGGCGCCGCCCAGCTCACGATCGGTCGCCGCACCGAGGACGTCGTCGTCCGCGAGCTCACCGAGCCCGCCGAGGTCGTCCCGGTGCTCCGCGCCTACCTGAAGGCCTGGGCCTGGGAGGTCGGGGCGTTCTTCGACGGCGTCGGAGCGGACGCGAGCGACGACGAGCTCGCCGCCATCGCGCCGCGCCACCCGGTCTTCGTGATCACCCCGGCGGAGCAGGCGCCGCGCCGATAGCGTGCCGCCATGAGCGAGCGCGAACACGACGTCGTCCTCTACGGGGCCACCAGCTTCGTCGGTGCCCTCACCGCGGACTACCTGGCGCGCCACGCCCCGACCGGCTCGCGGATCGCCCTGGCCGGCCGGTCGCGGCAGAAGCTCGAGTCCGTCCGCGCCGGGCTCCCGTCCCCCGGCAGCGACTGGCCGCTGATCGTCGCCGACTCCACCGATCACGCCGCCCTGGAGCAGATGGTCGCGTCCACGACGGCCATCGCCACGACCGTCGGCCCGTACGCGAAGTACGGCCTGCCCCTGGTCGAGGCGGCCGCCGCCGCGGGGACGCACTACGCCGACCTCACCGGCGAGGTCACCTTCGCCCGCGAGGCGATCGACGCCACGGACGCGGTCGCCCAGCGCACCGGCGCGCGGATCGTGCACTCCTGCGGCTACGACTCCGTGCCCTCCGACCTCGGCGTCCTGCTCCTGCACTCGCAGGTCCAGGCCGACGGCGAGGGTGAGCTGACCGACGTCACCGCGGTCGCCCGGGTCCGTGGCGGCGTCTCCGGCGGCACGATCGACTCGATGCGCGGGATCGCCGACACCGCCAAGGCGGACCGCTCGACGATGAAGCTGATGCGCGACCCCTACGGTCTCTCTCCCGACCGCGAGGGCGAGCCGGACACCCGCCAGCCGAGCGACAACCCCGCCCCGCACCGCCTGCCCGACGGGAAGTGGGCCGCCCCGTTCGTCATGGCCTCGTACAACACCCGCATCGTGCGGCGCTCCAACGCGATCGCCGGCTACTCCTACGGCAAGGGGCTGCGCTACGGCGAGGTGATGGGCACGGGGTCCGGCCCGGTCGGCGCGGTCACGGCGGGCGCCGTGACGGCGGGCCTCGGGGCGATGCTCGCGGGCTTCGCGACGCCGGGTGCACGCCAGCTGCTCGACCGGGTCCTGCCCAAGCCCGGTGAGGGCCCGTCGGAGTCGACGCGCGAGAAGGGCTGGTTCCGCCACGACCTGGACGCGGTCACGACGACGGGTGCGCGCTACACCGGGCGCGTCTCCGGCTCCGGGGACCCGGGCTACGCGGCGACCGCGGTCATGCTCGGCGAGTCCGTGCTCTGCCTGGCCCTCGACGGCGACCGACTCCCCGCCCGCGCCGGCTCCCTGACCCCCGCCACCGCGATGGGCCCGGCCCTCGTCGAGCGCCTCCGCACCGCGGGCCACGTCTACGAGGCGTCGCGCGCGTCCTGATCCCCCCGTCCCGAGCGAACGGCACTCTCGCGCGCATAGAAGCTGCGAAGGTGCCGCTCGTTCGGGAGGGCGGGGCCGTGTCCGGCCGAACGGGCAGGGCCGAACGGCCTACCGTCCACGATTGGGACGTGCACGACCGGGGCACGCTCCTCGGTGCCGACCGGTGGCCGTCCCGGCGCGCCGGTCCCCCCACCGACGTGGACGGAAGGACGATCGTGAGCGACCAGCTTCAGGTCACCAAGACCGTGGACGCCAGCCCCGAGCAGATGTTCTCGCTGCTCTCCCAGCCCGCCCGGCACACCGAGTTCGACGGCGCGAACATGCTCCGCGGGGTCGAGCCCGGCAGCGAGAAGGTCACGGGCACCGGCGACGAGTTCGTCATGAACATGGAGAACGACGCGCTCGGCGCGTACCAGATGAAGAACACCGTCGTCGCGTACGAGGAGAACCGGAAGATCGGCTGGGCGCCCACGCTCCACCCGATCGACGGCTACACCGACAAGCTCGGCGACACGAAGGCGACCGGTCACTCCTACACGTGGGAGCTCGAGCCCGCCGGGTCCGGCACGAAGGTCACGCAGACCTACGACTGGTCCGGCGTGAAGGACGAGAACTTCCGCGGCTTCTTCCCGATGCTCACCGAGGACCAGCTCTCGGCCTCCATCGACAAGGTCGCGAACGCCGCGAAGTAGGTCTCACGGAGCGCCGGCCGGGGGCACCACGCGCAGCCCGGCCGGCGCGCCGCGCTCGATCAGCTCCCGCAACGCCGCCGTGTCGAGGTGCTCCTCCACGAGATCGGCGAGCAGGTCGAGCTGCGCGGTCCGGGCCGCGGCGAACGAGGTCGTCGTCGACACCCGGAAGTCGCGTCCGGTCAACGCGGCCACGCGCTCCAGGACCCGCCGTCGGAACCCGTCGTTCTCCAGCAGGCCGTGCCAGTGCGTCCCCAGCACGTTCCCGACGTCGAGCCCTTCCGGGGCTCCGTCGGCCGTCGTCACCAGTGGGGCGGCACCGCGTCGCAGCTCGCGGCCGTGGTGGATCTCGTAGCCGGCCACCGTCTCGCCCAGCGCCTCGCCCACCGGGTTGCCGAGGTGTTTGTCGACGTCGAAGACCACGTCGAACTCGCCCAGGCCCAGGCCCGCGTGCCGGCCGGGCGCGGCCTCGACCCCGTGCGGATCGTCGATCGTGCCGCCCAGCATCTGGTAGCCGCCGCAGATCCCGAGCAGCGGCCGACCCGCCCGCGCGTGCGCGAGCACCGCGACCGCCAGGCCCGACGACCGCAACCACGCCAGGTCCGACACGGTCGTCTTCGACCCCGGCAGCACCACGAGGTCCGCCCCGACCAGCTCCGAGGGCGCGGTCACGTAGCGCACCGACACCCCGGGCTCCGAGGCCAGCGCGTCGACGTCGGTGCCGTTCGAGACCCGCGGGAGCCGCACGACCGCCACCCGCAGCCAGTCCCGCCCCAGCGGCGGCGCGGGCCGACCCACGGCACCGTCGTGACCCAGGGAATCCTCCGCGTCGATCCACAGGTCGGTCGCGTACGGCAGCACCCCCAGGGTCGGTCGACCGGTGAGTCGCTCGAGCTGGGCCAGCCCCGGCTCCAGCAGCGCCGGGTCGCCCCGGAACTTGTTCACGACGAAGCCCGCGACCAGCGCCTGGTCGTCCGGCTCGAGCACCGCCAGCGTGCCGAAGAGGTGCGCGAGCACCCCGCCGCGGTCGATGTCGCCGACCACGATCGTCGGCAGCGACCCGGCGCGGGCGAGGCCCATGTTGGCGATGTCGGTGGCGCGCAGGTTGATCTCGGCCGGGGAGCCGGCGCCCTCGCAGATCACGACGTCGTGCTGCGTGCGCAGCCGCGCCAGACCCGCCGTCACGATCTCGAGCAGGGCCGGCTTGCGCTCGCGGTAGGACATCGCCGAGACGCTGCCGTCGACCCGGCCGTGCACGACGACCTGGCTCGTGCGGTCCGACCCCGGCTTGAGCAGCACCGGGTTGAACGCGACGCTCGGCGCGAGCCCGCACGCCACCGCTTGCAGCGCCTGGGCGCGACCGATCTCCCCGCCGTCGAGCGTGACGACGGAGTTGTTGCTCATGTTCTGCGCCTTGAACGGCGCCACGTCGACGCCCTGGCGGGCGAGCCAGCGGCAGATTCCCGCGACGAGGACGCTCTTCCCGGCGTCGCTGGTGGTCCCGGCCACGAGGAGGGCGCCCTGCACGGTCCGAGCCTAGGTGCGAGACCCGGGTCACATCGCCTGGAGTGTGCCGCGACGGCACGGGGTCGCATGGCTGCCATGACGCAGACGACGCAGTCCACGGCCCTCCCCCGCCTCCGGGACGTCGAGGAGTACTTCGCCGACCCCGACTTCTCCCGCGCGACGATCTCGCCGGACGCCACCCGCCTCGCCTACCTCGCCCCGCGCCACGGCCGCACCCAGGTGTGGGTCCGCGGGATCGACGAGGGTCACGACGAGGCCGTCTGTGTCACCGACGACCGTCGCCGCGGCGTGAAGACCTACTCCTGGACCGACGACCCCCAGTGGCTGCTCTACCAGCAGGACACCGACGGCAACGAGGACTGGCACCTGTTCCGCGTGGACCTCACCGCACCCGAGGAGCCCGCCGTCGACCTGACCCCGCTCGAGCCGGGCTCCCGCGTGGTCGACGTGGCGCCGCTGCCGGACGAGCCGGGGCACGTCCTGGTGTGGATGAACCGCCGGCCGATGTTCTTCGACACCTTCCGGATCGAGGTGGCGACCGGCGAGACCACCCTGCTCGTCGAGCAGCCGGGCCTGACGTCGAACTATCTGTTCGACCGCAGCGGCCGGCCCGCGTTCCTCTCGACGCTCACCGAGGACGGCCACTACGAGTTCTCCGCGGTCGACCCGGACACCGGGGCGACGCGGTTCCTGCGCCGCGTCGGCGGCGCGGAGCACCCGCTGGGCGTGCAGCCGCAGATGGCGACGCCGGACGGCTCGGGCCTGCTGCTCGGGCTCTACCAGGACTCCGACGACCTGCGGTTGGCGCGCGTCGACCGGGAGACCGGCGAGGAGAGCGTGGTCGCCGCGGTCGAGGGCCGCAGCGTGGACACCATGGGGCTGCTGGCCCCGGGCCTGCCGTCCACCGTGTTCACCAGCGCCCGGACCGGCGAGGTGATCGCCGTGCGCTTCGTCGGCGAGCGGTCGACGGTCGAGGTGGTCGATCACGGCTACGACGACGTCTTCGCCGCGCTGGGCGGGCTGGCCGACGGCGTGCTGCGCTCGGCGTCCTCGGACGACGCGGAACGCCTCTGGGTCGCGAACATCGGCGGCGACCGCGAGCCCGGCGGCACGTGGCTCTACGACCGCGAGACCGGGGAGAGCCGGCTGCTCTTCCGGCTGCACACGCACCTCGACCGGGCGGAGCTCGCGACGATGGAGCCGGTCGCCCTGACCGCCCGCGACGGGCTGCCGCTGCACGGCTTCCTCAGCCTCCCGGTCGGTGTGGAGCCGCGGGACCTGCCGCTCGTGCTCGTCGTGCACGGCGGACCGTGGGCCCACGACGCCTGGGGCTACGACCCGGAGTCGCAGTTCCTGGCCAACCGGGGCTACGCGGTGCTCCACCTCAACTTCCGGGGCTCGTCCGGCTACGGGAAGCGGCACACCACGTCGGCGGTGGGCGAGCTGGCCGGCGCGATGCACGACGACCTCGTCGACGCCGTCCGCTGGGCCGTCGCCGAGGGGATCGCCGACCCGGACCGCGTGGGCATCTACGGCGGCTCCTACGGCGGGTACGCCGCACTCGTCGGCGTCACCGTCACCCCCGACCTGTTCGCCGCCGCCGTCGACTACGTCGGCGTCTCCGACCTGCCGAACTTCATGCGCAGCCTCCCGGCGTTCAGCCGCCCCTTCCAGGCCACGAACTGGCTGCTCTACGCCGGCGACCCGGACGACCCGGCCCAGGAGGCGGACATGCTCGCCCGCTCCCCCATCACCATGGTCGACCGCATCCGCACCCCGCTGCTGGTCGCCCAGGGCGCGAACGACGCCCGCGTGGTGCAGGCCGAGTCCGACAACATCGTCGCGTCGCTGCGCGAGCGCGGCGTCCCGGTGGAGTACCTGCTCGCCGACGACGAGGGCCACGGCTTCGCGAACCCGGAGAACCAGTTCCGGCTCTACCGGGCCATCGAGGCACACTTCGCCGAGCACCTGGGCGGGCGCCGTCGGGAAGAGCGTTCCTGACGGCGGCGTCTCGCAGCTGATGACGGAGCCCGCGCCTGTCGGAGAAGCCGTCGGAGACGTGGCACAGCTTCCGCCGAAGCGAGGGACCTTGCCGGGGCCGGGGCGGTCACGTGACGATGAGCACGTCGGCGGTGTCGTGAGTCACACCAACTGCGGTCGCCGGGCGCCGGCCCCGGCTCGGCAGTCGGACCGGAGGTCCCCATGCAGGTGTCGTGCGCGTTCCCCACCGCCCTGAGCTCACCGGACGACATCGCGCTCGCCGAGGAACTCGGCTTCGACCGCGCCTGGGTCTACGACACACCCCAGCAGAGCCCGGACGTCTGGATGGTCCTCGCGCTGGCCGCACAGCGCACCAGCCGTATCGGGCTCGGACCCGGTGTGCTGATCCCGAGCCTGCGCCACCCGATGGTCAACGCGGCCGCCACCGCCACGCTCGCCGCCCTCGCACCCGAACGCACGGCCGTGGCGTTCGGCACGGGGTTCACCGGCCGCCGCGCGATGGGTTACCGGGCCATCACCTGGGCGTTCATGGAGTCCTATCTCCGCGCCTACCGCGGTCTCCTGCGCGGCGAGGTCGTCGAGTGGGAGGGCGCGCAGATGCGGATGATGCACCCCGATGGCCACGCGCCCGCGCGCCCGGTCGACGTGCCCGTCCTGATCGGAGCGCTGGGCCCGAAGGGCAACGCGGTGGCGCGCGAGCTCGGGGACGGGCTCTTCGCGACGCTGCAGGTGCCCGACTTCCTCGGGGAGTACTCCTGGGTGCCCTTCCTGGCGTGGGGCACCGTGCTCGACGAGGGTGAGCCGGCGACCTCGGACCACGCCCGTGCGGCCGGCGGGCCGGGATGGGCGTTGGCCTACCACGGGGCCTACGAGTTCGGCGGTCCCGAGGCCGTCCGGGCGATGCCGGGCGGTGACGCCTGGATGGACACCGTCGAGAAGGCACCCGACGGGCAGCACCACCTCGCGGTGCACCAGGGCCACTGCGTCGAGCTCAACGACGCCGACCGCGCGGCGTGGGACGCCGGCGGGGCCGCCATGCTCCCGGACGTCACCGTCAGCGGAACCCGCGACGAGGTTCGCCGGCGGGTGGACGAGCTCGGTGAGCAAGGGGTCACCGAGATCGTCTTCCAGCCGTGCGGCCCCGACACGCGTTCCGAGCTCGAGCGCTTCCACGAGGCAGTGCAGAGATAGCGACGTCGTCCCGACGGGCCGGGGTACCCGGGGCGCCGGGCTCACGCTCCGGCGCGGTACCCGTGCCGGAGGATGTCCCGCGCCCCGTCGGCCTGGCGGGTGCCCGCGGGGCCGGTGGACCCGAGCCACGCCAGCATGGCGGCGCACCCGACGAGGTCGTGGGCGGTGACGTCGGTGCGAGCCACGCCGGCCTCCTGGGCCTCCGCCAGGAACCGCTCGGTCGTCGCGATCATCTCCTGGCACGCGAGACCGAGCGGCGTGGGCTCCGCGCCCTCGAGGGCCCCGACGAGCGGGCCGGACAGCCCTCGGTAGGTCGCCATGTGCTGCTCCACCTCGCCCAGCCACGCGTCCAACCGCCGGGCGACGTCGACCTCGCGGGCCACGCGGTCGCGGGCCTCGTCGAGCTCGTCGCTCTCGAGGCGCAGGACCTCGGCGAGCAGGCACTCGCGGTCGGGGAAGTGCCGGTAGAGCGTCCCCGGCCCCACCCCGGCGTCCCGGGCGATGGCCTCCAGCGACGTCGTGACGCCGTGGCGTCGCACGTGCTCGCGCGCGACCGCGATCAGCAGGTCGCGGTTCTTGCGGGCGTCCGCGCGCATCGCTCGATCGGTGCTCGCCATCGGACCGTCCTCTCCTGACCTCACGGAGCTTACCGGAGGGAGCCTCCGTGTACGCTGACCGGAGGCTGCCTCCGCTCCCGTCGTCCACGAGAGGACCACCATGCCCGCGTCCGTCCCGCTCTCCCTCCTGGACCTGGCCCGGGTCCTGCCCACGGAGACCGCGTCCGAGGGCATCGCCCGCAGCGTGCGCCTCGCGCAGACGGCGGACGGCCTGGGCTACCGCCGCATCTGGATCTCCGAGCACCACAACATGCCCGGTCTCGCGTCCTCGGCGACGTCGCTGTACATCCAGCACATCGCCGCGCACACCACGACCGTGCGCGTCGGGTCCGGCGGGATCATGCTGCCGAACCACTCCCCGCTGGTGATCGCCGAGCAGTTCGGGCTGCTGGAGACCCTCTTCCCCGGGCGGATCGACCTCGGCCTCGGGCGCGCCCCCGGCACCGACGGCCCCACCATGCAGGCCCTGCGCCGCGATGCCCGCGCCTCCGAGCACTTCCCGTCCGACATCGTCGAGCTCGACGGGTTCCTGACCGGCGCCACCAAGGTCCCCGGCGTCCAGGCCTACCCGCACCGCAGCTCCGGCGTACCGCTGTACATCCTGGGCTCGTCGCTCTACGGCGCGCAGCTCGCCGCGCACCTCGGCCTGCCGTACGCGTTCGCCTCCCACTTCGCCCCGGAGGCCCTCGAGGAGGCGGCCGAGATCTACCGGACGCGGTTCGACCCGTCCGGCCCCCTGGCGGGCCCGGACGCGGCCCCGCACTTCATCGCCGCGGCCAACGTCATCGCCGCCGACGACGCGGACACCGCCACCGAGCAGTACCGCAAGACCGAGTTGGAGTGGCTGCGCTCCATCCTGGGCCGCGGCCGGGACCTCACCGACGACCAGCTCGCCGTCCTCCGCGACCACCCGCAGGGCCGGCAGGTCCTCGGCATGCTGCGCCGCACCCTGGTCGGCACCGGCCCCGAGGTCGTCGCCGGACTGGACGCACTGGCCGAGGAGGTCCACGCCGACGAGCTCATCGTCGTCAACGCCGCCACCGAGGAGCAGCACCAGCACCGGACCCTCGAGTTGCTGGCCCCCGCCCCGGACCGGCGAGTCCTGACCGAGCCCGCGCTGGCCGCTTCCTGATGTGACCTGGTCGCGGGTCAGGCCCTCAACGCCTCCACCACGCCGGCGAAGTGGCGGGGTGGCGGCGTGTCGCCGGGCCGGTTGAGCCGCACTCGATCCGCCACCGCGCCGTAGCGCCGCCGCAGGTCGGCGGCCACCTCGGTCGCGGAGCCGCTGGAGCACATCTCGTCGAGCAGGTCGTCGTCGACGAGCGCGGTCATGTCGTCCCAGCGTCCCTCCTTCGACAGCGTCCGGAGAACCTCCTGCAGGTCCTCCCGCCCGTGCTGTTCGAGCACCGGCCGGTAGGCGGGGGTGGAGGCGTAGAAGGCGATCTGGCGGCGGGTCGCCTCGCGGTCGGCCTCGTCGAGGGCGACGAACGGGGACAGCGCGATCTGCAGCGGCGCCCGGTCGGCCGGACGGTGCCGGGCCACCGCGGCCAGGATGACCTCGGTCAGGTAGCGCGGGCCGCAGAACGGGTGCACGAACAGCCCGTCCGCGACCTCGGCGGCGACGCGCAGCATCCGCGGGCCGACCGCGGCCAGGTACACCGGTGGCGGCCCGGCCCTGTGGAACGGCGGCGTGAAGGCCGGGGTCATCAGCGTGTGACGGTAGAACGAGCCGCGGTGGTCGAGCGGCTCGCCGGTCTCCCACGCATGCCAGATCGCACGCAACGCCGTCACGAACTCGCGCATCCGCTCGGCGGGCTGCGACCACGGCATGGAGAAGCGGTTCGTGACGTGCGGCCGGATCTGCGGCCCCAGCCCGACCACCAACCGCCCGTCCGAGAACCCCTGCAGGTCCCAGGCCGGGTGGGCCACCGTCATCGGGGTCCGGGCGAACGCGATCGCCACCGACGGTCCGAGTTCGAGGCGCGTGGAGTGCTCGCACGCGAGCGCGAGCGACAGGAACGGGTCGTGCTGGTTCTCGTTGTTCCAGGCGCCGTCGAAGCCGATCTCCTCGCACTCCCGGACGTCTGCGGCCACGTCGGCCAGCGTCGCCCGGAGCCTCGCGTCGATCTTCACGAGGGCACCCTAGGGTCAGGACGGTGCTCGGGCTCTTCGTCGTCCTCGTCGTTCCGGCGTTCGCGCTGGGTCTGCTCTTCGGCGCCGGGCCGGCCGCGATCGTGGGCGCGTTCGCCGGGCTGTTCTCCTTCATCGGCGTCGCCGGCGGGCCGCTGTGGTCCGACCTGCGGGCGCTGGCGGCGTCCAGCCCGGTACTCCTCGTCGCGGCGTGCGGCCCCCGACTCCTCGCCGAGTGGTCCCGTCCCGCGGCCTTCGCGCTCATCCTCGCGCTCGTCCTGATCGCCGGGCTGCTCCCGCTGCGTCGTCCCGGCCTGACGACGTTGGGCCTCGGCCTGGGCCTGCTGACGCTGATCAGCTACGGCCTCCCGATCGGCGGCGGGATCCCGGCACTGCAGCTCGTCGTCGCCACTGTGGCCGGGCTCGTCGTCGCGGCGCTGTTCCGGTGCGTCACCGGGCTCCGGGACCCCCACGGGCCGGCGCGCGCGAAGGTCGCGGGGCTCCTCGACGAGCCCGAGCCCTCGGTGGCCGGCGCGGTGGACCTCTGGCTCCGGGACGGCCGGCCGACCTGGCTCGCAGCCGTGATCACGGCCGCCGTCCGGACCCGCCTGGCCGTCGCCACCGCGGACGCCACGGTCCGACGGCTGCCGGTCGAGGACCGCGCCGCAGGGGACCGGGCCGTGGAGGCCGTCCGCGAGCGGGCACGGAGCCTCGCCGCCGCCGTCCGCGCGAAGCGGCCGTCCGACGAGCCGCCCGGCCGCGCCACCCCCGTGCCGGAGCTCGAGGACCCGTTGCGCACCGCCGACGACGCCCTCGACCGGGTCGCCGAACTCGTCGTCCGGCGCGACGCCACGCCTCTCGCCGACGACGACCGCGCCCACCACGGGCTCCGCGCGGCCCTGGCGAGCACCGACGCCTGGCGCTCGACCCAGGTGCGGCACGCACTCCGCACCACGCTGGGGGTGCTGCTCGTCCTGCTGGTCTCCCTGACGCTGCGGCCCGGGGACCCGCTCCTGCCGACGCTGCTCATGACGACCTTCTCGATCCTGCAGACCAGCTGGGGCGCCACCCTGGCCCGCGCCCGCCCCAAGATTCTCGGGCTCCTCGCCGGGGCGGCCGTGGCGGTCGCGATCATCCTCGTCCTCCCCCCGGCGACCCTGCTCCCGATCGCCCTCGTCGCCCTCGTCCTGGGGCTCGCGACGATCACCTCCCGCCCGACCCTCGGCAGTGCGGCCATGGTCTGCGTCAGCGTCGGCTTCTCCAGCTCACTGCGCGGCCTCGACCCGGTCGCCGTGCTCGTCGAGTACGGGATCCTCATGGTGGTCGCGGTCCTGGTCAGCGTGGTCGTCGCCTTCGCCGTCGTCCCCTCCCGCCGCCGGCCCGACCTCCGCCGGCGACTCGAAGCCGCCGTCGCCGCGACGGTCACCGCGCTCGACGCCCTCGCCGAGGACGCCCCGGACCGGACGCGGGTGGCTTCCGCCTGGCGGGACGCCGCCCGCGCCCGCCGCGACCTCGTCGGGGAGCACGACCGGCTCACCGACCACCAGACCGAACAGCTCGAGCGGGTCCGCCTCGGGCTCGACGATCTCGCCCTGCTGGCCACCGTCACCCGGACCGGTCCCGACGACGGGTCCGTCCCGCTCATCGAGGCCCGGACACGGCTGTTGGTCGACGCGCCCGACGCCCCGAGCGGTGTCCTGTCCGCCCTCGCCGACGAGGTGCGCACCGAACGGCGAGCGTTGGAGAGCGCATGCCCCTGACACCGACACCCGGGTCGACTCCAGCTCACGCCGCCTCGATGGTCCAGGGGCGGTTGTGTCGGGGGGTGCGGGTGGGGTCGAGCCACTTCGGTGGGATGAACCAGGGCATGCGCTGGTCCATGACGATCTCCCAGCCGGAGTGGTGGACCAGCGTGTGGTGGTAGCCGCAGAGGCACACGAGGTTGTCGAGCTCGGTCTCACCGCCGTGGCCCCAGTGCGCGATGTGGTGGACCTGGGTGTGGCGGGCTCTTCGGCGGCAGCCGGGGAAGGCGCAGTGCCGGTCGCGGCGGCGCACGGCGCGGCGTAGCCCGGCGGGTGGGTTGCGGGTCTTGCGCCCGACGTCGAGGACCTCGCCCTTCGACCCCATCACCATCGGGATGATCTCCGCGTCACATGCCAGGCGGCGTACGGTCTCGGGGCGGATCCACGTGGTGTCCTCGAGCAGCGCGAGGGCCTTGCTGCGGTCGGCGAGCTGGTCGCGCAGGGTGTCGAAGTCGACGGTCACGGTCAGCTGCAGCGACGGGACGTCTCTGGCCCGCGCCGGTGCCGGCCGTGGAGGTGGGGCTACCGGGCCGTCGAGGCCGGCATCGGTGGCAGGACCCGCGCCCGGGTCGTCGTCGACGCCCGACTCGGCGTTTCCTCCGGGGTCCTCGCCGGGGTGGACGTCGTCGTTGTCCGGGCCGCCGAACTCCCTCTGCCCATCGGGCTCGTCGGGGTCGCCGGGTTCGTCGAGGCCGGCGGCGTGGCCGGCCTCGATCAGGTCCATCAGGGCCGCAGCCTGGCGGGAGGGCTTGGACTCCCGCGCCTCGATCTGCGGGTCTTCCCCACGCGCCCCGTCGGCACCGGTGGGCGGCTGCCCGGTGTCCGGGTCGACCACGGCCGCCGACTGGGGCGGCAAGGTCGCCCCGCGGATGGCCTGGTCGAACAACTCCGCGGCGACCGGGTCGCGCAGGATGGTCTTGGCGTGCAGGTGACCGTTCTTGCGGCGGGTGTAGGTCAGTTCGTTCTCCGGCGCCGGATCCTCCGCCGGGGCGGCCCCGTCGGGGTCGAGTCGGTCGGCGATCACCACGGCGGCGCGGGTGAGTGCGGCCGGGCAGTGGGTGCGCGCCAGCTGCGCGAGCTGCTCCTCCGTGGTCGCCAGCACCTCGGCGGGCAGGTCCTCGACCCCACGCAGCCGGGTCATGGTCTTCCGGATCACCTCGACGTGGCCGTCGCCGGCCTCGCCGTGGTCGACCACCGTCGAGGTCGCCGGCAGGTCCGGTTCCAGCGTGGCGCCCGCGGGTGTGACCGTGGGGTGCAGAGCCTCGGCATGCCTGGCCAGCCGTCTGGATTCGGCGGGGTCGAGCCGGACGTGGTCGGAAAGCAGCCGCGGCAGGTCGCGGTAGCCGGACTCGGCGACCGCGTCCGAGCCCTCCAGGGCCAGGATCGCCCGATAGACGCGCGCCCCGGCCAGCCGGTGGGCGGTGACCGCGTCGGCGATCTCGGCCAGCGCCGCCCGCGAGGACCGCGACAGCCGCTCCTCACCGCTGTCGCACGTCTCGGGCTCGACCCCGGGCACCGCCCACCCGGCGTCGGGCTCAGGATCCGGTGGGCGGAGCGGCAGGACCCGCGCCAGCCGCTCACCCGGCTCGCCGGGCGGCGGCATCGGTGTCCGCTCGGCGCGGGGTTGCCAGGACCCGTTCGGATCCAGGTACCACACGCCCGCCGTCATGCACCCATAGTCGAACACGTGTTCGAGAAGATCAAGAGCCGTTCGGAGCAACCTCGACCCGGCCGGTCTCCTCCCCACCCCGCCGGGGCTCGGGGATCCGGGGGCGAGGCCGGACGACGGCGACGAGGCCCCGGATCCGTTCGGGTTCCTCGCTGCGGCGGTGCATCGGGACGGCGTGGATCACCGCGGTGTCGTCGACGTGCACCCGCTCCCACTCGTCGGCCGGGAACGTCCGGTCCAGCTCGTCCCCGCCGAAGGGACGTGGGGTGGGCAGACCCGAGGCGATCGCCCGGGCCAGCGGGTGCGGCAGCCCGCGGGGCCCGGCGCCCAGGTTCTCCACGTAGCTCAGCAGGGATCCCCGGTGGTTGGTCTCGGCGATCACCGCGACGCCGCGGTCGCCCAGGAGGCGCCCGATGTTCGCCGCGGCCCGTCCTCGTGCCTCCGCGGTGAGCACGTGCAGCACGCCGCGCACGAACACGTTCGCCGGGCCCGGATCCGCGCGGATCCGATCGACCGCGTCGGGTGCCGCGAGGTCGGCGACCAGGAACCCCGGTTCCTCCGGGACCCGGTCGGCCTCCTCGCGGGCGAGCGCGATCGCCGCGTCCGACACGTCGACCCCGATGCCCCGCCATCCCGCTCGACACAGCGCGCGGGTGAACCGACCGTTGCCGCACCCGAGATCGATCACCGGGAGGGCCGGGTCGGCGAACCTCTCGAGGAGTTCCAGGTACCGGTCCGGCTCCGCCGGATCGCCGGAATCCCACAGCACGTCTCCGCCGTCCCCCGTGGACCCGACCCCGGCCCAGTAGAGGTCCCACCGGTCCCTGCCACCGCGCGGAGCGCGGACTCCCCACCACGCGAGGTGGGGCAGCAGAAGCAACCGGCGCAGCGGCATCGTCGTCCCCCTCGGCGTGCGGGATCGCCGCGAGGAACGCTAGGCGCGGCGCGAACCCGTCCACAGGGCCGAACGGGCGTCGCCGGGCCTCACCGCGGCGGCCGCGCACCCTCCCGGCCACGCCACCAGCGGAAGACCGACGGCGGGTCCGCCGTCCCGAGCAGCCACGACACGGCATCGTCGTCGTCCACGAAGAACCGCATCGGCATCGGATGGGCCGCGACCCCCAGCGCGAAGTTCGCGATGATGGAGTCCACCCGGGAGCTGCCGAGCAGGGCGAGCCGCGACACCGAGCAGGGACGGGTGAACTCGAGTCGGGCGTCGCGGGACAACGAGCGGGTGCCGGCCATCTTCACCAGCAGGGGGCGCATCTCGTCGCCGTTGAGGTCGTCGATGAGCCCGATCGCGGCGTCGGCGAGCTCGCCGTCGATGTCCAGCCCCGGGGTCCACGTCAGCACGAGGAAGCCGCGAGGGTCCTCCCGCACGGCCATCGCGTCGTCGTGCTGCACGGCCGGATCGTAGGGCCGGGCGTTCGACTCCGACGACGACGAGAGGCCGAGTGTGAGCGACGACTACTCCGATCGGGTGTCGTCACGGTCCTCGTGTCGAGCGGGAGCCGTCCGTCGCGACATCCGGGTGTCCACCCCGAAGGGAGCACCCCGATGCCGACCGACACCGCCTCCACCACAACGCTCGACCACACCTTCACCGCCACCCTCGAGCGCAGCTCCGCGAAGGGCGGCTGGACCTACGTCCGCACCGACTGGTCGGCGGCCTACTTCGGCACCCGCGGCCTGGTCAAGGTCACCGGCACCGTCGACGGGCACCCCTTCCGCGGCTCCTTCATGGCCCTCGGCGACGGCACCCACAAGCTGGCGTTCCCCGCCGACCTGCGCGCGGCGATCGCCAAGCAGGCCGGCGACACCGTGACCGTGCACCTGCTCGAGCGGCTCGGCCGGTGACCGTCGTCGCGGTCGGGGTGGCCGCGGTCGCGGTCTTCATCATCAGCAGCGTCTACTACGCCGTCCTCGGAGCACGGCTGGCGCGGTGGTCGCCGGCCTATGCCACCCCGCGACCGGCAGGGCTGACGGTGGTGGTCGAGCTGGTCCGCAACGTCGTCCTCGCCTCGGTCGTGGCGGGCTTCTTCCTGACAACGTCGCTGGGGACGGCGCTGCTCGGCGCGCTGGCCCTGTGGGTGGCGTTCCCGCTGGTCCTCCTGACCGGATCGGTCTACCACGAGCGGACCGACCCGAGGCTGGCCGTGGTCCACGCCGGGGACTGGCTGGTGAAGGTCGTCGTCGTGACGCTCGTGGTCGTCCTCCTGGCCTGAACTCGTCCGTCCGCGTCGTCGCGCTCTCCCCGGTGGCGGCGAGGCTCCGGCGCGAGGTCTATCGACGTGGGCCGGTCAGTGCGACGGGGAGAGCGATGAGTGCGGCGATGGCGAGGATGACGACCATCCAGGTGATGCTGCCGGTGGCCGCCACGATCGAAGCGGTCGCAAGTGGCGCGAGGCCCGCGAGCACGTACGCGAGGTTGTAGGACAGGGACACCCCGCTGTAGCGGACCTCGACCGGGAACAGGTCGGCGAGCACTGCGCCACGAGTTGCCTCGATCGCACCCACGGCCAGCCACACCAGGCAGAAGGCGACGCCGACCGCAGCGACGTCGCCCAAGGCCAGCAGTGGGAAGAGGAGGACCGCGGCCGGGATCTGGAGCAGTGCGACGGTGATCAGGACGACGCGGCGTCGACGGTCGACGAGACGCCCGACGGTGAACAGCGCGACCAGACTCGCGAGGTAGGCCAGATTGAGCAGCATGAGGACCGTCGCGCGGGAAGCGCCGGTGGTCTCGATCGCGTAGGTGAGTCCGTAGGTGTTGACGACGTAGCCCGTCGCCCCGCTGACGAGGACCCACGACATCGCGCGCAGCACCCCGAGCGGGTGCTCGCGGAGGACGGGGATCAGCGGCACACGCGGCGGTTCGTGCGCCAGAGCCGACTCGAACAGAGGGCTTTCGGTGACCCGCTTGCGGAGGTAGAAGCCGAACACGAGCAGGACGAAGCTGATTCCGAAGGCGATGCGCCAGCCGCCGCCGGCGAAGCCGGCGGGATCGAGGGTCGAGACGACGATGAACATGGTGGACGCGAGCAGCGGTCCCGCCGTGGTGCCGAATGCGGGAGCCGATCCATAGAGTCCGCGTTTGCCCGGCGGCGCGTGTTCGACGGCCATCAGGGCCGCCCCTCCCCACTCGGCGCCGGCGGCGACGCCCTGCACGGCACGCAGGAACACCAGTAGAGCGGGAGCTGCCAGGCCGATCGTGGCGTACGTCGGTAGGAAGGCGATCAGCATGGTCGACAGGCCCATCACCATGAAGCTCCAGACCAGCACCCGCTTCCGGCCGATCCGATCTCCGAAGTGTCCGGCGACGATCCCGCCGATGGGGCGGAAGAAGAAGCCGATGGCGAAGGAGGCGAGGGCGCCGAGTTGGCCGGCGAGCTGGTTGTCGGCCGGGAAGAACTGAGGAGCGAAGACCAGGGCCGAGGCAAGGCCGTACAGAGCGAAGTCGTAGAACTCGATCGTCGTGCCGACCGCGCTCGAGAGGACGACGGTGCGCGCCTCACGCGGGTCGACGGGCGGGGTCGGGACAGAAGCGCTGTCAGCTGGGGTGTCGGTCTTCGGCGTCGCCGGATCGGTGTTCGTCACGGGGATCCCTCTCTGTTGTCGGAGTTCGGCCCTGAACGGCGGCCGAGCGGGGGAAGAGGCCTCGGGCCGCAGTGCTCGCGACGCGTAGGCAGGTCGGGACGGCACTCGGACCCGCGGGAGCCCTGGAGGTGGGCGCTCGGGCGCGGCGCGATGCCACCGGCGACATCTGCGACGAGCGGAGCGGCTCGTGCCGCGCCGACGTCGTCGGCAGCTCCGCATTGCCGGGAGCCCGACACGGGCCGGAGGCGCCGGGTTGGGTGGCGACCCCTCCCGGTCCCGGGTTCGGCTGCCGTGGACCCGACAGACGGTCGACGGTTGTCCAGCCGACGCCGTCGCCGCCCCCGGTTCGCCTGGTCGGGCCCCTTCGCCGGCTAGGTCAGCAGGCCGCCGTCGACCCCGAGGGACTGGCCGGTGATGCTGTAGGCGTCGTCGGAGAGCAGAAAGGCGACTGCTCCGGCGATCTCCCCGGGGGTCTGCGCTCGCCGCAGCGGCATGTTCGCGACCATCGCGGCCAGTGCGGCGTCCGGGTCGTCGGTCCCCTGTGCCTCGGCTCCCCACATCTGGGTCCTGATGGCTCCGGGGCAGACGGCGTTGACCCGGACTCCGTCGGGACCGATCTCGCGCGCCAGCGCTCGGGTGAGTCCGATGACGGCGTGTTTGGAGGCGTTGTAGTGCGCCCAGTTGGCGAAGCCGTCGCGCCCGCCGATGGATGACATGTTCACGATGACGCCCTCACCCTGCGCGATCATGTGGGGCACCACGTGGCGGCAGGTCAGGAACGTCCCCTTGGAGTTCACGAGCTGCACCGAGTCCCAGTCGGCCTCGGTCATGTCGACGAACCGCGTGGCCCGCGCGATCCCGGCGTTGTTCACCAGACCGAACACGGCGCCGTACACCTCGATCGAGCGGTCGATCGCCGCTCGGACCGATCCAGCGTCGGTGACGTCGAGCTCGAGGCCGATGGCGGCGCCACCTCGTCCGACGATGTCCTCGGCCACCTCCTGCGCTCCGGCGAGCTTCAGGTCCGTGACGACGACGCTGTAGCCGTCCGCGCCGAGCCGACCCGCGATGGCGCGCCCGAGCCCCTCGGCCGCGCCGGTCACGATGACTGTCCTCGAGCTGCCCATGGTCCCTGCCTCTCTGCCCGGGTGGTGCTGGAACCTTGGGTCGAGGAGGTCGGCTCGGTCCAATACCGCACTCCGGCCGCTTGAGAAGCACCACCGATCAGACCGTCGCGGCCTGATCGATGCTGGTTCTCAGCTCGCGGCGAGACTCTATTGGACGACGACACGCCCCCCGGGATGTGATGCCGACAACGCCATCGTCGTCGGAGGCGCAGTCGGGGAGAGCCGGCCGCGCCTCGATCAGGAGGACGTCACTCGCATGAAGCTGCCCGTCAACCACGTCGGTATCACGGTGTCCGACGTCGAGCGGTCGACCGCCTTCTACACGTCGTTCGGCGGCGAGGTCATGCACGGCGGGAGGTTCGGCGACGTCGGCACGGCTCGCGCGCTGGGTCTGTCGACCCTGGACCTGGAGACCCGGTTCATCCGGTTCGACGGGCTCGTGCTGGAGCTGCTGCAGTACCGCGCTCCGGAGTCGCGCGCGTACTCCTCGGACAACTGCGACGTCGGCGCCGCCCACGTGGCCTTCACCGTCGAGAACCTGCCCGAGCTCTACGACACCCTCCGGACGCAGGGCGTGGAGTTCTACTCCGAACCCAACCCCATCGACTCCGGCGACTATGCCGGCGGCTACATGGTCTATGCGAGAGACCCGGACGGCGTCTCGGTCGAATTCCTGCAACCGGGTCCGGGCCACGAGGGCGCGCCCGACGCCGAGTCCGCGTGAACGGGACCAGGAAGGTTGCACTGGGGATGCCGAAGCACGCCGACCAGGTCCGCGGTCTCGCCGACCCGGAGCCGCGAGCCCGGAGCGCGACCCGACTGCCGACCGCGCCTCGGGATGTCACGGACGTCGTCCGGTCCGGCCTGTGCAGCGGGTGCGGTCTGTGCGCGAGCCTCGCCGGCCCGGAGAAGATCCGCATGGGTCTGAACATGAAGGGCAACATGCGGCCGCTCGTCCTCGACCCGGTGGACGAGGACGTGAACCGGACCATCCTGGCGAGCTGCCCGGGCGCCACCGTCACCGGTCCGGGCGCCCCGGGGGGCGTCGCCACCCACCCGGTGTGGGGGCCGATCCGTGAGATGCACCGTTCCTGGTCCGCCGAGGAGCAGGTCCGGCACCACGCCGCGGCGGGCGGGACCCTGACCGGGCTCGGTCGTTACCTGCTCGACAGCGGCTCGGTCTCGGCGGTGTTGCACGTCCGGGCCTCGGAGGAGACGCCGTGGCTGACCGAGGCACAGGTGTCCCGCTGCGCGACCGAGGTGTACTCGGGCGCGCAGTCGCGCTACGGCCCCGCGGCGCCACTCGTGCACGTCCGCGCCCTGCTCGACGCGGGCGAACGGTTCGCGGTCATCGCCAAGCCGTGCGACATCTCGGCGCTGCGTGCCCTCGCGCGGGTGGACCCGCGCGTGGAGGAACAGATTCCGTACATGTTGACCCTGTTCTGCGGTGGCGTGCTGAACGCCCACATCCCCCGCGCGATGATCCGCCATCACGGCGTCAAGGAATCCGAGGTCACCACCTTCCGGTTCCGCGGCGACGGGTGGCCCGGCCCGCACCGGGTCGAGACCTCCGACGGCCGGACCTTCGACGTCCCCTACGGCAGCGCCTACACCGGCCGTCCGTGGGGCTACGACATGCAGTTCCGATGCAAGATCTGCCCGGATGCCGTCGGAGAGGTCGCCGACATCTCCGCCCCGGACGGCTGGTTGCTGGCCGACGGCCGACCGCTCTACGACGAGGCGCCGGGGCGCAACGTGGCCGTGGTCCGCACCGAGCGGGGGCGCGAGCTCCTCGCCGCCGCCGTGGCCGCGGGATACATCGAACTCGCCCCCGTCTCGATGGCCGAGCTCGAGGCCATGCACGGCAACCACCCCGCCCGCAAGGTCGGCGCCCCGGCGACGTTCCTCGCACTGCGGGTCAGCCGGCAACCGCGGCCCTCGATCCGCGGGTACCGGACCTGGCGGTCGGTGCGGCGGGCCGGCGTGCGGACGAGCTGGCAGCAGTTCCGGGGCACGCTCCGCCGCGTCCTGCGCGGCGACAACCGCGAACCGGTGATCTGAAACCGCCTACGACACCCGGCACCCGAGCCGGGGCGGCTCCCGGCGGAGGCGGCTGACGCCCCTGCCCCGGGAGCCGACGACGTCACGCGTCGATCCCGGCGTGCTGCTCGAGGCGTGCAGGTGCCGCCCGGGCGCAGGGTCCTGCGCGCGACGACGCGCCCCGCGCGCACCCCACATCGACGAGGAGAACAGATGAGCGCCGGCATCGAGTACCAGGTGGCCACGGAGCCGGAGGCGGAGCAACGCCGACGGGTGCGCCGGGCGGCTCTCGCCGCCTATCTCGGTGGAACTCTGGAGTACTACGACTTCTACCTCTACGGGACCGCGGCCGCGATCGTCTTCCCGACCGTCTTCTTCCCGGGCGGGAACCCCGCGCTGGCCACCATCTCCTCCTTCGCCACCCTGGCGGTCGCCTACGGAGCGAGGCCCTTCGGCGCGCTGCTGTGGGGGCATCTGGGCGACCGCATCGGGCGCAAACGCACGCTGGTGATGACGCTGACGCTGATGGGGACCTCGACGTTCCTCATCGGTCTGCTTCCGACCTACGGCCAGGTGGGGCTCTGGGCGCCCGTCCTCCTCGTCCTCATGCGGGTGTTGCAGGGCGTGTCGGCCGGCGGCGAGACCGCGGGCGCGGCGTCCCTGGCGATGGAGGAGTCGCCGGTCGGCCGACGCGCCTTCTACCCCTCGTTCACGATGTCCGGCATCGCGGGCGGTCTCATCCTGGCCTCCCTGGCGTTCCTGCCGGTCGCCGCCATGTCGGAGGGGGACCGATTCACGTGGGGCTGGCGGATCCCGTTCCTGGCGTCGGTCCTGGTGCTCCTGGCGGCCTTCCTCGTCCGCCGCACCCTGGCCGAGCCGGTGATCTTCGAGCAGGTCGCGGAGCAGCGTGGTGTCGAGAAGCTGCCCGTCGTGACCATGCTGCGCAGCCACCCGCGGGAACTCGCACAGGTCGCGCTCATGACGCTGTCGAGCGTTCTGCTCATCGTCATGCAGTCCTTCGGGCTCTCCTTCGCGGTCCGCGCCGGAATCCCGTCGTCGACGATGCTGTGGGTCACGATCAGCGGGAACGTCCTGTCGTCGGTCACCATCCCCCTGATGGCTCTGTTGTCCGATCGCGCTGGGCGACGCCCGGTCTTCGCGGGCGGAATCCTGCTCTGCGCGGCCCTGATCTGGCCCTTCCTGCACGCGATCGCGACCCGCGACGTGCCGCTCGTCTTCGCGGTCGGCATCCTGCTCATCGCGGTGGGCAGCGCCATGCCCACCGCGGTCTACCCCGCGTTCTTCGCCGAGCTGTTCAACGTCAGGGTCCGCTACAGCGGCATGGGCCTGGGCATGCAGATCGGCTTCGTGGTCTGTGGCATCACCCCGCTGCTGGCCACCGCCCTGGTCGGGCTCTCGCTGGACTGGGCCCCGGCGGCGTGGATCGTCTCGATGACGGCGGTCGTCGCGGCGGCCGCGGCGTTGTGGGCGCGGGAGACCAGCACGGTGTCCCTGCAGGACCTCGGAAACCCGATCACCCGCTCGGAGCGCTGATGACCACGATGGAGCTCGTCGCCGACGGCCTGCGTTTCCCGGAAGGCCCCGTCGTGACGGCGGACGGGTCCGTCCTGGTCGTCGAGATCCGCGGCCAGGCCGTCACCCGGGTCTTCCCCGACGGGCGCCTCGAGCGGCTCCTCGAGGTCCCCGGCGGCCCGAACGGCGCCGCCGTCGGACCCGACGGTCGGCTCTACCTCTGCAACAACGGCGGCTTCAGCTGGACCCGCCGCGAGGGGCTGGACATCGTCAGCGGCCGCGCCGAGGACTGGATCGGCGGCAGCATCCAGGCCGCGGACCTCGCCACCGGCGCCCTCGAGACACTGTTCACCGAGTGCGACGGCCGACCGCTGGGAGCGCCCAACGATCTGGTGTTCGACGGGGCCGGAGGCATCTACTTCACCGACAACGCCTCCACCTACCCACGCCACCACGACCGCGGCGGCCTCTACTACATCTCCCCCGGACTCGACCGCATCACCGAGGTCGCCTTCCCCCTCGAGCACCCCAACGGCGTGGCACTCTCCCCCGACGGGTCCCGTGTCTACGTCGCGGACACCATGACCTCGGCGCTCTGGTACTGGGACGTCGAGTCCCGGGGTGTCCTCGCCCACGGGCCCCACGCCGGCGGCGCCCACTTCCTCTACCGGCTGCCGAACGTCAAGACCTTCGACTCCATCGGCGTCGACGCGGCCGGGAACATCGCGGCCGCGACCCTCGTCGAGGGGTCCGTCGTCGTCGTCAGCCCCCACGGCGAGACCGTCGCCGTGCACGACGTGCCCGAACCCGATCCCCTCACCACGAACGTCGCGTTCGGCGGCACCGACATGGGTACGGCTTTCGTCACCTCGGGTGGCCGTGGGCGCCTGTACGCCATGCCGTGGCCCGGACCGGGTCTGCAGCTGAATTTCAACGACGTCCGTCTCCCCCGCACCGACTCCGCGGGCGCTGGAGAGGAAGCCGATGGCGCGGCGTGACCCGACGGCGACCGGCGCCGCCGTCACCCCGTTCACCATCGACATCGCGCAACAGGACCTCGACGACCTCGATCGACGGCTGCGACGCACCCGCTTCGCGCCCGACTTCGGCAACGACGACTGGCGGTACGGCCACCACGGCGAGTACCACCGCCGTCTCGTGGAGTACTGGGTCGACGAGTACGACTGGCGCGACGTCGAACGGCGGATGAACGAGCTACCGCACTTCACGGTCGACCTCATGGGCGTGCCTCTGCACTTCGTCCACGTCAGGGGTACCGGGCCCGACCCGATGCCGCTGCTGCTGCACCACGGCTGGCCGTGGACCTTCTGGGAACTGCGCAAGGTGATCGGGCCACTCACCGACCCGGCAGCCCACGGCCGGGACCCGGCCGACTCGTTCGACGTCGTCCTGATCTCCCTGCCCGGGCACGGCTTCTCCTCGCCGATCGCCGACACCGGCTGGAACTGGTGGACCACCGCCGACCTCGAGCACGTCCTCATGCGCGACGTCCTGGGCTACCGGCGGTACGCCACCGCCGGAGGCGACTGGGGCGGGCTGATCGCCCAGCAGCACGGCCACAAGTACGAGCAGGACGTCATCGGGGTGTACACCCACTTCCCGGCGCAGCTGAGCCACTACCTGCCCGCGCACCCCGACGCCCCACCCGACGTCGACTACGACCCCGTCCTCGGCGTCCCGGACCGCAGCGAGTACGCCGACGACGAGGCCGGCTGGTTCGAACGCGGACAGCAGTTCGCCGGCAACGAGAGCGGCTACGGCAGCATCCAGCTGACCAAGCCCCAGACGCTCGCCGCCCTGCTCGCCGACTCGCCCGCGGGTCAGCTGGCGTGGATCACCGACCGGCGCTACATCGGCGGCCTCGCCGAGCGGGGCGGCGGGATCGAGGCGTTCGAGCGAGCCTGGCCGAAGGAGGACCTGATCACCACGGCGGCGATCTACTTCCTCACCAACACCGGCGGCACCTCGTCGCGCTACTACTGGGAATGCCGCAACAACCCCTGGACCCGGTCCCACGACCGCTTCCCGGTGGTGGGCGCGCCCACCGCGGTGAGCATCTTCGCCGGCGAGAGCTACAAGCCGCCGCGCTCGTTCACCGAGAAGTACTTCAACCTCCAGCAGTACCGCGTCCACGACGAGGGCGGTCACCTCGCCCCGGCGGAGGTCCCGGCCCTCTTCGTCGACGACATCGCCACGTTCCTGCGGGCCCACCGCCCGACACGCCCTCGCCCGACGACCTGATCGTCCCCCTGAACCAGGAGTGACCCGTGCTGGTCGGAGCCGTGTTCCCGCATGCCGCCGTCGAGCCGACGACCCAGGACGTCCGCCACTTCGCCCGCGCCGTGGAAGACCTGGGATACACCCACCTGCTCGCCTACGACCACGTGCTGGGCGCCGACCCGGAGCACCACGCGCCCTGGGACCGCGCCTACGACATCAGCTCCAGCTTCCACGAGCTGTTCGTCCTGTTCGGGTTCCTCGCCGCGACGACGTCACTGGAACTGGTCAGCGGGGTACTGGTCCTCCCGCAGCGACAGACCGCCCTGGTTGCCAAGCAGGCCGCCCAGGTCGAGCTCCTCGCCCCCGGACGGCTCCGGCTCGGCGTCGGAGTGGGCTGGAACCACGTCGAGTACGAGGCGCTGGGCCAGCAGTTCGGAGCCCGGGGACGGCGGATGGAGGAGCAGATCACCCTGCTGCGGCGGCTCTGGAGCGAACCGGTCGTGACCTTCCACGGCGACCACGACACCGTGACCGCCGCCGGGATCCGGCCGCGGCCCGCACGCACGATCCCGATCTGGCTCGGCGGCCGCTCAGCGCCGGCCTACCGCCGCATCGGCCGCCTCGCCGACGGCTGGATCCCCGAGATGCAGCCCGGGCCCGAGCTCGACGACGCCCGCGCGGTCATCGCGCAGAGCGCAGCTGAGGCAGGCCGTGATGTCGCCGCGATCGGGATGCACGCCCGCCTGCCCTGGACCGAGGACGCCGACGAGCTGCGGGCCGGGTTCGAGCGGTGGCGCGCCGAGGGCGCGACCCACCTGTCGGTGAACACCCTGCGCTCCGGGCCGACGACGATGTCCGAGCACCTCGACGCCCTGACCGACGCGGCCGCGGTCCTCGGCCCGGCCCCGGAGCACGGGTAGCCGTCCCCGGGCCGGACCGGGGACCGATCAGGTGCCGCTCAGGACGTTCGCGGTGGCCGCGATGCCCATGCCCGTGATCCATTCCTCCACGGGTTCGTACACCACCGTCGACAGCGGCTCGCCACCGGTGAAGGCCGCGGCGATCCAGGTTCGTACCTCGGCGCCTCCCGTTCCCGCCGGGGCGAGGTCGCCGGCCGTCAGCTCGGCCAGCTCGGACCATCGTTCGCCGGCGAGCCGGTCGAGGAAGGCACGGTCCCAGTCGGGGTTGATCGCCTCCGCGGCACGGGCGAGGTTGTCGGTGATGAGGGCCTGGCGGGCCTTCTCGTCGAGGTCCCGCGCGCCCGGTACCAACGAGGGCGGGGCGTGGGAGATGCCGCCGGAGCCGACGACGAGGACACGTTCGTCCGCCGGCACCTGGGTCCGTAGGAAGGTGCCCACCGCCCGCCCCAGTTCCGCGGTGCGGCGGGCGGTCGCCAGCGGCCGGTCCACGCAGTTGATGACGACGGGCAGGCAGGGGACCGCGGCGAGGGGGCCGAACAGGTCGCTGTAGGACTGGCCGAACCCGTGGTCGAGGCGGAGCTCAGGGGCCATCGCGATGTCGATGCCGGCGGCGGCCAGATGCGCCCCCAGCCCGACCGCGAGATCGTGCGGGACGTCGTAGTCGCCGTGGGCGCTGCCCCAGTCGCCGTAGCCGGTGGCGGACTCCACCACGGTGAAGCACGGCGCGATCCCGGCGAGCGCCCGCATGTGGTCCGGCCCGAAGAACACGACCAGGGTCGGGTCGTAGCGGGCGACGTCGCGGGCGACGCTCGCGAAGCCGGCGCGGAACTCCAGACCCTGCCGGTGCTCGAGGTCCTGGGCCATCTGGGGGCTGTGGGACAGGGCGACGACGGCGACGTCCGCCGATGCGTTCATGCGGGGTTCCCTTCCGCGGGACCGTTCTCGGTCGAGGGGTCGCGCAGTTCGGTGGGCAACGCGGTGGTCGGCACGTTCTGGAACGCGACGGGACGCAGGAAGCGGGCCACCGATGCGGTCCCGACCGACGTGGACAACGGGGCCGTCGTCGCCGGGTAGGGACCGCCGTGGTGCTGGGCGTCGCTGACGGTGACACCGGTCGGCCAGTCGTTCCACAGCACCCGCCCGACCCGGCCGGCGAGCCGGCGGAGCAGGTCGGTCTCGGTCTCGGTCGGCTCGTCGCCGCCCTGCACGGTACCGGTCAGTTGACCGGGAAGGGCGTCGACGACGGCGCGGAGCTCGTCCAGCTCGTCGTAGTCGACGATCAGGGCGGCGGGGCCGAACATCTCGAGATCGAGCAGGTCCGGGTCCCGGCGGAGGTCGGCGACGGTGGCGCGGAACAGCACCGGCGTCGGCTGCCGACCCGGGAGCTCGCCGGCGGCGAGGCGTGCCCGCCCCGCCATCTCCGTGGTGGCGTCGACGTACTGCGCGACGATGCGCGCCTCGAGCATCGGCGCCGTCGGCAGCGGGGGCAGGTGGGCGAGGAAGTCGTCCGCGTAGGGGACCAGGACGACCCCGGGTTTGGTGCAGAACTGCCCGGCGCCGAGCGTGACGGAGGCCGCGAACCCCTCGGCGATGGTGGAGGCACGCGTCCGCCAGCCCTCCGGTGACACGATCACGGGGTTGGTGCTGCCCAGCTCGCCGTAGAACGGGACGGGGTCGGGGCGGGCGGCGGCGAGGTCGAACAGGGCCCGGCCACCCCGGGTCGACCCGGTGAAGGCGACTGCCTTGACGCGGCGGTCCTGAACGGCCCGCGCCCCCGCGTCGATGTCCTCGATCAGCCCGAAGGCGCCCGCTGGGGCGTCCACGGCGACCAGCACCCGCGCGGTGAGCTCGGCCAGGCGACGGCACAGCCGGGGGTGACCCGGGTGCGCCTTGACGAGGACCGGGCAGCCGGCGGCCAGCGCGCTGACCGTGTCGCCGCCGAGGACTCCGAAGGCGAAGGGGAAGTTCCCGGCGCCGAACACCAGCACCGGCCCGATCGGGAGCTGCGTGCGGCGGATGTCCGGACGTGCGCCCATCGGCCAGGCGGGATCGGCGTGGTCGATGCGGACGTCGTGCAGCGCGCCCGTCGCGAGCCGCTCTGCGAGCAGGCGGGCCTGGAACGAGGTGCGGCGGAGCTCCCCCTGCAGCCGCTGCGCGGTGAGGTGGGTCTCCGCGGCGGCGAGCTCGACGAGGTCGTCGCGGGCGGTGTCGAGGGCGTCGGCGATGGCTCGCAGCCAGCTCGCGCGGATCACCGGTGCGGTTCGTGCCAGCACCGGCGCTGCCGTGTCGACGGCGGCGAGGGCCTCCTCGGGCCGGATACCGAGAGCGGTCATGGGTGTCCTCCCGGGTCAGGCGGGGCAGCGGTCGAGGAAGTCACGGATGAGGGCTCCGACGAGTGCCGCGCGCTCGATCTGGAGCCAGTGCCCGGTGCCTGCGAGCAGGTGTACGTCGGCGTGGGGCAGGAGCTCGGCGAGGCGGACGGCGTTCTCGGCGGGCACCACCCGGTCCCCCCGCCCGTGCAGCACCAACGCCGGCGTCGCCACCCTCGCCAGGTCGTCCTCCGAGAGTCCGGTGTCGGCGGCCAGGCCCGCGAAGACGGCCTGCATCGCCTCGTGGGCGCCGGGCGCGGCGCTGGCCTCGAAGCGCCGCCGGATCAGGTCTGCGGTGACGACGGCGGGATCGGTGACGAAGCATTCGCGGACGAGTCGTTCCATCGCCGCGAGGTCGGGCGTGTAGCGGCGCATCAGGGTCTGCGCGGATGTCCTGGAGGGCAGGACACGAGTGCTGAGCAGGACCAGGCCCCGGATACGCGACGGCGTCGTCGATGCCATCGTGAGCGCGACGCGGGCGCCCATCGAGTTCCCGATCACGACCACCCGGTCGATGCCTCGTTCGTCGAGGAGATGCCAGGCCTGCCGGGCCCAGAGCTCCGGCCCGTAGGGCAGGTCCAGGGGCTTGGCACTGGCGCCGAACCCGAGCAGGTCCGGCGCCACGGTCCGGAAGCCGGCGAGTTCGGGTCGCAGGGCGGAGAAGTTGCCCTCGGCGGTGGTTCCGGGGGCCGTGCCGTGCAGCAACAGCACCGGCGGGCCGTCGCCGTGGTCGGAGACCGACATCGCCGGCAGAGGTCGTACCGCTCCGGAGTGATCGCGGGAGCCCATCAGCGGGCCCTGGTGAGCTGCTCGTCGCCGACGCGGGCCAGCACCCGCTTCTCCGCCTCGGTGCGCGACCAGCTGCGCCGCTCCGGGTGGGCCAGCAGGTGCTCCAGGGCCGCGGCGATCATCTCGTGCAGGGGGAGGTAGGGCTCGAGCAGGCCCGCGGCGTCCGCAGCGCCGATGTCGCCGACCGTGTTCTCGTTGCTGAACGGGAACACGCAATCCACGCCGTTGAACACCGCGAGGTCCTCACCGGTGGGGCCGCCGCCGACGGTCCGCAGGCGTGGCGTCGTCCCCGACACCTCTGCGCACACCTCGACGAACCCCTCCAGTGAGGTGATGCACCGTCGGGAGGCGACGTTGTAGGCGGCGAACCCCTCGACGGCCAGCTCCGTGGCCCGGGCCAACGCGGCCGCGGCGTGGCGGAGCCAGACGTACTGGTGCACGGCCTGGCCGTCCCCGGAGAGCAGGATGGTCTCGGCGTCGAGGAGCCGGTTGAGGACGAATTCCTCGCGAGCGATGTAGTTCCCCGGCCCGAGCACCAGGGGCAGCCGGATGCTGGCCGTCGTCAGCGGCTCCGGTCGCGCCTCGCGCAGAGCGAGTTCGCAGCCGATCTTCTCGGTCGCGTAGCGGCCCCACAGCCGGTGCGGTCCGTACGGTGTGTCCTCGGGCCACGGGAGCAGGGGCGAAGGGCGGTACACGTTCAGCGTCGAGCAGTGGACGTAGCGCTCGACGTCGGGAAGCGCCGCGAGAAGGCGTTCGGTCTGGGCCCGGGTGTAGGCCGAGAGGTCGAGCACCGTGTCGAGGTCGAGCGCGGCGAGCGGCGCGAGGTTCTCGGGGACGTCGCGGTCCCCGTGCACCTCGGTCACCGGTGCGCTGTAGACGGGGGCCCGGGTCCCGCGGTGGAAGACCGTGACCTCGTGGCCACGCTCGAGGAGCGCCTCCACGACCTCGACGCCCAGGAAACGCGTTCCTCCCATGACCAGTGTCCGCACGACCTACCCCTGTTGACGGCGACGGTGACGGCGTCAACACAAGCGGGCGACCCGCCCCGCCGTCCAATACGGGACCCGCCACCGTTGAGATCGAGCTCTTCTCAAGCAGGGCGAGCTGGGCCGCGGACTCGGGCAGGTCCTACGTCGGCGCCGGGTTCAGCTCCTGCGAGGTCTGCGACGCGTGACGACGGCAGTGCGCGATGAAGGCCTCGAGCATCGGGGAGTGCGAGTGCGGATTCCAGATCACCCCGAAGCCTGCGGTCAGCACCGGTCGGAAACGGCGGACGACGACGCCCTTGGGCCGGAGCTTGTTCGCACGATTCGCGTCCATCACGCACGCCCCGCGGCCCTGGGCCACGGCCGCCAGAAGGTGCTCGGGATCGGGCTCGACCGCGACCGGCTCGGGCGGTGGCCCGTCCCAGATCCGGCGGGCCACGTCGTCGAAGTAGCCGGGTGCCTGAGCGCGTGGCCAGGTCACCACCTCGAGCTCGACCAGATCAGCCGTCTGCACGGAACGTCGTCTCGCGAGTGGATGCGAAGCGGGCAGGACGAGCACGAGTTCGGTGGAGCCGAGTGGGAGCAGGCCCAGATCGTCCGCGTCACTCAGGGGTAGTCGCACGAAGGCGGCCTCGGCCTCGCCGGATCGGATCATCGCGAGGTTGCGCGTCGTCCAGGCACTCTCGACGACGACCTCGGCCTTCGGTCGCTCCGCCGAGAACGAGCGGACGAGCTCGTCCGGCAGGCCATCGGTGAGCGATCGCGAGTGGACCACACGCAGGGTCCCCGAACGACCCTCGGCGGCGGCCCGGACATGGGCGGCGACCCGTTCGGCCTCCCGCAGCAGTGGCACGCCCTCGGCGAGGAGCACCCTGCCGGCGTCGGTCAGCGACACCCCGGCGGTGTTGCGTTCGAACAGGGTGCTGCCCAGCTCCCGCTCCAGGACCCGGATCTGCTGGGACAGGCCCGGCTGGGCGATGTGCAGTCGCTCGGCCGCACGCCGGAAATGCAGTTCCTCGGCCACGATCGCGAAGTACCGGAGCCGTCGCAGGTCCATCCGTTCACGATAACCAGTCGTTCTCAGCGAGGGCCATCGCTGTATTGGACCGGCCTCGACGCGACGTCGGAGGCTCCCAGCACGCCGGGCAACCGGACGGGCACCAGGGAGGACCCATGACCGATCGCACCGTGGCCATCGCGCTCGCCGAGGGGTTGCGCCGGCACGGCGTGAGCACCGTGTTCGGACAGAGCCTGCCGTCGGCGCTGTTCCTGGCCACACCCGCCGTCGGGATCCGTCAGGTGGCCTACCGGACCGAGAACGCGGGCGGCGCGATGGCCGACGGCTACGCGCGGACGACCGGGCGGGTGGGCGTGGTCGCAGCGCAGAACGGCCCCGCCGCCACCCTGCTCGTGCCGCCCCTCGCCGAGGCGATCAAGGCCTCGGTGCCGATCCTGGCCCTCGTCCAGGACGTGCCCCTGGCCAACCGGGACCGCAACGCCTTCCAGGAGTTCGACCACCGCAGCCTCTTCGCCTCCTGCACGAAGTGGCTCAGGACCCTCGACGACCCGGAACGGGTCGACGACCTGCTCGACATGGCCCTCACCGAGGCCTGCTCCGGCCGGCCCGGGCCGGTCGCACTCCTGCTGCCTCGTGACGTCCTCGTCCGGCCCGCGCCCTCCGCGCCGAGCCGTCGGGCGAACCTCGGGGCCTACCCGCTCGATCGCACCGTTCCGCTCGACGACGACCTCGCACGAGCCGCCGATCTCATCGCCTCCGCGCGGTCTCCGCTGCTCATCGCCGGGGGCGGAGTCCATCTCTCGGGTGCAGCCCGTGCCGTGGCCGAACTCCAGGAGCAGGCCGCCCTGCCCGTCGCCACCACGACCATGGGCAAAGGCGCGGTCGACGAGACCCACCCGCTCTCGGTGGGAGTCGTGTCGAACTACATGGGCTCGACGTCGGCGAGCCATCACCTGCGGGATCTGGTCGCCGACTCCGACGTCGTCGTCCTCGTCGGATCCCGCACCAACGAGAACGGGACCGATGCCTGGCGCGCCCTCCCCGACGGCGCGACCTTCGTCCAGATCGACGTGGACAGCGCCGAGATCGGACGGAACTACGAGTCGGGCGTGCGGCTGCGCGGAGACGCGCGCGCCACCTGCGCAGCCCTGCTCGCCCGGCTCCGGAAGCTCGACCTGACCACTCGCAGCGATGCACGCTCCGGCGTCGAGGAACGCATCCGACAGGCCCGCGCCCACCACGAGCGCGACGTCGCCGACCTCATCGGCTCCGACGCCGTCCCGATCCGCCCGGAACGGGTCGCTGCCGAGATCGACGGCGTACTGGCCGACCATGACGCCGTGGTAACGGCCGACGCGAGCTACTCGACCATCTGGATGGGGAACTTCCTGCGCGCACGGCGTCCCGGTCAGCGGTTCCTGGCCCCGCGCGGCCTGGCCGGTCTCGGCTGGGGGGTTCCGCTCGCGCTCGGCGCGAAGGCCGCCGCACCGGGGACGACGGTCGTCTCCCTGGTCGGCGACGGCGGCTTCGGCCACGTGTGGTCGGAGCTGGAGACCGCGACGCGCGAAGATCTCCCGGTCGTGGTGGTGCTCCTCGACAACGGGATCCTCGGCTTCCAGAAGCACGTCGAGCTCGTGCAGTTCGGTGAGCACACCACCGCCACCGACTTCGCCCCCGTGGACCACAGCGCGGTCGCCCGCGCGTGCGGCGCCGAGGCCGCGTGCGTCACCGAGCCCGCCGAGCTCGCCCCCGCGCTGCGCAAGGCCGTCGACAGCGGCCGCACCTGGCTGATCGAGGTGCGCTGTGATCCGCACGCCCGCCCGCCGATCACCGGATGGGCAGGGACTCCCGAGCCGGGCGAGCCCCAGCTCGCCGAGGAGAGGAGCGGCGCCCCGTCATGACCCGAGCCGCTGCGCCCACGCCTGCTGTGCGGGGGCTCTACGTCCCCCTGGTCACGCCCTTCGACGAGCGGGGACGTGTGGACATCGCCGCGTTGGAGCACCTGGCCGCGACCGCGCTGCACGACGGCTCCGCCGGTGTCGTAGCGCTCGGGACCACGGCCGAGGCCTCGTCGCTCAGCGCGTCCGAACGCTCCGAGGTCGTCGCGGCCTGCTCGCGGGTCTGCGCCGACCTCGGAGCGGAGCTGGTGGTCGGTACGGGGACCAACGACACCCGCACCACGATCGAGCGCCATGAGAGGCTCCACGAGATGCCGGCCGTGACGGCGTCGTTGGCGGTGGTGCCGTACTACGTGCGCCCGACCCAGGCCGGCGTCGTCGCCCACTTCCGAGCCGTGGCCGCCCGATCACCAGTGCCGCTCATCGTCTACAACGTCCCGTACCGGACCGCTCGAGGCCTCGACTCCGAAGCACTCCTCGAGCTCGCGGGAACCGACAACATCGCCGGTGTGAAACAGGCCGTCGACGGCATCGACGTCGACACACTGGCCCTGCTGTCCGGGAGCACGCCATGGGATCCCGCCACCCGTCAGGGCTTCTCCGTACTCGCGGGAGACGATCCGTTCATCTTCCCGTCGATCACGATGGGGGCGACCGGAGCCATCGCCGCCTCCTCCGGCATAGACACCGCCGCATTCGTCGCGATGGTGCAGCACGGTCTGCACCACCATCTCGAGCAGGGCCGCAAGTACGCCGAGGAGCTGCTTCCCCTCACCAGAGCCCTGTTCGCCGAGCCCAACCCCGTGGTCCTGAAGGCGCTCCTCTGTGCCGACGGACGGATCGCGACCGCCGATGTCCGCGGACCACTGCTGCGCTGTTCTCCGGAGGCGGCCCGACTCGCCCGACGGGCCCGTACCGGCCGGATGGTGCCGAAGCCGGCCCGACGCTGATCGCACGAGGATGGGACGGCCGCCGAGCTCGGCGAGCCGGAGGTGGGTGTCGCGCACCCACGCGCGCCGCGCACGGCGTGGCTAGCGTCGATCGCATGGATCACGGCAACGAGCTCGGCGAGTTCCTCCGTGCCCGTCGGGCGCTCGTGCCGCCCGAGGTCGCCGCGCAGCCGACCGGCCCCGCCCGTCGGGTCTCCGGGCTGCGCCGCGAGGAGGTCGCCCTGCTGGCGGGGGTCAGCACGGACTACTACGTGCGCCTCGAGCAGGGTCGCGAACGGCACCCGTCCCGGCAGGTGCTGATCTCGATCGCGCGTGCTCTGCACCTCGACGACCAGGCTGTCGCCCACCTGCTGCGCATCGGGTTCCCCGACCTGCACCCCACGTCAGCACCGGTCACCCGCGTCGCTGCGGAGCTGCAGCGGCTCCTGGACCGGATGGCGGGCGTGCCGGCGTTCGTCGTCGGACCCGGCCAGGACGTCCTGGCCGCCAACGCGCCGGCGACCGCCGTCTATCGAGGCTTCTCCGCCTTCGACAACCTGCTGCGGATGATCTTCCTCGACCCGGTCGCCCGGGACTTCTACCTCGACTGGGACCAGGCGGCCCGCACCGCGGTGCGCAACCTGCGCGCCACGGCACCCGACGCGGTCGAGCGCACCGAACAGCTGGTCGGCGCACTCTCCCTGCGCAGTCCTGCGTTCGCCGCCCTGTGGGCCGAGCACGACGTCGGTCCCCGCACCACCGAGGTCAAGCGCTTCCGGCACCCCGAGGTCGGCGAGCTCACGCTGCACTTCGAGTCGCTGACCGTCGTGAGTGCGCCGGGTCAGCACCTCTCGGTCTACTCCGCCGAGCCCGGCAGCCCGAGCGAGGCACGCCTCGCAGCCCTCACCTCCCCCACGACGCGAGCATCCGCGGCGGACCCCGCGCGGTAGCTCGCCATCCCCACGAACTCCGACGGGAGACGGACATGACCCTGCGCTGGCTGATCACCGGCTGCTCCGGCGGACTGGGGCGGTTGCTCGCCTCGGCGGCACTGGAGCGCGGTGACTCCGTGCTCGCCACCGCCCGCGACCCCCGCTCCCTCGATGACCTGGTCGCCCGGCACCCCGACACCTGTCGGACCGCCACTCTCGACGTCACGCGCGGCGGCGACGCCGAGGCGGCCGTCGCGCTCGCCGAGAGCGCGTTCGGCGGCATCGACGTGCTGGTCAACAACGCCGGCCACGGCATGCTCGGCGCCGTCGAGGAGGTGACCCCCGAGGAGTACCGGCCGCTGTTCGAGACCAACGTCTTCGGGCTGATCGAGACCACCCGCGCGGTGCTCCCGACGCTGCGCAAGCAGGGCGCCGGCGGCCGAATCGTCATGATGTCTTCGGGGGCCGGGATCGCGGGCATCGCCGGCGACGGCTACTACAACGCCACGAAGTTCGCCGTGGAAGGCCTGTCCGAGGCGCTCGCCCAGGAGGTCGCGCCCTTCGGGATCGCCACGATCATCGTCGAGCCCGGTCCGTTCCGGACCGACTTCCTCGGCCGCTCCATGCGCACCGCGGCCGTGGAGATGCCCGAGTACGCCGAGACCGCCGGGGCACGGCGTCGCTACCGCGCCGACAACGACGGGGCGCAACCCGGCGACCCCGCGAAGGCGGTCGCGGTGATCCTGGAGGCGGTCGACACCGACGACCCGCCCCTCCACCTGCCCCTCGGCGACCGTGCGTACTCCCTGGCGCGCACCAAGTTCAGCGCGTTCCTCGACTCGATGGACCGGTGGGCGCCGCTGGCGAGGGAGACGTCGTTCGCCTCGCCGGCACCCCGATCTCGAGCCCCCGAGCGGCCGGACCCGACGGCCGTCCTCATCGCCCACGCCGCGGAGTGGGCTCGCGACCAGCGGCAGTCCTGACCTCCGCGCTCACCTGGGCTCGGGGTGGCCCGGACAGCTGAAGGACTCGCGGACGACGAAGGCGGGCCGACGGCGGGTCCGGGCACGCTCGACGAATCAGCTGGTGGGTCGAGCCGCGGCACCCTGTCGGGCGGCCTTCTCGGGCTCGCTCATCGAGCGGTGGTCGACGACCTGCTGCTTGGTGGCCTCGTCACCACCGACGACGTGGTCGTCCCCGGCGAGCAGGGCCTCGATGCCCTGCCGGGCGACCTCGGTCCTGTCGTTCTTCCAGCTGTTGTCACCGAAGCGGGTGTTGCCCATGCCGGCGTTGGCGTGGAAGTCGGAGTCGGTGGCGCCGGGCAGCAGCGCGGTCACCACGATGCCCTCCTCGCGCAGCTCCTCGCGGATCGACTCGGCGAAGTTGAACCCGAACGCCTTGGTCGCGCCGTAGGCCGGCTCGTAGGGAGTGGGGGTGGTCGCCGAGACCGAGGAGACGATCATGATCCGCCGCTCGCCCCAATCGGCGCCCTGGGCGTGCATGGCGCGGACGACGCGCTTGGCCATGTGCACGGTGCCCGAGCAGTTGATCGAGATCATGCGCAGCTCGTCGTCGAGGTCGGTGTCGAGGAACCGTCCGCCGACGCCGATCCCGACGTTGAGGCAGGCCACATTGAGCGGCCGGTCGAGCTCGGCGACGAACTTCCAGAACGACTCGACCCCGTCGTAGGTCGAGGCGTCGGCCTGGTACGGGTAGGCCTCGACGCCGTACTCCTCCAACTTCTTGGCCGAGTCGTGGACGCGCTCGCTCTGCCCGGAGATCGCGACGTCGTAGCCGCGGTCGGCGAGCTGGGCGGCGAGCTCGAAGCCGATGCCGGACGAGCCGCCGGTGATCAAGGCGAGCGGACGGGTGGCAGTGCTCATGAGGGCGTTCTCCTTCTCCTCGTGAAGGCCCGGAAGTCGGTGGGCCCGGTGGCTGCGCGCACGGATGTCGTGGGCAGCAGGGGATGCCGACCCGATGCATGTCGCGGGCCGGTGGTCGTTGGCCGGCGCTCAGCCGGTCGTGTTCGATCGGCCGATGTGGCTCGACATGGCTGCGGGCGTCGCGGAGTCGGCGGCCGCCGGACGGTCCGGAGCGTCGGTGATCGCCACGCCGGGTGAGTCCAGGCTCCAGCTCGCCAGGAGCCGCATCGCCTCCTGGGAAGCACCGGGCTGCGCCGTGTAGACGAACAACGTCTGATCGGGGTCGGCCGGCAGGATCATGGCCTCGTAGTCGATGGCCAGGTCCCCCACCACGGGGTGGTGGAACCGCTTCGAGCCGCCGCCGCGCTCGAGCACCTTCTGGTGACCCCACCAGCGGTTGAAGTCCTCGCTCTTGACCGCCAGCTCGCCCACCAGGTCGGCGGTACGTGGATCGTCGGGGTAGCGCCCGGCATCCAGACGCAGGATCGCCGTCATCTCCGAGGCGATGGTCCGCCAGTCCAGGTAGAGCTCACGGGCCGCGGGATCAAGAAGGATCCAGCGGGTCAGATTGCGCTCACGCGCAGGCATCGCGTGGAAGTCCGCGAGCAGCGCGCGAGCGAGCCGGTTCGCGGCCAGGACGTCGGTGCGCCGACCCAGCACGAACGCAGCCTGGTCCTCGAGCGTGTCCATCATCCGCAGCACGCCCGGGCGGACCCGTTGGCGCGGCAGGGTGGTCCGGCGACGTCGGCCGGCCCCGACCAGGTCATCGAGATGGCGGCGCGCGGTGGAGTCCAGCCGCAGCACCTCGGAGATCGCGTCGAGCACCTCGGGCGACGGCGAGGTGTGTCGACCCTGCTCGAGTCGGGTGTAGTAGTCGGTGGACACACCCGTGAGCTGGGCGACCTCCTCGCGGCGCAACCCGGCCACCCGCCGGTACGAGCCGACCGCAGCCAGCCCCACCGACTCCGGGGAGACCTCGCTGCGACGAGCCCGCAGGAAATCTCCCAGCGCCACGTTCGCGGTCATGACCTCATGGTGCCCCCCGGGCGACCGCCCCTCACCCGTGGTGAGGGGGTATGTCATTCCCCCGGTTACCGGTTCCCGGAGCCCGCCCTCCCCAGAGAGGCAGGGACGATCGCGGCCGGATCGCGGCGGGGCTGCGGGCCGATCTGCTCCTCGTCGACGGAGACCCGCTGCAGGACATCTCCCGCTCGCTCGACATCCACGCCACCTGGCGACGCGGGGTCCGCCGGCCGCAGTGAGCCACGAGTCGGGACGATGCGTGGCGACCTACGCTGACATGTCGGGTCCGACCGCATGCGGCGCGCTCCGCCCGAGGGCGACCAGCCCAGCGACCAGCTCGGACGCGGCGGTGTGCTCGACGAGGTTCTCCATCACCACGAGACCCGGCATCAGCGTGGTGAACACCCGCGCGAGGGCGTCCGGGTCCGACCCGGACGGCACGACTCCGGCGTCGCACCACCGACGCGCCAGCGTGGCGAACTGCGCCTCCACGGTCCGGTAGTACTCCGCGACCAGGTGCCGCAGGTGGGGACGACGCAGCGACTCCGTCCAGGCCTGCATCGCCAGCCGGGAAAGGTCGTAGTCCTCGTCGTCGCGGCGGGACGCGACGATCTCGACGAGCCGCGCGACGACGTGGGCCGGACCGGGCGGCGGATCCTCGGCGAGCAGCGTCGAGAACAGGGTCTCCGCGTCGGCGAAGGCCTCCTCGACGGTCGCGTCGATGAGCTCGTCCTTGCTGCGGAAGTAGCGGTACACCGCGCTGGAGGACATGCCGGTCGCCTCGATGACCTGGTCCATCGAGGTCGCGTGGAAGCCGTCCCGGGAGAAGCAGCCCCACGCACACACCAGGACGTGGCGACGACGGCGGCTCCAGGTCTCGGGACTCAGGCGCGGCATGCACGACACCTTAAACGAGAACGACCACCAGCGTTTGACCCGATGCATCACGAGGCATACCTTTAGCGAAACGAACGTTCTCGCTTGAGGGGGATGATCCTCGTGAGGGTCGCCGTACTCGGTACCGGTGCGATCGGCACCGGAATGGTCCACAGCCTGCTGCGCGCGGGGCACGCGGTCACCGCGTGGAACCGGACCCCGCAGCGGGCCCGGCCCCTGGCCGACGACGGCGCGGTGGTGGTCGAGGACCTCGCCGACGCCGTCGCCCGCGCCGAGGTCGTCGTCGTGGTCGTGTTCGATCTCGACGCCGTGCTCTCCGTGCTGTCGGGCATCGCGGGCGCGGCGGCCGAGGACGCCGTCGTCGTGTGCAGCGCGACCGTCGGCGCGGAGATCGACGCCGTCGCCGAGACCGCCACCCGGCTCGGGTTGGACCTCGTCGAGGCGCCGGTGCTGGGCAACGCCGGCCCGGCCGAGCGCGGCGAGCTCTCCGTCATGGCCGCGGGCGACGAGGCCCTGCGCCCGCGGGTCGCCCCGGTGCTCGACGCGCTGGCCGCCACGGTCACCTGGATCGGCGATCACCCCGGACCCGCGAACCGCGTCAAGCTCGCCGCCAACGCCTGGGTGTCCACCCTCAACGTCGCGATGTCCCAGGCCGTCGCCCTCGCCACCGGGCTCGGGGTCGACCCGCGCCACTTCTTCACCGTCGTCGCCGGGACCGCCGCCGACAGCCCGTACCTCGCGTACAAGCGGGCCGTCGCGCTGGGCGAGGACGACACCGTCAGCACCCCGACCGACGCCATCCGCAAGGACGTCGCGCTCATCGGCGCGGCCGCCCGCGCCGCCGGCCTGCCGACCGACGTCGTCGACCTGGTCGACGCGCTCTACGCCCGCCTCTCCGCGTCCGGCGACGGCGCCCGGGACATGGCCCGCCTGGCCCGCACGCTCGACCACCCCGTCGCCGCGATCCGACGTCCGACCACCGACCACTGAGGGGAGACCCCGTGTCCACCACCCTGCCCACACGGACCGACGTCCTCGTCGTCGGCGCCGGACCGGCCGGCCTGACCCTGACGACCGCGCTCGCCCTGGCCGGCGTCGACCACGTCACCCTCGAGCCGAAGACCCAGGTCGCACCGGGCGCGAAGGCCGCCGGCGTGCAGCCGCGGACCCTCGAGTACCTCGACCGCCTCGGCGTCGGCGAACGCCTGGTCGCCCGCGGGGTCCGCGGTGCCGGCTTCGCGTTGCGCGAGGGAGACGAGGACCTGCTGCGGGTCTCCTACGAGACCCTGGACAGCCCGCACCCCTACCTGCTGCTGGTCGGCCAGGACGTCACCGAGCAGACCATCGCCGACCGGTTGGCCGAGGTCGACGGGACCCTGTTCCGTGGCCACCGGCTGCTGACCTGGCAGCGGACCTGGCCAGGGGTGCTCGCCACCGTCGCCGGGCCCGACGGCGTCGTGCGGACGGTCGAGGCGCGCTACCTGGTCGGCGCCGACGGGCTGCACAGCCCGGTCCGGGAGTCGAGCGGCATCGAGTTCCGCGGTGACTCCCCGGCGGCGCTGTTCGCTCTCGCCGACGTCCACCTCGACCTCGAGGGCTCGGCGGACACCGACACCGCCTTCTTCCTCGCGCCCGACGGGGTCGCGCTGATCTCGCCGATGCCCGACGGGATGCACCGCGTCGTCGCCTCCGTACCGCCGGGAACGTCCCCGCCGAGCGCCACCGACGTCGAGAAGGTCCTCGCCACCCGCACCGGCGGGGTGCTGCGCAGCGCGCACGTCCGGGACATCGCGGCCTCGACCACCTACCGCTTCCAGCAGCGCGTCGCCGCCCGCCTGGTCGACGGGCCCGTTGCGCTGCTCGGTGACGCCGCGCACACCCACAGCCCCGCCGGCGGCCAGGGCATGAACACCGGGATCCAGGACGCCGCCGACCTCGCGTGGCGCCTCACCGAGATCCTCCGGCACGGCGCCCCCGAGTCGCTGCTCGAGGGCTACGACCGCGAACGCCGCCCGGTTGCCGAGGAGCTCATCGCGTTCACCGGCCAGCTCACCGCGCTGGCCACACTCACCGATCCCCGCCTCGGGGCGCTGCGCAACACCGTCCTCGCCGCGGTCCGCGGCATCCCGGCCGTGACCGACTTCCTCGCCGGCCGCCTCTCGCAACTCGACATCGGCTACGGCTCGGGCGACGGCGTCCAGGCCGGGAACCGGCTGCCGCCGGCGGCCCTCCCGACCCCCCTCGCCCCGGAGTGGGTGCTCGCCGACCCGGACACCACGGCCACCCGGACCCACGGCCGCGTCCGCGTGGTTCCCGCGCCGACGCTCCCGACGACCGCCCTCGTGCGACCCGACGGCGTGGTCGACGCCCTCGGCATCACCGGCGAGCAGGCCGAACAGCACCTCGGGGAGCTCGCATGATCTTCGACGCCCTGCACCCGCCGCACGATGCCGTCCCGTCCGACCCGGCACCGGCCACGGTGCTGGCGAGCTGGGAGCCGGGCACGTTCCTGGAGAACCTCGCCCCCGGGCCGGACGGTTCCTGGTGGGTCACCAGCCCCAGCCACCGGCGGGTCGACCACGTGGCCGCCGACGGACGCCTGCTCACGCGGGTCGACCTCGGTGCGCCCGCGACCGGGATCGTCGCCGACGGCGACACCGCCCTGGTCACCAGCGGAGAGCCCGGCACCCCTGGATGGCGGCTCCTCCGGGTCCGCGACGACGGCTACGTCCCGGTCGCCGATCTCCCCGGCGTCACCTTCGCCAACGGGATGACGCGCCACGGTAACGGCCTCGTTATCGCCGACTGCCTGCGCGGCGCACTGGTCCGGTTCACCTCCGACGGTGCGGTCGAGGACCTCGTGGTCGACCCCCTGCTCACGCCACTCGACCCGCAGGGCCCGCTGCCGGGGGTCAACGGGCTCGCCGTCGGCCCCGCCGGCGATCTCGTGATGACCAGCACCGGGCGCGGTCTGGTGCTGCGACTGGGGGCGGCCGGGCTCGAGGTCGTCGCCGAACGCCTCGTCGGCGACGACCTGACGGTCACGCCCGACGGCGCCCTCTACGTGGCCACCCACACGTTCGACTCCGTCCTGCGGCTGCGACCGGACGGCGCGCGGGCCGACGTCGCGACCCGCGTCGACGGCGTCGTCGGACCGACCTCGGTGGCGCTCGAGCCCGACGGACGCGCGCTCGTCGTCACCACCACCGGCGGCATGCTCGCCGCCCCCGACACCCCGGAGCCCGCCCGGCTGGTGCGCATCGACCTCACGTCCGGAGGAGGACACCCGTGACCCCGCCCCTGCGCGACATCCACCACGTGAAGCTCCCGGTCACCGACCTGACGCGATCGATCGACTTCTACACCGCGGTCTTCGACGCCCACCGACTCACCGAGGCCGACCACCTCGACGACGACGGCCGCCTCTACGCCGTGATCCTCCGGGTGCCCGGCCTCTCCCCGCTGGTCGAACTGCGGCTCGACCCCGAGCAGGCCGCCGCGCACGCAGGCTTCGACCCGCTCACCCTGGCCGTCGACGACCGCGCCGCACTCGAGCAATGGGCTGCTCACCTCGACCACCTCGGGGTGGAGCACTCGGACCAGATCACCGCGATCCAGGCGTGGCTCGTCGTGTTCGCCGACCCCGACGGCACCCGGCTACGCCTCTACACCCTCGAACAACACGGCCCCGAACTGCCAACGAACGTCGACGACTCGTGGATCACACGGCCCCGGACCTGATGTCGCGCGCGCAGGACGAGGAGCAGGCCGTGGGTGCCGGTGCCGGTCGCTCAGAGGTTGTCGTGGACCCAGTCGGCGATGTAGCCGGTCGCGGCGGGCATGTTGTCGGCGCTGACGTGCTCGACTCCACCCTCGCGCTCGGTGAACCACGTGAGCTCGCGCTTCGGGCTGTTCACGGCGGTCTCGTACTGCGCCGTGGCGTACTCGCGCGGGATCTGACGGTCGTTCGTGCCGTGGGTGACCAGGAACGGGACCGTGATCCGCTCGGTGACGCCGACGAGGCTCATCGCCGGCGCGAAGGCCATGAACTCCTCGAGGGTGTCCTTCCCGAACACCCACTCGACGTGGTCCCAGTAGTGCGGCACGGGCCGGTCCCCCTCGCGGGCCAGGCGACGCTTCTGCAGCTCACCCCAGTCGTAGTTGGCGCCCCAGGCCACGCAGAGCGCGATCCGCTTCTCGAACGCCGCCGCGCGGGGCGCGTAGTAGCCGCCCAGCGACCACCCCATGACGCCGATGCGGCCGGGATCGACGTCGTCCCGCGTCTCGAGCCAGTCGACGCACGGCCCGGCCCAGTGCTCGCTGTCGTGCCGGCCGGTCAGGCCGCGCAGCCGGAGCGCCTCGCCGCTGCCCGGGTGGTCGACGATCAGGGTCGACACGCCCCGTCGGGCCAGCTCCTGCGCGATCCCGGACCCGAAGACCATCTCCTTCGTGCTGTCCAGGCCGTTGGTGAACACCATGCAGGGCGCGGGGCCCGCGCCCTCGGCGGCGACGAACAACGCCGGCATCCCGACGCCCTCGTACGGGATCTCGACTCGCGCGCAGTTCAGCCGCCCCGTCGTGATCGCCCGCCCGAAGGCGTCGAGCATCGCGCGGTACGCGGTCCGGCGTGGGCCGAAGTGCCTGCTCTGCAGCCGCTCCGCGGTGAGGTGGTACACCGCGGCGCGCTGGTAGCGGGCGCTCGCCGTGAGCAGGTGGCCGGCCGCCTCGTCCTCCCGGGCGAGCCCGACCAGCCGGTCCGCCACCGCCGTCCAGGACCGGAAGAACAGCTCGGTCCCCGCGTCCTCGCCCTGCCGGGCCGCCTCGAGGAGGGGCGCGCAGGCCTCGGTCACCTCCCCGATCTGCCCACCGGTGTTCAGCGCGATGTTGACCGACAGGTTCCAGACGTAGTTGCCCGGGAACATCTCGAACATCGACGACTCCTCGCGGGTGGTCTACCAGTGCACCGGGGGCAGCCCCGGGACCGGTGAGGGGAAGGACGGCAGGGTCGTCCCGCGTAGGCTCCCGAGCAGGACCTGGTCCAGGCGCGGGCCGCCGAACGTGACGCTCGCCAACCACGGGGCGAGCGTGCCGCCGGTGCGGGAGAGGGTCTCGAAGGCGACCGGCCCGCCGGCGGCGAACTCCTCCTCGAACCGCGCGGTCGCCGCCGCGTAGCCGTCGTTGAACAGCTCCAGCAGCTCGCCCTCCGGCGTGAGGGCGACCAACCGGTCGGCGAAGATCATCGTCGCCCAGATGTTGCCGACGGCGTCGAAGGTGATGCCGTCGACGAGCCCGTCCCCGAGCGAGGACGGCCCGAAGACCTCCCGTTCGAGCACCGAGCCGTCGTCGGCGATCCGGAGTCGCGACACGCGCTTGGCGGTGGTCTCGGCGACGTAGAGCCACTGCTCGTCGGCGTCGAAGCGGATCTCGTTGGTGAAGGCGAAGCCGTCGGCGACGACGCGCAGCCCGCGGTCGTCGAGCAGGGCGACGTAGCCGTCGGCCACGTGCCGGCCGATGGCGTCGCTCCAGGGGTTCACCATGGTCGACACCGTGATCCAGGTGCGCCCGCGACGGTCGCGCAGCACGAAGTTGACCTTGCCGAGCGGCTGCCCGTCGATGGTGTCGTGCAGGGTGCGGACGTTCCCGGCCCGGTCCATGGTCTCGAGCGCGTCGGTGCCGAAGTTGGCGATCAGGATGTCGCCGTCGTCGGTGAAGGCGAGCCCGTTGGGCAGCGTGCCCTCGAGGAGGCTCCCCGCCAGGTCGTGCTCGGTGTCGAAGCCCTCGGCAGGGCGGGCCACGACGAGGTCCTGAGTGCCGTCGGGGTGGATGCGCACGACACCGCCCCGGGCGTCGGCGGTCCAGAGCGTGCCGTCGCGCTCGGCCAGGATGCACTCCGGCCGCTGCAGATCCTTCCCGACGAGGCGGACGGCGTCCGGGTCGAACTCCCAGTCGAGGAGGGGGTTCCTGGTGCCCACGGTCTGCTCCTCCCGTCAGAACGGCTCGGCGAGGCGGTGCAGGGCCTCGCCCATGAGGCCGGCGTGGTCGGCGCCGGGCGTGTCCGGGTGGGTCTCCCACCAGCTGATCTGCGCGGAGGTCTCGACCACGTAGCGGCAGCGGTCGAACCGCCGCGCGGCGAAGCGGTGCAGCCCCTCGTCGAGGTCCGCCGCCCCGGCGAGTTCCTCGCCGAGGGCCACCGCGTCCTCCAGGCACATCGCGGCCCCGGCCGCGAGGTGCGGGGTCGTGGCGTGCGCGGCGTCGCCGAGGACGAGGACCCGGCCCCGGTGCCACGGCGCGGGGACGAGCAGGTTCTCGAACCGGGTGTAGTTGATCGGAGTGGACTCGTCGACGGCCGCGCGCGCCGTGGCGCCGAATCCGCCGAACGGCGCGAGCCGCTCACGGACGGCGGACGGCATGTCCGCCGGCCGGTAGCTCTCGTCGACCGCGAACAGCACGTACATGTACATGCTCTCCGGGCCGGTGGGCGTGAACCCGACGGTCGTCTCCGGGTCGCCCACGAGCTGGCACTCGGTGGTCAGCTCCTCCGGGCGGGGCAGCACCACCCGGAAGATGCCTTGACCGAGGTCGCGCACCTCGACGGGTCCGAGGACGGCCTCGCGCACCGTCGAGCGGAGTCCGTCCGCACCGACCACGAGGTCGTACCGGGCCGTGCGACCGTCCTCGAACGTGACCGAGGCCGAATCCGCCCCGGACTCGACGCCGACGACGGCGGCCCCCGTCCGGATCGCGACCCCGCGTGCCTTCGCGGCGTCGAGCAGGATCCGGTGCAGCTGCGGCCGCATCATCCCCACCATGCCGGGGTGGTCCGTCCCGACCGCCTTCGGGAGCGGGAAGCGCGTCAGGGGGTGACCGGCCGGGTCGAACAGCTCGAAATCGTTCATGACGAAGCCCTGCGCGACGCACTCCTCGTAGAGCCCGAGCCGTTCCAGGGCGCGCAGCGCGGCGCCGATCAACGTGATCCCGCTGCCGAGCGCGTGAATCTCCGATTCGCGTTCGGTCAGTTCGACGTCGATTCCACGAGTTGCGAGAGCGGTCGCAGCGGCGAGCCCGCCGACCCCGCCCCCGACGACCAGTGCGTTCGTCACGATGCCTCCTCCGCGCCGGTGCAGTCGGCTGTCGGAGCCCGACGCTAGGGGCGGCGAGCGGCAGGCAGGTAGCGACGGATGTCGATGCCTGGCATCGACGCGATCGATGCGTCGTCAGTCCAGGGCCGCGGCGGCGTGCCGCACGCGGTCGCGCAGCCAGCGATGCGCGGGATCGGCGTCCGTGCGGGGGGACCAGAACATCGCCTCGGTCAGCGGCGGGACATCGAAGGGCGGGTCGAGCACCCGGATCGGCAGGGTGGGCGCGAAGTGCGCGACGAGCCGCTCGTGCAGGAGGGCCACCATCCGGGTGCCCGGCAGCATCAGGGGCTGGATGACGAAGCTCTGGGTGGCGACGTCGACGTGGCGCTCGATGCCCAGCCGCCGGAGTCGGAGGTCGCTGATGGTGGTCCCGGGTCGGCCCTCGTAGGCGAGGTAGGGCAGCTCCCGGAACTGCTGCTCGGTGATCGTCTCCCCGACGTCGGGGTGGTCGCGGTCGATCGTGATCAGCAGGCGCTCGGTGAACAGCGGCGCGGACCGCAGCTCGGCGCCCCGCCCCAGGAGCTCGGTCGGCAGCACGAGCAGGTCGAGTTCGTCGCGCGCCAGCCGCTCGCCCGCGTCGGGCGTCGTCGGCCGGACGGTGAGGCGCAGGTTCGGCGCCTCGTGCTCGAGCTCGGCCAGGAGCGGTCGCAGCAGGACCAGGAGGACGAAGTCGCTGGCCATGAGCGTGAACGTGCGGCGATCGGTCCGCGGGTCGAAGTCCCGGGCGGCGCGCACCGTCGACTCGATGGTGTCCAGCGCGTCGCGGATGGGCGCGACGAGCTCCAGCGCGGTCGAGGTCGGCCGCAGGGTGCGCCCGTCCCGAACGAGGAGCGGGTCCCCGAAGAACTTGCGCATCCGCGCGAGCGACGCGCTCATCGCCGGCTGCCCCACCGACAGCCGCTCCGCCGCCCGGGTCACGCTGCACTCGTCGATCAGGACGTCGAAGGCGACCAGCAGGTTCAGGTCCAGGTGCTGGAGCAACGAGTCGCGGTCCATCGTCGGCCCACTCTCTCCGGGGAGCCCGGACACTACCCCGCCTGGCCGCCGGCCATCGATGCCATCGATCGACGGAACTGTCTCCTCACCATCGATCGTGACGATGTCAGCCATCGACGAGGCGTCGGTTCCGCGGAACCGTGCCGCGATTTAGCGTCCCTTCCCGACGGACCGGCCGGACGATTCCGCCGGGACCCGCACACCGGGAGGAACGTTCATGGCCCGCCTGCTGAGCCACCTGCTCTCGCTCGAGATCACGAGCCCCGACGTGGAATCGTCGGTCGCGTTCTACGTGGAACGCTTCGGACTGCGCGTGATCGACCGGGCCGATGGCAAGGTCCACCTGCGGTGCTGGGGGGACCACTACCGCCACAGCCTGGTCGTATCCCCGGGGCCCGACGCCGGTCTCGCGACCATGACGTGGCGGACCGACAGCGCCGAGGCCCTCGACGAGGCGGTCGCGCGGGTGGAGGCGGCCGGCGTCACCGGGGAGTGGCGCGAGGACCCGCCCGCCCAGGGGCGGACCTATACGTTCGTCGGCCCCTTCGGGCACCGGATGGGCCTGGTCTGGGACGTTCCGCCGTTCGAGGCGGAGGACGGCTACACGTCGGTCTACCCGGACCGCCCCGAACGGCGCAGCAGCCACGCCGCCGCGCCGCGCTTCCTCGACCACGTGACCATCGCGGCCTCCGACGTCCGCGGCTTCGCGCAGTGGTACTCCGAGGTCCTCGGCTTCCGGGTCATGGCCTTCACCGACCTCGAGGACGCCCCCGTCACGGTCTTCTCGGTCCTGACCACCAACGAGAAGTCCCACGACCTCGGCATCGTCGTCGACACGTCTGCGACGGCGGGGCGCGTCCACCACATCGCCTTCTGGGCCGACCATCCCGAGGACCTCGTCCGGACGGCGGACCTCCTCCTCGAGCACGGCACGCCCATCGAGTACGGACCGTCGGTGCACGGCATCGGCGAGCAGCACTTCCTCTACTTCCGCGAGCCGAGCAGCCTGCGCGTCGAGCTGAACTCCGGGGGCTACCGCAACTACGTCCCGGACTGGCGGGCCCGCACGTGGCGGCCGTCGGAGGGGTCGAACGACTTCTTCCGCAACTGGCACATGCCCGACTCGATGATGGAGGCGTTCCCGGCCGCGACCGGGATGGCGGGCACCGAGGACGGCGTCTCCCCGCAGCTGCACGAGGAGCTGACCAACCCGTGGGCGGCCCGGGCGCCGGAGGTGGAGCCGTCGTGACCACGACCTCGGCGTCCCCGACGTGGTCGGCCTTCGACCCGTTCGCCCCCGAGCAGCGCGCCGACCCGTACCCGGCGCTCGCCGCGCTCCGGGACGAGGCGCCGTGCACGCACCTCGACCGCTACGGCGTCTGGCTGGTCTCCCGCTACGACGACGTCGCAGCCGTCCTGAAGGACTGGGAGACGTTCTCGTCCGCGCAGGGCGCCGGCCTCGAGCCGGTCGCGACGCCGGAGGAGGGCGGGGTGATCCTGTCGACGGATCCGCCCGAGCACACGCGCGTGCGCCGCGCCGTTGCCCGGGACTTCACCCCGAAGGCCATCGGTCAGCTCGAACCGCGGGTCCGCGAGCTCGTGGGCCGCGCCCTCGACGTCGCACTGGCCGAGGGCGAGATCGACTGGGTCGGCCACGTCGCCCAGCCCGTGCCGACGACGGTCATGGCCGAGCTGATGGGCTATCCCGACCGGCACCGGGACGAGTACTGCCGGTGGGCATCGACGATCTTCGACTCGATGGGGTGCCCGGCCGGCGGGGAGTCGTCGGTGCTCGGGGAGGCCATCGGCGGGCTCTTCGGCCTCGTCGGACAGATCGCGGCCGACGGTGAATATGTCACCGGGGGCTGGGCCGACCGCATCGTCGGGGCGGGTGAACGGGGCGAGCTCGCGCAGGGTGAGGTCGTCTCGCTGCTCGGCGGCATCCTCGTCGCGGCGATGGACACGACCGTGAACATGCTGGGCAACCTCCTGCACGCGCTGGCGACCCACCCCGAGCAGTGGCGGCGGCTGCGGGAGCGGCCGGACCTGGCGCCGGGCGCGGTCGAGGAGTCGCTGCGGTTCGAGTCGCCGGTGCAGCCCGGGTTCTTCCGGGTCACCACCACCGAGACCACCGTCGCCGGGGTCGCCCTCCCGCCCGGTGCCCGCGTGATGGTCGCCTTCGGCAGCGCGAACCGCGACCCGCGGCAGTTCCCGGACCCGGACCGCTTCCTGATCGACCGCACGCCCAACGAGCACCTCGCCTTCGGCCGCGGGGTCCACTTCTGCCTGGGCGCGCCGGTCGCGCGGATGATCGGGCGCGTCGTCCTCGAGGAGCTGGTGTCGTCCGTGGCGGAGATCCACCCGGCCGGCGTCGCGCGGCGCAAGGACAACCGGATGCTGCGCGGGTTCGAGCACCTCCCGGTCGCCCTCACGCCGTCGTGACCGACATCGACCCGATCTGGGTCCCGGACGAGGCGGCCGTGCAGGACGCCCGCATCACGGCGCTCGCCCGCCTCGTCACCGAGCGGCACGGCGTCGAACTCGACGGCTACGACGCGCTGCAGCGCTGGTCGGTGGAGCACCTCGCGGAGTTCTGGACGGCGGTGCTCGACCTCTTCGACGTGCAGGTCGACGGCGATCGGGGCCGCGTCCTCGTCGACGACGCGATGCCCGGTGCGCGCTGGTTCCCCGACGTCGCCCTGAACTACGCCGAGCACGCGCTGCGCGGCGACGGCCACGAGCTCGTCGTCGTCGCCGAGACCGAGGACGGCACGACCACCGCCTGCACCCGCGGCGAGCTCCGCGCCGAGGTCGGCGCCTTCGCCGGGTGGCTGCGCGGGCACGGCGTCGTCGCCGGGGACCGGGTGGTGGGGTACCTGCCGAACGGCACCCACGCCCTCGTCGCGTTCCTCGCCTGCGCGAGCCTCGGCGCCGTCTGGTCGGTCTGCGGCCAGGACTACGCAGCCGGAGGTGCTGCGGCCCGCTTCGCCCAGCTCGAACCGGTCGTGCTGGTCGCCGCCGACGGCTACCGGTGGAACGGGCGGGTGCACGACCGCCGCGACGAGGTCAAGGCACTGCGCGCCGTGCTGCCGACCCTGCGCCACACGGTCGGCGTGGAGCACGTGGGGCTGGGCCTGCCGCCGGGCGCCGTGGGCTGGGACGAGGCCCTCGCCGTGCCGGCGGAGCCGACCTTCGCGCGCGTGGCCTTCGACGCCCCACTGTGGGTGTTGTTCTCCTCGGGCACCACCGGCGTCCCGAAGGGCATCGTCCACGGCCACGGCGGGGTGCTGCTGGACCACCTCAAGCTCCTGGGCCTGCACCTCGACCTGCACGACGGCGACCGGTTCCTCTGGTACACGACCCCGAACTGGATGATGTGGAACGTCCAGGTCTCCGGCCTGCTCGTCGGGGCGACGGTGGTCCTCTACGACGGGAGCCCCGCCCACCCGGACCCGGGACGGCTCTGGACCCTCGCCGCCGCGCACCGGGTCGCGCTCCTCGGCGTCAGTCCCGGCTACCTCCTCGCGAGCGCGAAGGCGGGCCTCGATCCGGGTCGCAGCCACGACCTCGGCGCCCTGCGGGTCCTCGGTTGCACCGGCTCACCGCTGCCCGCGAGCTCGTACCACTGGGTGCACGACCACGTCGGCACCGCGGTCCAGCTCGCCTCGAGCACCGGGGGCACCGATGTCGTCTCCGGCTTCGCCGGCAGCTCACCGACCACTCCGGTGTGGCCCGGCGAGATCTCCGCGCCGCTGCTCGGGGTCGCCCTCGAGGCGTGGGACGCCGACGGCCGGCCGGTCCTCGACGAGGTCGGCGAACTGGTGATCACCCGGCCGATGCCCTCGATGCCGATCCGCTTCGTCGCCGATCCCGACGGCGAGCGCTACCGCGACGCCTACTTCTCGACCTACCCGGGCGTCTGGCGCCACGGCGACTGGGTCACGCTCACCTCCCGCGGCTCCGTCGTCGTCTCGGGCCGATCCGACTCCACCCTGAACCGGCACGGCGTGCGCCTGGGCAGCGCCGACATCTACGCCGTCGTCGAGGCACTGCCCGAGGTGCGGGAGGCCCTCGTCATCGGCGCGGAGCTCGACGACGGGGGCTACTGGATGCCGCTGTTCGTGGTCCTCGAGCCCGGTACCGACCTCGATGCGACGCTCCGCGACCGGATCACGGCCGCGATCCGCACGCAGGCCTCCCCGCGCCACGTCCCCGACGACGTCCTCGCCGTCGACGCCATCCCGCACACGCGGACCGGCAAGAAGCTCGAGGTCCCGGTCAAACGCCTGCTCCAGGGCGCGAAGCTCGACCGGGTCGCCGGGCGCGACGCCGTCGACGACCCCGATCTCCTCGCCGCCTTCGCCCGCTACGCACCTGCCACGGGGCCGGGGCGATGAAGACAGCGAGGTCTCACGCCGATGCCGATCCCGCGATGCCGTGCAGGAGGGTGTCGACGAGGCGCGTGAGCGTCCGGGCGTCGACGGGCTCGCGGACGAGCAGGAGCCGGAAGTGCACCGGGCCGACGAGCATCTCGATGGCCAGACGGGGGTCGACGGAGTCCGGGAGCTCCCCGCGCTCGACGGCACGCGTGATCATGCGCATCGAGCCGGCGGCCCGCTCGGTCCAGAACCGCTCCCGGGCATCGTGCATGGCCGGCCCGTCGTCGCCGAGGGCGAGCACCTGGTCGAGGGCCCGGCCGACCGGGGTGGCGAGGAACCTCGCGAGGGCAGCGGCGTAGGCGAGGAGGTCGTCGCGGAGACGCCCGGTGTCGGGCACCGGCAGGTGCTGTTCGCTGGCGTGCAGGAGCGCCTCGGCGAGGAGGTTCTCACGGCTCCCCCACCGCCGGTAGATCGAGGTCTCGTGCACGCCGGCGACCGCCGCAACCGCGGCAATGCGGAAGTCCGCGAGGCCGCGGGCGAGCAGGACCTCCGTCGTGGCATCGAGGACCGCCGCACGCACGCGGGCCGACCGCCCACCGGGCCGACGCCGGACCTCCGTCATGACCGGACACCTTAACGCAAGTCAGCTTGCCTTTGTTTCGCCGCGCTCCGCACACTCCGGACACCCGCCCACGGAGCCGAGGGAGCCGTTGTGCAGATCGACCGCGATGTCCCCGTCCCCACCCGCGACGGCACCCCGATCGTCGTGGACGTCTTCCGTCCTGACGACGACGGGCCGGTGCCGGTCATCGCCTCGATCAGCCCCTACGGCAAGGACGTGCACTGGCCCGACCGCTATCCGCAGTACGAGAACGTGCCCCACCACGAGCACATGGTCTGGGAGACCCCGGACCCCGTGTGGTGGACCGAGCGCGGGTACGCGGTCCTGCGCGCCGACACCCGCGGCACCGGGGCGTCGCCGGGGCGGCTCGACCTCTACGGGCCGCAGGACGCCGAGGACTTCCACGACGTCGTCGAGTGGGCGGGCACGCAGCCGTGGTCGACCGGCAAGGTCGCGTCGAGCGGCATCTCGTGGCTGGCGATGATGGGCTGGCGGGTCGCCGCCCTCCAGCCGCCGCACCTCGCCGCGGTGATCGCCTGGGAGGGCCTCACGGACTTCTACCGGGAGGCCGCCTACCAGGGCGGGCTGTACACCCGCGGGTTCATCGACTTCTGGTGGGCCCGGCAGATCGAGCCGCAGCGCACCGGCCCCGAGGGCGATGACTGGCGCGAGGTCCTCCCCCGGCACCCGCTGATCGACGAGTACCACCGCGCCCGGCAGACCGACCTCGAAGCGATCACCGTCCCGCTGCTCTCCGCCGCGAACTGGGGCGGGGTACAGCTCCACCTGCGCGGCAACGTCGAGGGCTGGCGCCGGGCCTCGTCGGAGCACAAGTGGCTCGTGGCGCACACGGGCAGCCACATCGACCCCTACTACGCCGACTGGGCCCTCGACCTGCAGCTGCGCTTCCTCGACCGCTTCCTCAAGGACCAGGCCGACCGCATGGACGGCGTGGCGCCGGTCCGGCTGGCCGTCCGGCACGGGCGCGAGGTCGAGTGGCGCGACACCACCGACCTCCCGGTGCCGGGCACGCAGTGGCGGGAGCTGCACCTCGGCGAGGGCACCCTGGACTGGGCACCTCCGGTGGAGCCCGCCACCGTGCCGTATCCCGCCACGTTCGAGACGGCGCCGGTCGACGAGCCCCTCGAACTCACCGGCCCCGTCGCCCTCCGGCTCTGGATCACCGCGCAGCAGGACGACCTCGACGTCCTCGTCCGCGTCCACCACGTCGACGCCGACGGCGCCGTGCTCCCCGCCGTCGGGCCGCAGGGGCAGGACGTGCCCATGGCCATGGGGTGGCTCAAGGCGTCCCACCGCGAGACCGACCCGGAACGCAGCGAGCCCTACCGCCCGTGGCACCCGCACTGCCGGGCGGTCCCGCTGGTCCCGGGGGAACCCACGCTGCTCGAGGTCGAGATCTGGCCCACCAGCATCTCCCTCGCGCCTGGAGAACGGCTGCGCCTGGAGCTCGTCGTCGAGGACTCCGAACTCGTGGCGATGTCCCACGACCACCCGGACCTGAGCCGGCCCGCGGTGGGCGCCGTCGTCCACGTCGGGGGTGAGCACGCCTCGCACCTGCTCGTGCCGGTCATCCCCGACGCCGCGTGAGTCAGAGCAGCCCGTGGGCGCGGGCGTTGGTGATGACCTGAGCGCGGTTACGGGCGTCGAGCTTGCGCATGACGTTGTGCAGGTAGGTCTTGACGGTGTTCGGGGACAACCGCAGCTCGGCCCCGATCTCGCCGTTCGTGTGTCCGGACGCGACGAGACGGAGCACGTCGTACTCGCGGGGCGTCAGCGGCGCGTCCGTGCCGGGGACGTCGCCGCGGTACGACCCGGTCCGGGCGACGTCCCGGATCGCCGCGCCCAGCTCCGTTCCGGAGGCGTCCTTCACCAACAGCCCCACCGCGCCGGCCGCGAGCGACGGCGCCACCGCCGAGTGCTCCGGGAACGCCGTGAACAGCAGCACCCGGGTCGACGGCGACACCTCCCGCAACCGCGGGACGACGTCCGCGGCCAGCGCGTCGGGCAGACGGACATCGAGCAGCACGACGTCGGGTCGCTCGCGGCCGCACACCGACGTCGCCTCCGCCGCGTCGCCCGCGTGCCCGACGACCTCGATGTCGCTGTGCCGCGCGAGCTGCGAGGCCACGCCGTCGCGGACGACGGGGTGGTCGTCGACGATGAGCACGCGCACCGTGCTCAGCACGGCAGCTCGAGCCTCCAGGTGGTGCCGCCGTGCGGGTCGGGCAGGACGCGCAGGGTGCCGCCGAGCCGGCCGACCGCGTCCGACGTCGTCGTCAACCCGAGTCCCGATGCGGTCCCGGCCGGCCCGACGCCGTCGTCGGTCACCGCGACCACGAGCGATCCGGCCCGGCGCGCCACGCTGACCACCACGGCAGAGGCGCTCGCGTGCTTCTCGACGTTCAGCAGCGCCTCGCGCACGCCGGCGATCACCACGTCCGTCCGCGACGGCGGCAACGACGGCGGGTCGTCCAGCATCACCAGCTCGGCCGGCACGCCCGTGCGGTCGCTGAACGCCGAGCAGTCCTCCTGCAGCACCACCGACAGTTCCAACGCCGCGGGCGACGCCCGGAGCGTCCGCAGCGAGTCCCGCAACGCCGCCGAGGCCTCCTGAGCCTGGTCCTGCAGCCGCGACAACCGGAGCGCCAGCTCAGGATCCGCCCCCATCGCCTCGCTCAGCCCCGCCATCCCGGACCCGATCGCGAACAGCAGCGCGCCCACACTGTCGTGCAGGTTCGCGGCGATCCGGCTGCGCTCCTCGTGGACGGCGACCTCCCGGGCCAGCCGCGCCCGCTCGGCCACCGCCACGGCGAGCGCCACCTCGTGCGCGACCGCCTCCGCCCGCTCCGCGGCCCGACCCCCGAAGGTCCCCGCCGACCGCGCGCCGACGGCCAGCACCCCGAGGAGCCGGTCGTCCCGCCGGACCGGCACGGCCAGCAGCCGCTGCACCCCCTCGAGGTCGATGACCCGGTCGAAGGTGTGCGTGATCTCGGCCGAGCCGAGGTAGTCGTCGACCCACGCCGGCGTCGCGGACGCGTGCACCTTGCCGGTCAGCCCGTGTCCACGGGCGACCGTCAGACCCCGCAGCAGGCCGGTCCGGTCGCCCACGAGCTGAGCCAGGACGAGGTCCTCGGAGGACGGGTCGGCCGGCTCCGCCACCCACGCGACCTCGCCCTCGGCGCGCAGCAGGTCCAGGGCCGCCCGGACCGCCGCGCGCCGGTCGAGCAGGCCGACCAGCTCGGCGTGCTCGCGCGTCAGCTCCGTCGGGTCCACCTGCTCATCGAACGCCGCCGTCCCGGCGATGTCACGGCGTGAACTGCTTGATGAGCTCACGACGCATGATCTTCCCGGTCGACGTCGCGGGCAGCGTCTCGACGAAGCGCACCAGCCGCGGGCGCTTGTAGGCCGCGAGGTGCTCGCGGGCATACTCGACGAGCTCGTCCTCGGTCGGCTCCGACCCCGCGACCGGTACGACGTAGGCGCACGCGATCTCGCCCCGGACGTCGTCGGGAACGGGCCCCGTCGCCACCATCGCGACCTTCGGGTGCGCGGCCAGCACCCGCTCGACCTCGGCCGGGTAGACGTTGTAGCCGCCCGTGATGATCATGTCCTTGCGGCGGTCGACGACGAACACGTGGCCGGTTGCGTCCATCGTCGCGACGTCGCCGGTGTGCAGCCAGCCGTCCGGTTCGATCGTCTCGGCGGTCGCCTCCGGGTTGCCGTGGTACCCGGACATGACGATCGGGCCGCGCACCATCAGCTCCCCTGGCTCGCCGGTCGGGGCGTCGCGCCGGACGTCCTCGAGGTCCGCGATCCGCAGCTCGATCCCGGGCAGGGCCACCCCGATCGACCCCGGCACCGGCGGCGCGTACAGCGCGTGCGTGGTGCCGAGGCCCGCGACCTCCGTCATGCCCCACAGCTCGATCAGCGGCGCGCCCGAGCGGGTCTGCCACCGCTCGATCGTCGAGAGCGGGATCGTCTGCCCGCCCACCGTGCAGCGCGTGAGCGACGACAGGTCCGCGTCGGCGAGACCCGGATCCGCGAGCAGCATCGCGTACATCGCGGGGACGCCCTCGAACAGCGTCGCCCGGTGCTCGCCGATCAGCCGCAGCGCCTCCGACGCCGAGAACCGCTCCATCAGCACGACGGTGCCGCCGGCCAGCAACGTCCCGTTGATGACGACGTTGCCGTAGACGTGCGGCGCGGGCAGGGCGGTCACGACGACGTCGTCCTCACGCCGCCCGTGCATCGTCGCGGTGAGCGCGCAGTTGAGCAGCACCGCGCGGTGGCTCTGCACCGCGCCCTTCGGGTGGCCGGTGGTGCCCGACGTGTAGCCGATCGTCGACGGCTCCTCGGGCTTCGTGAGGACGGCCGGGGCCGGCTCCTCGCAGGCCAGCAGCTCGTCGAACGCGACCGCGCCCTCCACCGACCCGAACGCCACCACCGTGAGCGGCTCGGGCAGGTCCCGCGTCAGCTCGAGCACCGTCGGGGCCTGCTCGGCGCTGGTGAACACCGCCGCCGCGCCGCAGTCCCGCAGGACGAAGGCCAGCTCCTCCGGCGTGAGCATGACGTTCACCGGGTTCACGACCGCACCCGCCTTGAGCGCCCCGTGGTACGCGACGACCCACTCCCACCGGTTCTGCGCGTACAGCGACACCGGCCGCCCGGCCGTCACCCCGCGCGCGACGAGCCCGGCGGCGACCCGGTCGCTCAGCGCGTCCAGCTCGGCGAAGCTCAGCGTCCGCGTCGCCGTCACCAGCGCCGGCTTGTCGCCGAACCGCGGGCCGACCCCGCGCAGGATGTCTCCGGGACCGTCCACCGTCACCTCCACGTCGATGTGCCTGCGCATCAGACCGGTGCAGTCCGTGTCACGGCACACCCGAACGGGTGTGGCGCGCGTCGCCCCGCTGCGTACGGTCGGAGCGCATGACGACGCCGTCCGTGCTCGACGAGGCCCAGCTGGGACACCTGCGCCACTGGGACGACCTGTCCCGTCGGCTGCCGCACGACTGGTCCGGCATGCAGGGCAAGGGCGCCGGCGAGGACGACTTCGGCAGCTACCGCTTCCAGCTCGCCTACATGATCTACGGGCTCGCCCTGACCCACCGCCACCGCCTCCCGGCCGCACCCGGCGTCGTCCGCCCGACGATCCAGCGGCTGATCGAGAAGCTGCTCATGCCCGACGTCTGGATGTACTGGCGCGACGCGTCCCGCGGCGGGATGGTCATGAACGCGCACCTCTCCGAGGGCTACCACGAGGAGTGGGACCCGGTGGTGCGCGACAACATCATGTACTCGGCGTACGTGCAGTCGTGCGCGCTGCTGCACGACGTCCTGTTCGCCGACGACCGGTACGCGCAGCCGGGCGCGCTGACCTTCGAGCACTGGTCGTTCTTCTGGGGCGGTGAGCCGAAGCGCTTCGTCTACGACCGGGAGTCGCTCAACGAGAACCTGTACTGGCAGATGGTGCAGAACGGCTACCTCGGCATCGCGTGCGAGCCGAACTGCGTGTTCCAGATCTGCAACCAGCCCGCCATCCTCGGCTTCCGGCTGCACGACGTGATCACCGGCGGCGACCGCGCCGAGGAGGTCGTCGCCGGCTACCAGAAGGCCTGGGCCGACTTCGGGCGCCTGGACGACGCCGGGCACTACAACCAGATGATCCTCGAGGACACCAAGGTCGTCGCGCCGAACGCGCTGCAGGCGCCGTGGGTCGACGCGTGGTGCGGCGCGCTGATGAACACCTGGAACCGCGACTTCGTCCGCGAGAACTACCCGCGCCAGGTCGCCGACTTCCTGATCCCCGGGCCCGACGGAACGATCTCGGTCCGGTCCACGCCCGCCATGAACGTCATGGGGCAGACCGTCGTCAACGACACCTGCGACCTCGGGTGGGTCGCCGCCTGGGCCTCCGAGATGGGCGACCGGGCGACGCTGGACGGCATCCTCGCCCACGCCGACCGCTTCATGAACCCGACCTGGCGCGACGGCGCCCTGTCCTACCCCCGCAACGACACCCCGACCGACGCCGACGGGAACCGCACCGACATCGAGCCGATGTCCGGGAACGTCCTGATCGGCTACGCCCGCCTCAACGTCCCCGACGGGCTCCACACGCTCTACCAGGAGCCGTGGGGCGCCGAGCACTTCGCGGAGCCCGCGCTCACCGAGGTCGGGCGGGACGTCGAGGTCAGCCGGGCCCAGGTGGTCGACGGCGTGCTGCACGCGCGGCTGCGGCGGCGGAGCGGCGACGAAGCGACCGTGGTCATCGACCGCGTCCCACCCGGCGCGCGGCTGCGGTTCGACGGGCAGGAGATCGCGGCCGACGGCACCGTCACCCTCGAAGTGCCTCCGGGCCCGGCCCGCGACCTGGAGCTCGTGCCGTGAGCGCACCGACCGCGATCGGGTTCGACCTGGTCGACCATCACGGCACACCCGTCGACGCCGGGACCTACCGCGGCTCGTGGCTGCTGGTGCAGTTCGGCTTCACCTCGTGCCGCGTGGTGTGTCCGCGCGCGCTGACCAAGCTGACCGCCGCCCTCGACGGGCTCGGCGACGACGTCGACCGGGTGCGTCCGCTCTACGTGACGGTCGACCCCGACCGGGACACACCCGACGTCATGAAGGCCTTCCTGACGACGTCGTACCCGCGCTTCACGGGGTTGACCGGTACGCCGGAGCAGGTCGAGGCGGCCAAGGAGACCTTCCGGGTGTTCGCGCGCCGCCGCGCGGACCCCGAGGACCCGGACGGCTACGCCGTGCCGCACACCGCGATGACCTACCTGGTCGACCCGGACGGCCGGTGGGTCCGGCACTGGCCGGACACCGCCGAGGAGGAGACGCTCACCGCGGACCTCGAGGCGGCGCTCGCGGCGTGAGCCTGCACGTCCCGTGCCAGCAATGCGTCACTGCTGGCACTGGGCGCCAGGAAATCCGTCACCGTGGGTGGCCGCCGCCCTCGGGTGACGCGCATGATCCACATCCGGGCGGCGAAGTGCCCCTCCACGCGGGCACCCTGCCGCCCGGAAGTCGATCACGATGCAGGGAGCGCACCATGGGGGCGTGAGCGCCGAGCAGCGGGTCCGGGTCGAGGTCGTCGAGGGCGTCGCGGACGTGCGGCTGGCGCGCCCGGAGAAGCGGAACGCCCTCGATCCCGCGATGTTCGAGGCGATCGTGCGCACCGGGGAGCAGCTGCGGCACGACCCCTCGGTGCGGGTCGTGGTGCTCTCCGGCGAAGGGCCGGACTTCTGCGCCGGCCTGGACTTCGGCTCGTTCCGCGCGATGGCGGGCGGTGAGCGGCTCTCGGCGTCCGCGCAGCTCCCGCCGACGTCGGGGCCGGCGCGGGCGACGGGTCAGCGGGCGGCGTGGGTGTGGGCCGAGCTCGAGGTGCCGGTGATCGCCGCGATCCACGGCAACGCGCTCGGCGGCGGACTGCAGATCGCGCTCGGCGCCGACATCCGCATCGTCGCCCCGGATGCCCGGCTGTCGGTGCTCGAGACGCGCTGGGGGCTCGTCCCGGACATGACCGGGTCGCAGGTGCTGCCCGAACTGGTCGGCCGCGACGTCGCGAAGGAGCTGACGCTGACCGGCCGGTTCGTCGACGGCGAGGAGGCCGCCGCGCTCGGGTTGTGCACCCGCACCGCGCCGGACCCCCACGCCGCCGGGATCGAGCTCGCCCGGGAGATCGCGGCGCGCAGCCCGCACGCGGTCCGGGCCGCGAAGCGCCTGCTCGACCTCGCCGGCCGCGTCGACCTCGCCACCGGCTTCGCCGCCGAGCAGACCGAGATCGGGGCCCTGATCGGCAGCCCGAACCAGATCGAGGCCGTCACCGCCGGGTTCGAGAAGCGGCCGCCGGTGTACGAGGACGTGGCTCCCCGCGAGCGGTGACGACCGGACCCGACGAGGCGATCGGAGCACTCGCCCGGCTCACGTCCGCGCGGCGACCGTGATCACCGGGCATTGAGCGCTGCCCGTGTGGCCTCGTCGCAGCTCTCGGTGCCCGCTCGTGGCGCGCCGCCGGCCCGCCACCGGCCCTTGACACGTCGGTGAGCCGCTCCCTACATTTCGATGAGTTACCGCTCGTTCAGCTATCCAACTCATCGGTTAGCAAGAGGGCGGAGCCCCATCCACCACCTCCACCTTGGGGAGCGCGACGATGCGCGACTACGAAGCCCTCTGGCAGCCGATCTCGATCGGCCCCGTCACGCTGAAGAATCGCGTGGTCGTCACGCCGCACGCCCTCGCCTACGGCCGCGACAACCTGATGACGCAGCAGAGCGTCGACTACTACGAGGAACGCGCGAAGGGCGGCGCCGGGCTGATCCTGACCGAGGCCCAGGTCGTCCACCCCTCGAGCCGCGGCATGATGCTGCGGACGCTGCAGAGCTGGCCGACCGAGGTCATCCCGGTCTACGAGCGCCTGGCGAAGGCCGTCCACCGGCACGGCGCGCGGGTGTTCGTCGACCTCTCGCACTTCGGGGCCGAGGACACCAACACGATGCACCTCGACAACTGGCGGGCGCTCTGGAGTGCGTCGGGGCTCCCGTCCTCGATGTACGGCGAGATTCCGCGCCCGATGTCGCACGACGACATCGCGGCGCTCGTCGACGGATTCGCCCGCAGCGCCCGGAACGCCGAGGTCGCCGGAATGGACGGCGCGGAGATCCACGCCGCCCACGGCTATCTGCTGTGCAGTTTCCTGTCGCCGCTCACCAATCGGCGCACCGATGCCTACGGCGGCTCCACCGAGAACCGCTGCCGCCTCGTGATCGAGTGCGCGCGGGCGGTCCGGGACGTCACCGGTCCCTCGTTCGCGGTCGGCGTGCGGCTCTCGCTCGACGAGTTCGTGGCGGGAGGCATCGACCCGGACGAGGGCGAGCGCATCCTCCGCACGCTCGACGCCTCCGGGCTGTTCGACTACTTCAGCGTCAGCGGCGGGGCGGCCGCCTCGTTCCACTACACGGTCTCGCCGATGAGCATCCCCGGGACCCCGCTGGTGGACCTGGCCGTCCGTGCGAAGTCGGTCGTCGACAAGCCCGTGATCACGGCGAACGGCATCGCCGAACTGAGCACCGCGAACGGCATCGTCGAGCGCGGCGACGCCGACCTCGTCGCGATGACCCGCGCGCACATCGCCGACCCGCACCTCGTCACGAAGGCCCTCACCGGGCGCGAGGACGAGATCCGTCACTGCGTGGGCGGCAACCAGGGCTGCTTCAACCGCATGGCCAAGGGCTGGTCGCTGACCTGCACCCAGAACCCGTCGGCGGGACGCGAGGCCGAGCTCGGCCTCGGGACCCTCCAGCCCGCCGTCGAGCCCCGCACCGTGGTCGTCGTGGGTGGCGGACCGGCCGGGATGCGCGCCGCGGAGACCGCGGCGCAGCGCGGCCACCGGGTCGTCCTCCTCGAGCGCAGCGATCGGCTCGGCGGGCAGATCCGCTACGCCGCGCAGCTCCCGACGCGCGGGCGCTGGGCGGCGACGGTCACCGACATGGAGCGCACGCTCGACAAGTACAAGGTCGACGTCCGGCTCGGGACGACGGCGTCGGTGGAGAGCGTCGCGGCGGAGGAGCCCGACCACGTCGTCGTCGCCACCGGCTCGTCCTGGCGCACCGACGGCTACCTGGCGGCCGTCGGCAACCACGGCGGCATCCCCGGCCTGGAGCACACCGTCGCGCTCGACCCGATCACCGCGATCGTCGACAGCGACCGCGCGGGGCAGCGGGTGCTGATCATCGACGACACCGGCGAGTACCTGGCCATGGGACTCGCGGAGAAGCTCGCGGGCGAGGGCCGGAGCGTCGAGATCGTGAGCACGCGCCTGACCATCGGCGACAACACGCTGATGAACCTGGACATCGCGCACGTCTACCCGCGCCTGCACGCCGCCGGCGTCGTCCTCAGCCCGCAGCACGCCGTCTTCGCGGTGACTCCCGAGGGCGCGGTGGTCGGGCGCATCTGGGACGGGGCACAGCGGATCGTGCCCGTCGACTCGATCGTCACCGTCGCCATGCGCGACCCCGAGGAGTCCCTGGTCGAGGGCCTGCGGGCGCGCTGGCCCGTCACGCAGATCGGCGACTGCGTCGCGCCCCGCCGGGTCGACGAGGCGATCTACGAGGGCGAGATGGCCGGCCGCGGGATCTGAACCCCACCCACCTGCACAGGAGGCACCCATGTGGAAGCTCGGCGACATCGTCGTCAGCCAGATCCTGGAGATGCCCGTCGAGCCGGGCGAGCTCGACGGGCTGATCGAGGAGGCCACCCCCGACGCGGTCAACGCCATCGACTGGCTGCACCCGCACTACGCGAACGACGCCGGCCAGACCCTGTGGAGCCTGCACGCCTTCGTCGTCGAGACGCCGGAGGCACGCGTCCTGGTCGACGCCGGGTGCGGCAACCACAAGAACCTGCCGCTGATCCCGAACTGGGGCGGGCTCGACAACCCGTTCCTCGAGCGGCTCGCCGAGGCGGGCTACCGGCCCGAGGACATCGACGTCGTCCTGGCCACCCACCTGCACCTCGACCACGTCGGCTGGAACACCGTGCTCGACGACGGGGCGTGGCGCCCGACGTTCCCGAACGCTCGCTACACCTACGTGCGCGAGGAGTTCGAGTACCACCGCGGGCTCGCCGAGGGCGAGAGCACCACCTCGGACCTCTCGCACGCCGTCGTCTACGAGGGCGCGAACCCCGACATCCACGTGCAGACCCGGCTGGTGTTCGCCGAGTCCATCCAGCCGTGCCTCGACGCCGGTCTCGTCGACCTCGTCGATTCCGACCACGAGGTCACGCCCGGGGTGCGCTACGCGTCGACACCCGGGCACACCAAGGCCCACCACAGCGTGCGGCTGGAGTCCGGCGGCGAGGTCGGCGTGGTCACCGGCGACTTCATCCACCACCCGATCCAGCTGGCCCGCCCGGCGTGGAGCTCGCGCGGCGACTGGGACCGCGAGCTGTCCGCGCGGAGCCGCACCGCGTTCCTGGAGTCGGTCGTGGACACCCCGACCCTGGTCCTCGGCACCCACTTCAGCGGCCCGGCCGGTGGCCACGTCGTTCCCGACGGCGAGGCCTTCCGCTTCGCGCCGGTCCAGGGGAGCTGACCATGACGGAAGCGGTCATCGTGTCCGCGGTCCGCTCGCCGATCGGGCGCGCGGTGAAGGGCTCGCTCGCGACGATGCGGCCCGACGAGCTCACCGCGCAGATGGTCCGGGCCGCCCTCGACGGCGTTCCCGAACTGGACCCGGAGCAGGTCGACGACCTGATGCTCGGCTGCGGCAACCCCGGCGGTGAGCAGGGCTTCAACATGGCCCGGATCGTCGCGGTCGCCCTCGGCCACGACCACCTGCCCGGCACCACCGTCACCAGGTACTGCGCCTCGTCGCTGCAGACGACCCGGATGGCGTTCCACGCGATCAAGGCGGGCGAGGGGCACGCCTTCGTCTCGGCCGGCGTCGAGACCGTCTCCCGCTTCGCGAACGGCACCTCCGACTCGCTCCCGGGCACGCAGAACCCGCGCTTCGACGAGGCGCAGGAGCGGACCGTGCGGGCGGCCGAGGAGAACCCGCCCTGGACCGACCCGCGCGCGGCCGGACTGCTGCCCGACGCCTACATCTCCATGGGTCAGACCGCCGAGAACGTCGCCTCGCACACCGGCATCGGCCGGGACGAGCAGGACCGGTGGGCCGTGCGCTCGCAGAACCGCGCCGAGGAGGCGATCGCGCGGGGCCATTTCACGCGAGAGATCACCCCGGTCACGACGCCGGACGGCCGGACGGTCACTGCCGACGACGGCCCGCGGGCCGGGACGACGGTGGAGAAGGTCGCCGCCCTGAAGCCGGTGTTCCGGGTGGACGGGACGGTGACCGCGGGGAACTCGTGCCCGCTGAACGACGGCGCGGCGGCGCTGGTGGTCATGTCGGACACCCGGGCCCGCGAGCTCGGGATCCGGCCGCTCGCCCGCATCGTCTCGACCGCCGTCTCCGGGCTCTCCCCCGAGATCATGGGACTCGGCCCCGTCGAGGCGTCCCGCCGGGCCCTGGCCCTCGCCGGCATGTCCGTCGCCGACGTCGACCTCGTCGAGATCAACGAGGCCTTCGCGGTCCAGGTCCTGGGCTCCGCCCGTGCGCTCGGGATCGACGAGGACCGGCTGAACGTCTCCGGCGGCGCCATCGCGCTGGGCCACCCGTTCGGCATGACAGGCGCCCGCATCACGGCGTCCCTGCTCAACAACCTCGACGCCCACGACGGCGAGGTCGGGCTCGAGACCATGTGTGTCGGCGGCGGCCAGGGCATGGCCATGGTGATCGAGCGGCTCCGATGACCGCGGTGATGAACCGGCGGGACCTGGAGTTCCTGCTGTTCGAGTGGCTCGACGTCACGGCGCTGACCGAGCACGAGTACTTCGCGGAGCACTCGCGGGAGACCTTCGCGGCGCTACTCGAACTGAGCGAGGACCTGGCCACGACGTACTTCGCGCCGTCCAACCGGCTCGGCGACACCGAGGAGCCGCGGATCGCCGACGACGGGACGGTGACGCTCCCGGCCGAGACCGGGGCCGCCCTCGCGGCGTTCGCGAAGGCCGACCTCCTCGCGGCCCAGTTCGACGGCTCGGTCGGCGGGATGCAGCTCCCGCTCACCGTCTTCCAGGCGTGCATGGCCTGGTTCCAGGCGGCCAACACCGCGACCACCGGCTACGCGTTCCTGACGATCGCCGCGGCCAACCTCCTGGTCGCGCACGGCAGCCCCGAGCAGGTCGACGCCTGGGTGCGGCCGATGCTCGCCGGCGAGACCTTCGGGACGATGTGCCTGAGCGAGCCCGAGGCCGGGTCCTCACTCGCCGACGTCACCACCCGCGCGACCCGCTGCCCGGACGGGACGTACCGCGTCGTCGGGACGAAGATGTGGATCTCCGCCGGCGACCACGGGCTCGGCGACATCGTCCACCTCGTCCTGGCGCGCACCCCGGGAGCGCCCGCCGGCGTCCGCGGGCTCTCGTTGCTCGCCGTCCCGAAGTACCTGCCGGACCGCCGCCGCAACGACGTCGTCCTGACCTCGCTCAACCACAAGACGGGCACGCGGGGCACGACGAACGCGGTGCTCGCCTTCGGCGACGGCACCCACGCGCCGACGCCCGAGCCCGGCGCCGTCGGGTACCTCGTGGGCGAGGAGGGTCGGGGCCTGGCCCAGATGTTCCACATGATGAACGAGGCGCGGATCGGTGTCGGGCTCGTCGCGGCCGCCGTCGGGCAGGCCGGCTACCGGAAGTCGCTCGAGTACGCGGCCGTGCGCACGCAGGGCCGGTCGCTCACCGACCGGGACCCGACGTCGCCGCCGGTCCCCCTGACCGCCCACCCCGACGTCCGCCGGATGCTGCTGGCGCAGAAGGCCTACGTCGAGGGCGGCCTCGCGCTCGTGCTGCGGTGCGCGATGCTCGTCGACCGGCTCCGGACCGTCACCGACGACCGGCAGCGGCGCCGGCTCGGCCTGCTGCTCGACCTCCTGACGCCGATCGCGAAGAGCTGGCCGTCGCAGTGGTGCCTCGAGGCGAACTCCCTCGCGATCCAGGTCCACGGCGGCTACGGCTACAGCCGCGAGTTCGACGTGGAGCAGCACTGGCGCGACAACCGCCTCAACCCGATCCACGAGGGCACGCACGGCATCCAGGCCCTGGACCTCCTCGGCCGGAAGGTGGTGACCGACGGCGCCTTCGCCGAGCTCGCGGCCGCGATCCGCGCGACCGTCGCCGAGGCGGCGCGGATCGACGCGCTGGCCGAATACGCCGAGGCCCTCGACGATGCGCTGACCCACCTGAGCCACGTCACCTTCCTCGTCACCGAGCCGGAGCACGCCACCGCGGGCCTCGCCAACGCCACGCTTTACCTCGAGGCTGCCGGCCACATCGTCGTCGCCTGGATCTGGCTGGAGCTCGCCATCGCCGCGCACGGGCGCGAGGGCCGGTTCTACGACGGCAAGCGGGCCGCGGCGCAGTACTTCTTCCGCCACGAGCTGCCGAAGGTGTCCGCACCGCTCGACCTGCTCGCCAGCCACGACCGCACCGCGCTGGACCTCGATCCACGCTGCCTGTGAACCAGGAGCCCGACGTGACCACACGACCGATCCCCTACTACTGGTCCAGCATCGACTGGCCGCGCTTCGTCGAGGACTACCCGCCGCCGCCCGCGTTCTCCGACGCCATGTCCGCCCTGTCCGACGACGGGCTCCGCGAGTTGCAGGAGCGCCGCTTCCTGGCCCGCGTGCAGGAGGCGTGGGAGATCCCGTTCTACCGGGACCGGTGGAGCGCCGCCGGCCTCGAGCCCGGCGACATCCGCGGCCTGCCGGACATCGAGCGCATCCCGACCTTCACCAGCGAGGATCTCAAGGCGAGCATCGCCGACGAGCCGCCGTTCGGGTCGCACCAGAACTTCGCCCTGAAGGCCATGGCCACCCCGCTGAAGATCCAGTCGAGCGGGGGCACGTCCGGTCTCCCCCGCCCGACGCTGTTCGACCCGGTCGCCTGGGAGGTCCAGGCCATCCAGTTCGCCCGAGCCTTCCATGCGCAGGGCGCCGAGGTCGGGGACGTCCTGCAGATCACCCTCACCAACAGTCTCGCCAACACGGCGTGGTGCTCGTCCACCGCCGCGATGAACTGGTGCGGGCTGGTCCCCCTGACGACCGGTTCCGGCGTCGTGACGTCGTCGACGCGGCAGCTCGAGCTGGCCCGGGAGTGGGGCACCGCCGGCTGGGTCGCGTTCGGCGAGTACATGAAGATCCTGGCCGAGACCGCGATCCGGGAGGGCATCGACCTCGCCGCCGATCTGCGCACCCGCTTCATCCACACCTACCTCGGCGTGGACGAGGAGGGACACCTGCGCAAGCTCCTCTCCGAGGCGTGGGGAGCGGAGGTGTACGACAACTACGGCACCCACGAGGTCGGCCTGGTCGGCTTCGAGTGCGCCGCGCACGACGCCCTGCACGTCAACGACGACACCGCGCTCCTCGAGGTCGCCGACCGGGAGACGGGCGAGATCCTCGACGTCGGCGAACCCGGCAACCTGGTCGTGACGAGCCTGCACCGCTCGGTCCCGCCGATCATCCGCTACGACCTCAAGGACCTGATGCGGACGAGCCGGCGCGGCGTCTGCGGCTGCGGGCTACGCACGACGAAGCTCTCCGGGTTCCTCGGCCGGTCCGACGAGATGGTCAAGCTGCGGGCCACGAGCGTCTACCCGCGCTCCGCGCAGGACGTGGTCGCGGGCGACCCTCGCACCACCGGGGAGTTCCTGTGCGTCGTCGAGACCGTCGGGGAGGGCCTCGCCTCCCGCGAGCGCATGCGGGTGCAGATCGAGGGGCGCGACAGGGCCGGTGCCCACGACCTCGAGGCCGACATGCGCGGCCTGTTGCACACCGCGTTCGGGGTGGCGGTCGACGTCGAGATCGTCCCGGCGGCCTCCCTCGCCCCGCTGACCGGGCTCGGCGGCGAGGGCAAGGTCAAGCGCCTGCTGGACCTGCGGTGAGCGCCGCGCCGTCGGAGTCCGTCAGCACGGACCCGTTCCGCCTGGACGGCCACGTCGCCCTGGTGACCGGCGGCTCCTCCGGGTTGGGGGTCGCCTTCGCCCGCGCCCTCGCCGCCGCGGGCGCGCGCGTGGCGGTCACGGCGCGGCGTACCGCGATGCTCGAGCGAACCGTGGCCGGCATCGAGGCCGACGGCGGGACCGCAGCGGCGATCACGGCCGACGTCCGCGACCCCGACCGCTGCCGCGCGGCCGTGGAGCAGGCCCGCGAGGCTCTCGGTGGACTCGACGTCCTGGTCAACAACGCGGGAGTCGGGAGCGCGGTCCCCGCGCTGCGCGAAACCCCCGACGAGTTCCGGGCGGTCGTCGAGGCCAACCTCGCGGGCGCGTACTGGATGGCGCAGGCGTGCGCGGCGGAGATGGCGCCGGGCAGCTCGATCGTCAACGTCTCCAGCGTCCTGGCCCTGACCACGGCCGGGCTCCCCCAGGCCGCCTACTCGGCGAGCAAGGCAGGCCTGCTCGGCCTCACCCGCGACCTCGCCCAGCAGTGGGGTCCGCGCCGCGGCATCCGCGTGAACGCGATCGCTCCCGGCTTCGTCGAGACCGAGATGACCGGTCAGTACCGCCCGGAGTACGTCGAGTCCGTGCTCCGGCCGCGTCTCCTGCTGGGCCGGTTCGGGTCCCCGGCGGAGATCGCGCAGGTTGGCGTGTGGCTCGCGTCGCCCGCCGCCGGCTACGTGACCGGTCAGACGATCGTCGTCGACGGCGGCATGACCCTCACCTGACTCCCTGCAGCACCGATTCCCCTAGGAGCATCCCGTGCAGTTCCACGGCATCCACGGCCTCAACATCGCCGTCCACGACCTCGAGCAGTGGACCCGCCGGTTCGAGGAGGTGTTCGAGATGGCGAGCAAGCCCGTCGACGAATCCGGATTCGCCTTCCCCGGCCTGCGCGGCGCCTCGTTCGACATCAACGGGTTCCATCTCAATCTCATCGCGAGCGACGCCGAGTCGACCTCGGTGAGCCGATTCCTCGAACGCCGCGGCGAGGGCGTCTTCCTCGTGTCGGTCGGCGTCCAGGACGTCGACGTGGCGACCCGCGAGTTGCGCGACGTCGGACTCGCGCCCGTGCTCGAGGAGCCCGTCCGGGGTGAGGGGCACGCCGGTGTAACCTTCACCCACCCGCGGGACATGGCCGGGGTCCAACTCGAATTCATCGAGGTACCTCGCTGATGCCCAGAAGCACGATCATGCAGGACGAGCTGACCCGGGCCGCGACCAGGCTCTTCCAGGCCCGGGGCATTCGCGCCGTCTCACTGCAGGACATCGCCGAGGAGGTCGGCGTCACGAAGGCGGCGCTCTACCACTACTTCGCCAATCGGGACGACCTGCTCCGCCACGTCTTCGGGGACTGGATCAAGCGGGACATCGCCAAGCTCGACGCGGTGACCTCCATTCCCGGGACGGCGCGGGAGAAACTGCACGGCTACGTCCGGCACCACGTCGAATGCCTCACCGAGAGCATCGAGCTCTACAGCCTGTCCTTCAGTTCCGAGGCCGAACTCCCCGCGGAGGTCCGGGCCGAGTTCCGACGGTTCAAGCGGGAGAGCGACCTCGTCGTCCGGGGTATCATCCGGGAGGGCGTGCAGAACGGCGAGTTCGTCGACGGCGACGAGCGCAGCACCGTCTTCGCGATCGACGGAATGTGCAACTGGCTCTGGAAATGGTACAAGGCCTCCGGGCCGATGACTCCGGACCAGATCGCCGACCAGTTCAGCGACCTCGTCCTCTACGGCCTCGCCGCCCGGAACGGACGACCGACCGGCGGACCCGCCGACCTGAGCCGGGCCGAGATGCTGCGCTATCACGCCCGCGCGATCCGGTTCCACTCCGAGAAGCTCGAGGAACTGACGGCGGAGTCCGACGGCGTCAGTGCCCCTTGAACGCCTCCGCGAGCCACCACGCCGGTTCGTCGGCGACGACCTTCGCGTCCAGCAGCAGAGGTCGGTTTCGGGGCCCGTCCAACCACGTGCGGACGATCGCCAGGTCCGCCGTCGACCGCACCACGGCCGCGTCGCACCCGTAGCCGCGCGCGATCGCGGCGAGGTCGGTGTCCGGGAAACGGACCGTGCCGTGGTCGTCGTCGGCGAAATGGTGGAACTCGGCGCCGTACCCGGCGTCGTCGTACACCACGATCACCATCCCGAGCCCGAGCCGCACGGCGGTCTCCAGCTCGCTGATGCTCATGAGGAACCCGCCATCCCCGCAGGCCGCGACAGCCAGCCGGTCCGGCCGGGCGAGGGCCGCGCCAATCGCCGTCGCGAGCCCCAGGCCGATCGACTGGAAGCCCTGGGTGAAGCAGAACCCGGCCTCGTCGGGGACCTGCAGGTAGCCAGCGGGGTAGCCCATGAAGTTGCCGGAGTCGACGGCGACGGTGCGCTCGGCGGGCAGGAGTTCGTCGAGGGCGGCGGAGAGCACCCGCGGGTCGATGCGGTCCCCGATGACCTCGGTCGGGGCCGCGTGCCGCGCATCCGTACGAATGCGTTCCCCGATCTCCGGGCTCCGGTACCCGGCCGACTTCCCGCACACCTCGAGGACGTCCGCCGCCGTCGCCCCCACGTCGCCGAGCACACCGAGGGCCACCGGCCGGTTCGTACCGAGGGCCTCGGCGGTGTCGTCGACCTGGACCAGGGTGGCGCCGGCGGTGAGCTCGCCGTGCCGGGTCGTCCACATCGTCAGGGAGGCGCCCCAGGCGACGATCAGGTCGGCGTCGGCGATCAGTTCCGCGGCCAACGGGGTCGAGAAGCCGCCGGAGATGCCGAGCGACCAGGGCGACCCGGTGAACAGGCCGTGCGCGACGGCGCTGGTGGCGAGCAGCGCCCCGCAGCGGTCGGCGAGCGCCTCCAGCTCGCTCCGCGCGCCGCGCGCGCCGCGGCCGGCGACGAACACCGGGCGGCGAGCCCCGTCGAGCAGCGCGGCGAGCTCCGCGACCGACGCGGCGTCCGGGCGGGGCGGCCGCCAGGTCGTCCGCGGCCGGGACCCGTCGACGGCCGGCGCGGCCTGCACGTCCAGGGGCAGGTTCACGACGACGGTGCGGCGCTGGTCGCGCGCGACGCCGTACGCCCGCACGACGTCGGCGACGGCGGACGCCGGGGTGTTCACTCGCTCGGGCACCGCACCGACCGCGCGGACGAGGGCGTCCTGGTCGATGCGGAAGTTGTTGCGGACCTGCGCACCCGGGGTGTCGGCGGCCAGCACGAGCAGCGGCGAGCGCGACTTCGCGGCCTCGGTGATCCCGGTCATCGCGTTCGTGAGCCCGCAGCCCTGGTGCACCGTCAGCACCCCGACCTCGCCGGACGTGCGGGCGTACGCGTCGGCCATCGTCGCGGCGCCGCCCTCGTGACGGGCGGCGGTATACCCGACACCGGCCGACCGAAGCGCGTTGGTGACGTGGAAGTTCCCGCTGCCGACGACACCGAAGGCGCGCCCGACGCCGAGCTCGGCCAGCAGCGTCCCGACCTGCTCCGCGACCGTCGTCACGAGCGCTCCACCAGCGCCAGCACCCGCGCCGGCGACCCGGAGCCGCCGACGATGGGCAACGGGCTGACCACGAGCACCGCGCCCGTCGCGGGCAGCCGACCGAGGTTGCGCAGGCTCGTCAGGCCCCAGCGGTTCGCGCCCATGAGGTAGTGGTGGCAGGAGAACGGCGGGTCGAACCCGCCGGCGGCGCCCGCGTCGGTCCCGACCGTCTCCACCCCGAACCCGGTCAACGGCGACTCCTGCGCGATCCACCGCGCGCACTCCGCGGACACGCCCGGCGTGTGCGGGCCCGCCTCGTCGGCGTTGACGAACTCCTCCTGCGTGCCGCCCCGCGACTCCCACCCGGTGCGGTAGAGGAGCCACCCGCCGTCGGGAAGGGGTCCGTGCTCGGCCTGCCACGCCTCGAGGTGCGCGACCTCGAGCAGGAAGTCCGGGTCCCGCTCGACCTCGGCGGTCATGTCGATCACCGCGACCGGTGCGACCAGCGTCGACATCGGCACCTGCGAGACGTCCGGACCCTCGCGGCCGGTCACCCAGTGGTTCGGGGCGTCGAGGTGGGTGCCGGTGTGCTCGCCGGTGTGGATGTCGTTCCAGTACCAGGCCGGGCCGCGGTCGTCGTACCGCGAGAGCTCCTCGAGCCGGAAGCGCGAGGTGTTCGCGAACGGCGGCGGCAGTTCCAGGATGGGCGTGGACTCCTGCAGCGGCGTCGTGAGGTCGACGACCTCGACGGCGCCGGAGCGCATCGCCTCGGCGAAGGCGGTCAGGACGGACATGTCGGCTCCTTCGATGCTCACGAGCTCCGCACCTGCCGCTCGAGGTCCGTGGGCGCGGTGATCAACCCGCGGCCCACGGCCGCCGCGACCGCCTCCCGGCGGTTCGCGGCCTCCAGCTTCCGGTAGAGGCCCTTGAGGTGGTGGCGCACGGTGTGCGCCGTGAGGTGCATCTGCCCCGCGATCTGCGGGACGGTGAGCAGTGAGGGCAGGTAGTGCAGGACCTCCCGCTCGCGGGTGGTGAGGTCGCCGTCGTTCCCGACGACGGGTGCGGGCGCCACCGGGCGCGACCGGCGCACCCGGGCCGCCAGCGCGACGGTGGCGCGGGACGCCCCAGGAGCGTGCGGCCCGCGCCGTACGTGGTCGTCGAGCATCGCGGTGAGAGCGGGCTCGGCGAGGAGCAGGGGGCGGAGCACGGAGTGGTCCCCGGCGCGGCGCAGCGCGTCGGCGAGCGTCCGGGCGGCCCCCTCCGACCCGTCGGTCGCCCCCCACAGGACGGCGCGCGCCAGGTCGGTCTCGATCCGGGTGACGGGGTCGAGGTCGCCGGCGGGGCGCACGGCGGCGAGCACGGCGGACGCCTCGTCGACCTCCCCCGTCATGAGGAGGGCGCGGGCGGCGAGACCGGCGAGGCGGTCGTCGAGGGAGAGTTCCGTGGCCCCGGAGTCGGATCTCCGCCCGGAACGCCGCCGGGCCACGGCCGGCCGGGCGAGCACCGCGTCGGGGCGGCCGGACGCGAGCTCGACCTGGGCACCGACGTAGTCCGTCCACGTCGGCAGGATCCCGGTCGAACGCCCGCCGGCGATCCTTCGGTCGACCCCCGCGAGCGCGTCGGTGGCCGCAGCGACGTCCCGCTCGAGCAGGCGGACGCCGACGTCGGCGAGGTCGATCGCGGTCTGCACCAGCCAGTCGACCCCGAGGTGTGAGGACAGCGCCCGCACGGCCTCGACGGACGCCCCCGCCACGACGAGGTCGCCGCGTTCCAGCGCGGCCAGCGCTGCTGTGGCCCAGGCGGCCGCGGTCGTCGGCATGTGGTCCCAGCCCAGGCCCCGCGCCCGCTCCAGCGCGCGCTCGGCCAGCCGGGCGGCCTCGACCGGGTGCCCGCCGACGACGAGGCCCAGGGCACGGAGCCCCGCGGCGTGCAGGCCGAAGGTGGCGGTGCCGGCACCCACGACCGTGCGCGTGGCGAGCCGCCGACTTCCCGTGTCGAACGCGCCGCTCCACATCTCGGCCAGGCCGACGTTGACCTCGGTGACGTCCTCGTAGACCGCCCACCCCGGGACCTCCGTGGCCGGGAGGGCCGCCACCTCCGCCGCCGCCGCGCGGGCCGCGGTGAGCATGCGCTCGGCGTCGCCGCTGAGCTTGGCGAGCGCCGCCTCGACCACCCGCAGGACGACGAGCGCCGAGCCACGCCGCACCGAGCCCGGCGGGGCGCCCGCGTCGGTCGCCAGGGCCGCGTCGGCCGCGGCGATCTGGCGGGCGAGGTCGTCGACGTCGAACCGGCAGTAGGCCAGCGCGGCGAGTGCCGTGGTCAGCGCGACGTCGCCCTGGGCCCGCGCCCTCGGGATGCGGGCCAGGGCATCGAGCAGAGCCGTGCGCTCCTCCCCGACGAATCGCGCGGCGGCGCTGCGCACCGCGACGTCCGCGACCAGCGACCAGTCCTCGGCGGTGATCGCGTGCTCGAGGGCCTCGATGGGGCGGTCCCGGTCCTCGGACCACCCGGCGGCGAGGACGTGCGCCCGCCGGAACGCCGCGGGATCCTGGGCGAGCCGGGTGAGCAGCAGGTCGCGCAGCAGCGGGTGGCAGGCGTACCACGTGGTCCCGGGAGCGGACCCGGTCGGCGCCATCCGGGCGACCAGGGCGTGCCGGTCGGCCAGGCGCTCGAGCCGGTCCCGGGCACGTTCGACCGCCGCCTGCGTCGGCCTCGCCTCCCCCGAGTCGAGGACCGCGGCGAGCTCCGCGGTCAGCGCGGCGACGGGGGCGCACCGCACGAGGAGGTCCCGCTCGTCGTCGAGCCCGTCCAGCAGCTCCGCCGCGAGGAGGTCCGCCAGCGGGCCGTCGTGCCCGAGCCGGGCCAGCCCGCGGTCGCCCTCCTCGGCCCAGCGGACCGCCGCCACGCGGACCGCGGCGGCCCAGCCGTGGGTCCGCTGCATCACCGCATGCAGAGCGGCCCCGTCGAGCGCGACACCCGTGCCCGCGAACAGCTCGTCGATCTCCCCCGCGGTGAACGCCAGGTCGGTGGGCCCGATCTCCGTCAGCCGGCCGGCGAGCAGGAGACGGGGCCGGGCGACGGGCAGCGCTCCCCGGCCCAGGGCGACGACCCGCAGCGCGTCCGTCGTGGCGAGGACCGCGTCCAGGCCGGTCGGCAGCGTCGTCCCGAGCCGGTGCACGTCGTCGAGGACGAGGACGACCGGCGCCGGCAGCTCCGCGAGGCCCTCCACCAGGGCGTCGACGAAGGCGTCGTCCACGACCGGCGCCGGGCGGAGGTCTGCGAGCGCGGAGCCGTCGGGCAGGGCGTCGACGGCACGCAGCGCGTCGAGGACCGCGCCCCAGAACGCGTCCGACGCCCGGTCGGCGCCCTCGAGGGTCAGCCACGCCGAGCGGGCGGGCGCTGCGGGCGACCGGTCGAGCCAGTCCGCGACGAGCATCGTCTTCCCGGCGCCGGGCGGACCGACGACGGTGGTGAGCGAGGACCGCGCCCCCTGCTCGAGGCGGGCCCACAGCGAGGGACGGGACACCAGGGACAGTCCGGCCCCCGGACGATGGGGCCGCCACCGACGCGCCATGTCGTTCGACGTGTCCTCTCTTCCCGGGCGGATCGGACGCTACCCGGTACCGCGCGTCCGGGCACGGGTGTCGTGGTCGCGGTGCGGACACGGCGTGGCACACCGCGTGAACTACTCGCTTCGAGGGATCTCACCCGGCCCACACACCGGCTTCGATCAAGCAGTCCGGCGAGTGCCGGACCTCGCGCTCGCCGCTCCCGGGGGATCCGATGTCCGCTGCCTCGTCCACCCCGGAGGAGCGCCGGTCGCCGGCGCTCGAGCTCCTCCGACGACGTCCGCTCGTCTCCTTCTTCGTCCTCTCCTACGCCGTCACGTGGCTGCTCTGGAGCCCGGTGGTGATCCTCGGTCTCCCGGTGTTCGAGCCGTCCACCGCGGCGCCGAACCCCGCCGTCCTGCCCGCGATCGCCATCGGCGTCACGGGAACCGCGGTGTTCATGATCTGGGTGACCGAGGGCCGCGACGGCCTGCGCCGCTACCGCGAACGTCTGCTGACGTGGCGGGTCGGCATCGGCTGGTGGGCGGTGGCGATCCTCGCCCTGCCGGTCGGCGGCATGATCGTCGCGACCCTGCTCGGCGCGTCCGACACGCTGCTCGCGTTGACGCCCGCGGCCCTCGTCTCGTATCCGTTGGCCTACCTCGCGCACTTCGTCTTCGGGCCGCTGTTCGAGGAGTCGGGCTGGCGCGGGTTCGCGCTGCCGCGGATGCAGTACCGGCTCGGGCCGGCCAGGGGCACGCTGGTGCTCGGGCTCCTGTGGAGCGCCTGGCACTTCTTCCTCTACGCCCCGATGTGGTTCGGGTCCGACCTGGCGGCAGGGCTCCAGTCCCTGATCATCTTCTCGGTCCTGACGACGGCGATGACGTTCCTGTTCACCTGGCTGTCGAACCACACCCGGGCGAGCCTGCTGCTGGTGATCCTGCTGCACGGCTCGGTCGACGGGACCCAGACCTACATGACCCGGCTCGGCGAGCGCGGCGTGATCGACCCCGCGTCCGCCCAGCTCGCGAACGGTCTCGGGCTCCTGATCGCAGCGGTCGTGATCATGATCGTCCTGCTGGTCGCGACCCGCACCCGCCTGGGGTACGGCGCCTACCGCGACACGTGGGAGGAGGCGCGCGACCTCGACCCCGTCACGGCCGCCGCTCCCCGTGGCGGGCGCGCTCCCACCCGACCCGAGCGCTCGGCGCCCGAGCCGTCGGCCTGACCGCCCCGCCCCCGTTCCGGGAGAGGACCCCGATGACGCGAGCGCTGCTCGTGACCGCCGTCGCCACCCTGCTCGCCGCCGTGCTCACCGGCACCGGCTGGGCCGCGCCCCCGCCGGGGCCCCTCGTGCCGCCCCTGGCGTGGGGAAAGTGCGAGAAGGACTCGCCGCCCGCCCAGGCCGGGTTCCAGTGCGCCACGGCGACCGTGCCGTTGGACCACCGCGATCCCCGCGGCCGGACGATCACCCTCGCCGTCACCCGCAAGCCCGCGACCGGACCGAAGATCGGGTCGCTCTTCCTCAACCCGGGCGGGCCGGGCGGGACGGGCACCGGTCAGATCAGCGCGTGGATCCGCCTGCTGCCCGCGGGCCTGCAGGACCGGTTCGACGTCGTCTCCTGGGACCCCCGCGGCGTCGGCGAGAGCACGCCGGTGCAGTGCTTCGACAGTCAGGAGGCGGAGGGCCGGTTCCTCGGCGACAGCGCGGACTATCCGACGACGCCGGGGCAGGCCGCGGCCTACGTCGACACCTGGCGCCGGTTCGGGCAGGCGTGCGCAGCCCGGGACCGTGCCCTCCTCGAGCACGCGAACACCGCCGACACCGCCCGCGACCTCGACCTGCTCCGGCAGGCCGTCGGCGACGCGAAGCTGAACTACATCGGGCTGTCGTACGGCACCTTCCTCGGCGCGACCTACGCGAACCTCTTCCCCGACAAGGTCCGCGCCATGGTGCTCGACGGGAACCTCGCCCCGTCGGCCTGGACCGACCGGAACCTGCCGGTGACCACCCGCAGCATCTCGATGCGCATCGGCTCCGACACGGCCGCGAGCTCGGTGCTCGGCGACCTGCTCCGGCTGTGCGGACAGGTCGACGCGTCCCGCTGCGCGTTCTCGGCGGGCTCGCCCCAAGCCACGGTCGACCGGTGGAACCAGCTGCTGGCGCGGTTGGCGAACGGACCCATCTGGTACGCGCCCCGGAGCGAACTCATCACCGGCCCCGGCCTCGTCTCGCGCATCTCCAACGGCCTCGACATCGCGTTCCCGTTCACCAGCCCGGTGACGAACGGCGGGTCCGCGGGCTGGGCCGGGGTCGCCGCCGGGATGAAGGCCATCTGGGACGCGCGGGACGTGCCGCTGCCGCCGGACACCCCCGACGGCCCGCTGCCCCCGCCGAGCTCCTACGACGGCCCCGAGCAGGGCTACGCGGTGTCGTGCGGCGACGCGGCCGTGCCGCCGGTCGGGCTGTTCGGGGCGCTGGCGCGGAACTCGGAGGCCCGCAACGGACCGATCGGTGCGAACGCGGTGTGGGGCGACGAACCGTGCTCGACGTGGCCGGTGCGGGCGGCCGACCCGTACCGGGGGCCGTTCAACCGCAACCAGGCACCGATCCTCGTCCTCGGGCCCACCCGCGACCCGTCGACGCCGTTCCAGAACTCCGTCCTCATGTCGACCGAGCTCCGCAACGCCCGGCTGCTCACGGTGGTCGGCTACGGCCACACCGCCTTCCTCAACCCCAGCCGGTGCGCCGCCGACGCCCAACGCGCCTACTTCGTGGACGGGACGCTGCCCCGGCCGGGCACGGTCTGCCGTCAGGACGCCACACCCTTCGGCGCGTCACCGTGATCCCGATTCCCTACATCGGGACCCGGCCGCGGCGGCGCCGATGATCAGCGGGTACGGAATGCTGCCGCGAGGCCGCGCGGGGAGCCCTGGAGGCCCGATCGACGCCGGCGACGGTCACCCCGCCCGGCCGAGCACCGACAGGAGCTGCAGCTTCTCGTGGCTCTCCGACCCGGGGACCGCGGTGTAGACCAGCAGCAGGTGCGACTGGTCGGGGTCGAGCAGGGTCTGGCAGTTCAGCTCCAGGGCGCCGACCTCGGGGTGCACGAGGCGCTTGAGGTCGAGCGGCCGCACGTTGACGTCGTGCGTCTCCCAGAGCGCCCGGAACTCGGCGCTCAACGGGAGGAGCAGGTCGGCCAGGTGGGCCGCCCGGGAGTCCGGCCCGCGGAGCGTGACGATGCCGCGCAGCCCCGCGGTGTAGCGGCGGGACAGCAGGTCGTGGTCCTCGGGCGGGTAGAGCGCCCGGGCGGCAGGATCGGTGAACCAGCGGTAGCCCAGGCTGCGCTCCGGTCCGGTGAACCGGGTCGTGTCGCCGGTCAGCGCCACGCCCATCGGGGTCTGCCGCAGCGTCTCCCCCAGCTCGGTCACGATCTCGGCCGGGGTGTCGTCGAGCCGGTCGAGGATGCGCAGCAGGCCGGGGCCGACGTGTGAGCTCGCCGCGCCACGGGTCGGCGGGTGGTGCCCGGCGAGGCGGAACAGATGGTCGCGCTCGTCGAGCGAGAGGTGCAGGCCCTGCGCGATCGAGGCGATCATCTGCGCCGAGGGCTGCGGGCCGCGCTCCCGCTCGATCCGCGCGTAGTAGTCGGTCGACATGTGGCACAGCGCCGCGACCTCCTCGCGCCGTAACCCGCTCGTCCGACGACGTTGCCCCCGCGGGAGTCCGACGTCGTCGGGCTGCAACGCCTCCCGACGACGCCGCAGGAACGTCGCCAGCCCGGCGCGATCGATCACGGGTCCGTCCTCTCCTCGGATGCTGCCCCGTTCCTACCGGCGATGTCCGGTTCCGGACCACGGATCGTCGATCCCCCTCTCCGCGCCGGGGCGGCCCGCTCAGCCACGGATCGGCGGGCCGTGGTTGTCCGCGCGGCCACGGGCCACCGTCGACGGCATGTCCCGCACCCCCGACATCACCGTTCCCGACCTCACCGGCCGCCGCGCCGTCGTCACCGGCGCCAGCGACGGCGTCGGCCTGGGCCTGGCCGCACGGCTCGCCGCGGCCGGTGCCGAGGTCGTCCTGCCCGTCCGGAACCCGCGCAAGGGGCAGGCCGCCGTCGCGACCATCCGCGAGCGCACCCCGGACGCCGAGGTCTCGTTGCGCGAGCTCGACCTGTCCTCGCTCGCCTCCGTCGCCGCGCTCGGCGCCGCCCTGCGGGCCGAGGGCCGTCCGATCCACGTCCTGGTCAACAACGCCGGCGTCATGACGCCACCCGACCGGCAGACCACCGCCGACGGCTTCGAGCTGCAGTTCGGCACCAACCACCTGGGCCACGTCGCGCTGGTCGCCCACCTCCTGCCGCTGCTGCGCGCCGGCCGGGCGCGGGTGACCTCGCAGCTCAGCATCGCGGCGCGCTCGGGGTCGATCCACTGGGACGACCTCCAGTGGGAGCGCTCCTACGACGGCGGGGCCGCCTACGCCCAGTCGAAGATCGCCTTCGGTCTCTTCGCGCTCGAGCTGGGCCGCCGCAGCCAGGTGAACGGCTGGGGGATCACCAGCACCCTCTCGCACCCCGGCGTCGTCCCGACGAACCTGCTCGCCGCGCGTCCGGAGGTCGGTCGCGAGCGGGACACCCCGCAGATCGCGGTCATCCGGACCCTGTCGCGGTGGGGTCTGCTCGGCACGATCGACACCGCCCTGCTCCCCGCCCTGTACGCCGCGACCTCCCCCGAGGTCCACGACGGCGGGTTCTACGGCCCGGACGGGCTCGGTGGCCTGCGCGGTGCCCCGGCCGAGCAGCGCCCCTACCGCCCGTTGCGCAGTGCCGAGGAGGCCGCGCGCGTCTGGACCGTCTCCCAGGAGCTGATCGGGGTACCTCTCGCCCTGCGGGCCTGAGTCCCGAGACTGGGTCCGACGGACCTATGGCTGATCCGGCCTCTGGGCTCGTCCCGACGGCGAGCGGACGATCGCTCTCGTCCCCGCCCGTCGACCTCCGGAGCCTCCATGACCACCCCGCAACAGCGTGTCCTCGTGACCGGCGGGTCCGGCTTCATCGCCGGCCACTGCATCCTGCAGCTCCTCGAGCAGGGCCACCTCGTCCGGACGACGGTGCGTTCCCTCGCCCGGCAGGACACGGTCCGGGCCGTGCTCGCCGAGGCCGGCCTGGTACACGGCGAGAACCTGACCTTCGTCGCCGCCGACCTCACCGACGACGCCGGGTGGGCGGAAGCGGTCGCGGGCTGCGACGTCGTGCTGCACGTCGCCTCGCCGGTCGCGCCGGGCCACGTCGGGAACGAGGACGACGTCATCCGGCCCGCCCGCGAGGGCACGCTGCGCGTCCTGCGTGCAGCACGCGACGGCGGGGTGCGGCGGGTCGTGCTCACGTCCGCCTTCCACGCGGTCGGCTTCGGCCACCCGCGCACCGACCACACGTTCACCGAGGGCGACTGGTCGGTGCTCGACGGCCCGGGGATGGACGCCTACGGGCGGAGCAAGACCCTCGCCGAGCAGGCCGCGTGGGAGTTCGTCGAGGGCGAGGACCTGGAGCTCACGACGATGCTGCCGGTCGCCGTCATGGGCCCGGTGCTGGGTCGCGACATCTCCGGGTCCAACCAGCTCGTCCAGCGCATGCTCGCCGGGACGCTGCCGGGCTACCCGGACATCGCCATCCCGGTGGTGGACGTCCGCGACGTGGCGAGCGCACACCTCAGCGCCATGACCACGCCGGAGGCGGCCGGTCGACGGTTCCTCCTCTCGACGGGCGACGCGATCCCGATGCGCCGGATCGGCGCGACCCTGCGGGAGCACCTCGGCGACGACGCCGCGCGCGTGCCGACCCGGACGATCCCGAACCTCGTCGTCCGGGCGGGCGCGCTGTTCTCGACGGAGCTCCGCACCGCGGCGGCCGAGCTGGGTCACGTCAAGAAGGTCTCGAACGAGCGGGCCCGGCAGCTGCTGGGCTGGCAACCACGTGACCCGGAGGAGGCGATCGTCACCGCGGGGCGCAGCCTGGTGGCCAAGTCCCTCGTGGCGACGACGTGATCCACGGGGCGCGACGTCGGACCTCCGACGGTGCTCGAAAAGCGATTCCGCCGGAAGCGGTTCGTGAGCAGGTGAGCGGCTAGGGAAGCGGTTCGATCTCGGGCGGAACGCCCAGCGCCGCGTAGGGCTCGGCTTCTGCCGTGACCAGCGGCCAGCCGCGCTGCTGCGCGCAGACGGCCGCGTGTGCGATGTCGATCCGCGCATCGCGACCGTCCAGGAGGATCCCGGTCTCGCGGGCGCGTGCGGCGTCGAGATCGTCCACCACGGTGACCGGCAGACCGAAGAGAACCTCGAGGACCGGCCGGGCGCTCTCGTCGAGCCGGGCCCACGCCAGGCCGGCCGCGGTCGCGGGGACGAGCAGGACGATGTCCTCCTCCACCGCGGTCCAGACCAGGGCGCCCGCGTAGACCGAGTCCTGCCGGGCGAAGGCCAGCAGCGCGGACAGGTCGAGGACCCTGCCGCCGATCACGCGGTCGGGAGCAGCGGCAGCCCGAGCCGGGCGCGAACCTCGTTCAGCGCTGCGACGGAGGGTCGTCCCCCGAGCACCTCGTGGAGCTGCGAGAGCGCCTGCGCCTTCGCCTGGCGCGCCGTCAGTGCCTGGGCGACGTACGCCGACACGCTGTCGGCCTCCCCGGCCGCCACCGCGTGCCGTGCCATGGCCAGCACCTCGGACGGCAGGCTCACCGTCACCCGCTCTGCGCTCATACCGCGAGGGTAGCTTCCTCATACCTCCGGATCGAGGAGGTCCAGCACCGCGGCGACGACGGCCTCGGGGCGGTCCTCCTGCACGAGGTGTCCCGCGTCCTCGACGACCCGCAGCTCGGCCCTCGGCATACGTGCCGCCAGCTCGTACGCCCGGTCGACCGGGATCCAGCCGTCCTGCGCGCCCCAGAGGATCCGCGGCGCCACCCGCATCTCGTCGTACCGGTCCTGGATCTCGTCGGTGTACCGGTCGGACATCTGCGCGATCTGCCGGTAGAACGCGGGCTTCCCCTCCTCCCCGGTCCACGGCGCGACGTACGCGTCCATCTCGGCCGGCGACAGCGTGCGGTGCACCGCTCCGGCCACGTACGCGCGGAGCACCGCTTGGTGGACGTAGTCGGGCAGCTCGGAGTAGGCGGTCGCATGCCGGCGCGCGGCCTGCACCAGCGCGGAGCCGTGCGGGCTCAGCGCGACCGGGTCGATCAGCGTCAGCGTCCGGTAGTCCCGGCCGCCGAGCAGGTGGGCGCGCAGCGCGGTCGCACCACCGAAGTCGTGCGCGACGACGTCCGGGCGGTCGACGCCCCAGTGGTCGAGCAGGGCGGCGAACAGCTTCGGCTGGACGCCGAGCGAGACGTCCTGCCCCTCGTGCTTCGCCGAGCGTCCGTATCCGACCAGGTCGAAGGCGTACACCCGCCGGTGCCGCGCGAGGTGCGGCGCGATCCGGCGCCACACCACCGACGAGAACGGCGTCCCGTGCACCAGCACGAGCGGGTCGCCCGCGCCGATCGCGCCCCACGCCACGGCATCGCCGCGGAAGTCGAAGGCCTCGGTGAGCCTAACCGTTTCCATGCGAAGTAAGGTTAGTTCATGGACGACTTCGTGGCGGGTCACCCGGCGCTCGACTTCGTCAACACCGCCGGCGGCCCGACCCGCGAGCGCGACCTCGACCGTCTCCGGACCTGGGACGACCTGCTCGCCTGGTGCCGCACCGCGGGCCTGGTCGCCGAGGACGTCCCCGTCCCGGACGACCCGGACGCCGTCCTCGCGGACCTGCGTGCTCTCCGCGAGGACCTCCACGCCTTCCTGACGTCGGGTGGGGCCGGGTCCGCGGTCCGCGCGGCGGTCGTGGAGGCCTACCGCCAGGCGAGACCGGACCCGGTCGAGGGCTGGACGGTCACGGTCGAGGAGCACGGGGCGGACCTGCCCGCGCTCCGGATCGAGCTCGCCGTCGGGACCCTGCTGGCCGGGCCGGACCTCCCGCGGGTCGGCCGCTGCGACCGGTGCTCGTGGGTGTTCCTCGACCCGTCGCCGACCCGTCGTCGCCGCTGGTGCTCGATGGCGACGTGCGGCAATCGAGCCAAGCAGGAGCGCCTCCGTCGACAGGGACGGTGACGCGAGCGTCCCCTCAGGCGCTGGCGTCGTGCTCGGCCGTCACGCCCTCGATCCCGTCCATCCGCGCCAGCATCGTCGCGAGGTTGTCCTCCAGGTGCTCGCGTACGGCCGCGCGCACGCGCTCCGGGTCCCGGGAGCGGGCGGCGTCGACCAGCTCGTCGTGCGCGTGGGCACGGCGGCGCGCGAACGACTCCGGCGCATCGACGGGGTCGAAGACCAGGCGGGTGTAGCGCTCGGAAGCGTCCCAGAGCGGCGCCAGCATCCGACGGTCCCAGAGGCTGGCGGCCGGCTCGATGAGGGCGGCGTGGAAGTCCCGGTGGGGCTGCCAGAACGCCTCCCCGAGCACGTGGTCGAACGTGGCGCGCACCATGTCGTCGAGGTCGGCGATCTCGGCGTCGCTGCGGTCGGGCGCCGACAGCGCGGCCAGCTCCGGCTCCACGGTAATCCGCAATCGGTAGATCGCCCGCAGGTCGTCCGGGTCCAGCGGGGTGACCAGGGCGCTGCGCGACGGGCTGAGCACGATCAGCCCCTGCGCCTCCAGCTGCCGCAGGGCCTCGCGGACCGGGACGTGACTGACCCCGAGCTGCTCGGTCAGGGCGGGCACCGTGAAGGGCCGCCCCGGTGGCAGCTCCCCGCTCAGGATGGAGCGGCGGATCTCGTGCAGCACGAGGTCGACGGCCGACGCCTTGCGCGACGCCACCGACCGCACCCCTCGGCCTGCTCCTGCGGTCACGACCCGCCCCCGTCCTCGACTGTCCCCACGGCGGAGGACCCTAGCGCCCGTTGACATCTTATAACTTAGCGCCCTAGCGTCCTGGATGGCTCAGGTCACACCGCAGCGACCACCGGAGGTGCACGATGCACTCGACCTCGATGTCCGCCTGTTCCCTCGATCGGCCCGGGACCTCGGACGAGGCGCGGGCGTTGCGCGCCGACCTGGTGGGACGGGCCCGGGAGATCGTCCCGATCCTCGCCCGCAACGCCGCCCGCACCGAGGAGGACCGCCGGGTCGCGGACGAGAACATCGCGGCGATCGATGAGGCGGGCCTGTTCTCGATCATGCGACCGAGACGGCTCGGCGGGCTCGAGACCGACATGCGCACCAAGCTCGAGGTGTCCCGCGAGCTCGCGCGGGGCTGCGGGTCGACGGCCTGGGTCACGACGTTGATGAACGTCTGTTCCTTCTTCGCGGGCCTCTTCCCGGACCAGGCGCAGCGGGACGTCTGGGAGGGCACACCCGGCCATCGGATCGCGGGGGTGCTCGCACCGACGGCGGAGGCGACCCGGGTCGACGGCGGGTACCGCGTCACCGGCTCCTGGGGATGGGCCTCGGGCTGCCTGCACGCGCAGTGGGCGGTGGTCGGGTTCCCCGTCCCGGACGACGACGGCGCCGTCGTCGACCAGGGCCTGGCGCTGGTGCCGATGGCCGACCTGACGATCGAGGACACCTGGTTCGTCGCCGGCATGCGCGGGACCGGGTCGAACACCCTGGTCGCGCGCGACGTGCTGGTGCCCGAGCACCGCGTCATCTCGATCCCGGCCGCGATCGGCGGGCGCTACGCCACGGAGCACACCGACGAGACGCTCTACCGGTCGGCGTTCATCCCGGTCGCCGCGATCGTGCTCGCCGGCCCGCAGCTCGGGCTGGCCCAGGCCGCGCTGGACCTCGTCCTGGAGAAGGCCCCCAAGCGGGGCATCTCCTACACGTTCTATGACACGCAGACCGAGGCCCCGACGGTGCAGCTCGCGGTGGCGAAGGCGGCCTCGTTGATCGACGCGGCGCACCTGTTCGCCTACCGCGCGGCCGCCGACATCGACCAGGCCGCCGCGGACGGCGTCTACCCCGACCACGCCGCCCGCGCCCGCGTCCGCATGGACACCGGCGCCGCCATCGAGAACGCCCGCGAGGCCATCCGCGTGCTGGTCTCGGCGCACGGCGCGGGCTCGTTCGCCGAGGTCAGCCCGATGCAGCGGCTGTGGCGCGACTCCGAGGTCGCGTCCCGGCACGCGGTCGTCAGCCCGGCCATCTCCGCCGAGGTCTACGGCCGGGCGCTGCTCGGCCTCACCGACGGCGTCACCGCCCTCGTCTAGGAAGGACACACGTGCGCATCGCCAATCACGCGGGTCGGCTGGCCCTGGTCGAACCCGACGTCGAGACGTCCGGGGGCCTGCGCGGGCTCGACGTCGCGCGGGCCTCCGACGGCCGCTTCGGCGCCGACCCGCAGGCCGTGTACGACCGGTGGGCCGAGTTCCACGAGTGGGCCGCGACGGTGGACCTCGCCGACGCCGTGCCGCTCGACCTCGCCGCGCTCGGCCCGGTCACCCCGCGCCCGCCCCAGGTCTTCGCGGTCGGCCTGAACTACCGCGACCACGCCGCCGAGTCGGGCATGGAGCTCCCGACGACGCCGCTGGTGTTCACCAAGTACGCCTCCAGCTTCACCGGCCCGCAGGGCGACATCCGGCTGTCCCCGGGCACCGTGGACTGGGAGGTCGAGCTCGTCGCCGTGATCGGCCGCGGCGGACGTGACGTCCCGGCGGAGCAGGGTTGGGACCACGTCGCCGGGCTCACCGTCGGGCAGGACGTCTCCGACCGCACCACGCAGTTCGCCGCCCCGCCCCCGCAGTTCGGGCTGGGCAAGTCCTACCCCGGGTACTCGCCGATCGGCCCGGCCCTGGTCAGCGTCGACGAGCTGCGGGCCGCCGGCATGGACCCCGACGACCTCGAGCTCGGCTGCCTGCTCAACGGCGAGAGCGTCCAGAAGAGCCGCACCGGCGCGATGGTCTTCACGGTCCCGGAGCTGGTCGCCGCGCTCTCGGCGATCGTGACGCTGCTGCCCGGCGACGTCGTGTTCACCGGCACCCCGGCCGGGATCGGCGCCGGCCGGACACCGCCGCGGTTCCTCGGCGACGGCGACGAGCTCGTCACCTGGTGCGCCGGGGTCGGGCAGATGCAGCACCGCTTCGTGGCCGGGGACCGGTCGTGACGCCGCTCGAGGCCGCGGACCGCGCCGACACGTTCGTCTCCCACGCCTACCCGGAACGGACCGTGGACCTCGGCGAGGTCCGGATGAACTACGCGGTCGCCGGCGACGCGTCGCTCCCCGCCCTCCTGCTCGTGCCCGGCCAGTCCGAGTCGTGGTGGGGTTACGAGGCCGCGATGGGGCTGCTGGCCGAGCACTTCCACGTGCACGCCGTCGACCTGCGCGGGCAGGGCCGGTCGACGTGGACGCCGGGCCGCTACACGCTCGACCTCTTCGGCAACGACCTCGTGCGCTTCGTCGACCTGGTCATCGGCCGGCCGACGCTGGTCAGCGGGATGTCCTCCGGCGGCATCCTGTCCGCCTGGCTCTCGGCGTACGCCAAGCCCGGGCAGATTCGGGGTGCGGTGTGGGAGGACCCGCCGCTGTTCTCCAGCGAGGTGCGGCCCGCGTTCGGGCAGGGCATCGACCAGGCCGTCGCCCCGGTGTTCGCGGCGTGGAACAAGTGGCTGGGCGACCAGTGGTCGATCGGTGACTGGCCCGGCCTGCTGCGGGCGATGCCGACGGAGCTCCCGCCCGAGATGCTGCGCCACCTGCCGTCGATGTTCCCGCCCGACGAGGACGCCGGGCCGCCGTCGGGCCCGCCGCAGAACCTGCGCGAGTACGACCCCGAGTGGGGACGGGCGTTCGTCTCGGGCACGGCGACGGCGTCCTGCGACCACGTCACGATGCTCGAGCAGGTCCGCGTCCCGGTGCTGCTCACCCACCACTTCCGGACCGTCGACGAGCGGACCGGGCGGCTCACCGGCGCGTCCTCCGACGACCAGGCCCGCCGTGCCCGGGAGATCGTCACCGACGCCGGCGGGCGGATCGACTACCGCTCCTTCCCCGACATGCCGCACTCGATGCACGAGCACGCCCCGAAGCAGTACGTCGAGACCGTTCTCGACTGGCTCGCGACCCTCGACTGACCGGAGGACCCCATGCCCACCGACCACCGCACGGCGCCGATCATCCCGCCGAAGCTGCACCACGCCACGTTCGTGACCCTGAAGCTGGACGAGATGGTCGGCTGGTACGGCCTCGTCTGCGGCCTGCAGCCCGTGCACTACAGCGAGGCCGCGGCATGGTTGACCAACGACGAGGCCAACCACCGCATCGCCCTGATCGCCCACCCCGCCATCACCCGCCCGGTGAACAAGTCGACCAGCGCGGGTCTGCACCACACCGCCTTCGAGTACGCGACGTTCGGGCAGTGGCTCGACAACTACGTCCGGCTGCGCGAGCACGGCATCACGCCGTTCATGTGCCTCGACCACGGCCTGACGATGTCGATGTACTACGCCGACCCCGAGGGCAACGGCGTGGAGATCCAGTTCGACTGCTTCGGCGACTGGGGCGCGTCCAAGGAGTGGATGTGGGCCTCCCGCGAGTTCGCCGAGAACCCCATCGGCGAGTAGTTCGACCCGGACAAGATCGTCGAGGCCCACGCCCAGGGTCTGTCGGAGGCCGAGATCCACGAGGGCGCCCGCGCCGGCAAGTACCGGCCGGAGAACCCGCCGGCCGACGTGCTGCTGCCGGAGGTCTACTGAGTGGGCGGCACGCAGCGCAGCGGAGCTGCCGCGCCGGGGGCCGGGCACAGCACGCAGGTTCTCGTCGCCGGCGGCGGTCCGGTCGGGCTCGCGGCCGCCGTCGAGCTGGGGCGGCGCGGGATCCGGTGCGTGGTCGTCGAGCCGCGGGAGACGGTGTCGCGGGCGCGCCCCCGCTGCAAGACGGTCAACGTGCGCACGATGGAGCATCTCCGGCGGTGGGGCATTGCCGACCGGCTGCGGGAGCGGGCGCCGCTGCCGGTGTCGTTCTCGTCCGACGTGGTGTTCTGCACGTCGTTGACCGGCCACGAGCTGTCCCGCTTCACCGGCGTGCTCGGCCTGTCCGCGGAGGGCGACCGCTTCCCCGAGGTCGGGCAGCAGGCCCCGCAGTTCGTCCTGGAGGAGCTGCTGCGCGAGGTCGTCGAGGAGCTCGACACCGTCGAGGTCGCCCTCGGACGGCGCGTCGTCGACCTGCACCAGGACGAGGACGGGGTGACGGTGCGCCTCGACGACGGCCGGGCGGTCGTCGCCGAGTACGTCCTGGGGTGCGACGGCCCGCGCAGCGCGGTGCGGGAGTGCATCGGCGCGTCCTACGTCGGCGAGCACGCCCTGCGCCCGAACTACGGGATGGTGTTCCGCGCGCCCGGGCTCTCGGCACGGGTCCGGCACGGCCCCGCCGTCCAGTACTGGACCGTCAACCCGTCCGCCCCGGCGCTGCTCGGCCCGCTCGACCGCGACGACACGTGGTGGATCATCGCCTTCGGCCTCGACCGGGAGACCGGCGACCGCGACGGGCCGGCCGTCATCGACGCCGCCGCCGGGACGCCGGTGGGCGCCACGGTGCTCTCGAGCGATCCCTGGACCGCACGCATGCAACTGGTCGACACGCTGCGCGTCGGCCGGGTGTTCCTCGCCGGGGACGCCGCGCACCTCAACCCGCCGTTCGGCGGCCACGGACTGAACACCGGCATCGGCGACGCGGTCGACCTCGGGTGGAAGCTCGCCGCAGTCCTGCAGGGCTGGGGTGGTCCGGCCCTGCTCGACAGCTACGAGGCCGAACGACGCCCCGTGCAGGACCGGGTCGTCCGCGCGGCGCACGAGAACATGAGGACCCTGTCGACCGACCTCGTCACCGACGACCTCGACGCCGACACCCCCGCCGGCGCGGCCGCCCGCCGTGCCGCCGACGAGCGCATCCAGGCGACCAAGCACGCCGAGTTCCACGCCCTGGACCTCGTCCTCGACGTCGACCACGGCCACTCCCCCGTCGTCGCCCCCGGGGCCGGAGGGCGGCTGCCGCACGCCTGGCTCCCCGACGGCCGGTCGCTGTACGACGTGCTCGGGCCCGGGTTCACCCTGCTCACCGGACCCGGCCACGACGTCGCCGGCCTGCGCGAGGTCTGTGCGCGACGGAGCGTCCCGCTCACCGTCCTCCCGGAGGGCAACGGCTCCGTGCGGCTCGTCCGACCCGACCAGCACGTCGCGTGGTCGGGGCCGGTCCTCCCGCAGGACCCGACGAGCCTCGTCGACCTGGTGACCGGAGCGGTCGTCCCTGCCGTTTCCTAACCCTCCAGCCGACCGCGCAGCCGCCGGACCTCGTCGCGCACCTCGTCCGGCAGCAGCTCGGCGATCTGGCCGGGTCGCAACGGCAGGTCGAGCAGGCTGAGCTTGAGGCGGCTGCGCCGGGCGTGGCCCGCGGGGTCGATCCGCACGACCTGACCCGCCTCGGGTCGCAACCGCGCGGCGATCGACGCCGACGGGCGTAGCGCGGCCCACGCGTTGCCGTCGACGCGCAGCACCGCCTCGCGTCCGGGGGCGGCGTTGCGGATGCCCACGGTGTCGGTGGCGGGCAGGACGATCGAGTGGCTGATCCCGGTCATCGGGGCCACCGGGGTCATCGCGAGGACATCGGCCGACGGCGAGATCACGGGGCCGCCGGCGGCGTAGTTGTACGCGGTCGACCCGGTCGGGGTGCTCAGGACGAGCGCGTCGCAGCGGTAGTAGCCGAACTGCACGCCCTCGACCTCGAGATCGAGCTCCACCGACCCGCCGGCCTCGGCGGCACCCAGCACGACGTCGTTGAACGCCGTCGCCACGGCCCCGTCGGCCTCCACCTCGACGCACGCGTAGGGCTCGACCACGAACTCGCCGTCGGGCAGCCGGTCGAGCACGTGGCCCAGGTCGGCCGGGTTCACCTCCACCAGGAACCCGACGTTGCCGTAGTTCACGCCGAGCACCGGTACCGGCCGCGCCAGGACCAGCCGCATCGCGCCGAGCATCGTCCCGTCGCCGCCGAGGCTGACCAGCGCGTCGACCCGGGCGAGGAAGGCCTCGTCGGGAACCGTCTCGATCGGGACGGACGGCGGCAGGCGACCGGCCTCGTCGTCCCGGGCCAGCAGGCGCACCCCGCGCCGCTCGGCCCACTCGTGCAGCGTGCGCAGCGAGCCCTCGACCACCTTGGTGGGGTGCACGACGACCCCGATGCTCGGTGACGGCCCCATGGCCGCTCATCCTGCCCGACCGGGTCAGCCGCCGACGACGTGGAGGCTCGGGCGGTAGACCAGTTCCTGAGTGCCGCCGTCGAGGGTCCGCTGCTCGAGCAGCTCGAGGTCGAAGTCGGCCGCGACCGCGAGCACCGGGTCCGTCCCGGTGCGCCCCGTGAGCACGGGGAAGATCGTCACCTGGAGCCGATCGACCAGGCCTGCGGCCAGCAACGCCCAGTTCAGCGACAGGCTGCCGTGCGAGCGCAGCGGCACGTCGGACTCCTCCTTGAGCCGCCGGACGACGTCGACAGCGTCGCCGGTCGCGACGGTCGCGTCCGGCCAGTCCTGCGGATCCTGCAGCGTCGACGACACGACCGTCGCGGGCATCGAGCGCATGCGCGAGACCCACGGATCCCGCACCTCGTCGCCCTCGTCGCTCGCGGCCAGCATCTCGACGAACTGCCGGAATGTGGTGGCGCCGAAGACCATCCGGTGCTCGGCGTCGAACGAGCGCAGACGGTGCTCGAGCAGCTCGGGGCCCTGCTTGCCCCAGTAGCCGCCCCAGTCGCCGTCGCCGCCGTACGAGCCGTAGCCGTCGAGGCTGGAGAAGACGTCGAAGGTGTACGTGGCGGTCATGGCCGTCCTCCTCGGGTGGTGGACCGGCCTCGTGCCGGTCCCTCATCCCGACGACGAACGGGACGGGTCCCGTTTCGACACCCCCGACGAGCGAACCGTGTCCGTCGGACAGGGTTGCGCCGACGCACGTCGACCCGCAGCTGGCCGCATCGGCACGCAACCCCCGCACCGAGAAGCACATGACGCACCTCCCGCGGCGCTCGGAGGTGCCTGGTGTGCCTCTCGACGTGGGATCCTGCGGACGAGGAGGTGCGCGATGGACGTGGCCCGCGACCTGCGACTGGGCGGCCGTCTCGCGGTGATGCGCAGCGGTGGCCGCGTCCTCGCGTGGAGCGGCGACCCAGTGCTGCGTCTGATGTACCGCCCGTGGGTCGACCGGCCGCACCAGGTCCACCGGCAGCTGCGCGAGGGCCCACAACCGTTCGTCAGCCGGAGCGGCGTCCTCGTGGTGGCGACCGCAGAGCTGTGCCGGGAGGTCGTCCGCGACCGCCGCTTCGGCGTCCGGACCCGCGCCGGCGGCACGCCCGGCGGTGCCGTCGACGGCGCCCGTGACCCGCTCCTCGAGCCGGTCGACCTCTCGATCCTCGGCCTCGACCCGCCCGACCACACCCGGCTGCGTCGCCTCGTGGCCCCGGCCTTCACCCCGGCGCGGGTCGCAGCGCGCGAGCACCTGGCCCGGAGCGTGGCCGAGCGGCTCGTCGATGCCGCGTCACGGAAGGACCGCTTCGACCTCGTCGCCGACGTCGCGGTCCCCCTGCCGGTCGCCGTCATCGCGGACATCCTCGGCGTGCCCGACGCGGACGCGGAGACCTTCGGCCACTGGGGCCGGGCGGTCGGCGCCGGGCTGGGCGGGGTGCGGTCGCTGCGGGCGCTGCACCGACTCGACCGCGCCGTGGTCGAGCTGCGCGGCCTGATGTCGGACCTGGTGGCCCGCCGTCGTCGGGAGGGCCGGAGCGGGACCGACGACGTCCTCGACCTGCTCGTCGCCGAGGAGGTCGACGACGACGAGGCGGTCAGCCTGGCCGTCCTGCTCCTGCTCGCGGGGTTCGAGACGACGAGCGGGCTGATCGGGAACGCCGTCGCCGCCATGCTCGCCTCCGGCAGCTGGGACGACCTGGTCGACGACCCGTCCACCGCGGCCGCCGTGGTCGAGGAGACCCTCCGTTTCGACCCGCCGGTCCAGTTCACCGCCCGCGTCCCCCACGAGGACGTCGAGCTCGCGGGCACGACCGTCCCCGCCGACTCCACGGTGCTGGCCCTGCTCGGTGCCGCCGGTCGGGACCCGGCCGTCCACACCGATCCGGAGGTCTTCGACCCGACCCGGACGACGGCGGCGGAGCACCTCGCGTTCTCCGGCGGGCTCCACTACTGCCTCGGCGCGCCCCTGGCCCGCCTCGAGGGGCGGGTCGCCCTGGAGGCCCTCGCCACGCGGATGCCGACCCTGCGACGCCTGCCCGGCGCCACGCGCCGCCGCTCACTCCTGCTGAGCGAGTTCACGCGGCTGCCGCTCGCTCACCACAGAGGGAGCGACGGCAGCCCCCTGTCGTGACGCCGGCCGTCCCCGGGTCCGGCGTGAGCGGCGAGGGCCCTGCCGTGTCCGTCTGCCGCGCGACTCATCCTGCTCCGCGGCGCTACAGCTCGAGCACGGCCCGGAGCGCGTTGTCCACGGCGTCCAGCTGCTCGACGGTGACCTCCCCGAGCCGGTCCGTGAGCATCGACCGCGGCGGCCGGTCGAGCAGGAGCACCGACGCCCACCCCCAGGGCGTCTCCACGGCCAGGAGGGACTCGGGGTTCGTGTCGACCACGTGCAGGGCGTAGCAGATAGCGACGTCCTGACTCTCGTTGAGCAGGTCGGCGGACACGACCAGGCGCTTGTCGGACTGCCCCCGTAGACCGCTGTACCGCCAGACCTCGCCCCTACGCACTCGACGCGGCGTCGGCCTCGTCGTGGGCGTCGGACTCGTACGCAGGGTGGGCCGCGAACCATCGGCCGTGGGCCTTCAGCGCCTCACGCAGCTCGTCCTGACGCACCAGGCGCTCCAGGTAGCCGGAAGCGCCCCCACGGGCCTTCTCCCCGCACTGCCGGACCCGCCGAGCCACCGCCTCGTCGAAGCTCACCGTGATGCGCTCGGTCATGCGCACCAGCGTACGCACCTCCTGCAGCGCGCGCTGCAACGAGCGGTACCGCTGGGTGCCTCACCAGGGCGGCAGGACCGGTAGCTCGCCGTCGTGACGCAGACCGTCCTCCACCTGCTCGCGCGCCAGGAACGGCAGCAGGTCCTCGTAGTAGCCCTCGAGTCGGACCGCGCCGTCGCCGACGGTCCACTCCTCGCCCTCGCGGGCCACGACGTGCAGGCCGGGACTCTCGGGGTTCCCCTGCAACCGGAGGACGCAGATCTCGATCGCGTCCACGATCGCGTCCGTCCCGGCCTCGTGCCACTGCCACGTGGTATCGAGGTCGTGGTGGTGCACGATCAGCTCCGCGGTGCGCAGGGCCGGGAGCGCGTACACGCTCAGCTCCCCGGCACACGGAGTCGTCACGGTCTCCGTCCGGGCTCCGTGGGGCAGCCCCTCCAACGCCGCCGCGAGACGGCGCTCGGCCTGCTCGAGCCGCACGGCCAGCTGCCGGGCCGTCGCCCCGTCGACCGCCTGCTCGAGGTCCGCGGGCGCGGCGGCCTCCCCCGTGACGAGGCCCGTCAGGACGTCCGCCTCCTGCGCGAGGTGGGCGACGACGTGGGCGCGGGTCCAGCCCTCGCACCGCGTCGGCCTCCCGAGCTCGTCGTCGGCCAGGCTCGCGATGGTCGCCATCGCCATGCCTGCCTCCCGCCGCAGCACCCCGAGGTCGCCCACGAGACTCCGGGCGCTCTTCGTTGCGGTCTCCATCCCGGTCACTCCTCCTCGTCGTGGTGCAGGCGGGCCAGTTCGGTACGCGACCGGACGCCGACCTTCGTGTAGATGCGGGTCAGGTGGTACTGCACGGTCTTGGGTGAGACCTGCAGCTCGGAGGCCACGTCCTTGTTGGACATGCCGGTGCTGACCAGGCGCACCACGGCCGCCTCCTGGGCGGTCAGGTCGTGCGCCCCGCGGTCGCCCCGGCTCTGGTGCACCCCGCCGGCCCGCAGCTCCCGGTCGCAGCGGGCGACGTAGCTGGTGGCGCCGAGCGCGAGGAACATCTCGCGCGCGGTCGACAGGACGGTGTCGGCGTCGCGACGACGCCCGAGCCGACGCAACGACCCGCCGTAGGCGAAGTGCGCTCGCGCCCGGTCCCAGCGCAACGACATGGTGTCCAGCGCCGCGATCGAACTCTCGAACGCCTCCCGCGCGGCGTCGAGTTCACCGCGCGCGGCGTGCAGGCGACCCCGCGCCCACGCCAGGCGCGCGCACTCGGCGCCGTTGCGCTGAGCGCTCGCCCGGGCCTCGTGCTCGGTCAGGAAGGCCTCGGCGTCGTCGACGTGTCCCTCGAGCACGAGCGCGTTGACGTACACGTCGCGCCACGGCCACCACCCGGGCTGGACGACCGTGCTGTCCTCCCCGAGGCCGGTCAGCGGGGCCAGCGCACGGACCACCGCGGCGTAGTCCGAGCGGGCCTCCGCCAGCGACGCCCGGGCGAGCCGCCGCGGCACGGCCATGATCTCGTAGTCCTCGGCACCCGCGTTCGTGTCGCGCAGGACCCGCTCGGCGCGCTCCGGGTCGCCGCGCAGGCTGTGGATCTGGGCGGCGGTCCAGCCGAGGAGCGGCGTCACGATCGCGATGCCGGAGCTCTCGGCCCGGCGCAGGCCGTCCGCGACCGCGCGCAGGGCGAGGTCCCAGTCCCCCGCGAGGAAGTGCGCCCGGGCGAGCCAGCCGGAGGCCCACAGCGAGATGCGCGAGGAGCCGCCGAGGGTCGTCGTCGGGATGGCGCTCTCGAGCTCGGCGCGGGCCTCGTCGAGGCTCCCGACGACGAGGTGCAGCCAGCCGTGGCCCATCGTGATGCGCTGGACCTGGGGTCCGCGTCGGACCCGGATGGCGAGGTCGCGGTACTCGCCCAGGGCCTCGTCGGGACGACCGGACGCGGCCGTGCCCAGCCCGCGCATCGCGAGCGCCTCCACGGCGGCCGGGTGGTCCGCGCCGACCAGGGCGGTCGCGCGGTCCGCCCACGCGACGAGGACGGCACCGTCGCCGCAGCACAGGGCGTGCAGCACCCGACGCTGGCAGATCCAGGCCGCGGTGTCCGGGTCGTCGGCCGGGTCGCAGAGCTCCCAGGCGCGGGTGAGCGCCCGTTCCGCCTGCGCCGTCCGCCCCAGCAGGATTGCGAGGTAGCCGAGGACGGAGTTCCGGATCGCGGTGTCGAGCAGGTTCTCGATCGCGGGGATCAGTGCCTCGGCCTCGAACACGGCGCCGGCGCCGATGAGCGCGTCGACGGCGCGGATGAGCAGCAGTTCACGATGGTCGTGCCGGTCGGTCAACCGGCTCGCCTCCAGCAGGGCGTGCGCGGCGTCCGACCACGCGCCGTCCCCGGCCTTCCGGTTCGCCAGCTCGGTGAGCCGGTCCGCGAGCTCGACGTCCTGTCCCGGGGTGGCGGCCGCGAGCAGGGCCATCGCGCGGTGCGGCTCGGCGACGACCTCGGCCGCGCGCCGCCGGATGCCCGCCGCCCGGTGCGGCCCGACGAGGTCCAGGACGGCGGCCCGCACCATCGGGTCGCTCGGGCCCACCACCGGGAGGGACCGCCCGCCGAACCGGGTGACCAGCCCGGCGTGGGCCGCCTCGCTGAGGGGTTCCAGCACGTCGTCGAGGTCGGCGGTCCGGGCGATCTCGTCCAGGCTGGCGGGCTCGGCGAAGCAGGCGACGGTCTCGACCAGGGTCCGGGCCTCGTCCCCGAGCCCGGCCACGCGTTCCTGGACGCGGACGGCGACCTCGCGGGGCGCGGGCAGCCGCAGGTCGGGGACGTCCCACCCGTCGACCTCGTCGAGGAGCGCGAGGACGTGGCGGGGGTTGCCCTCGGTGTGCCGGCGCAGCCGCTGGACCAGCCACGGCGGCAGCGGACGCCCGCGGTCGTGGCAGAGCTCCTCGATCTCGTGCGCGGTCAGCGGCCCCAGCGCCGGCGACACGTCCGCGGCGCGGCGCAGCAGGTCCGCGAGCGCCGACCGGCCCGCGCCCGGGGTGGCCGCGAGCAGCGTGACGACCGGCGTCCCGCGGTGGTGCCGGGCGAGGGTCGACAGAGCCCGGAAGGACGCCATATCGACCCAGTGGACGTCGTCGACGACCAGCACCGTCGGACGCTCGCCGATGATCTCGACCAGGCGGCGCGCGGCCGTGAACGGGTCGTCGTCGGCCAGGTCGTCGACCGGCACCCCGAGCAGCTGCGCGATCACCCCGTACGGGCAGTCCTGCTCCCAGTCGACCGCGGTCGCCTCGAGCACCGCCCGGTCGGGGTGGCTCGTCGCCACCTCGCGGACGAGCCGGCTCTTGCCCGACCCGACCTCACCGGTGAGGAGCACCGTGCCCCGGCCGCGCGCGAGGACGTCGAGCAGGGCCCGACGGATCTCGCTCCGTTCGCGCGGCGTCGCGGCGGGCGCGGCGTCCTCCGGTCCGGTCACGGCGGGGTCAGCCGAGGTCCCCGCCGGCGACGGGCAGCACCGACCCCGTGATGTACGACGCCTCGGGCGAGGCCAGGAAGCAGATCGCCGCCGCCTGCTCGTCGAGCGTGCCGTAGCGCTTCATCAGCGACGACCCCGTGACCTGCTCGACCATGTCGTGGCGCCACTGGTGCTCCTGGTCGGAGGACGGTGCCGGTCCCCGCGGGGTCCGGCGCTCGGGTGCGTCGGTGCCGCCGGGTGCGGTGGCCACGACGCGGATCCCGTGCGGAGCGAACTCCATCGCGAGGGCGGACGTGATCGCGTTGACGCCGCCCTTGGCCGCCGCGTACGGCACCCGCAGGATGCCGCGGGTCGCGTTCGACGAGATGTTGACGACGGTGCCCCGCCCCCGCTCGATCATGTGGGGCGCCACGGCGCGGCACCCCCACAGCGTCGGCCACAACGACCGCCGGACCTCGGCCTCCATCTCCTCCGGGCCGTACTCCTCGAACGGCTTCGCCCAGATCGTGCCGCCCACACCGTGGATGGCGACGTCCACCCGACCGAACTGCTCGATCGCGGCGTCGACGACGGCCTGCGCGCCCTCCCACGTCTCGAGGTCCGCGAGCACGGCGACCGCGTCGCCCACGCCCTCGGTGCGGTCCTCCACGAGTTCCGCGGCGAGCTCCTTGACGGTGTCCGCGCGGTCCGCGAGCACCACGAGCCCGCCCTCGGCGTGGATGCGGCGCGCCGTGGTCTCCCCGATGCCCTGGCCCGCGCCGGTGACGATCACGACCTGGTCGGCGAAGCGACCCGGCGTCACGAACCTCGGGCGACGGGCCGCCTGCCGCTCGTTCATCGCACGCCGTGTGGTCGCCTTGGACCGCTCGGCGTGCTCGGAGAACAGCCGTCGGGCCTCGTCGCGGTCGCCGGACTCCATGGCGTCCACGATGTCCAGGTGGTCCTGCGCGCAGCGCGGGTCGCACCAGGTCGCCGAGCGCAGCGACTCCTCCATGTGTCCCTTGACCCCGAGGTCCTGGTAGGCGCTCAGCAGGTGGCTGTTGCCGGTCAGGGTGAACAGGTAGTCGTGGAACGCGGCGTTGGACTCGGTGTAGGCGTGCGCGTCGGTGAAGCGCTCGTTCGCCACGTCCACGTACGGCACGGTCGACTCCGCGAGCACCCGGTAGCCCGCGATCTGCTGCGAGGTGATGCGGCCGATCGTCAGTTCCAGCGCGCCGAGCTCGAGGGCCCGCCGCGCGTCGAAGATCGCGTCGGACACCTGGATCGACGGGTGCTGCTGGCCGATCTCGTAGCCGTCGGTCGTGACGGTGCCCGGGACGGACTCGTCGGCCGGCTCCGGCGCGCGCGGCGCGACCAGCGGCTCGACGACGCTCGTCGCGAACGCCTCCTGCCCGAGGATCCCGCGGGCGTCCTCGGCGACGAGCAGCCCGTCGTCGTCCGTGACCCGGTCGCCACCGACTCCGCCCTCTCCGGCAGGCAGCACGACCCGACCCAGCAGCCGGCGCGGCAGGTCCTCGACCGGCGACCCGTCCGGCAGGTCGGACGCGGCCGCGATCCGGGCGTCGGCGCCCAGCTCCGCCAGCTCGACCCGCGGCAGGATCATCTCCCCGTTGAGCTCGCGGCCCTCCCCGCTCGGCAGCAGTTCGGCCGATGGCTCGGGGTCGAGCACCACCGGCGCGGGCGTCGGCTCCCGCTCCTCGGTGTGCGACTCATGGCCGGTCTTCCCGACGTCCGGTGTGGTCGCGTCGGTCTCGGGCTCCGCGGCCTCGAGGTCCTGCGCGCCCTCCTGCTCGGAGTCGGGCTTCGCGGCGAGGGCGAACTTCTCGTAGTAGAAGCCCGCGGGCTCGAAGCCCCGGTCGGCGTGGTCGCGTCGCACGGCGTCGACCATCGGCGGCGGGCCGCACAGGTAGACCGAGGCGGCGCCGTCGTGCAGGTGCTCCGCCTCGGTGTGTGCGGTGACGTAGCCCTGCCGCTCGGCGGAGGTGTTCTCGTCGGCCACGGTGTGGACCCACGTGAAGTTCTCCAGCACCTCCTCGAGCCCGCGCAGCGTCTCCAGCTCGACGACGTCGTCGTCCGTGGTGGCGCCGTAGATCAGGTGCGCCTCCCGGTCGCTCCCGCTCGCGTGCAGGCGGCGCAGGATCGACAGGATCGGGGCGAGCCCCGTCCCGCCCGCGAGCAGCAGCAACGGCGAGTCGGACTCGCGCAGGAAGAAGCTGCCGTGCGGGCCGGTGAACTGCAGCGAGTCGCCGACCGACGCCCACTGGTCCAGGTACTCCGACATCACCCCGCCGGGCGAGAGCTTGATCAGGAAGCTCAGCCGCTCGTCGTCGGGACCGGAGGAGAACGAGTACGACCGCGTCTGGTCGGTGCCGGGCACGGCGATGTTGACGTACTGCCCCGGCAGGAAGACGAGCTTCTCCCGGTCCTCACAGTCGAGCGTCAAGGACACCGTCGTCTCCGACAGCCGCGCCACCTCGGCGATCGTCGCGGTGAAGCTGCCGGCGCTGGTCTTCGCGACGGCGGACGTGGTCGGGATCTGGATGACCAGGTCCGAGCGCGGGCTCATGCTGCAGGTCAGGACGTACCCGGCGGATTCCTCGTCGGGCGCGAGCGCGTCCTCGACGTAGTCGTCCATCTCGAACTCGCCGGACTCGAGGAAGGACTTGCAGGTGCCGCACGCGCCGTCACTGCAGTCGACCGGGATGTTGATCTTCGATCGGTAGGCCGCGTCCATGACCGTCTGGCCCTCGCGGCACTTCACGAAGCGCGTCACGCCGTCCTCGAAGGAGAGCGCGACGTCGAAGCTCGTCGTCATGACCCCTCCCTAGAAGTGGTAGATGTCGACGACGTGGTGGATGAAGTCGTTCTTCAGCACCACGGTCTTGCGGCGGATCAGCGGCGACGGCCCGGAGAAGTCGATCGTGTAGAACGACGTGCCGTAGTACGGGTCGACCGTCTTGTACCGGAAGTACATGGTGTGCCAGTTGAAGCGGACGTCGACCAGGTCACCGCGGCGCTCGATCACCTCGACGTTCGCGATGTTGTGGCTGGTGCGCGGTTCCGGGAGCGAGGTCGCGCTCGACCGCTCCGTGCGGATCCGGAACACCCGGTCCTCGAGCCCACCCTTGTTCGGGTAGTAGATCAGCGAGATCTCGCGCTGCGGGTCCTGGGTGAGGGTGTCGTGGTCGTCCCAGCACGGTAGCCAGTACACGACGTCGTCGGCGTAGCACTCCAGCCAGCGCTCGAACTCGCGGTCGTCCAGATAGCGCGCCTCGCGGTAGAGGAACTGCTCGATGAGGTTCTGGGTGATCAGGGCGTTCCCGCTGCCGGGGGTGTCCGCGTCGCGGCCGTTGCCGGCGGCCTTCTCCGTCGTCGTCATGATCAGGCCTCCTTCTCGGCCGAGAGAGCCGCCCGCATCGTCTCCAGCCAGTAGCCGTGCTGGACCGGATAGAGGCCCTCGTCCTCGTTCTTGGCGCCCGACGAGATGACGCCGTCCATGCCCAGCGCGGAGGCGACCTCGTCGGGACCGTCGATCCAGTGTTTGACCCCACGGCTCATGTCGTTCCACGGCGCGGTCGTGGCCTCGAAGGTCAGCTGGCAGGCGCGGAACTCCTCGAGGTCGTCGGGGGTGGCCATGCCGGAGGCGTTGAAGAAGTCCTCGTACTGCCGGATGCGGTTCGCGCGGGCCTGGTCGCTCTCACCCTTCGGCGCGATGCAGTAGATCGTGACCTCGGTCTGGTTCGGCGCGATCGGACGGAAGTGCCGGATCTGCGTCGAGAACTGGTCCATCAGGTAGACGTTCGGGTAGAGGCACAGATTGCGGGAGCCGCGGACCATGAAGTCCCCGGTCGCGTCGCCGAACTGCTCCTTGAGCGTGTCGATCTCCGAGTAGAGTGGCTGGTCCTGCGGGTTGGCCTTCCAGGTCCACAGGCACAGGTGGCCGTGCGGGAAGGACCAGTAGCCGCCGCCGGACTTGCCCCAGCCGCCGGCGTCGAGGGCCTTGGTCTCGTTCTTCGACTCGCCGCTCTCGCGCCGCGAGGTGGTGGCCGCGTAGTTCCAGTGCAGCGCGGTGACGTGGTAGCCGTCGGCGCCGTTCTCCGCCTGGACCTTCCAGTTCCCGTCGAAGGTGTAGGTGGACGACCCGCGCAGCACCTCCAGGCCCTCCGGCGACTGGTCGACCATCATGTCGATCAGTTCGGTGGTGTCACCGAGGTGCTCGGTCAGCGGGAGGACGTCGGCCTTGAGGCTGCCGAACAGGAATCCCCGGTAGCTCTCGAACATCGACACCTTGACGAGGTTGTGCGACCCGTCGGTGTCGAAGTTGTCCGGGTAGCCGGCGCCGTCGGGGTCCTTGACCTTGAGCAGCGTCCCGTCGTTGCGGTAGGTCCACCCGTGGAACGGGCAGGTCAGCGTCTTGCGGTTGTCCCGCTTCTTGCGGCACAGCATCGATCCGCGGTGTGCGCACGCGTTGATCAGGCAGTGCAGCCCGCCGTCCTTGTCGCGCGTGATCACGATCGGCTGACGGCCGATGTACGTGGTGAAGTAGTCGCCCGGCTCCGAGACCTGGCTCTCGTGGGCGAGGTAGACCCAGTTGCCCTCGAAGATGTGCTTCATCTCGAGTTCGAAGATCTCCTCGTCGGTGAAGATCCGGCGGTTCGCCTTCACCACCCCGGACTCGCGGTCGTCGACGACGGCGTCGGCGAGGACGTGTTCGGCTCGTTCCAGGCTCTGCGTCATCGCGGCCTCCAGGTGGTGGGCTGGTGTTCACCCAGAGTCCCTCGACATGGCGCACGCCACACCGGCCAAGTACCTAGTCCTGACCTAGGGCTCCTGCGAGTCCCGGGCACCCGCGACCTGCCTCCACCTCCCCGACACCGACGAGTTCACGTCGTCGCACCATCGCCGGGCAGCACGGGGACGTGCTCGTCGAGGCGGGCGAGCCAGGCGAGGAAGGTCCGGGCCCGCGGGGAGGGCGTCGGGTCGTCGTGGGACCGCAGCAGGTAGTGGGCCTGCCGCATGGGGAAGGAGCGCGCCAGGGCGAGGGCGACCCGGCCCTCGCGGACGGCGGCCCGGACGAACCGTTCGGGGACCACGGCGCTGGCGTCGCCGGCCGCGACGAGTTCGAGGGCGGTGACCGTGGTGTCCACGGTGATGGTCGGGCCGCCGGGCGCTGGCGGCAGCAGGCGCTGCCAGACGTCGTCGAAGCCGAGGACCCGGATGCGGGGACGGTCGGCGAGGTCGGCGACGTCGTTCACCGGACCGAAGCGCTCGACGTGGCGCGGGCCGTGCACGACGACGGCGTCGTCGTGGTGGAGGAGCTCGGCGTGCACGCCGGGCCACGCGCCGCGGCCCTGGTGGATGTCGAGGTCCACCTCGCCCGGGACGAGGGCCTCCGCCCAGACCGCGGAGACCAGGCGCAGGTCGATCTCGGGGTGCTCGGCGCGGAAGAGGTGCAGGTGCGGGGCGAGCCAGGTGGTCGCGTAGGACACCTGGGTCCGGACGGTGAGCTGCTCCCGGCGGGCCGGCGCGAACAGCCCTCCCGTGGCGGCGGCGAGGTCGTCGAGACTCTCGCGGACCGCGGGCAGGTACGCGCGGCCCAGCTCGGTGAGCGCCACGCTGCGGGCGAGCCGCTCGAAGAGCGGGACCCCGAGGTGGGTCTCCACCGACCGGACGCGCTGGCTGACCGCCGCCGGGGACAGGTGCAGCTCGGCAGCGGCCGCCGCGAAGCTCCCGAGCCGGGCCGCGGCCTCGAAGGCCTGCACGCCGGGCAGGGGCGGCAGCGGATCGCGCACGACGACGACCCTAGGCACGTGACTCGGCGAGCCACACATTTCCCGGGTCTCAGGGGCGATTTCCGTCGTTTGAGTTCGCCTCCTGCGGCCGCGACGCTGGACGGGACCACCGATCGCGACACCCAGGAGACCTCCGGTGAGCCAGACACTCGACACGACCGACGGCGCCCTCGCGCTCGACGAGAGGCACCTGAGCGTCGTGCTCGACGGGCAACCCCGCCACTTCCACTACGTCTGGCTGCGCGACAACAGCTGGGCCGCCGACGACCGCGTCCGCCAGAGCGGGGAGCGCAAGCTGTTCACCGGCTCGATCCCGGCCGACATCGCGCCGACCACCGCCGCCTGGGACCCCGACCGCGGCCTGCAGGTGCAGTGGAACGACGGACGGGCCGCGACCTACTCGCCGGACTGGTTGCGCCGCTACGACTACTCCCCTGCCGCTCGCGCCGCCCGCCGTCGTCCGGTGTCGCTCTGGTCCGCGACGGCGGGTGAGCCGCCGTGGTTCGCGCACGCCGACGTCGTCGGCAGCACCGACGGCCAGCTCGCCTACCTGGACGCCGTCCGGGAGCACGGCGCCGCGGTCGTCAGCGGGGTCCCGTCCGAGGACCACGAGGTCGAGCGGTTCGCCGAGCACATCGGCCACGTCCGCGAGGTCGCCTTCGAGCGCGTGCACAACGTCCGTCACGACCCGGCCGGCTACAACGTCGCCCACACCCCCGGCGAGCTCAAGCCGCACACCGACCTGCCCAGCTACGACTGGCCACCGTCGGTCCAGCTCCTGCACTTCCTCACCCACCGGGCCACCGGCGGGGAGTCCACGCTGGTCGACGGCTGGGCCGCCCTGGCCGAGCTGCGCCGCGACGCCCCGGAGCACTTCGACACGCTCGTCCGCGTGCCGGTGCCGTACCAGCTCTTCAGCGACGACGAGGACACCTGGGCCGAGAACCCCATGGTGCAGCTCGACACCGGCGGTGAGGTCCGGCTGTTCCGGTTCTCCAACCAGCTCGCCCAGCCCCTCGCGGCGCCGTTCGAGGACGTCGAGGCCTTCTACGACGCCTACCGCCACCTCGCCCGCATCATCGACTCCGGCCGCTACCGCGCCACCTTCGGCGCCGAGGACGGCGACCTGCTCACGGTGCACTCCCACCGCGTCCTGCACGGCCGGCTGCCCTACGACCCCACCAGCGGCGCCCGCCACCTCCAGGACGTGTACATGGAGTTCGACGACCTCATGGCCCGCCGCCGCGTGCTGCGCGGCGAGCACCGGCCGCTGGCCGCCCAGCCTCAGGAGGACGCATGACCTCGGGACGCCCCACGGTCGGGTTCACCGCCATGGCCGACGGGACCGCCGCCGACTACGCCCTGCTCGAGACCTACGAGCACGCCGAGCTCGCGCGCTTCCCCGACCGCGTGCTGGGCTGGCTGCGCGCCATGGACGACCACACCGGCTACCGGGTCACCCGCCTCGAGCACAGCCTCCAGGCCGCGACCCGCGCCCACCGGGCCGGCGAGGACGAGGAGACCGTGGTCTGCGCCCTCGTCCACGACATCGGCGACATGCTCGCCCCCGCCAACCATTCGGAGGTCGCCGCGGCCGTCGTCCGGCCCTACGTCTCCGACCGCAACTACCAGGTCATGCGCCACCACGGCGTCTTCCAAGGCGTCTACTGGTTCCACCACGTCGGCGCCGACCCGAACGCCCGCGACCGCTACGCCGACCAGCCCTGGTACCAGGCCTGCGTCGCCTTCTGCGCGCGCTACGACCAGAACTCCTTCGACCCCGGCTACGACAGCGAGCCGCTGGAGTTCTTCGAGCCCATGCTGCGCCGCGTGTTCGCACCCGAGCGCGTCCACGCTCCCGACCTCGCCTGACGCGAACCGCCCCGGTGTCCGGTCAGAGGCGGCGCCACCACGCCGTCCCCGCTCCCCCTTCCCGACGACGGGTGAGGTCCAGCCGCTCCCCCGGGCGCGGGAGGGCGAGCGGAACACCGTGGTCGGCGGCGGCGGCCAGGGTGCGTTCCGGGGGCTCCGCCCAGGGGTGGAACCCGAGCGCGAAGGTCGCCCAGTGCACCGGCAGCAGCACCGTGCCGCGCAGGGCGACGTGCGCGGCGACGGCCTGCTCGGGCGTGGTGTGGATGTCGGGCCACAGGTCGGCGTAGGCACCGATCGGCATCAGGGTCAGGTCGAACGGGCCGTGCTCGGCGCCGGTCACCGCGTGCACCGCGCTCGCCCCGGTGTCCCCCGCCGCGTACACGGCGTGCTCCGGACCGGCGATCTTCCACGCCGCCCACTGCGTGGTGTTCCGGTGGAAGCCGCGTCCGGAGAAGTGGCGGCACTCCAGGCACGTGAACGTCAGCCCGGCGACCTCCAGCACGTCGTTCCAGTCGCCCTCGACGATGCGGTCCCCTGCGACGCCCCAGAGCCGCAGGTGGGCGCCCACCCCGAGCGGCACGACGAAGGTCGCCGTCGTCGTCCGGGCCAGCTCGACGACGGCGGGCCGGTCCAGGTGGTCGTAGTGGTCGTGGCTGATCAGGACGACGTCGACCTCACCGAGGGCGCTCAACGGCACGGGCGGGGCGTGCAGCCGACGTGGGCCGAAGCCGGGGACCGGCGACGTGCGCGTCGACCACACCGGGTCGGTCAGCACCCGCCGTCCGTCCACCTCCAGCAGCACGCTCGTGTGCCCGAACCAGGTCGCGGCGAGCGCGCCGCGCTCGTGGGCCGGTGGCGCGTCCGTCGTCGGGATCGGGCCCGGCGGCAGGCCCCGCTCCCGGCGGGTGAGCAGCATCGTCGCGATCTGCCGGGCCGTGAGGTCCGGGCGGGGCAGGCCCGGTTCGCGATTGGCGAAGGACCCGCCGGCGGCGTGCGGCGAGCGCACCGCGATCCGTCGCAGCTGCGACGGCCACGCCCCCATGTTCCGGCGCACGTGCAGCACGAACCCGGCGAGCCCGACGACGGCCGGCGCGGCTGCGAGCAGGACCGCGCGGGAGGATCGACGCATCGGTCGATCTTCCCCCGGCCCCCGTCAGGACCCGGCGGCGAGGTGCTCGGCGAGGAACCCGTCGATGCGCCGCCACAGGGCGATGACGTTCTCCGGGTTGACGAAGCCGTGACCCTCGTCGTCGCAGACCAGGTAGTCGACGTCGACCCCGCGGTCGCGCAACGAGGCGACGATGCGGTCCGACTCCGCCTTGACGACCCGGGGGTCGTTGGCGCCCTGCGCGACGAACAGCGGCGCGCGGATCGCGTCCACGCGCGTGATCGGCGACCGGGCGCGCATGTCGGCCAGCTGCTCCGGGTCGGCCGGGTCCCCGACGTAGCGGTACCAGTTCGGCGCGAGGTAGGGCCGCACGAAGTCCGGTTGGGTGCGCATGAAGTTCTCCAGGTCGGACACGCCCACGTAGTCGACGACGGCCGCGAAGCGGTCGGGGGTGAATGTCGCGCCGACGAGGGCGGCGTACCCGCCGTAGGAGCCGCCGAGGATCGCGACCCGGTCCGGATCGGCGTAGCCCTGCGCCACCGCCCAGTCGACACCGTCGAGCAGGTCGGTGTGCATGGCCTGCGCGAACTCGCCGATGGCCGCCCGGGTGTGGGCCCGCCCGAAGCCGATCGACCCGCGGAAGTTCACCTGCAGCACCGCGTAGCCCCGGTCGGCCAGGAGCTGCACGCCCGCCGCGTAGTCCCAGGCGTCCCGGCTCCACGGCCCGCCGTGCACCGCGAGCACCAGCGGGAGGCTGCGGGGCTCGACGCCGAGCGGCAGGGTCAGCAACGAGGGCAACTCCAGCCCGTCGCGGGCGGTGATCGTCACCGGTCGCATCGGCGCGAGCGTCTCCGGGTCGAGCTGCGGGTAGGGCCGGAACAGCAGCCGCCGCTCCCCCGTGCCGTGGTCGTAGAACCATGTGACGCCGGGGTCGCGGTCGTGGGTGAAGGAGACCACCCACCGCTGCCCGGAGGCGTCGGAGCTCAGTGCCGCGACGTCGCCGTCCGAGAGCGCCTCCAGGTTCTTCAGCACCTCGGCGAAGGACGGGTCCAGCGCGTGGATCACCTGTCGCTCGGCACCGAGGTAGCGGACGCCGAGCAGCTCTCCGGTGCCGCGGTGCAGGATCAACGGCGACGGCAGCGTCGGGAAGACCTGGGACCGGTTGTCGAGATCCATCGTCAGGTGGCTGTCGACGACCGTCTCCGCGCCCGTCGCCAGGTCGATCCGGACGAGCTGGGTGTGGTCGGTGCCGCGATAGGACGGCGCCCACATCGCGGAGCGGTCGGGGGTGAGCTCCATCGGGACGAGCCCCGCCGGGAAGTCGTCCCCGAGGAACGTCGCGATCTCCTGCGGGTCGCCGTCGTTCCAGCGCGACAGGAGGTTGTCGCCGGCCACGGTCGCGGAGCTGACCAGCAGCTCGGAGCCCGCCCCGCGCAGGAAACCCGCGACGTCGCCGGGGTTCTCGGCGAGCATGGTGAGCGTCCCGCTCGCGACGTCGATCTCGTACAGGTCGAAGACCGCGTGCTCGCGGGCGTTCAGCTGGACGATCGCGGTCCCCGGCCGGTCCAGGGGCTGCTCGATGCCCAGCACCCGCGCGCCGTCGAACGGCGTCAGGTCGACGATGCCGCCCGAGGCGAGGTCGACCCGGAACACGTGCGCGTCCTCGTCGCCGCCGGTGTCCTGCAGGTAGAGCAGGTGGTCCGGGCCCGCCCACTCGTAGCGCTGCACGCTGCGGGTCTCGTCCGCCGTCACGCAGCGCGCCTCGCCGCCGTCCAGGCCTTCGACCCAGACGTTGAGCCGGTTCCGCCACGGAGCCAGGTAGGCGAGCCGGGTGCCGTCGGGCGAGATGACCGCGGCGGTGCGGACGGGTGGGGCGAACAGGTCCTCGACGCTGTAGCGGGGCATGGCCCGAGCAGACACCGTGCCGTCGCGACACGGTCCAGCGTCGCCCGCCCCCGTCACCCGGTCGGGTCAGGCCCTGGTCGGCATGACGATGCCGCCGGCGGCCATCGCCGCGGTGATCGGCTCGAGCACCACGACCAGCTCGTCGAGCTCGGCGGGCGCCAGGGACTCGTACGGCGCGGCGGCGAGGTCGTCGGTCAGGTCCTCGATGCGCTGCTTGGTCGCGCGGCCGGCATCGGTGAACCGACCGTTCGCGTCGATCAGCCCGCGCTCGCGTAGGCCGTTCATGACGACGGCGAGGCGCTTCTTCGGCAGGTGGTGGATGCGCCCGAACGACTCGGCCGGGTGGATGCCGTACTCGAGGGCGCTCAGCACGTGGGACTCCGTCCCGCCGATCCGCTCGCCGACGAGGGCGGCGATGTGCCCGTCGCCCCGGTGCTCGCGCAGCATCGTCGCGGAGTGCCAGAGCCGGGCGACCGGGTCGGACGGCACCGGCATGGCGCGCATCCCCGCGAACATGATCCGGCCCTCGAGGGGCACCCCCTGAGCGGCCTTCGTGACGAGGTCGGCGGCGCGCTCCACACCCGGGGAGCCGGCCAGGTCCTCGCCGAGGATCCGCCGCACCGAGGCCGCGCTCCCCCGCTCCCGGGCGGCGAACGACGCCTCGGGCGACGCCGTCTCCCACGCACTCGGGATGTGGCGCGCGGCCTCGCCGTCGGCGAAGTTGTAGAAGGCGGCGTGCACGACCTCCGCCGGCACCCGCCCCAGCGACGCCGCCCGGCTGGCGAAGTAGCCGTCCCAGTAGGTGCGGTGGCCGAGCGCGGCCAGCTCCTCGTTGCACTCGTCGGCGAAGAACGTGACCAGGCAGATCGGCTCCAGGAGCTCGAACATGCGGCGGGCGGTCGTGGTCATGTCTGCTCCCTCGGTGGTGGGCTGTCACCACGACGACGAATCGGGGCCCCCCGATTCGACATCGGCCCCACCGAGATCCTCACGCGGTCGCTCGGCGTGCCACGGGACGATCCCGATCAGGACGTCGGGCAGGTCGGCGACGTCGAACTCGAGCCGCCGCCACTGGGCCTGGCCCCGCGCCTGCGCCTCCGGGTACGGGCCGTAGCAGTCGCCGCGGCCGGTCACCGGGTCCACCACGAGGACCACGAACCCGTCGGCCAGGTCGTCCTCGTCGCAGGGACACGGCCCGGGCAGCGTCATGGCTGCCTCCTCTCCTCGCGCGGGTCGTCTCCCGGCCCGTCACGGGAAGCGTGGTCGGTGTGCGCGCGGAGCGGTGTCCCCCGACCGACCGGTCCTGCGGAGGACGGTGTGTCCCACCACCGGGGGACGCCGAGAAGCACATGAGGCACGTCAGACGGCCGGCGCGGGTGCCTCACGTACTCCTGATCATCGTCAGCGGGCGCGAGGCCGAGGCGGCAGGGTGTGCGCATGGACGGGCAACGGGTGCTGGTGACGGCGGGCGCGAGCGGGATCGGGTGGGCGGTGGTGCAGGCCTTCGTCGCGGCCGGCGCGCGGGTGCACATCGCCGACGTCGACGCCGACGCGGTGGCGTCGGCGGTCTCGGATTCGGTGACCGGCACCGTGTGCGACGTCAGCGACCCGGTCGGCGTCGAGCGCCTCTTCGCCGACCTCTCCGAGTCCCTGGGTGGGCTCGACGTGCTCGTGAACAACGCCGGGATCGCCGGCCCGACCGCGCCGGTCGAGGACTACCCCCGCGAGGGCTGGGACGCCGTCGTCGCGATCAACCTGACCGCGACCTTCGCCATCACCCAGCGGGCGATCCCCCTGCTCAAGGCCTCGCCGCGCGCCTCGATCATCGTCATGAGCTCCGTCGCCGGGCGGTTCGGCTACCCCCGGCGCGTCGCCTACTCGACGACGAAGTGGGGCCTGGTCGGCTTCGCCAAAACCCTCGCCCTGGAACTCGGCGAGTTCGGCATCACGGCGAACGCGATCCACCCCGGCGCCGTGGCCGGGCCCCGGATCGAGCGGGTCCTCGCGGGGCGGGCCGAGGCCGCCGGCACCGACGTCGAGACCGAGCGGGCGAAGGCCGTCGCGAACCAGTCGATCCCGGCCCTGACCGACCCTGCCGACATCGGGGCGCTCGCCGTGTTCCTCGCGAGCGAGCACGGCCGCTCGATCTCGGGTCAGAGCCTGCCCGTCGACGGGGATTCGAAGGCCGCCCAGTGACGCGAGTGCGACGTCGCGCAGGTCCGGGGGCGCCGATTCCTGCCTGATGTCGCACTGGACGGTCCCCACGGGCTCCGTGACTCCGACAAGGTGAGCTCCGGCCCGTGTCCCACACCTGGAGGTCCGGCGTGCTGATCACCTACTCCTTCACGACGACGGCCGTGACCGTGCGGCGGTGGTTCGAGGTCGGCGTCGACGCCGTGATGGAGACCGGCGCACGCATCGAGCTCGCCCTGCGGGACGTCCGGCCGCACCGAGGCAGCGAGTCCGCGGCGCAGCCCCTCGTCGTGGACCGGACCTTCTGGCGCGCCGACATCTTCGGCCGCCTCGACCGGCCCGACGCGCCCTACGGTGCCGCACACTTCCACCCGCACTTCGACGGGGACGAGCCCTCCGACCGGGTCTGGGACCGCCACCTCACCGAGCACCCCTGGGAGTGGCTGGACGAGCAGTTGCGCGATCTCGGACGGCTCCTGCGTGCTGCGGGTCTTCCCGACGAGCCCGACGAGGACGCCGAGGCGCTCCGGCTCGCCGCACCGCAGATCGTCGCGACCGCGCGAAGCCTCGGACCGGAGGTCCGGCTCGACCGCGACGAGACCTTCCGCCTGACCCGCGACGCGTCGCACCGGATCGCGCTGATGGTCGAGCTCGCGAAGGACCGGCCCGACCTCGACCTCGACCACCTCGCGCCCTGGCTGGAGCGCGACCGCGCTCAGCGCACCGGCTGACCCGCGATCACGCGGCGCACGGCGTCAAGCACCTCGTCGGGATGGTCGAGGTGCACGCTGTGGGTCGCGCGCGGCCAGCTCACGGGCGTGGTCCCGAGATCGCGGGCGATCCGGGCGTGTGCCTGCCGGATCGGGTCGTCCGCCTTCCGGTCCGCCGTGACGACGGCGGCCGGGATCTGCGGGAGCGCGCCGTCGCGCCACTGCCGGGCCAGCTCCGTGAGTCCTGCGGTGGCCCGGACGAGCTGGTCGACGTCCATCTCCAGCGTCCGGTCGACCGCCGCGGCGCAGTCCGGTCGCAGACCCCGCTTCATCTGGAGGCCCGCCAGCCGCAGCGTCCCGCCGATGAGCGCCGGCCCGAGGAGCGGGACGGCGGAGATCCGCGCCATCACTGCGGTGCGCCGTTCGACCTGCCGGCAGATCTCGGCGTCGTTGACCGGGGTCATGTCCAGCAGCACCAGCCCGGCGAGGTCCTGCGGGTACCGCGCGGCCCACAGCGCCGCGACCGCGCCGCCCAGGCTCTGGCCGACCGCGACGACGGGGCCGGTCCCGAGTGCGGCCACCAGCGTGTGGAGGTGGTCGGGCGCGTCGGCGAGCGTGCCCGGTTCCGACGACGAGCCGGTGCCGCGCCGGTCGTGGACGATCACCCGGGCGCCGGGGTCCGCCACGAGTCCCTCGACCAGCCCGGGGAAGAACCCGTCGCACGTGGCCGCACCGCCGGGCAGCAACAGCACGGGCGGCCCGTCGTCCCCGTGGACCTGCACTCCCTCGGGTCTCATTCCACCTCCTGACGTCGTCCGCGCTGCGTGCCGATGGTGCCCGCGAGCCGACCGCCAGGCATCGCGGGGTCCTCGTGAGCGTGTCGCAGCAGAGCTTGCGCGAGTCGCTCACGAACTCGTGATCATGACCCGCGATCGACGCCGCCGCGATCAAGGCCCCCGGTCCGCCCCGACGTCACCACGTACTCGCGGTGAGACGCCGATCACGGCACGATCGGACACCATGAGCGCCCCCGACGCACCGACGCTGATGCGCCCACCGAGCTCGCCCGACGGGACCGGGCTCGGAGCCTTCCGTGAGTACCTGTCGTCGTCACGCGGGCTCGAGTTCGACGACTTCCGGGCGCTGTGGCGCTGGTCGGTCGACGAACCGGAGGCGTTCTGGGGGTCGATCTGGGACCACTTCGGCGTCGTGGGCACCTACGACCGCGTCCTCGGTTCGTCGGAGATGCCGGGCGCGGAGTGGTTCCCGGGCGCCCGCGTGAACTACGCCGAGCACATGCTGGGCACCGCGGAGGACACCGACCGCACGGCGATCATCGCCCGGTCGCAGTCCCGGGAGCCGGTGGAGCTGACCTACGGCGAGCTGCGGGACCAGGTGGCGCGGGCCCGCGCCGGGCTGGTCCGCCTCGGCGTCGGCGAGGGCGACCGCGTCGTCGGCTACCTCCCCCACGTCCCCGAGACGATCGTGGTGTTCCTGGCCGCGGCGAGCCTCGGGGCGATCTGGGCGGCGTGTGCGCCGGAGTTCGGCGCGCGCAGCGTCGTCGACCGCCTCGGGCAGCTCGAGCCGACGGTGCTGCTCGCCGTCGCCTCCTACCGCTACGGCACCAAGGACGTCGACCAGCGCGACGAGCTCGCGACGATCCGCGCGGGTCTGCCCAGCGTGCGGCACGTCATCGCCCTCGACTACGGGCCCCACCCCGTCCCGGACGCGATGGCGTGGGACGACCTGCTCGCGGAGTCGGGGCCGCTCGAGTTCGCCCCGGTTCCCTTCGAGCATCCCCTCTACGTGCTGTTCTCCTCGGGGACGACCGGCCTGCCGAAGGCGATCGTCCACGGTCACGGCGGCATCCTGCTCGAGCACCTGCGGCTCTTCGCCCTGCACTTCGACATCCGCCCCGGCGACCGGACGCTGTGGTTCACCACCACCGCGTGGGCGATGTGGAACATCACGATCTCGGTGCTGCTGCACCGCGGGGCGATCGTGCTGCTGGACGGCAACCCGCTGTGGCCCGACCTCGAGGCCCAGTGGCGGCTCGCGGCCGAGACCGGCGTGACGCTGCTGGGCACGAGTCCCGGCTACCTGATGGCCTGCCGCAAGGCGGGCGTCGTGCCCCAGCGGTGGCCGGAGCTGCGTCAGGTCGGGACGACGGGCGCCCCGCTGCCACCCGAGGCGTTCGACTGGGTCTACGAGCACCTCGGACCCGACCTCGTCCTCAACCCGTTCAGCGGCGGCACCGACGTGTGCAGCGGCTTCGTCGGCGGCGGCACGTGGCAGCCGGTCTACCGCGGGGAGATGTCCGGACCCGGGCTCGGCCACGACGTGGCCGCGTTCGACGAGGACGGCAACCCCGTCGTCGAGCAGCTCGGAGAGCTCGTGGTGCGAGCCCCGATGCCGTCCATGCCGGTCGGCTTCTGGAACGACCCCGACGGCGAGCGCTACCGCGAGGCCTACTTCGACGTCTACCCCGGCATCTGGCGCCACGGGGACTGGGTGCGGTTCACCGAACGCGGCAGCTGCGTGATCACCGGGCGCTCCGACGCGACGCTGAACCGTGGCGGGGTGCGCCTGGGGACGGCCGAGTTCTACGACGTCGTCGAGGACATGCCCGAGGTGACCGACTCGCTCGTCGTCCACCTCGAGGACGACGACGGCGGGTCGGGCGAGCTTCTGCTGTTCGTCGCGCTGGAGGCCGGCGCGGCGCTCGACGACGACCTGCGCAGCCGCATCGCCGCCGGGCTGCGGCGCAACCTCTCCCCGCGGCACGTCCCCGACCTGATCGCGGCCGTCCCCGCGGTGCCGCGCACCCTGACCGGCAAGAAGCTCGAACGCCCGATCAAGCAGGTGCTGCGTGGGCGACCGGTCGAGGAGGTCATCAGCCCGGACGCGGTCGCGGGCGCCGACGCCGTTCCGGCGTTCCGCGACGCCTACCAGGTGGCTCCGCCTCGTGAGCAGTGATCCGTGCCCGGACACGGATCACTGCACACGAGCCGCCAGGCTCCTGGCCAGCGACGACCTACCCAGCTCGTCGAGCAGCGCCGCCTCGCACACCTCGACCGCAGGGGCCAGACGGTCGTGCAGCGTTCGACCCCGAGCGCTCAGCGATACCCGGACCCGGCGGCGGTCGGTGGGGTCGACGCCACGGAAGACCAGACCCGAGGTGGCCAGGCGGTCGACGACGCGCGTGAGCGTGGAGTCGTTCAGACCGGTGCCGGCGACGAGATCCCCCATCGTCAGGTCGCCCTGAGCGGCGAGCGGACGCATCACCAACCACTGGTGCAACCCGACGCCGTCCTGCGCGGTGACCTGCTCGACCTGCTGGGCCACCTGGCTCAGCGCCTGGTGGAGGGCGACCGTGAGCGACCCGTCGGCGGGCTCCCGTCGACCCATCGAGCCTCCTCGCTCGTTCGTCCCACGTGAGAACATCTTCGCGGGTGCCAGGATAGGGCGCACCGACGTCGGCCTCGGAGTGGACCATGGCGACGAGCAGCGCGGGACCGTGGCGGGTCGCCATGGTGCTGCCCCTGCGCGGGCCGGCCGGGCTGTTCGCGCCCTCCTGCGAGGCGGTCATCGCGCTGGCGGTGAACCGGATCAACGCCGCGGGCGGCATCCTCGGTCGCGAGGTCGTGGGCGAGGTCGTGGACGGCGGTCGCGAGCCGTCCGTCGTCGCGGCCGACGTCGCGGACCGTCTCGCGCAGGGCACCGTCGACGCGGTCAGCGGCTGGCACATCTCCTCGGTGCGCCGCGCCCTGGTCCCGGTCCTCGCCGGCCGCGTCCCGTACGCGTACCCGTCGCTCTACGAGGGTGGCGAGAGCCGGTCCGGGGTGTTCTGCAGCGGTGAGACCCCGGATCAGCAGATCGCGCCGGCCCTGCGCTGGCTGCGCGACGAGCTGGGGACGCGACGGTGGTTCGTGGTCGGCGACGACTACGTCTGGCCCCGGGTGTCGGCGCGGGCCGTCGGGCGGTTCGCCCGGGACCTGGGCCTCGACGTCGTCGGGCAGGCGTTCACGCCGCTCGGCGCGGGTCACGTCGGGACGCTGGTCGACCGCGTCGAGCGCGCCGCGTGCGACGGCGTGCTGATGCTGCTGGTGGGGCAGGACGCGGTGGAGTTCAACCGCGAGTTCGCCCGCCGCGGCCTGGGCGACCGGTTGGTGCGGTTCAGCCCGCTGATGGAGGAGAACATGCTCCTCGCCAGCGGCGCCGATGCCACGACGAACCTCTTCGTCGCCTCCTCCTACTTCCGCTCCCTCGCGACGACGGGTGCACTGGACCTGCTGGGCGACTACGTGCACGTCCACGGGCCGGACGCGCCGGCGCTGAGCAGCGCCGCCGAGAGCTGCTACGAGGGCCTTCACACCTTGGCCGCCCTCGCCGACCGTGCCGCCGACGACCGCCTGGAGGCCTGGGACGCCGCCGTCGACGGTGTCGCTTACGAGGGCCCCCGCGGCACCGTGGAGTTCCGGGGTCGACAGGCGCGCCAGCGGGTCCACCTCGCCGTCGCCGACGGCCTGGACTTCGACGTCCTCACCGCTCTCCCTTGACGGGACCTCCCGGGAAGTACTCCCATATGGGAACAACTCGCCCTCAGGGAGGCCCCCGTGCCCGAGACCGTGTTCCGCGTGGACCAGACGAAGTCGATGCGCGACCAGGAGGTCCCCGGTCACAACCGGTGGCACCCCGACATCCCCGCGGCCTCGTCGGTGCGGCCGGGCGACGTGTTCCGCATCGAGTGCAAGGACTGGACCGACGGCCAGGTCCGCAACGACGACTCGGCCAACGACGTCCGCGACATGGTCCTCGACCACAACCACATGCTCTCCGGGCCGATCGAGATCGAGGGCGCGGAGCCGGGCGACCTGCTCGTCGTGGACTACCTCGACCTCGGCCCCGCGCACGGTGGCGCGCCCGCCGTCGGGCCGGAGGCGGGCCAGGGCTGGGGCTATACCGGGATCTTCGCGAAGAGCAACGGCGGCGGTTTCCTCACCGACCACTTCCCGGACGCCGGGAAGGCGATCTGGGACTTCCAGGGCAAGTACGCCACCTCCCGGCACCTGCCCGGGGTGCGGATCGCGTCCAACGTCCACGCCGGACTCGCGGGCTGCGCGCCGTCGGCGGAGCTGCTCGCGGAGTGGAACCGGCGCGAGCAGGCCCTGATCGACACCGACCCGCAGCGCGTGCCCCCGCTCGCCCTGCCGCCGCTGCCCGACAACGCCCTGCTCGGGACCCTGGGCGGCGGTGACGTCGAGCGGGTCGCGCGGGAGGCAGCGCGGACCGTGCCGCCCCGCGAGCACGGCGGCAACGTCGACATCAAGAACCTCTCGATCGGCTCCCGCGTGCTCTACCCGGTCTACGTACCCGGGGCGAAGTTCTCCATCGGCGACCTGCACTTCGCGCAGGGCGACGGCGAGATCAGCTTCTGCGGCGCGGTGGAGATGGGCGGCTACGTCGACGTCCGCGTGGACCTGATCAAGGACGGCGTCCGGAAGTACAAGACGACGATGCCGATCTTCCAGCCCGGCCGGCACGAGCCGCGCTACGACGACTTCGTGTCGTTCATCGGCATCTCGGTCGACGAGGCGGGTTCGCAGCACTACATGAACGCGACGATCGCCTACCGCCGCGCGTGCCTGCAGGCGATCGACTACCTGACGCAGTTCGGCTGGACCGGCGAGCAGGCCTACCTGATCCTCTGCGCCGCGCCCGTCGAGGGCCGGGTGAGCGGGATCGTCGACATCCCGAACGCGTGCTGCTCGCTCTACCTGCCGACCGGCATCTTCGACGTGGACATCCGACCGGGCCACGACGGGCCCGCCCGCGTCGACCGTGGCCAGTGCGCCACGGCGAGCTGAGGACGACGTGCCCGCCCCGACCGACTTCCACGTCTTCGACCTCGGCGTCGTCGTCCTGCAGCACGGTGCGACGCTGCGGAACGCGCGGCTCGCGTACCAGACCTACGGGACGCTGAACGCCGACCGCAGCAACGCGATCGTCTATCCCACGTGGTTCTCGGGCCGCCACACCGACAACGAGTGGCTCATCGGACCGGACAAGGCGCTCGATCCGGAGCGATGGTTCATCATCGTCCCGAACATGCTCGGCAACGGGCTCTCGTCGTCCCCGAGCAACACGCCTCCGCCCTACGACCGCGCCCGCTTCCCGCACGTGACCTTCCACGACCAGGTCGAATGCCAGTTCCGGTTGGTCACCGAGCACTTCGGGATCGAGACGCTGCCGCTGGTGACGGGCTGGTCGATGGGCGCGGGGCAGACCTACCAGTGGGCGGTCAGCCACCCCGAGATGGTGCAGCGGGCGGTGCCCTTCTGCGGGTCGAGCGTCACCGCCCCGCACAACCGGGTCTTCCTCGAGTCGGTCTCCGCAGCGCTGCGTGCCGACGCCGCGTTCGCCGGTGGTTGGTACCGCGATGACGCCTGGCCGACGACGGGGCTGCGCGCCTTCGCCCGGGTGTACGCGGGCTGGGGCTTCTCCCAGGCGTTCTACTGGCAGGAGGAGTGGCGCCGGCTCGGCCACTCCTCCCTGGAGGACTTCCTCATCGGCTTCTGGGAGGACTTCTTCCTCGACGAGCGCGACCCGAACAACCTGCTGGCGATGATCTGGACCTGGTTCCACGGCGATGTCGGGCAGACCCCCGGGTTCGGCGGCGACACCGTGGCCGCCCTCAACTCGATCCGCTGCCCGGTCCTCGCGATGCCCGCCGAGAAGGACCTCTACTTCCCGCCGGAGGACGAGCAGTGGGCCTCGCAGCACATCCCGCGCGGCGACGTCCGCGTCATCCCCGGCGTGTGGGGACACTTCGCCGGCGGCGGCCAGAACCCCGAGGACACGGCCTTCATCGACCAGGGTCTCCGCGACATGCTCGCTCGGGAGGTGTGAGCGGCGGGCGCCCGGCCGCGACCTAGGGTGGGCGCGGTCGGCGGAGGGCGCCGGGAGAGGAGTCCGGCGTCATCGCGAGCGAGGACATCGAGGACTGGTTCGCCCGCCGGACCTGGTCCGAGCCGGCGTGGTCGGTCGAGGATCTCGTGGCCGCGAAGGCCGGCCGCTCGGTGTCGGTGGTGCTCCCGGCGCTGAACGAGGAGGCCACCGTCGGCGGCGTGGTGGCCGCCGTCCGGCCGTTGCTGGGATCACTGGTCGACGAGCTGGTGGTCGTGGACTCCGGGTCCACCGACGCCACCGCCGCGGTCGCCCGGGCCGCAGGCGCCCGCGTGGTCACGCGCGAGGAAGCGCTGCCCGGTGTCCCGGTGCGCGGCGGCAAGGGTGAGGTGCTGTGGCGCGCTCTCGCGGTGACGACCGGCGACCTGGTCGTCTACCTCGACGCCGACCTCGTCGACCTCGACCCGGCCTTCGTGCCCTCGCTGCTCGGCCCGCTGCTGACCGCGCAGGGGGTGGAACTGGTGAAGGGCTTCTACCACCGCCCGCTGCGCATCGGGGACCACGACGCCGTGCGCGACGGCGGCGGGCGCGTCACCGAGCTGGTGGCCCGCCCGGCGCTCGCCGCGATGCGCCCGGAGCTGTCGGGCATCGTCCAGCCGCTCGGTGGTGAGTACGCCGCAACCCGCGAGCTGCTCGAGGCGCTGCCGTTCGCGGGCGGCTACGGCGTGGAGATCGGTCTGCTGATCGACACCCTCGACCGGCGCGGGCTCGAGGCGATCGCCCAGGTCGACCTCGGGGTGCGCAAGCACCGGCACCGCTCGCTGCGCGAGCTCGGCGTCACCTCCGCCGAGGTGCTCGGCGCCGTCCTGCGCCGCAGCGGTGTTCCCGTCGACGGGTCGGGACGGCTCACGCAGTTCGTCCCGGTGGGCGGGCACTGGCTGCCCGAGGACCACGACGTGGCCGTCCACGACCGGCCGCCGATGGCGGAGCTGACCCGCCTGGATGGCCGAACCCTCCCGGGGCGGCGATGATGACGCCGTGGACCCCGACGCCTCGCCCTCGGGCACCTCGGGCAGCTCGGACAAGCCCCTCCTGCTCGAACTCGGCCGCCGGGTCCTGCGTCGCGACGTCGGCCGGGTCGTCGACCTCACCGAGGGCCTCCTGCAGGGCACCCGCCACCTCGACGAGCGGCGACGCGTCGACTTCGCCGACCTGACCGAGGACCTCTGCGACGACGTCGTCGCCGAACTGGGCTTCGAGGAGTCGCTGCTCTGGCCCCTGCTCGAGCAGCACGCGCCCGAGGCACTGCCCTACGCCACGCTCCGCGAGCGACGCGAGGACCTCAGGGCCCTCGTCGCCGACGCCCGGCGCACGACGCGCGCCGTCGTCACCCAGCTCGCGCACCGACCGGCGACCCTGGCGACCGCTGAGGACCACCGGCGCGTCGAGTTGCTCGCCGCCGCCTGGCGGAGCCTGTCCGACGGACTCACCGCGTTCGTCGACCCCTCCGCCCGGGAGACCGCGGAGCTCGTGACGGAACGGATCCCCGACGAGCAGTGGGCGACCGTGCTCGACGCCGTCCGGGAGGGCCTGACCGACCCGCGGGGCGCGGGAGCCCGCGTCGTGGAGGTCGCGACCCCCGAGGAGATGGAGCGCCTCCGTGACCAGCTCGGGCCCCGCCCGCTGACCGGGTGGACCCGCCACGGCCGACGGCGACGCAGCAAGGAGGCGTCCGTCTTCGGGCCTCGCTGAGGCCGGGCGCCGTCAGCGGACCCCGCCGAGCGCTCTCCCGGCTACCGGGCCACCGGGACGGCCTGGTCGATCAGGGTCGCGGCAATGGCCGCGGCCGTCCCGAGGGTCTCGGCGTTCAGGGCCCGCGTCCGTGCCGACGCCCCGTCGAGGACCAGTGCCAGCTGCTCGCCGAGCAGCTCGGGATCGGTGGCGCCGGCCTCGCGAGCGGCCTCGGCGAATCGCGCGGCGACCGCTTCCTTGTAGTCGTGGGCGCGACGACGGGCGGGATGTTCTGGGTCGCTGATCTCGACGGCCGCACCGATGAACGGGCAGAGCGGCGTCACGTCACGCGGGGGCACCGTCGACGGCCGGTCGAACGCGGCCAGCATGCGTTCGCGGGGTGTCAGGTCGGCGCGGTCGAAGACGTCCGGCATCGTGTCCGGATCGTGCTGGCGGAGGAACTCGGTGACGAGCTGATCCTTGCCCCCGAAGTGCTGGTACACGGTGTGCTTCGAGACCTGCGCCGCGGCGCACAGCTCGTCCATGCCGGTGTTGTTGATGCCGCGGCTCCCGAAGAGCTCACGTGACGCACCGAGGATGCGCTCGCGGGCGCCTCGACCGCGACGGAGCCCCCGGGGCCCCTTCTCCAGGTCGGTCACGGCTCGATCCTAGTCGTCAGTAACGCGCGGTGTGGCTAGCTTGCATCGCCAGGCGGCGCTCGTTAGCTTAGCCGTACCGATCGGTGCAGTTAAGCGCATCAACACCACCCACGGGGTGGCCCGCATTCCATGGCCGGAGGTCGACCGGACCCCGGCGAGAGGTGACGACACATGGGAAAGCTCGACGGCAAGGTCGCTGTGATCACGGGCGGATCGACCGGGCTCGCCCTGGCGGGAGCGCGGTCGTTCGTGGACGAGGGGGCGTACGTCTTCATCCAGGGTCGACGTCAGGAGGCCCTGGACGACGCCGTGCAGCAGATCGGCGACAACGTCACCGCGGTGCAGGGCGACGCCGCGGACCTGGACGACCTGGAACGCCTCTTCGACACCGTGGAGCGGGAGAAGGGCGCCATCGACGTCCTGTGGGCGAGCGCGGGGGTGGGTCACGAGGCGTTCCTCGGGGAGATCACCGAGGAGCACTTCGACGAGGCCTTCGGGCTCAACGCCCGCGGCACCCTGTTCACGGTGCAGAAGGCCCTGCCGCTGTTCAACGACGGCGGCTCGATCCTCATGACCGGATCGATCGCCTCGGTCAAGGGCTGGGCGGGCTGGAGCGTCTACGCGGGCAGCAAGGCCGTGCAACAGGCCTACGCCCGGGTCTGGCTCGCCGAACTCAAGGAGCGGCGGATCCGGGTCAACGTCCTCACCCCCGGCCAGGTCGCCACGGCCAAGCAGGAGGAGCTGTTCGACGAGGAGACGAAGCGGGCGTTCGAGTCGCTGATCCCCCGGGGGACGATGGGCCGCCCGGAGGAGATCGCCTCGGTGGCGCTGTTCCTCGCCTCGGACGACTCGAGCTACGTCAACGGCATGGAACTGAGCGTCGACGGCGGCACCGCGGCGATCTGACCGGCACCGGGAAATACTGTCGCGAGCCTGGCCCGGAGCGCGGTCAGCGGAGGTGCTCGGCGAAGAAGGACAGGATGCGGCGCCACGCGTCCTCGGCCGAAGGACCGTGGTAACCGAAGCCCACGACGCGCGCCGCGCTCGCTGGGTAGCCCCGCTCGAGGAAGCTGTGGGAGGCCTCCGCGTAGGTCTTGACGTCGTGCACGACGCCGAGCCGCTGCAACGCGGCTTCCAGACGCGGCCCGCCGTCGGGAACGATCCGGTCCCTGGCGCCGTAGCTCGCGACGGTGGGGCAGATCCCGACGAGGTCGCGGTCGGGGTCCTCCGGCAGGAGGCCGTAGTTGGGGGCGGCCGCGGCGTAGTCGTGGCGCGCGGCCGAGAGCAGCGCGAAGCCGCCGCCCTGGCAGAACCCGATGACCCCGATGCGCCCGGTGCAGTCCTCGCGTGCGGCGAGCCAGGTGCGGGCCGCCTCGATGTCGTCGAACACCGGACCGGTCCCCGAGTTCATCGAGCGCATCACGCCGGCGATGCAGCGCGGGCCGCCACCGCGCGCGGTGTACAAGGCGGGAGCGACGGCGACGTAGCCCGCGGTCGCAAGGCGGTCGGCGTGGGCGTGCAGGACGTTCGTGGCACCGAAGACGTCCTGGAGGACCACGACCCCGGGGAAGGGACCATCACCGACCGGCGGGACCGCGAGATAGGCCTGCTGGCGGCCCGCCGCAGACGCGGGGACGTCGATCACGGGCACGCCGTGTCTCCCTTGCTCACAGGATCTTGCCGGGGTTGAGGATGCCGTGGGGGTCGAGGGCGGCCTTGACGGCGCGTTGCATGGCGAGGTTCTCCGGGGTCTGTTCGGCGACCAGGCCGTCGCGTTTGAGCAGGCCGACGCCGTGTTCGCCGGTGACGGTGCCGCCGAGGTCGATCGCGTCGGCGATGATCTGGTGGAATGCGGCCTGGGCGCGTTCGCGGGCGGGTTCGTCGCCGACCGGGGTGATCAGCAGCGGGTGCAGGTTCCCGTCGCCGGCGTGGGCGATGTTGGCGATGGTGGTCCGGTGCCGCTCGCCGGTGGCCTGGATGCGGGCGAGCATCTCGGGGACGGCGGCGCGGGGGACGCAGACGTCCTCGGTGAGCACCGGGCCGAGCCGTTCCAGGGCGGGGTAGGCCAGCCGGCGGGCGGCGAAGAGCGCGTCGGCCTCCTCGGCGTCGGCGGCGCGCGCGGAGAAGGTGGCGCCGGCGGCGTCGAAGTGCCGGATCATCTCCTCGGCCTCCGCCTGTCCCGCGGCACCGGGGGCGTCGCAGCGGCCGAGCAGGATGACGTCGGCCTCGGCGGAGATGCCGAGGTTCTTCCAGGCGTCGACGGCTTCCAGGCAGGTCTTGTCGACCAGTTCCAGCGCGCTCGGGGTCAGTCCGGCGGCGGTGATCGCGGCGACCGCGCGGCCGGCGGCGATGACGTCGGCGAAGTAGCCGGCGACGGTGTGCTCGGGGGCGCGGGCGGGTCGGAGTTTGACGGTGACCTCGGTGATCAGACCGAGGGTGCCCTCGGAGCCGACCATCAGCCCGGCCAGGTCGAGCCCGGCGACGCCCTTGGCGGTGCGCCGCCCGAGCCGGACCAGCTCGCCGAGCCCGTTCACGACCTGCACGCCGAGGACGTAGTCGCGGGTGACGCCGTACTTCACGCAGCACATGCCGCCGGCGTTGGTGGCGACGTTGCCGCCGATCGTCGACCACGGAGAGCTAGCGGGGTCGGGCGGATACCACAGGCCGCGGGCAGCACAGGCGGCGCGCAGGTCGTCGTTGACGATCCCCGGCTCCACGACCGCGAGCCGCTCGGCCGGGTCGATCTCGTGGATCCGGGTCATCTGCTCGACCGAGACCACCACCGACCCTGCGGTCGCGTTCGCACCCCCGGAGAGCCCGGTCCCGGCGCCGCGCGGCACCACCGGCACCCGGTGGGTCAGGCATGCGCGCACCACCGCCTGGCACTGCGCGGCGTCGAGCGGGCGCACCACCGCGGCCGGGAGTTCCCACGGCGCCCACTCCGCCTCGTCGTGGGCATAGGAGCCCAGCACGTCCGGGTCGTCCACCACACGATCCGCCGGCAACACCGCCCGCAACGCGGCGACGACGGACGTCATCGGGCCTCCACGGGCGACACGATGCGGGCGTGCAGCACCCCGGGCAGGCGCCGGAGCCTCCGCAGTACCAGGGCGTCGTCGTCGCCGCCGTGCAGGCCGGGACCCCAGATCGCGACGACCGCCGACTCGCCCGTCAGGTCGCTCTCGAGGCCGACGACCGGATGCCGACGTCCGCGCAGGAGCCCGACGATGCGCTCCAGTTCCGACAGGCCCGCCCGGGCGTCGAACTCGACCACGACCCGCTCGACGCCGCGGGTCACGGCTCGGCCGTCCCGAGCGCGGGCAGCGAACCACCGAGACCGCCGTCGACGGTGAGCACCTGGCCGTTGACGTAGGCCGAGAGCTCGGAGATCAGGAACAGGATCGGGCCGGCGATCTCGGCCGGGGTCCCGGCACGCCCCCGCGGGATGCGGCGTTCGTAGTCGGTCCACGCGGACGCAGGCAGGGCCGCGTCGAGCCGGGGCGTGCGGGTCAGACCGGGCGCGACGACGTTGACGCGGACACCCCGGGGGGCGAGCTCCCGTCCGGCGGAGGTGGCGAGCCGGTGCACCGCGGCCTTCGACGCGCCGTAGACGGCCTGGCCCGGGCAGTAGGCATCGCCCGATCCGGAGCCGACGAACACCAGCGCCCCGCCCCCGGCGTTTGCCACTGCGGCACCGCCGATCTGCACCGTCAGGAGGACGTGGCGCAGGCAGACGGCGAACTGCTGGTCCCACCGGTCGTCGTCGAACTCGTCGATCGCGCCCATCAGGGCCATCCCGACGACGTCCACGACGCCCGTCACCGGCCCGTGGCCCGCGGCCTCGGCGAACGCCCGGTCCATCGCGGCCCGATCGGTGACGTCCGCGCCCACGGCATGTCCCCCGACCTCCTCGGCGACCACCGCAGCCAGATCGAGCTCCCGGTCCACGCACACCACCGAGGCGCCGGCCTGCGCGAGGGCGTGCACCGACTGTCGGCCCATCCCCGCCCCGGCTCCGAGGACGACCACGGTGCGGCCGTCGAGTCGGAGGAGCCCGGGGTAGGACGGGACGACGTCCGGGTCGGCCGCGAGGCTCACGAGTGCGCTTCCGCCGCGTCCACCGCCGTGGCCGGGCTGGCCGGACGTCGCGTCGGGTCACCGACGGTGCGCAGGTTCGATCCGGACGTGTCGCGCATCGACCAGACGACGGCGGCGCCCCCGAGACCGACGGCGACCGTCCCGATGACGATCCAGGTCGTCCCGACGGACGTGCCCAGCCCGGCGACCAGGCTGCTCGCGACCAGCGGGCTCAGCCCCGCGAGCAGGGACGCGAGCTGGTAGGCCATCGAGACGCCGGTGTAGCGGACCGAGGTCGGGAACATCTCGCTCAGCAGCGGGGCCAGGGCGGACACGCAGGCGTTGGAGCTGATCGCCGAGACGAACACCATGATCGCGGTGAGCGCCAGCATCGACCCGGTCCGCACGGCGAGGAAGGCCGGGTAGACCACGACCGCCAGGCTCACGGCCCCGAAGACGAACACCGGGCGCCGACCGATGCGGTCGGTGAGCAGACCGAACAGCGGGAGCAGCACGATGGCCGCGGCCCACGCGATGCACAGCGACGTCAGGATGGTGGGGCGCGAGTACCCGAGCACCCCCGCATAGCTGATCATGTACGTCCCGAACAGGGCGGTCGCGACGGTGCTCGGCAGGGCGGCCGCGACGCTGCGCAGCAGCAGGCCGGGGGTGCGCACGATCCGCACGAGCGGCACGCGGGGCGGGCGCGGGCGGTTCTCCAGCTCGCGGAAGACGGGGCTCTCGCTGACCCGCAGGCGCATGTAGAGACCGAGCCCGAGGAGCAGGAAGCTCACCAGGAACGGCAGCCGCCACCCCCACGAGAAGAGCTGCTCGGCGGGCAGCAGGGCCACCAGCGCCATGGCGACGGTGGAGAGCAGGCCGCCGGTCGCGAGCCCCGTCTGCCCGATGGCGACGAGGAACCCCCGGCGACGTCCGGGCGCGTGCTCCGCGGTGAGCAGCACCGCACCGCCCCACTCCCCGCCCACGGCGAACCCCTGCAGGATGCGGAGCAGGACCAGCAGCAGGGGCGCGGCCACCCCGATCTGCTCGTAGGTGGGCAGCAGGCCGATCGCCCCGCTGGCCAGGCCCATCAGCACCATCGTGAGGAGCAGGACCTTCTTGCGACCGATCGCGTCGCCGAAGTGCCCCAGCACGATGCCGCCGAGCGGACGGGCGACGTATCCGCTGGCCAGCGTGGCGAAGGACGCCACCGTGGCCAGGGCGGGGCTCAGGTCGCTGAAGAACAGCGGCCCGAAGACGAGCGCGGCCGCGGACCCGTAGAGGATGAAGTCGTAGAACTCGATCGTGTTGCCCAGATAGCTCGAGATCGCGACGCGGCGGACCTCGGCGGGCGACGATTCCCGCTCGGCCGGACCGGGGTCGACATCGGCGTGGCTCATGGTGGATCTCTCCTTCTCCGGTGAAGAGAGCGAACCGTTCGCGCAGGGGAGATCGACCGACCGCACGGAGGTGCGGGCCGGCTGGGAACGAGACGATCTCCCGCGGCCGACGGCCGGGGGTGGTGGATGACGGGTGGTGGCGGACTAGCGGTGGTGGATCACGGGACGAGCGCGAACTCGTCGTGGTCGAGGGACGGGTCCTCGACCACTTCGGCGCCGAGGACCATCAGGGGCAGCCCGGCCTCGATCTCGCCCCGGCGCAGGGCGGCGAACGAGGCACCGATCGCGGGGCTCACGTGGAAGCGGGACATGAACAGCCCGTCCTCCTCCAGCTTGAGCAGGGCGGCGCCGGCGCGGTCGAGCAGGTCGCCGATCCAGGTCTCGGTCATGCCCGCTCCCGCCGCTGGTCGCGCTCCGCGTCGGCGGACCTGTCCTCGACCCTGGCCAGGAGGTCGGTCAGGACGTCGAGGGTGTCGTCGAGCTGCTCGTCCGACAGGTCCGTGATGCCGCAGAAGTCGCGGCAGATCGTCTCCATCGTCGCGTCGGCGATGTCCGCGCCCGCCGGCTCGAGCCGCACGAGCAGCCCCCGCAGGATCTCGGGATCGGCGACCCGGGTGACCAGGCCCTCCTTCTCGAGGGAGTCGACCTGCTTGCTGACGGCCCCCGAGGTGACCATCAACGTGCGGAACAGCTCGGTCGGGCTGAGTGCCTGCTTCGGGCCGGAGCGGCGGAGGGCCAGCAGGACCCGCAGGTCACCGGGGCGCAGCCCGTGCTCCTGCCGCGCCAGCTCGGCGAAGCGGCGCTCGATCAGGAGTCCGAGCCGGACCGCGGACGAGGCGACGGCGAAGGGCCGCACGTCCAGCCCGTCGAGCCGGGCCGACCACTGGTCCGCGAGGACCTTGAGGTCCGGCCCGTTGTCGACGCGCGCGGGTCGGGGCGTGTCAGAGGTCGAGGACAAGTCTGCGTCCCTTGGCTCGTGAGCAGCACACGAGCATCACGCCCGCCTCCCGCTCGGTCGCGTTCAACGTCGTGTCCCGGTGGTCCGGGGCACCGTCGAGCACCTGCACCCGACAGCTGCCGCAGATGCCCTCCATGCAGGAGAAGTCCACGTCCACGTCATTGTCCAGCAGAACGTCCAGGACCGTGTCCTCCGGGCCGATCTCGAACGTGCTCCCGGACCGGGCGAGCTCGACCTCGAACCCTCCGTCCTCGGCGTCCGGCTCGACCGGTTCCGCACGGAACCGCTCCACGTGCACCCGCTCCGGTGCGACGTCGGCCGTCGCGGCGAGGAACGCATCGAGCATCGGCCCGGGTCCGCAGCAGTAGAAGTGCGCACCCGACGGCGCACCGTCCACGAGCGGTCGCAGCGGCAGGACCCGGTCGTCGTCGGGCATCTCGTCGTCCACGTGCAGCGCGAAATGCGCCCCGGCCGTCTCCGCCAGGTGCTCGAGCTCGGGGACGAACGCCGCGACCGACCGGGTGCGCACCGCGTAGTGCAGCCCCCACGACGCGCCCAGCTCGGTCAGCCGACGGGCCATGGAGACGATCGGGGTCACACCGATGCCGCCGGCGACGAGCACCGTGTGCGCGGCCTCCTCGACCAACGGGAAGTGCCCGACCGGGGCGCGGATGTCCACGCGGTCGCGCTCGGCGAGCTCGTGCACCCGTCGGGACCCACCGCGGCTCGCCGGGTCCAACGCGATGGCCACCCGGTACGCGCTGGGTGCCCCGGTCGGCGTGTCGCAGAGCGAGTAGCTGCGGACCAGGTTCGGACCCAGCTCCAGGTCGATGTGGTCCCCGGCCCCGAACCCCGGGAGCGCGGCGCCGTCCGCAGCCGCCAGTTCGAGCAGGCAGATGCCGTCGGCGAGGTCGGTGCGGGACCGGACGACGGTCGCGATCACGACGTGGTGGCCATCTGCTCGTCGTCCGCCACGGTGGTGACCGTCCGGTTGCCGGGGACGTGATCCTGCCAGGCCTGACCGGGCTCGAGGTCGGTGTCGCACAGCGAGCGCATCGGCCCGTAGTCGGCGACCAGGCCGAGTGGGTGCCCCCCGGCCTCGTGGCCACGCACGGACTCCAGGAGCTGCGCACGCAGGTGCATGATCGCCCGGTCCGCCGCGACGACGTGTTCCTTGGTGCGATCCACGATCGGCCCCATGCTCAGCGCCAGGGTCGCGTCCTCCTGCTGGATGCCGCGCAGCCCGGTCCACCCGGTGGCCATGGACGGCCGGTCCTGGCCGAAGCCGGGGAGCCGGTGACCGAGGAAGTCCGCCGACGCCTCGTCGAAGAACCGCTCGTCGTCCAGCCCGAGCATCTCCATGAAGCGCGGGCGACTGACCGGGCGGTCCCCGTAGATGACGATGAAGGTGGCCGTCTCCACATCCGTGAGCGGGACCTCGAAGACGTAGAACTCGACGGTCGGAGCCGGGATCACGCGACCGACCGGCAGGAACACCGGAGTGGTGCGGATGGAGTGCGCCGGTGTGCCGTCCTCGGAGACCGAGGCGACCCGCTTGGCGACGTAGTGGAAGCCGAAGGCGGTGTCCTCGATCTCCAGGGCGGGGGCGTTGTCCGCGACCGAGATCGCGCCGGGGTTGTCGTCCTCGTCGTTGGCCGTGAACTCCCCCGCCTTCCACGTGGGGTTCGCCTGGTTGCTGTGCAGGATGCCGACGTGCGAGCTGTCCACTCCACCTTCGTAGAGCTGCAGGTAGTTGCAGGCCACGTTGGCGCGGATCACGGTGCGGTTCTCCTCCGGCACGTCCATGAACGCGAAGTGCGGGAAGGGTGGCTGCTGCTTCTTCGGGCCGATGTAGGTCCAGACCAGGCCACCGGCCTCGACGACCGGGTAGGCCGGAGCCTTCATCCGCGTGCGGAACCGCTCGCTGCAGTGGTTCGGGGTGTCGAGGATCGTGCCGTCCGCCCCGAACTTCCACCCGTGGTAGAGGCAGCGGACCCCGCCGTCCTCCACCCGCCCGAGCGCGAGGGACACCCCACGGTGCATGCACAGTTCGTCGAGCACCCCGATCTGCCCGGCACTGTCGCGGAACACGACGAACGACTCCCCGAACAGGCGGGCGCGGAGCGGGTCGCCGTCCGGCTCCGGCACTTGCGCGGAGGTGGCGATCGGCATCCAGAAACGACGCATCATGCGCCCCATCGGCGTCTGCGGTCCGACTCTCGTGAGCGTCTCGTTCTCTTCGGCGGTCAGCATCGTCGATCACCTCTGCGTGGTGGAGCTTTTCAGGAAGCTAACTTCCTGAGAAGTTAAGCGTTGGACGCTGCCGCGTCAACCGAGCCGTCGATGCGATCGGAGAAACGATGACCGTCGCCGTGGACCGCCACCCCGACGTCGAGTACCGCCGGGTGGGGACCTCGTCCCTCCACCTCGACGTCTACCGGCCGAGGGACGCGGACGGGGCCCTGCCGGCCGTGGTGTACCTGCACGGCGGCGGCTGGGCCCGCGGCGCCCGCACGGACCACGCCGAGCACCGGCTCGTCCCCGTCGCCGCGTCCGGCCTGGTCGTCGTCAGCGCCTCCTACCGGTTCAGCTCGACCGCCCTCTGGCCCGCCCAGCTCGAGGACGTCCTCGCCGCGATCGCCCACGTCGTCGAGCACGCGGCGACCTACGGGGCCGATCCCGCGCGGGTCGGCCTCTGGGGCGCCTCCGCCGGGGGCCACCTCGCCCTGATGGCCGCCCTGAGCACGGACCGGCCGCCGATCACCGCCGCCGTGGCGTGGTTCGCCCCCACCGACCTCGTCGCCCTGCAGACCGACCCGGTCGACCCGGGCGCGGTGACACCGCCCTTCGCGGCCGGTCGCGCGGCCCCGACGACCCCACCCGAGGCCGCGCTGGTGGGGGCGACCGCCGCGGGCCGACGCCTCGACGCGCTGCGGTACGCGAGCCCCGTCGCCCACGTGCGGCCGGGCGCGCCCCCGCTGCTGCTCGTGACCGGCAGCCGGGACGCGATGATGCCGTCGTCCCAGGCCCGGCGCCTGCTCCCGCCGCTCGAGGCTGCCGGGGTCGAGCACCAGCTCCTCGTCGTCGACGGCGCCACCCACGAGGACCCGGCGTTCCACACGCCGGCGGTCCTGGGCGCGGTGTCGGGATGGCTCTCGGCACGACGCGACCATTGACGGCCCGTCGACACGTCCCCTAACTTCTCCGGAAGTCGACTTCCTGGGAAGTCATCGGAGGTGTTCAACGTGACCATGGCGGTCGTTCTGCAGGCCGAACGCGGCAGCGCCGAAACCTTGACGACGACGCGCATCCCCATTCCCGAGCCGGCGTGCGGGGACGTGCTCGTGCGAGTCCGACGTGCCGCCGTGAACTTCGCGGACGAACGGGCCTGCCGCACCGGCCTGAATCATCTGACCGGCCGCGTGGAGGAACTCCCGTTCGTTCCGGGCGGAGAGATCGTCGGGACGCGCACCGACACCGGCGAGACGGTGCTCGCCCTCTGCGGATGCGGTGGCTTCGGCCAGTACGTGGCGGTCCGGGAGCGCGATGTCCACCCCGTCCCCGAGGGTCTCGACGACGAGTCCGCGCTCTCGGTGTTCGTCCCCGGGCTCACCGCCGGCCTGCTGCTGGACACGACCCGACCCACGAAGGACGACGGCGTCGTGGTGTCGGGGGCGACCGGCGCCGTCGGGACGCTGCTCCTGCGGCTGTCGGCCGTGCGCGGGCAGCGGCACGTCGTCGCGATCGCCTCGCCGACGGCGCCGGAGGACCGGCTGCGTTCCGCGGGGGCGTCAGCGGTCGTCCGCACCGACGCGGACGACCTCGGAGCGGCGTTGCGCCACGCGGCGGACGGCCCGATCGACCTCGTCCTCGACTCGATCGGCGGGCCCGTGCTCGAGGCGGCGGCCGGCGCCCTGGGCCGCCGGGGGACCCTCGTCTCCTACGGCAGCTCGAGCGATCTCCCCGCCACCCTCGCGCCGCGGTCGTTGATCCCGGGCTCGCGCACGGTCACCGGCTTCTGGTTGCTGGACCACCTGGACGACCCCGCACGGGTCGCGGCCGTCCTCGACGACGTGCTCGCGGAGGTGGCGAGCGGCCGCATCCCCGTCGACAGCCCGGAGACCTTCGGTCTCGACGACGCCGCCGGCGCGATGGCGGCCACCGCACGACGCGGCCGCACCGGCCGCGTCCTGATCGACCCCTGGGAGCAGGAGACATGACGGCCTATCTGCTGAGCGAGATCGTCACCACCGACGAGAACCTGCTCGACGAGTACCGCTCCATCGCCCGGCAGGCCGTGGCCGAGTTCGGCGGCCGCTACCTGGTGCGCAACCGGACGCCGGAGGTCCTCGAGGGCGAGCTCGACGACGGCGTCACCGTGGTCGTGCTCGGCTTCGACACCCTCGACGACGCCCGCGCCTTCTACACCTCGAGCACCTACGCGCCGGCCATCGAGGTGGCCCGGAAGTGCATGTCGCGACGCATCGTCATCGTCGAGGGCACCGGCTGAACCCTCGTCCCCCCTTCCACCACCCGCCTCGACGACGAGCCAGGAGCCGGTCTTGAGCGCCACCACACCACCACTGACATCCGCAGCCCCGGCCACCGGCCACCTCGTCGACGCTCGGGTCGTGACGAAAACGGTCGTCGCCGACGGCGTCGTGGAGATCGTGCTGGCCGCGAGCGCCGCGGACGCGCCGTTCGGGTCTTTCACGCCCGGGTCGCACATCGATCTCCACCTCGGCGACGACCTGGTCCGGCAGTACAGCCTGCTCCCGTCCGCCACCGGCACCTGGCGGGTCGCCGTGCTGCGCGAGCGTGACGGGCGGGGCGGATCGGCGTTCTGCCACGACGAACTGGCGGTCGGACGGGACGTCCGGGTCGCCGGGCCCCGCAACCACTTCGCCCTCGACGAGCAGGGCCGCTACCTGTTCCTGGCCGGCGGCATCGGCATCACGCCGCTGATCAGCATGATCGACGAGGCGGCCGCCCGGGGTGCGGACTGGCGACTGGTCTACGCCGGCCGCACCGCGGGCTCGATGGCCTTCGCCGCCGACCTCGCCCGGCGCTGGCCGGACCGCGTCGACCTCCACGTCGACGCCGACCGGGGCCTGCTCGACCTCGCCGGCCTGCTCGCCGCGACGCCCTCCGGGACCCAGGTCTACGCCTGCGGGCCCGCCGGGTTCCTGGACGCCGTGGCGGAGCACGCCCCCGCGGAGTCCCTGCACGTCGAGCGGTTCGCCCCGCTCGCGATCACCGACCGCGAGGACACGCCGTTCGAGGTCGAGCTCGCACGGTCCGATCGCACCGTCCCCGTGCCGCCCGGCCGCTCCGTGCTCGAGGCGGTCCGGGACGCCGGCGTGCAGACCCTGTCCTCCTGCGGCGAAGGGACGTGTGGCACCTGCGAGACCACCGTCCTCGCCGGCGAGGTCGACCACCGCGACGCGGTCCTCACCGACGCGGAACGCGAGGACTCGGAGACGATGATGATCTGCGTCTCCCGGGCCCGCGGTCCGCGCCTGGTGCTGGACCTCTGAACCACCGAGGAGCCACCACCATGCAGACCGTCGAACTCCCCCACGTCGCCGTCGACCCCTACAGCACCGAGGTCCTGACCGATCCGCTCCCGTTCTGGGAGGAGGTGCGCGAGGCCGGACCGGTCGTCCGCGTGGACCAGTCGCTCGGCTACGACATCGTCGCGGTCGGCCGCGACGCCGAGCTGCGGGAGCTGCACGTCCGCAACGACCTGTTCATCAGCGGGCGCGGCGCCGGGATCCTGGACCGCACCAAGGGCGAGAGCTTCCGCGAGCCCGCCATCCTGCTCGAGAGCGACCAGCCGGACCACACCGCCGTACGGTCGGTGATCGGCGAGATCCTCGCGCCTCGCAATCTCCGGCGGCTGCGGCAGACCTTCGCCGAGGCGGCGGACACGATCGTCGACCTCGCCCTGGAGAAGGGCCTGGCCGACGCGCAGACGGACCTGGCCGAGGCCTTCCCGCTCCGCGTTATCCCGGACGCGGTGATCGGGGCACCACCGGAGGGACGGGAGAACCTGCTGCGCTACAGCACCTTCCTGTTCGAGTCCCTCGGGCCGCAGACCGAGCGGGCGCGCGCCGAGATCGCCGCGGTCGGCGACCTCGCGGCCGTCCAGGAGTGGATCCGCGCGAGCTGCGCCCGCGACGCGGTCGCCCGCGGCACCGTGGGCGGTGCGATCTGGGAGGCCGCGGACGCCGGGAAGTTCACCCCCGACCAGGCCGCCAACCTCGTCCGCTCCCTGCTCGGGGCCGGGATCGACACGACGATCCACAGCATCGCCTACACGCTCTTCCACCTCGCCACCCATCCCGGTGAGTACGCGAAGCTCGTCGCCGACCCGCGGCGCGCGAAGTTCGCCTACGAGGAGTCCCTGCGTCTCGACAGCGTCGTGCGGCAGAACTACCGCACCCCGGCCCGGGACACCGAGATCGGTGGCATCCCGATCCGCGAGGGCCAGAAGGTGATGCTGCTGGTCGCCTCCGCGAACCGGGACCCGCGCCGTTGGGGGCCGACGGTCGACCGGTACGACATCGACCGGACCTCCGAGGACGGGCACATGACCTTCGGACGCGGCATCCACCAGTGCATCGGGCAGCCGATCGCGCGCATGGAGGCGGAGGCGCTGATCGGCGCCGTGGCCCGAAAAGTCGCGACGATCGAGCTCACCGGCGAGCCCGTGCCGATGCTGAACAACACGCTGCGGGGCTTTCGCAGTCTCCCCGTCCGGCTGACCGCGGCCTGAGGAAGGAGTACGTCTCGTGGACAGGATGCAGGACAAGGTCGTGATCGTGGCCGGCGCCGGATCGGGCCTGGGCCGGGCCACCGCGGTGCGGCTGGCCCGCGAGGGGGCCCGGGTCGTCGTCGGGGACCTCGACGGACGGGGCGTCGACGGCACGGTCGCGGAGATCGCCGGGTCCGGCGGCGAGTGCGTCGGGAGCGTCTTCGACATCAGTGACGACACCTCGTGCGCGGACCTCGTCGAGGTCGCGACGAAGACGTTCGGCGCGGTGCACGGCCTCTTCAACGTCGCCGCGGACACCTCGGCGCAGACCCTCGGCCGCGACACCGACGTCGTCACGGTGCCGCTGGAGGTGTGGCGGCGCAGCCTCGAGGTCAACCTCACCGGCTACTTCCTCATGGCCCGGCACGCGATCCCGGCACTGCTCGACAGCGGTGGCGGGGCGATCGTGAACACCATCTCCGGGCTGGTGCTCTACGGCGACGCGAACCGCGTCGCCTACGGCGCGTCGAAGTCCGGCATCCTCGCGCTGAGCAAGCACATCGCGATCGGGTGGGGCAAGCGGAACATCCGCTGCAACACGGTCGCGCCCGGGCTCGTCCTGACCGAGCAGTCGGCGACGCTGAACTCCGACGACTACCAGGCCGAGGTCCTCACCCGGGTGCATGCGCCCCGCCTCGGCGTCCCCGACGACATCGCCTCGGCCGTCACGTTCCTGCTCTCCGACGAGGCGTCCTGGATCAACGGCCAGGTCCTCCCCGTCAACGGCGGGCGCGGGCTCGGCTGACGCCCGCCGTCAGTGCAGCCCGAACTCGCGCATCTTGCGGTAGAGGGTGTTCCGCCCGATCCCCAACGACCGCGCGGCCACCGTCCGGTTGCCGCCCGAGGCGCGGAGGGCCTCGGCGACCGCGTCCCGCTCGGCCGACTCCAGCAGGCCCATCGGACGGCGCGGCCCGCGCAGGTCCTCGGGGAGGTCGTCCTCCTCGACCAGGCCACCCGAGGCCCGCCGGGCCGCGGCGGCGACCGTGGTGTGCAGTTCGGCGAGGTTTCCGGGCCAGGACCAGGCGAGCAGGCGCTCCCACGCATCCGGGGAGAAGCGCGCGGTCGGGGCGATCTCGCGGACCAGAGCAGGCAGGTGCTCCCGGCCCTGCGCGAGCGTCGGCAGCCGGACGACGGTGGTCAGGCGGCGCACCGTCCCGACGAGCGCGTCGTCCGCGGCGTCGAGGTCGAGGGTGAGCGCGACGGGGCCCGGCCCGACGAGGAGCGACTGCAGCTGCCCGACCGTGGGCTGCGGGTGCTCGTGCACGCGCCGGAGCACGACGCCGTGCCCGGCCGCGACGGCCGCACCCGCCGTCGCGGACCAGTCCGGGTCCAGCGCCGGCTCGACGACCAGCGGGTCCATCCCCCGCCGCCGGAGCAGCGCCCGGGCGGTGCGGCACTTGCCCGCGCCGCCGGGCCCGACGACCGCGACCGGCTCACCGTGGGCGAGCGCCTCCTCGAGCTGCCCGGCCACCCGGGGGTCGTGGTGCAGCGGCTTCCCGACGGCGGGTGCGGGCCGCGGCGAACGCCGCGACCCGTCGTCGGGACGAGGGAGCAGGCGGACCCCGAAGGCGGGCCGCCCGCCGTCGGAGATCGGCTCGACCAACGCGTCGTGGAACCCGTCGGTCAGCGGGACGGGCATCCGCCCGGACCGGCCGTGCTCGCGCAGGTGGGTCCACAGCAGGGCGTGCAGGTCCGGGCCCACGTGCGCGAGCCCGGCGCGGTTGGCCAGCACCGTGTCCTCGTCGACCACGAGGGACGGTCCGTCGGCCCGGTCGACCGCCAGGTACGCCTCGACGAGCCCGCGGCGCCGCTCCCCGGCCTGGTCGAGCAGACCGGCCTCGATCTGCCGCCCGACGTCACCGGCGAGCGCCGTCATGATCGGGTGCACGTCGCGGGTCGCGCACGCGAGCGAGAAGCAGCCGACGACGCGGCCCGTGTAGGGCTCGACGATCGGCGTCCCGGCGCAGGTGAGGCTCTCGAGCTCGGCGTTATAGTGCTCCGGACCGCGGACGAGCACGGGTCGCCGCTCGACCAGCACCGTCCCGAGCCCGTTGGTGCCGATCGACGCCTCGGAGTAGTCGAAGCCCTCGGCCGCGCACGCGCGGTCCATCAGCGTCCGCTGGCGCCGGACGTCGGCGTAGCGGGCGACGATCCGACCGTCGGCGTCCGAGAGCACCATCGCGACCGCGACGTCGGCGAGGCTCCAGCGCAGCCGGTCGAGCACCGGCTCAGCCGCCCGGCGCAGGGCCGAGGGCTCGGGCTCGCGGTAGTCGATGCGCGCCGGCGCCACGGGCACCTGCTCGCCGACGCAGCGCCGCCAGCTCTGCTCGATGACCCGGGGCACCCCGGCCGTGCCCGGCGGCACGTCCAGCAGTCCCCCGCCCACGAGCGCCTCGCGGCTGCGCCGGACCTGCGCGTGCTCCCGGGACGAGAGGGCAGGCACCCGGCTCCGCGTGCTCGCCATGGTGCTCACCTGCCCATCGTCCGCGTCGGGGCTCGCCCGCGAGACGTTCCGAAATGGAACGCCCGTCGATGGTGCCTCCCGCGCATCGTGAGGTCCAGGTCACACCGCCACCCGACCTCACGGAGGAGACCGATGACGACGACGCCGTCGACCCGCGTCCCGCAGACCTCGGCCGGCGCCGAGGCGCTGCGCGCCCTCTACGCGGACTGGTCCGGGATCATCGCGAGCACGCCGGACCTCACCACGCGGCTCTTCCGCGCGATCTTCGACGAGTGGCACCAGCCCACCCGCGAGCCGGAGGACGTGAGCTACCGCGAGGACACCGTCGGCGGGGTGCCGGGGATCTGGACGCTCCCGGCGGGCGCCGACGCCTCCCGCGTCCTGCTCTACACCCATGGCGGCGGGTTCGCGGTCGGCTCGGCCGCGAGCCACCGCAAGCTCGCCGGGCACGTCGCGAAGGCCCTCGGGGTGACGGCGTTCGTGCTCGACTACCGCCGCGCCCCGGAGCACCCGCACCCCGCGCAGGTCGAGGACGGCGTCGCCGCCTTCACGGGGCTGACGGAGCGCGGCATCGCCCCGGCCGACATCACGACGATCGGCGACTCGGCCGGCGGCAACCTCGCCGTCGCGATCCCGCTGGCGCTGCGGGAACGGGGGCTCCCGCTGCCCGGCCACGTCATCGCGTTCTCGCCGTGGCTGGACATGGAGAACCGCGGGGAGACGCTGGTGACCAACGCGGAGACGGACGCCCTCGTCACGGTTCCCCTGCTCGAGGGCATGATCGCCGGCGTCCTCGCGGGCGGGGCGATCGACCCCCGGACGCCGCTGGCGAACCCGCTGTACGCCGACCTGACCGGGCTCCCCCGGCTCTACGTGGACGCGGGTGGTGCGGAGTCGCTGGCCGCCGACGCCACCCGGCTCGCCGCGAACGCCGAGGCCGCGGGCGTCGACGTGACCCTGTCCGTCGTCGACGACATGCAGCACGTCTTCCCGTTCTGCGCCGGCCACGCCCCCGAGGCCGACGACGAGATCGCCGCGATCGCCGCCTGGTACCGGCGCTGACCCCGCTCACAGCACCCGAGGAGACGACCATGAGCACCACGACCACCCCGGACGTCGACGCCGTCGTGATCGGCGCCGGCTTCGGCGGCATCTACATGCTGCACACCCTGCGCGACCGGCTCGGCCTGTCCGTGCAGGCGTTCGAGAAGGGCGGCGGGATCGGCGGGACCTGGTACTTCAACCGCTACCCCGGCGCGAAGTCCGACACCGAGGGCTTCGTGTACCGCTACTCCTTCGACGAGGACCTGCTCAACGAGTGGGACTGGAGCACCCGCTACCTCGACCAGCCCGATGTCCTCGCCTATCTCGAGCACGTCGTCGACCGCTTCGACCTGCGGCGGAGCATCCGTCTGGACACCGAGGTCACCGCCGCGCACTTCGACGACGACACCGGGCTCTGGACGGTGCGCACGTCCGACGGGAGCGCGACCACGTGCCGGTACCTGGTCAACGCGCTCGGCCTGCTGGCCCGCAGCAACATGCCCGACCTCCCCGGCCGCGACCGCTTCGCCGGACGGCTCGTACACACGAACGCCTGGCCCGCCGACCTCGACATCACCGGGCGCCGGGTCGGCGTGATCGGTACGGGCTCGACCGGGACGCAGTTCATCGTCGCGGCGGCCCGGTCCGCGGAGCACCTCACCGTCTTCCAGCGCACCCCGCAGTACGTCGTGCCCTCCGGCAACGGGCCGGTGGACCAGGCCGAGGTCGACCGGACCAAGGAGGACTTCGGGTCGATCTGGGAGCAGGTCCGGGGCTCGAAGGTCGCGTTCGGGTTCGAGGAGAGCGACGTCGAGGCCATGAGTGTCTCGGAGGAGGAGCGCCGGCGGGTGTTCCAGGAGAACTGGGACAAGGGCAACGGCTTCCGGTTCATGTTCGGCACGTTCTCCGACATCGCGACGGACCCGGACGCGAACGCCGCCGCGGCCGCGTTCATCCGCTCGAAGATCGCCGAGATCGTCGACGACCCGGAGACCGCGCGGAAGCTCACCCCGACCGACCTCTACGCGAAGCGCCCGCTGTGCAACGAGGGCTACTACGAGACCTACAACCGCGACGACGTCGAGCTGGTGGACATCGCCGAGAACCCGATCGAGGAGATCACCGAGCGCGGCGTGCGGACCGCCGACGGCGTGGAGCACGAGCTCGACGTGCTGGTGTTCGCCACCGGCTTCGACGCCGTCGACGGCAACTACCGCGCCATGGACCTGCGCGGACGCGGCGGCCGGCACATCGACGAGCACTGGGCCGACGGCCCCACCAGCTACCTCGGGGTGTCGAAGGCCGGGTTCCCGAACATGTTCATGATCCTCGGCCCGAACGGCCCGTTCACCAACCTCCCGCCGAGCATCGAGTCCCAGGTCGAGTGGATCGGCGAGCTCGTCCGCACGGCCGAGGAGTCCGGGGCGCGCACCGTCGAGCCGACGGCGGCGGCCGAGGAGAGCTGGACCGCGACGTGCCGGGAGATCGCGGACATGACGCTCTTCCCGCAGGCCGACTCGTGGATCTTCGGGGCGAACATCCCGGGCAAGAAGAACGCGGTCATGTTCTACATGGCCGGCATCGGGGCGTACCGCCAGCAGCTCGCCGACGTCGCGGCGAAGGGCTACGAGGGGTTCACGCTGGAGGGCACCGACACCCCGGTGTCCGCCTGAGCCGACCGTCGGGTCGCGGTGCCCGGCCCCTCAGCACAGCAGCCCCCACGCCGTCGCCGTCCGGGTCGCGTCGACCCGGTTGCGGCAGCCGGTCTTCGTCAGGATGTGTTCGACGTGCGACGCGACCGTGCGCGCCCCGATGCCCAGGTGCGCGCCGGCCTCGGGGTTGCTCTCCCCCTCCGCGACCCGGGCGAGGACCTGGAGCTCGCGCACCGTGAGCCCGCACGGCGGCGGCACCTCGCCGTACAGCACCACGACGTCCGGGCCGGAGCGGTACATCTCGACGTCGTGCACCGTCTCCCGGTGGACGACCAGCCGGCGCACGGGGCCCGAGCGGAGGGCACGCGCGGCGGCGAGCAGGGGCGAGGGTGCGAGCAGCAGGTCCGGCCGAGCGGCGGCCGTCAGGGGGACGACGGTGCCGTCCGCGCCCAGCCGCAGGCCCTCGCTGACGCCGTCGTCCAGGCGCCGGACCGGCGCGTCCGGGACCGGGGCGGGGTCCAGCGCGGCGCCGAGCTGCGGGGCGAGCAGCACCAGCAGGGACACGGCGTCGTCGTCGGGATGACGGGTGTCGAGGGTGCTCGCGTTGAGCATGCCGACGTAGCGGCCGTCGGGCGCGAACAGGCACTGGGTGAGGCCGTCGCGGAACCCGCACGGCGTGATGACGGAGTCGAAGATCTCGCCGCCGCGCTGCGCCGGGGCGAGATCGCGCACCCGCACTGGCAAGCCGCCCCCGCGGACGACGGCGAAGAGCGGGTCGGTGTGCATCACGGCGTCGAGGAAGGCGGTCACCGCGGCCGGGTAGGAGGAGGCGAGGGTCCGGTGGCGGCGGCGGACCGGGTCCCAGACCGACAGGGCGAGACAGTCGGAACGCACCACCCGACCCAGCCCCTCGGCGATGGCGACCGTGGCCGGACGGCCCTCGCGACGGCCCAGGGAGCCGCTGAGCTCGCGCGCGGCGGCCAGGGCGGTCATACGTCGAGATGGTCGAGCACTCGCGATCGCTCCGTCAACCGACCGATGTCCCGGGCGCCCACCGCCCCTAGCGTCCTGCGGACCTGGTCAGAAGGGACACGACGATGAAGCTCAGCGAGTACGCCGACCTGGACGCGACCGCTCTGGCGGCCCTGATCCGATCCGGCGAGGTGAGCGCCGCCGAGGTGGCCGGCACCGCCACCGAGGCCCTCGAGGCGGTGCAGCCGGAGGTCAACGCGCTCGTCAGCGGACCGTTCGACGCCCCGCTCGACCACGCGGCCGACGGGCCGTTCGCCGGCGTGCCGTTCGCCGTCAAGGACCTCATCACCCACGCGGCCGGCGTGCCGACCCGCTCGGGCAGCCGGCTGCTCGGCGACGGGGTGCCCATGCCCGCGGACACCCACCTGATGGCCCGCTTCCGCCGGGCCGGGCTCGCCACCCTCGGGTTGACCGCCACGCCGGAGATGGGGTTCAACGCGAACACCGAACCGGTGGCCACGGGCTCGGTCCGCAACCCGTGGGACCTCGCGCGCAGCCCCGGCGGGTCGAGCGGCGGCGCCTCCGCCCTCGTCGCCTCCCGGGCCCTGCCGGTCGCCCACGGCAACGACGGCGGCGGCTCCATCCGGATCCCCGCCGCGGCCTGCGGCCTGGTCGGGCTCAAGCCCAGCCAGGGACGCACGAGCCCCGGCCCGGACTACGGCGACCCCCTGATGGGTCTCGGCGTCGAGTTCGCCCTGACCCGGACGGTCCGTGATTGCGCCGGTCTGCTCGACGCCGTCCACGGCTACGAGCCCGGCGACCGCTACCTGTTGCCCGACCCCCGCCGGCCCTACGCCGCCGAGGCCGACGCCGGGAGCCGCCCGCTCCGCATCGCGCTGCACACCGAGCCCTTCTCCGGGAACGGGGCGGTCGACCCGCGCTGCGTCGAGGCGGTCGAGGCCGTCGGGCGGACCCTGGAGGGCCTGGGACACCAGGTCGATCGCGCCGCCCCGGACCTCGACCCCACCATGTTCGACGACGCCAACTTCGTCGCCTGGTGCTCGTTCCTCGCCGACGGCATCGACACGATCTCCGCCGCCCTCGGCGTCCGGCCCGGCCCGGAGCTCCTGGAGGCGACGACCCTCGCGTGCGCCGAGCTCGGCCGGACCCTGCGCGCCTCGGACATCTACGCCGCGGAACGGGCCTTCAACGTCGTCCGCCGCGCCGTCGGCGTCTTCCACCAGCAGTGGGACCTGATCCTCACCCCGACGATGAACGTGCCCAACACCGCAGCCGGCCACCTGAACGCCGACGACGCCGCCCTCGAGGCGCGCGGGTGGTACGACCGGATCTTCAGCACGGCCGGTTTCACCGCGCTCTCCAACGTCACCGGGAACCCGGCGATCTCGCTCCCGCTCGGGATCACCGAGGAGAACTGGCCGATCGGTGTCCAGTTCGTCGCGCCGTACGCCGACGAGGCCACCCTGATCGGTCTCGCCGGGGACCTCGAGCGTGCCCTGCCCTGGCACGAGCGCCGGCCCTCGACCGTCGTCGGCTGGACCGTCGGCACCCAGGCCGACGCGAACGCCGTCAGGAACGCATGACGACGTCGCCGGACGCGGTCCGGACCTCCAGACCCGCGACCCGGTCGGGCGGCAGGTCCGTCGAGGCCGCCACCCGGACGTCCTGTCCGGGGGGCGGGCTCCAGCTGGCGATCTGCTCGACCCGCCCGTCGGCGCCCCGGACGACGAGCACGTAGGTGGTACGCGGCGCGTCCGGCGCGGGGGCCGGACGGGGAGCCCCCTCGTAGACGCAGGTCAGGGCGACCTGGGTGCCCCAGGGGCGGGTGGTGAGGCCGGCACGCCCGGACGACTGCGAGCCGGCGACTCCGGGGAGCACGACCTCGCGGACGGGCGCGGCGGCGGTGACGGCGTCGGGAGCGGCCGGGCGGACGAGGCCCGCCACCACCGCCCCTGCCACGAGCGCGACGACGACGGCCGACGCGGCGACGAGCACCGCAACACGGCGTCGGCGCCGCACGCGGTGCACCGCCCCGGCCACGAGGTCGGCCGGCGGGGCCTGCTCGGGGTCGCGCGCGGGCAGCTCGGCCCGCGAGAGGAGGCCGGGCAGCCCCGCGACCGCGGCCAGCTCCGCGGTGCAGGTCGCGCAGCCCGCGAGGTGGGCCTCGAAGGCGTCCCGCTCCGCGGGGTCGAGCGCCCCGAGGACGTAGACCCCGACGTCGAGGTGGTGCGGACACGTCACGACCCCACCCCCATCTCCTCCAGCGCGAGCCTCAGCGCCCGCAGCGCGTAGTGGACGCGGGACTTCACCGTGCCCGCGGGGACGTTCAGCGTCGCAGCCGCCTCGCCGACGGTCCGGCCGCGGTAGTAGCACTCGACGAGCACCGCGCGGTGCTCCGCGGAGAGCCGCTCGAGCGCGGCACCGACCGTCCACGCCTGCACGGCGGCCTCGGCGTGGTCGGCGACCGCGTACCCGCCCGGAACCGTCCCCGACTCCGCGCCCACGGGGTCGTCGGACAGCAGCTCCGGGCGGGACGACCGGGACCGCCACTCGTCGATGAGCACGTTGCGCAGGGTGCGCAGCAGCCAGGGCCGGGGGTCACCGCGGCTCGGGTCGATCGCGGCGGGGTGGCGCCACGCGCGGAGCAGGGTCTCCTGGACGGCGTCCTGGGCCCGGCCGCGGTCGGACGTGCTGCGCAGCGCGACCGCCCAGAGGACCGCGCCGTGCTGCTCGTGCAGCAGCCGGATCAGCTCCTCCCCCGACTCCCGCACGCCCGGCTCCCGCCCCACCGCCATCCGCTGCTCGGAGTCAGCGTCGCACGGCGCGGGTGAACGACCAGGCCGTCACCCAGACCGTGCCGACCGTGAGCACCAGGGCGCCCGGCACGTGGATCGCGAGGTTGGTGTGCTCCCCGAACCATGCCTGCACGAAGCTCGCGACGAACACCAGCGCGGCCAGGACAGCGGGCCACCACGGTCCGCGGTGCGCCCGGCCGTACAGGACCGCGGCGATCGTCAGCAGCCCGGTCACGACGTGCAGGACGATCGCCCCGGCGGCGTGAACGTCGACCGGTCCGCCGCGCGGGAACATCTGACCCGCCGTCAGGAACTGGACGGCGAGGTTCAGCACGGAGAGGACCGCCGTCACCTGGACCGCCCGCAGGATCGTGTCGGTCGGGCCCGCGGTGCGGGCGTCCGGTGACTCCGTGGTCCGGGTGCTGTGGGTCATCGCCACGTCCTCTGCTCGGGGTTCCTGCCCGGGTACACGGAGCGGAGCGTCGGATGGTTCACCACGCGGACGAGGAGCAGGCTGACCCCGACGGGACACCGGACGAGGGAGGACGGCATGACCGGACGCGTGACGAGCGACCTGCTGCTGGTGGGCAGCCTGCCGACGCCGTCGGCCGAGGAGGCCTTCCGGGCCGGCGCGGGCCTCGTCGGGAACCTCGTTCCCGCCCTTCCCGACGGCGAGGCGGGTCCGCTGGGTGCGTGGGTGGGCTTCGACCGGACCCGGTTGCTCGAGCCGCACCCGGACATCGAGGTCCTCGAGCCGACCGCCTCCCCCACCGGCCGCGCCCGGCACGCCTACGAGACCGCGCGGCTGACCGTCCGCGACGGCGTGGACGCCCTGCGCTTCGACGCGTGGCCGCGGGTGCCGGTGATGCTGGAGTCGTACGCGCTGTTCACGCGGCTCCGCGACGAGGGCGTGATCGGGGTCCACCAGCGGTTCCAGGTCAACTTCCCGTTCCCGTCGAGCGTGTTCACCGGGGCCTTCAAGGACCACTACGCCCGCGACTGGGCGATCGTCGGGCCGGCCTTGGAGAACCTGACCCGGCGCTCGATCGACGAGGTCCTCGCCGCGATCCCCGCCCACGACCTCGCCCTGCAGTTCGACCTGGCCTACGAGGTGCTGGACAACGAGCAGGTCCTGGGGTGGACCGAGGGCGGTCCGGACGGCGCGTGGGACCGGTTCGCGGGCCCGTGGTCGCGGCTCGCGCCGCACGTGCCCGACGAGGTCCTGCTCGGCCTGCACCTCTGCTACGGCACGTTCCCCGAGTGGCCCATGTTCGAGGCCCGGGACATGGGGCTGCTCGTGCGCATGGCGAACCACGCCGCGGCGCACGCCGGCCGTCCGCTCGACTGGCTGCACCTCGCCGGGCCGCGCTACCTGCGCAGCGAGGACGAGGCGTTCTTCGCCCCGCTCGCCGGTCTGCACGTCCCGGACACCCGGGTGTTCCTGGGCATCGTCCTGCCGATCGACGGCGCACCCGGCCTCCGTCGGCGTCGCGCCACCGCGTCGCGCTTCCTCGACGACTTCGGCGTCGCGATGTACTGCGGCTTCGGGCGCCAACCCGGCCAGGACCCGGCCGAGACCCTCCGCGAGCACGCCGAGGTGGTGTCGGGCAGCGCGAGCCGCTGACCGACCGCTGCACCAGGAGAGGTGTGCCCCGTGCACGGCAGCTCGATCGACGCGCGGTACCGGGCGTATCTCGCCTGTCTGAACGACCGCCGGTTCGACGATCTCGGTGAGCACCTGCTGGACCCCGTCGTGCACAACGATCGACACCTGCGCGTCGCGGAGTTCGCCGATCTGCTGCGGCGCGACGTCGACGAGATCCCGGACCTGCACTACGACGCCGAGCTGGTGCTCGTCGACGGTGACCACGTGGCATGCCGGATCCGCTTCGACTGCACCCCGACGGGCTTCCGGGGTCTCCCGCCCGCGAAGGAGAAGATCTCCTTCGTCGAGCACGTGTTCTACGAGTACCGGGCCGGGCGGATCGCGCGGATCTGGTCCCTGATCGACATGGACGGGATCCGCGCCCAGCTCGCCCGCTGAGGTCGACGCCGTTGCGGCTCCTGCGGCTGGTCCTCACCGCCGGGGCCGTCGACCCGCCCGTGGCCCGACGGCTGGTCCGCCTCGCGCGAACCGCACGCTCCCACCTCGACAACGTCATCGTCTACGCCGACCTCACGGGAACCCGCGCCTGAGTCTGTCGGCCCTCCGACTCGGAAGTGCTCACTCACGCCGGCCGGCCGGCCGGCCGGGGCGTGTTTCCCCGGCCGGCCGACGACTCGCCGAGCCGTCTCCGTCGTCAGGACGCGCCGGACACGCCCAGTGCCTCGAGCGCTCCGGACGCGACCTGCATGTCGTGGGTGTAGTGCCCGCCGCTGACCCCGATGCCACCCACCATCTCGCCGTCGACCGTGACGGGATACCCGCCTCCGAAGGTGACCAGCCGGTCGGTGTGCACGATCGACAGGCGCAGCGGCTCGTCCTCCTTGATGAACTCGTGCCACGCGTCGGTGCTGATCCCGAACGCCGCTGCGGTGTAGGCCTTGTTCTGTGCGATCTCGACGGACAGGAGCGGGGCACCGTCCATCCGTCGGAAGGCCTTGAGGGTGCCGTCGTGGTCGACGACGGAGATGACCATGGGCACTCCGATCTCGGCCGCCTTCGCCGCCGCGGCGTCGATGAGTTCCTGGGCGAATTCGGCGGTGATGGACCGAACGGTGCGGGCTCGGGTGGCGCTCATGTCTCGTCCTCTCGATGCTGAGATGGTCACTGGACCGACCAGCCGCCGTCGATCGGGATGACGGCGCCGGTCATGAAGGTGGACTCGTCGCTGGCGAGATAGACGGCGAGCCCGACGATCTCGTCGGCCCGTCCGAGGCGCCCGGTCAGGTGCCCCTGCTCGAAACCCCGCCAGATCTCGTCCCGGTCCGGCAGGTCGCTGATGAAGTTGCGTGGCATCTGCGTGTCGATCACGCCGGGGCAGATGGCGTTGACCCGGATCTTCCACGGCGCGAGGTCGACCGCCGCGACCTTGGAGAACATCGCCAGGCCGCCCTTGGCGGCACCGTAGGCAGCCATGTTCGCGAAGGCGACGAGACCGCCGACCGAGGACACGTTGATGATCGACCCGCCCTGGTCCTGCATGAGCGGGACGACCGCCTTGGTCAGCAGGAAGACGCTCTTCAGGTCGATGTCGTGAATCCGGTCCCACTCCTCCTCGGTGGTCTCCATCAGGGGCTTCCCGAGGATGATCCCGTGGTTGTTGTACAGGGCGTCCACGCGTCCGAGACGATCCCTCGCGGCCGCGGCGACCCGATCGGCGTCCTCCCCGCGGGAGGCGTCCGCGACGATGGTGGAGAACCGGTCCCGGTCCTCGATCTTCTCCTCGAGGGTCGCGAGGGATTCGCCGTCGATGTCGACGCCGAGTACGTTCGCACCCTCGGCCAGGAAAGCGTGGCAGGCCGCCTGCCCCTGCCCGCCTGCCGCTCCTGTGATGACGATGTTCTTACCGCTGAGTCGTGTCATGGCTGGGTCCTCCAGGGCATTTCGCGCGGGTCGGTGAGATGTCAGTGGCGGAGGCCGGCCTCACGGAGCAGCGGCATGACCGCTTCTCCGAAGTGGTCGAGTTCCTCGTTGTAGTCCAGGAAGCCCATGATGGTGCCTTCCATCCCGGCGTCCGAGATCTTCTGGAATCCGTCCACGACCTGCTCGGGGGTTCCGACCAAGGGCATTCCGCCCCACCCGGCGATGAAACGCTCCTGGAATCGTTCGAGCTGGTCGCCGAAGGACTGGCTCTCGAGGCCGAGGATGCCCATGAGGTTGCGGGCGCCCGGCCAGTCGCCGTCGTCGATGATCCGCTGGTGGTCGCGCTTGGCCTCGGCCTCGGTGTCGCGGCACACGACCAGCCCGTAGGTCATCGTCGAGATCTGCCGCTGGTAGTCCTCGCGCGCCTTGCGCTTCAGCTCTCTCGTGTAGTCGGGCATCTTCTCGATGTCGAGCGAGGCGAAGTTGATGTCGACGTACTTCGCGGAGAAGTCGGTGCCGGACTTCGAGTTGCCGGCGTTGATGAGGACCGGCCTGGGGTTCTGGATCGGCTTGGGCTCGGACTCCAGCGCCTTGGCCTGGAAGTACTTCCCGTCGAAGTCGAACTCGCCCTCGGCGGTCCAGAGCCGCTCGACGAGCTCGAGCCATTCCCCGCCGTAGACGTAGCGCTCGTCGTGCTCGAGCTGCTCGGGGTTGAACATCCCCATCTCCGGGGTGAACCAGCCCATCACGAGGTTCATCCCGAAGCGGCCGTTCGCGATGTGGTCGTTGGTGACCGCCATGTTCGCGGCGACGACGGGGTGCACCGTCGGGATGTGCGTGGTGGTGAAGACGGTGATCTGCTCGGTGCACTCGGCGATGCCGGCGGCCCAGGTGAAGGTCTCGAAGTTCGTGCCGTTGAAGTTGACGTTGCCGCCGAAGCCCTTCCAGCGGGCGACCGGGACCATCGCCTCCATCCCGAGCCTGTCGGCCTTCTGCGCGATCGAGCGCGTGTGCTCCCAGGTGACCTCGTAGGTCGTCGGCGCGTCGGTCATGCACAGACCGCCGGAACAGTTCGAGCCGAACAGACCGAGCTTCATCGTCTGGTCGTTGAAGATCGACGGTCTGCCGGTCTCGCGCGGATGCTCGAGCGGAATCTGCTGCTCGCGACCCCGAGTCATCGTCTCGGCCATGAATATTCCTCCGTCATCTGCGACGCGTACCCGCGACATCTGTGATCACCTGCGCCGCGACGCCCTCCCGCACCGTGATCGGGACCACTGTATGAATTGCTTCCGAGTCGCTGAAATCCGCGATGCGCAGTCGTCTGTCCGATCCACGCGCCCCGCCGGCGTGCCGGCGGCGTCGGTCGTCGGGCCCGCAGCGCGCCGTCGAGACGGAGACGGTCAGGCCTCGTGCACGTCGGCCCGGCGGGCGTAACGGCCCCGGTGGAACAGCAGCGGACCACGAGCGGAGTCGGCCGCGAGATCGACCACGGCGGCGATCACCACGAGGTGGTCCCCACCCGGGTGGACCTGCTCGATCTCGCAGTCGATCGACGCGCACGCCCCCTCGAGGACCGGGACGCCCGTCGAGGAGGTCGTCCACGCGACTCCGCTGAACTTGTCGGATCCCGACCGCGCGAAGCGGGTGCTGAGACCCCCCTGGTGCTCGGCGAGCACGTTGATGCAGAACCGGCCCGTGTCCGCGATCCGTGGCCAGCTCGTGGACGACAGGCTCGGGAGCAGCACCACCAGCGGCGGATCCAACGACAGCGAGGAGAACGACTGACAGGTGAACCCGACCGGTTCACCCTTCGCGATGCCGGTGACGATCGTGACCCCCGAAGGGAAATGCCCGAGGACCGCGCGGAACCGGTCGGCGTCGATCGACATCAGTGCAACCCCCGGATCCACGTTGATTCCTGCTCCGGACGACGCTAGGGAACGCCTTGGCCACGGCCCCATCCTTCTCGCGCACGGTCGCGGTCGATCTGCGCAGTTCCCCTGGTGGACGGGGCGGGAGCGTCACTGGCGCTCCGGGCAGCGGCGTGGCGAGCGGCCAGGATGTGCGAGCGCATCGCCGACTCGGCCAGCGGAGCATCGTGGCGCTCGATGCCGAGCACGATGTCGTGGTGACCGACCATGCTCCGGGTCAGGTCGGCGTCGGTGTAGTGGTGGAAGACCTGCCCGATCCGCGCCTCCGAGGACAAGGAGCGCAGCAACACCGTGAGCCGTGGGCTACCCGCGGCTGTGAGCACCGCCCGGTGCAGGACGCCGTTGGCCTCGGTCACGGCGTCGACCGCACCGCGCGCCGCCGCGTCGCCGCCGCGGCCCCGAGCGCGCAGGTCGACGAGCTCCCGGGCTGCCTGCTCGAACCGCTCGGCCGACTCCCACAGCCCTTGGACCTCCTCGTCCGAGGCCCGGATCGCGGCCAGCCGGGCACCCTCGCCCTCGAGGACCGCCCGGATCGAGTAGACCTCGTCGACGTCGCGCATCGTCCAGGGCAGGACCCGCGCTCCCCGGTGGCGGACGATCTCCACCAGCCCCTCGGCGGCGAGGGCGTTCAGGGCCTCACGCACCGGCGTACGGCTGACCCCGAGCTGCTCGGCGAGGGCCCCCTCGCGCACCCACCACCCCGGCGCGAGCACACCGCCGACGATGTCCTCCCGGATGCGGCGATAGGCGGTCGACCGGGCCCCCGCCTCCTCGTCCGGGTGCGGATGCGTTCCGGTCATGAGTCCCATGATTGCATGCGACCTGTCGTCCACCACCCGAGGTCGTGCCCTAACTAGCGAGCGGACGCCGGTCGATTGCGTCGCGATTGCATACGTATCACTGTGCCCCAGGACACTCGGGGTTGAGTGGGAGGCGGCGGCGTGACGGCACTGTGCACGATGGAACGACCCGTGGCGGGAGTCGCCGAACCGCTCGCGCAGTACCCCGTCATGAACACGGCCGACGTCGACGAGGCCCGGCACGTCATCACCGAGGTCTACGTCCCGCACGAGCTCGACTCGGCAGGCGGGCGACCGCTCGACGCCCGCCTGAACAGCGTCGCCTCCGAACGGCTCACGCTCGGATACCTGGTCTACGGCGCCGAGGCCTCGCTGGACCTGCCGCCGCTCGAGCGCTGCTACCACGTCAACCTCACCTTGCGCGGCCGCACCGAGGTCACCCGCCGGGCCGGCAAGGACCATGTGATCACCGAGGGCGGGCGCAGCGGAGCCGTGCTGTTGCCCGGGGAGGCATCCACCGTCAGATGGGCCCCGGAGGCCGCCCAGTTCGCCATGAAGTTCCCCCGTGGACCGCTCGAGGAGCACCTCGGTGGACTGCTCGGCCGCTCCGTGCACCACCCGGTGGCGTTCGACGTCTCCATGGACCTCAGCACGGGGCCCGGAGCCGCCCTCATGGCCGCGGTGCGCCTCCTGCAGACCGAGGTCGACCGTCCGGGCGGGATGGCGTTGCTGGCACGCGCCCAGCTCGAGACCTACGTGATGACGGCGCTGCTCTTCGGGGTGCCCCATCAGTACTCCGACGCGCTGCGCACCCCGCGCGCCGAGGACCGCCCGACGATCATGCGCCGGTCCATCGACTACATCGAGGCCCACGCGCACGAGGCGATGAGCGTCCCCCAGCTCGCCCGGCACGTCGGTGTGTCCACCCGCACCCTGCAGGTCACCTTCGCCCGCAACCTGGGCGTCAGCCCCAGCGAGTACATCCGCGACACACGACTCTCGCGCGTGCATGCCGAGCTGGCCGCCGCCCACCCCGGCGACACCTCGGTGACCGCGCGGGCCGCGGCGTGGGGCTTCCTCCACCCGGGGCGGTTCTCGGAGCAGTACCGCCACAAGTACGGCGAACTCCCGTCGGAGACGCTGCGCCGCTGACGTCCGCCCTCGCGGGCCCTGGTGGTTCGCCCGACGTCGCCGGCCCGCGGCACGCCCGTCAGCCGACGCCGTAGCGCTCGCCGTGCACCAGGTCGGCCAGGGGTGCGAGGGCGTCCCGCGCCTCGGCGTCGAGGTCAACGCCGAGAGCGGCGACGTTGCGCTCGACGTTGTCCGGGTTCGTGGTGCCGGGGATCGCGACGATCTCGATCCCCAGCCGCTGCCGTTGGGCGTACACCCAGCTGATCGCGACCTGCGCCGGGGAGGCACCGAGCCGCGTCGCGATCCGGCGGACCTCCGCGGCGAGGGCCTCGTTGGCGTCACCGGCCGCCCCGACGAAGCGGGCGTTGCGCGCCCGGAAGTCGGTCGGGGTCAACGCCGTGCGGTCGAGCTCTCCGGTGAGGAAGCCACGACCCAGGGGTGAGAACGCCACCAGCCCGATCCCCAGGTCGGCGAGCACCGGGGCGGTCGCCTCGACCTCGCGGGTCCACAGGGAGTACTCGCTCTGCATGACGGCGATCGGGTGGACCGCGTGTGCGCGCTGCAGCAGTCCGGCGTCGAACTCCGACACCCCGAGGTGGCGGACCTTGCCGGCGTCGACGAGCTCCGCCATCGCGCCGATCGTCTCCTCGACCTCCACGTCGGACGGAGGCCGGTGGACGTAGTACAGATCGATCTCGTCGACGCCGAGCCGGAGCAGTGACGCGTCGCAGGAGGCTCGGACGTAGCCGGCCTCGCCCCGCGCCCACTGCCCGTCCCGACCGAGGCTGCGGTCGATGCCGAACTTCGTCGCGATCTGCACGCCGTCCCGACGACCGTGCAACGCCCGGCCCAGCAGCACCTCGTTGTGCCCGCGACCGTAGATATCCGCGGTGTCGAACAGCGTCACCCCGAGGTCCAGTGCCCGGTGGATCGTCGCGACCGACCGGTCCCAGTCGGCAGGCCCGTAGGTCCCGCTCATCCCCATGCAGCCGAGACCGATCGGGCCGACTCGCAGGCCGGTGCCCCCGGGCGCCGTCATCACCCCTGCTCCACGAACTCGGTGATCAGCTCCGCGAGCCGTCGGGGAGCTTCGAGCGGGACGCTGTGGCCGCACGCCACCGTGACCACCCGGTGGTGCGCGAGGTGAGGGAGTGTGAGCTCGGTCTGCATCTCCAGGCCCCAGGTGGGATCGAGGTCGGCGACGACGACGAGGGCCTCGGTCTCCACCGGCGCGGCGCGCTCGACCCAGTCCTCGTAGGTGCCGCTGTCGAGCCACCATTCCCAGGCGGTCCGGCTGGTCGCGAGGAAGTCCTCGACCGTGCGGCGCCGTTGCTCGTCGGTGATCGGCGTGGCGACCCGTGCGTCGACGAAGGCCTCGGCGTCGGCCCGGTCGAGGGGCATCTCCCGCAGCTCCCGCCGGAACTCCGTACCACCGACCTCCGTGCCGAGGGGCGTCGGGGTGATCAGGACCGTCTTCTCCGGCGGCTCGGACAGTCCCAGGTCCTTCCCGGCGTGGCCGGCCAGGATCTGCATGACCTTGCCGGTCATCGAGTGACCGACGAGCACGTAGCGCGTCAGCTCCAGCTCCCGGATCGTGTCGGCGACACGGCGGCACATCAGCTCGATCGACAACCCGTCGGTGTCGTCCGCGGCCTCGCCGAACCCCGGCATGTCGAGCGCGACCGTCCGGTACCTCGCCGACAGCAGCTCCGCGGCTTCAGTCCACTCCCGGCGGGCGAAGGCGAACGAGTGGGACATCACCAGAGTCGGTCCTGCCGTCGATTCCCGTGCGACGGCGGGCCGATCCGTGAGAGGGAGCACGATGACCTCCATTTAGTTACGGTACGTTTCGTAACGTAAAGGAGGTGGAGGTGGTCGGCAAGTGCGACTGCCTACGCTCGGCACCCGAAGGCGGCGCCGCATCGATGGGAGCAGGCATGGGAGACGGAGCGGGCCGCGCCGTCGGCCGGCGTCCGCCCGGCCGCCCCCGCGACGAGCGCCTCGAGGACGCGGTCCTCGACACCGCGCACGCGCTGCTGCTCGAGGGCGGCCTCGACGCCTGCACCATCGAGGCGGTCAGCCGCCGCAGCGGCATCGGCAAGCCCGCGATCTACCGGCGATGGCCCCACCGGACCGCCCTGGCCGTCGATGCCTTCGCCCGCCGGGTCGACACCGCGGTCCGCCCGGTCGACACCGGGGACGCCGTCGAGGACCTCGTCGCGCTGGCCGGCCGGCTCGCCGAGCACTACCGCGAACGCGAAGGAATCGTATACGCCGAACTGCTCGCCGTGGCCGTCCGGGAACCGGACCTCGCCGAGATGCTGGCCGACCGGTTCTTCGCCGTCCGCCGCCACGACGTCCGCGAGCTCTGGCAGGCCGGGATCGACCGCGGCCAACTCGCCGCCGACGTCGACCCCGACGACGGGATCGACCTCCTCTTCGGACCCGCCGTCATGCGCCTGGTCCTCGCCGCCGGGACCATCGACCCGCCGACGGCCCGACGACTGGCCCGCCTCGCGCTACGCGGCGTCGCCCAGCGGTGACGAGCACGCGACACCCGACAGCCCCTTCGATCAGGGTCTGCTCAGGACGCGGGAGCAACGGCTCGTCCGCCGGGCGATGTCGACGCAGCGGATGCCTTCGGCATCCGGAGTTCGATCTGGAAACCGCGGTGCCCGTGGGTGACCAGTGACTCGCAGCTGGGCGGGCCGCTGGTCGACTCGGCTGCGACGACCAGTGAGCGGTAGCGCGCGCTCATGGCCGCCGTCAGCTCGCCGACCCGCCTGCCGTCGATCCGCACCTCGATGGCGTAGTCGCCGGCGTACTTCCCCGCGCTGACCGAGGACGAGGACACAGTGGCGAGCAGACGGGTACGTCCGGGGCCGCCGTGGTGGTGGGCGGCGAGGACCTCCTGGTGGTGCTCCTCTCGGGTCACGGTCACATCCCGCTCTGCGGGGAGGACGTCATGGTCGTCCGGGAGGTTCTCGATGAGCAGCTCGTCGGGACCGGCCAGGTGCAGGTACAGGCCGTAGGGGTTCGGGCCTCCGCCCGTGATGCGTCCCGGGCAGGTCCCGACGAGGCCGGACGCTTCGAGCCGCAGGAGATGGGGTTGGTAGAGCGCGGCATCCTCCCGCGAGAGGTAGCCGATGCACCTGCTGCCGCCGTCGATCAGGACGTCGACACGTACTGCCCGCGAGTCGTGGCGGTTGGCAGGCTCCGCGACGAGCAGGACCGGGACCTCGGGGAGTGCATCCCAGTCATAGCCGAGGGTCGCTCCGCGGGCCACCCGCACGAGGGGCTCCTGGTAGTGCTTCTCCCCCACCACGCTCACCCGCCCGTCGGCCGACAGCCGTCGACGCCGAAGCACCGGCCGGCGGTGCTGCGCGAGCACCGCGTCGAGGTCGACGGACTCCCCGGCACCCCGATGCCTCCCCGACGAAGACGGGGTCGAAGGCGCGGGCGCGGGCCGGCCGATCGGAGCCCATGCGGGACGCGGCGGTACAGGCTGCCTGGGTGGCGGCGCGGCCCGGGTGGGACGTAGCTGTGTTGGCATCACCCTCGGGGCCGCCATCTCCACGAGCCCGTCGTGCAGTGCTCCGCCGGCAGCCGGTGTGGAGAAGTCCAGCACAGCGCTGTAGCCGTTCGGAGAGTCGAGCGTCAGTCGGCCGTACTCGAGGACCGGGAGCTGCCGGTTGTCCTTGAAGCGTCGATCCGGACCGCCGGACTTGTTCACGAAGCGCCACGTGTAGTCGACGACGCGACCGTCGGACGGTACGGCGCCGGACTCGATGAAGCGCTGAAGGCGGTGATCGACGCGCAGATTCACGTAGGGCACGTCCGCGTACCGACGACCGTCACGGACGAGGATGCGGTCGGGCAGGAAATGCAGCGATCGCCGTGAGGTACTGAGCGTGGGCACGGCGATGTTGGCCCGCAGATGCCGGGGACCGTCGATCGTGCGGCTCACCGCGAGCCGGTCCACCACCGCCGACGCGCCGGCGTTGACCTTGTGCTGGTAGGTGGTGGTGACGGCGCCGGCCGCGACCACGTGCCAGGCCATGCGACTCCGTCCGGCTTCGGTGAAGGAGTCGACGAGGTGCTGGTAGTGCCGCGCTTCCTGGTCCTGGACGTCGTAGAACACGACGACGGTGCGCCGGATCGTGTCCTTCCAGGCGACCCACAGGGTCAGCGGCAGCCCGACGAGCAGCAGGAACGGCATGAGCACGCAGCTGACGAGGCTCGCGACGAGCACCCAGGGCCACCAGAGGGGCGAACCGGCCGCGTCGTTGAGCTGGCGCACGAGGTCACTGGCGTCGGTCTGCGACATCTCCGAGGTCGTCGCACCCGTCACGTCCGACAGGACCACGTCACTCGGCCGCAGCAGCGACGGTGGCGCAGGCGGGCTCGAGAACGGCGACGCTGCCGAGGTCGCACTTCTGGTTCGTCGAGCGGCCGCCCGGTACGTGACGGCTCCGCCGGCGAGCGACACGTAAGCACCTCGTGGGCCGGCGCCCACCCGCAACCCCGGTACTCCGACCGACGCGCCGATGCCGCGGGACGACAGCGACACCTTCATCGGCCCGAGACCGATGCTCTTGCGCAGGTAGAACGACACCGAGACCTCCCGACGAGCTGCCTGCCGGGAGCGTCGCCGAGATCTCGTTGCTCGTTACCCCGATGACCCGTCCGGACCAGCGGCACGCGCGGACCTGCACGTGTCTCCGTGTCGATTCCGTCGAATCACGTGTCGATGACGGAAAGGTCTGCGCGATGTAACGATGAGGCTCTTCCGGTCGAGGTGGTGATCAGTCGCTGTCTGACCCTGGGGGAAATCTTGTCGGTTCTCGTGCACCGTCGGCTGGTCGCCGGCCTCGGCGCAGCGGTGATGGCCGCTGGGCTCCTGCTCAGCGCCGGGAGTGCTTCCGCGCAGGACAGCAGCGACCCGAAGTGTGTGGCGGTGGCCACCGCGAAGAAGGCCAAGACCACCGCTGAAGCCGCCTACGACGACGCCAAGACCAAGCTCACCAACGCATCGTCGGCGGTGACCGAGGCCGAGTCGGCGGCGAACGCCGCACCGAACGACGCCGATCTGCAGACGAAGTTGACCGCTGCGCGTGCCGCCCACAACCAGGCCATGACGGCCGAGGCCGCGGCCGACTCCACTCGCAAGGGCGCCGCGATGAACCTCTCCCAGGCCGTGGACGCGGCGGTGAAGGCCGGCCTCGACTGCGACGGCACCAACCCGCCCAAGACACCGGTCGAGGTCACCGACCCGCCGAAGACCCCGCCGTCCCCCGCCAAGCCCGACAACGGAGGCGGCAACCGGCCGGGCGGCCCGGGGAAGCCCGCGGGACCGGACCTGAACTGCCGCGACTTCGTCTCTCGCCCCGCCGCCCAGGCCGTGCTCGATGCCGACCGCTCCGATCCGTACCGCCTCGATGCCGACCACGACGGCTACGCGTGCGAGGACTTCTTCGGCGAGCCCTCCGAGGACCCCGACGTCGACCACGACGTCACCGTCGACCACACCGACGACGACGACAGCGATGCCGACACCTCCGGCGACCAGGTCACCGTCGTCCCCGAGGGCTCGGCCGACACCGGCTCGGCCCTGTGAAGCGAACCGCCGCGCTGCTCGCCGGCCTGCTCCTGTGCACCCTCACCGCTGCATGCGGCAGTGGTGAGCAACCAGGAGGCGCAGCCGCGGCCGTCGAGCGCGGACTGTCGATCACGATCCCGTCGATCGGTGTCCAATCCTCCCTCATCCCGCTCGGGCTCAACGAGGACCGCACCGTCGCCACCCCGCCGCTGAGCACACCGATGCAGGCCGGGCTGTACGTCAACGGCCCCGCCCCGGGCGACCCCGGGCCCGCCGTCGTTCTCGGCCACATCAACGGCGGCGGCCAGGAAGGAGTGTTCTCCCGCCTCGCTCAGGTCAAAGCCGGAGACGAGGTCGACGTCGCCAAGACCGATGGCACGACCGCGACCTTCACCATCCGCGAAGTCACCCGCGCGCCGAAGGACGCCTTCCCCACCGCGAAGGTGTACTCCGACACCCCCAATCCACAGCTGCGCCTGATCACCTGCGGAGGCGCGCTCGACCGAACCGCGCGCTCCTACGTAGACAACGTCATCGTCTACGCCGACCTCACGGGTACCCGCGCCTGAGCTCACCGGGTTCCTACGCGCGCCAAGTTCGTGGCGCAATCACTAGTCATCCGCGACCGCCAGATGATGAAAGTCGGCTGCAGCCGAGTAGTGCCTTCAGGTCTCTCAGCTGAACCGAACCACCACAGCGCAATTTCGCTCAGATTGCGCGGAGCTGCGTCGTCCGCGGCAGCGCGTTCCACCGGCTCGATGTCGTCCACGGTCGTCACCGTCACCTGATGCGTCTCTGAGCGGGCCCAGCACGAGCTGACACGAGCTGAGGGGTTTCCTTCCGCTGCTTGCTGCACAGGCCCTCGGTGGTGGTTCTCAAGACCGCGTCGGCAGAGCAGCCAGCCGATACTCGAGTCCAATCCCCGGGGTCAAGCCGTGAAGCGGAAACGACTGACGCGGCCGGCGACGAGGTCCTGGGTGCCGGAGCGGTGCTCGTCACAGGCCGACAGGACCGCACCGAGGTCACGGGCTCGGAGCGCCTCGAGGATGCGGTCGTGCTCGGCGAGCACCCGGGCCTGCGAGCCGGGACCGTTCCAGGATACCGACCGGTAGAAGGTCGACAGGCGCCACAGCCGCGCGATCTCCTCGCGGACGCGGAGCATCGGCGAGTACTCGAACAGCCGGAAGTGGAAGCGCTCGTTGGCGTGGTCGAACTCCTCACGCTGCTCGTCGATGGAGAGCTCCGTGAGGGCTGCATTCAGTTTCTCGAACTCGGCCACGTCCACCTCGGCGAGGTCCACCGTGCGCACCACCTCGGTCTCCAGCAGCCGCCGCATCAGATAGATCTCGTCGAGGTCCTCGCTACTGAACCGCGCGACGGTGTAGCCCGTGTTCGGGCGGTGCACGATCACGCCCTCGGACTCCAGCGTGGACAGCGCCTCTCGGACCGGGATGCGGCTCATCTTCAGCCGTCCCGCGAGGTCCTCCTGCCGCACCTTCTCGCCCGGGAGGAGTTCCCCTGTGAGGATCATCGTCCGCACGGCAGTGGCGCACCGCAGCGCACTACTGACTCGGGTCGCGGTCATCGGTCTCCTCCGACATCGACGGGCGTGACGAGCGTACCGGCGCAGCCTACTAAGCCGTACGCTGTTTTGCATACACTCTTGCATGTACATGGCCCGTCTGCTTGCATCCGACCAAGCCCACCCCGGCGGGCATCAGGCCCCGAGCAGACAGAGGTGTCATGTTCTCTTCTCCTACGCAGATGCGGTTCGGCGTCTTCCTCGGTCCGTACCACCGCCCCGGACTGGACCCGAACCTCGCGCTGCACCGCGACCTCGACCTCGCCGTCCATCTCGACCGGCTCGGGTTCGATGAGATCTGGTTCGGCGAGCACCACTCGGGCGGCGTCGAGACGATCGCCTCCCCCGAGGTGATGATCGCCGCGGCAGCGCAGCGGACCAGCCGGATTCGGCTCGGCACGGGAGTGTCGTCGCTGCCTTACCACCAGCCGTTCATCCTCGCGGATCGGATCGTCCAGCTCGACCACCTGACCCGCGGTCGCATGGCGTTCGGTGTCGGCCCGGGCCAGCTTCTCGAGGACGCGACGATGATCGGTATCGAGCCGTCGACGCAGCGAGCCCGGATGGAGCAGGCCCTCGATGTCATGATGCGGCTCTTCGCAGGCGAGACCGTCACCGCCAAGACCGAGTGGTTCACCCTCCAGGACGCCGTCCTGCAGCTTCCGCGCTACTCAGACTTCGAGGTCGCGGTCACCGGCTCGATCTCGGCCGCGGGCCCCTCGCTGGCCGGCAAGCACGGCGTCAGCCTGCTGTCCCTGGCCGCCACGGACCCGACGGGCACGGACCGGCTCGCCGGGCAGTGGCAGATCGTCGAGGAAGAGGCGGCCCGGTCCGGGCACATCGTGAAGCGGGAGAACTGGCGTCTCCTGGGGCCGATGCACATCGCCGAGACCGTGGAGCAGGCGAAGAAGGACGTCGCTTACGGCATGCCGTGGATTATGAACTACCTCTCCCACATCACCCCCGCCTCGGTCGGGTCGTACGACACCGTCGACGAGCTGGTGGACATGCTCAACGAGACCGGTCGGGGCGTCGTCGGGACCCCGGACATGGCCGTGGCGCAGCTGCTGCGCCTGCAGGAGCGCTCCGGCGGCTTCGGCACGTACCTGTTCCAGGGCTCGGACTATGCCCGCTGGCCCGCCACCCTGCGCAGCTACGAACTGTTCGCCGAGGAGGTCATCCCTCGCATGAACGGACGGATCCACACCATCGAGGCCGCCGTCGAACGGACCCTGTCCTCGGGTACCGCCGGCGCCGACGCCACCCGCCGCTCGCAGGCCGAGGCGACCGCGCAGTACCGCGCCTCGCGGGGCCTGTCGTGACCGCGGTGGGGCCCGACGCCACGGGCTCGGAGAGTCTCGAGCGGCCCGGGACAGGTCCGGCCGAGGCGATCGGTCACCGTAACCGGCCGGGTCGGGCGGCCATCTCGGCGTTCCTCGGCGGCACGCTGGAGTACTACGACTTCTTCATCTACGCCGCCGCGGCCGCGCTCGTCTTCGGCAAGGTGTTCTTCCCCGCGTCGGGCGCCACCTCGACCCTGCTCTCCGTGGCGACACTCGGCGTGGCGTACGTGGCGCGGCCTCTCGGCGCGATTCTGTTCGGTCACATCGGCGACCGGCTCGGCCGGCGCACCAGTCTGATGATGACCCTGGTCCTCATGGGGGGCTCGACGTTCCTCATCGGATGTCTGCCCGGTTACGCGTCGATCGGCATCGCGGCGCCGATTCTCCTGGTCGCCCTGCGGTTGCTGCAGGGGCTGTCTGCGGGTGGCGAATCGCCGGGTGCCAGCTCCCTCAGCGTCGAGCACGCACCCGACCGTCGCCGAGGCTTCTTCGGGAGCTTCGCCATGAGCGGCATCATGTTCGGCATCGTGATCTCGAGCCTGGTGTTCATCCCGATCGCCGCCATGCCCGAGAGCGCGCTCCTCTCCTGGGGCTGGCGGATTCCGTTCTGGCTCAGCATCGTCGTCACCGGCATCGCCTACCTCCTGCGCCGGACCCTGCAGGAGCCGGAGGTGTTCGCGGAGATCCAGGAGGCGGACCGCACCGCGAAGGTGCCCGTCGTCGAGGTCTTCCGCGACCACTGGGTCGTCGTCGTGCGCGTGGCCGTCTCCATGTTGTTCGGCGTGCTCAACACGATCATCAACGTGTACGCGCTGTCCTACGCCACGGAGGAGGCAGGCTTCTCGAAAGGGACCATCCTCTCCGTCATCACGGTCGCGAACGCGGTGGCCGTCGTGACCGCCCCGCTCTACGGGTGGCTCTCCGACCGGGTCGGCCGCAAGCCGGTCTTCGCCCTGGGGACCCTCGGCGCGGGCGCGATGGTGTTCCCCTTCTTCGCTGCGATCGAGTCCGGCGACCTGGTGTGGGTCTACGTCTCGTCGATCGTGCTGATCGGACTGGGCTACTCGGCCCCGAACGCCATCTACGGGGTCTACTTCTCCGAGCAGCTGCCGGTCCGCGTGCGCTACAGCGGCATCGCGATCGGGATCATGATCGGCCTACTCGCGGCCGGCTTCAGCCCGGCCATCGCCACCGTGCTCACCGGGGGCGCCCCCACGAACTGGCTGCCGGTCGCCTGGATGTGCGCGGGATTCGTGATCGCCTCGGCTGTGGCGACCTTGGTCGGCCCGGAGACGTTCCGCATCCCCACACAGCTGCTGGGCCGCAAGGCTGCGCGGCGCTGATCGCCATCACTCGGGAAAGGACAGTCATGGCAGGCAGGATGGCCGGGAAGGTCGCGTTCGTGACCGGAGCCGCCCGCGGGCAGGGACGGGCGCACTGCGTCCGCCTCGCCGAGGAGGGTGCCGACGTGATCGCCGTCGACATCTGCGAGCCCATCCGCGGGGTGCCCTACCCGGGTGCCACCAAGGAGGACCTCGCCGAGACCGCGCGCCTGGTCGAGGCACAGGGTCGGCGGATTCACGCGGCGCAGGTCGATGTCAGAGACCGAGCGGCGCTCGGGGCGGCCGTGGACGCCGGCGTCGCGCAGCTCGGCCGGCTCGACGGCGTGGTGGTCAACCACGGCATCACGATCATGAAGCCGTGGGACCAGGTGACGCCCGAGATCTTCGACGACACCATCGCGATCAACCTCACCGGGGTGTGGAACAGCGTGATGGCCTCCGCTCCGCACGTCGTCGCGAGCGGGGGCGGGTCGATCGTGCTGACCAGCTCGGTCGCCGGCATCAAGGCGCTGCCGTTCCTGGTGCCCTACGTGGCCAGCAAATTCGCGCTGACGGGAATGGCCAAGGCCTTCGCCGCGGAACTGGGCAAGGACGACGTCCGCGTCAACAGCATCCACCCCACCAGCGTCGACACGGCGATGAGCATGCACTCCTCCGCGACGCAGGAGGCGCGCGACGCCATGGACGCGGCGCTCGCGGGCAACCCGCACCTCGGCGGCATGTATGGCAACGCCCTCGGGCTCGAGGTGACCACGGTCGACGACATCGCCAACACGGTGCTCTTCCTGCTCTCGGACGAGTCGCGGGTGGTCACCTCCGTGGCGATGCCGGTCGACGCCGGATGCAGCGCGTACTGACGTGGGACGGCTCGCGGGCAAGGTCGCCCTGGTCACCGGGGCGGCGCGGGGCCAGGGGCGCAGTCACGCGCGGCGTTTCGCGGCCGCAGGGGCCGACGTCGTCCTCGTCGACGCCTGCGCGTCGATGGGGTCGGCCCCCTACGCGGGGAGCACCCCGGCGGACCTCGACCGCACTCGGGAGGAGGTCGCGCTCCTCGGCCGTCGGGTCGTGGCGGCGCAGGTCGACGTCCGGGACGCCGATCTGCTCGTCTCGACGGTGCGCGACGCCGCGGCCGAGCTCGGCGGTCTCGACGTGGTCAGTGTCAACGCGGGGATCGTGTCCTACGGCCGGCTCGCCGAGCTCCCGCGGGAGACCTGGCAGGAGATGATCGACGTCAACCTGACCGGCGCCTTCCACACCGTCCAGGCCACCGTGCCGCTCCTGGTGCAGCAGGGGCGGGGCGGGGCGATCGTCTTCACCAGCTCCACTGCCGGCCTACGCGGGTCGACGACGATCGGCCACTACAGCGCCGCCAAGCACGGCGTCATCGGGTTGGCCCAGACCCTCGCGCTGGAGCTGGCGCCGCACGGGGTGCGGGTCAACGTGGTGTGTCCCAGCAACGTCGACACCCCGATGATCCAGAACGCCCCCACCCTGGCTCGGTTCTTCCCGGACCTCGACGCACCCACCCGAGAGGACGCCGAGCGAGCCGGATCCCCGTACCGCGCGATGCACCCGATGGATTTCCCCTGGGTGGACGCCGAGGACGTCACCGACGCGGTGCTCTTCCTCGCGTCCGACGAGGCCCGGCGCATCTCCGGCGTCGCCCTGCCGATCGACGGTGCACGCCTTGCCCGTTGATCCGCGATCTCCGTACGTGAAAGGTCCACACTCCATGACCACTCTCCCCGCACCGGGGCCGCTCGACGGCATCCGGGTCCTGGACCTGAGCCGGGTCGTGATGGGCCCACTCGCCACTCAGATCCTCGCGGACCAGGGCGCCGACGTGATCCTCGTCGAGGCCGACGGCGGCGACACGAACCGAGTGATGGGCCCGGGCCCCCACTCGGAGTTCTCCGGGATCTCGCTGAACCTGCTGCGCAACAAACGGTCCCTGGACGTCGATCTGAAGTCGCACGAGGGCCACGCGGCGGTCAGAGCTCTGATCGAGACCTGCGACGTCGTGGTGGCGACCATGCGCCCGCAGGTCCTCGTCCGGCTCGGCTTGGACTACCCGTCGGTACGGGCGATCAGGCCGGACGTCGTGTACTGCCAGGCGCAGGGGTTCCCGCTGGAGAGCGACCGGGCCGGGGAACCCGCCTACGACGACATCATCCAGGCGGCCACCGGTGTGTCCGACCTCCTCGAACGGGTCACCGGCACTCCTGGCCTCATGCCGACGATCTTCGCCGACAAGGTCTGCGGCCTGGTGATGGCGCAGGCGGTCACCGCGGCCCTGCTGCACCGCGAGCGGACCGGCGCCGGCCAGCACGTCGAGGTCCCCATGGTGCAGGCGATGACCGCATTCATGCTGGCCGAGCACGGCAGCGGTGCCATCGCGGAGCCACCCGTACGCGAAGCCGGCTACCCGCGCATCCTCACGCCCGAGCGGCGCCCGCACCGCACCCTCGACGGCCTCGTCCACATGCTGCCCTACCGCCCCGAGCACTACTCGCGGCTCTTCGCCACCGCAGGGGTGGCCGACGCCGGGTCCGATCCCCGCTATGTCGACCTCCGGGCCACGATCGCCAACGCGGACTCGCTGTACCGCGACGTCCGGGCCGTGTGCGCGACCCGCACCACGCAGGAATGGCTGGACTTCTGCCGGGAGGCAGGGATTCCGGCCACCCGGGTCACGACCCTGCAGGAGATGGTCGACGAGCTCCCGATCGCCGAGCACCCCGTCACCGGCTGGTACCGGGTGCTCCCCCAGATGGCGAACTTCGAAGCCACCCCCGGCGGCGTCCGGCGAGCCGCGCCGCTGATCGGCGAGCACACCCACGAGCTGCTGCGCGAGGTCGCACCCGCCCTGCACCAGGAGGAGTCCGCATGAGGCTCGCGCCCACGACGCTGACCGATGCCGAGCTCGAACTGCAGGCCGAGGTCCGCCACTACCTCGACGAGCGTCTCCCGCCCGGCCACTATCCCCTTGGGCTGGGCATGAACGGCGCCCGGGACCCGGAGTTCTCTCGTGACCTCGGCGCTCGCGGCTGGCTCGGCATGTCCCTGCCACCGGAGTACGACGGCGGCGGACGCACCGCGGTCGAGCGGCTGATCGTCGTCGAGGAGCTCCTGGCCCGGGGCGCACCGATCGGTCACCACTGGGTGGCTGACCGACAGTCCGGCCCGAACATCGCCGCGAACGGCAGCGAGTTGCTGAAGAAGGAGCTCCTGCCGGGCATCGTCCGAGGCGAGCTGTCCTTCGCCATCGGCATGAGCGAACCCGAGGCGGGCTCCGACCTGGCCGCCGTGCGGACCCGCGCCGTCCGCGACGGCGACACCTGGCGGATCTCCGGCCGCAAGATCTGGACAACCGGCGGCGCGGACGCCACCCACATCCTCACCTTGGTCCGAACCTCCGACGACCGGCACGGCGGGCTCACCCAGTTCGTCGTCGACCGGCACTCCCCCGGGCTCACCGTCACTCCGATCCCGTTCATCGACGGGACCCGGGACTTCTGCGAGCTGCAGTTCGACGACGTCGTCCTGGGCGACGACCGACGACTCGGCGAGGTCGGCGCGGGCTGGTCGCAGAACACCGGCGAGCTCGCCCTCGAGCGGGGCGGCGTGGACCGGTGGATGTCGCTGATGCCGATCCTCGTCACATGGGCCCGCACCGCGGGCCCGGACTGCGCCACGGACCTCGGCGGGATCACGGCCCGACTCTGGGCCTTCCGCGGGCTGTCACTGTCCATCGCCCGGATGGTTGACGAGGGCGCCTCCCCGTCGACCGAGGCCGCGTTGGTCAAGGAGATGGCGACCCGCTTCGAGCAGGACTGCCTGGCCGTCGTCCTCCGGCACCTGGGGCGGACTCCGCGGCTCGACGCCGACGACCCGTACGAGGCGTTGCTCGCCCGGGCCGTCCTCACCGCGCCTTCCTGGACCATCCGGGGCGGCACGAACGAGATCCTCCGCACCGTGATCATGAAGGGGCTGAACGGCCGATGAGCGACACAGCCCCGGATCCGGACCTCCTCGCCCTCGTCGAAGACTTCTTCGGCACCGAGTCCGGTACTGCGACGATCGCCGCCGCCGAGACCGGCGAGTTCCCGACCGCGCTCTGGCGCGCAGCCGACGGCATCGGGCTGTCCCGCATCGGGTTGCCCGAGGAGCGGGGCGGCGCTGGCGGCGGCATCGGGGACGCCGTCGCCGTGCTCATCGGGTCCGGGCGCCACGCCGTGCCTCTCCCACTGCTGGAGACCTGGACGGCCGGCTGGGCTCTGACGTCCGCCGGCCGGCCCGTCGACGGAGAGCCGACCGGGTTCGCCGCCACGGCCGCTCTCCGGATCGACGACGGGCGCGCGAGCGGTGACCTGCACGCGGTTCCGTGGGGCCGCAACGTCTCCCGGCTCGTAGCACTGCACCAGGACCGTGTTCTGCTGCTGGACGTCCGCGGCGCCACGGTCCGGGAGCGGACCGACCTCGCCGGCATGCCGGCGGACGACCTCACGGTTGACGGGACCCCCGCCGAGACCCTCGAGATCGCCCGCGAGGACCTGCTGTCGCGGGCGATGCTCGGCAGGGCCGCGCAGCTCGCCGGCGCCATCGACGCCGCGGCCGCCCTGACCCGGGAGTACACACAGCAGCGCGAGCAGTTCGGCCGGCCGATCGGGCGGTTCCAGGCAGTTGCGGAGCACGTCGTCCTGCTCGCCGAGGCGGCCGCGATGTCGCTCCACGTCGTGGAGCGCGCGGCGATGTCCCTCGCCTTCCGGGAGGCGGCCTTCGAGGCGACCGCCGCCAAGCTCGTCGTCGCCGAACAGGCCGGCATCGCGATCGCCGCGGCCCACCAGGCCCACGGGGCGATGGGGATGACGCGCGAGTACCGCCTCCAGCACCTGACTCGCCGGTTGATGACCTGGCGGGCCGACCTCGGCGACGCCGCGAACCTCGCCACCCGTCTGAGCCACACGGCGGTCGCCGCGAGCTCCCTCGCCCATCTGATCACCGACCCCGAACCACGGCTGGAGCCGGCCCCATGAGCGACATCAGCACCGATCGCGTCGATGACGTCGCCGTCGTCACCCTCCACCGCCCGCCCGCCAACTACTTCGACCGGGCGCTGATCGAGGAGCTGGCTGACGCTTTCGACGCCCTGTCCGCCGGGGAATCCCGCGCCGCCGTACTCGCCTCGGAGGGCAAGCACTTCTGCGCCGGGGCGGACTTCGGAGCCGGCGGCGCCCCCGCCGACCGGGTCGAGAGCTCCCGGCAGCTCTACCGCGCGGCAGTTCGACTGTTCGAGGTGCCGATCCCGGTCGTCGCCGCGGTGCAGGGCGCAGCGGTCGGCGGCGGCCTCGGCCTGGCCTGCTCGGCAGATTTCCGCGTCACCGTCCCGACCGCTCGATTCCACGCGAACTTCGCGGCCTTGGGCTTCCACCAGGGCTTCGGCCTGAGCGTCACACTCCCTCGCCTCGTCGGGCAGCAGCGAGCCGCGGAACTCCTCTACACCGCGGAGAAGGTGGACGGCACCGAGGCGGTCCGGCTCGGCCTGGCCGACCAGCTCGCCGAAGACTCCGATCCGCTCCCGGCCGCGCTGCAGCTCGCCCGATCGATCGCCCGCTCCGCACCGCTGGCCGTCCGGTCGATGAAGCAGACACTCCGCGCTGGCCTCGCCGACGAGGTGGCCCGGGCGACGGAGCGGGAGTTGAACGAGCAGGCCAAGCTGTGGACGACCGAGGACTGCTCGATCGGCGTCGCCGCGAACCTGGCCCGGAAGGAACCGAGGTTCCTCGGACGCTGAGCCGCGACCCGCAGCATCGGAGTGGCGATGCTCCACCGTCACGGATCGGGGCAGAGTCAGGTCGGCCGAGCAGGACGGTGATCGACGCCAGTAAGCGGCCATATCGCAGGCCGGTCTCCCCGGAAGTGAGGGCGGCGATCAACGCCCCACTCCTACAGCGTCGGGACGGGCAGCAGCCGTGCCAGTGCGGACCGGGCCACGGTGGCTAGGTCGTCGCGGTCCATCCCGGTGCGTCCGAGCGCGACGATGCCGAGCTGGGCGGCGAGCATGGCGCGGGCGGTCTCGCCGGCGTCGACGGCAGGATCGAGGTCGCCCTCGCGCTGGGCCCGCTCGAGCGCCTCGGCGAGGATCGCAGTGATCGCCGCGTAGGTGCGGCGGGCCTCGGCGGCGACGTCGGGGGTGCTGACGGCGAGCTCGGCGTTGCTGTTGGCGAGCAGGCAGCCACGGCGCGCGGCAGCACCCGTCGGGTCGTCGGTCGGCCCGAGGAGGAACTCGCGGACCAGGACGATTCCCCGCTCGGCGTCGTCGAGACGCTGCCGGAGCGCCTGCAGGTTGGCGTCGTCGTACTCACGCAGGACCCGCAGGAACACGCTGCGCTTGTCGCCGAACGCGCCGTACAGGCTGCCCTTGCCCAGCCCGCTCACCCGCAGCAGGTCGTCGGTCGACGTGGCCGCGTAGCCCTTGTCCCAGAACTCGTCCCGGATCGCCAGGACCACGCGGCCCTCGTCGAACTCCCGGGGTCGAGGCACACCCCGGACGGTATCCGTTCTTGACCGTTCGGTCCATATGCGGCACGTTGTGGACCGTACGGTCAAAAACGATGGACGGAGGAGCTCATGGCCACGCTCGACGGCAAGGTCGCGGTGATCACGGGAGGGAACTCGGGGATCGGGCTGGCGATCGCACGTGCCTACCGCGCCGAGGGCGCGCGGGTGTTCGTCACCGGCCGCCGTCAGGAACAGCTCGACGCCGTCGAGGCCGAGCTCGGCCCCGAGGTGACCGGGATCCGGACCGATGTGGGCCGACTCGACGACCTCGACGCGCTCTTCGCGACAGTCGCCGAGCAGGCGGGACGGATCGACGTGCTGGTCGCCAACGCCGGGATCGGCATCGCGGCCCCGCTCGGCGAGATCACCGAGGAGCAGGTCGACGCCATGTTCGCCACCAACGTCAAAGGCACGGTGTTCGCCGTACAGAAGGCGCTGCCCCTGCTCTCCCCCGGCGCGTCGATCATCCTCACCGGCTCGACGGCCGCCTCACTCCCCCAGCCGGCCCTGCCCGTCTACGGCGCGACCAAGGCCGCGATCCACAACCTCGCTCGCGGCTTCGCCCAGAGCGCCCGTGAACGCAGGTTCCGCATCAACGTGCTCGCACCCGGCGGCACCCGCACCCAGGGCCTGCTCGACCTCGTCCCCGCCGACGACCTCGCCGCCCTGGAGACCATGGTCCCCCTCGGCCGCCTCGCCGAGCCCGACGAGATCGCGACGGCGGCCGTCTTCCTCGCCTCCGACGCCTCCAGCTACGTCAACGGCTCCGCGCTCGCCGTCGACGGCGGTGTCATCGCGGCCTGACGCCGACGACGGTCAGCCCCGGGATCCGACGACCGTGCTCCCTCCGACGACGGGGCGCTCGACCGTGACGAACGCGCCCGGCGCCGGGATTCCGGCCGTCGAGTCGTACTCCCGTGGGGGCCACGCCACGGGCGGCGCCGAGACGGGCACGCCTGTGGCGCCGTCGAGGAACCTCGGCGACAGGCCACCGATACCAACGACGTCGGATCCCGGGACGGCGCCGACGGTGGGCGGCAGGGTGGTCACCGGGACCGGACCGAAGCGCCACCGCTCGTCCCCGGTCCGCCCGTCCAGCCCGACGATCCGTCGCTCGAGACCCCGCGACCCGTCCTCGGGCCGGCAGTCCGACCAGGCGAGGACGGTGGTCGGCAGGCGCAGGTCGAGCGGGCTCTCGCTCGTCGCGCGCATCCCGAGGCAGTCCCCGGGCCGGATGTCCGACTCGTCGGTCGGGGACCAGTCCCACCGGTGGGAGCCGTCGCGCAGGTCGTAGGCCACGAGCGTCTCCTGCGAGAGGTCCGTGCGTGGCTCCCGGACCACCAGCACGTCGTCGGTGACGTCGACGAGGGTGCCCCCGGCCGCGACCTCGGCGCGGACCTCCCCGGTCCGGGCGTCGACGACGGAGAGCAGATCGGGATGGCCCAACGAGCGGGATTTGGTGGGGATGGTCTGGGAGATGACCACGGTGCCGCCGTCGGGCGAGACGTCCTGGACGCTGAACTCCACGCCGGGGTGGATGAAGGTCCAGCGCACGGCCCCGCGGGCTCCGTCGAGCGCGACCGTCTCGTCGCCGTCCTCGGTGTCGCGGTCCAGCACCACACCCCCGGCGATCGGGGCGACCTGCCCCACGCGGGCGTTCGCCTGCCACCGCCACCCGACGATCCCCGGGGCGGCCACGACCGGCAGGTCGGAGACGGGCACGTCCGACACGCTCGTCCGTGGGGACCGGGCCCACGCCGTGGCGGTCACCACCAGGGCGACCACCCCGACGACGGCTGCTCCGAGGACGACCCGATCCCGAACCCGGCCGAGCCGGACCCGCGGGAGCACGGGCTCGACGGCGAGCAGCACGGTGCCGGCGACCGCGAGCAGGGCGCCGACCACCGCCGTCGTCATCGCCGGCGCCAGGAGGCCGTCCTCCACGGCCGGGACCACGAAGAGCAGGCCCAGGCCGCAGCCGGCGACACTCATGACGACGGTGCTGATCCGGAACGGGACGTTCCGGTACCCGTGGGCCGAGGCCACCACTGCGCCGACGACGGCGAGGAGCACCAGCGCGCCGGGGCGCGCCAGCGACAACGTCTGGTAGGGCCAGAGCAGGAGCCCCGTCGGGCCCAGCACGATGCCGACGACCATGACGAGGCACCCCAGCACGGCCGGGACGTACCGCAGCCGGATCGCAGCCAGGCGCCGGAGCACGCCTGGGATGCGCCGCCACCGAGGAGCGTCCCGGGCCGACGTCGGACTCACCCTCGGAGTGTCCCTGCCCCACCCGGCCTCCACCTAGAAGACCCACTGGGAACAACGGATAGTCCTATTGCAGGACTATATAGTAGCGTCGCGCATCCGAGCAGGTCGACCTGACTGAAGGAGCACCACCATGGCCCGTGTCGTCATGCAGGGCGTCGTGTCCGTCGACGGCTTCGTCGCCGATCCCGACGACGAGGTCGGCCCCCTGTTCGACTGGTACTTCAACGGCGAGGACGAGCTCCTCGCCCGCCCGAGCGGCTGGCGGTTCACCGTCTCCCCCGCGTCGGCGACCTACGCCCAGCCGTTCTGGGACGCCATCGACGTCACCGTCATCGGCCGGCACCTGTTCGACCTCACGAACGGCTGGGACGGGAAGGCGGCGGCGGGCGAGCACCTCGTCGTCGTCACCCACCGGCCCCTGCCCGACGAGTGGCTCGCCGCCCACCCGGACGCGTCCACCCACCCCGCGGACTCCGTCGAGGCCGGGATCGCCCGGGCGCGGGAACTGGCGGGCGACGACGGCCTGATCTGCGTGTCGGCGGGCGAGGTGGGCGGGCAGGCGTTCGCGGCCGGCCTCGTTGACGAGGTCGCGATGGACATGGCGCCGGTGGTCCTGGGCCACGGGAAGCGGTTCTTCGGCGACCACACCGGCGCAGTCCTGCTCGACGACCCCGATCAGGTCGTACAGGGTGACCGGGTCCTGCACCTGCACTGGACCGTGCGCCGCTGACCTCGTCCGGGCGCCAGGTCTTCGACGAGGTCGGTGATGACCTCGTACACCGGCTACAGGCCGGCGACGCGTCGAGTCACCGACAACGGCTCGTCCGGCGGAACCGGCCGCCCGGTCTTGCGCTCGGCGAGGCGGCGCACCGTGGCGGCGTAGCGCTCGGGGTCGGCCTGCAGCAGCGCGATCCCCCGCCAGCGCTCCAGGGCGACCTGCTCGGCCTCGGGATCTCCGGCGCGGCGCGCCGCGGCGAGCGCCTCGTGGAAGCGCGCCTGGTCCTCGGGCAGCAGCGAGACGCTGATCGCGCCGACCGACGCTCCGCGCCCGAGGTACGGGAGCGGACTCGACGACGGATCGGCTGCCACACCCGGAGAGTACCGTCGCTGCCCGCGCGGTGGACGCCGCGCGGCGCCGGTCCTGGCGCAGACCCCGAAGCAGGTCACCCCCGAGAGCGAACGCCCCTCACGAGGCGGTGACGTCCGGCTCCCTCGCGACGTCGGCCTCGTCGTGCACCGCGTCGTCGGTCCGGTTCGGGTGCCGACGCTCGAACCCTCCCAGGCGCCACAGCAGGGCGGCGCCGCCCCACACCAGCACGAAGAAGCCGACGATGACGTAGCCGAGGACCTCGAAGTCGTCAGCGAGTCCGGCGTAGCCCTCGAGCGCGACCATGCCGAGCTCGTCGACCAGCACGCCGGCGAGGTAGACGGTGGCGATGAAGCCCGCGACCGCGACGGTCGCCGTCGTGGTGGCGATGTTGTAGAAGAGCCGCCGCGCGGGGTTGCGGTTCGACCACGAGTACGCCACTGACATCAGCACGCCGTCGAACGTGTCGAACGCGCTCATGCCGGCCGCGAACAGCAGCGGCAGCGTGAGCGCGGCCAGCAGCGGCGCCCCGCCCGCGACGCCGCCCGCGGTCGACGCGGTCGTGGCCGAGAGCGTCAACAGCGTGACCTCGGAGGCGGTCTCCAGGCCCAGCCCGAAGAGGATCCCGAGCGGGTACATGTGCCACGAGTGCTTGATCAGGGTGCGCGCCCGCCCGCCGAGGATGCGGTTGACCAGCCCCCGGTTGAGTAGCTGACGCTCGAGGTCGGCCTCGTCGAGGCGCCCGCGCCGCAGGTCGGACCACGCCCGGACGATGCCCTTGAGCACCAGGGCGTTCAGCACCGCGACCAGGCCGAGGAAGACCATCGCGACGACGGTGGACACCGTGCCGCCGACGGCGCGCCACTGGTCGATCGTCCCGCTGGCCACCGCGGCCCCGGCGGCGACCGCGACGATCAGCGAGAGCGCGACGACGACCGACGAGTGCCCCATCGCGAAGAAGAAGCCGACGCCGACCGGACGCCGACCCCGCTGCACCATGAGGCGGGTGGTGTCGTCGATGGCGGCGATGTGGTCGGCGTCGAAGGCGTGCCGGATGCCCAGGACATAGGCCAGGACGCCCGCGCCGGCGAAGGCCCCGGCGCCGAGCGGACCCGACGTCAGGGACAGGTACAGCGTCCAGCCGGCGATGTGCAGGACGCCGATGACGGCGACGATGCCCGTCAGCTGCAGGCGTTCGCGCTGCGTCCAGCGGGTCGACCCGGCCACGACCGACGTCACGGGCACGCTCCTCGACTCGGGGACCGCCGAGAGGGCACGGCGGCGGGCAGACGCTAAGCCTCCTCATCGGAACGTGTCGATAGCCGTCGGCAGATACACCGCGCCGCGCGGACGTGACGAAACCCGGCCGCAACGGCGTCATCGGAACGGAACATGTGGATACGTCGGAGTGCATTGACATATTGACGATGTGCTTCCTAGCGTGCGGCCAGTCACACATCCGACCCGACCGCGAGGAGCCCCGATGCCTCTCCCACCGCCCGACCACGACGCCCTCGCCGCCGTCGCCGCCGGATACGGGCTCGGTCTATCCGACGCCGAGGTCGACGAGTACGCGCCGGTCGTGGCCGGGCTGCTGGGCTCCTGGGACGCGGTCGAGGAGCTCTACGCGGCCGAGGCGCCGGTCGTCCCGGACCGGGCCTGGCAGCAGCCCGCGGAGAACCCGTACCACGCCTGGTACGTCACGACCTCGATCGCCGGGGCGCCCGACGGCCCGCTGGCCGGGCGCACCGTCGCGATCAAGGACAACACCGCGGTCGCCGGGGTGCCGATGACGAACGGCTCGGCCACCGTCGAGGGCTACGTCCCGCACACCGACGCCACGATCGTCACGCGCCTGCTCGAGGCCGGCGCGACGATCACCGGCAAGGCGGTCTGCGAGGACCTGTGCTTCTCCGGGGCCGGGATCACCGCCAACACCGGGGACGTCGAGAACCCGTGGGACCCGACCCGGCACGCCGGCGGCTCGTCGGGCGGCAGCGCCGCGCTCGTCGCGGGCGGCGTGGTGGACATGGCCACCGGCGGCGACCAGGGCGGGTCGATCCGCATCCCCGCCTCGGACTGCGGCGTCGTCGGGCACAAGCCCACCTGGGGCCTCGTCCCCTACACCGGCGCCTTCCCGATCGAGTCGACCATCGACCACGTCGGCCCGATCACCCGGACCGTCGCCGACGCCGCCCTGATGCTGTCGGTCATCGCCGGGGCCGACGGCCACGACCCGCGCCAGCCCATTGGCGTCGCCGCCGACGACTACGTCGGCGCGCTCTCGGGCGGCGCGAGCGGGTTGCGCGTCGGCGTGCTGCGGGAGGGCTTCGGCCTCGCCGAGTCCGAACCCGAGGTCGACGCCGCGGTCCGCGAGGCGATCACCGCGCTCGCCGACGCCGGGATGGCCGTCTCCGAGGTGTCCGTGCCCTGGCACCTGCACGGACCGAAGATCTGGGACGTCATCGCGACCGAGGGCGCCGCCTCGCAGATGATCGAGAACTCCGGCTACGGCCTGAACTGGAAGGGCCTGTTCGACCCGGACGTCATGGAGCACTACGGCCGCCGCTGGACCGAGGACGGCAGCCGCTTCCCCACCACGGTCAACCTCGTGCTGCTCGCCGGGAAGTACGGGCTGAACTCCACCCACGGGCGCCACTACGCGATGGCGCAGAACCTCGCGCCGAAGCTCGCGGCCGCCTACGACGCCGCGCTCGCCGACGTCGACGTGCTCGTGCTGCCCACCCTGCCGATGCGCGCCACCGTCCGCCCCGGCCGCGATGCCCGCCCGCCCGAACTGCTCGGCCGCGCGCTGGAGATGCTCGCCAACACTGCGCCGTTCGACGTCACGGGCCACCCCGTGTGCTCCGTGCCCGCTCCGCTCGCCGACGGCCTCCCGGTCGGCATGTCGATCGTCGGGCGCCAGTTCGCGGACGCCACCGTCCTGCGCGCGGCCCACGCCTACGAGCAGGCCGTCGGCGGTTTCCCTGCGCCGGCGGGCGCCGCGGTCCCGGCCTGACCCGTCGTCACGAACCCGTCGTCACGAATCCCGGAGAGAGAAGCCATGGACGGAATCCACGACCTCGGCGGCAAGGCCGGCCACGGCCCCGTCGTCCATCCCGACGACGAGCCCGTGTTCGGCTCGGAGTGGGAGAAGCGCGTCCTCCCGATGTTCCCGGCGATGGCGATCGCCGGCGCCTTCAACCTGGACGGCTTCCGATCCGGCATGGAGCAGATCCCGGCCGCGGAGTACCTGACCTCGCGCTACTACGAGCACTGGATGCACTCCATGGTGCTGCACGGCACCGAGGCGGGGATCTTCGATCCCGAGGAGCTCGAGCGCCGCACGCAGCACTACCTCGAGAACCCCGGCGAGGAGGTGCCGAAGGCGACGAAGCCGGAGCTGGTCGAGGCGCTCAAGCAGCTGATCCCGAACGGCGACGACTACCGCCGCGACGTCGAGGCGGAACCGAAGTTCAGGATCGGCGACACCGTGCGGGTCCGCCCGGAGGCCTCCACCAGCCACACCCGGCGGGCGAGCTACGTGCGCGGGCACGTCGGCGAGATCACCCACCACCACGGCGCCTACGTCTACCCGGACTCCAACGCGTCCGGCCTGGGCGAGGACCCCCACCACCTCTACACCGTGCGGTTCACCGCGCAGGAGCTGTGGGGCGACGAGCCCGGCGCCGTCAACTCCGTCATGCACATCGACCTGTGGGAGCCCTACCTCACGACCCCGTGAGCCCCCGACCGTCACCAGCGAAGGACGAACACGAGATGACGTCGACAGACGACAAGATCCAGCCCGTCGCCGGCCTGTCGAGGCACAGCGACGCCGAGCTGGCCGCCCGCGCCAAGGCCATGGAGTCCATCCTCGTCGAGAAGGGGATCATCGGCTCCGACGCGATCGACTACATGTCCTCGGTCTACGAGAACGAGGTCGGGCCGCAGATCGGCGCGAAGGTCGTCGCGAAGGCCTGGACCGACCCGGAGTTCAAGGCCCGCCTGCTCGCCGACGCCACGAAGGCCTGCGAGGAGCTGGGCTTCGGCGGCATGCAGGGCGAGGAGATGATCGCCCTGGAGGACACCGAGTCGGTGCACCACATGGTGGTGTGCACGCTCTGCTCCTGCTATCCGTGGCCGGTCCTGGGCCTGCCCCCGAACTGGTACAAGTACCCCGCCTACCGCTCGCGCGCGGTGCGCGACCCGCGCGGCGTCATGAAGGAGTTCGGGCTCGACCTGCCCGAGAGCGTCGAGGTCCGGGTGTGGGACTCCAGCGCGGAGCTGCGCTACTTCGTGCTGCCAATGCGCCCGGAGGGCACCGACGGCTGGACCGAGGAGCAGCTCGAGGCACTCGTCACCCGCGACGCGATGATCGGCGTCGGTGGCGTGCAGAGCCCGGGGGCCTGAGCGTGCAGACGATCAACGAGCGGCCGTCCGCCGAGACCAAGCCGCGGGTCGACTCCCTGGTCGACGTGCTCCCGTTCAACGACCGCATCCCCCGCCACGACGGCGAGGTCGCCTTCGACCAGGCGTGGGAGATCCGTGCCTTCGCCATGACGGTGGCCCTGCACGAGAAGCTCGGGTTCCCCTGGGAGGAGTTCCAGTCCGAGCTGATCGCGGCGATCCGCCGGTGGGAGTCCGAGCAGTCGGACCTGGAGCGGTGGAGCTACTACGAGCGGTGGTTGGCCGCGCTGGAGGAGCTCGCGCACGCCAAGGGGTGGGTGAGCGGCGAGGAGCTCGAGACCCGGACGCAGGAGATCCTCGACCAGCCCTCGACGATGGACCACCACCACGCGGTGCGGGACCCCGTGGCCGTGGTCCCGGCGGGCACGGACGCATGACCCGTCCCGACGACGACGGTGCCGGCCCGGTCACGGCCGGCACCGTCGCCGCGGCCGCGACCCTCGCCGGGCTCCCGCTCGACGAGGGCCGCGCGGCTGCGGTCGCCGCCCTGCTCTCCGCCTGGATCCCGGACGCGAACGCCCTGAGCACGCGGATGCAGGCCGAGTCCCTGCGCCCCCTGATGCCCGCCACCGTGTTCGGCCAGCCCCCGGCCGCCGAAGGGAGCGAGACGTGACCGACGACGTCGTCGAGAACACCCTCACCGGGTCCGCCGAGCTGATCGCCTCCGGCGCGCTGTCGCCCGTCGAGCTCATGGACGCGACCCTGCGCCGCATCGAGGCGATCTCCGGGACGCACGCCTTCATCTCCGTGTACGCGGAGCAGGCCCTCGAGGTGGCCCGGGCGAGCGAGACGATGATCGCCGCCGGCCACCGGCTCGGACCGCTGCACGGCGTGCCGATCGCCCTGAAGGACAACATCGACGTCCGCGGTGAGATCACGACGGCGGGGAGCAAGATCCTGGCCGACCACCGTCCGGACGCCGACGCCGCCGTGGTCCGCCGCCTGCGCGGCGCGGGCGCGATCATCGTCGGCAAGACGAACATGCACGAGTTCGCCTGGGGCGGGACCTCCGCCAACCCGCACCACGGCTTCGTGACCAACCCCTGGGACACCTCCCGCATGCCGGGCGGGTCCAGCGGCGGGTCCGGGGTCGCGGTCGCGACGCGGGCCTGCGCGGGCGCCCTCGGCACCGACACGGGCGGCTCGGTGCGGCTCCCGTCCGCGCTCAACGGCGTCACGGGGCTCCGACCGACGATCGGGCGGGTCAGCAACGCCGGGGTGGTCCCGCTGGCGTGGAGCATGGACACCGTCGGGCCGATGGGGCGCACGGCCGCCGACGTCGCGGCGATGTTCACGGTGCTGGCCGGGTTCGATCCCGACGACGCCGGGTCGGTCGAACGCGGCACCGTCGACCACTCCCGCGATCTCGACCGCGGCGTCGCGGGGCTGCGGATCGGCGTGATCGAGGACTACTCGCTGCACCACGTCCAGCCCGCGGTGGAGAAGTCGGTGCGGAGCGCCCTGGACGTCCTCGTCGGGGCCGGGGCGCACACCGTCGACGTCACGATCCCCGACATCGAGGGCAACATCTCCGCCCAGCTGACGATCGAGGCGGCGGAGCCGAGCACGTACCACCAGCGGTGGCTGCGGGAGCGTCCGCAGGACTACGGCGACGACGTCCGGCTGCTGCTCGAGGCCGGCGAACTGCTGCTCGCGACCCAGTACCTCCAGGCCCAGCGCTACCGGGCCCTGCTGCGCGAGCAGGCGATGGCCGCGCTGGCGCACGCCGACGTGCTCGTGTGCCCGACGCTGCCGTTCGCGGCGACGCCGCTCGGCGAGACGAGCGTGGAGATCACGCCGGGTGCCCCCGAGGACATGCTCTCGGCGATCATGCAGTTCACCGGGCTGCCGTCGCTGACCGGTCTGCCGGCGATCAGCGTGCCGTGCGGCTTCGACGCCGAGGGGCTGCCGGTCGGGATGCAGTTGATCGGGCGGCCGTTCAACGAGGCCACCCTGCTCCGGGCCGCCGCTGCACTGCAGGCGCACACCGGGTTCCACCGGGCGGTCCCGCCACTGGTCGCGTCGTGAATCGGCACGATGAGTGCACATCTGTCGACGGGTGGTAACGTCCGCGCCATGGAGGCGAACGAGAACCTCGCGTTCGACGCCCTGTCGGACCGCGTGCGGCGTCGCATCCTCGCCGAGCTCGGCCGCGAGGGCGAGCTCACCGTCACCGAGATCGCGAACCGCATCGACTCCGTCGGTCGGACGACGGTGTCCAGCCACCTGCGCGTGCTGCGGACCTCGGGCGTCGTGATCGAGCGGCGGGACGGGCGCAACCGCTACTACTCCCTGGATCGGGACGGTACCGTTCGCGACGCGTTCGTCTACCTGCAGTCGATCATGGACCGGGCAGTGGACGGGATCGCCGCGCCGGACGTCACGGGGCAGGACGAGCAGGACGACCGACGCGAGCACGAGGCCGGCTGAGGAGAACCGCGAGGCCGCGATGACCAGTACGACCGTCGCGGCGGACCGTGTCGTCGACCTCCCGCGGCACGAGGTGTTCGCCCTCTTCGGCACCACCGGGTCCGCGGGGTGGCTCTTCGGCGCGCGGTGCGACCGGGTGGCCGAGGGCGCGACCGTGAGCATGCGCCTGCCGGTGGGCGACGGGCCGGACGCGGAGAGCCTGGAGCTGCTCGGACGGTTCTCGCGCGTGGTGCCCGGCACGCTCCTCGTCGTCGAGCACACCCAGCCGTGGCAGGGCAGGCTCTGCATCCGCTTCCGCGCCGACGGCGTCGCGCGCACCCGGGTCACGGTCCGCGCGACCATCCCCGACCCCGGCGTGCAGTGGCTGCTGCACCGCGTCGGCATCCCGCTGCCGGACCCGCCCGACGACGGGTCGATCCGCATCGGGGCGATCACGACGATGTCCGGTCCCGGCGCGATCTACTCGGTCTCCGCCCAGGCGATGGCCGAGCTCGCCGTCGACGAGGTGAACAGCGACGGCGGCGTGGCGGGCACCCGGCTGACCCTCCTCACCGCGGACGACGCCACCGACGCGGCCCAGGCGGCGTTCGAGGCCCGGCGGATGGTCGCGCTGGGGTGCCGGGCGGTGTTCGTGAACAGCACCTCGGCGAGCTTCGAGGCGGTGCGGGACGCGGTCGAGTCGTCGGGGGTGCTGCTGGTCCACTCGGTCATCAACGAGGGCGGCGGGGACTCCGCGACCACGCTGCGTCTCGGCGAACGCCCCCGGGCGCAGCTGGAGGCCCTCGTCGGCCCGACGATGCGCGCGAGCGGCGGCGCCCGCCGGTGGTACCTGGTCGGGCAGGACTACGTCTGGTCCCGCGGCGCCCACCGGGACGCCCGTCGGGTGATCGACGCGGCCGGCGGAGACGTCGCCGGCGAACGGCTGACGCCGCTGGGGACGACCGACTTCGGGACGATCATCGAGTCGGTCCAGGCGTCCGGCGCCGATCTCGTGCTGAGCTCGCTGGTGGGGGCCGACGAGGTCGCCTTCGAGCGGGCCGCCGAACGCGCCGGGCTCCGGGACACCACCCGCACGGTGTCGCTGGTCCTCGACGACGCCACGTTCTCCCACATCGGCGGCCGCGCCGCGGAGGGCCTGCGCACCGCGCTCGGCTACTTCCAGGGCGGGCCGGTGGGCGGCAACGCGGAGCTGGTGGCCCGCTACCACGCGGCCCACGGCGCCTGGGCCCCGCCGATCACGGCCCTGTCCGAGACGGTGTACGAGGCGATCCACCAGTACGCCCGGGTGCTGCACCTCGACCCGCACGGCAGCGCGGCGGACCACGTCACGGCCTGGCGGACCCGGCGGGGCGCCGGACGTGGCGACGTCGTCGGGAACCGGGACCTCCTCGCGCCGCCGCTCTACACCGCCGAGGCCACCCGGTCGTCGTTGCTGGTCGACGGCGCATCCTGAGCGCCGGCCGCTGCGGGAGCTCTCAGGCGGCGTCGCTACCGGGTCGGCGGCGATGGTCAGGTCGCGTGGTAGCCGCCGTCGACCGGCACCGTGAGGCCCGTGATCCGGGCCGCGTCGTCGGAGAGCAGGAACGCGATCACGGCGGCGACGTCCTCGGGCGTTCCCATGCCGGGCATCGGGGACTGGGACTCCATCTGCCGCTCCATGGCGTCGGGATCGGGCGCCGCGCGGATGTGGGCCTCCACGAGCGGCGTCCGGACCGCGCTGGGAGCGACCGCGTTGACCCTGATGTTCGCCGCGGCGTACTCCACGGCCGCCGTCCGGGTCAGCCCGACGATTCCGGCCTTGGAGAACCCGTACGGCGCCAGGTGGGGCTTGCCCGACAGGCCCGAGGACGAGGACATATTGACGACGCTGCCGCTCCCGGCAGCGACCATCACCCCGAGCGCGGCCCGCAGCACGTAGAACGCGCCGTCGGCGTTGACCCGCATGACCGATGACCACATCTCGTCGGTCGTCCGGTGGACCGGACGCTGCTCGCCCACCACACCCGCGTTGTTGACGAGGGCGTCGATCCTCCCGTATCGCTCGACGATCGCGTCGAACGTGGCGGCGACCGCACGGGCGTCGCTGACATCCAGTTCGTAGGCGCTGGCCCCGGCCAGCTCAGACGCCGCTTCCTGCACGGAGGCCACGTCGCGGTCCAGCAGGAGGACCTCGGCTCCTTCGTCGACGAGTCGACGAGCCGCGGCCCGACCCAGCCCGGAGCCCGCACCGGTCACGACCGCCACTCGTCCACCGAACCGGCCGCCGGCCGTCTCCGTCACGCCCGCACCGCGCGGAGCCGGTCGGCCAGTTCCGCGGCGTCCGCGCGCGACAGCTTGCCGACCCGGTTCTGCGGGAGGCTCTCCACCCGGAACACGTACTCCGGCCACTTGCCCTTCGTCAGTCCGACGTCGCCGAGGTGGCGCTGCATCTCGGGGAGCTCGAGGTCGTCGCGGGCGGTGACGACCAGGACGGCCACGCGCTCGCCGAGGACGTCGTCGGGTACCGGGACCACGCAGACCTGCTCGACGTGCGGGTGTCTCGCCACCGCGGACTCGACCTCGGTGACGTCGATGTTGCGGCCGCCGCGGATGATGATGTCCTTCTCGCGGCCCCGGATGGACACCGTCCCGTCCGGGGCCACCTCGACCAGGTCGCCGGTCGGCAGGAAACCGTCCGCGCTGAGCGCCGGTGGGACCACCTCACCGTCGCGCGCGTAACCGAGGAAGAGCGACGGACCGCGGACCTCCGCGCGGCCCGGGGTGCCGGCAGGCAACGTCGTCCCGTCCTCGTCGACGGCGCGCAGCTCGGTGCCGGGGAACGGCGTGCCGTCGGTCCCGAGCCGGGTCACCGGATCGTCGTCCGGCCGCGACGTCGTGTGGCCCAGGCACTCCGACATCCCGAAGACCCGCAGGAACCGGGTGCCCAGCCGCTCCTCGGCGCGCCCCAGGGCGCCGGCGTCCATCGGCCCTCCACCGACGGTCATGGCCGTCATCGCGGCGAGCTCGCCGCCGTGACGTGCTGCGGAACCCATCTGCAGGGCCATCGTCGGCACGCACATCGTCCAGCGCGTGTCGTGCGCCGCCATCAGGTCGACCGCGACCGCGGGGTCCCAACGATCGAGCAGCAGCACACGGCCGCCGAGCAGGAGCGGGAGGTAGAGCCCGAAGCACACGGCGGCCGCCGAGGACAACGGCACGAGCGCGGCGACGGTGTCGCCGGGGCGAAGCCCGACGGCGTCGACGGTGGCCTGCCCGGCGTACCGCAGCGCGGCCTCCGACTGGACGACGCCCTTGGCCCGGCCCGTGGAGCCCGAGGTCAGACCGATCACGGCGCCACCCCGCCAGCGCCCCGCAGGCCGGGCCGGACGGGCCGCGAGGCACCAGCCGTCGAGGACCTCCGTGTCCACCGCGCCAGGGGCGACCGTCTCCGTGAGCGCCGGCGAGAGGACGACGGCGTCCGGGTCGACGTCCTCGCGCGCGGCCGCGAACTCGGGGGCGGTGGTGTGCCGACTGAGCAGGGCCAGGGTGCCGTCGAGGCGGCCGACGGCCAGCGCCGCCACGACGGTGCGCCAGGAGTTGTCCGCCTGGACCATCAGCGTGGGCCGCGGACCGGTGCGCGCCTCGACCGCGGCCGCGAGGTCCGCCGCCCGCGCCAGGAGGTCCGCGACCCGGTGCTCTCCGTCGGCGTCGATCGCGACGACGTCGTCGGGCGCGGCGGCGGCCCGGCGCTCCAGGTCGGCGTGGAGCTCCCTCACCGGTCGGCCCCGAGCATCTCGCGCTCGTCGCCGAGCAGCGCGATCCGGCGGCCCTTCATGGATCCGACGTGCTTCACCGCGGCCGCCCACTCCTCGCTGGCGAGGGCCGCGCGGGCGGCGGCCTCGTCGTCGAAGCTGAGCACCGAGACACCGTCCCACCCCTCCGAGCGGGGCTCGAGCGCGCTCGACACCGCGGTGTGGCGCCAGGCCCGCAGGCCGGGCAGCGGATACGTCATCTCCGCGTGCTCGCCGCGCCACCAGGCGATGAACTGCTCGTGGGTCCACTCGGGCGGGCGCGCGGCGAGCAGAACGAGATTGAACACGGGTGCCTCCTTCTCGACGGCGGGTGTCAGCGGGCTTCGACGTCGAGCTCGGGCGAGCGGCCGATCATCAGGTCGGTGACCCGCCCGTCGCCGTCGACCCGGGCCGCGGCGACGAACGTGGACTCGAAGGCGCCGCCACGGCGGGCCTGGCCGAGCACGAGCTCGTCGGACCCGACGGTCGAGGCGCTCAGGACGTGGTGGGTGAGGACGCCCTTCTCGCGCTGGGCGAGGTAGCCCTCCATGGCCGCGCGCCCGCCCGCGAAGTCCTGTGCCGCGCCGCCGCCGGTGCCGAACACGATCGAGAAGCGGAACTCCGGAGCGATCATGCCCAGGATGTCGTCGGGGGACTCCCCGTCGAGGCTGGCGAACCAGCGGCGCAGGAAGGGGGCCTCGGGGGCGACCGGATCGGCGTCGATCACGACTTCTCCTGACATGAGTTCAGTTTAGTAGATTCGAGGCTAAGCATCGCCGAGTACTGCGGCAAGGGTCAGCTCGCGGCGAGGCCGCGGACGTCCGGCACGCCCGGCAGGTCGTCCTGCCAGCCGTCGAGGTGCAGGACGTCGTCCACCGCCGGGCGGCGGGCACGGCCGAAGCGTTCCCCCGTCGTCCAGGCCACCGGCGTCAGGCACACCTGCTGGACCCGGTCGAACGGAATGCCCAGCAGCTCGGCGGCCTCGCGCTCGCGGGCGAGGTGCATCGTCGTCCAGCAGGTGCCGAGGCCCCGGGCCCGGGCGGCGAGCATGAAGCTCCACGTCGCCGGCAGCACCCCGCCCAGCAGCGAGGCGCTCGCCATCGCGGACGCACCGTCGAGGCGGGCGCCCTCCAGACAGGTGATGACGATGGTGTCGACCTCGTGCAGGGCGTTCGCGAGCGCGTCGGCGGATCGCGCCGACCGTTCCTGCGTGCGGGCGGCGCCGGGTTCGTCGGTCTCGACCCGCCCGATGTAGCCCTCCGACGCGCGGTACGTGCCCTCGTAGACGTCCGCGTAGAGGTCAGCGAGCCCGGCCCGGAGCGCAGGGTCCCGGACGACGACGAAGCGGGTGCGGGGCAGGTTCGAGCCGGCCGGGGCCTGGAGCGCCACGTCGATGCACTCGCGGATCACCTCGAGCGGTACCGGGCGGGTGGGATCGAGGCGGCGACGGACCGCCCGGGTGGTGGTGAGGACCTCGTCGGCGTCCATCAGGCGGCACCTGCCGGGAGCGGGAACATGCCGAAGTCGGGACGGAAGAACGCCTGGTAGCGAGTGACGAGACCGTCGGTGACGAGAGCGGTCGCGGTGAACGACCCCGTCCCGCGGCCGTCGGCCTCGGTGACGACGCCGTGCACCATCTCCAGATCGCCGTCGACGGCGCGCCGGTGGACGACGTGCCGTCGACCGACGGCGGGCCGGCCGGCCACGTAGGCCTCCAGGTCGTCCCGACCGAAGCCGCGGACGTCGTGGCCCGGGATCGCGATCAGGAACTCGACGTCGGGCGCGACGAGCTCGAGTCCGCTGAGCGGGTCCGAGCCGTCGAGGCGCCCGTAGTAGTCCTCGATGATCATCTGCCGTCCTCCTCGACGGTCACGGTTCGTCGGCGGCGACCATGCGGGCCGCGCAGCCCTCCATGAAGTGCGCGATGGCGTCCAGGTCGAGGGCGCCGTCGGGGCGGTACCAGCGCCAGACGCCCGTGATCAGGCCCAGGAGACTGCGCGCCATGATCACGGGATCGTGGTCGGGGAACTCCCCGGCCCGGATGCCGCGTTCGAGCAGGTCGACCCAGTTGCGCTCCACCCGGGCGACGAGATCCCGTGAGGCGAGCCGCTCCTTCTCCTCGCGTTCCGAGGCCCGCTCGGTCGCGAGGAGACCGATGTTCGCGACGAGGATCCGGTTCTGCTGGACCTCCTGCGGCGAGAGCGCGTAGGCCGCTCCGACCGCGGCCCGCAGGCCGGCGAGTGCGGTCGGCGCGTCGATGGTCGCGGCCTGGAACGCGGCGTCCGAGTTGCGCAGGCCGAGCCGCATCACCGTGAGCAGGCAGTGCGCCTTGGACTCGAAGTAGTGGTAGAGCGCGGTCTGGCCGATCCCGACGCGGTCGGCCACCGCCGACCACTTCGTCCCCTCGTAGCCCGACTCCCCGAAGCACTCGACGGCAGCGGCGAGGATCGCGGGCCGCTTCGATCGCGGGCCGTCGTCGGCCTCGGTGAGTGCTTCGATGCTCATGGGCAGGCCTTCCGGCAGAGGGGTCGTCCCCACCCTAGTCAGCGCCTGAACCGGGTTCATGTGCTCGGCAGCCCGATCGCCGTCAGCAGCGCCTCGGAGTGCGCCGCGCCCAGCAGGACCGCGTCGGTGGCCGCCCGGCGGACGTGGAGGTGCGCCACGTGCTCCCAGGTGAACCCGATGCCGCCGTGGACCTGCACGGTCTCGCCCGCCACCCACGCGTAGGCATCGCTGCACACGAGGGCGGCCGTCGCCACGGCGGCGGGCGCCTCCGGCGACTCCTCGGCGAGCGCGGCGGCCGCCCACCACGAGGCCGATCGCGCCGCCTCGACCCGGACCGCCATGTCCGCGCACCGGTGCTTGATCGCCTGGAACGTGGCGATCGGGCGGCCAAACTGGACCCGGTCGGCGGCGTACGCGACGGAGAGGTCCAGCGCTGCGGCCGCGCCGCCGGTCTGCTCGCACGCCAGGGCGGCGCGGCCCCGCTCGAGGACCCGGGCGATCACCTCGCGGGCATCGCCCGGACGACCGACCCGACGGGCCGGGACTCCGTCGAGCAGCACGTCGGCGAGCTGCCGGTTCGGGTCCAGCGACCGCACCGACGAGCGGACGAGCCCCTCGGCGCCGCCGTCCACGGCGAACACCGCGGGTTCGCCCTCGACGGCGGCGACGACGAGGAGCACGTCCGCGGTGGCGCCCTCCACGACCTGGAGCTTCGTGCCGTGCAGGCGCCACCCGCCGTCGTCGCCCTCGGCGCGCGTCGTCACGCGGTCCGGGTCCCAGCCGTCGTGGTCCTCGCGCCAGGCGAAGGTCGCGGTCCGCTCGCCGCTCGCGAGGTCGGCGAGGAGCTCGCGACGCAGGTCGTCGGTCCCCGACAGCGCGGTGAGGGCACCGACGGCCAGCACCGCCGTGGAGAACCAGGGCAGCCGGACGGGCCGGCGACCGAGCTCCTCGGCGACCACCGCGACCTCGCGGAAGCTCGCTCCGGCGCCGCCGAGCTCCTCTCCGACGTCGAGGGCGGCGACGCCGAGCTCGCCGGCGAACCGGCGCCAGAGGTCGCGGTCCCAGGTGGCCTCGGGGTCGCGCGCGGGTTCGGCGTGCCGTTCCAGGACCTCCCGGACGACCGCGCGCAGCTCCTCGGCGTCGGGGGTGATGCGCAGGCTCACGGTGTCTCCCCGTCGTCGGCCGCGGCAGCCAGGACCTCGGCGTAGCGCTCCCGGGACTCGGCACGGCGGGTGGGAAGGATGTAGGGCGGGAACAGCCCGTCGTCGGGCTCGGTGCCGCGCAGCAGCGCCTGGGCGAGGTTGACCTTGTGGACCTCGGTGGCGCCGTCGGCGAGCCCCATGTGGAAGGACTCGAGGACCCACTTGCCGAAGGGCAGTTCCTTGGAGATGCCCAGCGAACCGTGGACCTGGATCGCGCGTCCGGCGGCGTCGGCCAGCACCTTCGGCATGGCCGCCTTCACCGCGGCGATGTCGGCGCGGACCTTGCGGTAGTCCTGGTAGCGGTCGATCTTCCACGCGGTCTGCAGGACGAGCAGTCGGAACTGCTCGAGCTGGATCCAGGTGTCGGCGATCATCTCCTGGACGAGCTGCTGGTCGGCCAGGCGGCGACCCTTCGTGGTCCGTGACACGGCCCGGCGCTTCATCATCTCGAACGCCGAGCCGACCAGGCCGACCGTGCGCATGGCATGGTGGATGCGGCCGCCGCCGAGCCGGGTCTGCGCGACCGCGAACGCCTCGCCGCGCCCGCCGAGGATGTTCTCGGTCGGGACCCGGACGTCGGTGTAGCGCAGGTACTGGTGGGTGCCGACGGCCTCGTCGTGACCCCAGACCGACACGTCCCGGACCCGCTCGATCCCAGGGGCGTCCGCGGGCACGACGAACATCGACATCGAGCGGTGCGGCTCCGCGTCGGGCTCGGTCACCGCCATGACGATGAGGAACTCGGCGAACAGGGCGTGGCTGGAGAACCACTTCTCCCCGTTGATGACCCACTCGTCGCCGTCGAGCACGGCGGTGGTGCGGAAGCCGGTCGGGTCGGACCCGCCGTGCGGCTCGGTCATCGAGAAGCTGGAGACGATGTCGCCCGCGATCAGCGGTTCGAGGTAGGTCTTCTTCTGCTCGTCGGTGCCGTAGTGGGCGAGGATCTCGGCGTTGCCCGAGTCGGGTGCCTGGCACCCGAAGACGACGGGGCCGGAGTGCGTACGGCCGAGCTTCTCGTTGAGCAGCGCGAGACGGAGCTGGCCGTAGCCCTCGCCGCCCAGCTCGGGGCCGAGGTGGCAGGCCCAGAGCCGGCGCTGCTTGACCTTCTCCTGGAGCGGGCGGATGAGCGCGTTGCGCGCCGGGTCCCGCGGGTTCCACGCGTGCTCGACGACGAGGTCGACGGGCTCGATCTCCTCGCGTACGAAGTCCTCGACCCACGCGAGCTCCGCGGCCACCTCGGGCTCGGACTCGAATCCCCAACTCATGACGGCTCCTCGCGGGTGAGCACGGTGCAGGCGGAGATGCCCGGCGCGCCGTAGACGTGGGTGAACCCGACCCGCGGGTCACCCGGGACCTGGTGCTCGCCGGCGTCGCCGCGCAGCTGCAGCACGTTCTCGTGGACCTGGCGCAGGCCCGAGGCGCCGATCGGTTCGCCGTTGGCCAGGCAGCCGCCGTCGGTGTTGACCGGCAGCCGACCCTCGATCGCCGTCCCCCCGGAGAGGATCAGGTCCTCCTGCTCGCCGTGCTCGCAGAGACCGGTCTCGGCCATGTGCATCAGCTCGGCGCCGGACTCGGTGTCCTGGATCTGGGCCACGTCGACGTCGGACGGGGCGATCCCGGCGGCCGCGAAGGCCGCCGCGGCCGCGTCGACGCTCGGCGACGGGGCACGGTCGAGCGCGAGCCACGGCGAGTAGACCTCGAACGACCCGTACCGCCGGCTGCGGAAGGTCGCGGCGGCCAGGTACACCGGCCGGTCGGTGTAGCGGTGGGCGTCCTCGGCCCGGCAGAGCACCAGCGCCACGGCGCCCTCGCCCGGCGAGCAGTACATGTACTGGGTGAGCGGGTGGGAGATCATCGGCGCCGCGGCGACCTCGTCGGCGGTCATCTCCTTCCGTCGCCACGCCATCGGGTTGCGCGCACCGTTGCGGAAGGCCTTCGCCGCGATCTCGGCCAGCACGCCGGGCTTCAGGTCGTGGTCGTGCAGGTAGCGCTGGATCTTCATGCCGAAGAACTGCGTCGTGACCATCATCCCGGTCTCGCCGTACCAGGACCCGATCCCGTGCTCGGCGGGATCCGCGTCGAACGCCCCCCGCGGGTGCTTGTCGAACCCGATGACGATGCCGAGGTCGTGCGTGCCCGAGCGGATCGCGGCGTCTGCGGCGATCAGCGCCGAGCCTCCGGTGGCGCAGCCGTTCGCGACGTTGACGAAAGGCAGCCCGGTCAGCCCGAGCTCGGAGACGAGCGTGTCCGCGTCCCCCGCGGAGTAGGAGCCCCCGAAGCCGAATTGCATGTCCGAGAAGCGCAGCCCGGCGTCGTCGAGGGCCTGGCGCGCGGCGTGCACGGCCTGCGACCGCCCCGACACCCCTTCGGTGCGGCCGAACCGGTGCATGCCGATCCCGACGATCGCGACCCCACTCACGGCGTCCTCCTCACGAACGCGAAGGTGTGGACCGGCCCCTGCTCGTCATCCCGGAAGGGCACGAGCGCCAGCTCGACCGGCATGCCGATCTCCAGGCGGTCCGGGTCGGTCTCGACCAGCCGGGTCTCGACGATCAGCTGCCCCGGCAGCTCGACGTAGCCGACGGCGTAGGGCTCGTAGGCCGGGCTGCCGGTGTAGGGCGGTTTGGCCCGGAAGCCCTGCGTGGTGAAGGACCAGAGCGTGCCGGTCCGCGAGAGCACGACGTCCTCCATGCCGGAGCCGGTGCACCGCGGGCACCCGCCCTGGCGCGGGAAGGTGTGCGCGCCGCAGTCGCGGCAGCGGCTCCCCCACAGCGCGGGACCCTCCGCGGTGTCGGCGAGCAGGGACGGGTCGACGAACCGGACGGCGCTCACGGCGCGGCCAGCCGTCCGCCGTCGACGGCCAGCAGGGCGCCGGTGGTGTAGCTCGCGCCCGGCCCGCACAGGTGCAGGGCCGCGCCGACGATCTCGGCCGGCTCCCCCACCCGCTGCAGCGGCCAGTCCTGCGCCATCCGGGCCACCGCGTCCGGGTCCCACGACCGGCTGATGTCGGTGGCGAAGGGGCCGGCGAGGATCGTGTTGACCCGCACCGACGGCCCGTACTCCTGCGCGAACCCGGCGGTCAGCGTGTTGAGCGCCGACTTCGCCGCGGTGTAGGGCAGGTCGCCCGCCGTCGGGCGGCCCGACCCCATCGAGGAGATGTTGAGGACGACGCCGCCGCCGCGCTGCACCATCCGCGCCCCGGCCAGGGCCGTGAGCCGGAAGGGGCCCTTGACGTTGACCGCGAAGACCTTGTCGAACAGCTCCTCGGAGACCTTCTCCAGCGAGGGGTAGGTCGGGGCGATGCCCGCGTTGTTGACCAGGACGTCGACCGGCCCCAGCTCCGCCTCGACCTCGTCGAGCAGGCGGTCGACCTCGTCCCAGTGCCCGACGTGGGCGGCGTGGGCGGAGACCCGGCGGCCCGTGGCCGCGGCCAGCTCCGTCGCGAGCTCGACGCACGCCTCCTTCTTGCGGGAGGCGATCGCGACGTCGGCGCCCGCCGCGGCCAGGGCGATCGCGATCTCACGCCCGAGGCCCCGGGAGCCACCGGTGACCAGGGCAGTACGCCCGGCGAACGGCTGCGGGTCCGGGCGGGCCGCGGCGACGGCGGCCTCGACCGATGCGGTCATCGGGGGATGTCCTTCCAGGCGACTCCGCGGTCGGCGCGGGGTTCCGGCGGCAGGCCCAGCAGGCGCTCCGCGATGATCGTGCGCTGGACCTCGTCCGAGCCGCCGGCGATCCGGTAGCCCGGGGCGCCCAGGACGTGCTCGGTCCAGCGGTAGCTGCCGTCCCCCGCGTCGGCGATCAGCCGGGTGCCGAGGATCGCGGTGGCGGCCTGCGAGACGAGGGTCAGCCGCTCGGTCCACGCCAGCTTGCGCAGCGACCCGATCGCGCCGTCCTCCACCCCGGCCAGCCGGGCCTCCCGGTCGCGCTGCGCGGAGACCGCGGCGACCTTCTCCGCCGCGTACACCGCGGCGAGCAGCCGGCGGACCTCGGGATCGGCGAGGCGGTCGAGCCGTCGGGCGTCCTCGAGGAGTTGGTCGTAGCCGCCGCCGAGGTCGGCGTTGGCCCCGGAGTGCCCGCGCTCGAAGCCGAGGGTCGCGAGGGTGACGCCCCACCCGCCGCCGACCTCGCCGAGCCGCCAGGCGTCCGGGATGCGGACCTCGTCGAGGAACACCTCGCAGAACGAGGAGCCGCCCGACATCTGGCGCAACGGCCGGACGTCGACGCCCGGGGTGTCCATGCGGAGCAGGAAGGCGGTGAGCCCCTTGTGCTTCGCGACGTCCGGGTCGGTGCGGCAGATCAGCTCGCCCCAGTCGGCGAACTGGGCTCCCGAGCTCCACACCTTCTGCCCGGTGACCACCCACGCGTCGCCGTCGCGGACGGCCTTCGTCGCGAGCCCGGCGAGGTCGGAGCCCGCGCCGGGCTCGGAGAACAGCTGACAGGCGGTGACGTCGCCGCGCAGGAGTGGCCGGACGAGCTGCTCGACCTGGTGCGGGGTGCCGAACATCTGCACGGTCGGTGCGACGAGGGCCGTCGACACCGAGGTCAGCTCGTGCTGACCCGGCGTCGTGAACTCACGTTCGACCTCGGCGAACGCCTCCTCGTGTAGCGCGGACAGCCCGGCGCCGTGGTGTTCGGTGGGCCACGAGAGCGCGCCGTACCCGGCGTCGAACCGCGTCCGCAGCCAGCCGCGGATGCGATCGATGAGCGCCCGCTCCTCGTCGAAGGGCAGGTCGTGGAAGACCGCGACCGAGCGGCGGTCGTCATCGCCGCGCCGCGGCACGGTCTCCGCGAGCCACTCCCGCGCGCGCTCGGTGAACTCGTCGAGCTCGGTCTCGCTGACGGTGGTCATCGTGCCGTCCACCCTCCGTCGACGGTGAGAATCTGTCCGGTGAGGTAGCTGCTGGCCGGCGAGCACAGGAAGAGCAGCGCGGTGTCGAGCTCCGCGGGCTCCCCGGCGCGGCCGAGCATCGTGTTGCGGCCGATCCAGCGCACCGAGCGCTCGTCGGCGAAGAGCTCGTCATTCATCTCGGTCCGGAACCAGCCGGGGGCCAGGGCGTTGACCCGGACCCCCCGGCGGCCCCAGTGGCCGGCCAGCTCGCGGGTCAGCCCGAGCAGCCCGGCCTTGGACGCGGCGTAGCTCGCCCCGCCCATCGGCGCGGCCGACACCAGCCCGAGGATCGAGCTGACGTTGACCACCGCCAGTCCCTGCGGCCCGGTGGACTCGGCGGCGAGCCGGGCGAGGTGGAACGGACCCACGAGGTTGGTGCCGAGGACCTCCGCGAAGCGCTCCGAGGTCTCGTCGGCGGGCTTCGCGCCGCTGTCCACCCCGGCGTTGTTGATCAGCAGGTCGATCGTGCCCGAGCCGGCTCGCACGGCCTCGACCAGGGCGCGTCGCCCGTCGTCGGTCGACAGGTCGGCGGCCACGGGGCGCAGCAGGGGCTGGCCGGCGGCGAGCTCGCGCAGCCGGTCCTCGCGGCGGGCTGCGGTCCACACCGTGGCCCCGGCCGCGGCGAGCACGGCGGCGAACCGGGCACCGAGCCCGGAGGAGGCCCCGGTGACGACGGCGGTACGACCGGTCAGGTCGAACAGCTCGGCGGGAGCAGCGACACTCACGACGCGCCCCCGCCCAGCAGGGCCCGCCCGGAGTCGATCAGCGCCGCGATGGTGGGCGGCAGTTGTTCCTGGACCGGGTCGTGGTGACGGCCCTCGCGGTGGCGCCGCAGGTTGTGCCCCATGATCGCGGCCATCTTCATGCGGGCCAGCGCGCGGAACCACGCCGTGTGCGGCTGCGTGCCGCCCGCGCCGCGGTAGAGCTCGCCGAGCTCGTCCTCGGACGGCAGGCCGGCAACCACCCGGCCGACGCCGGGGAAGAGCGTGCCGTCGGTGAAGACCCCGAACCAGCCGAGGTCGATCCGCGGGTCGCCGACCCCCCAGATCTCCCAGTCCACGAGCGCGGTGGGCTCGACGCCCGAGCACAGGAGGTTGCCGAGCCGGAAGTCGCCGTGGACGAGCACGGGGGCGACGGCTGCGGGGACGTCCGAGTGCAGGGCCTGGAGCAGCTCCGCGGAGCCGGGCCGCAGCTCGGCCGGCACCGCGTGCATCGTCTCCTCCCACCGCAGGAGCTCGTCGTGCGGTGTCGCCGGCTCGGGCAGCACGCCGCCCGCGGCGCGGACGCCGTCGGCGAGGTGGTCCAGCGGCACCGCGTGCAGCGCGCCCAGGACCCGGGCGGCCCGCACCATGCGTTCGCGGGCCAGGTCCGTGTGGAGCTCGGTGCCGACGTCGAGCACGGGCTCGACGGCCTCCCCCGCCGCCAGCTCCATGGCGAACCAGGCCGGGACCTCCTCCTCGCGGGCCGTCACCGCCGGAACGGGCAGGCCGTACCCGGCGAGCGCAGAGAGCACGTGCGACTGGCGGAGCACGTCGTGGCGGCCCCGCGCCGGCCGGCCCGGGGGGACGGCCTTCACCACGTGGCCCGACCCGCCGTCGTGCAGGACGTAGGTCAGCCCGGAGCGGCCACCCTCGAGCACCCGCAGCGGCCCCGCGTCGGGCGTGCCGAGCGCCGCGCGGACGCGGTCGGCGAGCACGGGGTCCGCGTCGTCGGTGTGCCCGGCCTGCGCCGCCACCGTCTCCTGCGTCATCGCGTTCCTTCCCACCGGATCGTCGTCGGCCCGGGCGGCCCCGCCGACGACCCGGACCGGGTCGTCGGCGTCGTTCACGGCCGACTCAGCGGCCGGTCCACTTCGGGTCCCGCTTCTCCAGGAAGGCGGACACGCCCTCGGCGGCGTCGTCGGAGTTCAGCGTGACGCCGACCGCGAGGTGCTCGAGGACCATGAGCGAGGCGATGTCGGCGTCCAGGCCGCGGTCGACCGCCATCTTCGTGAGCTTCATCTGGAACGGGCTCTTGTCGGTCAGGTGGGAGACGAACTCCTCGACCGTGGCGTCGAGCTGGTCGGCCGGCGCGCTGGTGTTGACGAGGTCGAAGTCCGCGGCCTCCTGGCCCGTGAGGAGCTTGCCGGTGAGCATCAGCTCCTTGGTCTTGCGGATGCCGATCATCCGGGGCAGCCGGTAGATCGGGCCGGCGCCGCCGAACAGGGCGCGGCGGATGTGGAAGTCGCCGATCAGGGCGGCCTCGTCCGCGATCGCGAAGTCGCACGAGATCATGACCTCGAAGCCACCCGCGGTCACGTAGCCCTCGAGGACCGCGACGGAGGGCTTGGACATGTTGTAGAAGCGGTCGCACACCTTGGCCGAGACGACGGCGACGTCCATCGCCGTGCTCGATCCGATGAAGTCCGACTGCAGACTGTCCAGGTCGAAGCCCGAGGAGAAGGTGTTGCCGCGACCGCGGACCACCACCGCCCGGATCTCGTCGTCGCCCTCGATCTCGGTGATGATCTCGTCGAGCCGGTGCAGCATCGGCACCGTGATGCAGTTGCGCTTGTGCGGCCGGTTGAACCAGACCCGGGCGATGTGCCCCTCGCGCTCGAACTGGATGTCGTCCTCGACTGCCATCGGAGCCTCCCAAGTTGAACTGAGTTCAAGTCGAAGCTTGAGCTGAACCGAGTTCGATGTCAAGCGCGAAACCTCTTGAACTGATGTCAGTTCAGTGTCTACCGTCACCTCGGCCGCGAGGACGAGGGGTCCTCCGCGCCGGAGCGCGAAGGAGCGCCGCATGACGACCGAGACACAGGGCGACCGGGAACGGGTCGCCCGCAGGGCCAGCACGGCCGCCGCCGTGGGCACGGCGATCGAGTACTACGACTTCGCGATCTACGGCTACCTCGCCGTCATCCTCGCGAAGCTCTTCTTCCCCGCCACGCAGGGCTTCGTCGGGCTGCTGTCCACGCTCGGAGTGATCGCGGGGGCCTACTTCATTCGCCCGGTCGGAGGCCTGATCTTCGGCCGGATCGGGGACCGGAGAGGCCGGCGCACGGTGCTCCTGGCAACGGTCGCTCTCATGGGGGTCGCCACCACCCTGACCGGCCTGCTCCCGACCTACGCCTCGATCGGCATCGCCGCTCCGATCCTGTTGACCCTCCTGCGCCTGCTGCAGGGCCTGTCCGCCGGCGGGGAGGTCGGCGGCGCCGTGTCGCTGTCCACCGAATCGTCCCCGAGCAGACGGCGGGGCCTGTTCGGGTCCGCGACCTCCATCGGCGTCTCGCTCGGCCTCGCCGGCGCGGCCGCCGTCGTGGGGACCGTGAGCGCCCTGACGACCGCCGAGCAGATGGCCAGCTGGGGCTGGCGCGTCCCGTTCCTCATCGCCGCACCGTTGCTGGTGGCCGCCGTGATCTACCGGCTCAAGGTGGAGGACTCCCCGCTGTTCGTGCAGATGATCGAGGAAGCGGCTCCCCCGAAGGCGCCGGTGACCGAGGTGGTGCGTGACCACACGGCGAGCCTGCTGCGGGTCATCGGTCTCGGGTACTCGACCCTGACCACGGGCGGCATCGCGTCGGTGTACCTGGTGGTGCACCTCTCGGCGGTGCTGAAGTACCCGCTGTCGAGCAGTCTGTGGCTGACCGTCCTGATCGTGCTGGTGCCGCTCGCGCTCATCCCGTGGGCCGGGGCACTGAGCGACCGCTTCGGACGCCGTCGTGTGGTCGGCGCGGGCATGATCGGCTTCCTCGTCCTGTCGGTACCCTGCTTCTGGGCCATGCAGCAGGGGTCACTCGCGCTCGCCGTCGTCGCGGCCCTGGTCCTCAACGTCCCGTTCGCCGTGCAGCAGGGCGTCATCTACACGATGTACTCCGAGCTCTTCCCGACCCGCGTCCGCTACTCCGGGGTGTCGCTGGGCTTCAACGTGGCCGGCGTCGTCGGCACCGGAACGGTCTCCCTGGTCGCCACCTCGCTCGTCGCGGCCACCGGCATCACGATCGCGCCGGCCTTCTACGCCGTCGTCGCCGCGGTCGTCGGGCTGCTGGTCCTGCTCTCCGTCCGCGAGAGCTCCGGCGAGGAGCTCGCGAGCGGCGTCCCCGCGGGCGAGCGCGGCGCCGGCACGGCCTCGCCGGCGCCCACCCCCACCACCGCGGACCGCTGACCGTGCGTGGGCTCGAGGGCCGACGGGTCGTCCTCACCGGCGCCACCGGAGGCCTCGGGGCCGCGATCGCGCGGCGGCTCGTCGACGAGGGCGCCTCGGTGGCCCTCACCGACGTCGACGAGGGGGCACTGAACGACCTCGCGGACACCCTCGACGGGGACACGCTGGTGTCCGTCCTCGACGTCGCTGACCCCGACGGCTGGTCCCGGACGGTCGACGCCGTCCGGGGCCGGTGGGGCGCGGCCCACGCTCTGGTCAACAACGCGGGCATCGGCAGCCTCGGCACCGTCGAGACCGAGACCCGCGAACGCTGGGACCAGGTCGTCGCGGTCGACCAGCTCGGCACGTGGCTCGGCATGCAGCACGTCGGCCCGATGATCGAGCACAGCGGCGGCGGGGCGATCGTCAACGTCGCCTCGATCCTCGGCGCGACCGGTGGGCTCGCGAACAGCTTCTCCTACGCCGCCGCCAAGGGCGCGGTCCGCGCCATGACGATGAACGCCGCGCTGCACTGGGCGCAGCGCGGCGTCCGGGTGAACGCGGTGGTGCCCGCGTTCATCGGCACCGCGCCGCTGATCGAGCGGTTCGGGGGCACTGACCGGCACCGCGCGATGCTCGACAACACGCCGATGGGGCGGCTCGGCCGACCGGAGGAGGTCGCCGCCGCCGTCGCCTTCCTCGCGAGCGAGGACTCGGCCTACACCACCGGCTCGGAGCTCTACGTCGACGGCGGCTGGGCCGCCCGCTGACGCTGCTCCGGGACGAGGACCGCGCGTCCGAGCAGCCGCCCGGCCCGGAGCTGCGCGAACGCGCGGTCGGCGTCGGCGAGGGGGTAGGTCGTGGTCCGGGGCGTGAGGCTGCCGCCCCGGGCCACCCCGACGACGGCCTCGAGCTCGGGCCGCGAGCCCCAGAACGGCACGCGCACCGCGGCACCCGAGGGCAGCACGCCCGGCTTGGACACCGTGAGCGACCCGCCGCCGCTTCCGACGACGACGAGGTCACCCGCCGTCCGGAGCAGGGCGACGGCCAGGTCGAGGCTGCTCTGAGCGCCCGCGAAGTCGAACACCACGTCCGCACCCCGGGCGGGGACCACCCCGCGCGCGCCGGCGGGCAGCACGGCGACGTCGGCCCCGCACTCACGCGCCAGGACCAAGGCCTCCTCCCGGGTGTCGACCGCGACGACGGTCGTCCCGAGTCCGCGGAGCAGACCGATGGCGAGGTGTCCGAGCCCGCCGACACCGATCACGACGGCGAGCGCGTCCGGCTCGGCGAGCGCCTCCCGGCTGCCCTGGACGGCGTGGAACGACGTCAGGCCGGCGTCGGTCAGCGTCGCCGCGGCCACCGGGTCCAGACCCTCCGCGGAGACCACCCGGGTCGCGTCGACCACCATGGCCTCGGCCATCCCGCCGTCGAGACCCAGCCCCAGCCCGGCCGCCGGGAGGCTCGCCCGACGATCGCAGTAGTTGGTCCGCCCCGTGGCGCACCGCGGGCAGTCGCCGCAGCCGTACGGGGCGTGCACCACGACCTGCTCCCCCACGGCCAGGCCCTCGACACCCTCTCCCAGCTCCGCGACCCGGCCGCACGTCTCGTGCCCGAGCGTGAACGGGAGCGTCCACGTGGCCGCCGCCCCGCCGTCCAGCACGGCGAGGTCGGAATGGCAGACGCCCGCAGCGAGGACATCGAGCCGCACCTGTCCGGGGCCGGGGTCCGGGGCTCGCACCTCGACCAACTCCGCCGACCCCGGTGCCGTCATCCGGTACGCGAACACAACGTCTCCTCCAGGGGAACGGGACTGCGATGGTCAGCGCGCGACCGAGGCGGTGTCGTCGGCCGCGGCGAGCCCGAAGACCACGGCCGGGGCGAGCCCGCCCGCGTACGCCCCGACGTAGAGCCCACCGATGTCGGAACCGGCGGCGTACAGGCCCGGCACCGTGCCACCGTCCGCGGCCTGCACGCGGGCCCGCGCATCGATCCTGATGCCCGCGAACGGGAAGGTGATCGCCGGGACCGTCTCCACCACGTAGTAGGGCGGCTCGTCGAGCGGACGAGGGTCGTGCGTGCGCCCCGGAGTCAGTGCCTCACCGTGGGCGCACCGTGCGACCTCCTCGGCGATGCGTTCCCCGTCGTAGCCCCACTCCGGCGGCATCGCCGCGAAGTCGTCGGCGTCGTCGGCCATCACGCACCGGCCGCCTCGCCGGTCGGCGAGCGCGAACTTGTCGGTGGACGCCGCTCCCTCCACGTACGCCCCGCAGACGAACTCGCGGTACCCGCGCGCGTCGGTGACCAGCAGGCCACGTGACCCGGGCTGCTCGAGCAGGGCGTTCGCGGTGAGGTGATCCCCGAGCGTCTCGTCGATGAAGCGCTCGCCGCGCAGGTTGAACAGCAGCGCGTGCTCGCTGTAGTAGAGCGCGAGGTCGACGAAGTGTTCCGGTTCGAGCGTCACGTGCGCGGGGACCAGGTGCCCGTAGAAGCCACCGCCGGCATTGCCCAATGCACCTCCGGCCACCCGGGCCAGGCGCAGTCCCTCACCCTCGCTGCGAGGGTTCGAGCGCAACGGCATGTCCCGCGCCTGGGGACCGACGAGCTCCGCACGCCGGTCCGGGTCGGCCTGGAAGCCTCCCGTGGCCAGGAGGGTCGCTCCGGCGTGGATCCGGCGGGGCGCACCACCGGCCACCGTGACCTCCGCCCCCACGACTGCGCCGGTCGCGTCGGTGAGCAGCGTCTCCGTCGTGGTCGAGAGCAGCACGCTGCCCCCACTCGCCAGCACCGCTCGTCGGCACGTGTCGATGAACAAGGCGGTGTCGAACTGATGGCCCCGTCCGAAGCGCAGGATCGGGACCGCCGGACCGTACGGGACGCCGAGCTCGTCGAGGAACGCGACGGCCTGACCGAAACCGTCGACGACCGCCTCGGCGAGCGCGGGATCGCCGTCCGGGTTCGCCTCGCACATCGCCTCGATCGTCGGGGCCGTCCACAGGTAGCCCGCGTAGAGCGCCGATCCACCGAGTTCCGGGCCGCTCTCGACCACCACGACCTCGAGACCGCGACGGGCGGCGCGGGCGGCGGCGCTCATCCCCGCCATGCCGCCCCCGATGACGAGCAGGTCGACGACGTCGTTCATGTGTTCTCCATTCCGGATCGTGCGGTCAGACCGCGGTGTAACCGCCGTCGACGGCGACGGCGGCACCGGTCATGAACGCCGCGTCGTCGGACAGCAGGAAGGCGACCGTGGCGGCGATCTCCTCGGGCGTGCCCGACCGCTGCATCAGGGGCGTCACCCGTCCCGCGATCGCCGTCCGCGGGACGGACGAGAGCCCTTCCGGATCGTTGCCGCTGTTCGCCGCCAGGCCGGTGGCGACGAGCCCGGGGCACACACAATTGACGCGCAGCCCCCGGTCGGCGTACTCGGCGGCCAGGCTGCGACTCAGAGCGAGGACCCCGCCCTTGGTGGCGTCGTAGGCGGCCGAACGGCCGGCCGCCACGAGCCCGCCGACCGAGCCGATCGTGACCACCGCCGCTCCCTCCACCGACAGGAGGTGGGGCAGGCAGGAGCGCACGGCCAGGAAGGTCCCGGTGAGGTTGACGTCGACCAGACGACGCCAGGTCCGGAGGCTCATCTCCTCGGTCGGGGAGCCGTCGGTCACGCCGGCACAGGTGACGAGGCGGTCCACTCCTCCCATCCAGGACGCCGCCTCCTCGACCGCCGAGGCGACCGAGTCCTCGTCCGCGACGTCGCACGGCAGGGCTCGCACGGCGTCGTCGGGCGCGGACTCCGGGACACGCAGGTCCAGAGCCGTCACCCGCGCGCCGTGCACACGCAGACGCTCGACGACGGCGCGCCCGATCCCGCTCGCCCCTCCGGTGACGACGACCCGTCGTCCGGGAGGACCGGGCTGTCCCGTGCTGCCGCTCGACGTCGTCACCTTCGGCTCCCGTCTTGACTGGCCCAACCTGAAACGAGTTCACTTCACCACATCTCGGTCGATCGCGCATCGGCCGGCCACTCGACACAGGAGTCGTGCCATGACCGTTGACGACACGCACGCCGGCACCGTCCCGCAGTGGCAGGTGCTCGGCCGAACCCCGGCACGCCCCATCGGCGGTGCGAACGGTCTGCGGATCGGGCCCGACGGAGCGCTCTACAACGCCTCGGCGTTCGGGAACCAGATCTCGCGGATCGACCCGGACACCGGCGAGGTCACCGTCGTCTCCCCCGCGGGAGCGCCATCGTCTCTCCGGACGATCTCGCGTTCGACAGCGACGGGGTCATGTACGTGGCCGAGTGCATGGACGCGCGCGTCACCGCCCTGCACGACGGGACCTACCGCGTCGTGGCCGACGACGTCCTCGGCGCCAACGGCATCACCGTGTTCGAGGACCGCATCTTCGTGGGTCAGTTCATCCCGGGCGGATCGATCTACGAGGTGTACCGCGACGATCGCCCCGCTCGGCTCGTGGCGCGGGACGTCGAGGGCCCGAACGGGTTGACGATCGGCGCCGACCGGCTCCTCTACACCGCGCTCCCGTTCGCGGGGCAGGTCGCCCGCGTGTCCATCGACGGCGGTGAGGTCGAGGTCGTCCTGGACGGACTGGCCGCCCCGTGTTCCTGCCGCACGGGCCCGGACGGCCGGATCTACGTCGGCCTCGGCGGTTCGGGCGAGGTCCTGGCCTTCGACCCGGAGACCTCCGCGACGCAGACCGTCGGGCGCGGACGCCCCGGGATGGACAACCTCGACATCACGGCGGACGGTCGCCTCTTCGTGTCGTACTACATCGACGGGGCGGTGTACGAGCTCTACCCCGACGGCCGGTCGCGGGAGATCGTGGCTCCCGGCCTGATGGGGCCCTACGGCCTGGCGGCCACGACCGACGGCCTGTGCGTGGCGGACGGGCTCGGGGCCGCCACGGTCACCGAGGACCTCGCTCTCGTGCGGACGGAGAAGATCACCGACCCGGGCTTCCCCGGCTACGTGCGGGGCTTGTGCGCGTCCGCGGACCGGGCGGCGATGTTCGTGACGAACAACCTGGGGATGGTGACGCGACACATGGCGGGGTCGTGGACCTCGCCGGAGACGTGGGCCGAGGGTCTCGGCGAGTGCACCGGCGTCGCCGCCCGGGGCGACGGCGTCGTCGTGGCCGGCTCCGGGAGCGGTCGGGTGCTCGGGCTCCCCCGTGCAGGCGAGACGGTGGAGCTCGCGTCCGGACTGGAGCGCCCGAGCGACGTCGCGGTGGCCGCGGACGGCAGCGTCTACGTCTCCGACGAGGCGCGGGGCACCGTCGAGGTGGTGGGACCCGACGCCACCCGGACGGTCTTCGCAAACGACCTCCTCGTCCCGCAGGGCATCGCGGTCGACCGCGACGGGCTGGTCGTCTGCGAGGTCGGCCGTCGTCGCCTGGTCTGGCTGCCGTTCGACGGCAGCGAGCGCCGGGTCATCGCCGACGACCTCCCCGTCGGCGAGAACGGCATGCTTCGCCCCACCGTGAACGGCCTGCCCATGATGATCCCGGGACCGATCGCGCCGTTCGCCGGCGTCGAGGTGGACGACCACGGCACGATCTACGTCGCCGCGGACCAGGAGGGCAGCGTGATCGCGCTCTGCCGAGTCTGAAGCCGGGCGTCGGACGGCCGCCGCGTCATCGACCACGGCGGGTGCCGTGGCACCCGCCGTCGGGCAGGGAGGGTCAGGCGTTGGTGGGGAAGCCGAGGTTCAGCCCGGCGTGGGAGGGGTCGAGCCAGCGGGTGGTGACGACCTTGCCGCGGGTGAAGAAGTGCACGCCCTCGGTGCCGTGGGCGTGGGTGTCGCCGAACAGCGAGTTCTTCCAGCCGCCGAAGGAGTAGTAGGCCATCGGCACCGGGACCGGCACGTTCACGCCGATCATCCCGACCTCGACCTCGTTCTGGAACCGCCGCGCGGCCCCGCCGTCGCGGGTGAAGATCGCGGTGCCGTTGCCGTAGGGGTTGGCGTTGATCAGGTCGACGGCCTGCTCGTAGGTGTCGACGCGGACCACGCTCAGGACCGGGCCGAAGATCTCGTCGGTGTAGACGCTCATGCCGGTACCGACGTGGTCGAGCAGCGTCGGGCCGACGAAGAACCCCTGCCCGTCGGCGTCCGGGGCGACCCCGCGGCCGTCGACCACGACGCGGGCGCCCTCGCGCTCACCGGCGTCGACGTAGCCCGACACCCGCTCCTGCGCAGCCCGGGTGACCAGCGGGCCCATGTCGCACCCCCGCCGCCCGTCGCCGGTGCGCAGCCCGCGGGCCCGCTCGGCGATCTTGTCGACCAGGGTGTCGGCGATGTCGCCGACCGCGACCAGCGCCGAGATCGCCATGCAACGCTCACCGGCCGAGCCGAACCCGGCGTTGATCGCCTGGTCGGCCGCCAGATCCAGGTCGGCGTCCGGGAGCACCACCGCGTGGTTCTTCGCCCCGCCCAGGGCCTGCACCCGCTTGCCGTGCGCGGTGCCGGTCTCGTAGATGTAGCGCGCGATCGGGGTGGACCCGACGAAGCTGATCGACTTCACGTCCGGGCTGGTGAGCAGCCCGTCGACCGCGACCTTGTCGCCGTTGACGACGTTGAACACGCCGTCAGGCAGCCCCGCCTCGCGCCACAGCTCCGCGATCCACAGCGCCGCCGACGGGACCTTCTCGCTCGGCTTGAGCACGACGGTGTTGCCGGCGGCGATCGCGATCGGGAAGAACCACATCGGCACCATCGCCGGGAAGTTGAACGGCGAGATGATCCCGACCACGCCGAGCGGCTGACGCACCGAGTGCACGTCGACCCCGGTCGAGGCGTTCTCCGTGGCCCCGCCCTTGAGCAGGTGCGGCATCCCGCAGGCGAACTCCACGACCTCCTGGCCGCGGGCGACCTCACCGGCGGCGTCGGAGAGCACCTTGCCGTGCTCGGCGGTGATCAGCGCCGCCAGCTCGCCGGCGCGGGCGTTGAGCAGCTCCCGGAACCGGAACAGGATCGTCGTGCGCTTCGACAGCGAGGTGTCCCGCCACCCCGGGAACGCCGCCTTGGCCGCGGCGACGACCTGGTCGACGTCCTCCTCGGTGGCCAGGGCGACCTGGCGGGTGACGGCGCCGGTGGCGGGGTCGGTGACGTCGGCGAAGCGGTCGCCGTCGGTCTTCAGGACGGCGCCGGCGGCCCAGTGGTGCAGGGTCTCGGTCATGGTGGTGCTCCTGGTCGTCGTTGTCGGGTGGTGGGGGCGTCGGCGGTCGGCGGTGCGGGCGTCGCGATGGCGGGTCAGTAGATGACGTAGACCTTGCGCAGGGTCTCGGTGACGTCCCAGCGGCCGCTCCAGCCCGGGGGCAGGACCAGCAGGTCGCCGGTCTGCAGGGCGTGGTTCTCTCCGCTGGCGTCGTCGGTGATGGTGGCGGCGCCGCTGAGCACGAAGCAGACTTCGGTGTCGGGACGGTCGACAACCGGCCAGCCACCGGGCTCGCATTCCCAGATGCCGATGTTGGCGCGGGCCGCGCTCTCGACGACGTGGGTGTGCAGTCGGGGGCTGCCGCTGTCGGCGCCGGCGCGGATACCGGCGGCGGTCAGCGCACCGTGGACGGTGCTGCCGGGGGTCAGGGTCAACGAAGGCATGAGGGTTCCGTTCGCGGGTGTCGTAGGGCGGGATGGCCTGCCTGGGTCAGTGGGCACCGGTGAGGCGCTCGAGGACGGCGGAGATCCGTGAGGGCCGCTGGGTGAGGCGCTCCTCGCGGTCGGCGGCGGACGCGGCGAGCAGGCCGGCGTTGACCCCGAGCCAGCGGAACGGTTCGGGCTCCCAGCGCGGCGAGGCGTGGTTGACGATGGGGAGGTCGTTGATCGGCTCGTCGCGCTCGAGGACGAGGTTGCGCAGGATCCGGCCGGCGAGGTTGCTGGTGGCGACCCCGTCACCGACGTAGGGCCCGGCCCAGGCGTGGCCGGTGGCGCGGTCGAGCCCGACCGAGGGGTGCCAGTCGCGAGGGACGCCCAGCGGTCCGCCCCAGCGGTGGGTGATCGCGACGTCGGCCAGGGAGGGGAAGAAGTCGAGGAGCGTGGTGTGGATCTTGTCGTGGATCCTCGGGTTGGTGTCGTAGGCCGGGGAGACCTTCGACCCGAAGTGGTAGGGCGCGCCGCGGCCGCCGAAGACGATCCGGCCCTCCTCGGTGGTCTGGGCGTAGATCCGGAGGTTGCGCATGTCGTTGAAGCCGAGGCGGTGGCGCAGCCCGAGCTCGCCCAGGCGGCTCTCCGGTAGTGGTTCGGTGGCGAGGACGAGCGAGTAGAGCGGGGCCAGCGAACGGCGGTGACCGGGCAGCGTGGGGGTGTAGCCCTCGGTGGCCCGGATCGACCTGGGGGCGCGGACCCGGCCGTGCGGGGAGTCGACGTAGCCGGGGCCGATGTGCTGGACCTCGGTGCCCTCGTGGATGACCGCGCCCATGCGTTCGACGACGTCGGCGAGGCCGCGGACCAGCTTGCCGGGATGCACGGTGGCGCAGTGCGGGGTGAAGGCCCCGCCGAGCACCCGGTCGGCGTTGACCAGCTTGGCGGCCTCGTCCTGCCCGAGGACCCGCCACTGGTCGGGCAGATCGAGTCGGGCCGCGGCGTCGAGCTGTCCCTGCGCGCGGGTGAGCTGCGCGGGGGTGCGGGCGAGCGCGAGGAAGCCCTCGTGGGCGACGTCGGCGTCGATGTGCTCGGCGCGGACGACCCGCACGAACTCCTCGACGGTGTCGTTCATCGCCTCCTGGAGCAGGATCGCGCTGCGCCGCGAGCTGTTCTTGGCGACGTGGGCCAGTGAGATGGGGAAGATCGCCGAGCACCAGCCGCCGTTGCGCCCGGAGGCGCCGAACCCGACGGTGTGCTTCTCCAGTACGACCACCCGCAGCGAGGGGTCGGCCTCGAGCAGGTAGTAGGCAGCCCACAGGCCGGTGTAGCCGGCGCCGACGATGACGACGTCCGCGTCACGGTCGCCGGGCAGCTGGGGGCGCGTCCGCTTCGGTGCACCCCAGACCGGGATCGCCGTGTGCGCCGTCATCGGTGCTTCTCCTACGTGCGACATCCCGCCGCCCTCCTCGAATCGGGTGCTCCGAGTGTGGGAGCGAGAGCAGCACCACAGCGATACGTTGTTCGTCTAGTGCTGAAGCTCGCCCTCATACAAAAAGGACGGTCGCCGTGATCACGGTGAAGAGGCTGTTGGCGGCACTCCCGGGTGAGCTGCACCTCGCGGCCGGACAGGCCGGCAGCGACCGGCTGATCAGCTGGGCGCACGTCTGCGACCTGCCCGACCCGTGGAGCTGGGTCGGTCCCGGCGACCTGGTCCTGACCACCGGCGACGGGCTGCCCGCCGAGCCCGCCGCGCAACGGCAGTGGTTCGCCACGCTGGCCGACGTCGGCATCGCCGGCTTCGTGCTCGCGCCGCGCCCCGGTGCGCCGACGGCGAGCGCGGACCTGCTGGGGGTCGCCGAGGAACGCAGCATCGCCGTGCTCACCGCCGACTTCGCGCTGCAGTTCTCCAGCGTCTCGCGGATGGTCATCGAGAACGCGGTCGCCTCCGAGCGCGACCACATCCACGCCGCCCGACGGCTCTTCGACGTCTACCACGAGGCGCTGCGGGCCCGGGCGGACCTCTCGAGCCGCTTGGAGATCGTCGCCCGCAGCATCGGCTGGGCCGTCGCGGTCACCGCCCGCGAGAACGGCGCCGTGCTGGCCGCCGGGGGTGGCGGGGGGACCACCTCCGCGGCCCCGATCACCGTGCCGGTGCCCGGGCATCCCACCGTGGAGGTCACGGCCCGTCCGGCCCGGCAGCGCACCCTCGACGGTTCGCTCGTGCACTACCTGGCCGGCCTGGTCGGCATCGAGCTCGAGCACCAAGCACGTGACCGCGACGAGCGCCGCCACCACGGCGAGCTGGTGCTGCGCGACGTCCTCGAGGGCGCCGCGAGCGCCGGGCTGCTGCGCGAGGAGCTCGCCCGTCGGGGCATCCACGACGACCTGGTCGCCGTGGCCGTCCTGCGTTTCCCGCCCGAGGACGACCTCGCCCGCTTCGACCTCACCCTGCCCCCGACCTGGACCGACGCGGTTCCCCCCACGAACCACGACGGAGCGGACCTGCTGATGGTCATCCCCTGGGGCTGGTCGTGCGTCGAGGCCTTCCGCGCCGAGGTCGGTCCCGGCGCGCACCTCGGGGTGAGCCTGCCGCTGGCCCCGGGCAGCGACATCCGCGACGCCCGGCTGCAGGCGCGAGCCGCCGCGAGCCACGCCATCGAGACCCGGCGGGCCCAGAGCGACTACGGCGAGCTCCACCAGCTCGGGGCCACCGGCCCCCGGTCGCTGACCGAGATGCGCCGGCTCGTCGAGCGCCTCCTCGGGCCGCTGCTCGAGCAGGACCGCTCCAACGGCACCGACCTGACCGGCACGCTGAGCAGCTTCCTGCACCACGACCGCTCCTGGACCCGCACCGCCGAGGAACTCGGCGTGCACCGCCAGACCCTGGTCTACCGCGTCAACCAGATCGACAAGCTCACCGGCCGGAAAGTCATGTCGACCGCCGGAACCGCCGAGCTCTGGACCGCGCTGCGCGCCGCTCTGGTCCTCGGGATCGTTCCCGCACGACACGGACCTAGACGTTCTGACAACGCCGAGCCATAAGATCTGACGAACGCACGATAGTGATCGTGCTCACGGGCTCCTCATGCTGGCCGCACTCACGACCCGCAGCGAGGAGCACCACCATGCCGGTACAGACCGAACACGATCCACGCCTGAAGAAGACACTCAAGACCCGCCACCTGCGCATGCTCGCGCTCGGCGGTGTCATCGGCGCCGGCCTGTTCGTCGGCTCCAGCGCGATCATCACCGAGGCCGGCCCCGGGGCGTTCATCACCTACGGCATCACCGGCGTCCTGGTGTTCTTCGTGATGCGGATGCTCGGCGAGATGGCCTCCGCCAAACCCAGCACCGGCTCGTTCACCGACTACGCGGGCCTGGCCCTCGGGCGCTGGGCCGGGTTCACCACGGGCTGGCTCTACTGGTACTTCTGGGTCATCGTCGTCGGCTTCGAAGCCGTCGTCGGCGGACAGATCATCAACGGCTGGATCCCCGCCTTGCCGGTATGGGTCATCGCGCTGGGACTGCTGGTCGTCATGACCGCGGTCAACCTGCTCTCGGTCAAGAGCTTCGGCGAGGCCGAGTACTGGTTCGCCGGCATCAAGGTCGCCGCCATCCTGGTCTTCCTGATCGTCGGCACCCTCTACGTCCTGCACCTCTGGCCCGGCTCCACCGCGACCTTCAGCAACCTCACCGCCGCCGGCGGGTTCCTGCCCAACGGCGCCGGCACCCTGTTCACCGGCGTCGTCGTCGTCATCTTCGCGATGACCGGCGTCGAGGTCGTCACCATCGCCGCCGCCGAGTCCGAAGAGCCCGGCAAGAACATCCGGCGCGCGGTCAACAGCGTCGTGTTCCGCATCCTGTTCTTCTTCGTCAGCTCCACACTGCTGATCGTCATCATCCGGCCCTGGAACACCCTGACCAAGGGCAAGTCGCCGTTCGTGTCCGCCCTGGAGACCATCGGCATCCCCGGCGCCTCGGTCGCCCTGCAGGCCGTGATCCTCGTGGCCGTGCTCTCGGTGCTCAACTCCGGGCTCTACACCTCCTCGCGGCTGCTGTTCGTCCTCGGCCAGCGCGGAGACGCCCCCAAGTGGATGCACCGCGTCAACCGCAACGGCGTTCCCGCCGCCGGCGTGCTCGCCTGCACCGTCATCGGCTACGCCTGCGTCGTCATCTCCGCGGTCTCCCCCGACACCGTGTTCCTGTTCCTCATCAACTCCTCCGGCGCGGTCTTCCTGTTCGTCTACCTCATGATCTGCCTGTCCCAGATCGTGCTGCGCCGCCGCTGGGAGCGCGACGAACCCGGCATCTTCCAGATCAAGATGTGGGGCTACCCCTGGCTGCCCGCGCTGGTGACCCTCGCGATCATCGCCGTCCTGGCCTCCATGGCCTTCAGCGACGACTCCGACACCCGCACCAGCCTTTACCAGAGCATCATCGCCTGGGTCGTCTTCCTCGCGATCTTCCTCGTCCGCGAGGCCCTGTGTCGCAACTCCACCCGCAGCACGGACCCGGGCACGACCGATGCATCACTCGTCGCCCACGAGCAGGGCGAGATCGACGCCACGGCGGGAGGGCCCACCGTGCCGGCCACCACGGCCACGGGCGCGACGAACTCCAGCGCCACCTCGGCCTGACCACGTCCCGGGTCTCCGCGCGCACCGAGGGCGCGGCGACCCGGGACACACCGCCGCGGTCGGCGCGCGGCGGCCCTCCGCACACCCCGATGCCGCGCGGAGCAGATCATGACGGCGAGTCGCCATCCCGAGGACAGGGTCCGGAGCCGGCGTGCGCCGACGGCCTCACGCCCACCGGGAACAACAGCCGAGCGATCTTCCACCTCACCCCGCCTCACTGCTTCCACACCAGACCCGACTGGTCCGGTAATCGTCAGCGACGGGATGGCGGTCATCGTCACATCAGTTGTGCGGCCCGTCGGACTGGAGGAGCTGGAAAGCCTGCCGGTAGGTCGACGGGGAGACGCGCAGGATGGTGCGCATGTGCAGGCGCATGGCGGCGGCACTCCCGAATCCGCATCGGGCGGCGATGGCGTCGACGCCGAGATCGGTCGTCTCCAGCAGCTCGCGGGCTCGATCGAGTCGACGCGCCAGCAGCCACTGCGTCGGGGACGTTCCGGTCTCCTCGCGGAAACGGCGCGTCAAGGTGCGGGTGCTGACCTCTTCGCGCTCCGCCAGGTCGCGCAGCGTGATCACCGTGTCGAGGTGCTCGAGTGCCCAGCGCCGCGCACGGGCCGTTCCGGCGATGCCGGGCTCGGCTACCGGTCGCTGGATGAACTGCGCTTCATCGGCGCCGCGGTGAGGGGGTGTCACCACGCGGCGAGCGACGGCGGTTCCGACTGCGATGCCGTGGTCGGCCTGGACCATGTGCAGGCACATGTCCGTGACGGAGGCGACTCCGGCCGAGGTCAGGACCTCACCGTCATCGGTGTAGAGCACGTCCGACCGGACCGACACGGCGGGGTAGCGCTCGCGGAACGCCTCCACCTGTGCCCAGTGGGTGGTGACGCGTCGACCGTCGAGCAGACCCGCCGAGGCCAGGACGAAGGCGGCAGTACAGATGGACGCCAGTCGTGTCCCCGGGCGGATGCGGCGCAGCGCGTCTGCCAGCCCGCTGTCCTCGAAGGCTGCAGTGTCGGCAACATCGTGGTCCGTCGCCGCGACGATCACCGTCGATGCCTCGGCGAGCAACTCGGGTCCGTGGTCGACCTCGACGGTGAAGTCGCCGTCGGTGCGGACCGTGCCCGCCCTGGGCGCGCAGGTCAGCACGTCGTACAACGCTCGCCCCTGCTCGTCGCGCGCCTCGCCGAACACGCGATGCACGATCCCGAGCTCCATCGCCAGGACCCCGTCGCGTACGAGGATCGCGATCCGATGCCGCTCCATGGCCTGATCCTTCCACGATCTGTCCCCGAGGCGGCTCGTGCCGATCTCCCGGACGGTCGAGGCTGAACGTCGTGCTCCCCACCTCGGCCCGAGAGCTGATCCTCAGCGGGACAGCTCTCGCGCACATGATCACCCTGAATCCCGATGGGTCACCCCAGGTGAGCACCGTCTGGGCCGGACTCGATGGCGACACCATCATCACCGGCCACTTCGGTCGCTATCGCAAGATCACCAATCTGCTCCGGGACCCACGCATCGCCCTGTCCTTCGCCGGCGAGACCCCACTCCCGAACGGGATGCATCCCAATCTCGTCGTTCACGGCACCGCCGAGGTCACCGAGGGCGGCGCGCCCGAACTGGTGAGCCGGCTCGGCAAGGTCTACGTCTCCCCGGATTTCGACTATGAACTGCCACCGGGACCACCTCCCGGCTACGTCATTCGCACGACGATTCGTCGCATCGGCGGCGTCGGACCCTGGATGGACGAGTCATGACCGCAACCCCGGGCAGGAACAGTATCGGCGACATCACCCCGAAACTCGCGGAGCTCACCGACGACGTGCTCTACGCCGACGTCTGGGAACGTCCGCAACTGAGCAAGCGCGACCGGAGCCTGGCGACCGTGGCCGCGCTGGTCGCGCTCTACCGCGCCGATGAGCTCGACCTGCATCTGGGCTTGGCTCTCGACAACGGCGTCACCGCGGAGGAACTCATCGAGACCATCACCCACCTCGCCTTCTACACCGGATGGCCGTGCGCGGTCACCGCGGCCAAGCAGCTGCGGGCCATCCTCGACGGCCGCGACAGCTGACGCCTGGGGCGATCGAGCCCTGTTCGCCGACAAGAACCCTGTGGTCCTGAAAGCAGTCCTCGCAGTCGGCCCGATCGACCGCCGTGCACTTTCGGAAGGACGTCCATCGATGGCCGAGCCGTTCGTCGTCAGGATCACCGACGCCGAGATCACCGACCTGCGCGAGAGGCTCCGGCGGACCCGGTGGCCCGAGCCGGAGACCGTCGACGACTGGTCGCAAGGGGTGCCTTTGGCCTACGCCCGCGAGCTGTGCCGCGCCTGGGCCGAGGACTACGACTTCGGGTTCGCCGACCGCGTCAACGCCTTCCCCCAGTACCGCGACACCGTCGACGGGCTCGGGATCCACTACCTGCACGTCCGGTCCCCGGAGCCCGACGCGTTCCCGCTGGTCCTCACCCACGGCTGGCCCGGCTCGGTGCTCGAGTTCCTCCACGTCCTCGGCCCACTCACCGACCCCCGCGCCCACGGCGGCGACCCCGCCGACGCCTTCCACGTCGTCGCGCCCTCCCTGCCCGGCTACGGCTGGTCCGACAAGCCCACGACGACGGGCTGGGGCGTGCCTCGGATCGCGCGGGCCTGGGACACGCTGATGGTGTCGCTGGGCTACGACCGGTACGGCGCGCAGGGCGGCGACTGGGGCTCGGAGGTGACCGCCAACTTGGGCGAGGTCGCGCCCGAGCGGGTCGCCGGGGTGCACCTGAACATGGGGAGGGTCCCCCTCGGCACCTTCACCGACCCCACCCCCGCCGAACGAGCCGCCCACGACGCCGCCCGCGAGTTGACCCGCACCGGGCGCGGCTACGCCGACATCCAGATGACCCGACCGCAGACCCTCGGCTACGGCCTCACCGACTCCCCCGCCGGCCAAGCCGCGTGGATCGCCGAGAAGTACCGGGCCTGGACCGACCACCACGGCGACCACGAGACCGCCGTGTCCCGGCAGACGATCCTCGACGAGATCTCGGTGTACTGGTTCACCGCCTCGGCCACCTCCTCGGCGCGCTTGTACTGGGAGAGCTTCGCCGACCCCCGCGTGCCGATCACTGCGCCGTCCGGGCTGTCGGTCTACCCGTGCGACATCGTCCGTCCGTCGCGGCGCGACGCCGAACAACGCTTCACCGACCTGCGCTGGTACGCCGAGATGCCCCGCGGCGGGCACTTCGCCGCCCTCGAGCAGCCCGCATCGCTGGTCGAGCAGATCCGCGGCTTCTTCCGCCTCGTCCGATAACGGGTGAGAAGCCAGATTTCTTACGTCATGTCAGCACGCACGAGGGTCTGGCACCGGCACCGGCACCGTCGCCGCGAGCCTATTCGCCAGGCGTTCTCGAGGCGACTTTCGAGGTTGTTCGAGAAGGCTCCGTCCTGGCGCGTCTGCGAGAATTCGTTGCCAGTCCACGCGAAGGTGTGGGCGCCGCCTTCGGTGGAGCAGGAGATCTTCTTCGCCTACCAGTTGAGGTAGACCGTGCCGAAGTAGCCTTGATGAAGGTCGGCGTGGCAATCCTTGTCCACCAGCGCCTTCTTGGTGCAACCGAAGCCCGCCGCGCTGAGAGCTACGAAGGCGGCGGCCACCGATCTCGTCGGTGATTGCTCCTAGTTTCCGAAGGCGACCGGTTCCCCGCGCCAGTCGGTGTTGCGGACGAATTGTTCCCAGGTCAGCGTGTTGGGATCGATGCGTCGGCTCCACTGGGTGTCGCGGTCGTCGCGGAAGTATCCGAACTCCACCGCGTACTCGACCATGCCGATGGTCTCGTCGGCAAAGAAGGGGTTCTCGGCAAACACAGGGAAGTAGTTGAGAAGGCCTTCGCGCGTGTAGGCGTTGCGGTACTCGGCCTTGAGTCCGGTGACCTGGGAGAACGCCTCGATCATCTCGGCCGGGGAGACAACATCACCGACGACCGGTAGCCATGCGCCGAGGTAGGTGTCGGGGTTGGAGAACACCTCGAGAACGGCGGGGCCGGTCGCGGTGAGCGGGTCGACGAACGGAGCGCGGAAGTCCTCAGGGAGGTAGAAGGGCATGATCACCGTGTCACCCTCGACGTGCGGGGCGTAGTACTCCAACATGTTGGTGTAGTAGAACGAGAGCGAGACGAAGGTGTGCGCGATCGACAGAGTTCGAATGTGCTCGGCGACGAGCGCCTTGTCGGTGAAGTGGGGCGCCCACTTCGCGCCCGACGTCCTCTCCTCGACGTTCTCCAGGGTACTGAAGACGACGTGACCCACTCCGGCTTCGACTGCGGCATCAGCGAGCTCGCGCCCGAGGGGGTATTCCTCGGAGTCGGGCGGCAGGAGGGGCGGCGTCATCAGGAAAGCCCCGTCGGCCGCCGCGAACGCGTTGACGAGTTCGTGCTGGTGACCGAGCGCGAGGGGAACCTCGGCGAGTTCCGCGCCCATCCCAGCCAGGCCTCGGGCCTGGGCAGAATCGGCGTTCCGGGTCAGGGCTCGCACCCGGAACCTGCCGCTCTCGAGCAGCGAGGTAACGACGCTCCTGCCCTGCTTGCTGGTGGCACCCGCGACGGCGATCAACGGCTTACTGGTCTCAGGCATGATGCGCACTCCTCTTGTGTATGCCCGCGGCGGCCCGCAGGCGGGCGGCCGCGACACCGACGGACGTGGATGAGTCGCGGGCGATCTTGCCTTTGGACCACTGCCCTCCGGAGATCTCCATCTGCCGGTGTCGGTCGCTGAGGTCGTTGGCGATCGTGTAGCCCGCGATCGCGTCGACGGCCTCGGTGCGGTGGGCGAGTCGTCGAGTTCGTCGGGCGATGACGACGGCCAGCTCGGTCTCCCGGTCGAGGGTGTCGCAGCCGGCGGGACGCGCGACGGGACGTTCCCGGCCTTGCTGGCCGAGTCGCAAGATGTCCAACCGGCTACCTTCCTGCTCCTGAAGCTCGAGGCGTGCTCCGACGCTTGGTCGTCGCGTCCTCGGCGGTGTCCTGGGCTCGCCATTCGCTGGTGATGCGCGTGGTGAGGTTGTCGAGGTGGCGGATCATCGCGGCTTCCGCGGCCTGCCCGTCCTGGTCCTGCAGCGCGCGTAGGACCCGTTCGTGCTCCAGGACCGCCGGTCCGCGGCTGGTGACCCACGCAGTGGCGTACGCGCCGAGGATCACCTGCGTGCGCACCCGTTCCAGGGACTCGGCGAGGCACTCGTTGCCCGCGAGATCCTGGATCGCGTGGTGGAAGTCGGAATCGGCGCGACGTGCCCCGTCCTGGTCGCCGCTATCCACGGCTCTGCGGAACCGGTCGTGGATGATGGCCAGTTCCCCGAGGGTCTGTTCGTCGATGCGTGGGGCGGCGAGGCGCGCGGCGAGTGCTTCGAGCTGGGTGCGGACGGCCAGGGAGTCCAGAAGCTCGTAGCGGTCGGGGGCGGCCACGGCGATCGTGCCCGCCACCCGCCGCAGCAGTCGCTCGGAGAGCAGCCGCTCGACCGCGTTGCGCACCGGGCTGCGGCTCATCTCGAGGTCGGTGGCGAGCCCGAGCACGCTGACTGCGGCACCGACCCCGAGGTCGCCATCGAGGATCCGGTTGCGGATCAGACCGTAGGCGGAGTCGGCAAGGGAGTCGGTGCGGGGGTCGGAGTTGAGGTCTGCCGAGGTCACGAGTGGCCCTCTCGCTCGCTGCGTTCTCTGGGTGCTGGGCGGAGAAGCCTAACCAGGCGGGATCGCCAGACCGGCCTCGGCGAGTTCGGCCCACCGTCGAGGAGCCCGGGCCTCGGGCGCGGGGCCCGGCCGAACGAGGTCGGGGGTCAGCTCGGCGAGCGAGCGTGCCCCGAGCAAGGTCATGGTGGTGGTGATCTCTTCCTCGAACAGGGCCGCGACTCGGCGCACGCCCAGCTCGCCGGCCGCCATGAGGCCGTAGAGGTAGGCCCGCCCCACGAGCACGGCGTCGGCGCCGAGCGCGAGGGCCGCCACGACGTCGGCACCGGAGGTGAAGGCGCCGTCGACGAAGACTTCGCAGCGACCTTCGAGGCGATCGAGCACCTCGGGCAGCTGGCGGATCGGGGTGACGGAGCGGTCGAGCTGGCGGCCGCCGTGGTTGCTCAGCACGATCGCGTCGGCACCCGCGGACGCGATCCGGACCGCGTCCTCCGCGGACTGGACTCCCTTGACCACGAGCTTGCCCGGCCACTGCTCGCGGAGCCAGGCCAGGTCCTCGAAGTCCACGGCGGGGTCGAAGAGCGTCGCGGCCAGCTCGGCGACGGTGCCCTGCCACGAGTTCAGCGACGCGAAGTTCAGCGCGCGGGTGGTGAGCAGATCGATCCACCAGTGCGGGTGGCGCGCACCGTCGATGAAGGTCCGCGGCCCCAGAGAGGGGGGGAGGGTCATGCCGTTGCGGACATCGCGCAGCCGCCGGCCCGCGACCGGGGTGTCGACGGTGAGCACGAGGGCCTCGTAGCCGGCGGCGGCGGCGCGGTCGACGAGCTCGCGGCTGCGGCCCCGGTCGCTCCAGAGGTAGAGCTGGAACCACCGCCGACACCCCGGGATGATCTCCGCGACGTCTTCCACCGAGCAGGTGCCCATGGTCGAGAGCGCGAAGGGCACCCCCGCCGCTCCGGCCGCGCGGGCGGTCGCGAGCTCGCCCTCGTGGTGCAGGACGCGCGTGAAGCCGGTCGGGGCGAACACGATCGGCAGCGCGCTCGGGGCGCCGAGGATCGTCGCGCGGGTGTCGACGGCGGACACACCGCGCAGCACCCGCGCCACGAACTGAACCGAGTCGAGATCCTCGCGGGCTCGGGCCAACGACCGCTCGGCCTCCGCGCCGCCCTCGACGTAGTCGAAGACCGCCCGAGGGACACGGCGGCGGGCCATCGAGCGGAGATCCTCGACGCTGGCCGCCCGCGCAGCCCGGCGCCGGTCACCGTCGAGCACCACCGGGCGCGGGCGCAGCAGATCAGCGAGCTCCGCCGCTCGCGGCAGCCGACGCGCCCCGTCCAACCCTGTCCATCGCATGGCTAGGAGACTGCATCCACAAACACCTCCGGTCAAGCGCCACTGCATCCACACAGGCGCGATTAACCCGGCTATTGCACAAGCAAGTGTTGACTGGATCACGGCTTCGGACTACACCTGCATCCACCCAGACCGAGGAGGAGCTTGTGTCACCGCGTCCACCGTCCGTGCTCATACCGCTGCCCGACCGCGACTTCGACACCACCGAGTCCTCGATCGCGTGGCGCGCCTTCGTCGACGCCGGCATCGAGGTCACCTTCGCCACCGAGACGGGCCGGGTCGCCGCCTGCGACCAGCGGCTGCTGCGACCGGGGTTCTTCAACTGGTTCCCGGCCGGGCCGGACGCCCTGGATGCCTACCGGGCGATGTCGAGCTCCCCGGCCTTCCGGTCCCCCATCACCTACCGCGACATCGACCCCGCCGACTTCGACGCGGTCCATCTCGGCGGCGGGCACGCCCAGGGCATGCGCCAGTACCTCGACAGCGCGGTCCTCCGCGAGCGCGTCCTCGGGTTCCATCGCCAGAACAAGACGATCGGCGCGATCTGCCACGGCTCGCTGATCCCGGCCAGGACCATCGATCCCCGCGCCGGGGCCAGCATCATCGAGGGCCACCGTTTCACCACCCTGACCCGCCCGATCGAGAAGTTCGCGTTCCGCAGCACCTGGTTCCGGGTGGGCCGCCGCTACCGGACCTACTGGAAGTACACCGAGACCGAGGTCGGACAGGCCGTGGGACCCTCCGGCACGATCGAGCGCGGCGAGACCCGCTTCGGCCGGTTCGGGTACTCCCTGACCCACGACGAGCCGATGGTGGTCGAGGACGGCCACTTCCTCAGCGCCCGCTACCCCCTCGACGCGCCGCGCTACGCCGAGGCGTTCGTCCGCCGCCTGGTCGACGACCGCGCCACGGCGACCCCGTAACGGCTCCCGCCCCCCCTTCTCCGGCCGAGGCCCATCCCCGGGCCCCTGCGCCTCGCCCACCGCGGCGAGAACCACTGCACCGCCACCACGCCGACCCGTGGCCGGCACCAGACGACCTTCGAGAGGGAACACCCATGTCCAACCTCGCCCCTGCCGACGAGCGCCGGGACCGGCGCGACACCAACGCCCTGTTCTCCGCGAACCCCCTCAAGCTCGGGCTCTTCGGGCCCAACTGCGACCGCGGCTGCGCGATGACTCTCTCCGACGACGTACCGCTGCTGACCTGGGAGTACACCAAGAAGATCGCCCAGCTCGCCGACGAGGCCGGGTTCGAGGCCCTGGTCCCGGTCGCGCGCTGGAAGCAGATCGGGGACAACGGCTTCAACGGCCGCAACTTCGACACCTACACCTGGGCCGCAGGTCTGGCCGCGGTGACCGAACGGATCACGCTGGTCACCACCGCCCACGTCCAGGCGTCCCACCCGGCGGTCGCCGCCAAGCAGGTCGCCACGATCGACCACATCAGCGGCGGCCGGACCTGCCTGAACATCGTCAACGGCTGGTTCGAACCGGAGTTCAAGATGCTCGGCGCATCGTTCCTGCCCCACGACCAGCGCTACCGGTACACCAGCGAGTGGTTCGAACTACTCGAGCGGTTCTGGCTCGAGCAGGACGAATTCGACTTCCGCGGCGAGTTCTTCACCGTCGAGGGCGGATACTCCCAGCCCAAGCCGATCCAGCTCCCCCGGCCGGCGATCATGAACGCCGGAGGCTCGAAGACCGGCCGCGACTTCGTCGCCCGCTACGCCGACTCCGGCTACGCCCTGCTCGCCGGCTACGACCTCGCCTCGACCCGGGCACTGGTCGAGGAGCGCCGGGCCGAGGCCGCCGCCTACGGGCGAGACGTGGACACCTGGACGACCGCCTACGTGATCCAGCGCGACACCCCCGAAGAGGCCGAGGCCTACCGGCAGCGGGTCTTCGTCGACGAGGTCGACGAGAGCGCCGGCCAGGCCGCCGCGCACTATCTCGGTCTGAACTCCTCAGCCATGGCGCCCGACCAGTGGGAGGAGTTCAAGCTGCACCTGCGCGCCGGCTACGGCGGGTACCCCCTGGTGGGCACCGCCGAGCAGATCGCCGAGAGCCTGATCGGGCTCAGCCAGGCGGGAGTCACCGGCGTGTCGCTCTCCTTCGTCGACTTCGTCTCCGGCCTCGAGCGTTTCGTCGCCGAGGTGATCCCGCTGCTCGAGAACGCCGGCGTGCGCGAGCCGGTCACGGCGCTGTCCGCGGTCTCCTGAGCCCACCCACCGTGGCGGCTCACCCCCGGGAACGGACGGCGCCCCGCCCGCGGGCGCCTGCTCGGTACCGCTGGACGCGTAGGGACTGCTCCTGGTGCTCGGTGGTCACCCCGAAGGGGTCGTCGCCCTCGCCGCCGTGGTGGACGGTGCCCTCGAGGGCTCGCGGTCAGCACGTTCACCCGGTGAGCCTGGAACCCCGCCCTGGTCTCGGTCTGCGTGGCACACACCTCGACGACCTGGCCGCGACTGCGCACCGCGGCGGGTCTCGCGGTCAGCGTGCTCGCCGAGGACCACGCACAGCTCGCACGCCGCCTCGCCGGTCCCGGCCAGGACCGGTTCATCGGGACCACGATTACCCCGGGCGGCCTCCGGGGCCGTCCTGAACGACAGCGCCTGCGCCTGGTTCGACTGCTCGGTCGAGATCACTGCCGGCGACCCCCTCCGGCGGTGTGACGCTTCCACCCACTGACCATCGGCACCGCTCATAGGGCGAGGCAGGGAGAGACGAGGGGACATGTCGGAACTCAAACCCGTGACTGGCGACGTCGCCGAACTGCGGCGGGTCTTCAGCTGCTTTCCCAGCGGGATCGCGGCCGTCTGCACCCTGACCGACGACGGGCCGGCCGGTCTGGCCGCGAGCTCGTTCACGACGGTATCGATAGATCCGCCGCTCGTGTCGGTGTGCATCCAGAACACCTCGACGACGTGGCCAGTCCTCAGGGGCCATCCCCGCATCGGCATCAGCGTGCTCGCCCAGGACCACGAGAGCCTGGGCCGGCAGCTCGCGAGCAAGCACGGCGACCGCTTCGCCGGTGTGGCGTGGGAAGCGACCTCCCAGGGCGCTGTGCACGTGCACGGCTCCACCGCGTGGCTCGACTGCTCCCTGCACGCCGAGGTACCCGCGGGTGATCACCTCATCGCCCTTCTGGAGATCCACCGCATGAGCGCGGATCCCGCCGCCGCCCCGCTGATCTTCCACGCCAGCACCTTCCGGCGACTTCACGTCGTCTCCTGACCGCCGGACCGAGGAGGATCCCCCATGAGCATCGACATCACCACCCGTCGCCGGACGCCCAGCAGCGTCTTGAGTGCCATCGACGCGATCGCAGCCGGACGAGCCGTCGTACTCGTCGACGAACAGCACGACTCGGCCGACCTGGTCTTCGCCGCCGCGACGGCCGGCACCGCAGTCACCGCCTTCACCGTGCGGCACTCCGGCGGCTTCCTCGAGGTCGCACTCGACGACGCCGACTGCCGACGCCTCCGGCTCACCGCAGCGGCCGGCGGCGGCAGCGCCCAGCGCGTCTCGGTCGACCTGCGCCGTCCGGGCACCGGTATCTCCGCCGCCGACCGGGCCGCGACCATGGCCGCGCTCGCCGACCCGGAACGGACCCACGGCGACTTCACCCGACCAGGCCACGTCGTGCCCCTTCGGGCCGAGCCCGGCGGCCTGCTCCTAAGCCGCGGACGTGCCGAGGCCGCCGCAGACCTCGTGGACATGGCAGGACTTCCGAGCGGAGCAGGCCTCGCGGCGCTCGTCTCACCGGAGCAGCCCTGGGAGATGGCCGACCACGGCGCCGCACGGACCTTCGCCGCCGAGCACGACCTGGCCGTGGTCAGCATCGGCGAACTCCACGCCCACCGACTCGCCGGACGTCCCCTGGTAGTGCGCGAAGCCACGGTCGGCCTGCCTACTGCACTGGGCCCCTTCGAGGTCGTCGCCTACAGGGCCGTCGACGACAGTGCGACACACGTCGTCATGCGCAGCGGCGATCTCGCGGGCCTGTTCCCGGTCCCGGTGCACGTCCACCACGAGTGCCTCACCGGCGACATGCTGGGCTCCACCGCCTGCGCCTGCGGCACCGCCCTCACTGACGCGATGACCACGGTCAAGGAAGAGGGACGCGGGCTCGTGGTCTACCTCCGGCCGTCCGGTACGGTGCGCGGCTGCGGACTCCTCGACGATCCCGACGATAGCGACCTGGCCGCGATCACGGCCGCCGTCCTGAAGGACCTCGACGTGGCACGCGTCCGGCTCCTGCACGGGGCGGCCACCCTCGCGGCATCGCTGCACGCGGCAGGCGTCGAGGTCGTCGACGCCGCGCCCGGCGCGCTGGCCGGCTGACCGCAACCACGCCCTCGGAGGTCCCCCGTGCGAGCGCTGCAGTACGCGACGATCGGAGAACCACCACAGGTGACGACCGTGCCGGCTTGGTTCGAAGTCAGCGCCGAGCCCGCCCCCGAGGACCTTCACGCGAACCTCGACAAAGACCTCGATGGAGGCCCTGACCCAGCCTCGGCACCCGCACTGCCATCGTCATCGCTTCCGTCGTCATCGCTCCCCCAAGCAATCGACCGGGCCTTCAGACGCCGCCTCACCAAGGAGCACACCCGGTAGACCACCGACCCTCGACCGCTGATCACGGTCGACGTCGGCCGTCGACCTGACCGCTGGCGCTGTCCCGACACTCGCCACGACACTGCTGCTCGGTGCGCCCGACGGCGCCGATCTGGGGGTTCGTGAACACCGAGGAGGGCACCAGGGCGCGATCGCTCCATGCGATCGGCGCACCGCTCAGGTCTCGAAGCGCACGACGGCTTCGACGAGGCCCTGCGGGTTCTCCTCGGCGATCCAATGGGCGGGCTCGGCGATGATCGCCGCCTGCGGGTGTTCCGCGATCTCGTCGGTCATCCGCTCGATACGCTCGACAAACGGGCCGATCGCCCCGGAGGTGCCGAGCATCGGCATGGCGAGTTTTCCGCCCGCGAGCGCGGACCGGACATCGACCGCGCGTCCTGCTCGAAGGCGCGGTAGAGGTCGAAGCCCGCTCGCAACCCGCCCGGCTGTCGGAACGCCGCCACGTAGTGATCGGTGTCGACCACCTCAGGCCGACCCCGCAGGTGCACGGCGGTGGGCACCGGCGCCCGTTCTCCCGGTCGCGGCTAGCCGTCACAGATCCTGAATAAGCGCGCGGCAATGCCGGTGTCATTCAAACCTTCGAAATTTGGACGTCGGCAAAGCGCCGCTCTCCGTCCCCGTCCAAGTACGCACGTTATGTCATGCCAAGCTGGCTCTTTCTGGGCGGAGGACGCTGCGTGCAGGACCTTCAAGCCGTTGCGGCGAGCGATCGTCGCTCGCGACGTTACGCCGCGAGCCTAGTCAACAGGCCAGTCGTCCCACTTGAACTTCCGTGGACTCCGCTCCCAGGACGTCATACTTCTTACCAAAGTCTTGAAGTTCCTCTCGTGCTCGGACTGATCCACTTCCTCGTTTAGACCGCCCACAAAGGTCGCTCTCCAGTCGAAAGCACTACGAGAATCTGTATCGATCGGATGCGGATCGAGGAGATGCTCGCGCGTAAGCGCGAAATGGGTGCGACCACTTGGGTTCTCTCGTTGCCATTGCTCCAGGTCGCAGTCGCGCGAAGGCGAGAGCGTCGAGGCCACGGTGAACGAGCAGTCAAGAAGTTCTCCGAGACGCCAAAGCTTCTCCAACTCTCCCTCAGTCATACCGCTTGCACTGTTCTTGCACTCCGCGATGCCAAACGATCCAGCTTCTAACACGAAGACCACGTCTGCTTCACCGATCACCTGACCGAAGTTGTCCAGAAACTCGACCCCGGGAAAACTACCGAAGATGGGCCCATCCTTCTCCGTGAACCTCGGCGCAAAGACGTCGTCCACGTACTTCCATGTCAGTAGATGACCGAGGACGTCGAGACTACTTGCCTGGCCCAATAGTTCGCTGGCCCGATACTGGAAGCTCAGCGAAGTCGCGTCGAAAGGCTTAGCAATCCTTTGGTTGCACCCCCGACACAAGAAGTTCGGCGACAACTCGCCGAGTGATCTCCAATCACTGTAACCACAGCGGTCGCAGTGCAGGCGAAAGCCTCGAATTACCAGCTGCTTCTGCTCCAGCCACTCTATCCAAGCCGTAGCCATCCTCTTGTCTCGGAACTCGTTGTTCACTTGGCCAAGTGTCATCTCATGCCGCTCCTCCTCAACAGGTAGCCCTAGACTCGCATCGATCGCAGCGATCAACTCTTCCTTGACGCCCGATAACGAGGCTTCGGACCCGAAGGGGCGGAGATAGTCATTGAGCCTTCGCTTGATGTACGTCTGGCCTCGACGAGCACAGAGTCGGGCTATGAGGTCTAGGGCTGCGCCTGATTGCAGCATCGCAAGATCGCGTTGACTTCCTACCCGGTTCGCCAGCGAGGCGGCAACTCGTCCAGGCCTGCTGGGTCTCCAGCGTATCCCGCGATCTTTCGCAAGGGCATTCATGACGTCGAAGCCTGTTGGGAAGATGAAGTCGGCGAACTCGGTCCGACGACCGACCGAGACCACGCATCCTCTGTCGAAGGAAGCGCCGAGCCCCGCTGTCGACTGCATAGTAGGACTCCGAGGGAGCTTCGCTCCATTCGGAGCAGCTTCTAGTCGCAAATCGAAGGTCGTGTCGAAGAAGTCAGCCTCGAGGAGTCGAGCTTCTACGGGGCTGCGAATCGGGAGAGAACAGGTACCATCGAGTAGATTCTCGACGGCGCTAGACACGATGCCCGGTTTGTTGATCGGCTGCAGCAGCCTTTCGAAAGGAACTCTGTCGATGGGTATGCCCTGATCGCCAGTAAAGGCGTCGAGCTCGTCTACGGTGAGCGTCGCGCTCGTCACCGCAATTCGGAGGTCCTGGAAGCCCCACACCGAAAAGGCATGGAAGTAGGGATCTAGCAGTTGCGAGATTGCCTCATCGGTGTCTGACTCGTAGGGGACCGCCAGCGGCAGACCTTGCGGGAGGCCGTGTGCAGCGCGCAGGTTCCATATTAAGCAGAGGTCCTCAATACGTCCTGGCGTGTAGACAACTATGATGTTCGGACCATAGCGTAGCTTTATTGGATCAAATAACGCTGGAAGGCGGGACTTGCCGCTGCCTCGCGCGGCGGGCGTGCGGGTCAATAGGTAGCTACTAACGTCCAGACAGGTTGTGCGCTGTGGATCAGTTAGTCGCTCGAGCAGGTCCGTGGCGGTCAAGTTCTCCGAATTGACGTCCTGAAATTCAAGGACGTCAGAATATTTGATCCCGTCTTTCAGGTGACCATGCCGCAGGCTCTCCTGGCCCGGCTCCTCAGGTAAAGCACCTAATGTCGAGTAGTAGCTAAATGCCCAAGGATCATCGAATGGGATCGACCTTGCGGTTGAGACGGGCGCCCAGACTTGGCTACCGCTTGAACCTTGGGAAGAACGCACGAGGGTGTTAAGTACCGTGTCGCGGTGAGTGCCCTCGCTACCTCTCACGCCTAGCTGCTCAAGGAATTCTTCAGCGTCGTAACTTCTAGGCGCGACGCGCTCTAAGAATGTCTGCTTAAATATCGAGGCCCATGGCTCGGATGGCACGCGACCGGCTGGCGACGGCGCAAGCGGACTGAGCGCCCCGCCCCAGCGGTCACACGATTGAAGAAGCGTCGTCCTGGCGCGGGTGAGATCGTCGGGCTCGAGCAGGAGGCCGACAGGGGGAGGAAAAAGCATCCGTCTCACGGTCCGGACGCCATCGAGAGGTTCATCGCTTAGCAGGCGCTCGGGTGCCACCTCGGCAGAGTACGTGTCGTCGAAGTCGCGGTATCGCGACCGACGACTGCGCTCGATCGCGGGTGGCTCGGTCGGCCGCCGAGCAACTCTGATGCAGTCGGCGGGTCAGCGCGCGAGCATCCGATCCTTGTCTACTGGATCGTGCTCAGGTGAGCCAGTGGGTGGGGTTGGTGGGGTCGAAGGTGTGGGCGGCGTCGATGTAGGGGTCCATGGAGGCGCGGGAGCACCAGCGGCCGTGGCGTTGGACGTCGCGTTCGGGGACGCCGGCGGCGATGGCTTCGGTGGCGAACCCGCGGCGCAGGCTGTGCCCGCCCCACAACTCGGCGTCCTCGAGCCCGGCGGTGGCCGCGCGGCGTTTGATGATCTCCGCGATCGAGTTGCGGTGCAGCCCGCTGGTGCGGGGGCGGCGGCCGTAGCGGTCGATGCCGCGCCAGGCGGGGCCCTCGAGGATGCCGTGGGAGCCGAGCAGGTCGCGCCAGCGGGTCCAGGCGGCACCGGCGTCGAGCAGCGTCGACTCAGCACTCCCCTCCCCCACCGCCGCCTCGGGAGAGAAGGCGGCGATGCCGATGGTGCTGCCGATGCCGTGCTGGTCGGCCTTTGAGTGGGACAGGTGGACCGAAAGGCTCTGCTCGGAGGGGTGGCGGTCGGACATCCGCGGGCGGGCGAGGTCGTCGGTGCGCAGCGCCGCCTTCCACTCGACCAGCAACAGCCCGTGGTCGCGGGCGTCGGCGAGGATCTCGTCGGGCCGCAGGAGTCGGAGGACCTCGACGAGGGGTTCCCGACGGGCGGCAGCTCGGCGGCGGATGCCGGTGATGGTGCACCGGACCGCTTCGGCCTAGACGGGGTTGTCGAGCTGCGCGGTCTGGTGCACCACCGAGATCGCCGCCAGGTAGCCAGACAGAGTGCCGGGTCGGAGGCCCTCACGCTCGCAGACCTGCCCGGCCACCACCGAGCTCGACGGATCAGCAGGAGTCGCTGGCCGCCAGACAGAGGCGAGGTCGGCCAGGAACCGGGCGACGGTCAGCGGCTCCGCCGGCAGCGCCCGCTCCCCCGCCGCCTGACACCACGATTCGAAGCGGCGCCACTGCCGCTCGTAGGCCGACCAGGTGTTCGCCGCTCGGGCCCCGCGGGCGTGAGACTCCGCCCGCGCGATCAGCTCGTCACGCGGCTCTCCAACCCGCACCGAGCCGTCGTCGAGAAGGACGACACAACCGCTCCCGGCGAGGCGCGCCGCATCACACGGGCAGATACGGCGGTTGTCCACTGTTGTCGACGGGCTACCGCCCCTGCCGCCGGAGGAGAACGTCGAGGCGTGGGTAGACGCGCCGGGCGTTGCGCTCGAAGACGCGCTCTGTCTCGTCGTCGGGAAGCTTCAGGGCGTCGACGTAGCGGCGGGTGTCGTCGAAGTGGTGGCCCGTGCGCGGGTCGATGCCGCGCACGGCGCCGACCATCTCCGAGCCGAACAGGATGTTGTCGACGTCGATCACCTCGAAGAGCAGGTCGATGCCCGGCTGGTGGTAGACGCAGGTGTCGAAGAAGACGTTGCCCATCACGGCCTCCTCCACCGGCGGCCGGCCGAGCATGTCGGCCAATCCGCGGAAGCGGCCCCAGTGATACGGCACCGCTCCGCCCCCGTGCGGGATGACCAGGCGCAGGTCGGGCAGGTCGCGGAAGAGGTCCGCCTGGAGGAACTGCATGAACGCGGTGGTGTCGGCGTTGAGGTAGTGCGAGCCGGTAGCGTGGAAGTTCGCGTTGGTGACCGCGGAGACGTGCACCATCGCCGGCACGTCGAGCTCGATCATCGCCTCGTAGAACGGGTACCAGGCGCGGTCGGTGAGCGGGGGCGCGGTCCAGTGCCCGCCCGAGGGGTCGGGGTTCAGGTTGCACCCCACGAAGCCCAGCTCCTCGACGCAGCGTCGGAGCTCGGCCACCGACCTCTCGATCGGGACGTTGGGCGACTGCGGGAGTTGGCAGACCCCGGCGAAGTGCTCCGGGAAGAGGTCGGTGACCCGGGCGACGAGGTCGTTGCAGGCCCGGGTCCACGCCAGGCTGACGGTCTCGTCGCCGCGGTGGTGACCCATCGCCGAGGCGCGCGGGGAGAAGATCGTCAGGTCGATGCCGCGCTCGGCCATGAGTGCGAGCTGGCTGCCCTCGACGCTCTCCCGGATCTCGTCGTCGCCGATCCCGGGGTACAGCGGGGCGGGCCCGCCCGCGTCGAACGCCGCGGTCTGCTCCTCGCGCCACGCGGTGTGCGCAGCCGGGGCGGTCGTGTAGTGGCCGTGGCAGTCGATGATCATGCGGTGCCTCCGGGGGCGTCGCGCAGCGCGGCGAGCAGGTCGTGGGCGGCGGTGGCCGCGCGGGGTTCGACCCCGAGCTCGCGCAGCTGCTCGGCGGCCGCGGCCATCTCGTCGGCCCGACGACGGGCGTGGCGGTGGGTGCCCTCGACGAGCCGGGTGAGGGCGTGCTCGTCGAACCCGGCGAGCTCGGCGGAGACGTTCGCGGCGAGCCAGTCGGCGCACCCGGCCGCCTCCGCGCCCGCGAGCGCCTCGACGACGGCGGCCGCGAGGCCCTTGTAGAAGACGCTGCGCAGCAGCTTCCGCGAGATGGCGGTGCCGGCCGATCCCGGCTGCACGACGACGTCGGCCCCGAGCGGGCGCAGCAGGTCCGCGTAGCGCTCGGCCCCCTCCCCGGACACCAGCATCGGGGTGCGCAGGCCCTTACCGGGGACCGGCGACATCAGCGCCACGTCGACCACCGGCGCGTCGGTCGCGACGGCCAGCGCCGCCTTGGTCCCCGGCGACGCGGTGTTCAGGTCCGCCCAGATCGTGCCCGCGCCCAGTGCCGGGAGCGCGTTCGTCAGCGCCGGGATCGCGTCGTGGGAGCTGTTGACGGACAGGACGACCTCGGCGTCGCGCACCGCATCGGCCTCGTCCGTGCGGCCCTCGATCCCCGGACCGGCCGGGACCCGGGGGTCGAACCCGCGGACGTCCGCCCCGGCCGCGACGAGGTCCCGGGCGATCTCGCCGCCCGCCTCCCCGAGCCCGAGCACGGCGATCCGCAGCCCGCTCACGACGCGGCCCGTGGGAACGCGAGACCGTCGGCGAGCTTGCGCGCGGTGCGCACCACACCCGAGCGCACGGCCCGCGGCGGCGAGACGGTCGTGTCGACCTCGACGTCGACGAGGAAGTGGCCGGTGGGGTGCTCGACGTCGACGCGACCAGAGTCGGGCCAGCTGGCCGTGAGGTCGTGGCCGACCGCACCCGGCAGGCGCATCCCGGTGACGACGCTGACGGCGGCGAGCACGCCGATCGCGGTGTGCGGGACGACGGGGATGAACGACCTGGTGCACACCTGGCCGCCGTCACGCGGCGGCGCGAGCAGCACCGTCTTGGGCACCGACGACGACGTCACGTCGCCGAGGCCCATCAGCGCGCCCGCCTTCGTGCGGAACGCGTCGACCCGTTCCGCGAGCGTCGTCTCGGCGGCGAGCTCCTCGTGCGGCTCGTGGCCGGAGAGCCCGAACGCCGACGCGAGCGCGAGCACGACGGGCATGCCGTTGTCCACGCAGGTCACCTCGACGCCGTCGACGACGTCGCGCTCCCGGCCGGTCGGCAGCAGCGCGCCGGTCGCGGAGCCCTCGGTGTCGGCGAAGGCGATCGTGATGCCGGCGGCGGTGCCCGGCACCCCGGCGATCGCGGTGTCGCCGCAATAGGTCACCCGCCCACCGGGCGTGGGCACGGTCGCGACCGCGACGCTGTCGGAGTTGACCATCCGGATCCGGACGTCGGTGGTGCCGTCCCGCGGCGGGACGAGGCCGCGTTCGAGCGCGAACGGACCGACGCCGGCGAGGATGTTGCCGCAGTTCTGGGCGTCGGAGACGGTCGCCTCACCCACTCCGAGCTGCAGGAACAGGTAGTCGACGTCGGCGTCCGGGTGTGTCGAGGGCGAGACCACGGCGACTTTGCTGGTCAGCGAGGTCGCGCCGCCGAGCCCGTCGATCTGGCGGGGGTCCGGGGTGCCCATCAGCCGCAGCAGCAGGTCGTCGCGGGCGGCGGGGTCGGGCGGGAGGTCGGCGGCCTCGAGGTAGAGCCCGCGCGACGTCCCGCCCCGCATGATCGTCGTGCGGACGCCCGCCTCGACCGCCTCGTCGCTGGTCACCGGTCCTCCCACGCCACGTACTCCAGACCGAGTCCGGCCAGCCGGTCGCGCAGGCCGTAGCGGTCGAGGCCCAGCTCGCCGGCCTCGAAGGCCGCGCGGGTGGCGGCCTCCTTGTCGACGCGGGCCTGCGCGGCGTCCACGGCCCGGTCGACGTCCTCCCGCGGGACGACCATGACGCCGTCGTCGTCGGCGAGGACCACGTCGCCGGGGTTCACGACCTGGCCGCCGAGCGTCACCGGGACGTTCACCGCGCCCGCCGTCGCCTTGACCGACCCCTGCGCCGACACCGCCCGCGACCAGGCCGGGAACCCCATCGCCCGGAGCTCCGCGACGTCGCGGACCCCGCTCGCGAGCACGACCCCCTTGACCCCGCGACGGGCGAGTCCGGTGGCGAACAGCTCGCCGAACAGGCCGTCGGTCGACGGCGAGGTGGTGGCGACGACGAGGACGTCGCCGGGCCCGCACTGCTCCACCGCGACGTGGATCATCAGGTTGTCGCCGGGCCAGCACAGGGCCGTCACCGCGGTCCCGCCGATCCGGGCGCCCGGCCACGCCGGCCGGAACTCCGGACCCAGGTACCCGGTCCGCCCGAGCGCCTCGTGCACCGTCGCGACCCCGTACTCCCCGAGCGTCGCGGCCCGACCTGCGTCGGCCCGCGGCGGGTCCGTCACGACCACGGTCCTCATGGCGCCTCCTCGTCGATGCGATCGGGCCCGAGCGTCGAACTTGAGAACGAAATTGTCAACAATCGTGGTACAGACGACGCTCGTCGATGACCGACCCCGGATCAGGAGCCGGACGGGCCGGAGCCGACCTGCGGCAACGTCTCGATGACGCTCGCGAGGTGGGTGCGCATCGCCGTCTCGGCGCGTTCCGGGTCCCGTGCACAGACGGCGTCGATGATCTCGAGGTGTTGCGGCAGGGAGACCGAGGCCCGCCCCGGGAGGAGTGCGAGCCGGAACTGGTGCCGCACGTTCTGGCCGCGCAGCCGCTCCAGCACGCCGTCGGCGACCTTCTGCCCACCGACGGCCCGGAGCGTCGCGTGCAGCCGGCGATTGAGCTCGGAGTAGCCGAACACGTCCCCACCCGCGACGGCCGCCCGCATCTCGTCGCCGATCCGGCGAAGGCCGGCCAGGTCCTCGTCGGTGGCCCGACGGGCCGCCTTGGCCGCGCAGAGGCCCTCGACCACCATGCGGACCTCGGAGATCTCGACGGCCTCCTCGAGCGAGATCGCCCGGACGCGTGCGCCGCGGTTCGCGACCCGCTCGACCAGACCCTCGACGGCCAACTGCACCAGCGCCGTCCGCACCGCCGCGCGAGAGGCCCCGAACTGCACCGACAGGTCCGCCTCGACCAGCCGCTGGTTCGGGACGAACTCACCCTGGTGGATCGCCTCGCGGATGTGGTCGGCGACCTCCGGGGACCCGCCGTCGGCGTCGGTCACCACGCTCATCGCGCTCCCACCTCCCGTGGCTGCTGACACGGAGCAGCCTAGCGAGCGACCGAGGGCCTCGGCCACGTTCTCGCCCACGAAAGCGGTGACGAAATTGTTGACAATCTGTGCGACGGCGGAGAAGTGTGAGCGCACCGACCCGGCCCGCACCCGTCATCGTCGAAGGGGTCCGCCGTGCTGTTCACGCCGACACCGGGGTGGCTCGACCACCACCGGGCACCGTCCCGACCGGCCTTCGCGCTGCCACCGGGCACCGTCGACGCGCACAGCCACGTCTTCGGCCCGGGCGACGTCTTCCCGTACGCCCCCGAGCGCAAGTACACGCCGACCGACGCCGGCCGGGACGAGCTGTTCGCGCTGCGCGACCACCTGGGCGTCAGCCGGCAGGTCGTCGTGCAGGCCACCTGCCACGGGGCGGACAACCGCGCCATGGTCGACGCGGTGCGCGCCGCCGGTCACCGGGCCCGCGGGATCGCAACGGTGCGCCGCGACGTCACCGACGCCGAGCTCGCCGCCCTCCACGACGCCGGCGTCCGCGGCGTGCGGTTCAACTTCCTCAAGCGGCTCGTCGACGCCGCTCCCCTCGACGACACCCGCGAGATCGCCCGGCGCATCGCCGGACTGGGATGGCACGCCGTCGTCTACTTCGAGGCCGACACCCTCGACGAGATCGAGGGTGTCCTCGGCGGGCTGCCGGTCCCGCTGGTCGTCGACCACATGGGGCGGCCCGACGTCACCCGCGACGTCGAGGGCACGGAGTTCTCCCGCTTCCTGCGCTTCGTCGACCGCCACGACGTGTGGGTCAAGGTCAGCTGCCCGGAGCGCCTGAGCGTCACCGGGCCGCGCGCGCTCGACGGGGAGCGCCACGCCTACACCGACGTCGTGCCGTTCGCGCGGCGCGTCGTCTCCGAGTTCGGCGACCGCGTCCTGTGGGGCACCGACTGGCCCCACCCCAACCTCACCGACCACATGCCCGACGACGGGTTGCTGGTCGACCACGTCCCCCACGTCGCCCCGACCGCGGACGCGCAGCACCGGCTGCTCGTCGACAACCCGATGCGGCTGTACTGGCCGGAGGAGGCCTCCTCGTGACCACCCCGCCGATCACGCCCCCGACCGCCCAGCAGCGCCTCGACCGGCTGCCCATCGGGCGCTTCCACAAGATCACCCTGGTCGCCGTCTCGTTCGCGTACTTCTTCGAGTTCGCCGACATCAACACCTTCGCCGTCACCGCACCCCGACTGATCCGACTGTGGGGGGTCACGGTCAACCAGGTCGCCTACGTGACCTCGACGTCGTTCGTCGGGATGTTCCTCGGCTCGATCGTCGCCGGCGCGCTGGCCGACCGGCTCGGGCGCAAGCGCGCGCTGACGATCACGACGGTGTTCTTCGGCCTGTTCTCGCTCGTCTCGGTCTTCTCCTGGGACGTCGTCTCGCTCGGGGTGTTCCGCTTCCTCACCTCTGCCGGGCTCTCGGCGATGACCGTGGTCGCCGTCATCTACGTCAGCGAGCTGTTCCCCGCGGCCAAGCGCGGCAAGTACCAGGCGTACGCGATCGCGATCGGCATCTGCGGCACGCCGGCCACCAACCTGATCGCCAGCCTCGTCGTGCCGTGGTCGGACTGGTCGTGGCGGCTGGTCTACCTCTGGGGCGCCCTCGGCCTGTTCTTCGTGTTCTTCCTGGCCCACCTCAAGGAGTCCCCGCGCTGGCTGGAGAGCCGCGGCGAGCACGACCGCGCCGACGCCGTCCTCCGTGACATCGAGGACCGGATCGCCGCCGAGAAGGGCCCACTGCCCGAGCCCGCCCCGGCGGTGGCCGGGCCTCCCGCCGCCACCGACGGGGTCCCGACGTGGCGGCTGCTGCTGCGGCGGCGCTACCTGCTGCCGCTGCTGCTGCTCTGCGTCCTGTGGGTCACCCAGACCATCGGCTTCTTCGGCTACTCCAGCTGGGCCCCGACCCTGCTCGCCAAGCAGGGCTTCAGCGTCGAGAACTCCATCTTCTACGTCGCCCTGACCACCATCGGCGCCCCTCTCGGCTGCCTGCTCGCCGCCGCCGTCACCGACCGGGTCGAGCGCAAGTGGGCCCTCGCCGCCTTCGGCGCGGTGATCGGCGTCTGCGGGCTGCTCTACGGCCTGACCTTCGACCCGGTGCTCATCGTCGTGTTCGGGTTCCTGGTCAATCTCGTCGAGCGCGGCTACACCGCCCTCGCCTACGCCTACTCCCCCGAGCTCTTCGACACCCGCACCCGCTCGCTGGGCACCGGCATCTCCTACGGCGTCGGCCGCCTCTCCAACGCCGCCGGACCGCTGATCATCGCCGCCCTCTACAACGGGTCCGGCTACCAGAGCGTCTTCGTCTTCATCGCCGGCACCTGGTTCCTCGGAGCCATCGTCCTGGCCGTCTTCGGCCCCCGGACTCGACGCGCCCCGGCTCGGCTCCCCGACCCCGACCCGACGCCCGCCGCCTGAGCAGTCACGGGCACCCGGAAGGGAACGCCATCGAGCACGACGAGGTGACGACGGCGAAGGTCGAGGGTCATGACCCGTGGTGACCGCTGAGCAGCTCCGCCGGCACGGCGTAGTGCCGCTCCGTGACCTCCCGTGCCGCGACGCCGTCGCCCCGGCGCAGGGCGGCGACGAGCTCGTCGTGCTCGTCGAGGGCGCAGGGCACGTGCTGCGGGAAGACCTCGAGGAAGGTCCGCGGGATCGTCCGGCCGGTCTGCGCGATCAGACTGATCAGGCGGCGCGAGCGGGACGCCCGGTTGATGTCGCGGTGGAAGCGCCAGTTGTGCTCGGCGAGCCGGTCGCCTGAGCGCATCGCCTCCTGCGACGTCTCGACGTCCGCGAGCTCCTCGGACGTCATCCGCTCCGCCGCGAGTTCCGCGGCGAAGCCGGAGAGTCGGGCCATGAGACGGAAGTTGTCGACGACCTCGCCCGGCTCCAGCCCGATCACCGTCACCCCGCTGCGCGGGGCCATGCGCAGCAACCCCTCGGTCTGCAGCGCCAGGCACGCCTCGCGGACCGGTGTGCGGCTCACGCCCAGCTCGGCGGCCACGGCATCGAGGTCGAGCCGCTCGTCGCGCTGGTGGCGTCCGGTCAGGATGCGGTCGCGCAGCTCGCGGGCCACCCGATCGCGCACGGTGTCGCCGAACCGCCCGACCGGGGCCCCGGCCAGCGCCCACGGGCCTTCGTCCGCGTCGTCCACGTGCCCGAGCCTAAGTGATATATCAGGATCGAGAATCAGCGACCATGTCCTAACTCCCCCACCCCGATCCCGGCCTGTCTGCCGGTTGACCCTTCTCGACGACGTGTCGTACGGTCAGTACCTGATATATCAGATCAGCCGAGGGAGGCGCCGTGGCCCGGCCCGACCAGATGTCGCTCGTCGCGTTCCTGCAGGCGTCCAACGTGTCCGTGTACTCCGGGTCCTGGCGCTACCCGTCGGCGACGCAGGACTTCGGGGACCTGCGCTACTACCAGCGGATCGCCCGGGTCCTCGAGGAGGGCACGTTCGACCTGATGTTCTTCGACGACCGCCTGGCGATGCCGGCGATCTACGGGGACTCGACCGACGACGCGGTCCGCTACGGCGCCCGCCCGGTCAAGCTCGACCTCACCGCGGTGCTCGGGGTGTGCGCGGCGGCGACGGAGCGGCTCGGTCTGGGTGCGACGTACTCCACGACGTACTACCCGCCGTTCCACGTCGCGCGGACCTTCGCCACGCTCGACCAGCTCACCCGCGGGCGCAGCGCGTGGAACGTCGTGACCAGCGTGAACGACGCCGAGGCCCGCAACTTCGGCCAGGAGATCCACCTGGGCCACGACGAGCGCTACGACCGGGCCGAGGAGTTCGTCGAGGTCGTGGCGAAGCTCTGGGACTCCTGGGAGGACGACGCGATCGTCGGCGACCAGGAGTCCGGCGTCTTCGCCGACCCGACGAAGGTCCACGAGCTGCACCACCACGGGCAGTACTTCGACGTCCGGGGGCCGCTGACCGTGCCCCGCTCACCCCAGGGCCGCCCCGTGATGCTGCAGGCCGGCTCCTCGGGACGGGGCCGCGACTTCGCCGCCCGGAACGCCGAACTGATCTTCACCGGCGACCCGAGCAAGGAGGTCGCCCTCGAGCACTACCGCGACCAGAAGGAGCGGATCGCTGCCTTCGGCCGTGACCCCGACACGGTCCGCGTTCTCCCCATGGCCTACACCGTGATCGGGGAGAACGAGGCGATCGCGAAGGAGAAGGAGGAGATCCTCCTCGAGCAGCTCGTGCACCCGATGGCGTCGCTCGCGCTGCTCTCCGAGGTGACCAACCACGACTTCTCGACCCACTCGCTCGACGACGTCGTCACCGACGAGATGGTCGGCTCGATCACCGGGATCCGGGGCCTGGTCGAGGGCGTCCGCAAGCACACGAGCGGGAACGACCTGACTCTGCGCACCCTGGCCGCGCACCGCGCGACGCTGCTGCAGGGCCCGCGCTTCGTCGGCACCGGTGAGCAGGTCGCCGAGCAGATGCACACCTGGTTCGACGACGAGGCCTGCGACGGCTTCGTGCTGGCCGCGACCCACTTCCCCGGGTCGTTCGAGGACGTCGTGCGCATGGCGGTGCCACACCTGCGACGGCGCGGCGTGTTCCGCCGCGAGTACCCCGGCACGACGCTGCGCGAGACCCTCGGCCTGCCCCGGCCGGAGCGCGTCGATGCCTGACCTCCCGCTCGCGGGCATCCGCGTCCTCGACATGGCCTCCCTCGCGGCCGCGCCCCTGGCGGCGACCTACCTCGGCGAGTTCGGCGCCGACGTCGTCAAGATCGAGCCGCCCGGCGTCGGTGACGCGATCCGCGGCTGGGGCGCCCAGAAGGACGGCGTCGGGCTGATGTGGAAGAGCATCGGCCGCAACAAGCGCTCGGTCACGGTCGACCTGCGCACCCCCGACGGGCAGGAACTGACCCGGCGGCTGGCCGCCCGGTCCGACGTCGTCATCGCGAACACCCGACCGCAGACCCTGCGACGGTGGGGCCTGGACCACGAGCGCCTGCACGCGGTGAACCCGCAGATCGTGATGCTGCACGTGACCGGGTTCGGCCTGTCCGGGCCGAAGAGCGAGCGGCCCGGCTTCGGCACCCTCGGCGAGGCGATGAGCGGGTTCGCGCACATGACCGGCGAGGCCGACGGGCCGCCGACCCTGCCCGCGTTCATGCTCGCCGACAGTGTCGCCTCGCTGCACGCGGCGTTCGCGGTGATGACCGCCCTCTACGACCGCGATCTGCACGGCGCGGGTGGTCGGCTCATCGACGTCAACCTGCTCGACCCGCTGGCCCGCATCCTCGAGCAGTCCCTGGTCACCTGGGACCAGACCGGGGTGGTCCCGCACCGGGCGGGCAACAAGTGGGACATCTCGGCACCCCGCAACACCTACCGCACCGCGGACGACCGGTGGATCGCGATGTCCGGCAGCGCCCCCACGGTGGCGCTGCGGGTGTTCCGCGCGATCGGGCGTCCCGACCTGGCCGAGGACCCCGACTTCTCCGACGCGCAGCGCCGCCTCGCCCGCGCCGGGGAGGTCGACGCGGTCGTCGCGGACTGGGTGGTGCGCCAGACCCTCGACGAGGCCATGGCGGTCTTCGAGGCCGCCGAGATCGCCGCCGCCCCCGTCTACGACGTGACCGACCTCGTCGCCGACGACCAGATGATCGCCCGCGAGGTGTTCCGGCGGATTCCCGACGACCAGCTCGGCAGCCTGCTCGTGCAGGGGCCGGTCCCGCGGGTCTCCGGCGTCGACGCCCGCATCGACCACCTCGGTCCCGAGCTCGGCGCCCACACCCGTGAGGTGCTCACCGAGGCCGGCCTGTCCGACCTCGAGATCGACGACCTGTCGTCGCGAGGAGTGATCTGATGCCGGTCCGACCCGTTCCCGTCCGCCGCTCCGAGCTCGCCACCCCGGCCAGCAACGACCGGATGTTCGCCAAGGCCGCGGGCTCCGGCGCCGACATGGTCTTCCTCGACCTCGAGGACGCCGTCGCCCCCGCACAGCGCGAGGTCGCCCGCGCGAAAGCGATCACCGCGCTCAACGAGATCGACTGGGGCACCACGGTCCGCGCGGTCCGCATCAACGGCGTGGACACCCACTGGTGCCACGACGACGTCATCGACCTCGTCGAGCAGGCCGGACCGAACCTCGACACGATCGTCGTGCCGAAGGCAACGTCGGCCCGCGACGTCTGGTTCGTCGACACCCTGCTCACCCAGCTCGAGACCAAGCTCGGGCTCGAGCGACGCATCCGGCTGGAGGTCCTCATCGAGGACGTCGCCGGCCTCGCGCACGCCGAGGAGATCGCGACGGTGTCCGACCGCCTGGACGCACTGATCTTCGGCGCCGGGGACTTCAGCGTCTCGCTCGGCGCACGGGTGGACACGAACTTCGTGCCCACCGTCGAGTACCCCGGCGACTTCTGGCACCACGCCCGCTCGACGGTCGCGGTGGCCGCCCGGATCGCCGGCGTCCTCGCGATCGACGCGCCCTACCCCGACTACCGCGACCCCGAGGGCTACCGCCGCGAGGCCACCCGCGCCTCGGCGCTGGGCTTCTCCGGCAAGTGGGCGATCCACCCGTCACAGGTCGACATCGCGAACGAGGTCTTCTCCCCCACTCCCGACGAGGTGGAGCACGCGCGCCGCACCCTCGAGGCCTACCGGGACGCCGAGCGGAACGGGCTCGGCGCCACCGGGATGGACGGCAAGCTGGTCGACGCCGCGCACGTCAAGCTCGCCGAGGAGCTCCTCGCGCGGGCCGACGAGATCGGGCGACGATGAACCGCCGGTGGCTCGTGGCGACGGGCGTCCTGGTCATCACCGCGGTCGCCTACGTCGACCGCGTCAACCTGTCGGTCGCCGAGCCGGTGCTGGCCCGGGAGTTCGACGCGTCGAAGGCCGTGCTCGGCGTGATCCTCTCGTCGTTCACGTGGACCTACACCGCGTTCGCGATCCCGGCCGGCCTCGTCGTCGACCGCGTCCGCACCCGCGTGGTCTTCCCGGTGATCCTCGGGATGTGGGCGGTCGCGAGCTTCCTGACGGCGGGTGTGCGCTCGGTCGGCGGGTTGGTGGCGCCCCGGCTCCTGCTCGGGGTCAGTGAGGCGCCGTTCGCGCCCGCGTCGATCCGCACGCTCAACATGTGGCTGCCCCAACGTGAGCGCGGCCTCGGGTCGAGCATGTTCATCTCCGGCGTGGCCCTCGGGTCCGCGGTCGGGCCCCCGGGTCTCGCGTGGCTGGTCGCGAACCACGGGTGGCAGAGCTGCTTCGTCGCGACCGGCGTCGTCTCGCTCCTGATCGCGGTCGTCTGGGCCGTCGCCTACCGCGACCCGCACCCGTCCGAGGACCACTCCCCGCCGCCGGAGGAGCGGCCGACCGCCCTGCCGTGGCGCGCCCTGCTGCACTCGCGGAACCTGTGGTTCCTCATCGCGGGCTACTTCTGCCTGCTCTACATCCTCTACACGTTCGTCTCCTGGGTGCCCGGCTACCTCGTCGCCGACCGCGGCTTCACCCTGCTCGGATCCGGGGTCTCGACGTCGATCCCGTGGGCGGTCGCCTTCGTCGCCGGTCTGCTCGGCGGGCGGCTCTCCGACGCCGCGCTGCGCCGCGGCCGGGCCCCGCTGGCGGCCCGCAAGGTGGTCCTGGTCGGTGGCATGGTCGTCGCGCTCGCCATCGTCGGGGCGGCCCTGGTCGACTCCGCGGTCGGCGCGATCGTGTTCCTCGCGATCTCGACGTCCGGGATCATCGTCGCCAACGGCGCCGTCTGGGCCGCGACCCAGGACGTCGTGCACGACCTCGGGATGACCGGCTCTGCCTCCGGCTTCGTCAACTTCTGGGGCAACGTCGGCGGCATCCTCGGTCCGATCGTCACCGGCGTCCTCGCCACCACCACGGGCACCTTCGTCGCCCCGCTCGTCGTCGCCGGAGCCCTGGCTCTGCTCGGTGCGGCGGCGTTCGCCCTGCTGCGGACGCGCCCGGCCGCGGCAGGGGTGGCGCCGCCGTTGCGCACCGGGACCACGTGAGATGCGAGCTCGGCGGCGAGGACGATCACGCCCCTCGTGGTGCGTCCCCGCCCAGGTCCGCCGTCGCCTGCGAGCTCCCGTTGCGCGACGACGAACTGCTGCGGATGTTCTGGCTGCTGATGCTGGTGGCCTGCACAGCGTGCGCGGAGTCCTGGGGATGGGTCTCATCCACTTCACCGGGCACCCGGACGAGCGCCGGCGGCTCGCCGGGGACCCGACGTTGCTCGCCTCCGCGGCCGAGGAGTTGCTGCGCATCGAGTCCCCGGTCGCGTCGGGACGCATCTACACGCGCGACGTCGAGCTCGGAGGGTCCAGCTGCAAAGGCGACATGGTCCTCGCGATGCAGGCCTCGGCGGGTCGGGATCCGCATGAGTTCCACGAGCCGGATGCCCTCCGCATCGACCGGTCACCGAACCGGCACCTGACGTTCGGCTCCGGGCCCGCATCGCTGCGTCGATTCCCACCTGGCACGAATCGAGCTAGGGGTCACGATCGCGGAGATCCACCGGCGGCTCGGCAACTACGAACCCGATCCGGACCGCCCCGCCGTGCTGCACCACAGTCAGGTACGAGGGATCAACTCCCTGCCCATCCGATTCACACCCTCGCCGGCGACCGCCTGATCGCCGCCCGGCACCCGACGGGCCCTCGCGCCGGCCGGACCGGCGCGACGTCGAAGGGAGACGTGATGCTCCCCACCCGGCGTCCGGAAGCACCGACACCAGGGCTCGCCGTCGTGGGCCACCCCGCCTGGACCTCCTCGCGGAAGCACGACGCCGGGACGGTGCGGTCATGGGACGTGCAGGCTCGCGCTTCGTCCTCGACGAGCCCTGACCTCCCCGAGGGGGCTCGCTCACTCACGACCCCAACCTCACGCGCCGGCGCGGTGACGTTCGAGACCGTCGACGGGGCCCCGGTCGACGGCGGTGGCGACGTCCACCTCCGTCCCGGCAGCGCGAGCAGGAGTGTGCGGTGCCGCCCGATACGCCGCGAGACCGACACCGTGCCACCCGCGCCGGGAACGAGGACGGCCGGTTCCAGTCAGGCCCCGCGCGGCTCCGCGACGACGGGTCCGGGCACCTTCTCGTCGTCGCGCGAGTGCTTGGCGAGCAGGTGCCTGGCGCCATGACGACACCAACGGGCCACTCGAGGAGCCCCACCACGGACAGCCCCAAGATTCCGGCGGTGTAGAGGACGTCGTTGCGGGGATGCGGACCGTCCCTGCGAGCGGGATACAGATCGTGTAGTCCCGGCGCGGCGAGCGGGTCCGGGGTTCAGGGTCGAGGTCCGTGGGCACGGCGGATGTCTTTCGGGTGGAGGTCGGCACTCGTGGACGAGTCGCCGGGGAACCGTGGTGGGCGGTCAGCCGCCGGCCGGGAGGTGTCAGTGGGAGTGCGTGAGGATCGTCATGACGCCGACGACGAGCCGGGACGAGCGCTCGTGGGAGTGGAGATCGGGGAGTAGCGCTCGCGTAGTCGGTTCTTGACTTCGGCCAGCCATCTGACGTCAGTGGCAATCCTCTTGCGCTGGCGCGAGACGCTCGCCTCGGCGGCGACGTATCGGCCTCCCGCCAGTGCCGTGACCGGAGCACGGCGGGGTCAGCAGGCAGCAGCGGCAGCCACCGCGGTTGTTGCGGGGCGCTATCGGGTTGGGATCTTGATCGCGCCGCGCATATTCCTGAGCGCGGGACGTCACCGGTAAGGCGGCACTGGTAGGTGGAGGTCGGCTCCCCGCAGCCAAGAGGTGAACCACCAACTCCGGGTCTGACGGTTCCTCCCTTGGTCGACCCGCTGGACGAATCCCTGCTCCCCGACGTGTCCCTTGTCGTGCTGGACGACGAGCCGAGCTTGCTGCCGGCGCCACCGGCGCACGGAGTCGGCCTGCTGCCTCCTCAGGTCTGGGCTCGCCGGCAGCTACCGCGATTCTGAAGGAGGCGCCACAAACGTCCCTTACAAGGTCTTGCAGGCACGGTACGCACACATTCGATGACACTAAGCGACTAGGAGCCCCTACCCGTGATCGTGCGAGAGGGTGAATAGGTCAGGCCATTCGAGTGATGAGACAGGCTCAGTGTGTCACCAAGGGTCAAAGGAAGACAATGATTTGTGCCATGTAGCCATATGTAGATCCACCGAACCAGCGGAATCAGAGCTTGGACCTATGACATCCAGGGGACAGCACGTCTCATAAATTTCGCTACCGCAAGCTGTTATAAGTCTGAGCGCCAGCCACTACAGCTCACTCCGTCCTCACGCCGAGAGACTCATTCCAGCATTGAAAGGGGAATTCGTGACATCGCCACCTCGACGCCAAACGAGATTCGTCGAGATGCGGATTCACGGTATCGGTAAGCATGGACCCCTGAGCGCTATTGGGTCGGGAACTCTGTTGAGGGTGCCTGCGTACCGAGACGTCGAAGCCTACGAGGCGCCGGAGCTTCCAAGCCACCACACTCTACTTCTGAACTGGTCCCGCTTCTCGAGGACCTTGGCGGGGCCTTTGTGGTATCTCGCCTTTCCGTTCACAATGGTGAATGTCGCGGGCCACATGAAGCCGCTAACTGTTGGGCAGCCCCGTATCAGCCGCGTTCTGAGAGCGACACATCAGCTCTTGATCCTCATCCTTGCGTTATGTCTCACCATGCTGAGCCAAGTATGGCTTGTTGTCATAGGCGAGACTGTCTTACGGTACGCATCTGGATTACGGGGAAGCACCGTTGCGTCGCCCGTCCTCATGGCTGTAGTCACCGCTGGACTGTTAGGTGTCGTTACGTTCCGGTCGATACGCTGGAAGACGTTACGAGCAGCGTCTAGCCTTCACGCCATCGTGCTCCTAGCCATACTTGCGCTGTTGCTGACTTATCCTCCGAGTCAGCAACCGTACCAAGGACTACTAGACAGTTGTTTCGCCAATCTAGGGCGGGATGGGCGTTGTGAGTTTTCACAAAGAACGCTGGACGGCGCCGGTGCTGCAGTTGCCGCATCCGTTGCTGTTGCACTGGCAGTCGCCGTATGTCTTCTCCTACTTGCCTTAGTGAGTAAGGTAGTCAGTCAAGACTCTCGAGAAGAAGCGGGTGCAGCGGGGTTCGTAGGATCAGCTTTACTCGCTCTCGGTTCGGTGATCATGCTGAATGCGTTCGCATCCGCACTCCATTCGGCTATCAATTGGGCCGCAAACCTCTTCGACGGATCAAGGACTTTCCCCTTTATAAATGCAGACCTCGGCCTTGGTGCAAACGACCGAGCCTTGATGACGTACGATTCTCCCGAGTCGGAGTACTTCCTGATCGACCTCGTTCCTGTGGTCGCGATTGTCGCCCTTGCGATCTTTCTCTTCTGGCTCGCCATCTTGAGCGCGCTCTTACACCGATCCGAAGCAGTAACCCCCGACGACACATCAGCGATTAGAAGGACCCTGAAATATCGAGCGGCGGAAGCGATTCACGCTACAGTTCTTCGCCTACCGCTCGTCGCCGCACTCTCCGTGATCCTTGCAACCCCAGTCGCGGCGGCAGTCATCGTCTGGCTATACAGCGCAATCTATCGCCAACCTTTCCTCGCCAGTATCGTCCTCTTCATAGTAAATATCTCGGCTGGTCTCGCCTTGATCCTGTTGATCACGCGGGGACGGCTACACACGTCCAAATCCATCTTCAGCACCTTGGCAGACGTCGCTGGATTTTGGCCGCCTATTTGGACACCGTTCGCTGGCGTGCATTATCGAGATCGGGTGGTGGACGGCATCGAAAAGATCCTCCAGGAAACACGTGCGGAGGAGGTAGCGCTGGTCGGACACAGCCAAGGTTCAGTTGTTGCTGCATGGCTCGCAGCCGCCCGCACTTCGACCGCTTCGCCAAAGCTTCATCTGGTCACATGTGGATCGCCCCTCCAAAGCCTATATGCAACCTTCTTTCCGTCTTACTTCGACAAGGCATTCTTCCACGACGCTAAGAATGGTTCGAATTCTTGGCTGAACCTGTGGCGGAAAACTGACTACATCGGGACCTCCCTACGCCGACTTCACAAATCTATCGAGGACGTAGAAGTTCTAGATGGAATTCCACGCTTGATCAAGACTTACAGTGGAGAGACCGTTGACGCGTCCGTTCGGGCGCACGGCGAGTACTGGGTCGAGCAGGAGATGTTCGACTACATTCACGGACTTGCATCCGTTAGCGACGACGTACACGAGGGCGCTGACGCTTCGCATCGTTGAACTGTTAGATAGCAACACAACCTGCAGTATTCGGCAGCAAGACACAAGGGGCCACCGCGGCCGCACCGGCGACCGCTCTACCGCGTCCGTCGCATCGTGCGCTCCCGCCTGCAGCTGCTTACTGGCCGCCAACACACCCGGCTGGAGACGGTATTCGGCTACGAGGAGCACATCGCCGTCGAGGTGACCTGGTGGGCCTACCAGCAGATCATCGCCGCATACGAGAACACCGACCGCTCCCGCGGAAGACGCTGCTGACCGGCGTGATCGACCTGCTGCGTTCCGGGCTACCCGACGGGCTCGAGGAACTGGCGACCCTCGGCCGCACTCTGCACTGGCGCCCAGCCGACGTCCTGGCCCACTCGACCGCCGCGCCTCCAACCGACCCACCAAAGTGACCAACGGCCCGCCTCGAAGCCCCTCCGAGGCAACGCCCTCGGCTTCTGCAACCTGATCAAATCTCTACTCTGCTGCGGAGCCCTCGCACTCTGAGTCCGGAAGTGTCGCTGGGCGAGAATCGCCGTGAAGACCAGCGAGGGGTCTCTCCGAGCTCTTACAGTTCCCCGCACATGGAGCCAGCGTTCGAACTCAACTCGACGGACCAGTCAGCCGCACCAAACTTTTTACGCAAGCGTACTGCGCCCATAGTGGGATCGATTGCCTGCAGTCGTGCCCGCATCTCCCGCAGAGTACGTTCAACCGCCGAATCTAGCGCTTGCCTCTTCGGCACATGTTTCACGGTCGAATATACTGAAGTGCTTCGTTCGCACAATCGAGCGATATCTTGATCAGCAGGAAGCGTGACTCGTCCCCTGCGAAATGGGGTGAGCACGCAAAGTGGGCTAGGAGTAAGCAGGCGGTCGTAGATGACGTCGCTGTGGCCCGTGACCGAGCCGTGATGAGCGACCTTGTACGCGCTAGCGCGCATACCAGAAATTACGTTGCTATCCCCGACTGGAAGCCACCCCGAAGCAGCGCTACCGCTCGTCTCAAGGTCCGCCCCCAGCAGGGCGGCATCGTCCCCAACGTCAACCCATACAGCAACAGACGTTGCGTTCGGCAGGAGGTCAGGTACACGGCCTCTTCGTGCAGTCACCTCAGGTATGAGTCTTGCTATCTGCTGAAGCCCATTCGCGACCTGCTCGGGCGAGGGAGACAAAGCTGCGACTGCAACCGCTCTACCATCGCCCAAGACAGTACGGTGAAGAACAGTGTCCGCAACGGCGAACACGGGCGTGCGGAGAGGAGGCTGCCGCGATGAGGTAACGTCGACAATGCTCCTCAATTCCGAAATGCCCGAGGTCGGCCGCATTTTGTTGTGACCGTCTGTAGATGCAAGAGCGAGAAACTCGTTACTGCGCAAAGCAGCTGAGCATACAAATTTAGCTTGCACACACTCTTTAACAACACGTGCAAGGCCCCTAATGTGATCGTCGTGCCAGTGAGAGGCGATTACCAGCCGCACCATCTTCGGGTCAACATTAATTGATTCGAGGTAGGAGAGCGGCGCCGGCACACCACTCTCTCTGTCAAGACAGGAGTCGTTTACTAGCCATTCGTCAGCGCCCAGATGAATCACGATGCTTTCGCCGTAGCCAGGACCAAGAAGCGTTATCTCGAACTCATCGTTCGCTGGAGGCTTCCGCGCTAGCCGAGCCATGCAGACTTAACCTGCGTGATCCACTCCAACCTGGACGCGTCATCGCGTGCCGTCATTGTGGGCGTTCGACGAAACCGCAAGAGAGACGCACGGGTGCGTTGCCCGCCCAGCGTAATAGAGTATCCGATCGCCCAGTAGAAGGCTGCGCCAGGCCGAACGAGTTTCAGGTCGGGTACGGAGACCTCATCCAAGGGCATCTCCACGTACTCTTCTTCTCTGGAACCCGAGACAATTACTCGGCCAGTAAAGGTTTCGCGGGAGACCTCTTCCACCGAGCCTTCCCACATCTGCAATACTATGAAGCGACCCGAGCGTTCCGCTATGCGCTTATAAACATGGGGCTTTTGGATACGACGTCTGGAGATTCCGGTCTGGGTGACAAGCCGTCCTTGCTTGCTCTCCTCACGTCCAATTGCTGCTGTTGCACTATACGGATCATCTTGTACATCGAAATGATCACGAGGGTACGCGCGATTTGGAGTAACTACTAGCGAACCATCTCTAGTTACTCGGCGACTCCCGGACTCTGGCTCGTCGACTGCATCGTTCTCAATCGAGCGCTGACTTGTCCCAGTCTGCTGAATCATTAGTCACCGGTCCCTTCTTGCGCATAATCGAGAAGGCGCCTCTGGACAGCAGAGACAAGGTCATCGTGAGGTTCCCAATGGTCGTTCAGGACGTGCTCGGCCCAGTTTACCTCGTACCTGCCTTCATCAACTTCGTCGTCCTTTGCCCGCTCTGCAAAGTGGTCGTTGATGTCTACGAACAGACCGTGTCCAAGTCGAAGGGACGGCTCGACTGTCACCAGTATCATGCCTTTGTGCGTGTCGGGCCTTTCACCTTGCACTGTCAAACGTCTGGTACCGGGACTTTTCAGTATATCGTTCCAAACATCTTTAGGTGCGAGTCGGTGCCCAACTGAATGCCACAACTCTTCATTGTCCAGTTCGTAATGAGCAGATCGATTGAGACCAACAGCCTGAATAGGAGTGTGTGGAAGGATCTGAATTATTGATAGCGCAAGGTCCCGCAATAGTGGGTAGTAGGGCGACAATTGAGTGAGCAAGCTCATCCGATCAGGCAAGACTTCAATCGAAAACCACTCAGTCTCGAAGCGAGAGTACTCTGCCGTGACGAGTACTTCCTGTGCTTCCTCTGCTTCCGCAGAACGAATTAGATCATGGCGTGCAAACCATTGCGGGTGAAATATGCCTGGGTTTAGAGACCCTGCAAGGACGATCGAAGCCGCCTCGATCGCTGGCGAGCTAACGGGCATCCTGCGGACCTCCAGACAAGACGAACTACGAACCTAACCCGACGTACCGTGGGCTGTCCGCCGCACAGGGGGCCGCGATTGTGACACAGGTCATAGTAGTAGTAACTCTGTGGTGCTTGTCGAGGACGAAGCCCCTCGTCCCTGCTCCCGATCGGCGCTGACTCCTACGGTTGGGACACGTCTCGCGGACGGAGTGGACGGTCCAGCCAATGCCCTGCTAGCCACTGGACGAGGGATGAGCCCTGAGGGGCGGATCAAGTGGGCGAGGCGCCGGACAGCTCGCAGGGACCTTGACCCACGGTCAAGACTTGCTCGGCGCGGGACGACTGCTCTAAACGGTGGTCGAGTAAAGGACCTTACACTGGAGGCCTGGTGCCTGTTGGAACCTTTGTGACTCGTGAGAGACAAGCCAGAAAAGTTGTCCACCGGGTGCCCCGACGGCAGAGAAGCATACCGTTCGCTGACAGCAGCACATTCGTCGCACACGTTTGATCGATTTACTGAGGACGGTCGCGCTGCTGCAGGCTCCGCCGACTGCGTCTGGCGCGAGCTGCGACTTTCCCTGTCCTCGTCGTCGGGCGGCCACCGAGCAGGTTCGCGTCGCGTCGCTGGGCCACATCAGCACAGTCGAGGTCGAGCTGGTCGCCAGAAGATCACTGGCGGGTCAGCCGCGCACCGCGAGAGCCCGATGCCGGCGTGCCTGCAGCGACCGCGTTGGGTACCGCTTATCTCTTATAATGCTCTTACACAGCCGCTCGTAGGACAAGATCGCACGGACAGATCCCGGCGCTGTGCAGCACGGATGCAGATGGTCAGCCATCGCAGCAGACGTGGACCTTGTTCGCCGGGTTAATGAGTCAGCTGAGCCCGTTGGTGGGGTCGAAGGTGCGGGCGGCGTTGACGGTGCTCGCTCAACCGCCATCGCGACGGGCCGCGAGCCTGTCCCGGTAGGCCCGGACGGCGTCGTCGAAGACCCAGCGGGCGGTCCAGCCGAGGTCGCGGGTGGCGGCCGTCGGGTCGAGCGGACCGCGCCACTCGGCCGTCGCGGGATCCGGCGGGTCGGGTTCGGCGCGGACGCCGGGCTCGACGGCGCGCACCGCGGCCACGATCTCCTCGACGGTCCGCGCGCCGTCGCCGGTGACGTTGTAGGCGCCGACCGCGTCGGGCCGACCGACGGCGGCGACGACGGCGTCGGCCGCGTCGTCGACGTAGACGTACTCCTGCGGGGCGTCCGCGGGCATCTCGATCCGGGTGGTGCGGCCGGCCCGGGCGTCGACCAGCAATCGACGGATCAGGCAGTCCGTGCGCCGTCGTGGGCCGAATACCGCGACCAGGCGCAGGGCCGCCGTCGAGAGCCCGAACTGGTGCCGATAGGCCTCGAGCAGCTGCTCGCCCGCCGCCTTGGTCGCCCCGTACACCTGGGTGGGGTGCAGCGGGGTCTCCTCGCCGACGCGCCCGGCGATCGCGGTGGCCCCGTAGGCGGCGATGGAGGAGCAGTACACGACCCGTCCGGCGCCGTGGCGGCGCGCCGCGTCCAGGAGGTTCGCGGTGCCGTCCACGTTGACGCGCACGATCCCGACCGGGTCGTCGGTGCGCACCATCGGCCCGGACACCCCGCCGGCGTGCACGACCACGTCCGGGCGGGTCGTCGCGAACACCTCGTCGAGGCGCCGCTCGTCGAGCAGGTCGCAGGCGAGCTGCTCGACGCCGTCCTCGCTGCGGGCCACGACGTCGAGCGGCACGACCGTCGTCCCCGCGCCCTCGAGCCGCTGCCGCACCGCGTGCCCGACGAGGCCCGCCGCCCCGGTGACCAGGACCGTCATGCCCGGTCGCGGGCGATCCAGTCCGAGGCGACACCCAGGTCGTGCTCGGCCCGGGCGACCCGGTCGTGCTCGGCGTGCGCCCGCGTGGCGGCGAGGACCGGGTCGGTGACCCCGCCGTGGCAGGTCAGGTCGTCGGTCGACCAGCCCGCCCGGGACGCGCCCGCCCGGTAGGCGCTCTCGTAGAAGCGGAGGACCGTCGCCCGCGGATCCACCGTCGCCCGGGCCGCCTCGTAGGTCAGCACCGCCAGGTGCGACCCGCGCTGCTCCACCCAGCGCGCCGCCGACGGGTGCAGCGGCTCGTCGGCCAGCCCGGCGGGCTCCGGCGCGGTGTAGGAGTAGAACGCCGGCTCCGGCATCGCCGGGTCACCGAACCAGAAGCCGGAGCTGACCACCTCCCGCGAGTACGCCTCCCGCGTGACGGGGTCGGTGTCCTCGCCGTGCGGGATCACGCGGTCGGAGAACCGGGTGAGCGCGATGTCGAAGGTGTGCCAGAAGTGGTGCACCGGGCTGGTCTTGCCGCTGTAGCGCCCGGCGAACTCCTCGAGCAGCAGGTTGACCTGCCCGAGGATGCGCCAGTAGCGGGTCACGGCGTCCGGGTCGTACGAGGCGTGCTCGGTGTCCTGCGCGAACGGGCGCGTGCGGTCGGGCAGGTCGAACGGCCGGGGGTCGGCGATGACGACGGGCAGGTCCAGCGCGACCAGACCCGCCGTCAGGTCGGCGTGGAAGGCCGCCACCGACCGGCCGGTGAGCGGGAACGACCAGCGCCCGCCGTCGGCCGTCGTCAGGTCCAGCCGGTGGTCGAGCAGGTCGAGGTCGATGCAGAACGACCGCACCCCGTCCAGGCTCATCGGCCGCGTCGTCAACCCTCGCCCGGACAGGTGCAGCGGCACGTTCCACCAGTGGTTGCGCCGCGGGCTGGCGGCGAGGCGGATCTTCCCGACGACCTGCAGGAAGCGGTGCAGGGTGTCGCGGGTCGGACGCCAGTCGGCGTAGCGGAGCTCGGGGAACAGCTCGGTCATGGGCACAGCGTCGTCGGGCCCGACGACCCGATGCAACGGTCAACCGACCGATACCGGTCACCCCGGGGACCGCCGCAGGCTGGACGCGCCCCGTCAGCAACCCCCTCCCGGAGACCTCCCCATGGCCGACCAGCCCACGCCCGTCCTCGAACAGGCTGCCCAGGACTTCGCGGACGCCACCGCGAAGCCGCCCTTCCTCTACGACCTCGGTCCGGTCGAGGGCCGCAAGGCCGTCGACGACGTCCAGAACGGCCAGGGCGTCGAGCGCCCGGACGCCGACATCACCGACCTGACGATCCCCGGCGGCCCCACCGGCGAGGTCTCGATCCGCATCGTCCGGCCCGCAGGCGTCACCGGCACCCTGCCCGCCCTGCTCTACACCCACGGGGCGGGCTGGGTCTTCGGCAACGCCCACACCCACGACCGCCTGGTTCGCGAGCTCGCCGTCCGGGCGAACGCCGCCGTGGTCTTCACGAACTACGACCTCTCCCCCGAGGCCCGGTACCCGACCGCGATCGAGCAGGTCTACGTCGCGCTGCAGTGGATCGCCGCGAGCGGCTCCGAGCAGGGCATCGACGGCAGCCGCATCGCGGTGGCCGGCGACTCGGTCGGCGGCAACATGACCGCGGCGATCACGCTGCTGGCCAAGCAGCGCGGCGGCCCGCGGATCGCCGCCCAGCTGCTCTACTACCCCGTCACCGACGCCGGCTTCGACACCGCCTCCTACGAGCAGTTCGCCACCGGCTACTTCCTCTCCCGCGAGGGCATGCACTGGTTCTGGGACCAGTACACGACCGACCCGGCGCAGCGCGCCGAGATCACCGCCTCACCCCTGCGGGCCACGCTCGACGACCTCGCGGGACTACCGCAGGCGCTGGTGATCGTCGCCGAGGCGGACGTGCTGCGGGACGAGGGCGAGGCGTACGCCGCGAAGCTGCGCGCCGCCGGCGTCCCGACCACCGCCGTGCGCTTCGGCGGGATCATCCACGACTTCGTGATGGTCGACGCGATGCGCGACACCCACGCCGCCCGCGGCGCGGTCCGCATGGGCGGGGAGTTCCTGTTCGACGCACTGACCACCGAGGAGAACTGACCATGGCCGCCAACCCCACCGTCGTCCTCGTCCACGGCGCCTTCGCCGACGCGTCGAGCTTCCGGGCGCTGATCCCCGAGCTGCTCGACAGCGGCTTCCCGGTGGTCGCACCCGCCGTCCCGAACCGCTCGCTGAACGGCGACGCCGCCTACATCGCCTCGGTCGTCCGCCAGATCGAGGGCGACGTGGTCCTCGTCGGGCACTCCTACGGGGGCGCGGTGATCACCGTCGCCGGGGTCGAGGAGAACGTCCGCGCCCTGGTCTACCTCGCCGGATACGCCCTCCAGCAGGGCGAGAGCCTCGGCGAGCTGCAGGGCGGCTTCCCCGACTCGGACCTCGCGACGGCGCTGGTCCAGACGACCTACCCGCAGCCCGACGGCACGCAGGGCACCGATGTCGCCGTGGACCCGGCGAAGGTGCACGACGTGTTCGCCCAGGACGTCGACCCCGAGATCACGCGGATCCTCGCGGTCAGCCAGCGCCCACTGGCCGCCGCGGCGTTCGGGGAGCCCGCCGAGGCCGCGGCGTGGACGTCGAAGCCCTCCTGGGGTGTGGTCTCGTCCTCCGACCGGACCATCAACCCCGACGTCGAGCGCTTCGGCTACCAGCGCGCCGGCGCGACGGTGGTCGAGATCGACTCGTCCCACCTGGTCATGCTCTCGCACCCCAAGGAGAGCGCGGACGTCATCCGCGAGGCGGCCCGGGCGACCGAGCGCTGACCCGACCCGTCACGGTGCCCCGCGGCCGGTCCGGCCGCGGGGCACCGTCACGTTCCCAGGGCGTCCGCGAGGAACGCGACCGCCTGACGCACGGCGAGCCGGGCGGCCGGAATCCCCTCGAGCGGGCGCAGCGTCACGAAGTCGTGCACCACGCCGAGATAGCGCGTGCACGTCACCAGCACCCCCGCGGCGCCGAGCGCCCGGGCGTAGGCCTCACCCTCGTCGCGCACCACGTCGGCCTCGGCGGTGATCACGAGCGTCGGCGGGAGCCCGACCAGGTCGGAGCGCCCGGCCCGGGCCGGGGCGAAGGCCGGGTCCTCCCGGTCCTGGGGCCGGTCGGCGTACTGGTCCCAGTACCAGCGCGCGGCGCGGGTGGGCAGCACCGAGATGTCGGCGAACTGGTGGTGCGACGCCGTGTCGCACCGGGGCTCGAGCCACGGGTAGAGCAGCAGCTGGGCCGCGATCCGCGGGCCGGCCCGGCGTCCGGCGAGCATCGCGACGACCGCGGCCAGGGTCGCCCCGGTGCAGTCCCCGGAGACCGCCACCCGGTCCGCGTCGAGGTCCAGGTCCGCGGCGTGCTCGACGACCCACAGCAGGGTCGCGTACACCTCCTCCACCGCCACCGGGTACCGGGCCTCGGGGACCCGGGTGAACTCGGGGACCACGATCGCGCTCCGCGCCCCGACGGCCAGGGCACGGATCAGGCGGCCGTGGGTGTCCGCGTCGCCGGTGACCCAGCGGCCGCCGTGCAGGTGGACCACGGCCGGGGCCGGCCCGTCGAGGTCGTCGGGGCGCACCACGAGGAACCCCACCAGGCCGTGCGGTCCGACCGGGGCGGTGTGGAAGTCGACCGTCACCCCCGGCCCGGAGACCAGGTCGTCCTGGAGCTCCCGGAGCGCCTCGCGCCCGTCCTGCGCGCCCAGCTCGTGCAGCCGCGGTGGGCCCTGGAGGGCGTGCACCAGCCGCGCGCAGGCAGGGTCGAGCAGCGGCGCGGACTCCCCGCCTGCCGCAGACCCTCCCGACGAGGTCACACCACTCCTCCGAGCTTCCCGACGAGCGCCGACGGCTCCCGACGCACACGGGTCACGCTATCCCCCGGCCGCGGTGCCGGCTCAAGGGTTCGGGCGGTGGAACGGTCGAACGACCGATGGCCGCCTCACACGGCTCTGAACAGTGCCGCGAGCTGGTGGCGGCCGGAGACCCCCAGCTTCGGGTAGGCGTGGTGCAGGTGCGACCCCACGGTGCGCGGCGAGAGGAACAGCCGCTGCCCGATCTCGCGGTTGCGCAGGCCCTCGGCCGCGAGCAGCACCACCTCGCGCTGCTGCGGGGTGAGCTCGGCGAGGAGGTCCTGGGTGGACGGAACGTCACGGTGGTCGGCACCGCCGGCGGCGCGCAGCTCGGTCCGGACCCGGGCGACGAGGGCGCGGGCGCCGAGCACCTCGAACGACTCCGACGCCGCGGCGAGCATCTCGCGCGCCTCGAGCCCCCGCCGTCGTCGCCGCAGCCACTCCCCGTAGTGCAGCCTCGCCATCGCCCGCTCGACGGGCCAGTCCTCCCCGGTGGGGTCGGCGAGCGCGAGCCGGAAGTGGCGTTCACTCTCGTGCTCGGGGCCGAGCAGCGCGTCCGCGTGGTGGAGCAGCATGCGCATCCGGGCCGAGCTCCGCCCCTCCACCAGGGCCCGGACCTTCCCGACGATGAGCGTCGCGCCGGCCCGTTCGTCCGCGTCGGTCGCGACGCCCGCGAGCAGGGCGACGACGCGCGCCGACAGGACGGGGTGCCGGGGCTCGCCGTCCGCGGTGAAGGAACCGCGCAGCAGCCGGTACGCGCGCGACGGGTCGCCCCCGGAGGAGGCGGTGACCGCCCCGGCGAGGCGCAGTCGGAGGTCGAGGACCAGGTTGTCCGCCAGGTCCACGCGGGACCGGGCGGCGTCGAGCACCTCGCGGGCGCCGTCGCCGTCACCGCGCAGGGCCAGCAGGATCGCCCGGGGCGACGCCAGCTCGACCGCGACCCGGTGCAGGCCCCGGGCGTCGGCCAGCGCGCCCCAGCGGGCGATCACCCCGTCGGCCTCGGTCCAGCGGCCGTGGTCGACCAGCAGGTTCGCCAGCACGGCCGCCCCGAAGGCACCCGGACCCTCGTGGTGCCACTGCGCGTGGGCGCGGGAGAGCAGCTCGACGGCCTGCCGGACGTCGTCGGCACGGTCGGCGATCAGGCCGAGGTTCTGCAGGTCGTTCGCGGGCGCGCCCGGGCCGGCGCGGCCCGATTCCAGTGCGCGGCGCAGGGCCGACGCCGCGCGGCTGCGGTCGGCGCCGGTCGACGCGCGCGCCCACATCAGGTCCGCCGGTGCGTCCGCCTCGTCCTGCACCCGACGCAGGGCGGTGGGCAGGGCGGGATGACGCAGGATCCGTGCCGCCTCGTCGTGGTGCTCCGGCAGCCCCGAGAAGTCCGCGGTGACCCCCAGGAAGGCGGCCAGGAGGACGGCGCCCGCGTCGTCGACGACCCCCACGAGCGGGACCACGTCGAGCAGGGCCCGCATGGCCTGGCGCTGGCGCCCCCGCAGCATGGCGGCCGCGGCGTGCAGCAGGGTCGCCTCCGTGCGGACGGTCGGGTCCGCCGTGAGCTCGACGAGCTTGCGGTGCTGCTCGGCGACCGCGTCGACGTCGCCGCCCGCGTACGCCGCCTGCAGGGCCCGATGACGACGGGTGATGCGTCGGGTGTCGTCCGGGGAGCACTCGGACGCCCGCTCCCAGGCCCGCTCGGCCGCACCGAACTCGCCGGCGGCCTCGGCGCGGGTCGCGGTGGCCGCAAGAGCGCTCGCCACGGCCTCGTCGTTCCCCGAGGAGGCGTGCGCGCGGTGCCAGGCCGCCCGGTCGGGATCGGTCCCCTCGGCGGCGAGGGCGAGATGGGCACGCCGCCGTTCGTCCGCAGTGGCCGAGGCGTGCACCGCGGCGCGGGCGAGCGGGTGCCGGAACCGCACGCCCGCCGCGTCGACGACGACCAGCCCGGCCTGCTCGGCGGGAGTCCACGGCGCGAGCGCGACGGATCCGAGGGCGGCGCGGGCGATCACGGCCGGGCTCTCGCCGTCCGCGACGGCGGCGAGGAGCAGGAGCCGGGCGGTCGCCTCCCCCAGGTCGTACGGCGACGCCCCGAACGTCCCGAGGACCTGCGCGGACAGCGTGGTGGGCCGCGCCGATCCCGCGGCGGCGAGCTCCCGCACCGCGAGCGGGTTGCCCTCGGCCGCCGCCACGATGTCCCGGCGTACCCCGGGATCGAGGCCCGGGCTCACGGTGTCGACGAGCGTCGCGGACGCCTCGGCGTCGAGGGCCCGCAGCTCGAGGGTCGGCAGCGCGGTGTCGGCCGGCAGCGCCCGCCGCGCGCCGCGACCGGCGAGCACGATCGCGAGCCGGTCGCGGCGTCGGACCCGACGGGCGGCGAACACGAGGACCCGCAGCGACTCCCGGTCCAGACGGTCGGTGTCGTCGACCACGAGGAGCGTCGGACGCTCCCGGGCGACCCGGACCAGGAGCCGCAGGACGCCGAACGAGAACGCGGACGGGCGCACGGACGCGGCGGTGTCCGGGTCGTGGACGGCGGCGAGGACCTGGCGCTCGACGTCCGTGGTCGCGTCGTCGGGCCCCTCGTCGAGCAGGGGCGCGAGGAGCTGCGACAGCGCGGCCCACGGGATGTCCGACTCGCCGCTGCAGCCGTCGGCGCGCAGCACCCGGACACCGGAGCGCTCGGCGAGGCGGGCCGTGGTGTCGAGCAGAGCCGTCTTGCCGACACCGACGTCGCCGACCACGACGAGCACGGAACCGGCCGCGGCCCGCGCTCCGGCGGGTCCGGCGCCGACGTCGGTGACCAGCTCGGTCAGGACCGCCAGCTCGTCGGACCGGCCGGGCAGGTCGCCCGGATGAGGGCTCGGTGCGTTCACGCGTTCTCCCGGGAAGGCACGTCGACGCCTACGGGCGCCGTGCTGGACCGCAGGACGAGCTCTGCCGGCACGTGCACCGTGCGGAACCCGCTCGCGCTCCGATCCAGCGCGAGCTCCATCGCGGTCCGACCCATGGTCTCCAGGTCGAGCCGGACGGTGGACACGGGCGGCGTGAGCCGCCGCATCGTCGGGACGTCGTTGAACCCGACCAGGGAGAGGTCTTTGGGGACCGCGACCCCCGCCGCGGTGAGCTCGTCGAGCGCCCCCATGGCCATGACGTCGCTGACACAGAACAGGGCGGTGGCCCGGCACCCGCCGTCGAGCAGCTCGCGGGCCGCGGCACGCCCGCCGTCCTCGCTGAACGGGTGGTCGATCCGATCGATGCACGAGGCCGGGACCCCGCCCGCCTCGGCGCCGCGGACGAACCCGTCGATCCGGTGCTGCACCGTGGTCAGGTGCGAGGGGCCGCCGGCCACCGCCAGACGCCGGTGGCCCAGATCGGCCAGCGCCCGCCCGAGGGCCGCGGCGCCGCCGTGGTTGTCCGGCAGCACGACGTGTCCGGGGATGTGGTGCTCGCTCACGAAGGCGTACCCGCCGCCCGCGCGTCGCTGGCCGTCGAGTTCCTCAGTCATCGCCGCGCGGTACCCGTCGTCGTCGAACCCGCTGCCCGCCAGGACGATCGCGTCGACGCGCTGGGCGCGGAACGTCCGCACGAAGTCGAGTTCACGGGCCGTCGAGCGGAAGGTGCTCCCCACCATGACCAGGGAGCCCTGGTCGGACGCCGCCGCGATGGCGCCGCGGGCGATCGCCGCGAAGTAGGGGTCGGTGATGTCGTGCAGGACGAGGCCCACCGTGGACGTGGTCCCGCCGGCGAGGGCCTGCGCGTGGGCGTTCGGGACGTAACCCAGGCGGCGGGCCGCCTCCTCGATCCGTCCGCGGAGTTCGGGACCGACCACCCGCTGCCCGCCGTTGAGGGCGCGCGAGGCCGTGGCGAGCGAGACCTGGGCGGCGCGGGCGACGTCACTCAGCGTGGGTCCGCGCGACTGGTTGCCCACGGCGCCACCTCCGCGGAGGAACGCTAGCGGGTCTGGCCGGCGCTGGAAAGCGCTTTCCGGTGACGTTGCGTCGTTCTGACCAGCAGTTTTCGGCTGTGCCCGGTCACATTGCGCACGACCGACAGTGGGCCCAGCCGTAGCGAGCGAACGGCACTCTCGCGCGCATAGAAGCTGCGAGGGTGCCGTTCGTTCAGGAGGGGGCGGGGGCGAGCGTGACGCTCCGCGTCCTCCGCCGTATCCAACGTATAGCGCACCCCGGGGCTTGCCACAAGCCCCGTCACCACCTCCACACTCTCGTCTCGCACCTCCGCTGACCAGCGGGAACGACGAGGGGGACCGTGAGCAGAGAGCACGAGCTGCACGCCGAGCGGGAGCACCTGGCCGGCTTGTACGACCGGCTCGACACCGAACGCGGGAGGGTCCACGACGAGTACGCGGCCGCGCTGCGCGGCGAGGACGGCGAGGCCCCGATGGACCGCGACGTGCGGGTCCGCGAGACGGCCGCGCGCAAGCGTCGGCTCGACGTCGCCGACCACGGGCTGTGCTTCGGGCGCCTCGACGACACCGACGGCGGGCGGTCCTACGTCGGGCGGATCGGGCTGCGTGACCGGGACACCGACGAGCCGGTCCTGATCGACTGGCGTGCGCCCGCCGCCCGCCCGTTCTACGTCGCGACCGGCGCGCACCCGGAGGGCGTGCACCGGCGGCGGCAGTTCCACACCCGCGGGCGGCGGCTCGAGGGCTTCACCGACGAGGTCCTCGACGGGGCCGGCGAGCCCGGCTCGGACGCGGCCCTGCTCGCGGCGGTCAACGCCCCGCGCGGCGAGGGGATGCGGGACATCGTCGCGACGATCCAGGGCGAGCAGGACGAGATCATCCGGCTCGACCACGGCGGCGTCGTCGTGATCGAGGGCGGTCCGGGGACGGGCAAAACCGTGGTCGCCCTGCACCGCGTCGCGTACCTGCTCTACACCCACCGCGAGCGCATCGCGCGGCACGGCGTGCTCGTCGTCGGCCCGAACCGGGCCTTCGTGCGCCACGTCGAGACCGTCCTGCCCTCGCTCGGCGAGACCGACGTCGTGTTCATGACGCCGGGCGATCTCGTCCCGGGGCTGCACGTCACCCGCGAGGACCCGGCCGCGGCCGCCGTCGCGAAGGGGTCGCTGTCGATCCTGGCCGTGCTCACCGCCGCGATCGCGGACCGCCAGCGGCTGCCGGAGGAGCCGCTCCCGATCGAGCTCACCGACGCCACCGTGCACCTCGGCGCGGACGTCGCCGGGTGGGCGCGCGACGAGGCCCGCGCGAGCGGGCTGCCGCACAACGAGGCACGGGCGGTGTTCGTCGACGTCGTGCGGTGGGCCCTCACCGAGCGGGCGGTCAGCCGGATCGGGCGCGGCACGCTCACGGCGGCGGACCGGGAGCCGCTGCGGGTCGACGTCGCCGACGAGGTCGCGTCGCACGAGGAACTGGCACGGGTGATCGACGACCTGTGGCCGGTGCTCACCCCGCAGCAGCTCCTGGCGGGGTTCTACGAGACGACGGACGACCCGACGCTGCACCGGGCCGACGGCGGGGCCTGGACCGTCGCCGACGTCCCGCTGCTCGACGAGCTCGTCGACCTGCTCGGCCGCGACCCGGAGGCCGAGGCGGCCGCCGCCACGACCCGCCGTCGGGAAGATCAGGAGCAGGCCGAGTACGCGGCGGGGGTGATGGAGGTGATGACGCTCGACCGCGAGGAGCTCGACGAGGACCTCGGCGTGACGGTGCAGGACCTCATCCACGCGGACGCGCTGGCCGACCGGTTCGTCGAGCGGGACACCCGGGAGCTCGCGGAGCGCGCGGCCGCGGACCGGGACTGGACCTACCGGCACGTCGTGGTCGACGAGGCGCAGGAGCTCTCGGCGATGGACTGGCGGGTGCTGATGCGGCGGTGCCCGAGCCGGTCGTTCACGGTGGTCGGGGACCTGGCGCAGCGCCGTGCGCCGGCGGGAGCACGGTCGTGGGGGGCGATGCTGGACCCCTACGTGCCCGGCCGCTGGGTCTACCGGGCGCTGACGGTCAACTACCGCACCCCCGCCGAGATCATGGCGGTCGCGGCCGAGGTGCTGGCGGGGTTCGCGCCGGAGGTGGTGCCGCCGGAGTCGGTGCGCGCATCCGGGGTCGAGCCGTGGGCGCGGCCGATCGGGGACCTCGCGGAGCAGGTCGCCGCGTTCCGCACCGACGAGGCCGACCGCGAGGGCACGAGCGTCGTGATCGGCCCGCCGGGGGTGCCGGGGACGGTCCCGGCGTCGGAGACCAAGGGGCTCGAGTTCGACGCCGTGCTCGTCGTCGACCCGGACCGCGTGCTCGCCGAGAGCCCGGCCGACCTCTACGTCGCGCTCACCCGCGCCACGCAGCGCCTCGGGGTGCTGTACCGCGGGGTGCGGCCGGCCTACCTCTCGCGGGCGGACGCGAGCACGACGGCGAGCGCCACCAGCCCGGCGACGGGGGCGAGGACGGTCCAGGGCGCGCGTTCGAGGTAGCCTTGGGCGGCGGCGAGCATCGCGCCCCACTCCGGGGAGTCGGGCGCGGCGCCGAGCCCGAGGAAGGAGAGTGCGGCCAGGGCGAGCGCGGCGTGCGGGACGCGGGCGAGCGCGTGGCGGGTCACGGGGCCGACGACGGCGGGGAGCACGTGCCGGCGCGCGACCCGCCACCGCGACGCGTTGACCAGCTCCGCGGCCCGCACGTACCCGGACGCGCGGGCCTCGGCAGCCAGGGTCCGCGCGTGCACGGCGAGCGGCACCCACCCGACGAGCGCGACCGCGACCGCGGCGCCGACCAGCCCGGGCCCGGCGACCGCGGCGACCAGCAGGCCGAGGAACACCGGCGGGAGCGCGTTCAGGACGTCGGCCGCCCCGGCCCGCGGGGACCGGGCGCCGACCCCGATGGCGAGCCCAACGACCAGGCACACCGCCACGATCGCCACCGCGCTGCCCACCGTGAGGAGGGCCCCGTGGGCGAACCGGGCGTAGAGGTCGCGGCCGTTGGCGTCCGCGCCGAACGGGAGGGTCCACGACGGCGGGGCGAGTCTCCGGCTCTCGTCGCCCGAGGCCGGGTCGCGGGGCAGCCCGACGGCGACGGCGACGAGCAGGAGGGCGGCGACGACGACGGAGGTGCGGGTCGCGCGACGGTCGTCGGCCGCGGTCCCGGTCAGCTCCCGGCCGCTCAGCGCCGGCCCGAGCAGCGCCCGGTGCAGCAGCACCCCGAGCCCGCCGAGGGCGAGGCCGAGCAGCACGAGCACGGTGACCGCGGCCTGGACGGTCGGGAGGTCCTGGGCGAGCACGGCGCTCCGCGCGACCGACCCGATGCCCGGGATGGTGAACAGCTGTTCCACCGCCACCGCCGACCCGAGCAGACCGACGACGAGCAGCGCGATCTGCGGGACGGCGACGGCCACCGCCCGCCGCGCGATCCCGAGCGCGAGAGAGGACGGGGGCACGCCGAGCGAGCGCCAGGTCCGCACCCACCCCTCCCCGAGCGTGGCCTCGACCGACGCCGCGAGCATCCGGGCGAGCAGGCCCCCGGCCGGCGCGCCGAGGGCCAGCGCCGGCAGCACCAGGTTCTGCGGGCCGCTGAACCCGGAGCTGGGCAGCAGCCGCCACGTCACGGCGACGAGGAGCACCAGGACGCTGCCCAGCACGATCTCCGGCAGCGCGGCGAGCACCGCCGCCACGACCGCGGCCCCGCGGCCCGGGTCCTGCCCGCGCACCCCGGCGAGCAGGCCGGGCAGGAGCAGCAGCGCCGCCACGACCGCGGCGACCACGGTGGCGGCGACGGCGAGGGTCAGCGAGATCCCGAGGCCGCCGAGCACCTCCGGCGCGACCGGGGCGCGGGTGACCCACGACGTGCCGAGGTCCCCGCGCACGAGCCCGCCCAGCCACTCCGCGGCCCCGACGACGGGGTTCGACGGCAGGTCCAGCTCGGCGCGCAGCGCGTCCAGGGTGGCCGGGTCGGTGCCGCGTTCCGGGTAGCGAGCCCGCAGCACGGTCGCCGCCGGGTCGGCGTCCCACAGCCACGGCAGGGCCGCCACCAGCACGGCGAGGACCACGACGGTCCCCACCGCTCCGGCAACGGGCCGGAGGAGTGTCCGCGTCACGACCGGGCGGTCGTCGCCGTGATCAGCGCCTGCTCGTTCGGGTCCTCGGCGACGCCGGTGACGCCGCCCGCGACGCCGATCCGGGCGCGCTCGGTGACCTGCGGGACCACGGCGTCGGCGGCGAGCACCCGCGCCTCCGCCTGCAGCGCGGCCTGCCGGCGGGCGTTCACGTCGGTCATCGCGCCGCCCTGCGCGAGGAGCGCGTCGGTGGCGGGATCGCAGTACCGGGCCCAGTTGTAGCTGCCGGCGCACCCGAAGTCGCTGGCCAGGTAGCTGACCGGGTCGCCGGTGTCGAGCTGTTGCGACCGGCTGATGATCACCGCGTCGTACGCGCCGGTCCCCAGCTGGGCCTCCAGGGCGGAGCTGTCCAGCACGGTGACGTCGACGGTGAACCCGGCGCGACGCAGCGCGTCCGCGTCGGCGGTCGCCACCTCGGGGAGCTCGGCGCGGTCGGAGTAGGTCGCAAGCCGGATGCGGGTGCCGGGCGGGACGGCGCCGGCCGGGGTCTCGGTCCGCGGTGGCCGGGACGCGGCCCACGGCGACGCGGGGCCGAAGAGTCCGGACGCCGGGTCGGCGCGGCCCTCGAAGATCGTGCCGGCGACGTCGAGCGGCCGCACCGCCTGACGCACCGCGGCCCGCACGCCCGGGTCGGCGAACACGGGCGCCTGCTGGTCGAGGTAGAGCGACACGCTGCGCGGCAGCGGCACGCCCACGACCTGCGCGGGCGCGGCGATCGACGCCGCCTGGGACACCGGGATCGCCTCGGCGACGTCCAGCTCGCCCGCCCGGATGCCGTTGGCGCGGGCGGCGCCGTCGGCGAGGAAGCGGGCGTCGATGCCGGGTGCGGTGACCGGGCTGCGCCAGTAGCTCGGGTTGCGGTCGAGCGTCGCGCCGGTGGAGCCCTGCACCGCGGTCAGCACGAACGGGCCGGTGCCGGCCCGGACGGGGCTCGGCCGGGTCGGGTCCGCGTAGGCGCCGCCGGCGAGGACGACCAGCTCCGGCGAGGCGAGCCGGGCGGGCAGCACCGGGTCCGGGACGGGGGTGGTGACGACGACGGCGTCCTGGTCGGGCGCCACCGTCAGCGGCGTCCCCGCCTTCTTCAGCGCGGACAGGGCACGCGGCACCGGCGTCGCGGCGGCGGCCCGGGTGAGGGAGTTCGCGACGGCGGCCGGGGTCACCGGGGAGCCGTCGTGGAACGTCACGCCGGGCCGGATCGTGAACCGCCACGTGGTGGGCGCGGTCTGCGTCCACGCGGTCGCGAGGACCGGCTGCGGCTCCCCCGCGACCAGGGTGGTCAGCGACTCGGTGACGCCGAGCCGGGTCGCGAGCGTGGCCTCGTTGCCGTAGGGCGACAGGCCCGCCGTCGGGGGGAACGACAGCCCGACGCGCAGGCGCCCGGAGCCGTCGTCGCCACCCCCGCCGCCGCTGAAGCAGCCGGCGAGCAGCAGGGCCGCGGCGAGGAGGACGGGTACCAGGCGCTTCACGCGGATGTCCCTTCGGTGGTGAGGGCGGGAGTGCGTCGGGTGAGGACGAACAGCGCGAGGGCGCTCAGGGCGGGGAGCACGGCGGTCGCCGCCCACGGGAGGGCCGGGGGCAGCGCCGGGTCGACCAGGGCGCCCAGGGCGATCCCGCCGAGCAGCACGACGACCCCGCCCGCGGTCGCGAGCACGCCGAAGTAGCTCCCGAGCCGGCGCTCCCCCGCGAGCCGGCCGACGGCGTCCTGGGCGAGCGGGACGACGGTCATCTGGCCGAGCGTCAGCAGCACGACGAACAGCGCGGCCGGGAGCAGCCGCCACCAGCCCCTATCGGCGTGCTGTGTTATCCCGGGGAACGCCGTGAGGACGGCCGTGAGCCCGAAGGCCATCGCGAGCACCGCGAAGCCGCCGGGGAGCGCGCGGCGCGGACCGAGGCGCCGGGCCAGGGCGGCGAACGGGAGCTGCGCGAGGATCACGAGCACGGCGGAGAGCACGAACATCGCACCCAGCGCGCCGACGGCGTCGACGCGGCCGAGCTCGACCGGGAGCAGCAGGTAGAGCTGGTTGTAGGACAGCAACCACGTCGAGTACGCGGCGGCGAACGCGAGGAAGGTCCGATCGCGCACGACCTCGCGCCAGCCCGCGAACACCGGGTCGGCCGCGTGCGCGCCGGGCTCGCGCGGCATGACGACGACGAAGGTGATCAGCACGACGACGAACACGGCCGCCGCCGTCAGGGTGGTGACCGCGAAGTCCACCGCGAGCAGGGCCGACCCGAGCACCGGGCCGACCACGATCCCGATCTGCCCGCACACCGCGAACATCGCGAAGACGTCGGCGCGCGGGATCGTCGAGTCGGCGGCCTGCCGGGCGAGCTCCGCCTCGACGGCCGGGGAGAACAGGGCCGCGGCGAACCCGACCGCGACCGTGCCCAGGACCAGCAGCGGCAGGCCGTCCGCGAGCGCGAGCAGCACGAACCCGGCGATCCGGATGACGAAGCCGATGACCGCGACCTGCTTGGTGCCGTACCGGTCGGCGAGCGCGCCGCCGACGGCGAACAGCCCCTGCTGGCTGAACGTCCGCAGCCCGAGCAGGAGCCCGATCGCGGCTCCGGACAGGCCCAGGTCGCGCCCCAGGTGCACCGCGAAGAACGGCAGGACGAGGTAGAAGCCGAGGTTGAACGCGAGCTGGCCCAGCACGATCAGGCGCATCGGGGCGGGGAGCTCGCCGAGCCGGGACACGATCGACCAGCGGCGCAGGACGCCTTTCTCCGTGGTGGTCATGCGCGCACCTCGGGGAGCCGGCCGACGGCGCCGAGCAGGTCCTGCGCGGCGGTCGAGCGGGGCCGCGCGAACACGTCCGCGATCGGCCCGGCCTCGGCCACGCGGCCGTGCGCGAGGACGACGACGTCGTCGCAGAGCCGGTCCGCGACGCCGAGGTCGTGCGTGACGAGCAGCAGCTGGAGCCGCGACCGGCGCGCGAGGGTGCCGAGCAGGTCCACCAGGTGGGCGCGGGTCGCGGGGTCGACGGCGGAGAACGGCTCGTCGACGACGAGGACGGACGGGTTCGCGATCAGGGCGCGGGCGAGGGCGATGCGCTGGCGCTGGCCGCCGGAGAACTGGTGCGGGCGCCGGTCGGCCTGCTCCGGGTCCAGGCCGACGGCGGCGAGCAGCTCGTCGACGCGGGCGTCGTGGTCGACGTCGGCCCAGCCGTCCAGGCACTCCAGCGGTTCACGCAGGCTCGTCCGGACCGTGGCGCGCGGGTCGAGGGAGCTGCCGGCGTCCTGGACGACGACCCCGACGTCGTGGCGCAGGCGCCCCGGGTCCCGCGGGGTGACGGCCGCGCCGCGGAACCGCACCGACCCGCCGTCGGGAACCTCGAGGGCGAGGAGCAGCCGCAGCAGCGTGGACTTGCCGGCCCCGGACTCGCCGACGAGGGCGAGCGAGCGTTCAGGTTCCAGCGCGAGGTCGACGTCGACGACGGCCTCGCGCGTGCTGCGGCGCCAGGGACGCGGGCCGGGGACGGGGTAGGTGCGGCGGAGTCCGGCCGCCTCGAGAACCGGCGTCATGCGGGACGGGTCCGCGGGACGAGGGAGCGGGCGGCGTCGACCAGGGCGCGGGTGCGTTCGTGCTGCGGGTCGGTGAGCACGGTCGCGACGGGGCCGCGCTCGACGATGCGGCCGTGGTCGAGGACCGCGACGTGCTCGCAGACGGCCGTGAGGGCGGTGAGGTCGTGGGTGACGAGGAGGAGGGCGCTGTGGATGGAGCGGTCGAGCTGGGCGAGGAGGTCGCGGGCGACGGTCGGGTCCAGGGCGGCGGTGGGTTCGTCGGCGACGAGCAGGTCGGCGTCGCAGGCCAGGGCGGCGGCGAGGGCGACGCGCTGGCGCTGTCCGCCGGAGAGCTGGGCCGGGCGCGCGCGGGCGGTGCCGTCGGGGAGGCCGACCTCGGCGAGCAGGTCGTCGGCCCTCGTCGCCGCGGCGCGGCGGGTCAGGCCGTGGAGGTGGCGCAGCGGCGCCGCGACCTGGCGACCGACCGGGACCAGCGGGTGGAGCGCGGTCGCGGAGTCCTGGGCGACGAGGGTGACGGCGCGTCCCCTCGTGCGCTGCAGCGTGCTCCCGGCGGCGCCGACGAGCTCCGTGTCACCGACCCGGACGCTGCCGGTGGCGTGCGCGGCGGGTGGGAGGAGCCCGGCGACCGCGGCCGCCGTCAGGGACTTGCCCGCGCCCGAGGCGCCGATCAGGCCCCAGCGCTCCCCCGCGCCGACGACCATGTCGACCCCGTCGACGGCGGGGTGGCCGTCGACGACGACGCGCAGGTCGAGGAGTTCCAGGGCTGGCATCGGCGGGACCCTAGGTGACAATGATCGTCGTTGTCCTTTCCGGGTGATCCTGCCCGCAGCAGATCCCTGCCAGTCGCACAGGTTCGCTTGATGCCTCGGGTGTGCAAGAGTGCCGGGCATGACGGTAGCCCTCGAGCGTCCGACCACGGCCCCTCCGGTCCGGGAGTTCACGGTGGCGGACCTGGGCCCCGTCGAGGCCCACATGCGCGCGATGCTGCCCGAGGTCGGGGGCTACGACCCGCGGCTGCACGCGGACGTCGACGACGTCGTCGGGACCTATCTCGCGCGGCCCGACCGGGTGCTCCTGGTCTCCACCGACCCCGACGGCACGGTGCTCGGGACGGCGTCGGTGCGCCCGGGCGGGCCGAACCCGGCGTACGTGCCGGCGTGGCTGACGGAGCGCTACGCCGCCCGGTCGGTCGGCCAGGTCTGCCGGGTGTGGGTGGCACCGACGGCCCGTCGTCGCGGGGTCGGTCAGGGGCTGGCGCGGGCGGCGGTCACGTGGGCACGGTCGCGCTTCGACGTCGTCTGCCTGCACACGAACGCCTCGGTCCCGGGCGCCCTGGCGTTCTGGCGGGCGTTCCCGGGCCTCGTCGAGGTGTTCGACGCCCGCCCGGACCCGTACTCGACGGTGCACTTCGAGGTGTGCGCTTCGCGCAGGTGAGCACTTGTTGTCGCCATGGCGACAACAAGTGCTCACCTGCGCGCAGCGCACATACGGGCCAGCGGCTCCCACCGGGGCACGTGGCGGACCTCGGTGCCCGCGGCTTCCAGCTGCTCCGTGCCGCTCGGGGCCGCGACGAACTCCGGCGGCTCGCGCCAGGCGTGGACCACGCGCGGGATGCCGGCGCGGGCGATGAGCGCCGCGCACGGGTCGGGGCGCGACGCCCGGGCGCCGCACGGTTCGAGCGAGCTGTAGAGGGTCGCGCGGCGCAGGCGCGGGTCGTTGCCGAGGGCGCGCAGCACCCCCTCCTCGGCGTGGTCGAGCGGGTGGTCGCGGCGTGACCACCCGGAGCCGAGCACGGTCCCGTCGTCGGCCACCACCACGCAGCCGACGCTGAACGCCGTCGCGGAGGGCGGGCAGTTCTCGGCGAGCACGCAGGCCTCCGCGAGGTGCCGGTCGTCGGCGTCCCCGAAGCGGTACCGGAGCAGGACGTCCTCGCCGATCGTGCGGGTCCCGACCAGGTGCGGCGCCCGCCCGCCGCCGGTGAAGCGGGGCCCCTCGCCGACCAGCTGGGGCGCCAGGACCAGCTGCAGCTCGTCGACCGCACCCGCCGACAGGAACTCACGGAGCACGGACGCGCCGCCCTCGACCATCAACCGGACGACGCCCCGGCACCCGAGCTCGTCCAGGACCTCGCCGGGCGTCCCGGCGAGCGTGATCGTCTCGGCCGGACCGGACCGGATCCGGGCGCCGTCGGGCAGGGCCCTCGTCGTCAGGACGACCCGCAGCGGGCTCTCCGGCAGGCCGCGGGCGGTGCGGGCGGCCCGGCGCTCGGGGGCGCGGACCAGCAGCCGCGGGTCGTCGGCGCGGACCGTGCCCGCCCCGACGAGGATCGCGTCCACCTTCGCGCGCTCCTCGTCGACCCGGTCCAGGTCGGCCGGGCCGGAGAGGATCCGGCGCTGCGGGGTCGCGTCGTCGAGGAACCCGTCGAGCGACACCGCGCAGCTCGCGAGGACGTGCGGCCTCACGGCAGCGTCAGGATCTCGCTGCCCGTGTCGGTGACCAGGATCGTGTGCTCGAACTGGGCGGTGCGCGACTTGTCCTTCGTCGTCACCGTCCACCCGTCGTCCCAGACGTCGTAGTCGATCGCGCCGAGGGTGATCATCGGCTCGATCGTGAACGTCATGCCGGGCTCGAGCGGCTCGTGGCGGGAGGGGTCGTCGTAGTGCACGACGACGAGGCCCGAGTGGAAGGTCCGCCCGATGCCGTGGCCGGTGAAGTCGCGGACGACCCCGTAGCCGAACCGGTTCGCGTAGGACTCGATGACCCTCCCGACGACGTTGAGCTCACGACCCGGCTTCACGGCCTTGATCGCGCGCATCGTCGCCTCGTGGGTGCGCTCGACCAGGAGGCGGTCCTCCTCGGAGACGTCCCCGGCGAGGAAGGTCGCGTTGGTGTCGCCGTGCACGCCGTCGATGTAGGCGGTGACGTCGATGTTGACGATGTCGCCGTCCTCGATGACCGTCGAGTCCGGGATGCCGTGGCAGATGACCTCGTTGATCGAGGTGCAGCACGACTTCGGGAAGCCCCGGTAGCCCAGCGTCGACGGGTAGGCGCCGTGCTCGACGAGGAACTCGTGGACGACCCGGTCGACCTCGTCGGTCGTGACGCCCGGCTTCACGGCCTCGCCGCCGGCCTGCAGCGACTGCGCCGCGATCCGGCTCGCGTGGCGCATCTTCTCGATGACCTCGGGCTCCTGGACCCACGGGTCGGTCGAGCGGGCGGGGGCAGGCTTCCCGACGTACTCGGGCCTGACGATGGACGACGGCACCGGGCGCAGAGGCGTCTGCTGCCCGGGGCGCAGAGGGGCACGCACCGGCATGCCCTCCACCCTAGGCTTCCTGGCGGACGCGCCTGTCACGCAGCGCCATGATCCCGCGCACCGCCGCGCGCCAGCCCAGGACCAGCACGGCGAGCGAGACCGTGGCGACGACCGCGAAGCTCAGCGGGAGGCGCTCGAACAGCACGGCGCGCAGGGCCAGGCCGATGACGACGGCGCCGAGCCAGACGGCGATCCCGGAACGCCACGACAGTGGGTCGCGCCAGGACCTCGACAGGAGCGCACCGACGAGCGCGCCGACGAGGAACGGGGCCGCGGTGGTCAGCACGCCGAGCAGGGCGCCGCTCTCGTCGTGCGATCGCCGGCCGATCGCGGCGAACACGAGCACGGCCAGGGCGTCGACGAGGGCCAGCGCGCGGTGCTTCACGACGTCGAGGGTAGGCGCGGCCCGCAAGATCTCGTTCCGCCGCGCGAAGTGGGGCGGGGACCGAGCGGTCCGCGCGGCTCGTCGAGATCTTCGTTCCCGACGGCGGGTCGGGCCGGGTCGAGCGCGCCGTGGTGGGGGCTTCTGTGACGTCCAGCGTCAGCATGGCCGCACTGCTGACACACCGGGGCCCTAGAACAGCACCGTCGCGAAGCTCGCCACCTGCTGGAACCCGACGCGGGTGTAGGCCGCCCGGGCGGGGGTGTTGAACGCGTTGACGTAGAGCGAGGCGATCCGCCCGGCGCGCACGAGGTGGTCGACGACGGCCGCGGTGCCCGCCTGGCCCAGGCCGCGGCCGCGCCAGTCCGGGTGCACCCACACGCCCTGGATCTGCCCGACCCGCGTGGAGAGCGCCCCGACCTCGGCCTTGAACACGACCTCGCCCTGCTCGAAGCGCACGAACGCCCGGCCCGAGGCGATCAGCTCCGACACGCGCGCCCGGTAGCCCGCGCCGCCGTCACCGACCCGCGGGTCGACCCCGACCTCCTCGAGGAACATCGCGATCGCGGCCGGCAGGTAGCGCTCGAGGTCGTCGGGGCGGGCCTGGCGGACGGCGCGGTCGGGGACGACGTCCGGGTTCGAGTCGGTCGCCATGAGCGGCTGGTCGGCCCGCACCTCGCGGGCCGCGCCCCAGTGCTCGGAGAGCTCCTCCCACAGCGGCAGGACCAGCTCGCGGCGGCCCACGAGCGAGGAGCACGTGCGCCGGCCCCGGCGGGCACGCTCGGCGAAGGCGCGCACCGCGGCCCGCTCGCCGCGCAACGGGACGAGGTTCGCGCCGGAGAAGCACAGCCCGTCGAGGCGGCCGCCGACGCCCCACAGCTCACCGCCGAGGCGCCAGGGCTCCACGCCCACGGTCTCGACCCGCGACGCGACCATGCAGGTCGCGACCGGGTCTGCGTCGAGAACACCGCGCACCCTCGACCGGTCACGGTCATCGAGGAGCCGCGCACCGGCCGTACGGAGCACACCGCCAGAGTGCCACACCGCGGGCGCCACGAACCGTGCACGGGGCGTACACCCGCGAGAGGTTGCTTCACCGCACCGTCATGATCGCCACAGCGTCAGGACATGACCCGCACAGCTCCGGCGTGGACCCTGGACCCATGAACGAGAACGACACGACCCCCGACGAGCACGACGCCGCGGCCGCCCTCGAGGCCCTCGCGCAGCAGGGCAGCGTCGCGAACCCGCGACGCACCCGTCGCTAGCCCCCGGAAGCTCCCCCTCCACGCCCGCCGCAACGACGCGGCGGGCGTTCGCATCTCTAGACGAGATCCGGGCGCGTCCAGTCCTCGCCGAGCACGTGGTGGGCCAGGAACGCGAACACCGTCGAGTACCAGACCGTGACGTCGCCGGGCCTGAGCACCCAGTGGTTCTCGTCCGGGAAGTAGAGGAACTGCGACTCGACCCCGTGCCGCTGCAGGTCGTACCAGAGCCGCAGCCCCTCCCCGATTGGCACGCGGTAGTCCTTGTCCCCGTGGATCACCAGCATCGGCGTGGTGATCGCCGACGCGAACCGGTGGGGCGAGTGCTCGTCGTAGCGCTCGCGGTCGGCGATCGGGTCGCCCCACTGGCGGGTCCAGTGGTACGAGCCGTCGGTGGTCCCGACGAAGCCGTCGAGGTGCCAGATCGAGGCGTGCGTGACGATCGCGTCGAAGCGGTCGGTGTGGCCGGCGACCCAGTTGGCCATGTACCCGCCGAAGGAGCCGCCCATCGCGGCGGTCCGCCCCTCGTCGATCTCCGGCAATGCGACGCAGGCGTCCGTCAGCGCCATGAGGTCCGTGTACGGCAGCCCGCCCCAGGCCCCCGTCGAGACGTCCATGAACTCCTGCCCGTAGCCCGTCGACAGCCGCGGATCGGGCAGCAGCACGGCATAGCCCCGGGCGGTCGCGGTCCACGGGTTCCACCGCCAGGTCCACGCGTTCCACGACCCGAACGGCCCGCCGTGGATCCAGACCAGCAGCGGGTGCGGCCCGTCCCCCTCCGGCAGGGCCAGCCAGGCGCGCAACGGTGCCCCGTCCTCGCCCGTGGTCGTGACCTCGGTCAACGTGCCCGGGAGCGGGTCGATCTCGGTCGCTCCCCGCAGGGACGTCGGGTCCTGGTCGGCCGCGTACGGGTCGAGCCGCACCGGGGTCGGCGGGGCGTCGGGCGCCGAGCGCAGCGCGTACAGGGCTCCGCCCTCGGGGGTCACGACGACGTCGGTGCAGGCCCCCGAGCGCGTGAGCCGCGTGATCTCGCCGGTCGTGATCGCGACCCGGAACACCGGCGCGTGCCCCTGCTCGTCGGCCGTCACGTGGACGACGTCCGGGTCGGCCGAGCCGACGACCGACTGCAGAGTCAGCCGGCCCTCGGGCAGCACGGTCGTGGTGTCCCCGCCGTCGAGACGACGGGCCAGCAGCGTGTGTGCCGGCGCACGGCCCGGCTGTGCGTGGCGCTCCCGGATCCACAGCAGCCAGCGCCCGTCGGGAGTGATCGACGGCTGCTCGTGGTCGACGCCGGGCTCGTCGGCGACCACCTCGGACTCCGGGCCCCGCCGCAGCTCCAGCCGCACGCGCACCGCGGCCGGGTCCTCCGGGTCCCGGACGTCGACCGCCACCGCGAGCGTCCGGCCGTCCGGGCTGATCGCGTGCTCCCGCAGCCGGTGCCCGGGCTCCAGGGGATCGATCACGACGGCGGCCGGCGCGAGTCGGTCGGCCGCGAGCGGCTCGTGGATGCGGATCTGCGGACGGCCCGGACCGAGGTCGTGGTCCCAGAACCGCACCGGGTAGCGGATGTGCAGGCGGGCGCTCACCCCGGCCTTCTTCCGCGCCGCCCGCAACGCCGCGGCCGGGTCCTCGTCCTCGTCGGTCGGTGGGACGTCGCCCACCGGCACGGTGGTCGCGACGACGACGTGGCCCGAGTCCCGGGCGACCTGGAACCCGGCGACGCCGTCACCCGCCGTCAGGACCTGCCGGGACTCCCCGCCGTGCGCGGGCAGGACCCACAGCGCCGCCGGTTCGTCGTCGCCCGCCTCGGTCGACGGATCCGGACGGCCGGAGGTGAAGAACAGGTCGCCGTCGGGCGCGAACGCCGCCGACGACTCCCCCTTCGACGACCGCGTCAGCCGCCGTGCCGCCTCCTCGCCCCGCGGGTCGACCTGCCAGATCGACGTGACGTAGCGGGTCGCGTCCGACGAGAGCTCCGCGACCGTGGTGACGAGCCGGGACCCGTCCGGGGAGAGCGCGAGCCCGGCCTGACGGCGGGTGGCGACGAAGGTGTCGAGGTCGTCGAAGGTGCTCATCGCCGCCGATCACACCACGGCGGCGGGCCCTTGTCCGGGTCGAGCTCCGCTGCGCTCCGTCTCCCGCCTAGCCGACCGTGACCGTCGGCGCCCCGCCGGCGGTGCCGCCGGCCAGCTCGTCCTCGCCGGCCTCCTCGGCGAGGCGCAGGGCCTCCTCGATCAGGGTCTCGACGATCTGCGCCTCGGGCACCGTCTTGATGACCTCGCCCTTGACGAAGATCTGGCCCTTGCCGTTGCCAGAGGCCACCCCGAGGTCGGCGTCGCGCGCCTCGCCCGGGCCGTTCACCACGCAGCCCATGACGGCGACGCGCAGCGGGACCTCCATGCCCTCGAGGCCGGCGGTCACCTCGTCGGCGAGCTTGTAGACGTCGACCTGGGCGCGGCCGCAGGACGGGCAGGAGACGATCTCCAGCTTGCGCGGCCGCAGGTTCAGCGACTCCAGGATCGACAGGCCCACCCGGACCTCCTCGATCGGCGGGGCCGAGAGCGAGACGCGGATGGTGTCGCCGATGCCGCGCGAGAGCAGGGCGCCGAACGCCGTCGCGGACTTGATCGTCCCCTGGAACGTCGGGCCGGCCTCGGTGACTCCGAGGTGCAGCGGGTAGTCGCACTGCTCGGCCAGGAGCTCGTAGGCCCGGACCATCGTCACCGGGTCGTGGTGCTTGACCGAGATCTTGATGTCGTGGAAGTCGTGCTCGGCGAAGAGCGAGGCCTCCCACAGGGCCGACTCGACGAGCGCCTCCGGCGTCGCCTTGCCGTGCTTGGCCATGATCCCGGGCTCGAGCGACCCGGCGTTGACCCCGATGCGGATCGGCGTGCCCGCGTCCTTCGCGGCCTTCGCGATCTCGCCGACCTTGTCGTCGAACTTCTTGATGTTGCCCGGATTCACGCGCACCGCGGCACACCCGGCGTCGATCGCGGCGAACACGTACTTCGGCTGGAAGTGGATGTCGGCGATCACCGGGATGCCGGACTTCTTCGCGATGGCCGGGAGCGCCTCGGCGTCGTCGGCGCTGGGCACGGCGACGCGCACGATGTCGCAGCCCGCCGCCGTGAGCTCGGCGATCTGCTGCAGGGTCGCGTTGATGTCGGCGGTGAGCGTCGTCGTCATGGACTGCACCGAGACCGGGTGGTCGCTGCCCACGCCGACGCCGCCGACGTCGAGCTGACGGGTCGTGCGCCGCGGCGCGAGCACCGGGGGCGCCTCGGGCATGCCCAGGTCGATCTGCATGCCACCAGTCTGCCCGAGCGTTCCCGACGATGCCGGGGTCAGCGACGTGACCCCGGCATCTGTTCACCTACAGGTTGAGTTTGATCGGGTTCACGATGTCGGCCAGGATCACCAGCCCGCCGTAGAGCATGATCACCACCGCGAACCCGTAGGCGATCGGCATCAGCCGCGCCATGTCCACCGGCCCGGGGTCGGGCCGGCCGCGCAGCCGCGCGATCCGCTTCTTCGCCGCCTCCCACAGGGCCGGGAGGATGTGCCCGCCGTCGAGCGGCAGGATCGGCAGCAGGTTCAGCAGGAACAGCGACACGTTCACCGCGGCGAGCAGCTGCAGCATCATCGCGATCTCGTCCGCGACGGCGTTGTTCGACGCCAGCACCTCGCCGCCGAGCACCGACACCCCGACCACGCTGACCGGGCCGTTCACGTCGCGCTGCTCGCCGAGGAACACCGCCCCGAACAGCGCCGGGACCTTGGTGGGCAGCGCGAGGATGCTGTTCACGGCGCGGACGCCCATGTCCCCGACGTAGTCGACGACCTGCGCGGGGGTCTGCCGGGTGGTCGGCTGGATCGGGCTCAGCCCGAGGAAGGACCCGGTGACGTACTGCGGCTCGCCCGTGGAGCGGGCGGAGTCCAGGTCGAGCAGCTGGGTCTGGATGAGCTGCGGGGAGAGCGTCAGGGTCTGCGTGGACCCGTCCGGCCCGGTGCGCTCGACGACGACCGGGACGGTCCCCGAGGCGCCGCGGATCGCCTGCTGCATGTCCTCCCACGAGCCGTAGGTGCGGCCGTCGAAGCTGACGATGCGGTCGCCGGCCTGGAAGCCCGCCTGCGCGGCCGGGGTCAGCGGGGCACCCGGCGGGCACTCGTTCGTCGTCGTGGCCTGGGAGGCCGGGACCACGCACTTGCTGACGGCAGCCACCACCGGTTGGGCGGTCGGGATGCCGAAGCCCATCAGCACGACGACGAACAGGGCCGCGGCCAGGATCAGGTTCATGAACGGCCCGGCGAACATCACGACGATGCGCTGCCAGGGCTTGCGCGTCCAGAACTGGCGGTCCTCGTCGCCGGGGCGGATGTCCTTGACCGAGTCGGCGCGGACGTCGTCGATCAGCCCCTGGAACGGCCCGGACCGGCGGCTGCGGCCGATCCGCTCGCCGGGCGCCGGCGGGATCATCCCGATCATGCGGATGTAGCCGCCCAGCGGGACCGCCTTGATCCCGAACGACGTCTCGCCGCGCTGGCGGGCGAACACGGTCGGACCGAAACCGACCATGAACTCCGGGACGCGCACGCCGAAGCGCCGTGCGGTGAGGAAGTGGCCGAGCTCGTGCCAGGCGATGGAGAGCATCAGCCCGAGCGCGAAGAGCACGATCCCGAGGACGAGCATCACGGAGAGCCACGGTATCGGGCGCCCCGGTGATCCCCGCGTGGGGCGTCACGCTCGGGCGAGCAGTTCCCCCGCCCGGGACCGCGCCCACTCCTCCGCGGCGTACACGTCCGCGACGTCGCGCGGGTCGCCGGCCCAGTCCGACGCCGACGACAGCACCTCGGCGACGGTGTCCACGATGCCCAGCCAGGTCCCGCGCCCCGCGAGGAAGCCGCGCACGGCCTCCTCGTTGGCGGCGTTGAACACCGCCGGCAGGCACCCGCCCGCGGAGCCGGCGGCCCGGGCGAGGTCGACCGCGGGGAAGGCGGCGGCGTCCAGCGGCTCGAAGGTCCAGGCCTGCGCGGCCGCGAAGGTCTCGCGCGGCGAGGCGCCGGGCAGGCGGTCGGGGAAGGCGAGCGCGAGCCCGATCGGCAGGTGCATGTCCGGCGGGCTGGCCTGGGCGATGGTGGCGCCGTCGGAGAAGGTGACCATCGAGTGGATCATCGACTGCGGGTGCACCACCACGTCGATGCGCTCGTAGGGCACCGCGAACAGCAGGTGCGCCTCGATCAGCTCGAGCCCCTTGTTGACCAGCGTCGACGAGTTCAGCGTGATCACCGGGCCCATCGCCCACGTCGGGTGCGCGAGCGCGTCGTCGAGCGACACCGACGCGAGGTCCTCCCGGGTCCGGCCCCGGAACGGGCCCCCGCTCGCCGTCAGGACGATGCGGTCGACCTCCCCGGCGGCCCCCGAGCGCAGGCATTGGGCGATCGCGGAGTGCTCGGAGTCGACCGGGAGGATCTGGCCCGGCGTCGCGGCGCGGGTCACCAGCGGCCCGCCCGCCACCAGGGACTCCTTGTTGGCCAGCGCGAGCGTCGCCCCGGAGCGCAGCGCGGCCAGCGTCGGCGCCAGGCCCCGCGAGCCGTCGACCGCGTTGAGCACGACCCGGTCCGCCCCGCCGTCGCCGGCGAGGTCGGTCATCGCGAGTGGTCCGGCGAGCACCTCCGCGGACACGCCCTTCGCGCGCAGCGCCTCGGTCAGCGGCGTCGCGGCCGCCGGATCGGCCACGGCCACCGTCGGGACCCCGAACTCGGCGACCTGGGCGGCCAGCTCCTCGACCCGCCCGCCACCCGCGGCCAGCCCGGTGACGACGAAGCGGTCGGGGTGGGCGCGGACGAGGTCGAGCGCCTGGGTGCCGATCGATCCCGTGGAACCGAGCAGCACCACCCGGCGCCGGGCTGCGGTGCTCATCGGCGCCCATCCTGGCCCGCTGCACCCACATCGGCGCGGTCACACGCCCCACGGATCGCCGCGACCGACCGCGACCGATAGGTTGGGCCGGTCTGCACGCTCGTCGATCAGGAGGACCCCGTGGCCAGCACGAGCCCCGCCCGTCGGGCCGCGTCCGACGCGGCGCACCACGGCCACGAGCACCAGGCCGTCGTCGTCAACGGCGTGTCCTCCGACGACGAGCCCTCGGTCGAGTGGGGCTGGCACGGCCACTACCCGAAGGTCGCGAACTTCGCGGGCTTCCTCGTCGCCGCGATCTGCCTGGTCATGATCTGGGGCAACCACGTCGGCCAGCAGGAGAACATCTGGCTGGTCGTCATCGCCGTCGCGTTCTTCGCACTGTCGCTCGGATCGATCATCCGGGCACGAACCTCCTGGCGCCGCTGACGTCCACGGCGCGGGCGGCCCCCGCGCCTGCCAGCATGCGCGCGTGACGCTCACACCGACGCGTGCGACGGGCCCGGTCCGCCGCTGGCTGCTCGAGGGCCTCGTCGACCGGTCCGCCCGGCACAGCGGCCCCGGCGCCCGGGGCGACGAGCCGACCGAGGGCAAGCCATGGTGGCGCGTCATGTGCCTCACCGGCGTCGACTACTTCTCCACCCTGGGCTACCAGCCCGCCGTCGCGATCGCCGCCGCCGGGCTGGTGTCCCCGCTCGCGACGCTGGTGCTCGTCGCGCTGACCCTGCTCGGCGCGCTGCCCATCTACCGGCGGGTGGCGCGGGAGTCCTCGCACGGCGAGGGCTCGGTCGCGATGCTCGAACGGCTGCTGTCCTACTGGTGGTCCAAGCTGCTCGTGCTGGTCCTGCTCGGGTTCGCGGCCACCGACTTCGTCATCACCATCACCCTGTCCGCGGCCGACGCCTCCGCGCACGCGATCGAGAACCCATTCGTCGGCGGCGCGCTCGACGGGTGGGAGGTGCCGCTGACGATCGGCCTGATCCTGCTGCTCGGCGCGGTGTTCCTCGCGGGGTTCCACGAGGCGATCGGGATCGCCGTCGTCATCGTCGGGGTCTTCCTCGCGATGAACCTGCTCGTCGTCGTCGGGGCGCTGTGGCGGATCGCGACGGCACCGGACGTCGTCGTCGACTGGGGCGCGGCCCTGACCCAGCAGAACGGGAACCCGCTGCTGATCGTCGGGATCGCGCTGATCGTCTTCCCGAAGCTCGCGCTCGGGCTGTCCGGCTTCGAGACCGGCGTGACGGTGATGCCGCTGATCAAGGGCGGCGAGGGCGACACCGAGGCGAACCCCGAGGGGCGCATCGCCGGTGCCCGCAAGCTCCTGACCACCGCCGCGGTGATCATGAGCTGCTTCCTCATCACGTCGAGCTTCGCCTGCACCGTGCTGATCCCGCTCTCCGAGTTCGCGCCGGGCGGACCGGCCAACGGGCGGGCGCTGGCCTACCTCGCGCACGAGCAGTTCGGCGACGTCGTCGGGTCGGTCTACGACGTCTCCACGATCGTCATCCTGTGGTTCGCCGGCGCCTCGGCGATGGCCGGCCTGCTCAACCTCGTCCCGCGCTACCTGCCGCGCTACGGGATGGCCCCGGCGTGGGCCCGGGCGGTGCGCCCGATGGTCATCGTGTTCACGCTCGTCGGGATCCTCGTGACGATCATCTTCGACGCGTCCGTGGACGCCCAGTCCGGCGCCTACGCCACGGGCGTGCTGGTGCTGATCACGTCGGCGTCGGTGGCGGTGACGCTCTCGGCCCGCAAGCACGGCCAGCGCGCCGCGTTCGTCGGGTTCGCCGTGGTCAGCGTCGTGTTCGTCTACACGACGGTGGCCAACATGATCGAGCGGCCCGAGGGTCTCAAGATCGGCCTGATCTTCGTCGTCGCGATCTTCGTGGTGTCCTTCGCGTCCCGGGCGGCGCGCTCGTTCGAGCTGCGCATCACCGGTGTGCACCTCGACGACACGGCGCGGGAGATCCTGCGCGAGGCGCACACCGCGGACCCGGAGTCGACGATCCGCCTGATCGCGAACGAGCCGGACCGCCGCGACCGGGCCGAGTACCACGACAAGGAGCTCGAGGAGCGCTACGACCACCACATCCCGTCCGGCGACGCGCTGATCTTCGTCGAGATCACGGTGGGCGACCCCTCGGACTTCGAGGAGGAGCTCGACGTGCAGGGCGAGTACCGGCACGGCTACCGGATCCTGCGCGCCCGCTCCGCGACGGTGCCGAACGCGATCGCGGCGCTGCTGCTGGAACTCCGCGACGAGACCGGGCGCGTGCCGCACGTCTACTTCGAGTGGACCGAGGGCAACCCGGCGCTCAACCTGCTGCGCTACCTGCTCTTCGGCGTCGGCGAGGTGGCGCCGGTCGCCCGCGAGGTGCTCCGCGAGGCCGAGCCGGACCCGGCGCGGCGTCCGGCGGTGCATGTGGGCTGACGCCCAGGTGAGCAGACATTGTCGCTATGGCGACAATGTCTGCTCACCTGCGGCTACGCCGCACCTCGCGGGATGTCCGCCTGCACCGCCTTCGCGCCCTTGCGGGCTGCCACCAGGACGGCGTCCCAGGTCGGGGAGAACGGCGGGGCGTAGGAGAGGTCCATGAACGTCATCTCCTCGACGCCCATCCCGTTCCAGATCGCGGTGGCGAACACGTCGATGCGCTTCGCCGAGTTCGCCCGCCCGACGATCTGCGCGCCGAGCAGCCGCCCGGAGCGCTCCTCCGCGATCACCTTCACCGTCATCATCTCGGCGCCCGGGAAGTAGCCGGCGACGTTCGAGGACTCGATCGTCGTCGTCACGAACCCGAAGCCGGCCGCCGTCGCCTCGTTCTCCCCCAGCCCCGTCCGGCCGATCTCCAGCGAGCAGACCTTGGAGATCGCCGTCCCGATCACGCCCGGGAACGCGCCGTAGCCACCGGCGAGGTTGGTGCCGATGATCCGGCCGTGCTTGTTCGCGTGCGTGCCGAGCGCGATCGCGACACCCTTCCCGGAGAGCCGGTGGTGCACCTCGCAGCAGTCCCCGCCCGCCCAGATGTTCTCGTGGCCGACGCAGCGCTGCCGCACGTCGACCGCGATCCCGCCGGACTCCCCGACCGTCAGCCCGGCCTCCCGCGCGAGCGCCACGTTCGGCGCCACCCCGAGACCCATGACGACGATGTCCGCGGCGACCGCGCCGTCGGCGGTCCGCACCGCGGCGACCCGCCCGTCCTCGCGCGTGTCGAAGCCCTCGACCGCGGTGCCGGTGAGCACCGTGATGCCCATGTCCTCCATGGCGGTCCGCACGATCGAGCCCATGTCCGGGTCGATCTGGGTGAACGGCTCGGGTGCCTGGTCGACGATCGTCACCTCGAGGCCGCGCGTCAGCATCGCCTCGGCCATCTCGACGCCGATGTAACCCGCCCCGACGACGACGGCCTGCCGGGCCTGCGACGCGTCCAGGTCCTTGACGATCTGCTCGCCCTGCTCGAGCGACTGCACGCCGTGGATGCCCTCGGCGTCGATCCCGTCCAGCGGCGGGCGGACCGGCGAGGCCCCGGTGGCGAAGACGAGGTCGTCGTACGCGAGCTCGCCCTCGGACCCGTCGCCGTCCAGCGCGCGGAACCGCACGACCTGCTTCTCCACGTCGACCGACGTGGCCTCCGTGCGCATCCGCACGTCGATGCCGGCCTCGCGGTGCTGCTCGGGGGTGCGGGCGATCAGGTCGTCGCGCTCGGGCACGTCCCCCGCGATCCAGTACGGGATGCCGCAGGCGGAGTAGGACGTGTAGTGCCCCCGCTCGAGGACGACCACCTCGGGGGTCTCGACGCCGTCGGCGGCGCTGTGCCGCAGCACGGTGTTGGCCGCGCTCATCCCGGTGGCGTCGCCGCCGATCACGACGATCCGGCGCGTCATGTGCGTCCCCTCCGCTAACGTGCTCTCGTGGCAGAAGCTGCCGAGCTCGAGGTCGCCGGCCGCACGGTGCGGCTCACCAACCCGGACAGGGTGTATTTCTCGGCGCGCGGGGAGACGAAACTCGATCTCGCGCATTACTACCTGGCCGTCGGCGAGGGCATCGTCACCGCGCTGCGGAACCGGCCGTGCATGATGCACCGCTTCCCCACCGGCGTGGACGGCGACAAGGTCCACCAGAAGCGCCTGCCCAAGGGCGCGCCGGACTGGGTCCCGACGGTGCGGGTGCGCTTCCCGCGCTACAACCGCACCGCCGACGAGCTGTGCGTCTCCTCGCTCGCCGACGTCGTCTGGGCGGTGCAGATGTCCACCGTGGAGTTCCACCCCTGGAACTCCCGGGCGGCCGACGTCGAGTCGCCCGACGAGTGGCGCATCGACCTGGACCCGATGGAGGGCGTCGGGTTCGACACGGTCCGGCGGGTCGCGACGGTGGTCCACGAGGTGCTCGACGAGCTGGGCGCGGTCGGCTACCCGAAGACCTCGGGTGGCAAGGGCCTGCACGTCTACGTGCGCATCCGCCCCGAGCACTCGTTCGGCGAAGTCCGGCGGGCCGCGTGGGCGTTCGCCCGCGAGGTGGAGCGGCGCGCCCCGCAGCTGGTGACGACGGCGTGGTGGCGCAAGGACCGCGAGCCCGGCACGGTGTTCGTCGACTACAACCAGAACACCCGCGACCACACGATCGCCAGCGCCTACTCGGTGCGCGGCACCCCGCTGGGTATCGTGTCCGCGCCCGTGACGTGGGACGAGATCGACCGGGTCGAGCCGGCCGACTTCACGATCGCGACGATGCCCGCGCGCTACGCCGAGATCGGCGACCTGCACGCGGGCATCGACGACACCGTGTTCGACCTGGCGCCGCTGCTGGACTGGGCCGACCGCGACGAGGCGGACGAACCCGAGGCTCCGGAGGTCTGACCGTCCCGACGACGGGTCCCGGCGCGCCCCCCGCGCGCGCCCGGACCCGGCGTCAGGACGGGAGATCAGCTGCCGGAGAGCGCGTCCAGGGCCGAGAGGTCCGGGGTGAGGTCCTCGGGGCTGAGGCCCTCGGTGAGGTCCTCGGCGGTCGGGAGGCCGTCCGTGAGGAGCCCGGAGAACGCCTCGGGGTCGGACAGGTCGGTGAGCGACGACAGGTCGGTCAGGTCGCTCGCCGACGGGATCGCTCCGAGGCCCTGCGAGAGGCCCGGGATGTCGCTGACGTTGGTGAACGGCGGGACGGCGTCGAGACCCGGGATGTCCACGCCCGCGACGTTCTTGGCGACGGTCGCGGCGGCGTTGGCGGCGCTCAGCCCGGCCTGGGCCCCGGCGAGCCCGGCCTGCGTCCCGGCCTGCGCGGCGGCGTCGGCGGCGGCGATCGCCCCGTTCACGCCGGGCACGGACGGCGCGGCGGACGCGACGCCGGCGGTGGACGCGAGGCCGGCACCCAGGACAGCGGCACCGACGACGGCACGGCGGATCATCGACATGCGGTTCTTCCCCCTTGCGCTACAAATCCCGGCTACGTAGCGCAACCGAGCATGACGCAGCGTCTAACGGGGAGATCACGGCGCTGGTACGGGTCGCGCGCCCGCGTGGTCTGATCGAGTGAGGAACCTCGGTTCGGACTGCGGACGCACGACGGCCCCGCCCCGCACCGTGGAGGTGCGGGACGAGGCCCGTGGAGAGGGTCGTGCGATCGCGTCAGAGCAGGCCGACGCCCACGTCGACGAGGTCGTTGTCGCTGCCCGAGTCCCCGGAGTCACCCGAGTCCGAGTCGCCGCTCAGCACGTCGGCGTCCACGTCCACCAGGTCGGAGTCGGACGACGAGTCGCTGCCCTCGTCGTCGCCGTTCAGGACGTCCACGTCGGCGTCGACCAGGTCGTCGTCCGACCCGGACGAGCTGTCGGAGTCGTCCCCGTCCAGCGCGTCGATGTCGGCGTCCACGAGGTCGTTGTCGTCGCCGGACGACGAGGTGCTGTCCTCGTCGTCGCCGTTCAGGGCGTCCAGGTCGACGTCGGCGACGTCGTTGTCGTCCCCGTCGCCACTGGTGGCGTCGTTGTCGCCGCCGATCGGGAGGTCGACGTCGGCGACGTCGTTGTCGTCCCCGCCGTCGGTGGTGGCGTCGTCGTCACCCAGCACCGGGACGTCGGCGTCGACCAGGTCGCCGTCGTCGCCCCCGCCCGTGGTGGCGTCATCGTCACCCAGCACCGGGACGTCGGCATCGACCAGGTCGCCGTCGTCCCCGCCGCCGGTGTCGGAGTCGGAGTCCCCGCCGATCGGCAGGTCGACGTCCACGCCGTCGCCGTCGGTCACGCCGCCGTCGCCGGCGCCGTCCCCGAGTTCGTCGCCCAGGTCGATGCCGCCACCGTCGGTGCCGTCGTCGGTGCCGGTCCCGTCATCGGTGCCGGTGTCGGTGCCGTCGTCGGTGCCGGTCCCGTCGTCGGTGCCGGTCCCGTCGTCGGTGCCGGTCCCGTCGTCGGTGCCGGTGCCGGTGCCGCCCCCGCCGGTGCCCGGGAAGCCCCCGTCACCGAAGGGGAAGCCGGGTCCGAACGGGGAACCGCCCGGCCCGAACGGGAAGTCCTCGCCGAACGGCGAGCCACCCGGCCCGAACGGGAAGTCGTCACCGAAGACGTCCCCGATGTCGGAACCGCCACCGCCACCGGAGCCGGAGCCGGTCCCCGGGAAGCTCGGGAAGGCCCCGACCCCGCCGTTCGCGTAGAAGTCGCGGAGCGCGTCGGCGTAGACCCGGGCGGCGTCCGCCTGGTCCGCGGCCCGGGCCCGGGCCTCGTCGATCGCGTCCTGCACCTGGGCCGCGAAGTCCGCCGCCGAGAAGCCCGAGGACGGGATCGTGACGGTGCTCGCGAGGTCCTCCGCGACCGCCGAGTCGGTCGTCGAGGTGCTGGTCGAGGTGCTGGTCGACGTGTTCGTGATCGTCGTGGTGTCGCCGTTGACGATCGTCCCGCCGAGAGCGACGTTGTTCCCGCTCAGGATGCGGTTACCGTTGCCGATGTCGGACGTGTTCGTCGCCCTGATCGTGATGTCCCCGCCGGTGGTGTCCCCCAGCCCGTTGCCCACGGTCGTGTTGCTCGCCGAGATGCGGTTCTGCGCATCGGCGGAGGCGAGTCCGGTCGTGGTGCCCAGGCCGGTGACGACGATCGCGGCGGCCGCCACTGCGCGGCGTGCGGCGTTCATGGAATCGACTCCTTGGATCGCTGGCGTTGCGACTCCCCGCAGTCGCTTCGTGACGCAGAGCTAATCCCCGATCGGCCTAACCATGCATCCCGTTGCGAACGGGACGAACCGAGTGGGTGACGCGAACGGGCGAAGTCGCGTGCAACAAACGAGTGACATGACGATCCGGCAACAATCGGACAGCGACGGAATCGCAGACGACAAGCAGGCTCAGAACCGGGTGCCGTTCCACGGCACCGACGGCGCGGCCAGCATCCGCGCCAGCCGGCCCGCCGCCCCCGGCGAGCGCTCCGCGAGCCGGTCCGCCCGCGCGAGCGTCCGCGGGTCCACCCCGCCCAGGACGACCGCCCCGAGCGACGTCACGGACAGCGCGACGTCCGCGTCGCCTCCCGTCCGGGCCACGGCGGGCGCGATCCGGTCGTGGGTGTCGAGGCGCCACGTCCCGCGGGCGTGGCCCAGGGGGTCGTCGATCTCGAGGACGAGCGCGTCCTCGGTCGGGTAGCGACGCGCCGAGAGCAGGCCCGGGACGTCGAGCACCCGCAGCCAGAGCATGGCGTGGTCCTCCCCCACCACGGCCGCGCGGGGGTCCGTGAGCAGCCAGGGCAGCGCCTCGTCCGCGGACGCCGAGGACCAGGTCACGGTGCCGACCAGGTCCTGGGAGCACAGGTGCCGCCACAGCTCGACGTAGGCGGTCGGGGTCAGCACCTGCAGGTCCACCACGCCGAGCGTCGCCGCGCCGCTCGCGAACCAGCCCTCCTCGACCCGGTGCACGACGTAGCCCGCGGGCCGCCCGTCGTCGTCGCGCCACACGACGACCTGGCGCGTCCGGTCGGGCTCGAAGCCGTTCCAGGGCCCCGCGCCGACCAGGATCTGGTCCCACTGCGACGCCAGGCGCTCGAGCGCCCCGGGGTGCCGGCGCCGGGCCCGCTCGAACACCGGGCGGGCGAGGGCGAGGGCCGCGTCGGGACGGTCGACGGTCTCGACGGTGCCGCGGGCGACCGGGTCGCGGAAGCGGGCGCGGGCGGTGTCGACGGTCAGCGATCGGGTGCGGGTGGCCAGACCGAAGCCCCACCGCTCGTAGAGCGCGCCCTGGGTCGAGGTGAGGACGGCGGCCGCGGCCCCGGCGCGGGCGGCCGCCCCGAGGTCCTCGGTGAGCAGGCGGTCGGTGAGCCCCCGGCGGCGGTGGGTCGAGCGCACCCCGATCCCGGTGATCGTGTCGGCCGTGACCGTGCCGCCCGGCACGGTCAGCTCCGCGTCCCAGGAGCGCAGCGTGGCGACCGGGGTGGGGTCGGGGTCGGCGTACGCCCCGCGCAGCCGGTTGCCCTCGAACGCGGCGCCGACCCGGGCGAGCTGCTCGGGCTCGAGCCGCGGGCCGAGGAACGCGGCCGTCTGGGCCCGCGTCCACGCCACGGTGCCCGCATCGGTCGACCCCTCGGTGACCCGCGGGGTGGACGTCCGCACCTCCGGTGTCGCCACCGGACGATCATCCCCCGGTCGCGGCCAACTGCCCACACGCGGCGGCGATCTCGCGGCCGCGCGTGTCGCGCACGGTGCACGCCACTCCGCCGTCACGAACCCGCCGGACGAACTCGGCCTGCACCGGCGCGGGGCTCGCGTCCCACTTCGAGCCCGGCGTCGGGTTGAGCGGGATCAGGTTGACGTGGACGAGCCGGCCGAGGTGCTTCGAAGCGAGCTTCGCCAGCAGGTCCGCCCGCCACGGCTGGTCGTTCACGTCGCGGATCAGCGCGTACTCGATGGACACGCGGCGCCCGGTCACGTCCGCGTAGTGCCGCGCGGCCTCGAACACCTCGCGCACCGGCCACCGGGTGTTGACCGGCACGAGCGTGTCGCGCAGCTCGTCGTCGGGGGTGTGCAGGCTGACCGCCAGCGTCACCTGGAGGCCCTCGTCGGCGAGCCGGTGGATCGCCGGGACGAGCCCCACCGTCGACACGGTCACCGAGCGCTGGCTGATCCCGAGCCCCGCGGGCGGGGCGTCGCAGATGCGGTGCACGGCGTCCACCACACGGCGGTAGTTCGCGAGCGGCTCGCCCATGCCCATGAACACGACGTTCGAGAGCCGGGCGGGGATGCCGTCGCCCAGCGCACCGTCCCGGGCCGAGGCGGCGGCCGAGCGGACCTGCTCGACGATCTCCGCGGTCGACATGTTCCGCTGCAGCCCGCCCTGCCCGGTGGCGCAGAACGGGCACGCCATCCCGCAGCCGGCCTGGCTGGAGATGCACACCGTGGCACGGTCGGAGTAGCCCATGAGGACGCTCTCGACCAGGGCGCCGTCCGCGGCCCGCCACAGGGTCTTGCGGGTGGCCCCGCCGTCGCAGTCCACCACCGAGGCCGGCTCGAACAGGGGCGGGAACAGGCTCGCCGCGCTCTCCCGGGCCGCCGCGGGCAGGTCGGTCATCGCCGCCGGGTCGGCCTCGAGGCGCGCGAAGTACTGGCGGGCGATCTGGTCGGCCCGGAACCCGGGCAGACCGATCTCGGTGACGGCGGCCTTGCGCTCGTCGGGCGCGAGGTCGGCGAAGTGCCGCGGCGGGCGCGTCCGGCGGGTCCCGGTCCCGGAGAGGGACAGGACGGGCAGTTCCCGACTCATCGCACCCGGTCCCGCAGCGACTCCAGCAGGCCGATCCGGTCCGCGGCGCTGAGCAGCACGAGCACCCCGCACACCAGCCCGAGCAGGCCCTGCGAGACGAAGCCGGACGCCTCCTGCGTCGCGATCACCGCGGCGAGCACCCCGAGGACCGCGAGGGCCACCCCGAGCCACTGCGTCGGCCGCTGCCCGGTGGACCGGGACAGCGCGAGGAACGCCGCGCCGGTGATCACGGCCGCGACCCCCGGCGCCGCCTCCGACCACGAGATCAGGCCGAGCAGCACCGACTCCACGATGATCGCGCCGACGGCGATCCCGGCGAAGCGCAGCAGGTCCGACGACCGGGCGCCGTCGAACGGGTGCGACCCGCGGCGGCGGTTCTCCACGAGGATCACGACGACGACCGCGATCCCGACGGCGAGCAGGAGCGTGCCGGCCCCGTCCGCGCCGATCCCGAGGGTGCCGACGGTCAGCCACGCCACCCCGATCAGGCTCTCCGCGAGCACCGGGTCCAGCCGGACCGACCGGCCGCCCGGGGCCCGGCCGCTCGACGGCGGGCGGCCGCGCGACGATCCCGGCGGCGGGCCGAAGCTCCCGCGGGACGGGCCGGCGGGGCCGCGCCGGGAAGGGCCCCCGCCGCGGTACGGGTCACCGGGCCGGAAACCGGGATTCGGGTACGACACGCCCTCCACGGTAGCCGCGCCCGGTGTGTCGTCGGCGTGGGAGGGGTACCGCTCAGCGCCCGGCGACCAGCCCGGCCGGACGACGACGGACGTGGATCCGGTACGCGACCGGCAGCGCCAGGCCCGGCGTGCCGTCGACGGCCTTGTCCGCGACGGCCGGCGTGAACTCGATCCGCAGGACGGCGCCCATCGTCGCGCGGTCGGTGAAGCGCCACAGCGTGTCGACCCGGCGCGTCGAGAACCCCTGCGCGGTGAAGAACCGCTCGGCGGCGCGCGGGTCGTAGCCGGGGGCGGACGCGCGCATCCAGCTGCCGTAGGAGTGGCGCGTGGCGTCCAGGTCGACGATCACCAGAGTGCCGCCCGGCCGCAGCACCCGCTCGGCCTCGGCCAGGCCCGGCTCGCAGCCCGGCCCGAAGAAGTACGCGGTGCGCGCGTGCACCACGTCCGCGGAGGCGTCCGACAGCGGCAGGGCCGCAGCACTGCCCGGCAGCACGGACACCGACGGGAGGTCGGCGCACCGGGCCCGGGCGCGCGCCACCAGCGGCGGGTGGGGTTCGACCCCGGTCACCGAGCGGGCCGTCGTCGCGAACCGCGGGAGGTGGTAACCGTCGCCGCACCCGACGTCGAGAACGTCCCCGGAGAGGTCGACCAGCTCCTCCAGGGCCTCCCACAGCGCGCCGGTCGCGTCCTGCGCGGCGTTCTCCGCCTCGTAGACGTCGGGCCAGCGCCAGATGTTCGGGCTCTCCGCGACCCCGGGGAACGTCATGTGGGGTAGGGCAGGAACACGAACAGCAGCAGCCAGGCGACCGGGGCCGACGTCACCAACGAGTCCAGGCGCTCCATCAGACCGCCGTGCCCGGGGATCGTCTGCCCCATGTCCTTGATGCCGAGGTCGCGCTTGACCAGCGATTCGACGAGGTCACCGATCACCGCGGTGCACACCAGCAGCGGACCGAGGACCAGGCCGTACCACCAGGTGGCGCCCAGGAGGAACGCCACGCACAGGCAGGCGCCCGTCGAGCCCGCGACCATCGAGCCGGCGAGGCCCTCCCAGGACTTCTTCGGGCTGACCTTGGGCGCCATCGGGTGCCGGCCGAACAGCACCCCGGCCGCGTAGCCGCCGGTGTCCGAGCAGATGACGATGATCAGGAAGGTCAGCACCCGCGCCGTGCCGTCCTCGGGCACGACGAGCATCGCGCCGAACGCCATGCACATCGGGATCCAGACCAGCACCAGCATCGAGGCGCCGACGTCGCGCACGAAGCCGGCCGCGCCCAGACGCATCCGCCAGACGAAGCACCCGAGCACCGTCACGACGAGCGCGCCGAGGATGCCCTCGGTGCCGAACGGCCACGACAGCCCGATCATCGCCAGGCCGCCGACCAGCACCGGCACGCGGGAGAACCGGATCCCGGCCGCGCGGTTGAGCGCGCCGAACACCTCCCAGATCCCGACCGCCGCGCACACCGCGACGATGACGATCCAGGTCTGCCGGACCGTCAGCAGCGCCAGCAGGATGACCGCGCCCATCGCGAGGCCGACCCCGATGGCCAGCGGGAGGTTGCGCCCCGCCCGTGAGGTCTTCCCGGAGGCGCCCGACGACGATCCGGACGACGGCACCGCCACGTCCTCCGCCATCGTCGTCCGCCTCCTCGGGTGCCGGGTGCTCAGACCTCGAGCAGCTCGGCTTCCTTGGCCTTGACCATGTCCTCGATCTTCGCGACGTAGGTCGCGGTCGTGCTCTCGAGCTCCTTCTCGGCCCGGGACACCTCGTCCTCGCCCGCCTCGCCGTCCTTCGCGATGCGCTGCAGCTCGGTCATCGCGGTGCGTCGGATGCTGCGGATGGAGACGCGGGCGTCCTCGCCCTTGCCGCGGGCCACCTTCACCATCTCGCGGCGGCGCTCCTCGGAGAGCTCCGGGAACACCACGCGGATGATCGTGCCGTCGTTCGACGGGTTGACCCCGAGGTCGGAGTCGCGGATCGCGCGCTCCATGACGCCGAGCGAACTGGCGTCGTAGGGCTTGATGACGGCCATGCGGGCCTCCGGCACGGCGACCGACGCGAGCTGCGGCAGCGGGGTGTAGGCGCCGTAGTACTCGACCTGGATGCGGTTGAACATCGCCGGGCTGGCCCGCCCGGTGCGGACGCCCTGCAGGTCCTCGCGCGCCGCGTGGACGGACTTCTCCATCTTCTCCTCGGCGTCGAGGAGGGTCTCGTCGATCATCTCCGGGCTCCTCTGCTGCGTCGGGGGAGATCAGGCGGGCGTGTGGACCAGCGTGCCGATCCTCTCACCCCGGACCGCCCGCGCGATGTTCCCCTCGACCAGCAGGTTGAACACCATGATCGGCATCTGGTTGTCCATGCACAGGCTGAACGCCGTCGCGTCGGCGACCTTGAGGCCCTTCTCCAGGACCTCGCGGTGGGTGATCTCGGTGTACATCGTCGCCGTCGGGTCGATCTTGGGGTCGGCGGTGAAGACCCCGTCGACGCCCTTGGCCAGCAGCACCATCTCGCACTCGATCTCGAGGGCGCGCTGCGCGGCGGTCGTGTCGGTGGAGAAGTACGGCATCCCGACGCCGGCGCCGAAGATGACGACACGGCCCTTCTCGAGGTGGCGCATCGCGCGCCGCGGGATGTACGCCTCGGCGACCTGGCCCATCGTGATGGCGGTCTGCACGCGGGTGTCGATGTGGTGCTCGCGCTCGAGGAAGTCCTGCAGCGCGAGGCAGTTCATGACGGTGCCGAGCATGCCCATGTAGTCGCTGCGCTGGCGCTGCATCCCGGCCTGGGAGAGCTCCTCGCCGCGGAAGAAGTTGCCGCCGCCGATCACGACCGCGATCTCGACGCCGCTGCGGACGACCTCGGCGATCTGCCGGGCGACCGTGCGGACGACGGTCGGGTCGACCCCGACGCCCCCGCCGCCGAACATCTCACCGCCGAGCTTGAGCAGGACGCGGCGCGTGGGCACGGCGGTCCGGTCGGCGCGCTCGGCCTCGCTCTCGGTCCCGGTGTCGGCCTCGACGGTGTCGGTCACGGCGGAGCTCCCCTCGTGCAACGGCGGTGGACCGGGCCCGACGCCGGGTGGGCGGGGGCGCGGCGGGCGACCCCGCCGCGCACCCGCACCGACCCGTCGTCGGGAACTCCCTAGGGCTGGCCGACCTCGAAGCGGGCGAAGGTGCGGACCTCGACGCCCGCGTCCTTCAGCACCGCGCCGACCGACTTCTTGTCGACCGACACCGAGTCCTGCTCGAGCAGGACGGTGTCCTTGTAGTAGCTGTTGAGGCGACCCTCGACGATCTTGTCGATGATCTTCTCCGGCTTGCCCTCCTCGCGCGCGGTGGCCTCGGCGACGCGACGCTCCCCGTCGAGGACGTCCGCCGGCACCTCCTCGCGCGTGGTGTAGAGCGGACGGGCGGCCGCGACCTGCATGGCCGCGCCGCGGGCCGCGTCCTCGTCGGACCCGGTGTAGGCCACCACGACGCCGATCGCCGGCGGCAGGTCGGAGCTGCGGCGGTGCAGGTAGGTCGCGGTCGGGCCCTCGAGGGTGACCACGCGGCGGAGCTCGAGCTTCTCGCCGATCCGCGCCGAGAGCGCCTGCACGGCGTCCTCGACGGTGCCGTCGCCGAGCTTCGCCGCCTTGAGGGCGTCGATGTCGTTGATCTTGCCGTCGATCGCGACCGCGAGGACGTCGTCACCGAGCTGGACGAAGTCCGCGTTCTTGGCGACGAAGTCGGTCTCGGAGTTCAGCTCGATCATCGAGCCGTCGCGGGCCGCGACGATGCCGTTGGCGGTCGCGCGGCCGGCGCGCTTGCCGACGTCCTTGGCGCCCTTGATCCGCAGCGCCTCGATGGCCTTGTCGAAGTCGCCCTCGTTCTCCTCGAGCGCCTTCTTGCAGTCCATCATCCCGGAGCCGGTGGCCTCTCGGAGCTTCTTCACGTCGGCGGCGGTGTAGTTCGCCATCGTGTTCCTGTTCCTCAGACGTGGGTGGGTGGTTCCCGACGGCGGGTGGGGTGGCCCCACCTGCCGTCGGGAAGGGAGTCAGCGGCTCGCCTGGCCGTTCTCGGGCGTGCCGGCGGACGGGGCGGCGTCGATCGCGTTGTCGTCCTCGCCGCCGGGGGTCTCGGCGACGCCCCGGGTGCGCTCCGGCCGGGCGGCCTCGCCGGTCGGCTGGACCTCGTCCTGCGCGGCGTCGGCGGTCGCCTCGGCCGCCGGGCCGGCGACCGGCGCGTCGCCGGGAGCGTCCGCGGCGGAGTTGGTCGGCAGGCTCTCCGGCGCCGAGGCACCGTCGCCGCCGACGGCGGTGAACTCGCGCTCCACCGCGGCGTCCGCGGCCGGCTCCTCCTCGGTGCCGTTCTGGCGCTGGCCACGGGCCCGGAAGCCCTCGGCGCAGGCCTCGGCGACGACCTTGGTGAGCAGGGCGGCCGAGCGGATCGCGTCGTCGTTGCCCGGGATCGGGTAGTCGACCTCGTCCGGGTCGCAGTTCGTGTCGAGGATCGCGACGACCGGGATGTTCAGCTTCCGCGCCTCGCCGACGGCGATGTGCTCCTTCTTGGTGTCCACGATCCACACCGCGCTCGGGACGCGGGCCATGTCGCGGATACCGCCGAGGGTCTTCTCGAGCTTCTCGTGCTCACGGGTGAGCATGAGGATCTCCTTCTTGGTGCGACCCTCGAACCCCCCGCTCTGCTCCATCGCCTCGAGCTCCTTGAGGCGGGTCAGACGCTTGTGCACCGTCTGGAAGTTCGTGAGCATGCCGCCCAGCCAGCGCTGGTTGACGTACGGCATCCCGACCCGGTCGGCCTGCTCGGAGATGGCCTCCTGGGCCTGCTTCTTCGTCCCGACGAAGAGGACGGTGCCGCCGTGGGCGACCGTCTGCTTCACGAAGTCGTAGGCGCGGTCCACGTAGGACAGCGTCTGCTGCAGGTCGATGATGTAGATGCCGTTGCGCTCGGTGAAGATGAAGCGACGCATCTTGGGGTTCCAGCGCCGGGTCTGGTGTCCGAAGTGGACGCCGGAGTCCAGCAGCTGTCGCATGGTGACGACGGCCATGGTGGCGGTACTACCTCTGTCCTCGTTGCGGTTGCCGCACCGGTCCGGGGTGGATCGGTGCCCTGGTGCCCCGGCCGGCGACCGATTCCCCCGGAGGGGACCGCTCGGTGCACGGGGTGATGGCTCGCTCGAGGGCGGGCTCGTCGGGGCACGCGAAGTCGACCCGTCGTCGACGGGCCGCTGGGGGCGAGTCTACGCCGAGCCCCGGATCCGCTGTTCACCGGTGTCGCGGGGCGCCACCCCCGGGTGTCAGCACTGCGGCCATGCTGACACTGGACGTCACAATCGCGCCCGGTACGGAGTCGACGGGAGCCGATCGGACCCGCCGTGCGTCGGTTCCCGTGTGAGAGTCCTCTTCCTGACGGCGGCCCTGCTCCTGCTGACGGTCCCGGCCGTCGCCCGTGCCGAGCCGCCCGAGCTGCCGGCCATCCCGGTGGGGGCCTACGGGTGGCCCGTCGCGGGGTTGTCGGCCGGCGCCCCGGTGGCGGGCGGGGTGGCCCGACGGTTCCTCGCGCCGCCGACGCCCTACGGGCGGGGTCACCGCGGGGTCGACCTGGCCGCTGCTCCGGGCACGCCGGTGGTCGCCGCCGGCCCGGGCACGGTGGTGTACGCGGGCCTGCTCGCCGGGCGGGGTGTGGTGTCGGTGCAGCACGCGGGCGGGTTGCGGACGACCTACGAGCCGGTGGCGGCCTCCGTGGTGGTCGGAGCGTCCGTGGCGCGGGGGACGGTCGTGGGCACGCTCGACCCGGGCCACCCGGGCTGTCCCGCGTCGGCGTGCCTGCACTGGGGTCTGCGGTGGGCGCACCCGCCCGGGGCTCCGCGGGAGCAGTACCTCGACCCCCTGCTCCTCGTGGGCCTCGGCCGCACGCGCCTGTGGCCGGCGGGGTGATCGCGGGGGCTGTGCGGCGGGGCGAGTGCGACACCACGCAGGAACGGCCGCCCCGGAACCTGCGCCACGTCGCACTCGCGAGAGGACCAGCGGCGGCTCATCCTCGCCAGGCGCCGGGCGCCGCTGGCCACCTTGTCGCGGTCTCCCGACGCCGACCGCGCACCTTGTCGCTGTGAATCACCGCGACAAGGTGCGTCGGAACGAGTGAGAACCCGCGACAAGCTGCATGCGGGCGCCGCGCGGCGGGGCGAGTGCGACACCACGCAGGAACGGCCGTCCCGGAACCTGCGCCACGTCGCACTCGAGGCACTGCCGGCGCCCTGTCGTGGCGGATCACCGCGACAGGGCGCACCCGGCCCGCCTACTCGGCGTGTGCCTCCGCCAGACGACCCCGCAGCCGCAGGACCGCGCGGGTGTGGAGCTGGCACACCCTCGACTCGGTGACCCCGAGGACCTTGCCGATCTCGTTCAGCGTCAGGTTCTCGAAGTAGTAGAGCGCGACGATCTTCCGGTCGCGCTCGCCGAGGCCGCCGATGGCGTCGGCGAGCAGCCGGCGGGTCTCCCGCGACTCCATGGCCGCGACCGGGTCCTCGGCGCCGGCGTCGGGCAGGGAGTCCGCCAACGACGGCGCGCCCGCCCCCGACCCCGCACCCGACGCGTGCGAGCGCCCCGCCGCGACGAGCTCGTCGAGCGCGGCGACGCTGGTCATCGCGATCTGGCCGTAGGTGGCCCGCAGCTCGGTGGTCTCCATCCCGAGCTCGTCGGCGATCTCGGAGTCGCTGCAGCTGCGCTGCTCCCGGGTCTCGCGGCGCTCGATGGCACGCTCGATCTCCCGGGCCCGGGAGCGGACCGAGCGGGGCACCCAGTCCTGGGAGCGCAGCTCGTCGAGGATCGCGCCGCGGATGCGCTGCATCGCGTAGACCTCGAACTTGCGGCCGCGGTCGGGCTCGAAACGCTCGATGGCGTCGACGAGCCCGAAGATGCCGCACTGCACCAGGTCGGCGACGTCGACGTGGCTGGGGAGCCCGGTGCCGACCCGGCCGGCCACGTACTTCACCAGCGGCGCGTAGTGCAGCAGCAGCCGGTCGCGGACCTCGCGGTCGTCCGGGGTGGCGGCGTAGTCAGCCCACATCTCGGCGATGCCGGCCTCGACCAGCGCCTCCTCGTCGCGGACCGTCCCGTCGGGGGCCGCGCCGGGGTGGATCGTGGTCGGGCGCGCGCGCACGGCCACGTCACGGGTGGGGCGGGGAGCGGAGAACACGGTCCCGGGCGAGGTCGCCGGGACGGCCCGTGCGGCGGCGCCGACGGTGGCGGCGGCCGGCCGCACCGGCTCAGGCTCGGGGATGCGCGGCGTCATGAACGGCCCTCAGACGGTCGGCGGTCACGTGGGTGTACAGCTGCGTGGTGGCCGGTGAGGCGTGGCCCAGCAGTTCCTGGACGCTTCTCAGGTCCGCTCCCCCTTCGAGCAGGTGGGTCGCCGCCGAGTGGCGCAACCCGTGCGGTGCGATGTCGGGCGCACCCGGCACCGAGCCGGCCGCGTCGTGGACGACGGCGCGCGCGATGCGCGGGTCGAGGCGCCCCCCTCGGGCACCGAGCAGCAGGGCGGGCGGCGAGCCCGCGACGGCAAGGTGGGGCCGCCCGTCCGTGCGCCACGCGTCGAGCGCGGCGGCCGCGGGGGCCCCGTAGACGACGGTCCGCTCCTTGGCGCCCTTGCCGAGCACGCGCAGCGTCCGGCGCGCGTCGTCGACGTCGTCCACGTCGAGGCCGCACAGCTCGGAGACCCGGATGCCGGTGGCGTAGAGCAGCTCGAGCAGGACGTGGTCGCGCAGCGCGATCGGATCCCGCTCGGCCGCGCCCCGCGCCGCGTTGTCGAGGGCGGCCGCGGCCTGGTCGGCCCGGAGCACCGCGGGCAGCGTGCGGTGGGCCCGCGGCGAGGCGAGCCGGGCCCCGGCGTCGGTGGGCGCGTGCCCGGTGCGCGCGGCCCAGGCGGTGAAGGCGCGGACCGACGCGGCTCGCCGCGCGACCGTGGTGCGCCGTGCCGGTCGACGGCCCGCGTCGCCCCGGCCGGCGTCCTCGGCACCGGTCCCCGAGCCCGACCGGCCACCCGCGACTCCGCTTGACCGACCACCTGCGGCCCCGCCCGCCGAGCCGCCCGTGGCGAGCCACGACCGCAGCGCGGACAGATCCAGGTCGACGAGCGTGACCGCCCGCCGGTCGTCCGCGGCCGGGCGGCGGGCGGCGGTCCGCGTGACCAAGTGCCGCAGGGCCGCGGTCACGTCGCCGGTGTAGGCCCGCACGGTGTGCTCGGAAAGCCCCCGCTCGTAGCGCAGGTGGGCGGTGAACTCCTCGACGGCCCGAGCGAGCGCGGCGGGCAGCTCGTCCGTGCCGCCACCAGCGGAGATCTCAGGATTCGTCGCGCTGCGTGACGGGTTTTCCGTCGCCCGACCCGGCGCGGCGAGGGCGTCGACGGCCTCGTCGGCCTGCGCCCCACCGGTCCCCTGGCCCGCGCCCTGGGACGAGAATCTGCCGGTCATCGCGTCGAGACTCCGCTGTGACAGGGGGACCGTCAAGCACCGCCGCGCCCCTGTCGGTGACCGCGCGGGCCGAGCGGGCAACGGTCACACTCGTCGCGCTGTGCAACCGTTCGTCGCACACTTCGCAGCGTCAGACGGACCGGCTCCACCCCCGATCCCCGTCCCGCACGACGAGACCCGCGGCGAGCAGCTCGTCCAGCGCCGCCGGGACCGTCCGCGGCGTGACCCCGGATTCGCGCACCAGGGCCGCGGTGCTCGACGGGGCGTGGCCGCGCAGCGCTCCGTGCACCCGGACCGCGGCCCCCGAGAGGCCGTCGACCGGACTACGCCGCCGCGGGGGTTCCGCCGCCGGACGGTCCGCCTCCGGGTCGATCGGCCCCAGGTCGGCCAGCGCGTGGCCCACCGAGCCGACCAGCGTGGAGTAGCCGTCGCGGGCCAGCGTGTGGTTGCCCACCGACAGGGCCGACGTGACCGGTCCGGGCACCACCAACACCGGCCGCCCCAGCTCGCGGGCGGCCCACGCGGTGCGGGAGGCCCCGCTGCGCACCCCGGACTCCACGAGCAGCGTGCCCGTGGCGAGAGCTGCGATGAGGCGGTTGCGCACGAGGAAGCGGTGCCGGGCCGGGACCGCACCGACCGGGTACTCGCTGACCACGAGTCCGCGTTCCGCGATCGCCTCGAGCAGCCGGGCGTGCGCGGCCGGGTAGGCCCGCTCGATCCCGCAGGCCAGCACGGCGACCGTGGTGCCGTTCGCCGCGAGCGCGCCCCGGTGGGCCTCGCCGTCGATGCCGAGGGCGGCTCCGGAGACGACCGGGAGCCCGGCGTCGGCGAACGACGCGGCCCAGTCCCGCGCGATCCACTTGCCGTACCCGCTCGCCGCCCGGGAGCCCACGACGGCGACGCTGCGCCGGCCGGGGCCCACGAGCTCGTCCACCGCCGCGGGTCCGCGCACCCACAGGGCCAGCGGTACGGCCCACTCCGCGTGGCCGGGCTGCGCGGCGAACCCGGCCATCGCCGCCGCGGGCCAGGCCTCGTCCTCCGGGACGAGCAGCCGCCCGCCGAGGGCCGCGGCGGCCGCGAGGTCCTCGGCGGCGCGGTCGTCGTCGCGCCGGGCGGCGACCTCGGCCCCGACGTGCGGCCCCAGGTCGGCGCCGCCGCGGATGCGCGCGGCGGCCTCGACCGGTCCGAGCAGCTCGGCCAGGTGCGCGACGGCGGGTGCCGGCGGCTCCGCCACCCGCAGCAGGTACGCGCGGGCGTGCAACACCTCCTCGGGGACCGTCATGCCGCCGCCCCCAGGTGCTTGAGCTCGATCGCGGCGTGCACGTCGGCGTCGTCGGGCCGCTCGCCCCCACGCAGGTCGCACAGCGTCCACGCCACGCGCAGCGCCCGGTCGAGGCCACGCGCGGTGAGCCGCCCGATGCGCAGGAGGTTGTCCAGCTCCAGGGTCGCCCCGACCGGCAGGGGCGCGATCCGGCGCAGGGCCGGCCCGGGGACCTCGGCGTTGCTCCGCCACCCCGTGCCCGCCCACCGGGCCCGGGCCCGCTCCCGTGCCGCCAGCACCCGGGCCCGCACGGTCGCGGTGTCCTCGGGCCGCTCGTCGTCGTCCCGGTGCAGGGAGGACACCGGCTCGAGGGTGATCTGCAGATCCGTCCGGTCGAGCATCGGGCCGGAGAGCCGGGACTTGTAGCGGTTGACCACCGTGGACGGGCACGTGCACTGCTCGGAGCGGGGCGGCGCGCACGGACACGGGTTGCTCGCCATCACCAGCTGGAACCGGGAGGGGTAGCGGACCACGCCGTCCTTGCGGGCCAGCCGCACCTCGCCCTCCTCGAGCGGCGTGCGCAGACCGTCGAGCAGGTGCGGGCCGAACTCGAGCACCTCGTCCAGGAAGAGCACGCCACGGTGGGCCAGCGACACCGCCCCGGGCCGCGCCAGGCCCGAACCACCGCCCACCAGCGCCGCCGCCGACACCCCGTGGTGCGGCGCGACGAACGGTGGGAGCACGGCGAGCTCGCCGTCCGGCGGCAACGCCCCGGCCAGCGAGCGGACCGCCGCCACCTCCATCGCCTCGGGCACCGAGAGGTCGGGCAGCAGCCCGATCAGCCGCCGCGCGAGCATCGTCTTGCCCGATCCCGGCGGGCCGACGAACAGCAGGTGGTGCCCGCCGGCCGCGGCGACCTCGGCGGCCCACCGCGCGCCGGCCTGCCCGACCACGTCCCCGAGGTCCTCGTGGGCGCGCGGACGCTGCAGCGTGGGCCGCCCCGAGGGGCTGCGGAGCATCCGCTCGCCCCGCAGCCACGCGAGCACCTCGGCGAGGTGGGCGGCGCCGAACAGCTCGATGCCCTCCACCAGCGACGCCTCGTCCAGGCAGTCCTCCGGGACCACCGCCCGCGCCACCCCGGCCCGCCGGGCGGCCAGGACGCAGGGCAGCACCCCGCGCACGTCCCGGATGCGCCCGTCCAGGGCGAGCTCGCCGAGCAGCACCACGTCCTCGAGCGCGGTGGGCCGCAGCCGGCCGTCGGCCGCGAGGACGCCGCAGGCCAGGGCGACGTCGTAGCTGGAGCCCTGCTTGGGCAGGGTGGCCGGCGACAGCGCCAGGGTGATCTTGCGGGCGGGCCACTGCTCGCCGCTGTTCACCACCGCGGCCCGCACCCGGTCCCGCGCCTCGGCCAGCGCGGCGTCGGGCAGGCCGACCAGCGACAGACCCGGCAGGCCCGGCCCCAGGTCCGCCTCGATCTCCACGAGGTCGCCGTCGATGCCGTGCAGGCCGATCGACCACGCCCGGGCCAGCCCCATCAGAAGGCTCCCTCGTAGTGCTCGATGCACGGCTCGTCGTCCCCGACGAGCAGCACCGACACCACGTCGAAGCGCACCTCGCACCACCGGGCACGCGACTCGGCCAGCCACTGGTGGGCCAGGCGCCGGATCCGGGCCGCCTTCGCCCGCGTGACCGCCTCGACCGGCCGCCCGAACCCGGTGCCCGACCGGGTCTTCACCTCGCAGACGACCAACCGCTCGCCGTCGGTCGCGACGACGTCGATCTCACCCTCGCGCCGCCGCCAGTTCCGCGCGAGCACCACCAGCCCCCGGGCCGTCAGGTGCTCGACCGCGAGGTCCTCCCCCGCCCGCCCGAGCTCGTCCTTCGCCGCCACCACGTCCGTCCTCCCGCCGCGCCGCCTGCCTGCGACCACGGTGGCGACGACGGGTGGATCCGCGCGAACGGCGAGCGGTGCTCTGGGGACAACTCGGGGGCTGGGGACAACCGGCTACGCCACCCGCCGTCAGGAACGGGACGGGTGGCGGAGCATCAGCCTCCGAACGGACCGTCCTCGAGGCGCAGGTCGGGCTTGTCGAGCTCCTCGACGTTGACGTCCTTGAACGTCACGACGCGGACGTTCTTCACGAACCGCGCGGGCCGGTACATGTCCCAGACCCACGCGTCGGACATCCGCACCTCGAAGTAGACCTCGCCGTCGGCGTTGCGGACGGCGACGTCGACCGAGTTCGCCAGGTAGAAGCGGCGCTCGGTCTCCACGACGTAGGAGAACTGGCTCACGATGTCGCGGTACTCGCGGTAGAGCGACAGCTCCATGTCGGTCTCGTACTTCTCGAGATCCTCCGCGCTCACGGTGCCTCTCCCCCCTCCGCCTCCGGGTACTCCTCGAGCACCTCATTGTGGCCCACCGTCGCTGCGGCGCTGAGTCTGCCGTCCGGCACGCCCGCGAGGCGAGCCGCCCCGGCGACGTTCACGAAGCTGTAGCGGTGATCGGGGCTCGGGCCGTGCTCGCACAGGGCGGCGGTGTGCGTCGGCGTGCAGTAGCCCTTGTGGACGTCGAACCCGTACTCCGGACGTCGCTCGTGCAGCTCGGCCATCAACCGGTCCCGGGTCGTCTTCGCGAGGATCGACGCGGCCGCCACGCACGCTGCGGCGAGGTCCCCCTTGGGCACCGCGAGGCTCGGGACGCCGAAGCCGGTCACCGGGAAGCCGTCGGTGAGGACGTAGCCGGGCCGGACCCCGAGGTGGGCCACCGCGCGGCGCATCCCGTCGATGTTCGCCGCGTGCACCCCGCGCCGGTCGACCTCGACCGGGTCGACGAGCACGACGTGGAAGTCCACCGCGCGCCGCCGGATGACCGCGGCGAGCCGCTCGCGCTCGGCCGGCGGGAGCAGCTTGGAGTCCGTGAGGCCCTCGAACCGCTTGGCGTCGTTCGGCCGCAGGATGCACGCCGCCACCGCGAGCGGCCCGGCGCACGCCCCGCGGCCGGCCTCGTCGACCCCGACGACGGGTCCGAGCCCGTGTCGCTCGAGCGCGGACTGCAGCGCCCAGGCCTCGCTGGACCGGCGCACGATCGCCCGCGGCGGCTGGATTCCGGTGCGCGGCGGGAGGGGCTTGCGGGCACGACGGGGCGGACGTCCCCCGGAGGGCTGACCCGTGCTCCGGGAGCGCCCGTCCCCGCCCTGACGGGGACGGGCGGTCGTCACTGCGGTGTCGCCCCGTTCCGCGGACGGTGATCCGGGTCCGGTCGCGGCGGAGCCGCCGTCGTGGTCCCGGCAGCGGCCCGGCGCAGCCGTCGCCCGCTGCGGGCCAGCGGCACGGCCAGCAGCGCGCCGGCCACGGCGGCCCCGCCCTCGGGCAGGCCGGTCGACGGACCGAGGGCCGTGGTCGTCGTCTGCGGGTCGATCGCGGGCACCGTGCGCCAGCGGGTGATCGGCAGCACCACGACGCGGGCCTTGCCGATGATGTCGCTCTCCGGCACGGGGCCGTGGAACCGGGCGTCCGCGGAGTTGTTGCGGTTGTCCCCCATCACCCAGAGCTGGCCCTGCGGCACCTGCACCGGGTCGAACGTGGCCTGCTGGGAGCCGAGCCCGTCCTGGTAGTACAGGTACGGCTCGGTCAGCGGCTTCCCGTCGACCAGGACGCGGTTCTGCGGATCGCAGCACGCCACGGTCTGGCCGCCGACGGCGATCACGCGCTTGACGAAGTCCTTCTCGTTCGGCGCCGCGAGCCCGACGAGCGAGAGTGCCGACTGGAACCCGCGGACGATCGGGTTCCCCGACGGCTCGGTCTCGCCGACCTCGTCGTTGTCCAGCCACGCGGGCGGTCCGCGGAACACGACGACGTCGCCGGGCGCCGGGTCGGTGAACCGGTAGCTCACCTTGTCGACGGCCACGCGGTCGTTCGCGCAGCCGGTGCACCCGTGCAGCGTCTGCTCCATCGACGCCGACGGGATCACGTAGATCCGGGCGATGAAGGTCTGGATCACGAACGTCAGCACGATCGCGACCACGACGAGCAGCGGCAGCTCGCGCCAGAAGGAGCCCTTGCGCTTCTTCTTCCCCGAGCCCTTCTCGTCGCCGTCCTTGCCGCGCGACCGACGGCCCGGACCCGACCGGTCCGCCGCGTCCTCGTCCCGGCCGGGACCCGACGCGGCCGTCACGCCCCCGCGCCGGTGCTTGCCGGTGTTGGGTCCGAGCCCGGTGGTCTCGGTGACGGCCGCTCCGTCGTCGGAGGCGTCCGTGGTGGGGGTGTCCCCGGTCCGCCCGGGCGGCGGGATGCCGCCGGCGAGCAGCGGCGCGGCGGCGGAGGGCTCGTCGGCCGGGACCGGCGGCTGCACCGCGGTCGGCGTCGGCCGGCCCTGACCGGTGCCCGACGACGGGGTGCCGTGCCCGTCCGTGCCCGGTCCGGCGGGACGCGGGTGGGCGTCGGTGGGGCCGTACCCGTTCGCGGGGGCCTGCCCGTGGCCCGGGCCGTATCCGGTGGACGGGGCGTGGCCGTTGCCCGGGGCGTGGCCGTTACCCGCAGCGTGACCGTCGGCGGGACCGTGGCCGTTCGGCCGGGCCTGCCCGCCGGGCGGCGACGGCGGGGCCTGGCGCCACGACGACGCCTGCCCGTACGACGGCGGGTACTGCCCGTACGGCGGCGACGGCGGGTGGGGCGGCCGGCTCTGCCCGTAGGGCGGCGAGGCCGGCGCCTGCCCGTACGGACCCGGCTGGTGGTCCCGCGAGGGACCCGACGGCAGGGCGGTCGGCGGTGGCCACTCGGCGGTCGGACGCCGACCCTCCGAGGGACCCGAGTGGCGGCCGTCGCCGTCCCGGTCCGACCCGGCGCCGTGCCGCCCGCCGGAGCGGACCCGCTCGCCGGTCACCTCGCCGTACGGATCGTCCCCGGGGTCGGCCTCGGACGGACCGCCCCACCGCGGATCGACCCCGCCGTGGCGGGGTGCGCGGTAGCGGCGACCGGGCTCGTCGGAAGGAGGCACGACGTCAGGTTAGGAGACGGCGGCCCGGCTCAGGACGCCGACGTCGTCTCGCGCTTCTCGCGGATCTTGGCGGCCTTCCCGCGCAGCTCCCGGAGGTAGTAGAGCTTCGCGCGGCGGACGTCACCGCGGGTGACGACCTCGATGTGGTCGATGTTCGGGGTGTGCACCGGGAAGGTGCGCTCGACCCCGACGCCGAAGGAAACCTTACGGACGGTGAACGTCTCGCGGAGACCACCACCGTGCCGCCGGATCACGACGCCCTGGAAGACCTGTACACGAGAGCGTGAACCCTCGATGACCTTGACGTGCACCTTGACGGTGTCACCCGGGCGGAAGTCCGGGATGTCGGAGCGCAGCGAGCGCGCGTCGAGCTCGTCCAGGGCGTTCATGGTAGGTCGTCCTCGCCTGTCTCGGGCCGGCTCCGGGCACGCGCGCCACCGTCACGGAGAACGGCGGGCGGCCCGGGGCGACCGGATGGGTGTCGTCCCTGTCACGGGGGACCGCTCCGGGGAGCGGCCCGCGGCCCGTGGCAACTCCCCCAGTCTGCCAGATGCTCCCCCGACGACCGGGAGCCGGGCCTACGTCCCGGGGACCTCGTACCCGGCGGCCGCCAGCACCTCGCGGTCGCGGCGGTCGAAGGCGTCCGCGCCCAGGCGGTCCAGCAGGTCCGGCCGCACCGCGGCGGTGCGCTCCAGCGAACGGTCCCGCCGCCACCGCGCGACCGCCCCGTGGTCCCCCGAGCGCAGCACGGCCGGCACGTCCAGGTCCCGCCACGACTCCGGCCGCGTGTAGGCGGGCGCCTCGAGCAGCCCGTCGGAGAACGAGTCGAGCTCGGCCGACGCCGGGTTGCCCAGCACCCCGGGGACGAGCCGCGACACCGCCTCCACGGCCACCAGCGCAGCGACCTCGCCCCCCGCCAGCACGTAGTCGCCGAGCGAGAACTCCTCGACGGGGCCGTGACGCGCCGCGTCCACCGCCACCCGCCCGTCGATGCCCTCGTAGCGGCCGCAGGCGATCGTGAGGCGGGCCCGACCCGCCCAGTCGGCGACCCGACGCTGGGTCAGCGGGGCCCCGGCGGGCGTCGGGACCAGCAGCACCCCGGGCTCGTCGGGGACCTCGGCCCGCACCGCGTCGAGCGCCTCCCCCCACACCGTCGGCGTCATGACCATCCCCGGCCCGCCGCCGTACGGGGAGTCGTCCACGGCCTGGTGCACCCCGGTGGCCCAGGCCCGCAGGTCGTGCACGCGCAGGTCGATCAGCCCCGCGCGCCGGGCCCGCCCCACGATCGCGTCGTCGAGCGGCGCGAGATAGTCCGGGAAGATCGTGACGACGTCGATGCGCACGGACGCCGATCCTGCCGGTCGGTGCGCGAGGGGGTGGACGGCGGTGTTCTGGACGACGGGTCTGGCCGGGCAGCTCGGGGTGGTGGTGCCCCTGGCGATCGCGCTCGTGCTCTCCACGGCCGTCGGGATCGAGCGGGAGCTGGCCGCCAAGAGCGCCGGCCTGCGCACGCACGCCCTGGTCGGCGTCGGCTCCGCGGCCTTCATGCTCGTCTCGAAGTACGGGTTCGACGACCTGCTCGGCCTGGAGCACATCTCCCTGGACCCCTCGCGCGTGGCGGCACAGATCGTCTCCGGCATCGGGTTCATCGGCGGCGGCCTGATCTTCGTGCGCCGCGACGCGGTGCGCGGGCTGACCACGGCGGCGACGGTGTGGGGCGTGGCGGCCGTCGGGATGGCGTGCGGCGCCGGCCTCCCCCTGCTCGGCCTCGCGGGCGTGGCCGCCCACTACCTCGTCACCCGGGGGTTCCGGCCGCTGGCCCGGGTCCTGGCCCGCTCGTCGTCCGCGCCCCGCCCCGTGCACGTCATCTACGCCGACAAGCAGGGCGTCCTGCGCCAGGTCCTGACCAGCGCCACGGAGCGCGGCTTCGCGGTCGCGGGCATGACGGTGGATCGCGAGGGCACGGACGACGGGACCGCCGCGGTGACCCTCTCCCTCCTCGGGCGCATCCCGCTGCACCCGCTGACCAGCGAGCTCGCGGAGATCCCCGGGGTCCGCGGCGTCCGGCTCCCCGAGGAGGAGGAACCCGCGGACTGATCCGGCGGATCGCGGAGGGCGAGGCCCGAGGATCACTCCGGGTCGAGCAGGCCCTCCGGCGGGTCGAGGACGACCCGGCCGCCGGCGACGTCCACCGTCGGGACGATCGCGCGGACGAAGGGGACCAGCAGCTCGGACCCAGGACGGTCGACCACGAGCAGGTCGCCCCCGGCGCCGTGGTCGACGGCGGTCACGGTCCCGACGACGGTGCCGTCCGCCAGCTCGACGCGCAGGCCCTCGAGCTGGTGGTCGTGGAACTCGTCGGGGTCGTCCGGGGCGGCCTCGGACGGCGGGGCGGACAGCGTGGCCCGCCGCAGCGCCTCGGCGGCGTCCCGGTCGCCGACCTCCTCGGCCGCCACCAGCAGCCGTCCGGAGTGCCAGCGCGCGGCCCGGATCGTGAGCGACCCGCCGTCGGGAAGACGCAGGACCGACCCGGCTGCGAACCGCGCCTCGACCTCGTCGGTGGAGGGCTCGACGACGAGCTCGCCGCGCAGGCCGTGCACCTTGACGACCCGTCCGACCACGCGCAGGTCGGACGGGTCGGGCCCCGGGCTCACGTCAGCGGTCGGTGTCGACGACGTCGACGCGGACGCCGCGTCCGCCGACCCCGCTGATGACGGTGCGCAGAGAGGTGGCCGTACGGCCGCCACGGCCGATGACCTTGCCCAGGTCGTCGGGGTGTACGCGCACCTCGAGAGTGCGGCCGCGGCGGTTGGTGACGAGGTCGACCGAGACCTCGTCGGGGTGCGTGACGATGCCCCGCACCAGGTGCTCGAGAGCCTCGGCGAGATCACTCACCGGGCACTCACTCGGCCGCGTTGTTGCTGACCTTGGCCAGCTCCTCGTTGAAGCGGGCCTGCTTGTCGACCTTCTCCGGCCGCGTCTTCAGGCGGCTCTCGGTGTGCGGGAGCCCCTTGAACTTCTGCCAGTCGCCGGTCACCTTCAGCAGCGTGTGCACCGGCTCGGTCGGCTGCGCGCCGACACCCAGCCAGTACTGCGCGCGCTCCGAGTCGATCTTGATCGTGCTCGGGTTGTCCTTCGGGTGGTACTCGCCGATCGTCTCGATGACACGCCCGTCACGACGGTTACGGGCGTCGGCGATGACCACGCGGTAGTGGGGCTCGCGGATCTTGCCCATGCGGGCGAGCTTGATCTTGACGGCCACGGGTCCGGTGTACTCCTCGTTCGCGGTACTGCTCGAGTGCTCGACGTCCCCGCGCGGCGTGGGGTGCCGCGCGTGCGCCGGAGGTCCGACGGTCACGGCCCAGGGAGAGGGTGGCCGTGACGCAACTCCCCGATTGTGCCAGACCCCTTCATGACGGCGGGTCGGTGGGCTCGGCGGCCTCGGGAGACCTCAGGCGTCCAGCGCCGCGCGCACCGCCCGGGCGTTCTCCACCGCCTCCGGGGTGTCCCCGTGCAGACACAGCGAGTCCGCCCGGACGTCGAGCTCGGTCCCGTCGACGGCGACGATCACGCCGTCGCGGGCGAGGCGGAGCGCCCGCTCGACGACGGCGTCGGTGTCCGGCAGCAGCGCGCCGGGCTCGGACCGCGGGACCAGGGTGCCCTCGGGGGTGTAGCCGCGGTCGGCGAAGGCCTCCGCGATGGTCGCCAGCCCGGCGTCGGCCGCGAACTCGAGCAGCTTCCCGCCCGGCAGCGCCATGACCGGCAGGTCGCCGGCCGCCCGGGCGGCGTCGACGACCGCCCGCGCCTGCGTCTCGTGGTGGACGACGGTGTTGTAGAGCGCGCCGTGCGGCTTCACGTACTCGACGGTCCCGAACGCCCGCAGCGCACCGATCTGGTAGAGGATCTCCGCCGTCAGGGTCTCCGGGTCGACGTCGAGGAACCGTCGCCCGAAGCCGGCGAGGTCCCGGTACGAGACCTGCGCGCCGATCCGCACCCCGCGCTCGGTCGCCCGCGCGCACACCCGCCGCATCGTCGGTGCGTCGCCCGCGTGGAACCCGCAGGCGACGTTCGCCGAGGTCACGACCTCCAGCAGCGCGTCGTCGTCGGTGAGCGGCCACTGGCCGAAGCCCTCGGCCAGGTCGGCGTTGAGGTCCAGCACTAGAGGGCCCTCCCCCGGCGCAGCACCGCGACGGGCCGGCGCAGCGCGCTCGTGTCGGTGCGCGGGTCCTCCGGCACGACGACGACGTCGGCGGGTGCCCCGGCCTCGAGGCCCGGTCGCCCCAGCCACGCCCGGGCGGCACTCGACGCGGCGGCCAGCGCCCGCTCCGTCCCCAGCCCCACCTCGCCGAGGGCCGCGATCTCGTCGACGATGCGCCCGTGCCGGATGCCGCCGCCGGCGTCGGTCCCCGCGTAGACCGGGATGCCCGCGTCGATCGCCGCCGCGACCGTCTGCCGCGACCGCGCGTACAGCTCCCGCATGTGGGCTCCGTAGGCCGGGAACTTCTCGCCCGCCGCGTCGGCGAACGACGGGAAGTTCTCCACGTTGATCAGCGTCGGCACGAGCGCGGTGCCGTGCTCGACCATCAGCGCGATGGTGTCGTCGGTCAGCCCGGTGCCGTGCTCGATGCAGTCGATGCCCGCACCGATGAGGCCGGGCAGGGCGTGCTCACCGAAGACGTGGGCGGTGACCCGGGCGCCGTGCGCGTGCGCGGCGTCCATCGCCGCGCGCAGCACGTCGTCGGGCCACAGCGGCGTCAGGTCGCCCGCGTCCCGGTCGATCCAGTCCCCGACGAGCTTCACCCACGGGTTCCGCGCGGCCTGCTCGGCGACCAGGCGGGGCAGGTCCTCGGGCTCGTCGGCGTCGATCGGCAGCCCGCGGATGTAGCGCTTCGGCCGGGCGAGGTGACGGCCGGCGCGGACGATCTCGGGCATCGCCGGGTCGTCGTCGAGCGGCCGGGTGTCGATCGGCGCCCCGCAGTCGCGCAGGAGCAGCGCGCCGGAGGCCGCGTCGGTGTGGCCCTGGGTCCGCGCCTCCTCGAGCTCCACCGGGCCGTCCGGGCCGATCCCGACGTGGCAGTGCGCGTCGACCAGTCCGGGCAGGATCCAGCCGTCGACGCGGTCGGCGTCCGCGACCGGCTCGGTGCTGACCAGGCCGTCCGCGGTGACGTACAGGTCGCGCGGCTCGTCGTCGCCGCTGCCGTCGAGGACCGGTCCGTGGAGGTGGAGGGGCACGCGCGCGAGCCTAGGAGACGCCACCCTCGAACACCGGGATGCGCGCTACCGTCGCGCGGTGCATCCGGTGGCCGGGGTGATCGCGACGGCGCTCGAGGCGCAGGCGCCGCCCGACCTCGCCGTCGCGCGGGCGGTGCCGGTCCACTTCCCGGGCGGCTTCGTCCGCACGCCCGACGTGCTGGTCGCCCGGGCAGCCCGGGAGTCCTACGCACCGGGCGACGTCCTCCTCGCCGTCGAGGTCGAACCGACCGCCGACGACCGCGCGAGCTCCCCCGCGGTCTACGGCCGGCACGGCGTCCCGCACGTCTGGCGCGTCACCGCGGAGCCGCCGACGATCCGGGTGTTCGCGCTCCGCGACGGCGTCCACCAGCAGGTCGCGGCCTCCGCGCACGTCATCGCGCACGCCCCGTTCCGGTTGACGGTCGACGTGACGTCGCGATGAGCACCCCCGACGACGTCCACCGGCTCGCTCGCGCGATGCCGCACGTGACCGCGCTGACCGGCCCGAAGGGCAACACGATCTACCAGGTCGGCGGGAAGTCGTTCGTCTTCTTCCGCACACCGCAGCCGGACGCCCGGTTCGACGACGTGATCATGTTCTGGGTGCCCTCGGAGGAGGACAAGCTCGCGCTGCTGGCCACGGAACCGTTCTTCACCACGCCCCGCTTCGACGGGCACCCCAGCGTGCTGCTGCGGGGCAGTCGCCTCGGCGAGGTCGGGCTGGACGAGCTCACCGAGATCGTCCAGGACGCGTGGCTCGCCCGCGCCTCCACCCGGCGTCGGGAACGGTGGCTGGCCGAGCAGGACGGGGCCTGACGCCCTACTTGCGGCGCTTCTTCTTGTTGCCCTTCGGCCCGCCGCCCCCGCCGGACTTGGTGCCCGGGAAGGTGAGGGCCGAGGGGTCGAAGTCGGCCGGCAGGTCGCTCATCCCGGCGAGACCGGGCGGGAGCTGGTTGAGCCCCGGGGTCTCGTAGGAGCCGACCGCCCGCTGGCCGCCGCTCTCGGCCGCGATGCCCGCGATCGCCGGCATCTGCTTCGGACCGCGCTGGGGCTTGCCTCCGCCGCCGCGGCGCGCCTTGCGGGTGGCACCCCGACCCGCCGAGCCGGGCAGCCCGAACTGGCCCGCCATCTTCGTCATCATCTTCTTGGCGTCGAAGAAGCGGTCGACCAGCTGGTTGACGTCGGTGACGCCCACCCCGGAGCCGTTCGCGATCCGCAGCCGGCGCGACCCGTTGATCATCTTCGGGTCGGCCCGCTCCGCGGGGGTCATGCCGCGGATGATCGCCTGGATGCGGTCGAGCTGCTTCTCGTCGACCTGTCCGAGCTGCTCCTTCATGTTCGCCGCGCCCGGCAGCATGCCGAGGATGTTGGCGATCGGGCCCATCTTGCGGACGGCCTGCATCTGCTCCAGGAAGTCCTCGAGGGTGAACTCGCCCTCGGACATCTTCTGGGCGGCCTTCTCGGCCTGCCCCGCCTCGAACGCCGACTCCGCCTGCTCGATGAGCGAGAGGACGTCGCCCATGCCGAGGATGCGCGAGGCCATCCGGTCGGGGTGGAAGACGTCGAACTCGTCGAGCCCCTCGCCGTTGGAGGCGAAGAGGATCGGCTGGCCGGTGACCTCGCGGACCGACAGCGCGGCACCACCGCGGGCGTCGCCGTCGAGCTTCGTCAGGACCACCCCGGAGAACCCGACCCCGTCGCGGAAGGCCTCGGCGGTGTTCACGGCGTCCTGGCCGACCATCGCGTCGAGCACGAAGAGGGTCTCGTCGGGCGTGACCGCGTCGCGGATGTCCGCGGCCTGACGCATCAGCTCCTCGTCGACGCCGAGCCGGCCGGCGGTGTCGACGACGAGGACGTCGTACTGGCGGGCCTTCGCGTCGGCGACGGCGCGGCGGGCCACGTCGACCGGGTCGCCGACGCCGTTGCCGGGCTCCGGGGCGAAGACCTCGACGCCGGCGCGCCCACCGACGATCTGCAGCTGGTTCACCGCGTTCGGACGCTGCAGGTCGCAGGCCGCGAGCAGCGGGGTGTGGCCCTGCCCCTTGAGCCAGCGGGCGAGCTTGCCCGCGAGGGTCGTCTTCCCGGACCCCTGCAGGCCGGCGAGCATGATGACCGTCGGCGGGTTCTTCGCCAGGCGCAGGCGTCGCGTCTCGCCGCCGAGGATGCCGACGAGCTCCTCGTTGACGATCTTGACGACCTGCTGGGCCGGGTTGAGCGCCTCGGAGACCTCCGCGCCCTTGGCGCGCTCCTTGACCTGCTTGACGAAGCCGCGGACCACCGGGAGCGCGACATCGGCCTCGAGCAGCGCGATGCGGATCTCGCGGCACGTGGTGTCGATGTCGGTCTCGGAGAGCCGGCCCTTGCCGCGGAGGTCCTGCAGGACCGTTGTCAGGCGATCGGAGAGGCTGTCGAACACGGCGGGCGTACTCCCGGGGTCTGGCTGGTCGGACCGGCCCGACGGACGTGCTCGGACGGCCCCCGACGAACCTCCAGCCTAACCGGGAGCCGACCGACGCTCAGGAACGGACCTGCTCGACGAGGTCGGCCGCGCGCCGCGCCCCGCCGGCTGCGGCCAGCTCGTCCGCCGCAGCCCGGCTCCGCGTGCGGACGGCGTCGGTGTCGAGCGTCGCGGCGGCCCCGCGCAGCGCCTCCACCGTCACCGCCGCCCGGTCGACCGTGACCCCGATCCCGGCGGCCTCCAGCATCTCCGCGTTCCCGAACTGGTCGACCGCCTGCGGGATCGCGATCATCGGCGTGGCCGTCGCGAGGCCCTCCGAGCAGCCGCCCATGCCGGCGTGCGTGACGAACAGCGACGTGCGCCGCAACACCGCCAGCTGCGGGATCCACGCGTGCGCGGTCACGCCGTCGGGCAGCTCCCCCAGGTCCGCCGGGTCGATGCGCCGGCCGATCGCGAGCACGGTCCGCCGGCCCGCGAACGCCTCGGCGACGGTGCGCCAGAAGGCCGGATCGGCGGTGTAGGCCGACCCGAGCGACACCAGCACGTCGACGTCGTCGTCCCAGTCGCCCTGGTGCTCGCGGGCGTCCAGACACGGTCCGACGAACGTGTAGCGGTCCGGGTCGACCTTGTCCGCGTGCGGTTGGAGCTGGCGTGGGATCAGCACGATCGAGGAGTCCGGGATCCCCATGAAGGTCTCCGGGGCGAGGTCGACGCCCTCCGCGGCGAGCCAGTCCGCGAAGTCCGCGCGGAACGCCGCGCCCTCCGGGGTCTCGAGGAGGCCGGCCATGCCGGTGGCGTGCTCGAAGCCCTCCCACGCCACCATCGCGGGCGAGAGCTGCACGCACGGCACGCCCCAGCGCCGGCCCAGCACCCGCGCGGCGTAGCCGCCGATGTCGGCCAGGAACACGTCCGGCCGGTCGTTCTCGAGAGCGGCCTCCAGCTGCGGGGTCACGTGCCGCCCCTCGTCGAGGAAGAGCTGCATCCCGACGACGGGGTCCTCCGGCCAGGCCTCGTCGCGGGTCTCGTCGGGCAGCACGGACGTGTGCAGCAGGGGGGTCGCCCCGGAGGACGCGACGAGCTCGGCAAACGGCCCCGACACCGCGTACCGCACGCGATGGCCGCGTGCGACGAGTTCGGCGATGACGGGCAGGTTCGGGTTGATGTGGCCGTGCGCGCCGGCCCCGACCATGACGATGTGCACGGCGAGCGACCGTGCCAGCCCGGGCCGCCCGGTTCGACCGGTTTTCGCCGGCCCCGTCGAGTGCGACATGGCGCAGGGTCCGGGGCGGCCGGAGCTGCATGACGTCGCACTCGCGGGTCAGCCGACGTGGAGCAGGCCGTCCAGCATCGTGCGCAGCTGCGCCAGGCGCAGCGTCGTGACCTCGGCCTCCACCTGCGAGAGCTCGTCGACGTCAGTGAAGCCAGGACGATTGCGCAGGAATCCGCTCGTGGGGTCGCCGTAGGGGTCGTGACTCACCGACGGTGGCGGCGGACGAGTGCGGCGATGGCTTCCTCCTCGGAGATGTCGTCCGCGGCGAACGCCTCCAGGACCCGCATGCCCTCCTCGCTCGGCTCCAGGCCCTCCGCCCGCACCGAGGCGACCGCCTCCTCCACCGCCAGCCATCGCGGGACCTGCGGCCGGCGCGGGACCCCCCGCAGCTCGTCGTACTGCTCGATCGACATCAGCACCGCCTCCGCCCGACGATGCGAGCCGACGAAGACCGGCCCCTCCTCGCGCGCGGCCCGGATGGCCTCCGCCAGGCCGGCCCGGAACTCCCGCACGCTCAGGACCTCGGCTCGCTCCATACCGCCAGCGTACACCGACGTGTACACGCACGGGGGCCCGCAGTCCAGGTCTCGACCCTGGTCGTCACCTTGTCGCGGTCTCCCGCGCCCCCGCCCACCACTTGTCGCTGTGAATCCCCGCGACAGGGCGACCAAGCGACCGCGGCTCCCCGCGACAACACGGTCCGGCGCACGCGCCGTCAGGCCGGGGACGGCTCCGGGGCGGTCGCCGCGAGGACCACTGCCTCGATGGCCCGACGACGGGTCGGGTCGAGCGGGACGACCTGTCCGGTGCCCGGGCTGTCGTGCTCGCCCTCCTCGCCCTCCGGCGAGGCCTCCAGGCAGAACGCGTCGATCACGGACGAGCCGAGCGTCGACACCCGGGCCCACCGCACGTCGACCGCCTGGGCCTCGAGCGCCGCGGCGACCCGGTGCAGCAGGCCGATCCGGTCCGCGGTGCGGAGCTCGAGCACGACCGCCCCGGTCGCCTCGTCGTCGAACCACAGCACGCGCGTGGCGGCGGCCCCGACGGGTCCGGACCTCGGCGAGTAGTCGCGCTCCTTGGCCGCGAGGCGCCCGGGCAGGTCGAGCGAGCCGTTGAGGACGCGCACGAGGTCCTCGCGCAGCAGCGACGCCTCGGGCAACCGGCCGAACCGCGGCGAGACGGTGAAGCTGTCGACCGCCACGCCGTCGTGCTCGACCAGGACCGCCGCGTGGACCTGCAGCGAGTGCAGGGCCAGCACGCCGGCCGCGCGGCTGAGCAGGCCCGGCCGGTCGGGTGCGGCCACCGTCATCGTGACGGTCGTGAGCTCCTCGGACGCGTCCACCGACACCTCCGGCCGCCCGCTCGCGGCGACCGACCGGGCGAGCGCGAGGCGGTCGTCGGACAGCGGCTCGGGCCCCGGCATCCCGCCGCCGGCCATCACCTGGCGGCAGCGGCGGACCAGGTCGCCGAGCAGGGTCGCGCGCCAGGACGTCCAGACCCCGGGGCCGGTGCCGAGCGCGTCGGCCTCGGCCAGCGCGTGGAGCAGCTCGAGCAGCACGGGGTCGCCGTCGAGCGTGTCGACCACGCGCTGGACGGTGGCCGGGTCCTCGGGGTCGCGGCGCTGTGCGGTGTGCGGCAGGAGCAGGTGGTGGCGGACCATCGCCGCGAGGAGCTCGACGTCGGCGGGCCAGAGGCCCAGCCGGCGCCCGAGGTGGCGAGCGAGCTCCGCCCCGACCACCGAGTGGTCCTCGTCGCGGCCCTTGCCGATGTCGTGGACCAGGGCGCCGATCAGCAGCAGGTCCGGGCGCGAGACGCGGGTGGTCAGCTCGGAGGCCCGGCGGGTGACTTCGACGAGGTGGCGGTCGACGGTCCAGACGTGCTGGCGGTCGCGCGGCGGGAGGTCCCGGACCGCGCCCCACTCCGGGAACAGCCGTCCCCACAGGCCGGTGCGGTCCAGCGCCTCGATGACGTCGACCATGCCGTCGCCGGCGCCGAGCAGGGCGAGCAGCTCCTCGCGGGCGGTCCGGGGCCAGGGCTCGCGCAGCTCGGGCGCGGCGTCGGCGAGGCGGCGCAGGGTGCCCGCGGCGATCGGCAGGCCGGTCCGGGCGGCGGTGGCGGCCAGGCGCAGGACCAGGGCCGGGTCGCGGCTGACCTGGGCCTCGCGGGCGAGCACGACCTCGCCGGCCTGCTCGACGACGCCCTCGTCGAGCGGGCGGCGAGCAGGGGTCCGCCGCAGGGCCGCGAGCCCGCGGCGTGGGAGGGCCGCCCACGCCGAGCGGAGCGCGACGTCGGTCGCGTAGACGACGGTGCGTGCGGCTCCGGAGAGCGAGCGGGCGAGGTCGTAGCGGTCGGTGACGCCGAGGTCGGGGACCCCGGCGAGCTCGTGGGCGTCCTCGGCCTGGAGGACGTCGCGGGCCCGGCCGGCCCGACGGTGGAGCTCGGTGCGCAGGTCGAGCATGAGACTGCGGGCCGCACGGACGTCGACCGCGGGACGGTCGACCAGCTGGGCGGCGGCGAGGGCGTCCAGGAGCTGGATGTCACGCAGCCCGCCACGGCCGTTCTTCAGGTCGGGCTCGACGCGGTGGGCGACCTCGCCGGAGCGCTGCCACCGGGCCCGGGTGGTGTCGACGAGCTCGTCGAAGCGACCGCGGATGCCGGCCCGCCAGGCCTGGCGGGCCGAGGACGACAGCCGTTCGGCGAGCTCGGCGTCGCCGGCGATCAGCCGGACCTCGAGCAGCCCGAGCGCGACCCGCAGGTCCTCGGTCGCGACGCCGACGGCCTCGCCGACGGTCCGCACGGAGTGGTCCAGCCCGATCCCGGCGTCCCAGAGCGGGTACCAGAGGGCGTCCGCGAGGCGGGCGACCTCGGCGGGGGTCTGACCGCGGCCGCGGCCGGTGCCGTCGTGGACCAGGACCAGGTCGAGGTCGGACCACGGGGCGAGTTCGCGGCGCCCGAGCGCCCCGACGGCCACGAGCGCGGTGCCGTTCCCGATGCCGATCGCGGCGGCGCGGGAGGCGAGCCAGAAGTCGTGCAGTTCGACGAGCGCCTCGCGCAGGGCGGCCGGTCCGAGTCGGCGGGCGCCCGGCGGCGGCGAGAGCAGCGCGGTCCGGGCGCGGACCAGGTCGACCGCCGCGCCCTCGTCGGACTCCCCGGAGACCCGGAGGGACGGGTCCGCGCCCTCGGCGCCGTCCCCGGTCCGGCCCGACCCGACTGCGACCATGCCCGTCCTCTCCACCCCACGGTGAACGGTCGTCCGGTGGCCGTCTGCCACCCGGATCGTCGACGCGGCGACACCGGGCCCGGCCCGTCCCCGGGAGGGGACGAGGCGGACCCGGTGCCGGACGTCGGGTCGGCGAGCTAGAGGGCGTCGGCCCCGCGCTCGCCGGTGCGCACGCGCACCACGGTCTCGATCGGGGTCACCCAGACCTTGCCGTCACCGATCTTGCCGGTACGGGCGGTCTCGGCGATCGCGTCGAGGACCTTCTCCGCGGTCGAGTCGTCGGTCACGACCTCGATGCGGACCTTGGGGACGAAGTCCACCGAGTACTCCGCGCCGCGGTAGACCTCGGTGTGGCCCTTCTGCCGGCCGTAGCCCTGGACCTCACTGACGGTCATGCCCAGCACGCCCAGCTGCTCGAGCGCGCCCTTCACGTCCTCCAGGACGAACGGCTTGATGATCGCCGTCACCATCTTCACGGGTCAGCCCTCCTGACCGGCCGAGGCCGGCACCTTCGACGTCGCGGCGTCGAGAATCGAACTGTGGCCACCGCTGCTGCGCAGCCCGGAGTAGTCGTAGCTGCTCTCCGCGTGCTGCGACTCGTCGATGCCCGTCGATTCGTCCTCGTCGCTCACACGGAACCCGATCGTCACCTTGATGACCAGGGCGATGATGGCCGTGACGACGAAGGAGTAGACGAGGACGGCGAGGGCGGCGACGACCTGGATGCCCAGCTGCCCGAACCCGCCGCCGTAGAACAGGCCGTCCGCGCTGGCCTCGTTCAGCGAGGTGGTGCCGAAGAAGCCGATCAGGATCGTGCCGATCAGACCACCGACGAGGTGGACCGCGACGACGTCGAGCGAGTCGTCGAAGCCGAGGCGGAACTTCAGCGAGACGCAGAGCGCGCAGACCGCACCGGCGATGACGCCGATCGCGAGACCGCCGATCGGGTTGACGAAGGCACAGGCCGGGGTGATCGCGACGAGGCCGGCGACGGCACCCGAGGCGGCACCGAGCGTGGTCGGCTTGCCGTCGCGGAGCTGCTCGACGACCAACCAGCCGATGACGGCGGCGGCGGTCGCCAGCGTCGTCGTCGTGAAGGCGATCGCGGCGTTCTGGTTGGCGCCCAGCGCGGAGCCGGCGTTGAAGCCGTACCAGCCGAACCACAGCAGGCTGGCGCCGAGGAGCACGAAGGGCAGCGAGTGCGGGCGGCCCGGGTCACGGGGCCAGCCGCGGCGCTTGCCGAGCACGATCGCGAGGGCGAGGCCCGCCGCACCGGCGTTGATGTGGACCGCGGTCCCACCGGCGAAGTCCAGGGCGCCGAGCGTGTTGGCGATCCAGCCACCGGTCTCGGCGGTGGTGCCGTCAAAGGCGAACACCCAGTGCGCGACGGGGAAGTACACGATCGTCGACCAGAGGACGACGAAGATGCCCCAGCTCCAGAACTTGGTCCGCTCCGGCACGGCGCCCGAGATCAGGGCGGGCGTGATGATCGCGAACATCAGCTGGAACATCGCGAACGCGAGGATCGGGATCTTGTCGGGGTCGGTGCCGATCGGGTCGGTCGGCAGGCCGCCCAGGCCCACGTACTCGAAGCCGCCGAGCAGGCCGCCGCCGAGGTCGTTGCCGAACGCCAGCGAGAAGCCGTACAGGCACCACAGCACCGACACGATCGCCAGGCACATGAAGTTCATCATGAGCATGTTCAGGACGCTCTTCGAGCGGACCATGCCGCCGTAGAAGAACGCGAGCCCTGGGGTCATGAGCATCACCAGCGCGGCGCTGACGAGCACCCACGCGGTACTTCCGGCATTCAACACGGTCGTTCGTCCCTCCTGCGGTCCACCGTCTTCGAGGCGGTCACTGGGGGAGAAGGATGCTGAGAACGTGTTTCAAGCAGCGTCTGCCGGTGTTTCTCGGCAGTTAACAGCCCACCGAATCATGTGACCATCACGTTGCCGAACCGGACATCGGCGCTCTGCGTGGCCTCGATCACCTTCTCGTGGTGACTCTCGGCCACACGGTGACGCTCGTTCGTGACGGTGCGTGTCACCCGGATGGTCGTGCGGGTCGACTCTCCGCCGAGAGGGACACCAGGCACCTCGACAGGCCGCGGACGGTGCCTCACGTACCTCTCGGCGACGGTGTCAGCGCAGCAGGGCGTCCACGAACGCGCCGGGCTCGAAGGGCGCGAGGTCGTCCGGGCCCTCCCCGAGGCCGACGAGCTTGACCGGCACCCCGAGCTCGCGCTGCACCTGGAACACGATGCCGCCCTTCGCGGTGCCGTCGAGCTTCGTCAGCACGACGCCCGTCACGTCGACGACCTCGCCGAACACGCGGGCCTGCGTCAGCCCGTTCTGCCCGGTCGTCGCGTCCAGGACGAGCAGCACCTCGTCCACCTCGGCCTGCCGGGCGACGACGCGCTTGACCTTGCCGAGCTCGTCCATCAGGCCGGTCTTGGTGTGCAGGCGGCCGGCGGTGTCGAGCAGGACCGCGTCGACCCCCGACTCGGCGCCGCGCTTGACCGCGTCGAAGGCGACGCTGGCCGGGTCGGCACCCTCCGGACCGCGCACGACCCGCGCGCCCGCCCGCTCGCCCCAGGTCTGCAGCTGCTCGGCGGCGGCCGCGCGGAACGTGTCGGCGGCGCCCAGCACGATGTCGTGCCCGCCGCCGACCAGCACGCGCGCGAGCTTGCCCGTCGTCGTGGTCTTGCCGGTGCCGTTGACCCCGACGACGAGGACGACGGCCGGGCGTCCGTCGTGGGAGAGCGCCCGCACCGAGCGCTCCATGTCCGGGCCCAGCGCCTCGACGAGGACCTCGTGGAGCAGCTCGCGGACCTGCTCCGAGGTGCGCACCCCCCGCGACGCGATCCGCTCCCTCAGCTTCCCGACGACCTCCTGGGTGGTCGCCGAGCCCAGGTCCGCCATGAGCAGCTGGTCCTCGACCTCCTCCCACGAGTCCTCGTCGAGGTCGCCCGCACCGAGCAGGCCGAGGAGTCCCGTGCCGAGCGTCGACCGGCTGCGCCCGAGCCGCCCGCGCAGCCGCTCCAGCCGGCCCTCGGGCGGCGCGATCGGCTCGGTCGGCCCGGCGGGGGCCGTCGCGGCGGGCGCGGCGTCGACGGTCGACGGCTCGGCCGGGGCGGGCTCCGCGGCCGGGGCTTCCACCGGCGCGGCCGGCGGCCGCTCGATGGTCGGCTCGGTGGTCGGCGCCGATGCGGCCGGGGCCTCGGTCGTCGACGGCTCGGCGGTCGGCTGGGTGGTCGGCGCCGGCGGGGCCTCGGTGCTCGACGGCTCGGCGGGGGCCGGCTCGGCGGCGGGGGCCTCGACGGACGGCTCGACGGACGGCTCGGCCGTCGGCGCCGACGGGCGGTCGGTGGTGGGCGTCGGCTCGGCGGGCGGCCGCTCCGTGGCCGGCGCGGTCGTGGCCGGCGGCTCGGTCGTCGGCGCGGATGCGGACGGGGCCTCGGTGGTCGACGGCTCGGCCGGGGCGGGCTCGGCGGACCGAGTCTCGATCGTCGGCGAGGTCGGCCCGACCTCGGGCCGGTCCTTCGTCGCCGCACCGCTGCCCGCGGAGAACGAGAACCCCCCACCGGCGGCGTAGGTGCCCTTGGACGGCTTCGGGGCCTCGGCCTCCTGCTCGGCCTCCTCGCGCAGCGAGATGCGGCGTCGTCGGGCGATCAGCAGCCCCACGATCAGGACGAGCAGGAGCACCACCACGACGACCGCGACGATGATCCCCGTCAGCACCCCCGGGGAGAGCCCGGCGGCGGGGGCCTGGGCGAGCAGGTCCCGGGTCGAGGAGTCGAGGGAGGTCAGCGGCGAACTCACGGCTCCATCCTGTCAGCCACGCGGTCCGGCCGAAGGCGCCACCGGGCGCGGACGACGGGTGTCAGCCCAGGAGCGCGAGGAGCGCGACGACCCCGACACCGAGCAGCGCCAGCAGCAGCACCAGGCCCGCGAGGAGCGCGACGACCCCGCGCGTCGCCTGCGGCACCGGACCGAGCGTGCCGGGGCCGGGCAGGACGGGGGCCCGGTAGTACACGTCGACGGTGTGTCCGGCGGCCACCGGCACGGCCTCCACGACCCGTCCCCACCCGTCCCCGCGGTCGACGGCGATCTCGAGGCGGTGGCGGCCCGGTGGCAGGGCGATGTCGGTGCGGCCCCAGGGCAGGCTGAGCGGCAGGTCGTCGACGAGCACCTGCACCGTGCTCTGCGCGAGGTACGGCGCGAGCGAGCTGTGCGAGGCGTCGACGACCAGGTGGCCGACGACCGGAACCGGCGCGGAGGACGGCCGTCGCGGGCAGCGTGCGGGGGCCGAGCGCTCGAGGTGCACGTAGCGCCCGGGCTGGAGCACCGTCATGATCCACCCTCCCCCGGGGAACCGACGTCCCCTGCCCGACGACCTGACCGTAAGCCCGGTGATCGCTTCGCGGCATTCCCCGGGCGCGTCGTTCGTCGGTCACCGACGTGTGACGAAACGATCACACACTGCGATCATATCGCGACACAGCGTCACGACACGGGCGAGGGGTCCGCACCGGCGAGTGGACCTGGCGCATCGGCGCCCCGGAGCCGCTGGGAGACGACCGCCGTGATGCCGTCCCCGCGCATGCTCACGCCGTACAGCGCGTCGGCGATCTCCATGGTCGGCTTCTGGTGGGTGATGATCACCAACTGCGAGGAGCGCCGCAGGTCGTCGAGCAACGAGATCAACCGGCGGAGGTTCGCGTCGTCGAGGGCCGCCTCGACCTCGTCCATGACGTAGAACGGCGACGGGCGGGCCCTGAAGATCGCCACCAGCATGGCGACCGCCGTCAGCGACTTCTCCCCGCCGGAGAGCAGCGAGAGCCGCTTCACCTTCTTCCCGGGCGGGCGGGCCTCGACCTCCACCCCGGTGTTGAGCAGGTCGTCGGGCTCGGTGAGCACGAGGCGCCCGTCGCCGCCCGGGAAGAGCACCGGGAAGACGACCTCGAACTCCCGCGCGACGTCGGCGAACGCCTCGGCGAACACGTCGAGGATCCGCTGGTCGACGTCGGCGACCACGGAGAGCAGGTCGCGCTTGGACGCCTTCACGTCCTCGAGCTGGGTCGACAGGAACCGGTAGCGCTCCTCGAGGGCCGCGTACTCCTCGAGGGCGAGCGGGTTGACCTTCCCGAGCGTGCCCAGCTCCTTCTCGGCCCGGGCGGCCCGCCGCTGCTGCTCGGCGCGGTCGTAGGGCATCGGCGGCGGCATCGACACCTGCTCGCCGCGTTCCCGGGCCGCCGTCACCTCCGCGACCTCGGCCTCGCTCGGGGGGATGCCCGCCTCGGGGCCGTACTCGCGCACGAGGTCCTCGAGGCCCATGCCGAACCGTTCCGCGATCGACTCCTCGAGCTGCGCCAGCCGGGTCCGCTGCTCGGCGCGCAGCACCTCGTCGCGGTGCACCGCGTCGGTGAGCCGCTCCAGGGTCTGCTGCAGGGAGCGCATGCGTTCCCGCGCACCGTCCAGCTCGGCCGACCGCGCCTGCCGCGCCGCGGCGAGCCGGTCCCGCGCCTCGGCCGCCGCCGCGACGGACGCGGCGATCCGCTCCAGTCCGTCCCGGCCGTGCTCGAGGATCTCCACCAGCAGCCCGGCCTGCCGTTCCCGTTCCCGACGGCGGGTGGCGGCGCGTTCGCGCTGCTCGCGTTCGGCCCGCGCCCGGTGCCGCAGGGCGTCGGCGCGGCCGGTCACCGCCCGGGCGCGCTCCTCGGCGGTCCGCAGGGTCAGCCGCCCCTCGACCTCCGCGGCCCGCGCCGCGTTCAGGGCCGCGGCGGCCGCGTCGCGGGCGGCGGCGTCCCCGCCGTCGGAGTCGTCCGTGGCGTCCGACTCGGCCTGGTCGGTCGCCATCGCCAGGCGCTCGGTGAGGTCGTCCAGCTCCGCGCGACGGTCGTCCCGCGCGGCCTCCACGGTCGCCCGTCGCTCGGTGAGCCGCGTGAGCTCCGCCTCCGCGCCGCGCACCGTCTCGGCGAGCCGCCCGAGGCGACGGGCGTGCTCGGCGCGCCGGGCCTCGTCCTGCGCGCGCCGGGCGTCGGCGTCCCTGCGGCGCTCGGAGTCGGCCCGGCGGGCGTCGTCGCGGACCTGCCGGGCGACCCCGACCTCGGCCCGTGCGGCCGACTCGGCCTGCTTCGCGGCGTCGTGGGCCGCTGCCGTGCTGCGCTCGGCGCGCTCGGCCCCGGCCAGCCGGTCCCCCGCCTCGTCGGCCGCGGACTGCATCTCCAGGATCGAGCGGTTGCCCGAGGGCCCGCCGGCCGCCCAGGCGCCGCCGAGGACGTCGCCGCCCCGGGTCGCCGCCTGCAGCTCCGGGTGGGCCGCGAGCACTGCCCGCGCCGCGGCGAGGTCGTCCACCACCACGACCCCGGCGAGCAGGCGCCCCACCGCCGCGGCCACCGTGTCGGGCGCCTGCACCAGGTCGGCGGCCCACACGGCGCCGTCGGGCGCCGGCCCCGCGGGCGCGTCGCCGCCGGAGCCGGCCACCACCAGCCCGGCCCGCCCCGCGTCGCTCGCGTGCAGGTGCTCGAGCGCGTCGGCCGCCGCCCCGATCCCTGTAACCACGACGGCGTCCGCCGCCGGCCCCAACGCCGCGGTGACCGCGGCCTCGTCGCCCGCCCCGACCCGCAGCAGCGCCGCGACCGACCCCAGCACCCCGTCGCGCCCCCCGGCCAGCAGCTCGCCGGCGCCGTCGCGGCGCGTGAGCGTCAGCTCGAGGGCCTCCACCCGGGCCTTCCAGTGCGCGCGGTCCCGTTCGGCGTCCCGGTGGGCCGCCGCCGCGCGGTCGACCTCCGCCCGGACCTGCTCGTGGCGCTCGGTCGCGGCGTCGAAGGCGGCCTCCGGGTCGGGGGCGTCCTCGGGCACCGCCCCGTCCGGGCCCTCCGGGGCCTCCGCGGCCGGCTCCCGGTCGGGGGCGGCCGCCTCCTCCTCCGCCAGCTCGGCCCGGGCGGCGGCGGCGCGCGCCGTGGTCTCCCCGACGGAGCCGGCGAGGGTCTCCAGCTCCTCCACCGCCGCCGCGACCCGCCCGCGCTGCGTCTCCACCTGGCCGGCGAGCCGGGCGAGCCCCTCGCGCCGGTCGGCCGCCGCCCGGGAGGCCGCCGCGACCCTGCGGTCGGCCGACTCCAGCGCCTCCTCGGCGTCCTCCCGGCGGACCGCGGCGTCCTCCAGGGTCTCCCGCGCGAGGGCGACCTCCTCGGTCAGCGTGGCCTCGTTCTCCGCGGCCGCGTCCGCCTGGCGCTCCAGCTCGTCCGGGTCCGGCCCCGCGACGTGCTCCTCGGCGGCGGTGACGTGTCGGTGCCGCTCGGCGGCGAGCGCGACCGTGCCGCGCAGGCGCTCGGCCAGCGAGGACAGCCGGTGGTGCGCATCGCGCGCGCCCTCGTAGGCGGGGGCGTCGGCGTCCAGCGCGGCCTCGAGCTCCGCGGTGGTCTCCGACTCCGCCGCGAGCGCCCGCTCGGTCTCGTCACGCCGCCGCCGGGCCTGGTCCTCGTCGGCGGCGTCGCGGGCGATCGTGCCGCGCAGCGTCACCAGGTCGTCCGCGGCGAGCCGCAACCGGGCGTCGCGCAGGTCGGCCTGGATGGTCTGGGCCCGCCGCGCGATCTCGGCCTGCCGGCCCAGGGGCTTGAGCTGGCGGCGCAGCTCGGAGGTGAGGTCGCCCAGGCGGGCCAGGTTGGCCTCCATCGCCTCGAGCTTGCGCAGCGCCTTCTCCTTGCGCTTGCGGTGCTTGAGGACCCCGGCCGCCTCCTCGATGAAGGCGCGCCGCTCCTCGGGGCGCGACTGCAGGATCGTGTCGAGCTGACCCTGCCCGACGAGCACGTGCAGTTCGCGCCCGATCCCGGAGTCGGAGAGCAGCTCCTGGACGTCGAGCAGGCGGCAGGAGCTGCCGTTGATCTCGTACTCGCCGGCGCCCGACCGGAAGACCCGCCGCGTGATCGACACCTCGGTGTAGGAGATCGGCAGGGCGCCGTCGGTGTTGTCGATCGTGAGCGTCACCTCGGCGCGCCCCAGCGGCGCCCGCCCGGACGTGCCGGCGAAGATGACGTCCTCCATCTTCCCGCCGCGCAGCGCCTTCGCGCCCTGCTCGCCGAGGACCCAGCTGATCGCGTCGACGACGTTGGACTTGCCGGAGCCGTTCGGCCCCACCACGCACGTGATGCCGGGTTCGAATCGCAGGGTGGTCGAGGACGCGAAGGACTTGAAGCCCTTGAGCGTCAGGCTCTTCAGGTGCACGCGCCGACCCCCTCCTCGACCTGCCCGGCAAGCTACGCGACCTCCCCGACAGCCTCCCGCAGCACCGTCGCGACCTCGTCGGCGCCGTCTCCGAGCGCGCCCGAGCGGCCGATCACCGACACCGCGGCCACCACCTGCCCCTCGGACCACACCGGCACCGCCACCGCGACGGCGTCGGGCACCAGCCGTCCGCTGCGCCCGGTCTCGCGCCCCGTCTCCCGGACCCGCTCCAGGTCCGCCAGCAGCGCCAGTCCGGACGCCGGGTCATCCGGTCGGGCGGCCCGCACCACCGCCTGCCGGGCGGCCGCCGACAGGTGCGCCACGAGCACGCGCCCCGCCGCCGTCTCGACCAGCGGGCGTCGGATCCGGGAGGACAGGGCGTAGTCGAACGCCTCGTCGGCGCCCGCCCAGTCCACCCACACCGCGTCGTCGCCCACCCGCACCGCCAGCTGCACCGGCAGCCCGAGGCGCTCGGCGAGCCCGGCCAGCACCCCGTGCCGCACCGGCACCACCGGCCGCCCGGCGCGCACCGAGAGCACCGACGGGGCGGGCCCCAGGCTGTAGTGCCGACCGTCCTCGTCGAGGTAGCCGACGGCGACGAGCCCGTCGACGAGCTTCTGCACCGAGGACACGGGCGCGTCGACCGCCCGCGCCAGCTCCGTCAGGGAGGCCCCGGGCCGGGCCACGGCGGCCTCGAGCAGCTCCGCCACCCGGTCGACCGTCCGGTGGTGCCGATTACCCATATGCGTAACCATATCTCACATTGCGGAGAATTACTTAGCACGCCTAACGTCAAGAGCATGACGACGACCGCGCTCGAGGGTGTCCGGGTGATCGACCTCGCGACCGTGGTGATGGGCCCGTACGCGGCCCAGATCCTCGGTGACCTCGGGGCCGACGTCATCAAGGTCGAGGCCCCGGGCGGCGACAGCGCCCGCCTGGCCCCGCCCGCCCGGCACCCCGGGATGGGCCACCTCGCCCTGAACGTGAACCGCAACAAGCGCTCGGTGACCCTGGACCTGAAGTCCGCCGACGGGAAGGCCGCGTTCCGCGACCTGGTCGCGGGCGCCGACATCCTCATCACGAACATGCGCCCCGGCGCCCTGGACCGGCTCGGTGTCTCGCACGCCGAGCTCGCCGAGCTCAACCCGCGCCTGATCACCTGCCGCGCGCAGGGCTTCCGCAGCGACTCCGACCTCGCCGACCGCGCCGCCTACGACGAGATCGTGCAGGCCGCGTCGGGCATGACCGACATCGTGCGCCGCGCGACCGGGACCCCCAGCTACGTCCCGACGGTGCTCGCCGACAAGGTGTGCGCGCTGACGATCACCTACTCCGTGCTCGCCGCGCTCGTCCACCAGCGCGCGACCGGGCGCGGACAGGAGATCGAGGTGCCGATGGCGGACACGATGCTCGCCTTCACCCTCGTCGAGCACCTCTCCGGCCACACCTTCGTTCCCGACGAGGCCTCGACCGGCTTCCACCGCTCGATGGCGGCCGGGCACGCCGCCGTCGGGACGCGGGACGGGTGGGCGTGCATCCTCCCGTACAGCCCGCGGAACATCGCCGACTTCTTCACCGCCGCCGGCCGCGACGACCTCGCCGCCGACGAGCGCTTCGTCGACCGCACGCAGCTCTCCCGCCACCACGAGGAGCTCTACGCCGAGATCGCCGCCATCGCGCCGACCCGCACCACCGAGGAGTGGGCGGACCTGTGCGCCGAGCACTCGATCCCGTTCGCCCCGGTGCTCGACCTCGAGACCGCCCACGAGGACCCGTACGTCGTCGGCGGCGGTCTCCTGACCGAGCAGGAGCACCCCAGCGAGGGCGGCTACCGCTCGATCGGGTTCCCCGTGCGTTTCTCGGAGACCCCCGCCGGGATGCGCACCCCGACGCCGCGCCAGGGCGACGACACCGCGGACGTGCTGCGCGAGCTGGGCCGGACCGAGGACCAGATCGCCGCCATGACCGACCGACCGATCGAGGAGTCCCGATGAGCACCACCACCGACATCACCACCGGTGCGCCGACCCCGGCGACCCCCGAGGACGTCCTGCCCCCGCTGCCCGGTGACTTCTACGGCTACGCCGACCTGCTCACCGCGGAGGACCAGGCGATCCTCGCGCGGGTCCGCCGCTTCGCCGAGGAACGCATCGCGCCGATCGCCGACCGGCAGTGGGCGAGCACCGAGTTCCCGTTCGACCTGCTCCCCGGCTTCGCCGAGCTCGACGTCGTCGGGCTCGGCCGGGCGTGGCCGGACCGGCCCGCGCACTCCAAGCTCCTCACCTCGATGGTCAGCATGGAGCTCTCGCGCATCGACCCGTCGATGGCCACCTTCTTCGGCGTGCACGGCGGGCTCGCGCTCTCCTCCATCGACCTCTGCGGCTCCGACGAGCAGAAGGAGCGCTGGCTGCCGGCGATGCGGCGGATGGAGAAGATCGGGGCGTTCGCGCTCTCCGAGCCGCACGGCGGGTCGGACGTCGCGGGCGGGCTCGAGACGACGGCCCGCCGGGAGGGCGACGAGTGGGTCCTCGACGGCGCCAAGCGCTGGATCGGCAACGGCACGTTCGCCGACCTCGTCGTCGTCTGGGCGCGGGACACCGAGGACGACGAGGTGAAGGGCTTCGTCGTCGAGAAGGGCACGCCCGGGTTCACCGCGACGAAGATGGAGGGCAAGCTCGCGCTGCGCACCGTCCAGAACGCCGACCTGACCTTCGAGGGCGCCCGCGTCCCGGAGGCGAACCGGCTCCCCGGCGCGGGGAGCTTCAAGGACACCAACCGGGTCCTGCGCGTGACCCGCGGCGGCGTCGCGTGGAACGCGGTCGGCGTCATGATGGGCGTGTACGAGTTGGCCCGGGACTACGCCCTGGAGCGGGTGCAGTTCGGGCAGCCGATCGCGTCCTTCCAGCTGGTCCAGGACCACCTGGTGACGATCCTCGGGCGGCTCTCGACGTCGCTCGCGCTGGCGGTGCGGGTGACCCAGCTCCAGGACGCCGACCACTTCCGCGACGACCAGGCGGCGCTGGCCAAGCGGGAGGCCACGATCGCCCTGCGCGAGGCGGTGGCCCGGGCGCGGGAGGTGCTCGGCGGCAACGGCGTGCTGCTGGAGAACAAGGTGACCCGGTTCTTCAACGACGCCGAGGCGCTCTACTCCTACGAGGGCACCCGTGAGATCAACACGCTCGTCGTCGGCCGCTCGATCACCGGCATCGGTGCCTTCGTCGGGCACGCCCCGACGCGCTGAGACGCCGTGAGCGGGCGCACTTCTCCCGTTTCGAGGGACGGGAGAATCGCCCATCCGCCCCCATGGCTACGGCAACGCACTACCTCGAGGTCAACGCACCCGCCGCGAAGTGCTACCAGTGGTGGCGTCCGCTGACCCACCTGCCCGAGATCATGGACGACGTCACCTCGGTCGAGCCGAAGTCTGGCAACGCCGACGTGACGCACTGGAAGGTCGACGGCCCGCTCGGCAAGCAGATCGAGTGGGACGCGAAGATCATCGACGAGGAGACCGACCGCAAGATCGCGTGGAAGTCGCTCGAGGAGAGCAACAACCACGTCGAGACCGGCGGCGCGGTCCGCTTCGACCCGCACGGCGACACGACCGGCGTCGAGGTGAGCCTGCACGTGGAGACGCCTGCTGGCGCGGTCGGTGACCTCGGCGCCAAGCTCTTCGCCGACCCGCAGAAGAAGATCGAGAAGGCCCTCGAGGAGTTCAAGCGCCTCATGGAGGCCCCCTCGCACTGAGGTCGCCACACACGCCTAGCCCGCTCGGGACCGTCCGGTCCCCGGCGGGCTCACGTGTGTCGGGGCACCCGTTGGCAGCGCGGGCACCAGTACGACGACCGGTTCATGAACGCCGAGCGCCGGATCGCGGTCCCGCACCGGTAGCACGGCTCGTCCTCCCGGCCGTAGACCGCGAGGGACCGCTCGAAGTAGCCCGACTCCCCGTGCACGTCGACGTAGAGCGCGTCGAACGACGTCCCGCCCTGCGCCAGCGCCTCCGTCATCACCTCGGTCGCGGCCCCGAGCACGTTCCGGACGTCGGGTCGGGTCAACCGGGCGGTCGGGCGCAGCGAGTGCAGCCGCGCCCGCCACAGCGCCTCGTCGGCGTAGATGTTGCCGATCCCGGACACGACGGTCTGGTCGAGCAGCGCGCGCTTGAGCTCGGTGCGCCGCCGGCGGTAGGCGCCCACCGCGGCCTCGAGGTCGAAGCGCGGGTCGAGCGGGTCGCGGCCGATGTGGGCGACCGGCACGGGGACGCGCTCCCCGTCGGACTCCACTGTGTCCACGGCGGTGAGCCCGCCGAAGGTGCGCTGATCGACGAACCGCAGCTCGGCTCCCCTATCGGCGTGCTCCCCTTCCTCGGAAAAGCGCAGACGCACGCGCAGGTGCTTCTCGTCCTGCCGGTCGCCGGGCTGGACGAGCAGCTGGCCGCTCATGCCGAGGTGGGCGAGCAGCGCGGTGTCGTCGTCGAGGTCGATCCACAGGAACTTGCCGCGCCGGCGGGCGGCGACGAGCGTGCGCCCGGCCAGCCGCGCCGCGAGCTCGGTGCCTCCCCCGGGCTGACGGCGCACCGACCGCGGGTGCAGCACCTCGACCGACGTGACGGTGCGCCCCACGGCGTGGTCGGCGATCCCGCGCCGGACGACCTCGACCTCGGGCAGCTCGGGCACGTGCGTGGTCTACGAGGTCCCGACGGGGCCGTTCAGCGACTCGTACGCCGCCTGCGCCGCCTTCTGCTCGGCGTCCTTCTTGGTCCGCCCGGTGCCCGTCCCGAGGCCCTCACCGGTGACCACGGCGGTCGCGGTGAACTCCTTGGCGTGGTCCGGACCCTCCTCGGTGATCCGGTACTCCGGCACACCGCGACCCGCGGCGGCCGTGAGCTCCTGGAGGCTGGTCTTCCAGTCCAGGCCGGCGCCGAGGCGAGGGGCCTGGTGGAGCAGGTCGCCGAAGAGCCGCGCGACGAGCTCGCGGGCGACGTCGATGCCGTGCTCCAGGTGCACCGCGCCGAGGATCGCCTCCACGGCGTCGCCGAGGATCGAGTCCTTGTCGCGACCGCCGGTCATCTCCTCGCCGCGGCCGAGGTACATCAGCTCGCCGAGACCGAGGGCACGCGCGACGCTCGCGAGCGCGTGCATGTTCACCACGCTCGCGCGCAGCTTCGCGAGCTGGCCCTCGGGCAGGTCGGGGTGCTCGCGGTACAGGCGTTCGGTCACCGCGATCCCGAGCACCGAGTCCCCGAGGAACTCCAGGCGCTCGTTCGTCGGCAGCCCGCCCTTCTCGTAGGCGTACGAGCGGTGCGTCAGGGCGAGCCGCAGCAGCTCGGGATCGACCTCGATCCCGAGCAGTCGGCTGAGCCGCTCGGCCGGCGACCCGTCCTGCTCCGTGGCGCCGGCCGCGCTGGCGGCCACGCCGGTCAGGCCGGGGTGACGGCCCGGCGGCCGGCGTACTGGCCGCAGGTGGGGCAGGCGACGTGCGGCGGCTTGGGCTGGCCGCAGGCCTTGTTCTGGCACGCCACGAGGGTCGGCACGGACGCCTTCCACTGCGAGCGGCGGGCGTGGGTGTTGGCGCGCGACATCCGGCGCTTCGGGACGGCCACGGTACTCGATCTCCCTCTACTGCATGTTCTCTGTGTTGCTGCCGCCGGCGAAGCGTTCCTGCAGGGCGGCCCAGCGAGGGTCAATCCTCTCACGGGCACTCCCGGCGGGCACGAAGGCCCATGCCTCCTCGTCGGGCGAGGGCACGCCGGCGCAGTCGTCGCTGCACAGCGGGGCGTTCGGCAGCTCCAGCAGCACGGCGTCCCGGACGGCGGGCTCGAGGTCGATCTTCTCGTCGACGATCCGCGCGACGTCCTCCTCGTCCGTCGTCTCCTCGGTGACCGAGTCGGGGTAGGCATAGAGCTCGGTGACGTCGACCTCGACGTCGTCGGTGACCTCGCCCAGGCAGCGCGAGCACTCGCCGACGACGTGCGCGCTCACCGTGCCGCTGGCGAGGACGCCCTCGACCACGGACTCCAGGCGCAGGTCGAGGTGGATCGGATCGCCCGCGGGGACGCCGATCACCTCCAGGCCGAAGTCGGCCGGGGCGGGCACGTCGCGGACCCAGGGCTTCATGGTGCCGGGCCGGCGCGAGAGCTCGCGCAGGACGTCGACGACCCACGGACTGGTCGCGTCGGGGGCGGCAGTGTGCTTCTCAGTCATCTCACCCGGACCAACGTGCTGCGCGTCGGGACGTGTTCCCGACGACGGGTCTGGTCCGACCGTTCAGCCTACGCGTCGGCCGTCCCCGGGCCCTCCCCCCGCCGAGCGAACGGCACCCTCGCAGCATCTATGCACGCGAGAGTGCCGGTCGTTCCCTGCGGGGCGAAGGCGTGCGGCCCTACGCGCTGGCCCGTTCGGCCTCCTCGCGCGCCGCCGCGCCGACCTGGCCGGTGCGCAGCTGGTGGCGGTGCCGCCCGACGGTGTCGAGCACCGACTCCAGGGTCTCGGTGAACTCGGCGAGCGCGGTGTCGACGTAGTGGTCGCAGTCGGTGCGCGCCTCGTGGGCGTCCTCGGCGGCCCGGTCGAGGATGCGACCGGCCTCGTCGCGGGCCGCGAGGGTCACCTCGTGTTCCGAGACCAGGCGCTGCTGCTCGGTCCGGCCGTCGGCGACCGCGCGGTCGTAGCTCTGGCGCCCCGCCTCGGCCATCCGGTCGGCCTCGGCGGCGGCCCGGTCGGTGAGGTCGGCGTACTCGCGGCGACCCCGGGAGACGACCCGCTCGGCCTCGTGCTCGGCCTCGGCGATCATCTGCTGGGCCTGCTCGCGTGCCTCGGCGAGGAGGCGGTCGGCCTCGGTCCGCGCCTCCTCGGTCGCCCGGGAGGCCTCCTCGGTCGCGTCGTCGACGAGCTTGTCGCGGTGGTCGAGGACGTCCTGGGCGTCGTCGAGCTCACCCGGGATGGCCTCGCGGATGTCGTCGAGGAGCTCGAGGACGTCGCCCCGCGGCACGACGCAGCTCGTCGTCATCGGGAGCCCGCGCGCCTCCTCGCAGATCGTCACGAGCTCGTCGAGCGCCTCGAACACCCGGTACACGCCGATCCACCTCCCGCGTCGAAGACCGCCCGCCAGTGTGCGGCGCCCGCTGCGCCGCCCGGCGCATTGCGGCGTGTCGCGGCGTGTCCGGCATGGGTTGTGTCAAGCTTACTTGTCATTTCGTCGCGCAAGCACGACACTCTCGCCATGACCACGACGACGGAGGAGCGCATGAGCACACGGCGGTACCTGACCGAGTTCGGCACCGCCATGGCGGCCTACGTCGTCGTGGTGGTCATCTCCGGCGCGGTGGTCCGGGCCCATCCCGACGCCGGGTGGCGCTACGTCGTGGCCGTCACGCCACTGGTCCCGGCGGTGCTGGCGACGGTGGTGGTCCTGCGCCACGTCGGGCGCCTGGACGAACTCGAGCGCCGCATCCAGCTCGAGGCGCTGGCCTTCGCGGCCCTCCTGACGGGCCTGGCCACCTTCACCTGGGGCTTCGTCGAGCTCGCCGGAGCGCCCGCGATGCCGCTGGTGTGGGTACTGCCGATGCTGGTCGCCCTCTGGGGCGTGGGCCAGGCCGTGGCGCGTCGGCGGTACCGGTGAACAACCGGCTGCGCGTGCTGCGCGCGGAACGGCGCTGGTCCCAGGCGCACCTCGCCGGCGAGCTCGGCGTCTCGCGCCAGACCGTGAACGCCATCGAGAACGAGAAGTACGACCCCAGCCTGCCGCTCGCCTTCGCGATCGCCCGGACGTTCGGCCTGCCGATCGAGGAGATCTTCAGCGAGAGCTGAGCCGCTCGAGCAGGGCCCGGTGCACACCCGCCGTCAGGAAGGCCGAGACGTCCCCGCCGCCACGGGCGACCTCCTTGACCAGCGAGCTGGAGACGAAGGTGTGGGCGGGGTCGGCGGTGAGGAAGACGGTGTCGACGCCGGTGAGGTGCCGGTTCATCTGCGCCATCGGCAGCTCGTAGGCGTAGTCGGTGTCCGAGCGCAGCCCCTTGGCGATGACGCCGACGCCCTGCTCCGCGCACCAGTCGACGAGCAGCCCGGAGAAGGCCGCCGTCGTCACGTTCGGCAGGTCGGCGAACGACTCCGCGAGCAGCTCCCGGCGCTCGTCGACCGAGAACAGGCCCTGCTTGTTCGGGTTGATCGCGACCGCGACCACCACCTCGTCGAACATCGCCGCGGCGCGCCGCACGACGTCCACGTGGCCGAGGGTGACGGGGTCGAACGAGCCGGGGCAGACCGCCTTCATGGTCGAGCTCCGCTTCGCTCCGTCTCCTGCCTCATGATCAGCCGTTATAGCAGGATCCGGGCGTGGACTACGTGCGGGACGACCTGGCCGCGCTCTACCCGCAGTTCGGCCTGCGGATCGCCCACGCCGGCCTCGAGCTCGCACCGCCCACCGACGTCGAGCTACTCGAGCTCGCCGCGATCGTGGCCGAGCCCGGGGGCGTCGTCGCGCCGGAGGAGGCGCACTACGTCACGTGGCGCTCCGGCGACGCGGACGCGGCCCGCGCCTTCCTCGAGCGGTCCTGGCAGCTGCGGGTCGCGCCCGGCGGCTCGTGGTTCGTCCCGTTCGCCCTGGTCGAGGGCGGACGGGTGGTGGGCCACGCGACGCTCGCGCGGAGCAGGAGTCCCGGGGAGGTGTGGACCTCGTCGTGGATCGCCCGGGCGGAGCAGGGCCGCGGGCTCGGACGACGGGTCCGCCTGATGCTGCTCGACCTCGCCTTCGTCCACCTCAACGCGACCCGCGCGGTGACCTCGGCCGCCGAGGACAACGCGGCGTCGCTGCGGGTCTCGCACCGCTGCGGGTACCGCGAGACGCACCGGGCCCCGCACGCCGACGGCACCCCGGAGATCCACCTCGCCGTCACCCCGGGCGCGTGGCGGCGGCGACGGCTCGACGGGGTGGTGGTCGAGGGGGTGGAGCCGTTCCTGGCGGCGGTCAGCCCAGCGTCGCGGTGATCGACGGGGGTCGGCCCGGGACGCCCGCGGCGACGCCGCCGTGGTCGTCGGTGCGGTCGGCGACGATCCGGGTCCCGGCGAACGCGGGCCGGGAGAGCCGGTAGTCCACCGACCGCACCGGCTGTCCGTGCCGGCGTGGGACCTCCAGGCACATCAGGGCGAGCAGCGGCCCGTGCACGACGAGCCCGGGATAGCCCTCGACCCCCGTGACGTAGGGCTGGTCGTAGTGGATGCGGTGGGTGTTGTAGGTCAGCGCGGAGAACCGGAACAGCAGGCGCTCGTCGGGGGTGAGCTCGACGGCCTCGTCGGACGGGGGCGGCGCCTGGCCGTCCTCGGCGTCGCCGGCCGGGATCCCCCGCGCCTGCCCGGGCGGCTGCGACCGGTAGACGACGTCGGACTCCTCCGTGGCCAGCAGGTCGTCGCCCTCGAAGAACTCCGAGCGCACCGTCACCAGCAGCATGTCGCCCGACCGGCCGTGCTTGACCTGCGAGCTCGCCAGCGACGACCGCCGCGTGTAGGTCTGCCCCACCCGCATCGGCTCACCGATCCGCAGCCGGCCGCCCGCGATCATGCGACGCCGGTCCGGGATCGGCGGGAGGAAGTGGCCGTGCAACGGGTGCCCGTCGTCGCCGAGCTCGTCGGAGCGCGGGTGCTCCAGGAAGCCGAACCAGTGCCACATCGGCGGCAGCGGGTCCCCCTCGCCGGCCACCGGATCGAGGTCGAACATCCCGCTCACGGCGGCCACGGTCCAGGCGGACGTGCCACCCGTCGTCGTGACCGGCTCCGGGGCCCATCCCTGCGTCGCGTCGGCGAGGTCCACGGTCCCGATCATCGGTGCAGGGCTCCCGTGCAAGCAATGCGTCAGTGCTTCGGCGCCTTCCCCCGCCACGCCAGGGACTGCGCGTCGAGGGCGCGGACCGTCTCCCCGCCCTCACGCAGCATCCGCTCCCCCTGGGCGACGGCGTGGGCGAGCTGGTCGGGGTCGAGCTTGCGGAACGCCCCGCCCCGGCCGCGGCCCAGGACGTCGTACCAGCACCCGCCCACGGCGTCGTCGAGCAGGACCCGGCCGAAGCAGTGGTCGTTGCTGATCACCCAGCCGTCGCGCCGGGCCGCTGCGGGCAGCTCGGAGCGCACCAGCTCCAGGTACCGCTCCTCCAGGCTCACCCGGTGGGCGTACCCAGGTGCAGCGTCGTCTCCCCGTACACACGCGGCTCCTCGGCGACGAGTCCCTCGGGCCACGCCGGGACCCGGGTCCGCGAGTCCCGCTCCAGCACGACGAGCCCGTCCGGCGACAGCCACGGCACCAGCAGGCCCAGCACGACGTCCACCTCGTCCTCGGTGCCGGCGTAGGGCGGGTCGACGAACACGAGGTCGACGACGTCGGTGGGCCGCTTGAGGAACGTGGTCACCGACGCGCGACGGACGAGGGCACCCGTCAGCCCCGTCGTGCGGGCGTTCGTCTGGACGAAGCCGCAGGCCCGGGGGTCGCGCTCGACCAGCGTCGCGGTCAGCGCACCGCGCGAGAGCGCCTCCAGGCCCAGCGCCCCCGACCCGGCGTAGAGGTCGAGCACCGTCGCGTCCTCGAGCACCCCGCGCGCCTCGAGCAGCGAGAACAGGGCCTCCCGCACCCGGTCCGAGGTAGGCCGCACGCCGTTCGGCGGCACCGCGATCCGCTGCCCGCCGGCCGTTCCCGCCACGATGCGACTCATCGGTGGATCACTCTAGGTCTCGAAGCACCGCACCTCGACCGCGTCGGGCCCGAGGACCGCGGACCGGAACACGATGCCGCCGCCCGGGCGCCCCACCCGCTGCTGCTCCACCACCGGCGTTCCCGACGGCAGGTCCGGTCCGAACTCGAGCCCGGCCGGTCCCGACGACGGGGTCGGGCCGGGCATCCCGCCGGCGGCGAGCCACGCCACGGCGGCACCGCCGCCGGACGCCCGGAACACCACGAGCCCGTCGATCCCCTGCTCGCGTCGCAACGGCCCCACCGAGACCCCGGGCGGCACCCCGGGCAACGCGCAGAACGCGACGGCGGACGCGATCTCGGCGGCCGTCGGCACCGCGGTGACCCCGCGGTCGAGTTCCACGTCCCGTGCCACCCAGCGGCCAGCGAGGACCGCGGCGCCGACCGTGAGCGCCAGCGCGACCACCCCCGCCGTCAGGACCAGCGCCGTGGCCCTACGCAAGCACCACGACCAGGTCGCCGCCCTCCACCTGCTGGACCGACCCGATCGCGAGGCGTTGCACCGTTCCCGACGACGGGGCGGTGATGGCGGCCTCCATCTTCATCGCCTCGATGGTGGCCAGGGTGTCGCCGGCGGAGACGGAGTCGCCCTCGCCGACCTGCAGCGTGACGACGCCGGCGAACGGCGCGGCCACGTGCGACGGGTCGGAGCGGTCGGCCTTCTCCGCGACCTTCACGTCGGTGTCGACGGCGCGGTCGCGGACCTGGACCGGGCGCAGCTGCCCGTTGAGGGACATCAGCACGGTCCGCATCCCGCGCGCGTCCGGCTCCGAGATCGCCTCCAGCTCGATGAGCAGCTGGACGCCGGGTTCGAGGTCGACGGCGTACTCGGTCTCGCTGCGCAGGCCGTAGAAGAACTCCTGGCTGCGCAGCACCGAGGTGTCGCCGTAGGCGGTCCGGTGCTCGCGGAACTCCGTCGTCGGGCCGGGGAAGAGCAGCTCGTTCAGCGTGCCCGCGCGCTCGGCCTCCAGGCCCTTGCGCTGGTCGTCGGTGAGCTCGGCGAGCCCCGGCCGCTCGGACCGGCCCTCCAGCGCGCGGGTGCGCAGCGGCTCGGGCCACCCGCCGGGCGGGTCGCCGAGCTCGCCGCGCAGGAAGCCGATCACCGAGTCCGGGATGTCGAACCGGGACGGCTCCGCCTCGAAGTCGGCCGGGTCCACCCCGGCCCCGACGAAGTGCAGCGCGAGGTCACCGACCACCTTCGAACTCGGGGTGACCTTCACCAGGTGCCCGAGCATCCGGTCGGCCGCCGCGTAGGCGTCCTCGACCTGCTCGAACCGGTCACCGAGGCCGAGCGCGACGGCCTGGGTGCGCAGGTTCGACAGCTGACCACCCGGGATCTCGTGGGTGTAGACCCGGCCGGTCGGCGACGCCAGCCCGGACTCGAACGGCGCGTAGACCTTGCGGACCAGCTCCCAGTACGGCTCCAGGGCGTTCACCGCGTCGAGGGACAGACCGGTCTCCCGCTCGCTGTGATCCGTCGCGGCGACCAGGGCCGACAGCGAGGGCTGCGAGGTGGTCCCGGCCATCGAGGCGACCGCGGCGTCCACCGCGTCCACCCCGGCGTCGATCGCCGCGACCAGGGTGGCGAGCTGCCCGCCCGCGGTGTCGTGGGTGTGCAGGTGGACGGGCAGGTCGAACCGCTCCCGCAACGCGGTCACGAGCGTCCGCGCCGCGGGCGGGCGCAGCAGCCCCGCCATGTCCTTGATCGCCAGCACGTGCGCGCCCGCGTCGACGATCTGCTCGGCCAGGCGCAGGTAGTAGTCGAGGGTGTAGAGGTCCTCGGCCGGGTTCATCAGGTCGCTCGTGTAGCAGAGCGCGACCTCCGCGACCGCTCCGCCGGACTGGCGCACCGCCTCGATCGCCGGCCGCATCTGCGAGACGTCGTTGAGCGCGTCGAAGATCCGGAAGATGTCGATCCCGGTGCGGGCGGCCTCGGCGACGAAGGCGTCGGTCACCTCGGTCGGGTACGGCGTGTAGCCCACGGTGTTCCGGCCGCGCAGCAGCATCTGCAGGCACAGGTTCGGCACGGCCTCGCGCAGCCGGGCGAGCCGCTCCCACGGATCCTCGGCCAGGAAGCGCAGCGCGACGTCGTAGGTGGCTCCGCCCCAGCACTCCAGCGACAGCAGTTCCGGCGTGGACCGGGCCACGTGCGGCGCGATCTCCAGCAGGTCCCGCGTCCGCACCCGGGTGGCCAGCAGCGACTGGTGGGCGTCGCGGAAGGTGGTGTCGGTGACCGGCACCGTGGTCTGCTCGCGCAGCCACGCCGCGAACCCCTCCGGCCCGAGCTCCCCGAGGCGCTGGCGCGACCCGTCCGGCGGCGCCTGCCCGAGGTCGACCGCCGGCAGCTTCTCGCGCGGGTCGACCAGGTCGGGCGGGGTCCCGTGCGGCTTGTTGACGGTGACGTCGGCGAGATAGGTCATCAGGCGCGTGCCACGGTCGGCCGGGGCGCGGGCCGCGAGCAGCTCCGGGTGCTCGGCGATGAAGCTCGTGGTGACGCGGCCCTCGCGGAAGTCCGGCTCGTCGAGCAGCGCCATGAGGAACGGGATGTTGGTCGCGACCCCGCGCACCCGGAACTCGGCCAGGGCCCGACGGGACCGCCGGACCGCCGTCGTGAAGTCCCGCCCGCGACAGGTCACCTTGACCAGCAGCGAGTCGAAGTGCGCGCTGATCTGCGCGCCGGCGAAGGCGGTGCCGCCATCGAGACGCACGCCCGACCCCGACGCCGAGCGGTACGCCGAGATCATCCCGATGTCGGGACGGAACTCGTTCGCCGGGTCCTCGGTGGTGATGCGGCACTGCAGCGCGAAGCCGTGCAGCGCGACCGCGTCCTGCGAGAGCCCGAGGTCGGCCAGCGTCTCCCCCGAGGCGATGCGCATCTGGGCCGCGACGAGGTCGACGTCGGCGACCTCCTCGGTGACCGTGTGCTCCACCTGGATCCGCGGGTTCATCTCGATGAAGTGGTGGTGGCCGTCGGCGTCGAGCAGGAACTCGACCGTCCCGGCGTTCACGTAGCCGATCGCGGTCGCGAACTTCACGGCGTCCGCGCAGATCCGCTCGCGCAGCTCCGGCGACAGGTTCGGCGCCGGCGCGATCTCGACGACCTTCTGGTGCCGCCGCTGCACGGAGCAGTCGCGCTCGAACAGGTGCATGACGTGGCCCTCGGCGTCCGCCAGAATCTGCACCTCGATGTGCCGCGGGTCGATCACCGCCTGCTCGAGGATCACCGTCGCGTCCCCGAATGCCGACGACGCCTCGTTCATCGCCGCGGTCAGCGCGTCCCGCAACGCGCGCTCCTCGCGCACCAGCCGCATCCCGCGCCCGCCGCCGCCCGCCACTGCCTTGACGAACAGCGGGAACGTCATCTCCGCCGCCGCGGCGAGCAGCGTCTCGACGTCGTCGGACGGGTCCGACGAGTCCAGCACCGGCACCCCGGCCTCCCGCGCCGCCGCGACCGCACGGTGCTTGTTGCCCGCCATCGCCAGCACGCGGGCGGGCGGGCCGATGAAGGTGATCCCGGCCTCGGCGCACGCCGTCGCCAGCTTCGGGTTCTCCGAGAGGAAGCCGTACCCGGGGTAGATCGCGTCGGCGCCCGCCTTCTGGGCCGCGCGGATCATCTCCTCGATCGAGAGGTACGCCCGGACCGGATGGCCCTCCTCGCCGATCTGGTACGCCTCGTCGGCCTTCAACCGGTGCTCGGACTGGCGGTCCTCCACCGGGAACACCGCCACCGTCGCCGCCCCCAGCTCGTACGCGGCGCGGAACCCCCGGATCGCGATCTCGCCGCGGTTGGCCACGAGCACCTTGCGGAACATCGACCGTCCTCCGTCCGGGGTCGTCCGGCGTGCCAGCCTGACGGGTGCACGCCCCCGGCGACACCTCCGGAGGTCGGGCACGAGCCGGCGCACGGTACCGCGGCCGATCATGGGCGCGCGTGGAACTCGGGCCCGCCCTCCGGTACCAAGGAGGAGAGAGACTCGGCGTTCGACGTGGCGGGAGGCCCCGGGATGGCACGGACCAGCTCGCCGTTGCGCCGATCGGCCGTGCCCTGGCTCTACGCCCTCGCGGTGCTGCTGACGGTGATCTCGCCGCTGGTCCTCCTCGGCGCCTGGGTCGGCGACGGGACGATCGAGGGCCTCGGGCAGGCCGTGGTGCTCGCGATCGCCGACCTCGTGGCCGCCGCGATCGCGGCGATCGTCGCCACCGTGCTGGCCGCCCGGCGCGGCGTGCGTCGGGTGCGCTCGGTCGTCCTCGGTCATCCCGACGGCCGGCCGGGCCGGCTCGACGAGCACCGCTCGGCGCGGTGGAGCCTCGCGCGCGACCGGTTCGCCGCGCTGCAGCGCGACTACGCCGCCTTCGAGTCCGACCGCGGCGCGGTGGCGGCGCGGCCCGCCCTCGCCGACGTGTCGGTGCCGGCCACCGCGCGGTTCGTCGAGGCGCTCGGCGACGCCCAGGTCCTCGCCACCCCGACCGAGCCGGGCAGCCCCCGGCGCGAGGAGTTCGTGGCCGCGGTGGACCACGCGGTCGCGGCGTGGGACGACGCGCGGCGCGAGGCCGACGCGCTCGCCGGGGAGCGCCCGCAGCCGGCCGTCGAGCCGGGGCGCCCGATGCCCGGCCCCGGCACCACCCGGGCGCCCCGCAGCGGCGCGCCCGCGGACGAGTACGCCGCGGTCGCGGACGCGGTGAAGCAGGCCGCCGCGCGCGGGATGCGCGACCTGCGGGGTCGGCTCAAGGCCTGAGCCTCATCGGCCTGAGTGCCGCGAGCGCCCGGATCGCCGCCGCGGTCGCGCGCGGCCGGTCCTCCTGGAGGTAGTGCCCTGCTCCCGGGACCACGACGACGTCGGCGCCCGGCAGGGTCGCGGCGCTGATGCCCGGTGCCCCGCCCTCGAGAGCGGTGGCCGGGACCGCGAGCGGACGGGGGTCGGCGCGGTTGCGGGCGGCGTCCCGGGCGAGCGCGCGGTACCGACCTATGGCGGCGTCGTAGCGGCCCGGGGCGGAGTAGGCCCGGACGGCGTCGTCGAGGGAGCCCGACGCCTCGACGGCGGGGTCGCCCACGAACGCCCGGAGCACCTCGCGCTCCCGGCCGGCGACGGCCGCGGCCAACGCGCCGGGCGGGGCGGCGGCGAAGGCCGCGACGTGGGGCGGGGCGAGCTCCTCGAGGCCGCGCCCGGGCACGCCGCCGCCGGAGAGCACCAGCCGGCGCACCTGGTCCGGCCGGTCCCGCGCCCAGGCGTACGCCGGCATCGCGCCCATGTCGTGCCCGACGACGACCGCCGGCGGGAGTCCGAGTGCGGTCGTCAGGCCGGCGAGGTCCGCCGCCAGGGTGGTGGCGTCCGGATCGCGGACCGCGCCGGGGTCCGAACACCCGGCGCCCCGCAGGTCGGGGACGACGACGCGGTGGTCGGCGGCCAGGTCGAGGGCCACGGTCCGCCACGTCCGCCACGTCTCCGGGACGCCGTGCAGCAGGACCACCGCGGGCGCCCCGGGCGGGCCGCCGGTCGCGACGTGCAGGCGCACCGCGCCGACGTCGACCCACCGGCGCTCGAGTCCGGGCACGTCGGCACCGCAGCGGGACGAGGCCGCCGACGGCACCGGGAGCAGGACGGTCGCGAGCACCACCGCGAGGACGCAGCGGGCGACGAGGACCACGGCTCCGGGGTGTCCGCTCGACCGCCGGTCGACGCCCGCCGTCCGTTGACGGATCTACGACTGCGTGCCGTGACCATGTGATGCGCGGAACATCACTCGATAGGACCCGAATGAGGAGCCGACCGGCGGGACACCCTGGGACCAGCGGCGCGAGGCGTCGCGCCAGACCTTCGGTGCTCGGGAGCTGGGGAGCGTCCGTCCACCGAACACGGCCCGGGGTTCCCTTTCGGGGAGGGGACCCCGGGCCACTTCTCGTTCCGGGGTCTTCCGGGGTCAGACCACCCGGCGCGCGCCGACCGCGTTCTTCTCGATCTTCGACAGCGGCGTGAACTTGACGTCCTGGCCGCTGGTCGGCGCCTCGATCACCTTGCCGTTGCCGACGTACATGACGACGTGGCTGACCGGGCTGTAGAGGAAGATCAGGTCGCCGGGCTGCAGGTCGTCCATCGAGACCTTCTCGCCGACCTTGGACTGCGCCGCCGAGGTACGCGGCAGGTCCTTCCCGGCCTTCTCGAACGCGTACTGCATGAGCCCGGAGCAGTCGAAGGAGTTCGGCCCGGTCGCGCCCCAGACGTAGGGCTTGCCGAGCCGGGACTTGGCGGCGGAGATGGCGTCCTGCGCCATCTGCTGCCCGGCCGAGAGCTGCGGCTTCGCCGGCGCCGGGGCGGCGGCCTGGCGGGCGCTCGCGGCGACCGTCTTGTACTGCGGGGCCTGCGCCGGGGCGGCGGCGGGCGCGACGACCGGCATCACCTGCGTGATCGCCGCGGTCGCCTGGTGGACGGCCGGCAGGCTCATGTTGCTCGCGGCGAGGTTCGTCGGGATCGCGACGTCGCCGGTGGTGGCGGGCTCGTCGGCCGACGGGAGCAGCCCGTGCGCCGCGGCACCGCCGGCGCCGGCGAGGGCACCGAGGGCGGCGAGCGAGAGGCCGGCCGTCGTGGCGGCACGGCCGAGCGGGGCCTGCGGGGCGACGCGACGACCGTGGTGCTGGTCCGTGGCACGGCGGCGCTCGGGCGCGCCGTGCGCGCCGCGGCCGGCCATGTCCTGCGGGATCGGACCGAGCGAGCCGGTCGTCGCCGCATGCGGGGCGCGGTGGCGCCCGTCCCGGACAGCGTCGACGGTCCTGACCGGCGGGAGAACTGCGGTCATGCGTCGTCTCCACGCCCGCCGGTGATCTTCTCCGGAGCGTCGTGACGCTCACCTGGTCGACCTGCCGCTGGGGAGTGCGACGGACCGACGATCTCCGTCCCGTCCTGGACGTCGTGCGCTCCGGGGAGGCCGCCGGACGGGAACCGGGCGAAGCGGCCGAGCGCATCGGGACGCTGTTGCGAACCGACCGCCAGACCGTAACCGAACCGTGACCGTCCCCGGCCACCCGGGAGCTGCGTGTCGCGCCCGGAGGTCGACACCGCGCGCCGATCGGTTACCTCACGGTATCCGGCCGGTCACCAGCCGTGGGCCACGACGAGCGGCCGTCAGAGCTTGTCCAGGAAACCTGCACCCTCGTCCCCGACCACGGCCCGGACCAGTCCGGCCAGCCGCGGGTGGTGGTGCAGCGTCGGGTCCCCGGCGAGCACCGAGCGGGCCACCTCGCGCGCCTCGGTGATCTCCTCGAGGTGCCGACGCACCGAGAGGAAGCGGAGCGTCTTCCGGCGTCCGGCCTGCTCGGTGCCCAGGACGTCGCCCTCGCTGCGCAGCTCGAGGTCGAGGTCGGCCATCGCGAAGCCGTCGTGGATCTCGGCGATCCGCCGGAGCCGCTCCATCGGCGGGCCCTCGTACTCGCTGACCAGGAAGCAGGACGAGGCCGTGTCCCCGCGCCCGACCCGCCCCCGCAGCTGGTGCAGCTGCGAGACCCCGAAGCGCTCGGCGTCGAGCACGACGATGACGGTGGCGTTCGGGACGTCCACGCCGACCTCGATCACGGTGGTCGACACGAGCACGTCGACCGCGCCCGCGGAGAAGCGCCGCATGACGTCGTCCTTCTCCTCCGCGGGGAGCCGTCCGTGGAGCACCTCGAGGCGCAGGCCGGCGAGCGGCCCCGTCGCGAGCAGCTCGGCGACCTCGAGCGCCGCGAGCGGCGGGCGGCGCTCCTCGCCGGTGGGACCGGCGTCGGGCTCCTCGTCGTCGGGCGGTCCGTCGTCGCCGATGCGGGGGCAGACGACGTAGGCCTGGTGCCCGGCGTCCACGTCCTCGCGCACCCGCTCCCACACGCGCGCGAGCCACTTCGGCCGGTTGCCGGGCACCGCGTGGGTCTCGATCGGCTTCCGCCCGGCGGGCAGCTCGTCGAGCACGGAGTTCTCGAGGTCGCCGTACACCGTGAGCGCGACCGTCCGCGGGATCGGCGTCGCCGTCATGACGAGCAGGTGCGGCGCGGTGGGGCCCGGGCGGGAGCGCAGCTCGTCGCGCTGGCGGACCCCGAACCGGTGCTGCTCGTCGACCACGAGCAGCCCGAGGTCGGCGAAGCCGACCTTCTCCTGGATCACGGCGTGCGTGCCGACGACGATCCCGGCCTCGCCGGACTGCACGGCGAGCAGCGCCTGCTTGCGCTCCTTCGCCCCCAGCGACCCGGTCAGCAGGACGACCTTCGTCGCCTGTTCGCTGGTGTCGAGCTCGACGGGCTCGTCGCCGTCGTCGTCAGGGTCGTCTCCGAACAGCCCGGCCGGCTCCCCCGCCCGTCCGAGCGGGCCGAGCATCGCGCGCAGCGACCGTGCGTGCTGCGCGGCGAGCACCTCGGTCGGCGCGAGCAGCACGGCCTGCCGCCCGGCGTCGACGACCTGCAGCATCGCCCGCAGCGCCACGACGGTCTTGCCCGACCCGACGTCGCCCTGCAGCAGCCGGTTGAGCGGCGTGGTGGTGGCCAGGGCGTCGGCGAGCTCGTCCCCGACGCGGCGCTGCCCCGCGGTGAGCTCGAACGGCAGGCGGGCGTCGAAGGCCGCCGCCAGCCCGTCGTCGGTGCGGGGGCAGGCGGGCGCCGGCCGGGTCACCGCGTTCAGCCGCTCCCCCTGCAGGGCCAGCTGGAGGCCGAGCGCCTCGTCCCAGGTCAACCGGCGCATCGCCGGGCGGGCGGCCTCGAGCGTGGCCGGGAGGTGGATGTCGCGCAGGGCCCGCCCGAGGTCGATGAGGCCGTGCCGCTCGCGGACCTCCGCGGGCACTGGGTCGATCGGGTCGTCGAACACGTCGAGGGTCTGCCGGACCGCGGCGAGCAGCTCCCAGGTCTGCACGTCCTTGGTGGCCGGGTAGATCGGCGTGACCGGCGGGAGCTTGATCGACTCCGTGTCGTCGCCGTCGGGGTCGGTCTCGTCGTCCCCGGTGCTGATCCGCATGGCGCGCGGCGAGCCGAGCTGCCAGCGGTCGCGGAACTTCTCGAGCTTGCCCGCGAAGAAGGCGCGGCTCCCGACGGGCATCGTGCGCACGCGCCACGGCTGGTTGAAGAACGTCACCGACAGCTCGAGGTCCCCCGCAGCCACCGACATCGTCGTGATGTGGATCTGCTTGCCGCCCCCGCGGCGGAACTTGCGCTCGCCCCGGGCGCTGCGCACCTCGGCGATCATGTTGACCTGGTCGCCCACCGACAGGTCGCGGGGATCCATCTTGTCGAGGTCGTTCACCGTCTCGTAGCGGCGGGGCAGGTGACGCAGCAGGTCGCCGACCGTCTCCATCTCCAGGTGCTTGCGCAGCACGGCGGCCGAGCGCCCCCCGATGGCCTCGGCGAGGGGGGAGTCCATGTGCACCACGGCCTCAGCCTGCCACCCGGGTCCGACAGTGCCCTGCGGGCTCGGCTACCCTGGACTCCTGCCACGCGGTGAGTCGATTCCCGCGTGCTCTGGTGTCCCGAGGTCGAGAGGTGTCTGAAGTGGCTGCGGTGTGCGACGTGTGCGCGAAGGGCCCCGGGTTCGGGAAGTCGGTCTCGCACTCCCACCGCCGGACCAACCGCCGGTGGAACCCGAACGTGCAGACCGTGCACGCCCGGATCGGCGGCGGCAACCGGCAGCGCCTGAACGTCTGCACCTCCTGCCTGAAGGCGGGCAAGGTCAGCCGCGCCTGACGCGCCCCCGCGAGGTCTCCGGGCCCGGTACGCCCTCGGCGTGCCGGGCCCGTCGCTTTCCCCGGCCCCGTTCCCGACGGCGGGTGCGGGCGTCAGCTCGCGAGGTCGTCGAACTCGCCGTCCCGCACGCCCCGCACGAACGCGTCGATCTCGGCCCGCGTGTAGTGCAGGACCGGCCCCTCCCGGTCACCGAGGGCCCGCACCAGGAGCCCGCCGTCCGGATGCCGCGCCGTCTCGAGGCCGGCCGCGGACGCGGTCCACCCGCCGTCGTGCGATTCGATCATGGGAGAGCCCCTCTCGGGGTGGTGACGGGTCGAGCGATCCGCCTCACGCACATGCGTCCGTCCTTGCGTCTGCACCGTACGTAGGTGAAGATCGAACGGAATCATCGGACGGCGATGTGCGACGAGCGGGGGTCACGGTGAGCCGACCGGGTGCCCCCACCGACGCCGCCGATCCCTCGGCCGGGGAGCCGCGACTGCCGCGGACACCACGCACGGTGCACCGCCGCTCGGCCCCCGTGGCCATCCGGGTCGTGTCCCGTCGGCTCTCCGCGGACGAGGTCGCCGCCGAGGTCCCCCCGCCGCGCCCCGCGTCCCCGGCCTCCGGTCCGATCCCCACGCCGGCCGGACCAGCGCGGCCCGCCCGGCCCGCGACGGGCGCGGTCGCCGTGCTCCAGGACGCCCCGCTGCCCTCCCCCGAGGTCGTCGGCCTCCCCGCCCGGGCCGAGCGCCCACTGCCGGTGGTCGACCGCCGGCGCCCCCGGCGGCCCTTCGCGCGCCTGCTCGCCCTGGTGCGCGGCCGGCGCCGCGCCGAGGCGGGTCGGCACCGTCCCGACACCATCCCGAGTCAGGGGTGGAGCATGTTCGCCCCGCACCGCCGGTCCCGGCGGCGCTTCGGCGGCCGTCGCTGACCTGCCCCGCCCACCGGGATCGGAGCGAACGGCACTCTCGCAGCGTCTACGCGCGCGAACGGCCCGTTCGTTCAGCCGCGACCGGTCCCGACGCTCAGGGCAGGCGCCAGTCGACGGGCTCGTCCCCGAGCTCCTCGAGGTAGGCATTCACGCGGCTGAAGGGCCGCGAGCCGAAGAAGCCGCCCGCGGCCGACATCGGGCTGGGGTGGGCCGACTCGACCGTCGGGACGTCCTCGCCCAGCAGCGGCGTCAGCGACCGCGCGTCGCGGCCCCACAGCAGGGCCACGAGCGGCTGGTCGATCCGCTCGACGAGGGCCGTGATGGCCTGCTCGGTGACCTTCTCCCAGCCCTTGTTGCGGTGCGAGCCCGGCGCCCCCGGGGCCACGGTGAGGACCCGGTTGAGCAGCAGCACGCCCTGGTCGGCCCACGGGGTCAGGTCGCCGCTGGTGGGCGGCGGGTGGCCGAGGTCCTCGCCGTACTCGCGGAAGATGTTCAGCAGGCTCTTCGGGAGCGGGCGGACGTCCGGGGCGACCGAGAACGACAGGCCGACCGCGTGTCCCGGCGTCGGGTAGGGGTCCTGCCCGACGACGAGGACCCGGACCTGCTCGAACGGCTGCTGGAACGCCCGCAGCACGTTCTTCCCGGCCGGGAGGTACGTGCGGCCCTCGGCGACCTCGGTGCGCAGGAAGTCGCCCATCGTGGCGATCGTGTCGGCGACCGGCTCGAGCGCCTCGGCCCATCCCGCCTCGACGGACTCGGACAGCGGGCGGGCCATCAGCGGGACCCGGCGGTGACGGCGGCGGGGATCGGCACCCGGGCCACGCTAGCCGCGCGGCCGGCGCCCTCCAGGACCGGCCCCTTCCCCAGCAAATGGAACCCGTCTTCCGCGATGTGGAAGATCACGGGCATCGCTCGTCTACGGTGGCGGGCATGAGGCGGCCGGTCGGGGTGTGCTGGGACATCGACGGCACCCTGCTGCGGGGCGGACGCGTGGGCGGCGACGTGCTGCGCGACGCGTTCGTCGCGGTCGCGGGCCACGAGCCGCCGCAGGTCCCGATGGGCGGGATGACCGACCACCTGGTCGCCGAGGCGTTCCGCGACGGGCTGCCCGGCCCGGAGGCGGAGGCCCTCCTCGCCCGCGGCACGGAGTACACCGAGGCGATGGTCGCGGCGATCGCGGACCAGTGGCGCGGCCGCGCCGACGCCCTCGCCGCCACGCTCACCGTGCTGCCCGGGGTGCGCGAGGCGGTGTCCCTGCTCGCCGCGGAGCCCGGCGTCGACCAGATCGTGCTCACCGGCAACGTCCGCGAGGGCGCCGAGCTGAAGCTGACCGCGGCGGGCCTGCACCCCGGCGCGTTCGATCTCGACGACGGCGTCTACGGGAGCCTCCCCGGCCCGCGGGCCACGCTCGTACACGCCGCCCGCACCGCGCTCGAGCGCCGCCACGGCCGCGAGGTGGGCCTTGTCGTCGTCGGGGACACCCCGCGGGACGTCGAGGCCGCACACGCCGCCGGGGCGGTCGCCGTCGGGGTCGCCACCGGCTCGTCGTCGGTGGACGACCTCGCCGCCGCGGGCGCCGACCACGTCGTCGCCGACCTGTCCGACCCGGCCGCTCTGGTGGCGGTCGTGCGGGCGGCGGGTGAGGATCCGTCCGCCGCCACCTCCAGGGAGCGAGTGACGCCATGACCACTGCCACCACCACCGCCGCGCCCGGACTGGCGCGGGAGTTCACCGCCGTGCTGCCGGAGAACTGCGTGATCACCGACGAGGTGGGCCTGCGCAGCTACGAGTGCGACGGGCTGACCGGCTTCCGCCAGGTCCCCGCCGTCGTCGTGCTGCCGCGGGACTCCGAGGAGGTCGCGGCCTGCGTGCGGGTCTGCGCCCGGCACGGCGTCCCGTTCGTCGCGCGCGGCGCCGGCACCGGGCTGTCCGGGGGCGCGCTCCCGGTCGCCGACGGCGTCGTCATCTCGCTGCAGAAGCTGCGGCGCATCCTGGAGATCGACGTCGAGAACCGGCGCGCGGTCCTCGAGCCCGGCGTGTTCAACCTCGACATCTCCCGGGCCGCCGGCCCGCACGGGCTCTACTACGCGCCGGACCCGTCGAGCCAGCAGGTGTGCACCATCGGCGGCAACGTCGCGGAGAACTCCGGCGGCGCGCACTGCCTGAAGTACGGCTTCACCACGAACCACGTGCTGGAGATGGAGGTCGTGCTCGCCGACGGCAGCGTCGTCACCCTGGGCGGGCCGACGACGGAGCAGGCGGGGCCGGACCTGCGCGGACTGTTCCTGGGCTCCGAGGGGACGCTGGGCATCTGCACGAAGGTGACGGTGCGGCTGCTGCGCAAGCCGGAGGCCGTGCGGACCGTGCTCGCCGACTTCCCGTCGATCGAGGCCGCCGGCGAGACCGTGGGCGCGATCGTGGAGGCGTCCATCGTGCCGGCCGCCGTCGAGATGATGGACTCGCTGGCGATGGAGGCCGCGGAGGCCGCGGTGGGTGCGGGCTACACCGTCGAGTCCCCGTCGGCCCTGATCATCGAGCTGGACGGCCCCGCCGAGGAGTGCGACGAGCAGTTCGCCGAGATCACGCGGATCTGCGAGGACCGTGGGGCCACCCGCATCCACGTCGCCGACAGCACCGACGAGCGGGCCCGGGTGTGGAAGGGCCGCAAGGCCGCCTTCGCCGCCGTCGGGCGGATCAGCCCGGACTACATCGTCCAGGACGGCGTGGTCCCGCGGACCCGGCTCGCCGAGGTCCTCTCGCAGATCGCGGCGATGGGCTCCGAGGTCGGGCTGCGCGTGGCGAACGTGTTCCACGCCGGCGACGGGAACCTGCACCCGCTGGTGCTCTACTCGGAGTCCGCCGGGGAGCACGAGAAGGCGGAGGACCTCTCGAGCCGGATCGCGGAGCTGTGCGTCGAGCTCGGCGGGTCGCTCTCCGGTGAGCACGGCATCGGCGCGGACAAGGCGTGCTCGATGGGCCGCATGTTCACCGACGACGACCTCGCGGTGATGCAGCGTGTCCGCGCCGGCTTCGACCCGGACGGGCTCTGCAACCCCGGCAAGGTCTTCCCGACGCCGCGGCTGTGCGGCGAGCGGCCGGGCCCCTTCCGCCCGCACCCCCTGGAGGAGGCCGGAGTGATCAGCCGACTGTGAGCACCGCGTCCGTGAACACCGCACCCACCACCCTCGTCGAGCTCCGCGACGCAATCCGGGACCTGCCCGGACCCGTCGTCGCGACCGGGGCCGGCACCGCGGCCGACTGGGCCGGGACCGTCGCCGCCGACGCCACGCCCGTCTCGGTGGCCGGACTCTCCGGCGTGATCACCCACAACCCGGGCGACATGACCGTCGCCGTCGGGGCGGGGACGCCCCTGACGGACCTGCAGGACGCGGTCGGCGCCACCGGCCAGCGCGTCGCCTTCGACGCCGCCCGCGCGTCGCGCGGCGCGACCGTCGGCGGCCTGTTCGCGACGGCGGACGCGGGCCCGCTCGCGCTCGGGTACGGCTCGCTGCGCGACCTCGTCATCGGGGTCACGGTGGTGCTGGCCGACGGCACGGTCGCGCGCGCCGGCGGCCACGTCATCAAGAACGTCGCGGGCTACGACCTCGCGAAGCTGCTGCACGGTGCCCACGGCACGTTCGGTGTGCTCGCCGAGATCGTGCTGCGGCTGCACCCCGTGCCGCCGGGCGCGCGGACGGTGTCGGTCCCGGTGGCCGACGCGGCAGAGCTGGAGACGGCCGGGCGGGCGGTGACCGACACCCCGGTGGAGGCGACCGCGCTGGAGTGGCACGACGGGCGGCTGCTGGCCCTGCTCGAGGGCACCGAGGCGGGGGTCGCCGGACGCGCCGACCGCCTGGTCGAGCTGGTCGGGCGCGGGGCCACGGTCCTCTCCCCCGACGACGCCCAGGCCGCCTGGGCCGCGCACCGCGCCGCCGTCGACACCCGGCCCACCGACCGTGCGGTCCTGCGGATCGGGGTGGCACCGACCCGGCTGGGCGGGGTGCTGGCCGACCTCGCCGCCGAGGTGGGCGCCACGGGCGTGACGGCCGCGCCCGCCACCGGCGTCGCGACCCTGACCGTCCCGGCCGAGCCCGCCGCGGTCGACACCGCGCACACCCGGGTCGCGGCGGCGGGCGGCACGTCGACGCTGCGCGCGCGTCCCGCCGGCGTCGAGCTGCCCGCGTTCGGCCCGACCCCGTCGAGCGCCGTCCTGCTCCGGGCCGTCGCCGCCTCCCTGGACCCCGACCACCGCCTCGGGCGCGGACGGCTCGCCCCCTGGCTGCCCACCACCACAGGAGTCCCCGCGTGACCAGTACGCCCACCACGGGCCCCACCGGCCCCGGACCCGACTTCACCTCGCAGCGCGGGGAGGAGGCTCCCCCGGAGCGGACCGACGCCCTGGCCGCCGCCGCCCACGGCAGCTTCGACGACCACCACCCGCCCGCCCGCGAGCTGCTCGACGACTGCGTGCACTGCGGCTTCTGCCTGCCCACCTGCCCCACGTACGCGCTGTGGGGCGAGGAGATGGACTCCCCGCGCGGGCGCATCTACCTCATGGAGATGGCCGAGAAGGGCGAGATCCCGCTCGAGGGCGCCTTCACCACGCACATCGACCGCTGCCTCGGGTGCATGGCGTGCGTGACGGCCTGCCCGTCCGGCGTGCAGTACGACCGGCTGCTCGAGGCCACCCGGCCGCAGATCGAGCGCCACGTCCCGCGCAGCCGGGCCGACCGGCTGTTCCGCGAGGCGGTCTTCACGCTCTTCCCGTACCGACGACGGCTGCGGGCGGCCTCGCTGGGCGGCGCGCTCTACCAGAAGCTGCGCCCGCGCTCGATGGACCGGCTGCTCGCCAGGCTCCCGAAGCGCCTCGAGCGCCTCGTCGCGATGGAGTCGCTGCTCCCGCCGGTCAGCGTCCGCGACGCGTTCGCGAGCACGCCGGCGATCACGTCGGCCGCCGGGACGCCGCGCGGTCGCGTCGGCATGCTCACCGGCTGCGTGCAGGACGTCTTCTTCCACCAGGTCAACCTCGCGACGACGCGGGTGCTCGCCGCCGAGGGCTACGACGTGATCGCGCCGCGGGAACAGGCGTGCTGCGGTGCGCTCGGGCTGCACGCAGGGCGCGAGGAGGAGTCGGCCGAGCGGGCGAAGGCGCTGATCGCCGTCTTCGAGCGGGCCGACGTCGACGTGATCGCCGTGAACGTCGCCGGGTGCGGGTCGTCGATGAAGGAGTACGGCGAGCTCCTCGCGGACGACCCGCAGTGGTCCGAGCGGGCCGCGGCGTTCTCCGCGAAGGTCCGGGACGTCTCCGAGGTGCTCGCGGACGCGCTGGAGGAGTCCCGGGCGCCGCGGCACCGGATCGACGCGACGGTCGTCTACCACGACGCCTGCCACCTCGGGCACGCCCAGAAGATCCGGGCGCAGCCGCGGGACGTGCTGCGGTCGATCCCGGGCCTCGAACTCGCCGAGCTGCCGGAGGCGGAGATCTGCTGCGGCTCGGCCGGGATCTACAACATGCTCCAGCCCGAGGCCGCCGGCGATCTCGGGCGCCGCAAGGCCGACAACATCCGCGGCACCGGCGCCGACCTGCTGGTCACGGCGAATCCGGGATGCCTGCTCCAGATCCGCAAGTACCTGGAGGGCGAGCTGCCGATGTTCCACCCCGTGCAGGTGCTGGACGCGTCCATCCGGGGTGTGCCCGTCGGCAGGTGAGCACCTGTTGTCGCCATGGCGACAACAGGTGCTCACCTGCCGGAGGCCCAGTGCCGCCAGCCGGGATCGCCGGCGCCGCCCCACCGGTCGGCGTCGACGCTGACCCCGGTGCCCAGGCGGCAGTCGGCGAACACCGTCCAGCCCTCCGGGACCACGGACTCGTCGGGGAAGCAGGCGACGAGGGAGTGGTCCTCGCCCCCGGTGAGGGCCCAGCGCAGGGCGTCGCCGCCGAGGGCGGAGGCCACGTCGCGCAACTTGTCGGCCACCGGGACCAGCGCCGAGCGGATGTCGATGCGCACCCGCGAGGCCTCGGCGACGTGGCCGAGGTCGGCGAGCAGGCCGTCGGAGGTGTCGACCATCGCGGTCGCGCCGGCGCGGGCCGCGACCGGTCCCTGCGCCACCGGGGGCCGCGGGGTCCGGTGCGCGGCGACCATCGCGACCGGCGAGCGGAAGCCCCGCCGCAGGACCTCCATGCCCGCGGCCGACCAGCCGAGCACCCCGCACACCGCGACGACGTCCCCCACCTTCGCCCCCGAGCGCCGGACCGGGTCGCGGCCCTCGAGGTCGCCCAGCGCGGTGATCGAGACCACGATCTGGTCGGCCGAGACCGTGTCGCCGCCCACCACGCCGACGCCCGCCTCGGCCGCCGCGTCCCAGATCCCGGCGGCGAGCCCGTCGACCACGTCGGTCGGCGTCGAGGCCGGGCAGGCCAGGGAGAGCAGCAGCCCCGTCGGGACCGCCCCCATCGCGGCGATGTCCGCGAGGTTCGCCGCGACCGCCTTGCGGCCGACCTGTTCGGGGCCCGACCAGTCCAGGCGGAAGTGCACGCCCTGCACGAGGGTGTCCACCGTCGCCACGACCCGGCCGTCCGGGGCGGCGAGGACGGCCGCGTCGTCACCCGGGCCGAGCAGCGTTCCCTCGGGCTGCGGCCGACCGGACGTGATGCGGTCGATGACGCCGAACTCGCCGAGGTCGGACACCCGTCCGCCGGCCGCCGGGCCGCGCGTCGCGGCGCCGTTCGCTGCGTCTCCCGACCGCCTCACCCGTCTGCTCCCTGCGGTACGTTCCCAGCCGTCGTGTCACCCGTGTGCGTCCCCTCGTCCGCCGAGCGGGTGCACCCGCTCCCCGAGGAGGCCCGTTCGTGGTCCAGGCCTACATCCTGATCCAGACCGAGGTGGGCCGCGCCGCCGCGGTCGCATCGGACGTGGCCGGGATCGACGGCGTCACGCGTGCGGAGGACGTGACGGGGCCCTACGACGTGATCGTCCACGTGGACCGCAACGACGACGCCGACCTCTCGGACGCGGTCACCGCGGTCCGGAAGGTCCCCGGGATCACCCGCACGCTGACCTGCCCGGTCGTCGGCTCGCCCGCCTGACCCACTGGTGGCCCCCTCCCGAGCACCGGAGCTCGACCGCCGTCTCCCCCGCATCCTGCTGGGCGTCGCCCTGGCGTTGCCGGTGCTGCTCGTGGTCGGGGTGCTGGTCGCGTCCCAGATCCTGGGTCGGCAGACCGACCCCGACCCGGACACCGGCCCGCTCGCCGTCGCGGCCGTCCCCGTGCCGGCGGCCGCGTCGGCGGACTGCGCGCGGCTGCTCTCGGGACTCCCGCAGGAGATCAACACCGGGGACGGGCTGCTGCCGCGCCGGGTGCTCGCGAACCCGGCACCGCCCGGCACCGTCGCCTGGGGCGGCGAGAAGGCCGCGTCGGGGCGGGCGGAGGACCAGGCGGTCGTGCTGCGCTGCGGCCTGGCGGCTCCGGTCGAGCTGGGCCCGACGGCGCCGCTGCTCGACGTGGACGGCGTCGACTGGCTCCGCATCCCGGGCGCCGGCGCGACGACGTGGGTGACGGCGGACCGCGCGGTCTTCGTCGGACTGACGCTGCCCGACGGCATCGGCAGCGGCGCGATCCAGGACGTGTCCCGGGGCGTCAAGATCACGCTGGTCAGCCGGGACACGACGCCGGCCCCGACCCCCACCCGCTGATCAGCGGACCCCGGTGCCGCCGGCCAGCGCGGTCTCGACCAGCGTGGTGAGCAGCGCCGGGTAGTCGACGCCCGTCGTCGCCCACATCCGCGGGTAGAGCGACGTCGCCGTGAAGCCCGGCATGGTGTTGAGCTCGTTGACCAGCACCCGGCCGTCGTCGGTGACGAAGAAGTCCACCCGGGCGAGCCCGGCGCAGTCCATCGTCCGGAACACCCGGACCGCCTGCTCGCGGACCGCCTCCGCCACGGCGTCGTCGAGCTTGGCCGGGACGTCCAGCTCGCAGGCGTCGTCGAGGTACTTGGTGTCGAAGTCGTACCAGTCGGCGTCGCCGGTCAGCCGGATCTCGGCGGGCACGCTCGCCTCGACGCGGCCGTCGGGGAACTGGAGCACCCCGCACTCCACCTCGCGCCCCGCGATGCCGGCCTCCACCAGCACCTTCGGGTCGCTCCGCCGCGCGAACGCGATCGCCGCCGGCACGTCCTCCCACGCCGTGACCCGCGAGATTCCCACCGACGACCCGGCGCGTGAGGGCTTCACGAACACCGGCAGGCCCAGGCGCTCGCGGTCGGCGGGCTCGAGGTCGGTCGCGCTGCGGTCGAGGGCGACGGCGTCGCCCGTCGCGAGCCCGGCGTCGCGCAGGATCCGCTTCGTGACGACCTTGTCCATGGACGCCGCGCTCGCACACACCCCGGCGCCGACATAGGGGATCCCGGCCGTCTCCAGCAGCCCCTGGATCTCGCCGTCCTCGCCCGCCGGGCCGTGCAGGACCGGGAAGACGGCGTCGATCCGGGCGAGGGTCTCGCCGCGACGGCCGTCGGCGAGACTGATCAGCTCGCGCCGGGTCGGGTCGGGCAGCAGCGCGACCGGGTCGCCCGCGGCCTCCGTCACCCGGGGCAGCTCACGGCCGTGCAGGCGCCAGGGTGTGGTGTCGTCGCCGACGGCGAGCCACTGGCCGTCCTCGGTGATCCCGACCGCGACGACGTCGAAGCGCTCGCGGTCCAGGTTGTCCAGGATGCCGCCGGCGGAGACGCACGACACGGAGTGCTCCCCCGACCGCCCGCCGAACAGGACCAGCAACGTCGGGCGTGCGGTTCCCATGCGGCCGGAGCCTACGCGGGGGTGACGCCCGTCCCGGCCAGCACGCCCCCGAGCCGGGTCAGCGCGTGCTCCAGCTCCGCGCGCGTGGGGGCGGCCCAGCCGACGAGGATCCCGTGCACCTGTGGTCGTGACAGCAAAGCCCTATCGGCGTGCTCGGTCGAATCTGCTGTCAAATCCAGTGGCAGTGACTCCACATCGTCGAGACGGTGCTGCGCCAGCCCGTCGACCCGCACCCCCACCTCGGCCGCCGCGTCCACCGCCGCCCGCTCGGCCGCCGCCGATCCCAGCGGCACCACCAGGTGCGCGCCGGCCCGGTCTCCGAGGACCTCGTGCCCCGCCGCGCGCACTGCGTCCACCACCAGCGAGCGCCGCACGGCGAGCTCGCGGCGCAGCCGCGTGAGGTGCCGACCCAACCCGCCGTCGTGCACCCACGCGGCGAACACGAGCTGGCCCGCCGGGGCCGGGCGGGTGCCCGTGGCGGCGCGGAGGGCGAGCAGGTCGGCGGTGAGCGCGGGCGGGGCCACGAGCCAGCCGACGCCGAGGGTCGGCGTCGCGATCTTGCCCGCGGTGCCGAGGTGGACGACGACGTCGGGGGCCAGCGCGGCGAGCACCGGCAGGGGCGCGACGTCGTAGCGCAGCTCGCCGTCGTAGTCGTCCTCGACCACCAGGAACCCCTCGGACCGGGCCCGCTCGACCAGCGCCGCCCGCCGCGTCATCGGCAGCCGCCCGCCCAGGGGGTACTGGTGCGCGGGCGTCACGTAGACCAGGTCCAGGCCGGACGGCGCGTTCCCGACGACGAGTCCGTCCGCGTCCACCGCGAGGCCGGTCACCTCGGCGCCCGCCGCGCGCAGCACGCCGGCGGCGCGCCGGTAGCCCGGGTCCTCGATCCCGGCGCGCACCGGCCGTCCGAGGCGCCGCGTGAGGACCGCGACGATCTCGGCGAACCCGGTCGTCGTACCCGCCGTGGCGAGGACGTCCGCGCCGACCAGCCCGCGGTGGCGCAGCAGGTGCTCGGCGATCGCCTCCCGGAACGCCGGCACCCCGGCGTACTCGGGGCGCTCCGACGGCACCAGGTCGCCGACCCGGCGCCACGCCCGACGCCAGGAGGCCGGATCGAGGACCTCCAGGCAGGGCGCGCCGGGGCGCAGGTCGGTCGTCGTGGGGGCATCTGTGCCGCCCGGCGTCAGCATGGCCGCAGTGCTGACAGGTGGGGACGGGGGTGCGGCCAGCACGAACGTCCCCGACCCGTGGCGGGCGCCCAGCCAGCCCTCGGCGACGAGCTGGTCGTAGGCGGCCGCGGCGACGGTCCGGCTCACGCCCAGGTCGCGGGCGAGCGTCCGGGTCGCGGGGACCCGGTCGCCGGCACGGAGGCGACCGTCCAGGGCCGCCGCCCGCATCCCGGCCGCGACCTGGACCGCCAGCGGGGTGGACGACGCCCGGTCGAGCGCGACGAACACGAGTGGCCTCCTGGAACGGCCGAGAAGTGGCCCTCGCAGGATGCCACTGCGGGCGGCGATGCTGGGCGCATGCTCTCCCCGACCCCGCGGACAGAGCTGCGGCGCAAGCGCGACCGGCAGCAGACCGACCCGACGAGCCTGCACGCGATCCTCGACGAGGCACTGGTGTGTCACCTGGGACTGGTCGACCCCGACGGCGCCCCGCTGGTGCTGCCGACGATGCACGCGCGGGTGGCCGACGTCGTCTACGTCCACGGGTCCAGCGGCGCCGCGAGCCTGGCGCTCGACCGGGAGGTCTGCCTCACCGTCACCCTGCTCGACGGGCTCGTCCTCGCGCGGTCGGTGTTCAACCACTCGGCCAACTACCGCAGCGCGGTCGTCCGCGGCCGCGCCCGGCGGGTCACCGACCCCGCGGAACAGCTCCGGGCGCTCGAGGCGATCGTCGAGCACCTCACCCCGGGCCAGTGGGACCACGCGGCACGACCGGACCGCAAGGAGAGCGCCGCGACCGCCGTCCTCGCGCTCGACCTCGCCGAGGCCAGCGTCAAGGTGCGGCAGGGACCGCCCGGCGACCCCGAGCGGGTGGCACAGGGCGACCGCCGCTGGGCCGGCGTGGTGCCCATCACGACGGTTCTCGGCGAGCCCGAGACGTGCCCGGCGCTCCCGGCGGACGTGGCGGTCCCGGAGCACGTGCGCGAGCGGCGTCGCGCCTGACGTCGGGCGGCGCTACGGCGAGACCCGGCTCCGCATCTGCACCGTGGTCCCGCCCGGCCCGCAGAGCACGGTCGCGCGGGTGAGGGTGTGCATCAGCGGCAGGCCCCGGCCGCGCCAGCCACGGCCGGTGGAGCGGCGCCATGCCCCGTCGTCGGAGACGGTCACGACGAGCTCGCGACCGCCGAACAGCGGCGGGGACACGGCGGCCCAGAGGCGCATCTGGCCCGGGCCGTCGGCGGTCGCGTAGGCGTGGTCGACCACGTTGGCGAGGGCCTCGTAGACGGCGAGCGCGAGGTCGTCCGCGGTGTCCGCGTCGGCCCACTCGGCGATCCAGGCCCGGAACGACCGGCGGATCGACGAGGCGTCCGTCCGGGTGGCCGGGCCGCAGCGCTCCAACGAGACCACCGGGCGGTCGGCGGTCAGGCGGGGAGGGGGTCCCATCCGCTGCAGCACGTCCACGGAATCCGGAGTTCCCGCCGCGCCCCACGTGAAACGCGTGTGGGCGGTGGTCTCCGGGACTACTCCGGCTTGCGCTCCCGGTTGATCAGCTCGTCGCCCACGTCGCGGGCCGAGACGGAGCCGGCGCACACTCTGCGGACCGCGTCCACGATGGGCGTGTCCACCCCGGCGCGGCGGGCGAGCTCGCCGATGGCCTCGCACGACTTCACGCCCTCGGCGACCTGCCCGTGGTTGGCCTCCTCGGCCTCGGCCACGGAGAGCCCCCGGCCGAGGGACTCGCCGAAGCGCCGGTTCCGCGAGAGCGGCGAGGAGCAGGTGGCCACCAGGTCGCCCATCCCGGCCAGGCCCGCGAGTGTGATCGCCTGCCCGCCGAGGGCCACGGTCAGCCGGGAGATCTCGGCGAGCCCGCGCGTGATCAGCGAGGCGGTCGTGTTGTCCCCGTAGCCCTGCCCGGACGCCATCCCGCAGGCGAGCGCGATGACGTTCTTGCACGCCCCGCCCAGCTCGCAGCCGATGACGTCGACGTTGGTGTAGGGCTTGAAGTACCGGGTGGAGCACTCGTGCTGGACCGCGACCGCCCGGTCGTGGTCGGTGCACGCGACGACGGTGGCCGTGGGCTGCTCGGCGGCGATCTCGCCGGCGAGGTTCGGGCCGGAGAGCACCGCGATGCGCTCCGGGTCGACGCGACCCGCGTCCGCGACCACCTCGCTCATGCGCTTGAGGGTGCCCATCTCGACGCCCTTGGCCAGGCTGACGACCGTGGCACCGCGGGGCAGGCTCCCGGCCCAGTCCTCCAGGTGCTCGCGCAGCTTCTGGGCGGGGATGGCGAGGACGACCGTCGTGACGCCGTCGAGGGCGGCCCCGGCGTCGTGCGTCGCCCGCAGCGACGTCGGGAGCTTGACGTCGGGCAGGTACTCCGCGTTGACGTGATCGGTCGTGATGGCGTCCGCGACCTCCGGGCGGCGCGCCCAGAGCACGACGTCGGTGCCCGCGTCGGCCAGCACCTTGGCGAAGGTGGTGCCCCACGACCCCGCGCCCAGCACGGCGTACCGGCTCATCACGCCTCCCCCGCCGGCCGGGCCTCGCCCCGGACGTCCTCGAGCAGCGCCGTGACCGCCGCCATCAGCCGGTCCGTCGTCTCCTTCATCAGCCGTGCGCCGGGGGCGCGGTCGCCCACCCGGGCCCGCAGGTCGTCCAGCTCGATCGGCGTCCCGGCCCGCACCGTGATCGACCGTCCGAACGGCGAGGGCCGGAACCGCTTCCGGTAGTGGTCGTAGACCTGGAGCGTGCCCCAGTGCACGACCGGGATCACCGGCACGCCGTGGGTCAGGGCGAGCCGGGCCGCGCCGGACCGCGCGTCCATCGGCCAGCCGGCCGGGTCGCGGGTGATCGTGCCCTCCGGGTAGATCACCACGACGCCGTCGTCGTCGAACGCGGCCTCGGCCGCCGCGAGGCTCGACCCGGCGTCCCGCGAGCCGCGGGCGACCGGGATCTGGCGGCTGCCGGCCATGATCCGGCCGAACACCGGCACCCGCCACAGCGAGTCCTTGGCCAGGAACCGCGGCGTGCGCCGCGACCGGTGCACGAACACCGCCGTGTAGACCGGATCCAGGTAGGAGACGTGGTTGCACACCAGGAGCGCGGGGCCCTCCGCGGGGACGTTCTCCAGCCCGACCATCCGGCGCCGGGCCAGGAACCAGGTCAGCGGGTAGAAGACGACCGCGGCGAGGAACACCGCCAGGCCACCGGGCTCCCGACGCCGCTGCGCCACCTCGCGCGGCAGGGGCACCCGACGCGTGCCGGCTCCGTCTGCGATCGCCACCCGGGCCGCCTCCTGTCCGCCGTGCGCCGTCCCGGGCCGCCCCGGGACGCTGCCGCGCGGATCATCCCGTGGCCGGTGATCGCCGTCCAGACGACGAGGGGATCGTCGCGGCGGTGGCCGCCCGCCGTCCGGCGGGTCCAGGATGGACCCATGACCGAGCCCGGGGTGACGGATCTCGTCGTGCCGGTGAAGGAGCTGCGCCGCGCGAAGACCCGGCTCGCGGCCGCCAGCGCGGTCGTCGCGAGCACCGCCCGGGGCCGTCGGGCCGCGCACGACGACCTCGCCTTCGCGCTCGCCGCGGACACGCTCGCCGCGGTCCTCGCCTCCTCGGTCCGACGGCTGGCCCTGGTCACCTCGGAGCCGCGTGTCGCGGGCCCGCTCGCGCCCCACCCCGTCGTCGGGAACGACCCGAGGGTGGACCTGGTGGCCGACCCGGGCCGCGGCCTGAACGCCGCGATCCGCGCGGGGATCGAGCGGTGGGGCGGATCGGCGCCGGTCGGGGTGCTGCTGGCCGACCTCCCCGCGCTGCGGGCCGCCGAGCTCGACGACGCCCTCGCGGCCGCCCGCGCCGCGCTGCGCCGCGCGCCCGCGGCCTTCGTCGCCGACCACACCGGGGAGGGCACCTCGCTGCTCGTGCTCGCGCCCGGCTTCACGCCGCGGTTCGGCCCGGGGTCGGCCGCCGCCCACGCGGCCGCGGGCGCGGTGGCGCTGACCGGCGACTGGCCCGGGCTGCGCCACGACGTCGACGTCCCGAGCGATCTCGACGAGGTGCGCGCGCTCGGCGTCGGGCCCGCGACCCGGGCATGGCCGGAGGTGCCGGCGCTCGCCGGCGGCTGTCGCTGATCGGGGTCGCGCACTCGCCGTCGGGCGCGTCCGCCGTGGAGAATGGGCCGGGTGAGCGACACGTCGGACACCACGGACACCACGCTCTCCGAGACCGGCCCGATCTCGGAGCCCGGCCCTCCCCCGCCCGCACCGGCCTCCCCGGTGCGGACCGGCGACGGACGCACGCGGATGCCGCAGGCTCCGGCGCCCGCGACCCCGGCGGCCGACGACGTGCCCGCGGACCTGCCCGACGACCGGTACGACAACCGTGAGCTGTCGTGGCTGGAGTTCAACGCCCGCGTCCTCGCGCTGGCCGAGGACACCAGCCAGCCGCTGCTCGAACGGGCGAAGTTCCTGGCGATCTTCGCGTCGAACCTCGACGAGTTCTACATGGTCCGCGTGGCCGGGCTGAAGCGCCGCGAGGAGACCGGGCTCGCGGTGCGCAGCGCGGACGGCCTCACCCCGCGCGAACAGCTGGCCCGCATCGCCGCGCGCAACCAGGAGCTCGCGGAGAAGCACGCGAAGATCTGGCAGACCGACGTCGGGCCGGCGCTCGAGGGGGTCGGCGTCCACGTCATCGGCTGGGACCGCGTGTCCCCGGAGGCGCGCGAGCGGCTCTCGGCGTGGTTCGACGCGCAGGTGTTCCCGGTGCTGACGCCGCTCGCGGTCGACCCGGCGCACCCGTTCCCCTACATCTCCAACCAGTCGCTGAACCTCGCGGTCGCGGTACGCGACCCGCAGACCGGCACGGAGCACTTCGCCCGGGTCAAGGTGCCGAACAACGTGCCGCGGCTGGTGCGGGTCGGACCCGAGCCCGGCGACGGTGACGACGACGCGGACGCGCGGGTCGACCAGCGGTGCTGGTTCCTGCCGATCGAGGACCTCATCGCCGAGCACCTCGACCACCTCTTCGAGGGCATGCAGGTCGCCGAGCACCACGTGTTCCGCGTGACCCGCAACGCCGACCTCGACGTCGAGGAGGACCGCGACGAGGACCTGCTGCAGGCCCTCGAGCGCGAGCTGGCGCGGCGCCGCTTCGGCCCGCCGGTGCGCCTGGAGATCACCGACTCGATGAGCGAGCACATGCTCGAGCTGCTGCTGCGCGAGCTCGACGTGGACCCGCACGACGTCGTGCAGGTCCCGGGCCTGCTCGACCTGTCCTGCCTCATGGAGCTGCTCGCGCTGAGCCGCCCCGAGCTGAAGGACCCGGTGTTCGTCCCCGCGACCCACCCGGCGTTCAGCGAGGGCGAGACGCCGAAGAGCGTCTTCGCGACGCTGCGCGAGGGCGACGTGATGGTGCACCACCCCTACGACTCGTTCTCCACGAGCGTGCACCGCTTCATCGAGCAGGCCGCGAACGACCCGAAGGTCCTCGCGATCAAGCAGACGCTCTACCGGACCTCGGGTGACTCACCGATCGTCGAGGCGCTGATCGAGGCGGCCGAGGCGGGCAAGCAGGTCGTGGCCGTCGTCGAGATCAAGGCCCGGTTCGACGAGCGTGCCAACATCAACTGGGCCCGGGCGCTGGAGCGCGCCGGGGTGCACGTGGTGTACGGGCTGGTCGGGCTCAAGACGCACTGCAAGGCCGCGCTGGTGGTGCGCCAGGAGGGCTCGACGATCAAGCGGTACTGCCACCTCGGCACCGGCAACTACAACCCGAAGACCGCACGGCTCTACGAGGACATCGGGGTGTTCACCGCCGACGAGACCATCGGCGCGGACCTCACCGACCTGTTCAACGTGCTCACCGGGTACGCGCGGCGTCGCAAGTACCGCCGGCTGCTCGTGGCCCCCTACGGCGTGCGGCGCGGGCTGATCGAGCGGATCGACACCGAGCGCAAGCGCGCGGCGAAGGGCAAGAAGTCAGGCATCCGGATCAAGGTCAACGGCCTGGTCGACGAGCAGGTGATCGACGCGCTCTACCGCGCCTCGCTGGCCGGGGTGCCGATCGACCTCGTGGTGCGCGGCATCTGCGCGGTGCGCGCCGGCGTGCCGGGGCTCTCGGAGAACATCCGGGTCCGGTCGATCCTCGGCCGGTTCCTCGAGCACTCCCGGATCTTCCACTTCGTGGGGGCGGACGAGCACTGGATCGGCAGCGCCGACATCATGCACCGCAACCTCGACCGCCGGGTCGAGGTGCTGGCGCCGGTCACCGACCCGCGGCTGGTCGCCCAGCTCGACGACATCCTCGACTCGGCGACGGCACCGTCCACCCGGTGCTGGAGCCTCGACCCGGACGGCTCCTGGACGCCGTGGCCGGTCGCGGCCGGGGAGGGCACCGAGGGGATGCAGGTGTGCGACCACCAGAGCCAGCTGCTGCTGCGCCGGGACGGGAAGGCGTGAGCAGTCCGGACTCCGACGACGACGACGGGGCGGTGCCGGTCTCGGTGCACGCCGCGGGCGCGGTGCTGTGGCGCCCGGCCGCGGCCGGCGTCGAGGTGGCGCTCGTGCACCGTCCGCACCACGGGGACTGGAGCCTGCCCAAGGGCAAGGTCGACCCCGGCGAGTCCCGGGCCCGGACGGCCGTGCGCGAGATCGGCGAGGAGACCGGCTTCGCCGCGACCCTGGGCCGGCACCTGACGGCGGTGCGCTACCCGGTCGGCGCCGACCGCAAGGTCGTGGACTACTGGGACGCGCGGGCCGGCGACGGGACGTTCACGCCCAACGGCGAGACCGACGAGCTGCGCTGGCTCGCCCCCGCCGACGCGGCCCCACTGCTCACCTACGGCTCCGACCGCGAGGTCCTCGACCACTTCACCGCCGCCCCGTTCCCGCTCACGACGCTGCTGCTCGTGCGGCACGCGAAGGCCGGCAGCCGCGGGAGCCACGCCGACGACGACGTCCGCCCGCTCGTCGACGAGGGACGGGAGCAGGCACGCCGGGTCGGTGACCTGCTCGCCGCGCACGGCGTGACGCGGCTGTACGCGGTCGGGCGGACCCGCTGCGTGCAGACCCTCGAGCCCGCCTCGCACCGGCTCGGCGTCGGGATCGAGGTCGACGACGCGTTCGCCGACGAGGCCGTCGCCGCCGACCCGCACCGGGCGCGGGAGCACCTGCTCGCGCTCGCCGCGGGGGACGGTGTCGCGGCGGTCTGCGCCCAGGGGTACGGCATCCCGGCGCTGGTGCGCGACCTCGCCGCCGACCCCGACTCGGACGCCGGGCCCCGCCCCGACGTCCGCAGCAACCGGCGGCTGGCCGACCCGCCGTCGCGCAAGGGCAGCGTCTGGGTGCTGTCGTTCCACGACGGGGAGCTGGTGGCCGCGGACTACGTGCGGGACGCCTCGGTGTGAACGGTTCACTCGTCCGGCCCCGTCGTCAGGTCACGGATGCGTCTCGGTTAGCGTGAGCTACGGCCGTCACCGGATCGGCCCCGCCCTGCGCTCCCCCGTCGACAGGCCCGATCCGGTTCCCGACCGTGGAGAGTGGGCTTGCGCGCGAAGACACGTCGGTACCGGCAGATCGCCCTCGTGGTCGTGGCTGCTGCCGTGTTGCTCGGCGTCAACGTGCCCCCGGCCTTCTCCTACGTGCAGGAGTGGCAGCACGAGCGGCTGATCAACAGCCCGGAGTACAAGGCGCAGTACGGGCACTGGGACACCATCGAGGTCCCGCCCGACCAGCGCGTCAACGCGATCCACGCCATCCTGATGAACACGGGCAAGGTCCTCCTCATCGCCGGCTCCGGCAACAAGGAGGACATGTTCGCGACCCGGGCCCTGAAGAGCCTGGTCTACGACCCGACGACGGGTCAGTCGCGCATGATCCCGGTGCCCGACGACATGTTCTGCGGCGGCCAGACCGTCCTCCCCGACGGCCGCGTGCTCTTCGCCGGCGGCACCCAGCGCTACGAGAAGCTCGACGGCGCGGTGACCAACGCCGCGGGCGCCATGCGGGTGAAGAACGAGAACCCGAACGCCCCGCGCACCCTGCCCGCCGGCACCGAGTTCGTCTCCCCCACCGGCCAGAAGTACAAGTCGGCCTACGACACCACGCTCCCGCCGGCCGCCAAGACCGGCGTCGGGCGGCGGACCCAGGTCACCGCCTCCGAGGAGAAGGTCTTCGTCGAGTCGGAGACACCCGGGCCGTCCGCCGTCAACGGCAACCGCGACAAGTACTCGATCTCCGGCCTCCCGGCCGCCGACGCGAAGAACCTCTACGGCATCGGCGAGCCGATGACCCTGGACAAGCAGGACTACCAGGGCACGAACAAGGCGTACACGTTCGACCCGAAGTCCGAGACGTGGACCGAGCTGCCGGACATGAACCAGCCCCGCTGGTACCCGACGCTCACCCCGCTCTCCGACGGCAACGTCCTCACCGTCGCCGGGCTCGACGGCGTCGGGCAGGTGCTGAACGGCCTGTCCGAGGAGTTCGACCCGCGCACAAACACCTGGATCGACCGCCGGGACACCCTCAAGCAGTACTTCCCCACCTACCCGGCGCTGTTCGAGACCGCGACCCCGCGGCGCATGGTCTACACCGGCTCCAACGCCGGCTACGGGCCCGCGCAGGACGGCCGCGTCCCGGGCTTCTGGGACATCGACACCGGCGCGTTCACCCCGATCCCCGGCCTGCGTCAGCCCGATCTCATGGAGACGTCCGGGTCGGCGTTCATCGGTCCGGTGCAGGACCAGCGGCTCGCCGTCGTCGGCGGTGGCGGGGTCGGCGAGAGCCCGATCTCCTCGTCGCGCATCGACTTCCTGGACCTCAAGGACCCGGCGCCGCACTTCACCCCGGGCCCGGACCTCGCGCAGCCGACCCGGTACCCGAACCTGGTCAACCTGCCCGACGACACCACGCTGATCACGAACGGCTCGCTGGACTACCGCGGCAAGGGGGCGACGAACAACCACCTCGCCTACACCCTGGACCCGGCGACGAACCAGCTGACGCCGATGGCGGACCCGCGCATCGGGCGCGACTACCACACCGAGGCGCTGCTGCTGCCCGACGGACGCGTGCTGGTGGCCGGGTCGGACCCGCTGTTCGACGACGAGAAGAACACCGTGCCGGGCACGTTCGAGCAGCGCATCGAGATCTTCACGCCGCCGTACCTGCAGACCGACGCGCCCCGCCCGACGATCACCTCGGCCCCGCCGGTGATGACCCGCGGCTCCACCGTGAACATCCCGACCCCCGACGGGTCGCGCATCGCGAAGGCGCGCCTGATCCGCACCTCGTCGGCCACGCACGTCACCACCTCGGACATGCGCGACGTGGCGCTGGACATGCAGAAGACGCCGGACGGGGTCTCGGTGACGGTCCCGCCGCAGGCCACGATCGTGCCGCCCGGGCCGTACATGCTGTTCCTGGTCGACGACCAGGGCGTGCCGAGCGAGGCGAAGGTCGTCGATGTGCCGTAGGCAGGTGAGCACTTCGAGGGCCTCTGGGCCCGCGAAGTGCTCACCTGGCGAAGCCACATCGTGATCGGCCCGGTGGACGGACGGGCGGTCCCCCGGTACGCGGGGCCGCCCACGTTCGCCCGCCTGCCCCGCCTCGACGAGGTGTCCCGCGCCGACGTCGCGATCGTCGGCCTCCCGTTCGACGCCGGCGTGAGCTACCGCCCGGGCGCCCGCTTCGGGCCGGCGCACATCCGGCAGTCCTCCCGCCTGCTCCGGGCCTACCACCCCGCCGTCGGCGTCTCCCCGTTCGCGGACCTCCAGGTCGCCGACGCCGGGGACCTCGCGCTGAACCCGTTCGACATCCCCGAGGCCCTGGGCGCGGCCGAGCTCGGTATCCGGTCGCTGGCCGAGGACGGCGCGAGGGTGGTCGGGCTCGGCGGCGACCACACCCTGGCGCTCCCGGCGCTGCGGGCGCTGCACGCCCTGCACGGCCCGGTCGCCGTGCTGCACTTCGACGCGCACCTCGACACGTGGGACACCTACTTCGGCGCGCCCTACACCCACGGCACCCCCTTCCGGCGCGCGAGCGAGGAGGGCCTGATCGATCGCGAGCGCTCGATGCACGTCGGCATCCGCGGGCCGCTCTACTCCGCCGCCGACCTCGACGACGACGCCCGACTCGGTTTCGCGGTGGTCCGCGCGGACGACTACGAGACCGACGGGGTCGCCCGGGCCGTGGACCGGCTGCGCCGCCGCCTCACGGGCGGGCCGGTGTACGTGTCGGTGGACATCGACGTCCTCGACCCGGCGGCCGCACCCGGCACCGGGACCCCGGAGGCGGGCGGGTTGACCAGCCGCGAGTTGCTGCACACCCTGCGCGGGCTGGCCGGACTGGACATCGTGGGGATCGACGTCGTCGAGGTCGCCCCGGCCTACGACCACGCGGAGATCACCGGCATCGCCGCCGCCCACGTGGTGTACGACCTGCTGGCGGTGCTGGCCACCGCTCGCTGAGCCCGACCGACGGTGTCAGCGGTGCGGCCATGCTGACACCGGACGTCACGATCGCGGGGTGGACGGGAGGGCCTGGCGTGAGGATCGCGGTCTGGCAGGCACGGGGTCCCGACGACGGAGCACGGCGGCTGGCCCGGGCGGCCGCCGAGGCCGCCGCGGCGGACGCGGACGTCCTCGTCACCCCGGAGCTGTTCAGCACGGGGTACGGGGCGCCCTTCGGGCCCGCGGACCCGGCGCTGGACCGCCGGCTGAAGCTGATCGCCGCGGAGCACGACATCGCCCTCGTCGCCTCCGAGCCCCACGGCGGCCGGATCACCGCCGTCGTCGTCGGGCCGGACGGCGAGCTCCTCGGCCGGTACGCCAAGACCCACCTCTGGGGACCGGACGAGCGGGCGGCGTTCGTGCCGGGCGACGGGACGCCCCTCCTGGTCGACCTGGCGGGGCTCCGGTGCGCGGTGGTGATCTGCTTCGACGTGGAGTTCCCGGAGGTCGTGCGCGGCGTCGCGCTCGCGGGGGCGGAGGTCGTGCTCGTGCCGACGGCGTTGGACGACCCCGCCGTCGCGACCGTGCTCCTCCCGGCCCGGGCGATGGAGAACGGCGTCACGATCGCCTACGCGAACCAGTGCGGCGCCCCGTTCTGCGGGTCCAGCCTGATCGCCGGCCCGGACGGGGCCGTGCTCGCCCGCGCGGGCGACGGCGAGGAGCTGCTCGTCGCCGACGTGGACCGGCCCGAGGGCCTCACCGACTACCTCGCCGCCCGCCGGCCGGAGACCTACCGATGGTGACCGACCCCGGCCCCGCGATGCTGGTCCCCGACTTCCCGTTCCCCTACGACACCTACCTCGCGCACCCCGCGGGCCTCGGGCAGATCCCCGACGACGCGCTGGGGACGGAGGTCGCGGTCGTCGGTGCCGGGATGTCCGGGCTCGTCGCGGCCTACGAGCTCATGCGGCTGGGGCTCCGGCCGGTCGTGTACGAGGCCGGCGAGATCGGGGGCCGGCTGCGGTCGCAGGCGTTCCCGGGCGTCCCGGACGCGGTCGCGGACCTCGGCGGTATGCGCTTCCCGGCCTCGGGCCGCGCCTTCGGGCACTACCTGCGCGTCCTCGGCGTCCGGACCTCGCCGTTCCCCAACCCGCTGGCGCCGCAGACGCCGTCGACGGTCATCGAGCTCGCCGGGCGGTCGCACTACGCGGAGCGCCCCGAGGACCTGCCGCCGGTCTTCGCCGAGGTCTCGCGGGCCTGGGCGACCGCGCTCGCCGAGGGCGCCGACCTGCCCGCGCTGCGGGCCGCGATCGCCGCTCGGTCGACCTCGGCGGTCAAGCAGATCTGGGACCGGCTGGTGCCCCGGCTGGACGACGAGAGCTTCGCGGGCTTCCTCGCCCGCTCGCCGGCCTTCGCGCGGTTCGAGCACCGCGAGCTGTTCGGCCAGGTCGGGTTCGGCACCGGTGGCTGGGACACCGACTTCCCCAACTCGATGCTGGAGATCCTCCGCGTCGTCGCGACGGACGCCGACGACCAGCACGTCCGCATCCAGGGCGGCGCCCAGACCGTGCCGCTCGCCCTCTGGCGGCGGGCACCGTCGCAGCTCACGCACTGGACCCCCGGAGCGTCGTTGGAGTCGATGCACCGCGGATCGCCCCGGCCCGCCGTCCGCCGGATCCGCCGGCTGGACGACGGCCGGATCGGCGTCCTCGACCGCTGGGGCACCGAGCGGGCCTACGCCGCGGTGATCTCGACCGTGCAGTCCTGGCTGCTCTCCGCCGGGATCGACACCGACGAGTCGCTGTTCTCCCACGACCTCTGGATGGCGCTCGAGCGGTCCCACTACATGCAGAGCTCGAAGACGTTCGTGCTGGTCGACCGCCCGTTCTGGCGCGACCGCGACCCGTCGTCGGGACGGCACGTCATGTCGACGACCTTGACCGACCGCATGACCCGCGGGACCTACCTCCTCGACGGCGGGGGCGGGGCGGACGACCCGGACGCCGGCACCCGGCCCGCCGTGCTGTGCCTGAGCTACACCTGGAACGACGACGCCCTGAAGTGGCTCGCGCTGCCCACCGACGAGCGGGTGCGCCTGATGCTGCACTCGCTGCGCCAGATCTATCCCGACCTCGACGTCGCCGCGCACGTCCTCGGCGAGCCGATCACGATCTCGTGGGAGCGCGAGCCGCACTTCATGGGCGCGTTCCGCGGCAACCTGCCGGGGCACTACCGCTACCAGCGGCGGATGTTCACCCACTTCGTGCATGACGGGTCCGACCCGGCCCACCGGGGCATCTTCCTGGCCGGCGACGACATCTCGTTCACCCCCGGCTGGGCGGAGGGCGCGGTGCACACCGCCCTGAACGCGGTGTGGGGCGTGGTCCACCAGCTCGGCGGTCGGTCGGCGCCGGGCAACCCGGGCCCCGGCGACCGCTTCGCGGAGCTGGCACCGGTGGTGCTCCCCTCGTGAGTGGTCGGAGCCGCTACAGGCGCGCCGCGCAGCGCACGAGGTCGGCCACCGCCCGCGAGCGGCTGTGCGGCGGCCACGCGATCACGGTGGTGACCCGCGGGGCGTCGACGACCGGCACCGCGACGACGTCGTCGACCAGACCGTGGCGCGCGGAGTCGGGCAGGACCGCCGCGGCGCGTCCCAGGGACACGAGCTGGCGCAGCTGCATGGTGTCCCGGACCTCCGGGCCGGGGCCGTCCGGGTACCCGCCGTCGGGAAGGGGCCAGCGCGGCAGCGGCACGCCGGCGACGTCCGCCATGCGGAGCTCGGACCGGGCGGACAGCGGGTGCCCGGCCGGGAGGAACAACGACTGGCCCTCGGTCGTGAGGTCGTCGGTGTCGAAGCCGGCCGTCGAGTCGAACGGACAGTGCAACAGCGCGACGTCGGCCCGCCCGTCGCGCAGGAGCCGCTCCTGCTGCGCCGGCCCGCACAGCTGCACGTCGACCTCGACCGCGCCGGGCTCCGCGGCGTAGGCGTCGAGCAGCTTCGCGAGCAGCTCCTCCGAGGCACCCGCCTTCGACACGAGCACGATGCCGGGGCCCACGGCGGCGCGGCGGGTCCGGCGCTCCGCGGCGTCGACCGCGTCGAGCGCCGCCCGCCCCTCGGTCAGCAGGACCGCTCCGGCCTCGGTGAGCGCGACCTCGCGGGTCGTGCGGTCGAGCAGCCGGGCGCCGAGGCGGCGTTCGAGCTGCTGGATCGCCCGGGACAGCGGCGGCTGGGCGATCCCGAGCCGTTCGGCGGCGCGCCCGAAGTGCCGCTCCTCGGCGACCGCGACGAAGTACCTCAGCTCCCGCGTCTCCACCCTCTCATTGATACCCCTGCGGTATGGGTGGGCACCGGGTCGGTCTTGGACCCGGACCGGGCACCGCGCCGACGATGGACACCATGAGCGAGCAGAGCGTCGCCCTGGTCACCGGGGCGAACAAGGGCATCGGGTACGAGATCGCGGCCGGCCTGGGCGCGCTGGGGTACCGCGTCGGCGTGGGCGCACGGGACGACGCCCGGCGTCAGGAGGCCGTGGAGAAGCTGCGGGCCGCCGGCGTGGACGCGTTCGGCGTGCCGCTCGACGTCGCGGACGACGCGAGCGTGGCGGCCGCCGCGGCGTCGCTGGACCGGCTGGACGTGCTGGTCAACAACGCCGGGATCACCGGCGGATGGAACCAGCGTCCGACGGAGATCGACCTCGACACGGTGCGGTCCGTCGTCGAGGTGAACGTCTACGGGGTGATCCGGACGATGGACGCGATGCTGCCGCTGCTGCGGCGCTCGCCGCACCCGCGGATCGTCAACGTGTCCTCGGGCGTCGGGTCGCTCGCGCGGCAGAGTTCCGGCGGCGACACCGGCCCGATCTCCGGGGCCTACGCGCCGTCGAAGACCTTCCTCAACGCCGTCACGCTGCAGTACGTCAAGCAGCTCGCGGACACGGACGTCAAGATCAACCTGGCGTGCCCGGGGTTCGTCGCGACCGATCTCAACGGCTTCCGCGGGCACCGCACCCCGGAGCAGGGCGCGGCGACGGCGATCCGCCTCGCGACCCTGCCCGACGACGGGCCGACCGGTGGGTATTTCGAGGACGCCGGCGAGATCCCGTGGTGACGGGCGTCCGGGATGACAGGAGAGCGGCTACACCGTCGTCGGCTTGTACGACGGGCGGCCCTTCTCGTACGCGTCGATGTCGGCCTCGTGGCGCAGGGTGAGGCCGATGTCGTCGAGGCCCTCGAGCAGGCGCCAGCGGGTGTAGTCGTCGACGGCGAAGGGCACCACGAGGTCCTCCGCCGTGACCGTCTTCGCCTGCAGGTCGACGGTGAGCTCCAGGCCCGGGCGCGACTCGATCTTCTTCCAGAGCAGCTCGACGTCGGACTGCTCGACGGTGGCCGCGAGCAGGCCCGCCTTCGACGAGTTGCCCTTGAAGATCTCTCCGAAGCGCGACGAGATCACGACGCGGAACCCGTAGTCCAGCAGCGCCCAGACCGCGTGCTCGCGCGACGAGCCCGTGCCGAAGTCCGGGCCCGCGACCAGCACGGACCCGCGGTCGTAGGGCTCCTGGTTCAGGATGAACGCGGGGTCCGAGCGCCACGACGCGAACAGCCCGTCGTCGAACCCGGTGCGCGTGACGCGCTTGAGGTAGACCGCCGGGATGATCTGGTCGGTGTCGACGTTCGACACCCGCAGCGGGGTGCCGATGCCGGTGTGCGTGGTGAACTTGTCCATGATCAGCTCCCGACGGTGACGAGGTCTTCGGGCGAGGACAGCGTGCCGCGCACGGCGGTGGCCGCGGCGACCAGCGGCGACACCAGGTGGGTGCGCCCGCCCTTGCCCTGCCGGCCCTCGAAGTTGCGGTTGGACGTCGAGGCGCAGCGCTGCCCCGGTGCGAGCTGGTCGGGGTTCATGCCGAGGCACATCGAGCAGCCCGCGTTGCGCCACTCGGCCCCCGCGTCGATGAACACCTGGTCCAGGCCCTCGGACTCGGCCTGCGCCTTGACGGCCATCGAGCCGGGCACGACGAGCATCTGCACCGAGTCGGCGATCGTGTTGCCGCGCAGGACGTCCGCGGCGGCGCGGAAGTCCTCGATGCGGGCGTTCGTGCACGAGCCGAGGAACACGACGTCGACGGCGATGTCGCGCAGCTTCGTCCCGGGCTCGAGGTCCATGTAGGCGAGCGCCTTGCGGGTGGCGGCCGCGTCGTCGTCGTCCATCGTCGCGGGGTCGGGCACCGAGTCGCCGAGCGGGAGGCCCTGGCCGGGGTTGGTGCCCCAGGTGACGAAGGGTGTGAGGGCGTCCGCGTCGATGTGCACGACCGCGTCGAACTCGGCGTCGTCGTCGGTGCGCAGCTCGCGCCACGCCTCCACCGCCGCGTCCCACTCGGCACCCTGCGGGGCGTGCGGGCGACCCTTCAGGTACGCGAACGTCGTCTCGTCCGGCGCGACCATCCCGGCGCGGCCGCCCGCCTCGATGGACATGTTGCACATCGTCATGCGCGCTTCCATCGACATGGTCCGCACCGCCTCGCCGCGGTACTCGAGCACGTAGCCCGCCCCACCGCCGGTGCCGATCTGCGAGATGACCTTGAGGATGACGTCCTTGCTGGTCACCCCCGGGCGGAGCGCCCCGGAGATCTCGATGGCCATCGTCCGGAACGGGCGCAGCGGCAGCGTCTGGGTCGCCATGACGTGCTCGACCTCGGACGTCCCGATGCCGAACGCGAGCGCCCCGAACGCGCCGTGCGTCGAGGTGTGCGAGTCGCCGCACACGACCGTCGTGCCCGGCTGGGTCAACCCCAGCTCCGGGCCGATCATGTGGACGATGCCCTGGTTGGCGTCGCCCATCGGGAAGAGCCGCACGCCGAACTCCTCGACGTTCTTGCGCAACGTCGCGACCTGCGTCGCGGAGACCTCGTCCGCGATCGGCGCGAGGATGTCGAGGGTCGGGACGTTGTGGTCCTCGGTGGCGATCGTCAGGTCCGGACGGCGGAGCTTCCGGCCGTGCAGCCGGAGCCCGTCGAACGCCTGCGGGCTGGTCACCTCGTGGACGAGGTGCAGGTCGATGTAGAGGAGGTCGGGCTCCTGACCCTCCCCGTGCCTCACGACGTGCTGGTCCCAGACCTTCTCGGCGAGTGTGCGTCCCATCGATCCCTGCCCGCGGTGGTGGTGTATCTCAAAATCTGAGATTACTGTGTCGCTCCGTGGGACAGAGTAGCGGAATCGGCGTGCTCGACAAGGCGGTGGGTGTGCTGCGCGCGGCCGCCGTCGCGCCGTGCGGCCTGGGCGAACTGGTGGAACGCACCGGACTCCCCCGCGCCACCGCGCACCGCCTCGCCGTCGGGCTGGAGACCCACCGGCTGCTCGAACGTGATCCCGACGGCCGGTGGCGGCCCGGCCCGGCGCTCGCGGAGATGGCCCACGGCCACCACGACCCGCTGCTCACCGCCGCCGAGGAGGTCCTGCCCACCCTGCGCGACCTCACCGGCGAGTCCGTCCAGCTCTACCGCCGCGAGGGCGCCTCCCGGGTGTGCGTGGCCGCGGCCGAGCCGGCGTCCGGGCTGCGCGACACGGTGCCGGTGGGAGTACGACTGCCCCTGAGCGCGGGGTCGGGGGCGAAGGTGCTGATCGCGTGGTCGCCGGAGGCCCCGGGGGCCTTCGACCCGGACCTGCTCGCCGAGATCCGCCGGCGCGGCTGGGCGCAGAGCGTCGCCGAGCGCGAGGTCGGCGTGGCCAGCGTGTCGGCGCCGGTGCGGGGCCCCGATGGTTCCGTGGTCGCCGCGGTGTCGGTGTCCGGTCCCGTCGACCGCATCGGCCGCAAGCCGGGCTCCCGCTGGGCGAACGACCTGCTCGCGGCCGCCCGGGCGCTGGAGAAGGCCTTGCGCTGACACCTACCGTGGGACGGTGAGCGAGCAGATCACGTCCCTGGAGCAGCTCCGTGACGTCGTCGGGGAGCCGGTTCGCCGGGCCGTCGTCAAGCAGCGGGACCGTCTCGACGAGACCGACCGGGCGTTCATCGCGCGCAGCCCGTTCCAGATGATCGCGACGGCGGGTGCCGACGGTTCCCTGGACGTCTCGCCGAAGGGCGACCCGGCCGGCTCGGTCCACGTGCTCGACGACCGCACGCTCGCGATCCCGGACCGCCCCGGCAACCGCCGCGTCGACGGGTTCACCAACATCCTGGAGAACCCGCACGTCGGGCTGATCTTCCTGGTGCCGCGCCGGCACGACACGCTGCGCGTAAACGGCACCGCGCGCCTGCTGCTCGACCCGCCCTACGCGGAGGCGATGCGCCACCGCCGCCACGTGCCGCGGATCGTGCTGGAGGTCGCCGTCGAGGAGGTCTTCACGCACTGCGCGAAGGCGTTCCTGCGCTCGGACCTGTGGGAGCCCGAGGCGTGGCCGGAGGACGACCTCCCGAGCATCGCGCAGATGGCCGCCCGCACGACCGACGACATGACGCTCCCCGAGATGGAGGCGTACTACTCCGAGGAGAACACCCGCTCGATCATGTACGGGACGACGCCACCCTGACCCGGCCCTTCCCGCCGTCGGCCAGGAAGGTCGCGAGGGCCCGGCCCTCCTTCGCGACCGCGGACCGGTCCTGCCTGCTGAACCGCCGCAGCGGCTCCACCGTGACCACCCCGGCGGACACGGTCCACGTCGCCGCGACCCGCCCGTCGAGCAGCACGAACCGGGTCCCGGCCACCGAGAGCCCGCGGTGGGCGTCGTCGATGATCCGGCTGCGGTCGTCGTAGCCCAGCACGGCGTTGTCGAAGGCCGGCAGGAAGCGCACCGGGACCGGGGTGTCGGGGTCCGGGCGCGGCGCGTCGGGGAGGTCGAGCAGCTCGCGGCCGCGCGCGTCGCGGAAGCTCACCAGCTCGTCGCGCACCGCGTCGACCTCCTGCGGGAGCCCGGCGAGCCCGCTCCACGCGCGGAGGTCCGCGGTGGCCGCGGGCCCGTAGGCCGCGAGGTAGCGCCGGACGAGGCCCGTTCCCGACGACGGCCGTGGCCCGCCCAGCCAATCCGCGAGCGGGGTGAACTCCGCACCTCCGGCCTGGCGCCACAGCCCGCGCGGTGGCACCTGGACCACGGGCAGCACGGTCAGGGCCGCGTCGCCGAGCGTCCGCGGGGCCACCCCGGGCCACCGCTGCGCAAGGGCCCTCCCGACCTCACCCGCCGTCCGCGGCCCGCCGTCGGCGAGGAGCTCGGCCACCGCCTCCGCGAGCTCGTCGAGGTCGACGTCCGCGAGGTCACGGCGGTACACCCCGAGCATCCGCTGGGTGAGCATCGCCTGGTGGCGGTCCCGCCACGCGAGCGCGTCGGCCGCCGTCACCAGGTGGACGGTGCGGCGCATCAGGTGCATCCGCGTCACGTGCCGGTCGGTGAGCAGGCCGTCGAGCGTCGCGGGCGCGAACGCGCGCAGCCGTGACCACAGCCCGACGAACGGCTCCTGCGGCTCCTGGGCCTGCAGCCCGCCGAGGTGCGCGACGGCGTCGAGCACGCCGAGATCGGCGCGCTCCAGGAGGTGCTGGCGCGCGAGCGTCGCGCGGTTCAGCGCCCGGGCGTCGAGGGTGGTCACCACGGAAGCATCCCGCAGGAGGCGGACAGGACGTGGCCGCCTCGAGCGGACCCTCACCGGTCTCCCGACCCGCCGTCGGGACCGATGAGGGTCCGCTCGGCGACCGGGTCAGCCGGCGCCACCCCCGAGTGCGACGTGGCGCAGGTTCAGCAGCCCACCGACGTGCGTGGTGTCGCACTCGGCGCACCGGTGCCAGGATCGCCCCGTGCCGAGCCGACCCGATCACCCGTGACCGCCGCCGGGCCCGCCGTCGACGCCCTGACCGCCCGGTTCGTGGCCGCACTGGGCCGGCGCGGGGCGATGGCGGAGCTCATGGCGGTGGCGAGCCTCGGCGGGGCGCCGCAGCTGGTCGACACCGCGCCCGACCTCCCCGTGCTCGCCCACCTCGAGGACGCCCTCGCGCGGGTCGGCGAGGAGGTGGACGAGCAGCTCCGGGACGCGCTGGCCGTCGTCACGAAGCGCGCGGCCTGGACCCGGACCGCCTCCTACGCCGACGACGAGGCCCTGTTCGCGGGCTACGCCCACGCCCCGCTGCGCACCGACGACGACGTGGTGCTCGGGCTCGTCGTGCTCGGCCCGGACGTGCACTACCGGGCCCACCACCACCCCGCCGAGGAGTACTACCTGCCGCTGGGGACGATCGGCTGGGACCACGGCGAGGAGTGGGTCGACGAGCCCGCCGGCGAGCTCGTGCACCACGCGCCCTGGCAGCCGCACGCGATGCGCACCGGCGAGCGACCGGTGCTGCTGGCCTACCTGTGGTTCGACGAGGTCGACACCCCGTCGGCGTTCGTGGACCCGTGAACGACGAAGCGCCCCGGCCCGCAGGCCGAGGCGCTCTCGTGTGTAGCCCCGAGGGGATTCGAACCCCCGCTACCGCCTTGAGAGGGCGGCGTCCTAGGCCGCTAGACGACGGGGCCCTAGGAGGAACAGCGGCTGGAACTCTACAAGATCGCCCGTCCGCTGCTCGCAGCTGGGGTACCAGGACTCGAACCTAGAACAACTGAACCAGAATCAGCCGTGTTGCCAATTACACCATACCCCATGGCCGTCACCCACCGTGACCATCGGTCGCGGCGGCAACGGCGACAACTGTACCGACCGCGTCGACGTCGTTCGAGCACCCCCCACCCGTCCCGGTGTCCGAGCAGGCCGTCATCGGCCGCTGGGTAGGCTGGAGCGGTTCGCACGCCCCACCGAACGCTAGGGAAAGCACCACCTGTGAGCGCCCCGGAACACCACTTCGCCCCGCTGTCCTCGAGTGTCGACCTGCCGGCCGTCGAGCAGGAGATTCTCGAGCGGTGGGACAAGCGTGACGTGTTCCGGCGCTCGCTGGAGCAGACCGCGCAGGGCGAGCCGTGGATCTTCTACGAGGGCCCGCCGACCGCGAACGGCACGCCGGGCACCCACCACGTCGAGGCCCGCGCCTTCAAGGACCTGTTCCCCCGCTTCCGGACGATGCGCGGCTACCACGTGCCGCGCCGCGCGGGCTGGGACTGCCACGGTCTGCCGGTCGAGCTCGCCGTCGAGAAGGAGCTCGGGTTCACGAGCAAGGGCGACATCGAGCGCTACGGGATCGCCGAGTTCAACGCGGCCTGCCGCGAGTCCGCCCTGCGCAACGTCTCCGCCTTCGCGGCCATGACCGAGCGCATGGGCTACTGGGTGGACCTCGACGAGGCCTACCTGACGATGGCCCCGCGCTACGTCGAGAGCGTGTGGTGGTCGCTCAAGGCGATCCACGAGAAGGGCCTGCTGGTCGAGGACCACCGCGTCACGCCGTACTGCCCGCGCGACGAGACGCCGCTGTCGGACCACGAGGTCGCGCTCGGCTACGAGGACGACGTCGACCCGAGCGTCTACGTCCGCTTCCCGCTGACCGACGGCCCGTGGGCGGGCGCGAACCTGCTGGTCTGGACGACGACGCCGTGGACGCTGCCGTCGAACACGGCGGTCGCGGTCGAGCGGTCGGTCGTCTACGTGCGCGTGCGCCACGGGGCCGAGGACCTCGTGCTCGCCGAGGACCTCCTGGGCCCGGTGCTGGGGTCCGACGCCGTCGAGGTCACCGCCCGCCTCACCGGCGCCGAGCTCATCGGCAGCCACTACACGCGGCCGTTCGAGCTGCTCGAGGCCGGCCGCTTCGGGGACGCGTTCCGCATCGTCCACGGCGACCACGTCACCACCGACGCCGGCACCGGCCTGGTCCACATGGCGCCCGCGTTCGGCGCGGAGGACCACCAGGTCGCGCGCGCCGAGGGCCTGGAGATGGTCAACCCGATCGGCTCGAACGGGCACTTCTACGACGACGTGCCCCTGGTCGGCGGGATGTTCTTCAAGGCCGCCGACCCTTCGCTCGTCGCCGACCTCGAGGCCCGCGGCGTGATGTTCCGGGCGGAGTCCTACGAGCACTCGTATCCGCACTGCTGGCGCTGCCACACGCCGCTGATCTACTACGCACTGCCCAGCTGGTTCATCCGCACGACCGCGATCCGCGAGCGCCTGCTCGAGGAGAACGAGGGCACGAACTGGTACCCGCCGCACATCAAGCACGGTCGGTACGGGGCGTGGCTGGAGAACAACGTCGACTGGGCGCTGTCGCGCAAGCGCTACTGGGGCACGCCGCTGCCGGTGTGGCGCAACGACGCGGACCCGTCCGAGGTCGTCGTCGTCGGGTCCCTCGCGGAGCTGGGCAGCTGGGCCGGCCAGGACCTGAGCGCGCTCGACCCGCACCGGCCCTACGTCGACGACGTGACGTTCCCGGCGCCCTCCGGCACGGGGACGATGCGCCGGGTCCCCGACGTCATCGACGTCTGGTACGACTCCGGCGCGATGCCGTTCGCCCAGTGGGGCGCGCCGCACCACCACGAGGCGGACTTTGCGCAGGCCTACCCCGCGCAGTACATCTGCGAGGCGATCGACCAGACGCGCGGGTGGTTCTACTCGCTGATGGCGGTCGGGACCCTCGTCTTCGACCGCTCGTCGTACGAGAACGTGGTCTGCCTGGGCCTCCTGCTCGACGAGCAGGGACGCAAGATGTCCAAGCACCTCGGCAACATCCTCGACCCGTTCGAGCTGTTCGCCACCCACGGCGCCGACGCGGTGCGCTGGCTGATGCTCGCCCAGGGCAACCCGTGGGTCGACCGGCGCGTGGGGCACGAGACGCTGCGCGAGATCGTCCGGAAGGTCCTGCTGACCTACTGGAACACCGCGTCGTTCCTGGTCACCTACGCCAACGCGGCCGGGTGGTCGCCGTCGGCGCCGCGGCCGGAGACCCGCCACGTCATGGACCGGTGGGCGCTGGGCGAACTGCGGGCGTGCGTCACCGAGGTGACCGCGGCGCTCGAGGACTTCGACTCCTCGCGGGCCGGCCGGGCGATCGTCGCGTTCGTGGACGACCTGTCGAACTGGTACGTCCGCCGCTCGCGGCGCCGCTTCTGGGACGGCGACCCGGCCGCGCTCGCGACGCTGCACGAGTGCGTCGAGACGGTCAGCCGCCTGATGGCGCCGTTCACGCCGTTCGCGACGGACTACCTGTGGACACTGCTGCAGGGCGAGGGCGGCGCGGGCCTGCCCGAGGGCACGCCGGACTCGGTGCACCTCGCGAGCTGGCCGGTCGTCTCGAACGTTCCCGACGACGGGCTCCGGTCCCGCATGGAGCTCGTCCGGCGGGTCGTGGAGCTCGGCCGGTCGACCCGCGCGGCCAGCGGCGTGCGCACCCGCCAGCCGCTCTCGCGCGCGGTCGTCTCCGCGCCCGGGTTCGCCGACCTGGACCCCGAACTGCTCGCCGAGATCGCCGACGAGCTCAACGTCGCGCGCGTCGAGGCGGCCGGGTCGGAGCTGGTCGAGCTCGACGTGAAGCCGAACTACCGGGCGTTGGGGAAGCGGTTCGGCAAGCAGACGCCCACCGTCGCGGACGCCGTGAAGGCCTCGACGGACGCGCCCGTCGACGGGGTGCTGACGGTGACGGTGGACGGCGAGCCGGTGGCGTTGCAGGGCGACGAGATCGTGATCTCGGAGACCCCGCGCGAGGGCTGGGCGGTGCGCTCCGAGGGCGGCCTGTCGGTGGGCCTCGACACGGAGCTGACCGACGAGCTCCGCGAGGCGGGCCTCCTGCGCGACGTGCTGCGCTTCGTCCAGGACGCCCGCAAGCGGCTGGACTTCGAGGTCTCCGACCGGATCGACCTGTGGTGGACCGCGACCCGCGCCGACACGGCGACGGCGATCCGGAACGGCGCCGACACGGTGGGCACCGAGTGCCTCGCCGTGTCGGTCACCGAGGCCGGCGGGCCCGCCGAGCTGGAGCCGCAGACCTCCACGGAGCTCGGCCTCACGGTGTGGGCGCGGGTGGCCTGAGCGGCCCGTCCCCCGACCCGCCCGACATCCGTACGAACGGGCCGTTCGTCACCTTCAATAGTGACGAACGGCCCGTTCATGCCGTTTCGGGAGCCGCTCACACGATGTCGAGGTGACGCAGCCCGGGCCAGAACGAGGCCCAGGGCCGCGTCCGGTCGGTGAGCAGCCAGGCGGGCACCCCGTCCGGCGTGCCCAGTGACCGGACCGACCGGAAGTACGGACGGAGCTCGTCCGGGTCACCGCCGACGTAGAGCACGTCCGTGTCCGTCTCCGACGGCGGGTCGAGGTAGCCGTAGCCGCGGTTCGCGCTGTGGGCGGGCGCCAGCCCGAGCTCGTCGGAGTACGCGTCGAGGTAGGCCGCGGTGACGTAGCTCGACCCGACGAGCGCGGTACGCCCCGTGTCGGGCACCGCGCGGAACGTGGCCGCGGCCGCCACCACCTGGTCGCGATCGCCCGCCGCGGAGACGAAAGCGGGTGAGACGACCAGGCCGGCCACGGCGAGGACGCCCGCGAGCACCCCGGCCGTCCACGCCGGCCACGTCCGGGTCCGCCCCCGCCGCTCGACACCGACCGCCCCGACCGCGGCCATCACCCCGAGGTAGCCGAGCAGGTAGTACGGGCGCCCCTCGGTCGCCACGAACAGTACGTAGAGCGCCACGAACCCCGCGCCGACGAACCGGTAGGACCGCAGGCCGGGGTCACGGACCAGGAACCACAGCCCCGCGAGCGCCAGCCCGACGCCGAGCAGGCCGCCGAACGCGATCAGCTCCCAGGCCACGGTGGGCCGGCCGCCGTAGACCAGCTCGACCTCCCGCGCGACGACCGACGACATCGCGAGCTGCGGCCACCCGTGCACGGCCTGCCAGACCAGGGTCGGGGCGGCGAGCAGCAGGGCGATCACCCCGCCCAGCCACAGCCTCGGGCGCGCGAGCAGCTCCCGCGGGCCGAACACCGCCACGGCGACCAGCAGCACCCCGGCCAGCAACGCCGCCTGCAGCTTCGTCATGAGCGCGATCCCGAGCACGACCCCGAGGACGAGCAACAGGCGGTCGTCCCGGACCCGCACCCACCGCACGAGCAGCCAGAACACCACGAGCCACTCCAGCGGCTCGAACGCGTACGGCGTCAGCCAGTGCCCGAACACCGCCGCGAACAGCCCCGTCGCCTGCGCGGCGGCCGTGAGCACCTGGGCCCGGCGGCCGCCACCCAGCTCCCGGGCGATCGACGCCGCCACCACGACCGCGGCCGTCGTCACCAGGATCACCGGCACCCGAAGAGGGAGCTCGGACCCGGGCGCGACCGTGTCCATGAGCCACGCGAGCGCCGGGACGAGCGGCGGCTGGTCGACCGAGCCCCAGTCCAGGTGGTGCCGCCCGATCGCGAGCATGTAGGCCTCGTCGAGCCAGTAGCCGCTGGTCAGCGACGCGGACACCAGGTGCCCGACCGCGACCAGCGCGGCGATCGCCGCCACCGGCCGCCACGCGAACCGTGGCCCCGCCGCCTCCGGGGCGGTCGCGAGCGTCTCCTTCAGTGCCATACCGACGATCGTCGGCGCGCACCATCCGGCGGGGATCCGGGGCGATCACGGAGACGACCCCGGGCCGACCCCGAGGCCGTCTCAGGGCAGCCCGCCGACGACCATCCGGACGTAGGCCACGGCGTCCGCCTCGGTCGGCGAATCGCCGAGGTGCAGCAGGTGGTGGTACAGCGGGCCCAGAGCGCCGACGAGGACCTGCCGCGGCACCACGGAGGCCCCGACCTCCCCCCGGGCCACCGCTCGTTCCACCACGACCGCGCTGCGCCGGTAGCGATCGTCCAGGAAGCGGTGCAGGGCCTCCCGCGCCCGCGGGAACCGCTCGGCCGCACCCATCAGCGCGCGCACCGACGACTCCGGCGGGCCCACGTACTCCAGCACCTCCCGGGCCAGTGCCTCGAGGTCGGCGCGCAGCGAGCCGTGGTCGGGCGGGGTCCAGGTGTCGGACGCGGCGGCGTCGAAGGTGTCCGCGAGCAGCCCGCCGACGTCGCCCCAGCGCCGGAACACGGTCGCGCGGTGCACGCCCGACCGCGCCGCCACCCCGTCGACGCCCAGCCCCTCGAGCCCATGCTCGGCCAGCTCGTCGACGACGGCCGCGAGCACCTGCTCCCGCACCCGGGCGGTCCGCCCGCCCGGCCTTGACGTCCCACGCTCCACGACGGCACTCTATCGCGACATCAGTCGCATTTGGAGGTCGCATGCCACGCCGCATCCCCGTGGGTCGTCCCGACGACGGGCCCTACGCCCTCGGGCTCGACGCGACCGGCGACGTCTGGGCGTCGCTCGTGTACTCCGGGCGCCTCGCGCACGTCACGGCCGACGGGCCCGAACTCGTCGACCTGCGCGCACCGAACTCCCGCCCCTCCCGCTTCGCCACCACGCCCGACGGCAGCCTCTGGTGCACGCGCACCGGCGACCACCGCGTCGACCGCCTCGTCGACGGCGCCTGGCGCGGCGTCGGCACGGGCGCCGGAACCGGGCCCTACGACGTCACCGCCGGCCCCGACGGCGCGGCCTGGTTCACCGCGATGGAGGCCGAGGCGATCGGCCGGATCGACCCGGTGACCGAGGAGGTGACGCTGTACCCGCTGCCGGTGGCGGGGATGGTCGCGATGATCACCACCGGCCCCGACGGCGCCCTCTGGTGCACGCTCAACCGGGTCGGCGCGCTCGCACGCCTCGACCCGGCCTCGGGAACGGTCGAGCTCCGCGATCTTCCCGACGCCGGGTGTGGCCCGGTCGGGATCGCGGGCGACGCCGGCGGACTGTGGTTCGTCGAGATCCTCGCCGGGCGCGTGGGCCGCCTGACCACCGACGGCGCCCTGACCGAGTACGACCTGCCCGATCGCGCGTCGAAGCCGCACGCCGTCGTCACGGCCGAGAGCGGATGCTGGGTGTCGCTGTGGGGGTCGAGCGGCCTCGCGCACGTCGCCGACGACGGGACCGTCACCGTGCACGACGTCCTGGAGGCCGACGACCACCCGCACGGACTCCTCGTCCGGGACGGTGAACTATGGGTCGCGTGCGACAGCGGAACCGTTGTGGTCCTGAATCAGGACTGACCTGTTGCCTGTTCGGAGCGACATGTGTCACGGTGAGGACATGAGCCTCCCGCAGATCACCGACCGTGAGACCTGGCTGAAGGCCCGCCGCGAGCTGCTCGTGGCCGAGAAGGAGCACACGCGGGCCCGCGACGCCCTGAACACCCGTCGTCGGGAACTCCCGATGGTGGAGGTCACCGAGCCGTACCGCTTCACCGGCGCCGATGGCGAGGTGTCGCTGGCCGACCTGTTCGGCGGCCATCGCCAGCTCACGGTCAACCACGTCATGTTCGACCCGGACTGGGACGAGATGTGCCCGAGCTGCTCGGCCGGCATCCGGGAGTGGACGCCCGGGGTACGCGAGCACCTGCGCTCGCGCGACACCGAGCAGGTGTTCGTCTCCCGCGCGCCGTACGAGAAGCTCGCCGCCTGGAAGGAGCGTCAGGGCTGGACCATCCCCTGGTACTCGTCGTACGGATCGAGCTTCAACGCCGACTTCGGCGTCACCGTCGACGTCTCCGGCCCGACGATGTCCTTCAACTACCGCGACGACCCCACCTGGGAGGGCGCCGAGGGCACGAGCGAGATGCCGGGGTTCAGCGCCTTCCTGCGCGTGGACGACCGGATCTTCCACACCTACTCGTCCTACGCCCGGGCCGCGGAGTGGTTCGGTGGCTCGTACGCCTACCTCGACCTCACCGCCCTCGGCCGCCAGGAGGACTGGGAGGAGCCGAAGGGCCGGGCGGACTCGGTGCGGGCCGGCATCCCGGTGTTCGACTAGGACGTCCCCCGGACCACCAACCGCGGCGCGAGCGTGCGGTGCTCGGCCGGGTGGCCGTCGAGGCGACGGCCCAACACCTCGACCAGCGTCCGGCCGAGCTCGTACTTGTCGGTGTGCACCGTGGTCAGCGGCGGATCCACGAGCGCGGCCATCGGGATGTCGTCGTAGCCGACCACGGCGACCTCGCCCGGCACCCGCCGCCCCGCCGCCTTCAGCGCCCGCACCGCCCCGATCGCGAGCAGGTCGTTGAACGCGAACACCGCCGTGGTCCCGGGGTGCCGGGCGAGGAGCTCGCGCAGGCCCGCCGTCCCGCCCGCGACGGTGGCGGGCGCGGTCACGACCCGGTCCCCGTCGTCGCCCAGGGCCTCCAGGAAGGCCCGGCGTCGCTCGGGCTTCCCGTGCACCGCGCCGTCGAGCATCCCCAGCTCGACGTGCCCGCGGTCGCGCAGGTGGGCGATCGCGGTCCGGGTGCCGGTCGCGAAGTCCGACCGCACCGAGGCCACCGTCGGGTCCGGGGAGTGCCGGTCGGCGACCACCAGCGGCACCCGCCGTCCGAGGGCCGTCACGGCGCCGTCGTCGACCTCCTCGAAGAACGCGATCGCGCCCGCCACCCCGTCGTCGACGATCCGCCGGGACGCCTCCGCCTCGGCAGCCGGATCGGCGTCGGTGTTGTGCACGACGACCCCGAGGCCCCGGGCCGCCGCGGCGTCGAACGCGCCGCGGGCGACGGCGGGGAAGAACGGGTTGGTGATGTCCGGGATGATCAGCGCGAGCGTCCCGGCCTTCTGGGTGCGCATGCCGCGGGCGAACGCGGACGGCCGGTAGTCGAGCTCCTCGATCGTCGCGAGGACCTTGCGCCGGGTCGCCTCGCTGATGTCGCCCTTGTCGTTCATGGCCCGCGACACGGTCTGCCGGGAGACGCCGGCGGCCCGGGCGACGTCGTCGATCGTCACCCGGACCGACGACCCGTGATCCACGCTTCCGACCCTAATCGAGGCGGGTCACGTCAGATGTCCCGTCGCGCGCCCGCGGCCGGCGCGACCTCGCGCACCGTCGGCTCCGGGCGCAGGGCCCCGCAGGCCGCGGTGACGGCGTCGACGCGGTCGGCCGGCACCAGGGCGATCACCGATCCCCCGAACCCGCCGCCCATGATGCGGGCGCCGAGCGCACCGGCCCCGACGGCCGCGCCGACGATCGCGTCCACCTCGGGCACGGACACCTCGTAGTCGTCGCGCAGCGAGGCGTGCGAGGCGGACAGCACCGCCCCGACCTCCTCCGGACGCCCGGCCCGCACCAGGCCGACGACCTCGTGCACCCGCGACTCCTCGGTGACGACGTGCCGCGCCCGCTTCTTCGGGGCGCCCTCCGGGAGGTTCTCGACGGCGGGCAGGGTCGCGTCGCGCAGCGCCGGCACGCCCAGCGCCTCGGCCGCCGCGACGCACCCGGCACGGCGGTCGGCGTAGCCGCCGTCGGCGAGGTCGTGGCGGACCCGCGAGTCGATCACCAGCACGGACAGGTCTGCGGCCTCGAAGCCGAGCGCGACGTCCTCCGCCGCCATCGAGCGGCAGTCGAGCAGCAGCGCCGAGCCCTCCCGGCACAGCAGCGAGGCCGCCTGGTCCATGATCCCGACCGGCGCGCCCACCACCTCGTTCTCCGCCCGACGCCCGGCCGCCGCGAGCGCGACCCGCTCGAGCCCGAGCCCGGCCAGCTCGTCCACCGCGAGCGCGACGGCGCTCTCCAGCGCGGCCGAGCTCGACAGCCCGGCCCCCAGCGGCACCTCGCCGTGCACCACGAGGTCCCATCCCCGCCCGACGCCGAGCGCCCACAGCGTGCCGAGCGGGTAGGCGCTCCACCCGGACGCGGTCGCGAGCTTCCCGACGGCGAGCTCCACCGGCTCCGTGCCCGGGTCGTCCGAGCGCACCGTCGCGAGGTCGTCGTCGCGCCGCCCGACCGCGACCCACGTGCGACGGTCGACCGCGAAGGGCAGGACGTGCCCCTCGTTGTGGTCGGTGTGCTCGCCGATGAGGTTGACGCGGCCCGGGGCGGAGAACACCCCCTCCGGGTCCCGGCCGTGGGCCGCCCGGAAGGCCTCGACCGCGTGCCCGGCGCTCATGCCGGCACCGTCGCGCGCCCGGCCGCCTCGCGCAGGCGGGGCCCCGCGACCTCGGGGGCGACGTCGGTGAGGAAGGCACCGCCGAACGTCTCCGACCCGGCCAGGTACTTCAGCTTCCCGCCCCCGCGGTGCGGCGGGCAGATCTCCAGGTGCAGGTGGCCGAGCACGCGCTCGTCGTCGGGACCGTTCACCGGCGCGGAGTGGATGCCCAGCAGGTAGGACGTCCGGAAGCCGAAGTACTCGTCGTAGCCGGCCAGGACCCGGGCGAGGACGCGGGCGAGGTCGTCGCGGGCCTCGCGGTCGAGCTCGGGCAGCGTGCCGACGTGCTCGCGGGCCCAGAGGTCGACCTCGTACGGGAACCGCGCCCACGGTGGCACCCCGGCGAGGAAGTGCGTGCCCTCGACCACGACGCGCGGGCCCCCCTTCTCCTGGTCGACGACGTCGCAGAACACGCAGCGCCCGGTGCGTTCGCGGTGCCGACGGGCGGCGCGCTGCTCGCGGGCCGGACGCGGGGGGACGTCCGGGTACGCGTAGATCTGGCCGTGCGGGTGGTGCAGCGTGACGCCGACCGCCTCGCCCTTGTTCTCGAACGGCAGCACGTAGCCGATCTTCTCGTCGGCGGCCAGTGCGGCGAAGCGGTGCGCCCACGCGTCCACGAGCAGCCGGACGCGGCGCTCCCCCACACTCGCCAGGGTGGCCTCGTGGTCGTCGGTGAACACGACGACCTCGCAGTGCCCGTACGCCGGCTCGACCGGCACGAGGTCGGTGCCCTCGAGATCGGGGGGCGGCGGGTCGGCCGACAGCGACGGGAAGCGGTTGTCGAACACGGCGATGTCGAAGTGCTCGCGCGGGATCTCGGTCTCCGGGCCGCCGGGGTGCGTCGGGCACAGCGGGCAGTCCGCGGTGGCCGGCTTGTAGGTGCGGTCCTGACGGTGCGTGGCGAAGGTGACCCACTCGTCGTGCGTGGGGTCGTAGCGGCGCTCGCTCATACGTCCTGGTCCTCGCGGCCAAACCCGGTCGAGCTCCGCTGCGCTGGGTCTCCCGCCGAGAAATAGGTGATCGACCGGCCGTCGGGAAGCCGCTCGGGTTCGACGACGAGTCCGGGCATCGTGGGCCCCCCGATGTCAGCAGTGCGGCCATGCTGACGCTCGACGTCAGAAAAGTGCCCGGTACGGGTCACCGCCGCCTCGTCCGGCGTCGTCATCGACCGCCACCCTTCATGCCCTCTTGACGCCCGGGCCCCGCGGGCCCATGGTGTGCGCCAGCTAACGATAACGTTCACGGGAACCTTCACGGAACCCCGAGCAAGCCCGAGAGGTCGCGATGCTGCGCCTGAACCCAGGATGGCTGGACTACACGCTCCTGGCGCTCTACTTCGTCGTCGTGCTGGGCATCGGCGTCGTCGCCCGACGCGCCGTCGGCACCAGCGCCGACTTCCTGCTCGCCGGCCGGTCGCTCCCCGCCTGGGTCACCGGCCTCGCGTTCGTCGCCGCCAACCTGGGCGCCACCGAGATCATCGGGATGGCCGCGAACGGCGCCGAGTACGGCGTCGCGACGGTGCACTACTACTGGATCGGCGCCGTCCCGGCGATGGTCTTCCTAGGCATCGTCATGATGCCGTTCTACTACCGCTCGAAGGTCCGGTCGGTGCCGGAGTTCCTGCGGCTGCGCTTCGGCAACTACACCCACGTGCTGAACGCGATCGTCTTCGCGGTCGCCTCGGTGCTGATCGCGGGCGTGAACCTGTACGCCCTGGCGATCGTGCTGAACGCGCTGCTCGGGTGGCCGGAGTTCCTGGGCATCGTGGTGTCGGCCGCGGTCGTGCTGGTCTACATCGGCTTCGGCGGCCTCGGCTCGGCGATCTACGGCGAGGTGCTGCAGTTCTTCGTCATCCTCGCCGGCCTCGTCCCGCTCGCGATCGTCGCCGTCCGGTCGGTCGGCGGCTTCTCCGCGCTGGCCGACAAGGTCACCGCCTCCGCGCTCGGCGAGGAGGGCCTGCACGCCTGGCAGGGCACCGGCGTCGGCGACGTCACGAACCCGATCGGCGCCAACTGGGTCTCGATCGTCCTCGGCCTGGGCTTCGTGCTGTCCTTCGGCTACTGGACGACGAACTTCGCCGAGATCCAGCGCGCCCTCTCGGCGAAGGACCGCAGCGCCTCGCAGCGCACACCCCTGATCGCGGCGTTCCCGAAGATCCTGATCCCCGCCGTCACGATCATCCCCGGCCTCGTCGCCCTCATCGCCATCCCGAACTTCGGCAACGAGGGCGCGGGCGGGCTGGAGTACAACGACGCGATCCCGGCCCTCATCGGCCAACTGCTCCCCGAGGGTGTGCTCGGCATCGCGCTGACCGGCCTGTTCGCCTCGTTCATGGCCGGTGTCGCGGCGAACGTCTCCAGCCTGAACACGGTCGTCACCTACGACCTGCTCCAGCCCTACCTGGCGAAGGGCCGCAGCGACCGCTACTACCTCAACGCCGGCCGGGTGGTCACGGCCGTCGGCGTCGTCATCGCGATCTTCACCGCTCTGCTCGCCGCCGACTTCAACAACATCATGACCTACCTGCAGTCGCTGTTCGGGATCTTCAACGCCCCGATCTTCGCGACCTTCATCCTCGGCATGTTCTGGAAGCGCACCAGCGGCTGGGGCGGCTTCGCGGGCCTGCTCACCGGCGTGCTCGCCGGGGCGCTGGTGTTCATCCTGGCCGAGGCCGGCGCGGTCGACTTCGGCTCCGGCATCGCGACCAGCTTCTACCAGGCCGGCGCCGCGTTCCTCGTGGACGTCGTCGTGACGGTCGTGGTCTCGCTGGCCACCGCGAAGCCCGAGCCGGAACGTCTCGCGGGCATCGTCTACGGCGTGCCCGGCGCCGACGGCGTGGTCCCGACGCTGCGCCAGCCCAAGGAGCGCGTCTGGTACCGCAAGCCCGTCCTCCTCGGTGGTCTCGCGCTCGCGCTGACCGTCGTCCTCAACATCGTCTTCGCCTGAACGGAAGGGAGTCGTCGTGAGCGAACCGGTACAGCCCGGTCAGCCCCAGACCACGGTCGAGACCGGCAGCCGCATGCAGCGGCTGTTCGACCTGCGCTACGTCATCGGCGCCCTCATGGGCGTCTACGGGATCGTCCTCGTCATCCGCGGGCTGATCGACGGCCCCGAGGAGCTGGCCCGCGCGGCCGGCGTCTCGATCAACCTCTGGACCGGGATCGGCCTGCTCGTCGTCGCCGCGATCTTCCTGGTCTGGGGCATCACGCGTCCGCTGGGCATCGACGTGGAGGAGAACATCGACTGAGCCCTCCCCCCTTCCGAGCGAACGGCACTCTCGCTGCATCTACGCGCGCGAGAGTGCCGCTCGTTCGGTTCGGGGGTGCGGCCGAACGGCCTAGATCTGCGGCCCGACGTCGGGCACCGGATCCATCCGTGGGGTCCGCCCGTCGAGGAAGGTGATCGGCGGGAGCAGCGTCCGGATCGGGCCGTTCGGTGTCCCGACCTCCACGAACCGCCCGCGCTGCTCGTGCTGCGGGTGCGCGAGCACCTGGTCGAGGGTCCGACGGCGGGCGTTCGCGATCCCGGCCCGCTCGAGGCGCTCGACGAACTCGTCGCCGGTGAGGTCGCGCAGCACCCCGTCGATCACCGCGTGCAGCGCGGGACGGTTCTCGATCCGGTCGGAGTTCGTGACGAAGCGGGGGTCGTCCGCGATCGAGGCGTCGCCCAGGACGGTTTCGCAGAAGCGCCGCCACTCCCGGTCGTTCTGGATCGAGAGCACCACCTCCTGCCCGTCGCCGGCCGCGAACGCGCCGTAGGGGGCGATCGCGGCGTGGCTGGTCCCGGCCCGGACCGGCGCCGTCCCGCTGCCCGCGGCGTAGTGCAGCGGGAACCCCATCCACTCGCTGAGGGCGTCGAAGAGGCTGACCTCGAAGGTCGTGCCCTCGCCCGTGCGCTCCCTGTCGTAGAGCGCGGCGAGGATGCCGGAGAAGGCGTACATGCCGGCGCCGATGTCGGCCGCCGGGATCCCCGCCTTGGCCGGGTGCTCCTCGGTCCCGGTGACCGAGACCAGCCCGGCCTCCGCCTGGATCAGCGCGTCGTACGCCTTCGCGTCGCGGTACGGACCCGACGAGCCGTAGCCCGAGATGCTGCAGTGGACCAGTTGCGGGTGCTCCCGACGGAGGTCCTCCGCGCCCAGGCCGAGCCGCTCGGCCGCGCCCGGGGCGAAGTTCTGGACGAACACGTCGGCCCGCGCGATCAGCTCCCGCACCCGCCCGAACTGCTCGGGGTCCTTGAGGTCCGCCGTGACCGACTCCTTCGACCGGTTCAGCCACACGAAATGACTCGACAGCCCGTTCACCGTCGTGTCGTAGTCGCGGGCGAAGTCCCCGCGCCCCGGACGCTCGACCTTGACCACGCGCGCGCCGAGATCCGCGAGATGCCGCGTCGCGAGGGGCGCCGCCACCGCCTGTTCGCAGCTCACGACGAGGATGCCGTCCAACGGGAGCGCCCGGGTGCTGGCCATGACGACGATCGTGCCCGGCGTGGCGGCGCGACGCGCGGCGTCACCGCGATCACGCCCCGTTCCCGCGTCACGCGAACCGGCCAGCGTCGTTTCCTCGAATGAGTGACACCTGTTCGGACCAGCGGAACCCGGGAGTCAGCAGCATGAGGGGCGCGAGTACGGCGACCGCACTGGTCGTGGTGTCCACACTCGGTGTCGGTGTCGCACTCTGCGCCCAGGCCCCACCACCCACTGTCCTCGCGTCCGGCCCGACGCTCGCCGTCGCCGACGAGGACCGCTCCGGCTCCGACGACGGGTCGGGCGGCTCCGGCGGTCTGGGCGGACTCGTGCGCGAGCTGACCGGGTCCTCGTCGAAGGAGTCGTCGGACTCCGGGTCGTCGTCGAAGGAATCGTCGGACTCCGGGTCGTCGTCGAAGGAGTCCTCGTCCTCCTCGGAGCGGTCCTCCTCCTCGCGGGACTCGTCGTCGGGGTCGTCGGAGTCGGACTCGACGCGGTCGTCGGAGTCCGGATCGGGTGTCGGCAGGGCGCTGCGCGAGCTCACCGTGACGCCGCCCGCGGCGCGGAGCAGCACGTCGTCCGCCCCGTCGCTGCTCGACACCCCGACGGTGAACCTGCCGTCCGTGCAGGTGCCGTCGGCCTCCGTCGGGCCCGTGACGACGCCGTCGCTCGGGCTCGGGGCGGCGAGCGTCCCCTCGATCCGGGTCGCGCCGCAGCAGCCCGCCCCGGTCGAGGTCGGCACCCTCCGCCTCCCGTCCGTGGACGTCGGCTCGGCCGGGGTCGGCCCCGTCGCGGCGCCGTCGGTGGCCGTCGGATCGACGACCGTGTCGGCCTCGGGCGGGGCGCCCTCCGTCGGGGTTCCCTCGGTGGCGGTGGGCCCGACGTCGGTCGGCCCGGTCGCCGTCCCGTCGGTCGTGGTCCCGCCGGCCGTCGTCCCGCTGAGCGTGGTCCCGGCCGCCGCCCGCGCGGCGTCGACCCTCCCGCTCCGCCCGGTGTCGCCGCTCACCGCGGCCGTCGCGGCACCTCCGCGGGCATCGCTGGTCCCGCTCGCAGTGGTCCCGGCCGCCGTCGCGCTCCCGCTCCTCCCGACGCAGCTCACCGCACCGCCGACCGGCGACCAGGGCGTGCTCCGGGTCGCGCACCTGTCCCCGTCGACCGGCGCGGTCGACATGTACGTCAGCGGCCCGGGTCTGCCGGCGACGAAGGTCGCCTCCGACGTCACCTACCGGACCCTGTCGAGCTACCTCACCGCGTCGCCCGGGACCTACACGCTCGCGGCCCGCCCCGCCGGCGCGGACCCCGCGTCCCCGCCGGCCCTGAGCGCGAACGTCGAGGTGGGGGTCCGGACTGCGCAGACGGCGGCGTTCGTCGACATCGGCCCGAACTCCACGCCGCAGGCCGAGGTGCTCGACGACGGCACGCAGCTCGCGTCCCCGGGCAGGGCGTACGTCCGCGTCGTCTCGGCCGCCTCCGGGGTCGGCCCGCTGAGCGTCGTCGCGGAGGGCGGCGGCCCACTGGCCAGCAACGTCTTCTACGGCACCAGCTCGCCGTACGCCGAGGTCGACGCCCGGTCCTGGACGATGGACGTCACGACGACGTCGGGTGAGACCGCCCGGACGACGCTGCCGGTCACGAGCACCTCGGTGAACACCGTCGTCGTCTCCCGGGACCCGCAGGGCGCGCTCACGGTCACCGCCGTCCCCGACGCCGCTCCCCTGTTCGCCCCGGCCGCCGCCCAGTCCCCGGCGCCGGCCGCTCCGGCCGCACCGCAGTCCCCGGCACCGGCCGCCCCCGCTGCGCCGCAGTCCCCGGCTCCCGCCGCACCGCAGTCCCCGGCACCCGCCGCACCGCAGTCCCCGGCACCCGCCGCCCCCGCCGCACCGCAGTCCCCGGCACCCGCCGTCCCCGCGCCCGCGGTTCCGGCAGCACCCGCGGCTCCAGCTGCTCCGGCCTCGCCGGCTCCGGCCGCACCGGCATCCCCCGCCCCGGCTGCGCCTCAGTCCCCGGCACCCGCCGCACCGGCCTCACCCGCTCCTGCGGCACCCGCCGCTCCGGCCGCACCGGCATCCCCCGCCCTGGCTGCGCCCCAGTCCCCGGCACCCGCCGCCCCGGCCTCACCCGCTCCGGCCCAGCCGAGTGCCCCGTCGAGCACGCCGGCGCCGTCGACGACCCCGTCGACCACGACCCCGGCGCCGGCCCCTGCACCGAAGCCGACTCCCGCACCTTCCACCCGTCCGACCCCGCAGGGCGGCGTGCCGGCCGGGTTCGGCGGGATGGCGAGCACCTTCGTCGACCTCCAGGCACGGCCGGCCTCGCCCGTCGAGCCCGAACTCCCGACCTGGGGCGCGCCGACGAGCCCCGTCCGGCCCGCTGGTCTGGTCGTGCCGGGCGCGAAGATCGACGCACCCGCCGTCGGGAACCTCGGCCTGGACCGCGACGGCGAGCTCCAGGCGCCGTCCACCCCGCACGACGTCGGGTGGTTCGGGTCGACGCCGGGCGACGCCGGACCGGCGGTGCTGGTCGGGCACGTCGACTCGTGGCGCGGACCGGGCGTGTTCTGGAACCTCAAGGACCTGAAGCCGGGTGACCCGATCGACGTGCCGCGCAGCGACGGCACGGTCGCGCGGTTCGCGGTGGACCGGGTGCAGACCGTCGACAAGGACGCCTTCCCGACGGAGGCCGTGTACGGCGCGACCGCGGGTCCCTCGCTGCGCCTCATCACCTGCGGCGGGCCGTTCGACCGGTCGGTGCGCTCGTACGAGGACAACGTCATCGTCTACGCGTCCCCGCGCTGACGAGCGAGCACCCTCGGCGGTCGGACACCGCGCCACACCGCCGAGAGTGCTCGTTGATCACAGGCGCGGCCCACACCGCGCCCGCCCGACTCGCCGAGCGAGCACCCTCGGCGGTCGGACACCGCGCCGCACCGCCGAGGGTCCTCGCTGATCAGGGCTGCTCCTAGGGGTGACCCCCGGGAACTTCGGGGGTTCTCCCCCTCGTTGACCGTGCGTGTTCGTCGCGAGAATGATCTCGGCCGGACGTCCCGGTAGCAATCACCAAGAGTGATCAGGAGACCGTCGTGCGCAGCAACCTCTTCGCCCCCGAGAACCAGGAGCAGGAGTCGGCCCAGCCGGGGCTCCGCCTGCAGAACTCCAAGATGCTCAAGATCGAGCTCAACGGCGAGGCCATGGCCCGGCAGGGGTCGATGGTGGCCTACCAGGGTGACGTGCGCTTCGAGGCGATGGGCGCCGGCGGCATCGGCAACTTCTTCAAGCAGAAGCTCACGGGCGAGGGCGTCCCGCTGATGAAGGTCAGTGGCCGGGGCGACGTGTTCCTCGCCAACGCCGCCTCCGACGTGCACGTGATCGACCTCGAGGGCCCGAACGACGCCCTGACGATCAACGGCAAGAACGTGCTCGCTTTCGACTCGACGCTGTCCTACGACATCCAGATGGTCTCCGGCGCCGGTTCGATGGGCGGCGCGGGCCTGTTCAACTGCGTGTTCCGCGGCCAGGGCCGGCTCGCCATCACCTGCAAGGGTTCCCCGGTCGTCCTCAACGTCGATGCGCCGACCTACGCCGACCCGCAGGCGGCGATCGCGTGGTCGGCGGGCCTGCAGGTCGGGGTGCACCACGCCGAGCAGTTCGGGCTGAAGACGCTCATGGGCCGCACCACCGGCGAGGCCTTCACGATGGCCTTCGGCGGCCGCGGCTTCGTCATCGTGCAGCCCAGCGAGGAGGTCCCGCTCGACATGATCTCCGGCGGTGGGAGCGGCCAGGAGGCCGGTGTCGGCGGGGTCGGCGGCGTGCTGAACAACTTCCTGCGGTGAGCTCCTCTCCTTGACCTCAACCGCAGTGGAGGTCGCACGGTCGTCGCCATGACGACCATGCGACCTCCCACCGACCCGGCCGAGCTGCACCGGCTGATGTCGCTGATGACGGGCGACGAGAAGCACTCGGCCGCCGCGACCTCGACCCTCGACGTCCTGCAGGTGCTCTACGACCGCGTGCTCCAGGTCGATCCGGAGCACCCCGACGACCCGGTCCGTGACCGTTTCCTGCTCTCCAAGGGCCACGGGCCGATGGCCTTCTACGCAGTGCTGGCCGCGCACGGGTTCCTCGACGAGTCCGAACTGGCGACGTGGGCACAGCCCGGCTCGCGGCTCGGCCTCCACCCGGACCGTGTGCTGGTGCCCGGCGTGGAGATCGGGTCCGGGTCGCTCGGCCACGGCCTGCCGCTCGCCGTCGGGACCGCGCTCGGCCTGCGCATCCGCGGCCTGACGACGCCCCGGGTGTTCGTCCTGGTCGGCGACGCCGAGCTCGACGAGGGCTCGAACCACGAGGCCATCGCCTACGCCGGGCGCTCCGGGATGGCGAACCTGACGGCCGTCGTCGTCGACAACGCCTCCGCCACGCACCGTGGGGAGCTCGCCGAGCTGTTCCTCACCGAGGGCTGGCGTGCGATCACCGTCGACGGCCGCGACCACGACGTCCTCGAGACCGCACTGACCGCCGCTCACGACGACCGGCCGCTCGCGGTCGTCGCCGTCGTGGAGTCGAAGGGATGACCATGACGACGAGAATCGCCGCCCCCACCATGCGCGAGGCCTTCCTGCGCGCCGCTGCCGACGCGATCGACGCCGACGACCGCACCGCCCTCGTCCTCGCCGACATCTCCGCCGGCGCCGACCCCGTCCCCGACCTCGCCGCCCGCCACCCGGACCGCGTGGTCAACGTCGGCATCCGTGAGCAGCTGATGCTCGGCGTCGCGGGCGGGCTGGCCCTGACGGGACTGCGCCCGGTGGTGCACTCCTACGCACCGTTCCTCGTGGAGCGGCCCTACGAGCAGCTCAAGCTCGACCTCGGGCACCAGGGGGTCGGGGCCGTGCTCGTCTCCATCGGCGCGTCGTACGACCAGCCGGGCATCGGGCGCACGCACGAGGCGCCGGAGGACGTCGCCGTGATCGACACGCTCCCGGGCTGGACGGTGCACGTCCCCGGGCATCCCGAGGAGGCCGACCGGCTGGTCCGGGAGTCCATCGACGCCGACGGCCTGGTCTACGTCCGGCTCTCCGACGAGACCAACGCCGAGCCGCACCACGGCGAGGGCCTGCAGACGATCCGGCGCGGGTCACCCGACGACGTCGTCGTCGCCGTCGGCCCGACGCTCGACCGCGTGCTCGCCGCCAGCCGGTTCCGCGACGCGACCGTGCTCTACACCTCGACGGTCCGGCCGTTCGACGCCGCCGGCCTGCGGAGGGTCGTCGGAGAGGTCCCGACGGTGACGATGGTCGAGCCCTACCTCGAGGGGACCTCCGCCCGCGTGCTCGCCGAGGCGCTGTCCGACCGGCCGCACCGCGCCGTCATGATCGGCCACCCGCGGGAGGAGTCGCACCGCTACGGCGACCACGAGCTCAGGCTGTGAGCTGTCGGCGCACCGCCTCCGGCCCCGCCGCGAGCAGCAGCGTGGGCAGGCGCGGCCCGGTGTCCGACCCGACGAGCGCCCGGTAGAGCAGCACGAAGAAGCGGCGCTGGGCGGCCTTCAGCTCGTCGGTCGGCTTCGTGTCCAACGGCAGGCCGGCCTGCTGCTTCGGCACCCCGTAGACCAGGGTGGTGAGGCCCTCGAGCGACCAGTCCTGCTCCAGCCCGTCGAGCAGCAGCCGCAGCGACTCGCGGTCGGTGTCGTCCAGGGACCCGAGCAACGAGGTGTCGGGCGCCGGCAGCAGGCGGGTGTGCGACTCCTCGGGCATGTAGTGCTCGACCCAGTGTTCCGCGCGGTCCAGGCGGGGCTGCAGGTCGTCGAGGGTGACCGGCTCCTCGGGGTCGCTCGACACCAGCCCCGTCAGGATGCGGCCCAGCTGCTCCGGATCGCCCGTGGTCACGTCGACGACGGAGGTCAGCGTGCGGAACGCGACCGGCTGCGGCGTGAGCGGCAGCGCGCGCTCTGCCGTCGCCACCGACCGCGCGTGGCCCAGCGCCTCGATCGGCGGCGCGGTGCCGCCGGCGACCTTGCGGGAAAGCGCGTCCCACTCGTCGTAGAGCCGGGAGAGCTCGGCGTCGAACGCGACCTTGATGGCCTGGTTCGGACGACGGCGGGCGTAGAGCCACCGCAGCAGCGGCGCCTCGAAGACCTCGAGGGCCGACGACGGGGTGGGCACGCCACCCTTCGACGACGACATCTTCGCCTGCCCGGAGATGCCGACGAACGCGTACATCGGCCCGATCGGCTGCCGTCCGCCGAAGACCTCCGACACCAGCAGGCCGCCGACCTCGTACGACGAGCCCGGGGACGAGTGATCCACCCCGCTCGGCTCGAAGTCCACGCCCTCGTACGCCCAGCGCATGGGCCAGTCGACCTTCCACACCAGCTTGCCGCGGGTGAACCCGTCGAGCCGCACCGTCTCGGACGACCCGCACGCACAGGTGAACGACATCTCGGTGGTGTCGTCGTCGTAGGCGACGATCGTGGTGTCGTCCTTGCCGCACGCGGTGCAGAACGGCTTGTAGGGAAAGTACTCGCCGGTCGCCGAGCCCACGGCCTCGTCGTCCGGCCCCTCCTCGCCGTCTGCGGATGTCTTCTTCGTCCGGAACCGGCCGAGCACCGCGTCGATGCGCGAGCGCTCGCGCATCGCGAGCAGCGTCTGCGGCACGTAGGCACCGGAGGTGTACATCTGTGTCTGCGAGATGCCGCGGTAGGGCACGCCGAGCTGCTCGAGCGCCGCGATCATGGGCGCCTTGAAGTGCTCGGCCCAGTTGGGGTGCCCGCTGCCGCGGGGCGCCGGCACCGCGGTCAGCGGCTTGCCGATGTGCTCCGCCCACGAGTCGTCGATGCCCTCGACGCCCCTCGGGACCCGGCGGTAGCGGTCGAAGTCGTCCCACGAGATGACGTGCTCGCACGGGATGCCACGGCGGCGGATCTCGTCCGCGACGAGGTGCGGCGTGAGCACCTCGCGCAGGTTGCCCAGGTGGATCGGGCCGGACGGGCTCAGGCCGGACGCGCAGATGATCGTCCGGCCCGACTCGGCCCCGTCGATCTCCTTCTGGGCGGCGACGACCTCGTCGGCGAGCGTCGCCACCCAGTCCTGCGAGGTCGACTCGGCCTCGCCGCGACGCCTGCTCACGCCGTCGTCCGGTCCCGTACCGGATTGGTCAGCGTCCCGATCCCCTCGACGGTGACCGACACGGTCTGCCCGTCGACCATCGGACCGACGCCGGCCGGGGTGCCGGTGAGGATCGTGTCGCCGGGCAGGAGCGTCATGACCCGGGAGATGTAGGCGATCTGCTTCTCGATGCCGTGGATCAGCATGCTGGTGCGCGACTTCTGAACCGACGCGCCGTCGAGCGTGGTCTCGATCGCGAGGTCGGACGGGTCGAGCGACGTCTCGATCCACGGGCCGATCGGGCAGAACGTGTCGTAGCCCTTGGCGCGCGTCCACTGCCCGTCGGCGGACTGCAGGTCGCGCGCGGTCACGTCGTTCGCGACGGTGTAGCCCAGGACGACGTCCTTCGCGCGCGCCTCCGGCACGTCCCGGCAGGGCTGGCCGATGACGACGGCGAGCTCGCCCTCGTAGTCCACCCGCTCCGAGTCCGCGGGACGCTGGATCGGCAGCCCCGGCCCGATCACGCTGGTGGAGGGCTTCATGAAGATCAGCGGGTTCGCCGGGGCGTCGCCACCGCCCATCTCCGCGACGTGCTCGGCGTAGTTCTTGCCGATGCAGACGACCTTCGACGGGAGGATGGGCGCGAGCAGCCGGACGTCGGCCAGCGGCCAGGTCTTCCCCGTGAACGTCGGGTCGCCGAACGGGTGCTCGGCGATCTCCGCGCAGACGTCCCCGCCCTCCGGGCTGCCACCGGCGGCGGTGGGCGACTGGAGGGCGACGAAGGAGACACCGTCGGCATGGGCGATCCGGGCGAGACGCACGCCGACCACCCTAGTCGCGGGGTAGGACGACCTCCCCGGCCGCCACCGGCTCCTCGTCGGCGACGAGCGTCCAACCCCCGGCCCGCCCGAGCTCGGCGTCGAGGGCCGCCACGCCACCGCGCGGCACGCCCAGCCAGGCGCCCTGGTCCGACCACACCCACCCCAGGCCGACCTCCGGCAGGGCCCGCGCGACCGCGACGTGGAGGACCGTCGAGAGGTACTTCCACGCGCTCGCCCACGCGAGGTCGAGCGTGGTCCCGTCGACGGTGAGCCGCACCGTCGTGCGGGTGTCGCCGACCTGTAGGTCCTCGACGACGATGTCGGCGCCGGTGAGACGGGCGAGGTCGGCGACGTGCTCGCGCAGGGTGTCCTCGACCTGCTCGGTGTGGCTGTCGTGGAACGCGAGGGCGGCCAGGTGGTCGTCGGTGTCGAAGTCCTCGTGGTAGTACCCGCCCTCCCACAACGCGGAGAGTGCGGTGCAGCTCGTGACCGGTTCGCCCGCGTCGGCCACGGCCTCCATGAGGTCGACCGGTCGCGGGGTCCGGGGCCGGAAGAGCCCGGCGCGGTCGAGGATCCCGACGACGCGGGCGAGCTCGGCGCGGCCCTCGGGCGAGAGCTCGGGGGGTGGGCCCGGCGTGAACGGCATGCCGGACGGCTCCGGTGCGATGGGCACCGGCGGGCCGGGGTCGCGGTACCGCACCGACCCGGCGTCGGGAAACCATCCGTGCACGGGGCCGGACTCGCGCTCCGCCCGCGCCCGGCGCGCGGCCCACAGGTGACGCACGGCCACCGTCGTGAACCCGATCAACGCCACGACGGCGAGCCCGACCAACGGCCACCGGGAGCCCTCGAGGCTCCCGGGGCCGACGGCGAGGTGGAGGAGGTAGCCCGCGACGACCAGCCCGCCGACGAACCAGAGCAGGGCGAGGACGTCGTCGAGCGACCAGCGCCGCACGGCGTCAGGCCGAGGTGCGGGTCCCGGCGGCGCTGGACACCAGGGCGGCGAGCCGGTCGCCCACCGCCGACGTCCCGCCCGGGTTCTGGTGGTCACGGGTCGCGAGGTCGAAGGCGACGGCCGCCTCGACGCGGCGGGCCAGCTCGGGCTCGCCCAGGTGGTCGAGGAGCAGCGCGACGGAGAGCACGGCCGCCGTCGGGTCCGCGATGCCCTTGCCCGCGATGTCCGGGGCCGAGCCGTGCACCGGCTCGAACATGCTCGGGTTGGCCCGGCTGACGTCGAGGTTGCCCGAGGCCGCGAGGCCGATGCCGCCGGTGACCGCGGCCGCGAGGTCGGTGAGGATGTCGCCGAAGAGGTTGTCGGTGACGATCACGTCGTAGCGCGACGGGTCGGTGACCAGGTGGATCGTCGTCGAGTCGACGTGCTGGTAGTCCACCGCGACCTCGGGGTGCTCCAGCGAGACCTCCTCGACCACGCGCGACCACAACGAGCCGGCGTGCGTGAGGACGTTCGTCTTGTGCACCAGGGTCAGGTGTCGGCGCGGCCGGTTCGAGGCCCGGGCGAACGCGTCGCGCACCACCCGCTCGACGCCGAACGCGGTGTTCACGCTGACCTCGGTCGCGATCTCCTGCGGGGTGTCCTTGCGCAGCAGGCCGCCGGTGCCCGCGTACGGGCCCTCGGTGCCCTCGCGGACGACGACGAGGTCGACCTCGGGCTGCGCGGAGAGCGGGCCGCGGACCCCGGGGTAGAGCCGGGCGGGCCGCAGGTTCACGTGGTGGTCGAGCTCGAAGCGCAGGCGCAGCAGCAGGCCGCGCTCGAGGATGCCGCTCGGGACCGACGGGTCGCCGACCGCGCCGAGCAGGATCGCGTCGTGCTCGCGGAGCTCGGTGAGCACCGACTCCGGGAGCAGCTCGCCCGTCGAGTGCCAGCGGGCCGCACCGAGGTCGTACTGCGTCGGCTCGATCTGCGGCGCGACCTCGGAGAGGACCTTGAGGGCCTCGTTGACGACCTCGGGACCGATGCCGTCACCGGGAACCACCGCGAGTCGCATGTCCAGCCTTCCTCCCCCGACGGGCCGACCTCGATGGTGCGACCGACCTCACCTGCGGTGGAGGCTACCGCGCGTGTCGGTGGGACTCCTCACCGGATCACTCCATGGGATGCGTCCGGGGCCCGCGTGCCCTCTTCGGGGGTCAGCCGAACGGGATCGATCGGGTGGTCCGGGCGTCGAGCGCCTGCCCGATCGGGGCGAGGACGTCGTCGGGAACCGCCCGGTCGACGCGCAGCAGCATGACCGACGAGCCGCGGTCGCGCGTCTGGGACAGCTGGGCCGCCTCGATGTTGACGCCGGACTCGCCCAGCCGGGTGCCGACGAGCCCCATCGCGCCCGGCCGGTCGGAGTACTCGAAGAGCAGGACGTGGCCCTCGGCGCGCAGGTCGAACGAACGGCCGTTGATCTCCACGAGCTTCTCGGTCTGGTCGGTGCCGGTCAGAGTGCCCGAGACGGTGGTGTGCCCGGCGCGGAGGGTCACGACGCTGCGGTGGTTCGGGCTCTCGGTGGCCGTCTCCGCCGTGACCTGCACGCCGCGCTCGGCCGCGAGCGCCGGGGCGTTGACGAACGTGACCGGCTCCTCGACGACCCCGCCGAACACCCCGCGCAACGCCGCGAGCTGCAGCACCGCGACGTCCTCGTGGGCGAGCTCGCCGCGGACCTCGACCGTCACCGCGTCGGGCTGGCCGACCAGGCTGGAGAGCAGGGTCCCGAGCTTCTGGGTGATCCCCAGCCACGGCCGGACCTCCTCACCGACCGCGCCGCCCTGGACGTTCACCGCGTCCGGGACGAAGTCGCCCTGCAGTGCCTTGAGCACCGAGTGCGCGACGTCCGTGCCGGCGCGGTCCTGCGCCTCGGCGGTCGAGGCGCCCAGGTGCGGGGTCGCGGTGACCTGCTCGAGCTCGAAGAGCGGGCTCTGCGTGGTCGGCTCGGTGACGTACACGTCGACGCCGGCGCCCGCCACGTGCCCGGAGCGGATCGCCTCGGCGAGCGCCTCCTCGTCGACGAGCCCGCCGCGGGCCGCGTTGACGATGATCACGCCGGGCTTCGTCCGTGCGAGGGCCTCCTTGCCGATGAGCCCCTGGGTCTCGGGGGTCTTCGGCAGGTGGATCGTCATCATGTCCGCGCGCCCGAGCAGCTCGTCGAGGCTCACGAGCTCGATGCCCAGCTGCGCGGCGCGGCTGGCGGGCAGGTATGGGTCGTAGGCGATGACGGTGGTGTCGAACGCCCCGATGCGCGCGGCGAACAGCTGGCCGATCTTGCCCAGCCCGACGACGCCGACCGTCTTGCCCTGGATCTCCACGCCGCCGTACCGCGAGCGCGCCCACTCGCCGCGGCGCAGGCTCGCGTCGGCGGCGGGGATGTGGCGGGCGGTCGCGAGCAGCAGCGCGATCGCGTGCTCGGCGGCCGAGACGATGTTCGAGACGGGGGCGTTGACGACCATGACGCCCGCGGCCGTCGCGGCCGGCACGTCGACGTTGTCCAGCCCGACCCCGGCGCGCCCGACGACGGTCAGGCGCCGCTGGGCGGCGAACACCTCGGCGTCGACCTGGGTGGCGCTGCGCACGAGGAGGGCGTCGGCGTCCCGGACGGCCTCGAGCAGGGCCGCGCGGTCGGTGCCGTCGACCTGACGGATCTCCACCTCGTCGCCGAACACCTCCAGCGCCGACGGCGCGAGCTTCTCGGCCATGAGCACGACGGGCTTCGACATGGCTCTCCCCCGGGGCGGCGACGCTGCGAACGGTGGCTCATCGTGCCGTAGACCACACCGCGACCCAAGGGCCGATCCCGTTCGGCTCCGTTCTCGGTGGTTCGACGGCCCGGCCGGCCGCCGACGATGGCGGCTGGCACGCATGGCATGCGTGTGAGGCGCCATCGTCACGCGGGCTCGCGCCGGCCACGGCCCCGCCGGCTACCGACGATGGCGGCTGGCACCCACCGCATGCGTGTGAGGCGCCATCGTCAGGAAGGTCTCGGCAGGTCCGCCGCCCAGCGGACGAGCGGGGTCGGGAGCTGCGCGGCCACGGCGATTGCGTCGAGCACGTCACGGTGCAGCCCGGCGGGATCGCCGCGAACACGCGAGGGCCGCACCCCGTAGACGTGCAGCCCCGCTGACCGATAGGCGCGGTGCTGCCGCTCCGCCGCCGCGACCTGATCCGGCGTCATGAAGTGCTGCTCCACCGAGTCGATGGGCAGGACCAGCCCGACGTCGGGGAGGTAGCCGTCCGCGATCCCGAGGAAGTCGTCGCCGACGGTGAGCCGGACGTTGAGCAGGACGGGCCACCGGGAGAGCTCGAGGCTCGTCGACCACCAGTCGTGGAACTCCACCTCGGCGGCCGACCGAGCTCCGAGGACGACCGCGCCCAACACCGCACGCGGCAGCGCAGTACCTCGACGAGGGCCGGCGTCGAGCTCTGCGACCAGCGTCTCGGGCAGCAGCATCCTCCGCTGCACGGGCTCGGTGAGGATCGCCGCGACGTCCGAGCGAGAGGACATCGACCGGACGGCGTCGATCACGCACCGCTCCATCGGGACGACCCGCAGCCCGTCACGCGTCCGCGACAGGAGCGGGCGGTGGGTGCGCTCCACCCGGATGCCGGGCACGGAGCGCGCTCGGGATGTCGCCGGGATGAGGACGTGCACCACCTCGAGGAGCTCGCCGCGACGAAGCCCGTGCGCTCGCGCGGCGTCGAGGCCGGTGAGGACCGCCTCCGCGCCGCCGTACACCAGGCCCGCCCGCGCGAGTTGACGCCGCGTCGGGGTGCCGGTGCTCAGCCGGACGGTGGACGGGGCCACGAGGGTCCAGGGACCGTCCGGGAGACACCGGCGGTAGATGGTGGACTCGGGGACACCGAGCCCGGTGAGGACATGGACGTGGATGGTGTCGTCGTCCGCCGCCGCCCGGACGAGTTCCAGGTCGTCGGCCCACGATCCCCGCTTCATGATCACGAGGGTGCGCCCACGCGGCTGGCCGCGGTGATCGCTCGGGACGGCCTGTGGACAACCGGCCCTGCGTGACCGCTGGGGATCGACGAGGCCGCCGAACGGCGCAGCTCGACCTCCGCCGACGATGGCGTCCTGCACGCATGCAGTGAGAGCAGCACGCCATCGTCGCCCGGCAGCGGTACCCCGAGACGACGACGGCGGGCGCACCGGTCCGGTGCGCCCGCCGTCAGGGAACCCGAGAGGTCAGAGGGCCTGCTTCGGGATGAACGGCATCAGGTCGCGGAGCTTGGCGCCGACCTGCTCGATCTGGTGGGCCTTGCCCTCGTCCTCGAGCTTGGTGAAGTTCGGACGGCCGTTGTCGTCCTCGGCGATCCACTCGCGGGCGAAGGACCCGTCCTGGATCTCGGTGAGCACGCGGCGCATCTCGTCCTTGACCGCGGAGTTGATGATGCGCGGGCCGCGGGTGAGGTCGCCGTACTCGGCGGTGTCCGAGCAGGAGTAGCGCTGGCCGTAGATGCCCTTCTCCCACATGAGGTCCACGATCAGCTTGAGCTCGTGGAGGCACTCGAAGTAGGCGATCTCGGGCTGGTAGCCGGCCTCGACGAGGGTCTCGAACCCGGCCTGGACCAGCGCCGACGTCCCGCCGCAGAGCACGGCCTGCTCACCGAAGAGGTCGGTCTCGGTCTCCTCGGTGAACGTCGTCTTGATGACGCCGGCACGCCCACCGCCGATCGCGGCGGCGTACGACAACGCCAGCGCCTCGGCGTGGCCGGACGCGTCCTGCTCGACCGCGATGAGGCACGGCACGCCCTTGCCGTCGACGAACTGACGGCGGACCAGGTGCCCCGGGCCCTTCGGCGCGACCATGGCGACGTCGACGTCCGACGGCGGCTTGATCAGGTCGTAGCGGATGTTGAACCCGTGCCCGAAGAAGATCGCGTCGCCGGAGTTCAGGTTCGGCGCGATGTCCTCGGCGTAGATCGTCCGCTGCTTCGTGTCGGGCGCCAGGATCATGATGAGGTCGGCCTCGGCGGCGGCCTCGGACGGCGTGACCACCCGCAGCCCCTCCTCCTCGGCCTTGGCGCGCGACTTGGAGGCCTCGGGGAGACCGATGCGCACGTCGACGCCCGAGTCGCGCAGCGACAGCGAGTGGGCGTGGCCCTGGGAGCCGTAGCCGATCACCGCGACCTTGCGGCCCTGGATGATCGACAGATCGGCATCGGCGTCGTAGAAGATCTCGACACTCATGGGAACTGCGGTTCCTTCCTGACTGACGTACTGAGAAGACGTACTAGCGATTCGCGGCGATCGCGCGCGGCCCGCGGGCCAACGCGACCATCCCCGACTGGACGATCTCGCGGATGCCGTAGGGCTCGAGCATCCGCCGCAGCGCCGACAGCTTGTCGGCGGTGCCGGTGGCCTCGACGGTGACGGCGTCGGGGGCAACGTCGACGACCTTGGCCCGGAACATCTGCGTCACCTCGAGCACCTGCGAGCGCACGGTGGCGTCGGCCCGCACCTTGAGCATGACCAGTTCGCGCTGGACCGAGGTCGTCGGCTCCAGCTCCACGATCTTGATGACGTTGACCAGCTTGTTGAGCTGCTTGGTCACCTGCTCGAGCGGGAACTCCTCGACGCTGACGCAGATGGTCATCCGCGAGATGCCCTGCTCCTCGGTCGGCCCGACGGCGAGCGACTGGATGTTGTAGCCGCGCCGGGAGAACAGACCCGAGATGCGGGCCAGCACGCCGGGCTTGTCCTCGACGAGGACCGACAGCGTGTGCGTGCTCATCACTGCTCCCGCTCGATGTCCGTGACGACCTCGTCCGCACCGCCGGACTCGGGGTCGTCGAACAGCGGCCGGATGTCCCGCGCCGCCATGATCTGGTCGTTCCCGGTGCCGGCGGCGACCATCGGCCAGACCTGCGCGTCGGCCCCGACCGTGAAGTCGATGACGACGGGTCGGTCGGTGACGGCCATCGCCTCGTGGATGACGCGGTCGACGTCGTCCTTCGACTCGCAGCGCAGGCCCTCGCAGCCCAGCGCCTCGGCGAGCATGACGAAGTCGGGCACGCGGTGCTTGTGGGTACCGAGCTCGGTGTTCGAGTAGCGCTCCCCGTAGAACAGGGTCTGCCACTGCCGGACCATGCCGAGGTTGCCGTTGTTGATGACGGCGACCTTGATCGGGATGCCCTCGATCGCGCAGGTGGCGAGCTCCTGGTTGGTCATCTGGAAGCAGCCGTCGCCGTCGATGCACCAGACGGTGGTGTCGGGCTGACCGACCTTCGCGCCCATCGCCGCCGGCACGCCGTAGCCCATCGTCCCGGCGCCGCCGGAGTTCAGCCAGGTGCGCGGGTTCTCGTAGCGGACGAACTGCGCAGCCCACATCTGGTGCTGGCCGACGCCGGCCGCGTAGATCGCCTCCGGCCCGGCGATCGCCCCGATCCGCTCGATGACGTACTCCGGGGAGAGGGTGCCGTCGGCGGGCTCGTCGTAGCCGAGCGGGAACGTCTCCCGCCACGAGTTGAGCTGGTTCCACCAGGCCGTGAGGTCCGGGGAGCCGTCCCGGCCGCGCAGCGCGGCGGTCAGCTCACCGATCACCTCGCGGGCGTCGCCGACGATCGGCACGTCGGCGACCCGGTTCTTGCCGATCTCGGCCGGGTCGATGTCGGCGTGCACGATCTTCGCGCCCGGCGCGAACGTCGAGAGGTCGCCGGTCACGCGGTCGTCGAAGCGGGCGCCGAGGGCGATGAGGAGGTCTGCCTTCTGCATGGCCGCGACCGCCGCCACGGTGCCGTGCATGCCCGGCATGCCGAGGTTCTGCGGGTGCGAGTCGGGGAAGGCACCGCGCGCCATCAGGGTCGTGACGACGGGTGCGCCGGTCTCGCGGGCGAGCTCCATGAGCTCCGCGGACGCCTCGGCCTTGATGACACCCCCGCCGACGTAGAGGACGGGACGCTGCGACTCGGCGATCAGCCGGGCGGCCTCGCGGATCTGCTTGCCGTGCGGCTTCGTCGTCGGGCGGTAGCCGGGCAGGGCCATGTCGACCGGCCAGGAGAAGGTGGTCTGCGCCTGCAGGACGTCCTTCGGCAGGTCGACCAGCACCGGGCCGGGACGGCCGGTCGAGGCGATGTGGAAGGCCTCGGTGATGGCCCGCGGGATGTCGGCCGGGTCGGTCACCAGCATGTTGTGCTTGGTGATCGGCAGCGTGATGCCGCAGATGTCGGCTTCCTGGAACGCGTCCGTGCCGATCAGCTTGCGCCCGACCTGCCCGGTGATAGCCACGACCGGCACCGAGTCCAGCATCGCGTCGGCCAGGGGGGTCACCAGGTTGGTGGCCCCGGGACCCGACGTCGCCATGCAGACCCCGACGCGCCCGGTCGCCTGCGCGTACCCGGTGGCCGCGTGCCCGGCGCCCTGCTCGTGGCGCACGAGGATGTGCCGCACGAGCGTGGAGTCGTAGAGCGGGTCGTAGGCCGGGAGGACGGCGCCGCCGGGAATCCCGAAGACGACCTCGCAGCCCACGGCCTCGAGGGAGCGCACGAGCGACTGCGCGCCGGTGGCGGGGGTGGGGTCGACGCGGGCGGGACGGGTCGCCGGGCGGGCGGACGCCGCCGCCTGGCTCGCGGAGTCCTGCTGCTCGCTCGGCGCGCCGGTGCGCGGCGCCGGGCGGGGTCTGGCCGTGGTCATCGGTGATCAGCCTCTGGGTGGGACAGGTGGCGACAGGGGTCCGGACAGACAAAAGCCCTCTCCGCCGATGGCGGGGAGGGCAGGCGCGTCAGCGAACTCGAACAGCGAGCACGAGGCTCGTCAGACGCTGACGCGCCCGGCGAGTACGAGAATTCGCTGCATGCGGATCACGGTAGCACGCACCGCACACGGCCCGGGACCGCCTCCTCGGTCACACCCGGCCGCTGTCGGACCCCCCTGGCACCATGACGGACGTGGCCGACGACCAGCAGACCTCGACCGCGGAGGCGACGACGCCGGCCGCGCCCGCGACCTTCCGCGCCGTCCCCACCGTCGCGCTCGTGGCAGCCGGGTTCCTCGCCCTCTGCCTCTCCCCCATCGCGTTCCAGGGCGGCGCGTGGTTCCTGCTGTTCGCGCTCCCGGTGGCCCTCGGCGTGTGGATCGTCCGGTCCCGTACCCGGGTCGACACCGAGGGGCTGCACGTCCACCGCCTCGTCGGGAGCCGGACGCTGCCGTGGTCGGAGGTGGCGACGCTGCGTCTGGTCCCCCGCGGCTGGGTCCGGGCCGTCCCCACCGAGGGCGCCGAGCTGGAGCTGCGCGGAGTGCGGGTGCGTGACCTCGGGCGGGTCGGCGAGGCCAGCGGCGGCCGCATCTCCGCGCCCACGCCGGCCGAGGCCGAGGCCGCCGCGGAGCACGCCCGCGAGCTGGAGGCCGCCCGCATGCGCGTCGCGAAGCTCCGCGAACGCCGCGCCGCCGAGGACGAGGCCCGGACGGCCGACGAGCCGGCGGAGGAACCCGCGGACGAGCCGAACGCCGAGCCGAACGCCGAGCCGACGACCGACCGTCCCGGCGACCGGCCGGGCGGCCCGGAGCCCCGGGCGTAGCCTCCGGGGCAACCCCACCCCGACCTGGAGGATCCCGTGCCGCCGCTCCGTTCCCGCGTCACCACCCAGGGCCGCAACGCCGCCGGCGCCCGTGCCCTGTGGCGGGCCACCGGCATGACCGACGACGACTTCGGCAAGCCGCTGATCGCGATCGCGAACTCCTACACGCAGTTCGTGCCGGGGCACGTGCACCTCAAGGAGATGGGCGAGCTCGTCGCCGGCGCCGTGCGCGAGGCGGGCGGGATCGCGCGCGAGTTCCACACCATCGCCGTCGACGACGGCATCGCGATGGGCCACGGCGGGATGCTCCACTCGCTGCCGAGCCGCGAGGTCATCTCGGACGCGGTCGAGCACATGGTGCAGGGCCACGCGGTCGACGCCCTGGTCTGCATCTCGAACTGCGACAAGATCACGCCGGGCATGCTGAATGCCGCGATGCGGCTGAACATCCCGACCGTCTTCGTCTCCGGCGGGCCGATGGAGGCCGGCAAGGCAGTCGTCGTCGGGGGCGTCGCGCAGGCCCCGACCGACCTCATCACCGCCATCTCGGCCAGCGCCAGCAGCGAGGTCACCGACGAGGGCCTCACCGAGGTCGAGCGGTCCGCGTGCCCGACGTGCGGCTCCTGCTCGGGCATGTTCACCGCCAACTCGATGAACTGCCTGACCGAGGCCCTCGGGCTGAGCCTCCCCGGCAACGGGTCGACGCTCGCCACGCACGCCGCCCGCCGGGAGCTCTTCCTGACGGCGGGTCGGACCGTCGTCGAGATCGCCCGCCGCTGGTACGAGCAGGACGACGAGTCGGTGCTGCCGCGGAACGTCGCGAACAAGCACGCCTTCGAGAACGCGATGGCGCTCGACGTCGCGATGGGCGGCTCGACGAACACCGTCCTGCACATCCTGGCCGCCGCCCACGAGGCCGGCCTGGACTTCACCCTCGCCGACATCGACGCGGTCAGCCGCCGGGTGCCGTGCGTCGCGAAGGTCGCGCCGAACTCGAACTTCCACATGGAGGACGTGCACCGCGCCGGCGGCATTCCGGCCATCCTCGGCGAGCTCGACCGCGGCGGGATGCTGCACCGCGACGTCCACGCGGTCCACGCGGACAGCCTGGAGGCCTGGCTCGGCGCCTGGGACATCCGCGCCGAGAACCCCTCCGCCGAGGCGATCGAGCTCTACCACGCCGCCCCGGGTGGCGTCCGCACCGTGGAACCGTTCTCCACGCAGAACCGCTGGTCGTCGCTGGACACGGACGCGTCCGGCGGCTGCATCCGCGACGTCGCCCACGCGCACAGCGCTGACGGCGGGCTCGCCGTGCTCACCGGCAATCTCTCCACCGACGGCGCCGTCATCAAGAGTGCCGGCCTGCCCGAGGACGGGCGGCACTTCCAGGGTCCGGCGCGCGTCGTCGACTCCCAGGAGGAGGCCGTCTCGATCATCCTCAAGCGGGAGGTGCAGCCGGGCGACGTCGTCGTCGTGCGCTACGAGGGCCCGGCCGGCGGCCCCGGGATGCAGGAGATGCTGCACCCGACGGCGTTCCTCAAGGGGGCGGGGCTCGGCGCGGTCTGTGCGCTGATCACCGACGGCCGCTTCTCCGGCGGCTCCTCGGGCATCAGCGTCGGGCACATCTCGCCCGAGGCCGCGCACGGTGGCGTGATCGCGCTCGTCGAACAGGGTGACCAGATCCTCCTCGACGTCGACTCGCGGCGGATCGAGCTGCTCGTCGACGACGACGTCCTCGCCGAGCGGCGGGCCAAGATGGAGGCCTCGGAGCGCCCGTGGCAGCCGCGCACGGACCGCGGCCGGCACCTCACCGCGGCCCTGCGCGCCTACGCGAAGCTCGTGACGTCGGGCGCCACCGGCGCGGTCCGCGACCTCTGACCGTTCCTGACGACGGGCCCTGCCGGGCCCGTCGTCGGGAAAGGGTGTTCTCCTTCGGGTGGTCCGACTGTCGCCGCGACGGTCAACTGTGCACGATCGAATCGTGCCCATCGTGCAGCGCCTCCTCCGCGCCCGCCGCAGCCGTCAGCCGCTGGTGCGGCGCTCCGCGCTCGAGCTCCTCGCCCTGTACGGCATCGACTGGCCGGACACGGTCGAGGTGGGGCCGGGCCTGGTCCTGCAGCACCGGGCGCTCGGGACGGTCGTGCACCCGTGGGTCCGCATCGGGGCCGACGTGACGGTCTTCCACCGCGTCACCCTGGGCGATCGTGCGCCGTGGGAGCCGCGGCCCGGCGACCACCGTCCGCGGGTGATCGTCGAGGACGGGGCGGTGCTGTGCGCCGGGGCCGTCGTCCTCGGGAGCCCGGAACGGCCGACGATCGTCGGGCGGGACACGGTGGTCGGCGCGAACGCCGTCCTCACCCGCTCCACCGGCGTCGGCGAGATCTGGGCGGGCAACCCCGCCCGGTGCCTCGGCGCCCGTGACCGGGCCACGGTCGCGTCACCGGCCGCTCACGATCAGGACCGGGCACCCGTCCCGATCGGGTGATCCACCCGACGGCGGGCGCGGGGTGATCGCAGGATCCGGGCATGTCCGTCGTCCACCGCCTGATCCGGGCCCGCCGCAGCCGCTCGCGGCTGGTCCGCCGGGCCGCCCTCGAACTGCTCGCGCTCTACGGCATCGACTGGCACCACACCATCGAGGTCGGCCCGCGGCTCTCGCTGCAGCACCGGGCGCTGGGCACGATGGTCCACCCGCACACCCGCATCGGCGCCGACGTCACGCTCTACCAGGGCGTGATGCTCGGCCGGGACGTGCCGTGGCTGCACCAGCACGACGAGCGTCCCTGCGTGATCGTCGAGGACGGTGCCGTGATCTGCACCGGGGCGGTGGTCGCGGGCAGCCCGGAGCGCCCGGTGATCATCGGCCGGGACACCGTGATCGGCGCGAACGCGGTGCTCACCCGCTCGACCGGGGTCGGCGAGGTGTGGGCCGGCAACCCCGCCCGGTGCGTCGCCCGGCGCGACGAGGTCGAGGCCCGCGCGCTCGGCCTCGCCGTCGGCGCGCGGCACGCCGCGGAGGCCTGATCAGGCGCGCATCGCGAGCAGCACCGTCAGGGCGGTCCCGACGCCGATGACGGCGCACGTGGTCCCGACCGGCGTCTGCGCGCGGTACCACGGCCGGTCGGCGTCCCCGCTGATCCGCCCGGGCCCGGCGAACACGACGACCGCGGCAAGGGCCAGCCCGAACAGCGGCGCCTCGGCCGGCCCGACGGTGCCCGAGGCCCACGCGGTCGGGATCGTCACGACGACGGCCACCAGCGCGACCGCGAGCAGTGCCGACGCCGCGAACGACGCGAACATCCCCAGCGCCACCAGGAGCCCCGCGACCAGCTGGGCCCACCCGAGGGCGGTCGCGAGCTCGGCGGGCGGCGCGAACCCGAGCCCGCCGAGGAGCGCCTGCGTGTGGGCGGTGCCGTCGCCGTGACCGCGGGGCAGGTCGAACAGGGTGCGCGCGCCGCCGAGCACGGCGGTGACCCCGAGGGTGACCCGCGCGACCAGCAGCCCGACCTCGGTGCCCCACGGGCGCACCGCGAGCACCGTCGTCGTCGGGACCGGCTCGTCGACCGTCGACGCGCCCCGCTCCTCGCGCCACGGGAACACCGCGGTGTCACTCGGCGCGCCCTCGAAGCCCAGGAACGCCACCTCACCGTCGGCGGCCGGGGCCCGGTCCCGTCGCCACAGACTCACGCCCGGCAGCGTAGGTCGGCGCGTTCGGGTGGTCGTGGCGCCGCGCGGGAGGTGCCCGATACTGCCTAATACTGACCGACGACGAGGTTCGGTGGGTCCTCGCCGCGGACGACCGCCTCGATCTGCGGCACGACGATCCGGTACGCGCGGTCCAGGTGCCCGGGGACGCTGCCGCCGACGTGCGGGGTGATCAGCAGGTTCGGGGCGCGCCAGAGCGGGTGGTCGGCGGGCAGCGGTTCCGGGTCGGTGACGTCGACGACCGCCCGGAGCCGCTGCGACGTCAGCTCCGCGAGCAGGGCGTCGGTGTCCACGACGGGGCCGCGTGCGGCGTTGACGAGCAGGGCGCCGTCGGGCATCGCGGCGAGGAAGGCGGCGTCGACCAGCCCGTGCGTCGCGTCGGTGAGGGGGACGAGCAGGACGGTGATGTCGTGGCGTCCGAGCAGGTCGGGGAGCTCGTCGACGCCGTGGACGCCGTCGCGGGCGCGGGTGCCGACCAGCGTGATCGGGCCGACGTCGAACGGCTCCAGACGACGGCGGGTCTGCTCGGCGAGGTCGCCGGCGCCGACGAGCAGGACGCTCTTGCCGGTGAGGGTGTCGGTGAGGTGCTGGTCCCAGTGGGCGGCGACCTGGTGGCGGACGAACTCCGGGATCTCGCGCAGGACGGCGAGGATCGCGGCGAGCACCCACTCCGCGGTGACCCCGCCGTGCGCGCCCTTGCAGTCCGAGAGCGCGACGCCGTCGGGCAGCATCCCCACGAACTTCTCCGCGCCCGCCGAGAGCAGCTGCACCAGGCGCAGCCGCGGGCACGCCGCGATCAGCTCGCGGGCGGCGTCCTGACCGAGGAAGCCGGGCACGAACACCTCGGCCTCGGCCGCCTCGGGCGGGAGCCCGTCGACGCCGGCGGACTCGTCGTAGCGGACCGCCCGGACCCCGTCGACCCGGTCGAGCTCCCGCTCGCCGACCTCGTCGGGGACCAGCACCGTCAGGATGTCCTCGCTCATCGGCTCCGGAGGCTAGACCAGCCCGGGTCTCACGGTGGGCTCAGCCGGGGGCGCCTAGGGTGACCGGCGATGCAGCACCCGGGTCCGTTCGCGCGCGCCATCGGCCTGGCCGTGGTGCTGCTGGCCCTCGTCGCCGGGTGCGCCCGCTTCCCGGACGCCTCGGACGAGCCGTGGCGCGACAAGCCCGACATCGGCGCCGAGCGCGCTCCGCAGCCGCAGTCGCCGCCGCCGTCCGAGCCGCAGGCCCCGTCGGCCCCGCCCGGGGGCGCCCCCGCTCCGACCGGGGCGTGCGTGGACCCGGACCCGCAGGTGGTGGCCACGTGCCTGGCTCCGGTCTCGGCGGTGGTGACGCTGCCCGGCGGGCAGGCCGCGCTGGTCGCGGAGCGCACCACCGGCCGCATCCTGCGGGTGGCCCCGCAGACCGCGCCCGAGGTCGTCACGACGGTGCCCGTCGACGCCGCGGGCGACGGCGGGCTCACCGGGCTCGTCCTCTCCCCCTCCTACGCCGAGGACCAGCTGCTCTACGTCTACGCGACGACCTCGTCGGGCAACGCCGTGCTGCGCATCGCGCCCGGCGACGTGCCGAAGCCGGTGCTGTCCGGCATCCCGCGGGGGTCGTCGAACAACCGCGGAGCGCTCGGCGTCGAGCCGACCGGGACCCTCCTCGTCGCGACCGGCGACGCGGGGACCGCGCCCGGCCCGACCTCCCTGGCCGGCAAGCTGCTGCGCATCGATCCCTTCGGCCGGCCCGCACCGGGCAACCCGGACCCCGCGTCGCCGATCGTCGGGTCGGGCCTGCACTCCCCCGGCGACGCCTGCGCCGACCCGTCGTCGAACGCCACGTGGGTCACCGACCGCACGGGACCCCGCGACGTGCTCCTGAACGTCCCGCCCGGCGCGCCCGCGGGCACGGCGGCGGCCGCCGCGCCGGCCTGGACCTGGCCGGACCGACCCGGCGTGTCCGGGTGCGCCGCGGGCGGCGGGACGTTGCTCGTCGGCCTCGCGGACGCCAAGGGGCTGTTCGTGCTCAAGCCGACCGCCGAGGGCCGGTTCGTCGGGCCGCCCGAGACCGTCCTGCAGAACACCTACGGTCGGATCTCCGGCGCCGACCTCGCCTCCGACGGCTTCGTCTGGTTCGGCACCGTGAACAAGGACCCCGGTGGCGCGCCCGGCGCCACCGACGACCGGGTCGTCCGCATCCGTCCGCCGTCGGGCGGGGGCTCCGGGCCGGACTAGTGTCGCGCGTCGTTAGTTGCTTGACATGGCTGGAGGTGAGATCTTGAGGGGGTGAGCCCCTCGGGATTGGCTGTCAGCGACGA
>NZ_JASVWF010000019.1 GCF_030286555.1 Actinomycetospora termitidis | reverse complement strand
ACGGCCAGCGACGACCCGCTCGCGATGTCGGCCACCGCCTCGTCGGCCGAGGCCCACACCTTGTCGATCTCACTCATTCAACCTCCCGGCCAGTCATGGCACCTATCGAGCACACTGCGCGGCTGCGCACCTGCGAGGGAACGGGAAACCTTGAGCGATCGGGCGCGGCGAGGTCGGCCGGGTGTGCGGTCGCCGGCCGTCGACAGCGCATGTCGACTTCCCATGCGGCGATCTGCCGGTGGCGGCCTCGGATGTTCAGCTGGGTCAGCTCGCTGGAACGACCGCAAGGCCTGCGGCACGGGAAGGCACCGGCAACCTCCATCGGCACGCCTCCTAGACCGTGGCACCACCGGCGCGCCGATAATCGCGGGCCCACTGCGCCGCGTGGGCGACGAGGATGGCTGTCTGGTCAGGCCGCGGCTCGATACGCGACCGGGGAGACGGCGAGGAGGCGAACGACGTCTCCTTCGCCAGCGGCGCCCACCGGTCCATCGAGTCGAGGAACGCGCTGAACTTGGTGCGCGCCAGGGAGTACGCACGGTCG
>NZ_JASVWF010000018.1 GCF_030286555.1 Actinomycetospora termitidis | reverse complement strand
GCGTCGTTAGTTGCTTGACATGGCTGGAGGTGAGATCTTGAGGGGGTGAGCCCCTCGGGATTGGCTGTCAGCGACGACGATCGTGCGGAGTTGGAGTCCTGGCTGCGCTCGTCGACCCGCTCTGCCGGGTCGGTCGAGCGCGCCAGGATCGTGTTGGCCGTCGCCGACGGGTCGGGAACGACTGCAACCGCCCGGGCGCTCGGGGTGTCCCGGCCGACGGTGATCAAGTGGCGGGACCGGTTCGCCGCGAGCGGGATCGCGGGTCTGGACGACCAGCCTCGCAGCGGTCGCCCGAAGACCATCGACGACGCCGCGATCATCGCCGCGACCCTCGATGCCCCGCCGGATCGTCTGGGGATCACTCATTGGTCGACCCGGCTGCTGGCCGGTGAGCTCGGGATCGGCGACGCCACCGTGGCGCGGGCGTGGCGGCGCTATCACGTGCAGCCCTGGCGGGCGGAGACCTTCAAGTTCTCCACCGACCCCGAGCTCGAGGCCAAGGTCCATGACGTGGTCGGGCTCTACCTCGCTCCACCGCGCAACGCCGTGGTGCTCTGCGTGGACGAGAAGTCCCAGATCCAGGCGCTGAACCGGACCGCGCCGATGCTGCCGATGCGCCCCGGGCTGCCGGCACGCGCGACGCATGACTACCAGCGCAACGGCACGACCACCCTGTTCGCCGCCCTCGAGGTCGCGACCGGCCGAGTCACCGATCAGTGCTACGAGCGGCACGGCAAGGCCGAGTTCCTCGACTTCCTCAAGAAGGTCGCCAAGGCCTACCCGCGGCGCAAGCTGCACGTGGTGCTGGACAACTACCACACCCACAAGCACGCCGAGATCAACGAATGGCTCGCCCGCCATCCGCGGATCACGCTGCACTTCACCCCGACCTCGGGGTCCTGGCTCAACCTGGTCGAGGTGTTCTTCGGGATCATCACCCGCCAGGCCATCCGCCGCGGCTCGTTCGACAACGTCGCCCAGCTCGTCGAGAAGATCCGCACCTTCATCGACGGCTGGAACGACCGCTGCCACCCCTTCACCTGGACCAAGACCGCCGAAGAGATCCTGCCCCACGCCACCCGTCAGCGAACTTCAGACGCGCGACACTAG
>NZ_JASVWF010000017.1 GCF_030286555.1 Actinomycetospora termitidis | reverse complement strand
CCGCCCATGCCCTTGACCATCTTGCCGGGGATCATCCAGTTGGCGATGTCGCCGGTCTGGGAGACCTGCATCGCGCCGAGGATCGCGGTGTCGACCTTGCCGCCGCGGATCATCCCGAAGCTCAGCGCCGAGTCGAAGAAGCTGGCGCCGGGCAGCGTCGTGACGGTCTCCTTGCCGGCGTTGATCAGGTCCGGGTCGACGTCGGCGTCGTAGGGGTACGGGCCGACGCCGAGCAGCCCGTTCTCGGAGTGCAGCACCATGCCCACGCCCTCGGGCACGTAGTTCGGGACCAGGGTGGGCAGGCCGATGCCGAGGTTGACGTAGGAGCCGTCGCGGAGCTCCTTCGCCGCACGGGCGGCCATCTGCTCGCGGGTGAGACTCATCGGTTCATCGTCTCCTGCGTGGTGCGCTTCTCGATGTGCTTGCGCTGGACTTCCTCGGCGGTCAGCGCGACCACCCGGTGGACGAAGATGCCGGGCAGGTGGACCTCGTCGGGGTCGATCTCGCCGGGCTCGACGAGCTCTTCGACCTCGGCGATCGCGATCCGGCCGGCCATCGCGGCCAGCGGGTTGAAGTTCTGCGCGGACTTGTTGAACACGAGGTTGCCCTGCCGGTCGCCCTTGGCGGCGCGGACGATGCCGTAGTCGATGTCCAGCGCGGTCTCGAGCACGTGCGGCTTGCGCACGCGGGTGCCGTCGGCCTGGGTGACCTCGAACTCGCGGACCTCCTTGGGCGGGGAGGTCGCGACGACGTTGCCCTCGGCGTCGTAGCGCCAGGGCAGCCCGCCGTCGGCGATCATCGTCCCGACGCCGGCGGGGGTGTAGAAGGCGGGGACGCCGGTGCCCGCGGCGCGCAGCCGCTCGGCCAGGGTGCCCTGCGGGTTGAGCTCGACCTCGATCTCGCCGCCGAGGTACTGGCGGGCGAACTCCTTGTTCTCGCCGATGTAGGAGGCGGTGACCCGGGAGATGCGGTGCTGCTCGAGCAGCACACCCAGACCCCACCCGTCCACGCCGCAGTTGTTGCTCGCGACCTTCAGGTCGGTCGCGTCGGTGCGGTTGAGCGCGTCGATCAGGACGATCGGCACGCCGGAGAGCCCGAAGCCGCCGACGGCCAGCGACGACCCGCTCGCGATGTCGGCCACCGCCTCGTCGGCCGAGGCCCACACCTTGTCGATCTCACTCAT
>NZ_JASVWF010000015.1 GCF_030286555.1 Actinomycetospora termitidis | reverse complement strand
TGTGTGGGGGTGGTTGGGTGTTCCGGCGGTGTCCTACTCTCCCACGACCTGGCGGTCGCAGTACCATCGGCGCTGGAGGGCTTAGCTTCCGGGTTCGGGATGGGACCGGGCGTTTCCCCTCCGCTGTAGCCACCGGAACACCGAACCATCCCCACAAGGTGTGGGGGGTGGGTGTGGATGTGGACGCGAGCAGCAGAATTTCGTGTGTTTGCATGAAGGCTTTGCCGTGTGTGCCAACGGGCCCTGTGTGTGGGTGTTGGTGGTGTGTCGGGCAAGTCCTCGGCCTATTAGTACCAGTCCACTGCATACCTTGCGGTACTTCCATGTCTGGCCTATCAACCCACTGGTCTGGTGGGGGCCTTAACCCTCGTAGGGGTGGGAGACCTCATCTTGGAACGGGCTTCCCGCTTAGATGCCTTCAGCGGTTATCCCTTCCGAACGTAGCCAACCAGCCGTGCCCCTGGCGGGACAACTGGCACACCAGAGGTTCGTCCGTCCCGGTCCTCTCGTACTAGGGACAGCCTTCCTCAAGTCTCCTGCGCGCGCGGCGGATAGGGACCGAACTGTCTCACGACGTTCTAAACCCAGCTCGCGTACCGCTTTAATGGGCGAACAGCCCAACCCTTGGGACCTACTCCAGCCCCAGGATGCGACGAGCCGACATCGAGGTGCCAAACCATGCCGTCGATATGGACTCTTGGGCAAGATCAGCCTGTTATCCCCGGGGTACCTTTTATCCGTTGAGCGACACCCCTTCCACCAGGAGGTGCCGGATCACTAGTCCCGACTTTCGTCCCTGCTCGACCCGTCGGTCTCACAGTCAAGCTCCCTTGTGCACTTGCACTCAACACCTGGTTGCCGACCAGGCTGAGGGAACCTTTGGGCGCCTCCGTTACCCTTTGGGAGGCAACCGCCCCAGTTAAACTACCCACCAGGCACTGTTCCTGGACCAGATCATGGCCCGAAGTTAGATGCCCAGTTCGACCAGAGTGGTATTTCAACGTTGACTCCACCCCCACTGGCGTGAGGGCTTCACAGTCTCCCACCTATCCTACACAAGCCGAACCGAGCACCAATACCAAGCTGTAGTGAAGGTCCCGGGGTCTTTCCGTCCTGCCGCGCGTAACGAGCATCTTTACTCGTAGTGCAATTTCGCCGAGTCTGTGGTCGAGACAGCGGGGAAGTCGTTACTCCATTCGTGCAGGTCGGAACTTACCCGACAAGGAATTTCGCTACCTTAGGATGGTTATAGTTACCACCGCCGTTTACTGGCGCTTAAGTTCTCAGCTTCACCCGTGAGGGTTAACCGGTCCCCTTAACGTTCCAGCACCGGGCAGGAGTCAGTCCGTATACATCGTCTTGCGACTTCGCACGGACCTGTGTTTTTAGTAAACAGTCGCTTCCCCCTGGTCTCTGCGACCCCACCACCCTAGCCCGCACGGGGCTTCAGGTGACCGGGTCCCCCTTCTCCCGAAGTTACGGGGGGATTTTGCCGAATTCCTTGACCACAGTTCGCTCGAACGCCTCGGTATTCTCTACCTGACCACCTGTGTTGGTTTGGGGTACGGGTCGCGTAGGAACTCGCTAGAGGCTTTTCTCGGCAGCATGGGATCACTCTGCTTCGCCTCAACGGCTATGCGTCACGTCTCAGCCTCATGTGGTGCACGGATTTGCCTATGCACCGGCCTACACGCTTGCACCAGTACAACCACTCACTGGCGGAGCTGCCCTCCTGCGTCACCCCATCGCTTGGCTACTACCAGGCAGGATCCCGCGCTCCCCCGGTCGACTCCCGAAGGAGTCTTGGGGTTCGGGCGGTTAGCACACCTGGGCTCGCCATGGACGCGCCTACACGAGCACGGGAATATCAACCCGTTGTCCATCGACTACGCCTGTCGGCCTCGCCTTAGGTCCCGGCTCACCCTGGGCGGAAAAACCTGGCCCAGGAACCCTTGGTCATCCGGCGGCAGAGTTTCTCACTCTGCTGTCGCTACTCATGCCTGCATTCTCACTCACACGGGTTCCACAGCTGGATCACTCCGCCGCTTCACCACCCGCATGACGCTCCCCTACCCAACACCACCACCGTTAGGTGTCCGTGGTGTTGCCGCGGCTTCGGCGGTGCGCTTGAGCCCCGCTACATTGTCGGCGCAGGACCACTTGACCAGTGAGCTATTACGCACTCTTTCAAGGGTGGCTGCTTCTAAGCCAACCTCCTGGTTGTCTGGGCGATCCCACATCCTTTCCCACTTAGCGCACGCTTAGGGGCCTTAGCCGGCGATCTGGGCTGTTTCCCTCTCGACTACGAACCTTATCGCCCGCAGTCTCACTGCCGCGCTCACGCTCACCGGCATTCGGAGTTTGGCTGACTTCAGTAAGCTTGTAGGCCCCCTAGGCCAACCAGTGCTCTACCTCCGGTGAGTACCACGCGACGCTGCACCTAAATGCATTTCGGGGAGAACCAGCTATCACGGAGTTTGATTGGCCTTTCACCCCTACCCACAGCTCATCCCCCAGGTTTTCAACCCTGGTGGGTTCGGGCCTCCACACCGTCTTACCGGCGCTTCACCCTGGCCATGGGTAGATCACCCCGCTTCGGGTCTAGAGCACGCGACTGAAACGCCCTGTTCGGACTCGCTTTCGCTACGGCTACCCCACACGGGTTAACCTCGCCACGTACCGCTAACTCGCAGGCTCATTCTTCAAAAGGCACGCCATCACCGGAACAAGTTCCAGGCTCTGACGGCTTGTAGGCACACGGTTTCAGGTACTATTTCACTCCCCTCCCGGGGTACTTTTCACCTTTCCCTCACGGTACTCGTCCGCTATCGGTCATCAGGAAGTATTTAGGCTTACCGGGTGGTCCCGGCAGATTCACAGCGAATTCCACGGGCTCGCTGCTACTCGGGCACGCCACCACGCGATGACGGACAGTTTTCGTCTACGGGGGTCTCACCCTCTACGCCGGCGCGTCCCAACGCCTTCGACTAACCATCCACCACCACGCCCAGGGTCAGCAGCCCCCGGACATGACGCCCCACAACACCCCACCAGCAACACCTGCCAGCTATCACACAGGCGGGGTTTAGCCTCTTCCGCTTTCGCTCGCCACTACTCACGGAATCACTGTTGTTTTCTTCTCCTGCGGGTACTGAGATGTTTCACTTCCCCGCGTTCCCTCCACCCGCCCTATACATTCAGGCGGGGGTGACAGCCCATGACGGCTGCCGGGTTACCCCATTCGGACACCCTCGGATCACAGCTCGGTTGACAACTCCCCGAGGACTATCGCGGCCTCCCACGTCCTTCATCGGCTCCTGATGCCCAGGCATCCACCGTGCGCCCTTGACAACTTGACCAACACACCAACAACAACCACACACACTCGTGCGTGCACGTCGCCGTCGGCGTCCACATCAACACAGTCAACAAGCAAACAAACGATCAACCACAACAACCCTGAATCATCGAGGTTCTCGTGGCGACCAGGAAAAAAAGATGCTCGCGTCCACTATCCACTTGACAAACCCACCCGCAGACCACCACGCCGAACCACA
>NZ_JASVWF010000014.1 GCF_030286555.1 Actinomycetospora termitidis | reverse complement strand
CACCACAGCACCGGCACCTTGTCACAGGGAATCCCCACGACAAGCACACCTCGCCGAACCCGGAAAACCACGACAAGCACACCTCGGCAGGCAGCCACCCCGCACCCTCTGCACCGTGCCGTGCCGCGGAGGCTCCCGTCGATTCGGGGAACATTCCGCTCCCGGCGGCCGAGCGGGCACCGAGGGCTGTCGATCATGCCGCCGAACAGCACTGAAGACCCGCTCACCATCGCCGGTTCAGGCGGGACACACTGCTGCAGGGCGAGTGGGGCCGGGCCGCTTGGTCCGGCATCTGGTGCACGGCCGTACCGGCAGCACGAGCTCTGCCCCCCAGTAGTTCGAGCACGACCTCGGCTCCGCCGGACAGCCCATCGAGTTGTCCCCACCGGCATCGCCACCCGACCTGTCCACAGGCAGCCATCGGCTTTCCCCGCTGCCGTCCTCGAGTCGGCACTCTCGTTCTCACGAGCGCCGAGCCCTGGCGGGCCGGCGAGAGGAGGACGGACATGAACGAGACCTGGGTGACGGTCGCGGGCAACGTGTCGACCGAGGTGACCTGGCGACGCAACGCCGACGACTCGGTCGTCGCGAACTTCCGCATGATGAGCAACAGCCGGAAGTTCGACCAGGCGAGCGGGAGCTGGCAGGACAAGCACACGCTGTCGGTCCGCGTGAACTGCTGGCGCACGCTCGCGGAGAACGTGCGCGAGAGCGTGACCAAGGGCGATCCGGTCGTCGTCTACGGCAAGTTGTTCACGCGCGACTACGAGGTCGAGGGAGTGCGCCGGACCTCCACCGAGATCGAGGCCTCGCACGTCGGGCTCGACCTGAACCGGGTGCGCACGAGGGTCGTGCCCTACCCGCGGATCGCCGCCGAGCCGCCCACCGACGTGAGCCACCTCGAGGTACTCGAACCGCCGGCGTTCGACGAGTTCGCGGACGCGACGGTGATCGACGCCGGCCTACGGGCGGAGGCGTCCGCAGAGGCGGAGGACGACGATCCGCTGGGTCGCGCGGCGCTGGCAGGCTGACCGACCACCGGGCCCGGGGAGCGGCACACCACGCCAACTACCATCGGGGGCGTGGCTGAGTTCATCTACACCATGAAGAAGGTTCGGAAGGCCCACGGCGACAAGGTGATCCTCGACGACGTCACGCTCAGCTTCCTCCCGGGAGCCAAGATCGGCGTGGTCGGACCGAACGGCGCGGGCAAGTCCAGCGTTCTCAAGATCATGGCCGGACTCGACCAGCCCAACAACGGCGAGGCGTTCGCCGCCCCCGAGGCATCGGTCGGGATCCTGCAGCAGGAGCCGCCGCTGAACGAGGAGAAGACGGTCCTCGGCAACGTCCAGGAGGGCGCCGGGGACGTCGCCGTGAAGCTCGAGCGGTACAACGAGATCGCCGAGCTCATGGCGACCGACTACTCCGACGAGCTCATGGAGGAGATGGGCAAGCTCCAGGAGGACCTGGACAACGCCGACGCCTGGGACCTCGACTCGCAGCTGCAGCAGGCGATGGACGCCCTGCGCTGCCCGCCCGGGGACTCGCCGGTCACCCACCTCTCCGGTGGGGAGCGGCGCCGGGTCGCGCTGTGCAAGCTCCTGCTGAGCAAGCCCGACCTCCTGCTCCTCGACGAGCCCACCAACCACCTGGACGCCGAGAGCGTGCAGTGGCTCGAGGGCCACCTCGCCAGCTACGAGGGCGCCGTGCTCGCCGTGACCCACGACCGGTACTTCCTCGACAACGTCGCCCAGTGGATCCTCGAGCTCGACCGTGGTCGCGCCTACCCCTACGAGGGCAACTACTCGACCTACCTCGAGAAGAAGGCCGAGCGGGTCGCCGTCCAGGGCCGCAAGGACGCGAAGCTGCGCAAGCGCCTCGCCGACGAGCTCGCCTGGGTTCGGTCGGGCGCGAAGGCCCGCCAGGCCAAGAACAGGGCCCGGCTGCAGCGGTACGAGGAGATGGCCGCCGAGGCGGAGAAGACCCGCAAGCTGGACTTCGAGGAGATCCAGATTCCGCCGGGTCCGCGCCTCGGCAACGTCGTCGTCGAGGTCGCGCACCTCGACAAGGGCTTTGACGACCGGCTGCTCATCAAGGACCTGTCGTTCACCCTCCCGCCCAACGGCATCATCGGCGTGATCGGCCCCAACGGCGTCGGCAAGACCACCCTGTTCAAGACCATCGTCGGTCTCGAGCAGCCCGACAGCGGCACCGTGCGTGTCGGTGACACCGTCAAGCTCTCCTACGTCGACCAGAACCGGTCCGGCCTGTCCGGGTCGGAGAACGTCTGGCAGGTCGTCTCCGACGGGCTGGACCACATCCAGGTCGGCAACGTCGAGATGCCGTCCCGTGCCTACGTCTCGGCGTTTGGGTTCAAGGGGCCGGACCAGCAGAAGCCGGTCAACGTGCTCTCCGGTGGTGAGCGCAACCGCCTGAACCTGGCGATGACGCTCAAGCAGGGGGGCAACCTGCTGCTGCTCGACGAGCCGACCAACGACCTCGACGTGGAGACGCTGTCCTCGCTCGAGAACGCCCTCGAGCAGTTCCCGGGGTGCGCCGTGGTCGTGTCGCACGACCGCTGGTTCCTCGACCGCGTGTGCACGCACATCCTGGCGTGGGAGGGCACCGACGACCACCCGGCGTCGTGGTTCTGGTTCGAGGGCAACTTCGCCGACTACGAGCAGAACAAGGTCGAGCGCCTCGGCGCCGAGGCCGCGCGTCCCCACCGGGTCACGCACCGCAGGCTCACCCGGGACTGAGGCTCGCGGGGTCGCGGGAGGGTCTCGCGGCCGGCTCGAGAAGGGAGCGGTCGTGGCTGCACGACGCGAGAGCGGTGCGCCGTCGGCGCGCGCCGTGCTCGAGGTCGCCGACGGGCTGCGGTGGACCGATCCCGTCCTCGGGGCGTCGCTGGCCGAGCACGCTCGACGCCTCGCCGGGGACGACCCGGCCGTACGGGCGGCGGCCGACCGCTCGGTCGTCCGATCCCTGGCCGAGGCCGACCGTCACGAGGACGTCGTCGAACGTGCGATCCCGCTGCTCACCGAGGCGCGGGACCGCGGCGACCGCGACGACGGCGGAGCGGTGCTCGTCGAGCTCGCCGCAGCCGCGGTGGGCCTGGGCGAGCCCGCCCTCGCGCAGCGCCTCCTGGACCGACTCGACCAGCTCGACGACTTCCCGGCCCGGGTGGCGGCCGGCGCCTGGACGGTCCGCGCCGAGGCGCGCGCCGCCGGGGGCGACGTCGTCATGACCGACGAGGCCGTCGAAGCCGGTGGTCCGGTGCTGCTGCGCGTGCCGCAGCCGGAGTCGGACGTCCTCCGGGCGCGGTTGGCGCTCGCGAGGGTCGTCGCCCGACGCATCGCCGGCGACACCACGGCTGCACTGGCCGTGCTCGGTGACGCGTCGACGAGCGGCGACCTCGACGGCGGCCGGTGCGCGGTGCTCGTGGCCGCGGAGGAGATCGAGCTGCTGGTCGGGTCCGGGCAGGCCGACGAGGCCCTCCACCGGGCCCGTGCGGTCCTGCCCGACGCCCCGGCCGAGCCCCACACCACCTGCGCTCTCGCCCGGATCCGGCTCGCCGTGGCGCGGGTCGACGGCACGGGCGGTGTGCTGTCGGCACGGACCGCGGCCGAGGAACTCGAGGCCTCCGGGCGTCTGACCGACGCCGCACGTGCCTGGGAGACCGTGGCCGCGGTCGCCGAGGAACGGGGCGAGCTCGGGGAGGCACTCCGCGCCCTCCGTCACGGGCACGGGCTCGGCGCGCGAGCGCGCGAGGGTCGGGACGGGGTGGTGCGGTCGCTCGTCGCACTCGCGGACGGTCCGGAGCCGCTCCCGGCCCGCGTCGACACGATGTCCGACGCGCCTGCGGAGGTGCCGACGCGCGCGCGCCGCGGCCACCACCGCGCAGACGACGAGACGCCGCCGCCCCCGTCTCCGGCGGCCGAGCCGACCGAAGCGATCGGGTGGCCCGCGCCCGACCCCGACCCGTCGGCGGAGACGCTCCCGACGGGGCGCGAGACGGACCTCGGCACCGTCTCCGTCGGGTCGCCTCCAGGCCTCGTCGAACCGGTACCGGCGCCGGAGTCCCCCGCGGAGCCGGCGCGCTCGGCGCGTGACGAGCTGGCCGAGCTGTTGGCCTCCCTGACCCGGTCCGTCGACTCGTCACTCGCGCACGGACCGGGATGGGACGTCGCGGCCGACGAGCCCGCTCCGGCTGCGTCGTCGACGCCCTCGAGCCCGCGGACTCCCGACGCCCCTCCGCCGGCGGCCACGACGCCGGGCGAGACCGTGCGTCGCTCGAGGCACTCCGCTCCGACGTCCGGCGACGGGGTGGCGCCCCCGATCGCGACGTCCCGCCCCACCTTCGACGCCTTCGGGACGGCGCCCCTGACACGGCTCCTCGCGCCCGAGCCGGGTGAGCCGGCCGAGACCACCGCGCGGGACAGCGGTCCGGATCGTCCGTCGCCGGACCCCGTGGCGCCGGACCCGGTGGCGCCGGAACCCGTGGTGCCCGAGCCTCTTCCCGACGAGCGCTTCGCCCCGTCGACCGCGTTCGCGGAGCCGGCGGTGTCCGGACCGGGGACCGATCACGACGATCGTGGCGATGCCCGGTCCCTGAGCAGTCTGCTCGCCGCCGAGGACGGTCCGGGCCGAGACGAATCGTCGGACCCGCCAGTCGCGGTCGGATCGGACCCGCGGAACGCCCCCGCAGGACCCGAAGGTCTCCCGGTCGTCCACTCCCCGGAGTCCACCGGGGACGACTCGTTCAGGGCGCGGCTCCGGTCCGAAACCGTCGACGCTCCGTCCGACGCCCGGGACGCTCTCGATCCCGGGTGGCGGCGGGAGGCCGAGGAACGCCCGTCGACAGCGGCGCCGGCGGAGGACCTCCGGCCCTGGGGCACGGACCGTTCCTCGACGCCCGACATCGGACGTCCCACCAACGGCACCGCGCCCGGGCCGTCGTCCGAGGAGCACGGTCGGACGGGCCCCGGGCCGAGCGATCCGGCGCCTGCCCGACCGGTCGAGGGCGCCACGCGCTCCGGCGGGACGACCGCGACGAATGCGGCGACCGCCCACTCCGGTGAGGGGCGCGACGCGCGGGCCGAGGGTTCGCGCACCGGACCGAGGAGCGAGTACGACGACGAGCTCGCGCTGACGTTGGCCTCCGTGCTCGCCGAGTACAACCTGCCCGACGTCCCGATGCCGCCCCGACGGGACCGCGGCTCCGCCGGGGCCCGCCCGGCCGGAGAGAGCCGCGCCCCGGCGAACGGGACCGACCCGCGCCGGCACGGTCCGCAGCCTCCGGCTCCGGGATCGCCCGGGGAGGTCGCGGTGCCGTCGGCCCGCCGGCACACGTCGGGATCGATGCCCGTCCAGGGGGAGCGGGACCGGTGGGAGCCCCGGCGAAACGGGACTCCGCGCGAGGGAGACCGCTCCTTGTCCGGGGGTTCCGGCACGGTGCCCGGACCGGGTGGCCGCGGACGGCCGCCGGAGTCCGGCGCCAAGCTCGCGGACCTCCTCGCCGAGGCGATGGACGCCTTCCGTCACGTCGGGCCGACGGGCCAGGACGACGTCCGGCCGCCGGGAGTGGGCTCGCGGCGCGCCTGAGCTGCGCCGATGACCGAACGGGACCCCCCTGAAACCACCCCTCCGGGCGCCATGTAATGTTCTCCATGTCGCCAGGCCGGAGGGGTTGCCCCGGGGTCTGGAGGCGGGATAGGTTCGAGAGGTTGCCCTCCAGCCGGTCTGGTAGGGTCGGAGTCGAACTGAGTCACCGAGCGGTGCGC
>NZ_JASVWF010000013.1 GCF_030286555.1 Actinomycetospora termitidis | reverse complement strand
GCGCGCCGTGGCCGCCCCGCTGCTCGCGCGCCGCAGCGGGCCCGCGCTCGTGGTCGACGACCACGGCTGGGTCGCGGGGGCGACCGGACTCTCGCCACGAGACCGGGTCGGGACCCCGCGGGCCGGCGAGGTGCTGCTCGTGCACGGACTCGGGGCCTGCCTGCCCGAACCGGTCCCCGGTGGGTGGCTGCTGCACCCCACGTCGGGAGCCGGGGGCTCGACCCGCCTGCGCCTCGACCTGGCCGCGGACCCGCCCGCCGCGGTCGTCGAGGGCCGCGAGACCTGGCGGCACACCCTGTCGAGGCGGCACCTGCAGATCCTGGCGCTGCTCATGCGCGCCGGACCGTCCGGGCTGGACGCGGCCGCGATCAGCCGGGCGCTCTACGACGACGCCGACCACCTGGTCACCGTCCGCGCGGAGCTGTCGCGGCTGCGCCGGGTGCTCGGCAACCTGGTCGTCGCGCGGCCCTACCGGATCGCCCCCGGGGTCGAGGTCGAGGTGCCGGCACCCGCCGTCCTGAACCACCTGCTCGGGCCTGCAACACCGCTGCAACCCTGGCCGTGACCACGGTCACTCCTCTGGGATGGGCCCATCCCGAGCGAGGAGGACCCTGTGAAGGCTGCCCGCTTCCACGGACGCGGTGACGTCCGCGTCGAGGACATCGCCGAGCCGCATCCCGGCCCCGGCCAGGTGCAGGTCGCCGTCGAGTGGTGCGGCATCTGCGGCACCGACCTGCACGAGTTCCTGGACGGCCCGATCTTCGCGCCGACCGACGCCGCGCCCCACCCGCTGACCGGCGGGGCCGTCCCGATCACCCTCGGGCACGAGTTCTCCGGGGTGATCGCCGAGGTCGGCGACGGGGTGACCGGGCTGAGCGAGGGCGACCGCGTCGTCGTCGAGCCCTACGACGTCTGCGGCACGTGCGTCGCGTGCCGCGACGGCCGCTACAACATCTGCCGTCAGCTCGGCTTCATCGGGCTGGATGGCGACCAGGGCGGGTTCGCCGAGAGGATGGTCGTCGACGCCCGGTGGGCCCACCGCATCGACGGCCTCACCCCGGAGCAGGGCGCCCTCGTCGAGCCGCTCGCCGTCGGCTACCACGCCGCGAAACTGTCCCGGCTCCGGCCGGGCGGGACGGCCGCGGTGTTCGGCTCCGGGCCCATCGGGCTCGTGACGGCGGCCGCGCTGCGGGCGACCGGCGCGGGCCAGGTCATCGTCGTGGAGCCGGCCGACGCCCGGAAGGCCAAGGCGCCCGGCGCGGGCGCGGACCACGTGCTCGACCCGACCGAGGTCGACGTCCCCGAGGCGATCCGCGAGCTCACCGACGGACGCGGCGCCGACGTCACCTTCGAGTGCGCCGGCATCGACCAGGTGCTCGCGAGCGCCGTCGCCTCCACCGCACCGGGCGGGACCTGCGTCAACGTGTCGATCTGGGGCCACCCGGCCACGTTCGACGTCAACTCGCTGGTGTTCTCCGAGATCACCCTCATCGGCTCGCTGGCCTACGCGAACCGGCACGAGGAGGTGATCGAGCTGATCCGCAGCGGCACCGTGGACGTCGAGCAGTTCATCACCGGGCGGATCGCGCTCGAGGACATCGTCGACCGGGGCTTCCGGGAACTCATCGACCACAAGGAGTCCAACGTGAAGATCCTGGTGCACCCGTGAGCGCGGCGACCGGGAGCGGCAGGGTCGCCGTCGTCACCGGCGCCGGGCGCGGCATCGGCGAGGCGATCGCCCACCGCCTCGCGTCCGACGGCCTCGCCGTGATGGTCTCCGACATCGACCCGGACACCGCGCAGCGCACGGCCGCGGCCATCGCCGACGCCGGCGGGACGGCGGCCGCGCACGCCACCGACGTCGCCGACCGCGACGCGTGCTTCGCCCTCGTCGCCGCGACGCGCGAGCAGCTCGGCGGGATCGACGTCATGGTGTCGAACGCCGGGATCGCGCAGGTCAAGACGCTGCTGGAGGTGTCTCCGGAGGACCTGCAGAAGATGCTCGCCGTCAACGTCGGCGGGGTCCTGTGGTGTCTGCAGGCCGCGGCGGAGGCGATGATCGAGCAGGGCCGCGGCGGCAAGATCATCTCGGCGTCGTCGATCGCCGGGCACCAGGGTTTCGACCACCTCGGGCACTACTCGGCGTCCAAGTTCGGGGTCCGCGCGTTGACCCAGGCCGCGGCGAAGGAGCTGGCGCAGCACCGGATCACGGTGAACGCCTACTGCCCGGGCATCGTGGACACGACGATGTGGGAGGAGATCGACGCCGGGCTCGGCGGCTACCTCGGCACCGGCAAGGGCGAGGCGTTCCAGCAGTACTCCCAGCTGATCGCGCTGGGCCGCCCACAGACCGCGCAGGACGTGGCGTCGTACGTCTCCTACCTCGCCGGTCCGGACTCGGACTACATGACGGGGCAGGCCGGGATCATCGACGGCGGGATCGTCATGACCTGATCGGGGCGGGGATCGGACACGCCGACCCCCGCGGTTGCGTGACGACGTGGCCTGAGTAACATCGTCGTCATGATCGCGCGGGCAGAGGTAGTACCCCAGCGCGTCGGGTGAGCCAGGCTCCCGGCGCGCACACCACGGCGCGCCGCCGTGAGCCCCCCGTGAAGACTCCCGAGACCTGGCTCGGATTCCATGCTGCGGATCCGTACGTCCAGGAGATCGTCATGACCACTCTCGAGCCCGCTCCCATCCCCGCCTCCGACGTCGAGCGCGCCGTCAACGGCCCGGGCCGTCGGCCCTCCCGCCTCCCGCGGCCGTTCACCGTCGTCACCACCGGCGGCATGCCCGGCGTCATGACGCTCGCGTCGACGCTCTGCGAGCGGGGCTACCGGGTCCCGGACTTCCAGGTCGACGTCCACGAGGGCGTGTCGTGCTCGAGCATCGCCTGCACGGTCGCGCTGACCGTCGACGAGTGCTCCGCGTTCGCCGCCAGCGTCCGCGACCTCCCGGGTGTCCTCTCCGTCGAGCCCTACTGAAATCAGCTCGCGGGGATCCGCGGCCCGACCTACCGTCGGGACATGCCCCTCCCTGATTCTTGAGCACGACGCCGTCCGTACCCGGCTCCGCCGCTGCGGCTCGACGACCCGCCGTCGGCCACCGGCCTGCTGCTCGCCCTGCTGCGGGCGCGGCCGTGGCTGGCGCTCGCGTCGGTCGTCGCCGGGACCCTCTGGCTCGTCCCGGGGGCGCTCGTCCCGCTCGTGGCGGGCGACGCCGTCGACGCCGGGATCGCCGGTGGTGACACCACCGCGCTCCTCCGGGGCGCCGGTCTCGTCGTCGCCCTCGGACTCGCGCAGATGGTCTTCGGCGGCGCGGTGGACTTCCTGTCGCACGGCCTGTGGCTGCACGCCGCGTCGAGCACCCAGCGCCACCTGACCACGCACGTCCTCGGGCTCGGCGCCTCCCTGTCGCCCCAGGTGAGCAGCGGGGACGTCACGGCGGTGACGACCTCGGACCTGAACAAGATCGGCAACCTGTTCGAGACGGCGGGTCGGTTCGCCGGTTCGGTGGTCGCGTTCGGCGTCGTCGGGGTCGGGCTGCTCGCGCGGTCGCCGCTGCTCGGCACGGTCGCGCTGGTCGGGGTACCGCTCGCCGTCGTCGGGATCGGGCCGCTGCTGCGCCCGCTGCAGCGTCGTCGGGACCGCCAGCGCACCGAGCTCGCCGCCGTGAACGCGCTGGCGGCGGACATCGTCGCGGGTCTGCGGATCCTGCGCGGGGTCGGCGGCGAGACGCGGTTCGCGGGGCGGTTCGCCGAGGCGACCGGACGGGTGCGCGCGGCCGGTCTCGACGTCGCCCGCAGCACCGCGTCCCTCGGCGCCGCCGAGGTGCTCCTGCCGGGCCTCGTCCTCGTGACGATCACGTGGCTCGGCGCCCGGCTCGCCGTCAGCGGCGCGATCACGGCGGGGGAACTGGTCGCGGTCTACGGGGCCTCGGCGTTCCTCGTCGTCCCGGTGACGACCGCGACCGAGGCCGCTGCGTCGCTGGCCTCCGCCCGCGCCGGCGCGAAGAAGGTGGCGCGGCTGCTCGCGCTGCGGGCGCTGCTCACCGACCCGGGGGAGCGGGCTGCGCCGCTGCCGGCCGGGGCCCTCGGACTCGCCGACCCGGTGACGGGCCTCGACGCCCGCCCGGGCGAGCTGACCGTCGTCGACGCCGGCCCGCACGCGTCCGCCCTGGCGGCACGGCTGGCGCGCTTCGCCGAGGGCGGGCGGGTCGACGACCGCCCGAGCGACACCGTCGGACTCGCCGAGATGCGCCGACGCGTGGTGCACGCCGGACCGGAGGACCTGTGGTTCTCCGGCCCGCTGCGCGCCGAGCTGGTCGCGTCCGGATCGCTGTCGGTCGACGTCGCGCTCGACGCCGCCGCCGCGACCGAGATCCTCGACGGCTTCCCGCACGGACTCGACGAGCCCCTCGGCGAGCGTGGTCGCGAGGTGTCCGGTGGACAGCGCCAGCGGCTCGCGCTCGCCCGCGCGCTGCTGACCGACGCGGACGTCCTCGTCCTCGAGGAGCCGACGTCCGCGGTCGACGCGCACACCGAGGCGTGGATCGCCGCCCGCGTGGCCCACCGCCGACGCGGCCGCACGACCGTTGTCCTCGCCCAGTCCGCGCCCTGGCGGCACGTCGCCGACCGGGTCGTCGACCTGACCGACACCCGCACCCTGCAAGGGAGCACGTCGTCATGAACGCGATCCTCGGCTACGCCACGCCCCGCGAGGCGCTCCGCTGGGGCGCGGCGGTGCTGCGGGCCCGGCGGCGACGGTTCGCGGCGACGGTCGCGCTGTTCCTGGCCGCCTCCTCGGCCGGGCTCGTCGGGCCGCAGCTGCTCGGGGTGATCGTCGACGAGGTGGCCTCGGGCGGGCGCTCGGTCGCCCGGATCGACGTCCTCGCGGCGCTGTTCCTCGCGGCCCTGCTGGTCGCGGCATGGCTGCGGCGGGCCGCGCGATGGCGGGCCGGCGCGTTGGGGGAGGACCTCCTCGCGGCGAACCGGACCCAGCTCGTCGACCGTGCGCTCGCGCTCCCGCTCGGGCGGGTGGAGGCGGTCGGGACGGGAGCGTTGCTCTCCCGCGCGACCACCGACCTCGACCGCGTCGACTCCGCGCTGCGCCAGGGCCTGCCCGAGGTGGTGACGGCGGCCGTGACCGTCGTGCTCACCGTCGTCGCGATGGTGCTGACCTCCCCGCTGCTCGCGCTCGCCCTGCTCGTCGCCGTGCCCACGGTGGTCCTCCCGACGCGGTGGTTGTGGCGTCGTCTGCCCCGCGCGATGGAGCGGATGCTGGACGCCTGGGCCGTCCTCGCGTCGCGCGCCCACGAGTCCAGCACGGGTGCTCGCACGCTGGACGCCCTCGGCCGCGTGCCGGCCCGCCGGGCGGGCGACCATCGAGCCCTCGACGATGGCGTGGACCGCGAGCGTGACCTGCGGGCCCTGCACGTCCGCTGGACGCCCTGGCTGGAGCTCTCGCACGTCCTCCCGGTCGCGGCGACGCTGCTGATCGGCGCCGTCGCGTACACCGAGGGCCTGGCCTCGCTCGGTACCGTCACGACGATGGTCGTCTACACCCAGGCCCTCGCCGCGCCGCTGGACACGGCGCTGTGGTGGGTGGAGGACCTCATGGTCGCGACGGTGGCACTGCGTCGGGTGCTGGGAGTGCGGGTCCCCGACGCTGCCGTGGTCCCGAGCCGCGACGTCCCCGGCGAGACCGGTCTGCGCGTCGAGGACGTGCACTTCGCCTACCGGGAGGGTCGTCCCGTGGTGCGCGGGGTCGACCTGGCCGTGCCGCCCGGGGAACGCTGGGCACTCGTCGGCGGCTCCGGGGCCGGCAAGTCGACGCTCGCCCGCCTGATCGCCGGGATCTCCGTTCCGGACGTCGGGTCGGTGCGGGTGGACGGCCGCGAGGTCGCCTCCCTGGACGACGACACCCTGCGCTCCGAGGTGCTGCTGCTGACCCAGGAGCACCACGTCTTCACCGGGACGGTGCGGGACAACCTGCTGCTGCCCGCCGGGTCGTTCACCGACGCGGACCTGACCCGCGCGCTCGCCGTCGTGGGCCTCGGGGCGTGGCTGGCCGACCTGCCCGACGGGCTGGACGCGGTCGTCGGGGCCGGGGCCCGCGCGGTGCCCGCCACGGTCGCGCAGCAGCTGGCGCTGGCCCGTGTGGTGCTGGCCGACCCGGGCACCGTCGTCCTGGACGAGGCGACCTCCCTGCTGGACACGGACTCGGCGAAGCGGGCCGAGCGGGCGTTGGACCGGGTCCTGCGCGGCCGCACCGTGATCGCGATCGCGCACCGGCTGCACACCGCGGCCGCGGCGGACCGGGTCGTGGTGATGGCCGACGGCCGGATCGTCGAGCAGGGTCCGCCGTCCGAGCTGCTCGCCGCCGGCGGCGAGTACGCCCGCCTCGTCGCCGCGGCGGCCTGAGCGTGACGCCGCCCCTCGTCGTCGGTCTCGGGCCCTCGCTCGCCCCGGAGGTGGCGGCGCGGCTCGAGTCCCGCGGTGGCGAGGGCGTGGAGGTGGTGCGTTTCGCGGTGCCGGTCGACCCCGCCACCGCGCACCTGGTGGTCGACGCCCCCGGATCGGACGCCGACGCGGTGGTGTCCTCGGTGGAGGCGGCCGACCGGTTCTGGGACGAGCGGGCGCTGCCGTTCGCCCGCAACCTCGCGCGGGGGTGGCGGGCGCCGCGGACGCAGGTCGTGGAGGTCCTGCCGTACGACGAGGCCTGGCCCGCGGCGGCCCGGCGCGTCGGTCGGCGACTCGCGGCGGCGTTGGGCGACGTCGCGGAGCGGGTCGAGCACGTGGGGTCGACGTCGGTGCCGGGGATGTCGGGCAAGGACCTCGTCGACCTGCTGGTCGTCGTCCCCGACCTGGCCGCGGTCGACGCCCTCGACCCCGCGGCCTGGCACCGCACGGGCCTCGTCCCGGTGCCGGGGGACTTCTACGGCATCGACCGCCACGACCGGGAGCACCCGCAGCGCGTGGCCGTCGACGCGGACCCGGGCCGCCCGGTCAACGTGCACCTGCATCCCCGTGACTCCCCGGTGTGGCGCGAGCTGTTGGCCTTCCGCGACCGGCTGCGGGCCTCCGGGACCCACCGCGACGAGTACGTCGACCTCAAGCGACGCTGGGCCGACGAGGCCGCCGGCGACGTGAACGTCTACAGCCGCGCCAAGCGGACCTGGATCAACGACGCCGTCGCCCGAGCGCTGGACGGGCCCGTCGTCCGCCCGGCCGTCGTCGACGACGTCGGTGCCCTCCGTGACATCGAGGAGGCCGCCGGCGAGCCGTTCCGGACCCTCGGCATGGATCTCGTCGCCGACGACGATCCGCCGCCGGCCGAGGTCCTGCGCGAGTTCGTCGAGGCCGGACGCGCGTGGATCGTCGCGACCGACGGGGACGTCGTGGCGTACCTGCTCACCGAGATCGTCGACGGCTGCGCGCACGTCGAGCAGGTGACCGTCCACCCGCGGTACGCCCACCGACGCCTCGGTCGCTCGTTGGTCGAGCACCTCGCGGGGTGGGCCCGCTCCCGCGGGCTGCCCGCGCTCACGCTCACCACGTACCGGGACGTCCCCTGGAACGGGCCGTACTACGAGTCGCTCGGGTTCCACTGGCTGTCCGACGACGAGATCACGGCAGGCCTGCGCGCGCTGCGGGAGCAGGAGGCCCGGCGTGGGCTGGACCGGTGGCCGCGCGGCTGCATGCGCCGGGAGCTGTGACCCCGAACCGGGCCGGGCATGCTGTCGCCATGGATCACGGGCTTCCCGAGCGGGTGGCGACGTTGGTGGAGTGGATCGTCGCGGACAGCGTGGAGGGCCTGCGGAGCGGCAGCGGACCGTTCGCGCCCCACCTCATGCTGCTCGACGACCGGCCGCGGCCGGAGGACCGGACCCTGCACCACACCCGGTTCGGACCCGACCTCGCGGAGGGCCTGGAGCAGGCCCGGGCCACCGTCGGGCCGACCACGCCCGCCACGGCCTACGCGATCGCCTGGGACGGGTACGCCACGGTCGGCGGCGAGCGCAGCGACGCGGTCCTGGTCGAGGTCGGGACGGCCGACGAGCCGGACGCCTGGCTGCTCGCCCAGCCCTACGGCACGGTCGCGCGCCGCTTCCGCGGTTCCCGGGTGGAACGGCTCGGGGACCTGCTGGTCGTCGACCGGCCGGGCTCGCGGCTCGGCGGCGGGGTTCCGAGCTAGCCGCGGGCGCCGCGCCCGTGACGGGCGCATCCTGGAGGGCGATGCACGACGAGGAGGACTCCGTGGCCGACCAGGACCGCGCACGCCGGGACGAGCCGCCGGGCCCCGGCCCGCTGTTCGACGAGCTGCTGGGGCGGCTGGTCGACCTGGACCTCGGCATGCTCTTCGGCGGCGGCCAGGACGACTGGCGGGACGAGCGCCGGGAGGAGCCGCGCGAGCCCACCCGGGAGCGGCAGGACCCGTCGTCGGGAAGGCCCCCGAGGCGCACCCCGACGCTCGACCGCCACGGCCGCGACCTCACCGCGGACGCCCGGGCGGGGCGGCTCGACCCGATGATCGGGCGGGACGCCGAGCTGGGCCAGGTGATCGAGATCCTCGCCCGGAAGAGCAAGAACAACCCCGTGCTGCTGGGGGAGCCCGGTGTGGGGAAGACCGCGATCGTCGAGGGACTGGCCGCGCGGATCGTCGCCGGCGAGGTGCCCGCGGCGATCCGGGACACGCGGGTGGTCACGGTCGACCTCGCGGGCATGGTCGCCGGGACGAAGTACCGCGGCGAGTTCGAGCAGCGTCTCACCGCACTCGTGGCCGAGGCCTCGCACCCGGACACGATCCTGTTCGTCGACGAGCTGCACTCCATCGTGGGGGCGGGGTCGGCGCAGGAGTCACCGATGGACGCGGCCGGCATCCTCAAGCCCGCGCTGGCCCGGGGCGAGCTGCGCCTGGTCGGGGCCACGACCACCGCGGAGTACCGCCGCCACGTCGAACCCGACGCCGCCCTGGCCCGCCGGTTCGCGACGGTGGACGTGCCCGAGCCGAGCGTCGAGCAGACGGTCACGATCCTCGACGGGCTGGCGCCGGGCTACGAGGCCCACCACGGCGTGGTGCTGCCCCCGGCCACGCGCCGGGCGGCGGTGGAGCTCACCGCCCGCCACGTGCGGGAGCGGTTCCTGCCCGACAAGGCCATCGACGCGATCGACCGCGCGGCGGCGCGCGTCCGCACCCGGGATCCCGAGGGGCACCCGACGGTGACGGTGCAGGACGTCGCGCAGGTCGTCGCCGACGACACCGGTCTCCCGGTGGCCGACCTCACCGACGACGACCGCACCCGCCTCCTCGACCTCGACGCCCGCCTCCGGGCCCGCGTCATCGGGCAGGACGCGGCGGTGGACACCGTCGTCGACACCGTGCTCGCCGGCCGGGCCGGGCTCGCCGACCCGGAGCGCCCGCACGGGTCGATGCTGTTCGTCGGCCCGACGGGGGTCGGGAAGACCGAGCTGGCCCGCGTGTTGGCCGACGCGCTGGGCTCCGAGCTCGTGCGGTTCGACATGGCCGAGTTCGGCGAGAAGCACACCGTCGCCCGGCTCACCGGTGCCCCGCCCGGCTATGTCGGGCACGAGCGGCCCGGCGAGCTGGTCGAGGCGGTCCGGCGCCATCCGTCGTCGGTCGTGCTGTTCGACGAGGTGGAGAAGGCGCACGCCGACGTCGTCGCCGTGCTGCTCGGCATCCTCGACGCCGGGCGGCTCACCGACACCCACGGCCGCACCGTGAGCTTCGCGGACACCGTCGTCATCATGACGTCGAACCTGGCCGCGGCCGAGCTGAAGGTGGTCGACGACCCGGAGGACGCCCGCGAGCCGGTGATGCGCGTGCTGCGCCGCTCGCTGCGCCCGGAGCTGCTGGGCCGGATCGACGACGTCGTGCTCTTCCGCCCGCTCTCGGCGGAGCTGCTCGCCCGGGTCGTGGGGCTGGCGCTGGACGCGACGCGGGAGCGGCTCGCGGCGCAGGGGATCACCCTCACCGTCGAGCCGGCCGCCCTGACCGCCCTCGCCGGCCGCGCCGAGCCGGCGTCCGGGGCCCGTGGGCTCCGGCAGGTCGTGACCCGGGAGGTGGAGCGCCCGCTGTCCCGGCGGATCGTGGCCGGGGCGGCGCGGGCGGGCTCCGAGGTGGTCCTCGACGGGGGGCTGCACCTCGAGGTGCGCTGACTACTCCACCGTCACCGACTTCGCCAGGTTCCGCGGCTTGTCGATGTCCCGGCCCAGCGCGGCCGCGCAGTGGTACGCGAACAGCTGCAGCGGCACGCCGAGCAGGATCGGGTCCAGCTCCGGCTCCACGCTCGGCACGCGGATCACGGCGTCGGCCAGCCCCTCGGGCAGGTCGGCGTTCGTCACCGCGATGACAGGGCCGCCCCGGGCCTTGACCTGCTCGATCGTCGAGACGTTCTTCGCGACGAGCTCGTCGTCCGGCACCACGATCACGCAGGGCATCGTCGCGTCCACCAGCGCGAGCGGACCGTGCTTGAGCTCCGAGGCGGCGTAGGCCTCGGCGTGCACGTAGGAGATCTCCTTGAGCTTCTGCGCGCCCTCCCGCGCGACCGCGGAGCCGCGCACCCGGCCGAGGAAGAACATCGACCGGGCGTTTGCGTACTTCTGCGCGACCGCCGCGATCTCGTCCTCCACCGCCAGCGCCTCGTCGACCGCGTCCGGCAGCCGGCGCAGCCCGTCCACCAGCCGGGTGCCGTGCGCCGCCGACAGGTCCCGCACCCGGCCGAGCAGCAGCGCGAGCAGCGCGAACGACGTCGTCATGGAGCTGAACGCCTTGGTCGAGGCCACGCTGACCTCCGGCCCGGCGTGCAGGAACATCCCCGCGCCGCACTGCCGGGCGATCGCGGAGCCGATCACGTTCACGCACCCGACGACCCGCCCGCCCTTGCGCTGCAGCTCCTCGACCGCGGCCAGGGTGTCGATGGTCTCGCCGGACTGGCTGACCGCGACGTAGAGCGTGTCCGGATCGACCAGCGGGTTGCGGTAGCGGAACTCGCTGGCCTGCTCGGCGTCCGCGGGCACGCGCGCGAGCTCCTCGACCAGCGCCGCGCCCATCTGCCCGGCGTAGTGCGCGGACCCGCAACCCAGGAAGGTCACCCGCCGGATGCCGCGCAGCTCGCGCGGGTCGAGGTGCAGACCGTCGAGGCGGGAGGTGGCGAAGCGGGTGTCGAGCCGACCGGCCAGCACCCGGCGCAGCGCCGACGGCTGCTCGTGGATCTCCTTGGACAGGAAGTCCGGGTGCCCGTCGAGGTCGTAGTCGTCGTCGCCGACCTCGACGGTGGTCGGCGGGCCGAGCCGCCCGCCCTCGTACCCGGTCGCCGTGATCGTCGCGATCTCGCCGTCGGCCAGGAACACGACCTGGCGGGTGTGCCGGACCAGCGCGGCCACGTCGCTGGCGACGAACATCTCGCCGTCGCCGAGCCCGAGCACGATCGGGCTGCCGTTGCGCGCGACGACGAGCTCGTCGGGACGGCGCGCGTCCAGCACCACCAGCCCGTAGGTGCCCTCCACGACGCGCAGCGCCTCCCGGACCGCGTCCTCGAGCGAGTCGCGCTGCTCCGCGGCCTGGGCGATGAGGTGGGGGAGGACCTCGGTGTCGGTGTCGCTCGCGAGCGTCACGCCGTCGGCGACCAGCTTCGCCCGCAGCTCCTCGGCGTTCTCGACGATGCCGTTGTGCACCACCGCGATCCGACCGCTCGCGTCGGTGTGGGGGTGGGCGTTGCGCTCGCTGGGCTCGCCGTGCGTGGCCCAGCGGGTGTGGGCGATGCCGACCTTTCCCGACGACTGGTCGTCCCCGACCTTGGCCCGGAGGTCGTCGACACGACCCACGGCCTTCGTCGTGCGCAGCGCCTTGCGATGGGCGACGGCGATCCCGGCGCTGTCGTACCCGCGGTACTCGAGACGGGCGAGCCCGTCGACCAGGATCCGTGCTGCCGGCCGGGTGCCGACGTACCCCACGATGCCGCACATGCGCTGCCGTGCTCCCTATCCGTAGACGATCCGTCGCAGCTGCCGCTCGCTGACCTCGCCGGCCTTGACGGGCCGCGTCGCCAGTTCGGACGCGATCACCGCCCAGATCTCGGCGTTGCGCCGGTCGCGGGCCTGCAGCTCCCGGTGCCGCCGCCGCACGTACTCCTCGGTGGTCTCCGAGTAGTAGGCGACGACGTCGGCCACCACGCGTGCGGCGACCGGACCGGGCAGACCCGTGGACGCCACCACGTGGCGCACCAGCTCCGGGTCCATGCGGGGGAGCCTGCACGGCTTCGACGATTCAGTCCACGTTCCTGCCCGCTATCGGGCAGAGACGGGCGCCGAACCGACGTATCGGGCCGACGGGCGGATGATCGTCGACTCGCCCGCCTGCTCGAGGACGTGTGCGCACCATCCCACGACCCGGCTGACCGCGAACGTGGGCGTGAACATCTCGCGCGGGACCCCGGCCAGCGACATCACGACGCCGGCCCAGAACTCGACGTTGACCCGCAGCCCGCGCCCGGGCCGGTGCTCGGCGAGCAGGGCCTCCGTGCGGTCCTGGGTGGCGACGGCGAGGTCGACCAGTGGCCCGCCGAACCGCTCGGCGACCTCGCGGAGCATCACCGCCCGCGGGTCGGCCGTGCGGTAGACGGCGTGCCCGAATCCCATGACCCGGTCACCGGCCGCGAGCTTCGCGCGGACGTAGGGCTCGATCCGCTCCTCGGTGCCGATCTCGTCGAGCGCCTCCAGGGCCCGGTCCGGGGCCCCGCCGTGCAGCGGGCCGACGAACGTCCCGATCGCCGCGACCACGGCGGAGGCGACGTCGGTGCCCGCCGAGGTCGCGACCCGGGCGGTGAACGTCGAGGCGTTGAACCCGTGGTCGATCGTCGAGATCAGGTAGCGCTCGACCGCGTCCGCCGCGGCCGGCTCCTGCTCCACGCCGTGCAGGAGCCACAGCCAGGCCGCCGCCCCGTGCAGGTCGTCGCGCGGCGCGACCGGGTCGAGGCCCTGTCGCAGCCGCCAGAGCGCCGCGAGGATCGTCGGGGTCACCGCGCACACGCGCAGGGCGTCGTCCCGACGTCGGGTGGGGGTGGCTCCCCAGGTCGGCTGCAGGCCCTCCTCGGCCGCAAGGACGCACAGCGCGGCCCGCAGACCCGCGAGGGCCTCGAAGTCCTGCCCGGCCCGGGCCGCCGTCGGGAGGACCGCGGCAACGGCGGGCGGGAGGTCGCGGCGGGAGGCGAGCTCCGCGCGCAACGCGGACCCGCCGTCGGGAACCCCGTCGAGGACGAGCGCGGCGGCGTCCTCGAAGGAGACGGTGCGCGCCAGCTCGACCGCCGAGCGGCCCCGGTAGTGGTAGTAGCCCTCGTCGCCGCGGACGTCACCGATCGCGGTGTCGCTCACGGCCACCCCGCGCAGTCCGGCGGGGACGGTGTCGATCGTCATGGCCCGTACGCTGCGCCGACCGATCAATGCAGTCAATCTTGATAGGGTCAACCTCGTGCCCACCCTGACGACGGCGGAGGCCGCCGCCCGGCTCGGCGTCAAGCCGGAGACGCTCTACGCCTACGTCAGCCGCGGCCTGCTGACCTCGACCCGGGGCACCGGCGGCCGTGCCAGCACCTTCGACGCCGACGAGGTCGACGCGCTCGCCGCGGGTCGTGGCCGGCGCCCGCCCGGCGTCGCCGAGTCGATCACCACCCGGCTGACGCTCGTCGAGGCCGACGACGTGGTGGTGCGCGGGCGCCGGCTCGTCGACCTCGCGCGCCACGAGACCCCGGACCGGATGGCGGCACTGCTCTGGCTCGGGTCGCTCGACTCCGAGCTCCCCGATGCGGCTCCCGACGACGGGGTGGTCGCTGCGGTGCGCTCGCTGGTCGACGCGATGCCCGGCGACCCCCGCCCGGTCGACCGTCTCCGGCTCGCCGTCGCCGCGCTCGCCCCCGCCGACCCCTGGCGGTTCGACCTGGAGGCCGCCGTCCCGACCGGCCTGCGCTGCCTGCGCGGGATGGTCGCGTCCCTCGGCGGGCTGTGGCCCGCCATCTCGGACCGCCCGGAGGACCCGGAGGTGCTGCGGTGCGCCCTGGTGCTGCTCGCCGACCACGGGCTCGCGGCCTCGACGCTCGCCGCGCGGGTGGCCGCCAGCGCCCGCGCGCATCCGTACGCCGTCGTCTCGGCCGGCCTCGGCGCGCTGGACGGGCCGGTGCACGGCACCGCGTCCACGTCGGCGTACCGGTTCCTGACGGAGGCCCTCGACGATCCCGCCCGTGCCGTGACCGAGCGCCTGCGCGCGGGGGAACGGCTCCCCGGCTTCGGGCACTCGATCTACGTCGAGCGCGACCCGCGCACCGACGTCCTGCTGGAGACGATCGCCGGCACCCGCGAGGCCGCCCTGGTCGGCGAGCTCGCGGCGCAGGTCTCCGGTCGGCCCGGCGTGTTCCCCAACGTCGACCTGGCCCTCGCCGCCGTCATGCACGTCCACGGCATGCGCCCCGACGCCGGCGAGGCGATCTTCGCGGTCGCCCGCACCGTCGGGTGGATCGCGCACGCGATCGAGCAGTACGCGGAGCCGGGCCTGCGGTTCCGGGTGGCCGGCTCGTACGTGGGGCAGCGGCCCTGATCAGCGCTCTACGCAGCCGGACCCTCGCGTCGGTCCACAGCACGGCGGGCAGGTAGTCGTCGGCGAGACCACCGAGCAGCTCCGAGGGCCGCGCCGCGCGCTGCTCCGGGACCCGAGCAAGTACCCGCCGGCCGTCATCGGCGGCGTGCTCGTGGCTGCTGTGGCCTGTGGTGCTCACGAGGCTTTACGCTAGGACCGAGAGCTGTCAACGCTGCGACCGGGGGCCTCTGACCTGCGTCGATGCCGCGATAATCCCGCTGACGCGACCTCGACGCCAAGGTGGCGAGCTGAGCGAAAGCTGGCAGGTCGGCAGGATGTCGACCTCAGGGACCGACATGGCGCAGCATGTCGACCTCAGGACCGACACGGCGCAGCGGCTGTGGTCCGCGGGCTAGAGGAGATCGACTTCTAGGTCTGGGTGCACGTCACGTAGCCGGTCTGGGTCGCTGGATACGGCGGGCCACCCGCGTTCCCGGCAGATCGCCGAGACCCAGGAGGCGACCGGGTCGAAGAGGCCGTGACGCTCCCGAGCGGCGTCGATCGCAGCGCGAATGGCTGTTGTGGGCTCATCGAGCACGAGGACTGTGGGCTGGGCCAGCAGGACGTCGATGTCGGTGCCGTGGTTGGGCAGGGCGAGGAGGGCCTCGGAGACCACGGCGGAGGGGACGAGCAGGGTCATCCCGAGCTCGGCTGCTGCGATGGTCGACCAGCTGGCCATGGCCAGTCCGCCGCGCGCCCATGATGCGAGCGCGCTCGCGTCGAGAACCTTGCCTCCGGCGAGCAGCGGCGGCGGCTCGTCGGTGGGTGGCAGTGCGCTCAGGAGGCGTCCGCTACGGGGTAGTGGCGCCGGACGAAGGCTTCGCCTGGCCAGGAGGCGCCGGCCTGGGCGTATACCGCGCGGTAGTGCTCGAGGGTGGGAGCTCCGAAGCGTGCGGCGTGGTACTCGCTGGCGGCGACGCACGCGGCGGGTCGTTCGGCCGCCCGCTGTTCGCGCGCCGCCATGTCGGTGCCGTCGAGCTCGGCGTCGTCCGGCGGGCCAGGAGACGTTGTCGAGTTGGCGGGCACGATGTCCGCGATGAGGCGCCCGTCGCGGACGAGATGCACGACCGAGCCCGTCGCGGCACGCCGGATCCCCTCGGCGACGCCCTCGGCGTCGTCCGCGGAGATCTCGAACGCCTCGCTCATGGAACCAAGGTTATCGGACAGGCTCGGAGGACGGAACGCGAGCCGCTGAGCAGGGTCACCCACCCGCGGGGGTGTTCGGCTTTGCCGGGGCCCGGCCGGGCAGCTTGGTCGTCTCGGGGCGTCGCCGCGATGCTCGCCTAGAGGCGAACAGTCTCCCGAACGCCGCGATAACGCCGCGTGTCGCGGCTTCGGGCGTTCTGTATTCGTCGCACCGACCGATGCAAGGTTGCTGGCAACTGAGCAGGTACACGACGTCGGGCGGGCTACGGAACAGGATCCGGGTCGGGGCCATGTGCCACCATCCGCGTTGATGGCAGGCGAAGACTTAGTCCATGCTATCGATGTGCTGCGCCCTCTGGTGGCAGCCGGAAGGATCCGCTCCTTCCGGGCGTTGCCTGGGCCGGAGCAAGGACTGATCCGCAGTGTTAGCTGCTCTGAACTAGAGCGGTTGGCGAACACCTTGGCCGTATTCGTCCACCGTAAGCATCACCGTCTTCCTGCGCGATGCCGCGCTGATGGACAAAGCGATCCACACGATGATCCAGAACCCGAATGTAATGAGCGTGAGGAGCAGATGTAGCACATGATTGACGGATGCCTCGAAGCGAACGACAGCGCTGAACTCAGTCTGAGACTCGACACGTCCGCCGGCGACAATTTCCTGCTGTACGGCTAGCGCCAGCTTGGCGCGGCGCAGCTCGGGATCGATCCGAGGCAGCGGTCCTTGTGGCATCGGCATGTTCTCTGACATCTGTGTCCCTCAGCTCTGGCGGACACCCCCCGGCGCCGTCCAGCTGTGCTTCGTCTGCACGGGAACGCGTGTTACGCGCGTTCTCTACGTCCGGCTCGACCTGCAGCTTTGCGGGGTGTGCGCACAGCTTCGGGCGAGAGCCGGAGGCGGTGGGGGCGGCGGCGCTGTCGGTCGGGCCTGTCAGGGTCGACGTGACGAAGACACACTCCTCGGACGATCCGGGGCGCAGGATCAAGCAGTGGCGTCGGAGTGGCTCACCAGGTGTGCTGTGGGCGTTTCATTGCGGCGTTTGCTGAACGCATGGCCTGTGTAAGCCGCGCGATGGAACTGACTTGCCGACGACGCGCACGATGCTCGGCTATACGCTGCTCATGCTCGGCCATGCGCTGCTCGTGCTCAGCCATTCGACGGTCCGACTCTTCTCGGGTCGGTACGTTCGCCAAAATGGCGGCTATGCGCCGCTCGTGCTCGAGCTGCCGTGTGGAACTCGGCAGCGCGCCGAGTGACCGCGAGTCGGATCTCTACCTGTCTAAGGTCCGGTCCGCCGAGTGGGAGGCCCTACGGTTCCTGACCGCTGAGAAGGTCGCCTGCGGCAGGCTACGACTCATGCGATCCCGACGACGGCAATCACACAGAATGGGGCGGGGCATGAGCGAGCTGCTGGACCCAGAACAGGCCAAGGAGCCGACTCCGACGAGGAAGCGTTGGACCCAGCGACCGGTGTTGATGGTCGCGCTCGGAGCAGGCGGAGTGCTGGTAGTCCTCGGCCTCATGGCTGCGGTCGTCGCCGGCTTCGCGACCGCGGAGCGCCGTACGAACGGTTCAGCCAGAGAACTCTCGGCAGCAGACCGGCTACGGAGTCGGCTATCGCGCCATCCAGCAGTACCACGCGGAAGGGCTGGAGATCGAGCGTGCAGCGCGCATCTGTCGCGTGGGCGCCTCAATGAACGGCACCAGCCTCGGATCCGACACGCAGATCGGGATGCTTGGTGGTTGTGCCGACGCTCTTCACGACGTCTACGACGACTAGAGGGGGCGATTAGAAGGACCGCGCCTCGGCTGGCCGATCGTCCTCGTCCGCTCCCTGAGCCGTGAACGCTCGCGTGGCGTGGTCCATGCCAGCCTTCGCCAAGGTGACGGCCCGCCGGTCGGAACACCTCTGCGTCGCGGGACTGATCTCGTGCGCAGCGACCGTCCGCTCAGCGGCGGTGGTGATGCTCGAGCCCCCATGCGGCGACCGCGGCCACTCCGGCCCACTGGACCGGGGTGAGGGGGCCGTAGCGACGGTTCAGGACACCAACGGCTCCGCCCGGAGTGCGGATCGGCGCGCCGCCCAGTCCGTCGGAGTACGACCAGATCGCCGGTCGCGGCAGACCGTTGAAGGCTCCGCCGCTGGAGAACCGACACGCTTCGGTGGCGACGTCGTAGCCCGTGGCCGGCCGCCACCCGAGCTCGACCTCCATGCGGTAGTTCCGCTCGAGCTGCGCGAGGAATGCGCGCTGAGCGGCCCGCTGCCGCTCCTCCTTGTCCGCCGCCGCCTCGGCGCGCCCCAGCCTGGCCGCCGGGGTGTTGAACAGGATGAGGAGGAAGAAGGCGAGGCCGGTGGCGATCAAGAGGTAGAACGCGGGTGCCGTCCGCGAGGTGAGCGCCTGGACCGTACCGATGACGACGGCCGCGAAGGAGACGATGCCCAGGATGAGCGCCGCGATGTGGACGTCGGTGCTCAGGGGCGGGGTCGTGCGGGCGCCTTGTGTCGGCGCCGCTGTCATTCGCCGAGCGCCGAGCGGAGCAGCACCGACGGCAGCCATCGCCTGGCCGGGTGCGCTGTCGTAGGGCTCCGCGGCCGCGTGTCGTCCCATGCTGATCCCCCTCGAAGATCCCGGTCGTCTCGGTAACGGGTTCGGAGGCACGCCGCGGCCCGTTAGCTCGCACCACTCGAACGAGTGACAGCCAGGGCGCGTGATTGAGCCGCGAGACCGAGGCGCCCATCGATACGGGCGGACCCGCGAACCTCTCTCTACAGACGTAACGGACGGCGCCGAACGGCGATACCTCGTCGACATTCGCGTGCGAGAAGGGCTCCAAATGAGCAACGAGACGATGAAGCCGGTCGGACCGTCGAGCTACTCCGAGAGGAGGCTCCTCGAGATCGCGAAGGCCGCGGACTCGATCGCGTTCTGGGTGCGGCTTTGGTCGATCCTCTCGATCGCCGCCTTCGTGCTGTGGATCGTGGTCATGGCGCTGAGCTCCCGGTGAGCGAGTGGCTGATCGTTTTCGTGCTGATCGCGCTGGTCGCCCTCGTGGTGTTCCTCGCCCGCAGCTCTGGACGCAAGCGCGACCGATGGTGAGGTGAGCAGGCGATTGACCGGCTTCGAGCCGCCACGCCCACGAGGCCAGGCGATCGCTTCCATCGGGACTTTTCCGCCGGGCGCCCGGGAGCCCGTGGCGGTTCGGGCCCGCGCGCTCACAGTGACGCTTGCCAGTCCCGGACGAGGCGGCGTAGCAGGATGCGGGCGTCCTCGATGGTCGCCGTCCCCTCGGTGCGCTGGTGTGCGGCGTGCCTGGCGTCGTCGCCGCTGCGGTGCTGGTCGTTGACCACGTCGGCGAAGTTCTTGTTCTCCTCCGAGCTGAACCATCCCTGCCGCAGGAACTCACGCTGGGCCGCGCGCCGGTCGTATAGGCCGGTCACCTCCCGCCGAATCAACTCGAAAATCTTCCACATCGACGCTGGTGACAGTTCATCGTCCCGCGCGAGCAGATCGAGCACCTGACGCAGCACGGGGTTGCGATTGATCGCCTCGAAGTACGCTCGCGCCGGGGGTGGCGGTGGGCTCGGCGCGCCGACCCCGACGACGAAGGCCGACTCGCTGACGATCGCGCACTCGACCGACACCACGTTCATGGTGTTGCCTGGGCCGCTGTAGCGCCCCGTAACGGCCACCTTGCGAAAGGAGGCCCGCTCGGCCAGCGCGATGCCGTTCACGGTCCGCACGACCTGTTGCGCCTCCAGATGCATCCGGCCCGGCTTGTCCCAGAGCTGCTCGATGCGAGGACTGCGCAGCACCCACGTCGTTGCACCGTCGATCGTGGCCTGCTCGACGTAGTGCTCGGCACCCTTAGTCAGCTCAGCGAGGGCCTCCAGGTCAGTGGCGTTGCCCTCGAGGAAGGCGCCGACGGGGCGGAGAGTGAAGGCAGCCTCATCGTAGTCCGAAGCGCTCGTCATGCTCCTGCACGCTAGCGCGGGGGTACGACAGCCTCGCGCGCCAGCGGAGCGACGTCTTCCAGCGGCGCCCGCACCCGGTCTGACGAGCTCAACGCCTCCTCCCCTACAGGCTCGTGCCGCCGCGAGGAGGCCCGACCGCGCCACGGCTCGACACTGGCCTGCGTGGACCTGTTCGCTACGACAGTCGCCGCATCGATCGGGACCAATGACGCGAATCGGTAACAGCAGACAGCTAGATCCGATCACGAGGCATGACCTTCCAACCCGTACCCGGGCCGCCGTCTTGGATTCCTCCGCAGCCGCCCGGTGGTTGGGCCCAGCCCCGCAACACCCTTGCCCTCGCTGGGTTCATCTGCGGGCTCACCGGCGCAGTGCTCGCCTGCATCCCGGTCGTCGGGCTGATCGGGTGGCCCGCGGCCATCGTAGGGATCGTGCTCGCAGCCCTGGGCCTGCAGCGGGCTCCGACGACAGGGCGTCGGGGGCGGGCCGTCGCCGGGCTGATCCTCGGCGTGATCGCCGTGCCCATCCTGCTCTTGAACACATGGGTGACCGTAGAGACGATGCCCACCGACTCCACGACCGTCGCCGCGCCCTCGGCCACCACGAGCTCGGCCCCGACGCACTCGGCGAGCGCCGGCGAGAGCTCGGCGGGCCAACCACTGCAGGACCGGGTCTTCCTCGAGACGCTCCGCAAGAGCGGGATTCAGTTCGCGAACGAGGCCGATGCCACCGTCTCCGCTCGTCACGGGTGCGAGTCGATGGACGGTGGCATGACCCCGCAGAGGGTTCTCTCCAGCATCCAGGGCAGCGGCAGTTGGACCCGCAACCAGGCAGGCGAGATCCTCGGCGCGGCCATCGGCGCGTACTGCCCACGCTACCTCTACCTACTCGGCAACTGACGCGACGCGGTTCGCGACCGCAGGCCCATATCGAGCCGTTAGTCCGGTTTGAGAGGATCTAGGGATGACTTCGGATTCAAGCACCGCCCACCCTGACCTCGAGGCGCGCATCGAGGCTGCCGTGAAGTACGCCAGCGCCAAGGAAGCGGCCTACGCGAGCAAGGGCGCCGAGGCGGACGGCGCCGAGCGGTTCGTGAACAGCATCTGGCAGAACTCCTACGCCACGGTGCGCGAGGTCCTGGAGGAAGTCCTTCGGCCCGGCACACACGCAAGCAGCTGACCCGCCGGATCTACTGGCGACGACCGGAGCCCTAGCGATTGATCCGCTGCTCGTACCCGGGCATCTCGTCCGCACGGTCCAGTCGACGCAGGATCTTCGCTTCCTGGACGTACGGGGTGTGGGGTTCTATAGCGCGGCACGGATCGTGGCGGCGGTTCAGGGGGCGGGCGATGGTGGCGCAGGTGCTCGAGGAGGTGGGGCCTTTCGCCCTGCAGGAGCTCATCGGCTCGGGCGGTTCTGCGGAGGTCTGGAAGGCCACCGACCGGCGCACTGCCCGCACCGTCGCACTCAACGTGCTCTCAGCGTGCTGGCGCTGCTCACCTGAGGCGGTCGAGGCGTCGCTCGAGGCGATCCGGCCGCACCCACCATGGACATGCGCCTGCCGCGTCTTGTGGGGGTACCGAAACGTCACCTAAGGGCACGAGAAGGCGGGAAGCACCCGAAAAGGCTGCGAGCGTCACGATTCGGGGCGTCTCTATGCCCGCTGTTCCACACACCGGCCGGTCGAGGCGTAACAACTCTTGCGACGCCAGCGACGACCGGGGCCATGCAGACTGTGGTGCTCGCGGCAGGTCATCCGTCGATCGCTGTAATGCTGTTGATGATCCTGCTAGAAATTATTCTCAGCGTGGGCGCCATATTCCTTTTCCTTCGGATGATGATGGGTGGAAGTCGGCGTCTATCGAATCAGTACGGCGCGGCCCAGGTTCAGGCTCAAGACGAGATGACCTATGAAGAAGCCCATGAGATCGCCGCAGCGGTCAACGCCGGCGAGATGCGGACCGTCCCGTCGCGCGACCAGCGGGCCTACCGTAAGGCCGTCGAGATGATCCAGCACCGGCGGTCAGACTTCTAAGACGCTCGGGGTCCAGGAGCGTTTTCGGGTTGAGACGCGTGCCCTGCACGCGCGTTCGATTGCCATCGCTTCTGAGCGACGGCACCCTGCTAGAGCATGACGACCCTCCGAACTTGGCTAATCTGCCGCGGCGAACGACGCGAACTCAGCTTGTGGGCGGTCGCACGCGGGCTGGAGCTAGACCGCAGTCACGTGGCAACAGCCCTGCAACAACGGCAGCGTCCGCGTGGTCCGTCCGGACGAAGGAGAACGAGCCGCACGCCCAGGTGAGGGCTGCGGCTCGAATGGGCTGGAACAGCTCTGGCTGGCTTTGGGGGCGAGGGGCCGGCCACTGTCGCCCTACTCAAGCGGGTCGGAGGGCAGACGACTCGCAGCGCCCGATGCCGCCATAACTCCGATTACCGCGCTAGTAGTGTTGGCTGAGATCGAGTCTGAATCGAACACAACCGCGATTCCTGCTTTGCCGCAGGCATTGAGAATTAAGTAGTGCTGTTCTCTCACGTCCGCTCCGTGGCCGCAACGCGTTGGAGAGACGCGCCCAACCCGCTGAGTCTCCGCTTGATGTTCAAGGGGGCGTCAGCCAGCTTGTACTTCTTCCCGTCCTTTATGGTTCCTCGCACTAGTTCATGGGCGAGAAACTCAAGGCACTCCTCGACTTCCTCCGAAGGAGGTCGGGGACTCATCTCTTTCCTCAGTGCGAAGTTGATGTTCTCGAGGCTCATGTACCCATCCATCAGGGGGTCCTCTTCAACGGCCTCCACATAAAGGAGGTCGATCAGCTTAAAGATGAGGGCAGAGGTTCGCTCGGCGGCCGAGTAACGTTCTTCAATATCGGCAAGGTCGTCTCCGGAGCGCTCGAACAAGATGCGAAGTTCGCCAAGGGTGAGTGGATTCCTGATGTGTCGACGCATTAGGCCTGTGAGATCCTCGACAGTAAGCAGTGTGAAATTGTTCGATGCAGACCAAACTCGTACTCGATCGGCGAAATCTGGTCCCACAATCAAGCCGAAGTCGGCCCTGCTCGCACGCTGATGATCCTTCAGGGCATCAAACTTAACGTGGTTGTCTGAGATGATCCCGCTCGCCGATGACTTCGCATCGACGATCACGCGATAGCGATCTTTCTCAGGTAGCAAGGCGTCAAGGACAACGTCGGTCCGACCACTCCCGCCAAGATGCCTGCTCGCAAAGCCGAAGAACTCGAATGCGCGCGCGATAGCGATCTCGAAGTCGCGGCTGGCGTCGCTCCGATGGGAGAACCCAAACAGATCAGCTACTACTTGATCGAAGTCGTTTCGAACTACGGTTGCGGGAGTAGTGGGCTCGGTGCGCTCCACCTCGTCCGTAGTCTGGTCATAAGTTGGAGGAGATTCGAGGGGTAACTGGGCAGCGACGGCCTGGCCAAGCGCAGATGCACGATAGCGAGTCCAGTCGATTCTTTCCACGAGTTCCGCGTCCAACATGAAGCCGAGTCGAGTGCGCACATCGGCGTTGTCGATCTGAGGTAGGGCGTAGGTGGTTTTTGCTACACGCACTATCTCGTTAACTGGAGTTGGCTGTTCGATCTCTGCGAGGAGCTCGCCGACGAAGCGGTACCGGGTGTGTAGGTATCTCAGAAAGTCGACTTCGTTGCCGGGTTGGGCCAGCTCTAGCACCTCACTGATCGGTCCGAACTCATTAAAGGCTACAGACTCGACAACTCGCATTTGACGGAGAGTCTGTAAAGTCTGAGATGCCGACGCCTTCTTCATCCCAAGTTGGTCTATGCATTTTCTGTAGAAGAGGTCTGCGCGTGACCGTTCGCCTAGTAGGTCAATTAATGTCCGGATCGCTTCGAGTGGTGATTGAGACGCTGCATCCGACTCGCGGTCGGGGGCTTTCCGTCCTCGTGGGATGTAGCCGATCAAGACTTTCCGCTGCTGTAGTTCAACTTTGCCGAGCGTTGCCAAGAGTTCCGCTACGTTGTCGCTTGGGGCGGCAATATCTTGCGTGGCGGTGACCGTGCCGGCGGCTTGTCCCATAGCGACGTCGGCAGAAGTGATGTCGATGCGATCTAAGAACCTATTGCCGCGATCGGTCAGGACAAATTTGTACGCCTCCCATCGCTCAACCAGACCTAGAAGCTCCATCCAATTGATCCGGGCATAAAGTTGCGTTGTGCTAGTCCAATGTAACCCGAATTCAGCTGCCAAGGATAAGAACTCGGCTTTTGAGTGCATCCGTTCGATGGCTTCGAGAAGCTCGCCGAAGAACTTCGTGTTCGCGTGGAGATGCTCCGCCAGGTCGTCAGAGGCTGGGTCGTCAAGCCAACTCTGAACCACCTCTGAGAGCGTCCACATCCCGTTAGTGTCGCGCCTGGTCAAACCACCCCGCGAGAGTTGGTCCTGCGTGATCTTCTCAATCGGTACCTCTTGATCAGGGCCAGAAGCGCGGCGGACGCGAATCAACTCGCCGGCCTGGCGGGGAAGTTGCTTAGCAATGTCAAGCAGAGACTCGCGACGCTCGCCCTTCTTCCCCGGAATGATAGAGATCGTGTTGGAGCGCTCCGCCCACGGTCGTACCTCGATCATCTTCTACCCCCACCGGCGATAGCTCTGTTGCGACGCCAGCCGAAAGTAGCAAGCACCCCTGACAGCCTCGGCCCAGCGGGCAGGCGGTGCGAGGGGTACCTGATGAACGAGGTCGAGCTCTGGGGTTCTTCACAGGACCATCGCGGCACGGCACGGGACGGGAGCCAGACTCGCGGCCGCGACGGGTTCCTGTGGTGTGGGGCGGACAGTCCGCGACAGCGTCCACGGGGGTTGGGTCTTGTTTGAGGTGGAGCGATAGCGCCATTTATCGCGCTACCTGAGGGTGGGCGATGAGGTCGCTATCGGATCTACGAGCGGTCGCCGTCGAGCCGGATGAAGGAGACGTCGTCGAGCTCGATGCGCTGGGTGTCGGCGTGGAGGCGGTAGACGATCTGGCCCCGTCCGAGCCCGAAGGTGCTAGGCGTGCCGAGTAGCCGGGCGCGTCGACGTCGATCAGGTCGGCGTCGAAGGGTCGGGTAAGGACGAAGACGAGGGCTGCCTCGTAGTCGTGCCAGACGCGGCGGGGTAGGTCGTCGATCTGAGCGGCGACGTGGGGGAGATGCTCCTCGAGCTCGTACACCTCGAGCCTCAGATGTGGGCCTTGGCCCGGGTCACCTCGAGCGGCTCGTCGTCGGGCGAGGCGACGCCGGTGGTGCGTTCGGCGATCTGCCGCGCCAGGCGTCGGAACCGCCGGCGGTCGGCCTGGAGTACCGCGATCCCGCGCCAGCGTTCGACACAGTTCCAGATGCGATCCTCGCCGCCGCCGGCACGAGCGTCGCTCAGTGCTGCGTCGAACCGTTCGCGGTCGGCGGGCAGGAGGTACTCGCGGATGACCTCGGGCGCTGCCCCCGGAGCGAGGGCCTGGAGGTCAGGCTCCGGCTCGTCGTGCAGGCTCTCGGTGGCGACCACGCGGTGACGGTACCCCGAGGCACCGACAGCATCGGCCCGCTCGACCCTCTCCCCGGACGTTCTCACGCATCGCCGCCACTGTGGCGAGGTCGATCACCGAGTGGACCGGGTCACTGCCGTCGGACCGTCACGAAACGGCAACGGCAGACGATGATGCACTCGGCACCGTCACCCGTCAGGGCGGCCTGCCGTGCCGAGAGCCCGGGGACTCCGACAGTGACGAGGTGCGACGTGGTGGCACAGGCGACACCGGCCGCGGAGGAGACGCCGCGCGAGGACACGACCGGCTCGGCCGAGCGCTACGTCGAGGTGCTGGCGGGTCTCCCCGGTGCCGAGCACGTCGCGGTGGTCGACGTCTCGGGGCAGCACGTCCTGGGCGAGTGGGGCGGGCCGGAGGGCTCGGCCGACGCGCTGCTCGAGCGGGCCCACGCCGCCGCCTCCCGGACGGGGCGCCGTGAGCTCGAGGACGTCGTCTCGACGACTCCGGCCGCCTTCCACCTGTCACGCCTGGTGCTCGCCGGTCCCGGTCACCCGGAGTCGGTGTGGGTGGGCCTGCGTGTGAACCGCGAGCAGGGGAGTCTCGCCTGGTCGAAGGCTGCCCTCGCGGGGCTGGACGGCCCCCTGGCTCCCCTCGCGACCCGGATCCCGACACCGCGCGAGGCGCCTCCCGGCCCCGAGGCGTCGCCCGAGCCGCCTGCTCCGACGGTCGTGCTGGCACCGGCGCCGCTTCCGTCCCCGCCTCGAGCGGCGGGGAAGGTCCACGTCACGCTCACGGCGCGGGTCGCCACCCCGGTCGTCGTCCAGGAGCCGGCCGCCGACCCCTCGGAGGTGGCGACCACCGTCGAGCTGAGGCTCCCCGAACCGGCCGCCCCGGAGCACCAGCCCGAGCCACCCGCCGCCCCGGGCCCGCGCAGCTCGTTCGCCCCGGTCCTCACCGTGGCGGCGCCGCCCTCGCCGGTCCCGGACGACGGCACCACGGAGGAGCCGGCGCCGATGCCCGCCCCGGTCGTCTACGCGCCGGACCCCGCGGACGAGGGACCCACCCCCGCCGCCCCGTCGGACTCCGAGGAGCCCCGGGTCACGCGGAAGCTGATCCACGGCCTCCGTCGCAAGTCCTAGCTCGTGATGTCCTTGCGCCGGAACCACCACACGGCGGTGGCTCCGAACGCCGTCGCCCAGACGAAGGCCGCGAGGACCCCGCGGGCCATGTCCGTGCCGTCGACGTCGGCGGTGAGCAGGTCGGTCCACGCGAACGCGTAGTGCGTCGGCAGCACCTGACGGATCGAGCCCAGGGCGTCCACGGTGTCGAGGATCTGGGACAGGATCGACACCAGCACCGCCCCGCCGACCGCGCCGAGCGGCGCGTCCGTGGCCACCGACAGCAGCGTCGCGACGCCCGCGACCCACGTGAGCTGCAGCGCGATGTAGACCACCGCGAGCGCCAGGCGGAGCACCCCGGCGCCGTAGGGCAGCGTCTCGCCGGTCGGCGAGGCGAACGCGCCGTCGCCGTAGACCAGCGTCCCCAGCGCCAGCGCCACCAGCGGCAGCACGCCGATCACGACCGCCGAGAGCAGGCTCGCGACGATCACCTTCTGCCGTAGCAGCCGCACCCGCGGCACCGGGATCGCGAGCAGGTAGCGCAACGACGACCACGACGCCTCGCTCGCCACCGTGTCGCCGAAGAACAGCGCCACGACCACCACGAACAGGAAGCTCGCCGACGAGAACAGGGCGAACACCACGAAGTTCGGGCCGGAGGTCTGCGCGAGGTCGGTCAGCGACAGGCCCGCCTGCCCCGGCGAGGACGAGTTCCCCACCGAGAACGCGATCCACAGGATCACCGGCAGCAGCGCGAACAGCGCCAGCGTGATCTGCGTGCGCCGCCGTCGGAGCTGGCGGAGCAGCTCGATCCGGACCGGCAGGGTCCTTCCCGACGATTCCCGGCGCGGCCCGAGCCGCCGGTCGGCCAGCTCCGTCATCGCCCGTCCTCTCCGATCAGCGCGAGAAATGCGTCCTCAAGGCGGCGCCTCGGACCCACCCCGACGACGGCGATCCCCGCCTCCACCAACGTCCGCACCACGGTCGCCCGCTCGCCCTCGGTGCTGCCGCTCTCCGCGATCACCACGTCCTCGCGCTCCGGGTCGGACTCCGCCGCGAACCCGGCGTCGCGGAGCACCACGACGGCCCGGTCGCGGTCGCCCGCATCGCCACCGACCGCCACCGCGACCTGCCCGCCCGCGACCAGCTCGGCCACCTCACCGCTCGCCACCACCTCGCCGCGGTGCATCACGACGACGTGGTCGCACGTCTGCTCGACCTCGGCGAGCAGGTGGCTGGACACCAGCACGGTGCGGCCGCCCGAGGCGGCGTAGTCCTTCAGCACCTCGCGCATCGCGTGAATCTGGGGCGGGTCGAGGCCGTTCGTCGGCTCGTCGAGCACCAGCAGGTCGGGCAGCCCCAGCATCGCCTGCGCGATCGCGAGCCGCTGGCGCATGCCCTGCGAGTACGTCCGGACGACGCGGTCGACGGCCGTCCCGAGCCCCGCGATCTCCAGGGCCTCGTCCATCCGGGCCTCGCCGAGCGGACGCCCGGTAGCCGCCCAGTACAGCTCCAGGTTCGAGCGCCCCGACAGGTGCGGCAGGAAGCCCGGGCCCTCGACGAACGAGCCGATCCGCCCGAGCACGGGCGCACCCGGCGTCACCCGCACCCCGAAGACCCGCAGCTCACCCGACGTCGGGCGGAGCAGGCCCATCAGCATGCGCAGCGTCGTGGTCTTGCCGGCACCGTTCGGCCCGAGCAGCCCGAGGACCTGCCCGCGCTCCACCCGGAACGACACGTCCCGGACCGCCATGAACCCGTTGCGGTACCGCTTCGCGACCCCGCGGACCACCAGCGGGACGTCGACGAGCTCGGGATCGACCGCGAGGTCACCGCCCGGTTCGAGGTCGCGCCGCCGACGGCGTGCGGCCACGATCCGCCCGACCACCACCGCCACGACGACACCGACCAGCAGCACCCCGATCGCGATGATCGGCCCGAGCGGCACGGTCGACCCGCCGGTCTGCGACCCCGGCACGTCCGGGACCGACAGGGCCGGCGACGCGAGCGCCACCCGGTAGACGGCGGGGTCGGCGGGCGAGGCGAAGCCCTGGTCGGTGGTCGCGAGCGCCACCTCCAGGCGGTGCCCGGCCTGCACGGTCGCGACGACGGCCGGGAGCGTCACCGTGACCGTCGTGGCCGCCCCGCCGGGCGGCAGGACGGGCAGGCGCACCGGGGCCACCGCGTTGCCCAGCAGTGTCCGGGTCTCCGGTGAGCCGTTCTGCCCCGGCGTGACGTCGTAGACCTTGCCGAACAGCACCGGCCCCGACGTCGGGGCGGGTGCTCCGGGCGCGGTCGAGCCGGTCGCCGCGACCGAGACCCGCACCTGCGGAGACCCGGAGACGACGGTGCGCTCCGCGAGCGGGGCCGTGCGGAACGTCGCGGCCTGGCCGGGCAGGTCGGTCGCGAGCCGGCCGAGCAGGGCGCTCGCTCCTCCTCCGCCGCCACCGCCCTGGCCACCGCCGCCCTGGCCGGACCCGCCGTCGTCGTCATCGGAGTCGTCACCCGAGCCGCCACCCGAGCCGCCGGCGGCCAGCCCCGAGAGCCCGGGGATCGACGACACCGAGCCCGGGACCCCACCCGCCGGGGCGACGACCGACTGGGCCTCTCCGGACAGGGCGAGCTCGGTGCGCGGGGCCGGGTCGGGCGTCTCGCCGGGCGCGACCAGACCGGGGTAGGACGGCGCCGTGACGATGCGCTGGGTCGGCGCCGAGCGGCTGCGCACGCCGGAAGGCAGGGCGTAGGTGAACGTCGTCGGGGGAGCGGTGGTGGCCGCGCCACCCGCCGTCGTGCCGAGCAGGTAGTGGTCGAGCCAGCCCGAGATCCGGGCGTTGGTGCGGCCGTCCGGGGACCCGCCGTCGTGACCGCCGTTGAACCAGGCGACGGCCACGGTGCCGCCGCCGGCGGCGATCGCCCGGGCGTTCGCGTCGGCCTGGTCGAGACCGAAGAGCGTGTCGTTCTCACCCTGCACGAGCAGGGTCGGCGCCTGGATGCGGCCGGCGACGGACGCGGGGGAGGACCGGGCCAGGTACGCGGCGAGGGCGGCCGGCTCCCGGCCCGTCCGGACGGCCTCGACGTAGCCCGCGCAGATTTCGGGCAGGAAACGCCCGCACACGTCGGGGGCCTGCCCGGCTGCCGTCGTCCGGGAACCGATGCCGAAGAACAGCGACGCCCACGACCGCTTGAACACCCCGTCGGCGGCGTTCGCGCCGACCGCGGGCGTCACCGGGGTGACCGGAGCGGGGCTCGCGGCGTTCGGGAACAGCGCCTGCCCGAGGTCGTTCCAGGTGATCATCGGCACGGCGACGTCGACGCGGCGGTCGTACGCCGCGAGGAGCAGCGCCAGCGCCCCGCCGTAGGAGCCGCCCATGACGCCCACCCGCGCGTCGCCCGGCCCGTCGAGCGTCACCTCCGGGCGCTGCGCGAGCCAGTCGACGAGCTGTTGGGCGTCCGCGACCTCGTAGTCCGGGTTGTTCAGCGCGATCTGCCCCGTGCTCTGCCCGAACCCGCGGGCCGACCACGCCAGCACGACGTAGCCGCGGGCGGCCAGGCTGCGCGCCTCGCCGGCGACCGAGCGCTTGTCCGCCCCGAAGCCGTGGGCCAGCAGCACGGCCGGGGCCGGCGTGCGGGCGGGCAGGAAGAGGGTCGCGTCGAGGGACTGCGGCTGGTCGCGGGCCGGACCGTCACGGACCGCGATCCGCAGGTCCTGCGTGCGCGTCGCCCCGGCACCGTCGTCCTGCGCCGGCACGGCCTGCGCGGGAGCGGCGAGCAGCACCCCCAGCAGCACGACGAGGGGCAGGACGAGCAGGCGGATCACCACCGGAACCCTAGGTGGCGGCCGTGATGTCGGCGTGCGGAGCACGGCATGCCCACCTGAGAGTGAACTGTGTGACACCCCTCGTGAACGCTGAGGACGGCTGGTGGAATAGTCCGTCAGTGGAGGGGAGTATCCCCGGATCGCCTGCGGGCGCCTCGTCAGCACGACAGCGGAAAGATGTCCGGGGCGCTCGGTGCGCCGACCCCGTGCGGGTCGGGCGCGGGAGAGACCTCCGGTGTGGTGTCGACCGTCCCACCGGAGGACTGCTGTGTTGATCTCTGCTGCTGCGCCGGGGCCGCTGGCGCCCCCCGAGGGCGAGCCGTTCTGGATATGGGCCCTGACGATCGCCGGGCTGCTCGTCGTCCTCGCGATCGACCTGTGGGCCGGCCGGAAGCCGGCCGAGGTCACGATGCGCCAGGCCGGGCGCGGGGTCGCGATCTACGTCGGCCTCGCGGTCCTGTTCGCCGCCGCGCTGCTCGTGTTCGGCGGGCAGCCGAAGGCCACCGCCTTCATCGCGGGCTACGTCACCGAGTACTCGCTGTCGGTGGACAACCTGTTCGTGTTCCTGTTGATCATGACCGCGTTCGCCGTCCCCAAGGCCTTCCAGCACCGCGTCCTGCTCGTCGGCATCGTCATCGCCCTGGTCATGCGCGGCGGATTCATCCTCGCCGGCGCCGCGGTCATCACCCGCTTCTCCTGGGTCTTCTACCTCTTCGGCGCCTTCCTGGTGGTCACCGCGATCAAGGTCTGCCTCGAGAGCGACGACGGCGACGACGAGTTCCGCGAGAACCTCCTGCTCCGGCTCGTGCGCCGCGTGGTGCCGGTGACCGACGACTACCACGACGCCCGGCTCACCGTCCGCCACGCCGGCCGCCGGATGATCACCCCGATGCTCATGGTGATGATCGCCATCGGGCTCACCGACCTGCTCTTCGCCCTGGACTCCATCCCGGCGATCTTCGGGCTCACCAAGGACCCCTACATCGTCTTCACCGCCAACGCCTTCGCCCTGCTGGGCCTCCGTCAGCTGTACTTCCTGCTCGGCGGGCTACTCTCCCGGCTGGTCTACCTGCAGTACGGACTCGGCGTGATCCTCGCCTTCATCGGCGTGAAGCTCGTCCTCGAAGCCCTGCACTCGAACACCGTCCCGTTCATCAACGGCGGCCGACCGGTCCCCGTGCCGCTGATCGGGATCGAGCTGTCCCTCTCGGTCATCGTCGGCGTCCTCGCCCTGACCACCGTCGCCAGCCTGATCCGCACCCGGGCGACGAAGCGGGAGCTGGAGTCCGTCTGACCGGTTCACGGCGTCCCCGCCCCACGCCTGGCAGTCTCGTGGGGGAGTGGGTGGTCGTTGGGACGGAGCGTGGGTGCGGGAGAGCGGAGCAGGGCCCGTCGTCCGTGACGTGTCGCCGCCGGTGCATGCCGTCCGGCTGCGGCGGTGGTCGATCGTGGCGCTCGTCGCCGCGGTGGTCATCGCCGTCCCGGCCGTCGTCGCCGCGTGGCCCGCGTCCCCGGCCGTCGAGGTCGCCCCGGCCGAGCTCCGTGACCGCGTCGCCGCCTCGGGGAACCTGCCGTGGAGCGGGTACGCCGAGGCCTCCGGGGGCCTGAACCTGCCCGACGTCGCGCAGTTCTCCGACGTCACGACGCTGCTGTCGGGCACCTCGCGACTGCGCGCCTGGTACGCGGCGCCGGACTCGGTGCGCGTCGACCAGCTCTACCCCGGCGGGGAGCGCAGCCGGTACACGACGCCGACCGGGCAGGTCGTCTGGGACTACGGCGCGCAGCTGCTGACCTCCGTGCGCCGTGACCCGATCGTGCGGCTCCCGCGCCCGGACGACCTGCTGCCCCCGCAGCTCGCCCGGCGGTTGCTCTCCGGGACCCTTCCCGACGATCCCGTGTCCGCCCTGCCGTCGCGACGGGTGGCCGGCGTGGACGCCGCCGGCTTCTCCGTGCCCGTGGCCGACCCGCGCACCACCGTGGGCGCCCTCGACGTGTGGGCCGACCCGGCGAGCGGGCTCCCGCTCGCGGTGGAACTCCGGACGAAGAACGCGAGCGGCACCGTGGCCGACGCACCCGTCGTCCGGAGCGCCTTCCTCGAGCTCGACCAGGAGGCGCCGGACCCGGCGCTGCTCACCGTGCAGGCCGCGCCCGGCGTCGGCGTCACGCGCAGCCCCACCTCCGACCTGTTCGGTGTGCTCGGGCGGGGCAACCCGCAGGCCGTGCCGGCGAGCGTGGACGGGATCGAGCGGGTGCCGCCGCAGCGCGGGTTCGGGGCGATCGGCAAGTACGGCACCACGCTCGCGCAGCTCATCGTGGTGCCACTCCCTGCCGATCTCGCCACCTCGCTGCTGCAGAACATCGACGACGCCGGGTCGGCGGGCCGGTCGATCACGGTGACCCCGCCGCAGAACGCACTCGGCCGGGTCGCGAACGCCTCGGCCGGGGCGTTGGAGTCGCCGCTGCTCCGCCTCGCCGTCGTCCGCGTGGGCGATCGCGCGTGGGCGGTCGGTGGCCTCGTGACCGACGACGTGCTCGACCGGGCGGTGGCCGACATCGCCGACGACCAGGCAGGAGCTCCGTGACCGAGGCCCGTCGCTCGACCCGAGACGAAGCGCCGCGGAGCTCGACCGTCGGCACCGGCGTCCGCACCCCGAGCGACGCCGTGCCCGTCCAGCGGGCGCGCCCTCTCCCGGGACCGCCGGTGGACACGCCGCTGGTCATCGAGACCCGCGGGCTGACGAAGCGCTACGGCGCCCGCGCGGCCGTGGACGACGTCGACCTGCACGTCGCCCGCGGCGACCGCTACGGCTTCCTCGGCCCGAACGGCTCCGGCAAGACGACCATGGTGCGGATGCTGCTGGGCCTGGTGTTCGCCACCCGCGGCGAGATCCGGGTGCTGGGCCACGAGGTGCCGAAGGAGGTCCAGCAGGTCCTGCCGCGGATCGGCGCGATGGTGGAGGGACCGGCCGCGTACGGGCACCTCTCCGGGCGCGCCAACCTCGATCTGCTCGACGCCTCCGGTCCTGGTCCGCGCGCCGGCCGTCGGCAGCGGGTGGGGGAGGCGATGGAGCGGGTCGGGCTCGGCGGGGTCGACCGTCGACCCGTGCGCACCTACTCGCTCGGGATGCGCCAGCGCCTCGGGCTGGCCGGTGCGCTGCTCTCGCAGCCCGACCTGCTGATCCTCGACGAACCCACCAACGGCCTCGACCCGCACGGCATCCGCGAGATCCGCGAGCTGCTCATCGAGCTCAACGAGGAGGGCACGACGGTCTTCCTCTCCAGCCACCTGCTCGCCGAGATCGAGGCCCTCTGCACGACGGTCGGGGTGGTCGACCGGGGCCGGCTCGTCCTGGAGAAGCCGCTCGACGCCGTCCGCCACGTCACCGGTCGGGTGCTGCTCCGGACCCCCGACCCGGACCGGGCAGCCGCCGTCCTCGGCTCGGCGCTGGTCGACCGGGTTCCCGACGGCGGGTTGGTGATCGTCCCGGCGCACGGGGACGGCGCCTCCGGGCTGGCGCGGCACCTCGTCGGCGCCGGCATCCCGATCGACTCCCTGGAGCCCGAGACGGTCAGCCTCGAGGACGTCGTCGTGCGGATCACCGGGCCGGGGAGCGACCGCGCATGATCGTCGTCGAGCTGCGCAAGCTGTTCCGTCGGCCGCGGACCTGGGTGACGATCGGGCTGCTGTGCCTGCTGCCCGTCATCGTGGCGATCTTCCTGGCGTCCACCCGCATCGCGCCCAGCCCCGGGCAGGGCGCGGCGTTCCTGTCCGCGGTGCTCGAGTCGGGTTCCCTGTACCCGGCGGCCGCCCTGGCGCTCGTGCTGCCGATCTTCCTGCCCGTGGCGGTGGCGGTGGTCGCCGGTGACGCGGTGGCGGGGGAGTCGGGCGCGGGAACGCTGCGCTACCTGCTCGTGCGGCCGGTGGGCCGGACCCGTCTGCTGGTCGCCAAGCTCGTGTCGATCGTGGTCTTCGTCGTCGCCACCGTGGCGGCCGTCGCCGGGAGCTCGTACGTGACCGGGGTGACGCTCTTCGGCGCGGGCGACCCGGTGGCCGTCGTGAACGCGATCCCGCAGATCTCGGGTCCGGGCGGTGGCGGGTCGTCGAGTGGCTCCTCGGGCGGGGGATCGGGCGGGGGCTCGGCGAACGCCGCTGCACCGGCACCTGCGCCGTCCGGCGGCGGCTCGGCGAGCGCGGCCGACCAGGGCTCGGATGCCCCCGTCGGGGCGGCGCCCGGCGCGGCCTCGCAGCTCGACCCGACCGAGGCCCGGGAGCGCGCCGCCGACTCGGTCGCCTCGCTGTCCGGTGACCCCCTCTCCCCGGCCGACCTCGCCCTGCGCCTGCTCGGGGCGATGGCCTACATCACGATCTCCATGCTCGGCGTCGGGGCGATCGCGCTGTTCCTGTCCACGGTCACCGCCTCCTCGTTGGGCGCCACCCTCGGGGCCCTCGCCGCTCTCATCTCGTCCCAGGTCCTGGTCACCCTGGACGCGGCCGCGTCGGTCACCCCGTACCTGCCCACCCGCTACTGGCTGGCCTGGATCGACTTCTTCCGCGACCCGATCTTCCTGCGTGACATCCGCGCCGGAGTGATCGTCCAGGCCGCATACGTCGTGATCCTGATGCTCGCCGCCTGGGCCAACTTCACGACCAAGGACGTCGCCCAGTAGTCACGCCGCCGCGAGAGTCCAGGGTCGGTTGTGGCGGGGGGTCTGGGTGGGGTCGAGCCATTTCGGGGGGATGAACCAGGGCAGCCGTTGGTCCATCACGATCTGCCAGCCCGATCGGTGCACCAGCCCGTGGTGGTAGATGCACAGGCACACGAGGTTGTCGAGCTCGGTGTCGCCGTCGTGGCCCCAGTGCTGAATGTGGTGGATCTGGGAGTGGCGGGCTCTTCGGCGGCAGCCGGGGAAGGCGCAGTGCCGGTCGCGGGCCCAGATGGCGCGGCGGAGCCCGGCCGGTGGGGTGCGGGACTTGCGGCCGACGTCGAGGACCTCGCCCTTCGATCCGAGGACGATCGGGATGATCTCGGCGTCACAGGCCAACTGCCGCACGGTTTCGGGGCGGATCCAGGTGGCGTCGCCGAGCAGGGCCAGTGCCTTGCTGCGGTCGGCGAGTTGGTCGCGCAGGGTGTCGTAGTCGACGGTGACGGTCAGTTGGATCGGAGTGCTGTCCCCGGGCTTGCGCCGTCTCGGGTTACCCGGGCGCGGTGGTGACGGCGCTGTGGGCGGTGGCGGCTCGGCTTCG
>NZ_JASVWF010000012.1 GCF_030286555.1 Actinomycetospora termitidis | reverse complement strand
AACAAACCCCAACACAAAGCTGGGGCCAGAACACAAAACGTCAGCACACTGTTGAGTTCTCAAAGGACGACCACACGCGACGAGGCCTGGTCGGTTTTCCGACCATGTCGTTCACGGTGATTCCTACTGTACCGAAGCCTGTCGGGGGCGTCTCCGGGGGGTGAACCCTCGGCGCGGCCCGCCCGATCGGACGTCCGGTGAGGCGATCTGGACTCCGTGGGAGTCAGGCGATCGCCCCGGTCTTCGACTGTACCGGACCCGGAGGATGACTCCTCGGTGATCCGCTCTCCCGGCCGGCCGCTCTTCGCGTCCGTTCCCCGGCAGCGATGAGAACTCTACGCCCTGTCGTGACGCCCCGTTCACCGGGGGTCGATCACTGCGAAACCTGCACGTCGGGCCGGGGCCGGACCGCGACGAGCAGCGCCAGCAGTGGAACGAGGGCACAACCCAGGACGAGTCCGCCCGCGACCTGGTCCGCGGCACGATCGACGTACGCCGGGCCGAGCCGGTCCCAGTACGCGCCTCCGATGACCCGTGCGGAGGTGCTGACCGTGACGGCGAGACCGGCCTGGGCGACGGCGGCGACCACGACCATCCCGACCCGCAAGGACGGGGGTACCGAGGCGTCCAGCACCCCGCGGGCGAACACACAGCCGGCGGCGAGGGCCCACACCGTCATCGTCAGGTGACCGACGTGGTCCCCGACGAGCGCGTCGAAGAGCCCGCCGACGTCGAGCAGCCATCCGGTCGCGACGAGGACGACGGTCGCCACCACCGGCGACGCGAGTGCGCGACCGGCCGAGGACCGGCGCAGACCCGCGATCCACTCGACCGGGCCCGGCGGCCCGTCGGGCGCGGCGGGACGCACCGAGGCCAGCAGGACGCCGGGACGACCCAGCACCCAGGCGGGTGCGACCACGACCATCACCAGCACCTGCTGGGCCATGTGCAGGCTGAACTGCGCCGGCGCGTAGCGGGCCAGCCCGCTCGAAGTGGCGACGAGCAGCACCGCGCACCCGACGAGCCAGGAGACCGTGCGCCCCACCGGCCAGGTCTCCCCGTGCCGGCGCAGATTGCGCACACCCGCGACGTAGGCCAGTGCGGCCGCGACGGCGAGCGTGCCCAGGACCAGGTCGGGACGGGCGTCGGTGACGAGGCCCGGCAGGTCGAGCGGCCCGTCGAGCGAGTAGCCCAGCACCGCCTCGGCGCGGCTCGGCAGCGGCGCCGTCATCTCCGGCGGCGGGGTGCGGCCGAGGGCGACGGCGACGCCGACGGTCGCGAACATGATGAGCACCTCGACCCCGCCCAGCCGCACCAGCGCGGCCCGGGAACCACCCTCGACGTCGGGAAGGGTCCGTGTCCGATGGGCGGCGCCGAAGACGCCGAGGACGACGAGGCCCGCGACCTTCGCGAGGAGCAGGAGCCCGTAGGTGCTGGTCAGCACGTCGGCCGCGTTCACCCGCAGCAGCGCGTTGACCGTTCCGGAGAGCGCGAGCACCACCCAGCACCAGAAGGCGGTCGTCGAGAAGCGGTGCAGGGCGGTCGGGAGGTGGGCCCCGTGCACGGTCGCGTGGACGAGGACCGCGACGAGCCCCCCGATCCACACGGCGGCCGCGACGACGTGCAGGGCGAGGCTGGACATGGCGAGGTCGTGGGAGGAGCCCGTCCCGGAATGGCCGCCGAACGCGGCGGGCAACAGGCCGAGGACCGCCAGCGCGAAGGCGCCGACCGCCGTCGCCCAGGAGAGCGCGAGCCGGCAGAGGATCGCGCAGCACAGCGCCACACCCGCCGTCAGGAACCAGATCCTGGCCGCCGGGAGGCCCTGGAGGGATTCCGTGAACGTGCTCGTCGTCAGGACGACCGAGAGCGGGCGGGCGAAGGCGTCGGCGATCGCGAGGACGCCGGTCAGCACGGCGCCCGCCGCCCAGACCGTGGCGGTCCAGGAGGCGATGCGCACGGCGCGGTAGCCGTCGACGGCCAGCCGACCCGGGCCGGGCGGGGGGACGAGGAAGGCCGCGAGCAGCAGGGCGCCCACCGTGACGACGGCGGCCGACTCGCTCAGCGCCCGGACGACCGGGAGGCCGTAGGTGACGACGGGTCCGGGGTCGGGGAGGCCGAGCCGCGCGTAGGTCTCGGCCCCGGAGAGCGCGGTGAGGGCGAGCGCGACGACGGCGGCCACGACCGCTCCGGGCAGCGTCTGGGAGAGGACCGCGCCGGCCGTGGACGGACGACGGGGGCCAGGGGTGGTGGGCGCGTCGGCGTCGGTCGGGCTCGGGCGGACCACGGGTCCAGGGTAGGCGGGCGCACCACGCGACCGGGGTGGCCCGCACTACGCTGGCCCCCGCCGGCCCCCGTAGCTCAGCTGGACAGAGCAAGGCCCTTCTAATGCCAAGGTCGCAGGTTCGAGTCCTGCCGGGGGCGCCGCGGGACGGAGCGTCGTGGGCGGACTCCGGGCGTCGTCGAGCGGCGACACCCCACTCGCCACACGCGTTCCGACCTCACTGCTCCCAGGGCGGGGTCCACTCCCCGGGCAGCCGGAAGCTCAGCTGTGCGTCGTCCTCGATCCGACGGGCGACGTGCAGCTCGGCGGCGTCGAACCCGTACCGCTCGGCCGCGCGGGCGAAGGCCTGGTGGGCAGCGGCGGTCATGGGCAGGTCGGCGGGCACCGCGTCGGCGAGCTCGTCGGTGAGGCCGAGGTCCTTGAGGCAGAGATCGAGGGTGAACGACGGGTCGTAGTGCCCGGCGAAGATCGACGGGGCGTCGTGGCGGGCGACGAAGGAGTCCCCGACGCTCGCTTTGATCGCCTCCCAGAGCGTCGAGAGTTCGACGCCGTGCTGCATCCCCACCGCGAGCCCCTCTCCCAGCGCGGCGGAGTGGATGAACCACAGCTGGTTGGTCACGAGCTTGACCACGTTGCCCGTCCCGAGCGGGCCGCACGTGATGACCCGGCCCAGGTGCTCGAGCACCGGCCGGACCCGGTCCACGACCTCCGGCTCGCCGCCGAGGAAGAGGGTCAGCCGCCCGTTGCGGGCTCCGTCGACGGCGCCGGTCACCGGTGAGTCGGCGACCGCGACCCCGTCCGGGGCCTCCTCGGCCAGCGCCCGCACGAGGCCGAGTCGGTTGGTGGTCAGGTCGATCCACACCGAACCGGGCCGCAACGCCGCGAGTGCCCCGCCGTCGGCCATCACGGTCGCGACGTGGTCGGGGCGCGGGAGCGAGGTCAGCAGCAGGTCCCGCCTCCTTCGCGGCGGCGGCCGCCGAGTCCGCGGCGACAGCACCGTCCCGGACAGCGGTGTCGACGCGCGCGGGGTCCAGGTCGAAGGCGTGGACGGTGAAGCCGGCGCCGGCCAGTCGGGCACACATCGGGGCGCCCATGTTGCCGAGTCCGACGAAGCCGAGAGTGGGTCGCTCAGTCAATTCCTGCACCGTTCCGAGTCGTCGCGGGTCAGAGCCGACCATCAGCTCAACAGGGGTCGATCGGAGCGTCAATTGCCGTTCTCCGGCATGCTGTCATCGATATGATCGATGACCTGGCGTCGACCTCCGGCGTCTCGGACCGCCACCTGAGGGTGCTGCTCGCCGTCGTCGACGGCGGGTCCTTCACCGCCGCCGGTCGCGACCTCGGCATCGGCCAACCCGCCGTGAGCCACGCCGTCAGGCAGCTCGAGGGAGCTCTGGGGTCACCGGTCTTCCAGCGTGTGAACGGCAGGGCGGTCCTGACCGGGGCCGGGCGTCGCCTGGCCGAGGAGGTGCGCAGCGGCCTCGAGGCGGTGGACCGTGCGGTACGCACCTTCCGGCTCGCCGGGCGCGACGACGACGTCGAGCTCTCGGTGTCGATGCCGTTGGCCACCTACTGGCTCATGCCCCGCCTCGGCGCCTTCCGTGAACGCCACCCCGATGTCGAGCTCCGGATCAGCACCGGCGAGACCGACCGCCTCATCGGCATCGACGACGCCGACCTCTGGATCCCACTGGGCGAGGGACGCTGGCCCGAACTGCAGGAGAGCGTCTTCCTCCCGGAACGCATCTATCCGGTGGCAGCACCAGGGCATCCCCTGGCCCGGCCGGACACGCAGCCCGACGAGCTGCTCGACCCCGACCTGCTCGTCCACGTCGTCCACCCCGAGCGGCACTCCTCGCGCTACGACTGGCAGCGGTGGTTCGCCCACCACGGACACCAGCGCGTCGCGGGCGCCACCGGACCCCGGTTCAACGACTACTCCGTCGTCCTGCGGGCCGCTCTCGCCGGCCAGGGCATCGCTCTGGGCTGGCACCACCTCGTCCAGGACCTGGTGGCCGACGGGCTCCTCCGCCGGGTCGGCTCGTCGGAGGTCGAGACCGGTCGCCCCCTCGTCGTGCTCGCCCGGCCTGCGAGCCTGGGCCGCCCGGCGGTGCGCGCCCTGCACGACTGGCTCCTCGAAGCCGCCCACGGCGATCGCCACCGACGCGAGCCGTGAGGAGTCCGCGCTACCCGCCCAGGAAGTGCTCGACCTTCAGCGGTGTGGAACGCACACGGATGCCGGTCGCGTGGGACGCGGCGTTGGCGATCGCCGCGGCGGCGCCGACGATGCCGATCTCGCCGATGCCCTTGGCGCCCATCGGGTTGACGTAGGGGTCGTCTTCGTCGATCCATTCGGCGTCCATCTGCCCGACGTCGGCGCTGGTCGCGACGTGATAGCCGGCGAGATCGTGGTTGACGACGTGCCCGAAGCGCGGGTCGAGCACGCTCTCCTCGTGCAGGGCCATCGACAGGCCCATCGTCATGCCGCCGAGGAACTGCGAGCGTGCGGTGGCGGGGTTGAGGATGCGGCCGGCGGCGAACACGCCGAGCATCCGCGGCACGCGGACCTCGCCGGTGTCGGCGTGCACGGCGACCTCGGCGAAGTGCGCGCCGTAGGCGTGCATCGAGTACTCCTCGGCCCACGGGTTGTCCGGGGTGGTGCCGTCGGCCTCGTCGCCGTCGTCGGGGTGCTCGCCGTACTTGTCGCGGAACCGCTCCGCCGCGTCGACGATCGTCGCCCCCCACGACGCGGTCCCCGACGACGCACCGCCGACGGTGGCCGGGCCGGCCGCGGTGTCGCCGATCGACAGCTCGATCTGCTCCACGCCGACGTCGAGGGCGTCGGCGGCGATCTGGGTCAGCGCGGTGCGCGCGCCGGTGCCCAGGTCGGCCGCGGCGATCGCGACCGCGTAGTGCCCGGCCCGATAGCGGATGGTGGCGGTGGAGCTGCGCAGCCGCATCGTCGGGAAGGCGCAGGCCGCCAGGCCTGTCCCGTGCCACCAGCCGTCGCGGAGGTCGCTGCGCGGTTCCTGACGGCGGGTGTGCCAGGCGAAGCGCTCGGCGCCGCGCTTGAGGCAGGCGACGAGGTTGCGGCTGGAGAAGGGCTTGCCGTTCTCCGGGTCGACGTCGGGTTCGTTGCGCAGCCGCAGCTCGATCGGGTCCAGGCCGCAGGCGACGGCGAGCTCGTCCATCGCGACCTCGGCGGCGAAGCTGCCCGGGCACTCCCCCGGCGCTCGCATCCACGTCGGCACGGGTACGTCGAGCGGGTCGAGCCGGTGGCTCGTGCGCCGGGCCGGTGCGGCGTACATGGAGCGGCTGTAGACCGCGGTCTGCTCCCCGAAGGTCTTGTACCGGGCGGTCTGCTGGACGACGTCGTGGGTGATCGCAGTCAGCCGCCCCTCGGCGGACGCCGCGAGCCGGACCCGCTGCACCGTCGGGGTCCGGTAGCCCACCAGCGTGTACATCTGCTCGCGGGTCAGGGCGAACCGGACCGGTCGCCCGGGCACCGCGCGCGCCGCCAGCACCGTGAGGAACAGGTGCGCGTGCGAGTTGCCCTTCGACCCGAACCCACCCCCGACGTGGGGGCAGAGGACCTCGATGTCGTCCTCGTCGAGGCCGATCAGCCGGGCGATGTTGGCGCGGGTGGCCGTGACCGACTGGGTGGTGTCGTGCACGGTCAGCCGCGGCGCGGCGCCGTCGGGACGCCACAGCGCGACCGCGGCGTGCGGCTCCATCGGGTTCGGATGGGTCATCGCGGTCCGGTAGACCTCGTCCACCGTCACCGCTGCCGCGCCGAGACCTGCATCGACGTCGCCGTCAGTGGTGTCGGTGTGATGGTTGAGATTCAGGAGTTCGGGAGTGAACAGCTCCCCCGAGGCCTCGTCGAAGCGTGCACGGAACGGCGCCTCCTCGTAGTCCACGGCCACGAGGCCGGCCGCCTGCCTGGCCACCTCGGCGGAGTGCGCGAGCACAGCCGCGACGATCTGGCCGCGGAAGTCGATGTCCCGGTCCTGCAGCACCGTCCACTCGCGGTCCGACGTATCGGCCATGCGCTCGGCGTTCTCGCTGGTCAGCACGCAGAGGACACCGGGCAGCTCTGCCGCGGCCGCCGTGTCGACCGACAGGACGCGCCCGCGGGGGACGGTCGAGAGGACCGGGTACAGGTGCACCGCGTCGACCGCGGCGTGGTCCGCGGCGTAGAGCGCGCACCCGATGGCCTTCTCCGGACCGTCGACCCGGCGCACGGACGTACCCATGGCCCGGGGCGTCATCGTCATGATCAGTAGGAGATCTGGCCGCGGTTGCCGCCGCCGGCTCCGACGGCGTCGCCGGTGACTGCGACGGCCTTCGGCGAGGCGAGGAAGACGACGACGTCGGCGACCTCCTCGGCGGTCATGATCCGGCCCATGCTGCTGGGCGCCCCGAGTTCGGCGCGGACCTCGTCCTCACTTCGCCCGCTCTGCTGCGCGCGGTCCGCGACCAGACCGGGGGTCCGCTCGGTCTCGACCATGGTGCCGGGGTGCACCACGACCGCACCGATGCCGTACGGGCCGAGCTCGTCGGCGAGGTTCGCGGTGATCGCGGCGACCCCGACGTTGCGCAGCGTCCCCGCGATCGAACCGGTGCGGCGGGCGAACATCCCGGAGATGTTCACGATCCGCCCGGAGCCCTGGGCGATCATGTGCGGCGCCACGGCGCGGGCAGCGCGCAGGTACCCCACCACCTTGGTGTCCACCGCGCCCAGCACCGCCGAGTCGGTGATCTCGGTCAGACCCGGCACCGGGCCGCCCCCGGCCGGCGGGGCGGCCGCGTTGACCAGTACGTCGACCCCGCCGAGGCGCTCGACCACCCGCTGCACCATCGCCCGCACCGAGGCGTCGTCGGTGGTGTCCGCGGTCTCGGTGAGCACGCTGCCCTCGACCGTGGCGGCGGCGCGTTCGAGTTCCTCGGCGCCACGGGCGACCATCGCGACGGTGGCCCCTTCCGCGGCCAGGCCGCGCGCCACCTCCAGCCCGATGCCGCGCGAGGCGCCGACGACGATGGCGCGCGCTCCGGCGAGTCCGAGGTCCATGGAGTGGGTCCTTTCTTCGGATTGGTTGTCCAGGAGGCGTGCGCGAGGAGCCGGTGCCCGTGCAGCCCGTAGGCCTGCAGTTCGCGGTGGATGAGCTCCCCGACCGGTCCCGGGTACCGCTCGAGGGCGCGCTCTGCCGCCGCGAGGTAGAGCGGCCGCTCGGCCGGGTCCACCAGGGGCAGCGAAGCTGACCGGTCAGCTTCCGCGTCGAGACGGGTCATCGAGTTCTCCCGGTACCGGTCCGCCTACTGGCGCAGCGTCGCGAGCGCGAGCTCGACGTGGCGCAGCGGGGCGGTGTAGTCGGCCGTGGCCTTCGCGAGCAGGGCCGCGCCCTCGAAGGTCTCGATGAGGAAGTCGGCGATCTCCGTGGCCGGCTGGACGGTCGTGATCTCCCCCGCGTCCTGCCCTTCGGCGACCGTGGCCGCGATCGCCTTCGACCAGACCTCGAGACCGTCACGGACCGCCTGCTGGACGCGGCCACCGGCCGTCGTCGGGGCCTCGGCCGCCGCGCTGCCGAGCAGGCAGCCGAACTCCATGCCGCTCTCCAGGCGAGCGCTGCAGGCGGTGAAGTGGGCTCGGAGCCGCTCGACGGCGGGTCCGTCCCCCTCCAGGTTGCTCAGATCAGTGGCCGCGCAGAAGCGCTGCACGATCTCGGCGAGCAGGGCTTCCTTGCTCTCGAAGTGGTTGTAGAACGACCCCTTCGGCACACCCGCGGCCTTGGTGATGTCCGCGACGCTCGCCGCCACCAGGCCCTTGCGACGCAGCAACGCCTCGGCGTTCTCCACGATCGCGGCGCGATGGCTCCTCTGTGGCACGTCTCCAATCTGACCGGTCGTCTCGCCGTTGTCAAAGCCGTGACCCGTGCCTCGCCGGGTTGTCCACCCGCGGCGGGCCGGGTATCAAAGTGACCGGTCGTCTTGTTTAGGAGCTGCCATGTCGAACGGTCCGACCGACCCGGCCACCCGGGTGGTCCTCAACAACGGGGTGCTGATGCCCCAGCTCGGGTTCGGCGTCTCCGAGGCCCGCGACGCCGAGGCCTCGGTGACCGAGGCGCTCGCCCGCGGCTACCGCAGCGTCGACACCGCGGCGGTCTACGGCAACGAGGACGGGGTCGGCGCTGCCCTCGCCGCCTTCGGTCTGCCCCGTGAGGACCTCTTCGTCACCACCAAGGTCTGGAACGGCACCGCCGGCTGCCGCCACGCCCTGGACTGCGCGCAGCAGAGTCTCGACCGGCTCGGCTTGGACTACGTCGACCTCTACCTCGTGCACTGGCCCACCGACCAGCTCGCCGAGTGCGTGGCCACCTGGGATGCGATGGAGCAGCTGCTCGCCGAGGGTCGGACGCGCGCGATCGGGGTCTCCAACTTCCGCCACGGCCACCTCGAGCGGGTGCTCGAGCTGGGCGGCACCGTGCCCGCGGTCAACCAGATCGAGTTGCACCCCCACCTGCAGCAGCACGAGCTGCGCGCGCTGCACGCCGAGCACGGCATCCAGACCGAGGCATGGAGCCCGCTGGGACGCGGTGCGGTCCTGCACGAGCCCGCCCTCGGGGCGATCGCGGCGCGACTCGGCCGCACCACGTCCCAGGTGGTGCTGCGCTGGCACCTCCAGGAGGGTCGGATCGTCATCCCGAAGTCCGACACCCCGGAGCGCATCGCCGGGAACCGCGCGGTCTTCGACTTCGCCCTCAGCGACGCGGACATGGACGCGATCGCGGCGCTGCACGTCCCCGACGGCGCCGGGCGCATCGGCCCGGTCCCCGAGGATCCGCGCCTGGCGGTGGCAGCCGGTTGAGCCACAGCAGTGACACGAGCGCTGCCGCAGCCGGGAGTCGGTGAGCCCGGCCCTCGGTGCGGCCCATGAGATCGGCCGCGGCCTCGATGCAACGACGAGGCCCACGTCGGTGTTGCAGGGACATGGCTTCCGACCCCGACGACGGCGCGCTCGAGCTGATCCCGCGCCCGCGGCGCAGGCTCGCGCCCGGGGTGGTCCACGTCCCGGGCTGGCTCGGGCTCACCGCGCAGCGGGACCTGGTCGAGGCGGCGCGGGCGTGGGCCCGCCAGGGACCGGGCGCTCGGCGAGCGACACTGCCCGGCGGGGCGCGGATGAGCGTCGAGACGGTGTGCCTGGGGTGGCACTGGATCCCCTACCGCTACAGCAGGACCCGCGACGACCAGGACGGCTCGGCGGTCCAGCCGTTCCCCGGGTGGCTGGCGGACCTCGGCGCGGACGCCGTCGCCGACGCCTACGACGATCCCGCCGCAGGCGCGGCCTACCGGCCCGACGTGGCCCTGGTGAACTCCTACCGTGGGGACGCGCGGCTGGGGATGCACCAGGACCGGGAGGAGCTCGCCCCGGACCCGGTCGTGTCGCTGAGCCTCGGAACCGCATGCGTGTTCCGGATCGGCAGCCCCCACCACCGACGCGGGCCCTGGCAGGACGTCGAGCTGTGCTCCGGGGACCTGCTGGTGTTCGGGCGCGAGAACCGCCTGGTCCACCACGGCGTCCCGAAGCTGCTGCCGGAGCGCGACGTGCCCCGCGTCGGCACCGGCCCCGGGGAGCGGCTCAACCTGACACTGCGGGTGTCCGGGCTCAGCGGGTGAGCGCCTCCCAGGCGTCGGCGACGATGCGCTCCGGGTCGGACCGGGTCGCCCGCCAGCCGAGGTCGGCGTGGATGCGGGCGGGGTCGGCCACGAGACGGACCGGTTCGTCGACGGCAGGTCCGTGCTCGACGGGGATGTCGGCGCCTGTGATGCGCCGGGCGGTGGCGACCAGGTCCGCGACGGAGGTGCCCCGCCCGGAGCCGACCGTGTAGGCGCGCCAGGTGCCGGGCTCGGCGGCGTCGACCGCGGCGACGAAGGCCTCGGCGATGTCGGCGACGTGGAGGTAGTCGCGGACCGCCGACCCGTCGCCGTTGACGCGGAACGGGGTCGACGATGCGGCATTCGTGCCGTCCGGCGACAGCATGGCCGCACTGCTGACACCCGGGGGCGGTTGGCCGGCCCGGGAGAGCAGGGCCGGGACCACGCGGGAGGTGTCGCTGTCCCCCGGCCCCGCGACGTTGAAGGCGCGGAGACTCACGACGCCGGGTCCTCCCGCCGTCGCCACGTCGCGGGCGAGGAGGTCGGCGGCGAGCTTCGTGGCCGCGTAGGGGCTGGCGGGCGCGAGCGGTGCGTCCTCGCCGATCGGGTCGTACGACGGCGCATACACCGAGCACGTCGAGGCGATGACGACCCGCGTCGACGGTCGGCACGCGCCGAGCACGGCCGCCGTCCCTCCGAGGTTGGCCCGCCAGTAGCCGAGCGGGTCCTCGCGGGACTCCCGTACGCGCACCCGGGCGGCGAGGTGGCAGACGACGTCGGCGTCGGCCAGGGCGGCGGCGAGCGACGGTGCGGCATTCGTGCCGTCCAGTGACAGCATGGCCGCACTGCTGACGCCGGGGGTGGCCGGCTCGAACGCCGAGCGCCCGAGGCCCAGGACGTCGTGACCCGCCGTCGTGAAGGCCTGGACGACGTGCCGCCCGACGAACCCTCCCGCTCCCGTCACCACGACCCGCACCGGGCCATCCTGCCCTGCGTGGTTGCGGCTTTCGTGACGTCCAGCGTCAGCATGGCCGCAGTGCTGACACCGTGGTGAGGTGCGCCAGACCGCCTACGTGGCCAGTCCCTACGGGTTCGCCGAGTCCACGCGGCTCTTCTACACCGAGCAGCTGCTGCCGCTGATCACGAGGCACGTGGACGTGATCGACCCGTGGGCCGTCGACCTGCCGCAGGGTGACGACCGGTGGCTCGCCCTCGGTGACATCCACCTGGACTCGATCGCGGAGCGGGCCGATCTCCTCGTGGCGTGCCTGGACCAGGAGCCCCCGGACAACGGCACGGTGATCGAGGTTGCCTGGGCCGCGGCGCACGGGAAGCCGGTGATCGCGTACCGCAACGACCTGCGCCAGGGCGGCGAGGAGGGGTTGCGCTACAACCTGATGATCGGCGCGGTCGTGCGGCGCAGCGGGGGTACGGAGGTGGGCTCGCTGGCCGAGCTGGACGACGCCCTGGCCCGTTTCGCGGACACGTGAGACGGGCATCACCATGATCGCGGTGAGGGCGGCGTCATCGACGGGGCGAGCGGGGCGTTCTCTCCTGGACAGGTCCGCGGCGGGAGGATGGTTCGCATGGGTGTGATGTCGTTCCGGGACTCGATGTTCCTGCTCGCCGAGTCCCGGGAGCACCCCACCCATGTGGGGTCACTGCTGCTCTTCGACCGCCCCGAGGACGCGGGCCCGGACTTCCTGGGTGACCTGCACCGGCGGCTGGTGTCGTCGAACGAGGTCGCGCCGACGTTCGCGCGCCGCGCGTACCGCAGCCTGTCCACCCTCGGCCAGTGGGCCTGGGAGCCCGAGAAGAACCTCGACATCGAGTACCACGTGCGGCTCTCCGCGCTCCCCCGGCCGGGCCGGATCCGGGAGCTGCTGGAGCTCGTGTCCCGCCTGCACGGGTCCCTGCTCGACCGCCACCGGCCGCTGTGGGAGTTCCACCTCATCGAGGGCGTGGAGGGCGACCGGTTCGCCGCCTACTTCAAGGTCCACCACGCGATGATGGACGGCGTCACCGGCATCCGGCACCTGCAGAAGACGCTCTCCACCGACCCCGAGGACCTCGACACCCCGCCGTTCTGGCAGGTCGATCCGCGGTCGAAGAAGCAACCGGCGGCCGAGGTCGAGGAGCGACCGGAACCCGGCGTCCTGGAGTGGGTCGGCTCCACGGTGTCCGAGGGCTACCGCACGGTGTCCTCCGCGGTCGCCGACACCGTCCGCACCACGAACTCCGTGCTGGGTGTCGCGCCGGCGCTCGCGAACGCGGTCTACGACGGCTTGGCGAACCGCGACACCGCGCTGCCCTTCGAGGCGCCGCACAGCATGTTCAACGTCCCGATCACCGGCGCGCGGCGCTTCGCCGCCGAGTCGTGGCCGCTCAAGCGCATCCAGCGGGTGCGGGAGCGGACCTCGTCGACGGTGAACGACGTCGTCCTCGCCATGTGCTCCGGCGCGCTGCGCCGCTACATGCTGGAGCTGGGCGAGCTCCCGGACAAGCCGCTGGTCGCGGCACTGCCCGTGTCGCTGGGGACGACCGGGGAGGGCAACCAGCTCGGCGCGATCCTGGTGACCCTCGCGACCGACGAGGCCGACGCCGGCGTGCGCCTCGAGCGCATCAAGGCCTCCGGCAAGGCGGCGAAGGCGAACCTCGACCAGCGCGACCCGATGGCCGTCGCGGCGCTGTCGTTGGCGGTCGCGGCGCCGCTGCCCCTGGGGACGGTGCCCGGGGTGTCGTCGGTGATCAACCCGGGCTTCAACCTGATCATCTCGAACGTGCCCGGCCCGAAGGCGCCGCTGTACTGGGAGGGCGCGAAGCTCTCCGGGATGTACCCGCTCTCGGTGCCGCTGGACGGTCAGGCGCTGAACATGACGGTGTTCTCCTACGCCGACAACATGGAGTTCGGGCTCACCGGCGACCGCCGCAGCGTCCCCCGCCTGCAGAAGCTGCTCGGCTACCTCGAGGACGCCCTGGTGGAGCTCGAGGCGGTCGCGGACGCGGCCGACTCGTAGCGGCGGAGCTCGCCGACGACGTCGGCGAGCCGGTCGTGGACCTGCTCCACCAGGTCCCGACGACGGGTGTGGCCGGCCGCGGACGGCCCGGGCTCGCGGACCTCGGCGATCGTGACGTGGTCCGCGGCCGCGGCGAGCGCCTCGGCACCGGGGTCGAGCAGGCCGACGCCCTGCGCCCCGAGCAGCGCCGCGCCGTAGGCCGAACCCTGGTGCCCTTCGGGGAAGCCGACCGGCACGCCGAGCACGTCCGCGAGCAGCTGGCGCCAGAACGCGCTGCGTGCGAACCCGCCGGTCGCCCGGATCTCGTGGACCTCGGCACCGGCGTCGCGCATCGAGTCGAGCACCAGGCGCAGCTGCAGGCAGACGCCCTCGATCAGCGCACGCGTCAGGTGTCCGCGGCCGTGGGCGCGCTGCAGGTTGAGGAAGGTCCCACCCAGGCCACCGTCCCAGCGCGGGGCGCGCTCGGCGAGCAGGTGCGGGATCGCGAGCAGTCCGTCGGCGCCGGGCGGGGTGTCGGCGGCCTCGGCCAGCAGGGTCTCGGCGTCGGCGCCGAAGGTCTCGGACGCCCAGTCGAGCACGACCCCGCCGTTGGTGATCGCCCCGCCGACCACCCACCGTTCGTCGGTGAGCTCGTAGCAGAACAGCCGGCCGCGGGGGTCGACGGCGGGCCGGTCGACGGCCAGGCGCAGCGCTCCGCTGGTGCCGATCGAGCAGGCCAGGACCCCGGGTCGGATCGCCGCGAGGCCCAGGTTGGCCAGCGGCCCGTCCCCGGCGCCCGCCACCACCGGCGTTCCCGACGGCAGGTCCCAGTCGCGGGCGACGGCGTCGGTCAGGGTCCCGACGACGGCGGTGGTGTCGACGATCTCGTCCAGCCGGTCCGCGGTGATCCCGGCGATCTCGAGGGCCTCGTCGTCCCACTGGCGGCGGGCGAGGTCCATCAGGCCCGTGCCGGACGCGCAGGACGCGTCGGCGACCCGGCGACCCGTCGCGCGCCCGAGGACGAACTCCTTGATCCCGCCCCAGTGCGCGGCCGCGGCGTGCAGGCTCGGCCGCTCCCGCCGCATCCACGCGAGCTTCACCAGCGGGCTCATCGAGTGCACCGGGGTGCCGGTGCGGCGGTGCAGGTCGAGGGCGGTGTCGGTGGCCCGCAGGGCGTCCGCGGTGGCCGATGCGCGGGAGTCCGCCCAGGTGAGCAACGGTCCGACCGGGTCGTTGCGGTCGTCGACCCCGAGCAGCCCGTGCATCGCCGCGGAGAACGAGACGACGGCCGGGCGGGTACCTCCGGCGGCGTCCCGCACCGCGTCGCCGACGGCCTCCCACACGGTCTCCGGGTCCTGCACGGCGGCACCTGGCTCCGGCTCGGCGAGCTCGTAGCCGACGTCCCCCTCCCCCAGCACCGCACCCGTCGTCGTGAAGAGGACGGCCTTGGTGGAGGTGGTGCCGACGTCGACGGCCAGGACGCTGTTCTCAGACAACGAGGCTCGCCGCCAGCACCGCGAGGAGCCCGACCACGGAGACGATGGTCTCCATCACCGACCAGGTCCGGAACGTGTCGCGCACCGACATGCCGAAGTACTCGCGGACGAGCCAGAAGCCCGCGTCGTTGACGTGGGAGAAGAACACCGACCCGGCGCCGATCGCGAGCGCGGCCAGCACGGGCGAGACCCCCGGCTCGGCGGCGAGGACGGGTGCGACGATGCCCGCGGCGGTCACGGTGGCGACCGTGGCGGAGCCGGTCGCGAGCCGGATGAGGACCGCGACCGTCCAGGCGAGCACGAGCACCGGGATGCCGGCGCCGGTGGCGGCCTTGGCGAGCGAGTCGCCGATGCCGGAGTCGACGAGCACCTGCTTGAACCCGCCGCCCGCACCGATGATGACGAAGATCGACGCGGCCGGGACGAGACCCGCGGTCGCGAGCGAGGTCACCTCGGCGCCGGACAGGCCGCGGCGGAAGCCGAACGTCCACGTCGCGAGCAGCAGGGCCAGCAGCAGCGCCACGATCGGCTCGCCGACGAACTCGGCGACCGGACGGGCCGGGGAGTCGTCGGGCAGGGCGATATCCGCGACGGTGCGGACCAGCATGAGCACGACAGGCAGCAGGATCGTCGTCAGCGTCGCGCCGAGGCCGGGCGGCGGGTGTTCGGGGGTCCCGGGTGCGTCGACGCCGGACGACGGCCGGTCCCCCGACGCGGCCCCGCTCGACAGCAGCGCCACCGGCGGCTCGGCGTGCGCCCACCGCGAGGCGTAGTGCGCGAACAGCGGACCGGCCACGGCCACCGTCGGGATCGCGAGGACGATGCCGATCAGCAGGGTCTGGCCCAGGTCGGCCTGCAGCGCGTCGACCGCCACGAGCGGGCCGGGGTGCGGCGGGATGAAGGCGTGCAGCACGGAGAGCCCGGCGAGGGCGGGGATGCCGACGCGCAGGATCGTCGAGCGCCCCTGCTCGTCGCGGCCGTGCTCGTGACCGCGCTCGCGGTCGAGGCGCATCGCGACCGTGAAGACGATCGGCAGCACCAGCACGACGCCGATCTCGAAGAACAGCGGGATGCCGAGCACCATCGCGAGCAGCGCCACCGCCCACGGCAGCATCCGGTGCCCGGAGCGGCGCAGCAGGGTGTCGGCGAGCAAATCCGCGCCGCCGGAGTCCGCGAGCAGCTTCCCGAGCATCGTCCCGAGGCCCAGGACGACGCCGACGTCGCCGAGCGTGCCGCCCACGCCGTCGGTGAACGACTCGACCGTCCCCGACGGCCCCAGGCCCGCGACGAGCCCGAGCACCAGCGACCCGACCATGAGCGCCGGGAACGCGTGCAGGCGCAGCCGGGAGGTGATCAGGACGATGACCAGGGCGACGACGGCGACCGCCGTCACGACCAGGCGGGTGTCGGTTCCGGTCCACACGGGCCGTGTCCTTCCCGCTGTGCGGTGCCGGTGAACCCACCCGCGCCCCGGCCTGCGCCGTGTCCGGACGGTGCCTAGGCTCGCCCGTGGAGGCGTCAGGGTTCCTGGTGGGCCCCGCGGTCTTCAACACCGACGTGGCCGGGTATCTCGGCCAGGCGGGTTCGATTCCCGTCCGCCTCCGCCACCACCACATCCCTGCGCGAGGAGATCCCTTGGGCGTCCGCACCTGGCTCGGCGAGTGGCCGATGTTCCGGCAGGCGACGGGGTCCGACCCGCTGGCCCGCGGGGCCGCCGTCGAGAGCCCGCGCACGAAGGCCCTGGGCCCGCGCACGGACGACGCGGACGCCGTCGTGAAGTCGGTGTGCCCGTACTGCGCGGTGGGCTGCGGCCAGAACGTCTACGTCCGCGACGGCCGGGTCACCCAGATCGAGGGCGACCCGGACTCGCCGATCTCGCGGGGGCGGCTGTGCCCCAAGGGTTCCGCGTCCACCTCGCTCGTCACGAGCCCGACGCGGGTCACGACGGTGCGCTACCGGCGCCCGTACGGCACCGAGTGGGAGGACCTCGACCTCGACACCGCGGTCGACATGATCGCGGACCGGGTGATCGACGCCCGCCGACGCGGCTGGCAGGACACCGACGACGAGGGCCGCGTCCTGCGGCGCACGCTGGGCTTCTCGAGCCTCGGCGGGGCGACGCTGGACAACGAGGAGAACTACCTCATCAAGAAGCTGTTCATGGCGCTCGGCGCGATCCAGGTGGAGAACCAGGCGCGCATTTGACACAGCGCCACCGTCCCCGGTCTGGGGACCAGCTTCGGCCGCGGAGGGGCCTCGAACTTCCAGCAGGACCTGATCCACTCGGACTGCATCGTCATCGAGGGATCGAACATGGCGGAGGCCCACCCCGTGGGCTTCCAGTGGGTCATGGAGGCGAAGCGCCGCGGCGCGAAGATCATCCACGTCGACCCGCGCTTCACCCGCACCTCGGCCGTGGCCGACCTGCACGTGCCGTTCCGGGCGGGCGCCGACATCGCGTTCCTCGGCGGGCTGATCAGCTACGTCCTCGAGAACGAGCTCGATTTCCGCGAGTACGTGCAGGCGTTCACCAACGCCGCCGACCTCGTCGGTGAGGAGTTCACCGACACCGAGGACATGGCCGGGATCTTCTCCGGCTACGACGCCGAGACCGGGCGCTACGACCCGATCTCGTGGCAGCTCGACGGCGACGGCTACAGCGCGCCGGCGGCCGGCCAGCGCGACCACTGGGAGTCCCAGCTGCGCGAGCACCACGCGGCGATGGGCTCGGACACCGCGGGCGGGGCGGGCGACGCCGCGAACACCCCGAGCGCGCCGGAGCGCGACGAGACCCTGCAGCACCCGCGGTGCGTCTACCAGGTGATGCGCCGGCACTACTCGCGCTACACCCCGGAGGCGGTGTCGCGCGTGTGTGGGATGAGCGTGGACCAGTTCCTCGAGGTCGCCCGCGCCATCACGGAGAACTCGCAGCGCGACCGGACGACGGCGTGGGTGTACTCCGTGGGCTGGACCCACCACAGCGTGGGAGCGCAGTACATCCGTGGTGCCGCGATCCTGCAGACGCTGCTGGGCAACATGGGCCGGCCGGGCGGCGGCATCCTCGCCCTGCGCGGGCACGCGTCGATCCAGGGGTCGACCGACATCCCGACGCTCTACGACCTGCTGCCGGGCTACATCCCGATGCCCAACGCGCACCTGCACGAGGACCTGCGGAGCTTCCTCGACGCCGACGCGGCCAAGACCGGGTTCTGGGGCAACATGGACACCTACCTGGTGAGCCTGCTCAAGGCCTGGTGGGGCGACGCCGCGAGCGCGGAGAACGACTACGCGTTCGACTACCTGCCGCGCCTGACCGGCGACCACGGCACGTACGGGATCGTCCGCGACCAGATCGACCGGAAGACGTTCGGCTACTTCCTGGTCGGCGAGAACCCCGCCGTCGGGCACGCGAACGGCAAGATGCAGCGCCTCGGCCTCGCCAACCTGGAGTGGCTCGTCGTCCGGGACATGCAGATGATCGAGTCGGCCACGTTCTGGAAGGACGGGCCGGAGATCGAGACCGGTGAGCTCCGGACGGAGGACATCGGCACCGAGGTCTTCTTCCTGCCGTGCGCGAACCACACCGAGAAGTCCGGCACGTTCACCAACACGCAGCGCCTCCTGCAGTGGCGGCGCGAGGCGGTGCACCCGCCGGGCGACGCCCGCTCGGAACTGCACTTCTACTTCCACCTCGGGAAGCGGATCCGGGAGAAGCTCGCGGCGTCGACCGACGAGCGCGACCGGCCGCTGCTCGACCTGACGTGGGACTACCCGACCACCGGGATCCACGAGGAGCCCGAGCCGGAGTCGGTGCTCGGCGAGATCAACGGGTACGACGCCGAGGGGAAGCCGCTCTCGTCGTACACCGAGCTGCAGGCGGACGGGTCGACGACCGCGGGGTGCTGGATCTACACCGGCGTCTACGCGGACGGCGTCAACCAGGCCGACCGCCGCAAGCCGGGCTCGGAGCAGGACTGGGTGGCCGCGGAGTGGGGCTGGGCGTGGCCGGCGAACCGCCGCACGCTCTACAACCGTGCCTCGGCCGACGCCGACGGCCGGCCCTGGAGCGAGCGCAAGGCCTACGTCTGGTGGGACGAGGAGTCGGGCCGCTGGACCGGCCACGACATCCCCGACTTCGAGGCGACGAAGCCGCCGTCGTACGTGCCGGAGCCGGGTGCGGAGCGCGAGCACGCACTCGGGGGCACGGACGCGTTCATCATGCAGGCCGACGGGAAGGCGTGGCTGTACGCGCCGGCCGGCATGGCCGACGGGCCGATGCCCACGCACTACGAGCCGGTCGAGTCGCCCGTGGCGAACCTGCTGCACCAGCAGCAGGACAACCCGGCGCTCGAGCGGATCGACCGGGCGTGGAACCGCATCAACCCGGCGATGAGCGACGTCTACCCCTACGTCTTCCTCACCTACCGGCTCACCGAGCACCACACCGCGGGCGGCATGAGCCGCACGCTGCCCTACCTCTCCGAGCTCCAGCCGGAGTTCTTCTGCGAGGTCTCCCCCGCGCTCGCGGCGGAACGCGGTCTCGAGCACCTGGGATGGGCGACGCTGATCTCCGCCCGCACCGCGATCGAGGCGCGCGTGGTGGTGACCGAGCGGATGAAGCCGCTGCGGATCGGGGACCAGACGGTCCACCAGATCGGGCTGCCCTACCACTGGGGGTCGAACGGCCTGACCACCGGCGACCCGGCGAACGACCTGCTCGGCGTCGTCATGGACCCGAACGTCCACATCCAGGAGTCGAAGGTCGCCACGTGCGACATCCAGCCCGGACGGCGCCCCCGCGGGCCGGCACTGCTGGAGTTCGTCGAGTCCTACCGGCGCAAGGCCGGCGTCGAGCCGGGAGGTATCGAATGACCCTGGGAGACGAAGCGAAGCGGAGCTCGACCCGATGACCAATGTGTTCGACGCGTTCGCGGGGACCGACAACGCGCTCTACGGCCCGCTGCCGGATCCGGCCGCCGACGCCGGGTTCGACGCCGGACACCCGAAGCGGGTCGGGTTCTTCACCGACACGTCGGTCTGCATCGGGTGCAAGGCCTGCGAGGTCGCGTGCAAGGAGTGGAACCTCGTCCCCGACGACGGGACCGACGCGTCCGACCTCTACCGGCTCACCGGGATGTCCTACGACAACACCGGTGACCTGGGCGCCTCGACGTGGCGCCACGTCGCGTTCATCGAGGACGTCCGCCCGCACGGGTCGGCGACGAAGGCCCACGGCGGTGACGTGACCACGGGGCGCATCCCGAGCGGCCTGCCCGCGCTCGGCGGCGGGGCGCTGCCCTCCACGCGTGAGACCGTGCCGGCGCCCGGTGGCGGGACGGTCGACCTGTTGTCGCTGCTTCCCGACGACGGCGCGCACGGCCAGCAGACCCCGGACGACGAGCGCGACGTCCGCTGGCTGATGGCCTCCGACGTGTGCAAGCACTGCACGCACGCCGGGTGCCTCGACAACTGCCCGACCGGGGCGCTGTTCCGCACCGAGTTCGGCACCGTGGTGGTGCAGGACGACATCTGCAACGGCTGCGGCTACTGCGTGCCGTCGTGCCCCTACGGGGTCATCGACGTCCGCGGCTCGGACGGCGGCGCCCACAAGTGCACGCTGTGCTACGACCGGCTGGGCAGCGGGCTCGAGCCCGCCTGCGCGAAGGCGTGCCCGACGCAGTCGATCCAGTTCGGCGACCTGGACGAGCTGCAGGCCGCCGCGGACGCCCGGCTCGCGGAGCTGCACGACCGCGGGGTGAGCGAGGCCCGGCTCTACGGCCGCGACGAGGACGACGGCGTCGGCGGGGACGGGGCGTTCTTCCTGCTCCTCGACGAACCCGAGGTCTACGGCCTGCCGCCGGACCCGATCGTCACCACCCGCGACCTGCCCGAGATGTGGCGGAACGCCGCGCTGACGGCGGTCGGGCTGGGTGTGGCGGCCGTGGCGGCGTTCTGGAGGGGCCGGCGGTGACCCAGGACTCCAACCCGACGGAGATGCCCCAGCGTCGGGGCGTCGACCGCGACGCCGTCAAGCCCCGTCGCGGCGGCCGGGGCGAGCAGCTGCAGGTGCCGGAGGCGGAGTTCCGCTCCTACTACGGCCGCCCGATCATCAAGGCGCCGGTGTGGAAGAACCCGGACGTCCCGCTGTACCTGTTCCTGGGCGGGCTGGCCGGGTCGTCGTCGGTGCTGGCGGCGATGGCGGCCGCGACCGACCGCCCGACGCTGCGCCGGGGCGGTCGCTACGTGGCGGTGGCCGGCGCGATGGGCGGCACGGTCTTCCTCATCCACGACCTGCACCGCCCGTCACGCTTCCTGCACATGCTGCGGGTGTTCAAGCCGACCTCGCCGCTGTCGGTGGGCTCGTGGATCCTCTCCCCCTTCGCGGCGTTCGCGACGGCGACGGCGGCGGCGGAGTTCCTGGGGCCCCGTCTGTCCGAGCGTGGCTCCGGCCGGTTCGTGCGGCGGGCCGGTGACGCATCGGGCGTGGCGGCGGCGGTCGTCGGGCCCGCACTGGCGACCTACACCGCGGTGCTGTTCTCGAACACCGCCGTGCCGACCTGGCACGAGGCGCACCGGCACCTGCCGGTCCTGTTCGCGGGCAGCGCGGCGGCCGCCGGCGGCGGCTTCGGGCTGGTCGCCTCCTCGGTGCGCGACAACGAGCCGGCGGCGCGGCTCGGCGTCCTCGGCGCGGCCGTCGAGCTCGCGACCGAGCAGAAGATGACGCGCGACCTCGGCATGCTCGCGGACGTCTACGAGAAGGGCCGCGCGAAGACGCTGATGACGGCGTCGAAGGCGTGCCTCGTGGCCGGGGCGGTCGGCGCGGTGCTCGGGCGGAAGCGGCGCTGGGCCGCCGCCCTCTCGGGTGTGGCGCTCATGGCGGGCTCGGCCCTGACCCGCTTCGGCGTGTTCGACGCCGGGATCGCCTCCGCCAACGACCCGGCCCACATCGTCGTGCCCCAGCGCGAGCGCATCCGCCGTCGGGAGGAGGCCGTGCAGCCGGGCACCACTCCTCCGGATCGCCGGTACGTGCCGGCGGCCGGGAGCTGACGGTCTCCGTTCCGTACGAACGGGCCGTTCGTCACGATAGAAGGTGACGAACGGCCCGCTCGTTCGCTGCGGAGTGCGCGGAAACGGCGCAGACTCCACCGACGTGACCGACCCCCGGCGACGGATCCCGCGCACGGACGCCGTCCTGGCCGACCCGCGCGTCGCGGCGGCCGCGGACGTCGTCGGGAAGGCGCGGGTGAAGGACGTCGTGCTCGCCGCCCAGCAGCGGGCGCGTGCCGGGGAGATCGGGCCGGACGACGTCGTCGACGCGGTCGTCGCCGCCCTCCCGCGGTCGGCGGCCAGCCTGCGGCCGGTGCTCAACGCGACCGGGGTCGTCCTGCACACGAACCTCGGGCGGGCGCCGCTGTCGGGGGCCGCACGCGACGCGCTGGTGACGGCGGCCGGCACGACGGACGTCGAGCTGGACCTCGCCACGGGTGGCCGCGGTCGACGGGGCGCCGGCGCGATGGCGGCGCTGGCCGAGGCGGTGCCCGACGCGGGCGCGGTGCACGTGGCGAACAACGGGGCGGCGGCGCTGATCCTGGCGGCGACGGCGCTGGCCGCCGGCCGCGAGATCGTCATCGCGCGCGGCGAGATGGTCGAGATCGGCGACGGGTTCCGGTTGCCGGAGCTGCTGGAGTCGACCGGGGCGCGGCTGCGGGAGGTCGGGACGACGAACCGGGTGCGGGTCGCCGACTACGCGGACGCGGTCGGGCCGGACACCGGGATGATCCTCAAGGTCCACCCGTCGAACTTCGTCGTGCAGGGGTTCACGTCCAGCGTGCCGGCCGGGGAGCTGACGGAGCTGGGTGTCCCGGTGGTCGCCGACATCGGCTCGGGGCTGCTCGCGCCGCACCCGCTGCTGCCCGACGAGCCGGACGCCACGACCGAGCTGCGCTCCGGCGTGCCGCTGGTGACGGCGAGCGGGGACAAGCTGCTCGGGGGCCCGCAGGCGGGGCTGCTGCTCGGGGAGGCGTCGCTGGTGAACCGGCTGCGGAGGCACCCGCTGGCCCGGGCGCTGCGGGTCGACAAGCTGACGCTGGCGGCGTTGGAGGCGACGTTGCGCGGCCCGGTGCCGCCGGTGCGGGCGATGCTCGAGGCGGACGTCGACGCGCTACGGGCCCGGGGGCGGACGGTGGCCGCGGCGGTCGGCGGTGAGGCCGTGGACTGCGTCGCGCAGGTCGGGGGTGGCGGGGCACCCGGGGTCGACCTGCCGAGCGCCGGGGTGGCGCTGCCGGTGGAGTACGCGGAGGCGCTGCGGGCCGGGGAGGACCCCGTCGTCGGGCGGGTCGAGCACGGCCGTTGCGTGCTGGACCTGCGGTCGGTGCTGCCGGACGACGACGAGCGGCTGGTGGCCGCGGTGCGGGCGGTCGCGTCTGGGATGACAGCAAAGCGTCATCGCTGTCGTCCGGTGACAGCAACGACGCTTCGCTGCCACGAGGAGGGGGACCCGCCGTCGTGAAGGTGCTCGCCACCGCCGGGCACGTCGACCACGGCAAGTCCACGCTGATCCGCGCGCTGACCGGGATGGAGCCCGACCGCTGGGCCGAGGAACGGCGCCGCGGGATGACGATCGACCTCGGGTTCGCGTGGACCGACATCGGGGGGCACACGGTCGCGTTCGTCGACGTCCCCGGGCACGAGCGCTTCGTGACGCAGATGCTGGCCGGGGTCGGGCCCGTGCCGGCGACGATGTTCGTGGTGGCCGCGGACGCCGGGTGGATGCCGCAGTCCGGGGAGCACCTCGACGCGCTGCACGCCCTCGGCGTGCGCGACGGGGTCCTGGTGGTGACGCGCTCGGACCTGATGGACCCGGAACTGGCGCGCGACGAGGCGCTCGAGCACCTCGCGGAGAGCGCGCTCGGCCGGCTGCCCGCCGTGTGCGTCTCCGGGACGACCGGCGAGGGCCTGGACGAGCTGCGTGCGGAGCTGACAGCGCTCGCGGACCGGTTGCCCGAGCCCGACCTCGACGCCGACGTCCGGCTCTGGGTGGACCGAGCGTTCACCATCCGGGGGGCAGGGACGGTGGTGACCGGGACGCTCGGGGCCGGGCGGATCGCGGTCGGGGACGAGCTGGAGCTGGGGGGCCGCACCGTCTCCGTGCGCGGGCTGCAGTCGCTGGGCTCCCCGGTGGAGACCGCCTCGGCGGTGGCGCGGGTGGCGGTGAACCTGCGCGGGGTGCCGCTGGAGGAGGTCTCCCGCGGGGACGCGCTGCTCACCCCGGGACGCTGGCTCGCGGCGTCGGTGGTCGACGTGCGGGTGCACCCGCCGCGCGGGACCACGGTCCCCGCGAGACGGGGCGCCGAGCCGGACGGGGGCGGACCGCGGCTGCCGGGCCAGGTGATGCTGCACGCCGGGTCGGCGGCGGTCGCGGCCCGGGTGCGGCCGCTCTCGCGCGACGACGCGCCGGACGCCTCGGACACCTCGCGCACCGTCCGCCTGACGCTGCGCGCACCCCTCCCGCTGCGCCCGGGCGACCGGGCCCTGCTGCGCGACCCGGGCGCGCACGCCGTGCTCGGCGGGATCACCGTGCTCGACGTGCGGCCCCCGGAGCTGCGGCGCCGTGGCGCCGCCCGGGCACGGGCCGGGGAGCTCGCGACCAGCGACGGCACGCCCGACACCGTGGCGGAGCTGTCCCGACGACGGGTGCTCCGCGCGGCCGACCTCGCGGGTCTGGGTCTGGAGGACCCGCCATCGGGGACCCCGAGCGCGGCGGGCTGGTACGTCGACCCCGGGCACCTGGACGTCCTGGCGGGCCGGTTGGTCACGCTCGTGGCCGAGCACGCCGAGGCCGACCCGCTGGACCCCGGGCTACCCATGAGGGCGGCGCAGCGCGGCCTCGACCTGCCCGACCAGCGGCTGGTCGGCCTGGTGCTGACCCGGTGCCCGGACCTGGCCGAGGACGGCGGGCGCATCCTGCGGGCCGGCGACGGCGGGCTGCCGACCGCGGTCCGCGACGCCGTCGCGGCGGTGCTCGCCGATCTCGCGGACGCGCCGTTCGCGGCCCCGGAGGCGCACCGGCTGAGCGAGCTCGGGCTGGGCGGGCGCCAGCTCGGGGCGGTGGTGAAGGCGGGCGAGCTGCTCCGGGTCGCCGACGGCATCTACCTGCGACCGGACGCGCCGGACCGGGCGGTGGAGGTGCTCGGCGAACTCGAGCAGCCGTTCACGGTGTCGGCGGCCCGGCAGGCGCTGGGCACGACCCGGCGGGTCGCGGTGCCGTTGCTGGAGCTGCTGGCCCGGACCGGGCGCACCCGGCACGACGACGCGGGCCACACGGTCCGGTCGCGGTCCCGGTGAACGAACGGCACTCTCGCGCGCGTAGAAGCTGCGAGAGTGCCGTTCGATCGGATCGGAGGGGGTCAGGAACCCTCGGTCAGCTCCTGGCGCAGCGTCGCGAGGGTGCGCGTGAGCAACCGCGACACGTGCATCTGCGACACCCCGACCCGCTCCGCGATCTGGGTCTGGGTCATCCCGCCGAAGAACCGGAGCATGACGATCGTGCGTTCCCGCTCGGGCAGGCGCCTCAGGGCGGGCTGCACTGTCTCGCGGTGCTCGACCTGGGTGAGCTCGTCGTCGTCGGTGCCGAGCACGTCGGCGAGGCGCCCGGACGACGGGTCGTCGACGAGCATGTCGTCCAGCGAGCTGGAGCGGTACGCGTTCGCGGCCTCGAGCGCCTCGAGGATCTCCTCGCGCGGGCGGGACAGGCGCTCGGCGAGCTCCCCCGCGGTCGGGGCGCGCCCGAGCTCCTGCGACAGCGCGGGCATCGCGGAGCCGATGGCCAGGCGCAGGTCCTTCAGCCGCCGCGGGACGCGGGTCGACCAGGCCTTGTCGCGGAAGTAGCGGCGCACCTCGCCGGTGATCGTCGGGACAGCGTAGGACAGGAAGTCCGAGCCGCGCTCCGGCGAGAAGCGGTCGACGGCGTGGATGAGGCCGACGGTGGCGACCTGCTCGAGGTCCTCCTGCGGCTCGCCGCGCTGGGAGAACCGCCGCGCGATGTGCTTGGCCAGCGGTAGGTAGCCCTGCACGAGACGATCGCGCAGCGCCTCGCGCCGCCGGTCACCGGCCGGGAGGGAGGCGTGCTCCGCGAGCAGGGGCGCGAGGTGCCCGTAGGAGTCGTCGCGCTTCTCGTGCTCGGCCGGGACGCTCACGCCGAGGTCCGGTCCTTGAGCAGCCGGATCCCGATCCACGCGGCGTCGGCGTCGAGCACCTCGGCGGTGTCGGTAAGCGTGTCCAGCACCCGCCAGCCGAAGGTGTCCTGGCGCAGGGTGGTGGGGTGGTCGACCGGCACCCGGGCGACCACGGCGATGCGACCGCCGATGACGGTGAACCCGCAGCGCAGCTGCCCGCCGGGCGTGGCCAGCGGGACCAGCGCCGAGCAGGCCTCGTCGACGGCCATGCGCAGGTCGGAGACCGCGTCCAGGTCGAAGTCGGCGCGTGCCGCGAGGTCCGCCGCCACCGCGCGGATCGACGGGATCAGGGCCGGGTCGGCGTGCACCCGCACCTCGACGGGGCTCGGGACCTCCGCGAGGCTCGTCGCGTCGGGCAGGCCGTCCACCTCGGTCGCCACGCCCGCGGCGGGGACCTCGGGAACGCGCTGCTGCGGTTCGGGCATCTGCACGACTGCTGGTCTCCGTTCGGCGGTTCGTGGTCGTCGATCTCGAGATCGTCGCCGGCGACGACGGCGCACCGCTCCTCGCCGCGTCACCGTATCGGCGCACCCGCCGTCGGTCACCACCCGCGCGCCGAGCGTGTCGGGCGCGGACCGCGGTGACGTCGGCGGGTGCGGCCCGCGGTCAGGCCGCGAGGGCGTCCTCGACCGTCGTGTGGATCTCGAACAGGTCCGTCAGCCCCGTGGCCTGCAGCGGCCGGCTGACCGGACGGCTGTCGGCCACGAGCCGGAGCGCGACGCCGCGGTTGCGGGACTCGTCGAGGGCCTCGACGAGCAGCGCCAGCCCACTGGACCCCAGGAACTCCACCGCGAGCATGTCCAGCACCAGGACCGACAGTCCGGCGGCCAGCTCCTCGGTGACCTTGGCCCGCAGCGCCGGCGTCGTGAGCATGTCGATCTCACCGGACAGGCGGATGACCGACGTCTCGCCGGAGCGCTCGACGTCGACGCCCATCGGCTCCTCGGTGGAGAAGTCCTCGTCGGTGGCCACGGACTCCCGCCCCCCGTTCCCTGCGCTGTCAGTCATGCACTGCACTCCTCGACTACGGTCACGGCCCGCCACGTCCGCGGTCACGAACGCCGTGGGTGGCCGCACGATACCCACTGGCGCGGACACTACTCGCGACGCAGGGTCGTCGGCCGATCGCACGGCGCCGACCGGCGCACACCCGCTCCGGGGCCCGATCCAGGTCCGACCGGGTGACGCGCGCGGGGTTTGTGATCTCGGACCGACGGTTATACCCGCCTCGCCCTCGTCGAACAGGTCGACACACGACCACCGACGTTCGTGTCCGAACGCTTGAGGAGATTCCCGTGGCTGATGTTCGTCTGCTCCCCGGACCGATCATCGACGAGTGGGACTGGCAGCTGCACGGGTCGTGCCGAGGCATGGACTCGAGCTTCTTCTTCCACCCCGACGGCGAGCGCGGGCCACGTCGCGAGCAGCGCGCGAGCCAGGCCAAGCGGGTCTGCATGAGCTGCCCGGTGCTCGAGCCGTGCCGTCGGCACGCCCTCGCCACCCGCGAGCCCTATGGCGTGTGGGGCGGGCTGACCGAGGACGAGCGCCGCTCCGCGCTGCGTCGTCCCCGCCACGACGCCGAGGCCGGTGAGGTCGTGCTCGAGGGCTGAGCCCCTCGTCTCAGAGGTACTGCCCGCCGAACTGGCCACCCTCGGCGGGCCCGGTGCCGCCGGGAAGGGCGGCACCGCCACGGCCCGAGCGGCCGGACCGCATCTGCTCGAGCTGACCCCGGGCCGCCATCTGCTGCGCGAGCACGGCGCTCTGGATGCCATGGAAGAGACCCTCCAGCCACCCGAGCAACTGGGCCTGGGCGATCCGCAGCTCGGCCTGCGAGGGGACCTCGTCCGTCCCGAGGGGCAGTGAGATTCGCGCGAGTTCGTCGCGGAGCTCCGGCGCCAGGCCCTTGCCCAGCTCGGTGATCGACCGGGCGTGGATGTCGGCCAGCCGTGCCCGCCCCGCCTCGTCGAGGGGCGCGGAGCGGACCTCCTCGATGAGCTTGCCGACCATCCCGGCCACGCGCATCACCGCGCCCGGCGATTCCACCAGGTCCCCCGTGCCCGCCCCGTCCCCCGCGCCGCTGGCCGCGGCCGCCGCGAGGGCGGAGGTGGGTCCGGGGCGCTCGTCGGCGCCCTGCTCGGCGTCGGTGCTCATGGCTCCCATCATGGCCCGTTCCCGCTCCCGTCGCCGTCGGGACCCGGCCGACGATCCGGGCCGTCCGGCCTGGCTTGACCCGTCCCGCCCAGGGGTACCACGGCCGCGAGGTGAATTCGTGCAGCAGATCGCGTGGCAGGTCCGTGCCGCCCCCTCGCGGGGCGGCGCCGTGGTCGCGACCGTCGAGGGCGACCTGGACCGGACCGGTCGCGAGGCGTTCGTCGCGGCCCTGACGGACCTGCTCGTCGACCACCACCGGGTCGTCGTCGACGTCTCCGCCCTCCGACCCCAGCACGCGTCGGTGGTGCACGCCTTCACCGAGGCGATCGAGCGCACCGGCGGCTGGCCCTCGGCGTGCCTGGCCCTGGCCGCCCCGGATCCCACGCTCGCGGCGTTGCTCACCGGTTCCGGCGTCGCGCACCGCGTGCCGGTGTTCGCCGACGTCGCGGAGGCTGCCGCCCACCTCGACGACCGCCCGCGGCTGCTCCGGGCCTGGTGGCGCTTCACCGTCGACCCGCACGCCCCCGGCCTGGCACGGGCGAAGGTGCGCGACACGTGCGACCGCTGGGGTGTGGGCGACCAGGTGCGCGAGGCCGCGGAGATCGTCGTGACGGAGCTCGTGACGAACTCCGTGGAGCACGCGACCAGCGCGTCGGTGGTATCGGTGGAGCGCCGGGACACGACGCTGCTGATGACCGTGCGCGATTACGGGGTCGGCCACCGCATCCCCGAGGCCCCGAGCTGGGTGGCCCCGCCGACGTCCTCGCCGCGTGGGCGGGGGCTGGCGATGGTCGCGGCGGTGTCCCGCGAGTGGGGCATCCGGCGCCACCCTGACGGCACCACGATCTGGGCGGAGATGACGCCGGGCTCGGTCGGCGTCTGAGCCGGGAGATCAGTCCCGGTCGGTGACCAGCTCGAGGACGGCCGCCTCGACCTGCTCGCGCATGGCGAGGTCCGAGGGGTCGGCCTCGCGGATGGCGTCGAGCACGGTGCGGCCGGCCTCGAAGTGCTCCACGAGCACCGGGTCGACGTACGAGCGCCGGCAGACCGCCGGGGTGTTGCCCAGCTGACCGGCGACCGTCTTCATGGTCTGCGTGACGGCGGACTTCCGCTTGCGTTCCGCGGTCGGCGGGTTCCCGTCCGGCCCGACTTGGGTGGCGAGCGCGACGGCGGCGACCACGCCCGCGTTCCACGTCCGGAGATCCTTCGCGGTGAACTCGTCGCCGACCAGCTCGTGGACGGCCTCGTTGACGTCGTCGGCCGTGACGTCGTGCCACACCCGCTTACGCTGCCGCGTCGTCGACCAGGCCAGCAGATCGTCGCCCCCGCCGCGGCGACGCTTGAGCGAGGTGACGAGCTGGTGGGTCGCGGGGTCGGCGATCGTCAGGGTGCGCGGCACGCCCGCCTTCGCGACGTAGCGGAACTGCACCGACCCGTCCTTGCGGGCACTGGCGTGCTCGCGGCGCAGCGTGGCCAGGCCGAAGGACGCCTCGGAGTACTTGTCACCCTCGGCGTACTCCTCGCCGCCGACGCGGAACACCCCGAGGTCGAGCAGCCAGACCGCGCCCGCCATCACCCGGTCGCGGCCGAGGCCGTCGGTGTCCAACCGCTCCAGGAGGGTCTTGCGGACCTCGGGCATCTGGGCGCCGAGCCGCGCGACGCGGACGAACTTCTCGCGCGACTGCTGCTCGGTCCACTCGGCGTGGTAGCGGTACTGACGCCGCCCGGCCGCGTCGGTGCCGACCGATTGGATGTGGCCGTCGGCGCGCGGGCAGATCCAGACGTCGCGCCACGCCGGCGGGATCACCAGGGCGGCGATGCGGTCCAGCGTCTCCGGGTCGGTCACCGCCTCGCCGGTGGTGAGGTCGAAGTAGCTGAAGCCCTTCCCCCGGCGGCGGCGTCCGAGCCCGGGCCCGTGGGGGTCGACCCGCGTCAGCGTCACCGGCCCGACGTACCCGTCGGTCACCCACCCGCAACCCGCGTTTCGAGGGACGGGGAGCGACCCACCCCGGCGCCGTGACAGCGCGCCCCGATGCGGACACCACGGCCCAGGACCCCACGGCTCCGGACCCCAGCGACGTGATCGGCCCGTGCGGCCCGGTGCCCGCGGTCGTCGCGGGACTCGACGAGGCCACGACCCGCTTCCTCGGCGAGGGCGCGGAGCTCGGCGACGGCCAGCGGGACGCGATCCTGTCCGCCCTGACCACCGACACCCTCGCCGTCCTCCCGCCGGCCGCGGGCAAGACCGCGATCTACGCGATCGCCGGCGACCTGCTCGGGGGCCGGACGATCGTGGTGTCGCCGACGCTGTCGCTGCACCGCGACCAGGCCGCGCACCTCGTCGACGCCGGGGTCGCCGCGGCCGCGCTGAACTCGGAGACCGGTCCCGGGGCTGCGGCCGCCTTCGCCGCCGGCGAGCTCGCCGTGCTGATCACGTCACCCGAGCAGCTCGCCCGCCCCGACGTGCTGCGCGAGCTCGCGGCGGGATCCCCCACGCTGCTCGCCGTCGACGAGGTGCACTGCGTGAGCGACTGGGGCCCGGACTTCCGGCCGGACTACCTGGCGCTCGCGCCGGCGGCCCGGGCGCTCGGCTCCCCGCGCCTCCTCGGGCTCACCGCGACCGCGTCGGTGCCCGCGCGCGAGGAGATCCTGGACCTCCTCGGCATCCCGGAGGCGTGCGTCGTCGTCCGGGACGTCGACCGGCCGCGGACCCACCTCACGGTGCGCCTGGTGCACGAGGAGGAGGCGAAGTGGGGGCAGGTGGTGGACGCGGTGACGGGGTCCGAGGGCGCCGGGATCGTCTACGTCACCACCCGGGGTCACACCACGGAGGTCGCCGATCGCCTGACTGCGGCGGGCGTCCCGGCCCGCGCCTACCACGGCGGGATGCGTCGCAAGGAGCGGCAGGAGGTCCAGGACGCGTTCATGGCGGGCGACCTGCGGGTCGTCGTCGCGACCAGCGCCTTCGGCATGGGGATCGACAAGCCCGACGTGCGCTGGATCGTCCACGGCGACACCCCGACCTCGATCGACGCCTACCACCAGGAGATCGGCCGGGCCGGGCGCGACGGCGGGTCCGCGCGGGCCGTGCTGTTCCACCGGCCGCAGGACCTGGCCCGGCCGAAGCTGTTCGCCTCCGGCCGGGACGCCCGGGCGGCGGCGCTGGCGACGGTCGTCGAGGCGATCCGCCTGCACGACGACGGGGTGGCGCAGGCCGAGCTGGCCGACGCGGCCGGGCTGTCCAAGGCCGCCCTGTCGCGGGCCGTCCCGGCCCTCGTCGTGGGCGGCAGCGTGGCGCAGGCGCCCGGCCGACGGTTGGTGGCCGGGGTGAACGACGCCCCGGCCGCGGAGGTCGCCGCGGCCGCGGCCGGACTGGTGATGCGCAGCCGCGAACGGCAGCGGTCGAAGGTCGAGCTGGTCCGCCGGTACGCCGAGGGCAGCGGGTGCCGGCGGCGGACCCTGCTCGAGGTGCTCGGCGAGGCCCGCGACGAGCCGTGCGGGAACTGCGACCACTGTGACTCCGGCGACGTCGGCGACCCCGGCGAGCGGTCCGGTGCGTCCCACGGGGAGCCGGCGCCCGGCGAGGCCGTGACCCACGACGAGTGGGGGCACGGCGTCGTGCAGACGGTGGGGGACGACACGGTGGTCGTGCTCTTCGACGACGCCGGCTACCGCACGCTGTCGATCCCCGTCCTCCGGGAGCGGGGCCTGTTGACCTCCGTGTGACCGCGCCGGTGTTTGCCCGTCACGCCGAGCGCCGATTCTGGTAGTGCTGTCCCGGATTGCTGTCGAACGGAAGGTGCCCGTGCTCCTCGACCCCATCTCGACCCGGCCCGACACCGGGGACTTCATCGACGCCGACCTCCCCGTCACCCCGCTCCCCGACCCGACCCGGGTCCTCCCCGACGACCTCGGCTCCCTCGTGGTGCGCGCCCGCCGCGACCGCGGCTCCGCCCTGGCCCTGGTGCACCTGCTCCTCGAGCGCGGCTGGACCGCCCCCGAGGTGAGCTCCGCCCTCGACGGGCTTGTGCACCTGACCCGCTCCCAGATCGAGGCCCTCGCGTCCGTGCGCCGGCCGCGGACCTCCGCCTCGGACGTCGCCGACCGCCTCGTCGCGAACCGCCGTCCGCTCACGCGCGTGCCGCACCCGCGCTCGGGCTGACCCGCTCCCCGTTCCGACCGAAGGGCACCCTCGCTCGATAGAGCGGGCCGTGGGCGCCCTTCGCCGGGACCACGCCGTTCGACCGAAGGGCCCCTTCACTCGGGTAGATCGAGCGAGGGGGCCCTTCGCTCGATCCCGACGGCGGGTCCACGCACGCCGGACCGGGTAGACCTGGGATCCTGGTCGTCCGACCCCCGAGAGGAGCCCGGTGCCCGGCGAGAACGCTGTCTCCGACGACCTCGCGACGCTCGCCGCCGCGCACGGCGTCGCCACCTCCTACCGCGACGCGGGCGAGCGGACGGTGCAGGTGGACGCGTCCGTCGTCGTCGACGTGCTCGCCGCCCTGGACGTGGACGCCTCCACGCCGGAGGCGCTCCGGGCGGCGCTCGACGACCGCCGGGAGGGCGGCCTGCCGCCCACGCTCGTCGTCGGGAACGAGCCCGTGGAGCTGCCCGCGCCCGGGGAACTGACGCTCGAGGACGGGACCGTGCAGCAGGTCGCGCGGCTCGCGGACCTGCCCGTCGGGTACCACCGCGTGCGCGTCGGGCCGGAGGAGGCGACGGTGCTCGCGCCGCCGTCGACGCTGGCCGACGTCCCGCGGACCTGGGGCTGGATGGTGCAGCTGTACTCGCTGCACTCGTCCGGCTCGTGGGGCGTCGGCGACCTGGTGGACCTGCGCGACCTGCTGGCCGCCGCGTCGGAGCAGGGCGCGGGAGCGGTGCTGTGCAACCCGCTGCACGCGCTGCGGCTGGAGCCGACGGTCGAGGCCTCGCCCTACTCCCCCTCGTCCCGACGGTTCCTGCACCCGGTCTCGCTGCGGGTGACCGCGACCCCGGCCTACCGCGCCGCGCCGGCCCACGTGCGGCACGCGGTCGACCGGCTGGTCCCGACCGACCCTCTCGCCGACGAGAAGCCGACCGACCTGATCGACTACGACGCCGTCTGGGCCGCGAAGCGCGCGGCACTGGCGATGCTGCGGCCGTTCGCCGGCTCGGTCGGCGCGCTGCCCGGCGTCGAGCGCGCCGCCCCGCCGGTCCCCGGTGCGTACGCCGAGGAGCACGCCGACGACCCGGACGCCGCCCTGGCCGCCGAGCACCGCGCGACGGTGGACGCGCTCCCGGAGGCGCTGCGCGACGTCGCGACCTGGTACGCGCTCGCCGAGCGGCACGGCCCGGAGTGGCGGACCTGGCCCGAGGACGTCCGCTCCCCCGATGCGCCCGGCATCGAGGCCGCCCGGGACGAGCTCGCCGACCGCGTGTCCTTCCACGCCTGGTGCCAGTACCTGCTGGACCTCCAGCTCGCGGACGCGCACGCGGCGACGTTCGGGATGCCGGTCGGACTGATCGCGGACCTCGCGGTCGGGTGCGCGCCGGACGGGGCGGACGCGTGGGCACTGCAGTCGTTCCTCGCGCCCGGCGTCCACGTCGGTGCGCCGCCGGACGACTTCAACCAGCGCGGCCAGGACTGGTCGCTGCCGCCGTGGCGCCCGGACCGGCTCGCCGAGGCCGGCTACGGGCCACTGCGCGACATGCTCGCCGCGGTGCTCCGTCACGCCGACGGGGTGCGCATCGACCACGTCGCCGGACTCTGGCGGCTGTGGTGGATCCCGCCGGGCCGCCCGGCCACGGAGGGCACCTACGTGCACTACGACGCCCGGGCGATGCTCGCGGTGCTCTCGATCGAGGCGTCCCGGGCCGGGGCGGTCGTCGTCGGGGAGGACCTCGGGACGGTCGAACCGGAGGTCACCGAGGGGCTCGCCGCCCACGGGATGCTGGGCTGCGCGGTGCTCTGGTTCCAGCGCGACGAGCACGGCGACCTGCTCCCGCCGTCACGGTGGGACCCGATGACGCTGGGCACGATCTCCACCCACGACCTGCCGACCGCGGTCGGGTTCCTGCGCGACGAGCACGTCCGGGCCCGCGACGAGGCCGGGCTGCTGACCGACGTCGACGCGGCCCGGGAGCAGGCCGCACGCGAGCGCGAGGAGCTCGTCGGGCTGCTCGTCTCGGAGGGGGCGCTCGGGGAGGACCGGTCCGAGGGGGCGATCGTCGCCGCGATGCACCGGCTGCTCGCCGGGGCGGGCTCGCGGATCGTGCTGGCGGCCTTCACCGACGTCCTCGACGAGGTGCGCCAGCCGAACCTGCCCGGGACCACCGACGCCTACCCGAACTGGCGCATCCCGCTGCCGCTCGCGGTGGACGAGCTGCTCCGCGACCCCCGGGTGCAGGCGACGGTGGCGGCGCTCCGCGGGCGGTAGGGCGCCGCCGTACCCCCCGGATTCGTGACGTCCAGCGTCAGCATGGCCGCAGTGCTGACACCCCGGAGGGGGTCAGAGCGGCAGCAGGTCCACCGCCGACGACCCGCGGTCGGGCAGCGTCGTCGCCGACTCCTGGTGGTAGGCGCCGCTGGGCAGGATCCCCGCAGCGCCGGAGCGGGCCATGACCCGCTGCTGGACGAGCACGTCCTCGCCGTGGGCGTCCTGCGGCACCTCGCGCCAGAAGTCGAACCCGCCGGCGTCGAGCAGCGCGGCCCGGTCGAACAGGACGCACCCGGCCGCCCAGGCGATCCGGTACGCCGACCACGACGACGGGTCGGGCACCGCCCCGCCGGGGGCATCCAGGCCCTCCGCGAACGCCAGGTGCAGCCCGTTCGCCGCGTTGCCGAGGCGCCACCGCTGCCACGCCGGCGACTCCTTCTCGATCCGCTCCGGACCGGGCTCCCAGGGCTCGTAGGTGACGCGCTCGTGCGGGCGGTCGTCGTCGAGGTGCGAGAGGCCCTGCATGGCGGCGGCGACCATCCCGCACCCGAGCTCCCGCAGTGCGGAGTGCAGGCGCGCGAGGACGCCCGGCTCCAGCCACACGTCGTCGTCGAGGAAGAGCACCGCCGGCGCGGACGACCGGGACAGCAGGAACGCCCGCTGCTCGGCGATCCCCCGCCGCGGCAGGTGCCGCGTCAGCTCGACCTCCACGCCCCGGAGGCGCAGCGCGCGCACCAGCGTCGTCGTCGACGGGGTGTCGAAGGAGGCGTCCCCGTCGGACTGGTCGGAGACCACGACGCGGAACGGGACGCCGCTCTGCGCGGCCAGGCCGGCCAGCGTGGTGGCGAGCTCGGTGGGGCGGTCCTTCGTCGGGATCAGGACGTCGATGTCAGCCACGAGCGCGGATCTTCTCCACGATCAGCGACGTCGACCGGTCCGGCAGATAGTCCAGGATCGCGACCTGCCCGCCGTACGCGCTGACGGTGGGGGTCTCCGGGAGCATGTCCGGCGTGTAGTCGCCGCCCTTGGCGTAGACGTCCGGGCGCAGCTCCTCGAGCAGAGCGACCGGGGTGTCCTCGGCGAACCCGACGACGTGATCCACGCAGGACAGCGCCCCGATCACCGCCGCGCGGTCGGCGAGCGGGTTCACCGGACGCTCCGGGCCCTTGAGCCGGCCGACGCTCTCGTCGGCGTTGAGCGCGACCACCAGCACGTCACCGAGTCGTTTCGCCTGGTTGAGGTAGGCGACGTGGCCCCGGTGGACGACGTCGAAGCAGCCGTTGGTGAAGACGATCCGCCGCCCCTCGGCGCGGTGGCCGGCGACCAGGCGCGCGAGCTCGTCGGGGGTGGACAGCGCCTCCCCGGACGCCGAGACCCGCGCCGCGAGGTCGGAGGTCGAGCAGACGGCGGTGTGGGCGCGGGCGACGACGACGTCCGCGGCCGCCTGGGCGAGCTCCGCCGCGGTCGCCGCGGGGGTCCCGGCGGCGAGGGCGAGGGCGAGCCCGGCGGTGAAGGAGTCCCCGGCCCCGCAGGTGCGGCTCTCCGGCGCGGGGCGGGCCCAGGTGCGGTGGGCGGGCTGGTCGGGGGCCAGCAGCACCGCGCCGTCCCGGTCGAGGGTGACCACGACCGTCGACGCCCCGGACCGCTCGCGCAGCTCCGGTGCGGCGGCCTCGGCGGCCGCGACCCGGTCCGGTGCGGGCAGGGGCCGGCCCAGCAGGGTGGCCACCTCCCCGGCGTTGGGGGTCACGACGTCGGGTCGGGCCGGCTGCCAGCGCGCGACGTCGTGGGCGTCGACGACGAGCACCCCGAGCCGGTCGCGGCGCCCGACGAGCGCGGCCACCGCGTCGTCGTCCAGGGCGCCCGCGGCGTAGTCGCAGACCACGGTGGCGTCCGGTTCCCCCGCCAGGGCGTCGTCGAGGGCCCGGTCGAACCCGCCCACCGGGCGCACCGGGGGCACGGTGTCGTAGCGGGCGACCATGGCCTCGTCGGCGACGATGCGCCGCTTGGCCGCGGTCGGGCGGTCGGTGGCGACGAGGACGCCGGACGTGTCGACGCCGGCCTCGGCGAGGAGCCGGCGCACCGTGCGCCCGTCGTCGTCGTCACCCACGACCGAGACCAGGGCGACCCGCGCTCCGAGGGCCGCCAGGTTGGCCGCGGTGTTCGCGGCCCCGCCGGGCTGGCAGCGCGTGCGGTCGATCTCGACGACCGGCACGGGCGCCTCGCGGGAGAGCCGGTGGCTCGGGCCGGTCATCCAGCAGTCGAGGACGGCGTCGCCGACGACGACCACCCGCGGCGCGCTGCCGGCCAGCCGGTGCGGCAGGTCGACGGCGAGCGGGGCGCGGTCGAGGGGTGTCAGGGACAACGGTCCTCCTCCTCGGACGTGATGGTGGGACGTGCGCGGGTGCTCACGTGGCCGGGGACCGCGGGGCCGTCTCCGCTAGGGTTCCGACGCCAGAACCGTGGGGTCCAGCCATGCGCCCCCGGCCCCGACCGACGACCCGTGGGCTCCCTCCCTGGGTCGCCCGTGTCCCAGGAGGCCGTGTGCACCCCGACCGGGGCGAGCGCAGCGCCGGCGATGGCGCGCGCCCGGCCCCGGACCCCGGGACGGTGGAGGTCGCGGTGCGCGACACCGACGACGGCGTGGCGGTGGTCGCGGTCGCGGGCGACGTGGACGGCGCCGCCGCGGCGACGCTGCGCGCCGGCGTCGAGCGGGCCGCCACCGACGCGCGGGCGGTGGTGCTGGACCTCGACGACGTGGCGCTGCTCGCCTCGGCGGGCATGACGCTGCTCCTCGAGATCACCGAGGACCTGCGCGGACGCGGCGTCCCGGTGCTGCTGGCCTCGCAGGCCCGCACCGTGCGCCGCCCGCTGCGGATCACCGGGCTGGACCGGGTGCTGACGCTGCACGACGACGTCGCGAGCGCCCGCGCCGCGGCCGGTGACGGTGCGGATCACGGGTAGGACGACTCCCCGGACGCCGCGACGACCAGCTCGCGCACCTCGCTGCCGGGCGGGCGGGTCAGCGCGAACAGCGCCGCCTCCGCGGTCTGCGCCGGGTCGTTGAGCTCCGCGTCGGGGCCTGGCTTGTACTGCTCGGGGCGATCGTCGAAGAAGTGCGTCCACATCCCGCCCGGGATCAGCAGCGTCACGCCGACCTTGCCGGCCCACTCCGCGGCGATCGCGCGGGTGAAGCCGACGACGCCGAACTTCGAGGCGCAGTAGGCGGACGCGTCCGAGACGGCCTTGATCCCGAGCGTCGACGAGACGGTGACGACGGTGCCGTGGCGCTCCTCGAGGCTCGGGAGGGCCGCCCGGACGACGGCGGCCGTGCCGAGCAGGTTGACCGCGACCACGCGCTCCCACTCGTCCCACTCGACGTCGACGATGCGCCCGCAGCGGTCGATGCCCGCCGCGGTCACGACGCCGTCGAGCCCGCCGTGCTCGTCGATCGCCCGGGCGACGGCGGCCTGGGCGGCGGTCGGGTCGGCGAGATCGACCTCGACGAAGGCGTGCCCGGCGTCGGGGGCCTTGAGGTCGAGGACGACCGGCGTGCCGCCGGCGTTCGCGACGGCCTCGGCGACGGCGGCGCCGAGTCCGGACGAGCCTCCGGTGATCAGGACGGTGCCGGGGTCGGTCATGCGGATGCTCCTTCGATCGAGCGTGCTGCCTGGGACACGAGCCGGGTCGACGAGCGCCCGGCGTGGTACGGGACGGCGACGACCTCGCCGCCCCAGGAACGGACCAGCGGTGCCTCGGGGAGGTCGTCCGCGGCGTAGTCGCCGCCCTTGACCCACACGTCGGGGCGCAGGCGGGCGAGCAGGGCCTGGGGGTCGTCCTCGTCGAACACCGCGACGGCGTCGACGCAGGCCAGGGCGGCCAGCAGCTCGGCGCGGTCGGACTGCCCGACGATCGGGCGGGCAGGGCCCTTGAGCCGCGCGACCGAGGCGTCGGAGTTGAGGCACACGATCAGGACGTCACCGAGCGCGCGGGCGGCGGCCAGTGTCCGGGCGTGGCCGGCGTGCAGGAGGTCGAAGCACCCGCCGGTGGCGACGACCCGTCCGCCACGGCCGCGGACCTCCTCGGCCAGCGCGACGGCCGCGTCGGCGTCGCCGGGGATCAGCTGGCCGTGGGCGCCCGTGGCCGACCTATCCGACCGAAGGGGCCCTTCGCTCGGATCGGGGCCGGGGGCCGCCGGTTGGCGGTGGGCGCCCATGGCCGGTCTATCCGAGCGATGGGGCCCTCCGGTCGAATCGCGGTGGACGCCCGGGTGGTGCCAGGTGCCGTCGTCGGCGCGGCGGACCGCGCCCGCTCCCCCGCCGCCGACGAAGCTGCTGGCAGCGGCCACGGCGGCCGACACGGCGTCGTCGAGCGCGCGGCCCGACGCGAGGGCGAGGGCGGCGGCCGCGGCGAACCGGTCACCGGCGCCGCACGGGTCGCCGCCGCTCGCGGCCCGGGCGGGCACGGCCGCGTTGCCCGCGGCCGAACGCAGCAGTGCGCCGTGCGCGCCCGCGGTGACGACGACGGCTTCGGCCGCCCACCGCTCGCGCAGGTCGGCGGCGGCACGGGAGGCGGTCGACAGCCAGTCGGAGCCGGCGGTCGCGCCGGCCTCGGCGAGGTTGGGCGTGACGAGGGACGCGCCCGGGACCGGGTCGGTGCCCTTCGGGTGCGGGTCCCACACGAGCGGCACGCGGCGGGCGGCGTCGGTGAGCAGGGCGCGCAGGTCGGGGTCGGCGGTGGTGCCGCGGCCGTAGTCGGCGACCAGCACCGCGCCGGCCGCGCCCAGCTCCGCGGCAACCGCGTCGAGGTCCCACGGCCCGCCGCCGAGACCTCCGGTGTCCAGCCGCAGCAGCGGGCGGTCGCCGGCGAGCATCCGGGTCTTGCGGGGCATCTCACCCGTCGTCGGGAGCCCGACGACCTCGACGGTGCCGGCGAGCAGTTCGACGAGCCGCCGGGACGACGCGTCGTCGCCCAGCGGCGTCACGAGCCGGACCGGGCGCGACGACGACAGCGCCGCGAGCAGCGCGGCCAGGGCGGCACCACCGGGACGGGGTCGTTCGTCGGTGGCGTCGAGGACCGGCGCCGGGGCGTCCGGGCACAGGCGGGACGCGGAGCCGTCGACGTCGACGTCGAGCAGGGCGTCGCCGATCACCAGGAGGGGGGCGCTCATGCGACCGACCTCCCGAGCGTCGAGTCGACCATCTCGCAGAGCAGGTGCACGGCGACCAGGTGTGCCTCCTGCACCGACGGGGTGACCCCCGGCAGGCAGATGGCCTCGTCGCTGCACTCGGCCAGCGGGTTGGGCGCGGGCCCGGTGATCGACCAGACGGTGACCCCGAGGGCCCGCGCGACCTCGGCGGCTGCGAGTAGGTTCTCGCTGCTCCCGCTGGTCGAGAGCAGGATCAGCACGTCGCCGGGCCGCCCGTGCGCGCGGACCTGGCGGGCGTAGATCTCGACGAAGCCGTAGTCGTTGCCGAGCGCGGTGATCGTCGAGGTGTCCGCGTGCAGGGCGAGCGCCGAGAGCGGCTCGCGCTCGCCGCGGTAGCGCCCGACCAGCTCGGCGGTGAGGTGCTGCGCCTCGGCGGCGCTCCCGCCGTTGCCGGCGGCGAGCAGCCGTCGTCCGGACGAGAGCCGCGCGGCCAGCTCGGCGCCCCAGGCGGCGAACACCGGGGCGTGCGCGCGGACGGCGTCGAGGGTGGCCGCCAGGCCGTCGAGGTGCTTCCCGACGACGAGCGCCGGGTCCTGTCCGGTCCGGGTCGGCCGGACGAGCGGAGCGACGGGGGTGTCGGAGGTCGGGGGGACGGTGGTCACGAGCGCACTCCCGTCAGGTCGGCGGCGGGGACGGCGGGCGTGGCCGCGGCGGCGGTCGTGACGACGTCCGCGTAGACCGCGGCGGTCGCGGCGGCCACCCGGTCCCAGGCGTAGTGCTCCAGCACCCGGGCGCGGCCGGCGCGGCCGTGGCGCTCCCGGCGGTCCGGGTCGGCCAGCAGCGTGGCGATCGCCCGGGCCGCGGCGTCCGGGTCGCCCGGCGGCACGTGCAGGCCGGTGACGCCGTCGACGACGGTGTCGGCGAGGCCGCCGACCCGGGCGGCGACGACGGGACGCCCGGCCGCCATGGCCTCGAGCGGGACCAGGCCGAAGGGCTCGTAGGCGGGCAGCGCGACGACGACGTCGGCGGCCCGCATCAGGTCGGGCACGGCGGCCGGTCCGACCCGCCCGGCGAAGCGGACGCGGTCGGTGACGCCCTCGGCGGCGGCGACGGCCTGCAGCCGCTCGACCTCCGGGTCGCCCGCGAGCTGCGCGCCCTCCGGGCCGCCCGCCACCACGAGCTCCGCGGGCCCGGGGACCCGGGCGATCGCGCGGATCGCGGTGTCGACGCCCTTGCGCGGGACGAGCCGGGAGACCGTCAGGACCTGCGGCGGGCCGGCGACCCGACCGTCGACGGCACCGGCGCCGGGGTCGAACCGCCGGACGTCCACCCCACAGGGCACGACGTCGACGGTGGTCGCGGGCACGCCGAGCGCGATCAGCTCGCGCACCTCGTCGGCGCACGTGGCGATCACGCGGTCGACCGAGGCGCCGAGGTCGGACTCCAGCGCCACCCGGGAGGGCGGGCTGGTGTCGGCGGCGCCCTGGTGACGGCGCTTCACCGACCCGAGGGCGTGGAAGGTCTGCACCACCGGCACGCCCAGCGCGCGCCCGGCGTCGAGGGCGGCCAGGCCGGACATCCAGAAGTGCGCGTGCGCGACGTCGGGACGCCTGATCGCCCACCGCTGCCGCAGCACCGTCGCGAACTCGTCCATGTGCTCGAGCAGGTCGTCCTTGGGCAGCTCGACGGCCGGCCCGGCGGGCACGTGGTCCACCACGACCCCCGAGGGCAGGCGGACCTGCTCGGGGGTGTGCGGGTCGGTGCGCCGGGTGTGCACGACGACCTCGTGGCCGGCGAGGGCGAGCGCCTCGGCGAGCGCGTGCACGTGGACGTTCTGTCCACCCGCGTCGACGCTGCCGAGGGCGCCGGCGCCCGTGCCGGGTCCGGCGGGGCGCACGGCGAGGGGGCTCGCGTGCTCCGAGACCATGGCGATGCGCATGGCGGTGTCCTCCTCCGGTGCGCGCGCGCACGCCACGACCGGCCGTGACGGCGGGTCGCAGGAGCGCGCAGGGGCGCACGGCGATTCGGGATGGTCGGACGGCGACCATGGGCTGAAGTCGCGACCGCGGAGGGTGGTGCCGGTGGACGAGGCCGGGCCGACGCTGGCCCGGCCGTGCGGTTACAGCGGGACCGGTGCGACGGGTCTGGCGTCGGGTCCGCTGCGGGCGGGGACGGTGGAACGGCTCGCAGCGGTCTCGGCGAGCACGTCGTCCCAGTCGGTGAGGAACCGGTCCACGGAGAACCGGGCGGTGGCGATCTCGCGGGCGCGCGTCCCGTGGGCCCGGGCGAGATCGGGGTCGGCGCGGTAGGTGCGCAGGGCCTCGTGCAGCACGTCGAGGTCGGTGGAGACGACGCCCGCGTCCGGCGGCACGCTCACGGCGGCCTCGGCGGTCGCCAGCCCGACGACGGGCAGGCCGAGCATCATCGACTCGATGAGCGCGAGGCCGAGCGAGGTCCAGCGGATCGGGTGCAGGTAGACCCGGCGACGCGCCAGTTCGGCGTGCATCCGGTGCTGCGGGAGGTCACCGATCACCCGGACGTCGGGATGCTCGACCGCCTCGGGCAGTCGCTCGGTGCCGATGCCGAAGACGTCGAGGCCGCACGTGTCGGCGAACCCGGCGAGCAGGTCGGTGCCGGTGACCCGGTTCCGGCGCACGGGCTCGTTGACGACGACGGCGGCCCGGTCGAGCTCGCCGGTGTAGCGGTGCCCGGGGTCGAGCACGCCGTGGTCGACGACGCGGGTCGGCGCGCGCCCGCAGTCCCACATGAGCGCGTTGAAGTGGGTCACGTGGACCACCGGGATGTCGTCACGCTCCGCGACCGGGTGGCGGGTGGCGGGTGCATCCCCGCGCGGCGTGTTGTGCTCCAGCCAGACCGCCGGGAGGTCGGTCCCCGGTGTCCGTCCGGTCCAGCGCTCGACGAGCTCGATCTCCTCCGGGCGCTGGAGCACGACGACGTCGATCTCGTCCGCGCGGGCGACGAGCTCCTCCGGCGAGCACTCCACGGCGGCATCCGGCCAGCTCCAGGCGGCCGGACGGCCGCCTCCCCACGGTCCGCGCTCGGGCAGGGTCGGCAGCAGGTAGCGGTGCCGTCCCTGGACGAAGGCGGTGGACCACGAGCCGTGCACGTGCCAGTGCAGCACCGTCAGCGACGGTCTCGTGGCGGGGGTGGAGGTCACCGGCGAGGAATCCCTTCGGCTTCGAGCTGGTAAACGCTCGTCGGGAAACTACTACTCACCGTGAACACCGGCAGGGCAACCGATGCTGACCAGCGCGTTCACCGCCCGCACGACCTCCGCGGCGGACACATCCGCAAGACAGGGGTGCCCGGGGACCGGGCAGATCCGGGCCCGCGTCCCCCGGCACGGGGCGTGCTGGTCGCCCAGCAGGACGTGGGGCACGCCATAGGGCGCCCACCGTCGGGCGGGCACCACGGGGGCGAACAGCGACACGACCGGGGTACCGACCGCGGCGGCGAGGTGGGCGGGCCCGGTGTTGCCCACGACGACCGCGTCCGCGTCGCGCAGCACCGCCGCCAGCTCCGCGAAGCTCGTGGCGCCGCCGAGGTCGACCCCGTCGCGCCCGGCGACCGCGGCGGTCAGGGCGGTCTCGGACGGCGAGCCGGTGACCACCACCCGGTGCCCCGCAGCCCGCAGCGCGGTCACCGCCTCGGCGCACCGCGCCTGCGGCCACGCGCGCGCGGGGACGGAGGCCCCGGGGTGCAGCACGACGTAGCGGCCCGTGACCGGCGACGGCCCGACCGCGCGGACCCGCAGCGACCCGTCGTCGGGACGGGGGTAGCCGCCGCGCCCGGCGATCGCGAGCGCGCGTTCGGGCTCGGGGAGGTCGTCGTCGAGGTCCACGGTCGGGTCGAGGGCGGGGTCGCCGGGGCGCAGGCGGACGTCGATCAGGTCGCCCGGGAAGTCGACGGAGGCCGCCGCGATGCGCCGGACGCCGGCCATCCGCAGCACCAGGGCGGTCGGCAGCGGGGACTGGTGGAAGGAGGTGAACACCACGGCCTCGTCCGCGCCGAGGGCGGCGAGCCGCTCGACGGTCGCCGCGACCGACTCCGGCGTCAGGGCCGGGGCGTCGCCGTCCACCCAGCTGCAGTGCCACACCACGACCTCGTCGACCCCCGGCAGCAGGCCCGCGGCCTGGCGCCCCTTCGGCCCGACGACGGCCACGACCTCGTCGGCGCGCGCGGCGATCGCGCGGATCGCGGGCCCGGTGAGCAGGACGTCGCCGTCGGAGTCGAGGCGGACGGCGAGGACCTTCACGGACAGCCCAGCAGGTCGAGGGCGTGCAGCAGGTCGCGGGCGACGAGGGGCGCGGCGTCGATCTCGGCCTGCCGGGTGACGGCGGTGGGGACGAGCACGGACCGTGCCCCGGCGGCGGCCGCGGCCCCGACGTCCGCACCGATGTCGCCGATCACGGCCACCTCGTCGGGCGCCACCCCGAGGCGCCGGCCCGCGTCGAGCACGAGCCCGGGGGCGGGCTTGCGGCAGGAGCACCCGTCGTCGGGACCGTGCGGGCACCAGGCCCACACCCCGATCGGGCCGACGAGCTCGTCGAGCCGGGCGTTGACGGCGTCCACCTGCGCGGTGGTGAGGACCCCGCGGGCGATCCCGGACTGGTTGCTGACGACGCCCGTCGCGAGCCCGGCGGCCCGCAGCCGGTCGAGGGCGGGGCGGGCGGTGGGGACGGGGTCGACGAGTTCCGGGTCGCCGTTGTAGGGCACGTCGTGGACGAGGGTGCCGTCGCGGTCGAACAGGACGGCGCGCACGCGGGGCACCTCGTGAGCAGACCACGTCGGGGCGGGCGTCGCAGGTCGCCCGGGCCCCCGAGGCCCGGCCGGGTGGTCCCGGTGCGGGCGACGCCCCGGTTTGTCGGCGGGGGCCTCGGGTACACGAACCGCGACCGAGACGGCTCGGGGACCCACCCGGCGCCGCGGAGACTCATCGCTCCGTCGGGTCTCCGTGGAGCACCGTCGTCCGCGGCCCCCGGCGTCGTGGAGCGGGACGAGGAGGTGCTCGTGGCGCGGCCCAGCTCGACCCTCGCCGACGAGGACGGCCCGCCCGAGGACGTGGAGGTCCGCGTCCCGGCCGTGCCCCGCGCGGTGGTGACGATGCGCACCGTCGCGGCGGACCTGGCCGCCCGGGCGGAGTTCACGCTCGACGCGGTGGCCGACCTCCGGATGGCCGTCGACGAGGCGTGCTCCAGCCTCGTCCCGCTCGCCCGCCCCGACACGAAGTTGACCTGCACCTTCATCCTCGACGAGGAGCGCATCACGGTGACCGCCACCGTCCTGACGCCCGGCCCCGAACGGCTGCCCACCGACTCCTTCGGTTGGCGCATCCTGACGACCCTGGCCGACGATGTCCGCATGCTCTCGTCGACCGGCGACCCGTTCCGGCTCGCCCTGCGCCTCTCGGTCCGGCGGCTCGGGACCGAGCTTTCGTGACGGCGAGCGACACCGGCACCGCCTCCGGCACCACCACCCCGAGCGAGCGCCGCGGCTCCCGCGGCGAGTACGACCACCTGATGCCGAAGCTCGCCGAGCACGCCCGGCTCGAGCCCGGCTCCCCCGAGCGGCTGCGTCTGCGCGACGAGCTGGTGCGGGGTCACCTGCCGGTCGCCCAGCACATCGCCCGCCGCTTCTCCCGGCGCGGCGAGCCCGAGGAGGACCTCGAGCAGGTCGCCACGCTCGGGCTGATCAACGCCGTGGACCGGTACGACCCGGAGCGCGGCACGGACTTCCTCTCCTACGCGGTGCCGACGATCACCGGCGAGGTGCGGCGCCACTTCCGTGACCAGGCCTGGTCGATGCGGGTGCCGCGGCGGCTCAAGGACCTCAACGTCACGCTGTCCTCGGCGATGGGCCAGATGTCGCAGACGCTGGGCCGGGCGCCGACGGCCGCCGAGCTCGCCGAGCACCTCGACCTGCCCAAGGAGGACGTGCTCGAGGCGCTGGAGGCCTCGAACGCGTACCGGTCGGGCTCGCTGGACGAGATGCTCGTCGACGACCCCGACTCCGGCACGGTCTCCGACCTGCTCGGCGAGGCCGACGCCGCACTGGAGAAGGTCGAGTACCAGCAGTCGCTCGCCCCGCTGCTGGCCGCGCTCCCCCAGCGCGAGCGGACGATCATCATGCTCCGGTTCTTCAAGAACATGACGCAGTCGCAGATCGCCACCGAGGTGGGGATCTCGCAGATGCACGTGTCCCGGCTCCTGGCCCGGACCCTGATGCAGCTGCGCGACGGGCTCGGGGAGAACGCCCGCTGACGGTTCATGTCCTGCGGGACCTCGGGCTCGGGGACCTGTTGGTCGCCGTCCCCGCCCTACGCCTGCTGCGCCGGGCGCTGCCGGACGCGCCGTGCGTCCTGTACGGGCCGGCGTGGGTGCGGGACGTGCCGGGGTTCCCCGTACTGCCGCCCCCGGCTGGCGACGCACCACGGCCGATCGACGATGTCCCGCTGCACGCATCCGGTGGGTCGCCGTCGCCGCTCGTGCTGGTGAACCTGCACGGGCGTGGCCCGGAGAGCCACGCCCGGCTGGACGCTCTCGTTCCCGACGGTGCCGTGGCCCGGCGGATCGGGCACGCGGCCCCCGGCTGGGACGGCCCGCCGTGGACCGACGACCCGACCCGTCCGGAGCGGCGCCGCTGGTGCGACCTGCTCGCCGCGTGCGGCCTGGTCTCCCCCGACGAGGCGGCGTCCGCGGCCGACGACCTCCGCCTACCCGAACCGCCCCCACCGAACGTCGGGACGGGGGTCACGGTGATCCACCCGGGGGCCGCGTTCGGCTCGAAGCGGTGGCCGGTGGAGCGGTTCGCCGCCGTGGCGGGTGCGCTGGCCGACGCCGGGCACGACGTCGTCGTCACCGGCGGGGCGGACGAGGTGGCGCTGACCCGCCGGGTGCCGGGGCGGGACCTGGCCGGGCGGACGTCGATCGGGGACCTGTGCCGGCTGGTCGCCCACGCCCGCCTGGTGATCGCCGGGGACACCGGGATCGCGCACGTCGCGACGGCGTACGGCACGCCGTCGGTGACGCTGTTCGGGCCGGTCGGGCCGGAGCAGTGGGGACCACCGCTCGACCCGCGCCACGTCACGCTCACCGATCCGTCCGTGCGCCGTGGTGAGCGGTTCGCCGACCGTCCCGACCCTGCTCTGCTCGCGATCGGGGTCCAGGAGGTCCTCAACGCGGCCGTAACCGTTTCGTGATCTCGCCGTGATTGCTCTGTTAGGTTGCCGGCGCTCGACCACCCGGAGTGCTCCCCCAACGGGAACGGAGAAGCGCATGACTCACGACCTCGACCAGGACACGACCTCGGCCTGGCGCCGCCGCGCCGCGGGCGTCCTCGTCCTCGGTGCCGCGACGGCCGCGCTCGGCGCGGGCACCGCGTCGGCGGCCCCGACCGAGACCGACTCGATCGACTCGGCGTCGCAGCAGCAGAGCTCGGGCGACCAGAGCTCGGACGACCAGCAGGGGTCGGACTCCGAGGACCAGCAGCAGGGGTCCGACGAGGAGCAGGGCTCGGACGACCAGCAGGGCACCGACGACGTCACGGGTGCCGGCCAGGCCGCGGCCCAGCAGCAGGGCGGCGGCTCGCCGCTCGACGTGCTCACCGCCCCGCTCGGGGCCGTGCTCGGCGGCGGGCTCGGCGGGCTGTAGCACCGCAGCGAGACGACGGACGCCCCGTCCCCGGACTCCCGGGGGCGGGGCGTTCGTCGTTCCGGACGGGTGTGCGCCACACCTCACAGGTGCCCCACAGCGACAGATCCGCAGCGCGGGGGTACCACTGTCGTCATGAGCATCGTGCCCGCCTCGACCGTGGACGAGGGGCCCGTGCTCGACCGATCTGACGACGCCGACGACCTGCGCGACGCCCCCGCCTGGGTGGAGTCGATCGGGCGGGTCGGCCTCGTGGCCTACGGGCTGGTGCACCTCGGGATCGCAGTGCTCGCCGTCCGGATCGCCGCACTCGGACCCCGCTCGAGCCACGGCGAGGACGGGCACGCCGACCCGCGCGGTGCCGTCTCGCTCGTCGCCGCCGGCGGCGGGTTCTTCGGGCGCTGGCTGCTCGCCGCCGCGGCGATCGCGCTGGTGGCCTTCGCGTTCTGGCAGATCCGAGCTGCCGCGGTCGGGTTCCGGTGGGCCCGGCCCGAGGAGCGGTGGCGCAAGCGGCTCGGCGCGGGGGCGAAGGCCCTGGGCGTGCTGTCCGTGGCCTACATCGCCGCGGAGTTCGCGACCCGCCTGCAGGGCCGTCGCAACGCCTTCCAGGAGACCGTGCGTGACGTCTTCGCCTACCCGGGCGGGCGGTGGCTCGTCGCGGTCATCGGTCTGGTCGCCGTCGGGATGTTCGTCTCGATGACCTACACCGGGGTCCGCGCGACGTTCATGGGCGACCTGGTGCCCGAGAAGCTCGCGGGATACCGGCGGAGGCTGACGCTGGTCACGGGGTCGGTCGGGAACCTGACGCGGGCGATCACGTTCGGGGTCGTCGGGGTCCTGACGGTGGCCGCGGCGATCAACGACGACCCGGACCGCATCGGCGGCGTCGACATCGCCCTGCGCACGATGGCGTCGTACACGGTCGGTGCTGCGATGTTCGTCGTCGCCGCCCTGGGCTTCGCCGCCTACTGCGTCTACTGCGTGATGGACGCGTACGCGCGGCACCCCTAGATGTGGCTGCGCCAGGTGAGCATTTAGTGGGGCTATAGCCCCACCAAGTGCTCACCTGGCCGCAGGCCACATCAGATCTCCCGCACCACCTCGCGGGCCGCCTTGTCCTCCCGCAGCCCCTGGTATCGGGGGTGGCGGAGGCGGCCGTCGGAGGTCCACTCGCCGAACCCGACCTGGCACACCAGCTCCGGGCGCACGAAGTGCCGGCCGCGCTCGCGGGGGGCGTCGGAGAACGGGTCCTCGTCGGTGGCCAGCGGGTCGAGCCGGGAGCGCAGCAGCTTCAGCGCCGCATCGTCGAACCCGGTCCCGACCTTCCCGGCGTAGCGGAGCACCCCGCCGTCGTAGTAGCCCACGAGCAGCGCTCCGAGGACGCTGCGCGACCCGGCCGGGTCGGTCCACCCGCCGATGACGAACTCCTGGTCGCGGACGCACTTGAGCTTGAGCCAGTCGTGGCTGCGACCCTCGGTGTACGGGGCGTCGAGGCGCTTCGCGATCAGCCCCTCCCACCCGTCGGCGCACGCCGCGTTGCGGAGCTGCAACGGATCGCCGTCGAGCACCGGGGAGATCACCAGGACCGGCGGGTCCGGCCGCACGACCGTCTCCAGCAGGGCCCGCCGCGTGCCCAGCGGGAGGCGGGTGACGTCGAGGTCGTCGAGGACCAGCAGGTCGAAGAGGTGGCACTCGATCGCCACGCCGGTCGCCCGGGCCCGGCGCTCGTCGGACAGGTGCATCCGCGCCTGCAGCGACCCGAACCGGCCGTCGGCGGCGATGATCTCCCCGTCGAGCACGAACCGGTCCGGCCCGGCCGCGTCCAGGGCGTCGACGACCTCCGGGTAGCTCGCGTCCGCCGGCTTGTGGTTGCGGCTCCACAGCCGCGGCCGCTCCCCCCGCTCCCGGGTCGCGATCACCCGCACGCCGTCGAGCTTGCGCTCGAACGTCCAGCCCGCCCGCGGGGGCGGCGGGTCGACCGGCTTCGAGAGGGTCGCGAGCATCGGCGGGCGGAACCCGGCGTCCGGGGCACGGCGCAGCGCACGCACCTGGTCCGGCGGGAGGTTCGCGAGGTCGACCACGGGCCTTCCCTACCCGGTCGGCCGCCCGGGGGCGAGCCCGATCACCCGACCTGCGCCACCGGTCGTCAGGAACGACAATCCGACGGCATGAGCGACCCCTCGCAGCGCGCCGCGGACCTCGAGCAGCAGTACGTGAACGAGTACGAGGGCACCGAGGAGGCGCTGACCGGGCTCGACCCGGACCGCGACGACTCCGACCAGACCAAGGACCGCATCGAGGCCGTCGCCAAGGACGACCAGACAGCGGACGAGGTCGAGAAGATGGCCGACGAGGACCGTTAGGCGCTCACTCCACCAGGTCCAGGAACACCCACCGCGCGTCCGGCGCGAGCCCGGCCAACCGCTTCCCGGCCCCCTGCACGACGGCGGGTCCGGACGTGACGTGCTGCGTTCCCCCGTGCAGGTCGCGGAAGACGCGGTTGAGCGGTCCGGAGCGCAGCGCGGTCGTCCCGGCCCACCGGTAGACCGTCTGGCCGACCTCGAGCGCCGCCTCCGTCGTCGACGCGAGGGCGAGGCGGGTGAGGGTCTCCTGGTCGGTGGTGAGCGGGGAGCCGGTCGCGAGCGTGGCCTCGTTGTCGGCCCACACCTCGAACGTCCACGCCCGCGCCGCGCGCAACGTCGCCTCCGCCCGGGCGTAGGCGGCGTGGAACTCCGTCGTGTCGACGCCCGCCCGGTACGTCCCGCTCTTCGCGACGGCGAGTGCGGACATCTCGTCGAGCAGCCGTCGCCCCACCCCGAGCGCCCAGCCCGCGTGGCAGATGCCGGCCATGTTCGCCAGGCCGCACCGGTAGACGGCCCCGCCGACGAGGGGCTCGGTGGTGGTCGCGACGTAGGTCCGCGCGGCCGGGACGAACACGTCGTCGAGGTGGTAGTCGATGCTGCCGGTGCCGCGCAGGCCCATGACGTCCCAGTTCTCCACCAGGGACGCCTCATCCTTGGGCAGGGTGAACACGAGCGCCTCGCCGGTCTCCTCGACGATCGCCGCGGTGTGCACGTGGCTGCAGTGCAGCAACCCGGAGGCGAACTGCCAGGACCCGGACACGCGGTAGCCGCCCGGGACCGCCCGCGCGCGGCCCGGCCGCGTGCCCTGCCCGGCCGCCAGGATCCGGTGGCCGCCGTCGAGCATGTCCGCGACGGTGTCCGCGCCCAGATAGGCGACCGTGGTCCCCGCGACCATCTGCAGCGTCATGACGACCCAGCCGGTCGAGGCGTCGGCGCGCGACACGGTCTCGACGGCCCGGATCAGCTGGCTGGGCGTGAACTCCGGCCCGCCGAGCTCGGCCGGCATCCCGACGTCGAACGCGCCCGCGTCCTCGAGGGCTTCCACCACCCGCGGGGTGAGGCGGCCGCCGGTCTCGACGGCGTCGGCCTCGTCGCGCAGCAGCGGGTCGAGGGCCTCGAGGCGGGCGAGGATCGCGGCGTCGTCGCCGACGTGCAGGCCGGGGCGGGTGAGCTGCTCGGTCATGACCCCGACGCTAGGTGTGGCGTGCGTCTCAGGGCTCTCGCTACAGTGCACGGGCCTCTCCGACGGGCGCACGAGGTGGGGACATGGACGCCGACGCGACCGCCTGGTCCGACGTGGTGTCGGACGCCCTCGTCGCCGCGGACTTCTCGTTCTCCCGCCCCGAGCGCTTCCGCGGGCGGGTGACGACGCGCCGGCTCGGGCCGACCTCGCTGATCGCGATGGTCGCCCACCCGCACGTCGCGGTGCGCGCCCGCGAGCACATCGCCGCGCACGCCTCCGCGGAGACGCTGCTCTCGCTGCAGCTCGAGGGCGGCGCGGAGTTCCGCCAGGACGGCCGCACCGCGATCGTCGGGCCCGGTGACCTGGTCTTCTACGACTCCGCCCGCCCGGTCGAGATCGTCGCGGCCGCGGGCTACCGCAGCCTGTGTTTCCGGTTCCCGACGACCGGTCCGGGCGCGCACCGGCGCCCCGACCCGCTGACCGCCACGACCCTGCGCGGCGCGCACGGTCTCGCGCCCGCGGTGGCCGGCCTGCTGACCGGCCTGCAGTCCTCGACGGGCGCGGGCGCCGGGCTCGCGGCCCAGCAGGCCGTGGAGCTCGCGCGCACCCTGTTCGACGACGAGCTCGGCCGGCGCGGCCTGCTCGTCCCGGACGACCCGCACGAGGGCCTGCGCGCCGCGTTCGACGAGCACGTCGAGGCCCACCTCGCCGAGGTGGACCTCACGCCCCGCTCGGCCGCGGCCGCGCTGTTCGTCTCGCCGCGCCACCTGCACGCCGTGCTCGCCGAGGCAGGCCGCACCCCGGCCGGGACCATCCGCACCCGCCGTCTGGAACGGTGCCTGGCCGACCTCGCCGACCCGGCGGAGGCGGCGACGCCGGTGTCGTCGATCGCGCGACGGTGGGGGTTCCCGAACGCGACCCGGTTCGGTCAGCTGGTGCGTCGACACACGGGACGGACGCCCACCGCCTATCGCCGGGCGATGCTCGCGTGAACGGCCGGGTTGCCTCCGGTCGTCCCCCGATCGCACCACCGGTCGCCGGGCGACGACGAACGGTGCACTCGGCGTAGCGCGCTCGGGTGTCTCGTGCCACGATCCAGCGCCATGCGCTACCTCGTTACCGGCGGTACCGGGTTTCTCGGGCGCGCGGTCCTCGCCCGGCTCCTGGCGCGCGAGGACTGCGAGGCGGTCTACGCGCTGGTCCGCGGCGGGTCGGTGGAGAAGCTGCGCCGGCGGACGCGCGAGCTGGACGGCGCGGACAAGCTGGTGCCGGTCACCGGCGACCTGACCGCGCCGCGGCTCGGGCTGGACGACGCGACCGTGGACGACCTCTCCGGCCAGGTCGACGACGTGCTGCACCTCGGCGCGATCTACGACGTCACGGCCGACGAGGAGGCCAACCGCACCGCGAACGTGGACGGGACGCGCCACGTCGTCGCGGTCGCCGCCGAGATCGGGGCGCGCTGCCTGCACCACGTCTCGAGCGTCGCGGTCGCCGGCGAGCACGAGGGCGTGTTCACCGAGGACGACTTCGACCTCGGGCAGAGCTTCGGCAACCCGTACCACGAGACGAAGTTCGCGGCGGAGAAGATCGTCCGCGAGGAGTCGACGGTCGCGTGGCGTGTGTACCGGCCCGCGATCGTCGTCGGTGACTCGCAGACCGGCGAGATGGACAAGATCGACGGGCCGTACTACCTGATGGGCGCGATCAGCGCCCTCGGCCGGCTCCCGGGATTCCTCCGCCTGCCCGCGCCGGAACTGGGCGCGACGAACATCGTCCCGGTCGACTACGTCGCCGACGCGATGGTCCGCCTGGTGCACACCCCCGACCTCGACGGCCGCGCGTTCCACCTGGTGAACCCGCGCCCCCAGCCGCTGTCGGAGATCTACAACGCGCTCGCCGGCCCGCTCGGGGCCCCGAAGCTCCTGCCGGTGCTGCCGACCGCCGTCGGGAAGGCCCTGACTCGCGCTGCCGACTCGCTCGCCGACACCGGCGCCGGCGGGTCCGCCCGCGACATCGCGCTGGCCGAGTTCGACATCCCGCCGGAGGTCCTGCCGCACCTGACCTTCCCGTGCGTCTACGCGGCCGAGCAGACCGTGCAGGCCCTGGACGGCTTCCAGCCGCCCGAGTTCGGCGACTACGCCCCGGTCCTCGTCCGGTACTGGCGCGAGCACCTCGACCCGAACCGAGCGCGCCGCGACCGGCCGGGTCCGCCCCTGCTCGGCCGCCGGGTCGTGATCACCGGAGCCTCCAGCGGCATCGGCCGCGAGACCGCGATCCGGGTCGCCCGCAACGGCGGGGTCCCGCTGCTGGTCGCGCGGCGCTCGGACGAGCTCGAGGAGGTCAAGGCCGAGATCGAGCGCGAGGGTGGCCAGGCGCACGCCTACTCCTGCGACATCACCGACGCGGAATCCGTCGATGCGACCGTGAAGTCGATGCTCGCCGACCACGCCGGGCCGGACACCGGCATCGACATGCTCGTGAACAACGCCGGCCGCTCGATCCGGCGCTCGGTGAAGCTGGAGCTGGACCGGTTCCACGACTTCGAGCGCACGATGGCGATCAACTACTTCGGCGCGATCCGCCTGACGATGGCGCTGCTGCCGCACATGATCGAGCGGCGCTTCGGCCACGTCGTCGACATCTCCTCGATCGGCGTGCAGACCGGCCCGCCCCGGTTCTCCGCCTACGTCGCCTCGAAGGCGGCGCTGGACGCGTGGGCGCGGATCGTCGCGACCGAGGTGATCGGGGACGGCGTCACGTTCACGACGGTGCACATGCCCCTGGTCCGCACGGACATGATCGCGCCGACCCGGATCTACGACGCCTTCCCGACGCTCTCGCCCGACGAGGCCGCGGACATGGTCGTGAACGCGCTGATCGACCGACCCAAGCACGTCGGGACGGCCCTCGGCACGCTCGGCGCGGTCTCGTCGTCGCTGACCCCGAGGCTCGTCGACGTCGTCATGCACATCGCCTATCGCGTGTTCCCGGAATCACGGGCGGCGCGTGAGGGTAGTGACGGAAAGACCCCCGGGGAGGACCGCGCGCTGCAGACCGGTCCCCTCTCCCGGGGCGCGCAGGCCTTTGCCCGACTGCTTCCTGGAGTGCACTGGTGAGGACGCCCTTCGGTACCCCGACCGAGCTCGCGACGGGTGTCCGTCTGTTGATCGGGGCCGGGGTGGTCGCGCCGATCGCGCCGCACCGGGTGGTGAAGTTCCCGTACGCGCTCTACCGGTACGGGTTCACGCCGACCACGGCCTACACCATCGGCGCGTGGCGCCACCCGGACCAGATCGCGATCGTCGACGACCGCGGCACGCTGACCTACCGCGAGCTCCACGAGCGCACCGACCGGCTCGCCCGGGCGCTGGCCGACCGCGGTGTCGGCCCGGGCAGCAAGGTCGCGGTGCTCTGCCGCAACCACCGCGGCCCGATCGAGACGATCATCGCGACCTCGAAGATCGGCGCGGACGTCGTCCTGATGAACACCGGCCTGTCGACCGGGCAGATGAAGGCGGTGGCCGAGGAGCAGGAGCTGACCAGCGTCGTCGTCGACTCCGACCTCGCCGACCGGCTCGAGGAGGTCCCGGAGTCGGTCACGCGCATCGGGGCGTGGCAGGACGAGGGCTCCGGCTGCTGGGGCGACGACACCCTGGAGGGGCTCATCGCGGTCGACGGCTCGAAGGAGCTGCCGACGAAGCCACCGACGGGCAAGACGATCGTGCTCACCTCGGGGACGACCGGGACGCCGAAGGGCGCCGAGCGTCCGTCCCCGAACGGCATCGGCCCGGTCAACGCGATCCTCTCGCGCATCCCGCTCACCGCCCGCGAGCCCGCCCTGGTGTCCGCGCCGCTCTTCCACACCTGGGGCTTCGCGGCGTTCCAGATCGGCTCGCTCATGGGCTCGACGCTGGTGCTGCGCCGCAAGTTCGACCCGGAGGACGCGCTGCGCCAGCTCGCGATCCACCGCTGCACGTCGATGTTCGCGGTGCCGGTGATGTTGCAGCGCATCCTGGAGCTCGACGAGGACGTGATCGCCCGCTACGACACGTCCGCGCTGAAGACGGTCACCGCGACCGGGTCGGCGATGCCGCCGCACAAGGTCACCGAGTTCCTGGACACCTTCGGCGAGAAGCTCTACATGCTCTACGGCTCCACCGAGGTCTCGTGGGCCTCGATCGCGAAGCCCGAGGAGCTCCGTCGGGAACCGGGCACGGCTGGTCGCCCGCCGGCGGGCACCGACGTGAAGATCCTGGGGGACGACGACCAGGAGCTCCCGGCCGGCGAGACCGGCCGCATCTTCGTCGGGAACGACATGCTCTTCACCGGCTACACCGGCGGGCGGGGCGAGACCGAGGTCGTCGACGACATGCTCGGCACCGGCGACCTCGGGCACTACGACGAGAACGGCCTGCTGTTCATCTCCGGCCGCGCCGACGACATGATCGTCTCCGGCGGCGAGAACATCCACGCCGGCGAGGTCGAGGGCCTGCTCGGGGACATGAACGGCGTCAAGGAGGCCGCGGTCGTCGGGGTCGACGACGAGGAGTACGGCCAGCGTCTCGCGGCCTATCTAGTGCTGGAGAGCGGCGCGGAGCTGACCGCCGACGAGGTCCGCGACCACGTCAAGAACCACCTCGCCCGCTTCGCGTCCCCGCGCGACGTGGAGTTCGTCGACGAGCTGCCCCGCAACCAGACGGGGAAGGTCGTGAAGTCCGAACTCGGTTCGTGACCTCCCGCTGGTAGACAGGATCTCGACTCCCCCGCTCCCCTTGGAGACCCTGAGGTCATGAGCGTCCACCCCCCGGACCTGACGCTCGGCAGTGACCCGCTCGCCCTCGCGCGCGGTGCCGCCGAGATGCTGCTCGAGAACGCCGCCGACAGCGACGACCCCGCGATCGGCGTGCAGCGCTGCATCCTGCGCTGGCTGGCCGCGCAGGGGCTCTACAGCGTGGCGGCCCCCGCCGAGCACGGCGGGCTGGGGCGCGACGAGCGCGCGCTGTCCGAGGTCGAGGAGATCCTCGCCGGGGCCGACGCGGCGTCGTGGTTCGTCCTCACCCAGCACCGCACGCCGCAGAAGCTGACCCTGGACTCGTCGTACCCCGCGGCCGAGCAGTACCGCGAGGCGCTGTGCCGCGGCGACGAGCTCGGCGGGATCGCCGTCGCGCACCTGCGCCGTCCGGGTCCACCAGCGATCACGGCCGTTCCCGACGGCCGGTCCGGGTGGCGGTTCACGGGTCGGGCGGAGTGGTGCACCGGGTGGGGGCTGGTCGACCTCGTGCTGATCGCGGCGGTCGCCGACTCCGGCGAGATCGTGTTCGCCCTGCTCCCCGCCCACGAGCGGCGCGGGCTCACCGCCTCCGAGCCGTACTCGCTGGCCGTCATGGGCGGGACGCGCACGGTCGGGCTGTCGCTGCACGACGTGGCCGTGGGCCCCGACGAGGTGGCCGCCGTCGTGCCGGTCGACGAGTGGCGCCGGCGCGACGCCGGCACCGTCGTGGACACCAAGCCCGCGACGATGGGGCTCCTGCTCCGGGTGATCGACGAGACGCTCCGCACCGGCCACGAGCGCGACCGCCCTGCCGCCGTCGAGGAGGCCCAGGCCCTGGCGGCGACGGCGTGGCCGCTGCGCGAGCGGGCGTACGAGCTGAAGTTCAGTGCGCAGCGGGACCGCTTCGTCGAGGAGCGGCTGGAGCTGCGCGGCCGGATCGCGGAGCTGACCGTCCGGGCGGCCGCCGGGCTCGTCGCCGCGCGCGGCGGGTCGGCGATGTACTCGTCCTCGCACGAGCAGCGCTGGTCCCGCGAGGCGATGTTCCACCTGGTGCAGGCCCAGACCGACGACGTCCGGGCGGCGCAGCTGGCGGCGTTCTCGGGTTCGTGAGGCCCCGGGTGTCAGCAGTGCGGCCATACTGACGCTGGACGTCACAATCGCCGGTGGTACGCCGCCCGCGCGCCGGGATCCGCCGAGATCAGTAGGGTCGTCCGGGTGAACGGACGGCTGGTGTGGCTCGACTGCGAGATGACCGGGCTCGACCTCGGCAAGGACAAGCTCATCGAGATCGCGGCGCTCGTGACCGACCAGGAGCTCGTCCCGCTGGGTGAGGGCGTGGACGTGGTCATCCACGCGTCGGACGAGGACCTCGAGAACATGCCCGAGGTCGTCGTCGAGATGCACGCGAAGTCGGGGCTGACCGAGGAGGTCCGGGCGTCGACGGTGACGCTCGCCGAGGCCGAGAAGCTGGTCCTGGACTACATCCGCGAGCACGTCCCGGATGCGCGCACCGCTCCCCTGTGCGGCAACTCGATCGCCACCGACCGCGGCTTCATCGCCCGGGACATGCCGGAGCTGGACGCCCACCTGCACTACCGCATGATCGACGTCAGCTCGATCAAGGAGCTGTGCCGGCGCTGGTACCCGCGCATCTACTACGCCCAGCCGGAGAAGGGCCTCGCCCACCGCGCCCTGGCCGATGCGCGGGAGTCGATCCGCGAGCTCGAGTACTACCGCCGCACCGCGTTCGTGCCGCTCCCCGGCCCGACGACCGACCAGGCCCGCGCGGCTGCCGCCGACGTCGTCGACGCGGACGGTTCCTGACGGCGGGTGTGGGTCGGCTCTCGGTCCGTCAGCAGTGCGGCCATGCTGACACTGGACGTCACAAACGCCGGGAGTACGACCCGCGTCATGCGGCGGACCGGGTCCCGGCACCGGCTGGTCGCGGGCTCCCGGCCCCCTGCCACGGCCTCGTCGCGGTGATTCAGAGCGACAAGGCACCGACGTCCCGTCGGTTCACCGCGACAGGCCGGCGAGCGATCCGCCCCGGTGGCAACCGGCTGGACCGCGGCGGGTAGTCTCTACGTCGTCGCCGGGACGCCGGTGGCAGCCAATGGTGGGTGTAGCTCAGTTGGCAGAGCACTGGGTTGTGATCCCAGGTGTCGCGGGTTCAAGTCCCGTCACTCACCCGGACGGCAGTGGTACCCCCGCTGCCGGACTGGAAGATCAGCAATGTTAGTCTTCTGGTCACGCGCCGTTAGCTCAATGGGCAGAGCAAGTGACTCTTAATCACTGGGTTCGGGGTTCGAGTCCCTGACGGCGCACCATCTTGGCTGGTCAGCGGTTTACGTCGTCATTGATGACGTCATTGCTGATCGTGCGAGCGTCCGGAAACTGTTTACGGGGCTCGCGGTCGAAGATCAGATTTGCTCGCGCGGCTGACCCCTCACAGGGTCTCGAACGCCGACAGGTCTCTGCTAGAGCAACAGGTTCGGTCCGCCCGCAGAGAGCCGAGCCGGCAAGGGCTCGATGAGAGCGGTGCTTCCTGCTCGCCGCCGGCGCCTCGCCCAGGAGCCGACCCGCTTGGCCGTGGTGACGGTCAGCGTCGCCCACTGCAGGCTCGCCGCGACGGTCTCGGCGGTGACCTCGAGCCGGGTCAGGGTCTTCCCACCGCGCTCGCCCTCCGTCGGCGCCCACGACCGAGCCTTGACGGTCCCCAGGACCACGACCTGGGCGCCCCTGGTCAGGGACTCGGCCACGTGCTCGCCCTGCTCACCCCAGGTCTCGACCGGGTAGAAGGTGGGCTCGCCGTCGACCCACTCGCCTGCCTCGGTGCGTCGGCGGGCGTTCACCGCGACGGTGAATCGGGCGGCGGCGCGGCCGTTGGGCGGGTACTGCAGCTCGGGGTCGGCGGTGAGGTTGCCGGTGACCTGGATCGCGGTGGACATCGTGGGGCGTCCTGGTGGCGCTCGGTGCTGATGTGACGCGCTCCCGCTCAGCAGCGTCCGGAGAGGACCTGACAAGGCTGGCCCCGTGTCCAGCTCGACGGGCCCGGCGTCCACGCCGTGCTCACCGCGGCCGAGGACGATCCGGACCCCGAGCGCCTGGACGACCTCCTCGTCGAGGCCGCCCGGCGACACGCCGGGAGCATCGCCGTCCTGCAGGTCCTCGCCGACGTCTGACGCCCACCCCGGCGAGGGACACGGACGAGCCCGTACAGCCCGACGCGGTCAAGCCCACACCGCCCCCGGGCCCCACATGGTCGATCCGTAACCCGGGTAACGACTCCGTATGCCCGAGAATCCCCTTCCCGGACGATGGCGCGCGCTCGCGGTCTGCATGGCCGCCGGCGTCATGATCTTCATCGACGTCAGCATCGTCAACGTCGCCCTGCCGTCGTTCCAGACCGGCCTGGGCGCCGCCCCGTCCGAGCTCTCCTGGATCGTCGCGGGCTACACGCTGGCCTTCGGCATCGCGCTCGTCCCCGGCGGACGTCTCGGCGACAGCCGGGGCCGCAAGAAGATGTTCATCGTCGGGCTGGTGCTCTTCGCGCTGGCCAGCGTCGCCGCCGGCCTGGCGATGACCCCGCTGTGGCTCGTCGTCGCCCGCCTGGCCCAGGGCATCGCCGGCGGCCTGCTCAACCCCCAGCTGCTCGGGCTCATCCAGCAGATGTTCTCCGGCTCCGAGCGCGGGACCGCGTTCGGAGTGTTCGGCGCGGTCAATGCCTCCTCGACCGCCATCGGCCCCCTGGTCGGCGGACTGCTCATCGAGGCCGGCGGCCCCGAGTTCGGGTGGCGGCTGGTGTTCCTGGTCAACCTGCCGTTCGCCCTGCTGGCCCTGGTGCTCGCCCCGCGTCTGCTGCCCGCCGACCCGCCTCGCGAGGAGCGCAGCACGCAGGTCTCGCTCGACCCGGTCGGCGCCGGACTGCTCGCCCTCTCGGTCGTCGCGGTCCTGCTGCCCCTCGTGCTCGCCGACCGCGACCCGGCGGGTGCGCCGTGGTGGACGATCGCGATCGGGGCGGTGTTCCTGGCCGTGTTCGTCTGGTGGGAGCGCCGCTACGCCGCCCGCGGGGGCGACCCGCTCGCGAACGGGCGGGTGCTGCGCAGCCCCGGCTACGTGCTGGGCTCCTCGCTGGGCACGATCTACATGGCGGGCTCGACCGCGATCTTCTTCGTGCTCACCGTCTACTTCCAGCAGGGCCTCGGCTACTCGGCGCTCGAGGCCGGGGCCGCGTCGCTGCCCTACGCCGTCGGGTCGGCGATCGCCGCCGCCATCGGCGGGCGGATCGTCGGCCGCTTCGGCCGGCCGCTGGTGGTGGCGGGCACCGTGGTGATGGCCGTCGGGATCGTCTCGACCCTGCTCATCGTGCGCGGGGAGACCGGGCCCATGGTCGGGCTGCTCACCGCCGGGCCGCTGTTCCTCTCGGGCATCGGCAGCGGCCTGGTGATCACCCCGAACCAGGCCCTGACCCTGCAGGAGGTCCCCACCGACGAGGGCGGGACTGCCGCGGGCATGCAGCAGACCGCGCAGCGCATCGGGTCCTCGATCGGCATCGCCCTGGTGGCGTCGGTCTTCTTCACCGTCCTGGCGTCGTCGGGTCGGGACTACGGTGCGGCCCTGAGCACCGGCATGCTCGTCATCACGGCATTCGTGGTCGCGGCGTTCGCGCTCGGCGTGGGCGACCTCCTGAGGGGTCGTCGCCGGTCGACGCCGTCGTCGTCGAAGACGAACACGAAGGACGACCAGCTCGACGACGAGCAGCCCGGCGCGGACGACCGTCACTGCGACCGGGCGCACGCCTCCTCCGGGCGCACGCACGCGGGCCACACCTACCACTGACCCCGACCTTCGACGACGCAGAACCGGGAGCCGGAGCAGCCATGGAGACGGAGTACCTGTCGGGCATCGAGGCCCGCGACCGAGGCCTGGTCGACCTGTGCGCGGAGATCGTCCCCGACGGCTACCGCGTGGTGATCGCCCACGAGGCCGTCGCCACCGAGGACCTCTGCGAGTACCGGCCGGGGTCCGACCCGGTCGACGCCGACGGCACCCCGCTGTGGATCTACGGATCGACGCTGCCGCGGGCGCTGCTGGAACGGACGAGCAAGGTGCAGGTCCACGAGCCGTTCGACGAGTCCGAGGTCCCCGCGTGGTTCGACCTCGGCTTTCCCCGCCACCTCCGGGGGACCACGGTGCCCGGGTACAGCTGCTTCTCCCCCGACTCGTTGGCGGCCGCGGCCCGGGAGCTGCTCGACGAGTTCGTGGCGGTGCGGTTGAAGGACCCGAACGGGGCCAGCGGGGTCGGGCAGTGGACGATCCGCGATGCCGGGAACCTCGAGTCGGTCCTCGCCGAGGTCGCCGAGGACATCGGCACGAGCTGCGACGTGGAGCTGACCGAGTACCTCGCCCACTACGGGTACGTGGTCGAGGCCGACATCGACGACGTCGAGGCGTGGAGTGTCACACTGACCCGCATGCCCGACGGCTGCTACAGCTCGTTCGGCCGCATCCTGGAGATGACCGTGGATCTGGAGGTCCGGGGGACGGTCCAGAACTACGGCGGCACCTCGGTGGTGGTGGTGCGCGGCGACCCCGACGCACTGGAGGACCTCCCCGACGACGGCGTCGTCGTCGACGACCCGGTACGCCACGAGGAGATTCGCCTGGCCCCGCCTCCCGGGGTCGTCCGGGCGGCGCAGCGCTTCATCGAGGGCATGCGGGCCTGGGAGCCCGAGGGGGTCGTCGAGACCCGCGCCAACGTCGACGTGATCACCGGGAAGCTGGCGCGTCGCGACGGGTCCCGCACGGAGATCGCCGCGTCGGTCGAGGAGTCCGCCCGCGTCGGCGGGGCCTCCTCCGCCGAACTGCTCGGCATCCTCGCCCTGCGCGAGGACGCCGCGCTGTCCCACTCCGTCCGGAGCTCCCGGCACGGCTTCGACGACGAGGCCGTCGCCTACGCCCGGCACGCCGCCTCGGTTCCCGGGAGCAGGGTCTTCTGGAACGGCGTCGACGAGCACTGGGACGGCAGGTACGTCTTCATCGGAGCGTACTGACGGGCGCCGGTCGTGGCGCCGCCGCGCGCTCACGGCCCGCGCGGACCTGGAGGCGATCGTCGATCCGGGAGATCGGCTCCGGCGTGGTCATCTACCGGATCGGCTCGGTGCTCACGGTGCTGGCGGCGATGCGCGAGCACGACACGAGCGTGCGGGAGCACGGCACCCCGCTCTACCGGGGTCGGTGATCTCTCCGCTCTCGACGAGTTCACCCGGACGCCCGGCCCGGACGAGATCGAGGAGCTGTCGCAGGCCACACCGATGCCGACCGAGGACCGGTTGCCGGCCCGCTCGTCGTCGACTGGACTGTTCGATGATGGATGACAGCCCGAACGACCTCGGTGACGACCAGGTCCTCGACCCGACCGGGTTCTACCGCTCCGGGTCGACCCCGTTCGTCGCCGCGCAGGTCGACCAGCGCTTCAGCTACACCCTGCACGTGCCCCGGGCCCACCGCACGACGTCGACCCCACTGCCCCTCGTCGTGGTGGTGCACGGCACCGCACGGACCGCGGAGCTCTACCGGAACACCCTGGTCGAGTTCGCCGAGCAGCACGGGTGCGTGGTGATGGCACCCCTGTTCCCGGCCGGTATCGAGGACCCCGACGACCTGCACAACTACAAGTTCATCGCCTACCGGGGCATCCGGTTCGACCAGGTGCTCCTCGGCATGGTCGACGAGGTCGGGGAGCGCTATCGCGTGCGGACCGACAAGTTCCTGCTCCACGGGTTCTCCGGCGGCGGGCAGTTCACCCACCGGTTCCTGTACCTCCACCCCGACCGGCTGGCCGCGGCGTCGATCGGCGCTCCCGGGCGGATCACCATGCTCGACCCGACGAACCCGTGGTGGCTCGGCACCGCCGACCTCGCCGAACGGTTCGGGCAGGACATCGACCTCGACGCGGCGCGTCGGGTCGCGGTGCAGATGGTCGTCGGTGAGCAGGACGTCGAGACCTGGGAGATCAACAACCCGGGCGGCACCAACTGGATGCCGGGCGCCGACGCCGCCGGCGCCACCCGGGTGGAGCGGCTCCGCGCCCTGCACCACAACTTCGCCGAGCACGGCATCGAGGCGCGGTTCGACCTCGTCCCCGGAGTGGGACACAACGGGCTGCAGATGCTGCCGACGGTCCAGGACTTCCTCGGCCGGGTCCTCGACGCGTTCCCCGGCTAGAGCCCGACCCCGGACGAGCCCTGGCGGACGATCTCCAGCCTCGTCCTGCACGGAGCCGTCAGGCTCTCCGGGCCGTCAACCCCTGCGCGAGCGCTCAGTCCGGGAGTTCGGAGGCCGAGGTCATCGTCGTGCCGGTGGTGGCGTTGAGGTCGGTGCGCTGCTTCCCGAGCGCCTCGTAGCCCTGCTGCCGCAGCCGGTTCACCGAGCCCAGAGGGCGGTGCGCGGCGAGGCCGTGCCAGGGGCGGAAGGCCAGCCGGTCGTCGCCGAAGACCCGGCGGGCGTTCGAGTACGGCTGCTGCGGGGGCAGGCGCACCGTGGCGACGCTGCGGTAGGGGCTCTCGTCCTGCGACCAGTCCACCGACGCGTCCTCGACCGGCATGTCCTCCGAGGTCCGCAGCTGGACCCGGACGTCGAAGACGGTCTCGCGGTCGGTCGTCCAGGACTCGACGAGCGCCCGCAGCACGCTGCCGTCGTCGTCGCTCGTGACCTCCCGGTCGGCGAGCGCCTCCTGCTCGGCCGTCCCCGGGTACACCGAAATCTTCGCGACATGGTCCCCGTACCCGAACGCGCCCTGGGTGTAATAGGCGTGCGCCAGCGGGTGGATGTTCCCGACGAGGCGGTGGAAGGCGGTCATCTGCTCGGCGTCCGGGCGGGACTGGATCTCCTCGGTCATCGCGCTCTCGTCGGAGAAGTGGCGCTCGCGGATCTCGGAGAGCTCCATGAATTTCTGCGCGGTGCCCGGTCCGAGGATCGGCAGGGTGTTGAACAGCAGGTCGTGCGTCGTCGTGCCCGGCTCGAGGGTCTCGCCCTCGACGTCGAACACCTTGAGCGAGAGCCCGCGGGCGTTGGCCTTGCGGTCGTCGTCGAGCTGACCCGACTCGGTCGCGAGGCGCACGACGACGTCGTGGGTCGCGCCGGCGGTGGCGAACAGGCCCTGCGCCAGCTCGCGCGGCAGGTCGTCGTGCACGGTCAGCGTCCCGCGCAGGAAGCCGTGACTCTTGGCGTGGGTGGCGCGGACGCCGTGCCGGTGGAGGTCGAACGTCATCGCGTTCACGCGGAGCATCGAGTCGATGCAGCGCCGGATGTGCTCGGCCTCGTCGGGCTGGATCCGCTCGACGTCGTCCGTCCAGGGCAGCGGTGCGGGCATGGGAGCGATCTACCCGTCATCGATCGCGCACAACCGAGCAGACGGGGCCGGGGGACACGTGTACTCGAGGTGGAGGACCTCCCAGCCGATGGCGGCCCACTCCTAGAGGCGACCGGTTCAAGCCCGACCACCTGGCCCGCCGGCGACCGGTCGGGCGGCACCGCGCGAGGGGCAGAAGAAGATCGACACCGGAGAGCGGAGGCTTGATGAGTCCGCGATCGCAGCCGGCACCCACCACGAGCGAGGAGGTCGCTCGCTACGTCGCCGGTGCCGGCATGCTGCTGGCCGGCCTCGGTCACCTGACGTTCGCCCGCGAAGGCTTCCGCGCCCAGGTGCCCCACTGGGTTCCGTTCGACGCGGACGCCACGGTGCTCGTCTCCGGCGGCGTCGAGCTCTCGGCCGGTCTGGGCATGATCATCCTGCCGGCGGAACGCCGCACGATGTCGGCCCTGCTGACGGCCTTCCTCATCGGCATCTTCCCGGGCAACATCTCGCAGTTCCGACACGGTCACGACGGGGCGGGGCTCGACAGCGCGCGCAAGCGGACGGTGAGGCTCGCCGCCGAGCCGGTGATGTGGACTGTGGCGCTGCACGCAGGTGGTCACCTGCGCCGCGTGCTCCGTCGCTGAGCGTCCTCCCAGACGGCGGGATCAGGAGGTCGACCGCATCCGGAAGCGCTGACCTCGCTGCCGGCCTCGTGGACGACGTGGGCCTGCTCGGCGGCGATGGACCGCGCCGCCGAGCGGCATCGCTGACGTGCCACGAGGTCAGGGGGCCGTCACACGATCCGCCCGGGCCCGCAGAAGTGGGTCCAGTCATCGGGATCGTGGGCCACCCAGACCTCGGCGTGCTCCTCCTCGGCGAGCGCACGGACACGGTGCAGGGACGCGACCGCCGCGTTCGGATCGGTGTCGGCGCCCATGGGGGCGGGAGTCTCGACGGCAGAGCGCAGGTGGGCGGTGTCGCCGGTGAGGAGCATCGTCCGGCCGGGGAACCGCACGAGCAGGCTCGTGTTGCCGGGGGTGTGGCCCGGCATCGCGAGCATCACCACGCTCCGGTCCCCGAACAGGTCCAGGTCGCCCTCGACGAACGTCCAGTCGGACTCCCGGACGGGAGCAAGATCCTCCGCGCGGGCGAGGTCCGACCCCTCGGGGTCGTCCACCGCTGCCCGGTCGCCCTCGCCGAGCAGGAACCGGGCCCGCGGGAACAGGCGCAGGCCGCCGGTGTGGTCGAAATGGACGTGGGAGACCACGACGTGGGTGACCTGCGAGGGCGCGAACCCGAACGACTCGAGCTGACGGTCGACCCGCTTCTCCGGGGCGAACGCGATCTGGCGGCCGATCTCGCCGTAGGCGGCCTGCGCATCGACTGCCGCCTCCGGGGCGAGGCCGGTGTCGAACAGGACCAGCCCGTGGTCGTGCTCGATCAGGAAGCTCGGTACGACGAGCGTGACCGGGCCGGGCGCGACGCCGTCGAGCATCTCCGCCCGGTCCATCGTCAGTCGGGCGCCGTCGAGGGCCCACAGTCGACGCGCCGTCATGGTGGTCTCCTCCCCGGGTGATCGTCCGCGACCGCGGGGTACCCGCAAGAGATGACCACCCGACTGGAGTTCTTCTTCGATCCGATCTGCCCGTTCTGCTGGGTGACCTCGCGCTGGGTGGTCCAGGTCTCCGCGCACCGCGATCTCGACATCACCTGGCGGCCGCTCTCCCTGGCGATCCTCAACGAGGAGACCAGCTACGAGGAGCGCAAGCAGGCCTCACCCGAGTACCCCGACGGCCACCTGCGCGGGCTCGAGATGCTGCGCGTCGTGCACGCCGCCCGCGAGGCGCACGGACCCGATGTCGTCGGGGACCTCTACACCGCACTGGGGGAGCTGGTGTGGGACCAGGAGGCTCCGGCCGGCGACGACTTCGACGCCGTCATGCACGAGATGGCTCGCCGCCGCGATCTCCGCCCGGCCCTGGAGCGGGTCGGTCTCCCCACCGACCTCGCCGACGCGGCCTCCGACAGCTCGCACGACGAGGCGCTGCGCGCCGAGACCCAGGAGGCGGCCGAGCGCTGCGGGGGCGGGGTCGGCACCCCGATCCTGTCCTTCGACCCGCCCGGGCACGGCGGCGAGCAGGGCGGTCCGGCGTTGTTCGGTCCGGTCATCGACGCCGTCCCCTCCGACGACGACGCGCTGCCCCTGTGGGACGCCGTCGTCACCCTCGCCAGGTGGCGTGGGTTCGCCGAGCTCAAGCGCACCGTGCGCTCGTTCCCCGAGACCCCGCTCTCCGCGAAGCTCGCACGCACCGACACCTACGTGCGGTGACCACGCGGACCGTCGTGCGCGCCCCCGTCGCGCCACGCGAACGCGAGCAGGGCGAGCAGCGTTGATCGGCGCATGGTCGAGAAGGACAACCACCGCGCCTTGCCGCTGCTGATGAGCGGCGAGCTCGGCGGCTACCTTGCGCTGCCGCATGACGGCGGCGTCCTGGCGGGCTCTCCCACCACCTGCTCGCTCTGCCGGACGGGCTCCGGACACTGGGCCCGCGAGGGCTCGCCGGCCTCGCCACGCCTGCGGGGAAGTGACCCCGACGAGGTGTCCGGACACGCTGGGCCGGTTCACACCTCGCTCGAGGGGCGAGAGGTCGTGCGTGGGCCGGGTGCACCCTGCCTGTGGTCAGAGGGGAGGTCGGGAACCTCAGCCGTACTGCTGTCCGACCGTTGTGTCGGTCTTCGGGCCATTCGTCGACCGTGGGACGGCGACGACCATGAGGTCTTCCGTGACCACCACACCTCGACCGAGACCCCACGCGCGTCGATGGGCGGGCGAGTCGGACACCACGCCACCTCCTCCCCTGCGACTGGGCCACCGGACGACGGACGGAGCAGCCCGGACCGCCGCGGATCGCAGTCACGACGGCGTGCGCCTACCTGGCGATCGGCGACCGCGAAGAGGCCTACCTGGCACTGCGGGACGTGCTGGATCTTCTCGACGGGCCACCCCAGGTCACCAGATGATGCACCCGGGCTGACGAGGTCACGTCAGCTCGCCGGCCCGTTCACGCGGCCGGCGAGCGTAGAGAGCAGCTCGAGCAGAGCTTCGCGGCCGTGGCCGTCGACGCCCAGGGCCTCGGCGCGGTCCTCGACCTCGTCAACGGGCTCGACCCCGAGGAGATGGGCGGGCACCGGTTACGGCAGCGCGGCGGTGTCCGTCTCGGCCGACCCAGGTTCGACGGCGGCGACTACTTCGGCCGCGACGTCAACATCGCCGCGCGGATGTCGAGCTGCAGCAACTCCTCCTCGGGTGACCCCCGGGCAGGGCTGCGCTCGCGCCCTGACCTCCGTTCAGCGTTGTTCGGGCGGCTTGCGGAGGACGAGGACGGCGGTGTCGTCGGAGACCTCACCGCCGGCGTGGGCGAGGGCCGCGTCGCTGACGGCGGTCGCAATGCCGTCGGCCGAGGTTCCCGGAGCGAGAGCACGCAGCGTCCGGTCGACGCCGTCCTCGTCGAATTGTGCTGGGTCCCCCGGGCGTCGCGCTTCGGTGATGCCGTCGGTGAACAGCACGAAGCTGTCGCCGGGTTCCAGTGGGATGTTCTCCACGGCCACGTCGGACTCGGCGTAGATGCCGAGGACCCGCCCGCCGTCATGGAGGCGCTGCACCCGCCCGTTCCAGGACACGACGAAGCCCGCTGGGTGGCCGGCGCTGGCGACCGTGACCTCCACGCCGTGCTCGTGCTGGTGCAGGGCGGCGTAGGCGGCTGTGACGAAGCTGCGTTGGTCGCCGAACCAGACGTGGAGCACTTCGTTGAGGGTCGTCAGCACGACCTCGGGGTCGTCCTCGGTGTGGCCGACCGCGCGGACCGTCGAGCGCGCCAGGGCGGTGGTCCGGGCGGCCTGGATGCCCTTGCCGCAGACGTCGCCGACGACGACGCCCCAGCCGGAGGGGATCGGGAAGACGTCGTAGAAGTCGCCGAGGACCTTGGTGCCGTCGGCTCCCGCGCGGTAGCGGGTGGCCAGCTCCAGACCCGGGATCTGGGGCATCGAGGTGGGCAGGAGCGCTTCCTGCAGGACGCGGGCGAGCTCGGAGGCCTCCTTCGCGTGCTCCTCGGCGCGCCGGGACGCTTCTTCGGCCAGTCGTGCCGCGGTCTCGGAGGACCGCAGGGCGGTGCGCAGCGCGACCTCGCTGCTCGCGGCCAGCGCGACGCTGCGGAACATGTCGAGTTCCGCGGCTGTCCACTCGCGCACGTCGTAGTCGATCACGCAGAGACTGCCCACCCGACGGTGACAGAGGTAGACGGGACGGCCGAGAGGTCCTGGGGCCGGATCAGGCGGCACGTGCTCGTGGCTGCGGACGCGGCGCACGGGACTCCCGTCGTCGTCGGCCGGGACGTCGACGGCCCCGAGGAGGCGGCCGCCCGCGCGAGTAGGAGTCGCTCGTGATCGGTTGTCGGCCGGCGCCGACGCTCGCAGGGCGCCTTCATCGCCGAGGGACGTTTCGGAGGGGCCGCAGCCGCCCGTGCTCATCACCGCAGTGTGGCTGGATCGTCGAGAAGGGTTCGGGGTCTACGTCGCGGTCGGATAGCTGAGCACGTTGATCAGAACCCCGTCGGGGTCGCGAATCATGGTTGAACGCAGCCCGTCGGCAGACAGCGTTCTGACTTTCCAGTCGAAAGTGACGTCGCAGGATTCCAGGTACTCGGTGATGCCTTCGAGATCATCGGTGCGGAATACGATCGCTTTGACACCGGTGGTGAGGAGATGAGGACCCGGCACCACGTCGGCTTCTGGGTTCCGACGGGCGCCGTCCTTCAGGAGCAGTTCGATCCGGGCACCACCCCGTTGGATGACGACGAGCTCCGCGCCCACCGCAGTACTGAAAGTGCGATAGAAGACTTGAAAGCCTAGCACTCGTTCGTACCACTCGAGCGAGCGATCCAGATCGGTGACCGACACGGCGACGTTGTCGAATTCGAGGCCGGCTTGCGTCATGGTGCACCCATCTTCAGTGACGGTTCCTGCTGAGCACGGTCCTGCGTGTCGTCCCGCCGCGCGACGCCCTACTTCAACCGGCGGCGGATGGATCACGATTCGATGACCAAGAAGATGGACTGTATCGAGGGTGATCCGGACCGTCCAGCTCTTGATATCAAGGTGCGGTGTGGTCGGGCGGCAAGCTCGCCGCTTGATCACTCAGACCCCGCAGCCTCACCGTTCTCGGGCTGCGCTTGTGCGCACGGTTCCACCCTTGTCGGAGTCGCCTTCACCAACAGCCTCAGTCGCAGCGCACTGTCGCTGCCCTGCTCCGCCATGTACGCCGACATTGTCTGCCCTGGTGCGCTGGTGATGGCCATGGACTCGTGGCTTAGCCGGAGCTCCCCGACTTGGGGGTGATGGAACGTCTTGGTGTCGCGCGCTCTCGGCTGCAGTTCGTAGCGCGACCAGAGGCGCGAGAAGGTGGTGCTCCGTCGGCTCGTCTCGCCGACGAGATGCGTGACCCGCGGATGGTACGGATGAGACGCCGACGAGGACCGTAGGTTCTTCACTGCCACTTCAGCAGCCCAATCCCAGTCGTCGAAGAACTGTTTCGCGAACGGATCCAGAAAGATCATCCTGATGAGGTTGTCAAACCGCTCGAAACCCGAGTACAGGGCGGAAGCGAGAGTGTTGGCGGCCAGGACGTCCTGGCTGGGCCCGATGATCAGGGCGGGAATCTCGGTCAACCGGTTGAGCAATCCGACCAGGTCTGGCTCGACCCGTTCAGTTAAAGGGGCTCGAGGCAGGGGCTCGACCCCGAACTGGAGCAGATGGGTACGAGCCTCGTCCTCCAGTTGCAGTGCGGCGGCGAGAGCGGTCAGGACCTTGGGGGAGGGATTGCGCTCCCGCCCCTGTTCGAGGTGGGTGTAGTAGTCGGTGCTCACACCGGCGAGCAGGGCGACCTCGTCCCGGCGCAGACCGGGGACCCGCCTGGACCGATCGGAGGGGAAGCCTGCCGCGGTCGACGACGCGAGCGCCCGTCGAGCACGCAGGAACTCACTCAGCGCTCCCCTGTCGTCCGTGCGACTGGCGCGTGGGGATGGGCTTCCGCTGGCGCGGGTGATGCTCATGCGCTCACTCTCCTCGCGGTGTGGCGCCCCGGCCGGTGTGCTCGTCACCCGCTCGGCCGGCACCGGTGCACCACCTTTCCTGCCGACCGACCGTGCGCCCGATGCCATTCAGCGCACGGCCCCGGACCCTCCGCCGACATCAGCACGATCTTTCACGGACGCTGCCCCTCGGCCACCGCGACGATCCTCGCAGCCGCCGCGGGGAAGAGACCGAGGGCGTTCGTCCCAATCGATTCGATCTGCTCCTCGGACAAGCCGTCGTAGGCCAAGATTCCTCGAAGGTTGGTGTCCATGGTGGCGTCGGTGGTGCACGGAACACCGCAATCCGACCCGTACACGATGTGATCTGCCGTGGTCATCATCAGGCCGCTCGCCAGGCCGTTCGGCGCTATCCCTGCCGTGTCGAGGTAGAGGCGACGCAGATGCTCTCGAATCTCCGTGTGGGTGACGTTGTTCGGGTTCGGGATCCAGCGCTCGGTTCCGATCAGCTGCAGGCGGCCCGCAATCGATGGCAGCGCTCCGCCGCAGTGCGCGAGGATGAAGGTGATGTGGGGGTAGCGACGGAACACGCCGCTGTAGAGCATGTCAGCGAAGGTGCGGGCAGTCTGGAACGCGACTTCGAAGACAGCGTCGGGGCGCCCCATCGTGGCTCGATAGGCATCGGGGTGGGCGAACACGACGGCCTTGCGGCGGTTGAGCTCTGCCCACACGGGCTCGAGGGAGGGATCGCTGAGGTACGTACCCTTGTACAAGGACGTGACAGCGAATCCCTCTGCCCTCCATCGGTCTGCGCGGTCGACTTCGGCCAGGCACGCCGCCGGATCGTCGGTGGGCAGAGCGACCAACAGCCCGAATCGCGTCGGATGCTCCTCCACGAGCGAGACCCCGAAGTCGTTCGAGTCGCGTAGAGCGCCGAGTTCCAGGGGTATGTTGCTGAGCAGTTGCATCTGGATACCGGTCCGGTCCATGTAGGCCAAGGTGGATTCGGCGTCCCACTGCGGTGCCTCGTCGACCTGCCAGCAGCCCGCCTGCAATCGCTCCATCTGCGCCACCACCATGTCGGCGGTGCGCGGCGGACTGAAGTGTGCGTGGACGTCGATCCACCCGTCGACCAGGGCACTCGGCGAGCGTTTGGTGATCGCAACGCTGCCCATCGTCATCTCCTCTGCAGCGAACAACCGGAACGGCGGGACGGACCGCTCATTCTGCGACGGCCCGGGTCAGTGCCTCGACGTCAGCATCCGATAGATCGACGTCCGCCGCGGCAATGTTGTCCTCCAGGTGTTCGACCGACGAGGTGCCCGGAATGGGCAGGATCGCCGGGGAACGACGCAGCAGCCATGCGAGCGCGAGCTGGGACGGACTCGCTCCGTGCTGCTCGGCTATGGCGGCGAGCGGGCCACCGCTCTTGACGAGCGCCCCGGTGGCCAGGGGGAACCACGGGATGAACGCCAGCCCGTTCTGCTCGGCGTAGTCGAGGACGGGCTCGGCACTGCGGTCGGCCAGGTTGTAGAGGTTCTGCACTGCCGCGATCCGCGCGGTCTTGCCGGCCTCCTCGAGCTGGTCCGCGGTGACCTCGGACATGCCGATGTGCCGGACGACGCCCTCGTCCTGCAGGAGCTTGAGCTCCCCGATCTGCTCGGCGAGGGGCACCCGAGGATCGACGCGGTGGAGCTGGAACAGGTCGATGTGGTCGACGCCCAGGTGGCGGAGGCTCAGGAGTGCCTGCTGGCGCAGGTACTCGGGGCGCCCGACCGGACGCCAGTCGTGTGGGCCGGAGCGGGTGAGCCCGGCCTTGGTCGCGATGACGATGTCGTCGGAGTAGGGATGCAAGGCCTCGCGGAGCAGCGGCTCGGCGATGACGGGGCCATAGGAGTCTGCGGTGTCGAAGAACGTGACGCCCAGTTCGGCGGCGCGGCGGATGACACGAACGGCCGCATCGCGGTCGGCAGGCTCGCCCCAGATACCGGACCCGGTGAGCTGCATCGTCCCGTACCCGAGCCGGATCACCGGCAGATCGCCGCCGAGTTCGAAGGAGCCGGACGCGGCCGCGTTCGGCACGCGGACCTCGCTTGTCATGAGATGACCTCTCTGCGGGAGTTCGATGTGCGGTCTGGAGGACGTGCCGGGGAGGAGTGGCGGTCCCCGCGCCGGCCCGGCACCCTCAGGAACTCGGCCGGGTCGCGTCATACACGCGGAGGCGCACGAGTACCGCGTCCAGCAGGCCGGGAGTGGGGTCTCCTCGGCGAGCGACGAGGTCGCCGAGTATGTGCTCGGCCTCGGTCCGGTTGCCGGACCGCACGTCGGCCAGCAGGGACGGGACCAGGGTGGAGCCCGGCTCGGTGATGGTGCGCCGAGAGGAGGACAAGGCTGTCTCGTCCTGCGGATATCCGTGACCCGCGGCGATGGCGGCAGCCTCTGCGAGCAGCCGGGCGCCGATCCAGGCCCCGTCCGCGTCGACGAGTTCGCCGACGGTGCCGCCGACCAGGCCGGTGGCGCCGGCGGCCGCGGCGATGAAGACCCACTTCGCCCACATCTCGGCGACCACGTCCGGCGCGCGGTGCACCGCGAAGCCCGGGCAGGTCAGGAGCGCCTCGACCGCCTCCACCGGCCGGCGGACCGGTCCGCGAGCGCCGAAGGTCAGCCGCGCCTTCTGGCCGTCGTGGCGGACGGTGGCTTCGTCGGTCCGGTGCACCGACAGGAAACATGAGCCACCGAGCACTGCGTCGGCGCCGAACCTCTCGTCGAGCACGTCGAGCTGGCGCACACCGTTGAGCAGCGGGAGCACGAGCGCACCCGCCTCGACGGCGGGTTCGATGTCGGACGCCGTCGCGTCGAGGTCGAAGGCCTTGCACGCCAGCAGGATCAGTCCGAACGGAGGCTCCGAGCCGAGGTCGGTGGCGGTGATCGTCCGTGGCTGCGCCAGCTCGACCGGTACCGATGCGCTGGCGATGGAGAGGCCACAGGCGAACGCGGCTCGTCTGGCGGGGCGGACCAGGAAGGTCACGTCCCGGCCGGCGGCGGCGAGCTGGGCACCGAAGAACGAGCCGATCGCGCCGGCCCCGGCGACCAGGATCCGCTCACCCGACACGCAGGACGACCTTCCCGTGCGTGTGGCCCGAGTCGATCAGCCGATGCGCCTGGGCCACCTCGTCGAGGTCGAGCACTCGGGTGACCACGGGGCGGAGGTCGCCCGCATCGATCATCCCGGCGATCTCGGCGAGCCGTGGACCGTTCGAGTCGAGCACGAAGGTGTGGGCCTCGATCCCGAGTTCGGTTGCCTTCGCCTCGTCGGGGGCGCCTGCGATCGTGATGAGCGTGCCGCTGGGAGCCACGACACCGTACGAGCGCTCGAGCGTCTCGCCCCCGACGGTGTCGAGCACGACGTCGGCGAACCTGCCGCGGACGGTGAAGTCCTCGCTGCGGTAGTCGATCACCTCGTCGGCGCCCAGCGAACGGGCGAGCGCGATGCCGTCCCCGGACGCCGTCGCCACCACCTTCGCTCCGCGGTGGTGGGCCAGCTGTACCGCCATCGTGCCGACTCCGCCCGCTCCGGCGTGGACGAGGACCGTCCCGCCCGGCTCGAGTCCGCCGAGGTCGAACAACGCCTTCCAGGCAGTGAGCGTCACGAGGGGTACGGCCGCGGCGGACTCCAGCGACAGGGAGCGCGGGATCGCCGCGATCTCTCCTGCGTCGACCGCGAGGTACTGGGCGTAGCTACCGTCCCGGGCCAGGGATGGCCGGCCGTAGACGACGTCGCCGGCCGCCCATGCGGTGGTTTCGGTCCCGACCGCTGCGATGGTCCCAGCGAAGTCCCAGCCCGGGATCCACGGCAGCGGCCGCTGCGAGACCGCGAAGATCCCCTGCCGGACCAGCGAGTCGACCGGGTTCACTGCTGCTGCGTGCACCCGCACCAGGACGTCGCCGGGACCGAGCTCCGGGATCGGTGCGGACTCCACCGCCAGGACCGACTCGTCACCGAAGCCGTGGATGCGTACGGCCTTCATCCGATCGCTCGACATCGTTCTCTTCCTCTCGATCTTCGACGACAACGGTAGGAGCGGCTCGCGCGGCGTGGGTAGGTGAAGCACACCCACCCTCCTGCTGACCGAAGTCACTCGAGTTCCCGTGCTCTGGTCTCTGGGCTGAGCAGGGTGGTGACCACGCCGATCAGCGCGAGCACGACGGAGTACAGGGAGAAGATCCACACCAGGTCGTGGCTGCTCAGCCAGGTCAGGACGTACGGGGCCGTGCCGCCGAAGAACGCGACGACGAACGAGTAGGGCACTCCGATCCCGGATGCGCGGACTGAGGTCGGAAAGAGTTCGGCGAAGTAGGCCGGCATGATCCCGACGAAGGCCCCGAGGAAGAAGAGCGCGACGACCATGACCGCGAACATGCGCCACGGGGAATCGTTCAACGTGGCGAGCAGCGGGTAGGACAGCACGACGAACGCCACCCCGTAGACGAGGAAGACCGGCTTGCGGCCGACGCGGTCGGACAGTCGTCCCCACAGCGGGAGCGTGGCCATGAAGACGAGGTTGGCCCCGACCGTGGCCCACAGCGCGCCCGTGGCGGGAACGCCCTTGACCGAGATCGCGAAGCTGGCGAGCCCGATCGCCCAGGTGTAGACCACGACCGTGCTCGCCAGGCTGAACCCGACGATGCGCGCGACGCTCCGCCTGTTCTCGGCGAGGCCGCGGAGCAGATCCCGGGTCGTGCGGTGGCTCTGCGCGCTCGACCCGGTCCCTCGATCGCCCTGCTCGGCGAACGCGTCGGTCTCGGGCAGTGCTCGCCGCAGGTGGAGGCCGACCAGCCCGAGCAACGCGCCGATCAGGAAGGGAATCCGCCATGCCCAGCTGTGCAACGCTGCGGCGCCGAACACGCTGCTGGCGCCTGCACCGATCAGTGAGGCGAGCACGATGCCGGCCGTCACCGAGACGTAGAGGCTGGTCGACCAGAGGCCTCGGCGGGCGCGAGGCGCCACCTCGGCGATGTAGGTGTACGACGCGGCGATCTCTCCGCCGTGGGCGAGCCCCTGGGCGAGCCGGGCGAGGAGGAGGATGATCGCCGCCCACACCCCGACCTGCGCGTGGGTCGGCGCGAGCCCGATGACCAGGCTGCCGATCGCCATGAGCATCATCGAGCTGGTCATCGAGTACCGGCGACCGCGGCGGTCAGCGAGCCACCCGAACACGAACCCGCCGATCGGCCGCATGACGAACCCGACCGCGAACACGGCCAGGGTGGACAGCAGGGCTCCGGTGGTCCCGTCGTCGACGAAGAACTGCGCGGCGAAGAACGACGCGAAGATCGCGTAGACGCTCCAGTCGTACCACTCGAGCGCGTTGCCGACCCCTGCGCCGAGCAGGGTGCGCAAGGGGCGAGGGGGCGCTGCGGTGGCGGGGATGTCGTGGCTGGGTGCGGACACGTGCCCTCCTTCGGGCAGGTCGACGAGCCCCGCCGGCGGCCGTGCCGCGACGGTGGGGAACGGGTGGAGCTAGCGGGCGGCGGCGGCGCGCCGCACGGCGCGGACGGCGTTGACGTAGCCGGTGCAGCGGCACAGGTTGCCGCTCAGGGCGTTCCGAATCTCCGCGTCCGACGGCGACGGGGTGTCGGCGAGGAGAGTGACGGCGGACAGGATCATGCCGGGTAGGCAGAATCCGCACTGGAAGGCGTACTCGGCCAGGAACGCCTCCTGCACGGGGTGCGGGTTCGTCTCGGTCCCCAGGCTCGCCAGGGTCTCGACACGGGCGCCTTCTGCTCGCCCCGCGAGCACCAGGCATGTCTTCACGCACTGCCCGTCGACGAGCGCGGTGCAGGTCCCGCAGTCCCCGTTGCGGCACCCGACCCGCACCGCGGTGCTCCCCAGCTCGTCGCGCAGCACGTCGACGAGGGTGTCCTCCGGGTCGGGGTCGATCTGCACGTGCGCCCCGTCGACCTGCAGCCTCACCGTGCCTCCTCCGCCAGCTCGACCGCACGTGCCGCGATCTCCGGTGCGACGCGCCGGCGGTACGCCCATGGCGCCCGCAGGTCGGCCCACCGGTGTTCGGTGGGCAGCGCGTCGAGATGGTCGACGACGGCCGCCCGGACCTCGCGTCTCGAGGGCAGCGGGACGACCTGCGGGGTACCGGCCACTCCCCCGAGGACGACCCGGTCCTGGACAGCGGCCGCTGTGACGACGGGCCAGGACGATTCGGCGAACTTGAGCTTCACGTATCCGGTCCCGTGGAGGCATGCCGGTATGCGCAGGCCCGCGACCAGCTCGTCGGCCGCGAGATGTGTTGTACCCGGACTGACGAGCAGGTCCGCGACCGGCGCTGTCCGTGTGCCCGAGGCGGAGACGACGACGGCCTCGGCCTGGAGCGCGACCAGGACGGCGAGCGCGTCGGACTGAGGCCGGGCGGCGCACAGCGCGCCCACCAGGGTGCCTTGGTTCCGGATCTGGATCCCGCCCGTGATGCCGGAGGCCATCCGGTGCAGCAGCGGCAGCTCGGCACGCACCCTGGGAGAGGAGATCACCTGCTGGTAGCTGACGAGTGCGCCGAGCTCGATCACGGACCCGACCGCGAGCGTGTTCAGGCCTGTACGACCGAGGTCGACGACGTCGGCCGCGTCCAGTTCACCCCTGACCATCGCTGGGACGCAGAGAGTGCCGCCGCTCACCACGACCGGCTTCGCGCCGGCGGCCGCGCTCTCGGCCAGGGCGGTGAGCGCCTCGTCGAGGCTCCGCGCGAATGTCGTGGTCATTGGTCCACCTCCGGCAGGAGCGCCAGCACCGTCGGTGGGTCGAGCGGGATCGAGGTGACCTCCCTGCCGCCGCAGCGTGCGAGCGCGTCGTCGACAGCGTTCGCGATCGCCGCGAGGGCGCCGCCGAGTCCGGACTCCCCCGCGCCCTTGGCGCCGAGCAGCGTGTGCGGCGCGCGGGTCTCGTGATGGCCGATCACGAAGTCGGGGAGGTCGTTCGCTCGGGGCGCGAGGTATTCCTTGAACGAGGAGGCCTGCAGGACGCCTCGGGCGTCGAACCGGCTCTCCTCGGACAGGGCCAGCCCGACGCCCATCGCCATCGCGCCGTGCAGCTGCCCCTCGACCAGCACCGGTTCGATCACGCGGCCGCAGTCGTGCACGGCGGTCAGGGACCGCAGCCGGACCCGTCCGGTGGCTCGGTCGACGTCCACCCTCGCCACGTAGGCACCGGAGGAGAAGTACGGGTAGCTGTAGCGGTACTCCAGGTCCTCGGGTGGGTCCGGGCGGTACTCGCGGACGTGTTCCAGCGGCCCGTACCGGACGACCAGCTCGGCGATGGTCGACTCAGTGAGGGGACCCGCGCCGAGGCGGGAGACGGTGTCGGCCAGCGCGCGGGCCGCCAGCACCACTGCGGCCCCGCCGATCGCGACGCCCCGGCTGCTGGCATTGCCCGTCCCGGGCGGACACAGGTCGGTGTCGCCCTGCACCAGGCGTATCGAGTCCGGAGAGAGGCCCAGCTCACCGGCTGCCAGGCGTACGAGGGCGATGTCGTTGCCGCCGCCCGGGTTCGTGACACCGGTGCGGACCTCCACCTGGCCGTCGGACCGCAGGAGAACCGCGGCGGCTTCGGGGGCTGCGACGGTCGGGGTGGCTCCGGGACGCGACCGTCCCCCTGCGTGTCCGCCGCCCTCGGGGGTGACCTCGACCGCGATCCCGACGCCGTCCGCCTCGGCACCGCCGTCGAGCTCCAGGACCCGGTTCAGCACCGTCGGGAGGTCGGCGCTGTCCATCCGGTATCCGGACGCCATGCGGTGCGGGAGGTCCTCGGGGCGCAGCAGGTTGCGTCGACGGACCTCCGCGGGATCGAGCCCGGTCCGGCGGGCCACCATGTCCAGGATCCGTTCCATGACGAACACAGGGGCCTCCTTCCCGAATCCTCGGCACGAGTGCCAGGGCGGCAGGTTGGTCGCGACGACGCGGGACCGGATGTCGAGATGAGGGACGACGTAGGCGGTGGGGAACGACGCCGTGCTCACGTATGCCTGCCGCCAGCCCGGCGATACGGCCTCGGCCCCCACCGGAATGACGACCTGGTCCCGCAGGGCGAGGAGCCGGCCGTCCGCCGCGTGTGCGACCTCGACCTGGTGGAGCTGTTCACGGCCTCCGCCGAGAAAGCACTCGGCGCGGGACTCGATCCACTTCACCGGCCGCCCGCACAGCATGCTGAGCAGGCACACCAACGGCTCCTCGACGGGCCCGGTCATCTTGAGCCCGAACGCTCCGCCGACGTTCGGCACCACGACCCGGATCGCGTGGGCAGGGAGGTCCAGGACCTCGGCCAGCTCGGTGCGGAGTTGGTGAGGCTGCTGATGGGTGGCGTGCACGGTCAGCCGCGTTCCGTCCCAGGCTGCGACGTACCCGCGGGGCTCGATGGGCGCGGTGCTGCTGCGGCCCAGGGCGAACTCCGCGCCGAACCGGTGCTCGGCCGTGCGCAAGACCTCGTCGGCAGCGCCTGACACGACCTCGTTCTCGGCGATGACATGGATCGGGTCCGGGTCGGCGAGGAACGCTCGGGCGTCGAGCAGCGCGGGCAGGTCCTCGTAGTCCACGACGACCGCTGCGGCCGCTCGCCGGGCTGCCCGCGGGCTCTCGGCCGCGACGATCGCGATCGGCTCGCCGACATAGCGCACCTCGTCCACCGGGAGGGCTTCGAGCACGATCCGTCGACCACCGATCATCTCGGGATCGCCGAACTGGTACGGCAGCGGCCGCAGGTGCAGCGAGGCCTCGCGGCCCTCGAGGACTCGCACCGCTCCCGGAACGGCCTTCGCCTGGGCGGTGTCCACCCGACGCAGCCGGGCATGGGCCCGACTGCTGCGCACGACAGCCATGTGCAGCAGGACGGACGGACGGACGTCGTCGATGAAGACGGCCGTCCCGCCCGCGAACTCGAAGGCGTTCCGTTTCGGCCACCGGGCCGGGTCGGCCGCGGCTGCGTTCACCGCGGACATCATCAGCTGCTCTTCATGCGCGCCAGGCCCTCGAGGGCGAGGCCATAGCCCAGGAGGCCGTGCAGGCGCTGGCGCAGGTCCTCGGTCAGCACCGTCCGGCTGTAGCGACGCACCAGCCGGGGCTGCTGCAGCAGGAGCCGAGCGAGCGCGCGGGCCCGCGGCAGCAGGTCTGTTCGCGGCAGCACTTCGTTCACCAGACCCATGTCCTTCGCCTCCGCGGCACCGACCTGCTGGCCGGTGTAGAGGAAGTACCTCCCGCGCGTCGGCCCCATGAGCAGCGGCATGATCACGTGCATGCCGTCCCCGGGCACCATGCCGCCGGGGAAGTGTGCGGTGTCCTGGATGTAGGTGTCCTCGGTCGCGAGCACGATGTCGCTCACGAGTGGTATCTCCGCGTGCCGGACCGCCGGCCCGTTGATCGCCGCGATGACCGGCGCCTCGATGGCCAGCAGGTTGGGCAGCAGGTGCTTGCCCTCCCACTGGATCGGGTCGTAGACCTCGGGGGTCATGGTGCGGCGGTTGGGGTGCTCGCCAGGCCGAATCGCGGGCCCGCTGAATGCCTCGCCCGTGCCCGTCAGGATCACGACGTCGTTCTCGCGGTCCCGACCGATCTCGAGGAAGGCGTCCTCGAACTCGTGGTGCGCCAACAGGCTCCACTGCAACGGACCGCCGTCGGTGTGGAACGTCACCTCCAGGATGCCGTCTGTCCGCTCCATGAGGATCGTCTTGTAGCGGTCCTTGTAGGAGTCGAAGGACGTCGGCTCCCGGTCCAGGTGCGACATCGCGTGGGCGTGGCTGTGCGTGCTGTCGGTCGACATCAGGCCTCCAGGATCGCGACGGCTCGGGTCCAGCCTGCGGACGCGGCGTGAATCTTGACCGGGAAACAGGAGACGGTGAATCCGTGGTCGGGCAGCTGCTCGAGATGGCGCAGCTTCTCGATCTGGCAGTACTCGGTGTGCCGTCCGGCCTTGTGCCCCTCCCAGATGATCGAGGCGTCCTTGTCGCGGGCGTAGCGCTCCGCCACGTACGGGAACGGGGCGTCCCAGCTCCAGGCGTCCGTACCGACGACCCGCACTCCCCGGTCGCACAACCAGAGGGTCGCCTCCCGCCCGATCCCGCATCCGCTGCGGGCGTACTCCGGACTGCCGAAGCGCGCGCCGGCGGAGGTGTTGACCAGGACGATGTCCAGCGGTCGCAGCGTGTACTCGATGCGCTTGAACTCGGCCTCGAGATCGGCGGCCGTGACCACGTAGCCGTCCTCGACGTGCCGGAAGTCGAGCTTGACCGCTGGACGCTGGAACCAGTCGAGCGGCATCTCGTCGATGGTGCGCGGTCGGCCGCCGTCCTCCATCCGGGACGCATAGTGCCACGGTGCGTCGACGTGGGTGCCGTTGTGGGTGGACAGGTGCACGGTCTCGAGCGCGAACGCCTCGGAGTTCGGCAGCTCGTCGGGCCGCAGGCCGGCGTAGCGACTCTGCAGCATCGCCACCGTGTCCTGATGGCTGGTGTACTCGATCTCGAACTCGTAGCCCGGGGGGTCCGAGGGGACGCCGTTCTCGAGCGTCATCGAGATGTCGACGATGCGGGTCATCGGTGACTCTCCTTGTCGGTGACATCGAGAAGCTACGAACCGCACGGGAACCTGGTCAATCGTTTGATATCAAGGACGCGGTCGACTCCCGCCGCACCAGCCGAGGCGGGTCGGGCACCACCACCCGACGCGGATCGGCCCCGTCGACCAACGCGATCGCCAGGTCGACGGCCTCCGCCCCGAGCCGCTCGGCCGCCATCGCGACCGTCGTGAGCCGAGGAACGAGGTAGTCGGCGAGGCCGTCGTCGTGCAGCGCGACGACCGAGATACGCCCGGGCACGTCGACCCCGGCCTCGTGCAGTCCGGCGAGTACCCCGACCCCCATGGGAAATGTGCCGGCCACCAGGGCCGTCGGCCGAGTTCCACCTTTCAGCGCCTGTACGACACCGTCCGCACCGGCCCGATGGTCGCGCTCCGCCATCTCCACCACCGACGCCTCGACGCCGCGCCTCGTCGCCTCCGCGAGGAAGCCCCGACGCCGCCGGACCATCGTGTCCAGGCTGCGTGGCCCGAAGATGCCGCAGATCCGGCGATGGCCGAGCTCGGCCAGGTGCGCCACCGCCACCGCCGACGCGTCGGCATCCCGAAGCACCACACTGGCCGCCACCCCGCGGACCTGACGGTTCACCAGCACCACCGACTGCGGGGCCTGCTCGACGAGCCGGCGCAGCGCACGGTCCTCGATCCGACCCGAGGACACCAGCAGGCCGTCCACCCGCCCGTGCATGAGCATGCCGGTGATCGTCTCGTGAGGATCGCCCGCGGCGTGCGTGCCGAGCACGAGCCCGTAACCCTGCTCGCCCGCGCGTTCCTCGACGCCGTGCGCGATCGAGGCGTACACGGGGCTGGAGAAGCCGGGCAGCAGCAGCCCCAGCGTCATCGTCCGTGCGCTGCGCAGACCGCGGGCAGCGGCATTCGCCCGGTAGCCGATCTCCCCGGCGGCCGCGCGAATACGCTCGGCCGTCTCGGCGGAGGCGAACCCGCGGGGATCGTTGCGCAGCACCCGGGACACCAGGCTGGCGTCCACCCCGGCCATCCGCGCGACGTCCGCCAGCGTGGGGCGGCGTCGCCTCTCCATCGCCCGACCCCCTCTCGTCGCGCGGACCGTACCCGCGCGCCGGGAGTCGGAGGTGGGTGTCGCGCACCCACGCGGGCGGCGCACGGCGTGGCTAGCGTCGATCGCATGGATCACGGCAACGAACTCGGCGAGTTCCTCCGTGCCCGTCGGGCGCTCGTGCCGCCCGAGGTCGCCGCGCAGCCGACCGGCCCCGCCCGTCG
>NZ_JASVWF010000011.1 GCF_030286555.1 Actinomycetospora termitidis | reverse complement strand
CGCGGGCGGCCCGCGTCCTGCTGGGGGCTCCTCAGGGCCGGGCGGCCCGGGGGCCCTTCGGGCCCTTTTCGGGCGCCGCTGTCGCGGCGGCGCTTCGCGCTGGTCTTTCTTCTCCCCGTGGGGCGTGCCGAGTCTGAGTGCCCGGTGGCCGGCGAGCGGTCGATGAACCCGGCCCGCGCCGAACCAGTGACCCGACATGCGGCTCGGGTGGCGCGGGCGCGGCGTGGCATCGGTCGGGTCACGTGGTTCGGAGGAGCCGGAACCCCCGACCGTCCGCGCGAGCGCGGACCGGCCCCCGGTCCCTCCATTCGACTCGCGCCCCACGGGGCGAAGGAAAGGGTCGCCGGACCCCCAGGTCCGGCGCCGGTCTTCGCCTCGTCCCCGCAGCTTCGCGACGAGTCCCAGGAGGACACCAGCGATGACCATCGCCCCCGACACCGAGACCACCACGGCCGACCAGCCGAGCACGGCCGCCGCGCCCGCCCCGGTCGTGGCCGACCCCGACCGGGTCCAGCAGCTCGACCCGCGCACCCTGCTCATGGACCGCAACGTCCGCCTCGACACCACCGCCGACCGCGCGTTCGTGTCCTCGGTGCGCACCCACGGGGTGCTCCAACCGATCATCGCCGTCGCCACCGACGACGGCCGCGCCCGCGTGCGGTTCGGGCACCGGCGCACCACCGCCGCGATCCTCGCCGACCTCGCGACCGTCCCGGTCATCGTCGGCCCGGTCGGGGCCAGCGACGCCGACGCCGAGGAAGCCGACCGGATCGCCGAACAGGTAGTGGAGAACCAGGTCCGGCAGGGGCTGAGCACCGCCGACCAGCTCACCGCGTTCGCCGACCTCGCCGCCCTCGGGCTCAGCGCCGGGAAGATCGCCACCGCCACCAAGGCCCCGCGCCGCGAGGTGGTCGCCGCGCTGCGCGCGGGCGGGAGCGCCGGGGTCCGCGAGACGGTGCGCGAGGTGCCGATGACCCTGGAGCAGGCCGCCGTGCTCGCCGAGTTCGACGACGACCCCGCCGCGTACCGGGCACTGCTCGACGGGATCAGCGGTGTCGGCTTCGGCAGCTTCGCCCACACCGCCGCCCGGCTGCGCGCCGACCGGATCGAGACCGCCGGACGCGCGGCGGTCACCGCCGAGCTGGAGGCCGCCGAGGTCCCGATCATCGAGCGCCCCGACTACCACAGCGGCATCGAGAAGCTGACCGAGCTCACCGACGCCCCCGAGCCCAGCGCCGAGGGCGACGACACCACCCAGGCGCAGGACGCCCACCCTGCAGACGGCCCGGACGCCGCTACGAGCGACGACGAGGACGGCGACCGGGACGACAGCGAGTTCGACAGCGAGTTCGACAGTGAGTTCGGCGAGGACGGCGAGTTCGACGAGCTGGACGAGTTCGACGTGGCCGCACCGGCGCGGCGGTCCGACGCCGAGGCGTTGCCGCCCGCGATCACCGCCGAGGAGCACGCGTCGTGCCCGGGGAACGCGGCCTACCTGGCCACGACCTACACCGGCCCGCGACGGCAGCTGCAGGTCGTGGCGGTCCACGTGTGCACCAACCCCACCGCCTACGGGCACCGCGCGCGGCGCGGCGGGCAGCTGTACACACCGCGCGCGGCGAAGGCGGTACCGCGCTCGTCGGAGACCACCGAGCAGGCCGCCGCGCGGGTCCTGGCCGAGCAGGAAGCGGCCAAGGCCCACCGCCGTCGGGTGATCGCGGGGAACAAGGCCTGGGAGGCCGCCACGACCGCGCGGCGGGAGTTCCTGTTTGAGCTGCTGACCCGCAAGACCCCGCCCAAGGGCGCGAACGCATGGGTCGTCTCAGCGTTCCTGACCGACCGCTACACTGTGTGCCGGGCCGCCGAGCGCGGCCACGCCACCGCCGCCGCCCTGCTCTGCCCCACCCCCGCCGCAGCGGAGCGGCCGCTGGCTGGACCGGCTGATCACGAGCGGATCGGCAAGCTCGCCGCCGGGGCCAGCGAGGCCCGCTGCGCGGTGCTCACCCTCGGCATGGTGCTCGGCGCGATCGAGGGCGAGACGAACCGGCAGATGTGGCGCTGGGCGCTGGACCGCCCCGGGTTCGAACGCGCCGACGCCGGGCTGGTCCGCTACCTCGACCAGCTCGAAGTCTGGGGCTACGAGCGGTCCGCGATCGAGCGCTACGCCACCGGCCAGCCCGTCACCGACGCCGAGGTGTTCGACCACCCCACCGCCGCCGCCACCACCGACCAGACCAGCGGCGCCGACCAGGACGGCGACCACGACGCCGGGAAGCGCGACGACCAGGGCGAGGGCGGACAGGAGTAGCCGACCGGACAGGCCGGGGGCCCGCCGCCCGGGGTGTAAGAGGCACCCCGGGGGGCGGGCCCTCGGCGTGTGCAGGGTAGAGCCCCCGCGCCCGCTGTCGCGGGCGGCGCCCGCGGCCCACGCCGACCGGTGCACCTCGAGCACCCCGCCCGCCGGTCGGGGTGGGGGCCGGCGCGGGCCGCGGGCGCGTCCCGGTGCCGGCGGCGGAGCTCGGCCGGCGGGTGCTCTTCCCACCCGCCCGCCCCGCCGCGGACGCTTACCGGCGGTGGGCGCGGGCAGGCGGCGGCTGCAGGGGCTCCTCACGGCCGGGCGGCCGGGGCCGCCTGCGGCGCCGTCTCGGACGCCGCTGCGCGGCGCGCTCTTCTTCGATCCTTCTCCCCGTGGGGCGTCCGAGTCTGAGGGCTCTGGGGTCGGCGAGCGGCCGATGAACCCGGCCCAGCCCGAACCAGTGACCCGACCTGCGGCTGGGCGGGCCCCGGTGCGGCCTGGCACCAGTCGGGCCACGCGGTTCGGGCGAGCCGGAACCCCCGGCCGTGGCCTGCGGCCACCGACCCCGGCCGCCCTCTGCTCCGACTCCTCGCCCCACGGGGGGAAGGACATGGCAGCCGGACCACCCGGTCCCGGCGCAGTTCCCGAGCCCCGTCCCGTCGCGCGTCCCGGAAGGACACCAGCGATGACCACCCACACCACCACCAGCCCAACACGCCCCGCCCCTGGTGGTGCACCGGCGAGCGACGCCGTCCGGCACGCGCGGGTGTTGCTCTCCCGCGTCTGCTCCGGGGTCGCGAACCCCGACCTCGCGCGGCTGGTCACCGAGTACGGACCGGTCGCCGCGGTCGCCGAGGTCTGCGACGACCCCCGTCGGGCGCGCATCTTCTACGGCGCCACCCTCGCCGCCGACCCAGCCGCGGACCGCGACCGCGCCGCCGCCGACCTCGCCGCCGCCGAGAAGCTCGGCGCCCGATTCCTGGTCCCCGAGGACCCCGGGTTCCCCGAGCGGGCAGTCACCGGCTGGAGCAGCCCGGACGGGACGCTGTCGGTGCAGGCCCCGGTACTGGGGTTGTGGGTGCGCGGCGACGCCCCGCTGGACGGCGGCCGCCGCCTGGTCGTCACCGGCTCCCGCGCCGCGAGCCCCTACGGAACGTGGGTGGCCCGGGACTGGGCCGGACAGCTCACCGAGTCCGGGGTCCGGATCGTCACCGGCGGGGCGCTGGGCATCGACGGCGAGGCCCTGCGCGGCGCCCTGAGCACCGCCGCCACCCCGCGCCGGGTGGGCGCCGGGGACGCAGCGGGAGCGCCGGTGGTGGTGCTGCCCGGCGGGATCGACCGCATGTACCCGGCCGCGCACGCGCCGTTGTTCGAGGCAGTCGCCGAGGCAGGCGGGGCCCTGGTCACGCCGTATCTGCCCGGAGCCGTGCCAACGCGGGCGACGATGCTGGGCCGGCTACGGCTGATGGCCGGGCTCGGGAGCAGCGGCACCCTGGTCGTGGAGGCCGGGACCCGCAGCAGCGCCCTGCACGCCGCCCACGACGCCCGCGATCACGGGCTGCCGGTGCTCGCGGTCCCCGGCCCGGTCACCTCGGCGACCTCGGTCGGCACGCACCGTCTGGCCCGCGAACCCTGGGCGCGGCTGGTCGCCGCCGTCGACGACGTCCACACCGAGATCGCCACCGCCGAGACCGCCGCCGGGCGGCGTGCCGGGCCCGAGGCAGACGCGGCCGGGCAGGCCCCGGCGAGGCGCTGATGACCACCCTGCACCGGGTGCACGCCCCGCTCCTGCCCCCGGCGCCGTGCCGGGGGCCGGGGTCGGGGCGCCGCCCCGGACGGCGGCACCCGCCGGTGCGCCCGGCGCCGCACTCGTGGCCCGGGGCCCCGGCCCACCGGGCGGGTGAGCTGGAGCGGTTCACCCGCTATGACACCCCCGGCGACGCCCCGCCGTTGACCGCCCACCAGGTGCGGCTCGCGCTCACCGCCGCCCGCACCGTCTACGCCGCCTACGACCACCTCACCGTCGCGGTCGGCGTCGACGCCGTGCCCGCCCCGTCGTTCGTGCGCCGCCAGGCGTCGTGGGCCGCGACCCGCGCGGTGTTCGGCGACGACGCCCCCGCGCACAGCCGCTACCGGATGCACCGCGCGATGACCCGCGCCGGGCTCCTGCCCTGAGAGCGCACCACACCAACCCCGACCCGAACCACGACCCGACCCCCGAACCACCGGACAAGGACCGCACCTGATGACCAGCACGCCGCCGGCGACCATCGCCGACCCCACCGACCCGCCCGCCGTCACCCCTGCCGACATGGCCGAGTTCGTCGCCCTGCTCCAGAACGCGACCGCGCGTCAGCTGTTCACCGCCGAAGCAATCGCCACGGTGAACATCGGCGCCGGCGCCGACGTCGAAGCCTCCGCCGAGTACCTCGACGCCATCCACGCCGAACAGGCCCACCGCGCCGAGCAGGCCCACCGCGCCGAGCAGGCTCCCGGCGGGAGCGGGTGACGGTCGTCTGGGGCGTCGCACCCCGGGTGGGGTGCGGCGCCCGCGGCCCGCGCCGACCGGTGCGCCTCGAGCACGCCGCCCGGTTGGGGTGGTGGCCGGCGCGGGCCGCGGGCGCCCGGCGGTGCCGGCGGGCGGGGTCGGCCGGCGGGGGCGCTTCCCACCCACCCGCCCAGCCTCGGTGGCCCGACGCCGGCGAACGCGGGCGGCCGGCGGTGGGGCGGGGGCTCCTCACGGCCGGGCGGCCAGGGGCCCTGCGGGCCTGCTCGGACGCCGCTGCGCGGCGCGCCCTTGCTCGGTTCCTTCTTCCCGTGGGGCGTCCGAGTCTGAGGGCTCCGGGGTCGGCGAGCGGGCGATGAACCCGCCCCGACGACCGAGCCGGTGACACAAGCCCCTCCTGCGTCGGGGTCGCCTCCGGCGATGCCACCTGCTCGGGCCAGGGACGGAACCCCCGCCCGTGGCCTCCGGCCACCGACCCCGCCGCCCTCTGCTCCGACTCCTCGCCCCACGGGACGAAGGAAATGGCCGCCGGACCACCGCGATCGAGCACCGGTCACCCGTCCCGCCCGCAGCCCCGCAGCTCGGAGGACCCGCCATGACCAACACCCCGACCATCAGGCCGACCATCACGGTCCCGCAGGCCGCGACCCCGACCCCCGACGGGCGGGTCCGCGAGATCACCCGCGACCAGTACGACCGCGAGTACGCCCACGGCTACGCCGGACCGGTCACCGACCTCACCGCCACCACCGCCGCCGGGTGGCCGACCCCGTTCTGGTCGCTGGTCCTCACCCCCGCAGGCTGCGCCCTGGTCCCGACCCGCCTGCTCGACCTCCCCGACGAGCAGGACGACCTCCCCGAGCAAGCCGGGCACCACGCGGCGACCGGCGTCGGGGTGCACGTGCGGGCGGAGTTCGACCTCGACGCGCTCGCCGAGCCCACCTCGATGATCCCCGGCACCTGCCAGCCCGTCGCCGACCTCGGGGTGGTCGCGCTCGGCGTCGACGTCGCCGGGACGCTGCGGCCCTACCGGCTGTCCCGCCGCCACCGCGCCCGCGCCCAGGCCCTGTCGATCCTGACCGGTGTCCCACACACCGTGTGGGGTGGCAGCGCCGCCGAGCCGGGGCGGGCGTGCGCGGGCCTCGGCGTGGTGCGCCTGGACCGGGCCGATCACGACCTGGACATGTGGTTCGACCTCGACGGCGCCGAGCACCACCCGAGCAACCCGGCCGCCTCGGTGATCGCCGCGAGCTTCGGGGTGCACGGCGGGATCTACGGGCCGGTCGTGTTCACCGGCGCCCCCGACGCCTACGGCCTGACCCGCGACCTCGCCGCCGCCGCGACCGTGCTCATCGCCGCCACCACCGCCGCCTGCGACAACCCGGGCGACCCCGGCGCCCCCGCCCGCCGCGCCGCCGAGTTCACCGCCCTCGGCATCACCATCACCGCCCTCGACGGCGAACCGGACCCGGCCGGACCGGCCGCGGCCGCGCTGCCGGTCCCCGCGCCCCGAGCGGCGGGGGAGTCCTACGACGCCCAGCGCCACACCGTCTGCCGCGACGGCGGCTTCCCGTGCTGCGCGGAGTGCGGCGAGCACGCCCCGCACGGCCACGACGAGCACCACCCCGACCAGCTCACCGCCGCCCTCGCGGCCGCCCGCTGACCGGGACCCCGACCTGCTCCCCGGGGTGTCCCGGGGCCCGGCGCGTGAGCCACCGAGCCGCGCCGGGTCCCGGGCCCCACCACCCAGGCGCGATCCCCACCACCCGGACACGACCCCCACTGGCCGCACCCGCGCCGCCACACCCGAACACGAGGAGCGCCGACCGATGCCGACCCCCACACCGAGACCGACGCTGAGACCGACGCCGTTGCGGCTGCTGCCCCAGCCCGACCCGACCCTGGCCGGGGTGATCGCCGAGACCCTGGACATGGAGCTCCCCGAACTCGCCGCCGGGGACCGGGCCCGGGTCGTCGCGACCGTGCTCGGGCTGCTGGTGACCACCCAGGACGAGCACCAGCCCACCCGCTACGCCATGACCGTGCTGCTCGCGTCCCCCTGCCGGCGCTGCGCCCGCCCGATCGGCTGGGACCCCTTCGAACAGGGCTGGCTGCACTACACCGGCGCCCGCGCCTGCACCCCGGACGCCGTCCTCGGCCACGGCAGCGACCTCGCCCGCCGCATGTTCGACGCCGACCGCGCCGCCGACCGCGCTCAGATCGAGCACGACGCCGCGCTCGCCGCCGATGACCCGGTGGCCGCCGCGCAGGCCACCGCTCGCGGCGCGCTCGCAACCACCCTCGCCGGCCAGCTCGCTGGCCACCTGCACGCCACCCCCTGACCCCGCCTCGCCACCCAGCCCGACACCCCCCGGGGAGAGGACCACCCGCCATGCGACTGCTCGACCTGCTCCGCCGCCCCAGCCCCGAGACCTGCCAGCCCACCCCGACCGCCGCCCGCGAGGACCCCGACCAGGCGGGGGTACCGGTGGCGTTCGCGCAGCGTCCCGAGATCGTCGCCGCGCTGGAGCGCCTGGCGGCCGTCGAGCGTGTCGAGGACGAACGCCTGCGCGGCGAGCGAGCCGAGCGCGACGCCCGGCACGCTGCCCAGGCCGCCGCCGACGAGCTGCGCTGGCGGGTCGCGGCCCAGCGCCGCGAGCACGGCGACGACACCGCGCTGCAGGCCCGGTGGGCCGGACGCGACGACCAGCACGCCGCCGCCGAGTGCGCCGAGCTCGACCGGCAGGTCCGCGAGGACCGCGAGGACGCCGAAGCGGCCCGCCGCTTTCACGAGCAGGAGGCGCCCATCCTCGAAGCCCTCGGCCGCGAGGAGGCCGAACTCGAGGCCCGGGCCGCGGTCCCCGACGACCTCCAGCGCGACGAGCACGAGCACGAGCGGGAGCAGGACGAGGTTGAGGAGGACACGCCGTTCTGAACCTCGATGCCGGCCGGCGGGTGCTGTTCCCACCCGCCCGCCCAGCCTCCGGTGCCCGCGCCGGAGGACGCGGGCGGCCCGCGTCCTGCTGGGGGCTCCTCAGGGCCGGGCGGCCCGGGGGCCCTTCGGGCCCTTTTCGGGCGCCGCTGTCGCGGCGGCGCTTCGCGCTGGTCTTTCTTCTCCCCGTGGGGCGTGCCGAGTCTGAGGGTCCGGGGGCCGGCGAGCGGTCGATGAACCCGGCCCGCACCGAACCAGTGACCCGACCGTGCGGCCGGGCGGCCCCGGGCGCGGCCTGGGTGGGGTCGGGTCACGTGGTTCGGAGGAGCCGGAACCCCCGACCGTCCGCGCGAGCGCGGACCGGCCCCCGGTCCCTCGATCCGACTCGCGCCCCACGGGGCGAAGGAAAGGGTCGCCGGACCCACCACAGGCCCGGCGCCGGTCTTCGCCTCGTCTCACGTGTCGCCCGAGACGGAGAACCCGCGATGGTCCACCCGCTGATCGCCCGCCCCGACTACTTGACCGCGCTGTGGCTGCCCGCCGAGGGCGGCGTCACCACCGTGCGCCTGTCCCTCGACGCCGACCAGCGCGGCGACGAGCTCGCCGCCCTGGTCGGGGGCCTGCTCGACGTGGTGCGCCTCGACGAGCACACCGACATGTGGATCAACGACCTGGGCGTGTGGGGCTGGCGCGAGCCGAACGTGATGGCCACCCGGGTGGCCGGGGCGCACGGGATGGACCTGCAGCCCTACCACGGCCCGGTAGTGCTCACCGGCGGCGCCGACGCCCGAGGCGACACCGTCGGCCTGGACGACACCACCGCCACCATGCTCGCCTCCGTCGCGTTCTACGGCGCCACCGAGGGCCCGATCCGCCCCGACGAGATCGACGGGCACCGCTTCTACGAGTTCGACGCCCGCCGCTACCGCCACGGTGCCTGACCCACCCCGGCCCCGGGAGCGCTGCAGGCCCGCCACCGACGCACCCGGCCCGCCGGGTGGGCCGGTGGCCGGTCGGCGCTCAGGGCCGCGCCGGGCCGGGCCCGGTAGCGGACCCCGGCCGGACCCGGCCGCTAGGGCGGCCTCCCCGCCCGGAGGGGCTGCGCTGGCTGGGGCCGGCGTCGCCCCTGGCGGGGCTCCCACCGGCCCGGGCCGCGGCGGGACGGACGCCCCAGGGGGCGTCCGAGGACCCGCCCCGACCACGCCCATCCCCGCGAGGTGGCCGACCCCGACGGCGGCGCTGCGGACGCGGGGTGCACGCCTCGAGGTGCACGACCGGACCGGGGCAGCGTCGTGGTCGAGCGGCGTCGCGGGGGAGTGGTCGCGGGTCTCCGGGTGGGTGGATACCGGAGGGGACGCCCTGACGGTGGAGGCGCCCGGGGGCGTCGGGCCAGGGGCGCCCGGCCGCACCGATCGCTGCGCTGCGGGTGGTCCGAGCCCTCCTGCGTCGGGCTGAGCTCCGGACCACCCGATCGGTGGACCGTGCGCGTCCTGGCCCTCTCACCCCCACCGCCCCCAGGCGGGGCCGCGTTCCCACCGGCACCCACCCTCAGGAGGCGGCCATGACCACCCAGCCCCACACCCACCAGCCCCAGACCCCCGAGACCCATCAGCCCACCGAGCCGATGGTCCCCCTGGTGATCGAGGGTGTCCCCGACGTCGTGGCGTGCGAGGTCCGGTTGGCCGGCTGCGACGGGACGGGGGCACTGAGCGCGTGGTCGCGGGAGGCCGACCCGCGGCGCTGCTGCGAGCCGTGCGGCACGCACCTGGTGACCCTGCCCGGGGTGATGGTCTTCCCCGTCATCCGCTGACCCGGGGCGGGCCCCGCCGGGGCCCGCCCCCAAGCCGCGGCAGCCGCGGACCCCGCGGCGTCGCCCGTGTCGTGCTGGCCCGGGGTCCTAGTAGCCGGGGTGGTGTTCCGCCCCGCCGGGCGGACAGGCCGGGCCGGTGCTCGGGCTCGGAGCGTGGCCGGGCGGCGGTCGGGGTGGGGCGCTCAGGGCCGCGCCGGGGCCAGGGCCGGTGAGGACCCGGTCGCTACGGCCGCCGGGGGCGGCCTACGCGCCCGGGACGGTCCTGCGGGGCCGGTGTCGCCCCTGGCGGGGCTCCCACCGCCCGGGGCCACGGCGGGACGGACGCCCGGGGGGCGTCCGAGGACCCGCCCCGGCCGACGGACCGGTCGGTGCCGGTCGGGCCGGTGTCGCCCCTGGCGGGGCTCCGACCGGCCGGGCCGTGGCGGGCCCGGGCCGCCCGGGGGCGACCCGAGCCCACCCCCGCCCGCAGCGCCGCGGCGGTGGCGCGGGCACCGGGTTCGTGGCACGACGGGGCGGGGGAGGAGCCGGTGGGTGTGGGCCGGTGGTGTCCGGGCCGGGCCTGGGTGGGGCTCCCCGGCGACAGGACCGGATAGGACGCCCTGACGGTGGGGGCGCCGGGGGTGTCGGGCCAGGGGCGCCCGGCCGCACCGATCGCTGCGCTGCGGGTGGTCCGAGCCCTCCTGCGTCGGGCTGAGCTCCGGACCACCCGATCGGTGGACCGTGCGCGTCCTGGCCCTCTCACCCCCACCGCCCCCAGGCGGGGCCGCGTCCTACCCAGCCCCGACCCCAGGGAGCCCCCGATGGCCATCCAGTTCACCGCCTACGCCGCCCCCGCCGACGCCGAGTTCCCCCGCCACATCGAGTGCATCGAGTCCGTCGAGACCCACTCCTCGGACGCCGCGGCGCTGCTGGCGATGGCAGGGCTGTGGGACGCGGGCGACCCGCAGGGGTCCCTCATCGGCTCCTGCCCGGTCCCGGAGTTCCTCGCCCGACTCGCCACCGGCGTCCCCTCCCTGGCGGGCACCGACCGGTTCCAGCTGCGGCTCACCGAGCTCGGGCACTTCCTCGAGGACGCGGTCATGGTCGACCACGCGATCGTCCAGTGGAGCTGAGGCTCCCGGGCCCCCCGGGGCCCGCCCCGCGGGGCGGGCCCCGCTGGGTCAACCACCTTCGTCGCCTGGGGCCGGTGGCGCGGCCCCAACGCCTGCCGCTCGGGGGGCGACGTTCAGGAGGCGGTGAGGCCCCGGGCGGACAGCGTCGCCCGGAACGCGGCGTCGAACCCTGCGCGGTGGCGGGCGAAGGCGCCGGTGTGGCAGAGCCCGCCGCAGAGGGCGGCGGCAAGTTCGTCGAGATCCCAGGCGACGACGTGGCCGTGGCGGGTCAGAGCGAGTCCGACGCGACCGAGCTGCCACTCGGGGCAATAGAGCGAAGCGAGGTAGGCGTAGCCGAGCAGCTGGTGCAGCCACGAGCGCACGGTCGCAGCGGACCGGGCGGCGGTGACGGTCTTGACGTCGATGAGCGTGGTTGCCTCACCGTCGGCGGGTGCGAGGAGCAGGTCTCCGTCGGCCCACCGTTCGGCGAAGACGGGGAAGGCGTGCCCGCGTAGGAGGGCGCCGGAGACCCCGGTGGCGTCGGCGAGCTGCTCGAGGAGCCCGTCGCGGCGGCAGCGGTCGATGACGGCGGTGGTGTCGGCGAGCGCCGCGGGGTCGACGTGGGCGAGGAGCTCGCCGGCGTCGTCACGGTGCCGCGCGGCGGCCAGAGCCGCCTGCGCGGGCTGGTCGAGCCCGGGGCCGCGGTAGGCCTGTTCCCAGTCGGTGAGCACGAGCGCGATACGGGCGAGGACCTTCTCCTCGCCGCGGGTGCCCCAACCGCCCGGCGGCACCCGCTCGAGGAAGCCGGCGGCGCGGGCGCAGAAGTCGGCGACGATGGCCGGGGCAGTCCCGCTCTGGCGGGGAGCAGTCTGGGGTCCCGTCTCATCGGCGGCGATGTCGGTCCAGCCACTCGGGGTTGGTCGCTGCGCCAGGGCGTGCTCGGGTCGGCCGGGGTAGGTGCCGGCGGCATGGGTCGGGAACCGCGCGCCGGCGCGGTTGACGTCGTCCCAGCCGATGAGCCCGGCGTTGTGGGAACCGAACAACGCGTAGTAGGGCGGGGCCGGCTCCACGGCCCAAGCCAGGCGCGTGCCGACCGCGCCGCCGACCGCGGGCCAGTGCCCGGCCCGTACGGCCCTGCCGGGGCGGGTGGGGGCGGGTTGGGCGTCGAGGTGGGCGGTGACACGGGCGGTGAACCGGCCGCCGGGGAACTGGGTGGCGAACCAGTCGGAGAGGGGGCCGCGGCCGCGCAGCTCGCTGGTCAACGACATCGGTCTGTCCTCTCCACTGCGGTCGGTGTCCGCGGCCTGCGGCTGTCCGTCCCGCCGCGTCGGGTCACGGGGCCAACGGCCACCGCGCGGACGGGGGCGTCGCGGGACAGACCACGGTCACCTCACCTGGGGCCGGGGACCGGTAGCCCGGCGGTAACCGCGGGTCGTGGCCGGGTGTCCCGCGCTCCCGCTCCGCCCGATCGGCGCTTGGGCCTGCGCCGGGACCGTCATCGGCTGCGCCCCGCGTGCTGGCGGTCTCCGCGCTGCGCGTGCCGCGCGGCGTCCTGGCGGTGGCGGCTGGTCTGGTCGTGGTGTCGCCCTCGGTGACCGTCGGTGACACCCCGCGCGCGGCTTGCGCCGGCGCGGGGCAGGGCGGCGACGGCGGCGCGGAGCTGCTCGAGGGAGCCGCAGAAGCAGTGGTGGGTCCCGGGCTCGGTCCGGCGCTGGTGGGCGGTCAACGCAGCCAGAAGCCGAGTCCACTCGGCGCTCTCGGCTCGATCGGTCCGGCGGGCCGAGTTGGCTGACGTGGCTGAAGTGGACGGGGTCGCCATGGGGTCTCCTTCGTCGTCGCGGTCGCTGGGTGCCCGTCGTGCCCGACGCCGGCCCCGTCGTGGGCCGGTCCGGGGAGGGCGTCCACCCGGGATTCGCTGACGAGTAGCGGATCGGTCGAGGTGGCTTATCGGCTGCGAGGAGGGCCTGCGGGTGGCGGTGGTGACGGGGCTGGAGCGCGGCGAGCTTGGTGATCTTGGCGATGGGTGCGCAGTGCTGAGGGGGAGTGATCAAGAGCGAGTGATCAAGTGCAAAGGATCAAGAGCGAGCCAGGTGCATGGAGATGAGCATGCCACAAGACCTTGGCGCGCAGAACGCACCCAACACCAGTGCATTAATTAATGATCTTGGTATGGTGGTGCCGTGACGACGACCGTGACCCCCGTGCACGCGGGTCCCGGTGCGCTCGATTACTTCCTGCGGCAGCAGGGCTGCGGTGAGCGCGACCGGAAGGTCGACCTGGAGCGCGGCGCGGTCGAGCGGGAGGCCGAGGGCGCGGAACGCGAGGCCGGCAAGGAGCCGGGCCGCGAGCAGGAGGGGTCGCTCGGGTACTTCACCGACCACGCTGGTCACGACGAGCAGGAGCGGGGGGAGCCGGCCGGGGTGTGGCTGGGCTCGGGGCTCGCGGAGTTCGGCTTCAACCCGGGCGATGAGATCAGCGAGGACGACGCGCGAGCGGTGTTCGAGCGACTGGAGCACCCGAAGACCGGGGAAGCGCTGGGGGCGCGGCACCGCAAGTACAAGAGCGCGGAGGTGAAGCTGCGCGAGGCCCTGGAGCGTGAGCCGGATGCGACCCCGGAGCGCCGTGAGGAGCTCAAGTGGCAGATCCGCGGACAGGTGTCGTCGCCGGTGGCGTACTGGGACATCGCGTTCTCGGCGCCGAAGAGCGTCTCGGTGCTCTACGCAGCGTTAGCAGTGGAAGGGCGCTACGCCGAGGCGGAGCGGGTGTGGGAGGCCCACCGCGAGGGAGCGGCGGCGGCGTTGTCCTACGTGGAGGACAAGGCGGGCTGGTCCCGGCGCGGGTATCACGGCAAGGCCCAGGACGGCCGTTCGGTGGGGGAGTGGGTCGCGGCCAACCAGTGGACGGCTGTCCGGTTCGACCACACCACCTCGCGGACAGGCGACCCGCAGATCCACTCCCATGTCCTTGTCCCCAACCGTGTCCAGTGCGCGGACACCGACAAGTACGGACAGCGCAAGTGGCGCTCGGTGGACGGCAAGGGGCTCTACCAGGTCAAGCGGGCCGCGGACGCGGTCTATCAGCGGACCATGTTCGAGGCGCTGCACCGCGACCTCGGGACGTCCGCGGTCGAGCGGGTCGACGGCAACGGCTGGGAGATCGAGGGCATCGACCAGGAGGTCTGCGAGGCGTTCTCGTCGCGGCGCGGGCAGATCGAGCAGGTCGTGGCCCGCTACATCGCCGACTACACCGAGACTCACGGGAAGCCACCCGAGGCCCGCGAGTTGTTCATGATGTACAAGACCGCGTCGCTGAACACGAGGCCCCCCAAGCCCGAGCCGCAGACGCGGGAGGAACGCGAGGCCGGTTGGCGGGCGACTCCAGGGTTTTCAAGTGACGCATTGGTTGACCAGGCCGTCGGGCGCCGACTCGTGGACGACGCTGAGCGAGAGCCGGAGTCCGGGTGGGCCCCGTTGGATCGCCAGCGGGTGATCGCGGCGGCGGTGGAGGAGGTGCAGTCGCGGCGGGCGTCGTGGACTGCGCAGGACCTCGAGGCTGCGATCAACATGAGGTTGCAGATCGACTCGACGGTGCCGGCCGCCGAGCGCGCGGGGATGTTGGCGGGCCTGGTCGCGGAGGCGGTGGCGCCGGGCGGAGCTGCGAAGGTCGTCGGGCTGGTGCCCCCGGAGGTGGTCATCACCCCGGCCGCCGCGCGCCGCGCCGAGGACGGACTGTCCCGGTTCTCCCGCCCGATGCCCGACCGGTTCGCTACCGAGGATCAGCTCGCCGCGGAGGACAGCCTCCTGGCGGCCGCGAAGCGCGGCGGCGCCCCGGCGCTGTCCCCGTCACAGATCGAGGCGGTCCGCGAGGACATCCGCGCCGCGGGGCTGAACTCCGGGCAACGCGCCGCGGTCGAGGGCATCCTGGCCTCCGACCGGCAGATCGACGTGCTGATCGGCCCGGCCGGCACCGGTAAGTCGTTCACCGTCGCCGCGCTGAGCGAGGTGTGGCAGCGCGAGCACGGCGCCCCCGTCTTGGGGCTGGCCACCTCCCAGATCGCCACCGACGTCCTCAACGAGGACGGCCTCGACGCGATCAACACCAGCAAGTTCCTCGGCCTCTACGAACCCGACCCGCGCACCGGGCTGCCTGAGCAGATCCTCGAGCCCAACACCCTGCTGATCGTCGACGAGACCGGGATGGCGGCAACCGGCCAGCTCGGGCGTATCCAGCGCATCGCCGAAGCAGCGGGCGCGAAGCTGCTGTTCACCGGCGACCACGAACAACTCGATGCGGTCGGCGCCGGTGGCGCACTGCGCCAGCTCGCTGGGGACGTCCCCACCTTCACTCTCGACGAGGTCGTCCGGTTCAACCAGGACTGGGAACGCGAGGCGTCGCTGGGGCTGCGCGAGGGCCAGGCCATGGTGCTGCGTGACTACGACGCCCATGGTCGGCTCTTCGAGGGCGACGAGACCGCGATGGTGGGCCAGGCCAAGGACATGTTCCTGGCGACCAGGCTCCGCGGGGAGGCCTCCCTGCTGATCGTCCCACGCAACGACCAGGCCGCTCAGCTCTCCGGGGAGCTGCGCGCCCAGCTGCAGGCCTACGGGGTGGTCTCCACCGACGACCTCGCCGTTGCCGCGCTGCGCGACGGCAACCGAGCCGGGGTCGGGGACCTGATCCAGACCCGCCGCAACGACTGGCGCACGCGCACCACCAACGGCCGCCCGGTGGTCAACCGCGACATCTGGCGAGTCCTGGAGCACCGCGACGACGGGTCGCTGCGGGTCGAGAAGATCGACGCGCGCGGGCGGGCCACCGCCGGCGGCGAGGTGACGCTGACTCCAGACTACCTGGGCAAGCACGCCACCCTGGCCTACGCGGTCACCAACCACGCCGCCCAGGGCGTCACCGTCGGGCAGTCGATCAATGTCTACGACGTGGCCTCGACCCGCTCGCAGATCTACGTCGGGATGACCCGCGGTCGAGACGGGAACTGGGCGTTCGTCGTCACCCGCGCCGAGGTCGACGACGAGAAGTACCTCGAGCCGCTGCGCAGCGACCGCTTCGCGGTGCTTACCCATGCCCTGGAGCAGGACACCGCCCAACGCACCGCGACTGACACCCTGCGCGCTGAACTCGAGCACGCCGAAGGCATCGCCCAGCTCGGCACCGCGTGGCGGACCCTGGGCGATGAGCACAACCGCGATCGCTACTGCGACATCCTGCGCAGCGTCCTAACCCCCGCCGAGATGGACCGCCTCGACGACGAGGACGGCGTGGCCCGGTTCCTGCGCGCGGTGCGCTCGGCCGAACTCGCCGGGCGCATCCCCGAACGGCTCCTGCCCTCCCTGGTCAATCAGAGCCCGCTCGGCGACGCCCGATCAGTCTCCGACGTCCTGCGCCACCGGCTGCACGCCGAGCTCGGAGAGGCCCCCCAGCCGATCTCCACCAGCTGGGTCGGCCGCACCCACGGCGTGTCCCGCGACGGGCTCGGCGGCGACCTGGGGCGCTTCCAGGTCGAGCTCGCGATGGCGATGGACCGCCGCGAGCAGGCCCTGGGCGAACGGGTCGCCGACGACCCGCCGGCGTGGGCACTGGCCGCGCCCGCACTCGGTGCGCTCCCCGAGGACCCAGTCGCCCGTGTCGAGTGGGTGGCCCGCGCCGGTGCCGTCGCAGCCTGTCGCGAATGGATCGGGGCGCACGACCTGCCCGAAACCGTCGCGCTCGGACCGGCCCCGAGCCGGGAGAACCCCGATGCCCGCGCCGTCTGGGAGCGCGCCTACTCCGCGCTCGGAGCCCCGGCCGACCAGCGGGACTACGCCCGCGCCGGCGACGCCGAGCTGCAGGCGATGGTCGAGCGCTACCACCGCGAGCAGGCATGGGCCCCCACCTACGTCGCGGACCTGCTGCGCAAGACCGAACAGCGCCTGGTCCGCTTCCAGACCAAGGAAACCCTCGAAGCTCAGCACCTGAGCACCCTGACCGACCCCGCCGAGCGCGCCACCAGCCAGGCCCGCCTGGACTCCCACCACGAGCAGGTCACCCGACTCGTCGAGCGGGCCGGGGCCTACCGCGAGATCCACGAAGCCCGACAGGGCTGGTACGCCGAGACCGAGCTCGCCCGCCACCACGCCGAGCACGCCGCCCGCGAGCTCGACCGCCGCCAGGCACTCGTGCCCGAACGAGCCAGCGACCCCGAGACCACCGAGCCCCCCCGCGGCGAGGGCGGCCGGGTCGTCGAGCAGGTCGAGCAGAACCGCGAGCCGATTCAGACCCCGCAGGAGCAGTACCGCGAGCTCTCGACCCGAGCACGGGAGGCCCAGCAGGTGCGGGCAGAGGCGCACGCCGAATTCGTCGCCGGGGTCCGCCGGGCCGAGACCGAGCAGATGGACCGGCTCGACCCCGAGGGAAGCCTCGACCCCGCCGGTCGGGCAGCCGCCGCACGGGCCGAGAATCTCGCCCGCACCGTCGCGGCGGTCCGCGCCGAGCACGGAGACCGACTCGACCCCGAAGGGCAGCGCGACGACCTCGAGCTGCTCTCCGCCCGAGCGGTCGAGATCGCCCACGAACGCGATCAGGCCGAACAGGCCCGTGCCGTCGAGCGTGCGGCCACCCACGAACGGGTCGACCCGCGCGGCGTCCTCGACGAGTCCGCCCGCGACGCGCTCGCGTGGGCCGAGCGACACCGCCCCGTAACCGAACCCGATCTGCACGCCGGAGCCCCGCAGTCCGGCGGGTCGGACATGGCGCGCGCTGCCGAGCGGGTCGCTGGTCCCCCCGAGCGTGGACCGCAGCGCCACACCCCGGAGCGCGACCAGAACGCGGAGGAGCTCACCCCGCAGCCGCAGGACCGCCAGGAGCGCGAGACGCAGACGCCCCGCGAGGGAGAGCACGCCGAGCGGAACGACCAGGTCGACCAGGCAGTCCAGCCGAGCCGCGTCGAGCCCGAACAGGGTGCCGAGCCGGGACGGCGGTTCCCGACCAGCGAGGCCCTGCAGGCGGGCGTCGAGCGTGCCCGCGCGGCGCGCGAGCGTGTCGACGCGCAGCGCGCCGAGCGAGCCCGGACCGAGACCGAACGCCACGCGCAGCGAGCCAGGAGCAAGCCGGAACAGCAGCAGGAACAACGGGCTCAACGGGAGTCCGCTGCACGAAACCCGTGGGCGCGCTCAGAGCAGCAGCGCAACCCCTACGAAAGGTTCCGGTGACCGCCGGCAGGGCCGTCGTGGTCGCGCCGCGAGGGTGTTAGCGGTTCTCGCGGCGCAACGCGCGGTGGGCGTAGAGCTGGCGGAACCGCTCGTCGGGCACGCACCCGGTGCCGGGGAAGCCGGCCACTGCCTCGGCGTTGATGGCCTCCAGCTCGCGGCGGCCGGTCTCGTCGTCGACGCGGAACCGGCCACGAACCAGGTCGTAGAGCGAGTAAGCCATGGCCACGTCGTAGGCCTGCATCACCGCGACCAGCGAGCGAGGCAAGGTCGCGGTGTCCCACGGGTAGTCCCGGCCGTCGTCGGCCGCGGTGACCTGCGCATCGATGAACAGATGGGTGTGCAGATGCGGGTCGCCCCGGTCCTGGCGGTGCGCGGAGTGGAAGAGCTCGTTGATCCGCAACCCGGTTGAGGCGATCCGTTCCACGACAGCGGGGTCGCGCAGCTCGGCGCGGGCCTGGTCCGCGAGCTCCTCGCGGCGCTCGGGCTCCGCGAACGGCTCGGCCTCGAGCATCTCCGCCAGCCGCATCTGCGGGGTGTAGCGACGCTCATGGCGATACACCAGCGCGAACGACTCCCGCTCATTCAGCGCCGTCGCGGCAGCCTCAACCCCACGATGATGAGCAGCGACAACCCGGCCGAGATCGTCCTGCCGCTTTTCAACGCTCAAAGCGGCGTAAAGGACAGAGACGGTCTTCGGGGCGGCGACGACGATGTCGGTCGTCGAGCCTGGGAGTTCCTCGGGCACAGCCAGGGTTGGCCCGGCGAGATGCGTGCTCGGGATGTAGCCGATATTGAGTGGCATCGTCGGTTCCTCCCTTGCGCTCAGTACTTAGCCTAGATGCTCGGGGCGCGGTTCCCGGCGACCAAGTGTGCGCGCGGCAGGGCACAGCCGGGCGCGGGCGCGGCCGTCATCGCGGTGTGGTGAGCGTCGAGCGGCTGCTGCTGCCCGGCCGCTGCGCGAGCGTCCTGGCTGCGCCAGAGGGAGGCGCGTCTCAGTCCGCGACTCCCATCTCCCGCAGGAACGCGAGGTGAACCGCGTGACGGTCCGCGGACTCTTGATCAGCAGCGTCGCGGATGCGGCGATCCGGGTCGACGTCGGCGGCGGCGGCTTCCCACTCGGATGCTGTGAACCGGCGGACCGGTAAGCCGAGGATCTCCGACCACTCGGCGGGCGAGAGGCGCGGGAAGAACGACGGCGCCGCGTAGAGGCACTCCTGGTCCCGGCTCAGAACGTTCTCTACCCGGCCGTGCTGGTCGACCAGCACTGTGCGACTCGTGGAGTCGCGCCCCGTGGCGGAGGCTGCGAAGTGGCTGCGCATCAGCTCGTCGGAACCCCGGCTGCGGTCTGCGGCCCAGGATGTGAGGAGCGCGATCGCCTGCGGGTCGCGACGTCGGACATCGGTGGCGATCCACTCGATGAAGTTCTCCATCCCCCCGCCGCGGCGCAGGTCTCCCGGGGCGTGCGCAGCGTGAACACGCTCGCCGGAGCGGGCCTGGTAGACCACGACGAGCACATAGTTCAATCCGACCCCGACCGGGAAGACCAGGAGATACCGCTCGGCCTCGGCGAAGGGGGCGAACTCGGCCAGGTCGACGTCCTCGGTGAGAAGGTCGCGTGCGTAGCCGGCACGGCGGCGACGGGTGAACGGCCACATGATCGGGGTCCTTATCTTTGAGGTGCGCGCGCTTTCTAAACAACAGACCCTCCGGGACCCCCGAAAGGTTCCCTCGGGACCACACTCTCCTTTCCTTCAGTGGCGCTGGCGCTGGCGCTGGGCGGTGGACTCGATGGTCAAGCGACGCGCGGTGCGACGAAGGCCGCTGCTGACCGCGTTACCGATAAGCTGGCACGGTCAGCGCGCCCCGCGGACCCGCGAGGGCTACAGGCTGGGGAGGGTGATCCGATGAGTGATGCGGACCCGACCCCGGCGGCAGACCTGGCGAGTGCGGCGGACGAGCTCGAGGCGCAGCAGGCGGTGCTCGCCGCGCTGGGCATGTCCACGGCACCGTGGCCGGTCGACCTCACCACCGCACCGATGATCGTCGACACCGACATGGGCAGTGACGCCGACGACGCGCTCGCGCTGGCGGCGGCCGCGTTCGCGGTGCCCGAGTTGGCGCTTGTGGTCACCGGGGACGAGACCGGGCCGGCCGCGGGGGGGTACGGGCAGCGGGCGCGGGCCGTTGGGTGGCTGCTGGGGGCCTGCGGGCGCGGCGAGGTCCCGGTCGTGGCCGGTGCGGCGCTGAGCGACGTGGACTGCTTCGTGCTCGAGGGCGCGATTCCCGTGCAGGTCCCGGCAGCCGACACTGATCTGATGGGCGCGGTGCGCGCGCTTGCAGCGCGGTCCGGGGGGCCGCTGCGGTGGGTGGGAATGGCTCCGATGAGCAACCTGGCGCGTGTGGTGGCGGAAGCGCCTGAGATCGCGGCGCGGTTGCACGTGACGCAGATGGGCGCGGCGATCAACTATCGCGACCCGGCCCGGGCGGAGCACAACGTCCGCTTGGATGTGGAGGCGGCGCGCGCGGTCGTCGACGCAGCGGGCGACGGGCGGCTCGCAGGCTTGGAGCTGGTCATCTCTGATGTCACCTTCACCCCGGCGATCGAGATCGGCGTCGGGCACCCGCTCTACCGGGCCCTGGCCGGTCATCCGGCGCCGTGGGCGCAGGTCCTGACGACGAGCCTGGACTGCTGGTTCACCCATCCCCGGGGCTACGCGCACTCGATGCAGCACGACGCGTTGACGCTCTCGGCGGCCCTGGAGCTGCCCTTCGTGATGTCCTCCCCGGGGCAGGCCGAACTGGACGACGTCGGCCGACTCATCGAGAACGGCCCCGCGGCCGCCGCGCGCTGGCCGGTGCAGGTCGCGCGCAGCGCGGACTATCTGGCGTTCATGAGCTGGCTCGAACGCGTCCTGCTCAGCGGGACTCCGTCGGCTTCGTCCGAGCCGTTGGCGGGCGCCCGTGTGGGGCGGGGCTAGAGCTCTGAGCAGCGCCCGCGGCCAGCACGACGAGCAGCGTCCCGGGCGCCGGCCCGCTGGGGCCCAGGGGAGCGCGGGGTGAGCGTCCCGGAGAACCGCGCGGCCCGGCAGATCGATGACCTGGCGCAGCGCTACGGGCTGGAGCAGGACGCGGCCCGGGCGGCGGTGGAGGACACCTACCGGGCCGTCGCCGAGCACAGCGGCCCCGCTCTGACCCTCATCACCGCGGACATCCTCGACGGGCTGCGCGAGGACCTCGCCGTGCGCCCCGAGCAGGTGTCGGTGTTCGTCGGGCGTGACGGGTTCCCGCTCGCGGCGGCCGCGCAGGCCCTGGAGGCGGAGTTCGTCGCCGAGCGCACCCGCACGGTGGCGCTCTCGCGGGTCGTGCTCGAGCAGGCGCTGCGCGACCTGGAGACCCACACCGGTCGCGGGCTGGAGCTGCCCGAGGCGTTCCGGCTGGCCTCGGCGGCGGAGCCCGAGCGTCCCGGGGCCTACCGGCAGCTGACCCGCTACTTGCACGCCTCCGGGATCCCGGCCGGTCTGGAGGGCAGTGCGGTCGCGATCATCGATACCTCCTACAAGGGCACCGGTCAGGAGATGCTCGCCGCGGCGTTCCCCGCCACCGACTTCCGCGGGCACTACGCCTACTTCGGGGCGCACCCGCAGGACCCGCACCCCGGCTCCAAGACCGGGCACGCCCTGCACCTCGACCCGGACCCGTCGAACGGCATCCCGACCCGGGTCACCGAGCTCCCCGTGGACCCGGCGCTGACCTTCGCGCATCCGGACGCGATCGCCGCGGTGGAGGACCTGCACCACGGGACGTTGGCCAAGCCCCGCGCTTGGGAGCAAGGCGCGCCGCAGCTGCGCGGGATGCGCACCGAGACCGCCGAGCTGGCCGATATCAACCCGGCCCGGCTCGCGCCCGGGTTTGCCGACCCGCTGACCCGCGAGGCCTGCCACGACGCGGCGCTGCGCGCGGTCGGCGACGTCGCGGCCGCGGCGGGTGCGGCGCGTCGAGCGGGGGACCCGAACTGGCGCGCCGAGCTCGAGGAACGCTCCCGCGCGTTCACCGACCAGGTCCGGGCCTGGATCGCCCAGCCGGACCCGACCGTCCGCCGCGGGCTCGACGCCCGACTGGGTCGGGTGCTCGACGGGTTCGCGCACCGCCAGGACCGCGACGCGCTGCAGCGCATCGACGCCGTCCTGGCAGCGGGAGGCTTCGACCGAGGCGGGGAGCCGGCCATGCAGCTGTGGCGGGACCTCGCCGTCTCACGGACGCCGGGCGAGCGAGAGCAGGTCGTGCTGCGGGCCTGCGAGCTCACCGCGGACGCCGCCGTGCGGCCCGTGCCGCAGGCCGCCCCGCCCGATCTCGACGCCCGGCAGCAGCCCGGGCGGGACTCGCCGGTGCAGGAGCGCAGTCAGGCCGGGGTCGATGCGGCGCGCGAGGCCCGGGAACAGACCCAGCAGCGCCGGGTCGCCCGAGAAGTGCAGGAGGCAGAGGGGCACCGTCGCCGGGTCCAGCACGACCCCGTCCGCCAGGTCGAGCAGCAGCGCGACCGCGACACGGGGCCCGGCCGTCACCGATAGGGGTTGGGACGACCGGTGGGCGGCTGCGCCCCGGCGTGGGGCCTGGGGTGGGGCCCGGCGGGGTTCGTGGGTCCGGGGTAGGGCTGGTCGGGGACCGCGCCGTGCGGGGTCGGGGTGTGGCGGCGGTAGGCCGCCCACGGCTGCACCGGGCGCTGGCGTGGGGGGACGACGTAGCGGCGAGGGCCCTGCTCGGCGGCGGGCGGCCGGTTGGTGAGGTCGTCGGCGATGTAGGTGTCGAGGTCGGCGCTGATCCCGATGACGTTGTCGCTGGTGAGGTCGGAGTCGGCGGTGGGGTCGTGGACGCCCTTGTCGTAGCACTTGCGGGTGGCGGCGGAGGCGACGCTCATGACGTGCGGGAGCCAGTAGATGTGCCAGTCGGCGGCGAGGCTGATCGGGGAGTTGGGGTCGCGGTAGGCCAGGGTCCAGGCGTTGTGCAGCCAGGTGAGGTTCTCGACCAGCTCGGGGTGCTGGAACCAGCAGGGGCGCAGCGCGCTCGCCGAGCTCGGGTAGCGCACGATCAGGACGCCGCAGAGCCAGTCGACGAGCTGCTCCCACGCCTTCTGCGCGGCGTCGGCGTCCAGCTCGGCCCAGCACGGCAGGGCGGGGGTCTTGGCTTCCTTGGCCTCGAGGGCGGCGCTGAGGTGCTCGGTGGTGGTCTGCAGGGCGAGGATGTCGCCGCCGGAGTCGTCGTCGCCCTCGGGCGCCCGGTAGAGCCAGTGGTGCAGCTCGGCGAGGTCGCGCGGTCCTTCCCCGCCGCTCGCGTCCGCAGCGGGGACGGGCTGGCGGACGGCATCGAGCTCGCGGCGTAGCGCGGCGAGTTGCTCGCGCAGCTCGGTGAGTGACTCGCCGTGCTCTCCGACGGTGTCGTTGAGCTCGTCGAGCTCACCCTCGACCCGACGACGGTCCCGCCGCGGCCCGGACACCGGGCCCTCGGAGGCCGAGGCACGGGCCCCGGTGGAGGCGGCGGAAGCCGGTGCGTCGGAAGCTGGGGCGTCGGAAGCTGGGGCGTCGGAAGCTGGGGCGTCGGAAGCTGGGGCGTCGGAAGCTGGGGCGTCGGGGTTGGGCTGGTCGTCGTGGGGCCCGGGTTCGTCTGGAGCCATGGTGGCGTGTCCTAGCAGCGGTGGGTCGGCGACGGTGCGGGCAGGTCGATGAGGTGGTTCCCGACGACGGGCTCGTCTCGGCGGCAGCGGGTCAGCGCCAGGTGGGCCCGCCGCGGCCGTGGCCCCCCTGGCCGTCGTCGTCCTCGTCGCGGCGGGGGTCGGGGTAGAGATCGGGGCGGGAGGCGGTCCCGTCAGGGTTGGCGCCGCGCGGGAAGTCTCCCTGGGTGGGGGCGAAGGCGGTGCCGGTGTCGCCCTCGGGGACCGGGGCCGGGCCTTGGGCGGCCATGGCCGTCTTGATGTCGGTGCGCCGGAAGCTGGGCAGGTAGCTCAGCAGGGTGACGCGCATGTTCCGGTAGATCAGCAGGACGTGCCAGCGTGGTATCTCGCGGACCAGTCCGGGTGGGACGGTGCGGCGCAGGGTGGTCGATCCGTGGCCGGTGGAGAGTCCTGGGGCGTTGTCCTCCTCGCGTTCCCCGCACATCACCGAGATCTCCTCGAGGGTCTCGGGGTCGCTGATGCCGCCGAGGAACAGTCGGGCGTTGGAGTTGCTTTTGATGGTCTTGCCGCCGTAGGTGCCCCAGCGTTCGTAGAGCTGGGAGTGGGTCTGGGCGACGATGAGCAGGGTGATCCCGCGGCCGCCGGCGTCGGCGGTCCAGGCGGGCAGCGGCACCGGGTTGATCAGCGCCGCCTCGTCGAGGGCGATCAGGATCGGTGGGTTGAGCTGTCCGACCGGCGAGGTCGAGCGGGCGGCGATGGCCTTGCAGTCCTCGAAGAGGTAACCGGTCAGGGCGGTGAGTAGCGGGGCCAGCGGGGAGTGGTCGCGGCTTTCCCCGATCAGGTAGAGGGTGCCGCGCGAGCGCAGGAACCCCTCGGTGTCGAACCGGCCGTCGCCGGCGCGCAGGGTGACCGCGTCGCGGACCGCGGGGTTGTCCATGAACGCGACCGACATGCCGAGAGTCAGGAAGATCGAGTCGCGGGCCTTGTCGGCGGACATCCCGAAGACCATGGCCAGCTCCCCGGGCCAGGAGCCGGGCAGGTAGTGCCGGTAGTCCTCGATCAGGCGACGTGGAGTCTCGTCGGCAGGGTTGTTGACCCAGTCGGCGACATCGGCCATCGACTTCCCGCCGATGGCGGCCAGGAACAGGAACACCCGCAGGACCTTCGCGGCCTGGTTGACGAAGAACGCCGAGTTGGCGTCGGCGGTGACCCCCGGCCCGGTCTGCGCGCCCTTCACCAGGTACGTGGCGCGGATGCCGGCGACCTGGGGGTCGGCGCAGCCGATCAGCGGGGACCAGCGGAAGGTCGAGGGGACGTTCCCGACGAGCTCGGGGTTGAACACCAGCACCGGCCCGAGCAGGGACCGCAGCCGGTGGGTGATCCACCACAGGTCGATCTTGGTGGAGGTGACCAGCGCGGCGCCGGGAGCGTCGACGATCCGCCCGGCAAGCCAGGTCGTCTTACCGGTCTGGGGCGGGGCGATCATGAGCAGAACGTCGATGTAGGCGACCCAGGCCTTGAACGCCAGGAACGGGCCGACGACGGTGCGCCCGACGAGCAGCGCGAACTCGGTGAGCGGGACGTGGCGGCGTTCCCGGCGGGGGAGCTTGTAGAGCTCGGGGCGGATCTTCGAGCCCTTGCCGTCCTTGCGGCCCATGAAGGCGTGGCGCATGACGCTGGTCCATAGATCCCGCACGGAGGCGAACCCGACGGTGCCGTAACGGCGCCGGGTGCGCCCGCGGGTCGAGAGGGCGTAGCCCACGGTGACCAGGTCGGCGAGCCCGAGACACACCGCGACCAGCACCGCCCAGCCCAGCGCGGCCAACACCATCGGCGGGGCGTCGTCGAGGGTGGCGCGCAGCCACAGCGTCACCCCGACCGCCGCGATCGAGATGGCCAGCAGCAGACCGGGGGTCCCGGCCAGCGAGCGCCTCATCGGGTGTCCCCTCCGGCCACGATGGCCAGACTCGGAGCTTCCCCGGGCAGCAGCAGCCGGGGCTGATCGGACAGGTCAGGTCGCGGCGGCGGCACGGGACCGTCGAGGGCCTCGCACAGGGCCACCGCCCGGTCCCGCAGGCGTCGGCCGTTGCGCGCCGAGGAACACAGGCCCAGATCGACGACCTCGTCGCCCGAGACCTGGGCTGGGTCACGGTCGAGGGCCCGCAGGTACTCCGCGAGCCGCCAGACCTTCGCGTTCGACTCCACCCGCCCCGAGCTCTCCTCCTCACCGCCCTCCGGCGTGGTGGGGGGCGTGCCGTGGTCGCCGCCGTCGAGCGCCGCAGGTGGCTGCGCCGCGGGCGGTGACCCGTCGGGTGCCTGGTTCGGACCGGGCTTCGTCGAGGGCGCGGTGGGGTCCGGAGCCGCCATGTCCCGTCCGCGGGCAGCGAGAGTGCCCGCTGCGTGCACCGCGTCGGGATCCGCGACCGGCGGAGCGGCGGCGAGGGTCGCCAGGCTGCTGGTGCTGTCCTCGGTCGGTGCGGCCAGGACGGCGGGAGCGGGAACACCAGTCGAGGCGGTCGAGGCCCCGGCGCGGGCCGCACCCGAGCCGAGTGGCGCGTCGACGGTCCCCGTCTGTACGAGGCTGTGCTGCGCGGGCGCCGGGGCGCCACCCCCGGGGCCCGGAGGCGGCGCTGCGAGGTCGGGCGTGGAGCTCAGCGGGAGCGGGCGGGCGGCGGCGGGGCCGGTGACCTGGAGGACCTCCCGGCGCCACGCCGAGAACGTCGGGCCGGGGGAGAGCAGGAGCCGGGCCAGACGCAGCGTCGGCAGGGGCGTCGGGGCCGGTAGACCGCGGCGGCGCTGGACCTGGCGGCGTAGCTCGGCGAGCAGGACCTCGAAGGCGATGTTGGCCGCGATCGGGATGCCGGCCCCGATCGCGACCGTGGCGGGGTCAGGACCCGCGGAGCCGGTGCTGCTGCGCTCGGCGGCCCACAGGCCGTTCGACAGGGCCGAGGCCAGCACCGCGAGCGCGGTGCCGACGCGGGCGGCGACGGCGGGCCGGGCGTCGAGAGAGGCAGCGAACGCGACCCCACCCATCGCGGCGGCCAGCCCATCGATCACCAACGGCAGAAGCTCTGGGTCCGAGAACGCCTTCGCTCGGGCGAACGCGGTCTGCTCGGTGAACGACCACACGCACCCCAGCACCCACACCGCCGCGACCATCGTCAGCGCCAGACCCATGGGCAAACGAGCCAGCGGCAGCCGCGGGAGCCGCATTCGAAGGTTCGTCACGGTCGCTGCCTCCTCACGCCGCCCGCTGGGCGAGCTCGGTCAACGTTGCGGGGCGGGTCGGCACCGACCCGGCTCGGGCGAAGGTCGCGACCCGACCGCGCCGGGTCCCCGACCAGCCCAGAGCAGGCTGATCGCCCGGCTGCAGGCCCTCGGCCGCCAGCTGCTCGCGGGTCGCGCCCTCCCGGGACCCCGCCCAACCGTCCGCTGCTCGGCGCGTCACGCCGCCCAGCTCCCCGGGTCCGCCTCGTTCCCGAGGTTCGAGCGGCTCGACGGCGGCTCGTCGTGCACCGGGCGCAGGACCTGGTGCGCGCCGAGCCGCTCGGCGCGAGCCTCGTCGTCCCGTATTGCTGCCTCGATCCGGGCGACGTGGGCCCGGTGGGCCAACCACAGCCGCAGTCCGACCGCTGCGAGCGCTGTGCCCGCAACCAGGCCGCAGGTCCACGGGAACTCGGAGGACAAGGCCCCCAGTGCGCACAACGCGCCGGCGATCACCAGTACTGCCCGGCGCTCGGTGGGGTCCCGACGGAAGACGCCGCTGTCGCTCATGCCGCGACCTGCCGATCCGTCCGGTCACCGGCGACCACGGTCGCGGCCGAGGAAGCGGCGGTCAGCGTCGAGATCGCCCCCGACATTGCGCCGGGCCCCGACGACTCCTGGGCGATCCGCTGCCCCCGGATCAACGCTTCACCGGCGCGGTCACGGTCGCGCCACCGTCTGACCTGGGTGTACTGCTCACCGAGAGTCCGAGCCGTGGCGGACACAGTTCGGCCTAGCCGCAGCATCGTGGCAGCTGCCAGAGCTGCGTCCCAGCGGGTCATCGAGGTGGTGCCTCGGCCGGCCACGAGCTCGCGCACACGGCCGGGATCGGCGTCGTGCCCGAACCGGGCCTGTGCGGCCAACACGCCGTCCAGAACCGAGGCGACCTCGGGCGACCCGACGTCGGCGACGGTGTCAACGTCAGCTCTCTCCCGGGTGTCGGAAGCTGCTGCCGCCGCCGATACCTCGGGGTCCGGGCATCGCCCACGTGCCCGAACAGCGCGGCGCTCGGCAGCGGTGAGGCCACCGGCCACCCCGAAGGGCATGTCCGCCTCGAGAACCTCCGCCAGGCACTCCGGCCGGATCGGGCACCGCAGGCACACCGCCCGGGCCTTCTCCTCCGCGGCGTTGGCTCGTCCGGGCACAGTCGACTCGACCAGCGGGAACATCAGGTCGGGGTGGATCAGCCGTGGGTCACACGCCCTCGGGGGTGCGGTGTCCGCCCTGTTGAGGGCAGGCGTCATCGTTGGCACGGGTCACTCCTGGAGGTCGTCTCAGCGTCGACAGGGGCGGCCCACCAGGTCCCGGCGGAGCGCCAACTCCGTCGGGACCGCCTTAACGGGCGAGACGCCCGCGTGGACCGTGCAGGGCGAGCCTGGCGAGCACCGAACCCTGCCCCGCTCCAAGTGTCACAGGGACTGTGCTTATAGTCAATACGTGACGTGACTAAGAAGAGCTGTTGACTTGGACAAGCAGCGCACGGATTGACTACGTCGACTGGGCAGTCGGACACTGCGGCGAGTAGCGAGTAGAGGGAGAGGCCGCCATGGGCATCGACTCCGCAGTCCAGACGACATTGATCACCGCCGCCGGCACCGGCGATTCCGCCGAGCGCTACGGCTGCCCGGGCGTCCACCGAGTCGACGGGCACAGCGACCACTTCGTCATCTCGCGGGAGGTCTCCGACCCCACAGTGCTGAAGGCCCTCGCGCCACACGTCGGCGTCGACGCGCACGGCCGACCCGAGCACGTCGGGGCGACTCCACCCTGGGTGCCGTGCCAACTGATGAACCTGGCGACGCTCGAGCGATTCATGGACGACCACCTGCACCGCGCGGGCGACTCGGTGTTCCGCTTCGAAGGTCTGCCGCTGTTCAACGTCTCCACCGACCCCAATTGGTTGCGCTGGCAGGCCGGCGCCGCGTCGCCGGACTGGGCGGTCAAGCAGGCGTGGACAGACGAGCTCGCCGCGCACCGCGAGGCTGGCATCGCCCACCAGCGAGTCCGCCGCTTCGGCGCCGAGCTCTCCGAGCACGAGATCTACGCCTGCAACTGGGGCTACGCGCTGAACCAGCACGCCGGGGAGGACATTCGCGTGCTGCGCGAAGGCGAGCACGACATCCCAGAAGACCTGCTCGGGGTCGAGTACTGGACGGTCAACGCCACGATCGCAGTACCCGTGCTCTACGACGCGCGTGGTCGGTTCCTCGGTGCCGGCTGGCTCGCGCCCGATGACTCCGCCGAGTACCTCACAGACCAGGCGCGCCTCTGGAGCGCCGCGGAACCCTTCGATAGCTGGTGGAGCCGGCACTCCGAGTTCCACCGGCCCGAGAGATTGGTTGCTTAACCTGCCGTGACGACACGCCAGCGCTCGGGCACCGGCCGCGATGAGACCTCGCGACTGATGCTCCAGCTCCGCCATGGCTACCGGAACTCGGACGGCACCACTGGGCTGCGCCAGGGCGACGCCGCCACGCTCGCCGGGCTCACCCAGTCCAAGGTCAGCCGCGCCGAGCGCGGCACCTTCACTCTGAAGCCCGACGAGGCCCGTCGCTACGCCCGCGCCCTCGGCGCTACTCCCGCCCAAGTCGACCGGCTCGTGCGCCTGACTGAGGCCATCGAACCGACCACCGTGGCCGGGCAGGCCCGCCTCATGCGACGTGGAGCAGAGATCCAGCGCCGCATCCATACCCTCGAGTCTCAGTCGGAGTTGGTGCGGTCCTGGCAGCCCACCATCATCCCCGGATCGCTGCAGACCTGGGAGTACACCGTCGCTCTCATCGAGTTCGAGCCCGGCGACGAGTGGACTCTGAGCCGCACCCGGCGGGTGGCCCTGATCGATGACCCGGACCGGGCGTTTCGGTTCGTGATCTCCGAGGCAGCGCTGCGTTGGGTAGTGGGATCGACCGAGGTCATGCATGCCCAGCTCGCTCACCTGATCGAGCTCTTCGAGCGTCCGAACCTGTCGATCGCCGTTCTGCCCTTCGGACAGACCGCCGTTCCACCCCCTGAGTCGTCGTTCCACCTCTACGGCACGCGCGCCGCCATCGTCTCCACCGACGTTGGAACGACCTTCCTCGAGAAGCGGCCGGACCTGGAGATGTACCGGGCGCTGTTCGACCGGCTCGACGCGGCCGCCCTGCACGGCGACGACGCGCGCGCCCTGATCAACGACATCGAGACCCGGTACGACGGCCACTGACTGTTCCCGTCACGCCTGGACGGCCGGAGAAGGAGCGTCGGGGTTGGTGGCGCCGGGTCGGCGCATCCCGGAGATCTTTCCCTGCCATTTGCTGACGGGGACGATTTGGACGGGGTCGTCGGTCTGGGGGGCGTTGATGAGTTGGCCGTTGCCGATGTACATCCCGACGTGCCCGGGGCTGGCAGGGCTGCCGTTGGCGCCGGGCATGAAGATCAGGTCACCGGGTTGAAGTTGGGCGGGGTCGGTGACGGGGGCACCGAACTTGGACTGGGCGGCGGCGGTGCGGGGCAGGGTGATGCCGCCTTTGGCCCAGGAGGCCCACATCAGGCCGGAGCAGTCGTAGGCATCCGGTCCGGTGCCGCCCCATTGGTAGGGCTTGCCGAGCTGGGTCATGGCGAAGTCGAGGACGGCCCTGGTCTGCGGGGCGGTCGGTGGGGTGTAGCCGGGTGGGACTGCGGTGGAGCCTGAGCCGGGGGCGAGCCCGTCGCCGCCCTCGCCGGGGCAGGTCTGCGCGCCGGCGGCCGAGGGCGCGGCCGCGGCCTGGGTGGCTGCGGCGGCGGGGTTCCCGCCGGGTGGGGTTCCGGGGGGCCAGAAGCGGGTGGCGAAGTCGCGGGCTTGGGCTTCCCACTGGGCGTAGGCGTCGGGGAACGCGGAGCGCTGCACGGTCTGGGCGGCCTTGGTGACCGGCATGGTGGCCCAGCCGCCGATCCCGACGAGGCCGTCGAGGAACTTGTTGGTGGCGTAGGTGGGGTCCTTGACCTGGGCCGGGGAGCCCCACCCGGCCGAGGGCCGTTGCTGGAACAGGCCCAGGGAGTCGTGGTCGACCGCGGTGTTCATGCCGGCCTGCCCGAGGCGGGACTCCTGGGCGGCGGTGGCGATCGCGACGACGGCGGCCTGTTGGGGGAGCCCGCGGCCGGCGACGATGGAGGTGATCAGTTGGGCGTAGGCGAGCTGGTCACCGCCGTTGAGGGCGGCGCCCGTCCCGTCGGTGCCGGCGGCGGTTCCGCCGGGCCCGTCGCAGGTGCTGCCCGCGGCGCCGAGGCCTCCGGAGATCAGGACGGTCACCAGGATCAGCGGGGCGGCCAGGAAGAGCAGATAGGCGGTGACGGCGCTGCCGACGAGCAGCCCGAGGCGGCGGCGGTCCATCACGCCCGCCCGCCGACACGGGGGCCGCGACCGGGTCCTTCGGGTGGGGTCACTGGAGCCCCTCGAGGTCCGGGTTCGAGACCGAACCACCCCGAGAAGACGCGAGCCCAGCAGGGTTCCCGCGGAGCTGGGCGTTGGTGTCGAAGATCTGTCGTTCGCGGGGGGTGAGCATGGCCTGGACCTGGAAGCCCTTGGCCTTGACCTTCCACAGGCCGCGGCCGGGGGAGCCGTTGCACCAGCCGGTAATGAGGTCCTGCTCGCGCCCGGAGAGCTGCAGCTCGGAGGCGAGCTCGTCGGCGACGGCGGTGGTCTGGCCCATGAGCAGGCGGGTGTCGCACAGGGCGAGCAGGCCCTTGGCAATGTTGACCGACTGGGAGCCGGTGTCGCCGACGGTGAGCATGTCGCCGGGCTTGTGGGCGGCGAGGATGGAGATGATCTGTTGGGCGCGGGACAGGCGCAGCTCGGCGTCGACCGCGGCGACCATCCCGGTCCCGAGGCGCATCTGTCGCCAGATCTCGTCGCGGACGATGATCCGCAGGGCGCCGTCGGTGCGCAGGTCGGTCGCCGAGCGTGACCAGGACCCCAGGCAGGTCATCGCGACCGCGAGGGCCTTCTCCCCGCGGCCCTCGAGCCCGGAGACATCCAGGGACTGGATGGGTGCGGCCCAGTCGACGTCGATGTTGGTCTGCTCGTCGAACAGGCCCTTGAGCGAGCCGTTGACCAGCGCGCCCAACGAGTCGGTGAGCGCGCGGGTCTCGTCGAGGAAGTGCTGGCGGGACCCGAAGCGGTGAGTGCGCCACAACCGGTCCTCGACCTCGGTCAGGGCGCGGTGGACGTCGGGGATGGTGATGGGTCGGGGTCGGGTGTTCCCGGCGGTGATCCCGGTCAGGTCGCGCAGGACGTGGGCGAGGACCTCGGTGTCGGTGGGGGTGACCGGGCGGCCGCCGGCTTCGGCGAGCCCGGCGAGCAGGGTCGACCAGCGCCCGATGAGGTCGTTGAGGGCGTCGGCGGCCTGCTCGTCGGACAGGTGCTGCCAGCGGGCCGCGAGCGGGCCGAGGTCGAGCGGGTTGATCCGGGTGCGCTGGGCGTAGCCCAGCGAGATCGGTTCCTGGCCCAGGGCCCGGACCAGCGGGGAGTACTCGCCCTTGACGTCGCCGGCGATCAGCGTGTTGACCCCGAAGACCATCATGCGCAGCAGGAACGCCGCGATGGTGCTCGACTTGCCGCGCCCGGGTTCGCCGAAGACCAGGATGTTCGGGTTGGTCGAGATCTGGCGCAGCACCCACTCGACGGGGTGGCAGTAGAACGCGCCCCCGGACAGGGCGTCGTAGCCGATCAGCGCCCCGACCGGCGGCATCCCCGGCGTGGCCAGCAGCGGGTAGAGCCCGCCGACCTGGTCGGTGGTGGTGCGCAGAGTGGCCAGCGGAGCTTCGACCGCGGTCCAGCCCAGGCCGCGCTCGGTGCGCCCGCGTTTGGGTCGCCCGCCCCGGTTGACCTTCTCCGCCGGGCCGTCGGGCTCGGTGATCGGGCGGGAGGGAACCGGGAGCTCGAAGCCGCGCAGCAGCTCGGCGGTGTCGCGGCCCGTGTGCTGCTCACCACGGCGAGAAGACCGAGGCGGGCGGGACGTCGCGCGGGTCATCAGGGCTGTCCTTCGCGTCGCGGGGCAGGGTGAGGAATCGGGTCGTGGCCAGGAACCAAACAGGACCGGGTCAGAAGGCGGGGCGGGGTCAGAGGGCAGGGCAGGGTCAGAGGGCGTTGCGCATGCGGGCCAGGCCCATCCCGACCGGGAGGGTGGCGGCGACGAACCCGGAGTCCTGGGCGAGCTCGAGGCGCACCAGCTGGTACTGGCCGGCGGCGCTGGTCTCGAGGGCCTCGGCGTGGTCCTCGATGTTCCAGTCGGCGGGGACGGTCACTGAGACCACGACGGCGTAGCGGACCATCGCCTCGCCGGCGGCGATGACGTCTTCCTGGCGGTAGGAGCTGCCGCGGTCCTGGCGGTCCTTGGCGGCCTCCCCGAAGCCCTTGGATGCCTTGAGCTCCCCGACCAGGGTGGTGGTCTGGCGCTCTCGGGTGGCGATGCGTTGGGCCATGCGCTGCGGGAGGACCTCGTAGTGGATCGCGAGGGTGCGGCGCTCGCCGGGGGTGCGGACCGCGAGCAGCGGGGCCAGGGATCCGAACCGCACCCCGGAGCGCGGGGGGATCACCGAGTAGGACACGGTGACGTAGCCGTCGTGGGCGTACGAGCGCGCGGCCGGGGCGGGCGCGCGGGTCGGGCCCGCGGCCGCGGCGGGGAGGTTCGCTTCGCCGTGCTCGAGGCGCTGGTGGGTCAGCAGCCCCGAGGCGGCGGGGTTGAACCCGGTGCGGATCGCCTCGGCCATCCCGGCCGAGGTCAGCCACTGCGGGGTGTCGCAGCCCATCTGCTGCAGAGGTTCGACCAGCGCCCCGAGGGCGCGGTAGAGGGCGTGGGCGCGCCCGAAGCGCCCGCCGCCGGCGGCCTGGGCGGGGCGGCGCAGCACCTCGTCGCGGGCGGAGACGGTCAGGAACGCCTCCTGGCGCACCGACACCGCCCCGGCCATCCGCCGCAGGTCATCGGCGACCGCGACCGCCAGCGGCGGCGCGGTGTCGGCCTGGTGGCGGTCGCGCCAGAGCTCGTAGGCGGTGCCGTCGTCGGGCACCGAGCGCACCACCAAGCTCGCCCGGTCGACCCGATCCGACGCCGAGAGGCCCTTGAGCATGTTGCCCAGCCCCGTGGCGAGGTTGCGGCACTCCAGCGCCGAGGCCAGCCCGACCCCGCGCGCGGAGAGCCGGGCCGTGGCGCCCCAGCGGCCCTCGGCGGTGTCGTGGAGCACGCAGACCCGCCCGTGATCGGGCATCGGGGGCCCGTCGAGCAGATCCAGGCGCGACAGCGCCCCCGGCAGGTCCGGTTCGTCGCGGTCGACCGGCAGCCCCGCCGCGGCCTTGGACTGCCACGACGACCAGCCCGCCGCCTGCCCGGAGCCGAACAGAACCGTGTCCGCGAGCCACTTCGCGGCCGGTCGGCCGCGGATCGGGACCACCGTCAACGCCACGATCACCGTCGAGAACGGCAGCAGCACCAGGCCCTGCGCGGCGCGGTTCGCGCCGAAGAACAGGATCAGCGGCAGCACCGCGACCAGGCAGATCACCGCCTGGGGCATCGTCAGGCCCAGGATCCAGCCGTTGCGCTCCGGGCGCCCCGGCACATAGGTCAGCTGCTCGGACATGGTCTAGAGCACCCCGCTCATCCGGCCCCGGTCGTCCGGGCCGTGGTCGTAGCGACCGTCGTAACCGCCGTCCTCGTCGTCGCCGGGGCGGTCGTAGCTGGGATCCCGGTAGGGGTTAGCCGCCGAGCCGCCCGAGGGGAATCCGGCACCGCCGGCGTAATCGCTGGGCCCGTAGTCCCCGACCGTCCCGACCACCCCGCCCTGCGGCGCCGGCGGCATCGGCCCCGCGCCGGCGATGCCCTGCGCCGCTCCCCACGCCCCGCCGCCGACGCTGCGCGCCACCGAACCGGCGGCGCCGACCGACCCGCCGCCCCACGAGCCGACCGCACCCCCCACCGACGACGCCGCCGCGGAGGCGACCCCGGCAAGCGAGCCCGACGGGTAACCGCCGGAGGACCCGCCACCCGAGCCGCCTGTGCCGCTCGCGCTCGAGCCGGCGAGCTGACCCGGCGACGAGGCACCCGCGCCGGCGCCGGCGAGCTCCCCCGGCTCGGCGTCCTGCGCCCCATCTGCACCCGAGCCCGACCCGCCGCCCGTTCCCTGGCCGGCCAGGGCCGGCACCGCCTGGGTGGCCGGGCCGGCACCGGCGCCGCCAGCGGCCACGCCGCCCGCTCCTGCTCCGGCGGCCGCGCTCGCGCCGCCCGTGGCCGCGGCCAGCGCGGCGGTCGCGGCGAGTTGCTTCTTCTCGTCGCCACCGCCGGCACCGCTACCGCCGGCACCGCCACCGCTGGGTGAGGTGCCGTCCGGTCCACCGCCCCCGGCACCCGCGGCCGCGGCGCCTCCGCCGCCGAAGCGGCCGCCGGTGGCCGAGGAGAACACCGACCCGACGTCGGCGGAGGCGATACCGGCGCCGGCCTGCTTGAACCCGGCGACCGCGGACCCGAACGCCGACATCATGGTCTGGTGGGGCTGGGTGCCCGGTTCGACGAACGCGAAGAGCCGGAACAGGGCCATCGGTGCGAACAGGGCGACGAAGAGGATCCCGAACCCCAGCAGCAGGGTGACGATCCCGGAGCCCTGCGCAGGCGCGTTCGCCACCAGGCCGGTGCCCGCCCCGGTGGGGATGTCGCCCTGGCCGCGGCCCGCGGCCGAGATGACCCCGGAGCCGATGGTGAAGCACAGCGCGAAGGTGGGCTGGATGAAGATCAGCGCGAGCATCCAGCGCAGGCCGCGCCAGAACCAGTGCTTGGTGGCCAGGTTGACCAGCCCGGCGCTCAGGATCGGGATGGTCGCGAAGATGACCAGGATCGACGCAGACCGGAACAGCAGCATGATCCCGTAGCCGACCGAGAGCGGCAGCACCGCGACGATCCCGAGCACCGCCAGCACCGGGGCCTTGACCGCGTTGTTGTCGTCGGTGAGCCCGAGGCGGTCCATGGTGGCGGCGGCGTTGGTGACATCCGCGCCGCCCTGCAGGATCAGGCTGGTCAGCCCGTCGGCGGCGCCGAGCAGCGCGACGACGATGGTCACCGTCAGCACGGTGGCGATCCCGTACTGCACCGGCCCGAGCGCGGCGGTGATCATGTGCCGGCGCGGGTTGAGCACCGCCATCGCGAGCTGGGCGAAGAACAGGATCACCGCGATGATCGCGGCGAGCTGGAGCATCGAGGACCACAAGGTCGTCGAGATCGCCCCGGCGCCGGGGGTCGGGTCGACCCGGCCGAGCTTGCCGACCAGCCCGAGGACGTTGCGCAGCAGATCGAGGGTGCCGACCCACACGTTGCGGGCCATGCCGTCGAGGAAGCCGCCGACCGCGTCGGCGATGATGCCTTTCATCAGACGGGTCCTCCGTTGGTCGGGTGGTAGCCGGCTTGGACGAACGCCGGGGAGCCGGGCCAGGTCACCGGCGCCGCGGAGGCCACCGGGACCGGCGCGATCCGCCAGTCGCTGCCGGTCCAGCGCATCGCCTGGCAGTCCCCGGTCCCGGTCTGCGCGGAGTTGACCTGGGCGAGCTGCAGCTCCCCCGCGACACACACCACGACCGAGCGGCCGCCGGAGGTGACGCCCTTGACCTGCGCGCCGGCCAGCTGCCAGCGCGAAGAGATCGGCTGCCCGGTCGAGCCCTGCAGCACCACCTGCGAATACACCTTGTCGACCTGCACCCCCAGCGGGGTCGCCGCCGGGTCCGGGGCGCCGGGCAGCGACACCGACCGGTAGACCGCGTTGTAGGTGTCCGGGTTCAGATCCGCCAGCCCGACGACCTCGAGCGCGGCGAGCTGCCCGATCGCGCCCTCCGGGGTGGCGGGGAACCCCTCGCCGACCCCGGAGGTGTTCGTCCGGGTCGGGTCGGGGACGTCGATCACCGGCAGCCCCGAGGGCGCCAGGGTCTGGGGCATCGAGGCGGTGTCCGGGAACTGGCGCATCAGCCGGGTCGCGAGCGCCGTTTCCGCCGCCACATCCCAGCCACCCGGCGCCGCCGGGCCGCCGGACCCGGCGGCGGCCGGCGGGGTCGCCGCGTCGCTCGGGGCAGCTCCCGCGTCGCTGCCGGCAGGGCTCGACTGGTGACCGGCCCAGATCAGCCCGATGATCACCGCGACCAGCACCAGGGCGAACACCCCGAGCGCGGTGATCACCTTGGCGCGGGCGGCGCGCTGCTCCTCCTCGCTGACCATCGACACGGGCTCAGCCGGTCCCGGCGAAGCTGTTGAGCACCGTCGGGCCGACCCCGAACAGGATCGCCCCGCCCACCGCGGCGAGCATCATCAGCGCGCCGGTGTTGCCGTAGCGCCGGTTGTCGACCACCCGCCCGGCGGTGAAGGCGATGATCCCGCCCATGAACGCCACCGCGCACGCTCCCAGCGCGATCCACTTCAGGTAGCCCAGGATCTGGGTGAGCTTCTCCGAACCCGGAGGGGCCTGCGGTCCCGGGTCGGGGACCTGTGCTGGGAGCGCCGCGAGGAGCTGGTGGGCCAGGTCGTGGGCGGCGGTCGTGGTGGTGAGCAGCATCAGCGGCCTCCGAACAGTCGGGTCAGGGATGGCAGCGCCCCGCCGGGGGCGAGGTTGTTCGGGATCAGGCCCCAGCGGGCCGGGATCGCCGCGGCCGCGGCCCGCAGCCGGTCGGGGACCGGGTCCGCGCCGATGCCGCCGGCGCCGACGGTGGGGTCGTAGGGCAGGAACACCGCGTGTTCCATCAGCTCGCCGAGGGCCTGGGCAGCGACCCCGGTGATCTGCTTGGGCCAGCGCTTGGCCGAGACCACGACCAGCGCCGCGGGCGCGGCCACCTGCCCGGCGGCGATCCACGGGCGCAGCCGGGTCAGCAGCTGGTTGGCGCGCATCAGCGAGGGCCGGTTCGGTTCGACCACCAGCACCGGGCGCGGGGAACTGGGGGTGCCGGCCTCCAGCCACGCCCCGGCGCCGCGCAGCGGGGACGCCGCGACCTGCCAGGGGTCCCAGCCCAGGTCGACCACCGTGGCCGCCGGCGCGGTCTGGTCCGGCAGCCACCAGCACGGTGAAGGCACCATCCGCGGAGACAGGACCTCGCTCGGTGGGGTGGCGAGCTGGGCGACCCAGCCGCCGCCGCGGCGGCCGTAGGCGACGCCGATCTTCGGGTGCAGGGTGCGGGCGGGTGGGCCCTGGTCGGCGACCGCGGCCGCGAGCCCGGAGCGGGCCGGGTCGGCGGCGTCGACGAGCAGGGTCGGCACCCCGCACACGTCCAGGGCGTCGAACAGCGCCGCGGTCACCACCGAGGCCCCGACCCCGGCCGACGCGCCGATCACCGGGATCACCACCCCGCCCTGGGCCCAGTCCGCGTGGCCCGGTTCGTGGCGGGCGGCGAGCCGTTCGACCGCGACCGCGGTCTCCATTGCCTCCTCGGTGCGCGCGAGCGCCGTGGCCGGCGCCCGGTCCGAGACCGGGCCGCGCGGATCGGCCAGTGCCCGCACGTGCGCGGTCTCCCCCGCGGCGACCGCGTCGTCGAGCTGCTCCGCGTCCGCCGGCGGCCACGCTTCCCGCGCCGCCGAGACCAGCGACCCCGGCAGTCCCTGCCCCAGCAGACCCCGCGCCGTCTCGTCCTCGTCGTCGACCGCGACCAGTTCCCCCGCCGGGAGCTCCCCGCGTCCCGGTGCGACGTCCGAGGGCGTCACCGAGGGCTTCTGCCCCCCGGGGCTGTAGTCGGGCGCGGGTCCGGACCCGGCGCTGCGGCCAGTGCGCCCGACACCGGCAGCGGCGGGGTCGGGGAGCCGCGGCAAGGGGTCGACGACGTCGAAGTCGACGTCGTCCACCTCAGAAGACCCGGCCGCCGGTGCCGCCGGTGCCGCCGGTGCCGCCGGAGCGATGGGGACGGCGGCCGCTGGTGGGAAGGCGGTGGGGTGTCGTGTGGGTTCGCGCGGCCCGGGCGGCGGCGCCGGAGGGAAGGGCGGCTGCAGCGCAGCAGCCGGCGGAGTCGTGGCCGGTCGCCGAGGCCCGGAGCCCGACGAGGTGCGCGAGTCGCGCACCGGGGCCGGTGGAACTGTGCCTGAGGCGCCTCGCGGTCGGGCGGTGGCGGCCGCGATCCGGTCCGACGTCACGTGCTGGGTCCGGGCCGCGTCGTCACCCCACGGCCGCGGCTCCGCCGACGAGGCTCCCAGGTCGGCCGAGGCCGCGTCCGGGGCCGACGGTGGGCGGGGCGTGAAGACCTGGGTGGGCTCCGGGTTCGCGTCAGACGCGGCTAGTTCCACTGCCGCGGCGGGCGGTGTCGGGTAGGTCGGTGGTGTGGGCGCCGCAGCGGGCGGGTTCGCCGCGGCGGGCGCGGTCGAGGCGGACGTCCGCGCAGGAGCGTCGTGTGGCGCGAACGCAGCGGCCCCCTGGCGGGGTGGGACGACCTGGGTGCGGTCGGCGTCGGTGATCGCGGCGGGCCGGTCGGCGTCGCGGCCGGTGAACGGGCGCCCGTCCCAGTCCTCGTCGCTGGGCACCACGAACCGGGGCGGCCCTGGCGCCGCGGCACTGAGCGGCGGCCGGTGCGGCGACGGGTGCTGGTGGGCTGGGTCGGGGTGCTTGGTGGGTGGGGTGGGACGCACGCGGTGGTCCTCGAGTTGGGTCACGCCGTCCTCCTGGGGCTGGGGTGCGACCGGAGCGCGCATCGCGGTGTCGCTCGCGAGGTCGGGTCAGGGCTCGGCGCGTGGGCGCATCGCTGCGCGGGTCGGTGGAGGTGGGACGGCCCGGGAGAACTCCCTGACCCGGTGGCCCCGCCGGACCGTCCCTGGCCCTCGCCGCGGTCGCGGGAGCTGCCCCAGCCCACGCACCCCGGGGAGGTCCAAGCCCGGCCGATGGCCGGGCCGATCGAGTGCCCGCGCCTCACCCTCCTCGCCGCGCTCACCTGCGAGCCCCGGCGACCGGCCGCGGTGACTTGGTCGTGCGAGTCGGGGGCTCGAAAGCCGGTCGTGGCCGCGGGAGGAGCAGCTCGGGGTAGCGGGCCCGGCGTCGACGGCGAACCTCGAGGACCGCGATCGGGATCATCGCCAGCAGCAGCCCGACCACTGGCAGCGCAGCGCCGGAGGTGGCCGTGGTGGCGCCGGCGAGGTTGCTGACCGACTCCAGCGAGTCCCCGATCTTCAAATCGTTGAGGAACAGGGTGCTGTCCTTGCCCTCCGAGGGGTCGCGGTAGATGCCGGTCTTGAGGTAGGCGCCGCCGTCGACAGTGGTGCCCTTGGGCGGGGTGTAGTTGGAGACCAGCTGCTTGCCGTCGCGCCAGACGTTGACGAAGCCGCCGCCGGTCTTGAACTCGACCTCGAGCTGCACCGAGACGTTGCTGCCCGGGGTGACCGCGCCGAGGTCCTTGTCGTGGTCGTTGCCCGAGGTCGCCAGCCACAGGTGGCCCTTGCCGACCTCGATCGCCACCGGCGGGGAGCCGTTGACCCCGTTGTCGTGCAGCTGCCAGATCACCTGCCAGCTGTCCGCGTCGGTAGCGAAGTTCTGGTCCAGGAACGCCGAGTAGCCGAAGAACTTGTGGTCGCCATCCTTGAAGGTGTCCTTCTCGGGCTGGGACTCCGAGCGCTTCCCGCCGCCGGGCACCTCGAACTTGACCGCCTGCCGACCCGCCACATTCGGCGACGCCGCCGCCACCGGGTCCTTCGCGTTCTCGTTGTTCCACGGCGTGGACTGGAACCCCTCCAGCCCGCTGGTCAACGACCACAACGCGCCGGTCGCGCCGCCCTTCGACGCCTCACCACCGGAACCCCCCGCAGACCCCGCACCCGCGCCCGACGCCGATGTCGTCGACGTCGGAGCCGCAGAAGCCGACTCAGATGACTCGGAGGACTCGGAGGACTCGGAGGACTCGGAGGACTCGGAGGACTCGGAGGATGAGGACTCCGGAGCCGACGACCCGGTCGACGTCACAGGCGAGCTAGTCGACGTCGCCGGCGAGCTGGACTCTGTCGCAGGCGAGCTGGATTTCGTTGCGCCGGAGCCCGCCGAGCTGGGCTTGCTTCCCGACGCCGTCGTCGAGGGTGCCGACGAGGACGGCGCTGCGGAGGTCGCGGAGGCGCCACCGCTGCCAGTCGAGGAGCTCGTAGCCGGCGAGCCGCTCGACGTCGCGGGCGGCGCGGACGTCGCGGTCACCCCGGCGCCGGCAGCGGCCCCCGAGGACTGCGGCGAGGAGCTCTGCGCCGCCCCGGAACTTGGGGCTGTCCCGGAGCTTGGGGCCGCACCGGAGCTCGGGGCCGCACCGGAGGTGCCCGTGCCCCCCGCGTTGCCCGAGGTCCCGGACGCCGCGGAGGAGGTCGGTACCGACGAGGTAGAGCCAGCGGCACCGGCCCCGCTGGCGCTGCCGTTGGCAGCCGCACCGGTGCCGGTGGCGCTCTGGCCGTTGGTGACATCGAATCGGGTCAGCTGCAGGCCGGGGCCGCCGGTCCAGGGCTCGAAGCCTGCCTGGATGTTGGTGAGGTAGTCGGCGTCGGAGACCACGCCCTGATTGACCGCGTCCTTGACGAAGTCGGTGATCGGGAGGTTGTCCGCGGAGTCGACGTAGCCCTGGCGCAGGTAGGAGATGACGTTGACGCCGCCGTTGGTGCCTTTCCAGACGTCCCAGTTGGCACCGCCGATTGAGACCTGGCCGGTCTTGTCGCCGATCGGCTTGATGCCTCCGGTCTCCTTGAGCCAGATCATCAGCTCGAGCTTGTCGTTGTGGCCGTTCTTCTTCGGGGTCGAGTCGGCCCAGATGTCGTAGGCCAGGTTCGACTTCGTGCCCGCCGGGATCTGTCCGGCGATCGAGGACGACAGCGGTCCGAGCTGCCCGATCTGGGTGGGCAGGGTGGTGCCCTTGGTGCAGGTGCCCATCCAGCAGCCGGACATGATCGAGGGGTACGCGGCGGGGGCGTCGTTCTTGTTGTGGTTGCCCGAGTCCACCGAGAAGCCGGGGCCGCCGTTGGTGGTGACGCACTGGCCGTCCGAGGCGCCCCACTCGTTGTTCTGGACCATGTAGGTGCCGTTGTCGACGTTGGTCGACCCGAACTTCTCGCACACCTTCTGCCCGGCACCCTGCGCCGACCCCGACGCAGCGGCCTGCGCCGCCGGCGACACCGCCGGACCGTTCGAGGCTCCCGCACCCGGGGCGCCGCCCGCCCCGGACACGGAGGGAGAGACCGACGTCGGCTTCTCCGCGCCCGAGGTCGACTGCTGAGCAGACGAGGGAGCGCCGGAGGAGGCCGGGCCATATGTGCCCGAGCCCTCTGTGCCCGCCGTGCCCGTCGCGGCGGGGCCTGACGTGGGCGACCCGGTAGCTGATGGCGGTGAACTCGTCGGCGCCGCGCTCGCCGTAGGGGCCTGAGCGCCACCAGAGCTCGACGTCGTCACCGACCCCTGCGGTGTCTCCGACCCAGTGCCAGTTGCCGGGGGGCCCGTCGTGGTCGCCGAAGACGCCCCGCCCGGAGCCGACTGCACCGTCGCCTGGGGAGCGCCGGAGCCGCTGGGGGCGGTCGCGCTGGCCGGCGGTGCCGTGGTCTGCGAGCTCGGGTACTCCTCAGCCCTGTCCGGCGGGGCACTCGACGGCGCACTCTCCGACCCGGCCGGCGCGGCGCTCGAGGAGGGCGGGGCGTCAGCGGACCACGGCGAGGCGCTCGGGCCGGGTACGTCGACCTGCACCTTCGGTGGCGCCCCGTTCGGCTGCGGGATCACGATGATCGGCCCGACCCGCACCGGCCCAACCTGCACCGGACCCACCGTCACCGGAGCGGGCAGCCCGTCCGTCGTTCCCGCGGGACTAGTCGTGGGCGTTGCACCCGGAGCTGGCGTGGTCGAGGCCTGGGCCGAGCGCGAGGGCTCCGGCACCTCGACCCGGGAGGTGCTGGCAGGAGGAAAAGCCTCTGGCTGGGATGAGGTGATTGGAGGCGAGGCCTGCTTCGAGGGGGCAGTGCCCTTCGTCTGAGCAGATGGCTGAATCGGCAGGACCGTGCTCGGCGAGTTCGCCTGCTCTCGCTTCGGCTGCTGCTGGCGAGAACTCGGCGCGACCGGTCCCGCGGCGGGCTTGGAGCGACTCGTCGTCGTGTCCCCGTCCCTGGTCGGGGAGGAGGTGGCTTCTGCCGAGGGGACGGTGTTGGTCGCTGACGTCTCAGGCGTGCCGATGGTCGGCGGGTAACCGGGCGAGGGCTCCTGCAGAGCAGGCGGGCTGGTGGGCGTCGTCGCGGAGGGCGGAGGCTCCGGGGTGATCGGAGCACCTGCGTCCGGTCCCGGGTTGGGAGTATCCGCCGATCGGGAGCCAGACGCCTGCGTGCCGGGCTCGCGGCTCCTTGATGCCGCGTTCCAGGGGCTCGATGACGCCGAGGGGTCCGCGAGCTGGGTCGAGCTCCCCGTGCTGGCCAGCGTTGCGACGCCGGCGATGCCGAACACAGCCAGGACGACAGTCGCGGCGATCACGACCCGGACCGGGGACATCACGCGCCTCGACGGCGCGGAGCCACCAGCCATGCGGCTTTCGCCGCCAAAGCCGAGGCGGTCTAAGGGGGTCGGGCCTCGACCGCGGGAGGGCTGCTGCTGGGGGCCACCGCCATGGCGGGACCCGAACGGGTCGCTCATGCGGTCCTGCCACTGCGGAAGCCCACGGACGTCTCCTCAAGCGGGACGCCGCTCGGGATGTGCGGCGCCTGCTGAGTAAGACCCGCCCTAGGCGGTGTATGGATCCGTTGAAATCGGAGTTTTTTGGCGGACAGCCGGGTACGCCCATGCGCTAGCGCGTGTGCAGAGCTTGTTCAAGCTGGTGGTGCTAGACCGCGGGGGGTTCGGGGTCGGCGTCGCCGCGGGCGAAGCGCTCGACCTCACGCCGCAGGTGCGACTCGACTCGCGAGGCCATGTCGTCGGGCATGTCGTCGGGCACGTCTACTGGGGTGCTGGGGAGCAGCCGTCGGACGGCTCGCATGCGCGCAAGCCGGGTCTGGGCGGCGGGGTCGCGCGCGATCCTCATACGGAGTCGTTCCTCCTCGGCGCCGGTGAGCTCGCCCGCCTCGTACGCGACGAGTTCATCGAGCGAGACGCCTGCGTCTCGCTCGTCGTCCGAGCTGCTCACGATCGGTCTCCTTGGGACCTGCTCACGTCCAGAGCCCGGTCCCGTCGAAGAGGTAAGACTCAGCCGATCACCCTACTGGCCTCATCGTCACAGAAAATCACCCAGTTGCTGGGCGAGGGCATCGCGGGCGCGCAGGACCCGGGACTTCACCGTGCCCACCGGGATCCCGAGCAGTTCGGCCGCGGCTGCGTTAGTGAACCCGCGCATATCGACCAGGAGGATGCACGCCCGTTGGTCTCGGCTGAGCAGCCCAAGGGCCTTCTCGACGCTGAGAGCCTGCTCTACGTCGGCGGCCGCGGGCGGTTGGCCCGCATCGAAGGGGCCCGAATCGATGCCGACCGGGACGGCGACCCGCCGCTGCCGCTCGAGGTGGCGGATTGCGGTGTTGACCGCGATCCGACGCATCCACAACGCCACCTGAGTCTCGCGGCGAACGCTTCCTGCGTGCCGGACCGCGCGAGTGAAGGTTTCCTGAAGGACGTCCTCGGTGTCTTGATAGTGCCCCACGACCCCATAGACGGTGCGGAACAGAGACCGACGGTGACGCCGCAGGAGCTCGGCGAACGCGTCCCGGTCACCTTCGAGGTGAGCGTGTAGTAGAGCCGCGTCCTGGAGCTCCTGCTCGTGGGTGGAGGCCGCAGTGTCGCCCGGGCTGGCGGGTGCCCCGCCGGCCGGCGTTCCCGCGCGGGCGCCGGAAGGACTGACCAGCAGTTCGCCGCCGTTCGCGTCGTGCTGCGCCATCACGCTCCTCCGAGCCACCCGCCGGATGGCGTGCGCCATCGCGGGATGTCTGTCGCTGTCTCGGTGCGGCCAAGTCCGCACCCCACCTGAACTGAGACCTCGCAGAAGGACGGGGCCAGCCGACGCACGTCGCACCACCACCTTGTGGAGCCCGCCCTCCGCCCTCCTGCCCCCCGGACCACGGGAAGCAACTCGAATCGGAGAGGCCAACGCGACGGTGTCCGCGCCTTCCGGGACTCCCTCTGGCCACCAATCCGGTCACAGCTCGTGGCGGAGTGCGTATCTGAGCGTACACGAGGGTAGCCGTTAGGCTAGAGAACGTTGAGCTTTGAGGACGCCCCCGGTGTCCGGGGCCCAGAAGCTGAGGAGGACTGAGGCTCTGATGGCCGAACAGGACGGGGACAGCACCTCGGGCGAGCGGACGCTCGCCGAGAAGCTGAACTACCTGTTCAGCATGGTGACCCCCGAGAACAAGGAGCGGGAGTACAGCGTGCGCGAGGCGGCCGCCCGCATGCGCGAGCTCGGTACAGACATGTCCCCATCGCACCTCTCTGAGCTGCGCAGGGGCATCAAGACGAACCCGACGATGCGGGTCCTGCAGGGCCTCGCGGACTTTTTCCAGGTCCCCGTGACGTACTTCTTCAACGATGGAGCAGTGGCCGACGAGGTCGCCGCTGAGCTGGAGCTACGGGTGGCTATGCGCGACGCGGCGGTGCGCGACGTGGCGTTCCGAATTACAGGGCTCCCCGAGCAGCACCGGGCCGCCATCTACCGCCTGCTCACAGGTGTGGTCCACGAGTACGGCGACGCGGGTGCCGGCCATGCACAGTCGGAGCACGTTGAAAGCCCTGCAGACGGCACTGACACAGACCAGGCGACGGAGCGCAACGGCGACTGACGCCGCAAGGTGTGCGCTCATATGCACATGCGCCTGAGCATGCGTTCGCTACAGCGGACATCGTGTGCGACACTAACGACCTGGCGAGATGTCGACATGGGTCGAGGGGGCCGTCGTGAGCGAGATGCCGGCGCTACCACTCGACCTCACCTCCGTGGCGGGTGCGCCGAGCCTGGGCGCCCGCCTGCGGCGTCGGGGCGCGGTGGCCCGGATGGTGCGAAGCGACGTGGCCTTCCCCGAGACTGAGGACCAGATCGTCGAGCGACTGATCCAGCTCGACCCAGAGCTCGGCGAACCAGGCACGGTTCAGCGCCTCGTCGCACGCCTGCTCACCAAGGACCTCGCGTCGGGCGAGTCGCCGCGTCTGCTCGCGAGCATGTCGATGGTGCTCGGGGTCGAGCGTGCTTATCTCACTGACCCCGACGTGGCAGATCGCTCGGACTGTGCGTTGATCGTGCAGGCGCTGATCGCTGGCGGGGTACAGGGTCAGGTGAGGATCTGCCGGAGCACCGGGGCTCCCGGCGTCGCCGAGATCATGATGGAGATCCTGTACGCGATGCTCGAGCTGAGGGGCGAGGTCCCTCAAGGGGGGATCTAGCAACAGGACGAACGGGATGCCCCGACTAGGTTCGGGTGGTACTGGTCATGTCAGCGTGTAACGATTCGACTCCGCACAGCGAACGAACGGTTGCCGTGCGAGGGGAGGCACCGGCAGTGACTATCCGTCAGCTGCGGCGGCGCTGCCGGAAGCTCCTGAGTGAGCTCTCTGTGGCCCAGCCACTCGACATCGACGAACTCGTCCAGAAGCTAAGCGAATCCCGCCCCCGCCGAATCGAGCTCGCGCCCCGGCCCCAGGCACCTGGATCGTTCGGGTGCGTGATGCCGATGCCCGGCCTGGACGTGATCGTGTTTCACGCTCAGAACAGCGCCGAGCGCACCCACATCCTCGCCCACGAACTGGCCCACTTGTTCCTGGGGCACCTCAACAGGGCCGATGACGGCGGCCTCGCGCTGGTCTGCGGCTTCGATGCAGTGACCACTCCGCGACAACGCAGTCAGTCGACGTCGTCGATGTATGACCCGCAGGCGGAGTGGGCGGCGGAGACCGCAGCGATCATCTTGTCGGGCTGGAGCACCTCGGCGGTCACTGGAGAGAAGACGATCGTCCGGTCGCCGGCGGCGCCGGAGCCGGTTCTCTCGCGCCTCGACCAAGCCTTCGGCGACCTCCGGGAGTGGTGATGACTCTGCTGACCGTCACCAAGACCCTCCCCGGGTATCTCGTCCAGCTGGTCATCCTGCTGGCCCTGCTCGGGATCAAGCTCGGACGACTCGCCGAGGAGCGCCGAAGGGGCATCGACCTCGATCCTCGGCGGCCCACGGTGGCCGCGTCTGCCTGCCTGATCGTCGGACTGTCCATCGGTGTCATGGGCAAGTTCATCGATGGCTTCACCGAGCTGTTCAACCCCTACGTGCTGCAGTACCTGCAGAACGTCATTACCGCCTCGACCTACTTCTGCCTGCTCTTCCTGTACCGCCCCGCCGGAGGCCTGCGCGTCCCGGCCGTGCGCCGAGAGGTGGCCCTGTTCGCCGTTGCTTGCTCGGTGCTCGCGGTCCTCTCGGGCCTGATGTGGTTCGGGGACCTCCCCCACGACGACTCCGCCGCCACCCTGGCCGGGCACCCGACGACAGGGGTCTTCTACCTGGTCGCACTCGGCTACTTCGCCTACCTCGACCTTTCGGTGGCAATTCCGACCCTTCGCTACCTCCGTCAGGCCCGGGGCTGGCTGCGAGTCGGCCTTGCCCTCGTCGCCGCCGCAGCCATGATGCATGCGGTCGCCGTCACCACCCGCTTCGTCGCCGTCGTGCTGAGCATGACCACGGGCGGGCGGCCCGAGTTGCTCTACGCGATCGCCAGCCCGCTCTACAACCTCGGCAACCCAGTGCTGATCCTCGGGTTGGTCGCCCCGCTGCTCGCAGGGCGCCTTGTAGCCACGCGACGCTGGGCGACCCGGCGCGTGCGCTACAGCCGGATGCGCACCCTGGCCACCACCGCGCTCACCGTCTTCCCCGAGGTCGAGCGGCCCGCCGTCGCCCTCGGCGGCACTGAACCCGGCCAGGCGCCGGCTGAGGCCACAACCCGGCCGCACTTCCGGTTCCGCTACGTCGGCCGCGTGACTCAGTGCCGCGACGCGATCAACCGTGCCGAGGGCTTCAGCGCAGCGGTACCGACTCCGAGCGAGAGCAGGACCCCGGCGGAACGTTTCTGGGCCGAGCTGATCGCATGCGGCGTCGACGACGACCGCAGCTACCCCACCCTCGACGACGAAGCGGCCGCCTACGCCGAACTATCTGCTCGGCTCCGCGAACGCGACCTGTCCTGGGCCACCGAGGAAGCTCAGCCCGCCGGCCAGTCCTGACCGCGATGCCCTGGCCCGCAGAGCCGACGCCGCGGTCGTGCGCGACGATCTTCACCGTGACCGCCCAGCACACGCCGACCCCTCCAGGGCCCGTTCTCCTGCGGGCGGGGCGCATCATCACTCGCCCCGACCAGCCGCCCGTGGAACTCGGCGCGGTCCTGATCGACGGGGACCGGATCGTCGCGGTCGGACCAACAACCGAATTCGAAGGCGCAGCAGGCGGGGCGACGGTCATGGACATTCCCGCCGCAACCGTCATGCCCGGACTGATCAACGTCCACGTTCACCTGTCTTTCGACGTCACCACCGATCCCCGACCGGCGCTCGAGGCCGGTGACCTTGCGACCCTCGAACACACAGTGCGCAGCAACGCCCGGGCCCTGCTCGACGGCGGAGTCACCACCGCTCGGGACCTGGGCGACCGTGACGGGCTGGTCGCCAGCTACCGCGCCCAGGTGCAGGCCGGCCAGCTGCTCGGGCCCACCATGCTCACCGCCCGCTCGCCTCTGACCGCCCCGAAAGGCCACTGCTGGTTCCTCGGCGGCGAGATCGACCTCAACGGCACCGCGGTCGAGAACCGCCGGACCGTCGACGCCGCGGTGGCCCGTCACCTCGCGGGGGGAGCTGACGTCATCAAGGTCATGACCAGCGGCGGGATGATGACGCCAGCCGGCGCCCCGATGTGGCAGAGCCAGTTCAGCGAGCAAGACCTCGCCTTGATCGTCGCGTCGGCGCGAGAGCACGGCCTGCCCGTCGCGGGCCACGCGCACGGAGCCGACGCGATGGCTGCCTGCGCGAAGGCCGGGGTCAACACCATCGAGCACGGAGGGTGGCTCGCTCCACCGGATGCCGATGGAGCTATGGGGTACGCGCCCTCCGAAGAGATCGCCGAGATCATCGCTCGCACCGGCATCGCTGTCGTACCCACCCGAGCTCGGGAGTGGGAGACGTGGCCGCCAGAGGCGCGCCTGGACCTGCAGCTCGCCAAACTCGCCTGGAACGACCAGCACGGCATCCGACTCGTCGCCGGGAACGATGCCGGTGTCGGCCAGGGCTACTTCGACACCCTCGTCGACACCGTCACCCAGTTCCACGCCGCCGGCTGGACCCACGCGCGCGCTTTGGCCACCGCCACCACTGAAGCCGCCCACGCCCTCGGGCTCGGCGCGCAGATCGGCCAGCTCACACCCGGATATCGCGCCGACCTGCTCGTCCTCGGTTCCAACCCTCTCGAGGACCTCCACGCCCTCGCAGACATCCAGCACGTCATCACTGGCGGCAGAGTCCACACCCCTGGCGCGCCCAGCCACAACTGATGGCGGCAGCGCCGGGCAGACGAACGCCAGCAGCTGCCAGGCCCTCCCGCGTCGGCTTCCCGTTCGAGGCCGAAGGTCAGACGGGATGGATCCAAAGTGGCCGCGTCGCGGGTCTAACTACTCGTGGCGATCTTTCGGCGTGTCGTACCTGTTCCTAGAACTTGGCCGTGCCAGAGTGCCCGCATGAAGCGAGGGGCAGGAGGCAGGCCGAGCCTCGGATACGTCAAGGACTACAAGGTCCGGCTCAAGGACGCCTCCTCTGGCGCGGTTGAGGCCGACTGCGACGCCGCGCAGGTCCGCTACCAGGACTACTTGGAGGCCATCATCGCGATCGGCCTGCGCCACCGCGACGAGCTCCCCGCGCACCTGCTGCCCGAGGAGGTGCTGCCGGAGGCGGGATGACGCGCGCCCGCGCGGCGCTGCACATCTGAACACCGGCACCACGGTCAGCCGCACCAGGCCCTAGACACACGAAAGCCCGCCCCTTGCCGGGGGCGGGCATGTGTCCCAGGAACCTGGGGCGGTCTCGGAAGTTCGTAGCTTCCTCGACCCGGGTGCCTCCGAAGTAGGAGGCTGCTGTACCAAGCTGCCCCCAGGGTAGCGCACGTCCTCCTTCTCCCCCACTCCGAACCGACGCGTGTCGCACGCGCCGGGCGCACACGCATCCCCTCAGCCAGGGCCCCGGACGAGACCCGCTGGCTCGGGACGCGTGGATCCCGCACGTCGCGACCCGGGCCGGTGCGGGTCGCTGCGCATGCTGTCGGGCGGCGAGGCGGGCGAAGGGCACGGCGCGACGCCTGGTCCTTCCGCCCGGCACCTACACCTCGGTGCCGGGATGGGCCTCACGCGACTACTGGTTGCGCGTCGCCCTGCCCACCGCGATCGCCCGCGGCCGTGAGGTCTTGGCGCGCCACCACGTCGCCCCCGAGACCCTCGCGCGCGTCATGGCCGTGCACGCCCGCCACGCCGACGATGACACCGGCCGCGCGATCACCGTCTCGGTCGAGCACGTGCGCGCCGAGGTCGGCTGCTCCGAGCGCACCGTGCAGCGCGCCCGCGCCGCCGCCCGCGAGCTCGGCATCGCCGTCGAGGTCTTCCGCGGCCGGCACATGTACCTCGCCGAGGCCATGGCCGCCCACGCCGCCGGCTCCAAGCAACGCCGCTACGTCTCGGTCTACGCGCTCGGTGTGCCCCGCTGGCTCACCCGCCACCTCCCCCACCGACTCGTCCCCGCCGCGGCGACCTCCGCAACCGCATCGACGCAGCTCGGAGGGCATGCTGGGGAAGATGGCACCCCCCCGATAGGCGGCCCAAGTCGATCTTTCCCCTCAAGAAGATCTCATGGATCTTCGGCGACAAGCGCCGACGGACTCGCTGCGCTCGAAGCCTCGACCAACCAGGGCACCCCGGATCCGGGACCGGGGACCCGCCCCCGGCCCCGCCTGGGCCCCGATACCCGCTCCTACCCGGTCGACCCCCGCGCCGACGGACCCTCCGAGCAGCATCGACGCACCCGGAACCGCCCCGCGGCACGCCGCCCGAACCCGGCGGCCCGCCCCGGCCCCACGGCGCGCCGCCGGCCGCGCCAGCACCCCGGGGCGGTGCGCCTGGCCGAGGACCTGCGCCGCGAGATCCCCGTACTGCGCCACACCCCCGTCGGGCGCCTCATCCCCGCCCTGACCCGCTTCGCCGCCTCCCCCACCACCTGGAGCGTCGCCGAGCTCGTCCCGCTGATCTGGCACGTCGCCCACACCAAAGGCTGGACCACCAACCCCACCAAGATCCGCAACCCCGCCGTCTGGCTCGCCCACCTCCTGCAAGGCATCGCCGACACCGACCCCGCCGACCTGCCCCCCGAGCACCCCGAACACCCGTCAGCCCGCGCTGACAGTTCCGCGGTCATCAGCCCTGACGACCCCTGGGCCGCCACCCTGCTCCCCCACCCCACCTCCGGTGCCGCCGCTGGACACGACCACGCCGACGACCACGCCGACGACCACGAGGACGGGGAAGGCCCGACCGCCGGGCACGACGGGCTCGGCTGGGCGCTCCGCCCCGGCCAACCCGTCCCCGAGCTGCCCATCCGCGGCATCGGCCGCGACCATCGCCACGAGACCCTGTGGGACGCCCGCAGCCGTGAACACCGCCACGAGCACCGCTGGGCCGAGATCGCCCGCGAGCGCCGCGACCAGGCCGCTGCCGCCGCCGAGCGGCGTGGCGAGAACACCTGCGAGCACGGTGTCGGCGGCGCCGGCCCCACCGGCCGGAGCCCACGCTGCGCTTACTGCCGCTACTCTGTCGAACCCGCGACATGACGACCGCGCCCGCCCCGACCGGGACGACCCACCCGGGCAGCCTTCCGGATCTCCCGTGGCTCGGCGAGGCTGGAGCGCGTGGACGCCGCCACCCTGCCCGAGCTCGGCAGAACCGTCCTCGTGCTCGGCGTCCAGGCCCTGTGCGCCGCGGTGACCGTGCGCTTGCTCCGCCGGCGCTGGACCCCGCCCGCCGGCCCAGGCCGCCGCGCCGGGCGGATCACCGCGATCACCCTCGCCGCGATCGCCGCGGCCCTGCTCTGGCAGCTCCTGCTCACCCTCGGCGCCACCCTGTTCGTGCTCGCCCTGATCTTCCGGCGCCCCGCCCGCCCCTCCCGCCGCAGAAGCCCCGCCTTCTACGACCACGGCTACCCCACCGGAGGAATCACCGGCCGCTCCCACACCGGCGGGCGCAGCGCCGCCGACGACTACTGGGACCAGCGCGCCCGCCACGACCAGCAACAGCGCTACGCCGACCAGTACGAAGCCGACATGTACCGCTGGGGCCACCGCAACCACCCACCACCCGGCTACTGAGCCAGGCTCAGGTGCCCTCGCTGTGCGCCTCGCCCAGGACCCACCGGGTGCCGTCCGGCTCCGCCGGATCCGCGATCCGGCGGAACCGCTCCCCCGCCGTGGACGGCCGCGCCGCCGGGTCGAGGTTCCAGAGCTCCCGAGCCATCGTCTCCGCCTGCTCGCGGGGACTGCCCGGCTTGGTGTCCCACCCGATCGCAAGCGGCGCGATCCCCACGCACGCCCGGTGCCACTCGATCAACCGCCGCTCGACCTCGAGAGCCGCCTCCGGGTCCCTCGCCCGCGCCCACATCGGCTTGGCCCGGTACACCCGCAGCATGTGCACCACCGAGACCTCCCAGCGATCCCCCGCGGGCTCGTAGCCATCCCGCAGGCGCTGCTCGTACCCCAGCCGGTCGGCAAGGCTCCCCGCCTTCCCGACGTACACCACGAGGCCCGAGGCGGCCCACACGTACACCCCGGGCTCCTGCGGCGTCGGCACGTCCTCACGCCAGGCCGAGTCCTCCATCAGACCGTCCTCAACGCTGCGGGCCAGGACCTCCTCCAACTCGCGAGCCTCCAGGACCTGCACCTCGAGCGACCCCGCCATGCTCCCCGTCCACCTTCCGAAGCCTCCCGCGACGCGTCCGACGCCGGCAGCGTGCCGAAGGGGTCCGACAAGATCGTTGACAGATCGAGCGGGACTCGATGGCCCGCTCGAGCTGTCGGCCGCGAGACGGCGACGAATCTGACCTTGCTCCGCAAGATGGCCCAGTGGAAGGTTGCCTCACGAGGGGGAAGGGGTCGGCATGAGCTGCGGCCACGTCGTGCACCAACCGTGGTGCGAGTGGTGCGTGGCCGCGGACGTCGAGCGGCACCGGCGCCGCACCGACGAGGAGCGCCTGCGCCTTGAGCGCAAACGGCTCGGCGTGGCCCGAGAGTCGCTGCGGCTCCAGCGCGACGCCGCCCTCCGCGACGAGCTTCACGCGGCCGAGGAGCGCACGGGGCGGGCCCGCGCCGAAGAGGGGGAGCGTCGCGATGCCGCGGCGGCGGACGAAGCCCAGCGCGCCGACCAAGTCAGACAGCGTTTTTCGACACTGCGGCAGCCATCGGGCGGTGAGCGCTGTGTCGCCGCGGTAGCTGCAGGGCTCGTCACGGTCGTCGCGGTGTCGCTCTCCCTGGTCGACCGCGGGAACGTTCAGCTGCTCGTCGGCGTGAGCCTGGTCGCCCTGGGCGGATGGCTCTACCTGAAATACCGGCGCGGCGGCTGGTGGCTCGTGCGCAGATTCGGCGCCATCGACGTCACCCTGCTCGGCTGCGCCTTCGGCAGCAGTGCCGTCCGCCCGGGGGGAACCGGCTTTGCTGGGAACGCCGCGCCGGTGACGCCCGGGCAGGTGATCGGGGCGCTCTTCGTGATACTTATCGCCATCGGGCTCAGCGCGCTCCTGGTGAAAGTCCCGGCCACCCGCGCCTGAACAGCAGCGCCGGCCCGCCCCGTGGTCCGCTGCGCAAGCCAGTCCGAGGCCGACGCTGGCCAGTTGCTGCTGACATAATTGCTGCACCTCTGATTATCGGCGGAGCTCGACACCGATCGATCGGCGCCGAGGCGCTCTCCATCACTTGCTGGGCGGAAGGGCGCTCTGCGGGAACGAGTCGGCGGCAGATCCGCAGTAACGCGCCTGCGGGTCTCTCACCTGCCTGTCTTCACCCCGCTCCGCCATGATGCTCTTCGGAGAACTCGAAGCTGAGTGCCCGGTTGACAAGTGCCGAGCGGGAGGGCGCGGACCAGCGGTCGACGAGTTCGTCCAGCACGTCCGCATCGCCTGCAGCGAGGCGCAGCTGAGTCTGCACTCCGGGCTCGGTGCGCCGATGCTGGGGCTGGGTACGGCCGAACAGCGAGCTCCGGCTGAAGGACGCCGAAGGGGTCGACCACTCGGTGGAGAGCGCGTCGAGGTGATTCTCGATCGCCGCCAGCGCGATCAGACCGTGAGTCTGCCCGGTGTGGCGAGACTGCAGCCGCAGCTGCTCGAGGACGCCGGCATCGAGCACCACCGGAACCACCCGCGGAATGTCCTCGGCCCCAGCGCTCGAAGCACCAGCTTCTCCAGCAGATCCCGGCCGGCGCCTGCGGCGTGGCTCCGCCCGGCGGCCCCGGCGTGGCTCCGACCCACGGGACGAGGCGGGCGAAGAAGGAGCGGCGTCGGCGGCCTCCGTGCCCGGCGAGGAGGCCGACGAGGTCCGCGGCTCCTGCTCGGGGGCAGTGTCGCGTGGGGTGGTTCGCTCTGGTGGCTCAGCCGGCGTAGACGGCTTGGCCGGGTCATCGGTCGTTGGCGTCGACGCAAGTAGGCCCGCCAGACCCTGTGTGCGGTCCTGCGTCCGGAAAGCTGAGCCCAGCTTCGGGCGATCGTTGGCCGGCATCAGGCGCCCGCCGCCGCGGCCGGGTTGGTCAGGAGTCGGTGGTTTTCGTGTTCGGCGATGGCCTCGAGGAGCTCTCGCGCCAAGGCGTTGTAGTCCCCGGCCAGGCCTGAGGCGTCCCGGCTCAGCAGGCGCTCTGCGCCGGCGCCCTCGCGATTGCGCAGCCGGGCCAGCCGCTCGCTCTTCTCCGCCAGTTGGCTCGCTTCGAGCTCGTGTGGGAGCAGGCTGTGACGGCGGATGTCGATGGCGGCTGACTCGAGATAGCGGATGCTGGATTCGAACACCGGCGCTGCTCCTTCCAGAATGTCGTCGAGGGCCGCCCGGACGGTGGTGCGGAGCCGAGTGCTGCGAGCGCCCACGCCGAAGAGCAGCACCCCGAGCAGCATCAGGCCGGGGTTGCTCTCGCGGGCGCGCATGAAGCGCTGCGCGACGGTGACCAGCCCGTCGATCGATGCGTCGTCCGAGCGGGTGGGGATCACCAGATAGTCAGCGGCTGTCAGGACCAGGTCCTGCAGGATCGGCTCACCGGGCGGGGTGTCGATCAAGACCAGGTCGTAGTCCGCGTGCGGTTCCCCCTCTGGACGGACCTGGCCGAGTACCGTGCTCAGGCCGCTCATCACGTCCCCGCGGGCCGAGCGTGAGATGAAAGTCGCGGGCAGGTCGGAAAGGGTCGCCCCGCCCGGGACGCAGTCAAGGCCTTCGCGGACGCCACGAAGCGGCACCAGCGGAGCTCCGTCGCGTATCGCCGAAGTCAGATTGAAGCCCTGATCGGCGTCCGGATAGCCCAGGTCTCGGCGCAGATTGCCCTGCGGATCCATGTCGACAGTGAGAACCCGGTAACCCGAGGCCGCGACCAGCCCGGCCAGGCCAGCCGTCAAGCTCGTCTTCCCGACCCCACCCTTGCCATTGGAGATCGCAACTACTCGTCGCACCCCAGCTCCCGTTCGTTCTGAGTTGAGTCGGCCCGCCACCGACTCCTGTTCGCCCACCGGCTGAGGCCCCCCGGCGGACACCGTGGCGCCAGATGTTCAGGACCTGGCGACCAGCCAGGTGCCCCGCTGTAGCGCACCGGGGCCGCACCTGGCGGCAACAGTGCGCTTCTAGGGCGGAAGGATGGCATGCCGTCGACCATCCACCTAGGCGCGACACGCCACGCCACCCGTGCGACATCTGCGAGCTACAAAGGCATCACCGGTCGCTCAGGTGGCTGTCAGGTGGACGATACGGAGGGCACCGCGCGGGACACCGGTGGTGGAGCCGGTGTCGTGCCCCAGGGACACATGATGCGCCAAAGAGCGTCCGCCACCCGGGGCGGCGTGTGGCGCGGCAGAAGGCGAGGCGCGGAGTGCAACACGTGTCGGCACACCTGTCACGGGACCTGTCACCGCACCGGGCAGGTAAGAAGGCAGTAACCGGGTACACCAGCGTGCAGCACCGGTTGCGTCATCGCGTTGGAGTGCATGTGGTGCACGCATGCCCATCACAAGCGCGGCCAGCAGGGGTACCCGCGATGCCCGCATAGTGTGGCTCAACAGGTGCGATGGACGGGCGCAAACGTGTTGTGCCGCCTGTGCTGTAGCCGGGGAGCGCACCGGGGTCGTCAGCTATAGCCGCACAAGAGGCGCGATCGAGCGTCCTTCCTGACTCCACCGGTGGCCTCCCACCTGGGCTATGGATGGGTGGGTTGAGATGCGGGAACGTCGCTCAGCGAAACGCGCGCGTGAGCGTTGTGGCGCTCAACCCGTGGCCCTCTTGCGAGCCCGGGAGTCGGCGTTGCCAGGACCTGCAAGACCCGGGGAGCGCGCCCCGCTACTACGTTCTCCGTTCGTGGGGGACGCTCAGGTCGACGACAACGAGCACGCGGCGCCGAGCAGGGAAGCGGTTACGGGCCGCTGGGCGCGGCCTACGAGAAGGGAGGCCCCGAGCACCTGTGGCTCGCAGGTTGCGTGGCCGGGATTCTCGGGCGTGGTCGCGGGGTCCCTCAAAGCCTCGCGGAAGAGCCGCTCGCTGGCCAGGTCCCCTTCCCGCCGGGGTAGGGGAGCGCATATCCCAGCCGCGGGGCCTAGGACCTATCGTCCACCGTCCTGACGCGGTCAGGTCTCAAGGAGGCGTGGTCGGCGCGGAGCCCGTCCGCAGCGCCGATCGCCCGATGGACGCCGTGCTGAGGTGCCAGCTCGATCACCGTCGGCTCGCTGCGCAGCGCTCGCAGAGCCAGCCCAAGGGTGTGCAGGGTCGCGTCGTCGATTCCGTCGGACAGGTCGTCGCGGATCCAGGAGAGGTAGTCGCCGAGCACCGGCGACGCATCAGGTTCGGACGCCGCGGCCAGCCCGAGCCGTTCGGCCTGCTCGAGCAGGTTCACGAGCACGACCACGACCTGGTCGTGCTGATCGGCCAGCCAGCGTTCCCGAGCTGGTCGGGCTCGCTCGGCGGCGCGACGGTCGCGGGTGTACTGCCCGTCGGCGCCGCGGACCGCCCGCGAGCGGCCCTGGTAGCGCAGGTAGGGGTTACGGCTGCGTCGCGACGGTGCATCGTCGCCTTGATCGGGCTCGTGGTCGGCGCGGGCTGCCGTGTCGTCGATTAGGAGCTCGCGGCCCCCCGGGGCGGGGGAGCGGATGCGGGTCGGATCGGGGTCGCGGGTGTGGCGGCGGTACTCCCGCAAGCGAGCGTCGAGGCTGTCGAGGTAATCGCGCATGCCTTGGGCGGTGTGGACGCCGACGAACCGACCGACCTCGCGCAACGACAGCCCGCGGCGGATCGCCTGGTGCAGCACTGTTGCCTCGCGGCGGCGGTCGTCCCAGTGCACCCACGCGGTGAGCACCAGCTCGTCCCACACGTCGCCCTGGGCAAGCTCGCGAGGCAGGCGGGCCAGCCGGGCGCGGTGCTCGACAAGGTAGTCCAGCACCTCCCGGGGCTCGTCCCCTGCCTCTGACCAGCGAGAATCCTCGTACTCGCGGTGCCGGCGGTCGAGCCGAGCGAGGGCGTCGTCGCGCTCCACGTCGCCGACCGCCGGGAAGGTCGCCACTGTCAATTCTCGAAGTGGACTGCGCTCCTGAACTGCGGATTCTTGACCAGGTGCAGAGGGCTGCGAACACTGGTGTTGGCCAGAGTCATGTGCACGGTCAGCATCTTGACCGAAGTGCGCTGCACAGAGCGAGGTCGGTGATGGCAGGCGAGGACCTTGCAGGAGCCGAGCGCGGGCTCCTCGCTGCCTCTGAGGCTGATTGGGCCCTGGCCCGCATGCGCGCCGCGGTCGTGCGCGAGCTCGCCCACTTGGACGCACCGGGCCACGAGGCAGTTGATCGCGCGGCCCTCGCGCTGGATCTCTCCCGTCGCCAGACCTACTCCCTGCTGTTGAGATGGCGCGCCGGCGACGGTCGAGTCTCGGACCTGCTGCCCCGACGGTCGTCTGGGGGGAGGGGCAAGGGCCGCCTACCCGACGACGTCGAGGCTGTCATCAAGGACGTCTTGCGCAAGCGGTATCTGAAGCGGCAACGACCCTCGGTCGCCTCTGTTCACCGCTCGATCGTGCGGGCCTGCCGTGTGAGGGGGTTGAGCGCACCGTCGCGTGGTGCCGTGGAGCGTCGGATCGCGGTTCTGGATCCTCGAGCCGCAGCGGGCTCTCGTGGCGGACCCGACGCCGCACGCAAGGTCGACTCAGCGGGAGGCAGCACGACGACTCCGGTCGAGCCTCTGGGGCAGGTGCAGATCGACCACACCGTCATCGATGTGGTCCTCGTCGACGAGCAGGACCGAGCCCCGATCGGCCGGCCATTTCTCACAGTGGGCATCGACGTGACCACCCGGGCGATCGTCGGGATGGTCGTCACCCTCGATCCGCCGTCGGCGACCTCTGTCGGGCTCTGCCTGGCCCACATCGCGACGGACAAGCAGGCATGGCTGGAAACGCTCGGCGCGCAGGTCAGCTGGCCGATGGCGGGTAAGCCAGCGCAGCTGTACGTCGACAACGGCGCGGAGTTCCACTCCGAGGCGTTACGACGAGGGTGCGAGGAACACGGCATCGCGCTGGACTACCGGCCGCCGGGTGAACCACAGTACGGCGGAGTCGTGGAGAGGCTCATCGGCACGCTGATGAGCGAGGTTCACGAGCTACCGGGGACGACGTTCTCCAACCCGGTCGACCGCGGGCCCTACGACAGTGAGGCGACCGCGGCGCTGACCCTGCTCGAGCTGCAACGTTGGCTGGCCTTCGCCGTCGCCGCCTACCACCACCAGGTCCACGAGGGTCACGGACGCCCGCCGCTGGCGGTGTGGGAGGAGAAGGCCACCGCGCACCCGCCGACGACAGTGGCCAACCCCCGGTCCTTCCTGGTCGACTTCCTGCCCGTCGTCCGCCGGCGACTTAACCGCACCGGCCTCGTCATCGACCACGTGCACTACTTCAGCGACACCCTCAAGCCCCTGATCGCCCGCCGACAACAGATCGGCCAAGTAGTTGTCCGGCGCGACCCCCGCGATCTGTCCCGGGTCTGGGTGCTCGACCCGCAGAGCAACGCCTACCTCAGCGTCGGCTACCGCCACCTCGCTCACCCCGCAATCAGCCTCTGGGAACACCGGGCCGCCGTCGCGAGCCTGCGGGAGCAAGGACGCGGCGAGGTCGACGAGCAGGCCCTGTTCGCCTCGGTCGAGCAAATGCGCCACGTCAGCGACACCGCGACGAAGTCGACCCGACGCGCCCGCCGGGAACGTCAGCGCCGCCCCGTGGCGTCAACGCCGTCTTCCGGTCCGATCGCCGTCCCACCGCCACCGCCCGACCTTCGCCGGGACGCCAGAGCCGAAGAGCCGGCGCCAGCACCGTTCGACGACATCGAGGAGTGGTGACTCGGGTGGATCCCGACGAGCTCGACCTGTCCCACCTGCACCCAGGAGCTCGAGACCACGCGCGCCGACCCGACGAGGAGCGCCTTCGACGTGTGCGCGCCGAACGCTGGATCGGCTACCCACGAGTCGCCGCCGCCCTGCGCCGCCTCGACGAACTCTGGGACTGGCCGTCGCGACAGCGCATGCCGAACCTGTTGATCGCCGGCCCGACCAACAACGGCAAGTCGATCCTGATCGAGAAGTTCCGGCGCACCGTGGACGCCCGCGTCGCCGCCATGCCGGAGGACCGGCTCACGCCACCGATCCCGCTGGTGGTCATGCAGATGCCCTCCGAGCCGTCGGTCACGCGGTTCTACGCGGCACTGCTGGACGCCTGCGGCTCTCCCGACCCGGTCGGTGGTCAGGCCCGGCCGCGGGCGGTCGACCTCGAGCGCACCGCCATGTGGTGGCTCGGCGGCAACGGGTTGCGGGTCCTGGTCATCGACGAGCTGCACAACATGCTCGCCGGCAACGCCTCCCGTCGCCGCGAGTTCCTCAACCTGCTCCGCCAGCTGGGCAACAACCTGCGTGTCCCGCTGGTGGGGGTCGGCACCCACGACGCCTACCTCGCCATCCGCTCGGACGACCAGCTCGAGAACCGTTTCCAGCCGGTGGTGCTGCCGCGCTGGGAGGCCGACAGCGACGAGACCCGCTCGCTGCTCGCGAGCTTCGCGGCGTCGTTCCCGCTGCGTCGGCGCTCGGACATCGCGCAGCCGGAGATGGCCGAGTACCTGATCGCGCGATCCGAGGGCACGATCGGCGAGCTCGCCGCGCTTCTGTCCTCCGCGGCCGCGCTCGCGATCAGCAGTGGGGACGAGTCGATCAACGCCGAGACGCTGGCTGCGACCGAGTACCTCGGCCCGAGCGAGCGCCGTCGGGTCTTCGAGCGCGCCCTGGGGTGACCCTCCGAGCGTCGAGGCGTGTCAGCTCAAGGCGCCGAAGCGTGCCCGGAGCCGGTCGGCGGCGGCGATGGCTCGGTGGACGCCGTGGTTGCGGGCGAGCGGCCCAAGGGCGGGGTGGAAGCGGAGTTCGCCGAGCACCAGCCCGATGGCGCCGAAGGTGGCGGGGGAGTAGTCGCCGGTGTCTCGGTGGCGGTCCAGCACCGCGAGGGTGTCCTCGAGCTCGAAGTCGTCGGACTCCTGCTCGCGCGCCTCGATGCCGAGCCGCTGCAGCTGGCCCAGAAGCTCGGAGACCAAGACGTCGAGCTCGCTGTGGTGCTCAGCGATCCAGCGCTCCCGCGCCGGAAGTGTCCTGCTGTCGCGTCGCCGTGCCCGCACCGTGTCGGGGTCGGCGCCCGCGGTGGAGGCCCGCCGCCCGCGGGTGCGTCGGTAGAGGTCGTCGCGGGGAGTCAACGTCGACGTCGCGAGCGGGCCGGCGATCAGATCAGGGTCGCGCACGACCCCATCGGCAACGCGCTGGTGCTCCACGCGCTCGTCGGCCACCCGCTGCTGGCGTGCCTGGTCGGTGCTGTGGGCCTCGACGAGCGCCTCGAGCCGGTCGAGGTAGTCGTAGGTGCCCTGGCGGGTGTTCAGCCCGAGGAAGGCTCCGAGCTCGCCCAGGGAGTGCCCGTACCCGCGGGCGCGGCGCAGCAGATCCCGCTCCCGCCGGCGCTCCTCCCAGTAGATCCAGGCACTGAGCACCAGGGCGTCGCGGGTGTCCTCGCTGGACACCGCGCGGGGCAGCCGGGTGTGGTGGCGACGCAGGTAGTCCAGGACGTCGCGGGCCGGATCGTCGCCCTCGCACCCGGCCTCTGACCAGCGAGAATCCTCGCAGCGCAGGTGCCTAGCAGCGATCCGACGCAGCGCCGCGTCCCGCTCTCGGCTCCCGACGTAGGGGTAGACGGCGACCACGCGAACGAGGGTACCGCTCTACATGTCTAGTCAGGCTTTACGTCTTCTAGGCTGACCTGTTCAAGGCCTACAGTGCATAATCTGCATGTCTGCACGGTTGGCGCGGCGCGCCTCCCGGGCCAGCTCGCCCGCCGGTTAGAACATGGCGCGATGACCGCCGCGGAGCTGAATGAGGAAGCCCTCGTCGCCGTTCCCGGGAGTGAGCCCGCTGCGTTGCGCGGGTTCCGCGACGAGCTGACCGCGCGCGCCGAGTCCTACGCGCGCGGGGCGCGGGCGGAGAAAACTTGGTCGGCCTACGAGCGGCAGTGGCGCCGCTTCGAGACCTGGTGCGCCGCAGCGGGGGAGCGGGCGCTGCCGGCGGATCCGCTGACCGTGGCCCGGTTCCTGGCCGACCTCGCCCCGATCTGGCGGTCGGCCACCCCGGCCGATCCGTCGAGCTCGGTGGTGGCCGGGCAGGTGTGTGAGCGGGAGGGCCTGCGACCAGGGACGTTGTCCGGGTATCTGGCGGCGATCTCGGTGGTGCACCAGACCGCCCAGGTTGACAACCCCGTCCAGGCCGAAGCCGTGCGCCGCACCATCACCGGGATCCGGCGCCACCCCGGCGTCGCCCCGACCCGTCGTCGCGCCGCCGCCCGCCGGGAGCCGCTGGTCGAGGTGCTGCGCCTGCTGAAGCCGGAGGAGGTGCTCGCGGACGCCCGCGACCACGCCCTGTTGCTGGTCGGGTGGAAGGCGGCGCTGCGCACCGACGACCTCGCCCGCCTGCAGATGGCCGACCTGCACCCCTCCGAGCAGGGCCTCTCGGTCCACCTGGCCCGCTCCAAGACCGACCAGCACGGCGCCGGCACCACGCTCGGCATCGCCGCCCCGTCACCCGAGGCGACGGTAGGGGAGGGGAGCGACGAGTCGACGCTGCTCGACGCCGGTGCCGCCTGGACCCGCTGGCGGGACCTCCTCGGCTCCCACGGCATCCTCGAAGGCCCCGCCTGGCGCGGGATCGACCGCTACGGCCGCCGCCCCCGCGCCGGCGGGCTGCACCGCAACTCGATCGCCGAGATCATCAAACGCCGCGCCAACGCCGCCGGCCTCGACGACGCGCAGCTGTGGGGCGGACACAGCCTGCGCCGCGGGTTCGCCACCGAAGCCATCGCCGCCGGCGTCCCCGAACGCGACGTCCAACGCCACGGCCGCTGGCGCTCCCGCGCCTCCATGGACTCCTACATCGACGCCGCCCGCACCTTCGACCCCACCAACCCCACCCACTGGCTGACATAGCGATTGGCTGCATCCAGCGGCCGGTTCTCCCCACTCGGCGAGGTCTTCGAGGACCTTGTCGGTGATCCTGGAGATGGTGTCCTTGGAGACCTTGGCCCCGTAGACCTCCTCGAAGTGGGCGCTGACTCCGCCGGTGGTCAGGCCCCGAGCGGTCAGCGACAGGACGATCTCGTCGATGCCGTCCAGGCGCCGCTGACGCTTGCCGACGATGACCGGGTCGAAGCTCGAGTCGCGGTCGCGAGGGACCTCGATCCCAACCGTAGCTTCGTAGAGCGACAACCCGCGTCTCTACGTAGGGCTCCGGGCTCGGAACTTCCGACATTGGGCAGGCGCGGCGGCCTACCCTCGTGGTTGGTGGCCCTCGACGAGCAGCGCGGCGACCATCGTGGCGTGTTCTGTGATGTCCGAGGCGTCGACGTCGAGTTCGCCGGCGTTCCAGGCCGCGACGATCTCAGCGAACCCTCCGACGCCCAGCAAGGTACTCATGCGGAGCCGGGCCGGGTCGGTCGTGGGCGGCAGATGTGGGCCAGCGGTGTCGACCAAGAGGTCTGCGACGGTGCGCAGCATCTTCCGGCGCCGAGGCTCGAGCACCGCGCTACCGGCGTGGTCGCCGAGCACGATGCGCGCGCACACCGGGTCGCTGCGCAGGTGCTCGACCACGGCGCCGATGACGGTGCGGAGCGCACCGACGAGATCGCGGCCGGCGTTGACGACGAACGCCGCGCGGACTTGGGAGATCAGTGCGTCCCGCTCCTGGTCCCACACTGTGCCCAGGAGAGCGTCACGATCGGAGAAGTTCTCGTAGAAGTACCGGTCGACGAGTCCGGCGCGTCCGCACACGCCGCGCATCGTGACCGCGGCCCAGCCGTCCGTGCCCCAGACCTCACGAGCGGCGGCCAGCAGGCGCAGTCGGCGTTCGATCCGGCGCGCCTCGGCGCTGCGCCCTCCGTAGGTCCCCGCCGTTCCCTGGGCATGCACTCGCCCATCCTGACGCAGCCCGTGCTGGGTCACGACCGCGGGCCGTACCTGTTCAGAGGGTGCGCGAGATGATCTCCTTCATGATCTCGTTGGTGCCGCCGTAGATTCGCTGCACCCGCTGGTCCGTCCACAGGCGGGCGATGGGGTACTCGGCCATGTACCCGTAGCCTCCGAACAACTGGACGCACTGGTCGACGACGTGCATGGCCCGGTCGCTGGTCCACCACTTGAGCATCGCCACTGTCGGGATGTCGAGTTGTCCGTCGAGGTGCTTGAGGATGCAGTCGTCGAGGAAGACTCGGCAGATGCGGGCCTCGGTCGCGGCCTCGGCGAGGGTGAATCGGGTGTTCTGGAAGTTGAACACCGCCCGTCCGAACGCGGTCCGCTCCTTGGTGTAGGCGAGAGTCTCCGCGAGAGCCCTCTCCATGACCGCCACCGAGGTGATGCCGATGAGGAGACGTTCTTGGGGCAGCTGCTGCATGAGCTGGACGAAGCCTTGGCCTTCTGCTTCGCCGAGGAGGTTCCCTGCGGGCACAAGGACGTCGGCGAAGTTCAGCTCGGCGGTGTCCTGGCCCTTCATTCCGACCTTCTCGAGGACCCGGCCCCGGCTGAATCCGGTTCGCGCGGTCTCCACTGCGACCAGGGAGACGCCTTGGGCGCCGGCGTCAGGGTCGGTCTTCGCTGCGACGAGCACGAAGTCGGCCTGAGCTCCGTTGGTGATGAAGGTCTTGGAGCCGGAGACGACGTAGTCCTCGCCGTCGCGGCGCGCCCGGGTGGTGATGTTCTGCAGGTCGGATCCCGTGCCGGGTTCGGTCATGGCGATCGCGCCGACCCATTCGCCGGTGGCGAGCTTCGGCAACCAGGAGCGTTTCTGGCTCTCGGTGCCGTAGGCGAGCACGTAGTGCGCGACGATCGCGTTGTGCAGGGCGACTCCCCAGCAGCTGTCGCCGGCGGCGGTCTGCTCCTCGAGAAGGACCGCCTCGTGGGCGAAGGTTCCGCCTCCGCCGCCGTACTCCTCTGGAATCGAGAGGCAGAGCAGGCCGACTTCGCCGGCGCGGGTCCACAGGTCGCGGTCGACCTGTTTCTGGGCGGCCCAGCGCTCCTGGTGAGGGGCCAGTTCCTTCTCGCAGAACGTCCGCGCCATGGCGCGGAAGTCGTCCAGGTCGGTGTCCATCCACGGTGAGCGGGTCACGTAGCTGCTCCAGGGGTCGTTGCCGGCGGCGATTGGGGTGATCAGTGCAGTGGGCGCAGGCGCAGGGGCAGCCCGTCGGCGGGGACCGGGAGGGAGGTGTTGTCCCAGCGTGGGCGGTATGTGGGGTCGACGCTCCACCGGTGGGCGCGCAGCATCTCGTGCATGATCGCGGTCACCTCGAGGCTCCCGAAGATCATGCCGATGCACTTGTGCACGCCGCCGCCGAAGGGCAGCCACGCGTCGCGGTGGGTCTTGTCCTCGCGTCGGGGCTCCGCGAAGCGGTCGGGGTCGAACGTGTCGGGTTCGCTCCAGCACGACGGATCGAAGTGGTTGACCGCTCCGGCCACCATGATCAGTTGCCCGGCCGGTATGTAGCGTCCGCAGACGGCGGTGTCGGCCACGGTGCGGCGCATCACCACCGGCACCGGCGCGACCAGTCGCAGGGATTCCTTGATCACGCGATTGAGCGTGTCCAGTGATTCCAGGGCTGCGCGGTCGGGCGGGGTGTCTCCGAGGGCGAGTGACTCGGCGCGCGCCCGTTCCTGCCACTGCGGGTTCGCGCCGAGCAGATAGGCGACGGCGGAGCTCGTGATGGTGGACGTGTCGTGGGCGGCCATCATGAGGAAGATCATGTGGTTGACGACGTCGTCGTCGGAGAACGTCTCACCGTCCGGTGTCCGGGCCTGGCACAGCGCCGAGAACAGGTCCGCCCCGCCGCTGGCTCGTTTGGCAGCGACGTTCGCCCGGAAATACTGTTCGAGGACGCGGCGACCGCGCAGGCCCGCGTGCCACCGCGTGCCCGGGACATCCCATTTCACGATGCTGCTCGCAGCTCGAACGCAGTCCACGAAGGCCTTGTTGACTTCCTCGGCCTCGTGCCCGGGACGCTCGTTCATGAACACCCGGGTGGCGACGTCGAGCGTGAGGCTCTTGAGCGCCGGGTAGAGCCGAATGGGCGCGTCCTGCCGCCACGTCGGCACCGTCTCCCGCACGCAGGCGACGGTCTCGTCGGTGTAGCCCCTCAGGCGTTCAGCGGTGAACGCTTCCTGCATCACCCGGCGGTGGAAGCGGTGCTCGTCGAAGTCCAGGAGCATCAGTCCGCGGTGGAAGAAGTTGTCGATCAGGAAACGCCAGCCCTCCTGCGAGAAGGCCTTGTCGGCGTTGGTGAGCACGGTGTGCGTCGCCTCAGGTCCGGCGACCTGGACGACCTGCTCCCCCAGGAAACCCGACCAGGAGACCGGGCCGTACCGCTCGAATCGCGCGCGGGTGAACGCGGAGCCGAAGCGGATGTACTCCAGCGTGCGGCCGAGCCCCGGGAGGCCCTGATCGCCGGGAACGGGTGACAGGCCCGAATCTGGCGGCGGCGCGGCGAGGGGCGTGCCCGGTGCCTGACGCACCCGGTCGAGCAGGCGGCGATCGATCGCGGACGGTAGCGGCGCGAGCAGCGCCGAGGACATCCGTTCGCGAACGGCGCGCCGTGCATGCTGGGTGAGCGTGGTCATGTGGGCTCCTGCTGCGGTGTCTCGTACGACGAATTTGAGGGGGGGTCGAACGGGGGCGCGGCTGCACTCGACGTGCCCCGGGGCCATCTGCAGGCGGCTGCCATCAGAATGCTTCGCGGCCGGGCTGCCGTCAAGACTGGACATGTAGAAGGACCGTGTCCGTGGAGTGGGACGGGCCGCGCGACTCCTCCGGACTCGTGCCGCACGACGAGCCAGCCTCGGGCGACGACGGGATCAGTCGGGAACCAGCCGGCGGCCGCCCGATCGACGTCGGGGTCCTCGTGGGGCCTGCCCGTGCCTGGTCCGCCACGGGGCTCGGGCCGCCGCTTCCGGGGAGGCGACTCTAGGTTTGCGGGCCGGTGGCCGGCCAACGTGGTCGGTGACCTCGGCTCTGCGGTGGCTGGTCGGTTCCCCGGCCCCGCGTGGGTCGGCGAGTGCTCAGGCTGTGAGGGCCTGTGCGAGGTCGCGGAGGTGATGTGCGCCGTCGGTCTCGAGTTCTGGCAGGCGGCGGGCGCGGTCTCGGACGTCGCGCCAGCGGGTGGTCGCGGGCGCGGTCTTGTCGCCGGCGCGGGCGGCGAGCGCTGACCAGCTACCGGCGAGCTCGTCGTAGATCGTGGCGGCGGGGCGGGCGCGCTCGTCGAGGTCGGTGAGTTCGGCGAGGAACTGTGCTTGGAGGCGGCGGAACAGGCCGCCGCCGGTTCCGGCTTTCTCGATGAACACGGCGAGGGTGATCAGGGCGGTGTGCAGGTCCTGCTCGGATGTCTCCGCGGTGCGGGCGAGGACGTCGGGCCAGGCCTCGAGGTCGGCGAGGAAGGTGGCGACGCCGTCGAGTCCGTGGCCGGCGGCGTGCGCGCCGGGGGTCGTGACGGTGTCGTCGTCGGCGGGGGTGGTCATGGACTGTGCGGCGTGCGCGCAGGCGCTCGCGGCCGCGACGCGCTGGTCGGGCAGGGAGTCGGGGAAGCGCATCGGGTAGCAGGTGTGTCGGGTCGGGGTGGGGAAGCCGGTGGAGCTGCGGGCGGCAGCCAGGGCCGCGGCGGGGATGATCTGCGGTTCGGCGCGGTCGTTGTCGATCACGCGGACCTGGTGGCCGTCGGGTTCGTAGCCGGTGACGACGATGTCGTGGCGGCTCATCTGCATGCGGACCCGCAGGTAGGGCAGCTCGCTCATGTCCGCCCAGCACAGCAGGGGTCGGCCGGCGTCGAGTTCGCGATGCAGCCAGGCGCGGCCCTCGTCGGGGTCGTCGGTGTCCTGGGCGGCCCCGGCGATGCCCAGGCGCGCAGTCAGGGACTCGGTGAGCCCGCTGCCGCGGCCGACGAGGTAGAACGGGGAGCCGAGTCCTGGTCCCCGCAGGTAGCTGAAGCTCAGGGAGCCGCCGAGCCCGAAGACGGTGCCTTCGCTGAGTGGTTCGCCGCTCCAGGAAAGACCGGCCCACTCGAGCAGGTCGCGCAGCGCCCCGGAGCCGCAGTGCCCGGCCATGCGGTGCGGGTAGCCCTCGACCCCGATCCAGCTGTGCGCGTCCGTCGTCGTCATGGAGGGGGCTGACCTTTCACGGGGTCGGGTTCGTTGCTGTCCGCAGCCGGTGCGGGCGAGGCGTTGGCGAAGACGTGGGTGATCGACTCGGGGGAGCCGTAGCGCTGGAAGTGGGCGAGCGGGACGACGATGAACACGGCGCGGGCCTCGAAGCAGAGCCGGTCGCTGGGGTCGGTGCCGGTGGCGTGCATGTGCAGGCGTCGGCCGTCGCGGCGCTCGAGTCGGGCCCGGATGCGGTAGGTGGTGCCGAGGACGGCGGGGGAGTGGTAGTCGACCTGCAGGGAGCCGGTGACGGCCGGCTCGCCGACCACGTAGAGCAGGAACCCGAACAGGTCGTCGCAGGCGGTCGCGACCGCCCCGCCGTGCGCGAGCCCGGGTGCGCCGACGTGCCGGTCGGCGAAGGCGACGTCGCAGTAGACGGCGTCGTCCTCACGGAAGACGCGCATGGCGATCCCGGCCGGGTTGCCGGGGCCGCAGCCCAGGCATTGGTCGCTGTGCGGGGTCAACTCCCGGGCCCCCGCCGCCGGCGGCGATCCGTGGTCGGGATCGGTCTCGGTCGCTGAGCGCGCCATGCCCGGCCTCCGTCGAGGTGTGCTCGTGGTTCGCGGTTCGGTCATCCCAGCAGAGTCAGCGCGGCGGTGGGACACACCGCCGCGGCCGACTTGATCTGCTCGCGGTGCTCCTCGCCGGGGTGGTCGGTCTGGACGTGCACCACGCCGTCGCTGCCGACTTCGAAGACGTCCTCGGCCTCCAGCTCGCAGAGTCCGTGCCCGGTGCAGCGGTTGTAGTCGACCCGAACTTCGAGCATCGTGTCCTTCTCTCGCCGGTTCCTGGCTTAGTACCGGATGAGGCCGCGGATGTTTCGGCCTTCTCGCATGTCCTCGTAGCCCTGATTGATGTCTTCGAGGGTGTATTCCTGGGTGATGAGTTCGTCGAGTTTGAGCAGGCCGGTGTTGTAGAGCTCCAGCAGTCGCGGGACGTCGTGCTGGGCGTTGGACGACCCGTAGAGGGCGCCGCGGATTTGCTTCTCGTAGAGGGTCAGCTCGAGCAGGGACCCGGTCATGGTCTCCTCCTCCGGGTGGCCGATGGCGGTGACGACGACCCGCCCGCCCTTCCCGACCAGCGCCAGGGCCGGCGCGATGTAGGAGCCTTCGGCGACGTCGGTGGCGATGATGCAGGCCTCGGCGAGCTGCCCCCGGGTCAGTCTGCTGACGACCTCCCAGGCGGCGTCGGCCGACTCGGCGACGTGGGTGGCGCCGAACTCCATGGCGCGGTCCCGCTTGTAGGGCACCGGGTCGACCGCGACGACGTAGCGGGCCCCGGCGATGCGGGCGCCCTGGACGGCGTTCATGCCGATCCCGCCGGCGCCCAGCACCACCACGGTGTCTCCGGCCCGAACCTCCGCGGTGCGCACGGCGCTGCCGTAGCCGGTGGGGATACCGCATCCGACGACGGCGGCTTTGTCCAGGGCGGTGCCCTGGTCGACCTTCACCACCGACGCGGTGGGGACCACGGTGTACTCGGAGAACGTCCCGAGCAGGCACATCTGGCCCAGGTCCTCACCGCGGGCGTGGAATCGGTGGGTCCCGTCGAGTTGGGGTCCCATCATCAGCGCGGCCCCGAGGTCGCAGAGGTTGGTCTTGCCTCGCACGCAGTAGGAGCACCGTCCGCACGAGGGCAGGAAGGTGAGGACGACCGAGTCGCCGGGCTCGATGTCGAGGACCCCGCTGCCGACCTCGACGACCGTGCCCGCACCCTCGTGGCCGCCGACGACCGGCAGCGGGAACGGCAGGTCGCCGGTGACGAGGTGCTCATCGGAGTGGCACAAGCCGCTGGCGGCGAGTTTCACCAGCACCTCCCCGGCGCCGGGAGGGTCGAGATCGACCTCTTCGACCTCCCACTTGCCTCCGAGCTCCCAGAGCACTGCGGCCTTGGTCTTCACGGGTTCCCCTCTGCGTCTTGGGTGTCAGGCTTCGAGAAGGTCGTGGCGGCCGCGTTCGGCGACCATCGCGCGATACTCGGGAAACAGCTCCTTGGCGGTCGGGATGAGCTTGAGCAGCTTCGGGACCGGTCCCTTGGCCCGCACGGTGCCCTTCGCCATCGCCATCGCCAGGTTGACCTTGCCCAGCCAGAAGCGGTTGCCGGTGTCCGCGGTCATGTGCAGCTCCACCGTCGGGGTCGCCGTGGACGCGGACCCGGTCTCCACCGACCGCGACTCCATGTCCACGGTCACCACGGCCTCCGGATCGGTGTAATACACCCGCAGCACGACACCGGACGCGGCCAGCTTGTCGGCCAACCCGTCCTTCTTCGTCGCGACCTCGAAGATGCCGCCCAGGTACTCGTAGACCTCGGCTTCGTCAGCGAAAACACCCATAACGACAGAACCCCTCGGTCGAACCGTCGGAACTCGGAAAGCATGGTGGGAAGAGCGGTCCCATCGCCCGAACGGGAGAGGGGCACGGGACCGCCTCCTCCCCTCTCCCCCTCGAGACATCCCCTCCCTCCAGGGAGGTGGCCCTCTCTCGAAAAGGGGGGATCGGGAGACGATCAGCCCTGGCGCCAGCAGGGCAGGCGCTTGACGACGTTGAAGAAGTTGCCCGGGGTCAGTTCGGGCTCCCCGACGACGAGGTCGGGCACGCGGGTGAGCAGCTCGGTGAACAGCGCCTTGAGCTGGAACCGCGCGAGCTGGTTGCCCAGGCAGTGGTGGATGCCGCCGCCGCCGAAGCTGATGTGCGGGTTCGGGTGGCGGGAGAGATCGAACTCGTGGGGGCGCTCGATCCGGGTCTCGTCCCGGTTGGCCGAGCTGTAGAACATGACCACCTTGTCGCCCGCGGTGATCTGCTGGCCGGCCAGCTCGCAGTCGCGGGCCGCAGTGCGCCGGAAGGTCATGATCGGCGTCGCCCAGCGCACCATCTCCTCGACCGCGTCGGGCATCCGCCCCTCGAGGTCGGCCAACAACCACGAACGCTGCTCGGGGAACTCGGTCAGCCCGAGCAACCCGTGGCTGGTCGATTGCCGAGTGGTGTCGTTGCCGGCGATGGTGAGCAGCACGAAGAACGCGCCGATCTCGTGGTCGGTGAGCTGCTCCCCGTCGATCTCGGCCTGCGCGAGGGCTGTGATCAGGTCCTCGGTGGGGTGTTCCCGCCGCTGGCCGGTCAGCTCCGCGGCCAGGGTGTGCATGTAGGCCATCGCCTGGAACAGCGCGGTGAAGACCTCTTCGCGGGTCTCGCCGACGAGCTCGGGGTCGTTCCAGCTGGTCCCGACCTTCATGTGGTGGGCGGCTTCCTGCCGCTGCCCGTCGGGCACACCCATGATGTCGTTGATGTTGTGCATCGGCAGGAGCTCGGCGCACTCGGCGACGAAATCGGTCCGGCCGCCGTCGCGCTCCAACGCCTCGATCAGGTTGTCGACGACCTTCACCGCATTGGCCTGGATGCGGTCGTTGATCCGGCGCATCTGCTTGGGAGTGAAGGCGGCCGCCACCAGGCGACGCAGCTTGGTGTGCCGGGGCGGGTCCATCCCGATGATCGACTGGCCGGCTTCGACGAACTCGGCCGGCAGGTTCTCCATGAGAATGCCCGGCCCGGACAGGAAGTCCTGGTGCCGCTTGGTCACCTCCACGAGATCGTCGTAGCGGGTGACTGCCCAGAACCCGAAGTCCTGCTCGTCCTCGAGCAGCTGCTCCTGGAACGGCGGGTGCCAGGTGACCGTGCCCCGCTCGCGCAGCAGCGCGAACGTCTTCTCCCGCACGTCGGCCGAGGTCGACCAGAACGCTCGGGAGGAGATGTCCACGTCGTCGTAGGCACGGTCGGGATTGCCGCTGGCTGAGCGGGTGACGTGTTCGGTCATCGCTGACTCCCTCGTCGCGCGAACCTCGGTCGAGAGTACGACTGTCGAACAAGAATACTGGACGTGAACGGGGTCAACGTCAAGACGCAGATGCTAGGCGTGTCCATTTCTGCTTGCGCGAGTCTGGCTCGGGTGCGAGGCCGGGCAGCCCCGTGAGCGCCCTACATCCCGTGCATCGTGGCGATGACGCGCAGCATCACCTCGTCGGCGCCGCCGCCGATGGAGGTGATCCGCATGTCACGGAGGAAGCGGGCGGTCCACGTCTCCTCCATGTAGCCGATCCCGCCGTGGTACTGCAGGCAGGTGCGCGCGACGTCCTCGCAGAGCCGCCCGATCGCGAGCTTGGCGATCGTCGCGAACCGGGAGGTGTCCTCGCCCCGCTCGTAGGCCTCGGCGCAGGCGTAGTTGTAGTGCCGGCACAGGTCGACGCGCGCGTAGAGCTCGGCGAGCTGGTAGGCGAGGTACTGGTTGTCCATCAGTGTGCCGCCGAAGGCGCGGCGCTGCTTCAGGTAGTCGCGCGTGCGGTCCAGGGCGCGCTCGCACGCCCCGACCCGTCCGTAGCAGGCGACCATCCGCTCGTTCTGGAACTGGGCCATCTGCTGCTGGAAGCCGCGACCGATCGTGCCGATCGTGTTCGCCACCGGCACCCGCACGCCGTCGAAGGCGAGCTCGGCGGTGTCCGAGCAGCGGTTGCCGAGCTTGTCGAGCTTCCGCGAGACCCGCAGGCCCGGCGTGTCGGTCGGCACCACGATCTGGCTCATCCCGCGCGCCCCGCCCTCGTCGGAGGTGCGGGCGAGCAGGCACAGCCAGTCGGCCTGGACGCCGTTGGTGATGTAGAGCTTGGCGCCGTCGATGACCCAGTCGTCCCCGTCGCGGGTGGCGCGGGTGCGCAGGCCGGCGACGTCGGACCCGGCGTCGGGCTCGGTCACCGCGATCGCCGCGACCATCTCGCCGCGGATCGCCGGCGCGAGGTAGCGCGCCTTGAGGTCCTCGGAGCCGAAGCGGTGCAGCGACGGCGTCGCCATGTCGGTCTGCACCGCGATCGCCATGCCGACCCCGGCCGCGTCGCAGCGCCCGATCTCCTCGGCGAGGACCACCGCGAACCGGTGGTCGGCGCCCTGGCCGCCGTAGGCCTCGTCGTACTCGAGGCCCAGCCAGCCGAGCGCGCCGAGCTTGCCGAACAGCTCGTGGGTGGGCATTCGGCCGTCGCGTTCCCAGGCGTCGACGTACGGGTCGATCTCCCGTTCGACGAACGCCCGGACGGACTTCCGGAACGCGGTGTGCTCCTCGGTGAAGGTGACCATCAGCCGTCCAGCCCCAGTCGCGACGCGATGACCTCGTCCATGATCTCGTTCGTCCCGCCGCCGATGCCCAGGATGCGGGCGTCGCGGTAGTGCCGCTCGACCTCGACCCCGTGCAGGTAGCCCGCACCGCCGTGGAGCTGGACGGCCTGGTCGACCACCCAGTCGCACGCCTCGACGGCCTGGTTCTTGGCCATCGCGAGCTCGGTGACGACGTCGTCGCCGGCCTCCCAGCGCAGGAACACGTCACGCACGTAGACCCGGGCGACCGTCGCCCGGCGCGCCATCTGAGCGATCCGGTGCCGGACGACCTGCCGCGTCGCCAGCGGCGCCCCGAACGTCTCGCGCTGCCGCGCCCAGGCGATCGTCAGGTCGACGCAGCGCTGGGCGGTGGCGGCCGCCTGGACCGCGAGCGAGAGCCGCTCGGACCCGAACCGCTCCATGATCTGGCGGAAGCCGCTGCCCTCCGCCCCGACGAGGTTCGACGCCGGGACCCGGACCTCGTCGAGCGAGATCGTGGCGGTGTCGGAGCAGTGCCAGCCCATCTTGCGCAGCGCGGTGCGGTGCACGCCGGGGCGGGCGGTCTCGATGACCAGCAGCGAGATCCCGCGATGGCCGGGGCCGCCGGTGCGCACCGCCGTCGTCACGAAGTCCGCGCGGGTACCGGAGGTGATGAAGGTCTTCGCTCCGGTCACCACGTAGTCGTCGCCGTCGCGCACGGCGCGGGTGGTGACGGCGGCGACGTCCGAACCGGTGCCCGGCTCGGTGATGCCGAGCGAGCCGATGAGCTCGCCGCGCAGGGTCGGGCGCACGAAGCGGTCGACCAGCTCCGGCGAGCCGTGCAGCGCGATGTGCGGTGCGGCGATGCCGTGGGTGAACAGGCCCGCGACCACCCCGCTCGACCCGCCCGCGAGGATCAGCTCCTCGGTGGCGATCGCCGAGTCGAGGTGCCCGCCCTCCCCGCCTGCGCCCTCCGGGAAGCCGAGCGCCAGCAGGCCCAGCTCCCCGGCCCGCCGGTGCAGCTCCCGCGGCATCGCGCCGGCGTCCTCCCACTCCGGCAGCGACGGGACGATCTCCCGCTCGGTGAAGCGGCGGACCAGGGCCCGCAGCTCGCGGCGTTCCTCGGTGTCCCACACGGAGTGGGTGAGCGTCGCGGTCACCGCGCCACCGCCGCCGCGGGCGAGTCAAGCGATCCGCGGCCGGGATCTTCGCGTCCTGGGCGCAGCGGAAGCTGGTCGAGTCCACGGAAGGACAGGGCGCGTCGCCATCGCGGCGGCCCTGCGGGAGTCAGGTGGGGGAAGCGGGACAGGAGCCGGGGGAACAACTCGGCGGCTTCCAGCCGGGCCAATGAGGCGCCCAGGCAGAAATGGAGGCCGCCCCCGAACGAGAGCGGTGGGGCCTCCCGCCGGCCCACGTCCAGCTCGGACGGTCGAGTGAAGACCGCAGGGTCATGATTGGCGGCGCCGAGCAGGAGCAGCACCACCTGCCCGGCGGGGATGTCCAGATCGCCGATACGGGTGTCGGCGAGAGCGGTGCGACCGTCGGTCTGCACCGGGGCGTCGAATCGCAGCAGCTCATCGACCGCGGTCGCGACCAGACCGGGGTCTCCGGCGAGGCGGTGACGTTGCTCGGGTGCCGCGAGCAGCGCGGCCAAGCCGTTGCCCACCAGGTTGGTGGTCGTCTCGAAACCGGCGGCGAAGAGCAGGATCGCCGTACCGACCATCTCGTCGTCGTCGAGGCGGTCGTCGCCGTGAGCGGTCGCGAGCCGGCTGAGCAGGTCGTCATCCGGGCGTCGTCGTTTCACCTCGAGCAGGTCGGCGAAGTAGGCCGCCAGCTCGTCCTCGGCCTCGGCGGCCTCGCGGACGGCATCGACGTCGGCGCTGGGCTCCAGCGGTGCCACCAGAGCGCGCACCCGCGGTGCGGTCGCCACCAGGTCCGATCCCGGCACGCCCAGCAGATCGCCGATCACGCCCACCGGCAGCGGCAACGCGAGGTCGGCGACCGCATCGACCTCGTCGCGACCCGCCCAGCCGTCGAGCAGCTCGTCGATGCGCGCGACGACCGACGGGCGGAGCTCCTCGACGTGGCGGGGGGTGAATACCTGCGCCACGAGGCGGCGCAGACGTCCGTGATCGGGGGGATTGCGGAACAGCATGGTGCGCCGGAAGCGCCGCAGCGCCCGGCGCTGCAGCTGCTCGGGCACGGCCGCGAGGGCGAAGCCCAGCGACTCGTCGGCCTTGCCCAGCGCACGATCCCGCAACGCCGCCGCGCAGTCCTCGTAACCGGAGAGGACGACCAGCCCGGACCCGGTCCGCAACCGCGGCGCCCGCTCCCGCAGCCACCGATACGCCTCGTAGGGCCCGGCCGCACCGTGATCGCTGAGGAGGACCTCGAGCAACCCCTGCTCCAACGCGGCGTCGGCTTCTCGGGCTGCCCCAGCGGCCGAGCTCACCGGGCGACCCAACTCTCGGCGGTGCGGTAGCCAGGGACCTGAACTCGGACGGCCCACCAGTGGACATCAGCCATAAGCGCACCATGGGCGCAGCGCCGCCACGTGTCAAGACGCACAGTCGCCTCGTGTCCAGTTCTGGACGAGATCAGTAGACTCCACAGATGTGAGGGCTCCGGACGACAGCGGACGACGACAGACCATCGAGGCCGCCTTGTCCGCTGCCGCCGAGGAAGTGGCCGCCCACGGGTGGGACGGCCTCCAGATGCAGACCGTCGCCGCTCGCGTCGGCGTCAGCCGCCAGACCCTCTACAACGCGTTCACCAACAAGCACGGACTCGCCCAGGCCCTCGTCCTACGACTCACCGAACAGTTCCTCGCCGGTGTCGAGGACGCCCTCACCCAAGCCGACGACGTCATCGGGCAATGGCGCGCGGCCGTGCTCTACACCCTCGAAACAGCCGCAGCCGACCCACTGCTCAAGGCCGTCCTCACCGCCGAAGGCCGCGACGAACTGCTACCCCTGCTCACCAGCGACGCCGGCCCGGTCATCAACGCCGCCCGCCAACGACTCGCCGGAGCAATCCTGACCGCGCGCCCCGACGTCGACCCGGACACCGCCCGCCACGCGGCCGAGACGGCCACACGACTGGCCATCAGCCACATCGTCCTCCCGCTCCACCCCAACGACGAGGTCGCCACACTCATCGCGACCATCGTCGACCGCTTCATCGGATCGCCAACAACGCTCGAGTAGGCAGATGAAGTATCGAACCGCAAATATCCAGAGGCTGCGTGCGTGGCGAGTCCAGAAGCGGCCGCAAGAAGGCTTGAGCAGCTCATGGCCCCCGCGAACACCGCGATTCTGAGGGCGACTCCGAGGACAGGACGGTCCTCCTCTATCACCGCCCGGAGCCGCCAGGACACCGGGCAGTGCACCTGACTCCGCGAATTAGTGCAGTCGTCTTCAGCAAGTGACACGCGGCTACCTCGAGGAAGGCACCCGCTTCCGCGCCACCCATCCCGTTCGGGCCCTGACCTTCCTGACCTCGGGCGACCGCGAGAACCGCGACGGCTCGCGAGCCTGAGCTTCGCCCTGGACCGCACCCGCGGAGCGCTGCCGCCCGCTACGATCCGCTCGGCGGCCCGCAGCCCGCCCGACTCCGAACGACACGGCGCCCACGCCGCCTGGTCGTGACCGAGGACAAGCCGTCACCGACGCAGCGCGGCGCTCTTGCGGCCCAACTTCCGCGGGAGGCGTGGGATCCCGCCGAGGACACCACCATGAGCAGCAAGAGTTCACGCAAGCGGGCCCGCACCCGAGCGGTGCGCGCCGAGATGAGCAGGACCGGGGACAACTACACCCGCAGCACCGCCAGAGCCGGCGACAGCGCGCACCCCAGCCCTGAAGCCGGGGACCGTTCCGGGCGGACGGAGAGCGACGGTGCCGCGCAGGTCCACGTGCGGCGCCTGCTCGAGGCGCTGCGCGAGGAGGTACAAGGCCGCCTGCGCTACATCGAGGAGCTCGAGCGCGCCGGCGACCGCATCGTCACCGGCGGACCGAAGGGCGCCAGCAACGATGTGTGGGAGATCCACGACGCCCGCACCGGCGAGCTGATCGTCGAGGGCAGCGGTGGACCCCGCGGCTACGACGCCGCCTGGAAGCGCCTCTCGCTAGGCACCTGGGTCGAGCGCGACTTCATCGGCGACGACGACCCGGACACCCCGCTGCCGAGCGAGACCGTCACCACCGCGGGCATCCCGATCGGGCTGAGCCACGCCCTCATGGAGTGGATCGAGAACGCCACGACGCCGGACTCCGAGATCGCGGCGTTCACCGGATGGTCAGTCGACACCGTCTCCGTGTGCCGGACCGACCTGAGCGAGGCCTTGCGCGCCGGGTGGCTCGCCGAGCCTCCCGGCGCGGGCGCACCCGATGACGGCGACGACAACCCCTTCCTCCCAGGCACCGAAGAGCACCACGAACACGACCTCTACATGCACATGATCGCGGCCAGGGACGACTGAGATGCGCCCTCGCGTCCCCACCACAGCGAGCGGGGGACGACGAGTCAGCGGAGCCGGGCGACCGGGCGAGGCTGCGGACTGCTCGGCGCACCTGCCGAGCACGCCCGCCATCACGGCCCCAAGGTTGCTCTCACTACGGCCCAACCCGTTCGAGCGCTCGGCGTTCGACCTCTGCTCTCCCGGCGGCGTGACGGGGGCGTGATGGCGGCGCGGGAGTCTGCGGCGCCTACGTCCCTGGCGCGAGCGGGTCAGTGGTTTCGTAGGCTGCGCGCCGCCGCGGCGCGTCGACAGGCGTGCTTCGGCGGGGATGGCCGCGAGGGGGATGGGGCAGCCGTGAGTTCGATCCAGGACGTCATCGAGGCGCTGCGCACGGAGCCGTCGAACTCCGAGCGGGGCACGAAGTTCGAGCAGCTGATGGTCCGCTACTTCGCGCTCGACCCACTGCTGGCCGGGCGCTACGACCAGGTATGGCGCTGGATCGACTGGCCCGGCCGCGGCGGCAAGCCCGACACCGGCATCGACCTGGTCGCCCGGGAACGCGACACCGGCGCGCTGACCGCGATCCAGTGCAAGTTCTACGAGCCCACCACCACCCTGGCGAAAGAGCACATCGACTCCTTCTTCACCGCCTCGGGCAAGACCGGGTTCACCAACCGGATCATCATCTCCACCACCGACCGGTGGGGAAAGAACGCCGAGGACGCCCTCGAAGGCCAGGCGATCCCGGTACAGCGCATCGGGCTCGCCGAGATCGCCGACTCCCCGATCGACTGGGACATCGCCTGGCCGGCGGGTGAGCTGCACGTCGAGCCCCGCGAGGCGACTCGCCACGAGCCCCGCCCGCACCAGGCCCAGGCCATCGACGCGGTGTTCACCGGGTTCACCGGCCACGACCGCGGCAAGCTGATCATGGCGTGCGGGACCGGGAAGACGTTCACCGCGCTGAAGATCGTCGAGCGGCTCGCCGCCGAACAGGGCGGCAACGCGCGGGTGCTGTTCGCGGTGCCGTCGATCTCGCTGCTCTCCCAGACCCTGCGCGAGTGGACCGCCCAGACCCGCCTGGACCTGCGGGCATTCGCGGTCTGCTCGGACACCAAGGTCTCCCGCGCCGCCGAGGACATCAACGTCCACGACGTCGCCATCCCGGTCACCACCCGCCCCGAGGTCCTCGCCGAGCAGATGGGCCACCGCAAGCGCGCCAAGGGCCTGACGGTGGTGTTCACGACCTACCAGTCGCTGCCCGTGGTCGCCGGCGCCCAGACCCAGGGCGTGGACCCCTTCGACCTGATCATCTGCGACGAGGCGCACCGCACCACCGGGGTCACCGTCGCCGGCGGCGACGAATCGAACTTCGTGCGCGTGCACGACGCGGACTACCTGCACGCCACCCGGCGGCTCTACATGACCGCCACCCCGCGAATCTTCGACGACAACATCAAGGCCAAGGCCGACGAGGTCTCCGCCGAGCTGACCTCGATGGACGACGAGACCAAGTACGGGCCGGAGTTCCACCGGCTCTCCTTCGGCGCCGCGGTCGAGCGCGGGCTGCTCACCGACTACAAGGTCCTCGTGCTGACCGTCGACGAGGAACTCGTCGCCGCCCCGCTGCAGGCCCAGCTCGCCGGCCAGACCGGCGAGCTCCGGCTGGATGACGCCACCAAGATCGTCGGGTGCTGGAACGGGCTGGCCAAACGCGCCGGCCGCTCCCCGGACGGCACCGGCTTCGCCCCCGGCGAGCCCCCGATGCGTCGCGCGGTCGCGTTCGCCCAGAACATCGCCGACTCCAAAAAGATCAGGGACCTCTTCCCGCAGGTCGTCGACGCGTACCGCACGCTGCTCACCGACTCCGAGAACAACGGCGCCACCGTCGACACCACCAACCTCGAGCTTGACACCGCGGTCCGCCACGTCGACGGCACGTTCAACGCCCTGGACCGCAACCGGCAGCTGACCTGGCTCAAGGCCCCCGTCCCCGACGGCGAGTGCCGCATCCTGAGCAACGCCCGCTGCCTCTCCGAAGGGGTCGACGTCCCAGCCCTCGACGCGGTCATGTTCCTGCACCCGCGCTCGAGCGTCGTCGACGTCGTGCAATCCGTCGGACGGGTCATGCGCCGCTCCCCGGGCAAGGACTACGGCTACATCATCCTGCCCGTCGCCGTCCCCGCCGGAGTCGCACCCTCGAAGGCCCTCGCCGACAACCGCCGCTTCCGCGTCGTCTGGCAGGTCCTCAACGCCCTGCGCGCCCACGACGACCGCTTCAACGCCATGGTCAACTCCATCGCGCTGAACAGCGCGACCCCTGGCGCGGAGAAAGGCCAGGGCAACGACCAGCTCCTCGGTGACCACATCGGCCCGATCCGCCCCGAGGCCGAGACCGCGACCGGCGCCACCGCTACCGACGAGACCGCCGCCTTGAATACCACCGGTCACACCGTCCAAGGCGAGACTGACGAGCAGAACACGACCGGCGGCGAGATCGCCAAACAGATGGCCCTGTTCGCGCTCTCGGAGTGGCGGGAAGCGATCTTCGCCCGGATCGTCGACAAGGTCGGCACCCGCACCTACTGGGAGGACTGGGCCCGCGACGTCGCCGACATCGCTACAGCCCTGATCACTCGGATCGATGCGATGCTCGAGGGGGCCGACGCCGAGGTAGCTCGCGGCTTCGAGGGGTTCCTGCAGGGACTGCGCGACAACCTGAACGACTCGATCAGCCGGGACGACGCGGTCAGCATGCTCGCCCAGCACCTGATCACCAAACCGGTGTTCGACGCCCTGTTCTCTGACTACGAGTTCGCCTCGAGCAACCCTGTCTCGCAGGTCATGGAGACGATGCTGGCCGAGCTCGGCGACGCCGGGCTGAGCGCCGAGACCGCGCACCTGGAGGGCTTCTACGCCTCGGTGCGCACGCGCGCTGCTGAAGTGACCACGCTGGAGGGCAAGCAGCAGGTTATCGCTGACCTCTACGACCGATTCTTCACCATCGGCTTCGCCAAGCAGGCCGCTGCCCTCGGCATTGTCTACACCCCGGTTGACATCGTCGACTTCATCCTCCGCTCCGCCGAGGACGTACTGCAGCGCCACTTCGGGCACGGTCTGAGCGATGAGGGCGTCCACATCCTCGACGGGTTCACCGGCACTGGCACGTTCATCACCCGCCTGATTCAGTCCGGGCTGATTAACAGCCATGACTTGGCCCGCAAGTACGCCCACGAGCTGCACGCCAACGAGATCATGCTGCTCGCCTACTACATCGCGGCAGTCAACATCGAGACCACTTATCACGAAGCCGTCGCAGGAGATAGCTACGAACCCTTCCCCGGGCTCGTGCTTACCGACACCTTCCAGTCATGGGAAGACGACGACCGCCCCGACCTCGACGTGTTCCCCGAGAACAACGAACGCCTCGACCGCCTCAAGCGCCTGGACATCCAAGTCATAGTCGGCAACCCACCCTGGTCGGTCGGGCAGGAATCGGCCAACGACAATAATCAGAATCAGAAGTACCCTGGCCTCGATGGTGCCATTCGCGCCACGTATGCCGAACGCTCCAGCGCTCGCAGCCAACGCACTCTTTATGACTCCTACATCCGCGCCATCAAGTGGGCGAGTCTGAGGATCAAAGAGCGCGGCGTCATCGCGTATGTCACGAATGGCGGGTGGCTGGACTCCAACACCGCCAACGGTATGCGACTGAGTCTTGCCGACGAGTTCAGCGACATCTACGTCTACAACCTGCGCGGTAATCGACGTGCCGGTGGTGCCGAGGGGCGACCTGTCTGGGAGGCGTCCGCCCGCAACCGCGGCGGGTCAATTGCCACCGTCGCTATCGTTCTCCTGGTCCGCGACCCTGCCCGGTCCGGGCCTGCTCAGGTGCACTACAGCCAGGCTGGCGACTTCACCACGGCCGTCGAGAAGATCGACGAGCTCAAGGCAGCGGGCAGCGTCGTCGCGATGAACTCCCGAGTCATCACACCTAACGAGCACGGCGACTGGATCAACCAGCGAAGCGACGACTTCCTCGCCTGGCCGGTGATCGGCGACAAGAGCGCCAGCCCCCGGATTTTTGACCGGTACTCCCTCGGACTCGCCACTGGGCGCGACGCCTGGTGCTACAACTTCTCCCGCACTTCCTTGACTGCCAACGTGCAGAGAACCATCGACTTCTACAACTCGCAGGTTGATAGCTTCGCGCGGGCACAGATCAGCGCGAGCGCAGACCGTAAGGCGGCCGTAGATAAGTTCATCGACGCGGACTCGGCGCAGATGAGCTGGAATCGCAACGCCCGGCAGGACCTCGGCCGAGGCGTCCGCTACGAGTTCGACGAGGCCGCCGTCATGGTCGGCGCCTACCGCCCGTTCACCTCGCAGATCGTCTACTTCCACCGCGATCTGAACGCTATGGTCTATCAGTTGCCCGGGATCTTCCCCACTCCGCAGCACGAGAACATCGGCATTGTCCTAACAGGGCCGGCCTCGCATTACGAATTCACACCCTTCATGAGTGCTCAGCTGCCGAACCTGCACTTGCTCGACACCGCCCAGTACTTCCCGCGCTGGATCTACGAGAAGGTGCAGCAGCTCGACGGCACTCTGAACGTCGATCTGCACGCGGACGGGGCTGTGGTCATCGACGGATACCGGCGAAGAGACAATATCAGCGATGAGATCGTCGCCATGTACGAATCGGCGCTCGGTGGCCCTGTAGCCAAGGACGACGTCTTCTACTTCGTCTACGGGCTGTTGCACGACCCCAACTACCGCCAGACCTACGCGTCGGACCTGCGCAAGATGCTGCCCCGCCTTCCTGTGCCCGCAAGCAGGGAGCGCTTCCAGCAGCTCGCTGCGGCGGGCAGGGCCCTAGCGGCACTGCATATCGACTACGAGCACGTCGAGCCCTATCCGCTCACGGTGACCGTCATACCCGGGGCCGATCCCGAGGACCGAGAGACGTGGCGGGTCTCCAAGATGAAGTGGACGACCCGCGGGGAGCATACCGCGATCATCTACAACCCGAAGGTACGGATCACCGGCATCCCCGAAGAGGCTGAGCGCTATCAGCTCGGATCCCGCAGCGCCCTCGGGTGGATCATCGACCGCTACCAGCGCAAGGTCGACAAGGCCTCCGGGATCGTCAACGACCCCAACGACTGGTGCGACGAGCACGACGACCCTCGCTACATCATCACCCTCATCCAGAAGGTCACCACGGTCGCAATGCGAACCGTGGAGATCGTCGACGGTCTTCCCGCACCCGAGAAGCAGGGGTGACGTCGAGGACCCGAGTGGGTTCGACCTCAGTCGACTCGCCATCGGCGAGCAGCGATGGCGTACGAGCGGCTATCGGTGTTCAGATCTTCGGTATGGCCGCCCGCGTGCGCTTCGAGGACAAGCCCGACCGCAACGGCTACTGGGCCAGCGTCGACGGCCGCTGGAAGGCCAAGGAACGCCGGGTGCGCGGGGAGCCGCCGGCGGTCACGCTCACCGACACCACCAGGCGCACGGTCTTCGCCGAAACCGGCGCCTCGTGGATCCGGCTCGCGGACTGGGCCGCGGTCCGCGCGATGATCGCCGCGCACTGATGCCGCGCCCACCCGAGCCGGGCGCGACCACCATGCCGTGTCCGACCCAGACACCGCTGAGCGTCACCGAGCACCAGCTGGTGGTGCTGATGACCGACTACGAGCACAAGCCGTTCGTCGAACCCGAGGAATGGTGCTCCCTCGAGCTCGACCACGGCGGGGACCACTACGCCGACCTCCCGTTCGACCACATCGTCAACGACACCGAGGAAGTCGTGTGGCTGCGCTGGAGCGACGACGGCGCCACCCGGCACATCCTCACCGCGATGTTCTGCGGGAAACCGTGCCCGGATGTGGCCACCGGCGACCCGCACTGTCGCAACCCCACCGGGCACGCCGGGCAGCACTCCTGGACCTACGACTCCCAGGGCATCTACTAGCCCCTCACTTGTCCGCTACTAGCTCCCGGCCTCGGGGGTCAGGCGGCGAGGAGGTTGAGCAGGTCGCCCGGTCCGCCCGGCTGCTCATCGAGGGCGGGGTCACCTTCCGCGGCCGCGGCGGTCCCCACCGCGGCGGGAGGGCAGACGAGGGCGCGCAGCATGCTGGCGGGGCTGCCTCGGCTGGGCCGGGCGTGTGGTGGACCGGGGCGGTGCAGAGCGGCGGCGTCGGGTTGTCCGGGGGCGGATCGATGGCATGATCGTCGGGCGTGGTGTCGGGTGCCCCCCACCTGCACTGCGTGGTCCGGCGCCCTCCCCCCGGGCGTCGGACCCCTCACCCCAGCCCTCCATTTCCCTGGCTGCGAGCCTTCGGGCGTCGCTTACGGTCGCCCGCCCGAGCCGTTGGTGATCACGGCTAGGCTCGTGCGCCTGGCTGTTCGGACTGGACGGGCTGGCGTGGCCGGTGGGAGGGCGGATGTGGTGGCGTCGAGTCCGACGGGGCCGAGCCGGCGGCGCGGGAAGTTCCGGGAGCTGGTGAACACCTGTCACGGGATGCTGCTGCGCGCCGGTCTGGAGGTCTCGCTCGGCGAGCTTGACGCGCTGCTCGCCGAGCACGTCAGGGTGACCGCCGCGCAGGGCGGGGTCAGCGAACAGACCGCGCTGCGCTCCCACGTCGACGTCGCCTGGGCCCGCTCGACCGCCGAGCGGCTCATCGTCGACGCCGCCCGAGGCCTGCCGCTCGACGTCCTTGGGCGCAGCCGTCAGGCCGAGCCCGCGCCGCCGGACGACGCCCGGGACCCGCAGAGCGCGGCGGGATCGTCCGGAGGTGTCCTGGACACCGCCGCGGCGCTCTCGGTGCTCGCCGCCCTCGGGCAGGCCCAGCTCTACGCCGTGGTCAACGACGCCGCCCGGACGCACGCGGCGCAGGCCGCTCCCGAGAAGGCGCCGAGGCGACCGCCGCGGGGAAGTGCAGCGGTGGGGGTGGCCAGGTTCGACGCGGCGGCCGCAGCGGAGGTGACCACGCTGCTGGCGACCGCGGTAGCCGACGATCCCGCGGCCGGGTCGGTGTGGGTACCGCTGGAGGCGCTACGCGCCGCGCTGCGCACGCTGGCGGTGTTCGTGGCCCATCTCGACGACAGTGGGTGGCTGCTGTGCCGGTGCTGCCCACCCGAGGAACAGGCCGAGGGGATCGCCGAGCTCCGGGCGCGTGTCGCCGTCGACGCCGCCCACCTCGAGCACGCCCTGCAACAGGCCCTCGCACGCACTCCCGGTTATGACAGCGCTGCCCGCCCCGCCCTGGCCACGGTGCTGCCGATGCGCCGCTCCAAGCACCGCCGCCGCACTCCGTCCCCCTGACGAACCATCGGCGGAGACGTCCACCGTCGACAACAGCACGTGTGCTGGGCACCGCGCGGCCGGGGTGACATGGTCGCCGGGTGGTCAGGACCAGCCGCGCAGCACTCCGAGGAAGCTGATGCCGCGATGGCGCAGGTGACGCCAGGTCCGCCAGGTCTTCACGGTGGTGAGCCTGCCCCGCCCGAGCGATCGCGTCATTCGAACAACAGTTCTAGGCTGTGTCGGGTGCGGCCGATGTCAGCGAGAGCGCGCGCGGTACGCCGCGCGGAGGGGGAGCGGGTGATCCGCTCGGCGGCGCTGCTGCGCGACGGGGAGCCGTTGACCCCGCAGACCCGCGCGGCGCTGGCCGACCTGCTCGAGCATCTCGGGGGACCGGCGTGCGAGGTCGCGCTGACCACCATCTTCGACCGGGCGGTGCGCGCGGCGCAGTGCGTGTGGGAACCGCACCGGGCCTCCGCGCTCGACATCCCGCCGCCCACCGTCGGCGGCGGGCTGCCCAGCGACGCCGGCGCGCAACGGGGTCGACGGCGCCGGCTCTGAACACCGCCGGTGGCGGCCGGGGTCAGGAGCTGGGCAGCACGACCCAGCCGGTGGGCCACGGGGTCGGGTGCTCGGGGTCGGTGACGACGTCCTCGCCGACCCGGACCCGGCCCTGGGTGATCGCGGCCAGGGCGCGCTCGTCGTTGATCCCGGCTGCACGCATCCGCTCGGCCAGCGTCGCCGGGCGCGGCACCGGCTGCGGGTACTCGATCACGCGTTCGACGCTAACCGCACCCGGAGCACAGCACCGGGACCGACGCTCCCACGACTGCGTGACGGGGGACCGCGGGTTCAGGTGTCGGCGGGGCGGGTGCCGACGCCGTGTTCGTCGGGCTGGGCGAGCAGCGGGACCACCGCGGCCCAGCTGCCCTCGGGGAACAGGACCCCGACGTCGAGGTCGGGTATCTGGTCGGGCTGTTCGCGCTGGGTCTGCCACCACAGCGGGACCTCACCGGTGATCACCCACATCTCCCCGGTGCGGTGCGCGGCCTCGATGGCCTGCGCGGTGCCCGGCGCGTCCGGGACCAGCCCGAGCGGGACCATCCAGCGCACCCCGCCCCGGTCCCGGGCACCGGGGGTGAGGTCCTGCAGCGCGGCGACGTCGACCTCGGCGGGCCGCTCGGCGCCGAGCAGCAACGGCGAGCCCGCATGGTGCAGGTCCAGGACGACCCCCCGCGCGGCGGGGCCGGCGCCGGCCCAGCTGCGGCCGGGCGCGAGGTGGCAGAACCCGGCCCGGGTGGGGTCGGCGAGGTGGGCGACCAGCGTCCACTGCGGCAGCATCAACCCGGCCCCGGGAAGGCCGAGGGTGCCCGGCGGCAGCGTCGGGCACGGCCAGATACTCACCAGACCCTCCCCCTGCCCTGTCCCGTCCTGTCCTGCGCCCGGTCGGCCGTTGTCGGGGGTCATCCCAGCACCGCGGGCAGGGTGATCGCGAGAGCTGCCCGGGTCACGGTCGCGGCCCGCGCGGGCCCGTCGCCGGCGTGGGGCGCGGTTAGATGCCGGGATGGCGCGGGAGTCGTTCGTGCGGCGGGTGGTGTCCTCGGTGGGGGTCGACCGGGACGGGCGTGCGGTGGTGGACCGGATGCCGGGGGTGTGGACGCTGGTCCACCGCGGCCGCAGCGGCGGCGGCCGGCTGGATGTGTGGGCCTTCCCCGACCGAGCCACGGCGTACGCGGCGGGCGCTGAGCTCGCCCTGGAGAGCGGGCTGGACGAGGACCCGGCGGCGGTTGCCCTGGTCGAGCAGGGACACCACGCCGAGGTCCTGGCCCACTACGAGGCGACCCAGCCCGAGGGGTTCCTGCTGCGGGTGCAGGCGGCGTTCCTGATCGGCTCCGACGGCCGGTTCGTCCCCGACGACCCCGCTCTGCCCGCCGACCCCAGCCCCGATCCCGACCCAGCCGCTGACCTGCGGGACGGCTCCGTCGCGCGGGCAACGGGCGCACCGACCACGTCCGACGACGACCAGCGCGACAGCGACCAGAGCGGCGACGGGTTCGGGGGTGGCGACGGGTTCGGGGACGGCGGGCAGGACGACCAGGGGAAGGGTGTGGTCGATCCGGGGCAGTGGTCCCGGGTGAGCGTCGCGGATCCGGAGTGGTGGCGGTGGACGTCGCTGCTCACCTCCGGGCAGGCTCCGCCGGCGACCGCCTCGGGCGGCCTGCACCGGGCCCTGGTCGAGGCGTTCACGGCCGCGGGGTGGCCGGTGGAGGCGGAGAGCTACCCGGAGGTCGGCTGGTGGTTGTCCTACCCGGGTCCGGTGAAGATGCAGATCCTCGACCCGGAGGTGAACCCCGACGTAGCCATCGGCGACGATCCCGGCGAGGAGTCCGGCGACGACCCCCGAGAGGTGGCCGATGCCGGGGCGGGTGGGTATCTGCCCGCGGTCCGGGCGGTGACCGGCGGGGCGGGGTTCGAGCTGTTGTGCGCGGCGCCGCTGCTGCTGGAGATGACCAGCGAGCTCGACCCGTTCGGCGAAGAGCGTGGCGGCCCGGTGGGCGAGCACCCGCACCTACCCGGGGACGTGGACCCGGTCGCGGTGGTGGCCCGGGTCGGCGACCAGCTCGGCGAGGCGCGGGCCGCCGCGCTCGCCGACGCGATCACCGACGTGTCGTGCGATCTGTGCGGGGACCAGTATCAGAGCGAGGCGCTGCTCGCGATCGACGCCGAGGGTGCGCTGGTGTGCCCGGCGTGCGTGTTCGACGGCGACGTCGATCCGGTGTTCCTGCCCGCGCTGGTCGCCGAGGTCGACCAGGCCCGTGGTGTCGACCTCGCGGCGCCGGCGATGTGGGGGGCGGTGGCCGCGCTGGTGGGGCTGCTCGCCCGCCCAGGGCTGCGGGGGCGCGCCGCCCGCGCGTGTGGGCGCAGGTTCGTCCTGATGGGCACGGAGTGGGACAACCCGGCGATGGTGTGGTGCTGGCTCCCGCCAACGGCGGGGCGGCCGGCGTGGCTGACCGACCGCGGCCCCGGGCTGGCGCTCGCCGCGCTGACCCACGCCGCGTCCACCGCCGAGCCCGCTCTGTTCACCGAGTTCGCCCGCCGTGGCCACGAGCACGCCTCGTCGGTGGGCGAGTCACAGCGCGCGTGGCTGATCGACCGGTGCTGGCCCGCGGTGCTGGCCTACCGGACCGCGATCGCCACCCAGGACTGGGAACGGCGCGCGCACCGCGCCCCCGAGCATGTCGCCGAGTCCTTCGACACCCTCGCCGAGCACGCCGACCTGCTCGGCGTCGAGACCCACCAGCTCGACCTCGCCGGCGAGCTCCTGGCCCTCGGGCTCGAACTCACCACCGAGCTCTTCCCCGCCCCGCCGCCGCTGCCGCACCCCACCGCCGCCGCCAACCCCACCGCCGCCAACCCCACCGCCGCCAACCCCATCGCTGGCGGCCCATCCGAGGATGCCCGCGCGCAGGGCCTGGCCGACCCGATCCCGCTGCAAGGTCGCCGCCGCCGACCTCGCTCTGGACGCGACACCCCGTCCTGACCTCCCCCGGCCGGGCTGAGTCGGGCCGAGTCGAGTCAGGCTTAGCCCGGGCTGAGCCCGGGCCAGGCGCCCGCGGGCGCTACACCGGTGAGGTTGTCGGTGGCCCGTGCGACCCTCGCCGCCGACAGGCCAGGAGGCGGCACCGCAAAGTCCGACCGGCCGGGTCGGTCGGGTCGGTCGGGTCGTGGTGGATGAGTCGGGGAGGATCGCGATGGTGAGCACCGAGTCGGCGCAGCGGCCCGCGCAGGCGGGGGAGCTGTGCACGTGCGGGCGTCTCGCGATCGTGGTGTTCGAGGGCGGCCGCTTCGGTGACACCGGTTACTGCGGGCGCCCCGACGGCGGCGAGCACCCCGACGGGACGTGCGTGTTCTGCGGCGACGAGGTCGACCACGACCACTACTGGTCCGCGCAGGTCCGCGCCGGCCGCGACGCGGTGGGGGTCGGTGACGGTCAGGCGCAGTCCGGGCGGTGCCCGCTCTACCGGCTGCGTCTGGCCGATCCGCTCCCGGTCCTGGCGCCGGGCTCGGTGCGCCGCTACGACCCGGCCACCGACCGGCTCGAGCGGGCCCCGGGCCGGCTGCGTGAAGAGCTGAACGGGATCGTCGTCGACGCCCTGCACGCCGCGGGCCGGGAGCTGGCCGCCGGGCAGTTCGACCGTCTGGACCTGAGCCACGAGATCGGCGCCGAGCAGATCCTCGAGGAACTCGCCGCCCACGGCGACCGGGCCGCGGTCGTCCTCGCGGTCAACGTGGCGACCGAGTCGATCGACGAGGTCGAACTCGACGAGCTCGCCGGGCAGGTCTGGCAGGTGGGCGAGTCGGACTTCGTCGCCGGGGTCGCCGACCACTGGTCCCAGACCGACCCCGTGGACCGGCCGCTGCTGGTGCTGCGCCACCTGGTCCGCCGCCGGATCAACCCCGAGGCCCCGGCCGCGATCCACCGCACCTGGATCAGCTGAGCCCACCCGCGGCCGAGCGCAGCCAGCCCGGCTCCGAGTCGGCGGCGCGTGGTACCGGTCGCGGGCAACGGGGTATCAGGCCGGGGCGGGACCGCTGTCAAGAAGCGGCGGCGGACCGCGCCCCTCGCGGGCTGAGGCGGGGGACCCGTCCCCGAGTCACGCGGGCCCCGCGGAGTCCATGGAGCGGTAGAGGGCGAGGGCGTCGTCGTCGAGCCGGGCACTCCACCGGTCGTTTGACGAGAGCCGGTAGTGGCTGCCGACCCCGATGACGTAGCCGGCGCCGGCGGCCGGGTCGAAGTCGGTGAGCACGGGGCCGCCGGAGAACCCGGCGGTCATCTCGCAGGCCATACCCCACGATCTCGCGCCAGCCGGGTCGTCGGTCGCCGCCGCCGGCGCCGAGCAGCGCCGCAGGGTGGTCCCGTCGAACGGCTCCTCGCCCGGGTAGCCGAGCAGAGTCACCGGCGGCTGGTCGGCGGGCAGGGAAAACGAGATGCCCTGCGCCCCGGTCACCGCGGCGATGGTCTTCCCGTCCTGCGGGGCCAGGCGCAGGAACGCCACGTCGTGCGACCAGTCCTGGCCCTTGGCCCAGCGCTGGTCGACCGCGACCGAGTCGACCTTCCAGCGGCCGTAGGGGGCGCGGCGCCCGTCGCGGCCGGGGATGAACTCGATGTCCTGGGCCCACTGCCCGTCGAGGAACACGCAGTGCCCCGCGGTGGCGAGCACTGACCCGGACTGCGAGGCGACGACGGTGGCGGTGCACGCCCCGTCCTGACCGTCCTCGGTCCCGAACAACTGCCCGACCGCCGACCCCGCCAGCCCCGCGTTGTAGCGGTCCCCGGAAGGGTCGGCCGCGGGAGCCGGGGCGCCGCGGACCGGACCTGTAGTCGGGTCGAGAACCACCCGGGCATCAGCCACCGCGACCACCCGGCCGTGACCCGGGGCCGAGGCGAGGATGGTCGCGTCGCCGAGCGACCGCTGCGCGGCGACGAGAGCGGTGCCAGGGGCGGCGGGAGCGGCGATCGTGAGCGCGACGACGACCAGCAGGAAGGCGGATCGCGGGAAGCGCTGCACATACAAGAGACCCGAACCGGCCCACCCCAGGATCCCGTCTGTGGTGTGGGTCACTCGGTGGAACCGGTGGTGGGTGACGGGGAGTCTCCATCTCGACGGGTCGAACCCGCACACCCGCCCGAGGGAGGCGCCGCCGTGCACCAGCAGCCACCCGCCGACGACCCCGACATGCCGGACGCCGGGGACCCTGAGCTGCGCGACCGGGTCCGGCTGGCGGACTTCTACGACGGCGCGCTCGAGCTGCACGAAGACCGGGCGATCCGCGCCCGGCTCGCCCACGACCCCCGGGCCCGGCGCATCCTGGCCGAGGTTCGCGCGGTCCGGGAGTTCGAGGACCGGCTGCGGGCGGCGTTCCACGCCAGCCCGCCGCCCGAGCAGCGCCACATCATACGCTCGATCGGGCTCGACCCCGCCCTCCTCGAAGCCTCAGACCCCCAGCGCTCAGCCCGGATCGCCGCCAGCACCACCTACGTCCTGGACCCGCACACCGCCCCCGAACACCATTGACCGCGCCGCGCCGCGCCGCGCCGCGCTGTGGCCCGGCCCGGTTCGGCCGAACCCAGACGGCCGATACGGTCGGGCCACGACATCTAGCGTCGGTGGCAGCTCCAGGAGGTCTGGGGTGAGGTTCGCGGTGCGGGTGTCTACGGCTGGCCCCGACTGGATCGACAGTCCTCTGTACTGATCGTCGAGACGCCCGTGCCGCGGCCGCGTCAGGCCAGGGCCTTGTTGGGAACGCGGAGCCGCGCAACGGACTCCTCCTCAGATGTCCGGGTCGAAGCCTGCTGCGGTCGCGGTGTCACGGGAACCCGAGGAGACGACCAGGAAGGGGAGCCCGTGCGCGAGCTCCGGCTGGGTATCGACGTGGCATGCCGGGAGGACCACCGCGCGGCGCTGGCCGATGAGACCGGCGCGCTGCTGTGGACCAACCGCCGCTTCCAGACCGGCAGCGAAGAGCTCGAGGCGGTCTGGAGGGCGGTCGAGGCGGTCCGCGCCGATCACGGTGACGCGCCGGTCGTGGTCGTGATGGAACCGACCCGCAATGCGTGGGTGGCGCTGGCGGCCTGGCTACGTCACCGGGGCGCGCAGGTGCGACTGGTCCCCCCGGAGCAGTCCGCGGACTTGCGGAAGTACTACAACAAGCACGCCAAAACCGATCGGCTCGACTGCGAACTGCTGGCTCGGATACCGCTGCTGCACCCCGGCGGGTTGGTCGCGACCCCCGGACTGGGACCGGCTGAGGCGTTGCGCCGCGCGGTCGGGCGCCGCGCCGGCCTGGTCGCGCGACGCACCGCCTCGCTGCAGCGTCTCGACGCGCTGCTCGAGCTACTCGGACCCGCCTGGACCGCGGCTCTGGGCACCGACCCGGGCAAAGCGGCCTGCAGCGTGCTCGAGCGCTACAGCGATCCGCACGCCCTGCTCAGGCTGGGGCGGGCCCGACTGACTCGGCTGCTGATCCGCACCAGCCGCGGGGCCTGGCGCGAGGACAAGGCCGATGCCCTGCTCGCCGCCGCCCGGGCGACTCTGTCGCTCTGGCCGGAGGGCGCCATCGACTTCGCCGAACTCGCCGAGGACATCGCCGCCGAGACCCGCCTGCTGCGCGGACTCGACGACGAGATCGACCACGTCGACGACCGGATCGCCGTGGCCTACCAGCACGCTGATCCCACCGGCATCCTCGCCTCGGTCCCCGGACTCGGCCCGGTCCTGGCCGCCGCGATCCTGGGCCGCCTCGGCGACCCCAGCCGCTTCCGTGATCTGGCCGCGGTCCGCGCCTACACCGGCCTGGTCCCCAGGATCAGCCAGTCCGGCACCTCCGAGACCCACCAGGGACCCACCAAGGCCGGTGATCACGTCCTGCGCTGGTCGTTGTTCATCGCCGCTGACCACGCCCGCAAGACCGACCCCGGTCTGGCCGCCCGCTACCAGCGGCTACGCGACCGCGGCAAACACCACAACAGCGCGCTCTGCACCCTGGCCGCGGTCCTGGTGACCCGCATCGCCGCATGCTGGCGCAGCGGCAAGCACTACCGCCTCCACGACCTCGACGGCCGCGAGATCAGCGACCCCGAGGGCCGGGCGCTGGCCAGCAGGATCAACACCGAAGCCACCCAAGCCCGCGCCCGGACCACGACAGGGACGGGCCGGCGAAGCAAGGAGTCGCACAGCGCTCCATCGACCGGCCCGTCGAAAACGCACTCTACGACCCGCCCCGCAGCTTGACTCCCCTTAGGAACTCAGGGCACGAGGGGCGTACGCCGCAATCGCTGGTCGATGGCGGTCTAGTTGGTCTTGAGCTTGGGGAGGTTGGCGGGGCAGTAGATGGCGGTGGCGGCGCCGATGATGAACCCGGTGTTCTCCGGGGTCGGGCCACCCAGAGCGTCGCGCAGCGCTTCGGCCAGCCCGGGCACCGTGACCCCGGAGTCGAGGGATTGGCAGACCGACGACGCCACCTGGGTGCGGGTCTGTTCGTCGCCGACCTGCAGATTCTTGCTCGCGAGTGCCTGGGTGAACGCGTCGTCGCGTTGCTCGGGGGAGAGCTGCGGGGCCTGCGACGGCGAGGGAATCTCCGCCGCCTGCGCCGAGGTCCCGGCCGGTGTCGATGCTCCTGGCGGTGCTGGGGCTGCGGGGGAAGTCAGGGCGTTGGACGGGGCGGGGGGACCTGCGCAGCCCGCGGCGCCGGCGAGAGCAAGGACGACCGCAGCGGCAACAACTAGCGTCCCCGACCTGCTCAGGACGGGGGCAGGCGCAGTTCTCGTGCTGTCCATGTGGTGATCCTTCTGCTCGGGCGCGTTGATCGTGTCGCGCGCTGGGGTGCTGGGCGGGGTGGGCACAGCGGTCACGGCGGTCACGGCCCGCCGGTCGGTCCGGGGAACTGGCGGGGCCGGTGGGCCTCCTCGCGCAGCGCCGGGGAGGAATCGAGAGCGTGTTCGGCGTGCCCGGACGGCGGCGGGTCCCCGGCCGGGGTGGGGCGGGCGAGGCCGAGGTGGCGTCGGCGCCGCCGTGCCCGCCAGTCGGTGACCGCGCCGGTGAGCACGAGGACGGCCACGATCCCGGCGGCCCACCACCACACGACGCCCACCGCGCCCACGGCGACCTCCCTGGTTGCTGTCTCGGTGCGGTCAGTTGATCCGGTCGAAGATGGCGTAGCGCCCGGCGGGGCCGACGCCGCCGTCGTTGGCGAGCCACGCGCTGACCGGGCCGGCGGGGGCGGTCGCGACGTCGTCGGGGAGGTCGATGGTGGTGACGACGCCCTCGATGATCCCGCCGGGCGGGAGCTCGTTGTCGTCCTCGAGGGAGCTGACGGTGCGGGCGGGGACGACGCTGGCCCGCACGATGCAGGTCCCGGGGTCGAGGCCGCGGTAAGCGGGCGGTGGGTTGCCGTTGCCGGTGGGCCGGCGGGGGTCGTTGATGCAGTCCGAGGGGGCGATGAAGCTGCCGAGGCTCTCGTGCACCGGCGGCAGGGACACCACCCCGCCGAGGCCGACCCAGATGTCCGGGGCGGCGCCGTTGGAGTTCAGCGGAGACGGGGCGCCCCGGTCCTGGGCGTCGTTGCGGATCACGACCGGTGCGGTGAGGTAATGCCGCCCGGGTGGCGCGGAGCGGGTCGCGGCGCCGCGCGCGGAGACTGCGGGGGTGAAGGGTCCGACGCCGATCGAGTACCGGTAGCCGCCGCGGGTGAACGCGAACGTCGGGTCCGGCAGCGCCGGTACCGACGGTCCCGGCGGCACCGCGGCAGGCGCGGTGGGCGCGGGCGAGGCGGTCGTGTCGTCGCGGTGGGCGAGCAGACGTACGAGCAGCACCACCGCGACCACCAGCAGCGTGCCGACCGCGACCAGCAGCCACGGCGGCGCGTGGCGCCACCACGGCGCCTGCCCCGGTCCCGCAGGAGCCCAGCCCGGCGGAACCGCCCCGTACCCGGAGCCGGTGCCGGTACCGGGGTCGGTGGGCGGGTCAGCCGGGCTCGGGTCCCGAGCGGGCCGGTGCTCGCTCACGCGCTGCCTCCTGCTGGTCGGTGCTGGTCGGTGCTGCTTTAGTAGCGTTCGGTGGCGATCGCGGCGGCGGGGACGTCGAGCCGGTCGAGGGCGGCCAGGGTGCCGGTGATGACGGCGTCGGGTCCGCAGACGAAGAATCCGTACTGGTCGAGTCCGCTCTCGGGCAGGACCTCGCGCAGCAGTGCGGGGTCGATCCAGCGGCCGTCGAGCCAGGTCACCTCGAGGTCCAGCAGCGCGGCGAGAGCGTCGAGCTCCCCGGCGTAGGGCCTCCCGGGGGCGGAGACGACGAGGCGGTGGCGGCGCTGGTCGCGATCGTCGGCGAGGGTCCGCAGGATCGCCAGCATCGGGGCGATCCCGGATCCGCCGGCGATGAGGACCAGCCCACCGGCGGCGCGGTCCCCGGCGATCGTGGTGTCGGGGGTGAACGCGCCGTGCGGGCCGTCGAGGTAGACCGTGGCCCCGGGTGTGAGTGCGGTGAGCCGGCGGGTGAACCGGCCGGCAGGGCTGATGGTGAGCTCGAGGTAGCGGTGTTCGTGGGCGGAGGAGGCCAGGGTGAACGGGTGCTCCCCGGCGGGGCGGGGCCAGCGGGTGCGGCGCAGCCACACGAACTGGCCGGGAGCGAACCGCAGTCCGTGGTCGGTGCCGGCGGCGGGGACCAGGCGCAGCGTGACCAGCCCGCCGGGTTCGCGGCGGCTGGTGTGGATCAGCATCGGGACCGCCCGCCCGGGGCGCCACCACCACCGCGCGATGAGCACCGCCGCGATCGCGAGGGCCAGGACCAGGGTCCACGCGAGTCCGGCGGCGGTGTCGGGGACGTGCATCCAGACGATGTGCAGCCCGGCCGCGATCGCGACTGATGCGGCGGCTGACACGTGCAGCCCGCGCCGGGTCCGGTGAGGCAGCAGGCGGGCCAGGGGCCGGGTGAACATCACCGCGGCGGCCAGCAGTGCCGCGGCGGCGGCGAGGCCGGAGGCGATCGGGGCGGAGGCGCCGATCGGGTTGAGCAGCGCGAGGCCCTTCGGGCTGTAGGCGACCACGACCCCGACATGGATCGCGACCGCGGCCAGCGCGCCGTAACCCAGCAGCCGGTGCCAGCCCAGCAGCCCTGGCCACCCCACGGTGCGGGTCAGCCGCCGTGACCGCGACATCGTCACCACCGCGAGCGCCAACGCACCCACCCCGGCCACCCCGGCAAAGGACAGGACCGCCTTGGCTCCCCGCGGGGTCGCCCCCGACAGCCAGGTCGCCGTGAGGGGAAGCACCAGCGCGACCCCGACCGCGGCCAGCACCCACTCCCGGCGCAGCCCCCGCGACGCGGGCTCGGGGCGTGCGGCGAGGGGGACCAGCGTCGAGGACCCAGCCGGCGCTGGCATAGAGACGGCGGGGACCGGTGGAGCGAGGTCCTCGGTAGACCTCACCGACGGTGGCGACGACAGTGCAGATGCGGATGTCGGGCCCACGTCGCAGGGGTGCTCGGCGGCCCGCGGGTAGCAGGCCCCGAACCCGCCGGTCGACACCGACGACGACGACGAGCTAGGCGCCAGGCTCGGGCCGGGCGGTGCGGCCGGGCCGGTCGGCGAGGTTGTCGCGATGGGGACGAGCTCGATGGTGAGCTCGGCCGGTGCCGGGGGCGGCACGACGGCGGCCGGTGTCAGAGCGGCCGCGAGCTGGGGGCGGGCCGCGGCGGTGAGCGCGGCCGGGGCGGGGGAGCGGTCGGGTGCGACGCGTTGCGCGGTGGCATGGACGGGCAGGGGCACGACGGCAGCGGGGTCGAGGGCGGGGAGGTCGATCAGGCGGGGCCGGGTCCAGTGCGCCTCGAGGTCGACCGGGCAGCGCGCGATCCCGAACCCGAGCACGAGCCCGAACACGACGTGCCCGAGCAGCGACAGCGAGATCGTGGTGGGGGTCAGCGGGAAGAGCATCTGCTGCCCGCGCCCGGTCAGGGCGACGGTGGCGATCAGCCCACCCCAGGTCGGGACGACCGCGAACAGCACCGCTGCGGTGACGACCAGGCGCCGCCCGAGATGGCGCAGCCCGGTCGCGGCGGTGAGCACCACGAACACCACGCCGAGTCCGCCGCCGTCACCGGCGTAGCGCCACACGTAGCCGGCGACCCCGCCGAGGACGAGCTGCGAGGGGTCGAGGTCGAGCAGCCAGGTGCCCATGGTGGGGATGAAATCGGCCCACCACCCCAGCAGCGCGACGGTGTCGAGGCGGACCAGGTCGTACACCGCGGTCGCAGCGATCCCCCAACGCAGCCCGACGGTGATGAGCCGGTCCTCCGGGGTCGGGGCGAACACTGCCAGGCACGCCAGCAAGATCGTGGCCGGAACGATCAGCAGCCCCGCGGTGAGGTGCATCGGGGACACCCCGGCGACGTGCGCGGTGATCGCAAGCAGCGGCAGCGCCGCGAGCACCAGGTGCGCCCCCACCCGCGGGGTGATCGCCCGCGGGTCCACCAGCCCCAGCACCAGCCGCTGTCCCCGTGCGGGCAACAGGGCCATCAGTGCCCCATCCCCGCCATCCCCGCCATCCCGGCCGGCGCAGCGGGGGCGGCGCTGCTGGAGCTGGAGCTGGGGGTCTGGCCCCAGGAGCCCATGTCGGCCATCGCCGAGTCGTAGTTCTTCGCCTGCGGGACCTGGTCGGAGAACCCGAGCCGCCCGGCGCGGGAGGTGTCCTGATCGGAGCCTTGGGTGCAGGCCTGGGCGGCGTTGATGCAGTTCGCGCCGGCCTGGGCACGAGCCTCCGAGGACAGGTACTCCAGCAGGGCGTGGTCGGTGACCGGGTTGTGCTGCTGCTCGGGGAAGGAGTCGATCGCATACGAGCGGCCGGGCAGGTCCTGGTAGCCCACGGTGATCCGCAGCGCCGGCACCGGGGTCTTGTCGGTCGGGCACTCGCCGCTCTGGTCGGGGTAGGTGAGGTGCTCGGTGTGGGTCTCGGAGTCGAGGTCCTTGCCGTTCCAGCAGGACGGGAAGTCATAGACCCGCTGCATCTGGTCCCCGGCGGGGCAGGCGAGGTACTTGTCCGAGACCCGGTCCGGGCTGCTCGCGCACGCGAACTTGGCGTTCGAGCCCTTGCCGGTGGAGGCGGCCTTGGCCGAGCCGGTCACCAGGGTCATGTTCAGCGGCATCGGCGAGACCGGGCGGGTGCCGTGGCCGTGGAAGGTGTAGTCCACCGCGGTCGGCTCGATGAACGAGCCGACGTTGCCGTCCAGGGAGCCGCCGTCCTGCCCGACGTCCGGGCCGACCCCGGCCAGGTCGCGCATCACCGGCCAGAAGATCGGGGACTTGTCGCCGTTGGTGCAGGTCGTCGAGGACTCCTCGAGGGTGGACTGGTCGGTGCCCGAGGCGGCGTTGGTGGAGTTGTTGCCCGCGTAGTCGTGGGTGTGCTGGGCGCCGTTGCGCTTGCCCGGGGCGATGATGAAGTTGTCGGAGTTGTGGTGATCTGAGAGCGGGCAGGAGAACGAGTAGGAGCCGCCGGAGAACTGGCCGCCCTGCCCGACCTGCTGGTTCGAGGCCACCTGCGACATGTCGGTGTACTCGTCCGCGCTCGCCCTCCCGGCCTTGTCCCGCCCCGGAAACTCTGCGTCTCCGCCCTGGCCCCCGGCCCCCGAGTCCTTCCCGGACTCCTTGCCCGAGTCCTTCCCGGCTCCGGACCCGTCACCTGAGTCCTTCTGGTCGCCGCTCTTGTCGTCCTGGGACTTGTCGTCCTTCGACTTCGACGACGAGTCGTCCTTCGAGCTCCCCGAGTCCCCGGAGCTCGAGTCTCCGGAGCCGCCGGAGTCGTCCTTGTCCTTGGCCTCGCCGGAGTCGTCGCTACCTGCGGCGAGGTGCACCTCGAGGGTCGGGGTGGGGCTGGTGGCGTGGGCGAGGACGGCGAGACCGGCGACGGGGACACCGACCGCGACCAGCAGCGCGGCCACCACAGCGAGAGCGAGCCGAGCTCGACGCGGCAGGGCGGGGCGCGGCAGGGCGCGGGCGGGGCCGCGGCGGCCGGCGCTCACCCGGCCCGCCGGGACCGGTCACGACGCCTACGGCGCAGCGCGGGGCGCGGCAGCGGGCGTTCCGGGACCGATAGCACCGGGGTGTGCGCGGCCCACCAGCCCGCCGTGAGGGCCTCCCGGTGATCGGTGGGCGGGGTGAGGTCCCAGATCGCGGCGCTGGTCACCAGCAGCACCGACCCCGCGGCGACCGCCTGCTCCCAGGCGCGGAACCCGACCCGGTCGACCCGGCGGGCGGGCAGTGTCATCGCGATCCCGCGGACCGCGGTCTCCCCGCCGCGGCCGCCCTTGGTCGGGCGGACCAGGGTCGCGGTGGCCGAGCCGGTGACCGCGATCGCCACCCCCGGGTCGGTCGGACCGACGAGCTCCCAGTGGGTGGGGTCGGTGACCAGTCGGAACCCCCGCCACGCCGGGGGGTCGCCGGGGTCGCTGGCCCACTCGGCGAGCGCGACCCGCGGGACCCACAGCGCCGGGCCCGGCAGCAGCCGCGGGTCGAGCTCGGGGTCCACCGCGCCGGGCAGCATCTCCACCGCCAACGTCCCCGCATGTGGAGTCGCGCTGTCGTCGTGGGTGAGCAACTCGTGCTCCCAGCTCACACGTCCTCCCCGGTCACAGCAGGACCACCAGCCCGACCGCGAGCAGCACCGCGAGCACCGCGACCGCGACCGCGATCCGGGCCTCGAGGTTGCGGGGCCGCGCCGCCGGGCGACGAGCGGTGAACGCATCACCCGCCGGCGCGACCGGCGCCGCGGTCCGCCGCGACACCGCCTGTGCATGCACCGACCGCGCCTCCGAGCTCGGCACCGGCACCGGCACCGGCACCGGAGCGGGAGTCGGAGCGGGAGTCGAAGGTGTGCGGTGGCGTGGCGGCGCGGTGGGTGCGGGTGGGGTGCTGCGGGCGTCGCGGTGGGCGGCGTCGCGCAACGCGCCCAGCAGGGCGGCCGCGTTCGGTGGCCGCCGGTCGGGGTCGGCGGCCATGGTCGCGGCGAGCACCGTGTCCACGGCCGCCCCGACCGCGAGGCCGGGTTCCGGGGCGGGGCGGTTTCCGGCGCGGGCGCTGCTCGCGGCCGGTGGGGTGGCGGCGAGGTGACCGGCGATGACCTCGTCGACGCTGCCGCGATACGGCGGGTGCCCGGTCAGCGCGGTGTGCAGGACACACCCGAGGGCGTAGAGGTCGGTGGCGGCCGAGACAAGTTCGCCGCGCAGGTGCTCGGGGGCGGCGAACGCCGGCGAGCCGAGGAACCCGCCACCGGAAGTAGCGGCCGGGGCCGCGCCGCGGCGGGTCAGCCCGAAGTCGGCCAGGAACACCTGCTCGCGTCCGCCGGCTCCCGTGCTCGCTGCTGGGCTGGCGGCGAGCAGGATGTTGGCGGGCTTGACGTCGAGGTGGACCAGGCCGTGGGCATGCACGGCGTCCAGCCCGGCCGCGACCTGCCAGCCCAGCGCCAGGGCGCGGGCGATCGGCAGCGGGTGCCCGCCGATGGTGTCGGCGAGGTCGTGGCCGGCGACGTAGCGCATCGCGAGGTAGAGATGGCCCTCGATCTCGTCGTGGTCCCACAGCGGCACGACGTTCGGGTGGTCGATCGCGGCGATGTTGCGGGCCTCGTCGACGAACCGGCCGCGGAACTCCTCGTCGGCGGCCAGCAACGGCGAGATGACCTTGAGCGCGACCAGCCGGTCCAGGCGCACGTCGACCGCCCGGTACAGCGTGCTCATCGACCCGCACCGCAGCACCCGCTCCACCCGGTAGCGCCCCAGCCGGCGCCCCGTCAGGTCCTCCGACCCCGCCCGGAGCCCCGTGGTTTCGGCCTGCGCGTCGCTGCCCGCGTCCAGCTCCGGGAGCGGTCCGGGCGCGCCGGCCGCAGCAGCAGCCGCGACGTCCGGGGAGGTGTCGGGGCCGGTCATCGGGGGCCCGCCGGGCAGGCCGAGATGGTGGTGCGTGGCGCGGGGACGCGGGCCAGGGCGTCGGTGATCGGGGCGAGCTCGCTCATGACCGCCTCCGCGGCTGCGAGGGTGGCGGGGTCGCACGGTCCGGGCTCACCCCGGGCGGCGCGCAGCCCGGCCAAGACCCGGGCGTAGACCTCCCAGTGCCACGAGCACCCCGGCGAACGCACCTCGTCGGCGCCCCGGTCGCCGGTGGTCAGGTGCGCGGCCGGGTAGGTGGGATTCATCGCCGCTCGGAAGGGTCGACGCCCGCGGAGATGCCGGAGGGGCGGGCGCCGGTGCCGGGCAGGTGAGTGGTGCCGGGCAGCAGAGCGGGGGTGCGTCGGCGGTGGTGGTCACGGCGCCCGGGACGGGCGAAGTCGTCGGCGACCAGCGCACCGAGCTCGAGCACCGCATCCCGGGTGCGCGGGGCGAGGGCTTCGAGGTCGATCTCGGCGCCGTCGGCCAGGTGCGGGTCGAACGGCACCCGCACCACCGCGCGGGTGTGGGAGGCGAAGAACCGCTCCACGGTGTCCAGGTCGACCGCGGCGTTGCGGGCACCGACCCCGGTGATCACCGTGACCGAGCGGGCGACCAGCTCGCGGTGGCCGTGGGCCTCGAGCCACTCCATGGTGGCCTTCGCCGAGCGGGCCCCGTCGATCGAGGCCGACGTGATGATCAGCAGGCTGTCGGCGACCTCGACCGCGGCCTGCAGCGCCGAGTGCAGCAGCCCGGTCCCGCAGTCGGTCAAGATGATGTTGTAGTGGGTCGAGAGGAGGTCGATCGCGGCGTGATAGTCCGCGGCGGAGAACGCCTCCGAGGTCGCCGGGTCGGACTCGCTCGCCAGGACCTCCAGGCGTGCCCGGGACTGTGAGGTGTAGGCGCGGATGTCGGAGACGGTGCGGATCTGCGCGGCGTCGGCGAGCAGGTGGCGCACCGTGGCGGTGGTCTCGGAGGGGACCTTCTCGGCGAGGTTGCCGCGATCAGGGTTCGCGTCCAGCGCGATCACCCGATCCCCGCGCAGCGAGGCGAACGCCGACCCCAGCAGCGCGGTGGTCGAGGTCTTCCCGACCCCGCCCTTCACACTGACCGCCGCGACCCGGTAACAGCCCGAGAGGCGCTGGTTGACCCGGTCGACCAGCATCGCCCGCACCTGGTCGGCCTCCGAGGCCCCCGGATTGATCAGGCCACCGGTCAGCGCATACAGCGCCGCACGCCACCCGCTGCGCGGAACGTCCCGGACGGGGCGCAGCAGCTGCGCCGAGGACAGCTCCGCGTCCAACGGCCGGTCCCCCGGCCCCTGGCCCGGCTCCAGCGCCGCCTCGCCCGGCCCTGGCCCCGAACCCGGCGACGTGGCGTCACCGGCCCGCGGCGACGGTGCCGCCGGCTGTGGCGTGAGCGGGGTCGCCGCCGGCTCGGGCGCGACGTGCTGAGTCGCTTCGGCCTCCGGCTCCGCGCTCACCGAGGCGGCAGAGCGCGAACCGGCGGGACCCGCGGCCGGCTCGGGAGGAGTGTCGTACGGGTTCCACCGCGGTCGCTCCGCGGCGACGGCGTGTCCGTTGGTGGCGCCGCGGGTGGGGGTGGCGCTGTCGTGGGCCGTGCTCATCGGGTCCCCTTCCTGAGGGCGCCCTCGCAGGTGCCTTCACACAAGAGACCCGCGCGACCCCGCGAACGGATCCCGAGATCCGCAAAATTCCTCGCGAGACGATCCCGGCGGGGCGTGCCTACAGCTCGGGCTCGTCGTCGCCGAGCTCGCGTTCCACCCGCTCACGCAGCCCCCGCACACCGTCGCGTCGACACCGGGATCAGAACCGCAGCTTGTCCTCGACGTGGGGGACCCGCGGGCGCAGCGCGGCCGCGGGCACCAGCCCGCAGGTCACCGGTTTCCCGGCGCGGATGTCCCCGACGCGAGGCACCACGTAGTCCACGACCCCGTACCAGGCGCCCTCGAGGTCGCGGTCCCAGTGGTGCAGCCGGCCGATCACCTCGCGGGAGAAGTCCAGTCGCCCGAGCTGATGCTCGGCCACAGGCGGCCGACCGTGGACCCCGACGAACCGGTCAGCGTCCCCGTCGGCGGTGTCGGTGGGTTCGACATCGTCGTCACTGGGGTGGAGGCGTCGCAGGTCGACATGGACGGGCTGAGGGGCGGTGCTCTCCGAGCGCGCGTAACCCCTCGGGAGCGCACCGGGCGGCCGCTCCTGATCCTGCGGTCCTCCACGCGCCACACCCACCCCGATAGTCAAACACACGTTCGAACGGACAGGAGGAGGGCTCCCGCCCGGGGCGCGGGGCGGCCCGGGCCGGGCACGCCGTCGGGCGCGCTCAGCTGGCGGCGGGGAGGGGCTCCTCACGGCCGGGCGGCCGGGGGCGCCTGCGGCGCCGAGCGAAGCGCTTCGCGCTGTCCTCTCGGTAGTTCCTTCTCCCGTGGGGCGTCCGAGTCTGAGCCGCCGGCCCCGGGCGAGCGCCCGATGGACCCGGCCCGCGCCGACCCAGTGACCCCGAGCCCTCGTCCCTCGGGCTGATACCGGGGCCACGGTGGTTCGGGCGAGCCGGAACCCCCGGGCGTGGCCTGCGGCCACCCGGGGTCGACGACTCTGCGCGACCCGCGCCCCACGGGGCGAAGGAAATGGTCGCCGCCCCTGACGGTCCGGTGCCGGTCCTCCGCCTCGTCTCGCGTGAGTCGGAAGGACCCTCCGGTGACCCAGCACCCCGCCACCAACAACAACCCCACCAGCACTACCAGCACTGTCAGCACCGTCGGCGCCACGACGGCCGTCGGGGCCGAGGCGCGTGGTCCGCGTGCTCTGCGGGCCAGGTGCGTGGGGACGCCCCGGTCGCGGTGGCATCCGGCCGGGCAGGCTGATCTGGCGCCGTCGGGGGCACGGGCGCGGGTGGCGGCGAACCTGGCCGCCCTGGCGACGCTGGCGGAGCTGGAGGCCTCCGGTCAGACCCCGGACGACGCGGCGCGCCGGGTGCTGGCCCGCTGGTCGGGGTGGGGCGCGGTGCCGGCGGTGTTCGACGGCACCGACCCCCGCTTCGCCGTGGAGCGCGACGCGCTCCGCGAGCTGGTCGGCCCGGCCGGGATGGCCGCCGCGGCGACCTCGACGCTCAACGCCCACTACACCGACCTCGGCATCGTCGCGGCGGTCTGGGAGACCGTGGCCGCACTCGGGTTCACCGGCGGCACGGTCCTCGAACCGGGCTGCGGGTCGGGGAACTTCCTGCACCACGCCCCGCCCGGAGCGCAGGTGATCGCGGTCGAGCAGGAGCCGACCACCGCGCGGATCGCCGCGGCGCTGCACCCCGAGGCGACGGTGCGCTGCGAGTCTTTCGCCGACACCACGGTCGCGGCGCTGCCCGGCGGGGCGCCGGTGGACCTGGTGGTGGGCAACGTGCCGTTCGGCAAGGTCGCCCTGCACGACCGGCGGTACAACCGGGCGAACCGCGTGATCCACAACCACTTTGTGATCAAAAGTCTGTGCCTGACCAGGCCCGGCGGGCTGGTGGTGGTGCTGACCTCCCGGTTCACCCTTGATGCCCGCGACCCGGCCGCGCGCCGAGAGATCGCCGCGCTGGGCGACCTGCTCGGCGCGGTCCGGCTCCCGTCCGGGGCGCACGAGCGCGCCGCCGGCACCGCCGCGGTGACCGACCTGCTCGTCCTGCGCCGCCACGACCACGACGACCCGAGGACCGAGGCCGAGCGTGAGGCCGAGCGCGGGGCCGGGGGTGCGGGGTTCGAGGCGACGATGCCGGTGCCCGGGCACGACGACCCGAAGGTGCGGGTCAATCGGTACTGGGCCGAGCACCCCGGCCGGGTCCTGGGGACGTTCGCCGTGCGCCACGGCGCCTACAGCGCGCGGAGCCTGCGGGTAGACCCGCGCCCCGGCGAGCTCGGCGAGCAGCTGCACGACGCCCTGGCCGGGATCGTCGCCGACGCCCGGACCGCCGGACTCACCCTCATCCCCACCGCGCCCGCGACCCGGCCCGCACGGGCCGGGGGTGAGGTCGGTGGTGGGGTCTCAGTGGTGGCGGGCCCGGCGCGGCCGGTGGCACTCGACGCGCGGGAGGGGCTGCTGGCCGTCGATCCCGACGGTGGGTTCACCCGCATCGAGGCGGGCCGTCCGGTGCGCCACGAGGTGCCGCGCTCGCAGGCCCGGGAGCTGGCGGCGCTGCTGGGGCTGCGCGACACCGTGGTCGCGCTGCTCGACCTGGAGGCCCGCGAGCGCGTGGAGACCCCGCGGATGCGGGAGCTGCGCGCCGAGCTCGGCGCCCGCCACGACGGCTACCTGGCCCGGTTCGGGCCGATCACCCGCGCCACGGTGCGCCGCACCGGTCGCGTCGATCCCGCCACTGGGGAGCCGCGTACCGCGCGCACCACGCCACGCCAGGGCGGGTTCCGGACCGACCCGTACGCCCCCGCCGTCTACGCCCTCGAACACCCCGACCCCACCACCGGGCCCGACGAGCAGCACGGCGCGCGGCCGGTGGTGCGGGCGGACATCTTCCGCGGGCGGGTGATCGCGCCGCGTGCCCCGCGCCGTTCGGCGGACTCCCCGGGCGATGCGCTGGCGATCTGCCTCGACGCGCACGCCCGGGTCGACCTGGCCGTGATCGCGGGGCTGCTCGGGACCGGCGAGGCCGACGCCCGGGCCCGGCTCGGCTGCCTCGTGTTCCACGACCCGCAGCGGGGGAGGCTGGTGCCGGCGGCGGAGTACCTGTCCGGCGACGTGCGGGTGAAGCTGGCCGCCGCCCAGGACGCGGCCGCGCAGGACCCGGCGCTGGCGCCGAACGTGGCGGCGCTGCGCGCGGTGGTCCCGACCGATCTGGGGCCGGGGGAGATCACCGCGCACCTGGGGGCGGCGTGGATCGACGCCCGGCACATCGAGGCGTTCATGCGGGAGGTCCTCGACGACCCCTCGGCGCGCGTCGAGCACCCCGGCGGGGCGGTGTGGGAGGTCCGCGGCGCCCGCTACGGGGTCGCGGCGACCCAGACCTGGGGCACCACCCGGCGCCCGGCCGCCGAGCTGGTCGCCGCGGCGTGCGAGCAGCGCCCGGTGCGGGTCACCGACACCGTCGAGGGCCGCGACGGGGTCAAGCGCCAGGTGCTCAACCTGACCGAGACCCTCGCCGCCCAGGACAAGGCCAAGCAGCTGGGCGAGCGGTTCGCGGAGTGGGTGTGGGAGGACCCGGCCCGGGCCGGCGAGCTGTGCCGGGTCTACAACCAGGCGTTCAACGCGGTGGTGCTGCGCTCCTACGACGCCGCCGGCCCGGACACCCTGTCGCTGCCGGGGCTGGCGCAGGGGTTCACCCCGCGCCCGCACCAGTACGCCGCGGTCGCCCGGATGATCGCCGAGCCCGCGGTGGGGCTGTTCCACGAGGTCGGGGCGGGCAAGACCGCGGAGATGGCGATGGGCGCGATGGAGCTGCGCCGCCTCGGGCTGGTCAGAAAGCCCGCGATCGTGGTCCCGAACAACATGCTCGAGCAGTGGGCCCGGGAGTTCACCGCCCTCTACCCCGCTGCGCGGCTGCTGGTCGCCACCCACGACGACCTGACCCGCGACCGGCGCCGCGCGTTCGTCGCCCGGGTCGCGACCGGCGACTGGGACGCGGTGATCATGACCCGGTCGGCGTTCGAGCGGCTCCCCATGTCCCGGGAGGCCCAGGAGCGCTACCTGGGCGAGGAGACCGACCGGATCACCCGGTGGCTGGAGCGGGCGAAGGGCGCCGGCGCGGCGAGCCTGAGCGTGAAGCGGGTGCAGCGGATGCTGCTCGCGGCGACCGAGCGGATCAAGGGCAAGCTCGACTCGGTCCGCGACGACGGGGTGTCGTTCGAGCAGACCGGCATCGACTACCTGTGCATCGACGAGGCCCACCTCTACAAGAACCTGCGCACCCCCTCCAACATCACCGGGGCCGCGATCGAGGGCTCGGCGCGCGCGCAGGACCTGGACATGAAGCTGGGCTACCTGCGCTCCCGTGCGGGCGCCCGGGTGGTCACCCTGGCCACCGCGACCCCGATCGCGAACAGCATCACCGAGACCTACGTGATGCAGCGCTACACCCGCCCCGACCTGCTCGAAGCCGCCGGGGTGGAGGAGTTCGACCAGTGGGCCGCGACCTTCGGCGAGGTCGTCACCACCGTGGAGATGACCCCGGACGCGGCCGGGTTCCGGCTCACCGACCGGTTCGCCCGGTTCACAGGCGTCCCCGAGCTGCTGCGGCTGTGGCACGTCTCGGCCGACATCAAGACCGGCGAGGACCTGCAGCTGCCCGTCCCGCAGCTCACCGAGCGCCCCGAGGACGGGGCGCGCGCGGCGCACACCGTGCTCATCGAGGCCTCGCCCGAGCTGCGCGAGTTCGTCGGCACTCTCGGCGCCCGCGCCGAGGCGATCCGCAACAAGCAGGTCGAGCCGCACGTCGACAACATGCTGCGGATCTGCTCGGAGGGCCGCGCCGCCGCCCTGGACCTGCGCCTGCTCGACCGCCCCCAGACCGGGCCCGCGACCGTGGAGCGTGCCGCGGAGAACATCGCCGCGGTCTGGGCCGCGCACCGCGACGACCGGTTCACCCGCCCTGACGGCACCACCCACCCCACCCCCGGCGCGCTGCAGATCGTGTTCTGCGACCTCGGCACCCCCGGCCCCGGCTGGAACGTCTACGACGAGCTGCGCGAGCAGCTCGCCGCCCGGGGGCTGCCCCGACGCGGAGTCCGGTTCATCCACGACGCCACCACCGACACCGCCAAGGGCGCGCTGTTCGCGGCGGCGCGCTCCGGTGAGGTCGCGGTGCTGATCGGGTCGACCGAGAAGATGGGCGTGGGCACCAACGTCCAGGCCCGCGCGGTCGCCCTGCACCACCTCGACTGCCCCTGGCGCCCCGCCGACCTGCACCAGCGCGACGGGCGCATCCTGCGCCAGGGCAACCCGTATCCCGAGGTGACGATCTACCGCTACGTCACCGAAGGCTCGTTCGACGGCTACTCCTGGCAGACCGTCGCCCGCAAGGCCCGCTTCATCGGCCAGGTCATGCGCGGCCGGCTCGACGTCCGCGAGATCGCCGACGTCGGCGAGGCCACCCTGTCCTTCGACGAGGTCAAGGCCCTGGCCTCCGGCGACCCACGGATCATCGAGAAGGCCCGCCTCGACGCCGAGGTCGCCACCCTGGACCGCCTCGAGCGCGCCCACTGGCGCAACCAGGCCCGCCTCGAACACACCATCACCACCGCCGAGACCGCCATCGACCGCGGCGAGACCGACCTCGCCGGCCTCGACACCGCGATCGCCGCCCGCCGCCCCACCCGCGGGCAGGGCTTCACCGCCAGCATCGGCGACCGCGACTACCGCGAGCGCAGCGAGTTCGCCACCGACCTCGCAGCCCTGCTCGCCGCAGCGCTCGACGACCCGGCGCGGCGGCGCACCGGGTGGGGGGAGTGCGCCGTGCTCGGCGGGCTCACGCTGACCCACAGCATCGCCCGCGAGCTGCGCGCCGGGCAGCTCGTCGCCGAGCACCACCTGCAGTTCACCGCCGCCCCCGGCGACCCCGTCCGGGCCCGCGCCGACGAACTCGACGCCCGCGCCGGCGGCACGCTCGCCACCCTCGAGCACCGCCACGCCGCCCTGGACACCCGCCGCGCCCGCGCCGCGGCGGCGTTGGAGACGACCCGCCGGGAGCTCGCGCTGGCCCGCGACCAGCTCGGCGCCCCGTTCACCCGCGCCGACGAGCTCACCGACAAGCGCCGCCGCGCCGACGAGCTCGCCCAGGCCATGACCGAGCTGGCCCGCGACACCGAAGCCGCCGCCGCACACGCCGCCGCCGAGACCGCCGCCGATACCGCCGGGGCCGAGACCGCCGGGGCCGGGGACGAGCCGGCCGGCGGGGAGGAGGCGCAGCGGGCCGCCTGAGGCCGGTGGCCCGGCCCGTGAGGTGCCACCCGATCCGGCGGGAGCGCCTCACGGCCGGGCGGCCGGGGGCCCTGCCGGGCCGGCGCGGACGCCGCTGCGCGGCGCGTCCTCTCTGATTCCTTCTTCCCTGGGGCCGTCCGAGTCTGAGGACCCCGGGCCCGGCCAGCGGGCGATGAACCCGGGCGACACCGCCCGGGTGGTCCCAGCCTCCTGGCGTCGGCTGCCCACGGGACCACCCCGTCCGGGCCACCCGGAACCCCCGCCCGTCCGCTACCGCGGACCGGGCAGGGGCCCTCTCTTCGACTCACGCCCCCAGGGCAAAAGAAATGGTCGCCGGACCACCACGACACCGGAACGCCACTTCACATTCCGGGTCCAGCCGCGTGCGGGTCGACAGCAGAAGTCACGCATAGGTTGCCGACCGCGAAACGGTGCATGCGACCCGCCACGACGTTATCGAAATGTGCTGATCGACTTCCCGGAATTGTGGCGACAGCAGATCTTGATGAATAGAATGGGAACCATCACCGAGGAGGTGTGTGTCATGACCGGAGCGAGCACCGATTCAGCGGCTCCGAACGGCGCCGGGAATGAGGCTGTGCGGTGGGTGGCGAAGCTGCTCATCGCGCTGGGTTCGGCGTTGCCGGAGGGTCCGTCGGGGAAGTGGCAGTGCCCGGCGCATGCCCGCACCGGCGCCCACGCGCCCAGCCTCGGCGTCGGGGTACGCGATGACGGCGGGGTGTGGGTGCACTGCCACGCCGGCTGCACCACCAAGGAGGTCTGCCACGGCCTGGGGATGACCCTGGACCACCTGACCCGCCCGCCGCGCCTGTCCGCGCAGGCCTGGATCCGGACCCGGCGGCTGCAGGTGGGGTTCCCGGCGCCGAAGGTGACCGCGCACCCGCGGGCCCGGGGGTTGCGCCACGAGGCGTTCCACTCCTACGGGCCCCGGTTCTGCCTCGAGCGGCTGCGCCACCCCGTCACCGGAGAGAAGGCCGTGGAGTGGCACGCGGTCAACCCGCAGGGCGAGTGGGTGCCCGGGCTGCTCGGCACCCGGATCGCTGACCTGCCGCTCTACCGTGAGAACGACCTGGCGATGGCGGTCGGGGCGGGTGAGACCGTGCTCGTGGTCGAGTCCGAGTCCTCGGTCGACGCCCTCAACCGCGCCGGGTGGTACGCCACCACCTGGGCCGGCGGCGCCGGCGCCCCGCCCTGCGAGCGCCTGGCCACCGTCCTGGGCGGGCACGACCAGGTCGTGGTGATCGGCGACGCTGACGGCCCCGGACGGGCCTGCGCGGCGAAGCTCGCCGAGACCCTCCCCGGCGCCGTGGTCATGTTCTCCGAGCGCGACGGCGAAGACGCCCGCGACCTGCTCGACCGCCTCGGCGCGGCGGGGCTCTCCGCCCGCATCACCGCCGCCACCCAGGCAGCCCAGGCCGCCCGCTCAGCGGAGAACACCGGCCACCCCGTCGCCGCCTGAGCGCCACCACGCACGCCGCCCCGGCCGCGTCGCCCGCCACTGCGCGATTTCTGCCATTCCTCGAAGGGGAGAGCTATGTCCGCCGTACCCGTGTCCATCGTGTTCCACCGATTCGGCGCCCACGCCCAGCCCGTCCTGTCCGACGAATTGCGTGAGCAGGGGTTCCGGCGTCGATTCGGCGAAACCGATACGGCGCTGCGAATTGGTGAGGTCTACGGACACCACCAGGACCTCGTCATCGCCGACCAGCTCGCGAACCGGCTGCGTGACCTCGACCCGACCGCGGTCTTCGAGATCGTCGTCGCCCCCACCGGCGAATACGACGGCGACCGTATCGTCATCGACCCCGACCTCGGCGAGTACGACAGCGGAGCCGACCACGCCGGCCGCGCCCTGCTGCTCGCCGACGACGTCATCACCAACCTCGAGTTCGCCGCCGCGCAGATCACCGCCGGCCGCGACCCCGCCGCCGTCCTCGCCGAGCTCGACCGCGCCGTCGGCGGCCCCTGGCAGCGCCGCCTGGCCGAGCTGCGCGACCCCCACCGCCGGGCCACCACCCCCGCACACGCCCACCCCTGAGCAGCCGACCCGATCAGGAGACCCCGATGAGCACCCAGCCCGCCCCGAGCAGCCTCGACGACACCACCAGCCTCGACGACGCCACCAGCAGCCCCAAGGTCACCGCCGCCGGCGGCGCCGCCGACGCCCGCGAGGTCCTCGTGCCCGGCGAGCTCTACGCCGCGCTCGCCGTCGCCGCCGGCGAGACCCCCGCCTGGCACCGCGACGCGCTGTGCGCCCAGGCCGACCCCGAAGCGTTCTTCCCCGAGAAGGGCGGCTCACCGGCCGAGGCCAAGCAGGTCTGCCGCCGCTGCCCCGTCCGCGAGCAGTGCCTCACCGACGCGATCGCCCACGACGAACGCTTCGGGGTCTGGGGCGGCGTCGGCACCCGCAAGCAACGCCAGACCCTCGCCCCCACCCTCGCCCCCGCACCAGAGCCGGAGTCGGTGCCGGAGTCGGAGCTGGTGACCCTCGAGCAGAGCCGCGAGCGAGGCAGCGGGGCGTCGCGGCGGGAGTCGACGCCGGTGCCCCGCGGGCGGGCGGCCGTCGACGGGATGGCGGCGCGACTGCCCACCGAGCCCCGGCCGGCGCGGGTGATGCGCCAGGGACCCCGCTCCACCTTCCCCGACCGCGCCCGCCGCACCCCAGCCACCGGCGCGACCAGCAGCGCGAGCACGACTACCGCGAAGGCCGGGCGGCGGGCCGTGAGTACCACGGCCGCAGCTGCGAACCCCGACCATCTGGTCCCGTCGCCGCGAGCTGCCAGCCCGGCCCGTCGACGCGACGAGGTTGCGGCCGTGACGGCCACGGTCACCGCGCTGCGCCCCGGGCGGCCCGCCGTCGGGAGCGCCGCGGTGGCCGGGCCGGGTGAGGAGGCGGCCGACGACCTCGCGGCCCCAGCCCCGGCCCCTTCCGCCCGTCCCCCCGATCCGGTCGCATCCGCTGGTCCCCCGGACCCGCCGTCGGGCGAGCTCGCGGCCACCATCGCCGCGGTCCTCACCGCGCAGCGCCGTACCGCCGGCGACCCGGCGGAGGTCGACGTCGACCCCGGCCGGGTGCTCGCGCTGGCCACCGGTGAACGCGACACCCCGACCATCGAGGCGGAGCTTCGCGTGGCCGCGGTGGCGCTGGTCGAGTCGGGGCGGGCGACCCGCGGGCAGACCGCGCGCCGGTTCGGGCTGCGCTCGCAGGATGTCGCGCACTGGGTGGCGTGTCACCAGCAGGGAATCCCGTCGCGGGTGACCAGCATCAGGGGGCCCCGATGAGCATGCTGATCGTCGGGCTCGTCCTCGGGCTGCTCGCGGGTGTCCCGATCGGGCGGCGGGTGGCGGAGTTCTCTCGTGGCCGTCACGACGCCCGCCAGGCCTGGCAGGGCCGCGCCCGATACCGACAGCGATGACCACCCGACCCGACGGCGGGAAGGAGACCACGGCGATGGCGACCTACCCCGAGGTCAGCATCCCCGCCCCACGAGGCGCCGCCGAACCCACCGCCGGCCGCCGACCCCGCGCGCGGCCGGGCGGGGTGGCCGGGCAGCCGGGCTGGCTGAGCCTGGTCGAAGCCCTCGACCGGTTCGCCGCGGGCCTGGTCGCACGCCTCGAGCAGCAGCTCACCGGGGTCGACGAGCCGGACCAGGTGGTGTTGCTGCGTCGGCAGCGGGACCGGGCGCTGGCCCTGGAGGCCATCACCAGCGACGCCGCCGCCCACGCCCGCCGCGCGACGGCCGCGCACCCCGCACCGGAGCCGGCGAGGGCCGGGACCTCGGGGACCTCGGGGACGTCGGGTACGTCGTGAACGACGCGGCCCGTTCGATGACCCGCCCGGCGGGCCGGTTGACCGGGTGGATGGTCGCGCTGCATTGGTCGCGGTGCACCCACTGCGGCCGTGTCATCGATCGCGGCGACTGGCAGGGCCTCGCCGAGGTCCCCGGCCACGGACCCCGCTGGGTCGACGAGACCTGCGCCGCCGAGCTCGGGCCCCTCGGCGAACCCCGGCACCCCACCCACGACCGCGACGTCACCCCCGACATCGCACCCGACACGCCCGACGACCGCTCAGCGGCGTCGGCGTCGGCGGGGGCGGCGGCGGGGGCGGGCGCGGTGCTGCGGGTGCTGGTCATCGGGTCCGCGGTGTGGCCGCGGGAACGGGCGGTGGAGGTCCGCGACGCTATCGCCGTCGTCGTGCGCGGGCACCGCCTCGCCCGCATCGCCCACGCCGCCCGCGTCGACCCCGACACCGGCCGCCTGGTCGGGGTCGACGCCTGGGCCGAGCTCACCGCCACCCGCCTGCACCTCGAGGTCGAGCACCTCAGCGACCCCTCCAGCCCAGGCGTCGACGCGGGCGAGCGCCCCGCGGACCCTGCCGGCGAGCATGTCGTCGACGTGATCGTGGCGTTCCCGCTGCCGGGCGAACCGGGCCCCGGCGTCGTCGGCGAGGACCGGGAGACCGCCGCCGGGATCGCCGCCGCGCAACGGGCCGGGCTGCCCGTCCTCGTCCACCGCGTCGAGGACCTCGATCACCCACCGCTCGCAGGCCAGGCGGGGCGGGAGCGCGGCGAGCTCGAGCGGTGAGGCCGCGGCTGGCGGGGGCGCCTCAGGGCCGGCCGGCCGGGGCCGCCTTCGGCGTCTTCTCGGACGCCGCTGCGCGGCGCGTTCTTCTTGGATTCCTTCTCCCCGTGGGGCGTCCGAGTCTGAGGGCTCTGGGGTCGGCGAGCGGCCGATGAACCCGGCCCGGCCCGCCCGAGTGACCCCGAGCCCTCGTCCCTCGGGCTGAACCCGGGGCCACCTCGCGCGGCGAGAGCCGGAACCCCCGCCCGTGGCCTGCGGCCACCGACCCCGGCCGCCCTCTGCTCCGACTCCTCGCCCCACGGGGCGAAGGACATGGCCGCCGGACCACCAACCGGACCGAGCTCGCTCCTGCGCCCCGTCCCGCCCGGCGAGACGGAGTCCCGCGATGCCGCACCACCCCGCGCCCAGCCACGGAGCCGACGACCGGACCGACACCGGGACCAGCACCGGGATCTACACCGGAACCAGCACTGATGCCAGCGCCCGGGCCAGCGGGGACGACGAGGAGAGCACCGCCGACCGGCATGACCGGGCGCTGTTGACCCGCTACCTCACCGGTGACCGCACCGCGCTGAGCGAGCTGGTCACCCGCCACCACCGCCGCCTGCTCGCCCTCGTGGCCCGCACCGTGCCCGGCATCGACGCCGATGCCGTGGTCCAGGACACCTGGGCGACCGTTCTGGCCAAGGCCGACACCTTCCGTGAGGAAGGCAGCGTCAGCGGGTGGCTCTCCCGCATCGCCCGCCACCGCGCGCTCGACGTCGCCCGCCACGAACGCCGCAGCGCCACCACCGCGCCAGACACCCTCACCGACCTCACCGATCTCGGTCCCGGGGCGGCCGCCGACACCTCGGCCGAGGCGGTCGCGGTGGCGCGGGCGGGTCTGCCGCACGCCTGGTCGTGGCTGACCGCCGAGCACCGCGAGGTGCTGTGGCTGACCACCGTGCTCGACCTCAGCGTCGACGACGTTGCCGCGCGCCTGAGGCTGTCCCCGAGCACGGTGAAGTCCCGCGCGGCCCGCGCCCGGGCCGCGTTGCGCGCCGCTCTCGCCCACGGCCGGCCCCGACCCCAGACCCGGCGTGGCGGAGCCCCGGACACGACAGGTCGACCCGGTACCCCCGCCGTCCCCGCCGAGCCGAGCCCGCCTCCGCAGCCGCCCCAGCTCGACGAAGCGCTGGCCCAGCTCACCGCCGGGCAACGCGACGACGCCGCCGCCTCGTTCGAGGCGGCGCTGGCCCAGCTCACCGTCGGGCAGCGCGAGGCCGTGACCGCCATCGACCTCGAGGGCCTGTCGGTCAGCGCCGCCGCCGCTCGCGCCGGGGTCAGCCCGGACAGCATGCGGGAACGCTGGGAACGCGCCCGGGCCAACCTGCGACGCCTGCAGGGCCACGGCCCCGCCGCCGTCTCGACGCGGGTCCGCCGGGGGCCGACCGGGTGAATCCGGTCGAGGATCACCCCCGACCCCGGATCCGCAGCGGCCTCTCGGACGCCGGGGGAGACATGAACCCCGACACCCCACCCAGCCGGGCGAACCGGATCACTGCGGCGAGCCCGCCGCGCGACGTGGTCACCGAGCTCTTCGCCGCCGCGCTCGACGGCGACCCCCACGCCCGCGGCGACCTGGTCCGGCTCGCCGGCCGCGACACGCTCGCTGCCCGTGCACTCGCGGTGCTGCCCGCCGCCGAACCCGCAGTGACCGGCCCAGCAGTGACCGGCCCAGCAGTGACCGGCACAGCAGTGACCGGCACTGCAGCGACCGCGACCCTGGGCGGGGCGGCGCCGTGGGCAGTCGCCTACGTCGACCAGCTCTTCGCCCGGGCCACCGACCCCCACCGGCCCTGACCCCCACCGGCCCTGACCCCCGGACGGGTCAGCGGCGCGAGACGGGACGCCGGCACCAGCGGGTGCGGGCAGGCGCCGGGTGCTCAGGGCTCCTCAGGGCCGGGCGGCCGGGGCCGCCTTCGGCGTCTTCTCGGACGCCGCTGCGCGGCGCGTCCTTGTTGATTCCTTCTCCCCGTGGGGCGTCCGAGTCTGAGAACCCGGGCGGGGGCTGCGCCGGCGATGAACCCGGCCCAGCCCGGACGAGTGACCCCGAGCCCTCGTTCCTCGGGCTGGACGTCGGGGTCACGTCGTCCGGGCGAGCCGGAACCCCCGCCGGTGACCTGCGGTCACCCCCGCCCGGTTTCTCGCTTCGACTCCTCGCCCCACGGGGTGAAGGAAATGGGCGCCGGACCAGCCAGGTGCGCCGCCCGCTCCGGAGCCCCGTCTCACCTCTCGCACGAGACGGAGAACAACCATGACCCAGGAAGCCGCCCCGCAGACCGTCGTCCGGATCAACCGGCCGGAGACGCTGCTGGCCTCACTGCCCGCGCTGTTCGGGTTCACTCCCGCCGAGTCGCTGGTGGTGATCTGTCTCAAGGGCGAGACCGGTCGCCGCCGCGTCGACGTGACCATCCGCTTCGACCTGCCCGTCGACCGGGAGGGGGAGTGGGAGTTGCTGCGCTACGCGCACGGCCAGATCGGCGCCCGGCGCCCGGACGCGGTGCACATCGCGGTCGTCGGCGGCCACCTCGAGGGCATCGACCTGCCGCACACGTGGATGATCGACCGGCTGACCAGCACCATCCGCGCCACCGGCACCGAGGTCATCGAGCCGATGTGGGCGCCCGCGATCCGCCCGGGCGCCGCGTGGGCGTGCTACGCGGGGTGCTGCGCCGGGACGCTGCCCGACCCGACCGGCACCGAGGTCGCCGCCCACCGCGCGATCAGCGGGCGGCGCATGTACCTCGACCGCGACGACGCCACCGCCGCGATCGACCCGGACGCGGCCGCCACGGGCCCGGCACGCCGCCAGGTGTTGGACGACGCCCTCGCGGCGTCGGTGGCCCGCCGCGCCGGGCACGGCGCCAACCGCGCCGCGCGGGAGGACCTCGACGCGCTGCGCGCCGCCTGCGCGCGGACCGGGCGGGGCGAGCCGGTCGCCGAGCCGGACCTGATGGCCATGGTCGCGTCCCTGATCGACCCGCGCGTGCGCGACGTCGCCCTGGGCTTCGTGGTCGGCTGCGACGACACGGTGGACCCGGGGCACGCCGTGACGTTGTGGCAGCTGCTCACCCGCGCCGCCCCGGCCCCCGAGGTCGCCGAGCCCGCCACCCTGGCCGCCTTCGCCGCCATGTGCACCGGCGGCGGGCCGGTGATGTCGGCCGCGCTGCACCGGGCCCGGTCCGCCGACCCCGAGCACACCCTGAGCCTGCTGCTCACCCAGGCGATCGAGCACGGCATGGACCCGGAAATCCTGCGAACGTTCGCGGTCAACGCCGCCACCGAGACCGCCGCCACGGTCGACTTCTGACCCGACAGAACAAGGGCCCGCCGCCCGGAGTGCTCGACACACTCCGGGTGGCGGGCCCTCGCCGTCGGTCAGGGTAGGCGCCCCGGTGCGCAGCTGACCCACGCCCACCCGCCCGCTTCGCGGTCGGCGCCCGCGGCCCGCGCCGACCGGTGCACCTCGAGCACCCGCCCGCCGGTGGGCAGGTGGCCGGCGCGGGCCGCGGGCGTGCCTCGGGGCCGGCGGGCGAGCTTGGCCGGCGGGTGCTCTTCCCACCCGCCCGCCCCACCGGGGGTGGGGGACGCCGGCGGGCGCGGGCGGCCCGCGTCCTGCTGGGGGCTCCTCAGGGCCGGGCGGCCCGGGGGCCCTTCGGGCCCTTTTCGGGCGCCGCTGTCGCGGCGGCGCTTCGCGCTGGTCTTTCTTCTCCCCGTGGGGCGTGCCGAGTCTGAG
>NZ_JASVWF010000010.1 GCF_030286555.1 Actinomycetospora termitidis | reverse complement strand
GTAGAGGGCGATCCGCCAGCGTTGGTGTCGGCGGGCCCAGGCCATCGCCACCGCTTCGGGGTTGGCGATCGGGCCGTGGCCGGGCAGTTCGCCGGGGCGGCGGTCCAACCCGAGGACGGTGCGTAGTTCCAGACGTAGCACTGTGCGCGCCCGGAACCCCACCACCGGCGCCTGGCACTCGCTACCGGCGCCGCCCTCGCCAGGACCCCCGCTGACGTCGGACGCGTCGTTGCAGTCGTTGACGCCTGCAACAGGTCCATCGGCCACGGGCTCGGGCTCGGGCTCGCCGTCACCGGCGCAGTCACTCGCAGACTCGCGGTCGTCGGGTCCGCGGTCGTCGGGTCCGACGTCGTCGAGTTCGCTGTCCTTGCGTCGGCTGTCGTCGGGTCCGCTGTCGGGTCCGCGGTCAGGTCCGTCGCCTGGGTCTTCGGGACCGCCTCCGGGTCCGCCGTCGGGTCCGTCATCGGGTCCGTGATCGGGACCGCCGCCGTTGTTGTCGGTGTCGGTGGGGCCACCGAAGGTGGTGGTGACGTGGTCGACGACGTCGAGGTCGTACATCCCGGCCCCGGCCGGCCCGGTCAGCGTGAGCATCACCTCGCACTCCACCTCCCCGACCGACACACGAATCCCCGCGCGGGCCAGACGGCGTCGAGCCGCGGCCGCCAATGCGACGATCCGGTCGTGGGCGTCCTGGGCCGGGTCCTCGGGCAGATCCAGCCCACATAATTCCGCCGCTCCCGACGGCGCCGAACGCAACGTCACCCGCCGCCGCGCCACCGCGGCGGCGCGGCGCCGCTCCCACCAGTCCGGGTCCACTGCCGCCGCCACCCGCGCCACCCGCTGACGCAACGCGGTGTACGGCAACCCCGCCGCGGCGTCGATGATCTCCTCGACGACCTCCCGGGCCTGGGCGTCGTCGAGATCGGCGACCAGGTCGACGATCACCGCGGCTTTGCGTTCCTCCAACCGCCCGGCGGCCATCTCCGCGCCGAGCCGCGGCAGCCGTTCCAGCACCTGGCGGGCGAACTCGATCCGCGAGGCCGCGTAGCTCTCCGACCAACCCAGCGACTCCGCCACGACCTTCCCCGCCCGACGACGGGCGGGGACCCGCTCTAGGGTGCCGGCCTTCGCCCGCGAACACTCCAACACATAACGGGACAGCTTCCAGGCCGCGGTGTTCACCGCCGCGAAGCACGCACCCATCCCCGCATCGACCTGCTCGCCGGGCAGCTCCGCCGGATCAGCACGCAGCAGTGCCTCGGCCTCCATCCGGGGCCCGGAGTCCACTGCCGTGCTCATGATTCGAACACTAGAGCGAACCCCCGACAGTCACGGCCGAGAAAGCCCAGGACAGCGCTCCATAGAGATCACGAAACGGTCACGATCTCTGGGCAGGCCGGACCGTCTCAGTTCGAGTAGACCCGTGCCGGCGTCACGAGGACGGCGGCCCGCCGGTCCCGCGCCATCGTGGCGTCGAACTCGTCCCAGTCGTCGTGAGTGCCGCCGGCGGCCGTGAAGACCGCTCGGAGCAGCGTGGCCACGTCGTCGACCCCCGGCAGCGGGTCGTCCGGTCCCGCGATCTCGACCCCGCCCTCGACCGTGCCCCACCGCCACCCCGACCGGGCGGTCACCGCCGTCCAGGGCCGGCGTCGGAGGTTCCCCAGCTTGGCCGGACCGTAGGTGACGAAGGCGAGCACGTCCTCTCCCGTGACCGGGTGCGCGAGCACGCCCGCGTTCACCACGGAGGACTGGATCGAGCCGTCCGCGCGCGCCGTCGCCACGACGACCAGCCCGTGCTCCTCGGCCGCCAGCGCGCCCCACTCATCGAGCTCCATCCGCTCATCCTGCCCGACCGCACGGCCACCTCCACCATGGTCGACGTGGCGCTCGGGGGCACGGTCGACGAGCGCCGGTGGCAGGTCGGACCGGATCTCTGGTTGGTCCCCGCCGTCATCGTGGTCGGGCTGGCCGTGGCCTTCGGCTCGGTCTACGGCTCCCGCCTCGACTCGCTCGAGCAACGCGCGCTCGACCCGGCGAACGTCCTCGGCCAGCTCGGCGAGCACCTGGAGCTGACGCTGTACTCGACCGTGCTCGTGCTGGGCGTCGCGGTGCCGCTCGGGCTGGTGCTCAGCCGTCCGCGGTTCGCCACACTCGCGACCGCGGTCGCCGCGATCGGCGGCTTCGCGCAGGCCCTGCCCGCGTTCGGCGTGCTCATCCTGCTCGGGTTCTGGGACTTCGGGACGCGCAGCGCGGTCCTGGGGCTCGCACTCGCGGCGCTGCTCCCGGTGCTGCGCAACACGATCGTCGGGCTGAAGGACGTCGACCCGTCGCTGGTCGAGACGGCCCGCGGCATGGGGATGTCCGCGCGCCGGACGCTGCTCGACGTCGAGATCCCGCTCGCGATGCCGGTCGTCGTGGCCGGGGTGCGGGTCGCGCTCGTGCTCAACGTCGGCACCGCCACCCTGGCCTCCTACATCGGCGCCGGCGGCCTCGGCGCGCTGGTGCAGCAGGCGCTGCTGCTCAACCGCCTCTCCGTGCTCGTCGTCGCCGGGTCGCTCGTCGCCGCGCTCGCGCTGCTGGTCGACTGGCTCGCCGGGCTCGCGGAACGCCTCATCGCGGCACGGACGGAGTAGGGCGCGTGCTGGCCGCGGCCTGCGCCTCCAGCCAGACCGCGAACTCCTCGGTCGACCAGCCGCGGTCGATCACCAGGCTCCGGTGCACCGCGCCGGAGGAGAGGGCCCAGAACGCCTCCGCGGCCCGGTCGACCGGCACGGCCAGCGCATCGAGCGACGCGAGGTGCTGCGCGAAGGCCCGTGCCCCCTCGAGTCGTTGCGTCTCGGCCGTGGCCAGCAGCGCCGCCGCCTCGTCGTCCGCGTCCGCCGCGGCGACGAGCACCCGGCCCAGGGCGGCCGCCCGCGACCCGGTCTCGGTGACCACGCGGGCCCAGAGCCGCAGCGACTCCTCCGGATCCCTGCTCGTGCGGATCGCGACGACGTCTGGTCGGTCGGCCATGGGCGTCGGCTCGTCGTCGCCGACCAGCGTCCAGTCCCACGCCAGCTTCAGCAGCGCCGCCTTGCCGCCGACCGCGTTGACGACGGTCCGCCGGCTGACCCCGCTCTCCTCGGCGACCGCATCCAGGGTCGTGCGGTCGTAACCCCGGGCCACGAAGAGCGCGGCGGCGGCCTCGACCACGGACCAGCGGGTCGACCGGGCCTGCCGGGCGCGGAGATCGGACCGGTAGGAACGGGACAACCTTGACACCTCCTCGTCGACGTTGCACTCTGGGTGCATCCGATTCACCACGAGTGTAGATCCGAGGCGGTCGCCGTGCACGTCGCGATCATCGGCAGCGGCCCGACCGGGCTCGTCCTGGGGGCGGCGCTCGCCCGGCGCGGACATCACGTGGTGGCGGTCGACCGGGACGCCGGGCCGGATCCCGACGGCGGGTGGGCCCGCCGGGGCGTGATGCAGTTCCACCACGCGCACGGCTTCCGCCCGCAGATCGGCGAGACGTTGCAGGCGGAGGTGCCCGGTGCGTACGAGGCGTGGTTGGCCGCGGGGGCGGAGCCGATCACGTTCACCCTCCCCGATGGCCGGACCACCCGTGGGGGCATGCGGTCGCGGCGGGAGACCTTCGAGCGGGCGCTGCACGGTGTCGTCGCCGCCACCCCTGGCCTGGAACTCAGGCGTGGCCACGTGGACGCGGTCACGGTCGAGGACGGCCGCGCCACCGGTCTCGTCGTCGACGGCATCGTGGAGCCCGCCGACCTCGTCGTCGACGCCTCCGGGCGGTCCGGGCGGGTCACCCGCTCCCTCCGGCCCGACGCGGAGCTGTCGGGGCGCACCGGGGTCGCGTACGTGGACCGCCAGTACCAGCTCCGACCGGGGGCCGAGCCCGGCCCGATGACGAACCCGCTCGCCTGGCAGGCCGAGCTCGACGGCTACCAGGTCATCGTCTTCCGGCACGAGCGCGGCATCTTCTCCGTCCTGATCGTCCGTCCGATCGCCGACCCCGACCTCGCGGCCCTCCGCCACGAGCGCGTCTTCGAGGCGGCCTGCGCCGCGATCCCGGGCCTCGACACCTGGACCGACCCGGAGCGTGCCGAGCCGATCACCGCGGTCCTGCCCGGCGGGGAGCTCGTCAACCACTACCGTCGCCAGTCGGGCCTCCGCGGCCTGGTGCACGTCGGGGATGCGGTCGCCACCACGACGCCGATGTTCGGGCGCGGCATCGCGACGTCGTTGCTGCAGGTACGCGAGTTGCTGCGGCTGCTCGACGAGGAGGTTCCCGACGACGGGATCGGCCCGGCGTTCGAGTCCTGGTGCGACCGGGAGATGCGGCCGTGGGTCGCCGACCACGTCTGCATGGACGGCGCGATGCTCGATCGCTGGCGCGGCCGGGACACCGACCTCGACCCCGACCTGCCCTCCGACCGCGTCATGGCGGCGGCCGCGGTGGACCCGGTCATCGCGGAGTCGATCGGGCCCTACCTCGCGATGCTGGCGGGGCCCGCGAGCCTCGACACGGTCCGCGAGCGCGCCCGCCGGGTCTACGAGACCGGGTGGCGCCCCGCGCTCGCGCCCGGGCCCACGCGGGCCGAGCTCTCCGCCGTCGTCGAGAAGGCGCTGGCTGCCCCCGTGATGGCGGACCGAACATGACCGCCACGTCCGCGACGCTCACGGCCATGCCGATCTCGACGTTCCTCGCCGCCGACCGCGCGATCGAGCGGGTGGTCTCGTCCGTTCCCGACGACGGGTGGGGCGTGGTCCTCGAGCCCGTCTTCGCCTCCGACCCCGTCGGACGCCGCCCGGTGCGAGAGGCCGTCGCGCACATCGCGCGGGACGAGGCGTGGATCCCCTCGCAGCTCGCGGGGGAGACGATGGCCGAGGCGGGGGAGCCGGAGATCGGTGCGTTCCCGGATCTGGCAGCGCGGGCGCGGGCGGCGGCCGAGCGCGTGGACGACCTCGCCGGCACCGTGCACTGCTCGTTCGGGGACTGCTCGGTCGAGGAGTACCTGTGGCAGCTCGTGGTCGCGCGCACGCTCGGCGCGGAGGCTCTGGCGCGGGCGCTGGGGACGCCCTCGCCGCTCGACGACGAGCTGGCGTCCGCGGTGCTCGTCGGTCTCGGTTCGCGCGCGGAGCTGTGGCGTCAGGTCGGGATCCTCCTGCCCGCCGGGGAGCCGGACTCACCGTCGCCCCGCGACCGCCTGCTGGCGATGTGCGGCCTGTGACCCGGGCGATTCTCGCGGCGGGGACGCCGGGTACCTGGTAGGACATCGCCCCGAGGAGCAGGCCCGAGGGGGACCGGCGTCCCGACACCACACGCCCAGGCCACCCGAGGAGCGCAGGAATGGCCACCAGGACGACGGTCACGCTGGTCGACGACATCGACGGCAGCACCGCCGACGAGACCGTCGGCTTCGGCCTCGACGGCGCCTCGTACGAGATCGACCTGACCACCGCGCACGCGGGCGACCTGCGGTCCACGCTCGAGCCCTACCTCGCGGCGGCCCGGCGGACCGGGGGACGTCAGGCTGCTCCGGAGCCGGCTCCCGCCCGCACGCCGGCCTCGTCGAACTCGTCCTCGCGCGAGCGGAACCAGGAGATCCGGGCCTGGGCCGACCAGCACGGCGCCTCGCTCTCCGCCCGGGGCCGTCTCCCCGCGTATGTCATCCAGGCCTTCGAGGCGGGCGACGCGTCTCTGCTCGCCCGCCCCGCCTCCGAGCCGGAGTCGAGCGCCGTCGAGAGCGAGCCGGAGCCAGCCACCGAGACCGCGACCGAGACCGCCACCGAGACCGCCACCGAGACCGCCACCGGGACCGCCGATGCCGAGACCGACGAGCAGCCCCGCGGCCGTGACGGCCTGACCGCCCCCGAGCGCGAGACGATCCGGGCCTGGGCGGTCGGCGAGGGCATCGAGGTCAAGCCGCGCGGCCAGCTCAAGAAGGACCTCATCGCGAACTACAACGCGTGGGCGGCCCGTCAGGGCTGAGGCACGCGCGTGACCTCGATCCGGCTCTCCCCGCCGAGGTGCACGGTGTTGCGGCACAGGTACGGCGGGACCGGCAGGTCGAACTGCACGTAGCCCTGCCCCGGGCCCTCGATGAGCAGGTCGGTCCGGCTGCCGAGCTCGAGGCGCAGCCGCTCCCCGGCCCGCAGGTGCACCGGGCCCGGGGTGAGGCTGAACCGCAGCACGACCGGCTCGCCCGGCGTCAGGGGTTCCCGGTGCCCGGGGTCGATCGCGATCTCGACCGCGGTGCTGCGGGCCGTGTCCTCGGTGCGCGCGACGGGCCGGACGGCGCCCATCGACAGCAGGTGTGAGGCGCCGGCCGCATCGACTCGGGACAGCCGCGCGAGCACGTAGGAGTCGATCTCGGTGCAGCTGAAGCGCAGGTGGGCGGTGACCGGGCCCGCGAGGTGGGTCTCCTCGGTGACCGGGAGCTCGAAACGGAGCAGCTGGTTGGCCAGCTGGTCCATCCCGCCGAGCACGGGGACCCCGCGGGGCACGGCGGCCCACGAGTTCGACCCGTCCGGTGCGGCCTCCGTCGTCAGCCGGTGGGTCTCGTGGTCGGCGCCGCCCGAGGCGAGCTGCAGGTGCAGGACCTCGCCGTCCGGCGGTGGGAACGCGGCGGCCGAGGCGTAGCCGCCGTCGCCGTCGACCCAGTAGCGGACCGGCGGCTGGGTGTCGTAGCCGTTGTCGACGCCGCGCAGGACGTGGTCGAAGAACGCGAGCGCCTCGCCCTCCCACGCGTACACCGGCAGGTCGTACTCGGGCGGACCGAGGATCAGCCACCGGCGGTCGGCCGGGGTGCCGGCGTGCTCGGCGAGGTCGTAGCTGCCGAACTGGTGGAGGTTGAGGTAGCCGAGGTTCTGCACGACCGCGAACGGCACGTCGATCTCGCCCAGGACCGGCGCGGACCCCTCCGGCATCGTCGAGGACTCGCGCGTCTTCTCGTCGAACATCCACCGGGCGTAGATCTCGCGCACGAACTCGACCGGGGTCGCCGCCATGAACCGCTCGAAGAGGGTGTCGACGTTGCGGTGCACCATCTTCTCGAGCAGCGGGTGCAGCGGGCCGTTGGTGACCCGGCTGATCAGCGCGCGCCGGTTCGGCGGCATCGTCTGGCGGTAGCGGGCCTCGGTGAAGTTCGCGCCCATCCAGAGCGCGAGGAAGAACGCCGACGGCACGCTGCCGAAGAGCTGCAGGTGCCGGACGAAGTCGGTGCAGATCTCGTTCGCGAAGAACGCCTTGAGCGCTGGCGGGCGGCGCGCGGCGACCAGAGGCTGGGTCATGCCGTAGTACGAGGTGCCGAACAGGACGACCTCGCCGTTGCACCACGGCTGCTCCGCGGCCCAGGCGATGACCTTCTCGTGGTCGTCGACGTCCTGGGGGTCGAAGAACATGACCTGCTCGCCGGTCGAGCGGCCCATGCCCCGGCGTTCGACGATCACCGGGCAGTACCCGCGGTCGGTGAACACGGGGGGCGAGCCGATCTCGTTCGAGCCGGTCGGCACCCCCGCGGTGTGCCACTCGGTGTTGTAGCCGCCGAAGGACACGACCGCCGGGTACCGGCCCGGGGTGGCGGGCGTGTAGACGTCGGCGTTGAGCGTGACGCCGTCGGCCACGGGCACGGACTGGCCGGCGAGCACGCGGTTGCCGAGGCCCTCCATGGCGACGGCGCGCGGGGTCCAGCCGGCGTACTGCGGACCTGCGGTCGAGGGCTTGAGCGGGATGCGGACGCGGGCGGTCATGGTCGGGCCTCTCGGAGCGGGTTCGTGACGGCGAGTCCGTGCAGCAGCGCGGTGAGGGCGGCCTCGGCGCGCTGCCGGAACGCCTCACCGCCCTGGGCCAGTGCGAGCACGGCGATGCCGGTGGAGGTGGACTGCAAGGTGTCCAGGGTGGCCGGGGCGACCTCGGCGCCGGCCGCGGTGAGGAGGGAGGCGGCCAGGGGCACGAGGCCCCGGCCGAGCTCGACCATCGCGATTCGCACGTCGGGGACGACGTCGGCGCTCTGGGTGAGGGCGAGCAGCACACGGGTCTGCTCGGGGGCGACCAGGACCGCGGCGAGGGCGGCGACCTTCGCCTCGGCGGTCGGCGCCGTACCGACGGGCCCGAGAGCGACGAGGCGCTGCCGCACCGCCTCGTGGGCGACGGCCACCAGCAGCTCGTCGCGGGTCGGGAAGTAGTAGGTCAGGTGGCTCTGGCGCAGCCCGGTCCGGCGGGCCACGCGGGGCTGGGTGAACGCGGCGAGCCCGGACTCCCGGATGACGGCGAGCGCCGCCTCCACGATCTCGTCCCGACGGCCGGTCATCGCGCGCTCCTCGTTGGTAGACCAACCAAGGAGACACAGGGGTGGGAGCCGTCGTCAAGGTGAACCTCGGCCCGTGCCCGCCCGATCACGTCGGGTGGGTGGCGCCGCAGGTGTCCACCCCAGAGACTGGGGCTCCCCGAAGCGCCCAGGAGGCACCGTGGCCCCGCCCGTCAATGAGGCCTACATCGTCGACGCCGTCCGCTCGCCGGTCGGCACCCGCAAGGGCAAGCTCGCCGACGTGCACCCCGCCGACCTCGGCGCGCACGCGCTGACGGCGCTGATGGAGCGCACCGGCGTCGACCCGGGCGCCGTCGAGGACGTGCTGATGGGGTGCGTGTCCCAGCTCGGCCCGCAGGCGGGGGTCATCGGCCGGACGGCGTGGCTGTCGGCGGGCCTGCCCGAGCACGTGCCGGGCACGACGATCAACCGGGCGTGCGGCTCGTCGCAGCAGGCACTGCACTTCGCGGCGCAGGCGATCATGTCCGGGACGCAGGATCTCGTCGTCGCGGCGGGCGTGGAGAACATGGCGATCGTCCCGATCGACGCCAACGCCGCGGTGCTGGAGCGGATGGGCACCCGCCGCGAGGGCGAGAAGTGGATCCAGCGCTACGGCGAGCAGGAGATCAGCCAGTTCCGCGGGGCCCAGCTCATCGCGGAGAAGTGGGGGATCACGCGGGAGCGGATGGAGGAGCTCGCGGTCGAGTCGCACCGCCGGGCCGCCGTCGCGACCGACGAGGGCCGCTTCACCGGGCAGATCGCCCCGCTGAACTTCCTGTCCCACGACGAGGGCGTCCGGCCGAACGTCGACCTGGAGAAGATGGCCTCGCTCCCGCCGCTGCGCGAGGGCTACGCCCTGACGGCGGCCGTGTCGTCGCAGGTGTCGGTGGGGTCGGCGGCGATGCTGATCGCCTCGGAGCAGGCGATGCGCGACCACGACCTCCAGCCGGTCGCGAAGGTCTCGACGATGGCCGTCGTCGGGGAGGACCCGGTGCTGATGTTGACCGGCCCGATCCCCGCGACCCGGGCGGTGCTGCGCAAGGCGGGCCTCGGCATCGACGACATCGACCTGTTCGAGTGCAACGAGGCGTTCGCCTCCGTCGTGCTCGCGTGGGCCGAGGAGACCGGCGCCCCGCTGGAGCGCACCAACGTCAACGGCGGCGCGATCGCGATGGGGCACCCGCTCGGCGCGACCGGCGCGGTCCTCGCGACGAAGCTCGTGCACGAGCTGCAGCGCACCGGCGCGACCCGCGGGCTGCAGACGATGTGCGAGGGCGGCGGCCAGTCCAACGCCACGATCATCGAGCGGGTGTAGGCCTCACCGGGAGGCGATGATCAGGGCGAGCACGACGCCGACGATCACCCACGTCGCGCCGACGACGGCCTTCTCGGAGCCACCTTCAGGGCCGCCGATGCGCCGGCGGAACGGCACGAGGACGAACAGCACCACCAGGACGACGACGGCGAGCGGCAGCAGGCTCGACAAGGGTCCCCCGTTCGCGTGGCCGACGGACGGATCTTGCTGGGCGCGCGCCGGGAACCGCAACCCGCCCACCGCGAGTGCGACGCCACGCATGCCCCGGCGCGCCGGCGCCTGCGTCACGTCGCACTCGCGGCGGTGCGCGCACTCCCGGCGCGAGATCCCGTCCAACCGAGCGGACCGATCGGTCCGCGCCCCTGTCCGCTCGGCGGAACGGGATCTCCACCGGAGCGGCGCGGCGAAGGGACCAACCCGCGCGTCCGTCAAGCCCAAGCTGGCAAATCAGCCGCGCGGCACGCCGCGAAGCGGGTCAAGATCCGTGGCATGACGCTGGCGCGGGTGGTCGGCCTGGCGGTGCTCGTCGTCCTGCTGCTCGCGGTCATCACGCAGCCGTCGAACTCCGCGGCGATGGCGCGGTCCGGCGGGCAGGCGCTGGGATCGGTCGGGACGAGTCTGGGCGAGTTCGTGTCGTCATTGGGCGGGACCGTGTCCACCCGTCGGGTGTCCGACGCCGAGAGCGGGACGTACGTCGTCCGGCCCGGAGACACGCTGACGTCGGTCGCCACCGCACACGGGACCCGGGTGGACCGGCTCGCCGCGCGCAACGGCATCGCCGACGAGGACCTGATCCACCCCGGCCAGCGCCTGCGGTACTGAGGTCGGGCCGCGCCGGGTCGACGGAGTGCGCGAGGTGCGGGAGCGTCGACCCCGTCGAGAAGGACCGGGACGGAGACCAGATGACCAGCACGCTGCAGGACACCGCGACCACCCCGACCGACGGTGGCGTCCCGGAGCTCACCCACTGGATCGCGGGCCGGCCCGCGCCCGGGGGCAGCGGCATCCTCGGCGACGTCACCGACCCCGCGACCGGTGCGGTGACCGCGCGGGTGCCGTTCGCGTCGGCGGGCGAGGTCGTCGACGCGGTGGCCGCGGCCAAGGCGGCCTTCCCCGCGTGGCGGGACACCTCGCTGAGCGCGCGGACCCGGATCCTCTTCCGGTTCCGGGAGCTGCTCGACGGCCGTGCGGACGAACTGGCCGCGGTGATCACCGCGGAGCACGGCAAGGTCCTCTCCGACGCCGCGGGGGAGGTCGCCCGGGGCCAGGAGGTCGTGGAGTTCGCCTGCGGGATGCCGCACCTGCTCAAGGGCTCCGCGACGGAGAACGCCTCGACCGGGGTCGACGTGCACTCGGTGCGTCAGCCGCTCGGCGTCGTCGGCATCATCTCGCCGTTCAACTTCCCGGCCATGGTGCCGATGTGGTTCTTCCCGATCGCGATCGCCGCCGGCAACACCGTCGTCCTCAAGCCGAGCGAGAAGGTGCCCTCGGCGGCACTGTGGATGGCCGAGCTCTGGCGCGAGGCGGGGCTGCCCGACGGCGTGTTCAACGTCGTCAACGGCGACAAGGTCGCGGTCGACGGCCTGTTGACCAGTCCCGACGTCAAGAGCATCTCGTTCGTCGGCTCGACCCCGGTCGCGCGCTACATCCACGAGACCGGCACCGCCGCGGGCAAGCGGGTGCAGGCCCTGGGCGGGGCGAAGAACCACATGGTGGTGCTGCCCGACGCCGACCTGGACCTGGCCGCCGACCAGGCCGTCAACGCCGGGTTCGGTTCCGCGGGCGAGCGGTGCATGGCGATCTCCGCGGTCGTCGCGGTGGGCGACGTCGCCGACGGTCTGGTCGAGCGGATCCGCACCCGCGCCGAGGGCCTGCGCACGGGGGACGGGCGGCGGGACCCCGACATGGGTCCGCTGGTGACGAGGGCCGCGCAGGAGCGGGTGTCCGGCTACGTCGAGGCCGGCGAGCGGGAGGGTGCCAGCATCGTGGTCGACGGCCGGGACGTCGCCCCGGACGCCGACGGGCAGGGCTTCTTCGTCGGCCCGACCCTGCTCGACCACGTCGGCACCGACATGAGCGTCTACACCGACGAGATCTTCGGCCCGGTCCTGAGCGTGGTCCGCGTCGACACCTACGAGCAGGCCGTCGACCTGATCAACGCCAACCCCTACGGCAACGGCACCGCGATCTTCACCCGCGACGGCGGGGCCGCGCGGCGGTTCCAGAACGAGGTCGAGGTCGGGATGATCGGCGTGAACGTGCCGGTCCCGGTGCCGATGGCCTACTACTCCTTCGGCGGCTGGAAGAACTCGCTGTTCGGCGACACCCACGCCCACGGCACCGAGGGCGTGCACTTCTTCACCCGCGGCAAGGTCGTCACCACCCGCTGGCCGGACCCGTCGGAGCGTGGGCTCGACCTCGGGTTCCCCCGGAACGGCTGACGCGCCCTCAGGCGGGAGTCGGGGCGCCGAGGTCGACCTGGGGCGGGTAGACCATGTGCGCCGCGACCCCGCGGGCCGTCCCCGGGTCGGCCTCGCGCGCGACGAGGTGCAGCGCGAGGTCGATGCCGCTCGTGACGCCGCCGCCCGTGACGAGATCTCCGTCGTCCACCACGCGGTCCTGACGACGGACGAGTGCGCCGGACTCCTCGAGCGCGTCCATCGCGCTCGGGTGCGTGACGGCGGGTCGGCCCGCGGTGAGGCCCGCCGCGGCCAGGATCATCGCGCCGGTGCAGACGGAGGCGACGATCGTGCCCCGGTCGGCGAGCTCGACGAGGCGGCGCGGCAGCACCCCGTGGTCGGCCACGGCCCGGGCACCGGCGCCCTCGACGAACCAGCCGCCGCCCGGCACGACGACGACGTCGGGCTCCCCGAGCACCTCCGACACCGTCATGACCACGCAGTGGGCACTCGTGACGGTGCCCGGGGCATCCACCCCGACCAGCGTCGACGTCCATCCGTCGAGCCGCTTCGACGCGTGTGAGAACACCTCGTGCGGGCCGAACGCGTCCAGGTCGTCGAAGCCGTCGAACACCACGATCTCGATCCGCATGGCACCCAGCCTGGCCGCACCCGCCGTCGGGAACGAGTGGCAGGAACGCCACGGTTCGCCAGGTTCCTGCCATCGATAGGTGGTTTATCGCCAGTGCGCTACAGTCCGGCGAACCGATTGCATTCTGCAACTCCTCGGGAGCGCCGATGACGGACACCACCTGCCACATGTCGGTCTCGATCGACGGCTTCGTCGCGGGGCCCGACCAGTCCCGCGAGAACCCGCTCGGGAGGAACGGTGTCGAGGTGCACCGGTGGCACATCGGCGACCCCCGCGCGACCGAGACCGACGCGATCGCGACGAGCTGGCTCATGCGTCCCCGCGGCGCCTACGTGATGGGCCGGAACATGTTCGGGCCGGTCCGCGGCGCGTGGGACGAGGACTGGCGCGGCTGGTGGGGCGACGAGCCGCCGTACCACGCGCCGGTGTTCGTCCTGACCCATCACGCGCACGACCCGATCGAGATGGACGGCGGGACGACCTTCCACTTCGTCACCGACGGGTTCGACGCGGCCTACGCGCAGGCGCTCGAGACGGCGGGCGACCGCGGGGTGGACATCGCCGGCGGCGCCTCCACCGTCCGCCAGGCCCTGATCGCCGGCGTGATCGACGAGTTCACCCTCGACATCACTCCCGTCCTGCTCGGGTCGGGCGAGCGCATGTTCGACGGTGTGGACTCCTTCGGGTTCGAGCCCGTCGAGGTGCTCCACTCGCCCTTGGCGACCCACATCCGGTACCGCCGGGTCGACGGCGGGTGAGGAGACCGCGCCGACCCTGACTCGGTATCGTCCCCGTCGGGGGGATCTCCGGATGAGTGAACGACCGGTCGTGCTCGGTGGTGTGCCGACCCGTGTGACGGACGAGGGCGCCGGCCCGGCGATCGTCCTGGTGCACGCGACCCCGTTCGACCTCGACTACTGGTCCGGACTCGCGGCCGCCCTCCGCGCGGACCACCGGGTGATCCGCTACGACCTGCCCGGCCACGGGGTCGCCGCCGACGCGGACGTCCCGTCGACGGGACGTCTGGTGGCCGACCTCGTCGATCTCCTCGACGTCCTCGACCTGCCGACGGTGCACGTCGTCGGGCACTCCCTGGGGGCGACCGTCGGGCAGTGCTTCGCGCTCACCCACCCCGGACGCGTACGACGGCTGTCCCTGCTCGGGGCGCGGGCCTCGCCCTCGCCGCTGTTCGCGACGCTCGCGGGCGCCCTGCGTCAGGACGTCGCGGTCGCCGACATCTCCATCAACCGCTGGTTCACGGCGAGCCAGCTCGCCCGCAACGGCGCCGCGGTCCAGTACGCCCGCGCGCGGGTGGAGGGCACGCGCGTCGCGGTCTGGGCCGACGGCCTCGACCGGCTCGCGGACACCGACGTCCTCGCCGACCTGCCGCGACTGACGATCCCGGTCGACGTCATCGTGGGCGAGGACGACCACGGGGCCGAGCCCGAGCACGGCCGCACGATCGCCGACGCCGTCACCGGGGCTCGCTTCCACCGCATCGCCCGCGCCCGGTCGCTCCTGGCACTCCAGCGTCCCGAGCTGGTCGTGCCGCTGCTGCGCTGACGGGCTGGTCCCGGACCGCCCACCTGCGCTAGACCTTCGTCCGACGGCGTCGTCGTCACAGCCGCCGGAGAAGGAGCCTGGGTGTCCGACCTCGACCCGTACCTGCCGCCGCTCACCCCCGACGTCGCACGGGCACGCCGGCAGACGATCGGCACGCTGCTCTCCCGGACCGCGGGAAAGGTCGGGGCGAAGACCGCGATCGTGCACCGCGACACCCGGCGCACCTTCGCCGAGCTCGACGCGGACGCGAACCGCGTCGCGAACGCCCTGCTCGCGCGGGGTGTGGGGCGCGACGACCGGGTCGCGATCCTCTCGCGCAACTCCTACGCCTTCGTCGTCGCCTACTTCGCACTCGCGCGGGCGGGCGCCATCTCGGTCCCCGTGAACTTCAACTTCACCGCCGGCGAGGTCCGCTACGTCCTGGAGGACAGCGCCGCGTCGGCCGCCGTCGTCGAGGAGGGGCTGACCGACACCTTCGAGGCCGCCGGGGTCGACGTCGGCCTGCGAATCGTCGTCGGGCAGCGCGACGGGTGGACCGGGTTCGACGACCTGCTCGCCCACGACGACGCCACCGAGCCGGACCTCGAGATCGGCGACGACGACCCGGTGCAGCTGCTCTACACCAGCGGCACCACGTCCGCGCCGAAGGGCGCGATCATGACCAACCGGAACCTGATCGCCCAGTACGTCAGCGACATCGTCGACGGCGAGTACCGCCGCGACGACGTCGAGCTGCACGCCCTGCCGCTCTACCACTGCGCCGCCCTGCACGACTTCCTCACGCCGGACGTCTACCTGGGCGCGACCAGCGTCATCGTCGACTCGCCGGACCCCGAGACGATCCTCGGCACGGTCGAGGCCGAGCGGATCACGAAGATGTTCTGCCCGCCGACGGTCTGGATCCGCCTGCTGCGGTCGACCGCGTTCGACCGGTACGACCTGTCCTCGCTGCGCACGGGCTACTACGGCGCGGCGATCATGCCGGTCTCCGTCCTGAAGGAGCTGGGGGACCGGCTCCCGGGCATCCGGCTCTTCAACTACTACGGCCAGACCGAGCTCGCCCCGAACGCGACCGTGCTGTTCCCCGAGGAGCAGATCGCGAAGGCGGGCACGGCGGGCCGGGCGAGCCTGAACGTCGAGACCCGGCTGCACGACGAGAACGACGAGCCGGTGCCGGTCGGTGAGGTCGGCGAGATCGTCCACCGCACCCCGCACGCCATGCGGGGGTACTGGGGGAGGCCCGAGGCCACCGCCGAGGTGTTCCGCCACGGCTGGTTCCACAGCGGCGACCTCGGGCGGATGGACGCCGACGGCTACCTGACGATCGTCGACCGCAAGAAGGACCTCATCATCACCGGCGGGGAGAACGTCGCGAGCCGCGAGGTCGAGGACGCGATCTACGAGCACCCGGCGGTCAGCGAGGTCGCCGTGTTCGGGGTGGCGCACCCAGAGTGGATCGAGGCCGTCGCGGCCGCGGTCGTGCTGCGCGACGGTGCGACCGCGGAGGCGGCGGAGATCGTCACCCACACCCGGGAGCGCCTGGCCGGATTCAAGGCGCCCAAGTACGTCGTCGTGGTCGACGCCCTGCCGAAGAACCCGAGCGGGAAGATCCTCAAGCGCGAGCTGCGCGACACCTACGCCGAACTGGCCGGCGGCTGACTCACCGCGGGTCGCCGTGCGCCGCGATCAGGTCGGCCACGGCCTTCGGGACCGTGGTCTCGAAGTCGTGCAGCACGACGTGGTCGGGCACGACGGTGATGACGGCCGTCTGCGCGTAGAGAGCCCGGACGCCCGCCTCCCACTCCGGCATCGCCTCGGCCGGCATGATCTTGCGAGAGCCCTCGACGAACTCGTCGGGGACGCCGTCCACGATCTCGACGGTGGCCGCACCCCGGATCAGCAGCGACCGCGGCGGCATCCCGGGACGGTCGACCGCGATCGCGACGCGCGGGTGCGACCGGATCGCCGCGACCTTCGCCGAGCGGGGCACCGTGACGATCACGATCGCCTCGCCGTTCCACCAGAAGGCGGTGGGCACGACGCGCGGGTCGCCGTCGCGGCCGACGTAAGACAACCGGGCCGGGATGTCGGAGAACAGCAGCTCCTGCGCGATCGGCTGCTGCAGGGTGGCGGTCACGGTGGCGGCGTCCACGGGGTGCTCCTTCGTCGGCGGGGGTGGTACGCCCCCGGGACGGAGCCACCGCCCGGTTCTCGACATCCTCACGGCGGTCGCGGTGTGATGTGACTCAGCACACTTCAAGCCGCTGGAGGTCTCCTGTGTCCCGATCGATCGACGGTTCCGCTATCGACCGGCTCCTGTCCGCCGCCGTGGACGACGGCGCCGTCCCGCAGGTGGTGGCGATCGCCGCCGACCGCGACGGTGTGTTCTACGAGGGCGCGGCGGGGGAGCGGGTCGTCGGCAGCGGGGAGGCCGTCTCCCCGAGCACGCACTTCCGGATCATGTCCATGACGAAGATGGTCGCGACGACGGCGGCACTGCAGCAGATGGAACAGGGGCTGCTGGACCTGGACGCACCCGTCGAGTCCTACGTCTCGGAGTTCTCCGGCGTCCAGGTCCTGGAGGGCTTCGACGGCGACACGCCGAAGCTGCGCGCGCCCGCGAGCAAGGCGACGGTCAAGCAGCTGATCACGCACACGTCCGGGCTCGGGTACTGGTTCTGGAACGAGGACCTCAAGCGCTACGAGGAGGCCACCGGCACGCCGAACGTGGTGCCGGGCGACATGGCGGCGTTCGGCGCGCCGATGGTCGCCGACCCGGGCACCCGCTTCGTCTACGGCATCAACACCGACTGGCTCGGACGCGTCGTCGAGGCGGTCGCCGGGACCACGCTCGACGTCGTCGTGAAGGAGAACATCACCGGCCCGCTCGGGATGGGCGAGACGATGTTCGCCCTCGACGACGCGCGGCAGGCGAACAAGACGCCGGTGCACGTCAAGGGGGAGGACGGCACCTGGGGCTCGATCGGGAACGTGCTGCCCGACGACCCGTCGTGGTGGGCCGGCGGCCACGGGCTGCACTCGACGCCGCGCGACTACGTCCGCTTCGAGCGGGCCCTGCTGCGGGGCGGCGAGCTCGACGGCGTCCGGATCCTCCGGCAGGAGACCGTGGACGCGGCGTTCACCGACCAGCTCGACGGCGCCCCGATGCCGACCGAGATCCCCACCGCGGACCCGCCGATCACCGACTCCCTGACGCTCGGTCCGGGCTGGGCCTGGGGCTACGGCCTGCTGCTCAACACCGCCGACGTGCCCGGCGGACGCCGGGCGTACACGGGCGCCTGGGCGGGCCTGTTCAACACGCACTTCTTCATCGACCGGACCACCGGCGTCTGCGCGTCGATCTACACCAACTCGCTGCCGTTCATCACGCCCGAGGCGTGGGGCCTCTACGGCGACTTCGAGCAGGCGCTGTACGCGGCGCTGTAGGTGCTGCCCGCCTACGCCTCGTCGTTCGTCGGCCGCGACGACGACGTCCGCGACCTCGCCGGACTCGTCGGGCGCACCCGCGTGGTGACGCTCGTCGGGCCCGGCGGGTCGGGCAAGACGCGGCTGGCGGTCGAGGTCGCCAGGGTGGTTGGCGGGGCGGTCGGCGGCGTGGTCGGGTTCGTCGAGGCCGGTGCCCCGGCGGACCTGGCCCTCGTCGCCCTGCGGGCCGTCGGGGTCCGGGAGGACCCGGACGCGTCTCCCGAGGACCGGCTCGTCGCGAGCCTCACCGACCGGCACGGCCTGCTCGTGATCGACGGGTGCGAGCACGTGCGCTCCGCGGCGGCGGTCCTCGTCGGTCGCCTGGTGCGCGGCTGCCCCGACCTCCGGGTCCTGACGACGAGCCGGGTGCGGCTCGGGCTGGTCGGCGAGACCGTGCGGGCGGTGGGGCGACTGCCCGACGACGGGCGGGCGCTGTTCGTGGAGCGCGCCCGCGAGGTCCGCGGCGACCTCCGCCCCGACGACTCGACGGTGGCCGACATCTGCCGGCTCGCCGAGGGCCTGCCGCTCGCGGTCGAGCTCGCGGCGGGCCACGCGCGGGGACTGTCGCTCGCGGCGATCCGCGACGGCATGACCGACCGCCTGCGCTTCCCCGTCAGCGCCGACTCCGGCCTCCCGGCCCGGCACCGCTCGCTGCAGGCCTGCATCGCGTGGGGTCTGGACGCCGCCGGCGAGCGCGCGGCCCAGGCGCTCGCCGCGCTGTCGGTGCTCCCGGGACGGTTCACCCTCGAGACGGCACGGGCCGCGACCGGCGAGCCCGCTGCGGTGCTCGAGACGCTCGTCGACCACTCGCTGGTGATGTTCGATCCCGCGGACGCGCGGTACCGGCTCCTCGACACGGTGCGGGAGCACGCGGCCGAGCTCCTTCCTGACGACGGGTCCGTGACGGACCGGCTGCGGGCGTGGGTCGCCGAGCTGGCGGGAGAGCTGGCGGACGGTCTCGGCCGGGCCGACCCGGACGCGCTGGACCGGCTCGACCGGGAGGCCGTCGCCGTCGTCGCCGTGCTGCGGGACGCCGCCGCGAGCGGCCACGGGCTCGACGAGGCCGCGGGCATCGTCGTGGACCTGGCGTTCGGCTGGTCGTTGCGTGGACGGTGCCACGAGGGACGGGACCTCGCCCGCGGCGTCGCCGAGGCCCTGCCCGAGGTGCCGCCGCGACTGGGCTGGGCGCTCGCATTCCTGACCGCCTACGCCGGGGATCTGGCCACGGGGGTCGAGCTCGCGGCCGGCGTCGCCGACCGGGCCGAGGGCGCGACCCGAGGGCGGGCGCTCACCCTCGTCGGGATGGCGCAGCTGTTCGTCGACCCGGCGGGGGCGATCGCCGTGCTGGCCGAGGCCGTGGAGCTCGGCGGGCGTGCCGGGGACGACTGGGGCGAGGTCGAGGCCCGCCAGCTGCTGGCCTACTGCCACCTGCAGCAGTGTGCGGACGCGGAGGCCGTCGGCTGGGCCGACAGCGCACGTCCCGCCCTGGGGCGGCTCGGGCACGCGCAGCTGCGCGCGTGGGACGCCGCGATCCGGGCGGAGGTCGCCGTCCGCGCGGGGCGGCTCGTCGACGGCGAGGCGGTCGGGCGGGACGGTCTGCGGCTCGCGCTCGGGGTGGCCGAGCCGGTGAGTGCGGCGGCCTGCCTGCTCCCGCTCGTCCGGGCCCTGTGCGCTCGGGGACGTCCCGACGACGGGTCGGCGCTGGTCGGGGAGGTTCGCCCGTTCTTCGAGGAGCACCCCGGGATCGGCACGGCGCTCGTGGTGGAGCTCGCGGACGCCGTGGCCGGGGCGTGGTCCGAGCCGCCGCGCCCGGTCCCGCCGGCCCTGCGCGACGCGGCGGCCGGGCTGCCGGCGCTGGGCGCGGAGGTCGCCCTGCTGCACGCGACGCTCGCGTTCGACGGGGCCGCCGCCACGGAGGCCGGGGAGCTGGCTGCCTCGATCGGGCACCGGGAGCTCGGTGCCGCCGCCGGGCTGGTGCGGGCAGCCGTCGCCGGTGCCGGTGCGCACGCCGCGCTCGCCGAAGCTGCGGCCGCCGGGTGCGAGCTGCTCGTCCCCGATGCGCTGGACGTCGTGGCGAGGGGAGCGCTGCGGGCCGGTCGGGTGACGGTCGCGGCGACCCTGCACGCGGCCGCCGACCACCGTCGTGAGGAACTCGGGCTGGCCGTGTCGCCGCTCGGGCGGGCGGTCCGGAGTGACCGGGACGCGGCGGTCGCTGCCCTGCCGGTGGCGACGCTGGCCGAGTGCACCGAGCGTGGCCGGCGCCTGGACCGCGACGGGGCCGTGGCCTACGCGTCCCGGACCCGTGGTCGTCGGGACCGGCCGTCGAGCGGGTGGGAGAGCCTGACGCCGACCGAACGGGAGGTCGTGGGCCTCGTCGGGAAGGGGCTGACGAACGCGGCCGTCGGGGCGGCCCTGCTGGTGTCGGCGGGGACGGTGCGGACCCACCTGCGCAGCGTGTTCGGCAAGCTCGGGGTGTCGAGCCGCGTGGAACTGGCCGCGCTCGCGGCCCGTCGTCGGGAATGAATCGCCTCTGCCGCTCGGCAGATGTTCCGCGCCGCCGCGCTCCCTAGCGTCGCCCTCGTCCACGACCGAGGGGGAGCTCCATGACCGTCACCGTCAGCACCGACCACCCGAACCTCGTCCGCCTCCGCGGCGCCCTGGAGGCCCTGGCCGGTGGGGACGTCGAGCCCACGGTCGCGCTGATGCACCCCGACGTCGTGATGATCAACGACATCGGCGCCGGCCCGTGGCGGGAGCTCCGCGGGCGCGACGCCGTGCTCGGGTTCTGGTTCGCCTTCGGCGGGTTCTTCGCGGGCACCTTCGGCCAGGAGATCCTGGCGGGATGGGGCTTCGACGACGGCGTCGTCCTCCTCGTCCACGAACGCGGCGAGGTGAACGGCGCCGTCTTCGACAACCGCGCGATCTACCAGGCGCTCCTGGGTCCCGACGGCCGCATGACCGAACTGCGCACCATGGACATGGACCGCGCCGGGATCGAGACGTTCTGGGGGTGTGCGCTGGCGCGCAGGTGAGCAGTTGTTGTCGCTATGGCGACAACTACCGCTCACCTGGCGAAGCCACACTGTGCGTCGCCGAGGACCGGTAGTCGGTGTAGGTGTACGGGTTGTCGAGGACCTTCGTCTCCGGCACCTCCGGGTTCATCCCGGCGGCCCAGGCCTCCTCGCCGAGCGTCGAGCGCAGGTGCTCCACGGTCTGCTCGACGGTGCGGCGCGCAGCGGCGAGGTCGATCCCGACGAGGCGGTGGTCGCGCTTGACCACGCGCCCGTCGACGATCACGGCCTCGACGTCGCCGCGCTGCGCCTGCAGGGCGACGTGGCCGTAGGGGTGGAGCAGCGGGAACGAGACCGGCGAGTGCTCGTTGCGGATCAGCACGACGTCGGCCTTCTTCCCGACCTCGAGGCTCCCCAGGTCGTCGCGGCCGAGGGCGTGGGCCCCGCCGCGCGTCGCCCAGTCCACGACCTGCTCGGCGCGCAACGCGGCGTGCGTGACCGTCTCGCCCTTCGCGTGCGCCTCGAGGTGCTCGCGGGAGCGGTCGGCGCCGAGGGTTGTGCGCATCGCGGAGAACAGATCGCCGCTCCACCAGACCGTGGTGTCCATCGACAGCGACACCGGGATGTCGTGCGACCGCAGCGCCCAGGTGGGCGGGTAGCCCTGTCCGGCGGACTGCTCGCTCTCGGTGGACACCGACACGGAGCCGCCGGTCGCGGCGATCCGGTGGTAGGAGTCGGCGGACAGCGTCGCGGCGTGGACGTAGACGGTCTCCGGGGTCATGAACCCGTGGTCGTGCATCAGGCGGATGCCGTCGTCGTTGGTGGCGCCCCAGACGCCCGCGTGCGTGGTGACCGGGACGCCGAGCTCGCGCGCGACCTCGAACGCCGGCTTCTCCGGGAAGGCCGGGTCGCCGGTCACGTCGAAGGCGAGCTGGAAGCCGAGCAGGTCGCGGTCGCCGGACATGCGGCGCTGCACGAAGTCCCGGAACTCGGCGGAGCCGGTCCAGTTCGCGGGCGCGTCCTGGATGTTGCCGTAGGCGAGGACGAAGCGGCCAGGGACGGCCTGCAGCGCGTCGACGGCGGCGTCGGCGTGCTGGGCGGTCTGCAGCCCGTGCGACCAGTCGACGGTGGTGGTCACGCCCGCGTCGATCGCCTCGATCGCACCGAGCAGGTTGCCGGCGTGCACGTCCTCCGGCCGGAAGGTGCGGCCGTGCTCGAGGTAGTACCAGACGAAGTACTGCGTGAGGGTCCAGTCGGCGCCGTAGCCGCGCATCGCGGTCTGCCACATGTGCCGGTGTGTATCGATCATCCCCGGCATGACGATGCCGCCGCGGGCGTCGATCTCCTCGGTGCCCTCCGGGACGTCGAGCTGCGGGCCGACGGCGGCGATCCGGTCGTCGACGACGAGCACGTCGGCGTCGGTCAGCACCGTGTGGCTCGCGTCGAGGGTGAGCACGGTTCCCCCGCGCAGGACGACCGGTCGCCGGGCCTCACTCATCGTGCTCGCTCCCTCGCACTCGGACACCTGTCCGTCTGTCGGTCGAATGACCTGGCTCACTGTGCTCAGCGATGGTTGCGGTGTCAACCGGCCCTGACCCGCCCTCGGGAAGGGAGACGGTGTCCGCCTGGCGGACGTAGGGTGCGCGACGTGCCGCGCGAGGGAACGGGTCCGGACTTCATCGAGGCGCTCGCGCGCGGGCTGGACGTCATCCGGGCGTTCTCCGCGACGCGACCGGCGATGACGCTCGCCGAGGTCGCCGGCGCCACCGGCCTGGCGCGCCCGACCGCGCGCCGCATCCTCCTGACGCTGACCGAGCTCGGGTACGTGCGCTCCGCCGACCGCGGGTACGTGCTCACGCCGCGGGTGCTCGACCTGGGCGCGGCCTACGTCGGGTCGATGGGGCTGTGGGACGTGGCGCGGCCGCACCTGGAGGCGTTGTCCGCGCGGACGCACGAGTCGTGCTCGATCGCGCAGCTCGACGGGTCGGACATCGTCTACGTGGCGCGGGCGTCGGTGCCGAAGATCGTGTCGCTGGCGGTGCAGATCGGGACGCGGTTCCCGGCCCTGCCGACGTCGCTGGGCAAGGTGCAGCTGGCCGCGCTGTCGCCCGACGAGCTGGACCGCGTGCTCGCGGAGCCGACCCGGTCGGGGCTGACGCCGCGCTGGACGCCGTCGGTCGAGGAGCGGGACGCGGCGCTGCGCGAGGTCCGGGCGCGCGGGTGGGCGCTGACCGACGAGCAGCTCACCCTCGGGATCCGGTCGGTCGCGGCGCCGCTGCGCGACGGGTCGGGGCGCGTGGTCGCCGGCGTCAACGTCAACTGCCACGCCGCGGAGACGTCGGTCGAGTACCTCGTGGAGCACCACCTCCCGCTGCTCCTCGCGACGGCGGGGGAGATCAGCGCCGACTTCGCGCGCCGGGAGTCGCTGCCGCACGTGACGTTGCCGGCGTCGTAGGGCTCCCGCGGTGACAGCAATGCGTCCTTGCTGTCATCCGGTGGCGGGAAATCCGCATCGTCAGCTCGTCGCGGTAGCGGTCCGCCGGCGACGATGGCGACCTGCACGCATCCGGTGGGAGCAGCGGGACATCGTCGCTCCGGAGGCGACGACGAGCGTGGCGACCTGCTGACGTCGGACGTCCGCGGTGGGCCACGGCTGACGTCCGGGCGACCCCCCACCTCGGGTTCCCGCCCGCCGGAAGTCGGCACGCGGCACGATCACCATGCGCGCACGATGGCGCCATGGACGAGCCCGAGGTGGTGATCGTCGGCGCCGGGCCGGCCGGGTTGGTGCTCGCCTGGCTGCTGCAGCGCGCCGCAGTGCCGTACGTGCTCCTCGAACGGCAGGGACGGGCGGAGATCGGGACGCTGCCGAAGGCCGGGATCGTCGAGTACCGGACGGCGGAGCTCCTGCGGGCCGAGGGGCTGCCGCTCGTCTTCGACACCGAGAACCGCCGCGTCGAGTTCCGCACACCGTCGACACGGCACCTGTTCGACTACGCCGACCTCACCGGCGACCGGCCGCACTACGTCTTCCCGCAGCACCGGATCGTCGCGGAGCTGGCGGCCGCGCTCGTCGACGAGGGCGCCCCGCTGCGGTTCGAGCAGCCGGTGACGCACGTCGACCCCGACGGACCGTCGATCACCGCCGGCGACACGACCTACCGTCCCCGGGCCCTGGTCGGTGCCGACGGGGCGGGCAGCGTCGTCGCGCGGGCCCTCGGCGACCGGGTCGAGGTCCTCGACCGCCCGCTCGCCGCCCGGTGGCTCGTCGTCTCCGCGCGGACGGCGCCGCTGGTCGGGCACACGATCTACGCCATCCACCCGCGCGGGTACGCCGCCCACCTGCGGCGGGGCCCGCAGGAGACGCGGTTCTACCTCGAGGTGCCCGACGACGTCCGGGCCGCGGACCTCACCCACGACGACCTGCGCCGCGACCTCGCCGACCGCCTCGGCGAGCCCGGTGCCCTCGACGGCGTCGAGATCGCCGTCGACGACCTGGACCTGCGCACCCGGGTCACGACCCCGATGCAGGCCGGCGGCGCCTACCTCGTCGGCGACGCCGCGCACCTGATCACGCCGGCGGGCGGCAAGGGGATGAACCTCGCGGTCGCCGACGCGGTCGAGCTCGCGCACGGGCTCGTCGAGGCCCACCGCGGCGACGGCGCGCGGCTGACCGCCTACTCCGACACCCGGCTCCCGGTCGTCATGGCGACCCAGGGCTTCTCGGACTGGTTCCTGCGCGTGCTCTCGGCGTTCTCCGCCGACGCCCTCGCCGGCACCGGGGCGGCCGCCTTCGTCCACGGGATGCGGGAGGGCTGGGTGCGGCGGCTCCGGGACGACCCGCTGCTCGCCCGGTGGTTCGCCCACGCCTACGCGGGCGTCGACTCCCATCCCTGACGAGCCTTGACGCCCGTCGTCGGGAAGGATCAGGATCGATGGCGGACGACCGTCCGACAGACGGACAGAGAGGACCCACGATGGCTGGCCCGCTCGCCGGGGTGCTGGTGGCCGACTTCTCCCGGATCCTCGCCGGGCCCTACGCGACGATGCTGCTCGCGGACATGGGCGCCGAGGTGGTGAAGGTCGAGGGCCCGCAGGGTGACGACACGCGCACGTGGATGCCGCCGACCCGCGGCGAGACCTCCACGTACTACCTCGGGATCAACCGCGGGAAGCGCTCGATCGCGCTGGACCTGCGCGATCCCGACGACGTCGCGGTGGCGCAGGAGCTCGCGCGCCGGGCGGACGTGGTCATCGAGAACCTGCGCCCGGGCGGGATGCGCAAGTACGGCCTGGACTTCGACACCGTGAAGGAGGCCAACGCCGGCGTCGTCTACGCGAGCATCTCGGGCTTCGGCTCCGGCAAGGGTGCGCACGTCCCCGGCTACGACCTGATGGTCCAGGCGATCTCCGGGCTGATGGACCTGACCGGCGATCCTGACGGCGAGCCCTTCCGGGCCGGCATCTCGGTGTTCGACGTGATGGCCGGCAACCACGCCGTCATCGGCATCCTCGCCGCGCTGCGCCACCGCGACGCCACCGGCGAGGGCCAGCACGTCGAGCTCAACCTGCTGTCCTCGGCGCTGACGGGGCTGGTGAACCACTCCAGCGCCTGGGTCGCCGGTGGCGTCGTGCCGCACCGGATGGGCAACGCGCACCCGAGCGTCTTCCCGTACGAGCCGCTGGCGACCGCCGACGACGACCTGATCATCGCCGCCGCGAACGACGGCCAGTTCCGCAAGCTCTGCGACGTGCTCGGCATCCCGGAGGTGGCCGCCGACGAGCGCTACGCCCGGAACGCCTCCCGGACGGAGAACCGCGAGGAGCTGCGCCCGATCCTCGTCGGGAAGCTGAAGGAGAAGTCCGCCGTCGAGTGGTTCGAGCTGCTCGTCGACGCGGGCGTGCCGTGCGGACCGATCCAGTCGATCGACGGCGGGTTCGCGATGGCGGAGCGGTTCGGGCTCGACCCGGTCGTCGAGGTCGGCGAGGGCGACCGCGCGGTCCCGACGACGAGGCACCCGATCCGGTTCTCCGCGACCCCGGCGGTCTACGAACTGCCCCCGCCCGACCTGGACGAGCACGGTGAGGAGCTGCGCGCGTGGCTGACCACGTGAACACCTACGAGACCGCCCTCGGGGCGGCGTCGCCGGACAAGATCACCCTGCTCGGTCACGACCTCGTCGAGGACGTGATGGGGCAGGTCGGGTTCGGCGAGCTCGCGTTCTGGCTGGCGACGCAGCGGCGGCCGACGCCGGGGGAGACCCGGGTCTTCGAGGCCGTCCTCGCCGCCCTGGCCGACCACGGCTACACGCCCACGGCCATCGTCACGCGCCTGACGCACCTCTCGGCGCCGGACTCGGTGCAGGGCGCGATCGCGGCCGGTCTCCTGGCCGGCGGCTCCCGGTTCCTCGGCGTCACCGAGGACTGCGGGCGGTTCCTACACGAGCAGTTGAGGGCCCCGCTCCCGGTCGACGACGCCGGGTGGGACGAGCTCGCGCTGCGGGTGGTCACCGAGCAGCGGGCGCAGAAGCGCTTCGTCCCCGGCCTCGGCCACCACGTCCACAAGCAGGGCGACCCGCGCACGCCGAAGCTCATGGCGCTCGCCGCCGAGGAGGGTGTGACCGGGCCGCACCTGGCGCTGTTCACCGCGATCGGCCGGGTGCACCCGCAGGTGCTGGGGAAGACGCTGCCGCTCAACGGCGCCGGCGTCTGCGGCGCGGTGCTGGCCGACCTCGGGCTGCCGCTGGAGCTGCTGCGCGGCTTCGCGCTGCTCGCCCGCACGGCCGGCCTGATCGGCCAGCTCGCCGAGGAACTGCGCCACCCCGTCGCGAACGACATCTTCCTGTCGGTCGACCTGAACAACCGACCGGTGGACCCTGATCCCTATCAGCCGCCGTCCATCACCGAGGAGGGACGATGACGCACTCCACCACGCCGCGGACCGTCACCGAGGAGACGATCACCGACGTCGCCGTGGAGCGGTGGGCCACCGCTCACGACCCACGGACCGCCGAGCTCCTGACCGCGCTCGTGCGCCACCTGCACGCCTTCGCGCGCGAGACGCAGCTGTCCGAGTCCGAGTGGATGGCCGCGATCCGTTGGCTCACCCGCACCGGGCAGATCAGCGACGACAAGCGCGAGGAGTTCATCCTCGCCTCCGACGTGCTCGGGCTGTCCATGCTCGTCGTCCAGCAGAACAATCGCCTCTCCGAGGGCGCGACGCCGGCGACCGTGCTCGGGCCGTTCTTCATCGACGAGTCGCCGTCCCTCGGGTTCGGCGGCGACATGTCCGACGGCGTCGAGGGCACCCCGCTCTTCGTGCACGGCGTCGTCCGCTCGCTCGACGGGACGCCGATCGCGGACGCGGAGATGGACGTCTGGCAGGCCGACGCGGAGGGCGCGTACGAGTCGCAGCTCGACGTCGACGAGGCCCGGCTGCGGGCCAAGTACCGCTCGCGGGACGACGGGTCGTACTGCCTGCGCACGATCGCGCCGAAGGGCTACGCGATCCCGATGGACGGGCCGGTCGGCGAGCTCATCCACGCCACGGACATCAGCTGGATGCGCCCCGCGCACGTCCACTTCTGGATGGAGGTGCCGGGCTACGAGCCGCTGATCACGCACCTGTTCCAGGACGGCGCGCAGTACCTCGACACCGACGTCGTCTACGGGGTGAAGCGCGAGCTGATCGTGCGCTTCGTCGAGCGCGACCCGGGGCCCACGCCCGACGGCGGGTCGAGCGACGTCCCGTGGCTCGAGGCGGAGTACGACTTCGTGCTGCAGGAGGCCTCCCGGTGACGGTGCTGCCCACCTCCCTCGTCGGCTCCTACGCCCAGCCGGACTGGCTCATCGACCGCTCCAAGCTCGCCGGCCGCTTCCCGCCGCGCGTGCGGGCGAAGGAGCTGTGGCGCGTCGACCCGGAGTTCCTCGAGCAGGCCCAGGACGACGCCACGCTGCTCGCGATCCGCGCCCAGGAGCGGGCCGGCCTCGACGTGCTCACCGACGGCGAGATGCGCCGCGAGAGCTACTCCAACCACTTCGCGACGGCGCTCGACGGCGTCGACGTGGACAACCCCGGCACCGCACTGGATCGCAGCGGCCACCCGAACCCGGTGCCACGGATCGCCGGCGAGATCCGGCGGACGCGCCCGATCGAGCGTCGCGACGTCGAGTTCCTCCGCGCGAACACCGACCGCACGATCAAGATCACCGTGCCCGGCCCGTTCACGATGTCCCAGCAGGCGCAGAACGACTTCTATCCCGACGACGAGGCCGCGGCGATGGCCTACGCGGCGGCGGTGAACGCCGAGGTGCGCGACCTGTTCGACGCGGGCGCCGACGTGGTGCAGATCGACGAGCCGTACATGCAGGCCCGGCCGGAACCGGCGCGGCAGTACGGGCTGGCGGCGCTGAATGCGGCCCTCGACGGCGTCACCGGGACGACGGCCGTGCACATCTGCTTCGGCTACGCCGCGATCATCCACGAGCGGCCCGAGGGCTACTCGTTCCTGCCGGAGTTGGCGGGCAGTCCCGTGGACCAGATCTCGATCGAGACCGCGCAGTCCGGCCTCGACCTCGGCGTGCTGCGCGACCTCACCGACAAGACGATCATCCTCGGCGTCATCGACCTGTCGGACCCGTCCGTCGAATCGGCCGACACGGTGGCTGCCCGGGTCCGCCGGGCGTTCGACTACCTCCCGCCCGAGCAGGTCGTCATCGCCACCGACTGCGGGATGAAGTACCTGCCCCGCGAGGCGGCGGAGGGCAAGATGCGGGCGATGGCGGAGGCTGCGGCGATCCTGCGGGCCGAGCTGGGCTGATCTCGGCCGCCGTCCCCCGTCGCCCGTGAACGAGCGGCACCCCCGCAGCTTCTATGCGCGCGAGAGTGCCGTTCGTTCATGACGGGGCCGGGCGATACTGGCGATCATGGTCGCGCTGCACGTGGTCGAGGCGGGTCGGGCGGACGCGCCGACGCTGCTGTTCCTGCACGGCGTCGGGAACAGCCAGCGGACCTTCGGGTTCGCGGCGGACGCCCTGGCCGACCGCGCCCACGTGCTGCTGGCCGACCTGCGCGGCCACGGCGCCTCACCCCGCGTGCCGGACGGGTACCGGCTCCCGGACTACGTCGGCGACGTCGAGGCGCTGCTCGACGAGGTCGGGCCGGCGTACGTCGTCGGGAACTCGCTGGGCGGGGCGATCGCGTGGACCCTGGCCCAGCGGCGTCCCGAGCTGATCCGGGCCGCGCTGCTCGAGGACCCGCCGTTGCGACCGGCCGACGTGAGCACGCTGTCGCCGATCTTCCGCGCGCTGCGCCACCAGGTGACCCGCTGGCAGGACGGGGACGTCGACCCCGCCACGGTCGCCGCCGCGCTGGGCGCGATGCCGGTGTTCGGCGGGCGCCCGGCGGCCGAGGTGCAGGGCCCGGACGTGCTCGAGGCCCGCGCCCGCGGCCTGCTCGACGTCGACCCCGCGGCCCTCGGTGCGGTCGCCGACGGGACAGGGCTCGCCGCGCTCGACCTCACCACGCCCGTCACCGTCCCCGTCCGGGTGCTGGCGGCCGACGAGTCGACCGGGTCGGTCCTCCCCGCGAGCGCCGAGGCCGCACTCGCGAACGCGTACCCGGACGTCCCGGTGCGACGCTTCCCCCGGGCGGGCCACGTCATCCACGACGAGCTCGCCCACCGCGAGGAGTGGCTGGCCGAGGTCGAGGCCCTGCTCGAGCGCTGAGAAGGGTCTTCCCGACGTCGGCCCGATGCGGCACGGTGGGAGAGCGGGGCCCGTCCTCGATCGAGGGAGCTGCGGCCCGGCCCGGCCCGGCGTGTCGAGGTTTGCGGAATCCGGCTGCCCGCCGTGTGACGCAGCGCACGAGCCGCTTGACGGTCGATTGATACCGGCCGTGTGCGCGACGACGCTCTGAGTCATGTTCACCCGCCCCTCGGAGGGGTCGCCATGACCACCGTCATCGTCATCATCGTGGTCGTCGTCGTGCTGGCACTGGTCGGCGGAGGCCTCGCCCTCGCGCGCAAGAAGCGCTCCGACCAGCTCCAGCAGGAGTTCGGCCCGGAGTACGACCGCGTGCTCGAGGGCTCGGGCAGCAAGGGCGAGGCCGAGAAGGAGCTGGCCGAGCGCCGCAAGCGCCACCAGCAGCTCGACCTGAAGCCGATCGACCCGCAGACCCGTGAGCGCTTCCGCGGCGACTGGAAGCGGATCCAGGGCGAGTTCGTGGACGACCCGGGCGGTGCGGTCGAGAAGGCCGACTCCCTGGTCACGACGATCATGCGCGAGCGGGGCTATCCCGTCGACGACTTCGACCAGCGCGCGAACGACATCTCCGTCGAGCACCCGCGCGTCGTCGAGAACTACCGTGAGGCCCGGCGGGTCCGGGACGCCCAGCGCGACGGGAGCGCCGACACCGAGGACCTGCGCGGCGCGGTCACGTCCTACCGCAGCCTCGTGGACGCCCTGCTCGACGAGAGCGGCGACCGGGACGGCGGGGAGCACGGCCGGGACGGCCGCGACCACGACCGCCGCGACGACCACGACCGCGGCCCCGACGACTCCGACCGCGGCCGCCACCGGGACGACGGACACCACGTCGACGACCGCGACCGCGCCGACCGCGACCGCGCCGGCCACGACCGCGCGGGCGCCGACCGGACCGACCGCCCGGCCGACCACGACCAGGCCCGCGACGACGACAGGAGCCGACGGTGAGCACCGACGCCCACACCAGCGAGGACCGTGCCGACCGCCGCGAGGACCGGCCCGACGATCGGCCCGACGACCGCCACGACGACCGCGCCGACACGCGTTCCGACGCCGGCCGGGACCGCGACGACGAGCCGGGCCGATACACCCGCCAGCACGGCGACCACGCCGGGCAGCACGACCACGACGCCGGGAAGAGCTCCGTCACGGTCCTCGACCCCGGTGCCTCGGAGCGGCTGCGGGGCCGCTGGCAGGAGGTGCAGGCCGGCTTCGTCGACGAGCCGCGGCAGTCGGTGACCGAGGCCGACCAGCTCGTCGGCGAGGTGCTCGACGAGGTCAGTCGGGTGTTCCGCGACCAGCGCTCGGAGCTCGAGGCCGAGTGGAGCGGCAACGCCGAGCCGGGCACCGAGGAGCTGCGCCAGGCGCTGCAGCGCTACCGCGAGTTCTTCGACCGCCTGCTCTCCCTGTAGACCACCCTCCCCGACCGCCCGGGACGTCCGTCGCCTGCGTCCCGGGCGGTCCTCCTACGTCAGGGGCAGGGGCGCGAACTCGTGCCCGGCCCACAGCGCGGCCGACGTCTCCTCCGGGTAGGTCCCGACGACGGGTCGGGCGTCCACCACCCAGGCCTCCCGGGCCTCCGACCACGCCGGCCACCCCGGGCCCTCGCCGCGCGCGAAGCCCGTCCACGCCGCGCGCATCGCCGCCGACGCCGCCTCGACCTCGGGCCCGGGCTCCGCCCCGAGCAGCATCGTGCCCAGCGCTCCGCCCGCGGTGCCGAACACCAGCGGGACGTCGAGCCCGTGGCACGCGCCGAGCACGCCGCCCCGCCCGGGGGCCTCCAGCGTCAGCTCGTAGACGTGCGAGCGCCCCTGGTGCTCCTGCGCCAGCCGCAGCGACGGCATCCGGAAGAGCCAGTCGGACTGCACCAGCTCGACCAGCTTCTCGTCGGACGCGTCCGGGTAGGCGGCCCGGAAGGCGTCGGCGTCGGGCGCGAACGCAGTCAGCGTGCCCTCGGCCATCCCGGGCGTGACGGTCCCGAGCACGCCGGCGAGCGCGAGGAAGAGCCGGAACTCGTCGCGATTGTGCCCGACGATCAGCTCGACGTCCGCCGCGGCGCCCTCGCGCAGTGCCCGCCACGGCGTCGTCGGGAGCACGTCGCCGTCGACGACCGGGGAGAACGGCGTCGGGGTCAGCGCGACGACCCCCCAACGGTCGAGGTGCTCGCGCATGCGCAGGCGGTCCGCGGCCGTCGCGAGCTCGTCGGGGTCGACGTCGCGGAGGTCGTCGACCGTCGCGCGCCGGTCGAGGCCCGCGGCGATCGTGATCATGACGTCGGCCGCGAGGTCGGCGGAGAAGAACGTCCCGGGCACGCTCTGCGCGATCGCACGCCGGAACAGCCCGACGGCCCGCGGCATCGCGAGCAGCGACGCGACGGCCCCGGCACCCGCGGACTCGCCGAACACCGTCACCTGCGCCGGGTCCCCGCCGACGGCCGCGGCGTTGTCGCGGACCCACTCCAGCGCGGCCACCTGGTCCAGCAGTCCGCGATTCGCCGGCGCGCCCTCGATCTGTCCGTAGCCCTCGACGCCGACGCGGTGGTTGAAGGTCACGACGACGACCCCGTGCTCACGGGCGAGCACGGTCCCCTCGTAGCCGGGCTCGGCGGAACTGCCCGCCCGGTAGGCGCCGCCGTAGATCCACACCATGACCGGGCGCCGCCCGTCGACGTCCGCCGACCACACGTTGGCGGTCAGCCAGCCGCGCCCGTCGTCAACCGGCCGGGGTGCGTCAGGGCCGGCGACGGACATCGCGGACTGCGGCGGCACCGGGCCGAACGCGGTCGCGTCGAGGATGTCCGCCCACGGCTCCGGCGGCTCCGGCGCGGCGAACCGTCGCGTGCCGACCGGCGGCGCCGCGAACGGGATGCCGCGGAACACGTGCAGTCCGTCCTCGACGCGCCCGCGGACCCGCCCGTACGTCGTGTGGATCTCGGTCACGAGTCCGAGCCTCGTTCGACCGGGTCAGCCGGGCAACGCGGCGTCCGATCACCGGAAGCCGCCAGCGCCCGGAGCAGGGCAGGATCGACGCCGTGACCGGACTCGACGCGGTGCTCCCCGCCCTCCTGCGGTCGCTGGGCCACGACCTGGGCCCTACCGCGGACGACCTCGCGCTCCCATCTGCACGGGCGGCCGTGCTCCTGCTCGTCGACGGTCTCGGGCGCGAGCTGCTCGACGCCCACGCCGCCGACGCGCCGTTCCTGGCCGCACTCACCGACGCCGGGCCCCTCGCCGTCGGCTTCCCCAGCAGCACCCCGATCAGCCTGACGAGCCTCGGGACCGGCCTGCCGCCCGGCGCGCACGGCACCCTCGGGGTGCGCTTCCGCGTCGACGACACCCTGCTCGACGCCCTCACGTGGACGCAGGGGACGACCGACCTCCGCGACCGGCTCGTCCCGGAACGCGTCCAGCCGCACCCGACGGTCTTCGAGCGGGCCGCCGCGGCCGGCGTCGCCTGCACCGTCGTCTCCGACCGCGCCTTCCGCGAGTCCGGTCTCACGCGCTCCGGGCTGCGCGGGGCGACGTACCGGGGGATCGGGTCGCTCGGCGACCTGGCCGCCGAGATCCTCACCGCGGCCGCCGCGCCCGGCCTCGTCTACGCCTACCACGCCGACCTCGACCAGCTCGGCCACCTCCACGGACCGGGTTCTCTGGCCTGGCGGTGGCAGCTGCGCGCGATCGACCACCTCGTCGCCCGGCTCGCCGAGGACCTGCCGTCGGGGACCCTGCTCGCGATCACCGGGGACCACGGGATGGTCGCCGTCGACCGCCGGTACGACGCCGACACCGACCCCGCCCTCCGGGCCGGCGAGCCGCTCGTGGGCGGCGACCCGCGGGCCCGGCTGGTCTACACCCGGCCCGGCACCGCCGACGACGTCCGCGCGGCCTGGACCGAGGTCCTGGGCGCGGACGCGCTCGTCGTCGGGAAGGAGGAGATCCTCGACGAGGGCTGGTTCGGACCGCTGGACGACGCGGTCGCGGACCGCGTGCCCGACCTGCTGGTCGCGCTGCGCGGGACGGCCGCCGTGGTACGCAGCGAGGACGAGCCGATGCTGTCCCGGCTGCCGGGCCAGCACGGGTCGACCACCGACGCGGAGCGGCTGGTACCGCTCCTGATCTCCGCGGATGCGGGCTCCTGAACTGCCCTCAACCGCAGGTGAGCGGGTTCCCGGACGGTGGAAACGAGCTGTGCACGCAGTCACAGTATTCGTCTAGTGTCCAAGGCGAGACCCGTGATCACGACGCAGAGGAGCATGCGTGTCCGTCACGACCCACACCGGTGGCTCGATCCTGGGACACCCGGTCAAGCGCACCGAGGACCAGGAGCTGATCACCGGTGCCGGCCTCTACACGGGTGACCTGCCCGTGGAGGGGTCGCTGCACGCGGTCTTCGTCCGGTCGCCGATCGCGCACGGGACGCTCGGCGACATCGACGTCGAGGAGGCCCGGTCCATGCCGGGCGTCGTCGCGATCTACACCGCGGCCGACCTCGACGTGGCCGACCGCCCCGGGCTGCCGGGCGTCGTCCCCGACGCCATGGCCCGCCCGCACCTGGCCAAGGGCAAGGTCCGGTTCGTCGGCGACATCGTCGCCGCGGTGATCGGCGAGACGGCCGGCCAGGCGCTCGACGCGGCCGAGACCGTCTTCCCCGACATCGAGCCGCTACCCGCCGTCACCGGCATCGAAGAGGCGTTCGCCGAGGGCGCGCCGCTGCTCTTCGACGAGGTCGGCAGCAACCTCGCGGCGGGCGCGGGCACCGGCGACGTCGAGGGCATCTTCGACGAGGCCGACGTCGTGGTGGAGGGCAAGTTCCTCAACCAGCGCGTCGCCGGCGTGCCGATGGAGCCGAACGCGTGCGTCGCCGAGCCCGGCACGCCCGAGGGCGGCATCACCCTCTGGCTCTCCACTCAGACCCCGCACGGCGCCCGGGACGCCCTCGCCGGCGACCTCGGCCTCGAGGCCGACCAGGTCCGCGTCGTCGCGCCGCGCGTCGGTGGTGGCTTCGGGCCGAAGGCCACGGCCTACCCGGAGTACACGATCGCCGCGAAGGCGGCGCTGCTGCTCGGCCGGCCGGTGCGCTGGAACGAGACGCGCTCGGAGAACATGCTCTCGATGGTCCACGGGCGCAGCCAGGTCCAGTGGGTCGAGCTCGGCGTCAAGCGCAGCGGCAAGATCGTCGGGCTGCGCGCCTCGGTCATCGGCGACGGCGGGGCCTACCCCGCGGTCGGCACGATCCTCCCGAGCCTCACCCAGCTGCTGGCCCAGGGCGTCTACGACATCCCGGCGATCGACTTCGCCTGGAAGACCGTCGTCACCAACACCACCACGGTCGGCGCCTACCGCGGGGCCGGGCGTCCCGAGGCGACCCAGCTGCTCGAGCGCATCATCGACATGGCCGCCGACGAGATCGGCGTGGACCCGCTCGAGATGCGCCGCATGAACTACCTGCAGCCCGAGCAGTACCCGATGACCTCGCTGACCGGCGCCGAGTACGACAACGCCGACCACGAGAAGGCGCTCGACGCCGCGATCCAGGCCTCCGGCTACCAGGAGCTGCTCGCCGAGCAGAAGCGCCGCCGCGACGCGGGCGACCGGGTCGCCCTCGGCATCGGCGTCGGCTCCTACGTCGAGGTCACCGCCCCGCTGGGCCTCGACGGCGAGTACGGCTCCGCGCAGGCCCACCCCGACGGCACCTTCACCGTCATGGCCGGCACCAGCGCGCACGGCCAGGGCCACGAGACCGCGTTCGCGCAGCTCGCCTCCTCGGTGCTGGGCGTGCCGATGGAGAAGGTCAAGGTCGTCCAGTCCGACACCGCCGTGGTGCGCTCCGGTGCGGGCACCCTCGGCTCCCGCTCGCTGCAGACCGGCGGCTCGGCGATCCACAACGCGTCCCAGGAGCTCGTCTCCCGGGCGCGTGAGATCGCGGCGCACCTGCTCGAGGCGGCCGTCGAGGACATCGAGCACTCCGACGACGGCTTCGGGGTGCGCGGCGTCGCCGGCAACACGATCACCTGGCAGCAGGTCGCCACGGCGTCGGAGGACGGCACCGGCCTCGAGGACGGCAACGGGCGCGCGCTGCGCGAGGACCTCGACTTCAAGCAGGGCCAGTCGAGCTTCCCGTTCGGCACGCACATCTCGGTGGTCGAGGTCGACCTCGACACCGGCATGGTGAAGCCGCTGCGCCACGTCGCGGTCGACGACTGCGGCAAGATCCTCAACCCGATGCTCGTCGCCGGTCAGCAGCACGGCGGGATCGCGCAGGGCATCTCGCAGGCGCTCTTCGAGCGGGTCACGTTCGACGAGGACGGCAACCCGACCACGGGCAACCTGGCGTCCTACACGATCCCCTCGGCGGCGGACCTCTGCTCCTACGAGGCCTCCAACACCGAGACCCCGACCCACCTCAACCCCATCGGGGCGAAGGGGATCGGGGAGTCCGGGACGATCGGGTCGACGCCGGCGGTGCACAACGCCGTCATCGACGCCCTCTCGCCCCTCGGGGTGCGGCACATCGACATGCCGCTGACCCCGGAGGCGGTGTGGCGCGCCATCCACGGCGCCTCCGCCTCGGACCCGGGCACCCGCCACCAGGCCGGCCCGGAGTACGCGGGCAAGTCCGAGACCGAGCACGTCCCGGACGGCACGGACGCGTAGTCCCGCCCCCGGTTCCGCATGAACGGGCCGTTCGTCACCCAAGAAGGTGACGAACGGCCCGTTCGTGCGTTTCGGGACCCCGAGCGGCGACGACGAGGTGGACGACGGCGGCTCGTGGGCCGGTCGCGGACGGTCGTAGAGTGCCGCGGATGGCCGGCATCCGTGCGCTGGAGCGCAGCGACCTCCCGCAGGTCAGCACCCTGTTCGCCCAGGTCATGGGAGGGGCGTCGGCCGAACGCGTCGCGCCCTACCTCCAGCGGATCCTGATCGAGGACCCGTGGGCGGACCCCGAGATCCCGCCGCTGGTGCACGAGGGCTCCGACGGCGGCGTCGTCGGGTTCATCGCCGCGAGCACCCGGCGCATGGTGCTCGACGGCCGCAAGGTGCGGATGGCGGTGAGCAGCAACCTCGTCGCGCACCCGGACTGGCGGTCGAAGGGCGTGGGCGCCCTGCTCAATCGCAAGCTGCTGGGTGGGCCGCAGGAGTTCACCGTCGCCGACCGCGCGAACGACGAGTCCCGCGGCCTCTGGCTCGGCCTCGGCGGCCAGGAGTTGCCGGGCGCCTCGTTGGCGTGGTTCCGGGTGCTCTCGCCCGGCTCGACGGCGGAGAGCCTGGTGTCCCGGCGCTCGGACCGCCTCGGACGGGCCGCCCGGGTGCTGTCCCGGCCGGTCGACGCCCTCGGCGGGCGCTTCGTCCCGCCCCCGCCGCGACCCGCCGGGACCACCGAGCCGCTCACCGCGGAGACCCTTGCCGAGCAGGTTGCGGCGGCGGGCCGTCGGCTGCGGCTGCGGCCGGACTACGACCCTGCCTGGCTGGAGTGGGTCCTCGCCGAACTGCGCCGTCTCGACCGCGGCGCGCTCTCCGCCGAGCTCGTCCGCGGACCGCAGGGGCGGGTGCTCGGCTGGTTCCTCTACCTGCTCCCGCCCGGCGGGGTGGCCGAGGTCCTCCAGATCGGCGTCACCGGGCCCGACCCGGAGCCGGTGCTCGACCACCTCGTCGCGCACGCCGCCACGCAGGGCGCGGCCGCCGTCCAGGGCCGGCTCGAGCCGGTCACCGCCGGGCTGCTGGGGCGGCCCGGGGTGCTCGTCCGCAAGAACGCCCGGGCACTGGTCCACGCCGAGGCCAACGTGCTCGGCCTGCTGAGCTCGACCACGTCGCTGTGCAGCCACCTCGACGGCGAGTGGCTGGTCTCGCATGCGGTGCGCCAGTGATGTGGGCGGAGCGCAGGTGAGCACTTCGAGGGCCTATAGCCCCCCGAAGTGCTCACCTGCGCGGAGCGCACATAATCGACAGCCGTGTCCCAGGAGACGAAGCGCAGCGGAGCTCGACCCGACGGGCGGGGTCTGGCCGTCCTGATCGTCTCCTACCGGCGCGCCGACCTGCTCGACCGTGCGCTCGCGAGCGTGGAGAAGTGGTTGCCCGACGCGCGGGTGCACGTGTGGGACAACGCGTCCTCCGGCTCGCCCGCGGTGCGCGAGCTGGCGGCGTCCCGGCCGGACGTCACGTGGACGTTCTCCGAGTTCAACCTCGGCTACATCGCCGCCATGAACGCGCTGATGGCCCAGGTCCCCGAGCACGACGTGCTCCAGCTCAACCCGGACGCCGAGCTCCTCGGGCCCTGCACGCGGGCCCGCCAGGTACTCGAGGAGCCCGAGGTCGCCGTCGTCTCGCCGACCGTGCTCGACCCCGAAGGCCGCGACCAGCCGTGGGACGTGGCCCACCGGGAGCAGGGCGTGGTGCGCAACCTGCTGAACTCGGCGGGCTACGCGAAGCGGCTCCGAGGCCGCACGATCAGCGACCTGTACCCGTCCGCACCCGAGCACGTGGACGGCTACCTGACCGGGTGCGCGCTGTTCATCGCCCGCGACGCCTGGGACGCCCTCGGCCCGTTCGACGAGCAGTTCTTCGTCTACGGCGAGGACGCCACGTGGCAGCCCGCCGCCCGGAAGGCCGGGTGGGACCTGCGCCTGGTCGACGACGAGGCCGGGCCCCAGGTACGGCACTCCTCCGGCGGCACCGTCGCCGACGACCCCCTGGCCTCCCTGCGCGGCTCGGACCTGCTGCGCAGCGCGCAGGTGATGGTGCTCGGCCTCGAGCACAACGCCGGGCGCGGGTCGCTCTACGCCGCCGGCTCCACGCTGCTCGACCGCGTGCAGCGCTCCAAGCGCGGTCCCCGTCGGGCCCGGCTCGACGCCCTGGCCCGCGAGGCCGGGGGACGACCCGCCGTCGTCGTGATCAGCAACGGGCTGCGGCCCGGCGGCGCCGAACGCCAGCGCGTGGTGCTCGCCAACGAGCTCGTCGAGCGCGGGCACCCGGTGACCCTCGTGGTCCTCCAGCACCTCGGGCAGTACATCGCGGAGCTCGACCCCCGGGTGCGCCTGCTCATGCAGCCCTGGTGGCAGCCGGTCGTCGACGTCGCCGCGACCGACGAGGCCATCGTCGTCGGGGGCTGCACGAAGACCGAGATCGGGTTCGCGACGGCGTGGCGCGCGCTCGGCCGGGCGGCGGGTCAGCGGCGGTACTGGATCCCCGCCGCGCACGACCCGGCCGAGCTCGAGCGGCCCACCTACTCCGCGGCGCAGGCCCGGGCGCTGCGCACCGCGGACGCCCTGCTCGTGCTGTCCCGGCAGCACCACACCGACCTGTCGCGCCACCAGCGGCTCACCGACACCGTGATGGTCGCGCCGAACGGGTTGACCCCGGGGGAGCCGCTGGGCGAGGTGTCCGCGACCGGGCCGGTGCGCTTCTGCATGCTGACCCGGCTGAAGACCTACAAGAACACGACGCTGCTGATCAAGGCCCTCGACGCCCTCGCGCGGCCCGACGAGTGGACGTTGGACATCTTCGGCGTCGGGCCTGACCAGGCCGAGATGGAGGCCGAGACCCCGGCCTACCTGCGGGGCCGGGTGCGCTGGCGGGGGGTGTCCCCGGGGCCGGACCACGCCTTCGCCGAGACCGACGTCCTGTGCGTGCCCAGCGGATTCGAGGCGTTCCCGCTCGTCATGGTCGAGGCGATGACGCGCGGGATGCCGGTGATGGCGTCGGCGAGCGGGTCGGTGCCCGAGATGCTCGACTTCGGCGCCGCGGGCGTGGTCGTCGACCCCGTGACGGTCCCGGCGTGGACCGAGGCGCTGCGTCGCGTCCTCGACGACCGCGCCGAGCTCGCCCGCCTCGGACGGGCGGGGCGGGAGCGGGCGCTGGCGCTCTACACCGACGACGCCATGGTCGACGCCTACCAGCGGGCGTTCGTCTCGGTGCTGGGCCACCCGTTCCCGGGAGCGACGGAGACGGCCGAGCGGCTCTGAGTCCCACACCCCGGATGAACCGGAGGCGAACTCGCACGTCATAGTGAGGGAGCCGACTATTCGTCGTCCACGAGGGGGCCCCGCTCGATGATCGTTCTCGGACTCAGTGGTCTTCCGAATTCGCAACGGAAGCTTCACGAGGACAACCCGGACATCGATCCGCTCGACGCGCGAATCTGTCAGGGACTCGACAGCGCCGCCGCGATCATCGTCGACGGGACGCTCGTGGCCGCCGCGTCCGAGGAGCGGTTCGACGGCGACAAGGGCACCGGCGCCCTGCCCCGGCAGGCCATCGCCTGGTGCCTGGCCGAGGCGGGGGTGTCCGCCGACGACGTCGACGTCGTGGCCCACGGCTTCGACTACGACCGCCACGAGCGGGCGTTCGTCCTGAACCGGACCCACTTCAAGGAGGTCCTGAGCTCGCAGACGGTGCGCGACGCGCTCACCGACGCGGGGTGGCCGCAGCTGGCCGCGGCGCTGACGCCGGTAGAGCACCACCGGGCCCACGCGCTGTCCGCCGTCGTGCCCAGCGGGTTCGACCGTGGGCTCGCCGTCGTCTCCGACGGCATGGGCGAGGTCGACTCGGTGACGATCTTCCGTTTCGACGGGCGTGAGCTGGAGAAGCTGCACTCGCAGCCGATCGCCGCGTCCCTCGGCATTCTGTACTCCATCGGGACGCGGTTCCTCGGTTTCCAGTTCAACAATGACGAGTACAAGGTCATGGGCCTCGCGCCCTACGGCGACCCGGAGCGTTACCGCGAGGTCTTCCGCAAGCTCACCCGATTCGATCACGACAAGGGCTCCGTCGTGATCGACTGGCCCACGGGAGCACTCTCCGACGCCGAACACGGCTACCCGTACGCCCGGACGATGCTCGAGGAGCAGACGTTCACCCCGTCGCTCCCGGACGGCTCGATCCAGCGCGACGAGGCCGACTTCGCGGCCTCGATGCAGGAGTGCCTGACCGACCTGCTCGTGGACCTCGTCGGGTACTGGCTGGAGAAGACCGGAGAGACGAACCTGGCGCTGGCCGGCGGGACGTTCCTCAACTGCAAGTCCAACCAGTCGATCGCCGACCTCCCCGGCGTGCAGCGCCTGTTCGTCCAGCCGGCCTCCGGGGACGACGGGACCTCGCTGGGCGCGGCGTACGCGGTGGCGGAGGACCTGAAGCCGGTCGCGACGCCGTTCGACCCCTACCTCGGCGCCCGCTACTCCGCCGACGAGGTGCGGGCCGTGCTCGAGGCGCGGCCCGACCTGCAGTGGCGCGAGGTCGGGATGACCGACGAGTACCTCGCGGCGGCCGCCGACGACATCGCTGCGGACCGGATCATCGCGGTCTTCCACGACCGCATGGAGTTCGGGCCGCGCGCGCTGGGCAACCGCTCGATCCTGGCCCGCCCCGACGGGGACCGGATCAAGGACCGGATCAACTCGGCGGTGAAGTTCCGCGAGGCGTTCCGTCCGTTCGCCCCCGCGGTGCACGTCGACGACCGGGACCGGCTCTTCGTCACCCGCGGCTTCGAGCCGGACCACTACATGCTCTGCACCGCCCACGTGCGGCCGGAGGCGAAGCCGGTCCTGTCCGGCATCGTGCACGAGGACGACTCGGCCCGGATCCAGACCGTGACGCCCGGGCTGAACCCGACGTTCGCGTCTCTGCTGGCGCAGGTCAAGGAGCGCACCGGCACCGGCTGCGTCGTGAACACGTCGTTCAACGTCAAGGGCCAGCCGCTGATCATGGACCCGGCCACCGCGGTCGACACGTTCGCCCGGATCGCCCTCGACCGGCTGTACATCGAGGGCTTCGTCGTGGAAGGCACCGCGCGGTGAGCGTCCAGATCTACTCCACCTGCCCGCAGTCGAAGGACGTGCCGGCGGGGGAGTACGCGGGAGCGGTCGCCGAGGTCGCGCGGTGGAGCGAGGCCGCGGGCTGTACCGGGATGCTCGTCTACACCGACAACGGCATCGCGGACCCGTGGCTGGTCGCCCAGCACGCGATCACGGCCACGGAGCGCCTCGCCCCGCTGGTCGCGGTGCAGCCGGTGTACATGCACCCGTTCACGGCGGCGTCGATGGTGTCCTCACTGTCCTACCTGCACGGCCGGTCGGTGCACCTCAACATGCTCGCGGGCGGGTTCCGCAACGACCTGCTCGCACTGGGCGACCCGACCGAGCACGACGACCGCTACGCGCGCACCACCGAGTACACGCAGATCCTCATGGCGCTGCTGCGTGGCGAGACCGTCACGCACGAGGGTCGCTGGCACCAGGTGCACAACCTCAAGCTCGCCCCGGCGCTGCCGGCCGAGCTGATGCCGGAGGTGCTGATCTCCGGGTCGTCGCCCGCCGGCCGCGCGGCGGCCGAGGCGATCGGCGCGGTGCCGATCCGGTACCCGGAGCCGCTCGGCCAGGAGACCTCCGAGGCCCCGACCGGCGGGGGCGTGCGGGTCGGGATCGTCGCGCGCGAGGACACCGCCGATGCGTGGAAGGTCGCGGAGGAGCGCTTCCCGACCGACCGCAAGGGCCAGATCGCGCACTCCATGGCGATGCGGGCGAGCGACTCGTCGTGGCACGCCCAGCTCTCGGAGGCCGCGAAGGCCCAGCCGGTGACCGTCGACGGCGAGCCCGACCCGTTCTGGCTCGGGCCGTTCCAGAACTACCAGACGTTCTGCCCGTACCTGGTCGGCTCCTACGACCGCGTGGCCGCCGCGATCGCGCACTACGCCGGGCAGGGCACCCGGGTGTTCGTGCTGGACATCCCGCCGTCGGCCGAGGAGCTCGACCACATCGGCGAGGTCTTCCGCCGGGCGGGCGTGGTGGCAGTGGGTGGCGGCGAGTGACTCGTCTCGAGGACCTGCTCACCGCCTCGGCCGAACGTTCCCCGGGCTCGACGGCGCTGGTCGGGCCGGACGGCGTCGAGACCCTCTCCTACGCCGACCTGGACGCGCTGACGAACCGGATCGCGTCGATGCTCGTCGACCGCGGTGTGGCGCCGGGCGACCGCGTCGGGGTGCTCGCGGCCAAGACGCCGTGGACGATCGCGTCGCTGATCGGGACGCTCAAGGCCGGCGGGGTCTACGTGCCGGTCGACTCGGCGAGCCCGGCCGCGCGGGTCGCGCGGATCGTCCGCTCCGCCGAGCCCACGGTGCTGCTCGCGGACGCGACGGCCGAGACGCTCGTCGACGGCCTCGTCGACGAAGGCCTCCCGGACCTCACGGTGGGCTCGCTGGAGTCGCCGTTGGAGGGGGAGCGCTTCACGACGGCGTTCGCCGCGGGTGACATCGCGGCGCTCGACCCGACCCGACCCGACGTCGGGAAGGATCCGCTCGCGCACCTGCTCTTCACCTCGGGATCCACCGGGATCCCGAAGGGCGTGATGATCACGCACGACATGGTGTCGGCGTTCGTCGACTGGGCGCTCGGGCACTTCGGGACGAAGCCGGGCGACCGGATCTCGGGGCACCCGCCGCTGCACTTCGACCTCTCGACGTTCGACATCTACGCGACGCTCGCCGCCGGTGCGGAGCTGCACCTCGTGCCGGCGTCGCTGGGCCTGGACGCGCGGAGGACGGCGGCGTTCATCCGCGACCGGGAGCTCACGCAGTGGTTCTCGGTGCCGTCGGTGCTGACCTACCTGGCGCGGTTCGACGCCGTCGGGCAGGACGACTTCCCGGCGCTGGAGCGGCTGCTGTGGTGCGGCGAGGTGCTGCCGACGCCGATCCTCGCGCACTGGATGCGCAAGCTCCCGCGGGTGCGGTTCACGAACCTGTACGGGCCGACCGAGGCGACGATCGCCTCGTCGTACTACGACGTTCCCTCGGTCCCGGAGGACGAGTCCGTCCCGGTGCCGATCGGGCGGCCGTGCGACGGCGAGTCGCTGGTCGTGCTCGACGAGGGCCGGGAGGCGGCCGTCGGGGAGATCGGCGAGCTGTACATCGGCGGGGTCGGGTTGTCGCCGGGGTACTGGCGCGACCAGGAGAAGACCGACGCCGCGTTCGTCACCGGGCCGGACGGAGAGCGGATCTACAAGACCGGCGACCTGGCCCGCGCGGACGCCGACGGCGTCGTCCACTTCCTCGGACGGACCGATTCGCAGATCAAGTCGCGCGGCTACCGGATCGAGCTGGGCGAGATCGAGACCGCGGTGAACACCGTGTCGGGCGTGCGCGAGTGCGCGGTGGTGGGCGTCGACCTCGGCGGGTTCGAGGGCACGACGATCTGCTGCGCGTACTCCGTGACCGAGGGCGCGGAGCTGCCGGTCAACGACATGCGCCGGGCGGTGGGGACGCTCGTGCCGCGCTACATGGTGCCGGCGAAGTGGCTCGTGCTCGACGAACTGCCGAAGAACGTGAACGGGAAGATCGACCGGCCGGTGCTGCGGGAGCGGTTCCGACCGGCGCCGAAGGAGAGCGAGTGATGTTGACCGAGACCACGGCCGCGCTCCGGTCCCAGGTGGCGGACGTGGTGAGCGACCGGGCGGGCATCGACGTGCCGTCCGCCGAGGAGGACCTCCTCGAGGCCGGCCTCATCGACTCCCTGGCGCTGGTGACGCTGATCGTGGCGCTGGAGGAGACCTTCGGCGTGCAGCTCCCGCTCGACGACTTCGACATCGAGCGCTTCCGCTCGGTCGCGGCGATGGCCGACTTCCTCGTGGAGGTGGGGGCGAGCCCCATGTGAGCACTCAGTGGGGCTGTAGCCCCACTGAGTGCTCACGAGGCGAAGCCACCTCCTACGCGTCGAGCAACCGCGCCAGCGCCGCCGGGGCCTCCGACGGGTCGGCCATCGTCTCGACCCGCGCCCCGACCGCCTCCGCCAGCGCGACGGCGTCCGACGAGTCGTCGGCCGGGGCAAGGATCAGCAGCTCGTCCAGGGACGCGGCGAGGGGCACCGGGTCCTTGTCGTCGGTCGCCCGGCAGTCCGAGAGCAGCACCGTGACCCGTCGGGACGAGCGCGCCGCCACGAGCTGGTCCGCCGCCGAACGCATCGCCGCCGACAACCCCGTCACCCCGTGACCCCGCAGGGCCAGGAGCTGGTCGACCAGGATCTCCGGGGGCGTCGGCTGGTGCAGCCCGCGCTGCACGGTCGCCTCCCGCTCGAACGACACCACCGCGAACTCCTCCGGCGCCCGCCACGCGCACGCGGCCGCCGTGAGGGCCGCCGCCGCCAGTCGCCCGCCCGTCATCGACCCGGAGGTGTCGACGAGCAGGCACAACGCGATGCCCGGCTGGGCCCAGTCGATCGCGTGGAGGTCCTCCAGGTGCGGGGGCAGGCCGGCGGCCCGCGCCTCGACCAGCGGTTCCATCGACGCGTCGATGTCGATGTCCCCGCCGCGGTCGGCCGGACGCAGCCGGAGCTTGGAGGAGCCCCGGGCGCGCGACGGCCCGACCTTGGAGCGTTCCAGCAGGAGCGTGCCCGCCAGTCGGCGTGCCTTCTCCCGCAGCGTCTCGTCGGTCGCCTTCGTCATGTCGACCAGGAGCTCCATCGCGGCCCCCGGGTCCTCCCGCAGGAGCGCGTCGAAGGTCTCCTGGTCGATCTCGCCGACCTGCGGCGAGACCGACTCGAAGTCCTCGTGACGACGGGCGAGGTCCGCCCGCGACGTCTTCGGCGCGGCCTTCTGGCGGGACTTGCGGTCTACCCCTCCGCTGCCCGCGCCGGGCGGGCTCTGGCTCCCCCCGACGCATCATCCCCGGAGGAGTCGGACGGATCGTCCTCCGACGGCTCACGCCCGAAGACCGCTTCGTAGAGCTCCCGGATGACCTCCTCCGGCGTGCGCCGCGCCGACTCGATCACCTTGATCCGGCCCGATAGCGCGACCGTGGCGGCGTCGAGTCCGACCCGCCAGTCGTCGACGGACCGGTCGCGGGTCGCGGCCAGCGAGACGGTGACCCGGGCGAGGTCGATGGCGCCGCGGACCGACGAGCCGGTCCGCAGGTCCTTGTGCTCGCGGGTGCGGCGCACGAGGTCGACGGCCTTCTCCCGCCACGCGTCCGGGGTGACCGGCGCGCGTCCCGCCACGATCTGCGCCTCGTCGGCCGCGGACTGGTAGCCCATGGCGATCCGGCACGTGCGGTCGTGCAGGGCCGCGGAGATCCGCGCCGTACCGACCGCGTCGTACGGGTTCATCGCCGCGACCATGCGGAAGCCGGTCTCGGCGGGGATCCGGCCGAGGCGCGGGACGGTCAGTTCGCCCTCGCTCATGACCGTGATGAGGACGTTGAGGGTCTCCTCGGGGACGCGGTTGAGCTCCTCGATGTAGAGCAGCCCGCCCTCGCGGAGCGCCGAGACGAGGGGGCCGTCGACGAAGATCTCCTCGACGTACCCGTCGGCCAGCACGCGGGCCGGGTCGAAGTGCCCGACCAGCCGCGCCGGCGTCAGCTCGGCGTTCCCCTCGACGAAGTGGAAGCCGATGCTGCGGGAGTGCGCGACCCCGCGCAGCAGGGTCGACTTCCCGGTGCCCGGCGGGCCCTCCAGGACGACATGGGTACCGCCGTCGAGCGCGGCCTGGAGAAGCTCGGTCTCCCGGCCGCGCCCGACGGTGGCGACGGTGTCCACCAACGTGTGGTGCTCCGTTCTCGGTGCTCGAGGGTGGCTCAGTGCTCGTGGATGAGCACGCCGCGGACGTTCTTGCCCTCTTCGAGGTCGGCGTAGCCCTCGTTGACCTGCTCCAGGGTGTAGGTCTTCGTGATCAGCTCGTCGAGCTTGATGTCCCCGCTCTGGTACATCCCGAGGATCTTCGGGATGTCCGTGGTCGGGTTGCAGTCGCCGAACAGCGTGCCCTTGATCGTCTTCTTGAACAGGGTCATGATCGAGCCCGGGATGTGGACGTTCTGCTCGGTCAGCTTGTTCAGACCGGTGAGGACGACGGTGCCGCCCTTGCCGATGGCGTCGAACGCGCCGGTGATGATCTGCTCGGTGACCAGGCCGGCCGTCACGACCGCCTTGTCGGCGCCGTTGCCGTTGGTCATCTGGCGGGCGAGGTCGGCGGCCTCCTCGATGGAGCCGACGGCGTGCGTGGCGCCGAGCTCCATGGCCTTCTCCCGCTTGTTCTCCAGCGGGTCGACGGCGATGAGGTTCTTCGCGCCCGCGAAGCGCGCACCCTGCACGGCGTTGATGCCGATGCCGCCGACACCGGAGACGATGACGGTCTCACCGGGCTGCACGTCGGCGGCGTAGACCGCCGAGCCCCAGCCGGTCGGGACGCCGCAGCCGACGAGCACGGCCTTCTCGCGCGGCAGCTCGTCGTCGACCTTGACGACCGAGGTCTGGCTGATCGTCCCGTACTGGCTGAACGTGCCGATCATGCACATCGCGCCGTAGTTCTTCTCCGCGCCGGGCCCGGTGAAGGGGAAGCGCCCGCTGGGCAGCTCGCCGGAGAGGATGTTCGCGCCCATGTCGCAGATGGCCTGCTGACCGGTGGCGCACCAGCGGCAGACACCGCAGTTGGGGATGAAGGAGCAGACGACGCTGTCGCCGGGCTTCACGCGCGTGACGCCGGGGCCGACCTCCTCGATGATGCCCGCGCCCTCGTGGCCCAGGACCATCGGCAGGCGCGCCTCGAGGTCGCCGTTGGCGATGTGGATGTCGGAGTGGCACAGCCCGGCGTGGGTGTACCGGATCAGGACCTCGCCCTCCTCGGGCCCCGCGAGGTCGAGCTCGACGACCTCGATCGGCTTGCCGGTCTCGTAGACGACCGCAGCCTTGGTCTTCATAGGGAAACGTCCTCCTCGGCGATGGACACATCACACATGCAGCGGTGGCGATGCTCACATGGATCGTCGCCCGTGACCAGTGCCCACAGCGGCTCTGTTCATCGTCATGGAGCTGTCACACGTCCGTCGTCGGAAAACCCCTCGTCAGCGGTGCGAAATCTGCCGATGGCCGGAGAAACTTGATCCGTTCCAGTTTGGCTGGCACGGTGGGGTCGTGCCCACGACGACCGAGTACGAGCGCCGCGTGCGCGAGGCCGGTCTGCGCGTGACCCGTCCCCGTGTCGCGGTCCTCGCCGCGGTGCAGGACCACCCGCATCTCGACACGGAGGCGATCATCGGTCTCGTCCGTGCCGACCTCGGAGCGGTGTCCCACCAGGCCGTCTACGACGTCCTGCGGGCCCTCACCGCGGCCGGACTGCTGCGTCGCATCGAGCCCGAGGGCTCCGCGGCGCGGTACGAGACGCGGGTAGGGGACAACCACCACCATGTCGTGTGCCGCTCCTGCGGCGCGATCGCCGACGTCGACTGCGCCGTCGGCGAGGCGCCGTGCCTGACCGCTTCGGACGACCACGGCTTCGTCATCGACGAGGCCGAGGTCGTCTTCTGGGGCCGTTGCCCCTCCTGTCAGGCGGCGCACGCCACCACCACCCCACACCCCACCGGAGGGAACAGTCGTGTCTGAGCACGTCACCCGCGAGACGGAGATGAACACGGAGGACGCGGGCGGCTGCCCGGTCCACGCCGGCCGTCTCTCCCACCCGACCGAGGGTGGCGGGAACGTCGACTGGTGGCCCAACCAGTTGAACCTGCGGATCCTGCGTAGCCACACCCAGGCGTCCAACCCGATGGACCCGGACTTCGACTACGCGAAGGAGTTCGCGACCGTCGACCTGGACCAGCTCGCCGCCGACGTCGACAGCACTCTCAAGACCTCGCAGGACTGGTGGCCGGCCGACTTCGGCACCTACTCGGGCTTCATGATCCGCATGGCGTGGCACTCGGCGGGCACCTACCGCCTGGCCGACGGCCGCGGCGGCGCCGGCATGGGCATGCAGCGCTTCGCGCCGCTGAACAGCTGGCCGGACAACGGGAACCTGGACAAGGCCCGCCGTCTGCTGTGGCCGGTCAAGCAGAAGTACGGCAAGAAGCTCTCCTGGGCCGACCTGCTGATCTTCGCCGGGAACCGTGCCCTCGAGATCTCGGGCTTCACCACCTACGGCTTCGCCGGTGGCCGCCCGGACGTCTTCGAGCCGGACAACGAGACCTACTGGGGCCCGGAGAACTACTGGCTCGGCGGCGACCAGCGCTACACCGGTGAGCGCACGCTCGAGCAACCCCTGGGCGCCTCGCAGATGGGCCTGATCTACGTCAACCCGGAGGGCCCGGACGGCAACCCGGACCCGCTGGCCGCCGCGCGCGACATCCGCGAGACCTTCGGCCGAATGGCGATGAACGACGAGGAGACCGTCGCCCTCATCGCCGGCGGTCACACCCTCGGCAAGACCCACGGTGCGGCCGACCCCGACCAGTACGTCGGCCCCGAGCCCGAGGGCGCCTCCATCGAGGAGGGCGGCCTGGGCTGGAAGCAGGGCTTCGGCAAGGGCAAGGGCCGCGACACCATCACCTCCGGCCTCGAGGTCACCTGGACCTCCACGCCGGCGAAGTGGAGCCACGGCTACTTCGAGAACCTGTTCGCCTACGAGTGGGAGCTCCACAAGTCGCCGGCCGGGGCGTGGCAGTACCGCCCGGTGAACGGCGGCGGCGCCAACACGGTGCCGGACCCGGAGACCGGCGAGCTCACCCGCCAGCCCACGATGCTGGTCACCGACATCTCCCTGAAGGTCGACCCGGTCTACAAGGAGATCTCGCAGCGGTTCCACCAGAACCCGGCCGAGTTCAACGACGCGTTCGCCCGCGCCTGGTACAAGCTGACCCACCGCGACATGGGCCCGGTCGACCGCTACATCGGTGCCTGGGTCCCGCAGGAGACGCTGATCTGGCAGGACCCGGTGCCGAAGCACGAGGGCCCGCTGCTCACCCACGACGAGGCCGAGGAGCTCGAGAAGCAGGTCCTCGACTCGGGCCTCACGGTGTCGCAGCTGGTCAAGGCGGCCTGGGCCTCGGCGTCCACGTTCCGCATCGGTGACAAGCGTGGTGGCGCCAACGGCGCCCGCGTGCGCCTCGACCCGCAGATCGACTGGGAGGTCAACGACCCGCAGGAGCTGCGGCGGACGCTGTCCACCCTCGAGGGCATCGCCCAGGCGTCGGGCAAGGTCTCGCTGGCCGACCTGATCGTCCTCGCCGGTGGTGCGGCGATCGAGAAGGCGGCGAAGGACGCCGGCGTGTCGATCGAGGTGCCGTTCACCCCGGGCCGCACGGACGCGAGCCAGGAGTGGACGGACACCGACTCGTTCACCTACCTCGAGCCGAAGGCCGACGGCTTCCGCAACTTCCTCGGCAAGGGCCACGCGCTCCCCGCCGAGTACCTGCTGGTCGACCGGGCGAACCTGCTCAACCTGACCGCGCCGGAGATGACCGCGCTCGTCGGCGGCCTGCGCGTGCTCGGCGCGAACACGGGCGGCTCGACGCACGGTGTGCTGACCACGCGCCCGGGTCAGCTCACGAACGACTTCTTCACCAACCTCCTCGACATGAACACGACCTGGGCCAAGGTCGCCGAGGAGGAGGGCCTGTACGAGGCGCGCGGGGCCGACGGCGAGGTCCGCTGGACCGGCACCCGCAACGACCTGGTGTTCAGCTCGAACTCCGAGCTGCGCGCGGTCGCGGAGATCTACGCCGAGAGCGGCTCCGAGGAGAAGTTCGTCCGCGACTTCGTCGCGGCCTGGGTCAAGGTCATGAACCTCGACCGGTACGACGTGTGAGCTGCACTCAGGTGAGCACCTCGAGGGGCTATACGCCCTCTTAGTGCTCACCTGCGAAGCACATGGCCCGGGTCGGCTGCTCACGAGCAGCCGGCCCGGGCCGTCGTCGTCTCAGACCAGGGTGACGCTGTCGCCGCGGGCGATCGTGCCGCCGCGGACGACCTCGGCGTACGCGCCCGCGCACGGCAGGACCCCGAACCCGGGCACCTCCACGCGGTTCTCGCGCATCAGCGGCGTGATCGCCCGCGGCTCGCGACCCAGGTCGCCGTGCTCCAGGGTCGGCACCGAGCAGCGGGGCGTGGGCAGCGTCGGGCGCAGCACCACCTCGCCGACGTGCAGTTCCCGGCCGAGCCAGGAGTTCTCCTCGAACGGGGTGCCGCCCGCGATCACGAGGTTCGGCCGGTAGCGCAGGGCCTCGACGCCGAGGTGGTCGAGGGTCGCCGTCGTGATCAGGTGGATCGGCGAGTGGTCGACGAACGTGTCGCCCTCGGTGCCCTGGCTGATCTCCAGCGTCGGGGCCTCGATCTCGGCCTCCACACCCTGCGCGAGCACCTCCTCGGGGTCGGGTCGCTCCACCGAGGACCCCGCGGGCCGCTGCGCGTGGATCTCCACGGCCCGTCCGAGGTCGGCCGACAGGGTCTCGACGAGGCGCGGATCCTCCGCGTCGATCGTCTCCCCGCCGGGCGTCGTCACGACGACGCGGTCGTCCTGCACCGCCGCCGAGTACTGCAGCAGGCGGCGCCAGAGCCGGGGGTGCTTGGCGGTGCAGACGTACCCCGTCGTCGGGTCGAGCAGGGCGCGCCACCGGTCGCTCTCCAGGCCGGTGGCCCCGACGGCGATCCGCTCGACCTGCTGGCCGAGCATCGACTTGACGGGGTAGCGGGTCAGCGTCGTGAGCTCCACCTGGCCATCATCGCTCAGCGCGGCGCGCCGCGAGCGTCGGCTTGAGGTCGACGACGGGCGTCCCGTCGAACGCCTCCAGTGCGTCCACCCGGATGCGGGTGCCGTCGACGGCGAGCACCCGGGCGGTGTGCAGCCCGAGCGGGTTCGGCCGCGCGGGGGAGCGGGTGCTGAACACGCCCGTGGGTGCGCGGGTCGGGTCGCTGCGCGGGTGGACGACCTGCACGTCCCGGTCGGCCTCGTGCAGCCAGGTGATCACGACGAGCTCGTCCCCGACCGCGAGGTCGGCGCACGCGTCGGCGAGGTCGGGGTCGATCACGAGCCACGCGTCCGGGGCGCCCTCGTCGGCCTGCTTGGGGGCGTCGTCGCGGTCGGTCAGCGTCGACTCGACGTGGCCGACCACGCGCAGCGTGTAGGTCATCCCGGGATCCCCTCGACGACGGCCTCCACTTGGCGGATGAGGTCGAACGACACCGTGCCACCACCCGGCGGGGCGACGACGTGGTGCACGCCCTGCGCGCCGGCGATGCGCCCGACGGCCGGCTCGCCCGCGTCGAACTCGTCGGTCACCACGAGGACGTCGAGCTCGTGCACGGTGCCGTCGGTGAGCTCCAGGCCCTCGCCGCGCACCCGGGCGAGGTCGTGCCACGGCACCGCCGTCACCTCGGGGCGGGCGAACAGCTCGAGCCACCCGTCGTCGAGCACGACCCGCCCCGACCCGGCGTCGGGAACGAGCAGGTCGGCGAGCTGCGGGTCGGCGAGACGAGCCCGCATCGCCGCACGGTCCGGGACGAGCGGTCCGACCGGCGGGGGCGCCTCGCGCAGCGACGCGAACCCGTCGCGGTAGTCGTCGCGCTCGCGCCAGCCGTACACCGGGTTCTCGCGGGCGAGGACGTCGCGGGGCGCGTCCACGACGACGGCCAGCGACGCGACCTTCCCGACGATCCACGGTGCGAGCTGGATCGTGGCGGCGGTGGTCCCGAGCAGTCCGACCCGCCGTCCGGACAGGTCGTTGCCGTCCTCGGTCCACGCCGCCGTCCGCAGGACGAGGCCCCCGAAGGCGTCCACGACGACCCCGGGTTCGCGGGGCAGCCGGCCGGTGCAGGCCACGACGTGCCGGGCCCGGGCCACCTCGCCGTCGTCGGTCCGCACCGCCCACCCGCCGTCGACGGCCGCGAGCGAGACCACCCGTGCCCCGAAGGAGACGTGCCGCCGCAGGTCGAGCCGGTCGGCGACGAACCGGAACCAGCGCTGCACCTCGTAGCCCGCGGGGTGGCGCTCGCTCCAGCCCCAGTCCCGGTAGAGCTGCTCGGAGACGAGGTACTGGTAGAGGTGGCCCTCGGTGTCGAGGTGCGAGCCGGGGTAGGCGTGCCACCACCAGGTGCCGCCCACGTTGCCGGCCTCGTCGAAGGCGTGCACCCGCAGCCCCCGCTCGCGCAGCAGGTGCAGGGCGAGCAGCCCGGAGAAGCCGGCGCCGACGACGGCCACGTCGAGGTCCATCATCGGATTCTGATGGACGGCATCCCTCGCGTGACACTGAACGACGGCCGATCGGTCCCGCAGCTCGGGTTCGGCGTGTACCACGTGCCGCCCGAGGACACCGCCCGCGTCGCCCGCACCGCGTTCGCGCTGGGCCACCGCCACGTCGACACGGCGCAGGGCTACGGCAACGAGGCGCCGGTGGGGCAGGGGCTCCGCGAGTCGGGCGTGCCCCGCGAGGACGTGTGGATCACGACGAAGCTCGACGACGGCCGCCACGGCGACCCCCGCGCGGCGCTCGCGGAGAGCCTGGAGCGGCTCGGCACCGGGTACGTCGATCTGTTCCTGGTCCACCGCCCCGGGGACCGGGACGTCGAGACCTGGCGGACGCTCGTCGCGCTGCGGGACGAGGGCCTGGCGCGCTCGATCGGGCTGTCGAACTTCTCCCGACGGCAGGTGCGGGCGGTCGTGGACGCGACCGGGGTCGTCCCCGCGGTGCACCAGATCCGGGCCAACCCGCGCACGCCGCACCGGGCGATGCAGGCCTTCCACCGGCGCCACGGCATCGCCACGGAGGCGTGGGGGCCGCTGCGTGAGGGACGGCTCACCGAGCACCCGACCGCCCGCCGCGTGGCCGAGCGGGTGGGCGCGACCCCGGCCCAGGTGCTGCTGCGCTGGCACCTGGAGCGCGGGCTGATCGCGTTCCCGAAGACGACCTCCTCCGCGCGTCTGGCCGAGAACCTCGGCGCCGTCGACGTCCGGCTCTCGCCCGGTGACCTCCGGGCGATCGACCGGATGCGCCGGCGGCCCTAGCGGACCGTCACCTCGAGGTGTTCGTACCCGCGCAGGCCATTGTTGATCATCGGGGTGCGGGAGACGATCTCGAACCGGGAGACGTGGTCCGCGAGGCGTTCGAGCAGCGTCGACATCTCCAACCGCGCCAGGTGCATGCCCACGCACACGTGCTCGCCGCGACCGAACGCGAGGTGGTCGGACGGCTTGCGGGTGATGTCGAAGCGCTCCGGGTCGGGGTACTTGCGCTCGTCGCGGTTGGCCGAGCCGTAGAGCAGGGCGACCCGGCTCCCGGCCGGCAGCGCGACGCCGTCGATCTCGTGGTCCTCGGTGAGCACGCGGGTGAACTGGGGGACCGGGGTCTCGATGCGCAGCGCCTCGTTGATCGCGTGCGGGATCAGCGACCGGTCCGCCCGCAGGAGGTCCCACTGGTCGGGGTGGTCCGCGAACAGCGCGATCATCGAGGCGATCCCGAGGATCGTGGTGTCGAGGCTCGGCGTCACGTAGTCGAGCATCATCACCGGGCACTTCTCGCGCGGCATCTCGCCCCGGTCGGCGGCCTCGTAGAGGTGCGCGGCCCAGCCGTTCGGGTCGATCCGCCCGGGGACGGCGTCGTTCGCGGCGAAGTCGAGGAACTCGCCGACCTTCGGTCCGGCGTCGAGGAACCGCTGGTTGCGCGGGCCCTGGACGTCCCAGATCGCGGCCGCCCACTCCAGCATCTTCACCCGGTGCTCCTCGCCGAGCCCGACCAGCTGCGAGACCACCGCCATCGGCAGGTGCTCGGCCAGGTCGGTGACGGCGTCGAACCGGCCCGCCTCGACCACGCGGGAGACGACCCGGTCGGCCTCCTCCTCGACGGTCGGCGTGATCTCCCGCATGCGGTCGGGCCGCAACGGGCGCCCGAGGACCGAGCGCATCATCGTGTGGTCCGGCGGGTCGGAGCAGAGCGTGATGCCCTCGAGGTTGCGGTTGGTCTCCTCGTCGACGAAGACCGACTTCGCCGACGAGAACGTGCGCCAGTCCATGAGCGCGGCGCGCACGTCGGCGTAGCGGGGGAGCGCGTAGTGGCCGTGCCGAGCCATCTCGACGACGGGTCCGGCGTCCCGGAGCTCGCGGTAGGTCGGGTACGGGTCGACGCGAGCCTCGTCGGAGAACAGGTCGACGTCGCTGACCGGGATGTCGCGGACGGCAGTCACACGCCCATCCTCGCCGCCCGATGTGACCCGGACCATCCCTCTGCCATCGAGCGGAAGGCCGGCTCAGTTCACCTGCCGCCCGTGGCCCTCCCAGTACTGCTCGCGCAGCTTGAACTTCTGCAGCTTGCCGGCGGCGGTCCGGGCGAGCGGCTCCCGGAACTCGACCGACGTCGGCGCCTTGTAGCGGGCGAGGTGGGCCTTGCAGTGGGCGATCAGGTCGGCCTCGCCGACCTCGGCCTCGGGCGCGAGGACCACCAGCGCCTTGATCGTCTCGCCCCACTTCTCGTCGGGGACCCCGATCACGGCGACCTCCGCGACCGCGGGGTGGCTGAACAGCGTGTCCTCCACCTCGATCGAGGAGACGTTCTCGCCGCCGGTGATGATCACGTCCTTCCGGCGGTCACTGATCGTCAGGTAGCCGTCGTCGTCGATCACCCCGCCGTCGCCGGTGTGGAACCAGCCGTCCCGCAGCTGGGCGGCGGTCTCCTCGGGCTTGTTCCGGTACCCGGTCATGACGACGTTGGAGCGGGCCAGGACCTCGCCGTCCCCGGAGAGGCGGATCGTCGCACCCAGCGCCGGCGCGCCCGCCCGGCCGAGCTTGGCCGCGCGGTCCTCCGGGGACAGGTCGTCCCACTCGGCCCGGCGACGGTTCACCGTCAGCAGCGGCGCCGTCTCGGTGAGCCCGTAGATCTGGAGGAACTCCCAGCCGAGCTCCGTCTCGATCTGCGCGATGGTGCGGGTGGGCGGGGGAGCGCCGGCGACGACGATCCGCACCCGTCCGCGGCCCGGGATCTCGCCGTCCCAGTCCTTCGCCGCGGTGAGCACCGCGCTCACGACGGCGGGTGCGGCGCACATGATCGTGACGCCGTGCTCCTCGACGCGCCGCAGGATCTCCGCGCCGTCGACCTGGCGCAGCACGACGTGCTTCGCCCCGACCCCCGTCATGCCGTAGGGCATCCCCCAGCCGTTCGCATGGAACATCGGGAGGGTGTGGAGGTAGACGTCGCGGTCGTTCGCACCGGCGTGCATCGCGAACGTGGTGGCGTTGACCCAGAGGTTGCGGTGGGTCAGTTCGACGCCCTTCGGACGCGCTGTCGTGCCGGACGTGTAGTTGATCGTCGCCGTGGCGTTCTCGTCGGGCTCCCACGGCTCGGGGTCGACGCCGAAGCGGTACATCTCGGCGTCGCCGCCCTCGCCGAGGACGATCGTGCGCTCGGCTCGGACGCCCTTCAGCTGGTCCTCGAGCGCCGGGTCGACGAGCAGGAGCCGGGCTCCGGAGTCCTCCACGATGTAGGAGACCTCGTCGGTCGACAGGCGGAAGTTGACCGGGACGAGGATCCGCCCGTACCCGGAGACGCCGAAGAACGACGTCAGCAGGCGGGCGCTGTTGTGGCTGACGATCGCGACGCGCTCGCCGAACCCGATCCCCATCGCGTCCAGGGCGGCGGCCTGGGCGCGGGCGAGCTCGGCGACGCGGGCGTACGTCAGGTCCTGCCGCGGGGCCGCGGGCTGGTCGGGTTCGTCGACGACGCCGGTGCGCGCGCCGTAGACGGTCGCCGCGCGGTCGAGGAAGTGGCGGACCTCGAACGGAACCAGCATGGTGCCCCCTCCACGAGCCGGTGTGCCGGAACGGTGTACACCGGCGGCACCCGTCACGACCAGACCGCGATTGCCTTCGGGCGGCACGTGTGGGACGAATCGGGCTCCGCCCGACCCGGGAGTCGCCATGACACACGCCTCCGTCCAGCAGGACCCGGCCGAACCGCTCGAGCCGCCCACCGGCGCCGCCCGCCTGCGCAGCCTCGGGCCGGGCATCCTGGCCGCCGCGGCCGGCGTCGGCGCGGGCGACCTCGTCGCGACGATGGTCGCGGGCGCCGAGTACGGCACCGCGCTGCTGTGGGCGGCGCTCGTGGGCACCGGGCTCAAGCTGGCCTTGGGCGAGGGGGTCGGCCGCTGGCACCTGGCGTCGGGATCGACCCTGCTCGACGGCTGGCGCCGCCTCGGTCGTTGGGCGACCGGGTTCTTCGCGGTCTACATCGTGATCTGGGGCTTCGTCTACGGCGCGACCGCGATGTCGGCGGTCGGGCTGCCGCTGAACGCGCTGTTCGGGGGCCTGTCGGTGCGCTACTGGGCGATGATCGCCGGCGTCGTCGGCCTCGCCCTGGTGTGGGCCCAGCGCTACCAGGTCTTCGAGAAGTTCGTGACGGTGCTGGTGGCGCTGAAGTTCGTGACCGTCGTGTCGGTCGCGATCCTCGTGACCCCGAACCTCGGCGACCTCGCGTCCGGGCTCGTGCCCCGCCTCCCGGAGGGGTCGACCGTCTACGTCCTCGGGCTGGTCGGCGGCGTCGGCGGCACGATCACGATGGCCGCCTACGGCTACTGGATGTTCGCCAAGGGCTGGAAGGGCACCGGCTGGCTGTCGATGATGCGGCTCGACAACGCCGTCGGCTACGTCATGACGGGCATCTTCGTCGTGGCGATGTTGATCGTCGGGTCGACGCTGCTGCTCGGCCAGGACCTCACCGAGTCCGACCGCGGCCTGCTCACCCTCGGCGAGGTCCTCGGTACCGACTACGGCCAGTGGGCCCGGATCCTGTTCCTCGTCGGCTTCCTCGCGGTGACGACGAGTTCGCTGCTCGGGGTGTGGAACGGCGTCAGTCTGCTGTTCGCCGACACCCTGCGCACCCTGCGCCTCCCGCACGGGAAGGCGGCCGACACGGTGGGCGCCGAGGCCGCCGTCGAGGGCGAGGAGGGGGAGCGGGGCGCCTACGAGGCGGCCACCGTCGAGCGCTCGTGGCCGTTCCGGGCATACCTGCTCTGGCTGACGGTGCCTCCGATGGTGCTGCTGTTCATCGACCGGCCGTTCGCGCTCACCCTGGTCTACGGGGTGCTCGGGTCGGTGTTCATGCCGTTCCTGGCGATCACGCTGATGCTCCTGCTGAACTCGGGCCGGGTCGCGGCCGGCGGGCGCTCGGGGTGGTTGTCGAACACCCTGCTCGGAGCGTCCTCCGTGCTCTTCCTGGCGCTCCTGGTCACCGACGTCGCCGGGCGACTCGGCTGACGTAGCGCCACATCGTCGATCGTGTTCGGCCGCTTGCGACGGCACCGACCGGAGGTTCGGACGAACTTCCGGATCGCGTCGATCCGATGACCGTCCACGGCGCGGACGTCCCGATGTGAACGCTTCCCCCGAATCCGTCCCCGACCCGCTGGCGGCCCTGCCGGTCCTGCGGGAGGCCGGTGTGAGCGTGTACTGGGAACACCTCGACGGGCGCACCGCCTGGGTCGCCGACCCCGCGACCCGCGAGGTGTGGCTCTCCCGGGCGATCCCGCCGTCGGCCCTGCTGCGCTACTTCGTCGAGGCGCTCCAGGCTCTCGACGACGGGTCCGGCGCCGAGCCCGCGCGCGGGATCACCCTGGTCCACTCGACGACGGAGGTCGAGCACCCGTCGCCGGCCCGCGCGGAGCTCCGGATCGCCCGGTCCTGACCCGGGCGGCGGGTTGCCGGAGCCTCGTCAGGACGACACGGTCGCCTCGGGCTGCCGGCGGCGGGGGACCAGGTGGGCGATCCCGACGATGACGGCGCCGACGACGAGTCCGATCACGGCCGAGCACAGCGTGTTGACCAGCCAGCCGGGGAAGCCGCCGCCGAGGAGTTCCTCGAGGTGGTGCACGAACGCGTACGGCGGGTGGAAGCCGAGCTCGTCGACCCCGACCAGCAGGATGTGCCCGCCGACCCAGAGCATCGCCACGATCCCGACGTTGGACAGGACCGCGAGCACGATCGGCATCGCCTTCACCAGCCCGCGGCCCAGGCCGGCGACGGCGCCGTTCTCCCGCTTCGAGAGCGCGAGCCCGGCGTCGTCCATCTTCACGATCAGCGCGACGACCCCGTAGACCAGCGCGGTGATGACGAGGGCCACGAACGCGAGGATCAGCGCCCGGGACACGATCGCCTCGGAGGCGACCTCGTTCAGCGCGATGACCATGATCTCGGCCGAGAGGATGAAGTCGGTGCGCACGGCGCTGGAGACGACCTTCTTCTCGGTCTCCTCGGGCGCGGACGCCACGGCCTCGTTCCGCGTCTCGGCGTGTTCCTCGTGGCCCGCGATCTTCTCCCAGACCTTCTCGGCTCCCTCGTAGGAGAGGTAGAGCCCGCCCAGCATGAGGATCGGGGTGAGCGCCCACGGTGCGAACTGACTGAGGAGCAGGGCGACCGGCAGGATGATGACGATCTTGTTGAGCAGCGATCCGCGCGCGATCCGCCCGATGATCGACAGCTCTCGCCGCGGCTCCAGGCCCTGCACGTAGCGGGGGGTCACCGCGGCGTCGTCGACGACGACGCCCGCCGCCTTCGCGCTCGCGCGGCCGGCCGCGCCGGCCACGTCGTCGAGCGACGCCGTCGTCAGCTTCACGAGGGCCGCGACGTCGTCGAGGAGGGCGAACAGGCCGGCACTCATGACGCGGAGCTTATGTCCTGTTCGGGCGGTCGGGTGGGCCCCCTCGACGGCTCGCGCGTCCCGCCGCCACCCGAGATACTCGGCAGGGACACGAGGATCTCCAGCGCGGGAGGATCGATGGCGGGATCGTGGCAGCCGGGTGACTCGGTGCCGGACCGGTGGTTGCTGGCCCTCGAGGGCGGGACGGTGACCCTCGACGAGACGGTGGCCGCCCTGCGTGACCACGAGTGGCCGGACGCGACGCCGGCGCACCGGAGTCTCGACGACCGGGACCCGTTCCCCCCGGGTGGCTGGGTGATGACGATGGACGCTGCGCACAGCGACGGCCGGATCACCGACGAGCAGTACCGGGCGATCTACGACGCCTGTCGGAAGCGCTGATTGGGCCGTTCGGGGTGGAGGTCCACCCGAATCGTTACGGGATGCTGCCGCGAATCGGCCTATCGTCCTCGACAGGGGGATTCGCCGAGGGGGTCGCCGACATGTGGATCATTCCGCCGCTACTGCCCGGAGCGTGCCGCGCCGATCGTGAGTGGCACGCCCGGGAGGTGACGGAGCTCGAGCACGAGCTCCGGGACATCTGGACCAATGTCTGCCTGACGACCCAGCTCGCGCAGGTGATCCCACCGCCCGGAGCGAAGCTGCAGGTGCCGACGATCGGCCGGATCACTCTCGACTCCGTCCCGGCGCGGTTCACGGTGCGGCTGCGGGCCGGGCAGCTCCCGGTCGACGTCGCGCGGCGGGCGGCGCGGCTCGCCGCGGCGTTCCGGGTGCCGGAGGTCGAGATCGTCCCGCTCACCACGAGCGGCGAGTGGATCTCGGTCCGGCTCCTGGAGCCGTACTGGATCGAGTGGCCCGACGAGTACGTCCTCGAGGCCGGGGACGACCGGCCCGTGGTCGACGCCGTCCAGGACCGCGACGCCCTGCCGGTCGGTGAGGGCGTCCGCGTCGTGGACGCCGAGCCCGTCCCGACCACGACGTGGGGTTCCGTGCGCCGGTTCCTCGGGGACTTCTGGCGCCTCCCGGACGGTCCCGACCCGGTCGGGCCCGCGCGCCCCTGACCGGTCGTCCGGTCACGGGCCCCGCTCCGCGTCGGTCCGGGACCGCACGTAGGCCTCGACCCCGTCGAGCACCCGGGCGAGGCCGAACTCGAAGCCGTCCGGTCCGGTCTGCGTCAGGGCCCCGGCGCGGTAGGCCCCCACCACCTCGGGGAAGCGCGCCGGGTCGACGAAGCGGGCGATCACGTCCTCGCTGCCGGCCCACCACTCCTCGTCGGGGACGCCGTCCCGGCGTTCGGCGGCGGCGTCCACGGCGTCGCGGGCCGCCCCGCGGACGTAGCGGAAGACGCTGAAGACCACGGCGACGCGGTCGTGGTGGTCCAGCCCGAGGTCCGCGACGACGCCCAGGACCGACTCGACGGCGGCGAGGGAGTTCGGACCGAGAGGGGACCGGCTCCAGGGCACGCCCAGCACCCAGGGGTGGCGGTGCGAGAGCGCGTACTCCTCGCGGGCCGCGTGCTCGAGCTTGGCGCGCCAATCGCCGGCGACCTCGGCGAGATCGGGCGACTCGGCGTTCACGGCCTCGACCATGGCGCCGAGCAGCTCGGCCTTGTCCGCGACGTGGCGGTAGAGCGACATCGTGCCCGCGCCGAGTTCCGTCGCGACCCGTCGCATGGACAGCGCGTCGAGCCCCTCGGCGTCGGCCACGGAGATCGCCGCGGTGATGATCCGGTGCCGGGTCAGGGCGGGTCGCCGGTCGGTCCCGTCCGACCAGAGCGCGGCGACCCGGCGGTCGAGGCCGTCGGCCGCGGTCTGCTCGGCGTCGGCCAACGTCCGCTCCTCCTCGGTGGGGTCGGCCCCGACGGTAGCCGGTTGCCCGCCGCTCCCCGGCGTGCGTACGGTGTACCCACAGCGTACAGCGTACCCAGGGGGATCACCGTGCCGCAGCGCGCCAGGGCCGTCCGGAGGACCGCGGCCGTCGTCGTCGGGGTGGTCGTGCTCGCCGTGGCCACCGTCGCGTACCTGGTCCGCGACCCGTCCCCGGTCGGCTACTGGCGCTCGACCGAGGGGCGTCAGGCCTTCGACCGCGCCTACGACGCGGCACTCGCGACGATGCCCGCGCCGACCCGCGTCCTCGACCTCCCGACGACGTTCGGCACCGTGCACGTCCTCGAGTTCGCCGGACAGGCACGCGACCCGGGCGCGGTCCCCGCGCTGCTGGTCCCGGGCCGTGCGTCCGCCGGCCCGATGTGGTCGCAGAACCTCCCCGCGCTCGCGGCGGAGCGCCCGGTGTACGTCGTCGACCCGATCGGCGACGCCGGGCTCAGCGTCCAGACCCGCGAGCTGACCGGCGCGGCGGACCAGGCGCAGTGGTTGGACGAGACGCTCGTCGGGCTCCGGGTGCCGACGGTGCACCTGGTCGGGCACTCCTTCGGCGGCTGGGCGGCGGCGAACTACGCCATCCGCCGTCCCGACCGGGTCGCGACGCTCGCCCTGCTCGAACCGGTCCGCACCGTCGCCGGCCTGCGGCTCGGCTTCGTCCTCTCGACGGTCCCCTCCGCGCTCGGGCTCGGCGGTCTCGCCGCCGCCGAGGACGCGGCCCCGGGCGACCCGGTCGCGGCGATGATCGCGGCGGGAGCCCGGCACCACGCGGCGAAGCTGCCCCTGCCCGAGCAGCCCTCGGCCGACGACCTCGCCCGGCTCACGATGCCCGTGTTCGTCGGCCTGGCCGGGCGGAGCGAGGTCCACGACGGCGGCGCGGCGGCGGCCGCCGCAGAGCGCGACCTCCCCGCCGCGACGGTGCGCCTCTGGCCCGACGCGACGCACTCCCTGCCGATGGAGGAGGCGGACGAGGTCGACGCGGCGCTGATCGCCCTGATGCGGTGACGCCTCACGCTTCCTTGGTCGGCAGGCGCGACGCGAGCCCGCCGGTGATGAAGTCGCGGTAGAGCCCGATGACCCGCTCGCGGGGGAGCTCGGGGTTCGCGATCCACCAGCGGCCCAGCTGCTCCCCGACGCCGCTGATCGCGTGGGCGAAGGCGACGTCGCGCACCTCGTCGGCAGCGGCACCGTCGTCGGGGGAGAAGTGCCGGACCATCTGCTCGATGCGACCGATCGTGCGACGGCGCATCGTCGCCAGCTCCTCGGTCGGCCCGGGGGCGAGGGCGGTGCCGGGGTCGAACAGCACCGCCCAGCGCTGCGGATCGCGCTCGAGCAGCCCGAAGAAGATCTCCCCGGCGCGCTGGATGACGACGTCCATCCCGGCCCCGGCCTCGATCATGATCTCGGGCTCGCGGATGCCGGCCTCGAGCTCGCCCCGGGCGCGGCGCACGCAGGCGACGAACACCGCGTCCTTGGACGGGTGGTGGGCGTAGACCACCTGCCTCGTCACGCCCGCGGCACGGGCGATGTCCTCCATCGACGTGCCGTCGAAGCCCTGCCCGGCGAAGAGCTTCTCGGCGACGTCCAGCAGCTGGGCGCCGCGGGCCTCCCGGGACATCCGGGTGCGTCGTTCCGGCATCTCAGGGAAGCCGCCGATCGCGAGCGAAGTCCCAGAAGATGCGAGTGAGGTCGGGGCCCTGGCCGTCGGCGAACGGGCCGGTGCCGGGTCCGGGCCACGCGTGTCCCATGCCGTGCACGAGGTACTTCTCGATGAGCGGTCGGCCGCCGTCGCGGGCTGCGTAGCTGGAGTGCGTGTACGACTGCTTCCCGGGCGGGTCGACCTGCTCGACGCGGTCCGCGACGTCGTCCACCGGGGTGCCGGCGCGGGTGTCGATCGTGGCGAACTGCGACACCAGTCGATCGGCCAGGAGCGGGTCGACGGTCGTGTCGGCGTCGCCCTGGCCCACGAGCAACGGCACCGCGCGGGCCCGCGGCCCCATCTCGGCGAGGGCCTTCTCGGCGGTGTCCTGCGGGGTCACCGCGTCCGGGTTCTCCGGATCGGCCTGGTCCACGGCGTACTCGCCGCCGGCCATCGAGGTCGCCGTGGCGAACACGTCCGGGTAGGTCACGCCGAGGATCACGGCCGTGCCGGCGCCGGAGGACGCGCCGAGCACGTGCACGCGCGAGCGGTCCCCGTCGTAGTCGCGGAGCACGTCCTGCGTCATGCCGGCCAGGAGCGCGGGTTCACCCGTCGCGCGGTGCTGGTGGGCCGGGTCGAGGGCGTTCCAGCACAGCAGCGCGTTCCGCAGGATGCTCTGGCTGGGGTAGACGACCAGGAAGCCCTCGCGGTCCGCCAGGGCGTTCAGCGCGGTCAGGTCCTTCATCGAGTTCAGCGCCGAGCCGGTCATCGTGCACCCGTGCAGGGCGACGACGACCGGCAGCGGCCGGCCCGTGGCCTGCTGCGGCGGCACGTGGACCTGGTAGCTCACGGCGCCGTTCGCGTCGGTGTGCGTGGCGTCGTGGTCGCCGGCAGTGCCGGTGGCCGCGTGACCCGGCGGGGCGAACGTCAGCGCGGCGAGCGCGACGACGAGGGTGGCGAGCGAGGCCAGGCGAGCGACGGCGGTCATGGCACTCCCGGGGTCAGGTCCCGTGGTTGACGAGTCGTCACCCTAACTAGACAGCATGTCTACTAGTAAGTGGGGGTGCGAGTGCGACGCCACGCAGGCCCGGCGCCCCGGCACCCTGCGCTGTGTCGCACTCGCGGCGGGATCATGGACGACGTGCTGCCGCTGGTCACCGCGATCGCTCCCGTCCTGCGTGGCCGGGTGCTCTTCTCCGTCCCGACCCGGACGCCCCGGTTCGCGCCGACCTTCGACGACGGCCCGGACCCGGCGACGACGCCCGCGCTGCTCGACGTTCTGGCTCGGCACGGGGCGCGCGGGACGTTCTTCCTGATCGGCGAGCGCGCCGCGGCCCACCCGGGGCTCGTGGCGCGCATCGCGGCCGAGGGGCACGAGATCGGCAACCACACCTGGCGCGACGAGCCGACGTGGTTGCTGCCGCTCGAGGAGTTCCGGGAGAACCTGCGGCGGACCCAGCGGGAGCTGTCGGCCCACGGGCCGGTGCGCTGGTTCCGCCCCGGCTCCGGGTGGCCGACACAAGCGCACCTCACGGTCGCCGAGGAGGAGGGCCTGCACTGCGTGCTGGGCTCCGCGGTCGCGATCGCCGGCTCCGGGGCCGGGACGGCGACGACCGACCGGTGGCTGAGCCCGGTCGTGCGCCGCGGCACGGTGGTCGTCCTGCACGAGGGCCCGCAGCGGGTGGGCGTCGCCGGCACCGTCGACGGGCTCCTGGAGCGCACGGTCCGCCGCGGGTTGTCCGCGGTGACGCTCTCGGAACTGGCCTGAGGGGCGCGTTGCGTCGCTGTCAAAGTGTGTGCACTATGAGGTCGCCCCGGCGCGAAGGAGCCCGTCGATGACGACCCTCTCCGCGAGTCCCGTCCCCGTCGCCTGGCCGGACGTCCCGGCCACGCGGCCGCGCACGATGACGGCGGTCGTGTTCGACGAGTTCGGTCCGCCCGACGTCCTGCACACCGACACCGTCGCCGTCCCGGAGGTGCGGTCCGGCGAGGTCCTGGTCCGTGTCGCGGCGGTGTGTGTCGGACGGTTCCTCGACGTCGCCCTGCGCGCCGGACGGCACCCGGTCCGCCCGGCGCTCCCGCACGTCCTCGGCGTGGAGCACGCGGGCACGGTCGTCGCGACCGGCGCGGACGTCGTCGGGATCGACGTCGGCCGGCACGTGGCCGTGTGGCCGGTACTCGGGTGCGACCGGTGCGCCGCCTGCCTCGACGGGCACAAGGAGGCCTGCCCGCAGCTGCAGATCGCCGGGGTCCACTCCACCGGCGCCTACGCCGAGTACTCCGTCGTCCCCACGGACGCGATCTACGCCCTCCCCGCGGATCTCGACCCGGCGACCGCCGCGAGCCTCGCCCTCGCCGGGCCGGTGGCGATGAACCAGCTCCGGCAGGCCGGCGTCCGGGCGGGGGACTGGGTGCTGGTGCACGCCGCGAGCTCGGCGCTCGGAGCCACCACCGCGGAGCTCGCCCGCCACCTCGGCGCGCACGTCATCGGCACCTCGCGGGCGGCCTGGAAGCGCGAGCGCCTCCTCGGGCTGGGCCTGGACGCGGCGCTCGACCCGACCGCCGACGGGTTCGTCGACGAGGTGCGGGCGCTCACCGCCGGGGCCGGGGTGGCGGTGGCCGTCGACGACCTCGGCGAGCCGGAGATCTTCTCCCGCACCATGGACGTCCTCGCGCCGCGCGGCGTCGTCGTCTCCTCCGGGGCCTTCCTCGGCGGGAAGGTGCCGCTCGACCTGGCTCGGCTCTACACGCTCAACCAGCGCGTCCTCGGCGTGCGCACCGGCAACGCGGCGAGCGCCGAGGCGCTGTGGGCGGAGGTCGCGCGCGGCTTCCGGCCCGTCGTCGACCGGGGGTTCGCGCTGTCGGCCGCCGCGGACGCCCACCGCCTCCTCGAGGCCGACGAGGCCATGGGCCGCGTCGTCCTGACCACCGAGGCGGCCGCACCCCGACCCGCCGTCCGGACCTAGGAGAAGACGTGCGCGAGCCCGCGTGGATGCTGGTCACCCATTACCAGGGCGACCCGAGGAAGGCCGAGGTGGGGGTGGCCGTCGGCGGGCAGGTGCGCCGGGCGCCGGCCGAGCTCGCCGGGCGCACCCTGCTCGACGTGCTGGGGGAGTGGGACGCCCTCGCCCCGGTGCTGCACGGCCTCGACCCCGACCGACTCGACCCGGTCGACGACGCGGTGCTGCTCGCGCCGCTGCGCTTCCCGCCGAAGGTGCTCTGCGCGGGGGCCAACTACTACGCCCACCTCGCCGAGATGGGCGTGCCGCGGCCCGCGGGCCCCGTCGAGCCGTACTTCTTCCTCAAGCCGCCGACGACGTCGGTGATCGGACCGGGCGACCCGATCGTGCTGCCCGACCGGCACGGCCGGAAGATCGACTGGGAGGTCGAGCTCGCGGCGGTGATCGGCCGCCGGTGCGTCGACGTCCCGGTCGAGCGCGCACTCGAGGTGGTCGCCGGCTGGACCGTCGTGAACGACGTGTCCGCGCGCGACCTGCTCGACCGCCACGACCCCGTCGCGCCTCCCTTCGCGCACGACTGGGTCGCCGCCAAGGGGGGCGACACGTTCTGCCCGCTCGGACCCGGCGTCGTCCCCGCGTGGATGGTGGACGACCCGCAGGCGGTCGCCCTGCGCCTGTCGGTCAACGGGGTGGTCCGCCAGGACTCGACGACGGCCGACATGGTCACCCCCGTCGCCGAGCTGATCGCGGCGGCCAGCCGGGCCGTCACCCTGGAACCCGGGGACGTCGTCGCCACCGGCACGCCCGCGGGGGTCGGGTTCCCGCGGGGCGAGTTCCTGGCCCCCGGCGACGAGGTCGTCGCCGAGATCGACGGGGTCGGCCTGCTGCGCAACCCCGTCGTCGAGAACACCACCGAGAGGACGTGACATGGGCACGGTGAACGTCTCGAAGCTCGGCTACGTCGGGTTCGAGACCCCGGACGTCGAGCGGCTCGTCGAGTACTACACGAAGGTCCTGGACTTCGTGCTCGTCGAGGGCGACGACCGCGGGGCCTTCCTGACGACGGGGAGCGACCACCACTGCGTCGTGGTCACCCGGGGCGACACGCGCGCCCGCCAGTTGGTGGGCTACGAGCTCCACGAGGACCTCGACGGCGCCGAGCAGCGGCTGAAGGAGGCCGGGTACGCCACCGAGCGGCGCACCGACATCGGCCCCGGCACCCCGGACGTGCTCGTGCTCTCCGAACCCGGCACCGGGGTGGCGCTGCACCTCATGGACGGCCAGCAGACCAGCGGGGTCGACCGCTTCACCCCGCTGCGCCCGACCAAGCTCGGGCACGTCGCGGCCTACACCCCCGAGCTGGCGACGATGCAGGCCTTCTACCAGGACCTCCTCGGCTTCCGCTGGTCGGACACCGTCGGCGACTTCTTCGTCTTCCTGCGCTGCAACGCCGACCACCACGCCGCGAACTTCATGGCCAGCCAGAAGTACTCGGGCATGCACCACATCGCCTACGAGATGCGCGACCCGAACCACCTGATCTCGATGCTCGACCACCTGGCCCAGCACTCCTACCGCCTGCACTGGGGTCCGGGACGACACGGGCCGGGGCACAACCTGTTCACCTACCACCGCGACCCCGACGGCAACGTCGTCGAGCTGTTCACCCAGATCGACGTCGTGCACGACGAGGCCACGGGCCACTGGGAGCCGCGCCCCTGGCACGAGGAGATCCCCATGGGTCCGCGGACCTGGGAGGTCGACCTGGCGACGGTCAACCAGTGGGGGCCGATCGACCCGCCGTCGCTGGATCACTAGGGGCTCCGGCCAGCAGGTCCATCGCCGCGTCCACGCACGGCGTGCCGTGGCCCGGCGCGTGACCGTCCACCACGCGCCGGGCGGTGCCGGCGAGGTGGGCGGCCATCCGCGCCGTGGCGGCCACCGGGTCGCCGTCGCGGACGGCGTCGAAGATCGCCTGGTGCTCGCGCTGGCGGTCGGCGAAGCCGGTGCGGTGCCGGTTCTGGTCGATCCGGACGTACCGCTCGCTCTGCTGGGCGTAGGAGTTGATCGTGCGCAGCATCGTCGCCCCGCACCGGCCCACCAGCAGGCGGTGGAACGCGCGGTGCGCGACGGTCCAGCTCGCCATGTCGCCGGCCCGGTACGTCCGCTCCATCTCCCGGAACGCGGCCGTCGTGGCCCGGGTCTCCTCCCGGGTCAGGCGGCCTGCCGTCAGGCGTACGCCGAGGGCCTCGAGCGTGACGCGCGCGGCGTAGAGCGAGTCGAGCTCGTCGGCGTCGAGGCCGACGACCCGGCTGCGCTGGTTGGGCTCGGCGGAGATCAGCCCCTCCTCCTGCAGCATCCGGAACGCCTCGCGCAGCGGCGTCCGGGACACCGCGAGCACGCGGGCGAGCTCGGCCTGCTTGAGCTGCGTGCCCGGGGGGAGGTCGCCGCTGATGATCAGATCGCGCAGGTAGGCGTGCACGCTGACGCTCGTCTGACGCGGGTCGGGGATGCGCAGCCCGTCCCGCCCCTCGAGGAGCTCGCCGATCGACACGTCCGGAGTGTATGCAGAACGGGTCACGGCAGCCCGGCGAGGTGGCGCCAGAGACGATCGAGCAACGGCGGGCCCGCCGCGCGCCAGGCGTCGACGTCGTCGTCGTCGAGCACCCGCGCCGCCGGACCCGCCGCGAGGTGCACCCGGCAGGCGGCGTCGAGCAGCCACATGCGGGCGACCGCGACGCCGGGCGTGTCCCCGACGGTGAGCGCACCGTTGGCCCGCAGCAGCACGGCGTCGGCGTCGGCGAGGGTCGCCGCGGCTGCAGCGGCGAGCGCCGGGGTGCGCAGCAGTCGACCGACGGGGTGCACGGGCACGCGCCGCCCCAGCCACGCGGCCTGGCCGTGCAGCGGGGCCAGCTCGGTGGTGACGGCCGCGGCGGCGAACGCGGACTCGGGCTGGGCGCGGACGACCGCCGCGACGTCGGGGCGCGCCCGGTAGACGGCCAGATGCGCCCAGGTCTCCGGGGCGGCCCCGTCCGGGAGCTCGTCGGCGGCGACGTCCACCGTCACGAGCATCTCCGCGGTGACGTCGCCCGGCGGGATCGGCGGCGTGACGACGACCTGCCGGCCGACCCGCGCGGAGACGTGGCCGAAGGCGGTGACGAGTCCGTGGCGGGCCAGCACGCGGGCCGCGAGCGCGACCTGCCCGCGGAGGTCGGTGTCGGTCACGGGACGGCTGCGGCCTCCTGCTCCATGGCCGCGAACAGGGGCGCGAGGTCGATGTGGATGCGGAGGGAGGCCACGAGCCCGTCGGGCGCCCGGTCCAGGATCGAGACGCAGGGCAGCGGCACGTGGGCGCCGCCCCGGGTCCAGTAGTGCGTCGTCACCTCGAGGACCGCGGTGGCACCGTCGTCGACGTCCCAGCGGTGGTGCACCTCGTGGCGCATCGCCCCGATCATCGACCAGAAGCCGCCGATGGCCTCACCGATGGCCTGCCGGCCCTTCGCCGGCGAGTTGTTACCGAAGACGACCTCGGCGTCCTCGGTGTGGTGCGCGACGAACGGCTCGAGGGCCATCCCGTCGACGTCGGCGTAGTAGTCGGTGACCCAGTCGGACACGGTGGCTCCTCAGACTCCTGCGCCGGCCGCGATCCGGCGGACGGCGCCCAACGTGGCGGCCACCGCGGCGCGGTAGCTGTCGGTCATCCGGTCGGCGTAGGCCTGCTCGCCCACCGATCCGCCCGGCTCTCCGGCCACGGTCAGCGCGAAGCTGAACCGCAGCGTGAGCTCGTCCGGACCCTCCCCCTCGATCTCGTTGGCGATCGTGCCCAGCACCGACCCGGCGATCCGGGTGAAGACGACGCGGTGCGGGTGCTCCAGCGTGATCCGCTCGGAGAACGGCTCCCCGGCGAACACGATGTCGCGGTCGAATACGGTGTCGCCGTGCCTCGCCGTGACCGTGCAGTCGGTCATCGACGGGACGAACGGCAGGGCGTTGTCCGCCTTGCGCACGAGCCCGTCCCACAGGGCGTCGCGAGTGATCAGCGGCTCGCCCGGCCCGTTCACGGGCAACGCGTGGGTCACGAAGATCATGGGCGGACACCCTCCGGGAGCAGCTGGGGCTGGGTGATCGGCTTCTGCGTCGGCCCGAGCCACATGTCGATCGAGCCCCGCTCGGCCGGGTCGAAGAACCGGGGCCGCCAGGCCGCCTCGTCGGTGATCCGCCGGACGCCGTAGGAGTACTCGTAGGTCAGGCCCTCGGGCCCGAGGAAGTAGAGGAAGACCGCGCCGGACTGCGGATGGCGCCCCGGCCCCATCTCGATCTCGACGCCGAGGTCCTGCAGGTGGTGCCAGTTGCGGAACACGTCGTCGAGCTCGGCGACCTGGAAGTTCACGTGGCACAGCCCGGGGTGGTCCCCGCGGAACACCGCGAGCTTGTGGTGGACCTCGTCGATGCGCATGAGGCACGCGGCGTCGCCGATCCAGTCGGACGCGCGCGCGTTGAACGTCGTCGAGAAGAACCGGTGGGCCTCGGCGACGTCGGGGGCGTCCAGACAGAGGTGCCCGAACTCCGTGATCCCCGAGGCGCGGCCCGGCACCACCGGCCGCCCCAGGCTCTGCTGGGCGCAGACCAGCTCGAGGCGGTTGCCGAACGGGTCGTCGAAGCCCACGACCGCGCCGACCCGCCGCGTGCGCGCGTCCTCCGCCGTGCCCCGCCACACGTGGAACCCGCGGGTCTCCAGCTCCGTCTCGGCGAGCGCGAGCGCGTCCTCGTCGGCGACCGTGAACGCCGAGGCGATGACCCCCGAGGCGCCCTCGACGAAGGCCAGGCAGTGGTGACGCGCGTCGGCCCGCAGGTGCGCGACCCCGACCTCGTCGGACCCGACGTGCTCGAGCCCGACGACCTCGGTCGCGAAGCGCACCGCCCGGTCCAGATCGGCCACGCCGGACCGGACGTACGCGATGTCCGTCAGCTCGATCACGCCCGGGCCCTCCTCGCTCGACGACGACGTTGTGCAGGTCACACTGAATACACTTCGTGCTCCCTGTCAAGCTGTTCGCCGATCCTTGACGCGTCTCGTCGCAAGTGTGCACAGTCTCTACTCGTGACGACGCCGCGCACCGCCTCCGCACCCGTGTCCGCTCCGGCCCCGGCGCCCGGCGGGCGCCTCGCGGGCAAGCGGGTGCTCCTCACCGGCACGGCCGGCGGTCAGGGCGAGGCCGCCCAGGCGCTGTTCGCGCGCGAGGGCGCGCGGGTCGTCGGGTGCGACGTACAGGACGGCGCCGCGGAACGCACAGCCGGCGCGCTCGCCGACGAGGGGTTGGACGTCTCCGGCGCCACCGTCGATCTCGCCGACCCGCAGGCAGCGGCCCGCTGGGTCGACGAGAGCGCCGAGCGCCTCGGCGGCATCGACGTGCTCTACAACAACGCGGCCGGTGCCGGCTTCGCCCCGTTCGACGACATGTCGCTCGAGCTGTGGAGCCACGTCCTGCACGTGGAGCTGGACATCGTCTTCCACACCACGCGGCCGGCCTGGCGCCACCTGGTCGCCACCGGCAACGCCTCGATCATCAACACCGCCTCGATGTCCGGGCAGCGGGGCATCGCGCCGCTCGGGCAGGTGGCGCACTCGGCGGCGAAGGGCGGGGTCATCGCGATGACGCGCTCCCTCGCGGCAGAGGGGGCGGAACGGGGCGTGCGCGCGAACGCGATCTCGCCGGGGTTCCCCGGCCACCGACATGTTCGTCGGCGAGGAACTGCGGAACTTCCAGCTGGGCATGCACCTCGTGCGCCGGCCCGGCACGGGCGTCGACATCGCCCACCTCGCCGTCTACCTGGCCTCCGACGAGTCGGTGTGGGTCACCGGGCAGAACTTCTCGATCGACGGCGGGGTCACCGCGGGCTTCCGCTGACCGGGCCCGGTGACGAGGGCGCCCCCGGCAGGATTCGAACCTGCGACACCCGCTTTAGGAGAGCGGTGCTCTATCCCCTGAGCTACGGGGGCCCGTGGTGCAGCGTAGCGGTCGGTCGGCGCCGGCAGGGGTGACCGGGCGGCACCGCCGGGCGCGGACGTGGCGATCCCGAGGCCCGGGCGTCCGAATCCGTTGCTTCGTCAATTCATCGAGGGGACGGCCCAGCACAGGCGGACCGTGGTGCCGGCAGGGGACGTGCTGATGCTCGACCGGTCGGCGAGGCGACCCATCAGCGTCACCCCGCGACCGCGGAAACCGGGGTCCTCGGGCGGCCGCCGCCACGTCCCGTCGTCGCGGATCATGACCGCGATCCCGCCCCCGCACCCGCGGGTGTTCGCCACGACCTCGACGGTGCAGCGGCGCTCGCCGCCGGCGTGCTCGACCGCGTTCGTCACGGCCTCGTCGGCGAGCAGGAGCACGGCGTCGGCGAGGTCGTCGTCGAGGTCGCGGTCGGTCATCCACTCCCGCAACCCCCGCCGGAGCGTCCGTACGGCGGGTGGCATCGCGGGCTCGCGCGAGCAGAAGCCGCCGGAGGGTGCGCCTGGGACGTCGACGGCGGGTGCGCAGTCACAGACCGGGCCGCCGGTCGGGATCGTCGTGGTCCGTGACTCGGGTGCGATGGGGTACTCCTCGGGTGCGCCTCCACCCACGAAGCTCATGGGCACCGGCTGAGAGGGATACCACCCACACGCCCCGTCACGCGTGTTCCGTGGCACCCAACCGGATGGCGAGGACGACGACGTCGTCGACGGCCGCCGGGGCGACGTCCGCGATGGCGGCGTCCACGAGGCGGTCCAGCGGCAGCCCGGCGTGCAGGGTGAGGGCCTCGCGGAGCCGTCGCGCCCCCTCGTCGAGGTCCTCCCCGGGCCGCTCGATCAGCCCGTCGGTGTGCAGCACCACCGTGCAACCGTCCGGCAGGTCGACCGTGTGGTCGGTGCGGGGCCGCCGGACCACGGAGGGGAAGCCGAACAGCGGGTCGACCCCGTCCAGGACGCGGACGACACCGCTCGGCTCGACGACGACCGGCGGTGGATGCCCGGCGTTCGTCCACGTCATCTCCCACCGCCCGGAGGCGCCGTGCCGGAGCCGCGCGAGCACGGCGGTGCCGGCGTGGCCCAGGTCGTCACCGTCGACGGCCCGTTCGACGGCGGAGAGCACCTCCGAGGGCGACCCGTCGACGTCCCACGCCGCCTGTCGCAGCATCGAGCGGACCTGGCCCATGCGGATGGCGGAGTCCAGGGTGTGCCCGACGACGTCGCCGACCGACGCCGCCACCACCGGGCCCGCCGCGGGGTCCGGGTCGGGGAGCAGCGAGACGTCGTACCAGTCGCCGCCGACGTCCTCGTCGTCGTCGGCGGGCAGGTAGCGGGCGACCAGCTCGAGGCCCGGCACCTCGGGCAACGGCGCGAGCATGGCGACCTGCATCTCGTGGGCGACGGTCACGCGTCGCTCGACGAAGCGCACCCGCGCCACGGCCCGGGCCACGTAGCCCGCGATCGTGCGGGCGTAGAGCCGGTCGGCGGCGTCGAGCACCGGATCGGACGGCCAGCCGACCACCATCAGGCCGAGCTCGCCGCCCTCCCGCAGGCGCACGACGAGGGCCACCCGCGCGTCCTCGCGGGCGAGCCAGGCGGAGAACCCGTCGTCGGAACCGTCCTGCCTCCCGACGACGAGGAGCTCCTCGCCGTCCGCCGTCCCGGACCAGTCCCACGGCAGCTCCTCGCCGTCGGACAGCCGGTAGGTGCCGTTCCCGTCGAGGATGGCGACCCGCACGCACGAGGGCTCGAGCGTCCGCGCCAGCAGCTCGCCCAGGCGACCACGGACGTCGGCGAGGCCGGCGGCGTCCGTGAACGCCTGCGAGGCCCGCAGCAGGGACTGGCTGCGGTCGAACGACGCGTTGAGGTCCCGCTCGACGAGGTCCCGCCGCTCGCGCTCCCGGCGGGCCTGGACCACGGCGAGCCGCACCCGGAGCTCGGCCGAGCAGCCCGCGGCGAGTCCGGCGAGCAGGTCGAGCTCGTGCGCCGTCCACTCCCGCGGGCGGTCGTCGATGGCGCACAGCGATCCGAGAACGTTCCCGTCGCCGTCGGTGAGCGGCATGCCGGCGTACGCGATCACGGACAGGTCCGGGACGGCGAGGTTCTCGTGCACGCGGGCGTCCTCGCGGGCGTCGACGACGACGAGGGGCTCGGCCGTGACGACGACGTGCCGGCAGAACGAGTGGCTCAACGGTGTGCGGCGCTCGTCGGACCAGGGCTCGGGCAGGCCGGCCTGGCCGGGGAAGGACTGTCCGTCCGGGTCGACCAGGGAGACCAGGCCCACGGGCACCCCGAGCAGCCGACGGACCCGCTCGGCGATCTCGTCCAGCAGTGCGTCCGCCTCCGCGGACAGCCCGGACTCGTGCAGCGATCGCAGGCGCGCGGGGTCGCCGAGGACGTCGACGTCCCCGGTGCTCTCCCCACGGTGGTGCTCGGCGCGCATGCTCCTCCCGCGCGCGATCCTAGGCATCCGCCGCCCGGCGCGGATCGTCGTCCCCGCCTCACCCGTCGCGGGCGTCGCCGCTCACGGGCCCGACGACCTGGCTTCCACGTCATGCCCTTCTCGTGGTGCGGCGACGACGCCCGAGACCCGCTCGACGCCGTCGACGACCAGTCGTCCTCCGGGCCGCAACGCCGCGGCGATCGCCGTGAGCGCGCGGTCCGCCGGGTGCCGCCCGTCGAGCACGCCCACCCGGACCGCGAACGCGAGGTCGAACGGCTCGTCGTGCGGATCGAGCGCGAGGTCCTCGATCGCCACGCACCGGACCGAGAGCCGCCCGGCCGCGATCTCGGCGGCACCCGCCGCCGTCGCCCGGCGGACCGCGGCCGGGGAGCGGTCGATCGCGAGGACGTGCCGCACCCGGCGTGCGACCTCGCGAGCGGCGGCGCCGGGCCCGCAGCCGATCTCCAGGACACGGGATGTCGAGTCCAGCGGCAGGGCGTCGACGATCGCGGCCAGGCGCGGCGAGAGGGTCATGCTCCCTGGACCGCGTGTCGGCCGGGAACTCATCGCCCGAGGATCAGGCGAGGTCCTTGAGCTGTGCCCCGATCCGGCGACCCATCTCCTCGCCGAGCGCCTGGAGCCCGGACAGCGGGCGCACCATGACCTCGAACTCGGTGATCAACCCGTCGTCGTCCACGCGGATCAGGTCCACGCCCCTGAGGTCCTTGCCGTTCACCCGCGCAGAGAACTCCAGCACCGCGTCGTGGCCCTCGCGGAACGTGCGGTGGTAGCGGAAGTCCTCGAAGACGGTGAGGACCGTGCGCAGCGCGAGGACCACCGCGTCGCGCGTCGGGTAGGGCGTGTGCGCGACCGGGGACCGGAAGACGGCGTCCGGGTGGACGATCTCCGGGAGGTCGGTCATGTCGCGGCGGGCCACCATGTCGTGCCACCGGTCGAGGGTCTCCGCGAGTGTCATGGGGGCAGCCTGCCGCACGGCCGTCGTCGCGGGACGACGTCGTCGTGCCGGAGTGTGACCTGATCCTCACTGTCCGCTTCCGGTTGCGGACAACGGGTAATCGTTAGGCATGCGAACCGACGGGGACCGGTGGGACATCACGACGAGCGTCGGCGCGACGGCGCTGGGCGTCGCCGCAGCGCGCGCGGTGGAGAGCAGGCACGACGAGCCACTCGTCGAGGATCCGTACGCGCAGGCCTTCGTCGACCGTGCCGGACTCGACGTCAAGCTCCCCGGGACGCCGTCCGCGGACGCCGACTCCGAGGCCCTCTGGAACACGATGTCGACCTACATGGGCGTGCGTTCCCGGTTCTTCGACGAGTTCTTCCGCGCCGCGGCGGGTGACGGGGTGCGGCAGGTCGTCCTGCTCGCCGCCGGCCTCGACGCCCGGGCTTTCCGCCTCGCCTGGCCGGGCGACGTCACGGTGTACGAGGTCGACCAGGAGGCCGTCCTGCAGTTCAAGGACGAGGTCCTCGACGCGGAGCGGGCGACGACCACGACGCGCCGTGTCCCGGTGGCCGTCGACCTCCGCGACGACTGGCCCGCGGCCCTCACTGCCGCCGGGTTCGACCCGGCGCAGCCCACCGCCTGGCTGGCGGAGGGACTCCTGCCGTACCTGCCGGCCGAGGCCGAGACCCTGCTCTTCGACCGGCTGCAGACCCTGTCCGCCCCGGGCAGCCGGGTCGCCGTCGAGCACTTCGCCCTCGCGGCCGACCACTTCGCCGACCATCCCCGCTTCGCCGAGATGGGCAAGGTGTTCGGCGTCGACGTCGCCGACCTGATCTACCTCGAGCCCCGTGAGCGCACCCCGGAGGCACACCTCGCCGAACTCGGGTGGAAGACCCTCGGGGCGAGCGCCCGTGACCTCGCCGTCGCCTACCGCCGCCCGCTCGACGACGAGGTCGCCGACCTGATGGGTGGGGTCTCGCTGCTGGAGGCGGTCAGACTGGCCGACTGACCGGCTCAGCTGTTCGTGATGCGGAGCAGGAACGCGATCCAGGTGCGGTAGGGCGCGAGGGGTGCGAGGGCCGCCGCGAGGACCGCGGGGTCCGCGTAGTCGGCGGGGTCCCGGCCGTGGAGCCGGGCGAGCGCGGCGGTGGCCCGCGGTTCGTCGGGCCACTCGTCGACGACCCCGCACGCGCGCAGCCAGATCCCGGACGACCAGAACTCCCCGATCCCACGCACCCGGCGCAGCGCCGCCCGGGCGCCGACGGGTCCGAGGGCGCGGAGGCGCTCGACGTCGAGGTCGCCGTCGAGCGCCGCCCGGGCCACCCCGTGCAGCCGGCGGACCTTCTCGGCCGGCAGCCCGGGAATCTCCTCGACCCGGAGCAGCGTGGCCGGCGACGGGAAGCAGTCCACCCCGGCGAGCCGGGTGCCGTGATCGGCCGCGATCCCTCGGGTGAGCGTGGCGGCCTGCGCCTTCCCGACGCGCGGCGAGATCACCGCCCACGCGGCCGCCTCGTAGACCGAGGGGAACAGCACCGGCCGCCGTCCGGGGTGCGCGGCCAGGACCGTCCCGACGGCGGGATCGCGGCGCGCGACGTCGTCGAGCCCGGCGCCGGAACGGTCGAGCGACAGGATGCGCGCGGCCTGGGCGAGGGCCCGATCCGGCGAGCCGGTGCCGACCGTCCCGATCGTCACCGGGCCGTCGGGCCGGTCCTGGTCGACGGTGACGGCGAGGGGTGCGAGGTCGTCGTCGGCGATCGCGCCGAGGACGAGCGGGCCCCCGTCGTCGGGACCGGCGTGGCGCGCGACCGGCGCCCACCGCATCACGGACGACCGCGCGGCCGTGAGCGAGAACGGGCCGTCGGGGCGGATCGAGCTGGTGGAGATCGTGACGTCCGGTGTCAGCATGGCCGCACTGCTGACGTCGGGGTGGGTGCTGGTCATGGGCGGAACGATGCGCCTCGATACCCGACACGTGCTGTCGTGATTCTGCGACAATCTCTCCCACCATGCGCTCCGATCGGCTGCTCGCGACCCTGCTGCTCCTGCAGGCCCACGGCCGTCTGTCCGCCCCGGAGATCGCGCGGCGTCTCGAGGTGTCCACGCGCACGGTGGCGCGCGACGTGGAGGCGCTCTCGTCGGCCGGGGTGCCGGTGTACGCGGAGCGCGGACGGCTCGGCGGGGTCGTGCTGATGCCCGGGTTCCGCACCGACGTCTCCGGGTTGACGGACACCGAGATGCGGGCGCTGCTGGCGCTGACGGACGACCGCGCGGGGGCGCTCGGCCGGGAGCTCGCGTCCGCGGTGCGCAAGCTGCTCGCGGCCATCCCCGAGGCCCGGCGGCCCGGGATCACGCAGGCGCGCCGCACCGTGATCGTCGAGCAGCACGCGTGGCGCCGACCGACCGCGGCACCGCCGGCGTTGGGCGTCCTGGAGCGGGCGGTCGCGGTCGACGAGCGCGTCCGGATGCGGTACCGCTCGGCGTCCACGGGCACGGTCAGCACGTCGACCGTCGACCCCTACGGCCTCGTCAGCAAGGCCGGCACCTGGTATCTGATCGCCGCGCGGCGGGGCTCGCCGCGGATGTTCCGCGTGGACCGGGTGCAGGAGGCCGAGGCGACCGGTGTGCCGGCCCGCCGTCCGGACGAGCGGGGCCTGGAGGAGGTGTGGGCCGACCTGCGGGACCGGCTGGAGGCGGCCCCCGAGGCCGTCGACGTGCGCGTGCGGGTGGTGCCCGACTGGCGCGACCGGCTGCTGCGGGTGGTCGCGCCGCAGCTCGTCGACGACCCGCGCGAGGCCGTGGACGCGCTCGACCTGCCGTTCCGGTCCGCGGGCGCCGCGGTCGGAGCGCTGCTCGGGTTCGGGGCCGCGGTGGAGGTGCTCGGTCCGGTCGACGTGCGCGCGGAGATGGCCGCCCGGGCGGCCGAGGTGGTGGCGCTCTACGGGCCGTCGTGCTGAACCGATCTCATCCCTGCCCGGACCGGGCGTCCGCTGGTTAGGGTTCGCCCATGACGACGGTGCTGGTGACCGGTGGCGGCGAGCGGCTCGAGCAGGTGGCGGCGGCGGTGAAGGCGGCGGGGGCCGAGACCGTCGTGGTGGACGACCCGGGGCAGCTCGGCGAGGCCGTGACCGGGAAGACGTTCGACGGCTACGTGCAGCTGCCGGTGGCGATGACCCCGACCGAGGGCAGCGTCGTCGCGAAGGTCGAGCAGTTCCTCACGCAGGGGATGCTCTCGCGGTTCCGCGCGGCGGCCACCGTGCTGCCGACGCTCGCGCCGGAGGCGAACGTCATGCTCGTCGGCGGCCAGACGAACGTCGACGTGGACGCCCCGGACGACGCCGACGCCCGCGCCGCCATGCTGCGGGTGCTGGCCCACGCCCTGCGCGCCGAGCGCGCCCCGGACCGTCTCACCGTCCGCGTCGCGAACTCGACCTGGACCGCCGAGCAGATCGCCGCCAAGGTCACGGGCACCGGCCCGAGCGGGCCCGGCGAGCAGGGCTCGGACGACGCCGCGATCGGCAAGGCGTACGCGGACTGGCGCGCCGAGGTCGTGGGGCTGGCCCGCGTCGAGTTCTAGGCGCAGCCACCTCAGGTACCTCTCAGGCCGTCGGCCCATAGTGGGCCCATGCGGATCCTCGTCGTGGACGACGACCGGGCCGTGCGCGACTCGCTGCGCCGGTCCCTGGCGTTCAACGGCTACCAGGTCGAGCTCGCGACCGATGGCCAGCAGGCCCTGGACGCGATCTCGACCCAGCGCCCGGACGCGCTGGTGCTCGACGTCATGATGCCCCGCCTCGACGGGCTCGAGGTGTGCCGGCGGCTGCGCAGCGCGGGCGACGACCTGCCCGTCCTCGTGCTGACCGCCCGCGAGGCCGTCTCGGACCGGGTCGCGGGCCTCGACGCCGGCGCCGACGACTACCTGGCCAAGCCGTTCGCGCTCGAGGAGCTCCTCGCGCGGCTGCGCGCCCTGCTGCGGCGCACCTCCCCGGAGGAGCGTGACGACACGCCCGACCCGCTGACCTTCGCCGACCTCTCGCTCGACCCCGCGACCCGCGAGGTCCGGCGCGGTGACCGGCCGATCACCCTGACCCGCACCGAGTTCAGCCTGCTCGAGCTGCTGATCTCCAACCCGCGCCGGGTGCTCACCCGCAGCCGGATCCTCGAGGAGGTGTGGGGCTACGACTTCCCGACGACGGGGAACGCGCTCGAGGTGTACATCGGGTACCTGCGCCGCAAGACCGAGGCCGACGGCGAGCCGCGCCTGATCCACACCGTGCGCGGCGTCGGCTACGTCCTGCGCGCGGACGCCTGAGTCACCGGCCCGGCGTGATGCCCTGCACGTTGATCGACTCCGCGGTGGGGCCCGCAACCAGGCGCGTCGTCGTCATCGCCGAGTCCTGCGCGATGGACGGGTCGCGGTAGAGGCCGAGCTTCAGGTAGTCCGCCCCGTCGAGGAGCGTGCCCCGCGGCGGGTGGTAGTCGCGCAGGACCGCCTTCCCGTCGCGCCACACGTCGATCACGGCCTTCGCGGCGGAGCGCGAGAAGTGCACGTGCAGGACGACGTCGAGCCGGTCGTCCGGGCGCAGCGGGCCGAGGTCCTGCTGGTCCCCGCCGACGTTCGCCAGGCGCAGCCGGCCGCCCCCGGCCTCCAGGGCGACCGGTGGCGAGCCGGAGTTCGCCCGCTGGTGCCACTGCAGGATCAGCTGCCAGGTCGAGGTCCCGGTCGGCAGCCCGTGCAGGGCGCTGACGTCGTGCACCCACACGTCGTCGCCCTCGCGGTACTCGGGCGTGCGGGGGAGCACCTCGGAGCGCCGGCCGCCGCCGGGCAGGGCGAAGCGCATCGCGGGGCCCGCCACCACGCGCGGGCGGGCGCCGCCCTGGGTCTGGTCGGAGTCCCCGACGTCGTCGAAGTGCGACGCGAAGTCGCCGGTCGCGGAGTCGAACACGCCCTTCCCGGTGGCGGGCAGGGCGGCGAGGGCCCGCCCGGCGGCCAGGGGGTCGACGCGGGCGGCGGTGGTCGGTGGCGCCCCGGCGGTGACCACCTGCGCCCGGGCGCGCACCGGGTCCGGCGCGGGCCCGTGGCCCTGCGCCAGGAACGGCGGGACGGCGAGGACGGCGCCCGCGAGGACGGCGGCGAGGACCAGGCGCAGCCGGGTCGGCGACGGCGCGGCCTGCCGACCCGCCGTCGTGACCCCGCCCGTCTGCCCCACGCCGGATCCAACGACCTCCCGGGTCACCCGGATGCGCGCGGCTTCACCCCCGGGAGGCGGTGTGTCGGGTCGAGGAGCCGCCGACCAGGTGTCGTCCGGCCTCGGAGGACCCAGCGAACTCACACCTCCGTCTCATGGAGTCGACCTCCCGGCGGGCGCACCATCGAGGGGTGGACATGGTGGTGTGGCAGGACCCGAGGCCCTTCCGGGGCACCCGGCGCGCGGTGGCGTGGCTGGCGGCGGTGACGGTGGACTCGCTCGACCTGCTCGGTCAGGGCGCGGTGGCGTTGGCGCGCACGATCTCCCGTCGGCTCCCGGTCGCGCGCCCGGCGGGTTAGGCCCGGGTCAGGCCCGCGGCACCCAGAGCCGCAGCAGCGCGCCGCCCGACGGGGCCTCGTGGGCCGAGACGCCCCCGTGGTGGCGGGCCGCGGTCTGCGCGACGATCGAGAGCCCGAGGCCCGACCCCGGCATGGTGCGCGCGTCGGCGGACCGGAAGAACCGGTCGAACACCAGCGCCCGCTCCTCGGGGGCGATGCCCGGCCCGGCGTCGGCGACCTCGAGCACCGCGGTGCCCGGCCGCTCCGGCGCCACGCCCTCGCGCAGCAGCACGGTGACCGTCCCGCCCGGCGGGCTCCACTTCGCGGCGTTGTCGAGCAGGTTCAGCACGGCGCGCTCGAGGGCGCTGGCGTCCCCGACGACCTCCAGCGGAACCAGCTCGGCGGCGAACGTCACGCCCGGGGCCCGCGGGCGGGCGCGGTCCAGCGCCCGCTCGACGACCTCGGACAGGTCGAGGTGCTCGGCGGCGACCTCGGGCGGGTCGTCGCGCGCGAGCTCGACGACGTCGCCGACCAGGGTGGCCAGCTCGTCGATCTGGGCGCGCAGGTCGGCGGTGAGCTCCGCCCGGTCCTCCGACGACAGCCGGGGCGCGTCGGGACGGCCGGACGCCGCGCCCTCCTCCGCGGCCACCAGCAGCTCCAGGTTGGTGCGCAGCGACGTCAGCGGGGTCCGCAGCTCGTGCCCGGCGTCGGCGACCAGCCGTCGTTGGCGGTCGATCGACGAGGCGAGCGCGGCGAGCATCGCGTTGAAGCTGCGGGTCAGGCGGGCGATCTCGTCGCCGCCGGTCACCGTGATCGGCTGCAGGTCGCCGGTGCGCGCCACGCGCTCCGTGGCCGAGATGAGCCGCTCCACCGGACGCAGCCCGGCGCGGGCGATCGCGACCCCCACCAGGGCGGCCAGCACCACCCCGATCATCCCGACGACGACGAGCACGATCGCCAGCCGGGAGAGGGTCCGCCGGGTCGGCTCCAGTTCCTGGGCGAGCACCAGCGCACGCCCGTTGCCCGACTGCACCGCCACCACCCGGTACGGCGCGCCGTCCACGAAGCCGGTGCGCGGCGGTTGGGGGGTGCCGGTCGCCACGGAGAACTCCGGCGCGCCGATCGGGGGCTGGTTGCCCTGGATGAAGGTGGCGCGGTTGGTCGTCGCGGACACGATGGCCACCCGGAAGTCGCCGGCCGCGAGCGCGTCCGACGACACCACCCGGAACAGGAGTGCGGGGTCGGCGAGGTCGCTGGAGGAGGCGGCGGTCGCCCGTTCGACGAGGCTCTCGTCGAGCTGGTCGTAGAGCGCCCGGTAGGCGGTGAAGAACACCGCGACCGCGATCAGCGCGACGAGCAGGCCGGCGCCGACCGACACCAGGATCGCCACCCGGCGCCGCAGGGGGATCTCGAGCAGGACGTGCCATCCCGACGGCGGGGCGGGGCGGTCGGGCTCCTCGGCGTCGCCCGCTCCGGGGCTCGGGGCCGTCCCGGCTGACGTGCTCATCGCCCCCGATCCTCCCCGACGACGCCGTGGGGAGACCGTGACCTCCCCGGCGGGCCCGGCGCCTCCCGATGAGGAAGGCTGGCGGGCATGAGCGAGACGCCCCGTCGGGACGACGAGCCGGACCGCGTCGGGGCCCCGGGGGTCGGCGACGACCCGGCGACGATCGAGCGGCCCGGTCTGGGCACCGGGTACCGGGGCGCGGGTGTGCGGTGGACCGACGAGGCGGACCGGGCGGGCACCGCGGCTCCGGCGCCCGAGGCCCCCCGCTCCTGGTCGGGGGCGCCGTTCGGGGCGTCCGGGGGCGAGTCGTCGCCGTACGGCTGGGGCCGCCCCGACCCGGCGTCGGGAATGACCCCGACGCCGCCCGGCGGGTTCCCCGCCGACAGCGGGGCCGGCTGGGGCACGCCCGGGCCGGGGCAGCCGCCGCCTCCGGAGGGACGCCGCCGCGGCCTCCTCGCCGGCGCCGGAGCCGTCGGACGCACCGGTCTCGTGCTCGTCGCGCTGGTGGCGCTGGTCGCCGGGCTGGTCGGCGGGGCGATCGCGGGCGCGCTGTTCACGTCGTCGTCCTCCGGCACGTCGCTGGGAGCGGTCGGCTCCTCGGACCCGCTCCCGCCCGCACCCGCCGGGTCCGTCGAGGCGATCGCGGCGACGGTGCTCCCGAGCACCGTGCAGATCATCGGGTCGTCGGGCGCCGGCTCCGGCGTGGTCATCTCCGCCGACGGCCTGATCATGACGAACAACCACGTGCTCGCCGCCGGCCGCAGCGGGGGGCTGCAGGCGGTGTTCGCCGACGGGTCGGCGGCGCCGGTGTCGCTGGTCGGCACCGCGCCGGCCGCCGACATCGCGGTGGTGCGCGCGACCGGGGTGTCGAACCTGCGCCCGGCCACGCTGGGCGACTCGACCCAGCTCCGCCAGGGACAGGCCGTCGTCGCGGTCGGCTCGCCGCTGGGGCTGTCCGGGACCGTGACGACCGGCATCGTCTCGGCGCTGCGCCGCCCGGTCGCCGCGGGCGGATCCGGTGCGGGCCAGGAGAGCACGCTCGACGCGATCCAGACCGACGCCGCGATCAACCCCGGCAACTCGGGCGGGCCGCTGGCCGACGCCCAGGGCCGCGTCGTGGGCATCAACACCGCGATCGCCAGCGTGACCGGCGGGGGAGCGGGCCAGGAGGGCGGGTCGATCGGGCTGGGGTTCGCGATCCCGATGAACCACGCGCGGCGCATCGCGACGGAACTCGTCGAGACCGGCCGGGCCACGCAGGCGATCATCGGGGTGCAGGTCACCGACGGCGGGGCGCGCGGCGCCACCGTCGCGAGCGTGACGCCGGGGTCACCGGCCGGGTCGGCCGGGCTGCAGGCCGGGGACCTGGTGACCCGGGTCGACGACCGCGCCGTCGAGGACGCCAACGCGCTGGTCGCGGCGGTGCAGTCGAGCGCGCCGGGGCAGGTCGTCACGCTGACCGTGAGCTCCGGCGGGGGAGCACCTCGTCAGGTGCAGGTGACGCTGGGCAGCCGGGTGATCGGCGGGCGCTGATCCCGGGGAATCAGCGGGACAGCACGACGAACGCACGCCCGTCGGGGAGGATCCGCTCGACGACGGGTCCGAGCCGGCCCGAGTCGTCCCACGAACGCTCGCTCACCCGCAGCCCGGCGGCCTCGGCCACCTCGTCGATCGCCTCGGGCCCGAGCACGGCCCAGGGGAAGCGGGTGTGCGGCGCGTCGGTGTGCTCCCCGCTCTCGTCGACGTCGTCGCGCTCGAGGTGCGCAGCCCCCCGCCAGAGCCCCGCCCCGGGCTCCAGCTCGAGCAGCACGGTCCCGCCGTCGGTGAGCAGGTCGCGGCACCGGCGCAGCAGGGCCACCGGGTCGCCGCCGATGCCGATGTTGCCGTCCGCGAGCACCACGTGCTGCCACCGGCCCTCGCCGGGCAGCCGTTCGAAGGCGTCCCGGTGCAGCACGGCCGCCCCGCGCTGCAGGCACCGCTGGATGGCCTGCACCGAGACGTCGACGCCGAGGGCCGGGATCCCGCGGTCGGTGAGCGCGACGACGAGGCGGCCCGGGCCGCAGCCGAGGTCCAGGGTCGCGCCCGAACATCGCTCCAGGAGCCAGGCGTCCAGGTCGTCCGCGTCGTCCTGCCAGCGCTGCACGGCCAGCGGCAGCACCACGCCGTCGGTGCGCACGAGGCGGTGGGAGAAGCCGGCGAGGGCGGCGTCGAACACGGTCGCGGTGACGGCGGGCCCGTCGGCGAGACGTTCGCGGGCGGCGTCCACGACGGCGAACGGCTCGGTCATGGGGCTGATCGATGACGTCACGGGCGGGTCCCTCCGACTGCACCGGTGGTCACGGGTCCGAGGAACTCCTCGACCGCACGGGCGAAGCGGCCGTGCGGCGCGAGGGCGGCCACCGCGGCGGCGTCGGCGGCGGTGTCCACGTCCGACAGGGCGTCGAGTTCGGCCACCGCGTCGGCGCCCAGGGCGTCGTGCAGCGCGGCGAGGGTGCGGGCGCCGGTGTCGTCGCGGGAGGTCGGGATGCCGGCGATGATGGCGGCCCGGCGGGGGTCGCGCAGGGCCATGGCCCACCAACCACCGTCGTGGGCGACCCCGAACGCGGCCAGCGCGGAGGTCTGGACGTGCCGCAGGGCCGCGTCGAGCCGGGCCGCGTCCAGCTGCGGGGTGTCCATGCCGACCTGCACGGTCGCGGCACCCGGGTAGAGCGCCGCGGTGTCGGCGTGCGCGGCCTCGATGCGCTCGCCGAGCGAGTCGCCGCGCTGCCGGACGACGGTGTGCCCGGCCACGGCCGCGGCGATCTCGTCCCCACGGACGGCGTCGGCGAGGTCGCCCTCGAGGGCGACCACGACGCGGGCGTTCGGGACGGCCGCCGCGGCGTCGAGGGTGTCGAGGAGGGCCGCCGCAGCGATCCCCGCCGCGCCCTCCGGCGTCGCAGGCGGGGTGAGCCGGGTCTTCGCGCGCCCGGGCACCGGTGCCTTCGCCAGCACCAGCACCACCCGGGCGACCGCGGCGTTCCCCGTCGCTCCGCTCGCCACAGAGCGATTTCCCGTCGCTCCGCTCGCCCCTGCCACGTCGTCCTGCATGATCGACGCGTTCGCAGCCGGGCGCGTCATCGGTTCACCCGGATCGACGCGCCGTGCGCGCGGGTGCGGGCGAGGGCCTTCGTCATGTCCCGGACCGCTCGTGCGGTGCCGCGCACCGAGCCGGAGACCTTCGACCGGCCGCCGCCCCGGGGCCGGTAGGCGACGTCGACCTCGCGGATGGTCCAGCCGGCCGCGCCGGCGCGGATGAGCAGTTCGAGCGGGTAGCCGAAGGCGCGGTCGGTGATCCCGAGGTCGAGCAGGGCCTGCCGGCGGGCCACGCGCACCGGCGCGATGTCGCGCACCCCCACGCCCTGGACCCGCATCAGCCCGGACAGCACGAGGTTGCTCATCCGTGCGTGCCACGGCCAGACCCCGCGGGAGGCCGGGACGCGCCGACCGACGACCAGGTCCGCGTCGGTGTCCAGGAGCATCCGGACCATCGCCGGCAGCTCGGCCGGATCGAGGGACCCGTCGGCGTCGATGGTGGCGACGACCTCCGTGCGACTCGCCTCGAGCCCGGCGTGGACGGCGGCGCCGTAGCCCTTGCGGGCCTCGTGGACGACGAGCGCGCCCCGGCGTTCCGCCAGCTCCGGGGTGCCGTCCGTGGAGCCGTTGTCCGCCACGACCGCGTCGAACCCCTCCGGCAGCGCGTCGAGCACCGCGGGGAGGGCCTCGACCTCGTCGAGGCACGGGAGAACGACATCGACACGACCGCTCACCGTGGTCACGCTATGAGGTCGCTTCCGAACGCGCACAACGGGGTTGACTTCCCCAGGTCCACCGTGAAGCCGACGTGAGTTCCCGCCGTTCGGGTCACCTCGTCCCGCCGTGCGGGCCCTGCTCACCGCGGACAGACGTCGGCTTCGTACTCTGCGTGGCGATGAGCACGGTGCTCGGGCCGACGCGCCCGCAGGACGACGAGGTCCCCGGGACGCCGGAGCGTCGCGGTCCCCGGCTGCGGGGCGACCTCGTCGCCGTCGCCCTGGGCTGCGCGCTCGTGGCGGCGTCGGCGCTGTACGGGTGGAACCGCATCGACGCGGGTGTCCCGATCCTCGTGGGGTGGCCGCCGGTCCTGGCCGAGTGGATGCCGCACTTCGCCCGCGGCGGGGTGGCGGCCGTCGTCGTCGCGGTCCTGGTCGTGACGTTCGGGCCCACGCTCGCCGCCCGCCTGCGCTGGGGCGCCCTGCTGGCGGTCACCTACCTCGCCGCGGCCGCGTGGACGTTCTCGCTGGCGCTGATCGACGGCTACCAGGTCGGGATCGTCGACCGGCTGACCACGCCGACGGAGTACCTGGTCGAGGTCGACCGCTACCCGGGCCTGGTGCCGTTCCTGACGACCTTCGCGGACCGGATCGTCGGGATGACCCCGGACACCCTGGTCACGCACTCCTCCGGGCACCCGCCGCTCGCGACGCTGGTCTACGTCTGGATCGCCGACCTGTTCGGGGTCGGCGGGGAGCCGGCCGGGCTGGTCACGCTGTTCGTCGGTGCGTCGGCGTCGGTGGCCGTCGCGGTGACGATCGGGGCGCTGGGCGGGCTGCGGTGGGGGTCGCAGTCGGACCTGCGGTCGGCCTCCGAGGCCGGCCGGGCGATCGCGCGGCGGTACATCCCCTTCGGCGTGCTGTTCCCCGGCGCGGTGTGGGTCGGGGTCTCGGCCGACGGCCTGTTCGCCGCCGTGTTCGCCTGGGCGGTCGCGTTCTTCGCCCTCGGCGCGGTGCGGCGCGGGGTGGGCGGATCGCTGCTGTGCCTGCTCGCCGGGCTGGTCTTCGGCGCGTCGCTCTTCCTGTCCTACGGGCTGGCCGCGGCGGGCCTGCTGCCGGTGGCGGTCGCGGTGCTCGTGCGCCGGTGGTGGCCGCTCGCCGTCGCCGCGGTGGGGGTGCTGGTCGTGGTCGGCCTGTTCCACCTCGGCGGGTTCTTCTGGTTCGACGGGTACACGCAGGTCAAGCTGCGCTACTACCAGGTCGGCGAGTACGGCCTGCTCCGGCCGTACCGCTACTGGGTGTGGGCGAACCTCGCGGCCCTGCTCCTGGCGCTCGGGCCCGCCGTCGTGGCGGGGCTGCGGCGCACGGTGTGGTGGCCGCGGCGCGCACCGGTGGCCCTGCTCGCCCTGGTCGCGGCGGCCCTCGTCGCGATCGCGGTCGCCGACCTCTCGGGGCTGTCGAAGTCCGAGGTGGAACGCATCTGGCTGCCGTTCGGGACGTGGCTGGTCCTGGCGTGCGCGCTGCTGCCGGTCCGCTCCGCGCGGTGGTGGCTCGCGGCGCAGGCGGTCCTCGCGCTGCTGGTGAACAGCCTGCTGCTCACGACCTGGTAGGTCGCCGCGCCAGGATTCAGGCCCCCGCCTCCGGAACGAACGGCACTCTCGCAGCTTCTACGCGAGCGAGAGTGCCGTTCGCTCGGGATCGCGGGGCCCGGATCCGCCGTCAGGAACGGATCGCCGCGCGCAGGGGATCCGTGGCGAAGCGCGTGATGCCGTCGGCGAAGGTCACCTGTGCGCGGAAGCCGAGGAGATCGGCGGCCCGCGCAGGGTCGGCGGTGACGTGGCGGACGTCGCCGGGGCGGGCGCCGCCGACGATCTCCGGGGCCGGGCCGTCCATCGCCTCGGCGAGCTGGCCGGCGAGGTCGGCGATGGTGCGGACCTCGCCCGAGCAGACGTTGAGCGGCGTGCACGTGCCGGCGGGGGTGGTGTCCTCGGCGGCCTCGAGGGCGGCGACGTTCACGGCGGCGACGTCGCTGACGTGCACGAAGTCGCGGCGCTGCCGACCGTCCTCCATGACCTGCGGGGCCTCGCCTCGCTCGAGCGACGAGCGGAAGATCGACGCGACCCCGGCGTACGGCGTGTTCTGCGGCATCCGCGGGCCGTACACGTTGTGGTAGCGCATCGCGTACACGCGACCGCCGGTCGCGCGGGACCAGGCGACGGCGAGGTGCTCCTGGGCGAGCTTCGTCGCGGCGTAGGTCGACCGCGGTTCGAGGGCGGCGTCCTCGGGGATGAGCTCGCCCTGCAGGTCGCGACCGCAGACCGGGCACGGGAGGTCGTAGCGCCCCGCGTCGACGTCGGCCTGCGTGCGTGCGGGCGGCGGTTGCACGCCGTGCTCCGGGCAGGAGTAGCGGCCCTCGCCGTAGACGACCATCGAGCTCGCCATCACCAGCCTCCGGTGCCCGGAGCGGTACATCGCGGCGAGGAGGACGGCGGTGGCGACGTCGTTGTTCTCGGCGAACGCGGGTGCGTCGTTCGGGTCCACGCCGTGCCCGACCATCGCGGCCTGGTGGCAGACGGCGTCGACGTCGGGCAGGAGGCGGTCGAGCAGGTCGGCGTCGCGGACGTCGCCGCGCACGAGCTCGTAGCGGTCCGCCCACTCCGGCGCCTTGCCCTCGGCGTGGGCCTGCGGGAGGAGGGCGTCGAGCAGCACCGGGGTGTGGCCGCGCTCGGCGAGCAGGTCGGCGATCGCGGAGCCGATGAACCCGGCACCGCCGGTGAGGAGGACGCGCACGGCGGTCACGGTAGGCGTTCGCCGGGGCGCGGCTAAGGTCTGGGGTATGGAGCACCCGCAGGCGACCGTGTCGATCGAGAACGGTCCCATGGGCGGCGGCGACGACCTGCTCGGTCGGGCGCTCGTCGTCATCGTCGACGACCGCATCTCGACGGGTGAGGTCACCGACACGACCGGTCCGCTGGTCACCGAGCTGCTCGGCGAGGCCGGGCTGGTCGTGGACGGCACGATCGTGGTGCCCGGCGAGTCGGTCGCGATCCGCAACGCGCTGAACACGGCCGTCATCGGCGGGGTGGACGTCGTGATCACGGTCGGCGGCACGGGCGTGTCGCCGCGCGCCGTCACCGCGGACGCCACCGCCGGTGTGCTCGACCGGCCGATCCCGGGCATCGCCGAGGCGATCCGTTCCTCCGGGCTGGCCGCCGGAGCCGTCGACGCGGGACTCTCGCGCGGGCTCGTCGGCGTCTCGGGGTCGACGCTGGTGGTCAACCTCGCCTCCTCGCGCGCGGCCGTGCGCGACGGCATGGCGACCCTGACCCCGCTCATCGCGCACGTCATCGCCGAGCTCTCCGGCCTGGAGGAGAACTGACCGGCCCGGACCGCGCGGAGACGGCCCGACGTAGGGCCCGCGAGGCCCTCTTCGGTCCGACGACGGCGGCCAGCTCCGACGAGCGCGACGACGCCGACCGGGCCCGCGAGGCCCCGCGGGACGCCTACGCCGACGAGCGCCCGCCGCACCACGACCGCGCCTGACCTCCACGGGCCCGCCGAGTGCGACGTGGGCAGGTCCGGAGGCCCCGGGACCTGCGCGGTGTCGCACTCGCGGGGATCGACCCTCACCGCAGCGTCAGCGTGACCTCCTGACCGATCGTCGCCGCGGCCACGCGGGCGGCGACCGGGCCGGGCAGGGCCACCACGACGACGGGGCTGGTCGAGCGGTCCTCCCCGGGCAGCACGGCGAGGACGCGGGCGCCGGACGCGAGCACCGCCCCGCCGTCGCGCCCGGAGCGGGCCCCGCCGACCACGTCCACGACGGCACCGGGCCGGACGAGTCCGGCGAGGGCCGGGTCGGCGAGGCGCAGCGGCACCCCGGCGGCGTCCGGCGCACCGGCCGACGCGCGGGCGGACTCCGGGCCGAGCATCCGCACGTCGGTGAGCACCTCACCGGCGCGGACCCCACCGACGAGCCGGCCGCCGACGGCCGCGTCCGGCCCGGCCAGCGCCCCGACCGGCACAGTCCCGGGCGGCCGGCTGACCACCGCGACATCCTCCGCGACCAGCTCCGGCCCGGGTACGAGATCGCGGTTCGCCACGACGACGGGCGACCCGGCCACCTCCGGCGACGCCGCCCCGAGGACACCGACCACCACCGCGAGCACGGCCAGCACCCCGGCCGCCACCCGGCGCAGCAGCACCGCACGCCGCCAGCCCACGGGCAGCCGCACCCGCCGCACCCGCCGCACCACGGAGCCGCCCACCCGTCGCCCTGACCTCACGAACCCGACGTTAGGGCCGAGAACGCACCCACCGGGCGGGACGATCACGGCCTGTGGACAATGGGCGGTGACGGCACCGGTCGTGGATGACCGGGGTCAACGTCAACCGCCGGACGCGCGAAGGGGCTGCACCCGAATGGCCGTGGTGCTCGTCCTCATGGCCTGTCTGGGCAACGCCCTGGCCCTCACGCTGCAGCGCAAGGCCGCGCAGGACAGCGCCCGACAGCGGGGTCGCTCCGCCGGGTCGTTCCGCGACATGGTGCGTCGCCCGCCGTGGCTCTTCGGCATCGTGATCTTCGGCGGGGCGGTCGTCTGCCAGGTGCTCGCGCTGCAGCTCGGCTCCATCTCGCTCGTGCAGCCGGTGCTGGTGATGGAACTGCCGTTCACGCTGCTGGTCGGGTGGTGGATCCTCGGCGGGGCGCTGCGCGCCTACGAGTGGTCCGCGGTGGCCCTGATGAGCATCGGGCTGGTGGTCCTGCTCGCGACGCTGCGCCCGCACGGCGGGGACGCCCTCGCGGCCGGGAACCTGCGCTGGATCCTCGGCACGCTGGTCACCCTCGTCGCGCTCACGGTGTCCGTGTGGATCGCGCGGACCTCGCGCGCCGTCGGGAAGGCGGCCTTCTTCGGCATCGCCGCCGGGATCGGGTCCGGGTTCGTCGCCGTCATCATCAAGGCGATGGCCGACGCGCTCGCCGTGGGCGGGATCCCGGAGGTCCTGGCCACCTGGCAGAGCTACCTGTTGATACCGGTCGGACCCGTCGCGTTCTGGACGTTGCAGAGCGGGCTGCGCGCCGGCCGGTTGCTCGCGAGCCAGCCCGGACTGACCCTCGGCAACCCGATCCTCGCGTTCCTGTGGGGCACCGGGCTGCTCGGCGAGGAGATCGCGGGCGGCTGGTGGCTGCTCGGCGGCGTGATCGGGACCGGCCTGCTCACCGTGGGTGTCTTCCTCCTGGCGCGGTCCCCGGTTCTCGCGGCGCAGGAAGGCACCCCGACCGCCTCCCGGACGAGCAAGGACCCGTCGGGGCGACGCGTCGTGTAGGTCGTTCACTCGAACGAGTGAGACATCCGATCCAAACCTGATTCGAGGCAACGCGCGACGAACGGGCGCGTCTCTCGTTGTACGAGGCACGAGGCCATCGACCGCTGGGGAGCGGGTCGCGCTTCGTGGAGGTCCGGGTCGGTGACTCGGGGTCGTCGACCCGGACCACTCTCCTCAGGCGCTGCTCTTCGCCGGCGCCGACGACGATCCCGAGCCGGACGAGCTGCCCGACGTCGAGGCCGACGTGGACGACGACTCGGACTTCGAGGACGACCCCGAGTCCGACGACTTCGACTCGGACGACGAGGACGACGAGCCCGCGGACTCCGAGGACTTCGACTCGGACGAGGACGACTCCGAGGACGAGCTCGACGAGGACGACCCGGACCGGCTGTCGTTGCGGTAGAAGCCGCTGCCCTTGAACACGATGCCGACCGAGGAGAAGACCTTGCGGAGCCGTCCGCCGCACACCGGGCACTCGGTCAGCGACGGGTCGGTGAACGCCTGGACCTGCTCGAACCGGTGGTCGCACTCGGTGCAGGCGTAGGGGTAGGTGGGCAACACGCGCTCCTGTCTTCACCCGGGGGGTCGCGGCGAGTGTAACTGGCACTCACCCACTGCGAGTGCCAACAACGCCACACCTCAGGCTGTTCCGATCAGACCGGTCGACGGGCGCCACACCGCGTGGACCCGGACGTCGTGCGGCTCGACGGGCAGGTCGGGCAGCAGCTCGGTGTCCCCGACCACCGCCACGATCACCGCCGACGGCGAGGCCAGCGGCAGCGAGCGGTCGTAGTGCCCGCCGCCCCGCCCGAGCCGCACCCCGTCGGGTGCGGCGGCGAGTGCGGGGACGACGACCACGGAGGCGTCCGCGATCGCGCCCGGCCCGACCCGGCGTCCGGACGGCTCCAGCAGGCCGTGCGGGCCGGCCTGCAGGTCGCCGCGGTCGGTGAACCCCGCCCAGTCCAGGGGCGCGTCCCCGACCACCACCGGCAACAGCACCCGCCGCCCGATCGCGACGGCCGCGTCCAGCATCGGCAGCGCGCCGTTCGGGGCCGCACCGGGTTCCGCGCGCACCGGCACGTACAGGCACACCGGCCGCCGCGGATCGGTGCCCAGCGAGTCGAGCACCCCCGGCAGCGCCGCGGCCAGGTTCGCGGCGTCCTGCCAGCGGGCGGCGTCGGGGCGTTCCCGACGACGGGTGAGGAGCTGCGTGCGCAGCTCGGCCTTGGTGGGGCTCACGGCGACATCACTCCACCGTCCCGGACACCTCCGCCGGCCCCTCGAGCACGACCGCGCCGCGCACCGTGGTCGGGCCCGTGAACGTGACGTCCCCGCGCACCTCGAGCCGCTCGGCGTCGATCAGCGACGGCGCGCCGGCCGGGAAGCGGGCCTCGAAGTCGGCCAGCATCCCGAAGTGGGCCTTGTCGAGCGAGACCACGGGGGGCTGGGCGTCGAAGTGCGGCACCATCGTCCCGTCGTCGCGCAGCTCCCAGAGGTCCGAGCGGGCGACGAGCAGGTCGTCGGTCGTCTTCACCGGCGCGAATCGGGTGCGCGGTACCTCAAGCGCCCCGGCCCCGTCGATCGACGACACCGCCGCGCCCATCGCCGTCTCCAGCTGGATCACCTTCACCGACCCCTTGTCGGTGGGGTCGACGGTCTTGCGGTTGACGATCAGCGGCAGCTCCGGGGCGGCCGGGTCGGCCTCCTGCAGCGCGGTGATCGCCTGCAGGTCGAACCAGATGTTGTTGGTGTTGAAGTAGTGCCAGCGCGTGAGGTCGCCGAACGAGGGGTCGCCGTCGGGGACCTGCGCGGACTCGCGCAGCACGAGCTTGTCGCCGCGCATCGCGAGGTGCCCGCCCTTGCGGTCCGACTCCGTCCCGCGCACCACCTCGAGCAGGAACGGCACCTCGTGCTCGGCGAGCCATGCGGCGATCCGCGGGTCGGGGCGGGCGCCGAGGTTGTCGGCGTTGGAGACGAAGCACCAGCGCACACCGGCCTCGAGCAGCGCCGCGGCGATCCCGCTCGCGGCCAGCGCGGTGTAGATGTCGCCGTGCCCGGGCGGGCACCACTCCAGCTCGGGGTTCGCCGGCCACTCCACCGGCTCCCACGACTCCGCGTCGAGCTTCGGCTCGATCCCCTGCAGGAAGTCCAGCGGCAGGCCCTGGTCGGCCAGGCCGTCGTGGGCCGCGAGCCGCTCCAGCGACGGCGGGCGCGTGGTGGGGGAGTCCATGAGCAGCAGCGGCAGCCGCGCGCCGGTCGAGGCCCGCAGCGCGAGCGTCTGGCGGGCGATGACGTCGAGGAAGCTCTGACCCGGCTTGATCTCCAGCGTCGACTTCGGCCCCTCCAGGCCCATCGACGTGCCCAGCCCCCCGTTCAGCTTCACGACGGCGAGCCGGTCCAGCACCGCGCGCGTGGTGCCCGCGTCGGGCTCGGGGAGGTCCTCCAGGCGCGGCAGCGGCTCGACCGGCGAGAGCTCGTCCCCGGGCACCTTGCCCGCGTCCGGGTCGGCCAGCTGCTGGAGGCGACGGCGGAACGCCGCGACCTCCATGGGGTGCGCCCCGGCCTTCTCGAGCTTCTCGACGGCGGGGTGCTCGCTGGTCATGCGCTCTCCGGTACTCGGGGTGGATGGTCCACGGTGGCGGTCCGAGGGGGTGACGCCGAGGCTAGCGAAGGGGTCCGACACGCCGGAGAGGGTGCGTCGTTACCCTGCTCCGGCCCTCCTCCGGGGGACTATGGGTCCGTGAGGACCGTGGATGCCCAGCTGCGACGGGTGCTCGACGCCGCCGTGCGCCCGTCCCCGATCCGGGTCGCCATCTCGGAGGCCCAGGGGCTGCTGTGCGCCGAGGAGGTCGTGGCCGACCGGGCGCTGCCCGGGTTCGACCAGGCCGCCGTCGACGGGTTCGCCGTGCGCGCGGTCGACGTGCGCGCCGCCGACGTGGAACCGGTCGAGCTGCCCGTGGTCGGCGAGGTCGCGGCCGGTTCGCGCCAGGCGCACCGGCTCAGCCCGAAGCAGGCCGTCCGGGTGGCCACCGGCGCCCCGCTGCCCACGCTCGCCGACGCCGTCGCCCCGCACGACCACACCGACGACGCGGGCCCGTCGAGCCGTGCCCGGGTCACCGTCAAGCGCCCGGTCGCGAGCGCCGAGTACGTCCGCCGCACCGGGGAGGACGTCGCGCCGGGCGACGTGGCCGTGCGCCGGGGCGTCGTGGTCGGCCCCGCGCAGGTCGGGCTGCTGGCCGCGGTCGGCCGGACGAAGGTGCTGGTCCACCCGCGGCCGCGGGTGTCGGTGATCGCGGTCGGCGACGAACTCGTCGACGTCGACCGCACGCCCGGCCCGGGCCAGATCGTGGACGTGAACTCCTACGCGCTCGCCGCGGCCGCGCGCGACGCGGGCGCGGAGGTGACGCGGGTCGGGATCGTCGGCGCCGACGCGGGGATCGTCCGCGAGGCCGTCGAGGCCCGCCTCGGGATGTCCGAGGTGGTGCTGGTGGCCGGCGCGGTCGGCGGCGCGCACGGCGAGGCGGTCGCCGCCGAGCTCGCCGAGCTCGGCCCGGTGGACACCAGCCGGGTGGCGATGCACCCCGGCAGCGTGCAGGGCTTCGGGCGTCTCGGACCCGACGAGGTCCCCACCTTCCTGCTGCCCGCGAACCCGACGTCGGGACTGGTGGTCTTCGAGATCCTCGTCCGCCCGCTGATCCGGCTCGCGCTCGGCCGCCCGGAGCTGCACCGCCGGGAGGTCACCGCCCGCCTGCTCTCGCCGGTGGCCTCGCGTCCCGGCCGTCGCAGTTACGTCCGCGGCCGGCTGCTGCGCGACCGCTCCACCGGCGACTACCTCGCCCAGCCCCTCGGGACGGCGGGTTCGCACCTGCTGTCCTCGCTGGCCGAGGCGAACGCGCTCATCGTGCTCGACGAGGACACCACGGACGCCGGGCTGGACACCCCGGTCCGGGTGGCGTTCCTGTCCCCCCGCTAGCGCACACTGACCGGCGTGGGATCGCCGATCTGGGGAGGCGCCAGGCCCACCGGCCGGCACCCCGGATGGCCGGACCGGTTGCGCGCGCTGCGGGTGCCCGCCGGGGTCGTGACGCTGCGCCCGGTGCGGTTCCGGGACGGCCGCGAGTGGTCGCGGCTGCGGCTGCGCGACGAGGCCTACCTGACGCCGTGGGAGCCCATGCCCCCCGGCCGCTGGGCGGACCACAACGCCCTCGCCGAGTGGCCTGGGCGCTGGGGCACGCTGCGCGCGATGGGTCGGGCGGGGACGGCGCTGCCCTACGCGCTGACCGTGGACGGCCGCTTCGCCGGCCAGGTCGTCGTCGGGAACATCGTCCGTGAACCCCTGCTCTCGGCCTACGTCGGCTACTGGGTCGCCGAGGAGCACGCGGGCAAGGGTGCGACGACGGCCGCGGTCGCCCTCGCGGTCGACCACTGCTTCTCCCGCGTCGGGCTGCACCGCGTCGAGGCGACCGTGCGCCCGGAGAACGTGGCGAGCCTGCGGGTGCTCGCGAAGCTCGGGTTCCGCGAGGAGGGGCTCCTCAAGCGCTACCTCGAGGTGGACGGCGACTGGCGCGACCACGTGGTGCTCGCGGTGACCGCGGAGGACGTGCTGCCCGACGGCCTCGTGGGCCGGCTGCTGCGCGCCGGCCGGGCCGAGCGCGCCTGACCTGCGGCTCCTCCGCAGCGCTGACGGGCCGTCACGACGCTCGACCGGCGCTTGACCACCCACATGGCCGAGCTGCTTCCGGGTTTGACCATCCCGTCGAGTGGTCACGGGCTCGCGGACCCCGGCGAACGCGTCCCTCACTGGAGGGTGATGGTCACGGTTCGCACACGACACGCCGTCGGATCTGCGGGGCGGATGGGACTCGTGTGACTAGCGTGGCGAGCGGCTGGAGGACGGGTTCACGGGTCGGGGAGGTGGACGGGTGCCGAGTTCATTGGTCTTCGCCGCGCTGGTGGTCGCGTGGCTCGCGGTGCTCGTCCCGGTCGTCGCCCGCCGGCGCCAGATGGTGCCGCGGCCGGCCGACGCCGACCTGAGCGCGCGGGTGCTCACCCGCCCGGAGCGGTCGTCGGGCGGCGCTGTGACGGGGGATGAGGAGGTCACGATGACCAGCACGGACGAGGCCGTCCACGAGGTGGAGCGCGACGAGGTGGAGCCGGCCCCGGAGGGCCGCGTCCTCGACCGCGCGCGCCGGGCCCCGGAGGTCGACGACGACCTCGAGCCGGAGGCGTACGACGACGCGTACGAGGACGACCTGGCCGACGAGGAGACGGAGTACCGCCCGCGGGCCTACCGGCCCGGCCGCGGCGGCTTCGACGCGGAGGCGGCGGAGGCGGCGGCCCACGCCCGCTACGCGTTCCGCCAGCGGGTCGCGCTCGGTCTCATCGCCGTGGCGGTGCTCGCCGCGCTCGCCGCGCTGGTGGTCTCGACGACGCTGTGGTGGCTGGTCGCGGCGACCGTGGTGGGGCTTGCCGGCTACCTCGTCTTCCTGCGCCGCCAGACGCGGATCGAGGACGAGCTCCGTCGTCGCCGGTCCGCGCGGCTCTCCGGCGAACGCCGCGCGATCGAGGCGCGCCGGGAGCGGCAGGTCGAGCACGAGGAGCGGCTCGCGTCGGTCGAGCACTGGGGCCGCTACGAGTCCGGCGAGTACGAGGTCCCCGACCTCCCCGAGGCCCGGCACGGCGACGACGACCGCGACCTCGACGAGCTGGACGTCCCCGAGCCCCGCTGGATCGCGCCGCGCACGCCCGCACCGGACGTGCCCGAGGGCACCGAGCTCGTCGGCGACACCGAGGACGACCCCGCCTTCTGCGACCTGGCCGACCTCGAGGACGCCCGCCGCGTCCACGCCTACCGCCGGGGCGCCTGAGACCCGCCGTCGGGAGGACCCCGCCGCTGCCGCTCTCCCCCGACGGCGGCGTCGAGGAGTCCTCCCGACGGCAGGATCACCGCCGCGCCCCCGGGTGATCCCGCGGCCGGGGCGGTGGCGTAGAGTTCGACCACGTCGGGGCTGTGGCGCAGTTGGTAGCGCGACTCGTTCGCATCGAGTAGGTCAGGGGTTCGATTCCCCTCAGCTCCACCCAGGGACGACGACCCCCGCCGGGACTCCGGCGGGGGTCGTTCCATGTCTGCCGTGTTCGCGCCCCGGACGGACCAGCCCGGGTTGCCGATCGGGCGAATCTGGTTAGCCTCCGACACGATGTCCGCCTCCCGACCGATGGGTCGCCTCGCCTCGCTGTGCACGGCTGCCTCGTCGGTCGAGTGGTACGACTTCTTCCTCTACGCGACCGCCTCCGCCGTCGTGCTGGGCCCGGCGTTCTTCTCCCCGCTCGGCGCCACCGGCCAGACGCTCGCCAGCTTCGCGACGTTCGCCCTCGCCTTCGTCGCCCGCCCGCTCGGGGGCATCCTCTTCGGCCGCATCGGCGACCGCGCGGGACGCCGTGCGGCCCTGGCCGGGTCGACGATCGCGATGGGCGTCGCGAGCGTCCTGGTCGGCCTGCTCCCGGGCTACGCGACGATCGGTGTGGCCGCCCCGGTGATCCTGGTCGTGCTGCGCCTCGTGCAGGGGCTCGCGCTCGGCGGGCAGTGGGCGGGGTCGGTGCTGCTGCTCACCGAGAGCGCCCCGGCCGGACGACGGGGCTTCTGGGGCAGCATCGCCCAGCTCGGCTCCCCGATCGGCGGGATCGTCTCCAGCGGGCTGTTCTTCCTGGTCGCCGCCGTGATGCCGGCCGCGGCCTTCGCCGACTGGGGCTGGCGCATCCCGTTCCTGGTCAGCATCCTGGTCGTCGGGCTCGGCCTGGTGCTGCAGCGCCGGATCGAGGAGTCGCCCGCGTTCACCACCCGCGAGGCGCCGCCCCGGGCCCCGGTGGTCGAGGTCCTGCGGCACTCCTTCGGCACCGTCCTGCTGGCCGCCGGTCTGTTCGTCGCCGCCAGCGCGAGCCTGTGGGTGTACGTCACCTACCTGCTGAGCTACCTCCCCGCCGAGCTCGGCACCCCGCGCACCACCGCCCTGCTGGTCCTCACCGTCACCCAGGCGTTCCAGATCCCCGGGATCGTCGGCGGGGCGACGCTGTCCGACCGGTTCGGACGACGGCGGGTCTACCTCACGGCCGCGATCGCGTCGCTGGTCTGGGCCGTCCCCGCGTTCCTGCTCATCGACCACGCGGGGACTCCCGGCCTGGTCGTCGCCCTCGCCGTCGCGCACCTCGTCCTCGGCGCGATGTACGGCCCGCTCGCCGCGCTCTACACCGAGCTGTTCGCCGCGCGGGTCCGCTACTCGGGGGCGTCGTTGGGCTACCAGCTCGGCACCGTCCTCGGCGGTGGGCTGGCGCCGATCATCGCGACGGCGCTCTTCGCCGCCACGGGCTCGTCGCTCGCGATCGCGGCGTACCTCGTCGTCGTCTCGGTGATCACCGTCGTCGCGGCGGTGCTCGTGCGCGGACGGTCGGGAGAACCTCTTCCCGACGACGGGGCCCCGGCCACCGAGCGCTTCGTGCGGCCGGACGCGCCGGGGGCCGCCCGGGCGCCGGGTGACGATGCGGCGTCACTGCCACTGGATGACAGCAACGACGCTCCGCTGCCACCCGGGAACGGGCGGCGGCGCAGCGTGCGGACCCGGCTGGTGGCGCTGATCGCGGTCCCCACGGTCGTCGCGGTCGCGCTGGGCGTCGTCGGAGTCACCGGGGCCGTCCGGTCGGCCGCCGCGTACGGCCGGGTCGCGGCCCAGGCCGACCTGGCGGCCGCCGTCACCACCACCGCGGTCGCGCTCGACGACGAGCAGGCCACCGCGGCCGCCTACGTCGCGTCCGGCCGCGCTCCGGCCCTGCGCGGGCCGGCGGCCGACGCCCAGCGCCGCGTGGACGTGGCCTCGGCGGACCTGCGCCGCCGGGCCGATGCGGTGTCCTCCGACGCGGGCACCGCGGCCTCCACCCGCACCCGCCTCGACCAGGCCCTCTTCCGGATCGACGCCCTCCCCGCGCTGCGGGCCTCGGCCCTGTCCAGCGCGGTCCCGGCCGGCGTCGTCGTGACCCGCTACGCGGCGGTCGGCGCCGACCTCGCCGCCGTCGAGGACGAGGTCGGCCAGGCCGCGGCGGACCCCGAGATCGGCGCCGGGGTCCGCGCCCTCGGGGCCCTCTCGCGGGCGCGCGCCGAGCTCGCGACCGAGCGCGCCCTCCTCGGCGCCGCCTACCTCGCCGGCGGCTTCGAGCCCGGCGGGTCGCAGGCGCTCGTCGACGCCGACGCGGCCCGGACCGGGTACACCGCCCAGTTCCGGGCCGCCGCCACCGAGGCGCAGGCCCAGACGTACGACGACGTCGTCGCCGGGCCGCAGGTCGACCAGACCGAGGCCGTCCTCGACGGCGTGCTGCCCACCGGCGCCACCCCGGGCGGGCCCGCCGCCGCGCGCAGCTGGGACGCGGCGTCGTCCGGGACGCTGGACGCGCTGCACACCGTCGAGTCGTCGGTGGTCACCGGGGTCGGCGACCGCGCGCGGGACCTGCGGTCGGGGCAGATCACCACCGCCGTCGTGGCCGGGCTCGTCGCCCTCGCCGTCGTGATCATCGTGCTGGTGGCGACGATCCTCGTGGTCCGGTCGCTCACGCGGCCGCTGCGCGCGCTGCGCCGTGGCGCCCTGCAGGTGGCCGACGACCGGCTGCCCGGCCTGGTCACCCGGCTCGGCTCGGAGGACCCGTCGCGGGTGGACACCACCGTCGAGCCGATCGACGTGCGCTCCGACGACGAGATCGGCGAGGTCGCCGCCGCGTTCGACGAGGTCCACCGCGAGGCCGTCCGCCTCGCCGCCGCCGAGGCCCGGCGACGGCGGGCGACCGGGGCCCTCGTCGTGAACCTCTCGCGGCGCACGCAGTCGCTCGTCGAGCGGCAGATCACCCTGATCGACGACCTCGAGTCCGGCGAGGACGACCCGGGGCGCCTCGGCGACCTGTTCCGCCTCGACCACCTCGCCACCCGCATGCGGCGCAACGGCGAGAACCTCCTCGTGCTGGGCGGGGAGGAACCGCAACGGCGCTGGACCCGGGTGATGCCGCTGCTCGACGTGCTGCGCGCGGCGGCGTCCGAGGTCGAGCAGTACGAGCGCGTCGAGGTCCGCGGCATCCCCGACGTCTACGTCGCCGAGGACGCGGTGAGCGACCTGGTGCACCTGCACGCCGAGCTGATCGAGAACGCGACGGCCTTCTCGTCGCGCACCTCGCCGGTGCGGCTCGGCGCCACGGTGCTGAGCGACGGCACGGCGCTGATCGAGATCGCCGACCGCGGCATCGGGCTGGCCGAGGGCGAGCTCGAGGCGCTGAACGAGCGCCTCACCGTCGCGGGCGAGCCCGACGACCTCGGCCCGGACGCCTCGCGGCGCATGGGCATCGTCGTGGTCGCCCGCCTCGCGGCCCGCCTCGGCGTGCGGGTGCGGCTGCGCCGGGGCGACGACGCCGGGGTGACGGCGGTCGTGTCGGTCCCGTCCCGCCTGGTCACGGCCACCGCGCCGGAGCCGGCCCCGGCGCGTGAGGGGGCCCCTCGGCACGCCGGGGCCACCGGATCCTCCCCTCAGGATCCCGTTCCCGACGGTGGAGCGGGCTGGTTCGGCGGGCCGGCCGCGAGTGAGCCGGACGTCCAGCCGCAGGACACCGGGACGCGCCCGTTCGCCCCGACCGCCGACGGCACCACCGCCGAGGGCCTGCCCCGCCGCCGGCCCGGCGCGAACCGGGTGGCGGCCGAGCGCGACGAGTCCGCCCCGCTCGCGCCCGCCGCGGCCTGGGACCGCACCCCGACCGCCGTCCGCCACCGCTACGCCGGGATGCAGCAGGGCCGGGCCCGCGCCGGCACCGAGACCCCGCCGCGCGGGACGCCGAGCCCCACCCCGAGCCCGCGACCCCGCGTGGAGCTGCGGGAGACGCCGAACCGGTCCGCCGCGGCCGTCGTCGCGGACCCGCAGGCCGACGGGCTCACCGCCGACGGGCTGCCCCGACGCAGCCCCGGCGCCAACTACGTCCCGGGCAGCGCCCCGGAGTCCCTCGACGCGCCCACCCTGCAGGTGCCCGCCGAGGACGCCGAGCCCGCCGCGAACGCCGGAAACGCCACGTCCGAGATCGACGGTCCGGCTCCGCTCCGCTCTGCGTCCTGGGACCGCTCCGCCGACGCCGTCCGCGCCCGTTTCGCGGGATTCCAGGCCGGGCGGGCCCGCGCCCGCACCGAGCGACACCAGGAGGCCACATGACCGCGCCGACCGACCTCGACTGGCTCGTCACCGACTTCGTCGACCGCGTCCCGGGCGTGGCCCACGCGGTCGTGGTGTCCTCCGACGGCCTGCCGATCGCGCGCTCCGCCCACGTCCCCTCCGAGCGCGCCGACCAGCTCGCCGCCATCACCTCCGGTCTCGCGAGCCTGACCGGCGGCGCGGCGAAGGTCTTCCAGGGCGGACCGGTGGACCAGACGATCGTCGAGATGCGCCACGGCACGTTCCTGGTGACCGCCGTGTCCGACGGCAGCTCGCTCGCGGTCCTCGCCGCGCCCGGCTGCGACATGGGGCTGGTCTCCTACGAGATGGCGCTCCTGGTCGACCGGGTCGGCCACGGTCTGAGCCCGGCGGCGCGGCCCTGACCCGATGACCGACCCCGACCCGCGGACCCTCGTCCGCCCCTACACGCTGACCGGCGGGCGGACGACCGCGTCCTGGCCGCCGGAGACGGTCGTGTCCGCGGTCGACGCGATCCCCGAGCCCCGGCGCCCGCGGTCGGCGGCGGGGACCCTTCCCGACGACGAGCTCCGGCGCCTCGCCGGGCTCGTCCGCGGCCCGGTGTGGCTGCCCGGGGACGTGGGGTTCGCCGAGGAGCTCGCGTCGACGTACTCGGCCGTGGAGCACCGGCCGCGCGTCGTGGTCGGGGCGCGGGACAGCGGGGACGTGGCCGCGGCGGTCGCGTTCGCGGTGGAACGCGGGCTGCCGGTCGCGGTCCAGGCCACCGGGCACGGCGCCGTGCGGCCCGTGGACGACGGGGTGCTGGTCTCCACCCGGCGGATGCGCGGCGTGCGGGTCGACCCGGACGCGCGCACCGTCACCGTCGGCGCCGGGGTGGTGTGGAGCGAGGTGATCGCCGCGGCCGGCCCGTACGGCCTCGCGCCGCTGTGCGGCTCCGCGCCCGGCGTGGGGGTCGTCGGCTACACCCTGGGCGGTGGGATCAGCCCGCTCGCGCGCACGTTCGGCTTCACCGCCGACCACGTCCTCGCGGCGGAGGTGGTCACCGCCGACGGGACGGTCCGGCTCGTCGACGCCGACCACGAGCCCGAGCTCTTCTGGGGCCTGCGCGGCGGCAAGGGCAACCTCGGCGTCGTCACCACCCTGGTCCTGCGCCTCTTCCCGATCGCGACGATCACCGGTGGCGGGCTGTTCTTCGACGGCTCGCGGGCCGAGGAGGTGCTGCGCGCCTACCCGCGCGTCACGGCCGGGCTCACCGAGGCCACGACGACGTCGTTGTCGTTCTCCCGGCTCGGCCACCGCACCCGCGGCGGGACGCTCCCGGCCGTGCACCTGCGCGTCGCGCACCTGGGGCCCGGCGCGGACGAGGCGCTCGCCGGGCTGCGCGCCCTGGGCCCGGTCCTCGACACCGTCACCGAGCTGCCGTTCTCCGCGATCGGCACCATCCACGACGACCCCACCGAGCCGGCCGACGTGTTCAAGCGCGGGCTGCTGCTCGCGGACCTCGCGCCCGGTGCCGTCGAGGCAATCGCGAGGGCGGTCGGTCCGGACGTCGGCGAACCCGTGGCGAGCGTCGAGATCCGCCACCTCGGGGGCGCGATGACCCGTCGTCCGGAACCCGACAACGCCGTCGGCGGGCGGGAGGCGACCTACGGCGTGTTCGTGGTCGACACGCACGCCCGCGCCGACCGGGTCCGCCGGCTGGTCGAGGCGCTGCAGCCGTACTCCACGGGGGCCGCGGTGAACTTCCTCGGCACCGTCACCGAGTCCGACGTCGTCGCGACCGCCTGGAGCCCCGGGGACTACCGGCGGCTCGCCGCGCTCAAGGGGCGGGTCGATCCGGACGAGGTGTTCAGGTTCGGCTACGCGATCCCGGTCCCGGAGGACGACGGCCGTCCACCGGAGGCCGCCGCGATCGTCGCGGCCGCGCGCCCGTGGCGCTCGATCGCCGAACTCGCGGCGGGGACGCGGCTGCCGCTCGGGGTGGTGCGCGTGCTCGTCACCGACCTCGCCGACGCGGGCCTCGTCCGCGTCCACCGTCCCGGCACCGGGGCGGACACCGACCAGCTGGAGAGGGTGCTGCGTGGACTCCGCAGGCGGCTCTGAGCAGACCGTCACCGCCCTGAAGGTGGTGGTCGCGGGCGCGTTCGGCGTCGGCAAGACGACCTTCGTGGGCGCCGCGTCCGACATCACCCCGCTGCGCACCGAGGAGGTGATGACGGCGGCGAGCGTGGGCGTCGACGACCTGTCCGCGACGCCGGACAAGCAGTCGACGACGGTCGCGATGGACTTCGGCCGCCTCGACCTCGACCCCGGTGACACCGAGGCCGCGGGCGCGCTGCCGCTGTACCTGTTCGGCACGCCGGGGCAGTACCGGTTCTGGTTCATGTGGGACGAGCTGTGCCGCGGGGCCGTCGGCGCGGTGGTCCTCGTCGACACCCGGCGTCTCGTCGACTCGTTCCCGGTGCTCGATTACTTCGACCGCACCGACCTGCCCGTGATCGTCGCGGTCAACGGGTTCGACGGCGAGTTCCCGCACGGTCCGGAGGCGGTGCGGGAGGCACTGACGCTGGACGCCGCCACCCCCGTCGTCACCTGCGACGCCCGCGACCGGCACTCGGCCACCGAGACCCTCGCGCACCTCGTCGGGCACGCCCTGACGGTGCGCGGCGGGGCGACCGGCCGGGAGCCGCAGCGGGTGGAGAGCTACCGCGCCTCGACCGCCGAACGGGAGGGAGTCACCCGATGAGCCTGGCCGCACGGACCCTGGAGCTGCTGCGCGACGAGGGCGTCGACCGCGTCTTCGGCAACCCCGGCACCACCGAGCTGCCGCTGCTGCGCGAGCTCGCCACGACCACCGACCCGTCGTACGTGCTGGCCCTGCAGGAGTTCTCCGCGGTCTCGGCCGCGGACGGCTACGCGCGGGGGACCGGTCGCCCGGCGTTCGTCTCGGTGCACGCCGTGCCCGGGGTGTCGAACGCGCTGATCGGCATGAACAACGCGCGCCGCTCGCGCACCCCGCTCGTGATCACCGCCGGCCAGCAGGACCAGCGCTTCCTGCGCGACGCCCCGATGCTCGGCGGCGACCTCGTCGGGCTGGCGGCGCCCGCGTGCCTGACCGCCGAGGAGGTGCACACCGGCGCCGACCTGCTGCCGCTGCTGCGCCGCGCCTTCGCGCGGGTGCGCCGCCAGCCCTCCGGCCCGGCGTTCCTGTCGATCCCGATGAACCTCCTCGCCGCCGACGAGGACGTGCCGGTGCCGTCGCGCATCCCGGCTCCCGACGCCGGGCCGTCCCCGGCCGTCGAGGAGGCCGCGGCCGTGCTCCGGTCCGCGGAGCGTCCGGCGATCCTCGCGGGCGACCGGGTCGGCGCGACGCGGTCGGTCGCCGAGCTGACCGCGCTCGCCGAGGCCCTCGGCGCCACCGTCTACCCGCAGCCGCAGTACGAGTACGTGAACGCGGATTCCGAACACCCGCTCACGGCGCCGTCGCCGCACTTCACCGGCACGGAGATCGCGAAGGCCCTGGCCGGGCACGACGTGCTGCTCGTTGCCGGAGCCGCGATCCGCCCGCACGTGTGGACCCCCGAGCGGCCGATCCCCGACGGCGTGCGGGTCGTGCAGCTCGACGACGACCCGGCCGAGATCGGGCGCTCCTACGACGTCGAGGTCGGGCTGGCCGGGTCGGTCGGCGCGACGCTCGCGGCGCTCACCGCGCTGCTCCCGGGCCGCGAGGCCGATCGTGAACGAGGCGCCCGGATCGCGGAGACCCTCCTCCGGGAGCGGACGACGTGGCGGGACCGGGCACGCGCCGGGGTCGACGCCGGCGGGCCGCTCGACCCGGCGTCGGCCGCCCAGGCGGTGGCGGACGCGGTGGCGCCCGGGACGGTCGTGGTCGAGGAGGCCCCGACGACAGGCCCCGCGCTGCGGCGCGCCCTCGTACAGCGGGACGCCGGCGACTACCACAACTCCAGCGGCAACGGAGGTCTCGGCTGGGGCGCCGGGGCGGCCGTCGGGCTCGCGCTGGCCCACCCGGACCGGCCCGTCGTCGGGTTCCTCGGGGACGGCTCGGCGATGTTCGGGGTGCAGGGGTTGTGGACCGCGGCGCGCCTGGGCGCGCCGGTCACGTACGTCGTGGTCGACAACGGCGGCTACCGGGCGGTGTCCGACGCGCTGCCGCCCGGGTTCGAGGGCACCCGGCTCGGCGGGGTCGACTGGGCGGGGCTCGCCCGCTCGCTGGGCCTGCACGGGACCGCGGTGGAGCACGGGTCGGAGATCGGCCCAACCCTCGCGGCGGCGCAGCGCTCGGGCGAGCCGTCGCTGGTCGTCGTCCGGATCCGCGGGGGAGCGTCGTGACCGCCCGCTGCTTCCGCGAGGTCGACGTGGCGCAGGTCCGGCGCCCTCGATTCCTGCGTGTTGTCGCACTCGCGGCGGTGGCGTTCGTCGTCGTCCTCCTCGCCGGGTGTTCCGCGGCCCCGACCGACGGGGCGCCGGAACGGACCCGGATCACCGTCACGAGCCTGCCGATCGTCGACGTCGCCCCGCTCTATCTCGCCCAGCAGCAGGGGTTCTTCCGCGACGCCGGGCTGGACGTGACGATCAGGCCGCTGACGTCCTCGCCGCAGGGGTTCGCCGGGCTCGCCGACGGCAGCGTCGACATCGTCGCGGGCGCGAACTACGTGACCTACCTCGAGGCGCAGGCCCGCGGCGACGCCGACCTGCGGGTGGTCTCCGAGGCCGCGCTGGCCTCGCCCGACCTGGACCAGGTCGTCGTCGGGCCCCGGTCCGGCATCCGGGACGTCACGCAGCTGGCGGGACGCACCGTCGCGGTGAACACGCCCGCGCCGAACATCCAGACCCTCGCCCTGGACCGCGTGCTCGCGGCGCGGGGCGTGGGGCCGGTGCGGTACGTGACGATGCCGTTCGCGCAGGCCGTCGGCGCCCTCGGGGCCGGCACGCTGGACGCGGCGTGGCTGGTCGAGCCGTTCGTGACGCAGGCCGAGCAGGCGGTGGGCGCGCTGCCCGTCGTCGACCCGTGCAGCGGCCCGACCGCGGCGCTCCCGCTCGACGGCTACTTCACCACCTCGCGGTTCGCCGAGCAGTTCCCGCGCACCGTCGCGGCGTTCCGGGCCGCGCTCGCGCGGGGGGCGGCGGCCGCGGCGGACTCGCGGGCGACCACGGCGGTCCTGCCGACCTACGCGCCGGTCGACGGCCCGACGGCGACCCTGATCACGCTGCCGAACTATCCGACGACCGTGCAGGCGGCCCGCATCCAGCGCGTGGCCGACCTGATGAGCGCGGCGGGCATGATCGACCGGCGCCTCGACGCGGCGTCGCTGATCGCGGGGTGATGAAGGTGTCCGGTTCCGACGAACGCCACTGGGGTCCGTGGCCGGGGGAGGTCCCGCTGTCACGGGCGTCCGCTCCCTTGTCCACGCCGATCGAGGTGCCCCCGCCGCCGGCGGCCGTGACGCCGGAGCCGTCGCGGGAGCCGTCGTCGGAGCCGGAGCGGGCCCCCGACCGCCCGCCGTCGCAGGCGGAGCGCCGTCGCGACGGCCGGGCGATGGTCCCGGTGCTCGCCCAGGCGCTGGCGTCCCAGCTCGACCGGATCGCCGGCGACGACCCGGCCCCCGACGGCTGGTGGTTCACCCCGCAGCGGTGATCGCGGCGCCGGTGCCGCCGAGAAGTACATGAGGCACGCGGATCGGCGGCGGCACGTGCCTCATGTACTTCTCGGAGCCAGGTCGCTCAGGAACGCCGCCGCCGCCTCCTCCACCCGCGCCCGGTCGCCGGTGGCGAGCACGTCGAGCAGGAGCCCACGGATCGTCGCCACCACGACGGTCGCACGGGCGGTCGCGTCGGCCGGCTCGACGGAGGGCCCCTGGGCCGCGACGAGGACGGCGATCCAGTCGGCGCCCACCGTGTCGAGGAACCCGCCGTAGGTCCCGGGCGACTGGACGGCGTGCCCGTAGACCGCGAAGAAGAGCCGCAACGACGGCCACTGCGCCTCGTCGGAGCTCCAGTCCCAGAACGCGCGCGCCGCCGTCGCCAGGTCCGGGTGCTCGCCCGCGATCTCCTCCGAGGACGCGACGAGCCGCTCGCGGAGACGCTCGAGGATGCTCCCCAGCAGCCGGTCCTTCGTCCCGAAGTGGTGCACCAGGGTCGTCGTCGAGACCCCGAGCGCGGCCGCCACCGAACGGAACGAGAGCTCGGCGAACACCTCTCGCGACGCGTGGTCGACGGCGGCGTCGAGCAGCTCCGCCCGCCGGCGGTGGTCCACGGGGCGTCCGACCATCGGCTATGCCGGCGCCGTGTCGCGGGACTCGAGACGGGCGAGCGCCGGGTCGACGGACTCCCGGGCCCTCGCCCACGCGTCGTCGCCGGGCTCGAGCGCGCTGCGCAGGTACGCCGTCGTCGTCCGCTGCACGACGGCGACCCGCGCCGGGTCCTCGTCGGTCGTCTCGGCCGCCTCGTAGCCGGGGATGCCGCCGAGCGAGTGCTCGCCACCGAGCACCGTGAGCAGGTCCGTCGCGCCCGGGGCCAGCCGGTAGGGGTCCGTCATCCACTCCGGCCCGCGGACGGTCAACGGGCTGCGGTCCGCGTCCCCGACGACGACCAGCGTCGGCGTCGTCAGGCCGTCGAACGTCGGGTTCAGCCACGGCATGCGCTCGATCATCCCGGGCGCGAGGGAGTCGCCGCCGCGCCCGGCGGTCGCGAGGAGGACCCCGACCTGCACCCGCGCGTCGGAGAGGTCCGGGCCCGGGACGCCGTCGGGGTCGAGGACGCGCAGCCCGAGCAGGAGCCCGGCGGTCTGCCCGCCGAAGGAGTGCCCGGCGACGCCGACCCGGCCTGCGTCGACCCGGCCCTCGAGGCCGGGCACCGCCCGCACGAGGACGGCGAGGTCGTCGAGGATCCGTCGCAGGTCGTCGGCCCGCGAGCGCCACGGCGAGGCCGGCGACGCGACGGCGACCGTGCGCGAGTCGAGGTGGGTCGGCTGCACGACGACGAACCCGTGGGCGGCCCAGTGGTCGGTCAGGGGGCCGTAGCCCCGCAGCGACGACCCGAAGCCGTGCGAGAACACGACCACCGGCAGGCCGGTCCCGGTCACGGGCGCGGACACGCGGACGTCGAGGTCGTGGCCGCGGTCGGGCGACGGCAGGGACACCGGGGCCACCGAGACGACGGGGACGGCGTTCACGTCGATCTCCTTTCGTAGAACACCCGCTACTATAACGAGCGTTCTAAGAACTGGGCCTGCAGTTCCCGGTGCCGCGGGTCACACTCGAGGACATGACCGACGGGCGGCCGTGCTGGGCGGACCTCACGGCGGGCGCCGGGCGGGACTTCTACGCCGCGGTCTGCGGGTGGACGTTCACCGACGACGGCGCCGTGCACCACGAGGCCGTCGCGCTGGCCGACGGTCGGCGGGTCGCCGGGCTCGGCGGGCCGGAGGGCGCTCCGCCGGGGTGGACGGTCTACGTGGCCGTCGACGACGCCGCCGGGACGGCCGAGGCGATCGAGGAGGCCGGCGGGCAGGTCCTGCACGGTCCGGACGACGACGGGCGGGGCGGCCTGGTCGTCGTCGCGATCGACGCGGGCGGCGCAGCGTTCGGCGTGTGGGAGTCCGACGAGCACGCGGCGCCCGTGCCCTGGGTCGCGGCCGCCTCCGCGGAGCCCGGCCAGACGAAGGCCTTCTACGGCACCGTCCTCGGCTGGACCCACGAGCCCACCGACGAGCCCGGCACCACCACGCTGCACCACGACGGCGACGCGTTCGGCGCCGTGGTGTTCGCCGGCGACGCGCTGCCGCACTGGCTGGCGCACTTCCCGGTCGCCGACGTCGACGCGGCCGCGGCGGCCACCGAGGCCGCGGGAGGATCCGTCGTCGGGAAGGAGGACGGGAAGGCCGTGCTGGAGGACCCGACCGGCGCGCGGTTCGCCGTCACCGCCAGGACGGCAGCCAGAGCTCCGCGTTCCAGCGGGCCGCCGTGATCGAGGCGCCCACGAGGATCGGCCAGAGCCAGGCGAAGTTCGCGACGACGATCCCGACGTAGAGCGCGACGACCATCCGCCCGGTCGAGCGCCGTTCGGGGCCTGCCGTCCGTCGGCCCAGGATCTCGCCGAGGACCAGGACGAGCGCCAGGACCAGGAACGGGATCACCGGCGTCATGTAGAAGAAGTACATCTGCCGGTCGATGTCGGTGAACCACGGCAGGATGCCCGCGCCGTAGCCGACCAGGACGACCGCGTAGCGCCAGTCGCGCCGCGTGACCCAGCGCCAGAGACTCCAGCCCAGCACCGGGAACGCGAGCCACCAGATGGCCGGCGTGCCGATCGCCATGACCGCCCCGACGCAGTCGTCGGAGCTGCACCCCGGGGCGTTCGCACCGGACTCGTAGTAGTAGAGCATCGGGCGCAGCCCCATCGGCCACGTCCAGGGCTTCGACTCCCAGGGGTGCGGGTTGCCGCGCGGGGTCGAGAGCGTGGCGTGGAACTCCAGCACCTTGGAGGAGAAGTACGCCATGCCCCGGAACCAGTCCGGCAGCCAGCTCGGCAGCAGCGCATAGAGCCCGACCGCGTCGCCCTTGGCCTCGGCGACGTGGCGGTCGGTGCCGGTCTCCGAGGCGATCCAGGGCAGCCAGCTGGCGAGGTAGACCAGGATCGGGATGACGAAGAACGTCCAGGCCAGCGGCAGGACGTCGCGCACCAGGGTGCCCACCCACGGCCGCTCGACCCCGGCGGCGCGGCGTGCGGCCACGTCGAGACCGATCACCAGCGCGCCCAGGAAGACGATGTAGTAGAGCCCGGACCACTTGCTCGCCAGCGCCAGGCCGATGCTGATCCCGGCCGCGAACCGCCACCACCGCACGCCGAGGCGCGGACCGAACGGGGTGTCGAGGATCCGACCCTCGGCCACGACGGTCGCGAGGCGGGCCCGCACGTCGTCCCGGTCGGCGAGGATCGCGGCGAACGCGGCCAGCACGAACAGCGTCGGGTAGACGTCGATCATCCCGACGCGGCTGGACACCTGCGAGAGCCCGTCGCAGATCAGCAGGACGCCCGCGACCGCGCCGAGCAGCGTCGAGCGCGTCAGGCGCCGCGCGATCCGGACGACGAGCAGGATGCACAGCGTCCCCGCGAGCGCGCTGACCACCCGCCAGCCCACCGGGTCGTAGCCGAACACCCACTGCCCGACGGCCATGAGCTGCTTGGACAGCGGCGGGTGCACGACGAGCTCGTAGCCGGGGTTGTCCTCGTACCCGCCGTTGCGCAGCACCTGCCACGTCTGCGGCACGTAGTGCTTCTCGTCGAACACCGGGGTGCCGTTGTCCGTCGGCCAGCCCAGGTTCCAGAACCGCACCAGCCCGCCGACCAGCGTGATCACGAGCGTGACCAGCCAGCCGCGGAGCCGGTCGGTCGGCATCGGCCGCCCGATCAGGCTCTCCACGCCGCGCGGCCCGGGCGCGAGCACCCCACGCGGATCGGCGTTCCCGACGGCAGGCGTGGTCGGCTTCTCGAGGGTGCTGCCGGCCGTCACGGGAGCAGATCGTACGTCGGTCCGAAGCCGATCCGAACTCGTGGGAACCGTGGGACGCTGAGCGTCATCGAAGGAGGTGAGAGCCGATGAGCGCCGCCACGGACATCGGGGCATTCGCCCGCGCGCTGCCGCCGCACCCGTTCGGACTCGAGGAGTGGGACGCCCTGCCCGAGGGGCTGCCCGCGAAGGTCGAGCTGCTGGAGGGGGTGCTGATGGTCCGGAGCCGACCGTCGGCGCGCCACCAGCGTGTCGCGGTCCTCGTCATGAACGCCCTGGCGGCCGTCCTCCCGCCCGAGTGGTGTGCGGTCCCGAAGCTCGACGTCCTCATCGAGGGCGGGCCCACCCCGACCGTCCGGGCCCCGGACGTCGTCGTGATCCGGACCGCGACCGCCGACCACCGCACGCGCCAGGACCCTGCGGACGTCCTGCTCGCGGTCGAGGTGCAGTCGCCCGGGAGCCGCCGGACGGACCGGGTCGCGAAGCTCGCCGAGTACGCGGAGGTCGGCATCGCGCACTACCTGCTCGTCGAGCCGGGGCCGCCCGTCGTCCTCACCGAGCTCCTGCTCGACGACGGGGCCTACCGCGTCCGGGCCGAGCACCGCGGCCGCGCCGAGCTCGCCCTCGGGGCCACGATCGACCTGGACGCGCTCGACCGCTGACGGGCCGGCGACCACGGACGTGCCCGGCCGACCGGCGCCGCCCGGTGCGCCTACCCTCGGGTCCCGTGACCGACGGTGTCCTCCTGCTCGCCGCGACCCCGCTCGGCAACCCCGACGACGCCTCGCAGCGGCTCCGCGAGGCCCTCGCGACGGCGGACGTGGTCGCGGTCGAGGACACCCGCCGGTTGGGGCGGCTCACGAGTGCGCTCGGCGTCACCGTGACCGGCCGGAAGGTCAGCTTCTACGAGGACGTCGAGCGGACCCGGACCCCGCGGCTCGTCGAGGAACTCGAGGGCGGCGCGACCGTGCTCGTCGTGACCGACGCCGGGATGCCGTCCGTCTCGGACCCCGGGTACCGCCTGGTGGACGCCGCGATCGACGCGGGGATCACCGTGCGCTGCCTCCCCGGCCCGTCGGCGGTCCTCGCGGCGCTGGCCGTGTCGGGGCTCCCGACCGACCGGTTCTGCTTCGAGGGGTTCCCGCCGCGCACCGACCACAAGCGGGACGAGTGGTTCTCCGAGCTCGCGCACGAGCCCCGCACGGTGGTGTTCTTCGAGTCGCCGCGACGGCTCGGGAAGACGCTTCGGATCGCCGCCGAGGTGCTCGGGGCCGACCGCCGGGTCGCGGTGTGCCGGGAGCTGACGAAGACGCACGAGGAGGTCCTGCGGGGGACGCTCGGCGAGCTGGCGGCGTGGGCGGAGCCCGAGGGCACGGTGCTGGGCGAGATCACCGTGGTCCTCGGACCCGCCGTCCGGAAGGCACCGGACCCCGACGAGCTCGCCGAGGAGGTGCTCGCCCTCGTCGAGGGCGGGCGGGGTCTCAAGGACGCTGCCAAGGAGGTCGGCACCGCCCACGGGGTGCCGACCAACGCCCTCTACGAGAGCGCCCTCAAGCTCAGGGGGTGAGGACGAGCTTGCCGCTCACGGCCCCGGTGCGGTTGTCCTCCTGGGCCTGGGCGGCCTGCTCCAGCGGGTAGGTCGTGACGGCGGGTGCGCGCCAGAACCCGGCGGCGATCTTCCCCGCGGCCTCGGCCAGCGCGCCCTCGATCTCGGGGTCGCCCGTGCCGCCGCCGGAGAAGCGGACGCCGTGCTCCCCGGCGTCCGGGTGCGCGATCGTGATGACGCGGTCGGCGGAGCCGGCGATCTCGACCAGGTCGGCCAGCGAGCCCTTGCCCGAGGTGTCGAAGACGGCGTCGACGTGGTCGGTGATCGCGTGTACCCGCTCCACGAGCCCCTCGCCGTAGACGACGGGCGTCACGCCGAGCGAGCGGACGTCGTCCTGGTGGGACCCGCTCGCGGTGCCGATCACCGTGACGCCGCGGGAGGCCGCCACCTGCGCGGCGATCATCCCGACGCCTCCGGACGCCCCGTGGACCACCAGGGTCGCGCCCGGCCGGAGGTCGAGGAGCGCGAGCACGCGGTAGGTGGTCGACACGATCACGCCGAGCGATCCCGCGACCTCCCAGCTCATCGAGGCCGGCTTGGCCACGACGGCCGACGCGTCGGCGACGGCCTTCTCCGCGTAGGCGCCGCCGGACGCGCCGCCGAGGACCTCGTCGCCCACCCCCGGCGTCGTCACGCCCGAGCCGACGGCCTCGACCACCCCGGCGACGTCGAAACCGGGGACGACCGGGTGGTCCGGCGCGTCCGTCCGCGCGAAGGCGCCGGAGCGCACCTTCCAGTCCGCCGGGTTCACCGACGCGGCGCGGACCGCCACGCGGACCTGCCCGGGACCCGGCTGCGGGTTCTCCCGCTCGACGAGCTCGAGGACCTCCGGCCCGCCGAAGCGGGAGAACTGCACGGCACGCGACGTCATGTGGGCGGGAACGGACGGAGCCCTGCGGCTCATTCCCCGCCGAGCGCCCGGAGTGCGAGCGTCGCCCCGAGCTCCCAGGCCGCCTCGCGGTCGACCGCGGCGAGCGCACCCGTCGTCGTGACGACCTCCGCGGCCTGCTCCCAGCCCAGGCCACCGGTGATGCGCAGGACGTCGCGGACCGCGCCGGCGGTGTCGTCGCCGCCGTGGACGTAGAGCCCGAACCCGAGCCCGGCGGCGTCCTGCATCACCGGGTAGTAGATCTGGTCGAAGAAGTGCTTGAGCGCCCCGGACATCGTCCCGATGTTGGCCGGTGTGCCCAGGACGACGCCGTCGGCGGCGAGGACGTCCGCGGGGCCCGCCGTGAGCGCCGGCCGGGTCACCACGTCGACCGTCCCGGGCAGCTCATCGGTCCGTGCGCCCTCCAGCACGGCCTCCAGCAGCTCCTGGCACGTCGGCGACGGCGTGTGGTGGACGACGAGGAGCCGGCTCATACGAGGGCGGCCGTCACCAGGCCGCGGAGCAGCTCGCCGGTGCGGGCGGCGGCGGCGTGCACGGCGTCGAGGACGGCCAGGTGGTCGATCTTCTCGCTCGTGGTGCCGGCGGCGGGGTTGCTGACCAGCGCGATCCCGGCGACCCGGGCACCTGCGGCGCGGGCGGCGACCGTCTCCAGCACGGTCGACATGCCCACCAGGTCGGCGCCGAGCGTGCGGAGCATCCGGATCTCCGCGGGCGTCTCGAAGTGCGGGCCCGGGAGCCCGGCGTAGACGCCCTCGACGAGCGTCGGGTCCAGGTCGCGGGCGACGGCGCGCAGGGCGGGATCGTAGGCGTCGGTCAGGTCGACGAACGCGGGCCCGACCAGAGGTGAACGCCCCGTCAGGTTGAGGTGGTCGGAGATCAGCACGGGCTGCCCGACGGCGTACGACGGGTCGATGCCGCCCGCGGCGTTCGTCAGGATCACCGTGGACGCGCCGGCCGCGCAGGCGGTCCGTACCGCGTGCACCGCCTGCGCCTCGCCGTGGCCCTCGTACAGGTGGGTGCGGCCGAGCAGGACGAGCGCGTGGCCGTCTCCGACCGGCACGGAACGCGCCGTGCCCCGGTGGTCGGGCGCGCCGGGCGGGGTGAAGCCGGGCAGCTCGGCCACGGGGACCTCGGCGGCGGTGGGCCCGATGCCGTCCGCGGCGGGGCCCCAGCCGGAGCCGAGGACGACGGCGACGTCGTGGCGGTCCACGCCGGTGCGGCGGGCGAGTTCGGCGGCGGCGTGCTCGGGAGCGTCCATCGGGTGCAGGAGATCAGACGGGCGGGACGAAGCTGTCGGCGACCGCGGCGAACTGCTCGGGCGCACCACCCGCCGTCAGGCTCGGAGCGGTCATCCGGACCACCCACAGGTCGGTGCCGGAGGGGATGAGGCGCGTCCAGGTGGTGCGGTCGTCGGTCGGGCCGGTGAGCGCGCGGTAGACGGTCTGCTGGACCGGCTCCGAGGCGCCCGAGCGGGCCGGGGCGACCGTCGTCAGGGGCTCGACCCGCACCGCCTCCGCGCCGACCCGGGTGGGGTCGGCGAGGAGCCGGGCGTAGTCCGCGGCGTTCTGCGCGGGGTAGAAGCGGATCAGGCGGTCGATCCGCAGCTCGCGGTCGGCGTCGTCGGACACGTAGCGCACGACGATGTCCCCGCCCGGCTCCTGGAGCCGGAACTGCTGCCACGTGCTGGGTACGAGGGCGGTGAACCCCATGCCGGTGCCGCTGTAGCGCGCGTTGTCGTCGGAGTGGGACACGAGGCGCACGCCGTCGACGACCGGTCCCTCGGGAGCCAGGGAGACCGAGAACGGGGCCTGTCCGCCGACCAGGCGGGTCACCGCGTAGCCGGCGAGCAGGCCGGCCAGCGCCAGCACGACGACCAGCGCCACGACCGCGATCCGGCGCCGCCGTTGCTGCTCGGCGGACGGCCCCGTCGGGCGGGAGGGCGCGAAGGGCAGGGGCCCCGGATCGGCCGCGAGGGCCTGCGGGTTGCCGGGACGACGGGGCCCGGGCCCGGTGACGGGCGGGGGCGGACGGCGGAACGGGGGCGCGGTCGGGGAGGGCCACGGGCCCGGGGTGGCCGGCCCGCGGCGGACCGGGACCCGCGGGGTGACCATCGTCGTCTCGGACGCGGCGGGCGCCGGGACGGCGGTGCCGCCGGAGGGGGTCGACCGGGGGCTGCCGCCGGGCGGTGTCGAGCGCGGGGTCCCGCCGGGCGGGGTGGTGCGGGGCGCGCCGCCGGGCGGGGTGGTCCCGGTCGGCGGGGTGCTCCCCGGCGCGTCGGGCTCGCCCGTCCCCGACGCCGGGTCGTCGAGGTCGGTGTCGGACCCCGGTCCAGCGGCCTGTCCGTCGCCGGCCTCCTCGCCCCCCGCCGCGGCCGGGGCCTCGTCGTCGACCTTCTCGGGGGCGTCCTCGGCAGGGTCCTTCTCGGCCGTGGCCTTGCCGGCGCGGGCCTTCTCGCCGGAGCTCTTCTCGTCGGCAGCCTGTTCGCCGGCGGGGGCCGAGGCGTCCCCGGTCCGCTCCTCCGCCGCGCCGCTCGCCGCGGGCTCGTCGGCGGCAGGTGCCGTGGATCCCTCCTCGGCCGCGCCGGCCTCGGCGGCGTCGGACGCCTCCGCCTCGGAGGGGACGTCGGACTCGGACGCCCCGGCGCCGGAGCCGGCGGAGGTCGCCGCCGTGGCAGCAGCGCCCGCGACGGCCGCAGCCCCCGCCGCGGCCGCGGTACCTGCGGCGGGCGAGGCCTCGTCGTCCCCGGCCTCCGACCGCGACGTCTCACCCGACGAGTCCGGCGTCCCGGCCTCCGGTGCGCCCGCCTCCGGCGTCGCCGACCCGGTGGCGCCGGTGCCGAACGCCGGGGCCTGCGCGGCCGCGCCCTCGGGGTCGGCGGGAGCGTCCGCCCCGTCGAGGGCGGCCGCCTCGTCCGGCCCGACCTCCGGTGCGTCCGGCGCGTCCGCGCGCACCCCGCTGGACGGAGCCACGGCGGGCTCGTCGTCGGAGGCCGGTGCCTCGCCCGCCTCGCCGGCCGGGGGCGTGGTGTCCGGGCCCGCGGCGTCGGCCGGTGCCGCGTCGTCGGGAGCCGCTGCCGCGTCGGGAGCGGCCTCCGCAGGAGCTGCCGCCTCTGCGGGAGCCGCCGCCTCCGCAGGGGCCGCCGCCGCCTCGGCGGCCGGCCCCGACCCGTCGTCGGGAACGGGCTTCTCGGGAGCGGCGATGGGCGCCGTCCGCGGGGCGGGCCCGGGATGGTCGGGCGGGGCCTGGTCGACGAGCGTGCCGCTGCGCCCGACGGGGATGAGGCCGGAGCGGTCGTCGCCGTCGTCGGGCCGGGGCGGGGTGGTGGGGAGCCGGAACTCCGTCGTCGCGGGGGACGGGGGCGCGGAGAGCATCGGGCCCTCGGGGTCGGACATGAGCGGGCGCAGCCGGCGTCGGACCGCCGGGAGCGGCATCCGCAGCGTCGGGTCCTTCACCATGAGCCCGCGGACCACGTCCTGGACCGGCCCCTGCCCCGACGGGCGCGGGACCTCGCCGTGCACGACGGCCGACACCGTCGAGACCGGGTCACCCGCGTCGTAGGGCGGGCGGCCCTCGAGGCAGGCGTAGAGCGTCGCGCCGAGGCCCCACAGGTCCGCGGGCGGACCGACCGCGCGGCCCATCGCGACCTCGGGGGCGATGTAGGGCGGCGAGCCGAGCACCGTGCCGGTCTGGGTCATCGAGGACTCGGCGGCGTTGCGGGCGATGCCGAAGTCGGTGAGCTTGATCTGCCCGTCGGTGCCGATGAGGACGTTGCCGGGCTTGACGTCGCGGTGGGTGATGCCGGCGCGGTGGGCGGTCATCAGCGCGGACGCGACGGCGGAGCCGATCTCGGCGGTCTCGGGCGGCGTCAGGGTGCCGCGCTCGCCGATGTAGGAGGCCAGGCTGCGCGAGGGCAGCAGCTCCATGACGACGTACGGCTCGGCGTTGACCTCGACGACGTCGTAGAGGGTGACGACGTTGGGGTGGCTGAGCATGGCCGTGGCCCGGGCCTCGCGCAGGGTCCGCTCGCGCACGATCGCCCGCTCGGAGACCGGCACGAGCGAGAGCCGGACCTCCTTGACCGCGACCGGGCGGTGCAGCACCTCGTCGTAGGCCGACCACACCGTGCCCATCGCCCCGCGCCCCAGTTCGGAGTCGAGGCGGTACCGCCCGACCAGGCGGCGGGTGTCGGCGGGGCGCGGACTCACGCCCTCCATGATGGCGCCCCGCCCGACGGTGACCCCCGCCCCACCCGCCCGGCCGCCCACCACCGCCGTGACCGGGCCGAACGGTGGCGCGCGACCGCATCGACGCCTCTCGTCACCGGGCGTGCGACCGCTCGTCGGGAGACCAGCGGTGGACGCGGACCGCTGACCCGGTGACCTGCATCAACCGTCCGCTCGTCTCGTTGCCCGACGGAGAGTTTCGCCACTGACAGCATCGGTGGGACCCCTCGGCGCGACCGCGTCCGAGCGACCCCGTGGGGCCGTCCGGGGGATGCATCCTGGGTCTCACCAGTCGCGGGCCGTACCCGCCCGCGGCCCGAGGAGGTGGAGACGGTGACGCTGCTGCAGACCCGGCCGGAGGACCCGACTGCGGTGGACCTCGGGGCGGGCACCGGCCCGCAGTGGCTGGACACGTGGCTCGCCGAGCACACCGCGGACGTCGTCGGCTGGCGCCGCACGATCCACGCGCACCCCGAGCTCGCCCGCGCCGAGCGGATGACGACCGACCTGTGCGCCGAGGTCCTGCGCTCCGTGGGCCTGCGGCCCCGGTTGCTGCCCGGGACCGGCCTGATCTGCGACGTCGGGTCCGGCTCCCGCACCGTCGCGCTGCGCGCCGACATGGACGCCCTGCCGCTGCACGAGCAGACCGACGTCCCCTGGGCCTCGCGCACGCCGGGCATCGCCCACATGTGCGGGCACGACGCGCACACCGCGGTCCTGCTCGGCGCCGGCGTCGCGCTGGCCGGGGTGGCCGACCGGCTGCCCGGGCGGGTGCGGCTGGTCTTCCAGCCCGCGGAGGAGGTCCAGCCCGGCGGCGCGCTCGACGTGATCGCCGCCGACGGGCTCGCCGACGTCGACCGCATCTTCGCGCTGCACTGCGACCCGCGGCTGGAGGTCGGGCGCGTCGGCACCCGCGTCGGCCCGATCACCTCGGCCTGCGACATGCTCGAGCTGCGCCTCACCTCGCCCGGCGGGCACACCTCGCGCCCGCACCTGACGGCCGACCTCGTGCACGCGCTCGGCACCGTCATCACCGGCCTGCCCGACCTGCTGTCCCGCCGGATCGACCCGCGCTCGGGCACGGTCCTGGTCTGGGGCCAGGTCGACGCGGGGCACGCGGCGAACGCGGTCCCGGAGGTCGGGACGCTCTCCGGCACGCTGCGCACCGCCCAGCACCAGACGTGGAACGAGCTGGAGCCGCTGGTGCGCCAGCTGGTGACGGCGCTGCTGGCGCCGACCGGTGTCGGTTACGTGCTGGAGCACCGCCGCGGCGTGCCGCCGGTGGTCAACGACCCGGTGTCGGCCGACCTGCTGGCCCGTGCGGCCGAGCGGGCCGTCGGTCCGGGCGCGGCCACGGACACCGAGCAGTCCTCGGGCGGCGAGGACTTCGGCTGGTACCTCGAGCACGTGCCGGGCGCCATGGGTCGCCTGGGTGTCTGGTCCGGTGAGGGCCCGCAGTCCGACATCCACCAGCCCACGTTCCGGCTGGACGAGCGGGCGCTGCCGGTCGGCGTGCGCACGATGGTGCAGGCGGCGCTGCTCTCGCTGGAGGGCTGAGCACCGTCGCGGGGTGACAGCAGAGCGTCGTTGCTGTCATCCAGTGGCAGTCACGCCGCTTCGTCGCGCGGCCCGGCGTCGGTTCAGCGCGCCTCGAGCGTCGCGAGCTCGACCCGCAGGTCGTCCTGCGCGCCGGCGACGGCGTCGAGCCGGTGCTTGCGGCCGGGGATCGCCTCGTCCGCGAGCAGCTCCCACCGCTCCCGGTCGAGCGCGTCCAGGCGCGATCGGATCCACACAGCACGGTCGGAGCCGCGGGCGCGGCGCCGATCCGGTCGTCCCACCAGGTCCCGAAGTCGGTCGAGCATCGTTCTCTCCCCTCGACGCGCCTAGTGAACCGGTTTACCTCGTGCCACCGCAAGACCTCGACTACTGCTTCTCGATGAGTGGTGAACCGGTTCAGCGTCCCGCCGGCGGCTCCGGTGATCGCGGGACACTGGTGCCGTGGGAACGGACGGAGGCCGACGGCGCGTGACCCTCGCGACCGTGGCGGCCGAGCTGGGCGTCTCGCGGGCCACCGTCTCGAACGCCTACAACCACCCCGAGCGGCTCAGCGCCCGGCTGCGCTCGCGCATCCTCAGCACGGCCGGAGAGCTCGGGTACGCCGGCCCGGACCCACTGGCCGCCACCCTGGCCCGTGGGCGCGTGGCGGCGCTCGGCGTGGTGATCGGCGAGCCGGTCACGTTCGCGTTCAGCGACCCGGCCGCCGCGCAGTTCATGGAGGGCATCTCCGAGCTCTGCGAGCGCGAGGGGCTGGCCCTGGTCCTCGTGCCCGGCCGCCGCAGCGCGGCCGCGCGCGTCGCGCTCGTCGACGGCGTCATCTGCTACTGCGACTTCCCCGACGACCGCACCTTCGGGGTCATCCGGGAGCGGGGACTGCCGTTCGTCATCGTCGACGGTCCGCCCTTCGACGGCGCCGGTCACGTCGGCATCGACGACGAGGCCGGCGCGTACGCCGCGGCCCGGCACCTCCTCGACCTCGGGCACACGCGGCTCGGCATCGTCCCGATGCCACTGCACGGCGACGGGTGGGAGGGCGCACCGTCGGGGGAGCGGCAGGTGGACATCCACTACCACGCCACCCGGCGTCGGCTCGCGGGCTACCGACGGGCGGTCGAGGAGGCGGGCCTGCGTTGGGAGGGCATGGCGGTCGAGGAACGGGCGCCCTACGGGCGGGAGGCGGGCCGACGCGCCGCCGCGGCCCTGCTCGCCCGCCGACCCCGCCCGACCGCCCTGCTCGCCATGAGCGACGAGCTGGCCTTCGGCGCGCTCGATGCGGCCGAGGCCCTCGGGCTCGCCGTGCCCGGCGACCTGTCGCTCGTCGGGTTCGACGACGTCCCGGCGGCGGCCACGGGGCGCCCGCCCCTGACCACAGTGCGGCAACCGCACCGGGAGAAGGGGCGTCGGGCCGCGGAGATGGTGCTGCGCCCGAACCTGCCGGTCGAGCCGCTCGTGCTGCCGGCCGACCTCGTCGTCCGGGGGTCGACCGGTCCGCGGTCCCGCGACGCCTGACACATCGGGGTCCCGACTGCGCGTGCCGGGTCCGGCCGAGGCTGTCGGTGCGGTGTTGCACGATGGCTCCCGTGACGACGTCCGCGCCCGCGCAGCTGCCGCCGGTCCCCACCCGCATCGCCTCCGAGCTGGGGGTCGGCGAGGGACAGGTCCGCGCCGCCGTCGAGCTGCTCGACGGCGGGGCGACGGTCCCGTTCGTCGCGCGCTACCGCAAGGAGGTCACGGGCGGTCTCGACGACGTGCAGCTGCGCACGCTCGACGAGCGGCTCGGCTACCTGCGCGAGCTCGAGGAGCGGCGGACGGCCGTCGTCGAGTCGGTGCGCGAGCAGGGGAAGCTCACCGACGAGCTGCACGCCCAGCTCCTGGCCGCCGAGACGAAGAGCCGGCTCGAGGACGTCTACCTGCCCTACAAGCCCAAGCGCCGCACGAAGGCGATGATCGCCCGCGAGGCCGGGCTGGAGCCGCTGGCCGACGGGCTGCTGGGCGACCCGACCGTGCCGCCGCAGGCCGCCGCGGCCGCGTTCGTCGACCCGGAGAAGGGCGTGGCCGACGCCGACGCGGCGCTCGAGGGCGCCCGCGCGATCCTGGTCGAGCGGCTCGCGGAGGACGCCGACCTCGTGGGCGAGCTGCGCGAGCGCATGTGGACCCGCGGCCGGCTCACCGCGGTCGTACGCGAGGGGAAGGCGGACGACCAGGCCGCGGCGAAGTTCTCCGACTACTTCGCCTTCGACGAGCCGTACACCCGGCTCCCCTCGCACCGGATCCTCGCCCTGCTGCGCGGCGAGACCGAGGAGGTCCTGCAGCTCACCTTCGACCCGTGCTCGGCCGACGACGACGGCGACACCTCCGCCTACGAGGGCCGCATCGCGTCCGTGGCGGGCATCGCCGACCGCGGACGGCCGGCGGACGCCTGGCTGCTCGGGGTGGCGCGCTGGGCGTGGCGGACCCGCATCTCGTCGCGCCTGGCGGTCGACCTGCGGGTACGTCTCCGCGAGGTGGCGGAGGAGGGTGCCGTCGGGGTCTTCGCCGGCAACCTGCGCGACCTGCTGCTCGCCGCACCCGCCGGCGCCCGCCCGACCATGGGGCTCGACCCGGGGCTGCGCACGGGCGTGAAGGTCGCCGTCGTCGACGGCACGGGCAAGGTCGTCGCGTTCGAGACGATCTACCCGCACGTGCCGCGCAACCAGTGGGACGCCTCGCTGGCCACCCTGGGGCGGCTGGCGCGGGAGCACGGGGTCGAGCTGGTCGCGATCGGCAACGGCACCGCGAGCCGGGAGACCCACAAGCTCGCCGTGGAGCTCGCGAAGGCGCAGCCCGGGCTGATCCCGGCGATGGTGTCCGAGGCGGGGGCGTCGGTGTACTCGGCGTCGGAGGAGGCGTCGAGGGAACTGCCCGACCTCGACGTCTCGATCCGCGGGGCCGTCTCCATCGCGCGCCGCCTGCAGGACCCGCTGGCCGAGCTGGTGAAGATCGACCCGAAGTCGATCGGGGTGGGGCAGTACCAGCACGACGTGTCCGGGACGCTGCTCTCGCGGTCGCTCGACGGCGTGGTCGAGGACTGCGTGAACGCGGTCGGCGTCGACGTGAACACGGCCTCCGCTCCGCTGCTCCGCCGGGTCTCCGGCATCTCGACGGGTCTCGCGACGACGATCGTCGGGTTCCGCGACGAGCACGGCCCGTTCGCCTCCCGGACGGCGCTGACGAAGGTGCCGCGGCTGGGCGCGAAGGCGTTCGAGCAGTGTGCGGGCTTCCTGCGGATCCCCGACGCCACGGACCCGCTCGACCGCTCCGGCGTCCACCCCGAGGCCTACCCGGTGGTGCGGCGGATCGTGGAGAAGACCGGGACCGACGTGGCGTCGCTCGTCGGCAACTCCACGCTGCTGGGTCGCCTCGACCCGCGCGAGTTCACCGACGACACCTTCGGCGTCCCGACGGTCACCGACATCATCGCCGAGCTCGACAAGCCGGGCCGCGACCCGCGCCCGGCCTTCGAGACCGCCACCTTCGCCGAGGGCGTCGAGCAGATCACCGACCTGAAGACCGGGATGGTGCTCGAGGGCGTCGTGACCAACGTGGCCGCGTTCGGGGCGTTCGTCGACGTGGGCGTGCACCAGGACGGTCTGGTCCACATCTCCGCGATGTCGAAGGACTTCGTGTCCGACCCCCGCGCCGTCGTCGGCCCGGGCGACGTCGTGCGGGTCAAGGTGATGGACGTCGACGTCCCCCGCAAGCGCATCTCCTTGACGCTGCGCCTGGACGACGAGCCCGGCGCGGAGTCCGGAGGCACGGGCGGTCGTGAGGGCGGGGCTCCGCGCGGCGGCGGGCAGGGCCAGGGCGGCCGAGCGCAGCAGGGCGGGCAGGCCAAGGGCGGGCAGCCGAAGGGTGGTTCCGGCAAGGAGCGGCGCGGCGGCGACCGTGATCGCAAGCCGGCGGGCGGCGCCATGGCCGACGCGCTGCGCCGGGCGGGCTTCGACAAGTAGGCGGCCGGCGCCGAGGGCGACGTGACGCAGGTTCCGGCTGCCGGATGCCTGCGTGGTGTCGCCCTCGCGGCACCTACATCGAGGCGGAACCCGGTCCCACGGAGCGGCAGGGGCGTTCGCGGAGCGCCTGGACGTAGTCGTCCGGCGCGCCGGCGGCCTCGGCCGCGTCGGAGAGCACGCCGATGTAGCGCGCGGACGGGAGGCCGCCCTCGTAGGCGTCGAGGACGTAGACCCAGGCGAGCTGCGGACCGTCCATCGTCTGCACCCGCAGCCGGAGCTTCTTGTGCATCCCGAGCTCGCCGCCCTCCCAGCGGTCGAGCTGGTCGACGTCGAGCGGGCTGACGTCGTAGAGCACCACGAACACGCGGGAGGACGGGTCCTCGACGACCGTGGAGAGCGCGCCCTCCCAGCCGAGGTCCTCGCCCCCGAACGTCAGGCGCCAGCCCTCGAGCCAGCCGGAACCCGAGACCGGCGAGTGGGGCGCGCGTTGCATCATCTGCGCGGGGTCCATGTTCGACCCGTACGCGGCGTAGAGCGGCACGGCGCACAGGGTAGCCAGGACAGGGCCGTTCGATACCGGTGGTCGCCCAGGTCGTCCGGCCGTGTCCGGTGCGTCGCCCGCCACGGGGGCGCCGCACGACCCCGAGCGGACGGGCAGGATGGACGCCGACCGGGCATCCCGGACACCACCACCGCACTTCCTGGAGGGACCTCCACCCATGACCCGCATCGTGATCCTCGGCGGTGGTCCCGCCGGATACGAGGCGGCCCTGGTCGCCGCGCAGCACGAGGCCTCCGTCGTCCTCGTCGAGGAGGACAGCGTCGGCGGCAACTGCGTCGCCTACGACTGCGTGCCGTCCAAGACCTTCATCGCCTCCGCCGGGGTGCGGGCGGGCTTCCGCCGGAACGCCGACATGGGAATCGAGGTGGACGACGACGACGCGGTCGTCGACCTGCCGCGCGTCAACGGCCGGGTGAAGGGCCTCGCGCTCGCGCAGTCCTCCGACATCCGGGCCACGCTCGAGCGCGCCGGGGTGCGCGTGGTCGACGGCCGCGGTCGGTTCCGCGCCGCGTCGGACAACAGCGCCACCCACGACATCGAGATCACCCCCTCCGACGGTTCACCGGTCGAGACCGTGACTGCCGACGTGGTCCTCCTCGCCACCGGCGCCTCGCCCCGCGTGCTGCCGGACGCGGTGCCGGACGGGAAGCGCATCCTGACCTGGCGTCAGCTCTACGACCTCGAGGAGCTGCCCGAGCACCTCGTCGTCGTCGGGTCCGGGGTCACCGGCGCGGAGTTCGTCTCCGCGTACTCCGAGCTGGGCGTCCCCGTCACCCTGATCTCCAGCCGCGACCGCGTGCTGCCCCACGAGGACCCGGACGCGGCCACCACGCTGGAGGAGGTCTTCACCGAGCGCGGCGTGACGATCGAGCCGCGCTCCCGGGCGGACAAGGTCGTGGCCACCTCCGACGGGGTGCGGGTGACCCTGTCCGACGGGCGGGAGGTCACCGGCTCGCACGCGCTGATGACCGTCGGATCGGTGCCCAACACCGGGGACCTGGGCTGCGACGAGGTCGGGCTGGAGCTCCGCGACTCCGGGCACATCACCGTCGACCGGGTGTCACGCACGTCGGTCCCCGGCGTCTACGCCGCGGGCGACTGCACCGGTCTGCTGCCGCTGGCCTCGGTCGCGGCGATGCAGGGCCGGATCGCGATGTGGCACTCGCTCGGCGAGGGCGTCGGGCCGCTGCGGCTCAAGACGGTCGCGTCGGCCGTGTTCACCCGGCCCGAGGTCGCGACCGTGGGGATCGGGCACAAGCAGGTCGAGTCGGGGGAGTTCGCGGCCCGCGAGGTGCTGCTCCCGCTGGGCACGAACCCGCGGGCGAAGATGCAGGGCCTCGACCGCGGGTTCGTGAAGATCTTCTGCCGTCCGGCCACCGGGGTCGTCATCGGCGGCGTGATCGTCGCGCCGGTGGCGAGCGAGCTGGTCCTCCCGCTGGCCATGGCGGTGCAGAACAACCTCACCGTGGACGACCTGGCGCACACGTTCTCGATCTACCCGTCCCTCTCGGGCTCGGTGACCGAGGCCGGCCGCCGCCTCATGCAGCACGACGACCTCGATTGAGCCGCTCCCGACGGCGGGTGCCGCGGCACCCGCCGTCGGGAAGAGGATCTACGCCCAGTCGAAGGTCCGCGTGACCGCCTTCTTCCACTCCTCGTAGAGCCGGTCGCGCTCGGCCGGGTCCATCGAGGGCTCCCAGACCTTGTCCTGGGCCCAGTTGTCGCGGATGTCCTGCTCCGAGGACCAGAAGCCGACCGCGAGCCCGGCCGCGTAGGCCGCGCCGAGGGCGGTCGTCTCGCTGACGACCGGGCGGACGACCTCGACGCCGAGCAGGTCGGCCTGGAACTGCATCAGGACCTCGTTGCCGACCATCCCGCCGTCGACCTTGAGCGTCGTCAGCGGCACGCCGGAGTCGGCGTTCATGGCGTCGATGACCTCGCGGGTCTGGAACGCCGTCGCCTCGAGCACGGCCCGGGCGATGTGGCCCTTGTTGACGTACCGGGTGAGCCCGACGACCACGCCGCGGGCGTCCGCGCGCCAGTACGGGGCGAACAGGCCGGAGAACGCGGGGACGATGTACGCGCCGCCGTTGTCGTCCACCGACTTGGCGAGGTCCTCCACCTCGGGCGCGGAGGAGATCAGGCCGAGGTTGTCGCGCAGCCACTGCACGAGCGAGCCGGTGACGGCGATCGACCCCTCGAGCGCGTACACCTGCGGCTGGTCGCCGATCTTGTAGCAGACCGTGGTGAGCAGGCCGTTCTTCGACTCGACCTTCTCGGTGCCGGTGTTGAGCAGGACGAAGTTGCCGGTGCCGTAGGTGTTCTTGGCCTCGCCGACCTCGAGGCAGGCCTGGCCGAACGTCGCGGCCTGCTGGTCGCCGAGGATGCCGGCGACCGGGACGTCCCGGAACGTGCCGCGGGCGCGGATCGGGCCGTAGGTCTCCGACGACGAGCGGATCTCCGGGAGCATCGACATCGGGACGCCGATCTCCTCGCAGAGCTCGGGGTCCCACTGCAGGGTGTCGATGTTCATCAGCAGGGTGCGGGAGGCGTTCGTCGGGTCGGTGACGTGCAGCCCGCCCTCGATGCCGCCGGTGGCGTTCCACAGCACCCAGGTGTCCATCGTCCCGAACGCGAGCTCGCCGCGCTCCGCCCGCTCCCGCGCGCCCTCGACGTTGTCGAGGATCCAGCGCGCCTTCGGGCCCGCGAAGTACGTGGCGAGCGGCAGGCCGGTCTTCGCCCGGTAGCGCTCCGCGCCACCGCCGAGCGCCCCGAGCTCGTCGCAGATCGCCTGGGTGCGGGTGTCCTGCCAGACGATCGCGTTGTGGATCGGCTCGCCGGTGGCCCGGTCCCACACGACCGTGGTCTCGCGCTGGTTGGTGATCCCGACGGCGGCGATGCTCGACGCGTCGAGGTCGGCGCGCGCCAGCGCGCCGCCGCACACCTGCCGGGTGTTGCCCCAGATCTCGGCGGCGTCGTGCTCCACCCAGCCGGCCCTCGGGAAGATCTGCTGGTGCTCGAGCTGGTCGACGGCGACGACCCGCCCGGAGTGGTCGAAGATCATGCACCGCGTCGACGTGGTGCCCTGGTCGATCGCCGCGACGTACTGGGTCATCGGGCCTGCTCTCCTGTTCGGGAGTCGGGGACGGTGAGGGTCAGCTGTAGGTGGGGAGGGCCAGGGAGAGCAGGCCCGCGAGGACCGCGCCGATGATCGGCCCGATGATCGGCACCCACGAGTAGCCCCAGTCCGCGCTGCCCTTCCCGGGAATGGGCAGGACGGCGTAGGCGACGCGCGGCCCGAGGTCGCGGGCGGGGTTGATGGCGTAGCCGGTCGGCCCGCCGAGCGCGGCGCCGATGCCGATGACGAGCGCGGTCACGGCCGCGTAGTTCGCGGGCGACTGGTACGGGGCGACCAGGATGAACAGGACCAGGAAGAACGTCGCGATCGTCTCGCTGACCAGGTTCCACACCGGCTTCTTGATCGGCGGGTTGGTGGAGAAGATCCCGAGCGTCCCCTCGTTCTGCTCGCGGTTCTCGTCGAACTGGAGCTTGTAGACCAGCCACGCGAGGGTGGCGCCGACGAAGGCGCCCAGGAACTGGCCGATCAGGTAGAAGGGCACGTCGGACCACGGGGTCTTGCCGGCCATCGCCAGCCCGATCGTGACGGCGGGGTTGATGTGGCCGCCGGTCGCGTCGGCGATGCTCGCGCCGGTGAGGACACCGACGCCCCAGCCGATCACGATCAGGACCCAGTGCGACGTGTCCCCGTCGGCGTTGGACCGCGGCAGGATCACGTTCGCCACGACGCCCACGCCGAACAGGAGCAGTGCGGCCGTCCCGAGGAACTCCCACAGGATGATCTCGCCGCCGCTGAGGACCGGTGTCACGTCATCTCCCCTGGTCGCGCTCTCGGGAGCGGGCCCGGTCCGCACCGACGAGCGCGGCGGACGCTAGTCGCGTGGCTCACATGTGTCTATGCCCTGCACGCTCGGGCGAAAGCGCTTCCGTCGACCGTGGGTCGGAGACGGCGCGCAGGGTCCTCCCGCGGGTAGCGTGAACGACGCCGTCGCGGGCATCCCCGGACGTCGCCGCAGGTCGTGGGCGTCCCGGGTCCTGCTACGCCGCACGGAGCACCGCGAAGACACCGAACGTACGAGGAGGCCCTCCAGTGGCTGCGAAGTCCGCCGACCCCGCCGCGAGCGAGTCCGCGGCGCAGGGGGCCGGCGCCCCGGAGGCCGAGTCGCTCGACGCCGTCACCGAGCCCGCTCGGCTCGGACCGGCCGAGCGCGCCCGGTCGTGGGAGCGCCTGCAGAACGAGCAGTTCGACGTCGTCGTCGTGGGCGGAGGAGTGGTCGGCGTCGGCGCCGCGCTCGACGCCGCGACCCGCGGGCTCTCGGTCGCGCTCGTCGAGGCCCGTGACCTCGCCGCGGGTACCTCGAGCCGGTCGTCGAAGCTCTTCCACGGTGGCCTGCGCTACCTGGAGCAGCTCGACTTCGGGCTGGTCCGGGAGGCGCTCTCCGAGCGCGAGCTGAACATGACACGCCTCGCCCCGCACCTGATCAAGCCGGTGCCGTTCCTGTACCCGCTGACCCACAGCGTGTGGGAGCGGCCGTACGTGACCGCCGGCATCACGCTCTACGACACGATGGGCGGCAGGAGCTCGCTGCCCAAGCAGAAGCAGCTCACCCGGTCCGGCGCGCTGCGGATGGCGCCCGCGCTCAAGCGCGACGCCCTGGTCGGCGCGGTGCGCTACTACGACGCGCAGGCCGACGACGCCCGCCACACCATGATGGTCGGGCGCACCGCGGCGCAGTACGGGGCGGTCGTGCGCACGTCGACCCAGGTCGTGGACTTCCTGCACGAGGTCGACCGGGTCGCGGGGGTGCGGGTGCGCGACGTCGAGACCGGCCGGGAGACCGACGTGCGCGCGCACGTCGTCGTCAACTGCACCGGCGTGTGGACCGACCAGATGCAGCACGCCGCGGGCACCCGTGGGCGGTTCAAGGTGAACGCGTCGAAGGGCGTGCACTTCCTCGTCGCGCGCGACAAGATCCCCTCGGACGTCGGGATGATCCTGCGGACCGAGAAGTCGGTGCTGTTCGTCATCCCGTGGCGCAACCACTGGATCGTCGGGACCACCGACACCAGCTGGCGGCTCGACCTGGCCCACCCGGCGGCGACCCGGCACGACATCGACTACCTGCTCGAGCACATCAACGCGGTGCTGGTCACCCCGCTGACCCACGACGACATCGAGGGCGTCTACGCCGGCCTGCGGCCCCTGCTCGCCGGGGAGAGCGAGGAGACCTCCAAGCTCTCGCGCGAGCACGCGGTCTCGCGGGTGATGCCGGGCATGGTGTCGATCGCGGGCGGCAAGTACACGACCTACCGCGTGATGGCCAAGGACGCCCTGGACATGGCGGTGCAGGACATCCCCGCCCGCGTGGCCCCGTCGATCACCGACCGCGTCCCGCTGATGGGGGCCGACGGCTACTTCGCGCTGGTCAACCAGGCCGAGCACATCGGACGGAAGTACGACCTGCACCCGCACCGGGTGCGGCACCTGCTCGACCGCTACGGCTCGCTGCTGCACGGCCTGCTCGCGATGACCGAGGACGACCCGACCCTGCGCGAACCGGTGCCCGGCTCGCCGGACTACCTGCGCGTGGAGATCGCGTACGCGGTCGCCTACGAGGGCGCGCTGCACCTCGACGACGTCCTCACCCGCCGGACCCGGATCTCGATCGAGTACGCCCACCGCGGCATCGACTCGGCGGAGTCGGTGGCCGACCAGATGGCGCCGCTGCTCGGGTGGAGCCGGGAGACCCGGGACGAGGAGGTCCGCTCGTACGTGGAGCGGGTCGAGGCCGAGCGCCGGTCGCAGTCGGTCGACAGCGACGAGGAGGCCGACAAGCTGCGTCTCTCCGCGCCCGACCCCCGCCGCGAGAACCTCGAGGCCCTCGGCACCGCCTGAGCCCGGACGACCGGGCGGCGCCACCACACCGGGTGGCGCCGTCCGCGGTCGGCGTGTCAGCCGCGCTGCGGCTCGAGGGGCTGCGGCGCGCGGGCGTCGTCGGCGAGGGGCTCGGAGCCGACGAGCGTGACGTCGTGGCGCAGCTCGGACGTGTGCCCGCCCGCGACGACGCGATCGGCGCGCGGGGCGTGACCCGGCGCGCTGACCACGACCAGCCAGGCCCCGGACCCCGGCAACGCCAGGTCGTACGACCCGTCGACCGTCTCGGCCCGGCCGTGCTGGACGCCGTGCTCGTCGACGAGCGTCACGAACGCCTCGCCCACCCGAGCCAGCCCGACCCGGCCGACGACCCGCGGCGCGAGCACCGCCGAGTCGTCGGAGCCGAGGACCGCAGCCGGGATCGCGCCGGAGTCGGCCGTGTCGTCCGTCTCGGCCGGGACCGCCGCCGTCGCCGACTCCCGCCGCGGGTCGGCCGGCGCGTCCTCCGGGGCGTCCGCGGCCGTCTCGAGGTCGTCCGAGGCGGCCACCTTGCGCGGCAGGAAGAACGACACGACCAGGGCCAACACCCCGACGACACCGGCCGCCATGAACCCGATCCGCAGGCCCTGCGCGTCCGGCGTTCCCCCGGCGACGGCCGAGCCCAGCGCCGCGATCGTCACGAACGCCGCCGTCCCGAACGCCCCCGCGACCTGCTGCAGCGTCGCCAGGATCGCGCTGCCGTGGGAGTACAGCGGGCCGGGCAGCGTGGACAGCGCCGAGGTCATCAGCGGGGTCATCATCAGACCGAGGCCGGCCATCAGCACGACGTGGATCACGATCACGGCCCACAGCGGCGACGTCGCCCCGAGCGTGGCGAACAGCCACAGCGAGATCGCCATCATCGCCGCCCCGGGGATCACCAGCGGGCGGGCGCCGAAGCGGTCGAACAGCGAACCCACCGGCCGGCCCAGCAGGCCGAGCACGAGACCACCCGGGAGCACTGCGAGGCCGGTGACGAACGTGCCCTGGCGCAGCACCGCCTGCAGGTAGAGCGGCAGCAGGATCGCCGCCGCCCCCAGCAGGGCCATGAACAGCAGTGCCGCCAGCACCAGGGACACGACGTAGGCGCGGTAGGTGAACGGCCGCAGGTCGAGCAGGGCGGCGTCCCGGCGCTGGAGCACCAGCTGGCGCCACACGAACAGCACCAGGGCGACCGCGCCGATCACCAGCGGCACCCACGGCGGCAGGTGGCCGCCACCGGACTCCCCGATCGTCGAGAAGCCGTACAGGATGCCGCCGAAGCCGAGCGCGGACAGGACGACCGAGGTCAGGCTCAGCGGGACCGAGCGGGTCTGCGACGGCAGCCGCATGAGCACGGCGCCCAGCACCAGCGCGATGACGGCGAGCGGCAGGACGATCCAGAACATCCAGCGCCAGCCGAGCGAGGCGAGCACCGCGCCACCGATCGTCGGGCCGATGGCCGGCGCCACGGCGATGACGATCGAGATCGTGCCCATCATCGAGCCGCGCCTGTCGTCCGGGACCAGCCGCATGATCGACGTCATCAGCAGCGGGATCATCACCGCGGTGCCGCAGGCCTGCACCACGCGACCGACGAGCAGCACCTCGAACCCGGGGGCGACGGCACTGATCAGCGTGCCGAGGCTGAACAGGGTCAGCGAGGCGAGGAAGACCTGACGCGGGGTGAACCGCTCGAGCAGGTACCCCGTGGTCGGGATGACCACCGCCATCGTCAGCAGGAAGCCGCTGGTGAGCCACTGCACCGTCGTGGTGGAGACCCCGAGGTCCCGCGTCAGCTCGTTGAGCGCGACGGACAGGATCGTCTCGTTGAGGATCATGACGAACGCGGACACGACGAGGACCGCGATCACCACCCCGGCCCGGGTGCTGCCCGGATCGGGTACGGACGCGTCGTCGACCGCCGTCGGGGCGTCCGGAGTGGTCGGAGCCGAGGCCATGGGGTGACGCACCTTTCCGGGGAGGAAGGGGGAGAGCGGGGGCGGCGTCGGTGCCGTGTCCCCAGACAACCACGGACCCCTGACAACCTCCGACCGCATTACGGGCGGGAGTGACGGGTTCCGCTCTCGGCGGAACTCATCCGCCGTGCTTGTGGCCGAGGTAGGCGAGCACCCCGATCATCACCGGGACCAGCAGGAACACCTGCGGGAAGCGCAGCCCGGTGACGACGAACAGCACCACCGCGAGCACCGGCGCCAGGGCCGACAGGACCCCCGCGTGCCGGCCGAGGCGTGCCCCGATCGGGGCCACCAGCTCCGGCAGGTCCTCCCGCGGCGGTGCGGGGTCGACCGTCACCGGCCCGCCCGGGCCGGGCGACCCGTCGTCGGGAACGGGCCGGGTCCCGGGGTAGGCGGGGTGCGGCGCCGGCAGGTCCGCGAACAGCGCGTCGAGCTCGGAGCGCACCCGCGCCGTCGACGCCACCGCGGAGCGTTCCGCGTACTCCCCGGGCTCGAGCCGGCCCTCGCGCAGGTGCTCGTCGAGCGCGGCCATCGCGAGCTCGCGCTCCCGGTTGCCGATACGCAGCTCGCCCACCCGGTCCAGGGTAGGCGGCCGCCGACGTTGTGGCTCTTCTGACGTCCGGTGTCAGCATGGCCGCACTGCTGACACCCCGGCGACTACGCGTCCGCGATCTCGCAGATCACGGCGCCCTGGTTCACCGACCCGCCGGCCTCGACGTTCAGGCCCGTGACCGTCCCGTCCTTGTGCGCGGTGACCGGGTTCTCCATCTTCATGGCCTCGACGACGACGATCTGGTCGCCGGTCGCGACCGTGTCGCCCTCGGACACCGCCACCTTCACGACGGTGCCCTGCATCGGCGAGGTCACGGCGTCCCCGGAGACCTTCGCGCCGCCGCCGGAGCGCTTGCGCGACTTCTTCTTCGCCGCCGGAGCGGCCGCGCCGCCCCCGCCGCCACCGATCGCGAGGTCGCCCGGCAGCGACACCTCGAGCCGCTTGCCGCCGACCTCGACGACCACGGTCTGCCGGGGCGCGACCTCGTCCTCGTCGTCCCCCTCGCCGGAGGCCACGTACGGCTCGACGGTGTTGTCCCACTCGGTCTCGATCCACCGGGTGTGCACGGTGAACGAGGAGCCGCCCTCGGGCGCGGTGAACGCCGGGTCGGTGACGACGAGCCGGTGGAACGGGATGACGGTCGGGAGGCCCTCGACGACGATCTCGTCCAGCGCGCGCCGCGAGCGCTCCAGCGCCTGCTGACGGTCCTCGCCGGTGACGATCAGCTTGCCGACCATCGAGTCGAACTGCCCGCCGATGACCGAGCCGGACTCGACGCCCGCGTCCACGCGCACGCCCGGCCCGGAGGGCGCGACGAACCGTGTGACGGTGCCCGGCGCGGGCAGGAAGCCGCGCCCGGCGTCCTCGCCGTTGAGCCGGAACTCGATGGAGTGCCCGCGCGGCTCGGGGTCCTCCGTGATCCGCAGCTGCTCGCCGTTCGCGATCCGGAACTGCTCGCGGACCAGGTCCAGGCCGCTGGTCTCCTCGGAGACCGGGTGCTCCACCTGCAGGCGGGTGTTGACCTCGAGGAACGAGATCGTGCCGTCCTCGCCGACCAGGAACTCCACGGTGCCGGCGCCGGAGTAGCCGGCCTCGAGGCAGATGTCGCGGGCGGAGGTGTGGATGCGCTTGCGCTGCTCGTCGGACAGGAACGGCGCGGGGGCCTCCTCGACGAGCTTCTGGTGGCGGCGCTGCAGCGAGCAGTCGCGGGTCCCGACGACGATGCAGTTGCCGTGCTGGTCGGCGAGGACCTGCGCCTCGACGTGGCGCGGCCGGTCGAGGTAGCGCTCCACGAACGACTCGCCGCGGCCGAACGCCGAGACCGCCTCGCGCACCGCGGCGTCGAACATCTCCGCGATCTCGTCGCGCTCGCGGGCGACGCGCATGCCGCGCCCGCCACCGCCGAACGCGGCCTTGATGGCCACGGGCAGGCCGTGCTCGTCGGCGAACGCGATGACCTCGTCGGCGTCCGCGACCGGGTCCTTGGTGCCCGGCACCAGCGGCGCCCCGGCCCGCTCGGCGATCTTGCGGGCGGTCACCTTGTCGCCGAGGTCGCGGATGGCCTGCGGCGACGGCCCGATCCAGATCAGCCCGGCGTCGATGACGGCCTGGGCGAAGTCGGAGTTCTCCGAGAGGAAGCCGTAGCCCGGGTGGACGCCGTTGGCGCCGGACTCCTTGGCCGCGGCGATGATCTTCTCGATGTTCAGGTAGGAGTCCGCCGCCGTCTCCCCGCCGAGGCCGTAGGCCTGGTCGGCGACGCGCACGTGCGGTGCGTCCCGGTCCGGGTCCGCGTACACCGCGACGCTGGTGAGGCCCGCATCCCTGCACGCCCGCGCCACGCGGACGGCGATCTCGCCGCGGTTGGCGATGAGCACGGTGTGCAGGGCTTCCTGCTGGGCCTGCGGAGCCATGGTCTGGAGCCTCCTGGGCGAACGCGTCGGTGCGGGCGTGGTGAGCCGGGCGCAGTGTAGGGCCGCCGTGCACGGCCGTCCGGGTGAGCGCTGCTCGAACGGTCGGCCGTGACCGTTCTCGCGACTCTCCCGCACCCGGAGCCCCCCGCGACACCACGTCTTGGGTGGTCATGACCACAGCGCCCGCCCGGCTCCGGGGCGGCGTCGGCCGGTCGCTACCGTCGACGACCGATGAGCGCTCCCAGCTCCCGCCGATGGTGGGGCCCCGCGGTGGCCGTGTGCGCGTCCGTGGCGGCTCTCGCGGGCACGGTGGCCGCGGTGGCGACGGCGGTCGGTGCCGACGGCGAGTCCGCCCGCCGCTCCGAGGCGCGGACCCTCGCGGACGCGCGCCCCGCGCCGCAGGCCTCGCAGGCCTCGCCGGCCGCCGCCCCCGCCTCGGCGCCGCCGGTGACGACCCGACCCGGCCGGCTGGGCGACCCGACGCTCGGCGCGACGGTCGCGCTCCAGCCCGGGTGGGAGCCCGCCCGTACCCAGGGCCTGGTGCCGGTCACTCCCGGCCGCTTCCCCACCGTGCTCACCCTGGAGGACCGCGCCGTCGTCCTGCTCGGGCGCCTCGACCCGGCCCGCGGCTTCGGGGAGGACGCCCTCGGCGACGAGGCCCGGCGGCTCGTCGGCGCGTTCACCGACGGCGTCCGGGGTGACGACGACGGGCGCGTCGTCACCGTGTCCGACGAGGCCGGCCCGCTCGACGGACGGGACGCGTTCACCTCTGTGCGCCGTGCGCCGGACGGGACGATCGTGCGGGTCACGACGGTCGCGGGCGACCGCGGCGAGCCCGGCCTCGTGCTGCTGGCGGTCGCGGCCCCGGGGCGCACCCAGCCCGCCGATGCCGGCGCCGCCGACCGCGTCGTGCGCTCGCTGTCCTCGGATGCCGGGGCCGCTCCACCGCCGACGCCGGGCCGGGCGGCCGCCCCGCCGGCCGCGGGTCCGCCCGGGGCGCGGGTCAGCCCGTCGCCGGGGCCCGCCACAGGTCGCTGACCTCGATCCCGAGCTCGGCGAGCAGCCGGCGCACGAGCGGCAGGCTGATCCCGATGACGTTGGACGGGTCGCCCTGGATGCCCTCCACCAGCCAGCCGCCCAGGCCGTCGAGCGTGAACGCGCCTGCGACCTGCAACGGCTCGCCCGACGCCAGGTAGGCGTCCAGCGCGGCGGGGGAGGGCTCGGCGAAGGTGACGAACGTGGTCGCGTGTCCGGAGATCTCGGCGTCGGCCACCCCGCCGCGCAGCCGGACGAGGGCGTGGCCGGTGACGAGCTCACCGTGCCGGCCCGCCATGCGCTCCCAGCGCGCCCGGGCGTTCTCCACGGTGTGCGGCTTGCCGACCAGCTCGCCGTCGATGTCGAGCATCGAGTCGCACCCGACGACGACGACGTCGCCCTCCTCGGTCGGCACCTGCGAGGCGACCGCGCGGGCCTTCGCGATGGCCAGCGCGGTGACCTTCTCGGCGGGCGTCGCGTCGCCGAGCTCCGTGAGCAGGGCGTCCTCGTCGACCTCCGAGACGATGACGTCGGGGTCCACCCCCGCCGATCGGAGCACACCGAGGCGGGCGGGGGACGCGGAGCCGAGAACCAGTCGCACGGCCCGCGACCCTAGGCGGCGGACCCTGCCGCGGCAGCGTCGGCCGGAGTCGAGCGAGCGGCACCCTCGCAGCGTCTATGCGCGCGAGAGTGCCGTTCGCTCGGATCGAATGGCCTCAGCGCGGCAGCGCCGACGCCCGCCACGCTCCCGGGCCCGGCGAGAGCGGCCGCCGCACCAGCGACTCGCGCTCGTTCCAGACCGACCGCGGACCGGTGTCCTCCGGCTCGCCGCCCCCACCCGAGGCCGCCGCGAGCACGACGGTCAGCGCGGCCACCTCCTCGGGCGACGGGTCACCGCGGACGATGCGCAGCACCGGACGGGCCGGTGTCTCCTCCTCCGGGCCGGTCACAGCGGGATGTTCCCGTGCTTCTTGGCCGGCAGCGTCTCGCGCTTGGTCGAGAACGAGCGCAGGGCACGGGCGACGTAGCCGCGCGTCCACGACGGCGGGACGACCGCGTCGACGTAACCGCGCTCGGCCGCGACGTAGGGGTTGGCGAGGGTGTCCTCGTACTCCTGCTGCAGCTCCGCGCGGCGCGCCTCGACGTCACCGCCCTCGTCCTCGACCTTCTTGAGCTCCTTGCGGTACAGGATGCTCACCGCGCCGGACGCGCCGGTGACGGCGATCTGCGCGGTCGGCCACGCGAGGTTGAGGTCCGCGCCGAGGTGCTTGGAGCCCATGACGTCGTAGGCGCCGCCGTAGGCCTTGCGGCAGATGATCGTGATCAGCGGGACCGTCGCCTCGGCGTAGGCGTAGATCAGCTTCGCGCCGCGGCGGATGATGCCGTTGTACTCCTGGTCGGTGCCGGGCAGGAATCCCGGGACGTCGACGAAGGTCAGCACCGGGATGTTGAACGCGTCGCAGGTGCGCACGAAGCGTGCGGCCTTCTCGCTGGCGCCGATGTCGAGGCAGCCGGCGAGCTGGGTCGGCTGGTTCGCGACGACGCCGACCGCGCGGCCCTCGACGCGCCCGTACCCCACGACCATGTTCGACGCGTACAGCTCCTGGACCTCCAGGAACTCCTCGTCGTCCACGACCCGCCGGATCACCTCGCGGATGTCGTAGGGCTGGTTCGGGGAGTCCGGCACGAGCCCGTCGAGCTCGAGGTCGACCTCGGAGAGGTTCTCCTCCACCGCGCCGGTCTCCTCGTCCGCCGCCAGTCGCGGCGGCTCGGAGAGGTTGTTCGACGGCAGGTAGCCCAGCAGCTCCTGCACGTAGGCGATCGCGTCGTCCTCGTCGGAGGCGAGGTAGTGCGCGTTGCCCGACGTGGTGTTGTGCGTGCGGGCCCCGCCGAGCGTCTCGAACTCGACGTCCTCACCGGTGACGGTCTTGATGACGTCGGGTCCGGTGATGAACATGAACGACGTCTCGTCGACCATGATCGTGAAGTCGGTCAGCGCGGGGGAGTAGACGGCGCCGCCGGCGGCCGGGCCCATCACCAGCGAGATCTGCGGGACGACGCCGGAGGCGTGCGAGTTCCGGCGGAAGATCTCGCCGTAGAGCCCGAGCGCGACCACGCCCTCCTGGATGCGCGCGCCGCCGCCGTCGTTGATGCCGATGACGGGGCAGCCGATCTTCATGGCCACGTCCATGACCTTGACGATCTTCTCGCCGTAGACCTCGCCGAGCGCGCCGCCGAAGACGGTGGCGTCCTGGGAGAAGACGCAGACCGGCCGGCCGTCGACGGTGCCCTGGCCGGTGACGACGCCGTCGCCGTAGGGCCGGTTCGCCTCCAGACCGAAGTTGGTGGAGCGGTGCCGGGCCATCGCGTCGAACTCGAGGAAGCTGCCCTCGTCGAGCAGGAGGTCGATGCGCTCCCGGGCGGTCTTGCGGCCCTTGGCGTGCTGGCGCTCGACGGCCCGCTCGGAGCCGGCGTGCACGACGTCGTCCTGGCGCCGGTGCCAGTCCGCCAGCTTGCCGGCGGAGGTGTGGACGTCGGGTTCGTCCGCGGCCTCGTCGGGCTCGGGCGGCGGCTTCGTCGCGGCGGTCATGGTCGCGGACCATATCCATCCCTCGGGCGGTGCAGCCGCGTGACGCCGGGCACGTCGGGGGACGGACGATACGGTCCCCGGGTGCAGCCGGGACTTCGCGACGCCGCCGCCTGGGCGGCCCTGCAGACCACCGCCGTCGCGCCGACCGGGCCCTGGGCGCGGCTGGACGTGGTGGACGCCACGGGCTCGACGAACGCCGACCTGGCCGCCGCGGCCGCGGACGGCGCCCCCGACCGCACCGTGCTCGTCGCCCACCACCAGCAGGCCGGGCGCGGGCGTCGCGAGCGCACGTGGGAGTCCGGGGCCGGCGAGGGCCTGACCTTCTCGGTGCTGCTGCGGCCCACGCAGGTGCCGGCCGCGCAGTGGGGCTGGGCGCCGCTGCTCGCCGGGCTCGCCCTCGTCGTGGCGATGGAGGACTACCGGGCCCCGGCCTCCGTCGCGACCCTCGAGGCCGCCCTGAAGTGGCCGAACGACCTGCTGCTGGGCCCGGACCAGCGCAAGGGCGCGGGCATCCTGGCCGAGGTCGTGCCGGGCGGGCCGGAGGGGAACGCCCTCGTCGTCGGGATCGGGATCAACGTGTCGACCCCGGAGGCCGAGCTGCCCGAGGGCGGGACGTCGCTGCTCGCGCAGAGCGTGCGCCGGACCCGGCCGGACGTGCTCGGGGACGTCCTCGCGGTGCTCGCCTCGCTCGACGACGACTGGCGCGCCGCCCGGGGCGACGCCGCCCGCGCCGGCCTGCTCGAGGGGTACCGGCGCCGCTGCGCCACGCTCGGGCGCGAGGTGCGGGTGTCGCTGCCGGGCGACCGCGAACTGCTCGGTACCGCCGAGGACCTCGACGACGACGGCCGGCTCGTGGTCCGCGACGCCGACGGCGGGCACACGACGGTCTCCGCGGGCGACGTGGTGCACGTCCGGGCGGTCTGAGCCCCGCCGGCGCGGCGCGGCACTCGGATCCGGCCCGGTCCGCGGATACCCTCGATCGGCGCACCGCGGTCGGGAGGGGGTCGGGCAGTGGCGTACCCGGAGCGACTCCTCGTGGCCGGCGAGCGCGTGTCCGTCCACGTCCGGCCGCACTGGCGGATGCTGGTGCTGCCCGCCGTCCTGCCGCCGGTGGTCGCCTTCGTCGGGGCGTGGCTGGTGGCCGTGGCCCGCCCGACGCCGTGGTTCCTCGCGGTGCTGGTCGCGGTCGGCGTCGTCGCGGTCGGCGTCGTAGGCTGGTTCTCGCTCGCGCCCGCCACCCGCTGGCGGGCCACCCACTTCGTCGTCACCGACCGCCGCATCCTGGTCCGCGAGGGCGTGTTCTCCCGGACGGGCATCGTCGTCGTGGGCCGCTCGATCACCTCGGTCCGCACGGTGCGCTCGGGCGCGGACCGCCTGCTCGGCGCCGGGACCCTCGTGGTGGGGGTCGACGACGCCCGCGAGCCGTGGCGCTTCGACGGTCTCGCCCGCATCGTCCGGGTCGCCGCCGAGGTCGAGCGGATGGCCGAGCGCCGCGGCGGGCTCGACCCGGACCGCTGGGGGACCTTCGACGACGACGAGGACGACGAGGACGACGGACCCGAGGACGAGGCCTGGGACGACGACGAGCCCGACGGTCCCGGCGCTCCCGACGAGGACGTCGTCGACGCCGAGTGGGAGGACGCCGAGCCGAGCCGCTTCCCGCGCCTGCGTCGCCTCTCGGCCCGACGCCGGGAGCTGCCCGCCGGGCGGTGATCGGAACCGATCGACGCCGGCCGGCGTCAGCACCGGTGTGGGAGTCGACGCGTTGCCGGGATGGATCGAGGCGCTGGGGCTGTCCCCGGCCACCCTCGTCGTCGGGGAGCCGCCCGCGGACGCCGACCGGACGTGGTGCGTGCACCCCGGGCCGGAGGCGACGTGGGAGCTCTACTGGTGGGAGGGCGGCGAGCGGTACTCGTGGACGCGGTTCGACGAGGAGTCGGCCGCGTGCTTCGCCCTCTTCGGCCGGCTGGCCTGGACCCAGATGATGCGGGGTGCGCTCAGGGCCGGATGACGCCGAGGACGGTGTCGTGCAGCGCGCCGTTGGTGGACAGGGCCTCCCCGGCGTCGATGCGGTCGGCGCCGGTGAAGTCGGTCAGCCGGCCCCCGGCCTCGCGGACGACGACGGCGGGTGCGGCCAGGTCCCAGGCGCTGGCGCCGGGCTCGACGGCGGCGTCCAGCAGCCCCTCCGCGACCAGCACGTGGTGGTGGAAGTCGCCGAACGCGCGGCTCTCCCAGGTGGCCTCGGTGAGGGCGATCCAGCGGTCGCGGGCGCCGATCTCGCGCCAGTAGTCGAGATCGGTGGTGGAGACGTAGGCGTCGGCGAGGTCGGCGACCCCGGAGACGGCCAGGGGCGCCGCCTCGATCCCGCGGGCCACGTCGGAGGTGAACGCACCCCGCCCGCGCGCCGCCCACCAGCGCCGGCCCAGCGCGGGAGCGCTGACCACGCCCACCACCGGGTCGCCGTCGACGACGAGCGCGAGCAGCGTCGCGAAGACCGGGACGCCGCGGGAGTAGTTCTTGGTGCCGTCGATCGGGTCGACGATCCAGTGCCGGGTGGCCGTGGTGTCGCCCCCGCGCTCCTCGCCGAGCACGGCGTCGTCCGGACGCTCCGCGGCGAGGATCCGGCGCACCTCGTCCTCGGTCGCGACGTCGGCGTCGGTGACCGGGGTGCGGTCCGGCTTGCGGTCGACGCGCAGGTCGCTCGCGCGGAACCGGGACGACGTCACGCGGTCGGCCGCGTCGGCGATGCGGAGGGCGAGGGCGAGGTCCGGCTGGAGGTCGTCGGTCACGCCCTCATCCTGCCGGGCGTCCGCACGCCGGGGCCGTCCGCAGCGGTCTACGCTGGTCGTTCATGACCACCGTGCTGCTCGTCGAGGACGATGCGGCGATCGCCGGACCGCTGTCCCGCGCCCTCTCCCGCGAGGGCTACGAGGTGGACGTGGTCGACGACGGTCCGTCCGCGGTGACCCGGGCTGGCGACCGCGAGGTCGACCTCATGGTGCTCGACCTCGGGCTCCCCGGGATGGACGGGCTCGAGGTCTGCCGGCGGGTGCGCGCCGGCAAGCCCGACCTGCCCGTGCTGATGCTGACCGCGCGCACCGACGAGGTGGACTTCGTGGTCGGCCTCGACGCCGGCGCCGACGACTACGTCGGCAAGCCGTTCCGGCTCGCGGAGCTGCTGGCGCGGGTGCGGGCGCTGCTGCGGCGGCGGGCGCCGGAGATCCTGGACGCGGGCGGGGTGCGGATGGAGCCGTCCGCGCGCCGCGTGCTGGTCGACGGCGTCGAGGTGGGCCTGGCGAACAAGGAGTTCGAGCTGCTCCGGGTGCTGCTCGCACACGCCGGGCAGGTCGTGTCCCGCGAGGAGATCCTCCGGGAGGTCTGGAACGACCCCGAGATGAAGACGTCGAAGACGCTGGACATGCACATGTCCTGGCTGCGCCGCAAGCTCGGCGACACCGACGGCGGCCCGTCCGGCGGGAAGCGGATCTCGACCGTGCGCGGGGTCGGGTTTCGCTTCAACACGTAGGCCTGCTTCTCCGTGCGCCGCCGGATCCTCGTCTCGACCCTGCTCGTCGTCGCGATCACCGTCACCGTCCTCGGGGGGCCGCTCGCCCTGACGACGTGGCGCCTCGTCGAGGACTTCACGCACGCCGAGCTGGCCGGCCGGCTGCGTCAGGTGGTCAACACGCTGGACACGCAGCTGCAGTCCGACCGGCCGGTTGACCTGTCCGCGGTGGCGATCGCGGTGCCGCCCGGAGGCTCGCTGGTGGTGCGCACCCCGCGGGGCACCAGCGCGATCGGCGACCCCTCGGACGTGGACCAGGTCTCGGAGACCGCGTTGTTCGGCATCAACGGGTCGGCCGTGCTCGCGGAACCGTCCGCGGAGATGCGGGCCCGGCAGCTGCAGGCCACGGCCCTGGTGCTGGCCGCGATCGTGCTGTCGGTGGCGGTCGGGGCGGTGGTCGCGACCCTCACCGCCCGCCGTCTCGCCGACCCGCTGCAGCAGGTCGCGGGCCGCGCGGCCCGGCTCGGTGCCGGCGACTTCCGGCAGGCCCCGCTGCGCCACGGCATCCCCGAGCTCGACCGGGTGGCCGAGGTCCTGGACTCCTCGGCCGTGGCCCTCGCCGAGCTGGTCCAGCGTGAGCGGGACCTGGTCGGGGACGTCTCCCACCAGCTGCGCAGCCGGCTGACCGCGCTGCAGCTGCGCCTCGACGAGCTCTCCAGCCACCCCGACCCGGAGGTGTCCGCGGAGGGTGGCGCCGCGCTGGAGCAGGCCGAGCGGCTCGCCGAGGTCCTCGACGAACTGCTGAGCTCGGCCCGGGCGGCCCGGGCGGCGAGCGCGTCACCGCTCGAGCTCGAGAGCGAGCTGACCGCGGTCGCCGACGAGTGGCACGACGCGGCGCACGGGCAGGGGCGGTCGGTGCGCGTGCGGGTCGCCGACGGGCTCGTCGCGCGGGCGACCTCGGCGCGGCTGCGCGAGGCCCTGGGGGTGCTGGTGGACAACGCGCTGCGCCACGGCGCCGGGACGATCACCATCGCCGCGCGGCACTCCGACCACGACTCGATCGTCGTGGAGGTCTCCGACAACGGCGACGGGGTGCCCTCCGAGCTCGCGCCCCACGTGTTCGACCGCGGCGTCTCCGGGGCGGCCTCGACCGGCGTCGGGCTGGCCCTCGCGCGGGCCCTCGTGGAGGCCGACGGCGGGCGCCTCGAGCTGGCCCGGACGAAGCCCGCCGTCTTCGCGCTGTTCCTGCCCGTGCCGCGCACCGACCAGGCGGTCGCGTCGCCCCGGCCGCTGCCGGCCACGGGACCGCGCTGACGTTGCGGCTTCTCTGCCGTCCAGTGTCAGCATGGGGGCAGTGCTGACACCCCGGAGGGACGTCAGCCCGCCAGCGCCGTCGGGAACACCCAGCGGCGGAAGGCCCACCAGCGGAACGCCATCGCGAGCAGGGTGCCGACGACCTGCGCGCTCACCAGGTCCGCGACCTGCTCGGTGACCGGCGACACCACGGGCGTCGCGAGGTCGAGGACGTACCGCGAGACCCCCAGGGGCGCCGCGTTGACCGCGAGGGCCGCCCCGGAGACGACGAAGTACAGGACGGCCTCACGACGGCGGGCCAGCCCTCCCCGGGCGCGGAAGGACCACTCGCGGTTCGCGACGTAGCCGACGAAGGTCGCCACGAGCACGGCCAGGATCTTCGCGGTGACCGGCTTCGGTTCCAGGATCGTGCTCTTGAGCAGCAGGAACACCGCGGTGTCGACGACGAAGGTGCTCGCGCCGACGACCGCGAAACGCACCAGTTCGCCGTGGCGGTGCCAGGTGGACGCGAGGCGCGTCACGGCGGTCGACTCCATCGCCGAGGAGTCTAGGACGCGTGGATCCGGGGGATCGACAGCAGCCGGAGCCAAGCTTAGGCTCACCTCATTCACGAACGAGGGAGGGCCAGCTGATGACGGTGCGGCTGCCGGTCGGTGAGGTCACCGCGCTGCTGGGGCCGGGGCTCGTCCGGCGACGCGTCATGGCGGCCCTCGACGACGGCTCGGCGCCCGGGGTGCTGCGGCTGACCGCCGGCAAGCACGAGACGGTGGCCACGCGGCAGGCGGCCGTGGAGGCGGCGTGCGGGGCCGGGGCGGCGATCGTGCTGGCCGACCGGCTCACCGACGGGCTGGACGCCGCGGACCGACGAGCGGTGCTCGCCGGCCTCCGCGACGTCGCGACCACGGGCGCGGCCGTCCTGGTGGACGACGTCGACCCGGTCGCGACGGTCGCGGTGGCGGACGAGGTCCTGCGGGCCGACCGGACCGGCGGCCTCGTCCTGGAACGTCTGAGCGAGATCTACTTCGCGTCGTAGGTCAGGCAGTCGGCGACGTCGGCGCCCGAGCCGCCGATCTCGACCGACGACGCGGTGCACTCCAGCTTGTCGTTGAACTTGCAGTCCGAGCGGTGGCACGCCCCGACGAGGCCGCCCTGGTCCACCCCGCCGCGGAACGAGATCTCGACGAACGTGCCGCAGGCGGACCCGCCCACGGTGATGGCGCCGGCGTGGCAGGTCGAGCTCTCGTTGTACGAACAGCTCGTGGCGGCGCAGGACTGGACGGTCGGCAACTCGCGCATCGAAGTCATGCGACGAGGGTGGCCGGTTCCGACCGGTCCCAACAGCAAGCGAAGGCTCGGCTCACTCGCCCCCGCCGTCCGGAAAGGGCCTATTTCACCTGCAGGAATGCCGCTCGGCGCGTCGTCGTGACCGCCGAAGGTGATCACGATCGGGACCCATGTCACCGGAATGGGCGCCTGCTGCCGCCCCGGTCTCGAAGGTGTGCCTGACCTTCGCCCGATCGGCCCTTGCCCCGTCGGACACCCTCCGTTCCCCGGACGGCAGGGGTTGTCGCGCCGCAAGCTCGGCATGTACTTTCCGATCGGAAAGTCGATGCCGAGGGGGCGACGATGACGACGAACGACGCGCTGGCCCGGGTGGCCGAGCAGCGGGAGCGGCTCGCGGAGCGCGCGCGCCTGCCGTGGTGGTTCTGGGTGCTGTTCTCCGTGGCCACCGTCGGGCTGGTGGGGTGCACGCTGATCCAGGACCGGCTCCCGGCCGGCGTGGGGACGTGGCTCGTGGTCTGGCCGTCGATCCTGGTCTACCTCGTGGCCGAGTGGCTGGTGCGCCGCACGCGGGGGATCAGCCTGTCCCGGCGGACGTTCCGTGACTATCCCTCGGCCCGGCTCCCGAGCGTGCTGTTCCTCGTCGCCGCCCTCGTGGGGATGTTCGTCGTCATGGTGACGGCGCACGTCCGGCCGGACATCGCGGTCGTGGCGCTGGTGGTGGCCGCTCCGCTCGCCGTCGGGGCCATGGTGTGGGTCCAGCACGCGATGCTGGCCGACATCCGCACCGGGCGGGTCCGGACGCCGTGACACCCGCTCGGGACCCGGTGTTCGAGGTCGGGCCGCGCCTGGCGATCGGGGCGCTCCTGCAGGGGGCGGCGTGGGCCGACTTCGCCACGGTCCGCGACGCGGTCGGCGCCGGCGACTCGGTGATCTCCAAGCACGCCCGGTCGCTGGAGGACGCGGGCTACCTCGAGGTGCGCAAGGGCGCCGTCGGGCGCCGGCCCCGGACCTGGTTCCGGCTGACCGGGCCGGGGCGGTCGGCCCTGGAGAGCCACCTGGCGTGGCTGACCTCGCTGTCCGGCGTGCTGGAGGGGACGGACGCCGACCTCCCGTCGTGAGCGTTCGTGCGGCGTCGGGCGGGAGATCGTGCTAGACGACCGCGCATGGCGATCGCGGCGGGACGGGCCCGCCAGGAGCAGGTGTACCGCGACGGCGTCTCCGGTCGTCGCCCGCGCGTGCCGACGTCGGCCGCCGAGCTCGAACGGCGGGGTCGGCGGGCGATGTCCCGGCGCGCCGACGCCTACGTCGGCGGCGGGGCCGGCGCCGAGGCCACGATGCGCGCGAACCGGGCCGCGTTCGACCGGTGGGAGACCGTCCCGCGGGTGCTGCGCGACGTCGGGACCCGGGACCACTCGGTCGACCTCTTCGGCCGGCGCCACGAGCACCCGCTCCTGCTCGCGCCGATCGGTGCCCTCGACCTCGTGCGCCGGGACGCGGACCTCGAGGTGGCGCGGGGCGCGGCGGCCGCGGGCGTGCCGATGATCGTCAGCAACCAGGCGGGCGCGGCGATGGAGTCGCTGGCCGGTGTCGGTCGGCGGTGGTTCCAGCTCTACTGGTCGACCTCCGACGAGCTCGTCGACAGCTTCCTGGCGCGCGCGGAGGCGAGCGGCTGCGAGGCCGTCGTCGTCACCCTGGACACGACGATGCTCGGGTGGCGGCCCCGCGACCTCGACCTCGGCCACCTGCCCTTCAGCCGCGGCCTCGGGATCGCGCAGTACACCTCGGACCCGGTGTTCGCGCGGCTCGCCCGCGAGCGGGCCGCGGCCCCGCGGTCCGGGCCCGCGCCCCGGGTGACCCCGGCCGCCGTCCGGACCCTGCTGGAGATCAGCCGCCACCATCCGGGACGGGCCCTGGACAACCTGCGCTCGCCGGTCCCGCGGGCCGCCGTCGAGACGTTCCTCGACGTCTACTCCCGCCCGCAGCTGAGCTGGGACGACATCGCGACGCTGCGGTCGCGGACCGCGCTGCCGGTGGTGCTGAAGGGTGTCCTGCACCCCGACGACGCCCGGCGCGCGGTCGACGCGGGGGTCGACGCGGTGCTCGTGTCCAACCACGGCGGACGACAGGTCGACCACGCCGTCGCGGCCCTGGACGCGCTGCCCGGCGTGGTGGAGGCGGTCGCGGACCGGATGCCGGTGCTGCTGGACTCGGGGGTGCGGACGGGCGGCGACGTCGCGCTCGCCCTGGCACTCGGGGCCCGGGCGGTCTGCCTGGGGCGGCCGTTCACCTGGGGGCTCGCCCTCGCCGGGGCGGCCGGGGTGGCGCAGGTGGTGTCGGACGTGCTCGCGGAGCTGGACCTCACGGTGGGACTGGCCGGTGTGCGCTCCGCGGCCGAGCTCGAGGTGCGGCGCCGCTACTGACCGCCCTCGATCGCGAGCGGCCGCCGCGTCACCGACACCCCGCCCATCATCGCGAAGCCGGTGACGCGGACCCGCGGTCCGTCCGGGCGGCTCGGCGCGCCGGACTGGTCGGAGAAGCCGCCCATGAAGCCGATGCCGGTGACCTCCACGGACGTCTCCGGGTCCACGACGATCTCGCAGCCGCCCATCAGCGCGAACGCCTGCACGGTGATCCCGGCCGGACCGGCGGCCCCGCGCAGGTCGATCCCGGCGCCACCCATGATCGACACGACCTGGAGCGTCAGCCCCTGCCGATCGAGGCGGGCGTGCCGGAGGTCGAGGTTCGTCCCGCCCATCACGCTCACGGCGCGGTGGGTCAGGCCGGGGGTCCAGGCCCCGGTCCGGTCCGCGCCGCTCATCACGGCGACCGAGCCGGTGGCCTGGGGTCTGGTGGTCCCGGTCGTCCCGGTGCCGACCGGCGGCGGGGCCGGTTCGGGGGTCTCGGCGGCCAGGTCGGCCGTGATGGGAGCCAGCTCGTGGCGGAAGGTCGCGGAGTAGGCGGCGCGCTGCCGCTCGTCCCCCTCGACCATCGTCAGCCGGCCGTCGCCGACCGCGCGGCGGACGAGCTCGGCGACCTGCTCCCGGTCCGCGTCCGAGGCCCGGACGGCGGGTGACTCGCTCATGGCGGGTCAGCGTAGGACCCTCGGTCGCGAAGAAGTACTGCTTCTGGCATCGGTCATCAGCATGTCTTGGACTTCTGCATCGGGGGTGGCCACCGTGGGAGCCATGACCAGCACCGAGAACGTGTTGCCGACCGGCTCGTCCGCGGACGTGGTCGGGTTCCAGACCGCCGACCCGCACCGCCCCGACGTCGTCGTGACCGCCCGGAGCACCGACGACGTCGTCGCCGCGGTGCGCCACGCGCACGCCCACGACCTCCCCGTCGCCGTGCACGCCACCGGTCACGGTCACACCGTCGGCCGGGTGGGCGGCGTCGTCGTCGCCACGGGGGCGATGCGCGGCGTGACGGTGGACCCGGTCACGCGCACGGCCCGGGTGGAGGCCGGGGCACGCTCGGAAGACGTCGTCGCGGCGGCCGCGGAGCACGGGCTGGCGCCGCTCTCGGGGTCGTTCCCGGGCGTCGGCGTGGTCGGCTACACGCTCGGTGGCGGGCTGGGCCTGCTCGGGCGCGAGTTCGGGTGGGCGAGCGACCGGCTGCGGGCGGTGGAGATCGTGCTCGCCGACGGCTCGGTGGTGCGGGTGGCGGACGGCGAGCTGTTCGCGGCGCTGCGCGGCGGGCGGCCGTCGGTGGGGATCGTGACGGCGGTCGAGATCGGGCTGGTGCCGGTGCGCACCGTCGTCGGCGGGGGTCTGTTCCTCGACGCCGGGGACGCGGACGCCGTCCTGCCGGTGCTGCACCGGATCGCGAGCGGGGCGCCCGAATCCCTCGGGGTGTCGCTCGGGGTCGTCCCGGTGCCGCCGCTCGACGTCGTCCCCGCGCCGATCCGCGGGCGGACCGTGCTGCACGTGCGTCTGGTCGACACCGACGGCGCGGTGGCGTGGGCCGCGGACGAGGCGCTGCGGGCCGCGGCGCCGGTCCTGCTCGGCGGACTGCGCGAGCTGCCGTGGACCGAGAGCGGGTCGATCTTCGCCGAGCCGGAGGTGCCGCACGCCTACGAGGGCACGAACGTGCTGGTGGGGGACCTGTCGGTGGCCGCGCTGGCCGGTGTGGTCGCGGCGGCCCGCGCGGCCTCGGTGGGGTGCGTGGTGGACGTCCGGCGGCTCGGCGGGGCGCTGGCGCGGCCGGCGGGTCCGGACGCCGTCTCGTTCCGCGACGCCGGGTGGATCGTGCGGGTGCTGTCGTCGACCGACGGCTGCCCGGCGTCCGACGTGCGCGCGGCGCACGGGTCCGTCCTGGCGCCGGTGGCCGACGCGGCGCTCGGACGCATGGTCGGCTTCGTCTACGGCGCCTCCCCGGTCGACCCGGCGGAGCTGCACGAGCCGGCGGTGGCGGACCTGCTCGCGCGGGTCCGCGCCGAGTACGACCCGGCGGGGCGGTTCGCCTGAGTGGCAGTCTCGTCCCGCCCGGTGGCGCCTTGTCGCGGGGAACGCAGCGACAAGGCGGTCGCGAACACCTTGTCGCGGGCTACTTACGTCGGCAGCCCGCCTTGTCGTTCTGATTCACAACGACAAGGTGTCGGGTGGTGGGCAGATGGCCGCGACAAGGTGGATCGCGCCCGACAGGGAGCCGGCTCGGTCGGGTGAGCGGGCACCGAGCGCTGTCGGAAGGCCGGCGCGGCAGCCCTGAGTGCCCGGTGATCAGTGCAGCAGGACGTCGAGCACCGGCTCGAGGAGGCCGCGGCGATCGGCCTCGCGCTCGCGGGCGACCTCGACGCCGACGCCGAGCACCCGGAGCTCGACCAGCGGCGGTGCGGCGACGATGCGTGTGGGGGCGGTCCGCTCGGGGGCGGGGCCCTCTGACCACCGGCCCGAGGTGACCTGCCCCGACGACGGGATCTGCTGCACCTCGTCGGCGCGGGATTCGCGGGCGGACCCGGCGGAGGCATTCGACCGGCCGGGAGCGGCGTCGTCGGTGCGCTCGGGGTCGGCGGGCGTCGCTCCGACGGCGGCGCGCTGCCCGTCGGGGCTCGACCGGCCGGGGCCCGACGACCCGAGGGCGCCCGACCCGGCGTCCTGCGGGGCCGTGGGCGCGGGCACCGCCGGCGCCGACGGGACCGGCACCGACCCGACGTCGGGAAGGGGGACGACGACGGCGGGCGCCGCGACGGGCGGCGCGTCGGGGGCACCGCCGAGCACGGTCGCCGTCGCCACCCCGAGCCCCGCGAGGCCGACGACGGCCGCGCCCAGCCGGCGGGCCCGCGGCACCTCCGGGGTGCGGGTGAGGCCACCGATCGCCCCGATCACCCCGACGACCCCGGCCCCGGCGATGACGAACTCCGCGGTCGAGGGCACCCAGGTGCCCTGCCGCGCGGCGAGGTAGCCGACCAGCGCGGCGCCGAGGACGAGCGGGCCGATCGCGGAGCGGACGATCCCCGAGTTGACCTCGCGCAGCTCCGCGGCGAGCGACCGGCACTCGGCGCACTCGCGCAGGTGCTCCTCGACCCGGGCGGCGTCACGCTTCGAGAGCCCGCCGCGGGTGTAGGCGCCGAGCTTCTCCTCGGTCTCGCGGTGGCGCCGGTCCTTCGGTGGCGCGCTCGGCCCGGACCCGGCGAGGTGCTCCTGCAGGTAGGCCTGGCGCAGTCCCTCGCGGGCGCGGTAGCCCAGTGCGGAGACGGCGTTGGGGGTGAGGCCGAACAGGGGGGCGATGTCGGCGGGGGAGTCGCCCTCGACCTCCAGGTGCCACAGCACGGCCTGCCAGCGCTCGGGCAGCGTCGCGAAGGCCCGGGCCGCGAGCGAGCGCTCGAGGCCGGCGACGGCGGGGTCGGCGAACGGGATGATCGTCCGGTCCGGGTCGACGCCGATGACGTCGCCCATGTCATCGGTGAGGTCCAGGCGGCGCTCGGCGCGGGTGCGGTCGTAGGCCAGGTGGCGCAGCGAGGTCAGCAGGTAGGCGCGGAACGCCTCCGTCGGGCCGCCGCCGGCGCGCAGGATCTCCAGGAGCCGGGCGAAGGCGGCGGAGACGAGGTCGTCGGCGTCGGAGGGTGAACGGGCGAGCTGGCGGGCGAGGGCCCGGGCGGCGTCGCGGTGGCGGCCGTAGAGGGTGCCGAAGGCGAGGGTGGACTCGGTGTCCGCGGGACGGCCCCGGATGACGCCGAGCAGGTCGGCATCGCTGGGCCCGGGCGGCAGCCCCGAGCCCGCCGCGCCATCGCCGATCTCCGCCATCTGGGCACACCACCCCCCTCGGCGAGGAGTCTGGTGCCGCTTCGGGGAGGATCCCTGCACTGTCACCGTCACGGATGACCGTCTCGCGCGTCGCCAGGGGGAGCGGACGCTCAGGGGACCCCGTCGTCGGGGCGTGGTGGGACACCGAGGAGGGGTGCGTGGCATGACGGTGGCGGAGGAGCGCGAGGACGCGATCGGCGCGCCGGGCTCCGACCGTGCCCCCCTCGCCCGGGGAGCCGGCGTGGGCCGCGCCGGACTGGCCCACGGAGCGCTGCGGGAACGCTGGTTCGCCTGCAGCAACGCCCTGGGGTGGTCCGTCGCCTCCGAGTGGCCCGACCCGACGGTCGACGAGGTGTGCGACGTCATCCTCTCCGGCCGGGCCGGTCCGCCGTTGGAGCGCGCGCTGACCCGATGGGCGGGAGCACGCGCCGCGGCCGGGATCGGGCTGGACGAGACGTTGTCCGACCTCGCGGCGCTGCACACCGCGGTCAGCGGCGCCCTCGGGCACCTCGGGGAACGTCGCCGCCTGGGCCTGCCCGGCGCCGAGGGCTCCCGGCTGGTGCGGGTGGTCTCGCTCGGCTGGACCGACGTCGCCTGCGGGGACCTCTCCGAGGCCGCCGCGCTCGACCCGCTGTCCGGGCTCGCGAGCTCGCGCTACCTGCGCACCCGGCTCGCCGAGGTCTACCGCGCCGCCCGCGCCCACGGGGGGAGCGTCGGGGACGCGCACGCGCTCGTCGTCGTGACCCTCCGGGTGGCCGGGTGGTCCCGGGTCGCGCCGCTGACCGTCGCCGGGGATGCCGCCGCGGTGGTGTTCGACGCGGGCGAGACGATCGCGGTCGTCGGGCGGTCCACCGTCGTCGTGCTCGCGCCCCGCGAGGGACTCGCCGCGCGGGTCCGGGTGCTGCGCGGGCTGCTCGCGCGCCGACTGTCGGGGGCGTCCGGGGTGACCGGTGCGCCCAGTGCCCGCATCGTCGCGCTCCCGTCCTCGCTGGAGGCGGCGGACGAGACCCTGGCCCGGCTGCGCGAGGCCGAGCCCGCGGCCCCGCGCCGCGACCGCATCCTCGGGTTCGACGTGCCGGTGATCGCCCCGGAGGACGGCCCGGACGAGGCCGACCAGTAGGTTGCCCCGACGTGGAGGAGCGCACCGGCCTGCCCGTCGTCGCGATGGTGGGTGGTGGCCAGCTGGCCCGGATGACCCACCAGGCCGCGATCTCCCTCGGGCAGTCCCTGCGGGTGCTGGCGACCTCGCCCGACGAGGCGGCCGCGATGGTGACGCCCGAGGTGCAGATCGGCGACCACCGCGACCTCGGTGCGCTGCGCCGGGTCGCCGCCGGGGCCGAGGCGCTGACGTTCGACCACGAGCACGTGCCGGGCGAGCTGCTCGCGACGCTCGTCGCCGAGGGCGTCACCGTGCACCCCGGGCCGGAGGCGTTGCTGCACGCCCAGGACAAGCTGGTGATGCGCCGCCGGCTCGCCGAGCTGGGGGAGCCGGTGCCGCCGTTCGCGCCGGTGTCCTCCGCCGCCGACCTGGAGGCCTTCGCCGACGAGCACGGGTGGCCCGTCGTCCTGAAGGCCGTGCGCGGGGGGTACGACGGGCGCGGGGTGTGGGTGGTCGACGCCGACGGGGCGGGGCCGCTGGTCGAGGAGCTGCTCGCGGCCGGCACGCCGCTGATGGCCGAGGTGAAGGTCGAGCTGGCGCGGGAGCTCGCCGTCGTGCTGGCCCGGTCGCCGTTCGGGCAGGTCGCGGTCTACCCGGCGGTCGAGACGGTGCAGCAGGACGGCATCAACACCGAGGTCCTCGCGCCCGCGCCCGGCCTGTCCGAGGATGCCGCCGAGGAGATCGGGGAGCTCGCGATCCGGATCGCGGCCGCGACCGGCGTCGTCGGCCTGCTCGCGGTGGAGCTGTTCGAGACGCCCTCCGGCGAGGTGCTGGTCAACGAGCTCGCGATGCGGCCGCACAACTCCGCGCACTGGTCGATGGACGGAGCCGTGACCGGCCAGTTCGAGCAGCACCTGCGGGCGGTGCTGGACTACCCGCTCGGCTCGACGGCGGTGCTGCGGCCGGCGTGCGTGATGGCGAACGTGCTGGGTGGTGACCCGACGCCCACGACCGGGCCGGACGAGCGCCTGCACCACACCCTCGCCCGCTTCCCCGAGGCGCGGGTGCACCTGTACGGCAAGGGGGAGCGCCCGGGTCGCAAGCTCGGGCACGTGACGATCACCGGGGACGACCTGGCCGAGGTCCGCCGCCGCGCGCGGCTGGCCGCCGACCACTTCGCGACCGGTGTGTGGACCGACGGTTGGAGTGCGCACTAGATGTCGTCCTCGGAGCTGGTTCCCGGTCAGGCGGTCGCGACGGCGGGCGAGTCCTCGCAGGTGGCGGGCGCGCGCCTGCCCCCGCTCGTGGGCATCGTCATGGGCTCGGACTCCGACTGGCCGACGATGCAGGCGGCCGCGACGGCCCTCGACGAGTTCGGGGTGCCGTGGGAGGCCCGCGTGCTCTCGGCGCACCGCACGCCGCGCGCGATGCTGGAGTGGTCCGAGACGGCGGCCTCGCGGGGCCTGCGCGTGGTGGTCGCCGGCGCCGGCGGGGCAGCGCACCTGCCGGGGATGGTCGCGGCCGCGACGGTGCTGCCGGTGATCGGCGTGCCGGTGCCGCTCAAGCACCTCGACGGCATGGACTCGCTGCTCTCGATCGTGCAGATGCCGGCCGGCGTCCCGGTCGCGACGGTGTCGATCGGCGGTGCCCGCAACGGCGGCCTGCTGGCGGTGCGCATCCTGGCCGCGGCGGACGCGGGCCTTGCGGCGCGCATGGCCGACTTCCAGGCCGACCTGCGTACCTCGGTGGCCGGTAAGGACGAGGCGGTCCGCAAGCTCGGTCCGGGCGATTCCTGACGCCGGGTGGTGCGGGGTCGGTGTCCGAAACCCGGCGTGACTGTCGGGGGGTCGCGCTATCCTTCGAACATGAGTTCGGACGGTGGTGGGGACGCGGTCAGCGGAGAGCTGACCGCGCTGCTCACCCGCCTGTCCGAACTCGCCGACCTCCCCACCGACCCGTCGTGCGGGGTCACCGACGCCGCCCGGATCGACCGGATCGCGCTGCTCGAACAGACCCGCGCCGCGCTGGCCGCCGCCCAACACACCGAGATGGTCGCCTTCGCCCGAGCGCACATCGAAGCCCAGGCCGACCTGGTCGCCGCCCACGAACTCGACCCGCGCGACCTCGGGAAGGGCATCGCCGACCAGATCGCCCTGGCCTGCCACGTCTCACCCACGGTCGGGTCCCGCCGGCTGGGGGTCGCCCAGGCGCTGGCCGACGATCTCCCCGCCACCCGGGCCCTGCTCGCGGCCGGACGGATCGCGGAGCGGGTCGCCGAGCTGGTGGTGTCCTGGACCAGCCACCTCGCCCCCGACACCCGCCGACTCGTCGACAAGCAGATCGCCGCCTCCGGGATCGAGACCCAGAGCCGGTTCCAGGCCGAGGCCACCATCAAGCGGCTGGCCTACGAGGCCGACCCCGCGGGGTTCACCCAACGCGGACGCACCGCCCGAAAGCAGCGGCGGGTCACGCTGCGCCCCGCCCCGGACACCATGAGCGTGCTCTCGGGGCTGTTACCGGTCGAGCAGGGCGTCGCCTGCATCACCGCCCTCCGCACGTACGCCGACACGCTGATCGCCGGCGGCGACGCCGACGGGCGCACCAGGGACCAGATCGTGGCCGACACCCTGGTCGAACGGATCACCGGGCAGACCTTCGCCGAGGACGTCACCGTCGAGGTCGGCATCGTGCTCCCCCTCGACGCGCTCACCGACCCCGACAGCGAGCAGACCGGCGAGGTCGTGGGCTACGGGCCACTCCCCGGCGGGATCGTCGCCGACCTGCTCAACTCCACCCAGGGCCGGAAGTGGTGGCGGCGGCTGTTCACCCATCCCCGCTCCGGACGCCTCGTCGGCGGTGACCCCCAGCGGCGGCTGTTCGACGGGTTCCTCGCCACCCTGATCCACTACCGCGACCACGGCCGCTGCCGCGACCCTTACTGCGGAGCGCCCGCCCGACACACCGACCACATCCGCGGCCGGACCGCCGGGGGCCCGACCAGCCTCGGCAACGGGCGGCGTACCTGCGTACGCGGCAACCAGGTCAAGGAGATGCCCGGCTGGTCCACCGACCTCATCGACGACGGCCTCGGCGACCAGCCGCACACCGTGCAGACGACGACCCCGACCGGCCACACCTACACCAGCCGCGACGGACCATGACCGCGTCGAGGACCGTCCGGGCGTCAGGCCGCGCGGGCGAGGGTGACGCCGCCCTCGCGCATCGCGGTGCAGGCGCGTTCCGTGGTCTCCGGGGCGACGCCGGCCGTCAGGTCGAGCAGCACCGTTGTCGAGAAGCCCTCGGCGGCGGCGTCGAGGGCGGTCGCGCGGACGCAGTGGTCGGTGGCGATGCCGACGACCTCGACGAGGTCCACGTCGCGGTTGCGCAGCCAGTCGACGAGGCGCTCGCCGGACTCCGAGGTGCCCTCGAAGGCCGAGTAGGCGGCGGTGTGCCGGCCCTTGGAGAAGACCTCCTCGATCCGCGACACGTCCAGCTCGGGGTGGAACGCGGCGCCGGCCTCACCGACGCGGCAGTGCTCGGGCCAGCTGTCGACGAAGTCGGGGTCCGGCGAGAAGTGCGCGCCCGGGTCCTCGTGGTAGTCGCGGCTGGCGACGACGTGCGCGTAGCGGCCGTGCTCGGCGGTGAGGAACCGGGTGATCGCGGCGGCCGTGGCGGCCCCGCCGGCGACCCCCATGGAGCCGCCCTCGCAGAAGTCGAGCTGGACGTCCACCACGATCAGCGCGCGGGCCATGGCGGCAGCCTATCGATCGAGCACGAACGTCGTCGGGATCGCGGGCTCGCCCCGGGAGAGCTTGAGGCCCTCCCACGGGATCGCGACGAGATTGCGCCGCAGGTGCTCGCGGGCCTCCTCGAGCGACGGGAGCCCGGCGACCGGCTCGCCCGCCTTGACCAGGTCGACCGGGACGACGCGGTCGTGCTCGCCGACCTCGATCGCGGCGTCGCGCCGGTGCACGACCTCCTCGACGGCGGTCCCGGTCGGCTTGTGCCGGCGCACCGCGGACTTCGCCCCGCCGCGGGACTCCTTCGACGACGACCGCTTCGCCACCGGCCGGCCCTCGACCTCGACGAGCTTGTAGACCATCCCGGCGGTCGGCGCCCCGGACCCGGTGACCACCGACGTCCCGACGCCGTACGCGTCGACCGGCTCCGCGCGCAGCCCCGCGATCGCGTGCTCGTCGAGGTCGCCGGAGAGCACCACCCGGGTCCCGGTGGCGCCCAGCGAGTCCAGCTGGGCCCGGGCGCGCTGGGCCATGACCCCGAGGTCGCCGGAGTCGATCCGCACGGCCCCGAGCTCCGGGCCCGCGACACGCACCGCGGTCTCGATGCCCTCGGTGATGTCGTAGGTGTCGACGAGCAGGGTGGTCCCGACGCCGAGCGCGGCGACCTGGGCGCGGAACGCCTCCTCCTCGGAGTCGTGCAGGAGCGTGAACGCGTGGGCCGACGTCCCCGTCGTCGGGACCCCGTGCCGGGCCGCGGCCTCGAGGTTCGACGTGGCGGCGAAGCCGGCCAGGTAGGCCGCGCGCGCGGCAGCCACGGCAGCCTCCTCGTGCGTGCGGCGCGACCCCATCTCGATGAGGCGCCGGCCGGCCGCCGCCGTCGTCATGCGGGCCGCGGCGGAGGCGATCGCGCAGTCGTGGTTGAGGATCGAGAGCACGAGCGTCTCCAGCAGCACGCACTCGGCGAACGTGCCCGTGACCGACAGGATCGGCGAGCCCGGGAAGTACAGCTCGCCCTCGGGGTAACCGACGACGTCCCCGGCGAAGTGCAGGCCCGCGAGGTGGTCCAGCACCCGCCCGGAGAGCGCCCCGGTCGCCCGCAGGGCCGCGATCTCCTCGTCGCCGAACCGGAAGCGGCCGAGCGCCTCGAGCACCCGCGGCACGCCGGCGACGACCCCGTAGCGCCGGCCGTGCGGCAGCGAGCGCGCGAACACCTCGAAGGTGCACCGGCGGTCGGCCGTGCCGTCCGCCAGGGCGGCGTCGAGCATCGTGAGCTCGTACTGGTCGGTCATCAGCGCCGTACCGCTCGTCATCCGGCCAGCCTAGGGTGCAGGCACCCGCGAGGAGCTGAGACGATGGGGACATGCGAGTCGTCCTCTCCGCGCCCGTGGAGCCGGCCCCGACCGTCGAGGAGCTGCCCGACGAGCTCGTCGGCGCCGACACCCCGTGGCAGACGATCGTCTGGAACGACCCGGTCAACCTGATGTCCTACGTGACCTACGTGTTCCAGAAGCTCTTCGGGTACGACAAGCAGAAGGCCACCGCGCTGATGATGGACGTGCACCAGAAGGGCCGGGCGACGGTGACGTCGGGCAGCCGGGAGAAGGTCGAGGGCGACGTCGCGAAGCTGCACGCGGCCGGCCTCTGGGCGACGATGCAGCGGTCGTCGTAACCCGTGCGCGCCTGGAAGCGGCACGGCCGGGGCGACCGTGCGCGCTACGTCGCCGTGCTCGACCCGGCGGAGGCCTCGGTGCTGCGCGGCCTGGTCGGCCAGGTCGAGGACATGCTGTCCGGCCGCTCCGACGTGGTGCCGCAGGACGAGCTCGCCGAGCTCACCGGCATCCGCACCGGCCCGTCGACCGCCCCGGACGACCCGGTGCTCGCCCGCCTGCTCCCGGAGTTCCACCGCTCCGAGGCCGAAGGTGGTGCGGGCGCCGACGGCGTCGCGCTGTCCGCCGCGATGCGCTCGGTGCACGAGCCGGAACTGATCGCGGCGAAGCGGGACGCGATCGCGACGCTGCTCGCGACCTGCCCCGCCGGCGGCGGCCGGGTGGAGCTCACCGTGCCGCAGGCCGAGGCGTGGCTGACCGCGGTCAACGACGTCCGGCTCGCCCTCGGCACCGCCCTGGAGATCACCGAGGACATGCCCGACCAGCTCCCGCCCGACGACCCCCGGACCGACCACCTGCCCGTCTACCACTGGTTGACCTGGCTGCAGGACTCGTTGCTCACGGTGCTCGTGCCGTAGCCGCCCCGTACGATGGCCTCCGTGCTCGTCATCCGCCGCGATCTCGTCGAGGAGCTGGTCGCGCACGCCCGCCGCGACCACCCGCGCGAGGCGTGCGGCCAGCTGCTGGGCCCGGAGGAGACCGACCGGCCCGAGCGCTACGTGCCGATGACGAACGCGGACGACGCGGACGCGCAGGGCAGCGACTACCGGTTCGACTCGCGCGAGCAGTTCGCCGTGTACAAGGAGGCGACCGAGCGCGACGAGGAGACCGTCGTGGTCTTCCACTCCCACACCCGGGTGCCGCGTCGCCCGCTCACCGACTCCGGCCTGCCCGAGGCGTACCCCTCGGTGAAGGACGTCGAGTACATGGGCCTGCAGCCCGGCGTGCACTTCGCGATCGTGGCGCTGACCGATCGCGACTCCGCGTACGACCTGCGGTCGTTCCTGCTGGACGACGCGGGCGAGGTCGTCGAGGACGAGGTCCAGGTCGTCGAGAACTACATGTTCTCGCACACCGGCGCGGGTGACGTGCCGGACCGTTCCTGACCGTCCCGGAACAACCCGGCGTCGTGCGACGCTGTGCCTGACCGATCACCCCCGTCTCCTGGAGGAAAGCCGTGTCCGCCACCGTCTCGATCCCGACGATCCTGCGCACCCACACCGGAGGGGAGAAGCAGGTCAAGGCCGAGGGATCGACGCTGCAGGAGGTCATCACCGACCTCGAGGCCAACCACCCGGGCATCAAGGACCGGCTGGTGACCGACGGCGCGCTGCACCGCTTCGTCAACGTCTACGTCAACGACGAGGACGTCCGCTTCGCCGGCGGTCTCGACGCGCAGGTGCCCGACAACGGCACCGTGACGATCCTGCCCGCGGTGGCGGGCGGACGCTGAGGCTCGCACCCCGGGCCCGCGCGGCCCGGGGGCCATCCCTTCCCTGGAGCACCCCATGGCCCGGTACGACTCGCTGATCCACGCCCTGGGCGACACGCCCGTGGTGGGGCTGCCCTCGTTCTCCCCGGCCCCGCACGTGCGGCTGTGGGCCAAGCTCGAGGACCGCAACCCGACCGGCTCGATCAAGGACCGTCCGGCTCTGCGCATGATCACCAAGGCGGAGGAGGAGGGGCTCCTGACGCCGGGGTGCACCATCCTCGAGCCGACGTCGGGCAACACCGGGATCTCGCTGGCCATGGCCGCGAAGCTCAAGGGCTACGAGCTGGTCTGCGTCATGCCGGAGAACACCTCGGCCGAACGGCGCCAGCTCCTCGAGATGTACGGCGCGCGGATCATCTTCTCCCCGGCCGCGGGTGGCTCCAACCAGGCCGTCGCGACGGCCAAGGAGATCGCCGCGCAGCACCCGGACTGGGTCATGCTCTACCAGTACGGCAACCCGGCGAACCCGCTCGCGCACTACGAGGGCACGGGCCCGGAGATCCTGCGCGACGTCCCGACGATCACCCACTTCGTCGCCGGCCTCGGCACGACGGGCACGCTGGTCGGCACCGGGCGGTACCTGCGCGAGCACAAGCCGGACTGCCAGATCATCGCCGCGGAGCCGCGCTACGGCGAGCTCGTCTACGGCCTGCGCAACATGGACGAGGGCTTCGTCCCGGAGCTCTACGACCCCGAGGTGCTCACCGGCCGGTACTCGGTCGGCGCCCAGGACGCGCTGCGCCGCACGCGCCAGCTGGTCGAGCAGGAGGGGATCTTCGCCGGGATCTCGACCGGCGGCATCCTGCACGCGGCGCTGGCCCAGGCCGAGAAGGCGGCGGGCAGCGACGACGAGGCCGACATCGTCATGGTCGTCTGCGACGGCGGGTGGAAGTACCTCTCGACCGGGGCCTACTCCGGGACGCTCGAGGAGGCGGCCGAGGGCCTCGAGGGCCAGCTCTGGGCCTGATTTCTCAGGTTCCGTCGCTATCGTCGGTGGGGTGAGCAGCCCCGCGGTCCCTGCGAAGCCCCGGATCCTCCCGGCGCACCCGATGCGGGCCGCCGTCGGGATGGTTCTCTTCCTCGCCCTGCTGTGGGTGATCGAGGCCGTCGACCAGTTCGTCCTCGGCGGATCCCTCGACTACGACGGGATCGTGCCCCGGCAGGTCGACGGGCTCGACGGCATCCTGTGGTCGCCCCTGCTGCACGCCGGGTGGGCGCACCTGATCGCGAACTCGATCCCGTTCCTCGTGCTCGGGTTCCTGGTGCTCGCCGGCGGCCTCGGCCAGTTCATCGCGGTCACGGCCCTCGTGTGGTTGCTCGGCGGGTTCCTGACGTGGCTGACCGGGTTCGGCATCACCGTCGGGGCGTCCGGCGTGATCTTCGGGTGGCTCGCGTTCCTGCTGTTCCGTGGCTTCTTCGCGCGCTCCGGCCGACAGATCGTGCTCGCCGTCGTGCTGTTCCTGCTCTACGGCGGGGTGCTGTGGGGCGTGCTGCCCGGGACCCCCGGCGTGTCCTGGCAGGCCCACCTGTTCGGCGCGCTGGCCGGGGTCCTCGCCGCGCGTCTGGTCGCCTCGGCCGACCGCGGATCGTCGCGCGGCAGCCGACCCTCCGACGGAGTGTCGCCCTCCCCGATCGGGCCGTAGGGTGCGCGCGTGGAACTGATCGTCCTGGGGTGCTCGGGCAGCGGAGCCGGTCCCACCTCACCCGCGTCCGGCTACCTCGTGCGTACGCGGTCGACGACCCTCGTGCTCGATCTCGGCAACGGCACCTTCGGGACGCTGCAGCGCCACATGGACCCGTTCGACCTCGACGCGGTCGTGCTCTCCCACCTCCACCCGGACCACTGCGCGGACGTCTCCGGGCTGGTCGTGCACCGTCGGTACCACCCGGACGGTCCCGGCAAGGTGCTGCCGCTGCACGGGCCCAGCGAGTCCGAGGTCCGGCTCGCGGTCGCGTACGCGCCGTCCTCCGACGAGCGCGTCGCCACCGACCTCACCGACGTCTTCGACTACCACGTGTTCGCCGACGGGCCCGCGGGCGTCGGGGACGTGGCGCTGTCCAGCGCCCCGGTCGACCACCCCTGCGAGGCCTACGGGGTGCGGCTCGAGCACGAGGGCCGCACGCTCGTCTACTCCGGGGACACCGGGCCGTGCGAGAGCCTGGTCGAGCTCGCACGTGGGGCCGACGTGCTGCTCTGCGAGGCCACGTGGACCGACTCGCCGGACCGCCCGCCGGGCGTGCACCTGTCGGGCACGCAGGCCGGTGAGGTCGCCCGGTCGGCCGGGGTGAAACGGCTGCTGATCACCCACGTGCCCGCCTGGTACGACGGCGAGGAGCTCCTCGCGGAGGCGCGCACCCGGTACGACGGCCCGGCGGATCTCGTCCGGCCCGACGGGCACTACACGATCTGAGCCCCGCCCGGCGGGGTGCGCGGTCGACGGTGGCGCCGTGCACGCACGGGATGCGTGCAGGTCGCCATCGTCACCGCGCGGGTGCTCCGTCCACCGGCTCGCCGACCGGATCGGGCGTCGACGTCCGCGTCGGCCGGGGGCTCCGTGGCAGGAGCAGCGACACGCACCCGGCCGCGGCGACCACCACCGCCGCGACGGCGAACGCCCGCGTGGTCCCCGCGGTCGAGGCGGCCGCCGCGATGGCGCCCCCGGCGGTCAGCGCGTCGGCCCGGGCCGTGGCGAGCGTCGAGAGCACCGCGAGCCCGATGGCCCCGCCGACCTGGCGCGAGGTGTTCAGCAGCCCCGAGGCGAGCCCGGCCTGCGTGCGGTCCACACCCGACGTGGCGGCGCCGGCCAGGGGCGTGAGCGCGACGCCCATGCCGAGGCCCACCGCGATGCCGGGCCCGAGGACACCGCCGACCCACGTCGAGGTCGGGGTGAGCAGCGCGAACCACGCGAAGCCGGCCGCCGTCAGGAAGGCCCCGCCGGAGAGCAGCGGGCGCGCGCCGACGCGGGAGAGCATCCGTGAGGAGAACTGCGAGCCGAGCACGATCGTCGCCGACTGCGGCAGGAACGCGAGACCCGCGGTCAGGGCGTCGAACCCGAGCACGCCCTGCATGTGGATCGACACGAAGTACCACATCGCGAACATGGCCGACGAGATCAACGCCATCGTGCCGTTCGCGACGCTCACCGACCGGATGCGGAAGACGCCCAGCGGGACGAGCGGCGAGGCGATCCGCGTCTCGAGGAACACGAAGCCGGCGAGCAGGACCGCGGCGACCACGAAGCTGCCCCAGGTCAGCGCCGACGACCAGCCGGCCGACTCGCTCGACACCACGCCGTGCACGAACGCGACGAGGCCGCCCGTGACCAGCAGCGCTCCGCCGGTGTCGAGGCGCGGCCGGTCGTCCGCGCGGGTCTCGGAGACCGCGATCCGGGCCAGGACCGCCGTCAGGACCACGACCGGGACGTTGACCAGGAAGATCCACCGCCAGCTGAGGAAGTGCACGAGCACGCCACCGGCGATGCCGCCCACGGCCCCGCCGACCCCGCCGATCGCGGCCCACGCGCCGAGCGCCCGGGCGCGGGCAGCGCCCTCGGCGAAGGTGGTGGTGAGGATCGTCAGAGTGGCGGGGGAGAGGACGGCGCCGCCGAGGCCCTGCGCGGCGCGGGCGGCGAGGACCAGGCCGGGCGAGTCCGCGAGGCCGCCGACCAGCGACGCGGCGCCGAACAGCGCGAGCCCGACCAGGAACATCCGGCGGCGCCCGAACAGGTCCGCCGCGCGGCCGCCGAGCAGCAGGAAGCCGGCGAAGGCGAGCGTGTAGGCGCTCACCACCCACTGCAGCCCCGTGGCCGAGAAGCCGAGCGCCTCGCGCATCGCCGGCAGCGCCACGTTCACGATCGACACGTCGAGCACGACCATGAACTGGGCGAGGCAGGCGACGAGCAGCACGAGACGGTCGCGGGGCACGTGTTCACGCTAACCAAGGGGTCCGAGAGCGTCCTGCCGGAACGGCGCCTCCTAGGGTGGGCGACCGTGGCACGCAGTGACGGCAGGTCCGACGACGAACTCCGCCCCATCGAGATCCGGCGGGGGTTCCAGCAGCACCCGGCCGGGTCGGTGCTGGTGTCCTTCGGCAACACCCGCGTGCTGTGCGCGGCGAGCGTGACCGAGGGCGTCCCGCGGTGGCGGCGCGACTCCGGCCTCGGCTGGCTCACCGCGGAGTACGCGATGCTCCCGTCGGCGACCCACACGCGGTCCGACCGCGAGTCGGTGAAGGGCCGGGTCGGCGGGCGCACGCACGAGATCAGCCGGCTGGTCGGCCGCTCGCTGCGCGCGGCGATCGACCTCAAGGCCCTCGGCGAGAACACCATCCAGCTCGACTGTGACGTGCTCCAGGCCGACGGCGGCACGCGCACCGCGGCCATCACGGGGGCGTACGTGGCCCTCGCGGACGCGATCACGTGGCTCGGTGCGAAGAAGAAGCTGGCCGACCCGAACCCGTTGTCGTGCTCGATCGCGGCCGTGTCGGTCGGGGTGGTCGACGGACGCGTGCGCCTCGACCTGCCCTACGAGGAGGACAGCCGCGCCGAGGTCGACATGAACGTCGTCGCGACCGACGCCGGCACCCTCGTCGAGGTGCAGGGCACGGGCGAGGGCGCCACGTACACCCGCGCGACCCTCGACGCGATGCTCGACTCGGCCCTCGCCGGGATCGCGAAGCTCACGGAGGCCCAGGCCGCGGCGCTGGCCGAGCCGTACCCGGGGGAGCTGCCCTGATGAAGGTCCTGCTCGCGACCCGCAACGACGCCAAGCTCACCGAGCTCCGAGACATCGTCTCCGACCTCGGCGTCGAGGTGATCGGGCTCGACGAGGTGCCCGAGTTCCCGGAGGCCCCCGAGACCGGCGCGACGTTCGCCGAGAACTCGCTGGCCAAGGCCCGCGACGCGTGCGCCGCGACCGGCATGCTCGCCGTCGCGGACGACTCCGGGCTCGCCGTGGACGCGCTGAACGGGATGCCGGGCGTGCTCTCCGCGCGGTGGTCGGGCTCGAGCGGGGACCGGCGCGAGAAGGACGCGAAGAACCTCGCGCTCGTCCTCGACCAGATGGCGGACGTCCCCGAGGAGCGGCGTGGCGCGGCGTTCGTCTGCGCGGCCGCGGCGGTGCATCCGGACGGGCGGGAGGCCGTCGTCACGGAACGGTGGCCCGGGACGCTGATCCGGTCCCCGCGCGGTCTGAACGGGTTCGGCTACGACCCCGCCTTCGTTCCCGACGGCGGGTCGGTCACCTCGGCGGAGATGTCGTCCGAGGAGAAGAACGCGGTCTCGCACCGGGCACGGGCGTTCCGGGCGCTGGCCCCGGAGCTGCGGGCGTTGCTGGGGTGAACCAGCAGTACTTCGCCGAGGAGCCGACGAGTCCTTCGTCGCCCGAGCCGGCCCGCCTCGACGTCCGGGGCCTGTCGTTGGACGTCACCACCGACTCGGGGGTGTTCGCGCGCGGCCGGCTCGACAAGGGCACCCGGGTGCTGCTCGAGCACGCCCCGGAGCCCGAGCGGGGCGGCGACCTGCTCGACCTCGGCTGCGGCTGGGGGCCGATCTCCTTGTGGCTCGCCACGATCCGGCGTCGGTCGACCGTCTGGGCGGTGGACGTGAACTCCCGGGCGCTCTCGCTGGTGGAGCAGAACGCGCGGGCGGCGGGTCTGGGCAACGTCCGGGCCTGCCGTCCGGACGAGGTCCCGGCCGAGGTCCGGTTCGCCGGCCTGTGGTCCAACCCGCCGATCCGCGGGGGCAAGACCGCGTTGCACGACCTGCTCCTCGAGTGGCTGCCGCGGGTCGCGGGACCCTCCTACCTCGTCGTCGCGAAGAACCTGGGGTCGGACTCGCTGGCGCGGTGGCTCGGCGATCAGGGGTACCTGGTCTCGAGACTGTCGTCGAACGCGGGCTTCCGGGTCCTGGAGGTTGTCGATGCTGGCGGTGGAACGGAGCGGTAGCGGGTCCCCGGTGCTGTGCCTGCACGGGTGGCCGGGCGGAGTGTCGGACTACCGGTTGCTGACGCCGTTGCTGGTCGACGTGGCGGACGTCGTGGTGCCGCACCTGCCGGGGTTCGGGAAGTCCTTCTCCCCGGGTGACGAGTTGCGGCCGCCGTCGGACTTCGACCGTGCGCACCTGGTCCGGGCGCTGGTGGAGCTCATAACCGAGCTCGACCTGGGGCCGACGGTGATCGTCGGGTACGACATCGGGATCACGACGGCCATCGCGTTGGCGCGCGAGATACCTCGACACACGCGCGCCCTGGTCCTCGGCAACACGCTGGCGCCGTCGGTGACCGCGGAGGCGGTGCTGTCCGACCGGTACCGGCCGGAGTTCTGGTACCAGGACTTCCACCAGCTGGAGCTGGCGCGTCAGCTGGTCGACGGGAACCCGGCGGCCGTCCGGACGTACCTGGAGCACTTCTGGTCGCACTGGGGCGCGCGTCCAGACGCGGTCGTCGACGAGTCGCTCGTGGAGGACTACTCGCGGCCCGGCGCGTTCACGACGTCGATCAACTGGTACCGCTCCGGCTCGTCGTCGCTGTACACGGCGCTGGACCTGCGCGGCGTCACGGAGTTCCCGCCGCCGGTCGACGTGCCGGCCACGGTGCTCTGGGGCGCGCAGGACCCGATCTTCCCGCCGGAGTACGCCGCCGCGGTGCCGGACCTGCTCCCGCGGGCGGACGTGCGGGTGCTGGACGACGTCGGGCACTTCACGCCGATCGAGGCGGCGGCGGAGATGGCGGAGGCGGTGCGGTCGTACCTCTGAGGGCCTTCCCGACGGCGGGTGTGTCAGCTTGTCGCGGTCTCTCGGCGGCTCGGACCCACCTTGTCGCTGTGAATCACAGCGACAAGAGGGAGCGACCGGGGCGGAAACCCGCGACAAGCCGGGGAGGTCCTACAGTGGCCGTACTCGCCGTCGGAAAATGCTAGTCCGAACGGCGGACCGGCGTAGCCCAACGGCAGGAGGCAGCGGCTTTAGGTGCCGCACAGTGTGGGTTCGAATCCCATCGCCGGTACTCAGAGCTTCAGATCGCGCAGCAACCGGCCCACGTGGCCGGTGGCCTTGACGCCGTACTGGGCGACCTCGATCTTGCCCTCGGCGTCGACGACGAAGGTCGAGCGGATGACGCCCGTCGAGGTGCGGCCGTACATCGTCTTCTCGCCCCACGCGCCCCAGGCCGGCATGACCGTCTTGTCGACGTCCGACAGCAGCGGGAACGTCAGGCCCTGGTCGGCCCGGAACTTGGCGAGCTTCTCCGGCTTGTCGGGGGAGATGCCCACGACGTCGATCCCGGCGTCGTCGAACGTCGCCAGGTTCTCGGTGAAGTCGCACGCCTCCTTGGTGCAGCCCGGGGTGTTCGCAGCCGGGTAGAAGTAGACGACGACGCGGCGCCCGCGGTAGTCCGCGAGGGACACCGTCTCGCCCGTGTCGGACGTCAGCGAGAAGTCCGGCGCGACGTCACCGGGGGTCAGACGGTTATCGGCAGCCACGGCAGGGCACGATAGCCGGGCGAGCGGAGCGACGGGGAAACGGAACCGCTCGGATGTGATGGTCGACCGTGCGGCGCGTCGTCCCCGGACTCGCCGCGCGGCCGCGACACCATGCCGCCACGATGTGCGGCAACCGAGTGCCGAAGAGCACGGACCGAGAAGGACGAGGAGGCTCGAGTGGCACGCGACCCGGACACCATCGAGCGGGAGATCGAGCAGGCTCGTGAGGCGCTCGCCGGGGCGCTGGACGAGCTCTCCGAGCGGGCCAACCCGCAGCGTCTCGCCGACCAGGGCAAGGAGATGGCCGCCGAGAAGTGGGCCGACCCGAAGATCAAGTACGCCGTGATCGCGGCGGGCACCCTCATCGGGCTGCTGGTGCTGCGGAAGCTGTTCAAGTAGCCGGTCGTACGGCTGTGGGCGGGTGCTGCGAGGTGATAGGAACCTCGCAGTGCCCGCCCGCTGTCGTATCCGGAGGTTCCCGCCGTGCCGACGTCGTCGTCGCAACTGACTCCCGCCGCGCAGGCGTTCCGCGCCGCGCGTGACCTCCTCGTCGAGCGACAGACCGACTACGACGCCGCCCGCCGCGACTTCGCCTGGCCGCAGCTCGAGGAGTTCAACTGGGCGCTGGAGCACTTCGACGCGATCGGGCGGGACCCGTCGTCGGCCGACCGGGCCGCGCTGTGGATCGTCGAGCAGGACGGGTCCGAGGCGAAGTACTCCTTCGCGACGATGACCGAGCGGTCGAACCGCACGGCGAACTGGCTCCGTTCCCTCGGCGTCCGTCGTGGCGACAAGCTGATCCTCATGCTCGCCAACCAGGTCGAGCTGTGGGACACGATCCTCGCGGCGATGAAGCTCGGCGTCGTGCTGATCCCCTCGACCCCGATGCTGGGCGCGGCCGACCTGCGCGACCGCATCGACCGCGGCGCCGCCGGCCACGTCGTCGTCCGGGACGCCGACGTCGACAAGTTCGCCGACGTGCCCGGGGAGTACACGAAGATCGCGGTCGGACCCGCCGTCCCGGACGGGTGGCTGGACTTCGCGGACTCCGGGTCGCAGTCGGCCGACTTCGAGCCGGACGGCCCGACCCGCTCCGACGACACCCTGCTCCTCTACTTCACCTCGGGCACCACGTCGAAGCCGAAGCTCGTCCAGCACACGCACGTGTCCTACCCCGTCGGGCACCTGTCGACGATGTACTGGATCGGGCTGCAGCCCGGCGACGTGCACTGCAACGTGGCCTCGCCCGGCTGGGCGAAGCACGCGTGGTCGAACGTCTTCGCGCCGTGGTGCGCCGAGGCGACGATCTTCATCTACAACTACACGCGCTTCGACGCGGACGCGATGCTGCGCACGCTGGTCGACCACGGCGTGACGACGTTCTGCGCGCCCCCCACGGTGTGGCGGATGCTGATCCAGGCCGACCTGAAGGCGTGGAAGGTGCCGATGCGCGAGCTCGTGGGCGCCGGCGAGCCGCTGAACGCGGAGGTCATCGAGCAGGTCCGCGAGGCGTGGGGCCTGACGATCCGCGACGGGTTCGGGCAGACCGAGTCGTCACTGCAGATCGCGAACACCCCGGGTCAGCCGGTGAAGGACGGCTCGATGGGTCGCCCGCTGCCGGGGTTCGAGATCGCGCTGGTGGACCCGGTGTCGGGAGCGGTCGGCGAGGAGGGCGAGATCTGCGTCGACCTGTCGAAGCGGCCGGTCGGTCTGATGGTCGGGTACGCCGACGACGACGAGCGCAACGCCGAGGTCATGCGCGGCGGCTATTACCACACGGGGGACGTCGGGGCCCGTGACGCGGACGGCTACATCACCTACGTCGGCCGCTCCGACGACGTGTTCAAGGCGTCGGACTACCGCATCTCCCCGTTCGAGCTGGAGAGCGTGCTGATCGAGCACGACGCGGTGGCCGAGGCGGCGGTCGTGCCCTCGCCCGACCCGCTCCGCCTCGCCGTCCCGAAGGCCTACGTGGTGCTGGCGCGCGGGTTCTCCCCGGACGAGTCGACCGCGCGGTCGATCCTCGAGTACTGCCGCGAGCACCTCCCCGCCTACAAGCGGGTGCGCCGGCTGGAGTTCGCGGAGCTGCCGAAGACGATCTCCGGGAAGATCCGCCGGGTCGAGCTGCGGGGCCGGGAGAACGAGCTGCGCCCGAACGGCGAGGGCACCCCCGACGGCGAGTTCTCCGACGAGGCGCTCGGGCTGCGGTCGTGAGCTTCGCGTTCCCGGTGGTGCCGCGGTACGCCGAGATCGACCAGCAGGGCGTGGTGTTCTTCGGGCACTACCTGACCTGGTGCGACGAGGCGTTCACGGCCTTCCAGGCGTCGGTCGGCTACCCCTACCCGGACATGATCGCCGACGGCGTCGACATCCAGATCGTGCACGCGTCGCTGGACTACGGGTCGTCCGTGCAGTGGGGCGATCTCGTGGAGCTCGCCGTCGAGAACGAGAAGGTCGGGACGACGTCGCTGACGTCGCGCGTGGTGGTCCGCCGGAGGTCCGGTCCCGATGAGGACTGGTCGGATGCGGTCGTCGTCCAGCTGGTGCACGTGTGCGTGGACGCGTCGGAGTTCACCAAGGTGCCGGTGCCGGCCCGCCTGGCCGACGGGCTGGCGGCCACTCGGGGCTGACGACTTTCTCGAAACCGCCCCCACGGCCGCGGGCGCTTCCCTAGCGTCCCGCCGTGAGGGAGGTGGTCGGGGTGCCGATGCCGGGGGATCCGGGGGCGGTGGAGGCCGGGGCGTCGCAGTTGACGTCCATGGCCGAGCAGTTCACCAGCGCCGGGGAGGGCATCCGCGCGGCCGGCGGGGGCCTCGGCAGCGCCTGGACCGGTGGGGCGGCGTCGGCGGCGACCGGGCAGATCGGTGAGATCGGCAGCCGCGCGTCCATCGGGGCGGACGTGTCGCGGCTGGTGGGGCAGGCGCTGACCGCGTACGGGGCGGAGCTGCGGGCGGCGCAGGAGATGTTCGCCCGTGGCGAGGAGATGGTGCGCCAGGGGGAGGCGGAGCTGGCGACGGCGACCGCCCGGGTCGCCACGCTCGCGGCGACCCCGGCGCCGGCCGGTCAGCAGGCGGACGCGGCGATGAACGCGGCGAACGGGGCGGTCAACGCAGCGAACGCGACGATCGCCGAGGGCCGGGCCCTGATGGAGCAGGCCACTGCCCGCGAGCAGCAGGCCAACCAGGCCGCGGCGTCCCAGGTGCAGGGCGCGCAGGGCCAGTTGGCGGGGATGACGGCGCCGGTTGCCGGCGCGGCCGGTGGGGCACCGGGAGCGGTGGCGGGCGCTCCCGGTGCTCCGCTCGGAGCCCCTCCGCAGTTCGCCGCGCCACCGGCTACTGCGCCCGAGGAAGAGGCAGGCTTCTCCTGGTCCGACCTCGGGCACTCGGCGCTCGACGTCGCGGGGCTGATCCCGGGGGTCGGGGAGATCGCCGACGGGGCGAACGCGGCCTGGTACACCGCCGAGGGCGACTACCTCAACGCCGGCCTGTCGGCGGCGGCGATGATCCCGTTCGCCGGGTGGGCGGCCACCGGTGTCAAGGCCGGGCTCCGGGCCGGGGAGGCCGTCGCCGACGCCTCGCGACTCGCTCCGGAGGCCGTCGTGGCGGTGCGGACCGCGCCCACCCCGGCGCCCGGGCTCCGCATCGACGTGGCTCCACCCACGACCACCGCTCCCGCCGACGCCGTCCTCCGCGGCGAACCCGTCGACGTCGGGACCGGCCACCTGGTCCAGTCCTCCGTCGACGTCGTGCTCCCCGGCGTGCTCCCTCTCGTCCTCGAGCGCTTCCACCGGTCGTCCTACCGCTCCGGCCGCTTCTTCGGCCCGACCTGGACCTCCACCCTCGACCAGCACCTCGTCGTCACCGGGGACGAGGTCGTCCTCGCCCGCCTCGACGGCATGGCCCTCCACTTCCCGACGACGGGTGGCCCCTCCCGCGAGGACCCGCGCTGGCTGCTCGACGGGACCCGACCCGTCGTCCGGAACGGGGATCGGGCGTGGCACTTCGGCGAGCACGGCGACCAGCGGTGGCTCACCGCGGTCGTCGAGCGGGAGCACCGTGTCGAGGTCGACCGGCTCGCGGACGGGACGCCGCTGGAGGTCGTCCACAGCGGCGGCTACCGCGTGAAGGTCCTGACCGAGCGCGACCGCATCGTCGGCTACGACCTCGTCGGCGCCGGGCGCGGCGGCACCGACCGCGCGCTCGTCCGGTTCGGGTACGAGGCCGGGAACATGACGGCGGTCGTGACGTCGTCCGGGCTGCCGACGAGGTTCGGCTACGACGGGCGCGGCCGGATCACCGGGTGGGCCGACCGGGCCGGCACCTGGTTCCGCCACGAGTACGACGATGCCGACCGCGTCGTCCGCCAGGTCGGCTCCGGCGACACCATGAGCGCCACGTTCGACCACGACGGCCCCGCCGTCGCGCACACCGACTCGCTCGGCCACACCACGCGCTACGTGCACGACGACGAGGGCCGGGTCGTCCGCACGATCGACCCGCTCGGGCACGAGCGGCGCACCGAGTACGGGGGGCGTCGCAGGGTCGCGGAGACCGACGAACTCGGACGCACGACCCGCTACGGACACGACGCGATCGGCGTGCTCGACCGCATCGTCCGGCCGGACGGCTCGGAGATCGTCGAGGAGCACGACGACGCGGGCCTTCCGGTGCGGGTGCACGACGCGGACGGCGCCGTGTGGACGCACTCCTACGACGGTTCCGGACGGCGGGTCGCGACGTCCGACCCGCTCGGGGCCCGCACCCGCTACGAGTACGACGCCACGGGCCTCGTCGCCGTGGTCGACGCGCTCGGGGCCACGACGCGCGTGGAGAACGACGCCGCCGGGCTGCCGGTGGGCGTCGTCGACCCGGTCGGCGCGGTGACGCGGTGGGAGCGCGACGCGTTCGGTCGCGTGATCACGGAGACGGACCCGACGGGCCTGGTCACGCGCTGGTCGTGGACGCTCGAGGGGCGGCTCGCGACGAGGACCGCGCCCGACGGCGGGATCGAACGGCGGGTGTACGACGCCGAGGGCAACCTGACCTCGGTCACCTCGGCGACCGGTGCCGTGACCCGGTTCGAGCACACGCACTTCGACCTCGTCGCGGCGCGGATCGAGCCGGACGGGTCGCGGTTCGAGCAGTCGTGGGACTCCGAGATGCGACTCGTCGGGGTCCTCGCGCCCGACGGTTCCCGCTGGACCTACGAGTACGACCCGGCCGGTCGTCTCGTCGCCGAGACCGACTTCGACGGGCGCCGGCGGACGTTCGACGTCGACGCGGCAGGGCAGGTCCGGGCCCGCACGAACGCGCTCGGCGAGACCGTCACCTACGCCTTCACCGCGCTCGGCCAGGTGAGCGAACGGCGCGCGCGGGGGTCGCTGACGACCTACGACCACGACCCCGTCGGGCGGCTGGTCCGAGCGACGACTCCCGAGGTCGACGTGGTGCTGACGCGGGACGCGGTCGGCCGGGTGGTGGGCGAGGCGACGAACGGGCGGGCGGTCTCGTCGTCGTACGACCTCGTCGGCCGGCGGGTCGAGCGGCTGACGCCCGCCGGGCAGGCGTCGCGGTGGTCGTACGCGCCCGACTCGACGGTGCGGTCACTGCTGGCGGGCGTCGAGATCGGGTTCGACCACGACGTGGCCGGGCGCGAGACCCGTCGTCGTGCCGGGGCGGCCGTCGTCGAGCAGGAGTGGAGCGACGGCCGGATGGTCGGCCAGCGGGTCGGCGGGTCGGAGCGCGAGTACCGCTACCGCGCCGACGGAGCGCTCGCGGGGATCGGTGCGCGGGAGTTCGAGCTGGACCTGCGGGGCCGGGTGACCGGCGTCCGCGCCGACGGCTGGACCGAGCAGTACGCCTACGACCCGCTCGGCAACACCACCGGCGCCTCGTGGCCGGGTGCCGATCCGGAGGTGAGTGGCGCGCGCTCGTTCCACGGCACGGTGCTCGAGCGGGCCGGGCGGGTCAGCTACGCGCACGACGCCGAGGGACGGCTGGTCCAGCGGGTGCGCCGTCGGCTGGGGCACCGGCCGGACGTGTGGCGCTACGAGTGGGATGCGCTCGACCAGCTGGTCGGCGTGACGACGCCGGACGGTTCGCGCTGGCGGTACGTCTACGACGCCTTCGGCCGGCGCGTCTCGAAGGTCGGCCCGTCCGAGCAGGTCGACTTCACGTGGGACGGCTCGACGCTGGTCGAGGAGGTCCGCCACACCCCGGCCGGTGTCTCCTCGACGACCTGGGACCACCAGGGAATGCACCCGGTCTCGCAGCGGACCCGATGGCGCGCGGCCGGCCGGACGGAGGTCGACGAGGCGTTCTTCGCGATCGTCACCGACCTCGTCGGGGCGCCGACGGAGCTCCTGTCCGACGACGGGTCGGTCGTGGGCCAGGCACGTCGGTCGCTGTGGGGTCGAACGACGTGGAGCGGGATCTCGACGCCGCTGTTGTTCCCGGGGCAGTACCTCGACACCGAGACGGGCCTCGCCTCCAACCTCCACCGCTACTACGACCCGGACACCGCTCGGTACCTCTCCCAGGACCCCCTCGGCCTCACCCCGGCCCCCAACCCGGCGGCGTACGTGCACAACCCGCACACCTGGGCGGACCCGCTGGGGCTCAACCCCTGTGCAGGGCAGCCCCCGTCGCCGGGTGGGTCCGGGGCGTCCCCCGCGCAGCCTGGCCCCGGCGTCCAGGGTGCGGCAGCCACTCACAGCCCAGCGTTCGTCGCTCATCCGAACGGCGAAGTGGTCGTCGTGCCCAAGGGAGCTGAGGGACCTTTCCCGACCAGCAACGGAGCGGGTATGCAGTTCACAGGCGGCAGTGGTGGTCATGGTCTTCATGAGAAGATCGACTCCGTGAGGATCATGGAGCCTCACCTCAAGCCCAACAACCCCCAGCCGACGGGCTACGTCAACTACACCAGAAGCGGTCAGTCGGCGAATCCATACACCGGGAAGACGGTGGCGAAGTCTGATGCACTCTGGCACTGGAAGTTCGGTTCCGACGGAGCTCGAGCTGAGAACTTCGCGCCCTTCTCGGACCTTGACTGGCTACCCCCGCCCTCATCCTGATCCGTTGGCCTCGGATGACGTGCTTGCGGAGTGCGATATCCAGAAGTTGAACGTCGATATCGCCGCAGGATCGGCGGCGGTGGTCTTCGACCTCAAGAGCTCCCTCTACTACGACGACGTCAACGTGGGTGTGCTGACCGCCGAGGGCGTCGAATCGGCGTCGTGGTCCGGATCGCGCTCCCAGTACGCACAGCGCTTCCAAGCCTTCTACGTCGGCGCCTCAATGCTCTCCTCGACGGGCAGCGGACGATGGAGGATGTGGGTGGGAGCGATCAACGGACAAGAGTTGATCATCGAGGCTGAGACGATCGAGATGTGGTTGGGAAACGTCAAGGGCGGTGATGCCGCCCCTCCCCTCTACGACGAGGACTCGGAGGAGGAGATTCTGCGTCGCCTGTACGACTGGGACACGCTCGCGACGCCCGTGGCGTGGACGAGTACGACCCTCATCTGATGGCAGGCGAGCCTTGTCGCGGGGAATCGACGCCTCGCTTCACCTTGTCGCTGTGAATCACAACGACAAGGTGCGGTCACGCCGAAGTAGCCCGCGACAAGGCTGGCCCGACTGACTCGCCGGCAGCGAGTGGGCGTCCATCAGGCCGAGGACGTCAGCCCGGCACCGATCAGCGCCCACTCGACACGACGAGCGAGCACCTGCGGCGGTCGGGGCGGCGCTCGGACCACCGCAGGTGCTCGCTGATCAACCTCGGCGTACGTCGAACGGCAGGATCGACCCCCGCACCAGCGCCTCGGCGTCCACCGACGACAACGACGGAAAGCGGTCCAGCCGCGACACCGCCAACCCCACCGGGTCGTCCACGGCGTCCACCCGGCCCGTCAGGTACGCCCACTCGTGCTCGTCCGAGCAGTACGGCAGGACCGTCGAGAACACCGACGAGAACCGGGCCGACATCCGCTTCAACGTGTCGTTGCGCCACACCGTCGGACAGCCGGCCTGTGAGCACACCACCCCGCCGGGAGCGAGCACCGACGAACATCGCTCCAGGAACGGCGTGCCGTACAGGCGCGCGTGCTGGGCGGGGTCGTCGACCTCCACCGGCTCGTCGGGCAGGTCCACGATCACGACGTCGTACCGGTCGCCCCGCGCGGCGGCCGCGGCCAGGAACTCCCAACCGTCCTCGTAGTGCACCCGGACCGGCCCGTCGCCCGACTCGGCTGCCGCCAGCTCCGCCGCGGAGTAGCCGTACGGCAGCAGGGACGCGCACTGCCGGACGCACTCGGAGTCGATGTCGACGTGGTCCACCACCGACGCCCCCGCCGCCACCGCGAGCTGCGACACGACGCCCTCGGACGACCCCACGACCAGCACCCGGTCCAGCCGGTCGGCCAGCAGCAGGGGCGGCACGGCGAGGGCCTCGTGGTAGACGAGCTGGGTCTGCTCGGTCGACTGCCGCTCGCCGTCGCAGAACAACGAGACGCCCTGCGCGGTGCGCGCGACGATCATGTCCTGCCACGGGGTGCGGCCGCGGAACAGCACCTCGTCGATCCGCCACCGGCGCCGCATCCCGGGTGCGAGCGGCTCGTCGACCTCGCGCTGCCCGACGACGTCCGGCGCGAGACCCGCCCCCCGCGCCACGATCTGCGCGCGGACCTCGACGGCCCCGACCTCACGGCCCAGGACCTCCACGATCCGCTCGGGATCGGCGTGCTCGCCGCACGTGAAGACGTCCACGAACGCCGCGCCCGCCTCGGGATAGGCGTGGACCGAGGCATGGGACTCGGCCAGGAGTGCGAGCACCGTGGTGCCCTGCGGCTCGAACCGATGGGCCACGACGTCGAGGACAGTGGCCCCGCCGGCATCCAGCGCGGTGCGCAGGGCGCGGGTGACGGCGGCGTCGTCACCGAGCAGCGCGGGGGAGACCCCGCGCAGCTCGGCGAGCACGTGGCGTCCCGCGAACGAAGGTGCGGGGGCGGCCGGGGTCACGGCGGAGGTCGTCAATCAGGGGTCCTCTCAGGGGTAGGAGGGTTCACGAGCACGGTCGGCAACGGCGGCAGCCCGTTGAAGCCGACCGAGGCGTAGCTGGACGTGTAGGCCCCCGCGCCGAGGAACTCGACGACGTCGCCCGGAGCGAGATCGAGCGGGAGGCGGACGTCGGCCCGGCGGTACAGGACGTCGTCGCCGTCGCAGGTCGGGCCGGCCAGCACGACCGGGCCGACCGCCGCGTCCGGACGGTGCCCGGGACAGTGCAGCCGGTACACGATCATCTCGCCCTCGGTCTCGGCGAGACCCTGGTAGCGGCCGACGTCCAGGTAGACCCAGCGCCGGCCGGCCCGCTCGGTGACCAGCACGACCTCGGCGACGAGCACCCCGGCGTCGGCCACCAGCGCCCGGCCGGGTTCGGCGACCAGGTGCGGCCGCCAGTCGCCGAGCTCGGCGTCGATCGCCGCGGCGATCTCGCGCAGCCCGGGCACGGGACCGGCCGCGTGCACCGTCGGGAAGCCGCCGCCGAGGTTGAGCTCGCCGATCGGTCCGCCGAATCCCTCGGCAGCCGCCCGGCAGGCCGCGATGCCCCTCCGCCACGACGACGGGTCGGCCTGCTGCGAGCCGGGGTGGAAGCCGAGCCCGTGCGCACGCAGCCTGGCGTCCCGGGCGCGGCGCAGGAGGGTCGCGGCCTCGTCGGGCGCCACGCCGAACTTGCCCGCGAAGGGCGTCGCGGACCCGTTGTCCCCGACGGCGAGCCGCACCGTCACCGAGGCTCCGGGGGCCTCGCGGGCGAGCAGGTCGACGTCGCCGGCGGAGTCGGTGGTGAACCGGGTGACGCCCGCCGCCACGGCCGCGCGGACGTCGGACGGCTTCTTCACCGGGTTCCCCCAGCTCATCCTCCCCGGCTCGAACCCGGCCATCAGGCACGCGTCAAGCTCGCCGACGCTCGCGAGGTCGACGCTCGCCCCCAGGCCCGCCAGTAGCGAGAGCACCTCCGGGAGCGGGTTGGCCTTCACCGCATAGGCGGGCTCGACGTGAGGAAGGGAACGCTCGAAGATCCGGAAGGACTGCGCCACCACGGTGAGATCCAGCTCCAGCCGGGGGCTCTCGCTAGGCCTTCCGGACGATGCATCGTGCGAGGTCAGCGCGCCCTCGTGCGCCTGCACGGCCCGCTGTGCACCCACGTCGTCCATCGTGCCTGTAATGCCGCGCGGGCGATGTACGAAACGGCTGACGTGAGACGTATCGGACGCGTACTGTCCGAGATCTCCTGATCTGGCGGGGTCGGGAGTGGCGGGTCGGGGAGAAAGCAGGACAGGTATGCCTTCGGGCTCCCAGGGAGGATGGGAGACGGGTCGGCGGCGGGAGCAGAGGTGGCCCCGCTGGTCGGCTCGCAGCACGGCGGTCACGGGGTTGTTCGCCGTGGCCGTGACGGCGGCGGCACTCGGCGTGGGACGCACGGTCGTGGCGCCGCCCGGGCCGAGCGAGCAGGCCGCCGGAACGGCGGGGACGTCGAGCCCGCTGGCGCCGGAGAGCGCCGCGACGCGGACGTCGAGCGGTTCAGGCGAATCGTCGAGGCCGACGTCGAGCGCGCCCGCCCTGGGTGAGCCCGACACCGGCACGGGTTCCGACGACGCGCTGGCGCCGCCCCTCACCCCCATCCCGATCCCCGGGTCTCGGGTGCCCTCGAGCGCGCCCGCCCCGGCGACCAGCACCCCCTCGGGATGGGACCCGCCGCTCGCACCGATCGTGCCCGGTGGAGGTGGCGCGGCGGCACCGTCGTCGACGGACGCGCCGGCGCCGGTCACCCCGGCGCCCGCCTCACCGGCTCCACCCGTCCTGCCCGTGCCCGTCGTCCCGGAGCCCGGTGCCACGTCGGCGCCCGCCGCGCCCCGGCCCGGTGTGCTCGACCTGCCCGGGCGGGTGCTCGGAGGCCCGGAGCAGACCCCGGAGCGCGACGAGACCCGCGGCCGGACGCCCGCGACCGACCGGGACGGCGGCCGTGACCGCCCCGCGGACCGCGACGCCGGTCGCGGCGACGGCGAGGACCGCGGCGGCGGACGCGGCGGCCCCGAGGAGCGCGGGGCGGACACGCCCGGCCGCCCCGGCCCCGGCGACGCGGACGCCGAGGGGCAGGACCGTGCCCCGCGCACCGCCGCCCTCCCCGCGGTCGCGCCGGCGGGGTGGCCGATCCCGCTGCTCGGACCGAGCAGCTCGGACGCACCCTCGTCGACCGCGACCACCACGGCCGACCTCCCCGGCGAGGCCACCTCCACGGGCACCGGGTCGACCCTCACGCCGAGCCGCGGTCAGGCGACCGGGACCTCGGTGCCGGACGGCTGGCCGATCCCCACCCTCGGGTCGCCGTCCACCGACGCGCCACCCGGGTCGTCGGACGCCGTCACCACGACGACGGGTCCGGGCGCCACGGCCACCGGCAGCGCCGGGACCGACGACCCGACCGCGACGTCCGCGCCGGGCACCCGGGTGCAGGTCCCGGGCACCGGTCAGCGCTCGGCGACGACCACCGCGGCCGAGCCGGAGTCGACCCGGACCGACCCGACCACCGGCGTCACCACCACGCGCAGCCGCTCGGTCGACCCGGGCAGCGGCGCGGTGACGACACGGTCGACGAGCACCGACCCCGGCAGCCGGTCGCGCACCATCCAGACGACGACGCGGTCCGCGGACTCGTCGACCGTCGAGGTCACGACCACCCGCGAGTCGACCGACGACGAGGACCGGACGACCGGCTCGGCCCCGTCGTCGGAGTCGTCGAGATCGTCGAGTGCGAAGCCGTCCAGCTCGTCGTCGGCCAGGACTTCGTCGTCGAAGCCCTCGTCGTCGAAGCCTTCGTCGTCGAGTTCCTCCGGGTCCTCGAGCTCGAAGTCGTCCCAGCCGTCCTCGAGGTCGAGCTCGCCGTCGACGAAGCAGTCCTCCAGCTCGTCGGTGAAGTCGAGTACGTCGAAGGACTCCGACGGGTCGACGGTCCGGGAGACCACCACCTCGGACGACGAGGGCAACAGCGTCACCAAGCGCAGCGTCACGTCCTCCGACGGCGAGTCGAAGACCGTGTACAGCGCCCAGTCGTCGGACGGGCAGTCCTTCGAGTACGAGACGTCGGCGGGGTCGACCACCGACACGAGTGGCACCGAGAGCTGGTGGTCGCGCCTCTGGTCGTGGTGAGCCGGGATCGGGTACAGGGCCGGGATGCCGCTGCCGCCTCCCGGACCCGACACCCACGTCCTCGTGACCGGAGCGTCCTCCGGGATCGGCGCCGAGATCGCCCGCGCGCTCGCGGTGCGCGGCTACCCGACGCAGCTCGTCGCCCGTCGGGAGGAGGCGCTCACCGATCTCTCCGCCGAGCTCGCGGCGACCTCCGGGCTCGCCTCCGAGGTGCATGCGGCCGACCTCGGTGACGACGCCGGGCGGGAGGCGGTCCGCGACCTGCTGCTCCACGACGAGCGCCTCGTCGGGTTGGTGAACGCGGCGGGCTACGGGGTCACGGGTCGCGTCGCCACCCTCGCGCGGCGCGCCGAGGACCGGGCGGCGCTCGACGGCCTGGTCCGGCTGAACGTCCTCGCCCTGCACGACCTCACGGTCGCCGCCGTCGGCGCGTTCGCCGGCCGGTCCCGATCGACCCGGCGGAGCGGCGCGATCCTCAACGTCTCGTCGATCACCGCGTTCCAGCCGCTGCCGGGCGTCGCCAGCTACGCGGCGAGCAAGGCGTTCGTGCAGTCGTTCTCCGAGGCGGTGCACGCGGAGCTCGCCGGGACCGGGGTCACGCTGACGACGCTCAGCCCCGGCCTCACCCGCACGGGCTTCGCCGACGCCGCGGACACCGACGCCTTCGACCGGGCGCCCGACCTCGTCGTCGGGGAGGCGGCCGACGTCGCCGAGGCCGGCGTCGCGGCCATGGCCGCCGGCCACCGCAGCGTCGTGCCGGGTCTGGTGAACCAGCTCAGCGCGGCCGGAGGTCGGCTCGCCCCGCGCACCCTGCTGCTGCCGGTGCTGAACACGGCGATGGACTGGTTCGGCTGAGATCATCGTCGGCGTGACCGTCACCCCGGCCGACCTGCACGCCCGCGGCGAGGAGTTCGCCGAGTTCTGGCGCGAACGCCACCTCTGCGTGATCACCACGCTGCGCCGCGACGGGAGCCCGCACGTCGTCCCGGTCGGCTGCACGCTCGACCTCGACACCGCGATCGCCCGCGTCATCACCTCCGGCCCCAGCGCCAAGGCCCGGCACGTGCGCGCGGCCGGCGAGGCCGGGGCACGGGTCGCCGTCACCCAGGTCGACCGCGCGCGGTGGTCCACTCTCGAGGGCCTCGCAGTCGTCCGCGACTCCCCGGAGGAGGTCGCCGACGCCGAGGCCCGGTACGCCGCGCGCTACCGCACCCCGCGCGAGAACCCGCGCCGCGTGGTCCTGGAGATCACGCTGACGCGGGTCCTCGGCTCGCGCTGACGCATCGCTCGTGATCAACAGTCCCTGGCGCGGCTCGGGGTGGGTCCGGGAGCCCCGTGGGGGACCGTTGATCACGACGGGGGTCACGACGACGGGTGGGTCAGGTCGTACACGACCGTCCCACCCACGGTGGTCGCCGTGTAGTGCTGCTTCACCCAGGCCGTGATCTGCACCGTGGCGTCGGAGCCGCCGGTGTCGGGGACCGAGGTGAGGCCCTCGCCGAGGAAGTAGTGCACCTGCCCGGAGGCGACGAGGGCCTGGAACGCGGTGAGGGTGGGGGAGGGGTCGGTGCCGTTGAAGCCGCCGAGCGGCATCACGGGGGCACCGCTCGCGAGCTGGTAGCCGGCGGCGGGCATCGAGCCGACGGTCGCCGCGACCCACGTGTAGCCCGCCGACCCCGCCTGCAGGAACGAGGTCAGCGCCGCCGACGGCTCCGACACCCGCAGCAGGGCCATCGCGCCACCCGGCCCACCGCGCCGGGCCCCGCCGTCGCTTCCCGACGCCGCCGGTGGCCCGTTCCTGTCACCGGACGTCAGCGATGGGCCACCGCTGCCACCCGGACCCGGTCCACGATCCGACCCGTCCGGCCCACCCCGGCCACCCGGACCGCCACCGCCGAAACCGGACGACGGACCCGCCGTCGGGATGATCTCGGTGTGGGCGGTGGCGGCGGTGATCCCGGCGTAGGCGGCGGGGGCGCCGAGGCCGGCGACGAGGCCGGTCACCAGCACACCCAAGGTCAGGGCACGTCGACCGACCCGGCCCGCCAGCACGATCGCGATCGCCGCCACCACGCCCGCGACCGGCACGACCACCCGCAGCCACGGCAGGAACGTGGGCGTCTCGCGCAGCAGGTACCAGGCCCAGCCCGCGGTCACGAGCACCGCGACCGCGAGGATCCACCGCGCGCGGACCCGCCACGCCTCGACGGCACCCACGGCGGCCAGCGCCGCGATCCACGGTGCCAGCGCGACGGCGTAGTACGGGTGGATGATCCCGGCCGCGAGGCTGAACACCACCCCCGTGACCAGCAGCGACCCGCCCCAGAGGAGGACCGCGGCGCGTCGCCGGTCGGTCCGCGCGGACCGGCCGACCCACACCAGCAGCGCGACCCCGAGCACCAGCGCCAGCGGCAGCAGCCACGACACCTGGTTCGCCATCGAGCCGGTGAACAGGGCCGACCACGAGTCCGTGGAGGTGGCGCCACCACCACGACCCCCGCCGAAGCCGCCGCCTCCCGGCGGCATCCCACCGCCGGCGGGCATCCCCCCGCCACCGCCACCCAGCTGCCCGGTCTCGTCCCCGGTCAGCCGCCCGACGCCGTTGTAGCCGAAGGCCAGCGACAGCACGCTGTCGTCCTGCGACCCCCCGACGTAGGGCCGCGACGCAGCCGGCCAGAGCTCCACGACCGCGACCCACCAGCCGGCCGAGACCAGCAGCGCCGCGCCCGCGGGCAGCAACGCCAGGAACCGCCGGCGGGCCGTACCCGGCCCCGCGACGAGGTGCACCGCGGCGAAGGCGGGCAGCACGAGGAAGGCCTGCAACGACTTCGTCAGGAAGCCCGTCCCGACGCACGCGGCCGCGAGCACCAGCCACCCGGTCGAGGCGCGCAGCGAGACCGCGTCGACCGAGCGCACCATCGCCCACGCCGCGACGACGAGCAGCAGGCACAGCAGGGAATCCGGGTTGTCGAAGCGGAACATCAGCGTCGCGACCGGGGTCAGCGCGAACGCGAGTCCCGCCAGCAGCCCGGCGACCGGGCCCGACCACCGGCGCACGGCCGCCGTCAGGAACCCGACCGCGCCGACCCCCATGAGGGCCTGCGGGACCAGCAATGACCACGACGAGAGTCCGAACAGCCGCACCGACAGGCCCAGCACCCACAGCGACGCCGGCGGTTTGTCCACCATGATCGACGCGGGCGCGTCCGAGGCGCCGAAGAACCACGCCGTCCAGCTCTGCGACCCGGCCTGCGCGGCGGCGGCGTAGAAGGCGTTCCCCCAGCCGCTGGCCGGGAGCCCCACAAGGTAGAGCGCCGCGGTGCCGAGCAGGAGCGCCGTCAGGAGGTACGGGTACCACCGTCCGCCACGCCCCTCGGGTGAACGAACGGCACTCTCGCTGCCTCTACGCGCGCGAGAGTGCCGTTCGTTCCGATCAGCGAGCAGGCTCATGACGACGAGCGTGCGCCGCCGCGTTGATCAGGGCGTGGGCCCGACCTGTGCGCCCGCTGTGCGGCTCAGGTCTGCAGGGGCGCGAGCTCCGCGGCGAACCCGTCGAGGAACTCGTCCCACGACCGCGGCGCCACCGCCGGACGCACGACGAACTTCGTGATGCCGCCCTCGACGAACTCCCCGACGAGCCGGCGGGCCTCGGTCCAGTCGGCGGCCACCAGGCGCGAGGGGTCCTCGGCGTCCGGGCGGCGGTGGGCCGAGGAGGAGCGGGCGCGCGAGAGGTCGTCGGCGGAGGCGCCATCGGGGAGGACCAGCAGGTTCGTGCCGTAGTGGTCGTCCTCGACCTGCCGGCCCGCGGCGTCCGCGGCCTCGGCGATCGTCCGTCGGGCCGCTGCGGCCTCGGTGGGCGTGACGAAGGAGGCCAGCCAACCGTCGGCGAGGCGCCCCACGCGCTGCAGCGCGGCGGGCACGAGACCACCGAGCCAGAGGTCCAGCGGCTTGACCGGCCGCGGCTCGACGACGGCCTCGTCCAGGTCGAAGAACCGCCCGTGGTGCGTCACGACGGGCTCGCTCAGCAGGCGCCGCACCACCGTGAGCGCCTCCTCGAAGACCGCGGCGCGGCCGCCGTCGACGGGGTACATCGTCCGCTCGGCAGGGGTCGCGGGTTGCAGCCCGAACACCGGGAGGATGCGCCGCGGGGCGAGGGAGGCGAGCGAGGCCAGCTGGTGTGCCACGACCGCCGGGTTGCGGCCGGGCAGCACGACGACGCCGGTGCCGAGCTTGAGGTGCTCGGTGCGGCCCGCGGCCCACCCCAGGGCGATCAGCGGCTCGACGGCGGGTGCGGCGATCCGGTCGGGGAACCACACCGAGTCGATGCCGCGGCGCTCGCAGCCGTCGACCAGCTCGAGGGTCGCCGCCGCCGGGTCGTCCCGCGACGGACCGGCACCGATGCCGAGTCGGACGCTCATGCGTGCACCCCCAGGTCGGCGGGGACGAGGCCCGCGGTCCGACCGAACTCGTCGAACAGCCGCCACGATCGCACCCGCGAGGACTCGGCGCGCTCCGCGACCTCGGCCCGCAGGGCGTCGGTGGAGATGCCGAGGTCCGGGAAGGACGCCTCGAGCGCGGTGCCCGCCCACCGGCCGGCCCAGATCTCGAACTCCGCCGGGGTGATCTCGGGGTGGAACTGCACGCCGACGTTCGCGCCCTGCCGGAAGGCCTGGTCGCACCGCTCGGAGCGCGCCAGCACCTCGGAGGTCGGCGGGGCGGTGAAGGAGTCGAAGTGGAACTCCATCCACGGGCCGTCGTCGATCGCGTCGCAGAACGAGGTGATCGTGCGGAAACCGTTCTCGTTCCGCCCGTCGGCGGGGTTCGCGCTGCCGCCCAGCACCCGGGCGAGCAGTTGCCCGCCGAAGCAGATCCCGAGGATCGGCGTGCCGGCGTCGAGGGCACGCTGCAGGTAGGCGATCTCGTCGGCCAGCCACGGCACCGCGTCGTTCCAGGCGCCCTCGACGGAGCCCAGCACCGCGATCGCGTCGACCTCCGTCGGCGCGGGCAGCTCGGTGCCCGCCACGGCGGGGATCAGCGTGACGCCGCGGTCACGGGCCCACGACGCGAGGGTGCCGGCCTGGACCTGCACCGTCTCGGGCGTCGTGTCGTGGCCGATCACCAGCAGCGTGGGGGAATCCATGCCGGGTGCAACGCGCGCGACGACGATGACCATCCTGGGACGGTGCCGAAACCGTGCGCCTTCTGCGCGATCGTCGCGGGCGACGCGCCCGCCCACGAGGTCCACCGCGACGCGGCGACCGTCGCGTTCCTCGACGTCAAGCCGGTGTTCCCGGGCCACGTCCTGCTCGTGCCGCGGAAGCACGTGACGACTCTCGCCGACCTCCCGGCCGACCAGGTCCCCGGATTCTTCGCCCTCGCCCAGCGCCTGGAGCGTGCGGTCGAGACGACGATGGAGTCGACCGGGTCGCTGGTGCTGATCAACAACGTCGTCAGTCAGTCCGTGCCGCACCTGCACCTGCACGTCATCCCGCGCCGGCCCAAGGACGGCCTGCGCTTCTTCCTCGGGCCCCGTCACCCCTACCCGTCCCCGGACGAGGCGGAGTCGGTCGCTCAGCGCATCGGCGCGGCGTTGCGGAGCGATCATGTCGAGACGCCGGACTGAGCTGCCCAGCGCAGCAGCTGGAGCTGCGAACGGCGTCCCGTGTGGGTCCGAACGGAGCTGAACGGTCCGTGCGACGCGCTCAGCGGTCTCAGGTTGTGCGTCCGATCGAGTGGTTTGATCGCTTCATCACGGGTTGTGCTGCGATAGTCACGGTGCGCGGACGGGGCGGCCGGCGAGAAACGTCGATCACCCTCCGCGACGCCCGACGACGCCGACGAACGCCATCTGTGGAGGTTGAGATGACGGTCCTGACGTGGGTCGCCGTTCTCGTCGGAGCGTGGTGCGCCGTCTCGGTCGTGGCGGCCCTCGGGCTGGGCGCGCTGCTGCGCCGGGGCTCCGCGGTGGACGACGACCTCGCCGAGCAGGGCCGGGTGACGAGCCGCAGCGCCCTCGCGATGTGGCTCGCCGAGCTCCCGCACGTGCCGGACACCCCCGCCGAGCTCGTCGACGACCTGCCGGCGCCGCGGCGGCCCCGCGACGTGGACTCCGGGATGAACGAGGTCCCCTCCGCGCGCTGAGCCGGGCCCGACCCGACGTCGGGAAGACCTCAGCCGATCCCGACGGCGTGGCGGACGGACCGGAGCACCCGGCTCGCCCGCTCGCGGGCGATCTCGCCGCCCTTCGCCAGCGCGTCGTCGAGCTCGCTGCCCGGCTCCATCAACGCCTCGTAGCGCTCGCGCATCGGCGCCAGCCGCTCCTCGAGGACGTCAGCGAGCTGGTTCTTCAGGTCGCCCCAGCCGACGCCGCCCGCCTCGAGCCGCGCCCGGGTGTCCGCGACCACGTCGTCCGACGCGAACTGCGCGAGGATCTGGAAGACCGCCGAGGAGTCCGGGTCCTTCGGGGCCTCGACCGGCGTCGAGTCGGTCGGGATCCGCCGCACCAGCTTGCGCAGCTTCGAGGCGGGCAGGAACAGCGGGATGTAGTTGTCGTAGGACTTCGACATCTTGCGGCCGTCGAGCCCCGGCAGCGTGTGCCCCGTCGTCTCCGGCGGGATCACGGCCTCGGGTACGACGAAGCGGTAGCGCGAGCCGTAGAGGTGGTTGAAGCTCCCGGCGATGTCGGCGGCGATCTCGACGTGCTGGGCCTGGTCGCGCCCGACCGGCACGGCGTGCGCCTCCATGATCAGGATGTCGACCGCCATGAGGATGGGGTAGTTGTAGAGCCCCATGTTGATCCCGGCGTCGGGGTCCTCGCCCGCCGCGACGTTCGCGTCGCGCGCGGCCTTGTAGGCGTGCGCCCGGTTCATCAGGCCCTTGCCGGTGATGCACGAGAGGACCCAGGTCAGCTCGAACGTCTCCGGGACGTCGGACTGCCGGTAGAACACCGTGCGCTGCGGGTCGAGGCCGGCGGCGAGCCAGGTGGCGGCGACCGAGCGGGTCCACTGCGCGAGCAGCTCGGGGTCCCGGGCGGTGGTCAGGGCGTGGTAGTCGGCGATGAAGTACAGCGACTCGTAGTCGCCCGCGGCCATCTCGATCGCCGGCTCGATCGCGCCGATCAGGTTGCCGAGATGGGGCTCACCGGTCGGCTTGATGCCGGTCAGGGAGGTCTTCCGCGTCGCCTGCGCTCCGTCTCCTGCACTGCTCACGGTGATCGAGCCTATCCCTCGGGCGCACTACAGTTCCGCGCGTGGAGCTGCTCGCGGACATGTCGGCCGAGGACCGTCGCCAGGTGCTCGCGAGCGGCCGTCGGCGCCGGTTCTCGCCGCGGGAGGTCGTGTTCCACGAGGGCGACCCGGCGGACACGTTCCTGCTCATCGACTCCGGTCGGGTCGCCGTGCGCGCCGCGACCCCGATGGGCGACACGGTGACGTTCGCGGTGGTCGGACCGGGGGAGACGGTCGGCGAGCTCGCGCTGATCGACTCCGGCGCCCGCCGCTCGGCGTCGGTGATGGCGCTCGAGGCCACGGAGGCCTGGTCGTTCTCCGCGGAGACCTTCCACCGGCTGCGGCGGACGAACGCGGGCGCCGACGCCTTCGTGCTGCAGACCCTCGCGGGCCAGGTGCGCCGGCTGTCGGGGCTGCTCGTCGAGGCGCTGCACCTCCCCGTCGAGACACGCGTGCTGCGCCGGCTCACCGACCTGGAGCGGCAGTACCGGGGCGGGTCGTCCCCGACGTTGATCCCCCTGACCCAGGAGGAGCTCGCCTCGTTGGCGGGCGCGAGCCGCGCGACCGTGAACAAGGTGCTGCGTACCGTCGCGGCGGACGGCCTGCTCGAGCTGCGCCGGGGCCGCGTCGTCGTCCTCGACCCGGCGGGGCTGGAGCGAGCGGGTTCCTGACGGCGGGTGGTGCCGTTGCGTGCTGGCAGGAGAGCGTCGTTGCTGTCATCCAGTGGCAGTGACGCCGCTTCGTCAGCTCGCCTCGTGCAGCGGCGCGTGCCGACGGCGGGCCCGCCACTCGCTGCGGTGCGCCAGCATCACCGCGCCCGGGCGCATCCGGCCGAACTCCTTCTGGATCGCGCTGATCCGGTCGAGCACGGGACCACGGGCACCGGTGCCGGCCGACGTGGCGTACGGGCGGGTGGTGGCGAGGTGGCCGACGCCGGCGCGGACCAGCGCGGCGTCGAGGAACGCCCCCGACGGGCAGGCGGCACCGGGGACGACCAGCTCGATCGTCGCGACCCCGTCGCACCGTGTGGTGAGGTGCCGCGGCACGTCGGCGGCGGCCGGGACCGTCAGCGCGACGGGTCCGTGGGCGAGGCGCTCGTCGAGGGCGGCCAGGAACTCCGCGGGGGAGGGGTGCAGCGCCTCGACGTCGACCAGGTCCAGCACACGCGACCGCGTCGTGATCAGGGCGGGCCGCCACGACGCCGGGCGGCCCAGGCCGCGGCGCACCGCGTCCACCACCTCGGCGTCCGGGTGGAACGTCAGCGCGTAGCCGGCGCCGGAGCCGTGGAAGACCGGCGTGCCGAAGGCGAGGGCGGTCGCGGCGAGCGAGTGGTCCGCGGCGTCGGCCAGCGAGAGTCGGTGGGTGGACCAGTCGGTGCGCCAGAAACGGTCCAGCTCGGCGCGCTCGCCGGCCGACAGCCGCCGCCCGAACACGGCCTCGGCCAGGGCGTGCGCGTCCATCGGGTGCTCCTGCGGGGGGCGGGGGGCGGAGCGCGCCGGACGGGGGGTCGTCATGAGGCCGGTGAGGTGGGTCGGGTCGGTGGTGACGGGCATCGCCGGGGGCCTCCTCGGATGGGGCGGTCGCGCTGGGGAGAACCCTGCCCCGCCGCGGCCCGCCCGTCCGTCCACCGCCCGACCCCCGGTGTGTCAGCGATGTGACACAAGGTCAGGTGAGCACTTGTTGTCGCCATGACGACAACAAGTGCTCACCTGGCGAAGCCACACCTACGGCCCCGGGAACCACGTCTTGAACGGCCGGGCGCCCTCGTCGACCGTGAGCCCCGGGGCATCCGTGCCGATCCGACCCAGGGCGAACCGCAGCACCCCGGTGTCCGAGTCCGAGCGCACCGACACCGTGGGCGGGAGATCCGACGCGGCCCACGCCCCGTCGACCACCGCGAACCGCAGGTCCACGGTCGGACCCTGCAGCGCGACGACCGTGCCCTCCGGCCCGACCTGCCCCGCCATCGATGCCAGCACCGGGAACACCGCGGGCAGCACCGCGACGGTCGCGGCCACCACGTCGGGCCCCAGCGGCTCCTCGCGGCCCAGCGCGGAGGCCACGTCGTCGGCGTGCACCCCGGCCTCCATCGCGAACACCTGCAGCCCGAAGGCCGCCGGGATCTCGCCGAACGGGATCACGAGCGTCCCCTCGCCCACGGAGGTCCGGCCCAGCTCGGAGACCAGGTCGGCCACCGAGGTGCGCAGCGCCGCGAACACCGCGGCTGGCCCGCCGTCGGGCTCGACGCCCACCGCGGTCCCGGGCTCGCCCACCCGGGCCCGCCGCAGCGCGTCCGCCTCCATCGACGTCCCCCAGGCGCCGTGGCGCGCGAGGTCGAGCACGGTCCAGCCGGCGCAGCGGGTCGGGCCGGACCACCCGTCGTCGGGAAGAGCGGCCAGACTCTCCAGCACCGTGCCCCAACACCGGTCGACGGCGGAGCGGGCCTGCACCTCGGTCAGCATCGGCTGCGTCCTTCCACGAGCAGTTCGGCACGGGAGCGGTCCGCGGCGCGGACGGCGCCGGAGGTCTCGTCGAGGTCCAGCGCGGCCCGGAACAGTGGCGCGGCGTCGTCGCCGGCGGCCCGGGCGGCGAGGCCGCGGAAGTGGTCGACCGCGCCGAGGCACAGCGCGCCGGACCCCACCACGACGACGAGTCCCGCCCACGGCTCCAGCAGGTCGCGCAGCGTCGCGGCCGCCCCGGCGTTGCTGACCAGCAGCGCCGTCTCGGCGCACTCGGCGAGCAGGAACGCCCGGGCACCGTCGTCCCCGAGCACCGCGAAGCCGTCCGCGGCGCTCCACCGCAGCAGGTCCGAGGCCTCGTCGAGGGCCCCGGCCCGCGCCAGCCCGACCGCGACGTGCACCCACGTCCGCCCGCCGACCGCCTGCGCGACGTGCCGCAGCGTCGGCAGGGCCAGCTCGGGCGTGCCGAGGGCCGTGTGGAGGGTCAGCAGCTGCACCGAGTGCACCTGGCCCACGTCGCCGTAGTGCCAGCGCTCGCCCTCGACGCGGAAGTGCTCGACCGCCTCCGCGGCGTCGTCGAGGTCGCCGTGGTGGAGCAGCATCGCGGCCCGCCACATCGCCGGGTACCAGAGGTGCAGGGGTCGCCCGAGCCGCACCGCGAGGGCGGACGCCTCGTCGGCCAGCGCGACCGCCTCGGTGGTCGACCCCAGTTCGAGCAGGTCCACCATCTGCAGCCGCAGGGCCTCGAACTCCCGCTCGCCGTCGCCGGCCGCCCGGGCCGCGGTCAGCAGCTCCGAGTCCGCCGCGAGCCGCGCCTGCAGCGCCCGCGGTGCCGCCAGCGTGGGCCGCCGTGCCAGCAGCGCGTACGCGAGTGCCCCCGGATCCCGCGCGGACCGAGCGAGCGCGACCGCCTCGTCGCCGACCACCTCTGCCGTCGGGACGTCGCCGCCGTAGGCGTGGGCCCGGGCGAGCGCCGCGAGCAGCCGGGCCCGCAGCCCCGTCTCGTCGGCCGGGGTCAGCGTGCGGGCGTCCTCGAGCAGCTCCAGGGCGCGCGCACCCCACCGCGAGCGTGGGAGGCGGCTGTCGAACAGCGCGTCCTCGTACCCGAGGGCCGCGGCGGCCCGGACCCGGTACGTGCCGGGCGCTGCGGCCTCGGCGACGACGGCGAACGCCTCCATCGCCTCGGGCAGCCGGCCGGCGCGGCGCAGGGCCTCGGCCCGGCGCAGGCGCCGGTGCGCGCGCTCCTCGGAGGGGGACGGGTCGGCGGCGACGCCGAGGTCGTGGGCACGGGCGAAGAGCTCCGCGGCGTGCAGCGGCTCGCTGCCGATCGCGGCCTCGCCCGCCTCGGTCAGGGCGGTCGCCGCGCGCCGGGCCAGCGCCACGCGGTCCAGCCGCCCGCCCAGCACCGGGGCCTCGTCGTGGGCCGCCGCGAGGTGCCGCCCGACCCGCTCCGCGCGCCGCGGCCCGCCCCGCCGGTCGAGCCAGTCCGCGAACCGTTCGTGCAGCTCCGCGCGACGGGCCCGGGGCAGGGTCGCGTAGGCCGTCTCGTGCAGCAGCGTGTGCCGGTAGGTGTACGACGACGGGTCGATCACGTCGGGGTGCGGACCGCGGAGCAGCCCGGCGCCCGTGAGGTCGGCGAGCGGGGTGGCGGGCTCGGCGACCCCGAGATCGGGCAGCGCGGAGGCGGGCAGGGTGCGCCCGGCGACCGACCCCTGGCCGAGCAGGGTGCGCGACGACGGTGGCAGCGCGTCGAGCTGGCCGAGGTAGATCGCGCGCACCGTGCTCGGGACGGTCGCCTCGCCCGCGGTCCCCGTCTGTTCCCACGCGCGGAGCAGTTCCACGACGAACAGCGGGTTGCCGCCGGCCGCGCGCCGCACCTGCTCGACCACCGCCGCCGGGAGGTCGGGCGCGCGGTCCGCGACGATCGCGACCACGTCGGCGTCGGGCAGCGGGTCGAGCACCAGCACGTCGCCCTCCGGGGCGAGCGCCTCGGGGCGGGCGGTGGACAGGAGCAGCCGCGCGGGGCGGTGGGGTGCCGACGAGGCGTGGGCGAGGAAGGCGTGCAGGTCCGCGCCCGCGAGGTGGACGTCGTCGAGCACCCAGACCGGGGTGGGGCCGCCGGGATCGTCGTGGGCGTCGAGCACGGCGGTCCACGAGGTCCAGAGCTCCTGCGGGCTGCCGGTGAGCTCGGCGCCGGTGAGCAGGGCGGCGGTGTGCCGGGCCGACACCTCCGCCCGCGCCCCGGTGTGCCCGTGCCGGGCGAGCCGGTCCTCGATGCCGTCGGGCGTGACGCCCGCTGCGGTGAGCAGCGCCGCGACCGGCGCGTAGGCGGGTTCGTCGCGGCGCACCCGGACGAGCCAGACCGGGCCGTCGCTGCGGTCGCGGAACTCCTCGACCAGGCGGCTGCGCCCGACCCCGGGCGGGGCGAGGACGGTGAGGCGCTCGGCGCCACGGGCGGCACGGTGGGTGGCCTGCAGGCGGGCGAGCTCGGCGGTGCGGCCGCGGAACCGGTCGCGCGCGGTCCGCGCCGCGCGGGCCCGTCGTCCGGACACCCGGTAGGCCGCCACGCGCTCGGCCTTGCCCTTCAGCGCCACCTCGCCCAGCGGGTCGAGGGTGAAGGCGGTCCCGACGGCGAGGGCGGTCTCCGGTCCGACGACGACGGTGCCCGGCTCGGCGCTCGCCTGCAGGCGGGCGGCGGTGTTGACGACGTCGCCGGAGAGCCGCCACCCGCCGTCGGGAGCCCAGGTCACGACGACCTCGCCGGTGTGCACCCCGACCCGTGCCGCCAGCGTCCCGGCCGGGAGGCCGAGGTCGGCCTCGACGCCGGTCAGCGAGTCGATGACGGCCAGGCCCGCCCGGACCGCGCCGACGGCGTCGTCGGGACCGAGCGCCGGCAGCCCGAAGGTGGCCAGCACGGCGTCGCCGATGTACTTCTCCACCTGCCCGCCCGCGGCCGCGACCAGGCCCGAGACCTGCGAGAAGTAGTGCTCCTGCAGCATCGCGACGTCCTCGGCGTCGAGCTCCTCGACGAGGCTGGTGAAGCCCACGAGGTCGACGAACAGGACGTGGACGAGGCGACGCTCCGGGGCGCGGGCACTCGTCACGCTGCACATTCAACACGGCGAGATCCGTCCGTGCATCGTCCCTCGGTCGGACTACACGAGCAGGCCGCGCCGGTACACGGAGCGTTCGAACCAGAGGGTGAACAGCGGCGGGATGCTGGCGGCGAGCCCGAGGACCGTCGTGACCATTCGCCAGCGGAAGACGCGCGCCGCGACCAGCGTGACCACCACGTACGCGACGAACAGCGCGCCGTGGACCGGCCCGAAGACGCGCACCCCGACGTCGTCGAACACCACGAGGTACTTGAACACCATCCCGATCAGCAGCCCGGTCCACGAGCACGCCTCGGCGATCGCGACGACGCGGAAGACGGTGGCGAGAGGGGCGGACGTCCGGCTCACGGGGCGGAGTCTTCCCGACGACGGGTCGGTGCGGGTGTGAGGTCGACCGGGTCCCGCTCAGCGCCCCGGGGCGTCCGTGCCGTCGACGATCCGGCGCACGCTGTTGCGGTGGTAGCCGGTCAGCTCGGCGACCTCGGTGACGGTGACGCCGGCCGCGAGGGCCTCGCGCATCGCCTCGCGGAACTCCGCCTCGGCGGCGTCCGCGGCCCGCCGCGCGGCCTCGCGCTCCCGGAGGGCGGCGTCGAGACGCGCTCGCACCTGCCTCGGGTCCACCACACGACGGTGACGTGCACCAGTCGCAGTGCATGACGTCGGAATGCCTGTGCACCAGGTATGGTGCATGGCATGGCCCCGCGCTGGCACCTCCACGCCCGACTCTTCCGGGGCACGCTCGACGCCCCGGTGCGCAACGAGCTGCGGACGGCCGAGGGGGACGACCGGGCGGCGCTCGAGGAGCTCGCGGACGACCTGCGCGAGCGCGGGTGGAGGGTGTGGCTCTACGAGCGCTACGACGGGCGCGCCGGGAGTCTCGGCGAGGTGGGGAGGCCGCCGGGGTTCACCGTGGTCGCGGAGTGGCGGGAGATCTGAGACGTCAGCGCAGCGCCGTGGCCGCGGCGTGCAGGTCGTGCAGCTCACTGCGGGCGAGGTCGCCGTAGGAGCGGTCGTCGGTGGTGTCGCCCCAGCGGTCGAAGGCGCGGTGGAAGGCCTCGACGCCGAGCTCGGCCGCGACCGCCGCCGTCGGGTCGGGGACACCGCGCCGTCGCAGCGCGTCGGCGAGGGCCGCCGCGAGGTGTGCCCGCTTGAAAGCGGCCCGCTCCTGCAGTTCGGCGCTGCTCGCGACGACCGCGCGGAGACGGGGGCCCCACGCGCGCTGCTCCGGGGTGAAGGCCGCCGTCGCGTGGTCGAGGGCCGCCGTCACGGCCTCGAGCGGGGTCGCGCCGTCCGGCGCCGCCGCGGCGCCCTCGGCCAGCAGCGTGCTGTGGTGCTCCTGTCCGGCGAAGAGCACCTCGCGCTTGTCCGGGAAGTGCCGGAAGAACGTGGCCTTCGTGAGGCCGGCGCGCTCGGCGACCTGCGCGACCGTCGTGACCTCGTAGCCCTGCTCGGCGTACAGGTCGATCGCCGCCCGCACGAGCCGCAGGCGGGCGTCGGGTTCCCAGCGCGCCACGGGGTCGAGCCTAGCGATGAGACCAAGTCTCGTCACGGTGCTACGGTGACGAGACTTGGTCTCATCAACGAGGGAGCTCGACATGCACGTCTTCGTCACCGGCGGCACCGGGACCATCGGGAACGCCGTCGTCGCCGAACTGCTCGGCGCCGGCCACTCCGTGCTCGGGCTCGCGCGGACGGAGCGCTCGGCCCGTGCCCTCGAGAACGCGGGCGCCACCGTGGTACGCGGCGGGCTGGCCGATCTCGACGCCCTGCGGGAGAGCGCGGCCGCCACCGACGGGGTGATCAGCCTGGCCTTCGACCACGGCAACGAGACGGGCGATCCCACCGCCCTCGACCGCTCGATCGCCCAGGAGACTGCCGCGATCGAGACCCTCGGGCAGACGCTCCTCGGCAGCGGGCGTCCGCTGGTCGTCGTCTCCGGCACGCCGTGGATCGCGGGCCGGGCGGCCACGGAGCACGACCCGCTGCCGACCGACGGGCCGGTCGGGGGTCGTGCTCGCGCCGTGAACGCCGCGCTGGCCCTGGCGGAGCAGGGGGTGCGCAGTACGGCCGTCCGCATCCCGCGCACGGCCCACGACCGCGGCACGGGCGGGTTCGCGGGCCTCCTGACCGAGCAGGCCCGCCGCAGCGGCGTCGCGGGCTATCCCGGTGACGGGACCCAGCGCTGGCCGGCGGTGCACGCCCGGGACGCCGCGGTCCTGTTCCGGCTCGCCCTCGAGACCGCACCGGCCGGCACGGCGTGGCACGCCGTCGCCGACGAGGGGGACGCCGTCGTCGACATCGCGACGGTCATCGGGAAGCGGCTCGGGCTGCCGGTCGGGTCCGTGCCCGCCGAGACCTTCGGTCCGTTCGGCCCGATCTTCGCCGCGGACCAGCCGGCCTCCAGCGCGCACACGCGCGCCACGCTCGGATGGGAGCCGACGCACCCGTCGCTGCTCGAGGACCTCGAACTGCTGGAGCCCTGAGGCTCACCCCGGCACGGCGGCGACCAGCGCCCGCGTCAGCGCGGCCGCCGCCGGGCCGACCGACCCGCGCGGCCACGCGAGGACGAGGCGGGCCCGCACGTCGGCCGCGAAGGGCACCGTCACGAGCTCCTCGGACCGCAGGGCGGACAGCGAGGCCGGGAGCACGGCGACGCCGAGCCCACGGGCGGCGAGCCGGGCGAGGACGGTCGGGTCGCTCGCGGCGCAGGCGATCCGGACCGGGACGTCCGCGCAGGCCAGGTCGAAGGCCTCCCGCAGGGCGTTGCCCTCGGACGGGGCGACGACGTCCCGTCCCGCGAGGTCGCGCGGCGCGACCGACGCCGCCGTCGCCAGGGGGTCGCCCGAGGGCACCGCCACCACCAGCGACTCCTCGGTGACCGTGCGCGCGACGAGGTCGTCGGCGACGCCGCCGGCCGCGCCGATCAGCGCGACGTCGACCCGGCCCTCCCGCAGCATCGTCACGAGGCGACCGGACCCGGCCTCCACGAGCGTGCACGTGACACCGGGGTACATGGCGGCGAACTCGGCGAGCACCCCGGGCACGTCGAGGAACGGGCCGCTCGTCACCATCCCGACCCGCGCCTCGCCCCGCAGCAGGCCGTCGAGGTCCTCCACCACGCGCGTCACCCCGGCGACGGCGTCCAGCGCCCGCCGCGCGGCGGCGACGACCTCGGTCCCGACCGGGGTGGGCCGCACCCGCGGGCCGGACCGGTCGAGCAGCTCGTGGCCCAGCTCGCGCTCCAGCTTGCGGACCTGCGCGCTGACGCCGGGCTGCGCGACCCGCAGTCGCTCCGCGGCACGCGTGAAGCCGCCCTCGTCGGCGACCGCGACCAGGTACTCGAGCTGGTGGAGCTGCACGGCCAGCACTCTTGCTTCTGCCGTGCGGAACGTCCAGCTCTTGGACTTCTGGACGACGACCGATCAGGCTCGTCGTCATGAAGATCGTGCTCGTTCCCGGCGCCTGCCACGGCGCGTGGTGGTACCGGCCCGTCGTCGACGTCCTCGCCGCACGCGGCCGGTCGGCCCTCGCGCTCACCCTCCCCGGGCTGTGCGAGCGGGTCGAGGAGCAGGGCGCGACGCTGGCCTCGCACGTCGCCGACGTCACCGCGACGGTCGCGGCCCTCGACGAGGAGGTCGTGCTCGTCGGGCACAGCTACGGAGGCATGGTGGTCGCGGGGGTGGCGGACGCCCTGCCGGGCCGGGTCCGGGGGCTGCTGTCGGTGGACGGCTTCGCGCCCCGGGACGGTGACTCGTGCTGGTCGGGCGTGGACGACGCGATGCGCGCCTGGTACGTCGACGCGTCCGGCCGCAGCGGGACCGGCGTCGACCCGATGCCCCAGTTCGACCCCCGGACCACCCCGCACCCGCTGGCGTCGCTCGTCCAGCGGATCCGGCTCACCGGCGCCTACCGCGGGGTCCGGCACTACGCGCTGGCCGCGGACCCGACCTGGACGCCGCACTCGCCGTTCCCCGCGATCGCCGAGCGGCTGCGCACCGATCCGGCGTGGACCGTCACCGACCTGCCGACCACGCACAACGTGCTGCGCGACGGGACCGAGCACCTCGTCGGGGCCATCGAGGCGCTCGTCGCGGAGGTGGAGCGGGCAGGATGACCGCCCGTGGCAGCACGCGTCGGCACCCCTGACTCCTCTCCCCGCGACCAGGCGGCGGGGCCACCCCCGCACAGCGGGCCCGGATTCGGAGGATCTTTCCCCCGCCGCCAGGCCGCGACCCGGCGCTTCACCCTCGGCGCCCCGCGGAGCGTGACGATCGCCCCGGACGGCTCGCGGGTGGTGTTCCTGCGCAGCCGCGGCGGTGACGACCCGGTGACCTGCCTCTGGGTGCTCGACCTCGCGACCGGCGAGGAGCACCTGCTCGTCGACCCCCTCGCCCTCGACGTCCCCGGGGAGGACGACCTGCCCCCGGAGGAGCGGGCCCGGCGGGAGCGGGTGCGCGAGCAGTCCGGCGGCGTCGTGGACTACGCGACCGACCGCGCCGTCGACACCGCGACCTTCGTGCTCTCCGGGCGGGCGTTCACGGTCCGGCTGCTCCCGGGGTCGACCCCGCAGCCGCTCCCGGTGGAGGGCCCCGTCGTCGATCCGCGCCTCTCCCCGGCGGGCGACGCGGTGGCCTTCGTCCGCGCGGGCGCGCTGCACGTGCTGGTCAACGGGGTGGAGCGCACGCTCGCCGCGCCGGAGGCGGAGCACGTCACCTACGGCCTCGCGGACTTCGTCGCGGCCGAGGAGATGAACCGCTACCGCGGGTTCTGGTGGGCGCCCGACGGCTCCGCGCTGGCCGTCGCCCGCGTCGACGACAGCGCCGTCACCCGCTGGCACATCGCCGACCCCGCGAACCCGGACCGCGAGCCGACCGTCACCGCCTACCCGGCCGCCGGCACGACGAACGCGACCGTCACGCTGCACCTCCTCGGTCTGGAGGGCTCACGGTCGGACGTGGACCAGCCCGACGAGTACCTCGCCGACGTGCACTGGGACACGCACGAGCTGCTGCTCACCACCTCCACCCGCGACCAGCGCACGGTCACGCTCCGCCGGGTCGACCCGTCGTCGGGAACCTCGTCGGTGGTCCGCACCGACACCGACCCGGCCTGGGTCGACCTGGTGCCGGGGATCCCGGCCCATCTCGACGACGGGTCGCTCGTCTGGTGCGCGGACGTCGAGGACGCCCGGCGGCTGGTGGTCGACGGCTCCGTGGTCACCGGCCCCGAGTGGCAGGTCCGCGGGGTGGCGGGGGTCGACGGCGGGACGGTGCTGTTCACCGCGTCGCGCGCCGGGGTGCCGACGTCGAGCGTGCTGGCGATGTGGTCGCGCGACGCCGGGGTGTCCGTGGTCAGCGCCGAGCGCGGGGTCGCCTCGGGCCGCCTCGCGGGCGGGGTGCTGGTGGTGTCGCAGTCGTCGCTCGAGCACGACGGGTCGGTGACGACGGTGCGGGGCGACGGCGGGTCGACGGTGATCCGGTCGTTCGCGGAGGCGCCGGACCTCGAGCCGCGCGTGCACCTGTTCGCGGCGGGGGAGCGGGGACTCGCGACCGCGGTGCTGCTGCCGCGACACCACATCCCCGGCTCGGAGCGCCTGCCGGTGCTGCTCGACCCCTACGGCGGGCCGCACTCCCAGCGGGTGCTCGAGGCGCGCGGGGCCTTCCTGACGAGCCAGTGGTTCGCCGACCAGGGCTTCGCGGTCGTGGTCGCCGACGGCCGGGGCACGCCGGGACGCGGACCGTCCTTCGAGCGGGCGGTGGACGGCGACCTGGCCGCGCCGGTGCTGGAGGACCAGCTCGCCGCGTTGGAGGCCGCGGCCCGCGAGGTGGAGGACCTGGACCTGTCGCGGGTCGCGATCCGGGGCTGGTCCTTCGGCGGGTACCTGGCCGCGCTCGCAGTGCTGCGCCGCCCGGACGCGGTGCACGCGGCGATCGCCGGAGCGCCGGTGACCGACTGGGCGCTCTACGACACCCACTACACCGAGCGCTATCTCGGCACCCCGCAGGACCGCCCCGACGCCTACGAGCGCTCCTCGATCCTCGACGACGCCGCACGCCCGGCCACCGACGAGGCGCCGAACCGCCCGCTGCTGCTCATCCACGGGCTCGCCGACGACAACGTGGTCGCCGCCCACTCGCTGCGCATGTCCTCGGCGCTGCTCGCGGCCGGGCGCCCGCACCGGGTGCTGCCGCTGTCCGGGGTCACGCACATGACGCCGCAGGAGGTCGTGGCGGAGAACCTCCTGCGCCTGCAGGTGGCGTTCCTGGAGGAGTCGCTGGGCGTGCGTCCCTGAGTGTCAGCAGTGCGGCCATGCTGACGCTCGACGTCACATTCGTGCCCGGTACGAATCCGGGCCCACGAGTTTCTCCAAACCGCACCCACGCGCCGAGCCGACCGTCGACCCTGATGTCCGGTTCGGGGTCACGGCGGACGGTGGAGGACTCGGGTGGGCGCGGCGGACGTGCGGCTGGAGGTGGTGCGCGCTCCCGGCGGGGTGACGGTGCTCGCCGACGGGCGGCCCCTCCCGGTGCCGCCGGGCGCCGATCCGCGGGAGATCGCGCTCGCGGCGGCGCGGCGCCACGCCGCCCGGCGCGGCCGGACGCTGGCGGTCGAACTCGTCGACGGCGGATCGACCGGCCTCCTCGAGATCGACCCCTTCCCGACGGCGGGTGCGCCCGCTCCGGAGCCCGCGCGCGAGGAGGCTGTGCGGTCCGAGACACCTCTCGCTCCTCCGCCCCGTGTCGCGGTCATCGAGCGGGCGTCGGCCTGGCGTCGACCCGAGCCGGTGGCTGCCCCGCCTAGACGGCGTCCGGTCAGCTCGCTCGTCGCCGCGGCGCTCGTGGCGGTCGCGGTGCTGGTCGGAGCCGTCGGCACGGGGGTCGCGACGCTCGCGTCGTCGCAGGCGCTGCCGGACTCCTGCCGACCGGTCACCCTCTACGCCGTCGGCGGTGCCGGGGGCAGCTCCGACGTCCTGACCGCCGTCACGGACCCGCTCGCGCAGCAGTTCGGCGAGAAGGTCTCGGTGGTCACGGTGCCGCCGCCCGCGACCGGCGGTGCGTACGCCGCCGCCGAGTCGGCGGCGGTCGGCGCCCTGTCGGACGCGATCGGGGACCACGTCGAGGGGTGCCCGACCGGCGCGATCATGCTCTTCGGGTACTCCGCGGGCGCCCAGGTCGCGGGGGACCTCGCCTCCCGCATCGGCACCGGGCTCGAGCCCCGCATCCCGGCGAATCTCGTGCAGGCGGTCGGACTCTTCGGGGACCCGGCCCGCAGCCCGGCCACCCGCGTCGTGCCCGAGGGCGCCACCGGGCAGGGCGTGCTGCCCCCGCGGGCGGTCGAGTTCGGCGCGCTCGACGCTCGCACCATCCAGATCTGTGCTCCGGGCGACCCGGTGTGCGACGCCCCGACCACGGGCGCCGCGCCCTCGCTCGAGCAGGCGCTCGGCTCGCCGGTGCACGCCACCTACACGCAGCTCGCCGTCGCTCAGGGCACCACCGCGCCGGCGTGGGCGGCCGACTCGCTCGGCAAGGTGGTCGCCGCGGTGCCCACCGATGCCGGGCCGGCCCGCCCGGACTCTGCGCCCGGCACGACGACCACCGGCGCGGGCGCTGCCGCGTCCACCACCACCGGCGCGGGCGCTGCCACGTCCACCACCGGCGCAGGCGCCGCGGTGACCACCGGTCCGGGCGCGGGCGCCGCGGTGACCACCGGCGCGGGTGCGGGCGCTGCCACGGGAACCGGCTCGGGCACCGCTGCGACCACAGGTTCGGGTGCTGGCGTAGCCACGGGTTCGGGTGCTGCCGTGACGACCGGTCCGGGTGCTGCCACGGGAACCGGCTCGGGCGCTGCGACCCGGGACCCCGCCACCGGCTACTCCGACGAACCGGGCGGATCGAGCGCCGAGGGGACCGGCACCGGTGGCCCGGCGGCGACGACCGCTCCGGGCTCGGGCAGCGCCACGGGAGGCGCGGGCGTGACCACGGCACCGGGCTCGGGCAGCTCGAGTGGCTCGGGTGGGACGCGCTCCACGGCCGACCCGACGCGCTCCAGCGAAGGGGGCGTCGCTCCGACGACGGCGCCGGGCTCGACCGGCTCGCGCGGAACCGGCGGATCGGCCTCCGACGTCACGCCGACCCGCGAGTCCGGGTCCAGCAGTTCCGGTGTCACGACGACCCGGGCGCCGGGATCGTCCGGCACGGGGGCGAGCCGGACGTCCTCGTCCCCGACCGGCGAGCGTGAGGGCAGCGCCGACCGATCGTCGAGCCCGACCACCACCTCTCCGGCCACCACCGGCGCCGCGGAGGACGAGGGCTCGAGTGGCACCGTCACGAAGGCGGCGTGGTCGCTGACCGACGGCCTGGAGGGCTTCAAGTCCACGCCCTGGAACAACCAGAACGCGACCGACCCGAGCGGCTCCGAGTCGCCCAACGTGCCCGGACGGCAGGCGGTCAGGTTCGAGATGCCCGGTGGCGGCAAGCGCACCGAGGCCGAGCCGGACGTCCCGGAGTTCCAGGAGGGCGAGACGAAGTTCGTCGGCTACTCCGGGTTCTTCGACCAGGGCTTCCCGACCGACACCGGCACCTGGCAGCTGATCATGCAGTTCAAGCAGCCGGGGACGGGGAGCCCGCCGCTGGCGGTGGAGGTCGGGAACGGGCAGCTGCGCCTGGCCAACAACGGCGGGAACCAGAAGGACTTCTGCCCCGTCGGCCCCGGCGCGTTCTCCTTCCAGCTCGGCATCACCTTCGGCGGGAGCATCGACGCCTACTGCAACGGGCAGCAGACGCTGGCGGGCTACCGCACGCCCGAGTCCAACGTGAAGGGCAGCGCCTACCTCAAGACCGGCATCTACCGCGACGAGTCGATCGGGCAGGACAGCACGCTGTTCCTCAACGACCTCAAGATCGGCGACGACCTCGCGGCCGTGTCGGGCCTGGCCGGCGCCGATGGCGGGTCGGGCGGCAGCACCGCGGCGGGTGGCGCCGGATCGAGCAGCGCCGAGCGCACCACGGACGCCGCGGCGGCGGACGCGACGAGCGACGACGGCGGCGCCACCGGGCGGACCACGGCGCCCGCCGCCCCGACGAGCTCCGGGTCGGCCACCACGCAGCCGGGCACCACACGGCCGGCCACCACCGGACGCACCGCCGAGGCACGGGCCGAGACCGCGTCGGTCCGCGGCGCGCAGGTCTGCGACAAGTTCGGGTCGACCGAGATCGCGGGCGGGGCGTTCATGGTCCAGAACAACGAGTGGGGCGCGGCCGACGGGCAGTGCATCACCGCCACCACGCAGGGCTTCACCGTCGACTCCGGCGACCACAGCAAGGACGACGCCCCGGCCTCCTACCCGTCGATCATGTCCGGCTGCTGGATGGGCACCTGCACCGAGGGCACCACCCTGCCGAGGAGGATCAGCGAGCTCGGCCCGATCAGCTCGAGCATCGCCGGCGAGATCCCGGCGGGCACGAAGTCCAACCTCGCCTACGACATCTGGGCCGACAGCACCCCGAAGCAGAACGGCCACAACGACGCCCTCGAGCTGATGATCTGGCTGAAGGAGACCGGAGGCATCAAGCCGATCGGCCAACAGGCCGGGACGGCCACCCTCGGCGGCGCCACCTGGGACGTGTGGAAGGGCACCAACGGCGGCGTCAACGTCATCTCCTACGTCCGCCAGGGCTACGTCGACGCCGCCGACGACCTCCCGATCACCGACTTCGTCGACGACGCCGTGGCGCAGGGCTCGGTGTCGGCGGACGCCTTCGTCACCAACATCCAGGCCGGCTTCGAGCCATGGACGGGCGGACCGGGCATGGCCCTCACCCGCTTCGACGTCGACTACGGGACGGGGTGAGCGATCTCGCTCCGACGCCGTCTCGCAGCCGCACGACCCGCACAATGCGCCCTACGGGTGAGTCCGTCCCGACATCGGGTACAGGACGACGCGTCGGCGATGAGTGGGGAGCGTGACGGTGAGGGCCAGCGATCTGTTCGTGCAGTGTCTCGAGGCCGAGGGCGTCGAGTACGTGTTCGGGGTGCCGGGCGAGGAGAACGCCGACCTCCTCATGTCGATGCGCGACTCCGAGGTCCGGTTCGTCCCCACGCACCACGAGTCGGGTGCGGCCTTCATGGCCGACGTCTACGGCCGGCTCTCCGGTCGGCCCGGTGTCTGCCTGTCCACGCTCGGCCCGGGCGCGTCCAACCTGGTCACGGGCGTCGCGAACGCCAACATGGACAACTCCCCGGTCGTCGCGATCACCGGGCAGGGCGCCACGACGCGCCTGCACAAGGAGTCGCACCAGGCGATGAACGTCGTCGAGATGTTCACGCCGATCACCAAGTGGACGACCTCGCTGCGGGACGAGACGACGATCCCCGAGGTCATCCGCAAGGCGTTCAAGCTCGCCGTCGCCGAGAAGCCCGGGGCCACGCACGTCGAGCTGCCCGAGGACATCGCGAAGCACGAGGTCGAGAGCGCCCCGATCGTGCCGCCGGAGAAGGTGCGCCGTCCGGTCCCGGACGAGAAGTCGGTGCAGGCTGCGCTCGACCTGATCGCCCGCGCCGAGCGCCCCGTCCTGCTGGTGGGCCAGGGCTGCGTGCGGACCCGCGTCAGCCGCCAGCTGCAGCGCTTCGTCGAGGCGACCGGCATCTACGCCGGCATGACGTTCATGGGCAAGGGTGCGCTGTCCGACCGCCACGAGCGCAGCCTCTACGCGGTGGGCCTCGGGTCCCGCGACTACGTGACCGAGGTGTTCGAGGCCGCCGACCTGGTGATCGCCGTCGGCTACGACATGGTCGAGTGGCCGCCCTCGCGGTGGAACATCGGCCGGACGAAGCGGCTGCTGCACATCGACTTCGACCCCGCCGAGGTCGACGGCGCCTACCGGCCGACCGTCGAGATCGTCGGTGACATCGCCGCCGCGCTGTGGGCGATCAACGAAGGCCTCACCGAGCGGCACCACTTCGCCGACGTCGAGGCACACTCCCGGGCGCGCGCCAACCTCACCGAGGAGATCAGCGAGGGCGGCGCCTCGTCGGAGGCCGAGACCGGCGACTTCCCGATGAAGCCGCAGCGGATCCTCGCCGACCTCCGCGCGGAGATGGACGACGAGGACATCCTGATCTCCGACGTCGGGGCCCACAAGATGTGGATCGCGCGCCACTACCCGACGTACACGCCGAACAGCTGCATCATCTCCAACGGTTTCTGCTCGATGGGCATCGCCGTGCCCGGCGGGGTGTCGGCGTCGCTGGTGCACCCCGACCAGCGTGTCGTCGCGATCTCCGGGGACGGCGGGTTCCTCATGAACGGCCCCGAGCTCGCCACCGCGGTGCGCCTCGGGGTCGCGCCCGTGAACCTCGTCTGGGAGGACAACGGGTACGGGCTGATCTCCTGGAAGCAGGAGGTCGAGTTCGGCCGACACTTCGGCACCGACTTCCCGTCGCCCGACCTCGTCAAGATCTCGGAGGGTCTGGGCTGCCACGCCCGCCGGCTCACCAACGCCGACGAGCTGCGGCCCGCGCTCAAGGAGGCGTTCGACCAGCGTGACCGCCCGTCGGTGATCGTGGTCCCGGTCGACTACCGGGAGAACGTGAAGCTGACCCGCCGACTCGGGCAACTCATCGCCCGGTGAGCCGCGGCGGTCAGGTCCGTTCGACACGGCGGACCTGACCGCCGGGCGTCCACGACTCGATCACGAGCTTGTCGCCCGACGGCGCGATCCGCGTCAGGACGACCTCGGTGACGTCGAGTCCGAAGTGCGAGCCCTCCGGCCCCTCGCCCGGTGGAGCGATGGAGCGTGCGCGTCCCGACACCTTCGCCTCGCCCGGCCACTCCGTCGGATCCTCCGGCGGATCGACCGAGGGGGAGTGCAGCGCGACCCGCGGGTCCCGCTGCACGTCGGCGAGCTTGACCGACCCCGGCATCATCCCGAACGTCAGCTGGCCGTCGACGAACTCCGTCTCCATGCCGCTGATACGCGGCGACCCGTCGCGCCGCAGCGTCGCCATCGTCTTGTGCTTGGCCCGCTGGAAGCACGTCTGCACCGCGGCGGCCAGCTCGGGAGCCGCCGCCTCGACCTCGCCCCACGTCGTCATGGGGAAGGTCTAGCAGCGACCCCCGACAGCCTCAGCGGTCCGCCGTCGTCCCCGGGCGCTGGGGGACCGCGTCCACGACCTCGTCGACCGACCCGTAGGTCCCCGTCGGCAGGTCCGCCAGGGCGACGAGCGTCTTCTCGTCCACCTCGCCGCGGTCGGTCACGTACGCGACCACCTCGTCCCGGGTCGCCGGGAAGTCCTTGCCCTGCAGGGCCTTGCGCACGCGGGCGTCGTCACGATCGGTCATCGTCGGTCCTCCTTGACCTCGGTGTCCTCGACAGTGCGCGCGAGGTGCCCACGCCGCGTCGTCGTTCACACCCGATGTCCATCCGCACCGTCATCACCCACACTGGGATCACGTGACCACCTCCGCGCAGCGGCGTCCCGTCGTGTCCCTCGGCAGCCCGCTCCTCATCGCCGCGATCGTCCTCGTGGCGCTCAACCTGCGCGCCCCGCTCGTCGCCGTGAGCCCGGTGGTCGACGCGATCCGCGCCGACCTCGGCGTCTCCGCCGCCGTCGCCGGCCTCCTGACCAGCCTCCCGGTCCTCGCGTTCGCCCTCGCCTCGCCGCCCGCGTCGTGGATGATCGGGCGGCTCGGGCCCGAGCGGGCGATGCTCGTCGGGCTCGGGGTACTCGGCGTGGGCACCGTGCTGCGCTCGTCCGACGGCGTCGCGGGCGCGCTGTTCGGGACCGTGCTGATCGGCGCCGGCATCACGGTCGGGAACATCGTCATGCCGGTGGTCATCGGCCGGGACTTCCCGCACCGCTCCGGAGCGCTGCTCGGCATCTACACCGCGACGATGAACGTGGGCTCGATGATCACGCTGTCGCTCACCGTGCCGATCGCCGCGGGCGTCGGCTGGCGGATCGCGCTGTGCACGTGGCTGGTGTTCGCGGTCGCCGCCGTCATCGTGTGGCAGCTCGCCACCCGCCGTCGGGAAGAGAGCCCCCAGGACCTTCCCGACGACGGGGCGGGGCCGGCCCGCGCGCCGGGCCGGCGCCTGGTGCCGTGGCTGCTGCTGCTCGCGTTCGGCGGGCAGTCCTTCTCCTACTACGGCCTCACCGCGTGGCTCCCGGAGATCCTCCGCGACCTGCGCGGTCTCGACGCGGCGAGTGCCGGGACGGCGTCGTCGTTGTTCCAGATCCTCGCGGTGGCCGGAGCGCTGGTGACACCCCTCGTGGCGCGGCGGGCGAGCCTGCGGCTGGCGTTCATCCCGGTCGCCGCGGGGTTCCTGGCCCTGCCGGGCGGGCTGCTCGTCGCCCCCGGGCTGTGGCCCGTCTGGTGCTCGCTCGCCGGGGCGGCACAGGGTGGAGGCTTCACGGTGATCTTCGCAGCGGTGCTCGCGGCCAGCCGCGACGCGACCGAGAACCGCCGCACCGCCGCCTTCGTGCAGGGCGGCGGCTACCTCGTCGGTGCGCTGGGGCCGTGGCTGGTCGGGGCCGTGCACGAGGCCGGGAGCCCGCCGAGCTGGCAGGGCCCGCTCGCCGTCGTGCTCGGGGCCCTGGTGGTGCTCGCGGTGGCGGGCTGGTCGGCGGTGACGCGTCTGCGCACTCAGTAGCTGCGCGGCATCCCCAGGACGTGCTGGCCGACGTAGGCGAGCACGAGGTTGTTGTTCACCGGCGCCACCTGGTAGAGCCGCGTCTCGCGGAACTTCCGCTCGACGTCCCAGGTGTCGACGAAGCCGTAGCCGCCGTGGGTGTCCAGGCACGCGTTGCCGGCCTGCCAGCTCGCCTCCGAGGCCAGGAACTTCGCGAGGTTGGCCTGCTCGCCGCACTTCTCCCCGGCGTCGAACAGCGCCGCGGCGCGGTAGCGCATCAGGTCGGCCGCGCCGATCTGCGCGTAGGCGCGGGCCAGGGGGAACTGCACGCCCTGGTTGGCGCCGATGGGCCGGTCGAACACCCGCCGGTCGTTGGCGTAGGCGACGGCCCGGTCGACGAACCAGTACCCGTCGCCGACCGCCTCGGCCGCGAGCAGGATGCGCTCGGCGTTCCAGCCGTCGATGACGTACCGGAAGCCCTTGCCCTCCTCGCCGATCAGCGCCGAGGCGGGCACCCGCATGTCGTTGTAGTGCACCTCGTTGGTGGCGTAGTTGAACATCGTCCGGACCGGCTCGACCTTCAGCGTGTCCGGCTCGTCGCGGCGGACCTCGCGCAGATCGACCAGGAACAGGCTGATGCCCTGCGTGCGCTCGGCCGGGTCCTCGCCGCGCGGCGACGTGCGGGCCAGCACCAGCGCGAGGTCGGACTGCTCGATGCGGCTGGTCCAGTTCTTGTGCCCGGAGATGACGTAGTCGTCGCCGTCGCGGATCGCCGTCGTGCGGATGTCGGTGGTGTTCGACCCGGCCTCGGGTTCGGTGATCGAGAAGGCCTGCAGCCGGATCGAGCCGTCCGCGATCCCCGGCAGGTAGGTCTTCTTCTGCTGCTCCGAGCCGTGCTTGAGCAGGGCACCCATCGTGTACATCTGCGCGTGGCAGCCCGCGGAGTGCCCGCCGGAGCGGTTGATCTCCTCGAGCACGATCGAGCCCTCGGTGATCCCGAGCCCGCCCCCGCCGTACTCGGTGGGGATCAACACCGCGAGGTAGCCGGCCTCGGTCAGCGCGTCGACGAAGGCGTCCGGGTACTCGCGGTTGCGGTCGCGCTCGCGCCAGTAGGTGTCCGGGAACCGGGCGCACAGCTCCCGCACCCGCGCGCGCAGCTGCTCCTGCGCCTCGGTGGTGACGCCGACGGGTGTCGGGGTGCTGGGCATCAGGAGGGCTCCCTCGCGACGGTTCTCTCGACGATGACCATCTTTCCTTCCGGACGGCCGGTGTGCCCGGCCGCTCGACGCGCCGCGGCGCTCCTGGCCGACCGGCTCTGGCGACTGCTCCGACCGGGCGGTAGGCACGTCGGGTGACGACGACCGAAGAGGCGCCGCCCGTCGATCCCGGACCCGTCCGGGCCTCCCGTCCATCCGACACCGCGGTGGCCGTCGCCGTGCCGACCGTGCTCGTGGCGCTGCACCTATGGGTCTACGGCCGCTGGATCGTCGACGACGCGGGCATCACGATGGCCTACGCGCGGTCGATCTCGAGCGGTCTCGGCCCGGTCCTGCAGCCGGGAGCCCCGATCTCGGAGGGCTGGTCGGACCCGGCCTGGCTCGCGTTGTTCGTCGTCGCGCGGTGGCTGGGGCTCCTCGACCGGGGCGCCTGGTTCGGGGTGCCGGACCTCGTAGCGTTCCCCAAGGTCGTCGCGATCCTCTGCTGCGCCGGCATCTTCCTCGCCTTCCACCGCGTCGCCGTGCGCGTGTCCCGGAATCCGCTGACGACGACGATGATCGCCGGGACCGTCACCGCGGCCATCCCGTCGTTCGTTATCTGGGCCGGCAGCGGGCTGGAGAACCCGCTGCTCGCGCTCGCGGTGGTCGTGCTCGCGACACGGATCGCGACCGCGGCCGTTGACGGGGATCTGCTCTCCACCCGGGTCGCGCTGCAGTGCGCGGGCCTGGCCGCCCTGGCCTCGCTCACCCGTCCGGATGGCGCGGTCTACCTCGCGGCGTACCCGCTGGCGGTGTGGCTCCTGGCGTCCGGAGCCGGACGGTGGCGTCCGGCTGGACTCGCCGTCGTCGTCGGGATCGTCCCGGCGCTGCTCTACGAGATCTGGCGGATCGCGACCTTCGGCGAACTCGTTCCGACGACGGCCGTCGCGAAACAGCAGGGCATCACGCTGGGCGTCGATCGCCCCACCGATCTCGTCGCGGCCGTCGGCTGGCCGGCGTGCCTGGTCGTCGTCGCTGCGATCGCCGTTCTCGCCGCACGGCGCCAGGTCATTGCGGTGGAGCTCACACGGGCACTCTCGGGGCTCGTCCTGGTGCTCGGTCTGTCGGTGCTCGCGTTCTCGGCCCTCGCCGCGGACTGGATGGCCCAAGCCCGTTTCGCGACTCCGGTGTGGCCGGTGGCGGCGCTCGTCGGCACCCTCGCGGTCGGCCGCGTAGTCGGCGAGCTGGGTCTCGACACCCGTCGTCCGGCCGTGGTCCTCCTCGTCGTCGGCCTCGTGCTCAGCGCCGCGATCTGGACCGGAGGTGCCCTGGCCTTCAGGGCGCGTCCCACGGTGTCTCTCTGCGGTGTCGCCTTGACCAACGGCCTCGCGGTCAGCGCCGACGCTGATGCCCTCGGCATCCGTACCGGCTCGTTCCTCGGCGTCGACGCGGGAGGCGTGGCGCTCTCCAGCCGGCTGCGGTTCATCGACCTGGCAGGTCTCACCGATCCGGTGATCGCGCACTTCTGGAGAGCCAGGGACATGGGCGGGCTGCGGGACCACGTCTTCGACGTCGTCCGTCCGACCTTCATGCGACTCGCCGAGAGCAACGGGATCGCCGGGCCGACGGGAGTCGTCGGGGACCCGCGGCTCCTTCGGGACTACGTGCCCCTGTGGAGCGATGCGAAGGACGCGAAGACCTGGGTACGGCGGGACGCCGTGACGACCGACGAGGCACTTCGCTCGGCCGCACGCTCGTCGACGACCCTCATGGACGGCATCGTGGCCCGCTACACCGCTGCGGGGCCGACCGGGTGGACGTGCCCCGACGCACTACGGCCGCCGCCCGTGGGGGCGGCGGCCGCAGTGATCGTCGGACGGAGCAGGTGATCGTCAGGCCGGGCGGACCTCGGTGAGGTTCGCGTACACGATCACGTTCGCCTCGTAGCTGTGTGCGGCGGGGTCGAAGACGCCACCGCACGTGATGAGACGCAGCTGCGCGTCAGGGGTGTCGCCGTACACCTGCTCGGCGGGAAAGCCGGCCTTCGGCACCGTGTCGATGTTCGACACCGTGAACACCGCGGTCTGCCCGTCCTGGCGCCTCACCAGGATCTGGTCGCCTGCCTTGGTGTCCTTCAGACGGTAGAAGATCCCGGGCTTCCCGTAGCCGTTCACGTGTCCGAGGATCACCGACGGTCCCAGCGTCCCGGGCGACGGGCTCTTGTCGTACCAGCTCGCCTGCATCGGGTTGTCGAGCGGCGGGACCTCGAGCTCACCGTCCGACTTCTGGCCGGTCTCGATGAGCGACGACTCCGCCCCGATCGACGGCACGGAGACCGAGGTGGGAGTGGACGCCGCCATGAGCTCGACGCCCGAGCCCCCCGACGAGCCCGAGGACTTCGACCCCGAGGTCCCCGCGACGACCAGCCCGATGAGCGCCACCACGACGATCAGACCGATGCCGATCTTGCCGGTGATCCCGTCGACCTTCGAGGGTTCCCGGGTCGGCGGCGTCTCGGTGTTCGTCACTGGAACGAGCCGTCCCCGGTGTCGACGCCACCCTTCGGAACGGATGAGACCTGGGTCGCCACCACGTTGACGGGCTGGGTGTAGTTCGAGGTACCGGTGTACGTCGGCGCGGCGTAACGATCGCAACCGCACCCGTGGTCCCAGTACTTGCCGTAGTACCGGTGCCCGTAGTCACCGAACACCGGGACGGGGTACGGCGAGTAGATGATCTCGGTGTTCGCGCCGCTGGTCGAGGACGTCGAGGACGTCGACGCCGTGGACCCACCGGACGTGGAACCGGGGATTCCCAGGCAGATCCCGCCGGGAAGCGAGACCACCGTGCAGGAACCCGATCCCGAGGAGGACGAGCTCGAGGAGGACGAGCTCGAGGAGGAGCTCGACGACGAGGAACTGCTCGACGACGTGCCCGGGTCCACGGCGTCGGCGAGACCGTTCACCACGTCCGACACCGGGTTGGAGCCCGTGCCGGTCGAGGAGTTGCTGGTCCCGGGATCCTCAGTCTTCACCTGGGCCGTCGCGACGCCCTGCCAGACCATCCCCACCAGCATCATCCCGGCCGCCACGGCGGCCAGACGCCTGACGGTCCTGCGCCGCCCTGGGCTCATCTCGACCCTCTTCCCCTCGTCATGATCTAGGAATTGCTCCGGTCCCGGTCCACCGGGAAGTCGGCACGCGCGGGCGCGGCGTTACACCTAACGAGGTGTCAGCCGGACAGATGCATCACGATTCGGAAACGGCCGGCTCGGGCGCCTTCACGTCCGACGCAGACGCTTCGTCCTCCGCCTCGGGACGTCGTCGGGCCCGCCACCGGTCACGGAGGCGCAGCACCGTCCGCTCGGTCCAGTCGGGGGAGAGGAACACCAGGTAGAGGACCCACATCCCGATGCTGAAGAAGCCCACCATGATGAAGACTTCGATGCCGAGATGGAACAGCGCGCCGACTCCCAGCACCCATGGCCGGAGCTTCCTGTTCCACACGAGGATGGCGACGGAGAGTTCGATGAGCAGCGTGCCGAACGTCAGCCACTCGGTGAGTAGGCCGTGAGCGGCGATCACCTCGAGTGACGGCGCGCGTAGCTGATCGAGCATGCGGAGCGCATAGGCCAGTGCCGTCCCGTTCCGCCAGACATCGCCCTGCAGCTTGGCCCAGACCGCGGCCAGATAGATGATCGACACCTGGATCTGCAACATCCGCATCGCCCACGGAGCGCGGCGGGGGAACTCCCAGAAACGCGCCCGATCGCGGCGCCAACGGTCCCAGGACAGGGAGTCCCCGGACGGGGCGAAGATCAAGTACACCGCCATCACACGCAGCAGGACGTCACCGGAGTTGAGCACGAAAGGATTGCGCCGTTCGAAGGCGATGAGTCCGAGCAGCACGACGACCGCGGCGATGCGCGGCGACGCGCCGATCGCCAGTGCGATGCCTGCGAGCAAGGTCGCGAGGAAGACGACGGCGACGGCCGGAACCGAGTTCAGCGTCGTGAGCAGGCCCCACTGCCAGGGGTCCAGGGCGGGAGGTGCCGGGAGGACTCCGTCGGGTCCGTAGAAGGTGAACAGGTAGGGCAACTGTGTGAGCGTCCAGAGAGTGACGATCAGTCCGTACGCGAGCCGGACGATCGCGAGGGGTGCCGTCGAGGTCGGGGTGAAGAAGAACCGATCCCACCCGCCCCAGGCGGCCGACAGCAGACGTCGGACCCGGCCCATCAGCCGACCCCGATGGAGAAGAACTGGCGCTCCACCCACGGCGTCCGTGGTATGGGCGCGGCGGGCGGCTGCGTCTGGGCCGAGATGTTCACGAGCGTCACGACCACGGGGTGTCGGCCCGCCGATCGCTGCTGATCGGCGATCCACCGCGCGAAGGGCGCCCAGCGTGGTCGATTGTCCGGTCCATTGAGCAAGGTGTCGCCGTATCGCTGCCACCGGTAGTCCCAGTACTCCGAGAGCCCTGTGGTGATCGGGATGGGAACCGCGGTCGTCGTGCCGTCCCGATCGAGGACCCGGGCCTCGAGATAGGTGGCGAGACCTCGAGGTGTCGGGGCGTAGAGCGCCCACCCTTGATCGAGGCCGATGACGTTGGCAGCGCGCCCGACGGCGGGCACGATGGCTCGCTTCGTGATCGAGTCCGGCATGACGACGATCGCGGCGATCCCCAGCAGGACGACGATCAGCACGCTGATCGTGATCCGTCCGCCGGTCGAGGACTCCAGTCGTTCCTGGAGGTCCGGCTCGGCGACCTCGGTGTCCTGCGTGCTCATCGGACGTTCTCCGGGACGCTCGTCACAGCTACTGGGACCGCGCGACAGTAGCCGACGTGACTACCCGCCAGTACCTCGGCTCCGGCTGGGACAGCGACGCGTGGCTGGTCGACGGCACGTGGGTGGAGCGGACGGCCCGCCGGCCCGACGTCGAGCCGTGGTTGCGCACCGAGACGACCCTCCTCCCCTGGCTCGCGCCGCAGCTCCCGCTCGAGGTGCCCGCACCCGTCGTCGTGAAGGAGGAGCCGTTGACGGTCCGGCACCGGCTCGTGCCCGGGCGTCCTGCTGTTCCCGACGACGGCGTCGGGCTCGGCGCCGCGGTCGGCGGCTTTCTCGCGGCGCTGCACGCGGTCGACCTCGCGGCCGCGGTGGCGCGCGGCCTCCCGCCGTCGGAGCGGACGAGCGCGATGCGGGACGCGGCCTTCGACCGGTTCGCCGACCAGGTGGTACCCCGTCTGCCCTCCGGGCGGAGAGCGTGGCTGACCGACCGTCTGGAACTCCTCCGGGACGCGCCTGCCTCCCACGTCGTCCACGGCGATCTCTCCGCCGAGCACGTCCTCGTCGCGGACGGTCGGGTCACGGGCGTCATCGATTGGGGCGACGCCCGGGCGGGGGACCCGGCGAAGGACCTGGTCTGGCCGCTGTACCGCGCGGGCCCGAGGGTCGCCGACGCGGTGCGGGCGACCTACGACGTCACGCCCGACCTCGCCCGGCGCGCCCGGGCCTGGCTCGACGTCGGGCCCTGCTACGCCGTCACGCACGGTCTCGACACCGGCGACGACGCCCTCGTCCGGGCCGCACTCTCGTGGTTTCCGGCGGCGTGAGATCCGGGTAACAGCGCTCACGGTTCGTCGGGGAGCTGGAGGTCCGTGATGCGCTGGAGCCCACCGGGGTGGAACGCCGTCGTCGGACTCGGACTCGCCACGGTCGGCCGCGCGGCCGTCGGGTACACGGCCCTGCGCCACCGCTCCGTCGGTCCCGACGAGGACGTGACACACCCCGGTCGGGGCGCCGTCGTCCTGCTGGGCGGCCTGTGCGAGACCGGACCGTGCCTCGAGCCGCTGGGTCGGTGGCTCACCCGGCTCGGGTACGACGTCACGGCGTACACACTCGGGGCGGGCATGGGCTGCGCGCAGCGCACCGTCGACTCGCTGGTCCGTCGGGTCCGGGCGATCGCCGACGAGACAGGGCAACCCGTCCGGATCGTCGGCCACAGCCGGGGCGGGCAGTTCGGCCGTGCGGTCGGCGCCGCCGCGCCGGACGCGGTCGCGCAGCTGATCACGATCGGGACGCCCTTCGACCGCGTGAGTCCGCCGATGACCGCCGTCGCGTGGGGCATGGCCGTGGCCGGGACGGTGGGTGTGCCTGGCCTCTTCGGGCTCGAGTGCCTGCTCGGCCGGTGCTGTGCGGGGTTCCGGGACTCGCTGCGCGCGCCTTGGCCGGACACGATCCCGTTCACCAGCATCTACAGCCGTACCGACGCGGCCGTGCCGTGGCGCTCCAGCCATGACGCGTACGCCCGGAACGTCGTCGTGCCGGGCGGCCACATCGCCCAGCTGACCTCCGCCGCGATCCAGCGTGCGGTGGCCGAGGAACTGGCCGCCGCCGCGACGCCGGAGGGCGATCGCGCCATCGCCTGACCGCTCGAGATCGTGACCGTTTCGTGATCTTCTGTTGAGCGCTGTCCTGGGCTTTCCCGGCCGTGACTGTCGGGGGTTCGCTCTAGTGTTCGAATCATGAGCACGGTAGTGGACTCCGAGCCCCGGGTGGGGACCGAGACGCTGCTGTGTGCTGTCGACCCCGCCGAGTTGTGCGGTGAGCAGGTCGATGCGGGGATGAGTGCGTGCTTCGCGGCGGTGAACACCGCGGCCTGGCAGTTGTCCCGTTATGTGTTGGAGTGTTCGCGGGCGAAGGCCGGCACCCTGGAGCGGGTGGTGACCCGGCGTCGGGCGGGGAAGGTCGTGGCGGAGTCGCTGGGCTGGTCGGAGAGCTACGCGTCCTCGCGGATCGAGTTCGCCCGCCAGGTGCTCGAGCGGCTGCCGCGGCTCGGGGCGGAGATGGCCGCGGGGCGGTTGGAGGAACGCAAAGCCGCGGTGATCGTCGACCTGGTCGCCGATCTCGACGACACGCAGGCCCGGGAGGTCGTCGACCAGATCATCGACGCCGCAGCGGGGTTGCCCTACACCGCGTTGCGTCAGCAGGTGGCGCGGGTGGCGGCGGCAGTGGACCCGGACTGGTGGGAGCGGCGCCGCGCCGCCGCGGTGGCGCGGCGGCGGGTGACGTTGCGTTCGGCGCCGTCGGGAGCGGCGGAGTTGTGTGGGCTGGATCTGCCCGAGGACCCGGCCCAGGACGCCCACGACCGGATCGTCGCGCTCGCGGCCGCGGCTCGGCGGCGTCTGGCGCGTGCGGGGATTCGTGTGTCGGTGGGGGAGGTGGAGTGCGAGGTGATGCTGACCCTGACCGGGCCGGCCGGGGCCGGGATGTACGACCTCGACGTCGTCGAGCACGTCACCACCCTCTACGGTGGCCCCCCGAGCACCGACAACGACGGCGGCGGTCCCGATGGCGGACCCGGCGAAGACGACGGACCTGACGATGGGCCCGACGGCCCGGACGACGGGCCCGACGACTGGGGACCCGCCGGTGATGGTCCGGACGGCCCGGATCAGCCCGGCACGGATCCGGGCGAGCCCGCTGGCCCCGACCGGCCCGACGGCCCCGTCGGCCCGGCTGACGACGTTCCGGTCGGTCTCCGCGACGACGGCCCACCTGATGCCTCGCCCGGAGGCGGCCCGGACCGCGATCCGGAGCCCGGCTCCGAGAGCCGCCCGGCCGACGGCGACCGCGCCGCTGAGTGCGGCGAGCCGGCGGTGGTGGGGTTCCGGGCGCGGACGGTGCTGCGTCTGGAGCTACGTACCGTGCTCGGGTTGGACCGCCGCCCGGGCGAGCTGCCCGGCTACGGCCCGATCGCCAACCCCGAAGCGGTGGCGATGGCCTGGGCCCGCCGACACCAACGCTGGCGGATCGCCCTCTAC
>NZ_JASVWF010000001.1 GCF_030286555.1 Actinomycetospora termitidis | reverse complement strand
ACGACGACACCGGCTGGACCGTGCACCAGACCCACCCCGGGCGGTTCGAGTGGACCTCCCCCACCGGCCGGGTCCACATCCGTGAACCCGAGCCCTACCGACCGCTACCGTCACCGGTCCCGCGCACCTGGATCCGGCACCACGACGACTGGCAACCCCGCCCCCTTCCGCCCGGCACCCCACGCCCCAACCGGCACGGCCTGATCACCGACGCCTCCCGCGACACCGAACAACACCTCCACCGACGCGCCCACCGGCGGCGCGACGAGGAGATCGGCCTCGACGACGGGCCACCGTTCTGACCATCTCGACCGCCGCGGTCGTCATATCGGATCGGGGCTGCCAGGGCTGGACGGGTGCGCGATGCTTCACCGCATGGCCGACGAACCCCGCACCGACGACGAGCTCGCGCGCGCGATCGACGAGAACGCCGAGGCCGAGCACGAGATCCGCAACCGCAGCCACGGCGGGCTGAGCGAGGCCGACGCCGACCGCATGCGCGAGCTGCAGATCGAGCGCGACCGGCTCTTCGACCTCAAGCGCCAGCGTCAGGCCCAGCGGGACGCGGGCGAGGACCCCGGAGAGGCGCACGAGCGCGACGCCTCGACGGTCGAGGGATACCGCCAGTAGGGCGCGATGTCAGATCGGTGTGACCGAGCGTCACGTCGGATCGCTCATCCGGGGACACGGGCCCTGCTCGAGCTCCGTGCACGGGCACCTACAGTGGTCCCGTGCGGACGAACGGACACAAAGCGGACACCGGTCTCCGCCGTGTCCCCGTCGCGGCCGCGCTCGCCACGGCGCTCGCACTGGGCGCCCACCTGGTCGGCGGCGGGGCCCGCCCCACGGGCATCGTCCTCACCGTCGTCGTCGCCCTCAGCGCGGCGGTCTCGCTGGTCGCCCTGCGCACCGGGCGCGTCTGTCGCGGTCCGTGGACGGCGCTCGCGGTCCTGATCCTGGGCCAGGTCGCGCTGGAGGCCGTTCTCGCGGCCGCCGACCACCACGTCGTGACGGCCGTCGCGGCGCTCGGCGTGCACGGTGCCGCCGCCCTGGCCGCCGCCCTGCTCCTGCTCGGCGGCGCCCGTCTCGCCGACGACCTCCGCGACGCCGCGGACCGCGTGCTGGTCCGTCGGTGGTGGTGCCGTCCCGAGCCCACGTCCGCCACCCGCGCCGCCGTACCGACCCGACGTCGGGAAGAACGTCGGTCCGGACGACCGGTGGAGGCGACGGCGGCCAGGGGGCCGCCGGTCCCGGTCTGATCCCGGACCCCGACCGACCTCCCCCGAGAGGAGGCCGTCGTGCTGCGCCGATCGCGCCGCCTGCGACCTCTCGCCCTGACCGCCATCGCCCTCGCCGTCCTGATGGGCGTCAACCTGCCGCCGGCCGTCGCCTACGTGCAGGACTGGCAGTACCAGCGACTGATCAACTCCCTCGAGTACCAGCGCGAGTTCGGCAAGTGGGACGTCCTCGACCTCCCCGTCGACCAGCGCGTCAACGCGATCCACTCCGCCCTGCTGCCCAGCGGCAAGATCATGTTGATCGCGGGCTCGGGCAACAAGGAGGACATGTTCGCGACGAAGGCACTCAAGAGCCTTCTCTACGACCCCGCGACCGGCGAGTCCCGGGTCATCCCGGTCCCCGACGACATGTTCTGCGCAGGGCAGACGCTCCTTCCCGACGGCCGGTTGCTCGTCGCGGGCGGCACGGCCCGCTACGAGAAGCTCGACGGGGCCGTGACCTACGCGGGCGGCGCGATGCGGGTGAAGAACGAGAACCCCGACGTCGCACGCGACATCCCCGCGGGCACGGAGTTCGTCTCCCCGGAGGGCAAGGCCTACCGCACGATCCGGCCGAACGTGGTGCCGCCGGCGGCGAAGGTCGCCACCCGCACCGGCGCCACCGTGACCGCCGCCGAGGAGCGCGTCTTCGTCGAGGCCGTGGCACCCGGCCCGCAGGGCATCACGCTCCAGCCCGGACTGCAGTACGCGATCACGGGCCTCGACGCCGACGCGGGCAAGGACGTCTACGGGCTCGGTGAGGCCCTCACGCTCGACAAGCAGAACTACCAGGGCACCGACACCGCGTTCACCTTCGATCCGGTCGCGGAGACCTGGACCCGCGTCGACGACATGGACTTCGCGCGCTGGTACCCGACGCTGACCCCGCTGCCCAACGGCGACGTCCTGACGCTGTCCGGGCTCGACAACATCGGCAACGTCCTCAACGGCGAGACCGAGCACTTCGACCCGCGGACCAACCGCTTCGTCGAGGACAAGCAGCTCACCCAGTACTTCCCGACCTACCCGTCCGTCTTCGCCACCGGGGAACCGGGCCGGCTGTTCTACACCGGCACGAACTCCGGCTACGGGCCCGCCGAGGCCGGACGACTGCCCGGGTTCTGGGACCTCGACACCAACGTCATCACCCCCGTCCCCGGGCTGCGCGACCCGAACCTCCTCGAGACCGGCGGCTCGGCCTGGTTGGGGCCGGTGCAGGACCAGCGGATGGTCGTCGTCGGCGGGGGCGGTATCGGAGAGAGTCCCCTGACCACCGGACGCATCGACGAGATCGACCTGGACGCACCGGACCCCGCGTTCCGTTCGGGTCCGGTCCTGCCCGACCCCGTCCGCTACCCCAACCTCACGACGCTGCCCGACGACTCGATGCTCATCAGCCACGGCTCGCGCGACTACCGCGGCAAGGGCGACTCCGACGTCCTGGACGCCCACCTGCTCCGCCCGACCGCCGAGCCGGGCGGGACGCTGGTCGAGGCGGCCGACCCGCACGTGGGTCGGAACTACCACGGGCAGGCGGTCCTGCTGCCCGACGGCCGGGTCCTGACGGCGGGTTCGGACCCGCTCTTCGACGACGAGCGCAACACGATCCCGGGCACGTTCGAGCAGCGCCTGGAGATCTACAGCCCGCCGTACCTCTTCCAGGGCGGGGACCGACCGGAGATCACCGCGGCACCGGACACGATGCGCCGCGGCACGACGGTGCGGGTGGAGACCCCCGACGCCGAGCGGATCGGGAAGGTGCGCCTGATGCGCCTGATGTCCTCGACGCACGTGACCGCGGTGGACCAGTTCTCGATCGCGGTCGACGCCCGGCCCGCCGGGCCCGGGGCGCTGGAGCTGACGCTGCCGCCGGACCTGGAGACGATGCAGGTCGGCAACTACATGCTGGTCCTCGTCGACGACCGCGGGGTGCCGTCGGTGGGATCGATGGTGCGGGTGCCGTAGAACGGGTCGGGTGACCCGGGTCAGCAGTCCTCCCGCCCCGTCCCTCGACGACGTCCGGTCGCGGGTGGACGCCCTCCTGCCGGAGATCCGCGCCCGGGCCGCCGAGACCGAGCGGGCGTGCACGGTGCCGGCGGAGCTGGCGACGTCCCTGGAGGACGCCGGGGTGTTCCGCCTGCAGCGCGTCCGGGACCTCGGCGGGCTGGAGGCGGACCCCGCGACGATCCTGGACCTGATCGAGCGCCTCGCGCACGCGGACGCCTCCACGGCCTGGGCGGCGCTGATCGGGATGACGGCGTCGTCGTTCTTCGCCCGCCTCGACCCCGCGGTCGCCGCCGACCTGCTCGCGCCGCGGCCGGGCGCGGGGGCCAGCTGCGTCTTCGCCCCGAGCGGCAGCGCCGTCCCCGACGGCGAGGGCTTCCGGGTGACGGGACGCTGGGAGTGGAACTCGGGGGTGAAGCACACGCCGTGGCACCAGGTCGGGGCCGTCGTCCCCGGCACGGAGGGGCCCGAGGTCCGCGTCGTCTTCCTGGCCGACGACGAGGTGGGCGTGGTCGACCACTGGGACACCATGGGCCTGCGGGGCACCGGCAGCCACGACCTGCAGGTCCAGGAGGTGTGGGTGCCCGCCCAGCGCACGTTCGTCGCGGCGTCGGCGCGCTGCGACCACGAGGGGCCCTACGCCCGCTTCGGCATCGGCGACCTGGTCAACGTCGGGGTCGTCGCCTTCCCGCTCGGGGTCGCGCGCCGTGCGGTCGACGAGTTCGTGGAGCGCGCACGCGCCAAGACCCGCGGAGTGCAGTCCCGGTGGTCGGTCGCCGAGGACTCCGAGGTGCAGGCGGACGTCGGCCGCGCCGAGTCCGCGCTGGCCGCCGCGCGGGCCTTCGCGGACGCCGCGGCGGCCGAGCTGTGGACCTCCGTCCTCGCCGGCGCCCCCGACCCGCGCGCTCAGGGCCGGCTCGCGATGGCGACCGCGCACGCGCTGCGCACCGCGGTCGACGTCGTCGACGTCTGCTACCGCCACGGCGGCGCCTCCGCGATGCGGCTGGACGACCCGCTGCAGCGCTGCTTCCGCGACCTGCACGCGGTCGCGGGGCACGTCTTCTACTCCGCGGAGGCCGACCGCGGCATCGGTCGCCGGCGCCTCACCCCGGAGTGAGAGCACTGCTCTTGCTTCCCGACGACCGGTGTGCCACCTTGGCGAGAGCAGTGCTCTCGATGCGGAGGTGGAGACGATGACGACGGTGCTCGTGACCGGGGCGACCGGGATGGTCGGCACGGAGCTCGTGCCGGAGCTCGCGGCACGTGGGGTGGACGTGCGGGCGATGACGCGACGGCCGACAGGGACGCCGGGCGAGGTGGTGGCCGACCTCGACGACGCCGCCTCGGTGGCCCGGGCCCTCGAGGGGGTCGACGCCCTGTTCCTCAACACGCCCTCGTCGGAGCGCGCGGCGGAGCAGCAGATCCGGTGCGCCGATGCGGCCGTGGCTACGGGAGTGCGCCGGCTGGTGCTGCTCTCCCAGCTCGGCGCCCGCCCGGACTCGCCGGTGCGGTTCCTGCGCTGGCACGCGGAGGTCGAGGCGCACGTGGCGTCGCTGCCGCTCGACGTGACGGTGCTGCGGCCGAACCTGTTCGCCCAGGCCGTGCTCGGCGCCCTGCACGACGGCGTGCTGGGGGCACCGATCGGTGACGCCCGGGTGAGCGTGATCGACGTGCGCGACATCGCCGCGGTCGCCGCCGTGGTACTCACCGCGGACGGGCACGCGGGCGCGACCTACACGCTGACCGGACCGACCGCGGTCACCCACGCCGAGATGGCCGCCGCGGTCGGGGCCCGGTTCGTCGACCTGCCCGAGGACGTGTTCCGCGACGCGCTCGCCGGGATGCTGCCGCCGTGGCAGCTCGACGGGCTCGTCGAGGACTATGCGCACTACCGGCGGGGCGAGGCCGCCGACGTCGACCCGGCCGTCCCGACCCTCCTGGGCCGGGAGGCGATCCGGGTCGACGCCGTGCCGGCTCACCAGCCGTAGGTGCGCCTCGTGGCGGCGAGCCGGGTGGCGGTCGCGTCGTCCCAGAGGGCGGGCAGGACCCCGCCGTGGGCGGCGCCGAGGAAGTTCGGCAGCGCGCCGACCGTCCACGGCGCGACCGCGTCCGTCACGCCCTGCACGACGACGGGCGTGACCCCCGCCAGCGGAGGCACCATCGGCGCGAGGGCGTAGAGCCCGAACGGTGCCTGCCGACCGGCGACCGAGTCGAGCTCCGGCGCCCGCGTGATCGCCCCGCCGAAGGCCCGCAGCTCGGCCATGATCAGCGGCGTCTCCACGCCCGGCCCCGCCACGGCGAGCAGGGCGTCGATCGCGGTGTCGGGCAGCTCGCCGAGCAGGGCCGAGCCGTCCCAGGTCGGCATCGGCTCGGTCGGGTCGGCGTGCACCGCGTCGATCGCGGCGAACGGCATCTCGGTGACGAGGTCGGCGATCGGCTCGACGGAATCTCCCCCGTCGCTGCGCTCGCCCCGGCCCAGGTCCCGCATCGGCGCAAACAGCGCCTCGCCGTCGTCGGCGGACGCCGTCGTCGTGAACCGGAGGTGCACCACGAAGCGGCCCTGCAGGGGCGGCGGCAGCGCCGGATCCGCGGGCAGGCGGAGGAGCGCGACCGAGCTGGAGGCGTGCTCGGGCAGCGTCGTGACCCAGTCCCGCCAGGCCGGCAGGACCGTCGGCGCGGCCTCGCCGGGCAGGAACACGCCACCGCCGTACAGGCGCGTGATCGGGTGCAGCGCGACCTCGAGCTCGACGACGATCCCGAACCCGGACTTGCCGCCGCGGAGGGCGGCGAGCAGGTCGGGGTCGTCGTCGGTGTCGACCAGCTCGCCGGCGCCGCTCACCAGGCGGGCCCGCAGCAGGTGGTCCGAGCCGACCCCGTACTCGCGGGAGAGCGGGCCGTGGCCGCCGCCGAGCAGGAAGCCGGCGACCCCGACCCCCGACGAGGAGCCGCAGATCGGCGCCAGGCCATGAGGGGTGGCCGCGGCGATGACCTGCGCCCACGTGGCCCCGCCGCCGACGACGGCGACCCGGCGTTCCGGGTCGATCCGCACGGCGTCGAGGTCCCGGAGGGACACGAGCAGCGAGCCGGCGAGGTCGGAGGCGAGACCGTGCCCGGTGGCCTGGACGGCGATCGGGAGCCCCTCCCCGCGGGCGCGGCGGACCGCGGCGACGACGTCGTCGGGACTGCGGGCCTCCACCACCAGGGCGGGGCACGGTCGGTGGGCGGTGTTGAAGGCGGCGACCGCGGCGTCGTAGCCGGGGTCAGAAGCCGAACGGGTCGCGGGGGATGCGGTCGTGGCGGACGAGACGGCGGATGCGGCGGTCATGGCGAATCTCCTTCGAGGGGGTGGTGCGAGGGGTGGGGACGACGGGGGCTGCGGGGCGGAGCTCAGCGGCCGGCGGTCGCATTGATCTCGACGCACATGCCGGGGACGGCGAGGCGGGAGACCTCGACGAGGGTGGCGGGCGGGGTGGCGCCGAGAGCCGTGAGCCGCTCGACGAGCACCCGGTAGGCGCCGAGGGCGGCGTCCATGTCGGTCACGTAGACCGTCAGTCGGAGGACGTCGCGCAGGTCCATGGCGGCCCGCTCGAGGAGGTCCTCGACGTTGCCCATCGCGAGCGCCATCTGGGCGGCCATGTCGTCCGCGTGCAGCAGACTGCCGTCGGCGTCGATCGAGCCCTGGCCGGCGACGGTGAGTAACTGCACCGGGGCCGGGCGGAGTTGCGCCTGGTCGTAGGCGAAGCCCTGGTTCCAGGTCGTCGGGTTGATCCGGATCGTACGGTCGACTTCGGTGTTCGTCATGGGGAGAAGCCTGCCGACCCGCCGTCGGGACGCCCATCCCAGCGATCTGGGCGATCCGCACCCCAGAAGTCTGGGATACCTCGAACGCCCTAGCAGGAGCTACGCTGTGTCACATGACCGCCCTGAGCGCCGAGCGGGTCCGCGGGCAGATCGACGCCCTCGCGGTGGCCGGCCTGGACTGGCAGACGTTCGGGCGCACCGCGATGGAGACGCTGCACCGCGCGATGCCGTTCGCGGCGAGCTGCTTCGCCTCGCTCGACCCGAGCACGCACATCGTCACCGCGAACGTGAAGAGCGGTGGGCTGGACGACGACCACGACGTCGAGTGGTCGTTCCACGAGTACGAGGTCGAGGACGTCTACGACTTCCACTCGCTCTCCCGCTCCGAGGGCGGCGTGATCACGCTGCACGGGAGCACCGACGGCGACCTCCTCCGGTCCCGGCGGTACGAGGAGCTGTTCGCGCCGGTGTGGGGCTTCTCCGACGAGCTGCGGACCACCCTGCGGGTCGACGGCGTCGTCTGGGGCGCGCTCGCGCTGTTCCACGGGGACGGGCGCTCCTTCACCGCGGCCGAGCAGGCGTTCGTGGCGTCCATCTCGGAGGGCCTGGCCCGCGGGGTGCGCAGCGGGCTGATCGCCGCCGCGGTGGGCGCCGACGGCCGGGTGCGGGCGTCCGGCCCCGCCGTCCTCGTGATCGACGCCGCGGGCGAGGTCGCCCAGGCCAACCTGGGCGCGGCCGAGCGCCTCGCCGACCTCGGCTGCACGGACCTCGGCGCTGCGCAGCTCCCCCAGATCGTCCGTGCCCTCGTCGCGGCGGCCCGGCGCGCGAGCGTCACCCCCGGCGCCACCACGCCCCGCGCGCGCATGCGCTCCACGAGCGGCGGCTGGGTGGTCGCGCACGCCTCACCGCTGGTCAGCCGGCACGGCGGCACCCCGGACGTCGTCGTGACGATCGACGACGCCCGGCCGCCGGAGATCATCCCGCTCGTGGTGGCGTCCTACGGGCTCACCGGTCGCGAGCGCGACGTGGTGGCGCAGGTGCTCCAGGGCGTGGACACCACGGACATCGCGCGGGCGCTGCACCTGTCGGCCTACACCGTGCAGGACCACCTCAAGCGCGTGTTCGCCAAGGTCGGCGTCCGCAGCCGGCGCGAGCTGATCGCGCAGGTCTTCACCGACCACTACGTGCCGCAGATGGAGACCGGGGCGGGCCTCGCACCGTCAGGCTGGTTCGCGGCCTCCTAGGACGATCTCCAGGCCGGCCTCGAACATCGCATCGTCCGGATCGGTCGCCTCATCAGCACCGTCGCCCCGGAGCAGCCCCAGCAGGTGCGGGTAGTCGTCGCCGCGGCCGGCCGCCTCGATCGCGTCCGCGGACGGGACCCGGTCCCCGATCGGGGTCGACGCCCCGCGGACGAAGGCGTTCACGGTCATCAGCACGACGAGGGCCTCGCCCGGCTCGAGCCCGTGACCCGTCCCGTGCGCGAGGAACACCTCCGCCCACCCGCACTCGGCCGGGCCCATCCGCAGCGTCCCGGTGACCAGCGGCAGGGTCCAGGGATGGGCGCGGAACACCTGGCGGTTCGCGCGGGCCCACCGGGCGAACCCCTCGCGACGGCCGGTCCCGGCCAGGTCGGGCGCCGGGCCGATCGCGTGGTCGACCATGAGGGCGAGCAGCGCCTCCTTGTGCGGGACGTGCCGGTAGAGCGACATCGGTGCCGCACCCACCGTGCGCGCCAGCCGCGGCATGGAGACGGCGTCGAGCCCCCCCGCGTCAGCCACGCCGACCGCGGCCTCGACGATCGCGCCGCGGGTGAGCGCGGGCCGGCCCCGCCGCCCGACGGTCGGCGGGGTCCAGAGCGTGTCGACCTCCATGCGCGCAGATTACCCGTAGACAGCCCTACGCAAAATGCGTAAGGCTTACGCACATGACCGCCACGCTGCCTCCCCCGTCCACCTCCACTCACGCCCGACGTCGTGAGCCGCGCCGGGTCTCCGTCGGGGTCGTCGTCTTCGCGATCGTCTGCGTCGGCTTCCTGGCGTTCTCGCTGCCGCCCTACCTGACGCTGGACCCGGCACAGTCCCGGGTGGTGCCACGGCCGGACTACCCGCTGCACTACCCCCTGCTCTGGGCGCACATCCTGTTCGGCTCGGTCGCCCTGCTGACGGCCTGCCTGCAGATCTGGCCGTGGTTGCGGCGCGCGCACCCGCGGGTGCACCGCTGGTCGGGGCGGGCCTACCTCGTGCTGGGCGTGCTGCCGGGCAGCATCGTCGTGCTCGGGGTGGCCCCGGTGAGCAGCACCGGGCCGATCTCGGCGGTCGGCAACACGATGCTCGCCCTGCTCTGGCTCGGCACCGCGGTCGTCGGCTGGCGGGCCGCCCGGCAGCGTCGCTTCGCCGACCACCGCGCCTGGATGGTGCGCAACGTCGCGCTGACGTTCTCGATCGTCGTCAACCGGGTGTGGATCGGCTTCTACCTGGGACTGTTCGCCGCCCTCGGGTCCGAACTCGACGGGCCGACGATCATGGCGGCCGCGGGTGCGTCGGTGTGGACGAGCTGGATCGTCAGCCTGCTCGTGGCCGAGTGGTGCGTGCTGCGCCGCCCACGGTCACGGACGGCGGCCTCTCCCCATCACGGGACGTCTCACGCAGCGTGAGACTCGACGGTCAGGGGTGCCGGAAATCCGCTTCCGTCGGAAGCGGTTCCCGGGCGGTTCGTGCGCTCCGAGATCACCCCACGTGGTTGCCGAGTACGGAGGGTCGTCAGGCGGCGGCACCGGCCTCGACGGGACCGAGGTAGGTCCCCGGGTGCGTGGCCCCGTCCTGACGGGACACCCCGCCGCCGGGCCAGTCGAGGACCGCGGAGTGCGTCTCGTCGGGCGGCGTGATCAGGAGCTTGGTCGGTGTCCAGTCGCCGGGGGACCACGTGACGACGGTGTGCGCCTTCTCCCCCGGCGCGAGGCGCACGGCCCGTGGCTGCACGGAGGTCTGCCGGGGCAGCGAGTACGTCGGGCCGAAGGTCGGGTCCGGCGGCCCCTGCAGGTCCACGCCGCCGTAGCCGTTCATCGAGCAGGTCGACGACGTGACGTTCGTCCACGTGACCGTGGTGTGCCGCTGGCCGGTCTCGCCGGTGGTGGCGGTGACCTGCGGCCGTACGTCCGCGAGCAGGCACTTCCCCTTGTCCGGGGCGGCGCTCGTGGTGGTCGTCGTCGGGGTCGGGGTCGCGCTGGTGGTCGACGGGGGCACCGTCACGGTGACCGTCGCCGGCGGCGCCGCCTGCGGGGCGCCCGGGGCGCACCCGGCCAGGACCGCCGCCGTTAGGACCACTGGTACGAACCACCGGGCGCGCATGGGCCCACTCTGGCCCGCTGCTCCGTTCGGCGCAAAAGGTGTCAGACCCCGAGGAGCAGCATCGCCGCCATCGCCAGCCCCATCCCGGCCTGGCCGATCAGCTGGACCCGACCGTGCGCGAGGACCCGGACCGGCCGGGCGAGGGTGACGACGCCGCCCTCGGCCGATGGCTCAGGCTGTGGCTCTGACTGGAGGGTGGGCGGCGCGGTGCGGGAGCGCCGGGTGAGCACGACCGCCGTCGCGACCGCGTGCCCGACCAGATAGAGCGCGAGCACCGCGGCGACCACCTGGACCGCGGTGATCCCCGACGGCGGGGCGTGCTGCATGCCCTCCATCCCCGACATGCCAGGCATCTCGTGGGCGGTCGACGTCGTCGGCACCATCGCGACGTACATCACGACCATCGCGGCGTCGAGCGCGACCAGGTGCACCGGGTGGCCGGTGCAGCGGTCGCAGCCGACGATCGACCCGAGGGGATCGTCGAGCAGCCGCGAGGTCAGCAGGACGCCGAGCCAGCCGGCTGCGGCGACGCCGAACACGATCACACCGACCCCGGGGACGATCAGGTCGGCCGTCGCCGACGCGGCCATGAGGACCATCGCCACGCCCATGGCCACGTGGTTCGCCTCGGCGAGGGCGAGCCGGGTGCTGCGGCGCGTGCCGTGCGCGGCGAGCGAGAGCGCGCACAGCCCCGTCGTCAGGACGAAGACCGTCGCGATCACGACGCCCGGCCAACCTTCCACCACGGCGGTCCCTCCCAGCGGTTGAATGCCCTCCGACCGTACGAGGCGTTCAGGTGTTCTCAGCTTCCGGTGGTCCAGCTTCCCGGGGCGATGCCGCGGTGCCAAGCCCCCGGGGCCTGGTGGACACTGGTACGACAGCGTGTCGTACGAGGAGGTCCCCGGTCGTGGTGCGTCGCTTCCTGACGGCGGGTGCGGGGTTGGTCCTGGCCGTCGCTGCCATCACTGCCGTCGTGCTCACCGTCCGCGGCGTCGGCGACGTCCCGTTCCGCGCCTACGGGGTCTCGACGCCGGGTGAAGCGCTGCGGATCGCGACCCCGCTGGTCCGCATCCTGGTAGCGCTCGCGGCCGGGCTGACGCTCGGCGGGCTGGTCGCGGCGGTGGGGGTGGTGCCGGGGCGGGGCGAGCGCAGCGACGGGAAGGGCCGGACCGATGGGAAGAGCGCTCGCCTCTCGGCCGACGGGTACGTCGGGGTGCGGCGCGCCGGGCTCGCGGCCGCGGTGTGGGCGGTGGCCGCCTCGGTGCTGGTCGCGCTCACGGTCGTCGTCGGGACCGGCGGGGACACCCGCGTGCTCTCGATGCCCGACGCGTTCCTCGCCTCCCTCGGGGCGCTCGAGGAGCCCGCCGGACTGCTCGTCGCCGCGGTGGCGGCCGCCGTCGTGGCCGTGATGACCCGCCTGACGTTCTCGTGGCGCACCGCGGTGGGCGCTCTGCCGTTCGCCGGGCTCGCGGTGGTCGCGCCGGTGGCCACCGGCCCCGTCGCGAGTGTCGGCGTCGGCCACGACATCGCGACCGACGCCGCGGTGCTCGCCGCGCTCGCGCTGGCCGTGTGGCTCGGGGTGGCGGCCGCGACCCGCTCGTACCTCGTGGGTGGCCGGCCGCACGTGGAGGTCGTGGTGCGTCGGGCCCGCCGGGTCGGGCTGGTGTGCGGGCCGGTGGCGTTCCTCGGGCTGCTGGTCGTGGCGGCGTACCTCGTCCGGGACGGCTGGACGACCCTCTACGGGCTCCTCGCCCTCGCGCAGCTGCTCCTGGTGCTCGCCGCAGCCGTGGTCGGCGTCGTCTCGCTCCGATCGGCGGTCCGCGCCCGGCGGGGGACGGCCGCGACGGCGGGACTGCTCGCCGCGGCGGGGGTCGTGACGGGGCTGCTGGCCGCCGGTCTGCCACCGGGTCTGCTGCGCCCCGCCAGTGCGCAGCAGACGCTGCTCGGGTTCGAGCTGTCCGGGCCGCCGACCGTGCTCGGGCTGCTCGCGCCCGGACGGTTCAGCGTGCTGTTCGACGTCCTGGCGCTCACCCTCGCCGGGGTCTACGTCGCGGGCGTGCTGCGCCTGCGCCGCCGGGGCGACACCTGGCCGCCCGGCCGCACGGCGGCGTGGCTCGGCGGGTGCGTCCTGCTGTTGTGGACCACCACCAGCGGGTTCGGCGAGTACTCGATGGCGATGTTCAGCGTCCACATGGGCAGCCACATGCTGCTCTCGATGCTTGTCCCGATCCTGCTGGTGCTCGGCGGGCCGGTGACGTTGGCGCTGCGGGCCCTGCCCGCCGGCGAGGAGCCGCCGGGACCGCGGGACTGGTTGCTCTCGCTGATCGCCTCGCCGGTGTCGCGGTTCCTGACGCACCCCGTCGTCTCGCTCGTGATCTTCGTCGGCTCGTTCTACGCCCTGTACTTCTCGCCGATCTTCGGCGCGGCCCTGCCGTACCACTGGGCGCACCAGCTGATGAACCTGCACTTCATCGCGACCGGCTACCTGTTCTTCTGGCCGATCATCGGGGTGGACCGGTCCCCGCGGCCGCTGCCGCACGTCGCGCGGCTGGCGCTGCTCCTGGCCTCGATGCCGTTCCACGCGTTCTTCGGAGTGGCGCTGCTCGGCGCCGACACCGTCATCGGGCAGCGGTTCTTCGCCGACCTCGCGCTGCCCTGGGTGCCGGACCTGCTGCGCGACCAGTCGCTCGGCGGCGGCATCGCCTGGGCGGCCGGCGAGGTCCCGCTCGTCGTCGTGATCATCGCGCTGCTGGTGCAGTGGTCGCGGCACGACCGGATCGAGGGCGAGCGGCACGATCGACGCGCCGACCGGGACGGCGACGCCGAGCTGACCGCCTACAACGCGATGCTGGCCGACCTGGCGCGCGGTCGCCGCTGACCGTCCCGGGTCGGCCGCGCGGCCGACCCGTCGTCGGGAAGGGGTTCAGGGACCCGGCGACGACGCCGAGGTCCCGGACATGGGCAGGCGTGGGGCGGTGGCCGAGGCGACGCGGCGGGGTTCGCGGGTGCCGATGATCGTCGGGATCGTCGTGGTGGCGGTGCTGGCCGTGGTGATCGGCGGGGTGGTGTTCACCCAGCGGACGTCGACGGGCTCGTCGGACCCGGAGACGCCCGCCGGCTCGATCCCGATCACCCGCGCGGGCGCGCAGTTCCCGACGCAGGTCGACGGCACCGTCGTCGTCGCGGGCCGCTCGGCCGGGCACACCCTGGACGTCTACGAGGACGCCCTCTGCCCGGCCTGCCAACAGTTCGAGGCGAAGGGCGGCGCGCGCATCGCGAAGGTGGTCGCCGCGGGCAAGCTGCGGGCGCGCTACCACCTGGTGAACCTGCTCGACGAGCGTTCGCAGCCCGCGGGCTACTCCACCCTCGGCGCGAACGCGCTGCTGTGCGGCGCGGAGAACGGGATCTTCCCGGACCTGCACGTCAGCCTCTACACCGCGCAGCCCGAGGAGGGCGGCACCGGCTACACGGCCGACCAGCTGATCGACCTCGGGCAGCGTCTCGGGGCCGGGCCGGCCTACGCGGACTGCGTGCGCAGCGGGAAGTTCACGCAGGCCGCGGCGACCAACTTCGCGCAGGCGGCGAAGGACCCGGACCTGCGCCACCAGCAGACCGGGAGCTTCGGCACCCCCGCGCTCGTGGTCGACGGGACGATGCTGCAGCCCGGTGACGACCGCCTCGACCGGATCGCCCCGCCGCTGTGACCGCTAGCGCTGCACCTGGAACCGGCGCAGACGCAGGCTGTTCCCGACGACGAAGATGCTCGACAGGCCCATGGCCGCGCCGGCGATCATGGGGTTGAGCAGGCCGAACACGGCGAGCGGGATCGCGGCGACGTTGTAGACGAAGGCCCAGAACAGGTTCCCGCGGATCGTCGCGAGCGTGCGGCGGGCCAGGCGCAGGGCGTCGGTGACGGCGCGGAGGTCGTCGCCGACCAGCGTCAGGTCGCCGGCGTCCACGGCGAGGGCCGAGCCGGTGCCCATGGCGAGGCCGAGGTCGGCGCGGGCGAGGGCGGCGGCGTCGTTCACGCCGTCGCCGACCATCGCGACGACGTGCCCCTCGGCGCGGAGCCGGTCGATCGCGTCGGCCTTCTCGGTCGGGAGGACCTCGGCGACGACGTCGGCGTCGGCGATCCCGACCTCCCGGGCCACGGCCCGGGCGGCGGCGGGGTTGTCGCCGGTGAGCAGGACGGGGCGCAGCCCCATCGAGCGCATCCGGGCGACGGCCTCGGCGGACGTCTCGCGGACGGTGTCGCCGACGACGAGCACCGCGCGCGGCACCGGCGCGGCGTCCGGGGAGTCGGCCCAGGCGAGCACGACCGCCGTCGCCCCGGCCTCCTCGGCGCGAGTGAAGGCGGCCGCGAGGTCGAGGGGGAGCTCCTCGGCGACCAGGCGCCTGCGCCCGACGACGGCGGGCGTCCCGTCGACCAGGCCGCGGACGCCGAGGCCGTCGAGCACCTCGACCTCGGTGGCTGCGGCACCGGTCGCGCCGCCCACCTGGCCGCGCTGCGCGGCGGCCTCGACGAGCGCGCGGGCCACCGGGTGGTCGACCTCGGCCTCCAGCGCCGCGACCCGGCGCCACAGCTGCGCGGTGTCGACGCCCGTCGTCGTCGCGACCTCGCGCAGCGCCATCCGGCCGGTGGTGACCGTGCCGGTCTTGTCGAGCACGACGGTGTCGATCTTCCGGCTGGTCTCGAGGACCTGCGGGCCGCGCAGCAGGATGCCGAGTCGGCGGCCGCGGCCGGCGGCGACCGCGAGCGCGGTGGGGGTCGCGAGGCCGAGCGCGCACGGGCAGGCGACGACGAGCACGGCCATCGTCGCGGCGATCGCGAACCCGGCGTCGGCGTCCGCGAACCACCAGAAGCCGAAGGTGTAGAGCGCGAGCACCATGACCACCGGGACGAACCGCCCGGCGATCCGGTCGGCGAGCCGCTGCACGGACGCCTTGCCGAGCTGGGCGTCCTGCACCCGGCGGGTCAGGCGCGCCCACTGGGTCTCCCCGCCGACCACGGTCGCCCGGACCGCGACGCGCCCGGAGGCCACGACGGTGCCCGCGAGGACCCGCGTCCCCGGCCCGGCCTCGATCGGCACCGACTCGCCGGTCATCGCGGCGACGTCCAGGATCGCGGTGCCGTGCTCGACGACGCCGTCGACGGGCACGGTCCCGCCGGCGAGGACCGCGACGTGGTCCCCGACCTCGACGGTGCCCACGGGCACCCGCAGCGCCCGCTCGCCGACGAGCAGCGTGGCCTCCGCGGTGGCGTGCTCGTCGGCGCCCGCACCCCCGTCGGCGAGGGCCTTGCGGCGCCCGCGGAGCTCGATCCAGCGTCCGATGAGCACGGCGGTGACGATGGCGACCGCGGTCTCCAGGTAGATCGTCCGCGTGCCGCCGAAGGGGTCCGGCCCCGGGATGATCGAGATCCGGTGCCGCACCCCGCCGAGCCCGGCGTCGCCCAGGAAGAGCGTCCCGACCGACCAGCCGAACGCCGCCAGCACGCCGACCGACACCAGCGTGTCCATCGTCAGCGACCCGTGCCGCAGGTGCTTCGCCGCCGCCCGGTGGAAGCGCCACCCGCCCCAGAACACGACCGGCGCGGCCAGCACGAGCGAGAACCACTGCCAGTACCGGAACTGCCAGGCGTAGTTCATGGCGACGGCGATCACCGGGATCGACAGCGCCAGGCACACGAGGGCCCGCTGCTTGAGGTCGGCGAGCTCGGGGTCGCGGTCGGGCTCGTCGGTGGGCGCTCCGGTGCCGGTGCTGCCGTTCGCGTCGGCATCGGCGTCCGCGTCGGTGCCGGCCTCGGTCGAGCGAAGGGCCCCTTCCGTCGACTCTATGGAGCGGAGGGCCCCTGCGGTCGGGTCGGCGGGCTCGGGCGCCGCATGGCGAGGGGCGCCCACGGCCCGCTCTGTCGAGCGGAGGGCCCCTTCGCTCGAATCGGGGCGCGGAGACGCCGGGCGCGCCGGAGACGGCGCGATCACCGATGCGCCGAACCCGAGCTTCTCGACGGTGCGCACGAGCAGGTCCGGCTCGCACGAGTGCGTCACGCGGGCCCGACCGGTCGCGAGGTTGACCTGGGCGTCGACCCCGGGGAGCTTGCCGAGCCGGCGCTCGATGCGGGACACGCAGGCCCCACAGGTCATCCCGGTGACGGCGAGCTCGGTCGTGACGGGCGCCTCGGTGACGGTCATCGTGCTCCTCGCGGGTGGGCGGCGCGAGAAAGCTAGACAGCGGCGTCGTCGGGAACACCGGTCCCTGAGTCGGTCCCCGGACCCGGGCCGACCACCGGAGCGGGCGCGACGACGAGCGGTCGCCGGACTGGTCCGGTCGGACCAGCGACTCTCAGCCGAGGCCCACCATGGCGCCGAAGTACGCGGGGAAGCTCGCCACGATCGCCACGACGATCAGCACGTACCACGCCGCGAGGCCCCACCCGTGGCGCCGGACCAGCCCCGCGCCGCTCGGCTCACCGCCGAGGTTGCCCTCGCGCAGGTTGTGCATCGTCGTGAACCAGAAGATCGCGACGACGGCGACCCACGCGACCATGCAGTAGGGGCACAGCGCGTGGATGACGATCAGCGACTGCGCGATCAACCAGTGGACGAACGCGACCCCGGCGAACGAGCCGACCTGCAACGCCCACCAGTACCAGCGCGGCAGCTCCACGCGGGAGAGCACGAGCGCCCCCGACGCCGCGACCAGCGGGAACGTCACCAGGCCGATGACCGGGTTCGGGAAGCCGAGCAGCGCCGCCTGCCAGGTCTTCATGATCGTCCCGCACGACAGGACCGGGTCGATCGAACAGCTCGGGATGTAGTCCGGGTTCGCCAGCAGGTCGAGCTTCTCGATCAGCAGCACGATCGACACGACCGCACCCACGAGACCGCCGACCAGCAGCACCCACCCGACCCCACGGACCGGGCCCGCCCCGTCGTCGGAGACGAGGTCGACGTCCGGCTCCTCGTCGACCGGCCCGCTCGCCCGCAGCGGCGCCGTGGGCCCCGCGGTCGGGTCGGCCGTCACGGTGCTCCCGTGGTGCCTGCCGTGCTCGGCCATGCTCGTCTCCTCCACCCGTCGCGCGAGTCCGTCGACGGTCCGGTCGTCCGGCGAGGCACGCCGGTTCCCGTCCCCATCCTGACGTGTCCGTGCGGGGTGCAGCCGGGGGCCACCCGTCACGATGGGGACGGTGATCGACATCCGGCGGGCCGCCGTGGACGACGTGGCCGCGGCCCGGGACGTGCGGCTGCGCGCGCTCGCCGACTCCCCCCGCGCCTTCGCGTCCACCCTCGAACGGGAGACGGCCCTTCCCGACGACGGGTGGCGCGAGCGGGTCACGACCGCGGCCTGGTTCCTCGCGTGGGCCGGGGAACGGGTGGTCGGGGTGGCGATCGGGATCGACGACCCGGACGAGGTCGCGGCCCGCCACCTCGTCGGGATGTGGGTGGAGCCGGCGCACCGCGCCGACGGGACCGCGGACCGCCTCGTGGCCGCCGTCCTGCGATGGGCACGCGGGGACGGGGCGACCGCGATCGCGCTGTGGGTGGTCGACGGGAACGAGCGTGCGCGTCGGTTCTACGCACGTCTCGGCTTCACTCCCACCGGCGAGCGCGGGCCGCTGCCGAGCGACCCGGCCGTGCTGGAGTCGCGGATGCGCCGCACGCTGTGAGCTGCGGCCGCGCACCCGCGAGTGCGACGTGACGCAGGTTCCCGACACCCCAGACCTGCGCCATGTCGACCTCGCGACGGCCGTCAGCCCGCAGGCACCGCGTCCCGACGCTCCAGCCGCAGGACGGCCTCGTCCCCGCCCACCATCCGGTGCGCCCGTGGCCGGTGACCCGGCCCGCTCACCAGCACCATCACCGGCTCGCCCGGCCGCGGCCGGTCGTCGCCCGGCACCACGAAGGTCCCCTCGGCATCGGTCTCCGCCCGGGCGATCTGGAGACCGTCGGCGTCGACCACCGTCGCGACCGCCCCGGCCACCGGCTCCCCCGTTGCATCCACGACGCGACCCCGCAGCCGGTGCGACAGGACCTTCGACGGGACGGGTCGCCGCGTGACCCCTGCGAGCACCAGTCCCAGCACGAACGCCACGGCGGCCGCGGCCGCCAGCAACCACCACCCGGCGCGGACGGCACCGAACTCCGACGGCAGCCCCGTCGTCCGCACCCCGATCACCGAGACCAGCAGCGCGACGCCCAGCACGGACCCGACCTGCCGCGCCGTGTTGATCAGCGACGACCCCGACCCCCACTGCGGTGCGGGCAGCGCCGACCCGACGACCGAGGACAGCGTCGGCAGGATCAGCCCGACGCCGAGCCCGGTCAGCAGCTGGCCCGGCAGCATCCCCGCGGCGTAGTCCGGCTCGAGCCCGAGGTGGGTCAGCCACCACAGCGGACCCGCCGTGAACGAGAGCGCGCCCAGCGCCGTCGTCGCCCCGATGCCGATCCGCGCGGACAGGTGCCCCGCCAGACGCGAGACCACCACGACGACGGCGGGTCCGGCGGCCAGCGACACCCCGGCCAGCGGCGCCGACCAGCCCCACGTGCCGGTGAGGTAGAGGACGTTGACGACGAGCATCCCGGCGAAGGCGGTCGTGAACGCGACCATCGTCAGCGCCGCGAGCCCGACGGCGGGCACGCGCACCACGGCCAGGTCCAGCGCCGGCACCGGGTGCCGGCGCGAGCGCACGACGACCGCGACCAACCCGATGACGCAGACGACGAGGCCCGCCACCACCGGCGCCGACGACCACCCCGCCTCCGGCGCCCGCACCAGCGCGTACGCCAGGGCGCCGACGCCCACGATCAGCGCCAGCGCGCCGAGCACGTCCGGCGTCCCGGTCCGCGCGACGTCGGACTCCCGCAGCACCCGCACGCCCACGGCCAGGGCGACGAGGCCCACCGGCACGTTGACCAGGAACACCCAGTGCCACGACGCCTGCACCAGCAGCCCGCCCAACGGCGGCCCCAGCGCGGCCGCGACCGCACCGATCGACGCCCACGCCCCGACCGCGTGGCTGCGGCGCTCGGCCGGATAGGCGGCGAGCAGCAACGACAGCGAGGTCGGCATGACGAAGGCCGCGCCCACGGCCTGCACCGCGCGCGCCGCGACGATCGACCAGACGGTCGGCGCCACGGCACAGGCGGCCGACGCGAGCGTGAAGACCGCCAGCCCGACCAGGAAGACGCGCTTGTGCCCGTACCGGTCGGCCAGCCGCCCGGCCAGCGCGAGGAACGCCGCGAACACCACCGTGTAGCCGTTGAGGATCCACGACATCTGCCCGAGGTCGGTGCCCGGGAAGTCCGCCCGGATGTCGGGGAAGGCGATGTTGACGATGAACAGGTCCAGGCTGGACAGGAACGCCGCCGCCGAGGTGATCAGCAGGACGGCCCCGGGCCGCGGCGCCATCAGACCGCGACCAGACGCTGCGCGAGCGCGACGGCGGCCTCGACCCCGAGGTGCCGGTCGGCGGGCTCGCGGTACGCGGCCTGCACGTAGAGGGCGTCGACGAGCAGCCACAGCTGTTCGGTGAGCCGCACCGGGTCCGCGACGCCGAGCTCGGCGACCAGGCCCTCGATCAGCTGCCGGCTCCCGGCCAGGTACTCCCGCGCGACGACGGCGGGCGCGACGGCGGGCACGGATCCGTCCTCGTCGGGGCGCCCGGAGTCGTCGTCCGGGAACTCCGCGAGGTAGTTGCGGAACGCGCACCCGCGGAACCCGGGCCGCTCGACGAGGCGGCCGACCTCGGCGACGACCGCCACCAGCTGCCCGGCCGGCCCGGCGGCCCCGGCCGCGCCATTGCCGGCCTCGGCGAGCGCGCGTCGCGTGGCGTCCCGACGGCGCTCGCCCGCCTGCTCCAGGTAGGCCGCGACCAGGTCGGACTTCGTCGGGAAGTGCTGGTAGAGCAGGTTCTTCCCGGTGCCGGCCTCGGTGATGATCCGGCTCATCCCGACGGCCCGGACGCCGTGCTCGTAGAACAACCGCGAGGCGACTCCGAGGATCTTGTCCCGGGTGCCCGGTGCGGGCTGACGTGGCATGGCACCACCGTAGCGGACCGTTCGGTCCGCTTCAACGCGCCCGGTCGGACGGTTCCGTTCACGAGGTGACCATGGTCACCATGGTGCGCGGTCGACGAGAGGATCCGAGATGACGGAACTGACGATCCCGGCGCACGCGCAGTGGGCGGCGGTACGGGACCGGGCGCGGGCGGCCGCCCCGGAGGCGTTCGCCGACGACGGACCCGCGAACCTGATCGACGGCGAGTGGCGGGCGGTGGGCACCGCCGCCACCCAGACCACCCCGGTCGACGGCACCACGCTCGGCACGATGCTCAAGGTGGACCCCGGGACCGCTCAGGACGCCGTGCGCCGGTCCGCCCGCGCCCACCGCGAGTGGGGCTCGGTCGACCTCGACGAGCGCAGGCGACGCGTCAGCGCCGCGATCGACGCGATGGAGGGCGCGCGTGACGACCTCGCCCTCCTGCTCGCCTGGGAGATCGGCAAGCCGTGGAAGGCGGCGTGCGCCGACGTCGACCGGTGCCTGGAGGGCGGACGCTGGTACGTCGAGCAGATCGAGGGGATGCTCGCGCGCGACACCGACGGTCGGCCGGCGAACCGCGTCCCGCTCGAGGGCCCGGTCAGCAACATCGCGAGCTGGAACTACCCGATGAGCGTGCTCGTGCACGCCGAGCTGGTGCAGCTGCTCGCGGGCAACGCGGTCGTCGCGAAGACCCCCACGCAGGGCGGCGCGGTGTGCCTGACGGTGGCGCACGCCCTGATGGTCCGCGAGGGCCTGCCGGTCACGCTGCTCTCCGGGGACGGCTCGTCGCTGTCCGACGCGCTGATCCGCTCGCCCGAGATCGGGGCGCTCGCGTTCGTCGGCGGCCGCTCCAACGGCGGCAAGGTCGCGGCGCAGCTCGCCGACACCGGCAAGCGGCACATGCTCGAGCAGGAGGGCCTGAACACCTTCGGCATCTGGGAGTTCTCCGACTGGGAGACCCTGTCCGGGCTGCTCAAGAAGGGCTTCGAGTACGCCAAGCAGCGCTGCACCGCCTACCCGCGGTTCGTCGTGCAGCGCGAGCTCGTCGACGCCTTCCTGGCCACCTACCTGCCCGTGGTCCAGGGGATCCGGTTCGGCCACCCGCTCGCGAGCGCCGACGGCGAGCTCCCCGCGCTGGACTTCGGGCCGCTGATCTCCGCGGCGAAGGCCAAGGAGCTCGACGACTCGGTGCACGAGGCGCTGCGCCACGGCGCGATCCCGCTGTACCGCTCCGGCCTCGAGGGCGGCGAGTTCCTGCCCGACCAGGACACCTCGGCCTACCACGCCCCCGTGACCCTGCTGGCACCTCCGGGCGCCTCCCGACTGATGCACGAGGAGCCGTTCGGGCCGATCGACTCGATCACCGTGGTCGACACCGAGGCCGAGCTGCTCGCGCAGATGAACGCCTCCAACGGCGCGCTCGTGGCCTCCATCGCCTGCGACGACACCGACGCCGCCGCGCGCATGGCCGAGCAGGTCCAGGCGTTCAAGGTCGGCATCAACAAGCTCCGCTCGCGGGGGGACAAGGACGAGCCCTTCGGCGGCCGCGGCGCGTCGTGGAAGGGCGCGTTCGTCGGCGGGGAGCTGCTGGTCCACGCGGTGACGGTGGGCCCGGAGGGCGAGTCGCTGTTCGGCAACTTCCCGGGCTACCAGCGCTATCCGGAGGTCTGAGGGAAGAGGGTCTCGACGGCGGGCGCAGAAACAGTCAGGATCGACCGCAAAGACCCGCCGTCGGGAAGGACCCCTCATGCCCGTCACGCTCACCGAGGAGCAGACCGCCTTCGCCGAGGCGATCGGCGAGTTCGCCCGGCGCGAGGTGCCGGACAAGGCCGCGCTGGACCGCCTCACCGTCGAGGGCCCGCATTCGGAGGAGGTCTACCGGAAGATCGCGGACCTCGGGTGGCTCGGGATCTCGCTGCCCGAGTCCTACGGCGGCGCGGACGGGTCGATGACGGACCTGCTCGTCTTCCTCGAGGAGACGAGCTACCACCGCCTGCCGATCGGCGGCTTCGGCACGACGATCATCACGGCCGCCGCGATCCAGAAGTTCGGCTCCGAGGCCCAGAAGCAGGAGCTGCTGGGCGGGACGGCCCGCGGCGACGTCCTCGCGATCTCGATGTCCGAGCCGGGCGCGGGCTCCGACGTCGGCGGCCTGACCTGCAAGGCCACCAAGACCGAGGACGGCTGGCTGGTCGAGGGCCAGAAGACCTGGTGCTCCAACGCGCACATCGCCTCGCACATCCTGCTCGTCGCGCGGACGTCCACCGAGGGCGGCAAGCACGACGGCCTGACGATGTTCGTGGTCCCCACCGACGTCGACGGCCTCGAGATCCGCGGCATCGAGACGATGGGCGGCAAGGAGGTCAACGACCTCTACTTCACGAACTGCCACCTGCCGGCGGACGCCGTCGTCGGCACCGAGGGCCAGGGCTGGCGCCAGCTGATGGCCGGGCTGAACCTGGAGCGGATGATCCTGGCCGGGCTGATGCTCGGGCTCGCCCGCCGCGCGTTCGACGACACGCTCGCCTACGTCAAGGAGCGCGAGCAGTTCGGGCGGCCGGTCGGCAGCTTCCAGGCCCTGCGCCACCGGATCGCCGACAACGCCACCGAGCTCGCGGCCACGAAGCTGCTGGTGCACGACACCGCCGCGACCATCGACGCGAACCCCACGGCGCTGTTCCCGCGCGAGGCGTCGATGGCCAAGCTCAAGGCCACCGAGCTCGCGAAGCACCTCTCGCTGGAGGGGATGCAGATGCTCGGCGGATACGGCTACGCCACCGAGTACGGGATGGAGCGCCTGCTGCGCCTGTCCGTGGTCTCGACCGTCTACGGCGGCACCAGCGAGATCCAGCGCGACATCATCGGGAAGACCCTCGGGCTCTGATCCTCACGACGGCGGAGACGTCGCTCCCGGATTCCTGCACCGTCGCACCGTGGCGGCGCAGGGACCCGAGTGCCGCGACGTTGTCGGCGGTGGTGTCCGCGACAAGGCGGTCGGCCCCGGCGGTCGCCGCACGCTCCACGAGCAGGCCGAGGACCGTCACGCCGATCCCGCGACCCCGGGCGCGGCGGGCGAGCCAGACGCCGGTCTCGGCGGCGTCACCGTCGCGACGCAGGCGGGCCAGGCCGACGACGGCGCATCCCTCGACGACGAGGTACGACGTCTCCGCGGGTGGGCGGCCGCGCAGGAAGCGGGCGTAGGCCCGCTCCCGCGGCAGGGTCCACTCCTCCGGATCGGAGGCGCCGTCCGGCGGCATGACGTCGGCCGGCAGCGCCCCGCCGACCGCGGCGGCGACCACGGCGGCGACGTCGGACCCGTCGTCGGGATCGAGGACCCGGAGCGTGACGGGCGGGTGCGCGAGGTCGGCCATGACGCCGAGCGTGCGCTCGTGCCGTGGCGAGCGCCACGACATTTGCCGGTGTGCCGACACGTTTCGCTACGTCCGGTCACGACTGATTGCAGCGCGTGGTCGGCTGCACGATGTGCGCAATGTGACGTGCACCTCACCAGGACGGGCGGTCGGACCGGCGTCGACGGGCAGCCCCCTCGCCGTTCGTCGCGCTCGGAGACCCCGGACGCAGGGCAGGGCGTCACCCACCTCGGTGGAGCCGTTCACGAAGCGTGTCGACACCCGTCCGTGGCCGATTCGTGATGCCGGTCCGCGGGCTGTGGCGGTACTGCGGGTGCCTACTAGCCTGCCCCGCGTTCGTCAGGATGCCGAACGATGTCGGGGTCGGGAAGCGTCCGCAGTCAGACCGAGGGGAAGGCTCCAACCGTGGACGACCGCGCGCCCGACCGTGTCGGCGACACCACCCGGTTCACCGCGACCCGCACCGTGCAGGATCTCGTCGACGACGTGCTCGCCGACCAGGAGGGGCTCGAGGACCGCCTGGACTCCTGCGATGCCTACGTCGTCCTCGTCGCCGACCCGGCGACCGGGGCGCTGGACTCCTACGGGCCCTTCGACGGCCCGACCGCGCTGTTCGACGCCGAGCGTCGACGCCAGGAGCTCGACCAGGGCGACCTCGACGACGTCGGGGTCACCGTCGTCCGCCACCACCTGCCCCACCCCGGGGACCGAGGTCGGCACGCGGTCGCCTGACGACGGACCGGTGACGGAGAATCGACGACGATTCCGCAACGATCCGATCACCGCAGGTGTGGGGAATTCCCGGTGGAATGGTCCCGCGGTAGGTGGGGAAGACGTTCCTCAGGGAACGGGCCCCACACCGAGGAGCTGATCGCCGTGGCCGAGCAGAATGTCCCAGCGCGGAATCGTCGCATTCTGACCCGCCTCGGCGCCACGGCGGTCGCCGTCGCCGCGACCCTCGGCCTGGGCACCGGGATCGCCGACGCCACGACCTCGGCGACGCCCTGCGCACCGACCGCCAAGGCCTGCATGGACCTCTCGGCCCGGCAGGCGTGGCTCACCGACGGCGCCGGTCATGTGATCGCGGGGCCGTTCGCGGCGCGGGGCGGGAAGTCCGGGGCGGCCACGCCGACGGGCACCTTCACGGTGCAGAAGAAGGTGAAGAACTACTGGAGCCAGGCATTCGACGCGCCCATGCCCAATTCGGTGTTCTTCAAGCCCGGGTACGCATTCCACGCGGGGAGCCCGGGCATCGCCTCGAACGGCTGCATCCATCTGAACCGGGCCGCATCGCAACGGTTCTTCGACACCCTCGCGCCCGGCGACCAGGTGCAGATCGTCCCGTGACTCAGCCCTGGCGCGCCTCGGTCACGGCGTCGGTCATGGCCTCGAGGTAGCGGCGCACCGTCGCGAGCTCGGCGTCGTCGAAGGTGTCCATCACCGCGCCGGAGAGCCGGGCGATCGGCGAGAAGAAGTCCTCGGCGACCGCCCGGGCCTCCGGGGCGTGGACGAGCAGCACCCGGCGCCGGTCGGACGCGTCGCGCGATCGGGCTACGTGGCCCGCGGCGACGAGCCGGTCGACGACACCGGTGACCGACCCGGACGTCAGCGCCAGCGCCTCACCGAGCCCACCCGCCGTCAGGGGCGCGCCCTGCGACTCGGCCTGCATGACGTGCAGCAGGGCCTCGAGGTCGGTCGGGTGCAGACCCTGCCGGGCGGCGAACGCGTCGGACAGGTGCCGCGCGGACGCCGTCAGCCGTTGCAGGGCCCGCACGATCGCGGCGCGCTCACCACTCGGATCCACCGTCACATGGTGTCGTGCCCGTACATCCGGCCGAGCGGGTCGTGGATGAACTCGATGCGCGCGCCGTCGGGGTCGAAGGTGTAGATCGACGTCCCGGACTCGAGCATGTACTCGATCCCGCGCTCGTCGAGCCGGCCCTTGATCTCGTGCCAGTGCTCCTCGGACACCGACAGGCACAGGTGGTGCAGCCCGCCGAGCACCTCCTGGTACGGCCCCGGCTCGACGCCCGGCAGGTCGAAGAACGCCAGGTGGTTGCCGTTCCCGACGTCGAAGAAGAAGTGCGTCGAGCCGGCCAGGTCGCGGTTCTCGAACAGCACCGTGACCGGGAACCCGGCGACGTTCTGGTACCACTCCGTGGTCTTCCGCACGTCTGCGCAGATCAGGGCGACGTGGTGCACGCCCTGGCCGTAGCTCTTCGGCCGCTTCTCCTTGGAGAACAGGAACTCCGCGCGCACCCGGTCGCGGATCTCGGCGAGCTCGCGGCGCTGCTCCTCGGAGATCAGCGACGCCTTCTCGGTGCGCTCGTACTCGTTGCGGGTCGGCTCGGGGGTCTCGGACTCGGTGGTGGTCACGCGCTCTCCTCGGGTGTGGCGAGGTCGGAGTGCATCTCCCACACGAGGACCTCGGCGTCGGTACGGGCGGTCAGGGACATCGCGTCGGACTCGGCGATGCGGGCGGCGTCGCCCGCGGCGAGGTCGTCCCGGTCGTCGTGATCACCGAGGTCGACCTCCCCCCGCGCGACGAAGACGTGCAGGTACGGCGCGTCCGGGAGGTCCAGACGATCACCCGCCGGTGGTCGGGCGACGTGCAGGACGGCATCGGCGATACCGAGCCCGGCCGCGGCGCCCCGCCCGGCGACCGGGACCAGCCCGCCGGCGTCGAGCGCCGCGGACACGTCCGCGGTCTCGTGGACCGGCTCGGTCCCGGCCTCGTCGGGCAGCAGCCACATCTGGACCAGGTGCACCGGCTCGTCACCGGCGGCGTTGCGCTCGGAGTGGACGACCCCGCGCCCGGCCGACAGGCGCTGCACCGTCCCCGGCGTGACGCGCGCGGAGCGGCCCGCGTCGTCGTCGTGCGCGAGGGCGCCCTCGAGCACCCACGTGACGATCTCGGTGTCGCGGTGCGGGTGGTCGTCGTACCCGGCGCCGGGGTCGATGCGGTCCTCGTGGTGGGCGAGCAGCAGGCCGAAGTGGCTGTTGCCCTCCTCGAGGTGGGCCCCGAAGGAGAACGAGTGCCGCGACTCGACCCCGGGCGCGCCGTGCAGCACGCCGCGTGCGGTCGCGCGGCGCACGTCGACCGTGGCCATCGCCCGATCCCCTCCGAGCTCGTTGAGTGTTCACCCATCCTGCCCGTGATCGCGGGCGGTGTCACCCACATGACCCGTTCGGACCCGGGGCTCAGTCGAAGACGTCGTCCACGTGCACCGTGACGTCGACCGGCTCCAGCCCGGTCACCTCGCGTACCCCGCGCGCCACGACCGTCCGGATCCGCTCCCCCAGCGCCTGCAGGTCCTGCCCGTACGCGGCGGCGAGCGTGACCTGCACGGCGGTGGACCCGCCGGCGACCCCCGCCTCGACGTCGGGCACGAGCTCGCCGGCCGGGCGGTGTCCCTCCGTGGCCAGCCGACCGAGCGCGACCTCGACCCCGGGGACCTGCGCCGCGAGGTGGCGGGCCAGCGCGACGACGACCCGCGCGGCCACCCGCGTGTGCCCCTGCGGGGTCTCGATGCGGCCGTACTCGACGTCGCCGCCCGACCCGCGCACCCGGCGCAGCGCCGACTCCACCAGCGAGGGCGGCGCCTCCGGGCGCTCCGCGGCGACCGCGCGGACCGGCGCCCAGAGCCGCTCGATCTCCCCGAGGGCGGCCCGGCAGTGCGGGCAGCGGGCCTGGTGGGGGTCGAGGACCTGGCCCCGGCCCTCGGCGACCTGCTCGACCAGCGGCGCGGTGGCGCGGCCGCACGCGAGGGTCTCGGTCATGTCCAGCTCCTCATCTCGGCGAGCAGGGTCGCGCGGGCGCGGGCGAGGCGCCCGCGCACGGTGGCCTCGGAGGTCTTGGTGATCGCGGCGGCCTGGGCGTAGGACAGGCCCTCGATCTGGCAGAGCACGAGCGGGACCCGTTGGGTCTCGGGGAGGCGCGCGATCGCGGCGAGCCCCGCCCGCACCGCCTCCCCGGCCACCACCGAGCGCTCCGGCCCGGCGACCGGCGCGAGGTCGGACTCCCGGGGTTCGACCTGCGGACGGTGCCGCCGGCGGTGGTCGAGGCTGCGGTTGACCACCACACGGTAGAGCCAGGTGGTGAACGCCGAGGTGCCGGCGAACCCGGCGAGCGCCGTCCAGAGCTGGATGACGACCTCCTGGGTCACGTCGTCGGCGTCCGCCGCGTCCCCGGTGATCCGCAGCGCGATGCGGTAGATGCGGTCCCGATGACGACGGATGAGCTCCTCGTAGGCCGCCGGGTCGCCGTCGCGCGCGCGCCCGACGAGCCACCGGTCGATCTGCGCGTCGCGGTCGCGCTCGTCGTCGGTGGCGGTCACGTTCCTGCCACTACCCCGGACGTGCCAGTCGAATCGCGGCGACGGATCTGCCACCGTTCCGGAGGGTGAGCAGCCGTCCGATCGCCCAGGCCCGGTTCCCCCACGTCGCCACCGCGAACCCCACCCCCGCCGCCCAGCGGGACGGTCTGCTGGCCGACCCCGGGTTCGGCCGGGTGTTCACCGACCACGTCGCCACGGCGACCTGGACCGCCGGCGAGGGTTGGCACGACACGGCGGTGCGCGCCGCCGAGCCGCTGACGCTGCACCCCGCGGCGGCGGTGCTGCACTACGCCCAGGAGATCTTCGAGGGGCTCAAGGCCTACCGCCAGCCCGACGGGTCCGTGGCCCTGTTCCGGCCCGACCTCAACGCCGCCCGCTTCGCCCACTCCGCCCGCCGACTGGCCCTGCCGGTGCTGCCGGCCGAGTCGTTCGTCGAGGCCGTCACGGCGCTGGTCCGGGCGGACGAGGCCTGGGTGCCCGAGCCGCCCGCGTCGCTCTACCTGCGCCCGTTCACCGTCGCGACCGAGGCCTTCCTCGGGGTGCGCCCGGCCGAGGAGGCCCGCTTCCTGGTCACCGCCTCGCCGGCCGGACCGCTGTTCGCCGGGCGCGAGGCCGGCGTGACCCTGTGGATCTCCGACACGCTCTCGCGGGCCGCCCCCGGCGGGACCGGCGACGCGAAGTGCGGCGGCAACTACGCGGCCGGGCTCGCCGCGCAGGCGCTCGCCAAGGAGCACGCCTGCGACCAGGTGCTCTTCCTCGACGCCCGCGAGCACCGCTGGCTCGAGGAGTCCGGGACGATGAACGTCCTGCTCGTGACCGCCGACGGCGAGCTGGTGACCCCGCCGCTGGGCACGATCCTCGACGGCGTCACCCGGCGCAGCGTCCTCGAGCTGGCGGCCGGGCACGGGCTGACCGCCGTGGAACGCCCGATCTCGGTGGAGGAGCTGCGCGCGGGGTGCGCCGACGGCTCGATCACCGAGGTCTTCGCGACCGGGACCGCCGCGGTGATCAGCCCGATCGTCGCGTTCCGTTCCACGGCGGGCGACGTCGTCGTCGGCGACGGCACGCCCGGCGAGCGCACGCTCGCCCTGCACGCCGAGCTGCTCGACATCCAGTTCGGGCGGGTGCCGGACACCCGGGGCTGGCGCCTCTCGGTCTGAGGGCCACGGCCGGGGAGATTGCGCCGAACAGCCGATCGGGTGACGCCACCTGCCGTAACGATCTGCGGCTGAACGGCGACACACGGTGACGAGTCCCCGACGAGCGGAGGCCGACCGTGACGACCGTCCCGGACGCCGCACCGACCCTGCGCGGTCCCCGACGCGCCCGCCACCACGCCTGCCTGGAGGCCGGCGGCGCGCACTACCTGGCGAGCCCGGACGCGCGCGGCGAGCTGTGCCCGACGGGCCTCGACGGGCTGCGGCGCGGGCTCGACCTCGCCGCCTCGGCCCGCGCCCGGGCGCCGTTCGTCGGTGCCGGGGCCCTCGTCGCGGTCGCGGTCGCCACCGTGCTCGTCGGGCCGTCCGTCGCCGACCTGCCGTCCCCGCTGCCGGTGCTGACCCTGCTCGTCGGCCTGGTCGCGACGGGGGTCGTCCTCGCGGTGACCGCCCTGCACGACCGGGCCCGCCGCACCGTCGTCGCCACCCACGAGATGGCCGACCGGGACCGCACCGCCCGCTACGAGCACCTGGTCGCGACCTGGGAGCGGCTGCGCTGCGCGGCCACGTCGTGGGAGCCCGCCGTCTGGGAGGTCCGGGCCGAGGCCGGCCGGCGCGCGCACAGCCCGGTGGCCCGGCGCACCGACGGGCCCCGGCACCTGCGCGCCGACCTCCCGGTGCCCACCTTCTCCGGGGCGCGGCGCGAGATCGCGTTCCTCCCCGACCGCGTCGTGCTGCGCGACGGCCGGTTCCACACGGTCGTCGGCTACGACACCCTCGAGGTCGACGCGAGCACCCGCGCGCGGGCCGAGGGCGGGCGGTTGGGTCGCCTCACCCTCCGCGCCGCGGGCATCGTCACCGTGCTCGACCTCGCCTCGGTCGACGCCGCGAGCGCGACCGCCGCGGCGCTGCGCGGCATGACCGACGCGCACCACCGCCGCGCCCGGGCCCACCGCGGGACGGTGCCCGCCCCGCGTCAGCCCAGCGACGCGACCGGCAGGTCGTGGGCCTCGCCGACGGTGGCGCTGTAGAGCTCGCCGGCGTGGGTCGCGAGGCCCGCGGCCAGCCCGGCGTCGTCGGCGAGCGCCTGCCGCCAGCCCCGGTCGGCCAGCGCGAGGGCGAACGGCATCGTGGCGTTCGTCAGCGCGTGCGTCGAGGTGTTCGGCACCGCGCCCGGCATGTTCGCCACGCAGTAGAAGAGCGTGTCGTGCACCGCGAACGTCGGGTCGGAGTGCGTCGTCGGGTGCGAGTCGGCGAAGCAGCCGCCCTGGTCGATCGCGATGTCGACGAGCACCGCGCCCGCCTTCATGCGGGACACCAGCTCGTTGCTCACGAGCTTCGGCGCCTTCGCGCCCGGGACCAGCACGGCCCCGACGACGAGGTCGGCGTCGAGCACGGCGCGCTCGAGGTTGTCGGTGTTCGAGTACAGCGTCTGCACCCGGCCCGCGTAGCGCGCGTCGAGGGCCCGCAGCGTGTCGAGGTTCTTGTCGAGCACGGTGACGCGGGCGTGCATCCCGACGGCCATCTGCGTCGCCGCCGCGCCGGACACCCCGCCGCCGATGACGACGACGTGCGCCGCCGGCGCGCCCGGGACCCCGCCGAGCAGCAGGCCGCGCCCGCCGTGGGAGCGCATCAGGTGGTAGGCGCCGACCTGGGGCGCGAGCCGCCCGGCGACCTCGCTCATCGGCGCGAGCAGCGGCAGCGCGCCGTGCCGCGTCACCGTCTCGTACGCGATCGCGGTGGTCCCGGCGTCGAGCAGGGCGTCGGTGCACTCGCGGGACGCGGCGAGGTGCAGGTAGGTGAACAGCGTCAGGTCGGGGCGCAGGCGGTGGTACTCCGAGGCGACCGGCTCCTTGACCTTGACGACCATCTCGGCCTCGCCCCACACCGTGTCGGCGTCGGCGACGAGGCGGGCCCCGGCCTCCTTGTACTCGTGGTCGGCGAAGGCCGAACCCGTGCCCGCGCCCTCCTGGACCGTGACCTCGTGGCCGTGGGCGACCAGCTCGCGCACACCCCCGGGCGTCAGGGCCACCCGGAACTCGTTGTCCTTGACCTCGGTGGGCACCGCGACCTTCATGGTCGTCCTCCGTTCGTCGTCGTGTCCTCCCACCATGATGAACGTCCTGCGTTTCGGGCGGTAGCGACGTGAAGAAGCTTCTGTAACCTGCGCTTGTGGGTGAAGCTCCCGATGATCCCGTGGTCCGTTCGCAGCCACCGCCGAACGATCTGCGGCCGCTGGACGAGGTCGATCGCGCCCTGCTGACCCACCTCGTGGCCGACGCCCGCATCACGAACGCGGCACTCGCCGAGAAGGTGGGGATCGCGGCGTCCACGTGCCTGACGCGCGTCCGGGCGCTCCGCGAACGCGGGGTGATCCGCGGCTTCCACGCCGACGTCGACCCGGCGGCCGTCGGCCTCCCCCTCCAGGCCATGATCTCGGTGCGCCTGCAGAGCGACGCCCGCGACCGCCTCGGCGAGTTCACCGCGCTCGTGCGCCGCCTCCCCGCCGTCCGCGACGTCTACTTCGTCGCCGGCGAGGACGACTACCTCCTCCACGTCGCGACGGCGGGGACGGGTGCGTTGCGCGACCTGGTCGCGACCCTCAACGGTCACCGCGACGTCGCGGGCACCGTCACGAGCCTGATCTTCGACCACATCCGCACCGCCCGGGGCGCCTGACCGGCATCACGGCAGCTCGAGCGAGGTCGCCGCGCTCGTCGCCGACCAGTGCTCGTCGCCCCCGCCGATCGCCGCGACCGCGTCGCCCGACGCCAGGTCCTCGGCCATCGCCGCGACCCGCTCGGCGTTCTCCACCGCCAGGCGCTGGTCGGCCTCGACGACCGGGCGCAGCCGCTCCTCCCACGCGGCGAACGCCTCCGGGACCGGGCGCGCCCCGAGCTCGTGCGCGAGCAGGTACGCCCCGATCAGCGCGAGCGTGGTGCCCTGGCCCGACAGCGGCGTGGTGCACCAGGCGGCGTCGCCGAGCAGGACCGTGCGCCCCGCGGACCACCGCGGCAGCACCACCTGCGTCATCGGCGCGAGGTAGAAGTCTGGCGCCGCGCCCATCCCCTCGAGCATCCGCGGGATCCACCACTCCCTCCCGGCGAAGGCCGCGGCGACCCGCCGGCGCTGCGCGTCGAGGTCACGGTGGTCGTCGACCTCGTCGTCCTCGAACCCCAGGTTGACCCGCACCTCCGCGTTGTCGCGCGCCGTGTAGACACCCGCCATCGCGTCCGGGTAGCGGCAGAACACCTGCCAGCGGTCGAGACCGAAGACGTTGGGCATCGTGAAGACGGCGAGCTGCGAGCCCAGCGGGCGCAGCTCGGCGTCGGGGAGCACGAGGCGGCGCACCCCGGAGTGCAGGCCGTCGGCCCCGACGACGACGTCGACCTGCTCGGTCCGCCCGCTCGCGAGCCGGACGCGGTCGTCGTCGATCCCGACCACCCGGTCCCCGAACACCCACTCCGCGTCGGTGACCGAGCCGGCGAGCAGGTTCGTGAGGTCGTCGCGGAGGATCTCGACGTCGGGTGAGTCCAGGGGGCCGCCCGTGAGGGTCGTGGTCGTCGTGCTCACCAGCTCCGTGCCGTCGGGGGCCACGACGGACATCCCGCGCATGTCGGTGGCCGCGGCGCGGAGCTCGGCGCCGACGCCCATGCGGTCCACGACCTCGAGCGCGGGACCGCGGACGTCGACCGCCTGCCCGCCCGGCCGCGGGGCGGCGGCGGCCTCGACGAGGGTCACGCGGTGCCCGGCGCGCGTCAGGAAGTGGGCGAGGGTCGAACCGGCGATGCCGGCGCCGGAGACGAGGACGTGCACGGGGACTCCCGGTGTGCTCTCGGACGGTGTACGAACGACGGCGACCGTGCCCGTCCGACGGGGAGGAGCACCAGCGTGTCGCAGGACAGCGGGGACAGCGACGAGCCGCCGTACCGGCGTGTGGCCGCCGCGCTGCGGGCCCGCGTCGACGACCTGGCGCCCGGCGACCGGCTCCCGTCGGTCCGCGCGATCGTGTCCGACTTCGGCGTGGCCTCCGCGACCGCCTCGCGCGCCCTCGCGCTGCTGCGCGAGGAGGGCCTCGTCGAGTCCGTGCCGCGGGTCGGGACGGTGGTCGCGTCGCGGACCCCGTCCCGACGCCGGGTCCGACCGCGCGGGACCGGCCCGTACCGCGCGGACGTCGTGGCGCTGGCGGTGGAGATCGCCGACGCGGACGGGCTCGCGGGTGTCTCCATGCGGCGCCTCGCCGCTGAGCTGGGGGTGCCGACGATGAGTGCGCACGGGCTCGTGCGCGGCAAGGACGAGCTGGTCATGGCCATGCTCGAGGAGGTGTTCGACGCCGAGCCCTGGCCGTCCGTCGCGGTGGACGCCGGGTGGCGCGCGCGACTCGAGGTCTCCGCCCACCGGCAGTGGGCGGTGTACTCGCGGCATCCCTGGGCGGCGCGGGCGATCTCGCTGCACCGGCCCCAGCCGGTGCCGGCGCTGCTCGCGATCGCGGAGTGGGACCTGACCGCGCTCGAGAGCGTGGTCGCCGACGCCGAGCGCCGCTTCGACCTCTACATGGTCCTCGTCGGGTACGTCCGCGGGATGGCCATGACGCTCGCCGCCGAACGGGACGCGGAGGCCGACACCGGGGTCGACGCCGACTGGTGGATCGACCACGATCCGGCGACGGCGCGGGGCATGTCGCGCCTCGCCGGGCCCGCGATCCGCCGGGCCGGGCCGTACGCCTACGACCTCGACCGGGTGTTCCGGACCGGTCTGACGGCACTGCTCGACGGAATGGTCTGACCTAGGTCAGGATCACCGCCGTGGACGCACTGACGCGGATCGGTCTCGTGGAGCTGGCGTTCGGCGCGGTGCTCGGGTGGGCGGTGGCGGCCACGATGATCACGCCGAAGCTGGTGGAGCGGGCGGGCGTCCGCAAGCCGCGGCGCATCCTCCAGGCGCACCTCGACTACGTCATCATGGGGATCATCCTGATCGCGGTCGGGCTCGCGGTGCCGGGCCTGCCGACGTGGCTGGCCGTGGCGATCGTGATCGGGACCTGGGTCAACCCGACCCTCTTCCTCCCGCTCGCCTTCTCGCCCCGTGCCGCGACCCGGCCGTGGTTCCAGGTGCTCAGCATCGTCTCGTTCACGCTCACCAGCGGCGGCCTCGTCGGCGCGGCAGTCGTCGGTCTGCTCCGCTGAGCTGCTCGGCGTGTGCGTCCCGCGCACGGCCGACTGAGGTCGCACCACCCGGCATGCGCGTTGCGTCCCGCACACGGCCGACCGAGGGCGCACCGCCCGGCAAGCGCGTTGCGTCCCGCACACGGCCGGCCGAGGTCGCACCACCCGGCGAACGCGTTGCGTCCCGCACACGGCCGGCCGAAGGCGCACCGCCCGGCAAGCGCGTTGCGTCCCGCATACGGCCGACCGGGGCCGCACCACCCGGCAAGCGCGTTGCGTCCCGCACACGGCCGACCGAGGGCGCACCGCCCGGCAAGCGCGTTGCGTCCCGCACGACGTCGCGGCGCACCGCGGCTCCGACCCTGTGCCCGCGACGGTGTGCGGCACAACGCCGATCCGGGCCGACCCTTCGCCCGTCGTCCGTATGCGGCACGCAACGCCCCGCGGCCCGACGCTTCACCCTCCAGTCGTGTGCAGCGCGCAACGCCTCCACGGCCCGACGCTTCGCCCGTCGTCCGTATGCGGCGCGCAACGCCGATCCGGGCCGACCTTCGCCCGTCGTCCGTATGCGGCACGCAACGCCCCCGCGGCCCGACGCTTCACCCTCCAGCCGTGTGCGGCACGCAACGCGCTTCGCGGCTCAGAGGACGACCGGACCACCCGGCGTCGACAGTTCCGCCCGCAGCCCCACCGGTCCCGGCGTCACGGTCACGCGGCTGCCGAGGTGCCCGGTCAGCCCGGCCTCGACCAACCGGGCGCGCAGGGCGTCGGCCGACGGCGTCGAGAGCACGAGGCGACGGAGCGCGAGCCCGTCGTGGCCGAGTCCCGACGAGGGGTGCGCGCCGTCCCAGGCGATCAGCGACGGCCAGACGCCGGAGCCGTCGACCGGGAACGAACCGTCCACGGGTGTGGTGAGCGACCAGCGGAGGTCGTCGCGGGCCAGGCGCGACGTCGCCCCGTGCTCGGGCACGAACGGGGCGCGCAGGTCGGCACGGCGCAGGACCCAGTGGACGAGGCGCGTCGGGCCCGCGAACCGGTCGAGCCCGAACCACCGCGGGCGGCCGGGCGCGGCGGCCTCCGGGTCGATCGCGATCAGCTCGAGGTAGGCGCCGTCGTCCAGGTTCCACAGCGCATTGTGGGTGCCGAAGCGCTCGTGTCGGCCCGGCCCCGAGGGACCCACGCCGAGCCGGTCGGTCAGGGACGGGACGCCGGTCTCGAGCGCGGAGGTGGCGACGACCAGGTGGTCGACGCCCGGCGTCCTCACGACGCGGCGGCCTTCTTGGCCGCCCGCTCCCGGCGCTCCTCGGCCTTCGCCAGCCCGTCCTCCCAGCTCGCCCGGTTCAGGATCAGCCGGCGGTACTGCATGACCTCGGCGCGCTTGTCGACCGCGAGCGCCCCGACGAGGCGGTCACCGCTGCGGTAGAGCGCGACGAAGGCGCCGTCGTCCTCGGAGCCCATGACGATCTCGGTCTCCACCTCGGGGCGGCCCTCGTCGGCGCGGGAGACGCCGACGAACTGGATACGGCTGTCGTACCAGTCCGACCAGAAGTACGGGACGGTCGTGTACTCCTTCGCGGACGACGGGTCGACGGCGTTGCGTGCCGCGAGGGCGCCCTGCTCGGAGGCCGAGGTCCAGTGCTCCAGACGCATCGGCGACGTCAGGACGTCGTCGAACAGGGCATTCGGCCAGCGCGCCACGTCGCCGGCGGTGTAGACGCCGGGGGCGGCGCGCAGCGTCGCGTCCGCGACCACGCCGTCGGAGATCGTGAGCCCGGACGACTCGAGCCACCCGGTGTTCGGGGCCGCGCCGATGCCGACGACGAGGACGTCCGTGGGGATCTCCGTGCCGTCGGCGAGGACGACCGACTCGACGCGCCCGTTCCCGGTGACCTTCTCCACCGAGACCCCGGTGCGCACGGTCGTGCCCTGCCGCTCGTGGATCGCCGTCAGCGCGCGACCCATCCGCTCGCCGACCCCGCGCACCAGCGGCACCGGGAGCGCCTCGACGATCGTCACCTCGAGGTCCCGCTTGCGCGCGACCGCGGCGATCTCGGAGCCGATGAACCCGGCGCCGATCACGGTCACGCGCGGGGTCCCGTCGCGCAGCAGGTCCCGCAGGTGCCGCGAGTCGTCCAGGGTCCGCAGCGTGACCACACCGCGGAGGTCCGGGTCGCACACCGAGGCGGGCAACGTCCTCGCGTGGGCGCCGGTGGCGACGACCAGTCCGGACCACGAGAGGTCGCGCCCGCCGACGGTGAGCGTGCGGCCCTCGAGGTCCAGCGCCTCCGCCGGGGCGCCCAGGACCAGCTCCACGTCGAGCTCGGCCAGCTTCTCGCGCTCGCGGTAGGTGAGGTCGCCCGGCTCGTCGTCGGCGAGGTGTTCCTTCGACAGCGGCGGCCGGTCGTAGGGCAGGTGCTCCTCGGAGCCGACCAGGGCGATCGACCCGGACCACCCGTCGTTGCGCACGGCCTCGACCGCCCGCAGACCCGCCAGGGACGCGCCCACCACCACCAGATCCGCCACGGCCCGACCCTAGCGACGGACCCGGCCCGACAGCACCCTCGCTCTGTCGACCGAGATCATCCCTTCGGGGTAGGCGGCTAACGCACTCGGCCCAGTCCTGCGATGTCCCGGGCACAACGCTCGGGACGAGGTCAGGGGGCCACGATGCGGATGACGAGGCTCGGAGCCGCGAGTGCGGCCGTCATGGCCCTGGGCACGCTCGGGGTGACGACGGGCCTGGCGCTGACCGACGTGTCGCTCGAGCGGCCCGCGACGGTCTCGACGCCGGCCGCGCCGCTCGCCGTCGCACCGCCGGTCGTGCCGGTCCTCGCGGACGCCGGCTCGGCGCCGTCGACCACCGCGACCCGGCCGACCACGACCCGCCCGACCACCGCCCGGTCGACCACGACGCGAACCGCCACGCGGACCACGTCGACGTCGACCTCCGCCCACCCGATGCCCTGCTCGATCGACGGCGACGGAGCCTGCGTCTCCCTCTCCGCGAAGCGCGCGTGGCTCGTGCAGGGCGGCGAGGTCGTCGCGAGCGCCCCGATCACCAGCGGCCGCCCGGGCGAGCGCACCCCGACGGGCACGTTCCACGTGACGTGGAAGGACGCCGACCACCGCTCCAGCGAGTTCGACGACGCGCCGATGCCGTGGTCGGTCTTCTTCCACGGCGGCATCGCCTTCCACACCGGGAGCCTGTCGCGGCAGTCCGCCGGGTGCATCCACCTGTCCGACGCGGTCGCGAAGCGGTTCTTCCGGACGCTGTCGGTCGGCGACACGGTCGTCGTGACCCGGTGAGCTGACCCGGCGCCTCGTGGGGCGAGGCGCCGGGTCGTCCGGGGACCGTTCGGGGCAGCCCCCGACGAGCGGGCGTGGGCCAGCTGGGGAACGAAACGCCACGCCGGTGCTCGTCACCCTCCGTGCTCCGGAGAGATGCCCTGCCCAACGGGGCGATACCGTGGTCGTGACGCGATCCGTCCCCGGAGCACACGGAGGGGTGGATCGTCCGGATCCAGGTGTGAACCGGAGGCGCGCTGCGTCGTTAGGGTCGTCGGCGTGAGCTCCCAGCGTCCTCTCGCCCTGGTCACGGGCGCCTCGCGCGGCATCGGCGCGGCCGTGGCGACCGCCCTCGCGCCCACCCACGACCTGCTGCTCGGCGGCCGGGACGCCGCGGCGCTCTCCGCGGTCGCCGCCCGACTCGGTGACCGGGCGCTCCCCTGGCCGGTGGACCTCACCGACACGACCGCCCTGGCGGCCGCGACCGAGCGGATCGACGAGCTCGACGTCCTGGTGCACTCCGCCGGCGTGGGGATGCTCGCCACGGTCGCGGAGTCCGACGTCGAGACGTGGCGTCGGCAGTTCGAGGTGAACGTCGTCGCCGTGGCCGAGCTGACGCGCCTGCTGCTGCCGGCGCTGCGGGCCGCCCGCGGCACGGTGGTGTGCGTCAACTCGGGCGCGGGTCTCGCCGCCCGCCCGGGCTGGGGCGCCTACGCCGCCTCGAAGTTCGCGCTGCGGGCGTTCGCCGACGCGCTACGCGGCGAGGAGCCGGACCTGCGGGTGTGCTCGGTGCACCCCGGACGCACCGACACCGACATGCAGCGCCAGGTCGTGGCGTACGAGGGCGGCACGTACGACGGGACGCGGTTCATGCGTCCGGAGTCGGTGGCCGCGACGGTGCTGGCCGCGGTCACGGCGACGCGCGACGCCCACCTGACGGACCTCGTCGTCCGTCCGGCCGGCTGATCCTCACCGCAGCGCGAGCCGCTCCCGCAGCGTCCCGGGCACGGGGTCGGCCGGCATCCGTCCGGCACGTCGCAGCTCGGGCACGACGTGCGTCGCGACCTGGGCGAACGTGCCCGGGGTGACGGCGTAGGCGAGGTTGAACCCGTCGGCGCCGGTCCCGTCGATCCAGTCGATCATCTGCTCGGCCACCTCGGGGCCGGACCCGACGGCGACCGGCCCGCGGCCGCCGACCGCGAGGTGCCGGGCGACCTCGCCGACGGTCCACTCGCGCGACGGGTCGTCGGTGGTGAACGACGCGAGCGCGGACCGCCCCGCGTCGGACTCGACGTAGCGCAGGGGCGCGTCCGGGTCGATGCCGGTGAGGTCGAGGCCCGTCCACCCCGCGAACAGCGCCAGTGCGCCCTCCAGGGAGAACGACTCCAGGTACTCGGCGTACAGCGCGTCCGCCTCGCCCGAGGTCGACGCCACGACCGGCGCGAGCTGCGAGAAGACGGTCACCGACGCGGGGTCGCGGCCCGCGTCGGACACCGCGGCGCGCAGCCGGTCCACCTGGCCGGCGACGACCGCCGTCGAGGGCCCGGAGACGAACACCGCCTCGGCGTGCCGGCCCGCGAACTCCAGCCCGCGCGGTGAGGCACCGGCCTGGAAGATCACCGGCGAGCGCTGTGGGGAGGGCTCGCAGAGGAACGGGCCGGGCACGTCGTACCAGCGCCCGTGGAAGGCGATGTCGTGCACCTTCGCCGGGTCGGTGTAGGTCCCGCCGGAACGGACGACGGCGTCGTCCTCCCACGACTCGTGCCACAGCCGCCGGCAGACCTCGAGGTACTCGTCGGCCTGTTCGTAGCGCTGGTCGTGCGGCAGCTGGTCGCCCAGCCCGAGGTTGGCCGCGGCGCTCGCCAGGTAGCCGGTGACGACGTTCCAGCCGACCCGGCCCTTCGTCAGGTGGTCGAGGGTGGTGAAGCGGCGGGCCAGCGCGTACGGGTGTTCGTAGGACGTCGAGACCGTCACGCCGAAGCCGAGGTGCGCCGTCGCCGCCGCCATCGCCGACACCGGCATCATCGGGTCGCCCAGCGGGATCTGGATGCCCGCCCGCACCGCGGCGTCGCGCGAGCCGCCGGCGACGTCGTAGACCCCGAGGACGTCGGCGAGGAACAGCGCGTCGAACCCGGCGTCGTCGAGCAGCCGCGCCAGGCCGGTCCAGTGGTCCAGGTCGGTGTAGCGGAACCCCGCGTCGGACGGGTGCCGCCACAGCCCGGGCGACTGGTGGCCCGCGCACATCATGGCGAAGGCGTTCAGGTGGATCCGCGACATCAGAAGTACGCGCGCGTGACCCACTCGGCGATGCAGGCGGGCTTGGGCAGGCCCTCGATCTCCACGGTGACCTTCGAGACGACCTGCACCCCGTTGTCGGGCAGGTCCTCCGCCTCGGTGATCGTCACGGTCGCCCGCACCCGGCTGCCGACGCGCACCGGGGAGGGGAAGCGCACCTTGTTCAGCCCGTAGTTCACGCCCATCCGCACCCCGTCGAGGCGGCGGGCGGAGTTCGCCAGGTGCGGCAGCAGCGACAGCGTCAGGAAGCCGTGGGCGATGGTGCCGCCGAAGGGGCTGGACACCGCCTTCTCGGGGTCGACGTGGATCCACTGGTGGTCCTCGGTGTCGTCCGCGAAGCCGTCGACGCGCGCCTGGTCGACCTCGAACCACTCCCCCGGCCCCAGGTCGCGCCCGATCGCCGCGCGCACCCCCTCCGCCCCGGTCAGGACCTCCACGTCCGCCTCCTCCTCGAAGAACTCGCCGGCGCCGACCCTAACGCCGCGGGGGCGGGAGATCAGGTCGGCCGACGGAGGTGGCCGTACACGGTCGTGCGCGGGACGTCGAGCTTCTCGGCGATCTCGGTGACCGAGCGGCCCTCGTCGTAGAGACGCTGCGCCTCCGCGGCGGACTCGGCGGTCAGCCGCGGCGGGCGTCCGCCCCGGCGGCCCCGGGCCCGCGCGGCGTCGAGGCCCGCCCGGGTGCTGGCCGAGACGAGCGTGCGCTGCAGCCCGGCGAGGAGCTCGAGCGTCGGCAGCACCCCGACCTCGCCCTCCCCGACCGTGTCGACCCGCTCGTCGAGCGACCGCAGGTCCGCTCCCAGCGCGTGCAGGCGCTGCCCGACCTGCACGAGGTGCAGCACCGACGAGGCGAGCCGGTCGAGCCCCGTGACGACCAGGACGTCCCCGGGCCGCAGCTCTCCCAGCACGGTCTCCAGGGCCGGCCGGGCACCGCGGGTGCCGAGCGAGGTGTCCACCCGGATCGTCCCGGCCGCCACGCCCGCGGCCTCGAGCCGCTCGACCTGGTCCCCCGCATCGTCCGTCGTCGACGCCACCCGTGCGTAGCCCCGCAGCACCTCGACCCCCCGTCGCTCGTCGTCGTCCCCCGGAAGGCATCGCCGTCGAGCCACGTTGCGTAACGCCGCCGAACGGACGAGTGAGCGGCGGAACAGATCTCCGTGAGGTCACACCGGCACGAGGTAACCGGTTCCGAGCCCGCCCGCCGAGGTCGGAAGACCGCAGGTCACGGTCCTCTACCGAGCGGTAGAGCGTTGCTACGCACAGTGATCGACGGAGCCCGGGACGTCCGGGCCGCCATCCACCGTGCACGACTTCGTGATGCAACCGTGACCTGATTCGGCCCTCCACGTGCACCTCCGCGCGTCCGAAACGGTGGAACCTCCCGGAACGACACGCAGGGGGAGCGACCGCAGGGTCACCGCCGATCGCCGCGCCGCGGCTCGGCCGAAGGCACCAGGGCCACCGAGCCCTGCAGGAGGAGTGGGGTGGACGTGCGCAAGACCGTCGCGATCGTGGTGGCCGTGGTGGTCGCCGTGCTGGCGGTGGTGTCCGCCGCGGCGCTCGGGAGCCCGGTCGCCTGGGCGGCCGCGGCCGTCCTCGTCGTCGTGACCGCCGCCGTCGTCGCGGTGGTCACGCTGACCCCGACGCTGCAGCGGGTGCTGGTCGGCCTCGGTGGGGTGCTCGGGCTCGTCGCGATCGTCGTCGCGGTCGCGGAGTTCGGGGTCCGTGGGTTCCGGACGGACTCCACGGCCGCCCTGCTCGGTGTCGCCGCCGGCCTCGGCGGCCTGCTGGTCGTCGCCGGGGTCGCGGCCGGCCGCTCGGCGCCGCGTCCCGCGGCCCTGTGGGGCGCCGCCGCCGTGCTCGCCGCCCTCGGCCTGGTGGCCGGCGTGGTCGTCGCCGCGACCGTCCCGTTCCTGCCGCTGTCGCGCGCCGTCGGCTACACCACCGCCGACGCCGCCACCGAGGTGACGCTCTCGACGCCCGCGGGGGTGCAGGACGGCGACGTCATGGTCGCCCAGGTGTTCCGCTCCGGCGCCGGCGAGATCCGGCCGCCGGCGGGCTGGACCGCGCTGCGGACGACCGCGCTGCCCGGCGGGGTCGGCTCGGTGTCGCTGTTCACCTCGACCGCGCAGGGCGCGACCGGGCCGGTCACCTTCACCTCGGACACGCCCGCCACGCTCCTCGGCGGGATCGGTGCGTGGTCGCACGTCGCCGCGGTGGCCGCACCCGGCGAGACCACCGGCGCCGGCGGTGCCGTGACCGCCGCCCCGGCCCCGGCCGACAGCGCCACCCAGGTCCTCTACTTCGTCGCCGGCACCAACGTGGCCGACATCGTGCCGCCGGAGCCGCTGGCCGATGCGTGGACGGTCAAGGCGGACGACCGGGTCAAGGCGACGACCGCGCTGGTCGTGCGCCCCGCCCTGGACGCCGACCCGGCCGCTCCGGTGTCGGTCACCCCCTCGGCGCCGCTCGGCGCCTGGGCGGTGCAGACCGTGGTGCTCACCGCCGAGTAGTCCCGTGCGTCGGCGCCCCCCGTCGTGCACCGTGGAGTGCATGCGGGGGGAGCCGGGCGAGAGCTACTGGGAACGCTACGAGTCGCTGATCGACGAGCAGATCCGCCGAGCGACGGCCGAGGGGGCGTTCGACGACCTCCCCGGCTCCGGCAAGCCGTTGGACCTGCCCGCCCGGGACGACGAGAACTGGTGGGTGCGCTCGAAGATGCGCGCCGAGGGCGTGTCCCCCGACGCCCTGCTGCCGCCCTCCCTGCTGCTGCGCAAGCAGATCGAGCGCCTGCACGACGACGTGCGCGACCTCCCCGACGAGGCCGCCGTGCGCGCCGTCGTCGCCGACCTCGACCGCCGGGTCATCGCGTTCCTGCGGTCGCCGCAGGGCCCGCAGGTGCCGATCCGGCGGCCCTCGGCCGACGCGGTGGTCGAGCGGTGGCGCGCGGGCCGGGCCGACACGCCGGAGCCGCCGGCGGCCGCTCCCGCAACGCGTCGTCGGAGCTGGTGGCCGCGCCGGCGTCGGTCCGGCTGACGCCACACGCGCTGCACAGCGGCACCACACGGCGCGGCCAGCCCCGGGACCCAGGCTCCGTGTCATGACAGCACCGACCGGACCGCAGTCCCCCGCCTGGCACGACACCGACACCGACACCGTCCGTACCCACGCCGTGTACGCCGCCCCGGCCGACCAGGCGACCCCGGCCGCCACGAAGCCCGCGCGCACCGTCAGCGCGCGGATCGCCGCCGTCGTCGGCGTGGTCGCCTTCCTGCTCGGCGCCGGCCTGTCGATGCTGACCGGCCCGCTGCTCGGCGGCGGCCCCGGCGGACCCGGCGACGGCGGGCCGGGCGGCCCGCCCGGGACCAGCCAGCAGTCCGGGACCGGCGCCGACACCGGCACCGCCGGGACGGGCACGACCGGGACGGGCACGACCTCGTCGTAGATCACCACTGGCGCCACGGGACCGGGCGGGCCAGACTCCTGGTCCGCCCGAGCCCGAAGGAGTGCGCGCATGAGCGAACCGACCCGAGTCGACCTGCCGTCCGCGGGCGGACACACCCTGGCCACCTTCCGGTGGCTGCCGAAGGGTGAGGCCCGGGGCGTCGTGCAGCTCACCCACGGCATGGGCGAGCACGTGCGCCGCTACCAACACCTCGCGGACCGGCTGACCGACCTCGGGTTCCTCGTCCACGGCCAGGACCACCGCGGGCACGGGGCCACGGCCGAGGCGAACGGCACCGAGCCCGGCGTCCTCGGCGAGGGCGGGTGGGCCGAGCTCGTCGCCGACATCGGCCGCGTCCTCGAACGTGGCCGCGAGGACGCCCCGGGCGTCCCGGTGGTGCTGCTCGGGCACAGCATGGGCTCGTTCGCCGCCCAGCAGTTCCTGCTCGACCACTCCGCCGAGGTCGACGCGGCGATCCTCACCGGGACGACGCTGCTCGACCAGCTCGAGGGCGCCATCGACACCAGCGGCCCGATCGACCTGTCCGCCTTCAACGCACCGTTCGCCCCGGCACGCACCGACTACGACTGGCTCTCCCGCGACGAGGCCCAGGTCGACGCCTACGTCGCGGACCCGTGGTGCGGGTTCGGTCTCGACCCGGCAGGCGGCGCGGGAATGTTCGCCGGAGGCCGGGACGTGGCCGACAAGCAGCGTCTCGACGCGATGCAGAAGGACCTGCCGGTGTACGTCGCCGTCGGCGAGCACGACCCCGTCGGCGGACCAGTCGTCCTGGCCCAGGCCCTCGTCGACCGCTACCAGGCGGCCGGGATGACCGACGTGACGTTCCGGGTGTGGCCCGGCGACCGCCACGAGATCCTCAACGAGCTCGACCGCGACGTCGTCGAGGACGAGCTGGTCGCGTGGCTCACCCGCGCCCTGAGGCGCTGAGCGGGAGCCCGCTGGTCACCACAGCGGACGGAGCCGCCCGAGCACCAGGCCGACCACCGGCGGCACGACCACCGGGGTGAAGGCCGTCCCGATCGCGCCCAGGGTGAGCAGCCCCGCGGCCTGGAGGTGGATGCCCACGACGAGCGGGACGATCCCGAGGACCAGGGTCGCGACGAAGCCGAGCAGCGTCATGATCTGACCGCTGCGCAGCCGGTGCGGTTCGGACACGCGCCGCGCGAAGTGCGGGTCGGACGCGCGCAGGTGCCCGACGAGGGCGGCGAAGCGCCGGTCGACCGGCGCCCTCCCGCCGTCGGCGCGCGCGGTGTCCGGACGCTGGTCGTCCTCGTCAGACGGGGTCACCCCTCCAGGGTGGCCCCCGGCCCGTCATGACCACACCGTGGGGTGCGCTACACACGCCCGAGGAGCCGCTGCAGGGTCACGTCCCAGTCCCGGGTCAGCGGGGTGCCCCGCTCTCCCGCGATGGCGCGCAGGTAGATGCCGTCGCCGACGGCGGCCACCAGGTCGGCCGTCAGCTCGTCCCCGGTCTCCTCGGCGAGGACCGCCTGCCACGCCGCCATCGACGCCCGCGCGGTCGCGGCGGCGGCCTCCTCGGTGCCGGCGAGCTTGAGCACGGCGACCATGGCCCGGAAGAACCCGCTGTCGGTCGCCGGATCGTCGGCGGAGGTGCGCAGGTAGTAGTGCGCCATCGACTCGGTCCCCGCCTCCGCGGCGGTCCGGGCCGTCGCGATGTCCGCCTCGGTGAGCGCCCGGACCCGCTCCAGGAGCCCGTCGAGCAGCGCCTCGCGGGACCCGAAGTGATAGAGCAGCCCGCCCTTGGACACCCCGGCCCGTGCGGCCACCGCGTCGAGCGTGACGGTCTCCGGGCCGTCGGTGACGACGTGGTCGACGTAGGCGTCCACGATGCGGTCCCGCTGCGACGGTCGGGGCATGGGCGGGACCGTACACCGTCCAGCTGGTACAGTTTCTTAACTGTACCGTCCGGACTGTCGAGAAACTCGGAGTCGCGCCATGAGCAGGCGAGCCCTCGCCCTGGGGGTCCTCACCGCACCCGTCCTGCTGATCACCCTGGACATGACCGTCCTGGGTGCAGCCCTGCCGGCGATCTCCGAGGACCTGCGACCCGGCGCGGCGACCCAGCTGTGGATCGTCGACGTCTACTCGTTCGTGCTCGCCGGCCTGCTCGTGGTCGCCGGGTCGCTCGGCGACCGGATCGGCCGTCGCCGGCTGCTGCTCATCGGCACGGCGGCCTTCGGTCTCGCGTCCGTGGCGGCGGCCTTCGCGCCGTCGGCCGGCGCCCTGGTCGCCGCGCGGGCGCTGCTCGGGCTCGGCGGCGCGACCCTGATGCCCTCGACGCTGTCGCTGATCAAGACCGTGTTCCCCGAGTCGGACGCCCGCCGTCGCGCGATCGGCGTCTGGGCCGCGATGTTCTCCGGGGGCGCCGCCGCGGGCCCGGTGATCGGTGGCTGGCTGCTCGAGCACTTCTGGTGGGGCTCGGTCTTCCTCGTCAACGTCCCGGTCTGCCTGGTGCTGCTCGCCGCCGGGCCGTTCCTGCTCCCCGAGAGCCGCGACCCGCAGCCGGGCCGGTTCGACCTCGTCTCCGCGGCCCTCGCCCTCGCGGCGATGCTGCCGGTCGTCTACGCGGTCAAGTCCGTCGCCACCGACGGGTTCTCGACGGCGGGTGTGACGGCGGCCGTCGTCGGCCTCGCGGCCGGCGCCGTGTTCGTGCACCGCCAGCGGACGCTCCCCGACCCGCTGATCGACCTCACGCTGTTCTCCCGGCGGGCGTTCTCGGTGTCCGTCGCGACGAACCTGCTGTGCGTGTTCGCCCTGGTCGGCCTGCTCGTGCTGGTGCCGCAGTACCTGCAGCTGGTGGTCGGGATGTCGCCGCTGACCTCCGCGATGTGGCTGCTGCCCGGGAGCCTCGCGGGCGTGGCCGGTGCGCTCGTCGCGGCCCGGCTCGCACGGCGGTTCGCGGTGCGGCGCCTCGTGGTCGGCGGGCTGTCCGTGGCCGCGGTCGGATTCGCGGCGCTCGGCCTGCTGGCGCTGGGCGCCGGGCCGGTGGCCATCGTCGTCGGGATGGCGGTCGCGGGTCTGGCCGTGGCCATGGTGGAGACGCTGACGACGGACCTCGTGCTGGAGTCCGCCCCCACCGACCGCGCCGGCGCCGCCTCGGCGATCTCCGAGACCGGCTTCGAGCTCGGCGGGGCGCTGGGCATCGCGGTGCTGGGCAGCATCACGGCGGCGGTCTACCGCGCCGGCCTGCCGGCGGGCACGCCGGGCGAGACCCTCGGCGGCACCCTCGCCGCGGGTGGCTCCGCGACGGCGGCGGGTGCCGCCTTCACCGCGGCACTCGCCGTGGCCGGGGTGGTGGCGGGCGTCGTGCTGGCCTACGCCGCCTGGCAGGCACGGTTCCTGCGCCCGGTGGTGGAGGAACCGGCCGCTCCGGCGTCCGCCGTGGCCCGCTGTTGACACCCGACGCCAGGAACGGCCTCGGTCGCTGCTCGGGGCGCTCTGCGTTGCGTGGCGCACACGGCCGGGGGACGTCGCCTCCCACCGAATCCGCGTTGCGTCCCGCACACGGCCAGCAGAGTCCGCACGGTGCGGCACCAGCGTTGCGACCCGCACACGGCCAGCGGAGTCCGCACGGTGCGGCACCGGCGTTGCGTCGCGCACACGGCCGGCGGAGGTGCCTCGTCCCCGTGGCGGCAACCGTGATGGAGCGGCGGCACGCCCACCGAAGGCATGATCCACTTCTGGGCGGCAGAACGCCCGCGTGGTGGGGCACTCCGCCGCCCGGATGTCGATCTTGGCACTCCGGCGGGCCAGCGGCCTCTCGCGCACGCGCGACCGTGGGCTCGACGACGTCGTGCGTGCCGCAACGATGCGGTCGTGAGCCGTATCGGGCGGCCGTGTGCGTGACGCAACGGCGGACCGCCGGAGCTCCGACACGGCTGGCCGTGTGCGGGACGCAACGCCCATCCGCCGGAGGTCCGACGCGACTAGCCGTGTGCGTGCCGCAACGATGCGCTCGGGAGCCGTTCCGGGCGGACGTGTGCGTGACGCAACGCCGATCCGCGGCGGTCCGACGCGGCCGGCCGTGTGCGCGACGCAACGGCCGAGCCGGTCGTCTGGCGCTCAGGCCGCGAGCGGCGGCACTCGGCGGGCGTGGCCCGTGGCGGCCTCGTGGGTCAGCGCCACCTCCAGGAGACGGCGGTCGGCCCCGGGCGCGCCGATGAACTGGACGCCGACCGGCAGGCCGCCCGGTGTGAACCCCGCCGGCGCCCCCAGCACCGGCACCCCGGCCATCGACCACGGCGCCACCGTCTCCATCCAACGGTGATACGTGTCCATCTCCCGTCCGGCGATCGACCGGGGCCACGTCACGTCGGCGGGGAACGGGTGCACCTGCGTGGCCGGAGCGATCAGCACGTCGAAGCGCTCGAACAGGCCCACGACCGCCCGGAACCACTCCGCCCGCACCGCGGCCGCCCGGTGGACCTGCAGCGCGGTCAACGCGACCCCGTGCTCGATCTCCCACACCAGCTCCGGCTTGAGCTCCGCACCCGCCTCCAGCAGCGGCGCCATCTCGCACGCGTTCCACCACCGCCACACCAGGAACGCGTCCCACAGCGCGTCGAGGTCGAACGGCGGCACGACCTCCTCGACGCCCGCTCCCAGCGACGCGAGCACGTCCACCGACCCGGCGCGCGCGAGGTCGAGCAACCCGGGCTCGCACGCCAACCGCCCGCCGAGATCGCCCAGCCAGCCCACCCGCAACGACGACGGGTCCGCCGGACGGAGGTCGGTCAGATCCAGCGCATCGGCACGGTCGAGCGGCCCGACCGGGCCACCCGTCGTCATGACCCCCAGGAGCGCCGCGAGGTCCGCCACCGACCGGGCCATCGGCCCCGCCTCGCCCATCTGCGCGACGAAGCCCGGGACCCCCGGCACCCGGCCGCGCGAGGGGCGCAGCCCGTACACCGAGGACCACGCGGCCGGGTTGCGCAGCGAGCCCATGTAGTCGCTGCCGTCGGCCGCGGGCAGCATGCGGCACGCGAGCGCGGCGGCCGCGCCACCGCTGGATCCGCCGACGGTGCGCGACGTGTCCCACGGGTTGCGGGTCGTGCCGTACACCGGGTTGTAGGTCTGCGAGCCGAAGCCGAGCTCCGGGGTGTTCGTCCGCCCGACGAGCAGCGCCCCGGCCGCCCGCATCCGCGCGACGTGCGGGGCGTCGACCACCCCGACCCGGTCGCGGAACACGGGCGATCCGGCTGCGAACGGCTCACCGGCCGTCTCGGCGAGGTCCTTCACCGCCTGCGGCACGCCGTGCAGGACTCCACGCCACCGGCCCGCGGCCACCTCGTCGTCGAGCGCGGCGGCCTCGGCGAGGACGACCTCGGGGTCGCGGCGGGCGACGATCGCGTCGACCGCCGGGTTCACGCGGTCGATCCGCGCGAGCGCGACCCGGGCGACCTCGACGCACGACACCCGACGCGCCCGGATCGTCGCCGCGAGGTCGACGAGTCCGAGCGCGGACAGCTCCAGGCTCAGCATCTCCGGGTGCCTAGCGGGGCTTCACCTCGCCCATCTCGCCCCAGCCGTTGCCGTCGACACCCTGGATGCTGACGATCTTCGGCGTGGTGGCCACGTAGTCCGGGGCCTCGGCGACGAACTTCTGGAAGTGGTCGGAGTTGACGTGGTCGCCGCCCGCGTCGTCCTGGAAGGCCTCGACCAGCTGGTAGGTGTTCTCCTCCTCGAGCGACCTGCTCCACTCGAAGAAGATGTTGCCCGGCTCGTTGCGGGTGGCCTCGGTGAACTCCCGCGACAGCTCCGGCCAGCGCTCCGCGTACTCCGGCTTGATCGTCCACTTCACGGCGATGAAGATCATGGCCCGGATCCTGGCACGGCGACCGCGCCCGGGACAGCACGAGCCTGGTCGTCCGGACGGCGCCGGGCCACACTCGGACCATGCCGCTGCCCGGGATGGTCGAGTGCCACCCCTACGACGTGCGCTCGGACGCGCCCGGGGTGCACCGCGGCCTGCCCTCGCCGTACCTGACGTTCGTCGTCACGATCGGGGAGCCACTGCGCCTCGCTGTTCCCGACGGCGGGTCGGTGCCGTTCCGGGTCTGCCTCGGCGGCCTGCACGACACTCCCGAGCACATCATCGACCCGGGGCACCAGGCCGGGATCCACGTCGCAGTGCACCCGCTGGCGGCGCGCACGCTGTTCGGGCTGCCGGCCGCCGCGCTGGCCGGAGACTCGTACGAGGCCGCGGACGTGCTCGGCCGGGTCGGGGCGGAGATCGCCGAGCGGGTCGACGCGGCGGGGACCTGGCCGGCCCGGATCGCGGTGATCGACGACGTCCTCGGTCGGCTGCGCGCCGCCCACGACGAACGTCGCCGGGCCGAGGACGAGGTACGCCACGCGTGGCGGCGGATCGTCGGGGGCCGCAGCGTCCGCGAGACCGCCCACGAGGTGGGGTGGAGCCCCGACCACCTCGCGCGGCGGTTCCGCGCCGAGGTCGGGGTGCGCCCGAAGACGGCCGGCCGCATGGCGCGGTTCGACCGGGCACGCCGGGTGATCGCCGCGCGCGCCGTCGCGGGGACGCTCGACCTCGCCGGCGTCGCGGCCGACCTCGGCTACGCCGACCAGGCCCACCTGGCCCGCGAGTTCCGGGCCCTCGCGGGCTGCTCGGCGACGCGGTGGGTCGAGGAGGAGGTGCGGTCCGGACTGGTGGGGGTCGAGACCGGGGTCGAGATCGGGGGCGAGATCGGTTTCGTCCAAGCACCGCCGGACGCCGGTACGCCATCCTCGGCGGCATGAGCGACAACGCGCCCCCGCCCCAGGTCTGGCCCACCCTGCGCGCCCGCGACGCCCGGGCCCTCATCGACTTCTACGTCTCGGCGTTCGGCTTCACCGAGACCGTCGCGTACACCGGCGACGACGGCGTGGTCCACCACGCCGAGCTGGCCTGGCCGCCCGGCGGCGGGATCATGCTGGGCCAGGACCGGGAGGACGCCTCCGGGCGCCACTGGTCGCTCGCCCCGGGCACGTTCGGCGGCTACGCCGTCACCCGCGACGCCGCGCACACCGACGAGATCTTCGCCCGCGCCGTCGACGCGGGGGCGAAGCCGATCGCCGAGCCCTACGACACCGACTACGGCTCGCACGACTGCACGGTGCTCGACCCGGAGGGCAACCACTGGCAGTTCGGGACCTACCCGGGACACCCCGCTACAGGCTGAGGCGCGCCGCCGGCGGGAGGGCCGAGGGGTCGCCGGTCGGCCAGCGGGCGGGGTCACCGTGCAGGGCGAGCTGGGCGACCTGCTCGACACACCACGGCGAGAGCTCCGGCCACGACCCCTGCCGGGCCCCGTCGGACAACGTGCGCCACGGCACGGCCCGCACCTCGTCGACCTCGGCGGGGTCGGGCGCCGGGTCGCCGGACGCGGTGGCGACGAACACCGGGCACATCTCGTGCTCGACGACGCCGTCCTGCTCGGCGCGGTAGCGGAAGCCGGGCAGCACGAGCCGCACGTCCCCGACGTCGAGACCCAGTTCCTGACGACCGCGGCGGCGCACGGCCTCGTCGAGCGCCTCCCCCGGGCCGGGATGGCCGCAGAAGCTGTTGGTCCACACGCCCGGGAAGGTGCGCTTGTGCGCGGCCCGGCGCGTCATCAGCAGGCGCCCGCCCTCGTCGACGACGTAGCAGGAGAACGCGAGGTGCAGCGGGGTCTGGGCGTGGTGCACCTCGGACTTGGCGGCGGTGCCGATCGCGGAGCCGGCGGGATCGAGGAGGACGACGAGCTCGGTCACGCCGTTCAGAAGACCTTGTAGGGCAGGAACTTGCCACTCCAGACGAGCTTCACCCGGTCACCCTTCGGGTCCTCCTCGCGCTCGAAGCTCATGCTGAAGTCGATCGCCGACATGATGCCGTCCCCGAACTCCTCGCGGATCAGCTCGTGCAGCGCGCCGCTGTAGACCTGCAGGGCCTCCTGCAGCCGGTAGGTCACCGGCTCGGTCGGGTCGAGGGCCGCCTCGCCGCGCACGGGTGGGAGCGAGAGCGCCGCGACCGTGTCGTCGTCGAGCCCGAGCAGCCCGCCGACCCGCTGCGCCTGCTCGGCGTCCAGGGGCTGCTGGCCGAGCAGGGCCGACGTCGTCCACACTAGCGAGCGGTCCAGGGCGTCCGCGAGCTGCTGCCAGCTCAGCCCCTTCGCGTCCTTGGCGTACACGACCTCGCGGCCGGCGGACAGGCGGTCGTGCTCCGGGAGACCCATGGGCCGACCCTGCCACGCCGCCCGCCCGCGCGTCGGGCCCGCAACACGACGTTCATCCGGCGAGGCAGGGCCCGGCGGTCGTCGTCAGCGTCGGGCTCCACGGACCGCTCCACGCTCCCGACACCGCGCGGACGCGCAGGTACACCGTGACCCGCACCAGGAGGGCGCGGACGGTCACGGTGGAGGAGAGCCCGCTCGTCGTGCCCCCGGTGCTCGGGACGGCGAAGTCGGCCGTCGGAGCGGCCTGGAACTGGTAGGCGGCGGCCCCGGGGACGGCCGACCAGCGCAGCGTCGCGGCCGCCGCGCCCAGCCCGCTCACCGCGCCGCTGGTCGACGTGGTCGGCGAGACCGTGGTCGTCGTGGTCGGCGCCGCGCTGCTGGTCGAGGTGGGGACGGCGGTCGTGATGCTCGGGGTGGTCGTCGTCGTGGTCGCCGGCGGGGGCGCGGCGGTCGTGGTCGTCGTCGTGGCCGCACGCGGCGTGGCCGTCGTCGTGGTCACCACCTGCTCGCCGAAGGACTCGACCCCGCGCCCGCTCGCGGCGAAGCCGGAGGGCGTGGTGCCGCACGTCCACGCGGACGCGGTCGCCGTGGGGGTGCCGAGGGTGTTCGCCCGGGCGGTCGCGCTGCCGGGCCCGCTGCTCGTCCACGCCGCCCACGCGACCCCGCCGCCGACCAGCAGACCGAGGACGGTCGCGAGCGCGATCAGCGCGCGGCTCACGGCGCGCTCACCACCGACACCGTCACCGGCACGGAGAACGTCGCCCCCTGGCAGCCGGTCTCCGAGGCGTTCGACATCGCGACGGCCCCGCCGAGCGTGAGCGTGGTGCTCGCGGCCGGGGCCAGGACGACGTCGGGCACGGTCTGCGCCGTGAACGTGACGCCCGTGGTGGCACACGCGCCGACGCCCCCGCTCGCGGTCGCGGCGCCGGCCGGCGCGACCGTCGCCACCTGCACCTTGTACGGGTTCGGGTTGGTCACCGAGAGCAGCGCCGTACCCGACGCCCCGGGCGAGAGCAGCCCCGTGGTGACGGCGCTGCCGGCCACGGCCGACGTCGTCGGGGCGAGGGCGGTCCCGCCGCTCACCCCCGAGGCGCCCGACCCGGACGCGAGGTAGGCCGCGACCGCGACCCCGGCGGCCGCGAGCGCCGCGAGGACCAGGGCGAGGACGACGAGCACGGTCGTCCGCCCCTGCCGGCGCGCGGTCCGGAGACGGCTCCGACGCCGCATCGGGCGGGGCGGGGTCTCGTCCGGATCCGGGGCGACGTCGTCGTCGGGGACGGGGACTCGGCGCACGGCTGGGGGCTCCTCGTCGGATCGCCGCGGGGGCGCCGGCCGGGCGCCGCGGGCGCGGACCAGGGCCGGTCCCGCGGGCGTCCCGGTCGCGGGTGTCGGTCGGGGGTCCCGGGTGCGGGGCACCGCGGGCGCCGGGCCGACGGGGTCGGTCCCGGACTCCGTGTCGATGCCCACGACCGCGGGGAAGGCCCCGGACGGCACCGCGAACGCGGCGCCCGCCCGGGACCCGACCCCACCCGTCGTCGGGAAGGATCCTCCGACGGCGATCGGCTCGGTGAGCGCGTCCGGGTGCGCCGGGTGGGCGGGTCGCCCGGCGCCCGCGGAGTGGCGGGGACGCCTGCCCGGCAGCGGGATCGGGCCCGTGCGCTCGACCGGGCCCCGCCCCTCCCGCTGGAGCAGCGACTCGACCTTCACCCCGCCGCGGAGGCGAGCTGGGCGGTCAGCGGCATGGTGAACGACTGCCCCTGGCAGCTGTTGTCCGGGTTCGCGATCATGGTCGCGGTCAGCGAGTACGACCCCGTCCCGTTCGCCGCGATGGTCCCGGTCGGGTTCGTGACGGCGGGGCTCGTGACGGTGCCGGCGGGGCAGTTGCCGGTGGTCTTGTCCGAGGTGCTCGCGCTGATGCTGGTGACCTTCACCGGGTACGGGTTCGGGTTGTTGATCGTCACCGTGTAGGTCGACGTCGAGCCCGGGTAGAGCTGCGCCCCCGGCGTGTTCGGCGTGATGGTGGAGTTCACGGCCACGCTCGAGGCGGTGGCCCCGGTGCCGGTCCCGGTCGAGAGGTAGGCGGCGAACGCGACGCCCGCGCCGGCGAGCACGAGCAGGATGCCGCCCAGGACGGCGAGTCGCTTGCGGTTGGCGGTCATAGGAGATCGATCCCCCGAGGTCGTCGGGGACGTGACGGTCACGTCCTTGTGACGGTGACCCCGGGGTGATCGACTCGTGACGCTGCGTCACCACATGGTGTTACGCATGTTTCAGGCGAGGTAGTCGCCCATCCGCCGGAAGTAGTCCCCGGCCACGTGCTCGACGTCGTTGTCGTCCTTCACGCGCTGCAGGACGAGACCGTGCTGGTCGCCGTGCCACGCGTCCGGCCCCGCCACCACGATGACGCCGGTGCCCTCGCGGGCGAACACGCGGCCGTTCGTGCCGCCGCAGCGGTTGCGCGAGACGCTCGCCTCGAGCACGCGCAGCCGGCGACCCTCGTGCTCGCACCAGGCGTTCGGGTACGGCCCGGTCTGCGCCCGCACCAGGTTGACCAGGTCCTTCGCCGACCGGTCCCAGTGGATCCGGTTGTCCGGGTCCTGGCGGCGGTGGAAGAAGCTCGCGTGCTCCGGGTCCTGGCGCAGCCAGTCGTGCGGGCCGTGCTCGACGCGGTCGAGGGCGTCGATCGTCAGCGGGCCGAACAGCTCCACGGTGCGGAAGAACAGGTCCTCGGTGGTGTCGGTGGGCGTCACCGGGACGGTCCGCTGGGTGATGATGTCGCCGCGGTCGAGGTCGGCGTCCATCCAGTGCGCCGTGATGCCGACCTGCGACTCGCCGTTGATCAGGGCCCAGTTCAGCGGCGAGAACCCGGCGTACTTCGGCAGCAGAGCGTCGTGGGTGTTCACGGTGCCGTGGGTGGGCGCGGAGAACACCTCCGGCGAGATCCAGGTGCGCCAGTTGCAGGCGACCCCGATCTCGGCGTCGTGTTCCTTGATCGCGGCGACCAGCTCGTCGTCCACGGCCTTGTCGCGGTAGAGCACCGGGATGCCGTGCTCGCGGGCGAGGTCGGCCACCGGTTCCTGGAAGATCGCCGGTTCGTGCCCCCCGAGGCTCTCCGGGTGGCTCACGCAGAGCACCACCTCGTGGCGACTCTCCAGCAGGGTGGCGAGCAGCCTCGATCCCCACTTCTGGTAGCCGAACAACACCACGCGCACGGATGCCTCCTCGCCCCCGTCGGTCAGGTGAGGCTGACCTTATCTGCGGCTCCGCCGGTGTCAGCAGTGCGGCCATGCTGACGCTGAACGTCACAAACGCCTTGTGTTCGCCCGTTCCGCCCCCGCCGCGCGGTCCGATTCGTCAGCATCCACGGGCGTGGCGGGCAGGCGGGAACTCATCGAGTCCGAGGACTTCCAGCGCCGCCGGGGCGTCGCCGCCCTGGTGCGCGGGGACGACCTCGCGATCGACGACGTCCCCCGCCGGCCGAACGCCGCGCTGGTGGTGGGGGTGGTCGTCGTGGTGCTCGTCGCCGCGATCTCGGCGGCGTCCGCGTTCCTCACCGACCGCCCGCCCGACGGCTGGCGCGACGAGGGCGCCGTCGTCGTCGACCGGGAGACCGGCGCCCGTTACCTGGCCACCGACGGGCTGCTGCGCCCGGCCCCGACGCTGACCGCGGCCCTGCTCGCCGGCGGTCGTCGGGGGGAGCCGGTGCTCGTGCCGCACTCCCGGGTCCTGACGATGCCCGTGGGCACGGCGCTGCCCGGGGACGGTCTCCCCCAGCTCCCGCCGGCGCTCGGCGCGCCGGTGCCGCTCGCCGCGTGCGCCACCGGCCCGGACCGCGACGCCCCGGACCGGGTCGCGGTCTACGCGGGACCGGTCGTCGGGCCGGCCACGGCGTTCACCGGGTTCCTCGCCCGGGCGTCGGGGACGGCCGGGACGGTGCTGGTGGCCGGGGGGCGCGCGCACCCCGTCGACCCCGGGGCACTGCCGCTGCTCGGCTGGTCACCGACCCAGGTGCGCGAGGTGCCGGGGCCGTGGCTCGGCCTGCTCCCCCGGGGCGGGACGCTGTCGCCGCGCGAGGCCCCGGGCGCGGTCGTCGCCACCACCGACGGCGCGCGCTACGTCCTCGACCGGGGCCGCGCCCGCCTCGTCGCCGACGAGACCACGGCCCGGCTGCTGCCCACCCCGGCGCGCACCGTCGTCCCGGACGAGGTGCTGGCGCTGCCGGCCGGACCCGTCGCCGGGATCGCCGACGTCCCCAGCGCCCCGCCGGTGGTGCCGGCGCGCGAGGACACCGTGGTGCCGTGCGTGACCCGCGGCGGCGACTCCCCGACGCTGCAGGTGTTCGGGGCGGTGGCCTCGCCCGGTCTCGCGGCGGGTCCGGAACGCCTGCTCGCCGGCGGGGAACGGCCGGCGCGGGTGACCTGGCACGTCCCGCCGGGCGGGGGGGCGCTGCTGGCACCGCCGGGGTTCGACGCGGCGGCACGGCGGGACGACCCCGAGGGCATCGTCCTGGTGGACGCCGGGCTCGGGTTCGGGGTGGACGACGACGAGGCGCTGCGCGCGCTGGGCTACGCGCGCGAGCAGGTGCTGCCGATCAGGCCAGGCTGGTTCGCGCTGCTCGCCGCCGGGCCCCGGCTGGCCGTCCCGGACTGAGTTTCTCGAAACGGCACCCACGCGCCGATCCGGTCGGTCATGGTTCGGGGTGTCCGCGGTACCGATCCGGGAGGGGGCCCTGATGGCGGGGCAGTACGACGTCTCGACCGCGACGATGGCCCAGTCGCAGTCGCGCATGGTGGCCGGTGTGGCCGACATCCGCTCCGAGCTCACCGCCCTGCGCGGGAAGCTCGGCGCGCTCGAGGGGCAGTGGATGGGCGACGGGAACACCGCGTTCACCGGCGCCCACGCGCGCTACGAGGCGGCGAACCAGAAGCTCAACGCGGCCCTCGACACGATCTCGGGCCTCGTCCAGCGCGCCCAGGGCGGCTACGAGTCCAGCGACGCGGACGCGAGCACGCGACTGAACCAGTCCGGGGCCGCCATGGACGTCCCCGTCCCCGGCTTCTGAGAGGAACCACCATGGCCGACCGGATCAAGGTCTCCTTCGGCGCGCTGGACACGGCGGTCGCCGACGTGCAGGGCGGCGCGGCGACGATGGAGCAGCGCATGCAGCAGCTGCGCTCCGACATCGCCCCGATGCTCGCCACGTGGGACGGCGCGGCACGCGAGTCGTACGCCGCGGCGCAGGCGCAGTGGGACGCGGGCTGGCAGGAGCTGCAGTCCGCGCTCGCGCAGCTCGGGCAGTCGACCGCGGGCGCGAACCAGGGCTACAACGACACCGAGCGGGCGGCGATGCAGTCGTTCCAGGTCTGACGGCGGGCCGGGGACGGCGGGTCACTCCGCCGTCTCCGGCACCCACCCGATCTGCACCGTCTCCGGCTCGGCCCGGCGCGTGACGTACTGCGCGCGCCCGACGGGCAGGTCCTTCGCCCGCACCCCGTGCAGCAGCGCCCCCTCGTCGCGGGGCCCGGAGTGCAGTAGGCCGGGCCCGCCCAGTTCGCGCAGCCGCCGCAGCACCGGCTGCATCATCCCGGCCGAGGCGCCGGCGGCCGAGCGGGCCAGCACCACGTGCAGCCCGATGTCGCGGCCCTGCGGCAGCAGGTCCAGCAGCGCCGCCAGCGGGTCCCCGCTCGGGGTCGCGACGAGGTCGTGGTCGTCGACCACCACGAGCATGTGCGGGCCCTCCCACCAGTCCCGCGCCCGCAGCCGGGCGGGCGTCACGTCCGGGCCGGGGAGGCGGGCCGCCATCTTCTGCGCCGCGGCCGGCAGCGTCCGGGCCGCCGCGGGCGCGGAGCCCAGGTACACCGAGAGGTGCTCGGGCGGGACGGCGTCGAGCAGGGCGCGGCGGTAGTCGACGACGACGACGCGCAGCCGCTCGGGTGGGTGCGCGGCGCACAGCGCGTGCACGACGGCGCGCAGGGTCGCGGTGCGGCCCGACCCGGCGTCGCCGAACACGAGCAGGTGCGGGTCGCGTCCGTCGAGCAGGTCCAGGGGCAGGGGCGCGAGATCGCTCTCGCGGCGCCCGATCGCGCCGGGCGGGAGCTCCGCCATCGGCACCCGCGCGGGCAGCATGCGGATCGGCGGCGCACCGGCACCCGACCACGCCGCCGCCGCACGGCCCGCCGTCGTCGCGGCGTCCTCGGTGCGCCCGGCGTCGTCGGTGATCACGGGGAGCGCCAGCTGGGCCTTGTAGCCGGCTCCGACGAGCGCGCGACCCGGCGTCGTCGGGACCGTCCGCGCGGCCCGCCGGTCGATCACGGAGTCGGCCGCGTCGCCGAGGCGCAGCTCGATCCGGGTGCCGAGCGCGTCGCGCAGCGCGGGGCGCATGTCCCACCACCGCCCGGCGGTGACCACCAGGTGCACGCCGTGGCCCAGACCGCGCGCGGCCAGCGCGGTCAGCCGCGGCTCGAGGTCCTCGAACTCCGCCCGCAGGGCGCCCCAGTCGTCGACGAGCAGCAGGACGTCCGGCTCGGGTGCCGCGACCGGGGCGAGCGGAGCGACGGGGGGATACGCGGCGAGGTCCCTCGACGGCGGTTCGTGCCGCTCGGCCCCGGATCCGTGTTCCGCGACCCGGCGCTCCCGCTCGGCCACGAGCGACTCCACCTGCGCGACGAGCCGGCGGACGACGTCGGGCCGGGTCCGGCCCGCGACCCCGCCGACGTGCGGCCACCGTTCGAGCCCGGACAGGGTGCCGCCGCCGAGGTCGATCGCGTAGACCGCGAGCTCGTCGGGGGTGTGGGTGAGCGCGGCCGCCGTCACCAGCGTGCGCAGCGCGGTGCTCTTCCCGGTCCGCGGCGCCCCGACGATCCCGAGGTGCCCGCCGGTGCCGGACAGGTCCACCACCAGCGGTTCCTGGGACTGCCGATCGGGCCGGTCGACGATCCCCACGCCGACCGCGAGCGGCCCCGGCCGCGGGGCGCGCAGGCCGGTGCCCGCCACGAGCTCCGGCCGGGGCAGCACCGCCGTCAGCGGCATCGCCGGGGGCAGCGGCGGGAGCCAGACCTGGTGCACCGGCTCGGCGGCGTCGCGGAGCCGGTCGACGACGACGTCGAGCGTGGACCGTCGTCCGGGGTCGGATAGGTCGAGGCCGAGCGCCGGGAGCTCGTCCCCCGCCCCGCCGCGCCCGTCGAAGGCGCGGAAGACCCGGGCGTGCGGGTGCCGCACGCGACCGCGGACCGGTTCGACGTAGGGCGCGGACACCGTCGAGACCCGCAGTCGCCGGTAGACGCTGGTGTCGACCTTGAGGTAGGCCGAGCCCGGCACGGGCGGCAGGTCGAACGCGTCGGTGTTCCCGATGACGGTGCGGCTCTCCGCGGCGGAGAAGGTCCGCAGCGCGAGCCGGTAGGACAGGTGCGAGTCCAGCCCGCGCAACCGCCCCTCCTCGAGCCGCTGCGTGGCGAGCAGCAGGTGCACGCCGAGCGACCGCCCGACGCGCCCGACCTGCACGAACAGGTCGATGAACTCCGGCTGCGCGGTGAGCAGCTCGGAGAACTCGTCGACGATCACGAGCAGGTGCGGGAGCCGGCCGACGTCGTCCCCGCCGGTCGCCAGGCGCAGCCGGCGGTGCTCGCGGATGCCCGCGAGCCCGGCGTCGCGCAACAGCTGCTCGCGCCGGCGCAGCTCGGACCGCAGGGCGTCGCCGAAGCGCTCGACCGTGTCCGGGTCGTCCTCCAGGTCGGTGATCGACCCGGCGACGTGGGGCAGCCCGGACATCCCGGCGAAGGTCGCGCCGCCCTTGTAGTCGACGAGGACGAGCGCGAGGTCGTCCGGCGGGTGCGTGGCCGCGAGCCCGGTGACCAGCGTGCGCAGCAGCTCGGACTTCCCCGACCCGGTCGCCCCGACGACCAGCCCGTGCGGCCCCATGCCCGAGAGCGCGGCCTCCTTGAGGTCGAGCTCCACCGGCACGCCCTCGCCGTCCACGCCCAGCGGCACCCGCAGCAGCTCGGACTCCGGGCGGCGGGCCCAGGTGACGGCCGGGTCGAGTGCGGCTACGTCGTCGACGCCGAGCAGGTCGGCCAGACCGTTGACCTCGGACAGCGCCGCGCGGCCGGGCCGGCGGGAGAGGCGCATCGGGGTGAGCCGGCGGGCGAGCGTCTCGGCCTCGGCGAGCCCCAGCACGTCGGGCACCAGGTCGGTCGCGACGGCGAGCGGGGCCAGGTGCGCCGGTGGTGCGCCGTCCCGGCCGCGGCGGATCTCGAGGCCGTGCCGGGCGCCGACGTGCACGGTGACGTCGGCGGCGGCCGGGCGGTCGAGCGGGTCGGCGACGACGTGCAGCACCCCGATCCCGAGCGCGGGCAGCTCGTCGAACGGGTCCGGCACGGGCAGGGGCCCGTCGACGAGGACGACCAGCGCGGGTCCGGCAGGACCCGACGTCGGGAACGGGGAGCGCCCACCCGCCCGCCGGCGGTCGAGCTCGGCGCCGATCAGGTGGAGCAGGCCGTCGGGGTCCTCCGCGACGAGCAGGCCGGTGCCGTCCGCGCCCCCGCCGGACGGGTGCCGGGCGTGCGGCAGCCACTTGACCCAGTCCCACGCGGCGCGGGCCGTCGCCGCGTCGGGTCCCTCGGGGCAGCACACCGCGACCCGCACGTCGTCCGGGGCGTGCAGCACCGCGAGCTGCGCGAGCACCGCCCGGGCGAGGGCCCGTCCGCGGACGGGGTCGCCGGCGATCGCGACCGCCCCGCGCACGGGGACGGCGACCGGGACGTCCGGCACGGGTCCCAGGCGCTCCACCAGCCGGGTCGCCGCCGCCTCGGTCCCGGGGTCGCGGGGCTGGTTCGGGTCGGCCTCGCCCGGCGCGGGTGCCGCGACCCCGGGCACGCGGGCCCGGCCGACCCGGAGGACCAGGAAGTCGGGATCGTCGGGACGGCGCTCCCAGAGCCGCTCGGCGCGGTCGGGGAACCCCACGAGCAACGGCGGGTCGGGGTGCTGCTCCTCGGCGACGCGGCGCTGGTCGTCCGCAGCCGCCCGTAGCTGCGCGCGGACGTCGGCGAGGTGCGCGACGTAGCGCAGCCGCGCGTCCGTGCCCTGCTCCGTGGTCCGCCCGCGCGTCTGCAGGAACATCATGACGCCCATGCCGAGGGCGCCGAGGACGAAGATGCCGCCGGCCAGGAAGTAGACCGGGTTCCGGTTGACGATCGCGAAGACCAGGATGCCGCCGCTGCCGAGGAGGGGGAACAGCGCGTAGGTCCACGGCGTGGGCGGGCCGCCGCCGGTGCTCGCGGGCGGCTCGACGAGCCGGACGGGCTCCGGAGTTGGTCGAACCGGCCCACCGCGTGGGGGTCGGTGGACGAGGATGTCGTTCATGGCCATGGCCCGTCAGCCCTCCCCGTCCGCGACCTGGGACGCGCCCGACGGCTCGTGGTGCACGGTGCGCGTCCGGGGGCCGGAGGGGGCCGTCGACGCCGCCCTCCCGGCGGGCGCGAGCGTCGCCGAGGTCGTCGACGAGCTGGCCGGGCGCCTGTTGCCCGGGGCTCCGCTCGTCCGCGGCGCGGACGGGCGTCCCTGGTACCTGCACCGCACGGGCGCCGGCCCGATGCCGCCGGGGATCTCCCTGGAGGCGGCCGGGGTGCGGGACGGCGACGTCCTGCACCTCGGGCCCTGGCCCATGCCCCGGCCCGCGCAGCCGGTCGACGACGGCCTGGTCGCACTCGCCGAGGGTGCCGCCCGCGTGCCGCGCTGGACCGCCCGGCGGGTCGGGGTGCTGGTGACGGCGCTGCTGGTGGCGGTGTCGGCGGTCGGCACCGCGCTGTCGCTGGCGCTCCCCGGCGGGCCGCTGGTGCCGCTGGTGCTCGCGCTGATGCTGCTCGGGCTGGCCGCGCTGCAGCGACGGTCGCGCCCCACGACGCCGCTCGACGCCGACCCGGTCGCCGACCTGCCGACGCTCGGTGCCGGGCTCGCGTCGCTCGCCGCGTGGACGGCGGCGGGGGTCGCGGGCGGCCTCGTCGCGCGCGGCGGGCTCCCGCTCGTGCTGACCCTGGCCGGCTCCGCGCTCGCCGTCGGGGCGGCGTCGGCCTGGCTGGTCGTGGGCGAGCGCGGGCCCTGGTGGGCCGGGGCGGGCGCGCTCGGCATCGGGGTCTCGCTGCCGTCGGCGCTGGTCGCGGGCGGGGTGCTCCCGACGCCGCGGGCGATCGCCGTCGGGCTCACGGTGTGGCTGGTCCTCGTGCTGGCGCTGCCGTGGCTCGTCACCCGCGGCCGCACGTGGATCGAGCCGCGCGCGGACGCCGAGCACCTCGTCGAGCTCGCCGAGGCCACCCGGCGCACCGTCGACACGGCCGCGCTGGCCGGCGGCACGGCGGCCGCCGCGGGCCTGTGGGTCCTCGCGACCTCGTCGGGCGGGGGCATGGTCCTCGGTCTCTGTGCGGCGGTGTCGGTCACCGCGGTGCTGCGGGCCCGGCGCTCGGTGTTCGTGGTGGAGTCCGCCGCGGCGATCGGCGCGGGGACGGTCGGGCTGGCCGGGACCGGCTGGTCGGTGGTGCTCACGGGCGGGCCGGGGGCGCGGGCGGTGGTGGTCGCGGTCGGCGTCGCGCTGATCGGGGCACTCGTGGGGCTCGGCGGCGCGCTGCGGACGGCCTCCGTCACCGACGAGGGGGTGCTCGCGTGGTGGCGCCGGCCCCGCACGCAGCGGCTGCTGGCCCGCCTGGAGACCGCAGCCGCCGTGGCGGTGCTGCCGTTGCTGGCCGGGGTCCTCGGCCTCTACGCCGCCGCGGCCGACGCCGGCGCCCGCTTCTAGCCCGGCACGGCGCCGTCGATCGCACGGCTCGCCGCGGCGTCGGAGGTCTGGTAGCCCGCGGCCGCGGCGCTCACGTTCGCCGAGGTGGCCGAGGCCGCCGCCGCCAGTTCCTGCGCCTTCGCCGCGAGCTCGGCGCCCAGCGCGCTCAACGCGCCCGCGAGCGCTCCGCCGTTGACCCCGCCGCCCGCCGACGACGCCGCCCCGGACGCCTGCCCGCCCGCGGACCCCACCTGACTCCCGGCCGCCTCGAGCTGCGCGGCCCCGCCCTGCATCGCGCCCGTGGCGGCGTCGAACGGCTGGGACATCCGCTGCTCCTCACGCTCGTCGGATGATCGACGTCCTCACGGTAGGAGCGCGCTTCGCGCCGTGGGTGCGGTTTCGGAAATCCTCGGCGAGTGCGACATGACGCAGGTTTCCGGGCCGCCGACCCTGCCTGACGTCGCACTCGCGGTACGGGCAACACCCGGCGGGGCGACGGGCCGTCCCTCGATCGCCCTGTCGCGGGTTTCCGGCAGTCCCGACTCACCTTGTCGTGCTGAATCCCAGTGACAAGGTGAACCGAGCCCGTCAGGAGACCGCGACAAGGTGGGGCCGGCCGGCTCGATGCCGCACCGAGTGCGACATGACGCAGGATTCCGGGCCGCCGACCCTGCGCTCGCGGCACACCGGGCCGTCATCGGCCTCAGGGGTTACGATGACGAGGACGGCGCCGGGCTCGTCCCTCGAGCCCGGCGCCCTCCTCTTGCGCAGCCACCTCGGGCGCCACCACAACACCCTCGCGGCCGGTCTGTGCGGAGATTCGACTCTCGGTCGATCTCGTTGAGGTGAGCCTAGCCTAAGTCCTCCGCTGGTGCGCAACCCCGGGCCGGGAGTTTCTGCGCCCCGGCCGCCCGCAGGCTGCGCTCGCCCATCTCGCGGCACGCGACGGCGAGCTCGTCGGGCGCCTCCACCTCGAGTTCCAGGCCCATCGCGACCAGGATGACCGCGGCGCCGTGCACCTCGTCCGCGGACAGGTGCACGCGGCAGGTGCCGTCGCCGAGGTCCTCGAGGCGCACCTGGTCGGTCCAGATGCGCGCACGCACCTCGTCGACGCCCGCGTGCACCCGGGCCCGGCAGCGCAGCGGGCGGACGTCCCGGACCTTCGAGGCCACGTACTCGGCCGGATCGCCCCCGGGCACGGCACGCGGGGTGAAACGGGGCCCGGTGGCGAGGCCGTCCGGGGCGACGCGGGGGACGACCCGGTCGAGGCGCAGCGTGCGCCAGTCGTCGCGGCCGAGGTCAAAGGCGAGCAGGTACCAGCGCCGGCCCCAGGAGACGAGGTGGTGGGGCTCGACCCGCCGTCGGGAACCGGTCCCGTCGAAGGCGGTGTAGTCGAGCTCGAGGACCCGGCGGTCGCGGCACGCGGCGCCGACCGCGACGAGCGTGGCCGGCTCGACCGACGGCGTCGGGCGGAGCGGGGCGACCGTGGACACCCCGACCGCCGCGACCCGCCGACGCAACCGCTCGGGGAGGATGCGTTCCAGCTTCACCAGGGCGGCGACCGCGGTCTCGCCGAGCCCGGCGACGCCCACGCCACCCGACCCGGCCGCCGTCTGCAGGCTGATCGCGACCGCCACGGCCTCGTCGTCGTCGAGGAGCAGCGGCGGCAGGGCGGCCCCTGCGCCGAGGCGGTAGCCGCCCGTGGGGCCGAGGTCGACCTCGACCGGGTAGTCGAGCGACCGGAGCTTGTCGACGTCCCGGCGCACGGTGCGCACCGAGATGCCCAGGCGCTCCGCCAGCTCCGGGCCGGACCACTCCGGCCGGCTCTGCAGGAGCGAGAGCAGGCGCAGCAGGCGGGCGGACGTCTCGAGCACGGACCGATCGTGCCGCAGGAGGCGGACGAGTTCCGTCCGCCACGCGACGCGCACCTCAGAAGCGCCGCATGCTCCGTCCGGGCCCGTACGATCGGCCGCGATGGCCAGGCAACTGACGACCCCGCCCACGCCGCGCTACCGCTTCGAGCGCGACACCCGCTACCTCGTCACCGTGACCGACGACGACGGCGGGCGGCAGGACCACCGCCTGGACGCCTACCAGGGGTGGCTGGCCGGTCCCGACGGCATCCGGCACCGCTTCGGCGCGCTGCGTCGCGGCCGCACGGAGATCCGGGACGACCGGATCGCCGCGATGGTGGGCCCGCTGCAGGGCTGAGCGGGCCCGAGCAGGAAGCACGTCCGGACCCTGCCCGGTCGGACGTGCTCCCGGCGCCGCGGACGCGAGCCCGCGGAGACCTCCCGTCGTCGCGCTCCGGGTCCGACGCCGCCGCCTCCGACTCGGCGGGTCGTCCGGTGCACCGCACGCGGGTGGGGGTGCCTCAGCTGACGAGGCCGCAGCGGAAGCCCTGGGCCACCGCCTGCGCGCGGTCCGAGGCGGACAGCTTGCGGAAGAGCCGACGCGCGTGCGTCTTCACGGTGTCCTCGGACAGGTAGAGCTCGCGCCCGATCTGACCGTTGCTCTTGCCCTGGCTCATGCCCCGGAGCACCTGCATCTCGCGCTCGGTGAGGTTGATGCCGGCGCCGGGCTCCGAGGACTGGCGCTGCGCGGGGAAGACGTCGCCCATCGTCGTCGACGCGAGCGCGGCGACCAGTTCCGGACGCGAGGCGTCCCAGCGCAGGTAGCCGCGGGCCCCGCCGGCGATGGCGGCGGCGATGCTGCCGGCGTCGTCGGGGGCCCCGAAGACGATGACGTTCGCCTGGTGGTGGGCCGCGACGAGCCGGCGCGTGGCCTCCGCACCCGAGCTGACCGCGCGCTGCGTGCCGACGAAGACCACGTCGACGGGTTGGCGCGCGTACCGGGCGAGCAGGTCCTCCGGGGTGGCGACGCAGTCGATGCGCTGCACCCCCGGCACGGCCGACATGACACGGGTCAGGCCCTCGCGGACACTGCGCCGGTCGTCGCAGATCAGAACCGTCCTCATACAGACTCCCGTCCCAGTCCTGCCCCCTGCGGCAGGGCCGCCCACGGTGGGCGCTGTCCTTCCATCGGCGTCCCCGCCCGGGACCTTGACCCTCGAATCACACACCTGTTGTTATCGCTGTGTGATCGTCTGGAGTGTCCGTGTCGCAGAATCGTGAAGCGCAAGGGCCGCGTCGGGTGCTCCTGCTCCACGGGCCCAATCTCGACCTGCTCGGGCGGCGCGAGCCCGACGTCTACGGGTCGGAGACCCTCGCCGACGTGAACGAGCGAGCGACGGCGCTGGGCGCCGAGCTCGGCCTCGAGGTGGACGCCCGGCAGAGCAACCACGAGGGCGTGCTCGTCGACGCGATCCACGAGGCGATGAGCGACTTCGCCGCCGTCGTCGTCAACCCCGCGGCGTACACGCACACCTCGGTGGCGATCCGCGACGCGCTGGCCGCGATCCCGGGGCCGGTCGTCGAGGTGCACATCTCGAACGTGCACACCCGCGAGGAGTTCCGGCACCACTCCTACGTCTCGCCGGTGGCCACCGCCGTGATCGTTGGGGCGGGCACGCTCGGCTACGACCTCGCGCTGCGCCTCGTCGCTACGAGGATCTGAGCCGGTCGAGCTCCGCCGCGAGCAGGTCCGGGAACTGCAGCGGCACGAAGTGCGTGCCGGGCACCCGGACCAGGCGGGCGCCCGGGACCGCGTCGGCGAGCGCGACCATGTCCTCGACCGGCGCCATCGTGTCGAACTCGCCCGCGACGACCGTGGTCGACACCCGGACCGCGTCGACCGGGATCGGTGGTTCCTTCCCCGCCGCCAGCACCATCTGCGAGAACCACGTCCAGTCGTGGTGGGAGAACTCCCGCGCGACCTCGGCCAGGGTCTGCAGCGGGGGTGGCGCGAACGCGGCCATCGTCGAGGCGTCCAGGCTGCGCGGCAGCAGCGAGATCAGTCCGGCCACCGGCGGACCGACCACGCGCAGCGACCAGGCGCTCGCCGTCGAGAGCCCGCGGGAGAGGAACTCCGGCGCCCACGAGGGGCCGGCCCGGAAGCCGCCACCGGCGACCCCGCCCAGCACCAGCAGCGAGGAGACCCGCTCGGGGGCGCGGCGCGCCGCCTCGAAGGCCACCGCCACCCCGACCGACCACCCGACCACCGCCGCGGAGTCGATGCCGGCCGCGTCCATCACCGCGAACATGTCGTCGACGTGGTCGGCGATCCGGATCCGCTCCGGGTCCGCGGGCCGGTCCGAGCCTCCGAGACCGCGGTGGTGCCACGTCACGGCCCGCGGCGTCGACGACGACGGGCGGCCGTCGCCCCCCAGCCACGGCCACGCGGCCGGGGAGGCGCCGAGCCCGTTGGAGATCACGACGTCCGGCGCCGGACGACCGACCTGATCGTTGTCCCACCAGCGGATCCGGGTGCCGTCGGCGCTGACGACGTCGTCGAGGCGGGGCATTCCCGCGAGCCTACGGCGGCTCAGGAGGCGCGCGCCCGGATCTCGTCGTGGGACAGGTAGGACTGCGTCCCCTCGAACTCGTCGACGGTGGCCTTGCGGTCGGACAGGAAGCCGATGCGGATGAAGTCGTCGCCGCCGAACAGGTGGAGGATCCAGTTCGCCACCACGCGGGCCCGCGTGCGCATCAGGGGCAGCGCGAACAGGTGGTAGCCGCGGGTCACGGCCTGCGCGGGCGCACCCTTGAGCTCCAGGTTCAGCGGGTGCGCCACGGCCTGGGTCCCGCCGAGGTCGACCACCAGCCCGAGGTCGTGGTGCTTGTACTGCGTCAGCGGCTCACCGCGCAGCGAGGCCACGACGTTGTCGGCGGCCGTCGTCGCCATCCGCGAGGCGTGCTGCGCGGTCGGCGGGCAGATCGCGTCGGCGTCGTCCTGGGTGAGGTCGGGGACGGCGGCGCAGTCCCCGAGGGCGAACACCCCCGGATGCCCCTCGATCTGCAGGTCCGCCCCGACCCGGACGCGGCCACGGTTCAGCTCGACGCCGAGGTTCTTCACCAGCGGGCTGGACGTGACCCCCGCGGTCCAGACGAGCGTCCGGCAGGCGACGACCTCGCCGTCGGAGAAGGTGACGGCCTCGTCGGTCACGTCCTTGACGCCGGTCTCCAGCTTGATCTCGACGCCGCGCCGGCGCAGCAGGTCCAGCGCCTGCTCGCCGAGCCGCTTCCCGAGCTCGGGCATGAGACGCGGTGCGATGTCGACCAGCGTCCAGCGCACCATGCCCGGGTCGAGCCGCGGGAACCGCTTGAGCGCCGACTCGGTGAGCAGCTGTAGGCACGCGGCGGTCTCGGTGCCGGCGTAGCCGCCGCCGACGACCACGAAGCGGCAGCGGGCCGCGCGCTCCTCGTCGTCGGTCGCGGCGTTGGCCAGCTCGAGCTGGGCCAGCACGTGGTCGCGCAGGTAGGCGGCCTGGGCGAGGTTCTTCATGCCCAGGGCGTGGTCCTCCAGGCCGGGGATGTCGAACTGGCGGGTGACGCTCCCGGGGGCCAGCACGATCCGGTCGAACGGCAGGTCGACCTCGTCGCCGGAGATCTTGCGCACGACGCAGTTCTTCCGCTCCAGGTCGACCCCGACGACGGTCCCGGGCAGCCGGTGCGCCCGCTTCACCGCGCGCGGCAGCGGCACGGTGACCGACTGGGCGGTGATGACGCCGGCCGCGACCTGGGGCAGCAGCGGCAGGTAGAGCATGTAGTCGTTCGGGGCGACGAGGACGACCTCGACCGAGCCGTCGGCCATCTCGTGCCGCAGGACCTTCTCGAGACGTTTCACCGTCTCCAGCCCGGCGAACCCCGCACCGACGACCACGATCCGCTCTGCCATCTCGTCCCTCTCTCCGCCCTCGTCACGCCGGCGGCGGTGCGCGACGTCCGTTGGGCGCCAAGATGCCCCACGGCGCGCCCGATGACACCCTTCGCGATCGCTGTGCCGGAGTTCATGTCGCGGTACGCCCGGTACCGGATAGCCTCCCGGCGTCCGAGAGGAGACAGGCGTGAGTGCCGTGCTGTTCACCGGGTTCCCGGGTTTCCTGGGCTCCGCCCTCCTGCCGCGCACCCTGCGCCGCGACCCCGACGCCCGCGCGGTCGCGCTCGTCCAGCAGCGCTGGCTGGGCCGGGCCCGCGAGGCGCTCGCGGACCTCGAACGCGACGACCCGGACATCGCCGGCCGCACCGACCTCGTCGTCGGGGACATCACGACGCCGGGTCTCGGGCTCGACCCCGCGGTGACCGACCGGCTGCTCGGTGAGCAGCTCGAGATCTTCCACCTGGCCGCGGTGTACGACCTCTCCGTCGCACCCGAGATCGCCTGGCGGGTCAACGTCGACGGGACCCGCCACGTCGTGGACCTCGCGCGCCGCGCCGCGGACGGGCACGGGCTGCGCCGCCTGCAGTACGTCTCGACCTGCTACGTCTCGGGCCGCTACGACGGGCTCTTCTTCGAGGACGACCTGGAGCTCGGCCAGCCGTTCGCGAACCACTACGACCACACCAAGCACGAGGCCGAGCGCATCGTCGCGAAGGCCCGGGACGCGGGCCTGCCGGTCACGATCTACCGCCCGTTGGTGGTCGGCGACTCCACCACGGGGCGGACGCAGAAGTTCGACGGGCCGTACTACGTGCTGCAGCTGCTGCTGCGCCAGGGCTCGACGGCGTTCATGCCGCTGCCCCGCGGTGCCGACCGGGTGGCGTTCAACCTCGTGCCGTCGGACTTCGTCGTCGACGGGATCGCTGCGCTGGCCGGGCACGACGCAGCCGTCGGGCGCACCGTCGCCCTGGCCCAGCCGCACCCGCCGACCGTCACGCAGATGAGCGAGGCGTTCGCGGCGCAGGGCGGGAAGCGGCTGCGGGTGGTGCCGATGCCGACCCCGCTGGCGGCGTTCTCCATCGACCACGTCCCCGGCGTCGGCCGGCTGTTCCAGGTTCCCTCGTCGACGCTGGAGTACCTCACCCACCCGACGCTCTACGACACCGCGGCGACGACGGCGCTCCTGGCCGAGGTCGGCGTCTCCTGCCCGTCCTTCGCCGACCACGTCGGGCCGATGGTCGAGTTCTTCCGCGCGCACCCGGAGGTGGGCAGCGCCGCCATGGTGTAGCGCTCCCGCTACTCTCGGGGCCGTGCGCATCGCGCTCATCGACTCCGGTCTCGGCATGCTCCCGACGGCGGGATGGCTCCGCCACCTGCGCCCGGACGCCCACCTCGACCTGCTGATGGACCCCGACGGGATGCCGTGGGGCGCCCGGCCGGGCGAGTGGATCGTCGAGCGGGTCCTGACGGCGGCCCGGCTCGCGATCGCCCGGGGCGCCGACGCGGTGGTCGTCCCCTGCAACACCGCGAGCGTCAACGCGCTCGTCCCGCTGCGCGCCGAGCTCGAACCGGCCCGACCCGTCGTCGGGACCGTGCCGGCGATCAAGCCGGCGGCCGCCTCGGGCGAGCCGTTCGGGGTCTGGGCCACCGAGGCGACCAGCGCGAGCGCCTACCAGGCGGACCTGGTCGCGCTGTTCGCCGCGCCCGGCCAGGCGACCGCCGTGCCGTGCCCCGGGCTGGCCCGGGCCGTCGAGACCGCGGACCCGGCGGCGATCACGGCCGCCGTCGACGCCGGGGCCGCCCGGACGCCCGACGACGTCACCGGGATCGTGCTCGGCTGCACCCACTACCCGCTGGTGTCGGACCTGATCGCCGCGGCGCTCCCCGGGGTGCGGCTCTACGACAGCGCGGGGGCCGTCGCCGGGCAGACCCTGCGCCGCCTGGGCCTCGAGCCGGCCCCCGACGCGGAGCCCGCCGGAGTGTCGGTGGTGCTGTCCGGGGACGAGGGACCGCTGCCCGCCGCGGCCCGCTCGTACCCCGTCGGAGCGGCCCTCGCCGCGGGTGGCTCCGTGGGTGTCGAGGTGCTCCCGCCGCCCGTGCGTGGAGATCCTGTGAGTCACGAGTCGTTCTCTGGTGCCCGGCCGCTGTCCGGTCGTTGAATACGGGAATGCCGCAGTCCACCACCGCCGCCGCCCCCGACGACCGCGCGCAGCTGGCCGAGACCGAGGAGCGCCTCGTCGCCCGCTGGTCCGCCGAGGGCGTCGCGCCGGACACCGTCCGCAGCGCCGTCGCCGAGGCGTCCGCCCGCCTCTCCGGCGCCCGGATCCGCTCGTTCCTGCCGATCCTCGTGGAGCGGCACGTGCGGCTGCGGGTGACCGGCACCGCCTGACGAGACCGGCCGCTCACCCCGGCGTCCGTAGCCTGGGGGACGTGCGCTCCCTGTCCCGGGTCCCCGCCCTGCCGCTCGTGGTCGGGGTGGTCCTCGCGTTCCTGGTCGCCGGGTGCGCGCAGCCGTACTCGTCGTCCCGGGGCCCGTCCTCCGGGCCGACCGGGCAGGGCGTCGTCTGGCGGTCGGGCACGGACACGGCCTCGGCGCTGGACTCCTACCGCGTGACGCCGTGGAACACCGACGACGGAGACGACCCACGGGCCGTCTCCTCTCCCGACGTGCCCGGGCGGGCCGCGATCGAGTACTCGGTCCCGGCCGGCGGCACCCGCTCGGAGCTCGAGCCCGCGTACCGCAGCTTCCGCCCGGGTGACGAGTACTGGTTCGGGTTCGCGGTCTACCTGCCGCCCGACTTCCCCGCGGGGACCTCCGACTGGCAGGTCATCGCACAGTGGAAGAACTCCGGGGACGGCAGCCCCCCGCTGTCGGTGCAGGTGCGCGGCGGCCGGTTCGTGCTCGACGGCGGCGAGGGCATCGGCGAGCACTGGACGCGCGACATCGGCCCGGCACGGACCGGGGCGCGTACCGACCTCGTGCTGCGCGTCCACTTCTCCGACGACCCGGACGAGGGCAGCGTCGACGTCGTCCAGGACGGCCGCGAGGTCGTGTCGGACTACCGGCCGCGGGGCGGCACGCTCTACCCGGACGAGGTCTCCTACCTGAAGACCGGGCTGTACCGCTCGTCCGACATCGACGCCGACGGCTCGGTGTTCTACGACGACGTCGTCATCGCGACGAGCCGCGACGCGGCCTCGTCGCTGGCCTCGGGCTCCTGAACGACGCGCCTGGTCAGCGCGTCACCAGCGCCTCGACCGCGAGCCAGATCCCGAAGGCGAAGAACAGCACCGCGGCCCCGATCCGGATCGCCTTCTCCGGGAGCTTGCGCCCGAGCAGCCGCCCGACCGCGATCGCGAGCCCGTCCGCGACGACCATGCCGACCGTCGATCCGGCCCACACGCCGATCACGCCGCCCCAGCCCTGGTACTGCGTGGCCAGCGTGATGGTGGCGAGCATCGTCTTGTCGCCGAGCTCGGCGAGGAAGAACGCGACCGAGGCGGCGGCCACCGCGGACCCGCCGGAGCGGCGGGCCTTCGTCTGCTCGTCGGCGGTGAGCTCGTCGCCGCGCAGCGTCCACAGCCCGAACCCGACGAAGGCGACCGCGGCGACGAGGCTGATCCAGAAGGTCGGGATCGCCGCCCCGAGCAGGTAGCCGACGCCCACCGACACCGCGTGCACCACCGCGGTGGCGACGGTGATCCCGATCAGCACCGGGAGCGCCTTGAAGCGGGTGGCGAAGGTCAGCGCCATGAGTTGGCTCTTGTCGCCGAGCTCGGCCACGAAGATCACGGCGAAGCTCACGGCCGTGGCGGCCAGGAACGTGGCCACGATGGGGCTCACGAGGGTCCTCTCGTCCTCCGGGACGGACCGGAGGGCCTCGGGCACAGGTCTCCGGCCCGACCCGTACGTGCAACGGATCGGTACCGAAGGTCTCGCCCGCCACCGGTGGACGGTGGCCGCCGCGACCGGATCCACACCCCGGACGGGTCCGGGGCGCGATCAGCGTGTCGACCGCGGTGTTGGGAGCTACTCCCCCTCGTTCGATTCAGCACCCTAGCAGCTCGGGCCGGGCGAGCTCGCCCGCGCGACGAGGATCACCGCCGGCCGACCCGCTCGTCCGGCCGTGACGGCATGTCGTCGTCCCGACGCGCCGTCACCCACCCGGGCGCACGTCATCCGGACACCGGTCACCGAGCGACCACGAACGGGCGACCGCCATCGCCTGGCGGCGGGAACCCGCGGCGGCCATGATCGATGTCACGTTCTCGAACGGAGCAGCGATGCCCTCGTCGACCGCCGAACGGGCGGGACGTCCCGTGGCACCGCCCAGCGAGGGAGAGGAGGCGTGATGACGGGTCCGACGACGCAGCCGTTCACGCTGCCCGACGCGCAGCCGACCCCGCCGCGGTCGCCGTCCCGACCGGGCCTCGGCCGCCTCCGCCCGGCGCGGGAGGACCGTGACGTGAGCGGGCACGACGCGGCGGTCGACATCGACGTCCGCACCCGCCTGTTCACCTGGTTCACCGACCGGGCCGGCGTGATCGCGATCAGCCGCATGGACCCCGCCGCCCTCGCGCGCGCCCGCAGCCGGCGTCTGACGCACAACGTCGTCACGTCCCGGGTCTTCGGACCGATGCCGGCCGACGTCTCGCTGACCGACCTGCGGGTCGACCTCCGGCAGGTCGGCGGCACCGACCCCGATCCGACCACCCTGCGGCTCTACCGCCCGCACGGCGCGCTGCCCGGGGGGCGCCGCCGGGAGGACGGGCTGCCGATCGTCGTGAACTACCACGGCGGGGGCGGGTCGCTGGGCAACCTCGACCAGTCCGACTGGCTCTGCGCCCAGGTCGCCGCGCGGATCGGCGCGCTCGTCCTGTCCGTCGACTACCGCCTCGCGCCGGAGCACCCCTACCCGGCCGGTCGCGACGACGGGTACGCGGCGCTGGTCTGGGCGGTCCGCCACGCCGAGGCGCTCGGCGGGCGGGCCGACCGGGTCGCGGTGATGGGCGACAGCGCGGGCGGCAACCTCGCCGCCGTCGTCGCGATGATGGCGCGGGAGTCCGGCCCCGGGATCGACGCGCAGGTGCTGATCTACCCCGTCGTGGACCTGACCCTGGACGCGCCCTCGACGGCCGCCTTCGAGCGCGGGCCGCTGCTGACGAAGGCGGACATGGACGTCTTCTGCGCGAACTACCTCGGCCCGGACGGCGACGCCACCGATCCGCTCTGCTCCCCGCTGCTGGCGCCCGACCACCGCGGCCTGCCGCGGGCGCTCGTCATCACCGCCAAGGTCGACCCGCTGCACGACGACGGGGTCGCCTACGCGCACCGGCTGCGCGCGGCCGGGGTGCCGACGCGGCACTCCGACCACGCCCGGGCCGTGCACGGGTTCATGACCTTCCCCGGCATGTGCCGGGCGGCCACCGCCGCGCTCGACGAGATCTGCGACGAGCTCGGCGGGGCCTTCGGGCCCGCTCAGGAGGACATGAAGAGCCCGCCGTTGACCGAGTAGACCTGCCCGGTGATGTAGTTCGAGTCGGGGTCGGACAGGAACTCGACCACCCGGGCGACGTCATCGGGCTGCCCGAGGCGCCCGACCGGGACCTGGGCCACGATCTTCTCCAGCGCCGACTCCGGGACTCCCGCCACCATGTCGGTCTCGATGTAGCCGGGCGCCACGCAGTTCGCGGTGATGCCCTTCTTCGCGCCCTCCATGGCCAGCGACATCGTCAGGCCGAACAGACCGGACTTCGTCGCGGCGTAGTTCGCCTGCCCGGCGTTGCCGCGCTCGCCGATCACCGAGGAGATCGACACGATCCGGCCGCTCCCGCGCTCGCGCATGTGCTGGAAGACCAGGTGCGACATGTAGAACGTGCCGGACAGGTTGACCTGGACGACCTTGTCCCAGTCGTCCACCTCCATCTTGTGCAGCATCTTGTCCGCGGTGATGCCGGCGTTGTTGACCAGGATGTCGATGCGCCCGTGCTGGTCGTAGACCTCCTGGACCACGCGCTCGCAGTCCTCGCGGCTGCCGATGTTGCCCTGGTGGATCGTCATGCCGGGGTACTTCTCGGCCAGCTCCGCCGCGGCGTCGCGTCCGCTCGAGTACCCGACCGCCACCTTGCACCCGCGGTTGGCGAGTCGCTCCGAGATCGCCTTGCCGATGCCCCGTGCACCGCCGGTCACCACGGCGACCTGACCTGTCATGTCCGCCATCACGACACCCTCTCCGTCGTCATCGTCCGCGTCCGCCGCGGCTCACCCCGCGCCTCAGCCTGCCCATTGGTGTCAGCCGTCACACACCTTCGTGCGTCTTGGGACACAGCCGTGACGACACTCCGACCGTTCGTCCAGGTCACGGCCCTCCCCGCTCCGCCGGGTGCGTTGCGAACCATCCCTAGCGGACATACGGTTCGCCTAGCAGCCTGGCGACGTGGCCGGGGGCCGACCCGGCCGCCCGGCGATCCACGGTCGCGGGCTGGGTGAGGAGGAGGCCCCCATGACCACCGCCCCCGTCAGCGACGCCACCGACGCCACCGGAGCGCCCGACGCCCCGGCCATCGACCCCGTCGACCCCGCCGCCTACCTGCGGACCTTCCGCGGCGAGACGCTGCGCAAGGCGACCACCGCGCTCGTCGAGGGCGGGGCCTACGTCACCACCCGGGCCCTGGCCCAGGCCGCCACCCCGCACCGCACCGTCTACGACGCCGCCCGCTGGTGGCGGCACGTGCTCGGGCGCCGGAAGCCGTCCTGGTCGACCGAGCACACCGTCGTCTGGGAGACCCCGATCGCGCGGCTGCGCGACTTCACCGCCGGGGCGACCGACGACGTCGTGCCGACGCTGGTCCTGCCGCCGCAGGCCGGCCACGACTCGTGCATCGTCGACTTCCAGCCCACCCAGTCGCAGATGCAGGTCATCCGGCAGGCGGGGCTGACGCGCGCGTTCACCCTCGACTGGGTCGGCGCCACGCAGGCCACGAAGGGCACGACGATCGAGGACTACGTCGCGGTCGTCGACCGTGCCGTGGACTCCGCGCTCGAGGGCACCGGGCACACGACGGTGAACCTCGTCGGCGACTGCCAGGGCGGGTGGCTCTCCACGATCTACGCCTGCGTGCACCCGGAGCGCGTCAACACCCTGACCCTCGCGGGCGCCCCGATCGACTTCCACGCCGGCGACACCGCCATCGGCGCCTCGTCGCGGGTGCTGACCCGGCGCTACGGGAAGCTCCCGTACCGCACCATGGTCGCGATGGGTCGCGGCAACATGCCCGGCCAGTTCGTGCTCAACGGCTTCATCGCGATGAGCCCGGACGCCGAGATCGCGAAGCACGTCGACCTGCTGCGCCACCTCGACGACCCCACCGCCATCGCGCGCTACCAGGCCTTCGAGGACTGGTTCAAGCACACGCAGGACGTCCCCGGCACGTTCTACCTCTGGCTCGTCGAGCACCTGTTCTCCGGCAACGAGCTGATCGAGGGCCGGCTCGAGGTCGGCGGGAAGCGCCTGGACATGGCCGACCTGTCCTGCCCGCTGTTCCTGCTCGGCGGCGCGACCGACCACATCACCCCGCCGGTCCAGGTCTTCCGGGCCGCGGACGCGGTGTCGACCCCCTCCGACCAGGTCTGGAAGCGCACCGCCCCCGGCGGGCACCTCGGCCTGTTCATGGGCAACCAGGCGCTGCGCCAGGAGTGGCCGCCGCTGCTCGACGAGGTGGCGCGCTACTCGGGGGTCACCGCGCACTGAACCGATCCTCGTGAGCGGTCCTGCACCTCGGGGGCACCTTCGGCCCTGGGGTGCGGGGCCCGACACGGGTAGGTTCGAGGACCCGGCGGTCGTCGTGGTCCTCACCCGACGTCGTGATCGTGAGAACCCCCGACAACGTCCAGGAGGAAGTCCATGCCCGGCTCCGTCATCGTCTCCGGCGCCCGCACGCCGATCGGCAAGCTCTCCGGGGCGTACGCCGACCTCACCGCCCAGCAGCTCGGCACCACCGCCATCGCGAAGGCCCTTGAGCAGGCCGGCATCTCCGGTGACCAGGTCGAGTACCTGATCATGGGCCAGGTCATCCAGGCCGGGGCCGGCCAGAACCCGGCCCGCAAGGCCGGGACCGACGCCGGGATCCCGATGTCGACGCCGTCGTTCACGCTGAACAAGGTCTGTCTCTCCGGCCTGGACGCGATCGCGCTCGCCGACCAGATGATCCAGGCGGGCGACTACGACGTCGTCGTCGCCGGCGGCATGGAGTCCATGACCGCGGCGCCCTACCTCCTGCCGAAGGCCCGCCGCGGCTACAAGTACGGCGGCGGCAAGATTCTCGACGCCACCGAGTACGACGCGCTGACCGACGTCTACGACCAGGAGTCGATGGGCGCCTCCACCGAGCGCTTCTCGAAGGCGATCGGCCTGACCCGCGAGGCGATGGACGAGTTCTCCGCCTCCTCGCACCAGCGCGCCGCCGACGCGGCCAAGAACGGCCGGTTCGACGCCGAGCTCGCGCCGGTGTCGGTCCCGCAGCGCAAGGGCGACCCGGTCGTCGTCACCGAGGACGAGGGCGTCCGCGGCGACACCACCGCCGAGGGCCTGGGCAAGCTGCGCCCGGCCTTCGACAAGGAGGGCGCGATCACCGCGGGCTCCTCCTCGCAGATCTCCGACGGTGCCGCGGCCGCCGTCGTCATGTCCGAGAAGAAGGCGAAGGAGCTCGGCCTCGAGGTCCTCGCCCGCATCGGCCACCACGGCTGGGTCGCCGGCCCGGACAACTCGCTGCTCTCGCAGCCCTCGCGGGCGATCTTCAAGGCCCTCGAGCGCGAGGGCCTGAAGCCCGACCAGCTCGAGATGCTGGAGCTCAACGAGGCGTTCGCGGCGGTCGCGCTGCAGTCCACCCAGGAGCTCGGGGTCGACCCGGCGCGGGTCAACCCCGACGGCGGCGCGATCTCCCTGGGCCACCCGGTCGGCATGTCCGGCGCCCGGATCGCGATCCACCTCGCCCACGAGCTCAAGCGCCGCGGCGGCGGCATCGGTGCGGCCGGCCTCTGCGGCGGCGGCGGCCAGGGCTCGGGTCTGATCCTGCACGTCTGATCGAGCGCGCCACGGGCGGTCACCCCTCACCGGGGGTGGCCGCCCGTGGTCGTTTCCGGGCGCGCTCTTGCGTAGTGCCCCGCGTCACGTGGAACCCTGCACGCGAACGCATGAGCGCATGAGCCGACGACGTGGAGGGCGAGAATGCCGCAGGAGGTCCGGGGCGTGGTGTCCCGGGAGAAGGGCAAGCCGGTCACCGTCGAGACGATCGTCATCCCCGATCCGGGGCCCGGCGAGGCCGTGGTCGCGATCCAGGCGTGCGGGGTCTGCCACACCGACCTGCACTACCGCGAGGGCAACATCGAGGACGCCTACCCGTTCCTGCTCGGCCACGAGGCCGCGGGCACGGTGGAGGCGCTCGGCGAGGGTGTGACCGGCCTGGAGGTCGGCGACTACGTCATCCTCAACTGGCGCGCGGTCTGCGGGGTCTGTCGTGCCTGTCGCAAGGGCAAGCACCACCTCTGCTTCGACACCCACAACGCCGCGCAGGCGATGACGCTCAAGGACACCGGCGAGGAGCTCAAGCCGGCCCTGGGCATCGGGGCGTTCGCCGAGAAGACGCTGGTCCACTCCGGGCAGTGCACCAAGGTCAACCCGGACATCGATCCGGCCCAGGCCGGGCTGATCGGCTGCGGGATCATGGCCGGCGCCGGCGCGGCGATCAACACCGGGAAGGTCCAGCGCGGCGAGACCGTGGCCGTCATCGGCTGCGGCGGCGTGGGCGACGCGGCGATCGCGGGCGCGGCGCTGGCCGGGGCGACCACGATCATCGCGGTCGACACCGAGGACCGGAAGCTGGAGTGGGCCAAGGGCTTCGGCGCCACCCACACCATCAACGCCAAGAACACCGACCCGGTGCAGGGCATCCGCGACCTCACCGACGGCTTCGGCGCCGACGTCGTCATCGACGCGGTCGGCATCCCGGCCACCTGGAAGCAGGCCTTCGAGGCCCGCGACCTCGCCGGCCGACTGGTCCTGGTGGGCGTGCCGTCGCCGGACATGAAGCTCGAGGCCGACTTCCAGCCGTTCTTCTCCCACGGCGGGTCGCTGTCCTCGTCCTGGTACGGCGACTGCCTGCCCAGCCGGGACTTCCCGATGCTGGTCGACCTCGCCCTGCAGGGCCGGTTCCCGCTCGACAAGTTCGTCACCGAGCGGATCTCGCTCGACGACGTGGAGACCTCGTTCGACAAGATGCACCACGGCGACGTGCTGCGTTCGGTGGTGATCCTCTGATGCCGGCCGAGAAGATCGGCGAGGGCGTCGAGCACATCACGACGTCCGGGCAGTTCCAGATCGACGGCAACTCCTTCGACGTCGACAACAACGTCTGGATCCTCGGTGACTCCTCCGAGGTGATCCTGCTCGACGCCCCGCACGACGCCGAGGCGATCAAGAAGGCCGTCGGCGACCGGAACGTCGTGGCCATCCTGTGCACGCACTCGCACAACGACCACGTGAACGCGGCCCCGGCGATCTCCGCCGCGTTCGACGCGCCGATCCTGCTCAACCCGGCCGACCGGGTGGTCTGGGACCTCACCTACCCCGACCGCGAGCCGGACGGCGAGATCACCGACGGCGAGACGTTCACCATCGCCGGGATCGACCTGCGGGCGATCCACACGCCGGGGCACTCCCCCGGCTCGACGGTGTTCTACGCCCCCGACATCGGCACCCTGTTCTCCGGCGACACCCTGTTCAACGGGGGCCCGGGCGCCACGGGACCGTCGTACTCGGACTTCGACGTGCTCATCGAGCAGCTGGCCGACAAGGTCTTCTCGCTGCCCGGCGACACGATCGTGCGCACCGGGCACGGCGACACGACGAAGGTCGGCGACGAGGCCGCGCGCCTCGAGGAGTACCGCGAGCGCGGCTACTGATCGCCCACCCCGACCACGAGTACCCGGCCGACCCCTACCCAGGGGTCGCGCCGGGTTTCTCGTTCCTGCACGCCGACGGTCTGACCCACCCGCTCGTTCCCGACGACGGGTCCCGCGGCGGCTGGCGGGTCGGCTCCACCGGGGTCGACGACCTGGTGGACGTGCCGCTCGCCGCCCGCGTGCCGGTCCTCGCCTTCGGGTCGAACGCGTGCCCGTCGAAGATCACCTGGTTGCGGCGCGAGCTCGGGCTGCCCGGCCCCGTGGTGGCGCTGCGGGTGACGGTGCACGGCGTCGCCGCGGTGTGGGCGGCGGGCCTGCGGGTCCGGGACGACGCCCGCCCGGCCACGCTCGCCGTGGTCCCGTCCCCTCCCCCACGTGTCAGCAGTGCGGCCATGCTGACGCTGGACGGCACACAAGTGGGTGGTACGGCCGCACCGGAGGTGCACCACCTCTGGCTGGCGACCCCGGAGCAGGTCGCGGTGCTCGACCGGTGCGAGGGACGCGGCACCCGGTACGACCTGGCGTGGCTGCACACCGCGACGGTGGTCGACGAGCGCGGGGCGCGGCTGGACCCGGTCCTGGGGTACTGGCCCGCGCCGCGCCGACCGGGTGAGCCCCCGCGCACCGACCGGTCGCCGCTGCTGGTGGACGGGGCGCCGGTCCGGGTGCGGGACGTGTCGCAGGACGCGGCCCGTCTCCTCGCCGGCATGCCGGGCGGAGTGCCCGACGACGCCGCGGAGATCGTCGAGGGCTGCCCGGACCCGCGCTCGTGGCCGGACCGCGTCTTCACCTACGGCACCCTGCAGCCGGGCGCGTCCGCGTGGTGGCGGCTCGCGCCGCACGCCACCGGCACCGCACCCGCCGTCGGGACCGGGCTGGTCGTGGACACCGGGCGCGGCTATCCCGCGCTGGTCCCGGGCGAGGGGGTGGCACGCGGGCACGTCGTCACGCTCGCCGACCCGGCCGGCGCGATGCCCGCGCTGGACGCCTACGAGGGTCCGGACTACCGCCGGGAGCGGGTGGTCGTGTACCGCGCGGCGAACGACGCCGAGCGGTCCGACGGCTCGTCGACGGCCGAGCTCGCCTGGGCGTGGCTCTGGGACTCGACACCCCCGGCCGACTGGCCCACGGTGACCGGCTCCTGGTCGGACACGCGCTGAGTGGACAGAGCCTGATCGGTCGGGTCGTCCGCCCGCGCGTGCCGCGGCGGCGCGGTGGCGACGGGGACCGAGACGGCGATCCGCCCGGCGGTCGGGACGAGGACGATCCGGTCCGCACCGGGCCGCGGGTCGGTGACCGCCTCGTCGGCGGGCGGCTGGCCCGCGAGCGCCACCACGGCCGGGTGCGCCTCGGCCACGACCGCGGCGGCCTCCGCCCGCCGCACCCGGCGGAGCAGGACGGCCGCGCGGAGCAGCAGGGCGAGGCCGACGAGCAGCGCGAGCCCCGCGACCGCGAACGCCACGATCGCGAGCCCCGGCGAGTGCAGCCGCGGGGCCTGGCTGATCGCGAGCGGGGCCGCCGCGGCCAGCAGGGCGATCGTCACGACCCCGACGACGAGCAGCCGCACCCGCACCCCCTCCGCCGAAGACCCGGCTCGTCATGCTGCTCCGTCGGGGGCGATCAGGGAGCCCCCGCGCGGGTTCGACCTGATCACGATCGGGTGGAGCGGCTCCGGTGGACAGCCACCCGACCGACCGGGACAGTGATCAGGTGCTCGAGGTCGACGGCGTCTCGAAGCACTACGGCGCGGTCCGGGCGTTGCAGGAGATGACGTTCGCCGTGCGCCCGGGAGAGCTCTTCGGGTTCGTCGGCGCGAACGGCGCCGGGAAGACCACGACGATGCGGATCGTCCTCGGGGTGCTCGCGGCCGACGCCGGCGAGGTGCGCCTGGACGGGCGCCCGATCGACGCCGCCCGCCGCCGGCGGATCGGCTACATGCCCGAGGAGCGCGGGCTCTACCCGCGCATGGCGGTGGGCGAGCAGCTGCGCTACCTGGCCGAGCTGCACGGTCTCTCGGCCGCCGAGGCCCGCGCGGCGGCGACCCGGTGGACCGAGCGGCTCGGGGTCGCGGAGCGGGTGGGCGAGGAGGTCCAGAAGCTCAGCCTCGGCAACCAGCAGCGGGTCCAACTCGCGGCGGCCCTCGTGCACGAGCCCGACGTGCTGGTCCTCGACGAGCCGTTCTCGGGGCTCGACCCGGTGGCCGTCGACGTGATGAGCGAGGTGTTGCGGGAACGCGCCGACGCGGGCGCGCCGGTGGTGTTCTCCTCCCACCAGCTCGAGCTCGTCGAACGGCTCTGCGACCGGGTCGGGATCGTCCGCGACGGCACCATGGTCGTCGAGGGCGGGGTCGACGAGCTGCGCGCCGGGAGCGGCAGCGTCGTCGTGCACGCGCCCGACGCGCCGGCTGGCTGGGCGGACGCCGTCCCGGGTGTCACGGCGAGCCACCTCGAGCACGGCCGCACCGTGGTCGCCCTGGCGCCCGACTCCGACGACCAGGCCCTGCTGCGCGCCGCCCTCGCGACGGGGCCGGTCCACGAGTTCACGCGCCGGCGCCCGTCGCTGGCCGAGTTGTTCCGGGAGACGGTCACCGGGAGGGACGCGGCATGAGGACGATCCTGCTCATCACGCGCCGCGAGTACCTGGCACGGGTCCGGGGACGGGCCTTCGTGGTGTCGACCGCGGTGATCCTGCTGATCCTCGTCGGCTACTCGCTGTTCGTCGGCTCGCTCAGCGGGGCCGGCGACTCCGGGACCTCGCGGATCGCGGTCGCCGCGGAGACCGAGGCCATCACCCCGGCCCTCCGGACCGCGGCCGACGACCAGGGCCGGATCGTGCAGGTCCTGCCCGTGCCGGACGCCGCGGCCGGCCTGGCCCTCGTGACCTCCGGCGACGCGGACGCATCGCTGTCCGGGCCGCCGACGCGTCCCCGGGTCGACGTCGACCGCTCGCTCGGCGGCGGCACCGGCTCCGTCGTCACCGTTGCGACCAGCCTCGTCGCCCAGCAGCAGTTGCTGCCCGACCCGGCCGCCGCGGACGCCGCCGTCGCGGCGGCCGAACCGGTCGTCGTGGCCGCCCGGCCGGAGGACCCGGCGTCCGGACTGCGCATCGGGCTCGGCGCGTTCGGCGCGTTCCTGCTGTTCTTCTCCATCCAGACCTACGGCGCGATGGTCGCCCAGGGGGTGGTCGAGGAGAAGTCGAGCCGGGTGGTGGAGATCGTGCTGGCGACGGTGCGGCCGTGGCAGCTGCTGCTGGGCAAGGTGCTCGGCCTCGGCGCGGTGGGGCTGACGCAGCTGGTGATCCTGGGCGGGGTGGGCCTGGCGGTCGCGGGGAGCGCCGGCCTGCTGGTCGCGGGCGCAGGGCTCGTCCCGACGCTGGTGTCGGTGCTGGTCTGGTACCTGATCGGCTTCACCCTGTACGCGACGGTCTACGCGGCGCTGGGGTCGCTGGTCTCCCGGCAGGAGGACACCCAGAGCGTGCTGACGCCGGTGTCGATCGTGGTGCTGATCGGCTTCGTCGCGGGCTTCAACCTCATCATCTCCGCGCCCGAGTCGACCGCGCTGGCCGTGCTGTCGCTGGTGCCGCCGTGGACGCCGCTGATCCTGCCCGCGCGGATCGCGGTGGGCGACGTCCCGGTGTGGCAGGTGGCCCTGGGGTTCGTGCTGACGCTCGCGTTCACCGCGTTCGTGCTGTGGCTCGGCGGGCGGATCTACGCGCGGTCGGTGCTGCGGACCGGGGCGCGGGTGTCGTGGCGGGACGCCCTCACCGGGCGGTAGGCCTACAGGGCGTTGAACCGGTCGAGCGCCTCCTGCCGCTCCGCCTTGTGGTCCACCATGGGCTCCGGGTAGTCCGTCGGCGGCTCGTCGGCCTTCCACGGCTGGTGGACCTTCTTGCCCTCGATCCCCGCGAGCTCGGGGACCCAGCGGCGCACGTAGTCGCCCTGGGGGTCGAACCGCTCCCCCTGGGTGACGGGGTTGAAGACGCGGAAGTACGGCGCGGCGTCGGTGCCCGTGCCGGCGGCCCACTGCCAGCCGTGCTGGTTGGAGGCGAGGTCGCCGTCGACGAGCAGGTTCATGAAGTGCGTCGCGCCCCACCACCACGGCAGGTGCAGGTCCTTGACCAGGAACGACGCGACGGCCATCCGCATCCGGTTGTGCATCCACGCCTCGCCGCTCAGCTGGCGCATCGCGGCGTCGATGGCCGGGTAGCCGGTGCGCCCCTCCTGCCATCGCGCGAAGCGCTGCTGGGCGTCCTTGCCGGTGTCGAGCTTCATCGACGCGAACTTCGGGTCGAAGTTCTCCCGCGCGCTGCGCGGGAACCACCACAGCACGTGCGCGTAGAAGTCGCGGAAGCAGATCTCGTTGCGGAACGACGTCGGGCCCTTCCCGTTCCCGCGCGCGTCGGCGAGCAGGGTGCGCGGGTGCACGGTGCCGTACTTGAGGTGCACGCTCATCCGGCTCGTGCCGGGCCGGTCGGGACGGTCGCGCATCTCGTCGTAGTCGGTGAGGTGCTCGTCGACGAACGCCTCCCACTGCTCGCGGGCGGCCTTCTCCCCCGCCTCGGGGAGTTCGGCGTCGAGCTTCGGGTCGTCGGGGACCTTGACCGCGCGCGGTCCGCCGTCCTTGTCGGACGGGTCCATCCAGCTGAGGGTCTTCGCGTCGGTGTCCGCGGGCGTCGCGTCGCCGATCCGCTTGGCCCACTCGCGGGAGAACGGCGTGAAGACCTTGTACGGGTCGCCGTCGGACTTGGTGATGCTGCCGGGCTCGGTCACGTACGGCGAGCCGGAGCGCACGAACTCGACGTCCCCGAGCGCCTTCTCGACGGCCTCGTCGCGCTGCCGGCCGTAGGGGCCGAAGTCGGCGGCGACGTGGACGCTGCCCGCGCCCAGGGCCTTCGCGATCTTCGGGACGACGTCGGCCGGGTCGCCCTTGACGACCAGCAGCCGCCCGCCGAGGTCGTCGTCGAGGGCCCGCAGGCAGCGGTACAGGAACGCGGTGCGCCGCGGCCCGGCGGGTTCCAGGAGCGTCGGGTCGAGCACGAACAGGCCCAGCGCCCGCCCGGCGCGCTCCCGCGCGGCGAGGAACGTCGGCTGGTCGCGCACGCGCAGGTCGCGGCGGAACCAGACCACGGCGGTGTCCTCGGAAGCCATGCGACCCAGGTACCCGCACCCGCCGTCGGGAAGCGTCCGGACACGAGCGAAGGGCCCCTCCGGTCGATCTACTCGACCGATGGGGCCGTTCGCTCAACCCGGCAACCGTGGGCGGTGGGCGCCCACCACCCGTCTATCCGACCGATGGGGCCCTTCGCTCAGGTCAGCCGCGCTGGTCCAGCGCCACGAAGTCGCGCTCGGTCGGGCCGGTGTAGACCTGCCGCGGGCGGCCGATGCGGGTGTCCGGGTCCTCGATCATCTCGCGCCAGTGGGCGATCCAGCCCGGGAGGCGCCCGATCGCGAACAGGACGGTGAACATCTCCGTCGGGAAGCCCATCGCCTGGTAGATCAGGCCGGTGTAGAAGTCGACGTTCGGGTAGAGCTTGCGCTCGACGAAGTACTCGTCGTTGAGCGCGTAGTCCTCGAGCTTGGTCGCGATCTCGAGCAGCTCGTCGCCGCCGCCCAGCTTCTCGATGATGCCGCGGGCGGTGTCGCGGACGATGGCCGCGCGCGGGTCGTAGTTCTTGTAGACCCGGTGCCCGAAGCCCATGAGGCGGACGCCGGGCTCCTTGTTCTTGACCTTCGCGACGAAGTCGTCGGTGTTGCCGTGGTTGTCGCGGATGTTCTCGAGCATCGTCAGGACGGCCGCGTTGGCGCCGCCGTGCAGCGGGCCGAACAGGGCGTTGATGCCCGCCGAGATCGAGGCGAACAGGTTGGCCTGCGACGAGCCGACCAGCCGCACCGTCGACGTCGAGCAGTTCTGCTCGTGGTCGGCGTGCAGGATGAACAGCATGTCGAGGGCCTTGGCGATCTCGGGATCGACGTCGTAGTTCTCCGCCGGCAGCCCGAACGTCATCCGCAGGAAGTTCTCCACCAGGGACAGGTTGTTGTCCGGGTAGAGGAACGGCTGCCCGATCGAGTTCTTGTAGGCGTAGGCCGCGAGCGTCGGGACCTTCGCGAGCAGGCGGACCGTCGAGAGGTCGACGTTCGGCTCGTCGAACGGGTCCAGCGAGCGCTGGTAGAACGTCGACAGGGCCGAGACCGCGGAGGACAGCACCGGCATCGGGTGCGCGTCGGCGGGGAAGCCGTCGAAGAACTTCTTCAGGTCCTCGTGCAGCATCGTGTGCCGCTGGATCTGGTCGGTGAAGTTCTCGAGCTGCGTCTTCGTCGGCAGCTCGTCGTGGATGAGCAGGTAGCTGGTCTCGACGAAGGTCGAGTTCTTCGCCAGCTGCTCGATCGGGTAGCCGCGGTAGCGCAGGATGCCGGCGTCACCGTCGATGTAGGTGATGTCGGAGCGGCAGGACCCGGTGTTCACGAAGCCCGGGTCGAGGGTGATCAGACCGGTCTCGCCGAGGAGCTTGCCCAGCTGGATCCCGGACGAGCCCTCCGTGGCCTCGACGATCTCCATCGTGTGCTCCCCGCCCGGGTAGGACAGGGTCGCGGTGCGCTTCTCGCCGTCGTCGGCCATCGAATGCATCCCTCTCACGCTTCTCGTGCGGGAGAGGGGGCGGCGCCGGACCGCACACGGGGACGGTCGGTCACCGCGCCGGAGCGGCGTCACTCCCGGGGCGAACTCCCGCGGGTGTGGGGCGTCGTACGCTGCGCGAACCGTAGCGCCCGCGCCGCGATCACCGCAGCACGGGAAACGCCGACGACCGCAGTGGAACCGGTCACCCCCGGTCCTACGGGGTCGCCCCGTCTCCTGCGAGCTCGGCCCGCGTCGGAGGCTCGGCGCCCGCCCGCGAGACCGTCCACCCCGCCACACGGGCCGCGAAGCCCAGCGCCTCCCGCCAGCCGTCGGCGTCCAGGTCGGCGACCGCGTCCCGCGTGAGCAGGTCGTGGTCGTGCAGGTGGGCGAGCAGGGCGCCGTGCACCGAGTCGCCCGCGCCGATGGTGTCCACGACGGGGCGGGACGTGTCGGCCGGGACCTCGACCACACCCGCCGTCGTGAAGGCCCGGAGCCCTTCGGCCCCACGGGTCACGACCACCGCCCCGGCACCGGCCGCCAGCAGCTCCTCCGGCTCGCGGCCCCACCAGGCGGCGTCCTCGTCGGAGAGCTTGACCAGGCCCGCGACGCCCGCCAGGGCGTCCAGCCGGCCCCGGACGGTGTCGGGGTCGGTGACCAGCGCCGGCCGGATGTTCGGGTCGAGGCTCACGAACACGCCGCGCTCGGCGCTGCGGCGGGCGAGCTCGGTGTAGACCGACGCACCCGGCTCGAGGAGCAGGGACAGGGTCCCGACGGCGAGCGCGGCCGCGTCGAGGTCGCCCGGATCGGCCACGAGGCGGTCGGCGGTGCCCTCGACGTGGAAGGAGTAGCGGGCGTGGCCGGCCTCGTCGACGGTCACGACGGCGAGCGTGGTCGGCTCGTCGCCGCGCTGGAGCAGGTCCGTGCGGACGCCGGAGTCCGTGAGGCGTACGGCCAGCGCATCGCCGAACGCGTCGGTGGAGAGCCGGGTGAGCATCGCCGTGGGGACGGCGAGGCGCCCGAGCCCGACGGCGACGTTGTACGGCCCGCCGCCGAGCCGCGGTGCGAGCGGGGCGAGTGGCCGCTGCTCGGTGGGCACGAGGTCGACGAGGGCCTCACCCGCGGACACGATGGTCGAGCTCCGCTGCGCTCCGTCTCCGGACACGATCATGACAACGCCTCCAGTCCCCACCGCACGGTCCAGGTCGCGCCGGGCTGCAGGACGACGAGGTCCGTGCGCGAGTTGAGCGCGTCCGGCGGGCAGGTCATCGGTTCCACGGCGACGGCCTTCCCCGGACGCCCGAACGGGCTGTCCGGGGTGAACGCCTGCACCCAGCCGACGTTGTTGTCGCCCCACAGCCGGGTGCCGGTGCCGTCGGGCGCGTGCAGCTCGGCCAGCACGCCGGCCACCCCGCGGCGGACACCGAAGCAGGTGTCGAGCCGGAGGTCGGCGACCCGGCGGGGCCGGCGCAGCGACTCCTCCGGCGTCACCTCGCGGGCCGGGCCGACGGGGATCTGCGCGTCGTCGACATCGAGGACGGTCGCCGTGGGGACCGTGAGGGTGCACTCGCCGCTCGGGTGGTCGCCCACCCGCAGGTAGGGGTGCGTACCGACGCCGGCGGGCGCGTCGCCGTCGCCGGTGTTCGTGACGACGTGGGTGACGGTGAGCTGCGTCGGCTCCAGCGCGTACGTGGTCTCGACGTGCAGCGGCTGGGGCCACCCGTGCTCGGCGGGGACGTCGATCGCCAGGGTGACCGCGTCGTCCGCGTGCTCGACGAGAGACCACGGCCGCTTCCGGACGAGGCCGTGGATGGCGTTGCCCCGGGCGGGTTCGGTGACGTCGAGCTCGCGGGTGGTGCCGTCCCAGTCGAAGCGGGCGCCGGCGGTGCGGTTCGGCCAGGGGATGAGCACGCAGCCGGCGCCCATCGGCGGGTCGCCCTCGTAGGTCTCGACGTGGTGTGCGCCGCCGACGGTGAACGCGCGCAGACCGGCGCCGACACCGGTCACCACCGCCCGTGCACCGTCGGCGCGGATCTCGTAGTCGCTCGGCGCCATGGCGGCACCGTAATGGGTCGCGGCGTGTGTCGGGACGGTCCACGCAACCGGTTGCCGCCGGGCGGTGGAAAGCGGTCGGAACCCGGTGGACCGGTCGTCACCGCAGGCCCTATCGTCCGCGCCGTGATCTGAGCCCCCGCCGTCGCGTCCGTCCGACCTCCCGGGAGTGCCCCTTGTCATCGATCACGTACGTCCTCGTCCACGGCGCGTTCTCGACCGCCGCCGCGTGGGGCCCGGTCGCGCGCGAGCTCACGCTGCGCGGGCACCGGGCCCTCGCCGTCGACCTGCCCGGGCACGGCCTCGACGCCCGGGAGACCGGGATGGTGGGGATCTCCACCGACGACGACGTCGCCGCGGTCACCGATGTGGTCCGCGCGCTCGACGGGCCCGTGGTGCTGGTCGCGCACAGTCGCGGCGGGCTCACGGCGACCGCGGTGGCCAACGAGGTCCCCGAGCTGCTGGCCCACGTCGTCTACGTCTCCGCGTGGTGCTGCGTCACCGGCGGGCCGTCCACCTACGTCACGCCCGAGCCCTCGGCGCTCGACGCGCTCGCCCCGCGGCTGCTCACGGCCGACCCGGGTGAGGTGGGCGAGCTGCGGGTCGACTTCGGCACGACCGACCCCGGCGCGCTCGACGCCCTCCAGGAGGCCCTGCTCGCCGACGGCACCCGGGCCGAGCTGCTCGCCGTCCTCGCGACGATGGACCGGCGGGAGTCGCTCGCGATCGACGAGGACGCGGTGCGGGTCGACCCGGCGCGCTGGGGCCGCCTGCCGCACACCTACGTGCGACTGGCGGCCGACCGCGCGGTCCTGCCCGCCCTGCAGGACCGGTTCGTCGCCGAGGCCGACGCCGTCCTGGCCGAGCCGTTCACGACGGCGGAGCTGGCCACCTCGCACGTCGGGGCCCAGCTGCGGCCGGGTCCGCTGGTGGACGTGCTGGTGGGTCTCACGCCGCCGTGAGCTCGGCGTAACGGCCGTGCTCGGACACCAGGTCGGTGTGCGTCCCGGACTCCACGACGCGGCCGTGGTCGAGCACCGCGATCGTGTCGGCGTCGCGGACGGTGGAGAGCCGGTGGGCGATCGTCAGGGTGGTGCGGCCCGCGGCGAGGGCGTCGAAGGCCTCCTGCACCGCGCGCTCGGTGGCGGTGTCCAGCGCGGACGTGGCCTCGTCGAGCACCAGCACGCGCGGGTTGCGCAGCAGGGTGCGGGCGATGGCCAGGCGCTGGCGCTCACCGCCGGAGAAGCGGTGGCCGCGGGGCCCGACGACGGTGTCGTAGCCCTCGGGGAGGGCCTCGATCACGTGGTGGACCTGCGCGGCGCGGGCCGCGGCCTCGATCTCGTCGTCGATCGCGTCCGGCTTCGCGTAGCGCAGGTTCTCCCGCACGGTGTCGTGCAGCAGGTAGGTCTCCTGACTGACGACGCCGACGATCGCGGCGAGGTCGTCCAGGCGCAGGTCGCGCAGGTCGACGCCGTCGATCGTGATGCGGCCGGCGTCCGGGTCGTGCAGCCGGGCGACCAGCGAGCCGAGCGTGGACTTGCCACTGCCCGTCTCCCCCACGAGCGCGAGGGTGGTGCCGGCGGGGAGGTCGAGGGACACGTCGTCCAGCGCCGGTCGGTCGGCGCCCGGGTACGCGAACGTGACGCCCTCGAGACGCAGGTGGCCGCGGGGCTCGGGCAGGTCGACCGGGTGCTCCGGCTCCTCGACCTCGATCACGGTGTCCTGGTACTCGAAGATGCGGGCGAACAGCGCCAGCGAGGCCGACACGTTCACCCCGACGTCGAGCAGCGCGGACAGCGGCCGGAACACCCCGGCCTGCAGCGTCGTGAACGCGACCAGGGTGCCGATCGAGAGCGCGCCCGCCGTCCACGGCAGGCCCGCACCGAGGTAGATCAGGGCCGGGATCGCGGCGAAGACGATCGACATCGTCGCCATCACCCAGCGGCCGGCCAGCTGGCTGCGCAGCTCCAGGTCGGTCAGGCGCAGGGACGAGTCGGTGAAGCGGGAGACGAGGGCGTCGCCGGTGCCGAGCGTGCGCGAGAGGCGGACGCCGTCGATCGACAGACCCTCCTCGATGGTGACGTTGAGGTCGGCGAGCTCGCGCTGGCGCTGCGCGGTGATGGTGCGCCGCAGCCGGGCGACGCGCCGCGAGAGCAGCACGGCCGGGGGCAGCACCAGCAGCGTCACGAGCGAGAGCTGCCAGGACAGGGCGACCATCGCGACTGCGGACGCGATCACCGTCGTCAGGTTGGCCGCGATGGAGGTGGCGGTGGAGGTGACGACGGACTGCATGCCGCCGATGTCGTTGGTGATCCGCGACTGCACCTCGCCGGTGCGGGTGCGGGTGAAGAACCCGAGGGACAGGCGCTGCAGGTGGGCGAACACGTCCGTGCGCAGCCGGTGCATCACCCGCTGGCCGACGGCGGTGGAGATCCAGGTCTGGACGACGCCGAGCGCGGCGGTGACCGCGGCGACCGCGACCATCCCGACGACGAGCCACACGAGCAGGCGGACGTCGCGCTGCGGCAGCGCGACGTCGATGACCTCGCGCAGCAGGAACGGCGACGCCAGGCCGACGATCGACGACACCACGATGACGGCGATCACGACGGCGAGCGAGTACCGGTGGGGGGCGAACAGCCGGGCGATCCGGCGCAGCGAGACCTGCTTGGCCTGCTCGCGGTCGCGGGCGCGCTGCTCACGGGAGATCTCTGAGGGGCGGGGCAAGGGGCATCTCCTTCGTTACTGAGGTAACCTCATCATGAGGCTACAACAGCGTCTTCCGCTAGGGTGTTCCCGTGGAGGACGGCGAACCCACCTCGGTCGGCGACCTGTTCTGGGCCGTGGCCCGTCGGCTGCGGCACTCCTGGCGGGATGCCCTCGCGCCCTACGACGTCACGCCCTCGCAGCTGCGCGCCCTCGGGACGCTGATGCGCCACGGTTCCGTGCGCCCCGGCGCTCTCGCGAGACACCTCGGCATCGCGCCACGGAGCGCGACGGAGGTGGTCGACGCGCTGGAGGAGCGCGGCCTCGTGCGCCGCGAGACCGATCCCGCGGACCGGCGCGCCACCCTCGTCGTCGTCACCGACACCGGCGTGACCCTCGCCGGGGAGATCCGGCACGCGCGCGCCCAGGAGGCGGACCGGGTGTTCGCGGGGCTCGGCGAGCACGACCGCGCCGAGCTGGAGCGGCTGCTGCAGCTCCTGCTCACCGATCCCGCTCTGCCAGGCTGAACGACGTGTGCTGCCAGGACGACGAGGCGCTGGATCTCCCTCCGGCGGTGATCGAGGCGCTGGCCCACTACCGGAGCCTGCTCGCCGAACGGGGGTGGGACTGGGGCGGCGAGGACCTGCCGGACTTCTTCCGCTGCGCGCGCTTCTCCCGTCTCGGCGACGTCATGACGGCGGCCGCCGAGACCGGCGACTGGGCGGCCGCGGTCCGTTCGGTCCTGGGCGACGGCGACGCGGGCGTGCTGCACGTGGTGGTGGGCGGGCCCGTTCCCGACGGTGCCCGGCGCCTCGCGGTCCGCGGGCGGACGACCCCGGTGGACCTCCTGCTCGAGGCCCCGCCCGGCAGCGTCGTCGCCGTCGACGGGGACGACGTCGCCGTCCCGCCGTCCGGGATCGTGCTCGACGGTCTCGAGGTCGACGGTGCGCACCCGACGATCCGGGTGGACGGCGTCGAGGTCCCCGCGGTGGAGGTGCGCGAGGCGGTCGAGCTCACCCTGCGGGCCGACGACGGGTCGCGGTGGTCCGTCGTCGACGGGACCGGCGGCGCCTGGTTCCCGGACGGCGTCCCGCCCAAGTGGGACGGCGGGCACCGCCCGTTCTTCCACGCCCGCGAGGCCACCCTGACGGTGCCCGCCGCACCCCTGACGATCACCTGTGCGCGGGGCCCGGAGTTCGCACCGGAGACGACGGTCGTCGATCCATGCGAGCGCCCCGTCGTCGAGACCGCCCTGGCCCGCACCCACGACCCGGCCGCCGACGGCTGGCGCTCCGCCGACCTGCACGTGCACCTCAACTACTCCGGCGACCTCGTCGTGGCTCCCGGCCAGGCGCGCGTGATGCAGCGCGGTGAGGACCTCGCGCTGATGAACCTCACCGCCGGGAACCTCTCCGGCGCCCGGGTCTACGACCGGGAGCTGCTCGAGCACACCGTCGGCGAGGACCTCTGGCACGACGACGGGTCCGTGGCCCGCGCCGGTGTGGAGTTCCGCAACGACCTCCTCGGGCACGTGCACGCCCTCGGCCCGACCAGCCCGCCGCGGCGCTACCAGACCGGGCACGAGGGCGCGGAGCACCCGCACGACTGGCCACCCAACGCCGTTGCGTGCGCCGACCTGCGCGCCCGCGACGCCACCGTCGGGTACGCCCACCCGGTCTTCGCCGACGTCGAGGACATGTTCGCGATCGCGCGCATGCCGGAGGCCCGGGCGCTCGTCGTCGACGCGGCCCTGGGCCTGGTCGACGCGATCGACCTGGTGCACTGCTGGGACCCGCGACCGACCGCCCTGCTCTACCGCCGCCTCCTCAACTGCGGCCTCCGGCTCGCCGCCACGGCCGGGAGCGACGTGTTCCTGTCCTTCGCCCACGGGCCCGGCGTGGCGTCCAACCCGCCGGGCTGGGGCCGGATGTACGCCGACCTCGCCGGCGCCCCGGTGTCGGTCGACGCGTTCCAGGGCGCGGTCGCGGCCGGTCGCACCCTCGCCACCAACGGCCCGTTCCTGACGGCGGACGTGGCCGGGTGTGGTCCGGGCGCGGTCGTCGTCGGGGGCGACCTGCCGGTCCGGCTCCGGGTGCACGGTCGGTACCCCGGTGTGCTGCGGCTCGTCGGGCCGGACGGCGTGATCGCGGAGACCGAGGAGCCGGAGCTCGTCACGACGGTGCGCGTCGACGAGCCGGGCTGGCTCGCGGCGGCGTTCGAGGGAAGCCCGCACCCGCTCGCGCCGGAGATGCCGGTCTTCGCCCACACGACCCCGGTGCACGTCGAGGTCGACGGCGCCCGCATCGCCCGGGCGGCGGACGCCGCGTGGTGCCTGGAGTTCCTCGACCGCCTCGGACGTCACCTCGACGAGCACGGCCGGTTCGCCGACGAGCCGGAGGAGGCGGCCCGCCAGCGCGCCGACCACACCGAGGTCCTCGACCGGGCGCGGGCCTACTACGTCGCGCTGACGTAGTCCCGCCAGGTCGCCACGAGCGGGACGATGCCCTCGACCAGCGCGGGCGGGGACCAGGGCGCGAGCCCGAGGCAGCACACGATCTGCAGCCACCGGGCCGACTCGCACAGCGCCAGCAGCTCGCGGTCGGCCGGGCGGCCGCCCCGCAGCACCGCCGCGGAGTCGTAGGCGCTCACGAACTCCGGCCCGGTCATCGCGAGGTCCCACTCGACCGGCCCGCGGCAGGTGTGCTCCAGGTCCGTGACGACGGGACCGTCGGCCGTGAGCAGCACGTTGTGCGTGGGCGCGTCGCCGTGGATCGGCTGGACACCCGCGTGCGGGAACGCGGCGGCGAACGCCTCAGGGGAGCCAAAGACCTCGTCGATGCGCTCGTACTCGCGGCGGGCGAGCGCGAGGTCGGCGGGGGCGAGGATCTCCGGCAGGTCGGCGAGCAGGTCGAGGGTCTCGGTGAGCCAGTCGTCCCAGAACACCAGGAAGGGCAGGCTCGGGAGGTCGATGCCCCGCAGCGCCGCGTGCAGGTCCGCGACGTAGCCGGGCGAGTCGTCGAGCTCGGCGTCCGGCAGCACCGCCACGTGCTCCCACGCCGTCATGACGAAGCCGTCGAGCTCGAACGGGACGGCCGGCAGCAGGGGGCTCGGCCTCGTCGTCGGGAAGCCGAGGTCACCCAGCGCCACGGAGACCGCGATCTCGTCCCGGCGCTCGGCCAGGGTGCGTGCCGGATCGGCCCGACGTGACGGCGGGAGGACCGTCGGGATCCGCATGACGACGGGCGCGGGCGCGAGGTGCACGACGACCGAGAACAGGTCGTGGAGCACCGCCGGGGCCTCGACCGCGATCCCGTGCTCCTCCGCGACGGCCCGCGCCGCGGCCACCGCCCGGGCCGTCCGGTCCGCCCGTGCGTCGTCGTCCATCGCCACGACGCCATCCTGGCGGATCGTGGGCCATGATCAACGAGCACCTGCGGTGGAAATCCCTGCCGAGGAGCGCCGAGGGTGCTCGCTCGTCAGGTCCGCGTCTCGGTCGCCGACCCGGGTTCGGCCTCCGCGGCTTCGGCCTCCGCAGGCTCGCCCTTCGGCTCGGGCTCGCCGTCCGACTCGGGCTCGCCGTCCGACTCGGGTTCGACGTCGGGCTCCGGCTCGCCCTCCGGCTCGGGCTCGGCCTGCGACTCGGGCTCGGCCTCCGACTCAGGCTCGCCCTCCGGCTCGGGCTCTACCTCCGACTCGGGCTCGGCCTCCGACTCAGGCTCGCCCTCCGGCTCGGGCTCTACCTCCGACTCGGGCTCGGGCGCCGACTGCCGGATCGGCAGCCGCCCGGCCACGGTGAACTCGTCGCCGTCCTTCTCGAGGAGCACGGTGCCGTCGTGCTCCGCGAAGCGCTCCCGGAGGCCCTCGAGGGCCGATTCGTCCGACGGCCCGTCCGCGCCGTCGTGGGTGACGACGAGACGCGCTTCCTCCCGGCGGCGGGCGATCGTGATCTGGCAGGCCGTCGGTCCGGAGTGCCGCTGCAGGTTCGCCACGGTCTCCCGCAGCAGGTCGGCGAACAGGGCCCCGACCTCGTCCGGGAGATCGGCGTCCTCGCCCAGCACCGCGAGGTCGACGCCCGCGGCGTCCAGCGTCGAGCGGGCGGCGTCGAGTTCGGTGGCCAGGGGTGCCGCGACCCCGGGAACCGGCGGAACCTCGTCGTCCAGGGCCTCGTCCGCGGTCTGCTCCACCGCGGCCGGCTCCTCCGCGGTCGCGACCACGGCCGGCCTCCGGGTGAGCGCGACGAGCCGGGTGAGGCCGTGGATCACGAGCCCCGTGACGACCGTGGCGAGGCCGGTGGACAGGCCCACGAAGAGGCTCGCGGGCGCGGACGCGCCGCCGAGTCCGAACCCCACCGCGACGGCGCTCACGACCACGACGGCGAACCCGCCGACCCCGAGGCGTCCGGGCAGGAGCAGCGACAGGCTTCCGGCGAGGAACCCGGCGAAGGCGATCCAGGCGCCGGTCAGCGCGATCGCGGGGACGTACACCAGACAGGCGAGCAGCAGCAGGGCGATCACCGTGCCCTCGCGGGTCCGCCGCACCGCCGGACGGCTGACGTATCCCAGTTGGACCCCGATCAGGACGAGGGTCAGGACCAGCGCCAGCACCGCTCCCGGCAGGTTCAGGGTCGGTGCGATCGCGGCGCACGTGAGGACCGCCTGGCCGACGACCACGGCGATCAGCAACCCGACGCTCCACCGGTCGACGGACGGGGCCGGCGCGGTCGGGGTCGTCACCCGGAGGAGGGTACGACGGCTCGGGAGGGGTCCCGAGCAGGAGCACCCACCCTCGCCGTCATGAACGCCATCGACGACGGACCCACGGTGCGCGTGGCGCCCGACCCCGACGAACGACACCGCCGCCACCGGCTCGGCATCGTGCTGACCGCCGGGATCGGGGCGGTGGTGCTGATGGCCGTGGTGGCGACGGTCGTCGCGCTCACGGGGAGCGGCCGCCCGCCGCAGGACCCGATCGGCGACCCCCGCACCGCGGACCCGTGCGCGCCGCTGGCCGCGAGCACGTTCGGGGCGGCGGCCACGATCTTCGGCGACTTCCGGCTGCCGCAGCAGTGCGCGGCCGTGATCGGACCGGTCGCGGGGACGATCGAGGAGTCCGGCGCGATCGTGACCGCCCAGCTCGCGGAGGTCTCGTCCCACGCGGCGCGGCCGCTGCGCACCCTCGGCGACCTCGTCGTCGTCCGCGGCACCGACGACGCCGCGTGCGAGCGCCTCGTCGTCCTCCCCGACGGTCGCGCCGTCGACCTCGCGGCGACGGGCCCGCAGCCGTGCGCGCTGGTCGAGCCCGCCGTCGACGGGGCGCTCGCCGCGCTGCAGGCCGGTCTGCCGCGCCGGGCGCCGGAGCCCCCGGAGGCCCTGACGCACCGCAGCGCCTGCGCGCTGGTCGACCCGCGCGTGCTCGGCCTCGACCCCCGCGCCGCCGTCCACGGCTGGGCGGACTGGGGCTGCCGGTGGGGCGACCCGCGCGGCGTCGCCGTCCAGGCGGCGATCTACCGCACCGGCGGGCTCGGCCCCGCGACGGAGCCGGACGGGCGCACCGTCGTCGTCCCGAACTCCGACAACGGCCTCGCGAACGGGTGCACCGCGGCGATCCCGCACCGGGCATACCGGGCCCCGTCCGGGGGAATGGTGACCGAGTCGCTGCAGATCACGGTGTCGTCACCGGACGACCCCGCGGGTGCGTGCGACGCCGCGCGACGGCTCGCGGCGGGGGCGGGGCGATGAGGGGGGACCTGGTGGCACCGGTCGAGCTGTTGCCCGCGGGCTCGGGCAGCCTCGCCCGCGGCGTGCCCGACGCCGTCCCCGGCACGCTCTTCGTCCTCGGTGGCCGCGGCGGCATCCGGGTCGAGCCGCGACCGCGGTTCCCGGTGGTGTTCGGCCGCAACGAGCCGGAGGTGCACGTCTGCGTCGGCGAGGGCGATCCGCGCGTCAGCCGCCGGCACGGGGTGCTCTGCTTCGACCGCGACCGCTGGACGCTGCGCAACACCGGCTCGCTCCCGATCCGCCTGCCCGGCTCCGCGCTCCTGCTGGCCGGGCACGAGGAGCCCCTCGGAGCGGTCTACACACCGCTGTTCATCCGCACCGGGCCCGACCGCGAGCACCTGGTGGAGGTCCGCGTGGCGGGCCGACCCGTCGTCGGGAACTCGGCGGAGCCGCAGGACGCGACCACCGCGCCGCCGGTCTGGCAGCTGACCGACGACGAGCGCCTGGCGCTGGTCTCGCTCGGCCAGCGCTACCTGCGCCACGAGGCGCACCCGCGGCCGGAGACGTGGGCCGGGGTCGCCGCCGAGCTGGCCGAGCTCCGTCCCGACGCCGGGTGGACCGCGAAGAAAGCGGAGTGGTGCGTCGTCGGGGTGCGCAAGCGGCTCGCGGCGGCCGGGGTGCGGGGTCTGACGCGCGAGGAGGTCGGCGAACCGGTGGGCAACGCGCTGAACCACAACCTCGTCACCGAGCTGCTGGTGTCGACCACGGTCGTCCCGCCGGACCTCCGGCTGCTGGAGGCTTAGGTGGAACCGGGCGAGCTGTTCGCGGAGCGGTACCGGATCGTCCGGTTCATCGCCCGCGGCGGGATGGGCGAGGTCTACGAGGCGCGGGACGAGACCCTGGAGACGACGGTCGCGCTGAAGCGGGTCGGCTTCGCGGGCCTTCCCGACGACGAGGCGTCCGTGGCCCGGGCGCGCGTGCTGCGGGAGGCGCGCCTGGCGGCGCGGCTGCGCGGGGTGCCGCAGGTGGTGGCCACCTACGACGTCGTCGAGTCCGGCGAGGACGTCTGGCTGGTCCTCGAGTACGTCCCGTCCCGGACGCTCGCCGACGCGGTCGACGACCGCCTCGACCCCGTCGAGGTGGCCCGCATCGGCGCGGCGGTGGCCACCGCCCTCGCCGCCGCCCACGCGAACGACGTGCTGCACCGCGACGTCAAGCCCGGCAACGTCCTGCTCGGCGCGGACGACACGGTCAAGCTGACCGACTTCGGCATCTCGCGCGGCACCGGTGAGGCCACCAAGCTCACGGCCACCGACGTCGTCTCCGGCACGCCCGCCTACATGGCGCGCGAGGTGGCCCGCGGCGAGGAGCCCACGCCCGCCTCCGACGTCTACTCCCTCGGCGCGACGCTCTACCGCGCCGTCGAGGGCGCCCCGCCGCACGGCACCGACGGCAACGCCCTGCGGCTGATGTACCGGGTGGCGACCGAGCCGCCGCGCCCGCCGGAGCACGCCGACACGCTCGCCCCGCTGCTCCTGCGCCTGCTCGCTGACGACCCGTCGACCCGGCCGGACGCGGCCACCGCCGCCGAGCTGCTGGAGGCGCACGCACGGCGCCCGTCGGAGGAGACCGTCCGGACGGGGCCGGAGCCGCACCCGTCGTCGGGAACTCCGACGCTCACCGGCGAGGCGACAGCCCCCGCCCCGTCCCGACGGCGGGTGTGGCTGCTCGCAGGGGCGGCCGCGGCCGTGCTGCTGGTGGTGGCGGGGGTCCTGGTGACGGTGCGGCTCGCCGCGCCAGACCCGCTCACGATGCCCGCGACCGTCGCGGCCCGCACCGTCGACGTGCCCGCCGACCAGGCCGACCCGTGTGCCCTCCTCGACGCGGACGCGCTCGACGAGCTGGGCACGGTGTCGTTCGGTCGCGCCTTCACCCCGACCGGGTGCAACGCCACGATCCGCGGCGGGTCCGGGTCGGGCGAGGTCTCCGCGGCCTTCTACGCCCCCCGCACCCCGCCGCCCGGCGGCACGACCACCACCGTGCTCGGCGGCGCCACCCTGGCGAGGACACCGGACACCCCGGCGTCGAGCTCGAACGGCTGTCTCCGGGTGCTGACGATCGCCGACGGCACGCAGATCTGGATCACCGCGACGTCCCGGGGCGTGATCCCCGCGGGGACGTGCGCCCTGGCGGAGGCGGCGACCGCGGTGGTCGCCCGCACGATCGACGGGGAGGGCGTCCGCGCCGACCCGGGCCGACCGGCACAGTTCGTCTTCGGCCGCTCCGACGCGTGCACCGCGCTGTCCGCCGAGGAGCTCACGCGGGCCGTCCCCGACGTCCCGGTCACCCGCGGCTCGCCCGGGTTCGCGAACTGGTCGTGCTCCTTCGGGCGGGGCGGCGAGGTCGACCTGTACTACGCCACCGACGACCAGGACCCGAAGGAGTACGGCCGCCGGCTCCCCACCCCCGACGGGCGTCTCGCCTGGGCGTCCGCGACCGACACCGGCTGCCGGGTGTGGGCGTCGCTCGGGCCGGCGTCGCCCGGTCGGCCGACCCAGTTGACGTCCGCCGCCGTCGCCGGGTCGCCCGCGGACCTCCGGTGCGGCCAGGCGCTCACGCTGGCGCGGACCCTCGCCGGGCGGCTCCCCCCGGCCTGAGCAGCTACGTCTGGCTCGCCGTCGCGTCCTCCGGGGTGCCCGCGGTCGGCGCCCGGTAGCGCCAGAAGGCCGGGAAGGCGAGCACGACCGCAACCATCCCGACGACGACGGCGACCCCGCCGACCGTCATCGCCGCCCCGGTCCCGACGGCGTCCGCCGCCCACCCGTGCCACAGGTCCGCGACGCGGGGCCCGCCCGCGACGACCACCACGAACACGCCCTGCATGCGGCCGCGCATCTCGTCGGTGGCGACGGTCTGCAGCATCGTCGAGCGGAACACCGAGCTGACCAGGTCGGCCGCGCCCGCCGCCGCGAGGAGGAGCACGGCGAGCCAGATGATCGACGTCAGCCCGGCCAGCGCGACCCCGACGCCCCACAGCGAGACCGCGATCGTCACGGCGACCCCCTGGCGCGCGATGCCGTGCAGACGCCCGGAGAGCAGTCCGCCCAGCGCCGCCCCGCCCGCGATGGACGCGGACAGCAGGCCGTACGCCGGCCCACCCCCGTAGGTCTCGATCGCCGCCTCCGGGAACACCGCCCGCGGCATCCCGAAACCCATCGCGACGAGGTCCGCGAGGAAGCTCACGAGCAGGACCTTCGACATCGCGGCGTACCGGAACCCGTCGATCACCGAGCGGAGCCCGGCGCTCGTCCGGATCGCGTGCAGCACGCCGCGCACCCCGCCCTGCGCGTCGTCGGAGACCGGCAGGCGCGGGAGCCGGTAGGCCGCCCAGATCGAGACGGTCAGGCAGACGGTGTCGACGAGGTAGAGCACCCCGACGTCGATGAACGCCAGCGCCACCCCGCCGAGCAGCGGACCCGCGAACGCGCCCAACTGCTGCACCGTGAACCACAGCGTGTTCGCGGCCGGCAACTGGTCCAGCGGCAGGATCCGCGGCAGGACGGCGGAGCGGGTCGGCTGGTTCACCGCCAGGCACGCCGTCTGCACCGCGAAGATCACCAGGACCGTCCACGGGCCTCCGATGTGGGTCAGCGCGCTCACCCCGAGCAGCGCTGAGGTCACCGCGATGCCGATCCCGGAGACGACCAGCAGCATCCGCCGGTCGACCGCGTCCGCGATCGCCCCGCCCCAAAGCCCGAACACCACCAGCGGCACGAGCCCGAACAGTCCGGTGAGACCCACCCACGCCGACGAGCCCGTCATCTCGTAGAGCTGGAAGGGCACCGCCACCACGGTCAGCTGGGCGCCGACGACGGTGACGACCCCCGCCGTCCAGAGCCGTCGGAAGGCGGGCGTCCGCAGCGGAGTCGTGTCGGCGAAGAGGCCGCGGCGCGGCCGGGATGGTTCGCTCACCGAACGATCGTAAGCACCGATCTCACCCGCTTCGGCCGCGAGCCCGGCCACCATGCACAGATCCGCCATCGGCCGGCGGGCGGGCGGGACCTCCTGCCCCGGGGTCGGCGAACTCGACCCACGTCGTCCGGGTGCCGCGCTACCGTCGTCCCATGGCAGCGCAGGAGGCTCGGACGTCGTCACATGCACGACACCCGTTGTCGCGCGGCGCCGGTCCCGAGGCCGTCCACGACGCCCTCCTCGACGAGGACCGCGCCGGCTTCCGTCAGGCGTTCGCGAACGCCCTGGACCGGGCGAAGCACACGCTCGACCTCACCCCGGTGTTCGAGACCCTCGAGGACTGGCGCCATCTCGCCGTCGCCCAGTCCGACCCCGATGGCTGGCGCCACGCGGTGCGACGGGCCGCCGAGCTCCGGACGGGCGTGGCGCCGCCGGAGGACGAACCGGTGGAGCGGACGCGCACGAGATCCGGGATCTGAGCGTACGGCGTTGTACGAGGTTCGCTCCGACCCGGTGGTCGACGCCGGGATGGAGTTCCTGAGTCCTGGTGCACAGAGCGAACTCGCCGAGATCCGGGTCGCCCTCGAGGTCTCTCCCTGGAGCGTCGGCCGGCCCTACGTCACCGCACATCCAGAACGAGGGATGCGATCGATCGACTTCGACGGTGGCGATGCCGTCCTGATCTTCGCGATCATCGACCGGGATCGCTGGGTCGAGCTTCTCCAGCTCACCGTTCTCTGACGATCACGGAGCCAGACGCTCCACCACCCAGTCGCCGCGGGTCGGGTTGAACCGGAACCGCAGCCGGTCGTGCAGGCGCGAGGTCCGGCCCTGCCAGAACTCGACGTGGGTCGGCGTCAGGCGCCAGCCGCCCCAGTGCGGCGGGGGCGGGATCTCGTCGTTGCCGAAGCGGGCCTCGACGGTCGCGAACAGGTCCTCGAGGGCCTGCCGGTCGCGCACCGTCGCCGACTGCGGGGACGCCCAGGCGCCCAGCTGCGAGGTCCGGGGACGACCGCGCCAGTAGTCGGCGGTCTCCTCCTTGCCCAGCAGCTCGACGGTGCCGATCACGGTCGCCTGCCGCTGCAGCCCGTACCAGGGGAAGGTCGCCGAGGCCTGCCGCGTCTGGCGCAGCTGGTGGGACTTCTCCGAGGTGTAGTTGGTGAAGAAGGTGACCCCGCGGGCGTCGATGTCCTTGGCGAGGACGGTGCGGGTGGTCACGCGGTACTCGTCGTCGACGGTCGCGAGCACCATCGCGTTCGGGTCGGGCACCTCGGCCCCCCGGGCCGCCTCCAGCCACGCCGCGAGCTGCTCGTGCCACGTCGGCGCGAGGTCCTCGACGTGCAGTTCGCCCTCGCGATAGTCGACGCGCAGATCGGCGATGGACCCCGTTGCTGGTGCGTTCACCCGGCCACGGTAGGCAGCGTGCGCGGTCGTCGGGAAGCCCGTGAGAGATGCGACAAACCGTGCAGCCTGCCCACCACCCGCGACGAGGGAGGGGACAGCGACCGGCCGACCTTGCGAGGATGCCCCCGTGACCGCTGAATCAGTGACGATCCCGGCCGAGCTCCTCCCCGCCGACGGACGCTTCGGCTGCGGGCCCTCGAAGGTGCGCCCGGAGCAGCTGCGCGCGGTGGCCGACGCCGCCGACGTCATGGGCACCTCGCACCGGCAGAAGCCGGTGAAGGACCTGGTCGCGCGGGTCCGCGGCGGACTCTCGCAGCTGTTCTCCCTGCCGGAGGGCTACGAGGTCGTGCTCGGCAACGGCGGGTCGACCGCGTTCTGGGACGCGGCGGCGGTCGGGCTGATCCGGGAGCGGTCGCTGCACCTGACCTACGGCGAGTTCTCCGCCAAGTTCGCCGGGGTGGCGAAGGGCGCACCGTTCCTCGCCGACCCGGTCGTGGTGTCGAGCGACCCGGGCACCGCCCCGGAGCCGCGCTCGGACGACTCGGTCGACCTCATCGCGTGGGCGCACAACGAGACCTCGACCGGGGTCGCCGTCCCCGTCGCCCGGCCGGCGGGCAGCGAGGGCAGGCTCGTGGCGATCGACGCGACGTCGGGCGCGGGCGGCCTGCCGGTGGACGTGTCGCAGGCCGACGTCTACTACTTCGCGCCGCAGAAGGGCTTCGCCTCCGACGGCGGGCTGTGGATCGCCCTGATGAGCCCGGCCGCCCTCGAGCGCGTGGACGAGATCGCGGGCACCGACCGCTGGATCCCGGGGTTCCTCTCGCTGCCGACCGCGATCGACAACTCGCGCAAGGACCAGACCTACAACACGCCCGCCGTCGCGACCCTGATCATGCTCGCCGACCAGATCGAGTGGATGAACGACGCCGGCGGCATGTCCTGGACGACGGCGCGCACGAAGGACTCCTCGGAGCGGCTGTACGCCTGGGCCGAGAAGTCGTCCTTCGCGACGCCGTTCGTGGCCGAGCCCGCGCACCGGTCCCAGGTGGTCGGGACGATCGACTTCTCCGACGACGTCGACGCCGCCGCGGTGGCGAGGATCCTCCGGGCGCACGGGGTCGTGGACACGGAGCCGTACCGCAAGCTCGGCCGCAACCAGCTGCGCGTCGGCATGTTCCCGGCGGTCGACCCGGACGACGTGTCGAAGCTGACCGAGTGCATCGACCACGTCGTGGGGGCGCTCACGGGCGCATAGGGAGACGGAGCGCAGCGGAGCTCGACCCGTCTGAGTCGACCCGACCGGCGCGCCTCCCTCGAAGGGGGCAGACGCTCGCCTAGCGTCGTCGGCGCGGGTGCACATCGCCGACGGGGAGGCCTGACCATGCGCGAGCTCCGGGTCGTGGGCCTGGGCGACGACACGTCGACGGTGATCCTCGAGGACCCGATCCGGCACGAACGCTTCACCGTCCCCTCCGACGAGCGGCTGCGCGCCGCGGCCCGCGGGGACGTGCGCCGGCTGGGGCAGATGGAGATCGAGACGACGTCGCCGCTGCGTCCGCGTGACATCCAAGCGCGGGTGCGCGGTGGCGAGTCGGTCGCCGACCTCGCGGCCGGGGCGGGGGTCCCGGTCGCGCACGTCGAGCGGTTCGCCTACCCCGTGCTGCTCGAGCGCTCCCGGGTCGCGGAGATCGCCCGACGGGCGCATCACACGCCGGCCGAGGGGCCGACCGATCCGCGCACCCTCGGCGAGATCATCTCGGCCGTGCTGTCCGGGCGCGGGCAGGACGCCTCCGAGGCCTCCTGGGACGCCTGGAAGGGCGAGGACGGCCGCTGGGTGGTGGCCATGTCGTGGCGCGCGGGGCACTCCGACCACCTCGCGCACTGGACCTACACGCCGGGACCGTCGGGCGGTGCGGTGGCACCGCGGGACGAGGCGGCCCGGGACGTCATGGGGCTCGCCCCCGCGTCCGGGCCGCGGCGCGCGGACGGGACCGCCGCCCGCCCCGTCGTCGAGGACGTGCCGGCCGAGGAGACTCCCCAGCAGGCCACGGACGTCGAGGAGGTCGAGGACGAGCCCGCCGTCGCCGTGGGCGGTGGACCCGCCCCGCGCCCGACGGCGACCCCGAAGCGGTCCGGGAGCGCGCGGGGCTCGCGCAACGTGCCCGACCAGCGCTCCCCCGAGCGCTCGGCGACCCCCCGGGCGCCGCGGGACCGTGGCCGGACCGACCCGGGTCGCGACGACGGCGGCGGAGGCGCGCGGGGTCGCCAGAAGTCGCACCCGATCGTCCCGTCGTGGGAGGACGTCCTGCTCGGGGTGCGCTCACCCCGGAGCTAGCGCGGCCACCACCAGGGCCGGCACCGCCAGGCCCATGCCGACGAAGGCACCCCAAACCGCCCAACGCCACGTCGGCACGGTCCGGTTGAGCCACAGCGCGGGCACCAGGCCCGCGACGACCACCAGGTCGATCAGCACCCCGAACCACCCCAGGCCCGCGACGAGCGGGAGTGCCAGCGTGACGTTCACCGCCAGGACCAGTCCGCCGACGATCGCCGCCAGGGTCACCCCGGTCGCCCACGGCGTGGGCTCGGTGAAGACCGTGGAGACGGTGCCGCCCGGGGTCCGCTTCCCCCGACGGCGGGTCGGCAACGGCACCGCCGGGACGCGCGGGGCCGTCGTCACCGCCCGGAGCGGGATGCGCAGTCCGGTGACCGGGTCGCGGTAGTCCACCGGGCGTCCCAGCACGACCGACACCCGGGCGGCCAGGTGCCGACCGGTACGGCTGACCCGGACCGCCTCCGACGACCGCGGTCCGGCACTCGCCCGCTCGGCGGCGTCCGCGGCGCGGGCCCACTCGTCGAGCTCCTCGACGAGCCCCGCCGGGAGGTCGGCCCCGGGCGCGTAGTGGCCCCAGCCCTCGTCGACGGGGGTCCCGCCGACCGGGTGCCCTCCCACCAGCGCGCGGCCGCGCCGCGCACCGACCTCGAGAACGGTCACCCGCGCCCCGCCGTGCTCGGACTGCCGACGGCGTGGAACGCGACCGCTCCCGCCGTCGCCACGTTGAGCGAGTCGACGCCGGGGACCATCGGGATGCGCACGCGGTGGTCGGAGAGCGCGAGGGCCTCGTCGGACAGTCCCGGGCCCTCCGCGCCGAGCAGGAGGGCGACGCGGTCGGCGTCGGCGAGCGTCGACGGCCCGACGTCGCCGGACGGCGTGAGCGCCCCGAGGACGTACCCGTGGCGCCGCAGCGCCCCCGTGAGCGCCTCCCACGGGCCGGCGACGAACGGCACCCGCAGGACGTGGCCCATCGAGACCCGGACGCTGCGCCGGTAGAGCGGGTCCGCGCAGCCCGGTGCGAGCAGGACGGCGTCCACCCCGAGCGCGGAGGCGTTGCGGAACAGCGACCCGAGGTTCTCGTGGTCGTTGACCCCCTCGAGCACGGCGACCCGCGTCGCGGTGGCCAGGACCGCGTCCAGGTCCGGCGCCGGCGCCCGGTCGGCGCTCGCGAGGACGCCGCGGTTGAGGTGGAAGCCGACGACGCCGGCCATCGTGTCGGCGTCGGTGACGAAGGCGGTGACGTCCAGCCCGTCGAGTTCCGCGCCGAGTTCGGCGATCCGCCGGGGGACCCCGAGCAGGGCCCGGGGCGGGTACGGGGAGGCGAGCAGGCGGCGCACGACGACCGTGCCCTCGGCGAGGACCAGACCGCGCCCGCCGGGCCGGTCGGGGCGGCGGTCGGCCCGGGAGAGGTCGCGGAAGTCGTCGAGCAGCGAGGGCGGTTCCGGGAGGCCCCCCGCCCCGAGTTCCACGATCCGCGCCACGGCCCGCATCGTTCCAGATGTGATCTCGAGTGACGGGTGGGACGGGCCCGTCCGGCCGCCGGGCGGGTCCGTGGTGTGCCGGGGAGGGGCACGGGGCATGCCGGGACCGGGCCCGTCGGACGGGGCCCGCCGCGTTCGGCCCTGACGGCGCGGTCCGCGGCTGACAGGATGGAGTCGGCCGGGAAGGCTTCAGCGGAGCTCGACCGGGGACGGGCACACCGATCTCCGGGTACGGGAGGCGAAGACGTGAGCGAGATGCGGGTGGTCGGCGTCCTGGCCGTCGACGACGCGGCGCAGCAGGCGGCGTCGGACGCCAACCGGCATCCGGTGGTGCTCCTGCAGGAGACGACGGGCAAGCGGTGCCTGCAGATCTGGATCGGCCTGGCGGAGGCCGAGGCGATCGCCCTCGAGCAGCAGGGGCGGTTGCCCGAACGGCCGCTCACGCACGTCCTGATCGCCGACGTCGTGTCGGCACTCGGCCGCACCCTCGAGCGGATCGAGATCACCGAGGTGCGCGGCGGCACGTTCTACGCCGACCTCGTCTTCGACCGGGGGCTGCGGGTGTCGGCGCGCCCGAGCGACTCGATCGCGATCGCCCTGCACGTCGACGTGCCAATCCACGCCACCGAGGCGGTGCTCGTCGAGGCCGGGGTGCTGGTCGACGACGACGAGTCGGAGACCGCGTCCGGTACCGAGGGCGAGAGCGGGTCCGGGGTGCCCGACGAGGAGGAGGTCGACCGGTTCCGGGCGTTCCTCGACAACGTCTCGCCGGAGGACTTCGGCCGCGGCTCCTGAGCCCGGTCTGCGCCCACCGCATCTGCACGTGCGCCCGACGGTCGGGTGATCCCGGTCTCTCCGCTGAACGGACGCTATGACGAGCCGAACGGTGGCGCACCCTGGTGCGTGACACACGGCTGTGTCACCGTTGCCGGGTCGGGGACGACCGCGTCCCGGCCCCCGGGCGGACCGATCGCTCAGGGGTGCGGGTCGAGAGAGGGAGCCGGGCACTGATGGGGCCGACCGCCGTACCGACCACCTCGGCGCACGTTCCCTGCGGCGGTGAGGACCGGGTCGGCAGCCCACCTCCCTGCCGCCCGACGACGGGAGCCGGGTCCCGCCACTGATGGGCCGGGTCGTCTCCCGCACCGTCCTGTCCGACCGCGACGCCTACCGCAGCAAGGTCCACCGCTGCCTCGAGGCGTTGCGCCGGATGGTCGGTGAGGGCCGCTTCGCCGCCGACGAGCTCCGCACCGGGGTCGAGCTCGAGCTCGCGCTGGTCGACGAGGGCATGAGCCCCGCGATGCTGAACCACGCGGTGCTCGACCGCTCGGCCTCGGACCTGCTCACCACCGAGCTCGGCCGGTGGAACCTCGAGATCAACCTGCCGCCGCGCACCCTGCCCGGCGCCTCGGCCTGCGACCTCGAGGACGACGTCGTCTCCTCCATCGCGTGCGCGCGCCGTTCGGCCGCCGTCGTGGGGGCCACGCCGGTGACGATCGGCATCCTGCCGACCCTCGGCGCCGAGCACCTCGACTCCGACCAGCTGACCGACGACCCCCGCTACGACCTGCTCAACCGGCAGATGGTCGGGGCCCGCGGCGAACCGTTCCACCTCGACATCGCGGCGCCCGCCACGGAGGAGCACCTCGTGCTCGACGTGGACTCGATCGCGCCGGAGGCGGCCTGCACGTCGCTGCAGCTGCACCTGCAGCTCACGCCGGAGACCTTCCCGGCGCACTGGAACGCCGCGCAGGCGATCGCCGGGGCGCAGGTCGCGCTGGCCGCGAACTCGCCGTTCCTGCTCGGGCACCGGCTCTGGGCCGAGACCCGCGTCCCGCTGTTCGAGCAGTCGGTGGACGTGCGCCCGGTCGAGCTGCGCAACCAGGGCGTCCGTCCGCGGGTGTGGTTCGGCGACCGCTGGGCGTCCTCGGTGACCGACCTGTTCGAGGAGAACGTCCGCTACTTCCCCGCCCTGCTTCCCCTGGTCGACGACGAGGACCCGCTCGCGGTGCTCGACTCCGGCGGCGCCCCGCAGCTGCACGAGCTGCGGCTGCACTCCGGGACGGTCTGGCGCTGGAACCGGCCGGTCTACGACGTCGCCGACGGCGTGGCCCACCTCCGGCTCGAGAACCGCGTCCTGCCTGCCGGCCCGACCGCGATCGACGCCGTCGCGAACGCGGTGTTCTTCTACGGGCTCGTGCGGGCCCTCGTGGCCCTCGAGCACCCGCCGTGGACCTCCATGACCTTCGCGGCCGCGCACGAGAACTTCGTGGCCGGCGCCCAGCACGGGCTCGACGCGGAGCTGCACTGGCCGGGCGCCGGCAAGGTCCCGGTCGACCGGCTCGTCCTCGACCGGCTCCTCCCGCTCGCCCGGGCCGGCCTCGCCGAGTGGGGCGTCGACCCGGACGTCGCCGAGCGCTACCTCGCCGTCATCGAGGCCCGGTGCCGCACGGGGTGCACGGGCGCGTCCTGGCAGACCTCGATGGTCCAGGCCCTCGAGAAGGACGGCTGCACCCGGCCCACCGCGATGGCCCGGATGCTCGAGCGGTACGTGTCCCACATGAGCGAGAACATCCCGGTCCACGCCTGGCCCCTGACGTAGGTCGTCAGCGCGCGGCGAGGACCTTGCCGAGGGCGTCGACGAACACCTGCGGGTCCTCGGTGAGCTCGTACCAGTGCGTCCGGACGACGACCCACCCGGCGGCGGTCAACGCGGTCTGCCGGGGGCCGTCGATCAGGAACGCGCGCAGGCCCCGGTGGTAGGCCCACCCGTCGACCTCGACGATCACCTTCTGCTCGCGGAACGCCAGGTCGACCCGTGCCCGCCCGTACCCGGGGACGTCGATCGGGAAGTTCGCGACCCAACCGAGGATCCCGGCCAGCAGCAGGACACTCTGTACGAGGCGCTCGGCCTCGGAGACGGCACCACCGCTCGCGAGTGCGATCAACCGGGCGGTGATCGGAGCTCCACGGCGACCGGACCGGCGCACCTGCAGCCGACGCAGGGTCTCGAGTGACACCCGTCCGCGTTGCAGCGCACGGTCCATCAGGCGCGCCCCTCGGTCCGTGCCGAGCACGGCGGCGGCGTCGAGGACGGTCGCGGCCACCGTCGTGACGCGCAGCCCGTCCCGCCGGCCGCACTCGCGGTCCGGGACGGTCCGTCGGATCAGGATCGTGTCGGGCCGCGGCCGTCGGTGGCAGTCGTGCCCGACGGCCACCTCGATCCGCGTCGGCGCCTGGTCCTGGAGTCCCCACCACCAGGCGGCGGCCTCACCCACGAGCACGGCGTGGTCCCCGAGGGACAGCATCACCGCCCGCACGCGTGCTCGGAGGGTGTTCTCGTGCGTCGCGTCCTGGTAGACGCAGTGCGCCAACCGTCGCCAGCGCCCCGAGGCCACCAGTCGCCGGACGGTCTTCGCGCTGATCCCGTGGGCGATCGCCTGCGCGAGGGCGATCACCCCGTCCTGACGGCGCAGCAGGGCGCGTAGTCGGGCTTCCTGACGTCGGGTCGCTTCACGGGTGCTCACACCTCGTCCGACGCACCGCCGGGCCGTCCGGATCCACGTTCGTACGACCATGATCCACTTCCGGGCGGCAGAGTGGCCCACCACGCGGGCGTTCTGCCGCCCGGATATGGATCATGAACCGGGGGACCGGCTGTCCCGGCGACCCCGGACGGGCGCCGTCAGGCCGGTTCCGCCGCCACCCGGGACCGGCGCGCCTGCCAGACCAGCACCCCCGCCGCGACGAGCACCGTCAGCACGGTCAACGCCCCGCCGACCACCAGCGGCGCGCGGCCGCCCCAGGCGTCGGCCATCCAGCCCAGCACCGGACCGCCGAGCGGGGTCCCGCCGAGCAGCACGAGGATGTACAGACCCATGACGCGGCCGCGCATCGACTCGGAGACGCCCAGCTGCACGGCCGAGTTGGCCGCCGTCGTGAAGACGAGCTGGCCGAGCCCGGTCGGGATCAACAGCAGCGCGGTGAGCAGGTACGTCGGCATCACGCCGGTGAAGAGCTCCGCGACGCCGAAGAACAGGCCCGCGATCAGCACGGTGCGCATCCGCGGCCGCCCGACCCGGCGCGCGGCGACAAACGTCCCGAGCAGGCAGCCGACGGCGAGGGCGGAGGTCAGCAGGCCGTACGACTCGGCGCCCCGCCCGAAGACCAGGCGGGCGGTGATCGCGAGGGTCATGAAGAAGTTGATGCCGAACGTGGAGACGAAGAAGACCACGGTCAGCAGCAGGATGAGATCGGGTCGGCGGCGGACCTCGCGCAACCCGTCGCGCACCGCACCCCTGGCCCGGCCGGCGCGCTCGTAGGGGAACATCTCCGCCGGCCGCATCAGCGCGAGACCGGTCAGCACCGCGGCGAAGGTCGCGCAGTTGACCAGGAAGACCCAGCCGGTGCCGACCGCCGCGATCATGAGGCCCGCCACCGCCGGCCCGACGATCCGGGCGGTGTTGAACGTCATCGAGTTCAGCGCGACGGCGTTGGTCAGCGAGTCGGGCCCGACCATCTCCCCGGCGAACGACTGCCGCACCGGCGCGTCGACGGCGGAGAAGCAGCCGAGCAGGAAGCACAGCACGTAGACGATGCCGAGCGTCGCGGTGCCGGTGACGTCGAGCAGGCCGAGCGCCAGCGCGCACGCGCCCATGCCGAGCTGCAGGCCCATGAGGATGCGGCGCTTGTCGTAGCGGTCGGCGATCGCGCCGCCGGCCAGCGAGAGCAGCAGCGTCGGCCCGAACTGCAGGGCGGCGGCGACGCCGAGGGCGACCGGGCTCCCGCCCGAGAGGTTGAGGACCAGCCAGTCCTGGGCGACGCGCTGCATCCACGTGCCGACCAGGGAGACGACCTGTCCGGCCGCGAAGAGCCGGTAGTTGCGCACGCGCAGTGAGGCGAACATCGTCGCCGGGGCGGTCACCGGGTCATCACGTGTCGTGAGTTTACCTAACGATCCTGGGTCCGGCCCCCGGATTCACACCGGGGACCGCCGACCCGGACCGGCTACGACTTGGTGTCCTCGAGGGCGAAGCCGACGGTGATCGTCACCTGGTAGTGCTGGATCTTGCCGTCCTCCACGTGGCCGCGGATCTCCTTGACCTCGAACCAGCCGATCTGACGGAGGGTCTCCGCCGCGCGCTTGATGGCACCCGAGATCGCGTCGTCGACACCCTTCTCCGACGTCCCGACGATCTCGGTCTTGCGGTAGATGTTGTCCGCCACGCGGGCCTCCTCGCTCGGTGAGAGTGCACGGTCGTCCACCCACCGAACCGGTACCCGTTCTCGTCCGGACACCCACGTGACCGCCCGCCGCGAGCGACGTCTCAGCCGGCGCGCACGAGATCGACGGCGGCCCCGAGAGCGAGGTCGAGGACGTGGAGGTCCCGGTGGAGCCGGGCGAGCATGAGCCCGCCCTGCACGGCCGCGAGGACGACGACGGCCAGGTCGGCCGGCTCGCGCGTCGGGTCGACGTTGCCCGCCGCCTGCCCCCGGGCGAGCAGACCGGCGATCCGCTCCTGCCATCGCGCGAACGCACCGGACTGGTGGGCGCGCCAGCGCTCGTCGTCGTCGACCTGGCTGCTGAACACCCCGAGCGGGCAGGGGAACGGGCCGCCCCCGTCCCGGTGCAGCTCCCACAACGAGGCCGCCCACGCCCGGACGTCGTGCCCGGCGAGGGCGGGCTGGGCGGCGAGGACCCGCTCGAGCTGGTGGTCGATCACGGCCAGCACGAGATCGGACTTCCCGTCGAAGTAGTGGTAGAGCTGCGACTTCCCCGTCCCGCTCGCCCGCAGCACGTCACCGATCCCGGTGGCCGCGATCCCGCGCGCCTCCATGAGCTCGGCCGCGGCGGCGACGATGGCCTCCCGGCTCCGCCGGCCGCGGGCGGTCGGCGGCCCGGACGCCTCCTCGACGGTCACGCGTCGATTGTACCGATCGGTCCAGTCTGCGCTAGGCTCCCCCGATGACCACGGCCGGCACCACGGGCCCCGCGGCAGGGGCGGACCCTCCGGAGACCCTCGACGGGGACGGACGGGAGAACGAGCGGCGCGCCCCGGAGCCGGAGTACGGGTTCCCGACGGCGTTGTGGCGCGGGTTGGGGCGCATCCCGGTGCCCCCGCCGTTCCACCCGAGGACGTGGCGCAGCCCGTTGCGCGGCACGTGGCTGACGTCCGTGTTCGGCGCGGTGCTGCTGGTCGGGCTGACGGTCGTCGTCCTGACCGGACTGATGTCCTACATCGCCTACGGCCCGCAGTTCGGGCAGGCGATCCCGGCCGACGTCGGCGGACTGCACCTGCCGTTCTTCGACTGGCCCACGGATCCGTCGTGGTTCTACCGGCTGACCCAGGGCCTGCACGTCGTCGGCGGGATGGTGCTGACGCCGATCGTCCTGGCGAAGCTCTGGTCGGTGGTGCCGAAGCTCTTCGCCTGGCCCCCGGTGACCAGCGTCGCGCAGCTGCTGGAACGCGTCTCGCTGCTCGCGCTGGTCGGCGGCATCCTGTTCGAGTTCGTCACCGGCCTGATGAACTCCCAGTACGACTACTCGTGGGGCTTCGGCTTCTACACCGCGCACTACTACGGGGCGTGGGTGTTCATCGGCGGCTTCGTCGCCCACGTCGTCCTGAAGTTCCCGACGATGGTCCGCGCACTGCGGCGGGGGCCGCACGGCAGCGGGGCCTTCGACCGCTGGCTGCACGACTCCCCCGCCACCACCGAGCCCGAGCCGGTGGACGCGCACGGTCTCGCCCCGGTCGCCCCGGGCCGGCCGACCCTGTCCCGACGGGGGCTGCTCGGGCTCGTCGGGGGCGGGTCGGCCTTGGTCGGGGTGCTGAGCATCGGCCAGACCTGGGACGCCCTGCGGCCACTCGCCGTGCTCTCCCCGCGCGGGCAGTCCTACGGCGACGGGCCGAACGACTTCCAGATCAACCGCACGCTGGCCGGCTCGGGCATCGACCCGGTGGCCCTGGGCGACGGGTGGCGACTGCGGCTGACCGGCGGCTCCGGTGAGGTCTCGTTGAGCCGCGCCGACCTCGCGGCCATGCCCCAGCACACCGCGGTCCTGCCGATCGCGTGCGTCGAGGGCTGGTCGACGACCCGGACGTGGAGCGGGGTGCGCCTGCGCGACCTCGCGGCCCTCGCCGGCGTGCCGGCCCCGGACAACGCGTTCGTGCAGTCGGTGGAGACCTCCGGGGCCTTCGCCCGCGCGACGTTGCAGTCGAACCAGGTCCTGGACCCCGACTCGCTGCTCGCGCTGCGGGTCGGCGACGACGACGGCGGACCGCTGGCCGACCTGTCGCCCGACCACGGCTTCCCGGCCCGGGTGATCGTCCCGGCGCTGCCCGGGGTGCACAACACGAAGTGGGTCGCGTCGATCGACTTCAGGAGGAGGACGGCATGACGGTGTGGCGGCGTCTGTACGGCGCGAACCCGCTGCACCTGCTCGTGCTGGTCGCGTGCTTCGCACTCGTCGGCTACGTGGTGTCGATGCTGTGGGAGGACCCGAGCTGGCTCGCGCTGCTGATCTGGTTCCTCGGCGCCGTGATCGGGCACGACCTGGTGCTCTACCCGCTGTACGCCCTGGCCGACCAGCCGTTGCGCCTCGCCCGGTGGGCCCGGCGACGGGCCGACCGGCCGGTGCTCGTCCCCGCGGTCAACCACGTGCGGGCGCCGGTCCTGGGGTCAGCGGTGCTCGGGCTGATCTACCTGCCGACGATCACGAGCCACGGCGAGGACGCGCTGCGGTTCACCTCCGGCCTCGGCACCGCCGGGATCCTCGAGAACTGGCTGCTCGTCACCGGCGTGCTGTTCCTGGGCAGCGCGGTGGTCTACGCGATCCGGCTCGGCCGGGCCGCCCGACGGACGGCCCGGCCGACGACTCAGGCCTGAGCGGCGAGCGGGCGCTCGGCCAGCTCGGCCTCCTTCTCGCGGATGATCGGCAGCACCTTCTCGCCGAACTGCTCGATCTCCTCCTTGACGTGCAGGAAGCACAGGAGGTTCAGGTCGACGCCGAGCTTCTTGTACTCGATGACGCGGTCGGCGACCTGCTCGGCGGTGCCGATGAGCTGGGACTTGAACCCGTCGTTGTACTGGACGAGGTCCTCGAACGACGACTCCGCCCACATGCCCTTGCCGTCGGAGGCCGACTTCCCGGCCTGCTGCACGGCGTCGCGGAAGCCCTGGACCTGCTCGACGTTCGCCTTGTCGACGATCTCGCGCAGGGTGTCGCGGGCCTCGGTCTCGGTGTCCCGCACGATCATGAAGCCGTTCAGGCCGAACTTCACGGACCGGTCGTGGGCGGCGGCCTCGGCGTTGATGACGTCGAGCTGCTCGGTGACGCCGTCGAAGTCCTTGCCGTTGGAGAAGTACCAGTCCGACACGCGGCCGGCCATCTTCTGCGCCGCGGTCGAGTTCCCGCCCTGGAAGATCTCCGGGTGCGGGCGCTCCGGGGTGTTCAGGGGCTTGGGCTTCAGCGAGTAGTCGTGGAAGCGGTAGAAGTCGCCCTTGAACTCGAAGTTGTCGGACTCCCAGATGCCCTTGAGGCAGGCGATGAACTCCTCGGTGCGCCGGTAGCGCTCATCGTGCTCGAGCCACGGCTCGCCGAAGGCGGTGAACTCGCCCTTGAACCAGCCGGACACGACGTTCGTCGCGAACCGGCCGCCGGTGAGGTGGTCGGCGGTGGCGCCGAAGTTGGCGAACACGCCGGGGTGCCACATGCCCGGGTGCACGGCGGCCATGACCTTGAGGCGCTCGGTGGCCATCATGATCGCGAGGGACAGCGACGTGGACTCGTGCTGGTACTCGGCCGAGTAGCTGGCCATGTAGCGGACCTGCGAGAGCGCGTACTCGAAGCCCGAGTTCTCGGCCGCGATCGCGGTCTCGCGGTTGTAGTCCCAGTTCCAGTCGGTGCGCTGCTCGATGCCGCTGGTGACGAGGCCGCCGGAGACGTTGGGGACCCAGTAGGCGAACTTCAGGGGGTCGGACGGGGTGCCGACGGACATGGGGGTGCCTCCTCGAGGCGTGCGGGAGTGGTGCGAGACGACGGGGGCGTGGAGATTCAGCCTCGACACGCCTGGGTGGAGCACAGACCGAAGTCGACGTGCCGGCGGCGCGTCAACGTGGTGGCTCCGATACCCATCGGACACAACCGTTCCGGCGCCCCGACGGCCTGTCAACCGGAGGGACGACCGGCTCACACCAGCGCGGCCTGGATCGGTCCGACCGCGAAGTAGGCCAGGAATGCGACCGCCACGACCCACATCAGCGGGTGGATCGTGCGCGCCCGCCCGGTCGCGGCGTGCAGCACCACCCAGCTGATGAACCCGACGCCGATGCCGTTGGCGATCGAGTACGTGAACGGCATCGTCACGATCGTCAGGAAGACCGGGAGGGCCACCCGGAACTCGCCCCACTCGATGTCACGGACCCCGCCCATCATCAGCGCGCCGACGACGACCAGCGCCGGCGCGGCCGCTTCGACCGGCACGACCTCGTAGAGCGGGGTGAAGAACATCGCGGCCAGGAAGAGCAGGCCGGTGACGATGTTCGCGAGGCCGGTGCGGGCCCCGCTCGCGATGCCGGAGGCCGACTCGACGAACACCGTGTTCGAGCTCGACGACGCCGCCCCGCCGGCGACCGCGCCCGCTCCCTCGACGACGAGAGCGCGCCCGATGTTGGGCAGCTGGCCCTTCTCGTCGACCAGGCCCGCCTGCCGGCCGAGTCCGGTCATCGTGCCCATCGCGTCGAAGAAGTTGGCGAGAACCAGCGTGAAGACGAGCAGGGTGACCGCGATGATCGGCAGCCGCGTGAACGCGCCCAGGGAGACGTCGCCGACCAGCGAGAGGTCCGGCAGCCCGACCACCGACGACGGCAGGCCCGGGTAGCCCAGGTTCCAGCCGCGCGGGTTGGTGCCGTTGGACGGGCCGACCTGCACGATCGCCTCGACGACGATCGCGAGCACCGTCGTCGCGACGACGCCGATGAGGATGCCCGCCTTCGTGCCGCGGGCCACCAGGACCGCCGTCAGGAGCAGGCCCACGCAGAAGACCGCCGTCGGCCAGCTCGCGATGGAGCCCTCGATGCCGAGGCCGACGGGCACGGTCGTGTTCGCGGCGTCCGGGATGCGGCGCACGAACCCGGCGTCGACGAGGCCGATCAGCGCGATGAACGCGCCGATCCCGGCGGCGATCGCGATCTTCAGGGCGTCCGGGATGGCCGCGAACACCGCCGTCCGGAAGCCGGTCAACCCGAGGATCACGATGATGATCCCCTCGATGACGACGAGACCCATCGCCTCCGGCCAGGTCATCTGCGGGGCGATCGTCACCGCGACGAGGGTGTTGATGCCGAGCCCGGTCGCGAGCGCGAACGGGAAGTTCGCGATCAGGCCGAAGAGGATCGTCATGACGCCCGCGACCAGCGCGGTCACCGCCGCGACCTGCGGCACGGACAGCGTGGCCCCGAGGACGTCGCGCTTCGCGCTGGCCGACGCCGGGTCGATGCTGCCCAGGATCAACGGGTTCAGCACGACGATGTAGGCCATCGTCACGAACGTGACGAGCCCCCCGCGGACCTCGGCTCCGATGGTCGTCCGCCGCTCGTCCAGACGGAACAGTCGCTGCAGCACGGCGGCAGGCTAGCGGGGTCGTAGGCTCGGTGTGTGGTCGAACCGGACTGGCAGCCCCCGCCCCTGCCGCGTCGGCTGACCGAGCCGGTGCGACCGGTCGTCGTCGGGATGGCCGTGTGGGTCGTGGCGCTCGTCGTCGTCGCGCTCGCCGGCGGGTCGACGGCGTGGCTGTGGGCCTGCGTCGTCGGCGTCGGGCTCGGGCTGGTGGGGCTGACGGTGCTCGCGGTGCAACGCCGCGCGGTGGCGCGCGGCTCGAAGGGCGCCCAGAAGCTCTAGGGCGACCGGGCCGCGAGCAGGGCCCGCGCCGGGTCGTCGGTGTGCACGGTCCCGTCGTCGGTGACCCACACGTGGCCGAAGACCTCGCGGACCTCGCCGGCGACGCTGACCGCGACGCGCAGCCGTTCGTGCACCACGACCTCGCCGTCGGGCAGCTCCCACCCGACCGCGGCCGCCCACGCCGCGGCGTCCGCGAGGGCGGTCCAGGCGGTCGGCGTGCCCGGCGAGCGGACCTCGCCGTGCACCGTCTCCGACGCGACCGGCAGGTCGAGCAGGTCCGCGAGCGTCGCCGCGGCCCCGGGGGCGACGGGCACGACCCGCCCCGGGTCCAGCGCCACCGACAGCCACGGCCGGTCCAGGACGACGGGCACCGGGTCGCGGGCGGGATCGGCGTCGACGACGCTGCCGTCGGCCGTACGCACCCGCACCGGCGGGTCGACGTCGGCCACGTCGACCCGCCCGGCGACGACCGCGTCCGCGAGCGCGGAGTGGGCCGCGAGCGCCGCCCCCGGCGGAACGGTCCGCGCCGGGTCGGCGAGCCGGTCGAGGAGGTCGGCGGCCTCGTCGGGATCGGCGACCGTCAGGTCGGAGCGCACCCCGACCGCCGTCAGGAACCCGGGATCGAGGTCGACGGGCACGGGGTCGACGAGGGCGGCCACCGGTCCGGTCGCGCCCGGCAGCCGCCAGTGCCCCGGCCGGTGGCCCGCGAGGTCGCCGTGCCGGGCGAGCCACCACGCGGTGTAGGGCACGGGTTCGCCCGGCAGCCCGACCAGCGCGGCCCGCACCGCCCGGTCGCCGGCCAGCAGGGGCCATGCGGCGGGCCAGTCGGCGACCAGGTCGAGGTCCCGGACGGCCGTCATCGCACTCGGCGGGCCGGGGAGCGCCCCCGTGTCGGCACCGGGGTGCGCCGGCTCCGGGTCGACGGCCTCGGCCCACCACGTCTCCTCGTCGTCGAGGTCGTGGTCCGGGCCGGTCGGCTCGTCGTCGAGCACGATCGCGAAGCCGTCCAGCACCCCGACCGCCCGCAGCGCCTCCCGGCCGTGCTCCGCCACCGCCCTGTCGGCCAGCACGCCGATCGGCGAGTCGTCGCCGAGCACCGCGCGGAGCGCGCCGTCGGGGAGGACGAGCTCGTCGGCGCGGCGGTACCCGCCGTCGTCGTCGGGCAGGGCCAGGGCCCCGAAGCCGGGGCCGGCGCCGGGGTCGCGCTCGCCGACGACGGTGAGCACCAGACGCGCGATCGGCCCGACGTCGAGGCCCGCGTCCGCGTCGTCGACCGACCGCTCGACGGCCTCGCGCACCTCCGGCTCGTCGAGCAGGCCGGGGCCGTCGGCGCGGCGGGCGCCGAGGGTGACGAGCAGCGGGTGGGCGGCGTCGGAATGGACCAGTCGCAGGTCCAGGCCCTCGCCGAGCCCGGCCTGCGCGACGTCGGGTCCGGGCAGCAGGACGCCCCGGGCTCCGATCACGAGGCGCCCGTCGACCAGCGGCACCGGCAGCGCGGCGAGTTCCGCGGGGTCGAGCGCCTCGAGGCCGGCGAGCGCCTCGTACACGCCGTGCCACCACGACGGCGGGCGGCGGAGCCCGACGAGGCGGTCGGCGAGGGCGGCGGGGTCGAGCCGGGTGACACCGAGGTCGCCGAGCGCCGAGGTGAACGGCGCCGAGGTCAGTCCGTCGAGGGTGTCCGCGAGGGCCGCGAGCAGACCGGGGGTGGGGTCGTCGAGGGCGACCGCGCGGGACGGCACGACGTCGGGTCCGGCCGCTCCGGGCAGCCACGGCGCCCCGCCCAGTGCGGCCGGGACGGCCTCGCGCAGCGTCGCGTCCACCTCGGACGCGGGGAGCCCGGGGGCGGGTACGAGCGCGGTGCGGCGGTCGGGGTCGAGCCGCACGACGAGGTCCGGGTAGTGCGCCGAGGCCGCCCGCAGCACGTGGTCGGTGACCCGTCCCCGGCGGACGTGGCGGCGGTCGGCGTCGAGGGGGACGGTGACGACGAGGCGGGCGGGCAGCGTCGTCGTCTCGGCGGTGGCGGTCGGGGCGTGGAGGGTGTCGCGGGGCGGGCCTCCCGGGGCGTCGCGGACTGCCCAGAGCCCCTCCCACGTGGTGCGCTCCCGGTCCTCGACCCCCAGTGCGGCGCTGCCGTCGCCCTCGCGCAGCACCTCCGCGGGCAGGTCGCCGGCGCACGGCAGCGTCGTCCAGCCGACGCCCCCGACGACGAGCCGGCCGCCGCCCTCGTCGACCCGCTCCAGCGTCCGCCCGTCGACCTCGACCGAGCCCAGCCACGGCAGGGCCAGCAGCAGGTCGCGGGCCTGGTCGCGGACCTCGCGGAGCGCGTCGTCGGCGGGCACGGTCAGCGGGAGGCGGACCTCGGTGGTGACGAGGTCGTCGTCGAGGTCGTCATCGGCGGGCCACGGGAGACGCAGGACCGGCACGCCGTCCGGGCCGCGTCGTCGGGCCTCCTCGGCGAGCTCGCCGCCGGCCTCGGTGACGGCCGCGACGGTCCGGGCGCGGTCGAACGCGACCCCGCCGTCCCGTGTCACGACCCGGGGCGCGTCGGTCAGGCCCAGGACCGCGCTGAAGCCGACGCCGAACCGTCCGACGGTCGCCCCGGTGCGCTTGGCCGAGGCCCGCAGCGAGGCGAGTCCGGCCACTCCCGCCGCGTCGAGCGGCGCGCCGGTGTTGCCGACCCGCAGCTCGTCGCCGTGCACGGTGACCCGCAGCCGGGTCGGCTCCCCCGCCGCCGCACCGGCGTCGGCGGCGTTCTGGGCCAGCTCGACGAACCAGCGCCCGCGGTAGCCGCCCCGGACGAGGTCCTCCTCGGCGTTCGCGTCCTCCCGGAAGCGCGCCGGGGACGCGGCCCAGGTGTCCAGGACCGCGCGGCGCAGCGCGGCCGTGCCGAAGGGGTCAGGCGTTCCCATCCGACGCCGGCTCCATGTCGACGCCGTCGTCGTAGACCAGCTCGGCGACCATCACGACGGAGCCGGTGTCGACCTGCAGCTCCGAGTGCCCGCCGCAGCCGTACTCGGCGTGCACCACGTGCCCGTCGGCGGGGACGTTGCCGTTGCCGCACACCCCGAACGCGCCGCGCAGCGAGCCGCCGAGGGTGAGGTAGAAGCCGCACGTCCCGCAGTGGGCGGATGCCGCGCGCGCCATCTCGGCGGCCGGGCCGAAGTCCCCGCCGGTCCAGCGCTCGGCCGCGTCGAACCGGCCCTCCGGGCTCATGACGCGCGGCCGGCCGAAGCCGAGCTCGTCCGCGACCGCGCGGATCTCGTCCGCACCGGGCTCGTCGTCGTCCAGGGACGCGTGGGCCGGGACGAGACGCTCGTCGTCCTCGTCGACCGGCAGCAGGTCGCCCGGGGAGAGGTCCTCGGCGCGGACGCGCTCGTTCCACGGGATCCACTCCGGCGCGACGACGGCGCCGGTGCCGGGCAGCAGGGCGACCTCGCCGAGGGTGACCTCGTCGGCGCCCATGACCGTGACGGCCCAGGTCCAGCCGCGGTAGCCGGGCTTGGCGGCGGCGAAGTAGTGCGTGGCGGCGGTGGCGTCCTCGCGGACGACCTCGAGGTGCTCGCCGACCTGGTCCGCCTCGCCGTCGGCGGCCTCGACGGCGGCCGCGCGCGCGAGGTCGACGGCATCGGCGAGCACGGCGGTGGGCACGGCGGTGTCAGCGAGGTCCTGCACGTCGTCGATTGTGCCGCACCGAGGACCCGCGCCCGGCGTGGGAGTCTCCCCCCGTGCCACGCCGCCACCGCCCCGTCCGCGCGCACGGCACTCTCGCAGCGTCGAGGCGCGCGAGAGTGCCGTTCGTCCTGCTGGCCCTGGTGGTCCTCGCCGGCTGCTCGACGTCGGCGGCCCCGGCGTCCGACGTCACGCGGCTCTCCGTGCAGGTCCTCGGGACGGTGCCGCACGACCCGGCGGCGTTCACGCAGGGCTTCGAGATCGCGGGGGCGTCGCTCTGGGAGGGGACGGGCCTCGTCGGGCGGTCCCAGCTGCGCGAGACCGACCCGACGACGGGCGCGGTCCGGCGCGCGGTGGACCTGCCGGCCGACCAGTTCGGCGAGGGGATCACCGTCACGCCGAACCGGATCTGGCAGCTGACCTGGAAGAACGGCGTCGTGTACGACCGCGACCCGACCACGCTCGCCGTCCGGCGCACCCTCCCGCTCGACCGCGAGGGCTGGGGGATCTGCCACACCGCGACCGACCTGGTGACCTCCGACGGCTCGTCGACCCTCGTGTTCCGCGACCCGGAGACGTTCGCGCCCCGCCGCACCGTCGACACCGGGGTGAGGCGGCTCAACGAGCTGGAGTGCACCGGCTCGACGATCTGGGCGAACGTGTGGCAGACCGACGAGATCGTCGGGATCGACCCGCCGTCGGGCCGCATGACGACGGTGGTGGATGCCTCCGCCCTGCGACCGGCGCAGACGCGGGGCGACCCGGACGCCGTCCTGAACGGCATCGCGGCGATCCCGGGGACGGACGAGTTCCTCGTCACCGGCAAGCGCTGGCCGGTGACCTACCGTGTGGCGTTCGCCAGGTGAGCACTTTGTGTCGCTATAGCGACAATTTCTGCTCACCAGGCGAAGCCACATCGTCCAGGATCTCCAGCACGTGCCGGTACGTCGCGCCGGTCGCCTGCGAGACGCCGATCTCGCAGGTGCGGTTGCAGCTCGCGTAGAGCTCCGTCGGGTGCGCGCGCACCTCGGCGGCCTGCTCGGCGGTCGCGGCCTCGGTGAGCTCGGGGTGGAGCATCCCGCGGTCGCCGGCGTAGCCGCAGCAGCCCCAGGCCTTCGGCACGACGACCTCGTCCGCCACCGCCTCGGCCAGCAGCCGCAGGTCGTCGCCGATGCCGAGGTGGGTCGTCGAGCAGGTCGGGTGCAGCGTCAACGACGACGCCTTCGTCCCGACGGCGAGCTTCGGCAGGATCTCGTGGGCGGTGAAGGAGACGGCGTCGACGAAGCGCAGGGACGCGACCCGCCCGTCGTCGGGAAGGAGCTTTCCCAGCCCCTCGAGCCCGTGCGTGCACGACGACGCGTCGACCACCACCGGCAGGCGCCCCTGCTGGGTCGAGCTCCACAGCCCGTCGACGACCCGCGCGGCCATGGCGCGACTGCCCTCGGTGAAGCCCTTGGACTCCCACGGCACGCCGCAGCACATCGACCCGATCCCCTCGGGCACGGCCACGACGACGCCCGCGCGCTCGGCCAGGCGCAGGAACGCGTGCGCGGACCCGTCTCCCTGTTCGGGCGCGAACACCTGGTGCAGGCACGTCGGGAAGAAGACGACGTCCGGGTTCGCCGGGTAGACCGGCTCGGGCCGGTGGTCTCCGCCGGAGGGGACCGCCCGCGAGTAGAGCGGAACGAGGTCGGTCGGCAGCACCTTCCGGGCCGCCGCCGAGGCGGCCGACGCCAGACCGGGCACCGCCGAGGCGGCCCGCAGTGCCACGCGCGCCGTCCCGGACACACCCTGCCACCGGAGCGCGACGGCCTTCCCCGCCTGCTGCGCCCGGTCGGAGTGCCGCTCGGAGCGCAGGCGCTTCATGAGGTCGCCGGTGTTGATGCGCACCGGGCAGGCCGTCGCGCACATGCCGTCGGCGGCGCAGGTGTCGACGGCGTCGTAGGCGTAGTCGGCCTCGATCTCCGCGGCGAGCGCCGGGTCCTTCGCGGCGGCGCGGCGCAGGACGATGCGCTGGCGCGGGGTCGTCGTGACCCGTCGCGAGGGGCAGACCGGCTCGCAGTAGCCGCACTCGACGCAGGCGTCGACCTCGGGATCCACCGTCGGGACCGTCTTGAGGTCGGTCAGGTGGGCGTCGGCCTTGTCCGACAGGATGATCCCGGGGTTGAGCAGACCCGTCGGGTCGCAGAGGCGCTTCAGCTCCTGCATCACGCCGTACAGCTCGTCGCCGTACTGGCGGCGCACGAACGGCGTCATGATCCGGCCGGTGCCGTGCTCGGCCTTCAGGGTGCCGTCCTGGGCGAGGACGAGGTCGACCATCTCGTCGGTGAAGACGCGGTAGCGCTCCAGCTCGCGGGGGTCGTCGAACCGCTCGTTGACCAGGAAGTGGACGTTGCCGTCCTTCGCGTGCCCGAAGATCACCGAGCCCTCGTAGCCGTGGCGGTCGAACAGCTCGGTCAGCCCGTCGCAGGTCGACGGCAGGGTCCGGACCGGGACGGAGATGTCCTCCAGCAGCGCCGTCGTCCCGCTCGGGCGGGCCGCCGCGACCGCGGTGTAGAGCCCCTTGCGCAGCGCCCACAGCGAGGCGCGCGCGGCGGGCTCGCGGGTCAGGCCGGCGTCGCGGGTCAGGGGCAGCTGGGCGAGGACCGGCTCGGCGTCGGCCTGGATGCCGTCGAGCTCGTCGGCGGTGGCGGTCTGGAACTCCACGAGCAGGCCGGCGTGGCTCTGGACGTCGAGTTCTTTGACGGTCGACGGCGCCCGCGGGTCGGACTGCGCGACGACGAGCGCGCGGGCGTCCAGGAGCTCCAGGGTCTTCGCCCCGGCGTCGAGCAGGGCCGGGAGCGCGTCCGTGGCGTCGCTCGTGTTCGCGAAGACGAGCATCGAGGTCGCGGCGTGCGGGAGGATCGGCAGCGTCTCCAGCACCACGTCCGCGACGAACCCGAGCGTCCCCTCGGAGCCGACGAGCAGGTGGGCGAGCACGTCGATCGGGCGCTCGAAGTCCAGGAAGCTGTTCAGCCCGTAGCCCATCGTGTTCTTCATCGAGAACAGGTGGCGCAGGCGCTCGACGGAGTGCGCGTCATCCCTGACACGGCGTGTCAGCCGCGCGAGCCCCTCGTAGAGGTCCCGCTCCCGGTGGCGCAGCTCGTCGTCCGCGTCGGGCTTCCCGGTGTCGATCACGGTGCCGGAGGCGAGGACGAAGGTCATCGAACGCAGCGTCGAGTACGTGTTGAACTCGGTGCCGCAGCTCATGCCGGACGAGTTGTTCGCGACGACGCCGCCGATGGTGCACGCCGCCGACGACGCCGGGTCCGGACCGATCTTGCGGCCGTACGGGGCGAGGCGGGCGTTGACCTCGTTGACGGTCAGCCCGGGCTGCAGCCGCACCGCGCGGCCGTCGTCGAGCACCTCGAGCCCGCGGAAGAACCGCCGCGTGTCCACGAGCACGCCGTCGGTGACACCCTGCCCCGACAGGCTCGTGCCGCCCGAGCGGAACGTCAGGTTGAGCCGGTCCCGCACGCCGAGCTGCAGCAGCTGTGCGACCTCCGCCGCGTCCGCCGGCAGCACCACGGCCTGCGGGTGCAGCAGGTAGTGGCTGGCGTCGTTGGCATGGGCGGCGAGGTCGATCGGCCGGCGCTTGACCCGCTCCGGGTCCGCGATGACCTGAGCCAGCGAGTCGGCGAGGGTGGTGGTGGCCGTCACCCGCCCAGGATCGCACCCCGGACGCGCGAACACCCGCCGTCGGGAAGGGGATTCCCGACGGCGGGTGCTGGTCCGGTCAGTCGTCGGACGACGGGGTCCCGTCGGCACCGTCAGAGCCGCCCGGCGATCCGCCGCTGCCGCCCGAGCCGCCCTGGGCCTGGCCGCCCGTGGCGTTGCCGCCGCTCCCGCCGTTCCCGCCCGTCTCGCCGGCTCCGTTGCCGCCGTCCCCGCCGTCACCGCCCTGGCTGCTCGCCTGCCCTCCCGAACTCCTGGCGTCACCACCCTGACCACCGTGACCGCCCGAGGAGCCGATGGCATTCCCGTCGATGTAGACGTAACCAGAGTCGCCCCCGTCACCGCCGTCACCGCCGCGGCTCGAGGCGTTCCCGTCGCTCACGGCCGCCGCAGCTCCACCGGCGCCCCCGGAGCCGCCCAGCCCGCCGAGACCGGCAGGAGCGTCGAGACCAGTGCCGCCGGCGCCGCCGACGGCGGTCGCATCGCCGCTGCGCCCGGACGTGCCCCCGGAGCCCGCGTGTCCGCCGAGCGCCGTCGCGGCGCCTCCCCGGCCGGCAGGGACGAGCCCGAAGCCCGGCGTACCGACGCCACCCCGCGCCGTGGCGTCTCCTCCGTCTCCACCAGCACCCTGACCCACCTGCATGCCGTCCTCGGTCGCGAAGCCGCCGTCGCCGCCGTCGCCGCCGAGTGCGTACCCAGGTCCCCCCTGCCCGGGGCCCTGGGAGAACTCGCCGTCGTATCCGACGGCGGCTGCGTCGCCCCCGTGGCCTCCGTCGCCCTCCGTCGCCGTGGCGATGCCGTTCGCGGCGGGACCACCGGCTCCGACGCCGCCCCGGCCCCCCGTCGCGGCGGCGTCACCGCCATCACCGCCGTCACCACTGATGGCCGCGATCCTGGCGGTCAGGTCCGAGTAGCCGTCGCCACCGTCGCCGGCCCGGGCGATGGCGTTCCCCCCCACACCGCCGACTCCCTGGGTGGCGGTGCCACCGGTACCGGTCGTGGCCGTCCCGCCGGCGCCACCCGCACCGCCGGTCGCGGTCGCATCCCCGGCGTCGCCGCCGTCGGGGGCGTCGCCGAGCCCGTCGACGCCGACACGCCCGTCGGCCGTCGTCGCCGACGCTGCCCCGCCGAGGCCCCCCGCACCGCCGGTCGCACTGGACGCGCCGTCGCCGCCACCCGGCCCGCCAGCGAGGCCGGCCGTCGCGTTCGCCGTTCCGCCCGCGCCACCGGCCCCACCGATGGCGGCGATGCTCTCGCCCGCGGTCGGGGTGGTGGCCTGCGCGGCGGCGCCGTCCCCGCCCCGGCCGCCGGTCGCGGTGGCGGCGCCACCGTCGCCGCCGTCGGCCCGGGTCAGCAGCGTGCCTCCCTCGCCGGTCTGGGTGCCCATGCCCCCGGCGCCGCCCCGGCCGCCGATCGCAGCGGCCGCGCCGCCGGCGCTGCCGTCGCCGCCGATGACGGTGCCGGTCGCGGTGGAACTGCCCGCTCCGCCGGCGCCGGCGCCGCCGGTCGCCGATGCGTCGCCACCCGCACCGCCGACACCGGGGTTCGCCATGGCCGTCCCCGAGGCCGCCGTCCCGCCGGCGCCCGTGCCGCCCCGGCCCGCGATCGCGGTCGCGTCGCCACCGGTTCCGCCGGCGCCACCGGTGGCGGACGCGTCCTGTCCGGTGCCACCGACCGTCGTCACGTCCCGCCCGGCGCCGCCGTCGCCCGCCTGCGCGGTGGCGCTGCCACCGACACCGCCGACGCCCTGCGTAGCCGATCCGCCGGCGCTGGTCGTCGCCGCACCACCGTTGCCGCCGACCCCGGCGACCGCGGTCGCGGCCCCAGCCGCCCCGCCGTCCGGGGACGCCACGGTCCCCGCTCGTCCGTCGGCCGTGGTCGCCGACGCGTCGCCGCCGGTGCCACCGGCACCACCCGTCGCGGACGCGGTGCCGGCCTGTCCGCCCGGGCCACCCGCCAGGCCCGCGGTCGCCGCGGCCGCTCCGCCCGTGCCGCCGGCACCGGCGACGGCGGTGAAGGAGCCACCGGCCTGCTCGTTCGTCCCGTCGACGTCGTTCGCGTCGCCGCCACGGCCACCGACGGCGGTGGCGGTCCCGCCGTTCCCGCCGGGACCGGTCGTCGTGGTGGTGACGCCGTCCCGGGTCGCCGTGCCCGTGCCGCCGGCACCGCCCCGCCCGCCGGTGGCGCTTGCAGCCCCGCCTGCGCCACCGTTCGCGCCCGTCTCGCTGCCTTCGGCGCCGACGACGACGCTCGGGCCGGACGGCACGGCGAGGGAGTCGCCGCCGGTGGCGGTCGCGTCGCCACCCGTTCCACCGACACCGGCGGTCGCGGTCGCGGTCCCGGACGCCGCTCGGCCCCCGGCACCGTTGCCGCCCTGGCCCGCGGTCGCGGCGGCACTCCCGCCCGCGCCACCGGCACCGCCGACGGCGGACACGCTCTCGCCGTCCATGCCCGGGTCGCCGTCCTCGCCGGTCGCGGTGACGTCGGAACCGTCACCGCCGACGCCTCCGGTGGCGGTCGCGTTGCCACCCAGACCGCCGACACCCCGTCCGACGCCCCGGGCAGTGACCGTCGTGCCGCCGTCACCGCCGCGGCCACCGACCGCGGTCGCGCTCTGCGCGGCACCGCCGTCCGCGGCTGTGGTCGTGCCGTCGAGGCCGTCCGCGCCGACCGCGGTCGCGTCGCCGCCGCGGCCGCCCACCGCCAGGGACCGGCAGTCACCCAGGCAGACCGCGGTGCCGCCCGCGCCGCCGTTGCCCCCGAGCGCCGATGCGCCCGTGGCGTCCCCGCCGCGACCGCCGCCCGCGACGTTCGTGCAGACCCCGAGGCAGTAGGCGGTCCCGCCCTTCCCGCCGTTCTGCCCGGCGCCGCCGTTCGCGCCGGTCGCCAGGTTCGTGCAGGTCCCGATGCAGTACGCCGTGCCGCCCTGCCCGCCGTTCACTCCGGCCTTGCCGACCGCGACGTCGGTGCACGTGCCGAAGCAGAACTCGGTGTTCCCGGTGCGCGAGGAGTACTTCACGAAGCCCTCGCCACGGGTCACGGTGTAGCCGGCCCAGGACTTCGGCAGCCAGCCGGGCGGAGCCGCCGGCAGCGCGGGGGCGGGCGCCGGCGCGGGCTTCGCGGCCGATGCGGGCTTCGCGGCCGTCGACGGTGTGGCGTTCCTGGCGCTGGGTGCCGGCAGTGACGCATTGCCGGCACCGGAGGTGCCTGACGTGCGGGCCAGCGTCGCCACCGGCCCCGTCCCCGACTCCTGCGCCGACGCGTGCACCGACCCCGACCGGTCCACCGCCACCACGGCCGGCGCGAAGCCGACCGGCACGGAACCTCCCGAGGTCCAGCTCCCGGAGGAGTCCCGGACGACGGCCGACACCGTCCCGGAGCCCTTGTCGGCGGTCAGCACCCGCTTCGACACCGCGTCGTAGACCACCGCCACCGGCGTCGCGCCGACGCCCACGGACTGCACCTGACGCAGGCCGCCCCGCCCGTCCGGCACGAACACCCGCACCGCCGAGAGCACCGGGTCGGCCTGGAACACCGTCCCCGACGCCGGGTCGACCGCCACCGCGTGCGCCGGCCCCTCGACGACCGCTCCCGCACCCGCCGGCGACGGCGCGACCCCGAGGGCCAGCGCCAACGCCGCCGGCACCCCGATCAACGACCCCACTGCCGTCCGACGACGCGAACCCCTGCGATGCCGACCTGCCACGGCGACTACTCCTCGTGATCTGTTCGCGGCAGGCCCGGTCCCCCGACCACCCCGCCGCATCGTGATCAAGGGTCGGATCACGGGCAGCGATCGACAATCGACCCAAGTCCCCTCCTGCTGCGCCGAACAGGTGGTCGGCTGCGCGGATCGACGATGCGGCGAACCTGCCACTGGATGACAGCAACGACGCGTTGCTGCCACCCCGGGGGGCTACCGCGTCAGGTACCGCACCACGGCGAGCACGCGGCGGTGGTCGTCCGCGTCGTCGGAGAGGCCCAACGCCTCGTAGATGCCGGACACGTGGGCGACGACGGCCTTCTCCGTGATCCCGAGCCGGCGGGCGATCGCGGCGTTGCTGCGCCCCTCGGCCACGAGGCCCAGCACCTCCCGACGGCGGGCGGAGAGCCGCTCCACGCCGTCGTCGCGGCGGGCGAGCATCGCGGTGACGACCTCCGGGTCGAGGGCCACGTCCCCCGCCGCGACCCGCCGCAGGTCGCGCACGAAGTTCCCGACGTCCGCCACGCGTTGCTTGAGCAGGTAGCCGACCCCGCGCGGCCGCGTCCCGAGCAGCTCCAGGGCGTACTGCCCGTGCACGTGCTGGGAGAGCACGACGACCCCGACGCCGGGGCGCGCGGCCCGGATGCGGATCGCGGCGTGCAGCCCGTCGTCGGCCCGCTCCGGCGGCATCCGGATGTCCGTGAGCACGAGGTCCGGCCCGAGGCGCAGCGCCTGGTCCACGACGGACGGTGCGTCGCCCACGGCAGCGACGACCTCGAACCCCTCGCGGCGCAGCAGCAGCGAGAGCCCCTCGCGCAGCAGGGCCTCGTCCTCGCCGATCACGACACGCACGGGATCTCCGCCGTCAACGTCGTCCCGCCGGATCCCGGGCTCTCCACCACGAGCCGGCCGCCGAGCGCCTCCACCCGGTCCCGGAGCCCCCGCAGCCCGGTCCCTCCGCTGGGCACGGCCCCGCCGCACCCGTCGTCCCGCACCGAGACGCGCAGCATGCCGCCGTCCCGCTGCAGGCCGACCGCCAACGCCGTCGCACCCGCGTGCTTGACGGTGTTCGTGATCGCCTCCGCCACCACGTGGAAGGCCGTGCCCTCCACCGACGGCGGGATGCGCGCGCCCTCGGCCTCGTCCCGGAGGTCGAGCTCGGTACGCAACGGCGTGCGCGCGAGCATGTCCTCGACGGCCGCCGACAGGCCGCGCTCGATCAGCAGCGCCGGCATCACGCCCGCGACGATGAGGCGGACCTCGGCGGCGACCTCGTCGACGTCGCGCCGGAACGCCTCCAGGTCCGCGGCCTCCGGCCGGGAGGTCCCGGCCCGCAGGGCGAGCAGGACGAGGCGGCTCTGCAGGCGGTCGTGCAGGTCCCGGGCGAGGAGGCGCCGCTCGCGGTCCCCGGCCTCGACGAGGCGTGTCCGCGACTCGCGCAGCTGCTCCTGCTCGGCCAGCAGCAGGGTGGTCAGCCGTTCCCGGTCGACCGCGATCGCCACGACCCGGCCGGCGGCCCGGACCGTCGCCGGATCGGCCTGCAACGACGGGTCGTGGATGATCGCGCCGACCGCTTCCCCGGCGAGCTCGACGGGCACCAGCTCCCGACCCTCCGGTACCTCTGCGGGGCGCCCGTCGCCGTCCACCCAGGAGCCGTCCGCACCCCGGAAGGCGAGCACCAGGGACGGGTCGCCGAGCGTCCGAGCGAGCGCCGGCCCGACCTCACCCCGACCCCGCTCGGTGCTCCCGAGCCACACGCCCAGTTCCTCGAGGGCCGTCGTCCGCGCGAACCCCCCGCGCAGGATGCCCGCGGCGAACGCGATCGGGATCCCGGCCAGCACCGCGACCTGGACCAGGTCGACCACGAGCGGATCCACGGTCATGACCCGCCGCAGGTTCCCCGCCACCACGACCAGGACCGCGGCCCCGCCCCCGTAGAGGTAGAGCGGCGCGAGGAGCGGTCGGTCCGCCCGCGGCGCGGTCCGCAGCCGCCGGACCAGCACGGCCGCGGTCGCGAGGATCACGACGAACGCGCTGGACGAGTTCACCGCGCGGCCGACGAACAGCAGGTCCGGCCGGTCGGCGACCAGGAACGGCGACGACGGCGACCACAGCCACAGCGGCGCCTGCAGGACCGTCGTCGTCGCGTACCCCCCGACGACGAGCGCCCGGTCCGCCCGACCCCGCAACCGACCCGAGGGGAAGGCGAGCAGGACGTGGAGCACGATCGCGATCGGCATCGTCGCCACGACCAGCCCGATGCCCGACAGGACCGGGACCGTCGTCCACAGCAGGGCGCAGCCCAACCAGACTCCGCCCCCGGCCGCGAGCAGCGGGCCGATGCGGCTCGCCGGTCGCCGCGACCACGCCACGATGCCGGCGAACAGATAGATCCACGCGGTCGCGGTGTAGAACAGGGCGTGGGCGACCGGGATCGTCGAGCCGTCCAGCAGGAGCGCCGCCTCGACCAGCCCGAACGCCACACCGAGGGCACCCAACTGCCACAACGCCGTCGTCGGGGCGCCCGTGGCGGTCCTGCGCACGGGCGCAGGGTGGCAGAACGACGCGCGGCCGGTCCACGACGACGGGACCTGGGTCCCGTCCGGGGCGGGTCCCAGGTCCCTGGCCGACGGATCCGGCCGCTCGTAGCGTCCGGCAGTCGTGAGCACCACGACGGACCGTCGCCCCGGGCCCCGCGGTGGGCTGTTGTTCACCCCCGAGACCGCCCCCTGGCGCCGGCGCCCGGAGCGACGCGAGGTCCCCGACGTCGGGTGGGTGCAGGTCGGTCCCGCCGGGCGGCGGGTCCGGGAGATCGAGGCCTGGTTCGATCGCCTCTTCCACGAGGCGCCGTGGCCCGCCCGGGTCTGGCAGCTGCTCGCCCGCGCGGACGAGCAGGGCGTCGACCTCGTCAGCCGGGACGCGATCGTGGCGTTGCCCGCCGGGGTGTACCGGCGCCCCGAGGAGGTCGCGGCGGCGCTGTCCGCCCTCCCGCCGGTGTTCGCCCACCGCTCGTCGGGTCGCTGACCCGCCCACACCGGACGCCCACGCCCGAGCGGGCATCATCCACCCGTGCGTGCCGCTCCCCTGCTCACGTCGGTGGCCCTCGCCGCCGTCGTCCTCTCCGCCTGCTCGTCCGCGCCCGTCTCGCCCAGCGCGGCGACGGGGACCTCGGCGCCGAGCTCGAGCGCCCCGACCGCCGCTCCCGCCACCGGGGCGTTGCGGGTGGAACGGATCGCCGAGGGCCTGGACAAGCCCTGGGACGTGACCTGGGTGCGCGACCGCATGCTGGTCACCCAGCGCGAGGGGTCGATCTCGACGATCGCGGACGGGCAGGTGCGGCCCGTCTCGGCCGAACTGGGGGACGTGTACGCGCGCGGCGAGGGCGGCCTGATGGGCATGGCCGCCTATCCCGACGACTCCGGCCGGTTCGTCACGTGCCAGACCCACCAGGAGGGAGGCCGCCCCGTCGACGTCCGTGTGGTGGCCTGGCAGCTCTCCGCCGACGGCGCGAGCGCCACCCGCACGAAGGACCCGCTGGTCGGCGGGCTGCCGCTGAACCCGAGCGGGCGCCACAGCGGCTGCCGGCCCACCTTCGGTCCGGACGGCGCGCTGTGGGTCGGCACCGGCGACACCGCCCGCGCGACGATCGCGCAGGACCGCACCGCCCTCGGCGGCAAGGTCCTGCGGGTCGACCCGGAGAGCGGCGGCCCCGCGCCCGGCAACCCGTTCGCGAGCTCGGGCAGCGCCGCCGAGCGCCTGATCTCCGGGTACGGGCACCGCAACGTCCAGGCGGTCGCCTTCCAGCCCGGCACGGGCACCGGGTGGACCGTCGAGCACGGCTCCGACGTCGACGACGAGGTCAACGTCGTCATCCCCGGCCGGAACTACGGCTGGGACCCGGCGCGCGGCGGCGAGACGCCGGGCGGGTACGACGAGTCCGTGCCGATGACCGACCTGGACCGCTACCCGGACGCGGTCCCGGCCGCGTGGAGCTCCGGCGACCCGACGATCGCGCCGAGCGGCGGCGACTTCGTCTCCGGCGCGGCGTGGGGCGACCTCGACGGGGCGTTCGCCGTCGGGGTGCAGAAGGATGAGAAGCTGCTGTTCATGCGCCCCGGCAGCGGCGCCGACGCGCAGCGCATCGTGTCGGTCTCCACCCCGCCCGAGCTCGACGGCGAGTTCGGGCGCATCCGTGGTGTGCGGACTGGGCCCGACGGGGCGCTGTACCTGACCACGGACAACGGCGACGACGACGTCGTCCTGCGCGTCAGCCGAGGGTGACCCGGCCCGCCTGGTGGGAGCAGGGGCCCGGGCCGGACGACGCCCGGGGCCCCCGGGGACCGCACGGTCCCCCCGGCCCCCGCCCGGCCGGACGACCACCGGGCGCACCCGGACGACCCCCGCCCCGCCCGGCCCCGACCGCCCGCTACGACGGCCCGCCCGGCTGGAACGTCCCGCCGCAGGCCCCGCCCCGCGGCGGTCCGCCACCCGCCCCGCGGCGACCCCGCCCGACCTCCCGGTGGCGCGTGCCCGGGGCACCCGCGATCGTCGGCGCCCTCGTCCTCGCCGGGATCGTCGGCGTCGTGCTCTTCCCGGAGGCGCTCGACCTCGACACGCGCTCGCCGTTCGTGCAGGTCGTGGCCTTCCGCCCGCAGCTCGCGGCCGTGACGCTGGTCGTCGCCGCGCTGACCGCCCTCGGGGCGTGGCGCCGGGCGGCGTCCGGGCTCCTCGTGGTCGCGTTGGCGCTCGGCCTCGTCGGGGGAACCGGGGTCGTCGACACCGCGGGGCGCGCGGTCGGCTCGGCGAGCGTCTCCGGCACGTCCGGCGGCCTGACGGTGCTCGCGCTGAACACCTACGCGGGCGACGCCGACCCCGACGCGCTGGCCGACCTCGTCCGCGACCGCGACCCGGACCTGATCTCGCTGCCGGAGGCCCGGGGTGACCTGCGGCGACGGCTGGAGTCCCGGCTCGACGAGGGACAGGGTGGCTCGGGGTACCGCTCCTACTCGGCGGACGACGCCGACGACGCCTCGGGGATGACGGTGTTCGTCCGCTCCTCGCTGGGGCGCCCGAGCGTCACCCAGGACCGCGCCGGGACCTACCCCGCGATCGTGGTGGACCTCCCGCGGTCGGCCCCGGGGGTCGCGTCCGGGCTGCGCTTCGTCGCGGACCACCCGCGCTCACCCAAGCCCGGCGACACCTTCGGCTGGGTGCGCGACGTCGGCCGGCTCGCGCAGTGGTGCGACGCCGGCCGGCCCACGGTCGTCGCGGGCGACATGAACGCCACGCTCGACCACGCGCTCTTCCGGTCCTCGACCGCGAACTGCTCGGACGCCGGCGCCGCGACCGGGGACGGACTGACCGGCACCTGGCCGTCGTGGGCCCCCGGGTTCCTCGGCGCGCAGATCGACCACGTCCTCACTGCCGGGGGCCCGGAGCCCCTCGGGTTCGAGGTGGTCGGGGTCGCCGGCACCGACCACCGCGCGGTGCTGGCGCGCATCGGCTCCGGCTGACGACGGTCAGGACACGCGTTCCTGCGGGCGCGCCGACGGCCGGACGGCTCCGACCGCGCCGGGCGTGCGGGGCGCGGGCACCGGGGTGGAGGCCCGGGCGGCGGGCACGGTCGCGGCCGCGGGCTCCGGCCGCGTGCGCGAGGACCGCTGCAGGCGGGGCTGGAGCTCCGGCTCCCGCAGCCGTCGCGCGCTCTCCCGGACGGCGTCCCGCGCCCCGGCCCGGGTCTGGGCGACCAGGTCGTGCATCGCGACCGCCATCGTCCGGGGCAGCAACGGCGACGTGGCGACCCGGGCGAGCGGCTCCAGGCCGGGGTCGGCGTCGCGGAGGAGGGCGACCACGTCGGCCTCGTCGCGGGGCGGTCGGGTGACGATGCGCTCGCCGAGCGCGCTCTGCCACACCCGCACCCGCTCGGAGAACGCGGCCGACAACCGCTCGAGCAGCCGGGCCTCGACGTAGGTGCCCATCCGGCCGTCGATCGGGGTCAGGGCCTCGAGGCCGCCGTCGTCGCCCCGCCGGAACGCGTCGATCCACGCGACCCACGAGGCGTATCCCCCGGCCGGCGCCGACCGGTCCGGCCCTGCTGCTGCGCCCGTCTGTCCCGTGTGCATTCGTTCTCCTCGCGCCGGCGACCCGCCGGCCTCGACCGTTGACCCACGAGGGCGCCACGCCGCGCTCTGGTGTCTCCGTCGTCGTCACGGAGCGCGTGTCCGTTTCGCTACGGACGGGTAACGGCGTCACCACCGCCCGATCGGGCGTAGTCGTCACCCACCGGCGCCCCGGGGGTGCGCACGCGGGCGGAGGAGTGGACACGCCGCCCGCGTGGCGTCCGGTCAGGCCTTGACGACGAGGGTGTGTGCCGCCATGTCGCCCAGCCGCTGCTTGCGCTGCGACGTCGACATGATGATGAGCCCGACGATGCCGGCGAACGCGCCGTCGACGATGAGCAGCACCCAGCGCAGCGCGCACTCGCCGAGGCTCGGCACGCCGCCGTCGGACTCGCGGACGATCTTCAGACCGAGCCAGCCCATGCCCGGGGTCTGACCGCCGTGGGTGGAGGGCCACCACGCGTAGACGCCGAAGGAGCCACCGAGGGCGATCACCCAGACGACGAGGTTCACGAGCAGGCTCACGAACCCGTACCCGCCGTCGATCATCGCGCCGAGGAACCCGCCGACGAAGGCGACCACGAGCAGGGGCACGACGATGCAGACCGCGTCGAGCAGGTACTGCCCGACCCGCAGCCCGACGACCTCGACCGAGCCGGGGGCGCCGGCCGGGACGCCGTAGCCCGCGGGCTGCTGGGCGTAGCCGGGGGCCTGGCCGTACCCCGGCGGCTGCTGGGAGTACCCCGGCGCGGAGTAGCCCGCGCCGTAGCCGCCCTGCGGGGCGCCGTACCCGCCCTGCGGCGGGGCGTAGCCGCCCTGCGGGGCGCCGTAGCCCGGCTGGGGCGCGCCGTAGCCCGGCTGGGCGTAGGAGCCCGACGACGGGGCGCCGTACGCGGGCTGCCCTCCCGTCCCCGGACCGGACGCGGTCGACGACTGCGCCGGGTAGTCACCGGGCGGCCCGTAGCTCGGGGCCCCACCCTGTCCGTCCGCCGGCCCGTAGCCGTACGGAGCACCTGGTCCACTCATGGGCGGCATCCTGCCAGCGCTGTGTGACGACGGGGAGGTCCGTTCCGGATTCGTGTCCTCCTCGCCACCCGTTCGGCGCAGTGACCGGTCACCGATGAGGTCCGGGGGCAGGTCCACCCCGTTGCCGCACGCGCCTCCCCCGGCCGGAGCATGACACCACCCCCCGGTCGGGCGTTGAGTGGTCGATGGATGGACACCCCCCGGGCCGGGCGGCCACACTGCGCCCCGGCACCCGGTACGCGGAGGGAGGCACACCCGTGCACCCGTCCGCGCCGCGTGCGCATCCGGTCGTCGACCACCCCGCCTCGCGGGTGCCGGTGGAGCTCCCCCATCCCCGTGGCTCCGGGGATCCGGGAGTGGTCGACCCGGACGAGCCGGGCTGCATCGGCCCCGCGTGGATCGTCCGCGAGGTCACGCACGTCCCGGGCATCCTGCGGCTTTCCCACGGGCGCCTGAGCTTCCTCTCCAGCCGCGGCGTCGTGTTCGACGAGGCGCTCGACGCCCCCCGGCTCGGCATCGGCCTGCCGTGGCGTGGCCGCGGCGGCATCCGCGTCACCATCGGCGGCGAGCGCCTGCGCGTCCACGTCGTGCGGCCCCCCGGGGCCGTGGAACCCGGCGCCGCGTTCGTCGAGGCGGTCGCCGACGCCTCCGGGTTGCCCGCCACCCGCGGCGACCTCGAGGCGGCCGCGACCTGGCGGGCCCTGCTGGTCAGGGCGCATCCCGAGGGGGCGACGGTTCCCCGGCGTCGGGCGCCGGGACGGCGCGCAGCCCGAGCTCGGCGAGGACCCGCAGCGCCCACGCCGTCGTCATGACGGCGTCGGCGACCTCGGCCGCCTGCTCCTGACCGGAGAACCCGGCCGTCCACGCCAGCTGGCGGGCGGCCTCCGCGAGCGCCGCGGTCAGCTCGGCCGCCGCGGCCAGCGAGGCCCGGACCCGGTCCCGGTCGCCGCCGGTGGCCGGGGGCGTGACGCAGCCGAGCGCCGCGGCGAGCGTCTCGACGCCCCGGGCCAGGGTGGCGACGAGGGCGCCGTCGAGGCTCGGACCGTCCGGACCGCGCTCGCAGCACCGGGCGTCGGCGAGCGCTTCGAGGGCGCGGCCCGGCAACGACCGCCACGTGGGCACCACCGGCCCGGGTGCACCCCCGTCCATCCCACGCTCCCTGCTCGCCCTCGTCGCGTGGCGGGGCGCCACGCTGCCGGGACGTCCGGGTCATCGCCGGGCGCGGCCCCGACGTTGCACCCCGAGCCCGGCGGATCGTCCGGTCCGGCTCCCGCCACCCGTTCGGCGCAGCCCGGGCGGTCAGGAACGCTCGGGGACCAGGTCGTCGGCCGACGGCCGGTGGGCCGGGGCCTCGGCCTCCCCCGGGGTACGCTGGGTGGGCGCGGGCGGGGAGACCGGGGTGGGCCGCCACCCGGGCGGCGGACCGCTCGCGGCGCCGGGCCGTCCGGCTCCGGGCGGCATCGGCGGTCGGGGCGGGGGCGGCGGGACGAGCAGGTCCAGGAACACGCGGACCGACTGGTCGACCACCCGGGCCGCGGCCTCGTGCGCCTCCGGGCCCCCGGACACCGGGTCGGGCACCGCGTCCTCGTCGGCCGACACCGCGGGCACGGTCCCCCGCGCGCCACGCGCCAGGTCGACCAGCGCGTGCGCGCGCAGGACGGGGTGGCGCGGGAGGGCGCCGAGCTCCGTCGGACCCGCCGCCCGGAGGAGGCGGGCGAACTCGCGGAGCGTGAAGGTGGTCGGCAGGGCCTTCGGGACGTCACCGAGCACGGTGGAGCGGTGCTCGCGCGTCATGGTCAGCACCAGGTCGGCCAGGAGGACGTCCCGGTCGGGGAGCTGGCGGGCCGCGAAGGCGGCGACGTCGGGATGGTCACGCCGGGTGGAGAGCTGGGCCCGGGAGTCGTCGTGCATCCCGTGGCCCCGCACGGCGGACGTGCCGGCACTGTGCACCGCGAAGGCCCGCGCCCAGGGCCCGAGCCGCGCGCCCAGCAGGAACCGGGTGTGGAACTGCGCGAAGGGCGAGCGGCAGATGTTCCCGGTGCACACGAAGAGCAGCCGGAAGACCTCCGGCGACCCGTTCGTGGCTGCGCTCATGCGGCGATCGTCCCAGGCCCGTGCCCCGGATGCGAGTCGTGCGCCCCAGGTCACCTCCGGGGTCGCGACGCCGGCGTCAGCGGCGGGCGCGCTCGAACAGCTCGAGGTCGGCGACCACCACGACCACCTGCAGCGTGGTCGACAGGCCCCCGAGGGCGGCGGCCGGCCCCGGGAGGTCCTCGGTGTCCAGGCGCTCGACCAGCTTCGTGGTGCGCTCGTGAAGCTCCCGCGCGGCGTCCGAGGTCGCCCGCAGCACCTCCACGTCGATCTCCTCGGTCGCGGACCATCCCGCGTCCGGCACCCCGCCGGTGACCAGCTCGGCGATCCGGCAGAGCACCCGGTGGGTGTCGTCCTCCTCGCCGGCGGACTCGACCGCGGCGACGGCCTTCCCCAGCTCGTCGAGCTCGGTGACCAGCTCCGGCGACGGGTCCCGGGTGTCCGTCCGCAGGACCACGGGCGCGGCGACGCCGTCGGCACTGCGCGGCGCGGGCACGGACACCGAGGGCGGCTCCAGGCGGGTACGCGCCTCGGTGACGTGGCGGGAGAGCCCGACGTCGGTGGCGGCCTCGGTTCGTCGGGTGGCCAGGTTGCCGGTCAAGCGACGCTCCTCCGGAGGGGATGGTGGGGCGGCCGTGCCGCAGGGGACGATCCGGTGACCGGACGTCGATCCCACCGAGCGTAATGGCGCCGCGCGCCGCTGCCAGGCGTAGTGCGGACCAACGCTGTGGTCCGGTCGGCGGAGCAGCCCCTCAGTGACGGACCGGGCTGCGGACCCCGGCGGGCGGGGACGCGGGAGCGGGCGGGGCACCGGCCGGCCGCAGGGACGGCCCCGGCACGGCGCGGGCGGCCGGGATCAGCCCCTCGGGCGCGGCGGGGCCCATCTGCTCGGGCACCACGCCGACGGGCGCGTGCGGGGGGACGCCGCCCTGCGGGGCGACCGGACGGCCGACCGGGACGACGCCGCCGCGGGGCCGCCGCCGGGCGCGGCGCGACTCCGAGACGGTGCCGGCGCCGGTGCGGCTGATCAGCGCGCGCCGGGTCTGGGCCGTCGTCGGACCGCGCAGGCGGCTGGCCACCATCGCGACGACGAACGCCAGGCCGTTCACGGTGCCCAACGTCAGCATCCCGACCTCGAGCACCTGTTCGGAGCTGACCTCGTCACCCGGGTCCATCTGCTCCAGTTGACCGCCGTAGGGCTGCGGGGTGGCCGGCGGGGTCTGCGCCGACGCGACGCCGACCGTCCCGAGCACCGCCAGCACGGTGAGCACGATCCCCACGAGAACCCTGCGCATCCAACCCCGACCCGTCATCCCGTCCGCCTCCCCGAGAGCCATTCGACCGGGGATCGCCGGGAGGTGTGGTCGTCGTTACCGGTTCACGACCGTTTCGCGAGATCGGATGCGACATCGAGACCGCGCCGTGACCAGAACCGGGCGAACCGGACACGATCGGCCCGCGCGCTCACCCGAGTGCGACACCACGCAGGTCCCGGCCCCGCGGAACCTGCACCACGTCGCACTCGCCGCCGACCCACGGACGACGAACGCCGCCGGCCACCGAGGTGGCCGACGGCGTCCGTGGTCGGGATGTGGTCAGGCGCGCTGCGCGAGGTAGGAGTCCACGGTGTCGCGGTACTCGTCCTCGCCGACCTGACGGCCGAGGATGCGACCGGCGAGGTCGCGGGACAGGCGCGCGATGTCGGGCTGCAGGTCGGACCGCAGCCGCGAGCGCTCCTCGTCCAGCTCGCCACGGCCCTCCGCGACGAGGCGCGAGGCCTCCTCGCGGGCCTCCGCGAGCACCTCCTCGGAGTGGCGGCGGCCCTCCTCGCGGGCGGCGTCCCGGATGCGCGACGCCTCCTCGCGGGCCTCGCCGATCCGGGTGCGGTACTCCTGGTCGGCCCGCCGTGCCTCGGCGCGGGCCTGCTCGGCGCGCTCCAGCGTGCCGTCGATCCGGTCGTGCCGCTGGGCGTAGACCGCGTCGAGCTTCGGCAGCAGCACCTTGCTGAGCACGAAGAACAGCACCGCGAACACCACGAGTCCCACGACGATCTCGTGGGGGATGGCAGTCAGCACGAAGTAGCTGCCGCTCGCCAGGACCATGGGCCCGCGCACCTGCCCCTCTTGACGTGAACATGACGGAGCGACGGTGGCCGCCGTCCGGGTGATGACAGTCTGTCGGATCCCCGGCCGGGTGGCGACCCCGGGGTGTCGCGATCACCCGTTACCGGTGGGTCACTAGGGTGAGCCCGCGCTGCGGACCCCGAGAGGCTGGCTCACATGGGTGACTACAAGGTCGTGACCGTCGGGACCGACGGCTCCTCGTCGGCGAGGAAGGCCGTCGTACGCGCGGCCGAGGTGGCGGCGGACTCCGGCGCCCACCTCATGATCATCTGCGCCTACGAGACGCGCGACGCCTCGCGCAACCGCGACCAGGCCGAGGCCGAGCGGGCCCTCGGCGACGAGGCCTACAAGATCATCGGTGCGAGCCCCGCCGAGGAGACGCTGCGCGGCGCGCGCGACGAGGCGATCCGCGCCGGCGCGACGAACGTCGACACCGTCGCGGTGCAGGGCGACCCCGCCGACGCCATCATCGAGAAGTCCGAGCTCTACAAGGCCGACCTCGTGGTGGTGGGCAACAAGGGCCTCGCGAGCTTCGCGGGCCGCCTGCTGGGGTCGGTGCCGCAGGGCGTGTCCCGCCGCTCCCGCACCGACGTCCTCATCGTCCACACGGTCTGAGTCCGCCCGGTCCAGACGACGCCCGGCGGACCCGGGCGGGACCCGGGCCGGCTCAGCGGCTCAGCGGCACCGCACAGGCCGGCGCGTCGGGGTGGACCCCGACCAGGTCGGCCAGCGGGACGGACGTGAGCTCGCAGGCCAGGGCGTGCTCCAGGCAGCGGCGGACGGCCCGGTCCCGGGGCCGGGCCCGCGCCTCCGCGAGCCGGCGGGCGAGCCGCTCGGACCCGGTCAGCACGGGCGTCAGGGTCAGGCGCGCCCGCCCGAGGTCGATGCGGCAGCGTCCGGCGACGGAGTCGCCCTCGCCGACGAGGCGGACGTCGCAGTCCAGGTCGCCCTCGGGGTCGTCGCCGACGGCCGCCCGGAAGACGGCGTTGGTCACCCGGTCGGCGGGGGAGGCCACCAACTGCTCGAGCAGCGCGCGTCCGCCCCGCGTCTCCAGGACCTCGTCCAGGGTCCGGACGTCGAAGGTGAGGCGGCGCAGCCGGAAGTCGCCCGGACCGGCCACCGCGAGCAGTTCCTCCACCGTGTCCGGGCACGGGCCGTCGGTGCGCGCCGCGAGGTGCACCGACGCCGCGCCCGGCCCGCGGTCGTTGCGCGGGTCGATCCCGCGCACCGACACCTCCGGCGCGTCGTCCTCGCCGTCCCCCGTGCACCCGTGGTGGAGGAACTCGACGCCCTCCAGGACGTCGGGTGCGGGGACCCGCCGGGGCGCGGGGACGCGCGGCGAGGAGTCGCCCGCGACCGCCCCGAAGCGACGTGGCGCGAGGACGGCGAGGGGGTTGCGCATGATCACCGGACCCTTGACGTGAGCAGGATCACCCCAGTGTGCCAGAGTGACGCTGCTCATGTGGATCGGTCACGAACTCGATCATCCGTCGGTGCGGTCGGTGGTCCGGCCGTCCAGGATCTTCTTCAGCTGCGCCAGCGTGTCCGCGAGGCCCGCCTCGATCCCGGGGCCGTCGGCCTTCTCGGTGTGCAGGGTGACCGTGACCGAGGACGCCTCGTCGCCGACCGAGCGCACGAACAGCTCGCCGTGGTAGCCGCTGGGCCGGTCGGCGCCCCAGCGCAGCGCCCGCGAGTCCGGGTCGCCGTGCATCCATGCCTCGCCCTCGTAGCGCTCGCCCTCCACGACGGCGACGACGTGCACCGACTCGCCGCCAGTGGAGCGCGCCGACTCGAGGCCGGAGAAGTACTCGGGCAGGTGGGACACGTCGGCGAGGTAGGCGAAGGTGGTGTCGGGATCGGTCTCGAGGTGGGCGGTGTGCTCGTAGTCGGCCATCGCCGCGGCTACCCGGTGGCGGGGGTCACCACCACGCCCGAGAGGAGTCCGGGTCCGGCGCCCACCCCGAGATAGGCGTTCACGACGACGGGTGCGGCTCCCGGGGCCGCGTTCCGGTCCCGCCCCGTGCGGGCGTCCACCACGACCGGACCGTTCACCGTGGTGCCGTAGACCGCCCCGTGCCAGGCCGTCGTGACCGCGGGCGCGACCCGTCCGCCGGCCGGCAACGACCACAGCAGCGCGCCGGTCGGCGCGTCCAGCCCGAACGCCCGGTTCGAGCCCGAGCACACGGTGGTCGCCGCCTCGTCCCACGCGCACTCCGGCGGGGCCGTCGCCGTCCCGAGGTCGACGGCGTTCCGGCTCCCGCCGCCGGCGTCGTACACCGTCAGGAACGCCTTCGCCGACGTCGGCCGGCGTCCCGCGACCGTGACGGTCGCCGGGCCCGCGCGGTGCACGGACAGGGCCGTGGACCCGCCGTCGGCCGCCCAGCGTCGGGCCCCGGTGACCACGTCGAGCCCGACCGTCTCCGACGGCGAGTACCCCCCGCCACCACCGGGCGGCACCGCGGCGCCGACGACGACCGGTCCGCCGGCCAGGGTCGCGCCCGCCACCGGCGCCCCGTCCGGGTCCCGCCCGTCGAGGACCGCGCCGGCGAGCACACCGTCGGCGACCCAGAGCACGCGACGCGCGTCGAGGTCGACCGCGACCGTGCTGCGGCGGGTGCTGGTGGATGCGGTCAGGACCGCGACCCGACGGCCGTCCCCCACCGCCGCGACCCCGACCACCGCCGTCCGCACCGACCGCGGGTTCTCCGTCCACGGCACCGGGGCGGCGGCGGTCCAGGCGACCGTCGGGTCGGGCTCGCCCGCCCGACTCCGGGCCACGGCCAGCAGTTCGACGGCGAGGCCGGGCGGCGTGGTCCCGGAGCCGGGCACGACGCTCGACGAGCCGGCCAGGACCAGACCGGCGCCCGGGACCGGCCGCGGGGCCCCGCTCACCCACCGGCCCGGGGGCACCGGCACTGCGGCGGCCACGCCGGTGGAGTCGGCCCGGGAGAGCCCCCCGGAGTCGGTGAACCAGACCGTGGTGCCGTCGAGGGCGACGGGCAGCTCGGGGCGGGCACCGTAGCTCCCGGTGAGGGAGCCGGAGGTGCCGCGCAGCAGCGTCCCCGACGGGGGACCGAAGGCGGTCGGCGGGTCGAAGGACGGTGGCGGAGCGGGGGCGGGGCCGGCGGAGCAGGCCGCCGTGAGCACCGTCAGGAGGCCGACGAGCAGGACCCCGACCCGGCGCACACCCTCAGCGTCGCAGCCCCGGCCGGTCCTCGGACGAGGCGGGTCAGTGCTCGACGATCTCCGAGCGGCGGGCGGGCTGATCGACGGGCTCGCGCGGCTCGATCACCGGCAGCGGACCCGTGGCCTGGGCGAGCCGGCGCTGGGCCCGCTGGATGCGGGCGAGCAGCTCGGCGTCCTCACGAGCCCGGGCGCGCAGCTCCTTGCGCTCCCTGCGCGTCAGGCGGAGCACCTGCTCGCTCTTGCGTCCCCACAGCCCCATCGCCAGGCCTGCCTCTCACCCGTCGGACCCCGCGGCGCGCTCCCCGCAGCACGGCCATCGAGGAGTGTCCGCCCGGCACGCCGGATCGGCGCCGTGAATCACACCATCGTGTCGCAACCGTGACGTGACCGGAGCGTCACCGGGCGTCCACCCCGGCGGCGCTCATCAGCCGGGCCGCGACCTCCCCGAGCATCAGCGCGGTCGCGGCCGGCCCACGACGGGGCACGACCGGGAGCACGGAGGTGTCGACCACCCGGAGCCCCTGGACGCCGTACACCCGGAACTGCGGGTCGACGACGGCGGACGGGTCGTCGGGGGCGCCGGTCGCGGCGCTGCCGCACAGGTGCGAGGACGTCGTGAGCGACCCCGCCACCCAGGCGTCCAGCTCGGGGTCCGACATCCCGGCGACGGCCGGAATCGTGATCCCGGTGCTGGAGAGCAGCTCGCCGGCGAACCGGACGACCGCCCGCATCCGGGCCCGGTCGAGTGCCGACGCGAGGTAGTGGTGGGAGATCCGGGGGCAGGTCGACGGGTCGTCGTCGACGAGCACCGAGGAGCCCCGACTGTCCGGTCGCTGCACCGCGCACATGAGGTGCCGGGGCCCGCCGGGCGAGAAGGGCCGGGCGAAAAGCAGCACCTCGAGGTCACCGGCCGGATCGGGTGGCAACGACGGGTCGAGCGTCCCGGCGTCGAGGTGCACCACCGCCTGCGTCGAGACCGCCTCGGGGTGGAGCGACTCGTCGTAGCCGAAGCCGAGGAAGACCGACGGGTGGTCGCTCCAGCCGTGCCCCACGCCGGGCCGGTCCGCGACGACCGCGACCCCCGCCGCGCGGAGCTCGTCGGCCGGGCCGACCCCGGAGAGCGCCAGGAGCTGCGGCGACTTGACCGCCCCGGCACTCAGCACCACCTCGCCGGCCTCGATGCGCTCCCCCGCGCACGTCACGACGCCCGCCGCCCGCGTCCCGTCCAGCAGGACGCGGGCGACCGGGGTGTCGCCGCGCACCGTCAGGTTCGGGCGGTCGAGGTGCGGCAGGACGTAGGCCATCGCCGCGTTCACCCGCACCCCGCGGACCGCGTTCGCCGGGACCAGGCCGACGCCGGGCGGCCCGCCCGCGTTCTTGTCCCGCTCCACCGGCACCCCGAGCCCCGCGGCGCCGCGCACGACCCGCTGCGTCAGGCCGGCCAGGAGCTCGCCCGCCGGGCGCTCCACCGGGACCGGGCCGGCGTGACCGTGCTCCGGACCGTCGAAGTCGTGGTCGTCCTCGCCGCGCACGTAGGCGTCCCGGGCGTCCTCCCAGGACCAGCCGTACCAGCCCTCGACGTCGGCGGGGGTGGCCCGCAGGTGGTTCGCCCCGTTGATCGCCGACGACCCGCCGAGCAACCGGCCGCGCGTGGTCGACGCCCGGCGTCCCGCGGCGAGCTCGGTGGCGAACGCCCAGTTCAGGGCGTGCCCCTCGGACGCGCTCGCGAGGGACCCGACGTCGCGGACCTCCGTGGGGTACGACCCGGCGTCGGGATAGGCGGGTCCGGCCTCGAGCAGCAGGACCCGGCGACCGGGGTCCTCGGACAGGCGGCCGGCCAGCGCGCAGCCGGCCGAACCCCCGCCGACGATCAGCGTGTCCCAGACGGGTCCCGGCCCCATCCCGTCATCGTGGGGTGTCGGAGAGCCGCTCGCTCGGGCGCGCCGCGGCCCACTGGGTGACCTGGTCGTTGTTCACCGCGAACCACAGGTCGTCGCCGGCCTGACGGTCCAGGTAGACGACGGACGCCGCACCCTCCATGCCGGTGCCGGTGGTGGGCACCGTCAGGAACTCGATGTTCGACGCGCGGAGGTCGCGCAGGTTGAACACCAGCTCGGCGAGGCCGGTGTTGGACAGCGAGTCGTCCACGCCGACGTGCTGGGTCACCGTGTCCACGAGGCCGTACGCCGTGGTCGGGCTGGAGAGCGTGCCGGCGGAGAGCGCCTGCGACACCAGGGCGCGCAGGGCGTTCTGCTGGCGCCGCACGCGGTCGAAGTCGCCCTCGGCGAGGGACTTGCGCTCCCGGACGTAGACCAGGGCCTGCTCGCCGTTCAGGTGCTGCGGCCCGGCGGGGACGACGACGCCGCCGCGCTCGGTCTGCTGCCCGACGTTGACGTCGATGCCACCCGCGGCGTCGGTCATCTGCTGGAAGCCCGCGAAGTCGATGACGGCGAAGTGGTCGACGCGCACGCGGGTGAGCTGCTCGACGGTGTTGATCAGCAGCGTCGGCCCGCCGAACGAGTACGCGGCGTTGATCTTGTTCATGCCGCGGCCGGGGATGTCGACCCAGGAGTCGCGCGGGATGGAGACGACGCTCGCGCTCTTCCCGTCGTCGGCGATCGTGGCCAGCATGATGACGTCGCTGCGCTGGGCCCCGAAGACGAAGTCGGGGGCCGTCGCGTCGGATCCGGTGGTCGCCTCGGGCGAGCGGGAGTCGGTGCCGACGAGCAGGAAGGTCTGGCCGAGCTTGCCCGCGGGACGCTGGTTCTGGTCGAGACCCGCGAACACCGACGGGTAGCGGCCGACCTGGTCACCGAGCTTGTTCGTCACGAGGAAGATGCCGGCCGCGGCCAGCAGGACCAGGATGAGGACCCCCACCAGGAGGTAGACCAGGGCCCGCAGACCCCGTCGACGGCGGGCGGCCGGCGGCTCCGGGTCCTCGGTGCGGAGCAGGTGGTCGACGCTCATGCCAGTCCTCACGTTCTGATCCCCCGACGCGGCCCGGCGCATCACCGGGTCGTGTGAACGCTGTCGCGCCCCCGGCGGCCGATGTTACGTGGCGTAGCCCGTTCGGCCCAGTGTGACTCGAACGTTCCGTGGTCGTCACTCGCTGGTGGTCGTTCGTCGCGCACCGTCGACCGCTACCCGCTCGGCGGATTCGTCCGGCGGCGCGGGGCTCCTACGGTCGTCCGGTATGAGCGCCCCCGAGCTGCCCGAGACGCCCGACACCGCCGTGCTGGCCCGGGTCCTCGACGGGCTGCGCTCGCTGCCGGAGCAGACGCGGCGCGTTCCCGACGGCGGGTCGGAGCCCGTTCCCGGGGCGACCGACGCCGAGGTGCCGCTCCCCCGCCGGCGCTGAGGCCACGTGGCGCCCGCCCCCGGCCGCGGGGACAGTGGGCGGCGAGGACGAAGGAGGGCGCCATGACCATCCCGGACCCGTCCCGCCCCACCTCGGGCATGGACCCGATGCCGTCGCGCCGACCCCGGGCGCCGCTGCCCGGCGACCCGCCCGACGACATCCCCGACCCCACCGCACCGGGCCGGCGCGACGAGCCGACCCGGCGTCGGGAAGGAATGTTCGTGGCGGTCGGGAAGGACGACGGGCGCCGCCACGTCGTCGAGGTGCCCTTCGGCGAGGCCGGCGACCCGACGGGGCTGCGGGCGCGGTGCGGGGCGCCGGTCGAGCAGGTGGTGCCGGGCCTGCGCGCCGAGCAGGCGGACTGCCCGGAGTGCCGGCTCAGGGGTTCTTCGGCGGCTTCGCCGCACTGACCCGCTTCACGAACAGGAGGCGGTCGCCGCGCTCGAGGGCGTCCACCTCCGGCGAGTCGATCTGGTGGATCTCCCCGCCGCGCACCACGCCGAGCACGATGTCGCGCAGGTGGCGGGGTGACCCGCCGAGCTCGGACGCCTCGACGTCCCGCTCCGAGAGGCTCATGCCGGCGTCCGGGGTGAGGAGGTCCTCGACGACCGCCACCACGTTCGGGCTCGAGGTCGCGGTGCCGAGCAGCCGGCCCGCCGTCTCGGCCGAGACCACCACCGAGTCGGCCCCGGACTGGCGCAGCAGGTGCACGTTCTCGGTCTCCCGGACCGCGGCGGTGATCGTGATCCGCGGCGCCAGCTCGCGCGCGGTGAGGGTGACCAGGACGGCGGTGTCGTCGCGGTTGGTGGCCACGACGAGGGCGGAGGCGTGCGGGAGGCCCGCGGTGCGCAGGACCGAGGACTGGGTCGCGTCGCCGCGCACCGTCACCAGGCCCATCGCCGACGCCGCGTCCAGCCGGCTGCGGTCGGTGTCGACGACGACGATGCGCTCGGCCTCCGCCTCGTCGCCGAGCAGCGTGTCGACCGCCGCCTTGCCCTTGGTGCCGAAGCCGACGACGACCACATGGTCACGCACGCGGGACCTCCAACGACGGATGCGGAACGCCTGGCGGGAGCGCTCGGTCAGCAGTTCGACCGTGGTGCCCACCAGGACGATGAGGAACAGCACGCGCAGCGGTGTGATGGCGAGGATCGTCCAGAGCCGCGCGCTGTCGGTGATCGGGGCGATGTCGCCGTAGCCGGTCGTGGAGAGCGACACCGTCGCGTAGTAGAAGGCGTCGATCAGGCCGATCGGGCCGTCGGTGTTGTTGTCGACGTACCCGTCGCGCTGCAGGTAGACGATCATCGCCGCGGCCGCGAGGGCACCGATCGCGAGCGTCAGCCGCCGGACCAGGGCGATCAGCGGGCCGACCCGGCGGTCGGGCATGACGACGGAGACCCCGGTCCCGTGGGGCTCGGCCGTCTCGCGACCCAGCGGTCCCCGCCGGACCACCCGGTCGTGCGGGCCGGGAGAGGGAGACACGGCGCGCAGCGTAGCGATGATCACCACCGCACCTGGAACGTCCGGGCCCGTTGCCACGATCGAGTGAAGAAGCGTCGTGCGCTGTCAGGAACCCTGCCGAATCGGGTCACTGCTAGTGACGAGGCCAGGGAATCCACTCTCCGGAGACACGGAGGGTCGCCCAGACGATCACTGGCCGTAGCTTGAAAGGAGCTGGACGTCATGGGAGACCGGTTCGCCAGCCACCCCCTCACCGACCTCGACCACCGCGACCCGGTCGGTCCCGGGGACGGGCCCGACGGCGAGCACGACTGGATCGAGGCCCTGGCCGCACTGGACGAGTGCGACGGCTACGTCGTGCTCATGGTCGACCCGCAGACCTCGGAGGTGGACGCGCACGGCCCGTACGGCGGGCCGGAGGCGGCCGTCGCCGCCGACGCGCTGCGGTCCTCGCTCACCGCGGAGGGTCTCGACGACGTGGCCGTACGCATCGTGCGCCTGCACCTGCCCGCCCGCGCCGCCTGAGCACGACACGCGGCGCGGACGGGTGAGGTGCGGGCCACCGCGAAACGTTCCGGACCTCGCCGACGACGAGCAGGGCATGGTTGGTGACCACGCCTCGTACCGGCTCCCCGCCCAGGTCGGCCGGGAGTCCGCGGGTGAGCAGCGGCTCGAGGCCGCCGCCCGCGTCCGCCACCTCGTCGCCTCGATGGTGCCCGCACAGCGGTGCTCCCCGGGCGGGCCGCGCACGCGCTGACCCGGCCGGACGTGACCCCTGCTGTGACCCTGGCCATGTCGACCGTCCGGCGGAACTCGCGCGGCCACGCGGCCTTGACGCTTCCTCATCGCCACGGCGCCGGGTAGAACACCGGCGTCGACGACCCGTGTGGGTGTCGAGACCGACGGGCGGGGGTGTCGAGGCGATGACCACGACGAGCCGCCGACGCGCCCTGCACGACCCGGCCGCCACCGAGCCCCTCCCGCGCCTGCGCGAGGTCGACCTCGTGGCCCTCGGCGTCCACCGGCCGCTGCCCGCTCCACCGGCCGGACGCGAGGCCGACCACCGGATCGAGACCGCCGTCGGCGGCGACGTGCCGGTGGTCGTCGTGGCCGCCCCGCGCCTGTCCGGCGCGACCCTCGCCCTCGCCCGCGCCGCCCGCCTGCTCCTCGGCGACCACCGCGTCGTCCGGCCCGACCCGGCCTCGCTCGCGGGGTCCGCGCCGCTGTCCGGGCCCGCGGATCCCGGCCTGCTCGACGCCCTGGCCGACCATCCCGACGACGGGTCGGTGATCTGGCTCGACGGTGTCGGCCCGGCGCTGCTGGCCGCCCTGCTCGTCGCCCGCCCACCGGCCGGGGTGCGCATCCTCGCGACCGTCGACGAGGCCCTGCTCCACCCGGACGTCACACCGGTGCAGCCGGGTGCCGGCGTGACCCTGCTGCGCCTGTCCGACGGGCTCCCCGGGGGCCCCGCGGTCGACCTGTCCGCGGCGCGCGGGCTGCTCCTCGGCCGCGGTGGCACCACTCCCCGCTTCGGGCTGCCCGGGCGCCGGGTCCCCGCTCCGGCCCGCGCCGCCGTCCTGCGCGCCGCCGTGGACTGGAGCCGCCTCGGGGTGCCGCACGCCCTCCCCACACCGCTGCTCGCCCGCCTCGCGCTCGCCTACGCCCGCGCGATGCCCGACACGACCACCACGCCGGGCGTGGAGGACCTGACCCGGGCGGTGGAGGAGCTCGTCGCGCCGGGCGGGAAGGGGCGGCCGGCCCCGCCGTTGCGGCGTCTGCGCCTGCCCGAGGGCGTGCACCACGTCCCCGACCCGTTGTTGACCGCCGCCGCCGACCGGCTGGGCCGCGAGGGCTGGGAGCCGCCGGACCGGCTCCGCGAGGTGGTGGGCGACCTGCTCGGCACCGCCGCGGACCGGGCGGACCGGCGCACCGTCGGCGTGCTCGCCGTGACCCGCGGGTTCGACGACCTCGCCGCCGCCCTCCTGCGCCCGCCCACGGCGCCCGACGCCCCCCGGGCCCTCGAACCCACCGAGACCTACCGCCTCGGGATCGCCTCCCTGCAGGCCGGACGCGCCGCCGAGGGTCGGCGGTGGTTCGCGGCGGTCCTCGCCGCCACGCCCGACGACGGGTCCCGCCGCGAGCTCCGGGCCCGGGCCGCGTTCTGGCTCGGGCTCGACCGGGACGCCGACCCGGCCGACCGGCGCGGCCACCTCGAGCTCGTCGTCCGCGACGGTCCGCCCCGCGACGCCTCGGACGCGGCCCTGCTGCTCGCGGGCCTGGAACGCGACGCGGGCCGCTTCGACGCCCAGCGCGGGTGCCTGCGGGCCGCCGTCGCCGCCGCGCGGACGGCCGCCGACGTCGGTCGGCAGGCCGAGGCCACGCTCGACCTCGCCCACCTCGACCGCCACAGCGGCCGGCTCGCGGAGGCCCGGGCGGGCTACGAGCGGGTCGGCGAGCTGGTCGACCCCGACGAGCCGGCGGGACTGACCGCGGCCCGGGCGCTGGCGGAGCTGGACGCCGGCGACGGTTCCGAGGACGCCGAGAAGAGCGAGGACACCGACGACGAGCCCCCGGCCGGCTTCGTCCCCGACCCGCTGCCCGAGCAGCGCGCCGGTTCCGACGGGCCGCCCCTCCCCCGGGACGGCGGGACCGGTGGCTCCGGCGGTTCCGCGGGCCCCGCCGAGCGCCCGACGGTCCCGCCGCGCACCCCGAGCAGCCCGGGCTGAGCGTCAGGCGGGCGTCACGACCGGCGTGGTCGCCGGACGGGGCGACGGGACCGCACCCGTCGTCGGGAAGAGATCGGTGGGCAGGGCGGGGAGCGGGGCGAAGACCGACCCGCCGAACAGTCCGTGGCCGGTGCCGGCCGTCGCGAGCAGCGCGTCCTGCGCGTACCGCGGCAGGGCCGTGACGTCCGCACCGCCGGCCGCCGTCTCGTCGAGGACCCGCTGCGGCCAGGAGCGCGACGAACCGCCGACCACCGGGACGCCGCCCCGCGCGCCGGCGCAGCGCGCCCGCAGCGCGGTGAAGGCCTCGCCGGGGAGGGCGTCGCGGGCGGCGTCGAGGAACGCCGCACCGAGGTGGTCGTGCAGCACGGCCACGTTGTGCGCGGTCGCCGGGAAACCGGCCCGGGCGAGGAGGGTGGGCGCGTAGCCGGGCGAGAGCCGCGGGGCGACGGGCGCGGACGTCGGCCCGGCGCGCAGCACGACCGCGATCACGACGAGCGTGATGACGACGACGGCGGTGATCCCCACGATCATGATCTGGCCCCCTCGACCCGGGTGCGGTGTGCGGCCTCGGTGCCGCCACTGCGTGTGACGAGGTCGTCGTCCGCCGAGACGGTGTCGTTACGAGATCGCGACCCGCTTCCCCCGGACGGACGTACCCGGACGACCGGTCTACGTGACACGACCGAGGACGCCGTGACCTGATCGTGATGCAGTTGGCCGCAACCACCCGGACTCTCACCCGGTCGGCCTAGTGCTGCGGAGGTCGGAAGCCCTATCTTGATCCCGCACCGCTCGGGGCCGACGCCGACCCCCGCTCCCCGCTGCCGCCCTCCGAGGAGTCCCCGATGTCCTTCGCCAGCAACGCCCTGCTCGCCGCCGGCTCGTCCGTCGCCGCCTGGCTCACCGCGCCGCTGGTCAGTGCCGCCGTCCACGGCACCACCGACCAGCGCACGCTGGCGTCGTGGAAGGACGAGACCGGGCCGATCCCGCTGCCGCGTCTCGACGACCGGCCCGACGGCGGGTTCGACGCCCCCGCCCGCCACGCCTGATCACCGCCACCATCACCCCTCCGCGCACCGCGACCCGACCGGGTCGCCCCGGGTGAGCGGCGCGCGGCACCGGACGTGACCGGATCGGCGGAACCAGCTCGGACGGGTGGCGGGCGATGGAGAGGGAGACCCGCCTCCCCGAGCCCAGGACGTGATCGCCGATGTCCCGTACCAGTGGTCGTCACCAGCGTTCCCACCTCGAGCGGGAACGCAGCGAGGCGCGACTGCGGCTGGCCCGGGTGGAACGCGCCCAGCGACGGGCGGAGCAGGTCGGCGCGACGACGCCGGTCGAGGGCACGCCAGCGCAGCGCAGCGAGGCGGGGCACCGGCTCGTCATCGACAACGCGGTGGCGCGCCGTGACCCGCTCACCCGCCCGATCCCGGCCGCCCCGGCCCTGCCGGACGCGCGCCGTGCCCCGTCCGCGCCCCTCCCCGTGCACCGGAGGCGCCCGGAGGCCGTCGGGGTGCTGTGAGCCGCTCGGGCGCGTGCTCCGGTCGTTCCGGGGGAACCCGTCCGGTGTGATCGATCCAGAGGACCGCACCCCCGAGGACGCGACGACCGACCCCGCGGATCCCCCTGCCCACGCCGGCGCCGACGACGACGCCGACCCCGCCTTCGACATCGACCTCGAGCCGGAGGACCAGGGCACGGCCGACGCCGCCGCGGAACCGTCCGGCTGAGCGGACCGGGCCGGGGCGGTGCCCCGGCCCGGTCGGCGTCAGGTCTGCTTCTCCCGCCAGGCCCGCTCGAACGGCAGCCGCCACGCGTTCGGGGCGATGAGCTGGTGGATCGCGTTCGGGCCCCAGGACCCCGTGGGGTAGGGCTTGACCGGCGGCGGGTCGGTGAGCAGCGGCTGCGAGCGGTCCCAGAGCGACTCGATGCCCTCGGCCGTCGTGAACAGGGTGTGGTCCCCCCGCATCGCGTCGAGGATCAGCCGCTCGTAGGCCTCCAGGACGTCGCCCGCCTCGCCGGTCTCCTGGGTCGAGAACTGCATCGACAGCTTCTGCAGGCGCATGCCCGGTCCGGGCCGCTTGCCGTAGAAGGACAGCGACACGCGCGACGAGTCGGCCAGGTCGAACGTCAGGTGGTCCGGGCCCTGGGTGCCGACGCCCGAGCCCTGCGGGAACATCGTGCGCGGCGCCTCCTTGAACGCGATCGAGATGATCCGCTGCCCCTCTGCGAGCTTCTTGCCCGTGCGCAGGTAGAACGGCACGCCCGCCCAGCGCCAGTTGTCCAGGCCCACGCGCAGGGCGATGAAGGTCTCCGTGTCGGAGTCCCGGGCCACGCCGGGCTCGTCGCGGTAGCCGCCGTACTGGCCGCGGACGACGTCCGACGGGTGGATCGGCAGCAGCGACCGGAAGACCTTGTTCTTCTCCTCGCTGATCGCGCGCGGCTCGAGGGCGGTCGGCGGCTCCATCGCCACGAAGGCCATCACCTGCATGAGGTGGGTGACCACCATGTCCTTGAACGCGCCGGTCGCCTCGTAGAAGCTCGCGCGCTGGTCGAGCCCGAGCGACTCCGGGACGTCGATCTGCACGTGGTCGATGAAGTTGCGGTTCCAGATCGGCTCGAACAGGCCGTTGGCGAACCGGAACGCGAGGACGTTCTGGGCCGCCTCCTTGCCCAGGAAGTGGTCGATGCGGAACACCTGGGACTCGTCGAAGACCTGGTGCACGAAGTCGTTGAGCTGGACCGCCGAGGGCAGGTCGTAGCCGAAGGGCTTCTCCATGACGACGCGCGCCCCGCCGACGAGGTCGGCGTCGCGGAGCATCGCGATGACGGCCTGCGCCGCCTTCGGCGGGACGGAGAGGTAGTGCAGCATCCGCACGCCGTCGCCGAGGGCCGCCGCGGCCTCCTTCACCGCCGACGCGAGCGCCTCGGGGCCCTCGCCCTGCGGGACGTAGGTCAGCTTCTCCGCGAAGTCCTGCCACTCGGACTCGGCGAGGCGGTGCATCCCGAAGTTCTGCACCGCGTCGTGGGTGAGGGCACGGAAGTCGTCCGTGCCGAGGTCCTCCATCGCGGTCCCGACGATGCGGATGTCGGGTGCGAGCTCGGACTCCGACAGGTACGCCAGACCCGGCAGCAGCTTGCGCTTCGCCAGGTCGCCCGTGCACCCGAACAGCACGATGACGTGCGGCGCGATCGGGTCGAGGTCCCGGCGGAACGGGCGCGACCCGGGTCCGGGATAGGCGATGTCGGAATTGCGTTCGGACAACGGAGCCTCCCGCTCGTCGAGTGCCGGGAGGACCGTAGCCCGCTTCGGTGACGGGCGGGTGTCGTGGAGTTCAGCGGATCCAGGCGGGATGCACGCGCGGGACGAGGGCGAGGGCGTCGTACTCCCGCGCCGGTACGACGGGGATCCGTTCCCGCAGCTGACCCGAGTCGACGACGCTGCCGATCCGGCGCGTCGTGGTCGGGGTCGCGGCCCAGTCGGCGAGCTCCCCGGACGCGCCCCGCAGGTCCACGAGGCGGCTGTCGGTCGCGCCCACGGCGTCCTGTACCTGCGCCTCGGCGGTCCCCGCCAGCGCCGGGAGCTTGTGGGTGGAGGGCCGGACGCGGATCGGGCGCAGCAGACGCCGGCGGACCGCGGACGCGCTCCCCTCGACGAACAACCCGCCCACCGCGTAGTACCCGGCGCCGAGCCGGCTGCGCAGGTGCCGGCCCGCGGTCGTCGGGTCGCCGACCCGCACGAGGTCGTCGTGGCCCCAGAACACGGCGGCCGGCCGGCCCGTCGCCCCGTCGGCCGCGCGGGCCACCGCCTCGGCCGCGAGCCGCGCCCGCAGCACCGGGGCGCTGGTGTCCGAGAGCTGCTCGGCCTCCTCCGCCGTCGGGAACGGCCGTCCGCGGGGCGCGGCGGCGACCTCGGCGGCCCGCGCCAGGATCCACGCGTGGTCGAGCGCCTCGGCGTAGCGGTCGGGCGAGCTCTCCGCGACCAGCCGGGCCCGGGCGCCCACCATCTCCTGGTGCAGCCCCACCACGGCGTCGCGCTCGTGGGCCTTGAGGGGGCGCTCGTCGGGTTCACGGTCGAGCAGCTCCGCGAGCGCGTCCCGCGCCGCCGGCAGGAGGTCCGGGGCCACCGCGCGGAGGTAGGCGCCGAGCACCTTCACCGAACGCGCGGGCCGCACCGGGTCCGCGCCGACCACCCGCACCCGGTCGTCCGGGTCCACCATCTCGTTGCGGTCCCGCAGCCAGGAGACGAGGTCGACCACCTCGCGGGTGTCGTACTCCCACCCGCCGAGCGATGCGACCGCCTCGCCCGGCACCCCGACCCCGCGCGCGGCGGCGTCCAGCCCTGTCGCCCCGCCCTCGCTCGCCCCGATCACCACGACCCGGACCCCGAGCTCGTCGACGGCCCACTCGAGGACCCGCCGCCCCAGTTCGAGCAGCTCACGGGCACCGTGGGCGGCGGCCCCCACGCCGAGGACCTGCACGTCGCGCAACGCCGGGCGCCAGGCGTCGAGCCCGACGGCGTCGACGGGTACCGCCCGGGCGGCGAGCTCGTCGGCGACCCCGTCGTCCATGGCCGCACCCTACGGACCGGCCGTTCCTTCCCGACGGCGGGTGTGCGGGCCCTCCCGCGCGAGTGCGCCACCACGCAGGCCGGACGGCCCCGGAGACCTGCGCCACGTCGACCTCGCGGACCCGGCGCGCCGGCCCGAGCCTCATCACTCGCTCGGGTGACATTACTCCAAGTGGACTAACGGCTACCCGGAGTGGCACGACATCCACGGTGAGCGCTCCGTGACCGCGGGGCGCGCCGAAGAGTTCTTGGGGGTACTCACCATGTCGAAGCCCGCGACCGGAGCCGCTGCCGCCGTCGCCGCGCTGGGTGCGTGGCTCGCCGTGCCCATGGTCACCATGCGCCGCAAGGGCACGCTGGACGAGCAGCAGATCGCCGCGATCCGCGGCGAGGCCCGCATCGACTACTCCGACGCCGAGGCCCGGCACCAGGCCGCCGTCCGCCGCGCCCGGGTCCGCGAGGCCCAGGTCCGCGCCGCCACGGCCGCCATCCCCGAGCAGCGGTCCGCCGAGGACCTGCCGCGCCGCTCCCCGCTGACCTGGTGAGCCACTGACCTCGTGAGCCACTGACCTGGTGAGCCGCGCGGCGAGGTCCACGGCACACCTCCGCTAACCTCCCGCGTCGATGGCCGACACCGCGCGACGTCTCGTGGTCTGCTGCGACGGCACCTGGGACTCGCCGTCGGACCGCACCAACGTCTCCCTGCTCGCCGAGGCCCTGACCGACGACGCGGAGCAGGTCGTGCGGTACTTCCCGGGGGTCGGGGCCACGGGCGACCCGATCTCCCGGCTGCTCGGCGGCGCCCTAGGTCTCGGCCTCAACGCGCGGGTCCGGGAGGCGTACTCCTGGCTCGCCGACACCTGGCGCCCGGGCGACCGCATCGTGCTGCTGGGCTTCTCCCGCGGCGCCTTCACCGTCCGCAGCCTCGCCGGCATGCTCGCCGCGACCGGGCTGGTGGCCTTCGCCCCGGGCACCTCGCGCCGCGAGCGCAACCGCGTCGTGCGGCGGCTCTTCCTCGACGGGTACCAGCGCGGGGAGCGCCTGGACGACCTCTCCTACGCCCCCGGCTTCGGTCCCGACGACACCGCGCCGATCGCCTTCCTCGGGGTCTTCGACACCGTCGGCGCCCTGGGTGTGCCCCGCACCTTCGGCCTGCTCTCCTCCCTGGTCGGCCGCGGGGTGCAGGGCTTCCACGACCTCACCCTCGCCCCGGACGTCCGGCACGCCCGGCAGGCCCTCGCGCTGGACGAGCGGCGCGGCCCGTTCGTGCCCGCGGTCTGGGTGACGCCGGCGCCGGAGGCGCACGACTCGTTCCGCCAGCTCTGGTTCGTGGGGACCCACGGCGACGTCGGCGGCTCCCACGACCGTCCGCGCGCCCTGTCCGACATCACCCTGCGCTGGATGGCCGACGAGGCCACGGGCGCGGTCGGTCTCTCGTGGGACCGCCCGGTGACGGCCGACGGCGACCCGTTCGGTCCGCTGGAGACGGAGCCGACCGGACCGTGGGCCGTGCTCTCCCCGCAGCCGCGCTCCGTGCCGCACGTCGTCGAGGGCGCCCCCGACGTGCACCCCTCCGCGGTCATCCGCCGCGCGGGCGGCGACTACCGACCCGGCCGCGTCGTCGCGGACACGGCGACCAGCACGCCGGTGCCCGCCGACGAGGCCTGGGCCGAGACCGGCCTCTACCTCGAGGCGGGCCGGTACGTCCTGACGGCGTCCGGGCGCTGGACCGACCATGGGGCGGCCACCGCGCCGAGCGGGTTCCGGCACTGGCCGGCGCGCGCGTGGCCGGACTACGCCCTCGGCGCGGCCCTGGACGGCGTCCGTCGCCTCGTGCGGCGCACCACCAGCCGGGTCGCGGAGATCCCCGGCGCGCCCCGCGACGGCGACGCGCGCCGGATGGCGATGATCGCCGCCGTCGCGAACGCACGCCTGGACCCGGACGGCGCGATCACCCGCGGGACCAGCGCCGCCGTCGGGGACGAGGTGCTCGAGGTGCCGCGGCCCGGGTACCTCTACGCGTTCGCGAACGACTCCTGGCTCGGGCAGGGCGGGAACTCCGGGGCGGCGACGCTGACCGTGGGCCGCGCGTGACCCGGTCCGACCTCGACGGCTCCGGCGACCCCGCCGACCCCGCCACCGGGCCCGTCGCCGTGCGGCGGCGGCGCCTCCCGCGGGCCTCCCGGCTCGCGGCCGGCCTCGTCGTCGTGATCGCCGTCGGCCTCCTGCTGGTCCCGGACTCCCTCGGGCTCGACCAGAGCCTGCCCTTCGTCGGGTTCGTGCTGGTCCGGACCCCCGCGACGCTCGCGGTCGTCGTCCTGGGGCTGCTCGCGCTCGCGGTCCGGGCCCGGTGGTGGCCGACGATCGTGCCGGTCCTGCTGATCGCGGGCGTCTCCACCGCGGCCCTCGTGCCGCGCCTGATCCCGGACGGGCCCGCGCCCGACCCGGGACCGGACATCATCGTCATGGTCCAGAACGTCGACCGCGGCAGCGCGGACGTCCCGGCCCTGGCCGCGGTGCTGCGCGAGCGCCGGCCCGACGTCGTCGTGCTGCCCGAGGCCGGCGAGCCGTTCCGCACGCGGCTGACCGCCGCGATCGGCGAGCTGGGCTACCGGTCGTGGTCGTCGGTGCCGCCGAGCGAGGCCGACGCGCAGGGGACGACCGTCCTCGCCCGCCCGTCGCTCGGCGACGTCGTCGTCCGTCCGGTGCCGGCCCGCTTCCCGTGGCTCGAGGTCACCGGCGGCGCGCTCGGGTCGACCCGCCTCGTCGGGGCGCACCTCGCCTCGCCGGTCCCCGGCCTGATCGACGTGTGGCCGGTCGAGCTCGCCTCGCTCGCCCGGTGGTGCGCGCCCGGCGCCGGACCCGCCGTCGTCGTCGGGGACCTCAACGGCACCGCCGACCTCCGCGCCTTCCGCGCCGGGACCGCGGGGTGCACCGACGCGGGGGACGCCGCCGGCAAGGGTCTGCTCGCCACCTGGCCCCAGGCGCTGCCCCGGTGGCTCGGCGCGCAGCTGGACCACGTGCTCGTCTCGGGCGGCGTCGGGGTGGACGGGTTCGACGTGGTCGAGGTGCCGGGCACCGATCACCGCGGCGTGCTGGTGACGGTGCACGCCCGGCCGTGAGGGCCCCTCAGCCCGCGGGGAGCAGCGCGCTCAGGTCGGCGACCTCCTCCGCGGGTGGCGGCACGACGGCGGGCGCGCCCCCGACCTGCGTGAACGTCAGGCTGGTCGTCGCCGAGGTCGGGCCCGTGGGCGCGCCCGGCTGCGGCGGGACGGTCACCGTCTGGGCGACCTTCGCGAGCGTCCCGTCCGGGGTCAGCCACAGGTCCACGGGCAGGGTCGAGGTGCCGAGCTGGGCCTTCAGGCGGTCCAGGGCGGGCCGCGTCGCCGGGTCCTGCGCGCCGGGGACGCGGTCGAGGTCCACGACCCCGGCGTAGTGCGTCGCCGGCTTCCCGTCGACGGGCTCGGGGCCGACCTCACGGACGTCGTCGCGGAGCGCGCCGAGGTAGGCGAGCTGGCGGGCCGGGTTCTGTGAGGTCCCGACGCCGAGCGCCCCCAGCGACGCCCCGTAGCTGGACCGGGCGAGGCGTTCGACGTCCACCGACACCCACTGCTTCCCGCCCGCGAGCATCCCGATCAGGCCCGCGGCCGCGGGCGGGAGCTGCGCGTCGAGGCGGCCGCCGGAGAACACCACCCGCACGTCGCCCAGGGACGGCACCTGCAGGTCCAGGTCGGCGGCCTGGCCCGCGGGGTCGAGGACCCCCGACCCCTGCAGCGGGATCCGCTGACCGGCCGCCGCCGTCTCGCCCGCGACCGTCACCCGGGACGGGCCCGCCGCCGCGGTCGCGACGATCGCGGCGCGCACCGTCGTCACCGGGCTGACCGGGAGCCCCGTGCCGCAGCCGGCGAGCACGGCGAGCAGCAGCACGGGGAGGAGGCGGCGGGTCACGCCCTCATGGTGACCGTCAGCGCCAGCGGTGCGTGCGGCGGCCCTTGACCGTGGTGGCCAGCTGCCGCTGCCACAGGGCCCAGGTCTCCGGGTCGAGGGTGGTACTGCCCGTTCCCGACGACGGGTCGGTGCGGGTCGGGTCGGTGCGGGTCGGGCCCGTACGTGGGTGCGACCCCGTCGAGGAGCCGGTGGCCGCGGACCGCGCCGCCGCGGCCACCGGGACCGGACCGGAGCCGGTCCGTGGGTGCGACCCGGTGGTCGGCCCGGGGCCCGACGGGTGGGCGCCGGTCGTGGGCTGCGACCCCGTCGAGGAGCCGGACCCGGTCGCCACCGGCACCGGCCCGGATGGGTGCTGCCGCGGGATCGGTGCCGAGGGGTGCCCGGCGGGCAGCGGTGGCGGCGGCACCACGTGCGGCCGTTCCCGGGCGGGCTGCGGCTCGGCGGCGGCCACGACCGGACGCGGGCCGGTGTCCGCGCGCGGGCGCTCCGCCGGACGCCCGAAGGACATTCCCGACGTCGAGGGGTGCGCGACGCGCAGGGTGCGCTCGGCCCGCGCCTCGGCCGGGGAGAACCAGTCGACGACCGGGGTCCAGGGCCACCACCGGTGCGCGGCGCGGGTCCGGACGAAGCCCAGGCCCATGATCAGGCCGAAGATGAGGTGGCCGATCAGGGAGAGCGTGATCGTCGTCGGCGTCAGCGGGAACATCATCGTCTGGCCGCGCGGGGCGAGCCAGACCGTCCCGATGAGGCCGGCCCAGACGGGGAAGACCGCGAACCCGACCGACGCCGCGACGACCACCGAGGCCGGGCGCTTGTGCAGACCGAGGAAGGCGGCGCCGACGAAGAACGTCACGCCGATCCCGCCGCCGTCCCCGAGGTAGCGCCACAGGTACCCGACCCACGCCCCGGCGGAGGTCGAGGCCCCGTTCCCGACGATCCAGGTGCCCATGGTCGGGATGAAGTCGGCCCACCAGCCGAGCATGTAGACGGTGTCCAGGCGGAACACGTCGTACAGCGCGCAGGCGATGATCCCCCAGACGAAGCCGTGCAGGATGACGCGGTCCTCGGGGTGCGGGTCGAACATCGACAGCGCGATGATCGTCGTCGCGAGCGGGATGACCAGCAACGCGGCCGACCAGTTCATGGTGATCAGCCCGAACACGTGCGCCGAGATCGCGAGCAGCGGCAACGCGGCGAGCAGCACGTGCAGGCCGACCCGCAGGAGGCCCTGCCGGGTCACGGGCACCGGGGGGAGCGCAGCACCGTCCGTCGTCTTCACGGCGCAGGAAGTTAGAGCCCGCCGTGACCCGTTCGTGTCCAATCTGAGAGCACCCGGAGACCGACGCGACCACGGGAGGTCATCACGCGCTCACCGGTCGGGGCCCTCGTCCGTCCGGCCCAATCGAGCCCCGGAGGAGCCGACGGACCGGCCGCAGCGCCTCTCAGGTGACCGGTTGGCGATCGCCGAGCGGTCGGTCCGTATCGGCCGCCCCGCCGACGTCGCGGCAGATCTCCTCGATCCACAGGGCGGTCTTCGTGCGGTGCCCGTCGGCGACCGCGATGTCGTGGTCGGCGAGGAAGCGGGCCAGGGCGACGGCGGCCCGCGGGGCGTCCGCCGGTCGGCACTTGACCGAGACCTCGCGCAGCTCGCGCCCGCTCGGGTAGTGGCAGTGCTCGAGGAACGCCCGGCCGACCGCGAAGCGGGCCCGCGGCACGCGGTAGCGGTGCGTGGTGAGCGGGCCGTGCAGCACGAGCTCGTCGATCACCGTCTCCGGCACGCCCTCTCCCAGCAGCGTGCACAACCAGCGCCGCTGGGCGTCGGAGAGCAGGCGGCGCAGGGGCGCATCGGCGTCCAGGCAGGCCGCCGCGGTCTCCGGGTCGACCACACCGCGCAGCTCGGTGGTGCGCAGCAGGCTGCCCGGGAGCACGTCCAGCTCGACCCGGGCCTCCCGTGGGCCCCGCCGGCCGTTCAGCCGGCCGCGGTCGCGCACGCGGACCACGAGCTCGTCGCGGCGCGTGCCCCGGCGGCGGACCCGCAGGTGCACGCCCGCACGGCAGAGCGTGAGGTCGGGGGTGTCGAGCAGGTAGACCCGCCGCGCGCCGCGGCGACGACCCGACTCCGTGGGGACCGGCGCGCCGTCGAGCGCGAGCAGCATCTTCAGCTCCACCGAATCGGCGTCGCTGTCGACGACCCCGGACCAGTCGATGCCCTCCGGAAGCGGGAACACCTGAGCCGCAGCCCGTCGATCGCCCACCGTGTCGTGTCCCCCTCGTCCGTAAGACCCAGTGGTACCCGATCGACGTCCGCTTCACCACGTCCTCCGCTGCACCGCACCGTCACCCGACACGCGTTCCCTACGCTGGATCGGATGTCCGCGACCGCGCCGCCCGCTCCCGACGACGGGTCGGCGTGGAGCTCCCGCCCGGCGAGCGCGCCGTGGCACCGGGCGCGAGCGCTCCCCCGCGCGCGCCGTTCCCGACGCGTGCTCGCCGCGGTCGTCGCGGCCGTGGTCGCGGTCCTCGTCCTCCTGCCCGACCTCGTCGGCCTCGACCGCGTCCTCCCGTTCGCGGTCTTCGCGGCGCTGCGCCTGCCGCTGGCCGTGGTCACCTGGGTGGCCGGGGTGGGGCTGCTCGCCCTGCGTCCGCGCTGGTGGCCGGCGCTCGCCGCGGTGCTCGCGGTCGCGGTCGTGGCGGTCGCGGTGGTGCTCCCCCGGGCGGTCCCGGAGCCGGGGCCGCCGCCGGGCGGCACGGACCTCGCCGTGCTGGAGCTGAACTCGTTCGAGGGCAAGGCCGACCCGGCCGCGATCGCGGCGACGGCGACGGCGGCCCGTGCGGACCTCGTCGTGCTCCCCGAGGCCGGGGAGCGGATGCGGCGCTCGCTCGCCGCGCTCCTGCCGGGCTGGCGGACCTGGACGAACGTCCCCGCCTCCGCCGCGGAGGTCCGCGGCATCGTCGTCGCGAGCGCGCCGCGGGCGGGCGACGTGACCGCCCGGCGCGTCGACGCCGACACCCGCTACCCGTGGGCCGAGGTCACGGGCGGCGTCCTCGGCCCGACGCGGCTGGTCGCGGTGCACCTGGTGTCCCCGGTGCCGCGGTGGATCGGCCACTGGCCAGGAGAGCTGGAGATGCTGCAGCGCTGGTGCGCCGCGCCCGGCCCGGCGCTCGTCGTCGGCGACCTGAACGCCTCCCCCGACCACTCCACCTTCCGCTCCGGCACGGCGGGCTGCGTGGACGCGGGCTCCGCGACCGGCGGCTCGCTCGTCGGCACCTGGTACTCCGGGGTGCCACGGTGGCTCGGCACCCAGATCGACCACGTCCTCACCCGGGCCGCCCCGGACGGCTCCGGACCGCGGGCGCGGTCCACCGAGGTCCTCGACCTGCCGGGGTCCGACCACCGCGCACTCCTGGTCCACCTGCGCTTGTAGCTCCCGGGTCACCCGGGGTACACACGGCGTCCGTAGGCTGATCAGCCGTGGCACGACCGTCGTGGATGCGGGTCCCCCGCTGGCTGCGCCCGCGCACGGGCAACCCCGACGGCACGATGACGCTGCTCGAGCACATCCACGAGCTCCGTCGTCGGCTGATGATCGGGGTCATCGCGATCGTCCTGGGGACGATCGTCGGCGTCCTCTGGTACCAGTTCCACGTCTTCGGGCTGCCGTCGCTGGGTGAGTTGCTGACCGAGCCGTACTGCGCGCTGCCGCCCGGGGCCCGCCTGACCCTCGGCGACCCGACGCGCTGCCAGCTCGTCGCCTTCGCGCCGTTCGAGCAGCTCACGCTGCTGATCAAGGTCGGCGTGGCCGCCGGGGTGGTGCTGTCCAGCCCGGTCTGGCTCTCCCAGCTCTGGGGCTTCATCACGCCGGGCCTGCACGCCCACGAGCGGAAGTTCGCCCGGGTCTTCATCGGGACCGGGACCGTGCTGTTCGTCGGCGGGGCCGTGATGGCCTACCTGGTCCTGACGAAGGCCCTGTACTTCCTGGTCACGGTCGGCGGCGGCATCCAGATCACCGCGCTGCGCGGCGACGACTACTTCAGCCTGCTGATCACGCTGCTGGTCATCTTCGGCGTGAGCTTCGAGCTCCCGCTGCTGATGATCATGCTCAACCGGGTCGGCATCTTCCCGTACGCGAAGATCAAGGCCTGGCGCCGCGGGCTGATCTTCGCGATCTTCGTGTTCGCCGCCGTCGTCACGCCCGGGCAGGACCCGTTCTCGATGCTCGCCCTCGGGGTCTCGCTGACGGTGCTGTTCGAGATCGCCGCGCAGGTCTGCCGGATCCACGACCGACGGGCGGCGAAGGCCTCGCCGTGGGCGGACCTCGACGACGACGAGGCGGGCCCGTCCCCGGTGGCCGGCGGCCCGGAGCGGGCGAGCACCGTGAGCGCGTCCGCGCCGGTCGCGGCCAGTGCGCTGGACCCGGGCGCGAGCCGACCCGCGCCGTCGTCGGGACGTCCGGACTTCGACGACGTGACCTGAGCCCGCGTCCTCAGGCCGCGTGCGCGTGACGCGGCCGGACGGGCCGCCCGCGCAGGTCGCGGTGCCCGCCGACCAGCCCGCACCAGGTGCAGTCGTCCGCGGCGTGCGGGCGCGGGGCGGGCAGCACCAGGTCGAGGCCGGCATCGGCGGACGTGGTGGCGGGTGCGATCCCCGCGACGGAACCCCGGTGACGGCGCCAGGCCCAGCGGGCGAGCAGCGTGAGCCCGCACACGACCAGGGCGACGATCGCCAGCCACTTGAGCAGCAGGACGGCGCACAGCGCGATCACCACGCCGATGACGCCACCCGGGACGGGGATGCGGGCTCGACCGGAGGACACCCGATCGAGGCTAGGTCCGCCCCGCCGTCACCCCGCGCAGGCGCGCCGGTCGTCCGGATGCTGATCATGGAACGACGACGGCCCCGGTGAACCGCGAGGTCGGGGGTCCCGCGGCCCGCCGGGGCCACCCGTTGATTCGTCCGCGAGGCTCCCGGCGTTACCCGGCGGCCGAGAAATCCTCCGCGACCTCGTCGGTCCACTCCACGGAGCGGGTCACGACCTCGACGCCGCCCTCGGGCGTGCCGCCCGCCAGCTCCGCCGCCCGCACGCAGCAGTGGACCCAGAGCTGGAACTGGAGGTTCTTCGCGACGCGGAGGCGGTTGTACATCAGGTCGGCCAGCAGGTCCCCCGCGCGGGCCCACGTGGTGATGCTGAACTGGAGCGCGGGCTCCCCGCCCTCCTCGTCCCCGGCACCCTCGGCCGCGAACTCGATCTGACCGGCCTCCACGTGACCCTCGAGGGTGGCGAGCCGGAACGACGAGCGCCGTGTCTCGTCGGTGCGGTCGACCACGCGGACGGGCCCGTCCCAGGGCCCGGGGATCCGGACCACGTACTCGTCGCCGACGGTCAGCGCGTGGGCGGACCCGGTGACGCGGTCGAAGCGGGCGGCCCCCGGGATCATCGCGGCGTTGATGTCCGCGACCAGCACCGCGACGAGCTCACGCGGGCCGAGCCGGGCGTCGGGCACGTGGACGGTGAAGACCCGGTGCAGCATCGGACCGTGCCCGGCGGACAGGGGCTGGTCCCGCGGGCCGGACGACGGCAGCGCCGGCGGGGCGTCCGTGACCGGGTCCCCGGGCTCCTCGCGGTGGTTGACCCGCACGCCCGGCAGGCCCCAGATCCGGCCGAGCGCGAGGAGTGCGCGGGGCGCGGACGTGAGCATCCGCGCTTCGCGGACGACCTGACGGGGACCGGGGACGATGTGCACGCCCCGGGATACCCGCAACCCGCGGGTCAGGACCCGTGACGTGCGCCGGGCGCCGAGGCCGCGGGCGCCGCCGGGGCGCACTGCCCGGCCTCGCACCGGCGTCGAAGCCCGTCGAACAGCTCCTCGAGGTGCGCCGAGGAGGTGGCGGCCGTCATCGCCCCCACCGCGCCGCCGACCCAGCCGGACCGGTCCAGGTCGACCGTCACGTCCGTGCCGCGACCCTCGACGGAGCGCCCCATCCGGACCCGCAGCCGCGACGCCGACCCGAGACCGCCGCCCTCCCAGGTGAAACCCCGGTGCGGACGGAGCTCCGTGACGCGCCACGTCCGGTCGGGCAGGCCGCGCTGGCGGACCCGCATGCCGCCGCCGACCACGAGCGGGCCGCCGTCGAACACCTCCACCGCGCGCAGCGAGGACGACCACTCGGGCCAGCGCGCGACGTCGGTGAGCACAGCCCACACGTAGTCCGGGCATGCGCCGATGCGCACCTCGAGGTGCTGGTGCACGCGGGGCCTCCTCGTCGTGGTCCGCCGTCCGCCCGAGCGTAGAGACCGTCCCCGTCCGATCGGAACGGCCGCCCCGGTGGCGCGACTCACCACGCGGGGTCAGATGCGCTGCTCCCGTCCGTCCCAGTACGCGTCGCGGAGGTTCCGCTTGAGGATCTTCCCGGCGCCGGACTTGGGGAGCGGGTCGTCGGTCAGGCTCACCGACCGCGGCACCTTGTAGCCCGCGATCGTCAGCCGGCAGTGCGCGGTCAGCTCGTCCGCCGTCACCGTGGCCCGGACCTGGACCGTCGCGTGCACGGCCTCGCCGAAGCGCTCGTCGGGGATGCCGAAGACCGCCGCCTCCACCACCGCCGGGTGCGAGTACAGCGCGTTCTCGACCTCCGCCGAGTACACGTTCTCCCCGCCCGACACGATCATGTCCTTCGCGCGGTCGACGAGGAACAGGTAGCCGGCGTCGTCGAGGTAGCCCAGGTCCCCCGAGCGGAACCATCCGCCGTCGAGGACCTTCGCGGTCTCCTCCGGCTTGTTCCAGTAGCCCGGGGTCACGTTCGCCCCGCGGATCGCCACCTCCCCGACCTGCCCGGCGGGCAGCGGCCCGCGCTCGACCGGGTCCTCGACGCGCACCTCCACGCCCACGGCGGGCCGCCCGCACGACATCGCGCGCGGCGAGTCGAGGCGCAGCTGCTCGTCGGGGTGCAGCGTGACGATCGGCGAGGTCTCGGTCAGGCCGTAGATGTGCAGCATCGACGCGTCGGGGAAGGTCGCGTGGGTGCGCCGCAGCAGTTCGCGGGCGGCGGGTGACGAGCCGTGGGACAGCCAGCGCAGCGACGACACGTCGCGCGGGCGCTCCCGTTGCTCGACGGCGAGCGCGTCCATCATCGTCGGGACGACGAGCGTGGCGGTGACGCGTTCGTGCTCGACGACGTCCAGCACCCCCGCCGGGGTGAACGCCGGGACGATCACCTGCGTCCCGGCCGCCCAGATCGTGGCCAGGGTGCCGATGGTGCCCGCCGCGTGGAACATCGGCGCCACGACCATGAACCGGGTGTCCCCGGTGAACGGCCAGCACGCCATGAAGTGGAAGGCGTTCGCGACGAGGTTCCCGTGGGTCAGCATGACGCCCTTGGCCGCCCCGGTGGTGCCGCCGGTGTAGAAGATGCCGGCGAGGTCGTGCTCGGAGGGGGCGTCCGCGCCGTCGGGGAGGTCGACCTCGTCGGCCTCGGCGAGCAGCCGGTCGTACTCCGACTCCAGGTCCACGACCCGGACCTCCGCGTCGAGCCCGGCCACGTCCCGGTCGGTCACCAGGACGCGGGCGCCGGAGTCCGCGATCGCGTAGCAGCGCTCCGGGTCGGAGTGCCGGGTGTTGAGCGGGACGATCACCAGGCCCGCCGCGGGGACCGCGAGGTAGAGCTCGAGGTAGCGGTGGCCGTTCGCCCCCAGGACGGCGACGCGGTCACCGCGGCGCAGGCCCAGCCCGGCGAGGGCCCCGACCAGGCGCCGCACCCGGACGCCGAGCTCGGCGTAGGTGAGCTCCACCCCGGAGCAGACCACCGCGGTCGCGCCCGGGGCCACGGCGAGGGCCCGGGCCAGCGGCGCGCCGATCGTGCGGGTCGCGTTGCGGGCATCGCCGGCGGGCGCGAGGTGCGGCGTCGCCTCGGTCGTCGTCATGGCCTCTCCGGGGAGTGCGAGGTGCCGAACGATCGTTCGGTCGGATGGCCACGGTAGCAGCGCCGCGTGACCACGGACACCTGTCTCGTGGACAGCGTCAACCATGCGGACCCCCGACGCTAGGGTCGCCGCACCATGACCAGTGACGGACGAGGCGAGGGGGCGGGACGAGCCGGTCGTCCCGGGCGCCGCTCGGGCAACCCCGAGCCCTACACGCCGGCCTCCCTGGTGGAGGTCGCGGCGCGGGCGTTCAACGAGCGCGGGTACGACGCGACGAGCATGGAGGACCTGTCCCGCGCCGCCGGGATCACGAAGTCGTCCTTCTACCACCACGTCGCGGGCAAGGAGGCTCTGCTGCGGGCCGCGCTCGACCGCGCGCTGGACGGGCTCTTCGACATCCTCGCCGAGCCGGCCGCGGTCGACGGGGCCCCGCTCGCACGCCTGCGGCACATCGTCCGGCGGCAGGTCGAGGTGCTGGCCACCGAGCTGCCGTACGTGACCCTCCTGCTCCGACTGCGCGGCAACACCGAGACCGAGCGCTGGGCCCTCGACCGGCGCCGCGAGTTCGACCAGACGGTGGCGGGCCTGGTCACCGCAGCCGTCGACGCGGGCGCGGTGCGCCCGGACGTCCATCCCGTGGTCGCGGCCCGCCTGCTCTCGGGCACGGTCAACTCGCTCATCGAGTGGTACCGCCCGGGCCGGGTGCCGCTCGAGGACCTGGTCGACGCGGTCGACCGGCAGGTGTTCGAGGGGTTGCGCCGTGACGACGTCTGAGCCCGCCGAGCCGCCCGACGGGTCCGACCACCCCGTTCCCGACGACGGGTCGGAGCCGGCCGCCACCCGCATGGACCGGCTCCGGGCTGCGGCGGCCCGCGGCGCGACGCGCGCGCAGGAGCTCGACCGGTCCCCGGCGCTGCAACGGGCGGTGAAGCGGCTGCGCGACGCGCTGCCCGGCGACGCCCACTTCGGCGACCCGCTCTCGCTCGGCGGCGCCCGGCACACCGAGGCCGCGGGCCGGGCGATCGTCGGCCTCACCGGGGACCGGCCCGGCGTCACCCGGGAGCTCGGGCTCGGCGGGGTGCAGGTGTGGCAGTCGGTCCTGGAGCGCCTCGGGCGGGGCGGCGGCGAGCACGAGGTGACGCTCGTCTTCACCGACCTCGTCGAGTTCTCCCGCTGGTCGCTCGCGGCGGGGGACGACGAGGTGCTGCGGGTGCTGCGCCAGGTCGGCGAGGCCTGGGAACCGCCCATGACCGAGCGCGCGGGCACCGTCGTGAAGCGGCTCGGCGACGGCCTCATGGTCGCGTTCGCCGATCCGCGGGGCGCCCTCGACGCGGTCGTGGAGGCCCGTCGCCGGCTCGGGCGGCTGCACGTCCCCGGCTGGTCGCCACGGATGCGCGCCGGGCTCCACCTCGGGCGGCCGCGCCGCGTGGGCGGCGACTACCTCGGAGTCGCGGTCAACGTCGCCGCGCGGCTCGGCGACGCGGGCCGGGCGGACGAGATCCTGGCCAGCGGCGAGTTCCTCGGCCGCCTCGACGCGCGCACCGTGACCGCCCGCCGCCGTCGCCGGCTGAACCTCAAGGGCGTGCCGGACGGGCTGGAGGTCTACGGCCTGGAGCCGGCCGACGGGTGAGCCCGCCGTCGACGCGGGCACGCCCGGCACGTGACCCCGGGTCCGACACACCGTCGTGAATCCGATTCCGCCGGAAGCGGATTCCGCGCAGGTGCCGGGGGTCCGGACCCCGACCCGCGGCGTTGTCAGGAACTCATCCGCGCTCCCTTGGTGATCTTGTCGGCGGCGTTGCGCGGCGCGTGCACGGCGACGCCGACCAGGTCCAGCTTCTCCCGCGGCACCGCCGCCACGGCCGCGCGGTTCTCCTCGTCGCCGCCGGTCGCGAACAGGTCCGCGGTGAACACCGGCACGCGCAGTCCCCGGTCGACGGCCCGCCGGTGGGCCGCGCGCACGGTCTCGGCGTCCCCCTCCAGCACGACGACCGGCTGGCGGAACATCGGCGCGTAGGCGGTGCCGTCCGCGTCGGCGTACGGCTCCCCGATCAGCTCCGGGGTCGTCGCGGCGATCCCGCTCGCGAGGAACGCGACGACGTTGCTGCGCTGCCACCCGGCCAGGTCGTCGCGGACGACGATCACGATCTTCGTCTCCCATCGGCTGCTCATGCCGCCCACGATCGCCGTCTGGCGCCTACCGGTTCTTGTACTTTCCTGGGGTGGGTCCGGAGCAGGTGCGGGCGTGGAACCCGGGGGTGCGCGGCATCGAGGAGGTGTTCCACGCCCGGTTCGTCGAGCACGCCTACCCGCTGCACACCCACTCCACCTGGACGCTGCTGGTCGTCGACGACGGCGCGGTCCGCTACGACCTCGACCGCAGCGAGCACGGCGCGCTCGGCCGGGCGGTGACGCTGCTGCCGCCCGGGGTGGCGCACGACGGCCGATCGGCCACGGCCGGCGGCTTCCGCAAGCGCGTGCTCTACCTGTCCGACTTCCCGGACTCCCTCGTGGGGCGTGCCGTCGACTCCCCCGCCGTCGTCGACGACGCCCTGCACGACGCGGTCGACCGGCTGCACCACGTCCTCGAGCGGCCCGGCGACGAGCTGTCGGCGAGCTCCGGGCTCGCCCTGGTGACCGACCGGCTCGCCACGCACCTCGGCGGAGGCGTTCCCGACGACGGCCCGGTGCGGGACCCGCGCACGGCCGGCGGCCTGCGGGACCTGCTCGACGCCCACGTCGTCGACGGCCTCACGCTCGACGACGCGGCGGCCCGGCTGCACGTCACGGCGAACCACCTGGTCAAGGCGTTCTCCACCGAGTTCGGGCTGCCGCCGCACCGGTACCTGGTGGGACGGCGGGTCGAGCTCGCCCGGGGGCTGCTGCTGGCCGGTGTGCCGGCAGCGCGGGCGGCGGTCGAGTCCGGTTTCCACGACCAGGCGCACCTGACGCGGCACTTCCGGCGGCTGCTCGGCGTGCCGCCCGGGGGCTTCACGCGGAGCGCCCGCCGCAGAACACCTCGGTGACCAGTCCCTGCGTGAACGCCTCGAACGCCGTGCTCTGCGCGCCCAGGTCGAGGTCCGCCTCGCCGCAGGTCACCGACCCCGTCAGCGTCCGGGCCCCGTCGAGGCTGCTGACCATCAGGGTCGCCCGGCCCCAGAAGTTGCCGTGGTGGTGGACCACGGTGCCGCCGCAGCGCGTGGGCGCCACGAACAGCCCGAGCCCGTAGCCCGACGCCGGGTGCGGGGTGCGCATCGCGGCGACGAGGCGATCCGGGAGGAGCGCGCCGGACATCAGCCCGGAGACGAAGGCGTGCAGGTCCGCCGTCGTCGAGATCATGTCGCCGGCGGCCGAGATCCAGGTGGGGTCGGACACCGTGGTGTCGGCCGTGCGCCAGGTGTCGCCGTCGAGGTACCGGTAGTAGCCGTGGGCGTGCGGCCCGGGGATCTCCGGCGAGGTCTCCGGCAGCACCGTGTCGGTCAGGCGCAGCGGCTCGAGCACGTGCCGGCGCATCGCGTCGGGGAAGGGGCTCCCGGTCGCCTGCTCGACGAGCAGCCGGGCCAGGACGTAGTTCGTGTTGGAGTAGCTCCACGACGTCCCCGGGGCGAAGCGCAGTGGCCGCGCCAGGGAGTCGCGCACGAGGTCCTCCGGGGCGGACACGCGCTCCCGGCGCGCCACCCACTCCGGCCCCAGGCCCGGGACGGCGCCCGGGGTGAACGTGCCGTCCGCGTCGTACTCACCGGTGTGGTTGAACACCCCGCTGGTGTGCTGCAGCAGCATGCGCACCGTGATCCGCGGGTCGGGGGCGAGCGCGGGCAGGTGGTCGGACACCGCTCCGTCCAGCTCGAGCGCCCCGTCGGCGACGAGGCGCAGGACGAGGGCCGCGGTGAACGTCTTGGCGGTGCTGCCGATGCGGAACCGACCGTCGACCGGCGGCGGCACGTCGCTGCCGCGCTCCCGCGACCCCACGGTGAGGACCCGTTCGTCGGTGCCCTCGTGCACTCGGAGCTGGACCCCCATCGCAACCCCGTCGTCGACGAGCGTCCGCATCAGTGCTTCCAGGCCGGCCATGGCGCACTCCTCTCGTTTCGATCCTGCGAAACGCTAGGCCGCGACGGCCGGTGCAACGACGTCCTCGTTGCTTCTTACCTATATCGACACTGCTCACAGGGCCGATAATGTTGCGCGAGGAGTGAAGGCAACGCAACGAGGTCGTTGCACCCGCCGAGAATCGAACGGTAGCGTGGGCTCGTGCCGGGCGGCAGGTTGACCGAACGCGAGCGCGGGCGGATCGAGGCCGGGCTCCGGGACGACCGGCCCTACGCCGAGATCGCCCGCACCCTCGGCCGCCCGACGTCGACCGTGACGCGCGAGGTCGCCCGGCACGGCGGGGCCGCCGCCTACCGCGCCGACCTGGCCCACCTCGCATCCGGCGCCCGCCCTCGGCGGCGGCACGCTCCGACGTCCCACCCGGTCCCGGTCACGGGGGACGCGGCCCTCCGCGCGTATCGCGAGCGGTTCGCCGCCGTGTTCGCCGCGGCGGGCCTGCCGCGGACGGCGTCCCGGGTGCTCGCGAACCTCTACACCGCCGGCGCCGGCGGTCTCACGGCGGCCGAGCTCGCCCGCGACCTGTCGGTCAGCCCGGCGTCGATCTCCAAGGCCGTCACGCTGCTCGAGCGGCAGAGCCAGATCCGGCGGGAGCGCGACGGGCACCGTCGGGACCGCTACCTCGTCGACGATGACGTCCTGTACCGGTCGGCGACGGCGAGCGCGCGGGCGACGGCCCACCTGGGCGCGCTCGCCCGGGAGGGCCTCGACGTCCTCGGCGCCGACACGGCGGCCGGCGCTCGCCTCGCGGCGACCGCGGCGGGCGCCGAGCTCGTCGCCGACCGGATCGCCCGCGCCGCCGAGGAGGCGCGCGAACTCCTGCGCGCGGCCGCCGTCAGGACCCCGACGTCACCCGGCCGAGCCATTCGGTGAGCAGGCCGCGCTCGGCGGTCGTGAACCCGTCGAGGTCGTCCACGCAGGCCCGCAGGGTCACCGCCGCGGCGACCGGGCCGGTGCCGGACGGGGCCTCGTCCGTCGTGATCGCCGCGACGACGGCCTCGCGCGCGGCGTCCGCGAGCCCGGGATCCCGCTTCTCCGGCGGGACCGCGATCAGCGAGAACGCCGCCCCCGAGCCCGCGGAGTGCAGCAGGCCGACGGCCCGACCCTCCGGCACCGCCAGCCGGCCGGCGACGGCGATGCGGTGCACCAGGGCCGCGAGCTCCGCGAAGGCGGCGCGGGCGGCGGGCGAGTACCCGCCGGCCTGCGGCCGCGCGTACATCAGCCGGTAGAGCGCGGGCCGTTCCAGCGCGAGCCCGACGTGCAGGTCCCACCCGGTCCGGAGGTCGGCGACCGGGTCGTCCGTCGGCTCGCGCACGGTCTTCTCGGCGAGGTAGCTCTCGAAGCCGTGGGTGACGACGGCATCCAGCAGACCCTGCTTGTCGCCGAACAGCCGGTAGATCGTCGGCGCCTGGACCCCGGCCGCGGCGCTGACCGCCCGCGTGGACACCGCGTCCTCCCCACCGTCCTCGAGCAGGCGGGCCGCGGCGGCGACGATCCGGACTCGGGGTTCCACGAGTATCGACGGTAACAGCTTCGCGTTAGCGGTCGCTCGTTTCCGGTGCTAGCGTTCAACTGCTACCACTGGAAACAGGAGGACGGATGATCGTCGTCACCGGAGCCACCGGCGTTCTGGGCCGCCTCGTCGTCGACCGGCTGCTCGACCTCGTGCCCGCCGAGCGGGTCGGGGTGAGCGTGCGGGACCCGGAGAAGGCCCGGGACCTCGCCGACCGCGGCGTGCGGGTGCGCCGCGGGGACTTCACCGAGCCCGGCACGCTGCCGGACGCGTTCGAGGGCGCCGACCAGGTGCTCGTCGTCAGCGCGAACACCCTCGGCCCGGACGGCGTCGCCCAGCACCGCGCCGCGATCGACGCCGCCGTCGCCGTCGACGCGGGACGGGTGCTCTACACCGCCCACCAGGGCGCCCGGGCCGACTCGCCGTTCGCGGCGGCGGCCGACCACGCCGCCACGGAGGAGATCCTCGCGGCGTCGGGCATCGCGTGGACGTCGCTGCACAACGGCTTCTACGCGAACACGGTCCCGATGTTCGTCGCGGACGCCGCGAGCACCGGGGAGCTCCGTCTCCCCGCCGACGGGCCGACCGCCTGGACCACCCGCGAGGACCTCGCCGCCGCGACCGCCCGGCTGCTCGTCGACGGCGCCCCCGACGGGCCGACCGCACCCCTCACGGGCCCGGAGGCCGTGGACTTCTCCCGGGTCGCGGCGCTCGTCGGCGAGCTCGCGGGCCGGCCGGTCCGGCGCATCGTCGTGGAGCCGGAGGAGTACCGGGAGATCCTGCTCGGGCGGGGTGTCCCCGCGCCGGCCGCCGACCTGCTGCTCGGGTTCTTCCCCGCTGCTGCGCGCGGCGACTTCGCGCCGGCCGATCCGACGCTCGCCGACCTGATCGGCCGACCCGCCACGCCGGTCGCGGACGTCCTGCGGGAGTCGCTCATCACCGTCTGAACGAACGGCACTCTCGCTCACCTAGAGGTTGCGGGAGTGCCGTTCGTGCAGGTCGGAGAGGGAGTCACGCCGCGACGTCGCCCTCCCCGCGGCGTCCGAGGCCGACGGCGGTGAGGCCGGCGCGGCGCAGGGTGGCCGGGTCGACGATGTTGCGGGTGTCGATCACGATCGGGCGCTTCACCGCGGTCGCGATCACCGACCAGTCCAGCGTGCGGAACATCGGCCACTCGGTCAGCACCAGCACCGCCTCGGCGCCCTGCGCCGCCGACACCGCGTCCGCCGCCAGCGGCACCCCATCGATCTCGGTCGGCGGCGCCGCGCCGTCCTTGCCCTCCACGAACGCCGGGTCGAACCCCACCAGCTCCGCCCCCGCCTGACGCAGCAGCGCCGCGATCGCCAACGCCGGCGAGTCCCGCAGGTCGTCGGTGCCCGCCTTGAACGTCAGCCCCAGCAGCGCCAGCCGCACCCGCGACAGCGACCCCGTCCGCTTCCCGGTCACCGCCAGGCGCACCTTGTCCACGATCCGCTGCCGCTGCCGGGTGTTCGTGTCGATCGTCGCCCGCAACAGGCGGAACTCGAAGTCCGCCGAGTCCGCCACCTGCAGCAACGCGTGCGTGTCCTTCGGCAGACACGACCCGCCCCAACCGGGCCCGGGCGACAGGAACGCCTGCCCGATCCGCCGGTCGTAGCCGATCCCCTCGGTCACGTCCCCGATGTCCGCCCCGACCCGCTCACACAGCTCGGCCATCGCGTTCACGTACGACAGCTTCATCGCCAGGAAGCAGTTCGCCGCGTACTTCATCAACTCCGCCGACGCCGCGTCCGTCAACACCGTCGGAGCACCGAGACGCGCGTACAGCGCCGCGACCCGCTCCGCGGCGTCCTGGTTGTCCGAACCGACCACGATCCGGTCCGGCCCCAGGAAGTCCTTGACCGCCGACCCCTCCCGCAGGAACTCCGGGTTCGACACCACCGCCACGTCGGTGCGCTCGAGCAGCTCCGCGGTGCGCGCCGCGGTCCCCACCGGCACCGTCGACTTGTTCACCACCACCGTGCCCGCCGCCAGCTCTGCGCCGACCTCCTCGATCACCGACTCCACCGCGCGCAGGTCCGCCACCCCACCCGCACCCATCGGCGTCGGCACGCACAGGAACAGCACCTCCGCCGGCCGACCGTCCTCGAACGCCGCCAGCGCCGCCCCCGCCCCGACCACGAACGTCAACCGACCCGCCGAGGTCTGCTCCGCGACCAGCTCCGCCAGCCCCGGCTCCACGATGTCCACCACCCCCCGACGCAGGCGCCCCACCTTCGCCTCGTCGATGTCGGCGCACACCACCTCGTGACCCAACGACGCCAGACACGCTCCCGTCGTCAGCCCGACGTAGCCCGTCCCCACCACCATGACCCGCCGTGCGAACACCCCAGAAGTCCTTCCATCGGGATCGATCGGGGTCACGCTGCCAGATCACGGTGGGTGAGCGGACGCCTGCGGTGCAGTTCACGGCGGCCGGGAGCCGTCGGCATTGCGGCGCGCACACGGCCGGCGAGGTTCGTCGACCGCCGCACCGGCGTTGCGCCCCACACACGGTCGGCGAGGTTCGTCGACCGCCGCACCGGCGTTGCGCCCCACACACGGTCGGCGAGGTTCGTCCTGCCCGTTGCGATCCATGATCGACATCCGGGCGGCAGAGTGCCCCACCACGCGGGCGGTACACCGCCCTGATGTGGATCATGCACCGCTACGTCGCGCGTCATCCCTCGACCACCGCCGCGCGTGCTACGTGCGTCGGTCGGCTCCGACAGCGATGCGCGACGCAACGCCGCCCGCACAGCACACCGACACCGCTGACCGTGTGCGCCACGCAACGCACCCCTGGCCGTAGGCCGACACCGCTGGCCGTGTGCGCGACGCAACGCGCCTCCGGCAGTAGGCCGACATCTCCAGCCGTGTGCGCCACGCAACGCGGCCTTGGCAGCAGGCCGACACCGCTGGCCGTGTGCGCCACGCAACGCCGGCCGCACGGCACACCGACCCCGCTGGCCGTGTGCGCCACGCAACGCCCACCGCACGGCACTCCGGCACCTCTGGCCGTGTGCGCCACGCAACGCCGACCGCGCAGGGCGCCGAGGTCCCCGAATCGGGCGGTCCGGAGCGGGAACGCCGACGCGGGCCCGCCGGTCGTCCCTACGGTGCCGGGGTGACCCTCCCCGCCGTGATCGAGGACGCCCGCACCTCGGGCGCGCGCGTCCTGGTCCTCTCCCCGCACCTCGACGACGCCGTGCTCTCGTGCGGGGCGTTGCTCGGGTCGTTGGGCGGGTGCGAGATCACGGTGCTGACGCTGTTCACCGCGTGCACGGCAGGTCCGCACACCCGGGCGGCGCGGTCGTTCCTGCGCCAGTGCAGCCATCCCGACGCCGCCACCCTGTTCACCGCGCGGCGGGACGAGGACCGGGACGTCGTGGAGCGCCTCGGCGCCCGCCCCGAGCACGCCGGGCACGCCGACGCCCTGTTCCGGCGCCGGGACGTCCCGGAGGCGGTCGGCCGGGTGCTCCCGGAGCTCGCGCACCGCTACCCCACGTACCGCTTCGACATCGCGCGCGGCCGGATCTCCGGCGGGGACCGGGCCCTGCGCGCCGGACTCGCGCGGGACCTGGCCGAGCGTGCCGGGGAGGTCGACCTGCTGCTCGCCCCGCTCGGCGTGGGCCGGCACGTGGACCATCTGATCACCCGTGACCTGGGTGCGGAGTGGACCCGCACCCCTGTCGTGCACTACGCCGACTTCCCGTACTCCCTGACCCACGAGCCCGACCCGACCTTCGTGCGGCGCGCCGGCCTGCGGCCGCACGTCGTCGACGACGGGCTCGACGCGAAGGAGCAGCTGATCCGCGGCTATCGCACGCAGGTGGACGCGCTCTTCCCGGACGGCGTCGTCCCGCGCGCCCCCGAGACCTACTGGGCCGCCTGACCCGACGGCGCCGGACGGCGGGTCCCGACCAGGTCGGCGACCAGGTCGACGTAGCGCTCCTCGGTGATCCGCCGGTCGTAGCCGCGGCTGTGGCGCCGGGCCGCGCGGCCCATCGCCGCCCGGCGCGCCCCGTCCGACGTCAGCCCGGTGATCGCGGTCCGCAGCTGCGGCACGGAGAACGCCGGCACGGCGACCCCGGCCTCGGCGCCGATCCAGGCGAGCCGCGCCAGGTCGAAGTGGATCACCGGCCGGCCGTGGGCCATCGCCTCGAGCGCGGTCAGGCTGAACGTCTCGTACCGCGAGGGCACCACCACGACCGCGCAGCGCCGCAGCGCCGCCTCCTTGGCGTCCCCCTGCACCCGGCCGAGGATCCGCACCCGCGGGTCCCCGCCGACGAGCCCGGCGAGCCGCGCCTCCTCGGCGGCGGTGCCGGACCCTGCGATCTCGAGCGACCCGCCGTCGGGAAGGGCCTCGAGGAGCAGGTCGAGCCCCTTCTGCCGCACGTCGAGGCGTCCGAGGAACAGCAGCCCCGTCCCGACGGCGGGGGTGACCTCCGCCGGGAGGTCCACCCCGTTCGGGATCAGCCGGACCCTCCCGCGGGGGCACGCCGCCGCGACCAGACCGGCGTCGACCTCGTTCAGCGTGACGAAGTGCCGGTAGAGCGCGAGACCGCGGCGCTCGATCGCCTCGAACGGCAGGTGGTAGCGGCGCTGCATGTCCGCGCCGCACAGCATCTGCACCAGCCCGACGACCGGGCAGCGTGCCGTCAGCGGGAGCAGGCTCGCCGAGATCGGCGGGGTGAGGCTCTCGATCCAGACGTGCGGCCGGACCACGAGCGCGATCAGCGGCAGGAGCAGCCAGAACAGGACCTGCCCGCCGCGGGGGCCGGCCCAGCCGACGGGCAGGTGGACGTAGCGGACGCCGTCGCGGTCGCCGGACACCGCGCCGCGGTAGGAGCCGCAGTAGACCGTGACCTCGTACCCCTCGGCCGCGAGGCGCTGGCCCACCCGCGCCACCACGGCCGGACCGCCTCCGGCGTAGTAGGGGTTGTCCACGTCGTCGTAGATCGAGAGGACGACCCGTCGGCCCCCGCCGGCCCCGACACCCATTCCGACATTGCACCCGTTCCGGCCACGGATCGCGCGCCACGGACCGGAGCGCCACCTGATCGCGTACCGACCGGGGAGGCGCCCGTCACGGCCCGTCAGCTCGTCCCGGTCACGGCGTCGACGTAGTCCTGCCGGTCCGATCCCGACGACGGGTCGTCGAGCACGTCCTCGAACGCCAGGAAGAACGCGGCCAGCGCGCACCCGCGGGCGTAGGCGGGGCTGCGGCGGATCTGCTCGGCCTCGGAGTCCGAGTTCGAGGTGCCGCCGGTCTGCGCGGCGGGCGGCCCCGGGTTCTCCCCGACGGCCGCGAGCCCGGCGCGGGCAGCCTGGGCGCGCGCGAAGCGGAGGTTCGACCAGCTCGCGACCGGCGTCGAGCTCTGAATGCTCGTGGTGGCGTCGTTCGCCTGACACGTGTCCTGCGCGGGGGTCAGCGCGCGGGCGGTGACGGCGGTGGCGTCGTCGACCCCGGTCAGGTCGACGACGACGGTGCTCGCGACGTTGCCGGCCAGCACCGGGAACTGGTCGACGTAGTACAGCCCGCGGCCGAGGGAGCCGTCGCGATCGCCGGTGCCGTTCAGGAGGGCGTTCGTGGCCGCGGTGAGGTCGGCCGGGAGCACACCCTTGCCGGGCGCGGGGACGTGCACGGCGCCGGTGTAGCCCGCGGTGCGCAGGGTGTCGGCCTGGCCCTTGACCGCGTACATCAGCGAGCGCTCGTACCAGAGGAACCAGTTCCGGGCGGCGGCCGGCGTGACCGTCGTGCCGTTCCAGGTCCGCGTGCCGGGGACCCAGCCCGGCATCGGGGTACGCGGCATCCCGGCGGCCAGCCCGGTCCCCTGCTGCGCGTCGGCGCCAAAGGCCCAGAAGCTCTGCAGGAAGCCCGTGCCGGACTCGTTCGGCCCCGGGAAGCCGATCTCGCCCGCGGCGCTGGTGCCGACGCGGATGCCGTCGAGCCGCGCGACGGGCAGCGCCGCGACGATGCGCCGCAGGTAGTCGTCCTGGGCGCTGCGCACCGCGGCGGAGAAGACGGTGTCGATCGCGCCTGTGTCCGCGCTGTCGCCGCGCTGGTCGACCAGCGTCGCGCCGGGGAGCCCGCGGACCCACGACGGCGGGTACTGCGTGCCGGTCCCGAGCACGACGCGCAGGCCGGCGTCGAGGCAGGCGGTGACCCGGGCGGACAGGTCGGCGACGTAGTCGGTGTTCTCGACGCCGGCCGAGGTCGGCAGCCAGCGGTCCCAGTACGCCTCGACCTCGACGAGCCCGATGCCCACGGCGCGGTTCGCGGCGATGTCGGAGGTCGTGCAGCCGGAGGCCAGCACGCCCCAGGCGGGGTCGGACGCCGCGTGGGCGGTCGGCGGTCGCTGGCCGAGCAGGAGGGCGGCGACGAGGGCGAGCACGGTGGCCACGGCCGCGCGGGACCGGAGGGACGACCGGGGCGGGAGGGACGGGTGATACGCGAGGAGGGACACGCTCTCTGCCATCGCGTCGTCCGGGCCCGGATCGCACAGCGCGACGAGGTTGACGATCGGTCGGCCCAGCGAATCCACGCGGCCGGCTCAACGTGCGCAGCTCCACTCGGCCGAACGATGACGGGCAGGGTCAGCGACGGATCGCGGTGAGGTAGTCGTCCGGGGTGATCCCGCTGCGGCCGGTGTACAGGTCGTCCTCGAACGCCAGGAGGAAGGCCGAGAGGCCGCAGACGCGGGCGTACTCGACGCCGTACCGGACCTGGTCCGCCTCGCTGTCGGAGTCCGCGACCCCGCCCGTCGTCGGCCCCGGCGGGCCCGGGTTCTCCCCGACGGTCGGCAGCCCGGCCCGGGCCGCCGCGGCGACGGTCACGCGCTGGTTGGGCCAGTCGTCGAGGGACGGTGCGCCGGCGACGAGGGCCTCGGCGTCGCCGGGGGCGCAGCGGTCCTGCGGCGGGTCGAGGCGGCGGGCGCGGACCGCGGTGGCGTCGTCGAGCCCGGTGACGTCGACGACGGCGCCCGGCACGGCCGCGGCGAGCGCGGGCAGGTCGCCGACGTAGTCCAGCCCGCGGCGCAGGGCGCCGTCGCGCACCGCGGTGTCGAGCACGACGCCGACCGCGGCGTCGAGGTCGGCGGGCAGGACCCCGCGCCCGGCGGCGGGGACGTGCACCGGCCCCCGGTACCCGGCCTCCCGCAGGGACCGGGCCCGGTCGGCGACGGCGCGGACCAGCGCGCCGGAGTACCAGGTGAACCAGCCGCGGGCGTCGTCCGGCGTCACGGCGCGGCCCTGCCAGGTGCGCTGCCCGGGGACCCAGTCCGGCATCGGGGAGGACACCTGGCCCGGCGCCAGGCCGACGCCGTGCTGCGGGGCGTCGCCGAAGGCCCACCAGCTGTCGAACGCCGCACCCGACGCCTCCGGGCCGGGGTGGCCGAGCTCGCCCGCCGTGGAGGTGCCCACGCGGATCCCGACGAGGCCGTCGAGCGGGACGGCGGCGACCAGCCGCCGCAGGTGGTCGTCCGCCGCCGCGGCGACCGCGGCCGAGAAGACGGTGTCGACGGCGCCGGTGGTCGGGGTGCGGCCGGCCTGGTCCCGGATCTCCGCGCCCGGCAGCGCGCGGACCCAGCCCGGCGGGTACTGCAGCCCGCTGCCGAGGACCACCCGGACCCCCGCGTCGACGCAGCGGGTGACGGTGGCGCGCAGCCCCTCGGCGTAGCCCGGATCCGTCACGCCGGGCTGCGGCTCCAGCCGGTCCCAGTGCGCCTCGACCACGGCGACGTCGACCCCGGGGACGCGGGCGGCGAGGCGCTCGGGGGCGCACGTCGAGTCGACGACGCCCCAGGCCGGGTCGGCGCGCGGGGCCGGTGCGGTCGGCGCGGTCGGCGCGGCGCCGCACGACGCGACCAGGGCGAGCAGGACGGCCAGCGAGCGGGCCGGTGCGCGTCGCCGTCGTGCGGACCTCACCGGGGCAGCCTGGCCGACCGGCCGCACCCGTCGTCGGGACGGACGCCGGGAACCGCCCGATCGTGGCTCAGCCGAGGACCGCGCGGCGGTAGTCGTCGCGGGTGACCCCGGAGCCCGGGTCGTCGAGCGCCCACTCGAACGCCACCAGCAGGGCCGACAGGCCGCAGCTGCGGGCGTAGCCGGGTGCGCGGCGGACCTGCTCGGCGAGGGAGTCCGAGTACGACGTGCCGCCGGTCTGCGCCGCGGGCGGCCCGGGGTTCTCCCCGATCGCGGGCAGGCCGGCCCGGGTCGCCTGGGCGCGGGCGAAGCGCAGGTTCGACCAGAGGTGCACGGGGGTCCCGGCCGCGACGCTGGTCGACGGGTCGGAGGACCGGCAGGCGTCCTGGGCGGGCGACTGCCGGCGGGCGAGCACGGCGGACGCGTCGTCCACCCCGCTGAGGTCGATCACCATCTTCGACGTGCTGCCCGCCAGCACCGCGAACTGGTCGGTGTAGTTCAGGCCGCGCCCGAGCGAGCCGTCGCGGTCGCCGGTCCCGTTCAGCAGCGCGTTCGCCGCCGTCGTCAGGTCGGCGGGCAGCACCCCCTTGCCGGGCGATGGCAGGTGGACCTGGCCGGTGAACCCGGCGGCGCGCAGGGCGTCGTGCTGGCCCTTGACCGCGGACGTGAGCGCGCGGGAGTACCAGAGGAACCAGGACCGGGCGGCGGCCGCGGTCACCGCCTTCCCCTGCCATGCCTTCTGCCCGGGGATCCAGCCCGGCATCGGCGAGCGGGCCGTCCCGGCCGCGAGCCCGGTGCCCTGCTGGGCGGCGGGCGAGAAGGCCCACCAGCTCTGGAGGAACCCGTCGCCCGCCTCGTTCGGCCCCGGGTAGCCGATCTCGCCCTCGGTGCTGGTGCCCACCCGGACCGCCTCGATGCGCTTCGCCGGGAGGTCGGTCACGAGGCGCTTCAGGTAGTCGGCCTGGGCGGCCCGCACGGCGGCGGAGAAGACGGTGTCGATCGCGCCGTTCGTGGGGCGCTTGCCGCGCTGGTCGACCAGCGCCGCCCCGGGCAGCGACCGCACCCAGGCCGGCGGGTACTGCATCCCGGGGCCGAGGACGACGCGCAGGCCGGCGTCGAGACAGCGGGTGATCCGGGCCCGCAGGTCGGCGACGTAGGCGGTGTCCACCGCGCCGGCCCGGGCGGGCATGTAGCGGTCCCAGTAGGCCTCGACCTCGACCACGGTGATGCCGACGGCACGGTTCGCCGCGAGCGAGGACGCGGTGCAGGTGGAGGCGACCAGGCCCCAGGCCGGGCCGGCGGCGGCCTGCGCGCGACCGGTCGGCAGCGCGGCCGACACGAGCAGCGCGACGACGATCGCGACGGGGAGCAGGCGCAGGAGGGTCGTCACGTGAGTCCGATCGGGAGGGCCGACCCGCGCATCAGCGGGAGCGTCAGCCTGTCACCCGATCGGGCGTACAACTACTCCGAAAAGGTCACTTCCCGGCGTCGGAACGGCCGTGCGAGGTCACGTCGACCCGCTCCTCCACCCGCTCCTCCACGGGCTTGCGCGGCGCGCCCGGGGCCCGCTTCACGAGCCGGCGCATCCACTTCTGCGCCGGACGCTCCACCACGACGTAGGCCAGCCACGCGAGGACGAACGACCCGGCCACCAGGAGCAGGATCCCGACGACGCCCCAGCCGGAGCCGGGGAACGTCCGCGGGTTGATCAGCATCGACGCCGCGATGATCCACGGCACGTGCACCAGGAACAGCGCGACGCTGTACTCGCCGCCGAGCAGCGACACCCGGGTGGACAGGAAGCGGTCGACCGCGCCGTGCCGCTGGGCGAGCGCCGGCACCACGAGGCCCACCACCGGCAGCGCGAGCATGCTCGGGTGCCCGAGGGCCGCGATGCCCACGATCGACAGGAACGCCACCGCCACCACCGGGCCGGTCACCCGCCCCAGCGCCGCCGGGATCCGCGACCCGACGCTCTGCAGCTGGAACAGCGTGGCCCCGGCGAGGAACGCGCCGAAGGCCCGCGGCAGCGGCATCTCGTAGGTGATCGTCCCGTCGTCGAACCCGAGGAACGAGTAGCAGACCAGCGGGATCGCGCAGGCCACGAGGTACCCGATCACGCAGGCCGCGGGTGTGCGCAGCCGCTGCACCAGGGGCAGCAGCAGCGGCAGGACGAGGTAGCAGGCCCACTCCGCCGAGAGCGACCACACCGGGCCGTTCCACGTCAGCGCGTGCGCGCCGCCCCACCCGGAGGTGAGCGTGATCTGGCGCAGCAGGTCCCAGGTCAGGTTCCCGCCGTGCGGGATCTCGTCGCCGAGTGCCCGCGACACCAGCACCGCGGCGACCATCACGGCGAGCACCGCGAGGTGGACCGGGTAGAAGCGCGACAACCGGGCCCAGAGGAACTTCCCGAAGGTCGCGCGGCCCGGCCACCGCGCGAACGTCCGCGCGTAGCCCGAGCTGATCACGAACCCGGAGAGCACGAAGAACAGGTCCAGCACGACGTAGCCGTGGTGCCAGAACGGGACGAAGAAGCCGGCGGTGGCCGGGACCATCGCGACCGCGTACGGCGCCAGGTGGACGATCACCACGATCAGCGCGAGGTAGCCGCGGATGCCCACCAGGCTCGGGATGAGCCCGGTCGGTGCCGACGGTCGGGGACGGGCTTGCTCGGACATCGTGGTACCTACCCTTGCGGACCGGAGCCGATCGGGGCCGACCCGTCGAGCGGGCGGCTGAAGTCGTAGACCTTGAGGTCGCCCGCGGTGCGTCCGTGGGCGACGAAGACCACCGGGTAGCGCCGATCGAGCTCGGCGATGGTGGCGGGCGTGAGGTCGGCCAGGCCGAGCTCGGAGAGCTGGGTGGACACCACGCCGTAGCGGGAGTTGCTCCGGCGCGCGTCCTCGACGTCGTGGAACGGGAAGACGCCGTAGCCGGGCATGACGAACTGCGCGGTGTGCTCACCGAGGGCGATGTGGGTCGTCTTCGGGTCGACCGTGGTGAACAACCAGGCGGAGAAGTCGCGGTAGGTGTCGTCGGTCTGCGAGCGGATGTTCCACCAGATCGCGACCGACGCGACCAGGACGAGCGCGACCGCGGCCAGACCCGCCGTCGCCACCCAGCGGCGGGCGCGCGCGATGCGGGTCACCACCAGCCCCGCCACGACCGAGAGCGGCACCGCGAGCAGGTAGAAGGTCTGCTCCTCCACCTCGCCGAGGCCGAAGGTGTAGACGATCGCGCCCACCACGCCCGCCACCCAGCAGGCGAGCACGCCCAGCGCGTTCTCCCCCGGCGCACGGACCCGGCCGCCCAGGTCGCGGGGGTCGGCGAAGCGGTCCCCGGGCTCTCCCCGGAGCCGCAGGGAGCGCCACGACAGCAGCACGAGGAACGCCGCGAACACCGAGGCGGACGCGATGAGCGCGTACGACGTCCCGGTCAGGGTCAGGTTCGCCGCGATGCGGCTGGTGAACGACGGCGAGTTCGCGGAGTTGAAGCCGGTCTCCTTGACCAGGCCGATCGCCCGCGCGACACCGCCCAGGGTCTGGTCGGCCCAGCCGAGGAAGCGGCCGGTGACCAGCGTCCACAACACGTAGCAGAGGTAGAAGCCGATCTCGCAGGCGAACACCGTGACCGCCTCGCGCCGGCGCAGCCCCCACGAGCACACCATCATGATCAGCAGGGGGAGGCCGGTGACGAGGCCCGCGTTGGTCTTCGTCGTGATCGCGAGGCCCCAGAGCAGGCCGCCGGCCACGAGCAGCACCCACCGGCGTCTCCCGGTGGGGGCCTCGGCGGCGAGGAGCAGGAGGAGCAGCCCGGCGAGGACGCCGAAGAGCATCGGTGCCTCGAGCATGAGGCGGCTGTCGAACCGGATGACGAAGGGGTCGAGCGCGTAGAAGGCCCCGGCGACGAGCGCGGCCCAGCGGGGCGTGACCCGTCGGGCGCAGGCGACGACCAGCGCGGTGTTCGCGGCGGCGAAGAGCAGGACGGCCGGGCGCAGCGAGAGGACGAACTCGACGGTCATGCTCGCCTGCGGGGCGCTGATGAACCGGCTGAAGTAGAGGAACGCCAGCGGTGGGTGCAGGAAGAACGGCGCGTGGAACAGCTGCGGCCCGTCGCCGCGGGTGAACGAGTTCGCGACGTCGGCGTACTGGACCTCGTCCATGAACATCTCGTACGCGGTGTCCTGGTGGAACCCGCGCAGGAACACCGCGGCCGCGACGAGGAGCAGGGTGGAGCCGACGAACACCGGGCTCGGCCGGCGTCCCGGCAGCGCGCCGGCGAAGGGCCGGGTGCCGTAGAGGACCGCGGTCAGCGGCGCGCCGGGCACCCGGGAGAACCGGCGGACGAGCCCGGCTGTCGGGCGGTGCACGAGCAGGAAGGTGCCGAGGACGGCGAGCAGGTCGCGGACCCGCCACTCGATCCCGGCGATCCCGCCGGGCCGGTGGCGCTGCGGCCCGGGGGCGGTGACCAGGACGCGGCCGAGCGGCGGCGCGGCACCGGGCGGCAGCCGCCGGCGGCGGTGGACCGGCGGGCCGAGGCCGGGGAACGGTGCGCCCCCGGAGCGCCGGTGGGCGGGGGTGGCGCGGTGCCGGCCGGTGCCGTTGCTCCGGGGAGCGGGACCGTCGGGGACCGGGGGGACGGTGCCGTGCGGGTCGGTGCGCTCCGGGTCGACGCGGTAGCTCTCCCGGGCCCGCTGGTCGTGGGGCCGGAGACCCCCCGGCCGGGGCCGGGTGGCGGTGCCACCGTCCACGCGCAGCGCCGCCCCGGGCACGGCCTCGACCGCCGACGGCGGACCCCAGCCGAGGGTCTCGGAGCGCCCCCACCGGCCGTCGGGACCCGCAGTCCGGACCCGCGGGGTGGGGCGGGGGTCGAGGCGGATGAGGGGTGCGGATCCGCCGGTCACGGTCGGCCCTCGGCCGCCACCCGGCGGTAGAACGCGTCCTGGGTCGCGGCGAGCGCGTCCCAGTCGTGGATCCGGGCGAGGTCGGGTCCCCGGCGCGCGACGACGGCGCGGTACGGCTCGTCCTCCCCGATCGCCACCAGGGCCTCGGCGTAGGCCGAGGCGTCGAAGCCGTCGCGGGCCGGCACGAGGACACCGCCGTCGGCCGGGACGACCTCGCGCAGGCAGTCGATGTCGTAGGCCACGACCGGGGTCCCGACGGCGAGCGCCTCCGCGGCGACGATCCCGAAGGTCTCGAAGCGCGACGGCACGGCCGCGATCCGCGCGCGGGCCACCAGCTCGGCCTTGTCCCGCCCGGCGACCCAGCCGAGGAAGCGCACGCGGTCGGCAATCCCGAGCTCGCGGGCGCGCTCGCGCAGCGCCTCCTCGTCCGGCCCGGTCCCGGCCAGCAGCAGGCAGCCGTCGATCCGGTCCGCCGCCTGCGCCCACGCGTCGAGCAGCAGGTCGAGGCCCTTCTGGGCGATCTCGATCCGCCCGACGAAGACCACGTCGCGCCGGGCGTGGACGGGCGCGGGCGGGACGGTGAAGGCGACCGGGTCGACGCCGTTGCCGATCACCGCGACCTCGGCCCGCGGGGCCAGCGCCTGCGTCGCCGCCCCGACGCCGTGCGAGACCGCGACGATCCGCCGGTGCGTGCGCACCGCCCAGCGCTCCACCCAGTGGACGGGCACGTGGTACTGCGCCGCCTTCTCCTTCGCGTTGAGCCACTGCACGACCCCGACGACGGGTCGGCGCGTCCAGCGCGGGATCGCCATCGAGGAGATCGGGGCGAAGAAGTCCTCGACGACGAGGTCGACGGGGCCCGGGCCGGCGTCGTCGCCCGGGTGCCGGCGCCCGGCCCGGCGGGAGGCGAGGAACGCGGCCGCCATGTAGGCCACGAGCCGGGTGAGCCGGGTGCGACCGCGTCCGACGTGCGGGTGCACCCAGTGCACGGTGCCCCGGCCGTGGTGTTCCACCCGGTCCTCGGCGCCCGGGTAGCGCCCGGTGAGGACGGTGACGTGGTGCCCGGCGGCGGCGAGGCGCCGGTCGATCTCGGCGGTGCGCAGCGCCCCGCCGCCGGAGCCGGGCATCGCCGGGTCCTCGAAGGCGAGGTGCAGTACGTGCAGCGCCCCGTGCTCGCGGTCCGGCGACGCGAGGGCCGCGTCCGGGCCGGGGAGGATCCGGCGCCCGAGCACCGGCAGGCCGACCAGGCCGAGACCGAGCACGACGACCGCGAGCAGCCACAGCGGGACCGACGACCGGGCGGCCGCGAGCACGACCGTCACCACCGCCGCGTACAGCACACCGACCGCGGCCGCGCGGCCGAGCCCGGGATCCGGCGCGATGCGTCGCGGCCGGTGGGCGGCGCCGAACACCGCGACCGCGACGGCGCCGACGAGCGCGCCGGACGCGGCGCCGGCGGCCAGCGGACCGGCGGGGTCGTCGGGGACGAGCGGGAGCCCGGCGAGAGCCCCGGAGGCGCCGAGGGCGAGCCCGACGGCGAGCGCGACGACGGCGAGGGAGAGCGACACCGTGAGGGCCCGCCGCGCCCGGACCGCGAGCAGCAGGCTGGCGAGCACGGTCGTCGCGCCCAGCCCGACGCCCATCACCGCGAGCACCGGCAGCAGCGCGACCGAGGGCAGGTACCGCTCGGGCAGCACGATGCCGACGAGGGCGCCCGGCACCGTCGCGACGACGGCGGCGGCCGGGACGACGAGGCGCACGAAGGACACCAGGGCCTCGCGCATCCGCAGTTCCCGGTCCCGGCCGTGGGCGACGCGCAGCACCGGGAAGCTGACGAGCGCCGTCCCGACCGCGACGTACACCGGGGCCTTGGCGAGGGTCGAGATCGCCTGGTATCCGGCGGAGGCGGTCGCGTCGGTGACCGCGAGGGCCACGACGACGGCGTCCGCGGCGGCGAGCGCCGACAGCACGGCCTGGGTCACGGCGACCCCGCCGGTCTCCGCCCACCGCGCCCGGTCGGCGAGCGCGCGGGTGATCGTCGCGAACCGGAGCCCGCGGAACGGGCCGGTGCGCGGGGTGGCGGACACCGCGAGGATCGCGAGGGCGCCGACGGCGAACCCGCCGACCGCGCCCCACGCCCCGGCCCCCACGACGACGGCGACCACGCTCGCGACGAGGCGCACCGCGACCTCGCCGACCGTCAGCGCCGCGTACCGCCCGAACCGGTCCTCGCCCTGCAGGAACCCCCAGATCGGGGCGACCGCGAACAGGGCGAGCCCCGACACCGCGGCCGCGAGCGCGGTCGGCACGTCCGACACCGGACCCACGACGAGCCCGAGCACCACCGCGGCGACGAGCCCGACGAGCACGGACACCCCGACCGCGAAGGCCGTGGCCGCGCGCCGCTCCGGGTGTCCGTCCGGGTGGGCCCGGACCACGTGCGCGAGCGGGAACGGGATGAGCGCGGCCGAGGCCACCCCTGCCGTCCCGACGACCGCGACCGCCGCCGCGAAGGCCGTGTAGGCGGCCGCGTCGAGCAGGTGCGCCATGACGAGCGTGACCGCGTAGCTCAGCAGCCCGACCAGCCCGCCGGAGGCGGAGAGCAGGGTCGCCGTCCCGCCGGTGGCGCGGTTGCCGGGCGCGGGCGGCGGGGCACCCTCGGTGGCCAGCAGCGCGGCGGTCCCCACGTCGAGCGGCTCGGCGGTGTCCCGCGCGGTCATCGGGCCGGAGCGACGTCCGAGGGCAGGGTCTCGCCCGAGGTGAGGCCGACGATCGCCGGTCCCCCGAGCAGCTCGGGGCGGCTCGCGAGCCGCACGTGGGGCTCCTTCGCGCCCAGTCGGCCGATGACCCCGAGCGCGTCCACCTCGTCGCAGCCGCGCAGCAGCGCCAGGACCTGGTTGCGGCCCAGGCAGATCGACACCTCGTCGGTGAGCCGCAGCGTGGCCGCGGCCTCGGTCGGCTCGTCGTGGGTGAAGCGGGCCAGCACCGTCATGTCCGACCGGGCCCGACGGCGGGTCGCGGCGCGGTGCAGCGCCGAGCGGTCGGCCGGTGGGAGGTTCGAGTCGGCCTGGGTGCGGTGGAACGCGCGCATCTCGGAGAGCACCGACCCCGCGAGCAGCTCGGCGGAGCGCTCCCACGAGAAGCAGCTCGCCCACGTCCGGCACGCGTCGGCGACCTCGTTCGCCCGGGTGGGGTCGGCGAGCTCGGCCAGGGTCCGCGGGAGGGCCGCGGCGAAGTCGTCGATGCCGTCGACGAGCCAGCCGGTGACGCCGTCCAGGACCGAGTCGCGGATGCCGGTGGTGCGGATCGCGAGGCACGGCACGCCGGCCGCGGCGCCCTCCAGCACGACCAGGCCCCAGCCCTCGCCGTCGGAGGTGGAGGTGGTGAGCCAGGCGGACTCCATGAGGGCGTCCCGCTCGTCGTTCGGGAGCCGCCCGTGGAAGCGCACGACGCGGCCGAGCCCGAGCTCGACGGCCATGCGGCGCAGGTTCGTCAGGTCCGGGCCGTCGCCGATGATCTCGACCTGCAGGTCCGGCACGTCCGGCAGCGCGGCGGAGATCGCGTGCAGCAGCAGGTCGACGCGCTTGTGCGTGACCAGCCGGCTGGTCAGCACGATCGTCGGCTTCTCCGCGCGGCGGCGCACGCCCGAGGAGATGGCGGTGTTCATGCCGTTCGGGACGACGTCGATGGGCCCGTCGAACTTCAGCCGGCGGCGCAGCTCCTGGCGGGTCGAGGCGGACACCGCCACGGTGCGCTTGCCCTGGTAGACGCGCTTGGCCACGCGGCCCTCGAGCAGCCGGCCGACGAGGGACCCGCCCGCACCGAACCGCGTCGAGAACTGGTCCTGGTGGACGTGGTGGACGAGCTGGACCACCGGGACGGCGTTGCGCGTGAACAGCGGCGAGAAGAACGGGATGCCGTTCTGGCAGTCGACGACGGCGTCGAAGCGGCGGCCGCCGCGCAGCAGCCGGGCCGCGGTGCGCAGGTAGACGCCCATCGTGCCGCCGGCCCGCCGGATCTCGATGCCGTCGATCTCCTCGCGGGCGCTCTGCCCCGCGTCCCGCGCGGTCAGCCACGTGACGTGCACGCCGGCCTCGACCCAGCGGCGCGAGATCTCGTGGGCGTAGGCCTCGGCGCCGCCGGCCTGCGAGTGCCGGACGTCGCGCCAGTTCAGGACGAGCACGCGGCACCCCGCGAGCTGCGCGGTGGCCCGGCCGAGGACGGGGACCAGGCGGACCGGGGGGAGCGTCTCCTCCGGGCGGGACAGGGTGGTCGTCACGGGGCGCTCCCGATGGTCGCGGTGTCGGTCACGGTGGCCGGGGAGGTGGTGCGGCCGGGCAGGGCCGGGCCGCTGCCGCGGTTGAGCTGGCGGTGCAGCTTGGCCACGGCGGTGAAGGCGGCGAGGCCGTCGCGGACCGGGCGCAGCGTGGAGCCGGTGGTGTCGGTCCAGGTGACCGGCACCTCCTCGATGCGGCCGCCGTCGTCGCGGATGTGGCGCAGCAGTTCGACGTCGAAGGCGAACCCGGTGGAGCGGCACTTCCACAGCGCGCTCTGCACGGCCTCGCGGTCGAAGAACTTGAACCCGCACTGGGTGTCGTGGATGCCGGGCAGCAGCGGGCGCGACAGCATCCGGAACGCGTTGCCGCCGAGGCGCCGGCCGAGCGGCTGCTTCGTGGCGATCGACGCGCCGGGCGCGTGCCGCGACGCGATCGCCGCGGTCGCGCCGTGGTCCAGCGCGCCCATCACGGGCAGGAAGGTCTCGAGCGGCGTCGAGAGGTCGGCGTCGGTGAACCCCACGACGCGCGACCGGCTGGTCCGCAGCCCGCGGATCACCGCCGCGCCCTTGCCGGCCTGCGAGCAGCCGATCGCGACCGCCTCCACGCACCAGCCGGTGGCGACGTTGCACGCCCGGCCGGTGACGTGGAGGACGCCGGCCGCGGTGTCGTCCACGCTGCCGTTGTCGACCACGACGATGCGCGAGGTCCACGGCTGCTCGGACAGGAACGCGGTCATCGCCGCGAGCGTCGCGGGCAGCCGCCCGGACTCGTTGTAGGCCGGGATGACCACCTCGAGGTCCACCGGCGTGCGGGCCCCCGCCTCGGTGGTGGACGCGGGGGTCCGCTCGGTCAGTTCCCCGGTCGCCCGCGAGACCTCCCGCGCGACGGCCGCGACGACGGCGTCGTCCACGACGTCGACGAGCTCGCTGCTCCGTAGCGTGTCCACGAGGTCCGCGGGGCGGAGGTCGCCCGCCCCACGCAGAGCCGGGTGCGGGGACAGGGCGTCCCCGGAGCCGTCCATCACGTTCTGCACCCCCATAGAATCGACCGTTCAGAGCAACAGTTAACCCCTTCGCTTCGCGGCCGAATGGCGTAGCGGTGGGAGAAGTTGCAGGTCGGAGCGTGCGTGCCACCGCATCGAGCCGCGTCACCGCGACGCGACTTTCACGCCGTCGAGTGACCCGATCGTCGGCGTGTCGCCGCCGTGTCCCGGAGGGGCGGCCCGTCCGGTCCGGCAGGGCCGGAGGGGCCCGCGCGGGTCACCCCCGCACGGGGGCCACCTACACTCCCGTCCGAGGGTCCGGTGGCGGGCCCTCGCGCGGGCGGCGCGAGGGGGCGTCGCGGAGGCAACGGCCCCGGCCAGGCACCGGCGGACCGCGAGCAGGAGGTCCCATGTCCCGGTCGGACGACGGGGGTCGCACCGGCCACCCCGGTCGCGGCGACACCGCCACCGGTGTGCCGTCCGCTCCCTTCCCCCGGCACGCCGAGCCCCCGGCGACCCGGCGCGTCCGCGGACCGGAGCCCGGCACCCCGGCGGCCGGGACGCCCGTCATCGGTGCCCCCGCCCCCCGTCCGGCACCCCCGGCCGTTCCGACCGCGGGGCCGCCCCCGGCCCCGTCGTCACCCCGCATCCGGCCCGCCGACGCCTCGACGGGCTCGATGCCGCCGTACACGCTCGCGAACCGCCTGGCCGACCGGCGACGCGCCCGCGCGGACGGCCGGGCCGGCCTGCCCAGCGCGGAGTCCGGCACCCCGACCCTCGAGGAGCTCGCGCAGGACTTCCTCGCCCGCAGCCACCGCGAGCGCCTGCGTCTCGACGTCGAGCTCGCCCCGCTGCTCGAGACCGTGGCCACCCTGGTCGTCCGCATCGACGAGACCGACGCCGCCCGTGAGCGCGCCGAGGGCCGGGTCGCGTCCTGGCCGGTGCTGCTGGACTCCGACCAGCTCGGCCTGCGCCGGGGCGGGGAGACCCTGACCGCCGACGACGTCGTCCGCGCCCGCCGCGCCCGGGAGTACGAGGCGCTGCGCCGGCCGATGGTCGACGAGATCACCCGGCTGGAGCGCACCGGCGCGGCCGCCCGCGAGGAGCTCGCGCGGGTGCGGGCCGCGATCCGCGCCCGGGAGGTGGTCGGCGCGACGCGCGTGCGCCGGCTGCACGCGCTCGCCATGCGCCGCATCTCGGCCTACGAGAGCCACCTGGTGCGCCACCACCCGCAGGGCGACCGGATCGGTCCGTGGCTCGTCGCCCGGCACCCCCGGATCCCGGGCTGGGTGTTCACCGCCGAGGAGGGCCAGCTCTCCGCCGGCCCGGTCGACCGTCCCGTCGAGGAGTCGTGATGTTCCCGTTCCCGCGCCGTCGGCGCTCCGACGACCCGGAGGCACCGGGCCGGACTCCGACGCACCGGGCGGGCGGCACCACCACCGACACCCCACCGCGCCCGGGTCTGCGCAGGCCCGGCACCCCCGAGGAGAAGCGGTTCTCCCAGGTCTACGCCGAGGACCGGGTCGGCCCGATGCCCTACCCGAACCAGGCCTCGCCGGACGTCGCCGCGGCCCGCGGGCGGGTGCGCAGCCTGGTCAACGACCTGCTCCCGAACGCCGTCGACGAGGGCACCGGCGCGGCGCTCGACCCGCTGATCGCCTCCTGGGCGTCGGGGTGGCTGGCCCGCATCGACTCCGAGCACGCCGACCACCACGCCGTCATCGACCGGCTCGTCGGCGGCGCCCGCCAGCAGCTCGCCGACGCCGAGGCCAACCACGAGCGCGACCGACGGGCCCTCGAGATCGCCCGCCGCGACTACGCCGACGCCCGCGACCGGCTGATGGAGACCCCGCGCAGCCCCGCGGTGCGCCCCGGCGTGGCCGAGGACGACGAGACCGTCGCCGACGACCCCCGGCGCAGTGCGTCCCGCGGCCCCCGGGCGGCGCGGCAGGCGCTGACCGTCCGACGCCCCGACATCCCCGACGACGAGCCCCTGACCAGCCCGTTGCGGGTGCGAACCGGGCCCGCCGTCGAGGACGCAGCCACCGAGCAGGAGACCCGATGACCCCGCGCCTCTCCCTGCGCCGCGGCCCCCGGCCCGGCACGGTCGGCTCCTACCGCGACTCGACGATGCTGGTGAACCGCTCGCGGGAGGACTACCTCGCGCTCGGCATCATCGTCCTCGCGATCGGCGGCGACATCGCCGCGTTCTACGTGGTCCTCGCCCGGGTCTTCCGCGGTTCGACGTTCCTGATCGTCATCGGCACGGTCGGGTTCGCGGCCGCCTCGGTCGGGCTCGCGCACCTCGTCGGCCAAGGTCTGGCCCGCCGGCGCTGCGGCGACCCGCGCGCCTCGGTCCTCCTCACGGTCGCGGCCTTCCTGACGTGGCTCGTGCTGGGTGTGGCCTCGTTCGTCACCCGGCTGCTGACGCCGTCGTCGACCTCGTCGAACCCGTTCGGCTCGTCGTCGGGATCCGGATTCGGCTCGGGCGGCGGCTCCGGGTTCGGCTCGGGCTCCGGCGGCGGGTTCGGCTCCGGGTCGTCGGCCGCGCTGGACTCCTCGGCGGTGCTGCCCGCGATGCTCTTCGGCGCGCTGTTCCTCGCGAGCGGCGTGGCGGCGATGGTGGCGACGTTCGTGTCGTTCAACCCGGTCGCTGGGGCGCTGCGCCGGGCCGAGCGGCGCCTCGAGGAGGCCACCGCCGCGGAGCGGGCGAGCCGGGCCGAGCTGGAGCGCTCGCGGGAGGCGCTGCGCCAGCAGCAGAACGAGCGCGACCGCGAGGAGCAGCGGTGGGTCGCGGCCCGCCAGCAGGTGGCCGCCGAGATGCTGGAGCTGCAGAACTACGCCCGCAACCTGATGGCCTCGAAGATGCAGAACCCCTCGGTCACCGACGGGCTCACCAACTCCGCGCCGTACCCGCTGTTCACCCCGGCCCGCGCGATCGAGCCCGGCCGCGAGGCGCGCCCGCCGGTGCGGAACGATCCGCCCGCGCACCGGGCGCCCGCACCCGCCGTCGTGAACGGGCACCGCAACGGGCACCACCGGGCCCCGACCACGAACGGAGAGCACTCTTGAGCCGTCGCCTCGCACTCGCCCTGGCCACTGCGGCGGTGCTGGTGCTGGGAGCGTGCTCCTCGGGTGACGACTCCTCCGGCGGCTTCGCGTCCGGTGGGGGCGGCGGCGCGCCGCTGTCGTGCCCGGTCCCCGTCGGCCCGATGGCGATCGCGGTCGGCGGGCGGGCCAACGAGCCGGAGCCGGGGCTGCCCGGCGCGGTCCAGCAGGCGGCGATCACGGTCGTCTCCGGCGCCGCCGACCAGAAGGTACAGCCGAAGTTCACCGTCGTGAGCGTGGACGGCCGGCCCACGGTGGCGGGCAGCGACACCTACCGCACCGACGCGGGGAACGCGATCGCCGCGCAGGACGACCAGAACGCGTTCCTGTCCGGGCTGGGTGACGCGATCTCGCAGCTGCGGGCGCAGACCCCGGAGGCCGACACGCTCGGCGCGCTCACGCTCGCGGGCCGGTCGGTGCAGGGGTCGCGGCCGGGCACGGTGGTGCTGGTCGACTCCGGGCTCTCCACGGTCGCCCCGCTGGACTTCCGTACCGAGGGCCTGCTCGCGGCGCCCGTCCAGGACGTCGTGAGCTCGCTGCGCGACGCGAACGCCCTGCCGTCCCTGAACGGCGCGACCGTGGTCCTGGCCGGGATCGGGGACGTCGCGGAGCCCCAGGGCCCGCTGGACACCTCGCAGCGCGCGTCCCTGGTCGCGCTGTGGAGGGGCATCGCGGAGGCCGGTGGCGCATCGTGCGTCGCGGTCGTCGACGAGCCCCGGTCGGGGGACGCCCCGTCGGACGTCCCGCCGGTCTCGACCGTGGCCCTGCCGCCGCCGCCGACCATCACGCCGGGTCGGTCCACGGCCCTGCCCGACGACGGCTCGGTCGGCTTCCGGCCGGACACCGCGGAGTTCCGCGACGAGAACGCCGCGCGGGGGGTGCTGGGGCCGTTCGCGGACTTCGTCAAGCAGGGCCCGACGCACCGCCTCGCGCTGACCGGCACCACCGCCCGCGCCGGGAGCCCCGCCTCGCAGGTGGACCTGTCCACGCGGCGGGCCGAGGCGGTCAAGGGACTGCTGGTCTCACTGGGGGCCGCGGCGGACCGGATCACGACGAAGGGCGTGGGGAGCCAGTTCCCCGGCTACGTCAACGACGTGGGGCCGGGCGGCCGGCAGCTGCCCGGGCCGGCGGCCACGAACCGGAAGGTCATCGTCGACCCGACGGCGTGAAGCACGTTCCGCGCCGCATGGCCAGTGACCGGCATCTCTTCACAGTTCGGCAACCTGGTCGTCGCGCGCCGGACGACCCCTCCCAACAGGGCTGATCGGACGAGTACGGCCGATTCCGAATCGGTCTACTGAATCGTTCGTGACACGCAGCGTGACCGGTTGCGGTGTCCATCGTGGTCGGACCGCTCTAGCGTCTCCTCTCCGGAAGCGTCACCGAACGACGTCCGGAGGACACCCACATGACGACAGCCGCAGACCGGAGCCCCGACACCGCGGCTGGCCTCGACGACACCGAGGCCGCGTACTCCCCCGAGGAAGTGCACCAGGAGTTCGGCGAGAACCCGAACGAGGTGCGCGACACGAACCACTACCAGGACGAATACATCAAGGGATTCGTCGACAAGTGGGACGACTACATCGGCTGGGAGGGACGGGCCGCCAGCGAGGGATCGTTCTTCATCGACCAGCTCCGTGCGCGGGGCGTCGAGAAGGTCCTCGACGTGGCCACCGGGACCGGCTTCAACTCGGTGCAGCTGCTGGAGGCGGGCTTCGAGACCGTCTCCGCCGACGGCAGCGCCGAGATGCTCGCGCGGGCGTTCCACAACGGCCGCGAGCGCGGGCACGTGCTGCGGGTCGTCCAGGCCGACTGGCGCTGGCTCAACCGCGACGTGCACGGCGAGTACGACGCCATCATCTGCCTCGGGAACTCGTTCACGCACCTGTTCTCCGAGCGCGACCGGCGCAAGGCCCTGGCCGAGTTCTACGCGATGCTGTCGCACGACGGCGTGCTGATCCTCGACCAGCGCAACTACGACTCGATCCTCGACGACGGTTTCTCGTCGAAGCACAAGTACTACTACAGCGGTGACACCGTCACCGCCGAGCCCGAGTACCTCGACGACGGCCTCGCGCGCTTCCGGTACACGTTCCACGACGACGGGTCCGTGTACCACCTGAACATGTTCCCGCTGCGCAAGGACTACGTGCGGCGCCTCATGCGCGAGGTCGGTTTCCAGAAGATCGACACCTACGGCGACTTCCAGGACACCTACGGCGAGGACACCCCCGACTTCTGGATCCACGTGGCCGAGAAGACCTACCGCACCGACGAGGAGCTCACCGAGTCGTACTCGACGGCGGTCCACACCGCCCGCGACTACTACAACTCGGAGGACGCCGACACCTTCTACCACGAGGTGTGGGGCGGTGAGGACATCCACGTCGGGCTCTACGCGACCCCGGACGAGGCGATCGCCCCGGCCTCCGCGCGCACCGTCGAGCGGATGGCCGAGACCGCCGGCATCACCGCCGACACCCGCATCCTCGACATGGGCGCCGGCTACGGCGGAGCGGCCCGGCACCTGGCGAAGAAGTACGGCTGCCGCGTGACGTGCCTGAACCTCTCCGAGGTCGAGAACGAGCGGAACCGGGAGAAGACCCGCGAGCAGGGCCTCGACCACCTCGTCGACGTCGTCGACGGGTCGTTCGAGAACATGCCGATCCAGGACAACGCCTACGACCTCGTCTGGTCGCAGGACGCCTTCCTGCACTCCGGCGAGCGCTCGACGGTCGTCGCGGAGATCGCCCGCGTCCTGGTGCCGACCGGCCAGATCGTGTTCACCGACCCGATGGCGGCCGACGGCGCGGACGTCTCCGCCCTCACGCCGATCCTCGCGCGACTGCACCTGGACACCCTCGGCTCGCCCGGGTTCTACAAGGCGGAGTTCGCGAAGAACGGGTTCAACGACTACGTCTTCGACGACCACACCGACCAGCTCACGACCCACTACGGCCGGGTGCTGCAGGAGCTCGAGAAGGCGGAGAAGGCGTTCGCCGGGAAGATCTCCGAGGAGTACATCTCCAACATGAAGACCGGCCTGCGCAACTGGGTCAACGGTGGGCGGTCCGGCCAGCTCGCCTGGGGCATCTTCCGCATCAAGCGGTAGTTCGCTCCCCGCTGCGTCGTGGCGTCAGCAGTGCGGCCATGCTGACACTGGACGTCACAAGGGCACTGAGTACGACGAACCCGGCCCGCCCCGCAGGTGCATTCAGCCCTGCGGGTCGGGCCGTTCGTCGCAGAAGTCGTTGCGGCGAACGCGCCTCGGCCGTCCCGACCGGCACGAGACGGACACCTGTCCCCAGCAACGACCGACGTGGTCGCCGTCGAGCGGGCCGTGACCGCATCGTCGGCCCATGAGACGTGGGGACTGGGCCAGGGACATGGCCGCCATCCGGGACGCGGCCGACGACGACGTGATCGCGGTACGCCGACTCGAGACGCTCGGGGTACCGCAGCGCACGAGCTACCGCCGCTGCGAGGAGGACGGGCCCTGGCTGCCCCTGCTGCCGGGCATCCTCAAGCTGACCAGTGGACCGCCGACCCGACGGCAACGGCAGATCGCCGCTCTGCTGCACGCGGGCGACGGCGCGATGATCACCGGGCAGGGCGGTCTGCGGCTCCACGGCATGCGCCGGGCCGAGGAGTCCGACGCCGTCCACGTCCTGGTCGACTGGTCACGGCAGGTCCGGAGCAGCGGGTTCGCGGTGATCGAGCGGACGAGTCGGCTCCCTCCGTCCGAGCAGCGGGACGGGCTCGCCGTCGCGCCCCTCGTGCGCTGTCTGACCGACGCGGTGCGGCGGCTGCGTCACGAGAACGCCATCTCGGCGCTGATGACCGAGCCGGTGCAACGGCGGCTGCTCGGTGTGGAGGAGATCCGCGAGGAGCTCGACACCGGGTGCCGGCGGGGTACGGCCGCTCCGCGCGCCGTACTCGGCGCCGTGGGGCGAGGCGTCCGCTCCCCGGCGGAGTTCGACGCCCTCGGATTCTGGGACTCGCTGGGGCTCGTCCCGGCCGAGTGGAACGTCCCGCTGCTCGACCCCGACGACCTGTCCGTGATCGCGGTCCCGGACGCCGTCGTCCGGGACGTCGGGTTCGCCTGGGAGATCGACTCGGTGGAGGAGCACTTCGCCACCGTGGAGCAGGTCCTCGCGACGAAGCGGCGGCGGCAGCGCCTGTTCGACCGCAACCTCTACGTGGTCAGCACCCGGCCGAGCGAACGGCGGAACGATCCCCGAGGGGTGCGCCGCGAGATCGAGAAGGGGCTGGAGATCGCCGCGCGGATGCCGGAGCCGAACGTCGTCTACGGCGAGCCTCGCCCGGTTCGGGCCCGCTGATACACCCCATGATCGTGACGTCCAGTGTCAGCATGGCCGCATTGCTGACACGGTGGGGGCGCCACGACCGGGAGGTGCACCTACCGGCGGGCGGACACCGCGGCGACGCGACGCCCGATGACTCCCCGGGCCTTGCGCCAGCCCTTCTCGGCGACGCTGGCGAGGTCGGTGGTCGGCGTGACGACGACGCGGCGCATCTCGTACGGCGAGTCCTTCCCCGACGCCAGGCCCGCGGTGGTCGTGACCGCGCAGCGGTAGCCGGCCTCCGCGGCGACGCGGGTGGTCACGTCCGAGTAGTCGCCGCTCGAGCCGTTGGGGAAGGCGAGCGTGTCGACCGTGATGCCGAGGCCGGACTCCAGGGCGGCCCGGGACTCGCCCAGTTCCGCACGCTGGCCGGACTCGGACTCCCGCTCCAGGATCGCGTGCGAGACCGTGTGCGACCCGATCTCGTGACCCGCGGCGAGCAGGGACTTCGCGCCCGACCAGTCCATGAACAGGCCCTCGCCCACGGACGTCTCGGCGGGCGCGAGCAACGCGGACACCCGCGCCACCTCGGCAACCCGCGACGCGTGGTCCAGTGTCTTCAGGGCGCCCCGCACCGCCGCGTGCGCCGTCTCCCGCTCGGCCGGCGTCGACAGCGGGTACGCCGTGCCGCCGAACTCCAGCGACGAGGCGCGGGCCCGGTCGAACGCCGACGACAGGTCCTCCCACCAGGCGCCGACGGTCCCGGACAGGAACCCGGGCACGAGGAAGAAGGTCGCCGGGAGGCCGTGGCGCTCCAGCATCGGTACGCCGAGTTCGAGGTTGTCCCGGTAGCCGTCGTCGAAGGTCAGCACCACCGCCCGCGACGGCAGCGGCTCGCCCGCCTCCATGAGCCCCAGCGCGGTCTGCAGCGGCAGCACGTTCGCGAAGCGCGACAGCATCCGCAGCTGCTTGGCGAACCCGAGCCGGCCGACGCCGGGCGGGTCCGGGAAGCCGGGCGTCGGGTCGATGTTGTGCCAGCCGAGCACGAGGAGCCGGTTGCCCATGCCCGCCGATGCTAGGTGGCGGCCACCACGGCCCCGGCGACCGCCTCCGCCACCCCGTCCCGACGGCGGGCGGAGCGCCGCACCGAGCGCGACAGCTCCAGGTGCACGAACACCGTTCCGTGCCGCGCCGCCGCCCGGCCCTGGGTGTTGAGCACCCCGGACAGGTCGTCGCAGCCCGGCTCGCCCCCGCGCCGCACGACCTCCCCCGCCGACTCCAGCCGCCGCACCGTCTCGTCCAGCAACGCCGACCCCGCGGCCGCCCCGGCGGAGGCCACGACGTCGAAGCCGGGCCGGTCGGCGAACCCGTGCAGCTGGACCTGCGCCAGCCCACGGTGCGCGGCCAGCCCGGCGGCCAGGTGGGCGAACACCGAGTCGGGACGGTGCGCGACGTCGCCCGGGAAGTCGCCGTGGCGGTGCGCGTCCGGCGGTGCCCCGGCCCGACGGTGCGACCCCGCCTGCAGGTAGAGCGCCCCCGCGCACCGCTCGAGCACCGCGACACCGACCTGCTCCGTGCGCAGGTCCGAGCCCGGGTGCGGGACCTCGACGACGACCGTCGGCTCGACCGCCGGGAGCACGACCAGCCCCCACGACCGCTCGGTCCGCGGATCCGCCGCCAGCACCCTCCGACCGGCGACCTCGTGCACCGCGAACCCGAGGGCGGCCGCGTGCGGTGCCACGTCCCGCCCTGCAGCGAGGGCCGTGGCGAGGGCGTCGGCCTCGTGGCGCTCGTCGGCGTCGGGGGCGCGGTGGGGACCGTCCATCCGCAGGGCGGCGGTGAACCGGTCGACCAGTCCCGCGAGGGAGGTCACCCGCGGATGGTTCCCGACGACAGGTGTCAGGCGCCGGCCGGGTAGGCGGGACCCCACTCGGGCCCGTCCACGGACCCCCCGGGCGCCGGACGGCTGGGCGGGTTGCCGAACGGCGGGGTGCCGAAGGGCGCCACGTAGAAGCCCAGGGGACGCCGGGGCGCGTTGAGGAACGCCGCCGCCTCGGGGTCCGGCGCGAACGGCACCTCGACCCCCGCCGGGAGGACCGAGGACGCGCCGGTCGACTCCGGGCTCCACGCGCCGGTCCCCGCCGGGGCCCACGCGGGCGCGGCCACGGGCTCCCGACGGGGCGTCGAGCGCAGGGTCACCATCCGGCTCACCGAGCCCATGCCCGACACCTCGCCCACCTCGCCGACCTCGCTCCCCGCCGCCACGGTGTCACTGCCCGCCTCGCAGGAACCACGCTCCGCCATGTGGACCATTCTGAGCAGCCCCTCAGGCCAACCACGGTCGGGGGACCTGCCTCGGAGCCGCGGGTACGTCCACCGGCCGCACGCCATATCGGACCCGCGACCGGCCGTCCCTCACCCGAGCCGCCGATCAGGGCGGACGGGCCGTGAGACGGCGGACACCACCCCCGGGTTCCCGGCCGAACGGTGACGGAGCGTACAACTGAGGGCGTCGAGAGCCCGCGTCACCGACGGGCGGACGGAGCGTTCCCCCACCGAGCGACCGGCACGGACGACGTCCCCGGGAGCCGGCCCTCCCCCGCACGGACCGGAGGGACACTCCGGACTTCTCGGGACGAATCGTCTATTCTCCCGGAGCCACCGAGAACGATCCGGTGACGGACGACGCCGTCCGACGCCGCCGATTCTGAACACGGTTCGTGACGAAGACGTCCGCCATCCCGACCCGGAGGTGCTCCGTTGGAGAGGCCCGCGCCGATCTTCACCCGTTCGACCGAGCTGCAGAACCGTCTGCACACGATGGTGCCCGGTGGCGCGCACACCTACGCCCGCGGTGACGACCAGTACCCCGAGGGCATGGCTCCGATCATCGAACGCGGCCTCGGGGCGCGGGTCTGGGACGCGGACGGGAACGAGTTCGTCGAGTACGGCATGGGCCTGCGGGCGGTGACCCTCGGTCACTGCTACGAGCCGGTCGTCGACGCGGTGCGGGACGTCCTGACGCGCGGGGTGAGCTTCACCCGCCCCTCCACGCTGGAGGTGGCGGCCGCCGAGGACCTCCTCGAGGTGATCCCCGGCGCCGACATGGTCAAGTTCGCCAAGAACGGCTCCGACGCGACGACGGCGGCCCTGCGCCTGGCCCGGGCCGCCACCGGTCGCGAGCTGGTCGCGGTCGCCGACCAGCCGTTCTTCTCGGTCGACGACTGGTTCATCGGCACGACGGGGATGTCCGCCGGCATCCCCGAGGGCGTCCGGTCGGCCACGGTGCGGTTCACCTTCAACGACCTGGACTCGCTGCGGGCCCTCTTCGCGGCGCACCCCGGCCGGATCGCCGCGGTCTTCATGGAGGCCGCCACCGGCATGGTCGCCCCGGAGCCGGGCTTCCTCGCCGCCGTGCGCGACCTCTGCACCGCGGAGGGCACGGTGCTGGTCTTCGACGAGATGATCACCGGGTTCCGGTGGGCCGCGGGCGGCGCGCAGGCGGTCCACGGTGTCGTCCCGGACCTGTCCACCTGGGGCAAGGCGATGGGCAACGGCTTCCCGGTCGCCGCGCTCGCGGGCCGGCGGGATCTGATGGAGCTCGGTGGCCTGGCCACCGACGACGCCCGGGTCTTCCTGCTCTCCACCACCAACGGGCCCGAGACCGTCGGGCTCACCGCCTTCCGGGCGGTCGCCCGGGCCTACCGGACCGGGGACCCGGTCGCGGCCATGCGCCGCGCCGGGGAGCGTCTCGCCGCCGGCGCGAACGCCGCGATCGAGGCCGAGGGCCTCGAGGAGTACCTGCGCGTCGCCGGGCACCCGAACTGCCTGGTCTTCCTCACCCGCGGTCCGGACGGGCTCCCCTCCCAGGAGTTCCGGACGCTCTTCCTCGCCGAGCTGCTGCGCGGCGGGGTGCTCGGGCAGTCGTTCGTCGTGTCCGCGGCACACACCGACGCGGACGTCGACCAGACCGTGCAGGCCGTCGCGGACGCGCTGCCGACCTACCGCAAGGCGATCGAGCACGGGTCGACGGCGGGTCTGCTCGAGGGACGCCCCGTCGCGCCGGCCCTGCGCACCCACGCCGCCCCGCGACGGCGCTGACGAGCGCTCAGACCCCGACGACCGCCCGACCGTCGTACTGCGCGGCGAGCTCCTCGGGCATGGGCGCGAGGTCGGTGCAGCGACGGAAGTCGCGCAGCGACGTCCCGGAGCACTCCGAGTCGACGTTGCGTGACCCGCGGCCCGCGGCCACGTCGTCGATGTCGACCACGCGGAAGTCAATCGAGTACCGGGTGCGCCCCGAGGTGTTCGGCACCGACGAGTGCAGCTGGTTGCCGGAGAACACCATCATCCCGCCGACCTCCGGCACGACCCGGACCTGCGGGTCGAGCTCCACCGGCTCCTCGGGCGTCGGCTGGTCGCGGGTGTCCCGGCCGATCTGCGACGCGGCGACGAACCGGCTGGTGCGGTTCCACTCGTCGTAGTCGTAGCGGCGGGAGCCGTTGCGGACGCCCTCCGTCATGTACTTCGGGTGGAAGGCCATCACGTTGTCCGGCGTCACCGGGTACACCGGCATCCACCAGTTCGTCTGGCACATCGGCGCCGAGTACCAGGTGTCGCGGTGCGGGTGGAAGGCGAACGCGATCCCCGTCGTCAGGTAGTCGTCCGAGGTCGAGGTGCGCAGGCGCGGCACGTCGAAGTAGGTCCGCTCGAGGTCGCAGCCGCGCTCCTCGAGGATCGCGGGGAGGAGCTCCTTGCACCGCGGGTGGTGGATGAAGCGCGGCTTGAGGTCCGCGAGCAGCGCCGCGAACTCCGTCACGTCCATCTCGTACTGCGCCACCTGCGGGTCCCGGCCGGCGAAGGCCTCCTCGACGAGGTCGCGGGTGAACTGGACGAGCGCGAGCGTCGCCGGCGTCGCGCCGTAGACCATGACGTCGCCCCGGTAGAGGGCGTCCCGTCGCGTCGCGTCGTCGAACGACGGGTTCGAGAGAACGTTGGTCACATCGGCCCCCTTCGCGCCGGGTTCTCCCCACATCAGGAGAACCTCCTCCGGCCCAGGACGTCGCACGGTAGTCACAGGTTGTCCGACCGGGTTCACCGAGGTACCCGAAAGCAATTCGTCCGGGCCACCACGGATAGAATTCGATCACCGAACGTCCGGCAGTGGTTCATTCGGGGAGGAACACGACATATGGCGCACATCGCGTCGCTCTCGCAGCTCCAGACGCCGCCGTGGGCGTCCGTCGACGGCCAGCTGGTGCCGTACTCCGACGTGCGGATCCACATCTCCGCCGAGGCGCTCACCCGCGCGCTGTCGGTGTTCGAGGGCGTGAAGGGCTACTGGGACCCGTCGTCGGAGACGTTCTCGATCCGCTCGCCCCGCGAGCACTACGAGCGCCTGCTCCGCTCCGCGAAGCTGTTCCACATCCCGGTCGACTTCGACTATCCCGAGTTCCTGCGCCGGCTCGAGCAGCTCGCCGCCGAACTCCTCGTCCGGGAGCGTGACCTCTGGTTCCGCCCCACGCTCTACGTGACCGAGGGCCACTGGGGCGAGGGCACGCGGGCCTCGCTGGTGATCACCGCGTTCACGCAGCAGAAGGAGTCCGGCGAGCCGATGCGCCTCGGCGTCTCCACCTGGCGGCGCGGCACCGACGTGGACCTCCCCACCAGGGTCAAGAGCAGCGCGAACTACGTCGTCGCCCGCCTGGCGCGCATCGAGGCACGCCGGCTCGGCTACGACGACGCGATCCTCCTCAACCGCGAGGGACGCGTCGCGGAGGCCACCGGGGCCTGTGTCCTGGCCGTCGTCGACGGTGAGGTCGTGGTGCCGCCGTCGTCCGAGGGGGCGCTGGACAGCCTGACCGTCCGCATCCTCGAGCGCCTCTGCGAGCGCGACGGCGTCCGGCTCGTGCGCCGCCCGGTCGACCGCACCGAGCTCCTGGCCGCCCAGGAGGTCGGGATCGCGGGCACGATCTCCGAGCTCACGCTGGTCTCCGAGATCGACGGGTTCGTGTTCCCCGTCGACGGGGTCCTGGCCCGTCTGCGCGCGGCCTACCTGCGCGTCATGCGCGGCGAGGACGTCGTCGAGGGCGTGGAGATGGTCGCCACCGACGCCGGGCGCGCGCTGGTCGCGTCCTGAACCCCCTTCCCGACGGCAGGTGAGGCCACCTGCCGTCGGGAAGGTTCAGAGCGCGTTGCGGACGATGGTCGCGAGCTCGCGCGCCATGTGCGCGGAGGTGAACCGCGACTCGACGTCCTTGCGGCCCTCCGCGCCCATCGCGGCGGCCCGCTCCGGGTCGGCGAGCAGCTCACCGATGGCGGCCGCCATGGCGGCGGGGTCGTCCGGCGGGACCAGCAGGCCGGTCCGGCCGTGGTCGACGTAGTGGTCCATGCCCGGGTTGTCCGTCGCCACGACGGGGCGCCCGCTCGCCAGGCCCTCGAGCGCGACCGTGAGGCCGGCGCCGACCGGGTTCGACCGCAGCGCGATCGCCACCACCGTGGAGCGCTGGTACAGCCCGCGCATGGCCGCGTTCATCCGCCGGGCGTGCACCACGCCGGCGTCCGGGGCCAGGGTGACGGGGATCGTCGTGGCGAGCTCCAGCCACGCCGGGATCCCGCCGGCCCGCACCTGCTCCACGGCCGCGATCAGCGTGGGGTGGTCGCGGTTGCGGTCGTCGCCGACGCTCGTGACGGTCACCCCGCCCGGGTCCCGCCCGTCCCAGGGCTGCTCGGGATAGAACTCCGGGTCGATCCCGAGCGTGACGCCGTGCACCCGCTCCGGGTCGACGCCCCAGTGCTCGCGCAGGATCGGGACGACGCCGGGCGACTGGCTGAACATGCCGGCACACCGGCGCAGGGCGCGCGTGGTGGCACGGCGCTCGGCCGGCGGGAGCATGTCCGGGCGCTCCAACCAGCCGATCCCGGTCACGACGGGGCGCCGCGGCGAGGTGAACAGGGCCGGCACCCCGGTCCGCTCGTCCATGCACAGGATCGCGTCGGCGCCGCGGCGCTGGGGCGCGCCGGTCACGGCGGTCACCGCCTCGTACCCGTCGAGCCGGTTGCGGACCTTGCGTGACACGTACGCCAGCGCGCCGCGCGCCGGACGGCGGAAGGTGACCACGTCGCCGTCGTCACCGATGTGGTGCAGGCCGTAGGGGGTGTGGTCCGGGATCTCGCCGCGGGCGTTGCGAAGCCGGTAGGACTCCACGTCGAGCTCCTCGGGCAGCTCCACGTGCACGTGCATGCTCGTCTCCCGCACTCCCGCATCGGAATCGACTCCACCGTTCGGGGGGCCGTGCGCACGGTACCGATTCCGCCCGTCCCGGCCTCCGTCGGCGTTCGTCCGGGCCCGCCCGCAACCCACACGGCCCCCGGACGTCTCCTGGACAGTGACGCGCGGAGGTGCGCCGGGCACCCGACGGGGCGCCGACACCGCATCGCTACCGTGGTCCGAGCCCGAACGGGTTCCCGCTCGGGCCGGCCCTGGCCCCCGACAGGACGGAAGACAGGATCTTGCCCGGAAGAGCACTCATCCTCGTCGAGAACCTCTCGGTGCCGTTCGACCGCCGCGTCTGGCAGGAGGCCACGACGCTGCGCGACCACGGCTGGGACGTCGAGGTGATCTGCCCGCGGGGCACGGACCGGGACACCGAGCGTCGGGCGACCGTCGACGGGGTCCGCATCCACCGCTACCCGCTGCAGGCGGCGTCCGGGGGACCGCAGGGCTACCTCAAGGAGTACGCCACCGCGCTGTTCCACTCGGTGCGCCTGGCGCGTGCGGTCCACCGTCGCGAGCCCGTCGACGTCGTCCACCTGTGCAACCCGCCCGACCTGCTGTTCCTGGTCGCCCTGGTCCTCAAGGTGCTCAGCGGCGGGCGCACGAAGGTCGTCTTCGACCAGCACGACCTGGTGCCCGAGCTCTACCTGTCCCGCTTCCGGCCCAAGCGGGACGCGCTGTACTGGGGCCTGCGGCTCATGGAGTTCCTCACCTACCGCACCGCCGACGTCGTCATCTCGACGAACGAGAGCTACCGGTCGAAGGCCGTCGGCCGGGGCCGGGTCCGCGGGGAGCGCGCGTTCACCGTGCGCAGCGCGCCGGCGCTGGACCGCTTCAAGCAGGTCCCGCCGGAGCCGGAGCTGGCCCACGGCAAGGAGCACCTGCTGGTCTACCTCGGGGTGATGGGCCCGCAGGACGGCGTCGACTACGCCGTCCGCGCCCTCGCGCAGCTCGCCGACCGCCGGGACGACTGGCACGCCGCCTTCCTCGGTGGCGGAGACGCGTTCGACGACGTCGTCGACCTCGCGCACCGCCTCGGGCTCGACGACCGGGTCACCTTCACCGGCATGGCCGACACCCCCGACGTGCGCCGCTACCTCTCGACGGCGTGCCTGGGCCTCGCCCCGGACCCGCTCAACCCGCTCAACGACGTGTCCACCATGAACAAGATCATGGAGTACATGGCGATGGGCCTGCCGATGGTCTCGTTCGACCTCACCGAGAGCCGGGTCTCCGCCGGCGACGCCGCGCTGTTCGCCCGGCCGAACGACGTCGAGGAGTACGCGGCCCTGGTCTCGGACCTGCTGGACGACCCGGTGCGCCGCAAGCAGATGGGGGAGGTCGGCCGCGAGCGCGTCGCCGGCGCCCTGTCCTGGTCGCACTCCCAGCTGTCCCTGCTCGCGGCCTACGGCACCGTCGACCCGGCGGTCGCCTCCCGGTGACGTCCTCCGGACCGCTGCGCGGCGCCGACCTCGGGTCCGGCTCCGCTCCGCTACGCGTCCTGGTCGTCGGCCAGGCCGCGGGGACCCCGGGCGGCATCTCGTCCGTCCAGCGTCTGCACGTGCGCTTCCTGGACGCGCGGGAGGACGTGGCGGTGCGGGTCGTCACCACCTACGACGAGGTCGGCCTCGCCCGCCGGCTGCGGCTGATGGTCGGCGGGATCGCCCGGGCGCTGACGCTCATCGTGGGTCGGCGGGTCGACGTCGTGCACCTGCACGTGGCCAAGGGCCTGTCCGCGCTGCGCAAGGGCGTCCTGGTCGCCGCCGCGCGGGCCGTCGGGATCCCGACCGTGCTGCACACCCACGCCGGCGCCTTCGCCGAGTGGTTCGACGGCCTGCCCCGGCCGGTCCGCGCCCTCGTCGCGCGGCTGCTGTGGGCCGACCGCGTCGTCGTGCTCGCGCCCGACGCCCGCGCGGTCTACACCTCCCGGCTCGGGCTTCCCGACGACCGCGTGGTCGTCCTCGCGAACCCCGTCGAGCTGCCCCCCGCGATCCCGGAGCGCGACCCGCACGCCGAGCACGTCGGCGGCGTGTTCCTCGGTCGGTTCATCGACCGCAAGGGCGTCTTCGACCTGATCGAGGCGGTCGCGGCGCTGCAGGCCGACCACCGGGAGCGCCTCCACCTGACCCTGGCCGGGCACGGCGACGTCGACGCGGTGCGCCGTGCGGTCGCCGAGGCCGGGCTGGAGCGCACCGTCGACGTGCGCACCTGGATCGGGCCCGAGGAGCGGGACGAGCTCCTCGGGGACGCCCAGCTCCTCCTCCTGCCGAGCTGGTGGGAGGGGCTGCCGATGTCGGTCCTCGAGGGGATGGCGTGGGGCCTGTGCCCCGTCGTCACCCCCGTCGGCGGACTGGCGACCCTCGTCCGTGACGGCGACAACGGGGTCGTCGTCGGCGTGCACGACCCGGCCGCGCTCGCCGCGGCCCTCGACAAGCTGCTCTCCGACGACGAGGTCCGGGTCCACCTGGGTGCCCGGGCCCGGGAGAGCGTGACGCCGTACGGCGCCGCCGTCTGGGCGGACCGCCTCGTGGGGCTCTACCGCGAACTCCTCTCCCCGTAACAGGAAGGTTCCGATGGCCGACCGCAGCGAGCACGGCACCGTGCTCACGTACGACCCGATCGAGTTCCCCTTCTCGACGGTGGTCGCGAAGATCCTCGACACCCCCGACCTCGAGAAGATCCACGACCTGGGTCGCCGTGCGGACGTGGACAACCACGACCAGGACTCCGACGACCACTCGATCTTCTACCGCGAGTACGAGCAGGTGCGCGACCTCTACGACCGCTTCCTGGTCGAGTGGATCCTGCCGCAGTACGGCGAGGACCTCGCCGTGCAGCGCGTGCCCACCTTCCGGGTCCACCGCCCGGGCAGCGTCGCGGTGTCCGAGTTCCACAAGGACTCCGACTACAACCACCAGCCGGCCACGCTGAACTACTGGCTGCCGCTGACCCGCGCCTACGGCACCAACTCGATGTGGATCGAGGACAGCCCGGGCGGCGACACGTTCTCGCCGGTCGTGGTGGACCCGGGCGAGGTGTGGCGGTTCGACGCCGTGAACAACCGCCACGGCAACTACCCGAACGACACCGACACCTCGCGCGTGAGCTTCGACTTCCGCGCGATCCCGCTGCGCCTGTTCGTCGACGAGGGCAAGTCCACCGTCAACGCCAAGCGCCGCATGGACCTCTCGGGCTACTACCGCAAGCTGAACGCCGACGGGACCTTCGGCAGCTGACGCGCCGCGGTCCTCGGCGCCGATCGGCGTCGGGGACCGCTCAGCCGGCCATCGCGGCGATGCCGCGGGAGGCCCGCCACCCGAGGACCGTCGCGATCCGCGACGCGTCGGCGACCACGCGGGCCGGGTCGCCGGGGCGACGCGCGACGATCTCGTACGGCACCGGCCGGCCGCGGGCCTCCTCGACCGCCCGGATCACCTCGAGGACGCTGGTGCCCTCGTTGCGCCCGACGTTGAGTGCGCCCGGCGAGCGGCCCTCGAGCAGAGCGGCCGCCGCGGCGACGTGGGCCTCGGCGAGGTCCTCCACGTGCACGTAGTCCCGCAGGCAGGTGCCGTCCGGCGTCGGCCAGTCGTCGCCGAAGACCTGGACCGGCCGGCCCGTGTCCACGGCCCGCATCACCAGCGGCAACAGGTTCGTGGCGCCCCGGTCGGCGAGCGCCGCGGAGGCCGAGCCGGCCACGTTGAAGTAGCGCAGCGCCGTCCACACGAGGCCCTCGGCCTCCGCGTACCGGCGCACCGCCCACTCCCCCGCCAGCTTCGTCTCGCCGTAGGGGCTCGTCGGCAGGGTGGGGTGCTCCTCGGCGACCGGCTCGGCGGAGGTCTCGCCGTAGACCGCCGCGCTCGAGGAGTACACGAACCGTCCGATGCCGGCGGTCGCCGCCGCCCGCAGCATGGCGACCGTGCCGCCGACGTTGTGCTCGTAGTAGTCCAGCGGCACCGCGACCGACTCCGGCACCGACTTCTTCGCCGCGAGGTGCACCACCCCGTCGACGTCCCGGCGGCGGGTGAGGTCGGTGAGGACGTCCGGCAGGCCGGGCTCGAGCAGGTCGTGGCGCAGGAGCTCGACGTCGTCGGGGAGCCGCGAGGTGAGCCCCGTCGAGAGGTCGTCGAGGACGACCGCGTCGTGCCCCGCCGCGCGGAGGGCCGCGAGCACGTGGGAGCCGATGTAGCCGGCGCCGCCGGTGAGCAGCCAGGTGCTCACGTCGTCACATTCCGCAGGGCCCGCGCGTCCATCGGGACGTCACCCTAGTCAGCGGCCCCGACGGAGCCGTCGACCGGCTCCGGGAGGCCTCCGAGCAGGGCGTGCGCCAGGAATCCGTCCGGGCACGCGCGAGTAGCATCGGCGACGATGAGCACCCGGTCCACGGCGATCGCGCGCGGCGTCGTCATCCAGGTGCTGGCCAAGTTCTCGGCGCTGCCGCTCTCGATGGTGACCCTCGGCATCGCCACCCGATACCTCGGCGAGGACGGCTACGGCGTCCTCGCCGCGGCCGTCGTCTTCGCGCAGACCTTCGAGGCGTTCACTGAGCTCGGGATCGGCACGATCATCGTGCGCCGGGTCGCGGGGCTGGGCGGCAACCTCGAACGCCTCGTCGGGATGAACATCTCGTTCTCGACGGTGTACGCGCTCCCGTTGGCGATCATCGCCGGGATCGCGGGCATCGGGGTCTACTGGGGCGACGTCGAGCAGCAGGCCGCCGTCTGCGTGCTCGCCGTCGGACTGATCTTCACCACGGTCTCGTCGTGCTACGAGCCGGTGTTCGACGTCAAGGTGCGGTACTCCTCGGCGGCCTCGGCCGAGTTCTTCTCCCGCGTGCTCACGCTCTCCGCCGCCGCCTCGGTCGCGTACTTCGACTGGGGTCTGCTCGCGATGTGCGCGGTCCAGATCATCCCGCAGGCCCTGCGCCTGGTGATCCAGTGGTGGGGCGCGCGGCGGCTCACCGAGCTGAGCTGGGTGGTCGACTGGCCGCAGATGTGGCGCCTCCTCAAGGAGGCGTTCCCGCTCACGATCATCTCGATCATCGCGGTGCTCTACTGGCGCGCCGACGGCCTGATCCTGTCGATCCTCGGCACCTCCGAACAGATCGGCGGCTACTACGCGGCCCTGCAGATCGCGTTCACGCTCACCCTGATCTCACAGGTGTTCGAGCGCTCCGTGCTCTCGACGATCAACGAGACCTACAACTCCGACCGTGACCGGTTCGCCCGCGCCGTCGACCAGGGCTACCGCTTCCTGCTGCTCGTCGGCCTCCCGATCGCGGTGATCGGCTGGCCGCTGGCCCAGCGGATGGCCGACATCGTCGGCGGCGAGGACGGGGTCGGCGCGTTCGCCGGGCCGCCGCTGCAGTTCTTCTTCATCGCGGTCGCCATGACGTTCCTGTCCGCGATCGTCTCGGACGGGCTCATCGCTGCCCACGAGCAGCGCTACCTGACGACGATGTCGACGATCAACCTGATCATCAACATCGTCGGGAACATCATCCTGGTGCCCCGCCTCGGCGCCGTGGCCTGCGGCATCATGCTGATCGTCACCGAGACGATCGGCGTCCTGGCCTCGCAGTGGCGGCTGCGCCGGCACGGGGTGCACCCGTTGCCGTTCGGCTACCTCGCCCGGCTGGTCCCCGCCGGCCTGCTCGCGCTCGGGGCGATCTGGCTGACCTACGACCTGCCGCTGATCGTCCCCCTGGCCGCGGGCGGGATCGCCTACTTCGGCGGGGCGCTGCTCGTCGGTGCGATCCCGCCGGCGATGCGCAACGCCCTGCTCGGGGCCCTGCGCCCGAAGAGCCTCGACCGCATGGAGGCCGAGGCCGCGGCCCACCCGGACGACGAGGGCCTCGGCGTCGCCCCGTCCGCGCCCGAGGTCGACCCGCGGATCGACCCGGCCGGCGTCGGGCTCGACGCCGCGACCACCGTCCTCCCCGGCCCCCGCGTCCCGGAGGAGCAGAACGCGCTGGACGCCGAGACCACGCAGCTGCGTCCGACGGTCGCGGCGGGCACGCGCAGCGCCGGGCGGGGTCGCGACCTCTCCGACATCACCGACGTGCCGACCATGGAGCTCGACATGGCCGCGCTGCAGACCATCCGCATGCGCCAGCAGGGCAAGTTCGTGGAGATGCGCGTCATCCGCAAGGGCTGACGACTACACCGGCCGGGGCGGGCCCGGGTCACTCCGGGCGCCGTGCCACGATCGCGGTGTCCGGATCGTGGTGGACGGCGAAGGAGACGGCACGTCGTGGCGGTGCGTGAGCTGGCGGTCCTGATCGTGTCCTACCGGCGGGCCGACCTGCTGGACCGCGCGCTGCGCAGCGTCGAGAAGCACCTGCCCGACGCGACCACGTACGTCTGGGACAACGCGTCCTCGGGCTCACCGCAGGTGCGCGAGCTGGCGGCGGCGTACCCGGACGTCCGCTGGACGTTCTGCGAGAGCAACCTCGGCTACATCGCGGCGATGAACCGCCTCGCGGCGCAGTGCCCGGACGCGGACATGCTCCACCTGAACCCCGACGCTGAGCTGATCGGCCCGCTGACGGCGGCCCGCGCGGCGATCGCGCGGCCACGGGTCGCGGCGGTGTCCCCGCCGGTGCTCGACCCGGAGGGGCGGGAGCTGCCCTGGGACGTCGCCCACCGCGAGCAGAGCGTGCTGCGCAACCTGCTCAACGCCGCGGGCTACGCGAAGCGGCTGCGGGAACACCCCCGCCTGTCCTGGCTCTCGGACCTCTACCCCTCGGCCCCGCACGACGTCGACGGCTACATGGCGGGCTGCTGCCTGTTCGTCGCCCGCGACGCCTGGAACGCGCTCGGGCCCTTCGACGAGCGGTTCTTCGTCTACGGCGAGGACGCGACGTGGCAGCCGGCGGCCCGTCGGGCGGGCTGGACGCTCCACCTGGTCGACGACGACGGCCCGCAGGTCCGCCACACCGCCGCCGGGACCCAGACCGACGACCCGCTGGCCTCGCAGCGCGGCGACGACCTGCTGCGCGCCGCGCAGGTGATGGCGCTCGGCAACGCCGGCAACCGCGGCCCGGGGACGGTGTTCTCGCTCGGTTCCGCCGTGCTCGACCGCGTCCAGCGCTCCAAGCGGTCGGACCGCCGTCGTCGTCGAGTCGCCCAGACCGAGCGCGCGGCCGGGCGGCCGGGCATCGTCGTCACCACCAACCAGCTCACCCTCGGCGGGGCCGAGCGCCAGCGGGTCCTGCTGGCCAACGCCCTCGTCGACCGGGGGCACCCCGTGACACTGGTGTGCCTGCAGGGGCTGGGGCTCTACACCGCCGAGCTCGACCCGCGGGTGCGCCTCGCGTTCGTGCCGTGGTGGCAGCCGACGGTGGAGGTCGCGGGCGACGACGCGATCGTGGTGGGTGGGGTCACCAACACCGAGGTCGCCTTCGCGCGGGCCTGGCGGGCGCTGGGCCGGGCCGCCGGACAACGCCGCCGGTGGATGCCCGCCACGCACGACCCGGCCCGGCTCGACCGGCCCACCTACTCCAGCACGGTCGCCGCCGCCCTGCGCGGCGCGGACGGGCTGCTGGTGCTCTCCGCGCAGCACCACGCGGACCTGACCCGCCACCAGCGGCTCACCGACCTCGTCATGGCCGCCCCGAACGGGATCCCGGCCGCCGACCCGCTGACCTTCCGGGCCCGCACGGGCCCGCTGCGCCTCGCGATGCTGACCCGCATCCTCGAGTACAAGAACCCGCTGCTGCTGATCCGCGCGCTCGAGTCGCTCGGCCGCGACGACTGGACCCTCGACATCTTCGGCGACGGCCCGGACCGCGCGGCCCTCGAGCCGCGGACCCCCGCCGCCCTGCGCGACCGGGTGCGATGGTGGGGGCAGGTCTCGGGGCCCGCCGCGGCGTTCGCCGAGACCGACGTGCTCTGCGTGCCGAGCGACTTCGAGGCGTTCCCGCTGGTGATGGTGGAGGCGATGACGCGCGGGGTGCCGGTCATGGCGTCCGCCAGCGGCACCGTGCCCGAGATGCTCGACCACGGGGCGGCCGGTGTCGTGGTCTCCCCCGCGACCGTCGAGTCCTGGGCGGCCGCCCTGACGACCGCGCTGGACGACCGTGACGGCCTGGCCGCCCTCGGCGAGGCCGGCCGGGAGCGCGCGCTGGCGCACTACACCGACGCCGCCATGGCCGACGCCTACCAGCGGGCGTTCGGGCGCCTGCTCGAGCGCCCGATCCCGGGTGCCCCGTCCGAGCCGGCGGACGTGCTGTGAGGGTCCTCTGGCTCTCGCCGTGGCTGCGCACGCTCACGCGCGTGCAGGTCGACGCGCTGTCCGCGGCCGGACACGAGTGCCTCGTCGTGACCACCGACCAGCACTACGAGAAGGTCGCCGCGCGCGCCGACGAGCGCGTGCTCGACCCCTCGATCAAGGACCCGCGCACGGTCCCCGCGCTCGCCCGGGTGACGGCGGAGGCCCGGCGGTTCCGGCCCGACGTCGTGGTCTCCGAGCTCATGCACGACCCGCGCTGGCTGCCGATGACCCGTCTGGCGCCGCTCGTCCAGGTCGTCCACGACGACCGCCCGCACGACGCCACCGAGGAACGGCCGTGGCACCGCCGCGCCGTCCTCGACCACCAGACGCGCTCGGCGGCCGCCGTCGTCGCCCCCAGCGCCCACGTGGCCGCGGTGCTCTCGGCGCGGTTCGGGCGCCGGGTCGACGTCGTGCCGCTGACCTCCGACGTCCCCGAGTCCGCGCTCCCGCCCGTGCCGTCGGTCGAGCGGCGGGACTTCGTGCTGCTCGGGCGCATGTCGCCGTACAAGAACGTCGGTGTCGCCCTGGAGGCCTGGGCCGCGCACGTCGCGTCGGCGGACTTCCGGGGCGACCGCCTGCTGCTGCTCGGCAACGGGCCGCTCGAGTCGGTGACGCTGCCCGAGCACGTCGAGTGGCGCCGCGAGCACTTCGCCTACGCCGACGTCCTCCCCGACCTCGCCCGCGCCAAGGGCTCGTTGGCGCACTACCGGCTGGCGACCCAGAGCGGCGTCCAGGTCCTCTCGATGCAGCTCGGCATCCCGACGATCGTGTCGGACTCCGGCGGTCTCCCCGAGTTCTGCCCGCCCTCCCTGCCGCCGCTCGGGGTCGACGACGTCGCCGGCCTCACCGCGACGTTCGGGCGCCTCGCGAACCCGACGACCGCCGCCGCCCTCGGTGCCTCCGCCCGGGAGCACTACCTCGCCCACTTCGCCGCCGACCGTGCGGCCGAGTCCTGGGGCCGGGTGTTCTGGCGCGTCTCCGGTCGTCGCGCCGCGGCCTGAGCCCTCGGGCCCGCTCACGAGAGCGACACCACACAGGTCGACGCCCCGCAGAACCTGCACCACGTCGCACTCGCGGACCCGCCGGTATCACCCCGTGGCCCGCGCCACGACACCGTTGCGGCGCGCAGACGGCCGGCCGAGTTCGTCGATCCCGACGGCCCCGTTGCGGCGCGCACACGGCCGGCCGAGTTCGCCCGGTCCCACCGCCGCGTTGCGCCACGCAACGGTCATCGGCTCCGGGGCCGACCAACGCAGGCGTGTGCGTCGCGCAACAGACCGCCCTCGCTGGGCGAACTCCGCCGCCCGTGTGCGTCTCGCAACGGACTCTGCACGACGTCGCACTCGCAGAACCCGCCGCCGGCTCGGACACCGACCCGCCCGCCAGTGCGACGCAACGCAGGTCAACGCGCCACAGAACCTGCACCACGTCGCACTCGCGGACGCCGGAGACGACGACGGCCCGGCAGCGGAGTCCGCTGCCGGGCCTTCGTCGGGGTGCGATCAGCTGTCGCGGGAGCCACCTCGGTCGGTGTCGCTCGAGGCCGCGGAACCGACGCGATTCGGCGTCCCGTTGGCGCGCGGCCGCGGCGTGGGGCTCGGCCCACCCTTGCGCCGCATGTCGACGGCCACGGTGTCGGCGTCGAGACCACCGTTCCGCGCCGGCGGTGTGTGCCCGCCCGACGCGACGGTCGGGGTCGACGACGATCCCTTGGGCTTGATCGACACCGGCTTCCCGGGCGAGGGTCGCCGCGGCGTCGGTGAGGACGACGAGCGGGCCGCCCCGACCGTGGTGGTCGGCGCGTCGGCGGGCGACCCGGGCTTCGGGCCGGAACCGTTCGCCGCGGCGCCGTTCGTGGTCGCCTTCGACCCACCGGCAGCCGCGCCGTTCGCTCCGGTCGCACCCGGAGCCGGCTTCGCCTGGCCGTTCTGGCCGGACGGTGCGGCACCGTTCGACGCACCGGCCCCGTTCGGCGTCGGGGACGCGGCCGCCGACTTCGGCGTCGGGCCCTGGGACTGCGGCCCCTGGGACTGCGGCCCCTGGGACGACGGACCCTGCGACGACGGACCCTGGCCCTGCGCCGCCTGTCCTCCCTGACCGCCCTGCCCGGACGCCTGCTGGCCGCTCTGCCCCGGACCGGGCTTGGCCGGACCGGAGTTCTGCTGGCCCGGCTGTCCGGGACCCTTGCCCTGACTCGGCTGTCCCTGCTGCCCCGGACCCGAGGGGGCCGGACCGCCCGAGGCCTGCTGGGCGGCCGGGCCGGGACCCGGCTTGCCCTGCGGAGCCTGCTGCCCCTGCCCGGAGCCCTGCTGACCGGTCTGGCCCGGACCGGGCTTCTTCTGGCCCGCCGGGCCGGGACCGGGCTTGTTCTGACCACCCGGACCTGCCTGACCGGGGCCGGGCTTGCTCTGGCCGCCCTGCCCCTGGCTCCCCGGGCTCGGAGTGGAGGTCTGGCCGGGCTTCTGGCCCGCCGCCGCACCGCTCTGTTGGCCCGCGGGCTTCTGACCGCCGGCGGTGGAGCCGCCCGAGGGCCCCTGGCCCCGGGAGGCGGCCGCACCCGCGGCCGCACCGGCGGCGGCCGCCGCGGCCGCACCCGGCGCCGCGCTGTTCGGGCCGCCCGGGGACGGCTTCGCCGGCGCACCGGGGGACGGCTTGACCGCGGCCCCCGCGCCGCCGGGTGTCGGCTTCGCCTGCGGGCCGCTCGGCGACGAGGCACCGGGCCCGGGGCGTCCGTTCGTGGCCCCGGGGGACGGTGCCGGCTTGGTACCGCCCTGCGGGCCACTCGACGCGGGGCCCGCCGACGCCGGGCCCGAGGCGGCCGACGCTCCGGCAGCAGCACCCGCAGCGCCTGCCGCGGCCGGACCGGCGGCCTTGCCGCCCGCGTCACCGGAGCCGGGCGCCGACGACGCCGCCGGCGAACCGGCCTCGGATTCGCGTCCCTGCACCCGCTGGGTGGCCTCGGACGAGCCGAGGCCGCCGGCGGCCCGGGCCTCGGCGAGCATGGCCGCGGAGACCGGGGTCGTGGGCGTCGGGTCGACGGCCGGACCGGGGACCTGCGTCGCCGCGGGCCGTGGGGGCGGCGGGAGCGGGCGCCCCGGGGGCGGGAAGTAGCCCGGCGGCGGGCCGACGGCCGGGTTGGCCCCCGTCGGCGGCCCCATCAGGGGGCGCGCACCGTCGGGGTCCGAGGAGATCCAGGCGTAGACCCTGCTGCCGGTGCGACGCACGAACTGCGAGCCGTAGAGGACCACACCGATCAGCACCAGGACCAGACCCGCGATCGCACCTCCGGCGACCCGGAGCACGGAGCTCGACTGGCTCTGGGTCGGGGTCGACGGGTCGCCCGTCACGTCGGTCGTGATGCGCGGCGGCTGACCCGGCGCCGGGGACTCCAACACCCCGACCGCCTGGGTGAACGACTCGGTGACGGCCCGCGCGGAGCGGACCGCGTCGTCCGGGCTGGCGCCCTGGACGTCGATCGTGAGCACCGTCGTCTCGCTGCCGGCGTTCGCGGTGACGCGGGACGCGAGGTCCGGCTCGGCGATCCCGAGCTGCTGGGCGGCCGGGCCGAGCACCTGGTCGCTCGTCACGAACTCCGCGTACGTCGACATCCGCTGGTTGACGTACTGGTTCGCCGTGTAGATCTCGTCCGGATCCTGGCCCCCGCCGCCGGAGATCAGGACCTGGGACGACGAGGTGTACCCCTGTCCCGAGACCCGGAGGTCGACGACGAGCCCCACGACGGCGCCGAGCACCGCCCCGAGCACGAGCACCCACCACGCCTTGCGCAGCGCTGACGTCACGGTCATCGGTGAGCTCACTCCTCCATGGTGCCTGCGGGGGCCGCAGGCCGTCGCGGTGGACCCGGCACGGGGCGCATCGGTGCACTCCCCACAGGGGCGCCGGGTCGGCGCGGGGCGGGGCGGCGGACGGGCCACGGCGACCACGAGGCGAAGGCGGACAGCGCCGCCATCAACGCGACCGTGGTGATGATCGCCGGTCGGTCGACGAGCATGGTCTGCAGGCTGGACTGGGCCGCGAGGCAGGCCAGACCCATCCCGACGACGACCACCATGGGCGCGCCGGGAGATCGTCGTCGCCAGGACAACAGGGTCGCCGAGAGGATGCGCGTCCCGGCGAAGGCGTAGGCGAACAGCCCCAGGACGCCCATGTACAGCCAGATGCGCAGGTACTGGTTGTGGATGTACGGGCGCGGGTCGACGTACGGACGGCTCAGGTCGTTGTCGTACTGCGGCAGCTCACCGCCGTAGTACTGGCCCACGCCGACCCCGACCCAGGGTTGGCGTTCGAGCGTCGCGTACGCGGCCGCGTTCTCCCGCAACCGGTCCGGGAGGCTGTCCTCCCCGTAGGCCTGCCCGGTGACGACGCTCGTCGCGCGCAGCGCGATCGCCTTCGCCTGGCCGCCCGCCAGCCCGGTCAGGGCGAGGCTGAGCCCGATCGCCCCGACGACGACGAGCACGGCGGCCCGGCGCACCAGGCCCTTGGGGCCGTGGGTGACGGCCGCGACCGCGACCACCAGGAGGATCAGCGGCGCCCACGTCGACCGGTTGAAGCTGGCGGCCTCGTGGGCGATGCCGATCAGCACCAGCCCGACCCACAGCCACCGGGGCTTGCGCGGCATGAGCGCCGAGAGCAGCAGGATCAGCAGCGGCGCCCACATGTCGAGCGACGGGCCGGACAGCCGGGAGACGTCCGAGGTGTCCGAGCCGGTGATGATGGAGTTGCGCTCGTCGACCAGCAGGCGCGACCAGCCCGCCGCCGCCGCGACGAGCACGATCGAGCTGCAGACGCCCGCGATCGAGAGCAGCACCGCGATGAGCTGGTGGGGCCGGCGGGCGAAGGCGAAGTACACCGGGAAGAACGCGGCCACCATGAGCAGCGCCCGGTAGTTGTCGATCATGAGGCTGAACTCGCCGCCGACGGCCAGGGCGGCGACGCCGCCGACCGTCGCGGCGACCAGGATCCCGATCACCGGCCAGGTGAACACCGGCCGGGGCGACCGGGCGATGCCGCGGCCACGGAGCAGCAGCACGAACGCGAGGAGCAGCGCCACCTCGAGCACGGTGGGCGTGACCGGCCCGAGCTTGACCAGGTCGACCTTCTCCGGGAACACGCCGATGCCGGTGAACAGCAGCGCGGCCGACGACCAGCGCGGATCGGCCTTCTTCCACGTCCACACCGCGGCGGCGAGCACGGGGATCAGGGGGAACACGGCGAGGCCGGTGATCCCGTAGCCCGCGACGGAGACGGCCGCGACTCCCACGGCGATCTTGCCCGGCGGCGAGCGGAGACCGTTGACGACCAGGTCCCGCAGCGCCTCGTGCATCACCGCCTGGTTCAGCTCGACCATGCGGCGACGGGAGCGGATCGTGAACGGGGCGAGATCCCGGGACCAGCGACCGGGCCGGAGCAGCGAGCAGGCCAGCAGCGAGACGACGAACCCGGCGACCGCTCCGAGGATCCCCCACCACCGGGCGACCTGGACGCCGTGGTCCACGGCCGGCCCGCCCCCGCTCACCACCCGCGCGGTGACCTTGGAGTTCGTCGACCCGGGATAGCGCTCGCTGGCGACCACGACGTCGGCGAGCGCCTGCGCCGCGGTCCCCGCGTCGGCCGAGACGGTCCCCGAGTCGTCCGAGGTGGCCGTGACCTCGAGGATCTCGGTGGCGGTGAGGTGCTTCGAGGTGACGGAGACGCGCGTCGGGTCGAACGGCGTCGCGCCGGGGCGCGCCCCGATCTCGGTGGCGCGCCGGGCGACCGCCTCGCTGCCGCCGAGCGCCTCCCACGTCGTGAGGCGGTCCTGGACGTACCGCGAGCCCCGCGCGATGTTCTCGTCGTTGGGCATCGAGCTGTTGAAGACGACCTCGGCGGTGCTCTGCCAGCGACCGGTCGAGGCGAAGACCCCCGCGAAGGTGGCACCGCCGGCGATCAGCGTCGTCAGGATCACGACGGCGGCCGCCACGCGCAGATGGGGAGTCCGGCGCCGTCCGGGTGGGGCACCGCCCTGCTGCGGCGGGACCCGCTGCCCGGGCGGGGGGCCCGGGGCCCGAGGGGCCTCGACTGCCGTCATCCGTCGCGTCCCATCCTTCGATCGTCTGCGGCCGGCCGTACGGTTTCCGTCACACGGCTCGACGCGCCCTCCCCGGACGCCCGGCCCCGCTCCGTCGGCCACTCCCGCCCGGGGAGTCTAGGGCGGACCCCCGACGGTCTCGTCACCCGCCGGTGTCCCGGGCCGATCCCGGCCCGCTCCCCGCAAGACGCCGCGCCGGTCCGGCGGGTGCCCCGACGGTGACCTGGGTCTCACCTACGGGTGTGGTTCCGTGACGCGGACGACCGGGTCCACGACCACCCACCGCCCGCCCGCGGCCTCGACCTCCGGGAGGCGCCCCCGCATCTCCTCGAGCAGGTCGGTGACGAACAGGACCACCTCGTCCGGGCGCCGGCGGGCGACCTCGTCCACCCCGACGATCGGGACGCCGACCCCGGGGAACCGGCGCCCCTGCTTGCCGGGCGAGCCGTCGGCCACGGCGGGCAGCAGGTCCGGCCCGATCCGGGCGCGGTTGAGCAGCGGCACCGCGCGCGACGCGGCCGCGTACCCGAGCACCGCACGGCCGCTGCCGCGCTGGGCGGCCAGGTGCTCGGCGAGGGCGTCCGCACTCGCCGCCGTCGCGGCCTCGAGGCCCCCGACCACCCGCGGGTCGAGCACCCCGGCCGCGAGCTCGGCCTCCACGAGCGTCTCGACCGACGGGAGGTCCGTCGGCCCCGCGACGCCCGTTCGCCGCGCGGCGAGCAGCACCGTGCCCCCGTACAGGTCGAACCGGAAGGCGTGGGTCGTCTCGAACCCGATCGCCGCGAGCATCCGCACCAGCACCGGGGTGGAGTAGTAGGCGAAGTGCCCGTGCCGCAGGGCGTTCCAACCGCCGTCGGCGACGATCGCGGCGAGCGTGTGGAACTGCAGCAGCAGCGTGCCCTCCGGGGCCACCGCGGCCGCGCGCCGCTCCAGGCCGGCGGCCTGGTCGGCGTCGTGCATGAGGCCGAAGCAGTCGATGACGAGGTCCGCGCCCTCCCCCTCGGGCAGCGGGGCGAGCCCCACGGCGTCGAGGAGGTCCAGCCACGACCCGCCGTGGGGGCTGCCGAACTCGGTGACCGTGCGCCGCGGAGCGCCGTCCGGTCCGGCCAGCAGGCCCGCCGCCTGGACCCGGGCGACCGCGTCCCGCGCCTGGTCGACCATCGCCTGCGGCTCGGCGCCGCGGGGCTCCTCGGGGGTGGTGGGGTCCTCGGCGAGGTTCGCCAGGCCGCACTGCGCGCACTGCCACATCCGCAGCGGGTGCACCGGGTCGGGGCCGGGGTCGTCCGCGGCCGGGAAGTGGTCGGCGGCGGGCTGGTCGCCGAGGTCGAGCACGAGCGTGCCCTCGGTGGAGCCGCACCAGCGGCAGGTCACTGGCTCGGAGACCTCGCGGGTCATGGGGTCCTTCCTGACGACGGGTCGGTGCCTCCTGGGAGGCTGACGGGCATGGAGGTTCGCACGAGCACGATCGAGGGTGTCCTGGTGTTCGTCCCGACCCCGCACCGGGACGACCGCGGGCTGTTCACCCGCACGTTCGACGCGGCGATCGGGGCGGAGCACGGGGTCGACCTGGGAGCGCTGGCCCAGGACAGCCAGTCGCGGTCGCGGGCGGGGACGATCCGCGGGATGCACGGCCGCCGCGGCGCCGGCGAGGCGAAGCTGGTCCGCGTGGCCCATGGCGCGGTGCACGACGTCCTCGTCGACGCGCGCCGGGAGTCGCCGACGTTCGGCACCGTCGCGTCCTTCCGGCTCGACGACGTCGACTTCCACCACCTCTACGTCCCCGCCGGCCTGCTGCACGGCTTCCAGGCGATCACCGACGCGGACGTCTGCTACCGGATCGACCGGCCGCACGCGCCCGGCGAGGACCTCGGGGTGGCCCACGACGACCCCGACCTGGCCATCTCCTGGCCGGTCGAGGTCACCGCGATCTCGGAGCGCGACCGCACGGCCGGCTCGTGGAAGGACCTGCTCGCGAGCCTGTGAGAGGTCCTCAGACGGGGCGCAGGGTCTCGTCCAGCGTCCCGGCCTCCCGCCGGGCGTGCAGCACGGCGAGCCGGGTGAAGCGCAGGTCGAACGTCTCCTGGGTGAGCCCGCGGGCGCGGTACTCGCGCAGCAGCTCCGCGGCACCGTCGGCGACCGACCAGGCGCAGCGGAACTCCGGCAACGTCTTCTCGATCTTGGTGAAGTCGACGCGGTAGGAGCGCGGGTCGCCGCCGGTCTCGCCGGTGACGATCAGCTCGGCCTCGGGCACGGCGACCTTGACGGCCTCGGCGATGTCACGGACCTGCACGTTGTTGTCGGTGCGGCCGACGTTGAAGGCCTGGGCCCGCACGACGTCGGCCGGGGCCTCCATCGCCGCGATCGCTGCGGAGACGATGTCGCGGCCGTGGCACAGCGGGCGCCACGGCGTGCCGTCGCTCATCACGAGGATCCGCCCGGAGAGCACGGCGTGCCCCACCAGGTTGTTCAGCACGATGTCGGCGCGCAGCCGCGGGGAGAACCCGAACGCGGTCGCGTTGCGCATCGACACCGGCACGAACTCCTCCGACGCCAGGTCCACCAGGTCGGCCTCGACGCGCACCTTGGACTCCGCGTAGGGGGTCACGGGGTTCATCCGCGCCTCCTCGTCGAGCACGTCGTCGGTGCCGGACGCGCCGTACACCGAGCAGGTCGACGCGTAGACGAAGCGGCCGACGCCGGCCTCCTTGGCCAGCCGCGCCAGCCGCGTGGAGGCGTGGTGGTTGATGTCGTAGGTGTGCTGCGGGGCGAGCGACCCGAGCGGGTCGTTGGACAGCGCCGCGAGGTGGATGACGGCGTCGAAACCCTGCAGCTGCTCGACGGTCACGTCGCGCAGGTCGACGGCGAGCGCCGGCGGGTCGGGCTGCTCGAGCTCGCCCAGGATCGAGTCGGCGTACAGGCCGGAGTCCAGCCCCGTCACCTCGTGGCCCGCCGCGGCGAGCATGGGGGCGGCGAGGGTGCCCAGGTAGCCCTGGTGGCCGGTCAGGAGGACGCGCACGGTGGACAGCTCCGATCGATGACGGTCAGACACCCACCAGCAGGCGGGTGGGGTGGAACCCCTCGGCGTAGCGGACACCGGCCTGGACGCCGCGGATCCGCGCGAGACCGCGGAACGCCTCGTCGTCGAACCAGGTCCGGCCGGTCTGCGAGGGGTAGTGCTCGTGCAGCAGGCGGATCTTGTCGTCCACCGCCTCCTGCGACAGCGGCCACAGCAGCGGGGGCTGGGCGAGGTCCGGCTCGGCCTTGAGGATCTCGTAGCCGAGCGCGAGGTGGTCCCGGAACACCGTGGGGACGAGCCGGGCGAGCTCGCGGTGGTCCTGGTGGTCGTCGGCGCGGTGCCCGCAGAGCACGAGGTCGGGCTCGCAGGACCGCCGGAAGGACTCCAGGGCCTCCTTGGCCCACTGCCAGTGGTGCGGCAGCCGGCCGTCGGGCAGGTCGAGCACCGTGACCTCGAGGTCGGCGGCCGGGCAGAACGCGTCGAGCGCCTTGCGCTCCTCGGCCTCCCGGTCGGTGCCGGCCCCGGACAGCACGAGCGCGCGGACCCGGATGCCGGGCCGGGCCCGGCAGATCGTCAGGACCGTGCCGCCCGCCCCGATCGCGATATCGTCGCAGTGCGCGCCGAGCAGCACCAGCTCGTCGAGCCCGTCCGGGACCAGGCGACGCATCAGGTCTGCAGCTCCTGGGTCACGAGGCTCTCCAGCGGCGTCATGTCCGGCTCCTTCTCCCAGAGCATCCAGGGCCGGGTGCCCGCGCGGTAGGAGGCCTCGAGCTGGTTGCGTTCCTTGAGCGTGTCCGCCGGGAGCCAGAAGCCCTCGTACGGGTAGCCCATCAGCTTCCCCTCGGCCGCCAGCGCGGTACAGGCGTCGCCGACCAGGTCGCCGTTCTCCGGGATGCGGTCGATGACCGACGGCCGCAGGACGAAGTAGCCGCCGTTCTCCCGCACGCCCATGTCGGTGACCGGGTGGATCGAGGTGATGCGGTCGTCCTCACCGGACTCCACGATGTGGAACACCGCCTGCGGCAGCACGGCGAGCAGCGCCGCCTCGGCGTCCGAGTCCGAGAACCGCTTGACCATCTGGTCCAGCGGCGCATCGGTGAGGACGTCCGCGTAGTTCGCGAGGAACATCTCGTCGCCGTCGACGAGGTGGCGCACCCGCCGCAGCCGCTCACCGATGGGCGACTCGAGGCCGGTGTGGACGAAGTGGATCGTCCAGTCCGCGATGTCGGAGCCCCCGAGCTCGATCGAGCCCTCCCGCAGGACGAAGTCGTTCGACTCCGTCTCGCGGTAGTTGAGGAAGTAGTCCTTGATGTGGTGCGAGCCATAGCCCAGGCACAGGATGAACTCCTTGTGCCCGAAGTGGGCGTAGTAGCGCATCACGTGCCAGATCAGCGGGCGCGGACCGACCATCTGCATCGGCTTGGGGACGTCGGAGTCCCCATCCCGCATCCGCATGCCGAATCCGCCGCAGAACAGGACGACCTTCACTGCAGTTACTTCCTTCTCCGTCGACTCAGGCAGAGGTGCTGCCGGGCTCCACGACCTCGAGGGTCGGGATCGGGAACACGAGCTTGCCGCCCCAGTCCGCGACCGGCGCCAGCTGGGCCGTGATCTCGTCGCGGAGGTTCCACGGCAGCACGAGCACGTAGTCGGGCCGGTCGGCGTCGATGCGTTCCGGCGGGTGGATCGGGATCCGCGTGCCGGGCGTGTACCGCCCGTGCTTGTACGGGTTCCGGTCCACGGTGTAGCCGAGCAGGTCGGGACGGATGCCGCAGTAGTTCAGCAGCGTGTTGCCCTTGCCCGGCGCCCCGTAGCCGACGACGGTCTTGCCGGCGTCGGCGGCGTCGATCAGGAAGCGCATCAGGTCGTTCCGGATGCGCGAGACCTCGCGGGCGAACCCGGCGTGGCCCTCGACGGTGTCCAGCCCCGCCTTCGCCTCCTCGGCCAGGACCTGCGCGACGGCGGGTGAGGCCGGCTCCGCGAGCTCGCTGGGGCGCGCCCACAGCCGGATGGACCCGCCGTGGGTGGGGACCAGCTCGACGTCGACGAGGTCGAGGCCGCCGGACGCGAGCGCCCGGATCGCCGTGCCGACCGTGTAGTACTGGAAGTGCTCGTGGTAGATCGTGTCGAACTGGCGCAGGGCCACGAGGGTCAGCAGGTGCTGCACCTCGATCGACACCCAGCCGTCGTCGGCCACCATCGCGCGCAGGCCCTTCGTGAAGCCCACGACGTCGGGGATGTGCGCGTACACGTTGTTCGCGACGACGAGCGCGGCCGGCCCGTGCTCGGCCCGCACGGCCGCGCCGGTCTCCGGGGAGAGGAACGCGGTGACGGTCGGGACGCCCTTGTCCCGGGCGGCCTGGCCGACGTTCACGCTCGGCTCCACGCCGACCGCGCGCATCCCGTCCGCGACGACGTGCTGGAGCAGGTAGCCGTCGTTGGACGCGGCCTCGACCACGAGCGAGTCGGACGTCAGCCCGGCCCGTGCGGTCGCGGCGGTGACGAAGCGGCGTGCGTGCTCCACCCACGACGTCGAGAACGACGAGTAGTACGCGTACTCGGTGAACGTCTCGTCCGGGTCGATCAGCGGGGGCAGCTGCACCAGCAGGCAGTTCCGGCACACCCGGGGGTGCAGCGGGAACGTCGGCTCGGGGGCCTCGAGCGCCTCCGCCGTCAGGAAGAGCTCACAGGGGGGCGTGGCCCCGAGGTCGACGAAGCTCTCCAGCTCCGTCGACCCGCAGAGGCGACAGGACAGTGCGGGGGCGGCAGTCATCTCGTCCAGAATCCCAGGCCCGTGTCAGTAGGCCCCGTCACCCCGGAAGACGGCCGAGACCGTCTTCCACAGGATGACCAGGTCCATGGCGGGCGACCAGTTCTCCACGTAGCGCAGGTCCAACCGGACCGACTCCTCCCACGACAGATCGGATCGGCCGCTGACCTGCCACAGACCCGTCATGCCCGGCCGCACCAGGAACTTGCGCTTGGCGGCGTCGGAGTAGGCGTCGACCTCTCCGGGCAGCGGCGGGCGGGGCCCGACCAGCGACATCGAGCCCCCGACGACGTTGAACAGCTGCGGGAGCTCGTCCAGAGAGTAGCGGCGCAGCATCGAGCCGATGCGCGTCACCCGGGGGTCGCGGCGGAGCTTGAACAGCGGGCCCGACCCGTCGTTACCGCCCGCGACGACCTGGGCACGCAACCGGTCCGCGTCCGGGACCATCGAGCGGAACTTGACCATCCGGAACGTCCGGCCGCGCAGCCCGACGCGCGTCTGCCGGTAGAACACCGGGCCGCCGTCGAGCTTGACGAACAGCGCGATGAGCAGGAAGACGGGCGCGAGGGCCAGCACGAGCGCGGTCGACGCGGCGCGGTCGAAGAGCAGCTTGCCGATCCGCGGGACGCCCGAGAGGCGCGGCTCGGTGAGGCGCAGCAGCGGCAGCCCGTCCACCGGGGCGACGTGCAGGCGGGGTCCGGCGACCTCCATCAGACCGGGGTCCACGACGAGCTCGGAACCGGTGCCCTCGAGGTCCCAGGCGAGGCGGTGCAGCCGCTTCGGGCTCCAGCCGGGGGTCTGGGCGACCGCGACGACGCCGAAGCGGCCGGTGCGCACGGAGGAGGGCAGCGAGTCCAGGTCGCCGATCACCGGGACCCCGGCGACGTGGCCCTGCCCCTCCTCACCCAGTCCGGTCGGGGTGCAGGCACCGGTGACGACCCAGCCGATGTGCGCGACCCGGCGGGTGCGCTCGATCAGGTCGCGGACGGACTCCTCGGTGCCGATCGCGAGGACCGGCAGCAACCCGCGGCCGCGCTTGCGCGCCTGGTGCAGCCAGCGGCGCAGGGTGTAGCGGCCGGCCATGGACAGCAGGCCCGCGACCGGCAGGATCCCGAAGACCCACGGCCGCACGCCGGTGCGCTCGAGCACGAGTCCGGCCAGCGCCAGGATGATCGCCGCGCTGACGTACGCGCGCATCAGCCGGCTCCACTCCTCCGAGCCCTGACCGAGGACCCGGGGGTCCCACGCGCGTGCCGCGCCGATCGCCATCGGCACGAGCACCATGCAGACCCCGGCGAGGACCCACGGGTTCGTGCCCGAGGAGCCGGTGCCCGCACCGAAGTTCGCCAGGGCGCCCAGCGCCGCGCAGATCGCGAGCACCAGCAGGTCGCTCGCGGCGACCGACAGCGCGAACTTCGACTGCCAGCTCGTGGCGGTGGCGACGCTGCCCGGCTGACCGGGGGCCTCGTCGTCCCAGATGCGGATGAAGCCCGGTGCCGTCGGGTCCGGGTCGACGAACGGCTCGGGTGCCGGCGTCGCCTCCCCGGCCGCCGTCGGCGAGGCCGTCGCCCCGACGGTGCCTACGGGTCGAGCTCCGCTCCGCTGCGTCTCCGGTCCCGCGGGTCGAGCTCCGCTCCGCTGCGTCTTCGGTCCCGCCGGGATCTCCCCGGTGTCACCCGGATCGGTCCGACCGTCGAGCTCGGTACCGCTCACGCGTTCGCCCCTGTTCTGAGCGCCGGGACGCGGCCCACCGACCGCGTGCCCGTCGCCCGACGTCGCTCGTCGCCCGTGCGGTGGTGTGGGAGGTCGGACGGGTGATCGGGACGCGTCCCTCGTGCCTCGTCCACCCGCCCACCTCCTTCGCACGGCGTCCGCCCTCGGCAGGCGGATCGGGTCCTCCACCACGAAGGACGCGCGTGCGCCGGGCGGGTTGCGCGCCGATCCCGGGCGTGAAACAGGTCATGCCGGGACCGGCCGGTTCCTGACGGGGATCAACGACCGGGGCCGCCCGCGGTCACGGGTCAGCGCGGCGCCGTGACCGCCTGCGACGGCCCGTTCTGCGCGAGCCAGTCGCCCACCCGCCCGTCGCGCAGCGCCGCGAACAGATCCGTCGCGGACGGCGCGAGGAGCTGCGTCGGACGGCCCTGGTCGCCCGGTGCGCCCGCGGCCGCGATCGGCGCGGTGACGAAGGTGATCGTGTCGCCGCGCATCGTCGCGATGTCCGTCCCGAGCCGCAGGATCGACCAGACACCCATGCTGTCGTCGAAGCCGACGGACCCCGAGAGGTCGACGATCGTGCCCGGGAGCGCGAACGGGCTCGCGTGGGCGGCGCCGGTGAGCAGGCCGCGCAGCACGTTCTGCTCCCGGGCCACGCGGCTCGCCTCGTTGCCGGGCTCGTCGGCCACCCGGAGGTAGGCCAGGGCCTGCGCCCCGTCGAGGTGGACCAGGGGCGCGCCGCCGGTGGTGGGGGCGGCGACGCCGACGTCGATCCCGCCGAACCGGTCGACCAGGCTGCGGAAGCCGGGGAAGTCGACGGTCGCGAAGTGGTCCACGCGGACGCCCGTCAGCCCCTCCACGGCCTGCACGAGCCCGGTCGGCCCCCCGCTCACGAGGGCCGACCCCAGCGGCCCCGGACCCCGCCCGGGGACGGGGGCGAGGGAGTCGGCGCTGATCCCGATCACCTGGGCGCTCGCGCGGTCGGGCGCCACGCGCACCACCTGGATGGTCCGCCCCGCGATCGGGCTGCCGAGGAACGCACGGGTCGGCGACCCGCCGTCGGTGCCGACGAGCAGGTAGGTCTGCGCGCCGTCCGGGGCGGGCGCCGGGCGCGAGCTCTCCGGGATCGGCCCGAAGACGTCCGGGTAGCGCACGGTGCGGCCGACGACGTGCGTGCCGACCGCGAGGACGGCGACGACGACCGCGACCGCGATCACGGCGATGACGACGAGCGCCCGGTGGGCGCGGCGCCGACGCCGCTGCTGGGGGCCCGGACGGCTGACGGTGGTGTTGGTCACGCTCCTCGGACGACGGTCCCCCGGTCCACTGACGGCGCGTGACGCAACGATGACGTCACGTGAGGTCACGGATGGGGCACGACGACGGCGGCGGCGTCCCGCCGGAGCCCGGGTGAGGGGCGTGTCACCATGGGACCGGGCCCGACGGCGTGGGCCCGGTCCGCCGTGGTGTAAGGGCAACACCTCGGATTTTGGTTCCGATGATCCTGGTTCGAATCCAGGCGGCGGAGCGGTACGCCACGCGCCGGGCGAGGACGACGAGGAGGTGGCGCCGTGGAACGGCGCCGCGTGCCCGCGGCCGGCGCGGTGGTCCGCGACGCCGAGGGGCGCCTCCTGCTGGTGCGGCGCGGCCGCCCGCCCCAGGCGGGCCGGTGGACGCTCCCGGGCGGACGCGTCGAGGCCGGCGAGTCGCCCGCTGCCGCCGCGGCCCGCGAGGTGGCCGAGGAGACCGGGATCGTCGTGGAGGTCGGCGGCGAGTGGCTCGTCCTCGAGCGACCGGGGCCGGACGGTGTGGTCTTCGAGATCCACGACTTCGTCGCCACCGCCGTCGGCGGGGAGCTGCGTGCGGGGGACGACGCCGCGGACGCCGCGTGGTTCACCCGCGCGGAGATGGGCACCCTCGAGCTGACGACGGATCTGTTCGGCATCCTCGAGAGGGCAGGACTGTTGCCCGAACGGTGACCTTCCGTTTCCGGACGGATTCGGACCGTGAGCGCGCCCCGGATCGGCCCGACTGCGTTTACCCTGGTGGGATGACGACGGCCGAGGCTGGGACGGGCACGCAACCGTTCACGATCGACGGGCAGCTGTGCTTCGCACTGCACTCCGCCTCCCGGGCGATGACCGCCTGCTACCGCCAGGGCCTCGACGCCCTCGGGCTGACCTACAGCCAGTACGCCGTGATGTTGGTGCTCTGGCAGTACGAGGCCGTGTCCATGGGGTTCCTCTGCGAGCAGCTGCACCTCGACTCGGGCACCCTCTCGCCCCTGCTCAAGCGCCTGGAGAAGCAGGGCCGGGTGACCCGCCGTCGGCGCCCGGAGGACGAGCGCACGCTGGAGATCGCCTGCACCGAGGAGGGCCGCGAGCTCTACGACCGGGCCCGGCTCGTCCAGCGCGACGTCGAGCGCGCGACCGGGATGAGCGCCCCCGAGCTCGCCGACCTGCGCGGCCGGCTCGACGAGCTCGCGGAGCGGCTCCGCGCCGCGACCACCCTGCAGGAGCAGCGGGCCGCCGGGGCCTGACCCCGGCGCACGGCCGTCCGACCGGACGGGCTCTTGCCTCGCCGATCGGTCGCGGGCAACCTGATCGGGTCACGCCCGCCGTCGGGGGGCGCCGAGCCGCGCCGGGAGCAGTCGCCGATGAGCACGCCCGCCCGCCTGACCGGGGCCTCCGCCACCCGCTGCCCCGTCTGCGCCCGCGCGGTCACCCCGGACGCCGACGGCACCGTGCGCGTCGTGGGCCTCGCGCCGCGCGAGGCGCCGCGACTGTGGGTGTGGGGGCCGGCGGTGGTCCACGACGAGTGCCGCTACGACGTGCGGACCCCGCTCGACGACCGCACCGGCTACCTGCCCGTGGAGCAGCGCGTGCGGACGACGGGCACGTGAGCGGACCGCGGTTTCCCCACCGACGGGCCGGGGTAGTAGACGGGGTCACTCCGTCACTCCGTGCCCCTCGGGAGTCGAGAGCTCAGTGTCCTCGCAGGCCCCGCCCGACCTCGACCTGACCGCCGAGGCCGCGCCGCCGCAGGTCGGCGCCTTCCGCCGTGCGCTGCGCCGGTGGCTCGGCGAGGCCCTGGACTCCGCCGGGCCCGACCCGGGCACCGAGGACGAGCTGGCCGACCTGGCCGACGACCTGGTCCTCGCGACCAGCGAGGCGCTCGAGAACGTCGTCGACCACGCCTACGCCGCCCGGGGGGAGCCCGGCGCGATGTCGCTGCGGGCGGAGCTGCGCGACGGCACGGTCGCGGTGGTGGTCACCGACCACGGCCAGTGGCGCGAGCCACCGTCGGGACCCAGCTCGCGGGGCCGGGGCCTCGCGATGATGGAGCGTCTCGCCGAGACCAGCGTGGACCGCGGCGAACCGGGCACGGTGGTCACCCTGCGGCGCCGCCTGCCGTCCGGGGCGCACGAGCGGTCCGCCGCCCAGGCCTGACGACCGGACCGACGTGGGGATCAGCGCAGGGCGGGCAGCCGCCGGGTGATCTCGTCGTCGGGCGTGTGCTCGGGCTCGGCGAGATCGGCGAAGGCGTCCACGGCGAGCGCGGCGAGGGGCACGACGGCCGCCACGACCCCGAGGGCCCCCAGCACGTCGCTCGGGTCGTGCACGTCGCGGCCGACCAGGCTCACCCCGACGGCCACCACCAGCAGGCCGAGCGCCGTCACCGCGGTCGCCCGGGTGCGGCGCGCGAGCTGAACCGCGGAGAGGACGAGCACGGCCGCGACCCCCGCGAGCGCGGCGACAGCGGTGGTGTGTCCGCTGGGGAAGGCCAGCTCCCCGCCGCGCGTGCGGCCGACGATGGGCTTGAGGACGAGCGAGGTGGTCACCATCGCCGCGGGCGGGGCCACCAGGACCAGCGCGAGTCCGCGCCCGCCCCGGGTCCGCCAGGCCGCGGCGGAACCGAGCAGGAGCAGCAGCGCGACCGGGACGGGATCCCCGAGCGCGCCGAGCGCGTCGCCCACGACGGCCGCGGGTCCGTGGTGCATCGGGACGAGCGCGGCGAGCGCGCGGTCGGTCCGGCCGGGCCCGTCCCGGCCCGCGGCGTGGACCGCGAGCGCACCGACGACCACGATGCCGGTCCCGACGACGAGGGCGACGGCCCGGCGGGCGCTCCCCGGGATCAGCCGATCACCGACCTCGGTACGACCGTTCGCCAACGCTCGACCCCTCTCTGCTCGTGTCCCGGACCCGGCGGGAGCCGTCGGCGTCCGCATGTGCAGAATCCGGGGTGACGACGCGCGACGACTCCTCTGCGCTCCGTGACCGGACGGTCGGCGGAGCCCGGAGGGGTAACGCCGGTGGGGGTCCAGGGGGTGCGGGTGACACGGACGGACGGTCGTGACCGCCCCTCCCCGGCGGGTGCGGTCCTCGCGGGCGCGCTCGCGCGGCCCGAACACGCCCCACGGGAGAGCGTGATCGCCCATGCGCGCGCCGTGGGCGCCCGGGCCGCCCGGGTCCCGCACCCCGGCCGCGGGACCGACATCGCGACCCTCGTCGATCTCGTGCGGAGCAGCCGGCGACGGGACCCGGCCACGCGGGCGGTGCTCCTGCGCGAGACCGCGGCCGCCCTGCTCGCCGTCCGCGGCGGCGGCGACGACCCCAGCCCGACGGGGTCCGGCACCCTCGACGACGGCGGACCCTCCCCCGTCGACACCGACGCGGCGGAGCGGACCCTCGACGAGCTGGTCGCCGTGGTGTCCGAACACGGGCTGACGTTGTTCGCGGTGGACGCCGAGGCGCTGCTGGCCCGCCGCGCCCTGCTCGCCGACGACGAGGAGTCCGCGCTGGCGGCGGCGACCCGCGCGCTCACGAGCCTGGACGAGCAGTCCGCCGTCGACCACGCGCCCACCGCCCGCGAGCACCGCGGGAACCTGCAGGACACCTACCGTCTGGTCGCCTCGACGCTCGCCGCCCTCGGTCTGCACGAGAACGCCCAGCCGCTGCTCACGCGGGCCCGGGTGATCGCCGAGGACGACGGCGACCTGATCGCCGCGGCGCGCTGCGAGCACGAGCTCATCCGGGTCCTGGCCGCCTGGGGCCTGCGGCTGCAGCGCGCCGGACGCGACGGGGCACCGCTGCTCGAGGAGGCCGGCCACCGCGCCGGGGCCCTCCACGCCGAGCCGGCCCTGCTCGGCCCCGAGCACCGGCGGGCGCTGCGCGCGGTCGTCACGCTCGTGCGGCACACCGGCCCCCGGCTCCGGACGCCTGCGGAGGCCGCGGCCCGCGCCCGCGGGGACGTCGAGGCCCTCGGTCCCGCCGACCGGTCGTGCGCCGGGCTGTCCGACCACCTGCTCGTGGCGCTCGCCCGCGCCCGGTCCCTCGTGCTCGCCGGACGCCCCGACGAGGCCGCGGCCGGCCTCGCCGCGGTGCGCGACCGGCGGCCGCGCGGCGAGCCCGGCCTCGCGCTCGCCGTGAGCCGGGAACTCGTGCACGTCGCGACCGACCACCTCGGCGGTGTGCCCGGTCGCCGGGCGCTGCGGGACTACACCGCCGACCTCGAGCGCGAGCTGTGGACGCTGCAGCAGGCGCGGGTCCTCTCGCTGCGGACCCGCATCGCCCACGAGCAGCTTCGCCGCGAGCACGGCGAGGTCGCCGCCCAGGCCCGGACGGACCCCCTGACCGGGCTGCCGAACCGGCGTGCGCTCGACGACACCCTCGCCGACCACCTGACCACGGTCGCCAGCCGGGCCGGTTCGGCGCTCGCGATCGCGATGGTCGACGTCGACCGGTTCAAGACGATCAACGACCGGGTCTCGCACGCACGCGGCGACGAGGTGCTGCGTCTGGTCGCCGAGACCCTGCGGCGCTGTCTGCGCGCGGACGACCTCGTGGCCCGCTACGGCGGCGACGAGTTCGTCGTCGTCCTCCCCGGGAGCTCGGAGTCCGACGCGCGGGCCGCCCTCGAGCGGGCCGCCCGCGCGGTCGCCGACGTGCCGGTCGGGGACGGGTCGCAGGTCTCGCTGTCGGTCGGGGTCGCGGGCACCGTGCACTCCGGGATCACCCCGGGGACCCTGCTCGCCCGCGCGGACCGCGCGATGTACGAGGCCAAGCGGGGCGGCGGGAACGCGGTGATCCTCGACGAGAGCACGGACACGCCCGCGGACGGGCTGGTCGTCGGCGGCTGATCGGTCGACGGCGCAGCGCCGACCCCGTGGGTCCCCGGACGCGCGCCGGGTGGGAGAATCCAGGAGCCGGTGCCCGGGCACCGTGCCCGTCGACCAGCACCCCGCCGCCCCCACAGGAGCCGAGAGCCGATGCCGCCGACCCCCACCGCGGTCGTCGTCCTCGCCGCGGGTGAGGGCACCCGCATGCGGTCGGCCACGCCGAAGGTCCTGCACCCGGTCGGCGGTCGCAGCCTCCTCGGGCACGCGCTGCACGCCGCCGCGGGCGCCGCGCCCGAGCACCTCGTCGTCGTGGTCGGGCACGGGCGCGAGGAGGTCGGCACGCACTGCGCGCAGGTCGGCGCCGAGCTCGGGCGGGACGTCCGGACCGCGGTGCAGGACCGGCGCCGGGGCACCGGGCACGCCGTGGCCTGCGGCGTCGACGCCCTCCCCGCGTCCGCCTCCGGCACCGTCCTGGTCTCCTACGGCGACGTCCCGCTGCTCGACGCGTCGACGCTGCGCGCCCTGGTCGCCGAGCACGACGACGCCGGCCACGCGGTCACGCTGCTCACCGCCGAGATGGAGGACCCGACCGGCTACGGCCGCGTGGTGCGCGACGAGAAGGGCGGCGTGACGGCGATCGTCGAGCAGGCCGACGCCTCGCTCGACCAGCTCGCGATCACCGAGGTCAACTCCGGGGTGTACGCGTTCGACCTGGAGGTGCTGCGCGCCGCACTCGCCGAGCTCGGCACCGACAACGCCCAGGGCGAGCTCTACCTCACCGACGTCGTCGCCACGGCGCACCGCGACGGCCTCGGAGTGGGCGCGGTGGAGCTCGAGGACCCGTGGCTGGTGGCCGGGGTGAACGACCGGGTGCAGCTCGCGGCGCTCGGCGCGGAGCTCAACCGCCGCGTGGTCGAGCGGGCGATGCGCGCCGGGGTCACCGTGATCGACCCGCACACGACGTGGGTCGACGTCGGCGTCCGGCTCGAGCGCGACGTCACCCTGCTGCCCGGCACCCAGCTGCACGGCACGACGGTGGTCGCCGAGGGCGCCACCGTCGGCCCGGACACCACGCTCACCGACGTCACGGTCGGGGCCCGGGCCTCCGTCGTGCGCACGCACGGGAGCAACTCGACGGTCGGGCCGGAGACCTCCGTGGGCCCGTTCGCCTACCTGCGCCCCGGCGTGGAGCTGGCCGAGCGGGGCAAGATCGGGACCTTCGTCGAGGTCAAGAACTCCAGCATCGGGCGCGGCTCCAAGGTGCCGCACCTGACCTACGTCGGCGACGCGACGATCGGCGAGGGCAGCAACATCGGCGCGTCCAGCGTCTTCGTCAACTACGACGGGGTGGCCAAGCACCGTAGCGTGGTGGGCGACCACGTCCGGACCGGCAGCGACAACACCTTCGTGGCGCCCGTCAGCATCGGTGACGGCGCGTACACGGGGGCGGGCACCGTGGTCCGCGGAGACGTCCCCGCGGGCGCCCTCGCGGTGTCGTCGGGACCGCAACGGACGATCGAGGGCTGGGTGGAACGCAGGCGTCCCGGCACGGCGGCGGCCGAGGCCGCGGGCCGGACGCAGGCGGATCCGTCCGCAGGGGGACCGGGCGGGTCGGCATCGGCGCCCGACCGCCGTGACCAGGAGGAGCAGTAGACGTGAGCGCAGTGTCGTCGACCCCGAAGAAGAACCTCATGCTCTTCTCGGGGCGGGCCCACCCGGAGCTCGCCGAGGAGGTCGCGAAGGAGCTCGACGTCACGATCACCCCGCAGTCGGCGTACGACTTCGCCAACGGCGAGATCTTCGTCCGCTTCGAGGAGTCCGTGCGCGGCTGCGACGCGTTCGTGCTGCAGAGCCACACTCAGCCGATCAACCAGTGGCTCATGGAGCAGCTGATCATGATCGACGCGCTGAAGCGGGCGTCGGCCAAGCGGATCACCGCGGTCGTGCCGTTCTACGGCTACGCGCGTCAGGACAAGAAGCACCGCGGCCGCGAGCCCATCTCGGCGCGTCTGGTGGCCGACCTGCTCAAGACCGCGGGTGCGGACCGGATCATGACGATCGACCTGCACACGGACCAGATCCAGGGCTTCTTCGACGGACCGGTCGACCACCTGCTGGCCAACAAGGTCCTGGCCGAGCACCTGCGCGACGCCTACTCGGGCGAGGACCTCGCGGTCGTCGCGCCCGACTCCGGCCGCGTGCGGGTCGCGGAGAAGTGGGCCGACACCATGGGTGGCGTCCCGCTGGCGTTCATCCACAAGAGCCGCGACAAGACCCGTCCGAACGAGGTCGTCGCGAACCGGGTCGTGGGTGACGTCGAGGGGCGCTGCTGCATCCTCGTCGACGACATGATCGACACCGGCGGCACGATCGCGAAGGCCACCGAGGCCCTGCTCGCCGACGGTGCCTCCGACGTCGTCATCGCCGCCACCCACGGCGTGCTCTCCGGACCCGCCGTCGAGCGGCTCTCCAGCTGCGGGGCCCGCGAGGTGATCGTCACCAACACCCTGCCGATCCCGGACGAGAAGCGGTTCCCGGGCCTCACGGTGCTCTCGATCGCCCCGCTGATCGCCCGCGCGGTGCGCGAGGTGTTCGAGGACGGGTCGGTCACGAACCTCTTCGACGGCAACGCCTGACCCACCCGTAGACTGTTCCCGATCCACTTCGGCGAGGGCCGGGACCACCCGGCCGTGATCGACGCGGTGAGCATCCCGGCGTGATCCGCCGTGGTGCCCGGCGTCGTCCGCCGTGCCGCACCATCGCAGGAGCTACGAGAAGCCATGGCCGACGTCAAGATCGCCGCCGAGAACCGCACCGAGTTCGGCAAGGGCGCCGCGCGCCGCACCCGCCGGTCGGGTCGGGTCCCCGCCGTCCTCTACGGGCACGGCACCGACCCGGTGCACCTCTCCTTCGACACCGTCGAGTTCGCCGCCGTCATGCGCGAGAACGGCCGCAACGCCGTCCTCACCGTGACCGGGGTCGGCAAGGAGCAGCTCGCGCTGACCAAGAGCGTCGTGCGCGACCCGATCAAGGGCTACATCGAGCACGTCGACCTCGTGGTCGTCCGTCGCGGCGAGAAGGTCACCGTCGACGTCCGCGTCGTCACGGTCGGCGAGGCCGGCGCGGGCACCCTCGTGTTCCAGAACGAGGACACGCTGTCCATCGAGGCCGACGCGCTGAACATCCCCGAGGAGATCTCGGTCGTCATCGAGGACGCCGAGATCGGCACGCAGTTCCTCGCCGGCGACATCCGCCTGCCCGACGGCTCCACGCTGCTCTCCGACCCCGAGCTCCTCGTCGTGAACGTCACCGAGGCGCCGACCGAGGACGCCATGGAGGAGGAGCTCGACACCGAGGGTGCCGGTGTCGAGGAGGACGCCCCCGAGGACGAGGCCGCCGAGGACTCGGAGTCCGGTGCGTCCGCCGAGGCCACCGAGGGCGCGACCTCCGACGAGACCTCCGACGAGAGCTGATGTCCTTCCCGACGACGGGTCCGGCGGGCCCGGTGCTCGTCGCCGGGTTGGGCAACCCGGGGGCCGAGTACGACGGCACCCGGCACAACGTGGGGTTCGCGGTCGCCGACGTGCTCGCCGGGCGCGTCGGCGGCCGCTTCTCCGCGCACCGCAAGTCCGGCGCGGACGTCGCCGAGGGCCGCCTGGTCGGGCGCAGGGCGGTCCTGGTCAAGCCGCGTGGCTACATGAACCTCTCCGGCGGCCCGGTGACGAACGCCCTGCGCTTCTTCTCCGTGCCGACCGAGGACCTGGTCGTGGTGCACGACGACCTCGACCTCGAGTTCGGCGTCGTCCGGCTCAAGCGCGGCGGCGGCGAGGGCGGCCACAACGGCCTGCGCTCGATCTCGAAGTCCCTCGGCACCAAGGACTACCTGCGGGTCCGCTTCGGCATCGGCCGCCCGCCCGGCCGCCAGGACCCGGCGGACTACGTCCTGAAGCGGTGGAGCGGGGCCGAGCGCAAGGAGCTCGACGTCTCGCTCGAGGTCGCGGCCGACGCCGTCGAGGCGCTGCTCACCGAGGGACTCGAACCGGCACAGAACCGGTTCCACTGACCTCCCGGTGCCGATGACACCCCGTCGAGTGCCCGGGGCTCAGCGCGCCAGCCAGGCTCCGGCCGCCGTCACGAGGGCCTCGACGCCGGTGCGGACGGTGGGGTCGAGGACGGGCGCGAACTGCGGGCTGTGGTTGGTGGGCAGCTCGCCGAGCCGCCCGTCGCGGGCCGCCTCGGCGTAGGTCTCCGGATCGAGGCCGCCGACGAACCAGAACACCGACGGCGCACCCCAGGCCCGGCCGAGCACACCGAAGTCCTCACTGGCCGACGACGGGCCGGTGGACTGCACCCGCGAGTCGTCGAAGTTCTCGCGGAAGGACTCCAGCACCCGGTCGACGGCCGCAGGATCGTTGTCGGTGAGCTCGTAGGTCTCCACCGGGGTGATCTCCGGCTCGCGCGGCGCACCCGCGGCCTCGGCCTCCGCGGCGACGATCCGACGGATCGCCTGCTGGGCCCGGGTCCGCACGCCCTCGTCGTAGCAGCGCAGGTTCAGCCCGATGACGGCGTCGTCGGGAATGACGTTCTCCTTGCTGCCGGCCTGCAGCATCCCGATCGTGAGGACGGCGGGCTCGTTCATCCCGAGCTCGCGGGACACGACGGTCTGCAGCCGCAGCACCGTGGACGCGGCCACGACGACCGGGTCGACCGCCGCCTCCGGCATCGAGCCGTGCGCACCCCGGCCGAACATCCGGATGCGCCAGACGTCCGAGGCCGAGGTGATGATGCCGGGCCGGGTGCTCAGCACGCCGGCCGGCGCGGGCATCACGTGCTGGCCGAGGACGACGTCCGGGGTCGGGACGCGGTCGACGAGGCCGTCGTCGACCATCGCCTGCGCCCCCGCGCCGATCTCCTCCCCCGGCTGGAACACCGCGACGACGGTGCCCGACCAGGCGTCACGCCGGGCCGCGAGCTGCGCGGCCGCCGCGGCGAGCCACGCGACGTGCATGTCGTGCCCGCAGGCGTGCGCCACCGGGGTCTCCCGGCCGTCGTCGTCGGTCGCGGTCGCCGTGCTCGCGTAGGGCAGGCCCGTGGCCTCCCGCACCGGCAGCGCGTCCATGTCCGCCCGCAGGGCGACGGTCGGCCCGTCGCCGTTGCGCAGCACCCCGACCACGCCTGTCGTCCCGACCCCGGTGGTGACCTCGAAGCCGGCGTCGGACAGGCGCGCCGCCGCGAGGCCGGCGGTCCGCTCTTCGCGCATCGAGAGCTCGGGATGCGCGTGCAGGTCGGTGTAGAACTCCCGCGCGCCGTCCAGCAGCCCGTCGATCCCGTCCAGCATCGCGTCCGTCATCGGACCTCCTCGCCCGTCGTCACCCCGGGCGTTCCCCGGCCGTGGGCCCGTCTCACGTTCCCGTCGTGAACGGCAGGACGAGCCGCGACGGGTGCCGGGCGTCGCGGTGGACCCGGTGGGTCACCGGGCGACCGACGGGCAGGTGGAACGCGTCCGGCGGCAGCAGCGCGTTGTGGGCGTCCGCGAGCGGCTCGGCGTTGGACAGTTCCACCACGAGGCGGTGCCCGGGCCGGAACACCGTCGCGAACGGGTAGAGCCGCACCACGTACTCCTCGACCACGCCGGGCTCGACCGGCACGGCCCGGGTGTGCGGGTGGTACGGGTCGCCCTCGGTGGTCCGGTCGTCCAGCTCGCGGTGCGACGCCTTGAGGTAGCCCGTGGTGACCAGCTGCCGGTGCCCGTCCGGGGCGGCGTCGAACAGCCGCAGGATGATGTTGGTGTCGGGCTGGTCGATCTCGAGGAAGAGGTGTGCGGCCCCGGTCCCGATCATCTCGGTGGCCTCGCGGAACGGGGCGGTCCGCCAGCTGATCACCTCGACGAGGTTGGTGACGGTGAGCGGTGCCTGGTAGAAGCCGTCCGGGGCGGCGTGGTCGGGGCCCATCGGCTCGGGCTCCGGCGTCAGGCCCCCACGGGGCCGTAGGTGCAGCGAGCGGTAGTCGATCTCCTTCGGCGGCCACTGCTCGGCGGTGACCACCTCCGGCGAGCCCTCGACGGACACGCTGACGGCGGGGGTGTCCATCACGCCGTTGTCGACGCCCTTGAGCCAGTACTCGTACCAGCGGAACATCTCGTCGTGCTCCTCGACCCAGGGGCGCGACTGCATGGGCGGGTACGGCCCGACGACGAGCTTCTTCGGGCCCTGCAGGACCTCGAAGAGTTCGAGGTGGCCGTCGACCGTCCAGCCCCGGCCCTGGTTGATCTGCAGGTACACGGGGACGTCGATGTCGCGGGCGAGGTTGACCGGGTTCCGCTCCTCGTACCAGTCGCCGTCGACCTCGTTCAGGACGATGTCGAACCAGGCCTCGTGGTGGGTCGGGTAGTGCAGGAGATGCACGAGGTTCGGCCAGGCGGCGATGTCGGGATCGGCGAGGCGCTCGGCGACGCGCTTCGCGATCTCCTCGGGCGAGTACGCCTCGAGCATCCGCGACCGCATCCGGTCGGTGAACGCCCAGCCCGAGTCACCGCCCCGGCCCTCGCGGGCGGCGCGCGGCATGAACCACAGGATGCCGCCGTGGTACGTGGTCTCGTAGAAGTCGTAGTGGCCGCCGCTGACGAAGATCGCCTTCAGGTGCGGGGGCCGCTCGGCGGCGGCGAGGATCTGCATCGAGCCGAAGTAGGAGATGCCGATCATCCCGACGTTGCCGTCGCACCACGGCTGGGCGGCGACCCACTCGATGACGTCGTACGCGTCCTCGCCGAGGGACACCCCGCCGGCGTTGTAGTTGCCGACGTGCTCACCCTCGGACGCGCCCGAGCCGCGGACGTCGCCGATGACGTGCACGTAGCCCTCGGCGACCACCCGGGCGATGTCGCCGGCCTCGATGCAGCCGTCCCACAGCGGGCTCGGCCGGAGCTGCGGGGGCATCGTCAGCGCGAGGGCCTGCAGTTCCTTGCCGTAGGGACTCAGCGCGACCAGCGCCGGCCGGGGCTCGTCGTCGGTCCCGGCGTAGGCGTCGGCGGCGAGCACGACGCCGTCGCGCATCGGGACGCGCAGGTCCTTGCGGACGGTGATGCCGGGGTGGGTGTCCAGCCGGCGCGGGTCATCGGACATGAGCGGCTCCTCGCTCGTGGTGCCGGCGGTAGCCGTGCAGGGTGGTGAAGAACGGGGACGGGTCGCGACGCGGGTCCTGGTCGTAGGCGAGGTCCGCGGCGACCGGCTCGAACGGGGAGTACACGGAGTCGGTGTCGTGCAGGCCTGCCGCGAGGCAGCTCGCGGCGGAGGCGGCGATGCTCGCCTCGCGCTCGAGGCTCTCCCCCAGCGCCCGCCGCGCCTGACCGGCGTCGAGCTCGACGCCGTAGGGCACGCCGCCCGCGTCGCGGTAGGGGTGCCCGAGGAAGAGACGACGGGGACGGACCTCGTCACGCAGGGACTCCAGGCTCGCGCGGTAGGCGTCCGGGTCGGCGTAGCCGGGGAAGCCGTTCGCGGCGCCGCAGACCTGCACGGCGTCGCCGACGAACACGTCGTCCTGACCGTCGACGACGTAGGCCACCGACCCGGCCGTGTGGCCGGGCGTGTGGTGCACCGACACCGACACCCCGCCGCCGAGGGGCAGCGACTCGCCGCCGCGCAGCAGCACCGTCGGCTCCATCTCCCCGGAGATGACGGCCTCGGCGGTCCGTGCCTCCCGTTCGATGCCCTCGGGATCGCGCAGGTACCGGTGCCGGACGGCGGCGTAGAGGTCGGCGTGAGCGCGCCGAGAGCGCAGCAGCGGCGCATCGGCCTCGTGGATGACCACCCGGGCACGCCGCCCGGTCATCTCCCACAGGGCGTGGGCACCGCCGAGGTGGTCGATGTGACCGTGGGTCAGCAGGATCCAGCGGATCTCCGAGACGTCGCGGCCGAGCGCCGCCAGCGCCGGCGCCAGCCCCTCGGCCGGGGACGTCGCGATGCCGGTGTCGATCACCGCCGGTTCGGGGGCGTCGAGGAAGAAGCTGTACAGCCCGAACCGGCCCCACGGCGAGACGACCGGGTGCACGTCCACGGCGCTCATCGGCGCCCCAGGAAGGCGGCGGTCTCCTCGAAGACCTGCGCGTACTCGGGCAGCCAGGAGAAGTGCTGGACGAAGCCGTGGCCCGCGCCGGGGTACCGACGGACCGACACCTCGACGCCGGCCTCCTGCAGCCGTCGGGCGTAGAGCTCGCCCTCGTCGCGGAGTGGGTCGTGCTCCGCGGTCACGACGAGCGCGGGCGGCAGCCCGGTCAGGTCCGCGCGCTTGACCGGGGAGACCCGCGGATCGTCGGGATCGGCGCCGCTGCGCAGGTAGAAGGCATTGAAAGGGGCCAGGCCCGCCGTCTCGAGCCCGTACCCGACCGCGTTCTCGCGCAACGACGGGTACCGGTCGACGTCGAAGTCGAGGTCCAGCGACGGATAGAACAGCACCTGGTGGGTCACGTGAGCGGCCCCGGCGTCCTGGTCCGTCGCGGCGACGACCGCGGCGTAGTTGCCGCCGGAGCTGTCACCGGCGACCGCGAGGGTCGTGCCGTCCCACCCCAGCTCGTCGCCGTGCTCCGCAGCCCAGGCGACGACGGCCAGGCAGTCCTCGAGCCCGGCAGGGAAGGGCGCCTCGGGAGCGCGCCGGTAGTCGACGGCGAGCACCGTGAGTCCGGTCGCGGCCGCGAGCGCACGGGCGACGTGGTCGTGGGTCTCGAGGCTGCCGAGGAAGAACGCGCCCCCGTGCAGGAAGATCAGCAGTCCGTGGCGGTCGCGCCCGTCCGGGGTGTAGACGCGGACCGGCACCTCGCCCTCCGGCCCGGACACGACGAGATCGTCGACCGCGTGCACCGGCGTCCGGTCCCCGGGCGCGGGGACCTGGTCCTCCTCGGCCGCGCGGAGGGCGATCGGATCGGGTGGGCCCGACGGCGGGCGGGGCAGGTCGGCGAGGGCCTCGGCGATGCGGGGGTGCAGGGCCACGGGTCAGGCCCCGCGCTTCTGGCCGGGGAAGACGTCGTCGAGCTCGTCCTCGCTCCAGCCCTGCCGCGAGATGCGCTGCAGCTCGTCGGTGACCGGCTTGCGGGTCGCCTGGTACGCGGCCAGCGCGGCCGGGACCGTGTCCTCGTCGCGCAGGGCGTCGACCAGCGCGCCGGCGTCGAGGATCGCGGAGTTCGCGCCCTGCCCCTGGTGGTGGAGCATCGCGTGCGCGGCGTCGCCGAGCAGGACCACGGCGTCGGTGTGCCAGTGCGGGACCGGCTCGATGTCGTACACGGCGCGGATGTTGACGGCGTCCATGTCCAGGCCGCGGGCGATCGCCACGATGCGCTCGTCGAAGCCCTCGACGGTGGCGACGAGCTCGTCCTTGCTCACCGCGGGCGACCAGGACCCGTCCGGATTCAGGCAGGTGATGTCGAACGAGAGCCCGTCGCGGTGGCGCAGCGGCAGCAGGTAGACCTTCGTGCCGCGGCCGATGTACATCCGCAGGTTGTCGTCGACGACCGTCCCGTGGGCGTCGCCGACGCCGATCACGACGCGGTAGGCGTGTTCTCCGGCGAACACCGGCTCGCCGCCTCCGAAGAGCTGCCGGCGGACCGTGGAGCGGATGCCGTCGGCGCCGATCACGAGGTCGGCGGTGGCGGTGGTCCCGTCGGCGAAGGAGAGGACCGGGCGGTCGCCGGAGTCGTCGACGTCGGCGAGCTTGCGACCGAGCTGCACGATGCCCTCGGGGAGCACCCCGAGCAGTGCCTCGATGAAGTCGCCGCGGTGGATCAGATGGGTGTGGGTCGTGACGTCGTAGTCGTCCATCCCCGGCCACGAGTCCTTGACGATCGGCTCGCCGGTGGCCGTCAGGATCTCGAAGTAGTCGCTCGGGGAGCTCACGGCGTCGATCGCGTCGAAGACGCCCCACTGCCGGAAACGGTCCATCGTCGAGGGCCGCAGCCCGATGCCTGCGCCGACCTCGCGGGTCGTGCCGGCCTGCTCGTGGACGGTGACGTCGGCGCCGAGCAGGCTCAGTCCCTTCGCGACGGCCGCGCCGCCGTAACCCGCGCCGACGACGGCGACGGTGAGGTCCGTGATGTCCATGGTGGTCCTCAGCTCCGGATCGACAGGAAGTCGGCGGGGTTGTCGACGAGCAGCGTCGTGATGACGGCATCGTCGACACCCGCGTCCCGCAGGTCCGGGATCAGGTCGGTGAACAGGTAGTTGACGGTGTGGCCCTTGACGCCGGGCCAGCCCAGCGGGCTGCAGTTCGCGTCGGCGGAGACGAGCAGCTGACCGAGGTGACCCCGCTCGAGCAGGCTCAGGAAGTGGTCCAGCCGTTCCTTCCGCGGCCGGGCCCAGAACGGCGGGTCGGGCAGCTCGGTCTCGTAGCCGAAGGTGTCGAACCCGATCCGGCCGCCGCGCGCGAGCAGCCACTCGTGCGGGGTGATCGACGAGTTCGGCCCGTCGTCGGCGTGCCCGAACAGCACGCGGTCCAGGGGCAGCCCCTCCTCGCCGAAGATCGCGACGGCGGGCTCGGGGTCGATCGCCAGGTGGGTCAGGATCGGGACGCCGGTCTGCACGGCGGCCCGCGCGGCGGCGCGGTAGATGCGCCGGTCGAGCGCGGTCATCCGTCCACCGCGGCTGACGCCGACCTTGATCACCCCCGCTCGCGCGCCGGTGCCGCCGATGCCCACCGTGATCTCGTGGACGAAGTGCCGGGCCAGGTACTCGACCGTGGCCCGGGCGAAGTGGGGCAGCGCGGTGTCGCCGCCGACGAAGCCCGTGCAGGCCACGATGTGCACGCCGGTCTTCGCGGACAGGGAGCGGTAGTGGTCGACGTCGCGGCCGTTGCAGATGCCGGTGACGTCGACGAACGTGCCGCCGCCGTGCTCGTGGAACTCCCGGAGCTTCGGGACGGTCTCGGCGTAGCGCTCCTCGGGGATCTTCCACCACGTGGAGTCGAGCTCGGAGCCCGGCATGCCGTAGCCGATGTGCTCGTGGACGGCGACGACGCCGAGCTCCGCGGCGGGGATCGCGCCGAGGACGGTGTTGACGCGGGACATCAGGCCTCCTCTCCGGGACGGACGGTCAGGAGGTCGCGCGGGTTCTCGACGACGAGCCGGTGCACGGTCGGCTCGTCGAGCCCGCTCGACCGCAGCAGCGGGACGAGTCCCTCGAGGACGGCCGCGAGCGGGCGCTCGTCGTCGGGAAGGCCCTTCGCGACGCCGATCGCGCCGGTCGAGAGCAGGACCCGGCCGGCGTGACCGTCGGCGACCAGCGCGAGGACGAGGTCGGCCCGCTCGCGGTCGGTCAGGTGCTCGTCGTCGTCGGCGCCGACGTGGTCGAGCACGACGGACGCCCCGCGCCGCACGACGGCCAGGACCGTCTCGCGGGCGACGTCGCGGCGGTCGAGGCCGGCGACGGCCACCCGCTCGGCGGCCACGCCCTCCTCCAGGACGATCTCCAGGTCGCCGAGGGCGTCGTCGCCGGGACACACGGCGACCGGCACGCCGGTTGCGCGGGCGGTGCGGGCGGCGCCGCGCAGCAGGCTCTCGTCGGTGGCCGTGCGGCCGATCCTGGTCACGGCCGTGACGACGAGGCCGGCCGGGGCACGACGCTCGACGCGGGGGACGGCCATGCCCGCCGTGACCTCGGCGCCGAACAGCGCGGCGAACCGGTCCGCGGGCCAGGGCGTGGGCGGGTTGGTCTGCGGCGTGAGGAAGTAGCCGCCGAGCAGCTCCTCGGGCCCCATCCCGGTGGAGGCGACGACGTGGACGCCGGTCGAGCGGCTCAGCGCCTCGAGCAGCGGCAGGTCACGGCCGTGGAACATGCCGGTGACGTCGACGACGGTGCCGCCGCCGGCGTTGCGGAAGTCGGTGAGCTTCTTCGCGAGCGTCTCGAAGATCTCGGCGCGGTCGATCGTGACGTCGAAGGCGTGCTCCGCCCCGGGCAGCACCGACAGCAGCGACTCGTGGACCGCGACGGCCCCGAGCTGGTCGGCGGGCACCGGGCCGAGCACGGTGTGGACGGTTCTCACGGCAGGGGTCCTCTCGGTTCTCGGCGGGATGGTCACGGCTCGACCCGCAGGGCGGCGACCGGGCACACACGGGCCCCGTTCTCGGCGGGCCGACGCAGGCCCTCGGGGACGGTCTCGTGCCGGACGACGACCACCGCCTCGTCGTCCAGGTCGTAGACCTCGGGGGCGACGTCGGCGCACAGGCCGTGGCCCTCGCAGCGGCCGTGGTCGGCGACGATCCTCATGCGGGCACCAGCTCGAGGACGCCGAGCCGCTCGAAGCCGCGGGTGATGTTGTGCGGGACGCGGTGCGCGTCGCCGAGGACGATGCGGCCCACGCGCTCGGCGAGGGCGGTGATGACGGCGTGCGCCTCGAGCCGGGCGAGGCCCTGGCCGGCGCAGCCGTGCGGGCCGTAGCCGAAGGACAGGTGGTCGACCGGGTTCCGGTCGACCCGGAACTCGTCCGGGGCGTCGTAATGGCGCGGGTCCCGGTTGCCCGCGCCGAACAGGATCGCGACCTGGGCGCCGGCCGGGAGGACGACGCCGTCGAGTTCGACGTCGCGCGTGACCACGCGTCCCCAGGCGTGCACGGGCGCCCAGTACCGGAGCACCTCGTTGAACGCGGACGGCGCGAGTGCGGGGTCCTCGCGGATGCGGTCGAACTGCTCGGGATGTGCCGCGAACAGCGCGACGACGTTGCCGAGTGCGGCGACCGTCGTGTCGACGCCGGCCCCCAGGTACTGGTGGATGATGTGGCCCGCGGTCCCGGGCGGGATGTCGCCGCGGGCCTCCGCGTCGACGATGCCGCGGCCCACGGACCCCGATACCAGGTCGTCGGCGGTGACCGCGGAGCACCAGCCGTAGAGCTCGCCCGCGATCGGGAAGCTCTCGGCGGTCCGGTGGTTGAGCGGGCCGATGACCTGCATCGCGGCCCGGCCCCAGCGGAGCATGTTCGTGCGGACCGACCCGGTGAAGCCGATCAGGTCCGCGACGACCTCGAGCGGGAAGGCCCGGGCGAGCGCGTCGACGGCGTCGAACGACCGCTGCTCGACCAGGTCGTCGACCAGCGCCCGGGCCTTCGTCTCGATCGTGGCGCCCAGCCCGCGCAGGGCCCGGGGCGACAGGTTGCGCGCGAGCGTCGCCCGCAGCGCGGCGTGGTCGGGCGGGTCCGATGCAAGCGAGGTGCCGGCCAGCGCCTCGTTGACCATCGGGTTGAAGCCGATGGAGCGCGACGAGAAGGTGCCGGGGTCGCCGAGCACCCTCCGGACGACGTCGTAGCGCGTGAGGACGTGGACGTCGTTGGCGGGCAGGTGCACCACCCCGCCGAGCTCGCGGAGCCGCGCGTAGTGCGGGTACGGGTCGAGCAGGACCTCGTCGTCGAAGAGGTCGATGTCGTCACTGGTCACGGTGATCACCTCGCGATCCGGACGTCGGAGGAGGACTCGCCGGCCGGCGCGAGGTCGGCGTCCGAAGGTGCGGCGCGACCGCCGAGGCCGACGAGGGTCAGCAGCGCCGCGGCGAGGGCGAGCACGGCGCACACCGCGAACGCCGTCTGGAAGCCGGCTCCGAGCGCGGCCCGGGCGAGCGGCTGCACCGCTGCTCCGGGCGCGTCCGGCGGGAGGGAGTTGACCGCGAGCGGACCGCCCGCCTGGAACGCGGCGGTCGCCGCGTCGGCACCCGGGAGGGTCGAGGTGGCGAGGGCGGCGCCGAGCCGTTCGGCCGCACCGCCGAGGGCCACGGCGCCGACCACGATCGGACCGAGGGCGAAGCCGAGGTCGCGGAGCAGGTTGGTCGTCGCACTGGCCATCCCGGCGAGGTGGTGCGGGACGGTGTTGATGGCGACGGCGGTGAACGAGCTGACCGACAGCGCGAAGCCGACGCCGATCAGGAGGGCCGGCGTCACCATCGGGGCGAGCGAGGGGTCCGCCACGTCCAGGCCGGCGGCGAGCCAGGCGCCGAGGGCCATGACGGCGAAGCCGGCGGTGAGCAGCCAGCGGGCGCCGACCCGCGCCAGCAGCCGCGAGATCACGGGGATGAGCAGGAACGCCGGGGCCTGGATGAGCAGCAGCGGGACCCCGACGCGGGCCGGGGCCTGCTGCTGCACCGCCCCGAGCCAGATGCTGAAGGCGAAGGCCGACCCGAGGAAGGCGACCATGCCGACCACGGTGACGACGGAGGCCACCGCGAAGGCACGGATCCGGAAGAGGTCCAGGTGGAGCAGCGGGGTCGCCGCGCGGCGCTCCACCACGACGAACGCGATCAGGAAGAGCACGCCGAGGACGAGAGCCGCGACGATGTGCGGGCTGCCCCATCCGTCCTCGGCGCCCTGCACGAGCGCGTAGAGGACGGCGATCAGGCCGATCGCGAAGGTGACCTGGCCCGGGACGTCCAGTCCGCGACCCTCGGGGGCGGTCGACTCCGCGGAGAGCACCAGGGTCACGACGACGGAGACGACGGCCAGCCCGGCGACGATGCCGAACGAGCCGCGCCAGGAGCCGATCTCGGCGAACCCGCCGCCCAGCAGCGGCGAGACGGCGGCTCCGGCCGAGAGGAACCCGGCCCACAGGGCGATGCCGCGGGCGCGTCCCTCGGTCGTCCTGGTCACCGCGGCGACCAGGGCCAACGACGCCGGGAACAGTGCTCCGGCCCCGAGGCCGTTGAGCGCGGCCCCGACCCAGAGGACCTGCACGGTGGGGGCGAGGGCCGAGACCAGCGAGCCGAGGACCACCACCGCGCCGCCCGCGGCCTGCAGCCGGCGGCGCCCGTAGAGGTCGCCGAGGACGCCGAAGGTCAGCTCGAAGACGACGACCGCGATCATGAACGACGCGGTGATCCAGGTCAGCTGGGCCCCGGTGGTCCCCAGGTCCGCCTGGAACAGCCCGTTCAGCGACGCCGGGAGGGCGTTCGCGATCTGGGCGACCAGGACCGCGACACATGCGGCGGCTAGGGTCCCGACGGCGGGTCGGGCCCGCGACGGGGTGGGTGGGCGCGATCCCGAGGTCGCGACGGCATCGTCCGGCGACATGGCTCTCCTTCGAGCAGGACGGGACACCACCGGTCCCGGACGCGCGGCGGCGCGACGCGGACGAGGTGGTGGGGAGGAGCGCCGGGGAGGCAGCAGCCACGGCGATGGCTGTCACAGTGTCATTTTGCTTTGCAGCGTGTCAAGAATTCTTTCATGCCGTCACGTCTCGCGAGCCGCCTCGTCACCTATCGTGGTCGCCGTGAAGCACGGGGCGAGGACCAGCTGACGTGGCGGGTCTACGAGCGGCGCAGAAGGAGATGACGCGGCGCCTGCTGCTGACGACGGCGCTGGAGACCTTCGAGGCGAAGGGCTACGCGGCGACGACGGTCGACGACATCGCCAGCGCCGCGGGCACCACCCGGGTGACCTTCTACGCGTACTTCCCGTCGCGCAGCGACCTGATGCGGGCGCTGATCGCGGAGCTCAACGGCATCCTCGAGCGCACGGCCTCCGAGCAGCACGGCTCCACCGCGCACGACCTGGTGACCGCGGTACGGGACGGGTCGCGGGACGCGATCGGCGCCTGGCTCGTCGAGCGCTCGAAGCAGTGGGAGGCGATCCGGCCCTACACCGTCGCCGCGTTCGAGGCAGCTGCGGTGGACCCCGAGCTCCGGGGGCTCGTGGACCGGTGGATCGAGGAGGTCGCGGGCGACGTCGAGGAGGGCCTCGACGCCGCCGGACGCTTCGAGCCCGGCACGCGCCACATGCGCGGCGTGCTCGCGTTCGCCCAGCTCGACCACGTCGCGCGGACGTGGGCCCACGGACGGGACCGGGAGGAGCTCGACCGCATGCTCGACGTCCTCACCGAGAGCTGGTGGCACCTGCTCTCGGACGAGGACTGACCCTCACCTCCGGCGCAGCGCCCCGTCGAGGAAGGCCTCGAGGGCCTCGTCCTCGTCCAGAGCGAGCACATGCGCCACGTACTGGTCGGGGCGCACCAGCACCATCGCGCCGTCCCGGTCGATACCGCGCCGGTCGAAGACGTCGTCGGACAGGTCGGCGCAGAACACCTTCTCGTGGTCGACCAGCTGGAGCGCTCCCTTCCGGGGCCGGACGACGGCAGGCAGGTCGACGGGCTCGTGGTGGTGCTGTGGGAACACCGCCCGGACGTCGATGACGGCGTCCGGGGCGGCGCCGTCCGGGGTGAACCGCGGGAGCAGGACGGCCAGCCGGTCGGCGAGCGCCCGGAGCCCGGCCCCGTCGCGGTCGGCGAACAGGTACAGCCGCCACGCCCCGTCGGCCCGGGCGACGTGGCCGAGGTGCATCGGCTTCGCGTCGGCGAGCCGCACCACCGGCGCGGAGTGGAACCGCGCGCCGACCTCGAAGCCCTTCGCGCGGTCCTGCTGCGGGACGGCCGCGGTGATCGTCGACGGGCCGTAGCGGACGCCGAAGCCCGCGGTGTAGCGGCCGTGGTCGCGGAAGTAGCGCTGAAAGACCGACGGGTCGGCCCCGCCGGAGTGGTCGCTGAACAGCGCGGCGAACTCGCGGTCGAAGTCGATCAGCTCCTGCGCGACCTGCTGCCGCTCCGCGGAGTAGGTGTGCAGCAGCTCCGGGCGGGCGGTCCCGCGCAGCACGGCCCCGAGCTTCCAGCCGAGGTTCCAGCCGTCGGCCATCGAGACGTTCATCCCCTGCCCGGCCTTCGCGCTGTGCGTGTGGCAGGCGTCGCCGGCGATGAAGACCCGCGGCACCCGACCCGACCTGTCGTCGGGAAGGTCGTCGAAGCGGTCGCAGAGCCGCTGCCCGACCTCGTAGACCGACCACCACCCGACGTCACGGACGTCGAGCGTGTAGGGCGCGAGGATGCGGTTGACGGCCCCGGTGAGCGTCTCCGGTGTGACGGTGCCCCGCTCGGGGACGCCGTCCAGCTCGACGTAGAGCCGCACCAGGTACCCGCCCTCGCGCGGGATGATCAACAGGCTTCCCGACGACGAGGTGATCGCGCTCTTGAGTCGGATGTCCGGGAAGTCGGTGTCGACGAGCACGTCCATGACGCCCCACGCCTGGTTCGCGGAGTCGCCACGCAGCTCGCGGCCGATCGCCGTGCGGACCCGGCTGCGAGCGCCGTCACAGCCCACGGCGTAGCGGGCACGGACGGTGGACGTCGTGCCCGCACCGTCGCGCAGGGTCGCCACGACGGGGTGCTCCCCGGTGTCCTCGATGCGCAGGTCGTCGAGCTGCAGGCCGTACCGCGGTGCGAGGCGTGCCGCCGACCGCGCCGCGTACTCGCGGAGGAACGCCAGGATGCGGGCCTGGTTGACGATCAGGTGGGGCATCTCCGACAGGCCCTCCTCGACGTCGGGGATGCGCCCGGTCCGCGTGACGTGCGCAGGGCGTTCCGGGTCCGGACGCCAGAAGGTGACCTCGTTGACCCGGTAGGCCTCCTCGGCCACCCGCCCGGCGAGCCCGAACGCCTCGAGCATCTCCATCGACCGGCACGCGATCCCGTCGGCCTGCCCCACCTCGAGCGGGCCGTCGCGACGGTCGACGACGAGCGTGTGCAGCTCCGGGAACGCCGCGAGCTGCGCCGCTAGGACGGACCCGGCCGGTCCCGACCCGACGACGAGGACGTCGACGGTGTCCGGCAGGCCCGCCGGGCGATCCCGCGTCGCCGGGTGCGGCTCGGCCGTGAACGGGTCGCCCGGCTGGTAACCGTCGACGTAGAACTGCGCCACTTCCCACTCCCCGGGGTCACCTGCGGATGCGCCGGCGACGCTACGGCGGTTCTGCCGGATGCCCCGTACGGTTCTGACGTGCAGAACGAGCCGGTGTACCGCATCCGCTCGGTCGACCACGCCCTGCACCTCGCCGCGATCCTGGCGCAGGAGGGATCGCTGAGCCCGTCCGAGGCCGCGGAACGGCTGGGGGTGGCCCGCTCCACCGCGCACCGGCTGCTCACGATGCTGGTCTACCGCGGGTTCGCCGAGCAGGACCCCGACCGCCGCTACCGCGCCGGCCCGGTGCTGCGCGGCGCGCGGGCGAGCGAACCGGTCGCCGAGCTCCGTCGGATCGCGCTCCCCCACCTCCGGGCCCTCACCGAGACGGTGGCCGAGACGACGAACGCGATGGTCGTGGACGGCGAGGACGTGCGGTTCGTCGCGTCGGTCGAGTGCACCCACGTGCTCCGGGTCGGCGAGCGCGAGGGACGAGTGCTGCCGGCACACCTGGTCTCGGGCGGCCGGGCCGTGCTCGCGGGCCTGCCCGAGGACGAGGTGCGGGCGCGCTACTCCCGCCCGGACTCCCCGGTCACCGACCTCGACGCGCTCCTGCGCGACCTGCGGCGCTTCCGCCGCCAGGGGTTCGCGGTCAACGACGGGCGCACCGAGGAGGGCCTCACCGCGATCGGCGTCGCCGTGCCCGGACCGGCCGGCGCCGCCCTCTCGATCGCCCTGCCCACCGCCCGCTTCCGACGCGACCGCCTCGCCGGGTGGGTCGGCGAGCTGACCGCCACCGCCGAGCGCATCGCGCGCGAGCTGGGGTGACCCGGCGGCCCGCTGCGGGCCGCCGGGATCGCGCCTCTAGCCGAGCACGTTGTGCTCGGGTCCGAACGGGAAGCCGGTGATGTTCCGGGCTCCGTCCTGCTCGACGACGAGGATGTCGTGCTCCCGGTAGCCCCCGGCACCGGGCTCGCCGTCGGGAACGGTGATCATCGGTTCTATCGAGACGACCATGCCGGGCTCGAGCACCGTCGTGATGTCCTCGCGCAGCTCCAGCCCGGCCTCGCGGCCGTAGTAGTGCGAGAGCACGCCGAACGAGTGCCCGTAGCCGAACGTGCGGTTCGCCAGCAGACCCTCCGCCGCGTAGATCTCGTTGAGCTCCGCGGCGATCTCCCCGCAGACCGCGCCCGGCCGGATCAGCTCCAGGCCGCGGCGGTGCACGGCGGTGTTGACCTCCCAGTGCCGCAGCGTCGCGGCGTCCGGCTCGCCGAGGAACAGCGTGCGCTCCAGCGCGGTGTAGTAGCCCGCGATCATCGGGAAGCAGTTCAGCGAGAGCACGTCGCCGCGGCGCACGGTGCGCGACGTCGGCCAGTTGTGCGCGCCGTCGGTGTTGATCCCGGACTGGAACCACACCCAGGTGTCGCGCAGCTCGGCGTCCGGGAACGACCGCGCGATCTCCCGCACCATGGCCGCGGTGCCGGCCAGTGCGACCTCGTACTCCGGCACCCCCTCGCGGACCGCCCCGACGACGGCGGCGCCGCCGAGGTCGGCGATCCGGGCGCCCTCGGTGATGAGCGCGATCTCCTCCTCGGACTTGATCATCCGGTGTCGCATCACCTCCTGCGAGACGTCGACGAGCTCGCCTCCGAGCGCCTCGGCCAGCTGCTCGCGCTGGCGCAGCGGCACGGTGTCGTCCTCGATCCCGAGCCGACCCTCGCGGACGCCGGCCCGCGCCAGCGTCTCCCGGACCGCGTGCAGGAAGTTGTCGCGCCGCCAGTCGGTGTAGACCACGTTCTCGTCGTGGCTGCGCCGCCACGGCTGGCCCGCGTCGATGTTGGCCGACACCGTGGTGTGGCTGTCGTGGGTGACGACGAGTCCGTAGGGCCGACCGAACGCGGTGTAGAGGAAGTCGCTGTAGTAGTTCACGTTGTGGTAGCTCGTGAACAGCGCCGCGTCGAGGCCGGCGTCGGCCAGGGACTTGCGCAGGTCGCCGAGACGCCGGTCCATCTCCTCGCGGGAGAAGGTCGGCGCGGCCTTCGCGCCGTTGTGGATCGTCTTGAGCCGCTCGAGGTTCACGGGTTCTCCTCTCGGTGCGGGACGACGCCCGCAGGGGCCGGGAGCTCCGGCCGGTGGTGGGTCCAGGTGTCGGTGCAGGTGCGGCGGGCCTGCTCGGCGATCTCGCCGAGCGTGGTCACCCACATCCCCTCGAACCCGACGACGAGGTCGATCAGCTCGTCGAGCGCCGTCGCCCGGCCGGGACGACCGGACAGGAAGGGGTGGTTGGTGAGGACGAAGCAGCCGCCGAGGCGGTGGTGGGCCCGGGCCTCGCCGGCCCACAGGTCGCGGGCCTTGGCCGGGTCCTCGATGACGCCGCTGCCGGTCCAGCCCGGGAAGAAGGCGTACTGCTCCCAGTCGTCCAGCGCCCAGTCGACGGGGATCTCCACGAGCGTGCCTGCGCCGGCGGCCATCCGGTACGGGCGGTCGCCGTCGAGCAGGCTCGAGTCGTAGACGAAGCCCCGATCGGCCAGCAGCGCCGGCGTGTGCCAGTTCATCTCCCACCAGGGCGCGCGGTAGCCGGTGGGCACCACACCGGCGACGTCGCGCAGCACGTCCAGTCCACGGTCGAGCACCGCCGCCTCGGCCGCGGGATCGAGCCCGAGCATGTTCTCGTGCAGGTAGCCGTGGTGGCCGATCTCGTGGCCGGCCTCGACGATCGCCCGGACCATCCCCGGGTGCTGCTCGGCGGTGTAGCCGGGGACGAAGAACGTGGCGGACACGCCGTGGTCGGCCAGGATGCCGAGCAGCCGGGGCACGGCGACCCGCGGACCGTAGGACTGGTGGGTCATCAGCGACATGCGGTCGGCCGACGACGGGTCGTGGGCCAGCGCGCACGACTCGGCGTCGACGTCGAAGGTGAAGGCCGCGGCCGCGCGACGCCCCGCCGGCCAGGAGAACCCGAGGTCGCTCACGACGTCACCACCGGGTCCTCGTCCGGACGGCGGGCCGGGGCGACGGACGGCGACCCGGCCCCGTCCCGCCGTGCCAGGAAGCGACGGCGGGCGGCCGGTCCGATCGCGGCGTAGACCGCGGCGGCCGAGAGCCCGCCCGCGAGCCACGAGAGGTCGACCCCGCCCATCGCCGTCGCGAGCGGGCCCTGCAGGGCGGGGACCTGCCCGGCCATGAACAGCCACGTCGCGAGCACCCCGACGGCGAACGCGAGCATGGCCGCGCCGTTCACCACCGGGAGCCGGCGCGCGCCGACGGGAGCGACGAGGTCGGCCGGGTCGATCTCCCGTTGGGCGACCAGGAAGTAGTGGACGAGCATCACGCCGGCCCACGCCGCGATCCAGGCGACGATGCCCACGAGCCAGGTGTCGAGCACCGTCGCGAAGTCGCTCTGGAACACGAAGAACGTCACGGCGGCCATCGCCACGATCCCGACCAGCACCGAGAGGGTGCGCCGCGAGACCTTGACGTCGAGGGCCTGGACGGCCACCGACACGGTGTAGATGTTCAGGATGTTCGTCGCGATCGGGCCGTGGACGACGAGCAGCAGCACGGGGATCGCGAGCGCGCCGTAGCTCTCGACGATCAGCTGGCCGGGGTCGACCTCGCCGTTGCGGGTCGCCAGGGTCGCGCCGAGCACGCCGAGCCAGACCACCGGCAGGAACTGTCCGAGGGTGCTCGCGAGGTAGAGCCGACGCCGCGGCATCGTCCGGCTCACGAACCGGGAGTAGTCCGCGGCGTAGGTGAACCACGTGATGCCCCAGCCGATGCCGATCGCGGTCATCACGCCCGTCATCGCGGCGATCCGTTCGCCCCCGACGAGCACCGCTCCGGCCGGGCCGGCGTAATTCCAGTCGACGCCGATGAAGAACCACGCGGCGACCGACATCGCGACGAGGACGACGATCGTCGGCGGGACCGTCCACCGCTCGAACGCGGCGATCGCGCGGTAGCCCAGCCAGGAGATCGCGACCTGGATCGCCATGATCACCGCCGCCACCGCGAGCCGCCAGCCGATGTTCGCGGCCTCCGGGTCGACGACCCCGAGACGTCCGAGCAGCGCCATGACGAGGTCGAGGACGATCCAGGTGTTGACCGCGCACCAGCCGACGGCCAGGCACGCCTGGACGACCGAGGGCAGGTAGGCGCCGCGCCGCCCGAACGCCGCGCGGGAGAGCACCATCCCGGTCACCCCGGTGCGCTGACCCATCAGCACGAACACCCCGAAGAGCGCCATCCCGACGAGGTTGCCGAGCACCAGCACGATCAGGGTGTCGGCCAGCGACAGCCCCAGGGTGATCCCGAGGGCACCGAGCACCCAGTTGATCGGGGCGATGTTCGCGCCCGCCCAGATCCAGAACTGGGCGGAGACGTCGGTGGTGCGTTCGCTCTCCGGGATCGGGTGCAGGGCCTGCTCGCGGTCGAGGGGCGGGACGTGCTCGGTCGTACTCATCGGGGCCTCCCACGGCTGGTGACCCGATGAGCGTGGCCCTCGCCACCTCGTCGTCAGGAGGGACAGAATGTCCCCGACGCCAGGAGATGAGGTGACGTTCCGTCATGTCGTTACCGCTGGGACACGTGCTTCGCGATCCGAGCCTCGCCGCGGCCGACCCGGTGGTCGTGGCGGGCGACCCGACGGGCTCCGGGGCGTCCGCCCCGGTCTCGTGGGTGCACACCAGCGAGGTGCTCAACATCGCCGACCTGTTGCACGGCGGGGAGCTGCTCCTCGTCGGCGGCGTCGTGCTCGCGACGGCGGGCGCCGCGACGCGTCGGCGCTACGTCCGCGACCTCGCGGCCCGTGCGGTGGCCGCGCTCGCCGTCGAGACCGGCGACGCGCTGCCGGAGGTCCCCACGGAGATGCGCGAGGAGGCCGACCGGCTCGGGCTCCCGCTGCTCGAGCTCCGCCGGGTCGTGCCGTTCGTGGAGGTGTGCCGCACCGTCAACGGCCAGCTCGCGCACGCGTCGGTGCGCCGGCTGCAGCTGCTCGACCGCATCTCCCACACCCTGGTCGAGGCGCTCGGGGCCGGGGCGGAGCTCGACGAGCTGCTCGAGCTGCTCGCCGTCGAGACCGCGGCGGACGTCGACGTCACGTCGCTGGCCGGGGACGTCGTCGCCGCGGCTCCCGGCGACACGAGCCGGGACGGCCGCCCGGTCGACGGGGAGGTCTGGTCCGCCGCGATCACGGTGACCGGCATGACGATCGCGATCCTGACGCTGCGACCCCGCGAGCGTGCCGAGGCCGCTGTGCTGGACGCCGCCGTCGAGAAGGCCCCCGAGGCGATCGGGCTGGCCCTCATGCGTCGCCGTCCGCCGACCGCCCTCGACCACGCCGAGCGCGATCTGCTGACCCTGGCGCTCGCGGGCGAGACCGCGTCACCGCGCTACCTCGAGCTCGCCGACCGCCTCGGGCTCGACGACGGCGCCCACGTCGCCGTGGTGACCACGTTCGCCTCCGCGACCCCGCGTGCCCTGCTCGTCGAGACCGCCCTGCGCCGGCGGGGACGACGGGTCCTCGCGCAGGTCCGCGACCGCCGGCACCTCGCCGTCGTCGGGCTCCCCGCGCGCGCCGGGGCCCGCGCGGACCTGCTCGCCGAGCTGGCCGCGGTCACCCTGCCCGAGGGCGCCCGCCTGGTGGTCGGGCCGCTCGCCGACGACGCGCCCGCCCTCGCCCGCTCGCTGGTCGCCGCCTCCGGGGTGCACGACCTGCGCCTGCCCGCCGGGACCCCCGCCGTCGTCGACGCCGGGGCGTTGGCGGTCGAACGGCTGCTCGTCGGGCTGGACCGGTCGGAGGTGGTCGCCGGGTTCGTCGACGACCAGCTCGGGGACCTGCTCGCCGCCGACGACGGGGACGGGCGCCTGCTCGAGACCCTGACCGTCTACCTGCGACACCTGGGCCGGAAGACCGCGACGGCCGACGCCCTGCACCTCCAGCGCCAGAGCCTCTACAAGCGCCTCGACCGGATCGAGGCCCTGCTCGGGCCCGGCAGCCTCACCCCGCCCCGGCTCGGCGCCACGCTGGTCGCCGTGGAGCTGGAGACCGCCCGCCGGTCGATCGGGGGAGGCCGATGACCACGCCTCAGTTCCCACCGAGCGCGGTCATCGGGTCGGGCCCGACGGTGTGCGACGCCCACTCCTGCGTGGTCAGCTCGTCGACCGATGCCCCGGCCCGGCGCGCCGCCACCATCGCCTCCGGGTCGAACGGCGGCCCGACCGGGTCGCTCGCGAACTCGGCCCCGACCAGGAACGCGGTCGCGTCGTCGGGGTCGTCGAAGAGGTCGATCTGCATCTCGACGAAGTTGCCGTCGGGGTCCTCGTAGTACATCGACGTCGTCACGCCGTGGGCGACGCTCTCGTGGTCGTGGTGGTGCGGTCACGCGCGCAGGGGTGCGAGCGCGTCGGCGGTCCGCAGGAGCTCGTCGAGCATCGCCTTCGCCGCGCCGAGGGCGATCTCGTTCGGGACGAACTCCCCGTCGGCGATCATCTGGTTGACGAAGGGCAGCGAGACCGCCTCGAACACCGGTGTCATCCGCAGGGTCGTCAGCACCTGCTTGAGCATCTGGGCGGCGCGCGTGCCGGCCGAGACGCCGCCGTAGCTCACCAGCCCGACCGGCTTGTACCTCCACTCGGCGTGCAGGTAGTCGAGGGCGTTCTTGAGCTCGGCGTTGTACCCGAAGTTGTACTCGGGCATCACGATGACGAACGCGTCGGCCGACGCCACCATCGCGCTCCACGCCTTCGTGTGCTCGTGCACGTAGTCGCCCAGACGCGGGTGCTTGGGCTCGTTGAAGAACGGCAGGTCCACCTCGGCCAGGTCGACCAGTTCGACCTCGTCGAAGCCGCCGTGCTCGACCGCCTCCCGGTGCATCCACTCGGCGACCGTCGGACCGATGCGGCCCGGTCGGGTGCTGGCGATGATGATCTCGAGCTTCATGACGTCGTTCCTCTCTTCCGTGGGATTCGTGGGATTCGTGGATCAGGGGGCCAGGTGCGGGGCGACGTCCGCACCCAGGAGCTCGACCGCGCGCATGGCGTCCTTGTGCGGGAGGGGGCCGTGCGGGATCTGCGCGAGGAAGCGCTGATGGCCGAAGATCTCCTGCTGGTGGAGGAGCTTCTCGGTGACCTCGGCGGGGCTGCCGACGACCAGGTGGCCGTCGAGGCCCCGCGCCCGGTCGAACTGCTCTCGCGACAGGGAGCGGCCCGCGAGCTCGGCCATGGCGGCGTAGCGCGGGTAGAAGACGTCGCCGGCCTCCTGGGAGGTGCGGGCGACGAAGGCGTGCGCGGTGAGCGCGACCGGCAGGGCGGCCGCGTCGTGCCCGGCCCGCTCGGCGGCGGCGCGGTAGTCGACGACGTGCGGCGCCAGGGCCTCGGGACGGCCGCCGACGATGCCGATCGTGATCGGGAGCCCGAGCCGGCCCGCCCGGAGGAACGACGCGGGCGACCCGCCCACACCGACGCCGACCGGCAGGCGGGGCTGGACCGGACGCGGGAACACGGGCTGGTGGTCCAGGGCCGGCCGGAACCTCCCGCTCCAGGTGACCGTCTCGTCGCGGGTCAGGCGCAGGAGGAGGTCGATCTTCTCGTCGAACAGCGCCTCGTAGTCCGCGGGGTCGGCGCCGTAGAGGGGGAAGGACTCGATGAAGGCGCCCCGGCCGGCCAGGATCTCGGCACGCCCGTCACTGAGCAGGTCCACCGTCGTGAAGTCCTCGAAGACCCGGACCGGGTCGGCGGAGCTCAGGACGGTCACGGCGCTGGTCAGGCGGAGACGGCGGGTGCGGGTGGCCACCGCACCGAGCACGACGGCCGGGGAGGTGACCGCGAAGTCCCGCCGGTGGTGCTCGCCGACCCCGAAGACCTCCAGACCGCCGTCGTCCGCGAGGACGGCGAGGTCGACGACGTCGCGCAGACGCCGGGCGGGGGTCGGGGCGTCCCCGGTGACGGGGTCGGCGACGACGTCGGCGAAGGTGAAGATCCCGAGTTCCATCAGGCGCTCCCGGAGGTGGCGCGGCGGGCCGTGGCGCGGGCCCACCGGGTGGTGCTGACGACGCCGAGCACGACGATCGCGACGCCGTAGGCCGCGATCAGCCACCACCCGACGTGGGTGCTCGCGGCGAGCTGCTCGACCTGGTCGAGCGCGACGTGCGCGATGGTGACGCCCGCGACCGCGACACCGACCGTCTGACCGATCTGCCGGGTCGTGGCGGCCACCCCGGCCGCGACGCTGGCCTGCGCGGCGGGCATCCCCGCGACCGCGGCGTTCGTGACGGTGCCGCTGATGCTCGAGTTGCCCAGGCCCATGGCGGCGGCCGCGAGGAGCAGCAGCCAGATCGGGGTGGTCGTCGTGACCGTGGACAGCAGGAGCCCGGCGACCACGTAGGACACCCCGCCGACGACGAGGCACGGCCGCGCGCCCCAGCGGGCGAGGACGTGGCCGCTGACCGGTCCCCACACGACGCTGACCGCGGCGAGGGGGACGAGGATCAGGCCGGTCTCGAGCGGCGAGAAGTGCCTGGCCTGTTCGAGGTAGATGCTCGAGAGGTAGAGGAACGAGCCGAGGGACGCGAAGCCGACCATCGCGACAACGTTGGCGCCGGAGAACGGCACGCTGCGGAAGAACCGCAGGTCGAGCAGTGGTTCCCGACGGCGCTGCTCGTAGGCCACGAACACGGCCACCGCCAGCACCGCGAGGACGAACACGCATACGACGGCGGGCGAGGCCCAGCCGAGGTGCGGACCCTCGATGACGCCGAAGGTCAGCGCGGTCAGGGCGACCGCGATCAGCACCTGTCCCACGGGATCGAAGCGACGGGGCCGGTCGGCGCGGGACTCGGGCACGAAGCGGCGGGTGAGGGCCATGCCGAGCAGGCCGATGGGGACGTTGATCAGGAAGATCCACCGCCACCCCAGAGGGGAGTCGACGAGGGCCCCGCCGACGATCGGTCCGACGGCCAGGGAGAGCCCGGTGACCCCGCCCCACACCCCGAGCGCCCGGGCCCGCTCCGTGCGTCCGGGATAGATCGAGCTCAGGATCGCCATGGCGACCGGGTTGAGCATCGACCCGCCGACCGCCTGGAGCGCGCGGAACGCGACGAGCCACCCGAGGCCGGGGGCGAGCGCGCACAGCGCGGACGCGACGGCGAAGACGGTCAGGCCGAGGCAGAACACCCGCTTGCGCCCGAACCGGTCGGCCGCCGAGGACCCGGCCATCAACGTCGCGGCGAGGACCAGCGTGTAGGCGTCGATCGTCCACGACAGCCCCGAGGCGCCGGTGCCGAACTCGCGCCCGATCGCGGGGAGGGCGACGTTCACCGCGGTCATGTCGATCCCGACCAGCAGCACGCCCGTGCAGGTCAGCGCAAGCACGAGCGGGCGGTGCACGGGTGGCGCCGGAGGCCCCTCCACCGGTTCTCCCGGCGGGGAGGTCAACGTCTGCGAGCTCATCCGAGCCTCCATTCAGTACGTAGCACGTACCAAGTTAGTACGTGCCACGTACCGAACGCCACCGTTAGGATCGGGATGTGAGCGCCAGCACGCCCGCCCGGACCGAGGACCTCGGCCTCGTCGACGGGCTCGTCCAGACCTCGATGCTCGTCCAGGCCGTCTTCGCGGACGCCGCAGCCGCCCACGACCTGTCACCCCTGCAGGCGCGCCTCCTGGGCGTGCTCCGGGACCGGGAACCGACCATGGCCGACGTCCGCCGACTGCTGGACCTCGACAAGTCGAGCACGACCGGCCTGGTCGACCGCGCCGAGCGGCGCGGCCTGGTGCGCCGCGCCGCGTCGCCGTGCGACGGCCGCTCGTTCCAGGTGCTGCTGACCGACGACGGTCGGCGGATCGCGCAGGACTTCGTCGCCGCGGTCGGGGAGCAGCTCACGACCCTCGCCGAGGACCTCGGCGAGCGCGACCGCAACCGACTCTCCGCGCTGCTCAGCAGCGTCGTCCGCCGGCACGCCGCGGCCCACGACATCGACCTCGGCGCCGGGATCGACCGCCGTCGGACGTGACCCCTCACCCCGTGCGCAGCTGCTCCATCAGGGCCGGCGCCGTCGGGGCGAGGGAGTTGGCGTCGACCAGCACGTGCTGCTTCTGGGCGTACATGTCGCGCAGGCACCGCTGCAGGGGGTGCGGGTCACGCAGCCCGGTGCTCCCCGACCACTCGAAGCACCGCGACACGACGTGCAGGCAGGTGTCGACCGTGATCGTGGCGGTCTGCCGGATGCGCTGGGTCACCACCTCCGGCACTGGCTCCGGGCTCGCTGCCGCGGCGACGGCGTCCCGCAGGACCTCGTGGTGGCGGGCGCGCGCGGCCCGGTAGCGGCCGTCGAGCTCCGCGAAGTCGGTCCGGAAGCCGGACTGGTCGCGCAGCGGAGGCATGGGCGGACGCACCTTGCCCGCGCCGACGATGCGGACGATCTCCTCGAGCGCACGCCGGGCGGTCCCGAGGGCGACCGCGGCGTGCCCGGCGGCGCTCAACGCCACCGTTCCCAGGCGCAGACTCACCTGCCCGCGCGCCGGGCGACACGAGGCGGGGTCGAAGGTGAATGCGGACCGCACGAACCGGGGCGGCACGGTGTAGTCGACGCTGTGCGTGGCACGCAGCCCGAGGACCGCCCAGTTGCCGCGGAACTCGACGTCGGCGCGCGGGAGGAGGAAGACCCGCGACGTGGGCCGCTCAGCGCTGGCGAGCAGGCCCGCGGCACCGATCCACTGCGCGTGGCGGGAGCCGCTGGCGAAGGAGTACTCGCCGCCGACCCGCAGACCTCCGTCGACCGCCGTGACGGTGCCGCGCGGCGTGAGCATCCCCGCCGCGACGGCCCGCCCGTCCCGGGCGAAGAGCGCACTCGCGCCCTCGTCGTCGAGATGGCCCGCGACGAGGCCGGTGACCACCGCGTTCGCGATGTAGCACCAGCCGGTCGACGCGTCCGCACGGCCGATCTCCTCGGCGACCTCGCCGAAGGCGTCGATCTCGAGCCCGGAGCCGCCGAGCTCCGACGCCACGAGCAGGTGCAGGAGCCCGGCGTCGGAGAGCGCACCGACCACGTCGTCCGGGACCGCGCCGTCCTTCTCCCCCTGCTCGGCGCGGGCGGTGACGAGGCCGGCGAGGTCGCGGGCCGCGGACAGGGCGGAGGCCGCACCGTCGTGGACGGGGGCGGTGCATCGGCTGGACAGGGTCATGATCGCTCCTCCGGAGGCGGGCCGTCGACATCTGACTTGCGTCGACACAAGTCAGAGTGACCTCTGGGTTGGACCCACGCAACTCAGGGCGGACTTGCGCCCGGCGGGCGCACTCGTGAACCTGGATTCCGTGTACGCACGGGTGATCACGGGCGAGGCGGGGTCCGCAGGGATCGAGGACTTCCTGGTCTTCGCCCGCGAGCAGCTCGCGGACGCCGACCGGCAGGCGGGCTTCGAGGGCTACTACGTGCTCACCGACGCCGACAGCGGCAAGGTCGTCGTCATCTCGCTGTGGACCACCCGGGAGCAGATGGAGGCGGTGGCGCAGGCACAGCCGAACGGGATCCGGAGCGAGGACGGAGCCGCGGCCGTGCTGTCGTCGATGCTCCTCGAGACCTACGAGGTCGCACTCCGCTCGTGAACCGGGAGTGGGGGTTCACCCACCGGTCCGTCGTGGACGCCGACGTCGATGCCGTGTGGCGGCGGGTGATCAGCCCGGCGGGCATCAACGACGAGATGCGCCCATGGCTGACGATGTCTCCACCGCGCGGGCAGGAGCAGCTGAGCATCGACACCGTGCGCCTCGGGGAGCCGATCGGACGCGCATGGCTGCGACTGGGCGGTGTCGTGCCCGTCGACTACGACCACCTGAGCATCGTCGAGCTGGAGCCCGGCCGCCGGTTCCGCGAGGAGTCCACCATGCTCAGCATGCGGCGGTGGGTCCACGAGCGGACCGTGTCCCCGGCCCCGGGCGGCGGCACCGTCGTCGAGGACCGGATCGTCCTCGCTCCACGAGCGGCCCTGGTCGGCCTCGGCCCGGTCCTGCGGACCGCCATCGCCGCGTTCTTCCGGCACCGTCACCGTCGCCTGGCCCGTCACTTCGGCGGATGACCGGGGCGCGTCGCGACGTCCGTCACCCCGACCCCTGCGGGCGCCCGGTCAGCCGACCCGGAAGACCGGCCAGCCGATCTCGGTGCGCCACGCGGCGGGATCGCGCGTGTCACGGGGGCCGACGAGATAGCGCTCGCGCACCGGCCCGGCCACCGCCATCGCGTTCTCCACCACCCAGGTCCCGAGTTCGCCGTAGGTGACGTCCGCGCCGTCGTGCTCGCCGACGTGGGTGGCGACGGCCAGTTCGACGGCCGGCAGCGTCGCGGGGTGCACACGCCCGGTGCGCGGCGGCGCGTCGGTCGGCAGGTAGAGCAGCGCGTGACCGCGCTCCTGCTCGAAGAGGGCGTTGTCGTAGGTGCCGCCGAGGGGCCCGGCCGCGGCGGGACCCACGGCCGCGTCCAGCTCGGCGACCGCGCCGGCGAACCAGCTCTCCACCTCGTGGGCCCCGAGGACGCCCTCCACCGCCGCGACCGTCCGGGCGGGCTCGGCGCGCAGCTCGACGTCGATCGGCGCGGGGTCGGGTCGGAGCAGGCGGCGCAGCGACACGACCGCGGTCCGGGTGCGGTCGAGCTGCGCCTCGAGGCGTTGCAGGTGGTCCGCGACCAGGGCCGCCCGGACATCGTGGTCGGGGGTCCGCAGGATGCGCTGCACGTCGTCCAGCGGGACGTCGAGTTCGCGGAGCCGGTGGATGACCTGCGCGGTCGGGATCTGGTCGACGCCGTAGTAGCGGTACCCGGTGCCCTCGTCCACCACGGCGGGCTCCAGCAGCGACGCCTCGTGATACCGGCGCAGGGTCCGCACGCTCAGGTGGGTCAGCCGCGAGAACTCCCCGATCGTCAGCACCCCTGCAGCCTGGACCCTCTCCCCGGGAGAGGGTCGAGGGCTTGACCCTCCCGCGCCGCGAGCTCGCACGGTGGGCTCATGACACAGCACACCGACCTCCCGTCCGAGACGCTCCCGACCACCGTCCGCGACTTCATGGCCGCCCATGTCGCCGGCAACGCCGACACGGCCTCCTCGTTCCTCGCCGAGGACGTGGTGCTCGTCGACCAGGGCGAGACCGTCCGCGGCCGGGAGCAGGCCCACGCGTTCCTGCGCGACGCCGGGTCCGAGTTCCGGTACACGACCGAGCAGATCGGCGCCCGCCGCGTCGACGACACCCACGCCGTGGTGACGGTGCGGCTCGAGGGCACGTTCCCGGGCGGCGTCGCCGAGCTCGACTACCGTTTCGCGCTGCGCGACGACCTCGTCGCCGAGCTCGTCATCGCGAACCACGACGCCTGACCACCTCGACCGTCACCGGAGGAGAACGGTCGTCCGCCCCGTCACCGAGTTCACCCGCGAGCGCGCCCGGACCGCTCCGCTCCCCGCGGCGCCCCGGCTCGACCACAACGCACACAACGTCCGCTACGCCCGGATGCTGTCGATCGCAGTGACCGGGACCGCACGCTGACGAGCGATACAGCTCACAGACGTGCTCAGGAGTCCTCGTGTCGTCGACTGCCACCGATCCCCCACCGACTCGTGTCGGTACTCCCCCTCCCGCTCGGCCCCGGCGGATGGCCACCCTCCTGGTGCTGGTCACCGTGGCAGCGGCGCTGCTCCTGGTGCCGCCCGCCATCGGCTCGCTCGCCGGCGGTGGTGACGGCAACCAGCTCAAGGGCCTGCAGGTCATGGTGCCCAACAGCCCTGGCGGCGGGTACGACGTGACGGCCCGGGCTGCCGCGAGCGCCGCGGAGGGGGCCGGGGTGACCGGGGCCGTCGAGGTGTTCAACCTGCCGGGCGCCGGTGGCACGGTCGGCCTGCGCCGGCTGGTCAACGACGAGGGCGACGCGCGGCTGCTCATGTCGATGGGGCTCGGGGTGGTCGGCAGCGTCTACTCCAACGACTCCCCGGTCACCCTGCGCCAGACCACGCCGATCGCGCGTCTGACCGAGGAGACGGAGATCCTCGTCGTCCCCGCTGACTCGCCGTATCGCGACCTGCCCCAGCTCCTCGCCGCATGGCGCGCGAACCCCGCCGCGCTGCCGGTCGGCGGCGGCTCCTCGATCGGCGGACCCGACCACCTGGCGCCGATGCTCACCGCGAAGGGCGCCGGCATCGACCCGAAGGCCGTCAACTACGTGCCCTACGACGGCGGCGGCGACCTGCTCGCGGCCGTGCTCGGCGGCAAGGTCGCGCTCGGGGTGAGCGGCCTCGGCGAGTTCTCCGACCAGATCGCCTCGGGCGACCTGCGGGTGCTCGCGGTCACCGCCGGAGCACGGGTGCCGGGCGTGGACGCACCGACCCTGCGTGAGGCCGGGGTCGACGTGGAGTTCACCAACTGGCGCGGCATCGTCGCGCCGCCGGGCCTCACGCCCGAGCAGCGGATCGAGCTCGTCGCGGCCGCCGACTCGCTGCACGCGAGCCCGGAATGGCGCGCAGCGCTCGATCGCAACGACTGGCAGGACGCCTACCTGCCCGGGGACGCCTTCGGGGCGTTCCTCGCAGCCGAGGACGAGCGGGTCGCAGGGGTCCTGCGGGAACTGGGGTTGGCATGACGACGGGTGTGGAACCGGCGCGACGGAGCTGGTGGTCCGAGCACGCGGAGCTGGGCGTCGCGGCACTCCTCGCGGTCGTCGGAGTGCTCGTGGCCGTGGACACGGTCGCGGAGGGGACGTTGTCCGCGGGCTCGGACTCCGACCCGATCGGGCCCGGCGTCGTGCCGCTCGTGCTGAGCGCGGCCCTGGTGGTGCTCGCCGCCCTGCTCACCGTCGACGTCCTGCGCGGTGGACACGGCGAGGCCGAGGCCGGCGAGGACGTCGACCTGGAGACGCCGATGGACCTGCGCACCGTCGGGATGCTCGCGGGCGTCCTGATCGCCACCGCGGCGTTGATCCCCGTGCTCGGGTGGCCGATCGCCGGCACCGTGCTGTTCGCCGGCGCCGCACACGCCCTCGGGTCGCGGCGGCTCGAGGTCGACATCGCCGTGGCCGCAACGGTCTCGCTCGCGACCTGGGTGGTGTTCGACAGCCTGCTCGGCGTCGACCTGCCCGGCGGTCCGCTCATGGGGGTCCTGGGATGAACGACTTCGGTCTGCTCGACGGGTTCGCCAACGCGCTGACCCCGACCCACCTGCTCTTCGCCGCGATCGGCGTGCTGCTCGGCACGGCGATCGGCGTGCTGCCGGGTATCGGCCCGGCGATGGCGGTGGCCCTACTGCTGCCCGTCACCTACGCCTTCGAGCCCACCGGCGCCTTCATCATGTTCGCCGGCATCTACTTCGGTGCGATGTTCGGCGGCTCGACCACCTCGATCCTGCTCAACACCCCCGGCGAGAGCGCGTCGGTGATGGCTGCGGTCGAGGGCAACCCGATGGCCAAGCAGGGCCGGGGCGCCCAGGCGCTCGCCACCGCCGCCATCGGGCACTTCGTCGGCGGGATGGTCGGGGTCACCGGCCTCGTGCTCGTGGCCCCGCTGATCGCCTCCGTCGCGGTCGACATCGGCGCGCCCGACTACTTCGCGATCATGGTCCTCGCATTCGTCGCCGTCACGGGCGTCCTCGGCGCCTCCCGGGTCCGCGGGTTCGCCGCACTCGTCCTGGGGCTGACGATCGGCCTCGTGGGCCTCGACCCGATCTCCGGCCAGCCGCGCATGACCTTCGGCGTGCCGCAGCTCGCCGACGGCATCGACGTCGTCATCGTGGCCGTCGGGCTCTTCGCGGTCGGCGAGGCGCTGTGGGTGGCTGCACACCTGCGCCGCAAACCGACCGAGGTCATCCCGGTCGGGCGGCCGTGGCTGTCCCGCGACGACGTCCGCCGCGCCTGGAAGCCGTGGTTCCGAGGCCCGTTCATCGGGTTCACGTTCGGCTCGATCCCGGCCGGCGGCGCTGAGATGTCGACCTTCATGGCCTACGTGACCGAGCGGCGGCTCTCGAAGAACCGGAAGGACTTCGGCAAGGGTGCCATCGAGGGGCTGGCCGCTCCGGAGTCGGCCGCCTCGGCGTCGTCGGCGGGCACGCTCGCGACGATGCTGACGCTGGGGCTCCCGACCACCGCCATCGCGGCGATCATGCTCGCCGCATTCCAGCAGTTCGGGATCCAGCCCGGACCGCTGCTCTTCGAGCGCGAGCCGGCGCTGGTCTGGACGCTCATCGCGAGCCTGTTCATCGGCCTGGTCATGCTGCTCGCGCTGAACCTGCCCCTCGCGCCGATGTGGGCGAAGCTGCTGCGCATCCCGCGGCCCTACCTCTACGCCGGCATCCTGTTCTTCGCCTGCGTCGGGGCCTACGCCGTGTCCGGTTCGCCGGTCGACCTGGTCGTCCTGCTCGCCATCGGCGGCATCGGCTTCCTGATGCGCCGCTTCGGGCTCCCCGTCCTCCCGGCGATCATCGGGGTGATCCTCGGTCCCGACGCCGAGCTCCAGCTGCGCCGGGCCCTGCAGATCGCCGACGGCGACGTCACCACGCTGCTCTCGACGCCGTTGTCGATCACGGTCTACACGGTGATCGTGCTGTTGTTCGTGATCCCCCTGGTGCTGCGGCGCCGGCGTCCGGTCGAGCCCGCCCGGGAGGACGAGCTGGTCTGAGGACACCCCGATCCCGAGCGAAGGGCCTCTCCGGTCGATCAGTTCGACCGGAGAGGCCCTTCGTGCGTGAGGTGGACGCTGCGAGGCCGTTCCTGCCGATCACCGAGCCCTCAGGATCCGGCCATGGCCTCCTCGACCCGGGCGCGCTCCGCGTCCAGGAACGCGGCGAACCCCGGACCCGCGAGCGGCGCGTCGGTCCACCCGTTGCGGGCGAGGGCGGCGCGCCACGTCGCGGTGGAGCGCACCCCGTCGACGAGGGCGGCGAGTCCGGCGACATCGTCCGGCGACAAGGCGGGCGGGGCCAGCACGCCGCGCCAGTTCTCGAACACCACGTCGACCCCGGCTTCGCGCAGCGTCGGGGCGTCCACCCGCGGCGACCGGGCGGCCGAGGTGACTGCGAGGGTCCGGACGGTGCCGAGGTCGGTCTGCGGGGCCGTCTCGGCGAGCCCGGTGACCGCCACCGCGACATCGCCGCGCAGGAGCGCGGGGAGCAGCGCGTCACCGGGCAGCGCGGCGTAGCGCAGGGCACCGGGCGCGATCCCGATCGCGGCCGCCAGCCGCGCCGCCACCAGCCAGTCCGGGCCGCCGCGGGCGGAGATCCCGCCGACGACCACCCGCGCGGGATCGGCCCGCCACGTGGCCACGAACTCGCCGAGGGTGCGGTACGGCGAGTCCGCGGTGACCGCGACGAGCTCCGGCTCGGTGATCAATCGGGCCACGGGCGTCGCCCGGAGCCCACCGGGATCCGACCCGCCGTCGGGAACCGCCGCGAGCAGGCCGAGGCCCATCACCATCAGCAGGTCCGGCTCGGCGCTCGCTGCGGCGAGGCGCGCGAGCGCGGCCCGGCCGACGTCGCCGGGCACGACGACGACGGCGGGTCCCGGTTCGCCCTCCCGCTCCGCGAGCGCGGCCGCCAGGGTGCGCGCGGTGAGGTCGTAGCCGCCGCCGACCTCGGTGGGGACGAGCAGGCGCAGGTCACCGGTGCCGGTACTGCAGCTCGCGAGGAGCGCCACCAGCACGCCGAGGACCAGGCCCGCTCGCCGCACGACGCCTACTGTCCCATCCGGCTCGGGTCCATCCCACGGATCGAGGCGCCAGACTGCTGCGGTGACCGATCCGACGGAGGAGCGACCTGCGGTCCGGCGGTGGTCGTGGGCCGGTCGGCGCAGCACGCTCGCCGGGCAGGCGCTCGCGCTGCAGCTCGGCGTGGTCGCACTCGTCCTCGTCGCGGTCGCCGCCGTGAGCGTCACGCAGTCCCTGGCGTCGTTCACGCGGACCGAGAGCCGGCGGGTGCTGGCCGTGGCCGAGGACGTCGCGGTCGACGGCGTCGTGCGGCAGGCGCTCGGCGCGCCCGCCGTCACGACCCGCAACCCGGTCACGGCGGTCGCCGACAACGCCCGAGCCGTCTCGTCGACGTCGGCGGTGGTGGTCGCCGACGCCGACCTGACCGTCGTCACCGCCACCGACCTCGCCCTCGTCGGCACCACCCTCACCACCCTCGACGCCGACGGCGGGTCACCGAGCCGGGTGGCGGAGGGCCGTAGCTGGACCGGCTACCTCCGGCTGATGCCGGACGCCCCGCTCGCCGTCGCCGCCCAGGTCCCGGTCCTGGCCACCGACGGCCGGCGGCTCGGCGCCGTCGCGGTCACCAGCAACCTGCCCGACGTCCTCACCCGCCTCGCCGCCTCGGCACCGGATCTGCTGACCTACCTGTGCCTCGCGACCGCACTGGGCGTCCTCGGGTCGCTCCTGCTGGCCCGCCGGGTGAAGCGCCAGACCCTCGGCCTGGAGCCGCGGGAGATCACCGCCCTCGTCCAGCACCGGGAGGCGATGCTGCTCGGCATCCGCGAGGGTGTGCTCGGCGTCGACGCCGAGGGCCGCGTCGTCCTGGTCAACGACACCGCGCGCGAGCTCCTGGACCTGCCCGACGCCGCGGTGGGACGCACGCTGATCGACCTGGGCGTCGACCCGGAGGTGCGAGCCGTACTGGGCGGTGCGGGGCAGGACACGAGCGACGCCGAGGACGCCATCATCCCGCGTGCGGACGCGGTCGTCGTCGCGAACCGTCGGCCGTTCGTCGTCGAGGGCGCGGTGCGGGGATGGGTCACGACCCTGCGCGACCGCACCGAGCTCGCCGCCCTGCAACGCGAGCTCGGCACCACCCGGGGCACCACGGAGACGCTGCGCGCGCAGGCCCACGAGTTCTCCAACCGGCTGCACACGATCTCGGGGCTCATCGAGATCGGCGAGTACGACGAGGTGGTGCGCTACGTCGGGACGCTGGAGGGCTCGGCGGAGGACGACGCGATGGTGACCGGGCGGATCGGGGACCCGTCGCTGGCGGCGCTGCTCGTGGCCAAGGCCCGGCTGGCCCGCGAGCGCGGCGTCGTCCTCGAGGTCACCGGCGCGCTCGGGCGCGTGTCCGACGACCTGTCCGCGGACCTGGTGACAGTGGTCGGCAACCTGGTCGACAACGCCCTCGACGTGCTCGCCACGCGGGGAGGCGGCACCGTCGGCGTCGACGTCACCGACCCCGACCCGGAGGGCCCGGTCGGGGTCGAGGTCTCCGACACCGGGCCGGGCGTGAGCACCGACCCGCCCGAGGCCGTGTTCGGGCGCGGGGTGTCCACCAAGGGCGACGGCCGCGGGATCGGGCTGGCGCTGGTCCGGGCGGTGTGCATTCGCCGTGGCGGCGAGGTGGCGGTGACCTCGCGGCCAGGGGAGGGTGCCGTGTTCACGGCGAGGCTGCCGAGGGAGAGGACGTCCTGATGACCCGTGGCTCCACGTCGCAGGCCGAGGGCGCCCTGCGGGTGCTGGTCGTCGACGACGACTTCATGGTCGCGAAGGTCCACGGCGGATTCGTCGCCCGCACGCCCGGCTTCCGCCCGGTCGGGGTCGCCCACACCGGAGCGGAGGCGCTGAGCCGTGCGGTCGAGCTGCGCCCGGACCTCGTACTGCTCGACCTCTATCTGCCCGACCGCGGCGGCCTGGACGTGCTCGCCGACCTGCGGACCGAGCTGCCCGACGTCGACGTCCTCATGGTCACCGCGGCGCGCGACGCCGAGACGGTGCGGGCCGCCGTCCGGGGTGGGGTGGTGCACTACCTGATCAAGCCGTTCGGGTTCGAGGACCTGCGCGACCGGCTCCTGCAGTACGCCGCCGGACGCCGGGCCCTCCCAGCCGACCAGGAGGCCGACCAGTCGGCGGTGGACCAGCTGTTCGGCGCCGGGCGGCCGACGCCCGCGCCGTCGGCGCCCGGGACGCGGTCCGGCCCCCGGGCGTCGCTGCCCAAGGGCCTGTCGGCGGAGACCGCCGACCTCGTCCGGACCGCGCTGCGGGCCGCCGAGGAGGACGTCTCCGCCTCGGAGACCGCCGAGCGGGTGGGCATCTCGCGGGTCAGCGCCCGGCGCTACCTGGAGTTCTTCGCCGACACCGGGCGGGCCGAGGTGCGCCTGCGCTACGGGACCGCCGGCCGGCCCGAACGACGTTATCGCGCACTGTAGCCCGCGCCGGAACGCCAGGAAACGCCCCGCGCCGTGGGCACCTCCGGCACGGACGCAGCGGTGGACCGGGTCAGTCGATCTCCTCGAGCGCGCGGTCCTCCTGCCGGGCGCGGGTGCGGACGAGGCTTGCGACGGTGGTGACGGCGAGGACCCCGATGATGACGCCGAGCGACAGCTCGATGCCGATCAGCGGGACGTCGACCGGCTCGCCGCCGTTGACGAACGGCAGCGAGTTGGTGTGCAGGGCCTCCAGGACGAGCTTGGCGCCGATGAACGCGAGAACGACCCCGAGGCCGTACTGCAGGTACACGAGGCGGGAGAGCAGCCCGCCGAGCAGGAAGTAGAGCTGGCGGAGCCCGAGCAGGGCGAAGGCGTTGGCGGTGAAGACGATGTAGGGGTCCTTGGTGAGCCCGAAGATCGCCGGGATGGAATCCAGGGCGAACAGCAGGTCCGTGAGCCCGATCGCGATCATCACCATGAGCATCGGGGTGATCCAGCGCTTCCCGTACTCGACGACGGTCAGCGCGCTCCCGCGGTAGGTGTCGGTGACCGGGACGACCCGGCGGACCAGGCGCAGCACGGCGTTCTCCCGGAACTCCTCCTCGTCGTCGCTCGTCTCCAGGCAGACCTTGACCGCGGTGATCACGAGGAAGGCGCCGAACAGGTAGAACACCCACGAGAAGCGCTCGATGACCGCGGCGCCGGCGAGGATGAACCCGCCGCGCATGACGAGAGCGATCACGATGCCGACGAGCAGGACCCGGTGCTGGAAGGCCTTCGGGACCGCGAACGCGGACATGATCAGCAGGAAGACGAACAGGTTGTCCACCGACAGCGAGTACTCGGTGACGTAGCCCGCGACGAACGCGGTGCCCTTCTCCGGCCCGCCGAGGACGAACAGGCCGCCGGCGAACAGCGCGGCGAGGCCGACGTAGATCGCGACCCCACGCCCTGCCTCACGCATCGTGACCTCGCGCGGCCGACGACCGGCCCACAGGTCGACCGCGAAGATCGCGGCGAGTCCGGCCAGCGTCAGGGCCCAGACCCAGAGGGGCTCGCCGTCGGTCAGCGCGAGCGAGACGGCCGGATCGGCCGCAGACGGAACGGACACAGCGGGGAACGACAACGGATTCTCCTCCGGTGACGAGCGTTCGGCGCACACACCGGAGGTCTCTCCCGCCACCGCCGCGGACGTGGGCGGTACCGAGCACCCCGGACATCTTCCGGCTGTCGTGCTGACGAGGCGCTCGCAGGCGTTCCGGGGATACTCCCCTCCGTCTGGCAGCCCGGGCGGCATCGGCCGCCGATCGGGACGGCAACACTGTCGCGTGCGGGCGGGGCGCGGTCAGCGTTGAGGACGTACACGGCGTAGTGGTCATTGCGGTCGCGCCTGCGCACCACGTCGTCGAGGTTCCCGCGGGCGTCGTCGTCGTGGGACGACGCAGCAACAGCGAGCACCTGCTGAGCACGATCGGGAGGTCCGTGCCCGTCCCCGCCGTCCTAGGGTCCGCCCGGGACGACTCCGGGGAGGGCACGCGTGTACGACCCGGCGGGGCTCACCGTCCTGGTGCTCTTCGGCGTCGCCATCCTGGTCGCGCAGGTCGTCGCCCGGCGCACCGGCATCAACGGACCGATCCTCCTGCTCGTGGCCGGCGCCGCTCTCGCTGCCGTCCCGGCAACGGCGGCACTCCGCGTCCCGCCCGAGCTCGTCGTCCTGCTCTTCCTCCCGGCGCTGCTGTACTGGGAGTCGCTGACCACGTCCCTGCAGGCCATCCGCGCCGACCTGCGGTCGGTCGTGCTCTCGTCAATCTTCCTGGTGCTCGCGACCGCGGGCACCGTGGCGGCCGCGGCGCACGTGGTGCTCGGGCTGAGCTGGCCGGTCGGCTTCGTCCTCGGCGCGATCGTCGCCCCGACCGACGCGACCGCGGTCGCCGCGGTCGGGGTCCACCTGCCTCGTCGGCAGCTGACGATGCTGCGGGCGGAGAGCCTGGTCAACGACGGGACGGCGTTCGTGCTCTTCGCGGCGGCCGTGGCCGTCGCGAGCGGCGCGGAGCCGTTCTCCACGCCGAACGTGCTCGGGGACTTCGCGCTCTCCTACCTCGGCGGGATCGCGATCGGCGTGCTCCTGGCCCGGCTCGCCATGCTCGCGCGGCGCGTGGCGACCGACGCGCTCACCGAGAACGTGGTCAGCGTGCTCACCCCGTTCGCGGCCTTCCTGCTCGCCGAGGAGGTCCACGCGTCCGGGGTCCTCGCCGTCGTCGTCTGTGGCCTGGCCCTCAGCCGGCTCGGCCCGCGGTCCATCGGCGCGGACACCCGGCTGCAGGCCCACGCCTTCTGGCAGATCGTCACCTTCCTCCTCAACGCCACGCTGTTCCTGCTCATCGGGCTGCAGCTCCCGGCGGCGCTCGCCACGGTGTCCGCCACCCCGGGGTTCGCCCTGGCGGCGGCCGCGCTCGTGGCGGCCGTGGTCGTGGTGACGCGGCTGGTGTGGATGAACGTCGTCCCGTACCTGGTGCGCGCGCTCGACCGCCGACCGGCCCAGCGCGGCCGGAGGATCGGAGCGCGGCAACGCCTCCCCCTCGCGTGGGCGGGGTTCCGCGGCGCGGTGTCGCTCGCGATCGCCCTCGCCGTGCCGCTCACGACGGTCGACGGAGCCCCGTTCCCGCACCGCGACCTGCTGCTCGTGGTCACCTTCGGCGTCATCCTCGTGACCCTGGTGGGACAGGGCCTGACCCTCCCCGCCGTCGTCCGCGCCGCCCGGTACGACCCGGACACCGCGGTCGACGACGAGATCGCGCTGGCGTACGAGCGCATGGCGGATGCGGCGCTGGCCGACCTGCCCCGGCTCGCCGAGGAGCGCGGGGTCCCCGAGGACGTCGTGACCCGCCTGCGCGCCGAGGAGGAGCGCAGGCGCCGGCCCCCGCCGGTGCCGGTCGGTGCCGACGGCGAGCACGACCTGCGGCTCGCCCTGGTCCGGGCGCGACGACGCACCCTGCTCCGGTTGCGCGACGCCGCCGTGATCGACGACCAGGTCCTGCTCCGTGTCCAGAGCGAGCTCGACGTCGAGGAGCTGGCGCTGCGGGGCGGGACCGACCCGGGCTGAGCGCCCGGTCAGGAGCCCGCGAACGTCCCGGGTGTGCAGCCGTACCGCTCCCGGAAGACGGCGGTGAACCGGCTGGTGCTCGCGTAGCCGCAGCTCGCCGCGACGGCCGCGACGCCGTACCGGCCGGAGCGGAGCATCTCGGCCGCCCGCTCCATGCGCAGGTCCGTCAGATAGCGATGAGGCGTCGTCCCGGTCGTCGCCGCGAACAGGCGCAGGAAGTGGAACCGGCTCAGGTTCGCCTGCCGCGCCATGTCGTCCAGCGTCACCCGCTCGCCGAGGTGCGCGTGCAGGTGGTCCACCACGCGCCCGAGCGTCCTCGCCGACAAACGGCCCGGAGGGCCGACGTCGCGCGCGTCGCCCGACGACCCGAGCAGCAGCTGGGCCCCGAGCGCCTGGGCGAGCGACTCGGCCACCACCGACCCGGCACCGCGTCGCAGCGCGGTGTCCAGCGTCCCGAGCGTGGCCGAGACGACCGGGTCGACCAGAGCCAGCACGTCGAGGTCGGCGACCGGGCGTGTGCTCGCGCGCCGGGGAAGCCCCTCGCGGATCTCCTCGAGCAGCTCGACGGGCACGTGCACGTGGAGCGTGGTCCGTGGCCCACCCTCGGAGTCCCGCCAGCGCAGGACGTCCCGACGGTCCGGCGCGGTGACCCCGACGACGCCCGGGCGGTACCGCGCCGACCGCCACCGCCCCCGGGTCCGCGACTCGAGCCGGAACGTGCCCCGCAGCACCATGACGACACCGAGGTCGGGGGTCGGGGTCGTCTCGAACTCCGCCGCGGCCGCGGGCTGGTCGACGACCTGCACCAGGGGCGCCGCCCAGTCCAGGTCCGCGCTGGACGCGACCCGCCGTCCCGGTTGGTGCTCTCCGACCGCGTGGCTGGCCGGCGCCGCCCTCACCCGGCCGGGTCGACCGGGAGCGCCAGCACCCGGCCGCCCTTGGCCGCCGTGACCACCAGCCGGTCGTGACGGGGGCCGGCCAGACACAGGTTCGTCGGGAAGGTGGGCCCGTCGAAGTCGATCCGACGGTGCAGGTGCCCGTCGACGGAGAGCACGAACACGGCGTTGGCGGCGGGAGCCGCGGCGTAGAGCAGCCCCCGGGCGTCCAGGGCGAGCCCGTCCGGTCCGACCTCGGGGAGCGCCACCGACGTGCCCGTCGGGCGCAGGCGAGCGCCGTCCCAGTGGTGGGCGGTGATGAGCCCGGTGTCTGTGTGAGCCAGGTGCAGGGTGTCCGTGGTGGCGTCGAAGACGAGCCCGTTCGGGAAGTCCTGCTCGTCCAGCAACGTCTCCGTGGTGCCGCCCACGGGGTCGTGCGCGAGCACCCGTCCATGCCCGGTGTCGCCCGGCGGTCCGGGGTCGGTGAACCAGAGGCGGCCGTCCGGGCCGGCGACGAGGTCGTTCGGGGCCCTGGTCCCGGGGATCGGGACGTCGACGACGGTGGGTCCGTCGAGGCGTTGCAGGCCCGGCCGGGTGGGGCGCTCCGAGCGGCTCGGGCGGACCGCGCCGCCGTTCTGCGCGACCCAGATCCGGCCGTCCGCGTCCTCGGCGAGCCCGTTCGGGCCGCCCCCGGTCTCGGTCTCGGTGAGCACGCCGCCGTCGGGGTCGATCTCGACGACGAGTCCCCGGGAGAGCGACACCACGAACAGCCGCCCGTCGCGGGTGACCAGGGGGCCCTCCGTGAAGCCGATGCCCTCGGCGAGGGTGTGGACCGTCATCACGCACCCCCCAGCTGCTCGCGCAGGAGCTTCTTGCTGACCTTGCCGGTGCTGGTCAGCGGGACGTCCCCGGTCGCGAGCAGCACGATGCGGGACGGGACCTTGTAGCTGGCCGCCCGGCCGCGGATCCACGCGACCAGGGCGTCCGGGAGGTCGGGCACGTCCCGGGAGGCGATCACCGCCGCCACCATGACCTCGTCGCCCGCCGCGTCCGGCAGCCCGACCACGTACGCCTCGCTCACGTCGGGGTGGCCGACGAGCAGGTCCTCGACCTCCAGCGGCGCGATGTTGATGCCCTTCACCTTGAGCATCTCCTTGCGCCGGCCGACCACCGCGAGGCGGCCGTCGTCGTCCAGCACGCCGAGGTCGCCGGTCCGCATCCAGCCGCCGGGCCGGAACACACCGTCGTCGAGGTCGGGGCGGTCGAGGTAGCCGCCGATGACGGCGCCGCGGACCTCGATCTCGCCGGTCGCACCGGCGGCCAGCGGGGTCCCGGCCTCGTCGCAGACGCGGAGCTCCTGGGTCGGGAGGGCGGTCCCGCTGGTCTGCAGCCGGACCTCGCGCGGATCGTGCGCGTCGGACATGGCCGAGTGTCCGTACGCCTCGGAGAGGCCGTAGACGCTGCACACCTCGGCGACGCCGAGCTCGTCGATGACCAGGCGTTTCTCCTCGGCGCTGAAGCCCGTCGTCCCGGTGCGCAACGAGGAGAGGTCGTGCTCGCCGAACGAGGGGGCGGCGAGCAGCACCCGGGTGGCGGCTCCGAAGCCGTAGTAGACCGTGCAGCGCTCCCGGGCGATGAACGCCAGGGACTCCTCGCCGTCGATGCGCGGCTCGAGACACAGGGTGGCCCCGACGCCGAGGGCGACGGGCAGGGCGTTCGAGCACCCGTAGCCGAAGAACAGCGGGGCGCCGAGCCAGAGCCGGTCGCCGCGGCGCAGGTGCTGACGGCGGGCGATCTCCCGGGTGTTCGCCATCAGCGTGCCGTGCTCGAGCGGTACCGGCTTGGGGCGGGCCGTGCTGCCGCTGGTGAAGAGGATCCAGGCCAGGTCCCCGGGCTCCGGGCCGGAGAGGTCGGCCGTCGGCCCGTCCCCCGGCAGGCCGTCCGGGAGTGGGTCCTCTGCTGCCCAGACCAGCACGTCCTGGCCGGGAACGGGGAAGCCCGCGCCGCGCAGCTCCGCGACGGTGTCCCGGCCGAACACGGCGTGGTCGGTGACGACGAGCGACACCGCGGCCTCCTCGATCACGTGCTCGAGCTCGGCCGCGCGGTACCAGGTGTTGAGGGGGACGACCGTCAGCCCGGCGCGGTGGGCGGCGAGCGCGGCGACGATCCACCGCACCCCGTTGGGGAGCAGGACCGCCACGCGGTCCCCCCGGTGCAGGCCGCGCCGGAGGAGGTCGGCCGCGAGCTGCGCGGTCCGGTCCCGCAGTTCGCCGTAGGTGAGCCGGCCCTCCCCGCCGACCACGGCCTCGTCGTGGGCGGGAGCCGCGTCGAGGGCGGCGACGAGCGTCGCGTGGGGGGCCGCGGTGTCGACCACCGGCGGCCGGGCGTGCGTCATCATGGATCTTCCTCGGGTTCGGGCGGCGCGCGGAGGCGCCGGTCAGTCGCTGAGGACGCCGGAGCGCTTGAGCGCGGCCACGACCTGGTCGCCCTCGTGCTGCATGTGCTCGCGATTGGCCCGGTCCGCCTCGCGCGCGTCCCCGGCGCGCAGGGCCGCGACGATCGCGGCGTGCTCCTCGTTGGCCTGGCGGCTCGCGGCCGCGGGCAGGCTGTAGACCTCGCGGGGCAGGTTCCGTGAGAGGTGGCGCAGGACCGAGAGGGTGCGCCGGCTCGCCCCGGTGTGGTTGATCAGGGAGTGGAACTCCCAGTTCAGGTCGTGCAGGAGCTCGTGGTCCTCGCTGGCGACCATCTGCGCGTGCAGGTCGTCCAGTCGCTCGAGGACCGGGGCGGTGATGCGCCGCGCGGCGCCGGCCGCGGCCAGGCCCTGGGCCATGCCGTAGATGCGGTAGTGGTCCTCGATGTCCTCGGCGCGGATCGGGACCACGTAGGTGCCGCGGTGCGGCTCGGAGGCCACCAGCCCGTCGTCCTCGAGGGCGATGAGGGCCTCCCGCACCGGGAGGCGGCTCACCCCCAGGTCCGCGGCGATCGTGTCCTGGGGGACGCGCTGACCGCCGGCCAGGGTGCCGTCGAAGATCATGCTGCGGATGTACTCCGCGACCTCGAGCCCGCTGCGCCGCCGCTGGATCACCGGTCGGTCGCGCCGGCGTCCCGTCACGTCCGCCTCCCGCCCGCCACGATCCGGATAACGTATCAGCATCGTCGGCGTCCGGTCGGCGGTCACGCGGCACCCACCGGCGTCGCGACGTCCCACCGTCGGAGCACAGAGTCGAGGTCCGCCGGCTCCACGGCAGCCAGCGGTGTCCCGCCGAGGCGCGGCGCCGGTGCCGGCCCGGGGTGGCCGTCGCCGTCGGGCACGAGGGTCCCCCGCGCCGTCAGGTGCTCGTCGCGTGCGGCCTCGGCCATGTGCAGGACGGGCGTGACGCAGGCGTCGACCCGATCGAAGCGCTCCGTCCACTCGGCCCGGGTCCGCGTCGCGAAGGCGGCGGCGAGCCGCTCCTTGGTGTGCGGCCACCGCGCGCGGTCCCACTGCTCCCCGACCTCGGCCGGGTCGATCCCGAGCCCCTCGAGCAGCGCCCGCCAGAACGCCGGCTCGATGCTGCCGACGGCCATGTACTCCCCGTCCGCGGTCGCGTAGACGTCGTAGAAGGGGGCGCCGGTGTCGATGTCGTTGGTCCCGGGCTCGCCCTGCCACCGGCCCTGGGCGGCCCGGCTCCAGACGCCGGTCATGAGCAGGCTGACGCCGTCGACCATCGCGGCGTCGACGACCTGGCCCCGTCCGTCGCGGCCGCGGGCGAGCAGCGCCGTGAGCACCCCGACCACGAGCAGCATGCCGCCGCCTCCGTAGTCACCGACGAGGTTGAGCGGCGGCACCGGCGCCTCGCCCCGTCGGGCGATCGAGCGCAGCGCGCCGGTCAGGGCCAGGTAGTTGATGTCGTGTCCCGCCTGGTGGGCGCGGGGGCCGTCCTGGCCCCACCCGGTCATGCGCCCGTAGACGAGCCCGGGGTTCGCGGCGCGGCAGGGCTCCGGTCCGAGACCGAGCCGCTCCATCACGCCCGGCCGGAAGCCCTCCAGGAGGACGTCGGCGCGGTCGACGAGGGCGCGGGCGGTCGCGAGACCGGCGTCGGCCTTCAGGTCGAGCCCGATCCACGGTCGTCCGCGCAGCAGCGCGCCGCCGTCGACCGGTCCGGCCGGTCGGTCGATCCGCACCACGTCGGCGCCGGCGTCGGCGAGCACCATCGCGGCGAACGGGGCCGGGCCGAGACCGCCGAACTCGACGACACGGATCCCGTCGAGGGGTCCGGGCATGACTTCTCCTTCGGATAGGGCCGGACAGAGCCGGCTGGGGCCGGCGTCAGGCGGCGTACGGGTCGGCGACGCTGCGGCCGCCGCAGACCGGGAGCACCTGGCCGGTGACGTAGGAGGCGCCGGCCAGGTAGGCGACGGCGTCCGCGACGTCGTCCGGGCGCCCGGCGCGGCCGACGGGGATGGCGTCGAGGGTCCGGCGCCGGATCTCGGGGGGCAGGCCGTCGGTCATGGGGGTCTCGACGAAGCCCGGCGCGACCGCGTTCACGGTGATCCCCTGCGGGCCGAGCTCGATGGCGAGGCTGCGGGTGGCGCCCACCAGCCCGCCCTTCGCGGTGGAGTAGGCCGTCGATCCGAACGTGCCCAGCCAGGCCCGCGAGGCGAGGTTGACCACCGCTCCCCCACCCCGGTGGGCCATCTCGCGGGCCGCGACCCGGGTGAGGGCCAGCGGGCCCAGGAGGTTGACCTCCTGCAGCCGCCGGAAGTCGGCGGGGTCGAGCTTGGCCACCCGGGCGTCGCGCAGGACGCCCGCGCAGTTCACGAGGACCTGCGGGCCGCCGAGGTCCGCGCAGGCCCCGATCGCCGCGGTTCTCGACTCCGGGTCGGCGACGTCGAGCACGACGCCGACGGCGCCGGGGACCGCCGTGGCGGTGTCGTGCACCGCCTGCCGGTCGAGGTCGGCGACGACGACGCGGTGACCGCTCCCGGCGAGCCGGGCGACGATCGCCCGGCCGATGCCGCCGGCCCCTCCGGTCACCAGCGCGACGGGTGCGTGGGTGCTCATGGCCGCAGCCTCCCCAGGTCGGTGCCGGCGGTCAGGGAGATCTCCTGGCCGGTGACGTCCGCGCCGCCCTCGACCAGCAGGGCGTCGAGCTCGGCGGCGAGTGCCCGGACCGACGGCGCCTCCGCGTCGACGGCGAGGACGTTGACGGTGATCCCGTCGCGCGCCAGCTCGATCGCGAGCGTGCGGGCCATCGACAGCACGCCGTTCGTGACCGCCGAGGCCGCCGCCCCGTGCGCGAGGCCCATCAGCGGGGCGTGCGGGAGGACGAGCACGAGCCGCCCGCCGGCGGTGAGCGCCCCCACCGCCCCCTGCACCTGCTCGAGGGTGTCGACGAGGGCGTCGCCCACCTCGCGGTCGAGTCGCTCGTCGTCCAGCTCGCTCAGGGGTGCCGGGCCCGGGACCCGGGGGACGACGCAGAACGCCCGCGCGAGGCCGGGGCTCACGCCCCCGAGCGCCTCCCGGACGGTCGGGACGAGGGCACCGTCGCCCAGCACGCCGGCGACGAGGTCGCGGCGGTCGTCGAGCATGCCGGTCATCGGCTCATCACCACGGTGGTCACCGAGCCCCCGTCCGTCCCGTTCACGGTGCCGCCCTTGCAGTAGGCGAGCCCGGTGCGGGCGCCCTCGACCTGCCGGCCGCCCGCGTCGCCGCGGAGCTGCCAGGTCAGCTCGCACACCTGTGCTGCTCCGGTGGCGCCCACCGGATGACCGCGGGACAGCAGGCCGCCCGACGGGTTGACCGGCAGCCGGCCCCCGAGTCCGGTGTGCCCGGCGGCCGTCCAGGCCGCGCCCTCGCCGCGCGGGACGAGGCCGAGGCCCTCCATGCGCACGATCTCGGCGATGGTGAAGCAGTCGTGCATCTCCACCAGGTCGACGTCGTCCGGACCGACGCCGGAGAGCTCCCACGTCTGCTCGCCCGCCCGGCGGGAGACGTCCTCGGCGTTCGGGTCCCCGAGCCCGGCCTGGACCGACCCGCTGACCAGCCCCACGCCGAGCACCCGCGGGGTCGACGCGGTGATCCCCAGCCGGCGCAGGCCGGCGGGGCTGCACAGGAGCACCGCGGCCGCGCCGTCGGAGATCGGGCTGCAGTCGAGCAGGCCCAGGGGTTCGGCGATCGGGCGGGCGTCGAGGACCTGCGCGAGGTCGATCGGCTTCTGGTACTGCGCGTAGGGGTTGTGCACCGAGTGCGCGTGGTTCTTCACCGCCACCGCCGCGATCTGGTCGCGGGTGGCGCCGTGGTCGGCCATGTACCGGCGGGCGCTCATCGCGTGCCCGGCGGCCATGACGTACCCGACGGCGGCGTCGAGGTCCCCCGGGTCCGGGCGGACGCCGCCGGCGACCCGGTCGGTCATCTTCTCGACGCCGATCACGAGGGCCACGTCGTGCAGCCCGGCGGCGAGGGCCACCCACGCCTCCCGGACCGCGGTGGCCCCGCTGGCGCAGTAGTTCTCGTGGTTGGACACCGGTCGGCCGTCGAGCCCGAGCTGCGCGGCGATGCGCTGCCCCGCGACCGGGCCGCCGAAGACGTGACCCACGTACAGGCCGTCGACCGTGTCGAGACCGGCGCCGGCGTCCTCCAGCGCCGCACGGGCGGCGCGGACCGCCATGCCCTCGAGCGTGACGTCCGCGGGGTACTTGCCGAACCGGATCATGCCGACGCCGGCGACGTGGGCGGGCGCGAGCGTCACGCCGCCACCTCCTCGGGGTGCGCCCGGAAGCGGTAACCGAGCAGCGTGGTGCCGTCGTCGGCGGTCCCGACGGGGTGGAGCTCGAGCGCCACCGGCTGGTCGAGGGCCACCCGCTCGGGGGCGACGCCGACGACGGTCGCCATCAGGCGCACCTCGTCCGAGGGCAGGTCCACCTGGGCGAGGACGTACGGCACCTCGACGCCCGGAGGCGCCTGCCGCACGACCGTGAAGGAGCAGATGCGCCCCTCGGTCGTCAGCGGGACCGTCTCGAGCTCCGCGCCGGACCGGCATCCCGGGCAGAAGCCGCGGGGCGGGAACGTGGTGGTTCCGCACGCCGAGCACCGCGATCCGAGCAGACGCGGTGGATCGAGGGTGAGCAGGTCGGCCCGGAACGGGCGGTCGACCGTGGTGGTAGTGGACATCGCTCCTCCTGACTCGAGCGTCCGAGCTCGACGCTCCCCTCAAACTAAATCCTTGATACAAGTTTGTCACCATGCGATGGTGCTCGGTGTCACCAGCACGGACGTCGTGCCTCTTCATCGCCCATTCAAGGTCGACTCGCTGGTGCGGTGTTTGTATCAAAGATCAGATCAGGAGGAGTCGATGAAGACCCGCGCCGCCGTCCTCCCCGGACCGCACACGCCGTTCGAGATCGTCGAGCTGGAGCTCGACGAGCCTGGGCCCCACGAGGTCCTGCTCAAGATGTCCGCGTCCGGCCTGTGCCACTCGGACCTGCACATGATCGACGGGGACAACATCGTCCGGTTCCCCATCGTCGGGGGCCACGAGGCCGCCGGCGTCGTCGAGCAGGTCGGCTCGGCCGTCACCAAGGTCGCCCCCGGCGATCACGTCGTCTGCAGCTTCACCCCGTCCTGCGGCATCTGCCGCTACTGCTCCACGGGCCGGCAGAACCTCTGCGACATGGGCGCCACGATCCTCGAGGGGAGCATGCCCGACGGCACCTTCCGGATGCGCCACGAGCGACTCGGCGAGGTCGGGGCCTTCTGCATGCTGGGCTCCTTCTCGGAGTACGCGACCGTCTCCGACGCCTCCTGCGTCAAGGTCGACCCCTGGCTGCCGCTCGACACCGCGGTCCTCGTCGGCTGCGGCGTCCCGACCGGATGGGGCACCGCCGTCAACGCCGGCGGGGTGCGCCCCGGCGACACCACGGTGATCTACGGCGTCGGCGGCGTCGGGATGAACGCCGTGCAGGGCGCGGTGCACGCCGGCGCCAAGTACGTGGTGTGCGTCGACCCGGTCGCCTTCAAGCGCGAGACCGCCCTGGAGTTCGGGGCCACCCACGTCTTCGCCGACGCCGCCGAGGCCGCGGCGACCGTGGCGGAGCTGACGTGGGGCCAGGGCGCCGACCAGGCGCTGTGCGTCGTCGGCGTCATGGACGAGCAGGTGGTCACCGACGCCTTCGACGTCGTCGGCAAGGGCGGCACCGTCGTGATCACCGGGGTGGCGAATCCCGAGAAGCTCACCGTGCACCTGTCCGGGTCGGCGATGGTCTACAACCAGAAGACCGTCCGCGGGACGCTGTTCGGCTCCTCGAACCCGCAGTACGACATCGTCCGCCTGCTGCGCCTCTACGACGCCGGCCGCCTGAAGCTCGACGAGCTGGTCACCGCGCGCTACACGCTCGACCAGGTCAACGACGGCTACCAGGACCTCCGCGACGGCAAGATCATCCGCGGCGTCCTGGACTTCGAGAAGTGAGCACCCCCATGTCCTCGACCACCCCTCGCTCGGTCGTCGTCGCCACCGTCATCGGCAACTTCACCGAGTGGTTCGACTTCGCCGTCTACGGCGCCGTCGCCATCACCCTCGGCCGCGTCTTCTTCCCCTCCGTCGACCCGACGGCCTCGCTGCTCGCCTCCCTGGGCGTCTTCGGCGTGGCGTTCGTGTTCCGCCCGCTCGGCGGCGCCGTCCTCGGCTCGATCGGGGACCGCTTCGGCCGGCGCGTCGCGCTCTCGGTCGCCGTCCTCGGGATCAGCGGGGCCACCACGCTCATCGCCCTCCTCCCCTCCTACGCCGCGATCGGGATCGCCGCGCCCGTGCTGCTCATCCTCCTGCGCTGCGTCCAGGGCATCTCGGCCGGCGGGGAGTGGACCAGCGCCTCCGCGTTCCTCGTCGAGTACGCCCTGGCCGGTCGGAGAGGCGCCCGGGCCAGCCTCGTGTCCGCCTCCGGTGGACTCGCCATCGTCGTGGGGACGGTGACCGTCCTCGCGCTCGAGGCGCTGCTCGAGCCGGCCCAGATGCAGGCCTGGGGCTGGCGGCTGCCGTTCCTGCTCGCCGCACCTCTGGGTCTCGTCGGGCTCTACCTCCGGCTACGCCTCGACGAGACGCCGGTCTACCAGGAGTTGCGCCGCAACGACGACGTGCCGGCCCGGCCGCTGCGCGAGGCCCTGCGCACCGACCGTCGCACGATGTGGATCGCCTTCGCGTGCGCCTCGATCACCGGGGTCGGCTTCTACTACCTGGCCACCTACTTCGCGAACGCGATGTCCGTCGGCGGCTCCCGCACCACCGCCCTGTGGGTCGCCTCCGTGGCGTTGCTCGTCTACGTCGCGCTGTGTCCCCTCGCCGGGCGTCTGTCCGACCGGATCGGACGGCGACCGGTCTACATCGGCGGCGCGCTCGGCCATGCCGTGCTCGCCGTCCCGGTCCTGTACCTGGTCGGCTCGGGGTCACCCGCGCTCGCACTCCTCGGCATATGCCTGTTCGCCGTGCCGCAGGCCGGCCTCAACGTGATGTCGTCGATCGTGCTCGTCGAGCTGTTCCCGGCGCGGACCCGGTCGAGCGGCGCCGCGCTCGCCTACAGCCTCGGGGTCGGCCCGATCGCGGGAACCGCACCGCTCGTGGCGGCTGCGCTCGCCGTGGGCACCGGGAGCACCGTCGCTCCGGCGCTCTACCTGGCCACCATCGCCCTGGTCGTCGGGCTCGTCCTGGTCAAGGTCCTGCCCGAGACCGCACACCGCGCGCTGAGCGACGTACGCACCGACGTCCGCGCCACGGCCTGAGGAGAGTCACCATGCCCACGCTGGACACCGAGGAACAGGCCGTCGTCGACCTCGTCCGCGAGTTCGTCGACAAGGAGGTCAAGCCGCAGGTCAACGAGCTCGAGCACGCCGACACCTACCCCGAGGACCTCATCGAGCAGATGAAGGAGATGGGGATCTACGGGCTGGCCGTCCCGGAGCCCTGGGGCGAGGCGCCGGTCTCGATGCCCTGCTACGCGCTCGTCACCGCCGAGCTGGCCCGCGGATGGATGTCGCTGGCCGGCGCCATGGGCGGCCACACCGTCGTCGCCAAGTTGATCCTGGCCTTCGGGACCCAGGAGCAGCAGGACCGCTACCTGCCGCGGATGGCGACCGGCGAGCTGCGCGCCACGATGGCGCTGACCGAGCCCGGCGGCGGGTCGGACCTGCAGGCCATGACGACCACGGCCCGCCGTGACGGTGACGGGTACGTCGTCAACGGCTCGAAGACCTGGATCTCGAACGCCCGCCGATCCGGGCTGATCGCGCTGATGTGCAAGACCGACCCGCACGCCGAGCCCCGGCACCGCGGCGTGTCGATCCTGCTGGTCGAGCACGGTCCCGGGCTCGAGGTCTCGAAGGACCTCCACAAGCTCGGGTACAAGGGCGTCGAGACCTGCGAGCTGGCCTTCACCGACATGCGCGTGCCCGCCGACGCCCTGCTCGGCGACACTGAGGGGCGCGGCTTCGCGCAGATGATGAAGGGGTTGGAGACCGGCCGCATCCAGGTCGCCGCCCGGGCGCTCGGGGTGGGGACGGCCGCGTTCGAGGACGCCCTGCGCTACGCCCAGGAGCGCGAGAGCTTCGGCAAGCCGATCTGGCAGCACCAGTCGGTCGGCAACCACCTCGCCGACATGGGCACGAAGCTGACGGCGGCGCGGCAGCTGATCCTGCACGCCGCCGAGCGCTACGACGCAGGGAAGCGGAGCGACATGGAGGCCGGCATGGCCAAGCTGTTCGCCTCCGAGACCGCCATGGAGGTCGCCCTGGACGCCGTGCGCATCCACGGCGGCTACGGGTACTCGACCGAGTACGACGTCGAGCGGTACTTCCGCGACGCCCCGCTGATGATCGTCGGGGAGGGCACCAACGAGATCCAGCAGGGGGTCATCGCCTCGCAGCTCGTCCGACGGGGCGGGCTCGAACGCTGGTGACGGCGGTCCGACGGGATCGCGGGCCTCCTCCGGGCGCCCCGCGGCGCAGGCGCGCCCGGGATGCCGCCTCGACGATCACGTGCGTAGCGTCAGGAGGGACGACGAGGAGCGTGATGATCCGCTACGTGGACGCCGACCCGGTGCGGCGCGCGATCCGCACGGCCACGACCAGCCGACCGTTGGCCTGGTTGTCGGCCCGGGTCCTGCACCGCATCGACGGCGTCGTGGTGCGGGCGACGAACGGCCGCAGCACGTTCTCCGGTTGGGTCTCCGGGCTGCCCGTCGTCCTACTCACCACCACCGGCGCCCGCACCGGGCTCGCCCGGACCACCCCGGTGCTGGGCATCCCGGACGGCGCCGCGCTGATCGTGCTCGCGGCGAATTTCGGGAAGACCACGCACCCCGCCTGGTACCACAACGTCCGCGCGACCCCGGAGGTCGACGTCGCGGTCGACGGTCGGTCACGGCGCTACCACGCGGTCGAGCTGACCGGCGACGACCGGGACCACTGGTTCGCACGGGCCGTCGAGCTCAACCCCGGCTGGCTGCGCTACCGGACCTGGGCCGGCGAGCGCGCCATCCCGGTGGTCCAGTTGACCCCGACGGGCTAGTCGACCGACGCCTCGAGCCACTGCTCCTCGAGGCCCTCGCGCTCCGCGACCAGGGCCCGCAGCTCGGCGTCGAGGTCGAGCAGCCGGCCGGGGTCGTTCGCGGCGTCGGCGAGCAGCGTGTGCAGCTGCTTCTCCCGGGAGTCCAGCTTCTCGATCCGTCGCTCGATGCGGGCGATCTCCTTGCGGGCCGCGCGCCTGTCGGCCTCCCTCGTGCCGGACGCCGACGACGCCGACGACGAGGCCACCGGGCGGGGCCCGGCGGACGTCTCGAGCTGCTGGTCCCGCCGGCGCAGGTACTCCTCGATGCCGCCGGGGAGGTCGGTGATCCGCCCGTCGCCGAACAGCGCCACCACCCGGTCGCACACGCGCTCGGTGAGGTAGCGGTCGTGGCTGACGACGACGAGCGTGCCCGCCCAGCCGTCGAGGATGTCCTCGAGCTGCTGGAGGGTGTCGACGTCGAGGTCATTGGTGGGCTCGTCGAGCATGAGCACGTTCGGCTCGGTCATCAGCAGGCGCACCAGCTGCAGCCGGCGTCGCTCGCCGCCGGAGAGGTCGGAGACCGGCGTCCACTGGCGCGCGGCCGGGAACCCGAAGCGTTCCGCGAGGGCGGACGCCGTGTGCTCCCGGCCACCGATGAACACCCGCTCCGCGATGTCCTCGACGGCCTGCAGGACCCGACGGTGCAGGGGCAGGTCGGAGAGGTCCTGCGAGAGGTGCGCGAGCCGCACGGTCGTGCCCTGCACCCGGTTCCCGGCGTCCAGGTCCCGCTCGCCGGCCAGGGCCTTGAGCAGCGTCGTCTTGCCCGAGCCGTTGATCCCGACGATGCCCATCCGGTCCCCCGGGCCGATCCGCCAGGTCTGGCGGTCGACGAGCGTGCGGCCGTCGGGCAGGCGCAGGGTCGCGTCCTCGAGCTCGATCACGGTCCGGCCGAGGCGGTGCCGGGCCATCGTCACGAGCTCGACCGAGTCGCGGGGCTCGGGCACGTCCGCGATCAGGGCCTCCGCGGCCTCGACGCGGTAGCGCGGCTTGGAGGTGCGGGCCTGCGGGCCGCGGCGCAGCCAGGCCAGCTCCTTGCGAGCGAGGTTGCGACGACGCTGCTCGGCGGCGTCCGCGAGCCGCGCCCGCTCCGCCCGCGCGAAGATCCAGTCGTTGTAGCCGCCCTCGTACTGCTCGACCTTCCCGTCGACCACCTCCCACGTCCGCGAGGCGACGGTGTCGAGGAACCAGCGGTCGTGGGTGACGACGACGAGCGCGGTCCGGCGGGCGAGCAGGTGCTCGGCGAGCCAGCGGACCCCCTCGACGTCGAGGTGGTTGGTGGGCTCGTCGAGGACCAGCAGGTCGAGTTCCTGGACCAGTGCCGCCGCGAGCGCGATCCGCTGGCGCTCGCCGCCGGACAGGCCCTGCACCGAGGCGTCCAGGCCGCGGTCGCCGCCCGGGCGCAGCCCCTCGATCACGGTCCTCGACCGGGCGTCGGCGGCCCACTCGTGGTCGGGGATCTCGCCGCCGAGCACCGACGCCCGCACGGTCGCTCCGGTGGGCTGCGACTGCTGGGTCACCGACGCCATCCGCAGCCCGCGCACCGGGCTGACGCGCCCGTCGTCGGGAAGGAGCCGCCCGGCCAGGATCGAGATCAGCGTCGACTTGCCGCCACCGTTGCGGCCGACGACACCGACGCGGTCGCCGGTGTCGACGCCGAGCGACACGCCGTCCAGGACGGGCTTCGGGCCACCGAAGGCGATGGCGACGTTCTCGAGGTTGACGAGGTTGGGCACGAGCTTCTTTCTCGACGACGGGGCGGGGCCGGGGCGGTGTCAGGCGTACATGTTCGGCCCGGGGTCGGGCGCGGGCGGGCCGCCGGGGCCGCGGGGCGGGCGGGCGGGATCGCCGTCGATCACCTTGGCGCCGGGCACCGGGCCGTGCGCCACCCGCACGGTGCGGCAGACCCCGGCGCCGGAGAGCTCGGCGGCGACGCGGACCGCGGACGGGCCGTCGGCGCACAGGAACACGCAGGTCGGGCCGGATCCGGAGACCACCCCGGCGAGCGCACCCGCCGTCACGCCCGCGCGCAGGGTCCGGCGCAGGCCGGGGTCCATGCTGACCGCCGCCGCCTGCAGGTCATTGCCCAGCAGCAGCGCGAGCGACCGCGCCTCCCCGGACGCCACCGCCTCGAGCACCGGCTCGACGCTGCCGACCCGTTTGACCGGGGTGTCGGCCGCGGACGTCGCGCGCAGCCGGTCCAGCTCGCCGAACACCGCCGGGGTGGACAGGCCGTGGTCCTGCAGCGCGACCACCCAGTGGAAGGTGTGCCGGGAGAGCACGGGCACGAGGTTCTCGCCGCGGCCGGTGCCCAGCGCGGTGCCGCCGTGCAGGGCGAACGCGACGTCGCTGCCGACCCCGGCCGCGACCTCCATGAGGGCCTCGCGGCCGAGGTCGAGCCGCCAGAGCGCGGCGAGGGCGAGCAGGGTGCCCGCCGCGTCCGCGCTGCCGCCGGCCATGCCGCCCGCGACCGGGATCGACTTGCGGAGGCCGATCCGCACGTCGGGCTCCCGCCCCGCCACCTCGGCGAGGGCGACGGCGGCCTTCCAGGCGAGGTTGGAGGCGTCGAGCGGGACGTCCGCGCGCTGGGCGTCCGTGACGTCGCCGAGCAGCTCGATGCCGGGCGCGCCGGGCCCGATCCGGTCGACCGGACCGCGGCCGGTGTGCGTCGACACCACGGAGATCTCGTCGAACAGGTTCAGCGCCTGGAACACGGTGACGAGGTCGTGGTAGCCGTCGGGGCGCAGGTCGCCCACCGCGAGGTGGAGGTTGATCTTGGCCGGGACACGGACGGTCACCGGGGGCCCGACGGCGGAGAGCACCCGTCCAGGGTACGGACCCGGGCGGTGTGACCCCCCGGTGTGGTGCCCGGGGTCCGGGAACCCGACGAACCGGGCGCACGTTGTCCCTCTCGACGGCCCGAGATCCCCCAGGCAAGGAGCCATGGACCCGAGTCACAGTCCCGACACCGCCCGGCCCGACCGACGGGCGGTGACCCCCCGATGATCGCCACGATCCTCGGCATCCTGCTCGGCATCGTCGTAGTCGTCCTGATCACGGCCGCGACCGGCTACTTCGTCGCGCAGGAGTTCGGCTACATGGCCGTCGACCGGGCCCGGCTACGCGCCCGGGCCGCCGACGGCGACGCCGGTGCCACGCGCGCCCTCGACATCACCCGCCGCACCTCGTTCATGCTCTCCGGGGCCCAGCTCGGGATCACCGTCACCGGCCTGCTGGTCGGGTACGTCGCCGAGCCGCTGATCGGCAACGGGGTCGGCGAGCTGCTCGGGGTGGCCGGGGTGCCCGCGGCGGTCGGCATCGCGATCGGCACCGTGTTCGCCCTGCTGCTCTCCACCGTGGTGCAGATGGTGTTCGGCGAGCTGTTCCCGAAGAACCTCGCGATCGCCCGCCCGGAGCCGGTGGCCCGGGCCCTGGCGCTGTCCACCAAGGTCTATCTCGGCCTGTTCGGGTGGCTGATCCGGGTCTTCGACGCCGCCTCGAACGCCCTGCTCAAGGCGCTGCGCATCGAGCCGGTGCACGACGTGGAGCACTCCGCCACGCCCCGCGACCTCGAGGCCATCATCGACGACTCGCGGGACTCCGGGGACCTGCACCCCGAGCTCGCCGCGCTGCTCGACCGGTCCGTGGACTTCTCCGAGCGCACCGCACGGGCCGCGATGATCCCCCGGCCTCGGGTGAGCACGGTCCGGACCGACGACACCGTCGCCGACCTCGTCGCCCTGATGGCCGGCGGCCACTCCCGCCACCCCGTGCTCGAGGACGAGGGTGCGGACGGCGTCGCGCCGCAGCTCGTCGGGGTCGTCTGCCTGCGCGACGTCCTCGCGCACGACGGCGAGCCCTCCGCGGCGGTGAGCACCCTGATGCGGCCACCCGTCCTCGTGCCGTCGTCGTTGCCCCTGCCGCAGGTGCTCACCACCCTGCGCGCCGAGGGCGAGGAGCTGGCCTGCGTGCTCGACGAGTACGGCGACCTCGCGGGCATCGTCACCGTCGAGGACATCGCGGAGGAGCTCCTCGGCGAGATCACCGACGAGCACGACCCCGCCGACGCCGATCGTGCCCGCGCCGCCGACGACGGGTGGCTCGTGCCGGGCGATCGGCACGTCGACGAGGTGGGGCGCCTGATCGACGCCGACCTGCCCGAGGGCGAGTACCAGACCATCGGCGGCCTCGTGGTCGCCGAGCTCGCCCGGCTGCCGGAGCCGGGCGACGCGGTCGTCGTCACGATCGTCGACGACGACCCCGACGCCGCCGACCGCACGCTCACCGTCACGGTGCGCGAGGTGGAGCGGCGCGTGCCGTCCGCGGTGCACCTGCGCTGGAACGCCGAGGACCGCGAGGAGAGCGTCCGATGAGTCTCGTCGAGATCGTCGTCTCGATCGCCCTGATCGCGCTGTCGGCCTTCTTCGTGGCCGTCGAGTTCGCGCTGGTCGCGGCGCGGACCTACCGGTTGGAGGAGCGGGCCGCGTCCAGCGCCTCGGCGCGCGCCGCCCTGCGCAGCGCGCGGGACCTCTCACTGCTGCTCGCCGGGTCGCAGCTCGGGATCACGGTGTGCACCCTGGCGCTGGGTGCGATCACCAAGCCCGCGGTCGACGAGGCGTTGAACCCGCTGCTGACCGGGTGGGGCGTGCCGTCCGCCGTCGCGGGCGTGGCGTCGTTCGTCCTCTCGCTGGTGGTGGTGACCTTCCTGCACCTCGTCGTCGGGGAGATGGCACCGAAGTCGTGGGCCATCGCGCACCCGGAGCGGTCGGCGGTGCTGCTGGCCCTGCCGATGCGGGCGTTCATGGTCGTCACCCGGCCGCTGCTGGTCGTGCTCAACGGGGCGGCCAACCGCTGCCTGCGGGCGATCGGCGTCGAGCCGGTCGACGAGATGGCGGCCGGGCGCGGCCCGGAGGACCTCCGCGAGCTGATCGACCACTCCGCGGAGGCCGGCACCCTCGACCCGGAGCGGCGCGACCAGCTCCTCGCGGCGCTCGAACTGGAGCGCACCCCGGTGCGCGACCTGGCCCGCGAGCCGGACGGGGTGGACGCCGACGCCGACGTGGCGGCCGTGCGCGCGGCCGCGCGCCAGAGCGGGCACCTCCGGCTCGTCGTCACCGAGCACGGCCGCGCCGTCGGGTTCGTGCACGTCCGCGACACGCTCACCGCGGCCCCGTCGACCGCAGCCCGCTCGCTGATGCGCCCGCTGCTGCGGCTGCCGGCGGACACGCCGCTGCAGACCGCGGTCTCGACGATGCGCGAGCGCCGGGCGCACCTGGCGCTGGTCGAGGACGACGAGCGCACGCTCGGCGTCCTGACGCTCTCGGACCTCGTGGAGCGGCTGCTGCCGGCGCCGGCGTAGGCGCCTCCGCCGGCCGTCGCGTGCTGACCGAAGGGCCCCTTCGCTCGAGTAGATCGAGCGGAGGGGCCCTTCGCTCGGTCCCGACGGCGGGTCCGTGCCACTGGCGAAGGGCGCCCACGGCCCGTCTATCCGACTGAAGGGGCCCTTCGCTCAACCGGTGGGCGGGGTCGCCGCGAGGGCCGCGAACGCCTCGATCCCGAGCCGCTCGGCGCGCGTGGTCGGGTCGATCCCGGCCGCGCGCAGTCGACGCTCGGCGTCCGCGGGCGAGCCGGCCCACCCCGCCAGCGCGGCCCGCAGGCCCTTGCGCCGCTGCGCGAAGGCCGCGTCGACGACCGCGAACACGTCCTCCCGCCGTCCGGACGGCGTGGCGCGGCGGGTGAAGGCCACGAGGGCCGAGTCGACGCCGGGGACGGGCCAGAACACGCCCCGCGGCACCGGGCCCGCCCGGCGCGCGTCGGCGTACCAGGCGAGCTTGGCGCTGGGCGCCCCGTAGGCCGCGTCACCGGGCCGCGCGGCGAGCCGGTCGGCGACCTCGGACTGCACCATCACCAGGCCGCGCCGCAGGTCCGGCAGCTCGGCGAGCAGGTGGAGCACCACCGGCACGGCGACGTTGTACGGCAGGTTCGCGACGAGGGCCGTGGGCGCCTGCGGCAGGTCGGCCGCGGTGATCCGCAGCGCGTCCGCGGTGACGACGTGCAGGGCACGGTCCGGGGCGTGCTCGGCCGCCGTCGTGGGCAGCCGACCGGCCAGGGCGGGGTCGATCTCCACCGCCACCACGGACGCGGCCCGGTCGAGCAGCGCGAGGGTCAGTGAGCCCAGCCCGGGGCCGACCTCGAGGACGACGTCGTCGGGGGCCAGGTCGGCCAGCCGGACGATGCGGCGCACCGTGTTGGCGTCGTGGACGAAGTTCTGACCGAGCTTCTTGGTGGGCCGCACGTCGAGCTCCGCGGCCAGCGCCCGGATCTCACCGGCCCCGAGCAGACGCACGGCTCTCCCGTCGCTGCGCTCGCCCTGGTCGGGCCCCGGGATCACGTCGTCCATGATCCCAGGGCCCGCCCGCGCGCCGTGGCGGCGGCGCGCCTACTTCTTGCCGCAGACCGGCCAGGCGCCGTAGCCCCCGCGGTCGTCACGCACCTTCTCGGCGACGGCGATCTGCTCGGCCTTCGACGCCAGGTCGGGGCGGGACGCGTACTGCCCGCCGCCGTAGGCGTTCCAGGTCTGCTTGTCGAACTGGATGCCGCCGTAGTAGCCGTTGCCGGTGTTGATCGACCAGTTGCCGCCGGACTCGCACTTGGCGATGCGGTCCCACTTGGCGGTGTTGCCGATCGCGGGCTCGGCCTTCTTGGTGCCCTTGCGCATCACGCCGCCGACGGCCTGCTTGGTGACCGTCGGCGCGCCGGTGGCGACGCGCCCGGTCTCCTTGCCGTTGGTGGTGTTGATGGTGAAGTTCTGGACCTGCTCGCCCGCCTGACCGGGCTGCTCGACCCGGGTCTTGCCGGCGTCCAGCGTCGGGTCGTCGATCGTCTGCATCGGCGGGGCGATCGGCTTGGTCTCGGTGACCTGGGTGACCGCGTTGCGGACGATCGTGATGGCGGCGCCGTCCGCCAGGCCGCCGGCGTTCACGGTGTCCAGCGGGCCCATCTGCAGACCGCGCTGGGCGAGGAACTCCTGCACGGACGCGGCCGTGGTGCTCAGCGTCTGCGGGGCGCCGCCGCCGTCGATGAACGTGACGTTCTTCGGGAGCTGGACCGACAGGTTCATCCCGGTCGACGGGATGAGCGAGCCCAGCGGGGCCGAGGCGGCGAGGGCCTGGGTCGGCATGCCGAGCTGGCCGAGGGCCTCCGCGACGGTCGCCGCGGTCGTCGTGATGGTCTGCGGCTTGCCGTCGACGACGAGGTTGACCTGGCGCGAGTGGTTGACGACGAGCCGGTCGCCGTCGCGGATCTCCGCGTTCGGCGAGGGCGACATCTGGTCGGCCGGGCCGACCTCGATGTCCCCGGACTCGAGGGCGCCGGCGACGGTGCCCGAGAAGGTGTGCACGACCTGGTCGACGCCGTCGACCGTGACCGTGACCTCCTTGTCCAGGGCGACCGCGGTGCTGCCACCGGCGGCGACGGCGATGAGGGCCGCCGCCACGCCGCCCTTGACGGCCAGCGAGTAGCGACCGGTGTCGGTGAGGTCGCGCTCGCGGTAGGTCTGGGGGTCGAGCCCGGCCGGTGCCGCGGCGAGCGTGGGCTCGGCGGTCGCGGTGGCCTGCGTGCCGGTCAACCCGGTCCGCGACTCGAGGTCGTTCCAGTCGTCGAGGTCCGGCACGGCCAGCGCGCCGGTCGTCGCCGCCCCTGCCGCGGAGCCGGGCGCTGCCCAGCCCGGCCCCGCGACCGGCAGCGGGCCGGTGATGTCATCGGCCCAGGTGGGGAGCGGACCCGTCTGGTGGGTGGCGCCGCGACGGGCCTGCCACTCGGCGGTGCTGGCGTTCAGGCCGTCCCAGCCGTCGTCGGTCCAACGCTCCTCGAGGGCGTCGAACCAGCCGGTGTCGGCCTGCTCGTCGTCCCGGACCGCGGTACGCGTCGAGTCGGTGCTCATCGGGCGACCGTCGCCGGGTGAGCAGTCAGCGCTAACGGGGAGCCGCTGGGGAGCGAGCACAGTAGAGCCACAGAAGAAATCCGCTTCATCCGTGCGTCCGGGCAGGAACCGCATCCGGGTCGGACCCCGACCGGGAACCCTGGGGAGAGTTCCGGGTCATCCCGGATGCCGGGGGTTGGTTCCATCCCGGCGAGTCACAGCACGGTAACGACTCGGGTGTCAGCACCATCAAGGCGACACGAACGTGGTGCGCCGAACGGCAGCCCGGCGACGACGAACGCGGTCACCGCGTGCTCTTTCGGTCGACACAGCGTCACGGCTGAGGGTGTTCGTCCAGTCGGAAGGTCCGCTGGGCGTTCCGGGTGGCCGCCGCCGCGAGCTCCTCGGGCGCCTCGTCACGCAGCTCCGCGAGGTCTCGCACCACATGGGGGATCACGTACGGCTCGTTCGGCCTACCGCGGAACGGGTGCGGCGTGAGGAACGGGGCGTCGGTCTCGGTCAGCACGAGCTCCGCCGGGGCGTGGGCGGCCGCCTCGCGGAGGTCGGCGGCGTTCGCGTTGCGGAACGTCGCGGTGCCCGAGAACGACATCAGCCAGCCCTGCTCGGCGCACACGCGCGCCAGCTCGGGGCCGCCGGAGAAGCAGTGGAACACCACGGTCTCCGGGGCGCCCTCGGCGCGCAGGACGTCGACGATGCCGTCGTGCGCCTCGCGGTCGTGCACCACCAGCGGCAGGCCGGTCCGCTTGGCGAGGTCGACGTGCCACGCGAAGGCCTCGCGCTGGACCTCCAGCGGCGCGCAGTCCTCCCGGCGGGTGGTCCAGTAGTCGTCCAGCCCGGACTCCCCCACCGCGACCACCCGGGGCAGCGTCGTCAGCCGCTCGATCTCGGCCCGAGCGGTGTCGTCGAGGTCGTTCGACCGGGTCGGGTGCAGTCCGACCGCCGCGAACACCCGCGGGTCGGTCCCGGCCGCCCAGGCGGCCCACTGCGCGGAGGCGAGGTCGTCCGCCGTCGTGACCATCGCCGTGACCCCGGCCGTGCCCGCGCGGTCGAGGACCTGACTCAACGTGTCGGGATCGGTCGCCCCGCACGCGTCGAGGTGCGTGTGCGCGTCCACCACCCCGCCCGGGATGGGCTCCGGGACCGGCGGCGGGACCCGGTCCTTCCTACTCACCGGGCTTGATCGGCGCCCAGGACGGCCCGGTCTCGCCCAGCGCGGTGTCCAGCTTCGCGAAGAGCGGCGTCGGCCGGGACAGCGGCCGCCCGACCGGGATCGGGGTCGACTCCCAGCGGGCCTGCTCGCCGGCGTAGTCGCCGGTGAGCACGGAGTGCGTCGTGCCCATGCCGGTCTCGCCCGCGTCCTCGCGGTGCGGCTGGGCGGCCCACACGCCGGTGCCGCCGAGGGCCTCGTGGACCTTCTGCGCGGCGTGCGGCAGGAACGGCGTCAGGAGCGTGTTCGCGTCCTGCACGACCTGCAGCGCGGTGTGCAGGATCGTGTCGCGCCGCTCCGGGTCGTCCTTGCGCTTCCACGGCTCCTCGTGGCTGAGGTAGGCGTTCGCCGCGCCGACCACGCGCATCGCCTCGCCGATCGCCTGCTTGAAGCGCGAGTGGCCCAGGTGGGCGCCCACCGTGGAGAACGCCGCGCGCGACTGCGCCAGGAGTTCGGCGTCTGCCGGCTCGGGCCGGGTCGGCTCCGGCACCGATCCGACGTTCTTCGCCGCCATCGAGACGGAGCGGTTGACCAGGTTGCCCCACTCGTTCGCGAGCTCGAAGTTCGTGCGCCGGACGAACTCCTCCCAGGTGAAGTCGGTGTCCTGGTTCTCCGGCCCGGCCACGGCGATGAAGTAGCGCAGCGCGTCCGGACCGAACTCGCGCAGGAAGTCCCCGACGTAGATGACGGTGCCGCGGCTCGTCGAGAACTTGGACCCGGACATCGTCAGGAACTCGCTCGAGACGACCTCCGTCGGGAGGTTGAGCGTGCCCAGCTCGCCCGGGCTGCCGCCCCGGTCGCCGGCGCCGTTGTTGCCCAGCAGGATCGCGGGCCACATCACCGAGTGGAAGGTGATGTTGTCCTTGCCCATGAAGTAGTAGGCGGAGGCCTCCGGGTCGTGCCACCACTGCTTCCAGGCGTCCTTGTCGCCGGAGCGCTCGGCCCACTCCACCGAGGCCGACAGGTAGCCGATGACCGCGTCGAACCAGACGTAGAACCGCTTCATCGGCGCGTCGCGCCACCCGTCGAGCGGGATGCGCACGCCCCAGTCGATGTCGCGGCTGATGGCGCGCGGCCGGAGGTCGTCGATGAGGTTGCGGCTGAAGTTCAGGACGTTCGGCCGCCACTGCGTGCGCGTGTCCAGCCAGCGGTGCAGCGACTGCGAGAACGCCGGGAGGTCGAGCATCAGCTGCTCGGTCTCGCGGAACTCGGGGGTCTCGCCGTTGATGCGGCTCCGGGGCTCGCCGAGGTCGGCCGGGTCGAGCTGGTTGCCGCAGTTGTCGCACTGGTCGCCGCGGGCCTGCGGGTAGTTGCAGATCGGGCAGATGCCCTCGATGTACCGGTCGGGCAGCGTGCGTCCGGTCGACGGGCTGATCGCGCCGAGCGTCGTCTCCGGCAGGACGTAGCCGTTGCGCCACAGGGCCGTGAACAGCTCCTGGGTGACCCGGTGGTGGTTGTCGGTGGAGGTGCGGGTGAACAGGTCGTAGGACAGGCCGAGGCCCACCAGGTCGTCCTGGATCACCCGGGAGTACCGGTCGACGAGCTCGCGCGGCGTGGTGCCCTCGGCGTCGGCCTGCACCTGGATCGGGGTGCCGTGCTCGTCGGTGCCCGACACCATGAGCACCCGGTTGCCGACCATCCGCTGGTAGCGGGAGAACACGTCGGAGGGCACACCGAAGCCGGACACGTGGCCGATGTGCCGGGGGCCGTTCGCGTAGGGCCACGCGACGGCGGTCAGCACGGACTCGCTCATGATTCCATTGTCCCGCTGACGTCGAGCCGCTTCCGATCGGGCTACACGGCGGTCACATCGCTCCGAACTGCCGGTCCCCCGCGTCGCCGAGGCCCGGGACGATGTAGCCGTACTCGTTGAGCCGCTCGTCGACGGTGGCAGTCACCACGCGCACGTCGGGGTGGGCGGCGCGCAGCCGTTCCACCCCCTCCGGGGCCGCCACGACGCAGACGGCGGTGACGTCGTCGGCGCCGCGCGCGGTGAGCAGGTCGATGGTGTGGGCCATCGAGCCGCCCGTGGCGAGCATCGGGTCGAGGACGAACACCGGACGGCCGGCGAGGTCGGCGGGCAGCGACTCCATGTAGGGGGTGGGCTGCAGGGTCTCCTCGTCGCGGGCGACGCCGACGAAGCCCATGAGCGCGCCGGGCACCTGGGCGTGCGCGGCCTCGGCCATCCCGAGTCCGGCCCGCAGCACCGGCACCAGGACCGGCGGGGCCACGAGCGCGGCGCCCGTCGTGTCGGCCACCGGCGTCGTCACCCGCACGTCGGTGACCGGGGCGTCGCGCAGGGCCTCGTAGACGAGCATCGTCGTCAGGTCCCGGACCGCGGCGCGGAAGGCGGCGCGGTCGGTGCGGGCGTCGCGCAGGGCGGCCAGGCGCACGCGGGCGAGCGGGTGGTCGACGACGAGCAGCATGGGTGCGGAACCTACCGAGACGCCGCCGGCCCGGCTCCTCCCGCGGACGGGGGAACCCGTCCGCGGCCCGACCCGCCGTCTGGAAGCCTGGGCCCGTGCTCGCCGACGCCTACCGCTCCGGTCGTGCCCGCGTCGTCGAGCTCGTCGAGGATCTTCCTGACGACCGGTCGGGGCGCGTCGTGCCCGCGTGCCCGGACTGGACGGTGCGCGACCTGCTCGCTCACCTCGTCGGGACGGCCGCCGACGTGACCGCCCGGCGCACGTCCGGCCTGGCCGGCCCGGACTGGACCGCCGCGCACGTGGCGGCCCGGCGCGGCGTCGACGTCCCGACCCTGCTCGCGGAGTGGGACCGGCACGTGGACGCGACCGCCGACGCGCTCGAGGACCGCCGGGTACCCGTGACCGTGCTGGGCGACCTGCTGGTGCACGAGGGCGACCTCGCGGAGTCCCTGGGTGCCCCGCAGCCGCCGTGGGACGGCTGGGCGTCGACCGCGTCCGTCCTCGTGCGCCAGGTGATCAAGGGCATCCGCGGGCGGGAGACCCTGGTGGTGCGCGCGGGCGGCACCGAGTGGCGCAGCCCCGACGACGCGGCGCCGGACACGGTGCGCAGCGTGGTCAGTGTGGATCTCTACGAGCTCTACCGCGGCCTGCAGAGCCGCCGGAGCCGCGACCAGATGCGGCGCTGGGACTGGGACGGCCCGACGGACCCGTGGATCGACGCGCTCCCGGTGCACGGACCCCGGGACGACGAACAGCCGGTGCCCCCTCCCCGGTGATGAGGAGGGGACACCGGCTGCCCGGTGTGTGGCGGACTCAGAGCGGGAGCAGGCCCGTCAGCGTCTCGACGATCGACGACTCCGTGGTGGTCTCCTCGGAGGAGGTCTCGGTGACGGTGTCGCCGTTGGTGATGACGCCCGCGAGGGTCGCGACGTTGTTGCCCGAGAGGATCTCGTTCCCGTTCAGGATGTCGCAGGTGTTCGACAGGCCGAGGTCCTGGTCGCCACCGGTGGTGTCGCCGAGGGTGCTGCCGGCACCGTTCTCGGCGGACGCCTTCGCGACGTTCGAGCAGCCCTGGGCCGGGGCCGACTCGTGGGCGGAGGCGACACCGGCGAGCGAGCCGAGGCCGGCACCGAGGAGGGCGGTCGAGACGACGACCTTGCGCAGCATGGACATGGGTTCTCCCTGGTCTGGGTGAGGCGCCCGGGGTCGGGGACCGGGCGGAGTGAACGGAGCAGTGGGTGCGGGCACCCACGGCGGAGGGGAGCGGGGTGGGCCGGCGGTCGCCGGCCCACCCTCCTGCTCCGAACGGGGCGAACCCGTCCGGGGAGTGCGACTAGAGAGCCGGCGCCGGCGGCGTCACCGTCGTCGACTCGTCCGACGTGTCGGTGGTCGTCGAGCTGCGCGTGATGTCGGTCGTGTCGCCGTTGACGATCGTGCCGAGCGCCGACGCGACGTTGTTGCCGCTGCCGATCTTGTTGCCGTTGAGGATGTCGCAGGTGTTGCTGAGGTCGAGCGCCTGCGCACCGCCGGTGGTGTCACCCAGCGAGTCGCCCGACGAGTTCTTCGAGGCGGCCTCGGCGGCGTTGGAGCAGCTCTTGCCGGCGTCGTGGTGCTCGTGGGCCATCGCGACACCAGCGGTGGAGGCGAGGCCGGCGCCGACGACGGCGGTGGCGATCAGGGTCTTGCGGAACATGAGGTTCTCCCAGGGAGCGAGACGGACGGGCAGGGCCCCGGACTCAGCCGAGCAGGCCACCGAGCAGGCCACCCAGGTCCAGCCCGCCCGGGGCGGCCGGGGCGGCCGGCGCGGGGGCGGTGGTGTCGGTGGTCTCGGTCGAGGTGGACGTCGAGGTCCGCGTGATGTCGGTCAGGTCGCCGTTGCGGATGGCGCCACCGGCGGTCGCGACGTTGTTCTCGCTGCCGATCGAGTTGTCGTTCAGGATGTCGCAGACGTTGCTGGCGTCGAGGGCCTGGTCGCCGCCGGTCGTGTCGCCCAGCGAGTCGCCCGAGCCGTTCTCGGCCGCCGCGGCGATCTCGTTCGAGCAGCCCTTGGCGTCGCCGTGCCCGTGGTTGTCCCACGCGAAGGCGGCACCGGACATGGAACCGAGGCCGGCCCCGATGATCGCGGTGGTGAGAACGGTCTTGCGCAGCATCGACATGTGGTATTCCCCCGAAGGTCGTCGTCGGTCGTCGTGCGCCGTTCCATGCGACGCATGATCGGCCACGTCGCAGTCAACGGATGGCCCATTGCCGGGTCACGGGACAATCACGACGTTCGCCCGTTCGTGAATTCCACGTCGAGACCTCTGCGCTTTCGGCCTATTTCTCCACGCTTTTCTCGGACACCCTTCCCGTGCGACGACGACGGGCCGGTGCCCGCCCCCCGGTGGGGATCGGACACCGGCCCGGTGGGTGGCGCGGTGGGGACCTGCGTCAGCTCGCCGTCGTCGTGGTGCTCGTGTCGGAGCTGGTGCGGGTGCGCGTGATGTCGGTCGTGTCGCCGTTGACGATCGTGCCGGCGGTCGCGGCGTTGTTGTCGCTCAGGATCTGGTTGCCGTTGAGGATGTCGCAGGTGTTCGAGGCCGCGAGGTCCTGGTCGCCACCCGTGGTGTCGCCGAGCGACTTGCCCGAGGAGTTCTTCGAGGCGGCCTCGGCGGCGTTGGAGCAGCTCTTGCCCGCGTCGTGGTGCTCGTGCGCGGTCGCGACGCCCGCGGTCGACGCGAGGCCGGCACCCAGGATCGCGCTGGCCAGGACGGTCTTGCGGAAGACGGACATGATGGTGGAACCCCCGGGTCGTCGGTACGGACGTCCCCGCCTCCGCGGCGCTCGGGGGCACCGGGCGGACGGCGGGATCGTCCGGCCCAACGGGACCGCGCCGCCCGCCGTCACGAAGTCCGAGCGCGTTTCGCCCGAACGAGAAATGGCCGGCACCCGCGAGTGCGGGTACCGGCCATCGTCGTGCAGTGGGTCAGTTGAACGGGAAGCCCGGCCCGAAGAACGCGTCGATGGACGTGGTCCGGGTGATGGTGCGGTTGATCGTGGTCTGGTCGCCGTTGCGGATCGTCCCGCCCCCGGACGCGGTGTTGTTCCCGCTGCCGTAGACGTTGCCGTTCCCGTTGTGGCACGAGTTCGAGACGTTGATGGTCTGCGACCCGCCGGTGACGTTGCCCAGCGTGCGACCGACCGACGTCTTCGAGACGGCCTTGACCGAGTTCGAGCACGATCCCGACGGCGCCGCGCTCGCGATTCCGGCGGTCGAGGCGATTCCCACACCGACCACGGCGGCGGCGACGGCGGCACGACCGAGGATGTTCTGCATGACTGTTCCCCCACGAGTTCCGGCTCTGCCCGGAAAGCAGATCGCGTTCCGGTCTCGTGAGGGGTATCGCCGCATCACGGCGGCGTTGTACGCGATTTTTGCAAGGCCCGCCGAAAGAGTGACGGACGGACGAAGGGCCGGACCCTCACGCAGCTGGGGAGCTGAGCCCCGGGGGCACCCGGGGCAGTGCGTGGTGGTCCGGCCCGACGAGAGGAGGCTCGCTCAGCCCAGCAGGCCCGTGAGGGTCGTGACGATGCTGGAGGAGGAGGTGTCGGTCGAGGTCTCGTCCACCGTCGTGGTGTCGCCGTTGGTGATCGTGCCAGCGGTGGCGGCGTTGTTGTCGCTCAGGATCTCGTTGCCGTTGAGGATGTCGCAGGTGTTGTCCAGGGCGAAGTCCTGGTCCCCACCGGTGGTGTCGCCCAGCGTCTTGTCGGCACCGTTGCTGCTCTTGGCCGCGGCGGCGTTGGAGCAGCTCTTGCCGGCGTCGCCGTGGTGCTCGTGGGCCATCGCGACACCCGCGGTGGAGGCGAGCCCGGCGCCCAGGATGACGGTGGCGACGGCGGCCTTGCGGAACATCTGCATCTCAGGATTCCCCCGAATCGTGGAGCTCTCGGTCCGGCCGCAGCGAGACGCTGTGCGCCGGTCGGTCACAGTCCGCTCAACGCGGGGGGACGAAGCGAGGTCACGGCTCCGTCACGACCTTCGCCCGTTCGTGGAGCAACGAATCGCTGACCTGCGACGATGTTCCTCGTCTGCCCTGGTGGCCCGGCGGGGCGATCGTGGCGGCGATGACACTGCGTCACTCGTCCGGGATCTTCAGGTGAAGCGTCCGGTCCCTCACTCGCCGCTCGCGAGATCACGATGGCGCCCTGCACGCATGCGGTGGGAGTGGAACGCCATCGTCGATCCGGCCCGGCGGCTTGCTGACGGGGCGTCCTAATGAAGCGTCCGGTCACTCGCCGCTCGCGAGGTGACGATGGCGCCCTGCACGCATGCGGTGGGAGTGGAACGCCACCGTCGATCGGCCGGCGGCTCACCGGCGGGCGCTGACGTCAGTGGCATCGCGCAGCCACGAGAGCGCGCGATGCCACTGACAACGGGAGGTCCCACGGGCGAACGGGCACCCAGAGCTATTCGGCGGGCCCTGCGGCAGCCCCCAGGGCCCGCTCGAGGTGTCCCCGCGGCCCAAGATCCCGACGAGGGGGAGCGGACCGATCGGTCCCCGCCCCACCTCGCTCGGCGGAACAGGATCTTCGCCTGAGACGACGAACGGCCGGCCCGGAGCGCGTGACTCCGGACCGGCCGTCGAGGGTGTCGTGCAGGCGTCAGCCTAGAACGACTTCGCGATGTCGATGATCTTGACCTTCGAGTCGGTCTTCGAGACTTCCTTGGTGTCGCCGTTGTGCACGTTCCCGAAGAGGGACACGTTGTTGTTGCTGAGGAACTGGTTGTTGCTGAAGTTCCCGCACACGTTGCTCGGCGAGACGTTCTGCGAGCCGCCGGTGACGATGCCGCCGAGGATGTCGCCGGAGCCGTTCGAGTTGTGGGCGTCGACGGCGTTGGAGCAGCCGCCCTTCGAGCCCTCGTGGGACTTGCCGTGCGAGTCGTGCGACGAGTGGCTCTTGCCGCTGTCGGTCGGGCAGTCGCCGGCGAAGGCGGCGCCCGTGGTGGAGGCGAGGCCCGCACCGATGATGGCGGTCGTCAGGACGGTCTTGCGGAGCATCGACATGGTCACTCTTCCTGGTGAGCGAAGTGAAGTGGGTCGATCACGGGTGTCCGGGCGCCGTATGGGAGTCGGCTGCCGACGGGCATCGGATCGGGAACGTGCGACAGCCCGACCGGGGCTGAGCCCGGCCGGGCCGGAGACGTGGGGCCATCGACGCTCCGGCGCTCGGGGGGAGTCGGAGCGGGCCGGCGGCCGACGTCGCCGCGGCGGGAGCTCTAGAGGATGCTCGCGGTGATCGTCTTGACGATGCTCGTGGACTCCGCCTTGTTGATGCTCACCGACTCGGTGTCGCCGTTGGTGATGTCCCCACCGGCCAGGTTGTTGCCGTTGAGGAACGAGTTGCCCGAGAAGTTGTCGCAGACGTTGCTCGGGGACACGTTCTGGCTGCCGCCGAGGACGCCGCCGAGGGTCACCTTGCCGGTGCCGTTCGAGTTGTCGGCCTTGACGAGGTTGGAGCAGCCGGACGAGGCCTTCTCGTGGCCGCCGTCGTGGTGCTCGGACGCGAACGCGGCACCCGAGGTGGACGCGAGGCCGGCGCCGATGATGGCGGTCGTCAGGACGGTCTTACGGAAGGCAGACACTCTTTCTCCCCTGGTTCGTGGTCGAGCACGATCGCGCGGATCGCGCACCGTGCGTCGCGACACGGCTACGCATCACGACCCGGTGACTTCAACGCCTCGATCGAGTGAAGGTCACGGCCAGGTGACGATCCGGGCGACGACGATCTTCACGATCGAGTGTTGAGCAGGGGATCCGACGAATCACTTCACCCGAACGGAGCAGGAAACGACAACGGGCCGGCACCCGAGCGGGAACGTGTTCCCGGGGGTGCCGGCCCGAAGGTCGTGCGGGTCGAGCTGACTGCCTGCCCGCAGTCGGTGCGGATCAGGTCGCCGGAACGCCCGTCGTCGTCGTGGTCGACTCGTCCGAGGTCGACGTGCGGGTCAGGGTCTTGGTCAGCGTGTCGCCGTTGACGATCGACCCGCCCGGCAGGGCGATGTTGTTGTTCGACAGGATCTCGTTGCCGGTGAGGATGTGGCAGAGGTTCGAGGCCGAGAGGTCCTGGTCGCCACCGGTGGTGTCGCCCAGCGTGTCCCCGGCGCCGTTCTTCGACTCGGCGGAGACCTTGTTGCTGCAGCCGCCGTCCTTCGACGAGTCGTCCCAGTGCTTGCCGTGGCTGCCGTGGTGGCCGCCGTCGCCCGGGTCGTCCCCGGCGAAGGCCGCACCGGACATCGAGCCGAGGCCGGCCCCGATGATCGCCGTCGCCAGCACGGTCTTGCGGAACATCGACACGTTCATTCCCCCATGGAATCTGAGGTGTCCAACGGCCCGCTGGTCGCGGGTCCGCGCCATCACGACGGCCTCAACGGGGGCGACGATCGGGGGTCACGGCCCGCGCGGTTACTTCATTCGTTCGAGCGTCATCCGCGCAACGGTCTTAAGCTCTAGCCCGAAAGCACTAACGAGCGACCTCACGGACCAGTCCGACCACGATCGAGGCCAGTTCGCTGCCCGCGTCCTCCTGGAGGAAGTGCCCCGCCCCGTGCAGCACCGCGTGCTCGAGGCCCACGGCGCCCGGGACGTGCTCGCGCAGCACGGGGGCCATCGGCCCGGTTATCGGGTCGGAGTCGGAGAACGCCAGGAGGAACGGTCGCGCGTAGCGGCCGAGGGCCTCCCAGGCCGCGCGGTTGGCCTCCGTCTCGGGGTCGTCCGGCCGGGTCGGCACCAGCAGCGGCATCGCCCGCGGACCCGCCTTGTACGACTCGTCCGGGAACGGCGCGTCGTAGGCCGCCCGCGCCGCCGGATCGAGCCCGCGGGCGCACCCGGAGGCGACCAGGCGTCCGACGTCGAGCGACTCCGCCCGCTCCACCGCGCGCCGGAACCGCCACCACGGCTCCGGCATGTCGTGGTCGCCGGTGGGCAGACCGGTGTTGGCGGCGACGACGGCGCGGAACCGTTCCGGGGCCTCGGCCACGAGACGCAGGCCGATCAGCCCGCCCCAGTCCTGCCCGAGCAGCACGAGGTCGTCCAGGCCGAGGGCGTCGACGACCGCCTCCCGCACCCATGCGACGTGCCGGGCGTAGCTGTGGTCGGCCACCTCCGCCGGCTTGTCCGACCGGCCGAACCCGACCAGGTCGACGGCGACGGCGCGCACCCCGGCGCCCGCCAGCGTGTCGAGGACGGAGCGGTACAGGTAGGACCACGTCGGCTCGCCGTGCAGCACCAGCACCGTCGGGCCGGCGCCGTCGGGACCGACCCGGTAGGTCGCGACCCGGACCGGGGACCCGCCGTCGGGATCGGAGACCTCCACGTACACGGGCTCGTGGCCGAAGCCGGCGAGGCCGGCGAATCGCTCGTCCGGGGTCCGCAGCAGCCGCACTCCGCGCAGGGTGCCAGGCACCGCGGCCCAGGGCGAGCCTCGTCGCGTGACCCCGACGGGTGCATCCCCGAACGGCCTGGTCACGCGCGGGCCCCTAGGGTGGCCGCCGCACGTGATCACCCCGTAGGAGCACCGGAGGCCGACCGTGGCCCAGGACATCGTCCCGATCACCCTCGCACTGACGGGTGGGGACCTGGTCACCCTCTGGGCGCCGCGCTGGCGGGAGGACGGCGAGGAGTGGGAGGCGTTCCTCGGCGACGACGACCACGTGTTCGCCTTCGCCGACGCCGCCGACCTCGCCGCGTGGATCCGGACCAGTGACGCCGACGGGCTCGAGCACGACCTGGTCGACCATCCCGCCTGGTCCGTCGTCGGCGGGCTCACGGTCGACGAGCTGACCCCCGAGGACATCCAGCGCTACGACGTCGTCGGCGTGCCCGAGCTCGTCGCCGAGGAGCCCGACACCTGGTCGGTCGACGACCTCGCCGAGATCACCGAGATGACCCGGTCGCTGGCCGAGGTGTGCGACCTGACCGTCGTCCTCGAGATCCTCGGCTCGACGCAGTCCTTCGCCGCGCTGCAGCAGGGCGTGGCCGTGTTCGGCGGCCGCGACGGCGAGGCCCGGTGGGCCGAGCTCGCCGACGTCGTGGCCGAACGCTGGGACGAGGTCGTCGACGCCCTCGATTCCCTCGTGACCGTCCCGGAGGTGGACACCGAGCTCGCCGCGAAGCTGCGGGCGACGGCGACCCCCGCCCCGATCGACGATCCGGAGGACGCGGAGTCCGGCAGCGCGGAGGACGCCGAGAACCACCCCGCCGATCCCGAGGCGGTGGTGAGCGACCCGCAGGACTCCGCCGTCGACGGGCCGCTCGCCGACGCCCCGGGCGACGTCCGCGCCGACACCGCGGGCGAGTCGGTGCGCACCGACCTCGTCGACGAGGCCGAGGAGCCCGAGCCCGGGTTCTGGGAGGAGGTCGGCATCGACCCGATCTCGATCCTGTCGCCCGAGGGCGAGGTGATCACCCTGCGGTGCTTCCTCGACGACGAGCCGGTCTTCCTCGGCCGCGACGGCCGGATCGAGGTGTTCGCGAACGCGCGGGCCCTGCGGACCTGGCTCGCCGACGAGGGCGCCGACGGTCACGACCTCGCGGAGGTCTCCACCTGGGCCGACGTCCTGACGGCGGCCGTGGGCGGGGACCTGGAGGTCGAGATCGCCCCGGAGAACCGCTACGTCCTGCTCGGCCTCGGCGAGGACCTGCTCGAGGGCCCGCAGGCGGTCGACCCGTCGCAGCTCGAGCTCGCCGTCGAACTGGTCCTCGACGCCGCCGACTGGGCGGGCGACACCGAGACCCGGGAGGCGCTCGCGCCGTCGGAGTCGCTGGGGTGGTTGGTCTCCTTCGTCCTGCGCCCGGACCCGAACCGGCTCACCCCGAGCCCGCCGTTCACGCGTGAATCCGCCCGATGGCGTGACTTGGAGGACCGACTCCTGGGACGGCTGCGTCACCCGTGACCCGTGTGGCGCACGAGGCGTCGTCATCGGTGTCGCGGACGCTGCGCTGACGGGGGCGCGTCCGATCGGGTCATCCGCCCTGGCTAGCCTGCGTCCTCGATGACCGACGTCGAGCTCGACCCTGTGTCGTCGTCCGACCTGGCCGTGTCCCCTCGGAGAGTGGCTCCTGTGATCGACACCAACCAGACCATGTCCTTCGATCGGATGCGCAGCATGCTCGTCCGGGCCGCCGAGGTCAGGGACTCCGAGCAGCAGCAGATCTTCGACTCGCTCGACGAGATCCACGGTCGGCTCGCCGCGCTCGACGCCCTCGGTGCGATCCGCAAGCGGCTCGCCGAGGTGCCCGACCGCACCGAGATGAGCGTGCTGGCCGAGCGGCTGGACGAGACGGTCGCGAAGCTCGACGCGCAGGAGTCGGCGATCTCGTCGCTCGCCCGGCTCGTCGAGGGGATCGTCGACCGCGTCGCCGACAAGCTCGCGACGCCGTTCGCCCAGCTCGACGGCCGTCTCGACGGCGTCACGGGCCGCTTCGAGGGCGTGGCCGGCCGCATGGACGGCCTCGAGGACCGCATCGGCGGGCTGCACAAGCGCCTCGACGACCTCGACAACCGCCTCGACCGGCACGAGATGCGCCTCGACGGGATGCCCGCCGCGGTCACCGGCCCGGTCCGGGAGCGTCTGGAGGCCGTCGAGTCCACGCTGCGCGGCCAGGTCGAGGAGACCTCGCGCGCGCTCTCCGAGACCTCCCGCGCGCTCTCCGAGGAGATCGCCTCCTCCCGCCAGGCCGCGCACGGCGACGCCGAGGAGGCCCGTACCGCGGCCGGCACGACGGCGAGCGAGCTCACGACGCGGCTCGAGGAGCTCGCGGGGCGGCTGGACGGCCTCGGCAACCGTGTCGAGGGCGTCGAGAGCTCGCTGGGCGGCCGGGTCGAGACGGTCGAGTCGACCGTCGGGACCCGCATCGACGGCGTCGACGCCAAGCTCGCGGGCACCGCCGACGACCTCGGGAAGTCCCTGACCGGGCTGACCGCCCGCGTCGACGGCGTCGAGACGAACCTGCGCGACCGGGTCTCCTCGCTCGCCTCCTCGCTCGAGGCGTCGCTGGACAAGCTCGACGGCACGCTGGTCAACCGCCCCGACCACGAGGCCGTCGTCGCGCTGGTCAACCGCTCCAACGAGGAGTCCGAGCGCCGGCAGGCCGGCCAGCTCGACGAGGCGCTCTCGACGTTCGCCGAGATCATCCTCGGTTCCGGCGGGCAGCAGCAGGGCCCGGCGCCGCGTCCGGCCACCCGCCGCAGCAACCGCAAGCCGGCGCTGACCTCCGGCCGCGACATCTCGCTCAACGGCGAGCACGCCCCGGAGGACGACGAGGACTGATCCTTTCCCGACGACGGCCCGTCCCCCAGCTGCGGGGGGCGGGCCGTCGTCGTGTCCGGGGCGGCACCGGGACGGACCCGACCCGCCGTCGGGACGTCACCCGTCTAGGGTCGGAGCACGATGTCCCACCGTGTCGCGGCCTCGTTGCTGGTCGCCCTGCTCCTCCTGCTCGGCGCCGCACCGACGGCGTCGGCGGCCCCCTCCCAGACCGGGTGCCAGGTCGACCGCCCCGCGCCCCCGGTGGACGACTCGGAGGCCCCTCGCCCCGGCGCCGCCGCGCCGGCCGCCCTGCCGGTCCCGTCGACGCCGGTCGGGGGCGCGCAGATGGGGACCTGCGGCACCGTCGTGCCGCGCGGAGCTCCCGCGCCGCCGGAGGTCGGGGTGCAGTCCTACGTCGTCGCCGACCTGGACACGGGGGCGGTGCTCGCCGCCCGGGTCCCGCACGCGAGGTTGCGCCCGGCGTCGCTGCTCAAGACCTTGACCGGACTGCTGGTCGCGCGGCAGCTGCCCCTGGACCAGGTGCTCACCGGCACCCAGGACGACGCGAACCAGGAGGGCACCCGGGTCGGGATGGGGCCGGGCGGCCAGTACACGGTGCGCCAGCTCCTCGACGCGATGCTGATGGCCTCGGGCAACGACACCGCGCACGCCCTCGCGGTGCGCCTCACCGGCTCGGTGCCCGCGACGGTGGATCTGATGAACCGCACCGCGGCGGAGATCGGCGCGCACGACACCCGGGCAGCGACCCCGTCGGGACTCGACGGGCCGGGGCAGAGCTCGAGCGCCTACGACCTGGCGAGCATCTTCCGGCTCGGCATGCGCGAGGCACCGTTCGCGCAGGCGGTCGGCACGCGGCAGATCCAGTTCCCGGGATTCGCCGGGAAGCCGCCGATCGTCGTCGACAACGACAACAAGATCTTTCGCTATCCGGGCGCGCTCGGCGGCAAGACCGGGTTCACCGACGATGCCCGCCACACCTACATCGGCGCGCAGGACCGGGGCGGCCGCCGGCTCGTGGTGGTCCTGATGCACGGCGAGCAGCATCCGGTGCCGATGGTCGAGCAGGGGCTCGCGCTCCTGGACTACGGCTACGCGCTCCCCCGGGACGCCTCGGTGGGCCGGCTGACCGAGCAGGCCCCCGACGCCGGGTCGGCGGTGGAGACGACCGCGTCCCCGGTGTCCGCGTCCGACGCGCCGGACTCCCCCGCCACCGGCGACACCGGCTGGGGCGCCTGGCTCGCGATCGGCCTCGTCGTCGTGCTGGGGCTCGTCGTGCTCGGCGCCCGGCTGCGCCGTCGGTCGTAGTCGGTGCGGCCGTCCGCGCCCGCCCCCTCACGAACGAACGGCACCCTCGCAGCTTCTATGCGCGCGAGAGTGCTGTTCGTTCAGGAAGGGGGAGGGGTCAGCGCCGCCGCCGCATCCCGTTGATCCCGAGCAGGCCCCCGACGGCGCCGAGCACCGCGCCCGCGCCGAGCAGCCCCGCCGTCGTCCGGGCCCCCGGGGCGCGCCCGACGCTGACGGCGGGCCGGACGATCACCGGTGCGGGCTCCGGGACCTCCTCGCGCTCGTTCTCCTTGAGCGTCGCCGCCCAGGCGGTGACGAACAGGATGAAGCGCGAGACGAAGTTCGCGAACACCAGCAGACCGATGATCGGGCCGAACGCCGCACCGGCCGGCGAGTTGGTGACGCTCGCGATGTAGAAGGTCATGATCTGCTGGAGGATCACGAAGCCGATCGAGGCGAGGATCGCCGCCCGGCCCGCGGAGCGCAGCGTCACGGGCTCGCGCGGCAGGCGGGCGATCACCCAGAGGAAGACCAGCCAGTTGGCGGCCAGGGTGATGACGATGCCGATGAGGCTCAGCACCACCTGGACCCACGCCTGCCCGGCCAGCCCGAGGAACTCCGCGACGATCCGGCCCGCGCCGTTGGCCACGGCGGTGATCGCGAACGACAGCGCCAGCGCCACCCCGAGCCCGATCATGGCGAGCAGGTCGCCGGCGTAGCGCTTGACGACGGTCGGCGGGTCGCCGCGCTGGTCCCACTGCTCGGAGAGGGCCTCACGCAGGTTCCCCATCCAGCCGAGCCCGGAGTAGAGCGCACCGAGCAGACCGACGATGCCGACCGCGTTGCGCTGCTGGATCGCCTGCTGGATGACCTGGTTCAGCAGGTCCCCGAGCCCGGGTGGCGCCGCCTGCGTGATGCTCACCGAGATCTGGTCGAGCAGCTGCTGGTTGTTCGCCAGCACGAACGCCGCGGCCGCGAACGCGATCATCAGCAGCGGCACGAGCGCCAGGATCGAGAAGTAGGTGATCGCCGCGGCGTAGTGGTCCCCGTGCTTCTCGGTGTACCGCGCGCCGGCCCGCACCACGTGGTCGAGCCACGGGTACTTCTCGCGGATCTGTTCGAACTTCGTCTTCTCCGCCGGCTCCGCCGTGCCGTAGATCGTCGCGCTCATCCCGCCCGCCCTCGTCTCCCCGACCGCAGTCCGGGAACTGACCTACCCGGCGAGCGCCCCGGTCACGCCGACGCGGCCCCGGCGGTACCGAGATAGGGCGTCGGGTCGAACCGCGCGTTCCGCTCCCGGAACGAGCGCGCCGAGCCCGGCCACAGCAGCGTCAGGCGTCCGCTGGCCTCGTCGACGTACCAGCTCCGGCAGCCGCCGCGCAGCCACACGGTGTCCCGGGCGGCGTCGTCGACGTCGCGCACGTAGGCCCGCTCGGCGGCGGCGGACACCTCCAGCGGGCCTCCCGCGCGCCGCAGGTGCGCCAGCGCGCCCAGCACGTAGTCGATCTGCGTCTCGATCATGTAGACGGCGGAGTTGTGACCGAGGCTCGCGTTCGGCCCGTCGAGGACGAACATGTTGGGGAACCCGTGCACGGCGGTCGAGGCGTAGGCGCTCATGCCCCCGGCCCAGTGCTCGGCGAGCGTGCCCTCCCGTCCACGCACCCGCTCCGCGTAGGGCTGTCGGGTGGTGTGGAACCCGGTCGCGAGGACCAGGGCGTCCAGCTCGTGCCGTCGTCCGGACGCGGCACGCGCCGCGCCCGGTCCGACCGCGGTCAGCGCCGAGTCCTCGAGCGTGACGTCGTCGCGGTCCAGAGCCGGGTAGAGCTCGTCGGAGAGCACGATCCGCTTGCACCCGATCTCGTAGCCGGGTTCCAGGCGGGCCCGCAGGCCGGGGTCGGTGACCTGGGTGTGCAGGTGGGTCCGGGCCCGGGTGCGCAGCTCGTCGATCGCGGGCCGGACCCGGCGACGGGCCGCGATCGCGCGCTCGGCGTCGTCGAAGATGTCCTGACGGTGCGCGCGGGCGGCGGCCGGGTCGCGGGTGAACCGCGTGCGCTCGGCGCGGGTGTACGGCCGGTCCCCCCGCGGCACCACCCACGCCGGCGTGCGTTGGAAGACGACGAGCTCGCGGGCCCGCCCGGCCAGGCGCGGGATGACCTGCGCGGCGGACGCGCCCGTCCCGACGACGCCGACGCGCAGGCCCTCCGGGTCGAACGACGGGTCCCAGCGGGCGGTGTGCAGCACCGGTCCGCCGAAGTCCTCGAGGCCCGGGAGGTCCGGAATCCGGGGCTCGGTCAGGCGACCGGCGGCGAGCACGAGGACCCGGGCTCGCCAGGACCCCGCCGCCGTGTCGATCTCCCAGTCCTCCCCGGTCCACCGGGCGTCCCGCATCTCGGCCCCGAGCCGGACGTGCGGGGCCACCCCCTCGTCGACCGCCGCCGTCCGCAGGTAGTGCTGGATCTCCGCGCCCGGCGCGAAGACCCGCGACCAGTCCGGGGCCGGACGGAACGAGAACGAGTAGAGGTGCGACGGCACGTCGCAGGCGACCCCCGGGTAGCGGTTGTCCCGCCACGTCCCGCCGACGTCGCCGGCCCGTTCGAGCAGCACGAAGTCGCCGTGGCCCTGGCGGCGCAGCCGGATGGCCAGGCCGAGCCCGGCGAACCCGGCGCCGACGATCGCGACGTCGACGACACCGACGCCGTTCACCGCAGCATCACCCGCTCCGGGTCCACCTCGCCGTAGAGCGTCGTCCGCTGCCGCACCGGTCGGCCCAGCTCCTCCGCGATCGCGCGGACGTCGTCGACCGTCAGCACGCGACCGGCCTCCGGACCCGCACCCGGGTCGAGGACGCCGTCGAGCAGCAGCCCGCCCAGGTCGTCCGCCCCGCCGCGCAGCACCGCGAGCACGGTGTCCCGGTCGAGCTTCGGCCACGCGGCCTGCAGGTGGTCGATGCGCCCGTGCAGCAGGAGACGCGCGACGGCGTGCAGGGCGCGGGTCTCGCGCCCGGACGCGCCGCGGGCGGCGACGCCGGGCGGGACGTCCACCAGCGGCATGGCGATCAGTTCCGTGAAGCCCCCGGTGAGATCCTGGATCCCGGCCAGCGCCCTCAGGTGCGCGACCTGCTGGGCGGCGGTCTCGACGTGCCCGTACACGATCGTCGCGGTGGACCGGAGCCCGACGCGGTGCGCGGTGCGGATCAGCTCGACCCACCGGGCCGCCGGGATGTCCGTCCCGCCGGTCAGGGCCGCGCGGACGCCGTCGTCGAGGATGCGCGCCGCCGTCCCGGGCACCGAGCCCAGCCCGGCCGCGCGGGCCGCCGTCAGGAAGTCCTCGACCGACGTCCCCCGCCGGGCGGCCGCGGCCTCGACCTCGGCGGGCCGGAAGGCGTGGACGTGCAGCGGGTGCCGTCCGGCGACCCGCGCGACCAGGTCGACCGCCGCGTCCGGCCCGGCCTCGGGCGGCAGCGGGCCCTGCAGGCAGACCTCCGTCGCGCCCAGGGTCCAGGCCTCCTCGACGAGCGCGTCGAGGTGCTCCGGCTTCACGACGAGGGCCGGGTCGAGGTTGCGGTTCACGACGACCGTCAGGTCGTCACCGACCGTCCGACGCCGGACGGAGTCGGCGAGGTCCGCCAGCTCCTCGAGCTCGTCGCCGTCGGCGCCGAGCAGCGCCACGTACCCCTCGTCGGGCAGGCCCGCGGGGTCCTCCCGCGCAACCGCGAGCCACGAGGTCACCGCGGGGCCATCTCGACGGGTCGAGCTCCGCTGCGCTCCGTCTCCCGCAGCCCGTCGGCATCGGCCAGCTTCCCGACGGCGGGTGCCACGGCCGGGTCGATCCAGCCGGGTTCGCGCTGGTAGCGCGGGTAGACGGTGAGCCGCGGACGCAGGGCGAAGCCGGCGGCCCCGGTGACGGCGGCGAGATCGTCCAGGCCCGGCCAGGGACGCTCGGGGTTCACGTGGTCGGGGGTCACCGGCGACACGCCGCCCCAGTCGTCGATCCCGGCGCGCAGCAGCAGCGCCTGGTCGGAGGCCGCGTCCCCGGCGTCGCCCAGCTCGCCGGCGAGGTTCGGTGGCGCCTGCACCGTCACCCCGAGCGGCATCAGCAGGCGGGCCACCGCGACCGCGGCGACGAACTCGTCGAACTCCGCGTCCGGCTCGCCGCGCATCGCGGTGTCCGGCTTCGCCCGGAAGTTCTGGACGATGACCTCCTGGACGTGCCCGTACTCGTCGGCGAGCCGGGCCAGCGCGAGCAGGGACTCCGCGCGGTCGCGCAGCGACTCCCCGATCCCGACGAGGATGCCGGTGGTGAACGGCACCCGCGCCCGGCCCGCGTCCTCGATGGCCGCCAGGCGCACCGCGGGCTCCTTGTCCGGCGACCCGAAGTGCGCGCCGCCGGGCTCGACGAGCAGCGTCGACGTCGACTCGAGCATCATCCCCATCGACGGCGCGACCGGCCGCAGCGCGGCCAGCTCGTCGGGGGTCATGACGCCGGGGTTGAGGTGCGGCAGCAGGCCGGTCCCGTCGAGCACGGCCTGCGCGGCGGTGCGGACGTAGTCGATGGTCGAGGCGTACCCGCGGGCGGTCAGCCACGCGTCGGCCGCGCTCCACCGGGCCTCGGGCCGGTCGCCGAGGGTGAACAGCACCTCGGTGCAGCCCTGGTCGGCGCCGGCGCGGGCGATCCCGAGGACCTCGTCGAGCTCGAGGTAGGCCGCGGGCACCCGCCCGGGGACGGTGGCGAAGGTGCAGTAGTGGCACCGGTCGCGGCACAGGCGGGTGAGCGGGACGAAGACCTTGGGGCTGTAGGTCACCGTGCCGGGGCGGCCCTCGTGCGCGAGATGCTCCTCCCGACGGCGGCCCGCGCGCTCCAGCAACGCCTCCAGGGCGTCGCCCCGGGCGCGCAGCAGCGTGACGACCTCGTCGACCGACCCGGGACCGGCCGGCTCCCTCTGATCACCCACGACCCGAACGTACGCCCGCCCCGGCCGCCGGCGCACCGACGGCGGACGCCCCCGCGGCCGGCAGCCGGACCGTCACCGTCGTTCCCTCCCCCGGCGCGCTCGCGACGGCCACGGTGCCCGACATCGCCTCCACCAGCCCACGGACCAGCGCGAGACCGAGGCCGGAGCCGCCCCGGTCGGTGTCGAGCTGGTCGAAGGGCACGAACAACCGGTCGATCAGCGTCGGGGCGATCCCCGGTCCGCCGTCGCGGACCGCGACGACGACCTCCCCGCCGTCGTCGTGGGCGTCCACCTGCACCCAGCCGTCGGGGTGGTTGTGGCGCACCCCGTTCGTCACGAGGTTGATCAGCACCTGGCGCAGCCGCCGCCGGTCGCAGAAGACCGGACCGCACCCGCCGTCGGGGAGTCCGACCGAGATGCCCCGCTCGGCCATGAGCGGCTCGAGCAGCTCCACGACCTCGCCGACGACCTCCCCCGGCACCACGGGCGCCGGGGACAGCGGCAGGGCGCGGGCCTCCAGCCGGGCGAGGTCGAGGACGTCGTTGACGAGGTCGAGCACGTGCCGGGCGGCGGTGTCGATGTGCCCGAGGGCCGCCGCGCGGCGCTCCGGGGGCAGGTCCAGGGTGCCGAGCAGCTCCGCGAACCCGATGACCGCCTGCAGCGGGGTGCGCAGCTCGTGGGAGAGCGTCGACAGCATCTCGGACTTGGCCCGGCTCGCGTCCTCGGCGACCCGGGCGGCGAGCTCCGCCTCGCGGCGGGCGATCCGGTCGCGCTGCGCCGCCCGACGGGCGGTGACGTCGACGACGTTGAGGCTGACGTGGCGCGCCGCCCCCGCGCCGACGACCGACGCCGACAGCGAGGCGGTCAGCGTGCTCCCGTCGCGTCGGGTGAGCACGACCTCGAGCGGACCGGGCCCCGCGTCGGCGGACCCGTCCGCGAGGCCACGCAGCAGCAGCCGGGCGCCCGCGCGGTCCTCGCGGCGCACGAGGGCGGTGAGGTCGGCCGCGAGCAGGTCGGCCGGCTCGCGCCCGACCATGCGGGCGAGGGCCGGGTTCACCTTGAGGAACCGGCCGTCGAGGTCGGTCAGCGCCATACCCACCGCGTTGTCCTCGAACGCGCGGCGGAACCGCTCCTCGCTCTGGGCGAGGGCGCCGTAGAGCCGGTCGTGCTCGAGGGCGACCGCGGCGAGGTCGGTGAATCGGGCGACCAGCCGGCGTTCGCGCTCGTCCGGACGGTGCCCGGCCTCGTGGTAGACCGCGAAGGTGCCCAGCACCTCGTCGTGCGGGACCCCGCCCCGGCCGAGCCGGATCGGGCTCGACCAGCACGACCCGAGCCCGTGCGGGAGCGCCAGGTACCGGTAGCGCGCCCAGCGCTCGTCGACGGCGACGTCCTCGGCCACCACGGCGCGTCCGGTGTGGGCCGCGGTGCCGCACGACCCGGCGTCGTCCCCGATCGCCATCCCGTCGATCGCCGCGGAGTACTCGGCGGGCAGCGAGGGGGCGGCGCCGTGGTGCAGGGTGCCCGCCACCGGGTCGAGCACCAGGATCGAGCAGCGGCTGCCCGGGATCAGCTCCTCGAGCGAGGTGGTCACCGCCTCGAGCACCTCGCGGCGGGCCGCGCCGCCGGCGAGCAGCTCGAGCACGCGGTGCTGGTGGCCGAGCAGGACGTCGGTGTCGCTCGCGGAACTCACGGCGGTCACGGGTCGAGCTGGTAGCCGACGCCGCGCACCGTGCGGATGCGCGGGCGGTCGGCCGGGTCGAGGCGCAGCTTGTGTCGCAGCCGGTGGACGTGCTCGGTGACGGTCGCCTCGCCTTGCCAGCCCTCGCTGCGCCACACCTGAGCGAGCAGCTGCGCCCGGCTGAACACCTGGCGGGGGTGGCCGACGAGGAACGCCAGCAGGTCGAACTCGCGGGCCGTGAGCTCGACGGAGGCGCCGTCCAGGGTGACCTCGCGGGCCGGGACGTCGAGCTCGATCCCGCCGGTGACGACGGGTGCGGCGGGGCGGGCCCGGCGCAGCACCGAGCGCACGCGGGCGGCGAGCTCGCCCGGGGAGAACGGCTTGACCAGGTAGTCGTCCGCGCCGAGGTCGAGCCCGACGATGCGGTCGGTCTCGCCGCTGCGCCCGGACAGGACGATCACGGGCAGGCTCTCGGTGGTCGGGGTGGCGCGGACGCGGCGCAGGACGTCGAGGCCCCCGATGCCGGGCATGGAGAGGTCGAGGACCACGAGGTCCGGGCACGAGCCGTCGATCGCCGCGAGCGCGGCGGCCCCGTCGGCGGCCTGGTCGACGGCGAACCCGTCGGACTCCAGCCGCCACGACGCGACCGTGCGGGCGGCCTCGTCGTCGTCCACGACGAGCACGCGCGGGCCGGTGCTCGGGTCCACGGCGACCCCCTCTCGTGCTCGTGATCGTGCCGGGGGCGGCACGGGGCGACAAGGGCTCCGATCGCGTTGAGGAACCGTTGAGAAAGCGTTGTCCCTCGTGTGAGGCGCATCACCCAGGGTGATACTCCGAGTGGTGGCGGTCACGCGGACCTGCCCCGGACCCTCGCCGTCGAGGCGTGCAGGAGGAACATCGTCATGAAGCTCGCGCTGTACCTGCCGAACTTCCGCACCGAGGTCACGATCAAGGAGCTCGAGGACCTCACGGACCTCGCCGAGGAGCTCGACTTCGACTCGGTGTGGACGCTGGACCGCATCGTGGTCCCGGAGGCCTCGGACCGCGAGGAGCTCCAGCACACGTTCGGGATGATGGACAACCTGCCGCACGCCCTGCCGGTGCAGTCCCGCGGCCAGTGGTTCCAGGGCTACCCGCTGCTCCCGTGGCTGGCGGCCCGCACGTCGAAGGTCCGCATCGGGCAGAGCATCATCGACACCCCCTTCCGCGCGCCGGGCGTCCTCGCCGCGGAGCTGGCCACCATCGACCACCTCTCCGGCGGGCGCCTCAACGTGGGCCTCGGCGCCGGCTGGATGCCCGAGGAGTTCGCCGCCGCGAGCGCGACGGACATCTTCCCGAAGCGGCACAAGCACGTCCGCGAGACGATCGAGGTCCTCCAGGGCGTCTGGGGCAACGACCTGTTCGAGTACCACGGCGAGTTCGCCGACTTCGACCGTTGCGGGTTCGGCGCGAAGCCGCTGCAGCAGCCGCGCCCGCCGATCTTCATGAGCGGCCTCAAGGACCCGCTGCGCTCCGCCCGGCGCATCACGAAGTACGACCTGGACGGCTGGATCGGCATCCAGGACTCGCCGGAGGGCCTCGCGAAGTGGCTCACCGCGATCGACGAGCAGTTCGAGGAGATCGGCAGCCCGAAGCGGTCGAAGGACCTCGAGATCTGCAGCATGATCTGGACGGTCATCACCGAGGAGGAGACCGACCAGAGCACCGCGGGCGGGGTGGCGTCGAACCTGCTGGTGGGCACCGAGAAGCAGCTCACCGACCGGCTCAAGGCCTACAAGGAGGCGGGCCTGACGATGCCGCTCATCTGGCCGCCGTTCGTCGACGTCCCGGTCTCGAAGACGCTGGACGACCTGAAGCGGATCAAGAACGACATCATGCCGAAGGTCGAGGCGTCCTGAGCCTCGTGATCCGAACGAACGGCACTCTCGCGCGCATAGAAGCTGCGAGGGTGCCGTTCGTTCGTCAGTCGAGGCCCATCCGCGCCACGACCAGCGACTCGATGATGCCGACCAGGGCGTAGACCGCGACGCAGGCCGCGGTCACGACGGTGACGGCGGCCCACATCTCGATGTAGCGGAAGCCCGCCACGGCCGTGATCATCCGCGTGCCGCTGCCGCGGCCGGTGGCCAGCCACTCGGCCATGAGGGCACCCACCATCGCCGCCGGCACCCCGACGCGAGCGGCGGCGAAGAAGGCGGGGACGGCCGACGGCAGCATCACGCGCCGCAGCCGGGAGAGCCGGCCGCCGCCGTACACCGTCACCAGCTCCATCGCCCACGGCGAGGACGAGCGCAGCCCGAAGACCATCGTCACCAGCGCCGGGAAGAACACGACGATCGCGCCGATCACGCCGGTCGCGGTCAGGCCGCGCCCGAAGGCGAGCACGATCAGCGGCGTCATCGCGACCAGCGGCACCGAGCGCAGCAGCGTCGCGATCGGCATGAGGGCCTGCTCCAGCGGGCGGGAGAGGACGAACACCGAGGCCGCGAGCGCCGCGGCGACCAGCCCGGCGACGTATCCGATGCCCGCGTCGACGAACGTCACCCCGAGGTCGCCGAGGACCTGCGCGCGGTTCGCCGCCGAGGCGGGGAGCAGGAACAACCACTCGAGGACGTCCCACGGGTTCTTCCCGATGAGCGCCCGGACCCCGAACACCTGGAGGAAGACCGTCCAGAGCACGAGGATCACGGCCAGGGACACCGCGACCGGGGCGAGCCGGCGGGCGACCGCGGCCAGCGCCTCGCGGGCGAACCCGCCGCCGGAGCGACCCGGTGCGACGCCGGGGGCGAGCCCGCCCGACGGGCGGTCGTCGGTCGGCGCGCTCACGACACGGCCTCCCGACCGGTCGACCAGGGCGTCGCGAACCGCTCGACGAGCCCGAGCACGAGGTAGCCCGCGCCGGCGACCAGCCCGCACACCACGGCGATGCCCCAGGTGCGCGGCGCGTCGAGCTGTTGCTGCGCGAGGGTCATCGCCACGCCCAGCCCGGTGTCGAGACCACCGAGGTACTCCCCGATGATCGCGCCCAGCACCGCCGAGGGCGCGGCGATCTTCAGCGCCGCGAGCACCGCGGGTGCGGCCGACACGATCTGGACCCGGCGTATCCGGTCCAGACGCCCCCCACCGAAGACCGTCACCACGTCCATGGCCGCCCGGTCCGCGGACCGCAGACCGAGCAGGGTGCCGACGGTGGTGGTGAAGAAACAGAAGATCGCGGCGAGGGCGATCGAGGGGGTCCGCCCGCCGAAGACCACGGCGAGGATCGGGCCGACCGCCACCACCGGGAGGCAGTAGCTGATCACGGCGATGTTCAGGACCAGTGTCTCGAGCCACGGCAGGGCGACCACGAGGAGCGCCAGCAGGATCGCCAGACCATTGCCCCAGAGGAACCCGGAGAGGGCCGTCGACGCGGTGGCGGCGACGTTCGGGGCGTAGAACCCCGCGCCGTCGGAGGCCATCGCCGCGAGCATCTCCGGCGGGGTGGGCACCGCGCCGGCCGCGCCCGGGGGCGCCCCGGGCGGTGGCGGGAAGAACACCAGCGCGGCGACCCACCAGAGGGCGATCACCACGAGCCCGCCGGCCAGTCCGCCGACCCACGCCGGCCGGTGACCCGTCATCGGGCCACCTCGGCCTGGACCCGACCGAAGATGAGCTCGGAGAGCCGGTCGTGGAGGGCGTGGAACTCCGGGGAACGCATCATCTCCGGCTGCCGGGGCCGCGGGAGGTCGATCGGCACGACCTCGACGATGCGTCCGGGCCGGGGACTCATGACCGCGACCTCGTCGGAGAGGAACACCGCCTCGGCGATGCCGTGCGTGACCATGAGGGTGGTGGCACGGCGGGCGGTCCAGATGCGCTGCAGCTCGAGGTTCAACCGCTGGCGGGTCATGTCGTCGAGGGCGCCGAAGGGCTCGTCGAGCAGCAGCACGGTCGGTTCCAGGACCAGCGCGCGGGCGATCGACACCCGCTGGCGCATCCCGCCGGAGAGCTGCGCGGGCTTCGCCTTCTCGAACCCTCCGAGGCCGACCAGCTCGACGAGCTCGCGCACCAGCCCGTCGTTGGCCTCCCGCCCGGAGACCTGCAGGGGCAGCCGGATGTTCGACTCCACCGATCGCCACGGCAGCAGCGCGGCGTCCTGGAAGGCGACGCCCAGCTCGCCCGAGGTCCGCAGCTGGGCCGGGGTGCGCCCGGTGACCGACACCGAGCCCGACGTGGGGTCCTCCAGGCCGGCGAGGACCCGCAGGACGGTCGACTTCCCGCAGCCCGACGGCCCGATCAGCGACAGGAACGAGCCGTCGGTGGTGCGGAGGTCGACCTCCTCGAGGGCGCGGGTGACCTTGCGCCCGCGCCCGAACTCCTTGGTGAGCCCGGCGATGTCGATCCCGGTCGGGGTCTGCGGCACGGTGGCCTCGGCACTCACGGCGGCGCTACGGCAGGGCCACGCGCAGGGACGGGTCCTCGGCGTAGACCTCGGTGAGCAGCGAGAGGTCGAACAGCTGCTCGCGCGCGATCGTCGAGCCGGCGAGCGAGAGGGCCCGCAGGTTCTCCTCCACCAGGACGTCGGTCATCGTGAACAGTCCGTTGGCCCGGGTGTCGTCCGTGACGACGAGCGCGTTCTGGTCGGTCGCCTCCTTCACCTGACCGGGGATGTCGAGTCCGAGGTCGCGGCCGTAGGTCTCGACGGTCAGCCGGGCCACGCCCGGGATGTCGCGGACGGCGTCGTTCCACCCGCGCACCTCGGCGCGCAGGAACGCCTTGAGTTTCGCCCGCTCGTTGTCGATCGTCTCCTGCAGCACGGTCACGGTCTCGGCGACCAGCGGGAGTCCGTGGTCCGCGAACAGGAACGTGGTGTTGGGGAAGCCGCGGCGGGTCAGCGAGTTGGGCTCGTTGGTGATGTAGGCGAGATAGCCGTCGATCTCCCCGGTCGTCAGCGGGGCGGCGTCGAACTGGACGGGGACCCGGGTGATCTGCGCGGGGTCGATCCCGTTGGCCCGCAGCAGCCCGTTCCACACCTGGTCGTTCGAGTCCTGCACCCCGATGCGCTTCCCGATCATCGCGCGCGGCTCCGGGATCGGGTTCCCCGCGCCGGAGACGATGCAGAAGGGGTTCTTCTGGTACGTGGCGCCGACGATCTTCAGCGGGGCGCCCTGGAGGACCGCCGGAGCCGTCAGCGCCGGCGCGGACAGACCGGCCCAGCAGTTGCCGGAGACGAGGTTCGCCTCGACCCCGGTCGAGGCGGACCCCCCGGCGAGCAGGTCGATCCCCTCGAACCCGGCCTCGCGGTAGTAGCCCCGCGAGTCGGCCATGTACTCCCCGGCGAACTCGGTGTTCTTGATCCACGAGAGCTGGATCGCCTCCCGGCCGTAGGCGTTCGAGCCCGGCGCCGCCGGCGCCGAGCCCGCGTCCGAGCCGCCGCCGCACGCGGCGAGCAGGGTGGCGCCCCCGACGGCTCCTGCGGCCAGACCGGACCAGCGCAGGAAGGAACGGCGTCCGATGACGGACGCGGCCGGGGTGCTCGGCACGGGGCCTCCTCGACGAAGGGGATCGCCCGCCCGGAACCGGACGGCGCGGCACGGAACCTAGGAAGCCTCCGTGACGCCCGTGTTTCGGCCGCCGTGCACGGACGTGACATCGTCGCCCGCCTCCCGGCACAGGGCCCAGACCCGGTCGCGGGTCATCGGGAGCCGGCGCGGCCGGACCCCGGTCGCGTCCCGGATCGCGTTCGCGATCGCGGGGGCCACGGGGTTGTAGGGCGACTCGCTCATCGACTTCGCCCCGAACGGGCCGAGGGCGTCGACGGTGTCGGCGAAGAGCACCTCGGTGCGGGGCACGTCGGCGAACTGGGGCAGGTGGTAGTCCCGCAGGACGCGGGTGGTCACCCGGCCCGCGTCGTCGAGCCGGATCTCCTCGTACAGCGCCGTGCCGATCCCCTGCGCGACCCCGCCCTCGACCTGCCCCCGGCACTGCTGCGGGTTCACGACGACGCCGGCGTCGGCCGCGTGCACCGAGCGCAGGATCCGGACCTCCCCGGTCGCGGTGTCCACGGCGACGCGCACCGCGTGCACGTTGAAGGCCACCGATCGCGGTGACCCGCCGTGCGCGCCCTCGCCGCGCGCCCCGGACAGCTCCCCCAACGCGACCGTCCGACCGTCCGCGGTGCTCACCCCGTCCGGGCCCAGCACGCACTCCGCCGCGCCGACCCCGAGCCGCGCCGCCGCCTTGCCACGCAGTTCGGCGGCGAGCGCCTCGGCCGCACGGGCGACGGCCGTCCCGGCGACCACGGTGCCGGTGGAGCCGAAGGCGCCGGTGTCCACGGCGACGGCGTCGGTGTCGCCGCCGTGCAGGTCCACCTGGTCGGTGCGGGCGCCGAGCGCGGTCGCGGCGATCTGGGCGTGCACCGTCGCCGTGCCGTTGCCGAACTCCGCCGTCCCCACACGGACCCGGTAGCGCCCGCCGTCGAGGACGACGCCCGCCTCCGCGCGGTGCCCGCGCGGCGGGATCGTCGCGATCATGGTCGATGCCATCCCCTCCCCGACCCGCCACGTCGGCCCGTCCGGGGCGGGATCGCCACCGCGGGCGAGGGCCTCGCGGGCGAGGTCGAGGCACTGCGGCAGCCCGTCGGAGCCGAAGGCGAGGTCGTCGGGGTGCTCGGCCGGGTCGGCGCTCGCGACGAAGTCGTCCCCGGGCCGCACGACGATACGTCGACGCAGCTCGAAGGGATCGAGGCCGAGCTCGCGGGCGAGGTCGTCGAGCGCGCCCTCGATCGCGAACTGCACCTGGCCCAGGCCGTAGCCGCGGAACGCCCCGGAGGGCGGGGTGGTGGTGTAGACCGCCTCCGCGTCGACCCGCTTGTTCGCGCACCGGTAGAGCGCCATCGACTCGTGGCAGCCGTGGAACATCACGCCGGGCGAGTGGTTGCCGTACGCGCCCGCGTCGGAGAGCACGTCGATGCCGAGGGCGGTCAGCGAGCCGTCCGGCCGCGCCGCGGCGGTCACCGTCACGCGCATCGGGTGCCGGGTGGGCGTGGCGGTGAGCGACTCGGTGCGCGTGAGCTCCCACTGCACCGGGCGGCCGGTGACGAGGGCGGCGAGGGCCGTGAGGTCCTCGGTGAGCAGCTCCTGCTTCGACCCGAAGCCGCCGCCGACCCGCGCGGTGTGCACCCGGACCGACCCGGGCGGCCGGTCGAGCAGCCGTGCGAGCTCGTCCCGGACCAGGAACGGCACCTGCGACGAGGTCCGGACGACGAGCCTGCCGTCCTCCTCGACCCACGCGCGGCTGCCGTGGGTCTCCAGCGACGCGGGCGACACCCGCCCGGTGCGCCACGTGCCCGTCACCACCGCACCTCCGGAGCGCCGCGCCTCCTCGACCCCGGCCGCGACGTCCCCGACGCCCTGGTGCAGCGCCGCGACGACGTTGCGCGCGGGGTCGGCGATGCGGCTCGCGAGCTTCTCCCCGTGGATCGGCGGCCCCGCGCGTGCCGTCTCCACGTCGAGCACCGGCGGCCGCGGCTCGTAGGTGACCACGACGGCCCGCGCCCCGGCCTCCGCGGCCGCGAGGTCGTCGCCGACCACGGCGGCCACCCGCTGCCCGTGGAACCGCACGACGTCGTCGAGGACCCGCGTATCGTCGGGATCGTCCAGCCGGCTCTCGTGGCGGGCGGTGGAGTGGAGCGTGGCCGGCGTGTTCTCGTGCGTGAGCACCGCGAGCACGCCGGGCACCGCGAGCGCGGCGGCGGTGTCGATCGCGGTGATCCGGGCGTGGGCGTGCGGGCTGCGCACGACGACGAGGTGGGCCGTGCCCGACGGCGGGTCCCCGTCGAGGGTGTACGGCTCGGCGCCCCGGACGACGCGGTCCGTGGCGGGCGCGGGCACGGACGCACCGACGCCGCCCTCCTCGACCGCCCGTGTCCCGTCCAGCGCGTCGGCGATCGCGCGGTAGCCGGTGCAGCGGCAGAGGTTGCCCTGCAGGGTGCGGGCGCGCTGCCCGGGCTCCGCGAGCCGGTCGGCGAACGCGGCGGCCGTCGTGACCATCCCGGGCGTGCAGAACCCGCACTGGAAGCCCGCCGCCGCCGCGAAGCGGGGCCGGGGATCGTCGGGACCCTCGTCGAGCCCGGCCGCCGTCGTCACGGTCGCCCCTGCCGCGCGGATCGCGGGGTACAGGCAGGAGTGCACGGGGGTGCCGTCGACCAGCACCGTGCAGGCCCCGCAGTCGCCGGCGTCGCAGCCCTTCTTCACCGCGTGGTGGCCGTGCTCGCGCAGGAACGTGCGCAGGCACTGGCCGGGGCGGGGCTCGGCGTCCAGCGCGGCGCCGTCGACGGTCGTCACCGGGCCACCTCCCCCAGCGCCGCGCGGATCTCCTCCGCGAGCAGCAGCGTCATCGCCCGCCGCCAGTCCGGCGAGCCGTGCGGATCGTCGTACCAGCCACCCCCGACACCGTCCTCGCCGTCACCGAGGGCCGCGACGTCGGCGGCGAGGGTCGTGGCGTCGGGCAGGCCGGCGTAGCGCAGGACCGCCGGGCGCGGCAGGGACGCGGTGACGGCCAGCGTGAACCCGGACCCGTCGGCGGGATCGTCGAGGCGGCCCGCCAGCAGCGCCGCGCTGCGCCCGAGCGGGGACAGGGACGCCTTGCGCAGCGCGGTGCGCCCCCGCAGGGCCCGGGCCGGGAGGTGGATCGAGCGCAGCACCTCGCCCGGGACGAGCGACGTCCGCTGCGGCCCGACGACGAGGTCGACGACGGGGGCCGTCCACCTGCCGTCGTCGGGGCCCCAGACCGTCGCGACGCCGTCGAGCGCGGCCGCGAGCGTGATCATCGGGCCGGCCGGCAGGCCGAGGCAGACGTTCCCGCCGACCGTCGCGACGTGCTGGACCTTGCGGGAACCGACCAGCGCCTCGCAGCACCCGGCGAACAGCGCGACCGCAGGCCAGGCCGGGTGGGCCGCCGGGTCGACGTCGGCGAGGGTCGCGAGCGTCGTCGTCGCGGCGATCGTCAGGCCCTCGTCGTCCGCGCGCAGCGGCTCCCAGCCGAGGGCGGTCAGGTCGACGATCCCGGCGAGGTGCGGCTGCGGCACCGAGAACAGCCAGGTGCCCCCGCCGAGCAGGGCGCGGTCGGGTCCGAGGGTCGGCTGGAGCGCGCGCAGGGCGAGATCGTCGGGGGGTCGTGCGAACGTGCCGACCGTGAGCAGATCCACTAGTAGTGCACCCGGTCGGTCTTCGCGAGCCACGCGTCGAACGGCGCCCGCGGGTCGAGCTCCACCGTCGCACCCAGCGCCTCCACGCGCGTCGGCCAGGTGCCGGGGTCCCGGGCGAAGAGCTCGTAGAACTCCCGGTCGTCGAAGCCCCCGCGGGCGGCGTCGTGCCGGTCCGCGGCGTACACGACGCGGTCCAGCCGTGCCCACAGGGCGGCCGAGACGCACAACGGGCAGGGCTCGCAGCTGGTGTAGAGGGTCGCCCCGGGCAGCGCGAAGTCGCCGCGCTCGCGGCACGCGGCGCGGATCGCGGTCACCTCGGCGTGCGCGGTGGGGTCCATGTCGCGGGTGACACGGTTCTGGCCCCGCGCGATGACGCGACCGTCGGCCACGATCACCGCCCCGAACGGTCCTCCGCCGTCGGCGACGTTCCGCTCCGCGAGCGCGACCGCCTCGCGGAGCCACGTCTCGTCGGCGCTCATCGGACGGCCCGGACGCGCGACTCCTCGCGGCCCGCGTCGAGGTTGAGCTTCCCGTCCCGGCTGCCGGCGAGCTTCGCCGCGAGGTGGTCGCGGACGGTGGTCGCCGCGTAGGGCACGGCACCGGGGAGGGGGAGGGTCTCGACGACGGCGTCCGGGTCGCCGTCGTGGAAGAAGGCCGCCGAGCGGCGCCGTCGCACGCGGCCGTCCTCGACCGGTGGCCGGACCCGGTGCAGCGTCGAGCGCCAGTGGTCCCCGGTGACGCGCGCGGTGAGGTCGCCGAGGTTCACCAGCAGGGCCCCGTCGTCGGGGACCACGTCGTGCCACTCGCCGCCGTCGAGGACCTGCAGGCCCGCGACGGCGTCCGCCCAGAGCACGGTGACGATGCCGTAGTCGGTGTGCTCCCCCATGCCCGTGAGGTCGGCGTCCACGGGCAGGTCCTGCTCCTCGAGGGCGTAGTGGTTCATGCGCAGCACCTCGACCGGGTCGGTCGCGAGCCGCCGGAACACGTCGCGGTCCCCCAGGGCGTCGCCCATCGCGGTGGTGAGCGCCCGGGCGACCCGGCGCGCCTCCCCGACCCAGGTCTCGACGCCCTCGCGGAAGCCGGGCAGGTCGGGCCAGACGTTGCCGTCGCCGCCCGACGACGGCCCGTCGGCGGCGGTCCCGACGTTGAACGCCTCGAAGAAGTCGTTCATCCGCGTGCCCTGCTCGACGCCGAGGCTGCGGCTCAGCGACTCGCTGCGTGGCGGGCTGTAGCCGCGGTTGGTGCCGTCGGTGACGACCAGCGCCCGCTTGTCGTCGTCGGGCAGCGCGAAGAACGCGTCCACCGCCTCGGTCAGCGCGGTGACCGCCCGGTTCCGGATGCCGTGCCCGACCACCTGCATGAAGCCGAGCGCGCGGCAGGCGGCGTCGAGGGCGACCGCGGTGCGGGGCCGGCCGCCCGGGTCGCCGTCGAGGTACGGGGACAGGTCGACCGTGGGGACGACGAACATGCTCCGCCTCCGGTGCTCGCTGGACATCGTGGCGAGCGGCGCTGCCCGGACCGACACTGTAGGGCCGCCGTGTGACGACCGCGGGTCGACCGCGTCAGAGCAGCGCGCCCCCGCCCGCGGCCGGGGCCTCGGTCCCCCGCAGCCACACCCGGCGCACCACGCCGCGCAGCGCCAGCCCGGCGTAGGGCGAGCCGCCGGGGACCCCGGGGTCGACCTCGGCGACCTCGTCCGGCGCGAGGACCACGAGGTCGGCGTCGCGTCCGACCTCGATCGCCCCCTTGGCCGGCAGGCCCGCGAGCCGGGCGGGTGCGGCCGCCATCCAGCCGACGACGTCGTCGAGGGTGTGCCCACGCGCGGCGGCACCCGACCAGACCAGGGGCAGCGTGATCCCGAGCGAGGGCATCCCGGCGTACGCGGCGTCGAACCCGCGGTCGGCGGGCTCCGGCGGGCGGACCGAGTGGTCGGACACGACCGCGTCGAGGCGTCCCGCGCCGAGCGCGCCCCACAGCAGCTCGCGGTTGGACTCCGAGCGCACCGGGGGCAGGGACTTCCCGACGGTGCCGGGCAGCGTCTCGGAGGCGAGCGCGAGGTGGTGCGGGCAGGTCTCCGCCGTCAGCGGCACGCCCGCGTGCCGGGCCGCCCCGATCTCCTCGGCGGCCTCGAACGCCGAGACGTGCAGGACGTGGACGTGGGCGCCGGTCCGGGACGCGAGGGTGGCGAGGCGCAGCACGGCGGTCGTCTCCGCACCGGGCGGTCGGGAGGCGAGGAACGAGCGGAGGTCCGGCCCCGCGGGCGGGGCGTCGGAGAGGACGCCGTCGTCCTCGGCGTGCACGAGCAGCGGGAGGCCGAGGGAGGCACAGGTGGCGGCGGCGGTCTCCAGGTCCTCGTGGCCCACCGGCGGGAACCCCGGCACGCCGGTGTCGGTGAGCACGCAGGCGAAGCCGCGCACGCCGGCCTGCGCCAGCGCCGTCAGACGACCGGCGTCGACGCGGCCCGCGGGGTCGGGGAGCCCGCCCCGCACCGGGACCGCCGCGCCCCAGAACCCGACGTCCACGGCGACCTCGCCACGCGCCGCCGCCCGCCTCGCCGCCAGCGCGTCCGGGTCCACGGTCGGCGGGTCCGCGTGCAGGGGCATCTCGACGAGGGTGGTGACGCCGCCCGCGGCGGCCACCGCGCTCGTCGTCGGGCCCGCGCAGCTCCCGTGCACGTGCGTGTCGACGAGGCCGGGCAGGAGCACCTCGTCGGCACCGAGGTCGACGACCGGCCCGTCGACGGAGGCCCCGTAGGCGTCCACCGCGGCGATCCGGCCGTCCGTGATCGTCACGACGGCGGGTGCGGTCCCGTCGGGCAGCACGACCCGGCGGGCGCGCACGGTGAGGTCGGGGGGCATCGGCGCCCGACCCTAGAGCGTCAGTGGGCGGGCGCCTCCTCCGGCGACCCCCGTCCGTTGAACACCAGGTTCAGGACGACCGCGGTGATCGCGGCGGCGCTGATGCCCGACTCGACGATGTGGCCGAGCCACTCGGGGATGTGGTCGTAGACCTCCGGCACCGTGATCGGCACGATGCCGAGGCCGATGGACGCGGCCACGATCAGGATGTTCGAGTTCGTGAACTCGACGCGGGACAACGTGCGGATGCCCGCCGCCGCGACGCTGCCGAACAGCACGATCCCGGCGCCGCCGAGGACGGGCAGCGGGATCGCGTTCATCACCCGCCCGAGCACCGGCAGCAGGCCGAGCAGGACGAGGATCCCGCCGCCGGCCGCGACCACGTACCGGGACCGGATGCCGGTGATCGCGACCATGCCGACGTTCTGGGCGAAGGCGGAGATCGGGAACCCGTTGAACACCGGGGAGATCGCCGTCGCCCCCATGTCGGCGCGCAGGCCGGCCGCGATCCGCTTCCGGTCGGTCCTCGTGCCGAGGATCTCGCCCACGGCGAGGATGTCCGCCGTCGTCTCGGCCATGATCACCAGGATCACGATCGTCATGGAGACGATCACGCCGATCGAGAACAGCGGCGCCCCGAACGCGAACGGGGTGGGGAAGCCGACGATCGGGCCCTGGGCGACCCGGCCCCAGTTCACCAGGCCGAGCACGGTGGCCAGCAGGGTCCCGAACACCAGCCCCAGCAGCACCGCCATGCGGGACCAGAAGCCGGGCGCGAACCGGGCCGCCAGCAACGTCACCAGCAGGGTCAGCGCGCCGAGGGCGAGGCTGGTGGCCGAGCCGTAGGCCGGGTTCGGCACCCGCGCCCCGTTCACCGTGATCGTCTCGTTGCCCCGGATCCAGCGCAGGGCCACCGGGAACAGCGACAGGCCGATGACGGTGATGACGGTGCCGGTGACCACCGGCGGGAAGTAGCGCACCAGGGAGGCGAACAGCGGGGCGATGACGAAGCCGACGACGCCGGCCACGATCACCGCACCGAAGATCGTGGCGAGCCGCGCCTCCGGGCTGCCGATCGAGGCGTCGGCGGCGACGGCGGTCATGGTGCCGACCGCGGCGAACGACACCCCCTGCACCAGCGGCAGCTGCGCGCCGATCCAGCTGCGCCCGGCCGGCCCGATGCCGAGCGACTGGAGGAGGGTGCCGAGCCCGGAAACGAACAGCGCGGCGGTGACGAGCACGGCCTGCTCCGCGGTGCCGAGCCCGAGCGCACCGCCGATGATGATCGGCGGCGAGACGACCCCGGCGTACATCGCGAGGATGTGCTGCAGGCCGTAGAGGCCCGCCTTCCCGACGCTCGCGCGCTCGTCCTCGGGCCGGACGGTGTCGTCGGCCGCGTGCCGCGGCCCGGGGACGTCGACGTCGGTTCCGGTGGTCGGCTCGCTGGGGCTCTCGGTGCTCATCAGCAGAACCCCGCGATCCCCGCCCAGGCGGCCTCGTCGGCGGGGACGTCGTCCCGGGTCACGGCCGCCTCGATCAGCCCGTAGGGGCGGTCGGCGGCGAACCAGACCTCGTTGGGGTTGTCGAGGCCCCACATCGACAGGTCGACCAGGAAGTGGTGCTTGTTCGGCATCGAGAAGCGGATTTCGGCGATCTCCGGGTGGGCCTCGAGGACGCCCTGCCCCATCGTGTAGAGGGTCTGCTGCATCGAGTAGCTGTGCGTGCCGGCGAAGAGGTCAAGCATCGTCTGGCGAACCGCGGTGAACGACTTGTCCCAGTCGACGTCGACCCCGCCGTAGCGCCACCGGGCCGCGACCTGGGTGGCGAGGATGCGGTCGGTGGTCTCGCGCAGCGAGGTGTACTCGACGTCCGGGAAGCCCCAGAACTCGCTGCCGGTGCTCTTGAGCACGACGAGGTCCTCGAGCCCGGAGATGACGGTCTCGGCGGCTCCGCGCTTGGTGACGACGACGGTGCGCGTCTCGGTGCCCGACCGCACGAACGCGTGGTCGTGCGGGCCGTCGGCGCTCGTCTCGATCCGCCCCCACGAGTACTGCTCGATCTCCTGGCGGGAGCCGGTCACCTGGTCGTACTTGTCGACGAAGTTGCGCGCCATGCGCAGCGCGAACTCCTCGATCGAGGGGATCCCGCCGGTCCGGGCGAGGGCGTAGACGGTGTTCTTCTGCGTGTCGGTCGCGATGACCGCCCCGTTCGCCCCCGTCAGATGGGTCTCGGTGAAGTCGCCGAACAGCTGGCTGGTGACGTTGACGTCGGTGATGACGTGCTGCGGGGTCGAGCGGTCCACGTGGACCAGGCGGACCTCCGCCTTGCCGTACTGGTTCGTGCCCAGGACGATGCCCACTGCCGATCAGCTCCCCGGGTAGGTCGGGCGGGAGGAGAGCCGGCGGCGACGGCGGCGGTCGTGGGGCGCCAGTGAAGGCGACGGATGTTGCCGGGGGGTGACGACCGCGGTCGGTCACCCGTTCGTCGCAGCGGCTCCCTCGCCGGACCGGCCGTCGCCGCGGACCGGGTTCGTCGCGTCCTCGGCGGCCACCGTCTCGTCGGGCGCCGCGCCGGCGGCCTCCTGCCGGCGGCGACGCCACCGGGCGAACCGGCCGTTCCCGGCCGGGCGCGGCCGTGACGAGGCCAGCAGCTCGGCGTCCGTCGGCCGTGGGGCCTGCGTGGGGTGCTCGTCGTCGCTGCGGGCGCGGGCGTCGATCTGCTCGTTGAGGTAGCGGAAGATCTCCGCGGTCACGGCCACGACCGGGACCGCGAGGAACGCCCCGACGACGCCGGCCAGGCTGCTGCCCCCGGTCACGGCGAGGATGACGACGGCGGCGTGCAGCCCCAGGCCCTTGCCCTGCACCAGCGGCTGCAGCAGGTTCCCCTCGATCTGCTGCACCGCGAGGATGAGCAGCAGCACGATCAGCGCGTTGGTCACGCCGTTGCTGACCAGGGCGATCAGCACGGACAGCGCTCCCGCCGTGAGCGCGCCGACGATCGGGATGAACGCGCCGAAGAACGTCAGCACGGCGAGCGGCAGGGCGAGCGGCACCCCGAGGATCACCAGGCCGATGCCGATGCAGGCGGCGTCGACGAACCCGATGATCGCCTGGGAGCGGATGAAGCCGCCGAGGCGGTCCCACGCGCGGCCGCCGACCGCGGCGAAGTGCCCGCCGGCCCCCGTCCCGACCTGGCCGCGCAGCCACGGCAGGAAGCGGTAGCCGTCCTTGACGAACAGGAACGCCAGGACGAGCGCGAGGACCAGGTCGATCAGGCCGTTCGCGACGGTGGTCAGGCCGGTGACCAGGGTCCCGGCGATCGCGGTCGCCGAGTTCTGCAGCTGGTCGACCCCGGCCTGGACCGCCTGGCCGATCTGGGACTGTCCGAGCCCGAACGTCTCGGACAGCCAGGTCTGGACGTCCTCCACCCCACCGGTCGCGCTCTGGACCAGCTCCGGGATCTGGCTCGCCACCTGCGGCGCGATCGCGGTGATGATGCCGCCGACGATCGCGAGGGCTCCCACGACGACGATGATCGCGGCGAGCAGAGGCGGGACCCGGTGCTGGCGCAGCCAGGTCGCGGGCGGCTCGAGCACCGTCGCGATGATCAGCCCGAGCAGCACCGGCAGGACCACCGACCACAGCTCCCCGATGACCAGGCCCACCAGGACGACGCCGAGGGCGGTGAGCACCAGCCGGCCGCTCCACTGCGCGGTCCACGCGAGCCCGTCGCCGATGAGCCGCCCACGGCTGCTCCGGCCCGCCGGCCTCGCCGGCCCGGGCGGGACCGGGATCTCCTGCGTCACGGTCGCGTCCTCTCCCACCCGCGCGTCCGGGGGTCCGCGGGCGGGCGTCGCGTACCCGAAACGAGCAGGGGGCATCCCCCGATCGGGATGCCCCGGCGGGGATCACGCGTCCGGCGCGTCCCCCTCCGCGACGGTGTCCTCCCGATCGGGACCGTCCGGACCCGGCCGTGCCGCGCCGTCGTCGGGCTCCGGGTCGGGCTCACCGGTGCGGCGGGCGACCTGCTGGTCGAGGTAACGGAAGATCTCCGCACCGACCGCGGCGACCGGCACGGCGAAGAAGGCGCCGGCGATCCCGAACAGGCTGCTGCCGCCGGTCACCGCGAGGATGACGACCGCCGAGTTCAGTCCCAGGCCCTTGCCCTGGACCAGGGGTTGGAGCAGGTTCCCCTCGATCTGCTGCACCGCGAGGATGAGGATCAGCACCCCGATCGCGACGGTCGGTCCCTGCACCACGAGGGCGATCAGGACCGCGAGGGCACCGGCCACGAACGCGCCGATGATCGGGATGAAGGCGCCGAAGAAGGTCAGGACGGCGAGCGGGAGCGCCAGTGGGACGCCGAAGATCACCAGGCCGACCCCGATGAAGACGGCGTCGACGAGCCCGATCACGGCCTGCGAGCGGATGAACCCGCCGAGCCGCGCCCACGCGCGGCGGCCGACCTGCTCGAGGTGCTCGCCGGCCGTCGGCCCGGTCCGCCGGCGGAGCCAGGGCAGGAACTTCGGGCCGTCCTTGACGAAGAGGAACGCGAGGATGATCGCGAGGACACCGTTGATGACGCCGTTCGCGACCGCGGTGATGCCGGTGACCACGCCGCCCGCGATCTGCGCGGCGCTCTGCTGGAGCCGCTGGACGGCGAGGTCGAGGTAGTTCCCGATCTGGCTCGCGCCGAGGTTCAGCGGCGGCCCCTGCACCCACTGCTGGATCTGCTGGAGCCCGCCGGCGGCGCCCTGCGCGATCTGCGGGGCCTGCCCGGCGACGGAGGGCGCGAGCAGCGCCACGACCCCGCCGAGCACCCCGAGACCGGCGAGGACGACGAGCAGCGCCGCGAGCGTCGAGGGGGTGCCGCGGGCCCGCAGCCAGGCCACCGGCGGCTCGATGACCGTCGCGATGATGAGCCCGAGCAGGACCGGGAACACGATCGACCACAGCTGGCCGATCACCAGCCCGACGACGACCAGCGCGGCGGCCACGGCGAGGAACCGCCAGCTCCACCGGGCGGTCCAGGACAGTCCGTCGCCGATGACGCGGCCCCGGGTCGGGGCGTCCGGATCGATCACGCGCGGAGTGTCGCAGGCCGGGTGCCCCGGAACGAACGAACGGCACCCTCGCAGCTTCTATGAGCGCGAGAGTGCCGTTCGTTCAGAGGGGGGCTGGGCCGAACGGCTCAGGCCATCGCCTTCTGCAGGCCCTCGTCGATCGCGTCGAGGAAGTCCTGGGTGTTGAGGTACGGCGCGTCCTTGCCGATCAGCAGCGCCAGGTCCTTGGTCATCTTGCCGTCCTCGACGGTCGAGATGCAGACCTGCTCGAGCTTCTCGGCGAAGTCGACCAGCTCGTCGTTGGAGTCGAGCCGGCCGCGCTGGGCCAGACCCCGCGACCACGCGAAGATCGACGCGATCGGGTTGGTCGAGGTCTCCTTGCCCTGCTGGTGCTGGCGGAAGTGCCGGGTCACCGTGCCGTGGGCGGCCTCGGCCTCGACGGTGCCGTCGGGCGTCATGAGGACCGAGGTCATGAGGCCGAGCGAGCCGAAGCCCTGCGCGACGATGTCGGACTCGACGTCGCCGTCGTAGTTCTTGCAGGCCCAGACGTAGCCGCCCTCCCACTTGATGGCGGCGGCGACCATGTCGTCGATCAGGCGGTGCTCGTAGGTGAGCCCGGCCTTCTCGAAGTCGGCCTTGAACTCCGACTCGAAGATCTCCTCGAAGGTGTCGCGGAACATGCCGTCGTACGCCTTGAGGATGGTGTTCTTCGTCGACATGTAGACCGGGAAGCCGCGGTCCAGGCCGTAGCGCAGCGAGGCGCGGGCGAAGTCGACGATCGAGTTCTTGAAGTTGTACATGCCCAGCGCGACGCCCCCGTCCTCGGGGAACTTCGCGACCTGGAACTCCATCGGCTCGCCGCCACCGTCGGGGGTGTAGGTGATGGTGACGGTGCCCGGGCCGGGGACCTTGAAGTCCTGGGCCAGGTACTGGTCGCCGTGGGCGTGGCGGCCGACGACGATCGGCTTCGTCCAGTGCGGGACGTAGCGCGGGATGTTGGAACAGACGATCGGCTCGCGGAAGATCGTGCCGCCGAGGATGTTGCGGATGGTGCCGTTGGGCGAGCGGTACATCCGCTTGAGGCCGAACTCCTCGACCCGCGCCTCGTCCGGCGTGATCGTCGCGCACTTCACGCCGACGCCGTGCTTCTTGATCGCGTTCGCCGCGTCCACCGTGACCTGGTCGTCGGTCTGGTCGCGATACTCGATCCCGAGGTCGTAGTACTCGAGGTCGATCTCGAGGTACGGGTGGATCAGCTTGTCCTTGATGAACTGCCAGATGATCCGGGTCATCTCGTCGCCGTCCAGCTCGACGACGGTGCCCTCCACCTTGATCTTCGCCACGTCTGCGGGCTCTCCTCTCGCGCCGGGTGACGGCGCCGCACGGACTCACTCGGGATCGCGCTTCCGACGGCCGTCCGGTCCGGCACGGCCCCGTGCGCTCCCACTTCCCGCACGCTATCAACGTGACACTCCGCGCGACCGGCCGTGGCGGGTCGCACGGGTCACCCCGTCGGGGGGCCGTCAGCGGACGGTCAGGGGTCCGCCGGTGATCGTGAGCGAGAGCAGGATCACCACGGCCCCGAACAGTGCGTAGGTGAGCACGTCCGTGCGGCGCGGCCGGACGGCGAGCAGGCCGACGGTGCGGTCGGGCAGGGCCACCCGCAGCACGGCCGCGAGGAGCAGGGCGATCCCGACGATCGTCGTGCCGTCCCGCCAGTGCTGCAGCGCGATCCGGACGAACCCGACGACCAGCACCGCCAGCACCGACGCGAGCGCCGCCTGCGCGCGCAGCCGGTGCAGCAGCGCGCGGGCGTAGTCGCCGACGGTGCGGGGCGGGCGGGCGTGCCGGGGACCCTCGTGTGGCAGCGCGTCGTTGCTGTCATCCAGTGGCAGGGAATCCGCATCCTCGACGTCCGTCGTCGTTCCCGACGCCGGGTCGGGCCCGTCCGGGCGCTCCGGCTCCGTCATCGCCGTCAGCCTCCCGCCTCCGCACGCTCGACCACGTTGGTGAGCAGCATCGCGCGCGTCATCGGGCCGACCCCGCCCGGGTTCGGGGCGACGAAGCCCGCGACCTCCCGGACGTCCTCCGCCACGTCGCCCAGGATCCCGTCCGGGCCGCGCGAGACGCCGACGTCGAGGACGGCCGCGCCCGGCTTGACCATGTCCGCGGTGATGATGCCGGGGACTCCGGCGGCCGCGACGATCACGTCGGCGGCCCGGGTCTCGGCCGCCAGGTCGCGGGTGCCGGTGTGGCACAGGGTGACCGTCGCGTTCTCCGACCGACGCGTGAGCAGCAGGCCCAGGGGCCGGCCCACGGTCAGGCCGCGGCCGAGCACCGTGACCTTCGCCCCGTCCAGCGGCACCTCGTAGCGGCGGAGCAGCTCGACGATGCCGCGCGGCGTGCACGGCAGCGGCGCCGGCTCGTTCAGCACGAGGCGGCCGAGGTTGGTCGGGTGCAGCCCGTCGGCGTCCTTGTCCGGGTCGATCCGCTCGAGCACCGCGTTCGCGTCGACGCCCTTCGGCAGGGGCAGCTGCACGATGTAGCCGGTGCACGCCGGGTCGGCGTTCAGCTCGTCGACGGCCCGCTCGACGTCGGCCTGGGTGGCGTCCGCGGGCAGGTCGCGGCGGATCGACTCGATCCCGACCTTGGCGCAGTCCCGGTGCTTCGCGCGGACGTAGGACTGCGACCCGGGGTCGTCGCCGACCAGCACCGTGCCGAGGCCGGGTGTCCGTCCGTCCGCGGTGAGCTTCGCGACGCGCTCCGCGAGCTCGGCGCTGATCGTCGCGAGGGTGGCCTTGCCGTCCAGGATCGTCGCGGTCACGCCACCCATCATGTCCCGCCCGGACTCCGCACGTCAGGGGCCTCGGTCCGGGACCGGGTGAGGACCTCGAGCAGCTCGGAGTCCGGCCCGACCAGGAACACCTGGTCACCGGCGGCGAAGCGGGTGTCCCGCCGGGGCGGGTGCTCGAGCGGGGCGTCGTGGCGCGCCGGGTCGTCGGCGGCGGCCCGGCGCAGGGCGATCACCCGCGTCCGGAGGGAGAGGTCGCGCATCGCGAGCCCGTCGAGGCCGCTGCCCGGCTCCACCCGCAGCCGCCCCAGCAGGAAGGCGTGCCCGTGCACCGGGAAGGTGCCGAGCACGTCCAGCCCGAGCGCGGCACCGACGAACCACGGCGCGGCGAGCTCGTCGATCGACCGGACCGCCCCGAACCCGAACCGGGCGGCGACCGTGCGGCCCAGCTCGCGGTCGAAGAGCCGCAGCACCACGGGCACGTCGTCCCACCGGGCGGCGAGCACGTCGCGCACGGCGAGCCCGGTCTCGATGTTGGCCATGTCGTCGCTGGTGAGCACGGCCACCGCCGCGGCCTGCGGCACGCGGGCGTCGCGCAGGACCGCCGGGGTGGTCGCGTCCCCGAACACCACCGGCACGCCCAGCGTGCGGGCGCGCGGCAGGTGCCGGTTGCGCGGGTCGGCCTCCACGACCACGACGTCGCGGCCGCGGGCGGCCAGCGCCTCCAGCACCGACACACCGACCGCCCCCAGGCCGACGATGACCACGTGGCCCACCGCCGCCGACGCGGCCCGTCGTCCCGCGGTCGCGGAGAGCCGTCGGCTGATCAGCATGTCGGTGAAGAAGGCGATCGGGATCGCGGTGGTGACGATCCCGGCGAGCATGAGGAAGACCGCCCACAGCCGCAGCCAGACGTGCTGGTCGGCGAAGCTGAAGTCGCCGAAGCCGACCGTGGCGACGGACTCCACCGTGAAGTACAGCGCGTCGACGACGGCCATGTGGGTGCCGTCGGGGTAGCGGTAGCCGAGCGAGATCACCGCCGTCGACACCACGAGCAGCCCGAGGAGCGCCACGAGGGCCCACCGCAGGCCGCGGTCGGACTCCCGGCCGAGCGCCGTCAGGACGGCCAGCGTCCGGGTCGTGGGACCGGCACGACCCCGGGCCGCGTCCGGGTCGTACCCGCCGCCGCGCCGGGTGGTCGGCGCGCGACGGCGCGGGGCGGACGGAGGCCCGGTGTCGACGGCGGCGGCGGCGATCTCCTCGCCGGTGCCGAGCAACGTCACCGCCTCGCCCGCCCCCACGGGGTGGTCGCGGCTCGGGCAGACGTGCACGGCGCCGGAGGAGTCGGTGACCGCGAGCGGCGCCAGGTCGCCGTAGAGCGACCGCAGGGTGCCCGGGGCGGGCGCGGTCGTCGCGACGGCGACGAACCGGCTCCCGGCGACGTCGAGGGCGTGCACCGGGCTGCGCAGGCACGCTTCGACGAGGGCCGGCGTGACGAGGTCGGCGACGTCGAGCACCGATCCGGGTCCCGGGTCGTCGGCCACGGCCCGCCCGATCGCGGCGTTGCCGATGGCGGTGACGACCCGGAGGCCGGGGCGGTGCTCCCGGACCTGGAGGGCGACGTGGAGGTTGCGCAGTTCCCCGGCGTCGCCGTCCTCGACGCACACCACGGCACGCGCCCCGGCGAGGCCGGCCACCTCCAGGCTGCCGGGCAGGGTCGCGTCCGCCTCGACGACGGCGACCCCGCGGTCGGCGAGGACCCGGACCCGGGCCGGGTCTGGGGCGCGGTCGACCACGACGACCGGCTCACCCCGGTGGTGGAGCTGCTCGACGATCCGCCAGCCCAGGCCGCCGAGGCCGCACACGACGACGTGGTCCCGCGGGGGCGGGGCGAGGTCGTGGTCGGCGCTCATCCCCGGGCGAGCGCGGCGTCGGCGCCCGCGACCGCCCCGGCGTAGACCACGTGCTGGGCGAGGCTCGTCGTCATCAGTCGGGGCGTCCAGCGCCACGGGGCCGGGGTGCCGCCGAGGACCGGGAACAGCGAGAGCGCCATCGTCTGGCAGCCGAGGAAGAAGGCGATGCCTGCCGTGGGCTCCCCGAGGCGGTGCCGCAGCTCGGCGTGGGCCACACCCACCGCGGACCCGTATCCCCAGTGCACGAGCCAGAACAGGGCTCGCCGGGCGCCGGAGGACTCCGGTGCCCGCCCGGACACCGCCTGCAACAGCCTGGACGCCGCGACGACCACGTGGTCGCTGTCGTCGTAGTCGAGGATCTCGGTGATCTCCGACGGCGCCACGCCCCGGCGCCGGGCGTACAGCTCCCGATGGAGCCGCCCGGTGATCGTCATCGCGGCCGTCCCGGCGGCCCCGGCGAGGACGCCGGAGAGGAGACGGAGAGGCACTCCCCCTCCGGTGACACTGTCCGACCGGCTGGAACGGGGCAGGCGCCTCATGGGCGCGAGCATGCCTGAACCGGTACACGAGCCGTCATGGCAGGCGCTTACCCCTACGGACGGTCGGTTCCGCGTGTGCGGTGCGTGAGATCACACTCGATCAGTCAGCGGGTCACCGTGCGACGCCCGGAGCAGCACCGGCGTCGCCACGCCCCGTCATCTGCAGCACGAAGGAGTGGCGATGACCACGGTCGACGAGAGTACGGGGGCGCACGCCGCCGACACCCGGGCGGCTGACGCAGCTGCCGACGAGGCGGCCGCGGCGGCCGCCAACCCGGCCCTGGTGGGTGTCCCGACGTTCGTGATCGGGTCGATCGCGCTGGGTCTCTACCTGATCGGCTTCACCGGCTCGTCCGACAACGCGGCGATCGGCATGGTCCCGATCCTGTTCATGTGCACCGGCATCGGCCAGGTCGTGGCCTGCCTCTGGGCCATCCGCACGGGGGCCGGAGCGGTGGCGGCCATCTTCGGGATCTTCGCGGGCTTCTGGTTGAGCTTCGCGTTGCTGGTGGTCGGGCTCGGGCACAACTGGTTCGGCGACGCGACCGCGGAGGGCGCGGCGGTGGCGGCCCAGGAGACGTTCCTGCTCACCTGGCTGATCGGCGTCGTCGTCCTCACGCTCGCGTCGCTGCGGCTGCCGGCGGTGTTCACCCTGCTGTTCGTGCTGGTCGACATCGCGCTGCTGCTCGTGCTGCTGGGCACCGCCGGCGGGTCGACGGGTCTGCTGTTCGGGGGTGGCATCGCGGTGTTCGCGTTCACCCTGGTCGGCGTCTACCTGTTCTTCGACGCGCTGGGCCAGGCGACCGGTGGCGGCGCCCTCCCCATGGGCAAGCCGCTCGTCGGCGGCTGAGCCCCCACCACCGCTGACGGGGGTGTCCCCGGCCGTTCGCACCGGCCGGGGACACCCCAGGCAGTGTGCCGGGCCCCGGTCACTGGAAATCACGCGACCGTGACGGAACCACCAGATCCAGACGTTCCACCCGATCGGCCACGAGGTTGACCACGCTCGGGGCGTCGTGCGCGCGCTCCACCCGACCGCGGATCACCAGCGCCGCGCTCGTCCGCGCCACGACCCGGTGGCGCGCCCACAGCCCCTCCGAGCAGACCACGTTGAGCATCCCGGTCTCGTCCTCGAGGTTGAGGAACGTCGTCCCGCCCGCCGTCGCCGGGCGCTGCCGGTGGGTGACGACGCCACCGACCTCGATCCGCTCCCCCTCCGGCACCGTCGCCACCCCCGCGACGCTGTAGGCACCGCGCCGGTCCAGTTCGGCGCGCAGGTGGGTCACCGGGTGCCCGTCGGGGGTGAGGCCCGTGGCCCAGACGTCGGCGATCGTCAGCTCCACCGCGGACATCCCCGGCAGGGCGGGCGCGTCGAGCCCGACCGCGGAGTCGGGCAAGCGGTCCTGCCGGGCGCCGCCGCGCACCACCGCGGTGCCCGCGGCCGCCGCTCCCGCGGCCCACAGGGCCTCCCGCCGCTCCAGCCCGAAGCACGCCAGGGCCCCGCCGGTGGCCAGCGCCTCCAGGTGGGCGGTGGTGAGGTCGGCACGGCGGGCGAGATCGGCGGGGCCGTCGAACGGGGCCCTCTCCCGCGCCGCGACGATCCGCTCCGCGACCTCGTCGCCGAGCCCCCGCACGGACGCGAGCCCCAGGCGCACGGCGACGTCGCCCTCGCTGTCGGGGTGCGCCTCGAGCTCGGGCTCGGCGCGGCTGCGGGTGACGTCGGGGCCGAGCACGACGACCCCGTGCCGACGGGCGTCGGCCACCAGGCTCTGCGGGGAGTAGAAGCCCATCGGCTGCGCGCGCAACAGGGCCGCGCAGAACGCCGCCGGGAAGTAGTGCTTGTACCAGGCCGACACGTAGACCAGGGACGCGAAGCTGATCGAGTGGCTCTCCGGGAAGCCGAAGTTCGCGAACGCCTTGGTCTTGGCGAAGATCCGGTCGGCGAGGTCACCGGTGATCTGGTTGCGGGCCATGCCGGCGTAGAAGCGGTCCCGCAGGCGCTCGAGGCGTTCCTCGGAGCGCTTCGCCGAGAGCGCCCGCCGCAGCTCGTCGGCCTCGGCGGCGGAGAACCCGGCGACGTCGGTGGCCAGCTGCATCAGCTGCTCCTGGAACAGGGGCACCCCCAGGGTCTTGTGGAGGGCGGGCTCGCACAGCGGGTGGTCGTAGACCACGCGCTCGTCGCCGTTGCGCCGCCGGATGTAGGGGTGCACCGACCCGCCCTGGATCGGACCGGGGCGGATGAGCGCGACCTCCACCACCAGGTCGTAGAACTTCCGGGGCTTCAACCGCGGCAGGGTGGCCATCTGGGCGCGCGACTCCACCTGGAACACCCCCACCGAGTCGCCCCGCGCGAGCATCGCGAAGACCTCGGGATCGGTGGGCTGCAGCTCGTGGAGCTCGATGCGCCGCCCGTGGTGGGCGGCGACGTAGTCGCTGGCGTAGTGCAGCACCGAGAGCATGCCCAGCCCGAGCAGGTCGAACTTGACCAGGCCGACCGCGGCGGCGTCGTCCTTGTCCCACTGGATGACGCTGCGGTCCTCCATCCGCGCCCACTCCACCGGCACCACCTGGTCGACCGGCCGGTCGCAGATCACCATGCCGCCGGAGTGGATGCCGAGGTGGCGCGGGAAGCCCGCGATCTGTTCGGCGAGGGTGGCCACCGCACGCGGCATCCCCGGCACCTGGTCGCCCAGGTCGGCCCCCGGGCCCCACCGGTCGAGGTGCTTGCTCCAGGCGTCCTGCTGGCCCTGGGAGTGCCCGAGCGCCCGGGCCGCGTCGCGGACCGCCGAACGGGGCCGGTAGGTGATGACGTTGGCGACCTGCGCGGCCCGGTCCCGCCCGTAGCGGCGGTAGACGTACTGGATGACCTCCTCGCGCCGGTCGGACTCGATGTCGAGGTCGATGTCGGGGTAGCCGTCGCGCTCCGGGGAGAGGAACCGCTCGAAGAGCAGGTCCATCTGCACCGCGTCGACGTGGGTGATGCCGAGGGCGAAGCAGACCGCCGAGTTGGCCGCCGATCCACGGCCCTGGCAGTAGATGTCGGCCTCGCGGCAGAACCGCACGATGTCGGCGACGATGAGGAAGTACCCCGGGAAACCCTGCCCCTCGATGATCGCCATCTCGTGGTCGATCACCTCCCACGCGCGCGGACTGTCGGTGCGGCTGCCGTAGCGCCCGCGGCCGCCGTGGTCGACCAGGTGACGCAGCCAGCTCGCCTCGGTCTCCCCCTCCGGGACCGTGAACGGCGGGAGCTCGGGCGCGAGCAGCGCCAGCTCGAACGCGCACTCCCGGCCGAGCACCGCGGCATGGGTCACCGCCTCGGGGTGGCGGGCGAACCGGGTGGCCATCTCCGCCCCGGAGCGCAGGTGCGCCGTGCCCGGCGGCAGCCAGCCCTCGGCCTCGTCGAGGCTGCGCCGGGCCCGCACCGCTCCCAGGGCCGCGGCGATCCGGGCCCGGTCGGGCGTCGCGTAGTGCGCCGCGGTGCTCGCGACCGTGGGCAGGCCGGCCCGGGCCGCCAGGTCGGCCAGCAGGTCGTTGCGCTCGACGTCGACCGGCAGCCCGTGGTCGGTGAGCTCCACCGCCACCGACTCGGCCCCGAACAGCCCCACCAGCCGGTCCAGCGCCGCGGCCGCGGCCTCCGGCCCCCCGCTCGCCAGTGCCCGCCGGACGTGGCCCTTGCGGCAGCCGGTGAGCACGACCACCCGGTCGCGCAGCGTCGCCGCGGTGCGCTCCAGGTCGTACACCGGGTGGCCCTTCTCGGCCCGCGGGTCCATCGCCGCCTCCGTGACCGCCCGGGAGATCGCGCGGTAGCCGTCGGGGTCGCGGGCCAGCACCAGGAGGTGCTCGCCCTCCGGGTCGGCCACCCCGTTCTGCGGCGCGGACAGCCCCAGCGAGAGCTCGGACCCGAAGACCGTCCTGACGTCCAGCTCGTGCGCGGCCTCGGCGAACCGGACCACGCCGTACATCCCGTCGTGGTCGGTGAGCGCGATCGCCTCCAGCCCCAGCCGGTGGGCCTCCTCGACGAGCTCCTCGGGCTGGCTCGCGCCGTCGAGGAAGCTGTACGTGGAGTGGGCGTGCAGCTCGGCGTAGGGGACCGTGGCCGTGCTGTCCGCCCGGGGCGTCCGCGGCGGCGAGTACGGCGCCCGGGTGCGGCTCCAGGCCGGCGAGTCGCCCCCGTCACCGGGGTGCACCACGTCCCGCGATCGGCTGGGACGCACCGGGACCGCCGCGACGTCGGCGGGGTGCACGGCGCCCGGCCCGTCGACCTCGGGACGCCGCCGCGCCCGGGCGTCCCCCGGCCGGACCGGCTTCCCCGCGAGGATCCGTTCCATCTCCGACCAGCTGACCGCCGGATTGCCCCAGCCCATCCCTCGGCCTCCCCGATCGCCTCTGCTCGAACATCTGTTCGATGGGATCGACTGTAGCGGGAGGGTCCGACAGCGTGGCGCGGATTCCCCGATCAGGTCCAGAACGCCGACGGGTCGAGGTCGGCGATCCGGATGCGTGTGGGGTCCGCCGCCGCCCCGGACACCTCGAGCCCGCGCAGGGCCGGCGCCAGCTCGGGCGACTCGTCGACGCGGCGGGCGAGCTCGATCAGGGTCGCGAGCACGTGCCGGCAGCGCGCGTCGCCGGACCGGCCGCAGCCGCACCGGGCCCGCACCGACCCGTCGTCGGGAACGAGGCCCGGGAACTCCCCGCCCCGGGCAGCGGCGAGCTCGGCGTCGTCCCAGAGAGGAAAGGTCAGCTCGACCTCCACCGTCCGCCGGTCGGCCACCGTCGCCTCGATCCGGCCGGGAACGGTCCGGCGCAGCTCCACCCGGTCCGACCGGGCGAGCGACCGGGCGCTCACCAGGTGCGGGTTGGGCCGGACGACGCGCAGCGGCTCGGCCAGCCGCAGCCACGCCCGGCCACGTTCCGTGGTCCCGAACTCGTTCAGCACGGCGCCGCCTCCAGGACCGCACGCAGCTCCTCGTCCCCGAGCCGGGTGAGAGCACCGACCGCGTCCCCGCCCGCCTCACCCAGGGCGGCCGACGCGATCCCGCGCTTGTCCCGGTGCAGATCCGCGATCAGCACCTCGACCGTCCCGCGGGTGGCGAAGGTGTGCACCGTGACGGTGCGCGTCTGGCCGATGCGGTGTGCCCGGTCGGACGCCTGCGCCTCGACGGCGGGATTCCACCAGCGGTCCAGGTGCAGGACGTGGGTGGCGCGGGTCAGGGTCAGCCCGGTCCCCGCGGCCCGGAGGCTGAGGACGAGCACGGGAGGCCCGTCGTCGTGGGAGAACTCCTCGACCAGCCGCTCCCGCCGGGCCCGGGAGAGCCCGCCGTGCAGGAACGGGGCCGGGGCGTCGGTCACCCGGCCCGCCAGGTGGGCGGCCAGGAGCTCGCCGGCGCGGCGGTACTGGGTGAAGACGAGCGCCGCGTCGCCGTTGTCGACGATCTCGCCGAGCAGTTCGGTCAGCCGGTCCCACGACGCGGAGCGCCCGTCGAGTCCGCCGTCGACCGTCTCCGCGACGAGCGCGGGCTGCACGCAGATCTGCTTGAGGCGGGTGAGCAGGGCGAGCACGCGACCCCGGCGGTCGCGGCCCGCCCCGAGCCCGTGCCCCAGCGCGTCGTCCAGCGCCGCGCGGTGCAGCCGCCGCTGCTCGTCGGTCGGGTCGAGACCGTGCGCCAGGTCGAGTCGGGCGGGCAGCTCGGTGGCCACCTCGGCCTTGCGGCGCCGCAGGAGGTGCGGTCCGACGAGCGCCGCCACCCGGCCGGCGGCGGCCCCACCACCGGCCCGCGCGCCCGCGAACCGGCGCCGGAACGACGACCGCGTCCCGAGGACCTCGGGGGTGGTGAACGCGAGCAGGGCCCAGAGGTCGTCCAGCCGGTTCTCCACGGGCGTCCCGCTCAGCGCGATGCGCCCCCGCGCGACGAGGGAACGCGCGCGACGCGAGGTGGCGGTGTCCGGATTCTTGATCTGTTGGGCCTCGTCCAGGACGACGACGTCCCAGCTCGTGTCGGCCAGGACCGCGGCTGCCCGTAGCTGCCCGTAGGTGGCGACGACGACCGCGCCCGGCCTGGGCCGGCCGGCGCGCGACCCGTGCTCCACGACGCCCAGTTCCGGTGCGAAGCGGAGGATCTCCCGATGCCAGGTCCCGGCCACCGAGGCCGGGCACACCACGAGGTGCGGCCCCGACCTCGAGGCGAGGACCGCGATCGCCTGGACGGTCTTGCCCAGTCCCATCTCGTCGGCGAGCAGCGCCCCGCCGGCCTCGTCGAGACGGGAGTGCAGCCACTGCGCCCCGGCCCGCTGGTACGGGCGCAGCCGCGGCCACACCGACGGCGCGTCGGAGGCGGCGTCCACCAGGCGGGCGGCCGTGTCGACCGCGACGCGTGCGGTCCAGACGGTCGCCCCGTCCGCGCCGACCCCGGCGTGGGCCGCGACGGGCAGGCCCGCGGCCAGCCTGGCCCGGTCGTCGTCGGCGAGGACGGGCCCCGCGTCCAGGGCGACGGCGACGTCGCGCCAGGCCCGGACCGACCGCCCCCATCCGTCGGGTGGCACCGCGGCCGCCAACGCGGCGATCGTCGGTTCGGCCGGGCTCACCGCGACCGACACCGGGCCCACCGTCATGACCCCGTCCTCCGGCCGGACGAGGGCGACGGAGTCGGCGTCCGCGTCGAGACCCACCGCCCGGGCGGCTCCGAGCGGATCGTCCCCGCCCCACCACGCGAACACCTCGCGCTCCACCAGGAAACTCAGCTGCACGTCCCCGATCCCCACCGGTCCTGGGTAGCAGCCGGACCCCACGGCGCGCACATCGCTCTTTCCGTACCGTCGAGTCCTGATACCGTACTGACATGGCTCCGGTACTCCTGGCCCTGCCCACCGACGACCGCGTCCGCGCGCACGCCTTCTACCGCGACCTGGGGTTCGACGCGGTGGGCGAGCCCGCCGAGGACGGTGTCCCGGAGCCGCTGCAGATCGTGGTGAACGACGGACTGTGGCTGATGTTCATCCCGCGCGGCGGCTTCGGATGGGTCACCGGGGAGCACGACGTGGCCGCGCCGGGGGTGTCCGAGTGCCTGCTCGGACTGGTCGCGGACACCGCGACGGAGGTGGACACGGTGTTCGCCCGGGCGGAGGCGGCGGGCGCGGCCGTGGTCGAACGACCGACCGCACCTCCGTGGGGCGGCTACTCCGCGACGTTCGCCGACCCGGACGGGCACCTCTGGCAGGTCGCCACCCCGCCCGGTCAGTCGTAGATCCCCTCGACGGCCCACCGGTCGTCACGCAGGACCAGCAGGAGCGCCAGCCCGGCGGCGTCGGCCGAGGAGGCGACCGGATCGGGAGCGAGGTCGGCGGCCGGGTCGGGATCCGAGTCGTCCTGCACGCACACCACCTGGACCCGCAGGCAGCCGACGGGCGCCGCCGGGTCCCACCAGCGACCCTCCTCGGGCCACGGGCCGCCCCAGGCCCGCACCGGCGCGCACTCGCCGTCGCCGATCCCGACGAAGGCCGGGGGCGCGGTGAGCCGACCGCGGGGTGCGGCCCGGACCGGTCGACCGGCCACGTCGAGGACCCGTGCCGGCGCCGGCTCGGGCGGGACCGTGGACGGTGACGGCGCCGGTAGCATCCCGGGCCAGGGCGCCCCGGGATCGAGCGCGGGCGCGCGCTCGTCGCCCCACGGCACCGCGCGGATGCGCTCGGCGGGCCCGCGCCCCCCGCCCGGGACCCCGGTGACCACCTCCTCCGGTCCGAGCAGTCCCTGCACCCGCACCAGGGCCCGCCCGGCACGCTCGTCGGCCGCCCCGGTCTCGCCCCAGAGCCCGAGCTGCAGCCGCCCGGCGTCGACGACCTCCTCGGGCACCAGCCGCAGCACCGCCAGCCCGTCCCCACTGCGCCCCGTGCTCCGCCGCGACAGCCACCCCTCGAGCTGCCAGCGCACCCGGTCGGCGGTGGCCGACGGCGTGAGCGGCTCGGCGCAGCGCCAGGTCCGGGCGAGGTCGTCCCCACCGACGGTGCGCGCCTGCACCCCGAGCCGGGTACAGGCCAGCCCCGCCTCCCCCAGGACGTGGTGCAGCCGTTCGGCGAGCGCCCGGGAGGCGAAGGCGGCGGCGTCCACCCGGTCGACCGGCGGGTCGAGCGGGACCTCCACGGTCAGCTCGTCGGGCACCTGTCGCCGCGACGGCGGCCGCTCGTCGAGACCGCGGGCGAGCCGGTGCGCCCGCACGGCGGCGGCGTCGAACCGGGAGGCGACGTCCACGGCCGGGAGTGCGGCGAAGTCCCCGAGCGTGGTCAACCCGAGGCGTCGCAGCAGGCCGATCAGGTCCGCCCGCGCCGTCGTCCCCGGGCCGTCGGCCCCCGCGGTGTCCGGCTCCACCCCCGGTTCCAGCTCCAGCTCGACGACCGGGCGCGGCGCGAGGAACGCCCGCGACCCCCCGGGCGGCACGATCGTGCTGCGGCGCGCGGCGAGGGAGGCGGCGAACACCCCGTCGGCCACCCCGACCTGGCACTCCACCCGGGCCCGCGCCGCGACGTGGTCGACCAGCCGCTCCGCCACCACCTCCTCGCCGCCGAAGTAGCGCGCCGGCCCGCGGGCGGCGAGCACGACGAGCCCCGGCCGGATCACCTCGACCCCGGGCGTGAGCTCCTCGACCGCCGCCGCGACCGTCTCGAACGCGCGGGCGTCCCGTTCGGCGTCCCGGCCGAGCACCGCCAGGTCGGGGCACCGCGCCTGGGCCTCGCGCCGCCGCAGGCCCCGCCGGATCCCCTGGGCCCGCGCGGTCGCCGAGCAGGCCACGACCCGGTGCCCGACGAGCACCGCGGCAGGCCGGTCCGCCGGGATGCCGGACTCCGCACAGGCCGCGACCACCGGCCAGTCCGGGCACCACAGCGCGACCACCCGCAGTGGCCCGTCCGTCCCTGCCCGGGTCGAGCTCCGCTCCGCTCCGTCTCCCGCCACCCGGGTCGGGCTCTCCGTCACCCCGCCCTCACGGGTGCGAGGTCCGCCCCGAGCGGACCCGCCTCGTCGTCGCGCACGGGAGCGCACCCGCCGCCGGGACCCGGCAGGAGGACGTCGGAACCCAGGTCCCGCGCCCGCCCGCGCGCGGCGCAGCGCAGGTGCACCCGCCGGGACCGCAGCCGGCCCGCGCCGTCGCCCAGCAGCCCCGACCAGGTGCCGCCGGTGGCGTGCAGCTCGACGTCCGCGCCCGGCCACGCCCCGACCGGGACGAGCACCGCGCCCTTCTGCCGGACCCGCGCGGCGAGCCGCTGCCGGTCGCCCGCCCGCCACGCCGACGCACCCCCGAGCACGACGACGTCCACCCCGTCGACCAGCGCCGCGACCACCGTGGCCGGACGCGGGCCGGGCCGCGGGACCAGGGCCGTGCACGCGAGATCCAGCCCCGCCTCGTGCGCCGCGGCCATCCCGACCCCCGGCAGCCCGACCAGCGCGCACCACGACCCCGCCCGCGAGGCCTGCGCCACGAGCGCGAGCAGCAGGGCGGTCGACCCGTGCACCGACACCGTCGACCCCCGCCGCAGCCCGCCCCACGGGAGCAGGCCGGCGAGCGCGCCGGACACCGGCAGCAGGGCCTGCTCCGGATCGTGCGGGGGCTCCGGTTCCGGTTCGGGTGACGCCGGACGCGACGCCGGCACCGGTGTCGGCCGGGTGTGCGAGGCTGCCGCCCGGGCACCCCGCGCGGGCAGCTCCGAGGCCCGGACGAGCCCGAGCTCCGCGACCCGACCGGCCAGCAGATCGTGCGCCACCGACATCGCGCCCTCCTCGATCATCGAACATGAGTTCGAACGAGAAGAACGGTAGCCCACCCCACCGACAACGCGCCACGACGCGACGACGACGTCACTCGGGCCGGTCGGCGGCTCACCCCGAGATCTCGGGGACGCACGCACCGAGCGGTCGCCCTTGATCAACGAGCACCCCGGGCGGTCACCGCGACCACCAGCCACCGGGAGTACTCGTTGATCAAGCCGACCTCACCGATGCCGTTCGATCGGGCCGAGGTCGTCCTCGGCCTCGTCCTCGAGATCGGCGATCGTCGGGGCAGGCCCCGGAGGAGGCGGGTAGTCCCTCGACACCATGCATTCGCAGGGGACGAGCCGCCGGGTCTCCCCCTCCGGCATCGGCCAGCCATCGAACCCGATGTCGCCATAGCAGAGAAGCACCTTGAGCAACTCGTGCAGAGGCTCGTCGTCGGCGCCCCATCGTCCGCTGAGTCGACGGTGGTGGAGCCAGAGCCAGAGGAACTCGGGCAGGTCGTCCGGGTAGTCGCAGTCCGCGAGGCTGCACCAGTTCCAGAGGCGGTTCCGGTAGAACGAGTAGAACGACGCCCGGTCCCACCCTCGATGGGACGTCCGCGAACGGTCGTCGTCCTCGACCGCGTGCACCAGTGCAGCGACATCGGGATCCACGTCCCGTCCCATCACCGCGCTCCAGGCGACGAACGCGTCGATCGTCTCCGCGTGCTTCACGCGGGCGGCGGCGACCACGTCGGACAGCGGCGTCGGACGTCGGATCGTCAGCGGACCGGGTTCAGACGGGATGCGGCGCAGAGTCACGGGACCTCCTCGAGAACGGGAGCACCCGGCCGGGCGCCCTCACCTCTTGGAGTGGTCACCCGCCGCATCGGTTCCCACGAATCCCCATGACGTCCACGAGAGCTACACCAGGCACGTCCGGACTCCCCGGAGGATGCCTGGTGCAGCTCTCGGCGAAGCCACCTAGTGCGCGAAGTGCCGCGTCCCCGTCATGTACATCGCGACCCCGGCCTTCTCGGCCGCCTCGATCGTCGCCGCGTCGCGCACCGACCCGCCCGGCTGCACCACCGCGGCGACGCCCGCCTCGGCGAGCACCTCGAAGCCATCCGGGAACGGGAAGAACGCGTCCGAGGCCGCCACCGACCCGCGGACGCGGTCGCCGGCCCGGGTGACCGCCAGCCGGGCCGAGTCGACCCGGTTCACCTGTCCCATCCCGACGCCCACCGTCGCCCCGTCGTGCGCGAGCAGGATCGCGTTCGACTTCACCGCCCGGCACGCCCGCCACGCGAACGCGAGGTCCGCGAGCACGGAGTCCGACACCGCGGTCCCGGTCGCCAGGGTCCACGACGACGGGTCGTCCCCGGGGGCGTCCACCGCGTCGCGCTGCTGCACGAGGATTCCGCCGGAGATCGGCCGCTGCTCGACCGCCGCGGGCGACCACTGCGCCGTCAGGACCCGGATGTTCTTCTTCCGCGCGAGCACGTCGACCGCGCCCTCGGCGTAGGACGGCGCGACGACGACCTCGGTGAAGATCTCCGCGATCTGCTCCGCCGCGGCCACCGTGACCTCGGTGTTCACCGCGATCACCCCGCCGAACGCCGAGGTCGGGTCGCACGCGTGGGCCCGGGCGTGCGTGTCCGCGACGTCGGTACCGACCGCGATGCCGCAGGGGTTCGCGTGCTTGATGATCGCGACGCACACCTGCTCGGACGAGTGGTCGTGCGCGGCACGCCAGGCGGCGTCGGCGTCCACGTAGTTGTTGTAGGACATCTCCTTGCCGTGCAGCTGGACCGCGCCGGCGATCCCGACGGTCGACTCCGGGTCGCCGTAGAGGGCCGCGGCCTGGTGCGGGTTCTCGCCGTAGCGCAGGACGGCCCGCCGCCGCGCGGTCGTCCCGACCCAGCCCGGGAACGGCACCGTCGCACCCTCGGAGGAGGTCGCCGGATCGGGCGCGAGCACGTTGCCCATCCAGGAGGCGACCGCGACGTCGTAGGACGCGGTGTGCCGGAACGCCTCGGCCGCGAGCGCGCGCCGGTCGGCGAGGGTGACACCGCCGTTCTTGGCCTGCTCGAGCAGCCACGCGTAGCGCGTCGGGTCGGTGAGCACCGTCATCGTCTCGTGGTTCTTCGCCGACGCCCGGATCATCGCCGGGCCGCCGATGTCGATCTGCTCGACGCAGTCGTCGGGCGAGGCGCCGGAGGCCACCGTCTGGGTGAAGGGGTAGAGGTTCACCACGAGCAGGTCGAACGGCGCGATGCCGAGGTCGGAGAGCTGCTGGACGTGCTCGGGCAGCCGCGAGTCGGCGAGCAGACCCGCGTGCACGCGCGGGTGGAGGGTCTTGACGCGGCCGTCGAGGCACTCCGGGAAGCCGGTCAGCTCCTCGACGCGGGTGACCGGGACGCCGGCGTCCGCGATCCGCGACGCGGTGGACCCGGTCGACACGATCTCGACGCCCGCGGCGTGCAGGCCGGTCGCGAGGTCGAGCAGGCCGGCCTTGTCGAACACGCTGACCAGGGCGCGGCGGATGGGCCGGCGGCCTCCGTCGTCCGTCACGGTGTCGCTCACGGGAACCTCACTGTCCGTCCGGTGGTGGTGGCGCCGTGGCGCACCAGCGCCGCGACGGTCTCGACGAGCATGCGGCGCTCCACGACCTTGATCCGCTCGTGCAGCGTCGGCTCGGTGTCGTCCGGGTCGACGACGACGGCCTCCTGGGCCAGCACCGGGCCGGTGTCCACGCCGTCGTCGACGAGGTGGACGGTGGCCCCGGTGACCTTCACCCCGTACGCGAGCGCGTCGCGGACGCCGTGCGCGCCGGGGAAGGCGGGCAGCAGCGCGGGGTGGGTGTTGATCGTGCGCCCGCCGAAGCGGGCGAGGAAGGCGGACCCGAGGACCTTCATGAATCCCGCGGAGACCACGAGGTCCGGCGCGAACCCGTCGACCGCGTCGGCGAGGGCGACGTCCCACGCCGCACGGTCGGGATGGTCGGACACCTTCACGACGACGGGTTCGGTCCCCGCGGCGCGGGCCCGGTCCAGGGCGGCGACGCCGTCCCGGTCGGAGATCACGGCGACGACGGCGATCCCGCAGCCCGCGGCCTCGTCGAGCAGGGCCTGCAGGAGGCTGCCGGAGCCGGAGGCGAGGACCACGACGCGGGCGGGTGTGGGCAGTTCCCAGCGGTGCGTGCTCAGCGGGACTCCTTGCCGCCGTGCACAGACCTGGGCTCCGGCGTCTCGACGATCCTCGCCGATCACCCTAACCCTGCTCGGTGACCTCCGGCGTGTCGGGCTCGACACGCTCCCCGGTCGTGTCCTCTTCGGGCTCCTCCACGACGACGGGTCGGGCCGGGGCGGGCGCGGCGAGGGCCGCGACGACCGCCCCCGGCACGCCGGTCCACGCGATCCCCGCGAGCAGCGCCCACCCGACCGGCACGACGACCGGGTCGAACGGCCCCGAGCCCAGCCGGCCCCCCGCGAGCAGGGCGGCGACGGCGAGCGCCACCCCGGTGACCCCGGCGGCGACGCCGACCGAACGCAGCCGGGTGGCGGTGTCGGGTGACGACGGGGCCAGGGTCCAGCCGACCAGGCTCCCGACGGCGAGCGGCAGGGCGAACACCAGGCCGGTCCAGGTCGGCGGCGGCCCGGACGGGAGCAACGCCGCGAGCGGGAGGGGCGGCACGAGCCCGGGGACGGCGCCGGTCGGGGCGGCGCTGACCGCGCCCACGGCGAACCCGGGGCCGAGCAGCCAGGAGGTCGCGGCGACGACGGCGTTGGGCAGGTACGCGACGTCGAGCAGCCACAGCCCGGCCCCGCTGCCCGCCTCCGGCGCGATCGTCGTGAAGACCGCCGCCACCGCGTCCGCGTGGGCGAGGAGCACGACCAGCAGCAGGACGGTTCCGTTCGCGAGCAGGGCGACCGTCGCGCCCAGGCCGGCGCGCACCCCGCGACGCACCCAGACCGGCACGCCCGCGACCAGCCCGGCGAGCCCGCACGGCCCGGCGACCCCGGCGCCCGCCGCGACCGCCGCCAGCAGGCCGGCGACCACACCCGCCGTCGCCGGGGAGGCGTCGGCGGGGACGGTGGCCGCGTCCGGGGTGAGCAGCGCGGCGGCGAGGACCCCGGCGGCGGCGTGCACGGCCGCGGCGGCCGCGACGACGGGGACGGCGCACGAGGTCCAGGGGTGCTGCTCGGTCGCGGGGGTCCGGAGCCGCGCCACGCCGCGTCGGGCGAGCGTCGCGACGAGCACGCCGACCCCGATCGCGGGTGCGAGCGGCAGCGCACCCAGCGGCGCCCCGGAGATCGTCAGCGGGACGAGGTGCACCGCCAGCCACAGCGGGATCCCGGTCCCGAGGGCCTGCGCGAGCCCCGGGGTGCCGCCCGGGGAGGTGCCGGACGCCGCCGCGGTGATCAGCGCCGCGAGCACCACGACGGCGAGGTAGGAGACGACGACCGGCACGAACGCGACCTCGGCCAGCACCGCCAGCCGCGGCGGGATCGCGGGGCGGGCGGGGGTCGGCTCGTCGCCGGTCTCCTCCGTGTCTTCCCGGGCCGGTGCGCTCACGCGAGCCGACAATTCCAGGCGTCGGCGCGCGAGCGGGGGTGCCACGCCGTCACAGCCGCGGCGGCACTGCCCACCCGACCATCTTGTCGCGGGTTCCCGACGGCCTGGCCGCACCTTGTCGCTGGGAATCCCAACGACAAGCCGCACCCGGCCCGTCAGCTCCCCGCGACAAGCTGCCCGTGGCCCCGACGGCGGATCAGCGCTCGTGCGCCCCGGGACGGTCGGAGTTCGAGCCCGGGCCGTCGCGGTCCGGGACGCCCCAGCCGGTCGGGCGCGGGATCCCGGACGGCGGGGTGTCCTCCTCGGACTCCCGATGCTCCTGGGTGGGTGTCCCACCCCCGCTCTGCGACGCCATCATCGCGCTCGCCGGTCGGTCGCCCTCGCCCGCGGACGGACCCTCGGCCGACGGACCGGCGGCCGGCGAGACCCCGCCCGCCGGGGTGGCCGGACCGGACCCCGACGACCCGGTGCCCTCGGTCGACGAGGCCCGCCCGTCGGTCACCGTCGGTGCGGGAGCGGCAGGCTCGGGGGTCGACGACCCCGACGAGGCCTCCGCCGGCTCGGCCGACGACTCCGGCGACCGCGGGACGACCTGCGTCCGGGCGGCCGCGTCGTCGATCGAGGGCTGCGGGCCGGTGCCGCCCGAGCCCTGCCCCGTCCCGAACGAGGGTGCGACCTGCGTCGGGGCGGGCTGCCGGGGCGGCGGGGCCTGCTGCGGGGACGGGGCCACGCGCTGGGTCGCCTGCTCGTTCGGCAGGAAGTGCGGTCCGGACGGCGAGCCGCCGCCGTACGGGGTCGACGCGGACGCCGGGGCGGGCCCCTGGGCGGGCGCGCTCGCGACGGACTTCGTCCCGCCGCCCGAGACCAGTCCGGTCGCGAACAGCGCGGCGACGACGGCCGCCGCCGCGCCCAGGACGGCGAGCACGACCACCACGATGTCGGACCCGTCGGTCACCGACAGGGTCTGCAGGCTGACCAGCGCCGCGGTCACCGAGACGACCGCGCCCGGCACCACGGTGCGGGGCGCGTGCGGCAGCACGGCGGCCCCGGTCAGGAGGCCGCCGCCGACGACGAGCGCCGGCAGCAGGCCGGCGGGGTCGAAGCTGGTGAAGAAGGTCGCGATGAACGCCAGCAGCCCCAGGCCCGCCGTCGCGAGCGCGGCGATCCGGCCGGGACCGCTCGGAACGCCGTCGGCGGCCGCCGGGGAGGACGAGGAGGACGGAGACGACGAGGCGCGCGACGCGGCCGGGTGCGGCGTCGCCGGGACCGTCGCCGCGGCGTAGGGGTTGGGGGCCTGCGGCCCGGCCGGGACCCCCCGGCTCGGGGTGGGCGGCGGCGCGGGGCGACCCCACGCCGACCCCTGCTGCCCGGCGGGACCCCCGGGCGCAGGGCCGGATCCGGGCGCGCCCGCCCCGGCCCACGACGACCCCCCGTAGGGCGACTGTCCACCGAAGGGCTGGCTCGGGCTGCCGACCGCGGGGTTCGGCGCCGACGACGGCGGCTGCCCGGGTGCGGGCACGTAGGGCTGCCCGCTCCGTCCGGCCGCCGGGCCCGGGGGCCCGGATTGCGGTGCACCCGCCGTGGGTCCTGTACTCATCGGACGAGCCCTCCTGCGGTGACGACGCCGTCGAGCCGACCGCGGGAGCCCTCCCGCGGTCGGCCCACCCTGCCTCAGACCGAACCTAGGAGACCAGCGAACGGGCGAGGTCGGCGGTCTCGGTCGGCGTCTTGCCGACCTTGACGCCCGCGGCCTCCAGGGCCTCCTTCTTCGCCTGGGCGGTGCCGGCCGAGCCGGACACGATCGCACCGGCGTGGCCCATCGTCTTGCCCTCGGGCGCGGTGAAGCCGGCGACGTAGCCGACGACCGGCTTCGTCACGTTCGCCTTGATGTAGTCGGCGGCACGCTCCTCGGCGTCGCCACCGATCTCGCCGATCATGACGATGGCCTCGGTCTCGGGGTCGTTCTGGAACGCCTCGAGCGCGTCGATGTGCGTGGTGCCGATGATCGGGTCGCCACCGATGCCGATGCCGGTGGAGAAGCCGATGTCACGCAGCTCGTACATCATCTGGTAGGTCAGCGTGCCCGACTTGGACACCAGACCCATCTTCCCCGGGCCCGAGATGTTCGCCGGGATGATGCCGGCCAGCGACTTCCCGGGCGAGATGATCCCGGGGCAGTTCGGGCCGATGATCCGGGTGCGGTTGCCGTTGGCGGTGGCGTGCGCCCAGAACCACGCCGAGTCGTGCACCGGGATGCCCTCGGTGATGACGACGGCGAGGCCGATGCCCGCGTCGACGGCCTCGACGACCGCGTCCTTGGCGAACTTCGGCGGTACGAAGATGACCGAGACGTCCGCCCCGGTCTCCTTCATGGCCTCCTCGACGCCGCCGTAGACGTTCACCGAGGTGCCGTCGACGTCGACCTGGGTGCCGGCCTTGCGGGCGTTGACGCCGCCGACGAGCTGCGTGCCCGCGGCGAGCATCTTGCGGCCGTGCTTCATGCCCTCGGAGCCGGTGAGCCCCTGGACGATGACCTTGCTGTTCTCGTTCAGGAAGATCGACATCTCACGCACCAGCCTTCGCGGCAAGCTCGGCGGCCTTCGCGGCCGCGTCGTCCATCGTGCCCACCACGGTGACGAGCGGGTGGTTCGCCTCGGAGAGGATCCGCCGGCCCTCGTCGACGTTGTTGCCGTCGAGCCGGACGACCAGCGGCTTGGTCGCGTCGTCGCCCAGGATCTTCAGCGCCTCGACGATGCCGTTGGCCACCGCGTCGCACGCGGTGATGCCGCCGAAGACGTTGACGAAGACGCTGCGCACGTCGTCGTCACCGAGGATGACGTCGAGCCCGGCCGCCATGACCTCGGCCGACGCGCCGCCGCCGATGTCGAGGAAGTTGGCGGGCTTCATCCCGCCGTACTGCTCGCCGGCGTAGGCGACGACGTCGAGGGTCGACATGACCAGACCCGCGCCGTTGCCGATGATGCCGACCTGGCCGTCGTCGAGCTTGACGTAGTTCAGGCCCTTGGCCTTGGCCTTCGCCTCGAGCGGGTTCTCGGTGCGCTCGTCGACGAGGGCGCCGTGCGCCTCGTGGCGGAAGTCCGCGTTCTCGTCGAGGGTGACCTTGCCGTCGAGGGCGACGACCCGGTCCTGCGGGTCGCGCACCAGCGGGTTCACCTCGACCAGCGTGGCGTCCTCGGCGACGAAGGTGTCCCACAGCTTGACGATGACGTCGGCGGCCTCGTCGGCGACCTCGGCCGGCAGGTTGCCCTTCGAGACGATCTCCTGCGCCTTCGCCTTGTCGACGCCGGTGATCGCGTCGATCGGCACCCGGGCGAGGGCCTCGGGGCGCTCGACCGCGAGCTCCTCGATCTCCATGCCGCCCTCGGCGGAGCACATCGCGAGGAAGGTGCGGTTCGAGCGGTCGAGCAGGAAGGAGAAGTAGTACTCCTCCGCGATGTCGCTCGCCTCGGTGACCAGCACGCGGTGGACCACGTGGCCCTTGATGTCCAGCCCGAGGATGGCCTGGGCCTTCTCCTTGGCCTCCGCCGGGTCCTTCGCCAGCTTGACGCCGCCCGCCTTGCCGCGGCCACCCGTCTTGACCTGGGCCTTGACGACGACGGCGCCGCCGATCTCACCCGCGGCGGCCTCGGCGTCGGACGCCGTGTCGACGGTGCGGCCCGGCAGGACCGGCACTCCGTGCGCGGCGAAGAGGTCCTTCGCCTGGTACTCGTACAGGTCCACTCGTGAACTCCTCCATCACTGACCGGCAGCATCCGTCGGTGGACTCCGGCGGCGGTCCCGCGGGCCACACGGACCGCCCGTGGCGGTCCGGACCTCGTCGGGCGGGAACCGAGGGCGACCCTAGCGGCGTGTCGGGTGGACCGGCCGTGCGACCGGGGTGAGGTGCGCTACGCGCTACCCCTCCCGGGCGCGCGCACGCACCTCCATCACCGAGACCACGGCCGCGCCGAGCGTGACGAGCAGGCACACGATCGCGGCCCAGGTGCCGATCCCGACGTTCTCCCCCGGCCGGGGCGGGGTGAGCACCAGCGCGGAGAGCCGCACCACGAGCAGCGCACCCGCCGCCGCCAGCAGCGCGAGCGCTCGGGCAGGACGGGCGCGGGGCGCGAGCAGCACCGCGATCGCCACCCCCACCACGCCGGCGAGCGACCCCCAGGCCGCCGCACCCGGGTTCTGCCAGACACCGCCGGCGGCGTTCGCGGCGAGCGCGTCGCGCGCCAGGGGCCCGCCGAAGCCGGGCACCGCGAGCACCGCCGCGAGCGCGCACATCGGCAGCATCGCGGGGTCCGGCTCGACGGTGTCGGTCCCGTCGGCGGGGCGCGCACCGAGCGGCGACGACGCCCCCGCGACGTCCCGGCGCTCCGCGAACCCGGCCCCGACGGCGAACACCGCGGTGAGCACCGCGAGCACGAGCGCGCCGACCACGGCCCATCCCCCGGCCCCGACGCCCGCGCCGGTCATCGGCAGCGTGGTCACGCCCAAGGGGTCCACGGCCGGCGCCGAGCTGTCCAGCGCGGCCAGCACCAGGTCCAGGGCGGGTCCCGCGGCGAAGGGCACCGTCAGCCACGCGACCGACAGGGTCGGCCGGGCCCGCACCACCAGCCGCGGGGTCCCGACGACGACGAGCACGGCCGGCAGCGCGAGCACGGCCGCCGCGGGCAGCAGCAGGACCCCGGTGCCGGTGTCGATCGGCGCGGTGGGGAGGTCGGGGGTGCCGGGCAGCACCGTGGTCGGCAGCAGCGCGCCGAACAGGGCCGCCACGGACGTGAGCAGCGCCGCGACCCCCGCGGCCCGCGAGCGCAGCACCGCGGTCCGCGCGGGCATCCCGATCAGCAGCAGCCCGCCGGCGAGGGCGAGCACGGCCCCGGGCGACAGCGCGAGCCCGGAACGCGCGACCGAGGCCGCGACCAGCGGGGCGGCCGTCGCGACGACGCCCGCCCCCAGCGCGGTGTGGACCGCGCGGCGGACCCGCATCCCCGTCTCGGGATCGGCGCCCGGCTCGTGCGGCCGGACGCCCGGCAGCAGGGCGACCACCAGGAGCGTCAGCGCGAGCAGCGCCGTCCCGATCCCTGCCGGGGCGGCGGTGTCCGGCACGGCGTGGGGGGCGAAGCCGCTGAGCGGGCCCTCGACGGTGAAGGGGGCGGCGACGAGTCCGGCCGCGGCGACGGCGGCGCCCGCGCCGGGGCGGACCAGCGTGCCGGGCGGGTGCCCGCCGAACACCGCCGCGCCGCCCGCGCGGGCGATGCGGACCAGTCCGAGCACGGCCACCACCGCCGCGAGGACCAGCGCCAGGTCGGCCGCCACGAGGAGCGCCGCGATCGGCGGGGGCAGGACGGAGAGCCCGGAGGGCAGGACGTCCGGGCGGGCCGCGGAGACCGGGTCGACGAGCAGCGTGAGGTCGACGAGCAGGCCGCCGATCCCCAGCACGCCCAGCGCCGCGGGCGCGGCGAGCGAGGCCGCGCCCGCCTCCCGGCGGGCGCGGCGCGTGGCGAGACCGGGCGCGAGGGCGGCGGCGACGGCGAGGACCGGGGCCAGCACCCCGGCGGCGCGGGTCGGCGCTCCGATCGGTCCGGGAGCGACGACCGCGACCGCGATGCGCAGCGCGGCGGCGATGACGACGAGGGCCGCGGCGATCCACCAGGTGCGCGCCGCCGGACCCCGGTCGGTCCGGTCCACCCGCACGTCGACGGGCCCGGACGGGCTCGACCGCGGTTCGGCTCGGGAGGCCGTCATGCCCCGGAAGGCTAGGCGTGTACCCGATCGCTCCCCGCACTCACCCGCCGGAGCGCACGAGATCGACTCTGGATCGATCAGCTGACGCGCCGGGGCGACACGCCGGTGAACGTCGCCTAACGTCGACCTCATGGACGTGACCGCGGTTACGTCGCCATCGTCGGCGGCGGACCGAGCCGGCCCCCTCGGGGCAGTGACCTCCGTGGCCTCGCAGACCTGGGGAGCGCTGTCCTACGCCGCCCGCACCGTCGGTGTCCCCGCCGGCGTCCGCGGCCTCGCGGTCGAGCTCGCCTACACCGCGGTCCACCTGTCGGTCTATCCGTGGGGTCTGATCGACGAGGCCCTGCGCCCCGGCGGCGTCCACGCCCACCACCGCACCGAGACGCTCTCCCCCGGCGAGCGGTCGCTCGTGGTGTCCGACCTGCACGGGTCGAGCACTCCCGTGCTGCTCGTCCACGGCATCGTCGACAACCGGTCGATCTTCCACTACCTCGCCCGGGCCCTGCGCCGCCGCGGTCTCGGCACCGTCCAGGCCGTCAACTACAGCCCCATGACCGCGTTCACGGGCGACATCCGCACGGCCGCCCGCGACCTGGGCGACCACGTCGAGCGGCTGTGCGCGGCCTCTGGAACCGACCGCGTCCACGTCGTCGGGCACTCCCTCGGCGGCCTGATCGCCCGCTACTACGTGCAGCGCCTGGGCGGCGACGCCCGCGTGGACACGCTCGTGACCCTGGGGACCCCGCACCGCGGCTCGGCGATCGCCCACCTGCTGCCACCGACCCTCGTCCCGCGCCAGCTCCAGCCCGGGTCGGACCTCCTGCGCGAGCTCGAGGAACCCGCGCCGGACTGCCGCACGCGGTTCCTCGCGGTGTACAGCCGGATGGACCAGCTGATCATCCCGCAGCGCAACGCCCGGCTCGACCACCCGGACCTGCAGGTGGAGAACGTGCGCCTCGACCACGTCGGGCACATGTCCATGACGATCGACCCCGCCGTCGTCCACCTCGTGGCCTGCCGTCTGGGCCGGACGGGCTCGCCGCGCGAGCGGGGCCGGGCGGTGACCGCGGTCGCGGGCTGACGTCCTGCGGCCGAACCGGTTGTCCCACTCACCCGACCGTGTGATGACCGCTCGGCGCGCACGGACGCGCGCACGGCGTGCAGCCCGGGTGAACCGTGGGTCGGAGTTTGCCGGGACCTGGGGTTCCGTGACACCGTCCGCTGGTCCAGCATCACGGTGCGGTCACGAACGGCTCACGGATCGACCCCGACGATCCGTCCGGCGCCCCCACGCCATCGTCGTTCGCGCCCGGCCCCGACCTGCGGAAGGAAGGTCTTGGCGCGTCACAGCTCCCCCCGCCCGGCCGTCCCCTTCGCTCCCCGGCTCGACGGATTCGCCGGATTCGGTGCGCCTGCCTTCGGCGCGCCCGCACTCGCGGGCGCCGGAGGCCCCGGCCTGTTCGGCGGCGGTCCCCGCTTCGCCCCCTCCCGCCCGGCTCCGCGCCCCGTGGACGACGGCCGCACGGCCGCGTTCGTCGGCGGTTCCGGTCGCGCCCCGGCGCTCCCGGCGCACCCGCCGGCCTCGGTGCGCCCGGCCCCGCAGCGTCCCGACGCCGGGTCCGGCCCGGCCGGTCCCACCCGTCCCGAGCCGCGGCGCGCGTCCAACCCGCTGACCGGCCGCCTCGCCGTCGCCGCGGTCGCCGCCGGCGCGCTGGCGACCGCCGGGCACAGCGTCGTCTCCAGCGGTCTCGACGCCCCGACCGGCGAGACCCGCGCCGACCTGGCGCTCTCCGCCGGCACCTCCACCGCGGCCGCCCCGTCGCCGGTCGCGGCGTCGACGCCGAACGCCCTCGACGCCGCCACCACCGGCGTCATGGCGATCGCGCCGACCCCGTCCTCGACCGGCCAGGTCTCCTCGCTGTCGAAGGCCCGCAAGGTCGCCGACGCCGCCGCGGCCCGCGAGGCCGCCGCCCGTGCCCCGAAGTTCGTCAAGCCCGCCGAGGGCCGGTTCACCTCCGGTTTCGGTGCCCGCTGGGGCACCTCGCACCGCGGCGTCGACATCGCCAACTCGATCGGCACGCCGATCGTCTCGGTCGCCGACGGCACGGTCCTCGAGTCCGGCCCGGCGAGCGGGTTCGGGATGTGGGTCCGGGTGCAGCTCGAGGACGGCACGATCAACGTCTACGGCCACATCAACCGCTCCTACGTCAAAGAGGGGCAGAAGGTGAAGGCCGGGCAGGAGATCGCGGAGATCGGCAACCGCGGTCAGTCGACCGGGCCGCACCTGCACTTCGAGGTCTGGACCTCCGGCGGCTCGAAGATCAACCCGCTGCCGTGGCTCGCTGAGCGGGGCATCTCCCTCGGCGCGTCGGCCGACTAGCACTCCCTTCCCGGAGCGAACGGCACTCTCGCGCACATAGAGGCAGCGAGGGTGCCGTTCGTTCGGTGCGGGCGGGGCCTCACGCGGGCACCGACACGTGCTGGTGGACGAGCAGCCACCGGCCGTCGCGCCAGGCGAACACCCGGGTGCCCCGCGACCACGTCTCGAAGGGTTCGCCGTCGGGTCCCGTCCCCCGCACCCGGTCCAGCCCCCACGACACCGCGGTCCGGCCGTCGACCCGCACCTCGAGGTCGGGCGTCTCCATCGTGACGTGCTCGACCGCGTCCAGCCCCTGCGCGCACACCTCGCGCACGGCGGGCGCCCCGCGGACCTCGAGCGCCCCCTCCTGCTCGTAGGAGACGACGTCGGGCGCGATGTGCTCCATGATCGCGTCGAGGTCCTTCGCCTGCGTCGCGCGGGTCCAGGCCCGGTGCACGTCGCGGACCGCGTCCGCCGTCGCCGCCGGCTCGGTGAGGTCGGCGAACGAGTGGTGCTCGTGCGCGATCGCCCACCGCCCGCCCTCGCGACGCAGTCCGAGCGACAGCCGGAGCCGGACGTCCGGGGCCGCGGCCAGCTCGTCCGGGGTGCCGCACCGGAGCAGCGCCTGCGCCCAGGCCACGTCGCCGCTCGCGGTGACGTCGAGCTCGTCGATCTCGAAGCAGGCACCCGAGGCCTGCCACTCGAAGAACCCCGGCCAGACCTCCCGGTACTCGGCGGCGCCTCGCACCCCGCGGTGGGGCGGCGGGACGTCGAACATCACGACGTCCTCGGTGTGGTCCGCCGTGACGCCGGCCAGGTCGCCCGCGTGCACCGCGGTGGCCCACCGGTGGATCAGCTCCCGGATCTCGGTCTCGTCGTCCATACCGCCCCCACTTCGGTTGCCTTTGAGGACCGGACGATAGCGCGGAAGGACTTCACCCCACCAGGGTTCCGGCCGTCGCGAGGAGCAGGGCGATCCCGAGCAGGGGTGTCGAGCACGGCGCAGAACTCCGCGAGGGAGTGGGTGACCACCGTGCCCCGTCGGTGGTGCACGACGTCCCACGCGGCATGGCCGAGCAGCCCGACCCCGACGACGAGGGCACCCGCCGTCGGAACGAGCACGACGCCGGACGCGGCCACGGCACCGAAGCCGACCGCGCCCGCCGCCGGCAGCGCGGTCGGCGCGAGGCGGCCGGTGACCAGAGCCGCAACGAGGACGGCGCCGGCCACCGTGAGGATCCCGACCACCGGGTCCGCGCCGAGGAGCGCGGAGCCGACGACGACCACCGTCGCGAGCCCGACCGTCGGCCAGGACCAGCGGCGTCGGCCCGACGTCGCGGCGACGAGATAGACCAGCACCGGGACCGCCAGGACGACGGCCGGCCCACTCCCCGCGACGACCCCGCCCGACAGCAGGTCCGCACCCGACAGCGCCGCCACGGCGAGCCCCAGCAGGGCCGGCCACCACCGCAGCCGAGGCCCGGTCGAGGTGCGGGGGGACGGGTCGGTCGTGGTCATCGCGGCCTCCGGGTCGTGGGGCGTCCGGCTCCGACCGTGCCGGTCCGCCGGGCCCGCCGGACCCGGTCGCGGTGCACGGGCCGACCGTGCGATCCGCGGGGGTCGGCCGTGCGCCGCGTGGACCGACGCTGGGGCGGACACCGACGACGACCCCTCGGAGGCGGACGACATGACGACGACACCGCACGGCACGCGGCACGGGACGCGGTGCGCGCTGCGGCACTACGGCGAGATGGTCCTGGCCATGGCGGTCGGGATGGGAGTCCTGGCCGCGGTCGGGGCGACGGTGACCGCGCTGGGCGGCGCGGTGCCCGCCGTGGGACCGGAGGTCGAGACGCTGGTCATGACGACCGCGATGGCCGGGGCCATGGCGCTGTGGATGCGCCACCGGGGGCACGCGCCCCGGGCCGTGGCGGAGATGTCCGCGGCCATGTACGTGCCGTTCGTGGCGCTGTTCCCGCTGCTGTGGACCGGCGCGATCGACGCCGGGTCCCTCATGATGTGGAGCCACGTGCTGATGCTGCCCGCCATGGCCGTGCCGATGCTGCTCCGACCGCGGGAGTACACCCACCGATGACCTCCACGCGCGAGCCCGCGCCCGGCGTGCTGGTCCTCGCCGTGCTCGCGGCGGCCCTGCTGACCACGGCCGCCGCCGGCGTCGGCCCCCTGCGGGACGCCGACACGACACGGGCGACGGTCGCCGGGACGGTGCTCCTGGGGGTGCTCGCGGCACAGGGGTGGGCGCTGCTCGCGAGCCTGCACGACCGGTCCCGACGGTGGCCGGTCGTCGCCACGGCGGTCGCGACGGCGGCGTCGGTCCCGCTGCTCGCCCCGTCCGGAGTGGCGCAGGGCTGGGAGACCTGGGCCTGGGTGGCGGCCGGGATCGCCGGCTCCTCCCCGGTCGTGCTCGGGTGGCGGGCCGGTGCGGCGGTGGCGGTCGTCCTCGTCGCCGGGTCGGCGGCCGTCGGATGGCGGCTCGCCGACGACGGTGCGCTCTACGCGGTCCTGACGGCGGGCTCGGCGGCCGGCCTGCTGCTGGTCCACCTCCTGCCGTGGTGGCTCTGGACGCTCGTGGTCCAGGCGCGGGCCGGACGAGCCGCGGCGGGTGCGCTGGCGGCCGCCGACGAACGGCTCCGGTTCGCCTCCGAGGTGCACGACGTCCTCGGGCACCACCTCACCGTGATCGCCGTGGCGGCCGAGCTCGCCGCCCGCACCGCCCACGACGACCCCGACGCCGCCACCGAGCACGCCGAGCGGGCGCGGGCGCTCGCGGCCACGGCCCTGCAGGAGACCCGCCGTCTCGCCCACGGCCACCGCGACGTCGACCTCGGCCACCAGCTCGACGCCGTCGCCGAGGTCCTGCGCGCCTCGGGCGTGCGGTGCACAGTGCACGTCGACGACGCGGTCCCGGAGCTGTCCCCGGCGGCGCGGACGGCGCTGGCCGCGGTGGTGCGGGAGGCCGGCACCAACGTCCTGCGCCACAGCGAGGCCCGGTGGTGCACGATCACGCTCGTGCCGACCCCGGATCGCCTCGAGCTCACCGTCGCGAACGACGGTGCCCCCACCGGACCGGCCGATGCGCACGGCTCCGGCCTGCGCGGGCTCGCCGTCCGGGTCGACGGTCAGGGCGGCTCGCTGACCTCCCGGACCGGGGGCGGGGTGTTCACCGTGTGTGCGTCGCTCCCGCTCCCGTGACCCCGGCCGGCGACCCGATCCGGGTGCTGCTCGCCGACGACGAGGAGCTGGTGCGGGCCGGGATGGCCGCCCTGCTCGACCTCGAGCCCGACATCACCGTGGTGGCGCAGGCCGCCGACGGACGGACGGCGGTCGACGCCGTGCTCGCCCACCGTCCCGACGTCGCCGTCGTCGACCTGCAGATGCCCGGGGCCGACGGGATGACCGTCGCCCGGGAGGTCGCGGCGACGGTCCCCGACTGCGCGGTCGTCCTGCTCACCGGCCACGGCCGGCCCGCCCACCTCCGGCAGGCCCTCGACGCCGGCGCACGCGCCTTCGTCCCGAAGGGCTCGCCGGCTCGGGCGCTCGCCGACGTCGTGCGCCGGGTGCACGGCGGCGGCCGCTACGTCGACCCCGCGCTCGCGGCCGACGCCCTCACCGCGCCGCCGTGCCCGCTGACCGGGCGCGAGCTCGACGTCCTACGGGCGGCCGCGGACGACGTGCCGGTGGCGGTCGTGGCCCGGCGGCTGCACCTGTCGGCCGGGACCGTCCGCAACCACCTCGCGGCCGTCGTCACGAAGCTCGGCGCGACGTCCCGGGCCGACGCGCACCGCATCGCGGTCGACCGGGGCTGGATCGTCTGAGGTCGCGCTACAGCTTCTGCATCGGCACACCGCCGATGAGCATCAGCCGCACCGTGCCCGACGACCCGAAGTCGATCGTGGCGGTCTGCTTGCTGCCGACCCCGTCGACGACGGTGACCAGGCCCAGGCCGTACTTGTCGTGGCTGACCCGGTCGCCCACCTCGAGGTGCAGCGCGGGCCCGCTGGACGCCGAGCGCATCGGCGACGGACGCGAGCGCGATCCGGTGAGGTCGCGGCCCCAGGACCGCCCGGAGCCGAACCCGGTCGACGCCGAGGGCGCCGACCGCTCGGGGGCCGAACGCCGCCAGTCGACGACCTCGACCGGGACCTCGTCGAGGAACCGGGACGGCGGGTTGGCCTGCGGCTGGCCGAACGCGGAGCGCATGAGCGCCCGGGACAGGTAGAGCCGTTGCTGGGCGCGGGTGATGCCGACGTAGGCCAGCCGCCGTTCCTCGGAGAGCTCGGCCGGGTCGGCGAGCGCGCGCTGGTGCGGGAAGACGCCGTCCTCCCAGCCGGTGCAGAACACCACCGGGAACTCGAGGCCCTTCGCGGTGTGCAGCGTCATCAGCGTGACCACGCCGTCGCCGCCGTCCGGGATCGAGTCGGCGTCGGCGACGAGCGAGACCCGCTCCAGGAAGGCCTCCAGCGAGCCCGGGTCGGGCCCGTCGGCGGCCGCGACGACCCCGGCCGGCACCTCCGCGGCGCCGTCGGCCTGGGCCGCCTCCGCGACCGCGGCGTTCGCCCGCGCGTCGCCGACGAACTCGCGCGCGACGCTGACGAGCTCGGTGAGGTTCTCCAGCCGGGACTGCTCCTGCGGGTCCTCGGAGTTCTCCAGCTCGGCGCGGTAGTGCGACATGTCGAGCACCGCGTCCAGGGTGTCGGCGACCTCCTGGCCGCCCGCGACCCCGGCGGCGAGCGCGTCCATCATCTCGACGAAGTCGGCGATGTTGCGCTGCGAACGCGTGGCCAGTCCGTGCACCTCGCCCGCCGCCGCGCGGCGCAGGGCCGCCGCGAACGTGACGTGCTCGCGCTCGGCGTGGTCGGCGACGACCGCCTCCGCGCGGTCCCCGATCCCGCGCTTGGGCACGTTGAGGATGCGCCGCAGCGAGACGGTGTCCTCGGGATTGGAGAGCACCTTCAGGTAGGCCAGCGCGTCGCGGACCTCGCGCCGCTCGTAGAAACGCACGCCGCCGACGATCTTGTACGGCATGCCGAGCCGGACGAACACGTCCTCGAACACCCGGGACTGCGCGTTGGTGCGGTAGAAGACCGCGACCTCGCCGAAGCGCACCTCGCCGCCGTCGACGAGCCGGTCGATCTCCGCGGCGACGAAGGCGGCCTCGTCGTGCTCGTTGTCCGCCACGTAGCCGACGACCTTCTCGCCGTCGCCCTGGTCGGTCCACAGCCGCTTGTCCCGGCGGTCCGGGTTCCGCGCGATGACCCCGTTCGCCGCCGAGAGGATCATCTGCGTGGAGCGGTAGTTCTGCTCCAGGAGGATCGTCCGGGCCTCGGGGTAGTCGCGCTCGAACTCGATGATGTTGCGGATCGTGGCGCCGCGGAAGGCGTAGATCGACTGATCGGCGTCGCCGACCACGCACAGCTCCGCGGGCGGCACCGACCCGTCGGGCGACCCGCTCGCGAGCGCGCGCACCAGCTCGTACTGCGCGTGGTTCGTGTCCTGGTACTCGTCGACGAGCACGTGCCGGAAGCGACGGCGGTAGTGCTCCGCGACGTCCGGGAAGCGGGTCAGCAGGTCGACGGTGCGGGAGATGAGGTCGTCGAAGTCGAGCGAGTTCGACTGCTGCAGCCGCTGCTGGTAGGTCGTGTACACCTCGGCGCAGCGACGCTCGTAGTCGTTCGCCGCGGCCTCGGTGGCCGTGACCGGGTCGGTCAGCTCGTTCTTCCAGGCGCTGATCTGACCCAGCAGCCCGCGCGGCGGGTAGCGCTTCGGATCGAGGTCGAGCTGCTTGGTGATCGTCGCGACGAGGCGCCGCGAGTCGTCCGCGTCGTAGATCGAGAACGTGCTCGACAGGTCCAGGTGCTTGTACTCGCGGCGCAGGATCCGCACGCACATCGAGTGGAAGGTGGACACCCACATCGCGTTGGCCCGGCGGCCGACCAGCGCCGCGACCCGCTCCCGCATCTCCGCCGCGGCCTTGTTCGTGAAGGTGATGGCGAGGATCTGCCCCGGATGCGCACCCTGGGCGAGGTGCCAGGCGATGCGGTGGGTGAGCACGCGCGTCTTGCCCGACCCTGCGCCCGCGACGATGAGCAGCGGCGACCCGGAGTGCGTCACGGCCTCGCGCTGCTGCGGGTTCATCCCCTCGAGCAGCTGCTGAGCCCGCTCGTCCCGACGGTCCCGGCCCGACGACGGCTGCTGCGGCCGGCCCGCCTCCGTCGCCCGGTCGTCCCCGCCGCCCGCTCCACCCGAGGGCTCGCCCGTGCGGCGCAGGGCGGTGGTGCCCGCCGCGCCCGCCAGACGCGCCGCGAGTCCGGCCGCCGCGCTCGGCCGGGAGGCCCGGGCCGGGCCGGTGTCAGTGCTACTCATCGCCTCGCCACGCTACCCGGCCCCTCCGACAACCCGGGGCCGGTTCGCCGACGCCTCCGCCACCCGGCGCAGCGCGGACCGTGGCGCGCGGCCCGGGCGGGGGTCTACTGTGCTCGCCGTGCACGCGACACGGCGATTTGCCCACGGGTACCGGCTCCCGGTCCCCGTGGTCGCCCGGCGCTAGTCGCTGCCCACCACCCCGCCCCGGAGTCCACGGACCCCGGGGCGTTTCTCGTGCCGGGGTCCCCGCGGCTCCGACACCCCCGGAGGACCACCACCGTGACCGACACGCCGACCGGCACCGACGCTCCCGGCGAGCTCGCCCCCGCCACCGCCGAGGAGATCCCCGACCTGCGCGTCGAGATCGACGCCATCGACGCCGAGCTGCTGCGCCTGGTCAAGCGCCGCTCGGAGATCTCGCAGCGCATCGGGCTCGCCCGGATGGCCGCCGGCGGCCCGCGGATCGTCTACAACCGCGAGATGCAGGTCCTCGCCCGCTTCCGCGACCTCGGAGCCGAGGGCCGGGAGCTCGGCATGCTGCTCCTGCGTCTCGGACGGGGCCGGCTCGGCGGCGGTCGCTGACCCGCCGGGCCCGACGAGGCGCCCACCTCACGGCCGCGCTGGCATCCTGGTGCCATGGGAACGGTCATCGACCTGATCGCGACGATCGTCGCGATCCTGGGTCTGCTCGCCGCCGTCGGCTACGGCGGCTACCTGCTGATGCTGCGCTCGGTGGCCACGAAGCGCCCCGGCGCCTCGCACCTCGCCACCGACGCCCGCAAGCGGCTGCCGGCCGCGGGCGGGCTCGTCGTCGGTGCGCTCATCGCCTGGGCGCTCACGGGAGCCGACAGCGTGCCCGTCGACGTCATCGGACTGCTCGTGGGTGGCGGGATCGGGCTCGCGTCGGTCTCGCAGCTCCAGGGCGCCCGCAAGCGGCTCGCGAACCCGCCGTCCTCCTTCTGACACCACTCCTTCGGCGTCGTGCGCGGCGCGGGGCGCCGCCCGAGCGGAGCCGCTCGACGGTGACGGTCGGTCACGGGTTGCCACTCGTCGTCGCCGAGCGGTCCGGATTCCGCGGCGAACGACCGTCACTTCCGGGTGACGTCGTCGTTCGGAGGAGTGGAGACCCATCGCGGTCGCCCGTGCCCGCGACACGCCCACCCGGCGACGGAGAGCGGTCGATCGGCGTCGGACGGTTCCGAAGTGCTGGGCCGGCGTCACCCGGTCGAGTACACAGTCACCTCACGAACTGACAACGGTGGCGGGGGCTGACCGATCGGAGTGGCGCAGTGAGCGTGTCCGCGGCGGGGTCTGCACGGGGCCGGGGTGACCGGCGCGGCTGGTACGGGCTCTCGGGAACGGCCGGCCCTCAGGACCCGGCACTCCCGCCCCTGCCCGACGCCCCGCGCCGTCGCGACCGGGGCCGGCACGCCCACGGCGTCCCCGTCTCCGAGCTGGTCGTCCGGGACGACACCGGGGCCCTCCCGACGACGGGTGCGATCGTCACCGCGGGCGGGCGGATGCGCCGCCACGCCGCTCCCCTCTCCCTGACGCGCGGCACCGCCGCGACCCGGGTGACCACGGCCGCCGTCCTGGTCGGCGGCACCGCGGTCGGCGTGATCGGCGCGGTCGCCGGCCCGTCGTTCATCCCGCCGGTCGACGACTCCCCCTCCCACTCGCCCTTCGGCCCCGGCGGGGCCGTCCCGGTCCCGGGCGCGCCGGGCGGCGTGGAGGGCGTGACCCCCGGGTCGGTCACCTTCGCCGCGTTCAGCACCTCGGCCGAGAGCCTCGGCCTCACCACCGGCGGCCCGCTCCGCGGCGGAGCGCTCGCCGGCACGACGGCGCTCCCCGGCGCGGCCGCCGCCCCCGCTCCCGGCGCGATCGCACCGGGAGCGGGGGGTACGGCGCCGGGCGGAGGAGGGGGCCTGTCGAGCCCGCTCGTCCCCCTCACCCCGGTCGTCCCCGGCGGCTCGACCGGTGGGGGCGGTACGCCGAACACCCCGACCCCGGGCATCGGCAGCGGTCCCGGCGGCACGAGCCCCGTCGTCCCGATCGTCTCCGGCGCCATCGGGGACACCGGCACGGCCGTGGGCGAGGTCCTCCCCCCGCTCGCGCCCGTCGTCACCCCTGTCACGGACGCAGTCAGCGGCGTGACCGACACCGTGCAGACCCAGGTGGTCGCGCCGGTGGGCGCGACGGTCGGGACCACCGTCGACTCCGTGGGCGCGGTCGCCGCCCCGCTACCCGTCGTCGGGAACACCCTGGTCGGCCTGACCGACACCACCACCGACGTCACGAAGCTCCTCACCGGCGGCGGGAAGACGCCCTCCGGTCCCGGCGTGGCCGGGGCGACCGGGACACTGCTGAAGGACACCGGGGCGACCGTCGGCGCCGTCGCCCCGCCGCTGGCGGGCACGGTGCAGACCACGACGAGCACCGCCGCCGAGTTCGTCGCGCGGACGACCGGCGCCGTCACGGAGCCCGTGACCGAGACCGTCGGCGCGGTCGGCACCGCGACGAAGGACGTGCCCGCCGTCGGGCCCACGCTGCAGCGGACGACCACGACCGTCGGCGCCACCGTCGACACCCTGCTCAACGGAGCCGACGCCGCGGGCACGTCGGGCACGCAGAGCGGGTCGAGTTCCTCGAAGGCGTCCAGCTCCTCGAAGGCGTCCACCTCCTCCGAGGAGTCGACGACGTCCGAGGCGTCATCGTCCGACGACGAGAGCTCGTCCGACGAGAGCTCGTCCGACCAGGGCTCGTCCGACCAGGGCTCGTCCGACGAGGGCTCCGACGGGGACGAGGGCTCGTCGTCCGGGAAGGACTCCGGGCAGCAGGACCAGGAGTCCGGCCAGGACGACTCGTCGTCGGGCGACGACGCCGGCGACCTGGTCTCCACGACCACCTCCACGGTGACCTCGCTGCTCGGCGGCCAGGACTGAGGCGCACATCGGCGCCGTGACACGTCACCCGACCGTGGGACCCGACACGTCCCGCCCTCTACCCTGATGCCGCACGAGGGCCCGCGGGCCCGTCAGGCTCGGGCGGAGGGAGGCCGGTGACACCTCGTCGTGTCGTCGCCGGGCGGTATCGCCTCGAGGAGCGCATCGGCTCGGGCGCGATGGGCGTCGTCTGGCGCGGGACCGACGAACGTCTCGGCCGGGTCGTCGCCGTCAAGCAGGTCTTCCTCAACCAGGGTCTCGACGAGGCCGAGGCCGACGAGGTCCGCCAGCGGACCCTGCGCGAGGGCCGGATCGCCGCTCGTCTGCAGCACCCGCACGCGATCTCGGTGTTCGACGCCTCGATCGAGGGCGACGAGCCGTGGCTGGTCATGGAGTACCTGCCCTCGCGCAGCCTCGCCGCGATGCTCGCGGAGCAGGGCCCCCTGGACCCGCGGCTGGTCGCCCGCATCGGCCGCCAGGTCGCGGACGCGCTGGACGCCGCGCACCAGGCCGGGATCGTGCACCGCGACGTGAAGCCCGGCAACGTCCTCATCGGCAGCGACGGCACCGTCAAGATCACCGACTTCGGGATCTCCCGCGCCACGGGCGACCTCACGCTCACCCGCACGGGCATGCTCGCCGGCACGCCCGCCTACCTGGCTCCGGAGGTCGCGCGCGGGGAGGACTCCACGTTCGCCTCCGACGTGTTCTCACTGGGCGCGACGCTCTACGCCTCGGTCGAGGGCATCCCGCCCTTCGGGTCCGACGACAACGCGCTGGCCCTGCTGCACGCGGTCGCCGCGGGCGCGGTGCATCCCCCGGTGCAGGCCGGCCCGCTGACCGCGCTGCTCATGCGCCTGCTGCGCTCGGACCCGAGCGAGCGGCCCACCCCGGCCGAGGCCCGGCGGGAGCTGGGGCGCATCGCGCACTCCGCCGGGTCCGCCTCCACCGCGACCTGGTCCCGCTCGGACGTCGAGGAGGCCCGGATCCCGGACTCGCGGCGCTCCACCGAGTCCGACCCGGTCGCCTCCGGCCGGGGACGCGGCAGCACCCCGCCGCCCACCTGGCGCGGCACCCCGACCTTCGACGAGGGCACCCCGGAGCCCGGCCCGACCCTCGGCGACGCCGACCACGTCCCACCGCCGCCCCCGGCGGCCCGGTCGAACGGGTCCGCACCGCGGCCCGCCGTCGCCGCCCCGAAGGCTCCCGCTCGCCGCCGCCGGCCCACCACCGTGGTCGTGGTCGTGGTGCTCGTCGTGGCCGTGGTCGCCGGGGTGCTGCTCGCGATCGCCCTGACCAGCAACTCGGGCGGGACCGAGGGCGCCTCGCTCGGCGGTGCGTCGTCCAGCACCGGGCAGGCCGGCCCCACCGACCAGCGCACCCAGATGGTGGCCGCCGTCCGGGACTACTACTCGATCGTCACCGCGAACCCCGGCGCCGGCTGGGCCCGCCTCGGCCCGACGATGCAGGACACCACCGACGGCTTCGCCAACTACCAGAACTTCTGGTCGACGATCGCGTCGGTGCAGGTCGCCGACGCCACGGCGGTCGACGACGACACCGTCCGCGCGACCCTGGTGTTCAGCCCGCGCAGCGGCTCGGCGATCCGGGAGGTCCACGAGCTGGGCATGTCCCGCGGCACCGGCGGCGCGTGGCTGATCAACTCGGACCGTCGGCTGTAAGCGGGCCGGCCACCCTGTCGGGCCCGGCCGAAGCGTGAGGGCCGTGAACACCGACCGCCTGCCGGCCCGAGCCCCTGTCGGTGCTCGAGAGGTTGTCCCAAGCTGACCAGTGGTACTCTCAGTGTCGTTGCTGGCCCTCTGTGGAGCGGTCGGAAGTGAGCCTGGGAAGGTCCCGCCGGACGACGGGGTCCCAGGCTCGCGCTATTTCCGGGGGTCAGCGGGGGACGTCATAGAGCGTAATGCGCTCCGCGAGGACCTTGAAGTACTCGCTCTCACCCTGCAGGTGCGCAGTGACTGCGCCCGCGACGACGTCGGCGATTCACAGCAGAGGCTCGACCGGCCCTCGTGGATGGTTCATGCGCAGCGAGCTTCCCATGCTGCGGCTCGATCGGAGCTGCACCAGCAAGGCCAGATCACGCTCGTTCTGTCGGCGCTCCCGAGCCTCCAGAGCGACCTGGTCGATGCCGAACTTGTACTCGAGTTCCGGCAGCACCGCCTTGAGACACATACGTCGCCGACGCTCGCTGTGCTCCTGCGCCGCAGTCCGCACCGCCACGAGGTGCACCGCCTCGAGCTCAGCAACTCGCGCGACCAGCTCGTGGCGTCGACGCCGACCCTCGCTGTGGAAGTGAAGCTTGCGCTGCGCAGGCAGCTTCGCCGCCCGCATCGACTCGCGGCAGTCTTCGGCCACCGCGTCGTCGATCAGCGCTAGAGCGAGAACGTAGGTGCCCGGCGCAAGCCGCTCGTCCGGTTCGGACTCGTCGCCGTATGCCGTGCTGGTCACTCACGGATGATGACCTACAGCTCCGACACTCCGACCGGGCACTGACAGCTACTCGAGGCCATCCGCACCGGCCCTCTGCTCTCCCACGGTCAGCTCCGCGAAGTCGAGGCGCCACCCACTCCGTTCGACCGCAAGCCCCGCTGACGCCGCGGCGATCGGCACCCCTGGCACCAGGTGTATCAGCCCGAACACGAGGCTGCGCGGGACGGCATGGACCCAGCCGCGGGTCCCGTCCCGAAAGACCTCCTCCTCGGCCAGCACGAGCTGGGGCATCGCGACGGCGAGGAGCACCAGGAACGGCGCGAATACCCACAGGCTGTCGGTGGCCGCAGAGATCATGGCGTTGCCCGGTGCGCCGGAGAGCAGGGTCCACCATCCCCACCGCAGACAGGGCAGCTGGTACAGCCCGGCGAACGCCAGCATGACCGCGGCGATCGGCACGAGGTTGGTCAGGAAGGGACGCACGCGCAGCATGCGCACCAACGCCCAGTTCTCCGCGAGGCGGCCGCGACCCCAGAGCGCCTGGACCAGTGACGCCACCACGGCCAGCAGCACGACCACCGAGAGCCAGGACATCGCTACGCCCTCCTCCGCCGACCCCCGAACGGGACCGAACCGGGCGAGCATGGCTGAGGGGTCCGACGGTCTCCCCGCGTTGAACACCTGCGAAGCAGCGCCGGTGAGGCGCAACCACTAGACCAGCCGACGGTCCGTCGCCCACCGCGAGAGCTCGTGCCGGTTCGACGACTGGGTCTTGCGCAGCACGCTGGACACGTGGGTCTCGACGGTCTTGATCGAGATGACCAGTTCGGCCGCGATCTCCTTGTAGGCGTAGCCCCGGGCGAGCAGGCGCAGGACGTCGCGCTCGCGGCGGGTGAGCTGGTCGACCTCCGGGTCCACCGGGGGCGCGGCACCCGGCCGGTCGGCGAACGCGTCCAGCACGAATCCGGCCAGGCGCGGCGAGAACACCGGGTCCCCTGCCTTCACCCGCACGACGGCGTCGGCGAGGTCGCGGCCCGAGATCGTCTTCGTGACGTAGCCGCGAGCGCCCGCGCGGATCACGGAGATGACGTCCTCGGCCGCGTCCGACACCGACAGCGCCAGGAACACGACGTCCGGGTACTCCGTCCGCGTCCGGGCGAGCACCGCGGCACCGCCGCCGTCGGGCATGTGCACGTCGAGGAGCACCACGTCCGGCCGGTAGTGCCCGATCCCGGCGACCGCCTCGCCCACGGACCCGGCCTCGCCGACGACGCTCACCCCGCTGACGCCGGGGCCCTCCAGCTCCGCGCGCACGCCGCGTCGGAACAGGGCGTGGTCGTCCACGATGAAGACCCGCGCGGGGTCGGTGTCCACGGTCGTGCTCATGCCACCTCGCTCGGTTGCTCGGTGCGGGGCATCGTCAGCCCCACCTCGGTGCCCTCGCCCGGCGCGGTCCGCAGCCGCACGGTGCCGCCGTGCCGCTCGACGCGGGCGTGGATGGAGTCGGCGAGGCCGTGCCGGTCGGTGGGCACCGCGTCCGGCTCGAAGCCCTTCCCGCGGTCCCGCACGAACACCGAGACGGTGCCGTCCTCGACCTCCGCGTACACGCTGACCTCCTCGACCCCGGCGTGCTTGGCCGCGTTGGTCATCGCCTCGCGGGCGGCGGCGACCAGGGCCGCGGTACGCACGTCGAACACCGCGTCCCCGACGATCACGGGCGCGACCGACACCGCGAAGGTGTCCTCCACGTCGCCGGCCGCGGTCCGCAGCGCCGCGCCGAAGCAGGTGGTCTCCGGGGTCGGCGTCTCGTCGCCGGCCTCCTGGTAGAGCCAGTCCCGCAGCTCCCGTTCCTGACGACGGGCCAGGCGCCGGACCTCGCGGGCGGTCTCGTCCCCGGCGACCTCGGTGTGGCGCTGGATCAGCGCGAGGGTCTGGAGCACGGAGTCGTGCAGGTGCGCGGCGATCTCGGCGCGCTCCTCGCTGCGGATGCGCTCCCGGCGTTCGGCCGACAGCTCCCGGACCAGCCGCATCCACCACGGCACCGTCAGGACGACGACCCCGACCAGCGTCGCGGTCGCCGCGAGCAGCCCGAACTGCACCGCCCCGACGTCCAGCGAGCCGAGCAGGAACGCGGCGATCCCGCCCGCGACGAGGACCGCGCCGAGCACGGCCCGGAGCACCCCGGCCCGCCCGGAGACGACCCGCGTGCGCCCCCGGCCCGTGCCGGACCCGCCGTCGGCCTCCCGCCAGACGACGGCCGCACCGACCAGCGCCACCCCGAGCGGTCCGAGGATCCAGCCGGAGATCTGGTCGCCGACCGCGGAGAGCACGAGCGCCAGCGCGAGCCCCAGGGCGACCAGCCCGTAGCCACGCAGCCGGTCCCGGTCGTCGACCTCGCGCTCGGTGCCCGCGGGCTCGAGCGGACAGAACACCCACAGCCCGCCGTAGGCCAGCACCCCGGCCCCGCCGAGCGCGCAGAGGACGGTGAAGGCGATCCGCACCCGCAGCACCGGGACGTCCAGGTGCTCGGCGACCCCGCCCGCGACACCCGCGACGACCGCACCGCGGCGGTACCGCTGCACGCGACGCTCCCCCGCGGCGGGCGTCACGGCCTCCGCGGGCCCGGGGTCGGTCTGGGTCATGGAGCCATCGTCACACGGACCCGCGGCGGTGGACCTCGGGTTCACCGTGCGGGCGACCCCGGGAAATCCCAGGGTCGCCCGGGGTCACTACCGGGGTCGTCCCGGACGATCCGCGCCGCCCCGCTCGGCAGTCTCGGTGCCGTCACCGGCGCAGAACCGAGAGGATGGGCCTCATGAGCGGGGCAGGAGTCAAGGACGGGACGGACGTCGCGTCCGTCGCACGGGGGGTGTGGGAGACCCGGCCCGCCCGCCGTCAGGAGGACACGAAGGTCGCCGGGGTCGCGGGGGCGATCGCCCGCCGCTACGCCCTCGACCCGACGCTGGTGCGCGTCGCGTTCGTCGTCTGGGCGATCGTCGGGGGCGGCGTGCTGCTCTACCTGCTGGGGTGGCTGGTGCTCCCGTCCGATCCCGCGGACCCGGTCCGCCGGGACCGCGCGTTCGGCGCCGGGCATCGCGGGAAGGCCCCGACGCTCGTCGTGATCGCGACGGTGATCGCCGCGATCGCCACGCTCGCCCCGGCGTTCTCCGGCCGGGTCATGACGCTGGTCGCGCTCGGCGTCGCCGCGGTCGCGGTGTACCTGCTGCACACCGGGCGCTCCGACCTCGGTGTCCCGGGCACGCCCGGTGTCGCGCCGGTCGCGTTCTCCCGTCCCGACGAGTCGTCCGTGCCGGTGGCGTGGGACGCGCTCGGTGCCGACCCCCGGTCGTGGCGCCTGCCGACCGCGGCACCGCCCGCGCCCGCGCCGCCCGTGGAACGGGGGCCGCGCTCGGTCCTCACCCCCGTGACCCTGGCCCTCGCGCTGCTCGCCGCCGGCCTCGCCGGTGTCGCGCTGCTGCTCGGCGTCCCCGGCGTCACCGGGGTGTGGGTGCCGGCGGCCGCGCTGGGCGTCGTCGGGCTCGGCCTGGTCGTCGGCTCGCTGCGCTCCCGGCCCGCCGGCTGTTCGCGCCGCGGCCTGGTGTTCGTCGCGATCCCGCTGCTGATCGCCACCGTCATCGGATCGGTCGCCGTCTCCCGGGGGCCCGGCGACGACGGCGGCTTCTCGGGCGAGCAGCAGGGCGTCGGGGACGTCGTCGCCACCCCGGTCGCGGCCGCCCAGGTCCTCCCCGGGTACCGCACCGGCCTCGGCGACGTGGACCTCGACCTGTCCCGCCTCGCCCCCGGCGGGCCGCCGATCCGCACGAGCGTCGAGTCCGGGGCGGGCGACCTGACGGTCACCGTGCCCGCCACCGCCGACGTCACCGTGACCTGCGCGCACGGGCTGGGCGACATGGACTGCCTCGGCCGGACCGGCAACGCGGTGACGGGCCTGGTCGACCTCGGGCCGGACGGTCCGGGCGGACCGGTGATCGACCTGCAGGTCCGCAACGGCGTCGGGGACGTGGCGGTGCGTCGTGGCTGAGTCCGGATTCGACCCGAAGGCCTGGCGGACCCCCGAGCAGCCGTACACGGTGCACGCCGACGCCGACCGCCCGGAGGCCGCCGGGGAGGCCCCCGCGGCGCCGGCCCGACGGGGACCGAGCCTGATCGCCCTGCTCGTCGGGCTGGTCAGCGTCGCGGTGGCGGCGCTCGCGATGGCCGCCCCCGCCGTCCTCGTGGCCGTCGACCCGCGCTGGGTCCTGGCCGCGGCCGCCGTCGTCATCGGCGGCGGGGCCCTGCTCGCCGGCGCACGCCGGGTCGGCGGGCGGCGCGTCCGGGGGTAGAACCTCCGACGTGCACCTCACCCCGCGCGAGCACGAACGGCTCCTGCTGGCCGCCGCGGCCGACCTCGCCCGCCGCCGCCTCGCCCGCGGGGCGCGGCTCGGGGTCACCGAGGCGGTCGCGCTGGTGTGCGACGAGGTGTGCGAGATGGCGTGGGACGGGATGGCCCACGACGAGGTGGTGGCCCGGGCCCGCCACCTCGTCGACCCGTCCTCGATCCTCGACGGGGCCGCCGCCGCCGTGCCGTCGGTGCAGGTCGAGGCCCTCTTCCCGCACGGCACCGCGCTCGTGCACGTCGACGCCCCGTTCGGCTCCCCCGGCGACGACGACGCCGGGGCGGTGCGGGTCGGCGACGGCGAGGTCGTCCTCGCGCCCGGGCGGGAGCGGGCGGAGGCGACGCTGCACAACACCGGCCGGCTGGACGTCTGGGTCTCCTCCCACGTCCCCCTCGACGCCCTCAACCCCGCGCTCGTCGTCACCACCCCACCGGGCCGGTGGCGCCTCGACGTCCCCGCCGGCACCGCGCTGCGGGTCGCACCGGACGAGCACCGCAGGGTGGAGATCGTGGAGCTGAGCCCGTGACTGCCATGGATCGCCGCGACTACGCCCGCCGCTACGGCCCCACCACGGGCGACCGGGTCCGGCTCGGCGACACCGGACTGTGGGTCGAGGTGGAGGCCGACGACGTCGAGCACGGCGAGGAGATGCTCGGCGGCTGCGGCAAGACCGCCCGGTACGGCGCCCTCGTCACCGGCCGCGCCGGGCGGGACTCGGCCCTCGACCTCGTGATCCTCGGGGTCCTCCTGATCGACCCGCTGCTCGGCGTCCGCAAGACCTCGATCGGCGTGAAGGACGGCCGGGTCGTCGGGATCGGGCGGGCCGGCAACCCGGACGTCGTCGCGGGCGTGGACCTCGTCGTCGACGCCCACACCGCGATGGTCCCCGGCGAGGGCCTGATCGCGACGCCGGGCGCGGTCGACTCGCACGTGCACCTCTCCAACGCCGACCTCGCTCCGGCCGCCCTCGCGACCGGCGTGACGACGCTGGTCGGGATGGGCATCGGCGGGGTGTGGGACGTCGGGGCGAACCCGGCGACCAACCTGCACACGCTGATGGCGTCGTGGTCGGCGGCTCCGGTCAACGCCGCCTTCCTCGCGCGCGGCTCGACGTCCTCCCCGGCGCTCATCGAGGCGGCCGTCGAGGCCGGCGCGGGCGGGTTCAAGGTCCACGAGGACTGGGGCGCGGGCCCGGACGCCGTCGACACCTGCCTGTCCGTCGCCGAGGCGGCCGACCTGCCGGTCGCCCTGCACACGGACACGCTGAACGAGTCCGGGTTCCTCGCCGACACCCTGTCCGCCGTCGGCGGGAGGACCGTACACGCCTACCACGTGGAGGGCGGCGGTGGGCATCCCGACCTGCTCCAGGTCGTCCGCGAACCGCACGTCCTGTGCTCCTCCACGACCCCGACGCTGCCGCTGACCGCGGCCACCGTCGCCGAGCTCGGCCCGATGACCCGCACGGTGCACCGCGCGCACGCCGACGTCGACTCCGACCTCGCGATCGCCGCCTCCCGCATCCGCGAGCACGCGATCGCCGCCGAGAACGCCCTGCACGACCTCGGCGCGATCTCGATCGTCAACTCCGACGCCCTCGGCATGGGCCGGATCGGGGAGACCGTGCGGCGGTGCTGGCAGCTCGCGCACGTGAACGCCGTGCTCGCCGGGGAGACCGGACCCGACGTCGCGAACAACGCCCGCGTGCTGCGGTACCTCGCCAAGCTGACCGAGAACCCGGCCCGGGCGCACGGGCTCGCGGCGCATGTCGGGTCGCTCGCGCCGGGGCGGCTCGCGGACGTCGTGCTGTGGTCCCCGGCGTGGTTCGGCACCTCCCCCGAGCTGGTCCTGACGTCGGGCTTCGTCGCCTTCGGCGCGGCCGGCTCCGGCTCCGGCTCGACCCGGCTCGGGCAGCCGCGGCGGATGCGGGCCTTCCACGGCGGGCGCGGCGGGGCCCCGACCCGGCTCGCGCACCTGTTCGTCGGGGTCGGCGCGACCGACCTGCCGTCGGGACCGTCCTACCTGCGCGTCGGGGGTTCACGCGGACTGGGCAGCGCGGACATGCTGCACAACACGGCCACCCCCGTCGTCGAGCTGCCGGGGGAGCCGAGCCCGGTCCGCGTCGACGGCGAGGAGGTCCCGCTGGAACCCCGCATCGACGCGGCCCGCGACCTGCCGCTGACGCGTCTGCACCATCTCGCCTGAGGAGTTCCGTGGAGATCGACCTGCACCTGCACGACGCCGCCGTGCTGACCCTCGACGGGGACGGCCTCGGCCGGACCGCGCGGGGACTGGCGGTCCACGGTGGCCGGGTGCTGGCCGTCCTGGACGACGGGTCGTTGCCGGCGGGGATCACCGCGCGGCGGACCGTGGGCGCCGCGGGAGCCACGGTGGTGCCCGGGTTCGGCGACGCCCACAACCACATGGCCTGGTACGGCCAGACCCTCGCCGAGATCGACCTCGCGGGGATGCGCACGCTCGACGAGGTCTACGACGCGGTCGCGCAGCGGGCCGCGGAGCTGCCGCCGGACGCGTTCGTCGTCGGCTCCGGCTACGACGACGTGCTGCTCGGCGGCTCCCCGCACCACGCCGCGCTCGACCGCGCCGCCGGGGGCCGCCCGGTGCGCCTGCAGCACCGCTCCGGGCACGTGTGCGCGGCGTCGACCGAGGCGCTGCGCCGGGCCGGGATCCTGTCCGGCACGGTCACCGCGCCCGAGGGCGGGAAGATCGTGCTGGACGACGAGGGCGCGCCCACCGGTGTCGTCGAGGAGGCCGCGCAGCCGCTGATCGCGGACCTGATGCGGCCCTACGCCGTGCCGGACGTCGCCGAGGCCCTGGGCCGCGCGTCCGCGGTGTACGCCGCGCAGGGCCTCACGCAGGTCACGGAGTGCGGCATCGCGGCCGGGTTCATGGGCCGCACCCCGCGCGAGCTGGGCGCCTACCAGCTGGCCCGCGAGCAGGGGCTGCTCACCCAGCGGGTCGTCGTCATGCCGGTGGACGCGGCGCTGCACGAGGTCGCCGGGGGTGAGGGTGTCGGGATCGACCTCGGGATGCGGACCGGATTCGGCGACGACCGCCTGCGTCTCGGGCCAATGAAGATCTTCCTGGACGGGGCCCTGAGCTCGCGGACCGCCGCGATGGGCGAGCCGTTCGTCGACCGCGACCACGCCGGCTACTACCAGGACGACCCCGGCCACATGCACGACATGATCGTCGGCGCACACCTCGCGGGGTGGACGGTGGCCGCGCACGCGATCGGCGACCGCGCGGTGGCGATGGGACTCGACGCGTTCGCGGACGCGCAGGCCCGCCTGCCCCGCCCGACCGTCCGGCACCGGATCGAGCACGCGGGCGTCGTGTCCGATGAGGAGGTCCAGCGCTTCGCCGCCCTGGGGATCACGCCGGTACCGCAGGCGCGGTTCCTCGTCGAGATCGGCGACTCGATGGCCGCCGCCGTCGGCGACCGCACCGACCTGCTCTACCGGCACGCGTCGTTCCTGCGGGCCGGCGTCCGGGTTCCGTCGTCGTCGGACCGGCCGTGCGTCGCCGACGGCCACCCGCTCCGCACGATGGCCGCGATGGTGACCCGCCGCTCGTCGTCGGGACGGTTGATCGGCCCCGACGAGCGCGTCGACCCGGTGACGGCGCTGCGCTCGCTCACCGTGGACACCGCCTGGATCGCGGGCGACGAGGCCCTCCGCGGGTCGCTCGCCGCCGGGAAGTACGCCGACCTGGTCGTGCTCGGCGACGACGTCACCGCGATCGACCCGGACCGCATCGGCGACACCGAGGTCGTCGCGACCCTGCTCGAGGGCGAGCCCACCCACGGCGCCGCCGCCCTCGGGCTGGACTGATCACCAGGAGGTCCCCGTGACCGAGCACGACCTGACGTCCCGCCCGACGGTCACCGAACGCGACGCCCGCCGCGTGGCGTTCGGCGCGTTCGTCGGCACCGCGCTGGAGTGGTACGACTTCTTCCTCTTCGGCACCGCCGCGTCGCTGGTGTTCAACCGGCTGTTCTTCGTCTCCGGCAACCCGGCCGCGGCCACGGCGGGCGCGTTCGCGACGTTCGCCGTCGGTTTCCTCGCCCGCCCGGTCGGCGGCATCCTGTTCGGCCACCTCGGCGACCGGATCGGGCGGCGCACCTGCCTGATCGTCACCGTGGTCATGATCGGCGTCGTCACCGGGCTGATCGGCCTGCTGCCCACCTACGTCGACATCGGCGTCGCCGCACCGGTGCTGCTGACCGCGCTGCGGCTGCTGCAGGGCATCGCGGTCGGCGGGGAGTGGGGCGGCGCGGTGACGCTCGCCGTCGAACACGCGCCGCCCGAGAAGCGCGGGCGCTACGCCGCGATGCCGCAGGTCGGCTCGCCCATCGGCACCCTGCTCTCGTCGGGCGCGTTCCTGGTGGTCGCCCTGCTGCCGCCGGAGGACTTCGACGCCTGGGGCTGGCGGCTGCCGTTCCTGGCCGCGTTCCCGCTGCTGCTCGTCGCGCTCTACCTGCGCCGGCGGGTCGAGGAGTCGCCGCTGTTCGCGCAGCTGCTGGCCGAGGACGCGCGGGCGTCGTCGCCGGTGCTCGAGGTGGTCCGCCGGGCGTGGCCCGCCCTGCTGGTCGGCGCCGGCACCGCCTTCCTCGGGGTCGGTGGCTTCTACCTCGTGACGACCTTCGTCATCAGCTACGCCACCGCCGAGCTCGGCGTCCCGCGCTCGCTGATCCTCACCGCGACGCTCGTGGCGGCCGCGGTAGAGATCGTCGTCCTGCTCGTCGGCGGCCGGCTGGGCGAACGCTTCGGCGCGGCGCGGGTGACGGTGGTCGGCGGGATCGCCTCCGCGCTCGGCGCCCTGCCGATGTTCTGGCTGATCGACACGACGAACGCGGTCCTGGTGATCCTCGCGGTGACGGTCGGCGTCGCGCTGCTGTCGATCCCCTACGCCGTCTCCGGCGACCTGCTCGCCCACCTCTTCCCCGCGCGCCTGCGGTACTCGGGCATCGCGCTCGCCGCGAACGTCGCCGGCGTCGCCTCCGGCTTCGTCCCGCTCGCCGCGACCGGCACGCTCGCGCTCGCCGGCGGCTCGTCCTGGGGGCCGGGCCTGCTGTTGGTGGTGATCGCGCTGATCACGACGCTCACCGCGCTGGCGGCCCCGCGCCTGTACGTCCGTTCCTGACGGCGGGTCCGGCGTCACCGGACCCGGTCGACCGGCAGCGGTCCGCGCGACAGCACGGTGCGGATCGCGAAGGTCGACCGGGCGTCGGTGACCGCGTCGACCGCGAGGACCTGGTCGAGCAGCATCGACTCGTACGCCGCGAAGTCGGGCACGACCGCCTCGACGAGGAAGTCGGCGTCCCCGCTCACGACGTGGCACGCGATCACCGCCGGGATCGCGGTCAGGGCGTCCTCGATCGCGCGCGACGTCCGGCGGGAGTGCTGGTCGACCCGCAGCGAGATGAACACCGTCATCCCGAGACCGGCCCGCGTCCGGTCCAGCTCGGCCCGGTACCCGCTGATCAGTCCGGCCGCCTCGAGCGCCCTGGTGCGGCGCAGGCACGACGACGGCGACAGGGACACCCGCTCGGCCAGCTCCACGTTCGCGATCCGGCCCTCGCGCTGCAGGATCGTCAGGATGGTGCGGTCGATCTTGTCGAACTCCTCCTCCGGCACGTCGTGCAGCCTAGTGGCCGGATACTGACGGATCATTGCGCCGATCAGCCCGGATGCCGATGGATTCGGCAGCGGATGCGCCGCGCCGCGCGCGATCGTCGTGGACATGGACGAACTCACGACACCGCGAGCGGTCACCCTCTACGTCGGCGCCCTGCTCGGGCCCGGCGTGCTCCTCCTGCCCGGCCTCGCCGCCGAGGTCGCCGGCCCGGCGTCGACCGTCGCCTGGGGCGGCCTGCTCCTGCTGTCCGGGCTGCTCGCGACGGTGTTCGGGGCGCTCGGGCGCGCGTACCCGGGGCGGTCTGGCGCCGCGGGATTCGCCGGGGCGGCGTTCGGCCCGCGCGCGGAGCGGGCGGTCGCGGTCTGCTTCCTCGGGGGAGCCGTCCTGGGGGCGCCGGTCGTGTGCCTGATCGGCGCGTCCTACGCGGCGCGGCCGCTCGGCGGCGGACCCGGGATGACCACGGCCCTCGCCGCCGTCCTGCTCCTGCTCGTCGTGACGCTGACCGCCTCCGGCGGGCGCTCGTCCGCGCGCGTCCAGCTGGGGCTCGTCGGCGTGCTGATTGCGCTCGTGGCCGTGGCCGTGCTCGCCGCGGCCCCGCACGCACGGGCCGGGCACTGGACGCCGTTCGCCCCGCACGGCTGGGTCGCGGTCGGCACGGCGAGCTCGGTGCTGATGCTGTCGTTCGTCGGCTGGGAGGCGGTGTCCCCGCTGACGGCGCGCCTGCGCTCGCCGCGTGGTCAGCTGCCCCGGGTGATCGCGGCCGCCTTCGTCGTGACGTCGGTGCTCTACCTCGCGCTGGCCGGCGCGACGGTCGGCGTCCTGGGCCCGCGGGCGGGGAGCCCGACCCCGGTCGCGGACCTGCTCGCGACCGGCGTCGGGCCCGCCGGCGCCCTGGTGGCCGCGGTCGCCGCCGTCGCCCTCACCCTCGCGGCCACGAACGCCTACCTGACCGGCGCCGCCGCGATGACGACGGAGGTGTCCGGCCCGGCGCTCGCCCGCCGCCTCCCGGTCGGGGTCGCGGCGGTCGGGGTGGTGCTGCTGGTCGGCACCGGCACCGGATGGTGGAGCACCACCACGCTCGTCGCGATCCCGACCGTCCTCTTCCTCGCGGTGTACGTCGCCGCCACGGCGGCCGGTGTCCGCCTCCTGACCGGAGGCGTCCGCGTCGCGGCGGCGGCCGCGTGTGTGGTGGTCACGGTCGTGCTCGCCTTCGCCGGTCCCGTCGCACTGGTGCCGGTGCTCGTCGTGGGGACGGTGGTGCTGGGCGGCCGCCGTTCGTCAGCACTGAGCCATTGCTGACACGTGACGTCAGGATGGCGCCGTTCGCACACCTGACGTCAGGAACGGGCCATTGCTGACACGACGTGTCAGGCGTTCGCGATCGCCGGCACCGGCGCCGCCATCGGGACCCGGGACCGCCGCGCGGCGAGGCGGGAGAACCCGGGGATCGCGGACAGCACGCGCAGCACCGTCGGCGGCGCGGTGTCCCCCGCGGCGTTGCGCCCCGCGGCCGCCCGCTCGGTGCGGACCTGGCGCTGCTGCTCGGCCTCCACGGTGGGTCGGCGGCGCCGCTCCAGCTCGGCCGGGTCGCCCCCGGTGACGACGAGGTTGGCCAGCTCCGCCGCGTCGGCGAGTGCCAGGTTGATCCCGTTGCCGCCGACCGGGCTCATCACGTGCGCCGCGTCGCCGAGGAGCACGACGCCGGGCCTCGACCAGGTGTCCACCGTCGTGATGCGGACCGGCAGCAACGTCAGGTCGTTCACGCTGCCGACGCCCGCCCGGACCCGGTCGGCCAGCCACGGCAGGACCGCGCCGAGCGCGTCGATCAGTGGGTCCACGCCCGCCTCCCGCACCTGCGCGAACGTCCCGGCGGGGATCGACCAGCCGACCTGCCACTGCCCGGTGCCCTGGTCGAGCAGCGCCACCGTGCCGCCGGGACGCGCGAAGAGGTCGAGCCCGGAGGACGGCGGGTCGTCGTCGTGCTGGTCGACCGCGGCCCACAGCAGGTCGAGGCTCGCACCCAGCTCCGTGGCCTCGATCCCGGCCGCGGTACGGACCTTCGACGACCGGCCGTCCGCGCCGACGACGAGGTCTGCCGCGAGCTCGTGGGCCTCGCCGTCGACGGTGTAGCGCACGCCGGTCACGCGGTCGCCGTCGCGGACGAGGTCCGAGAACCGGGCACCCATCCGCACGACGGCGCCGAACCCCTCCGCCTTCGCGGCCAGCCACGGCAGGAACCGGGCCTGCGGGATCAGCGCGTAGAACGGGAACCGCGACGAGGCGCCGCGGTAGTCCAGCAGCCGGTACGTGCGCTCCGGGGTGTGCCAGCGGAACGCGTCCGAGCGGGTGTGCGGGACCTCGGCGAGCAGGTCGTCGGCCAGCCCGAGGTCGTCGAGGTACTCCAGGACCCCGGGCGCGAGCGTGTCACCCCGGAAGCGCCGGGCGAAGTCGTGCCGCGCCTCGAGCAGCGTCACCTCGACCCCGCCCCGCGCCAACAGGTACGTCAGCAGCACCCCGCCCGGTCCGCCGCCGACCACCACCACGCTCGTCCCCATGCCACCATATTATCTCGGCGACCAAGATATTGTCAGGGTGCGAGCGCCCACCGGACCGTCAGCTCGTAGCCGCCCGTGTCGTTCGTGCGGGCGCTGGCCTCGAGGGCGACGCCCGACGTCCGGCAGGGCACCGGGCTCGTCCCGACGGGGTCGGGGCACTGGACGGAGTACGGGCGGTAGTCCGGCTCGCGCGCCTGGTTGCCGCGGAACACCGCGTCGTCGACGGTGTCGGCGCGGGTGGACCCGGGGTCGGGGTAGGGCAGGGTCTCGACCTGCACGCCCCGTGCGTCGAGCACCGGAAAGCGATGGTCGTCGTACTCCCGCGTCGGCTCGCAGAAGCGGGCACCGCAGTCGTCGACGAAGCGCGCGCGGTACCACCACCCCCGGTTGCCGGCCGAGTCGCGCAACGTGCACCGCCACCCGCTCCGGTCCGGGTCGTCGCAGGAGGCCGTGATCGCGGCGCGATAGCGCGCCGACATCTGCTCGGCGACCAGCCGCTCGGCCGCCGGACGGTCGGGTTGGCGCCCCATGAGGTAGCCGATCGTCCCGGGGATGCCGAAGGCCAGCAGCGGGACCAGCACGACCACCACCGTCGGGTGTCGCCACAGGAGGTCGACGACCCCGGTCCTCACAACTTCCGCAGCCGCAGCAGCGCGTCGGCGAGCACCTCGTCGCGCTTGCAGCAGGCGAACCGCACCTGGGTCTCGACCCCCTCCGGCGACGCGTGGAACACCTGGTTCGGCACGGCGGCCACCCCCACGCGCGCGGGCAGCGAGCGGCAGAACTCCAGCGAGTCGGTCTCGCCCAGCGGCGCGATGTCCGCCGTCACGAAGTACGTCGCCTTCGAGTGGTAGACCTCCATGCCCAGCTCACGCAGGCCGTCGGTCAGCAGGTCGCGCTTGGCCTGGAGTTCCCGACCCATCGTCGCGAACCGGTCGTCGGGCAGCTCCAGCCCGACGGCGACGGCGTACTGGAGCGGCGTCCCGGAGGCGAACGAGAACCACTGCTTGACCCCGAGCACCTTCTCGATCAGCTCCGCCGGCCCCGTCGCCCAGCCGATCTTCCAGCCGGTCACCGAGAACGTCTTGCCCGCCGACGAGACCGTGACCGTCCGCTCCGCCATGCCCGGCAGCGTCGAGATCGGGACGTGCACCTCGTCGTCGAACAGCAGGTGCTCGTAGACCTCGTCGGTGAGGACGATCAGGTCGTGCTCGATCGCCACGTCCGCGACGGCCTGCAGCTCGTCGCGCGAGAGCACCGCGCCGGTCGGGTTGTGCGGGGAGTTGAGCAGGATGACCTTCGTCCGCTCGGTGACCGCCGCCCGGAGCAGCTCCGGGTCCAGCCGGAAGTCCGGGGCGCTGATCCGCACCGGCACCAGGGCTGCCCCGACCAGCACGGACGCCGCCTGGTACAGGTCGTAGAACGGCTCGAGGGCGATCACCTCGTCGCCGGCGCCGACGAGCGCCACCAGCGCCGAAGACAGCGCCTCCGACGCCCCGGCACACACCACGACCTGCGACGCCGGGTCCAGGTCGATCCCGTAGAAGCGCTGCTGGTGGTGGCAGATCGCCTCGCGCAACGCCGGGACCCCGACGGCGGGCGGGTACTGGTTCTGCCCGCGGTGCATGGCGGCGACGGCGGCGTCGACGACCTCCCGGGGCCCGGGGGTGTCGGGGAAGCCCTGGCCGAGGTTGATCGCGTCGTACTGCACGGCCAACGCGGACATCTCGGAGAAGATCGTCGTCGCCATGGTGCTCCATCCTCGCCGGGCGCCCGGCCCGGCGCTACACCACCGCGGTCTCCCCCCAGATGTCCTCGAGGTAGCGGCCCTGCGCGCGCAGCCCCGCGAACCAGGCCTCGGCGTCGGCGTCCCCGGCGCCCGTCCGCGTCCGGAAGACGTCAGCCAGCGCCGCCCGGACGCCCGGCGCCATCGTGGCCGCGTTGCCGCACACGTAGACCACCGCGTCGGACTGCAGCAGCGCCCACACCGCGTCGGCCTCCGCTGCCAGCGCGTCCTGGACGTAGCGGTGGTGGCCCGGGACCCGCGAGCACGCCGTCACGAGCCGGGCCACGCCGTCCTTGTCGTACCGGGCGAGCTCGTCGGCGTAGAGCAGGTCGTCCTCGGGGTCGCGACAGCCGAGCACGAGCAGGGACTCCGCGATCGGCACCCCGCGGGCCGCGAGCGCGCCCCGGTCCTGCAGGAAGCCGCGGAACGGCGCCATCCCGGTCCCCGCGCCCACCATCAGCATCGGGCGGTGCGGGTTCTCGGGCGGCCGGAAGGCGATCGAGGGCTCCCGCACCAGGCAGAACACCGTCCCGCCCTCGGGTGCCGCGGCCAGGTGCGTCGAGCAGGTGCCGCGGTAGCGGCCCTCCCCGGAGCGGGCGGGCTCGTCGAGCACCCCGACCGTCAGCGACGCCTCGTCGGACACCGACGGCGCGGAGGAGATCGAGTAGTAGCGCGGCCGCAGGGCCGGCAGCAGGTCGAGGAACTCCGCGAACCCGATCGACGCCTCCGGGTGCCGCTCGACCAGCTCCAGGAACGTCACCCGCGGCCGCCCGACCTGCTCGCGGTAGCGGGCGCGGGCCCCGTCGTCGGTCCCCGCCAGGGCCGCGAGGTCCTCGCGCACCGGGCCCGGCGGCATCGACGCCGCGAGGGCGGTGATCTGCGGCCGGGTGGCGACGTCCTGCAGCTCCACGCACCCGGCGAGGATCGCGAGCAACGGGTAGGGCTCCCCGGTGGGCAGGTGCGTCGGGGCCCCGCCGGGCGCCGAGAGCGTCGCGTACTGGCCCGCGTCGAGCCCGAAGCGCGCCATGACCCGGTTCAGCAGCCCGACGTCGTTGCGCGGCAGCACCCCGAGGTGGTCCCCCGCCCGGTAGGTCGTCCCGGCGGGCAGCGCGATCTCCACGTGGCGCACCGACCGACCGCCCGGGGTGCCCGCCCGCGCCGTCAGCTCCCGGTTCACGACGACCGTCGCGGGCACCGCCGCGAACGACCGGACGACCGGGCTCCCTCCGCGGCGGTTCTCCAGCGACACCCGCAGCCGCGGGCCGCCCGCCGCCTCGGCATCGACGGCCGCGACGCCGCACGCCGTGCCCAGCGCGTCCCACAGCCCGGCGTACCAGTCGTGGAACTGGCCGTCGAAGTCGCCGCGGGCGTCGCCCTCGCCGCGTCGGTACACGCGTTCCGCCCCGGCGGCGGCGAGCCGGTCGTCGATCAGGGTCGGCACCGCCTGGTAGGTCGAGGCCCAGTCGCGGTTGCCGCAGCCGAACACGGTGTAGCGCACCCCGGCGGCGTCGGCCCGGTCACCACGGACCCAGTCGCAGAACGCGGTGGCGTTGTCCGGCGGCAGCCCGTTGTACGACGCGGTCACGACGACGACGGCGCCCTCGGCCGGGAGGTCGGCCCGGGACGGCGAGGCCTCGCCCATCCGCACCGACCCGACGCGGTCGTCGAGCGGGGCGAGCATCGTCGCCCAGCCGCGGTCGGTGCCGTCCCGCGCGATGCGGGTGGCGATGTCCTCGGCCGCCCCGAGGTTCGACCCGAACAGCACCAGCAGCGGGGTGCCGTGCCGGTCGGCCACCGGAGCGGACTCCTCGACGACGGGTGCGGGTTCCGGGCGGCTCGTCACCGGTCCACCGCGCGTGCGCCCCGCCCGCGGCCGCACCTGGATCGTCAGCCCGTCCGGCTTGAGGGTCAGGCTCTCCTGGATCCGGAGCCGGTAGTCCGCGTGGTCGACCAACTCGAAGCGCTGCAGCACCATCGCCAGCACCAGGATCGCCTCCTGCAGCGCGAACTGGCGCCCGATGCAGGCCCGCACCCCGGAGCCGAAGGGCTTGTAGGCGTTCGGCGGGCGGCCCTCGCGCCGCTCGGGCGCGAAGTGGTCGGGGTCGAACTCCCAGGCGTCGTCGCCCCAGACGTCGGTGTTCCGGTGCAGCGCGATCGAGGCCGCGACGATCGGGGTGCCGGCGCGGAACTCGAAGCCGCCGACCGTGGTGTCCTCGAGGGGCTGACGCGTGAACGCCGGCGCGGTCGGCCACAGCCGCAGGGTCTCCTCAAGGATCTGCGTGACGTAGGTCAGCTTCCCGATCTGCGCCGCGGTGGGCGCGGCGGACAGGTCCGTACCCAGGACCTCGTCGACCTCGGCCTGCGCCCGCGCCACCACATCGGGCGCCTTCAACAGGTAGGAGATCGCGAACGAGAGCAGCCCGCTGGTGGTCTCGTGGCCGGCGACCAGGAAGGTGATGCACTGCGAGACGATGTTGTCGTCGGGCAGCGGCCGCCCCTCCTTGTCCGTCCCGACGAGCATGTGGCCCAGCAGGTCGTCCCCGGGCTCGCCGGAGGCGCGGCGCTCGGACAGGATCTGCTGCACCGTGTCCTGCATGAACTGCATGTCCGCCTCGAGCGCCCGCTGCGCGCCCCGGCGCATCCGCACGACGGCCGGAGGGATGCGCTGGCGGGCCTGACTCTCGTTCAGGGCGCCCATCATCGCGCCGACGAACGGGTGCTGGGTGTCGCGGTAGAACGAGTTGAACCGGTACCCGAAGCCGCACAGCGCGATCGTGTCGAGGGTCAGCCGGGTCATGTCGCCGGTGACGTCGATCGACTCGCCCGGGTTGAGGCGCTCCCACTTGAGCAGCAGCTGGTCGGCGATGTCGACCATCAGCGGCACGTAGGCGCGGATGGCTCGCTGCGAGAACGCCGGCAGCAGGATGTCGTGGGCGCTGCGCCACATCGGGTCGTCGGAGTCCGCGGTGAACAGTCCCGCCGAGCTCTGGGTCTTGCGCAGCTCGCGCTGCCCGGCCCCGACGTACTTCACGAACCGGGTGTCGTCGCAGAGGTCGTCGATCATCTCCAGGCCGGACGCGATGTAGCGGGGTCCGTCGGCGGCGTGCAGCACGAACATCGGCCCGTACTGCGTCGACAGCTCGAGCAGGCGCTGCATCGTCCGGCCGGACGGCAGGTCGCGCAGGTTGCCGATCAGCGGGAGGGGCTTCGGACCGGGGATCGGGCGGGCGCCCTCGGGACGGTCGGGGATGGCCACGGCGGGCTCCTTCAGGACTCGACGACGGGCGTGGGAACGGGGGCGGGGTCCGGCGCGGGCGCGCGGTGGACCAGGACGGCGACGGCGACCAGCACCACCCAGACCGGGAGGACGAGCAGGGCGGCGGGATGGTTCGTGACGCTGAGCAGCAGGAACGCGCCGAGCAGCCACCCGACGACGGCCCACGCGCGGCCGAGCACGCCGCCGGCGTGCAGCAGCGTCGTCGTGGTGAGGACGAACATGCCGGCGCCGCGGACGGCGAAGACGAACACGAGGCCGTACCCGACGGCGGTGAGGGCGCGGGCCGTGCCCGGGTCCACGGTCGGGGGCCCGCCGCGGGAGGCCGCGAACGCCGTCGCGCCCACGGCGGCGGTGCCGGCGAACAGCATCGTCACGAAGATCGTGCCCGCCAGCAGGTTCAGCCCGTGGGCCATCCCGGACGGCCGGGGGGTGAGCGTGTCGAGCATCGAGCGGATCGCGGTCATGTGCCAGAGGAACGCGATCCCGGCGAGCGGCACGAGGTAGAGCCCGAGCGCGACGAACAGGGTGTCCCCGCCGGCGGCGTAGAAGGCGGTGTAGGCGGAGTCCGGGTCGTCGAGGTGGGGCGCCCGCGCGAGCAGGACCATCGCCGTGACGAACAGGACGACGAACAGCAGGCCCGAGCCCGCCGCGAGCCGCGCCTCGCCCCTCACCGGGCCTCCCCGGGCTCGGGTCGCGGGGACGGCTCCAGGTCCTCCAGGACACGCAGGAGGTCGAGCGTGCCCGAGAACGGCTGCTCGTCCCCGGTGTCGGTGGCGGCCGTGCCCTCGAGGCGGCCGTCCCGGGACCGGGTGATGTCGAGGGTGACCCGCATGCCGACGAGCGTGCGGCCGCGGCCGGCCGGGCCGACCCGGCCGCCCCCCCCCAGTCGGCCTTCCAGCCGACCGGTGGTGACCGTCGCGCTCCGGACCGTCAGCGCGCCGGGGCGGCGGCCCGGTCCCGCAGCCCGGCCCGGGAGGTGACGCCGAGCTTCGCGTAGACGTTGGACAGGTGGTAGGCGACCGTGCGCGGGGAGACGAACAGCTCCCGCGCCACCTCGCGGTTCGTCAGGCCCCGCACGACGAGGGCGACGACCGCGTCCTCGTGCGGCGTGAGCCCGAGTGCCTCCTCCGCGCGGGACGGGGTGAGTCCCGCGGCGTGCAGGAGCGCCTCGCAGGTCGCGAGGAAGGGGGCCGCGCCGAGGGCGGTGAGCCGGTCGCGGGCGCGGCGGAGCAGGTCGACGCCGGCGCGGCGCTCGCCGGCCTCGACCAGGTGCCGGCCGAGCTCGGTCTCCAGCCGGGCCGTCGCCAGGGGCGCCTCGACGCCGAGGGCGAGCCCGTCCTCGAGGGCCCGCCGTGCCGCGGCGGGGTCGCCGCGCGCCCCGCAGAGCAGGCCCCGGAGCCGGGCGACGTCCACGTCGACCGCGCCGGGCGGGGAGCCGGGCGGCAGGTCCAGGGCCGCCGCGGCGTCCCCGAGACGTCCCTGCCGCAGCAGCGCCTCGGCCTGCAGCACCCGCGGGGCCCGGGCGCCGACACCGTCGGCGAGGGCGAGCACGTCCGGACGCAGGACGGGGTCCAGGGCGCGCAGGACCGCGGTCGGGTCGTCCTCCACCACGCCGACGAGCGCCCCGGCGGTCGCGTGGGTGATGACCGACCCCCACCACGGGGCGCCGACCTCCGCCGCGACCGCGAGGTGCGCCCGCGCCGCGGCGACGTCGCCCCGCACGGCGTGCATCTGTGCCGCGTGCCCACGCACGAGCGCCTCGGCGAACCCCTGGCCGGCGTCCCGGGCGGAGGCGACGGCGAGCTCGGCAGCGTCGAGCCCGTCGGCGTGGCCGAGTCGGTCACGGACGGCGGCGAGGGTGCCGGCGGCGATCGTCGCCATGCGCACCCGGGTTCCGCCGCGGGCGAGGTCCGACGCCTCCGCGAGCAGCGCCTCGGCGACCGCGTCGTCACCGGCCGCCGCGGCGAGGAGCCCCCGCGCGACGAGGACGTCGGCGTGGCCGCGGGTCCTCGCCCCCGGGGTGCCCGCCGCGACGTCGAGCACCGCGTGGGCCTCGGCGAGCCGACCCTGCGCGGCCAGCCCGAGGACCAGCGCGAAGCCCGCGGGGCGGCGGACACCCGACCCGCCGTCCGGGTCGGCAAGGCACGCGCCGGCCCGGTCGACCGCCTCCGCCGGACGTCCCTCCAGGGCCGCGAGCAGGGCGAGGTCGGCCGCGGCGGTCAGCCGGGCACGGTGGTCGTCGTCCGCCGCGGCCGCCGTGAGCAGCGGACGGGCCGCCGCGAACCGTCCCCGCAGGAGTGCGAGGCGCCCGAGCAGCCCGTCCCGGACCGGGCCCGGCGGGGCCGCCGCGACGTCGGGCTCCGCGTCCCCCGCGCGCCCGACCTCACCGGCCGCGAGCAACCCGCCGACCGCCGCGCACGTCCGTCGCGCCCGGGCGGCGGGGTCGGAGGAGAGCGACGCCGCGGCGCGCAGCAGGTCCGCGGCGTCGAGCGCGGACGCCCCCGGGGCTGCCCGCTCCAGGTCCGCGGCCAGCTCGTCGTCGGGCCCGGCGGCCGCCGCGATCCGGTGGGCGAGAGCGGCGCGCCCCGCGACGTGACCCGCGGCGACGCGGTGGAGCCGGCGGCGACGTGCCGGCGGGTGGTCACCGTGGACGGCCGCCCGCAGCAGCGGGTGCACGAACCCGACCTGCCCGAGAACGCCCCGTTCCTCCAGCAGCCCGGCGACGACGGCCTCGTCGAGCGCGTCCGCGACCGCGTCGGGTCCCTCGAGCACGCCCGGCTCGACGGTCCGGGCAACGGTCGCGGCGACCGCGAGGGCACAGGTCTCCCCGAGCACCGCGGCCGCGACGACCAGGGCGCGCGCGTCCGGGCCGACCCGGGCGAGGCGGGCGAGGACGGCCCCGTCGAGGGAGCGTGGTGCGGGCAGGACGTCGGTGGTCGTCGCGGCCAGCACGTTGCCCGGCAGGTCCTCGAGGAGCGTCCGGGCGTGCAGCGGGTGACCGCGGGTGCGCGCGTGCAGCCGCTCCGCGGTGCCGGTGGATCCCAGCGGACGCCCGAGCACCGCGGCGAGCTCGGACAGCTCGGCGGGCGCGAGGCCGTCGAGGTCCAGGCGGTACGCGCCGGGGGCGGAGTCGAGGAGGCGTTCCCACCGGTCGTCGCGGTCGCCACGACCGGGTGGGCCGCCGAGGGGGTCCGGCGACCGCCACCCCAGCAGGGCCACGAGCCGGTCGTGGCGCAGGCGGCGCAGCAGGAACACCAGCGCCCGGACCGAGGCGTCGTCGGCCCACTGCAGGTCGTCCACGACGAGCAGCACCGGGTCCTCGCCGCCGACCGCGCCGAGCGCCGCGAGCAGTTCCCCGCCCACGGCCGTCGGATCGGCGCTGCCCGCGCGCCGGTCCCCGACCAGCGGGTACCGGTCGAGCACCGCGGGCGGGAGACCCGCGGTGAGCTGGTCGACGACGCCCAGGGGCAGCGTCGACTCGGACTCCTCGCCGCTCGCGCGCAGCACGGTCGCCGGCGCCGCCCGCTCGAGCGCCGCGGCGATCAACGACGTCTTGCCCAGGCCCGCAGCCCCCGCGATCCGGACGATGCCGGGCGTGCCGCGTCGCGCCGCCGCCACGGCGGCCGCGACCACGCTCAGTTCAGTGCGCCGCCCGACGAACGGACGACTCGTCCGGATCGTCACCCGGACAGCGCACACCCGCTCGCGCACCCTTGTCCACGATCGACTCGGTGCGTGCCCGGACGACTACTCCCACTCGATCGTGCCCGGCGGCTTGCTGGTCACGTCCAGCACGACGCGGTTGATCTCGGCGCACTCGTTGGTGATGCGCGTGGAGATGCGCTCCAGGGTCTCGTAGGGCACCCGGGTCCAGTCCGCCGTCATCGCGTCCTCGCTGGACACCGGCCGCAGCACCACCGGGTGCCCGTAGGTGCGGCCATCGCCCTGGACCCCGACCGAGCGGACGTCGGCCAGCAGCACCACCGGGCACTGCCAGATCGTGCGGTCCAGCCCCGCCGCCGAGAGCTCCTCGCGGGCGATCGCGTCGGCCCGGCGCAAGGTCGCCAGGCGGTCCGCCGAGACCGCCCCGATGATCCGGATCGCCAGCCCGGGCCCGGGGAACGGCTGGCGCTGCACGATCGACTCCGGCAGCCCGAGCTCGGTGCCGACCGCCCGGACCTCGTCCTTGAACAGCGCCCGCAGCGGCTCGACCAGCGAGAACTGCAGGTCGTCGGGCAGCCCGCCGACGTTGTGGTGGGACTTGATGTTCGCGGCGCCGGAGCCGCCGCCGGACTCGACGACGTCCGGGTACAGCGTGCCCTGGACGAGGAAGTCGACCCCCTCGCCCTCGGCGAGGTCGCGGGCCGCGCCCTCGAACGACCGGATGAACTCCCGGCCGATGATCTTGCGCTTCTCCTCCGGGTCGACGACGTCGGCGAGCTCGCGCAGGAACACCTCCTCGGCGTCCACCGTCACGAGGTCGACCCCGGTCGCCGCGACGAAGTCACGCTCGACCTGCCCGCGCTCACCCTCGCGCAGCAGCCCGTGATCGACGAAAACGCAGGTCAGGCGATCACCGATGGCGCGCTGGACCAGCGCGGCGGCCACCGCCGAGTCCACGCCGCCGGACAGCCCGCAGATCGCCCGGCCCGCGTGCCCGACCTGCGCCCGGATCGCCTCCACGGTCTCGGCGACGATGTTCGCCGGCGTCCAGTCCGTGCGGATCCCGGCGACGTCGCGCAGAAACCGCTCGAGCACCAGCTGGCCGTGGGGCGAGTGCCCGACCTCGGGGTGGTACTGCACACCCGCCAGGCGTCGGTCGACGTCCTCGAACGCGGCGACGGGCGCGCCGGGGGACGACGCCGTCGTCGTGAAGCCCTCGGGGGCGACCGTCACGCCGTCGCCGTGGCTCATCCAGACCGGGTGGGCCTCGGGGATGTCGCCGTGCAACCGACCCGGGTCGGTGACGTGCAGCTCGGTCCGGCCGTACTCGCGGTCGCCGGTGTGGGCCACGGTGCCGCCGAGCGCGGAGGCCATCAGCTGGAAGCCGTAGCAGATGCCGAAGACCGGCACGCCCGTCTCGAACAGGGCCGGGTCGACGCTCGGGGCGCCCTCGGCGTACACCGACGCGGGCCCGCCGGAGAGCACGATCGCGGCGGGGTCCTTCGCGAGCATGTCGTCGACCGACATCGAGTGCGGCACGACCTCGGAGTAGGCCTGCGCCTCCCGCACCCGCCGGGCGATGAGCTGCGCGTACTGGGCGCCGTAGTCGACGACGAGGACGGGGTGCTCACCACTGCTGCTCACGCCGTCCATCGTGCCCGACCGCGTCGACACGGCGACTTCTTGTCCTTTAGTGTCGACGACACTAACGTCGTCGACACCATGACCCAGCGATCCGGACTCGCCCTCGCCGTCCTCGCCCTCGCCGTGGAGGAGCCCATGCACCCGTACCGGATGCAGCAGCTGATCCGGGAGCGCGGCAAGGACAAGGTCGTCAACGTCGGCCAGCGCTCGCAGCTCTACAAGACGATCGACCGGCTCGTCCGCGACGGGCTGCTCGTCGCGGAGGGCACCGAGCGGCCCGCCGCCCACCCCGAGCGCACCGTCTACGCCGCCACGGAGTCCGGGCACGACACCGCGATCACCTGGACGCTGGACATGCTCACCGCGCCCCGTCACGAGTTCGGGGAGTTCACCGCGGCGCTGGCCTACCTCCCGTTGATCACCGCGGACATCGCCCGGGACGCCCTCGAGCTGCGCCTGGCCGACCGCCGCGCCGAGCGCGACGCGGTGCGCGACGGGCTCGACCGGGTCCGCGGCCGGCTGCCGCGGCTGGTGCTCGTCGAGGAGGAGTACGCCCTCGCGCACCTGGAGACCGACGTCGCGTGGCTCGAGGGGCTGCTCGACGACCTGCGCGCCGGCGCCCTGACCTGGACCACGGACCTGCCGGGAGACCCACCATGACCGACCGCCCCCTCCGCGTCCTGATCGTCGGTGCCGGCACCGGCGGGATGTGCCTCGCGCACGGCCTGCGCCGGGCCGGGTTCGACGTCGCCGTCCACGAGCGCGACCGCACCCGCACGAGCGGCCTGCACGGCTACCGCGTCGGCATCTCGCCGAACGGTGCCCGGGCCCTGCGGGCGTGTCTGCCGCCGGAGCTCTTCGACACCTTCGTCGCGACCACCGCTTCGCCCTACGACCGGCTCGGGATGTACACCGAGCAGTTCCGCGAGCTGGTCTCGATCGGCCTCGACGAGCTGCCCCACACCGGCGACGGCCCGGAGGACCGCGAGCACAACGTCAGCCGCATGACGCTGCGCCAGGTCCTGTTCACGGGCATGGAGGACGTCATCACCTTCGGCCGCCGCTTCACCCACTACGTGCAGCACGACGACGGCGTCACCGCCCACTTCGACGACGGCTCCACCGACGAGGGCGACCTGCTGGTCGGCGCCGACGGCGCGAGCTCGCGGGTGCGTCGCCAGTACCTGCCGCAGGCGACGCAGACCGAGACCGGCCTCGTCGCGATCGGCGGGAAGACCCCGCTCACCCCGATGACCGAGGCGCTGCTGCCCGAACGCGCCCGGCAGGGCTTCTCCATGATCTTCGACCGGCGTGGGCAGTTCGGCATCACCCACGTCATGCGCATGCCGTGGGACGGCGGGCACGCGCCCCGCGAGGGCATCGGGTCCAGCGAGGGCGAGCTGCTGTCGCGCTGGCCCGGCCTGCGCTTCGACAACACCGCCGACCACGTGTCCTGGGCGATCACGACGTCCCGTTCGATCGCGCCCGCCGACCTGCTGGACCGCGAGGGCGCCGCCCTGACCGCGCTCGCCGACGAGCTCACCGCCGACTGGTCGCCGTGCTGGCGCGCCCTGCTCGCCGGGGCCGACCACGGCGCGAACGTCGCGCTGTCGATCCGCACCTCGGACCCGCTGCCCACCTGGGAGCCGAGCACGGTGACCCTCCTCGGCGACGCCGCCCACACCATGACGCCGGGTCGCGGCGCCGGCGCGAACACCGCGCTGCGCGACGCGCGCGAGCTGCGCGACCGCCTCGTCCGGGTCCGCGACGGCGACCTGTCCCTGACGGCGGCCGTCGGCGAGTACGAGGACCTCATGCGCCGCTACTCCACGCTGGCGGTCCGCGAGTCGCTGGAGTTCATGAACGACCGCGGGACCGCCCGCCGTCCCGTCATCGGTCCGCTGTCGGTGCTCGCCCAGCGCACCGGTCTCCGCCTGGTCGACCGCGTCCCGGCTGCCAAGCGCCGCATGGCCCTCGGGATGCAGAAGGTCCGCGACTCCGAGCTGGCCTGAGCGATGATTCCCGACAGCGGGTCCGGTCCTACCGTCGTGACCACCATGACGACGGACCTCTGGCCGCTCATCCACGCCGAGCGGGCCGCCCTCGCCGACGACCTCGAGCACCTCTTCGAGGACCAGTGGCGCTCGCGCTCGCTGTGCACGGAGTGGACGATCGAGGAGACCGTCGCCCACCTCTCCGCCGCCGCGAGCATCGGGCGGTTCCGCTGGCTGCGCTCCGCGATCGGGGCGCGCTTCGACTTCGCCCTGCACAACCGGCGGCGCCTGGACGAGCAGCTCGGAGCGACCCCCGCGGAGACCTTGGCGATCTTCCGGTCGAAGATCGACTGGACGGTGCAGCCGATGCGGCTCACCGCCGCCTGGCTCGGCGAGGTCGTCGTGCACGCCGCCGACATCCGTCGTCCGCTCGACCTCCGGTCCTCCACCCCGGTCGACGTCGCCACGGTCGTCGCCGAGTTCTACGCCTCGCGTGACTTCGCGGTACCCAGCCGGACCGCCATCGCGGGACTCCGGGTGGAGGCGACCGACGGGCCGTTCGCCACCGGGGACGGCCCCCTGGTCAGCGGGCCCACGCTCGCCCTGGTCATGGCGATGGCCGGCCGCGGCGCGTTCTGCGAGGACCTGACCGGCCCGGGCGTCACGACCCTGCGGGAACGGTGCGGCTCATAGCGCCGCCCACAGCCCGATCCGGTTCCCGTCCGGGTCGCCGACCACGGCCATCGTCCCCAGGCCGGGCAGGGTCCACGGCTCGACGAGCACGGACCCGCCCGCCTCCTCGGCCCGGGCGACGGCCGCGGTCACGTCCTCGACCGGGACGTAGGTGACGACGCCGACCGGGTGCGGGCTCGCGTCGCCCGCCTGCCCGATCCCGCCGGCCAGGGAGCCCCCGGCGTCGACGAGGCCGTAGTCGAGCTGTTCGTCGACGTCGATGCGCCAGCCGAACAGCTCGCCGTAGAACGCGCGGGACGCGGAGGCGTCGGAGGCGGTGACGTCGATCCAGACGGCGGGACGGTCCATGGGTCATCTCCCGGGGTCGCAGTGGCTTCCCGGAGGTGTCGACGCCGAGGGTCGGGTTCTCGACAGCACGGCCACGATCACCGAGCACTCCCGGCGCCGGTCGAGCCGCGCAGACCGCCGCAGGTGCTCGCTCGCCGACCGCGGACGCCTCCTGCCGTTGCGTCCCGCACATGGCGGCCCCAGGTCACCCACCTCCACCTCAGCGTTGCGCCCCGCACACGGCGGACCCAGGTCGCCCACCTCCATCCCACTGTTGCGCCCCGCACACGGCGCGCCGCAGCTGTCCGACGGCCGTGTGCGCCGCGCAACGCGCGTCCGGCGCTCAGTTCGACCCGCGCGCCGTGTGCGTCCCGCAATGCACGCGTCCCGCCGCACGCCGCCCACCGGCCGTGTGCGTCCCGCAATGCGCGAGCGGCACTCAGCCGCGACCCGCCCGCCGTGTGCGCCCCGCACACGACCTCAACCGGCGCGGAACTCGCCCCCGACGAGCACCGGCACCACGTCGCTCGCGTCCAGCTCCGCCGCGACCTCGACGTCGTCCGCGAAACCGTCGTCGATCAGCTCCCGCCCGCTGATGCACGCGCGCAGTTCCGCACCCAGGTCCGCGCGCACCGCCTCGAACGCCGCCACGGCCACCCGCGCCTCCGGCGACAACCCGTCCACACCGGCCGCGACCAGCGTCGACAGAATCGCTCCCGCTCCCCACAGGTCCTCGACCGCAGGGCGCAGCCCGCCGTCGGACCACCGCTCCCCCGCCGGCACGACGGCCACGGTCGACCCCGGCCGCGCCGCCAACCACGCACCCACCGCCGACGCGTTCCGCAGACATGCCGCAACCAGCGTCGATGCCCTGGCGGCGAGCGCGGCGCTGATCGACGAGCCGTTCGGCGAGGGCAGCACGATCCGGTCGGGCACCGGATCCACGCGGCGGATCGAGCCCGGCGAGAGCGACAATCCGCCCTCCGACCGGCGCCCCGCCACCACCACGCCCGGTGGACCGGAACGCACGGCGGACGGGATCACGGCCATCCCGCGGTCCAGGGCGACCGAGGTCGCCGTCGTGAAGGAGCAGACGTCGACGACCACGGCGACGTCCGCACCCCGCGCGACCAGCGCCCCGCCGGCAGGCCCCCACTCGCACCGGACGCGGTAGGCCGCCTGACTACCCGAGGACGTCACGCACGGCCGCCCGCGCCGAGGCCACGTCGCGCGCGGCCACGGCGACCCGGGCCGCACGCTGCGCGGTCGCGAGGTCCACCGACGCCACCCGCGCGGCCACCGCCGGCAGTGCGGAGGCCGCCGCCGACAACGACGTCACGCCGAGACCTACGAGCACGACCGCGAGCGCCGGGTCGGCCGCCGCCTCGCCGCACACGCCGACCGGGGTGCCCGTGATCTCCGCGGCCCGGCAGAGCTGGTCGAGCAGCCGCAGGACGGCGGGCTGCCAGGGGTCGTTGAACGCCGCGAGCGGACCGGACTGCCGGTCGGCGGCGAAGACGTACTGCGTGAGGTCGTTGGTGCCGACCGAGACGAAGTCGACCTCGGCGAGCAGCTCGGGCGCGTTGAGCACCGCGGCCGGGACCTCGATCATGACGCCGACCTGGTCGACCCCGGCCGCCCGGGCGCGCGCGACGAAGCGCCGGGCCTCGTCGGCGGTGGAGATCATCGGGGCCATCACCTTGAGCTCGACGCCGGCGTCGGCGGCACCGCCGACGGCCGCGGCGAGCTGCCGGTCGAGGACGGACGCCCGGTCCGGCGCCGCGGAGACCTCGTCGAAGACCCGCTGACCCCGCACACCCAGCGCCGGGTTCACCTCGGGCGCCATGTTCAGGAACGGCACCGGCTTGTCCGCGCCCGCGTCGAGCGTGCGCAGGGTGATCGGTCGCCCGGCGAGCGGGGCCATCGTCGCGGCGTAGCCGGCACGCTGGTCCTGGGCGGTCGGCTCGGTCGCGGCGGAGAGGAACGTCAGCTCGGTCCGCAGCAGCCCGACACCCTCGGCGCCGACCCCGGCCGCCCGTGCGGCGTCCTTCGCGTCGGCGATGTTGGCGACGATCGCGATCCGCCGGCCGTCGGTCGTGGTGACCGGGCCCGCGACCGACGTCGGCCCCGCGGCGGCGAGGTCGGCGCCGACCGCCGTACCCGCGGGCACCTCGACGACCTCGCCCACCGTGCCGTCCACCCGCACCAGCGTGCCCTCATCGAGGCCCGCCGCACCGGGACAGCCGACGACGGCGGGGATGCCGAGCGACCGGGCGAGGATCGCGGTGTGGCTGGTGGGGCCGCCCTCGACGGTGACCAGCGCGAGCGCGGTCGCCGGGTCCAGTGTCGCGGTGTCGGCGGGTGCGAGGTCCTTCGCGACCAGCACCGACGGCCCGTCGAGCACGGGCACGCCGGGCGCGGGTACCCCGAGCAGCTCCGCGACCACGCGGTCCCGGACGTCCGCCACGTCGCCCGCGCGCTCGGCCATGTACCCGCCGGCGGCCTGCAGGGCGGCGACGAAACGCGCGGCCGACTCGTACACCGCGCGCGGCGCCGGGGTGCCGTGGTCGCGCACCAGCTCCTGCGCCGCCTCGAGCAGGGACGGGTCCTCGGCCATCATCGCGGTGGCGTAGAGGACGTCCGAGACCTCCTTGGCCAGGCCCGGCGTCCCGGCCGTGTCCATCATCCGCGCCGACACGGCGGACCCGGCGGGCGCGATGCGGGCGGCCTCGACCTCGCGGCGGTCCTCGGGCACGGCGGGGCCCGCGGGCGGCTCCCCCAACGGCTCGGGCACGCGCACGACGGGGCCGACGGCCGCCCCCGCGCTCGCCGGCGTCCCGGGCAGCGTCGCGGTCTCGGTGCTCGTCATGGCGGTCCCTCCCGTTGGTGTCGGTGAGGAGAACGTACGACGACGACCCCTTGACAGTCCACAGGAAAAACCACAAACTTCCAACCAGAACCACACGGGTTCGCCGAAGAACGGAGGTGATCGGGCTTGTACGCCGCAGAGCGCCACCAGTTCCTGGTCCGCCGGGCCCGCGAGCTGGGCCGGCTCGAGGTGACCCAGGTCGCCGCCGAGCTCGGAGTCACCACCGAGACCATCAGGCGCGACCTCACCGCGCTCGAGCGCCAGGGCCTGCTGCACCGCGTGCACGGCGGCGCGATCGCGACCGACCGGTTCGAGATCGAGCCCGCGGTCGGCGTCCGCGAGGTCACCCACTCCGAGGAGAAGGACCGGATCGCCAAGGCGGCGATCGCCGAGCTCGGGGCGGCGTCGACGATCCTGCTCGACGCCGGCACGACGACCGCGCGGGTCGCGGCGCTCCTGCCCGACGACGTCGAGCTGACCGTCGTCACGAACGCCCTGCCCATCGCGACCACGCTCGCGGGCCGCTCCCGCATCACGGTGCACCTCATCGGCGGTCGGGTGCGCGGCACCACGCTCTCCGCCGTCGACCGGTGGGCGCTGAAGACGCTGGAGAGCGTCAACGTCGACGTCGCGGTGCTGGGTACCAACGGCTTCTCGGTCGACCGCGGCCTCACCACGCCCGACGTCGGGGAGTCCGCCGTCAAGGGCGCGATGGTCAAGGCCGCCGCGCGCAGCATCGTCGTCGCCGACGCGAGCAAGTACGGGGCCGACTCGTTCTCCCGCTTCGCCACCCTGGCCGACGTCGACACCCTGGTCACCGACTCCGACCTGCTCGAGTCCCACCCCGAGGCCGCCGACGCGATCCGCGGCGCCGGCGCGGACCTGGTGGTCGCCTGATGATCGTCACCGTCACGCCCAACCCGAGCATCGACCGCACCGTCGAGATCCCGGTCCTGACGCCGGGTGCGGTGCTGCGGGCCACGGACCACCGGGTCGACCCCGGCGGCAAGGGCGTCAACGTCTCCCGTGTCCTCGCCCGGTTCGGTCGCCCGACCCTCGCCGTCATGCCCGGTGGGGAGGGCGAGCTGGCTGCCCTGCTGCGCCGGGCCGGCGTCCAGCCGGTCTGCACCCCGGCGACCGGCACGACCCGGGTCAACACCGCGCTCGTCGAGGCCGACGGCACGACGACCAAGGTGAACGAGCCCGGCGTCCCGCTGACCGCGGACCAGGTCGACGCGCTCGTCGACACCGTCCGCGTGCACGCCGCTCCCGCCGACTGGGTCGTGACGGCGGGTTCGGTGCCTTCCGGCGCGACCGACGACCTGCACGCCCGCATCACCCGCGCCGCACGGTCGGCCGGGGCCCGGGTCGCCGTCGACACCTCCGGGGCCGCCCTGGCCCACGCCGTGGCCGCGACCCCGGACCTGGTCAAGCCCAACGTCGCCGAGCTCGCCGAGCTGGTCGGCCACCCGCTGCCCGCCCTCGCCGACGTGCTCGGCGCCGCCCGGGAGCTCGTCGCCGGGGGCATCGGCACCGTCCTGGTCAGCATGGGCGCGAGCGGCGCCCTCGCCGTGACCGACGACGGGGCCTGGCACGTCGCGAGCCCGGCGGTCGCCGTCCGCAGCACCGTCGGCGCCGGCGACTCCACCCTCGCGGGCTACCTGATCGCCCTGGCGTCCGGGGCCCCGAGCTCCGACGCCCTGCACCACGCGGTGGCCTGCGGGGCCGCCGCGGTCGGTCTGCCCGGCACCGCGGTGCCCGGTCCGGCCGACCTCGATCTCCCCCACGTCCGCCCGGCAACCGCCCCGGACTCGACCCTGGACCTCACCGGAGAGGCAGCATGAGCGACCTGATCACGGCCGACCTCGTCGACCTGGACCTGCCCGCAGGCGACAAGCGGGAGGTCGTCCGCTCGCTGGCCGAACGTCTCGTCAAGGCCGGTCGCGTGACCGACCTCGAGCAGTTCCTCGCCGACATCGAGGCCCGCGAGGCCCAGATGCCGACCGGGCTCGACGGTGGGATCGGCATCCCGCACTGCCGCTCGACCGCCGTCACCGAGCCGACGCTGGGCTTCGGCCGCAGCTCCGCCGGCGTCGACTTCGGCGCCGAGGACGGCAAGCCGGCCGACCTGGTGTTCCTCATCGCCGCGCCCGAGGGCGGCGGCTCCGACCACATGACCGTGCTGGCCGCGCTCGCCCGCCGCCTGGTCCGCAAGTCCTTCACCGGCGAGCTCCGTTCCGTCACCGACCCGGCGGCCGCCGCCGGCTTCATCGCGAAGGAGGTCTCGGCGTGAAGATCGTCGCCGTGACCGCGTGCCCCGCGGGCATCGCCCACACCTACATGGCCGCCGAGGCCCTCGAGGCCGCGGCCGAGGAGGCCGGGCACGAGATCGTCGTCGAGACCCAGGGCTCGGCCGGCTCCACCCCGCTGACCGCCGAGCAGCTCGCCGAGGCCGACGTCGCGATCTTCGCGGCCGACGTCGAGGTGCGCGACAAGGACCGCTTCGGGCACCTGCCGCAGGTCTCGGTCGGCGTCAAGAAGGCCATCTCCGGGGGCGACCTGCTGGTCGCGCAGGCCGAGGAGGCCGCGAAGAACCACGTGCCCGCCCCGGCCGGTGCGCCGGCCTCCGCCACCCCGGCCGGCGCGAAGGCCCCGGCCGGACCTGGCGCCGCCTCCAAGGTCCGCGCCTGGCTGATGACCGGCGTCAGCCACGTCATCCCGTTCGTCGCCGCGGGCGGCCTGCTGATCGCCCTGGGCTTCGCCCTCGGCGGCTACCAGATCAACCTGCCCGACGACTCCCCGCTCTACGAGCAGATTCTCGACGGCGGGTTCTCGGCCGGCTCGATCACCGCCTGGGGCGCCCTCGCCTTCGGCATCGGCTCGGCGGCGTTCAACTTCCTCGTCCCGGTGCTGGCGGGCTACATCGCCTACGCGATGGCGGACCGTCCCGCGCTCGTGCCCGGTTTCGTCGGCGGCGCGATCGCGGTGACGACGGGGGCCGGCTTCCTCGGCGGCCTCGTCGCCGGCTTCGCCGCCGGTGGCCTGGTCATGTGGATCAAGACGTGGCGCGTGCCCCGGGCCCTGGCCGGGATCATGCCGGTGTTGGTCATCCCGCTGATCTCGACGGCGGTCGTCGGCCTGCTGATGTACGTCGTCGTCGGGCGCCCGATCGCCCTGATCACCGAGGGCCTGACGAACTGGCTCAACGGCCTGTCCGGCACCAACGCCGTCCTGCTCGGCGTCCTGCTCGGCCTGATGATGTGCTTCGACATGGGCGGCCCGGTGAACAAGGCCTCCTACACGTTCGCGGTCGCCGGGCTCTCCACCGGCTCGGCGGGCGCTCTGACGATCATGGCCGCCGTCATGGCCGCGGGCATGGTCCCGCCGCTCGCGATGGCCCTGGCCACCGTCGTCCGGCGCTCGCTGTTCAGCGAGGTCGAGCGGGAGAACGGCCGGGCTGCCTGGCTGCTGGGTGCATCGTTCATCTCCGAGGGCGCGATCCCGTTCGCCGCGGCCGACCCGTTCCGCGTCATCCCCTCGATCATGGTCGGCGGCGCGGTCACCGGCGCCCTGTCGATGACCCTCGGCGCCACGCTGCGGGCCCCGCACGGCGGCATCTTCGTGGTGCCGCTGATGGGCAACCCGCTCGGCTTCCTGGTCGCGGTCGTCGCCGGGACCCTGGTGGCCACCGCCCTGGTCGTCGCCCTGAAGACCTTCGCCCGCCGTCGTCCGGCCCCCGAGGCCGCCGCGACCACCGAGACCGTCACCGAGCGCGAGTCGGTGACCGCATGACCGCCGCGTCGAACAGCCAGGAAGGCACCATGATCGAGCGCACCGTCGTCGTCGCGACCGAGATCGGCCTGCACGCCCGCCCCGCCGCGGTGTTCTGCAAGGCCGCCGCGGCCCAGCCGGCCCGGGTCACCCTGGCCACCGGGGACGGCGACACCGCGGACGCCCGCAGCATGCTGGCCGTGCTCGGCCTCGGCGTCCGCGGGGGCCAGGAGGTCACGCTGACCGCGGACCCGGACGTCACCGGGGCCCAGGCCTCCGTCGACGCCCTCGCCGAGCTCCTGGCGACCGACCTGGACGCCTGACCCCGGCACTGAGCGAAGGGCCCCTCCGGTCGATCTACTCGACCGAAGGGGCCCTTCGCTCACTCCGGAGCGGGTTGGCCGTGGGCGCCCATGGCCCATCTATTCGAGCGAGGGGGCCCTTCGCTCGATCGGAGCCGGGCTCAGCGGCGGACCGACAGCCCGACCCGCTGGAACTCCTTGAGGTCCGAGTAGCCCGTCTTCGCCATCGCCCGGCGCAGCGCACCGAACAGGTTGACGGTGCCGTCGGCCTGCGGCGCCGGGCCACGCAGCACCGCCGCGAGGTCGCAGCCCCGCTGGGCCACCCCCACGACGGAGGACCGGGGCAGGTTCGGGTGCGCCGCGGCGGAGGTCCAGTACCAGCCGCCGCCGGGGGCCTCGTCGGCCGCGGCGAGCTGCTCGCCGAGCATGATCGCGTCCGCGCCGCAGGCGATCGCCTTGGCCATGTCGCCGGAGGTGGCCATCCCGCCGTCGGCGATGACGTGGACGTAGCGCCCGCCGGTCTCGTCGAGGTAGTCCCGGCGCGCGGCGGCCGCGTCGACCAGCGCCGTCGCCATCGGCACCCCGATCCCGAGCACGTCGTCGGTCGAGGTGGAGGCGGACTGCCCGTAGCCCACGATCACGCCCGCCGCGCCGGTGCGCATCAGGTGCATCGCGGTGCGGTAGTCGCCGACCCCACCGGCGACGACGGGGATGTCGAGGGACTCGATGAAGTCCTCGAGGTCGAGCGGCCCGTCCGACTCGTCCTCCCCGCCCACGTGCTCGGCCGAGATGATCGTCCCCTGCACCACCAGGATCTCCACGCCCGCCGAGAGCAGCGCCGGCGTCAGCTCCCGGGCGTGCTGCGGGCTCACCCGCGCCGCCAGGGTCACGCCCGCGCCGCGCACCTGGTTCAGCGCCTCGGTGACGAGGTCGGGCTGCACCGGGGCGGCGTGCAGGCGCTGCAGCTCCACCAGCGCCGCCGCCGGGTCGTCGGCCGCGCGCGCCACGATCTCCGCGAGGGCCTTGTCCGCCTCCGCGTGCCGCGCCCAGAGCCCCTCGGCGTTCAGCACGCCGAGCCCGCCGAGCTCACCGACCCGGATGGCCGTGGCCGGGGAGACCACGGCGTCGGTCGGGTGGGTGAGCAGCGGCAGGTCGAAGCGGTAGGCGTCGAGCTGCCAGGCCGTCGAGACCGCCGACGACGACCGCGTGCGCCGGCTCGGCACGATGTCCAGGTCGTCGAAGGTGTAGCTGCGGTGGGCACTGCGGCCCCGGCCGATCTCGACCTGTTCGCGCATGGTGCCCTCTCTGCGGCTCCGGCCCGGCTCAGCGACCCCCGTAGTTCGGGGCGACCGCCGTCATCGTCACGTGGTGGGGGTGGGACTCGGCGAGACCGGCCGCGGTGATCCGCACCATGTGCGCGGACTGCAGCTCGACCGTCGTCCGGGAACCGGTGTACCCCATCGCCGCCCGGAGGCCGCCGACCAGCTGGTGGGTGACCTGCGCGAGCGGGCCCCGGAAGGGTACGCGGCCCTCGACGCCCTCGGGCACCAGCTTGTCGTCGGAGAGCACGTCGTCCTGGAAGTAGCGGTCCTTCGAGTACGAGCCCTGCTGGCCGCGGGTCTGCATCGCGCCGAGCGAGCCCATGCCGCGGTAGGCCTTGTACTGCTTGCCGTCGAGCAGCACCAGCTCGCCCGGGGTCTCCGCCGTGCCCGCCAGCAGCGAGCCCAGCATCACCGACGACGCACCCGCGGCGATCGCCTTCGCGATGTCGCCGGAGGACTGCAGGCCGCCGTCCCCGATCACCGGCACCCCGGCCGGGCGTGCCGCGGAGTCGGCCTCGGCGATCGCCGTGATCTGCGGCACACCGACACCGGCGATGATCCGCGTGGTGCAGATCGAGCCCGGCCCGACGCCGACCTTGATGCCGTCGGCGCCCGCGTCGACGAGCGCCTGGGCGCCCGCCCGCGTCGCGACGTTGCCGCCGACGACGTCCACCCGGTCACCCAGCTCCTGCTTGAGCTTCGCGACCATCGCCGTGACGGCGCGGGAGTGCCCGTGCGCGGTGTCGACGACGAGCACGTCCACCCCGGCGTCGACCAGGCCCATCGCGCGGGTCCAGGCGTCGTCGCCCACGCCGACCGCCGCGCCGCACAGCAGTCGGCCGTCCGGGTCCTTCGTCGCCATCGGGTACTGCTCGGTCTTCACGAAGTCCTTGACCGTGATGAGTCCCTGCAGGAACCCGGCCCCGTCGACCAGCGGCAGCTTCTCGATCTTGCGTCGGCGCAACTGGCCGAGCGCCGCCTCCGCGGTGACGCCGACCTGCGCGGTGACGAGGTCCGACGACGTCATGACGTCGCGGACCTTGCGGGTGTGGTCGACCTCGAAGCGCATGTCGCGGTTCGTGATGATGCCCACCAGCTTCCCGCCCTCGTCGGTGACGGGGAGGCCGGAGATGCGGAAGCGGGCGCAAAGCGCGTCGACGTCGGCGAGGGTGTCGTCCGGCGAGCAGGTCACCGGGTCGGTCACCATGCCGGCCTCGGAGCGCTTCACCACCTCGACCTGCGCGGCCTGCTGCTCGGCCGGGAGGTTGCGGTGCAGCACGCCCATGCCGCCGTGGCGGGCCATGGCGATCGCCATCCGCGCCTCGGTCACCGTGTCCATCGCCGAGCTGACCAGCGGGATCCGCAGGGTGATGTTCTTCGACAGCCGCGCCGAGGTGTCCGCCTCGGAGGGCACCACGTCGGACTCGGCCGGGAGCAGGAGGACGTCGTCGAACGTCAGGCCGAGCAGCCCGAACTTCTCCGGCACGTCGGGGTCCGTCAGCACCATGCCCCCGATGCTAGTCGTGAACGGGGAGTGACCCGGGTCCCCGCGACGCGGAGCGGAGCGGAGCCGGAGTGAGCCAGGTCTCCGCAGGTCACCCGACGCTCCCGTGGGAGGTGGGGACCCGTCGATCGACTAGTCCGGACCGGTAGGTTCGACGCCGTGCCGTACGAAGCCCTCCCGCCCGACCCCTTCGCGGGCGACCCGTCGTCGGACCCGTCACGCATGCTCGACGCACTGCACGACGTGACCGCCCCGGAGGATCTCCCCCTCGACGAGGAGGAGCGCGAGGAGGTCGTCGCCGACCTCGGGGACCTGGCGGTGTTCCAGGCCCTGCTCGCCCCCCGCGGCATCCGCGGCGTCGTGGTCGACTGCGAGGACTGCGAGGAGCAGCACTTCCACGACTGGGACCTGCTGCGCGCGAGCCTCCAGCAGCTGCTCGAGGAGGGCCACATGCGGCCCCACGAGCCCCCGTTCGACCCGGACCCGGCGGCCTACGTGACGTGGGAGTACTGCCGCGGCTTCGCGGACGCGACGCTCGCCGAGCAGTAACCCCGTTCCCGACGGCGGGTCCTCCCGCCGTCGGGTTCGCCCCGTGCACGACGAAGGGCCCGGCTCCCCGAGGGGAGCCGGGCCCTTCTGTCGCGTGCGTCAGTTACCGGGCGACACGGGCGTCGTGGTGGTCGGCGCCACCGGGGCCGGCTGGGACGCGCTCCGGTCCTGGTCCGTGGGCGGGGCTCCGTCCGTCGTGCCGCTCGGATCGGCCGACCCGGAAGTCGTGTCCTTCTCCGGAGCGGGCTCGACCGGCTTCTGCTGGGGCTTCGTGCGCGTGCCCTCCTCGGCAGGGGCCTGCTGCGCGGGCTCGCTGGTCGCCGTCGAGGACGACGGCGGGGTGGTGCCCGCCGGGTCCAGCGACTTGAGGGCGTCCTGACGCTGCTGCACGAGGGCCGGCTGGTCCTCGGGCTGCACCGCCTGGATCTGGGTCCCGGCGCTCTGCAGCAGCGACTGCGCGGTGGCCTTGTCGCCGCGGGCGATCGCGTTGTTCGCCTCGATGATCGTGGCGCGGGCCTGCTCGGCCTTGGCCACGTTGTCGGCGTGCTGGGAGAAGAAGACCTTCGTCAGCCCGAACATGGCATCGCCCGGCTGCGCGGAGTGCACCGCGACCGTGAAGCCGGACAGGGCCACGGCGATGGCCGCGGCCGCCACGGCGAACGGCATACGGCGCCGGGCGCGACTGGCACGACGGTCCCGGGCGGCGTGTCCGGCCTCGACCGCGTCGGCGGCCTCGTCGAGCGACACCAGCTCGGGCATGGGCTCGGCCTCGATGTCGGCCTTCCACGCGGCGAGGATCGCGGCCAGATGGTCGTCGTCCTGCCCGGGACGACCGAAGACGTCACCCTGGCCCACACCGCCGCTGACCGTCCCGCCGGCGATCGCGTCGAGCAGGGCGTCGTCGGCACGGACGGCGGCGAGGTCCACCGGCCCGTCGACCAGATCGTCACCCGCACCGAAAGCGCGGTGACCACCCACCTAACTCACCTCTTCCGAGATCGCGGACACGGCGGTCCGCAGCTTCGACAGTGCGCGGTGCTGAGCCACCCGGACCGCTCCGGGTGTGGATTCAACCGCTTCCGCGGTTTCCTCCGCCGAGAGACCAACGACGACACGCAGCACGAGGATTTCCCTCTGTTTGGGGGGCAGCGTGTCGAGCAGTTGACCCATCTGGACGGACAGAGCACCGTTCATCGCACGCTGCTCCGGACCGTCGTACGGGTCCAGTTCCTCGGGCAGCTCGGAGACGGGTTCGGATCGGTTCCGCGCCACCGAGCGATGGGCGTCGACCACCTTGTGCGCCGCGATCCCGTAGACGAAGGCGAGGAACGGGCGGCCCTGGTCCCGGTAGCCGGGCAGTGCGGTCAGCACGGCGAGGCACACCTCCTGGGCCACGTCGTCGGCCGAGACCGACGACCGTTCCTGCCGGCCGATCCTCGCGCGGCAGTAGCGCACGACGAGCGGTCGGATGATCGCGAGGACACGATTGAGAGCTGAACGGTCGCCGTCGTTCGCGGCGGCCACCAGCCTCTCGAGGTCGTTCCCTGACTCGGTCATCGCTCCCCGTGGCCCCGGCGTTACGCGCGGCGGTGTGACCCGCAGGTCCACCTCGGTCCGACGAGCCACCTCCTCCGCGGAGGCGGTGTGTGCGGTGCCGTCCCACGGAGCCGGTGACCCGGAGGGGTCACCGTACCGTCCCCCCGGACGGACCGCGCCATGTCCTGCGGTCGGGTTCCCCCGATCCGGCACACGCCAGCGATCGGCGGCGCGATGGGAGGCACGCGGCGTGCCGATCGCCGGAGTCGGCGTGTCGTCGGACATCGCACCGGGCGGCAGCGGCGAGCCGACGGGCGGGCTCTGCGGCGGCTCCCCCGACGGCGGGTGGGTGGGATACGCGGGGTACGCCCCGGCGCCCGTTCCGACTCCTGGCCGGCCGGGCTGGACGGGACGGGGCCGGGCGGTCAGGAGACCAGGCCCCGGCGGAAACCGTGCGCCACGGCCTGCGCCCGGTCACGGACCCCCAGCTTGCGGAACAGCCGGCGGGCGTGGGTCTTCACGGTGTCCTCGGACAGGTAGAGCTCGCGGCCGATCTGGCCGTTGCTCTTGCCCTGCGCCATCCCGCGCAGCACCTGCAGCTCGCGCTCGGTGAGCTGCACGCCGGTGTCCGAGGGCGTGCGCGGTGCCGGCACGGAGGTGCTGGCGAGGGTGTGCGCGAGCGCGGCCACGAGCTCGGGCCGGGAGGCGTCCCACCGGAGGTACCCGCGCGCTCCACCGGCGATCGCGGCGGCGATGCTGCCCGAGTCGTCGGGCGCGCCGAAGACGATGACGTTCGCCTGGGGGTGCGCGGCCACGAGCCGTCGGGTCGCCTCGACCCCGGTCGGCACGGCGCGCTGGGTCCCCACGAGGACGACGTCGACGCTCTGCCGGGAGAAGCGGGTGAGCAGCTCGTCGCCGTGGGCGACGCAGTCGATGCGGTGGACGCCCGGCACGGCCGACATGACGCGGGTCAGTCCCTCACGCACGCTGCGGCGGTCGTCGCAGATCAGGACCGTGGTCACGGAAGTTCCTCCCTGCAGCGTTCCTGCAGTCGCTTGGCGGGCACTACCGGTCATCGGCGCGACGCCGCCCCGGCTTGAGTCGGATCCGCGGTTTTCCCGCGCCGGATCGACGACCGGTGCCATGCCTGCTCCTCACACGGTGGTGCTGCGGCGACCGGACGAGCGTCCGCGTCCTGCGACGTGGCGTGCACCGTCCGTTCCCCCTCCTGTCCAACGGAACCGGGCCCGCCCGGTCACGGCGAACCCTCCACTCCGACAGGCCGCCCCGCCACCCACACGGAGCACCGAACACGGAGTGCTCAGTGAATGATCACGGATGGTGGTCGTTTCGGCAAGTCTTGTCACGCACCGGATTCGACGACCGGTGTGATCGGCGCGCCGTGTCGCGCATCCGGACGACCGACACTCGGTCGCGCGAGATGGGCACGGCTCACAATCGAATCCCTTGTCCCGCCCTGCTCGCCGGTCATAGGGTCGCCACACGGTCGCCCTGCGCGCGGCCGCAGGCACGGACGGTGATTATCGGACGGGCCCACCCGCGTGGTGGGGTGACGTCGGGGCGTGGACGAGACCGCGCCCCGCGCCGGACCACCACCCACGTCAGGACGAGGAGGTGGTCGAGATGGCCGACGTCCGTCGACTCCCCGGCCCCAACGCCGATCTCTGGGACTGGCAGCTGCACGCCGCGTGCCGTGGCATGGACAGCGCGTTCTTCTTCCACCCCGACGGCGAGCGCGGCCCGGCCCGGGCCAGCCGGGAGCGTCGCGCGAAGGCCGTGTGCGAGGGCTGTCCGGTCATGGAGCCGTGCCGTCGGCACGCGCTCGCGGCGGGCGAGCCCTACGGCATCTGGGGCGGGCTGTCGGAGTCCGAGCGGACCGGCTCACGGTCCCGCGGCCGGATCCAGGACATCGTGATCCGCTGAGATCGGCGGGTCAGCCCGCCCCGGAACGAACGAACGGCACTCTCGCGCACGTAGAAGCTGCGAGGGTGCCGTTCGTTCGTTCCGGGGGTGGGCCGACCGACACGACGACGGGCCCGGTCGCCGAGGCGGCCGGGCCCGTCGTCGCGCGCGGGGACTCAGTGCCCGTGGCCGTGCCCGTGGCCGTGGCCACCGGCGGCCTCGGGGGCCTCCTCCTCGGGCTTGTCGACGATCGCGGACTCGGTCGTGAGGACCATGCGCGCGATCGACACCGCGTTCTCCAGCGCGGAGCGGGTGACCTTGACCGGGTCGATGATCCCGGTCGCCATCAGGTCGCCGTAGCTCCCGGCCGCGGCGTCGTACCCGACGCCCCAGCCGCCGTCGGCCACCTTGGCCGCGACGACGGAGCCCTCCAGGCCCGCGTTCGACGCGATGGCCTTGAGCGGCGCGGACAGCGCCCGGCGGACCAGGGCGACGCCCGTGGCCTCGTCGCCGGTGCGCCCCAGACCGCCCTCGAGCTCCGCGGAGGCGTGCAGGAGCGCCGCACCCCCACCGGGGACGATGCCCTCCTCGACCGCGGCCCGGGTCGCCGCCACCGCATCCTCGATGCGGTGCTTGCGCTCCTTGAGCTCGGTCTCGGTGGCCGCCCCGACCTTGATGACCGCGACGCCGCCGGCGAGCTTCGCCAGCCGCTCCTGCAGCTTCTCGCGGTCCCAGTCGGAGTCGGTGTCCTCGATCTCGCGGCGGATCTGCTGGACGCGGCCCTCGACGGCGGCCTTGTCCCCGCCGCCCTCGACCAGCGTCGTGGCGTCCTTGGTGACCACGGCGCGCCGGACGGTGCCGAGCGCGTCCAGGCCGGCCTCGGAGAGCTTGAGGCCGATCTCGGGGTTGATCACCGTGGCGCCGGTCGCGGCGGCGAGGTCGTCGAGGAAGGCCTTGCGGCGGTCCCCGAAGAACGGCGCCTTGACCGCGCAGATCCGCAGCGTCTTGCGGATGGCGTTCACGACGACCGTCGAGAGCGCCTCGCCCTCGAGGTCCTCCGCGACGACCAGCAGCGGCTTGCCGGACTCCACGACCTTCTCCAGCAGCGGGAGGAGGTCCTGGATCGAGCTGATCTTCTCGCGGTGCAGCAGGACGTGGGCGTCCTCGAGCACGGCCTCCATCGACTCGCCGTCGGTGACGAAGTACGGCGAGAGGTAGCCCTTGTCGAACTGCAGGCCCTCGGTGACCTCGAGCTCGGTGGCGAGCGTCGAGGCCTCCTCGATGGTGATGACCCCGTCCTCACCGACCTTCTCCATGGCCTCGCCGATGAGGTCGCCGATCTCCTGGTCGCGCGAGGCGACCGCGCCGACCGAGGCGATGCCCCGCTTGCCGTCCACCGGGGTGGCCTGCGCGCGCAGCACCTCGGTGACCTTCTCGGCGGCGGCGGCCATGCCGGCGCCGAGCGCGGTCGGGTTCGCACCCGCCGCGAGGTTGCGCAGGCCCTCGGAGACGAGCGCCTGGGCGAGCACCGTGGCCGTCGTCGTGCCGTCACCGGCGACGTCGTTGGTCTTGGTGGCCGCGGTCTTGGCGAGCTGCACGCCGAGGTTCTCGAACGGGTCGTCGAGCTCGATCTCGCGCGCGATGGTGACGCCGTCGTTGGTGATCGTCGGCCCACCGAACTTCTTGTCCAGCACGACGTGGCGCCCCCGCGGACCGAGGGTCACCTTCACCGCCGCCGCCAGCTGGTCCACGCCGCGCTCGAGGGCGCGACGGGCGGTCTCGTCGAACGTGATCTGCTTGGGCACTACCGGTCCTTTCGTGCTCCGGACATGCGACCGCCCCGGGACCCCGGACTGTCGGGATCACCGGGGCGGTGGCTCTGCCTGCGGTGCTTAGTTGACGACCGCCAGGACGTCACGCGAGGAGAGGATGAGGTAGTCCTCCCCGTTGTACTTGACCTCGGTGCCGCCGTACTTCGAGAAGATGACGACGTCGCCGACGGCGACGTCGAGCGGGATGCGGTTGCCGTTGTCGTCGACGCGGCCCGGTCCCACCGCGAGGACCTTGCCCTCCTGCGGCTTCTCCTTCGCGGTGTCCGGGATGACGATGCCGGACGCGGTCGTGGTCTCGGCCTCAGAGGCCTGCACCACGAGCTTGTCCTCGAGCGGCTTGATGTTCACGCTCGCCACGGGATGACCTCCACGATCAGGGGTCCAGCTGGGTATCTGGATGGGTGGGTGACGACGCCAGGAGGTCCGACCCGCCGTCGCGGGTGCCGGGCCGGCTCCGGTGCCGTTCGGTTGGCACTCTACCGCCGCGAGTGCCAATCCATCAACGAGGGTCGGCCCGGTGCGTCGTCGACTCGCGGCGCATCGTGTACGCGTCCGCCCCGCTCGCGTAGTACCGCCGCCGGGTGCCCACCACCTCGAAGCCCTCGGACCGGTAGAGGTCCAGCGCGGGCCCGTTGTCGGTGCGCACCTCGAGGAAGGTGACCGCCCCGATCGCGTCGGCGCGGCCGAGGAGCGCCCGCAGCAGGGCCCGCCCGATCCCGTGCCCCTGGACGTCCGGATCCACCCCGATCGTGTGCACCTCGGCCTCGGCCGGCTCCCGGGAGAAGGCCGGCGCCGGCAGCAGCGCGACGCCCGCGTACCCGACGAGCCGGTCCGCGACGCGTGCCGCGTAGTAGGGGTGCCCCGCGTGCAGTTCCGAGGTGAATGCGGACGCGCTCCACGGGTCGTCGCCCGGGAACAGGACCGCCTCGAGCCGCGCGCACTCCGGAGCGTCGTCCGGTGTCAGGGCGTCGAGCACCCACGCCGGCGCGTCGGTCACGCCCGGCGTCGGGGTCGGCGCAGCCGCGAGCGGCGGGAGCCGGCCTCGTCGGCCTGCGGACGCAGGCGGCGCAGGACCTGGCTGCGGTGGGTGCACCGGCGCAGGAGCTCCAGCAGCGCGGCGTCCAGCTCGCCGGGCTGCTCCAGCATCGCCATGTGCCCGGCGCCCTCCAGCGGCAGCAGCTCCGCCCGCGGCAGCTCGGCGGCGATCACCTCGGAGTGCGCGTACGGGATCATGCGGTCCTCGGTCCCGGCCGCCACCAGCACCTCGCACTGCGACAGCCCGCGCAGGGCCGCCTTGCGGTCGTGCGTGGAGAGGGTGTTCGCGAACGAGGTCAGGACGTCGAGCGCGGTGCCGGCGATCGTGCGGTCGACGAGGTCGACCAGCGCCGGCTCGACGTCCGGGTCGCCGAACGACATGCGCCGCACCGCGGCCCACATCGCGTTGCCGCCGAGACGCCGGATCCGGTCCACGGTCTCCGGGCGCCAGTGCGCGAGCCGTCCGAGGACGTTCACGGTGGGGTTGCGGTGCGAGAGCACGGCGCGCTGCAGCCCGACGGTGCCGACGTCGCCGGCCGAGGTCGAGACCAGCGCGACGCCGAGCACCCGGTCCCGGAACAGCGCTGGGTGCCGCTCGGCCAGCGCCATGATCGACATGCCGCCCATGGAGTGGCCGACGAGCACGAGGTCGCCCTCGGGGGCGACGGTCCGGATGACGGAGTCCAGGTCGGCCCCGAGCTGGGCGATCGTGCACGCGCGGGCGGAGCACTGCCCGGACCGGCCGTGCCGCCGTTGGTCGTAGAGCACCACGCGCACGGCCGGGTCGGTCAGCTCGGCGAGCATCCGGCGCTGGAAGTGCCAGCAGCGCCGGTCCAGCGCGAAGCCGTGCACGAGCACGACGGTGAGCTCCGGCCGTGCCCCCGGCGTGACCGGCTCGACCTCCTCGACGGCGAGCCGCGTCCCGTCGTCGGCCGCCACCGAGGACTCGCGCCCCCGAGGCAGCAGGCCGATCTCCGACGGGTGCTCGTGCTCGGAGGACTCGAGCTCGGCGCGCGTGCGCACCACCCGCGAGCGGGCCCGGCCGGCGCCGACCGCACCCGCCGCGGCCGCCCCGCCCAGCACCGTCCCGGCGATCGCCCCGATGATCCCGCTGGTGTGCCGTCGGTCGTCGGTCACGGTCGCTCGTCCCGGGCCACGCGCGCGGTGTCCATGCAGGCCTTCTACCACGTCGGCGTCCGGTTCACCCCCGGAGTCGCTCAGGCCACCACGGTCCGGTGCAGTCGCGGACGGCCGCCGACACCGGTGACGATCTCGTAGTGGATGGTGCCGATCAGGTCGGCCCACTCCGTCGCGGTCGGTCCGCCGTCGCGGCCGTCGCCGAACAGGAGCACCTCGTCGCCCTCGACGACGCCGTGGTCGGTGCCGGCCGGGCCGAGGTCGACGACGACCTGGTCCATGCACACCCGCCCGACGACGGGTCGGCAGCGGCCGCCGACCGCGACCTCGAACCGCCCGGTCGCCCCGAGCACCCGCGGCACGCCGTCGGCGTAGCCGACCGGGACGAGCGCGAGGTCCCGGTCGGTCGGGGTGCTCCAGATGTGTCCGTAGGAGACGCCCTCGCCCGCGGCCACCGTCTTGACCAGGGCGACCCGGCTCCGCAGCGACATCGCCGGGCGCAGGTGGTCGCCGCCGCCCACGGGGTCGAGCCCGTACACCGCGATGCCGGGCCGGACGAGGTCGCGGTGCAGGTCGGGCCGGGTGAGCGTGGCGGCCGAGTTCGCGAGGTGGGCCATCAGCGGACGACCCAGCCGGGTGGTCGCCGCAGCGTGGGCCTCGTCGAACCGGTCGGTCTGGGAGTCGATCGTGGGGTGGGCCGGGGCGTCGGCGTGCGCGAAGTGGGTCCACACCGCGACCGGCTCCACCTCCCCGGACTCCGTGTGCGCGGCGACGGCGTCGAGGAGGTCGCCCCAGGCGTGCGGCGGGCAGCCGTTGCGCGAGAGCCCGGTGTCGATCTTGAGGTGGATCCGGGCGGGGCGCCCGGCCGCGCGCGCCCCGCCCGCGACGGCGGCCAGGTCGCGCCGGGACGCGACACCGAGGTTGACGCCCGTGGCGACCGCGCCGGTGAAGTCCTCGTCGGGCACGTGCAGCCAGGACAGGACGGGAGCGGTGATCCCGGCGGCGCGCAGCTGCGCCGCCTCCTCGAGCGTGCACACCCCGAGCCACCGCGCGCCGGCGTCCAGGGCGGTGCGGGCGACGTCGACGGCGCCGTGGCCGTAGCCGTCGGCCTTGACCACCACCATCACCGCGGCGTCGTCGCCGAGCAGGACCAGGTGGCGCACGTTGTGCCGGATCGCGCCCAGGTCGATCCGCACCTCCGCGCGGGCGGGCGCGCTCACACCGCCTCCCGCACCGAGCGGATGGCGTCGGACAGGGCGGCCTGGACGTGGGAGGCGGGGACCGGCGAGCCGGCCGATCCGAGTTCGGCGGCCCGTGCGTGGACGAACGCGGCGCAGCCCGCCGCGTCGACGGGGTCCAGTCCCGCGGCCAGCAGCGCGCCGGCGACGCCGGACAGGACGTCGCCGGAACCCGCCGTCGCGAGCCACGACGAGCCCGCCGGGTGGACCAGGACCCGCCCGTCGGGTGCGGCGACGACCGTGGCGTTGCCCTTGAGCAGCACGGTCACGCCGAGCTCGGCGGCCGCCCGCCGGGCCGCGGTCACCCGGTCGACGGCGGGGTCCGGCGGGTCGTCGAGCGAGGCGACGAGGCGGGCGAACTCGCCGGCGTGCGGGGTCACCAGCGTCGTGGTGGCGGCGGCCCGCGCGCGCAGGTCGGCGTCGGCCCCGAGCAGGGTGATCGCGTCCGCGTCGGCGAGCACCGGGACGCCCGCGTCGAGCACGTGGCGCAGGGTCGCGGCGCCGGCGTCGTCCGTGCCGAGCCCCGGGCCGACCGCCCACGCCTGGACCCGCCCGGCGTCGGAGACGTGGTCCGTGGCGACGACCTCCGGCCACGCGGCCCGCACCTCGTCGGCGGCGGACCCGGCGTAACGCACCATCCCGCTCGTGGCCAGGGCCGCGGCACCGCTCGCGAGCACGGCCGCGCCCGGGTACGTGGCGCTGCCGGCGGCGATCCCGACGACGCCCTGGGTGTACTTGTCGTCGGTCGGGCCGGGGACGGGCCAGCGGGCGCCGACGTCGGCCGCGTCGAGGACCCGCACCGTCGGCTCGGGCAACTCGGGACCCAGACCGATGTCGATCAGGGTCACCGGCCCGCAGCGGGCGCGGTTCAGCACGTGCACGGGCTTGCGGGCGCCGAAGGTGACCGTCTCCGCAGCGGTCACCGCGGACCCGTCGCCGGGAACCGTCCCGACGAGCGGGTCGACCCCGGACGGGGTGTCGATCGCGAGGACCGGGACGCGGGCGGTGTCGGCCGCCCCGACGAGCAGCGGCGCGGGGTCGCGCAGACCACCGCGGGCCGAGGTGCCGACGATGGCGTCGAGGACCAGGTCGGCGCGACCGACCGCGGTGACGGCGGGCTCGACCTCGGTGAGGACCCGGGCCCGCGCCGCCCGCAGCGCGGCGAGCCCGGCCGGGTGGGCGCGGTCCGGGCTCAGCAGGACCGCGGTCACCGCGGCCCCGCGCCGCCGCAGCTCCACCCCGGCCCACAGGCCGTCACCGCCGTTGTTCCCCGCGCCGACCAGCACGACGACCCGCCGGCCCACGACCCCGCCGGTGCGCTCACCCAGCATCCGCAGCGCGACCCCGGCGGCGCCGTACGCGGCGCGCCGCATGAGCGCGCCCTCGGGCGTACGCGCGAGCACCGGTTCCTCCGCGGCCTGCACCTGCTCCGGGGTCCAGACGCCGTACACGGTGCCTCCTATTCGACGGTGACCGACTTCGCCAGGTTGCGCGGCTTGTCGACGTCGTACCCGCGCGCCCGGGCCACCTCGGCGGAGAACACCTGCAGCGGGATCGTGGCCACCAGCGGCTGGACGAGGGTCGGGACGACCGGGACCTCGATCAACGTGCTCGCGAACGGGCGCACCGTCTCGTCGCCGCGCTCGGCGACGACGATCGTGCGGGCGCCCCGCGCCTGGATCTCGCGGATGTTCGACAGCAGCTTCGCGTGCAGCGTCGCGCGGCCCCGCGGCGAGGGCATCACGACGACGACCGGCAGGTCCTGCTCGATCAGCGCGATCGGCCCGTGCTTCAGCTCGCCCGCCGCGAAGCCCTCGGCGTGCATGTAGGCGAGCTCCTTGAGCTTCAGCGCCCCCTCGAGCGCCACCGGGTAGCCGACGTGGCGGCCGAGGAAGAGCACCGCCTTCGAGTCCGCCAGCTCGCGGGCCAGTGCCCGCGTCGGCTCCACCGCGGAGGCCAGCACCTTCTTGACGGCGTCGGCCGAGGCGACCAGCTGGTGGTACTCGCGCTCCACCTCGTCGGCGTACTTCGTGCCGCGGTTCTGGGCGAGCGCGAGCCCGACGAGGTAGCACGCCACGACCTGCGAGGTGAACGTCTTCGTCGCCGCGACCCCGACCTCCGGCCCGGCGTGGGTGTAGAGCACCGCGTCGGACTCACGGGGGATCTGCGCGCCGTTGGTGTTGCAGATCGCGAGCACACGGGCCTTCTGCTCCCGGGCGTGCCGCACGGCCTCGAGCGTGTCCGCCGTCTCGCCCGACTGGGAGATCGCGACGACGAGCGTGGACCGGTCGAGCACCGGGTCGCGGTACCGGAACTCGCTCGCGACCTCGACCTCCACCGGGATGCGGCACCAGTGCTCGATCGCGTACTTCGCCAGCAGGCCCGCGTGGTAGGCCGTGCCGCAGGCGACGACGAACACCTTGTCGATGTCGCGCAGCTCCTGGTCGGAGAGGCGCTGCTCGTCGAGCACGATCCGGCCGTCGACGAGGTGGCCGCGCAGCGTGTCCGCGAGCGCCGCGGGCTGCTCCTCGATCTCCTTCGACATGAAGAAGTCGTGGCCGCCCTTCTCGGCGGCCGCGATGTCCCAGTCCACGTGGAAGGGCCGGGTCGGGGCGAGGTCGCCGTGGAAGTCGGTGACGACGGCACCCTCGCGGGTCAGCGTGACGATCTGGTCCTGGCCGAGCTCGACGGCGTCGCGGGTGTGGTCGATGAACGCCGCCACGTCCGAGGCCACGAACGTCTCGCCGTCACCGATCCCGACGACCAGCGGCGACGACCGCCGCGCGGCCACGATCTCGTCGGGGCGGGCCGCGTCGGTGAACACCAACGTGAAGGCGCCCTCCAGACGGTTCACCACCCGCCGGACCGCCGCGGTGAACCCGGCGTCCGGCTCGTCGTCGAGCGCCCGCGCGACGAGGTGGGCCGCCACCTCGGTGTCGGTGTCGCTGGCGAGCTCCACCCCGGCGTCCTCGAGCTCGGCACGCAGGGCGGCGAAATTCTCGATGATGCCGTTGTGGATGACCGCGACCCGCCCGGTGGCGTCGGTGTGCGGGTGGGCGTTGCGGTCGGTCGGCGCCCCGTGGGTCGCCCACCGGGTGTGTCCCGTGCCCGTGCGGGCGACGACGTCGGACTCGGGGTGCGCGTCCGTCACCCGCACCAGGTTGTCCAGGGGCCCGGCCGCCCGGTGCACCTCGACCGAGCCGGACCCCGGCGTCACCGTCGCGATGCCCGCCGAGTCGTACCCGCGGTACTCCAGCCGCCGCAGACCGCCCAGCAGGACGTCGCGCGCCGGGCGCCAGCCCACGTATCCCACGATGCCGCACACGGACGCCCAGCGTAGGTGGGGCGAAGTGGACCTTGACCGGTGCCCACCGTGACCCAGCCGTCAGGAGCGTGTTCCAGCAGGCCGCGAGGGGTGCGCATGCACTACGGTCCGTCGCCATGGCCAGCGCGAAGCAGATCGTCGCCGAGCTCGGGCGCCCGGGCCCATACCAGGTCCTGCGCGGGGAGCTCGCGCTGATCGGTCTGCCCGGCGTGGTCTTCACCCCGGCGGCGGGTGAGCTGCTGCCCGCCGTGGCGTTCGGCCACGACTGGCTCAACCCGGCGTCGCGCTACCACGGCCTCCTGCGTCACCTCGCGTCGTGGGGCATCGTCGCCGCCGCCCCGGACACCGAGCGGGGCCCCTTCGCCTCCCACCGCCGGTTGGCGAACGACCTGCGCACGGCGCTCGACGTCGTCTCCTCGGTCCGGCTCGGCGGCACCGCCCGCGGTGCCGCGGTGAGCGTCGACCCCCGCAAGCTGGCGCTCGCCGGTCACGGCATGGGAGCGGGCGCCGCGGTCCTCGCGGCCGCCGCCCCGGCGCACACGACCCGTGTCCAGGCCGCCGGGGAGCCCTACTGGGAGTCCGGCTCGGAGATCGCCGAGAACCGGGGGCACGTGCAGGCGGTCGCGACGATCGCGCTGTCGGAGTCCCGGCCCTCGGCCCAGGACGCCGCCCGGGCGGTGCACCTGCCGGGGATGCACGTCGCGTTCGGCAAGGACCTGGTGGCACCCCCCGCGGCCGGCGCCGAACCGGTCGCCGCCGCGTGGGCGGGGCCGTCGGTGATGCGGACGGTGAAGAAGGCCAGCCACCTCGGGATCGTCGAGGGGAGGCACTGGAGCGACCTGGTGCTCGACGGCAAGGCCGACCTCGGGGTCCTCACGACGGTGAAGGCCCTGCTCACCGGGTTCCTGCTGCACCACCTGAACGGCGAGAAGAAGTACGCCGACGTCGTCGACGGCGCCGTCAAGGGCACCGACGTCCGGGTCTACCGGGAGTCCTCGACCGTCTGACGCCGCGCGAGTGCGACACCACGCGGGATCGGACCCCGCCGGACCTGCGTCACGTCGCACTCGGCGGGCGAGCACTCAGCGGTCGAGCTCACCCGGGTGCGCACGGTCCTCCGGGGCGTCGTCGTCCTCGTCGTCCTCGTCCGGGTCCCCGAGCCCCAGGCCGCCGAGGGCCGCGAGGATCTCCGGCAGCGCGAGCAGGTCCGGCGGGAGCCCTGACGGGTCGTCCGCGGCGGGCTCGGCGTCGGTGCCCGAGAGTCGCCGGAGCACCGCGAGCCGCTCGGCGAGGTCCCGCCAGGTGTCGGCGATCGAGACGTCGGTGCGGTCGGCGACGTCCAGGTAGCGCTGCAGGCGCGTGTCCAGCGCGCCCGCCCACGCCCGGGCCGCGACGGGCATCGCCCCGGGCCCGGGGGCCGGGCCGGGATCGAACGCGGCGAGCGCCCGCGCGGCCGCGGCGCGATCGGTGACGTCGTCGGCGACCGCGAGGCCGGCGGCCTCCACCGTCTCCGCGGTCTCCGCCAGCATCGTCACGATCTCCTGCGCGGCCCGGCCGAGGGCGACGACGCGGTCGGCGACCTCGTCCGCCGAGGGCCCGGACCACTGCTCCCACAGCACACCGGCCTCGTCGGCGAGCGCACGGTGCCGGGCGCGCACCCGGTCGGCGGCCCGCCGGAGGTCGTCGGCGCCCGCGGCGATCGCGGCGAACCGGATGCCGCGCTGCGCCGTGTGCCGGGCCCGCAGTCCCTCGACGTCGACCGGCGGGGCCGGCAACCCGGCCGTCCCGACGAGCGCGACCCGCGCCGGGAGGGCGGCCGCGACCTGGGCGATCCCCGCGTCGCCGGCGGCGAGCAGAGCGTCCGAGGTGTCCGCGCCGAGCTCGGCGAGCCGACGCGGCGGTGGCACCGCGGACAGCGACCCCCGCCGCCCGCCGTCACGCCGTGTCACGCGTCTCAGCGTCCCCCACCGCGCCCGGCGGTTCCACACCGGCCCCTCGGGCTACGCGCGGACCCCGGCCACGAGGTCGGCGAGCCGCCCGGCGACGTCCCGGGCGGTGTCCTCGGTGGGGGCCTCGACCATCACCCGCACCACCTGCTCGGTGCCCGACGGCCGGAGCAGCACCCGCCCGCGCCCGGCGAGCGCGGTCTCCTCGGCGGCGACGGCGTCGGCCACCGCGCTCGAACGCTGCACGGCCGCCTTGTCGGCCACCGGCACGTTCACCAGGACCTGCGGCAGCCGTTCGACGACCGCCGCCAGCTCGCCGAGCGCCCGGCCGGTCGCGGCCATCCGGGCCATCAGGCGCAGGGCCGTGAGCAGCCCGTCGCCGGTGGTCGCGTGGGAGGGCAGGACGACGTGCCCCGACTGCTCCCCGCCGAGGGAGAACGAGCCGGCCCGCAGCTCCTCGAGCACGTACCGGTCGCCGACCGCCGTGGTCCGCACCGCGATCCCGGCCTCCCGCATCGCGAGGTGCAGGCCGAGGTTGCTCATCACGGTGGTCACGAGGGTGTCCTCGACCAGCTCGCCGTCGGCGTGCAGGGCCAGGGCCAGTACGGCGAGGATCTGGTCCCCGTCGACCACCGACCCGTCGGCCGCGACCGCGAGACAGCGGTCGGCGTCCCCGTCGTGGGCGATGCCGAGGTCGGCACCGTGCTCGACGACGGCCTTCGACAGCCCCTCGAGGTGCGTCGACCCGACGCCCTCGTTGATGTTCCAGCCGTCCGGGTCGGCGGCGAGCGTCGTCACGCGGGCCCCGGCACGCTCGTAGGCGCGCGGGGCGGCCAGGGACGCGGCCCCGTGCGCGCAGTCCACGACCACGTGCAGCCCCTCGAGCGGGTGCGGGGTCGCGACGAGCAGGTGGTCGAGGTAGCGATCGAGGGCGTCCGGCACGTCGGTGACGCGCCCGATCCCGCGACCGGTCGGCCGCCGGTCGGAGTCGGCGACGTGCCCCAGGTGCGCCTCGATCTCGTCCTCGAGGGCGTCGGGGAGCTTGTGACCGCCGGCCGCGAACAACTTGATGCCGTTGTCGGGCATCGGGTTGTGCGAGGCGGAGATCATGACGCCCAGGTCGGCCCCGAGCGTCGCGGTGAGGTGGGCGACCGCCGGGGTCGGCAGCACGCCGACCCGCCGGACGTCCGCACCCGCCGCCGAGAGGCCGGCGCAGACCGCCGCCTCGAGCATCTCGCCGCTGGCCCGCGGGTCGCGGCCCACCACCGCCACCGGCCGCGCCACGCCGTCGCCCGACCCCGTCGCTGCGCCCGCCCCGCGCACGACACCGCCCGCGTGCTCGACGAGCACACGGGCGGCGGCGGACGCGACGGAGAGCGCCAGCTCGGGGGTGAGGTCCGCGTTCGCGAGGCCGCGGACACCATCGGTCCCGAACAGGCGACCCATCAGCGCTTCGAGTACTGCGGGGCCTTCCGGGCCTTCTTGAGGCCGTACTTCTTGCGCTCCTTGGCCCGGGCGTCGCGGGTGAGGAAGCCGGCCTTCTTGAGGCCGGGGCGGTCCTCCGGGTCGACCAGGGTCAACGCGCGGGCGATGGCCAGGCGCAGCGCGCCGGCCTGGCCCGACGTCCCGCCACCGTGGAGGTTGGCGAAGATGTCGAACTGCTCGGTGCGCTCGGTCGACACCAGGGGCTCGCGGATGAGCTGCTGGTGGACCTTGTTCGGGAAGTACTCCTCGAACGCCTTGCCGTTCATCGTCAGCTTGCCGGAGCCCGGCACGAGACGGACGCGGACCACGGCCTCCTTGCGGCGGCCGACGGTCTGGATCGGGCGGTCGATCGTCGCGAACACCGGGGCGGGGGCGTCGCCGAAGACCTCGGCGCCCAGCTCGTCGTCGGTGTCGGCGGCGAAGTCGTCGGAGTTCAGGTCCGCGGCCTCGGCGAGCGACTGTCCGCTCTCCGGGGCCTCGGACGTGACCTCGTAGTCGGTCTCGGTCTCGACGGTCGGGTCGTCGGGGGTGGTCACTGGCTCACCTGTCGGATCTCGTACGGCACGGGCTGCTGGGCGGCGTGCGGGTGCTCGGGGCCCGCGTAGACCTTGAGCTTCGACGCCATGGCGCGGCCCAGCCGGTTCTTGGGCAGCATGCCCTTGATCGCCTTCTCGACCAGACGGTCGGGGAAGCGCTCGAGCTCCTCGCCCACGGTGCGCTTCTTGAGCCCACCGGGATAGCCGCTGTGGTGGTAGACGAAGCGGTCGTCCCGCTTGCCGCCGGTCAGGGCGACCTTCTCCGCGTTCACGATCACCACGAAGTCACCGGTGTCGACGTGCGGGGCGTAGGTCGGCTTGTGCTTGCCCCGCAGGAGCTGGGCGGTCTGGCTGGCCAGCCGGCCGAGCACGACGTCGGAGGCGTCGATGACGTGCCAGGCGCGGTCGATGTCGCCGGGCTTCGGACTGAACGTGCGCACGGAAGCTACCTCGTCACGGTCATACTGGGTCTGCGGTACGTCGGTGGGAACGCAGGCGCGGTGGCCGTGAACGCACGGCCGTGTCCACGCTGCGATCTCCGCGCGGCAGACGTTCACCGCGCAACGGCTCTCCAGAGTACGCGGGCACCGCCCCCGGTCCTCCACCCACCCCCGTCAGTAGCGGGCGGCGTTGCGGTGCTCCACGGCGCGGTAGGTCTGCTCGGCCTGCCCGAGCCGCCCGCCGATCTGGCCGAGGACCTGCGCGAGGTCCGCCCACGCGGCGTCGATCTCCCGCTGCCGGGCCTGGTACTGCTCCGCGGCCGCGCCCGTCCATCCCGCCGTCAGCGGCGCGAGCCGGCGCTGCAGGTCGTCGAGCTGGCCCCGGATGCGGGTCGCGGTGGCGGTGACGCTCTGCTGGGCGGCGGAGAGCTCACCGAAGGTCACGCGGATCTCGTTCATCGTCGTCCCCGTCCTCAGGCCAGGGCCTGGGTGATCTGCGAGGTGGACGCCGCGACCTCGTCCTCGGCCGCGCGGTAGGTGACCCCGGAGGCGGTGACGGACTCCGCGATCGCGCCGAGGGCGGCGTTGATGCGGTTCGCGTCGTCGTTCCAGCGCGCCATCAGCTGCGTGAACGCCGTGGACGCGTCCCCCCGCCAGGTCGCCTCCAACGGCACCAGCTGACCGCGCAGCTGCGCGAGCTGGGCGGCGATCTGGTCGCGCACGTCGATCACGTGCTGACCCGCCCCCTGCATCAGCTGCGTCTCGGTCCCGAACTGTCCCGTCACGTCCTGCTCCTCCCGCCGGCTCCTGCTCCCACTCGACGGTGACATCCCGACGACGCCCGTGGGTGCCGTTCCGGCGAACTCGTCGACGGCGGAGACCACCGCGGGGGTCACGGCGGGCTGCGCAGCGTCGAGACCACCCGCGCGCAGGCGTCGAGGACCGCGTCGCGGGAGGGGTCGTCGTGCCGGCAGCCCACCGAGAGCTGGGTGGGCCCGACGAACACGACCACCCAGTCGACCGTCGTCCCCGGCGCGGGGACCTGCCGGTAGGTCGCCACGTCACGCCCGGCGAACGTCGTCTCCGGCTGCAGGTCGGACACGCCGCCCCCGGCGGCGCGGGCCGCCTCGAAACCGGCCAGGAGCTGCGCGCGGGCGCTCGCGGGGTCCGCGGAGGCCAGGGCGCTCTCCTGCACCGCGATCAGGTTCGGCCCGGTCGGCTGCCCCGCGGGCCGGATGCGGCTGCGCCGGGTCGCGCTGTCGCTGCCGTCGGTCGTCCACCCCGCCGGCAGCTCGTAGGCGTGCGCGAACACCGAGACGACGGTGGGCGGCGCGGCGCCGGCCGTCGGGCCGTCCCCGCCGGTCCGCAGCCCGGCCACCGCCAGGATCAGCACCACGACCGCGACGGTCGCCGCCGCCACCGCCGCGGCCCGGCGCCGCGGGGTCCAGCGGCCGCTCCCCCCACCGGGCGTCTCCACCCGGGCCGGCGGGCGGCCGGCCGGGACGAGCTCGTGGGCGATCCGCACGGTGGGACCGTCCGGGTCGATCCGCGGCGTCGGGCCGGCAGGACCGGGCCGGTCGTTCGCGCGCGGGGGCGCGCCTCCGTAGGGATCGGCGTACGGGTCGACGGGCGGCCCACCGCGGGCCCCGGACGGCGTGCGGACTCCCGCGCTGCGCCGGGCGTCCGCCGCCGCGACCGGGCCGGCACCGGCGGGCACCGCGGACGGCGTCCGGTCAGCGGGGCGCCCCTCGCGCGCCGTGGGCCACCCGGGCAGCAGGACGGGTGCGGGCGGAGTGGGACGGGCGGGGGCCGGCGCCCCCGCCTCGGCGGCCGCGAGCAGCGCACCACGGGCCACCACCGTCCGCGGCTCGGGGGGCACGAGCGGGGGCACCCCGAGCTCCCGGTGGACGAGGGTGCCCAGCAGCGGGGTGCGGGCCAGCCCGCCGACCAGTCGCACACCGGCCAGCCCGGAGGCCGCCACCCCGGCGTCGTCGAGGGCGCGGGCGAGCAGGTCGACGAGCCGTTCGCACGGCTCGCGCAGCAGGTCCTCCAGCTCGCCCCGCGAGCACCAGGCGGTACCGGCCGCGCCCGGGAGCGGGATCTCGGCCTGTTCGGCGTCGGAGAGGCGCTCGCGGGCCTCGCGCACGTCCTCGAGGAGGACCTGGCGGTGGCGGCGTCCGGCCAGCGTGCCGCCCGCGGCGACGGCGTGCACGCGGTCGGCGTCCGAGGCGTCGGCGGGCAGCGCCCGCAGGACGTGGGCGAGGACGAGCTCGTCGGCGTCGTCCCCGCCGAACGCGCCCGACCCCCGGTACGCGAGCACGGTCGACCCGCCGTCCACGACGGCCGCCCACGCCCGACGCGCCCCGACGTCGAGGACGGCCAGGGGACCCTCCGCGCCCGGGGCGCCCGCCGGGCGCATCCAGCGGGCGTGCGCGGCCGCGGCGACCGGCTCCGCGACCAGCTCCAGCCCGGCGGCGAGACCCGCCCCGGCCCGCCGCAGGGTCTCGCGGCGTCCGGTGCCCCAGTCCGCGGGGTGGGTGAGCACGAGCGTGTCGGCCCGCTGTCCCCGCAGCGCGGGCCCGGCCCGGTCGACGGCGGCCGCGAGCACCGCCCCGAGCGCCTCGACGACCCCGACCACCCGCGTGCCGAGCAGGAGCGTGCCCTCGTCAACGTGCCGGCGCGGCCGCGGCTCGAACCGGGCGGGATCGGCGGCGGCCCGGGCCCGGGCGGCACTCCCGGTGACCAGGGCGGCGTCCTCGGGCGCGAAGACCGCGGCGAGGTCGAGGTCCGGCTCGCCGACGTCGGCCCCGCCGCCCGGGTCCACGGCGAGGGCCACCCCGGTGTCTCCGAGATCCACCGCGACCCGGCGGCTCACGGGTCACCCCCGCCGTCGTCGGGGACCGGTCGGATCGGCTCGTCCGGGTCCCGCCACGCGAGCTGCACGAGCCGCTCGGGGTCCCGGCGCGTCACCAGCACGACGCGGCCGGGCGGGCGGGGTCCCGGCCGCACCGCGCCCACGAGCGGCCCCTCGTCGCGGCTGCCGTTCCCGACGAGCCCCGGAGTCGCCAGCTCCCGCAGGCGCGCGAGCACCGGCTCGAACATCGCCCGGGAGGTGCCACCGACCCGACGGGCCACCACGACGTGCAGGCCGACGTCCTTGGCCTGCGGGAGCAGGTCGAGCAGGGCGGTCAGCGGGTTGCCGGCCGCGCCCGCCACGAGGTCGTAGTCGTCGACGAGCAGGAAGACCTCGGGTCCGGTCCACCAGGACCGGCTCCGCAGCTGCTCGGGGGTGACGTCGGGTCCGGGCAGCCGGCGGCGCAGCGACGCGACGAGGTCGGTCATCGCCGCGGTCAGGGCGTCCGCGGTGGAGGTGTAGCTGATCAGGTGCTCGGAGTCGACGGCCCCGAGCAGGCCGCGGCGGTAGTCGACGATCATCAGCCGGGCCTGTGCCGGGGTGTACCGGGTGACGACCTGGTGGGCGAGCAGGCGCAGGAAGGCGGTCTTGCCCGACTCGCCGTCGGCGTAGACGAGCAGGTGCGGGTCGGCGGCGGTGTCGAGGAGGACCGGGGCGAGCCGCTCCTCGTCGATGCCGATCGGCAGCAGGTGGCGCTCCCCGTCGCGCGGGCCCGGCAGGTCGGCGACGTCGACCCGGTCGGGCAGCAGGGCCACCGGCGGCACGCCGGGTCCGGGCCAGGCGGCGGTCACGGCCGCGACGATGCCCGCGTCGGGGTGCGCGACCAGCACGTGGCTGCGGTCGGGCGCGATCCCGCGTCCCGGCCGGCCGGCCGGGACGGCGGCCGCCACCCGCCGGTCGACCTCGGACTCCCCCGGGTCGCCGAGCCGCAGCTCGATCCGCGTGCCCAGCAGGTCCTTGAGGGCCGGGCGCAGCTCCGCCCACCGGCTGATGCCGATCGCGACGTGCACGCCGTACGCGAGGCCCGTCGTCGCCAGCGTGGTCACGGCGGCCTCGAGCGCCTCGTGGTCGGCGCGGAAGGCGTGCCAGCCGTCGACGACGAGCACGAGGTCGCCGAACGGGTCGGGCAGGTCCTCCCCCCGGCGCCGCCGCTCGCGCAGGTCGGCGATCGAGTCGATCCCCCGCTCGCGGAACCAGCGCTCGCGCGCCGTGGCCACCGCGCCCACCTCGGCCACCACCCGGCGCACCAGGTCGGTGTCGCCGCGCCCCGCGACGGTGCCGACGTGCGGCAGCCCCGCCAGGCCGCTGAGGGCGCCGCCACCCAGGTCGATCACGTGGAAGCCGAGCTCGTCCGGGGTGTGCGTGAGGGCCGCGGAACAGATCAGGGTGCGCAGCAGGGTCGAGGTGCCCGCCCGGGGGCCGCCCGCCACCACGACGTGCCCGGCCGCGCCCGACAGATCCGCCCACAGCACCTCCCGGCGCTGCTCGTACGGCCGGTCGACGAGCCCGAGGGGGAGCCGCAGGGTGCCGTTCGCGGGGAACCCCGGCGCGTGGCGTCCGCGGTCGGGCGTGTCCTGCAGCGGCGGCAGCAGCGACTCCAGGTCGACGGGGCCCTCGAGGGGTGGCAGCCACACCTCGTGCGCGGGCGGGCCGGCGTCGCGCAGGCGGTCCACGATGACGTCGAGCACGCTCGTCCCGGTGTCCTCGTCGGGTGTCGGGGCGGGGGCCGCGGGCGGCGGGTCAGAGCCGTCGTCGGGCCCGGGCTCCACCCACCCGCCGTGGAACGGGCGCGGCGCGAACGGCCGGCCGCGGCGTCGGGGCGTGGCGCCGGTCCCGGAGGCTCCCGGCCGCCGTGCGGGGCCGGACACGTAGCCGGCGGTGAAACGGACCATCGTCGAGGTGTCCGAGCGCAGGTAGCCGGTGCCCGGGACCGCGGGCAGCGAGGCCGCGTCCGGCACCCCGAGCACGGCGCGGGAGTCCGCGGCCGAGAACGTGCGCAACCCGATCCGGTAGGAGAGGTGGGACTCCAGACCGCGCAGCCGGCCCTCGTCGACGCGCTGCGAGGCGAGCAGCAGGTGGACCTGCAGCGAGCGCCCGAGGCGACCGATCGCCGTGAACACCTCGGCGAGGTCGGGCTTCTGGGCCAGCAGCTCGGAGAACTCGTCGACCACGACGAACAGGGCGGGCAGCGGGGCCAGGTCGGCGCCGCGCTCGCGGGCCCGCTCGTAGTCCGCGACGCTCGCGAGGTTGCCCGCCGCCCGCAGCAGTTCCTGACGGCGGGTCAGCTCGCCGGCCAGCGCGTCCTGCATGCGGTCGACGAGGGCGAGGTCGTCGGCCAGGTTCGTGATCACGGCCGCGACGTGCGGGGCGTCGGCGAGCCCGGCGAAGGTGGCGCCGCCCTTGAAGTCGACCAGGACCAGGTTCAGCGTCGCCGACGAGTGGGTGGTGATCAGGCCGAGCACGAGCGTGCGGAGCAGTTCGGACTTGCCCGACCCGGTCGCCCCGACGCAGAGCCCGTGCGGGCCCATCCCCTCCTGCGCGGACTCCTTGAGGTCCAGCTCGACCGGTTCGCCGTCCTCCCCCAGCCCGAACGGCACGCGGAGCCGGTCGCGAGGGGCGCGTGGCCGCCGGGCGGCGGCGACGTCGAAGGTCTCCGGGCTGCCGGGGACGCCGAGCAGGTCGAGCAGCCCGGGGGCGGCCGGTCCCGCGCCCTCGGGCGCCGAGGCGGGCGTGCGGCACGGCGCGATCCGGCGGGCCAGCGCCTCGGCCTCCGGGTCGCGCAGCACGTCCGGCCGGCCGAACCACTCGACGCCCGCGTCGGTGGCCGCACCGATGCGGTCCGGGCCGCCCCGCGCCGGGTCGGGTGCGACCACGAGCCGCAGCCCGCGGCGGGCGACGAGGGGGTCGAGGCGCGCGTCGAGGTCGATCAGGGTCACCCCGGCCAGGCCCTCCTCGGCCAGGTCGTCCGCCGTCGCCCCCTCGCCGGTCTCCACGACCCCGCCGTCGCAGACGACGACCACGTGCGGCGCGCCCGCGGGTGGGGCGGCGCCGCGGCTGAACCGGGGCCGGTCGGCGAGCTCCGGGCCGAGCCACGAGGTCACGGCGCCGAGCGACGACGCGATCATGCGGACCGGCCCGGCGCCGTCGTGCAGGCGCGGGTGGGCGACGTGCGGGAGCCACTTCACCCATTCCCAGGCCGACCGCGTGGCCTCGTCGGTCACGACGGCGAGCAGCAGGTCGTCCGGGGAGTGGAACGTGACGAGCTGCGCGACGACGGCGCGGGCGAGCGCGCGGCGCCGCTCCCGCCCCACGGGGCTCGCGTCGGGGCCGGTGACCGCGACCGCCGCGAAGGCGCGCAGCGACACCGCGGTCGGCAGGTCCTCGACGACGGAGTGGGCCCGGACGAACCGGCGCAGGGCCGACGTCGTGACCGGTTCGAGGTCGGACACCGGCCCGGTGCGCGGCGGGACCAGGGCGGTGGCGAGGCGCTGCGCCCCACGCCCGACCCGCACGTGCGCGAAGTCCGGGTCACCCGGGCGCCGCTCCCAGGTGCGTGGTCCGCGGGCGAGCCCGGCCAGCGCGTCGGGGTCGGGATGGGTCCACTGCAGGCTGGCCCGTTGCTCGACGGCGACCGCCCGCGCCCGGCGCCGGACCTGGGCGAGGTAGCGCAGGTAGTCCGCCCGCTCGGCGTCCGCCTCGGCCCGCCGCTGGGCACCGCCCCGGGACAAGCCGCCCGCCACCATGCCGAGCGTGGACAGCGCGATCATGCCGCCGAACAGCCACGACGTCGGGTTGTCGATCCCGAGCACCACCACGAAGCCCACCGAGGCGAGCACCATGGCCAGCGGCAGCAGGCGCGCGAGCAGTCCGGCGGGCGCGATCCGCGGTTCCTCGGGCGGCGCCTCGATCGCGAGCTCACCGCCGGGCATGACCGGGGCGGACCCGCGTGGCCCGCGCCGGACGACCTGCGTCCCCACGCCACTCCTCCCGCACGACCTCCTCCGGGGAGAGCCTACGGATCTCCCCGTTCACCCCACCCGGGCGCGGCGTGCTGGCCATACTAGGGAGCCGATCACCCGGTCGGGCACGTTTCGGACTCTTCCGGCCGGGAGCCGCAGGGGCACGGAGGTGAGGCGGGTGAGCACCGGCAACGGCCGGACGACGGCGCTGCAGGGCGCCGCCGCCGCGCGGCCGCCGTCGACCACCGGCCCGGACGTCGCACCGCTGCCCGTCCCGGTCGAGGCCGCCGCCCCCGTCACCCGGGTGTCGGTCCTCGCGCCGACCACCCGCGCCGACCTGGCCCTGCCCGGCGACGTCCCGGTCGGGGAGCTCCTGGGCGTCCTCGTCGAACTCACCGGGGCGGACCGGGCCCGCCCTCCCGTGACCGCGTGGGGGCGGCACGCGCCCGTGCGCAGCGCGGACCGACCGGGCGCCGGGGCCTGGACGCTCGCGCCCCTCGGCCGCGAGCCCGCCGACCCGCGGTCCACGCTGGACGACCTCGAGGTCCTCGACGGCGACCAACTCGTCCTGCGCCGCCGCGACGACGCGGCCCCCGCCCCGCTCTACGACGACGTCGTGGACGCCGTGGCGGAGTCGACCCCACCCGGGTTCCGGGCCTGGGACGCGACCTGGGCGCACCGCACCGGGCTGGTCGCCGGGGTCGTCGGCGCGGCGGCGCTCCTCGGCGCGCTGCTCGCGGCCGGCCGCGGGCCGGGCACCGCGGGCGGCCTGGTCACCGCCGTCGTCGCCGCGCTCGTCGCCCTGACCGCGACCGTGCTGGCCGCGCTCGCGCCGCGTGTCGCCCGGCGGCCGGGTCCGCCCGCGGTGCTCGCCGGCCTCGGTGCGGCCGCCGCCGCGGTGTGCGGGCTGGCGGCCGTCGCGGGGCCGGACGGCGCGCCCCTGACCGTCGGGCTCGGCGGCCCCCACCTGCTGGTGGCCTCGGCGCTGGCCCTCGCCGCGTCCGGCACCGCGCTGCTCGCCGCGCCGCGCACGGACCGCATCGCGCTCGCGGTCGACGTCGCGCTGGCGACCGCCGCCACCCTCGGCACCCTGGTCGGAGCCGTCACCACCGTCGCGGGCGCGGTGGCCGGGGCCCGCGGTGCCGGGCCGGTGGAACCCGCGGCCGTCGCCGCCGGGGCGGGCGCCGCGGCGCTCGTCGTGCTCTCCGCGCTCCCGCGACTGGCCGTGCTGCTCGCGCGCCTCCCGCTGCCCCGGGTCCCGGTCTCGCCGACGGACGACGGGACCGACCCCGAGCCCGGCGACCCGGCCGTCCTCGACCGACGCACGGACCGCGCGCACGCGCTGCTGTCCGGCCTCGCGGGCGGGACGGTGGCGGTCCTGGTCGCGGCGGTCGCGGTCCTCGGGCTCGCTCCCGCCCCCGGGTGGCGCGGCACCGTCGGCGGAATCCTCGCCGTCCTGCTCGTCGTCCTCGCGGCCCTGCGCTCGCGCAGCTACGCCAACGCCGTCCCCGCCTCGGTCCTGCTGCTCGGGGCCCTCACCGGTGCGGCCGGGCTCGCCGTCGGCGTGGTCGCGGCGGCACCGCCGGGCCTGCCCCGGCTCGGCGTGGGCCTCGCCGCCGCCGTCCTCGGTGCGCTGGCGGTGCTGCTCGGGTCGGTCGGGCCCCGTCGGCGCTGGTCCCCCGGGGCGCGGCGGGCGGTGGACCTGGCCGAGGGCGTCGCGATCGCCGCGGTCCTCCCCCTCGCGTGCGCGGTCGCCGACCTGTTCGCGGTGGTGCGGGTGCTGTGAGTGCGCGGACCCTGATCGTCGGGGCGGCGACGGCGGCCGCGGTGCTGATCGCCCCGGTCGCCGCCGCACCCCGGCCGGCCGCCGGGACCCAGGGACCGATCGCCGTCGCACCGCCGGACCCGCCACCGCCGGACGCGGCCGCTCTCGCGGCCCTGCCGCGGCGCCCGGACGCCCTGCCCGGCCTGGTCCGGCTCGGTCCGTGCCCCGGCGGGGTCACCCCGGGCGCGCTGGAGTCCGTGACCCCGGAACCGGACGCCGTCCCGGGCGCCGACGGGCGCGGGGCGGTCGTGGCGGTCGTGGACTCCGGCGTCGCGGCCCACCCCCGCCTGTCCGGTGGCGTGAGCGACGCCGGAGACTTCCTCGCCGCCGACTCCGCCCGCGACGACTGCGACGGTCACGGCACCGCGGTGGCCGGAGTGGTCGCCGCCGCCCCCGGTCCGGACGACGGCGTCGTCGGGGTCGCGCCGGGTGCGGCGGTCGTCGCGGTGCGCGCCGAGAGCGCCTGGTTCTCCTCGGACGCCGGCCCGACGGGCGACGAGGCCCTCCTCGCGCGGGCCGTGCGCGCGGCCGTGGACACGCCGGGGGTGGACGTCCTCACCCTCGCCCTCGCGGCCTGCCGCCCGGCGGCGGAGCTGATCGGCGGCACCGTGCCCGCGCTCGGGGCCCTGCGGGCCGCGCTCCGCGACGCGACCGAGCGGGACGTGGTGGTGGTCGCCGCGGCCGGCAACGTCGGCGGCGCGTGCCCGGCCAACGACCCGGCGGGCGCCGGGCAGCGCGTCGTCACGGTCCCGGTCCCGGCGTGGTTCGGCTCCGACGCCGACGTCCTCGCCGTCGGCGCCCTGGACGCCGACGGCGCCCCGGACCGCTCCTCGCTCGCGGGCCCGTGGGTCGGGCTCGCGGCGCCCGGGGCGGTCCCGGCGGCCCTGGACGCCCGCTCGGGTGGCCTCACCGCGGACCTGACACTGCCCGGCTCGGCTCCCGGACCCGTCGTCGGGACGAGCTTCGCGGCCGCCCGGGTCGCGGGTGCGGCGTCGCTGCTCCGGGCCCGCTTCCCGACGATGCCCGCGCGCGAGGTGGTCGCCCGGCTGCGCACCACGGCTGCGCCCGTCCCGGGTGGCACCCCACCGACGGTCGGAGCCGGGGCGCTGGACGTGGCCGCGGCCCTCGCCGGCCGCCGGCCGGACCCGCCTCCGCCGCCCGAGCCCGCGCCGGTCACGGGCGGCAGGACCGGCTGGGCCCTCGGCGTCGGGGCGGCCGCCGTCGCGGCCGTCCTCGTGGGGGTCGGAGTCCGGCGCCGGAGGGCCCGGTGAGCCGGCCGGACGGCCCGGGACTCGGACGCCTCCCGATCACCGGGGTCCTGGTGGCCGAGATCGGCCTCGCGGTCGCCCTCGGCCTGCTCGCGCTGGAGGCGGGGCTGCTCCCCCTCGCCGGCGTCGTGGTCTCGCTCGCCCTCGTCGCCGGTCTGGTCCGGGTGCGCGGCGAGCTCGTCGGCACCTGGGCGGCCCTGGCGCTGCGCCACCGCCTCCGTCCCCGCGAGGTCCCGGCCGCCGAGCCCGGGGAGGGGCTGGGGCTCCCGGGGGTGGACGCCGCCGTCGGACGGATCGACGTCGTCGACACGCGGGACCACGACGGCCGGCCGGTGGCGCTGCTCGGCGGGCCGGACGGCGCCTGGAGCGCGGTCCTCGTCCCCGAGGCCGAGGATCTCCCGCTCCTGCTGGACCCGACGACCACCGACGCTCCCCCCGCGACGCTCGACCCGGTCGACCGCGTCGGCGGAGGACTCGGCGGGGTGCCGCTGTCGGTCCTGGCGGGCACGCTCGCCGACCGGGGGGTGGTCCTCGACGCCGTGACCGTGGTGCGCCACGTCCGGCCGGGTGGGGCCGAGAGCCCGGCGCGGACGGCACACCGCGAGGTCCTCGGCCCGCTCTCCGACGCCGCGCACCGCAGCGTGTGGCTGGTGGTCCGACTCGACCCCGGCCGGTGCCCGGACGCCGTCACCGCGCGCGGCGGCGGGGTGCTCGGGGTGCGCCGGGCCCTCGTCGGATCGCTCGCCCGCATCGGCCGGGTGCTCGCCGACCACGACGTGCCGGTGCGCCCGGTGGACCGCGACGGGCTGCGGGAGGCCGTCGCGGTGGCGGCGGGCTCCGACCTGGACCGCACGCCCGGCGGGGTGCAGGAGCGCTGGGACGCCGTCGTGATCGGCGAGGTCGGCCACGCCACGTGGACCGCCACCGCGCTCGACCCCCGCGGGCTCGACCTGGACGCCCTGGTCGCCCCGGACGCCGTGTGCACGACGGCACTGGCGCTCGTCGCCGCGGACACGCCGGACGAGGTCGGGGTGGACCTGCGGGTCCGCGTCACCGCCCACACCCCGGCCGAGGTGGTCGCCGCCGGTCGGGAGCTCGTCGGCGTCGCCCGCGCGCGAGGGGTCCGGCTCGAGCCGCTGCACGGACGGCAGGGCGCCGGTCTGCGCACGACCCTCCCGTTGGGAGCCCGATGAGTCGCCGCTCCCCCGCGCGTCCCGCGCCCGCGGTCCGGCTGCCGGTCGCCGCCCTGGACGGGGTCGTCGCCCCGGTGGCGCCGGCCGGGATCGTGCTCGGGTCCGATCCCGGAGGGGCTCCGGTCACGCTGGCCGTCCTGCGTCCGGTCCCGACGCGCGTGGTCGTGCTCGGGGCGCTGCACCTCGCCCGGCAGATCGCGCTGCGCTGCGTCGCCCAGGGGGCCCACCTCGACGTGGCCACCGGGCGGGTCGCCGCCTGGGAGGTGGTCGGCCGGGCCGCCGCCGACCCCGCCCGGGTCCGCGTCGGGACCGAGCCCGACGCCGACCCCGGGCCGGCCGCGCGGGAACCCGGGGACACCGGAGGGCTGCTCGTCGTCCACGACCGGGGAGCCGTGGCCCAGGGCCCGGGCGCCCCGCACCGCCCGTGGCGCTCGACGATGGTGGTGCTGCCCTCGCTCTCCCCGGCCGTCGCGGACGCCGCCGACGACGCCGACGTGGTGCTGCTGGGCCGGATGCCCCCGCAGGAGGCCGACCTCGCGACGCGGCTGTGGCGGCTGACCGAGCCGATGGCGGAGACCCTGCGCACCCTGCCCGACCACGGCGTGGTCGCCCTCGGACGCAACCTGTGGCGCCGGCTCGACCTGGTCACCGCGGACCGCGAGACCGCGATCCTCGGCCCGGTCCGCCGCGCCTGATCCCGCTCAGCGGTCGAGCGTCCGCACCGCCCGGGTCACCGTGGCGCGATCGGCGAGGTCGGCGTCGGCGGGGTAGTCCACGCCGACCAGGCGCAGCCCGTGGGCGGCGACGACGTGCACCGCCGAGGAGCGCCGGGTCGCCGTCAGCAGGGACGCGGGCCAGTCCACCGGACGACGCCCCTCCCCGACCGCGAGCAGCGCCCCGACCAGCGACCGGACCATCGAGTGGCAGAAGGCGTCCGCGGAGAGCCGCGCCTCGAACACGTCGTGCTCGTCCGCGCTCGGGTGCCAGGACAGGTGCTGGAGCTCGCGGATCGTCGTCGCCCCGGCCCGGGGTCGGCAGAACGCCGCGAAGTCGTGCTCGCCGAGCAGGCGGTCACTCGCGTCTCGGAGGGCGGTCACGTCGAGCGGGCGGGGCCATCGCAGCGTGTCGCGGGCCCGCAGCGGCTCCGGGCCGGACGGCGCGGTGCACACGCGGTAGGCGTAGTGCCGGCGCACGGCGGAGAACCGGGCGTCGAAGCCGGGGGGCGCGACACGGACGGCGTGGACCCGCACGTCGGGCGGGAGCATCCGCGCGAGCCGCCCCACCAGCCCGTCGGGCACCACGCCCCCGGCGGTGAGCACCGCGTGGCCCGGGACCAGGTCCGTGTGCGCCACCTGCGCGTCGGCGTGCACCCCGGCGTCCGTGCGACCGGCCACGGTCAGCGCCACGGGGGCCCGCGCGAGGGTCGCGAGGGTCTCCTCGAGCACGCCCTGCACCGTGCGCAGGCCCGGCTGACGCGCCCAGCCCGCGAAGTCGGTGCCGTCGTAGGCCAGGTCCAGCCGCAGCCGGACCACGGCCGGAGACACCCCGGGCCCGCCGTCGTGGTCGACGGCGGGCCCGGGGTGGTCGTGCACGGGAGCGGGTCCGGTCAGGACTCGTCCTTCTTGTCGTCGTCGGTCGAGAGACCGGCGGCCTCGGCGGCGTTGTCCGCCATCGGCTCCGGCACCTCGTCCGTCGCGCCCTCGGCCTCGTCGGCGGCGGTGTCGTCGGCGGTGTCGGCCGCCGCCTGCGCCTCGGGGACCTCGACGTCCGCGTCGGTCCCGACGGCCTCCTCGGCCGCGGCACCGTCGGCCGTGGTGTCGTCGGACTCCGCCGCGGCGATGGTCGCCGCGGTGGCCGCGGCACCGGTGGCGGCGCCGCCGACCTCGGTCTGACGCGAGGCCGCCGAGCGGGTGGCCGCCGACGCCTCGGTGGAGGCCAGCTTCTCGTTGACCAGCTCGATGATCGCCATCGGCGCGTTGTCGCCCTTGCGGGGCAGCGTCTTGACGATGCGGGTGTAGCCGCCGGGCCGGTCGGCGAAGAACGGGCCGATCTCGGCGATCAGGCGGTGCACGACGTCCTTGTCACGGATCTGCCGGGAGATCTCGCGACGGTTGTGCAGGTCGCCCTTTTTCGCCTTGGTGATCAGGCGCTCGGCGTACGGGCGCAGGCGCTCGGCCTTCGCACGCGTGGTGTGGATCTTCCCGTGCGTGAACAGCGACGTGGCCAGGTTGGCCAGCAGCAGCTTCTGGTGCGCGGGGGACCCGCCGAGGCGGGGGCCCTTGGTGGGCTGGGGCATTCTCGTGCTCCTGTCTCGGGCGCCTTTCCTCCCCGGCCCGCCAGCGGGCCGGGGAGGGGGCAGTACGTCAGAGCTCTGGGGTGACTAGAGCGCTGTGCTGGCTAGAGCTGTTCCGTCTCGGCGTAGTCCTGGCCGTCGTCCGTGCCGAACGACCCGTACCCGCCGCCTTCGCCGTAGGAGTCGTATCCCTCCGACGGGTAGTCGGACGCGGCCGCGCTCGGGTCGAACCCGGGCGGGCTGTCCTTGAGGGCCAGCCCGAGGCCGGCCAGCTTCATCTTGACCTCGTCGATGGACTTCGCACCGAAGTTGCGGATGTCCAGCAGGTCGGCCTCCGACCGGCCGACGAGCTCGCCGACCGTGTGGATGCCCTCCCGCTTGAGGCAGTTGTAGGACCGGACCGTCAGGTCGAGGTCCTCGATGGGCATCGCGAACGCGGCGATCGAGTCGGCCTCGGCGGGCGAGGGCCCGATCTCGATGCCCTCCGCGTCGACGTTGAGCTCGCGGGCCAGGCCGAACAGCTCGACGAGCGTGCGGCCGGCGGACGCGATGGCGTCGCGCGGGGTGATCGACGGCTTGGTCTCGACGTCGAGGATCAGCTTGTCGAAGTCGGTGCGCTGCTCGACGCGGGTCGCCTCGACCTTGTAGCTGACCTTGAGCACCGGCGAGTAGATCGAGTCGACCGGGATGCGGCCGATCTCGGCACCGGAGGCCTTGTTCTGGGCAGCGGGGACGTAGCCGCGGCCACGCTCGACGACCAGCTCGACCTCGAGGCGGCCCTGGTCGTTCAGGGTCGCGATGTGCAGGTCCGGGTTGTGCACGGTCACGCCGGCCGGGGGGACGATGTCCCCCGCGGTCACGGTGCCCGGGCCCTGCTTGCGCAGGTACATCGTCGCCGGCTCGTCCTCCTCGGAGCTCACGACGAGCTCCTTGAGGTTCAGGATGATGTCGGTGACGTCCTCCTTCACCCCCGGGACGGTGGTGAACTCGTGGAGGACCCCGTCGACCCGGATCGAGGTCACGGCCGCGCCCGGGATGGACGACAGCAGGGTCCGCCGCAGCGAGTTGCCGAGGGTGTATCCGAAGCCCGGCTCGAGCGGCTCGATGACGAACCGCGACCGGGTCTCGTCGACCGGCTCCTCCGAGAGGGCCGGGCGCTGGGAGATCAGCACTTCTGGTGTTCCTTCCGGTGCTCGGGCATCCGCTATTTGACGCCGAACGGTGGAACCGGGGCCGGCAGGCTGCCGACCCCGGTGGGGTCGAGCCCTACTTCGAGTAGAACTCGACGATCAGCTGCTCCTGCACGGGCGTGTCGATCTGGGCCCGCTCGGGCAGCTGGTGCACGAAGATGCGCAGCGACTCCGGGACGACCTGGAGCCAGCCGGGGACCGGACGGTCACCGAAGGACTCCTTCGCGTCCACGAAGGGCAGCATGTTCCGCGACTTGTCGCGGACGTCGATGATGTCGTACTGCGTCACCCGGTAGCTGGGGACGTCCACCTTCTGGCCGTTGACCAGGAAGTGGCCGTGCCCGACCAGCTGGCGGGCGGCGCGTCGCGTCCGGGCGAGCCCGGCGCGGTAGACGACCGAGTCGAGACGCGACTCGAGCAGGCGCAGGAACTCGTCGCCGGTCTTGCCCTCGCGACGGTTCGCCTCCTCGTAGTACTTGCGCATCTGCTTCTCGAGCACCCCGTAGGTGAAGCGGACCTTCTGCTTCTCCTGGATCTGCATGAGGTACTCGGATTCCTTGATGCGGATCCGACCGTGCTGCCCCGGGGGGTACGGACGACGCTCGAAGGACTTGTCGCCGCCGACCAGGTCGACCTTGAGGCGGCGGGACTTGCGCGTGACAGGACCGGTGTAACGGGCCATGACTGTTCTCCTCCCCTACCTCAGACCCGGCGCCGCTTGGGCGGGCGGCAACCGTTGTGGGGCTGCGGGGTGACGTCGGAGATGGTCCCGACCTCGAGGCCCGCGGCCTGCAGCGAGCGGATCGCCGTCTCGCGGCCCGAACCCGGGCCCTTCACGAAGACGTCGACCTTCTTCATGCCGTGCTCGGCCGCCTTGCGGGCCGCGTTCTCGGCGGCCATCTGGGCGGCGAACGGCGTGGACTTGCGCGAGCCCTTGAAGCCGACGTGGCCGGCGGAGGCCCAGCTGATCACCGCGCCCGACGGGTCGGTGATCGAGACGATCGTGTTGTTGAAGGTGCTCTTGATGTGCGCCTGGCCCTGGGAGATGTTCTTCTTCTCCCGGCGGCGCACCTTCTTGGCGCCTGCGGCGCCGGTACGAGTCCTGGGTGGCATACGGAAACTCCTGGTGAGGTGATCGGGCCCCGCTTACTTGCGGGTGGCCTTCTTCTTGCCGGCGACGGTCTTCTTCGGGCCCTTGCGCGAGCGGGCGTTGGTCTTCGTCCGCTGGCCGTGGACCGGGAGGTTGCGCCGGTGACGCAGGCCCTGGTAGCTGCCGATCTCGACCTTGCGCCGGATGTCCGCCTGGACCTCGCGACGCAGGTCACCCTCGACCCGGAGGTTCTGCTCGATGAACGCGCGGATCGCCGCGGCGTCCTGATCCGACAGGTCCTTGCTGCGGAGGTCGGGGTCGATCCCGGTCTCCGCGAGGATCGTCCGGGACTGGCTGCGGCCGATCCCGAAGATGTAGGTCAGCGCGATCTCCATCCGCTTCTCGCGGGGGAGGTCGACGCCGGAAATGCGTGCCATGTGGCGACGTACTCCTCGTGTCGATGGGAGGTGTCGGACCCCGCCCGTCCCGGTGACGTCGTCATCGGGCCCCGGCCTCCCGCCGGGGGTGGTTCCGCCGGGACTGTGCCGACGTAGGTACGGGGGTGTTCTCGTCGTCCGGGCGGGCCCGGACGGTGGGCGTCAGCCCTGGCGCTGCTTGTGCCGCAGGTTGTCGCAGATGACCATGACCCGCCCGTGACGGCGGACCACCTGGCACTTGGCGCAGATACGCTTGACGCTCGGCTGGACCTTCACGATCTCGTCCTCGCTGCCTGCTCTGCTCGGTTCACTTGTAGCGGTAGACGATGCGGCCGCGCGACAGGTCGTACGGCGAGAGCTCGACCACGACCTTGTCCTCGGGGAGGATTCGGATGTAGTGCTGCCGCATCTTGCCGCTGATGTGTGCCAGGACCTTGTGCCCGTTCTCGAGCTCGACCCGGAACATCGCGTTGGGCAGGGGCTCGACGACCCGGCCCTCGACCTCGATGGCGCCGTCCTTCTTCGCCATGTCCTCCGCACTTCTCTCGCGCCGCCGCGGATCCCGCGCCCTCCGGGAGAGGACACACTCACCACGACGACAGCCTGACGACCACGGTCGTCCCGCCTCCCCCGCCCCGCGGGTGCGCGGCGGTTCGGGTGCCGACGACGCGCCGGACCGCACCGACCCCGGACGGGCCTGCGCGCGGACACGGCACGACACGCGCACCAGCCCTCCACTGTACGCGGGGCGTGTCGTGCACCTGGTCACGGGGTCCTTCCCCTCGATCAACCGTCAGCATTGACCGTTTCTGCCCGAGCGGACAGCATGACCCCGGAACCCCACGATCGAGGAGGAGCACGTGGACGTCGACGGTGTCGTCGCGCTGGTGACCGGAGGAGCGTCCGGACTGGGCCGGGCGACGGTGGAGAAGCTGCACGCCGAGGGCGCGTCGGTGGTGATCGTGGACCTGCCGTCCTCGGCGGGCGCCGACGTGGCGCAGGAGCTGGGCGAGCGGGCGGTGTTCTCCCCCGCCGACGTGACCGATCCCGAGCAGGTGTCGGCCGCGGTCGACGCCGCCACCGGCCTGGGTACGCTGCGCGTGGCGATCAACTGCGCGGGCATCGGCAGCGCGCACCGCACGGCGGGGCGCAAGGGACCGTTCCCGCTCGAGGACTTCACGCGGGTGCTGAACGTCAACCTGGTCGGCACCTTCAACGTCATCCGCCTCGCCGCGCAGGCGATGAGCGAGAACGACGCCTTGTCCGACCCGGACGTGGACACCGGCGACCGCGGAGTCATCGTCAACACCGCCTCGGTCGCCGCCTTCGACGGCCAGATCGGGCAGGCCGCCTACTCCGCGTCCAAGGGCGGCATCGTCGGGATGACGCTGCCGATCGCCCGCGACCTGGCCTCGCTCGGCATCCGGGTGTGCACGATCGCGCCCGGCCTGTTCCACACCCCGCTGTTCGCGACGCTGCCCCAGGAGCACATCGACTCCCTCGGCGCGCAGGTCCCGCACCCCTCGCGGCTCGGCGAGCCGAGCGAGTACGCGGCGCTCGCCGCGCACATCGTCGCCAACCCGATGCTCAACGGCGAGACGATCCGCCTCGACGGGGCGATCCGGATGGCCCCGAAGTAGGCCCCGGCGCGGTCCCGCCCCCGTCAGACGCGGGGGCGGACCGCCGCCCGCCCCAGGCCGCCGAGGGCGAGGGCGAGGCCCCAGGGTCCGGCCACCCAGATCCACCACGGGTACACGAGCGCGGCCGTCCCGACCGACACCGCCAGCCAGATCACCACGTTGACCACGCTGACCACCGCCCAGACCGCGACGGCGCCGCGGCCACCGCCGCAGGCGGCGGACGGCATCCCCGGCGGGACCCCGAACGGCACCCCGAACGGTTCCCGACGGCGGGGCGGCGCGGGCCGGGAGCCCGCGTCACCGGGCGGACCCGGCACCGCCGGCAGGTCCGCCAGCAACGGCGCGAGGTCGTCGCGCACCACGGCGCCGTGCGCCGTCCGGACCCGCTCGTCGTACTCCGCGAGCGTCAACCGCCCCTCACCGTGGGCCGCGGCCAGCCGCTCGGCGACCCGCTCCCGCTCGAGGTCCGACACCCGTACCGCACCCTGCTCCGTCATCACGCACTCCCCGGTCCGCGTCGATCCGGACCAGGTTAGCGGATAGCGGAGAGTTCAGCTATCCGATTCTGCGGACGGGTCGGACGCCGGGGCGGTGAGGACCCACGGGCCGTGGTCGGTGACGGCCACGGTGTGCTCCCAGTGCGCCGCCCGCCCGCCGTCGACGGTCACGACCGTCCACTCGTCGTCGAGCTCGTCGGTCTCCGGATCGCCCGCGGTCAGCATCGGCTCCACCGCGAGGACCATCCCCTCGCGCAGCCGCAGACCGGTGCCCGCCCGCCCGACGTTCGGCAGGAACGGCTCCATGTGCATCTCGGTCCCGATGCCGTGCCCGCCGTAGTCGGCGACGATCCCGAAGGAGCCGTCCGCGCGGTCGACGGCGCTCTCGACGGCGTGCGAGACGTCGCCGAGCCGGTTGCCGGGCCGCACCTCGGCGATCCCGGCCCACATCGACGCGCGGCAGGCCGCCGACAGCGCCGCGTCCTCCGGACGTGGGGTGCCGACGTGCAGGGTCACGGCGGCGTCGCCGTGCCAGCCGTCCAGGATCGCGCCGCAGTCGACCGAGAGCAGGTCACCGTCCGCGAGCAGCGTCGTCGCCGCCGGGATCCCGTGGACGACCTCGGCGTTGAGCGAGGCGCAGATGCTCCCCGGGAAGCCGTGGTAGCCCAGGAAGGAGGGCACCGCCCCGGCCTCGCGGATCGTGGTCTCCGCGATCTCGTCGAGGTCCTTCGTGCTCACCCCGACCGCCGCGGCCGCGGTGACCCGCTCGAGGGCGGCCGCGACGACCAGGCCGGCCGCCCGCATCGCCTCGACCTCGCCGCGCGTCTTCACCTGGATCTCCGAGCCCAGCCGGCCGCCGGAGAGGCGCCCGGCGACCCGGCCGAGCCCGGCGGTCACCTCGGCGAGGCGTCCACCGGCGCCCACCGCGGCTCAGTCCTCCGGCTCGTCGGCCAGCGCGTCCATGGCCCGGTCGGTGACCTCGTCCATGGTGCCCATGGCGTCGACCTTCACCAGGAGGTCGCTGTAGTACTCGATCAGCGGGGCGGTCTCGCGCCGGTACACCTGCTGGCGGTTGCGGATGACCTCCTCGGTGTCGTCCGAGCGCCCACGGGCGGTGAGCCGGGAGATCAGCTCCTCGTCGTCGACCTCGAAGAGCAGGACCGCGTCCAGGCGCTGGTCGAGGTCGGCGAGGACCTTGTTGAGCTCGTCGGCCTGCGAGGTGTTGCGGGGGAAGCCGTCGAGCAGGAAGCCCTGCGCCGCGTCCGGCTGCGCCAGCCGGTCCTTGACCATCCCGACGGTGACCTCGTCGGGCACCAGGTCGCCCGCGTCGACGTAGCGCTGGGCTTCCTTCCCGAGTTCGGTCTCGTTGCGCATGTTCTCGCGGAAGAGGTCGCCGGTGGAGATGTGCGGAGCGTCCAGCCGCTCCGACAGCCGCGCCGCCTGCGTGCCCTTGCCGGCCCCCGGCGGTCCCACCAGAACGATCCTCATGTCCACTCCTCTCCTGCGGCGACCCTCGTCGGCCACCCGCCCATCCTGCCCGGACGCCACCGCCCGCGCCCCCCGTCGACGGGGCGGGAGCGCCCCCCTCGTCCTCCGGGGTCCGCTCCGTGTCGTGATCCGACGACGGTCAGCGCAGGAAGCCCTCGTAGTTGCGCTGCATCAGCTGGCTCTCGATCTGCTTCACGGTGTCCAGGCCCACGCCGACCATGATCAGGACCGCCGTCCCGCCGAACGGGAAGTTCTGGTTCTGCCCCTGACCGGTGATGCCCAGGAAGAAGTTCGGGAGGACAGCGATGATGCCGAGGTAGATCGATCCCGGCAACGTGATCCGCGACAGGACGTACTGCAGGTACTCCGCGGTGGGCCGCCCGGGACGGATGCCGGGGATGAACCCGCCGAACTTCTTCATCTCGTCCGCGCGTTCCTCGGGGTTGAACGTGATCGCGACGTAGAAGTACGTGAAGAAGATGATCAGCGCGAAGTACAGCAGGATGTGGACCGGGTTCGACTGGTTCGCGAGGTAGTTCTGCACGAACACCGCGAAGCCCGAGGTCGAGTTGCCGACGAGCCGCGAGAGCAGGTCGGGCAGATAGAGCAGCGACGACCCGAAGATCACCGGGATGACGCCGGCCTGGTTCACCTTGAGCGGCAGGTAGGTCGACGTGCCGCCGTACATCCGCCGCCCGACCATGCGCTTGGCGTACTGCACGGGGATGCGCCGCTGGCCCTGCTCGACGAAGACGACGCTCGCGATGATCGCGAGCCCGAAGACGCAGACCACGGTGAACACCAGCGCGCCGGAGCTCGACAGGATCTGCTGCCCCTCGGCGGGGATGCGGGCCGCGATCGAGCAGAAGATCAGCAGCGACATGCCGTTGCCGACGCCGCGCTCGGTGACCAGCTCGCCGAACCACATGATGACCGCGGTCCCGGCCGTCATGACGAGCACGATGACCGCGAGGTCGAAGATGCCGGCGTCCGGCAGGATCGGGTACTGCGTCGGGTCGCAGTTGGCGAACAGCTGCCCCCGGTCGGCCAGCGCCACGATCCCGGTGGACTGCAGGATCGCCAGGGCGATCGTCAGGTACCGGGTGTACTGCGTGAGGGTGCCCTGACCGGACTGCCCCTCCTTCTTCAGCTGCTCGAACCGCGGGATGACCACGGTGAGCAGCTGGACGATGATGCTCGCCGTGATGTACGGCATGATGCCGAGCGCGAAGATCGACAACTGGAGCAGCGCGCCGCCGGAGAACAGGTTGATCAGCGAGTAGACGCTCGCCGCGTCGCCGCCCTCGACCTGCCGCAGACAGGCCTGCACGTTCGTGTACGAGACGCCGGGGGCGGGCAGGGTGGCACCCAGCCGGTACACCGCGACGATGCCGAGCGTGAACAGGATCTTCTTGCGCAGGTCCGGCGTCGCCAGCGCGGACCGCACGGGGCCGAGCACTCGGACCTCCAGCTGGTCGTCGATTCCTGGCCGAATTCCTGCCCCGCCGTGCGGCGCACCGACCCGGGAACGGCCGACGCCCCGTCGGACACGGGGCGGTCCGTGTGTGACGCGGAACGGCCTGCAGGCGAGAGTAACAGCAGGCCTGTGCGCCCCCGGTGCCGCCGGGGAGGGCCCCCGGACGCGGACGGGCCCGGAGGAGCCGTGAGGCTCCTCCGGGCCCGTGGCGCGGAGTGCGGGGGTCAGACGACCGTGGTCGTCCCACCCGCCGCGCTGATCTTCTCGGAGGCCGAGCCGGAGAACGCGTGCGCGCTCACCTGCAGCGTCACCGAGCCCAGCTCGCCCTCGCCGAGCACCTTGACCGGGTGCCCCGCGCGGACGGCACCGGCGGCCACGAGCTCGGCCGGGCCGACCTCGCCGCCGTCCGGGAAGAGCCGGGCGAGGTCGCCGATGTTGACGACCTGCGCGACGACCTTGTTGCGGTTGCGGAAGCCCTTGAGCTTCGGCAGGCGCATCTGCAGCGGCATCTGGCCGCCCTCGAAGCGCGCGGGCACGTTCTTGCGGGCGCCCGTGCCCTTCGTGCCGCGGCCGGCGGTCTTGCCCTTGGACGCCTCACCGCGACCGACGCGGGTCTTCTCCGTCTTCGACCCGGGGGCCGGACGGAGGTGGTGGAGCTTCAGCGGTTCGGTCATCTCAGACCTCCTCGACGGTGACGAGGTGCCGCACGGTGTGGACGAGCCCGCGGTTCTGCGGGGTGTCCGGCCGCGTGACCGTGGCGCCGATCCGGCGCAGGCCCAGCGTCCGCAGGGTCTCGCGCTGGTTGCGCTTGCCCCCGATCTGGGACCTGATCTGCGTGACCTTGAGGTCGGCCATGGGTCAGACCCCCTGACCGGCGCGCTGGCGCAGCATCCGCGCCGGCGCGACCTCGTCGAGCGGCAGACCCCGGCGGGCCGCGACGGCCTCGGGGACCTGCAGCGCCTTCAGGGCGGCCACCGTGGCGTGCACGATGTTGATGGCGTTCTGGCTGCCCAGGGACTTGGACAGGATGTCCTGGATCCCCGCGCACTCCAGGACCGCGCGCACCGGGCCACCGGCGATGACACCGGTACCGGGGCTCGCGGGGCGCAGGAGGACGACGCCGGCGGCGTCCTCACCCTGCACGGGGTGCGTGATGGTGCCGCCGATCCGCGGGACGCGGAAGAAGTTCTTCTTCGCCTCCTCCACGCCCTTGGCGATCGCGGCCGGCACCTCCTTGGCCTTGCCGTAGCCCACCCCGACCTCGCCGTCGCCGTTGCCGACGATGACGAGCGCGGTGAAGCTGAAGCGGCGGCCGCCCTTGACGACCTTGGCCACGCGGTTGATGGCGACGACGCGCTCGAGGTGCGGCGTCCTGTCCTGGGCGCCGCCGCGGCCGCCGCCCTGGCGGTCGCGCCCGCCCTGGCCGCCGCCCTCGCGGCGCTGAGTGCCCGGCATCAGGCGTCCTTCCCTTGCGTGTACGTGATCGAGGGGGCCATCAGAAGGTCAGGCCCCCCTCGCGGGCCGCATCGGCGAGCTGCGCGATGCGGCCGTGGTACCGGCGACCGCCGCGGTCGAACACGACCGCCTCGATGCCGGCGCTCTTCGAACGGGAGGCGACGAGCTCGCCGACCTTGGCGGCCTGCGCCTTCTTGTCGCCCTCCAGGCCCCGCACGTCGGCCTCCATGCTGGAGGCGTGCGCGAGGGTGTGGCCGGCGAGGTCGTCGACCACCTGCGCGGTGATGTGCCGCGAGGAACGGGTCACGACCAGGCGCGGACGGGTCGGCGTGCCCTCCACCTTCTTGCGGAGGCGGCTGTGCCGACGGATCCGGCCCGTGCGCCGGGTCTCGGAGACGTTCTTCCCGACCTGGGTGCGCTTCTTCTCGGTCGTCTCAGCCATCACTTACCCGTCTTCCCGACCTTGCGGCGGATCTGCTCGCCGGCGTACCGCACGCCCTTGCCCTTGTAGGGGTCGGGCTTGCGCAGGCGGCGGATGTTGGCGGCGATCTGCCCGACGGCCTGCTTGTCGATGCCCTGCACCGAGAAGCGGGTCGGGTTCTCCACCGCGAACGTGATGCCCTCGGGCGCCTCGATCCGCACGGGGTGGCTGTAGCCGAGGGCGAACTCGAGGGTGGAGCCCTTGAGCTGCACGCGGTAGCCGACGCCGTGGATCTCGAGCTTCCGCTCGAAGCCCTGCGTGACCCCGAGGACGAGGTTGTTCAGCAGCGAGCGGGAGAGCCCGTGCAACGACCGGTTCTCGCGCTCGTCGTTCGGCCGGGTGACCGAGAGGACACCGTCCTCCAGGCCGACCTCGATCGGACGGTCGACGGTGTGTGTGAGGGTGCCCTTGGGCCCCTTCACGGTGACGTTCTGGCCCTCGACGGTGACGTCCACGCCGGACGGCACGGTGATCGGGGCCTTGCCGATGCGTGACATGGTTCGGTTCCCCTCTCCGCTACCAGACGAAGGCGAGGACTTCCCCGCCCATCCGTCGCTGGTAGGCCTGCCGGTCGGTCAGCAGACCCGAGGACGTCGAGATGATCGCGACGCCGAGACCGCCGAGCACCCGGGGGAGCTCGGTGGACTTCGCGTAGACCCGCAGGCCCGGCTTCGAGATGCGCTTGATGCCGGCGATGCTGCGCTCGCGGTTCGGTCCGTACTTCAGGTCCACGACCAGGCTCTTGCCCACGGTCGCGTCCTCGCTGCGGTACCCGGCGATGTAGCCCTGCTCGAGCAGGACCTGCGCCACGTGGGCCTTCAGCTTGCTGTGCGGCATGGTCACGTTCTCGTGGAACGCCGAGTTGGCGTTCCGAATACGCGTGAGCATGTCCGCGATGGGGTCGGTCATCGTCATCGCGACCAGGTCACCTTCCTCGCCGTGGTACCCCGGGTCGTCCGGCGTGCGGACGACCCCGTGGCGGGCCTGCGGCGTCCGGGGCGGGTCAAGTTGTTCGAACGGGGGTGCGCGTGGCCCTCCGGGAGCAGGTGCTCCCGGTGCGCCACGCGCTGGATGAGCTCGAGCAGCTGCGGGTCGATCGGGCGGCCCGGCAGCTCCTCCTCGGTCACGGTCTCGGCCGTGTCGGGCGTGCTCACCACGAGGACTTGCTGACGCCCGGGAGCTCGCCCCGGTGCGCCATCTCGCGCAGGCAGACGCGGCAGAGCCCGAACTTGCGGAGCACCGCACGCGCGCGCCCGCAGCGGTTGCAGCGGGTGTAGCCGCGGACCTTGAACTTCGGGGTCGCGGCGGCCTTGTTGACCAGTGCCTTCTTCGCCATGCTCAGTTCTCCCTGAACGGGAAGCCGAGGGCGCGCAGCAGGGCCCGGCCTTCCTCGTCGGTGGTCGCGGAGGTGACCACGGTGATGTCCATCCCCCGCGGCCGGTCGATCGAGTCCTGGTCGATCTCGTGGAACATCGTCTGGTCCGCGAGACCGAAGGTGTAGTTGCCCGACCCGTCGAACTGCTTCGGCGAGAGGCCGCGGAAGTCGCGGATGCGCGGGAGGCTGATCGAGACCAGGCGGTCCAGGAACTCCCACATCCGGGCACCGCGCAGCGTCGTGCGCGCCCCGATCGGCATGCCCTCGCGCAGCTTGAACTGCGCGATCGACTTGCGCGCCCGGCGGATCTCCGGCTTCTGGCCGGCGATCAGCGTGAGGTCGCGGACCGCGCCCTCCATGAGCTTGGAGTCGCGCGCGGCCTCGCCGACGCCCATGTTCACGACGACCTTGACGACACCGGGGACCAGCATCGGGTTGGCGTAGTGGAACTGGTCCGTGAGCTCCTGACGGATCGCGTCCCGGTACCGCTGCTGCAGACGGGGACGAGTCTCGGTGCTCGTCATCAGATGTCCTTCCCGTTGCGCCGCGAGACGCGCACGCGCTTCTGCTCGCCCTCGCCGCCGTCGCGGTAGCCGACGCGGGTCGGCTTGCCGTCGGAGTCGACGACCATCACGTTCGAGACGTGGATGGCCGCCTCCTGCGTGACGATCCCGCCGGACTGCGCGCCCCGCTGGTTCGCGGACTGGGCGGTGTGCTTCTTGACGCGGCCGACGCCCTCGACGAGGACCTTGTCGCGGTCGGGGTAGGCCTGGATGACCTTGCCCTTCGCGCCCTTGTCCTTGCCGGCGATGACGAGGACCGTGTCGCCCTTCTTGACCTTCATCTGGCTACAGCACCTCCGGTGCGAGCGAGATGATCCGCATGAACCGCTTGTCGCGGAGCTCCCGGCCGACCGGGCCGAAGATGCGGGTCCCGCGCGGCTCGCGGTCGTTCTTGATGATCACCGCGGCGTTCTCGTCGAACTTGATGTACGAGCCGTCCGGGCGGCGCTTCTCCTTGACGGTGCGCACCACGACGGCCTTGACGACGTCCCCGCGCTTCACGCCGGACGCCGGGATGGCCTCCTTGACGGTGGCCACGATGACGTCGCCGATGCCCGCGTAACGGCGGGACGAGCCACCGAGCACACGGATGCACAGGATCTCCCTGGCACCCGTGTTGTCGGCGACCCGGAGTCGCGACTCCTGCTGGATCACTGCTTCTCTCCTGACCTTCCCGACGCCGGGCGTCGGATGGTTTCGATGTGGCCCCGAAGGGGTGCTACTTGGCCTTCTCGAGGATCTCGACGAGCCGCCACCGCTTGGTGGCCGAGAGCGGGCGCGTCTCCATGAGGAGCACGCGGTCGCCCGGGCCGGCGGTGTTGTTCTCGTCGTGCGCCTTGACCTTCTTGGTCCGGCGGATGACCTTCGAGTAGCGCGGGTGCTTCACCCGGTCCTCGAGGCTCACGACGATCGTCTTGGACATCTTGTCCGAGACGACCAGGCCCTCGCGGGTCTTGCGCAGGCCGCGGTCGTCGTTCCGCTCGCCCGGCTTCTGCTCGGCAGGGGCGTCGGCCTTGACCTCGCTGCGCACCTGCTCGCTGTCAGCGGCGCTGGTCATGCCGCCCCTTCCTCGTCAGGAGCCGCGGACAGACCGAGCTCACGCTCGCGCATCACCGTGTAGATGCGCGCGATGTCGTGGCGGACGGTCCGCAGCCGGCGGTTGTTGTCGAGCTGCCCGGTCGCCATCTGGAACCGGAGGTTGAACAGCTCGGCCTTCGCCTCACGGGCACGCGCGACGAGGTCCTCGGAGGAGAGCTCGCGCAGCTCGCTGGCGGGGGTTCCCGCTGCCATCAGAACGCCTCCTCACGGGTGACGATGCGGCAGCGCATCGGCAGCTTGTGCTGCGCGCGACGCAGTGCCTCACGGGCGGTGGCCTCGTTGGGGTAGCTCATCTCGAACATGACCCGGCCCGGCTTCACGTTCGCGACCCACTTCTCCGGCGAGCCCTTGCCGGAGCCCATGCGGGTCTCGGCGGGCTTCTTGGTGAGCGGGCGGTCCGGGAAGATGTTGATCCAGACCTTGCCGCCACGACGGATGTGGCGGGTGATCGCGATACGGGCCGACTCGATCTGGCGGTTCGTGACGTAGCCGTGCTCGAGCGCCTGGATCCCGTAGTCGCCGAACGACATCTGCGTGCCGCCCTTGGCGGCACCCGAGCGGTCGGGACGGTGCTGCTTGCGGAACTTGACGCGGCGAGGCATCAGCATGGCTCAGGCCTCCGATCCGGTCGACGCCGGCGCGCTCGAGGCGCCGGCGGCCTGCTCGGCGGCGGCGCGCCCGGCCTCGGTGCCCGAGCCGGTCGTGCCGGAGGCGCCGGAACGACGGCCACGGGGACGGTCGTTGCCGCCGCCCCGGCCGCGCCTCGGCTCCCGGGTCGCGGCGTCGAGCGCGGCCTGGCGCTCGGACTCCCGCTTCCCACCGACGACGTCGCCCTTGTAGATCCAGACCTTCACGCCGATGCGGCCGAAGTTGGTCCGGGCCTCGAACAGGCCGTAGTCGATCTCCGCGCGCAGCGTGTGCAGCGGCACGCGCCCCTCGCGGTAGAACTCCGAGCGCGACATCTCGGCCCCGCCGAGACGGCCGGAGCACTGCACCCGGATGCCCTTGACGCCCGGCGAGCGCATGGCCGACTGCATGGCCTTGCGCATCGCACGGCGGAAGGACACGCGGTTGGACAGCTGCTCGGCCACGCCCTGCGCGACGAGCTGTGCGTCCGCCTCCGCGCCCTTGACCTCGAGGATGTTCAGCTGGACCTGCTTGCCGGTCAGCTTCTCGAGGTTGCCGCGCAGCCGGTCGGCCTCCGCGCCGCGGCGGCCGATGACGATGCCCGGGCGGGCGGTGTGGATGTCGACGCGCACCCGGTCGCGGGTGCGCTCGATCTCGACCTTGGAGATGCCGGCCCGCTCCATGCCCTTGGAGAGCATGCGGCGGATCTTGACGTCCTCGGCCACGTAGTCGGCGTACTGCTTGTCGGCGTACCACCGGGACTTCCAGTCCGTGGTGATGCCCAGACGGAACCCGTGCGGGTTGATCTTCTGACCCATCAGCGGGTCCTTCCCTTCGAGCGCCGGCGACCGCCCCGGTCCGCGTTGGTCACGGAGGTGACCTCGACGGTGATGTGGCTGGTCCGCTTGCGGATGCGGTACGCACGCCCCTGCGCACGGGGCTGGAACCGCTTCATGGTCGGACCCTCGTCCACCGTGATCGTCGAGATCACGAGGGTGGAGGGGTCCAGGTCGAAGTTGTTCTCGGCGTTCGCCACCGCGCTCGCGACGAGCTTGGCCACCGGCGTCGCGGCGGCCTGCTCGGCGAACCGCAGCACCGACGCGGCCTCGCCGACGGGCATGCCCCGGACCAGGTCCACGACGCGGCGGACCTTCATCGGCGACATGCGCACGAAGCGCGCCCGAGCCACGGCGCCACGGGGCGCCTGGCCGGTGTCGGCTGGTGCAGACATCGTTCGTCTACCTTCCTGGTTTCGCGGGTCGTGACCGACGGTGCGCGCCTAGCGGCGACGCGACCGACGGTCCTCCTTGACGTGCCCGCGGAACGTGCGGGTCGGGGCGAACTCGCCGAGCTTGTGCCCGACCATGGCCTCCGAGACGAAGACCGGGACGTGCTTGCGCCCGTCGTGCACGGCCAGCGTGTGGCCGAGCATGTCGGGGATGATCGTCGAACGGCGCGACCAGGTCTTGATGACCGACTTGCGGTTCGAGTCGTTCAGCGCGTCGACCTTCTTGAGCAGGTGGTCGTCGACGAACGGCCCCTTCTTGACACTGCGTGGCATCGCTGTCTCCCTCCTGCTCTATCGCTTCTTGTTCTTGCCGGTACGCCGGCGGCGCACGATCATGCGGTCGCTCTCCTTGCGGCCGCGGGTGCGGCCCTCCGGGGTGCCGGCCGGGTTCACCGGGTGGCGGCCACCGGACGTCTTGCCCTCACCACCACCGTGCGGGTGGTCGACCGGGTTCATCGCGACACCGCGGACCGTCGGGCGCTTGCCGCGCCAGCGGTTGCGGCCCGCCTTGCCCCAGTTGATGTTCGAGTGCTCGGCGTTGCCGACCTCGCCGATCGTCGCGCGGCAGCGGACGTCGACGTTGCGGATCTCGCCGGACGGCATCCGGAGCTGGGCGTGCGGCCCGTCCTTCGCCACCAGCTGCACCCGGGCGCCGGCCGACCGCGCGATCTTGGCGCCGCCACCGGGGCGGAGCTCGATCGCGTGGATCACGGTGCCGGTGGGGATGTTGCGCAGCGGCAGGTTGTTGCCCGGCTTGATGTCGGCGCGGGCGCCGCTCTCCACCGCGTCGCCCTGGTGCAGCCGCTCCGGCGCGACGATGTAGCGCTTCTCGCCGTCGGCGTAGTGCAGCAGGGCGATGCGCGCGCTGCGGTTCGGGTCGTACTCGATGTGCGCGACCTTGGCCGGCACGCCGTCCTTGTCGTTCCGGCGGAAGTCGATCAGCCGGTAGGCACGCTTGTGGCCACCGCCCTGGTGCCGGGTCGTGATCCGGCCCGTGGCGTTGCGGCCGCCCTTGTTGTGCAGCGGGCGGATCAGCGACTTCTCCGGGTGGTCACGCGTGATCTCGGCGAAGTCCGAGACGCTCGCGCCACGCCGCCCGGCGGTCGTCGGCTTGTACCTGCGGATTCCCATTGGTCTACTAGCTCCCTCAGGCCCCGGGCCCGCCGAAGACGTCGATCGTCCGGCTCTCCGGCGTCACGGTGACCACGGCGCGCTTGGTGTCCTTGCGCTTGCCGACGCCGCGGCGGGAACGCTTGCGCTTCCCCTCGCGGTTGAGCGTGTTCACGCTCGCCACCGTCACGTCGAAGATCTGCTGCACGGCGATCTTGATCTGGGTCTTGTTCGCGTCCGGGCGCACCAGGAACGTGTACTGGCGCTCCTCGAGAAGGCCGTAGCTCTTCTCCGAGATCACCGGCGCGAGGATGACGTCGCGCGGGTCCGCGATCACTGGTCGACCTCCTCGGCACCCGCGGTGCGGGTGCTGACGAACGCGTCGAGCGCCGCCGACGTGAAGACCACGTCGTCCGCGCGGAGCACGTCGTAGGTGTTCAGCTGGTCCGGCGTCAGCAGGTGCACCGCCGGCAGGTTCGCGACGCTGCGGCGTGCGGCCTCGTCCTCGCGGGACACGACCGCCAGCACCTTCCGGTGCTCGCGGTCCGGGGTGATGACGCCCTCGAGCGCCGCGCGGGCGCCCTTGGTCGACGGCGTCGAGCCGTCCACGAGCGCGGAGAAGACGTGGATCCGCTCGTGGCGGGCCCGGTCGGACAGCGCGCCACGGAGGGCCGCCGCCTTCATCTTCTTCGGCGTCCGCTGCGAGTAGTCCCGCGGCGTCGGGCCGTGGACCGTGCCACCGCCGGTGAACTGCGGGGCGCGGGTCGAACCCTGGCGCGCGCGGCCGGTGCCCTTCTGGCGGTACGGCTTCTTGCCGCCGCCGCGGACCTCGCCGCGCGTCTTGGTGTCGTGCGTGCCCTGGCGGGCGGCCGCGAGCTGCGCGGTGACCACCTGGTGCATGAGCGCGGTGTTGGCCGGCGCGTCGAAGAGCGCGGCCGGGAGCTCGACGGTGCCGTCGGTGCCGCCGGTGGGCGTGTGCACCGTGACCGTGCGGGTCCGTCCGGTGGCCGCGGTGGTCTGCGCGTCGTGACGCGCGGTGCGGCGGGCCTCGCCGGCGGAGAACCCGCGGCGACGGGCGACCCGCAGGGTCGCGGTCGCGGCCGCCGTCGACGAGGACGTGCCCGCGTCGACGGTCTCCGCCGCGTCGGGGCCCTCGGTGTCGGTCACGCCGGGGGTGTGGCCATCGGGCGTGCTCACTGCTGGTCACCGCCCTTCTTGGCAGCAGAGGTGACGAGGACGAGGCCGCCGCGCGGGCCGGGGACGGCGCCGCGGATCAGCAGCAGACCGGCATCGGCGTCCACGCCGTGCACGGTCAGGTTCTGCGTCGTGGTGCGGACGTTGCCCATGCGGCCGGCCATGCGCGTGCCCTTGAAGACGCGGGCGGGGGTGGCGCAGCCACCGATCGAGCCCGGCGAGCGGTGCTTGCGCTGCGTGCCGTGGCTCGCGCCGAGGCCGCCGAAGCCGTGGCGCTTCATGACGCCGGCGGTGCCCTTGCCCTTGCTGTTCGCCGAGACGTCGACGACCGCGCCGGCGGCGAACGCCTCGGCGGTGACCTCCTGGCCGACTTCGTAGGTCGAGGCGTCCGAGGTGCGGAGCTCGACGAGGTGGCGGCGCGGGGTGACGCCGGCCTTGGCGAAGTGGCCGGTCTCCGGCTTGTTCACCTTGCGCGGGTCGATGGCGCCGAAGGCGATCTGGACCGCGTTGTAGCCGTCGGTCGAGGGGGTCCGCACCTGCGTGACGACACAGGGGCCCGCCTTGACCACGGTGACGGGGACGACGCGGTTCGCCTCGTCGAACACCTGGGTCATGCCGACCTTGGTGCCGAGGACGCCGCGCATCTGCCTCTCGTGGCTGCGGAGAGGGTCTGCAGACATGCCGGACCTCACTGGATGTTGACGTCGACGCTCGCCGGCAGGTCGATGCGCATGAGCGCGTCCACCGTCTTGGGCGTCGGGTCGACGATGTCGATCAGTCGCTTGTGGGTGCGCATCTCGAAGTGCTCGCGCGAGTCCTTGTACTTGTGCGGCGAGCGGATGACGCAGTAGACGTTCTTCTCCGTCGGCAGCGGCACCGGGCCGACGACCGAGGCACCGGTGCGCGTCACGGTCTCGACGATCTTGCGAGCCGACGCATCGATGGCCTCGTGGTCGTAGGCCTTGAGCCTGATGCGGATCTTCTGTCCCGCCATGTGGCTTGCCGTTCCTCTTCTCGTCCTCGACGGATGCCGCCCCGCGCCGATCCTTCTGGCCCGCGCAGCGACCGGTGGACCTCTCCGGTCCACGCGGTCGGGCGTGTCGACCCCGTCGGCTGGCGCGCCCCGGACGCTCGTCGATCCGTGGCTTCAGGCCCTCGCTGTGCGCTGCAGACCCTCGCTGTTCATGGTGTGTCCGTCCCGCGTCCCCTCGGGGAGGGTGGGCGGCACGGTGGTCCGCCCCGCGGGGAGGACCGGCCCTGCACGGGTCCGCGGACGGACCCCGCTCACGCCGGGGCGGTCGGCTCGATACCGACTGAGCCGACCGCCCGGGCAAGCAACCTGACCAGTGTCGCACGCGCCCGAGGGCGCGCGGACACCGGGGGTGGGGTACTACTTCAGGATCTTCGTGACCTGGCCGGCGCCCACGGTCCGACCACCCTCGCGGATGGCGAACTGGAGGCCCTCCTCCATGGCGATGGGCTGGATCAGCTGGACGGACATCTCGGTGTTGTCACCGGGCATGACCATCTCGGTGCCCTCCGGCAGCGTCACGACGCCGGTGACGTCGGTCGTCCGGAAGTAGAACTGCGGGCGGTAGTTGTTGAAGAACGGCGTGTGCCGCCCGCCCTCGTCCTTGCCCAGGATGTAGACCTGGCCCTCGAACTCGGTGTGCGGGGTGATCGAGCCCGGCTTGCAGATGACCATGCCGCGCTCGACGTCCTCGCGCTTGATCCCGCGCACGAGCAGGCCGACGTTGTCGCCGGCGCGCCCCTCGTCGAGCAGCTTGCGGAACATCTCGATGCCGGTGGCGGTGGTCTTGGTCGACTTCGCGCGGATGCCGACGATCTCCACCTCCTCGTTCACCTTGACGATGCCGCGCTCGACGCGGCCGGTGACGACGGTGCCGCGACCGGTGATCGTGAAGACGTCCTCGACGGGCATGAGGAACGGCTTCTCGGTGTCGCGCTCCGGCGAGGGGATGGCCTCGTCGACGGCGTCCATCAGGCTGACGATCGCGTCGGCCCACTCGGCGTCGCCCTCGAGGGCCTTGAGCGCCGAGACCCGGACGACCGGAAGGTCGTCGCCGGGGAAGTCCTGCGAGGACAGCAGCTCGCGGACCTCCATCTCGACGAGCTCCATGATCTCCTCGTCGTCGACCATGTCGGCCTTGTTCAGCGCGACGACGATGTAGGGGACGCCGACCTGACGGGCGAGCAGGACGTGCTCGCGCGTCTGCGGCATCGGGCCGTCGGTGGCGGCCACGACCAGGATGGCGCCGTCCATCTGGGCGGCACCGGTGATCATGTTCTTCACGTAGTCGGCGTGCCCGGGGCAGTCGACGTGCGCGTAGTGCCGGTTCTCGGTCTGGTACTCGACGTGCGCGATCGAGATCGTGATGCCGCGCTGGCGCTCTTCCGGCGCCTTGTCGATCATGTCGAACGCGGACGCCTGGTTGAGGTCCGGGTACTTGTCGTGCAGGACCTTGGTGATGGCCGCGGTCAGCGTCGTCTTGCCGTGGTCGATGTGACCGATGGTGCCGATGTTGACGTGCGGCTTGGTCCGCTCGAACTTGGCCTTCGCCACTGCTCTCGTCCTCCTGGACTTTCTGGGTCAGTCGTCGCCGTGGATCGGCGGTCGTACGTCGGTCGTGCGGTCCTCTGGGTGGGCTGACGCCGGGTGGAGGACCCGAGGTGACCTCACGAGGCTAACGGGGACGGATCCCCCGCCTCACCGCGGCCCGTCCTCCGGGGTCCGGAGTCGGGGCCGCGGCGGTGCTCACTCGCCGGTCACCTTGGCGATGATCTCCTTGGCGACGCTCGCCGGGACCTCGCCGTAGGAGTCGAACTGCATGGAGTAGTTCGCCCGACCCTGGGTCTTCGACCGCAGGTCGCCGACGTAGCCGAACATCTCCGAGAGCGGCACGACCGCCTTGACGATCCGGTTGCCGCTGCGCTCCTCCATGGCCTGGATCTGGCCACGGCGGGAGTTCAGGTCGCCGATGACGTCGCCCATGTAGTCCTCGGGCGTCGACACCTCGACGGCCATCAGAGGCTCGAGGATGGCGGGGTCCGCCTTGCGGGCCGCCTCCTTGAGCGCCATCGAGCCGGCCACCTTGAACGCCATCTCCGACGAGTCGACCTCGTGGTACTGACCGTCGAGCAGCGTCAGGCGCAGGCCCGTCATCGGGTAGCCGGCCAGGATGCCGTACTGCATGGCGTCCTGGGCGCCGGCGTCGACCGACGGGATGTACTCGCGCGGCACGCGACCACCGGTGACCTTGTTGACGAACTCGTAGAGCGCGCCGTCCTCGGTCTTCTCCATCGGCTCGAGCGCGATGATGACGCGCGCGAACTGCCCGGAGCCGCCGGTCTGCTTCTTGTGCGTGTACTCGAACTTCTCCACCGGCCGGCGGATGGTCTCCTTGTAGGCGACCTGCGGCTTGCCGATGTTGGCCTCGACCTTGAAGTCCGACTTCATCCGGTTGACCAGCACCTCGAGGTGGAGCTCGCCCATCCCCTTGATGATGGTCTGGCCGGTCTCCTCGTCGCGAGCGACCTGGAAGGTCGGGTCCTCGTCGGAGAGCCGCTGGATGGCGGTGGAGAGCTTCTCCTGGTCGGCCTTCGACTTCGGCTCGATCGCGACCTCGATGACCGGCGTCGGGAACACCATCGACTCGAGGATGACCGGGTTCTGCGGGTCGCAGAGGGTGTCACCCGTCGTGGTGTCCTTCAGCCCGACGACCGCGTAGATGTGGCCCGCCATGGCCTCGTCGACCGGGTTCTCCTTGTTGGAGTGCATCTGGAAGACCTTCCCGATGCGCTCCTTCCGGTCCTTGGTCGAGTTGATCATCTGCGCGCCCGAGGCGATCTTGCCCGAGTAGACGCGGATGTAGGTGAGCTTCCCGTAGAACGGGTGGCTCATGATCTTGAAGGCCAGCGCGGCGAAGGGCTCCTCGGTGCTGGCGCGACGGACCACGGGGGTCTCGCCGTCGAGCAGCGTCCCCTCGACCGGCTTCACGTCGACCGGGGCGGGCAGGTAGGCGATGACCGCGTCGAGCATGGGCTGGACGCCCTTGTTCTTGTACGCGGTCCCGCACAGCACCGGGTTGTACTCGCTGGTGACCGTCACGGCTCGGATGCCGTGCTCGATCTCCTCGACCGAGATCTCCTCGCCGGCGAAGTAGCGCTCCATGAGCGCCTCGTCGTTCTCGGCGATGGCCTCCATGAGCGCCTCGCGGTACTCGGCGGCCTGTTCGGCGTACTCCGCCGGGATCTCCTCGATCGCGTAGTCCTCGCCCTTCTGCACCTCACCGCGCCAGGTCAGCGCACGCATGCGGACCAGGTCGATGACGCCGTAGAACTCGGACTCGACACCCATCGGCAGCTGCAGGACCAGCGGCTTCGCGTGCAGCCGGTCCTTGATCGTCTGCACCGTGAAGTAGAAGTCGGCGCCCAGCTTGTCCATCTTGTTGACGAAACAGATGCGCGGGACGTCGTAGGTGTCGGCCTGCCGCCAGACCGTCTCCGACTGCGGCTCGACACCCTCCTTGGCGTCGAACACGGCCACCGCACCGTCGAGGACGCGCAGGTTGCGCTCGACCTCGATGGTGAAGTCGACGTGCCCGGGGGTGTCGATGATGTTGAGCTGGTGGTCCTTCCAGAAGGTCGTCGTCGCGGCGGACGTGATCGTGATGCCGCGCTTCTGCTCCTCCTCCATCCAGTCCATCGTGGCCGCGCCGTCGTGGACCTCACCGATCTTGTAGTTGATGCCGGTGTAGTACAGGATGCGCTCGGTCGTGGTGGTCTTGCCCGCGTCGATGTGGGCCATGATCCCGAAGTTGCGGACCTTGCCCAGGTCGGTCAGCACGTCGCGTGCCACGGAATTTCCTCTTCCCGTCGGGTCGTCGCCGCGGGTCCCGCGGCGGGATGGTTCGCGACGGCGGGTGCCCCCGGCGGTTCGCACCGGGGGCACACCGCGTCACCAGCGGTAGTGCGCGAAGGCCTTGTTCGACTCGGCCATCTTGTGGGTGTCCTCGCGGCGCTTGACCGCGGCGCCGAGGCCGTTCGAGGCGTCGAGGAGCTCGTTGGTGAGCCGCTCGACCATGGTCTTCTCACGGCGCGCCCGCGCGTAGGTGATCAGCCAGCGCAGCCCGAGCGTGGTCGAGCGACCGGCGCGCACCTCGATCGGCACCTGGTAGGTCGCGCCACCGACTCGGCGGCTGCGGACCTCGAGGGCCGGCTTCACGTTGTCCAGCGCACGCTTCAGCGTGACGACCGGGTCGGCGCCGTTGCGCTCGCGGCAGCCCTCGAGGGCGCCGTAGACGATGCGCTCGGCCAACGACCGCTTGCCGTCGACGAGCACCTTGTTCACCAGCTGCGTCACCAGCGGGGCCCCGTAGACGGGGTCGGCGACCAGCGGACGCTTCGGAGCGGGTCCCTTGCGCGGCATGTCAGCCCTTGTCCTTCTTCGTCCCGTAGCGGCTGCGGGCCTGCTTGCGGTTCTTGACCGCCTGCGTGTCCAGCGCGCCGCGGATGATCTTGTAACGAACGCCCGGCAGGTCCTTCACACGACCGCCACGCACGAGCACGATCGAGTGCTCCTGCAGGTTGTGGCCCTCGCCCGGGATGTACGCGGTGACCTCGATCTGGTTCGAGAGGCGCACGCGCGCGACCTTGCGGAGCGCGGAGTTCGGCTTCTTCGGGGTGGTCGTGTAGACGCGGGTGCAGACACCGCGCCGCTGGGGGCTGCCCTTGAGGGCCGCGGTCTTGGTCTTCTCGACCTTGTCCTCGCGGCCCCGGCGGACCAACTGCTGAATGGTGGGCATTCGTTCCTCTGGCTCGTGTCCTGCTTCGTCGTCGTCGGTGTCGTGGCCCCGTCGCGGGGCCGGGCGTGTCGGCGAGAGCCGTCGGCAGCCCTCACACCCGACACCGCCGACGCGTCCGGTCGACTCCGCGCGCCCGTCGGGCGGGCGCAGCGCGACGACCCGATCACGTCGGGCACCGGATACGACGATACCCGGCGTTGACGCCCGGGTTCGCAGGTGGGTCCGGATCCGCGCCCCCGACAGACTCGGAGACGTCCTCGACGGACCACTCGTGCCCTCGAAGGCCGACCAGGACCTCCATATCGACGACGACAGCCACCGCGTCGTCGAACGGGCTCGCCGCAGACTACACCACCGGCGTCTCCGCGGATCACAACGCGTCGTCGGGGAGCGGCATTCCCGTCTCGCGACGGCGCCCCCGCCCGGAGGACCGGACGGGGGCGCTGGGTCGTGCGGGACTACGACGTCGTCAGCGGTACTGACCGAAGTCGTAGTCGTCGAGCGGGACGGCGACACCGCTGCCGCTGCCGAAGACGTCGGGCGAGTAGTACCCGTCGTCGTAGCTCGGCAGCGCGTACGCCGCGGCGCGCGCCTCCTCGGTCGGCTGCACCTGGATGTTCCGGTACCGGTTGATGCCGGTGCCGGCCGGGATCAGCTTCCCGATGATGACGTTCTCCTTCAGCCCCACGAGGCTGTCGGACTTCCCCTCGATCGCGGCGTTCGTGAGGATGCGGGTCGTCTCCTGGAACGACGCCGCCGAGAGCCACGACTCGGTGGCCAGCGAGGCCTTCGTGATGCCCATGAGCACCGGACGCCCCGCCGCCGGGTCGCCGCCCTCGGCGACGACCTTGCGGTTCTGGCCCTCGAACTCCGCGCGGTCCACGACACCGCCGGGCAGGAACTCCGTCGCGCCCGAGTCGATGATCGTCACCCGGCGCAGCATCTGCCGGACGATGACCTCGATGTGCTTGTCGTGGATCGACACGCCCTGCGAGCGGTAGACCTTCTGGACCTCGTCGACGAGGTGCAGCTGCACCTCGCGGGGGCCCATCACGCGCAGGATCTCGTGCGGGTCGGCGGTGCCCTCGAGCAGCTGCTGCCCGACGTCGACGTGGTCGCCGTCCTGCAGTGGGCGCTCGGTGCCGTCGACGGTCAGCGTCGCGAGCCGCTGGCGCTTGGACAGCTTGTCGTAGACGACCTCCTCGCTCCCGTCGTCCGGGATGAGGGTGATCTTCCAGAACTTGTCGCCGTCCTCGAGCTGGATGCGGCCGTCGACGTCCGCGATCGGCGCCTTGCCCTTCGGCACGCGGGCCTCGAAGACCTCCTGCACACGGGGCAGACCGGTCGTGATGTCCTCGCCGGCCACGCCACCCTGCTTGAAGGTGCGCATGGTCAGCTGCGTGCCGGGCTCACCGATCGACTGGGCGGCGACGATGCCGACCGCCTCGCCGACGTCCACGAGCTGCCCGGTCGCGAGCGAGCGGCCGTAGCACATCGCGCAGACACCCTGGGCCGAGTCGCAGGTCAGGACGCTGCGGACGCGGACCTTGCCGATGCCGTGGGCGATCAGCGAGTCGATCGCCGCCTGGCCGATGTCGCCGCCCTTCTCCAGGACGACGTTGCCCTCGGAGTCGGTGACCTCGGAGGCCGCCGTGCGGGTGTAGACGCTGGTGTCGACGTGCACGTCGCGCACGAGGCCGTTCGGGCCCTCCTCCGCGATGGGCATCGGGACGCCCCGCTCGGTGCCGCAGTCGACCTCGCGGACGATGACGTCCTGGGAGACGTCGACCAGGCGCCGGGTCAGGTAGCCCGAGTCGGCGGTGCGCAGGGCGGTGTCGGCGAGACCCTTGCGGGTGCCGTGGGTCGAGATGAAGTACTCGACCACCGTCAGGCCCTCGCGGTAGTTCGCCTTGATCGGCCGCGGGATGAACTCACCCTTCGGGTTCGCGACCAGGCCCTTGATGCCGGCGAGCTGACGGATCTGGGTCATGTTGCCGGCCGCGCCGGACTCCACGATGCGGCGGATGGAGTTGTCCTCGGGGAACTGGTCCTCCATCGCCTTGGCCACCTCCTCGGTGGCCTGGCCCCAGATGCGCACCATCTCGTCGTTGCGCTCCTGGTAGGAGAGCGCACCGCGCTGGTAGCGCTTGTTGACCTGCTCGGCCCGCTCCTCGTAGCCCTCGAGGATCTGCGCCTTGTTCGCCGGCACGACGACGTCGTCCATGGCGACCGTGACGCCCGAGCGCGTGGCCCAGTGGAAGCCGGCGTCCTTGAGCCGGTCCAGGGTCATCGCGACCTCGGTCATCGAGTACCGCTCGGCCAGGTCGTTGATGATCGCCGCCTGCCGCTTCTTCGGCAGCAGGTCGTCGACGAAGGGGTAGTCCTCGGGCAGGAGCTCGTTGAAGAGCACCCGGCCCAGCGTGGTGTGCGCGAGCCACGGCGTGCCCGGCTCGTGGTCCTCGCCGACCATGCCCGGACCCGGGACGACGTCGCCGGTCAGGCGGATGCGGCACGGCGCCTGGAGGTCGAGCGACCCCAGGTCGTAGGCCATGATCGCCTCGGCGAGCGAGGAGTAGGCGTTGCCCTCGCCCTCGCCGCCCTCGCGCTTGGTCGTCAGGTAGTACAGGCCCGTGACCATGTCCAGACGCGGCATGGCCAGCGGCTTGCCCGACGCCGGCGAGAGGATGTTGTTCGCCGAGAGCATGAGGATGCGGGCCTCGGCCTGCGCCTCGGCCGACAGCGGCAGGTGCACCGCCATCTGGTCGCCGTCGAAGTCGGCGTTGAAGGCCTCGCACACCAGCGGGTGGAGCTGGATGGCCTTGCCCTCGACCAGCTGCGGCTCGAAGGCCTGGATGCCGAGGCGGTGCAGCGTGGGCGCCCGGTTCAGCATGACCGGGTGCTCGTTGATGACCTCCTCGAGCACGTCCCACACCTGGCCGCGCTGGCGCTCGACCATCCGCTTCGCGGACTTGATGTTCTGGGCGTGGTTGAGGTCGACCAGCCGCTTCATGACGAACGGCTTGAACAGCTCGAGCGCCATCTGCTTGGGCAGGCCGCACTGGTGCAGCTTGAGCTGCGGGCCGACCACGATGACCGAACGGCCGGAGTAGTCGACGCGCTTGCCGAGCAGGTTCTGGCGGAACCGGCCCTGCTTGCCCTTGAGCAGGTCGGACAGCGACTTGAGCGGGCGGTTGCCCGGCCCGGTCACCGGCCGGCCACGGCGGCCGTTGTCGAACAGCGCGTCGACGGCCTCCTGCAGCATCCGCTTCTCGTTGTTGACGATGATCTCGGGCGCGCCGAGGTCGATCAGTCGCTTGAGGCGGTTGTTGCGGTTGATGACCCGGCGGTACAGGTCGTTGAGGTCCGAGGTGGCGAAGCGGCCACCGTCGAGCTGCACCATCGGGCGCAGGTCCGGCGGGATGACCGGGACGCAGTCGAGCACCATGCCGCCGGGGCGGTTCCCGGTGGCCTGGAACGCCGCGACGACCTTGAGGCGCTTGAGCGCGCGCAGCTTGCGCTGCCCCTTGCCCGAGCGGATGGTCTCGCGCAGGTTCTCGGCCTCGGCGTCGATGTCGAAGGTCTCCAGGAGCTTCTGGATCGCCTCGGCACCCATGGCACCGGTGAAGTAGTCCGCGTAGCGGTCGTAGAGCTCGCGGTAGAGCGACTCGTCCTGGATGAGCTGCCCGCGGTCGAGCTTGGCGAAGGTGTCCCACACCTCCTGCAGGCGGTCGAGCTCGCGCTGCGCGCGGTCGCGCAGCTGGCGCATCTCGCGCTCGCCGCCCTCCTTGACCTTGCGGCGCACGTCGGACTTGGCGCCCTCGGCCTCGAGCTCGGCGATGTCGCTCTCGAGCTTCTGCGCACGGGCCTCGAGGTCGTTGTCGCGCTGGGTCTCGAGCCGCTTGCGCTCGCCGGCGATCTCGTTCTCGAGGGTCGACGAGTCGTTGTGGCGCTGCTCGGTGTTCACGTCCGTGATCACGTACGCGGCGAAGTAGATGATCTTCTCGAGATCCTTCGGCGCGAGGTCGAGCAGGTAGCCCAGGCGCGACGGGACGCCCTTGAAGTACCAGATGTGCGTGACGGGCGCGGCGAGCTCGATGTGGCCCATCCGCTCACGACGCACCTTGGCGCGGGTCACCTCGACGCCGCAGCGCTCGCAGATGATGCCCTTGAAGCGGACGCGCTTGTACTTGCCGCAGTAGCACTCCCAGTCCCGCGTCGGACCGAAGATCTTCTCGCAGAAGAGTCCGTCCTTCTCGGGCTTGAGCGTGCGGTAGTTGATGGTCTCGGGCTTCTTGACCTCGCCGAAGGACCACTGCCGGATGTCGTCGGCGGTGGCCAGACCGATCCGGAGCTCGTCGAAGAAGTTGACGTCGAGCAAAGGTTCTCCCCTGGATGGGTGAGCTGATTCTCTAGAGGGTCCGTGTGGGCCGCCCGGGCCGGTGGTGGCCGGCCCGGGCGGTCCGGGCGAGCGTCAGTTGACGACGTCGTCCACGGAGGGCGACTCGTTGCGCGAGAGGTTGATGCCGAGGTTGGCCGCGGCCCGCTCGAGGTCCTCGTCGTCGCCGTCGCGCATCTCGATGGCGGCGCCGTCCGAGGACAGCACCTCCACGTTGAGGCACAGCGACTGGAGCTCCTTGAGCAGCACCTTGAACGACTCGGGGATGCCGGGCTCGGGGATGTTCTCGCCCTTGACGATCGCCTCGTAGACCTTGACGCGACCGAGCACGTCGTCGGACTTGATCGTCAGCAGCTCCTGCAGCGTGTACGCCGCGCCGTAGGCCTGCATCGCCCAGCACTCCATCTCGCCGAAGCGCTGGCCACCGAACTGCGCCTTACCACCCAGCGGCTGCTGGGTGATCATCGAGTACGGGCCGGTGGACCGGGCGTGGATCTTGTCGTCCACCAGGTGCAGCAGCTTGAGGATGTACATGTAGCCGACCGCGATCTGGTGCGGGTACGGCTCGCCGGTACGTCCGTCGAAGATCTGCGCCTTGCCGTCCTCGCCGACCAGACGCACCCCGTCGCGGTTCGGCAGGGTCGACCCGAGCAGGCCCGAGATCTCGGTCTGCCGGGCACCGTCGAACACCGGGGTGGCGGTGTTCGTGTCCGGGGCGACGTAGCGCATGTCGTCGGGCAGGTTGGTGGCCCACTCGGCGGTGTTGTCCGGGTCGACCTCCCAGCCGGTCTTCGCGATCCACCCGAGGTGGGTCTCGAGCACCTGGCCGATGTTCATGCGTCGCGGCACACCGTGGGTGTTCAGGACGATGTCGACCGGCGTCCCGTCGGCGAGGAACGGCATGTCCTCGACCGGCAGGATCTTGCCGATGACGCCCTTGTTGCCGTGGCGGCCGGCCAGCTTGTCGCCCTCGGAGATCTTGCGCTTCTGGGCCACGTAGACGCGGACCAGCTCGTTGACCCCGGGCGGCAGCTCGTCGTCGTCGTCGCGCGAGAACACGCGGATGCCGATGACCTTGCCGGTCTCGCCGTGCGGGACCTTGAGCGAGGTGTCGCGGACCTCGCGCGCCTTCTCACCGAAGATCGCGCGGAGGAGGCGCTCCTCCGGGGTCAGCTCGGTCTCGCCCTTGGGCGTGACCTTGCCGACCAGGATGTCGCCGTCGGCCACCTCGGCACCGATACGGATAATGCCGCGCTCGTCGAGGTCGGCGAGGACCTCCTCGGAGACGTTCGGGATGTCCCGGGTGATCTCCTCGGCGCCGAGCTTCGTGTCGCGGGCGTCGATCTCGTGCTCCTCGATGTGGATCGAGGTCAGGACGTCGTCCTGCACGAGACGCTGCGACAGGATGATCGCGTCCTCGTAGTTGTGCCCCTCCCACGGCATGATCGCCACGAGCAGGTTCTTGCCCAGGGCCATCTCACCGTCCTCGGTGCACGGCCCGTCGGCGAGGACCTGGCGGGCCTCGACGCGGTCGCCCTCGGAGACGATCGGCTTCTGGTTGATGCACGTGCCCTGGTTCGAGCGCGTGAACTTGTGCAGCCTGTGCGTCGTCCGCTGGCCGTCGTCGTCCATGATCGTGATGTAGTCGGCGCAGAGCTCCTCGACCACACCCGGACGGTCCGCGGCGATGACGTCGCCCGCGTCGACCGCGGCGCGTAGCTCCATCCCGGTGCCGACCAGCGGCGACTCGGACCGCAGCAGCGGCACGGACTGGCGCTGCATGTTCGCACCCATGAGGGCGCGGTTCGCGTCGTCGTGCTCGAGGAACGGGATCATCGCCGTCGCGACCGACACCATCTGGCGCGGCGAGACGTCCATGTAGTCGACCCGCGTGGGCGCGATGAGGTCGACGTCGCCGCCCTTGCGGCGGACCAGGACGCGGTCGTCCTGGAACCGGCCGTCGTCGTCCAGCGGCGCGTTGGCCTGCGCGACGACGAAGCGGTCCTCCTCGTCGGCCGTCAGGTAGTCGATCTGGTCGATGACGACCCCGTCGACGACCTTGCGGTACGGCGTCTCGATGAAGCCGAACGGGTTGACCCGCGCGAAGCTCGACAGCGACCCGATCAGGCCGATGTTCGGGCCCTCCGGGGTCTCGATCGGGCACATGCGGCCGTAGTGCGACGGGTGGACGTCGCGGACCTCCATGCCGGCGCGCTCACGGGACAGACCGCCCGGGCCCAGCGCGGAGAGCCGGCGCTTGTGCGTCAGCCCCGCGAGCGGGTTGGTCTGGTCCATGAACTGCGAGAGCTGCGAGGTGCCGAAGAACTCCTTGATCGCCGCCACGACGGGACGGATGTTGATCAGGGTCTGCGGGGTGATCGCCTCGACGTCCTGGGTCGTCATGCGCTCGCGGACGACGCGCTCCATCCGGGACAGACCCACGCGGATCTGGTTCTGGATGAGCTCGCCGACCGTGCGCAGGCGCCGGTTGCCGAAGTGGTCGATGTCGTCGGTCTCGACCGGGATCGTGTCGCCGTTCTCGGCCGCCACCTCGGTCTCCCCCGCGTGCAGCCGCACGAGGTAGGAGATCGTCTGGATGATGTCGTCCTCGGTCAACGTGCCGGTCGACGGGTCGACGTCGAGACCGAGCTTCTTGTTGACCTTGTAGCGGCCGACCTTCGCGAGGTCGTAGCGCTTGTCCTTGAAGAACAGGTTCTCCAGGAGCGTCTGCGCCGACTCGCGCGTCGGCGGCTCGCCCGGACGCAGCTTGCGGTAGATGTCGAGCAGGGCCTCGTCCTGGCCGGCCGTGGCGTCCTTCTCGAGGGTGGCGAGCAGCGTCTCGGAGAAGGAAAACTTCTCCTGGATCTGCTCGGTGGTCCACCCGAGGGCCTTCAGCAGCACGGTCACCGGTTGGCGACGCTTGCGGTCGATGCGCACACCGACGGTGTCGCGCTTGTCGACGTCGAACTCGAGCCACGCGCCGCGGCTCGGGATGATCTTGACGCTGAAGACGTCCTTGTCCGTCGTCTTGTCGACGGTGGAGTCGAAGTAGACGCCCGGCGAGCGCACCAGCTGCGAGACGACCACGCGCTCGGTGCCGTTGATGATGAACGTGCCCTTGTCGGTCATCACGGGGAAGTCGCCCATGAAGACCGTCTGGGACTTGATCTCACCGGTGGTGTTGTTGGTGAACTCGGCCGTCACGAAGAGCGGGGCCGAGTAGGTCATGTCCTTGTCCTTGCACTCCTCGACGGAGGCCTTCACCTCGTCGAAGCGCGGGTCGGAGAAGGACAGCGACATCGAACCGGAGAAGTCCTCGATCGGAGAAATCTCCGCGAGGACCTCCTCCAGGCCGCCGACCGGTGAATCCTCACCCGCGTCCACGCGGCGCTCGAACCACTCCTCACTGCCGACCAGCCACTCGAAGGACTTGGTCTGCAGGTCGAGGAGGTCGGGGACCTCCAGCGGCTGGTCGAGCTTGGCGAAGGAGACCCGGAGGGGAGCCCCGGGGAACGACGCGTGGTGGTTCGAGGACCTGGTGGCGCGGGTAACTGCCAAGATGCGTCCTTCCGGAACAACGCTGTCTGACGCTGTCAGTAGCTCGTCCGCCTGAGACGCAGCGCAGTGCCCCGGCGGCCGACTCGCGCGGCCTGCTGAGGTACCCACGGGTGACGTGAGGACACGTGAAGGCAGCGCGATCCGACAGTCTAGCCATGGGTAGGCGAACGTGTCGAACGCCCCCCTCCGTGACGCGCCTGCGGGGGCCGGTCCCTGGGGGCCGGGCCCGACCGCGGGGTCGGACGTCGGGGGTCTCGCGCTGGGAACAGAGTGACCGGTGACCACGCTCGCGTCAAGTCCGACGCGCACCCGGGCCTGCCGTGTCACCGGAGGTCCCGTCGCAGGTCAGAGCCACCGCACTCGCGACGGAGCCCGGGAGACGACCCCATCGTGGGGTTCGCCTCCCGGGCTCCGGGGCGGGTCGGGCTCCGTGGATCAGACCGGCTTGAGCTCGCTGATCTTCCAGCGACCGTCCTCCTTGACCACCTGCACGGACAGGAGGCCGGGGGCGTTCGTGGTCTGACCGTTCGTCGTGCGCTCGGCGGTGAACTGCACCATCGCCATCAGCGTCGCGCGGTCACCGGAGAGCTGCTGCACGCCGATGTTCAGCACGCTCGCGGTCTGGCGGAGCTTCTGGTCGGTCGCCGGCTTGCGGATCGTCTGCTCGAACACCGCCAGGTACTGCGAGCCGAACTCGCCGGTCGCCTGGGTCTTCGCGGCGTTGACCGAGTCGTCGAGCTTGGTGAAGTCGTAGGACAGGATCTGCTCGACGGCCGTCCGGGTCTGGCCGACGACCTCGGCGGTGCCGCCGACGTCCACCACGGCCTGGTTGGCGTAGGGCATCCCGTCCGCCCGGTCGGCCCGCGCCGCGAGGAACGCCCAGGTGCCCAGCCCGAGGCTCAGCACCAGGACGACCGCGAGCACCGTGATCAGGCGCCGCGGGTTCGCGCCGAGCGCGGCCACCGGCCGGGTCACCGAGGCGGCGATCCGCCCGACCCGCGACTCCCGGGCCGGCTCGGCGGCGGGGCGCTGCGTCCTCGCGGGCGCGGGGCGGTCCAGCACGGCAGTCCCGCCACGACGGCCGCCCGGGGCGGGCGCGGACGGCGTCATCGTGCGGCCGGTGCGACGGGCCTTCGGGGTCGGCTTGGACCCTCCGGCGCCGGGCCCGTCGCCCGGGGACGGCTCCGCGTCGGCCGTCCCGGCGGTGTCGGCCGTGTCGGCGACGTCGGGCGCGGCGACGGGCGCGGCCGGCTCGTCGTCGTGCGCCGCGTCCGGCGACGCGGTCGCCGGCTCGACGGTCTCCGACGCGGTCGTCGGCTCGACGGCCTCCGGCGCGGTGTCCTGCTCGGGCGCGTCCGGTGCGACGACGTCGTGGTCGACGACGTCGTCGTCACCGGGGTCCCGGCCGGAGACCGGCGACGTCTCGGAGGTCACTCCGCGACGGCGCGGGTCGCGCAGGCCGGCGACCTTCGGGCGACGACCGGCCGGGGCGGTGTTCGTGGTGACGCGGGTGCGGGGCGGCATCGACGCTCCCCCTCCTCTAGCTCTGGCCCGCGGTCGGCGCGGCCTTGGAGGCCTTCCAGCCGTCCGGGGTCCGCTGCATGTCGACCTGGAACAGCTGCTGCTTCTGGGTGGGCTGCTGGTTGGCGCTCGACGCCGTCACGTTGATCGCGACGAGGGCGGAGGCGGTGCCCCGGTCGTCGTCGAAGGCCGTCAGCGACGCCCCGGCGGGGGTCGCGACGACGGACGCCTGGGCCTTCTTGAGGCTGTCGGCGAACTGCTGGCGGACCTTCTGGTACTCGGTGAGCATCGGGTCGGTCAGCGAGGTCTGGGCGGCCTGCAGGTCGGCGTCGATCGTCTGCGGGCGCACGGTGTTGATGTTGACGACGATCTGCTCGGCCGCGTCGACGGCCACGTCCCGGTCGTACGCCTGGTTCGCGGTCGGGCCGTGCGACCCGATCCACCAGTAGACGCCGGCCGCGACGGCGGCCGCGAGGGCCAGCACCGTCAGGACGGCCAGGACGCGGATCGTCGTCCGCTGCGACGGGGCGTGCGGGCCCCGTCGCGTCGGGGACGGCTTGTCGAGCGTGTCGGTGGTGGCCAGGGTGCTCAGCTCCTCGGGGTGGGAGGCCCGCCGTACGGAGGTCAGCCCAGACCCGGGATGACGATCGGCGGGGCACCGCGGCCGGAGTTCGCCAGGACGTCAGCCGGGGACGACGAAGCTGCGGAGAACGCGGTGCTCTGGTCTGCATTCTGCGACGAGGCCTGTGACGCCGATGACCCGGGGTTCCCGTTCGGGGCGGGAGCGGGCCGCTGCCCGGGCGTGTAGGGCGTCGCGGGAACGGGCGTGACGTTGCCGAAGACGCCCGGGGGCGGGGTCGCCCCGTAGTAGAAGTCGTTCGGGTCGAGGATCTCGCCGTAGGGCCGCTTGCTGCCGTCGAGCTCCGGCGTGTGCTGGGCACCGCGCGGGTTGACCTGGCCGCCCTGCGCGCAGAACACCCGGGTGTCCATCGGCAGGAAGTCGGTGTCCGTCGCCGGACGCCACCCGTCGCCCGGCTGCAGGTACCCGTCCCGGCAGTACGGCGGGTCCTGGATGTTCAGGACGAGGCCGAAGTGCACGCGTCGCTCCTGACCCGGCTCGGGATCGGGAACGACAGCGGGCGCGACGGCGGACAAGCCGGGGTAGGTCACCAGCAGCTGCTCGACGCCCGCGAGACGCGGCTGGATGATCCGCACCGTCGTGAGCAGGTTGGCGAGCACGCGAGACAGATCCGGCCCGGTCTCGCGGATCAGCCCCTCGAGCTGGGTGGCCGCGGGCGGCGCCGCACGCACGAGCCGCCGCAGGTTCGGGTCGTCGGCCTTGAGCTGCGCGGTGAACAGGTTGAGGTCGCGGCTGAAGGACAGGATCTGCGGCCCGAGGCTCGCCTGCGTCCCGAGCACGACACGCCCGTCCCGGAGCAGCTGGGTGGTCTGCGGGAGCTGCTGGATCGCGGTCGCGACGAGCGCGTTCGAGCTGTCCAGCAGACGCTGCAGGTCCGGCCCGGTGCGGTCGAAGGCGGTGTAGAGCTCGTCGACCGTGGTTCGCAGCTCCGGGATGGGGACGGACGTCGCGAGCGTGTTCAGGTTTGCCAGCAGCCCGTCGACCTCGACCGGGGTCCGGGTCTGGTTCACCGGGATGACCGAGCCGTCCTGGAGGAACGGCCCGCCGTCGCGCGGGGGCTGGAGGTCGACGTACTGCTCACCGACCGCGGAGCGGTTCGCGATGACCGCGACCGCGGACGCCGGGACCTCCGGGCTGTCGTTCTCGATCTCGAGGTCGACCTCGAGGCCCTCCGGCGTGATCCGCATGTCGCCGACCTTGCCGATCTCGACCCCGCGGTAGCTGACGGAGGCCTTCGGGAAGATCCCGCCGGACTCCTTCATCTCGACCTTGACCGTGTACGGGCCGAGACCGATGAGGGAGTCCGCGCCCACGTACCGGAAGGCGATGTAGCCGATCCCGACGAGCGAGATGACGACGAAGAGGATCAGCAGGTTCCGGATCTGCTTCGTCATGTCAGTTCCCGCTCTCGCCCTGGTCGCCCTGCTCGCTGCCGGAGCCCGCGTCCGACCCGGTGTCCTCGCCGCCGGCGCCCGTCCCGGTCCCGGCCGGGGCCGGCGTCGTACCCGCCCCCGTGCCCGTTCCGGCGGGCGCCGTCGTCGTACCGCCGCCGGCCGGTGCGCCCGGCAGCAGCCCCGTCACCCCGGGGAGGGCGAGCGCGGGCGCGCCGGTCGCGGCCTGCTGGTTCTGCAGGAGCCCGAGGATCTGGTTGAGGTTCGCCGACGTCGGGTTGATGCCGAGGAGGTTCTGCAACAGGCCGGTCAGGGACAGCTCGACTGTGACGTCGATGTTCGCCTGGTCACCCTTGATGGTGTTCAGGGCGTTGTCGGCGAACGGGATCGTCAGCAGGATCTGCAGGGAGCCGGGCAGCGCATCGCCTGAAGCAATGAGGTTACCGAGGATCGGCTGGAGAGCTGTGAGGTCGGCGATCGTGTTCGCGCCCGCGCGATTGATGACGTCGGTGCCGACCACGGAGAGCCGCTGCAGGGCCTGCAACGTCCCGACGAGCAGGCCGCGCTGCTGGTTCAGCACGTCGAGTCCGGGCTGCAGGTTGTCGATGACGTTCGCGATCTTCGCCCGCTGGTCGACCAGCGTCGCGGAGAGCCGGTCGACCGAGTCCAGCGCGCGCACGATGTCTCCGCGCTGCTGGTCCAGGGTGCCGACGAACACGTTGAGGTTGTCGAGCAGGGCGCGGATCTGGCCCTCGTTGCCCGACAGCGCACCGTTCAGCTCCCGCGCGATCGTCTGGACCTTCTCCACCCCACCGCCGTTGAGCAGCAGCGAGAGCGCTCCGAGGACCTCCTCGACCTGGGCCCCGACGTCGGTCCGGTCCAGCGGGATCACGGCCCCGTCCTGCAGCCGTCCCTGGGGCGCCCCGATGGCCGGGTTGCCGAGCTCCACGAACTTCTCGCCGAGGAGGCTGGTCTGCCGCAGCTTCGCCATGGCGTTGGCCGGGAGCGTCACGTCGCCGTTGACCGACATCGTGACCTCGGCGGTCCACCCGTCCGGTGCGAGGCGCACCTCGCGGACCACGCCCACGGGGACGTCGTTGGTCCGCACGCTGGCGTTCGGGACCAGGTCGACGACATTGGAGAGCAGCGCCGTCACGGTGTACGGCTCGTCGCCCAGGGCCGCGCCGCCCGGGAGCGGCACCTCCTGGACGGACTGCAGGCCGCAGCCGGACAGCCCGAGGGCCGCCACGAGCGCCACGACCGCCAGCCGCCAGGCCCGGCGGAGGCTCCGTTCGGTGCTCACCGTCCTCCTCCCGCCAGCGCGGAGATCAGGCCCTGGCCCGGCGCGGTCGGCGCCGTCGTGTCCTGCGCCGCGTCGCGCTCCGTCGGCGTCGGGGGCACCGTGGCGTTCCGCAGGAGACCCGCGAGCGCCGGGGCGACCGTCTGGTTCTGGTTCAGCGCGGCGGCCAGCTGCTGGAACGGCTTCAGTGCGTCGTTCAGGGCTGCGACACCCGCGGGGGTCTGCGTGGCGCACTGGACCTGCCCCGCGAGGAGCAGCGGCGGCAGCGGCGTGTTGGGCGGGAGTTGCGGCACCAGCCCTCCGAGTCCGGCGCTGAGCAGGCCGCACAGCAGCGACTCGCGGCTGATCGGCGGCAGGCTCAGTCCGGGGAAGAGCACCGGACGCACGTCGAGCGTGTCCGAACTGGCGTTGAACGAGTTCGTCAGGTTGCCGAGCGCGAGCGGCGCGGCATCGGTGAACTCGGTCAGCGCCCGGCTCTGCCGCACCAGGATGTCGGTGATGCTCGCCAGCTGCCCGACGTCGGTCCGCAGCCCGTCCCGGTTCTCCCGGACGAAGGAGGCGACGTCCTCCAGGGCCGGCGGGAGCACCCGCAGGACCTCGGAGAGGTTGCCGCGCTCGGCCGCGAGGAAGCCCGAGATGTCGGCCAGCTGGTTGTTCAGCAGCCGCACCTGGCCGTCGTTGCGGGCCAGCATGTTCGTGAAGACGCCGAGGTTGTCGACCGTGGCGAACAGGTTGCCGCGGTTATCCGAGAGCGTGCCGACCGCTCCGGCGAGCTCGGTGATCGTCTGCTTGATCGCCTCGCCGTTGCCACCCAGGGCGTTCGCGGAGGACTTGAGCAGACCGTTGAGCGCGCCGTCCTTGTTGACGGCGTTCGGACCGAGGGACGTCGCCAGGAGGTCGAGGCTCTTGTAGACCCGGTCGAGCTCGACCGGGACCGCCGTGCGCTGGACCGGGATGACGGCGCCGTCGTTCATCATCGGGCCGCCGGTGTAGGCCGGACCGAGCTGCACGTAGCGGTCGGACACCAGCGTCGGCGCGACGATCACGGCCTTGGCGTCGGCCGCGACCGGCACCCTGTTGTCGACCTTGAGCTCGACCCGGACGACGTTGCCCTGCGGGACGATGTCCTCGACCGTCCCGACCGCCACACCGTTCACGTTGACCGTGTTCTTGGTGTAGAGGCCGACCACGCTCGAGAAGTACGCGGTGATCGTCCGTGAGCTCCCCCGCTCGAGCGCGTACCAGAGCCCGGCGGTCGCGACGAGCGCGACGATCAGCACGATCGCGAGGGTCCGGGCGAAGCTGTCGAACAGGGTCGTGAGGCGCGTCGTCACGGGTCAGCCCCCTCCCTGGGTCGGCTGCGGAGCCGTCGGTCTGGCCGCCTGCGCCTGTCCGATCGCGGCGGGGTTGATGAGCGGGACGCCGCCCGGGAACAGCGTGTTCAGGTCGAGCCCCGCCGCCTGGCCGGCCTGCAGCAGCGGCCCCCCGAGCTGGTTCACGGCGTTGCCGACCGCACCCGCGTTGGGGTTGAGCAGCCCGAGGAGCTGCTGGGCGAAGGCCTGCTGGGCCGCGGTGTCGCCGGTGTTGCAGTCCACGTCGAGCGGCGGGTCGAGGTTGCAGATGTAGGCGTCGAACCAGCGGCCGTTGCCGACGACGTTCGCGAAGACCCGGACGAACGGCGCCAGCAAGCGTATGCCGTTCTCGAGGTTCGCCGAGTTCGCCTGCAGCGTCGTGAGGACGCCGTTCAGGCTGTCCAGCGTCGGGCCGAGCGTCGCCCGGTTGTCCGCGACCAGGCCGCGCAACTGGTTCGACAACGCGATCGTGCCGTTGAGCAGGTCGTCGATCGCGGCCTTGCGGCTGCGCAGCTCCCCGAGGAGCAGGTTCCCGTTCTGGATGAGGAGCTCGACGTCCCGGTTGCGGTCGGCCAGCACCTGGGTGGTCGCCCGCGTGTTGGCCAGCAGCTTCGCCAGCTCCTGGTCCCGGGAGGAGATCGTTCGGGAGAGCCGGGAGAGCCCGTCGAGGGCCGGACGGATCGGCCCGGAGGCCCCGTCGAGGGTCTGCGACAGCGTGTCGAGGCTGGTGCCGAGCTGGTCGGTGTTCAGCCCCTCCACCGTCGTCGTCAGGTCGGAGAACGCCTGGATGACGTCGAACGGTGCCGTCGTGCGGCTCCGCGGGATGGCCACGTCCGGGTTCAGCGCTTCGCCGCCCTCGGGGTCGAGCGCGATGTACTTCTGCCCGAGCAGCGTCTTTATCTCGATCGAGGCCCGGGTCTGGTCGCCGATCCAGGCGTCCGGCGCCTTGAACGAGATGACCACGTCGTTCCCGTCGAGCGCGACGTCGGTGACGGTGCCGACCCGGATGCCGGCGACGCGGACGTCGTCGTCGGGCTGCACGCCCGCGGCCTCGCCGAACCGCGCGGTGTAGGTCGCCCCCTGCCCGATGAGGGGCAGGTCGCGGATGTTCAGCGAGGCGAGGATGAGCAGCACGAGGACGAGCAGGCTCACCGCCCCGATGATGATCGGGTTCCGCTTGCGGAACGGCTTCATCCGGTTCATGCGCTGCACCGATCCGTGCGGCTGATCGGCGGGCCCGGCGGCAGGCTGATCGAGATCGGGTTCGGTAGCGGGAGCTGGATCGGCCCGGGCAGCGAGGTGTCGATCTGGACGCCCGCCGAGCACAGGTAGAAGTTGAACCAGGACCCGTAGCTGCCGGCCCGGCCGAAGTTGTTGGCCTTCTGCGGGATATTCCGCAAGGCGTTCTCCACGAGGCCCCGGTTGCGGTTGAGGATGTCGGCCTCCTGGCCGAGCTTGACGATGTCGTCCCGGAGCGGCGGCCGGGCGTCGGCCAGGAAGCCCGCCGTGACCTGCGTGAGGTCCGCGATCGGCTGCAGCGTCGACCCGATCGCGACGCGGTCCTGCGCGAGCCCGCTGACGAGCTGCTGCAACGAGACGATGAGGCTGGAGAGCTTGTCGTCGCGGGCGTTGACGGTGTCGAGCGTCAGGTTCAGGTTGTTGATGACGCGGCCGATCACGGCGTCGCGGTCGGCGATCGTCGAGGTCAGCGATGCGGTGCTGGCGAGCAGCTGGTTGATGTTGCCGCTCTCGCCCTGCAGCACCTGGATGATCTCGAACGACAGCTTGTTCACGTCGTCCGGGCTCAGCGCCTGGAACAACGGCTTGAAGCCGTTGAACACCACCGTGAGGTTCAGCGGCGGCTGGGTCTGCGTCACCGGGACCGTGTCACCCGGCGCGAGGAACTGGTTCATCGGCCCGTTGCCGCGCTGGATCTCCAGGTACCGCTGGCCGACGAGGTTCTGGTACTTGATCGCGAACCGCGCCCCGGTCGGGAGCTTGCGGGCCTCGTCGACGTCGAAGGAGACCTCGGCGACGGACCGGTCGACCACCTGCACGTCGGTGACCCGGCCGACCCGGACACCCGCGATGCGGACGTCGCTGCCGGCGATCAGGCCGGACGCGTCGGTGAAGCGGGCCTTGTACTCCTGCGTCGAGGCGAAGAAGTTGTTCTGGATCGTCCCCAGGAGCAGGACCACCGACAGGACGGTGACGATCGCGAAGATCGCCAGCTTGACCAGCGGTGCGACGACGCCCCTCATCCGAGCTCCACCGTCGTGCCGCGCATCGTGGCGGCGGTGAGGTACGGGGCGAACGCGGGCACCTGCGCCGGGGCGACACCCATCTGCATCCCGGTCAGCTCGGTCACCAGGCTCCGCTCCTCGGGTGAATTGGGCGTGTTCGGCAGGCCGATGTTCGCGGCGTCGACCCGCGCGGCGCCCTGGCCCTCGGTCTCGGCCGGGGCGTCGGCGGCGGGAGCCTGCGTGGCGCCGGAGGCGCCGGTCCCGTCCGTCGCGGTGTTGCCGGAGGTGTTGCCGGGCGAGACGGCCGTCCCGGGCGGGGCCTGGCGGGTCTGGATGCCGCCGTTGTCGCCGCCGGTGACGTCCATGCCCGCGTTGCTGGCCGCGGGCGGGGCGAACGACCCGTCGGCGAACGGGCCGCCCGGCGGGTACTGCGGCGCCTTGCCGTTGACGATGTAGCAGCGCGGGCCGCGCTTGTCCCGGTAGGCCGGGGCGTCGCTGGGCACGTACTTCCCGCGGTCGATGACGATCTCCGCCGCGATCTTGATGCCGGTGTCCGGCGCCAGGACCTCGTTGATCTTGGGGGTGACGTCCGTGAGCTGCTGGAACAGGCAGGGGAACTCGGGGCTGTACCGGCGCAGGAGGTCGAGCACCGGGTACGAGCGCGCGGACAGCTCGATGATGTTCGCGCGGTTGGCCGCCAGGAACGTCGTCGTGACGTCGGAGGCGGAGGTGACGGTGCGGAACGTCGACTCGAACGCGGCCCGCTCCTCGACCAGCGTCCGGCTCGTCGTGACCAGGTTGTCCAGCGCGGAGAGCAGGTCCGGCAGCGCGGCGTTGTAGATGTCCGCGGTCGGCGCGAGCAGGCGCAGGTCGTTGATGAGGTCGGGCAGCGACGGGTTGATCCCGGTGAGGAACTGGTTGAGCTGCACCAGCGTCGCGCCGGTCTGCTGGCCTCGTCCGGACAGGGCCTGCGAGATCGCGCCCAAGGTGTCGGAGAGCTTCTGCGGTTCGACCGCCTGGATCACCGGGAGCAGGTTGTTCAGCACCTGCTCGGTCTCGACGGCGTTCTGCGACCGGTCCTGGCCGATGAGGTCGCCGTCCTGCAGGCGCCGCGGGGACGGGGCCTGCGGGATCTCCAGCGACACGAAGCGCTCGCCGAACAGGGTCTTGGGAATCAGGCGGGCGGTCACGTTGCTCGGGATCGCGGTGAGCGCGTCGGGGTCCATCGCCATCTGGACGGTGGCCTTCTGACCGTCCGACTCGACGGACTTGATCTCGCCGACGATGACGCCGCGCACCTTGACGTCGCCCTGCTTGGAGAGCTGGTTGCCGACGGTGTCGGTCTGGAGCGTGACCATGTCGACCGGCTTGAACACCTTGTTGAACTGCGCGATGCACAGCCCGACGACCAGCGCCATGATCAGCAGCAGCGCGAGGCCGTAGAGGCGCCGGCGGGTCGACGAGAGCGGCGGGCGGAGGTCCTTCGTGGGGGCGGTCATCCGGCGATCCGGATCGACGTCGTGGTGCCCCAGATCGCGAGCGTCAACAGGTTGTCCAGGACGGTGAAGACGACGATGGAGTTCCGCACCGCGTTCCCGACGGCCACGCCCACGCCGGCGGGGCCGCCGCCGGCGTTGTAGCCGTAGTAGCAGTGGATCAGGATGATCGCGAAGGCGAAGACGAGGACCTTGGCGAACGAGTAGACGACGTCCTCGGGCGGCAGGAACAGGTTGAAGTAGTGGTCGTAGGTGCCCGACGACTGGGTGTAGAAGTTCGTCACCAGCAGCCGTGAGGCCAGGTACGACGCGACCAGCCCGATGACGTAGAGCGGGATGACGGCGATGAAGCCGGCGATCACCCGCGAGGTCACCAGGAAGGGCAGCGACGGCACCGCCATGACCTCGAGCGCGTCGATCTCCTCGGACACCCGCTGCGCGCCGAGCTGCGCGGTGAACCCGGCGCCGACGGTCGCGGACAGGGCGAGCGCGCCGACCAGCGGCGCCACCTCACGGGTGTTGAAGTACGCGGTGACGAAGCCGGAGAACGCCGAGGTACCGATCTGGTTCAGGGCCGAGTAGCTCTGCAGCCCGACCACGGAGCCGGTGAAGAACGTCAGGGTCGCGACGATGACGACCGTGCCGCCGATCAGCGCCAGGGCACCCGACCCGAAGGCCACCTCGGTGAGCAGGCGCAGCACCTCGCGCTTGTAGCGACGCAGGGTGCGGGGGATCCAGCCGATCGTCTTCGCGAAGAACGCCGCCTGGTCCCCCATCGTGTCGAGGACCCCCAGGGGGGCGTCCACGAGCGCGCGGGCGCGACGCGTGATCACTGCCATCGGTGTGTGTCTCCGGCCGTGTGGGGAGCGAGCCGCATGAGGGGTCCGTGCCTAGAACTTGTTCGGTGGGACGAGGTTCAGGTACACGGCGGTCACGATCACGTTGATCGCGAACAGCAGGATGAACGTGATGACGACGGCCTGGTTGACCGCGTCCCCCACGCCCTTCGGCCCGCCCGAGGGGTTCAGCCCCCGGTAGGCCGCGACGACCCCGGCCGCGAGGCCGAACAGGACCGCCTTGATGAAGCCGACCAGCAGGTCGCTGGGCTTCGAGAGTGCCGAGAAGCCCTGGATGTAGGCGCCCGGGGTGACGCCCTGCAGGACCACGTTGAAGTAGTAGCCGCCGGCGACGCCGACGATCGAGACCAGGCCGAACAGCAGGGCCGACACGAGCATCGCGGCGAGGACGCGGGGGACGACGAGGCGCTGGATGGGGTTGATGCCCAGCACCTCCATCGCGTCGATCTCCTCACGGATGGTGCGGGCGCCGAGGTCCGCGCAGACCGCCGACCCGCCCGCGCCCGCCACCAGCAGGGCGCAGATGACGGGGGCGGCCTGCTGGATGACGGCCAGGGTGCTGGCCGCGCCGGAGAACGACTGGGCACCGAACTGCCGGATCAGCGAGCCCAGCTGCAGCGAGATGACCGAACCGAAGGAGATCGAGACCAGCGCCGCGGGCAGGATGCACACCCGCGAGATGAACCAGCACTGCTCGATGAACTCCTTCGTCTGGAACGGCCGCTGGAAGATGCCGACGAAGATGTCCAGACCGAGGGCGAAGAGCTTGCCCGTCGCGGAGAGGGCCCCGGCGCCCGGGAAGCGCCCGGCCGTGATCCGCGACGTCACGAGTCGCCCCGCCGGAACAGGCGCCGCAGGCCGCCCTCGGAGCGCCGGTGTCCCTGGCCGCCCTGCTGCTGCGGCTGGGGGTTCTGCGGGTTCGCGCCGCCGGCGAGCTGATCGGCCGCGGACTGCTCCTGCCCGGACCCGTCGGTGGCCGCGGGAGCCGCCCACCCGGACCGCTCCTCGCCCCGGTCGGACCCGGCCGGCTGCGTCGCGACGAGCTGGGTGGGCCCGTCGTCCTCACCGGTCGCGCCGGAGCCGCCCGAGGACCCGCCGTCCTGCGCCACCGGGATCTGCTCGGTGCGCTGCTCGTCGGAGTCCTCGGTGGTCCCGGTGTCGTTACCGGGGTCGGTCCGCGTCTCGTCGGCCGCCGTCTCCGACGCCTCCGAGCCGGAACCGGACGCGTCCTCGGGCGCGTTGCCGCCCTCGTCGGACTTCTCGTCCTCGTCCTTGGTGTGCTCGCCGGCCTGCGGGAGCACGACCGTGCCGCCGGCGTAGTCGTCGACCGGGACACCCACGAGCGGCTCGTCGGACTCCGGCGGCTCCGGCGGGGCCTTGCGGGCCTCCGGGTCGCCGTCCGGGTCGCCCGAGCCGGGCTCGCCACCGGACTCCGCCGGCGACCCCTCGGTCATCGACTCGGTCTGGTTCTCCTCCATCGCCTGGTACCCGAACGGGTCGGCGTCCTCCGGAGGGTTGTCCCGGGTGACCTCGATGAGCTCGGTGCGGTCCTGGTCGCGCGAGATCCCGTAGCGCTCCATGTCCTCCTCGGTCAGCGACTCGAGGATGGCCGACTGCGCCTTCTCCGGGAGGGTGTGGAGGATCTGCATGACCCGGTCCTTGCGGCGCTGGGTCGCCTTGCGCTCGCCGAGCCCCTCGGTCGGCAGCAGCTGCGGGTCGATGAACGACTCCTCGGACTCCGCCGAGCCGCCCTGCTTCTTGAGCTCCTCCATCTCGGCTTCCATCTGGGCGGTGTCCTTCTCCTCGGACATCCCGATGGGACCGATGCGGCGGCCCTGCAGGAACTGCTGGACCACGGGCTCCTCGGAGGTCAGCAGCACCTCGCGCGGGCCGAACATCACCAGGTTGCGGCGGAACAGCATCCCGATGTTGTCCGGGAGCGACCGGGCCGTGCCCAGGTGGTGGGTGACGATCAGGATCGTCGCGTCGAGCTGGGTGTTCAGGTCGACGATCAGCTGGTTGAGGTACGCCGTGCGCACCGGGTCCAGGCCGGAGTCGGGCTCGTCGACCAGGATGATCTCCGGGTCGAGCACCAGCGCGCGGGCGAGGCCGGCGCGCTTCTTCATCCCGCCGGAGATCTCGCCGGGGAGCTTGTCCTCCGCGCCGCCGAGCCCGACCAGGTCGAGCTTCTCCATGACGATGTCCTTGATCTCGGACTCGCCCTTGCGGGTGTGCTCGCGCAGCGGGAACGCGATGTTGTCGTAGAGGTTCATCGACCCGAACAGCGCGCCGTCCTGGAACAGCACCCCGAACAGCTTCCGGATCTCGTAGAGCTTCGACTCCGAGCACCGCACGAGGTCGGTGTCGTGGATGAAGATCGAGCCCTTCTCCGGCTTCAGAAGCCCGATGATCGACTTCAGCAGGACCGACTTACCGGTTCCCGACGGACCGAGCAGGACACTGACCTCGCCCGCCGGCAGCGTCAGCGTCACGTCGGACCAGATGTTCGAGCTGCCGAACGACTTCGAGAGGTTCTTGATCCCGACCTCGACGCCACCCATGGAACTTCCTCCCGGCCTGGTGTCCGACCTCGCCGTCCGCGACGGACCGACTCGAGCTGTGCGCCCGGTCTCGGCGCGACGGCCCGAGGAGTCGGGCATCACATCGACAACGACGGGTGCCAGGGGAGGTTACTGGACGGGTAACCCCCGTCACCCGGGAGGGATACCCCTGCGTACGGAGGAGGCCGGCCCTGGGCGAACGGGTGAGCCGATGGTCCGGATTGCTGCTCCGAACGGTCCAGGAGACGACGACGGGGCGGGGTCCGGATGGACCCCGCCCCGTCGTGGCGGTCGTGCAGCGCCTCCTCAGGGAGACGCGGTCAGCGCCGGATCAGGTCAGGCTGACCTTGGCGCCGGCCTCCTCGAGCTTCGCCTTGGCGGCCTCGGCGGCCTCCTTGGTGGCACCCTCGACGATCGGCTTCGGGGCGCTCTCGACGAGCTCCTTGGCCTCCTTGAGGCCCAGGCCCGAGACGACCTCGCGGACGACCTTGATGACCTGGATCTTCTTGTCGCCGGCGGCCTCGAGGACGACGTTGAACTCGTCCTTCTCCTCCTCGGCCGGCGCGGCGGCACCGCCGGCGGCCGGGGCGGCGGCCGCGGCGACCGGGGCGGCCGCGGTGACCTCGAAGGTCTCCTCGAACTGCTTCACGAACTCCGAGAGCTCGAGGAGCGTCATCTCCTTGAAGGCGTCGAGCAGCTCGTCGGTGGACAGCTTCGCCATGGTGGCGGTTCCTTCCTCGTACGACGCCCGGTGTGCGACCGGGCGGGCTGGTGGGTGGGTCGGGGTCGACCCGTCAGGCGTCGGCAGCGGCGGCGTCGGCCGACTCGACCGCGGCGACGGCCTCCTCGGTGCTCCCGCTGCCCTCGGCGGCCCGCTTCTCCTGCAGGGCCGCGGCGAGCCGGGCGATCTGCGAGGCCGGGGCGTTGAACAGGCCGGCGGCCTTCGCGAGGTTGCCCTTCATGGCTCCCGCGAGCTTCGCCAGCAGGACCTCGCGGCTCTCGAGGTCGGCCAGCTTGTCGATCTCGGCGGCGGAGAGGGGACGCCCCTCCATGTAGCCGCCCTTGACGACGAGGGCCTTGTTGTCCTTCTGGAACTCCCGCAGCGCCTTGGCGGCGTCGACGGGCTCCCCGGACACGAACGCGATCGCCGTCGGGCCGACGAGCAGGTCGTCCAGCCCCTCGACCCCGGCCTCGGCGGCAGCCCGCTTGACCAGGGTGTTCTTCGCGACGGCGTAGGTCACGTCGGAGCCCAGCGATCGACGCAGCTGCGTGATCTGCTTCATCGACAGGCCCCGGTACTCGGTCACGACCATGGCCGAGGCGTCGCGGAACTCCGCGGTGATCTCGGCGACGGCGGCCACCTTGTCGGCGGCCGGTGCACGTTCAGCCATCCGCGCCTCCTCTCCTCACTCGGGCGTACGGACGGTTCTCCCGAGAACGACGGGCCCGGAAACGACGGGAGCCCCGTGCGCAGGCGCACGGGGCTCGATGAGGTGGCACGGGCCGGGGCCCGCGGCGCATCGCTGCCTCGTCCTCCTGCGCGGGCCGTCCGACGAGCGGACCTTCGTCCTTCCCCACCCGGAGGAGGGGGAGGAGACCAGCGGTCTCGGGTGGAACTCGGTGACGATACCGGCGGACGGATCCGCCGGGCTGTCGTGGCCAGGATACGCGACGGCCCGGGACACTCCGTCGAGCGGGGTGTCCCGGGCCGTGGTGCGCGGTCGGTCAGGCCTCGGTCGAGGCCAGGTTGCGCGTGCGGTTCGGGTCGACCGGGATGCCCGGGCCCATCGTCGTCGTCACGGTGACCTTCTTGACGTAGCGACCCTTGGCGGCGGCCGGCTTCGCCCGGAGGATCTCGTCGAGGGCGGCCCCGTAGTTCTCGACGAGCTTCTCGGCGTCGAAGCTGGCCTTGCCGATGACCAGGTGCAGGTTCGCCTGCTTGTCCACGCGGAAGTTGACCTTGCCGCCCTTGATGTCCGAGACGGCGCGGGCCACGTCCGGGGTGACCGTGCCGGTCTTCGGGTTCGGCATCAGACCGCGCGGGCCGAGGATGCGGGCGACGCGGCCGACCTTGGCCATCTGGTCCGGCGCGGCGACGGCGGCGTCGAACTCGAGCCACCCGCCCTGGATGCGCTCGATCAGGTCGTCGGACCCGACGACGTCGGCGCCGGCGTTCTCGGCCTCGGTCGCCTTGTCGCCGGTGGCGAACACGATGACGCGGGCGGTCTTGCCGGTGCCGTGCGGCAGGTTGATCGTGCCGCGGACCATCTGGTCGGCCTTGCGGGGGTCGACCCCGAGACGCATCGCGACCTCGACGGTCGCGTCCATCTTCGTGTTCGACGTCTTCTTCGCGAGCTCGACGGCCTCGAGCGGCGCGTAGAGCCGCTCCTCGTCGATGAGCTCGGCGGCCTGGCGGTAGGCCTTGCTGCGCTTCATTCGCTGTTCCTTCGTGGTGAGTGGATCAGGTGTGGTGACGGGCGGCGCACGCCCTCCCACGGTCTGCCGGTGAGTGCTCTCAGCCGGAGACGGTCAGGCCCATCGACCGGGCGGTCCCGGCGATGATCTTCGCGGCCTGGTCGAGGTCGTTCGCGTTCAGGTCCGCCATCTTGGTCTGCGCGATCTCGCGGACCTGGGCGTCGGTCACCGAGCCGACCTTCTTGGTGTGCGGCGTCGCGCTGCCGGACTGGATCCCGGCGGCGGCGAGCAGCAGTTTCGCGGCCGGCGGGGTCTTGAGCGCGAAGGTGAAGGAGCGGTCCTCGTAGATCGAGATCTCGACCGGCACGACCTGCCCGCGCTGCGCCTCGGTGGCGGCGTTGTAGGCCTTGCAGAACTCCATGATGTTGACGCCGTGCTGACCCAGCGCGGGGCCGACCGGCGGCGCGGGCGTCGCCGCGCCCGCCTTGATCTGCAGCTTGACGACTGCGGACAGTCGCCTCTTCTTCGGGGGCATCCCTAGGACTTCCTCACGTTCTTCATCGGGGCTCGCCTCCCGGACCGGACTCCGGGAGGACGACTCAAATCTTCGACACCTGGTTGAAGCCCAGCTCCACCGGGGTCTCGCGGCCGAAGATCGACACCAGGACCTTGACCTTCTGGGCGTCGACGTTGACCTCGGAGATGCTCGCCGGCAGCGTCGCGAACGGCCCGTCCATGACGGTGACCGACTCGCCGACCTCGAAGTCGACCTCGACCGGCGCCGGCCCGCTCGCGGCGGCCGCGGACGTCCCGGACGTCCCGTCGGCGCCGCCCTTGGCCTTCTTCGCCGGGGCCTCCTGGCGCGGCAGCAGGAACTTCACGACCTCGTCGAGGGTCAGCGGCGAGGGCCGCGACGTCGCCCCGACGAACCCGGTGACGCCGGGCGTGTTGCGCACCGCGCTCCACGAGGCGTCGTTGAGGTCCATCCGCACGAGGATGTAGCCGGGCAGGACCTTGCGCTGGACCTGCTTGCGCTGGCCGTTCTTGATCTCGGTGACCTCCTCGGTGGGCACCTCGACCTGGAAGATGAAGTCCTCGACGTCGAGCGTCTGCACGCGCGTCTCGAGGTTGGTCTTCACCTTGTTCTCGTAGCCGGCGTAGGAGTGCACGACGTACCAGTCGCCGGGCGCCAGGCGCAGCGAGTCCTTGAGGGCCTGGACCGGGTCCTCGGGCTCGTCGGGCTCGACCTCGGCGACGGGCTCCTCCGCCGGGGCACCCTCGGCGCCCACCGCGGTCTCGTCGGCCGTGGTGACGGCCTGATCCTCCGGCTCGTCGTCCCCGTCGCCGGTCGGGCCGCCGAGCGCCTCGCGGGCGGCGGCCAGGTCGGCCTCGGGGTCGTGCTCGGGATCGGTGTCCTCGGCATCCGCGTCGGACTCCTCGCGGGCCTGCGCGGCGGCGCGGGCGACCTCGGCGTCGTCGAGGGTCGCCGGGGCCTCCTCGGTGCTCAGGTCCGAGCCCTCGCGCACGATCACGCCACGTGTGCGGGACTCGCCCACGAGCTCGGGCTCGCCGCCCTCGGGCCCGGTGGCGGGGACATCTGCGGAGGTCACTTCTCGTCTCACTTCCTTCGGGTGCGCGGCGGTGGACCGCACGGGACGTGCCGGCGTGCGATCAGCCGAACAGCGTGAACGTCAGCTTCTGGAAACCGACGTCCAGCAGGCCCACCAGCGTGACCATGAAGGCCACGAAGACCAGGACCACCACCGTGTACACGACGATCTGCCGACGCGTGGGCCAGTGGACCTTCCGCAGCTCGGCGACGACCTCCCGCAGGAACCGGCGCAGCCGCTGCAGGACGTTGCCCTCGGACCCGGACGGGCGGCCGTCCCGCGACGGGGTCGGCGAGCCCTTGGTGGCGACCGACGAGCCCGAGGAGGTGTCCCCGCCGTCGCCGGCACGACGACGACGACCCGCGGCGGTGGTGGGACGCGCGTCGTCGCCGTCGGGCCGGTCGGCCCCACGGCCGCTGCGGTCCTCGCTCACTGTTCCGTCCTCACCCCGGGCCTCCCGCGGACCGACCTGCGGGTCGCGGGGCGCCGTCCTCGATCCTGCACGGTCGCGCTGCAGGGGCGACAGGACTTGAACCTGCAACCTGCGGTTTTGGAGACCGCTGCTCTGCCAATTGAGCTACGCCCCTGTGGCGGCCCGTCGGGAGCCGCCGGGCGAGGAGGACCCGACCCGGGTGCGCACGCACGCCGAACCGAGGACTCATCGCCCTGTGCACACCATGCTACGGCACCCCGTCGACGGGGTTCCCGGCTCCCCCTGCCGGTCCCGGCGACCTGCCCGGGGTCCGACGCGGCGCGGGTGGGAGAATCCCATGACATGACCGCAGTCACGTCCTCGTCGTCCTCCGGAGGCCTCGCTCCCGCCGCCACCGACCGTCGCATCTCCGAGCGCATCGGCGGGATCGCGGAGTCGGCGACGCTGGCCGTGGATGCGAAGGCGAAGGCCCTCAAGGCCGCCGGCCGGCCGGTGATCGGGTTCGGTGCGGGCGAGCCGGACTTCCCCACGCCGCAGCCGGTCGTCGACGCCGCGGTCGCCGCGTGCAGCGACCCGAAGAACCACCGCTACACCCCGGCGGGTGGCCTGCCCGAGCTGCGCGAGGCCGTGGCCGCGAAGACGCTGCGCGACTCCGGCTGGGAGGTCGCCGCGTCCCAGGTGCTGATCACCAACGGCGGGAAGCAGGCGGTCTTCGAGGCCTTCGCGACGATCGTCGACCCGGGCGACGAGGTCCTGCTCCCCGCGCCGTTCTGGACCACCTACCCGGAGGCCGCGCGGATGGCCGGCGGGGACCCGGTGCAGGTCGACACCGACGCCTCGACCGGCTTCCTGCCCACCGTCGAGGCGCTCGAGGCGAAGCGGACCCCGCGCACCAAGGTGCTGCTGTGGTGCTCGCCGTCGAACCCGACGGGCGCGGTCGCCCCCCGCGAGCTCGTCGAGGCCGTCGGGCGCTGGGCCGTCGAGCACGGCATCTGGGTGATCGCCGACGAGATCTACGAGCACCTGGTCTACGACGGCGCCGAGCACGTCTCGATGCCGGTGGCCGTGCCCGAGCTCGCCGACCGCTGCATCGTGGTGAACGGGGTCGCGAAGACCTACGCGATGACCGGGTGGCGCGTGGGCTGGCTGATCGGGCCGGCCGACGTCATCAAGGCGGCCGCGAACATGCAGTCGCACGTCACCTCCAACGTCTGCAACGTCGCACAGCGAGCGGCCCTGGCCGCCGTCTCCGGCCCGCTGGACGCGGTCGAGGAGATGCGCGCGGCGTTCGACCGCCGCCGGCGCACCATCGTGGAGATGCTCTCCGCCATCGACGGGGTCGAGTGCCCCACGCCGAAGGGCGCCTTCTACGTGTACGCCGACGTGCAGGGCCTGCTCGGCAAGGAGCTGCGCGGCGAGCGGCCGAAGACCTCCGTCGACCTCGCCGCCGCGATCCTCGAGCACGCCGAGGTGGCGGTCGTCCCGGGCGAGGCCTTCGGGACGCCGGGGTACTTCCGGCTCTCGTACGCCCTGGGCGACGACGACCTCCGGGCCGGAGTCAGCCGGATGGGCGATCTCCTCGCCGAGATGTCCTGAGAGATCCTCGGTCCCGGCAGCGGTTCGGGACGACGGGTGGAGCGTGGGTGCGGCGGACGTGGCGGTCGATGCTGGTCGGGTGCGTCGTCACGGGGCTCGTCCTCGCGGGCGGTGGGGTGGCCTCCGCCCAGGAGGGCGGCCCACCCACCGGGCCCTACGTCGCCCTCGGTGACTCCTACACCTCGGCCCCGCTGACCGGGACGAACGCCGGGAGCCCGATCGGCTGTCTGCGCTCGGTCACGAACTACCCGCACCTCGTCGCGGAGCGGCTCGGCGTCCCGCTCACGGACGTGAGCTGTTCCGGGGCGACCACCGACGGGTTCCGGACCGCCCAGCGCACGAACGCGGGCACCAACCCGCCGCAGTTCTCGGCGCTGACCCGGGACACCGCGCTGGTGACGATCGGGATCGGCGGCAACGACATCGGCTTCGCCGAGATCGTGCGGACGTGCCTCTCCGCCCTCCCCGTCGGGACGCCCTGCCGGGACCGCTACACCGCCGGCGGCACCGACCAGCTCCGGGCCCGGATCGCCGCCCTCGGCCCGACGCTCGCCCGGGTGCTGCGCGAGGTGCACCGGCGCGCGCCGGAGGCCCGGGTCGCACTGGTCGGCTACCCGTCCGTCCTGCCCGCGTCCGGGTTCGGCTGCTACCCGGCCGTGCCCATTGCGCCGGGTGACGTCGCCTACCTGCGCGGCATCCTCACCGAGCTCAACACGCGCCTCGAGCGCTCGGCCGCGGCGGGCGACGCGACCTGGGTGGACACCGCCGGCCCGTCGGTCGGCCACGACTTCTGCCAGGCACCCGGCGTGAAGTGGGTCGAGGGCCTGGTGCCGACCGCCCCGGCCTACCCGTTCCACCCGAACGCGGCCGGGTCCGAGGCCACCTCGCGCGCGGTGGTGGAGACGCTGGCGGACGCCGCGGCGGAGTGAGCGGAGCCGCCCCGGAGCGAACGAACGGCACTCTCGCGCGCATAGAAGCTGCGAGGGTGCCGTTCGATCGGAAGGGAGCGAGACGCGTCAGCGGGCGCGGACGACCGCGAGCGCCTTGCCCAGCACGGCCTTGCCGTCCGGGCCCAGGGCCGTCACCCCGAGGGTCACCGAGCCGTCGTCGTCGACGGCCTTGACGGTCGCGCCGAGCGTGACGGTCGCGCCCTGGTCGTCGTCCGGGACGACGACGGGGCGGGTGAAGCGGGTGGAGAAGGACCGGACCGCGGCGGGGTCGCCCGCCCAGTCGGCCACGAACTGCGCGGCCAGGGCCATCGTGAGCATCCCGTGGGCGATGACGCCGGGGAGGCCGACCGCGGTGGCGGTGCGCTCGTTCCAGTGGATCGGGTTGAGGTCGCCCGAGGCGCCCGCGTAGCGCACCAGGTCGGCGCGGGTGACGGTGACCGGCCGACCCTCGAGCTCGTCGCCGACGGCGACCGCGGGGAGACTCACGACGCCTCCCCGGCCCGTCCGACGAGCGTCGCCGTGCTGACCAGCACCGGCTCCCCGTCGGGATCGGTGACGTCGCACCGGAAGGTGACGACGTCGTTGCCCGCCAGTTCCTTGATCTCCGCGACGCTCACGACGGTCGTCAGGACGTCACCGGCCACGACCGGGCGGTGCAGCTCGAACGACTGGTCCCGGTGCACCACACGGGAGAAGTCGAGCCCGAGCGCCGGGTCGTCGACGACCTCCCGCGTCGCCTCCCAGGTGAAGACCACCGGGAAGGTCGGCGGCGCGAGGACGTCCGCGTGCCCGGCGGCCCGGGCCGCCTCGGCGTCGGTGTGCACCGGATCGGTGGCCCCGACGGCCAGCGCGAACTCACGGACCTTCTCGGCGCCGACCCGGTAGGTCCGCGCCGGCCAGGTCCGGCCGACGAAGGAGGCGTCCAGCGGCACGGCGGGGCGTTCCGGTCAGCGGGTCTCGCGGTGCCCGCGGTGCGTGCCGCAGTTCGGGCAGAACTTCTTCAGCGTGAGCCGGTCGGGGTCGTTCCGCCGGTTCTTGCGCGTGATGTAGTTGCGGTTCTTGCACTCCTCGCACGCGAGCGTGATCTTCGGGCGCACGTCGGTTGCGGCCATGGGAGTGTCCTTTCGAGAACTACTGCTACTGCATCGGATCTGGTAGCGGTGGCCGGACTTGAACCGGCGACACAACGATTATGAGCCGTTTGCTCTGCCACCTGAGCTACACCGCCACGGCATGACGAAACCGGCGGACCCAGCCCGCCGGCCTCCTCGTCACCGAGCCCCTTTACGGAATCGAACCGTAGACCTTCTCCTTACCATGGAGACGCTCTGCCGACTGAGCTAAAGGGGCCAGTCTGCCACCGGTCAGGCGGCTCCGGTGGTGCCGGGCGCCGTCCCCGTGGGTGGTGACCAGCGTACAGGGCCTCCCTCGGCCCCCGGCGGGGCACCCCCCGCCTCCGCGAGGGAGTCCAGCCACTGCTCCAGGCACCCCGCCGGCAGGGGCTTGGACACCAGGTAGCCCTGCGCCACGTCGCAGCCCATGTCGGCCAGGGCGGTCCGCACCGCCGCGCTCTCCACGCCCTCGGCGACCACGGTCAGCCCGAGCGTGTGTCCCATCTCCACGATCGCGCGGACGACGGCGACGTCGCCGGTCTCGGTCCCCATGCCGAGCACGAAGCTCTTGTCGATCTTGACCGTGTCGACGGGGAGCCGGCGCAGGTGGGCCAGCGAGGACTGTCCGGTCCCGAAGTCGTCCACCGCGAGCCGGCACCCGAGGGCGTGCAGGCGGCGCAGCGCCGGCAGCGCGTACTCCCGCTCCGCGGACACCCCGCTCTCGGTCACCTCGAGGATGAGCAGCTCGGCGGGCACGCCGTGCCGGTCCAGGGCCGCGGCGACGAGGTCGGGGAACCCGTCGTCGAGCGAGCCCACCGAGAGGTTCACCGCCACCGACAGCCGCATGCCGCGGTCGTGCCACCGCCGGGCCGCCGCGAGCGACTCGTCGAGCACGAACTCGGTGAGTCCCCCGATCTGCCCGGTGGCCTCCAGGACGGGGACGAACTCGTCGGGCAGCAGGGCCCCCAGCTCCGGGTGCTCCCAGCGGGCGAGCGCCTCCACCCCGAGCACGGTGCGCCCCTCGAGCGAGACCGTCGGCTGGTAGTGCACCCGCAGGTGCCCGTCGGTGACGGCGGGTCCGAAGCCGCGGATCAGCGCGAGCCGTCGGTCGGCCCGCTCCCCCATGCTCGGCTCGTAGCACCGGACGGGCCCGCTGCCCTCGCGCGCGGCGGACAGGGCGATGTCGGCGCGGGAGAGGAGCCGGGAGGCGAGGACGTGGCCGTCGCGCTCGCCGGCGAGCCCCGGGACGCCCGCGGCGGCGACGCCCACGAGCACCGGCGCCTCGAAGGGGATGCCCTCCACGACGAGCGGCCGGACCAGGTGGTCGCGCATCTCGATCGCACTGCGGTGGGCGGTCTCCGGGTCCACGTCCGCGACGACGACGGCGAACGTGTCGCCCTCGAGGCGCGCGGCGAGGCGTGCCCCCGGAGCCACGCTCGCGGCCCGGCCACTCCCGCAGACCGCCTCGAGCCGGCGGGCGGCCAGGGTGACGAACTGTTCCCCGCTGGCGTGCCCGAGCGTGTCGTTGACCTGGTCGATGAGCCCGAAGGAGACGACGGCCACCGCGCCCCCGCCGGCGTGCAGCTCGCGCGCCGTCGCCTGGAGGAAGCCCGAGCGGTTGAGCAGGTCGGTCAGCGGGTCGCGGTGCGCGTCACGCCGCAGCCTCGCCTCGAGCCGCGTGTTCTCGACCTCCGCACCGACCTGGCGGGCGATGGTGGCGAGCAGCGCGAGCTCGCCCCGCACCCGCGACCGCCCGGGCATGCGCCGTCCCCCGCCCCGACGGCCGCGACCCGGTTCGTGGATCTCGATGACCCCGCGTCGGGAGCGCACCACCTCCGGCGGCTGCGCCTCGCCGGACGCGTCGTAGAGCTCCGGGGCGGCCACCGGGGCGACGAGGATCTCGGCGGTCCCGCGGGCCCGCATCCAGCTGCGGACCGCGACGGGCGCGGAGCGGCGGTGCCACCGCGACGCACCGCGGCCCGGGCGGAAGGCCTCGTCGGGCGCGACCAGGTCGACCGCGCGCAGGTCGTCCGGCAACGGGACCCCGACCTGCTCGACGAGCGTGGCCACCGCGATCACCACCCGGCGGGCGTCGAACCGCTGGCGCAGCGCCTCGGCCACGGCGCGCGCCGCGGCCCGTCCGTCGTCCGTCCCGCGACGACTCGCGTGTGCCGCGAGGGCCCGTCCGACCGCACCGAGGGTGCGTAGGTCCGACGTGCGACGGCGCCGCGCGGCACGCATCGCGATCACGACGACGAGCGCCAGGACGGCGACCACGACGACGACGAGGGCGGTGAGGACCAGGGCGCTCACCGCCCGGTCCTCCCGGGGCCGTCGAGCGGCGCGGGGGGCACGGGGACCCGCGTCGTCGCAGCCGACATCCGCGTTCACCCCGTCCTCGCGTCCACCGTGGGGCGCGCCGTCGTCACCTCATCAGGTACCCGCTCACTCTACGCAAGAATCCTGAATGGATTGTGCCCTCTTGTATCACCCATTGAGAGCAATCCCGCCGCCGGAGGCCCGAACCGGCCGGAGGCTATGACGCTCCGGAACCTCCCGGACACGTGGTGACGCCGGAGCCCCCGGTGTCCGGCGGATCGCCGCCTCCCCTGGTGGGATGGGGACGCCAGGGACGGCGCACGAACGAGGAGGACCGGCGATGTCGGTGGGAGCACGGGTCACGGCGGGCATCGTCGCCACCGGGAGCGAGCTGCTGGCGGGTCGGGTGCGCGACGCGAACGGACCGTGGATCGCCGAGCGCCTCGGCGGGCTCGGCGTCGACGTCGTCGAGATCGTCCTCGTCGGCGACCGGCCGGAGGAGATGGAGGCCGCGCTGCGGTCCCTCGCCGATCTCGACCTGGTGGTGACCAGCGGCGGCCTCGGACCGACCGCCGACGACCTGACCGCCGCCGTCGTCGCCGACCTCACCGGTCGTCCGCTCGAGCTCGACGAGCACATGGAGAAGGTCGTCGGCGACATCATCGCCCGCTTCGCCGACCGGCTGCGCTGGGACGCCGATGCCCTCGCTGACGCGAACCGCAAGCAGGCCATGGTGCCTCGCGGGGCCGCGGCCATCCCGCCGGTCGGCACCGCCCCCGGCCTGGCCGTGCCGCCCGGGGACGGCTTCCGCCCCACCGTGCTGGTGCTCCCCGGCCCGCCACGGGAGGTCCAGGGCATGTGGGACGACGCCGTGGCCTCCGCGCCGATGCAGGCACTGCTCGCCCGCACCGAGCCGTTCGCCGAGACCCACCTGCGGCTGTTCGGGGTGCCGGAGTCCGAGATCGCGGCGACCCTGCGGGCCGCCGGGGAGCGCACCGATATCACGCCCCTGGAGATCACCACCTGCCTGCGCGACTTCGCCCTCGAGGTCGACCTGCGCCGGCGTCCCGGGGACGAGGCCGCCGCGGCCGCGCACGACGCCGTCGTGTCCGAGATCGACGCCCGGCACGGCTCCGCGGTCTTCTCCCGGACGGGGCAGACGATCGACGAACTCCTCTTCGACCTCCTCGAGGGGCACACGATCGCCACGGCGGAGTCCTGCACCGGCGGCCTGCTGGCCGGCCGGCTCACCGAGCCGGCCGGGGCCTCCGCGCACGTCCAGGGCGGCATCGTCTCCTACTCGAACGAGGCGAAGGCGCACCTGCTCGGGGTCCCGCAGGAGGTCCTGGACACCCACGGCGCGGTCTCGACGCAGGCCGTGCAGGCCATGGCGCGCGGTGCGATCGACGCCTTCGGCGTGGACGTCGCGGTCGCGATCAGCGGTGTCGCGGGCCCGGGCGGGGGCACCGAGGAGAAGCCGGTCGGCTACGTCTGCTTCTGCGTGCGCACGGCCGACGGCGCCGAGATCGTGCGCGACCCGGTGCTGCCCGGCGCGCGGGGCGACGTCCGCGAGCGGTCCGTGGTGCTCGCGATGCACCTGGTGCGGCGCATCCTGTCCCCTGTGGACTAGGCCGTCAGGCCCCGGAAGAAGCGGATGATCTGGTTGATCGCGTCGCCGATCGCGGCGAGGATCGTCCGGACCAGGGCCGCCGCGTTGTCCGGCTGGGCGATGACGAAGTACAGGATGACCGCGACGACGATCAGGATGATCAGGAGTCGCACTCGCGGGTTCATCGGGTCCTTCCGCCGGTCGTCGCGCACCCCGCCCGGGTGACGCGCGGGGCGACCGTAACGTGACGCCGCCGTCGGACGGGTGCGTTCGGGGACGTGTCGCGGAACCGTTCTGGCGGGTCGAGCTGCGCTGCGCTGCGTCTCCGGCCTGCGGCAGGATGACCGACCATGCCCCGGCTCACGGCCTTCACGCACGGATCGCTGCGGTTCGACGTCACCGACGCCGGCCCGGAGGACGCCGACGAGACGGTGCTCCTGCTGCACGGCTTCCCGCAGACGTCCGTCTCCTGGGACCCGGTCGCCACCCGCCTGCACGACGCCGGCCTGCGCACCCTCGCCCCGGACCAGCGGGGCTACTCGCCGGGGGCCCGGCCGAGCGGTCGCCGCGCCTACCGGGTCGAGAACCTGGTGGACGACGCCGCGGCGCTCGTGGAATCGTCCGGTGCCGGATCGGTCCACGTGGTCGGGCACGACTGGGGGGCGGTGGTCGCGTGGGCCCTGGCGGCGCACCGGCCGGAGCTCGTGCGCACCGTCACCGGTGTCTCGGTGCCGCACCCGGCCGCGTTCCTCCGGGCGATGTACGCCGGCCCGCAGCTGCCGCACTCCTGGTACATGGGCGCGTTCCAGCTGCCGCGTCTGCCGGAGCTGCTGCTGGGCGACGAGGGGCGCTTCGCCGCGATGCTGCGCCGGACCGGCGCGACGCCCGGCAATGCCGCCCGGGACGCCGCGGCGCTCGCCGCGCACATCACCGGCCCCCTCAACTGGTACCGGGCGCTGCCGCTGGCCTCGCCGGGCTACACCGCGCGGCCGGTGCAGCGCCCCGCGCTGCAGGTGTGGAGCGACGGAGACGACTTCATCACCCGGGCCGCCGTCGAGAACAACCCCCGCTTCGTGACGGCGCCCTACCGCCTCGAGGTGCTGTCCGGGGTGTCGCACTGGATTCCCGACGAGGCCCCGGACGAGCTGGCGGCGATGGTGGTGCGCCAGACCGCCCTCGCGGGCTGATCCCCGCTCAGGCGAGGGCGCGCTCGCCCGCGTCGACGGCCCGCGTGACCCCGAGGACCGTGTCCACGACGAGCTGCGGGTCGTCCCACATCGGCACGTGGCCGACGCCCGGCAGCCGCACGAACTCGGCCCCGGGGACGACGTCGCGCATCGGGGCCCCGTAGGAGCGCCACGGGATCATGCGGTCGTGTTCGGCCCACGCGATCCGCACCGGGCACGGGAGGTCGCGCAGCACGCGGGTGGAGCCGTGGGCGACGGCCGCGTCGAGCAGCGGCAGCAGGACGTCGCATCCCCGCACGTCCGCGATCATGTCGGGCACCAGCTCCGGCGGGAGCCGCTCGCCGTGCTCCATGGTCTTCCGCACCAGCGCCCGCCGCAGCCGCGGTCGGGCCGCGAGCACCGGGCCGAACGCGGGGCGCGCGACCACCCGCAGGACCCGGAAGGTCCACAGCAACCGGCGCAGGTCCCAGCCGGAGCGCCAGGCCCCGGCCGGGGAGAGCGCGACCGCCGAGCGGGCGCGGCCGCGGCGGACGAGCTCCAGGGCCACCCACCCGCCGAGCGAGTTCCCGACGACGTGGGCGGTGTCGATCCCCTCCGCGTCCAGCTGGGCGCACACGCCGTCGACGAGGCGGTCGATCGTGAACGGGCCGAGCGCGGTGTCCCACGCCGGTCCGCCCCGGTGGCCGGGCAGCGTGGGCGCGAACACGCGGTGCTCGCGCTCGAGGGCGGGGAGCACCGGGTCCCAGGAGCGCCAGGAGACCGACGCGCCGTGCAGCAGGACGAGCGGTGTGCCCGAGCCGCCGCGGTGGGCGTCGTCGCTCACGCGACCCCCGCCGCGCCGTAGCGCTCGCGCAGCGTGTGCTTGACGAGCTTCCCGGTGGGCGTGCGGGGCAGGTCGTCGTCGAACACGAGGCGCCGCGGCACCTTGTAGCCCGCGATCCGGCCGCGCAGGTGCTCCAGCAGTTCCTCGGCCAGCGCGTCCGACGGCTCCCCCTCCGGCGTGACGACGGCGAGGACCGACTCGCCCATGTCCTCGTCCGGGATCCCGACGACGGCCACGTCCAGGACCCGCGGGTGCAGCGCGAGGGCGTCCTCGATCTCCTGCGGGTAGATGTTCACCCCGCCCGAGATGATCATGAAGCTCTTGCGGTCGGTGAGGTACAGGAAGCCCTCGGAGTCGACGCGGCCGAGGTCGCCCGTCGTCGTCCAGGTGGGGTGCTCCGGGTGCTACGCGGCGCGCGTCTTCTCCGCGTCGTTGTGGTAGGCGAACGGGACCTCGTCGCGCTCGAAGTAGACCGTGCCGACGTCGCCGGTGGGCACCTCGCGGCCGTCGTCGTCACAGATGTGGAGCGTGCCGAGCGCGGCGCGCCCGACCGAGCCGGGGTGCTCCAGCCAGGTCGGCGAGTCGATCAGGGCGACACCGTTCGCCTCGGTGGAGGCGTAGTACTCCTGCAGCACCGGGCCCCACCAGTCGATCATCGCCCGCTTGACGTCGACCGGACACGGCGCGGCCGCGTGCACGGCGACGCGGATGCTCGAGACGTCGTAGGCGTCCCGGGTCTCCTGCGGCAGCTTGAGCATCCGCACGAACATCGTCGGGACGAACTGACCGTGGGTCACGCGGTACCGCGCGATCGCCGCGAGGGCGGCCTCCGGGTCGAAGCGCCGCATCATCACGACGGTGCCGCCGGTGGACTGGATCATCCCGCAGTAGCGCAGCGGCGCGGCGTGGTAGACCGGCGCCGGGGAGAGGTAGACGGTGTCCTCGTCGAAGCCGTAGAGCCGGCCGAACACCGCGAGCATGAGGTCGCCGGGCTCGTCGACCTGTCGCTCCGGCAGGGACGGCTTGATCCCCTTGGGCCGGCCCGTCGTGCCGGAGGAGTACAGCATGTCCGCGCCCCGCGGCTGGTCGGCGAGCGGCTCGGCGGATGTGGCGGCGAGCAGTGCCGCCCCGTCCTCGTGGCCCTCGAGCGCCCCCTCGAGCGCGAGCCGGTGCTCGACGCCGGGGGTGCGGTCGACGAGGGCGACGGCGAGCTCACGCAGGGTGGGCCGCTGCCCCGCGACCACCAGCACCCGGGCACCGCAGTCGCCGACGATGTAGGCCGCCTCGTCGGGCGCGAGGTGGTGGTTGATCGCCGTGATGTAGAGACCCGAGCGCTGCGCGGCCCAGTACACGACGAAGGCCCAGGGGGTGTTGTCGGCGAGCATGGCGACGACGTCACCGCGACGCAGACCCTGCTCGTGCAGGGCGCGGGCGAGGCGGGTCGACTCGCGGTCCAGCTCGCCGTAGGAGAGGGTCTCGCCGGTCTCGGCGACGACGACGGCCGGCCGCTCCGGGTCGGACACGGCGTAGGTCCCGGGATACACGCAGCTCCTCCTCCGAAGGTCGTCCGCGGCGACGTCGCCTACGGCCGGGCACAACGTATAGTGCGTTATGGTCCGCGTCGAGACCGTCGCGCGGAGGAGGACAGGCCGTGGCCCGCACCGCCTCCCGCGAGCGCTTCTTCGCCGCCGCGATGGCGCTGCTCGCCGGGCCCGGGCTGCCCGCGCTCCGGATCGGGCGGCTCTGCCGGGAGGTCGGTGTCACCAGCGGCAGCTTCTACCACCACTTCGGCAGCTGGGACGGCTTCGTCGCCGCCCTGCTCGAGCACTGGGCGCAGGAGGAGGTGCACCGGGTCGCCGCGCTCGTGCGCCGCGAGCCCGATCCGCTCGAGCGCGTCCAGCTCACCAAGCGGCTCGCGGTGACCGTGCCGCACGCCGCCGAGACCGCGATCCGGCGCTGGGCGGGGACCGACGAGGCGGTCGCCGCCGCGCAGCAGCGGGTGGACGACGGGCGCCGCGAGGTGCTCCGGGAGGTCCTCGGCCCGCTGATCGGCGACGCGGAGCTGACGGCGACGCTCGCGGAGGTGGGCCTCAGCCTGCTCGTCGGACACCAGCAACTGCACCACTCCGGGCCCCCGGTCGACCTCGCGGCCCAGCTCGACCAGTTCGAGGTCCTCGTGCGCAGCTCGGCGCGACCGGTCAGCGGTTCAGCCGGATCGGCAGCGACTTCACCGCGTTGACGAAGTTGCTCGTCAGCCGGGCCGGCTCGCCGACCTCGAAGTCCGGGGCCACTGTGAGCAGCCGGCGCCAGATCTCCCGCAGCTGGGTGCGGGCCAGCATGTTGCCCATGCAGAAGTGCGGGCCACCGCCGCCGAAGCCCTGGTGCGGGTTCGGGTCCCGCCCGACGTCGAGCCGCAGCGGGTCGGTGAAGACCGCGGTGTCGCGGTTGCCGGACTCGTAGAACATGACGACCTTGTCGCCCGCCGCGATCCGCTGCCCGCGGATCTCGGTGTCCTCGACCGCGGTCCGGCGGAAGGTCAGCACCGGCGAGGCCCAGCGCACCATCTCCTCGACCGCGGTCGGCAGGAGGCCGTCGAGGTCCGCGGCGAGCCGACGACGCTCGTCGCGGAACTCGGTCAGCGCGACGGCGGTGTGCGCGATGGTGTTCCGCGTCGTGTCGTTGCCGGCCACCGAGAGCAGCACGAAGAACGCACCGATCTCGTCGTCGGTGAGCGACTGTCCGTCGACCTCGGCCTGGACGAGGTTCGTCATGAGGTCGTCGCGCGGGTCCTTCCGGCGCTCCTCGGCGACCTGGAGGCCGGGCCCCAGCAGTGCCATCAGGGCCTGGCCCATGAGCTGCACCGGGTCGTCCACGCCGTGCGCGGCGCGCACCTCGGCGTCGTTGGCGGAGACGAGCAGGTCGGCGGCCTCGGCGAGCGCGTCCTGCTGCTCGGCCGGCAGGCCCATCATGTCGTAGATCATCCACATCGGGAGTCGCCGGCAGACGAGTTGCACGAAGTCGCCGTCCCCGTGCTCGAGCAGCTCGTCGACGATCATGTCCGCCCGCTGCGCGATCCGGTTCTCGAGCGTGCGGATCTGCTTCGGCGTGAACGCCGACCCGACGATCTTGCGCAGCTGCGTGTGCCGCGGCGAGTCCATCGCGAGGAACGACTGGCTGGCCTCGAGCAGCTCCGGCGGCGCGTCCTGGAACTGCACGCCCTGGCCGGAGCAGAAGAGCTTCGGGTTCTTGGAGACGTACGCGATGTCCTCGTGTCGCACGACCGCCCAGAAGCCGCCCTCGCCCTCCGGGCGGCCCAGGACACCCTCGGCCGGCGGATGCCACGTGACGGGCCGCTCGGCCCGCAGTTCGGCGAAGGTCTCCTCGCGCTCGGCGGTGGAGCGCGACCAGAAGTCCAGCGACGACAGGTCGAGGGGGTCGTGATCGGGCTTCTCGGGGGCCTGCTCGGTGGTGGTCATCGTCAGTCCTCCAGCGAGAGCGCCTCGGTCGGGCACGCCTCGCAGGCCTGCCGGATCTCGTCCTCGCGCCCCTCGGGCACCTCGACGAGGTGCAGGGTCAGGGATCCGTCGTCCTCGACCTCGAAGACGTCGGGCGCGATCGACTCGCACATCCCGAGGCCGCTGCACTTGTCGTAGTCCACGTCGATCTTCACCGGTCGGAACCTCCGTTCGAGACGACGACGTCCGCGGCGACCATAACGTACTTCATGCTACGGAAGCGAGCGCCGTCACATCCCGGTCCTGTACCCGGTGCGGCGTCCGACCAGTGGGACGAGGCGCGGCGTCCCGGCCGCGTACTCGTCGTAGCCCGGGAGGTCGCGGCGCAGGAGCGCGTCCTCGGCCTCGATGCGGTGGCGGTAGGCGGTGCCGACCGCCGCCGGCGTCAGCACCGGCGCCAGGGCGTTCCGGGCGGCGATCCCCGCTCCGACCCAGAGCAGCAGCACGCCCAGGTAGCCGGGATGGCGCACCACGGCGTAGGGGCCGGTGCGGACGACGGGCTGGCCGTCGACGACCCGCAGGGCGTGCGCGTAGTGGCCCTGCAGCGTGCGCATGGCCCACACGCGCAGCCCGACGCCCGCGAGACCGACGACGAGGCCGAGCGGACCCGACCACCGCGGGAGTCGGACTCCGGACGCCACGACCGGGCTCGCGAGGATCGTCCCGGCGGAGACGAGGTACGCCCTCGGGAGCTCCCGCAGGCCGGCCTGGTCGTCCGGCGCCCCGACGTCGTCGGCGACGACCGCGGGCCGGAGTCGCTCCATGACCCGGATCCCGCCGAGGGCGCCGGCCACGCCGAGCGCGGCCCAGACGGTGTCGGAGAGGGTGCGCACGGCCGCAGCGTGGCCTCAGTGCGCGTCGGTCGCCAGTCTCCCGGCGAGGCCGAGCATCGCGAGCCCGGTCGCGCCGTCGAGCGCCCGCCGGACGCGGCGGCGCAGCACCCACCGCCGCACGAGGTGCAGGGCCAGCACGATCGCGAGCAGCCACACCGTGCCGATCACGGGCAGCGTGTTCGCCAGGGTCAGCGCGTCGACGACGGTCGCGGTCGGGCCGAGGAACTGCGGGAGCACCGACAGGTAGAAGACCAGGACCTTCGGGTTGGTGAGGTTGGTCAGCACGCCCTGCAGCAGGCGGGTGAGGGCCCCGCGACCGGTCGTCGGGACCTGTTCGACGACGTCCGTCCCCCGAGCACGGAGCGCGGCGCGGAGGGCCTGCACCCCGAGCACGCAGAGGTAGGCCACACCCGCCCAGCGGACCACCTCGAATACCGGGCGCGACGCCACGATGATCGCGCCGAGCCCGAACGCCGCGATCGTGCCCTGGACCGCGCTGCCGACGCCGACGCCGAGCGCGGTCGAGATGCCCGACAGGCGACCACCGGCCAGCGCGTTCTTCGTGACGATCGCGAAGTCGGGCCCCGGCGAGATGCAGATGAGCAGGGCGAACGCGACGAACGCGCCGTAGCTCGCCCACGAGAGCGTCAGCACACCCCGATCCTGCCTCCTCCCGCGGTCCGGGAGCCGGACCCGTCGTCAGGAACCCTCGCCGTACTGCGCGCGGAGGTCCTTCTTGAGGATCTTCCCCGTCGCGTTGCGCGGCAGCGCGTCGACGACGTCGACCGAGCGCGGGCGCTTGAACCCGGCGATGCGCTCCTTCACCCACGCCACGAGCTCGTCGGGGTCGATCGTCTGGCCCTCGTTCGCGACGACGACCGCCTTGACCTCCTCGCCCCACTTCTCGTGGGGCACCCCGATGACGGCGACGTCCGCGACCGCCGGGTGCTGCGCGACGACGTTCTCCACCTCGATGGGGTACACGTTCTCCGCGCCGGTGACGATCATGTCCTTGATGCGGTCGGTGAGGAACAGGTAGCCCTCCTCGTCGAGGTAGCCGCCATCGCCGGTGCGTAGCCACCCGTCGGACGTGAGCGCCTTGTCGGTCTCCTCCGGGCGCTGCCAGTACCCCGCCGTCACCTGCGAGGAGCGGATCCAGACCTCGCCGATCTCGTTCGGGCCGACCTCGGCCTCGTCGACGACGATCGTGAGCTCCACCCACGGGTACGCCTTCCCGGCCGAGCGCATGAGGTGCGCGCGGGGGCCGTCCGGGTCGTGGTCCTCGGGGTCGAGCTGGGTGATGGCACCCGTGGTCTCGGTCGCGCCGTAGACCTGGAACAGCGGCGCCTTGAAGGTCTCGAGCACCTTGTTCAGCACCGCGCCGGTGATCGGCGAGGCGCCGTAGGCCATGGCCCGCAGGCGCGACCAGTCGCGGTCGGCGGCACCCGGCACCGCGCACAGCATCTGGAGCACGGCCGGCACCAGGAAGGCGTTCGAGACGCCCTCCGAGGCCATCGTCTCGAGCAGCTGGTCGGGGACGATGTCCGCGACGAGCACCACGCGCGCACCGAACGAGAGGCACACGAGCGCGAAGCCCGACCCGCCGATGTGGAACAGGGGCATGGCGACGAGACCCACCGACTCGTCGTCGAAGCCCCAGTGGCCCCCGACCGAGAGCAGCGCCGCGAAGTTGCCGTGCGAGAGCAGCACGCCCTTCGCCCGCCCGGTGGTGCCCGAGGTGTAGAGCTGCAGGACCGCGTCGTCGTCGGCCGAGTCCGCCGACGGCTCGACGCGCCCGGTGAGCCCGTCGACCCAGCCCTCGTAGTCCTGGCCGACGACGAGCACCGTCGGGCCGTCGAGCTTCTCCCGCAGCGCCGCGAACTCCGGGCCGAGGACGACGAGCCCCGCCTCGGCGTCGCCGACGAGGTCGACCAGCTCGGCCGGGGTGAGCCGCAGGTTCAGCGGGGCGACCGCGGCGCGGATCGAGGCGGCACCGAAGAGCAGCTCGAAGAACGGGGTGGCGTTCTTGCCGATCCACACCACGCGGCCGCCCTCCGCCAGGCCGAGGTCGCGGAGGCCACCCGCGACCCGCGCCGAGCGGTCCTCGAGTTCGGCGTAGGTCAGTCGCTGCTCGCCGGCGGTCAGGGCGACGCGGTCGCCGTGGTCCCGGGCATGGTCCCGGACGATGTCGGTGAGCCGGAACGGGGCGGATGCGGTCACGACGCCTCCTGGTCGACGGAATCGGACGAATCGGGTGTCCGGTGATGGGCGACACACCGCGAGGCGGCACGCTAGCGGGACGGCGCGGGGACAGGAAGGACAACCGAAGAGTCAGGCTTGACTGTTACCGTCCGGTCCGGGGACCCTGACGGCACCCCTTGAGAGGAGCTCGCTCGTGGAGCGCACGATCTTCACCGACGAACACCACGCGTTCCGGGAGATGGTCCGGGACTTCCTGGAGAAGGAGGTCGCGCCGTACCACGAACAGTGGGAGTCCGACGGGCACGTCAGCCGCGACGTCTGGCTCCAGGCCGGCAAGACCGGGCTGCTCGGGCTCGACGTCGAGGAGCGCTTCGGCGGGGGCGGCACCGACGACCTGACCTTCCTCTGGATCCTCTCCGAGGAGATCGCCCGCGCCGGGTTCTCCGGCCTCGGCTTCCCCCTCGCGAACGACGTCGTGACGCCCTACCTCACCGAGCTCACGAACGACGAGCAGAAGGAGCGCTGGCTCCCCCGCTTCTGCTCCGGCGAGATGATCACCGCGATCGCCATGACGGAGCCCGGCACCGGCTCCGACCTGCAGGGCATCCAGACGCGCGCGGTCCGCGACGGCGACGAGTGGGTCATCAACGGCGCCAAGACCTTCATCACCAACGGGATCATGTCCGACCTCGTCATCGTGGTCGCCAAGACCGATCCCGACGCCGGGTCGAAGGGCTTCTCGCTCATCGCGGTCGAGCGCGACACCCCCGGCTTCGAGCGCGGCCGCAACCTGGACAAGATCGGCATGAAGGCCCAGGACACCGCCGAGCTGTCGTTCACCGACTGCCGCGTGCCCGCGTCGAACCTCCTCGGCGAGCAGGGCCAGGGCTTCATCTACCTGATGCAGAACCTGCCCCGCGAGCGCCTCTCGATCGCGATCGCCTCGACGGCGGGCGCGGAGAAGGTCCTCGAGGACACGATCGCCTACGTCAAGGAGCGCACGGCCTTCGGTCGCCCGATCGCCTCGCTGCAGAACACCCGCTTCACGGTCGCCGAGCTGACCACGAAGCTCGCCGTCACCCGGGCCTTCGTCGACCGGTGCATCACCGAGCTGAACGCGAAGAAGCTGGGCCCGGCCGAGGCGTCGATGGCCAAGTACTGGGCCTCGGAGACCGCCAAGGAGGTCATCGACCGGTGCCTCCAGCTGCACGGCGGCTACGGCTACATGCGCGAGTACCCGGTGGCCAAGGCGTTCCTGGACAACCGCGTCCAGACCATCTACGGCGGCACCACCGAGATCATGAAGGAGATCATCGGGCGGATCGCCCTCGCGTGATCGGTCAGCCCTGACCGTCGTTCACCCCGCCCGCCGTTCTCCAGCCAGAGGGAAGGACCCAGCAGTGAAGATCGGGATGAGCCTCGCCTACAGCGGCGAGGGGTTCCGCGAGACCGTCGACCAGCTCGTGGAGCTGGAGAAGGCGGGGCTGGACGCCGTCGCCGTCCGCGAGGCGTACACGTTCGACGCGATCAGCCAGCTCGGCTACATCGCGGCGCGCACCGAGCACCTCGAGCTCGCCAGCGGGATCATCCAGATCTACACGCGCACCCCCTCGCTCACGGCGATGACGGCAGCCGGGCTGGACTACGTCTCCGACGGTCGCTTCACGCTCGGCATCGGCGCGAGCGGCCCGCAGGTGATCGAGGGCTTCCACGGCATCAAGTACGACGCTCCCCTGGGCCGCACGCGCGAGATCGTCGACATCTGCCGGCAGGTGTGGCGCCGCGAGAAGGTGCAGCACTCCGGGAAGTACTACGAGGTGCCGCTCGCCCCGGAGAAGGGCACCGGCCTGGGCAAGCCGCTCAAGCTGATCAACCACCCGGTGCGCGCGGACATCCCGATCCTGCTCGCCGCGCTCGGGCCGAAGAACGTGGCGCTCGCCGCCGAGCTCGTGCAGGTGTGGGAGCCGCTGTTCTTCCACCCGGGCAAGGCGCACGAGATCTGGGGCGAGTCCCTGGAGGCAGGGAAGGCGAAGCGGGCCCCCGAGCTCGGGCCGCTGGGCATCTCCACCGCGGTCGGCCTGGCGATCGGGCCGGGCGCCGGGGAGATGCTGCAGTACGTCAAGCCGACCATGGCGCTCTACATCGGCGGGATGGGCGCGAAGGACCAGAACTTCTACAACCAGCTCATGCAGCGCTACGGCTACGTCGACGAGGCCGCGGAGATCCAGGACCTCTACCTCGCCGGCAAGAAGGACGAGGCCGCGGCCGTCGTGCCCGACGAGCTCGCCCACGCCGTCTCCCTCGTCGGCACCGAGGACGAGGTCCGCGCGCAGGTCAAGCAGTTCGCGGACGCCGGGGTCACGCAGCTCAACATCATGCCGCTGAACCCCGACCACGCGACCGTCAAGACTCAGCTGGAGACGCTGAAGTCGCTGATCTGATCGTCTCCCCCGTGGTGAACGAACGGCACTCCCGCAGCTTCTCTGTGCACGAGAGTGCCGTTCGTTCCTCCGGAGGAGGCCGTCACGCCGACCAGTGCGGGTCCCGGCCGGAGATCGCGACGAGCCGGTCCAGCGCCGGGGCGTCGGCGGCGACCGGCACGCGGGCGGCGAACGGCTTGCCCTCGCCCTGGTAGTCGTCGGTGAGCATCATCGGCGCGAAGGCCAGCGAGGCCTCGAGCCCCTCGGGGTCGGGCGACCACGGGCGGCCCAGCGCCGTGGCCAGGTCCCAGCCGTGCACCTGGTACTCCCAGAGGATCATCGACAGCGCCATCTCCCCCGGCATCGCGGCCCCGCCCAGGGACAGCGGGCGCTGCGCCGCGCCGGCGGCCAGGGCCTCGTCCATGCGGTCGGCCGCGGTGCGGATGGCGGCCGCGCGGTCGCCCTCGACCGCGGTCGGACCGCCCGGGGCCCGGCCCTCCGGGTCGGCGTAGCCGGTGGCGAACGTCGTCGACCAGCCGGCGACGTGGTCGACCAGGGCGTCGACGTCGAACTCGGAGCAGGGGGTCCGGGTCCGCCACTGGTCGTCCCCGACGCCGCCGACGACGTCCGCGAGGTCGGTGAGCACGGTGTGGAGGTGTGTCCGGGTCTCGGTCATGACCTCAGTCTGACGAGGCGTCCCGCCGCAGGATTGAACTTCCGCGACACCCGGAGCAGCGGGAGGATGCGGCGTGCCCGAACCCGTGGAGCGCGACAGCCGCGGCATCCTCGATCCCTGGCTGCTCCGGCAGCGGGTGTCCTTCACGCGCCACCCCGTGCCGCCCGTGCTCGACGGGATCGTCGACTTCGTCTGGGCCGTGCGCTGGGCGCTGCCACCGGGCGGGAACCACCGACAGGAGGTCCTCCCCCATCCGTCGGCGAACGTCTCGGTCGGGACGCCGGACGCGCGGACGGGCCGGACGGCGTCCGAGGCGGTCCTCAACGGGGTGTACCTGGACCTCGTCGACCGCGAGCTCGGCGGGACCGGGTGGACCGTGGCGGCGAAGTCGACGGTCGGCGGCTTCGGGGCCTTCGTCGACGACGTCTCGGCGCTGCGCGGCCGCGTCGTCGGACTGGACACCGTCGCCGGGCTGGAGGCATCGACGCTGCTCGCGGCGATGGGCGGCGACGACGCCGACGCCCGGGCGGCCGAGCCCGCGCGCGTCGAGGTGCTCGTCGCGGCCCTGGAGGAGGCCCTCGCGCAGGCCGATCCGGCCCGGGTGGCCCAGGCCCGGGACGTCGCGGCCGTCGCTCGGATCGCGGAGACCGACCGGGAGGTGCGGAGGCTCGACGACCTCGCCGCCCGCTCCGGGACCGGGGCGCGCGCCCTGCAGCGATCCTTCGCCCGCTGCGCCGGCGTGTCCCCGACGTACGTGCTGCGCCGGTACCGGCTGCTCGAGGCCGCCGAGGCGGTGCGGGACGGGGCCCGGGTCAGCTGGGCCGAGGTCGCGGGATCGCTGGGCTACGCCGACCAGGCCCACCTCGTCCGCGACTTCCGCGCCGCCCTCGGCCGCACCCCGGAGGCCTACGCCCGGGCGGTGCGCGCCCACGCGCGGTGACGGGATTCAGTCGAGCAGGACCCGCGTCATCTGCTTCCACTGCGCGACGTGCGGGTCGGTGGCGGCGTCCCGCGGGTCGAAACCGTAGGTGAGGGCCACCCCGCGCATCCCGGTCAGCAGCATCTCGCGCACCAACGGGTAGAAGGCGTGCTCGGTGTACGGCTCGAACACGGCGTCGAGCGTCTGCCGGATCGCCGCGCCCAGACGTCGCTCCGCGGGCAGCAGGGCGGCCGCGAGCGCCGCGTCCGTGCGGGCGGCGGTCCAGAGCTCGACCGACGCCCAGAAGTAGGGCTGCTGGTAGGTCTTCCACATCTCGTCGACCACGCGGTCGAGGTGCGCGACGGGGTCCTGACGCGGGTCGGGCAGCTCGGCCGCGGCCAGCCCGTCCGAGGCGAAGCGGGTCGCCGCGAGGTGCTGCGCGGCCGCGACCAGCAGGTTCTCCTTCGACGGGAAGTGGTGCAGCAGCCGACCGCGGGACACCCCCGCCCGGGCCTGGATCGTCAGGGTCGTGGTGCCGGCGTAGCCCGACTCCACGAGGCAGGCGACGGCCGCGTCCAGGATGCGGACCCGGCTGTCGGAGGTCCGCTGCTCGCGCGAGCGGCGCGTGGCCGTCCCGCGGCGGCCGGCCGGCTCCGGGATCTCGCGCTCGACGGCGTCCACCGGGGCGTCCGCCCCGTTCCCTGCGGTCATGGGGCCCTCCCTCCCGGTGGTCGACGGCCACAGATCGTCGCCGACCGTACCCGTGACGGTCAACGTTGACCGTCACTGCGCCCGCGGGGTCACCGACATCGGGGACTCGACCTTCTCCTGACCCCTACCGGCCGGTAACGTCACCGTTCACCCCGTTGACAGGCGCCACAAACAGTCCATCATGACTGTCAGGAGCACGCGCCAGCCCGGGTGCTCGACGTGCCGTATGGAAGGGACACCGCCCGTGACCGAGGCATTCATCTACGACGCCATCCGCACGCCCCGTGGACGGGGCAAGGCGACCGGGTCCCTGCACTCGGTCAAGCCGGTCTCGCTGGTCGTCGGCCTGCTCGACGAGCTCAAGGCACGCAACCCCGAGATGAACGTCGACCAGATCGAGGACGTCGTCCTCGGCTGCGTCTCCCCGATCGGCGACCAGGGCGGCGACATCGCCCGGACCGCCACGATCGCCGCGGGGTACCCCGACACCACCGGCGGTGTGCAGCTCAACCGCTTCTGCGCCTCCGGCCTCGAGGCCGTGAACCAGGTCGCGCAGCGGGTCGCGTCCGGCTGGGAGGACCTGCTCATCGGCGGCGGCGTCGAGTCGATGTCGCGCGTCCCGATGGCCTCCGACGGCGGGCCCTGGGCCATGGACCCGGAGACCAACTTCAAGACCGGCTTCGCCCCGCAGGGCATCGGCGCCGACCTGATCGCCACCCTCGAGGGCTTCTCGCGCGAGGACGTCGACGCGTACGCGCTGGAGTCGCAGACCCGCGCCGCCAAGTCGTGGGCCGACGGCGCCTTCGACCGCTCGATCGTCCCCGTCAAGGACCGCAACGGCCTCACGATCCTCGACCACGACGAGCACATGCGCGAGACGACGATGGAGGGGCTCGCGGGCCTCAAGCCGTCGTTCGCCGGCATCGGCGAGATGGGCGGCTTCGACGCCGTCGCGCTGCAGAAGTACCACTGGGTCGAGCAGATCGACCACGTCCACCACGGCGGCAACTCCTCGGGCATCGTCGACGGCGCCGCGCTGGTGCTGGTCGGCAGCGAGGAGGCCGGCAAGAAGAACGGCCTCACCCCGCGCGCCCGCGTCGTCGCGACCGCCGTCTCCGGCGCCGACCCGACGATCATGCTCACCGGCCCCACGCCCGCCTGCCAGAAGGTGCTCGCGAAGGCCGGCCTGACGATCGACGACATCGACCTGCTCGAGATCAACGAGGCGTTCGCCGCGGTGCCGATGAAGCTCATGAAGGACCTGGGCTTCCCGCACGAGCGCACCAACGTCATGGGCGGCGCCATCGCCCTGGGCCACCCGCTGGGCGCCACCGGCGCGATGATCATGGGCACCATGGTCGACGAGCTCGAGCGCCGCGACCTGCGCCGCGCGATCGTCACGCTGTGCATCGGCGGCGGCATGGGTGTCGCCACCATCATCGAGCGCGTCTGAGTCCCCGCCCCCACCACCTCGTAGCAAAGGAGCACGAAGAGCAGTGAGCGACAACATGTTCCGGTGGGAGCAGGACGGCGACGGCATCGTCACGCTGACGATGGACGACCCGGACTCCTCGGCGAACACCATGAACGCCCGGTTCGGCACCGACCTCGAGGCGACGCTGGACCGCCTCGAGGCCGAGAAGGACTCGATCGCAGGCGTCGTGCTGACCAGCGCGAAGAAGACCTTCTTCGCCGGCGGCAACCTCGAGGACCTGCGCAGCTACGGTCCCTCGGAGGCGCAGAAGGCCTACGACCAGTCGCAGGCGATCAAGACCGCGCTGCGCCGCCTGGAGACCTTCGGCAGGCCGGTGGTCTCCGCGATCAACGGCGCCGCGCTCGGCGGCGGCCTGGAGATCGCCCTGGCGACCCACCACCGCATCGCCCTGGACGCGAAGGGCTCGAAGATCGGGCTCCCCGAGGTCACCCTCGGCCTGCTGCCCGGCGGCGGCGGCGTGGTGCGCACCGTGCGCCTGCTCGGCATCGCGGACGCACTGCTGCAGGTCCTACTGCAGGGCCAGCAGCGCAACCCGCGCGCGGCGCAGGAGACCGGCCTCGTCGACGAGGTCGTGGACTCCCCCGACGAGCTGCTGAGCAAGGCCAAGGAGTGGCTGAAGGCCAACCCCGAGGCCGTGCAGCCCTGGGACGTCAAGGGCTACAAGATCCCCGGCGGCACCCCGTCGGTGCCGAAGTTCGCGGCGAACCTCCCCGCGTTCCCGGCGAACCTGCGCAAGCAGCTCAAGAACGCCCCGATGCCGGCGCCGTACAACATCATGTGCGCCGCGGTCGAGGGCTCGCAGGTCGACATCGACAACGCCGCCAAGATCGAGTCGCGCTACTTCGCCGACCTCGTCGTCGGGCAGGTCTCGACGAACATGATCAACGCGTTCTTCTTCGACCTGCAGTCGATCAACAAGGGCGGCTCGCGCCCGGACGGCTACGAGAAGCACACCGCGTCCAAGGTGGTCGTGCTCGGCGCCGGGATGATGGGCGCGGGCATCGCGTACTCGTGCGCGGTCGCCGGGATCGACGTGGTCCTCAAGGACGTCGCCCTGGCCAACGCCGAGAAGGGCAAGGACTACTCGAAGAAGATCCTGGACAAGGCCGTCTCGCGCGGCAAGCAGACCCAGGAGAAGGCGGACGCGATCCTCGCCCGGATCACGCCGTCGGAGAAGCCCGAGGACGCGCAGGGCGCCGACCTCGTCATCGAGGCCGTCTTCGAGAGCCCGGACCTCAAGAAGCAGGTCTTCGCCGAGATCTACCCGTACCTCGCGCCCGACGCGGTGCTGGGCTCGAACACCTCGACGCTGCCCATCACCGACCTCGCGACCGGCGTCGAGCGGCCCGAGGACTTCGTGGGCCTGCACTTCTTCTCGCCGGTCGACAAGATGCCGCTGCTGGAGATCATCAAGGGCGAGAAGACCTCCGACGCCACGCTGGCGAAGGCGGTCGACATCGCGCTGCAGATCCGCAAGACCCCGATCGTCGTGTCGGACTCGCGCGGGTTCTTCACCAGCCGCGTCATCGGCACGTTCATCAACGAGGCCGTCGCCATGCTCGGCGAGGGTGCGGCGCCGGCGGCCATCGAGCAGGCCGGCTCGCAGGCGGGCTACCCGGCGCCGCCGCTGCAGCTGATGGACGAGCTGACCCTGACGCTGCCGCAGCACATCCGCGAGGAGACCCGCAAGGGTGTCGAGGCGGCCGGCGGCACGTGGACGCCGCACCCGTCGGACGCGATCGTGGACCGGATGGTCGACCTGGGCCGCAAGGGCCGCAGCTCGGGCGCCGGGTTCTACGAGTACGACGAGTCCGGCAAGCGGACCCACCTGTGGTCCGGCCTGCAGGAGCAGTTCCACGGCGCGACGGACTCGGACGGCCTGCCGTTCGAGGACATGAAGGAGCGGATGCTCTTCGCCGAGGCGCTCGAGACCGTGAAGTGCTTCGACGAGGGCGTGCTGCACACCATCGCCGACGCCAACATCGGCTCGATCATGGGCATCGGCTTCCCGGCCTGGACCGGCGGCGTCGCGCAGTACATCGACGGCTACCCGGGCGGCCTGCCCGGCTTCGTCGAGCGCTCGCGGATCCTCGCCAAGGCCTACGGCGACCGGTTCGACCCGCCGGCGTCGCTCGTGGAGAAGGCCGAGAAGGGCCAGAACCTCCGCGATTCGCTCTGAGGCTGCATTGAACGAACGGCACTCTCGCGCGCGTAGACGCTGCGAGGGTGCCGTTCGTTCGTTCCGGGGGCGTCACGCTTCCGGTCAGCCCTGACTGTCATTTAGGGTGCGGGCATGGGTGTCCTGGACGGCGTGAAGGTGATCGAGGTGGCCGGGATCGGACCCGGCCCGTTCGCGGCGATGGTGCTCGCGGACCTCGGTGCCGACGTACTGCGCATCGACCGGACGAAGGCCGGCGGGCTGCAGCTCGGCGACCCGGCGAAGGACGTGCTCAATCGCAGCCGGCGCTCCGTCGCGCTCGACCTCAAGTCGCCCGAGGCCGTCGAGGTGCTGCTGGACCTCGTGGCCGGGGCCGACGTGCTCCTGGAGGGCTTCCGCCCCGGGGTCGCCGAGCGGCTGGGGATCGGGCCGGACGTGTGCCGCGAGCGCAATCCGCGCCTGGTCTACGGCCGGATGACCGGCTGGGGCCAGGAGGGCCCGCAGGCCTCCCGCGCGGGCCACGACCTGACCTACCTCGCGACGGCGGGCGTCGTCGGCCACGTCGAGGGTCCCGACGGCTCGCCCGGCATCCCGATGAACCTCGTCGGGGACTTCGGCGGTGGCGGGATGCTGCTCGCCGTCGGGGTGCTCGGTGCCCTCGTGGAGCGTGCGACGAGCGGGCAGGGCCAGGTGGTCGACGCGGCGATCGTCGACGGCGGGGCGCTGCAGATGGCGATGATCTACGGGATGCGGGCGCAGGGTCTCTGGCCCGGTGGCCGGGGGCGGAACCTGCTCGACGGCGGGGCGCCGTTCTACGAGACCTACCGCTGCTCCGACGGGAAGTACGTGGCCGTCGGGGCGATCGAGCCGCAGTTCTACGCCGCACTGATGTCCGGGCTCGGGCTCGAGGGCTCCGACATCGCGACGAACCAGTGGGACATCTCCCGCTGGCCCGAGTTCACCGCGCAGCTGACCGAGGTGTTCGCGACCCGCACCCGCGACGAGTGGGCCGCCGACCTCGAGCCGACCGAGGCCTGCGTGGCCGCGGTGCTGGAGATGGAGGAGGCGGCCGAGCACCCGCACATCGCGGCGCGCGGCACCATCACCGAGGCCTTCGGGGTGCGCCAGCCGGCGCCCGCGCCGCGGTTCGACCGCACGCCCAGCGCCGCCCCGACGACGCCGCCCCTCCCGGGCCAGCACACGGTCGAGGCGCTCACGGCGTGGGGCCTGGACGCCGACCGCGTGGAGAAGCTGCGGGCCGCCGGGGTGGTCAGCCAGGCCTGACCCTCTCCGTCGGGCAGGACCGGCCGCGGTGGTGGCACGATCATCGCGACCGAGGGCGAGGGGGCGGCGTGTTCACACCGAGGACTGTCGCGCGGGCGCTCGCCAACGTCCGTGACCGGGTGATCGAGGGCCCGCTCGCCGACCTGCGCCGCATGCCGCGCGTCGCCATCGACACCGGACCCGCCGACCCCGACGCGTGGGCGGTGGGGCGCGCGCACGGGCTCGCGCGCTCGGGCCAGGTCAGCACCTACCGCTATGCCGTGCACCCGACCGCGCGGCTGCGCGGCGCCCCGGTGCTGCTGGTCTCCCCGCTGGGGGCGTGCGGGGTCGCGTTCGACCTGCGACGGGGCTGCAGCCTCGTCGAGCACCTCGTCGGCGAGGGCCGGCACGTCCACCAGGTCGACGACGAGGACGTCGTCGGGCACGAGACCCCGGTCCCCGCCTCCCCCGCCGACCTCGCGCGCTGGGTGGAGGACATCCTCCCGCACGTCGTGCGCACCGTGTCCGCGCACCACGACGGAGCACCGGTGCACGTCGTCGGCTGGTCGATCGGGGGGCTCGCGACGCTGCTCGCCGCGGCCGACGACCCGGGCCTCCCCATCGCCTCGGTCACCGCGATCGCGACCCCGTTCACCCTCGAGCCGGTCCCGGAACGCGTGCCCGTGCGCCCGTTGGCCCTGGCGGCCGGGGGGCCGGTGCTCGCGACCACCCAGGCCCTGCTCGGGCTCCTGCCGACCCTGCCGGGCGTCCCGTCCGTGCTGTCCGCCGGGTCGGTCGGCACGCTGCTCACCACCCCCTTGACCGTCCTCGCCCACCTCGCGGACCGGGACTTCCTCGCCCAGCTCGAAGCCGTCGACGACGTCCGGGCGATCGTCGGCGCGCAGGCCGGCCAGGTCGGGGCCTCGTTCCACGCGATGGTCGACGGCCGCGAACTCGCGTCGGGCCGGGTCCGGGTGGCGGGCCACGAGATCGACCTCGGGCGCCTCGAACGTCCGGTCCTGCTCGTGGCGGGCGAGGACGACACCGTGGTGCCGCCCCGCGCGGTGCGGGCCGGTTCCGGGGTGCTCACGTCCGCGGACGCGTCTCTCATGACGGCCCCGGGCGGGCACCTCGGCGTGCTGTGCGGACGGGCGTCGCGCGACCGGCTCTGGCCCGCCCTCTGCGCCTTCCTCGACCGGCACGATCCCCCGGCCGCGATCGAGTCCGGTCTGCCGTCCCGCCGCCCGCGCCGCGCCGCCCGGCGTCCGTTGCCCGCCGCCGCGCCCACCCCGCCGCCGGAGGACACCCCCGCACCCCGCCGCACCGGCCGTCGTCCCCGGCCCGCACCGAAGCGGGCCACCCGCACCCGCGGCCGGGACTGAGCCCCGCTCGTCTACGCTCGCCGCGTGGTTTCCCTGCGCGAGGCTCGCCGCGACAAGGGATGGTCACAGACGGCCGCGGTGTCCCGTCTCCGCGAACTCGCCGACGCCGGTCGCGTCGCGGTCGCCTCGGCGGCCAGCCTGAAGACCCAGCTCTCGCGCTGGGAGAACGGGACCGTGCCGGAGGAGCCCTACCGCACGCTGCTCGCGGAGCTGTACGAGCGCGATCTCGCCGACCTCGGCATCGACGTCACCCCGCACTGGGAGCGCGGCCACGAGGTGCCGGACCTGCTCGTCGAGATCCGCGACGAGCTCCGGGCGATCCGCGCACTGCTCGAGGCTCGCCACGACGACCGGGCGCCCGCCCGGACGGGGTCCGGACGGGCGCCGTGAGGGTGCGCGCGACTCAGGAGCGGGGACGCTCGACGGAGTGCAGCGGGGGATAGTCGTCCTCGTCGGCCGCGAGGAGCAGGCTCAACGCGCCGACGGAGAGGGTGCCCAGGGCGACGACGGCCTCGGAGGTGAGGTCCAGGACATCGGCGAGCGGTCGCAGCGGAGCGGTCAACAGGGTCACGCCTCGAGGCCTCCTACACGTGGGGTGGCGACCGGCGGACCGACGTCGTCCGCCGCGGATCGGCTCATCCTGTCCGATCAGACAGGGCTGAGACAAACCCGCGAGTAACAGTTCACACGCGGTTTTCCTGCGACTGCGTCGAACGGCGGCCGGCGTGCGACGGAAGGGCGAACATCACCGCTCAGCGGTTGCCGCCCTGGCGTGCAGCGACGTCGAGAGCAGGAGAAGTCCCCCGGTCGGGTGCACACACCCGGGCGATCGTCACCGTGGCATCCGACGCCAGACGGGCGCCGGGAGCACCCGCATGACCGCGGCGAGCAGGCGCAACCGACGCGGAACCCAGACGACGTCCCGCCCCGACGCGAGTCCGTCGGCGACCGCGTCGGCGACCTGCTCCGGGGTCGAGGACAGCGGGGCGGGTGAGAGGCCGCTGTCGGCGGTCATGCGCCCGACGACGAAGCCCGGGCGGACCACCGTCAGGTGCACCCCGGAGCCCCGCAGCGCGTCCGCGAGCCCCGTCGCGAACCCGTCCAGGCCCGCCTTGGCCGACCCGTAGACGTAGTTGGCCCGCCGCACCCGCCAGCCGGCGATCGAGGAGAACACGACGATCTCGCCGCGCCCGCGCGCCCGCATCCGGGCCGCGATCCGCGTGAGGATCCCGACCTGCGCCGCGTAGTCGGTGTGCACCACGGCCAGGGCGTGCTCCGCGTCCGACTCCGCGCGCTGCTGGTCGCCGAGGACGCCGAAGGCGACCACGACGACGTCCGGCAGGCCGCAGGTGCGCTCGACCTCGTCGAGGACCGCCGCGTGCCCCGCCACGTCGTCGGCGTCGAACTCGACGGTCTCCACGCGCGCCGCGCCGAGGGAGGCCGTCTCCGCGACGAGGTCGTCGTGACGGCGCGCGGCGAGGACGACGGTGGAGGCGCGGCCGCCGGCGACGAGACGCCGCGCGAGGGCGACCCCGATCTCGCTGCGGCCGCCGAGGACGAGAACGGAACCGGACACGGACGCAGAGCGTCGCAGGACCGGGCGTCCAGGGCCTAGCGTGGGGCCCCGATCCGGAGGAGGAGCGCGTGAAGCTGCTGACGGCGGTGGTGCGCCCGCACGCGCTCGACGGCGTCCGGCGGGCCTGCGAGCGCCTCGCGGTCCTGGGGATGACGATCAGCGAGGTCCGGGTGCACGAGGCGGGCCACGTCGAACTGCGCAAGGGCGCACGGATCGCGGTGGACCTGGTCCCGCGGCTGCGCATCGAGACGGTGGTCGACGACGACGTCGTCGAGCGGCTCGTCGAGCAGATCCGCACCAACCTCGGCGACGCGGACGGCCACATCTCCGTGCGCCACGTCGACCTCGTGCTGCGCGTGCGGACCGGGGAGATGGGTCACGACGCGGTGTAGGGGTGGCCCCGGGACGCAGGGGGGTGCGGTCCCGGGGCCGGATCGGCCGCGGGGGGCACGACCGACATCATCGACGTTACGCCTCGTCGGGGTGCGGTGGGCGTACAGGGTCATCGCTCGACGTACAGATGACCAGGCTTTCCACCCCTGGACGCGACGACGGCCCGTCCCCCGGTGACACCGGGGCCGACGGGCCGTGTTGTGGCGGGTGAAGGATTCGAACCTTCGAAGCTTTCGCGACGGATTTACAGTCCGCTCCCATTGGCCGCTCGGGCAACCCGCCGGGGACACCGCCTCGCTGGACGGCGACCGAAAGACTACAAGCCGGTGTACCACTGGGGTGCACCCGGGGGTGGGTGTAGACCGGGCGGCGACCCGCCGTCACCGCAGTCTCGAGGAGGAGCCCCGGCATGGCGAACCCGTCGTTCGACGTCGTGAGCAAGGTGGACCGCCAGGAGGTGGACAACGCGCTCAACCAGGCCGCCAAGGAGCTCTCGCAGCGCTACGACTTCCGGGGCACCGGCGCGTCCGTGGCGTGGGCCGGCGAGGAGGCCATCACGATCGGCGCGGAGACCGAGGAGCGCTGCAAGGCCGCGATCGAGGTGTTCAAGGAGAAGCTGATCAAGCGGGACATCTCGCTGAAGGCGTTCGAGGTCGGCGAGCCGTCGGTCTCCGGGAAGACCTACAAGGTCACCGGCACCCTCGTGCAGGGCATCTCCAAGGAGAAGGGCAAGGAGATCTCCAAGGTGATCCGCGACGAGGGCCCCAAGGGCATCCAGGCGCAGATCCAGGACGACCAGCTCCGGGTCACCGGGAAGAAGAAGGACGACCTCCAGGCGGTCATCGGCCTGCTCAAGGGCCAGGACTTCGGCATCGCGCTGCAGTTCACGAACTACCGCTGACGGCGATCCGCTCGAACGGGCGGCGTCGGTAACGCAAGTTCCACTCCTGACGAAGCGTGGGTAACCGCTTCGTCAAGGAAGACCCGCGTGACCGACATCCGGCAGCCGCACGAGCAGCAGCCCGCCTCCGGCGACGCCGGGCAGTACCCGCCGCCCTACGGCTACGGCTACGGCTACGGCTACGGCGCGCCGGCCGGCACGGGCTACCCGCAACAGGGTGGCCCGTACGTCCCGCCGCAGGGTCCCTGGGGCCCGCAGGGGCAGTGGCCGATGCAGGGCGGTTGGGGTGGACCGCAGCCGCCGCAGCCGAAGAACTCCCTGGCCATGCCCACGCTGATCCTCGGCATCGTCACGCTCGGCCTCTCGCCGCTCCCCTTCCTGAACCAGGCCGGCATCCTCGTCGGGATCGTCGGTGCGGGCCTCGGGATCGCGGCCGTGGTCATCGGCGTCCGACGCCGTATCCGTCTCGTGATGGCCGCCATCGGTCTCGCCCTGTCGGTCCTCGGCGTCATCTCCGCGATCGCCTTCACCGAGGCCTTCGTGAACGACCTGAACAACATCGGCTCGAGCGTGTCGTCCGGTCCCGCCGTTCCGGCGCAGTCGGTCGGCGGCACCGAGGAGTCGGCCGCGGTCACCAGCTACACGCTCTCCATCACCGGGTCGGCGTCGAAGACCTCGGTGAACTGGAGCGTCGACGGCTCCTCCGGATCGGCCGGGCAGTCGACCAAGGTTCCGTGGACGAAGGTCATGACGGTCGGCAGCGACTCGTGGCACTCGGCGTCGCTGAGCGCCTACACCTACCCAGGCACGTCCGGTGACCTCACCTGCACGATCACGGACCAGGCCGGACGCGTGCTCGACACGAAGTCCGCCTCGTCGCAGGGCGGGGACTACGGCTCGGCCTCGGTCAACTGCAACGCCTTCGGCTCCTGATCAACGAACGGGTACTCAGCGCTGTCGCCGAGGGCTTGCGAGAGCTCTGAGTGCCTGCTGATCACGTCGGCGGTCGTCGCCGGACCGGCGCCGATCGACGTTGTGGCGATCGTGACGTCCAGTGTCAGCAAGGCCGCAGTGCTGACAGCGGGCGGCGCCCCCACGGGCGGTCGTAGGGTCGCGCGCCGTGACCTGGTGGGAGATCGCGCTCATCGCCGTCGCCGGGCTGTGGGCGGGGACGATCAACACCGTTGTCGGGTCCGGGACGCTGGTGACCTTCCCGGTGCTGGTGGCACTCGGCTTCCCGCCCGTCACGGCGACGACGTCGAACGCGATCGGCCTCATCACCGGGACCATCACCGGCGCGTACGGCTACCGCGAGGAACTGCGCGGGCACGGTCGCCGACTCGTGCGCTACGGGATCGCGTCGCTGTTCGGCGCGATCGGCGGGACGGTGCTGCTGCTCTCGCTGCCCGCGGACGCCTTCGAGACGATCGTGCCGGTCCTGGTCGCGGCCGCCGTGCTGCTCGTCGCCGTGCAGCCGCTGCTCACGAAGCGGCTCCGGGACCGCGACACCGGGTCCACTGGTCACCCCTGGCTGCTCTACCCGCTGATCTTCCTGGTCGGGGTCTACGGCGGCTACTTCACCGCGGCGCAGGGGATCATGCTCGTCGGGGTCATGGGACTCCTGCTCGACGACCCGTTGCAGCGGCTGAACGCCTTCAAGAACGCGCTGGCCGCCGTCGTCAACCTCGTCGCGGGCGCGATCTACGCGGTCGTCGCGCCCATCGACTGGACCGTCGTGCTGATCCTCGCGATCTCCTCGACGGTCGGCGGGCTGCTCGGGGCGCGGATCGGCCGGAAGCTCTCGCCGGTGGTGCTGCGCGTGGTGATCGTCGTGATCGGCGTCGTCGCGATCGTCGACCTCCTGCTCACCTCCTGACGAGCAGCGGAGTCGGCTCCGGGACGGCCGCGGTCGCCCGGACCCAGAGGTGGCCGGCGTCGACGCCGAGCCGTTCGAGGACCCCGATCGCGGTCGACGACGGGTAGGTCAGCACGGCCGCCAGCAGGTGGGTCACGTCGACCCGGCCGCCGGCCGCGTGGCGGGCGGCCACCGCGAGGGACGCGGCCGCACACGGACTCAGCGGGGGCGACCCGACGTCACCACCCCGCATCGGCAGCAGCCCCCGGACCCGGTCCGGATCGACGTCCGCGAGCAGCGGGTCGCCGTTCTCGCGGCCCTCGCGGGCGAGTCCGAGCAGCAGGTGGGCCGTCCCGATCTCGACCGCTCCCAGCCCGAGGGCCTCGAGGCGGGCGAGGTCGAGCGATCGCGAGGAGCGGGAGGTCAGGCGCATGCCGACCACCCTCGCCGTCGGGAAGGCCCCGGCACCTCCGGTGGAACCCTGATCGTCGCCAGGGTGAACGGCATGTACCTCTTACCGGGGGTAGCCCTTACATGGTGTTTGCCGTTACCGTCGGTCTCACATACCAGCGACGAAGGTGGGACGTGGTGGGCACTCGTCGGCAGCAGGACTACGGGTTCTTCGGGCCGGAGTCGGTGACCTGGAAGGTCTGGAGCTACCCGACCTCGATCGTGCTCGGGTTCCTCCGCGCCGTCGTCATCGAGGAGCTCGACCCACACCTCGTGGCGTCCGTCGACCAATCCGGGCAGGTCAAGCAGCGCCCGAAGCTGCGCTACGACCGGACGATGCAGTACTTCGCGACGGTGAAGTTCGGCGACGCCGAGTCGGTGCTCCGCGCGTCGGACACCCTGATGAAGATCCACTCGCGCGCGATCGGCCACGACCCGGTGACGGGCGGGACCTACGACGCCAACGACCCGGCCTCGCAGCTGTGGATCCACCTCACCGCGTGGCACTCGATCCTCTACACCTACGAGGTGTTCGGCCCCGGGAAGCTCACCCCGGACGAGGAGACGCGGTACTGGGAGGAGTGCGCGCGGGCGGCCGAGTTCCAGACGATCGACCCGGCCGACGTCCCCCGGGACCGGGACGGCATCCGCGCCTACTTCGCCGCCTACCGGCCGCGGCTGGTCGGCTCGGAGGTCGCGCAGGACATGATGGACTTCCTGCTCGACGCGAACACGATCGTGCTGCCCGAGCGGATGCCGGCCCCACTGCGGCTCGTGTTCAACGCCGTCGCCCGCCGCGCGGTCATCGCGACGATGCCGCGCTGGATGCGCAAGCTGGGAGCGACGGGGCAGTCGGGATTCACCGACCACGTCGCCATCGCGCTGACCCGCCCCGTCGTCCGGGCGGTCGCGGCGAGCAAGCACGTGCAGCTGTGGGCGCTCAAGCTCGCGAGCCCCCGGACGGTGCCGGTGATCGAGCCCCTGCTGCGGGGCATCGAGCCGGTGAACCCCGTCGTGCGGGAGCCGGCCGAGGCCCGGGCGCAGTACGGCGTCGTCGACCCGCGCACGCAGTACGCGGAGATCCTCGCGGCCCGCGCGGTCGAGGCCGGGCCCGCGCCCTACCCCTTCCACCACCGCGAGGAGCTCGTCGCCTTCCCGGCCTGAGCCTCACGAGCCTCCTGGCGACGGGTGGCTCCCCGGGACCGCGCCGCCCGGGGAACCACCCGGCTCAGGCGCGGCGCGGCCGGCCGGCGAGCTGGTGCGCGCCGGCCGCGCCCGCGAGTGCGGCGGCCGAGAGCAGGCCGTACCAGAGGGCACCGTCCTGGTCCGCGGGAGCGGCGACGGTCGGTGCCTGCACGGCCTCGGTCGGCGTCGTCACGGCCACCGTGGCACCGGGAGCGGCCGACAGGCCGGCGAGCGCGACACCCGCGAGGGCGATCCGCCCGACGACGGGGCGGGCGTGACGGGTACGTCGGTGGCTGGGCACAGGTGTCCCCCGGGAGGTGCGCTGGGCGGGATTTCCGAGCGATGCGCTCGTGACCGGGATGTCGCGAGTGGCGACCGGATCGTTATCGCCCCTTGACCGGGACACTCGAAGGAGTGAGGCGCACTGCGCCATCTAGAGTCGCCGGCGTGAAGGGAATCGTGCTCGCCGGGGGCAGCGGCACCCGACTGCACCCGGTCACCCGGGCGGTCTCGAAGCAGCTCCTGCCGGTCTACGACAAACCGATGATCTACTACCCGATCTCGGTACTCATGATCGCCGGGATCCGGGACATCCTGATCATCTCCACCCCCGTCGACCTGCCCGCCTTCCAACGGCTGCTCGGCGACGGCTCCGAGTGGGGCGTGCGGTTCTCCTACGCCGAGCAGGCCGAGCCCAACGGGCTGGCCGAGGCCTTCCTCATCGGCGCCGACCACATCGGCGACGACACCGCCGCCCTCGTCCTCGGCGACAACATCTTCCACGGCCAGGGCTTCTCCACGATCCTGCAGCGCGCCGTCGCCCAGGTCGACGCCGACAAGGGCGCCACCCTGTTCGGCTACCCCGTCGGCGACCCCGAGCGCTACGGCGTCGGCGAGGCCGACGCCACCGGCCGGCTGATCTCCATCGAGGAGAAGCCCGCGAAGCCCCGGTCCAACCGCGCCATCACCGGGCTCTACCTCTACGACAACGACGTCGTCTCCCTCGCCCGGACCCTGACGCCCTCCCCGCGCGGCGAACTCGAGATCACCGACCTCAACCTCGCCTACATGCACCGCGGCGACGCCCGCCTGATCGACCTCGGCCGTGGCTTCGCCTGGCTCGACACCGGCACCCACGACTCACTGGTCGAGGCCGGGCAGTACATCTCCGTGCTCGAGCACCGCCAGGGCGTCCGCATCGCCTGCCTCGAGGAACTCGCCCTGCGCGAGGGCTGGATCACCCCCGACGACGCGTTGCGGCTCGGCCTGGCCCAGGGCAAGTCCGGCTACGGCGAGTACGTCATGGACGTCGCGCGACGGGCCGGGGCGAGCGGGTAGCGACGCGGTGCGCGACCTCGTCGGGTACGGGCCGACCACACCGCTCCCGCGCTGGCCGGACGGCTCGCTGGTCGCGGTCAACGTCGTCGTGAACGTCGAGGAGGGCGCCGAGGCGTCCTGGGAGGACGGCGAGGGCAACGACGGCTGGGGCGAGTACGCCCTGCCGATCGATCCCGCGGTCCGCGATCTCGGGACCGAGGGCCACTACGCCTTCGGCGCCCGGGTCGGCATCTGGCGCCTGGTCCGGCTGTTCGAGCGGTTCGACGTCCCGGTCACGTTCGGCGTCTGCGCCCGCGCGCTGGAGCGCAACCCTCCGTTCGCGGCCTGGCTGCGGGCGAGCGACCACGACGTGCTCGGACACGGCTACCGCTGGGCCGAGGTCACGGCGATGACCGAGGACGAGGAGCGGGCGGACCTCGAGCACGCGATGCGGGTGCTGCCGGAGCTGGTCGGGCGGCCGGTCCGCGGGTGGTACGTGCGGTCGTTCCCGTCGGAGCGGACCCGCCGGCTGGCGGCGACACACCCGGACCTGCGCTACGACAGCGACGCCGTCGACGACGAGCTCCCGTACCGGACCGAGGTCGACGGCCGCCCGTGGCTCGTCGTGCCGTACTCCAAGGTCCACAACGACACGCGCTACTTCCTCCCGCCCACCTACGCGACCCCGCGCCACTTCGCGGAGTCGTTGACCGGGGCGGTCGAGTTCCTGCTCGACGAGGCCCGGCACGGCGCGGGCGCCCGGATGATGACGGTCGGGCTGCACCCGCGCTGGAGCGGTCAGGCCGCCCGGGCGGTCGCGGTCCGCGACTTCCTGGCGCACGTGACGACGCTGCCCGAGGTCGCGTTCGTGCACCGGCAGCAGGTCGTCGACTGGTGGGACGAGCACGTCCCGGGCTAACCGTGTTCGACGACGTCCTTGATGCGGCGCAGCGTGGTCCGCATGTTGGCCCGGTTGGTACGCCCGCGGGCCCAGCCGGCGAGCGTCCAGTAGAGGCGGGTCGCGGGGGTCGCGGGCAGCCGGAAGGACTCCGTGACGTCGGTGCCCCGGTCCGACGGACGGAAGGCGTAGTGCCAGGTGTTCACCACCCGTCCGCCGGCGAGGACCTCGAAGCCGAACTCGCGGCCGGGCTCGCACGCGGTGACCCGGCAGGTCGTCCAGTACGTCGGGCCGCGGCCGTTGCGCTTCACGTGGCCGCGGAAGCGCACGCCGACCGCCGGACCGTCGGCTCCGTCCAGCCACTCCGCCTCGAAGGTCTCCTCGCTGTAGCGGTGGGTCTGCGTCACGTCGGCGACGAGCTCCCACACCCGCTCCGGCGGGGCGTCGACGTGCTCGGTCACCGCATCGTGCATGCGCTCATCCTTCCCGACGGCGGGTCAGGAAGCCGGGTGGCACGTGGTCGGCAAGCAGCCCGGTCGGTCACGGGGCCATCTCCAGGAGCCGTGCCCACACGTCCTCGGGGACCGGGGCGCCGGTCCGCACGAACGACGCCCGCAGCGCCGGCCACGTCGCCGTCACGGGGTCGGCCCGCAGGTCGGCGAGCGGGATCGGCGGGGTGAGTCGCCGGACGACCTCGGCAGCGCAGTTCCACGGCCGCGGCCCGGCCTCGTACGCCGGTTCCGAGGTGACCCGCAACAGGTAGCCGAGGTCCTTCGCGCGCTGCGAGCGGTAGAGGACGGCGAGGTCCCCGGGCCGGGTGTCACGGTGGCAGGCCCAGCGCATCGCCGGGGCGCCCGGGGCGAGCTTCGGGTGCTCGCGCCCGTCGTCGTCGAGATAGCAGTCCGGGCCGACGACCCAGACCCAATGACCGGTCACGGCAGCCGCTCCGCGAGCGGCGGGAGGTCGAACGGCACGTGCGGTTCGGCCTGGTACCAGTAGGCGACCGACGACCAGTCGTCACTGCGCCGGTTCGCGTGGCCGTGCTCGATCGTCACGCGGATGCTGCGCTCGAAGACGACCGGGTCCTCGACGTGGAAGCGGTAGAGCGAGACCGGGCCGCGCCAGTTACGGCCGCCCGGCAGCGTGACCCCGTGGTATGGCGCGGAGTACGCCTGGGTCGGACACCAGGCCGTGTTGACGTAGTCCTCGGTCCCGGTGCCGTGCAGGGTCGGGGGCCAGTCGCCGGGCTCCTGGTCGACGAAGATCATGTCGTCGCCCTCGCCGTACCAGTTCCACCGGCGGCGCCGACGAGGCCGGACGTTGAGCACGCAGCCCACGTAGTGCCCGTGCCCGCGGGCGTCCAGGATCGTGTAGTTGCCGTCTCCTGTCAGGTTCCGCCCGCCGAACTGGTAGCGGGCGTTGGAGAGCCCGGGCCGGACTCCCCGCGTGCGCTCGCGTCGGAACTGGGCGTGGAAGCGGCCGACCTCGGCGTCGAGGGTGTCGAGCTCCTCGTGGTCGACGTAGGCGTACAGCCACACCTCGCCGGGCGCCTCGTTCGCCACCTCGATGCGGGCGCCGTCGGCGAACGGCATCGCGAACCAGCAGTTCAGCGCCCGTCCGTCCTGGGGGCTCATCTGCAGCGGCGCGGAGACGAAGTTCGTGGTGCGCCCGTGGCCCACGCCGAAGAAGTCGCCGAGCGGGGCCTGGACGCTCGGGGACTCCTCGCCGTCCCACCACATCCGGATCGTGAGTCGCCTCAGAAGCTCCGCGCGCCGTCGTCGGGGGCCGTTCACGGTGATCCACAGGTGCGTCACGACGCCGGCCCCGTCGACGTCGAGCAGGGTCACCGAGCCCCCGGCGGGCACGTGCGCCCGGTCGTCGTTACCCCCGGTGCGATCCCAGGTCGATTCCCGACGACGGCGGGTGCGGCGCAGGCGGGGCAGGTCCCGCAGGCTGGAGCCGTGCGGGCCGTAGTCGGCGCTCATGGGTCGAGTCTTCCCGCGCGGGGAGCCGGCGAGACCCCGGGGTGGAGGCTCCGGGTGACGACGGCTTGTCGCGGCGAACCACAACGACAGGACCCCCACCGGCCAGCTTGTCGCGGCCTTCCACCCACCACCGCTCACCCTGTCGTTGTGAATCTCAACGACAAGGCGAGCTCGACCGGGACGTAGACCGCGACAAGGCGCCAGCTGACGCTCCGGCGGGCCCCAACGCCGTCTCCCACAGACGCCGAACGCGCCCCGCGCCCGCTCGTCCCGGCGAACCACAACGACAGGACCCCCACCGGCCAGCTTGTCGCGGCCTTCCACCCACCACCGCTCACCCTGTCGTTGTGAATCTCAACGACAAGGCGACCCCGGCCGGGACGTAGACCGCGACAGGACGACCGGCTGAGAGAAAGTCGGAACCGATCGGCGCCCACCGCAGTCCAAGCCCGTGAGACGACGACACGGGAGGCGCGATGAGTACGCGACGCAGGACGAGGCGCACCGCCGGGAACACGGGCGCCCGGCCACGGACGTCCGGGGCGACGGCCGTCCAGCTGCTGCCGCACCTGCTGGCGGCCGGGGAGCTCGGACGACCGCGGGTCGGCGACACCCTGGAGGTGGCCCCGGCGATCTACGCGGGCGTGGTCCATCCCGACGCCACGCACCACGGCACCCGGCCCACGGACCACTGGTCGGTCGACGAGTTCGGCTGCGTCGACGCCCGCGGCACGCTCACCACGATCCACCTCGACCCGGCCGGGGGTTGCACCTGCCGGATCGAGGTCCTGGACGCGGGCGGCTGGCTCGCCCCGGTGAACTGGGCGGCGGCGCAGCCGCCGGAGGGCGACAGCCCGGTCCACCTCGACGGGTCGCTCTACCTCGATCCGGTGCTCGAGCCGGGCACCGAGCACGGCGACGCGGTCGCGCTCTGCCGCCGTCCCTTCCGGCTCGCCGCCGTCCGGCGCTACCGGCGCACCCTCGACGTGCCGGTCGCGCCGGTGCCCCTGCCCCGCTTCCCCGCGCCGGCCGAGGTCACCGAGGACGCGGTGTACATCGCCGACCTGGTCGCGGACCGCTCGTTCGACGCGCCGGAGACCGCGAGCGGCGCGGCGGCGCCCGACGGGGCGGGGACATGACGGCCGCCCGGCATCGGCACGGAGGCTGGACCTCGCGTGCCGACGCCCGCCGCGACGAGGTGACCACCGCGCAGCTCCTGCCCCGCCACCTGCGGGAGGGCCTGCTGCCCGCGGCCGCCGTCGGGGACGTCCTGACGGCGACCCCGGTGATCTACGCGAGCGAGGTGGACCGCCTCCGGTGCCGCCCGGAGCGACTGTGGGATCTCGACGAGTACGGGACGGTGGTCGCCTGCGGCGTGCCGGGGGTGCTGACGACGGAGGCGGGCGACCTCGACGCCCTCGAGATCGGCGACCGGGTGGTCCCGGTCAACCGCGCCGGGCTGGAGTCGGTGCCCGACCTCGACCCCGACCAACCGGTCTACGTCGAGGGCTCGGTGTACCTCGACACGGACCTCCCGTCGACGACGGGCCGCGTCTACCGCCTGGTCGCGGTGCGCCGGTACCGGCTCCGGACGGGTGGCCGCCCGCCCCGCACCGAGCCCCTGCGTCGCATCCCCGGACCGGTCGGCATCGACGACGACGTGTTCCTGCACGTCGCGGACCTCGTCGTCGCGGACGATCAGCCGTGACGGGCCATCTGCTGCAGCCGGGCGATCCGGTCGGCGATGGGCGGGTGCGTGGAGAACATGCGGGACAGGCCCTCGCCCGGCCGGAACGGGTTGGCGATCATGAGGTGCGACTGCGGGACCAGACGCGGGTCCGGCGCGAGCGGCGCGGCCTGCGTGCCGTACTCCAGCTTGTGCAGCGCCGAGGCGAGCGCGAGCGGGTCGCCGGTGAGCTCGGCGCCGCTCGCGTCGGCCTGGTACTCCCGGGTGCGGCTGACCGCCATCTGCACGATGCCGGCCGCCACCGGCCCGACGAGGGCCAGCAGGAGGGTCGCGAGGACGTTCCGGTTCCCGCCGAAGAGCTGCGCGCCGAGGGCGACGTAGGTGACCACGCTCGACAGCGCGCCCGCGACCGACGAGATGAGGATGTCGCGGTGGTAGACGTGCGAGAGCTCGTGACCGAGCACGCCGCGCAGCTCCCGCTCGTCGAGCAGCCGCAGGATCCCGGTGGTGGCGCACACCGCGGCGTGCCGCGGGCTGCGGCCGGTGGCGAACGCGTTCGGCGCCTCGGTGGGGCTGACGTAGAGCCGGGGCATCGGCTGGTGGGCGGCGGACGCGAGCTCCCGCACGATCCGGTACATCTGCGGCTGCTCGGCCTCGGTGACCGGCACGGCGTGCATGGCCCGCAGGGCGAGCCGGTCGGAGAAGAAGTACGAGTAGCCGTTCACCCCGAGGGCGATCAGCAGCGCGATCAGCAGGCCGCCACGGCCGAACAACGAGCCGATGACCAGGATGAACGCGCTGAGCGCCCCGAGGAGCAGGGCGGTCTTGAGCCCGTTGCGCACCGTCGTTCCTCTCGTGTCGTTCCGGGAGTCGGCTCCCGGTACTCCACCCGGATCAACGAGCGCGGCGCACCGCCCGTTCCCGGCTCAGGAACGCGCGGCGCGGATCTGCTCCGCCGACACCCCGAGTGCCTCGAGATCCTCCGGGCGGCTGTTGCGCAGGAAGTGCTCCATGCCGACCTTGAGGAAGAGCGCCTTCGCGGTCCCGACGACGGGTCCGTCCTCGGCGTCGAGGTGGGCGGAACCGCTGACGTAGAGCTTGCGTCCCGCGCGGCCGTCGACCCGGCCGCGCAGCCACAGCGTGGACCCGATCGGCATCGGACGGCGGAAGTCGGTCTCCAGCCGTGCGGTGACGCACGGCCGGGTGACCAGCGCGACGACCGAGCCGAGCACCTCGTCGAAGGCCGCGGTCAGCAGCCCGCCGTGCAGCAGGCCGGGCGCACCCTGCTGGTCGGCGCGCAGCACCATGCGCGCGGAGACCGCGACCCCGCCCGCGGCGTCCTCCGCGACCCGGAACTCGAGACGCAGCCCGTGCGGGACGTCCGCGCACCCGAAGCACACCTCGGAGTGCGGAGGAATCCGCTCGCCGACGCCGGGGGCGTTCGGATGCCGCTCGGGGAGCGTCGCGTCGGCGGGGAGCTCCAGGCTCGGCGACGCGGTGGGGGACGCGGGCATGAGCGAACGTTAACCGTCCCGGGCAGGATGGCGGCCGTGGCAGACAACACCCCCGACGTCCTGCTCGACCGGATCACGCCCGACGGCGCGCGGGACGACAGCGGGGTCGGTGGCGTCACCGCCCTGCTGACCCTGCGGGACCCGAAGCGCCGCAACGCGATGAGCCGGGCCCTCTCGGACGCCCTCGTGGCGGTCCTCGACGAGGTCGAGGCCGACGAGCGCGTGCACGCCGTCGTGGTCACCGGCGCCGCCGATCGTGGCCCCGCGTTCTGCGCGGGCGGTGACCTCGACGAACTGGCCGCCGTGGGCGCGACGACCGGGCAGGACGGCGAGGAGGCCATCCGCGGGGTCTACGCCGGCTTCCTGCGGCTCGCCGCGTGCCCGCTGCCCACGATCGCCGCCGTCGACGGGCCCGCCGTGGGCGCCGGCATCAACATGGCGCTCGCGGCCGACATCCGGCTCGCCGGTGACACCGCCCATTTCGAGCCCGGCTTCCTGCGTCTGGGCATCCACCCCGGCGGCGGGATGACCTGGATGACCCAGCGGCTCGTCGGTCCGCAGACCACCTTGGCGATGCTGCTCGCCGGGGAGGCGATGGACGCGGCGGCCGCTGAACGTGCCGGCCTCGTGCTCCGCCGGGTGCCCGGCGAGGTGCCCGACCAGGGGCACTCGCCGGTCGTCACGGAGGCGCTGCGCATGGCCGGTTTCTCCGCCCGCGCGCCGCGCGACCTGGTGCGTGCGACCAAGGCCTCCATCCGCACCACGGCGACCCTCACCGAGCACGCCGACGCGGTGAGCACCGAGGTCGGCCCGCAGCTGACCTCGCTGCGCTCGTCCGCGTTCCGAGAGGGCCTCGAGCGGCTGCGCCGACGCTCCTGAGGCGGGCTTGCTCGGTCCAGCGTTGTGACACGTGACGAACCGCCCCGCTGCGGCGATCACCACAGGGTTAGCGTGGAGGTTTGACGTGGTGACATCGCACGCCACGACGATCGAGGAAGGGACTGGACCGCTCGATGAGCACTGACACCGAGGTCGGGGCGGACCTGCCGGACCACCTGGTGGCCCACGGCGAGATCCGGCAGACCGAGGTCAGGCAGACCCATCGCGTCGTGATCCGCTTCGCCGGCGACTCCGGCGACGGGATGCAGCTGACCGGGGACCGCTTCACCTCCGAGGCCGCGGCCTTCGGCAACGACCTCGCGACGCTGCCGAACTTCCCCGCCGAGATCCGCGCGCCTGCCGGGACCCTGCCGGGGGTGTCGAGCTTCCAGCTTCACTTCGCCGACTACGACATCCTGACGCCGGGCGACCGCCCGGACGTCCTCGTGGCGATGAACCCGGCCGCGCTGAAGTCGAACCTGTCCGACCTGCCGCACGGCGGGGTCCTGATCGTCAACACCGACGAGTTCACCAAGCGGAACCTGACGAAGGTCGGCTACGAGGCGAACCCGCTCGAGGACGACTCGCTCGCGCCGTACCAGGTGCACCGGGTCGCGATGGCGACGATCACGCGTACCGCGCTCGAGCCGACCGGCATGTCCAAGAAGGACGCCGAGCGGGCGAAGAACATGTTCGCGCTCGGGCTGCTGTCGTGGATGTACCACCGCGGCACCGAGGGCACCGAGGCGTTCCTGCGCGAGAAGTTCGCGAAGAAGCCGGAGCTCGCCGAGGCGAACATCCTGGCGTTCCGCACCGGCTGGAACTACGGCGAGACCACCGAGTCGTTCGCGGTCACCTACGAGGTCGCCCCGGCGGCGCTGCCGACGGGCACCTACCGCCAGATCACCGGCAACCTCGCGCTGGCCTACGGCGTCGTCGCCGCCGGGCAGCTCTCGAAGCTCCCGGTGTTCCTGGGCACCTACCCGATCACCCCGGCCTCGGACGTGCTGCACGAGCTGTCCAAGCACAAGGGCATGGGCGTGACGACGTTCCAGGCCGAGGACGAGATCGCGGGCATCGGCGCGGCGCTGGGCGCCTCATTCGGTGGCGCGCTGGGCGTCACGTCGACCTCGGGGCCGGGTGTGGCGCTGAAGTCGGAGACGATCGGGCTGGCGGTGGCCCTGGAGCTGCCGCTGCTGATCCTCGACGTGCAGCGCGGTGGCCCGTCCACGGGTCTGCCGACCAAGACCGAGCAGGCCGACCTGCTGCAGGCGATGTACGGCCGCAACGGCGAGGCGCCCGTGCCGATCATCGCCCCGGCCTCGCCGAGCGAGTGCTTCGCCGCGGCGATCGAGGCCGCGAAGATCGCCATCACGTACCGGACGCCGGTGTTCCTGCTCTCCGACGGCGCGATCGCGAACGGCTCCGAGCCGTGGAACGTGCCGGACGTGAACGACCTGCCCGACCTGTCGGTCGAGTTCGCGACGGCGCCGAACTCCCCCGACGGCACCGAGTTCTGGCCCTACCTGCGCGACGACGACACCCTCGCGCGCCCGTGGGCCGTGCCGGGCACCGCCGGGCTCGAGCACCGCATCGGCGGGCTGGAGAAGGCCGACGGTCGCGGGTCGATCTCCTACGACCCGGACAACCACGACCGCATGGTCCGGCTGCGCCAGGCCAAGATCGACGGGATCACCGTCGCCGACGTCGAGGTCGACGACCCCGACGGTGCCGCCGAGGTGCTCGTGCTCGGCTGGGGCTCCACGTTCGGCCCGATCGGCGCGGCCTGCCGCCGCGTGCGAGCGGCCGGGATGTCGGTGGCGCAGGCGCACGTGCGCTCCATGAACCCGCTGCCGGGCAACCTCGGCGACGTGCTGCACCGCTACCGCCGCGTCGTCGTGCCCGAGATGAACCTCGGCCAGTTCGCGATGATGCTGCGTGCGCGCTACCTGGTCGACGTCCGCTCCTACACGAAGGTGGCCGGACTCCCGTTCGGCGCCGAAGAGCTCGCCGGCGTCCTGACCGACGCCGTGAAGGGGGACCTGCCCGCATGACCGCCGTGGACCTGCCCACCCCGCAGCGGGGCGGACTGGACCTCGTCCCGACCACGGACGAGACGCAGAAGGCCAAGGACTTCACCTCCGACCAGGAGGTGCGCTGGTGCCCGGGCTGCGGTGACTACGCCGTGCTCGCCTCGGTCCGCTCGTTCCTGCCCGAGCTCGGCCTCAGGCGCGAGAACATCGTGTTCGTCTCCGGGATCGGCTGCTCGAGCCGGTTCCCGTACTACCTCGACACCTACGGGATGCACTCGATCCACGGCCGCGCGCCGGCGATCGCGACCGGGCTGGCGGTCACGCGCCCGGACCTGTCGGTGTGGGTCGTCACCGGTGACGGCGACGCGCTCTCGATCGGTGGCAACCACCTGATCCACGCGCTGCGCCGCAACATGAACATCACGATCCTGCTGTTCAACAACCGGATCTACGGCCTGACCAAGGGGCAGTACTCGCCGACCTCCGAGGTCGGGAAGGTCACCAAGTCCACCCCGATGGGCTCGGTCGACGCTCCCTTCAACCCGGTCTCGCTCGCCCTCGGCGCCGAGGCCACGTTCGTCGGGCGCGCCCTGGACTCCGACCGCAAGGGCCTCACCGAGGTCCTGCGCCAGGCCGCCGCCCACCGCGGCGCCTCGCTGGTCGAGATCTTCCAGGACTGCCCGATCTTCAACGACGGCTCCTTCGACGTCCTGCGCAAGGGCGACGACGTCGCGCAGCGGCTGATCCCGCTGGTCGACGGCGAGCCGATCCGCTTCGGCAACGACGGCGAGTACGGCGTGGTCCGCGCGGACTCCGGCGGCCTCGAGGTCCGCCCGGTCGCCGAGGTCGGCGAGGACGCGCTGGTCACCCACCGTGCCGGCGAGCAGGACCCCACCCAGGCGTTCGCGCTCTCGCGGCTGTCCGACCAGGACCTGACGCACACCGTCACGGGCATCTTCCGCAAGGTCGACCGCCCCACCTACGACGACGGCGCCCGCGCGCAGGTCACCGCCGCGACCGAGCAGGCCCAGCAGCGCGGCGACAACCTGCAGGCCCTGCTCACCGGCAAGGACACCTGGGCCGTCATGCCCACCCCGGAGCAGGAGGCGTAGACCCCACGACGACGAGGCCGGTCCCGCACGACGGGGCCGGCCTCGTCGTCGTCCGGGCCCGTTCCGGAGTGAGCGAGCGGCACCCTCACAGCTTCTATGGACGCGAGAGTGCCGTTCGTTCCCACCGGACCTGCCACTCTGCACGGAAAGACAGGTGCGTGGCGCACACATCCCGTGATGGGGTCGGAGCCGTGACCACGACGCCGTCGACGACCGACCCGACGGCCCGCCCTCCCCGTTCCGGGCTCGCCGCCGCCCTCGGCGCCTACGTCCTGTGGGGCGCCTTCCCCGCGTTCTGGCCGCTGCTCGCGCCTGCGGAGCCTGTGGAGATCCTCGCCCATCGGATCGCGTGGACGCTGGTCGGGATGCTCGTCGTGCTCACCGCGGTCCGCGGGTGGTCGCAGCTGCGTGGGCAGTCCGCCCGCACGTGGCTCACGATCACCGCCGCCAGCGTGCTGATCACGATCAACTGGGGCGTCTACATCTGGGGCGTCACGCACGGCCGGGTCGTGGAGAGCGCGCTGGGCTACTACGTGAACCCGCTGGTGTCCGTCGTGCTCGCCGTGCTCGTGCTGGGCGAGCGGCTCCGGCGGGTGCAGTGGGTGGCGGTCGGCATCGCGACGGTGGCCGTGGCCGTCCTCTGGGTCGGGACCGGCGCCCTGCCGTGGGTGGCCCTCGTGCTGGCGTGCAGCTTCGGCTTCTACGGCCTGCTGAAGAAGCGCGTCCCGCTGGCGCCCGTCGCGGGCCTGACCGCCGAGGGCTTCCTGCTCGGGCCGATCGCGATCGGCTACCTGGTGTGGCTGCAGGCCGTCGGGGTCGGGACCTTCGGACAGGGCACCGGGCACACCCTGCTGCTGATCGCCGCCGGCCCGGTGACCGCGCTGCCGCTCCTGCTGTTCGCGTTCGGCGCGAAGCGGCTCCCGCTCGCCACGCTCGGGCTGCTGCAGTACGTCAACCCGACGTTGCAGTTCGCCTGGGGCGTCCTCGTGGACCACGAGCCGATGCCACCCGCCCGGTGGGTCGGCTTCGTGCTGGTGTGGGTCGCGCTGCTGGTCTTCGCCGCCGACAGCGTGACCGCGTCCCGACGGCGGGTCGGGCGGCGGTCGGCTCAGCCGACGCGCTCCACGGTGTAGTCCAGCAGCGCCGCCAGGGCGTCGCGGGCCGGTCCGCCGGGCAGCCCGGCCAGCTCGGTCCGGGCCGCCTCGGCCTGCTCGTCGAGCGCCGCCCGGGCCCGGGCGAGGCCCGCGGAGGACCGCAGGATGCCGAGGGCCTCGTCGACCACGGCGTCGTCGGCGATCTCCTTCTCGCCCACTCCGAGTGCGCGCAGCCGCTCCGCGTCCGGCCCGTCGTCGGCCAGCGCGTAGAGCACCGGCAGCGTGGCGACGCCCTCCCGCAGGTCCGTCCCCGGCGTCTTGCCCGAGTCGCCGGACGGCGAGGCGATGTCGATGATGTCGTCGGCGACCTGGAAGGCGGTCCCGATGATCTCGCCGAACCGTCGCAGTGCCTCCACGTGCTCCGGCGCCGCACCGGCGAACATCGCGCCGAACCGGCCCGCCGTCGCGATGAGCGACCCGGTCTTCTCCGCGACGACCGCCATGTAGTGCTCGACGGGGTCGTCGCCGCGCGCACCCCGGGTCTCGCGCATCTGGCCCGTCACGAGCTCGGCGAAGGTCTCGGCGATGATGCGGACCGCGTCCGGTCCGAGCTGCGACACGAGCCGCGAGGCGTGGGCGAACAGGTAGTCGCCGGTGAGGATGGCCACGGTGTTGTCCCACCGCGCGTTCGCGCTCTGCGCCCCGCGCCGCATCACGGCCTCGTCCATGACGTCGTCGTGGTACAGCGTGGCGAGGTGGACCAGTTCCACCGAGGTGGCCGCGACCACCACGTCCTCGCTGGTACCGCCCGCCAGCTGGGCGGCGAGCAGGGTGAGCAGCGGCCGGAACCGCTTCCCGCCGGCCTCGATGAGGTGCAGCGACGTGTCCGCCACGAAGCGATAGTCGCTGTGCACCTCGCGGCGGAGCAGATCCTCCACCTGGTCCAGCCCCGAGGACACCTCCGTCGCCAGGGCCTCGTCGCCGAGGGGGAGACCGGCGACCTGGGTCAGGCTCACCGATCTCATGGTCGAGCTCCGCTCCGATTCGTCTCCTGGCGCGGGCCGCTGCGTACTCACCCCCTCAGCCTAGGAAAGGTCCGGCCCCGGCCCACTGGAGGGCGGCCGTCGGCACGACTCCCAGGAGCAGGGTCACGACGACGCCGAGCGTGATGGCGATCGTGGTCATCGGGCCGGGCAGGCTCACGGTCGGCCCATCGGGCGCCGGCTCGGAGAAGTACATCATCACGATCACCCGCAGGTAGAAGAACGCGGCGATCGCGCTGCACACCAGTCCGACGATCACCAGCGGCGCCATCCCGTCGGCCAGGCCCGCGGAGAACACCGCGAACTTCGCGGTGAACCCGCTGGTCAGCGGCACCCCGGCCAGGGCGAGCAGGCAGAAGGACAGGGCCGCGGCCACCACCGGGGAGCGCGTGGCCAGGCCCGCGTACCCGGACAGGTGCCCGGCCTCGCCGTCCCCGGAGCGCACCAGCGAGACCAGGCCGAGGATCGCGATCGTCGTGAACCCGTACGCCAGCAGGTAGAACAGCGTCCCGGACAGGCCGGCCGGGGTGATGGCGAGGCAGCCGATCAGGATGAAGCCCGCGTGCGCCACCGAGGAGTAGGCGACCATGCGCTTGAGGTCGGTCTGGGTGAGCCCGAGCACGGTGCCGATCACCATGGACGCGATCGCGACCGCCCACAGCACCCCGCGCCACTCCAGCGCCGTGGTGCCGAACGCCACGGTGAACACCCGGAGGATCGCGCCGAAGGCGGCGACCTTCGTGCACGCGGCCATGAACGCCGTCACCGGGGTGGGAGCGCCCTGGTAGACGTCCGGGGTCCAGGTGTGGAACGGCCCGACGGAGGCCTTGAACATCAGGCCGACGACGAGCAGCGCCAGCCCGGCGAACAGCAGTGTGTCCGAGCGCAGCGGACCCGCGGCGGCCGACGCGATGTCGGAGAGCCGGACCGACCCGGCGTAGCCGTAGAGCAGCGCGACGCCGTAGAGGAAGAACGCGGACGCGAACGCGCCCAGCAGGAAGTACTTCACGGCCGCCTCCTGCGAGAGGAGACGACGACGGCGGGCCAGCCCGCACAGCAGGTACAGCGGCAGGCTCAGCACCTCGAGCGCCACGAACATCGTCAGCAGGTCGTTCGACGCGCAGAACGCGAGCATCCCGCCGAGCGCGAAGAGCAAGAACGGGAAGACCTCGGTGTGCATGAGCGGCGGCTCCGCGCCCCCGGCGTCACCCGAGCCCGGGCCCGACCCCCCGCGGCGGGCCACCACGCCGTGGGAGTCGATCCCCGAGCCCGACGGGGACCGGCTCCCGGCCAGCACCTTCTCCTGGGCCTCGGCGAGCGCCTCGGGGTCGGCCACGAACGTCCCGCCGGGCTCGATCGAGCGGTCGGCGAGCAGCAACAGCGACGGCACCGCGAGGGCGAGCAGCGTGCCCCACAGGAACAGGCTCGGCGCGTCCACGGACAGCGCACCGGCGAGGACCACGACGTCCGCGGCCCCACCGGTGGCGCGCACGATCACGGTGACGAGCGCGACCACGACCACCGCGAGGCTGAACACCAGCTGCACGCGCGCGCGGCGCGCGAGCGGGAGGACCGCCTCGATCAGCACCGAGACGCACGCGCCGCCGAGGACGATCAGCAGGGGCGCCAGGGCGCCGTAGTCGACGCCGAGGGCATCGGAGAAGGACTGCGTTCCCATCAGCGGGCCACCCCGTTCGGACCGACCGGGTCGGGCACGCCGACCTCGCTCATCGTGGCGGAGACCGCCGGGTTGATGACGTCGAGCACCGGCTGCGGGAAGAACCCGAGCAGGAAGATCAGCAGGACCAGCGGGGCGAGCACCCCGATCTCCCGGCCGGTCAGGTCACCGAACCGGGCCTTCGTGCCCGTACCCGACGGCGGGTCGGTGTCGACCGGGTCGGCGAACCCGGGCCCGCCGGCGAGCGCCCGTGCGGACGCGGCGCCCGGTCCGCCGCCGACGACGGCCTCGCCGCGCAGCGGGCCGGTCATCGTGCGCTGGTAGACCCAGAGCACGTAGAGGGCCGCGAAGATGATCCCGACCGTGGCGATCACCGTGTAGACGGGCTCGCGCGGCCAGGAGCCGATCAGCACCAGGAACTCGGACACGAACGAGTTCGTCCCGGGCAGCGACAGCGTCGTCAGGCCCGCGACCAGGAAGAGCCCCGAGAGCACCGGCGCGATCTTCCCGACGCCGCCGTAGTCGGCGATCTGCGTCGACCCGCCCCGGGCGGCGAGCATCCCGACGACGAGGAAGAGCATCGCGGTCGAGATGCCGTGGTTGACCATGTACAGCGCCGAGCCCGCGACGGCCTGCTGCGAGAACGCGAAGATCCCCAGCCCGATGAACCCGAAGTGGGCGATCGAGGTGTAGGAGACGAAGCGCTTCATGTCGGTCTGCATGGCGGCGAGCAGCGCGCCGTAGAGCACGCCGATCACCGAGAGCACGAGCACCAGCGGCGCGAGGGTCTGCGAGGCCAGCGGGAACAGCGGGAGGCAGTAGCGCAGGAACCCGAAGACGCCGACCTTGTCCAGGACGCCGACCAGGATCACGCCACCGCCGATCGGGGCCTGCGCACCGGCGTCGGGCAGCCACGTGTGCAGCGGTACCAGCGGCGCCTTGATCGCGAACGCGGCGAAGAACCCGAGGAACAGGAGGATCTGCGTGGACTCCGGCAGCGACGCCGCGAGGCGCTGCAGCTCCGCCCAGTCGAACGTGGCCTGCCCGAGTCGCGTGCCGCTCGCGACGTAGATCCCGATCACCGAGCCGAGCATGATCAGCCCGCCCAGGAACGAGTACAGGAAGAACTTCACCGCGGCGTACTGCCGCCGGGCCCCGCCGAAGCGCCCGATGATGAAGTACATCGGGACGAGCATGACCTCGAACGCCACGTAGAAGACGAAGACGTCGGTCGCGGCGAACAGCGCGACCAGCACGCCCTGCAGGGCGAGCATCAGCGCGACGAAGCCACCGGCCCCGCGGTCGTCCGGGAACTTCTCGGCCGCCCGCGTGAACGACGTGTAGGCGATGACGATCGGCGTCAGCACCGCGAGCAGCGCGATCATCGCGAGCGCGATGCCGTCGACGCCCAGCGAGAACGACACCCCGAACGCCGGGATCCACGGCACGGAGGACTCGCCCTGGAACCGGGTCGGCGCGGCGGGGTCGAACAGCCCCCAGGCGACGCCGGTCAGCACGAGCTCGACGAGGGCGACGACGAAGCCCGACGACGTCGCCGCCGCGTCCCGCCCGGCCTTGACCAGGCCACCGACGACGGCCGCCCCGAGCAGGGGCAGCAGGACGAGGACGATCAGCAGGGCGCTCACGGCAGCGCCACCGCCAGCAGCGCCGCGACCAGCACGATCGAGCCTCCCAGCATCGTCAGCGCGTAGGAGCGCACGAACCCGGTCTGGGTGCGTCGGGCCCGCCCCGACGCACCGCCGAGCAGGGCGGCGGTGCCGTTGACGGCGCCGTCGACCCCGCGGTTGTCGAGGTACACCAGCGCGCGGGAGAGCCAGAGGCCCGGCCGCGCGATCAGCCCCTCGTTGATCGCGTTGGCGTACAGGTCGGCCCGCGCGGCCCGCACCGGCAGCGCCACCCGCGCCGGGCGCTCCACCGGGACCGGCTTGCGGCCCACCGTCAGGTAGGCGATCCCGGCGCCGAGGAGCATGAGCACGGACGCGATGCCGGGGACGAGCCCCGTCGGGATGACGGCCTCCTCCACCTCGCGCACCGGGCCGATCGCGGGCTCGAGCCACCCGCCGAGCCGCTCCCCGATCACGAGGAACGCACCGGCCCCCACCGAGCCGATCGCGAGCACGATCATCGGCACCGTCATCGAGGCGGGCGACTCGTGCGGGTGGTAGTGCTCGCCGTGCTCCGAGGGCGTGGAGGCCTCGAACGCCGGGTCCCACGGGGTCGAGCGCGGGGTGAGCGAGCGCCACCGCTCCGGTCCGAAGAACGTCATCAGCATCAGCCGCGTCATGTAGAAGGCGGTGAGCCCGGCGGCGAGCAGCGCCGCCCCGCCCAGCAGCCACCCGCGGACCGGCGGGCCCCCGAGGGCGGCCTCGATGATGAGGTCCTTCGAGTAGAAGCCGGACAGGAACGGGAAGCCGATGAGGGCGAGATAGCCCAGGGTGAACGTGGCGAACGTGATCGGCATGTGCCGCCACAGCCCGCCGAACCGGCGCATGTCGGTCTCGTCGGCCATCCCGTGCATCACCGAGCCGGCCCCGAGGAAGAGCCCGGCCTTGAAGAAGCCGTGGGTGAGCAGGTGGGCGAGGCCCGCCGCGTAGCCGATCGGGCCGAGGCCGACGGCCAGCATCATGTAGCCGATCTGGCTCACCGTGGAGTAGGCCAGGACCTTCTTGATGTCGTCGTACGCGCAGCCCACGATCGCGCCGATGAGCAGCGTGACCGCGCCGACGATCGTCACGACGAGCTGACCGGTGGGCGTCAGGTCGTAGATCGGGTGCGTCCGGGCGACCAGGTAGACCCCTGCCGTGACCATGGTGGCGGCGTGGATGAGCGCCGAGACCGGGGTCGGGCCCTCCATGGCGTCGGGGAGCCAGGCCTGCAGCGGGAACTGGCCGGATTTGCCGCACGCGCCGAGCAGGAGGAGCAGCGCCACCGCCGTGATCGCGCCCGGCGAGAGCTCCCCGATCCGCGCGAAGACCTCGGTGTACTGGGTGGTGCCGAGCTGCGCGAACAGGATGAAGATCGCGAGCGCGAGGCCGACGTCGCCGACGCGGTTCATGAGGAACGCCTTCTTCGCCGCGGACGCGGCGAGCGGGCGCTGCACGTAGAAGCCGATCAGCAGGTACGACGCGAGGCCGACGCCCTCCCACCCGAGGTACAGGGTGAGGAAGCCGTTGCCGAGGACCAGCACGAGCATCGACGCGACGAACAGGTTGAGCATCGCGAAGAACTTGCGCCGGTTCTCGTCGTGGGCCATGTAGCCCACCGAGTAGATGTGGATCAGCGACCCGACGCCGGTGATGAGCAGGACGAACGTCAGCGACAGCGGGTCCAGGCGCAGCCCGAACTCCACCGAGAGCGACCCGGAGGCGAACCACTCGTAGAGCGGCAGGTCGCGCACCCGCTCCTCGCCCGGCAGCGCGAGCGTGGAGACGAACAGGACCGCGCCGTAGACGAACGACGCCAGCACCGTCGCGGTGCCGAGCAGGTGGCCCCAGCGGTCGGTCCGCCGACCGCCGAGGAAGAGCACCGCGGCACCCAGGGCCGGCAGCGCGACCAGGAGCCAGGCGGCGGTGCCGGCTCCCGTCGCGGGGGCCACGGGGGGCAACTCGGTGAGCATCGAGAGGCTCCCGTCAGTACTTGAGGAGGTTCGCGTCGTCGACCGAGGCGGTCCGGCGCGTGCGGAAGATGGCCATGATGATCGAGAGGCCGACGACGACCTCCGCCGCGGCGACGACCATGACGAAGAAGGCCATGACCTGGCCGTCGAGCGAGCCGTTGATGCGCGCGAAGGTCACCAGCGACAGGTTCACCGCGTTGAGCATGAGCTCGACGCACATGAACACGACGATCGCGTTGCGCCGCACCAGCACGCCGACGGTGCCGATCGCGAACAGGAGCGCCGAGAGCAGCAGGTAGTTCGTGGGGCTCACGTCTGGCTCCCCGTGATCTCTTCGCGCCCGGTGTGGTGGGAGTGGGCCCCGGCGTCGTGCTCGTCGCCCGGGTGGGCCAGCTCGGACTGGTGGCCGAGCCGCTCGCGGGCGGTGGCCTCGATGATCTCGGAGAGCGACTCCGGGGCCACGGACCCGTCGGGCAGCAGCGCCGGGGTGGCGACCGAGTCCGCCGTCGCGAAGACGCCGGGACCGGAGCGGGACCCGAACTTCTCCAGCGGGCCGCGCAGCCGCTCGACGACCCGCTCCTTCTGCGTGATCGCCTTCGACCGGGCCCGGCCGGCGAAGGTGTAGACCATCGCCCCCACCGCGCCGGTGATGATCAGCGCCGAGGTCAGCTCGAAGGCCAGCAGGTAGCGCTGGAAGATCAGCAGGCCGAGCCCGCCGACGTTCGACCCGGGCGTCGCCCCGGTGCTCAGCGGCACCGTGACCGACTGCGCGACCGCGCCGATCATCAGCCCCGCGAGCCCGATGCCCAGGACCGCCGCCGCCACGCGTTGCCCGCGCAGCACCTCCACGACGGAGTCCGAGGCGTCCCGGCCGACCATCATCAGCACGAAGACGAACAGCATCATGATCGCGCCGGTGTAGACGATGATCTGGGTGAACCCCAGGAACGGCGCGGACTGCGTCATGTAGAGCAGCCCGAGCGAGAGCATCGTCAGCACCAGCCACAGCGCCGAGTGCACGGCGTTGCGGGAGAAGACCATCCCGAGCCCGCCGGCGAGCGCGACCGGCCCGAGGATCCAGAACCCGACGGCCTCGCCGATCGAGGTGGTCATCGCTTGTCCTCCGACGCCTTCCCGACCAGCGCGGCGCCCGGCAGCGCGTTGGCGCCGGCGCGGTTGTCGGTGTCCAGGTCGGTGTCCCCGGCCTGCTCCCTGCCGCGGCGCGCCATCTCCGGGCCCTGCACGTAGTAGTCCTGCTCGTCCTCGCCGAGCCGCATCGGGTGCGGCGGCTGCTCCATGCCCGGCAGCAGCGGCGCGAGCAGCATGTCCTTGGTGTAGATCAGGTCCTGCCGGTCGTCGTCGGCGAGCTCGTACTCGTTCGTCATCGTGAGCGACCGCGTCGGGCACGCCTCGATGCAGAGCCCGCAGCCGATGCAGCGCAGGTAGTTGATCTGGTAGATCGCGCCGTAGCGCTCACCGGGCGAGTACCGCGCCTCCGGGGTGTTGTCCCCGCCCTCGACGTAGATCGCGTCGGCCGGGCAGGCCCAGGCGCACAGCTCGCAGCCCACGCACTTCTCCAGCCCGTCCGGGTGCCGGTTGAGCTGGTGGCGGCCGTGGTAGCGCGGCGCGGTCACCTTCTTGACCAGCGGGTACTCCTCGGTGACGACCTTCTTGAACATCGTCGAGAAGGTGACGCCGAAGCCGGCGATGCCGTCGAACATGCCCATCAGGCGTCCTCCTTCTGATCGGACTTCCGACCGGAGCCCACCGCCGCCGTCTCCTTCGCCGTGCCCGACACGGACCGGCGGCGCCGCGGCGGGCTCGTCGGGACGGTGAGGTCCAGCGGCGGCACGGGATAGTTCCCGACGACGGGTGGCTCGGCGGTCGCCTCGTCGTCCTCGGCCGCCCGGTCGGGCAGCATCAGCGCGACCACGATCGCCACCACCAGCACGACCGCGCCGATCATCAGCACCACCGGCGCCGAGATCGTGCCGTACTCGGTGCGCAGCACCCGCAGCGCGGCCACCGCGACGACCCACACCAGGCTGACCGGGATGAGGATCTTCCAGCCGAGGCGCATGAACTGGTCGTAGCGCTGGCGGGGCAGCGTGCCGCGCAGCCAGATGTAGACGAACAGGAACACGAACATCTTGGTGATGAACCAGACGAGCGGCAGCCAGCCCTCGTTGACCCCGGGGATCAGGGAGAGCGGCCACGGCGCCATCCAGCCGCCGAGGAACAGCGTCGTCGCCACCGCGGAGAGGGTGACCATGTTGACGTACTCGGCGAGGAAGAAGAGCGCGAACTTCAGCGACGAGTACTCCGTGTGGAACCCGCCGACGAGCTCCGACTCGGCCTCGGGCAGGTCGAACGGCGCCCGGTTCGTCTCGCCGACCATCGACACCGCGAACACGATGAAGCTGACCGGCAGCAGCCAGATGTACCAGCCGTTCTGCTGGGCGCTGACGATGTCCGCGGTGGACAGCGAGCCCGCGTAGAGCACCACGCCGATGATCGAGAGGCCGAGCGCCAGCTCGTAGGAGATCACCTGGGCGGCACTGCGCAGGCTGCCGAGCAGCGGGTACGGCGACCCGGACGCCCAGCCGGCCAGCACGATGCCGTAGACGCCCACCGACGAGCAGGCGAGGACGACGAGGATGCCCACCGGCAGGTCGGCCACCTGCAGCGCGGTGTGGTACCCGAAGATCGACACCTCGGGTCCGAGCGGGATCACCGCGAACGCGACGAACGCCGGGATCGTCGAGATCACCGGGGCGATGAAGAAGACCGCCTTGTCCGCGAGGACCGGGCGGATGTCCTCCTTGAACGCCAGCTTCAGCCCGTCGGCCAGCGACTGGAGCAGCCCGAACGGGCCGTTCCAGTTCGGCCCGGGCCGCTGCTGCATGCGCCCCACGACCCGGCGCTCCAGCCAGATCATGAACAGCGTCATGAACACCAGCAGCCCGAAGACGGCGACGACCTTGATGATCGTCAGCCAGATCGGGTCGTCCGCGATGAGCGCCTGGGTGTACCCGGGGGTCCCGGGCGGCGGGAGCGGGTTCACTGCTCTCCTCCGTTCCCGACGGTGGAGCCGGTCACCTCGACGAGGTCCCCGTGGCGCAGGCCGAGCCCGGCGAGCGTGACGACCCCGCCCGCGACCGGCACGTGGGACGGCGCCCACACCACGTCCTCGGGCAGGTCCGCGATCTCGACGACGAGGTCGAGGGCATCCGCGATCCGGGCGGTCTGTCCGGGCACCAGGCCGAGCCGCTCGGCGGTGCCCACGGCGGCGCGCAGGCGCACCGGGCGGGCGGTGCCGGGCAGGTCGTGCTCCTCGGCCAGCAGCGCGCCGCCGTCGATCAGCTGGCGCCACGTGGCGAGGCGGACCGGACGTGCGAGTGGCGCCTCACCGACGTCGGGTGTCCGGGAGGGGTCATCCGCGTGCGGGGCCGCGGGACGGGTCGCCGGGGTGGACGGCGTGACCGCCACGGCGCCCAGCTCCGCGAGCTCGGCGGCGGCCGCCTGCGGGGTCTGGGTGAACAGGTCGACGTCCATCTCGACGGCGAGCGAGTCCAGCACCCGGCAGTCCGGCAGCGTCACCGCGGCCGTGCCGCCGACGCGGCCGGAACCGCCCTGGCCGGGGTCGATCGTCGTCCCGAACGGGCGGTCGCGGCCTTCCCAGTTGCGGTAGGTGCCGCTGCGGTTGACCGCGGGCGCCACCGGCAGCACGACGTCGGCGTGCTCGCTGACCTCGGAGAGCACCTGCTCCAGCGAGATGACCACGTCCGCCTCGGCGAGCGCGGCGCGGGCGAGCTCCGGGTCGGGCAGGTCGCGGAGCTCCACACCGCCCAGGACGAGGCCGGCGAGCTCGCCGTCGCGGGCCGCGGTCAGCATCGCGGTGAGGTCGCGCCCGGGCGTCTCGGGCAGCGTCGGCACGCCCCACACCTCGGCGACCGCCTCGCGGTGGTCGGCGTCGGTGACGGTCCGCGACCCCGGCAGCAGGGTCGGCAGCGTGCCGGCGTCCACCCCGCCCCGCTCGCCGGCGCGGCGCGGCACCCAGGCGATCCGGGCGCCGGTGCGCGCACCGAGGTCGGAGACCGCGGTGAGCAACCCCGGGACCTCCGCGGCCCGCTCCCCGACCAGCACGACGGCGCCCGGCTCGGCCAGGGCGGCCGCGAGGTCGTCGGGCAGGTCGGCCAGGGCCGCGGGCTCGTCGCCGGGGGCGACCCGGACGAGGTGGCCGCCGGTCTTCACCACGGCCGGCGTCGTCCAGGACGACAGGTGGACCACGCGGGTGCCGTGGCGGGCCGCCTTGCGCAGGCGCAGGAAGACGATCGCCGCCTCCTCCTCGGGCTCGAACGCCACGCACAGCACGGTGCGGGCGGCCTCGAGGTGGGCGAAGGAGACATGGGTGGGGGCGACGCCCGCGGCGTGTCCGGCGAGGAAGTCCAGCTCCTCGTCGGAGTGCGCCCGCGCGCGGTGGTCGACGTCGTTGGTCCGCAGCGCGAGGCGGGCGAACTTCCCGTACGCGTAGGCGTCCTCGATCGTCAGCCGGCCGCCGGGCAGCACCCCGACCCCGCGCTTGGGCCCGAGCTCGGTGCCCTCGTCGTCGACCCGCGGAGCGCCGCCGCCGTCACGCGCGGAGGCGAGCAGCGTGGCCGCCCGCTCCAGCGCCTCGACCCAGGAGACGGGGGTGAGCACGCCGTCCTCGCGGACCATGGGCTGCAGCACCCGCTGCACCGAGGTCGGGTAGCGGAAGGCGAAGCGGCCCTTGTCGCAGAGCCACTCCTCGTTGACGTTCGGGTCCTCACCGGCGAGCACGCGGGTCACCCCGCCGCGACGCCAGTCCCGGCGGGTCGAGCAGCCCGAGGCGCAGTGCTCGCACTTCCCCGGCGTCGAGACCAGGTCGAAGGGACGGCTGCGGAAGCGGTAGGACGCCGAGGTCAGCGCGCCGACCGGGCAGATCTGGATGGTGTTCCCGGAGAAGTAGGACTGGAAGTCCTCACCGTCGCCCCAGGCGGTCTCCTCCGTGCCGATCTGCTGGTGGGCGCCCCGCTCGAGCAGCTCGATGAAGGGGTCGCCGGCGATCTGCTCGGAGAACCGGGTGCAGCGCTGGCAGAGCACGCAGCGCTCGCGGTCGAGCAGGACCTCGTCGGAGATCGCGAGGGGCTTCTCGAACGTGCGCTTGTGCTCGTGGAACCGCGACTCCGCCCGGCCGGAGGACATCGCCTGGTTCTGCAGCGGGCACTCGCCGCCCTTGTCGCAGATCGGGCAGTCCAGCGGGTGGTTGATGAGCAGCAGCTCCATCACGCCCTGCTGCGCCTTGTCGGCGACGGCGCTGGTGCGCTGGGTCTTCACCACCATGCCGTCGGCGACGGTCATGGTGCAGCTGGCCTGCGGCTTGGGCATCGGCCGTCCGCCCATCTCCACCTCGACCAGGCACTGGCGGCAGGCGCCGGCCGGCTCGAGGAGGGGGTGGTCGCAGAACCGCGGGACGACGATGCCGAGGCGCTCGCAGGTCCGGATGAGGATCTCGCCCTTCGGCGCGTCGACGGTCTCGCCGTCGATCGTCAGCCTGACGTGACCCTCGGGGACCGGGGGCGCTTCCTGCTCTGGTGCCTGGGTCATGTCAGTGGGCTCCGGCGAGAACGCGTTCGGGTGCTGGGCTCTGCTGCTGGCTGCACAGGTCCAGGAACTCCTGGCGGAAGTACTTGATCCCGCTGGTGATCGGCGAGACGGCGCCGTCCCCGAGGGCGCAGAACGAGCGACCGAGGACGTTCGAGCACACGTCGAGGAGGGTGTCGATGTCCTCCTCGGTGCCCTGCCCGGCGTTCATCCGCTGCAGGATCCCGGCGAGCCAGTAGTTGCCCTCGCGGCACGGGGTGCACTTGCCGCAGGACTCGTGCTCGTAGAACTCGGTCCACTTCATCACCGCCCACGGCACGCTGACGGTCTCGTTGAAGATCATCAGCGCGGTGGTGCCGAGCATCGAGCCGGCCTCGGCGGCGCCCTCGAAGTCCAGCGGGACGTCGAGGTGCTCGTCGGTGAACAGCGGCGTGGACGAGCCGCCCGGCGTCCAGAACTTGAGCGGGATGCCGTCCTTCATGCCGCCGGCCATCTCGAGCAGCTCGCGCAGCGTCGTGCCCAGCGGGGCCTCGTACTGGCCGGGCCGCTCGACGTGGCCGGACAACGAGTAGATCTTCGGCCCGGGCGAGCGCTCGCGGCCCATCGTCCGGAACCACTCCTTGCCGCCCGCGACGATCGACGGGACCGTCGCGATCGTCTCGACGTTGTTGACGACCGTCGGGGCCGCGTACAGACCGGCCGTCGCGGGGAACGGCGGCTTGAGCCGCGGCTGGCCGCGCCGGCCCTCGAGCGAGTCCAGCAGCGCGGTCTCCTCGCCGCAGATGTACGCGCCCGCGCCGGCGTGCACCACGATGTCCAGGTCGAACCCGGTGCCGTGGATGTCCTGGCCGAGGTGACCGGCCTCGTAGGCCTCCTTGACGGCGTAGTGCAGCCGCCGGATGGCGTGGACGATCTCGCCGCGGATGTAGATCGCGCAGAAGTTCGCGCGGATCGCCCAGCTGGTGATGATGCAGCCCTCGATGAGGCTGTGCGGGTCCGCCATCATCAGCGGGGTGTCCTTGCAGGTCCCCGGCTCGCCCTCGTCGGCGTTGACCACGAGGTACTTCGGCTTGAACTGCGGGGCGTCCTTCGTGGCCTCGGTGGGCTCCTCGCCGGGCTTGGGCTGCGGGATGAAGCTCCACTTCATGCCCGTCGGGAAGCCCGCGCCGCCGCGGCCGCGCAGCCCCGAGTCCTTGACCAGCGTGACCAGGTCGGCCGGGTCCGTGGCCAGGGCGGTGTCGAGCGCGGAGTAGCCGCCCAGCTCGGTGTAGTGGCGCAGCGTCCACGACTCCGGCAGCAGCCAGCGGCGCGTCAGCACCGGCGTCAGCGGGTCCGGGCGGTACTCCTCGGGCTGGTCGCTCACGACGCACCTCCGGGCAGGTCGGGCGCTTCGGTCGGACGGTCGGGTCCGCCGTCGGGCATCGGTGGCGCGGTCCAGCCGCGCTCCTCGGCGAGCCGGGCGCCGGCGAGGGTGGCCTCGTCCGCGCTGGGACCGGCGTTCGCCGCCGCGCCCCCGACCTCGGGGTCGTCGAAGAAGCCGGCCAGCAGCAGCTCGATCCGGCGAAAGTCGGTCAGCGGGGCCCCGCGGGTGGGGTGCGGCTTCTCGCCGGCCTGCAGCTTCCCGATGATCTCGAGCGCGGAGTCGACCGTCTGCCGGTCGAAGAACTCGTAGTTCACCGTCAGCACCGGAGCGAGGTCGCAGGCCGCGAGGCACTCGGCGTGCTCGATGGTCAGGCTGCCCGGGGTCCCGGGCTCGCCCGCCGTCTGCTCGTGCCCGATGCCGCCGAGGCGCTCGCGCACCGCCGCGTAGATGTCGTCGCCACCCAGCGCCGCGCACAGCGTGTTCGTGCAGACGCTGACCAGGTGCTCGCCGACCGGCTCGCGCTTGTACATCGTGTAGAACGTCGCGACCGCCGACACCTCGGCGGGCGTGATGTCCAGGACGTCGGCGCAGAACGCGACGCCGGCCCGGCTGACGTGGCCCTCGACGTACTGCACCAGGTGCAGCAGCGGCAGCAGGGCCGAGCGCGGCTCCGGGTAGCGCGCCACGATCGCGCCCGCGCGCTCGCGCTGGCCGTCGAACACCGACAGGTCGACCTCGGAGTCGGGGCGCACCCGCGGACGCTCGGCGTCGGTGGGACTGAGGTAGCGGGTCATCGGTCACACCCACCCATCACGGGGTCGAGGCTGGCCAGCGCGGCGATGACGTCCGAGACCATCCCGCCCTCGCACATCGCCGGCGCCGCCTGCAGGTTCACGAAGCTGGGCTCGCGCAGGTGCACGCGCAGCGGGCGCGTCCCGCCGTCGGAGACCAGGTGCGCGCCGAGCTCGCCGCGCGGCGACTCGATCGGCACGTAGGCCTGCCCCGGCGGCACCTTGAAGCCCTCGGTGACCAGCTTGAAGTGGTGGATCAGGGACTCCATCGACTGACCCATGATCTGCCGGACGTGCTCGAGGGAGTTGCCCATCCCGTCGGCACCGATGGAGAGCTTGGCCGGCCACGCGATCTTGGCGTCCTGCACCATCACCGGACCCGGCTCGAGCGCCTCGACGCACTGCCGGACGATCCGCAGGGACTGGTGCATCTCCTCGACCCGCAGCTTGTAGCGGGCGAAGGAGTCGGCGGCATTGTCGGTCGGGACCTCGAAGTCGTACTGGTCGTAGCCCAGGTACGGGTCGATCTTGCGCAGGTCCCACGCCAGGCCGGCGGACCGCAGGATCGGCCCGGTCACGCCGAGCGAGAGACAGCCGTCCAGCGGCAGGTAGCCGATCCCGACGAGGCGCTGCTGCCAGATCGCGTTGCCGGTCAGCAGCTGGTGGAACCCGGGCAGGCGCGAGTCCATGACGTCGCAGAACTCGAGGATGCGCTTCTCGGCGCCCTCCGGGAGGTCCTGCACGACGCCGCCCGGGCGGATGAACGCGTGGTTCATGCGCAGGCCGGTGAGGAACTCGAGCAGGTGCAGGACCTCCTCGCGCTCCCGGAAGCCGTTCGTCATGCCGGTCAGCGCGCCGAGCTCCATGCCGCCGGTGGCCAGCGCGACGAGGTGCGAGCCGATCCGGTTGATCTCCATGAGCAGCACGCGGATCACCTGCGCGCGCGTCGGCACCTCGATGCCGAGCAGGCGCTCGGTGGACATGCAGTACGCGGTCTCGGTGAACAGCGGCGCGAGGTAGTCCGCGCGCGTCACGAACGTGACGCCCTGGGTCCAGGTGCGGTACTCGCAGTTCTTCTCGATCCCGGTGTGCAGGTAGCCGATGACCAGCCGCACGTCGGTGACCGTCTCGCCGGAGATCTCCAGGACGAGCCGGAGCACGCCGTGCGTGGAGGGGTGCTGCGGCCCCATGTTGATGACGATGCGCTCGTCGCCGGTCGATTCGTCGACCAGCTCGTCCCAGTCGCCACCGGTGACCGTGTAGACGGTGCCCTCGGTGGTCTCGCGGGAGCTGGCCGCGTACGGGTCGGCGGCCTCGGTGGCGTCGGTGGTGGGCACGTCGGTGCTCATGTGTAGGCCCTCCGCTGGTCGGGCGGCGGGATCTCGGCGCCCTTGTACTCGACCGGGATGCCGCCCAGCGGATAGCTCTTGAGCTGCGGGTGGCCGTTCCAGTCGTCCGGCATGAGGATCCGGGTCAGGCTCGGGTGGCCGTCGTAGACGATCCCGAACATGTCCCAGGTCTCGCGCTCGTGCCAGTCCGCCGTCGGGTAGATCGACACCAGCGACGGGCAGTGCGCGTCGTCGACGTCGAGGCAGACCTCGAGGCGCAGCCGCCGGCGGTAGGTCATCGAGAGCAGCTGCGTCACCGAGTGGAGCTGCTGCGGGATGCCCTCGCCGTAGTCCACCCCGGAGACCCCGGAGCAGAACTCGAAGCGCAGCGCCGGGTCGTCGCGCAGGGTCGTCGCGAGCGCCGGCAGGTGCTCGCGGGCGACGTACCAGGTCATCTCGCCGCGGTCCACGGTCACCTGCGGCACGGCCTCGTCGAACGCCACGAGACCGCCCTCCTCCAGGGCCGCCGCGGTCTCGTCCACGACCTCGTCGAACCAGCCCCCGTAGGGCCGCTCGGCCGGAGCCGGCGCGTAGGCCGGCAGGCGCAGACCGCCGAACCCGGAGGTGTCACCGGAGCCCGAGATGCCGAACATGCCCTCGCGGGACCGGCCGGTCACCGTCGGCGCGTGCGGGCGGTGCTGCTCGACCGGGGAGAACGCGACCGCGCCGCGCTCCGAGTGCTCGGAGGCCCCCGCCGAGGCGCCGGTCGGACCGCTGGCCCCGCCAGTCCCGGTCGGGGGGACGCCGGGCTGCTTCTCGTCGTCCGGCATCAGGACTCCCGCCCGTACTTCACCGACGAGGGCAGCAGCTCGAGCGTCTCGCCCTGCGCGCGGCGCTCGGCGGCGAGCTCCGCGCGGACCGGACCGAGCGGCTCGTGCTGGATCTTCTGGTGCAGCTTGAGGATCGCGTCGATCAGCATCTCCGGCCGGGGCGGGCAGCCCGGCAGGTACATGTCGACCGGCACGACGTGGTCGACGCCCTGGACCACGGCGTAGTTGTTGAACATCCCGCCGGACGACGCGCACACGCCCATGGCGAGCACCCAGCGCGGCTCGGCCATCTGGTCGTAGATCTGGCGCAGGACCGGGGCCATCTTGTTGGTCACCCGGCCCGCCACGATCATCAGGTCGGCCTGGCGCGGGCTGGGGCGGAACACCTCCATGCCGAACCGGCCGAGGTCGTAGCGCGGCGCACCCGACGTCATCATCTCGATCGCGCAGCAGGCCAGACCGAACGTCGCCGGCCACAGCGAGGCCTTGCGGGTCCAGTTGACCAGTCCCTCGACGGTCGCGAGCAGGATGCCGTTCGGCAGCTTCTCCTCGAGTCCCATGCGGGCCTCCCCTAGGTCCAGTCCAGGCCGCCGCGGCGCCACACGTAGGCGTAGGCGAAGGCGACGGTCCCGATGAAGAGCACGACCTCGACCAGCCCGAACAGGCCGAGGGCGTCGATGTTGATCACGAACGGGTAGAGGAACACCATCTCGATGTCGAAGAGGATGAACAGCATCGCCGTGAGGTAGTACGCGACCGGCACGCGGCCGCCGCCGACCACGGGCTGCGGGGACGGCTCGATCCCGCACTCGTAGGTGTCGAGCTTGGCGCGGTTGTAGCGGCGCGGGCCGATGTAGGGCGCCGCGGTGACGGAGAACAGGGCGAACCCGGCCGCGAGCACGAACATGGCGATGAGGGGGACGTATGCGGTGAGTCCCGCGCTGCCCTGCATCGGGGGGAACCTCCTGCTCTCGTGCCTCGGTGGTCTGGGACACCGCGTCGTCGGTGTCCGGCGTCACCCCCGGCGGACGGACGCCGACCCTACGGAGGGCGGCGGATCCGGGACCGGCTGAGGGTGGCCTTAGTCGATCGCTCGTCAGTGGCTGGTCAGTGGCTGGTCACGGGGTGTCGCCGCTCATGCGGCCCTCCCTTTCCCGACGGTGGATCGGGCCGGTGCGGCGGGCCGGAGCCGCGACGCCGACGGCGGCGCCTCGGGCAGCGCGGGCGTGAGCCGCAGCAGCACCTCGAGCAGCCGGTCGGACGCGTCGCCGTCGCGGCGGTCGTGCAGGTTGGCGAGCAGCTTGAGCAGGAAGGCCATGACCCGTCGTCGGGGCAGACCGTGCCGGGCCGTGGCCTGCACCAGCCACGGGTGCCGCAACGCGTGCGCGAAGCGGTTGCCGAGCCGGTAGTAGCTCGCGAGCTCCGCACGCACGGCCTCGGGGTAGCCCGCGAGCGCCCGCTCCCGCGACGGTCCCTCGGGCCGGGCGAGCGCCTGGATCGCGGCCTCCGCGGCGAGCGCGGCGGACTGCATGGCGTAGGCGATGCCCTCGCCGTTGAACGAGTTGACCATGCCGCCCGCGTCGCCGACGAGCAGCAGACCGTCGGCGTAGACCGGGGTGCGGTTGAACCCCATCGGCAGCGCGGCGCCGCCGATCTCGTTCACCGCGTTCTCCTCGCGCAGGCCCCACTCGGCGGGCAGCGAGTCGCACCAGGCGCGCAGGGTGGCGCGGTAGTTCGCGCCCGACGCCGCGTTCGTCCGGTCGAGGATGCCGAGCCCGACGTTGGCCGTGCCGTCGCCCATCCCGAACACCCACCCGTAGCCGGGCAGCAGGCCGCCGTGCCCGTCGGTCAGCTCGAGGTGGGTCTCGAGGTAGTCGTCGGTGCTCTTCGGGCTGGTGTAGTAGCGGCGGACCGCGACGCCGAGCGGGCGGTCGTCGCGCTTCGCGATCCCGCGGGAGAGCGCCGTCCGCGCCCCCACGCCGTCGCACGCGATCACCAGCGGCGCGCGGTAGGTGACCGGCTCGCGCTCCGGCCCGCGCCGGGCCTCGACCCCGACGACCCGGCCGGTGCGCTCGTCGGTCAGCGCGCCGCCGACCGAGGTCTGCTCCTGCACGCGGGCACCCGCGGCGCGGGCGTGGTCGGCCAGCAGCTGGTCGAAGTCGCGGCGGGGCCGGACCATGCCGTAGGGCGGGAAGCTCGTGAGGTCGGGCCAGTCGAGGTCCACCGACATCCCGGCGCCGTAGACCCGCAGGCCCCTGTTGTGCAGCCAGCCCGCCTCCGGGCGGGTGTCGACGCCGAGATCGATGAGCTGCTTGACCGCGCGGGGGGTCAGCCCGTCGCCGCACACCTTCTCCCGCGGGAAGGTCGCCTTCTCCAGCACGAGGACGTCCAGGCCGGCGCGCGCGAGGTGGGTGGCGGCCGTGGCACCGGCCGGACCGGCGCCGACGACGAGGACGTCGGCCGCGCAGTCGTCACCCCCGACACGTCGCCGGGTGCGCTCGTGGTGGTGAGCGGACACCGTTCAGTCCCCTTGTGAATTCGTTCACTAGCTCGGGCGGCCACGAGTGTAGGCATGTTGCGTGCGACACGCCCGGTGGGATGGCGATTCGATCGTCCCGAATCCGGGAACATGTCGGGCTTCGCGGACGAGGACGTCCGGTGACGGGTCAGCGGACGGCGCTGTGCAGCGCCACGATCCCGCCCGTGAGATCCCGCCAGCTGACCGCGTGCCAGCCGGCGGCGGTGATGCGGCGGGCGAGGGCCGGCTGGTCCGGCCACGAGCGGATCGACTCCGCGAGGTAGACGTACGCGTCCGGGTTCGAGCTGACCGCGCGCGCGACGCGGGGCAGTGCCCGCATCAGGTAGTCGGTGTAGACGCGCCGGAACGGACGCCAGGTCGGGGTGGAGAACTCGCAGATCGCCAGGGTCCCGCCCGGCCGGGTCACGCGGGCGAACTCGGCGAGCGCGGCGTCCGGGTCGACGACGTTGCGCAGCCCGAACGACATCACCACGGCGTCCACCGACGCGTCCGGCAGCGGCAGGGCCATCGCGTCGGCCGCCAGGTAGGGCACCGCGCCCGGGTGCTTCGCCCGGCCGGCCTGCAGCATCCCGAGCGAGAAGTCGGCGGCGAGGCAGGTCGCGCCGGTGCGCGCGAGCTCGACCGTGGAGACCCCGGTGCCCGCGGCGATGTCGAGGACCACGTCGCCCGGCCCGACCGCGAGCGCCTCCCGGGTGGCGGTGCGCCAGGCGCGGTCGCGGCCGAAGGAGAGCACGGTGTTGGTCACGTCGTAGCGGGCCGCGACCCCGTCGAACATCCGCGCGACGGCGCCCGGGTCGCGGTCCAGTCCGGCGCGCGAGGTCACGGCGCGGCCCCGACCGGCTCGCGATCCGGGGTCGGGACGTCGTCGGGGGCGGGGCGGGGCTCGACCTCGTCCTGCCGGCGACGGCGCCGCGCGAGGGCCCACGCCGTCGGCCCGAGGACGACCCACAGGCCCGCGATCCCCAGCGCGACCGGCACCAGGCCCGTCGTCCACGACCGCCCGGCCACGCGCACCAGCTCGGGCTTCGACCGGTCGTACTCCACGAGCACGTAGTTCCCCGGCTCGAGACCCCGCGGGTAGAGCACGCCGGAGTCGGGTGTCAGCACCGCGCCGTCGGAGGCGGTGAAGCGCACGAAGGTGTGTCCGGCGTCGGCCCCGTCGAGGACCTCGGCGACCGCGGTGCCCTCGTCGGCGGTGATCGACGCGTCGTTGCGGGCGGCGCCGACGAGCACGAGGACGGCGAGCACGCTCAGCACGATCCCGAGGCCGACGATGATCTCCGGCGCACGCCGACCCACCGGCGCCAGCACGGTGCGGGTGACGTCCCACGCCGTCCGGAGGGCGGCGAGCACCGTGCGGGCACGCCTCACCAGCTCCGCACGCACTCCGATCACCCCGTCCAGAGTAGTGACCTTACCTTCCCGACGACGGGTCCGAGCGGCCTCCGTGCGCCGTCCGGGGGACGTCGCGGGGCGAGCGGATACCCGGGTCACCCCGGCCACACGCCGCCCGTACGCCCGCCGCGGCAGCCCGACCACCCGCCGTCGGGACGGCCGCACGTGTGAGTGCGACACCACGCAGGTTCGGCCGCCTCGGAAGCTGCCCCAACGTCGCACTCGCGGCGGGCGGCCGGGCCTCGGCCGCACCTTGTCGCGGCCCACCCACAGCCCGCCCGCACCTTGTCGCTGGGAATCATCACGACAAGGCAGCCACCCGCCGTCGGGAACCCGCGACAGGGCGCCCCACGAGGGCGACACTAGGCAGGTCCCACCCGCGCCGAACCTGCGTCACGTCGCACTCGCGAGCGACGCCCCGCACCTTGTCGCGGCCCACCACCGGCCAGCGCTCACCTTGTCGCTGTGAATCACAGCGACAAGGTGTCGACCAGCGCCGAGAACCCGCGACAGGGCGCCCCACGAGGCCGAGTGCGACACCAGGCAGGTCCCACCCGCGCCGAACCTGCGTGGCGTCGCACTCGCCGCCACGCCGGCCCTCGCCACGGCACCTTGTCGCTGTGAATCCCCACGACAAGGTGTCGACCGAGCGCCGAGAACCCGCGACAGGGCGACCAGAGTCGGCACCACCTCAGCGCGCCGGGTCCTCCTCGCGGTCGGCGAGGTCGTCACGGTGCAGCAGGTCCGGGCGCACTCCCCCGGAGCGGTAGGCGAGGCGTCCGACGAGGTGCGCGGTGACGGGCGCGGTGATCAGCTGGAACGCCCCGACGAGCACGAGCATCCAGGTGTCCACGCTGGTCCGCAGCAACAACGCGGCGCCGATGACGACGAGCACCAGCCCGGCGGTCTGCGGCTTGGTCGCGGCGTGCATCCGCGAGAGCACGTCGGGCAGGCGCAGGAGGCCGATCGCGGCGGCCAGCGCGAGCAGCGCACCGAGCAGGAGGAACACCGCACCGACGAGGTCCAGGACGTCGCTCACGAGCCATCTCCCGACGACGGGCCGGCCGTCCCGTCCTCCGTGCGCGCCACCCGCCGTCGTCCGACGAAGCGCGCGACGGTCGACGACCCGAGGAACCCGACCAGCGAGACCGCGACGATCGTCGGGACGATCGCGGAGTCGCGGGTCAGGGCGACCTGCGCCATCAGGCCGCACATGATCACGGCGACGAGCGCGTCGAGCGCCACCAGCCGGTCGAGCGCCGCCGGGCCGCGCAGGAAGCGCACCAGCACGAGCATCAGGCTCACGCCGAGCAGCACGAGGGCGACGGTGATCAGGGCGGTCACGAAGCTCACCGGTCGGCCTCCCGGGTGCGGACGGCGCCGTCGAGGCGGTCGGGCTCGTCGTCCTCGAGGAGTTCCTCGGGGTCGTCGAGCGGGTCGGTGCCGGCCTCGGTGCGCCCGGAGCTCGTCGGCTCGACGCGCACCTGCGCCAGCCCGACGGCGAGCAGGTCGGCCTCCAGCCGCGCCACCTGGGCCCGGAAGCGCTCCACCGCGGCGTCGTCGTCGGCACCGAGCACGTGCGCCCAGAGCATCCGTTCCTCGGCGGAGGCCTCGACGACCACGCTGCCCGGCACCAGCGACAGGCACTCGACCAACATCGCCATGAGCAGCTCGGAGTCCTCGGAGACCTCGACGGCGACGATCGAGCTGCGGATGGGTGGGCCCGGCCGGACCGACTGCCACGCGACCTGGACGCTCGAGACGACGAGGTCCCGGGCGACGTCGAGGAACACCCGGACCAGGGCCAGCGGTCGCAGCCGCCCGCCGGTGGACACCGCCGGCAGCGGGAAGAGCGCGAGCACCACGATCGCGACGGCGAGCCCGCCGAGCAGGTTGGCCCACGAGAACGTGCCCCACAGCAGCACCCACACGAGGGTCAGCCACAGCACCCGCAGCACCCGGGGCCGGCGGGTGAACCAGCCCCGCTGCACCTCGGCGCTCACCGGGTCACCCGCTCGTCCACCGTCTGCCCGAACACCGCCGTGACGTAGGGCGTCCGCGCGGTGAGGTCCGCGGCGGCCCGGTCGGTCAGCGAGTACAGCGGTCCCGCGACGAGGGTGAGCGCCAGGCCCACCGCGACGAGGGTCCCCGTCGCCACGGTCATCCCCCGTGGCAGCGCGACCGGGACCCGCTCGTCGTCCGACGCCGTCCGGGCGGCACCGAGGAAGGCCCCCGAGTAGGACTCCTCGCCGGAGCCCGCCCGGCCCGCGCCGATCATCACCGGGAAGCGGCGGTCCGGGTCGTCCTCGTGATCCAGGTCGTTGAATTCGGCGTCCTCGGGGTGCTCGACGGGCAGCTGGTCGCGCGGGCGCCAGAACGCGAGCACCCACACTTTCGCCATCGCGTACAGCGTGAGCAGGCTCGTGAGCACCGCGCCGCCGACGAGGAACCAGGCGAGCACGGACCCGTCCTGCACGCCGGCCTCGACGAGCCCGAGCTTGCCGATGAACCCGGACAGCGGCGGGATGCCGCCGAGGTTGATCGCCGGCACGAAGTACAGCACCGCGAGCAGCGGGGACGCGGCCGCCAGCCCGGCGAGGCGGGTCGTCGACGTCGACCCCCCGACCCGTTCGACGAGGCCGGCCACGCAGAACAGCGTCGCCTGCACGGTGATGTGGTGGACGACGTAGAAGATCGCGGCGCCCACGCCGGCCGGCGTCGCCAGCGCCACCCCGAAGATCATGTAGCCGATGTGGCTGACCAGCGTGAAGGACAGCACGCGCTTGACGTCGTCCTGCGCGATCGCACCGAGGGCGCCGATCACCATCGTCGCCAGCGCGGCGATCATGAGGATGTCCTCGGCCACCGGGTCGTCCGGGAAGAGCAACGTCTGGGTGCGGATGATCGAGTACACGCCGACCTTGGTCAGCAGGCCGGCGAACACCGCGGTCACCGGGGCGGCGGCGGTCGGATAGGAGTCCGGGAGCCACGCCGAGAGCGGGAACACCGCGGCCTTGATGCCGAACGCGGTCAGCAGCACGAGGTGGATCGCCAGCTGGGTCCCCGGGTCGACCGCGGCCATCCGCTCGGAGATCTGGGCGAGGTTGAGCGTGCCGACCGCCGCGTAGACCAGCGCGATGCCGATCAGGAAGATCAACGAGGAGACGACGTTGACGACGACGTAGGTCAGCCCGGCCCGCACCCGCGAGCGGGTCCCGCCCAGGGTCAGCAGCACGTAGCTGGCCATGAGCAGGACCTCGAACCCGACGTAGAGGTTGAACAGGTCCCCGGAGAGGAACGCGTTCGCGACGCCGGCCGCGAGGACCAGGTAGGTCGGGTGGAAGATCGACACCGGCGTGCGGGTCTCGTCGTCGGAGGTGCCCTGTCCGATCGCGTAGAGCAGCACCAGCAGGGTGACCGTCATCGACGTCAGCAACATGATCGTCGAGAGCTGGTCGGCCACCAGCGTGATGCCGATCGGCGCCGGCCAGGACCCCACGGTCAGCACGTGGGGACGGTCCGCGGCACCGGCCACGAGGACGGCCGAGATCGCGACCACCGCCACCAGCACCCCGACCGACACCCACCGCTGCACCCGGGGGCGCCCGGCCAGCACGAGGGCGGCCCCCGCGCCGAGCAACGGCAGCAGGACGGGCAGCGGGAGCAGGCTCTCCACGAGCGAGCCGGCGGGGTTCACGCCTGCGCCCCGGCGGCGTCGGCGCGGGAGGCCCGGTCGGTGTGCTCGTCGTCGGTGTCCGAGGTCTGCTCGCAGCCGGTGGTGTCGAACTCGTCCTCGTCGATCTGCTCGTCGCGCGCGAGCCGACGCCGCACCGAGCGGTCCTCGGTGTCGACGGTGAGGTCGTCCTCGCGGTCCAGCGACCAGGTGCGGTGGATGATCGACAGCAGGAACGCCGCCACGCCCAGGGTGATGACGATGGCCGTGAGCACCAGGGCCTGCACGAGCGCGTCGCTCATCGCCGACTCCGGCGCCCGCCCCACCAGCGCGGCCGCCCCGAACGGACCGCCGGCCGAGATCACCAGCAGGTTCGTGGCGTTGCCGAGCACCAGCACGCCGAGCAGGACGCGCGTCAGGCTGCGGTCGAGCAGGAGGTAGACGCCGCAGGTGTAGAGGATCGCGATCAGCGCCAGCAGCAGGAACGACGAGCTCACGCGCGGGCCTCCTTCTCCGCCCCGACGGGCTGCCGGGTGGGCGCGTTCGACGGCCCGGGGGTGTCGCCCAGGCGGTCCAGCTCCGCACCGAGGCTGCGCAGCACGTCCAGGACGAGGCCGACGACGATCAGGTAGACGCCGACGTCGAAGATCAGCGAGGACACGAACTTGACGTGCCCGAGCACCGGGACCTCGCCCTCGAGCACCCAGGTCTGGAGCACCTCGCCGCCGAACAGCAGGCCGGCGGCCCCGGAGAGCCCGGCGAGCAGCAGGCCCGTCCCCAGCAGCGTGCCCGCCTCCACGGGCGCGGCCTCGCCGAGCTCGTACCGGCCGCCCGCCACGTACCGCACCACCAGCGCGAGGCCCGCGAGCAGGCCGCCCGCGAAGCCCCCGCCCGGGGCGTTGTGCCCGGCGAACAGGAAGTAGATCGAGAGCACCATGATCGTCGGGAACACCAGGCGCGTGACGACCTCGAGCAGCAGCGTGCGCTCGGTGACCCGCGGCCCCGGCCGCAGCTGCCGGGCGAGGCGCTCGAGGGTCGGACCGCGCAGCCAGCCCGAGCCGGCCACCGGGCCCGGCCCGACCGGCGCCCGCCGACGGCGGCGCGTGCCGCCCGGCGGCGTGCCCGTCCGGCGGTCGAGGAACACCAGGCTCGCGACCCCGGTCGCGGCGGCCAGCAGCACCGAGAGCTCGCCGATCGTGTCCCAGGCCCGGATGTCGACCAGGGTCACGTTCACGACGTTCTGCCCCGCGCCGAAGCCGTAGGCCTGCGAGGGGAACGCCTGCGAGACCGGCTCGGCGGTCCGCGCCCCCAGCGCGGTGGCACCGAGCAGCGCGACGAGCACGCCGATCGGCGCGGCGATCAGCAGCCGTGCGAGCCGCCGCCGCGGCGAGTGGTGTTCGGTGATGTCGGCGGGCAGCCGGCGGAGCACCAGCACGACGACGACCAGGGTCATCGTCTCGACGAGGGCCTGCGTCAGGGCGACGTCCGGGGCACCGGCGAGCGCGAAGATCACCGCGACCGCGTAGCCGAGCCCGCCGACCAGCAGCACGGCCGCGAGCCGTCGCTTCGCCCGGGCGGCGGCGACCGTGGAGGCGACCGCGAGCACCGCCGCGACGACCTGGGCCGGGGAGTCCGCGACGCGGTCGACGCGCACCTCGCCGAGCGCCCCGCTCGCGATTAGCACCACGCCGGGTCCGGCGACCAGGACGCCGAGGATCGTGCAGAGCACGACCGCGAGCGAACCGCGCTGGGTCTGCGCGGTGACCCGCAGGGCACCGTTCTCCACGGCGTGCACCAGCGCCCGCCAGGTCACCTCGGAGCGCACCGCGTGCAGCGGGCGCACCGCGGCGGCGCGGGCCGCGACGCGGGGCCACGCGAGCACCAGGCCGAGCACGATCGCGAGCACGGACAGGCCGAACGCGACCGTGAGTCCGGGCCAGAGCTTCAGCTCCAGGGGCGTCGGATAGCTCGCGGCGAGTGTGTCGGCGTAGCGGGTGAGCAGCGGCGCGATCCCGGGGATCGCCGGGCCGGCCACCAGGGAGGCCAGACCCAGCAGCACCGGTGCGCCCAGGAACAGGGCGCCCGGCCGGATCCACTCGGTGCGGGCGTCGGTGGTGAACACGTCGGTGAAGGCCCCGAGGACGAAGCGGGCGCTGTAGGCCACGGTGAGCACCGACCCCAGCACGACGACGGCGAGCAGCACCTCCGCGAACGGGCCGTAGGCGCGGTGCAGGAACGCCTCGAAGGCGCCCTCCTTCGTCACGAAGCCGAGCAACGGCGGGATGCCGGCCATCGAGGCGGCCGCCAGCGTCGCGGCGATGGCGAGGGCCGGCGCCCGGCGGCCGAGCCCGGAGAGCTCGCGCAGGTCACGGGTCCCGGCGCAGCGGTCGATCACGCCCACCGAGAGGAACAGGGCGGACTTGAACAGGGCGTGGGCGACGACGAGGCCGATCGCCGCCAGGGCCGCGTCCCGCGTCCCCGCCCCGGCGAGCAGGATCATGAACCCGAGCTGGGAGACGGTGCCGTGCGCGAGCAGCAGCTTGAGGTCGGTCTGGCGGGCGGCGACGATCCCGCCCAGCAGCATCGTCGCCCCGGCCGCGATCGCGACGACCGGCCGCCAGCCCGGGTCGTCGGCGAATCCGGGGGCGAGCCGCAGCACGAGGTAGACGCCGGCCTTGACCATGGCGGCGGCGTGCAGGAAGGCGCTCACCGGCGTGGGCGCGGCCATCGCCGAGGGCAGCCAGAAGTGGAACGGGATCAGCGCGGACTTCGACAGGGCCCCGACCAGGACGCAGATCACGCCGGCGGTGACCGCGGCGCCGCCCAGCGAGGGGCCGACGGCCACGATCCCGGAGAGCCGGTAGGTGCCCGCGGCCTCGGCGAGGACGACGAGGCCGACGAGCATCGTCAGCCCGCCCGCCGCGGTGATCGTCAACGCCTGCATCGCCGCGGCGCGGCTCGCCCGCTTGTGGGCGTCCTGCCCCACGAGCAGGAACGAGAAGATCGTCGTCAGCTCCCAGCTGACGTAGAGCACGACCACGTCGTCGGCCCAGACCAGCGCGAGCATCGCCCCGGCGAAGGCGAGCAGCACCCCGGCGAAGCGCGGGAGCCCGCCCGACGATGGCGTGAAGTACCGGGCGCAGTAGAGGACGACGAGAGCCCCGACCCCGGTCACCAGCAGCGAGAGGACCGCGGACAGGGCGTCCAGGCGCACCGCCACGTCGACCCCGAGCGCCGGGATCCAGGTGAAGCCGTCGGTCACCTCACCGCCGTCGAGCACGACGGGCAGACGCGTCAGGACGTAGGCGAATCCCGCGGCCGGGACGAGGGCCAGACCCAGGAAGGCACTCCGGCCGAGCGACCGGACCAGGACGGGTGCGAGCAGCGCGGCGGCCGCGTGCACCGCCAGCAGCACCAGCACCTATCGGCCTCCCGCTCCCGCACCCGTCATCCGCCGTCACCGACGATGCTACCGATCGGGTTGGTGCCCTCCCGGTGATCGCGCTCCCCCGCAGTACCCGGGATGTCCCGTTCGGCCACCGCGGCGCGAGCGGCGTCACGCGAACGATCGGCCTGGTCACGGCGGGTGTGACGGTCCACGGGCACCTCGACGACCCGGACACCGGGCCGACCGGTCGGGGCGAGGGCCTCCGCCAGGGAGCCGTCGTCGGTGTCGCGCAGCAGGGTGTGCCCCACCCCGTAGGCGCGGCACAGGGACGCCAGGTCGGCGCCGTGCGGCGTGGCGAACATCCGCTCGAACGCCGCGGCGTGGGCGGGAGCCCCCTGCTCGAGGGTGCTGAAGACGCTCCCGCCGTCGTCGTTCGCGACGACGACCACGAGCTCGGGCCGCGGCTCGCCGGCGGCGACGAGCAGGCCGCCGGCGTCGTGGAGGAACGTCAGGTCGCCGAGCAGGGCGTACGTCGGGCCACCGTGCGCGAGGGCGGCCCCGGTGGCGAACGAGACGGCGCCGTCGATGCCGGAGACCCCGCGGGCGGAGAGCACGGCGAGGTCGTCGCGGGGCGCCGCGGCGAGCGCGACGTCCCGCACCGGGCTCGACGAACCGACGACGAACAGCGCGCCCGGCGGCAGCGCGCGGGCGGTCGCGGCCGCGAGGGCGGGACCGGACCCGGGGTCGGGCCCGACCGCGTCCGCCACCAGGGCGTCGGCCTCGCGGACCCGGGCGTCGAAGGCGAGGTCGAGCCCCCAGGCGGCCGGCGCGGGCAGGGCGCCGACCCGGGTCGCGGTCGCGGCCACGTCGGTCCACCCGGGACGGGCACCGTCGGGACCCGAGGACGGGACGACGAGCACCTCGACGCGCGGGTCGGAGAGCAGGCGGGAGATCGACCGGTGCAGGGTCGGGCGGCCGACGACCACGACGCGCCCGGGCAGCAGGTCCGGCGCAGTGCCGTCCAGGGCGGCCTCGACGAGGCGGGGACCCGCGCGCAGCGACCGGCCCCACAGCGGGGAGGTCGGTTCGGCCAGGACCGGCACGGCGTCCGGCAGGCCGTCGGGCGCCTCGGCGCCGTGCCCGGCCACGACCATCGTCGGGACCGAATCGGAGAGGTCGAGCGCCTCGACCCACGAGGTCCGCGGGGCCACCGCGGTCCACGGACCCCCGCCCGGGCGGCCCTCCGCCCAGGCGGGGAACGGCTCCTCGGTGTCCGAGACGAGGGGCTCGCGCAGCGGCAGGTCGAGCTGGACCGGGCCGGGGTCGGCCGTGGTGGTGCCGCGGGCGCGATCCAGCGCCCGGCAGACCGCCGCGCGCCAGCCCGCCGCGGCGCGCGGGCGCTCCTCGGCCAGCGGCAGCGTGATCGCGGCGCGGACCGCGCCACCGAACAGGTCGGCCTGGTCGACCGTCTGGTTGGCGCCGGTGCCGACGAGCTCGAGCGGCCGGTCCGCGCTCGCCACGACGAGCGGGACGCCGGCGTGCGAGGCCTCCAGCACCGCCGGGTGCAGGTTCGCGACCGCGGTCCCGGAGGTCACCACCACGGGCACCGGACGGGCCGAGCGCGCGGCCAGCCCGACGGCGAGGAAGCCGGCCGAGCGCTCGTCGATCCGGACGTGCAGGCGCAGCCGTCCGGCGGCCTCGGCGTCGTGCACGGCCAGCAGCAGCGGGGCGTTGCGCGAGCCCGGGCAGGCGACGACCTCGCGGATCCCGCCCCGGACCCACTCGTCGACGACCACGCGGGCCTGCAGGGTCGACGGGGTCACGACGCTCCACGGTATCCAGCGCCGCCGCTCCCGGCCGCCCGAGGACGCGGGCATCACCATCGCGACCCCGTCCGGGCCGGCCCGACACCCACATCCGCCCCGCCCGTCCCGACGACTGGTCCGGACCGGTCCGGTGCGTGGCGGACGGCCCGGACGGGCGACCCCCGACGGGGTGGAGCCCGGCGCGTCCTGCCCGACGGCGGTCGCCGTCGGGGGTTGTCTGCCGGGCATGCGCACCCCCCGGCCGGCGCGGCGACGGCGCGTCCTGCTCCCCGCCCTGATCGCCACCGCGGTCCTGCTGCTCGGCGGCGCGATGGCGGCGGTCGGTGCCCCGCCGTCCACCCCCGGCGTCGTCTCCCCCGGGGTGGACGCCCAGACCTGGCGGCCGGAGCTGGCGGGCGACGCGGTGAACGTGCAGGTCGCAGCGGGTGCAGCGCGCCTGGCGTCCCCGCGCGACGGCGAGCGGCCGGGCAGTCTGCGCGGAGCGCAGCGCCGCGGTCTCCTCGACCTCGGCACGCACACGTTCGCCCGCCCGGTGAACCGCCTGGCGGTCCCGGTCGTGGCGGACGTCCCGGCCGGGAGCGCGGTGACGGTGGACGTGCGGGGGCGGGACGACGCGGGTCGCTGGTCGGAGTGGACACCGGCCGCACCGGGCGAGCCCGCCGTGCTCGACGCCCCGGCCCGGACCGTGGCGCTGCGGCTGACGCTCGTGGCGCCGGCGGGGCCGTCCCCGAGCAGTGGTCCCACCGTGCGATCGGTCACGGTGCACGCCGATCGCGACGAGTCGACCTCCCGGACGGTCACCCCGCGGGCGTCCTACCGGGTGTTCGCCACCCGCGAAGGCCTCGTTGGAGGTACGACCGCGAACGGCCACGTCATCACCGAGCACGACATGTTCGTCGCCCTGCCCTCGCGCCGGGCCCTCGACGCGGACCGCACCGGCGACTACAGCGTCCGGGTCTGCGGGCCGGGCGGGAAGTGCGCGATCGCGCCCGTCTGGGACGTCGGCCCGTGGAACGTGGGCGACGACTACTGGAACGCCGCACCGCCGCGCGAGCAGTGGGGCGACCTGCCGCAGGGGACCCCGCAGGCGCAGGCCGCGCACGACGACGGGTACCACGACGGCGAGGACGGCTTCGGTCGCGAGGTGGCCAACCCGGCCGGGATCGACCTCGCCGACGGGGTGTTCGAGGCGGTCGGCCTGTCGGACAACGGCTGGGTGACCGTCGACTACCTCTGGACCGGCCAGGCCGGCGAGGACCCGGCCGACGTGCACCTCGCCACCGCCGACAGCCCGGACGCCCCCGTGGCGGTCCGCGCGTCGCCGAGCGCCGCGGCCGCGCAGACGGCCGTCGTCGGGAACGCCGCCCGGCTGGACGTGCAGTGCCGCGCGTCCGGGGAGACGGTGAGTGGGCGACGCGGCGACAGCGCGGACTGGCTGCGCATCGACACCGTCCCGGCGACGCCGGAGGCGCCCGCGGGCGTGGGCTGGGTGCCGGCGGCCTGGATGGCCACGGACGCCGCGCCGCCGGCCTGCTGACTAACCTGCTGCTCCATGGCAACCGTCGTCGAATGGGTGGAGGGCGCGCGTCCCCGCACGCTGCCGAACGCGATCGCCCCCGTCGTGGCGGGCAGCGGCGCGGCGGCGAGTGCCGGCGCGTTCAGTCCGGTCGCGGCCGTCCTCGCGCTCGTCGTCGCGATGGCGATGGTCATCGGCGTCAACTTCGCGAACGACTACTCCGACGGCATCCGCGGGACCGACGACGACCGGGTCGGCCCGATGCGCCTGGTCGGCTCGCGGGCGGCGTCGCCCGACGCCGTCCGCCGGGCCGCGTTCGTGTGCCTCGGTGTCGGGGCGCTGGCGGGCCTCGCGCTGCTCGCGGTCAGCGGGGCGTGGTGGCTGCTGATCATCGGGGCGATCTGTATCGCGGGGGCGTGGTTCTACACCGGCGGCTCGTCGCCCTACGGCTACCGCGGGCTCGGCGAGGTCGCGGTCTTCCTGTTCTTCGGGCCGGTGGCGGTGCTGGGCACCGAGTACACGCAGTCCGGCCGGGTGAGCGGGCTCGGGATCGGTACCGCGGTCGGGGTCGGGCTGCTCTCCTGCGCGGTGCTCGTCGCGAACAACCTGCGCGACGTCCCGTCGGACACCGTCGCGGGTAAACGGACCTTGGCCGTGCTGCTCGGTGAGCGGGACACGCGTGTGATGTACGCCGCTCTCGTCGTGGTCCCGCTGGGCATGAGCCTCGTGCTGAGCCTGCGCGCGCCGTGGGCGTTGCTGGGCCTGCTGGCCCTCGCCGTCCTGGTGCCCGCGCTGCGCCGGGTGCTCGGTGGGGCGCGCGGCCCGGCCCTGATCCCGGTCCTGCAGAGCACCGGGATCGCGCTGCTCGTGTGGGCGGTCGGGACGGCGATCGGGCTCGCGCTGGTGCCCTGACGCCCACCTCTCGAACGTACGAACGGGCCGTTCGTCACCTTCTTCCGTGACGAACGGCCCGTTCGTGGGTGCTCGGCGCCCGCTACTCCGGCGAGGCGTCGCCCCGCAGCTCCGCCCGGAGGCGTTCGCGCTGCTCACGACGGGTGGCGGTGGCCGCGGCGATCTCGGTGGTGAGCCGGGCGCGCAGCGGCCGGAACAGCACGAGCGAGAGCGGCAGGGCCAGGACCAGGGCGATCAGCAGGGCGACGAGCAGCGGCAGGCCGACCAGGACCAGCACGCCGGCGATCACCGCCACCAGCACGAGCCGGGCACCCACGTAGGCGACGACGGCGAGCACGAGCGCGCCGGTGCGGCCGTCGCGACCGGGTTCTGCACTTCCCACGGGACCCAGGGTAGGCGCGCGGCCCGGACGGAGCGCGCGGCCCGATCGTCCGATTCCTGCCTTTGTGAACCTTTTACCTCGGCACTAGCGTTCGAGTACGTGGGGGGTGCGATGTCACGATCGCTCCAGTTCGTCTGCTCCGCCCCGCGACCCACCTCCGGGCCGCACCGGGCGTCAGAACCCTGGGAAGTCGGGCCCGCGGGCCCGAGGAGGTGCAGCATGACCATCGCACCCGAGGCGACCGAGCGTCTGATGACCCCCGGCGAGGTCGCCGCGATGTTCCGCGTCGACCCCAAGACCGTCACGCGCTGGGCCGCGGCCGGCCGGATCGGCTCCATCCGCACGCCGGGTGGCCACCGCCGCTTCCGCGAGTCCGAGGTCCGCACGCTGCTCGACGGCCTCACCAGCGAGGCGCACGCCTGACCCGACCGACGTCGGGACGAGGGCCCGGGTCCACGGCTGCGGCCGTGGGTCCGGGCCTTCGTCGTGCCGGGGGCGTGACCGCGCCGTGACCCGGACCCCGCTCGTCGTCACGAGCCGTCCACCCGACGGTCCCGGTCCGCTCGACCCCCGGACATCCCGGACGACGGGTAGCGTTGCGCGCGACGGGTCGCCGTCGATCGATCGACCCCTCGGGGTCGGGGGGCGCGGAGGAGGTGCGTGACGTGGTGCTGTTCGTCGTCGCGGTGATGGTGCTGGTGGCGGTCGGGGTCCTGCTCTGGAAGGCCGTGTCCGCTCAGGCGCTCGCCACGGGGCCCGGTGCCACCGACGAGGACGCGCCCACCGGGCCGACCCGGCCCGCCGGCGGTCCGCCCCGGCGCACGCGCCCGGTCGCCCCGGACGACGACCCCGAGTTCCTCCGCAGCCTCGACGAGCAGGTCCGGCGCGGCCGCGAGGACCCGCCCAGCACCTCCTGACCGCCCGTCGCCCGCGCGGCAGCCTCAGCGCGGGCCGATGCGGATGCGGGAGCCGGCGCGCGGGAAGTCGTCGGCCACGAGGGCCGCGAGCTCGAGCATGGCGGTACGCGTCCGGGGCGCGAGCTGCTCGAGGTGGATCTGGGCGCCCTCGTCGAGGTGCGGGTCGAACGGCAGCCGGGCGACCGCCCGGCAGCGGCCGGCGAAGTGCTCGGCCACGCGGTCGAGGTCGACCCCGCCGGACGAGCGGCGCACGTAGTTGATGACCGCGACGGAGCGGGCCACCAGGTCGCCGTAGCCGTGCGCGTCCAGCCAGTCCAGCGTCGCCGAGGCGGACAGCGCCCCGTCGATCGAGGACGACGAGACCACCACCAGCGAGTCGGCCACGTCCAGCACCCCGCGCATCGCCGAGTGCATCAGTCCGGTGCCGCAGTCGGTGAGCACGATGTTGTAGAAGTGCTCGAGCAGGTCGACGGTGCGCCGGTAGTCCAGCTCGCTGAAGGCCTCGGAGACCGCCGGGTCCTGGTCGCTGGCGAGCACCTCGAGCCGCGAGGGTCCCTGCGAGGTGTACGCCCGGACGTCGGAGTAACGCCGGACGAGCGCGGCGTCGCGCAGCAGGTGCCGCACCGTGGCCGTCGTCTCCACGGGCACCTTCTCCGCGAGCGTGCCGCGGTCGGGGTTCGCGTCGACGGCGACCACCCGGTCGCCGCGCAGCGAGGCGAAGGTGGAGCCGAGCGACGCCGTCGTCGTGGTCTTCCCGACGCCGCCCTTGAGGCTCAGCATCGCGATCTTGTAGCAGCCCGCGAGCGGCTGGTTCACCCGCCCGACGAGCTCCCGGCGGGCCACGTCGGCCTCGCTCTCCCCCGGGTTGACCAGGCCGCCGCTCGCGACGTAGACGGCCCGGCGCCACCCGGTCTGCGGGGCGGGCCGGGTGGGGCGCAGCAGCTGCGCGGACGACAGGTCCGTCGGGCCGGGCTGCAGGGGTGCGAGGGCCGACGGGCGCGGCGGCGGGGCGGCCTCGGGCTCACCGGGACGACGCACGTCCGCCCGCGCGGCGCCCGCGGTGTCGACCTGGTGCGTGGTCTCCGCGGAGGGCTCGCCCGCGGCGGGCGCCCCCTCCGCCGGGCCCTCTCCGGCCGCCTCGTTCTCGTCGGGTCGGGCGTCCATCGTCGTCTCGAGTCCCTCCGGGCGATCACGGGCCGTACCGGCGCACGACCGTATCCGCCCGGGACGATCCGGACACCCCGAACGAGGGAAGATCTCAGCCGACGCCGGCGTACGAGTGCAGGCCCGTGACGACGAGGTTGACGAAGAACAGGTTGAACACCATCACCGCGAACCCGACCACGTTGATGGTGGCCGCACGCCGGCCCCGCCACCCCGCCGTCGAGCGGGCGTGCAGGTAGCAGGCGTAGACGACCCACGCGATGAACGCGGTGGTCTCCTTGGGGTCCCAGCCCCAGTAGCGGCCCCACGCGGCCTCGGCCCAGATCGCGCCGGTGATGACGGCGAAGGTCCAGATCGGGAACGCGACCGCGGTGGCGCGGTACGCGACCCGGTCCAGCACCGCCGCGGCGGGGAGCTTCGCGGTCCACGCCATCCGGCCGCTCGAGTCGTACGCCGAGCGCAGCAGGTAGAGCACGCTCGCGACGCCGGCGAAGAGCAGGATCCCCGAGGAGATCACGGCCGCGGTCACGTGGATCGCGAGCCAGTAGGAGCGCAGCGCGGGCACGACCGGCGCGGTCTGGGTGTAGAGCACCGTTCCGCCGAGGAACATCAGCAGGATCACCGGCAGCAGCACGAAGACGCCGAGCCGGCGGAGCTCGGGGCGGCGGTAGAGCACCACCAGCCACGCCCCGACGCCGACGAGGCACACGGCGGCCGTGAACTCGTACATGTTGCCCCACGGCGCGCGGCCCGCCGCCACGCCGCGGACGATCAGCATCGCGGCGTGCAGCGCGAAGCCGAGCACCGTCAGCGAGACGCCCATGCGCCCGAAGCGCTCGGAGGACGACCGGGGCGCTCGGGCCGGGGGCCCGGAGCCGGCACCCGTCGTCGGGATCGTGTCGGAGCCGGCGCCGACGGCGGCCGGGACCGGCGCCTCGACGGCGGCGGGCTCCGCGCGGCGCAGCAGGCCGTGCTCCACGGCGTGCAGCACCATCGCGAGGATGTAGACCGCGAGCGCCGAGTAGTACAGCACGTCGCCGAAGTCGCCGAGGGGGGCGTCGACGCCCATCAGGAACCTCCGTTGGGGGGTCGCAGCAGGTCGTCGCGGAGCCGCTCGAACTCCTCGCCGTACCCGGCCTGGTCGGTGCGCGCGAGCCCACCGATCTCCACGAGGCTACGACGGTCCGTCGTAGAGGGCGACGCGGGGCCCGGATCGTCACCGAGCGGGCGCACCCGCACCCAGAACCGTCGCCGCTTGATCGTCAGCGAGAGCGTGATGCCGACGAGCAGGGCGACGGCCGCGACGAGCACCGCGTCCTGGGCCGGGTCGTGGGAGACCTGCAGGTTCACCCACTCCTTGACCGAGTCGAAGCGCACCTGGGTGCCGTCGGGCAGCGCGATCGTCTGCCCGGGGACCAGGTTCTCCCGGGCGATCCGGGTCAGGCGGCCCTGGTCGACCATCGTCTGGTCGATCGCGAAGATCGACTGCCCGCGGCCCGAGTCGAGGCCGAGGTCGCCCTGGTAGACGTCGGCGGCCACCTCGGGGTTCGTCAGCGCGGGGTAGGTCGAGGTCACGATCGACCCGCCGCTCGAGGTGGGCGCGAACAGACCGGTGATCGCCACCTGGGTGCGGCGGCGCTCGACCTCGTCGGTGACCCCGGGCCGGTCGAACTTCGTCGCGCCCTGGGACAGGAACGTGCGCTGGTCGACCGGCTCCCACTGCGTGGCCAACGTCCGCTGCTCGCCGCCGGGGAAGGTCACGGTGAACTGCGGGGCGTAGCCGTGGCCGAGCAGGTAGACCCGCTCGCCGTCGAGCCGGAGCGGGTCGTTGACCGCGATCGTCGTCGGCACCGGCGGGGTCCCGTCCGCGAGGGCGTCCGAGTCGGAGTACCGGACGTCGGCGGCGAACGAGTCGGCCGCGCCGTCGGGCCGGTACTGGGCGGTGAAGCGGTCGACGTCGAGGCAGAACGGGGCGAGCTCGGTGCCGTCCACGCGCACCCCGGGCCGGAACGTGTCGTAGGCGAGGATCCCGGAGTTGCAGAACTCCGAGCCGTCGGCCATGACGATGACGTTGCCCTCGTATCCGAACAGCTTGCCGACCGCGATGCCCACGAGCAGCGCCAGCAGGCTCATGTGGAACACCACGTTGCCGACCTCGCGCAGCGCGCCCTTCTCGGCCGACACCGTGCGCGTGCCGCCGGGCTCCTCACGGACGTCGACCTGCCAGCCACGCAGGCGGGTGCGGGCGGCCTCGACCACCTCGTCGGGCGTGCGGTCGTCGGCGCCGGAGGCGTGGTGCGGGAGGCGCGAGAGGTTGCGCGGGACGGCGACCGTGGGCGCCCGCAGCCCGCGGATCTGCTCCCACGTGCGCGGCACGAGGCACCCGACGAGCGACACGAACAGCAGCAGGTAGATCGCCGAGAACCACGGCGTCGCGAAGATGTCGAACAGGCCGACGCCGTCGAGCAGCGGCGCGAGCGTCGGGTGCTCGGTGAAGAAGTCCCGCACGGCCTGCGGGCTGGGCGCGCGCTGCGGGAGGAACGCACCGGGCAGGGCCGCGAGCGCCAGCAGGAACAGCAGGATCAGCGCGGTGCGCATGCTCGTCAGCCCGCGCCAGGTGTTGCGCGCCAGCGCGAGCAGGTCGCGTCCGGGCGAGCGGGGTCCCGACGGCGGGTCGGAGCGCTTCTCGAGGGTCTGCGTCATAGCGGGGTGGAGAATCCTGCGATCGGGCCGCGGAGCAGGGTGACGATCTCCGCCCACAGGCCCGTGGCCAGGGCGAGACCGACGAGGACGAGGAGCACACCGCCCGCGAGCTGGATGCCCCGCACGTGCGCCCGCAACCACGCCTGGGCCCGCACGGCACGGCCGGCGCCGAGGGCGATCACGACGAACGGGACGCCGAGCCCGAGGCAGTAGGCCAGGACGAGGACGCCGCCGCGCAGGGCCGCGCTGCCGTCGGCGCCGGTGCCCGAGGCGAGCGCGATGACGCCGGTGAGTGTGGGCCCGAGGCACGGGGTCCAGCCGAGCCCGAACGTGGCGCCGAGCAGCGGGGCCCCGGCCAGGCCCATCCGCGGCACCCAGTGCGGGCGGGTGTCGCGCTGCAGGGCCGGCACCAGCCCGACGAACACCAGGCCCATGGCCACCGTGACCACCCCGCCGAGCCGCTGGAGCAGCAGTTCGTTGGTGATCAGCGCGTCGGCGGCCCAGACGATCGCGCCCAGGCCGAGCACGAACACGACCGTGAACCCGGCGACGAACAGCGCGGCGGCCCCGGCGAGGCGGAGCCGGTGGGTCTCGGCGCGGCGGGTGACCGTCTGCACCGGCAGCGACCCGGTGACCGCGGCCCGGCGCTCCGCGACCTGCGCGGCGACCTCGTCGGCGTGCACCGCGGGGGCGCTCGCCCCGACCAGGCCGGCCAGGTATGCGAGGTAGCCCGGCACGAGCGGCACCACGCACGGGGAGGCGAAGCTGACGAAGCCCGCCACGAGCGAGAGCGCGATCGCGAGCAGGACGGGACCCGACGTCACCACCTGGGTCAGGTCCATGTGCACTCCATCGCGCGCCCCAGCGTAGGGCGGGCGCATCCGTCCTGCGTGAGGCGGTCCTACCGGATGTCGTAGGTCACCCGGCCCCCCGGCGCCGACTCGAGCGAAGGGCACCTTCGGTCGAGTAGACGGGCCGTGGGCGCCCATCGCCATCCGCCGCCCTCCGCCGCCGTGCTGAGCGATGGGCCCCATCGGTCGGATAGATCGAGCGAAGGGGCCCTTCGCTCGATCCGGGTCAGGCCGGCGCGGGCGCCGGCTCTGCGGCGACCCGGTCGACGACGGGCTGCAGGTCGCTCGCCAGCACGGCCGTGAGGAACACGGCGGCCACGCGCTGCTGCCGGTCCAGCACGATCGTCGACGGCACCGCGTTGCGGGGGTAGCCGCGCAGCGCCAGCAACGAGCGGCCGGGCGGGTCGAAGATCGACGGGTAGCTGACGCCGCGGTCGCGGACGAAGTCCGACGCCGCCGCCCGGTCGTCGCGCACGTCGACCCCGATGAACTGCACGCCCCGCGGCCGCGACGCCTCCGCGACCTGCTCCAGGGCGCCCGCCTCCGCCCGGCACGGCCCGCACCACGAACCCCAGATGTTCAGCACCACGACCTGCCCGCGGAACTGCGCGGTCGACAGTGGCGTGCCCGGCGCGGTCAGCGAGTCCCCGGCCACCGGCGACAGCGGCCGGCGCTCGGCCTCCGGGTAGGAGATCTGCGTCTGCCCGCCCGGCGCGACGAAGGTGAACCCGCCGTCGTCCCGGTTCTCCCCGGCCGAGCAGCCGGCCAGGACGACGAGCGCCGCCACCAGCACCGTCAGGAAGGCCCGTCTCATGCACCGGTCCCGGTCGACGTGCCGCTCGGTTCGGCGTAGGCGATGTCGACGAGCGACTCGTCGTCGAACACCAGCGAGGTCACCGACCCCAGCGCGCACTGGCGCTTCGACGGGTTGTGCCAGAGCCGGTCGCCGGCGAGGTAGCGCCGCAGCGTCCAGATCGGGAGCTGGTGGGACACGCACACCGCCTCGTGCCCCTCGGCCAGCGCCCGGGCCCGGTGCGCCGCCCCGAGCATCCGGTGCGCGATCTCGATGTACGGCTCGCCCCACGACGGCCGGAACGGGTTGCGCAGCAGCGGCCAGAACTCCGGCTTCCGCAGGGCGCCGTCGCCGACCGCGACGCGGCGCCCCTCGAAGGCGTTCGCCGCCTCGATCAGCCGGTCGTCGGTGACGACCTCCAGCCCGAGTTTCTCCGCGATCGGCACCGCGGTCTCCTGCGCGCGCTGCATCGGCGACACGAGCAGGGCGGTCGCGTCGGCGCCGGAGAGATGCTCCGCGACCCGCAGGGCCTGCTCCCGCCCGCGCTCGGAGAGCCCGTAGCCGGGCAGGCGGCCGTAGAGGATACCGTCCGGGTTGTGGACCTCGCCGTGCCGGACGAGGTGGACCAGCGTGCGCATCAGGACTCCGTCGCGGCCGCTGCCGCGCGCGCGGCGTGCGGGAGGGCGTCCGCGATGACGCCGAACGCCTCGTCGTCGAGGGCCGCGGAGATGAAGCACGCCTCGAACACACTGGGCGGGAAGTACACCCCGCGGTCGAGCAGCGCGTGGAAGAACGGCGGGAAGCGCCAGGTCTCCTGGGCCTTCATGTCGTCGTAGTTCCGGCCGGGCTCCCCCGCGAAGCGGACCGAGACCAGCGACCCCGCGCGCTGCATCGTGTGCTCGACGCCGGCCTCGGTCAGCGCGTCGTCGATCAGCGAGGTCAACCGGTCGGCCCCGACATCGAGGGCGGTGTAGACGTCCTCGGTCGCGTGGCGCAGCGTCGCGAGGCCCGCCGCGACCGCGACGGGGTTCCCGGCCAGCGTCCCGGCCTGGTAGACGGGGCCGGCGGGCGCGAGGTGCGCCATGACGTCGGCGCGGCCCCCGAAGGCGGCGGCGGGCAGCCCGCCGGACATCACCTTGCCGAAGCAGTAGAGGTCCCCGGCGACGCCCTCGACGCCGTACCAGCCGGCGGCGGACACCCGGAACCCCGTCATCACCTCGTCCATCACCAGCAGCGCGCCGTGCGCGGCGCACAGGCGCTTGAGCCCGGCGTTGAACCCGTCGTCGGGCGCGACCGCGCCCATGTTCCCGGCGGCGGCCTCGGTGATGACGCACGCGATCTCCGGCCCGCGCTCGGCGAAGACCGCGGCGACCGCGTCGAGGTCGTTGTAGGGCAGCACGACGGTGTCCGTGGCCTGCGCGCCCGTCACCCCCGGCGTCGAGGGCAGACCGAAGGTGGCGAGCCCGCTGCCGGCCTCGGCCAGCAGCGCGTCGACGTGGCCGTGGTAGCAGCCGGCGAACTTCACGACGACGCTGCGCCCGGTGAAGCCGCGGGCCAGCCGGATCGCGCTCATCGTCGCCTCGGTGCCGGAGTTGACCAGGCGCACCTGCTCCACCGGCTCGACCCGCCGCACGAGCTCCTCGGCGAGGTCGACCTCGCCCGCGGTGGGTGTGCCGAAGCTCAGCCCGCGGATCGCCGCCTCGCGGACGGCGTCCACGACGGCGGGGTGGGCATGCCCCAGGATCATCGGTCCCCAGGAGGAGACCAGGTCGACGTAGCGGTTCCCGTCGGCGTCGGTCAGCCAGGCACCGGCGGCGGAGGACATGAACCGCGGCGTGCCCCCGACGGACCGGAACGCGCGGACCGGGGAGTTGACGCCGCCGGGGACGACCGCCTCGGCGCGGGCGAAGAGCTCGGCCGAACGGGTCACCGGTCCGGTCGCTGTCGCAGGTGCGCTGCTCACGGGGCCATCCTCCCAGGCGCGGGGGTGGGGCCGCCGTCCGCCGGGGGTCCTCGCGGCACCCACCCGACGAGCGAACGGCACCGTCGCGGCCTCTACGGGCGCGAACGTGCCGTTCGTTCCCGCCGGACCCGCGCGACGACGTCCACCACGCACAGCAGCGCCGCGGTGACCAGCGCGACCCCGGCCGCCACCCAGCCCCCGAGGATCCGGGTCAGGGGGACGGGCGTGACGAGCAGTCCGCCCGTCGACGGGGAGGTGTCGACGCCCAGCGACAGGCACACCCCGGCGCCGGCGAGCAGCAGCACGGCGACGACGGCCGTGAGCAGGGCCCGACCGTTCACGACGACGGCTCGCGCGCGGCGAGCCGCGCCGCCAGCGTCGCGTACAGCCCGTCCGCGTCCCGCGCCCAGGCCGCACGGCGGGACCCGTCGTCGAGGGTCACCACGACGACGCCCAGGTGGCGCAGCACGGACGGGTGGTCGCCGAACGGCTTGATGCCGTACCGGCCGCTCCCGTCCGGTTCCCGGGCGCCGGCGATCCGGGCGAGGGGGACCGTCTCGTCGCCCTGCACCAGCTCGGCGTCGGTGACCCGCACCTTCAGCATCCGGCGGCGCGCGACCACGATCAACGTGATCGGGGCGAACAGCACCAGGCCGATGACGACCCAGGCGAGCGGGTTCGCGCCGCCCGGCGCGAGGCGGTCGACGAGCATCCCGCCGAGGGCGAGCACCGGGCCGAGCAGCACGGGCCACCACGGCGCGCCCGGCTCGGCGAAGTGGACCTCACCAGAACCCATCAGGCGAACCAGGCCCGCGCCGCCGGCAGGTGGAGCAGCAGCGCGCCCGCCGCGAACGCCACGAAGTACACGCCGCCGACGCCGAGGAAGGTCAGCTGCACGAGCCCCGCCACGGCGAGGACGACGCCGACCGCGGTGAGCGTCGAGCGGGCGGGCCGGGAGCCGGCCGCCAGGCCGCGGGTGGCCCAGAGCGTCCCCGCCCCGAGCGCCGCGAGCACCACGGCCGTCACCACGAGGGACGCGACCCCGGTGGCGGGATCGGCGTTCCCGACGACGAGGGCGATCAGGAAGAGCACGGCGGTACCGATCAGCAGCACGCCGAGGACCGCCCAGAGCACCACCGCCACCGTCACGATCGTGGGGCGGCCCGGCTCCTCGCGCGGCGGTGTCACCTCACGCACGTGCTCGCTCATGACGCACTCAACGATCGAGCCGGGTGGCCAGTTCGGTCGCCCAGTAGGTGAGGATGATGTCGGCGCCCGCGCGACGGATGCCGGTCACCGTCTCGAGGACCGTGCGCTCGAGGTCGATCCAGCCCCGCTCGGCGGCGGCCGAGATCATCGCGTACTCCCCGGACACCTGGTAGGCGGCGACCGGGACGTCGGAGAGCTCGGCCACCGAGCGCAGCACGTCGAGGTAGGCCATCGCGGGCTTGACCATCACCATGTCCGCGCCCTCGGCGAGGTCCAGCGTGGTCTCCCGCAGCGCCTCGCGGGCGTTCGCCGGGTCCTGCTGGTAGGTCCGGCGGTCGCCGCGCAGCTGGGAGTCGACGGCCTCGCGGAACGGCCCGTAGAACGCGCTCGCGTACTTCGCGGAGTAGGCGAGGATCGCGGTGTCGACGTGCCCGGCCGCGTCCAGGGCGGCGCGGATCCGCCCGACCTGGCCGTCCATCATCCCGCTCGGGGCGACGACGTGGGCGCCGGCGTCGGCCTGGGCGACCGCCATGTCCGCGTAGACCTCGAGGGTCGCGTCGTTGTCCACCGAGCCATCGGGCGCGAGGACCCCGCAGTGCCCGTGGTCGGTGAACTCGTCGAGGCAGGTGTCGGCCATCACCGGGAGGGCGTCACCGACCTCCGCGCGGACCTCGCGCAGGCCCACGTTGAGGATGCCGTCGGGGTCGACCGCACCGGACCCGGTCGCGTCGTGCGTCGACGGCACGCCGAACAGCATGATCCCGCCGAGCCCGGCGGCGGCGGCCTCGGCGGCCGCCTTGCGCAGGGTCTCGCGGGTGTGCTGCACGACGCCCGGCATCGACGAGATCGGCTTCGGGGCGTCCAGCCCCTCGGCCACGAACACCGGCAGCACCAGGTTCCGCGGCCGCACCTCGGTCTCGGACACCAGGCGACGTAGCGCCGGGGTGGTGCGCAGCCGCCGCGGGCGGTCGGTGGGGAACATGGTCACCGCCGCCGGGCCTTGGTCTTGCGCGGCGGCGGCAGGGCGCCCTCCGCACGCAGCTTGTTCGCGTGCGCGGCCAGGGCCTCGACGAGGGCCGGGACCTCGGCGACGTCGGGCTTGACGTCGACGCGCAGGCCGAACTCCACCGCGGTCTCGGCCGTCTTCGGGCCGATGCAGGCGACGATCGTGCGGGCGTGCGGCTTGCCCGCGATCCCGACGAGGTTGCGCACCGTGGAGGACGAGGTGAAGCACACCGCGTCGAAGCCGCCGGTCTTGATGGCCTCGCGGGTCGGGGCGGGCGGCGGCGCGGCGCGCACCGTGCGGTACGCCGTGACGTCGTCGATCTCCCAGCCCCGGGCCTGCAGCCCCTCGGCGAGGGTCTCGGTCGCGATGTCGGCCCGCGGGAGCAGGACCCGGTCGACCGGGTCGAGCACGTCGTCGTGCGGCGGGAAGATGTCGAGCAGGCCCTCGGAGGACTGCTCGGTCTGCTCGGCCGGCACCAGCTCGGGGTGCACGCCGAACGCGCGGATCGCCGAGGCGGTGGCCTCGCCGACGCAGGCGATCTTCACGCCGGAGAACGCGCGGGCGTCGAGGCCGAACTCCTGGAACTTCTCCCAGACCGCCCGGACCGCGTTCTGCGAGGTGAACACCACCCACTGGTAGCGCCCGTCGACCAGGCCCTTGACGGCGCGCTCCATCTGCGCGGGCGAGCGCGGCGGCTCCACCGCGATCGTCGGGACCTCCTCCGGCACGGCCCCGTGCACGCGCAGCCGGTCGCTCATCGCGCCCGCCTGGTCCTTCGTGCGCGGGACGAGCACGCGCCAGCCGTAGAGCGCCCGCGACTCCCACCACGACAGCGCGGCGCGGTCGCCCGCGGCGTCCCCGATGGTCAGGGTCAGCGGCCCCTCGAGCTCGGCCCCGTCGGTGGCCAGCTTCTCCAGCGACGAGGTGACGGTGCGCTGCTTGGACTCGGTGCCCTGCGAGGTCACCAGCGCGGGGGTCTCCGGCTTCCACCCGTTCTCCACCAGCGAGGCTGACGTCGAGGCGAGGTCGGCGGCGGTCGCGGTCAGCACCAGCGGGCCGGGCGCGACGGCGAGCGTGGTCCAGTCCAGCCCGCCGCGGACGTCGGCCGCGGTGTGCGCGGACCCGAGGGCCACCCCCGCGTAGGCGGGGACGGCGGTGCTCGCGGGCATGCCCGGCACGACGTCGATCGGCACGCCCGCGGTCGCCACGGCCCGGACCTCGACGATCACGGTCTCGCGGGTCAGCGGGTCGCCGGTGACCAGGCGGACGACGGACTCGCCGTCGCGGGCTCGGGTCACCAGGTGCTCGGCGAGCTCGGCCGGGTCCTGCGGCAGCGGCGCGGCGATCTCGGCGCCCTCGGAGAGCGAGCCGCCCGCGTCGTCGCCCAGCGGGGACACCTCGGCGTCCGCGCCGACGCGGCGCACCGTCACGGTGTCCTCGAGGGTCGCGACGATCTCGGCCGGCACGCCCGGGTCCGCCACGACGTAGGTCGCGGAGGACAGCGCCTCACGGGCCCGGACGGTGAGCAGGCCGGGGTCACCGGGCCCACTGCCGACGAACGCGACGCGGCCGGCAGTGGTGGAGGGGGGTGCGGTCATCTCGTGTCTCGTCCTATCCGTCTCTTCTGGTCCCACGGGGGGTCACGGCGCCTCGACGCTGCGCGGTTCCGCCCCGTCGGCGAGCAGCTCGGCGGCCAGCGACCGCCCGATCTGCTCGGCATCCTTCGTCTCTCCGGTGGCCGAGTTGCGCACCAGCGCCCCCTCGGCCGTGGTGGCGAACGCCCGCAGGGACAGCCTCTCCACGATGCGTCCGTCGTCGTCCAGATCCTCGACGACGTCGGCGAGTGCACCGATCGGGGCGCTGCACGGTGATCCGAGCTCCTGCAGGACCGCCCGTTCGGCCGTCACCGCGAGGAACGTCGACTCGTCGTGCAGCGTCGACCGCAGGAACGACTCGAGCTCCGTGTCGGCCGCCCGGCACTCCACGGCGAGCGCGCCCTGCGACGGGGCGGGCAGCATCTGCAGCGGGTCGAGGACCTCGGTGGCCTCCCCCGCCCGGCCGATCCGGGCGAGCCCGGCCCTGGCGAGGACCACGCCGTCGACCTCGCCGTCGGTGACCTTGCGGATCCGGGTCTCGACGTTGCCGCGGATCCCGACCACCTCGAGCCCGAGCCCGAGTGCGTTCAACTGCGCCGCCCGCCGCGGCGACCCGGTGCCGATGACCGACCCGGGGGGCAGTTCGCCCAGCACCATCTGGTCCCGCGCGACGAGCACGTCCCGGGGGTCGGCGCGCTCGGGCACCGCCGCGAGCACCACCCCGGAGAGCCCCGCCGTCGGGAGGTCCTTGTAGGAGTGCACGGCCACGTCGATGCGGCCGTCGAGCAGCGCATCCCGCAGCGCCGACGTGAAGACCCCCACACCGGACCCCGCGAGCGGGGTGTTCGCGGCCTGGGTGCGGTCACCGTCGGTGGACACGTGCACGATCTCGACCTCGGCGCCCCGGGCGGTCAGCGCGTCGGCGACGGTCTGGGTCTGGGTGCGCGCGAGCAGGCTCGCGCGCGTCCCGATCCGGATCGTCCCCAGGTCGGCGGCCGTCATCGGCGGCCCCCCGTCGCGATCGTCGGGCCGCCGTCGCCGGACTGCGCCGCGAGCGCGTGGTCCACCTCGTCGCCCTCGAGGTGGGCGGCGGACTCGGTCTTCACGACGTCGGGTGCGGTCACCCGCTCGCCGACCGGCCCGGAGGCGACGGCGGCCGGGGCCTGCGGGTCCAGCTCGAAGAGCTCCCGCAGCGCCTCGGCGTAGGTGTCCCCGCCGGGGGACTGGGCGAGCTTCTTCACCTGCACCGTCGGCGTGTGCAGCAGCTTGTCGACCACGCGGCGCACGGTCTTCGCGACCTCGCCGCGCACGTCGGCCTCCAGCCCCGGCAGCCGACCGTCGAGCCGGAGCAGCTCGGCGTCGACGACCTCGGCCGCGCGCCGGCGCAGGGCGGTGACGGTCGGCGTGACCTCGGCGGAGCGCTGCGCGGCCAGGTAGGCGCGCACCTCCTCGGCGACCAGGGCGCGGGTGGCGTCGACGGCGTGCCCCGCGGCCGCGTCGCGCAGCCGGTCCCCGAGCGTCGCCAGGTCGACGAGCGTCACGCCCGGCAGCTCCCCGACCTCGGGGGCCACGTCGCGGGGCAGGCCGAGGTCGCAGACGACGAGCACCCGGTCGGAGCGGGTCCGGGCGGCCCGCACGGTCTCGAGGTCGACGACCGTGCCGACCGCGCCGGTGGACACCACGACGACGTCGGCGGTCGCGAGCGCGGCGCCGAGCCCGTCGAGCCCGACGGCGTGCGCGGGCGTGCCCTCGGCGGCCGTGATCTCCGCGAGCCGCTCGGCCCGCTCGGGCGTGCGGTTGGCGACGACGATCTCGCCGACCCCGCGGCGACGCAGGGCCGCGGCGGAGAGCCCGCCCATCGACCCGGAGCCGACGACCAGGGCCCGGCGGCCGACCAGCCCGTCCAGGGCGGCCGCGGCGTCGTCGAGGGCCTCGGTGACGACGGAGGCCCCCGCGGCGTCGATGCCGGTCTCGCTCTGCACCCGCTTGCCGACCCGCAGCGCCTGCTGGGCCACCTCGTGCAGGACCGTGCCGACCGTGCCGAGCTCGCGGGCCGTCGAGTACGCGGCGCGCAGCTGGCCGAGGATCTGGGCCTCGCCGACCACCATCGAGTCCAGGCCCGCCGCGACGGAGAACAGGTGCTCGACCGCCGAGCCCGCGTAGTGCACGTAGAGGTGGTCGGTCAGGTCCGAGACCTCGGCCTGCGCGTGCCGCGCGAGCACCCCGGAGACCTCGGTGAGGCCCCCGTGGAACGTCTCGACGACGGCGTAGATCTCGATCCGGTTGCACGTCGAGAGCACCACGGCCTCGGAGACGTGCTCACCGCTGATCAGCTCGTCGAGGACCTTCGCGGTGTCCTCCCCGGAGATCGCGACGCGCTCCAGCACCGACACCGGTGCCGTGCGGTGCGACACACCCACGAGCAGCAGACTCATCCGTACACCTTCCCCGTCGCATCGGGAACCGTCCCGTCGGGCCGGCGGGAGACGTGGAACGCGAGGATCTGCATCTCCACCGCCAGGTCGACCTTGCGCACCTCGACGCCCGCCGGCACGGACAGCACGGCCGGCGCGAAGTTCAGGATGCTGCGCACGCCGGCGCCGACCAGCGCGTCGCAGACTCCCTGCGCCGCACCCGCGGGCGTCGCCACCATCCCGATGGTGACCCCTCGCGCGGCACACACGGAGGGGATCCGTGCCACGTCGAGCACCTCCACCCCGGCGATCGTGGTGCCGACGAGGGCCGGATCCACGTCGAACAGGGCCGCTACCCCGAAGCCGCGCTGGGCGAACCCGCCGTAGCCGGCCAGCGCGTGGCCGAGGTTCCCCACCCCGACCAGGGCCACGGCGTGCGAGCGGGTGAGCCCGAGCACGGACTCGACCTGCTCGGTGAGACGGGACACGTCGTACCCCACCCCGCGCACCCCGGACGAGCCGATGTGCGAGAGGTCCTTGCGCAGCTTCGCGGCGTTCACACCGGCCGCCGCGGCGAGCACGTCGGACGAGACCGTGCGCACGCCCTCGGCGAGCATCTCGGTGAGCACGCGCAGGTAGACGGCGAGGCGGGCGACGGTGGCCTGGGGGATGCGGTCGGGAGCCACGCGGCCTGCGGCAGGACGCGACACGCCCCCGTCCACCGTCACGCCGGAGGCCTCCCTGCCCTGCTTCTGCTCACCGCGATCGTCACCGAACGTCCTCATCCGAGGGTACCGCTCGTGAACGCACGCACAAAGTCGCTGGTCACGGCGGCGGCGCGGACGTCCTCACACCGCGGTGACCGAGACAGTGTGCCAGCCCGTCGCTCCATCGGGGATGGAGAGGGCCTCGACGGCGGTCTGGACCTCGCCCGAGCGGTCCGTGGCGCGCACCTGCAGCCGGTGGGGCCCCGGCGCGAGGTCGAGCGGCAGGCGCCACATCCGCCACGCGTCCACGGTCGGCTCGGCGGCGAGCTGCGCCGTCCGCCAGGGGCCGCCGTCCACGCTCAGCTCCACGGCAACGACGCCGGTGTGCTGCGCCCACGCCACCCCGGCGGCCACGGCGCGCCCGGCGGGCACCGTCGCGCCGTCGCGGGGCACGTCGATGCGGGACTGCGTCTTGATCGGCCCGAACCGGCCCCAGCCCCGCTGCTCCCAGTAGGAGATGACGCCGTCGTACGTGGTCACCTCGACGTCGGTGATCCACTTGCAGGCCGACACGTAGCCGTAGAGCCCCGGGACCACCATGCGCACCGGGAACCCGTGCTCGATCGGCAGCGCCTGCCCGTCCAGCCCGATCGCGAGCATGGCGGCCCGGCCGTCGGTCAGCGGCCCGAGCGGGGTCGTGCAGGTCCAGCCGTCCGCCGAGGTGGACGCGATCTGCTGCGCCCCGGGCCGCACGCCCGCGAGCGCGAGCACGTCGGCGACCGGGACGCCGAGCCAGATCCCGTTCGAGATCAGCGACCCGCCGACCTCGTTGGAGACGCAGGTCAGGGTCACGGGCGCCTCGATCAGCCGCATCCCGCGCAGCCGGTCGAAGTCCAGTGTCACCTCCCGGTCCACCATCCCGTGCACGCGCAGCGACCAGTCGCCCACGGCGATCCGCGGGACCGACAGGGCGGTGTCGATCCGGTAGAAGTCCGCGACCGGGGTCAGCCACGGCGGGGTGCCGTCGGCCACGAAGTCCGCGCCGACCGCGGGCGGGACCGCCACCGTGGCGGGCGCGGGCAGGTCGACACCGGCCGGCGAGGCGCCGCCGGCGCCGAGCACGCGGCCCACCGTGCCCGCGGCCACCGCCCCCAGGGCGGTCCCGCCGGCCGTCGTCAGGAACCGCCGTCGGGACAGCACGCCACCGGCCGCGGACGGGGCCAGGGCGACCGGGCGCAGCCACCGCCACACCCCGGCGCCGACGACGACCGCGACCCCGGACGGGACGAGGTCGAGCGGGGCGAACGTGGGTGCGGTGACGACGGCGGCCAGGGAGAGCAGCCCCATCCCGACGACCAGCACCAGGCCGGGGCGCTCGTCGCGGCGGGAGGCCAGGCCGGCGAGCGCCGTGAGCCCGCCGATCACCACGACCATCCCGACGAGCAGCGCGACCTTGTCGAACGTGCCGAACCACGCGATCGCGGTCTCCTTCAGCCACTCCGGCGTGAGTCGGATCGCGGCCTGCCCGACGGCGAGGAAGGGCGACGCGGCCGGGGACACGAGCGCGGCGACGAGCTCGCCGACCCCGATCGCCGCACCGACCGCGACGAGGGCCGCCACGACGAGCGGGCCGCTGCGGGGCACGGGGCGGGTGGTCGTCACCGGCTCGGGTTCGCCCCCGGGTGACCGTCGGTTCAGGCCGTGAGGGCGTCGAGCCCGAGGGGCGCGCCGGCGGATCCGGGGGCGGAGCCGGTCGGCCGACCGAGCAGGAACGCCGCGGTGGCCCCGTGCATGGCGGTGACCGGCGCGAGGGTGGCGGCCAGGGCGGCCGCGCCCGGGTCGGTGAACTCCCCCGCCCGTGCCGCGATCGTGCCGCCGGTCATGGCCTCGACGTCGACGGCCAGGGACAGCAGGTCGGTCGGCGCGGCGGCGCGGCCGAGCGCGGCCCGCCGGTCGTTCTCCACGGTCAGCGGCGCACCGGTCACGGCCGGGACGCCGGCGGCGGTCAGCAGCTGGTTCCAGGCCGCGGCGTGCTCGGTGTGCTGGGCGCCCGCCCCGGACAGGAAGGCGGTGACGACGGCCGGGACCTGGCCGAGGCGGCCGTCGCCCGCGGCCACGACCGCCCCCGAGTACAGGCTCGCGGCGAGGGCCGACGTCGCGGCGCACAACGCGATGCCCCGCTGGTCGCCGACGTAGGGGACGCGGGTCGGTGTGGTCGAGCTCGGCGGCGGCGCCGCGCTCGGGGCCGGCCCGGGCCCGGCCGGCGGGGCGTCGGAGCACGCCGCGAGGGCGCCGACCCCGAGCACGCCCGCGGCCGAGCCGAGCAGCACCCGTCGTCGGGCCAGTGGTCGGGACACGGTCAGTTCCCCTCCTCGACGGGGGACGCCTTCGACGTCGGGAACCGGGTGTCCGGGAAGCCGACGGTCCCGACCCCGGCGGGCAGCGAGGCGAGATCGGGCGGCGCGACGACCAGGTCGGCGCGGCCGGAGGAGAGCAGGGTGTTGACGACGAGCAGGTTCGCCTTCCGGGCCGCCGCCGCGGACGCGAGCTGCACCGCCGTCGCCCGCAGCGCGGGGGTCGACAGCCCCGCGGCGTCGGCCACCAGGGTCTGCGCCAGGACGTCCTCCAACGTGAGGGCCAGCCCGACCACGTCGGCCGGCGTCCGCACCGTCGGGAGCGCCGTCCCGACGACCGGGCCGTAGGACGGGTCGGGGGCGGTCTGCGGCCGCCCGCCCGCCGCGGAGGTCGCCGTGGCCAGGACGCTGCGCGCGTCGCCCAGCTCGACCACCGCGGCGTTCAGCAGTTCCCGGACCACCGGGACGCCGCTGTCGCCGCCCCCGGCCGGGAGGGTCTGCAGCGACCGGTAGGTGGACAGCGCGAGGACCACCAGCGAGCTCGCGGTCCGCAGGGCGGGCACGTCGCCGGTGGACGTCTGGGCCCCGAGCCCCGTCGGCCGGCTCATGCGAGCGCCCGCCGCAGGGCGTCCGGCTCGACCCGCCACGAGGCGAGCTCCTCGCCGTCGACCAGCACCACGGGGATCCGGTCGCCGTACTCCCCGCGCAGCTCCGGATCGGCCGCGCCGTCGACGTCGACCGTCGCCCACTCCTCGCCGACCTCCTCGCAGACCGCGCGGACGACCAGCGCCATGCGGTCGCACGTCCGGCAGTCCGCGCGGACGAGCACCGTCACCCGGACGGGGTCGGACGACTCTCCGACTGCTCGCGACAACCCGGTTCCCTCCTGCTCGACCCACCGAGGAGTCTGGCAGACCTCGTTCGACCGCCGACGGCGCGGTCGGGACCTCTCACCGCAGGTCAAGGGCATGTCAACGAGCCCGGCCCGGGTGGGTGGCGCTCCGGTGACGAGGGCCTCCGCGCCGCACGTATGCTCCGTCCTCAGCGTGGTCACGGGTTGGTCTCGGCCGAGTCGCGGACGCGCACCGCAGGAAGCGAGTGGTCGTCCAGCGAGGGAGAACGCCTTGTCCGCTGTCGTCGGCGTCGGCGTGACGACGGGGCCCGAGTCGGCCGCCGTCGCGCCCGCGGCCCGCGATGGTCGAGCTCCGCTGCCCTTCCTCTCCGGCGGAGTGCGATGACGGCCCGCGCCGGCGGGACCCCACCCGAACCCGACCCCGCACGCCGCGGTGGATCGGGCCGGTCCGGGCACGGTTCGCTGACCGACACCCCGCCCGAACCGGTGGGCGCGTTCGGGGCCGGCCCACCCGAGCAGGGCTTCGCGACGCCCTACCCGGAGCAGCGCGGGCGCGACGGCGGGCGACCGGCCCCCGGTCCGCACCCGATGGACCACCCCTCGCACCCCGACCTGCCGCGCATCGCCGGACGCCCCGCGCCGCCCGCCCCGCCCCGGCCGACCGGCCCCCAGCCCACGGGCCCCGGGCCGGTCCGCCCGGGTCCCGGTCACCCGCCGCCCCCGCGGACCGGACCGCTCCCGCCCCCGGGCGCACCGCCCGCCCCCGCACCGCCGGCCGGGCACCCGCCGGCCCCGGGTGCGCCGACGGGGCCCGTCCCCGCCGCGGCGCCCGCCACCACCCCGCTGCCCACGCCCGTCGGCGACGGCCCCGAGCCCCCGGCCGACGAGGTGGACCCCGCCGACCTGGAGCAGGCCGGGCTGGAGGAGGCCGACGAATCGGTCGCCGACGGCTGGGCGCTGGTGCGCGCCACCCAGGACGGCGACGTCGACGCCTTCGGCACCCTGTTCGACCGGTACCACGACGTCGTCTTCCGCTTCGTCTTCTACCGGCTCGGCGACCGCGGCGTCGCCGAGGACCTCACGCAGGAGACGTTCGTCCGGGCCTTCCGACGGATCTCGTCGGTCAGCTACCAGGGCCGGGACATCGGCGCCTGGTTCGTGACGATCGCGCGGAACCTGGTCCTCGACCACGTGAAGTCCAGCCGCTACCGGCTCGAGCAGGCGACCCCGGAGATCACCGACGTCGCCCCGGACTCGCACCGTCCCGGCCCGGAGAGCGAGGTCATCGCGGGCGCCACGCACGAGGAGCTCCTGCGCTGCGTCGCCAAGCTGGGGGACGACCAGCAGGAGTGCATCACCCTGCGGTTCCTCCAGGGCCTCTCGGTGTCCGAGACCGCGCACATCATGGGACGCAACGAGGGCGCGGTGAAGGCCCTCCAGCACCGGGCGGTGCGCCGGCTCGCTCAACTGCTGCCCGAGGGTTTGCGGTGAGTGACAGCCATGTAGTTCCACCCGTCGGCGTGGAGGACGTAACCGGTCGCCTATCCGGTCGTTCCGATAGACGACGGGTACGGCACGTGCCGGAGGGCACGGGCGCACGATGAGGACGGACGACATGTCGAGCGGTCGCGGCGGGGCAGACGAGCGGTTCGCCGCTGCCTGGGACGAGCAGGAACGCACGCGCGTGTCCGGCCGTCCGGCGCAGACCACACCGCCGTTCACCGAACGAGGATTCCCTCTCGGCGGCGGTAACGATTCAGGGTCCACCGCACGAGAGCGTGGTGTGGACACCGACCTCGCCGACGATCTCCGGATCGCCGATCTCCTGCGTGACGTCGCGGCCGCCACACCCGGCCCCGACCCCGCCGCCTCTGCCCGGATGCGCGCCTCGGTCATGGCCGCGATCACCGAGCAGGCGGCCCCGGCCGAGGAGTCGTCGACCTCCCGGACCCTCGTCACGTCGCCGGCCGACGCCCCGACCCGGTCCTCGCACGGCCGCCGGCGCGCGGACCGCCGCGGCGGCACCCGGCCCGGCGACCGCCGCCCGGCCCCGGCCGGCTCGTCCGGGCCCCGCCGCTCGGCGGTGCGCCGCCTCATGTCCACGACGGTGGCGGGCGTCGCCTGCATCCTCGCGCTCGGCGCGCTGACGGTGCTGCTCTCCCGGGGCTCGCTGCCCGGCGACATGCTCTACGGCCTCAAGCGGGCCTCGGAGTCCGCCGAGGTCGGGCTCACCTCCGGCCAGGAGGCGAAGGGTCAGAAGCACCTCGACATCGCCGCGCTCCGGCTGGACGAGATCCAGCAGATGATCCAGCGCGACTCGAGCACGGCCGCCGGCCCGCGCCCGACCGCCGCCGGCCTCGACGAGGCCGACGCCGCGCTCGTCGCGGACAACCTCCGCGCGTTCGACCAGCAGGCCCGCAGCGGCTCGAAGCTGCTGCTCGGTCTGGTCAACCGCCCGGCCGGGCCGTCGCCGAGCACGCTGACGCAGTGGGCGGGCACCCAGCAGAAGATGTTCGACAGCCTGTCGCCGTCGCTGTCCGACTCCGGTCGCCAGCAGGCCGCGTCGTCGCAGCGCCTGCTCACGCAGCTGCAGGACCGGGCCCGGACGTTCGAGTCCGACCCCACCTGCGGTGGCTCCTCCTCCGACGAGCTCGGCCCGCTGCCGTCGGCGTCGTGCCGCAGCGCCCGGGAGGGCTCGTCGGCCTCGACGGCCACCCCGGAGGCCTCGTCCTCGACGCCGTCGTCGACCACGAAGACGACGACCTCGACCGAGCCGACCACGACCACCTCCGACTCGGACACGTCGAGCACCACCAGCACCGGGTCCGACTCCTCGGAGCGCACGCCGACCAGCACGCCCGACCCGGTCAAGGTGCCGGTGCCGGTGCCCGGTCTGCCGAAGGTCGAGCTGCCGCCGCTGCTGCCCGGCCTGCCGGGCCTCTCCCTGGGCTGACGGCACGCGGCCCCCACTCCCGCGGGCCACTAGGGTTGGCGGGAACGGCCGGTGTGCGAGCGGGAGGGATACGGGCGGTGGGACGACGGCGGGAGACGCCGAGGGCCTCGGACGCGGAGCCCGTGGACGATGCGTCGGTGCCGGACCCGGCGGAGCTGACCGCGCTGGACGACGGCGGGGCCGCGCGCGACGCGGGTGCCGCCGCGGCCGCCGCGGCGGACACCGAGGGCCCCGTCGCCCCGAGCGTCCCGCCGGACCTCACCGCAGCGGCGTTCTTCGACGTCGACAACACCATGATGATGGGCGCGTCGATCTTCCACTTCGCGCGGGGACTCGCGGCGCGCAACTTCTTCTCCGGGGCGGACCTGCGCGGCTTCGTGTGGCAGCAGGTGAAGTTCCGGCTCGGCGGCGAGGGCACCCCCGAGGACATCCGCCAGCACCGTGAGCTGGCGCTGTCGTTCGTCGCCGGCCGGGAGGTCTCCGAGCTCGTGGAGCTCGGCGAGGAGATCTACGACGAGCTGATGAGCGACCGCATCTGGGAGGGCACCCGCGCCCTGGCCCAGATGCACCTCGACGCCGGGCAGCGGGTCTGGCTCGTCACCGCCACCCCGCTCGAGCTCGCCGGGATCATCGCCCGGCGCCTGGGCCTGACCGGGGCGCTGGGCACGGTCGCCGAGCACGACGGGGGCGTCTACACCGGCCGACTCGTCGGGGAGCTCCTCCACGGCCCCGCGAAGGCCCACGCCGTCCGCGCGCTGGCCACCCGGGAGGGTCTGGACCTGCGACGCTGCTCGGCCTACTCGGACTCCATCAACGACGCCCCGATGCTCTCGGTGGTCGGGACCGCGGTCGCGGTCAACCCGGACGCGGAGCTGCGCGGGCTCGCCCGCAAGCGCGGCTGGGAGATCCGTGACTTCCGGTCCGGACGACGGGTCGCCCGGATCGGCGTCCCGTCCGTCCTCGGTGCCGGCGCGGTCGCCGGGGCCGTCGCGGCCGGGGCGGCGTACCGCCGCCGCGGCTGACGGACCCGCCGTCGGGACGAGCTAGCCCAGGAACGCGTTCCGGCGGCCGGAGAGCAGCCGGTAGAGCGTCTGCTGGATGTTCTCGCGCACCTGGTCGGTGAGGTTGAAGACGAGCATCGGGTCGTCGGCCGCGCCGGCCTCGTACTCGTCGGTGCGGATCGGCTCGCCGAACTCGATGTACCACTTCGACGGCAGCGGCACGAGGCCCAGCGGCCCGAGCAACGGCCAGGTCGGCGTGATCGGGAAGTACGGCACCCCGAGCAGGCGGGCGATGGGACCCAGGTCGCCGATCTTCGGGTAGATCTCCTCGGCCCCGACGATCGAGCACGGGATGATCGGCACCCCCGTGCGCAGCGCGGCCGAGACGAAGCCGCCGCGCCCGAAGCGCTGCAGCTTGTAGCGGTCGGCGTAGGCCTTGCCGATGCCCTTGAAGCCCTCGGGCCACACGCCCACGAGCTCGCCCGCACCGAGCAGCGCCTCGGCGTCCGGGTTGCAGGCCAGCGTGTGCCCGGCCTTGCGGGCGATGGATCCGGCGCCCGGCATCCCGAAGACGAGGTCGGCGGCGAGCATGCGCAGGTTGCGGGGGGTCGGGAGGTCGTCGTGGGTCGCGACGACCGTCATCAGCGCGTCCAGCGGCAGCGTCCCGGAGTGGTTGGCGACCAGCAACGCCCCGCCCTCGGCGGGGACGTTCTCCACGCCGATCGTCTCCACCCGGAACCAGCGCTCGTAGAGCGGGCGGAGGACCGGGAGGATCACGTTCTCGTTGAGGTCCGGGTCGAACCCGAACTCGTCGACGCTGTAGCGGCCCGCGAGACGCCGGCGCAGGAAGTCCGCCACCTCCCCGACCGAACGCTCCAGCTCCGACGGGCCGGTGGGGACCGGGAGGTTCGCCGTCGGCGCGTCCTCCCGGACGTCGGGCTCCCCGGGGACGTCGGCGGGCGGCGGGGTCAGGCTGCGCCGGCGCGGGGTCGGCCGGGGGCGGGGGCGCCCGCCCGAACCGTGCAGCGGGATGACGTCCGCCTCGCCCATCGGGTCGTTCCTCCTGCTGCTCACGTGGCTTCCCTACCGCACCGGTGCGAGGGCGGGCGTCTGGTCCTGCGGGGCGTCCAGCTGCGCCGGTCCCGTGTCCCCGCCGAAACCGGGGAGACGACGGGCCGCGCCCAGGACGAGCGACTCGCCGACGCCGACGACGCGGTCGGTGTCGACGACGGGGCGCAGCGCACGTCCGGCCACGAAGTCGTCGAACGCCTGCACCGTCGTCCAGCGCGGTTCGAAGCCGAACTCGTTCTTGAGCTTGGTGGTGTCGACCACCCGCCCGTAGTTGAGCAACCGCATCTGCTCGGGCGAGAAGTCCACGAGGCGGGCGCGACGGGTGATCCGGCCGACCCACGGGACCAGCGGCTCCGGGATCGGCAGGGAGAGACGGCCGGCCCGTCGGATCGCCTGCGAGAGCATCAGCACGCCGTCGGCGCCGACGTTGTACACGCCGGGCAGGTCGTGCATCGTGGCGCGCTCCAGGACCGCGACCGCGTCCTCGTGGTGCAGCAGCTGCACCCGGGCGTCGAAGCCCAGCACCATCGGCACCACGGGCAGCGAGAAGTAGTGCGCGAACGCGGTGTCGGCGCGCGGACCGATGAAGTTGACGAACCGCAGCGTCGTCACCGGGATGTCCGGCCGGCGGCGGGAGAAGCTGCGGACGTAGCCCTCGATCTCGACGGCGTCCTTCGCGTACCCGCCCGGCGGGAGGGCCTTCGGCTCCGTGGTCTCGGAGAACGTCGCCGGGTCGCGCGGGCTGGCCCCGTAGACGCTCGTGGTCGACCGGACGACGAGGCGGCCCACCGTGTCCGACTTCTGGCACGCCGCGAGGAGCTGCATCGTCCCGATGACGTTCATCTCCATCATCATCGAGCGCCCGCCGGAGGCCGACGGGTGCCCGGAGAGGGAGGCGTGGACGACGGTGTCGACCTTCGCGGTACTGATGACCTTGCCGATCAGCGGGTTCCGGATGTCGACCCGGACGAACTCCGCGCGGCCCATCCGCCGGCGCGTGTCGCGGCTCGGGGGCGTCGTGTCCACGCCGAGCACGCGGTCGATCGAGGGGTCCGCTGCGAGCCGTGCCGCGAGGTCACCGCCGAGCTGGCGGCTCACACCGGTGACGAGGACGACGGACGGCGGCATGACTCTCCCGGACGGGGCTGACGGTGTCCTGGACGTGCGACCCGATGCTCAGCCCCGGCCGGGGCCGGTCACTTGCCGAGCTTGCGACGCTGCACGCGGGTCTTGCGAAGCAGCTTACGGTGCTTCTTCTTCGACATCCGCTTGCGACGCTTCTTGATGACCGAGCCCATACGGGTTCCCTTTCGCTACAACCTGGTGGAGGACCCGGGGACCGAGGCCCCGGAGCGCAAGGCTCCACCGTACCGGGCGCCCGGGCGGCGCCGATGCACCGCCCGGGCCTTTCCCGGTGTCAGCCGGCGTCGATGTACGAGCCCCGGAGGTACTCGTGGACGGCCTCCTCGGGCACCCGGAAGCTGCGGCCGACGCGGACCGCCGGCAGCTCTCCGTTGTGCACGAGTCGGTACACCGTCATCTTCGACACCCGCATGGTCGCGGCGACCTCGGCCACGGTCAGGAACTGCACCCGCGACAGGTCGCCCTCGTCCCTCCGCCCAGCGGCGGCGTTCTGCGGCATGGTTGACCGCCTTCCGAGCACCCGTCGTGCCGCCGGTCTTCCCCTCCGGCGGTTCGACACGCACGTGCTGATCGGAGAGTAGCGAGACGGATGTGACGGATGAATCGCTCGACGTGGTGGTGCGGTGGCCGTGGTCCCCGCTGCGTCAAGCGCACACGCCGCACGCCGGGCGCACCGCCGTCCGGCGACGAACGGTCGCGCGCCCGGCCCGAGCGGACGGTGCCCCGTCAACCGCCGTACGTGGCACCGAGGGCCTGCGAACGGTCACGGCACGCCTCGACGGCGTCCGCGAACGCCGCGCGCAGCCCGTGCGCCTCGAGCACCCGCAACGCCTGGGCCGTCGTCCCGCCCGGCGAGGTCACGGCCTCGCGCAGCAGCGACGGGTGGTTGCCGGGTCCGGTGAGCAGGCCGCCCGCGCCGTCGACGGTGGCGGTCACGAGTTCGGTCGCCGTGGGACGCGGGAGGCCGAGCGCGACACCCGCCTCGATCATCGCCTCGGCCACCAGGAACAGGTAGGCGGGCCCGGAGCCCGACAGGGCGGTCGCGGCGTCCTGCTGGGACTCCGGCACCCGGACCGTCCGGCCGACGCTGCGCAGCAGGCCCTCCGCGGTGTCCATCGCGGCGTCGTCGGCGTGCGCGCCCGCGGAGAGCACGCACATCGCCCGGCCGACGAGCATCGGGGTGTTCGGCATGACCCGGACGACCGGCGTCCCCGTCGGCAGCCACCGCTCGAGCGCGATCGTCGGGATACCGGCGGCGAGCGAGACGACGACGCGCTCGCGCCCCGCCGGGACGGACTCCAGGACTCCCTGGACGTCCTGGGGCTTCACGGCGACGACGAGGACGTCGGCGCGGCCGGCGGCGTCCGCGACGTCGGTCGCCGTGACACCGAGGCGCCCGCTCACCTCGGCCGCCCGGTCGGCGTCGCGCTCCACGACCAGCAGCGACCCGGCGTCGCGACCCGCCGCGACCAACCCGCCCAGCAGGGCCTCCCCGATCCGTCCGCCGCCCAGCACCGCGACCGTGTCGGAGGATCGGGCCGCGCTCCGCTGCGTCTCCGTCGTCATGCTCCGCAGTCTTCCCGACGGCGGGTCGCGTCCGACCCGCGCCCGCCCCCGTCAGGCGCGCGAGCGGGGCACGCGCGAGCCGAGGTGCAGCCGCGCGAAGAGCAGCGACTCGGCGAGGGCGTCGAGGCGCTCGTTGCGGGTGCGGGCCCGGCGGGTCGAGATCTCGACGACGACGGTGCCCCCGAAGCCGGTCAGCGCGAGCCGGCGCAGGACGTCCGCGCACGGCTGGGTGCCGCGGCCGGGGACGAGGTGCTCGTCGTGAGGCTCCCCGGTGCCGTCGGCGAGGTGCAGGTGGACCAGGCGGTCGCCCATGCGCTCGAGGAGGGCGAACGCGTCGTCGCCCGCGACCGCGGTGTGCGAGAGGTCCAGGGTGTAGTTCCGGGCGCCCGGCACCGTCGGGTCGTGCCCGGGGGTGTAGCTCGAGACCCGCACGCGCCCGCGCCGCAGCGGGAACATGTTCTCCATCGCGATCCGGACGCCGTGCGCGCGTTCGAGCTCGTCGACCTGGCGGGCCAGCCCGGCCGCGTACCGGCGCTGCCAGCGGAACGGCGGGTGGAGCACGACGATCGGGGCGCCGAGGCCCGCCGCCAGCACGACGCTGCGCCGCAGGCGTTCGGCCGGATCCGCGCCCCAGACCCGCTGGGTGATGGCGAGGCACGGGGCGTGCACCGCCAGGACGGGCACGCCGGTGCGTTCGGCGTGCCGCGCCACGGTGCGCAGCTGGCGCGACTCGGGCTCGTTCCAGACCATCAGCTCGACGCCGTCGTAGCCGAGCTCGGCCGCCGCGTCGAACCCCGCGGACATGGGCTCCGGGTAGACCGACGCGGTCGACAGCGCGACGGGGACGGGCGGGCCGGCCGCCGGCGACGGGTCGCCGGTCAACGAGCGAGGAGGACGAACGCCGCCGGCGAGACGGTGACGACCAGGCCGACGACGATCGCGAGCGCCATGGTCTGCAGGTCGTCCGAGCGACGCATGGCCCGCACCCCGAAGACGAGCCCACCGGTCGCGGCGGCGGCGAGGACCAGGGCGATGACGGGCTGGGACTGCCAGAGGTAGGAGAACCCGATCCACAGCAGGGCCCCGAGCACGGCACCGACGACGAGCTGGCCGGCGATGATCGCCCACTCGCGCGCGGACGGGCGTTCCACGGGCTCGTCGTCGTACTCGTCGTCCCAGTCGTCGTCGTCCCGGTCGTCGAGGTCGCGGTCGAGCCCGGCGGGGGCGTCCGCCCGGGTCGCGTCGGGCCGGGCGGCCGCGGACGCGGCGGTCGGCGGGCCGCCGTCGTCGGTCGGCCGCGGGGACGCAGTGGTGGGCGCCGGGGTGGCGCGGGTGGGCGCTGCCTGCGGGCCCGGCTGGACCTGCGTCTGCTGCACCGAGGTCGGCTGGGCCTGCGTCGGCTGGGCCTGCGTCGGTGCCACGGGCTGCGCGGTGGTCGGCGCCTCCGGCGGGGCCGGGCGCGCGGCCGGCGTCACCGTGGTCGGGGCCGAGGGCGCCCAGGCCTGCGGCGGGGCGCTCGCCGGCTGCGGGCCGGACCCGGGCGGCGGTCCGGACTGGCGCGGCACGGCGGACGGCTGGCCGTACCCCGTGGGCGCCGGCGCGGCGTACCCGTATCCGGACGGGCTGCCGTACCCGCCGCCGTAGGGATCCTGCGGCGGGGGCTCGGGGGCGTACGACGGGGACCCGTAGGAGGGCGCTCCGTACGCGGGACCGCGCGAGGGGGGGCCCTGGTCGTAGGAGTCGTACCCGGCCGGGCCGTACCCGTCGTCGTAGGCGGAGCCGTACCCCGACGAGCCGTAGCCCGCGGAGCCGTACCCCGACGAGCCGTATCCCGACGAGCCGTACGGCGACGAGGAGCCGGGGCCCGAGGCCCCGTAGCCCTGGTCGTAGGACGACGAGCCGTACCCGGGCGGGTCGTAGGACGACCCGTAGGAGTCGTAGCCGGACGAGTACGACCCGCGCCCCGGGGGCTCCTGGTCGTAGGAGCCGTAGCAGTCGTACGTGTCGTAGGAGCCGCGGGGCGGGCCGTACGACGAGGACCCGTAGTCCGCGGGGGCCGCGTACGACGAGCCGTACCCGGCGTCGCCGTAGGGATCGCGGGGCTCGGGCTGGGGATCCGGCGGCGGCGACGCCGACCGCGACTCGGCGCCGTAGGCGGCCAGCAGCTCCGCCACGCTGCGCTGAGCTCCTCGCGGAGGGGGACCGTCGGTCGTCATCCGTTCCACCGTGCCGTGGTCGAGCCTGCTCGTCCAGTCGCAGCAGGACGACCGGTGGCGTACGTCCCGTCAGCGGCGAACGGACCGTCCTCGAGGGGGACCTGGTCCAGGCGTCCCAGGATCACGCCTTCACGCAGGGCCCACGGGCAGACCTCGACCTCCTCGAGGCCGAGGGCGTCCATCGCCCCGCGCGCGACGATCGCGCCGGCGACGAGCTGGTGGGCCCGGGAGGCGCTGACCCCCTCGAGCTCGGCGAGGTCTGCGGAGTCCATGCGGCTGATGAAGGCGACGACCTGCCGCAGCCCGGCGACCGTGAGGCGTCGGTGCACCCGCGGACCGGCCGACCGCGGCGCCGCACCGGTGAGCCGGGCGAGTGACCGGAAGGTCTTGGAGGTGACGACGGCCCGCTCCGGGGGCCCGCCGTCGAGCAGCGCGGCCGCGGCCGGGGCGACCATGTCGTGGACGTACTCGGCGAGCGCCCGGGTCTCCTTGCGGTCCGGCGGGTCGGCCGCGAACCAGTCCCGGGTCAGCCGGCCCGCGCCCAGGGGCAGGGAGAGGGCGACGTCGGGGCGCTCGTCACGTCCGACGGCCATCTCCAGCGAGCCGCCGCCGATGTCGAGCGAGAGCAGCCGCCCGGCCGACCACCCGAACCAGCGGCGCACCGCGAGGAAGGTGAGCGCCGCCTCGTCGGGACCCGTGAGGACCTGCAGGTCGACCCCGGTCTCGTCCCGGACCCGCGCGAGCACCGCGTCGGAGTTGTCGGCGTCGCGCACCGCGGAGGTGGCGAAGGCCAGCACGTCGTCGCACCCGAGTGCGCTCGCCTCCCGCCGGGCCTCGGCGACGGCCGAGACGAGCGCGTCGGCGCCCTTGCGGGAGAGCTGCCCGCCGGTCACGTGCTCGGCGAGCCGTAGCGCGGTCTTCGTCGAGGACTGCGGCGTCGGGTGGGCCCCCCGGTGCGCGTCGACCACGAGGAGGTGAACCGTGTTCGACCCCACGTCGAGAACCCCGAGACGCACGGCGACCAGCCTAGACGGTGCTCGACGTCACTCGATGGGTGGTCACGGGCCGGCCCCTCACGCGTCCAGCTTGTAGCCCAGGCCCCGCACCGTCAGCAGGTGCCGGGGCTGCGAGGGTTCCGGCTCGAGCTTGGCGCGCAGTCGCTTGATGTGGACGTCGAGGGTCTTGGTGTCGCCGACGTAGTCCGCGCCCCAGACCCGGTCGATGAGCTGCGCGCGGGTGAGCACCCGGCCCACGTTGCGCATCAGGTACTCGAGCAGGTCGAACTCCTTGAGCGGCAGCGCCACCTCCACGGCGTCGCCCGCGGCGTCGACGGTCACCACGTGGCGCCCGACGTCCATCCGCACCGGGCCGGCCTCCAGCACCTGACGGTCCGCGGAGGATCCGGTGCTGCCCTCGGCCGGGCCGTCGTTCTCCTGCCCGCGCCGCAGCACCGCCCGCACCCGGGCGATCAGCTCGCGGGCGGAGTAGGGCTTCGTGACGTAGTCGTCGGCGCCGAGCTCGAGCCCGACCACCTTGTCGATCTCGGCGTCCCGGGCGGTCACCATGATCACCGGGACCGACGAGCGCGCCCGGAGGGCCTTGCACACGTCGGTGCCGCTCATCCCGGGCAGCATCAGGTCCAGCAGGACGATGTCGGCGCCGTGGCGCTCGAAGTCCTCGAGGGCGGCGGCGCCGGTCTCCGCGACACTCGCCTCGAAGCCCTCCTTGCGCAGCAGGTAGGCCAGCGGGTCCGCGAAGGACTCCTCGTCCTCCACGATCAGCACCCTGGTCATCTACTCACCTCTGCTCGTCGGTTCCAGCACGGGTGTTCCGGTCCGGTGGGTGGTGTCGCGGGACCCGGTCCCGACGACGGGTGACGGCGGGTCCCCGCCGGTCGCCTCCGGGGTCGGCAGCCGCAACGTGAAGGTGGAGCCGACCCCGGGCTCGCTCCACAGCCGGACCTCACCGCCGTGGTTGGCGGCGACGTGCTTGACGATCGCCAGGCCCAGCCCGGTGCCCCCCGTCGCCCGGGAGCGCGCCGGGTCGACCCGGAAGAACCGCTCGAACACCCGTTCCTGGTGCTCGGGGGCGATCCCGATCCCGCGGTCGGTCACCGAGATCTCCACGCGCGAGTCGACCTTGCGTCGCCGCACCGACACGGGGGATCCCTCCGGCGAGTAGGCGATCGCGTTCTCCAGCAGGTTGGCCAGCGCGGTGACCAGCAACGTGCGGCTGCCCGCGGCCTCCAGCCCGCTGGGGGCGTCGAGCGTGAGGTCGGTACCCGCGGTCTCGGCGGACACCCGCACCCGCGCGACGGCCTCGCGCACCACGTCGTCGAGCCCGACCGGCTCGAGCTCGGGCAGCGCCTCCGCACCCTGGAGCCGGGAGAGCTCGATGAGCTCGGTGACCAGCGACCCCAGACGACGGGACTCGTGGAGGATCTTCGTCGTGAAGCGGGTGACCTCGGCCGGGTCGTCGGCGTCGAGCGCGGCCTCGGCGAGCACGGCCATCGCCCCGACCGGCGTCTTGAGCTCGTGGCCGACGTTCGCCACGAAGTCCCGCCGCACTGCCTCGAGGCGGACCGCGGCCGAGGTGTCCGAGGCCTCGACCACCACGAACCCGTCCCCCAGGGGGCCGAGCCGGGCGATCACCGACTGCGGGGCGCGGCGCGACGCCACCGGCGGCGACAGGTCGATCTCGGCCGTGCCGCCGTGCTCGGCGATCCGTTCTGCCGCGGCCGCGACCCGCCCGTCGGGACGCGCGTCGACGACCGCGCCCAGGATCTCGGCCCGGTCGTTCGACAGCACCACGTCGCCGAAGCGGTTGATCACCGCGAGGCCGGTGTGCGAGCGCCGCACGATGCGGGCCAGCAGTTCCGCGACGGTCGGACCGGCGGCGACGACCGGCGTGCGCGTGGCCCGGGTCCTCCACCGGAGCCCGGCCGCACCGACCACGACGCCCAGGACCGCCGCCACGACGACGGCCAGGACGGTCACGGACAGCGGCACGGCCACGACGCGATGGTAGGGCCGTCACCGCGATTTCCACCCGCGTCGGAGTCCCGTTGGTGACCCGTCCAACCCCCGGACGGGTGACTGTTGGGACCCCGTTCAGGCGGTGTTCACCGCCTCCGGAGTCAGCGGCCCTGGTTGGCCACCGCCGCGATCGCGTCCTTCGCCGCCTCCGGGTCGAGGTAGGTGCCGCCGGGGTTCGTCGGGCGGAGGTCGTCGCCCGCGGACTCGAGGTCGTAGCGCAGCGGGATGCCGGTCGGGATGTTCAGCCCGGCGATGGTGTCGTCGTCGACGCCGTCGAGGTGCTTGACGACGGCGCGCAGCGAGTTGCCGTGCGCGGCGACGAGCACGGTCCGACCCGCCGTCAGGTCCGGGACGACGGCCTCGGTCCAGTACGGCAGCAGCCGCTCGAGGACGTCCTTGAGGCACTCGGTGCGCGGCATCCCGTCGCCCAGGTCGGCGTAGCGCGGGTCGCCGGTCTGCGCGTACTCGTCGTCCGGGTCGATGGGGGGCGGCGGGGTGTCGTAGGAGCGGCGCCAGATCTGGAACTGCTCCTCGCCGAACTCCTCCATCGTCTGCTTCTTGTCCTTGCCCTGCAGGGCGCCGTAGTGCCGCTCGTTGAGCCGCCAGTCCCGGCGCACCGGGATCCAGTGCCGGTCGCAGGTGTCCAGCGCGATGTTGGCGGTCGCGATGGCCCGCCGGAGCAGCGAGGTGTGCAGGACGTCGGGGAGCAGCCCGGCGTCCGCCAGGAGCTCGCCGCCACGGCGGGCCTCCTGCTCGCCGGTGGCCGACAGCGGGACGTCGACCCATCCGGTGAAGAGGTTCTTCTCGTTCCACTCGCTCTGGCCGTGCCGCAGCAGCACCAGCGTGCCCACAGTCATGGCGCAGCACCCTACGGCCATCGATCGGGGCGTAGGACGAAACCGCCGGGGGTAGCCGGGCGCGACCGGACGACACGCACCCCGGCGAGCCACCACACTGCTCGCACTCGGACGGCGCGAGTCGTACCACCACAGCACATCGGTAAGGAGCAGGGATGAACGACGACGACATCACCACCTCCGGCTCGACCCCCGGCCACGGCCCGGCCGACGGCGGCGCCTCGGGTGGCGGTGCGGACGGTGGCGCCGACGGCGGTGCCGACGGCGGCGCGGGTCACGGCCCGGCCGACGGCGGCGCCCGCGGCGGCGGCTCCGACGGCGGCGCAGACGGCGGCGCTGACGGCGGCGCCGGTCACGGCCCGGCCGACGGCGGCGCCCGCGGCGGCGGCTCCGACGGTGGGGCCGACGGCGGCGCGTAGGTGCTTCGCAGGTGAGCACTCAGTGGTGCGATAGCCCCACCGAGTGCTCACCTGCCCGACTTCGGAGGACACATGACCGACCGACCGTTCTTGCGTCGCTGCGTCGCCGGCGACCTCGCGTCCTTCGCCGACGAGGCGTGGGGCCGGCAGGCGGTCCTGTCGCGCGCCGACGACCTCGCCAAGCACGACGAGGCGTCCGGCCACGCGGGGTTCGGTGACCTCTTCTCGCTCGACGCGGTCGACGAACTGCTCGCCCACCGCGGCCTGCGCACGCCGTTCCTGCGCATCGCCAAGCAGGGCACCGTCGTCGACTCGAAGCACTTCACCGGCGACGGCGGCGTCGGCGCCGAGGTCGCCGACCAGGTCCGCGACGACCGCGTCGCCGGTCTGTTCGCCGACGGTCACACCGTGGTGCTGCAGGGCGTGCACCGCACGTGGGAGCCCGTCGCGCGCCTCGCCACGGGCCTCAACGCCGACCTGGGCCACCCGGTGCAGGTCAACGCGTACGTGACACCGCCGTCGTCGACGGGGTTCTCCGCGCACTACGACGTGCACGACGTCTTCGTCCTGCAGATCGCCGGCACGAAGCGCTGGCACGTGCACGCCCCGGTGCATCCCGACCCGCTGCGCACCCAGCCGTGGAACGACCACGCCGCGGCCGTCGGCGAGCGGGCCGCGCAGGAGCCCCTGCTCGACGAGGTCCTGCAGCCCGGCGACGCCCTCTACCTGCCGCGCGGCTTCCTGCACTCGGCGACGGCGCAGGGCGAGACCTCCGTGCACCTGACGGTCGGGATCCACGTCCTGACCCGGCACGCGGTCCTCGAGACCCTGCTCGCCGGCCTCGCCGACGACCCCGAGCTGCGCACCTCGCTGCCGCTCGGCGTCGACGTGTCCGACCCGGAGGCGCTCGCGCCGTTCGTCGACCTGGTGGCACGTCGCGCCGTGGAGCACTTCTCCCGGCCCACCGACCCGGCGCCCACCGCCCGCCGGCTGCGCGGGCGCGTCTGGAACGGCAACCGGCCGGAGCCGCTGCTCCCGCTGCGTCAGGCCGCGGCGGTGCACGCGCTGGACGCGGACACGGTGCTGGAGCCCCGGCTCGGCCTGCGACACCGGCTCCTTCCCGACGACGGCCGTGGCCGGCTCCGATTCGACCTGCCCGACCGCACGCTGGAGTTCCCGACGGCGGCCGCGACCCCGCTCGCGGTCCTGCTCCGCGGTGGCCCGGTCCGGCTCGGCGACGTGCCCGAGGACGAGGCCGGCGACGCCACCGTGGTCGCCCGGCGACTGCTCAGGGAGGGGGTGGTGGTGACCCCGGATTCGGTCGCTGGCGCCCGGACCACCACAGGAGGTACGACGGAGCGGTGACGGCGGACTCCCTGACGCGGCCCGACCCGGCCGACGACCCGGCCACCTTCCGCTGTTCGGTCGCCGCGCGCGAGCGCGACGACCCGCTGTTCGCCTCCGCCCCGCCCGCCCGGCGCTGGCTGCTCGTCGAGCACCCGGGGCCGTGGGGCTTCCAGGCCCTCGGCGGGGCCGGGTTCTCCCCGGCCGTCGTCGAGGCGATCGACGCGTTCTGCGGGGCGCACGAGGCCCGGTTCCAGCTGATCCGGAGGACCGCGGCGCGGGGCGCACCCACCGAGGCCGGCGGACGGTTCGCCGTCGTCGACTCCCGCATCGGGCACGAGTCGGTGCGCTGGGGGCGGGTCGACTCCCCGGAGGCCCTCCCGGCCGCGCTCGCCGACCTCGAGGCGTCGACCGAGCCCTCCGACGAGCCGGTGTACCTGGTCTGCGCGCACGGCCGCCACGACGCGTGCTGCGCGGTGCGGGGGCGCCCGGTCGCCGCCGTGCTCGCCAGTGGGTTCGCCGACCGGACCTGGGAGACCACCCACACCGGCGGCGACCGCTTCGCCGCCAACGTGGTGCTGCTGCCGCACGGCCTCGTCCTGGGACGCGTGCCCGCCACCGACGCCGTGGGCGTCGCCGAGCGCTACGCGGCGGGCGAGGTCGACCCCCGGCTGGTCCGCGGCCGCGCGGGGCTGGCCCCCGCCGTCCAGGGCGCCCAGCACCACGCCCGGCTGGCGCTCGACGAGCACAGCGTCGACGCGCTGGCCCCCCTCGCCGTCACGAACGACGAGGCCGACCCCGCCGTCACTACGGTGCGGCTGGCCGGCCCGGACGGCCCGCTGGACGTGACCGTCCGCGAGCGCTGGATCCCGTCCGCGACCCCGCTGACCTGCAGTGCGGGCCGGACGGCGTCGATGCGGACCTACGAGTTGGTCGCGCTCGGCGGCACGCGGCCGTAGCGGCCCGGGACGGCGTCCCACCACGCCATCAGGCGCCGGTGCACGGGACGTTCCACGGCCTTCGTCAGGAGCCATCCCGCGAGGACCCCGGTGAGGATCATCAGGCCGGTCTGCAGCGTCGGACCGACCCCCAGCTGCTGGGCGCGGCGCATCACCACGTAGCCGACCGTCTGGTGGGTCAGGAACACGCCGTAGGAGATGCCCGCGAGCCAGGTGACGGCGCGGTTGACGCGGGCCGGCAGCCACCGCCCCCAGTCCGGACCGACCGCCGCGAGGGTCATCGCGGCGACGCCGAGCCCGATCAGCGCGACCGCGATCCAGTCCGTGCTCCACCCGGCCTCCGGGTCGAGCGCGGAGGTCTGCAGCGCGTGCTCGGCGATCGCGAGCACCTCGACGGCGAGGAAGTGCGGCAGGCGCAGCCGCCCGGTCGAGTACATCCACACCGCGACACCCGCGACGAACAGGTGCCAGCGGAACAGGCCGAGCCCGTCGACGACGTAGCCGTACGCGACGCCGGTCTCGTGCGTCGCGCGGAACCACCACTGGACGGCGGGCAGCAGCAGCGCCACCCAGATCACCACGCGCAGCCCCACGCCGCGCCCGAGCGGTCCCTTCCACATCACGGCCGCCAGGCAGAACGCCATCAGCTGCAGCGGGATCGTCCAGTACGACCCGTCGACGAAGCCCCAGCTCGCGTCCCAGTGCCACGCCATCGCCAGGTTGGCGAGCAGGTCCTTCTTGCCCGGCAGGTACCAGCCGTCGGGGGCGAGGTAGCGCAGGAAGAGCCAGGCGTTGACGGTCGCGACGAAGAACGCCGGCAGCAGGCGCGCCAGCTTCCCCCACCACCAGCGCGCGGTCCCGCCCCGGCGGGCGCCGCCGCGCCGGACCGTGGCGGCCACGAAGTACGCGGAGAGCACCAGCAGCAGGCTCGCGCCGACCTGGTGGGGGAACGAGTAGTTCTTCGGCAGGATGTCGTGGTAGACGAGCGGGCCGATGAACGTCGAGTGGTAGAGGATCACCAGCAGGACGAAGCCGCAGCGCAGGGCGTCCCAGCTGACCTTGCGGGTGGAGCCGCCCGGCGTCGTCGTACGCGTCGCCGGCACCCCGGCCGGGGCGTGCGTGGCCGGCTGAGCCGGTCGCTGGACGATGTCGGTCACCGCCGGCGAAGGTAGCAACGCACGGCGACGGTCAGCTCACGAGGCGTGGCGCTCTTCGCTCGACGGATTCTCCTGCGCTTCGGCCGGTCGGGTGGCGCCACCGGACCGGGTGGACGTGCCGCTCGGCGTGTCCGACGGACGCGCCGCCTCGTCCGGACGAGTCGCGTCCTCGGCCATCGCCCTGCTCTCGGCCTTGAGGATGCGCATCGACTGCCCCAGTCCGCGGGCCATGTCGGGCAGCTTGCGCGAGCCGAACAACAGGAGCACGACGACGATCACGATCGCCCAGTGCACCGGGCTCAACGACCCCATCGTCCCCACCTCGCGTCCCTCGGCCACCCGTCCGGCGACCGTTCGGCCGTCACGCTAGCGCCGGGATGGTGAGCATGAGGCAAAGACCGGGGGAAACCCTCGTCCGGAGGTTTGACGACCCCGGGTCCGGGGCGAGGTAGGGACTGCACCACCGTCAGTGTCACGTCCGGGAAAGGCGTCCTCCATGTCCGTGCTCTTCACCATCATCGGCTGGGTCATCTTCGGTCTGATCGTCGGCTTCATCGCCCGCGCGCTCGTGCCCGGGAAGGACGACATCGGCATCCTCCCGACCATCGGGCTCGGCATCCTCGGTTCGGTGGTCGGTGGCCTGGTCTTCTCGCTGTTCACGGGCCGCATCACGCTCTCGAACCCGGTCGGCTGGATCGGGTCGATCATCTTCGCGATCATCCTGCTGGTCATCTACAACCGCGTCACCGGTCGCAAGCGCGCCCGACGCTGACCCCTCCGTCCGGAGGGTTCGCCGCCGGTTCCGGAATCGGCGGCGAGGCCGTTCGGTTGTGCACCATCGAACGGCCACCCCACGACACCCTGGAGGCAACGATGCCGAGCCGCGACGCCACGACCCACTGGGAAGGCGGACTGCAGGACGGCACGGGCAGCGTCACGCTGGACTCGTCCAACGCCGGACAGTTCGACGTCTCGTTCCCGACCCGCGCCGAGAGCCCGAACGGACAGACCAGCCCCGAGGAGCTCATCGCCGCCGCGCACTCGTCGTGCCTGGCGATGAACCTCTCCGGCGTCCTCGGCAGCGAGAACCTGACCGCGAGGTCCATCGACGTCAGCGCCGAGGTGACGCTGTCGCCGGCCAAGGGCGGCGGCTTCGAGATCAGCGGGATCGCGATCACCCTCCGCGCCCGCGTGGACGGCGTCGACGAGGCGAAGTTCAAGGAGCTGGCCAGGACCGCCGAGGAGACCTGCCCGGTCTCGAAGGCCCTCGCCGGCACCACGATCACGCTGGACGCCGCGCTCGAGGGCTGAATCCCGCGCCCTCACGAACGAACGGCACTCTCGCGCACATAGATGCAGCGAGGGTGCCGTTCGTTCATTCCGCGACGAGATCCACGACGGCGCAGGCCGCGTTGTCCGGTGCCCCGGCCGCGCGCACCTGCTCCAGGAGGTTCCCGACGACGGGTCCGGGCTCGGCCCCGGCCGCGAGCGTGCGGGCGAGGGCGGCGTCGTCCAGGAGGCACCACACCCCGTCGGTGCAGAGCAGGTAGCGGTCGCCCGCCCGGGCGGTCCGCAGGTGCACGTCCGGCTCGTCGGTGCCGAGCGCCCGCACCAGCCGCGGGCGCTCCGGGTGGTCCCGCGCCTCCTCGGGCGTGAGCCGCCCCTCGTCGACGAGCGAGCGCACCTGACTGTGGTCGTTCGTCACCTGCGTCAGCACGCCGTCGCGCAGGAGGTAGGCCCGCGAGTCCCCGAGGTGCGCGAGGCCGACCCGGGCACCGTCGCACCACAGGGCCGTCGCCGTCGTCCCTCCGGCGTCCGTCGGACCGACCTCCCGCGCCGCGGCCGCGAACGCCGACCGCAGGGCCTCGACCGGCTCCGCGACGTCCGCGGCCAGGACGGCGTCGACGGCCACCCGGCTCGCGTCCGCGCCGCCGTCGTGGAACCCGTCGGCCACCACCGCCCGCCCGGCCGACCAGGCCACCGCGTCCTGCTGCGTGTCGCGCCCTCCCTGCACGAGGCCGGTCGCCCCGAGGCACTGCACCGCACCCGTCGTCATGATCGTGCTCCTTCCCCAGCGGGTGAGGAGGTCGGCCACCAGCGCACGGCGGGTCGCGGTGTCGTGCTCCACCTGGCGCCACCACGCCTCCAGGTCCGCGATCGCCTCGTCGGCGGGCAGGTCGACGACGACCGCGATCCGCGCGAGCGGCACGCCGACCCGTCGCAGTGTCGCGACGAGCCGGGCCCGGTCCCGCTGGGCACGGTCGTAGAACCGGTACCCCGACGAGCCGTCGACCGCGGCCGGCACCACGAGCCCGAGTTCGTCGTAGAGCCGCAACGCCTTCGGCGTCAGCCCGACGGCGACCGCGAACTCACCGATCGTCATCCGTCCGCCCACGTGGTCCACCCTCCCCGGTCCGGGACGTCCCCGGGCCGCGGGCCACGCTCGGCGTTGTCCCGAGGGGAAGGTCAAGCCCGCCCGCCCGCCGTGGTCGACCCTGTCGAGCGAAGGGCCCCTCCGCTCGATCTATCCGACCGGAGGTGCCCTTCGCTCAGGTCGGCCGGACACGCCGCGTCCTGGCGAGGGGCGCCCATGGCCCGTCTATCCGAGCGAAGGGACCCTTCGCTCGGGTCGGCCCGCCGTCGAGAACCGCCTGCCGGAGAGGATTCCGGCGTATTCTCGGGGCATGGTGTCGACGGGCAGGCGTGCGGTCGTCGAACCCGGCGAGCCCGCCGGGGACCTCGCCGAGCGGCTCGGGCTGCACCGGCCGGAGCGCGAGCGAGCGTTCGTCGCGGCACTGCAGCGGGTCCGTGACGCCGAGCTGCGCGCGGAGTACGAGAGCGACGGCATCCGGCTGCGCTGATCGTCGTCGGGGCCCGTGGTAGGTCTTCGCGCGTGACCGAGTGGCCGTTCCTGTCCTGGTCGCCGGACGACGCGGCGGCCGCGGTCTACGACGTCACGGTCGACGGGGCCTGGGAGCAGCTCGTCGCGTTCTACGCCGGCGGGGCCTCCTGCCCGCCGCTGGAGCGGGTCGTGGCGCTGGCCCGGGAGCACGGCGTGCGGTCGCTGGTCGTCGAGCAGCGCCAGCTCGACCCGGACTGGCGCAGCGAGCACGCCGCGTTCCACGGTCGCCTGTTCCGCCGGCACCCGTCCGTGACGCACCGCTGGCACCTGTTCACCACCGAGGTCGACCCGGCCGACGTGACGGCGCTCGACCCGTCGTCGTACCGGGGCTACACGACGCTGCGGCCCCTGCCCGCGACGCCGGTCGGCCCGACGATGATCGCTCCCCCACCCGGCCTGGACGGTGGCGTGCGCTGCGAGGCGACCGAGCGGGTGTCCCTGTTCGGCACGGCGCTGACGGTGCGCGCGATGCCGTTCCTGTCGCAGGACGCGGAGTACCTGCGGTGCGCGCACGCGACGCTGTGGATGGTCCTGCGCCACGCGCACCTCGCGCACGGCATCCCGCGCCGGCTGTCCGCCGAGGTCCACGACGCGGCGCTGGGTGGGGTGATCGTCGGGCGCCAGGTGCCCAGCGAGGGCCTGTCGGTGCAGCAGATGATGTCCGGTGCGACGCGGCTCGGGCTCTCCCCCGGCCTCGTGCACCTGCCGCAGACCCGGGCCGAGGACGACGACGCCGGCATGCTGACGCTCGGCGGGATCCTGTGCCGCTACGTCAACTCGCAGGCGCCGCCGGTGGTGATCTCGCGGGCGCACGCGTGGGTGGTCGTCGGGTACCGGCGGGTGTCCGCGGCGCCGGGAGCCGGAGTGCGGCTGTGGCGGCACGACGACGCCCGCGGCCCGTACCTCGAGGTCACCGACCCGTTCGACGAGCCCGACGAGGCCCACCGCCCCTGGCAGGCGGCCCTGCTCCCGCTCCTGCCGCAGGTCTACGTGACCGCGGAGCGCGCCGAGGCCGCGGGCGAGCACTGGTTCCGCGGCTATCTCTCGCAGGCCGACCCGGACGAGCCGATCGCGGGCGCCGACCTCACCTGGCGCACCTACGTGACCCGCTCCGACGAGTGGCTGGAGGACCTCGACGCCCGCGGTCTCGACCCGGCCCTGGTCCGGCTCTACCGGCTGACGCTGATGCCGGAGTACGTGTGGGTCGTGGAGGCGGTCGACCGGGGCGCCCGGGCGCGCGGCGAGCCCGACGTCGTCGGCGAGGCGGTCCTCGACTCCACCGCCTCGACCCACCACGAGCCGCTGCTCTCCGGCCTCATCGCGCTGCACGGCGGACGGATCGCCCACCGCGTCGGCCCGGACCACGGGCAGCGCCGCGAGGTCCGGATCGAGGCGCCGGGCCACTACCCGACGGGGAGGCGGGGGCGGGCGTAGCTCCTCCCTGTGTCAGCAGTGCGGCCATGCTGACACTGAACGTCACAAGACCCGCAACGTCAGGTCGGCCCGGCCCCCGAGATCACCCCCGACGAGACATCCGGCCCCGCGATCGGGCGCTCCGTGGTGGCCGGCGTCGTGTCCGTGCCGGAGGAGAGCGGCCCGAGCGTCAGCGTGATCCGGTTCGTGCTCGTCCGCTCCCGGCTGCCCTCGCCCGACGCCGACGCGGTGAGCACGAACCACTTCGCGCCGACCTCGCCGTTCGCCCCGATCCGCCGGCTGACCTCGACCGACAGCTCGATCTCGACCGACTGCACCGCGAGCCCGGTCGTCGGTCCGCCGTCCTCCTGGGCCGCCAGCAGGTCGTGCCGCAGGGCCTTCAGCACCGTGTCGAGCCCGAGGCCCGGGTCCTCGTCGTCCGCCATGGCGCGCACGCTAGCGCCGGGGTCCGACGACGATGTGGCGACTGTGCCGTCCAGTGTCAGCATGGCCGCACTGCTGACACATCAGGAGACCCACGCCCCCGGCCGGTGCACCCGTCCCGGCAACGACGTCGACCCGTCTCCGACCGCCGAGGTGACCTGCGGGTTCGTCAGGAAGAGCACCGACCCGAGCAACGCCCCGCGCAGGTCCGCGCCCCGCAGGTCCGTGCCGAGCAGGTCGGCCCGGCCCAGGTCGACACCCCGCAGGTCCGTCCCCATCAACAGGGCCCCGCGCAGCGAGACGTCGCGCAGCCCCCGTCGTCGCAGGTCCTTCCCGACGAGGTCCGCGCGCGCCAGCGAGCGCGCACGACGCCCCCGCACCGCCACGCTCGTCCGCTCGAACAGCCCGCCGGCCTCGGCCCGGACCGCTCCCACGTCCGCCTCCGGCCCCAGCGCCGCCACCCGATCGGCCAACGCCGACCGCTCGTCCGCCAGCTCGGGCACGGGCTCCGCCAGGTACCAGAGCACCTCGTGCAGCGCCCGCATCACGTCGAAGGCCCCGAACGCCGCGTCCGGCGACTCCCGCCAGTCCGCCCACGCGGTGACCCGTTGGCCGGCGCCGAAGCAGTCGAACGTCACGCAGCCCGGGAAGCCGCGTTCGGGCAGCGCGTCGTGGATCGTGCACGGCGCGGGCTCGCCGGGCACGCGGACGGCCAGGTTCGGGCACGGCGTCCGCGCGGGCTTGGAGAGCGCGAAGTCCGCCGACCGCGCGAAGGCCGGCGCCACGCAGCACAGTCCGCTGCACCGACCGCAGTCCGCCTCGAGCTCCACCGGTCAGCGTTCTCCGGTGAGCGGCAGGTCCGCGACCACCCGCCACGAGTCGGGCTCCCGCGAGCCGACCAGCAGGTGCAGCGCCTCGACCCGCGCCGCGAACGGCAGCTGCCCCACGATGCGCGCCTCCGCTGCGCGCAGCGCCTCGACCCCCGACGTCGAGCCGTACCCGATCGTCAGGTGCGGGTGCGGCTCGTGCTCCCCGCGGTAGGGCGGGCACTGCGGGAAGGCCTCCCACACGCACGCGGTGAGGTCCGCGAACGGCGCCGACGGCCGGGGGCCGAGCCAGAGGTAGTCCTCGCCGAACCACCCCGTCGTCGCGAAGGAGCAGTCGATCGCGCCCGACCCGGCCACCGCGTGCTGCAGGCGCGCCACCACCGCGTCATCGATCTCGTCGGGCGGCAGGAACGGGTAGAGGACGGTGACGTGCGCGGGCACGCCCGCGGCCGTCGTCGGGTCCAGGGCCAGGCGCTCCTTCCCGACGACGGGTTCGGCCTGGGGGACCAGCGCGAGGACGGCGGACTCGGTCGGGGCGCTCACGGGCCCCATCCTGCCGTGACACCTCTCCCGGAACCGCGTCCGCCGGAATCGGTCTCGCGGGGCCTCTCGCGAGCCGGGTGGTCGACGCTGGGCACACCCCAGCGGAAACCGCGTCCACCGGAATCGGTGTCCCGGGTCCGCTCGAACGCGAGTCCGTCGCGAACGATCCCGTTCCAGCCCGCGACGGGCCCGCCGGGGCGGGAGTCTCACACGTGAACGCCGCGCTCCACGTCCAGCACCCGGCGCGGCTCCTCGAGTGCGGCCACGACGAGGTCGGTGACACCGGCGTCGGCGAAACGGGCGAACTCCCGGGCGAGGTCCTCCTCGGTCCCGACGACAAGCGTGTCCGCCGGCCCCTGCAGGCCGCCCCGGTCCAGCACCGCGCGGTACGCCGGCATCGACCCGACCGCCGCGTACTCCTCGGCGATCCGGGCCCGAAGGCGGTCCGGGTCGGTGGTGACGCCCGCGAGGACCTGCACCACCACCCGCTGGTCGTCGCGCAGGGCGGGGCGCAGCACGTCGGCCACGAGGTCCGGGCGGACCCAGACGCCGACCGTGCCGTCGGTCAGGTCCCGGGCGACCTCGAGCATCCGCGGGCCGAGCGCCGAGAGGAGCAGCGACACCGGTGCGGTGGGGATCCCGAGCTCGGTGTCGACGGTGAAGAACCGGCCGTCGTGGCGCACGTGCTCGCCGCGCAGCAGTCCGCCGACGATCTCGAGGTACTCGCGGCTGTGCGCGGCGGGCGAGGTGTAGGGCAGGCCGAGCTGGTCGGTGACGACCTAGGCGTGGCTGGGCCCGAGCCCGAGGCTCAGGGGCGCGCCCGTGGCCGCGGCCACGGTGAGCGCCTCGGTGGCGGCGACGGCGGGGTGGCGGGGGTAGGTCGGGACGATCGCGGTGCCGAGTTCGACGCCGGTACCGACCTGCCCGGCCGCCGCGAGGAGCGTCAACGGGTCCCAGTGGCCGGGCATCTGGTTCGTCCAGACGGAGTCCAGGCCGTCCCGGGCCGCGCTCGCGACGTCGTCCGCGACCGTGGCCGGTGTCGTCGTCATGGTGATGTTCAGGCCGATCCGCATGCCGACCACCTCACGCGCACCCGCCGTCATGAACCAGGTCGACCTACGCTGTACAGCGATCACCGGAACTGATCGACGGAGGTCACGGCCGTGGAGCTGCGGGCGTTGCGCTATTTCGTCACCGTCGCCGAGGAGCTGCACTTCGGTCGCGCCGCCGAACGACTGCACATCGTGCAGCCCGCCGTCAGCCAACAGGTCGCGCGGCTCGAGCGCGAGCTCGGCGTGCCGCTGCTCGACAGGTCGTCCCGCCACGTGCACCTGACCGCCGCCGGAGAGCGGGTGCTGACGGCGGCGCGGACGGCGCTGGCCGCCGCGGAGCAGGTGCGGGTGGCGGCGGGCGATCCCGGGGCGACGCTGCGAATCGGCACCGCACCGGCCCTGACCGACCGCCTGGAGCGCGCGATCGAGGTCCTGCGACGGGAGAACCCGGCGCTGGAGACGGTGCTGGTCGACCTCCCGGCCGGCGAGCGGCTCACCGCGGTCCGGGACGGCCGCCTCGACGTCGCGCTGATGCGCGGGACGCGGTCGGTGGCGGGGCTGACGGTGGTGCCGGTGTGGCGGGAGCCCCTGCAGGCGGTGGTCGGCGCCGACCACGCGCTCGCCGGGCGTTTCTCCGTGACCCTGGCCGAGCTCGCCGCCGGCCCGCTGCTGGACCTCGACGGCGGGTCCGCGGACCCGGCTCTGCGCGAGGCGGCCGCCCGCGCCCTCGGCGAGGTCGGCGTGTGCCAGCCCGACCGGCGGACCGTCGGCTCGGTGCAGGACCTCGTGGTGGCGGTCGGCGCCGACCCGCGTGCCTGGTCGCTGCTGCCCGCCGCCGTCGTGGCGGCGTCCGGGTCCCGCCGGGTGCGCGGTGTCCCCCTCGACCCGCCCGTCGAGGTGATCGGCAGCGTCGTCGCGCCGTCGACCACCCCGCCGGAGTGCGTGCAGGGCCTCGTCGCGACGTTCTCCGACGCCGAGGCCGCCACGGTCTGATCAGCGTCCTCGGGCCTCCATCCACGCGACTGCGAACGCGCACATCGGGGCCGCGTCGACGACCAGGCTCGGCGCGCGCCCGACCCGGCCCTGCTTCCCCTCCCCCGTCGCGACGAAGTCCTCCACCACCGTCAGGAAGTAGTCCTCGTCGAAGCCCTCGACGACCGGATCGGACGTGTCGAACTCCTCCACCCACCGCCAGGCCGTCCCACCCGCCGTCCGGAAGGGGACCTCGACGCGGACGACCCGCTTGCCGGGCAGGTCGGCCAGGTGCTCGGCGTGGTGCAGCAGCGTCATCGTGTCCCACGGCGCGCCGAGCATCGCGACCTTGCCGCCGACCTCGACGAGCCGGGCGAGCGGCGAGCCCGGGCCGTAGCCGTAGTCGATCGGGGTGTCCGCGGTGAACCACTCCGCGTGCGCCCCGATCGCCGCGAACGAGGCGCCGGCGGACCGGCTGCGATGGGCACCCGGCGTCGTGCGGAGGAACTCCGGGAACGCCCCGTTCTCGCGGATCGCCCGCGAGGTCGCGGGGTCGAACGGCGGGACGTGCTCCCGCCAGTCCTCCGGGACCCGGCCCTCCTCGTCGAGGAGCGCGACGTACGGGGCGTTCCAGTCGGTGTAGGCCAGCACCGTGCCGCCCGGCGAGACCGCGTCGAGGAGAGCGCCGACGATCGTGTCCGGGCCGTCGATCATGTCCCCCACTGCGCCGAGGGCCCCGTGAGCGAGCACGGCGTCGCCGGGACCGAGCCCGAGCCCCCGGAGGTCCGCCGTGAGATCGGCGCGGGTGATCAGCACGGCCGGACGGTAGCGCCTGGACAGGCAAGTCACCACTTGCCTATTCTGCTCGCGGTGAGCGACATCTACCGGGCGATCGCCGAGCCCACCCGGCGCGCGCTCCTCGATGCCCTCGCCGCGACCGACGGCCAGACGTTGTTCGCGCTCTGCAACGCCCTGCTCGAACGCGGTCTCACCCCGACCCGTCAGGCGGTCTCACAGCACCTCGCCGTGCTCGAGGAGGCCGGGCTGGTGCACGTCCGGCGCGAGGGCCGCTACAAGTTCCACGACCTCGACACCCGCCCGTTGCGCGAGATCCCGCGCCGCTGGCCCCTACCCCAGGAGTGACCACGATGCCGAAGGTCTCGTACTGCAGCGTGTTCGTCGACGACCAGGAGCGGGCGCTCCGCTTCTACCGCGACGTGCTGGGCTTCGCCCTCAAGCACGACGTCCCCATGGGCCCGCACCGTTGGCTGACGCTCACCGCACCCGGCGACCCGGACGGCGCCCAGCTGCTGCTCGAGCCCGACGAGCACCCGGCGGCCAAGCCCTTCAAGGCCGCCCTCGTCGAGGACGGCATCCCGCTGACGGCGTTCGAGGTCGACGACGTGCACGGCGAGGTGCGCCGCCTCGTCGACGAGCACGGAGTCACCGTCGTGCAGCCGCCGAGCCCGGCCGGGCCGGTCACCATCGCGGTCGTCGACGACACCTGCGGGAACCTGATCCAGCTGTTCTCGAGCTAGAGGGCCTCGATGATCCGGATGTCGCGCTCCGCGCCGTCGCCGAGGGCCGCCAGCGCCTCCTGGTAGGCCGCGCTCTCGTAGGCGGCGACGGCCTGCTCGACGCTGTCGAACGCGATCAGCGTCGTGCGCTCGGTCGTCCCCTGCTCGAACGCGGCTGCCGGGTTCCCGCGGGCCAGGAACGTGCCGCCGCCCGCGCGCATCGCCGGGCCGGCCAGCGCGACGTACGCGTCGAGCTTCTCCTGGTCGCGGATCGCGCGGAAGGTGTTGATCCAGTAGGCGCCCACGTCGTCCAGCCTGCCCCGGCCGTCCAGTGCTGTCCCTTCCCGACGGCGGGTCGGGTCGGGCGCCGACGCCTGAAGATCCTGTTACGGGGAGCGGAGAGGGGCGGGGACCGATCGGTCCGCTCCCATCGTCGGGATCTTGCTCGCGGGCGCCCGCGCGGTCCCCGGGCGACCCGACCCGGTGCCCGAGCTGGTCGTCCGCCGGGTTTCAGCCGGTCAGTGACCGGACGTCCGCCACGTCGTACTCGGCCACGGACGCCCCGAGGATCTCCGCCGCCTGCTCGTCGCTCGTCCCGCTGCCGCGGAAGGCCTCGACGTCGGCCTGGGACTCCCACCGCTCCAGGATGTTGATCCGCCCCGGCTCGACCAGGTCGGCGGTGAGCGAGAAGTCGAGACAACCGGGAGCGACCCGTGCCTGCTCGACGACGGCGACGCAGCCGGCCAGGTAGTCCTCGCGCCGCTCCGGCGCGACGATCACGTGCCCCGCGACGATGACCATCGTTCCCCCTCGGTCAGAACCGGTAGCGCAACGTCAGCGTGCCGGGTGTCCCCTCGGTGGCCTCGCCGCTGATGCCGGCGAGTTCGCCCGTTCCCGACGACGGCACGATCGCGCCGAACGTACTCGTCGTACCGTCCGGATCGGCCAGTCCACCGTGCTGGATCACGAACGACCCCGCCCGGCCGTCGAGCGTCCCGACGATCCGCTCCGAGGCGACGAACCCGCTGCCCCCGCCCTGCGCCGTCAGCACCTCGGCCACGCCGGTCCCGCGGAGCACACCGTCATAGGTCTTGCGCACCACCACCCGCGTCAGCTTCGGCCCCTCGGCCGGATCGTCGTAGGTCGTCTCCTCCCACGCGTCGATCGTGAACGCCGCCGCCGCTTCCGTCGTCTCGCTCATGACGCCGAGCCTCCCGGACGGCGCTGACACCTCCTGTCAGCTTCCGACGGCGCCGACCCGACTCCGCGGCGTGTCGCGTCACCCCGTGGGCGTGTCGTCACTGACGCCCGTGCCCGCCGACGCGTACGGCGGCGGGCACGAGCCGGGCGTCAGCAGCAGTCGCACGAGCTGCAGTCACAGGTCGGGTCCTCGCAGCAGGGACAGGCCCTCAGATCGAGCATGCGTCACACCTCCCCTCCGCCTCGCGGTGGTCGGGTGGGCACCAGGTCCCGGGCACGGGGTCCGGGCAGGTCGCGCTCGGCAACTCGTCCGCCATGGCCACCAGGTCGGCGCGGAGCAGACGCAACCGCTCCATCTCGGCGTCGATCTCGGCGATCCGGCTGCGCAGGAGCGGCTCGGCCGGCTCGCACGGGCACTCCCCGGTGTCCCGCACGGCGAGCAGGCTCCGGATGTCCGCGAGACGCAGCCCGAGGCGCTGCGCACCGCGGATGAACTGCAGCCGGTCGACGGCGAGCGCGTCGTAGCGGCGGTGGTCCCCGCTCGTCCGCGCGGGCGCCGGCATGAGGCCGACGCGCTCGTAGTACCGCACGGTGTCCGGGCGCAGGCCGGTGCGTCCGGCCAGGTCGGAGATGGTGAGCGGGCCCGCGTCCGTCATGAGCAGACGCTAGAACCTGGAGCCGGGTCCAGGGTCAACCCCGCAGCACTCCCGGGGGAACGACGACGGCCGTGGCCACCCCGAGAGGTGACCACGGCCGTCGTCGGGAAAGGGTTCTAGGAAGCCGCCTCGCGCGCCCGGAGGTCCTTGCGCAGGATCTTCCCGGAGCCGGACTTCGGGATCTGGTCGATGAACTCCACCCGCCGGACCTTCTTGTGCGGGGCGATGCGCTCGGCAACGAAGGACATGACGTCGTCCGCGGAGAGCGATGCGTTCTGCTGGAGCACGACGAACGCCTTCGGGATCTCCTCGCCCTCGTCGTCCTTGACCCCGATGACGGCGGCGTCGGCGATGCCGTCGTTGGTCAGCAGCAGCGCCTCGAGCTCGGCCGGCGGCACCTGGTAGCCCTTGTACTTGATGAGCTCCTTGACCCGGTCGACGATGTAGAAGACGCCCTCCTCGGTCACCGTCGCGACGTCACCGGTGTGCAGGTAGCCCTCGTCGTCCAGCGTCGACGCGGTCGCCTCGGCGTTGTTCAGGTACTCGCGCATGACGTTCGGGCCCTTGACCCACAGCTCGCCGCGCGACCCCTCCTCGCCGGTCTCCGGGTCGACCAGCTTGCACTCGATGTTCGGCAGCGCGACGCCGATCGACGACAGGTCCATGTCGGGCCGGTCCTCGGGCATGGCGTGGCTGACCGGCGAGAGCTCGGTCATGCCGTAGCCCTGGAACACCGAGCAGTTCAGCCGCTTGGCGACCTTGTGGCCGAGGTCGGCGTCGAGCGCCGCGGCGCCGGAGAACACGACGTCGACGCAGTCGATGTCGTACTGCTCGACCATCGGGTGCTTGGCCAGGGCCACCGCGATCGGCGGCGCGATGTAGATCCGGTCGACGCGGTGCTCGGAGACGATCCGCAGGAACTCCGCGAGGTCGAACTTCGGCATCGTCACGACGGCCGCGCGCTGGTAGATGCCGTTGTTCATCATCACGGTCATGCCGTAGATGTGGAAGAACGGCAGGACCGCGAGGATCTTCGACTCGCTGGTCGTCTTCTGCATCACCGCGAACTGCAGCAGGTTCGCGACGAGGTTGCGGTGCGTCAGCACGACGCCCTTCGCCCGGCCGGTGGTCCCCGACGAGTACGGCAGCGCCGCCACGTCGTCCCCGGTGAGCTGGACCGAGGGCTTCTCGGCCGTCGTCGTCAGCAGGTCGGCCAGCGCGTTCTCGGGCAGCGGGGTGGACGCGTCGTCGCGGGCGGCGTCCAGGAGCACGACCTCGGTGACGCCGATGCCCTCCTCGCGCAGCGCGGCGCGGGCGCGGTCGAGGAACGGCGACACCGTGACCAGCATCTTCGCGCCGGAGTCGCGCAGCTGGAAGGCCAGCTCGTCGGGGGTGTAGAGCGCGTTCACCGTCGACACAGCGACACCCGCGGCGAGCGCGCCGTGGAACACGACGGGGTAGTACGGGGTGTTCGGGGCGAACAGGGCGATCACGTCGCCCCGACCCAGGCCCCGCTCACCCAGGGCGGCGGCGAAGCGGTCGACCGCCGTGGCGAGCTCCCCGAACGTCATCGTCCGGCCCGACGGCCCGTCGATCAGCGCGACGCGGTCCGTGTGCTCGCCCAGGTCGGAGAAGAGGAACTCCGGCAGCCCGACGTCGGGGATGTCGATGTCGGCAAACGGACTACGCACGGTCATGCAGGGGCTCCTCGTTCTGCGTCAGCTGGGTCACACCACGCTACCGAGCAGTATGGCCCAGAGCACGTGTCGTCACTCAGGAATCGGACACCAGGTGCTGAAAGGCGCGGAGGTTCGCCAGCGACTCCCCGCGGGACTCCCGCCACGCCCACTCGCGCCGGATCGACGTCGCGAAGCCGAGCTCGATGAGCGTGTTGAAGTCACCGTCCGCGGCCTCGAGCACCTGCCCGAGCACGCGGTCGATCTCGTCGTCGGTGATCGCGTGCAGCGCGACCCGTCCGACGAGGTGGATGTCCCCGACGTCGTCGAGGCAGTAGTGCACGCCGTAGAGCCGGGTGTTGCGCTGCAGCAGCCAGCGGTACACGCCCTCGAAGTTCTCGTCCGGGCGCCGGCACACGAACGCCTCGACCAGCAGCGCGTGCGGGGTGAGCACCAGCCAGCAGTTGGTCTGCAGCTTCTTGGTGCCGGGCAGCGTCACGAAGAAGCTGTTCGCGTCCCGCCGCTGGTAGGCGAGCTCGCGCTCCTCGAGCGCGTCCACGATGGTCTGCGCGCTCACACCGCCACCCCCTGCACGGCGACGCGGGCCGCGGCCGCCTCGGCGTAGGTCGCGAGGAGGGCGTCCGTCGTGCGGTCCCAGGAGAAGGCCTGGGCGTGCTCGATCGCGCCCGCGGCCAGCCGGCCGCGCATCTCGCGGTCCACCGCGGCCCGTTCGAGCGCCGACGCCCACGACGCGGCGGTGTGGTCGCCCACCAACAGCCCCGACCGGCCGTCGGCGACCGCGACCGGCAGCCCGCCGACCGCAGCGGCGACGACGGGCGTCCCGCAGGCCTGCGCCTCGAGCGCGACCAGGCCGAACGACTCGGAGTGGCTGGGGACCGCGACGACGTCGGCCGCCCGGTAGACCTCGGCGAGCGCGGCACCGGCGCGCGGGGGCAGGAAGCTCACGACGTCGGTGATACCCAGTTCCGCCGCGAGATCGACGAGCACCCGCGGCTGGGTGACCCCGGAGCCGGACGGGCCGCCGACCACGAGCACCTTGAGCCGTTCCCGCAGGTCCGGACGGCGGGTGAGCATCTCCGCGGCGGCCCGGAGGAGGACGTCCGGCGCCTTGAGCGGCTGGATCCGCCCGACGAAGGCGAGGACCACGTCGTCCTCGCGGATCGGCGTCCCCACCTCGCGGGCGACGGCCGCGCGGGCGGCGCCGCGGTCCCGCCCGGGGGTGAAGGTCTCCAGGTCGACGCCGGGGGCGACGGTGCGGACCCGCTCCGGGTCGGCGTCGTACTCGGCGATGAGCGCCTCGGCCTCGGCGGGCGTGGACGCCACGAGCCGGTCGGCCTCGGCGACCACCTGCTCCTCCCCCACCAGCCGGCCGAGCGGCTCGGGGGTGTCGCCCTCGGCGAGCGCGGCGTTCTTGACCTTCGCGAGCGTGTGCGCGGTGTGCACCAGGGGCACGCCCCACCGGTCGCGCAGCAGCCACCCGACCTGGCCGGAGAGCCAGTAGTGCGAGTGCACGACGTCGAACCAGCCCGGTTCCTGACGGGCCTCGTCGCGCAGCACCCCGGCGGTGAAGGCGCACAGCTGGCCCGGCAGGTCCTCCTTGCCGAGGCCGCCGAACGGGCCCGCGACGACGTGGCGCACCAGCACCCCGGGCGCGAGCTCGGCGACCGGCGGCAGGTCCGACGTCGTCTGCCGCGTGAAGATCTCGACCTCGACGCCGCGGCGCGCCATCTCCTTCGCAGTCTGCACGACGTAGACGTTCATCCCGCCGGCGTCGCCGGTCCCGGGCTGGGCGAGGGGGGAGGTGTGCACCGAGATCACCGCGACCCGGCGGGGGGACCGCCGTACCGATGCCAACGTGCGCGGCCTCGGCCGAGATGGGGCCGTGCCGTCCGTCGCCGCCCTCGCCGCCGGAATCACGGACCACAGCTTAGGCAACGACCAGATCGCCGTCCGCCCGAAAGCGGGCCTAGGGTGGCCCGCCGTGACCTCTCCCACCTCAGCCACGCGGCCCCTCGTCGTCGTCACCGGCGCCAGCTCCGGGATCGGCGCCGCCACCGCCCGGGCGCTCGCCGCCGACGGCTGGCACCCCGTGCTCGGCGCCCGCCGCCTGGAGCGCGTGCAGGCGATCGCGGACGAGGTCGGCGGGACGGCCCTCCCGCTCGACGTCACCGACGCCTCGTCCGTCGAGGAGTTCGCCCGCGGCGTCCGGGAGCTGGGCACCGTCCGCGGCCTGGTGAACAACGCCGGCGGGGCCAAGGGCACCGAGAAGGTGATCGACGCCGACGAGGAGCACTGGCGCTGGATGTGGGAGTCCAACGTCCTGGGCACCGTGCGCGTCACGAAGGCCCTGCTGCCCGACCTCATCGCCTCCGGCGACGGGCACGTCGTGACGATCACCTCGATCGCGGGCCTGGAGGTCTACGACGGCGGGTCCGGCTACACCGCCGCGAAGCACGCCGAGGGCGCGCTGCACCGCACGCTGCGCGGCGAGCTGCTCGGCGAGCCGGTGCGGGTCACCGAGATCGCCCCGGGCGCGGTGGAGACCGAGTTCGCGCTGGTCCGCTTCGACGGCGACCAGGAGCGCGCCGACAAGGTCTACCAGGGCATCACGCCGCTGACCGCCGACGACGTCGCCGCGACCGTCGCCTTCGTCATGAGCCGCCCGTCGCACGTCAACATCGACACGATCGTCCTCAAGCCGCGCGACCAGGCCAGCGGGATGAGGTTCCACCGGACCTAGAGAGCGGCGCGACCGACGAGCACCGGCTCCGGGACCAGCCGCACCCCGAACGCCGCCTCGACCCGGTCGCGGACGTCGCGGGCGAGCGCGAGCAGCTCCGCCGTCGTGCCGTCGCCGCGGTTGGTCAGGGCGAGCGTGTGCCGGGTGGACACGCGGACCGGCGCGTCCGGGCCCGGGTGGCCGCGCGGTACGCCGGCGCGCTCGATGAGGGCCGCGGCGGAGAGCTTGACCCGCCCGTCGTCGGTGGGCCAGGCGGTGACGGGCCGCGCGTCGAGCGTCGCGACGCGTCGGGCCACGTCGTCGGCCACGTCCTTCCCGACGACGGGGTTGGTGAAGAACGAGCCCGCGCTCCACGTGTCGTGGTCGGCCTCGTCGAGCACCATGCCCTTGCCGCGGCGCAGCCCGAGGACGGCCGCACGCGCCTCCGCGACGGGCACCCGCGTCCCGGCCTCGACGCCGAGGGTGCGGGCGAGCTCGGCGTACCGGATCGGGGCGGAGAGCCCGTCGGTGGTCAGCCGGAAGCGGGCGCTCAGCACGATCTCGCGGTCGTGGCCCTTGATCCGGCTGGTGCGGTAGCCGAGCCCCAGGGCGCCGGCCGGGACGGTCGCCACCTCGCCGGTGGCGCGGTCGAGGAGGGTGACGTCGACCAGCAGGTCGGCGACCTCGACCCCGTACGCGCCGACGTTCTGCACGGGCGTCGCCCCGGTGCTGCCGGGGATGCCGGACAGGCACTCCAGCCCGCCGAGCCCCTCGGTGACGGTTGCCGCGACCAGCTCGTCCCAGTCCTCGCCGGCCGCGACGTCCACGAGGGCGGTGTCGCCGTCCCGCGTCACCGTGTGGCCCCGGGACTCGAGCCGGACGACGGTGCCGTCGAACCCGTCGTCGGGAACGACGAGGTTGGACCCGCCCCCGAGGACGAGCAGCCGTTCGCCGGCCGCGTCCGCCTCCCGCACGGCGGCGACGATCGCGTCGGTGTCCGTCGCCCGCACGAGCTGTCGGGCCGGGCCGCCGAGACGCAGCGTCGTCAGGTCCGCCAGGGGGACCGCGGTCGTCGGCACGTTCCCGACGGTAGCCGCCACCGACGGCCGGTAGCGTTCCGGCCCGTGGCCCGCCCCATCCAGCACAGCGCCGTGTTCCCGCACCCCGTCGACACCGTGGTCGGCGCCCTCACCGACGACGCGTACCTGAACGCGCGGCTCGCCGAGCTCGGCGGGAAGGACGCCGCGCTGGTGTCCCACGAGGGCGACCGGATCGTGCTGCGTCAGGGGGTCCCGGTCGAGTTCCTGCCCTCGGTGGTGCGGCGCTTCACCGGCGACGACCTGATCCTCGACCGCACGGAGACCTGGAACGGCCCGCACGCCGACGTCGCCGTCGACGTGCGCGGCCTGCCGGGCTCGATCACGGGGACCCAGCAGGTCGTTCCCGACGGCGAGGGCTCCCGGCTGACCGTCGACGCCTCGACCACCGTCCCGGTGCCGATGGTCGGCGGGAAGATCGAGGGCGTCGTCGCCGAGCAGGTGGGCGAGCTGCTGCGCTGGGAGGCCGACTTCCTGACGCGCTGGCTCGCCGGCTGAGCCCCTACCGCCCCAGGCGCTCCAGCGCCTCCGCGCCGGGCAGGCGGTCGAGCACCGAGCCCGGCACGACGAGCTTCGAGCCGCGGATCCCGCTCCCGACGACGACGGCGGGTGCGGCCAGGACCGCCGCGTCCACGAGGACCGCCCAGCCGACCGGCAGCCCGAACGGCGTGATGCCGCCGTACTCCATGCCGGTGAGCTCGACGGCGAGGTCCATCGGCGCGAACGAGGCCTTGCGGACGTCGATCCGCTTGCGGACCACGCCGTTGACGTCGGCACGCGTCGTCGCGAGGACCACGCAGGCCGCGAAGCGCTGCTCGCCGGACCGCGACCCCGTCACCACTACGCAGTTCGCCGAGAGCTCGAGCGGGGAGGAGTAGGCCTCGCAGAAGGCGGCCGTGTCGGCCAGGTCGGGGTCGATCGCGGCCACGCCGCAGGAGGCGGCGAGGTCGGCGGGCAGGGCCTTCAGCGCCTCGACGACGGGACCCGCGAGCAGGTCGGGCCGGTCGAGCGCCGGGACCGGCTCGAGCGTGCCGGCGGCTGGTTCGAGACCGATCACCACCGCCCGCCCTGCTGCACCTCGGTCACCTTCGGCCGCACGTCGACGAGGTAGACGAGCACCGCGCACAGGGCGACCAGCCACAGGATCGCGAAGTTCGCGACGGGCCCGCCGACGGAGACCACGAGCAGCAGCGCGCCGACCCCGGTGATCGCGCACCAGGCCGGCTTGGTCAGCTTGTCGACGGCGGTGAAGGCGTCGGCCCGCTGCAGGAGCGAATGGATGAACGCGTAGAGGCCGACCGGGATCATGATGATCCAGATCAGCGTCGACAGGTAGTAGTCGAGATACACGAACACCGGGCTGGGCAGCAGCACACCGGCGAGGATACGTGCTGGTGGGAACGGCCCGATCCACCCACTCGGCGCAGAGCAGACACGACGACGGCCCCGGCCCCCGCGGGTGCGGGGACCGGGGCCATTCGACCGGGGAGCGTCAGGCCTTGCCGGTCGGCGCCTTCGGCGCGGCGGCCTTGGTGGCGGCCGACTTCGGGGCGTTCTTCGGGCCCTGCTTCTTCGGGGCCGTGCGCGCGGCCGTCTTGCGGGCGGCCGAGCGGGTCTCGTGCGCGGCCTCCTCGCCGGCCTCCTTCACGTCGGCGGCGACCTCGGCGCTCACCTCGGTGATGGCCTCGGCGGCCTCCGCGGTGGCCCGCTGGGTGTAGCGGGCGGCGCGCTCGCCGACCGAGCGGGTCTGCTTGGTGACCTCCGCGAGCGCGGCCTCACCGCGGACGCGGACACCCTCGGTGGCGTCCTCGAGCCGGTTCTCCAGCTCGGAGGAGACCTGGTCGACGGTGTCGAGGGCCTGCTTGACCTGCGGCTGCGCCTTGATTTGCGTGTACGCGGTCTCGCCGCGCTTCACGAGGTCGGCGTAGACGCTGCGCACCGCGGCGACGTAGCTGTCGGCGAGGCGACGGAAGTCCTCGCTGGTCAGCTTGCCGCGCAGCTCCTGCAGCTCCGAGGGGAGGTCCTCGACGCGGGCCTGGACCTCGGTGGCGCCGGCCTGGACCTTGGAGAAGGCCTCCTGGGCGCTGGCCACGGCGTAGTCACCGAGGCCGAGCAGGGCGAGCGCCGGGGCACGGAACGGGTCGACGACGTCGGAGACGACCTTGTTGGCCTGGTCGCGCGCCTCTCGCACGTCGAACTTGGTGGGGAAGGTGACAGGCATGTTCACTCCTCGTCGGACGGGATGCGGGTGAGGTCGGGGGCGACGGACAGGGCCGCCGTCCCCGCGGTGGCACCGGAGGCGGCATCGCGCTCGGCGGGCGCCGGAGCCGTGATCCCGGCCGCGCGGTTCTCGCGGCGGAACGACTCGTAGATGTCGTGCAGGACCTGCTTCTGGCGCTCCGTGAGCTCCGGGTCGCAGGCCAGTGAATCGAGGACCGCGGAGCCCTGACGCTCCTCGAGGATCCCCGCCTTCACGTACAGCGCCTCGGCCGAGATGCGCAGCCCGGTCGCGATCTGACCCAGGATCTCGGCGGACGGCTTGCGCAGTCCCCGCTCGATCTGGCTCAGGTAGGGATTTGAGATCCCCGCGACCTTGGCGAGCTGCCGCAGGGAGACCTGCGCCGACTCGCGCTGCTTGCGGATGTACGCACCGATGTCCTCGACGGCCTGGTTGAGTGCCTTGTCGACACCGTCCACACCGGACATCGTGCTCACCTCCTCGCCGTGACTGACATCCACGCTAACACGAGTGCTAGCTGGTGCAAGCACTCTGTTTGCGCAGGTGGGGTGGGCTGTGCCACAGTTCTGGAGATCGTTTCCGGACGGCGTCGTGCGCTGGGGAAACGCCTCGGCTAGCGTCTGCGGCGATGGCGGTGGGGCCCGCCGACAACTGCGTCATGCCGGCGCCAACGGTCCCTGGAGCCCGATTCCGCGTGCCCAGGGAGCCTTCGTGCCCGAGCGTCCCGAGATCTCCGACGACGTCGTCGCCGGGCGTGAACCCGGCGGGTCCGTCCTGCGTGGCCAGGGGGCTGCCGTCGCAGCCGTGGCCCTCGGCGGCGCGCTCGGCGCGCTCGCCCGCTGGGGCCTGGGCCTCGCGTGGCCCACACCGCCGGGCGGGTTCCCGACGACGACCGTGGTCATCAACGTCGTCGGCTGCCTGCTCATGGGGTTCCTCGTCGTGCACGTGGCCGAGGTCCGCACCGCGCACCCGCTCGTGCGGCCGTTCCTCGGTGTGGGTGTCCTCGGCGGGTTCACGACCTTCTCGACCTTCGCCGTCGACGCCCAGCACCTCCTCGCCGGCGGCCGGCTCGGCACCGCGCTGGGCTACCTCGCGGCGACGGTGGCCGGGTCGGTCGGCGCCGCCTGGCTCGGCCTCGTCCTGGGCCGCACGACGGGGGGTGCGCGGTGACGGGGCTCTGGGTGGCGCTCGGCGCCGCGCTCGGGGCGCCGACCCGCTACCTCGTCGACCGCGCCCTGCAGCGCACCCACGGCACGTCGTTCCCGTGGGGCACGTTCACCGTCAACGTCGTGGCCTCGCTCGTGCTCGGGATCGTGCTGGGGGGAGCGGCGCCGTCGGCCGTGGTCGCCGCCATGGGCACCGGGTACTGCGGCGGGCTCTCCACGTGGTCGACCCTGGGCTACGAGACCGTGCGCCTCGCCGAGGCCGGAGAGCGGGCGCACTCGCTGTTCAACGTCGTGATGTCGACGTTCGCGGGCCTCGGCGCCGCGTCGCTGGGCCTCGCGATCGGTGGCTTCGCCCTGTGAGCACTTGTGGCGGTCATAGCCGCCACAAGTGCACACGAGGCGAAGCCACCTACCCGACGAGCAGCTCGCCGATCGTGTAGATGATCAGTCCGGCGAGGGCGCCGACCACGGTGCCGTTGATCCGGATGAACTGCAGGTCCCGGCCGACCTGGAGCTCGATCTTGCGGGAGGTCTCCGGGCCGTCCCAGCGCTTGACGGTGTCGGAGATGAGCGCGGTGATCTCCGGGGCGTAGCGGGTGACCACGTAGGAGGCCGCGTCGACGATCCAGCTGTCGACCTTGTCCCGCAGGGCCTCGTCGAGCACCATCCGCTCGCCGAAGCGGGTGACGCCGTCGGTCACGCGCAGCCGCAGCTCGCTGGACGGGTCCTCCGCGGCGTCCAGGATCATCGCCTTCCCGGTCGCCCAGGCCCGGCTGATCAGGCCCTGCACGTCGGGGTGCGCGAGGAGCTGCTGCTTGATCGCCTCGACGCGCTCGATCGTCTCCGGCTCGTGCTGCAGGTCGCCCGCGAAGCTCGTGAGGAACCGGTCGATGGCCTTGCGCAGCGGGTGGTCCTGGTCGGACTTGACCGCCCAGGCGAACGACAGCGCCTCGGCGTAGAGGCGGTCGCCGATCAGGCCGTCGACGAAGCGCGGGGACCAGCTCGGGGCCTGCTTGCTGACGAGCGCCATGACAGTCTCGTGGTTGGCCCGCACCCAGTCGTAGGCGCGATCGCAGATCAGGTCGACCACCCGTCGGTGCGACCCGTCCTCCAGGATCCCCTCGAGCAGCTTGCCCATGGGCGGGCCCCACTGCTGGGCGATCACGCGGCGGGTGACGGTCTGCTCGATGACGGCCTGGACCTCGTCGTCCCGCAGCACCGCGACCGCGCCCCGCACCACGGTCGCCGCCTCGGCGGTGACCCGCTCGGCGTTCTCCCTCCGCGACAGCCAGGCACCGGTGCGGTTCGCGATCCGCGCCGAGCGGAGCTTGTCGCTCACCACGGGGACGGACAGGAAGTTCTGCCCGACGAAGTCGGACAGGCTCTCGCCGAGCTGGTCCTTCTTCCGCGGGATGATCGCGGTGTGCGGGATCTTCAGTCCCAGGGGGTGGCGGAACAGCGCCGTCACGGCGAACCAGTCGGCGAACGCGCCGACCATGCCCGCTTCGGCCGCGGCCCGCACGAAGCCGGTGAAGGCCGGACCGCCGTTGCGCTCCCAGGTGAGGAAGACGATCCAGACGATCGCGGCACCGACGAGGAACCCGGTCGCCACGACCTTCATCCGGCGCAGCCGGAGCCGCTTGCCCTCCTCGTCGGCGAGGCCGGACAGGCCGGACCCGCCCCCGCTGCCCCGATCCGTCGTCGGGGGAACCGCCGTGGTGCTCACACCCGTCGATTGTGCCCCGACCCGACCGGATGAACCGTCGTGGCCCGACGTGCGAAGCGACCTGACGAGAACCGAATCGCCCGCATCGTCACCAGGACCACCGCCGTTAGGACTCACAGCGTCGCGAGTGCCCGGCGTCGGGGGGCCCGTGAACGTGGGGCTCGAGCGCAGGGACGCGCCCTCGAACGCCCCGTGCGACCGTCCGCGCCCGGCCGCACGGGGTTCTCGCGCCCTCCGGCCGCCGTGCTGCCCCACGGTGGCCGGGGGGCGCCCCACCGAACGCACGAACGGCACCCTCGCTGCCTCTATGTGCGCGAGAGTGCCGCTCGTTCGGATCGCCAGGGGCCGCCTCAGCCGGTCTCGATCGTCGGCGAGTAGGCGCGCATCCAGGCGTCGAGCTGCAGGACGTTCTCCGTCTTGGCGCGGTCGACCTCGAGGCTCGTGGCGCTGTCGGCCGGGGCGTCGATCGAGGCCCGCACCGCGTCGACGTCGATCAGCGCGCGGACCGGGGCGTTCGGGTCGGCGAGCAGGTCGGCGAGGTCGCCGCGCAGCGCCTTCTCGTAGGCCGGGTCCTGCGTCGACGGGTACGGGCTCTTCACCCGCTCGACGATCGAGGCCGGCAGCACGTCCTTCGAGGCCGCACGCAGCAGCGACTTCTCCCGGCCGTCGAACGTCTTCAGCGACCAGGGGGTGTTGAACACGTACTGCACGAGCCGGTGGTCGCAGAACGGCACGCGGACCTCGAGCCCGCTGGCCATGGACATGCGGTCCTTGCGGTCGAGCAGCATCTGCACGAAGCGGGTCAGGTGCAGGTAGCAGACCTCCCGCATGCGGCGCTCGTGGGCGCTGACGCCGTCGACGTGCGGCACCTCGGCGAGGGCGTCTCGGTAGGACTGATCGACGTAGCCGGGCAGGTCCAGCGTCGTCATCAGCCCGGGGTCGAAGAAGCTGCGCTGCAGGTCCATCGGCGCGTTCTGCGCCGCCATCCACGGGAAGGTGTCGGCATTCACGGCGTCGGCGTCGTGGAACCAGCGGTACCCGCCGAACACCTCGTCGGCGGACTCCCCGGACAGGGCCACCGTCGAGCGGCCGCGGATGGCCTTGAACAGCAGGTAGAGCGAGGTGTCCATGTCGCCGAGCGCGAGCGGGAGGTCGCGGGCGCGCAGGACGGCGGCCCGGGCGTCGGGGTCCATGAGGTCGTCGTTGGAGAGCGTGATGGCCTCGTGGTCCGCCTTCACGTACTCGGCGAGCTCGCGGACGAAGGGCCCGTCCGGGGTGTCGCGCATCGGGTCGGCGGCGAAGGAGTCCTCGTAGCCGACGAAGTCGACCGAGAACGACCGCACCGGGCCCGCGCCCTGGTCCGCCAGCTGCTGCGCCGCGAGGGCGGTGATCGCCGACGAGTCGAGCCCGCCGGAGAGCAGCGAGCACAGCGGCACGTCGGAGATCAGCTGCCGGCCGACGATGTCGTCGAGCAGCTCACGGACGTGCGCGACCGAGGCCTCCCGGTCGTCGGTGTGCTCGAGGGCCTCGAGCTGCCAGTACTGCCGGGTCGACAGACCCTCCTGCCGGATCCGGACGAGCGAGCCCGGGCGGACCTCGTGCATGTTCCGGTACCCGCCGTGGCCCGGCGTCTTGACGTGCGAGAGCAGCTCCCGCAGCCCGTCGGCGTCGACGACGGCCTCGGAGCGCGGGTGGGCGAGGATCGCCTTGGGCTCGGAGCCGAACAGCACGCCGTCGGGCGTCGGGTAGTAGTAGAGCGGCTTGATGCCCATGCGGTCACGGACGAGGAAGAGCTCGTCGGCGCGCGTGTCCCACAACGCGAAGGCGAACATCCCGTTCAGGCGCTCGACGACGTCCTCGCCGTACTCCAGCCAGCCGTGCAGGATGACCTCGGTGTCGGAGTCGGTGCGGAACGCGTGCCCGCGCTGCTGCAGCTCGGCCCGCAGCTCGGTGAAGTTGTAGACCTCGCCGGAGTAGACGATCGCCAGACGGGTCTCGCCGCTCGCCGGGTCCTCGAGCGTCATCGGCTGCCGCCCGCCGGGCACGTCGATGATGGCGAGCCGGCGGTGCCCGAGGGCGGCGTGGCGGGCGCTCCAGAGTCCCTCGTCGTCCGGCCCGCGACAGGCCATGGTGTCCGTCATCGCCTGCGCATCGGCGGCGGCGCCGCGGTCCTGCGAGAAGTCCCGGGTGAAGTCGACCGTTCCTGCGATGCCACACATGCCGGCTGTCCTCCTGTCATCGGCGACAGCTCCGGACTACCCCGTTTGTTTAGGGCATGTAACCAGATGTGACGTGCTGGTGAACCGGACGATCACCCCAGAGGCAACCGGATCTCGAAGGTCGTCCCCGCCGACGAGGTGTGCACGCGGATGTCCCCGTGGTGCTTCGAGACGACGATCCGCCACGAGATGTCCAGGCCGAGCCCGGTGCCCTCGCCGACGTCCTTCGTCGTGAAGAACGGCTCGAAGATGCGCGGCCGCACGTCGTCCGGGATCCCCGGGCCGGTGTCGGCGATCTCGACGACCGCGGTGTCGGACTCGCGCCGCGTCCGGATCGTCAGCGTCCCCTCGCCGCCCATGGCCGAGCACGCGTTGTCGATGATGTTCGTCCAGACCTGGTTCAGCTCCGCCGGGTAGCACGGCACCTGCGGCAGGTCGGGGTCGAACTCCTTCACCAGCGTGATGCCCTCGAGCTTGCGGGAGAGCATCGTGACGGTGGACTTGAGCAGCACCCGCAGGTCGCTCGCCTGGTACGGGGCGCGGTCGAGCTGGGAGTACTGGCGGGCGGCGTTGACCAGCGTGCCGATCCGGACGGTCGAGTCGGTGATCTCGCCCATCAGCGTCTCGGTCTCGACGGCGTAGGCGATCCACCGCACGGCCGCCTCGAGCGTGCCGTCGGGGACCGTGCGCTCGACCTTGCCGAGCCACTCGGCGTCCAGCCCGCCCGCGACGAGCACCGCGGCCAGGTCCCAGGCCCCGGAGACCGAGCGGTCCGACAGCCAGTCGCCGACCTCGTCCTCGGCGTCGGCGGCCTGCATCGCGGAGAGCTCCGGGGCGGTCGCGACGCCGAGCACCGCCTCCTCCTGCAGCTCGACGAGCTGGGAGACGACGGCGCCGTCGAGCTTGCCGGAGGCGAGCATCGCGAGCTTGTGCCGCATCCCCGCGACCCGGTCGCGCAGGGACTCCGTGGCCCGGATCGCGGCGGCGGCCGGGTTGTTCAGCTCGTGGGTGAGGCCCGCCGAGAGCGATCCCAGCGCCAGCAGCCGCTCCCGCTCGCCGATCGCGGTGCTGGAGCGCCGCATCCCGACGGCGAGGCCCTCCACGAGGTGCATCGCCAGCGGGAACCACGTCCGCAGCTGCGCGCCCCACTCCTCGGCCGGCAGCGCCAGGAACCGGGAGTCGGTGCAGGCGCGCAGCGTGTGCTTGTAGAGGAGGTTCTCGCCCTCGACGTAGGCCTCGGTGGCCCCGCCGTACGTGCCGGGCCGGTCGGAACGGCTGACCTCGACCTCGTCGCCCCGGACGGTCCGGATCAGCGAGATCTCGCCGTCGCAGAGCACCCAGAAGCAGCGTGCGGGGTCGCCCTCGCGGCACACGTCCTCGCCCGACGGCACGTCGACGACGTCGGCGTGCTCCGAGATCCACGCGAGCTGGTCGTCGTCCAGCGACTCGAAGAGGAAGAGCCGCCGCAGGGTGGCGGGGGCGAGCTCGTCACGGATGTCGTTCATCGGTTCTCCAACCAGCGGTGCACCAGGCTCACCGCCATCGCGCCCTCGCCGACGGCGGAGGCCACGCGCTTCACCGACCCGCCCCGGACGTCGCCGACGGCGAACACCCCGGGCAGGGAGGTCTCCAGGTGCAACGGTTCCCGGTCCGGGTTGCTTCCCGACGGCAGGTCGGGTCCGGTGAGCACGAATCCGCGGTCGTCGCGGGCGACGACGCCGTCGAGCCAGTCGGTGCGCGGCTGCGCGCCGATGAACACGAACAGCCACTGCCCGTCGACGACCTCCTCGGTGCCGCTCCCGCGGTCGCGCAGCGTCAGCTTCTGCAGGTGACCGTCGCCCTCGGCGCCGACCACCTCGGTGCCGGTGCGCACCTCGATGTGCTCCACACCGGCGATCTGCTCGATCAGGTAGTGCGACATGGACGCCTCGAGCGACCCGCCCCGCACCAGCATCACGACGCGGCTGGCGTAGCGGGAGAAGTTCATCGCCGCCTGCCCGGCGGAGTTCGCGCCGCCCACGACGTAGACCACCTCCTGCGCGCACAGGGGCGCCTCGGTGGTGGCCGCGCCGTAGAAGACGCCCTCGCCGGCGAACTCCGTGAGCCCGGGGACGTCCAGCGTCCGGTACGAGACCCCGGTCGCCAGGACCACCGCGTGGGCGGCGATCTCCGACCCGTCGTCGAACGTGAGCACCCGGACACCGCCGCGGACGCCGAGGCCGGTGACCGTCCTCGTCGTCAGGACCTCGACCCCGAACTTGACCGCCTGACGACGGGCCCGGTCGGTGAGCTGCGAGCCGGAGACGCCGTCGGGGAAGCCGAGGTAGTTCTCGATGCGGCTGGAGGTGCCGGCCTGTCCGCCGGTGGCCAGCGACTCCACGAGCACGGTCCGCAGGCCCTCGGAGCCGCCGTAGACCGCCGCGCCGAGCCCGCCCGGGCCGCCGCCGACCACCGCGAGGTCGTAGAGCTCGGCCGTGGCGTGGGTGGAGAGGCCGACCCGCTCCGCGACCTCGGCGTCGGTCGGTTCCACGAGGGCGTGACCGTCGCCGGTGATCACGACCGGCAGCCGCTCGACGTCGCACCCGGCCGCCTCCAGCAGGCGCGCTCCCTCGGGGTCGTCGGCGAGGTGGAAGCGGAACGGCACCTGGTTGCGGGCGAGCAGGTCGCGCAGCTCGTAGGACCGGGCGGACCACCGGTGGCCGATGACCCGGGTGTCGGTGCTCGGCCGGTCGGGCGCCCGGCGCCAGGCCTCGAGGAGCTGGTCGACGACGGGGTAGAGCTTCTCCTCGGGCGGGTCCCAGGGCTTGAGCAGGTAGTGGTCGAGGTCGACGACGTTGATCGCGGTGATCGCGGCCTCGGTGTCGGCGTAGGCGGTGAGCAGGACGCGGCGGGCGCGCGGGAAGAGGTCCATGGCGCGCTCGAGGAACTCGACACCGGTCATCCGCGGCATCCGCTGGTCGGCGAGCATCACCGCGACCTGCTCGCCGCGCAGCGCGATCTCGCGCAGCGCCTCCAGGGCGGCCTCGCCGGAGTCGGCGCGCACGATGCGGTGGTGCTCGCCGTACTCGCGGCGCAGGTCGCGCGCCACGGCACGGGAGACGCCCGGGTCGTCGTCCACGGTGAGGATCACGGGGCGGGGCACGGGTACCAGCCTAGGCTCAGTCGCCGGTCGTCCAACCGCTCTCGGCGAGGTCGACCCCGCCCCCGGAGCCCGACGTCACGGGGACGACGGTGTCGCGGATCCCGGCGAGGACGCACAGCACGAACGCGGCGCCGAGGGGCGAGAGCTCGTCGGGCAGGCGGGCGGCGACCCGGCCCTTCGTGACGTCGGCCCGCCACGCCCGCCCGAGGTCGTCGATCAGCGTGCGCCGCGGGGGGTGTCGCTCCACGCGGGTGCGCATCCGCAGCACCCGGCCGTCGACGTCGATCTCCCAGTCGCGCCACGGACCGCGCGCGTGCGGGCTCGCCGTCGCGACGAGCTCGCGGTCGTCGAACAGCTCGAACCGGTTCCCCCGCTGCTCGAGCCACCGCGACTCGTTCCCGACGGCGAGCGTGCGCCCCTCGCGCTTCCCCTTCTTCTTGCCGCGCTTCTCCGGTCGGGAGACCGTGCCGTCCAGCCGTCCGTCGAACTCGAACGGCGAGTCGGCGTACTCGGCCGTGTGCAGCACCGAACCGATCCCGACGCCGTAGTCCCGCACGTCGTCGTCCACGCGGCTGTCCGTCGCCGCGCCCACGGCCGCGAAGGTCGCGGCGAGCAGGAGCGGCAGGGCGATCACGAGCAGGACGAACAGCACGATCCCGGTGTCGGAGATCCCGGTGCCGATCCACGCGGTGAGCACGGCGCCGAGCACCGCCAGGCAGGCGACGGTGAGCAGTGCCCAGATCCAGAAGAACCGGCTGCTGACCCGACCCACCCGCCACGGTGAGGCCGGACCACCGCCGGGTACGGAGGGTGACGCCTCGAGTCCGAGTTCGTCGTGAACGCCGCTCATGTCACGGACTGTGCCCGATTCCGGTGACGCAAAGCAACTATATTGGGCTATCCGAAGTACTCCGCGATCACGCGGGCGACCAGGTCCGGCGCCGTCTGCAGCGCCGCGTGCGCCTGTCCGGGGAGCTCGACGACGGTCGCGTGCGGCAGGGCCGCCGCCACGGCCGCCGTCGAGTCGCGGAGGTGTCCGGCACTGTGCTCCCCGAGCAGCATGAGGACGGGCATCCCGATGTCGGCGAGCCCCTCCGTCCCGACGGGCATGCGGACGAGCTCGCGGCCCTCCCGCGGCCAGGCCGCGGCGTTCGCGACCCGACTCGGCCAGATCGGACTGCGCCGCATCCCCTCGATCGCCGCCTCGGGCGCCTGCACCAGTTCGCGGACCCCCGTGAGCAGCGCCCCCTCCGCGTCGCCCGCGGCCAGCTGGGCCTCCATGCGATCGAGGGTCGCGCTGTCGTCGGGCCGGCCGGGCAGCGGCCACGGCGGCTCGTAGAGCACGAGCGCGGAGGCAGCGAGGCCGCGGGCGGCGGCGCCGAGGACGCACACCGCTCCCGAGGAGTGGCCGGCGACAACCACGTCCGGGCCGAGATCGGCACAGAGCGCGTCGAGATCGTCGTGCTCGCGCGCGAAGGAGTACGGGAGCGTGTCCCCCGAGTCGCCCTTCCCGCGCCGGTCGGCCAGGTGGACCGCGAAGCGCCCGACGAGACCCTCGGCCGCTACGGCCCAGGACGCCCGACCGCTCGGGCCGCCCGCGACGGTCACCATCGGACGTGGCCCGTCCGTCACCTGCTCGACGGCGATCGCCGTCCCGTCCGCGGACCGCACCGTTCGCATCGTCGACTCCACGTGCCCTCCCCCTGCCCGTCGACGGAGTGTCGCCCGGCTGGTCTGGTGCGCCCCAGGGGGCGGTGCCCCCTCCTTCGTCGAGTGGGCGTCCATCGGTGCAGGCCGAGGCGCCCGCGCCGTGTGGGCGCCCACTCGGTCGCCGCCATCGCGACGAACGAGCACCGTCGGTGGTCCGTGCACCGGGTCGACGACCGCAGGTGCTCGCTCGACCGGTCCAGCTCCGCCGTCACACCCGGGTCGACCACACAGAGCAGTGGGATGCACACTCCCCGGACGCGGTCGTGCCCGACCGGACCCGGCACCGAGGCCGGGCCGGGTCGGACCGGCCGCGCTCGTGCGCCTCGAGCGCGCAGGGCGCCGGAGCCACCGGACCCGTCGTCAGGAAGAGGAGCCTCGCGTGCGGATCACCCTGGCCCAGACCGACGCCACGCTCGGCGACCTCGACGGCAACCTCAAGCGCGCGGAACGGGTCCTCGGCGAGGCCGTCGAGGACGGGTCGGACCTCGTGGTGTTCCCGGAGCTGGCGCTGTCCGGGTACCAGCTCGGCGACGTCGCGCACGACCTGTCGATGTCCCCCGACGACCGCCGGCTGCTGCGGCTCTCCCAGCGCGCCGGCGGGGCCGGGATGCTCATGGGCTACCCGGAGGCGGGCACCCACGGCCTGCACACCTACAACTCGGCGGGCTACTACGAGGACGGCCACCTCGTGCACACCCACCGCAAGCTCTACCTGCCGACGTACTCGACGTTCGAGGAGCGCAAGCACTTCCTGCCCGGCCAGCACTCGCGGGCCTACGGGGTGCGGGGCGGGCGGCACCGCGCGGCGACGCTGATCTGCAACGACGCCTGGCAGCCCCAGGTCGCGTTCCTCTCCACCCAGGACGGCGCGCACATCCTGCTGGTCCCCGCGAACTCGGCGCAGTCGATGTCCCCGGAGCGCTACGACTCGCGCGAGTACTGGCGCAACATCACCACGTTCTACGGCCGCATCTACCAGCTGTTCGTCGTCTTCGTGAACCGCGTGGGCGTGGAGGGCGGTCTGACGTTCTGGGGCGGGTCGCACGTGGTGGACCCGTGGGGCGAGGTCGTCGGCGAGTGCGGCGAGGGACCGGAGGCCGAGGAGACGCTCACCGTCGAGATCAACCTCGCCGACGTGCGCCGCCGGCGCCGCGACATCCCGCTGGTCCGCGAGGCGCGCCTCGGCCTGCTCCGCCGCGAGATCGACCGACTGCTCGACGAGGGCGGTGATCTGTGAGCACAGGTGAGCACTTGTCGTCGCTATCGCGACAACAAGTGCTCACCTGCGAAGCACACCTTCGGTGATCGTCACCGCGTCGCCGCGGAGCATCACCCGATCGCCGACGACCTCGACGCCCACCGTCCCGCCGCGGCGGGAGAGCTGCGCGCCGACCAGCGAGGGCTTGCCGGTGCGCTCGGCCCAGTACGGGGCGAGGCAGCAGTGCGCCGACCCGGTCACCGGGTCCTCGTCGATCCCGACGGCGGGTGCGAAGAAGCGGGAGACGAAGTCGGCGTCCACCCCGGGCAGGTCGTTCGCGGCCGTGACGATGACGCCCCGCCCGCTCGCCGCGCGCAGCGCCGAGAGGTCCGGCTCGAGGTCACGGACCTCCTCCGCCGAGGACACCTCGACCAGCACGTCGTAGCGGCACCGGGCGAGCGCGACCACGGAGGCCCCCAGCGCGTCCGCGAACTCGTCGGCGAAGTACCCGCCGGGCAGGCCGGCGACCGGGGTGTCGATGGGGAAGTCGAGGGTGATCGCGCCGTTGCCCGCCCGGTCGGCCCGCAGCACGCCGGCGGCGGTCGAGAACGCGATCGGCGCCGTCGCGAGCCCCCGCTCCAGCAGGACGTGCGCCGAGGCGAGCGTCGCGTGCCCGCAGATCTCCACCTCGACGGTGGGCGTGAACCACCGCAGGCCGACCTCACCCGTCGTCGGGAAGGAGGAGAGGTCGACGAACGCGGTCTCGGAGAGGTTCATCTCCGCCGCGACGTCCTGCATCCAGCCCGCGTCGACGGGGCCCTCGCCGTCGTCGAGCAGGCACACCGCCGCGGGGTTGCCGGTGAAGGGCACGGAGGTGAAGGCGTCGACGACGAGGAGTTGGTGGGCCACGCCCCCATGGTGACCGATGCCGTGGGCGAGCGACATGCGGTGCGTCAGCCCAGGAGGGACGCCACCACCAGGGCCAGACCGGCCACGCCCGACGCCGCCCCGCCCCACGCCCAGCGTCGCTGGAGCAGCAGCGAGTCGTCGCGGAGGTCGGTCGACCCACGGGTGGAGACGACGAACGGGTCGGTCCCGGTCTCCGGCGCGGCGATCACCAGGGTGCCGTCGCGGTCGTGCACCTCGCCGTGCACGTAGAGCCCGGCGCCCGGCCGCAGCACCCATTCCTCGCGGACGACCGCGCCCGTCGGGTACGAGTGGCCGCCGAACGACGACTCCCCCGCCACCTTCTCCGGCTGCACGGGGACGGTGACGCGCGGGTCGACCCCGATGTTGCCGGTCTCCTCGACGAGCACGAACGGGCGCTCCGAGGCCTCCTCGAGCACCGTCTCCCACGCGCCGTCCTCCGAGGTCCGGCGACGCACGGTCCGGCGGTACCAGACGCACTCGGTGCCGGTCTGCGGCGAGCGCAGCGGCCCGTCCTCGGGCGGGTGGGCGTACCCGACGACCGCGGCGACCCGCCGGAAGCCGCCGACGGTGCCCAGCTCGACGAGGGCCTCGCGCTCCACCTCGAGGTCGGCGACGGGGCTTGTCGACGCGCCGATCAGGGCGTGCCGCGCCGCGACCCGGCGGTTCGCCGCGACGATCGCCGCGGCGCCGAGGGCGATGAGCACGATCCCGAACAGCAGCATGGGTGATCCCTCCGGTGGTCCGTCCAGGGTCCCCGACGACGGCTGGTGTCGCGGTGAACCGCGGGCGTCACCCGGGAGGAGGTCCGGGTCACGTCACCGGTCACCCGCCGGTGACCGAGAAGGGGTTGTCTACTCTGACCGGTGTCATGAGCACCGTCTTCGTCGTCACCGGCACCTCGTCGGGGGTGGGACGCGCCCTCGCGCAGTTCCTCTCGCGCCACGGTGTGGCCGTGATCGGCCTCGACCGGCGGGACCCGCCGGACCGCGAGGTCGCCCACGTGCGCTGCGACCTCGCCGACCCGCGGTCGATCGACGCGGCCGTCGAGCGGCTCGACGATCGCGTGGACGCGCTGGCCAACGTCGCCGGTGTCCCGGGCACGTCCCCCGCGGAGACCGTGCTCGCGGTGAACTTCCTCGGGATGCGCCACCTGACCGAACGGCTGCTGCCCCGCATCCAGCGCGGCGGGTCGGTGGTGAACGTGTCCTCGGCCGAGGGCAGGCACTGGGTGGCGCACCTGGCCGAGCTGCGGCCGTTGCTCGCGACGACCTCCTTCGAGGAGGGCCTGCGCTGGTGCCGCGAGCGCCGTCCGGACCGGCCGGTCTACGAGGTGTCGAAGGAGGCCGTGCTCGCGTACACGACGGCCTCCTCCACGCTGACCTGGCCGGACGGGGTCCGCATGAACGGGGTCGCGCCCGGGCCCGTCCGGACGCCCCAGCTCGCCGAGGTCGAGCGCTCGATGGACCCGCGCCGGCTCGCCCGGCAGCGCACGGCCGCCGGCCGCGACGCCGAGGCGGACGAGATCGCGGCCGTCGTCGCGTTCCTCATGTCCAACGAGAGCCGCTGGATCAACGGCCAGACCCTCGCCGCCGACGGCGGGGTCGCCGCGGCCACCACCTGGGCCGCCCTCCAGACGCGGTAAGCGCCTCCGCCGTCACCCACCCGGGTTCCGGGCGTTGTGTCCGTGAAACGGATCAGCCGATCGGGTGGGGTGAGCGGGTGCGGCAGGGACGACGGTTCGCGACGGTGCTGGCCGGAGCGGCGCTGCTGCTCGGTGCGGCGGGCGGTGCGGCGTGGGCGGATCCGACGCCGTCCCCGGCGCCCCCGGTCCCCGGAGCGGTGACCGCCCCGGCCCCTGCGGTCCCGCTGCCGGCCCCGATCGCGCTGCCCGATCTCGCCGCCGCGCTGGGGGGATCGACGATCCACCCGGGCGTGCAGGTACGCACCGACGGGGCGCAGTGCACCTCCAACTTCGTGTTCACCGGTGGCGGGAAGACCTTCCTCGGCCAGGCCGCCCACTGCTCCGGCACGGGCGGGTCGACCGAGACGGACGGGTGCACCTCGGAGTCCCTGCCCCTCGGCACGCCGGTCGAGATCAGCGGCGCGTCGAAGCCCGGGAAGCTCGCCTACAACTCGTGGCTGGCGATGCAGGAGTCCGGCGAGTCCGACGCGGACGCCTGCGCCTACAACGACCTCGCTCTGGTCGAGATCGACCCCGCCGACGTCGCGGCGGTCTCCCCGACGGTGCCGTTCTTCGGCGGGCCGACCGGGCTCGACACCGACGGGCTGGGCGCCGGCGAGCGGGTCGCGAGCTACGGCAACTCCGAACTGCGCGGCGGGGTCGCGGCCCTCTCGCCGAAGGTCGGCGTCGGGCTCGGCGACCAGGGGAACGGCTGGAGCCACCCCGTGCTCACCGTGACCCCGGGCGTGCCCGGAGACTCCGGCAGCGGTTTCCTCTCCCCCGATGGGACGGCCGTGGGCGTGCTGTCGACGCTGAACCTGCTGCCCGCGCCGGGATCGAACGGTGTCGGCGACCTCGCGAGGATGCTCGACTACGCGCGGGACCACGGCGCTCCCGGGGACCTCGCCCTCGCGACCGGTGGGCCGTTCCGGAGCCTCGGACTCCTCTGACCACTCGTTCGGCCGATCGCCATGCACCCAGCGTCACCATGACTCTGGGCGCATGACGATTCGTGACGACGTTCTTCCCCCGACCGATGCGCCCTTCATCCCCGGCGACGGTCCGCTGTTCCCCCGCTCCGCCCTGTCCCGGGCCCGGGAACGCGGGTGGCTCCGATGGTGGTGGGCCAGCGCGGGGTTCGGGGTCCTCGGGCTCGCGGCGCTGGTCGCGGTCTTCCTCGTCGAGGACCGGACCCCGGCGTTCCTGCTGTGGTTCGGCTGCTGGCTGGCGGCGATCGGCGCCATGGTGCCCGGGTACCGGCTGGGCTGGGCGCAGCGCCACGACCGGTACGACGACGAGCTCTCCCGCTACGCCGGGGGCGTCCGAGCCGAGTTCTCGCTCCCCGACGGCGCCGAGGCCGGGGCGGTCCGGCTCGCCGGCTGCGGCGTCGCGGACACGGACCAGCGGCGGGGACGGCGGGTCGTGCGCCACGAGCGGCGGACCTTCGCCCTCGAGGAGAGCGTTCTCGGGCGCACCGGGGACGGGACGGTCGAGACCGTGGCGCTCCGCCTCGCCGAGGAGACCGGCGGTGTCGCCGCGACCGCGCGGGGCGAGCGCCGCGGCGATCTCGTCGACTGGACGCTCGACCTCCCGCTCGGCGAGCTGCGGCTGCGTCAGCGCCTGCACGCCGTGCCCTCCCGGCGGACCCTGCTTGACCGGTGGGGCCGCGCGTGGCGGGTGCGCGCCGACGCCGACGCGACGTACTGGGACGCGGAGCTCCCGACCGACGCGGGACCGGTCGACGCCGTCATGGTCACGTGGTTCCTCTGCCACCTCGACGCGGTGGGCCTCGACCGGTGCTACCGCCCGGAGGAGGGCAGCGGCCCGGCCCGCACGGCCGCGGACGGCACGGCGCGCCACGGCGGCGACGCCCGCTGGGTGCCGGTGGGTGCACCGGCGTGTCGGCCGGACATCCCGAAGGCCGAGGGCGGCGGAGTGGATTTCTGAGGTGCGTTCCGTGTTCGTAGGCCACCTGCCGTAACGCTCTCGGCTGATCGATACGACTCCTGCGGTGACGGTGCGTCATCCGGAGGGGGAGATCATGACGGCGGGGACGGTCGGGCGCGGGTGGGCCCGGCGATGGACGGTCGTGGCGGCACTCGCCGCGGTCGCGGTGTTCGGGGCGGGGACGCAGGTGCTCACGGCGCCCCCGGCCCGCGCCGCGGAACTCAGCGCGGACACCGTCCGCAAGGACCTGGCCTTCGCCGAGGCCCGCCTGGCCGCGACGGCGGGTCGGACCGCGACGAACGCCTACCCCGTCCGCACCGGCGCGAACGGCGCGTGGGTCACCGCGGGCGCCTCCGACTGGACCAGCGGCTTCTTCCCCGGCGCGCTGTGGCAGGCGTACGCGCATACCAAGGACCCGGTGTGGAAGCAGCGCGCCGAGGCGTGGCAGGCCGGCGTCGAGTCGAACAAGACCGACGACACCAGCCACGACGTCGGGTTCCAGATCTTCAACTCGTTCGGCCAGGACGCCGTGCTCACCGGCGACGCGAACGCGAAGGCCGTCGCCCTGACCGCCGCGCGGACGCTGTCGACCCGCTACAACGCCAAGGTCGGCGCGATCCGCTCCTGGGACGCCCGGACCGACACCTCCAAGTACCAGGTGATCATGGACAACATGATGAACCTGGAGCTGCTCTGGTGGGCGGCCCAGAACGGCGGCGACCCGTCGCTGGCGACCATCGCGACGACGCACGCGAAGACCACGGCCCGCGACTTCTTCCGCCCGGACGGCGGCAGCTGGCACGTCGTGAACTACAACCAGACCACCGGCGCGGTGATCAGCAAGTACACCCACCAGGGCTACAGCAACGACTCCACCTGGTCGCGCGGCGAGGCCTGGGCCGTGCACGGCTTCACCATGGCCTACCGGTTCACCCGGGACGCCCAGTTCCTGACGACGGCGCGGACGTCCGCCGACTACTTCCTCTCGCACCTGCCCGCCGACAAGGTCCCGTACTGGGACTTCTCGCTGCCCTCGACGGCCGGCCAGCCGCGCGACTCCTCCGCGGCCGCGATCGCCGCGTCCGGCCTCGTCGAGCTCTCGACGCTCGAGCCCGACGCCGCGCGCAAGCAGCGCTACCTCGAGGGCGCGCGCGACATCATCGCCTCGCTGTCCACCCCGGCCTACCTCGCCGACGGCACCACGAACCAGGCCGTCCTGCTGCACGGCACGCAGAACAAGCCGTCGGGCAGCGCCGACACCGGGATCATGTTCGGCGACTACTACTTCATGGAGGCCCTGCGCCGGTACGCGGCGGCCACCGGGATCGACCTCGGGACGACGACGCCGCCCACCACGACGGCGCCCCCGACCACCACGGCCCCGCCGACGACGACCGTCCCCCCGACCACCACGAAGCCGCCGACCTCCACGACCACGGCCCCGGCCACCGACCCCGTGACGGCGTACTACCAGAAGCTGGGCGGGGCCTCCTCGTACCTGGGCGCTCCGAAGGCGGCGGTGTACGCCGTCGCCGGCGGGCGCGCGCAGGACTACGCGGGCGGGTCGATCTACTGGTCGCAGGCCACGGGGGCGCACGCGGTGCGCGGTGCGATCCTCACGCGGTACAAGGCGCTGGGCGGGCCCACGAGCGTGATCGGGTTCCCGACGACGGACCAGTACGCGATGACCGGCGGCCAGCGCAGCGACTTCGCGAAGGGCACGATCATCTGGTACCAGGCGAACAACCAGACCTACGTGTTCACCCGCTAGGCGAGGTCGTCACCAGGCAGGTCCCGGGGCTCCCGGGCCTGCCCGGTGTCGCACTCGCGGATCGGGGCCGCTCAGGCTCCGCGACGGTGCGCGTCCACCTCACGCTCGACGAGCGGTTCGACGTGCGCCCCCTGCCACTGCGGGTCCGGCTGCGGCGGATTCGCCGACATCCGTCGGATCGAGCGGCGTCGCAGCCGCAGCGTGATCAGACCCGCGACCAGCGCGACGGCGCCGATCACGAGGAACGGCACCAACAACGCGATGACCCATTCGCCCACGGCGTCCAACCCCCTCGGCCGTCGTCTGCGGCGGGAGTGTAATGCCCGTTCGGCCGTCCGGCGCAACACACGGACGGCGACCCGATCAGGAAGGGTGGCCAGGGGCGGGGTCGAACCGCCGACCTATCGCTTTTCAGGCGATCGCTCGTACCAACTGAGCTACCTGGCCTTGTCGGCCGGACACCGGCCTGACTGTGCGACCCAGACGGGACTCGAACCCGCGACCTTCGCCGTGACAGGGCGACGCGCTAACCAACTGCGCCACTGGGCCTTGCTTGTCGAACTGTACTGCGTACCCCCAACGGGATTCGAACCCGCGTTGCCGCCTTGAAAGGGCGGAGTCCTAGGCCACTGAACGATGGGGGCTCGGTGTGTGGACCTTACCCCCTCCGGTGTGGACCGGTCCGCTCCGTCGGGTGCAGGGGGAAGCTTACGGGACGGCTCCCGGGCCCCCGTCAGGCACCCCCGTCGTCGGCACCCCGACGGGCAGCGACGCCATCCCGCCGGCCGCGTTCCACCGCTCCAGCCACGCCGGATCGGCCACGCACCCGAGCAGCAGCTCCCAGGAGGCGACGGCGCGTTCCCGCAGGTCGGCCAGGCCGGTCGTCGCGGTGGAGACGACACGGTGCCCGTGCCCGATCGCGACGACGGTCCGGGCCAGCTCGCGGGAGTCCACCGTGTCGCGCAGGAGTCCCTCCGCCGCCGCGCGGGCGAGCAGGTCGACGAACACGTCCTCCCAGTAGCGGTACGGCCAGGGGGCGCGCGCGGGCCCCAGGGCACCCTCGCCCATCACCCGCATCCCGCCGCGGCAGCACACGTCCGCGGCGAGGGCGTCCGCGATGCCGATCGCCAGGTGCACGGCCGTCGTCAGGGCGTCGCGGCCCAGTCCCTCGAACGACGCCGCGATCTCCGGGAACCGCTCCTCCATCACCGCGACGACGGCGTCGGCCATCGCGAGCTTCGAGGTGAAGTGGAAGTACAGCGCGCCCTTGGTCACCCCGCTGCGCTCGAGGATCTTCGAGAGCGACGCGGCGTGGTAGCCCTCGGCGGCGAACTCGTGGGCGGCGGCCTCGAGAATCGTGTCGCGGGTCGCCACCGCCCGCGCCTGACGGGGGGCGGGGCGCAGCGGTGCCTCGGAGCCGGCCGGGCGCGTGGCGGGGACGTCGACCATGTCGGGATCAGGCTCGCAGACGGCGCCGTCCGGGCCGGGCACCGCCGGGGTGGCGGGCCCGTCCGGTCAGCGCCTCCGGGCGAGCGTCAGCGGCGCACGGGCGGCGGTTCGCCCGGCTCGCCGATGAGCCCGAGCATGTCGAGCAGGTCGCGGCAGTCCTCGGAGTCCAGCGCGTTGCGGGCGACCGCCATGCGCGCACGGTGCACCTGCTCCTCGCTGACCCGGTACACGTCGGCCGCGGTGCGCTGGGCCGGTACCCCGGCCAGCGCCCCCTGGTCGGACCCGCGGGGCGCGGGGACCGTCGGGGCGACCGTCGTGCTCTCCGGATGCGGTCCGGCTGGCCGTCGTCGTGGACCCGGCGTCACGTTCATCCGTCTCCTGTGCACCCGTTCCCTCGTCCACCGCGAGGCAGGGCTGGACGCTACCGAGCAGGCGGTCGCTGTGCAGCCCTCTCTCAGGGTGACCCGGGGAGTCCTCAGGTTCGTGACGGTGCGTGCTGACGCCGGTCACGTAGCGCGTCAGTCGACCAGCGCCTGGTAGACGAGCGACCGCATCTGGCTGCGGATCGGGTGCGCGCTCGAGGGCAGGAGCTGGGTGAGGAACAGGGCCGTGATCCCCTCCGCCGGGTCGACCCAGAACGCGGTGCTCGCGGCGCCGCCCCAGGCCATCTCACCTGGGCTGACGAGCGTCCGGTAGGCGGCGGGGTCGGTCACCACGGAGACCCCGAGCCCGAAGCCGACGCCGTGGAAGGGCATCTCCGCGAACAGCGGCCGGCCGACCTGCTCGAGGTCGAGTCCCCCGGGCAGGTGGTTGCGTCCCATGTAGGCCACGGTGCGCGATCCCAGGATCCGGACCCCGTCCAGCTCGCCACCGCGAGCGAGCATCTGGGTGAAGCGGTGGTAGTCCGATGCGGTGGAGACCATCCCTCCGCCGCCGGAGAGCCACGTCGGCGGCCGCAGGAACGGTTCGCCCATGCCGTCGGCCCGGACCCGGGTGCGGCCGGGCCCCAGGGCGTAGAGCGCCGCGGTCCGGGACGGGTCGTCGGCCTGGAAGCCGGTCGTCGTCATGCCGAGGGGGTCGAGGATCTCGGCCCGGAGGAACGCGTCCAGGCTCTGCCCGGACACGACCTCGATGAGCCGGCCCAGCACGTCGGTGGCGTGGCTGTAGTTCCACTCCGTGCCCGGCGTGTGCACCAGGGGCATCTGCGCCCAGGCGTCGACGCACGCCGCCAGGTCCATGCCCTCCGGGACGCCCCACTCGAAGCCGCGGGACCGGTAGAGCTCGTCGACCGGGTGGGCGTGGTGGAAGCCGTAGGTCAGCCCGGCGGTGTGCGTGAGGAGGTGCCAGACCCGGACCGGCTCGGGGCTGGGCATCGTCAGCGGGGCGGTGGCGCTGCCCTTGACGTACACCCGGGGCTCGGCGAAGGCCGGCAGCCACCGGCTGATCGGGTCGGTCAGTTCGAGCTCGCCGCGCTCGAAGAGGATCAGCGCGCCGACCGAGGTGATGGGCTTCGTCATGGAGTAGATGCGCCAGCGCGTGTCGGCCTCGACCGGTAGGTCGGCCTCCTCGTCGCGACGGCCGTGGGTCGAGGCGTGGACGACCTTGCCGTGGCGCGCCACGACGGCCTGCCAGCCGGCGAGGCGGCCGTCGTCGACGTAGCGGCGGAAGTGGGTGTCCACGCGCGCGAGGCGGGCGGGATCGAACCCCACCGCGGCGGGGTCCTCCTCGACGGTGATCGGACGTTCCGGGGCAGCGGTGCTCACCGGACCATCCTGCGCCCGTCCGGCGTCATGATCGAGCGGAGTGATCGAGGACGGGGCCTCAGGGGTCCCCGACGACCTCGACGACCTCGTCCACCGCCTCGCGGGCCCACAGGCGGTCACGGAGGCGACGGGTGAGGCCCTCGGCGTGCGACAGGGCGGCGAACTCCGCGACCCGCGCCGCGCAGGCCGCCCGGGCCGCCGCGCGGAGCGTCTCGTAGCCCTCCAGCCCGGGCAGGATGCGGCCGTCCGAGCGGTCGAACGCCGCTCCGAGCGCGTGCGCGTCGAGCAGCGCCTGGCTCTCCTCCTCGCCCGCGTGCGGCAGCAGCGGCTGGGCCGCGGCCCCGACGACGGTGAGCCGGTGCCGGGTCCAGCGCGGCAGGGGGCGCTGGTGCGCGACCACCTGCTCCGGCTCCTGCGAGGCGACCCCGGAGACGGTGCGCCGCACCTCCGGGTCGAGGCGGGAGACGATCCACTCGCGCTCCGAGGGGGGCAGGTCGGCCCGCGTGACGAGGACGACCTCGGCGCCGCCGCTCGGCGAGGGGATGCGCGCGACCTGCAGCGCCGGGGTGGACCACACCCGCAGCTCCGGGTGGGTGGACTCCCCCGCGGAGGCGGCGATCGTGCCCCGGCGGACGACGAAGGTCGGCGAGAGCGCGCCCGCCCCGCCGTCGAGCAGGGCCCGGACCCGGCTCGAGGAGCCGTCCGCGCCGACGAGGGCCTCCGCGCGCCACTCCTCCCCGCCCTCGAGGCCCACCAGGGCCGCGTCGCCGATGTCCTCGACGCCGGTGAGGCGGCTGTCCCACCGCACGTCGATCATCTCGTCGCGTGCGCAGGCCTCGGCCAGCACGCGGCGCAGCTCGCGGCGGTCGGCGATCAGGAAGGGGTAGCCGAAGCGGGCGCGGACGACCTCGCCGAGCTCGATCTTGCGCAGGGGCTGGCCCGTCGCGGCGTCGCAGTGCGAGAGCCGCTGGACCTCGAGGGTCCGTGGCTGCAGTCCGTCGAGGACGCCGAGCCCGTGCAGGACCCGCGACGCCGCCGGGCGCAGCAGGGTCGATCCGCTCGGGCCCGCCTCGGTGTCGACGCGCGGGTCCGGCCCGCGGTCGAGGACCTGCACCGGGAAGCCCTGGTGGGCGAGGCACATCGCGGTCGCCAGCCCGTCGACACCGGTCCCGAGCACGAGGAGCGGCACCTGCTCCACGATCGACCCCCGATCCGATGTGGCCACGTAGGGCACTGACTGCGCTCCCGGAGAACCCTAATGAGAGCAAACGAGTGACGCCATTGGTCCCCCGATCGTGTTCCTTGCCGCCTTCCGTCAGCTCACGGCGGCGTCAACTGATCCTTTCGAGGGATCGATCTCGGCGGGTCGGCGCTCGAGCACGGTCGCCAGCGCGACGGCCAGCGCGAGCAGGGCCGTCCCGAGCATCCACCCGGCGAGGACGTCGGTCGTCCAGTGCACGCCGAGGTAGGCCCGGCTCGTACCGATCAGTAGCACGATCAGGGCTCCGACCAGCACGATCGCCTCACGCACGACCGGTCCGCGGACGGACGAGTCGCGCAGGAGGACGAGCACCGCGACCACGGTCAGCCCGACGCCCAGCGACGCCATCAGTGCGTGTCCGGACGGCAGGGAGGCCGAGGTCTCGACGGCCAGCCGGGCGTCCAGCGGCGGCCGGCTCCGCTCGACCGCGGTCTTCAGGAGCCGGATGGTGATGGATCCCACAAGCACCGCGCCGACCCAGACGACCGCCCGGGACCGCCGCCCCCGGAGCGCGAGGACCAGCGCCGCGAGCACCGCCAGGCCCCCGGTGAAGAACGTGCCGCCGAACAGCGAGGCGGCCTCCGCGAGGTCGGTGCGTCCGGGGGTGCGCTGCGTGAGCAGGAAGCCGAGCACCGGCCCGTCGGTCGCCGCGAGGGTCTCGTCCTGCGCGACCAGCCCGAACACCACCGCCGACAGCCCGACCAGCACGCCGGCCACGACCAGGCACCGCGGTACCGGTCGCGGGGTCCGCGCCCGGGCGTACACCGCCCCGCCGAGCAGGAGCACCGCCACCACCGCCAGGCCGATCGCCGTCGTCACCGTCGTGGGCCCCTGTCTCCCTCAGCGTCCCGACCCGACGTCGGGACAGACCTGATACCCCGTAGGGAGCACCCGACGCGCGCACGCCGATGAACGGGTCGGGGCGGCGTGGGACGGGCAGACTCGCAGAGGTCGGAGGTCGTCCCACGGGAGGTGGCGGTTGCTGGTCCTCGGGCTCGCGGCCGCGCTCGTCGCCGCCGCTGCGAACGCCGGGGCGGCCATCCTGGAGGCGATGGCGACGCGCCGGGCCACCCGGGCCGCCGGCGTCGTCACGAGCCCGCTCTACCTGTCCGGTCTGCTGCTGGACATCTTCGGCTGGGTCCTGACGGTGCTCGCCCTGCGCTACATGCCGATCGTGGCGGTGCAGGCGATCGTCGCGGGGCAGGTCGTGATCACCGTGATCGCCTCGCACTGGGTCTTCGACACCCCGCTGCGGCGGATCGACCTCGTCGCGGCCGGGGCCAACGTCGTCGGCCTCGCCCTGCTGGTCGGCAGCGCCCGGACGGGCGAACTCCCGGAGGTCGGGGTGGGCGGCACGATCGCGCTGATCGTGGTGCTGGTCCTGCTGGCGGTCGGCGGGATCGGGATCGCGCTGCGCAGCCGGCGGGCGGTCCCGACGGCGTTCATCGCGGGCCTGGCCTTCGGCGGGACGGCCGTCGCGGTCCGGCTGGTCGACCTCGACGGGCCGTTCGAGGAGGTCGTGCGGACCGTGCTCACCGACCCCGTGGCGTGGTCGCTCGTGGGCTACGCGGCCCTGGGCCTCGGGCTGTACACGGTCGCGCTCGCGCGGGGGTCGGTCGGGCCGGTGGTCGCCGTCCTGGCGGTGACGGAGACGTTGGCCCCGGGCCTGCTGGGACTCCTGCTGCTCGGCGACGGCATCCAGCCGGGCGGGGCCCCGTGGTTCGTGCTGGGCCTCGTGCTCGCGCTCGGCGGGGTCGTGGTGCTCGCCCGCTCGCCCGCGCAGGCGTCGCTGGCCGGTGACGACGGGGTCGCGCGCCCGCCGTTGAAGCGGGCGTGAGGGCTGCTGATCAACGGGCATCGAGCGCGCCGCCGAGGGCGCTTCAGCAGCGCTGCGTACCCGCTCGACGGGTGTCAGTGGATGATCGGCAGCGCGTGCTCGGTGGCGGACGGCCCGAGGACCACGTCGAAGGCGCTCTCCGACCCGCTGATCGACACCCGGCCGACGTCGGGTGCGCGCCCCTCGGCCCGCGCGACCAGCTGGTAGGTGCCGGACCGGGCGGTCACGAGGCGGAAGGCGCCGGTCTCGTCGCCCTCGGCCCGGGCGGCCTGGTGGCCGGCCTCGTCGACGAGGGTCAGCACCGCACCCGGGACCGGTTCACCGTCCTCCGAGCGGACGACCTTCCCGACGACGGCGGGTCCGACCGGCGTGGCCGGTCCGGTCCCGTTCGAGGTGGCCGGCCCGGGCGCCTCCTCCGCCGTCGAGGACGACGGGGACGACGGGGACGACCCGCCGTCGGGAACGGCCGTGCGGCCCCGCCGCCCGACCAGCAGGTCGACGACCCCGACGATCAGCGCCAGCACCACGAGCCCGACGGTGATGATCAGACCGGAGCTGATCGAGCTCGACCAGTCACCCCGACTCGACGACAGCGAGCCGAAGAACACCGCGCCGACCGCCGAGATGCCGATCGCCGAGCCGATGCGCTGGCCGGTCTGCAGCACCCCGGCCGCCGTGCCGCCCTCGCGGGCCGGGACCTCCTCGAGCGCGAGGGTCTGGTTCGGCGCGATGACGAACCCGCCGCCGACGCCGGCCACGAGCAGCGGCAGCGCGATCGCCCAGCCGACGGCGGTCGGGTCGGAGCGCAGCACGATGTCGGTCGCGACGAGCCCGACGACCACCGTCACGAGCCCGCCCACGATCAGCGGCTTGCCGAGGCGGGAGATGAGCCGCCCGCCGACCGCCGACGAGACCGCCGAGCCGACCGCGAACGGCGTCAGCGCGAGGCCGGCCTCGAGCGGGGTGAACCCCCGGCCCTGCTGCAGGAACAGGGTGAGCACGAAGAAGATCGAGGTGAACCCGGCGAAGTAGAGCAGCCCGAGCGAGGTGCCCATCGCGTAGCTGCGGGTGCGCAGCAGGGCGAAGTTCACCAGCGGGTGCCCGTGCGTGCGCTTCGCCCGGCGCTCCCAGGCGACGAAGAGCAGCCCCAGCAGGACGGCCACGCCGATCAGCCACCACGGGGCGCCGGAGACGTCCTGCTCGGAGAGCACGAGCGGGAGCATCAGCGCGACGACGGCGCCGCCGAGGAGGATCGCGCCGACGACGTCCAGGGGACGGCGTCCGCCGGTCTGCGCCTCGTCCCGGGGCAGCCACCACAGCCCGAGCAGCAGCGCGACGATCCCGATCGGCACGTTGACGTAGAAGACCCAGCGCCAGCCCTCGGCCTCGCCGACCCACTCCAGCAGGGCGCCCCCGGCGAGCGGGCCGACCGCGGTCGAGATGCCGATGACCGCGCCGAAGAGCCCGAACGCCCGGCCGCGCTCCCGCCCGGTGAACAGCTGCTGGATCACGCCGATGACCTGCGGGTTCAGCATGCCGCCTGCGGCACCCTGCAGGAGCCGGGCGATCACGAGCATCGTCGGGTCCACCGAGAACCCGGCCACCGCGCTCGTGACCGTGAACAGCGCGAGCGAGATGAGGAACATCTTCTTGCGACCACGGTCGTCGCCCAGCCGACCGGAGGAGACCAGGACCAGCCCGAAGGTCAGCGCGTAGCCCGAGACCACCCACGACAGCTCCGCCGACGACGCTCCGAGACCCCGCTGCATGGAGGGCAGGGCGACGTTGACGATGCTGACGTCGAGCAACGTCATGAAGCCGGCGACCAGGCAGACGACGAGGGCCCGCCACCGGTTCCTGTCGGGCTGCTGGACGTCCTGGCCGGGAGCACTCACGCCCGTCAGGATGCCCCCGCCGGGCCGAGCGAACCACGGAAAGGTGGGACCTCACGTGGAGGTGCTGTCCAGCCGCATCCTGATCCGCCCGCACGACCCGGAGGCCGCGTGGGCGTTCTACGGCGGCTCGTTGGGGTTGGCGGTCGCCCGGGAGTTCCCCGGCGGCGTCGTCTACTTCCTGGGCACCGGCTACCTCGAGGTGTCCGGGCGCAGCTCGGACGCGCCGGTGGGTCCGGACGCGATCTGGGTCCAGGTCCGGGACGTCGCGGCGACCGAGACCGAGCTGCGCCTGGCCGGGGTGGCGATCACCCGCGGCACCCGCACCGAGCCGTGGGGCCTGCGCGAGTGCTGGATCGCCGACCCCGACGGGCGCGCGATCGTGCTGGTGGAGGTCCCGCCGGACCACCCGATCCGGCGCGACACCCGCTAGAAGAGCACCTCCGCCAGCTCGCGCAGCGCCGGGCGCGGGTCGTCGAAGGGTGAGTCGCCGAGGGCCTGGATCAGCACGTGGTCGGCGCCGGCGTCGAGGTGCGCGGTGATCGAGGCGGCGGCCTGCTCGGCCGGGCCCATGCCCACCAGGGCCCGCTTGAGGCGCTCCGACCCACCGCGGACCAGGTCGGACTCGTCGAAGCCCTGCCGCAGCCACGAGTTCCGGTAGTTCGGCAGCCCGGAGTAGATCTCCAGGTGTGCGTGCGCCCGACGCATTGCGGTCTCCTCGTCGCCGAGGGCCACCGCCTGCTCGGAGACGACCCACTTGTCGGCGCCGAGCGCGTCCTTCGTGGCCCGGGTCTGCTCCGGCAGGACGAGGTAGGGGTGCGCGCCGTCGGCGGCGCTGCCGGACAGCTCGATCATCTTCGGACCGAGCGCGGCGATCACGCGCGTGGGGCGCGCCCCGGGCTCGACCTCGTCCGGCACGGCGTCCATGCGCTGCAGGTAGTCGCGCATCGTCGCCAGCGGCTTGGCGTAGGTGCCGCCACGGCCCCGCTCGACGAGCGGCGCGTGCGACACCCCGAGTCCGAGGACGAAGCGGCCCGGGTGCAGGGCGGTGAGGGTCCGGGCGCCGGACTCCGCCGCGATCGGGTCGCGCGCGTGGATGTTCGCGATGCCGGTCCCGACGACGAGCCGGTCGGTCGCGTTCAGGAACGCCCCGGCCTGCGTCAGGGTCTCCTTGCCGTAGGCCTCGCCGTACCAGAGGGAGCCGTAGCCCATCCCCTCCAGGTCGCGGGCCACGTCGGCGGCGTCGGAGATGCGCCAGGCGTCGCTGGTCCACCAGACGCCGACGCGGGACGGGAAGTCGATGCGTGCCTCAGGCATGATCGCGACGCTAGCCCCGCGGATGGGTCGGCGCTTCCCCGAGCAGTCGCAGCGAGCAGTGCTGCTGGGCGAGTCGGCGCACGGCGGCGAGCAGCGCGTCGCCGAGGACGGTCCCGACGACGACGCCCTCCACGGTCCGGGCACGATCACCCCGGTCCACGACCGCGGCCACCTCCCGCTCGGCGACCTCCTCCATCGTCGTCATGTACAGCCCGAGCTGCTGGGCGAGGTCCGCGTCGCCGAGCCGGGTGTAGGTGGCGAGGACGCCGACCGCGGTGTGCCACGCCGGGTTCTCGGCCGAGACCTGCCAGCCCCGGGCGTCGACCTGCTCGGCCAGCATCCGCTCGGCCTGCGCCCACGCCTCGTCCTGTTCCTCGGACGGTTCCGGTGCCGTCATGGTCGTCCCCGAGGCACGACCCAGGGCCATGAACAGCGGGAGCTCCGGGTCGTCGACGGCCGCGAGCACGTCGCGCGTCGCGACCACCGACAGCCCGCCGACGTCGATGAGCGCCCGGATCATCCGCAGCCGGCGGACGTGGTCGTCGCCGTACACCGCCTGGTTCGGGCCCGTGCGCTCGCCCGCGGGCAGCAGCCCCTCCCGCAGGTAGTACTTGATCGACGCGACGCTCACCCCGCTGCGCCGGCTCAGCTCGCCGACCCTCATCCGACTCCTCCCGCTGGACAACCCGAGTGGATAGCTCTACTGTCCATATCCATCGGACAGTCACGCTATCCATTGTGGGGGATGAACGTGCGACCCTGGAACCGACCCCTCGTCGTCTTCACCGGCGCCATGATCCTGCTGACCCCCGTGTGCCTCGGGGGCCTCGTGCTCGACCCGCGGGAACTGGGCGGCGCGCCGATCTGGGCGAAGCCGCTGAAGTTCTCGATCAGTTTCCTGCTCTACGCGCCGACCCTGGCCTGGATGGTCTCCCTGGTCCGCGGCGAGCGGGCCCACCGCGTCGCCTCGCTCGCGGCCACGGTCGTCGCGGTCGCGTCGACGATCGAGATGATCGCGATCGTCGGCCAGGTGGTCCGCGGCCGGGCCAGCCACTTCGACGTCGCCACCCCGTTCGACACCGCGGTGTGGGCCGTGATGGGCACCTCGATCGCCGTGCTCTGGGTCGCCAACCTCGTGATCGCGATCGTGCTCCTGCGGGAACGCTCGCTCGCGCCCTCGACCGCCTGGGCGGTCCGGCTCGGCCTCCTGGTCTCCCTGATCGGCATGGCCGTCGCCTTCCTGATGACCAGCCCGAGCGGGGCCCAGATCGCCGCGGCGCAGGCCACGGGCGAGATGCCGACCGTCGGCGCGCACGCGGTCGGGGTTCCCGACGGCGGGCCGGGCCTCGCGCTGCTCGGGTGGTCCACCACCGGCGGCGACCTCCGCATCGGTCACTTCGTCGGGCTGCACGGGCTGCAGGTCGTCCCGCTGGTGGCACTCGGGCTGCTCCTGCTCGCGCCCCGCGTCGCGGCCTTGCGCACCGAGCTCGTGCGAACCCGGCTGGTGCTGGTCGCCGCCGGTGCCTGGACCGGGCTCACGCTGCTGCTGACCTGGCAGGCCCTGCGCGGACAGCCCCTGCTCGCCCCGGACGCCCTCACGCTCGGCGTCGCCGCGGCCCTCGTCGTCGGGACCGTCCTCGCCGTCGGCGGGGTCCTCTCCCGCGCCCCGCGCGGGGACGACCGCGAGGCGGTGGCGGCATGAGGTCCGTCTACCTGCTGCTCTCGGTGGTCGGCCTGGTCGGGACCTGGTGGTTCAACCTCGCCTCCGCGGCCGCCGGGGAGAACTACCTCGCCGGCTGGTTCGCGAACGCCGCGTCCTCGTCGGCCGCCGTCGACATCCTCGTCGCCGGGATCGCCGCCTGCGTGTTCATGGTGATCGAGGGCCGGCGCCTGGGGTGGCCGAGGTGGTCGCTGGTGCTGCTCGTCGTCGGCTCGTTCGCGATCGCCGTCGCGTTCGTGTTCCCCCTGTTCCTCGCGCTGCGCGAGCACGCGCGTTCCCGGAAGGAGGTCCCGGCATGACCCGGACCGTGGTGGCCGGCGGGAGCATGGCCGGCCTGCTCACCGCCCTCGTGCTCGGCGAGGACTCCGACGTGACGGTCGTCGAGCCGGACGATCTCGCCGCCGCCCCCGACCACCGGGCCGGGGTCCCGCAGTCGACGCAGGCGCACGTGCTGCTCTCCCGCGGCGCGGCCGCGCTGGAGGAGCTGCTCCCGGGGTTGCAGGCGGAACTCGCCGCGGCGGGGGCGCCGATCCACCCGGCCGGTATGGGGCCCGACAGCGGCTTCCGGATGGTCGGGCCGGACGGTCCCTTCGCCGCGGTCACCTCCGAGACCGACGTGATCGTGGGCGCCTCGCGGCCACTGCTGGAGCGCACGGTGCGCCGTCGCGTGCTCGCGCACCCACGGATCGACGTGCACAGCGGTCGGCGGCTCAGCGGGCTGGAGGTCGACGCCGGACGGATCACGGGTGCCCGCGTCCGGGCCGGCGCGACGGAGGAGACCCTCGCGGCGGATCTGGTGGTGGACGCGACCGGGAGGCACTCCCGGTCGCCGCAGATGCTGGCGGCGGCCGGGATCGGTCCGGTGCCGGAGGTCGAGTTCCGGCCCGCCGTGGGATACGCCAGCCGTCGCTACCGGCGGCCGACGAGCCCGAGCGCGGGGTGGCACGGGACGATGGTCCTGGCCCGTCCCGGCGAGAACCCGCGGATCGGCACCCTCCTCCCCGCCGAGAACGACACCTGCATCGTGAACCTCGGCGGCATGGGCGGGCACTACCCGCCCACGGACGACGACGGGTTCCGGCGGTGGGCCCGTGACCTGCCCGACCCCGGACTGCACGAGGCCCTCACCGAGGCGACGCCGCTGTCGGAGGTCCACGCGTACCGGACCCCGACCACGCGCCTCCGACGCTTCGAGCGCCTCCGCGCGCCGCGCGGCTTCTTCGCCATCGGGGACGCGGTGGCGTCGTTCAACCCCGTCTACGGCCAGGGGATGTCCGTGGCGGCCCTGGAGGCGTTGGCGGTCCGCGCCGTACTGCGCCGGGCCCCTCGGGACCTGGCGACGGCCGCCCGGCGGGCCGTGGCCGCGGTCGCCGCCGGTCCGTGGAGCCTCGCGGCGGGCCAGGACCGCCCGTGGACCGGGGACCGCAGGTCCGTGCTCGACCGCGTGCGGGACTCCTACCTCCGGGCGGTCCAGTCGAGTGCGACCGAGGATCCCGTCGTCGCCGGCGCGTTCGCGGAGATCCTCATGATGACCGCCGGCCCCTCGGCGCTGATGCGGCCGGCCGTCCTGGGCCGCGTCGCCACGCACCGGTGGCATCGTCGTCACGACCGGCCCGAGATGGAGGTCACCCGATGAGCCCGTACGTCCGCCGCAGCGCCGACATCGACGGCGACTTCGTCGTCTTCGTCCTCGGCATGCACGTCAACCGCTGGACCGACGTCCGCGCGTGGCTCCCGGTGGTCCGGGCCATGCCGAAGATGCTGGCCGAGCTGGCCCGGCAGCCCGAGCTGGGGCTGCTGAAGGCCCACAGCGGCTGGATGTTCGGCGGTCCCGCGGTCGTCCAGTACTGGCGCTCCTACGAGCAGCTGGAGGCCTACTCCCGCAGCGCGCAGGCCGAGCACCTGCCGGCCTGGCGTGCCTTCAACCGGAACGCCCGGCGCCACCCCGACTCCGTGGGCATCTTCCACGAGACCTACCGCTTGTCCGCCGGACGGTGGGAGACGATCTACGGCGCCATGCCGGACATCGGTCTCCTCGCCGCGAGCCGTGCGGTCGACCTGTCGTCGGGGAGCACCTCGGCGACCCGCATCGGTGCGCGGACCGAGGACGCGGCACCGGTGGAGACCCCGTGACGAACGAACGGCACTCTCGCTGCATCTATGCGCGCGAGAGTGCCGTTCGTTCGGATCGTCAGAGCCCGAGCCGCTTCGCGATCAGCATCTTCTGCACCTCGGACGTGCCCTCGCCGATCTCGAGGATCTTCGAGTCGCGGTAGTGCCGGGCCACCGGGTACTCGTTCATGAAGCCGTACCCGCCGAAGATCTGCGTCGCGTCGCGGGCGTTGTCCATCGCGGCGTTCGACGACACCAGCTTGGCGATCGCCGCCTCCTTGGTGAACGGCACGCCCGCGGCCATCCGCTCCGCCGCGTGGTACCAGGCCAGGCGGGCCGTGACCGCCCGGGCCTCCATCTCGGCGATCTTGAACTGGATCGCCTGGTAGGTCCCGATCGCCGCGCCGAACGCCTGCCGTTCGCGGGCGTAGCGCACCGACTCGTCGACGCAGCCCTGCGCAGCACCCGTCGACAGCGCGGCGATCGCGACCCGGCCCTCGTCGAGGATCGACAGGAACTGCGCGAAGCCCTTGCCCCGCTGCCCGACGAGGTTCTCCTCGGGCACGCGGACGTCGGAGAACGCCAGCTCGTGGGTGTCCGAGGCGTTCCAGCCGACCTTCGAGTAGCTCGGCGCGACCGTGAAGCCCTCGGTCCCGCTCGGCACGAGGATCGCGGAGATCTCGCGCTTGTCCCCGGTCCGCCCGGTCACCGCCGTCACCGTCACGTGCGAGGTGATCCGGGTGCCGGAGTTCGTGATGAAGGCCTTCGTGCCGTTGACGACCCAGTCACCGCCGTCCAGCTCGGCGCGCGTCTTCGTCGCCCCCGCGTCGGAGCCGCCGCCGGCCTCCGTCAGGCCGAACCCGCCGAGGGCCTTCCCGGCCGCGAGGTCGGGCAGCCAGCGCTGCTTCTGCTCCTCGGAGCCGAAGCGGGCGATCGGCATGATCCCCAGCGACACCCCGGCCTCGAGGGTGATCGCGACGGACTGGTCGACCCGGCCGAGCTCCTCGAGCGCGACGCACAGCGCGACGTAGTCGCCGCCCATCCCGCCGTACTCCTCGGGCACCGGCAGGCCGAACAGGCCCATCTCGCCCATCGTCGCGACCAGGTCGTACGGGAACTCCTCGCGGATGTAGTAGTCCCCGATGACCGGCGCGACCTCCTTCTGCGCGAACTCCTCGACGGTGGCGCGGAGGGCCTCGTGCTCCTCGGACAGCTGCATGATCACTCCTGCGGGGTCACGGTGACGAGGGGCGCGTCGAGCGCGACGGTCGCCCCGGACTTCGCGGGGAGCTCGGTCACCGTGCCGGCGATCGGCGCGGTGAGCACGTGCTCCATCTTCATGGCCTCGACGACGACGAGCCGCTGCCCGGCCTCGACCTGCTGGTGCAGGTCCACCTCGACGACGGTGACCGTGCCCGGCATCGGGCTGGTGACGGCGCCGCCGCTGGCCTGGGTGCTCCGTGCGGCCTGGAGGCGCTCCTGCTCGCGCAGCGCCCACGTCCCGCCGTCGCGGGCGATCCACAGGACGCCGTCGGTGACCGCGGTGCGGTAGCGGCGGGTGACGCCGTCCAGCGTCGTCACCAGCCCGTCCCCGGTGCTCGTCCCGACGACGGGCCGGGCCGGGCCGTCCCCGACGGTGACCGTCGCGGCGTCCGCCCGCCCGCGCAGGGCGACGTCGAACGCCGTGTCCTTCTCGCCGACCGGGACGAGCGTCCAGCGCGCCGGGGCGGGCTCGCCGCCGATCCGCCAGCCGCCGAGGGACTCGAACGGGTCGTCCCCCTCGGGCAGGCGCAGGAGGCCGGCGACGGCGGCCGCGACCACGACGTCGTCGGGAACCTGCACCTCGGGGACGGGCAGCCGGGCGATCAGGCCGGTGTCGAGCCGGCCGGCGCGGACGTCGTCGTGGGTGATCAGCGTGCGCAGCCAGGCGAGGTTGGTGGTGACGCCGAGGACCGTCGTGCGGGCGAGGGCCTCGTCGAGCCGGTCGAGGGCCTCGGTGCGGTCGGCGCCGCGGGCGATGATCTTCGCGAGCATCGGGTCGTAGGCGCTGCCGACCACGGAGCCGACGCGGACACCGGCGTCCACGCGCGTGTCCGGCCAGTCGAGCCCGACGATCCGGCCGCCCGTGGGCAGGAAGCCGCGGGACGGGTCCTCGGCGTAGAGGCGGACCTCGACGGCGTGGCCCTCCAGCGTGACGTCCTCCTGGTCGTAGCCGAGCGGCTCGCCCGCGGCGATCCGGAGCTGCTCGGCCACGAGGTCGATCCGCTCCCCGCGGACCCGCACGACCTCCTCGGTGACCGGGTGCTCGACCTGCAGCCGGGTGTTCATCTCCAGGAAGAAGAACTCGGAGGCGTCCGCGTTCGTCACGAACTCGACGGTCCCGGCGCCGACGTAGCCGCACGCCGCGGCGGCGTCGACCGCGGCGCGACCCATGGCGTCCCGCTGCTTCTCGTCGAGGACCGCCGACGGCGCCTCCTCGACGACCTTCTGGTGCCGGCGCTGCAAGGAGCACTCGCGTTCGCCGAGGTGGACCACGGTGCCGTGGGTGTCGGCGAGGACCTGGATCTCGACGTGCCGGGGGTTGGTCACGTAGCGCTCGAGCAGCAGCGTGTCGTCGCCGAACGACCCGCGCGCCTCGCGTCGCGCGGCGGCGATCGCGTCGGCGAGGTCCTCGTCGCGCTCCACGACGTGCATGCCCTTGCCGCCCCCGCCGGCGCTCGGCTTGAGCAGGACGGGGAAGCCGGTGGTGCGGGCGACGTCGGCGAGCTCGGTGTCGGTGAGGCCCTTCGCGGAGCTGCCCGGCACGAGCGGCACCCCGGCCGGCTCGACCGTGGCCTTCGCCGAGATCTTGTCGCCCATCATGTCGATGGCCTCGGGCGGCGGGCCGATCCACGTCAGGCCGGCGTCGGCGACGGCGCGGGCGAACGCGGCGTTCTCGGCGAGGAAGCCGTACCCGGGGTGGACGGCCTGCGCGCCCGCCCGGCGCCCGGCCTCGACGATCGCGGCGCCGTCGAGGTAGTCCGGGATGCGGACGGCGACGTCGGACGCGTCGACGTGCGGGGAGCCCGCGTCGGCGTCGGTGTACACGGCGACGCTGCGCAGCCCGCGGGCGCGCACGGTGGCGGCGATGCGGACGGCGATCTCGCCACGGTTGGCGATCAGCACGCTGGCGAACATCGGGTCCTCTCCGGGGTCGTACAGGGCACGAATGTGACGTCCAGTGTCAGCATGGCCGCACTGCTGACGCTCGGGAGCTACATCCGGAAGACGCCGAAGCGCGGGTCGTCGAGCGGGGCGTGCGCGCACGCGGACAGGGCGAGGCCCAGCACGGTGCGGGTGTCGAGCGGGTCGATGACGCCGTCGTCCCAGAGGCGGGCGGTCGAGTAGTACGGGTGGCCCTGGTGCTCGTAGCGCTCGCGAACGGCGTCCGCGTCGGCGGAACCCACCGACCCCAGCACCGTCGCGGCCTGCTCGGCGCCCATCACGCTGATCCGCGCGTTCGGCCACATGAACAGGAACCGCGGCGAGTACGCCCGCCCGCTCATCGCGTAGTTCCCGGCGCCGTAGGAGCCGCCGATGACGACGGTCAGCTTCGGCACCCGGGTGGTCGCGACGGCGGTGACCATCTTCGCCCCGTCCTTGGCGATCCCGCCCGCCTCGTACTCCCGGCCGACCATGAACCCGGTGATGTTCTGCAGGAACACCAGCGGGATGCCGCGCTGGTCGCACAGCTCGACGAAGTGCGCGCCCTTGAGCGCGGACTCGCGGAAGAGCACGCCGTTGTTCGCGACGATGCCGACCGGGTGCCCCTGGATGCGGGCGAAGCCGGTGACCAGGGTCGTCCCGTACTCGGCCTTGAACTCGGTGAAGCGCGAGCCGTCGACGACCCGCGAGATCACCTCGCGCACGTCGTAGGCGCTGCGCCCGTCGACCGGGACCACGTCGTAGAGCTCGCGCGGGTCCTTCGCCGGCGGCTCGGGGGCGCGGCGCTCCCACGGCGGCGCCGGATCCGCCGGCAGTGTGTCGACGATGTCCCGGACGATCGCGAGGGCGTGCGCGTCGTCGTCGGCGAGGTGGTCGACCACGCCGGAGGTGCGGGCGTGCAGGTCGCCCCCGCCCAGCTCCTCGGCGGTGACCTCCTCGCCGGTCGCGGCCTTCACCAGCGGCGGGCCGCCCAGGAAGATCGTCCCCTGGTTCCGGACGATCACCGCCTCGTCGCTCATCGCCGGCACGTACGCCCCGCCCGCGGTGCACGACCCGAGCACCGCCGCGATCTGTGGGATGCCGAGCCCGGACATCGTGGCCTGGTTGTAGAAGATCCGGCCGAAGTGCTCGCGGTCGGGGAACACGTCGTCCTGTGCGGGGAGGAATGCCCCGCCGGAGTCGACGAGGTAGACGCAGGGCAGCCGGTTCTGCAGCGCCACCTCCTGCGCGCGCAGGTGCTTCTTCACCGTCATGGGGTAGTACGTGCCGCCCTTGACGGTGGCGTCGTTCGCCACGACCACACAGGTGCGGCCCGCGATGCGTCCGACCCCGGTGATGATCCCCGCGCCGGGCGCGGCGTCGTCGTACATGCCGTTTGCAGCCAGCGGCGAGAGCTCGAGGAACGGCGACGACGGGTCGAGCAGCGCGTCCACCCGGTCGCGCGGCAGCAGCTTCCCGCGCTCGATGTGCCGCTGCCTGCTGCGCTCCGGGCCGCCCAGCCGCACCGCCGCGAGCTTCGCCCGCAGGTCGTCCACCAGCTCCGCGTGCCCGGAGCCCATGGTCGAGCTCCGCTGCGCTCCGTCTCCCGACCCCACCGTCGTGGTCACCCTCGACCTCCGTGTGAACGTTGACTAACACGAGACGTTAGCGAGCGTTCACACGACGGCGCAAGGGCCGTAGTCTCCGAGAGGTGGAGCTGACGGCAGGAACCGCACCGACCCGTCGTCGGGACCAGATCCTGGTCGAGGCGGCCCGGCTGTTCGCGCGCCACGGCTTCCACGGCACCTCGATCGACGGCATCGGCGCGGCCGCCGGCGTCAGCGGACCCGCCATCTACCGGCACTTCCCGTCGAAGGAGGGGCTGCTCGCGGAGATGCTGGTCGGCATCAGCGAGTACCTGCTCGACGGCGCGCGCACGATCGTCGCCGCGCACCCCGATCCCGGCGGCCGCCTCACCGCCCTGGTGGACTTCCAGGTCGAGTTCGCGCTGACCCGTCCGGAGCTGATCACCGTGCAGGACCGCGACCTCGCCAGCCTCCCCGACGATTCCCGACGGCGGGTCCGCGCGCTGCAGCGCGCGTACGTCGAGATCTGGGAGGACGCGATCATCCGGACCGGGCCGCCCCGCGACGCCGACCAGGTCCGCACGGCCGCCCACGCGGCGTTCGGGTTGATCAACTCCACCCCGCGCAGCGCCGCGCACACCTCGCCCGAGGTCGCGGGGGCCGTGCTCGCGTCGATGGCGCTGGCCGCCGTGGGCGCCTAGAGCCCGGCGGCCTCCGCGGCCCGGTTCCGGCGCAACCGCATCTCCTCGAGCCGGGAGCGCACCGAGATGCGGCGCTGGACGAGCTCGCGGACGTAGTCGCCCCGGGCCGGTTCCTGCTCCTTCTCGTGGATCTGCCGGGTGAGCCGCCGGTCGAAGTTCTCCAGGATCGTGACCTCGCCGGACAGGCGGCGGTGCAGTGACCGCGCCTCCTCGAGCCGGGCCCGCTCGGCCTCGTCCCGGTGACCGATGATCTGCTCGGGCGCCGCATCGTGGGTCGTCATGGCGCACCGTCCTTCCCTTGCGCGAGATACCCAGGGTGCTCCTCGTCACCGCCGGAGAAAAGTCCCTCAGTGCACTTATGGTCCCGGATCGCCGGCCGTGCTCCCCGTTCCCGCCACGAACTGTCCACATGGCCGTCGCCCCGAGCGGGCACCACCGGGCGACACCCACGACCCCCGGAGAGGTTCCCCATGGCCGACCGCCACGTCCGACCCAGCGACGACGGCTGGATCGTCATCAAGCCCGCCGCCACCCGCGCCAGCTCCCACGCGCCGACCCAGGCCGAGGCGATCAGCCGTGCCGTGGAGATCGTCGCGAACGACGGTGGCGGCGCCGTGCTCGTGCACGACTCGGCCGGCGAGATCACCGAGACCCGCGAGGTCGCGGCGCACGCGCGCGACACCGCGCAGATCACCACCGAACTGACCGTCGCCGCGGCAGCCGACGAGGCGATCGAGATCGGCAGCGGACCGGGCGGCAGCCGGTCGTCGGGCTCCGCCGGCTCGAACGGTGCCGAGGCACCCCGCGAGGTCGCCGACAAGGCCGCGCAGCGTGCCGGGGCCGTCGCCGACCAGGCGTCCGACTCCGCCCGCACCGTCGCCGACGAGGCGTCCCGCGCGGCGGAGCAGGCCGGCGACGACGTCGCGACGACCGCGAAGAAGGTCCGCGGGCACACCGAGACCGGCGCGAAGAAGGTCGGCCGCACCGTCTCGCAGGGCGCGGACCAGATCGCCGACGACGCCTCGGCGGCCGGGCAGTCGGTCGAGTCGGCCGCGAGGGACGCCGCGCAGGTCGCGAAGGCGACCGGCGAGGAGGCGGCCGAGCAGGTCGAGGGCACCGCGCGTGAGGTCGCCGGCGAGGCCCGTGCGGCCGCGCGGCGCACCGCGGAGACCGCGGAGGCCACCGCCCGCGACGCGAGCGACGAGCTCCGCAACACCACCCGGCGGGCCGCGCAGCAGGGGGCGCAGTTCCAGGAGGAGGCCACGAGCGCCGCCGACCGCGTCGGGCAGACGATCCACGCCTACACCGAGGCCGCCGCCGCCCCGATCGACCAGCTCGCCGCCGCACTGAACCCCGTGCGCGTGACGGGCCGGCTCGTCAACGTGGTCGCCGTCCTGGGCCTGCGCCTCGTCGGTCAGGCCACGGGGACCACGGCCGAGAAGGCCGACGAGGGTGCCCGACGCCTGCAGGACGCGACGCGCTGAGCCCTTCCCGACGGCGGGTCCGGTACCGGGCCCGCCGTCGGTGCCGCCTTGTCGCGGGGAATCACAGCGACAGGGTGGGCCCGCGGCGTGGAGAACCCGCGACAAGGTGGGGTGGCGCTCCCACAAGGTTCAGCTTGTCGCGGCGAACCACAACGACAAGCTGACCGCCCCCACCTTGTCGCGGCGAACATCCACTCGCGCGCCGCCTTGTCGCTGGGAATCCCAACGACAAGGCGATTCCGCGGCGCCGAGAACCCGCGACAAGCCGACCCGTGGGGCCGATCAGCTCCGGGCCGCCCACCTTGTCGCTGGGAATCCCAACGACAAGACGGCCACCCGCACCTTGTCGCGGAGAACACCCCCACCCGCCCCACCTTGTCGTTCGGAATCCCAACGACAAGGCGACCCCGGCCGCCCGCTCTACTCCGCCGGCGCGCCCTGCGCCCGCAGGACGTTCTTCTGGATCTTGCCGGTCGAAGTCTTCGGGAGCTCGCCGAACACGATCCGCTTGGGCGCCTTGAACCGCGCGAGGTGGGTGCGGACGTGCTCGACGAGCTCGTCCGGGTCGACCTCCTCGCGCGCCGAGACGTAGGCGACCGGGACCTCGCCCCAGCGCTCGTCGGGCTCGCCCACGACCGCCGATTCGATGACCGCGGGGTGGCTGTCGAGCACCCGCTCCACCTCGACCGACGCGATGTTCTCCCCGCCGGAGATGATCACGTCCTTGGAGCGGTCGCGGATCTCGACGTAGCCGTCGGGGTGCACCACGCCCAGGTCGCCGGTGCGGAACCACCCGGCGGCGTCCACCGCGGCGGTGGCGGCGAGGTCGCGGTAGTACCCGAGCATCACGTCGTTGCCGCGGACCACCAGCTCCCCCATGCTCTCGCCGTCCGCGGGCACGTCCGCACCGGTCTCGGTGATCACCCGCAGCCGGGCCGCGACCACGTTCCCGACGCCCTGGCGCGCCTGCAGCCGGGCCCGCTCGTCGTCGTCCAGGTCGTCCCACTCCGGGTGCCAGTCGTTCACGACGGCGGGTCCGTACGTCTCAGTCAGGCCGTAGAGGTGAGTGATGTCCATCCCGAGGCGCGTCATCCGCGACAGCAGGGTCGGCGAGGGCGGTGCGCCGCCCGTCGCCACCGTCACCCGCTGGTCCAGCGGCGCGGCCGACGACGCGCCCGCGATCATCGTCAGGACCGTGGGCGCGGCGCAGAAGTGCGTGACGCCCTCGTCGCGCAGCAGCCGCCAGATGTCCTCGGCGTCGATCGCGCGCAGGCAGACGTGCGTGCCGCCGGCCGCGGTCACGCCCCACGGGAAGCACCAGCCGTCGCAGTGGAACATCGGCAGGGTCCACAGGTAGCGCGACGCCGGCGTGAGCCGCAGGTGGAACGCCATCGCGAGCGCCTGGAGGTACGCCCCGCGGTGGTGGTACATCACGCCCTTGGGCAGGCCCGTCGTGCCCGAGGTGTAGTTGATGGCCAGCAGCCCGCGCTCGTCGGCGACCGGCACCACGCTCGGCGCCGCCCGGCCCAGCCGGTCCTCGTACTCGTCGCCCTCGGCCAGCAGCGTCACCCCGGTGCGCCCCGCGACGGTCCGCGCCATGTCCGCGAGTTCGGTGGTCGCGAGCAGCACCCGCGCGCCGGAGTGCTCCACGATGTGCACCAGCTCGTCGGCCGACAGGCGCGTGTTCAGCGGCACGAGCACTCCGCCGGCGAAGGGCACACCGTGATGGGCCTCGAGCATGACGTGGCTGTTGGTGGCCAGGGCGGCGACGCGGTCCCCGGGCTGGACGCCGAGCGCCCCGAGCGCCCCGGCCAGCCGTCGGGAACGGTCCGCCAACTCGAGGTAGGTGAACCGTCTGTCCCCGTCGACGATCGCGGTGCGCTCCGCGAAGGCGTGCTCCGACCGTTCCAGGAACGCGGTGGGGGTGAGCTCGGCGAACGTGAACGTCGCCGGCATGGGGGTGTTCGACACGAACGGACCGGTGGTCACGAGGGTCCTCCGCGGGCCGACGACAGGGTCCGACCAGCGTAGATCGTGACCGGACGGTCACGCCTGTTCAGTGCTGCACCACCAGGTGGTCCGGCTCCCGACGGTGCCTCGCTCCATCGGCGCGCCGCAGCGCGGGCAGGTCCCGTCCTTCACGCGGTGCTCGATGACCTCGCCGGTGTGCACGCCGCCGTGCTTGATCGCCTCGCGGGTCGCACGGCGCAGGACCCGCCGCAGGTCGTCCAGGGCGCCCTCCGAGAGTTCCCCGGACGGGGTGTGCGGGTCGAGCTTCGCCTCCCACAGCGTCTCGTCCGCGAGCAGGTTCCCGACGCCGGAGAGCACCGACTGGTCCAGCAGCCGCGCCTTGATCGGCGCGGTGCCCCGCCCGACGCGCTCCCGGAACTGCTCGCGCGTGATCTCGGCGGCGTCCGGGCCGAGCGCGTCGAGGTCGGGCTCGAGACGGACCCGCCCGAGGCGACGCTTGTCGAAGAGCGTGAACGTGCCGCCGTCGTCGAAGGAGAACGTCACCCGGTCCCACTCCGGCTTCTGCTTCTCCTCGGTCGACCTCGCGGGCAGCCCGCCCGCGTACTCCGAGTCGCGGGCACCGCCGGGACCGGTGATGCGGATGCGCCCGCCCATCCCGAGGTGCACGCCGAGGTTCGGGCCGGGCTCCCCGTCGGCGGTGACCGTCTCGCACCACATCGTCTTGCCGAGCCGGTGCGCCGCGGTCAGCGTCCCGCCGACGAGCGCCTTCGCGATGTCACCCGGCTTGTGCGGCCGGCACACGTACTCGTCCGTGTCGTCGACGTCGGTGATGGTGCGGTCCAGGGCGAGCTCCAGGACCTGGCGGGCGCTCTCGACCTCGGGCAGCTCGGGCACCCCTCCGTGATACCCGCCCCGCCCCTGCTCACGCGCGGGGCGCGAGCCCATCGAGCATCAGCCCGACGGTGAAGTCGAACCGGTCGTGCCCCTCGCCGGCGGTGAGCTGGGCCGCGTGCCGGGTGATGTACGGGAACCGCTCGGCCGGCAGGGCCTCGAACCGGCGCACCATCTCGTCGCGGTCGACGACCCAGTCGAGGTCGTCCGAGGTCGAGCGCGCACGCGCGACCGACACCTCGAGGCAGTAGGCCGCCACGTAGAGCACGAGGGCGTCGCAGGCGTACGCGGCGTCGACCGGGGCGGCCCCGCCGGCGAGCAGGACGCCGAGCAGGCCGTCGTTGACCCGCAGGATCTCCAGGGCGGTCGGGGCCATGGCCAGCGCCGCCCGCGAGATGCCCGGGTAGCGCAGGTAGACCTCGCGCAGCTGCGCGCACACGTCCCGGGCCTGCTCGGACCACGACGACGGGTCGGGCGTCGGCAGCACGACCTCCGAGCACAACCGCGAGATCAGCAGCTCGTCGAGGTCCGCCTTGTTCACCACGTGCGCGTAGAGCGAGGCCGGACCGGTGTCGAGCGCGGTCGCCAGGCGCCGCATGGTCAGCGCCTCGTAGCCCTCCTCGGCGACGAGAGCCAGGGCGGTGTCGACGAGGCGCTCGGGGGAGAGCGCGGGCCGCGCCCGCGTGCGCACGGCGCCGTCGCCCGCGTGGCGCGCCGCACGTCGCTCCTTGGCGTTCACGTCGACCAGCGTAGCTGGACACGAACTCCGTTCGCATGTAGAACAGTGTTCGTGCGAAACGAACAGCAGTCGCTTCGAGGCGCATGGCTCGCCCTGACCGGTCTGTCGGCGGTCTTCCTCGTCGAGATGCTGGACAACTCGGTCCTCACCGTCGCCCTGCCCACGATCGGGCGGGAGCTCGCGGCCTCGACCACCGCGCTGCAGTGGGTCACGGGCGCCTACTCGGTCGTCTTCGGCGGCCTGATGCTCGTGTTCGGCGCCGCGGCGGACCGGTTCGGGCGACGGCGGATGATGGTCGTCGGCCTCGTGCTGCTGGGCCTCGCGAGCCTGGCGACGGCCTTCGTCGCCACGGCGGAGCAGCTGGTCGCCGTGCGGGCGGCCATGGGCGCCGCGGCCGCGATGACCGCTCCGGGCGCGGGCGCCCTCGCGTTCCGACTCTTCGACGACGAGGGCCTGCGGGTCCGGGCGATCACGCTGATCTCGACGGTGGGCCTCGTCGGCCTGGCCGTCGGCCCCACCCTCGGCGGCCTCGTGCTCGCCGTCGCGCCGTGGCAGGTGCTGCTCCTGGTGAACGTGCCGATCGCGACGCTCGCGATCGTCGCCGTCCGGCGCGGCATCGCGGCCGACGCCCCCGAGGACCTGCACCGTGTCCCCCTCGACGTCCCCGGTGCGTTGCTCGGGACGACGACCGTCGTGCTGGCGCTGGTCACCCCGACCCTGTTCGTCGAGGTGGGCCACGGTTCGTGGTTCCCGTGGACGGCGGCCGCCGCGGCCGTCGTCGCGGCTGTGGGCTTCGTCGTCCGCCAGCGCACGGCGCGCGACCCCCTGCTCGACCTCGCCCTGCTCGCCCGCCCGCTGGTCTCCGGCGGCCTCGCCTACAAGGCCGCCGCCGGGTTGGCGACGGCGGGACTGGGCTATCTGGTCACGCTGCAGCTGCAGTTCGCGTGGGGGTGGGCGCCGGCCGCGGCCGCGCTCGGCATGCTCCCGCAGGTCGTGGTGCTGCTGGCCGCCGGACCCTTCGTGAACCCGTTGGTGCAGCGGGTCGGCATCCACCGGGCGGCGTGGCTCGGCGCCGGCGCGATCGTGGTCGGCCTGGCCGTCTTCACCGCCTTCGGCCCGTCCGGGTACGTCGCGGTCGCGGCGGCCCTGGCGCTGGTGGCCGCCGGACTGCGGGTCGCGGGCGTCGTCGCGATGGTGAACGTCCTGCAGGGCCTCCCGGCGAACCGCACGACCATCGGCGCAGCGCTCTCCGACACCGCCACCGAGGTCACCTCCGGCACCGGCATCGCGATCACCGGCACGATCCTCGCCGCGCTGTTCACCGGCTCGATCACCACCGCGCCTTGGAGCGCCGCGCAGGCCGTGCAGTTCACGCACGCGACCGTGCTCGCGGGGCTGGTCCTGACGGTGCTCGCGGCCGCGATGGTCCTCTGGGCGATGGCCCGGACCCGGACTCTGACCGACGAGCGGACTCTCGCGCCCTCGCCGCAGACGTAGCGCGTCCCGCCGACGGCATGCGGTAGCACCGAGAAGACCCGTGTGCGCGACGCAATGGGGCGGGGGTGGACCGAGATCGCTCCTGCGCAACCGTGTCCCGCGGACGCGGTCTCCTCGGCCTCGTCCCATCGCGGCCGTGTGCGCGGCGCAACGGGCAGAGGTCGACCGAGGTTGCTCCCGCAGATCCGTGTCCCTCGGACTCGGTTCCTCGGCCTCGTTCCACGCGGCCGTGTGCGCGACGCAACGGGCACGCTGGGGAACGCGACGTGCTCGAGCCGTGTGCGTGACGCAACGGGCGCGCCGAGGAACACGACCTGCTCGAACCGTGTGCGCGACGCAACGGGCGCGCCGGGGAACGCGACCCGCCCGAACCGTGTGCGCGACGCAACGTCGAGCGGCCCTCCGCCGACACGGCGTCGACGGGGTGCGCTCCACACTTAACGGTGCCGTCACCTCCGGCAGCATCGAAAGGATGACGCTGCACCCCGTGCCGACCCCGACCGAGATGCTCGCCGTCGCCCTCGCGGCGGCGCGCACGGGCTACGAGGAGGGCGGTGTCCCGGTGGGCGCCGCGCTCTTCGGTCCCGACGGCGAGCTCCTCGGGTCGGGGCAGAACCGCCGGGTCCAGGACGGCGATCCGGCCACGCACGGCGAGACCGCCGCCTTCCGCGCCGCGGGCCGCCGCCCCGACTACGCCGGCACGACGATGGTCACCACGCTCTCGCCCTGCTTCTTCTGCGCCGGCCTGATCCGCCAGTTCCGCATCCCGCGGCTGGTCGTCGGTGAGGCCCGCACGTTCGGCGGGCAACACGCGTGGCTGGCCGAGCACGGCGTCGAGGTCACGCTGCTCGACGACCCGGAGTGCGCCGAGCTGATGAGCCGGTTCGCGAAGGAGCAGCCGGAGACGTGGCTCGAGGACATCGGGGGGCCGGAGTGAGGCGCAGCATCGAGGGGAGCACGCCGATAGGGGAGCCCGAACCGGCCGGCGGAGTGATCCCGCTCGTCGACATCGCCGACGGGACCACTCCCGCCGTCGGGAAGGCCCTGGACGAGGCGTTGCGGACCTCCGGGTTCCTGCTGGTCACGGGGCACGGCGTTCCCGACGACGGGCGGCACGCGGCCCGGGCGGCCGCGCGCGAGTTCTTCGCCCTGCCCGCGGAGGTCAAGGCGCGGTACGCGGTGGCGGTCGGCGGGCACGGGTACCTCGGGCCGGGTGCGGAGGCGAACGCCGCGGCCGAGGGCGTCGCGGGGCCGCCGGATCTGAAGGAGTCGTGGACGGTCGGCGCCGACGCCCCCACGGGCGACCCGGCGATCGACGCCGTCTGGTTCGCGCCGAACGCCTGGCCGGCGGAGGTCCCCGCGCTGCAGCGCGAGCTCGAGGCGCACATGCGCCGGATGCGGGACGTCGCGGACACGCTCCTGGAGATCGGCGCCGTCGGCCTGGGACTGGCGCCGGACCACTTCACGCGACACACCCGGCACCCCAGTTACACGCTGAACGTCAACCGGTACCCGCCGCTGACCGAGGTGGGCCCGCCCGCCGAGGACCAGTTCCGCATCGGCCCGCACACCGACTTCGGCACGTTCACGGTCCTCGACCGCGAGCCCGGGGCCGGTGGGCTGCAGGTGGACATGGACGGGTCGTGGGTGGACGCGCCGTACGTCGAGGGTGCGTTCACGATCAACGTCGGCGACCTCCTGTCCCGCTGGACCGGCGGGCGCTGGCGCTCCACCCGGCACCGGGTGCTGCCACCGCAGGCCTCCGCCCCGGACGAGGACCTCGTGAGCCTCGTCTTCTTCTACGAACTGGACCCGCACACCGTCGTCGAGTCCCTCGGCCCGCCCGTCGGGCACACCGCCGCGCCGCCCGTCCGGGCCGCGGACTACCTGGCGGACAAGCTCGCCGCCATCACCGTCTCGCCGTAGGGGGACACGTGTCGGTCATCGAGGAACCAGCGGACGTCGTCCTCCGGGAGGGGACGTACGGCGACAAGGTCGTCGCGGTCGAACCCGGCGGGGCGGAGTTCATCCCGCTCGCCGAGCGCCACGGCCGCCCGCGTCAGCTGTTCTGGACGTGGTGCTCGCCGAACCTGGAGTTCGCGACGATCTTCGTCGGCGTGCTCGCGGTGGGCGCCTTCTCGCTGTCGTTCTGGGGCGCGTTCCTCGGCATCCTGGTCGGGACGGCGTTGGGGTCGCTGACTCACGGGCTGCTCTCGTCCCGCGGCCCGGCGGCCGGGGTGCCGATGATGGTGCTCTCGCGCCTCGGGTTCGGCTTCACCGGCAACGCGCTGCCCGCCGCGCTGAACGCCGTGGTGGGCGGCATCGGCTGGTTCGCGGTCAACAGCGTGTCCGGCGCCCTCGCGCTCTCGACGCTGACCGGGATGCCGGGCTGGGTGGCGCTGCTGATCGTCGCGCTCGTGCAGATCGGGGTGGCGCTGCTCGGACACAACCTGATCCACGGGTTCGAGAAGGTCGTGCTGCCGGTGCTCGGCGTGGTCTTCGCGATCACGTCGGTGGTCATCCTGACGCAGGTCGACACCACGTTCGTGCCGACCGGCGGGCAGCCCGCGGGCACCGTCGCCGGGTTCCTGCTCACCGTCGGCGCGACCTTCGGCTACGCGGCCGGCTGGAACCCGTACGCCACCGACTACACCCGCTACCTGCCCGCCGACGCCAGCCCGCGCGCCGTCGGCTGGGCCGCGGGGCTCGGGGTGTTCGTGCCCTGCCTGGTGCTGGAGACCGTCGGCGCGGCCTCGGCGACGATCGGCGGGATCGGTGGCGGCGCGCTCGACGACCCGACCGGGGTGTTCACCGGGCACCTGCCCGGCTGGCTCGCCGCGCTGACCCTGCTCTGCATCGCGGTCGGCGCGGTCGCCGCGAACGCGATCAACATCTACTCGGGGTCGATGTCGTTCGTGGCGCTCGGCATCCGGCTCCCGCTGACGCTGCGCCGGGCACTGGCCGTCGGGATCTTCGGGGTGCTGGGCTTCGTCGTCGCGCTGTTCGGGCTCGCCGACGCGGGCCACGCCTACGAGGGCTTCCTGCTGATCATCGCCTACTGGATCGGCCCGTGGCTGGCCGTCGTGTTCGTCGACCGGTGGCTGCGTCGCGGCTCCGGCGAGGAGCTGCTGTTCGACACCACCTACCGCAACCACGCCGGCCCGATCGCGATGCTCACGGGCATCGTCGTGTCGATCCTGCTGTTCGCGAACCAGACGACCTTCACGGGCTTCGTGGCGCAGGCGGTCCCGACGATCGGCGACATCGCCTTCGAGGTCGGGTTCGTCGTGTCGGCGGCGGTCTACTGGGCGCTGCGGCGGCGCGCCGCCGCGTGACCTGACCGATCGGCCGAGGCCGGGCGCCGGGATCCCCGGCGTCCGGTCGAGGCGCCCCCGGGGTCGCGGGTGCACCCTCGGCGCGTGACGATCGCGGGGGTGATCACCCGGGGACGGCGGGCGGCGTTCGTCGCGGAGTGCGTGCTCTACCCGGTGAGCGCCGCGGTGTTCGCGACGATGTTCACGCTGCTGTGGGCGTTCGACGGCGGCCCGCCCTTCCTGGAGCCCGGCGGACCGGTCGCCCTCGTGGTGGTGCTGCTCCTCGTGGGCGCCGCCGCGACGGGCGCGCTGCACCGGTACCGGCGGCCCGACCGGGCCGTGCCGATCGGCCTCGTCGTCCTGGCCGTCCAGGCGGTCGGCCTCACCGCGCCGCTCGGCCCCTCACCGTTGTCGCTGCTGGGGTGGATGCTCGAGATGGGGCCGGGCCCGGTGCTGCTGGGTGCGGTGGTCCGGCGGGCCCGCCCGGTCGTCGGGTTCCTCGCGAGCGCCGTGGCGGTGGCGGTGGCCGTCGCGCTGGGCTCGTTCGTCCCGCAGGTCGACGGCGACGGGGGCCCGGTGCTGCGGGTCTGGGACCTCGGACCCGTCGTCGTGATCGCGGTGCTCCCGGTGCTCACCGGGGTGGTGCTGCGCAGCCTCGACACCGCCCGCCGGACCGCCGATCTCGCCCGCATCCGCGCCGAGGAGCGGCTCCGGGTGGCGCGCGAGCTGCACGACGTGATCGGCAACCACGTCACGGGCATGACGATGTACGCGCAGGTCGCCGCCGCCGACGAGGCCGTGCCGGAGCGGGCGCGGGAGCTGCTCGCCGCCATCGAGGCCACCGGCGGCGATGCGCTCGCCGCGATGCGCCGGATGGTGGGGGCGCTGCGCAGCGACGACGGCGTCGGCGACCTCGACGCCATGCCACCGTCCGCGACCACCCTCGCGGGTGCGCTGGAGGAGGCCGCGGCGTCGACGAGGGGCGCGGCGGTGGAGGTCGATCCCGCCGTCGTCGACCCGCCGCCCGACCTCGTCGCCACGGTGCACCGCGTCGCCGTCGAGGCCCTGACGAACGTCCGCCGGCACGCGCCCGGCGCGACGACGGTCCGGATCGCGGTCGACGTGCCGGATCCCGGGCGCCTCGCGGTCGAGGTCGTGAACGACGGGCACACCGGGACCCGGTCCGGCCCGCCGGCCCCCGGGTCCGGCTACGGCCTCGTCGGCCTGCGCGAACGACTCGACGCCGTCGGCGGGACGCTCGAGGCGGGACCGGTCGGCGGGGGACGCTGGCGGGTGCGGGCCGAGCTGCCCCACACGCCGACCGCGGAGCACCGGAGGACCGCCGGACTAGGCTGATCAGGTGGCCGGCCTCCGCGTGCTGCTCGCCGACGACGAGCCGATGGTGCGCTCCGGCGCCCGGATGATGCTCGAGGCCGACGAGCACGAGATCGTCGGCGAGGCGGGCGACGGCGAGGAGGCCGTCCGCCTCGCGCGCTCGCTGCGTCCCGACGTCGTGCTCATGGACATCCGCATGCCGCGCGTCGACGGCATCCAGGCCACCCGGCTGCTGGCCGGGCCCGACGTCGCCGACCCGGTGCCGGTGATCGTCCTGACGACGTTCGACCTCGACGAGAACGTCCACGCGGCGTTGCGGGCGGGTGCGAGCGGCTTCCTGCTCAAGAACGCCGGCCCCCGCCTGCTCGCCGAGGCGGTCCGGGCCGCCGCGGACGGCGGGTCGATGATCGCCCCGTCGGTGACCACCCGACTGCTGGAGCACTTCGCCGCGCCCGGCCCCTCGTCGTCGCGGGCCCCGTCCGAGCCGCTCACCGGGCGCGAGACCGAGGTCGTGGCGGCCGTGGCCTCCGGGGACACCAACCCCGAGATCGCCGAGCGCCTCGTCATCAGCCTCTCGACGGTGAAGGTCCACGTGGCCGCGGCCCAGCGCAAGATCGGCGCCCGCAACCGGACCGAGATCGCCGTCTGGGCGTGGGAGACCGGGCTGGCCCGCCGCGGCTGATCCCGCCTCGACCGATCGGCCAGGTGCCGGCGGCCGGATCCCGTGCTTCCGCCCAATGGCCCGGGCGCCCGCGCCGAGCAGGGTCGATCGGTGTCAGCGAGACGACGAGATCGAGGAGCACCGATGACCATGACGACCCACGACGCCCCCACCCCCTACCGCCCCGCCCAGAGCGAGGCCTACACCGTCACCGCGGTGCTGCTGCTGGTCGCCGGCGGGTTCGTGGTGCCGGTCGTCGGCTGGTTCGCCGGCGTGGTGATGCTGTGGGCCGGCCCGCGCTGGAGCGCCGCCGACAAGTGGCTGGGGACCCTCGTCTGGCCCGCCGTCGTGGTGGTGCCGCTCGCCGCCGGCCTCGCGACCGCCGCCGCCGTCGGCCGGGACCTCGGGCCGGGCGTGCTCGCCGGCGGCATCGTCGGGGCGATCACCGTGCTGGTCGGCCTGCCGTGGGCCTTCGTCCACCTGCTGCGCGCCGCCCGGTGAGCCGGCGCCCTTGTGGGGCGGCCGGGCGTGCGGGCAGGTTGTGCTGGTCCCAGCGCGGCGACGAGGGAGTCGGATGGACGAGAGCATCGGGGCCTGGGTCGCCCGCCGGGCACAGCGGTCACCGCGTGCCGTGGCCCTCGTCGACGCGACGACCGGGACGCGGACCACCTACGCCGAGCTCGACGACCGCGTCGCCGCCCGCGCCGCCGACCTGGCGGCACTCGGCGTCGGGCCGCGCGACCGGGTCGCGTTGCTCGGCGAGAACTCGTGCGCATACCTGGAGTGGCTGTTCGCGGTCGCGCGGACCGGCGCGATCGCGGTGCCGGTCAACATGCGGCTCGCGCCCGCCGAGGTCGCCTTCGTGCTGGCCGACGCGGGGGCGACGCTGCTGGTCCGCTCGACGGCCTTCGAGGGGCTCGGCGACGCCGCGGTCGCGGAGCTCGACGCGGCGCCCACCCTGGTGGACCTGGGCACCGATCCCGGCCCGACCCGTCGTCGGGAACCCGAACCGGCCGCGGACCGGGGCGGCGAGCCGTGCGTGATCATGTACACGTCCGGGACCACCGGTCGCCCCAAGGGCGCGGTGCTCACGCACGACAACATGCTGTGGAACGCGGTCAACCTGTGCACCGCGGGGCCCGGGATCGCCTCGACCGACGTGACGATCGCCGCCGCGCCGCTGTTCCACATCGGCGCGCTCGGGCTCTCGGCGCTGCCGCTGCTCTACGCGGGCGGGACGGTCGTGGTGGTGCCGTCGTTCGACCCGGCGGGCTTCCTCGACCTCATGGCCCGCGAGGGCGTGACGACGCAGTTCCTCGTCCCGGCGATGTGGGCCGCGCTGACGCGCGTCCCCGACCTGGACGACCGACGGTTCCCGTCGCTGCGCTGGGCGATCTCGGGCGGGGCGCCGTGCCCGGTGGTCGTGATCGAGCGGTTCCTCGCGGCGGGGTGGACGTTCACCGAGGGCTTCGGGATGACGGAGCTGTCGCCCGCGGCGCTGTTCCTGGAGGCGGAGGACGTCCTCACGCACGCCGGGTCCGTCGGGCGCCCGTTCCTGCACGTCGACGCGCGGCTGGTGGGTCCCGACGACGAGCTCGTCGAGCCGGGTGAGGTCGGCGAACTGGTGCTGCGGGGACCGACGGTGTTCGCCGGCTACTGGAACCGTCCGGAGGAGACGGCCGAGTCGATGCGCGGTGGCTGGTTCCACTCCGGCGACCTCGGGACCGCCGACGACGACGGGTTCGTCACCCTGGTCGACCGCAAGAAGGACATGATCATCACCGGCGGGGAGAACGTGTACCCGGTCGAGGTGGAGCAGGTGCTGCACCGGCACCCGGCCGTCACCGACGTGGCCGTGATCGGGGTCGGCGACCCGCGATGGGGAGAGGCGGTGGTGGCCGTGGTGGTGGCCTCCGAGGGGGTGGATCCCGACGAGCTGGTCGCCTTCGCCCGCGAGCGGATCGCGCACTTCAAGGCGCCGCGTCGGGTGGAGTTCGTGGCCGAGCTGCCGCGCAACGCGACCGGGAAGCTGCTCAAACGGGTGCTGCGCGAGCAGTTCGCCGGGTCGTCCGCGGCGGTGTCGCGGTGACGGCGACCGTGGCCCGCTCGGAGTGGGACACCGAGGAGCGTCGCGAGCTGCGGGCGCTGGTCCGCCGGTTCACCGAGCGGGAGATCGTCCCGTCGTTGGCCGAGTGGGAGGACGCGGGCGCGATGCCGCGCGCGCTGCACCGTCGGGCCGGGGAGCTCGGGTTGCTGTCCCTCGGCTTCCCGGAGGCCGCCGGCGGCGAGGGCGGGCATCTCGACTCGGCGGTCGCGACCGAGGAGCTGATCCTCGCGGGCGGGTCGAGCGGCGTCGTCGCGGGCCTGTTCACCCACGGCATCGCCGCACCGCACATCGCGCTGCACGGGTCGCCCGAGCTGGTGGACCGCTTCGTGCGGCCGACCCTGCGCGGCGAGCTGATCGGGTCGCTGGGGATCACCGAACCCGGTACCGGGTCCGACGTCGCGGGAATCACGACGCGGGCGGTGCGCGACGGGGACGACTACGTGGTGACGGGCGCCAAGACCTTCATCACCTCCGGCACCCGGGCCGACTTCGTGACGACGGCGGTGCGCACCGGCGGCCCGGGCCACCGCGGGATCTCGCTGCTGGTGATCGAGACCGACCGGCCGGGGGTGCACCGCACGGCGCTGCGCAAGATGGGCTGGCACTGCTCGGACACCGCGACGATCTCGCTGGACGAGGTGCGGGTGCCGGCGTCCAACCTGGTAGGCGCCGAGGGCAGCGGGTTCCGCCAGATCATGGAGCGCTTCGGCTCCGAGCGGCTCTCCCTCGCCGTGCAGGCCTACGCGACCGCCCAGCGCTGCGTGGAGTTGACGATCGCGTGGGCGACGCAGCGCGAGACGTTCGGCGCGCCGTTGTCGACCCGCCAGGTCGTCCGGCACCGCATCGCGCAGATGGCGCGACGCGCGTCCGTGGCCCGGGTGTACGTGCGGGACGTGTTCGAGCGCTGGGAGGCCGGCGAGGACGTCGTGACCGAGCTCGCGATGGCCAAGAACCAGGCCGTCGAGGCGTGCGACTGGGTGGTGAACGAGGCCGTCCAGCTGCACGGCGGCGCGGGCTACCTGCACGGCGTCGAGGTGGAGCGGCACTACCGCGACGCCCGGATCCTCGGGATCGGCGGCGGGACGAATGAGATCATGGACGAGGTCATCGCCTCACGGCTCGGGCTGGACTGACGGGTGGGATGCGCCCGAGCGGGTATGCCCGGTCCATGACCGAGCCGCAGGACGACACCGTACGGAGCCTCATCGCCCAGGCCCGCGAGGAGATCCTCGACGAGCAGGGCGAAGCGGGCGAGAAGGCCACCCAGGAAGCGGCCGAGTGATCTAGCTTACGCGGTGTGAACGCACCGTTCGGACCCTCCGACCCGCAGCAGCCGGGTCCCGGCTCGCCGTACCCCCCGCCGCAGTACGGGCAGCCACAGCCCGGCTGGGGCGCGCCGCCCGCCGAGCCCTCGTCGGTACGGACCGCGTTCGGGCTCTGGCTCGCCGCCCTCGCCCTCTACCTCGTCGGCCAGGTCCTCGGCGTGCTGTTCCCGCCGACGGCGGCCGACTACGCCGCCTACTTCGAGAGCCTCGGCCTGCCCGCCGATCCGCAGATGCTGCAGGCCGTCGAGTCGACCTCGGGGATCGCGTCGATCGTCGGGCTGGTGGTGACCATCGTGTTCGTCGCGCTGTTCGCCTGGTTCGGGCTCAAGGTGCGCGCCGGCGCGACCTGGGCGCGGATCACGACGGCGATCCTCGCCGGGCTGGGCATCCTCGGGGCGCTCGGCACCGGCGCGGCCTCCCTGGTCAGCGCGCTGCCCGTCGCGGCCGGCGGATCGGGCGCGATCCTGCAGGTCCTCGCCGGGCTGCTGCTGATCGGCTACCTCGTCTTCCTGTTCCAGCGGCCGTCGAACGAGTACTTCGCCGCCCACGCCGTCCGGCGGTGACGTCGCATCGCCCGGGCTGACGGTGTCGGACCGGGCGTGTAGAACGGCGATCGTGGAGAAGGCGGAACGACCCTGGGGCTTCGCGACGCGCGCGGTCCATGCCGGCGCGGTGCCCGACTCGTCGGTCGGCGCCCGCGCCGTCCCGATCTACCAGTCGACGAGCTTCGTCTTCGAGGACACGGCCGACGCGGCGAACCTCTTCGCCCTGCAGAAGTACGGCAACATCTACAGCCGGATCGCGAACCCGACCGTGGCGGCCTTCGAGGAGCGCGTCGCGAGCCTCGAGGGTGCGCTCGGGGCGGTCGCGACGGCGTCGGGCCAGGCCGCGGAGTTCCTCACCTTCGCCTGCCTGGCCGGGGCGGGCGACCACGTCGTCAGCGCCGCGAGCCTCTACGGCGGCACCGTCACCCAGCTCGACGTCACGCTGCGCCGCTTCGGCGTCGACACGACGTTCGTCGCGGGGGACGACCCGGAGGCCTTCCGGGCCGCGATCACCGAGAAGACCCGGTTCGTGTTCGCGGAGCTCGTCACCAACCCGTCCGGCGAGGTCACCGACGTCGAGGCGCTGGCCGAGGTCGCGCACTCCGCCGGCATCCCGCTGATCATCGACGCCACCACCGCCACGCCCTACCTGTGCCGGCCGATGGAGCACGGCGCCGACATCGTGATCCACTCGGCGACGAAGTTCCTCGGCGGGCACGGCACCACGCTCGGCGGCGTGGTCTGCGAGTCCGGCCGGTTCGACTGGGGCAACGGGAAGTTCCCGCAGATGACCGAGCCGATCCCCTCCTACGGCGGCCTGAGCTGGTGGGGCAACTTCCAGGAGTACGGCTTCCTGACGAAGCTGCGGTCCGAGCAGCTGCGCGACATCGGCGCCTCGCTGTCCCCGCACTCGGCGTTCCTGCTGCTGCAGGGCGTGGAGACGCTGCCCCAGCGCATGGCCGCCCACGTGGCGAACGCGCAGCGGGTGGCGGAGTGGCTCGACGCGGACGACCGCGTCGACTGGGTCCGGTTCTCGGGGCTGCCCAGCCACCCGCACCACGAGCGGGCCCGGCACTACCTGCCGCAGGGGCCGGGGGCCGTCTTCGCGTTCGGGGTCCGCGGCGGTCGCGAGGCCGGACGTCGCTTCATCGAGTCCGTGCAGCTCTGCAGCCACCTCGCGAACATCGGCGACGCCCGCACGCTCGTCCTGCACCCGGCGTCGACCACCCACCAGCAGCTGTCCGAGGACCAGCTGCTGCAGGGCGGCGTCCGGCCCGACCTGATCCGCATCAGCGTCGGCATCGAGGACGTCGACGACATCCTGTGGGACCTGGACCAGGCCCTCACCGCCGCCGTGAAGGAGGCCTGATGGGCTGGGACGGCCCCACCGCACTCGACCGGCAGCAGATCCTGCGGGACACGAAGACGGTCGCGATGGTCGGTGCGTCGGCGAACCCGGCACGCGCCTCGAACTTCGTCGCGACCTACCTGCTCTCGAGCACCGACTTCGACGTCTACTTCGTCAACCCGAACGCCGACGAGATCCTCGGCCGGCCGGTCTACCCGTCGCTGGCCGACGTGCCGGTGGCGATCGACCTCGTCGACGTCTTCCGGCGGCCGGAGGACCTGCCCTCGGTGCTGGACGCGACGATCGAGGCCGGCGCGAAGACCTTCTGGCTGCAGTTCGGGCTCTACGACGAGGACCTGGCCCGCCGCGGCGAGGAGGCCGGCCTGACCGTGGTCATGGACCGGTGCCTCAAGGTGGAGCACGCCCGCTTCCACGGCGGGCTCCACCTCGCGGGCTTCAACACGGGCGTGATCAGCGCGAAGCGCCGGTGACCGCCTGCGGCAGGAACGACCACACCGCGACGGCCACGGCGCCGATCGTCAGGATCGAGGCGCCGGGCACGTGGATCCACATCGTCGAGCCCATGCCGAAGTAGGCCTGCACGAAGCTCAGCACGAACACGACCAGCGCGGTGGCCGCCGGCCACAGCGCGGCTCCGCGCAGGCGCCACAGCGCGAAGGCGGCGATCATCGCGAGGCCGGACACGACGTGGAGCACGATCGCGCCGGTCGCGTGCGGGGCCTCCCAGGCCTCGTCGCCCGCCGGACCGATGAACTCGCCCGCCGTCACGAACTGCCAGAGGAGGTTCACGACCGTCAGGACCGCGAAGACGCGGACCGTCGTCAGGATCGGGTCTGAGGTCCGTCGGGCGGACAGGGTGCCCGTGGTGGGGGCCATCGAGAGTCTCCTCGTCGCTGGGATGGGCGCGCATACCCGGAGATCCGCGGGCACGACACTTGAAGGAACAATATGCGCTCCGAGGTACTGGCCCGGTATGAGATCGATGAGCACGAGCTGTGTCTGCGACGCGGGCGGGCCGACGACGTCCCGGAGCTCGCCGCCCTGTTCGGCTCCGACCCGGTCTCGGCGGCCCGGGGCGACTCCGGGGACGGGGGACCTGGCCGACTACGAGCGGGCGTTCGCGGCGATCGACGCCGACCCGAGGCATCTCCTGGTGGTGGCGACCGACCGCGGCGGACCCGTCGTCGGGACCCTCCAGCTCTCGTTCCTGCCCGGCCTCGCCCGGCGTGGGGCGTGGCGCGGGCAGATCGAGGCGGTCCACGTCGCGGCGTCCCACCGGGGTCTCGGACTCGGCGGCTGGATGATCCGCTGGGCCGTCGACGAGTCCCGACGCCGGGGATGCGGGCTCGTGCAGCTCACGAGCGCGGTCGAGCGGCGCGACGCGCACCGGTTCTACGAGCGCCTCGGCTTCACCGCGAGCCACGTGGGCTTCAAGCTCACGCTCTGACGGCGAGGTCGGATTCCGAGCGAAGGGCCCCGTCGCTCGACCTACCCGGCGAAGGGCGCCCACCGCCGGAACGGACGGCTGTTGGCGAAGGGCGCCAACCGCCCGTCTATCCGACCGATGGGGCCCTTCGCTCGGAACCGGGTCGCGCGGGAGGGGACAATGGGATGTCGGGTCCGCCGTCGGCGTCGACCCGTAGAGCCGTTCGACCCCGGGACCGGAGTGACCACAGCGACCACCGCCAGCGCCGAGCTGTCCGACCTGCAGCGGCGCGTGCGCGCCCTCGGCGGCGCCGAGTCCCATCGGCTGGCCCGCCGCCTCGACGGGGCGCGGAAGATCGGCGACGAGGAGAAGCGGGCGGGCACGCTCGGGAAGATCGCCGGTGACGTCGAGCGCGCCGAGCAGCGCCTCGAGCGTCGCCGCGCCTCGGTGCCGGCCGTCTCCTACCCCGAGCAGCTGCCGATCTCGGCGCGCGTCGACGACATCAAGGAGGCGCTGGAGCACCACCAGGTCGTGGTGGTCGCCGGCGAGACCGGGTCGGGCAAGACGACGCAGCTGCCGAAGATCGCCCTGGAACTGGGCCGCGGCGTCACCGGGACCATCGGGCACACCCAGCCGCGCCGGATCGCCGCGCGCACCGTCGCCGAGCGGGTCGCCGAGGAGCTGGGGACGGGCGACTCCGACGTCGTCGGCTACCAGGTGCGGTTCACCAGCCGGGCGAGCGAGGACACGCTGGTCAAGCTGATGACCGACGGCATCCTGCTCGCCGAGATCCAGCAGGACCGGCTGCTGCGCCGCTACGACACGCTGATCATCGACGAGGCGCACGAGCGCAGCCTCAACATCGACTTCCTGCTCGGCTACCTCGCGCAGCTGCTGCCGCGGCGTCCCGACCTCAAGGTGATCATCACCTCGGCGACGATCGACCCGGAACGCTTCTCCGCGCACTTCGGCGACGCGCCGATCATCGAGGTCTCCGGGCGGACATTCCCGGTGGAGATCCGCTACGAGCCGCTGGTCGACCCGGATCACCCGGAGGCCGAGGAGCGCGACCAGCTCGACGGCATCGTCGACGCGGTCACCGAGCTGCGCCGTGAGGGCCCGGGCGACGTGCTCGTCTTCCTCGCCGGCGAGCGCGAGATCCGCGACACGGCGGACGCGCTGAACGCCCTGCCGGACTCGCCGACCGACCCGCTCGACGTCCTCCCGCTCTACGCCCGGCTCTCCGCCGCCGAGCAGCACCGGGTGTTCGAGCCGGGACGCAGCAACCGGCGCCGCATCGTCCTCGCCACCAACGTCGCCGAGACGTCGCTCACGGTGCCCGGCATCCGGTACGTCATCGATCCCGGCTACGCCCGCATCTCGCGCTACAGCCAGCGCACGAAGGTGCAGCGGCTGCCGATCGAGAAGATCTCGCAGGCCTCGGCCACCCAGCGCGCCGGCCGCTGCGGCCGCGTCGCGGACGGCATCTGCATCCGGCTCTACGCCGAGGACGACTTCGACGCCCGGCCCGAGTTCACCGACCCCGAGATCCAGCGCACGAACCTCGCGTCGGTGATCCTGCAGATGGCCGGCGCGAAGCTCGGCCCGGTCGAGGAGTTCCCGTTCGTCGACCCGCCGGAGACCCGCGCGGTCCGCGACGGCGTCCGGCTGCTCACCGAGCTCGGCGCGATCGTCGACGGGGACGCCACGCGGCTGACCGACGTCGGGCGGTCGTTGGCCCGTCTCCCCGTCGATCCGCGCATCGCCCGCATGATCCTGGCCGCCGACCAGCTCGGCTGCCTGCACGAGGTCACCGTCATCGCCGCCGGGCTCTCCGCCCAGGACCCCCGCGAGCGCCCGACCGAGAAGACCGCCGAGGCCGACGCCGCGCACGCCCGGTTCGCCGACCCGCGCTCGGACTTCCTGTCCTGGCTGCACCTGTGGGAGCACGTCCGGACGCAGCGCCGAGAGCTCTCCGGGAACCGGTTCCGCAGGCAGTGCGCCGCGGAGTACCTGAACTTCCTGCGCATCCGGGAGTGGCAGGACCTCGCGGCGCAGCTGCGTCAGCTCGGCGACGAGCTCGGCCTCACGCGGAACCAGCCGGCCGAGGAGATCACCAAGGACCTCGCCGACCGCGTGCACCAGGCGCTGCTCACCGGACTGCTCTCGCAGCTCGGGCTCGCCCTGGAGCCGCCGAAGCCGAAGCAGGGCCAACCGAGGCCGAAGCGGCGCCCCATCACGGAGTTCGAGGGCAGTCGCGGCGCCCGCTTCGCCCTCTGGCCGGGCTCGTCGCTCGCGAAGCGGCCGCCGGCCTTCGTCATGGCCGCGGAGCTCGTCGAGACCTCGCGCCTGTGGGCCCGCACCGTCGCGGGCATCGACCCCCGCTGGGCGGAGGAGGCCGCGGGCGACCTCGTCACGCGGACGTACTCCGAGCCGCGCTGGTCCAAGCGCCGCGGGTCGGCCGTGGCGACGGAGCGGGTGACCCTCTTCGGGGTCCCGCTCGCGATGGACCGCAGCGTCGACTTCGGCCGCATCGACCCGGAGCTCTCCCGAGAGCTGTTCCTCCGGCACGCCCTGGTGCAGGGCGAGTGGACGAGCCGGCACGAGTTCGTGCGTCGCAACGCCGCCGAGCTGGAGCGCGTCGCCGAGATGGAGCGCCGCGCTCGCCGCGAGCTGCTCGTCGACGAGGAGACGATCTACCGCTTCTACGACGAGCGCGTGCCCGCCTCCGTCGTCTCGGTCCGGCACTTCGACCGGTGGTGGCAGAAGGAGTCCCGCCGTCAGCCGCGGCTGCTCGACCTCGACCCCGCGGCACTGCTCGCCCACGAGGCCCCCGACGAGCGCGCCTTCCCCGACCAGTGGCAGGCCGGCGGCCTGACGCTCCCGCTCTCCTACGCCTTCGAACCGGGCACCGACACCGACGGCGTCACCGTCACGGTCCCGCTCGCGGTGCTGGGGCAGGTCCGCGCGGAGGACCTCGCCTGGCAGGTGCCCGGGCTGCGCGAGGAGATGCTGACCTCGCTCGTCCGGTCGTTGCCCAAGCCACTGCGCCGCTCACTGGTGCCGGCGCCGGACACCGCCCGCGCGCTGCTCGCCCGGCTGGCCGCCGACCGACGCCCCGCCGAGGGCGAGTCGCTGCTCGGGGCGCTCTCGGAGGCGGTCAAGCGGCTCTCCGGCGTCGACGTGCCCCTCGACGCGTGGAACGTGGCCGGCCTGCCGTCGCACCTGCGGCTGACGTTCGCCGTCGTTCGCGACGACGGGTCTCAGGTCGCGTCGGGCGGGGACCTGAACGCCCTGCGCCGCCGATACGCCCAGGAGACCAGGGCCGCCGTCGCGAAGGTGGCCGACGGCCTGGAGCGGCGCGGCCTGACGTCGTTCGCGGAGGTCGGGGAGCTGCCGAGGACCCGCGAGCAGTCGCGCGCCGGAGGCACGGTCACGGCGCACCTGGCGCTGGTCGACGAGGGTTCGACGGTCGGCGTCGGTGTGTTCGACTCCGCGCTCGAGGCCCGCGACGCGATGCGGGCCGGCACGCGGCGGCTGCTGCTGCGCTCGGTCCCGTCCCCGGCGCGGTCGCTGGTCCGGTCGCTGGACAACCGGGCGACGCTGCGGCTGAAGAGCGCGATGGCGGAGTCGGAGTACCGGGACGTGGCCGACCTCGCCGAGGACTGCGTGGCGGCGGCGGTCGACGGGCTCGTGGTCGCGCTGAAGGGCCCGGCCTGGACCCCCGAGGCGTTCGAGAGGCTGCGTGCCGACGTGGCGGCCCGGCTCCCGGCGGGCGCCGCGGAGGTGCTCACCCGGGCCGAGACGGTGCTCGCCGAGGCCGGTGCGGTCCGCGGGGCCCTCGACCGGCTCCGGTCCCGTCCGGGCAGCGGCCTGCTCGACCCGGCGCTCGAGGACGTGCGGGCGCAGCTGTCGACGCTGGTCGGCGGTCGGTTCGTGACGCGCTGGGGGGTCACGCGGCTGCCCGACGTCGCGCGCTGGCTGCGGGCGGCGGCCCGCCGCCTGGACAAGCTCGCCGAGGCCCCGCGCCGGGACGCCGAGCTGATGGACGCGGTGCACGCCGTCGAGACGGACCACCGCACCCGCCGTCGGGCCGCGGAGCAGGAGCCGCGCACGTTCGACCGGGACGGCTGGGACGCGGTGGGCGCGATGATCCAGGAGCTGCGGGTCAGCCGGTTCGCCCAGGAGATCGGCACCGCCGGGTCGATCTCCGAGCAGCGGATCGCGAAGGCGCTGTCCGCGCTCACCTGAACCGCGCGTACGGGACACTTCGGGCATGGTGGACCCGACCGAACGCCAGATCGTCCAGGAGCAGCTCGAGGAGCTGCACCGCCGTCACGGCAGCAGTCCCTTCGACGACGTCGTCTCCTACTACCCGCCCGAGGCCGAGGCCGACCGCGACCTGTTCGGCGTGGCCGGCACGAACGTCGACGGCACCTGCTGGTCGATCGGGGACTGCAGCGTCCGGTTCCCCCTGCACTCGGTGTCGAAGGTGTTCACCTACGCGCTGGCCCTCGAGGACCACGGGCGGGCCGAGGTGATGCGCAACGTCGGCGTCGAACCCTCCGGCGACCCCTTCAACTCGATCACCTTCGACGAGGCCAACAACCGGCCCTACAACCCGATGATCAACGCCGGTGCCCTGGTGGCGGCGAGCCTCGTCGACGGGTTCGACACCCGGGACCAGGTCGGCCGCATCGTGGACCGCTACCGCCGCTACACCGGCAACCCCGACCTCGACGTCGACCGCGCCGTCCTCGACGAACAGCTCGCGAACAACGACCGCAACATCGGGCTCTGCTACCTGATGCGCTCCCTCGGCATGCTGCACGGCGACATCGACCGCACCGTCGAGGTGTACCTGTCGGCCTGCTCGATCACGGTCACCGCGGCCGAGCTCTCGGTCATGGGGGCGACCCTGGCCAACGGCGGCGTCAACCCGCTCACCGGCGAGCGCGCCGTGGAGCGCAGCCACGTCCGCGACGTGGTCAGCGTGATGATGTCGTGCGGCATGTACGACGCCGCCGGGACCTGGGCCACCGAGGTCGGCATACCGGCCAAGAGCGGGGTGTCCGGAGGCATCGTCTGCGTCCTGCCGGAGTACTTCGGGCTCGGGACCTACTCGCCCGGGCTCGACGTGCACGGGAACTCCGTGCGGGGCGTCAACCTGTGCCGCGAGCTCTCCGAGACCTTCGGGCTGCACGTGTTCGCCGACCCCGCGGAGTCGGTCTTCGGCCGGATCGCCCAGCCGGGGCTCCCGGAGGGCTGATCAGTCGGGGTCCACGCGTCCCTGACGCAGGGCCCAGATCACCAGCCCCGTCGGGACGACGACGAGCAGGGCCACGGCGGCGAGGGCCAGCAACCAGGCCCCGGACAGCAGGACGGTCGCCGTGGCCAGGGCCACCAGCACCACGGCGACGACGAGCCGGACCCGCCACGACCGGCGAGGGACCGGCAGCACCCCGACCGCGAGGGCGTCGGCGAACCGCGCGTCGGCCCGGTGCTCGTGGTCGGCGATCGAGGCGAGGACGGCCTGCTCCGGGCCGGTCAGCGGCGCCGGGTCGGGCGGGGTGAGGGGCATCGCGGACTCCGGGACGACGTCGTTGTCTTCCGGGAGCCCACTCTGCCCGTCACGTGCCCGTCACACAATCACCGCGGGCTCCAGCTCGACCGCGGCGCGGAACGACCCGTCCATGTGGAAGGGCACCGACTCGTGCTGGTGGACGACCAGCCAGCGGCCGTCGATCCGGCGCAGTCCGATGGTCGACCGGAACCACAGGGTGAACTCCCCGCCCTTGTCCCCCGACATCGACGTGAGGGTGTGCACGAGGGCGAGGTCCCCGGAGACGTGGACCTCCGGGTCGTGGTGGGCGAGCTTCGGTGGCGCGGTGAACGAGGCGATCCACTCGGCGAGGCCGGCTGCGTCGCCGTCGGGGGTGTGCTGGACCAGCGGCGGCGCGAGGCTGTAGACGACCGGCTGCGGCGCGTAGGTGGCGATCGCGCGCTCCGCGTCGCCGGCCGCGATGGCCTCGTGCTGTTCGGACAGGACGGCGAGAATCTCGTGGGTGCTCATGTCCCGGTGTCGAGGCCGGCGGGCGCGGTCTCGACACCCGGGCAGAACGGATTGTCGAGAAGACCGGGAGGACCCGTCGTCGTGAAGTTCATGATCCTGCTCCACTCGAACGCCCACTTCGCGCAGCGCTGGGAGGCGCTGACCCCGGAGCAGCGGAACCGCTTCGGGGGCGACCACCTGGCCCTGACGCGTGAGCTCGCGGGCTCCGGCGAGCTGGTCGCCTCCGAGGGTCTGGCCGATCCGACGCTGGCACGGTGGGTCTCCACCGCCGACGGCAGCCCCGTCGTCGCCGACGGCCCGTTCGCGGAGACCAAGGAGCACCTCGCGGGCTTCTACCTGATCGACGTGGCCGATCCCGCCCGCGCGGAGGAGATCGCGGCGCGGGTGCCGGACGCGGTGTGGGGGCTGGTCGAGGTCCGCCCCGTGCTCGACATGAGCGGCTGGGACATGTGAGCAGCGTGATCGAGGCGCTCCGGGCCGCCGCGCCGGTCGCGCTCGGCGTCCTGGCCCGGCGGCACCGCGACTTCGACGCGTGCGAGGACGCCCTGCAGGAGGCGCTCGTGGCGGCGGCGCGGAGCTGGGCGGACGACGGCCTGCCGGAGAACCCGACGGGCTGGCTGGTCACCATCGCGACCCGCCGGTTGGTGGAGGGGTACCGGCGGGACACGGCCCGCCGTCGCCGGGAGGAGAACGACGCCCGTCGCGAGCCGCCGCCCGCGGAGGCGACCCCGGGCGACGATGCGGTCGCCCTGCTGCTGCTCTGCTGCCACCCCGCGCTGCGGGTGCCCAGTCAGGTGGCGCTGACGCTCCGGGCGGTCGGGGGCCTGACGACCGCCGAGATCGCGCGGGGGCTGCTGCTGCCGGAGGCGACGGTGGCGCAACGGATCAGCCGCGCGAAGGCGAAGCTGACCGAGGTCGGGCGCACGTTCGCCGACCCGGACGACGACGAGCGCCGCGCCCGCCTCCCGGCCGTCCTCGCGGTGCTGTCGCTGGTGTTCACCGAGGGCCACACGGCGAGTGCGGGCGATGTGCTGGCGCGCACCGACCTCACCGAGGAGGCGATCCGCCTCACCCGCACGCTCGTCGACGCCCTGGCGGACGTGCCCGAACGCGGCGAGGCGGCCGGCCTGCTCGCCCTCATGCTCCTGACCGATGCCCGCCGGGCGGCCCGGACCGCTCCCGACGGCGGGCTCGTCCCGCTCGCCGAGCAGGACCGCACCCGCTGGGACGCCACGCGGGTCGCGGAGGGCACCGCGCTGGTCACCGGAGTCCTGCACGACGGGCTGCCGGGGCCGTACACGGTGCAGGCGGCGATCGCCGCGGTGCACGCCGAGGCCGGGCGCAGCGAGGACACCGACTGGGCGCAGATCCTCGCGCTCTACGACATCCTGGTCGGGTTCTGGCCCGACCCGATGACCCGCCTCGGACGGCTCGTGGCCCTCGCCGAGGTGGAGGGTCCGGAGGTGGCGCTGGCCGCCCTGGACGCCCTCGACGAGCCCGGGCTGCGCGACCACCACCGCGTGCCCGCCGTCCGCGGGCACCTGGCCGAGGCCGCCGGCCGGGCCGACGAGGCCGTCGTCGCCTACCGGGACGCGGCGCGGCGCGCGCTCTCCGGACCGGAACGGGCCTACCTGCTCGACCGGGCGTCCCGGGTGGACACGGCAGAATGACCCCATGGCCGACGGGGTGCGCGCGTCCGACGCCGAACGGAACCTGACCGTGCAACGGCTGGACCGGGCCCTGGAGAACGGTCGGCTCACCCCGGTCGAGTACGACGAACGGGTCGCCGCGGCGTACGCCGCGACGACCCGTGGAGAGCTCTCCGACCTGACGAAGGACCTACCCGGTCACCTCTGGTGACCCGTCCCGTTCGGCACGGGGTCCGACGTCGGGGTGGGGGACTCCTCCTGCTCCCGGGCGGCGTCGGGCGACGACGGCACGGGACCGATCGCGGCCCGGGCCGCGGCGGCGACGTCCTCGAGCGCGGCGGACCCGCCGTCGGTCGGGGTGGACGCCGGGGTGCCGCCCGACGACGCTCCGGCGCCCCGCTCGAGGAACCGCAGCAGTTCCACCGGCAGGGGCATGACCAGCGTCGAGTTCTTGTCCGAGGCCACGTCGGTCACGGTCTGCAGCAGCCGGAGCTGCAGCGCGCCCGGTGCGGAGCTCATCCGCTCGGAGGCCTGGGTGAGCTTCTCCGAGGCCTCGAGCTCACCCTCCGCGCTGATCACCCGGGCGCGGCGGTCCCGCTCGGCCTCGGCCTGCCGGGACATCGACCGCCGCATGCCCTCGGGCAGGGCGATGTCCTTGATCTCGACGCGATCGATGCTGACGCCCCAGTCCTCGGTGGGTGCGTCGATCACGGCCCGGAGCTCGCCGTTGATCTGCTCGCGGTCGGCGAGCAACGTGTCGAGGTCCGCGCGGCCGATCACCGAGCGCATCGAGGTCTGGGCGACCTGCGAGGTGGCGCGCAGGTAGTCGTCGACGTTCACGACGGCGCGCACCGGGTCGGTCACCTTGAAGTAGACGACCGCGTCCACGCCGATCGTGACGTTGTCGCGGGTGATCGCGTTCTGCGACGGCACGTCGAGCACCGTGGTCTGGACCGGCACCTTCGTCATGCGGTCGACGAACGGGACGATCACCCGCAGGCCCGGCTCGCGGACCGCCGGCAGCAGCCGGCCGAAGCGCAGCACCACGCCGCGCTGGTACTGCTGCACGGAGTGCACGGCGGCGCCACCGGTCGTCAGCACGACCAGCGCCACCACCACCAACAGGACGACCAGGATCTCCATGGACGTCGCTCCTCTCCCCGGGCCGCCGGTGGACACCCGACGGCGACGTCATCGGACGCTCGGGTCCGCTCAGGTCCGTTCCGGGTCCGCGGGTGGTCCGGGTCGCTCGGGTCGCCCTGGCGGGCCCTGCAGCCCGCCCTCGCGCAGGGCCCGCACCACGAGGTAGGTGGGCCCGACGACCAGGGCGACGGTGAGCACGAGCGCGAGGGTCCAGGCCGGAGGCAGCAGCAACGCGACCACCACGCCGACCACCGCGCCCTGCACCATCCGGTCCCGACGACGGCCGCGCGCGACCGTCCGGCCGACCACCGCGGCCTGCGGGTCGGCGTCGGGGGCCTCCTCCCGCCCCACCGGGGCGTTCATCCGCAGCACGTAGCCGGGGTCGGACGCGTTCTCGTGCGCGGCCAGGTCGTCGAGGACCCGCCGTTGGGACGGGGTCAGCTCGGTGGGCTCGGGCGTCGGTGCGGTGCTCACGGCGACCTCCCCGGGTCGGACGGCGGTGACTCCGACGATCCGGATGAAACCGGCACGGAAGCTGGCCGCAGCCTGATGATCGGCTGAGAATCCGGGCCCGGGGAGGGGACGTCAGCGACGGGGCATGATCACCCACAGCGCGATGTAGATGATGAACTGCGGCCCCGGCAGCAGGCACGAGAGCACGAACAGCAGACGGACGACGTTCGCGGACAGGCCGAAGCGCTCGCCGAGTCCGGCGCACACCCCGCCGATCATCGCGCCTTCGCGGGGACGGGTCAGGACGGCCATGACGGTTCCTCTCGGTCGGTGTCGTGGTGACCCCACACTCGCCCAACGAACGACGGCCGACCTCCGTGCCCACCCCCGGAATCACCTCGGGGTCACCCCTGAGACACCCACCGTGTCCCGAACTGAGACAGGCGGGGGACGGCCCCGTCCCTAGTGTCATGCCCTGTGAGCGAGGACACGTCGGGTGCGCGGTCGCTGAAGACGGCGGCGATGGTCCTGCGGGCGCTGCGCCTGCTCGGGGACCATCCCGAGGGCCTGTCCCCCGTCGAGATCGCCGAGCGCCTGGGCAAGAGCCCGGCCACCGCCCGCTACGTCGTCAACACCCTCTGCGAGGCCGGGTACGCCCGCCGCGAGGAGGGCGGGCTCTGCCTGCTCCGGCCCGCCCCGCCGTGGGGCGCCTGGGCCCCGTCCGGGACCACCGCGGACGACGGCGGGGACGACCCGGCGGGGCCGATGGACCTCGGCCCGGACGACCCGGCGCCCGGCGCCGTGCTCGCCGAGGCGGTCACCGAGCTCTACCGGCGCACCCGCCAGCGCGCCTATCTCGTGCGCCGGACCGGGACCCTCGTCGCGAGCGTGTGCGACGTCCGGGGACACCAGGGACTCGCCCGGCTCCCCGGACTGGACACCCACGTGCCGCCGGAGCGGGCGCACGGGCTCGCGTTCACCAAGGTGCTGCTCGCCGCGTCGCCCACCTACCGCGACGCGATCACCGCGGAGCCGCTGGTCGCGCTCACGCCGCGGACCCTCACCTGCCCGATCCGCCTCGGGACCGAGCTCGACACCGTCGCCCGGCGCGGCTGGGCCAGCGACGAGGAGGAGTTCGCCGGCGGCTTCGCCACCCTGGCGGCCCCGATCGCGTCGCCGTCGGGGACCTCGACCGTGGCCCTGGGGCTCTCCTGCTCGTCCCGGCGCTACGCCGCGCACGCCGACGAGCTGGTGGCCGAGCTCCTCGCCGTCGCCCGGGGCGCGGCGCGGGAGTGGGCCGGGACGGCGCACGACGCGGCGCAGTGCACCTGCCCGGACTGCGGTCTCGGCGACGCGGCCCCGACGTCCGGCCCGGCGACGGCGGCAGGCGACCGCCGCCCGCTCGCCCGGGGGCAGCTCCGGCGGCGCACCGGCCGCGGGGTCAGCGCCCGACGTCGGTGATGCCGAACGCCCGCAGGCGCCGGTAGAGGGTCGCGCGCCCCATCCCGAGGGCGGCCGCGGCCTGGACCCGGTTGCCGCGCGCCTCGATCAGCGCCGCCACGATGAGGTCCCGCTCGGCGGTCTCGAGCGGCGTCAGTCGCCGCCGGGTGCCGTGCACCGCGACCTCGGCGGGGAGGTCACCCGCCTCGATGTCGCCCGCCGGCCGGGACGCCAGGGCCCGGCGCAGCACGTCGGAGAGCTGCGCGACGTTGCCGGGCCAGCGGGCGCCCCCGAGCAGGGCGAGCGCCCCCGCGGTACATCGGACACGGCGCCCCGGGGCGAGCCGGGCCAGCAGGAAGTCCACCAGCGGGGCGACGTCCTCGGGTCGCCGCCGCAGGGGCTCGACGAGCAGCGACCCGGCGAAGCCGCCCAGCACGTCGTGCACCGGACGTCCCACGGGCACCGCGTCGCCGGTCACCGACCCGACGATCCAGACCTCGGCCGGGGTGTCCGCGAGGAGCTCCGCGAGCGCCTCGGCCCCGTCGTCGTCGAGCGACTCGAGCCGACGGACGACGACCGTCGCGGGCTCGCCGAGGTCGTCGACGACGGCGAGCAGGTCCTCCGCGGCGTTCGGACCGTCCCCGTCCACGACCACCAGGCGGGCGGCCGGCCGGATCTCCCGGTGCGCCGCCCGGACCGCGGCCAGCTTGCCGACCCCGGTCTCGCCCAGCACCAGCGTGCTGCGCACGGCGGTGGCCGCCGTCCGCAGCGCCGCACTGGTCGAGCGCCAGGACCGCGTGGTCCCGGCGAGCCCGGCGAGCGGGCGCTCGCGGCTGGTGGCGGGTCCGGGTGACGGGCTCGCCGTCACGGTGCGCGGCAGGGCCGTGGCGGCGCCGCCGGCGAGGCGCAGGGTGCTGGTGCTGGGCACGACCTCGACGACGACGCCCGCGGGTCGCTCGGGCGGCGCGGGGGTCAGCAGGAGCCGGACGGGCCCGTCGTCGAGCAGGGCCCGTTCCTCGCTCGGCCCCCGGCGCCGGTACTCCGCGGCGTACCGCGCGATGAGCTCGCGGTCGCCCTCGGAGAGGGTGTCGTCGGCCGCCCGGTTCGCGATGACGAAGTCGTCGGCGAGCGCGAGCACCGGCCCGCGCACCCGGGCGCACGCCACCCGGAAGGCCGCCATCACCGCGCGCGACCCGGCGCTGCCGCGTTCCCGCAGCACCTCCTCGATGTCCCGGGCGGCCTGCCGGGCGAGGAAGCGCATGAGGTCGTTGGCCTCGGCGGCCAGGCACGTCACGTCGAGGATGCCCGCCAGGACTCCCCCGGGACGGTGCACCGGCGCACCCGCGCAGGCGAAGGACCGGAGCCGGTCGGTGTAGTGCTCGGCGCCGATGACCATGGCGGGGCTGTTGCCCTCGAGGGCGGTACCGACCCCGTTCGTGCCCGCGAACTCCTCGGCGTAGCTGAAGCCGGGGGCGAGCGAGATCGCGTCCAGCCGCCGTTGCAGCTCCCCCTCACCGACCCGGCGGTCGAGGACGTTGCCGTCGGCGTCGGACAGCACGACGGCCACCGACATGCCCGAGAGGCGCTCGGCGAGGTCGTCGAGGACGGGGCGGGCGAAGTGGACGAGGCTGCCGTCGAAGTCGAGGTCCGGGTCGTAGGGCAGGGAGAGCTCGTCGGCGTCCACGCCGGCACGCAGCGACCGCTCCCAGGACTGCATGATCTCCGGCCGCAGCCCGGTGTCGAGGCCGGAGCCGCCGAGGAACCGTTCGCGCGCGCGGTCGAGGTGGACCCCTGCGTGTTCGTCCATTCGGCCACCTCGCCAACGCGCTCGTCGCACCGACCGCGCCCGGTCGAGGTCGTGGGATGCGCAACCGGCGATGCTAGAGGTGATCCGGGCCACGGAGAACCGGCAGCGGAGGATCCGACGTCTCGATCCGAGACACCGCGCCGGTCAGCCGACGATCGTGTCCACGATCAGGACGACGTTCAGGGAGATCACGATCGCGCTGATCAGGCCCAGCACCACCGTCATGGGCCGGCCGATCGCCTCCTCACCGAGCAGCGTCCGGTCCCTCGCCACCCGCATCAGCGCGTACAGCGCGAACGGGATGCCGAAGCAGAGCACCACCTGGCTGCCGACCAGGGCCGTCGTCGGGCTGGTCCCGATCGCGAGCAGGACCAGCGCCGGCAGCATCGTCACCGTCCGGCGCACCACCAGCGGCAGCCGCACGTCGACGAACCCCTCCATGACGACCTGCCCGGAGTAGGTGCCGACCGCGGCCGACGACAGCCCGCTGGCCAGCAGGGTCGCGGCGAACGCGAGCGCCACCGCGCCCCCGGCGAGCTGGCCCAGCCCGGCGTGGGCGGCCTCGAGTCCGTCGACGCCCTCGGCGACCGGCGACCCGCTGAACACCCCCGCCGCGACGAGCAGCATCGAGAGGTTCACCAGCCCGGCGATCGACAGCGCCACGATCACCTCGGTGCGCTGGAAGCCCAGCAGCCGTGCCCGGCCCCCGCGGCCGACCCCGCGGGCCCGGCCCGCCGTCAGCGCCGAGTGCGCGTAGATCGCGTGGGGCATCACGGTCGCCCCGACGATCCCGACGGCGAGCACGAGCTGGGTGGAGTCGTCGAGCCCGGGCACCAGACCGGCCGCGGCCGCGCCGGGGTCGATGCCGACGGAGAAGAGCTGGAACGCCACCCCGACGACGATGAACGCCAGGAAGGCGACGATGCCCACCTCGAACGGCCGGTGGCCGCGCCGCTGGAGCGCGAGCACCCCGAACGACACGGCGGCCGTGATCAGCCCGGACTCGAGGAGCCCGAGGCCGAAGAGCAGCTGGAGGCCGACGGCGGCCCCGAGGAACTCGGCGACGTCGGTCGCCATCGCCACGACCTCGGCCTGCAGCCACATGAACACCCGGGTCGGTCGGCTCATCACCTGCTTCGCCGACCGCGGGACGCTGCGGCCGGAGGCGATGCCGACCTTCGCCGCCACGTACTGCACCGGCATCGCCATCAGCCCGGCGCCGATCACCACCCACGCCAGGGCGTAGCCCGACGTCGCGCCGGCCACCGAGTTGGTGGCGACGTTGCCCGGGTCCACGTACGCGACCGACGCCACGAAGGCGGGCCCGGCCAGGACCACCGGGGGACGGCGGAACATCAACCGTCCCCGCCGTTCTCTCCCCGGAAGTCGTCCGGCGTCACCTGGTCGAGGAACGCCCGCATCTCGTCGACCTCCACGCTCTGCGGGTGCGGCCGGTCGCCCTGCAGTTCCCGCCAGGACTGCCCGGCCTCGGCCATCACATGATCCGCGACGGCGATCGGGAGCGCATCCCGGACCGCGATCGCGAGGGCGTCGCTCGGCCGCACGGGGGCGGCGGACCCGTCGTCGAGCCGCAGGACGGCGTGGAAGCGCTCGTCGACGAGGTCGGTGATCTCCGCCCCCGTCAGGAACCGGCCCAGCGCGGCCGCCACGTCGGCGACCACGTCCTGGGTCAGGCGGGTGTCGTCCTCGCGCGCCGGGTGCGGGCCGGCGGCCATCACCTCGGCCTGCGGCGCCCGGATCGCCACCACCAGGCAGCGGTCCTCGGCCGCGTCGGCGAGGACCGCGAGCGGTTCCCGGGTCACCCGGTGCATCACCAGCGTGACGAGATGGACCTCCTCCACGGCTCAGCGCTCGCCCTGCACCGGATCGAACAGGGCCCGGATCTCGGCCAGCTGGTCCTGGATCTGCTCCGCGTCCTGGCCCCGCGCCCACGACGGGTCGCCCGGGGTGATGCCCAGCGCCCGTAGCAGCTCGGCCGCCGCCTCCGAGGGGTCCCCCGCCTCCCCGAGCACCGGGTGCAGACCCTGCCCGGAGAGGTGGTCGAACACCAGGTTCACGACGGTCCAGGGGTTGAACTTCTCCTCGCCGTGCTGCGCGCCGGTCACGACTCCCCCTGCGCGTCGTCCTCCGGCCGCGGCGGCGGGGCGCCGTCCCCGGTCACCTCGATCTCGTCGAGGGTCTCGAGCTCCTTCGCGGTGAGGGCCTGCGCCCCCTCGAGCACGGTCGCCTGGTGCTCCGCGATCCGGCCGTCGACCAGTGCGGACAGCGCGAAGGCGAGCGCCCCGGTCTGCCGGACGGTCTGCTCGTCGACCGGGTCCTGGTGCGTCGAGGTGATCGCGACGCCCGCCGGGACGCCGTCGTTCACCGCGATCCCGACGGTGAAGGTCTCCCGCGGGTTCGCGGCCGGGTCGGCGTAGTGCTTCTTGATCCGCCGCAGCATCCGGTGCCAGGCGAGCTTCTCGCCCTTGAGCTCGAGCCCCTCGACGTCGTCCTCGGTGAGTCCCATCCCGCGCTCCCCGCCCGCGAAGCAGCGCGAGTACGAGATGAGTGCGGTGGTCCACAGCGACTCGACCACGACCTCGTCGAACTGCTTCCCGACGCCGGGTCGGAGCGCGCCGACCAGGCGCTCGCAGCACAGCAGGACGGTCTGCAGGTCGTCGAAGATCGCGGCCAGGTCGGCCAGCGCGGCGGCGGCGGGAGACCCGATCCGTTTGACGGTGCGTGGTGGTGCCACGTCGGTCATGACGCGTTCCCTCCCGGGGGTCTACAGGCCGTAGCGGACGGCGAGCTGGCCGCGGCAGATGCTCGTGTTGGCGTCCACACCGACCTGGTAGGAGCGGGCCTTGCGCAGGTGCAGCGGCAGGGCCTCGACCCCGACGGTGCGCCCGCTCGGGTCGACCACCAGCGGGTCGTCGTCCCCGGCCGGGATCCCGAGTTCCCGACGGCGGGCGCGCAGCCGGCGCAGGTCGTCGGAGGCGGGTGCCTCGCCGAGGGTCATGGCGGCGACCTGCTCGGGGGTCGTGCCCTCGCGCATCATCGGCCGGACGACGAGGTCGGTGCCGGCCATCAGGGCCCGTTCGGTGAAGGTGCGACGCAGCTCGTGGAGCTCCGACACGGCCTCGCCGACCTCGGTGCCGGCCATCGAGTGCACGAAGCCCGCGCGGGCGGCGACGCCGGCGTTGATCGCGTCGGAGGCGAAGTGGTCGATCAGCGTGACCTCGACGTCGGTCAGGCCCTCGACCCCGGAGACCGCGTCCCAGGCGTCGGCGACCATGAGGAACGCGAAGTTGGGCGCGCAGAAGTAGGTGGGCAGTCGCAGGGAGACGCGCGCGACACGGCCGGACCCGTCAGCACTGTCGATCTCGACGGAGGCGACGAAGTCCAGCGAGACCACGTCGGTGTCGAGCTCGGGGTCGCGCACCGTGCGCAGCGCCTCCCACACCCGCCCGACGACCTCCTCGGACGTCGGGCGGGTGAGGAAGGAGATGCTCATGCCTGGGCCACCAGCTCCGCGTCGTCCTGGGCGCCCGGGGTGCCGGAGACCTGGTACTCCGCCGGGACGTCGATCCCGTAGAGCTTCGCGGCGTTCAGGCCGAGGATCTTCTTCTTGCCCTCGACGCCGAGACGCGGGTAGTCGGCGAACTCCTCGCCCTCGGGCATGGTCCAGTCGACGAAGCCCTCGACCTGCCACTTCGGCGTCCAGATGTTGTAGTCCGAGCCGAAGGTCATCTTGTCCTCGCCGACCCAGAACAGCAGCTCGCCCATCACCTTGGCGAAGAACCGCGGGCGGGCGTGCATGAGGCCACCGATGACCACCGAGAGGCCGGCGTAGACGTTGGGCTCCTGCGTCGCCATGAAGCAGAAGTCCTCGATCCGCGGCAGACCCACGTGCTCGACGATGAAGTTCAGGCCCTGGAAGTCCGTGGCGGCGTGGTCGACGTCGGACACGTCGAACGCGTCCTTGTCCAGCGGCCAGATCGTCGGGCCCTTGTGGACGTGGATGTTCTTGATGCCGAGCTCCTGGGCGCGCTCCAGGAACCGGTAGGCCTCCGGGTCGGTCAGCTTGAACCCGCGCGAGTCGCCGTTCCACTCCGCGGTGTAGAGCTTCGCGCCGATGGACCCGTACTTCTCGACGTTGGCCTCGAACTCGCGCATGCCGGCGTCGCCGTCACGCGGGTCGAAGCGGGTGTTGAGGATGAACTTGCCGGGGTACTTCTCGGCGAGGTAACCGTTCTGCTCGGTGGTGTTGAAGCCGTTCTTGTACCACTCGCGCAGGTACGTCGACTGGAAGATCGCGACGTCGACGTGTCCCTCCTCGAACTCCTCGCGCATCAGCTGCTCTTCGGAGACCTTCTGGAACTCCTCGATCGGCTGCATCGCCTCGGCCGGGCCCAGGCCCTGGTAGGCGTGGAAGCACTCGATCCAGCCCTTGGCGTACTGCTCGGCGCCCGGGACCCAGTTCTCCGGCGAGGCGTCCCAGTAGTGCATGTGGGAGTCGACGATGAAGTACTTCTCGCCGTCCTTCTCGTACATGGAAATTCCTCCGCAGTTCGTGGTGGTTGGTTGCGGCAGTTTTCTTACGGAACGAGAATGGCTCGGCCGCGGACCTTGCCCGCGTCGAGGTCGTGCAGGGCGTCCAAGGCCTGGTCGAGGCGGTACTGGACGGTGTGCAGGGTGACCTTCCCGGCCTGCGCGAGGACCATCAGTTCCGCGAGGTCGTTGTAGGTCCCGACGATGTTGCCGATGACGTTCTTCTCGCCGGCCACGAAATCCAGCGTGGGGGCGCGGAACTCGCCGCCGTAGCCCAGGACGAAGCAGTAGCCCGCCGGCCCGGTCATCGCCCAGGCGTCGATCTCGGCGCCCTGCTCGGCGACGAAGTCGAACACGACCGTCGCGCCGCCGCCGGTGAGGTCCTGCACGGCCTGCACGTGGTTGCCGTCGGCCACCACGGTCTCCTCGGCGCCGATCTTCTTCGCGAGTTCCAGCGCGGCCGGGTTGCGGTCCACCGCGATGATCTTGGTCGCGGTGAGGGCGGCCAGGGCCTGCACCGCGATGTGCCCCAGGCCGCCGACGCCCTGCACCACCGCCGTCGTCCCCGGGTACAGGTACGGCACGGACTTGCGCACCGCGTGATAGGCGGTGATGCCGGCGTCGGCCAGCGCGGCCACGTCGGCCGGGTTGGTGTCCGGGTTGAGCTTCACGCAGGCCCGCGCGGTGGTGCGCAGGTACTCGGCCATGCCGCCGTCGTTGTTGGACAGCCCGGGGAAGAACGCGTCGCCGGTGCACTGCATGTCCCGCCCCGCGCGGCACGCGAGGCACAGCCCGCACGAGGGCTGCGGGTGCAGGATGACGGTGTCGCCGACCCTGACGTTGGTGACCGCGTCCCCGATCTCGTGCACCCACCCGGCGTTCTCGTGGCCGATCACGTAGGGCAGGTCCGGGTTCTGGATGTCCTTCCAGTCCCCGTTGACGATGTGCAGGTCGGTGCGGCAGACGCCGGCGCCGCCGATCTTGACGATGACGTCGAGCGGGCCCTGGAGCTTGGGCTCGGCGATGTCGTCGAGTGACGGGTCCTGCTGGTACTGGTGGACGCGGACGGCCTTCACGGGTTCTGCTCCTTCGACGCTGGTGGGACTGTTCGGTCAGGGCGGGCGGGTCATCCCACCGACGGGCCGAGGCCCAACGACTGGGGCGTGCTGGAGTCCGGCGAGGGCTGCGGGATGCCTTCGTCGAGGGGGCCGTACTCGGTCATGAGCGCCTTGTTCCAGGGCGTCTGCTCCTCGGCCACCAGCGAGTTGGTGGTGAGGATGAGGCCGGCGACCGAGGCGCCGTTCTGGAGGGCGGAGCGCACGACCCGCAGCGGGTCGATGATGCCCATCTCGACCATGTTCCCGAAGCGGCCCTCGAGGGCGTCGAACCCTTCGTCGACGGCCATGTCGCGGGCCTGCTTCACCACGTCGTGGCCGTCGTAGCCGGCGTTGGTGGCGATCAGGTAGGCGGGCTCGGACAGCGAGGCGCGGACGATCTCGGCCCCGGTGCGGTAGTCGCCCTTGAGGTCGCCCAGGTCGCCGAGGGCACCCTCGGAGTGCAGCAGCGCGGCGCCGCCGCCGGCCACGATCCCCTCGGCCATCGCGGCCCGCGTCGCCTGCAGCGAGTCGTCCACGCGGTGGCGGATCTCCTTGAGCTCCGCGTTGGTCGGCGCGCCCACCTGCAGGATCGCGGCCTTGCCGGAGAGGCGGGCGATGCGCTCGTTGAAGAAGTCCTCGTCGGTGCCGATGGTGCTGCGGTCGCGCTCGGCGGTCAGCTGCTGCACCCGGATCTCGCGGGCGGCCTGGTCGCCGAGGCCGCCGATGATCGCGGTCTGGTCGCTCGTGGCACGGACCTGGGTGGCGCGACCGAGGTGCTCCACGCCCATCTGCTCCAGCGCGAACGCCGAGGCCTTGGAGTGCACCTTGCCGCCGCACAGCGACGCCATGTCCTCGAGCAGGTGGATGCGCTTCTCGCCGAAGCCGGGCGCCTGGATGCAGGTGACCTTCAGGTGCCCGTTGACGTGGTTGTGGACGAGCATCTGCAGGGCCGAGCCCTCGACCTTCTCGGCCACGATCACCAGCGGGCGGGGGTCGCGCATGATGCGCTCGAGCACCGGCATGATCGACCGGACGTCGGAGATCTTCTCGGCGCTGAACAGCAGGTACGGGTCGTCGAGGACCGCGAGCATGGAGCCCGGGTCGGTGACGAGGTAGGGCGAGACGTAGCCGTTCTCGAACTCGAAGTCCTCGACGAAGTCGACGGCCAGGCCGTGCACGGGGCCGTCGTCGACGGTGATGACGCCGTCGTCGCCGACGGTGTGCAGGGTCTGCGCGACGACCCGGCCGATCCCCTCGTCGTCGTTGGCGGAGATCGAGGCGACCCGCGACAGCGACTCGACGTCGTCCACCGGGTGGGCGACGGAGGCGAGGTGGGCCACGATCTTGCCGACCGCGAGGTCGATGCCGCGCTTGACGAGCACGGGGTTGCCGCCCTGGCCGATGGCCTTGAGGCCCTCGCGGACGATCGCCTGGGCGATGACCGTCGCGGTCGTGGTGCCGTCGCCGACGACGTCGTTGGTCTTGACCGCGGCTTCCTTGAGGACCTGCGCACCCATGTTCTCGAACTGGTCGCGGAGGAAGATCTCCCGGGCGATCGTGACGCCGTCGTTGGTCACCTCGGGAGTACCGGTGATCTTCTCGAGGATGACGTTCCGACCCTTGGGGCCCAGCGTCGACTTGACGGCTTCGGCGAGCTGGTCGACTCCCGCCTGCAGGGCCTGACGGGCGTCGGCTCCGAATCGCAGTTCCTTGGCCATGGCCTCTCTTCTCCTCCGAGGTGGGGTCGGGCGCGCGGGATGGTCGTGACGAGTGCCGGAACCGCCGCCCACGGAACTCCCGCGACAAAGTCCGCGGGCGGCGGTCCGACGATCTGTGACGCGGTGACGACTACTTGTTCACCACGGGCGGGAGCATGTCGCCGATGAACTCGGCCGCCTCCTCCATGTTTCCGAACATGACCGTCCGGTCGTCCATGTGCACCATCTTCCCGTAGTGCGTGGACATGTTCTCCTCGAACTCGGCGGCGTCGTAGAAACCTTCCTCCTCGCCGAGCGCCTCGGAGATCTCGTCGTAGACGAAGTCCATCCGGCCCTTGCAGTCCACGCGGATCATCGCGGGCAGGTGCGTGACCGTCACGTTCTCCTGACGGTCCATCACCTCGGCGACGACCACGCCGATCTGGTTGTTCATCAGGGTCACACCGGCCATGCCGGACTCGGTGCTGTCGACCTTGAAGGGGCTCTCGCCGCCGAAACTGGGTCGCGTGGTCGACTGGGTCACTGGGAGAGCTCCTTCGGGGCGTCGAGGCCGAGGTCGTTCAGAATCCCGGCGAAACGGTTCTTGGCGCGGTCGAGGGAGTCCTCGAATCGGGGCGGCTTGGCGTCGGGCTGCGACCACAGCGGCTGCAGCTGGCGGGCGGCCTCGAGGCACTGCGGGACCCAGTGCGAGAGCCAGCCCTGCATGATCTGCTTGTTGTGGTCGGCGAACTCCCGGTCCTGGGTCAGCAGGCCCATGCAGGCCTGCGTCCAGCGGAGGTCGCGCTGGGCGAAGTCGTACTCGCCGGCGCCCATGACGGTCGGGGTGACGTAGTCGCCGTTCCCGGGCGCGGACTGCTGCACGAGGTTCGACCGGAACAGCTCGCCGAGCAGCGGCTCGAACACGATGTTCGTGCCGAAGATCATCTCGCCCCAGTCGTCGTCGACCGCGGTGAGCGCCTCGGCGACCTTGCGGACGCCCTGCCACTCGGCGTCGTTGTTCCACGCCTCGAGGTGCGCGGCGCCGTCGAAGCCGTCGATCTCCTCGGTGAGGGTGAGGTTGTAGAGCGCGAGGTCCTGGGCGAAACGGATCTTGTGCTCACTGTTCACCGCCATCGCGGTGTTGTGCATGTTCGTCGGACCGGAGCGGTTGCAGGCCGCGAAGATGTAGAGCCCGAAGATGTGCTCGATGTGCATCCACGCGCCGACGTGGCGCTCGACGAAGCGCACCCAGTTCTGGGTCCACTGCTGGAACGCCTTGTTGTTGCGGGCGTTCTCGACGTTCTGACCGATCTGGCGCTCGACGTTCGCGTTGTAGCGGAACATCGTGAGTTCCCATTCCTCATTGGGATCACGGAACTCGTGCCAGCCGTGGGCGGGCCAGTCCTGCACCGGCTTCCCGCCGGAACCCGGGCCACGCTCGGGCTCGGGGTCGTCGACGCCCCACGCCTTGAGCTTGGTCCAGTTCAGCGGGTAACCCCGCGAGCCGTCGGCGAAGCCGTAGATCCATCCCTGGGTCAGGTAGTGCCGCGGGTCCGGCTGGACCTCGACGGTGACGTCCTCGTAGTGGGTCTGCTTGCGCTTCGCCGGCTTGAAGTAGTTGTAGCGCCGCGCCGACGGGCCGGAGTCGGGGAACTCTTTCGCCCCGGCTTCCGCATCGGTGAATGTCGGCTTCGGTACGCTTCTCGCGGTGTTCTCGGTGGTGGTCATGTGTCGCCCTACTCCTCCGGCTCTCCGGTCGTGGTGAACTTGTCAAAGAAGATGTTGCGTTCGTCGACCCCGCGTTGGGCTAGCAGTGCGATGGCCGCGTCCACCATCGGCGGCGGCCCGCACACATAGGCATCCCTTCCCTTCAGATCGGGTTCCTGGCCCCGGACGGCCTCGGTGACCAGACCGGTCAGGCCGTCCCACCCGTCGCCCTCGTGGTCGGAGAGGACGGGGATGTAGCGGAAGCCCGGCAGCGTCGTCTCGAGCTCGCGCAGTTCGTCCTCGAAGCACAGGTCGTCCTTGGTGCGCGCGCCGTAGTAGAGCGTCGCCTTCCGGCCGGTGTCCTTCTCCTGGAGCGCCCGCAGCAGCCCCAGCAGCGGCGCCATGCCGGCCCCGCCGCCGATGAAGACGATCTCCGAGGTGCGGTTCTCGCGGAGGGTGCAGGTGCCGAAGGGCGCCTCGACCTCCAGCTTGTCCCCCGCCTGGACGTCGTTCTTCAGGAACTGCGAGAACAGGCCGTCCGGGTAGATCTTGATGACGAACTCGAACCGCCCCTCCCGGTTCGGGGTGTTCGCCATCGAGAACGACCGGCTCTCCCCGGACTCGGGCAGGATGAAGTCCATGTACTGACCGGGGAAGAACTTGATGTCCTCGCCGGCCACCTGCTGGACCACGAGGTGGCGCATGTCGTGCGTGACGGCCTCGTTCGAGATGACCTCGACGGTGCCCTTGCGCACGGGCAGGCCGGAGCGCAGGACCTCCTCGTCGTAGTTCAGGAGCTCGATCGTGAGGTCGGTGTAGGCGTGGGCGCGGCAGAGGAGCGTCTGCCCCTCCTCGCGCTCCATGTCGGGCAGGGCGAAGGTCGAGTAGCGGTCGAGCTCGATCTCGTCCATGTCGCCCTCGAGCACGAAGGACTTGCAGGCGGCGCACTGCCCTTCCTTGCACCCGTGCATGAGTTGGACACCCTGCTCGAACGCGGCGCGCAGGATCGTCTGGTCCTCGTCGACCTCGATCTCGATGCCCACCGGTTCGAAACGGACGAGGTGCTTGTCACCCATCGGCTCAGAACTCCTCGTAGGAGGGGGATTCAGGACACAGCACGGCCGTGACCGGAATTGCTGGAAAGCGGGAGAATGCCGCCGGGAATGAATTCGACCGGCGGCGGGCACCGCGGGGGACCGGGATCGCCGGTCCCCCGCGGGTCTGACTCGTCCTAGGAGATCAGGACGTCGCGCCGGCCGGACGGCCGGCCGGGCCCTGGGCGTTGTAGTCCGCCACGAACGCCTCGCGCTCCGAGTCGCTCATCTCGTTGAGGATGACGTTCGGGCTGGCCACGTGCGGCATGCGCCGCATGTGGTCGAGGGTCCACATCTTCTTCGGGTCGAGGTCCAGGTGCGGCTGCGCCGTGAGCGTCTTGCCGTCGTCGCGCACGAAGCCCATGTCCTGGATGACGTCGGCCCAGTTCCAGCCGTGGTACAGCGTCTCCCACTCGCGGTGGCCGACGAGCTTGCCCATGTTGGGCGTGTCGCGACCCTCGTAGGTGGGCCGGAACGCCACGGCGTCGGTCCAGCGGCAGGCCTCGTGGCAGTAGGTGCGCCACTGGCCGTCCACCTTGTCGACGACCATGTCCTCACGCACCAGACACGGGACCATGCAGGTCCAGCAGCGGTGCGGGTACACGTAGTCGACGTCCTCGGCGACGATCGCGTGGTGGCCGTTCGGCCGCGAGAGCCGGTTGTAGTTCTCCCACCACTTGCCGTACCGGTCGTACCAGCCCGGGTACTTGTACTCGAACCACTCGAAGTCCTCGTCGGTCATGCCGTCGATGCGCCAGTAGTTGGCGAGCCAACCGGTGGCGAAGAACTGCGCGACCTCGTGGACGTAGCCCTTGTTCCAGATCTGGTTCCACGACTCCTCGATGAGGTCGTGGGGGATCACCAGGCCGTACTTCTCGAGCGGCAGGAGGTAGGCGCGGTAGTAGTCGTCGTAGATCCACCGACGCCACATCTCCGCGTAGGACTCACGGTCCTTGCGGCGGTCCTTCGTGCCGTACTCGATGAACGTTCCGATCGCGGCGTCCACGACACGGTGGTTGTTCCACCACGCGTAGCGGAGGTCGCGCTCGAGGAGCTGGCGGTTGTCCTCGTCCGACAGCGCCATGAGCAGCGTGGCGTAGCCGTTCGAGATGTGGCGCGACTCGTCGGACTGGACCGAGTGGAACACCGTCGGCAGCAGGTAGTCACCGTTGGCGGCCGCCTCACCGGGCATGGCCACGAACAGGGTGTTGGTGAAGGCCGTCTCGGCGACGATCGTCAGGTAGATGCTGGCCGCGGTGATCGCGTCACCGGTGATGAACCCCTCGGCGAACTGCCGGCCGATGGTGCCGCAGTAGTCCGAGTGGAAGTTCCGGAGGGTGTTGTTGAAGCCCGCCGGGTCGATGTAGTTGTTCATGTACAGGCGCTTGAGGTTCTGCTGGATCGTCGAGTGCCTGACCTCGTCGATCATCTGGATCGCCTGGCCGTTGTGCAGCTCCGGGTTCGGAACCGCCTGGAACAGCATCGGCATCGAGCGCGCCGCCGAGATCTCCGGCAACGGGATGATCGACAGGAAGAGCTTCTGCCACTCCAGCCAGCGCTCCTGCACCTGGCGGAACATGTTGCCGCGGATCGCGCCGTCCGACGCGCCGTAGACGCGGTTGTCCTTCTCCTCCTGCATGGGGAAGTAGGAACGCAGGACCTGCTTCAGCGGGTCCTTCTTCGCGGCCTTACGGAAGGTGTAGTCCGTGCCGTATTTCATGTACGGCTCGTGGTACTGCGGCTCCCAGGAGAGTTCCTGGATTTTCTGGTGAGCCTTCGCCAAGCTCTGACGGCTCATGCTTTCCTCCTCGGAAAGTGTCTGCTGTGTTTTCTGGGGTCGTGCTGGGTCGTGCCGGTGACTAGGCGGGCCTCACCTCCTCGGCGGTCGGATCGCGGGTCGACGCGACCCGGGCCCGCCACTCGCGCATGGCGGTGGCGGCGACCTCCCGGACCGCGCTGGTCAGGGCGGCGGAGTCCTGCGCGAAGCGCCGCGCCGGGCTGGAGACCGCGATGCTCGCGGCCACCCGGCCGTCGGGGGCGACGATGGGCGCCCCGACGCAGCAGAACCCCTCGGCGAACTCCTCGCGGTCGACGGCGATCCCGTCGCGCCGCACCCGGGCGAGCTCCTGCTCCAGCCCGGGGGTGGTGGTGATGGTCGTGGCGGTGAACGCCGTCCGCGACGGCTGGGCGAGCAGCAGCTCCTCGATCTCCGAGGAGGTCGCGACCAGCGCCTTCGTGACGGCGAGGGCGTGGGCCTGGGCGACCGGGATGCGCTCGCGCAGGTCGGGGATCCGCGCGAGGCCTTGGTGGCCGCGGGCGTCGACGATGACCGTCGCGTCGCCGTCCCAGCGCGCGAGGTAGGACCGCTGCCGGGTGCGCCAGTACAGCTCGGTCACCGCGTCCGCGAGGCTCTCCGGCAGCTCGTAGCGCGACACCGGGTCGTCCTCGCGCCGCAGCGGGCGCAGGGCGTCCTCGACGGTGTCCGGGTCCTCGGCCGCGGCCGGCTCGTCCTCGACCTCGACCTCGGGCCCGCCACCCCACGCGCTGCCCCACGGGGGCGCGTCGCCGAGTCGGTAGATGCCGGTGCGCCCGTCGCGGCGGGCGTAGCCCTCCTGGCACAGGGTGTTCAGCAGGTAGCGCGCGGTGGCGGAGCTCTTGCCGATCGCGGTGCCGAGCCCGTCGGCGGTCAGGCCGTCGGGGGCGTCGGCGAGGAGGCGGAGCGCGGCGAGCGCCTCGGCGGCGGTCTTGAGGGATCGGCCTCCGGTCTGCGATCGGTCCGCCATGCCGCCTCCTCCCGCCGGTCGTCGTGGGCGCGCAGGGCCGTCGCCGACCCACCGCGGTCGGGCCCGGTGTGTGGTGGTGGGGCCCGTGGGCGCCTCGCCGGAGCGGTGCTCGTCGGCGAGACGTGGGTCACTGAACGCGCTCCGGAACCTTGTGGTCAACATCACCGTTTCGATGTGCAGATGCTGCACATCGCCACTGAACCTCACCGAACGACCGTTCGCCGCTGGTCAGAGCGGTATGGACGACAGTTCAGCGGGTAGCCGATCGGTTCGCTGTCTCAGACGGAGACACCGTGGGGCCCTTTCCGGACAGGTTCTGAGGCGGGTTTCCGAGACGGTCGTGCCGACCCGGGAGGCGGCGCACCGGGACGGGAGTGCCCCGCCTCGTCGCGGGCTCCCACCCGCCGTCGCTCGCCTGTCGTGGGGAATCCCAGCGACAGGGTGATGCCGGGACGTCGGCAGGCCACGACAGGACACAGCCGGGCACCCTGTCGCTGGGACTCCCCGCGACAGGACGGGCGGGCCGTAATGCCATGCCGCTCGACGCAGGGTCGGCGCGGCTCCGATCGCCGGCGCACACGCGAGAAGCAGAGGCACCCCGCAGCGGCCCGCAAGGTGCCTGACGTACCTCTCGCGAACGGACCACCGCCCGGCGCACACGCGAGAAGCACAGGACGCACCTCGCAGCGGCCCGGACGGTGCCTGGTGTACCTCTCGGCGGGCGGGCCGGGCTACTCGTGCTCCGGCAGGACCGGCACCGAGATCCCGGGGTCGCGGCCCAGCTGGGTGGCCCGGCCGACCGCCGCGGAGCCGAAGCGGGTGTGGATGGCGTCGAGGGCCTGGTCGAGCGCGGCGGGGCTCCGCTCGACCTCGGCGCCGGCCAGTGCGGTCGCCGGCTCGTCGCGGGAGTCGAGGGGCAGTTCGAGCTGCTCGCGGCCCTCCCGGTCGAGGTTGGCCAGCGAGAGGCCGATCAGCGTGATCCCCCGGTCGAGGATCATCGACATCGACTCGGCCAGCAGTTCGCGGGCGGCGGCGTCGATGGGTGCGGTGCGGTCGGTGGCGGTCCGCAGGGTGTGCGAGCGCGTGACGCGGGTGAAGTCGCCGAAGCGCAGGCGCAGCACGATCGTCCGGCACGTCCGACCGCCGTCGCGCAGGCGCCGGGCGAGCCGGTCGACGATCCCGGCGAGGATCGTGTCCAGCTCCGCCGGGCTGCGGCGGCGGTTCCCCAGCGCCCGCTGCGAGCCGATCGACCGCCGGCGGACGCCCGGGGTCACGCGGCGCGGGTCGGAGAACGTCGCCAGCGCGTGCAGGTGGTGCCCCGCGGCCGGCCCCAGCAGCGACACCAGCGCCGGTTCGCCCAGGTCCGCGACGTCGGCGACCGTGTGGATCCCCAACCCGTGCAACTTCGCCGCGGTCACCGCGCCGACGCCCCACAGCCGCTCGACCCGCAGCGGGTGCAGGAACTCCCGCTCGGCGTCCGGGTCGACGACGAGCAGCCCGTCCGGTTTCGCGACGCCGCTCGCCACCTTGGCCAGGAACTTCGTCCGCGCGACGCCGACGGTGATCGGCAGCCCGACCTCGGCGAGCACCCGCCCCCGCAGCCGCGCGGCGATGTCGCGCGGCGTGCCGACCAGCCGCGCGAGCCCCCCGACCTCGAGGAACGCCTCGTCGATGGAGATGCCCTCGACCAGCGGCGTCGTGTCGCGGAAGATCTCGAAGACGTCCTTCGACGCCGCCGAGTACGCCTCCATGCGGGGCGAGACGACGACGGCGTCGGGACACAGCGCCCGGGCCTGCCGGCCGTTCATGGCCGTGCGCACACCCGCGCGCTTCGCCTCGTAGCTGCACGCGAGCACCACACCGCCGCCGACGAGCACGGGGCGTCCGCGCAGGTCGGGGTCGTCACGCTGCTCGACGGAGGCGTAGAACGCGTCGAGGTCGGCGTGCAGGATCGTCGCGGCCCCCTCGCGATCCCCCGACACGAACTCATGTTCCCACGGCCGCGAGGGTCAGCGCGCCGCCAGCTCCAGCGCGATGTCGACGATCATGTCCTCCTGGCCGCCCACCAGCCGGCGGTCCCCCGCAGCGACGAGCAGCTCCCGCACGTCCACCCCGTGCGTGGCCGCCGCCGACTCCGCGTGTCGCAGGAACGAGCCGTACACGCCGGCGTAGCCCAGGGTCAGCGTCTCCCGGTCCACCCGCACCGGGCGGTCCTGCAACGGGCGCACCAGGTCCTCCGCCGCGTCCTGCAGGGCGAACAGGTCGCAGCCGTGCTCCCAGCCGTACAGGTCGGCGACCGCGACGAACGCCTCGAGCGGGGTGTTGCCCGCGCCGGCGCCCTGGCCCGCGAGCGAGGCGTCGACCCGCACCGCGCCCTCCTGCACCGCGGCCACCGAGTTCGCCACCGACAACGACAGGTTCTCGTGCGCGTGGATCCCGACCTCGGTGGCGGCGTCGAGCAGGTCGCGGTAGGCCCGCACCCGCTCCCGCACGCCCTCGGGCAGCAGGCGCCCGCCGGAGTCGGTGACGTAGACGCAGTGCGCGCCGTACGACTCCATCAGCGACGCCTGCCGCGCGAGCTCCGCCGCCGGCGCCATGTGGCTCATCATGAGGAACCCGGAGACGTCCATGCCCAGCGCACGGGCCTCGGAGATGTGCTGGGCGGCGACGTCGGCCTCGGTGCAGTGCGTCGCCACCCGCACCGAGCGGACGCCGAGCGCGTGCGCCCGCCGCAGGTCGGCCACCGTGCCGATGCCCGGCAGGAGCAGCGTCGTGAGGCGTGCCCGCTCCAGCACCCCGGCCGCGGCGGTGATCCACTCGCCGTCGGCGTGGCTGCCGGGGCCGTAGGTCAGCGAGCCGCCCGCGAGCCCGTCGCCGTGCGCGACCTCGACGGCGTCGACCCCGGCGGCCTCGAGCGCCGCGGCGATCGCGGCCACCCGCTCCGGTGCGAGGCGGTGCCGGATGGCGTGCATCCCGTCCCGCAGGGTCACGTCCTGGACGAACAGCCTCATGCGCCGACCTCCGGTCGGACCCGCCCGGCGGCGAGCGCCTCGGCCACGCGCAGCGCGGCGCTGGTCATGATGTCGAGGTTCCCGGCGTAGGCCGGGAGGTAGTGCGCGGCGCCCTCGACCTGCAGGAACACCGACACCCGGTGCGTCGCAGGGGCGGCCGTCAGGGTGTGCACCGGCAGGTCGGCCGGCAGCGGGTCGATCTGCACCCGCTGCACCAGCCGGTAGCCCGGCACGTACGCGGCGACCGCCTCGACCATCCGCGCGACCGAGGCGCGGATCGCCTCGTGCTGCTCCGGGGACGGGGCGTCGACCAGGGCGAGCACGGTGTCGCGCATGATCAGCGGCGGCTCGGCGGGGTTGAGGACGATGATCGCCTTGCCGCGGCCCGCGCCACCCACGGTCTCGATCGCGCGGGCCGTCGTCTCGGTGAACTCGTCGATGTTCGCCCGCGTGCCCGGACCGGCCGAGCGGGAGGCGATCGAGGCGACGATCTCCGCGTAGGGCACCGGCACCGCGGACGCGATCGCGGCGACGATCGGCACGGTGGCCTGGCCGCCGCAGGTCACCATGTTGACGTCGGGGGCGTCGAGGTGGTCGGCGAGGTTCACCGCGGGCACGACCATCGGGCCGATCGCGGCCGGGGTGAGGTCGATCAGGCGCACGCCGGACGGCGCGAGCACCTCGGCGTTGTGCCGGTGCGCCCCGGCCGACGTGGCGTCGAGGACGATGCCGATCCCGTCGAAGCCGGGCAGGTCGAGGAGCCCCTCGACGCCCGCGGCCGTCGTCGGGACCCCGAGGCGGGCGGCCCGCGCGAGACCGTCCGACGCCGGGTCGATGCCCACCATCGCGCCCATCTCGAGCGACGACGACAGGCGCAGGACCTTGATCATGAGGTCGGTGCCGATGTTGCCGGAACCGATGACGGCGACCCGGGTGGTCATGGGCGTCCTCCGAGGGTGACGGTGGCCTCGCCGAGGCCGGTGAGGTGGGCGGTGAACACGTCGCCGGCGGTCGCGGGGACCATCGGCCCGAGCGCGCCGGAGAGCACGACCTGACCGGCGCGCAGGGGATCCCCGAACGCACGCGCGGTCCGCGCGAGCCAGGACAGGGCGGCGAGCGGATCGCCGAGGCAGGCGGCGCCGGTCCCCGAGGAGACCTCCTCGCCGTTGCGGGTCAGGGTCATCGCGACCCCGACGGGCTCGACGTCGGCGAGGGCGACCGTCGTCGGCCCGAGCACGTAGGCCGCGCTCGACCCGTTGTCCGCGACGGTGTCGGCCACCGTGATGTCCCAGTCGGCGATGCGGCTGTCGACGATCTCGAGGGCCGCGACCTGGTGCGCGACCGCGCCCCGGACGTCGTCGGGACCCAGCGGACCGTCGAGGAGGTCCGCCCCGAGGACGAAGGCGATCTCGGCCTCGACGCGCGGCGCGACGAGCCGGTCGAGGGCCAGCGTGCCCTCGTGCGGCACCGCCATCCCCTCGAGCAGCACGCCGAGGTCCGGCTGGTCCACGCCGAGCTGGGCCTGGACCGCGGGCGAGGTGAGGCCGATCTTGCGGCCCACCGGTCGCCGGCCGAGCCCGGCGACCACCCGCTGCGCGACGGCGTAGGCGGCGTCGAGGTCGTCCGGGCCGATCAGGTCGCGGACCGGGGCGCAGGCCTCCCCGGTGCGGGCGGCGTGCAGGAGCCGGTCGGCCGCGTCGGCGACCGCCGTGCTCGTCGGGAGGCTCATGCGGGCCAGCCTCGGACACCGGCACCCCGGCGACCCAGCACCGAGTTCCGTCGGACGGAACTCTCAGGACGGCCGGCGCCGCGCCAGCATCGCCGCGATCCCCGCCCCGGCCGCCCGCACCGCCTCGACGTGCCGGCGCGGCTCGAACCGGTGCACCGGCCCCGTCACGCTGACGGCCGCGTGCGCACCGCCCTCGCCGTCGCCCACGACCGCCGCGACGCAGGTGACGCCGACGGCGGACTCCTCGTGCTCGAAGGTGACGCCCTCGACGAGAGCGCGGTCGAGCTGACGGCGCAGGACCTCGACGTTCACGACGGTGCGCGGGGTGCGGCGGGGCAGCGGCCCGCGCAGCACCTCGTCGCGCACCTCGGGCCCGGCGTGGGCGAGCAGGACCTTCCCGATCGCGGTCGCGTGCAGCGGCATCCGCCCGCCCAGCCGGCTGGGCGCGTCGACCTGGCGGTGGCCGCCGGTCTTGGACACGTAGACCACCTCGGTGCCCTCCCGGACCCCGAGGTGCACGGTCTCGTGGGTGCGCTCGTAGAGGTCCTCGAGGTAGGGCGCCGCGACCTCGAGCAGGCTCCGCTCGACGGCGGCCCGCATGCCGAGCTCGAACACGAGCCCGGAGAGGCGGTACCGGCCGTCGGGACGCTCCAGGAGCCGGTGCTCCACCAGCTCGGCCAGGGTGCGGTGCAGCGTCCCCTTCGCCAGCCCGGTGCGGCGGCCCAGCTCGGCGAACCCGAGCTCGGTGTCCTCGACGGTGAAGGCCTGCAGCACGGCCAGCGCCTTGCCCAGCACCGTCGCGGGCACCATCGCCCCAGGCTAGACCGGGGCCGTCCCGAGCCGGGCCAGGAGCCGCGGGGTGACGTCGCGGTAGGCCCCGGGGTCGACCGGGTTGAGCCACTGCGCCGCCCGCACGCGGGCCGGGATCTGCAGGTCCAGGTCGCCGAGGACCTCGTCGACGTTGTGCAGCGAGAACGGGATGATCTTCGTCCCGCGGCAGTGGTGGCCGTCGGTCGCGTCGTCCATGAACGCCAGTTGCGCGTCGACGTGCGCCCGCATCGCCTCCTTCTCCGGCAGTGCGAGCCGGCCCGCGAGCCGTGCCGCGATCCAGACCGCCGCCATCTCGGCGTTGAGCGGGCTGAAGAATGACGAGTTGTAGCCGGCGAAGGACAGGTTCTCGACGTCGACGGGGTGGATCTGCCGGTAGAGCCGGTAGTTGCCGTGCTCGTCGAGCAGCCGGGCGTGCAGCTCGGGGTCGAGGAATGCGACCCCCTGCCGGAACCCGGTCGCGCAGAGCAGCAGGTCCGCGCGCAGGACGGTGCCGTCGTCCAGCTCGACGTGCGGCACCCCCTCCTTCTCCAGCAGCCGGACGACGACGCGGTCGCGGCGCACGCGGATCACCCCGGAGCGGACGCGCTCGAAGAAGCCCTCCGTCGTCAGGCCGATGGCGCCGCGGACGATGTCCTCGAAGCGGCCGCGGGGGACGAGGTCGAGCTCGCGCAGCCGGTCCTGCCGCGTCGCGATCGCGCCGACCGAGGCCATCATCCTGGCCCGCACCCGCCGGCCGGGACCGTGGATGACCTTCTCGAAGCCCTGCAGCCGGATGTAGCGGAACAGCGCCTCGCCCATGCGCGTCAGCAGCAGGTGCTTGAAGTTGAGCACGCCACCGATGTGGCGCGGCACCTTCCACAGCAGCTGCCGGGCGATCACGTCCGTGCTCGCGGCGGCGTCGGCGACCGCCACCGCGACGTCGCACGCGGACTTGCCGTAGCCGACGACCACGACGTGCGCGCCGTCGAGCGACCCGGCGTCCGCGAAGCCGCTCGAGCTCGCGACGCGCCCACCCGCCGTCGTGAAGTCCTCCAGGCCGGCGAAGTCCGGCAGGGCGGGCTCCGAGAAGACCCCGTTCGCGACGACGAGGTGGTCGACCGTCTCGGTGACCTCGGCGCTGCCGTCGACCGGGCGCGTCGTGAGGCGCCAGCCCGCGTCGAGCTGCTCGGCGCGGACGACCTCCGTCCCGAGTCGCAGCAGCCGGTCGACCCCGAAGCGCTCGGCGTAGGAGGCGAGGTAGGCCTGCACCTGCTCGCCGTCGGGCCACTCCGGGAACTCGGCGGGCATCGGGTGGTCGGAGAACGCGTAGGTGTCCTTCGCGCTCTGCGTGCACAGGCCCGGGTAGCGGCGGGTGGCGCTCCAGACCCCGCCCACGTCGGGCGTCCGGTCGATCACGACGACGTCGTGGCCGGCCGCGGCGAGCACCTTGGCGGTGCACAGCCCGGCGACCCCGGCGCCGACGACGGCGATCCGCACGGCGCGGCCCTCAGCCCTGCGTCGCCGGGAGGCGCAGCTCGATGCCGAAGCGGCTCATCACCGACTCCATCACCGAGATGTCCTTCGGCCCGGGCGGGAGGTCCGCGAGCGCCTGGTAGTACGCCTCGAGACCGGCCGGGGAGACGACCGAGATGACGCGGGCCTCGTCGTCGAACGGGTTGCGGAAGGTGTGCACGACGTCGCGCGGCAGCAGCAGGTAGTCGCCGTGCGACAGCACGAACGTCTCGCCGCCGAGCATCACCTCGAGCTGCCCGGCGAGGCAGATGAACGACTCGTCCTCGCGGGTGTGCACGTGCGGCGGCGGGCCGTTCACCCCGCTCGGGATCGCGTACTCGAACAGTGAGTAGGCGTCGCGGGTCGACTCGCCGGTCGCCTTGGCCGTGATGCCCAGGCCGATGGCCGGGATCTGCCGGCCCTCGCGCGAGGACAGCATGTAGCCGCCGCCCAGTGACATGACGTGCTCCTTCGTCCGTGCGGAGCCGGCGCGGAGCCGCGCCGGCGTGCTGCGGGTCACAGTGCGGCGCGCACGGCCCGCCCTCCAACGAGGCGTCCCGGTGAGTGGGACGCGGGGGCCTAGCGCCGGGCCGAGTAGGCCCGGGAGGCCGCGGCGGCGGCCATCTGGACGGCGGGCCCGGCCCGCTCCGCCCGCACGGCCCCGGTCGGGCCGGTCACGGAGATGGCCGCGACGACCTCGCCGAGCGGCCCGAACACCGGGGCGGCGACGCAGGAGATGCCGACGTTGCCCTCCTCGCGGTCGGCCGCCCAGCCGCGCGGCGGGATCGTCGCGAGCTCGCGGCGCAGGGCGGTCGGGCTGGTGAGGGTCCGCGGGGTGCGGGCGGGCATGCCGGCCGCGATGACCTCGTCCACGACCTCGGGCGACGAGTGCGCCAGGATCGCCCGCCCGAGCCCGGAGCAGTACGTGGGGATCGTCCCGCCGACCTGGGAGAGCATCGGCAGCGGCCGGTGCCCGGTGATCTTCTCGACGACGAGGATCTCCGGCCCGCGCAGGACGCCGAGCTGTACCGCGACCTTCGTCGCGGCGTAGAGGTCCTGCAGGAACGGCAGGACGGCCTCGCGCAGCTCGTGGCGCACCGGGGCCAGACCGGAGATCTCGAACAGTCGCTCGCCGACGCGGTAGCGGTCGCCGGGCTTGTCCAGCCAGCCCAGCCGGAGCATGCGGTCGGCCGTGCGGTGCGTGGTCGAGCGGGGCAGTCCGCAGCGGGCGACCAGCGCGGCGAGGGTGAGCTCGCGGTGCTCGGCGTCGAACGCGTCGAGGATCGCGGCGGCCCGGTCGAGGGCGGCGGCCGGACCGGCATCCCGCTCGGTGGGACTCATCCTCACCCCGCTCCGGACACGACGGGCACGCTCCGACCCGGGAGGTCCCGCGTCAGCGTAGTGCGGGGCCGCGACGGATCGGAGGGACCGATGAGCGAGCTGGCGGTCTGGGCCACGATCGACGTCCTGCCCGGGCGGCAGGCCGAGGCGGAGGAGGTCTTCGCCCGGTCGCGCCGCGTGCTGGAGGCCGAGCCCGGCACCACGAGCTTCTTCGTGGTGCGCATCGACGACACCACCTACGGCATCTTCGACACCTTCGCCGACCGGGCCGCCCTGGAGGCGCACATCGAGGGCGACTCCGGCCGCGACCACGTGAACTCGCTGGTCGGGACGGTCTTCGCGGCCCCGCCCGTCATCACCACGGCGACCCTGGTGGAGCGGGCCGCGACCGGGTGAGCTCACCGCGCGGCCACCGCTCGCGTGCCGGTCCAGCGCGCGAGGGTCGCGCACCACCCGTCGTCGTGACCGGCCCAGGCGACGTAGCCGTCCGGCCGGACGAGCAGCGACGGGCCCGGGCCGCGCCGCTCCGCCTGGGCGGGCGCTCCCGGCTCCGGAGGCGTCCCCGCGGCGCGGACCAACAGGAAGCCGACGTCGTCGCGGTCGCCGACGGTGCCCTCGGCGAGCGGCACCCGGGTCGCGGGGGTCCCGACGAGGCGGTGGTCGCCGGGACCGGACCGATAGCGCAGGCCGGTCCCGGCGAAGCTGCCCGCGATCGCGGCGTTGCCGGCGCGGGAGGCGAGCAGCCGCGTGCTCACCACGTCCCGCACGGCACGGGCCGGCCGCGGGTGCAGGGTGATCGCCCGCATCATGAGCCCGCTCTGGAGCAGGACGCGGCGGCCGATCGGGTGCCGCTCGTCGTGGTAGGTGTCGAGCACCGCGTCGTCGGCCCCACCGAGGACCGCGTCGAGCTTCCAGCCGAGGTTGGCCGCGTCCTGGATGCCCGTGTTCATGCCCTGTCCGCCCATCGGCGAGTGCACGTGGGCGGCGTCCCCGGCGAGCAGCACCCGGCCGTGCCGGTAGCGGGCCACCTGGCGCTCGTCGCAGTGGAACCGGGAGCGCCAGTCGACCGCGGTCACCCCGACGTCGCGGCCCAGCGCGCGGGCCAGGACCGGGCCGATCTCGTCGTCGTCCACCGGGGCGTCGTCGGGGAGCTGCCGGGACCGTGACCAGGTCATCGAGCGGTACCGGTCGTCGCCGTAGGGCGCGAGGAACCCGAACTCCTCCCGGGTGCCACCGAGGGTCAGGCCCTCGCCCGCGGGCGGTGCCGCGAGCCGGACGTCCGCGAGCACCACCGACGAGAGCACCGACCGGCCGGGGAACTCCACGCCGAGCAGCTCGCGCACCGTCGAGCGGGAGCCGTCCGCCGCGACGACGTACCGGGCCCGCAGCGAGCGCACCGGCCCGCCGTCGTGGGGAGCGGTCCGCAGCTCGACCCCGGTGTCGTCCTGCTCCAGGCCCACGACCTCGTGCCCGCGCAGGACCGTCGCGCCCGCCTCGCGGGCCCGGTCCTCGAGCAGGCGGTCGACGTGCGTCTGCGGGACGACGAGGCCGTGCGGGTACGCGGTGTCGAGCCGGTCCAGGCGGATCGCGGCGCCGTGCCAGAGGCGGACCCGGGGGACCGGCGTGCCGAGTCCGAGCAGCGTCTCCGTGACCGGGCGGCCCTCGACGGTGCGGTGCGCCAGCATCTCGAGCGTCCTGGGCATGACGGCGAAGGCGCGACTGCCCGGGTGGCGGGACGGCCAGCGTTCAACGACGGCGACCCGGCGGCCGCGCCGGGCGAGGTCCCCCGCGGCCGTCGAGCCGGTCGGTCCGGCTCCCACCACGACGACGTCGAACTCGTCCATGTCGACCTCCTCAAGTCAATGCTCGATGACTTCGACGGTAGACCCGGCCCGTCGTCGAGGTCAACGGTCGGTGACTTAGGCTCGCGACGTGGCTCCTCCCCGTGGCCGGGACGCCGTCCGCACCCGTGCGGACCTCCTCACCGCCGCCCGCACGCTCTTCGCCCGCGACGGCTACGACCGCGTGACGCTGCGGGCGGTCGGCGAGGCGGTCGGCGTCGATCCCGCCCTGGTGGTGCGCTACTTCGGCGGCAAGGCGGCGCTGTTCGCCGAGGCCGCCCGCCTGGACATCGACCTCCCCGACCTGCGGGGACTCGACCCGGAGGCGATCGCGGACGCGCTGGTGGACCGGTTCGTGGCGCTGTTCGACGCGAGCGAGAACCTGCTCGCGCTGCTGCGGACGGCGGCCACCAGCGCGGAGGCCGCTGCGGCGTTGCGCGAGGTGCTGCTCGAGCAGGCCGGGCCGGCCCTCGCGACGGTCGCGCCGGACCACCCGCAGGAACGGGCCGCCCTGGTCGGCTCCCAGGTGGTCGGGCTGGCGTTCGCCCGGCACGTCCTCGTCGTGCCCGCGATCGCCGCGATGGACCGCGACGCGCTGCGGGCCTGGCTCGGGCCGACGCTGGTGGGCTACCTGACGGGGCCCGCGCCGGTCTGACCTGCTTGTCCTACTCAGTGGGACCGCGTCTCGGTCCGGCGGTGGTCCGCCCCGCACGCTCGGCCCCGGGCGGCACGTCGCCGCCCTCCGACGCCGGGGAGGCCTCGTGGGTGGGAGCAGCGGACCGGCCCTCGTCGGGGGCGCGGGGAGCGGGATCGGGCGTGCGATCGCCCGGCGGCTGGCCGCCGACGGCCGCGACGTCGTGCTGGTCGGCCGGACCGCGGCCACCCTGCGCGACGCCGCCGACGAGGTCGCCGACGTGACCGGGCAGGCCGTGGCCACCGTCGTCGCGGACCTCGCGGACCCGGCGGCCGCGCCGGAGCTGCTGGCCGCCGCGGAGGCGGCGCACGGCCCGCTCGACGTGCTCGTCCTGAACGCCGGGGGGCCGCCGCCGGGTCGGATCCTCGACGTCGACGACGCCGGGTGGGCCGCCGGCGCCGACCTGCTGCTGCGCGGTCCACTGGCCCTCGCCCGCGCCGCGCTGCCTGGGATGCGCGCCCGCGGCCACGGCCGGGTCGTCGTCCTGACCTCGACCGCGGTGCGCCAGCCGCAGCCCGACCTCGCCGTCTCCGTCGTCCTGCGCGCGGCGATGACGGCCGCGGCGAAGCTCCTGGCCCGGGAGGTGGCCGCGGACGGCGTGACCGTGAACTGCGTGGCGCCCGGGGCCACGGCCACGGCGCGCCGCGACGAGATCCTCGCCCGGCGCGCCGCCGCGACCGGGGCCGACCGCGGGGAGCTGGACCGGGCCGACACGGCCGTCGTCCCCGCCGGACGGCCCGGCACCCCGGAGGAGGTCGCCGCCGCCGTGGGGTTCCTCGCGTCGGAGGCGGCCGGTTACGTGACCGGGACCGTCCTGACCGTGGACGGCGGACGGACGGAGACGATCTGAATGAGCACCTTCGAGATGGCGGACTTCCTCGGCTCCCTGCGCGACGAGGTCCCGCCCGGCCCCGGGCGCCCGCTCGTGGTGCACGACGCCGACCTGCAGCCGCTGCCGGCCGACCAGGTGCACAACCCGACCACCCTGCGCGTCGCCGGCGACCTCCCGACGCTGACGTTCGAGCTGTTCAAGCAGGTCTTCCCGCCCGGCGGCAGCTCGGACATGCAGCGCCACCACCACGAGACGATCCACTACGTCGTCTCCGGGGACGGCCACTCCGAGATCGAGGACGAGGTCGTCACGTGGACGACGGGCTCGTTCGTCTACACCCCGCCGTGGACCTGGCACCGCCACCACAACGACGCTCCCGACCGGCCCGTCGAGTTCCTCACCATCGAGAACTCGCGGCTGCTCGGCCTGCTCGGCGTCGGCCGGCGGCAGAGCGCCGGCCTCGTCGACATGGACACCGCCCGCGCCCGCTTCGACCTCCCCACCGGAGAAGGAGACCGACCATGACCTCCACGGCGCCCGTCGCCGCCCCGCCGATCCCCGACCACGTCAGCATCTGGGGCGAGCTCGCCGACGTCGACCACGAGCTGCGTCACGTCGACGTCGCCGGCGTGCGCACCCGCGTGCTGCGCGCCGGCTCCGGCCCCGACCTGGTGCTCATCCACGGCACCGGCGGGCACCTCGAGGCCTACGCCCGCGACGTCGCCGGGCTCGCCGCGCACTTCCGGGTCACGCTCTACGACATGGTCGGCCACGGCTGGTCCGACCTGCCGGACGTGCCCTACACGGTGGACGTCCTCTCCGACCACCTCGTGGGCCTGCTGGACGTCCTCGGGATCGCCCGGGCACATCTGTCCGGCGAGTCGCTGGGCGGGTGGGTGGCCGCGTGGACCGCCGCGCACCACCCGGAGCGGGTCGGCCGCCTCGTCCTGAACACCCCGGGCAACATCGCGAACAAGCCCGAGGTGATGGCCCGGCTGCGGGCGTCCACGACGACGGCCGTGACCGATCCCAGCGACGAGAACGTCCGACGGCGGGTCGCGTGGCTCTTCCACGACACCTCGATGGTCACCGACGAGCTGGTGAACCTGCGACGCTCGGTGTACTCGCGGGAGGGCTTCGTCGCCGCCATCGGGAACACGCTCGTGCTGCAGGACCCCGCGACGCGCGCCCGGTACAGCTGGGACCCGTCCTGGGTCGGCCGGATCACCGCGCCGACGCTGCTGCTGTGGACCGACCACGACCCGACCGGGGGGCTCGACGAGGCCGAGATGCTGCGGTCGTGGCTGCCGGGTGCGGAGCTGCACGTGGTCCACGGCGCCGGCCACTGGCCGCAGTGGGAGCGCCCCGCGGAGTTCGTCGCCGAGCACGAGCGGTTCCTGCTGGGCGGGGCGTCGTGAGCGAGATCGTCGGCGTCGTCGGGATGTCGCACTCCCCCTTCGCGACGCTGCTCGACCCGCCGGCTCCCGGAGCGCCCGGAGCGGGCTTCCTGGCCGACGCCGAGCGCGTCCGCGCGGCGGTGGCGGACCTGGCCCCGGACGCCGTCGTCGTCGTGGGGCCCGACCACTTCCACGGCAACTTCTACGACGTCATGCCGCCGTTCGTGCTGGGCGTGGAGGAGGTCGTCGGGTTCGGCGACTTCGGCAGCCGCTCGGGACCACTGCCCGTGGCCGCCGACCTCGCCTGGGCCGTGTACGACGGGCTGACCGCGGCCGGCGTCGACGTCGCCATCTCCTACTCGCTGACCGTCGACCACGGCATCGTGCAGGGCTACGAGATGCTGCTCGGCGGGACCGGTGTGCCGCTCGTGCCGCTGGTGCTGAACACCGCCGCGCCGCCGCTGCCGACACCGCAGCGCTGCCTCGTCGTCGGGAAGGCCCTGGGTGCGGCACTGCGGACGGCCCCGACCGGGCGGGTCCTCGTCGTCGCCTCGGGCGGGCTCTCGCACTGGCTGCCCTCGAACGACCCGCGGGACCCCGCCGTCGTCGGCGAGCGCCGGGCCTCGCTGATCCACGGCCGTCAGGACCCGGTCGCGTTCGCGGCCGCCCGCGAGCCGCGGGTGCGCGCGATGGCCGGCAACCCGGACTCGCCGGTCAACGCCGGCTGGGACCGGTGGTTCCTGGAGCGCCTGGCGTCCGACGACCCGGAGGCCGTCGCCGCACTCGGGCACGAGGGCATCGAGGCCGCCGCCGGCAGCGGCGGGCAGGAGGTGCGCACGTGGCTCGTCGCGCACGCCGCGGGCGGCCGGGCGACCGTCTGGTCGAGCTATGAGCCGGTGCCGGAGTGGATCACCGGCATGGGGATCGCCACGAGTTTCCCGGTGCCCGACGGGGCGGTCGGCGGCCGCGGGAGGGTGGCCGCGGGCGGGGTGACCTAGGTCGGCCGGGGACGGGGCGTCGCACCGTACGCTGTCCGGTCGAACGTCCCGTCCGAGTCCAGGAGGACCCGTGCCGCCACGCCGGCGCCGAGGCAACGACTCCTCGGCCCTGACCGCGGAGCGGATCGTGGACGCGGCGCTGGCGATCGCGGACTCCGAGGCCGACCTCGACCGCCTGACGGTCCGGCGCCTCGCCGCGGACCTCGACGTCGGCGTGATGACCCTCTACGGCTACTTCCGCAACAAGGACGAGATCCTCGACGCGATGGGCGACCGGATCCTCGGGTCGATGGCCTTCCCGGAGGAGATCGACACCGAGCCGGCGGCCGCCCTGCGCACGCTGGGGCACGCGTTCCTGGCCATGATGCGGGAGCACCCGAGCGTGGTGCGCCTGCTCGCGACCCGGGTGACCGACAGCCCGGCCGCGTTGGTCGGGGCGATGGAGGGGGTCCTGCACCGTCTCGCCGCGGCCGGGATCACGGGGCCGCTCGCCGTGCGGTGCTACGGGTTCCTCATCACCTACGCGCTGGGCTTCTCCGCCTACGAGACGCCGCGGACGTGGGGTCGGACGGACGACGCCGAGGAGGCCCGTCGGCGGCGCTCGCACTTCTACGCCGGGCTCGACCGCGACCGCTTCCCCGAGACGGTGGGCCTGGCCGCGGACCTGCCCGCCCTGCCGACCGACGAGCAGTTCGCGGACGGCCTGGACGCGTGGATCGCCGGCACGGTCGCCCGGGTGCCGTCCCGCCGTGGTTGAGCGAAGGGCCCCCTCGGTCGGATAGACGGGCCGTGGGCGCCCATCGCCCATCCGGCACCGCATGAGCGAAGGGCCCCCTCGGTCGATCTATTCGACCGAGGGGGCCCTTCGCTCAGTCCGTCAGCTGCCCGCCGCGGGGACGGCCGGACCGGTGGCCGCCGGTGTCACCGGGGACGCCTCGTGGTCGGTCGGGTAGCGCAGCGCCAGCCCCGCGAGCAGGGAGATGACGGCGCCGACGGCCATGTAGGCCGCGATGGCCCACCAGCTGCCGGTGGAACCCTGCAGCGACGCGGCGATCGCGGGGGCGAACCCGTTGCCGAGGATCGTGCCGATCGTGAACCCGATGCCCATGCCGCTGAAGCGCAGCGCGGGCGGGAAGACGCCGGAGAAGTAGACCGGGAAGACCGCGTAGTTCGCCGAGTAGGCGAGGAACACAATCACGAACCCGAGCAGCATCAGGCCGTAGTTGCGGGTGTCGAGCAGGGCGAACCAGAGGAACGGCGTGACGACGAGCCCGGCCGCACCGGTGAGGAACACCTTGCGGACACCGACCCGGTCGGCGAGGCGTCCGGCGACCGGGATCGCGATCAGCAGCACGACGGCGGCCGGCAGCAGGACGGCGAGCATCGTCGAGCTGGGCAGGCCGAGGGCGGTGCGGCCGTAGGAGATCGAGAAGACGGTCGTCAGCGTGAACACCATGCCGGCCGAGATCGTGGCGAGGGCGACCAGGACGACGGCCTTCCCGCTGCCGCGCAGCACCTCGACGAGCGGGAGCCGGCGGACGGCGCCCGCCTGCTTCGCCTCGATGAAGTCCGGGCTCTCCTCCAGCGTCCAGCGCACGACGAGGCCGATGACCACGAGGATGCCGCTGACCAGGAACGGGATGCGCCAGCCCCAGGAGAGCAGCGCCGGCTCCGGCAGGGTGAGCACGGCCAGGAACACGAGGTTGGAGAGGATCATCCCGGCGGAGGTCCCGGTGTTCACCAGGGCGCCCCGGACGCCCCGTCGGGACCGCTCGGAGTGCTCCACCGTCATCAGGACGGCCCCGCTGTACTCCCCGCCGACCGAGATGCCCTGCAGCACGCGCAGGGCCACGAGCAGGATCGGTGCCCAGATCCCGATGGTGCCGTAGCTCGGCAGCAGGCCGATCAGGAACGTCGAGCCACCCATCAGCAACAGGGTGATGACGAGGACGGTGCGCCGGCCGACGCGGTCCCCGAAGTGCCCGAAGACGAGCGCCCCCAGGGGCCGGGCGACGTACCCGACGCCGAACGTCGACAGCGCGATGAGGGTGCCGGCGAGCGGGTCGAAGGTCGGGAAGAACAGCTTCGCGAAGACCAGCGACGACGCCAGCCCGTAGATCGCGAAGTCGTAGTACTCGATGGTCGTGCCGATCCAGCTGGCGATCACGGCCTTCGCCGGGCTGCGGCGAGGTCCGGTGGTGACGGACATGCGGACTCCGGGGGGAGGGGCGGGGACGTCGCCGGCCGGTGTGCCGGAGCGCGTCGGGATGATCCGGTCGCTGTCGCGGAGCGTGCAACGTCGCTGGCGCTGAACCGTCCGACCGGGTGTCCGTACTTTGTATGGTGCGACGCACGGACGTCAAGGAGCGCTTTCTCGATCGCGCAGCGTCGTCACACAACGGAAATACGCGGACCCGTGACATCGGCCCGACGGTGTGTCATCTTCCGTACCGTACTTAGTACGCACAGGAGGTTCGGGTGGACGACACGGTGATGGATCTCGAGGTCGTGGGATTGCGTCGGGAGGCCGACGGCGTCCTGTCGGTCGAGCTGCGCGACCACGCCGATCGCGTCCTGCCCGGCTGGGAGCCCGGGGCGCACGTCGACCTCGCGGTCGGCGAGCACGTCCGGCAGTACTCGCTGTGCGGCGACCCCGCGCACCGCCGCCGCTACCGCGTGGCCGTGCTGCGCGAGCCGGCGTCGCGGGGCGGATCGGCCCACGTCCACGAGCGGCTGCGCCCCGGCGACGAGGTCGAGGTCGGCGGGCCGCGCAACCACTTCCCCCTGGCCGACGCACCGCGCCACCTGCTGGTCGCGGGCGGCATCGGCATCACCCCGGTCCTGACGATGGCCGCGGACCTCGCCGCCCGCGGCACGGACTGGCGGCTGGTCTACCTCGGTCGGTCCCGGCGTTCGATGGCCTTCCTGGACGACCTCACCGTGCTCGACGGCGGGTCGGGCCGGTTGACGGTGCACACCGACGACGTCGACGGCGCCCCGGACCTCGACGTCCTGCTCGCCGGTCTCGACGCCGCGACCGCGGTGTCGGTGTGCGGACCGGCCGGGCTGATCGGCGCCGTCGAGGCGCACTGCCTCGCCCACGGCCTGCCGGCACCCCGCGCCGAGCGCTTCGCCGCCGCCGCGCGGGACGACGACGAGGTGCTCACCCCGTTCGACGTGGTCGTGGCCAGCACCGGCGCGCGGGTCACCGTGCCCGCCGACCGGTCCGCGCTCGAGGTGCTCGACGAGGCCGGCCTGACGCTGCCCAACGCCTGCCGCGACGGCGTGTGCGGCAGCTGCCTCGTCGGCGTCGTCGCCGGCGAGCCGTGGCACCGCGACGCGCTCACCGAGCCCGACCGGACCGACGTCCTCGCGCCCTGTGTGTCCCGCGCCCGCGGCGCGGAGCTCGTGCTCGACCTCTAGGCGCTCCCCCACCACCACGCAGGAGAACCACTGTGACCACCGAGGCCACCGCACCCGACGAGACCGTCCCCCGCCGCGCCCGCCGACCCCGCCGTGCGCCCGCCGCCGAGCCCGGCCCGCCGGTCCAGGCCGGCTCCGACTGGTCGACCTGGAGCACCTACGACCGGGCCGAGCTGGGCTTCCGCAACCACTGGTACCCCGCGGTCTGGGCCCACGAGGTCGGGCGCAAGCCGGTGCCGGTGACGATCGCCGGCGAGAAGGTCGTGCTGGTCCGCGACGACCGGACCGGCGCGATCAAGGGCCTGCACGACCGGTGCCCCCACCGCGGCGTGCCGCTCTCGCTGGGCCGCCGTCAGTTCCCCGGCACCATCTCCTGCCCCTACCACGGCTGGACCTACGACCTGGAGAACGGCCGCCTCGCCGCCGTCATCACCGACGGCCCCGACTCCCCGATCTGCGGCAAGGTCTCCGTCGCGACGTACCCCGTCGAGGAGCGCCTCGGCCTGGTGTTCGTCTACATCGGCGAGCTGCGGGAGGACGGCACCCCGCCGCCGGTCGAGGACGACATCCCGGCGGAGCTCACCGAGAACACCCTCGTGCTGGGCGGCCGCAACGAGATCCGGGACGGCAACTGGCGCTTCGCGGCCGAGAACGGCTTCGACGAGGGGCACGCCAAGTACCTGCACAACACCGCGTTGTGGCGGCTGTTCAAGGTCATGCCGACCTGGAACAAGACGCGCATCGTCGAGCGCGACGGCTGGCTCATCCGCGTGCAGGACGAGGTGCACTGGGAGGCCGAGTTCCCGGGCGTCGGCCGGTTCAGCAACAAGCGCTGGTGGAAGCGGATGCCGCTGCCGGACCGCCCCGGGAAGAACGGCGACGCGAACCCCGTGATCGCCGCGCTGGACCTGCCCGGCTTCGTCAGCATCCGACTGCCCGGCATCCTGCGCGTCGCCTACCCGCAGTTCATCCACTACGAGTGGTACGTCCCGGTCGACGCCGACCACGTGCGCTACGTGCAGCTCATGGTCCGGTTCGAGACCGGCTGGAAGGCCGCGGCGTTCAAGGCCAGGTACCTGACGGCGATCCGCTGGCTCTTCCACGGGCAGTTCACCGCGCAGGACGCCTGGATGGTCGACGTCATGGACTCGCCGCCGGAGCGGCTCTACCGCCCGGACCTCTCGCTCACGGCGTGGCGCAAGCACATCGAGGACGCCGACGTCGTGGTGCAGACGGTGGGCGGCCGTGGCCACTGAGACCGCCGCTCTCGCCCACGAGCGGGTCGGGACGACGACGGGACCCGTCACCCTCGTGCTGCACGGCGGCGGACCCGGCTGCCACGCCGCAGGCGACTTCGCGGCCGTGCTCGCCGTCCGCCCGGACCGGAACTGGCTGCTCGTCGACCTGCCCGGCTACGGCGGCTCGCCCGCGGCCGGCGGGCCACGGCTCGGCACGGCGGCCGCGGCGCTGCGCGACCTGCTCGACGGCCTGGGCCCGGACCGGGTCGACGTGCTCGCCCAGTCCTACGGCGGCCTGGTCGCGCTGCACCTCGCGGCGGACGCCCCGGAGCGCGTCGGGCGGATGGTGCTGCTCGGCAGCGTCCCCACCCCGACCCCCGGCGCGATCACCGGCCTGCCCGTCGACACCGGGCTCGGCGCCCGGCTGCGCGCGGACTACTCCGGCGACGGCCGGCCCGACCTCGCCCGGATGCGCCGGCTGATCGCGACCGCCGAGTGGCACGACGGCGGGGCGGTGCCGGACGCGCTCGTCGCGGCCCGGTTCCGGGCCGACCGCGCGGCGGACGGGGCCGTCGGTGTCCCGGAGGACCTCGGTGACCGCCTCGGTGCGGTCACCGCCCCGGTGCACCTCATCTGGGGGCGCCACGACCCGTTCGCCGGCCCGGCCTACGCCGACGCCCTCGCCGGCGCACTCCCCCGGGCCGACCTCACCGTCCTCGCCGCCACCGCCCACCACCCGCAGTCCGAACGACCGGACGCCGTCGCCGCCCTCGTCGACGCCCACCTGGGGAGCTGACCGATGTCCCGCACCACCACCGCTGCGGCCACCCTGCTCGGCGCCGTCGCCGCCACCGCCGTGGCCGCCCGCACCGGCCTGCTCGCGAAGCTCGGTCGCCGCACGACCGTCCGCACCGTCCGGCCCGTCCGATGAGCGCCCCGCCGCGGCCGGACGCCCTCTCCGAGCAGCAACGACGGTGGGTCGACGACGCCTGCTCGCAGCTGTCCGCGACCCGGCTGACCGAGCTCGTCGTCGGGATGGTCGACATCCCGAGCCCCACCGGCGAGGAGGGCCCGCTGGCCGCCTGGCTCGCCGAGCAGCTCGACGCGGCCGGCCTGGCCGGACGCGTGCAGCCCCTCGACGACCGCCAGGCCAACGCCCACGGTCGCCTCGCCGGCGACGGCACGGGCGAGAGCCTGCTGCTCTACGCGCCGATCGACACCTTCACCGTCGGTGACCCGGCCGAGGACGTGCCCTGGATCGGCCCCGAGCTGCGCGCGGACATGCAGCCGCGGGCGCAGGTCCACGGCGACCACGTCCTCGGGCTCGGCGCGAGCAACCCCAAGGGCCACGGCGCCGCGGTCGTCGCGGCGGCCGAGGCGATCGCCGCGGCCGGCATCCCGTTGCGCGGCGACCTGCTCGTCGGGCTCGGTGCCGGCGGGATGCCCACCAACGGCCGCGACGCGCGCGGGTTGACCCGGCGCAACACCGGCCAGGGCGTCGGCTGCTCCTACCTGCTCGAACAGGGCGTGTGGGCCGACCACGCCGTGATCGCCAAGCCCGGCTGGGCGGTCGCGTGGGAGGAGGTGGGCCTGTGCTGGTTCGAGGTGCGGGTCCGCGGCGCCTTCTCCTACGTCGGGTCCCGCCACCGCATGCCCTACCGGAACGCCGTCGCCCACGCGGCCACGGTGATCACCGCGCTGGAGGAGTGGTTCCCGCGGTACGCGGCGGCCCACACCGACGGGCTCGTCGCGCCGCAGGGCATCGTCGCGTCCGTCGAGGGCGGCTGGCCGCGGCTCGCGTCGGCCACCTCGGCGCTCGCCCGGATCACGGTGGACCTGCGGACGAGCCCGCGGTCCACCCCGGCCGAAGTGCGCCGGGAGTTCGGCGCCGCGATCGCGGCGATCGTCGCCGAGCACCCCGAGCTCGACGTCGACTGGGAGATGACGCTCGCGATCCCCGGCACCCACACCCCGCCGGACGCGGCCGTCGTCACGGCCGCGGTCGCCGCGTGGGAGGACCTGGAGGGCCGGGAGCACGCGCCGATCGTCGCCAACTCCGGAGCCACCGACGCCAACATCCTGCGGAACCGCGGGCTGCCGACGGCCCGCATCGGCATGGACCGCATCGGCCCCGACGCACCGATCCCGCTGGACTTCCCGGCCGGGATGAACGTCGTCGACATCCGGGAGGCGCTGCGCCTGGCCCGGCACCTCGTGCACACCGCCGTGTCGCTGTGCACCCGAGAGAGGACACCGTCGTGAGCGAGATCGTGCTCGGCCTGGGGGCCTCGCACAGCACGCTGATGAACACCCACTGGGACGAGGTCGACCACCTGCCGGAGGCCCACCGCTTCCGCGACGGGCTCGGCGTCGCCCGCGACGCGCTCGCCGCGGCGGCCCCGGACGCCGTCGTCGTCGTGGGCTCCAACCACTTCCGCGGCATGTTCCTCGACCTCATGCCCGCGATCACGGTGGGCGTCGGCGAGGTCCTCGGCGCCGGCGAGGCGGGGACCCCCGGCGGGCCGCTGCCGGTCGACCCCGACCTCGCGCGGACCCTGGTCGACGGGATGGTCGACGACGGCTTCGACCCGGCGTTCTCGCTGCGCCTGACCGTCGACCACGGCATCACGCACTCGCTGCAGCACCTGGTGCCGGACCTGGACGTGCCGGTCGTGCCCGTCGTCGTGAACATGTTCGCGCCGCCGCTGCCGCCGCTGCGCCGGATCGCCGCGCTCGGGGCGACGATCGGGCGGGTGCTGCGCGCCGACGGCGTCGACCGTCGGGTGGCGCTGATCGCCTCCGGCGGGCTGTCGCACCGGCTGCCGTGGCCGAAGTGGTTCGAGACCCTCTCCGACGACGACCGCTTCCTGGTCGAGGCCTGGCTCAACGGCCGGGACTCGTGGGCGCAGTACGAGGTGCGGCGCCGGCAGATCATCCGCGCCGCGCAGCCCGACATCAATGCGGACTTCGACGCCCGCTTCCTCGCCGCTCTCGAGGCGGGCGACCTCTCGGAGGTCCTCGCGATGTCCGACGACGAGCTCGAGGCCGAGGCCGGCAACGGCGCCCACGAGATCCGCTCGTGGATCGCCGTCCAGGCCGCCCTGCACGGCCCCGATGGCCCGCCCCGCGCGACGACGGCTGCCTACGCCGCCGTCGGGCCGTGGCTCACCGGCATGGGCGTCTCCGTCATGACCCCCGCCCACCTCCCCCTGCCCACCACCACGCTGGAGGCCGCACGATGACCCTCTGGACCGACCTCGCCGAGGTCTCCTACTCGATCACCCACGAGCCCGTCGGCGGCGCGACCACCCGCGTCCTGCGCGCCGGGGACGGCCCCGAGCACGTCGTGATGCTGCACGGCACGAGCGGCCACCTCGAGGCGTTCGTGCGCAACGTGCCGGCGTTCGCGGAACGGTTCACGGTGCACGCCGTGGACATGCTCGGCCACGGCTACACCGAGAACCCGGGCGGTGACCTGCGCATCCCGCGCTACGTCGAGCACGTGCTGGCCTACCTGGACGCGCAGGGCATCGAGCGCGCGCACTTCCTGGGCGAGTCGCTCGGCGGGTGGGTCGCGGGCCGGCTCGCCGCGGACCACCCGGAGCGCGTGGGCCGTCTCGTGCTGGTCGCGCCGGGCGGCACCGTCGCGAACCCCGAGGTGATGGAGCGCATCCGCACCAGCACCCGCCGGGCCGTCGAGACCGACGACCGGACGCTGACCCGCAGCCGCCTCGAGCTGCTGATGTTCGACCCGGCGAACGTCACCGACGAGCTGGTCGACGTCCGCCACCGCATCTACCACCGCCCGGCCTTCGTCGCGGGCATCGACCACCTGCTGTGCCTGCAGCAGATGGAGAACCGCACGCAGGACCTGCTCACGCCGGAGCAGATGGCGCGGATCGAGGCACCGACGCTGATCGTCTGGGGCGCGCAGAACCCGTTCGGCGACGTCCCCGAGGCCCACCGCATGCAGGAGTCGATCCCCGGCGCCAAGCTCGAGATCTTCGGGGAGTGCGGGCACTGGCCCCAGCACGAGCACGCGGCCCGGTTCAACGACCTCGCGCTGACCTTCCTCTCGTGAAGGTCGGCCTGCGCATCCCGCCGTGCGCGCCCGTGCCCGACCTCGTCGCGTTCGCGCGGGAGGCCGAGGCGGCCGGGCTCGACCAGCTCTGGTTCCCGGACTCCCAGCTGCTCTGGCGCGACGTGTTCACCGTCTGCTCCGCCGTGGCCGGGGCGACGGAGCGGGTCGGGCTCGGCACGGCGGTCACCAACGTCGCGACGCGGCACCCGTCGGTCGTCGCCTCCGCGGCGCGGACCGTGGCCGAGGTCGCCGACGGCCGCTTCACCCTCGGCGTCGGGGTCGGCAACAGCTCCGTCGGGCCGGTCGGGATGGCCCCGTCGACGGGACGCGCGCTGCGCGAGGGCCTGGCGACGGTGCGGGCGTTGCTCTCCGGCGACGAGGTGGAGTTCGGTCCCGTGAGGTCGCGCCTGCGTGACCCGATCGACGTCCCGCTGCACCTGGCCGCGAGCGGGCCACGGAACCTGCGCCTGGCCGGTGAGGTGGCGGACGGCGCGATCCTGCTGTCCGGAGTGGCCCCCGGGCCGTTGGCCTTCGCCACCGCGCGGGTCGCCGAGGGCGCGGAGGCAGCCGGGCGGGCGCCGGTCCCGATCACGGTGTCGGCGTTCTGCCGGGTCACCGACGACGTCGAGCGCGACGCCCGCGAACTCAAGCCGGTGTGCGTGGAGATCGCCCGCAACGGCGGCGGTGCGGCCCTCGCGGCCGCCGGGGTCGAGGTGACCCCGCCGGCGACGGTCGAGGGCGTCTACCCCGACCTCGTGCACGCCGAGGACTGGGACGCGGCCGTCCGCTTCTGCGACCCGTACGTCGACGACGCGTCCGTGGTCCGCTTCGCCCGGGAGTTCTGCCTGGTCGGAACGGCCAAGGAGATCGAGGTCCGGGTCGCCGAGCTCGCCGCGGTCGGCGTCGACGGCGTGTTCCTGCAGCACGTCGGCTCCTACGACCTCCCGACGCGCCTGCTCGCCGACCTCTCCGACGACCTGCTCGCACGGCTGCGGCCGTGAGCACCCTGGGCCGGCTCGCCTCCCGGGCCCGTGCGGCGGCGGACGACGCGGACGCCGCCGCACGACGGGAGGCGGGCCGCCAGGTCCTCGACGTCCTCGGCTGCCTCGCGTCGGGGGCCTCGCACCCGCTCGCGCGGACGTGGCTGCCGCTGGTCGCCGAGGACCCGGGCGGGGTGGCGCTGCCCGGGGTGCCCGGGCGGCGCCGCCCCGAGGACGCCGCCGAGGTGGGCGGCGTGCTCGCCCACCTCGACGAGTTGGACCCGCTGCACGCCCCGTCCGCGATGGCGCTCGGCGCGGTCGTCGTCCCGACGGTGCTCGCGCTGGGCGGCGACCACTCCGGGACCGACCTGGCCCGCGCCGTCGTCGCCGGCTACGAGGCCGGCGCCGTGGTGAGCCTGAGCTTCGGCGGGCCGTCCCTCTACGCCACGGGGCGCTGGCCGACGGCGGTGTTCGGCCCGATCGCGGCGGCCGCCGCGGCTGCGGTCCTGCTCGACCTCGACGAGGCCACGACGACGACGGCGCTCGCGCTGGCCTCCACGTCGCTGGGCGGGCTGCTCTCCGCGGACGTCCTCGGCCACGGCCACTACCTGCTCGGCGGGACGGCGGCCCGGGCCGGGCTGCGCGCCGCCCTCGGGGCCCGCGCCGGGCTGACCGCCTCGACGACCTTGCTCGACGGGCCGGCCGCCGCCGCGTTCGGACGCGCCCCCGACCCGCCGTCGGGAAGCGGCCCGCACCTGCTCGCCACCGGATCGAAGCGCTGGCCCTGCTCGCGGCCGCTGCAGTCCGCGCTTGCGGCCCTCGACGAGCTGGCCGACCGGGGTGTCCGACCCGGCGACGGCGACGTCGTCACGGTCGCGCTGCCCGCCGCCGCCCGCGCGTTCGTCACCGCGACGGAGGTCCCGGACGACGCCACCACCGCGGCGGCCAGCGCCTCCGTCGCCGTCCGCGGGCACGCGGTCGGGCGGGCGACCGAGCCGGGCTGGTACCGCGAGGTGGCCGCCGGGCTCGCGCACGGCCCGCGGGTGACCGTGGTCCTGGCCGGGGCGCCCGACCTCGACGCCGCCTTCCCCGCGCGCTGGGGTGCCCACGTCGAGCTGCGCGGCGAGACCGCCACCTGCCTCGTCCCGCCCGGTGACCCGGCGGCGCCGCTGCCCGACGACGTCCTGCTCGCGCGGACGGCCGCGCTCACCGGGTCGGAGCCGGACGCCCTGGCCCCCTGGCTGGACCCGGACGCCGTCACGAACGTCGGACGCCTGGTCGGGCCGTAACACGACGGTTGCTTGACGACGGCCGGACACCGGTCGTTCACTGTCCCGTACAAAGTACGTCCACCACTGCCCCCGGAGACCGCCGTGACGCCTCCCCGTTCCGCCGACTACGTCGTGGTCGGTGCCGGCTCCGCCGGCTGCGTCCTCGCCCGTCGACTGCTCGAGACGACCGACGGCACCGTCGTCGTCCTGGAGGCCGGCGGCTCCCCCGACGAGCTCGGGTCGTCCACCGACCCGACCCGCTGGGTGGAGAACATCGGCGCCGGCCACGACTGGACCTACACCTACGGGCCGGAGCCCGGGCTCGACGGCCGCACGCTGCTGCTCTCCCGCGGACGGGTGCTCGGCGGCTCCGGCAGCACCAACGCCCTGGTGTGGGTCCGCGGGCAGCGGGCGGACTACGACGGGTGGGCCGCCGGCGGGGCCACCGGGTGGGGCTACGACGAGGTGCTGCCCTTCTTCCGGCGCAGCGAGGACTGGCAGGACGGTGCCTCGGCACTGCGCGGCGCGGGCGGTCCGGTGCGGGTGGAGCGGTGCACCGACCTGCACCCCGTCGCGCAGGCCCTCGTCGAGGCCGGCGTCAGCCACGGCATGCCCTACCTCGACGACATCAACGTCGCCGAGCCCGTCGGCGCCGGCCCGATTAACGTCGACGCCCACGACGGCGTCCGGACCAGCACCTGGACCGGCCACCTGCGCCCGGTGCTCGACCACGAGCGCCTCACCGTGGTCACCGGGGCCCACGTCACCGGGCTCACGCTGCGCGGCGGACGCTGTGTCGGGGTCGGGTTCCGGGTCGACGGGGAGACCCACGAGATCCGGGCCGGACGCGAGACGGTGCTGTGCGCCGGGTCGATCGACAGCCCGCGCCTGCTCCTGTCCTCGGGCATCGGTCCGGCCGAGCACCTCCGCGCCGTCGGGGTGGAGCCCGTCCTCGACCTGCCCGGGGTGGGCGAGAACCTCCAGGAGCACCCGATCCTCGCCGGGCTGTGCTTCGAGGCCGCCGAGGAGCTCCCGCCGCTGCGCGACAACCTGGAGGGCTCGATGGCCTTCTGGCGCAGCGCCCCCGACGTGGCGGTCCCCGACCTGACCTTCGTGTCGGTGCAGATCCCCTACGTGTCGGCCGAGGTCGCCGCCGCCCACCCCGTGCCCGCGAACGCCTTCGTCCTCGCCCCCGGCGTCATGCGCGTGCGCAGCCGCGGCCGTCTGCGGCTCACCGCCGACGGAGGCGTGGACCTCCGGTCGAACATGCTCACCGACCCGGCGGACGTCGACGCCGCCGTCGCCGGCGTGGAGATCGGGCTGGAGCTGGCCGACCAGCCGGCGTTCCGCAAGCTCGTCGCCCGGCGGGTCGCCCCGGGTGCCACCGACCGCGCGTCGCTGGAGCAGTTCGTCCGGCGCGCCGCGATGCCCTACTTCCACCCCGTCGGCACCTGCGCGATGGGCACCGACGAGCACGCGGTCGTCGACCCGCAGCTCCGGGTCCGCGGTGTCGAGGGACTCCGTGTCGCCGACGCCTCGGTGATGCCGACCATCACCTCGGCCAACACCAACGCCCCCACCGTCATGATCGCGGAACGGGCCGCTGAGCTCATCGCCTGACGCCCGCCCTCCACCCGTCCACCACCGGGAGGCCCCGTGTCCCACACGCTCGTCGTCGACGGTCGACCCCGCGAGGTCGACGTCGCCGGGCTGCCCTCGCTCGCGGCGGTGCTGCGCGAGCAACTGCACCTCACCGCGGCCAAGGTCGCCTGCGGGCGCGGGGAGTGCGGCGCGTGCACGGTGCTGGTGGGCGGTCGCCCGACGATGTCCTGCATCACCCCGGCGGTGCTGGTGCGGGAGCCGGTGGAGACGAGCGAGGGGCTCGCCGACGAGAGCCGGGACCTGCGCGAGCACTTCGCCGACACCGGCGCCTTCCAGTGCGGGTTCTGCACGCCCGGGCAGGTGGTGCACGCGTGCGCGCTGCTCCGGGCCGGGCTGCCCGCCGACGACGGCGCCCGCCGCGAGCACGTCCGCCACGCCCTGTCCGGCAACATCTGCCGGTGCACCGGCTACCAGGCCATCGTCGACTCGGTCTGCAGCGTGGCCGACGAGCGCCCCGAGGTGCACTCGTGAGCTGGGTCGGGGCCCGCGTCCGCCCGATCGACTGGGACGCCCGCACCTCCGGGCGGACCCCGTTCACCGCCGACCTGCCCGGCGAGCACCTCGTCGGCGCCGTGCTGCGGTCGCCGCACCCGTACGCCGAGGTCCGCTCGGTCGACACCCGGACCGCCCGCGCGATGCCCGGCGTGCACGCGGTGATCACGGCTGCCGACTTCGCCCCCGGCGCCCGCTACGTGCACCGCGGTGGCCCGCTCTCCGACCGGCCGCCGCTGGCCGACGGCGTCGTCCGGCACGTCGGGCAGGAGGTCGCGGCGGTCGCGGCCGAGACGCCGGAGCAGGCCCTCGCCGCGGTGCGCGCGATCCGGGTCCGCTACCGGGTGCGGCGCGCCCCGCTCACCACCGCGGAGTCCCGCGCGCGCGGCGCCCGCCGGCTGCACGTGCGGACCACCGACGAGGCGAACGTGTCGATGCGCCTGGACACGGTGTGGGGCGACGCCGACGGCGGGCGCGACGCCGCGACGGTGTCCGTGACCGGCGGCTTCTCCTACCCGAGCGTCTCGCACGCCTGCATGGAGCCGAACACGACGCTCGCCGTCTGGCACTCCGACCACGTCGAGCTGTGGACCTCCACCCAATCGCCGTGGTTCCTCGCGAAGGAGGTCTCCCAGCTCCTCGGGATCGACCACGACGACGTCGTGATCCGCGAGGTCGCCACGGGCGGCGGGTTCGGCAGCAAGTCCAAGGCCTCCGAGCACGAGGTCCTCGCCGCCGCCCTCGCGCGCGCGGCCCGGCGCCCCGTGCTCCTCGCGCTCTCCCGCGAGGAGGAGCTGGGCGCGAACAAGCCCCGCCACCGGTTCGCGACGACGCTCGCGACCCACGCGGACGCCGACGGCGTGCTCCGCGCCCTCGACGCCGACATCGCGGTCGACAACGGCAGCTACAACCACATGGGGACCTCGGTGATGCGCGTCGGCGTGATCACCCTGGGTTCGATGTACCGGCCCGACGGGGTCGCGTTCACCGCGCGCCTGGTCGACACCGCCACGCAGCCCGGCGGCCAGTTCCGCGGCTACGGCACGCCGCAGGTCTCGCTGGCCATGGAGTCCCAGGTCGACGAGATCGCCGAGCGCCTCGGGATCGACCCGATCGACCTGCGACTGCGCAACCTCGCCCCGGAGCACGCCGAGACGCTGTGCGGCTACCGCGTCGGTACCAACCGGCTCGGGGACTGCCTCGTCGCCGTCCGCGACGGCCTCGACTGGGAGGGTGCGCGCCCGTCGTCGGGACCGGTCGCCCGCGGCCGCGGCGTGGCCGCGGGCTCGCACGGCAGCGGGGCGTACGCCTACGAGTTCGCGAACCGCAGCGACGCCGCGGTGGACCTGTCCGACGACGGGCGGGTGCAGGTCCGTCACGGCGGCTCCGACGCCGGGACCGGTCAGAACACGATCCTCGCCCAGATCGCCGCGGACGAGCTCGGCGTCGACCTCGCCGACGTCTCCGTGCTCTCGATCGACACCGAGCGCACCCCGTTCGAGCTGGGCGCCTGGTCCTCCCGCGGCACCCACATGACGGGCTCGTCGGTGGGGCAGGCCGCGCGGGAGCTGGGCGACCGGCTCCGGGCCCTGGCCGCGGAGAAGCTCGGCGTCGCCGCGGACGCGGTCACGCTGTCCGGCGGCCGGGCCCGGGCCGGGGACGAGGACGTCGAGCTCGGCGACCTGGTCGGGCTCGCCGACGACGCCCGCGACGGGGTGCTCTCCCACGAGTCGAGCTACCTGCTCGAGGGCACCGAGATGCTCACCCCCGACCGCGACCGCGCGAACCTCTCGCCCAGCTACGCCTTCGCCGCCCACGGTGCCGTCGTCGACGTGGACCGTCGCACCGGGGCCGTCCACGTCGTGGACTACCTCGCCGCCCACGACGTCGGCCGCGCGATCAACCCGACCGCGGTGGAGGGCCAGATCGTCGGCGGCGCCGTCATGGGCCTCGGCGCGGCGCTCGGGGAGGAGCTCGTCCGCGAGGGCGGGCGCGTGGTGCCGACCAGCTACCTGCACTACGCCCTGCCCCGTAACGCCGACGTGCCCCGCGTCCGTGCGCACATCGTGGACAACCACGAGGCCGCCGGGCCCTACGGCGCCAAGTCGGTCGGCGAGATGTCGATCGTGCCGCCCGGGGCCGCCGTCGCGAACGCCGTCGCCGACGCGGTCGGCGTGCGGATCCGCGACCTGCCGATCACCCCGGACAAGGTGCTCACCGCGCTCGCCGAGCAGGAGGGTCGGCGTCGGCGGCACCACGTGTGGCGCCGGCCGTCGCGCTGGTGGATCGCCGCGATCCGCGCGCTGTACCCGCTCGGCCTGCACCACGTCCTCGACCGGTACGGCACCCGGCTCGGGCCCGCACGTCGGATGCGGGCCCGCCCGCCGGCCCCGGCGCCGCAGGTGCACGTGGCCACCGGCCTCGACGACGCGCTGACCGCGCTCGCCGCCCCCGGCGCGCAGGCCCTCGGCGGGGGCACCGACGTGCTGCCCGACCGGGCCCGGCAGCCCCGGCCCGCCCCGGTGCTCGTCGCCACCACCGCGGTCACCGAGCTGCGCCGCCTCGCCGTCGTCGGGAACGCCCTGCACGTCGGCGGGGCCGTGACGCTGGCCGAGCTCGCGGCGCACCCCTCCGTCCCCACCGCGCTCGCCACCGCGATCGACACGATCGCCTCCCCGCAGATCCGCAACAGCGCCACGGTCGCCGGCAACCTCGTGCAGGCCAAGCGCTGCTGGTTCTTCCGCAACGGGTTCGACTGCTACAAGCGCAACGGCCCGACCAGCCCCTGTTACGCGGTCCTCGGCGACCACCGCTTCCAGCACGCTGCGGTCGACGGACACCGCTGCCAGGCCGTCACGCCGTCCGACCTCGGCACCGTGCTGCCCGCGCTCGACGCCGTGCTCGTCCTGGTCGGCCCGGGCGGCGCCCGCCGCGAGGTGCCGGCCGCGGAGTTCTACTCCGGACCGGGCGAGACCGTCCTCGCCGACGGCGAGCTGGTGCTGGAGGTCCGGATCCCGCTCGTCGCGGGCCGGCGCAGCGTCGCCACCAAGCTCGGCCTGTACACCGGCGACTTCGCGACGGCGGCCGCGGCGCTGTCCGTCGTCGTCGGCGCCGACGGGACCTGGCACGACGTGCGCCTCGTCCTGGGGGCGCTGGCCCCGACCCCCTGGCGCCTGACCGCGGTCGAGACCGCCCTGCGGGGGACCCGGCCGGACGTCGCGACCGTCCGCCGTCTCGTCGACGCCGAGCTCGACCGCCACGCCCACCCGCTGCCGCGCAACGGCTGGAAGCTCGACGCGGCCGCGGGCCTCGTCGAGCAGGCCGTCGAGCAGATCCTGGAGCCCTGATGCACCACCGGTTCGCCGAGACCCGGTACGGCCAGATCCACTACGCCGAGGACGGCGCGGGCGATCCGGTGATCCTGCTGCACCAGACGCCACGCTCGTGGGACGAGTACCGCGACGTGCTGCCCCGGCTCGGGGTGACCCACCGTGCCGTTGCGCCGGACACCCCGGGCTTCGGCCTGTCCGACGGCCCGGCCGGGCGCTGGACGATCGAGGCGTTCGCGGCTGGGATCCTGGACCTGTGCGAGGCGCTGGGGCTCGGGGCCGTCACCCTCGTCGGGCACCACACCGGGGCCGTCGTCGCCGTCGAGATCGCGGCCGCGGCGCCGGAGCGGGTCACCGGGCTGGTGCTCTCCGGCATGCCCTACGTCGACGCGGCGCGGCGCGAGCAGGTCGCGACCGGCCGCCCGCCGATCGACCACGTCGTGCGCGCCGCCGACGGCAGCCACCTCCGGCAGCTCTGGGAGAACCGGGCGCCCTACTACCCGTCCGACCGCCCGGACCTGCTCGAACGCCTCGTCCACGACGCCGTCGCCGTGCTCGACCGCGTGGAGGAGGGCCACGAGGCCGTCAACCGGTACCGCATGGAGGACCGCATCGGCCTCGTCGCCGCGCCCACGCTGGTGCTGTGCGGGGAGCTCGACACCTTCTCCCGACCCGACGTCGGGAAGATCCTCGCCGCGATCCCGGACGCGGAGAGCGCGCTGCTGCCCGACACCGGGGTGCCGTCGGTCGACCACCGCCCGGACGTGTTCGCGGACGCCGTGGCGAGGTGGCTGTCCGCTCGGTGAGGGACCGTGCCGCGGTGCCGGGTTCCACCTAGGGTGGCCGGATGTGACGACCCGTCTGCACGCCGACCGGGAGTACGCCCATCCCGTGTCGGCGTTCGCCCGCGCGATCGCCGACCCGGACTTCCACCGGGCCCGGCTGGACGCGGGCGGCGGGGGTGAGGTCGAACGGCACGAGGTGTCCGGGTCCCGGGTCGAGGTGGTCGTCCGCCAACCGGTGCCGACGGGGCAGGTGCCGCCCGCCATCGGACGGCTGCTGACCGGCGGGCTCGTGCTGCGACGCACGGAGCGGTGGCGGTTGTCCGACGAGCGCTGCGAGGGCACGGTCGAGGTGAGCGTGCCGCGGGCGCCGGTACGGGCGGAGGGGACGATGTCGGTGGCGAGCGTGCGGAACGGGGGCGGGCCCGCGTGCCTGCTGGACGTGGACGTCGCCGTGACGGTGACGATCCCGCTGGCGGGTGCGTTCGTGGAGGGCGCGGTCGCCGACGGCGTGCGGGCACTGACGCGCGTCGAGCACGACAACATCACCCGCTGGCTCGACGACCGGAGCCGGTGATGCCCGCACGCCGCAACCGCCTCGGCCGGGGCGACAAGGTCGTCGTGACCTCGCCGTACGGCAGCCGCCTCGGCACCTACGACCTCGAGACCGGGCTCGTCACCGACGTCCCGCCGGCGTTCCGCGACACCTTCGTCGCCGAGCTCGACGAGTGGCTGACCGCCCACGGCCTCGCACCCTTCCCCGGGTTCGGCCCGGGCGGGGCACCGGTCGAGACGCCGAGCCGTCGGCAGCGGGTGCGCTCCCGCGTCAACGACACGCTGGGGTTCCCCCGCCCGCAGGACGGCGCCGCCGACGGCGAGCGGGTGACGGCGCCCGTCCGCCGCTCGGAGCCCATGACCCCCGCACTGGAGGCCGGGGTCCCGACGCCCGCCGGCGGCTGGTCCGCGGACTCCGCCGACGGCTACCGCTTCGACGCGTTCGACGACGGCGGGCCGCAGGCCGCGGGCCACGAGCGGTCGGGACGCCGGGCCCTGGCGCCCTCGGCCGACCTCGCCCGCTACGCCCCCGACCACGGGCTCGCCCGGGCCGCGGCGGAGGCCCGCCGGGCCGGCCGGCGCGACGAGGACAAGGCCCTGCGCCAGCGGGCGGACGCGCGGCACGAGGTGGCCGCGGCGCTGAGCCGGGAGCTCGCCGCCCCGGTGTCGTCCCGCCTCGGCCGCGCCGCGCGCTGGCGGATGCTGCACGGGATCGACATGCGGGTCGGCGGCGAGACCGTCACCCTCGACCACCTGATCCTCTGCCCGAGCGGGGTCTTCGTCGTCGAGGACCGCCCCCAGCCCGGCGGGAAGGTGATCGCGTCCACGGACGGCCTGGAGGTCGACGGGCAGCACATCGACCTGGCCCGCATCCGCACCCTCGCCGAGGAGGCGGCCGACCGCCTCGCGGAGGGCATCGCGCTCGCCGCCGGGTTCGAGGAGGTCCTCAACCCGCCCGCGGTGACGCCGGTCGTCGTCGTGGTCGGCGCGACGATCGTGAACCACAGCCGCCCGCGCGGCGTCGTCGTCACCCGCCCCGGGGACCTGGCGCGGGCCCTGCGCAGCCGCGGCGACCGGCTGACCCCGGCGGCGGTCGAGGAGACGTTCGCGGTGGCGCGCCGGTCGGACACGTGGCTCTCCTAGACGTCGACACGATCTGGGCCGAGCCGGCCTCGCTGGTCTCGATGCGCGGCCAGGAGGTGCTCGCGCGGTTCCCGGACGCCGAGGTCCGCGAGGTCGACTCGCACTGGGCGATCCCCGACCTGCACGGCAACGCGGGCAACGTGACCCGCTGGGTGCGGGTGAAGGCGGAGAACCTCGTCCTGGGGGAGAAGAAGTCCCTCACCGTGCGACCCAACGGGCGCTCGGCGGACTTCATCGCCCCGTCGTCGGCCAACGGCTGCGCCATGGCCTGCGCGTACTGCTACGTCCCGCGCCGCAAGGGCTACGCCAACCCGATCACGGTGTTCACCAACGTCGACGACATCCTGCGGGCGGTCAGCCGGCACCTCGCCCGCACCGGCCCCAAGCCGGAGCCGAACCAGTGCGACCCGGTCGACTGGGTCTACGACCTCGGCGAGAACTCCGACTGCTCGGTCGACGCGATGATCAGCGACGGGGTCGCCGACGCCGTCGCCCACTTCCGCGGGCTGCCCGGCGCCAAGGCCTCGTTCGCGACGAAGTTCGTCAACCGCGACCTGCTCGGCCTCGACCCGCAGGGCTCCACCCGCGTGCGCTTCTCCCTGATGCCCCGCGAGGACTCCCAGCTGCTCGACCTGCGCACCTCCCCGATCGACGACCGGATCGGCGCGATCGAGGACTTCCGGGCGGCGGGCTACGAGGTCCACCTGAACTTCTCGCCCGTCGTCCTGCGCGAGGGCTGGCAGCGGCGCTGGGCCGCGCTGCTCGACGAGCTCACCGACACGCTCACCCCGGCGACGCGGGAGCGGCTCGCCTGCGAGGTCATCCTGCTCACCCACAACGCGGGGCTGCACGACGTGAACCTCGGCTGGCACCCGAAGGCCGAGGACGTGCTGTGGCGCCCCGAGGCCCAGGAGGCGAAGACCTCGCAGAACGGACAGGAGAACGTGCGCTACCGACTGGACGTGAAACGGCGGGCCGTCGCCCGCTTCCGCGAGCTCGTGGGCGTCCATGCGCCGTGGCTGCCGATCCGCTATGCGTTCTGAGGTCGGCCCGACCACGGCGGACCGCCGGGCCCGGGGCGCCGTCATGGCGCTCTTCGTCGTCAACGGGGCCACCTACAACTCCCTGGTCCCGCGCTTCCCGGCGCTGCGCGACGGGCTGGGGCTCTCCAACGCCGAGCTCGGGAGCGCGATCGCGGCCTTCCCCGCGGCGGCGCTGCTGGTCGGGGTGCTCGCGGGTCCGCTGATCGCACGGTTCGGCAGCGGGCGGGTGGCGGCGTCGATCTCGCTGCTCGGGGCCCTGCTGCTGCCGCTCGTGGCGGTCGCCCCGGGGTGGTGGGCGCTCGCGGCGGCCCTGTTCGTCCTCGGCATCACCGACGCCTGGACCGACGCCGCGATGAACGCCCAGGGCCTCGTCGTCCAGGACCGCTACGGCCGCTCGATCATCAACGGGCTGCACGCGACGTGGAGCGTCGCCGCGGTCGGCGCCGGCCTGCTCGGGGCGGGCGCCGCCGGGCTCGGGGTGCCCATCGGGTGGCACCTCGGGGCGGTGGCAGTGGTCCTGGTGATCGTCTCGGCCCTCGCGTGGCTGTTCGTCGTGCCGGACCCGCCGCACCAGGCCTCGTCCGACTCCGGCTCGGCCGGGGTCCGTTCGGTCCTGCGGTCGCGGCCCGCCGTGCTGGGCCTGCTGGCGATCGCGGGGCTCATGGTGTGCTCCGGCGCGGTGGAGGACTCGTCGGCCTCCTGGGGCGCGGTGTACCTGCGCGACGACCTCGGCGCCGGCGCCTTCGTCGCAGGCCTCCCGTTCGTCGCCTTCCAGGTCTTCATGACGGCGGGTCGGATCGGCGGCGACCGGGTCGTGGACCGCTTCGGGGCGGCGCGGGTGGCGCGCCTCGGTGCGCTGGTGGCCGCGGTGGCGCTGGCGGTCGCGCTGCTGGTCGCGCACCCGGTGGCGGCGGTCGTCGGGTGGTCGCTCGCGGGGCTCGGCGTCGCGACCCTGTTCCCGCTGGCGTTCGCGGCAGCGGGCACGGTCCCGGGCGTGCGACCGGGCGACGGCATCGCGGTCGTCGGCTTCCTCGCCCGCCTCGGCTTCCTGGTGACCCCGCCCGTCATCGGCGCCATCGCGGACGCCTCGAGTGTCGGCACCGGGCTGCTGCTCGTCCCCGTCGCGGCCCTCGGTGCGGCCCTGCTCGCCCGGTCGCTGCGCCCGCGGGGGCCGTCGTGACGTCAGCAGTGCGGCCATGCTGACACTGGACGTCACAATCGGACCTCGTATCCGACAATGTCCGGGTGCTCGAGGACGCCGTCGCCGCGCTGACCGCTGTTCCGGGCTCCCTGGACGAGACGGTCGCGGGCCTGCCGGGGGCGCCGGGGCTCTACGCGTGGTGGACGCTGACGCGGACGGGTCTCGGCGGAGCGGAGCACGACGGCCGACTGCTGCTCGACGTCGGCGCGGCCCGCATGCTGCGCAACCGCATCCGCCGTCAGGACCTCTACCGCACCGGCGTCTCCCGTCTCCGCCGCGTCCTGGCCGGGTTGCTGCTCGACGAGCTCGCGCTGGCGCCGACCTGGGCCGCGGAGGTGGTCCTGCCGAAGGCGGACGAGGAGCGGCTGACCGCCTGGATGCGCGAGCACATGCTGCTGACGGCGATTCCCGACGACGGGGCGGCGGACCTGCTCGGGCCCGTCACGGACCGGCTCGGGGTCACCGGGATGTCGTCGGAGGCCGCCGCGCGGGCCGAGGAGCGGTTCATCGCCGCGGCGGGAGCCAAGCCCGTCCGGCCGGCGGGCGAGGTGTTCCGGCGGCCCTGATACCGCCCACGAATGTGACGTCGAGTGTCAGCATGGCCGCACTGCTGACGCACAGGAGGGGCTACGCGTGCCGCACGCACCGCCGCGCGGCCGGGCGGGCCTCCAGGCGTTCTCCGGGGATGTCGCGGCCGCAGACCTCGCAGATCCCGTAGGTGCCGGCGTCCAGACGGGCCAGTGCAGCGTCGATCTCGACCAGGTCGGCGCGGGCACGGTCGAGGAGGGCCTGCGCCTGGGCGCGCTCGTAGGCGATCGTCTGGCCCTCGGGGTCGTGCTCGTCGTCGCCGGAGCTGGCCGAGGCGGTCTCGACGATGCCCGCGACCTGCGCCTGGAGCGCCGTGATCCGCGCCCCGGTCTCCTCGCGGGCGGCGGCGAGGTCGTCGGCGGCGCTCACCGGACGGTCGCGAGGGCGCCGGGCACCAGCTCGACCGCCACCGAGGTGTCGCCCGGCAGCATGATCACCTCGCCGTCGAGCTGCAGCGGGAGCTCCCCGAAGGTGCGGAAGCGCAGGTGCCGGGCGCTCGGCTGCCAGCCGAGGCCCTTCCACGCGGCGCGCAGCCCGGTGAACAGCAGGCGCACCCGGCCGCGGTGCGGGATGGACACGATCTCGAAGCGACCGTCGGCCGGGTCGCCCTCGGAGAGCCGTGCGTACTTCGCCATCTCCGACAGGTTCGCGACGATCAGGCTGTCGTAGCGGTGCGGGCCCAGGTACTCGCCCACCCCGACGCCATCGCGGGACTCGCCCTCGAACGCCTCGAGCTCGATCTCGAACGGGCTGAAGTGGAGGAACTCGCGGAACGTCGTCACGAGCTCCCGCAACGACCCCTTGCCCCCGCGCTCGAGGGCGAGGGCGACGACCGGTGTGATGCCCAGGCCGATGTAGGAGTGCGCGTAGCGCGGGGTGTTCCGGCCGATCGTCAGGCGCAGGACGTCGAGGTGGTCGACCTTGCCGTCCGCGATCGCCTCCGCCAGGGGACGACGCCGGGTCACGCGGCGGTGGTCGTTCGCGTTGCCCGCCGACGTCACCGCGACGACGGTGCCGGTGCGGTGCCCGTCGCCGCCCGCCATCGCCCCGTCGACGACCTCGTTGTAGCCGCCATCGCCGGACACCGAGACGACCAGCGGCTTGTACGTGCGCGCCGCGCTCTCCGCGATGCGCCGCGCGTGGCCCGCGTACTCGGTGGGCACCAGCTCGACGTCGAGCTCCGGGGCCCGTTCGCGCAGCTCCCGCGCGAGCGTGTGGGCCTTGCCCTCGCCCCCGCCCGTGCTGTTCGGGTTGTAGACGAGCAGCACACTGCGGAACGCCGGGGCGTCGGGGGACGGACCGGGCGCGGCGGACACGGGACGAACAGTACCGCCGCGTCCCGTCCCACGGACGGACGAACAGGCCGGCTCAGGGGGTGACGAGCACCGCTCGGACCGCCTCATCGACCACCTGGGTCCACGACTGGGCCGGACGGCCCAGCAGGCGGGCGAGGTCGTCGCCCGGGGCGGCGAGCAGGCCCTGCGCCGCGCCGCGGTCGCTGTCGGCGAGCACCGCCGCGAACGCCTCGGGGAGGCCGGCCCGGACGAGTGCGGCGGTGAACTCCGCCTCGGGCAGATCGGTGTAGGTGACCTCGCGTCCGGCCGCCCGCCCGATCTCGGCGGCGAGCTCGGCGCGGGTGAAGCCCGGGCCGCCGAGCTCCAGGACGTCGCCGGCCGACGCCGCGCCGGTCAGCGCCGCCACCGCGGCCGCCGCGTAGTCCGCGCGCGTCGCCGCGTCGAACCGGCCGTCGCCGGAGGCGCCGAGCATGCCGTGCTCGATGTCGGCCCCGACCGCCGTCAGGAAGTTCTCGACGTACCAGCCGTTGCGGAGCAGCACGGTCGGCAGACCGGCGTCGGCGAGGCGGCGCTCGGTGTCGGCGTGCTCCCCGGCGAGGACGAGGTCGGACGACTGCGCGTGCAGGATGCTCGTGTAGGCGACGAGCTCGAGGGTCGGCGTCGCGGCGAGTGCCTCGACGACGTTGCGGTGCTGCGGCACCCGCTGCCCGACCTCGCTGCCGGACACGAAGAGCACCCGGGTGGCGCCGTCGAACGCCGCGCGCAGCGACGCCGGGTCGGTGAAGTCGGCGCGGCGCACGTCGACGCCGCGCGCGGCCAGGTCGTCCAGGGACCCGATCCGCCGCCCGGTGGCGCGGACCTGCTCGGCCGGCACCCGCTCCAGCAGGGTCTCGACGGCGAGGCGGCCCAGCGCCCCGGTGGCTCCGGTGATGACGTACACGGTGTGCTCCTTCTCCAGGGTGAGGCGATCACCGGGACCAACCCCACCTGCCGTCATCAACTTCCCGATGGAGAGCGAGCACCTTGACGTGCCGTACGCACCTGGTGGATAGTGACCAGGTGAGAGGCGATCTGTACGCGGCGGACTGCCCCAGTCGTCAGGTCCTGGACCGCATCGGCGACCGGTGGAGCGTCCTCGTCGTGAGCACGCTCGCCGGCGGCACGCTGCGGCACAGCGGGATCGCGGCCCGGATCCACGGGATCACGCCGAAGATGCTGACGCAGACGCTGCGCGGACTGGAGCGCGACGGCCTGGTGCACCGGACGGTGTACGCGGAGGTCCCGCCGCGGGTGGAGTACGGGCTCACCGACCTCGGCCACGACCTCGTCGGGCTGATGCGCCGGCTCGAGGAGTGGGCCGAGACCCACATCGCCGACGTCGAGTCCGCGCGCTCGACCTACGACGCGCGGGAGACCGCCTCGAGGAAGTAGTAGTCGGCGTAGACCATCCCCACGTCGACCTCGCTGTCCTGCGGCTTCCCGCCGACGGCGTGGGCGAGCAGGGCCGGGCCGCCGGGCGCGACGTCCTTCGTCGCGAGCTCCTCCAGGGTCTCGACGGCGGCCTGCCGGTAGCGCGCGTCGCCGGTCTGCTGCGCGAGGTCCAGCAGCCCGGAGGCGGCGACGGCGGCCGCGCTCGTGTCGCGTTCCTCGCCCGGCTTCGAGAAGTCCCACGGCGGGACCCGCGAGCCCGGGGCGGTGTGGGCGAGCCACCAGTCGGCGGCCTTCACCGCGGCGGCGCGCAGCTCCGGGTCGCCGGCCACACGGGCCTGCTCGGCGAACCCGTGGATCGCCCAGCCCTGTCCGCGGCTCCACGTCGAGTCGGGGTCGGCGCCCTGCCAGGTGTCGCGCTTGACGAAGGCACCGGTGTCGGGGTCGAACACGGCGACGTGCGCAATGCTCCCGTCGGGCCGCATGTTCGTGGTCGACGCGGTGCGGGCGTGCTGGGTCGCGAGGTCCCGCCAGCTGGGGTCACCACCGGGCAGCGTCGCGGCCTGGTCGAGCAACGACAGGTTCATGACGGTGTCGATGATGACCGGGAACCGCCACGACCCGCGCTTGTCGTCGTCGCCGTCGGTGTCCCAGCTCTTGATGGCCTTGACCGTCGGCGAGTAACGGGTCGCGAGCGACCGCGCCGCCGTCACGACCTCCTGCGCGCCCTGCCCGGTCGCCCGCTGCTGGGCGCCGAAGCTGTCGCCGACGACGAAGCCGAGGTCGTGGGTGTCGGTGCGCGTGACCTGCCCGCCGATCGGGGCGGTCCAGCGCTGCGCCCGCGCCGTCCAGGCCTGGTCCCCCGTCAGTTGCCCGGCCAGCCACAGCTGGCCCGGGAAGAACCCGGAGGTCCAGTCGTCGACGGGCTTCGTGGTCCAGGTGCCCTTCCCGGCGTCGACCGAGCGCGGGTAGCCCTGCGCGGGGTCGAGCCGGTCGGCGGACGCCGTGAGCCGCTCGTACGCGGTCGGGAGGACCTGCGTGACGGCGGCCGGCAGTGCCCCCGCAGGGGCATCGGCGCTGCTCGGAGCGGAGGCCGGAGCATCGGCCGGAGCCGGGGCCGCGCCCCCGCAGCCCGCCAGCAACACACCCACCAGAACCACGGCAGCCACACCCGTCACGCGGCGAGCCTGCCCGCACCACTCCCCCATGGCGCGGCACCGTAGCCCGAAAGGACGACCCCCGGAACGAGCGAACGGCACTCTCGCGCGCATAGAAGCAGCGAGAGTGCCGCTCGATCACGTGGGGAGGGGCCTCAGTGGCACGCCGTCGGCTCGGTCGCCGGCAGATCGAGCGCCGGATTGCCGTCGAAGAACCCGGTCGGCCGCAGCATGAAGCCGATCGTGGACACCGGCATCACCGGCCAGTCCTCCGGCCGCACCACGTGGTGGGCGCCGAACGTGTACCAGACCACGACGTCCGTGCCCTCCAGCGCACGGTCGCCGTCGAGGTAGTGCGGCAGTCCCGAACCGACCGGGGCCTGGAGCGGGTAGTCGCCCGCGGCGAACCGCTGCGCCGGGTCGTGCGCGGTGACCCACACCGTGTGCTCGGTGAAGCCGGAGCGCGGGGCGAACACGGCGTCGGGCGAGTACATCGGGGGCACCGTCGAGCCGGGCATCAGCGCGTAGGCGGTGGGCGCACCCGTCGGGCCGGTCTCCGTGGCGCTCTCGATCTTCCAGAAGCGCGCCTTCGACGGCGCGGTGTCCCGCGCCCCGACGGCCTCGGAGGTGATGGGCGTCCTCGTCGTGACCCACGCGTTCCCGTGCGGGTTCGCCGGACCGGGCGGGGAGGGCACGGAGTCGATCTCGGTGACCGTGTTGGCGGGCCCGTCGACCGTCATGTCCAGGCGCACGCAGAAGAAGTGCTGGTGGTTCGGCCCGTACAGGCCCGGCGCGACGAGCGTGCCGTGCTCGGGCACGGTGCCGACCGGCACGGCGCCCGTGGAGATCACGCCGGAGAGCTTGACCTCGTACTCGATCATGCCGTCGTTGTAGAGGTACCAGAAGTAGCCGTACTCGTAGTTCCCGACGGTGACGATCGACGAGATGACCAGCCGACGCCGACGGCGGACCTCGACCTTCTCGGTGCGGAAGTCCGTGTGCTTCCACGCGATCCCGGTGTCCTCCTCGTGCATGCAGATCGCGTTCGGGATGACGACGGCGCCACCGTCCTGGTCGTTCACGATCCCGTCGAAGTACCGGATGTGCCCGACGCAGTCGCAGCCCAGCGTCAGCGGGTTGGCGAGCCACCCGACGCCGTACTCGCCCTGGTCGAAGACGTTCTTGAACCGGTGGGTCGGCGCCGGGTCGCCGTAGGGCACGTACATCTCGGCGAGCGACGCGCGGTGCAGGACCGGGCGGCGGGTCCCGCGGTCGTCGTAGGAGACGTCGTGGAGCACCAGGCCCTCGCGCGGGGTGAACCCGAGGCGCAGGTGCCACTTCTGCCAGCTCACGGCGTGGCCGTCGACGGTGAACGACGGTCCCTCGGGCTGCGTGATCTCGATCGGCTTGACGTCGTCGCGGATCGTCTCCACCCGCGGGACGTTCGCCGGGTCGTGGATCCACGGCTGCTCGTAGTTGGCGGGCTGCGGGGGCAGGTCGACGATCCCGAGGTCCTCCACCTCGACGACCTCCCGCAGGTCGAGGTCGACCGTCACGATCAGGCCGTCGACCGGGCGGGCGTAGCCGTGCTCGCCGGGGGCACTCCGCATCCACGTGAGCGGCCGGACGATGCGCCGAGCCGACGGGTCGTCCTCGGGCCCGGTCCACGACGAGGCCCACGGGTCGATCATCGCGAGGTCGAAGTCGGTGATCCCGCGTCGGCGCATCGCCTCCTGCCAGCGCGGGTCGGCGCGGACGATGTCCTCGGTCGCGAAGAACTCCTCCGCCATGACCGGGGCCTGCACACCGGGTCGCGGGGTCCACGCGAGGACGGTGCCCTCGGTGAGCGAGACGACGGCCTCGTAGAGCGTCTTCTCGGCGCGCTCGTAGAGCACGAGCTCGGCCTCGCGCGGCAGCTCCCACGCCCCGCCGGGTCGAGCTCCGCTCCGCTGCGTCTCCCACGACGCCAGGTCGGCCTTCGACGGCTCGTGCAGATGGATGAACACGAATCGGGCGGAGGGGCCGAGCCCGCGGGCGTCCTTGAGGATCGTCGACGCCGCGGTCACCTCCTCCGCCGTCAACGGCTCCAGCGGGTGCCCGACGACGACCTGGGGTTCCTCGAGTGCGGTCATGCGACGACCTCCTGCGGGGTGTCGAGCTCGGGGTCGGTGAGGGAGAAATGTCCGAGTCCGGCGTACACGGCCGGTTTCCTCGCACGCAAGACCAGGGCGGTGACCACGCCGGCCAGGAAGATCACCAGCGGCACGTACGGCAGCAGGGTGATGAAGGGGACGCCCTCGGCGGCGGCGAGCTCGGCGCGGTTGTCGACCAGCAGGTAGCAGGCGCCCACCATGGCGGCGCATCCCAGGACCGGCGCCACCAGGGTGCTCCAGACCCGGAAGCCGTCCCGGCCCGTCGTCAGGAAGTAGCGGACGATCGCGACGCACACCAGGGCCTGCACGGCGAGGATGCCGAGCACCCCGAGCAGGGGCGACCACGTCCCGAGCTTGGTCAGCGCGCCCTCGGTGGACGGGTCGTAGAGGACGAAGCCGAGGCAGTAGAGGGCGACGAGGACGGTGGTCGTGAGCGAGGCGACGGCCGGGCTGCGGTGCTTCGAGGTGCGGGCCAGGGCGCGGGGCAGGACGCCCTCCCGGCCCAGCGCGAACAGGTAGCGGTTCGCGGTGTTGAAGAAGGCCATCGCGCACGCGAACGAGCTGGTGACCGCCAGGATCTCGATGACCACCGTCAGCCAGCCGCCGACGAAGCGGTCCGAGAGCGGGTAGAACGCCGAGGCGACGACGCCGTTCAGCTGGTCGGACACGGCCTGGACGGAGCCGGTCAGACCCCAGCCGGTGACGAAGGCGTACGAGACGATCATGTAGAAGACGCCGAGGCCGATCACCGAGCCGTACGTCGCGATCGAGGCGATCCGGTGCGGCTCCCGGGACTCCTCGGCGTAGTTCGGGGCCATCTCGAAGCCGACCCAGGACCAGAACGCCGCGAACAGCGCGATGCCGGCCGCGGTCGTCCCGAAGATCTGCAGCGCGCCGGGATTGCCGAACACCTCGGCCGGGTTGAACGGGGCCGCGGAGAAGCCCTCCGCGCCACCCTGGACGAACACCGCGACCGAGAGGACCGCCAGCGCGAGGACCTCGGCGACCAGCATGACCCCGAGCACCTTCGCCGTGAGCTCGATGTGGAACCAGGCGAGCAGGCTCATGATCGCGAGCCCGACCGCCATCCAGACCCAGGCGGGGATCGCCACCCCGGTGAAGGTCTCGACGGTCGAGGCCGCGAAGTACCCCATCACCCCGATCACGGCGCCGACGAAGACCATGTAGCAGAGCGCGATGAGCAGGCCCGCCCCCAGGCCGATCACGCGCCCGAGACCGCGGCTGACGAACGTGTAGAAGCCCCCGGCGCTCGTCACCCGCCGCGACATGGCGATGTAGCCGACGGAGAAGATCGTCAGCGACACCGTGGCGATGAGGAAGGCCGCGGGGGTCGCCCACCCGCCGCCGTTCACCGCGACCGGGACGTTGAACAGCATGGCGGTCAGCGGCGCGGCGCCGGTGACGATGCAGAACAGGACGGACGGGAGTCCCAGGGCGTTGTCGGCGAGCCGACCGGGGCTCTCCGCAGGGGCGACGGGTGGGGCGGTGGCGGTCATCGCGCTCCTCGTGAGGCGGGGCGGGGCGCGTCCACTCTCGGAAGGTCGTGTGTCGCCCGTGTCACCGCCACGTCAACGCGCAAGCCCCTGACCAGCACGAACAGGACCATTCGGACGGCTGGTGACGGCGGGTGCCCGACCGGTCGCGCAGTGCCGCTACGGGTCCCCGCCCGCCGCGACGCGGAGCAGGACGTCGGCGTGACAGGCCTCGTCCGCGGCGCACCAGCAGGCCAGGTCGTGCCCGGCGAGTTCCTCGCGTACCTGCTCGACGAGCTCCGGGTGCTCGGCGAGCCACCGCCGGTAGACCGCGATCATCAGGTCGCGGTCGAGCGTGACCCGCTCGCCGCCCACCTCGACGGACCCGCCGAGCTTGAACGGGCTCCCCCACGCCGACGGACGCGCGACCGTGATCGTCCCCTCCGGCTTGCGCCACCCCTTCGAACGCCTCAGCTGGATCCGGTCCGGCACGCCTCCCCCAACGAGTTCAGCAGCCGGTCGACGTCGTCGTCGTCCGAGTACGGCGCGAGGCCGATGCGCAGCGCCCCGTCGTCGCCGAGGCCCAGCCGGCGCGACGCCTCGAGCGCGTAGAACGACCCGGCCGGAGCGAAGACGCCGTGGTCGGCGAGGAACGCCGCGGCGCGCGCCTCGCCGCCCGGGACCTGCACCAGCAACGTCGGGGTCCGGTGCGCGGCGCGACTGCGCACCTCGACGCCCGGCAGCGCCGCCAGACCCTCCTCGATGCGGACCCGCAGTCGGTCCTCGTGCGCCTCGACCGCCGCCATCCCGGCGACGAGCCGCTCCCGACGGCTGCCGTGCTCCGGCCCGAGGGAGGCCAGCACGTCGACGGCCGCCGTGGTCCCGGCGAGCAGCTCGTAGGGCAGCGTGCCGAGTTCGAGGCGCTCGGGGACGGCGTCCGTCGACGGGAGGAGCTTGTCCGGGCGCAGGATCTCCAGGAACGCCGGATCGGCCGCGAGCACGCCGCAGTGCGGGCCGAGGAACTTGTAGGGCGAGCACAGCAGCACGTCCGCGCCCAGGGCGGCGACGTCGATCGCGGCGTGGGCGGTGAGGTGCACCGCGTCCACGACGAACAGGGCGCCCGCGGCGTGCACCTGCTCGGCGATCGCGGGCAGGTCCGGCCGGGTGCCGACGAGGTTCGACGCACCGGTGACCGCGACAATCCGCGTGCGGTCGGACAGGACCGTGCCGACCTCGTCGAGCTCGGTGGTGTCGGGGTCGAACTCCAGCCACCGGACCGTCGCGCCGGCCCGCTCGGCGGCGAGCACCCACGGCCGGATGTTGGCGTCGTGGTCCAGGCGGGTCACGACGATCTCGTCGCCCGGGCCCCAGTCGCGGGCGAGCGTGCGGGCGAGGTCCATCGTCAGCGCCGTCATCGAGCGGCCGAAGACGATGCCGCCCGGGTCGGCGGCGAGCAGGTCGGCCATCGCCTGCCGGGCGGTGAGCACGACCAGCTCCGCGTTCCGCGCGGCCGCGTAGGACGTCCCGCGGTTCGCGATCGGCGCGGTCAGGGTCTCTCCCACCGCCCGTGCGACCTCGACCGGCACCTGCGAGCCGCCCGGCCCGTCGAAGTGCGCGTAGCCCGCGTCGAGAGCCGGGAAGCGCGCTCGCAGCGCGGCGACGTCGTAGGTGGGCGGCACGACGGTCACGCTAGCCCCGCAGGCCGCAGGGCGTTCACCCGTTGTGAGTACCAGGAGGTTTCGAGGTAACGATTGAGGACCATCCTGCGGATACACGCACGACGAACGGCGCGATGGTCGCGCCGAACGGGAGCGGGGTGGACGAGATGGACGCAGGACTCGTGCAGGACGAGCGCCGGAACCCGGCCACGACCACGCACCGCAACCTGTCCTCGGTCCCGCAGGCCACCGAGCGCCCCCGCCCGCGGTGGCGCGAGGCCGTCGGCGCCTCCGTACTGTTGTCGGTCCTCGACACCGTGCGCGCCGAGGAGACCGCGGCCACCGCGTAGGCCCGATCGGGAGCGGGAACAACGACCGTCGGACGCGAGGTCGACCGACGGGAGTCCCAGATCAGTACGCCCACCGCCGCGCGCCGCGGACTGCGCGGCCCGGCCGCCGCCGTCGTCGTGGCGCTCGCCTTCCTCGTCACGATGCTCGGCGCGACGCTGCCGACCCCGCTCTACCCGCTCTACGAGCGCGAGCTCGGCTTCGGCCAGGTCGTCGTCACGCTGATCTTCGCGACGTACGCGGTCGGCGTGGCCGCGGCGCTGCTCCTGTTCGGCCGGCTGTCCGACCAGCTCGGCCGCCGCGCGGTCCTGCTCCCCGGCCTCGCGCTCGCCGCGATCTCGAGCGCGGTCTTCCTCATCCCGGACAGCGTCACCGCCCTCTTCGTCGGACGACTGCTCTCCGGGCTGTCCGCGGGCATCTTCACCGGGACCGCCACCGCGACGCTGGTCGACCTCGCACCGGAGGGCAGGCAGGCCCGGTACAGCCTCGTCGCCGCCTGCGTGAACATGCTCGGTCTCGGGCTCGGGCCCGTCGTCGCGGGAGCACTCGCCGAGTTCGCGCCCCTGCCGCTGTTCCTGCCCTACGCGGTGCACATCGTCCTGGTCCTGCTCACGGCCGTGGGCGCCTACCTGGTGGCCGAGCCGATCGAGACGCCGGACGGCCCCGTCTCCTGGGCGCCGCAGAAGCTCGGCGTCCCGTCCGAGGTGCGCGGTGTGTTCGTCGGCGCCGCCGTCGCGGGCTTCGCCGGGTTCGCCGTGCTCGGTCTCTTCACCGCCGTCTCGCCGGCCTTCCTCAGCCAGGTCCTGCGGGTGGAGAACCACTTCGTCGGCGGCCTGGTCGTGTTCACCCTGCTCGGCTTCTCGACGATCGGTCAGGTCGCCTCGTCGCGGCTGTCCCTGCGGCCCGCGCTGCTGACCGGGTGCGTCGCCCTCGTCGTGGGCGTGCTGCTCGTCGGGCTGTCGGTCGCGCTCCCGTCGCTCTGGGTCCTGCTCGTCGGGGCGGCCGTCGCGGGGATCGGGCAGGGCATGTCGTTCCGGGCCGGGCTCGGCGCGGTCAACACCGGGACGCCACCGGAGCGGCGCAGCGAGGTCGCGTCGAGCTTCTTCCTGGTGCTCTATGTGGCCATCTCGCTCCCGGTGATCGGCGAGGGCATCGCGTCCGCCGCCTTCGGGCTCGTGACGGCGGGTGTGGTCTTCTCCGTGATCGTGGCCGTCATCGCCGCGATCGCCTTCGGCGCCCTGCTCCGCCAGCGGATGGACTAGCCGACCGCGGCGAGCACCCGCTCCGCGGTCGGGCCGTCCCACGCGACCAGGTCGCGGAGTTCCATGACGCGCCGCCGGCCGGCGAGCAGCAGGACCATGGCGACGGCATCGGCCTCCAGCGTCTCGGCCGCGCCGTGACCCGTCGTCGGGAAGGACCGGTCGATGACGGCCGCGCCGTCGCCCGCCCGGACGACCACCCGCAGGCTCGACGCCCGGAGTTCCGGCGTGCACGCGAGCAGCCGCGGGAGGGTCCCGACGACGAGCCGGCAGGCCTGGACCGCAGCGGGCTCGGCCTCGTCGGGGTCGAGGTCGCGGTCGAGCGCCGCGAGCAGGTCGTGGGTGTGCAGGCACATGTCGAGGCACTGCGCGGCCAGGGCCTCGCCGCGCGGTGCCGCGTGCGTCAGCTCCCGGCCGGCGCGGACGTGGGCGGCGGCGAGTTCCTCGCGCATCCGGTCGGGGTCGGTGGGGTGGCCGCCGGTGAGGTGGGTGACCAGGTCGGCGACGTCGGTGCCCCCGGTGTCCAGGGCGGCACACGCCCGCGCCCGGTCGGTCCGGCCGAGCGGGCGGGTCCAGTCGGGGGCCGCGAGGCCGTCGACCACGTCCTCGGTGGTGTCCCAGAGCTCCAGCAACGACCGCGTCGCCCCGTCCATGGCGATCGCCTCCCGCTCGTCGGCGAGCGTCCACCGTAAGTGACCCAGACCACACCCGGCAACGATCGGACGCACGCCTTGCCCCGCCGATCGCGCCGTGTTGTGGTCGGGGTCCCTGCGACGAAGGAGTCCGCGTGCCCGTGCGACGCCAGCTCCCCCGCTACGCCGACCTGAAGCCGCTGGTGCGGGTCCGGCCGCCGCGGCTGGACCCGACCCGGCGCCGGCTGGAGTCGTCGTTCACCGTCGCCGACCTGCGCGTGGCGGCGCGGAAGCGAGCGCCCCGGGCGGTGTTCGACTACGTCGACGGTGCCGCCGAGCAGGAGATCGGGCTGCGGCGGGCGCGCGAGGCGTTCTCCCGGGTCGAGTTCTCGCCGCGGGTGCTGCGCGACGTCGGCACGATCGACACCACGACGACGATCCTCGGCGAGTCCGCGTCGATGCCGGTGATCCTCGGACCGACCGGCTTCACACGCATGGCGCACCACGAGGGCGAGCGCGCCGTGGTGCGCGCGGCGGAGTCGGCCGGCGTGCCCTACGCGCTCTCCACGATGGGCACCACGTCGATCGAGGCGTTCCGGGACGAGGCACCGCTCGCGCGCCACTGGTTCCAGCTCTACCTGTGGAACGACCGCGACGCCTCCGGCGAGCTCGTCGAGCGCGCTCGCAAGGCCGGCTACGACACGCTCGTGCTCACCGTCGACACCCCGGTCCCCGGGGCGCGCCTGCGGGACAACCACAACGGCCTGACGATCCCGCCGTCGCTCACCGCCCGGACGTTGCTCGACATGGCGCGCCACCCCGCCTGGTGGGCGAACGTGCTGACCACCGAGCCGCTCACCTTCGCGTCGCTGAACTCCTGGAACGGCACGGTCGCCGAGCTCGTCACGCACATGTTCGACCCGACGGCGGTCGCCCGGGACGTCACCTGGCTGCGCGAGCAGTGGCCCGGGCACCTGGTGGTCAAGGGCATCCAGCACCCGGACGACGCGAAGGCGGTCGTCGACCTCGGCGCGGACGGCGTCGTGGTGTCCAACCACGGCGGCCGCCAGCTCGACCGCGCCCCGGTGCCACTGGAGATCCTCCCCGACGTCGTCGCCGCCGTGGGCGGCCGCGCGAGCGTCTTCGTGGACACGGGCGTGATGAGCGGCGCGGACGTCGTCGCCGCGAAGGCGTTCGGGGCGGACGCGGTGGTGGTCGGGCGCGCCTACATGTACGGGCTGATGGCCGGCGGCGAGGCCGGCGTGACCCGCATGCTGGACATCCTGCGCGCCGAGATGGAGCGCACCCTCGCGCTCATGGGCGTGCCGCGGATGGACGACCTGGACCCGTCGCGGGTGCGTCTGCGGCCCGCCTGAGCCGGTCGGCGAGGTCGCGGATCCGCCCGCGGAGCTCGTCCGGCGCCTCGACCTCGAACGGGGCGCCGAGCCCGGCGAGCACGCCGGGCACCCAGTCCAGGCTCTCGACCTGCATCGTCACCCGCACCCAGTCGTCGGGGAGCTCCTCGAGCACGGCCAGCCCGGCCGGCACGCTCTTCCTGACGACGGGTGCGGGCGCCTGCACCCGCACGCGCACCTCGTGGCGCCGCGGGAGCCCGGCGAGGCCGGTGAGGAGCCGGTCGGTGGGGTCGAGGTCCGGCGGCACCTCGAACGTGCCCGGCACGATCGTCGCGCGTCCGATCCGGTCGAGCCGGAACGTCCGCACCTCGCCGCTCGCGGAGTCGGCACCGGTGGCGTACCAGCGCCCCCCGTGCGCGACCAGGCCGTACGGGTGCAGTGTCCGGACACCTCGCCCGGCGTAGCGGATCTCGACCGGACGGTGGTCCCGGGCCGCCTCGGCCACCGTCAGCAGCACCCCGGTCTCCGGGCTGACGCCCGCGCGTTCGGGCAGGGTCAGCTCGACGGTCCCCAGGAGCGCGTCCAGCCGGTCCGCGAGGGCCCGGGGCAGGACCCGGCGGACCTTCGCGGCCGCACTGTCCGCCGCGTCGGGCACGACGCCGGCCCGCTGCCCCGCGACCAGGCCGACGAGGGTCGCGAGCGCCTCGGCGTCGGTGAGCATGAGCGGTGGCATCCGGAAGCCCGGCGCGAGGTGGTAGCCGCCGTAGCGGCCCCGGACCGACCGCACCGGCACGTCGAGGTCCTGCAGGTGCTCCACGTACCGGCGCACCGTGCGCTCGTCGACGCCGAGCCGTCCGGCCAACGTCGCCACGGTGTGCGTGCCCCCGGTCTGCAGGACCTCGAGGAGGGCGAGGACGCGCGCCGTCGGCCGGGTCACGGCGGGCAGGTTACCGGGCGGCTCCCGCCCGGTATCCCCGATCGACGGCGGGCGGTGCGCCGTCTAGCGTCGCCCGGCGTGGCGCTCGCCGACGTCTGGGTCGTGGCCGGAGCACCGGGAGCGGGCAAGTCGACCGTCGCCGCCCGGCTGGCCGATCGCCTCGTCCCGCACCCGGCGCTGCTCGACAAGGACACGCTCTACGGCGGGTTCGTCGGCGCGACCCTCAGGGCGGCCGGTCGCGACGACGGCGAGCGCGAGGGCCCCTGGTACGACGAGCACGTCAAGGTCCACGAGTACGGCGGCATGACCGCGACGGCGCGTGAAATCCGCCGCCACGGCTGCCCGATCCTGCTGGTCGCGCCGTTCACCGGCCAGATCCGCGACCCGGCGCGCTGGTCGACGTGGGTCGAGGAGCTGGGCGGACCCGCGGTGCACCTGGTGTGGGCGCGGATCGACCCGGCGACGTTGCGGGCCCGCCTGGAGGCCCGCGGACGTCCCCACGATGCGGGCAAGCTCGCCGACTTCGACGCCTTCGTCGCCCGGATGCAACCCGACGTCCCGCCGCCCGTGCCGCACCTCGCGGTGGACTCCGGGGACGACCTCGCGACCTTCGGATGACGACGGGCGGCGGGCGACGGCCCTAGCGTGCCGGCATGGACGCACACCGGGTCGGCGCCCTGTTCCGGGCGACGCAGCCGCTGTACATCGTCGTCGAGCTCCTGGTGGCGGCCGTGGCGGCTCCGTACGACCTCGTCACGAGCACCATCAGCGAGCTCGGGGTCGCGGCGGTGTCGCCCGAGCACGCCGTCATCAACGGGGCGTTCGTGCTGTTCGGGGTGACGCTCACACTCGGCGCCGTGCTGGGGGAGCGACCGTCGCGCACCGCGCGCGTGCTGTGGGTGATCGCCGGGCTGTCGTCGGTCGCGACCGGCCTCGCCCCGCTGGACACCGCCCCGGTCGCCCACTTCGTCGTCTCCACCCCGGTCTTCCTGGCGCAGCCGGTCGCTCTGCTGCTCACCGGTCTCGCGGTCCGCAGCCGGACGGCCGCGGCGCTCGGGGTCGTGAGCATCGTCGCGAGCGCGGTGTTCCTCCTCGGCCTCGCCCCGGAGCTCGGGGGACTGCTCGAACGGCTCGCCCTCTGGCCCGGCTACCTCGTGCTCGGCGTGCTCGGGGTGCGGACGCTCGCGAGGGCGTCGGCGGCCAGCGCCGGGTAGTCCTTCCCGACGGCGGGTGTGGTCCGGAGGTCCTGCACGAACTGGGCCTGCGCCTCGAGGTTCAGCCCGTCGAAGCGGTCGGTGCCGGCGGCCCGCCAGTCGTAGCCGGTGCGCGAGTACTGCGCGCGGATCGCGTCGAGGACGTAGCGGGCCCCGAGCCGTCGGAACTGCCACACGTGCACGGCCTCGTGGACGAGCAGCCCCGGGGAGGTGTGGCCCTTGAGGTGGATCGTCGTCCCGAGCGTGACCGGGCGCGGGCTCAGCCCCAGGAGCCCGGCGCGCCCGGGGACCACGACGATCTCGTCGAGATCCAGACCGTCCTGGAAGACCGGCGCGAGGACGGACCGCTCGGCGATCGAGAGACCGCGCCGGACGCGCCCGCCCGCGGCGTCACCGGCACGGAGCAACAGCCCGGCGACGCCATCACGCATCCGGGCCATCGGAATCACGCACCCCCGTCGTCGGGAAGTTGAAACCTGCCACAATGGCGGACAACACGGCGGGACTCTGGCGGGAGCAGCACCGATGAGCATCGAACGGCCGGCCTCACCCAAGGCCCCGGCCACGATCGACCGGACCCGGGCGAGCATCGCGCGGGTCTACGACTGTGCGCTGGGCGGCAAGGACAACTTCGAGGCCGACCGCGAGGTCGTCGAGAAGCTCAAGACGGTCGCGCCCGAGATCGAGCAGTTCACGGTCGACCATCGCCAGTTCCTCATCCGCGTCACCCGTTTCATCGCCGGGCAGACCGGCATCCGCCAGTTCCTCGACCTCGGCTCCGGGCTGCCGACCGCGGAGAACACCCACCAGGCCGCGCAACGCATCGCGCCGGACGCCCGGGTGGTCTACGTGGACAACGACCCGTCCGTCGTCGCGCACGGCCGCGCACTGCTCGAGGAGAACGACCTCACCCGCTTCTCGCCGGCGGACCTGACGAAGCCCGAGGAGGTGCTGGCGGACCCGATCATCCGCGAGCTCATCCACTTCGACCAGCCGCTCGCCCTGCTGATGCTCGGCACCCTCCACCACTACGTCGGCGAGCGCCCGCCCAGCGACATCATGAAGACGTACATCGACGCCCTGCCCTCGGGCTCGTACGTCGCGCTCTCGCACTTCTACGACCCGCAGGACGAGAACTCCGCCCTCGCCCGCCGCATGGAGGACGTCTTCGTGCACAGCCCCCTGGGCAGCGGCGTCTTCCGCACACGCGACGAGATCCTCGGGATGCTCCCGGGGCTCGAGCTGATCGAGCCGGGCTTCTCGCTGCTCGTCGACTGGTGGCCCGACGGCCCCCGCCTGCAGGACCTCCTGCCGGCGCAGAAGTGTCTCGCGGGTGCCGTGGGTCGCAAGCCCTAGATCCTTCCCGACGACGGGTGCGAGGCTCCTGCCCGAGCCGTCCGACGACGGCCTCTCCCGACGAGAGTGACGCCGTACCGGGACCTCGACAAGACGGCGCTCTGCGTGAGGGGTGCCGTCATGGCGTGGGTCGTGCTGGTCGTGTCCGGGGTGCTCGAGGCGGTGTGGGCCACCGCGCTCGGGAAGACCCAGGGGCTCTCGAGGATCACCCCGCTCGTCGTGTTCGCGGTCGCGGTGGTCGCGAGCATGGTCGGGCTGGGGTACGCGATGCGGGACCTGCCGACGGGCACGGCGTACGCGGTGTGGGTCGGGATCGGCGCGGTGGGCACCGTCGCGTACGCGATGGCCACCGGGGACGAGCCCTTCACCGCGGTCAAGGCGCTGCTGCTCGGCGGCATCGTGGCGTGCGTGATCGGACTGAAGGTCCTGCACTGATTCCGTTCGGTGACACTTTGCTCGACTGATCGAGTGACGCCGGATCGTCCGGTGGCGGCCGATGATTGCTCTGTGTACATCAACTGAGGAGCCTGGCCGTGACGGAGTCACGAGAGGGCGGAGCAGAGCCATGGACCAGCGCGTCATCAACCCGTGGGAGTGGTCGATCGCCTACGGCTTCCAGCAGGCCGTGGAGGTCACCGGCGAGCAGCGGACGCTCTACTGCTCGGGGCAGACGTCCGTGGACAAGGACGGGCACCCGCAGCACGAGGGCGACATGACCGCGCAGGCCCACCTCGCCCTGGACAACCTGGAGACGGTCCTCGGCGACGCCGGGATGTCGCCGGAGAACATCGTCCGGCTCAACGTATACACCACCGACGTGGACGCCTTCTTCGGCGCGTCGGAGAGCCTGGGCGAGCGGATGGGCCGCACCGGCTACGTCGTCACCATGACGCTGCTCGGCGTCGCGCGCCTCGCCTTCCCCGAGCTCCTGCTCGAGATCGAAGCGACAGCGGTGGCCTGACCGTGGAGCGGACCGGCACGGGCACGGCGGCCCTCGCGCTCCTCACGCTGGCGAACCTCGCCGACCTGGTGAGCATCGGGTTCGTCGGCACCCCGGGGAACCCTGCCTGGTTCATCGTCCCGGGCTTCGTGTTGTCGGTGGTCGGGCTCGTGGCGACCGTGCCGGCCTGGCGCGGCCGCCCGGCGGCGGTCGCGGTCGTGTTCACCACACGCGCCGTCTCGACGCTGATGGCCCTCCCCTACTACCTCCTCGGCGAACAACCCGACTACGTCCGCACCGGGCTGGCCGTCGGCATGCTGGTCAGCCTCGTGGGGCTGATCCTGGTCGTCGTGTGGTGGCGGAAGGCCGCCGTCCCGGCGTGACAGTCCCCTCGCGTCGGCGGTGATCGCCGGGCAGGGTGGCCGATGTGTACCTCGAGATCGCCGACGACGGTGTCAGCCTCCACCAGCCCGAGCGCGTGAACGACCTGTACGCCTCGTACAAGCAGCGGCTCACGCCCGCCCGGCTGCACGAGGTCATGGCCGAGCACGCGGGCGGAGAGCTCCTGCCCGACGGCAACCACGTGATGATCCCGGTGGAGACCCTCCGCCGGCTCGCCGCCGGGCGGGTGCCCGAGGGCTGGGAGTCGGACTTCGAGGGCATGCTCTCCTACGCCCGGTCCAAGGACTGGATGAACGACGACGGCACCGCGGTCCGCGCGCACCTCGAACGGGAGATGTGACTGTCGCGGCGGTGACACACCGGGTGTGACGACGGCGCCGGACCGATCCGCCGTCGTCCACGAGGCTTCTCGCACCGGCCGCACGAGGCGGCCGACCCCACCGAGGAGTCGTCATGACCCAGTTCGTCGCGCCCGAGCCCCCCGCCGCCACCACGAACGGCGTCGAAGTCGGGTCCCGCCCCGTGGAGGCGTCGCCGCCGAAGCGCCGGAAGGCCGGCCCGATCCTGTCGATCGTGTTCGGCGTGATCGCGGTGATCTTCGGCCTCATCCAGCTGTTCGGCCTGTTCGGTCCGAAGGTCGTGGACTCGTCGGCCGTGGCGAGCGAGATCCAGAGCCGCGTCTCCACCGGGCTCGCGACGTGCTCGGAGGACCTGCCCGCGAAGGTCGGCGCGACGATCTCGTGCTCGGTGCTCGACGGCGCCGACACCTACAACGTCCGCGCGACCGTGACCGCCGTGGACGGCGACAACGTCCGGTACGACCTCGAGCAGATGTGAGCTCCGCTCAGGTGAGCACTTGTTGTCGCTATGGCGACAGCAAGGCTCACCTGCTCCGCACATGACGTCCTCCGTTGCGTCGCGCACACGGCCGGACCGGGTCGACCTACGCGGCATTCCCATTGCGTCACGCAACACCTGTGGCGGCGGAGCGCCGCTCGCCGTGCAAGATCTCGTTCTGCCGCGCGGAGTGGGGCGCGGACCGAGCGGTCCGCTCTGCTCGTCAGGATCTTCATTCCCGACGACCGGCGGAGCTCCGGTTCGCGTCTCGGCCGCCTCCCGCGTTGCGTCACGCAACGTCCGCGTCGGGAGGCGCCACCCGCTCCGACCGTGTGCGCCCCGCAACGGCCCCACCGGGCACCACCCCGCACTCCAGCCGTGTGCGCCCCGCAACGCCGTCGCTCACCTACCCCCACCCGCCGTCGGGACGGTCAGCGATCGCGCCGGACCGCACCCGGCGTCGTCCCCGACCGCTTCCGGAAGACCCGGTTCATGTGGCTCTGGTCGGCGAACCCGCAGGACGAGGCGACCTCGGGGAGCGGGGTGTCGGTGCGCTCGAGGAGCAGGCGTGCCCGTTCCATCCGGCGGCGCAGCACGAACTCGTGCGGCGTCGTCCCCGTGGAACCGCGGAACTGCCGTGCGAAGTGGAACTTGCTGAGGCCCACCGCGCCGGCGAGTTCGTCGAGCGTGAGCCGGCGGTCCAGGTGGGACCGGACGTAGTCCCGGACGAGGTGCTCCTGCCGGGCCGTCAGGCGCTCGGGCGAGTCCGGCGTGCGGAACACGATGTTGGCGTGCCGGCGCAGGATCGACACCGACATGGCCGTCGTCAGGGAGTCCACGAGGAGCTCGCTGCCGACCCCGCCCTGCGCGGCCTCCTGCGCGATCGCCATGGCCGTGCGGTGGATCGACGGGTCGTCGGCCTTGATCGTGTCGTGCAGCTCGACCTCCTCGACCTCGCGCCCGTACATCTCCCGGCAGGTCGAGGCGAGCTGGTCGTGGGTCAGGTAGACGTGCACGACCTCGATCGGCCGGTCCCACCGCCAGTGCGAGTCCGCGGCCCGGGTGAGCAGCGAGACGTCACCGGGCCGGAGCTGCTCGTGGTGCCACCCGTGGTCGATCCGTCGTCGCATGTCGGTGGCGCCCCGGTGGTAGGCCACCACCATGAAGTCCCGCATCGCGGGCACCTCGACGTCGGAGTCGCGGTAGCGGTATCCACGGACCGACACCCCGTCCCAGGCGTCGTCCGGGCTCCGGACGGTCACCTCGCCCGGGACCCAGGTGGGCAGCTGGTCGGGCACGATCAGCTGCTCGCCCATGGCCGAGCCCCCTCGCCGTCACGCACGCCCGACCGACCACGGTAGACGTGAGCCCGGTCACTCGCCAAGGCCCGCAAGGACGTCCAACGTCGCCGTCGCATCGTCCAAGCCGACGGGTGCGTCCCGGGGTCACCGTCTCGGTGTCCAGCCGGGAGGAGCGACGCCGATGACCGAGACCACGACCGGTCCACCTGCCACGAGCACCGTCGACGCGGTGATCATCGGGGCCGGGTTCTCCGGCCTCTACATGCTGCACAAGCTGCGCGACGAGATGGGGCTGCACGCCCGGGTGTTCGAGACCGGCGACGGCGTCGGCGGCACCTGGTACTGGAACCGGTACCCCGGTGCCCGGTCCGACTCGGACTCCTACATCTACGGCTTCACCTTCGACCGGGACCTCTGGGAGTCCTGGGAGTGGAGCGAGCGCTACCCGGAGTCCCACGAGATCCGCGGCTACCTCGAGCACGTCGCCGACCGCTTCGACCTGCGTCGGGACATCACGTTCGGCACGCGGGTGGTCTCGGCGACCTACGACGAGGACAGCCACTGGCGCGTCGTCACCGATCAGGGCGAGACCGTCACGGCCACGTACGTGATCTCGGCGGTCGGCGCGCTCTCGGCGTCCAACACCCCGCCGTTCGAGGGCATCGACACGTTCGCCGGCCCGACCTTCCACACCGGGCACTGGCCGCACGAGGGCGTGGACTTCACCGGGCAGCGGGTCGGGATGATCGGCTCCGGGGCGAGCGCCGTGCAGGCCACGCCGTTGATCGCTGCTCAGGCGAGCGAGCTCACGGTCTTCCAGCGGACCGCGAACTACATCATCCCGGCGAACAACGGGCCGGTGGACCCGCAGGTGAAGGCCGAGCGCCGGGAGGACTGGGCCGGCATCCGCGAACGGATCCAGCAGTCCAACTTCGGGTTCGAGCTGTACCTGCAGGAGAAGGGCGCGGCCGAGGTCTCCGACGACGAGCGCGAGGCGCTGCTCGAGGACTTCTGGAACCGCGGCGGGTTCCACATCTGGCTCGGGTCCTACGCGGACATCTTCTTCTCCACCGAGGCCAACGACCTGGTGCGACGATTCCTGGACCGCAAGATTCGCGAGACGGTGCACGACCCGGCGACCGCGGATCTCCTCGTGCCGAGCGGCTATCCCTTCGGCTGCAAGCGCAACCCGTTGGACTCCGGCTACTTCGAGACCTTCAACGAGCCCCACGTCCACCTGGTCGACGTGAAGACGAACCCGATCGCGGCGATCACCGGAAGCGGTCTGCGGCTCGCCGACGGGGCCGAGTTCGAGTTCGACGCCCTCGTCCTGGCGACCGGGTTCGACGCCATGACCGGCCCGCTGAATCGCATCGACATCCGCGGACGTGGCGGGCAGCTGCTCCGGGAGAAATGGGCGGAGGGTCCGCGCACCTATCTGGGCCTGATGAGCCACGACTTCCCGAACCTGTTCACCATCACGGGCCCGCAGAGCCCGTCGGTGCTCTCGAACATGCCGGTCTCGATCGAGCAGCACGTCGACCTCGTCGGCCGGATCATCGTCGACCTGCGGGAGCGCGGGGCGTCGGAGATCGAGCCGACGAAGGAGGCCGAGGACGCCTGGTGCACGTACAACGCGGAGATCGCGAACGCGACGCTCTTTCCGACCGCCGACACCTGGTACATGGGCGCCAACATCCCCGGCAAACCCCGGCAGTTCCTGCCGAACCTCGACTTCGTCGGCCCGTACCGGGCCAAGTGCGACCAGATCGCCGCGAACGGTTGGGAGGGCTTCGCCATCGACGGCGTGGCCACGCCGGCGGGCGACCACGTCTACCGATGGGCCTTGGCATCATGAGTGCGATCGAGAACCCCTTCTACTCCCCGGAGTTCCACGGCGAGTACGACCTCGTCAGCATCGGACGGTTGGACCTCGAGGAGGGCGGCTCGATCCCGGACTGCCACCTCGCGGTGGCGACGTTCGGGTCGCCGCAGAATCCGCCGATCCTGGTGACCACCTGGTACTCGGGCAGCCACCAGATCTTCCGTGAGCAGTACATCGGCGAGGGGCACGCGCTCGATCCCTCCCGCTACTTCGTCGTCGTGGTCGACCAGATCGGCAACGGCCTGTCGACCTCCCCGCACAACGCCTCGGGCGCGAACGCCGACATCGCGATGTCCGCGTTCCCGCACGTCCGGATCGGCGACGACGTCGTCGCGCAGGAGCGGTTGCTGCGCGAGCACTTCGGCATCGAGCGGCTCGAGCTCGTCGTCGGCGGGTCGATGGGCGCGCAGCAGACCTACGAATGGGCGGTCCGGTTCCCGGACAAGGTCCGGCGCGCGGCCCCGATCGCGGGCACCGCACAGAACACCGACCACGACTTCCTGTTCACCCGGGTCCTCGCCGAGGCGATCACGACCGATCCCGGCTTCGCCGGTGGCGAGTACACGTCGAACGCTGACGTCGTCGCCGGACTCGAGCGCCACGCGCGCATCTGGGGCGTCATGGGCTTCTCCACGGAGTTCTGGAAACAGCGCGTCTACACCGGACTCGGGTTCGACGACATGGACGCGTTCCTCGCGGGGTTCCTGCAGCCCTACTTCACGGCGATGGACCCGAACGACCTGCTCTGCATGGCCTGGAAGTGGCAGCGCGGCGACGTCGCCCGGCACACCGGCGGCGACCTCGCCGCCGCGCTCGGACGCATCACGGCCACGACCTTCGTCATGCCGATCAGCGAGGACATGTTCTTCCCGGTGCGCGACTGCGCCGCCGAGCAGGGCCTGGTGAAGGGCTCCGAACTGCGGGTCGTCGACGACGTCCTCGGTCACCTCGGGCTGTTCGCCGTGAACCCCGACTTCATGCCGCAGGTCGACCGACACCTGCGCGAACTCCTCGAGACACCTGGGAGATGACATGAAAGCGTTCGCGATCCTCGGGCCCGGCAAGGTCGGCCTCGTCGAGCGGGAGGTCCCGACAGCGGGTCCGGGCGAGGCGGTCGTGAGGACCACCGCCGCCCTGATCTGCACGTCGGACGTGCACACCGTCGCGGGTCTGCTCCCCGTGCCGGACGGCCGGCTGCTGGGCCACGAGAGCGTCGGCGTCGTCCACGAGATCGGTGCGGGCGTGACGTCGGTGCAGGTCGGGGACCGGGTGGCGGTCAACGCCGTCACCCCCGACGGCACCTGCGACAACTGCCAGGCCGGCTACACCTCGCAGTGCCGCGGCGCGCTCGGCGGATACCGGTTCACCGTCCAGAAGGACGGCAACATGGCCGAGTACTTCCACGTCAACGACGCGGACTACAACCTCGCGCCGATCCCGGAGGGCCTCGCCGACGAGGTCGCGGTCTACGCCTGCGACATGCTCTCCACCGGCCTGATCGGGTCGGAGAACGCGAACATCCCGGTGGGCGGGACGGTCGCGATCTTCGCGCAGGGGGCCGTCGGGCTCTCGGCGACGATCGGGGCGAAGCTGCGCGGCGCGGGCCTCGTCATCACCGTGGAGGGCATCCCGAACCGTGCCGAGCTGTCGCGGCAGTTCGGCGCGGACGTGGTGATCGACCCGTCGTCGGGAAACGTCGCGGAGCAGATCATCGCCCTGACCGACGGCGGCGCGGACTCGACGGTCGAGGCGCTGGGCAACCAGGTCACGTTCGAGGCGGCGCTCTACGCGACGCGGCCCGGCGGGACGCTCTCGAACGTCGGGTACCACGGCGAGTCCGGCCCGACCGTGACGATGCCGCTGGACGCGTGGGGCCTCGGGATGGCCGGCAAGAAGATCGTCACCGACCTCTGTCCGGGCGGCCGGCTGCGCATGGAACGGCTCATGCGGCTGATGGTGAACGGCAAGGTCGACCCGACCCCGATGACCACCCACCGGATGGGCATCGACCAGGTCGAGGAGGCCTTCGACATGATGAGCCACAAGCGCGACGGGATCATCAAGCCGCTGATCACCTTCTGAACCCGTCCCGGTGATCTACACCGCGGAGAGCCCGTCGTTGCCGTCGGCGGGCTCTCCGCGGATCTAGCGTCGGGGCGTGCTCGAGTACCCGCGCCCCGAACCCCGTCCCGCCACCCTGCTCGAGCGGTTGACGGGCGCGGGGATCGGCGAGGAGCGGGCGCGGGCGGTGATCACCGCGAGCCAGGTCCGGGTGGCCGGGCACGAGGACCCGGTCACCGACCCGGACGCGTCCGTGCCGTGGCCGACGGCGTGGGAGCTGCTGCCGGTGTCGTGAGTCAGACGCCGAAGGCGGGTGGGTACGCGACCGTGCCGCTCGGTGTGGAGCGTGTGATGTCCAGGGCGAGGGCCATGAAGGCCTCGTCGGGGACGTCGAACGGAGCCCGGACGCCCCGGGCCGACGCCGGGATGAAGCCGAACCGCGGGTAGTAGTCCGCGTGCCCGAGGACGATCACGAGGTTCTCGCCGCGGTCCCTCGCCGTGTCCAGCACCGCTCGGATGGCCGCCGAGCCGGCACCGCGGCCCTGGTGCTGCGGCAGCACCGCGCACGGCGCGAGGGCGAGCGCCGGTCCGCCGTCGACGTGGCAGCGGGTGAGGAGGGCGTGGCCGACCACCTCGCCGTCCGGACCCGTCGTCACGAAGGACAGCGCCACCCAGGCGACCGGGTCGGCGCGGAGGGCGTCGACGAGATCGGCCTCGGCCGGCGTCGGGAAGGCCTCGGTGACGACGGCCCGTATCGCCGCCTCGTCGCCCGGCCGCTCCTCGCGGGTGCTCCACATCGCCGGACATGATCGCGACTTCTGTGGCGACACGCGCAAGGGATCGTGCGACACGCCCCACAAGTTCGGACCCCGCCGTGCGTGGGCCCCGTGGGACTCGAACCCACAACCAGCGGATTAAAAGTCCGATGCTCTGCCCATTGAGCTAGAGGCCCGCTGATGGGGAGCCTAGCCGTGTCGACGGAGGCTCGGCACAGGTCGGGGCGCCGCGAACCCTGTCCCGAGGACACGGTTCGCCCGCACCCCTCTGCATCGACGGCCGGGCGCGGCCCGTCGGTGGCCGATCCCCGGCGCTGGTCGCCCCTCGCCGTCGACTACGGCATCACGCGACACGCCACGCACCACTCGGCGCGTCCTCGACCCCGCTCGGCGCGCGCACCGACCCGCCGTCGTGAACCCGGATCCGGACACCGCACGCAGGCCACCCCGGACTGCTCCACCCGAGCGCCACGCTCTGCCCACCTGACGGCGGAGACGGTCCTCGCAGAGACACGAGTCTCGGGCATCGGCGCAGGTCAGACGGCCGCCACCCGCCCGGAGGACGCAGTGCCCGACACCACGATCCGTGGCCCCACCGTTCGCCGTCGGTGACCTGACCGCGACGTATGGTCACGCCGCAACGACAGTCACGACCGTCGGGGAAGGACACGAGTTGGGTCGTCACCAGAAGCACTCCGAGCGCCGTCTCGCACGGACGGCGATCACCGCCGGAGCCATCGGCGCCGGGGTGCTCTCGGCCGCGGTACCGGCCGTCGCCGCACCGGCGCAGGCACCGGGAGCGCCGCCCTGCGCGGCCACCGCGAAGGCCTGCGTCAGCATCTCGCAGCAGAAGGCCTGGATCGGCGACGGCAAGGGCACGCTCGTCCGCGGGCCGGTCCCGATCACGACCGGCGGACCCGGCAACGAGACCCCGACCGGCGTCTTCCACGTGATGTGGAAGGACCAGTACCACCACTCGCGCGAGTACAACCAGGCGCCGATGCCGAACTCGGTGTTCTTCGCGCCCGGCGACGCCTTCCACGGCGGCAGCCTGCAGCGCGCCTCGGCCGGGTGCGTGCACCTCGGCGACGACGACTCCAAGGCGTTCTTCGACTTCCTGCAGGTCAACGACGAGGTCCAGATCGTTCCGTAACCCTCCCCCCGACGAAGGAGGCCACGCATGTCGATGGCCACGGTCATGTCCGAGATGCCCGACCTGGTCCGGCGTGTCCTCGCGGAACACGTGCCCGACGGTGCCGGCCGCTGCGGCGGGTGCCACGACGCCGCGGGCCGCACCGCGTCGTGGCCCTGCCAGACCTACCGGATCGCGCAGGAGGCGGAGTGGGTCGGCCAGGGCAACCTGCCCGGCACCGGCCCGCACGCACCCGTCGTCACCAGCCCGCCGCGGCGTGAGCGGACCCGCCCGGAGCGGCCGTACTCGCTCGAGACGCCGCTGACCGGCGACACCCCGGGCATCGTCGGGACGGGCGGCCGCCGCCGGCGTCGCGACGATGACGAGGCGGCGTTCGGCTCGCGGATGGACGCCCCCTACGGCTCCTCGTTCGGCGTCGACGACCGGCCCCGGCACGCCGCCCGCTAGCTCGCACCACCCACGAATGTGACGTCCAGCGTCAGCATGGCCGCAGTGCTGACGCCCCGGAAGGCGGCCCGGTGAACACCACGGTGCCGCCGAGCCTCCCGGCCCCCGGGCCGAGATCGATGACGTGGTCGGCGCGGGCGATGACGTCGAGGTCGTGCTCCACCACGATCACCGTGTGCCCCGCGTCGACCAGCCCGTCGAACACGCCGACGAGCCGGTCGACGTCGGTCGGGTGCAGCCCCGTCGTCGGCTCGTCCAGCACGTAGGTTCCCGACGACGAGCCCCGCGCCAGTTCCAGCGCGAGGCGTAGACGCTGCCGCTCGCCGCCGGAGAACGTCGACGTCGGGCGGCCCAGCGTGAGGTGCCCGAGCCCGACGTCGGCGAGCGCGCCGAGCATCGTCGGGAAGGCTTCGCGCGCGTCGTCGACCGTCCGGTCCAGCTCGTCGGCGATCGACCGGCCGTCGACGGTCATCGCCAGCACCTCCTCGGAGAACCGCCGGCCGCGGCAGGTCGGGCACGGCGTCGACACCCCGGCGAGGAAGGCGAGGTCGGTGTACTGCACGCCGAGCCCGTCGCAGTCCGGGCACGCGCCGCCGGAGTTCGCGCTGAACCGCGAGACCGGCACCCCGTGGGCGCGGGCGAACCGCTTGCGGATGTCCACCGCGATCCCGGTGTAGGTCGCCAGCGAGGAGCGGCGTGAGGTCGTCAACCCCGACTGGTCCAGGCGCACCACGCCCGGGTGCTGCTCGACGAGCACGTCCACCAGGCTCGACTTCCCCGACCCGGCAACCCCGGTGATCGCCGTCAGCACCCCGGTGGGCACGTCGACGTCGACGCTCCGCAGCGTGTTCCGGTCCGCCCCGCGGATCGGCAGCCACCCGGTCGGCGTCCTCGGGTTCCCGACGACGGGTGCGGGTCCGGCCCGCAGCGCCCGGCCGGTCGGGGTGTCGGCGGCCCGCAGGTCCGCGAGCGACCCGCTCACCAGCACCGCCCCGCCGTCGGGACCCGCTCCGGGCCCGAGGTCGACCACGTGGTCGGCCACCGCGATCACGTCCCGCGCGTGCTCGACGACGAGGACGGTGTTGCCCCGGTCGCGCAGGCGGCGCAGCAGCCCGGTGAGGCGCTCGACGTCCCGGGGGTGCAGGCCGACGGTCGGCTCGTCGAAGACGACCAGCATCTCGATGAGGCTCGACGCGAGGTGGCGCACCGTCTTCACCCGTTGCGCCTCGCCGCCGGACAGCGTGCCGGTCGGCCGGTCCAGCGTGAGGTAGCCCAGCCCGACCTCGTCCAGCGCCGCCAGCCGTTCGGCCAGTAGGTCGACCACGGGAGCCGGCTCGGGGACCGTCCGCACCAGGTCGACGAGCTCGGCCACCTCGACCGCGCACCACTCCGTGAACGTTCGCCCGGCCACCGTCACCGACCGGGCACGAGCGTTGAGGCGAGCGCCGTCGCAGTCCGGGCACCGTGCGCGCGTGCTGAACCGGTCGATCGTGGCCTGCTTGCGCGCCGACATCTCGCCCTCGGCCTGCAGGTAGATACGCACGAAGTGGTCCACGAGCCCCTCGACCGGGAGCTCCGGCCCGCCGTGGAGCAGGAGCTCGCGCCGCTCCGCCGGCCAGTCGCGCAGGAGGAGGTCCACGTCGAAGCACCCGGTCTCGGCGTACTTGCGGTACCAGTAGCGCGCCTGGCCGGGGGTGTTGCCGAAGCCGGGGAGCCGGATCGCGCCTTCGGCGAGCGTGGACCCGTCGTCGAGAAAGCTCTCCGGCGCCGGCGTGACCACCTCCCCGAGCCCGCTGCACCGCTCGCACATGCCGGCGGGGTCGTTGAAGGAGAACGCGGTCGACTCGCCGATGCGCGGCGTCCCAGCGCGCGAGAACAGCAGGCGTAGGAGCGGGGCGATGTCGGTGATCGTCCCGACCGTCGAGCGCGCGTTCGCCCCGAGCCGGCGCTGGTCGACCACCACGACCGGCGAGAGGTTCTCGACGAGGTCCACGTCCGGGCGGCCGTAGCTGGGCATCCGGTTCCGGACGAAGGCCGGGAAGGTCTCGTTCAGCTGCGACTGCGCCTCCGCGGCGATCGTGTCGAAGACCAGCGAGGTCTTGCCCGACCCGGAGACGCCCGTGAACACGGTGATCGCACGGCGGGGGATCTCGAGGTCGATGCCGCGCAGCGTGTGCTGACGGGCTCCGACGATGCGGATGTGGTCGGTCATGTCGCCATGGTCGACCTGGTTGTGGTCGTATGTTGGCCACAATGTCGACGCCGTCGGTCCGGATGCTCGAGCTGCTCTCGGTGCTGCAGGACGGCCGGGAGCACACCGGGGCGGACCTCGTCGCGCGCCTCGGAGCCTCTCCGCGCACCGTGCGGCGGGACCTCGACCGGCTGCGCGAGCTGGGCTATCCGGTCGAGTCGCGGCGGGGGCCGGGCGGGGCGTACCGGCTGGTCGCGGGGTCGGCGGTGCCGCCGCTGCTGTTCACCGACGACGAGGCGGTGGCGGCGGTCGTCGGGCTGCGGCTGGTCGGGGACGCCGGCGAGGGCGCTCTCCGGAAGCTCGAGCGGGTGCTGCCGTCGCGCCTGGCGCACCGGGTCAGGGCGGTGTCGGCGTCGGTCGACGCGGTGTCGCGGACCTCCGTCCCGGTGGAGGCCGTGCAGGTGCTGGGCGCGGCGATCGGCGCGCGGCAGGACGTGCGGTTCACCTACGTCCCGCGCTCCGGCGAGGGGTCCCGACGGCGGGTCGAGCCGGTCCGGCAGGTCGTGCTCGGCCGCCGCTGGTACCTGCTGGGGTGGGACCGCGACCGCGCCGACTGGCGGACCTACCGACTCGACCGGATCAGCGAGGTCGAGGTGCCGGGCACGACCTTCGCGGCGCGCGAGCTCCCCGACGACCCGGTGAGCTTCGTCCAGGCGTCCGCCCGGGTCCCGATCTCGGCGACGCGCGCGGTGGTGCGCTTCGCGGCGCCGGCGTCGGTGGTGTCGGAACGGCTCATCCCGGAGGCGGGAGCGGTGGAGGCACTCGGCGACGACGAGTGCCGCTTCGTCTCGGCGCCGGACTCGTGGGACTGGCTGGCGATCACGCTCGCGATGGTCGGGGTGCCCTACGTGATCGAGGGTCCGCCGGAGCTGATCGCGCGGTCGCGGGAGATCTCGTCCGCGATGTGGCGTGCCGCCAGGTGAGCAGTTGTTGTCGGTATGGCGACGACAAGTGCTCACCTGCGCTTGCGCACAGAGGAAAATCCCCGGGGCATGCTTCCCTCGAGCGGCGCTCGAGGGGCTCGGATGGACAAACTCCGAGCGCCCCGGGGATCCGGTGTCCGTCGGGGATTCACCAGCTGACGTGTCCGTCCCGGAGGACGGAGCCGGTCAATTCCACGACCTGACGTCGGCTAGCTGACGGACACCTCACGAGTCCTGTCGTTCATCAACGTCGGACCACCTCCTCTCCCATGTACCGACCACGCTAAGCCCGGATCCGCTGATCCGCAAACGAGTATGTTTCCCCTGCTCAGAGGCGGGTTCGCCACTCCAGCAACTCCGGTGCCGCACGGGTGTTGACGATCTTGTCGACGGGCACCTCGCACTCCACCGCGCGCTCGCACCCGAAGGGCTGCCAGTCGAGCTGGCCGGGGGCGTGGGCGTCCGTGTCGATCATGAACTCGCACCCGGTCTCCACCGCCTGCCGCAGCAGCGTCCGCGGCGGGTCGAGCCGTTCCGGACGCGAGTTGATCTCGACGGCGACCCCGTTCTCCAGGCACGCCTCGAACACCGCCTCGGCGTCGAAGGTCGACGGTGGACGCGTGCCCCGGCCGCCCGTCACGAGCCGCCCGGTGCAGTGGCCGAGCACGTCGACGTACGGGTTCGACACCCCGGCCACCATCCGCGCCGTCATCTCCACCGACGGCGTCCGCAGCTTCGAGTGCACCGACGCGACGACGAGGTCGAGCTCGGCCAGCAGGTCGTCCGGGGCGTCGATCGAGCCGTCCTCGAGGATGTCGACCTCGATCCCGCGCAGCAGCCGGAACGGCGCGAGTTCCTCGTTCACCTCGGTGATCACGTCGAACTGCCGGCGCCGCCGCTCGGGGGTCAGGCCGTTGGCCACCGTGAGGTTCTCCGAGTGGTCGGTCAGCACCATCCACTCGTGCCCGAGGTCGCGGGCCGTGCGCGCCATCTCGAGGATGTCCGACCCGCCGTCGGACCAGGTGGAGTGCGTGTGCGAGTCGCCGCGCAGCACGGCGCGCAGCTCCACCCCGCCGGCGACGGGCGCCTCGTGGGCGGCGGCCAGCTCCTCCAGCGCGGCCGCGGTGCCGGTCGACACCACCTCGGCCACGACCCCGGCCGTCTTCTTGCCCACCCCCTTGAGGTCGGTGAGCGTTCCGGCCCGCGCGCGCTGCTCCACCTCGTCGCGGTCGAGTTCGGCCAGACGGTCGGCCGCCGTCCGGTACGCCTTCACCCGATAGGTGTCCGCCCGCTCGCGCTCGTAGTAGAAGGCGATGGCACGCAGTGCGGCGATCGGGTCACCGTCGACAGGGACGCGGGTCACGTGGTCAGGGATACCCCACCCGGGCAGCCCGCGTGTCAGCGCGACGCGGACAATCGGGGAGACGTCGACAGGAAGGGCCACCGTGCGAGTCACCGGTACCGGACACGCGGGGATGCGGTTCGAGACGACGGGCGGCAGCGTGCTCTGCGACCCGTGGACCAACCCCACCTTCTTCGCGTCGTGGGTGCCGTTCCCCGACAACACGCAGCTCGACTGGGCCGAACTCGGCCGGTGCGACTACCTCTACGTCTCCCACCTGCACCGCGACCACTTCGACGCGGAGAACCTGTCACGGAATGTCAGCAAGGACGCCCGCGTCCTGCTGCCGGACTACCCGACCGACGAGCTCGAGCACGAGCTGCGGGACCTCGGCTTCCGGCACTTCGTGCGCACCCGCACCTCGGAGCCGGTCGAGCTCGACGGCGGGCTGCGCATCATGATCACGTCGCTCAAGGGTCCCGGCGACGGCCCGATCGGCGACTCCGCGCTCTCCCTCGACGACGGCACCGCCCGCGTCGTCAACCAGAACGACGCGCACCCGCTCGACATCCCGGAGCTGCTCCAGTTCGGCGCCTACGACGCGCACTTCACGCAGTTCTCCGGCGCGATCTGGTGGCCGATGGTCTACGACCTCCCGAAGGCCGCCAAGCGCGAGTTCGCCCGCCGCAAGCGCATCGGGCAGGAGGACCGCGCGATGCGCTACATCCGCGAGGTCGGCGCCCCGAACATCTTCCCGACGGCGGGTCCGCCCTGCTTCCTCGACGACGAGCTGTTCCGCTGGAACGGCCTGGGCTACGACGGCGTCGAGGGTGAGTCGATCTTCACCGACCAGTGGGAGTTCCTCGGCCGGATGCGCGAGCTCGGCCACGAGGGCGGGCACCTGCTGCTGCCGGGGACGACGGCGGAGATCGACGGACCCGTCGTCCGGGACCTCGCGCACCCGATGGCCGACGACGAGGTCGAGCGGATCTTCGTCGAGAAGGAGGACTACCTCCGCGAGTTCGCCGAGCGCGCCCGGCCCGCGATCGCGGCGCAGAAGGCGACCTGGTCGGCGCCGCAGCCCGACATCCTGCGCCAGCTCAAGGAGTGGATCGAGCCGCTGATGAAGCGGGCCGACCACATGTGCGACGGGATCGGCGGCGTGGTCCGCATGGACCTCACCGGGATGCCGGACGCGACGCCGGGCGTCGACGCCGACGGCGTGCTCGCCCTGGCCTTCGACTTCGTCGGGCGCGAGATCCGCACCTGGGACGGCGAGCAGGCGCGCTACCGCTGGACGCTCCCGGCCACGCTGGTGCAGACCAACGTCGACACCGGCGAGGTCGACTGGTCGAACTCGCTGTTCCTCTCGGTGCGGTTCGCCGCGACCCGCGTCGGCCAGTACAACGAGTACCTCTACACGTTCTTCAAGTGTCTGTCCGAGGAGCGGATGGACTACGTGGAGAACTGGTACGACGCCGCGAACGACGACGGCCGCGACATCGAGCTCGACGGCTGGAAGGTCCAGGCCCGGTGCCCGCACCTGTCGGCCGACCTGTCGAAGTTCGGCTCCGTCGACGGCGACGTGCTCACCTGCACGCTGCACAACTGGAAGTTCAACCTCGCCACCGGACGTTGCCTCACCAGCGCCGGCCACGAGATCCGCGCGGAGAAGCTCGCCGACTGAGCGAAGGGCCCCTTCCCCTTCGGTCGGGTAGATCGCCGAAGGGCGCCCATCGCCAACTCACCGCCGTCCTGGCGGTGGGCGCCCACGGCCCGTCTACTCGACCGATGGGGCCCATCGCTCAACCGGCGGCGGTGCCCGGCGCACAATGGGGACCGTGAAGCCCCTCCGCATCGGACCGCACGAGCTCTCGACCCCGGTCGTGCTCGCGCCGATGGCCGGCGTCACGAACCCGCCGTTCCGCCGCCTGTGCCGCGAGCAGGGCGCCGGGCTCTACGTCTGCGAGATGATCACGGCGCGCGCGCTGGTCGAGCGCCACCCCGGCACGGCTGAGATGATCGCCTTCGACGACGACGAGTCGCCCCGCTCGATGCAGCTCTACGGCGTCGACCCGGAGACGATCGGGCGCGCGGTCGAGCGGATCGTCGAGGAGGACCTCGCCGACCACGTCGACCTGAACTTCGGCTGCCCGGTCCCCAAGGTCACCCGGCGCGGCGGGGGCGCGGCCCTGCCCTACAAGCGGCGCCTGTTCGAGCAGATCGTGCGGCGCGCGGTGGCGGCGGCCGGGAAGGGCGGGCTGCCGCTCACGGTCAAGATGCGGATCGGCATCGACGACGACCACGTGACCTTCCTCGACGCCGGCCGGATCGCGGCCGCCGAGGGCGCCGCCGCGGTGGCCCTGCACGCCCGCACCGCCGCGCAGCGCTACTCCGGCACCGCGGACTGGGCGCGGATCGCGGAGCTGCGCGAGGTGGTTCCCGCCGAGGTCCCGGTGCTGGGCAACGGCGACATCTTCGCGGCCGACGACGCGCTGGCGATGGTCGAGAAGACCGGGTGCGACGGCGTCGTGGTCGGCCGGGGCTGCCTCGGGCGCCCGTGGCTGTTCGGCGAGCTGGAGGCGGCGTTCGCGGGCCGCGAGCTGCCGACGCCGCCGACCCTCGGCCGGGTCGCGGCGATCATGCGGCGCCACGTCGAGCTGCTGATCGCCCACCACGGCGAGCGCAAGGGCGTCCGCGACTCCCGCAAGCACATGTCCTGGTACCTGCACGGCTTCGCGGTCGGGTCCGAGGTCCGCCGCGAGCTCGGGATGATCGACGGGCTCGAGCGGCTCGACGACCTCCTGGCACGGCTGGACCACGACCAGCCGTTCCCGCCCGAGGCCGACGGTCCCCGCGGTCGCCAGGGCTCCCCCGGACACGTGACGCTGCCCGAGGGGTGGCTCGACGACCCCGAGGACGCCACGGTGCCCGCCGGCGCGGACGTCATGCACTCCGGCGGCTGAGATGCGCGTCGCCGCCCTCGTCCTCGGCGTCGTCCTGACGGCGGGTGCGGCCGGGTGCGGTGCGGTGGTCCCGGGGACGCCGCGGCTCGGCGCCGTCCCCAGCACAGACCGCGCGCTGATCACGGCGTACGTCGAGGCGTCCAACCGGGCCGGTGACGGCGGCCCGGCGGCGCAGACCGACTTCCTGCGCTCCACCCAGGCCGAGGGCGCGCCGTTCCCGCCCGACCGCTGCTTCGGCGAGGTCACCCTCGACACCCGCCTGGTGCAGCGGACCCTGCGTCCGGACGCCGACTGGACGCCTCCCGCGACGCTCCCGAACGTCGGCCGACCGGCCGGCGCGATCTACGTGGCCGCGGCCGCGGTCAGCGTCCGGCGGGGCGCGGTCGAGGTCCGTGAGGACGTCGGGTCGAAGCATTTCGTGGTCCGGGACGCGCGGGTGTTCAGCTACGCTCCGTGCGCTGACTGATCCCTCACACCACGAGCGGTCACGGCGCCCGGACTTGAGCACCCGGTCGGGCAGCGATCTGGGGCCGAACGAGCAGCAGCCCGGATTCTCCACGCAGAGTCACGTCGACCGGACGGTGGATTCGGTTGGCGGGCGGGGAACGGACGTTGCACAGGCGCCGTCGACGGCCACACTGGAGGGGACGCAGGAGTGCGGACGCGAGGGAGCGGCGGGTGTTCTTGAGGGGCTCCACGGTCGGTGGGTCGCCGGACCGGGTGACGGCGGGTGCGCCGGTGCCTGCGGTGTCCGCTCCCCTGCCGACGATCCCCGATGGGCCCTCGTGCGACGCTGCTAGCAGCATGTTCGACACCACCCCGATCGTCGGGATCGACGAGGCCCTGCGTGCCGACGCGGCGACCGACGACGACGGCGTCGCCCGGGCCGATCAGGCGCGCGCCCACGAGTCCGCCGCCGAGATGCTCGCCGACCGCGGCGAGTGGCGGCGCGCCTACCAGCACCTGCGGGCGGCGATGGCGCTCGTGCACCTCGGCGACACACCGCCGGTGCACGTGCCCGAACAGTTACGCCGCGAAGTCGACCGTCTCCGGCGCGAACGAGCCGAGGCGCGCGAGCAGAGCCGGCGCGACAGCCTGACGGCCACCTGGAACCGTCGCTACCTCGACGAGCGATTGTCCACGTTGCGTGATGACGGTCGGCGCCCGGTCTGCGTCGCACTCGCCGACGTCGATCACTTCAAACAGGTCAACGACAGCTACGGCCACGCCGTCGGCGACTCGGTTCTGAGGACCCTCGTCGGTCTGATGCGCTCCGAGATCGACGACCGCGTCCCGGACGGCTTCTGCGCCCGCTACGGCGGCGAGGAGTTCGCTCTCGTACTCCCCGGCTCGCCCGACGCGGACGCGGTCGCGCTGTGCGAGGGGATCCGGGCGCGGGTCGAGGACCACGACTGGTCGGCGGTCGCGCCGGAACTGCGGGTCACGCTCAGCCTCGGGCTCGGGTGCGTGGACCCGTCCTGCCAGCGGTCGGACTCCGCCGGCCTGCTCGACCACGTCGACGAACTGCTCTACGTCGCGAAACGCACGGGCCGCAACGCGGTGGCCTACCGGGACGGCACGGGCGAGGTCCGCCTCGCCGGTCAGGCCGCGGCCCGACGCGGCATCGCGGCCGTGGCCCGGGCCGTCGCCGGGTCCGGTCGTCCGGGGCGCTCCGACCCCTGAACTGCTCGAGTCACGATCGAGTGACGGGTCTTGCCCGGCGGGTGACCGAAGAGTAGTCCCGCGCGCGAGCTCCGGTGACCGGCTCTATACGATCCGTGCACCCCGGACGGCCCGTCCGGTCGGGGGATCCCTTCCCTGACCACCCGGGGGTCCCGTGACCGACGACCGTGAGCGCGGCGCCGGTCCCGGCGTTCCCGCGGCCCGGTCGCCGGAACCGGTCGTGCGGACCGGTCCGCCCTCGGTCCCGACCCGGGTGGTCCCCGACGTGGAACGGCGCGGCGGGATCGCGCCCACGATGGTCCCGCTCGCCCGCAAGCGCCCGGGGCGCCGAGGTCTGCGCCCGGCCGGTGCGGCCGCCGAGACCGAGCCGATGCGCGACCTGGTCGCGGCCGCCGCCGTCGTCGCGCCGGACCCGGTGGACGACGCGCCCGCACCGACGCCCAGCGAGCTGCCGACGGTGCGCACGGCCCGCCCGGCCGCACCCGTGCCCGCCGGCCGGCCGGCCGTCGCGGAGGCGCCCGCCCCGCCCACCCCGCCCACGCCGCCCACGCCGCCCACGCCGCCCACGCCGCCCACGCGCCGAGAAGCACACCAGGCACCTCCCGTGCCCTCCGACGGTGCCTCACGTACCTCTCGCCAGCCCGCGCCGGAGTCCGCGCCGCCGCGAGAGCTGCACCAGGCAGCTCCACCCGCCCCGGAACCTGCCCCACGTCGCACTCGGGAGCCGGCCCGCGCCGTCGCGGTCCCCGCCGGCGGCGAGGGCACCGGGTACGCGGCCACGTCGGCCGTGCTCGCCGGGGTCGGCGCCCGGGTCGGTCCGTGGACCTGGGCGCGGACGCTGCGCCTGGGCGCCGCGGCGATGTCGACGGTGATCGTGCTGGTGTGCGGGGTCGCGTGGGGCGCGACGTCGTGGTTCGAGGCCGCCGTGAAGAAGATCGGCGCCCTGGACCCGACGTCGTCGGCGATCATCGACCCCGCCGCGCAGGCCGGCGACCAGAACTTCCTCGTCGTCGGCTCCGACACCCGCGTCGGGGCCGCACCCACCGAGGAGGTGGGCGACGCGAGCGACGTGCCGGGCGCGCGCTCGGACACCGTCATGGTCGTCCACGTCCCGGCGGACCGGTCCCGGGTGAGCGTCGTGTCGTTCCCCCGGGACCTGGAGATCGACCGCCCGAGCTGCGAACGCTGGGACTCGGTCACCGGCGGCTACACCGGCCAGACGATCCCGCGCACGGCGAGGACCAAGCTCAACACGGCCTATCAGGTCGGGGGCCCGCGGTGCGTGACGAAGGTCGTGCAGGAGCTCTCCGGCCTCGCCGTCAACCACTTCCTCGGGGTCGACTTCTCCGGGTTCAAGGACATGGTGGACGCGGTCGACGGCGTCCCGGTCTGCATCGAGCGCCCGATGCGCGACACGGTCCTCGGCACGGTCGTCGGCCGCGCGGGCACGTCGGTGCTCAGCGGCGACCAGGCGCTGAACTTCGTCCGGGCGCGCCACGTGGTCGGCGACCCGACCAGCGACTACGGGCGCATCCACCGTCAGCAGCTGTTCCTGTCCGCGCTGCTGCGCCAGACGCTCTCCGCGGGCACCCTGCTCGACCTCGGCAGGCTCCAGGGACTGGTCGACGCCGTCGGGCGGTCCACCTACGGCGAGAACATCGACGCCTCGCAGCTGCTGGGCCTCGGGCAGTCGCTCTCCGGCCTCGACGCGCGGAACGTCACCTTCACCACCGTCCCCACCACCGGCGTCGCCAACGCCCGCGGCAACGAGGTGCTGCGCGCCGCCGAGAACCGTGCCCTGTTCGACTCCATCATCGGCGACCGCCCGCTGCCCGGGCAGCCCGGCGCCGCCCCGGTCGCACCCGCCGTCCCGGCCGTCCCCGCCGAGCGGGTCGCCCTGCGGCTGGTCGACGCCCGCACGTCGTCGGCGTCCTCCGACAGCTCCGCCGACGGCGGGTCCGCGGGCGGCTCCTCCGAGGACGGGTCCGGTGGCGGCGACGAGGACGGCGACGGTGACTCCGCGACCGCCGTCTCCGCCTCCGGCGAGGGCGCGGAGAACGGCGGGGACGAGGGCACGTCCGGCTTCCGACGGGACGTCGTCACGAAGGCGCCGTCCGCGGGCTCGGTCGCGGGCTCGCTGCGCGGCTACGGGTTCACCGTCACCACCGACACCCCTGCCCCGGCCGCCGACGCACGCACCGTCATCACCTTCACCCCGGACCAGGCCGGTGCCGCCGCCACGCTGCAGAAATCCGTGCCCGGCGCGGTGCTCGACCCCCGTACGGGAGCCTCCGGGGTGCTGCGGCTGCAGCTCGGGGACGACTTCGACGGACGACTCGTCGACCCGACCGCCCCTCCGAGCGCGGCCCCGCTCCCGTCGCTGGTCAACGCCGCCGACACCACTTGTCGCTGAGCAGGGCGGTCTCCCCGCCGTTCATGCCCGGTTCACGCGGCGGACGGGTGTCCGACGGCGCGTCCGCCTAGTCTGCGGGCATGCGCGCGGCGTACCACGAGAAGCTCGACTCGCTCAACAACGAGCTCGCCCAGATGTCCCTGTTGGCCGGCGAGGCCATGAAGAAGTCGACCACGGCCCTGCTCGAGGGCGACCTCGACCTGGCCGAGGAGGTCATCTCCTCCGACACCGAGATCGACGCCCTGCGCACCTCCGCCGAGGACCAGGCGTTCGGGCTGCTGGCCCTGCAGGCTCCCGTCGCCGGCGACCTGCGGTCGGTCATCGCCGCCATCCACTCCGCGGGTGACCTGGAGCGGATGGGCGACCTGGCCCTGCACGTCGCCAAGGCCGCCCGGCGGCGCCACCCCGACCTCGTGCTCCCGCAGGAGGTCTCCCCGTACTTCGCGGAGATGGGGCGGGTCGCGCTCGACCTCGCCCAGGACGCCCGCCGGGTGATCCTCGACCGCGACATCGAGCTCGCGTTCACCATGGAGTCGGACGACGACGCGATGGACGACCTCCACCGGCACCTGTTCACGGTGATGATGAACCGCGACTGGCCGCACGGCGTGGCCCCGGCGGTGGACGTGACCCTGCTCGGCCGCTTCTACGAGCGCTTCGCCGACCACGCGGTGGCCGTCGCCCGCCGGGTCGTCTTCATGGTCACCGGCAAGATGCCCGACCCGCCGCTGGCCTGACCACCCCGGAAACCACGAACGGGCCGCTCATCACCGAAGAAGGTGATGAACGGCCCGTTCGTACGTCGGAGGAGGCGCGCAGATCAGCCGAAGCGGCCGGAGATGTAGTCCTCGGTCGCCTGCTCGGTCGGGTTCGAGAAGATCTTCTCGGTGTCGTCGATCTCCACCAGGTGGCCGGGCTTGCCGGTCGCCTCCAGGTTGAAGAACCCGGTCTGGTCGCTCACCCGCGCCGCCTGCTGCATGTTGTGGGTGACGATGACGATCGTGTACTCCTTCTTGAGGTCGGCGATGAGGTCCTCGATCGCCAACGTCGAGATGGGGTCGAGCGCCGAGCACGGCTCGTCCATGAGCAGCACGTCGGGCTGCACCGCGATCGCGCGCGCGATGCACAGACGCTGCTGCTGACCACCCGAGATGCCGCCGCCGGGCTTGTCGAGACGGTCCTTGACCTCGTTCCAGAGGTTCGCGCCGCGCAGCGAGGCCTCGGCGACCTCGTCGAGCTTCTTCTTGTCCTTGACGCCCTGGAGCCTGAGCCCGGCGACGACGTTGTCGCGGATGGACATCGTCGGGAACGGGTTCGGCATCTGGAAGACCATGCCGATGGTGCGGCGGACGGCCACCGCGTCGGCGCTGCGGTCGTAGATGTTCTCCCCGTCGAGCAGGATCTGACCGTCGACGCGGGCGCCGGGGATCTCCTCGTGCATGCGGTTGAGCGTCCGGAGGACGGTCGACTTGCCGCAGCCCGACGGTCCGATGAAGGCGGTCACGCTGCGCGGCGCCACGGTCAGGTTGACGCTCTGCACGGCGTGGAAGGCGCCGTAGTAGATGTCGACGTCCTTGAGGTCGATGCGCTTGGCCATCGGTGATCAGCCGCCTTCTATTTCTGGATCGCCGAGAAGCGCGAGATGACGCTCGCGCCCAGCTGGAAGATCATGACGATGAGGATCAGGGTCAGCGCCGCGCCCCAGATGCGGAACTGGCCGGCCGGCTCCGGGTTGGAGAACTCGCTGAACATCAGCAGCGGCAGCGATGCCATGTTCCCCTCGAAGGGGTCGTAGTTGATGGCGCGGGCGTAGCCGACGAGCACCAGGACGGGTGCCGTCTCGCCGATGACGCGGGCGAAGGCCAGCATCACGCCGGTGACGGTGCCCGACAGGGCGGTCGGCAGGACGATCCGCAGGATCGTCTTCCACTTCGGGATGCCCAGCGCGTACGCCGATTCCCGCAGCCGGTCGGGTACCAGTCGCAACATCTCCTCGGTGTTGCGGATGACCACCGGCAGCATCAGCAGCACGAGGGCCAGCGACACCATGAAGGCGGACTGCTCGGCGCCCAGGATCGAGACGAAGAGGGCGAAGATGAACAGGGCCGCCACGATCGACGGCACGCCGGAGAGGATGTCGACCATGAAGCTCGTGGTCTTCGCCAGCCGTCCGCGGCCGTACTCGACGAGGTAGATCGCGGCGAGGATGCCGATGGGCACGGCGATGACCCCGCACAGCAGCGCCTGGATGATCGTCCCGTAGATGGCGTGGTAGACGCCTCCCGCGTACTCCTCGGGGTTCACGCCCGACTGCGACCGGCCCCACCAGTCCGCCGAGAAGATCGCGCCGGCGCCCCGGATCACGACCTCGACCAGGATCCACACCAGCGGGACGCAGGCGATGAGGAAGGCGAGGGCCACGAGCACCGTCGCCGAGGTGTTCTTGAGCCGGCGGGCCGTGCTGATCGGCTGGAAGGGCGGGGACGACGCCGGCTGGTCCGGCGCCTCGAGGGCGGTACTCATCAGCCGTTCACCTTTCCGCCGGCGACGACGCGCGCCAGGGCGTTCACGACGAAGGTCAGGACGAACAGGACCAGGCCCGCCGAGATGTACGCGCCGGTGGGCAGCGGCTGACTGAACTCCGAGGCCGCGGACGCGATCAGCGAGGCGAACGTGTACCCGCCGTCGAACAGGCTCAGGGTCTGCATGCCGGTCGACGCCGAGATCACGAGCAGGATGGCGATCGTCTCGCCGAGCGCACGGCCGAGGCCGAGCATGGAGCCGGCGATGTACCCGCTGCGGCCGTAGGGCAGGACGGCCATCGTGATGACCTCCCACCGCGTCGCGCCGAGCGCCTTGGCGGCCTCGATGTGGAAGCGCGGCGTCTGCGCGAACACCTCGCGGGCGACGGCCGTGATGATCGGCAGGATCATGACGGCGAGGATGACGCCGCCGGTGAAGATCGTGCCCCGGACGCCGACCGGCAGGTTGCCCTGCGAGAACAGGGGGAACCAGCCCAGGTTGTCGACCAGCCACTGGTTGACCGGCAGGATCACCGGCGCGAGCACGAGGATGCCCCAGAGCCCGTAGACGATCGAGGGCACGGCAGCCAGCAGGTCGATGACGTAGGCGAAGGGCCGGGCCACCCGCTTCGGGGCGTACTGCGTCAGGAACAGGGCGACGCCGAGCGCGATCGGCATGGCGATCACCAGGGCCAGGATCGACGTCTTCAACGTGACGACCAGCAGGTCGAGGATGCCGAAGCGCAGATTGTCCGGGTCGCCTGTGGAGAACTCCGTCGAGGTGAAGAAGTTGGCCTGGTTGGCCAACAGCGACGGGATCGCCTGGATCAGCAGGAAGAGTCCGATCAGCGCGATCGACGCGACCACCAGGACCCCGGAGCCGGTCGTGAGACCCCGGAAGACCGACTCACCACGCCGCGATGAAGCCCACATGCTCCTGCTGTTACCCGACTCGGGACCCGGGGACGACTGACTGGTTCCGGCCGCCCGGGCCGGGGCGTCCTCGGGACGCTCCGACCCGGTCCGTGCCGTGGTGCGTTCACTCACAGCGGGGTCTGCCCACCCTCGTCTCGTACGGAGGCCGGGGCCCGCGGTGGCGGGCCCCGGCCCGGGTCATCACTGGATGGCGTTCACGGCGTCGGTCAGACGCTGCTTGAACTGCGCCGGCAGCGGGACGTAGCCCGCCTCCGGCAGACCCTGCTGGGCCTGGTCGGTCAGCGAGGCCGACAGGAACGCCTTGACCCCCTGGGCGGTCTGGTCGTCGGCGTAGTTGGAGCAGACGATCTCGTACGTCGCGAGCGCGATCGGGTAGGCGTTCGGCGCGCTGGCGGTGTAGAGGCTGTTCAGGTCGAGCTTGAGGTCGTTGCCCTGACCCGACACACGGACGCCGTTGATGGCGTTGCCGACCGTCTCCGGGGACAGCGCGACCGGCTGGCCGCCGCCGGAGTTGATCACGTTGGCGATCCCCAGCCCGCCGCGCTGCGCGAACGAGGCCTCGACGTAGGTGATCGAGTTCGGGGTGTTCTTCGTGGCGTCCGCGACACCCTGGCTGCCGCGGGCACCGGCGCCGACGCCACCCTGGAAGGTCTGCTCGGCCTCCTTGCCGTACGCGTTGTTCGACGCGGCGTTGAGGTAGCGCTGGAAGTTCTGCGTGGTGCCGGACTCGTCGGACCGGAAGTTCACGACGATCGGGTTGGCCGGGAGCGCGGCACCCTGGTTGAGGGCGGCGATCCGCGGGTCGTTCCACGTGGTGATGGTGCCGTTGAAGATCGCGGCGATGGTGGCGCCGTCCAGGTTCAGCGCCTGGAGACCGGGGACGTTGTAGGCGACCGCGATCGGGCCGAACACCAGCGGCAGGTTCCACGCCGGGGAGGCGCAGCGCGCCTGCGCGGTCGCGACCTCCGCGTCGGAGAGCGCCGAGTCGGAGCCGGCGAAGTCGGTCTGGCCGCCGATGAACTCGTTGCGGCCCGCACCCGAGCCGCTCGGGGTGTAGTTCAGGGTCTGGCCCTCGCAGGCGCCCTCGAAGTTGGTGACGAAGCGCGTGATGGCGTTGGCCTGCGCCGACGACCCGCTGGCCCGCAGGGACTCCTTGCCGCCACACGCGACACCGCCCGGGGCGGCCTGGCCGCCCTGGCCCTCGCCGCCTCCGTCGCTGCCGCAGGCGCTGAACAGGAGCGCCCCGGCCGCGATCAGACCGACCGCAGCTGCACGCCGCTGGAACCTCACAGAGATCTCCTGTCTCGTCCTGTGTCCGTCGCCGGGTGCCGGCGATCCGGGCAATTCGGCCGAGGCACGGACGCGCGACGGCCGGACGCGGACATTAGGCAGCCGGGGTGGACGACCGACCTTGACCAGGTGAACGCGGGGTGAACAGGCCCGTTGCGCGCCATCTGATGGGATTGACCCTGGTCACACCGTCTCCAGGAATCGACGGAGCGTGGTTGAACGCTCACGTAAAGCTGCTACGTGTCGGGCGGATGACCGGGAGGTGTCGCGCGTGGATCAGGTGGCGGGCAGGCGGTACGACACGTCCGTGGCGTCGACGACGAAGCCGAGTCGGCGGTAGGTCGCGACCGCGGGAGCGTTGTCCGCCTCGACGTAGAGGATCACCTCGTCGAGCCCGCGCCCGGCGAGGTGGTGGAGGCCGGCGAGCGTCAGCGCGCCGCCCAGCCCCCGACCCTGTGCGTCCGGGTCCACCCCGACGACGTAGACCTCGCCCATCGGTCCGCCGTCACGGGCGCCCTCGGGATGCCGCTTGGTCCAGTGGAAGCCGAGCAGGCGACCCCGGTCGTCCTCACGCGCGAGCAGGAACCCGGCCGCGTCGAACCACGGCTCCTGCTCCCGGCGACGCACGTCGTCCGCGGTCATCGCGCCCTGCTCGGGGTGCCAGGCGAAGGCCCGCGCGTTCACGGCGACGACCTCGTCCTCGTCGGCGCCCGGGCGGAACGCCATGATCGACACGCCCTCGACCGGCCGCTGCTCGGGCAGGGGTCCGGTCCCGGCCGGGCGGCGCATCATCCAGAGCTCGCGCTCGCGCTCCAGGCCGACGGCGGCGGCGAGCTCGGCGGACCCGTCGCGACCGCCGTGGGCCCACGCCCGGATCCGCCCCGGCCGTGCCACGTCGTCGCCCGCGACGACGGCCGCCAGGGCCCGCCCGAGGCCCGCCCGGCGAGCGCCGGGAGCGACGGCGAGCTCGACGACGACGTCGTCGAGATCGGCGGTGTCGACGTGCGCCCAGGCCACGACGGACCCGTCGTCGCCCCGGGCGACGAGGTGGCGGCCGTGGCCGGTCGGCGTGGCGAGGTCGAGCAGCGTCGGCTCGGAGAACGCGGCCACACCGTCGGCGCGTGCCACGTCCGCCGCGAACCGCTCCAGCTCGCCGCGCTGCGCCGAGGACGGCTCGATCCACTCCGGGGTGATCACCGGAGGGACGCTACGCCGTGGTCAGGCCCCGCCGGCCCAGGCCGCGGGCCGGACCACCCGGTCGTCGTCCCAGTCGCCCGGAGCGCCCGGACTGCCCGGCTCCTCGTCGTCGGCGGGCTCGTCGATCGCCACCGAGCCACGCCCGGCACCGCCGAGCACGCCGCGGACCGGCCGCACGAACTTGTAGCCGACGTTGCGCACCGTGCCGATCAGCTGCTCGTGCTCGGCGCCGAGCTTCGCGCGCAGGCGCCGGACGTGGACGTCGACGGTGCGCGTGCCCCCGAAGAAGTCGTAGCCCCAGACCTCCTGCAGCAGCTGCGCCCGGGTGAACACCCGACCCGCGTGCTGCGCGAGGTACTTGAGCAGCTCGAACTCCTTGTAGGTGAGGTCGAGCGGGCGGCCGCGCAGGCGCGCGGTGTACGTCGCCTCGTCGATCACCAGCTCGCCCAGGACGAGGGCGCCCTCGCCACCGGCCGCGTCGGTGGACCGGCGGGCGCGCAGCAGGCGCAACCGGGCGTCGATCTCCGCGGGGCCCGCGCCCGGGAGCAGGACCTCGTCCACGCCCCACTCCAGGGAGACGGCCACCAGGCCGCCCTCGGTGAGCACGGCGATGACCGGCACGTCGAGCCCGGTCGAACCCAGGAGGCGGCACAGGCTCCGGGCGGCGGCGAGGTCGTGGCGGGCGTCGACGAGGACGGCGTCGTGCGGTCCGGCGTCGAGCAGGGCGGCCACTTCGGGTGCGGCGGTCCGCAGCCCGTGGGGTAGCAGGGTCAGCGACGGCAGCACTGACGTCGGTTCGGGGTCGGCGGTGAGCAGCAGCAGCTCCACGCGAATCTCCCTCCACAGTCGTGGAGGAGACCTTAGCCCCGTTCACCGCGCCGTCACTCCGTCGCGCGTTGCATGTCACGTGGACCCCGCCCGGTCGGACGGTCCCGGGCCCTGCCCGCCCACGTGGAAGAGCGGTCGCGGGCACTGCCTACCGTGGTGCCGGCCGGGGACGGGCGGGTCCACGGCCGTGACGCCCGGCGTGGGAGGAGTCCGCATGACGGCGGCCGTCGTCACCCTCGTGGTGATCCTGGCGCTCGGGGCGGTCGTGACCGTGGTCGGGCTGCTCCTGCGCCGACGGAGCCGGCCGGGCCGGCCGGCCGGGCCGGTGGCCGCCGAGGGCGCCGCGGCCGCGCCGGAGGGCGCCGTCCCGGCACCGCGCCTGCCCGCCGACCTCACCGCCCGCGACGGCGGCCTCGTCCTGCTGCAGATCTCCTCCGCCTTCTGCACGCACTGCCGCGACACGCGCAGCGTCCTCGGCGACGTCGCCGCCGAGCTGCCCGGCCTGGTGCACCGCGACGTCGACCTCGCCGCCCGGCCCGAGCTCGTCCGGCTGCTCGGCGTCGCCCGCACACCGACGACCCTGCTGGTCGACGGGCACGGGCGCGAACTGCTCCGCGTCGACAGGGTCCCGCGGCGCGCCGCCCTGGTCACCGCGATCGAGCCGCACCTGCCTCGTCCGGGGCGATGAGCGGGGCCACCCCGTCGGCGCACCCGGCACGGGTGACCTGGACGGGGACCTTTCGGTAGCGTGGCGCGCGTGGACGAGGGCCTGACACGGCGGCGCGCGGTCGACCTGTGCCGTGTCGACAGCTGCCTGTGTCCCGGCGCCCGTCGCGCGGCCTAGAGCTCTGCCTCGTCCGTCCCCTCGTCGGACGGCCCCCGCGACGCCCGGTGTGTCCAGTTCCCCTGCGGCGCCGCGACGGTGCCGTCCATCTGTGATGAGGAGTCATTCATGAGCCGCCAGGACGCCCTGGTCACCGCCGACTGGGCCGAGGAGAACCTCGACGCGCCCGGCGTGGTGTTCGTCGAGGTCGACGAGGACACCAGCGCCTACGACGGCGGGCACATCCCCGGCGCCGTCCGGATCGACTGGAAGACCGAGCTGCAGGACCAGGTCCGCCGCGACTTCGTCGACAAGGCCGGCTTCGAGAAGCTGCTCTCCGCCAAGGGCATCTCGAACGACGACACCGTCGTCCTCTACGGCGGCAACAACAACTGGTTCGCCGCCTACGCGTACTGGTACTTCAAGCTCTACGGCCACACCGCGGTCAAGCTGCTCGACGGCGGCCGCAAGAAGTGGGAGCTCGACGGCCGCAAGCTCGACTCGGCCGTCCCGGAGCGTCCGCAGACCACCTACTCCGCGCAGGAGCAGGACCTCTCGATCCGCGCCTTCCGCGACGAGGTCGTCGACGCGATCGGCTCGAAGAACCTGGTCGACGTCCGCTCGCCCGACGAGTTCTCCGGCAAGCTCCTCGCGCCGGCGCACCTCCCGCAGGAGCAGGCGCAGCGCGGCGGCCACATCCCCTCGGCGCTCAACGTGCCGTGGTCGAAGGCCGCGAACGAGGACGGCACCTTCAAGTCCGACGACGAGCTGCGCAAGCTCTACGAGGCCGAGGGCCTCGACTCGTCGCGGTCGACGATCGCCTACTGCCGTATCGGCGAGCGGTCGTCGCACACCTGGTTCGCCCTGCACGAGCTGCTGGGCGAGTCCGACGTCAAGAACTACGACGGGTCGTGGACCGAGTACGGCTCGCTCGTGGGCGTGCCGGTCGAGACCGGAGATGGGAAGTCCTGATGTGCGGTGCCCCTGAGCAGACGGCCGAGATCCCCGCGGGGACCGACCTGACCAAGGAGTCGGTGCTGGTCGGCAAGGTCACCAACAGCGGCTCGCCGGTCGGCGGCGCGTACGTGCGCCTGCTCGACTCGACCGGGGAGTTCACCGCCGAGGTGGTGTCCTCGGCGACCGGTGACTACCGCTTCTTCGCGGCGCCGGGCAGCTGGACCGTCCGGGCGCTCTCGCGCTCGGGCAACGGCCAGGCCGACGTCGCGGTGGGCGGCCCCGGGCTGTACACCACCGAGGTGCCGGTGGGCTGAGACCCACGTCGTCGACACCCGTCCCGCCCCTCCCGGGCGGGGCGGGTGTTCGTCGTTAGGGTGGTCGGGTGGCCTGGGTCTACACGGTCCTCCTCGCCGCGACCAGCGCCGGGATCCTCTCCTACGCGCTCGTGCTGACGAGGCGGCTCTTCCGCGACGAAGCCCCCCGTGACGTCTCCGGGGGCACCTCGTGACCGAGGAGATGCCCGAGGGCCTCTCCGGCAACGAGGCCATCCGCGCCGCCGAGGAGCGCGCGGAGCACACGCGGGACGCGAACCGGCCGCAGTGGACCGACCTGCCGATCCCGGACGACACCGCGAACCTGCGCCTCGGCCCGGATCTGAACGACGCGCTCCTGCCGGTGCTCCCGCTCGTGGGCGTGTGGCGGGGGGAGGGCGAGGTCGTCTACCCGACGATCGACGGGCCCTTCCACTTCGGCCAGCAGATCACCGTGGCCCACGACGGCCGGCCGTTCCTCTCCTGGGAGGCCCGCGCCTGGCTGCTGGACGGGCCCGGCGGCGCCGTGGTCCGCCCGGCCGCCCGGGAGACGGGGTGGTGGCGCCCGCAGCCCGACGGGACGATCGAACTGCTGCTCGCGCACGCCACCGGCATCCTCGAGATGTACTACGGCTCCGCGCGGACCCAGACGTCGTGGGAGCTGTCGACCGACGCCGTCGTCCGCACGGCCACCGCGAAGGACGTACAGGCCGCGAACCGGCTCTACGGCATCGTCGAGGGCGACCTCTTCTACGTCGAGGAGCGGGCGATGATGGGCCAGGAGATGCAGCCGCACACCTCCGCCCGCCTGCAGCGCGTCGTCGGGTAGGTCGTTCCCGACGACGGGTCGGCCCCGGTGCGTGGCGACGCCGCGTCCTCGCGTCGCCACGCACCGGGGGTCAGCTCTCGGCAGCGAGCTCCGAGGTGTCCTCGGTGGCGTTCTGCGGGACCGGGGGCGGGACCGGACGCGGCGGCCCACCGGGCAGCGGGTACGGCGGCGGGCCGTAGGGCCCGCGGCGGGGCGGCTGGCCGGGCCACGGCCGCGACGGCCGGCCCGAGTTGGCGACGAGGTCGTCGAGGTGGCCCTTGACCTTCACCAGCTCGTCGAACACCGCGTCGCGCTGCGCCCGCAGGTCGGCCAGGGCGGCGCGGGACTCGGCGTGCTCGGCGAGCAGCGATTCCGCCGCCTTGCTCCGCACGAGGGCCGCCTCCTGCTCGGCGGCCTGCAGGATGCCGCGGAGCCGCTCGTTGAACGCCCCGACCTGGTCCGGGTCCTGTGCCGGGGGCGGCGGTGCCGCCGCGGCGGGCGAGCCCTCCTGGAGCGTGGCCGCGAGTTCGCGGCGCGGCGCCTCCGGCTCGGGCGTGGCACGGCGCCGCTCCCGGACCGCGAGCTGGGCCCGGAGCTGCGACACCATGCGCCGCAGGCCGGCCACGTGCTCGTCGACCTGTGCCCGGTCGTACCCCCGCAGCACCACGTCGAAGTGCGGGCCGTCGGCCTCCTCCGGCGCGTCCGGGAGATCCAGGTAGTGCTCGGCGTCGGGGGGAGTCCGCCCCCGCTCACCCGTCGTCATACATCACCTCGTCGCCTCGCCCGGTCTCGCTGGGTGACCGGGCCCCGCCGATGGTAGGGATCGATCCTGAGAGGGGCGAGACGCCGAACGGTCGCCGGTCGCGGCGCCGTCGCCCCTGACCGGCCTACCATCGTCGTGTGGACACCGAACTGCGGCAGACACTGCACCGCCGCGGCCTGCGCATGACGCCACAGCGCCAGCTCGTGCTGGACGCCGTCGCGGAGCTGGGCCACGCCACCCCGGAGGAGATCTGCACCAAGGTGCAGGAGATCGCCCCGGCGGTGAACATCACCACGATCTACCGCACGCTCGACCTGCTCGAGCAGCTCGGCATCGTGCGCCACACACATCTCGGGCACGGCGCGCCGACCTACGCGACCGGGGAGCACGAGCACGTCCACCTCGTGTGCCACCGGTGCGGGACGGTCGGCGAGGTCGACGCCGACCTGCTCGACGGTCTCGCGGGCGTGCTCGCGGCCGAGGCGGGGTTCACGCTGGACCCGACGCACGTGGCGCTGTCCGGGCTGTGCTCGCGGTGCGAGACGTCGGACTCGGAGGTCGACGCATGAACCGTTCCCCGCTGCTGGACACCTCCGGCGCGATCGGACACCCCGACGGCGAGGACGTGGACGCGCCCGACGCCGCCGTCGCCGCGCACTTCGGCGACCCGTTCGCCGAGCAGCGCTCCGCGAGCCGGAACGCGGTCGTGGTCGACCGGTCGCACCGCGGCGTCGTCGTGGTCGACGGCGCCGACCGGCTGAGTTGGCTGCACCTGCTCGTCTCCCAGCAGGTCGCGGACCTGCCCGAGGGTTCCGGCACCGAGGGCCTCGTCCTCGACGTCCAGGGCCGGGTCGAGCACCACGCCGTCATGAGCCACGTCGGCGGGCGGGTGTGGCTCGACGTCGAGCCCGGCACCGCACCCGCCCTGGCGTCCTACCTGGAGTCGATGACCTTCTGGTCGGCGGTGACGGTCCGCGACGCGACCGAGGAGTTCGCCGTCCTCTCCCTGCTCGGCCCGGACGTCTCCGAGGTCCTGACGGCGGCCGGGGTGGAGCTCCCCGCGGGCGACGCCGGTCCGCTGGGTGCCGGAACGCACGGCGGGGCGGAGCCGGACCCGGCGGGCGGCATCGTCCGCCGCAAGGACTGGCCGGAGCACGCCGTGGACCTGGTCGTCCCGCGTGCAGGCCTCGTCGACTGGTGGGAGCGCCTGCGCGGCGCGGGGGCGGCGCCGGCGGGCCTCGACGCGTTCGAGGCGCTCCGGGTGGCCTCGCTGCGCCCGCGGCTGGGCTCGGACACCGACGACCGCACGATCCCGCACGAGGTGGGCTGGATCGGCTCGGCCGTGCACCTGTCCAAGGGCTGCTACCGCGGCCAGGAGACGGTGTCGCGGGTGGCCAACCTCGGGCGCCCGCCCCGCCAGATGGTGCTGCTGCACCTCTCCTCGATGGAAGACGCCCTGCCGCCCCCCGGCACCCCGGTGCTGAGCGCCGAGGGCGGCCGGGCGGTCGGGCGGATCGGGACCGCGGTGCGCCACCACGAGCTCGGCGCGGTGGCCCTGGCCCTGGTCAAGCGCTCCGCCGTGAGCGGGGGCGCCGAGCTGTGGGTCGCCGACGACCGTGACGAGGGCACGCCCGGGCCCGCGACCGTCGACCCCGACTCCGTGCCGCCGGACACCGGTGAGCCGCCCGGGCGGGCCGCCGTGCGCCGTCTCCAGGGATGAGTTCCGGGCTCGTCTCCCGCGCCGACGTCGAGGCCGCCGCGGCGGTCCTCGACGGCGTGGTCGTGCACACCGCGCTCGAGCCGCTGCCGGCCGTCCCCGGGCTCCTGCTCAAGCGGGAGGACACCCAGCCGGTCGGCGCCTTCAAGCTGCGCGGCGCCTTCCACGCGGCGTCCCGGCTCGCCCCCGACGTGCTGGCCCGGGGCCTCGTCACGCACTCCAGCGGCAATCACGGCCGTGCCCTGGCCTGGACCGCGGCGCGGCTCGGGGTGCCCTGCACCGTCGTCGTCCCGGACGACGCCGTGGCCGCCAAGATCGAGGCGATGGCCGCGCTGGGCGCCCGGCTCGTCCCCGTGCCGCCGCCCGAGCGGCTCGCGCGCGCCGAGGCGATCGTCGCGGAGACCGGCGGCGCCCTCGTGCCGCCCTTCGACCACCCCGACGTCATCGCGGGCCAGGGCACCGTCGGGCTCGAGCTGGCGACGTCCGGCGTGGCGATCGACCGCGTGCTCGTGCCGGTCGGCGGCGGCGGGCTGATCTCCGGGATCGCGGCGGCGCTCGCCGGGACGGGCGTGTCGGTGATCGGGGTCGAGCCGGAGCTCGCCGGGGACGCCGCCGAGTCCAAGCGCGCGGGCCACCTCGTCGGCTGGGCCGCCCGCGACGTCGCCCGGACCGCGGCCGACGGCCTGCGGGCGCAGCGGCTCGCGTACCTGACGTGGCAGCACGTGGACGCCCTGGTCGACGACGTGGTGACCGTCGGCGAGGACGCCATCGCCGAGGCCGCCCGGGTGCTGCACGCCGCCGGGGTGCCGGCGGAGGCCAGCGGTGCGGTGACGACGGCGGGTGCGCTCACGCGGCCGGACCTCGTCGGGGACCGGACCGTGGCCGTCGTCAGCGGGCGGAACGCCGATCCGGCCTGGCTCGCGGCGGCGCTGGCCGCCTGACGTCCGACCGTCGCGACGACCGGCGCCCGCGCCGCGATGCCCGGTCGACGCGTCCACCGCCCCGGCGGGTGACATCGGACGGGTGTGTCCCGCACCATGGAGTCATGATCGAGTTCCGGCAGGGTGGTCGGCGGCGTCTCGACCGCGTCCTCGACCCCGGATTCCTCGCCGCGATCGGTGACCGTTCGCTCGACGAGCTCCGCGCCATGCGTGACGACGCGGCCCAGGAGGAGACCGACCTCTCCTACCTGCGCCGGCTGCTCCACGCGCGGATTGACATCGTGCGCTTCGAGGAGCACCGCCGGGCGAACGCGGGCGGGGACGGGGAGTCCTCGCTCGTGGAGGCCCTGCCCCGGATCCTCGCCGACAACGCGATCGGGCCGGCGGCCGGCCGCGGCCGGCACCAGACCGTCCAGCCCTCCCGCGCCGAGTCGCACCGGCGGCACGTCGAGGCCCTGCTCGCCGACACCGGGCTCTCCGACGTCGCCACCCTCTCCGACGCCGAGCTCACCGAGTCGGCCGAGGCCTACGCGGCCGAGGAGGGGTCGGTGTCCGACCACCGCATCCGCGTGCAGCAGGTCATGGACGCGTGCAACGACGAGATCGGGCGCCGGTACCGCGACGGTTCCGCGAGCATCGACGAGCTGCTGCGCCGAGAGCGCGAAGGCGCCTGACGCGCCGCGGGCCGACCGCTGCGAACCGAGCGAACGGCACCCTCGCAGCTTCTATGCGCGCGAGAGTGCCGTTCGCTCGATCGGGTCCGGCCTAGTTCGCGCGCTCCCGGATGGCCCGGCGGGCCCAGAAGTCCCGCAGCCGCCGGTAGCTCTCCATCGCCTTCTCCGCGTCGCCCTCGCGCAGCGCCTCCATCGCGGCGGTGACGTCCTCGGCGGACGTGTCCGCCGCGAGGGTCTCGTCGTCCATCAGCTGGACGAGGCCGCCGTAGTCCAGCTCGACCATCGACCCGCCGTCGAAGTGGCGCAGCCACCGCGCGGTGTCGCGCAGCACCTCCGCCGGCCCGCCCTCGCCGAGGGTGGAGCCCAGCAGTTCGGCCGCCGAGTCGGCCCGGGCGAGGGCGTCCGCCATCGGCACCCGCCAGTAGCAGCGGCGCCGCAACCCGGGATCGTCGGCCGTCGCCGCGTCGTCGTGGGCCAGCACCAGGACCCGGTCCGCCGCCTCCACGAGCACGAACCACGGCAGCGGCACCGTCCACGTCGCCGAGACGACGTGCGTGGCCCCGTCGCCGAGCTCCGCCACCACCGACTCGGCCCGCGACCGCACGGTGGACTCCTCGTGGTGCAGGGCCGCGGCCCGCAGGACGGGCGCCTCGGTCGAGAGGAAGCCGACGAGGGCGGCTGCGGCCCGGGGGCGCGTGTCGAGGGGGCAGACCAGCGTGGCGGGGCCGAACCGGGTCGGGGCCGGGGAACCCTCCTCGGCCGCGGGAGCGTCCGCGCCGTCGGCGAGCAGGACGTCCGCGGGCCCGTCCGTGGTGGACCCGTCACCGCGCTCGCCGGGCAGGAGACGCACCGGGACCCCGAGCTGTGCCCGGAGACACACGTCCCGTTCGCGGAGCCCCGCCCGGGTGACCGGGATCGCTCCGCGTGCCAGTCCGGCCCGCACAAGCTGGGCCAACGGCCCCGGGAGCGACCCCAGCGGCTCGTAGACACGGAGGTAGCAGACGAAGGGGGCGGGCACGGGCGCGATGGTGCCACGTCACGTCGCACGCGCGTTCGGACACACGGTATGGTGGTGTCACGAGCATTGCTATGAGATGAGGGGGGCCGCCGGTACCACCGGCCGCCCCCCGCCCTGGTCTAGGGGGTCATTGCCCATGGGACGCGGACGAGCCAAGGCGAAGCAGACGAAGGTCGCTCGCGAGCTCAAGTACAGCTCCCCCAGCACCGACTTCGACGCCTTGCAGCAGGAGCTGGCAAGCGGCGACCCGTTCTCGCGACGGGCGGTCGACGACGACGACCAAGTCGACTCGCGCTACTCCGAGTACAGCTACGACGAACGCTGATCCCCCGGGTGGTCCGTCCACCCGCGCGTGATCTTCCGGGCGTCCGGGCATCCCGCCCCGTTCCTCGTCCCATCCCGGGGCGAGGACGGGGCGCGATCGCGCGTGCCCTGGGGACACGACGGGAGACGGGGATGGCGAAGGCGTTCAGCAAGGGTGACCACGTGAAGTGGAACTGGGGTAACGGTGAGGGCGAGGCGGAGGTCGCCGAGGTCCACACCGAGCGGGTCGAGCGTCAGATCGACGGCAAGAAGCAGACGCGCAACGGCACCGACGACAATCCGGCGTACGTGCTGAAGCAGGACGACGGCCAGCGGGTGCTCAAGCTCCACAGCGAGCTGAAGAGCGCCTGACGTTCCCGACGACGGGTCCGTGCGCCGGACCCGTCGTCAGGAGTGCTCAGAATCGTGGGTGGTCGCCGTAGAGCGTGGCGCCGGGGATCTCCCCGCGGACGACCTCGCCCAGCACCCACGCGGGCACGTGGCGTGCGGTGAGCACGGCGAGGGCACGGTCGACGTCGTCCGGCGGGACGATCGCGATCATGCCGACGCCCATGTTGAACGTCGCCTCCATCTCGGCCCGCTCCACGCGGCCGCGGCCGGCGATGAGCTTGAACACCGGCGCCGGGGTCCAGGTGGTCCGGTCCAGGTCGGCGTGCAGCCCGTTCGGCATGACGCGCGCCAGGTTGGCGGTGAGTCCGCCGCCGGTGACGTGGGCGAAGGTCCGCACGTCGGTCTCGGCGGCGAGGGCGAGGCAGTCGCGGGCGTAGATGCGCGTGGGTACCAGGAGCTCCTCGCCCAGCGTGTGGCCGAACTCCTCGACGTGCCCGTCCAGCGACATCCGCCCGATCTCGAGCAACACCCGCCGGGCCAGCGAGTAGCCGTTGGAGTGCAGGCCCGACGAGGCCATGGCGATGACCTGGTCGCCCGCCCGCACCCGCTCCGGGCCCAGCACGCGGTCGGCCTCGACGACCCCGACACCGGTGGCCGACAGGTCGTAGTGGTGCGGCTCCATGACCCCGGGGTGCTCCGCGGTCTCCCCGCCGAGCAGGGCGCACCCGGCGATCCGGCAGCCCTGCGCGATGCCCGAGACGATCGACTCGACCTTGGCCGGGTCGAGCTTGCCGATCGCCAGGTAATCCTGCAGGAACAGCGGCTCGGCGCCGCACACCACGAGGTCGTCCACGACCATGGCGACGAGGTCGAGGCCGACCGTGTCGTGCTTGTCCGCGGCCTGCGCGACGGCGATCTTCGTGCCGACGCCGTCGGTCGAGGCGGCGAGCAGCGGCTCGGTGTAGCGCCCCGTCTTGAGGGCGAACAGCCCGGCGAAGCCGCCGATGCCGCCCATGACCTCGGGACGGCGGGTGGCGGCGGCGAGGGGCTTGATCCGCTCGACGGCCCGCTCGCCCGCGGCGACGTCGACCCCGGCCTCGGCGTAGCTCGCCGGGCCCGCTCCCGGCCCGGTCACGGGCGCGAGAGGGCGTCCTCGGCGCCGTAGCCGGGGGTGGTGCGCGACAGCGGGAGCCGGACGGGCGCGTTGCTCGTCCCGTCCGGGGTGTTGGGCATCGGCACCCCGGCGCGCGCCCCGTTCTGGTGCACGACGTTGCCGGAGTCGCCGCAGGCGGTGCCGTCGACGTCCTCGAGCAGGTGCTTGCCCACCATCGCCTCCTCCGGCAGGGGGATCGGGTACTCGCCGGAGAAGCAGGCGGTGCACAGGCGAGACCGCGGCTGCTCGGTGGCCGCGATCAGGCCCTCCGACGACACGTAGCCCAGGCTGTCGGCGCCCACCGAACGGCGGACGCCCTCGTTGTCCAGGCCGTTGGCGATCAGCTCGGCCCGCGAGGCGAAGTCGATGCCGTAGAAGCAGGGCCAGCGCACCGGCGGCGAGGCGATCCGGACGTGCACCTCCACCGCCCCGGCCTCGCGCAACATGCGGACCAGGGAGCGCTGGGTGTTGCCGCGCACGATCGAGTCGTCGACCACCACGAGGCGCTTGCCCCGGATGACCTCGCGCAGCGGGTTGAGCTTCAGCCGGATGCCGAGCTGGCGGATCGTCTGGGACGGCTGGATGAAGGTGCGCCCGACGTAGGCGTTCTTCACCAGGCCCATGCCGTAGGGGATGCCGGACGCCTCGGCGTACCCGACCGCGGCGGGCGTGCCGGACTCCGGGACGGGGATGACGAGGTCGGCCTCGACCGGGTGCTCCTTGGCGAGCTTGCGCCCGATCTCGACGCGGGTGGAGTGCACCCCGCGGCCGGCGATCGAGGTGTCCGGGCGGGCGAGGTAGACGTACTCGAAGACGCAGCCCTTGGGTTCGGGCGCCGCGAACCGCGACGAGCGCAGCCCGTCGTCGTCGATCGCGAGCAGCTCACCGGGCTCGACCTCGCGGACGAACGAGGCGCCGACGATGTCCAGTGCCGCGGTCTCGGAGGCGACCACCCAGCCGCGGTCGAGGCGCCCGAGCACCAGCGGGCGGACACCGTGCCGGTCGCGGGCGGCGTAGAGCGTGGTCTCGTCGCAGAACGCGAGGCTGAACGCACCCCGGAGGTCGGGCAGCAGGCGCAGCGCCGCCTCCTCGACCCCGAGATCGGCCGCGGACTCGGCGAGCAGGGCGGTCACGACGTCGGAGTCGGTGGTCGCACTCACCCGGCCGCGGGAGGGCGAGCTCTCGGCCCGCCGGGCGACGAGCTCGGCGGTGTTGACGAGGTTCCCGTTGTGGCCGAGGGCCAGACCGGTGCCCGCGGGCGTCGTTCGGAACGTCGGCTGGGCGTTCTCCCAGGTGGGCGACCCGGTCGTCGAGTAGCGGGTGTGGCCCACGGCCATGTACCCGCGCAGCGAGGACAGCGTCTGCTCGTCGAAGACCTGGCTGACGAGACCGAGGTCCTTGAACACGACGATCTGCCGGCCGTCGGACACGGCGATGCCCGCCGCCTCCTGCCCGCGGTGCTGCAGGGCGAAGAGGCCGAAGTAGGTGAGCTTGGCGACCTCCTCGCCGGGCGCCCACACCCCGAAGACGCCGCACTCCTCGTGCGGGACGTCGTCCTTCTGTGCGGATGCCGACGGACCGGGATCGGCTACGACCACCGAGGGGCTCCTCGAGACGGGGGCGGGACGCGCCCCCACGATACGTGGGTCGGGGCCCGACGAGGAGCCGCCGCGGCCGACGAGGGGTGAGCCTGACGACACCGTGACCTCACGGCGCGGAGGAGGTGGCCCGTCCGTCGACCGCCCGCGGCCCCGGCCAGGTCGGGGCGTCCGGATCGCGCAGGACGTCCCCGATGTCCTCGCGGGGCAGGGCCGCGGCGAACAGCCAGCCCTGCCCCTCGTCGCACCCGAGGCGACGGAGCCGGCCGGCCTGGGCGGAGGTCTCGACGCCCTCGGCGCACACCGTCATCCCGAGCGCGTGCCCGAGGTCGACCAGGGTCCCGACGATGCGCTCGTCGACGATGTCGGAGACGTCCTCCGCGCGCAGCCGCTCGCCGAACGACCCGTCGAGCTTGATGACGTCGACCGGCAGGGTGCGCAGGTAGGACAGGCTCGAGTACCCGGTGCCGAAGTCGTCGATCGCGATCCGCACGCCGAGCGCCCGCAGGCCGTCGAGGGTCTTGAGCGGAGCACCCTCGTCGGTGGTCAGCGCGCGCTCGGTGAGCTCGATCTGCAGCAGGCGCGCCGGCAGCCCGGTCTCGGCCAGGACCGCCTCGACGTCGGCGAGCAGCGAGAGCTCGTGCAGCTGGCGCGGGGCGACGTTGACCGAGACGAAGGGGGCGTCGTCGCCGAACTCGTCGTACCAGCGCCGCGCGTCCCGGCAGGCCCGCCGCAGCACCCAGTGCCCGAGCGCGACGATGGCCCCGGTCTCCTCGGCCAGCCCGATGAAGCGACCCGGGCCGAGCACCCCCAGGCGCGGGTGGTGCCAGCGGACGAGCGCCTCGACCCCGCGCATGCCGTGGTCGGCCATCGACACCAGCGGCTGGTAGAGGACGAAGAACTCCTCGCGCTCGATCGCGGTCGGCATCGCGGCCGAGAGCGCGAAGCGGGTGATCTCGGCCTCGTCGCGGTGCGGGTCGTGCAGCGCCCACCGGCCCCGCCCGTCCGCCTTCGCCGAGTAGAGCGTGATGTCGGCCGCGCGCATGAGCTCCGAGGCGTCCCCGCCGACGACGGGTCGCTCGACGATGCCGATGCTCGCGGAGACCGCGAGCTCCTGGCCCGCGAGCTCGAGCGGCTCGGCGAGGGCGGCGAGGACGCGTTCGGCGAGGTCCACGAGCTGCTCGACGCCGCGGGAGTTCTCCACCAGGACGACGAACTCGTCGCCGCCCATGCGGGCCACGAGCTCGCCGTCGGCGGCCTGCTCGGCCAGCCGGTCGGCCACCGCCTGGAGCATCGAGTCGCCGACCTCGTGGCCGAGGGAGTCGTTGACCGCCTTGAAGCCGTCGAGGTCGAGGAAGCACAGCCCCACGCGCCGCGTCGAGCCCGCCGGCGTCGTCGAGAAGATCCGGTCGACCCGGTCGGAGAACAGCGCGCGGTTGGGCAGCGTCGTCAGGGTGTCGTGGTAGGCCTGGTACTCGAGGTGGGACTGCAGCTCGTGCCGCTCGGTGACGTCCTCGAGCATGGCGACCTGGTAGGAGGGCCGCCCGCGCTCGTCGCGGACCAGCGAGAGCGTCAGGTTGCAGATGATCTCCTCGCCGTCCTTGCGGTAGAACCGCTTCTCGATGCGGAAGTTGTCGAGCTCACCGGCGAGCAGCCGCTCGTAGAGCACCCACACCGACGGCAGGTCCTCCGGGTGGGCGAGCTCGCCGACGGTGAGCCGCCGCATCTCCTGGGCGGTGTAGCCGAACATCTGGGTGAGGGCGGGGTTCACCTCGACGATGCGGCCCTGCATGTCCCCGAGACCGATGCCGATGGCGGCCTCGTAGAACATCGCGCGGAACCGGGCCTCGCTCGCGTGCAGCGCCTGCTCGGTCTGGTGCCGGGCGACGATCACCGCCCGGCGGATCGCCTCCTGCTCGTCGAGCGTCCGGTCCCGCAGCGTCGTGGCGTAGCCCGCGGCGAGGGCGCCGACGAGGGCCAGCACGTCCTCCCGCAGGTCCTCGCCGAGCAGCTCGGGGAGCCGAGCCCCGAGCAGCATCAACGTCCGCTCGACGGTCGACGGGCCGGTGAAGTGGGCATGGACGAGGCGTCGACCGGCGTCGTGGCCGGCGGCGGTGCGGGCGGGCCGCGTGCGCAGGGCCCCGACCAGGTCGACGCTGATCTCGGTGAGGTACTCGACGAGCTCGTCGGATCCCATCGGCACGTAGCTCGTGCCCTCGACCTCGTCGGCCCACTCGCGGGCGAGGACCTCGACCGCGGCGTCGTCCTCGGCCGACAGCTCGACGACGGCCGAGGCGACCTCCGGGTCGGCCTCCGGGTCGGCCTTCGCGACGGCGGGTGCGGCCGGTTCCCCGGCCCGGCGGACGGGCCCCGGAGGGCCCGGGGGCGGCACGGTGGCCGCCCGGCGACGGTCGGCGGAACGCGGCGGCCCCGCCGGGCGGGGTGGTCCGGCGGTCCCGGGGAGCCCGGGAGCGTCGGAGTGGGCCCAGATCTCAGTCACGGCGACCCACCCCCGCGTACCCCGGCAACCGCTCCGCGCCCTCGCCGACCGGGTGGTCCGGCCGCCAGAGGGAGAACCACACCAGGCCGGGCTCCACCAGGGAGAACCCGTCGAAGAACCGCAGCACCTCGGCGTGCGGGCGCATCGACATCGGGGTGTCCGTCCGGCGGTAGAGCGCGACGTGGTCGACGGCCCGCTCCGGGACGCCGTCGGCGGTGGCGTGGCTGAGGACGAGGTGGCTGCCGGGCGCCAGCGCGTCGCGGTAGCGGCCGATGACGTCCCTCGGGGCACGGGTGTCCGGGACGAAGTGCAGCAGGGCCACCGCGAGGAAGGCCACCGGCCGCCCGAGGTCGAGGATCCCGCGCGTGACCGGGTCCCCGAGCACGGCGTCGACGTCGCTGAAGTCGGCCTGGACGACACCGGTGCGGTCGTCGTCGGCGAGCAGCGCGACCGAGTGCGCGACCGCGACCGGGTCGACGTCCACGTAGACGACCCGGGCGTCCGGGTTCTCGAGGCGGGCGACCTCGTGGACGTTGCCCGCGGTCGGGATGCCGGACCCGACGTCGAGGAACTGGTCGATGCCGAGGGCGGCGCAGTAGCGGACCGCCCGCCGCATGAAGGCCCGGTTGCCCTGCATGATGCGCGGCAGGTCGGGCCAGTCGGCGATGGCCTGCCGGGCCATCTCGCGGTCGACCGCGAAGTTGTGGCTGCCGCCGAGGTAGTAGTCGTAGACGCGCGCGGCACTGGGGCGGTCGATGTCGACCTCCCGCGGAGCCCAAGCCGGTCGCGTCACCCCGTCACCATCCTCCGTCGGGGCGAGCATACGGACCTCGCCACGCCTGCGGACGGCGTCGCTCGACCGGACGAGCGACTCAGGGCGGGTCGACCAGCGGCAACGACGCGGCGACCTGCCCGGCCCGGTGTCCGGAGGCCGAGAGGGCGCCGGACGCGAGCGCGTCCGCGAAGGTGCGGCGGCCGAGCGCGAGGGCACACCACGTCCGCGGATCGGTCTCCACCACGTTGGGTGGAGTCCCACGCGTGTGACGGGGGCCATGAACGCAGTGTACTGCTCCGAATGGAGGAACCCGAACCTCGACGCTGCGACCGGGAGCGACCTGCTCCAGCGCCGCGAGGGACAACCGCACCGCAGCGGCACGGTCCGGACGTGGTGGATCGGGCGCGGAGGGATCGTCGACCCAGTCGACGACCGCCAGCAGGGCGGCACGGACCTCGGCGGGCTCGGGGGGACGGCGGCTGGGCATGGTGTGTGTGAATGTAGGCGCCGTGATCCGCCGCGCGCTCGGAGTCGTCGTCCTCGGGGTGCTCGCGGCGTGGGGGCGCGGCCTGGTGGCCGCGCAGACGATGGAGGCCGACCACGCCGCCTACTGGCGCCGACGGCGCCGCTCGCCGGGGTCGCTGACGCTGGTGGCCCTCGGGGACTCGCTCGCCCAGGGGATGGGGTCGACCGACCCGTCGTCGTCGTGGGCCGGGCGTCTGGCGGACGCTCTGGAGGCCCGTTCCCGACGGCGGGTACGGGTGGTGTGTCTCGGGGTGGTCGGGGCGACGGCGGCCGACGTCCTGCGCGACCAGGTGCCGGCGCTGCCGGAGGCCGACCTGGTGGCGCTCGGTGTCGGGACGAACGACGCGGCGCAGGGGGTGCCGCCGGAGGAGTTCCGCGCGACGTTCACCGCGCTCTGCGCCGCGCTCCCCGCGGGCTCGTTGGTCGCCGACGTCCCGGACCTGCAGCGGGGTCGCCCACGCCGCGCCGGGATCGAGCTCGCCGCGGTGGCCCGGGAGGTGATCGCCGGGTTCCCGGAGCTGCGCCCGGTGGAGCTGGAGGCGGCGACGCACCGGATGTGGCCGTGGCAGTTCGGGCCGGACCTCGCGCACCCGAACCGCCTGGGCTACCGGCGGCACGCCCGGGCGTGGATCGCGGCGCTCGGCTGAGCAGCCGCGCGCTCGTCGTTGCGGCGAATGTGACGTCCAGCGTCAGCATGGCCGCAGTGCTGACAGACGCGGGAGGTCAGTCGTCGAGCACCGCGGGCAGCGTCGCAGTGTGGGCGATGACGAGTTCGGCGACGTCGAGCGGGTCGATGCCGGCGATCGTGAGCGCGTCTCCGCCGATCTCCCCGAGGCGCGCGGCGGGCTGGCCGGCCTCGACGCAGAGCCGGGCGAGGTCGGCCTCGGCGGCGGCCGGCACCGAGACCAGCATGCGGGCGGCCGACTCGGAGAACAGCGCTGCGGCGGGGTCGAGGTCCCCGGGCGGGAGGGTCACGGAGGCACCGACCCGCGAGCCGACGGCGCACTCGACGAGGGCCTGGGCGAGCCCGCCGTCGGAGAGGTCGTGCGCCCCGGAGAACAGGGAGCGCGCCGCGCCCTGCGCCATGACCGACGCCAGGCGGGACTCGACGGCGAGGTCGCACCGCGGGGGGCGTCCGCCGAGGTGGTCGTGGACGACGCCGGCCCAGGCCGAGCCGTCGAGCTCGTCGGCGGTCTCGCCGAGCAGCCACACCGCGTCGCCGGGGGCTCCGAAGCCGGCCGGCACCGCCTTGCGCACGTCGTCGACCAGCCCGAGGACGCCGACGACGGGGGTCGGGAGGATCGCCGTCGTCGCGGTCTGGTTGTAGAAGCTGACGTTGCCGCCGGTGACGGGGATGCCGAGCTCGGCGCAGGCCTGGGCGAGGCCGTCGACGGCCTCGGCGAACTGCCACATCACGGCGGGGTCCTCGGGGGAGCCGAAGTTCAGGCAGTCGGACACCGCGACGGGGCGCGCCCCGGAGGAGGCGACGTTGCGCACGGCCTCGGCCAGCGCGAGCCGGGCGCCCTCGCGGGGGTCGAGCAGGCAGAAGCGGGCGTTGCAGTCGATGGCGAGCGCGATGCCGCGGTCGCTCGCGTCGTCGAGGCGCAGCACCCCGGCGTCGGCGGGGGTGGCGGCGGCGGTGTTGCCGCGGACGTAGCGGTCGTACTGGTCGGTGACCCACTCCCGCGAGGCGAGCTGCGGGGAGGAGGCGAGCCGGACGACCTGCTCGGCGAGTTCGGCCGCGGACGACGGCCGGGCCAGGCCCGCCGTCGTCGCGGCCTGGAGATCGTCCTGCGCGGCGGGCCGGGCGTAGGGCCGCTGGTACACCGGGCCGTCATGGGCGACGGTGCGCGGCGGGACGTCGACGACGACCTCGCCGCCGGCGGTGATGCGGAGGTTCTCGCCGTCGGTGACCTCACCGATCACGCGGGCCGTGACGTCCCAGCGCTCGCAGACCGCCATGAAGGCGTCCACGTTCTCCGGGGTGACGACGGCGCACATCCGCTCCTGGGACTCCGAGGAGAGGATCTCCGCCGGAGTCATGCCCTCGGCGCGCAGGTGCACCTGGTCGAGGTCGATCTCCATGCCGCCGTCGCCCGCGCTCGCGAGCTCGCTGGTGGCGCAGGAGAGCCCGGCGCCGCCGAGGTCCTGGATCCCGACGACGAGACCGGCGCGGTAGAGCTCGAGACAGCACTCGATGAGGACCTTCTCGGCGAACGGGTCGCCGACCTGGACGCTCGGGAGCTTCTTGCGGCCGGTCCCCTCCCCGAACGTCTCACTCGCCAGGACCGAGACACCGCCGATGCCGTCCAGCCCGGTGCGCGCGCCGAACAGCACGATCTTGTTGCCGACGCCCGAGGCGAAGGCCAGGTGCAGGTCCTCGGTGCGCAGGACGCCGACGCACAGCGCGTTGACCAGGGGGTTCCCGGCGTAGGTCGGGTCGAAGACGACCTCGCCGCCGAGGTTGGGCAGGCCGAGGCAGTTGCCGTAGAAGCCGACCCCGGAGACGACGCCGGGCAGCACGCGGGCGGTGTCGGGGGCGTCGAGCGGGCCCACCCGCAGCCCGTCCATGACGGCGACCGGCCGGGCGCCCATGGCCATGATGTCGCGGACGATGCCGCCGACGCCGGTGGCGGCGCCCTGGTGCGGCTCGACGTACGACGGGTGGTTGTGCGACTCGATCTTGAAGGTGACCGCCCAGCCGTCGCCGACGTCGATCACGCCCGCGTTCTCCCCGATCCCGGCGAGCAGGTGGCGGCGCATCTCGTCGGTCGTGGTCTCGCCGAAGCGGCGGAGGTGGACCTTGGAGGACTTGTAGGAGCAGTGCTCGGACCACATCACCGAGTACATGGCGAGCTCGGCGTCGGTGGGCCGGCGTCCGAGGATCTCGCGGATGCGGGCGTACTCCTCGTCGCGCAGTCCGAGCGCGGCGTGGGGCTGCTCCTGCTCCGGGGTCGCGGCGGCGTTCGCGACCGTGTCGAGGGTGGTCCTGCCCGTCTGGTCCGCAACGGTCACGCGTTCGACCCTACTGACGCGCTCCGCCCGGCGCCGCGCCCGTGACCCTGCCCACCGATGCGCCGAGCGAAACGGCCCGAAGGGCTGAACCGGGCCCCGCACGGTGTTCGACCGGTCACTCGTCGTACGTCACCGACCGCACATCCCGGTCGCTCCGTGTGTCCGTCGTTCGAGTGGCCGCTCACGGCCCGAGTACGACATCTCGGCGAGTTCGCCGCGCGGCGTGTCGCGCCATCCCCGTGACTGTCGGACCCCCCGTTCATGATGTGCCCATGACCGCAGCATCCGTGAGCGCCTCCGCACAGCGGGCCGCCGCCGTGCGGGCGCAGTGGGTCGGGTCGGTGTCGCCGGACGCCGCTCCGGACGCCGCGCCCGTGCTCGCCGCCGACACGGCGGACGTCCCGCGTGCCGACCCGCTCGCCGCCCTGTCCCTCGTGCTCGACCGCGAGCTCGTCGCCGTCCGGCGCCACCGGCTCGACGTCGAGGGGCGCGTCCCGGCGGGCGTCGCCCGCTACGTCGACCCGTCGCAGGGCATGCTCGAGTTCGTCTTCGCCGGGTCAGGGGCGAGCGGAGCGACGGGGCAGGACACCGACGACGAGCAGATCGTCCTGGCCGTGGCGCCGGGGGCGCGGGGCGACACCGTCGTGCCGCTCCTGCCCGCCCCCTTCGACGACGAGGAGGGCCTCCCGGTCGGTCGGCGCGCCCCGTTCGACGAGGTGCTGGGCGACGCGCTCGAGGACGTCGACCGCGTCGTCGGGCACGTGGAACGCCCCGACGAGATGCGTGGTCTCGTGCTCCACCTCGGCGGGCGGATGCTGATGATCTACGCGGACCTCTGGGAGCTGCGGGTCACGCTGCTGCCGTGAGCCGGGTGAGCACCGAGGTGAACAGGCCCAGGCCGTCCGCCCCGGGCCCCGTCAGCGGGTCGATCGCGTGCTCGGGGTGCGGCATCAGCCCGACGACGCGGCCGTCGGTGGAGCAGACGCCGGCGATGTCGCGCAGCGCCCCGTTCGGAGCGGGCTCGGCGTAGCGGAAGACCACGCGTCCGTCGCCCTCGAGACGGTCCAGGGTCGCCTCGTCGGCGACGTAGCGGCCCTCGCCGGACTTCAGCGGCACCGTGATCGCCGACCCGACCTCGAAGCCGGCCGTCCAGGCGGTGTCCGCCTCCACCCGCAGCCGGATCTCGCGGCAGATGAACCGCAGGCCGCTGTTGCGGACGAGCGCGCCCGGCAGCAGGCCCGCCTCGCAGAGGATCTGGAACCCGTTGCAGATACCCAGCACGGGGAGCCCGGCCCGCGCCGCCTCGACGACCGGGCCCATCACCGGCGAGCGCGCCGCGATCGCGCCGGCGCGCAGGTAGTCGCCGTAGGAGAACCCGCCGGGCACGACGACCGCGTCGACCGCCTGCAGGTCGGTGTCGCGGTGCCACAGGGAGACCGCCTCGGCGCCCGCGTAGCGCACCGCGCGGGCGGCGTCGACGTCGTCGAGGGTGCCGGGGAACGTGATGACCCCGATCCGCGCGCTCACGGCTGGCTGTTCCTCTCCCGACGCACGACCCACTCCTCCATCACCGGGTTGGCCAGCAGCGTCTCCGCGATGCGCTCCAGTTCGGCGTCGTCCACCGAGTCGTCGACGTCGAGCACGAAGTGCTTGCCCTGCCGCACGTCGGCGACCCCGGACACCCCGAGCCGGCCCATCGCGCGGGCGACGGCCTGGCCCTGCGGGTCGAGGATCTCGGCTTTCGGCAGGACGTCGACGATCACGCGGGGCACGGGTCAACCGTACCGGGTTGCCGGTGGCCGCCCCGGGGGAAGTCCGGGGTCGTGAGCGCCACCGAACTCGTCCATCTCGGCCACGCGTGCGTCGTCGTCGACACCGGCTCCGCCCGTGTCCTGCTCGACCCCGGCGTGTTCTCCGAGAGCTGGCAGACCCTGGAGGGCCTCGACGCGATCCTGGTCACGCACCAGCACTTCGACCACCTCGACGTCGAGAAGCTGCCCGCGCTGCTCGACCAGAACCCGGACGCCGAGCTCGTCGTCGATCCCGGCACGGCCGACGTGCTGCGGGAGAAGGGCATCGCACACACGCGCCACGAGCCGGGCGAGGAGTTCACCGTGAAGGGCACGCAGGTGGAGGTGGTGGGCGCGGAGCGCGGCGAGCACGCGGTGATCCACCCGGACCTCCCGGTGATCGCGAACAACGGCTACGTCCTGCGGGCGGAGGGCGGCACCGTGATGCACCCCGGGGACGCGTACGTGCCGGCTCCGGCGGGCGTCGACGTGCTGCTCCTGCCGACCGGCGCGCCGTGGCTCAAGGTCTCCGAGGCCGTGGACTACCTTCGCGCCGTCGCCCCGCCGATCGCGGTGCCGATCCACGAGGCCGTGCTGGCCAACCCCGACCTGCACTACGGCCTGTTCGACTCGCTCTCCCCGGAGGCCACCGACGTGCGGGTCCTGCCGCGCGGGCAGGTGACGGCGGTCCGGTAGGGCGCTACGCGGTCGTCGACCAGAGCTCGGGGTCGACCGAGCCGTCGGCGGTCCGGCGGCGGCGCTTCCCGACGAGGTCCGTGGCGGCGGTGGGCAGCGCGCCCTCGGCCAGGGTCGCGTCGACGGCGTGCAGGAGGGGGCCGACCGGCGCGGACAGGTCGACCGTCAGGTGGGTCAGCGCCGCTGCGACGTCCGGACGTCGGGTGCGGGTCAGTCGCGTCCGCAGCGGGGCGCGTCCGGGGCGGCCGGGATCGACGACGGGACCGGCCACACCGGCCGTCGGGACCCCGCCGGGGCCGAGGCGGTGCACGCCGGCGTCGTCGAGGAGCAGGTCCAGGCCCGCCTCGGCGAGCGCCCGGCGGGTCCCGGCCGAGGCCGCCCAGCCGGGGGCGGCGAACCCGTCGACGGCGAGGCCGAGCGCCTCGGCGGAGCGGGACGCCCCGGCGAGACGCAGCCGGGCCTCGAGGACGGGGAGACGGCGGTAGGGGCGGACGCCGGGGCGAGCGGAGCGACGGGGGATCAGGGGGTCGTGCACGGACCGGAAGCCGTGCAGCAGGACCGCGTCGCCGGCGCGACGGCGGGCCGCGGCGAAGGCGGTGACCTCGGGGTGCGGGCGGGGCCCGAGCAGCAGGGTCAGCGGGATCCGGCGCTCGTCGAGGGCGTCGCAGAGGGCCACCGCCGAGCCGAGCGGGGCGCCGGGGGCGAGGCCGGTGACCGACACGAGGAGTCGCACCAGACCATCAAGCCCCACCGACGTTGTCGGCAGGTGAACTCCGTGTGCAGCCGCGTCAAAGAGCGGGGGGCCACTGCTGACCGGTGATGCGGGTGTACGCCTCGACGTAGCGGTCGCGGGTGGCCTCGACGACCTTCTCCGGCAGCGGGGGCGGGGCCTCGCCGGAGTGCCGGTCCCAGCCGGACTCGGCGGAGGTCAGCCAGTCGCGGACGTACTGCTTGTCGAAGCTGGGCTGCGGGTGGCCGGGTGCGTAGGAGTCGGCGGGCCAGAACCGCGACGAGTCGGGGGTGAGCACCTCGTCGCCGAGCACCAGCGCCCCGGAGCCGTCGCGACCGAACTCCAGCTTGGTGTCGGCGAGGATGATCCCCCGGCTGGCCGCGTAGGCCGACCCCCGCGCGTAGACGGCCAGCGTCGCGTCCCGCAGGGCCCCGGCCAGCTCCCGCCCGACCTGCTCGGCCACGAACTCGAAGCTGACGTTCTCGTCGTGCTCGCCGACCGCGGCCTTCGTCGCCGGGGTGAAGATCGGGCGGGGCAGCATCGAGGCCTCGGTGAGCCCGTCCGGCAGCTCGACCCCGCACACGGCGCCGGTCGCCCGGTAGTCGACCGTGCCCGACCCGGCGAGGTAGCCGCGGGCCACGCACTCGACGGGAACCATCTCCAGGCGGCGCACCAGCAGGGCCCGCCCGCGGACCTCCTCGGGGATGCGCTCGTCCCGCGCGGCGACCAGGTGGTGGGCCACCGGCGGGGTCGCGGCGTCGGGGCCGCCGAGCAGCCCGAACCAGAAGACCGACAACGCCGTCAGGACCCGTCCCTTGTCCGGGATCGGGGTGTCGAGCACGTGGTCGAAGGCCGAGATCCGGTCGGAGGCGACCAGCAGCAACGTCTCGTCGTCGACCGCGTACAGGTCGCGGACCTTCCCGGACGCCAGGTGCGGGTAGTCGGCCAGGCTCACCACGGGCGGCAACGCTAGAGGATGCGGCCCGGGGTGTACGCCGCCGCCTCGGGGGCGTCGGCCACGATCCGCCCGACCTGCTCGACGATCGCGGCGACCTGCGCGCCGGCGGCCCCGACGAACGCGGCCGGGTCGGCGACGGCGGCGTCGAGGTCGGTCTCGGACACACCGAGCCGGGAGTCACCGGCGAGCCGGGCGAGCAGATCGTTGCGCTCGATGCCCTTCTCCCGCATGTCCAGGGCCACCGCGCGGGCGTGCTCGCCGATGATCTCGTGGCCGGTCTCGCGGCCGACGCCGGCGCGGACCGCCGCCATGAGCACGGCCGTCGTCCCGAGGAAGGGCAGGTAGCGGTCGAGCTCGCGGGAGATCACGGCGGGGTAGGCGCCGAACTCGTCGAGCACCGTCAGGAAGGTCTCGAGCAGGCCGTCGATCGCGAAGAAGGCGTCCGGCAGGGCCACGCGGCGGACCACCGAGTCCGAGACGTCGCCCTCGTTCCACTGGTGGCCGGCGAGCTCGGCGACCATCGACGCGTTGCCGCGCAGCACGATGGCGAAGCCGTTGATCCGCTCGCAGGAGCGGGTGTTCATCTTGTGCGGCATCGCGCTGGAGCCGACCTGCCCGGCCTGGAACCCCTCGGTGACGAGCTCCTGCCCGGCCATCAACCGGATCGTCGTGGCGAGCGACGACGGCCCGGCGGCGAGCTGGACGAGCGCCGAGAGCACGTCGTGGTCGAGGGATCGCGGATAGACCTGGCCGACGCTGGTGAGGACCTCGGCGAACCCGAGGTGCTCGGCGGTGCGCCGCTCGAGCTCGGAGAGCTTGGTCGCGTCGCCGTCGAGCAGGCCGAGCATGTCCTGGGCGGTGCCGACCGGGCCCTTGATCCCGCGCAGCGGGTAGCGGGCGATCAGCTCGACGAGGCGCCGGTGGGCGACCAGGGTCTCGTCGGCGGCGCTGGCGAACCGCTTGCCCAGGGTCGTGGCCTGCGCGGCGACGTTGTGGCTGCGACCCGCCATGACCGTGTCCGAGTACTCGGTGGCGCGACGGGCCAGGCGCGCGAGCACCGCGACCGTCTTGTCCGCCACCAGGCGGAGCGAGTCCCGGACCTGCAGCTGCTCGACGTTCTCGGTGAGGTCGCGGCTCGTCATGCCCTTGTGCACGTGCTGGTGGCCCGCGAGGTCGTCGAACTCCTCGATGCGGGCCTTCACGTCGTGGCGGGTGGTGCGCTCGCGGGCGGCGATGGAGTCGAGGTCGACCGTGTCGATCACCCGGCGGTAGTCCTCCAGCACCCCGTCCGGCACGTCGATCCCCAGGTCCCGCTGCGCCGTGAGCACCGCCAGCCACAGCTCGCGCTCGAGGACGACCTTGCGCTCGGGCGACCACAGGTCGCGCAGGGCGGGCGAGGCGTAGCGGGCGGCGAGCACGTTCGGGATCACGGGACCACGATAGAAGCGTGCTCGATCTGCGCTCCGACACCGTGACGAAGCCTTCCGACGCGATGCGCGAGGCGATGGCCTCAGCTCCGGTGGGCGACGACGTCCTCGACGGCGACCCGACCCTGGCCGCGCTGCAGTCCCGCGTGGCGGACCTGCTCGGCGTCGAGGCGGCGCTGTGGACCCCGACCGGTTGCATGGCCAACGCCATCGCGCTGATGTACCACCTCGAGCGCGGTGACCGGTTCCTCGCGCCGGCCGGGGCGCACGTGCTGGAGGCCGAGCTGGGGACGTCGGCCTGGCTCGCGGGTGGCCTGCCGACGCCGCTGCCGGTGCGGCCCGAACCCGCGGACGTGCTGCGCTCCGCGGGCGGGGCGTCGCCCTACTTCGGGCTGCGCTCGCGGCTGCTGTGCCTGGAGAACACGCACAACGCCGGGGGCGGTGCGGTGACCCCGGTCGGGGAGCACACCGCGCTGGTCGAGGCGGCCCGCTCGGCGGGGCTGCGGGTGCACCTCGACGGGGCACGCGTGTGGCACGCGGCGGTGGCGCTCGACGTGCCGGTCGCGTCGCTCGTCGCCGGCGTGGACACCGTGTCGGTCTGCCTGTCGAAGGGGCTCGGCGCACCGATGGGCTCGGTGGTGGCCGGCTCGGCGGAGTTCGTGTCCGCGGCGTGGCGGCTGCGCAAGATGCTCGGCGGCGGCATCCGGCAGGGCGGCGTGGTCGGGGCGGCGGGGCTCGTCGCCCTGGAGCAGATCGCCGACCTGGCCGCCGACCACGAGCACGCGACGCTGCTCGCGGACGGCCTGCGGGAGCAGGGGTGGCCGGTGTCGACGCCGGACACGAACATCGTGCTCGTGACGACGGACGCGCCCGGACCCGTCGTCGGGAAGCTCGCCGACGTCGGCGTCGCGGCGGTGCCGTTCGGGCCGGGCGTGCGGTTCGTGACGCACCGGGACGTCTCGCGGGCCGACGTCGAGACGGTGCTGGAACGAGTCGCCGGGCTGCCGGTGCCCTAGTCGGGAGCGCCGGCGTGCGGGCGGGTATCGAGCTCGTCGATCCGCGCCCGCAGCGCCCGGACCTCGGCGATCAGCAGCTCCGTCTCGGTCGGTCCGGCCGGGTGCAGGGCCTCGGAGGCGTCGCGGGCGCCGACCTGCTCGAGGAACCACGTCGCGATCGCCGCCGTCACCGTGCCGAGGATCGCGATCCCGCCGAGCATCAGTCCCGCGGCGACGAAGCGGCCCTCGGTCGTGACGGGGTACCGGTCGCCGTAGCCGACCGTCGTGATCGTCGTCAGGACCCACCAGACGGCCTCGCCGAAGCTGGTGATCGACGCCTCCGGTGCGTCCCGCTCCACCTCGTAGACGGCCAGGGCCGCGACGAAGCCGATGAGCGACACCGACACGAGGAGGTAGCTCCCGACCCGGCCCCGGAAGTCGTCGCGCAGCACCCGCGCCAGCGAGGAGACCACCGCGACCAGGCGCAGCAGCCGCAGGAAGCGGAAGAACGGCGCGGCCACGACGAGCAGGTCGAACGGGTGACGGCCGATGAATCGCCACTTCCGCCGGGCCAGGACCAGCCGGCCGACGAAGTCGACCACGAACACGCCCCAGATCACCCAGAGCACGACGTCCAGGGCGAACCATCCGGGGTCACTGCCGCGGAAGGCGAGGACCTGCACCGCGTAGACCACGAGGTAGGCGAGCCCGACGATCGTCAGCGGCACGTCGGTGCGGCGCTCCCAGGCCTCGACCCGCGGCTCGTCGGGCTCCTGCATCGCCGCAGCGTACGGGCGTCGTCGGGAATGTCCTAGAGGGTCGGGATCCAGCCGCCGAGCCGGTCGAGGGCCTCGCGGACGGCGTCGGTGGAACCCGCGAACGAGAGCCGGATCCAGGTGTGCCCCTCGACCGGGTCGAAGTCGATCCCCGGGGCCACCGCCACCCCCGTCTCGGCGAGGATGCGCTGCCCGAAGGCGAGGGTGTCGTCGGTCAGGTGGCCGACGTCGGCGTAGACGTAGAACGCGCCGTCGGCCGGGGCGAGCCGCGTGATGCCGATCCGCGGCAGCCCCTCGAGCAGCAGCTGCCGGTTGATCGCGTAGCGCTCGACGTGGGCGTCCGCCTCGGCGTAGGACGCGTCCGTGAAGGCGCCGAGCGCTGCGAGTTGCGCCGGCACCGGCGCGCAGACGGTGAAGTTCCCCGAGATCACGTCGACGGCCCGTCGCAGCCGCTCGGGCACGAGCAACCAGCCCAGCCGCCACCCCGTCATGGACCAGTACTTCGAGAAGCTGGTGACGACGACCGCCTCGTGGCTGGTGCTCCACGCGGACGCCGTCGCGGGGCCGGTCCCGTACTCGATGCCGTGGTAGATCTCGTCGCTGATCAGCTGCGTGCCGTGCTCGTCGCACCAGCGCGCGAGGGCGGCGAGCTCGTCGGGCTCGATGACGCTGCCGGTCGGGTTGGCGGGGCTCGCGACGATCAGCCCGGCCGGCGGCTCGTCGAGCGCGTCCAGCATGGCGACGCTCGGCTGGAACCGGGTCTCCTCGCCGCAGGACAGCTCGACGACGTCGCAGCCCAGGCTCGCCAGGATGTTGCGGTAGCAGGGGTAGCCGGGGCGGGCGAGGACCACGGTGTCGCCGGGGTCGAACGCGGCCATGAAGCCGAGCAGGAACCCGCCCGAGCCCCCGGTGGTGACGACGACGTCGTCGGCCGTGACCGCCTCGTCGCCGTAGCGACGGCGGTGGTGCGCCGCGATGGCCTCACGCAGCTCCGGGATCCCGAGCGAGCCCGAGTAGCCGAGGATGTGGTTCTCCAGGGCGTCGTTCGCGGCCCGGCGCACGTCGACCGGAGCGGGGGTCGACGGCTGCCCCGCCGAGAGGTTGACCAGGTCGCCGTGGGTGCGGGCCCGCTCCGTCGCGGCCGCCCACACGTCCATCACGTGGAACGGCGGGACCTGGGCGCGGGCGGACGGGCGGCGCATCGTGGTCACGCCGCCATCAGTACCCCACGTACGAGTCCCCGCGCGCGACCGCCTCCACCCCGGGGACCTCGCCGACCGATCCGTACCGCTTGATGGCGTAGCGCACCGCGGCGATGATGTTGTCGACCGGATCGGTGATGTTCCCGTGGCCCGGCAGCTTGTTCGCCTCGAACGTCGGGCCGATCGTCTGCATCAGGCCCTTCGACGGCGTGCCCTTGTCGGCGTTCGAGTCCCAGTCGTTCACCGCGTCCGGGTCGCCCCCGGACTCGTGCTCGATGATCGTCGCGATGTCGTCGGCCTTCATCTTGTCGGGGTCGACGCCGTTCTCGGCGAGGATCGCGGTCGCCTCGCGGATCCAGTCCTGGACGCCACCCCGTCCCGACGACGGGGCGGTGCCGGTGGTGCTGCCGTCGTCGCCGTTCTCGGCGGCGCCGCCGTCGTCCTTCGCGGCGGCGTCCGGGCCAGAACCGCTTCCAGCGGAATCGGAATCCGAGCCGTCCCCCGCGCCCGCGCCCTCCGAGCCACCACCCGTCCCAGAACCGCTTCCACCGGAATCGGAATCCGAACCGTCCCCCGCACCCGCGTCCTCCGAGCCACCACCCGCCCCGGAACCGCTTCCACCGGAATCGGAATCCGAGTCGCCCCTGCCACCCGCGCCCTCAGAGCCACCACCCGCCCCGGAACCGCTTCCACCGGAATCGGAATTCGAGGCGTCCGCCGCGTCCGCGCCCTCCAAGCCACCACCCGCCCCAGAACCGCTTCCACCGGAATCGGAATCCGAGGAGTCGTCCCCGCCGCCCGCATCGGAGTCGGTGTCGTAGCGGCCCCCGTTGCCGGGGTCGGCCGCGTCGGCGCGCGAACCCCGGCCGTCACCGGACCCGCCGTCGTCCGAGCCCCCGGAGTCGTCCGACCCGCCGTCGAGGATGCGAGCGGCCCGGACGGGTTCGTCGGCGCCGATGGTGGCGCCCTGCCGGTCGGTCCAGCGGGCGCCGGCACCGGACGACGCCGACATCACCCCCGCGTCCGGGGAGCGCAGACGGGAGAACCCGGTGGCGCCGTCGGCGATGCCACGGAGTCGGCGGGCGCACTCGGCGACCTCCACCTCGGCCCGTTCCAGGGCCTCCTGCGCCCGGGCGGTGGGGGCGGCGACGGCGCTGCGGACCTGCTCGGGGCGGGCCGCCGCGAGGTCGAGCGCGTCCGACACGTGCCCCGCGACCTCCTCGCGCAGCCCCGCGAGGGTGCGGCCGAGGTCGGCGAGCTCGCCCTGGATGCGGCGGGTGGCGTCACCGGTGCCGCTGCCCGCGCGGGCGAAGTCGGCGGTGTACCGGGCGAACGCGTCGGCGCCCGGGCCCTGCCACGCCTCGGCCACCCCGTCCCCACGGCCCGCGACCGCCCGCACGGAGCTCTCCATCCCGTCGGCCAGCGAGGCGTAGCGACGGGCGAGATCGGCGAGCGCGCCGGTGTCGACCCGGTCCACCCGCGCCGCCACCGCCCGGAGCTCCTCGGTGCCGGGTGTCGCGTCGAGCGCGCCCACGACGTCGTACCCCCAGCCGGCCACGTGCGCCTACCCGAGTGCCGCGAAGCCCCGCGCCCCCGAGGCGAACGACCGGGCGCCCAGCGATCCGGCGGTGTCGGTCTCGGCGGCCTGCATGGAGCGCAGCGTGGCGTCGAGAGCACGGTCGGTCTCGTCGAGGCGTGCGCCGCCCGCGGTCAGCTCGGTCTCCAGCGCGGCACGACAGTCCGCGAGCGCCCCCGCCAGCAGCCCCGCCGAGCGCAGCCCACCGACCCCCGACGACTGCCCCGCCGGGCCCAGCAGGTCCGCGAGGGCCGGGAGACGACGCGCGTGCGTGGCCACCTCGGAGCGCGCCTGCTCGAGGGCGGCGGTGCCGTAGACGACGTCGGGCATGCGCAGGAGATTAGGTCGGTGCCGCACGACGTGGTGGTCGTTCCGGAGATCCCGCGAGGGCCTCGGCATACCACCCATGATCGTGACGTCCAGCGTCAGCATGGCCGCACTGCTGACGTCCCGGGAGGCGAGCTCACCCCACCGCGACCCGGCCCTCCACCGCCGCGAGCCCGATGTCGGTGCGCCAGTGCGCCCCGGGCAGCCGGATGCCGTCGATCCGGCGGTAGGCGTCGGCGCGGGCGTCCTCCAGCGAGGCGCCGGTCCCCACGACCGACAGGACCCGGCCGCCCGCCGAGACCACCGCCCCGTCGTCCCGGCGCCGGGTGCCCGCGTGGAGCACGCCGTCGCCGTCGGTCCCGATGATCACCTCGCCGGTGCGCACCGCCCCCGGATAGCCCTCGGCGGCCACGACCACCGTCACGGCGTAGCCCTCCGCCCACGTCGGGGCGGGCTCGGCGCTCAGTCGGCCGGTCGCCGTCGCGAGCAGCAACGACGACGCCGACGACCGCAGCAGCGCCAGCACCGCCTGCGTCTCCGGGTCGCCGAACCGGCAGTTGAACTCCACGACCTGCGGGCCCGTCGAGGTCAGCGCCAGCCCCGCGTACAGCAGGCCCGAGAACGGGGTGCCGCGTCGCGCCATCTCCTCGGCGACCGGCCGCACGACGGTCGCGACGACGTCGTCCACCAGCCCGTCCGGCGCCCACGGCAGCGGCGCGTAGGCGCCCATCCCGCCGGTGTTCGGGCCGACGTCGCCGTCGCCGAGCCGTTTCGAGTCCTGCGCGGGCAGCAGCGGCACCACGTCGGTGCCGTCGACGCAGCAGAACAGCGACACCTCGGGCCCGTCGAGGAACGACTCGACCAGCACCGGGTGCCCCGCCTCCAGCACCGCCATCGCGTGGGCCCGGGCGTCGTCGTACTCGGCCGTGACCAGCACGCCCTTGCCGGCCGCGAGCCCGTCGTCCTTCACCACCCACGGCGCGTCGAACCGCGCGAGCACGGCGTCGAGGTGGGCGGGCCCGTCCACGACCTCGGAGCGCGCCGTCGGCACCCCGGCCGCCGCCATGACGTCCTTCGCGAACGCCTTCGACCCCTCGATCCGCGCCGCCTCCGCCGACGGCCCGAAGCACGGGATCCCGGCCTCGCGCAGCGCGTCACCGACGCCCGCGACCAGCGGCGCCTCCGGCCCGACGACGACGAGGTCGGCCCGCCACCGCCGGGCCAGGTCCACCACCGCCGTGGCTCCCGACAATGAGCCTGAGCACGCCGATAGGGGGTCGGCCAGACCGGGGTGCTCGGCCACGGCCGCGGTGCCGGCGTTGCCGGGGGCCGCGGCGAGCGCCGTCACCGCCGGGTCGGCCGCCAGGGCGAGCAGCAGGGCGTGTTCGCGGGCTCCGGACCCGATGACCAGGACGCGCACGGGGGCCGACCCTACGGCCCGGCGCGAGCGAGCACCCTCGGCGGTCCTCCGGCCCCGGGCCCGACCGCAGGTGCTCGCTCGACCCGGCCCTCGCGCCCGCACCCGGTGTTCACCCACCCCGGGTGGCGGCGCCACCCGCCGTCGGGAAACCATCGCGCGCATGCCGTTCTCGCGACGTGCCGCGCTCACCACCGCCGGAGGACTCGCCGCGGCCGCGGGTCTCGCCGCGTGCTCGGACAGCGCGCCCGCGGCCGCGCCGGCAACGGGCACGTCGACGCCGGCCGCGGCGCCCCAACCCGGGCAGCCTCCGTCCGGACGAGGCCAGGTGACGATCGTCGGGCACCGCGGCGCGTCGGGCTACCGGCCGGAGCACACGGCATCGTCGTACTCGCTGGCCGCGCGGATGGGCGCGGACGCGGTCGACGTCGACCTGTGCTCGACGAAGGACGGGAAGCTCGTCGCCCGGCACGAGCCGGAGATCGGCGGCACCACGGACGTCGCACGGCACCCGGAGTTCGCGAACCGCCGCCGGACCGTCGTCATCGACGGCACCTCCTACGACGGCTGGTTCACGGTCGACTTCACCCTGGCCGAGCTGAAGACCCTCCGCGCGGTCGAGCGCATCCCCGCCACCCGGCCGCACAACACGCTCTACGACGGCCGCGACCCGCTGCTCACCTTCGACGAGGTCCTGGACCTGCTCGACGAGCTGTCCCGGGAGCTGAACCGGCGCGTCGGGGTCCTCCCGGAGGTCAAGCACTCGACGTGGCACGCGTCGGTCGGGGTGCCGGTCGAGCCCGCGCTGGTGGAGGTGCTGCGCCGCCGCGGGCTGGCGGAGGACCCGCAGGTGATCATCCAGTCGTTCGAGGTGGCGAACCTCAAGGCGCTGAAGTCCCAGGTCGCCTGCCCGCTGCTGCAGCTCGTCGACTCGGGCGACAAGGCACCGGCCGACTTCGTCGCCGCCCGCGACCCGCGCACCTTCGACGACCTCGTCTCGGCCCGCGGGCTGCAGGAGGTCGCGACCTACGCGACGTGGATCGGCCCGACGAAGGAGCGGGTGATCGCCCCGACCGGGGTGCCGACGACGCTGGCCGGCGACGCGCGGGCCGCCGGGTTGAGGACGATGCCCTACACGTTCCGCAACGAGAACGAGTTCCTCCCGCCGCCCCAGCAGCGGAATGCGCCAGGTGCCCCGAAGTCGACCTACGGCGACGCGTTCGGCGAGTACGCGCAGTACCGCGCGCTCGGGATCGAGGGCCTGTTCAGCGACAACCCGGACACCGCGATCGCCGCCTGGTCGTAGGTTCGCCCCTCACGAGGCCGAAGGCCACCTCTAGGGAAGCAACCGACGGTCCAGGTAGCACCAGCGCCAGGACTCGCCGGGCTCGAACGACTCCATCACCGCGTGCCCGCTGTCGGTGAAGTGGGCCGACGCGTGCCGGTACGGGCTGGAGTCGCAGCAGCCGACGTGCCCGCAGGTGAGGCACATCCGCAGGTGCGCCCAGACGTCGTACCCGGCCTCGTGGCAGTCCGGGCAGATCAGCCCCGGCGCCCCGCGTTCGACGTCCGGGACCGGTGGGTCGACGTCCTTCGAAGCGATGAGGTGTTCACAGGCGCCCACCCGTCCAGGCTACGTGAGCGCGTCACACCACCGAAGTACGTCGCGTGATCGTCTCGTCGCGACCCGGCCCGACCCCGATCGCGGACACCGGCGCGAGGGAGAGCTCCTCGATCCGCTCCACGTAGTCGCGGGCCGCCTGCGGCAGGTCGTCGAACGACCGGCACGCGGAGATGTCCTCGAACCACCCGGGCATCCGCTCGTAGACCGGCGTCGCGTGGTGGAGGTCGGACTGGGTCATCGGCATGTCGTCGGTGCGCTTGCCGTCGATCTCGTAGCCCACGCAGATCGGCACCTCGGGCAGGCTCGACAGGACGTCGAGCTTCGTCAGGAAGATGTCGGTCAGGCCGTTGACCCGGGTCGCGTAGCGGGCGATGACGGCGTCGAACCAGCCGCACCGCCGCGAGCGACCCGTCGTCACACCGAACTCGCCGCCCTGCTTGCGCAGGTACTCGCCGTCGGCGTCGAACAGCTCGGTCGGGAACGGGCCGGAGCCGACGCGGGTCGTGTAGGCCTTGAGGATGCCGATGACGCGGTCGATCCGCGTGGGCCCGATGCCCGACCCGGCGGACGCGCCGCCCGCCGTCGGGTTCGACGAGGTCACGTACGGATAGGTGCCGTGGTCGACGTCGAGCAGCGTCCCCTGCGAGCCCTCGAGCAGCACGGTCTCGCCGCGCTCGAGCGCCTCGTTGAGCGCGAGGCGGGTGTCCGCGATGCGGTGGGCGAAGCCCTCGGACCAGGCGAGCACCTGGTCGGCGACCTCGTCGGGGTCCAGCGCGCGCCGGTTGTAGACCTTGACCAGGACCTGGTTCTTGAGGTCCAGCGCCGCCTCGACCTTCTGGCGGAGGATCTTCTCGTCCAGCAGGTCCTGCACGCGCACCCCGACCCGGGCGACCTTGTCCTGGTAGGCGGGGCCGATGCCGCGTCCGGTGGTGCCGATCTTGGACTTGCCGAGGAAGCGCTCGGTGACTTTGTCCATGGCCACGTGGTACGGCATGATCAGGTGCGCGTCGGCGCTGAGCAGCAGGTTCGTGGTGTCGACGCCGGTGGCCTCCAGGCCCGCGAGCTCCTCGAGCAGCACGGCCGGGTCCACCACGACGCCGTTGCCGATCACGTTGGTGACGCCCGGCGTCAGGATGCCGCTCGGGATCAGGTGCAGGGCGAACTTCTGCCCGTCCGGGAGCACCACGGTGTGGCCGGCGTTGTTGCCACCCTGGTAGCGGACGACCCAGTCGACCTCACCACCGAGGATGTCGGTCGCCTTGCCCTTGCCCTCGTCACCCCACTGGGCGCCGATGAGGACGATCGCGGGCATGTGAGACTCCCTGGAGGTCGCGTGCTGTGTCCCGCACGAGTCCACCCCGTGCACCGGAAGGGTAGTCGTCGATGTCCACCCGTCGCGCACCCGCCGACGGCACCGTGGTGCTGACCTGCGGCGACACCTCCCCCGACCCCTTCCCGACGACGGGAGTGGTCCGGTGCGCCGCGATCCCCACCCGGGCCGAGGTGGACCCGCTGCTCGACGCGGCGACCCGGCTCGTGGTGGCCGGCTCCGACGCGGCGCTCGCCGCCGTCGTCGTGCGGCTGTTGCGCCGGGAGCGCCTGGACGTCGCGGTCGGGTTCGTCCCGGCGGACCCGTCGTCGGAGGCCGCGGCGGTCTGGGGCCTGCCGACCGACCCGGCGGAGGCGCTCGACCTGGCCCGGCGCGGCGACCCCACGCCCGCACCGTTGATCCGCGACGACCGCGGCGGCGTGGTCGCCGGGGTGCACCGCGTCGGCGCGTTCTCCGGGGTCTCCTACTGCGACGAGCACGAGCTGGTGCGCGGCGAGGCGGCCGGGCTGGCGGTCCGGCCGGACCCGTCGTCGGGTGACCGGGAGCTCGGCCCGGGCGGGGGCGGACTCGCCGCGACGGTGATCGGCCGTCCCCGCCGGTTCCGTCGCCGCGACGACCGGGTCACGTTCGGCCGGGCGGCCACCGTGGGCATCCGCCCCGGCACGACGGCGACGGCGAGCCGGGACGGCATCGAGGACACGCGCCCCCTGGAGCGACGCAGCTGGTACCGGCACACCGAGGACTGGCTCCTCGTCCGGCCGTGACCCTGGGTGAACGTCCGGGAAACGTGCGTCGTCATCAGCGGGTCGAGGACGTGAGTGATGACACACCTGCCGTAGCGGGGGATACGACGATCGGACCGACCTGGAATGGATCAGGTTCAGGTCACTCACGCGGGGGGTACGGTCTGTTCATGCTGGTCGCGGTCCTCATCCCCCTGCTCCTGCTGATCGCGACCGTGCTCCTCGAGCGTTTCGAGTCCCGCGTGCTCGACGTCGGGGCGCGGAAGCGGACGGTGCGTCCCCCGCTGCGTCTCGAGTCACGACCCGTCGCGCAGCGTCACCTCCAGGCCGTCGATCCCCTGGTCGTCGACATCGCGCCGGCCGACGTGGTGGACCGGCCGCTGCCGAAGGCGTCGTAGTCCGTCCTCGGCCCCTCGTCAGCGTCGACTCGCGGACGCCGCGGTCCGCGCGGCCTCCCGGTCCATCCCGGTCGCGCACAGCAGGTCGGTGACGATCGAGCGCATCTGCGCGACCACCACGTCCGCCGAGAACCCGCCCCCGCCGCGCGGCAGCCGGGCGGCGACGTCGAGGACCGCGATCTCGACCCCGTCGAGCCGGTGCCCGCCGCCCAGGTCGACCCGCAGCAGACCCACGGCGTCGGCGAGCGCCCGCAGCGTCGGGGCCACGTCGTCGCCCACCGGCTCGCCGTCGGTCTCCGCCGACACCGCCCGCCGGACCAGCACCCGGGCGTTGCGCACGGCGAGGTCGAGCGGGTCGGTGGCGGTGCGCAGGCGGGACAGCTCGCCGCGGTGCCGTCGGCGGCCCGGGGCGATCCGCGTGATCTCGTAGCCCGCGTCGACGGCGCCCTCGAAGGCGTCCACCGCCCGCTGGCTCGCCCGGATGCGCTCCAGCACCCGGGCGCCGGTCTCCGGGTCCGCCGACTCGATGCTCTCGGCCGCGCCGCGCAGGGCCTCCTCCAGCTCGGCGAGCAGGGCGTCGACGGTGCGCCGGGCGGCGGTCAGCGGGTTGGACGGGAGCACCGAGGCGACCAGCAGGCCCAGAGCCGCCCCGATCAGCGTGTCGATCCACCGGGAGAAGGCCGCCGTCGTGCCGGGTGGTTGCAGCGTCGCCACCAGGACCGCCGACACCGCCGCCTGGTTGAGCAGCAGCGCCCCGACGTCGAACAGCAGCGCGACGAGCAGGGCCAGCGCGACGACGACCGCGATCTGCCACCAGCCGCTGCCGATGACGAGCACGATCGCGTCGCCCACGCCGACCCCGACGCTCACACCGAGCGCCAGCTCGACGCTGCGCCGCAGCCGGTTGGTCACCGAGATGCCGAGGACCAGCACGCACGCGATCGGCGCGAAGAACGGCAGCTCGTGCCCGGCCACGTGCCGGGCGATCGCGAAGGCCGCGCCGGCCGCGAGTGCGCACTGCAGGACGGGCAGCGCGGCGTCGCGCAGCCGCCGTCGTCGAGAGTCGAGGAACGTGCCGATCCGGCTCATCGGGGCGCTCCGACCGGCACGAACGGCACCCTCGCAGCTTCTACGGGCGCGAGGGTGCCGTTCGTTCGCATCGGGGGAGGGTTCAGGCCACGCCCAGCGCGGGGGCGGCGGCCGGGTCGCAGTCGTCGAGCAGGTCGCGGCACCGGGTGGCCTCGTCGAGCTCCCCGATCGTGCCGCTCGCCTTGGCCAGCACGGCGACCGCGCGCAGGAAGCCCCGGTTCGGCACGTGCTCCCACGGCACCGGCCCGAAGCCGGCCCAGCCGTTGCGGCGCAGCTGGTCGAGGCCGCGGTGGTAGCCGGTGCGGGCGTACGCGTACGCGGCGATCGTCTCGCCCGCGTCGAGGGCCTGCTCGGCGAGCGTCGCCCACGCCGCGCTCGACGTGGGGTGGTCCGCCGCGACCGCGGCCGGCGACTCCCCCGCGTCGAGGCGGTCGGTGGCGGCGGGGTCGGCGGGCAGGAGGGTCGGCTGCGGGCCGAGCAGGTTGTGGCCGTGCCCGGCGGAGGGACCGGTCGGGATCGTCATGGCCCCGATTGTCCCCGGTCCGCCGGTGCCGGCCCCGCCCGCCGTCGTACCACCCACGAATGTGACGTCCAGCGTCAGCATGGCCGCACTGCTGACACCGGGAGGAAGGGCTACTTCGCCAGCGACTGACCGGTCGAGCGGAGGTTCTCGCACGCGGTGACGACGCGCTCCGCCATGCCGATCTCGGCGGCCTTGAGGTAGCTGCGCGGGTCGTAGACCTTCTTGTTGCCGACCTCGCCGTCGACCTTCAGCACCCCGTCGTAGTTCGAGAACATGTGCCCGGCGATCGGGCGGGTGAAGGCGTACTGGGCGTCGGTGTCGACGTTCATCTTCACGACGCCGTAGTCCAGCGCCTCGTGGATCTCCTCGAGCAGCGAGCCCGAGCCGCCGTGGAAGACGAGGTCGAACGGCTTCGAGTCCTCGGAGAGCCCCAGCTTGCGGGCCGCGACCTCCTGGCCCTCCTTGAGCACCGAGGGCTTGAGCTTGACGTTGCCCGGCTTGTAGACGCCGTGCACGTTGCCGAAGGTCGCCGCGAGCAGGTAGCGGCCCTTCTCGCCGGCGCCGAGGGCGTCGACGGTGTGCTCGTAGTCGCCCGCGGCGGTGTAGAGCTTGTCGTTGATGTCGTTGGCGACGCCGTCCTCCTCGCCGCCGACCACGCCGATCTCGATCTCCAGGATGATCTTCGCCTTGGCGGCCTTCTCGAGGAGCTCCTGGGCGATCTCGAGGTTTTCGTGCAGCTCGACGGCGGAGCCGTCCCACATGTGCGACTGGAACAGCGGGTTCTGCCCCGCGTCCACCCGCTCCTGCGAGATGCCGATCAGCGGGCGCACGAAGCCGTCCAGCTTGTCCTTCGGGCAGTGGTCGGTGTGCAGCGCGACGTTGATCGAGTACTTCTCGGCGACGACGTGGGCGAACTCGGCCAGGGCGGTCGCACCGGTCACCATGTCCTTCACCGACTGGCCGGAGCCGAACTCCGAGCCCCCGGTGGAGAACTGGATGATCCCGTCGCTCTCGGCCTCCGCGAACCCGCGCAGCGCGGCGTTGATCGTCTCCGACGAGGTGCAGTTGATGGCCGGGTAGGCGAAGCGGTTCGCCTTCGCCCGGTCGAGCATCTCGTTGTAGACCTCGGGGGTCGCGATCGGCATGAGGTGGCTCCCTGGTGCGGTTCGTGTCGTCGGCGGTACTGGGGACCCCGCTCGCGGCCCGCAGTATGCCCGTCCTCCTCGGGTGTCCGCTGCCTCCCGAGACCCGCGCCGGACGTGACCGATCTCCCCCGTTCGGCGGTGCCACGACAGAAGCGGGTGTGGTGTCCCGTTTCCGGATGCGGCCCGGGACAAGGTGTCGGAGGGCTGGTCTATCGTCGGGGGCGTGGTCGAGCCGGTCGAGAGCGCGATCGAACGCACGCTGGGCAGCCTGCGCGCGCTCGACGCGATGACCGGCGCGGAGGCCTCGGTGGTCCACCCCGCCGCTCCGCCCGCCCGCGGCGGGAACGGGTGGGCGGGCCCGCGCCCGTCCGGTCCCACGCATCCCCCGGCCCCCCGGCCGGGGCCCCCGCCGCCGGGCCTGCTGCCCGGGGCGCCGCCGCCCCCGCCGGAGCCCTCCGCCGACGGTCCGCGGACCCTCGAGGACCTCTACCGCGAGCACCGGATGCGGTTCGTCCGCCTGGCGATCCTGCTGGTGGACGACCCGGCGACCGCGGAGGACGTCGTCCAGGAGGCGTTCACCGGGCTGCACCGGCACTGGACCCGGCTGCGCGACGAGAACGCCGCCCTGGGCTACCTGCGCACCGCGGTGGTCAACGGCTCGCGCTCGGTGCTGCGCCGGCGGCGCACCGCCCGGGAGTACACCCCGCCGCACACCGCCGACGCCCGCTCGGCGGAGTCGCTCGCCATGCTCTCCGCGGAGCACCAGGCCGTGGTCTCCGCGCTGGGCCAGCTGCCGCGCCGCCAGCGCGAGGTCCTCGTGCTGCGCTACTACGGCGGGCTGTCCGAGGCCGAGATCGCCGAGGCCACCGGGATCAGCCGCGGCACCGTGAAGTCCACGGCCAGCCGCGGCCTGGACGCCATCTCGAAGATCGTCGGCGGAGCCCCCTGACCACCGTGCCGCCGGTGCCGTCCGCCGCGCCGCGGGTGTCGACCCCTGGGGTCGTGTCGGAGGCCGCGGTTACGATCGCCCGCGATGGATGACGAGCGGCTGCTGTCCGAGGCGCTGCGGGCCCACGCGGCAGGCGGCGTGTCGACGCCGCGCGGGGTACCCCCGACGTCGGAACCCGCGGCCCCGCCCGCGACGGGGAGCGGCCCGGCCAAGCCGCGCCGGTTCCGTCCGCTCGGCCGCCGGAGGTCCGCGCCGGACGCGGGTGCTCCCGAGTCCGCCGCCGCACCGCAGGGCGCCGAACCGCCGACCACCCGGTCCCCGGCACGCCCGGACGTCCCCGCGCCCCGCTCCGGCAGCACCGCGTTCCCCCCGCCGGGGCCGCGGCCGGTTCCGCCGCGACCGGCACCGCCCATGCCCGCCGGGGCCCGGCAGGGCCCGCCGTCGGGACCCGTCCACGCCTACGGCGCGTACCCGCAGGGAGCCCGACCCGGTCCGGCCCCCGCCCCGCCCGTGGACGGTCCGGGCACGTGGAGCGCGGGCACCGTGGCCTGGTGGGGCCTGGTGTCGCTGCTGGCCGGCGGGTCCGTCGGCGCCGCGATCGGCGTGCTCTCGCTGCTGCTCCCGGCCTGAGTGAGCGGGCACGCTGCGTGCCCGGTCATGACACCTGCGGGCGTTTCGTCCCCACCGCAGCGAGGACGCTCAGGGCGGGCCAGTACCGTGAGGAGGCGTGACGCTCGCCGACGCGACCACGGTCGTCGCCCTGGGCCCGCAGTGGCTGGATCCGCAGTACATCATCTCCAGCCTGGGCCCATGGGCCCTGCTGGGCGTGGCGCTGATCCTCTTCGCCGAGTGCGGCCTGTTGATCGGGTTCTTCCTGCCGGGTGACTCGCTGCTGTTCATCACCGGCCTCGCGGCCACCACGGGGCTCATCGAGACGCCGCTGTGGCTGGTCTGCGTGGTCCTCGTGGTGGCGGCCTTCGCAGGCAACGTCGTCGGGTTCGGCATCGGCTGGAAGGCCGGCCCGGCGATCTTCGACAAGCCGGACTCGAAGCTGTTCAAGCGGGAGAACGTCGAGCGGACGCAGAAGTTCTTCGACAAGTACGGCAACCGGGCCATCGTGCTCGGCCGGTTCGTGCCGATCGTCCGGACCTTCATCACCGTGATGGCAGGCGTCGGCCGCATGGACGCGAAGCGGTTCATGACCTTCTCGGCGATCGGCGCCGTGCTCTGGGCGGCGGGCGTGACGCTGCTCGGCGCGGTGCTCGGCCAGTTCGAGTTCGTCAAGAACAACATCGAGGCGATGCTGATCCTCGTCGTCCTCGTGTCGCTCATCCCGATCGCCGTCGAGCTGATCCAGGCGCGACGCGAGAAGAAGCTCGGGGCGCAGGGGCTCGCCGAGGACACCCTGGACGGCGCGAACGCCGACGCCCCCACCCAGCAGATCCGCCGCCCCGGGAGCTGAGCGGTCAGGTCGCGTGAGCGCGGATCCAGGCGTGCATCGCGATCCCGGCGGCCACCCCGGCGTTGATCGAGCGGGTCGAGCCGAACTGGGCGATGGACACCACCAGGTCGGCGCCCGCCACCGCCTCCGCGGAGAGCCCCGACCCCTCCTGCCCGAACAGCAGCACGCACGCGCGCGGCAGCGGCGTGGTCTCCAGCGGGGCCGCGCCCGGGCCGTTGTCCACCGCCACAACGACGAGGCCCTCGGCGCGGGCCGCCGCGACGAGGTCGGCGACGTCGGGGTGGTGCACGACGTGCTGGTAGCGGTCGGTGACCATCGCCCCGCGGCGGTTCCAGCGCCGGCGGCCGACGACGTGCACCGCCGCGGCCAGGAATGCGTTGGCGGTGCGCACGATCGTCCCGATGTTGGCGTCGTGGCGGAGGTTCTCGATGGCGACGTGGAACGGGTGCCGCCGGGTGTCGAGGTCGGCGACGATCGCCTCGCGGCGCCAGTACCGGTAGCGGTCGACGACGTTGCGGCGGTCGCCGTGCTCGAGGAGTTCCGGGTCGTAGTGCGGGGCGTCCGGCCACGATCCCTCCCACGGCCCGACCCCCACCTCGGGGGCACCCGTCGCCCACTCGGTGGGGCCGGGCCCCTCGTCGGGCGGTTCCGTCACCCCAGACCCAGGTCCGCGAGCCCGAGCAGCGCCCGGTAGGGCACACCGCGTGCCTGGATCACCTCGGCGGCCCCGGTCGTCCGGTCGACGATCGTCGCGACGCCGACGACCTCCGCCCCGGCCTCCCGCAGCGCGTCCAGCGCCGTCACCGGGCTGCCGCCGGTGGTGGAGGTGTCCTCGACCACGAGCACCCGCCGGCCCGCGACCTCCGGTCCCTCGACCCGACGCTGCATCCCGTGGCCCTTGGCCTCCTTGCGCACCACGAACGCGTCGACGGGTGGCCCCGGGGCGTGCATGATCGCCGCCCCGACGGGGTCCGCGCCCATGGTCAGACCACCGGCGGCGTCGTAGGACCAGTCGGCCGTCATCTCCCGGAGCAGCCGCCCGATCAGCGGCGCCGCCTCGTGGTGGAGGCTGATCCGGCGCATGTCGACGTAGTAGTCCGCCTCGCGGCCGGACGACAGCGTGACCCGCCCGTGCACGACGGCGAGCTCGCGGGCCAGGGCCGCGAGCCGCTCCCGGGACGGGCCGTCGACGTCGGGTCCGCCCCCCACGCTGGCGGCCGCGCGGTCGGCGGGGGCTCCGGGCAGGGGCGCGTGCGACGACGACATGGCCGCCATTGTCCCGCGACGGTCAGGGGCGGGGTGCGGGGAGGCGCACGTCGACCGCGTGGCGCATCCACCGGTGGGAGCGGCTCGAGGGGTCGGACGAGGCCGCCGCCATGAGGCGCTGCCGCAGGGTGGTCACCGGTTCGCGCAGCAGCCCGACCGCGATGTCGCTGGGTCGGATCACGCCCGCGTGCCGGGCCTGCAGCTCGCGGAGGAAGTCGTGCTGGAGCGCGATGTTGCGGCGGAAGGCGGTCGAGGTGACCGACCCGGTGGCGAGCCGGAACGCTGACAGGGTGCGGGGCAACCCGTAGAAGCCGCCCTGCTCGACCAGCCGGGCGGCCAGGGCGACGTCCAGGGCGTACGGGTTGTCCGGGAACCCGCCGACCGCGTCGTAGGCCGTCCGCCGGAAGAGCATGTTGCCCGGCACGCCGAGCGGGCTGCCGCGGTGCCGGACGATCCGCCGGATCACCGTGGTCGCGTCCTGCCGCCCGATCAGGTCCGGGGTGCGCAGCGCGCGGTCACGCGACATGACGGTGTCGTGGTCGTCGACCAGGTCGTGGCGGCACGAGACCAGCGGGAGGTCCGGCTCGGCGTCGAGCACCGCGACCTGTTCGGCGAGTGCGCTCGGGTAGATGAGGTCGTCCGCGTTCACCACCTTGACCAGGGGCGCCCGGGCGAGCTGCACGGCGCGGCGGAAGTTCTCCGGTGCGGGCACCGTCTCGTCGTTGCGCTCGAGCCGCACCCGTGGGTCGTCGAACGAGCGCACCACGTCCGCGGAGCCGTCGGTGCAGGCGTTGTCGAGCACCACGAGCTCGAGATCGGTGAAGGTCTGCGCGAGCACGCTCGCGACGGTGCGACCGATGTACCGCTCCTTCTGGTACAGCGGCACGACCACCGACACCCGGGGCGTCCCCCCGCCCCCCGTCGCGTTCACCGCACCATCCTGGTGAGCGGCCACGGACGGGTCAACGACGGCAGACCGATCGGTCCGGTTCGCGTCGTACGTCCGGTTCTCAGCCACGCCCCGTGGCGCTGCGGCGGGCGATCCGGCGAATGAGGCCGAGGGGCGCCACGCGGGCGAACACGACGATGCCCTTGTAGAGCGGGTGCGGGACGGAGAGCGCCTTCGCGTTCGCGAAGTCGGCCAGGGCGGTCCGGACGACGTAGTCCGGCTCCATCCAGGCGAAGCCCGGGCCGGTCCGCGCCTGGCCGAAGCGCTCGTGGAACTCGGTCTTCACGAACCCGGGGCAGAGGGCCATCACGTGCACCCCGGTCCCGGCCACGACCCGCGCCAGGCTCTGCGACAACGTCGTCACGTAGGCCTTGCCCGCCCCGTACACCGAGCCCCGGCCGGGAAGGAAGCCCGCGACGCTGGACACGTTCAGCACGCCGCCGCGATCCCGCGCGATCATCCCGGGCAGCGCGACGCGGGTGAGCCGCAGCACCGTGGTCACGTTGACCTCGTGGTTCGCCGCGAGGACGTCGAGGTCGGTGTCGACGAACTCGCCCGCGGTGCCGTACCCGGCGTTGTTCACCAGCAGATCGACGGGTCGTTCGTCGTCGGTGAGGCGTTGCTCGACGGCGAGCCGCGACGTCGGGTCGGCGAGGTCGGCCACGAGCACCTCGGCGCCGCCGAGGCGGTCGGCGAGCGCCTGCAGCCGGGCCTCGTCGCGGGCGACCAGCACGAGGTCGTAGCCGGCGGCGGCGAGCTGGACGGCGAACTCGGCCCCCAGGCCGGAGCTCGCCCCCGTCACGAGGGCGGTACCCGTCACCGGCCGCGGAACTTCCCGCTGCGCCACGTGCTGCCCTGCGAGGAGCGCGGCTCGTCCCGGCGGCCCTGGTCCGGGTCCGGGTCGTCGCTCTCGAGGTCGTAGGGGATGTCCGCGGGCCGGTCCCGGTGCGTCGGTCGGCCGTCGGTGTAGGGGCTCGTGTCGTCGTCGCCGGCGGCGAAGCGCTCGAGCTCCTCGTCGTAGTCGAGGTCGTCCTCGTCGTCGCCCGCCGGCCGCTTCCCCTCCGCGGGGACGGGGCGCTCGACGGTGGTGGTCGGCGCGTCGTCGTCGCGTTCCACGGTCTCGGTACGCGACTCGTCGGCGGGGCTGCCGACCGGTGGGATCGAGCGCTCCGGCTCCCGCTTCCCGACGACGGTGGTGGGCGCGTCGTCGCCGTCGGGCTCCGGCCGGTCCGTGTCGCCCGGGCCCCCCTCGACGGCCTCCTTGATCGCGGCGGACACCTCGACGAGGGACTCGATGAGGCCCTCCACCCGGTCCGGGTCGGCGTCGGGCTCGATCGACGCGAGCACCCAGGTGTCCTCCGCCCAGACCAGCGGCACGTCGGCGCCCACGCGGTCCGCGGCGTCGGTGACGCGGCGGGTCAGCAGGCGGCGGCCCTCGAGGGCGTTCGAGACGAACGCGTAGCGGCGGCCGACCTGCCCGAGGTTGTCGAGCTCGTCGTCGTCGGGACGGGGAGACTCGGGCAGGCGCAGCTCGATCGCGACCGGCACCGCGACCGTCCCGCGCACCGCGGCGATCGTCGAGACGGTCCGCCCGTCCTGCTCCTGGTCGAAGATGCATCCCAGACGGCGGCCGCCGGGGCCGGGCACGGCCCCCGTCGCCACGTCGTAGGCCTGGCGGGGGCCGTCACCGCGCAGCGTCCCGTAGCGCCACGCGTGCGGCGGCGAGGAGAGCGCGTCGGTGAACTCCCAGCCCTTGGACGCCGCCCACTCCCGTCGGTCGTTGCCACGACGTTCCGGACGGGCGCGGTCGTACCAGAGCAGCAGCGCACCGCCGGCTGCGGCGACGAGCGCCACGACGAACCAGATCCAGGCAGGCACCCGCCGAGCGTAGGCCCGTGACCCACCCCGGCGGGGGAGGACACTCGGAGTGACCATGCTTTTCCCGGGGCTACGCTCGCCACGGTGAGCGCCACCCTCGTCGCCCGCGACGTCTCGGCCGTCCACGGCGCCCGCACCGTCTTCTCCGGCGCCGACCTCACCATCGGGGCCGGGGACGTGGTCGGGCTGGTCGGCGCGAACGGCGCCGGCAAGTCGACGTTCCTGCGCATCCTCGCGGGGCTGGAGAAGCCGGACACCGGCACCGTCGAGCTCGCGCCGCCCACGGCCACCGTCGGGCACCTGCCGCAGGAGCCCGCTCCCCGCCCGGGCGAGACGATCGAGGGCTTCCTGGCCCGGCGGACCGGGGTCGCGGCCGCGCAGGCCGAGCTCGACGCGGCCACGGCGGACCTCGAGGCCGGAGGTGACGGCGAGCGCTACTCGGTGGCTCTCGAACGCTGGCTCGACCTCGGCGCCGCCGACCTGGCCGACCGGGTCCCCGAGGTGGCCGACGACCTCGGGCTCGCGCTCGGGCTGGACACCCCGATGACGACGCTCTCCGGCGGCCAGGCCGCCCGCGTCAACCTCGCCGCCCTCCTGCTCGCCCGCTTCGACGTGTTCCTGCTCGACGAGCCGACCAACGACCTCGACCTCGCCGGCCTGGAGCGCCTCGAGCGGTTCGTGCGGGAGCTGCGCGCCCCGACCGTGGTGGTCAGCCACGACCGCGAGTTCCTCGCCCGCACCGTCACCGGCGTCCTGGAGCTCGACCTGGCCCAGCAGCAGGTGGACTCCTACGGCGGCGGGTACGAGTCCTACCTCGCCGAGCGTGCGGTGGCCCGGCGGCACGCGCGGGAGGCCTACGACGAGTACGCGGACAAGCGCTCCGCCCTCGAGAGCCGCATGCAGACGCAGCGCAACTGGCTCGAGCACGGCGTCCGCAACGCGCGCCGCAAGGGGGCCGGGAAGTCGGACAACGACAAGAACGCGCGCAAGGTCCGCACGGAGTCCACCGAGAAGCAGGCGTCGAAGGTCGCGCAGTCGCAGCGGCGGATCGAGCGCCTGGAGGTCGTCGAGGAGCCCCGCAAGGAGTGGGAGCTGCGGATGACGATCGCGGCCGCACCCCGGTCGGGCACGGTGGTGGCCGCGCTGTCCGAGGCGGTCGTGCGGCGCGGCGACTTCACGCTCGGGCCCGTCACGCTGCAGCTCGACCACGCCGACCGCGTCGTCGTGACCGGCGCCAACGGCGCCGGGAAGACCACCCTGCTCGGGCTGCTGCTGGGTCGGATCGTTCCCGACGCCGGGTCGGCGCGGCTCGGGTCGGGCGTCGTCATCGGGGAGGTGGACCAGGCCCGCTCCCTGTTCGCCTCCGGCACGCTGCTCGACGCGTTCTCCCGCGAGCCGGAGGTCGACCGGTGGCCGACGGCGGAGGTCCGCACCCTGCTCGCCAAGTTCGGGCTGGGCGCCGAGCACGTGCACCGACCGGCCGACTCGCTCTCCCCCGGCGAACGCACCCGGGCCGCACTCGCCCTGCTGCAGGCGCGCGGGGTGAACCTGCTGGTGCTCGACGAGCCGACGAACCACCTCGACCTGCCGGCGATCGAGCAGCTGGAGTCCGCGCTCGAGTCGTTCCCGGGCACCGTCCTGCTGGTCACCCACGACCGCCGCATGCTCGACACGGTGCGCACCACCCGGCACTGGCACGTGGAGTCCGGGCGGGTCACCGAGGCCCGATGAGAGTCTTCTCATCGGCGCGTCATCGTCGGCTCATCGGCGGCCCCGACGCTCGGGACCATGCGCTCCCGCCTCGCCGCCGCCCTGCTGCTCGTGGCCCTCGGCGGTCTGGCCGCCTGCGACACCTCGGGCGCGCCGCCCCTGCCGGCCCCGGTCTCGGTGCCGTCGGCGGTCCCCGGGGCCCCCGCACCGGACTCCGACGACGACGGCACGGTCGCGCCGCCGCCGGCCGGGCAGGACCAGGATGACGACGGTCCCGACGACGACGGGCCGGACGACGACAACTGAGCGACGGGGGCGGCTCTCCGCCCGTCTCCGGATCGTCGCCTGGGTGCTGCTGGTGGTGCTGGCGAGCCTGGCGCTGGTCACCGTGGTGACGTGGCGCCTGTCGGTCCGCGAGACCGACGCCCGGATGGACGCGGCGCTGCGCACCGAGATCGACGAGTTCACCGGCCTCACGGCCTCCGGCCGGGACCCGTCGCCGGGACGGCCCTTCGGGACGGTGGACGCCGTGCTGCAGACCGCCATCACCTACAACCTGGCCCGGCCGAACGAGAAGTTCCTCGGCTACGTCGACGGGGTGTTCCGCTTCCAGAGCCGGCAGGCGAGCCCGGTGCTGCTCTCCGCCGACCCGGCCTTCACCGCGCTGGTCGGCCCGGTCACCGCTCCCACGTCCGGCACCTACGCCAGCGCCGCCGGCGAGGTGCGCTACCTCGCGGTGCCGGTGACCCTCGCGGGCACACCGGCGCGCGGCGTGCTCGTGGCCGCCTACTTCGCGGACCAGGAACGGGCGGCGGCCGACGACGCGGCGCTGCTCATGGTCGGGGTCGGCGCCGTCACCGCCCTGCTCGCGGCCGGTGGCGCGTGGTTCGTGGCGGGCCGCATCCTCGCGCCGGTCCGCTCCGTGGCGCGGACGGCCCGCACGATCACCGAGACCGACCTGTCGGCCCGCATCCGGGTCACGACCGGCCGCGACGAGATGGGGGACCTGGTGACCGCGGTCAACGCGATGCTCGACCGCCTCGAGGCCGGCGCCGCCGAGCAGCGCCGCTTCGTCGACGACGCGGGCCACGAGCTGCGGACCCCCATCACGATCGTGCGCGGCCACCTCGACGTCGTGGACGCCACCGACCCGGACGACGTCCGCGAGGCCCTGGCCCTGGTCGACGACGAGCTGGACCGGATGAACCGCATCGTCGCCGACCTGCTCGTCCTGGCGAAGGCCGAGCAGCCCGCGTTCGTGCGCCCGGAGCCGACCGACGTCGACGCGCTGGTCGAGGAGACGCTGGCCAAGGCCCGGGGGCTCGGTGACCGCCACTGGGGGATCGTGACGTCGGTCGGCGGGCTCGTCCAGGCGCTCGACGCGCAGCGGATCACCCAGGCGCTGCTGGCGCTGGCCGACAACGCCGTCGCCCACACCGTGCCGGCCGACCGCATCGTGCTCGGCGCCGCGATGAGCGGCGGGGTGCTCGAGCTCCGGGTCTCCGACACCGGGATCGGCGTGGCGGACGCCGATCGGGACCGCATCTTCGCCCGCTTCGCCCGCGGCGGCGGGGCCCGGCGCTCCGAGGGCGCCGGACTCGGCCTCGCCGTCGTCGGCGCCATCGCCGCGGCGCACGGCGGCCGCGTCGCACTGTCCGACGGGGTCGGCGCGGGCCGGCCCGGCGAGAGCGGTCCCGGCGCCACCTTCACCCTCGTCATCCCGTACCGGGCGGAGTGGTCGTGAGCAGCATCCTGATCGCCGAGGACGAGCCCCGGATCGCGTCGTTCGTCGAGAAGGGGCTGCGGGGCGCGGGGTTCGCCTGCACGACCGTCGGCGACGGCGTGGCCGCCCGTGACCAGGCCCTCTCCGGACACTTCGACCTGCTCGTCCTCGACATCGGGCTGCCCGGGATGGACGGCTTCGGCGTGCTGTCGGAGCTGCGCGGCTCCGGGTCGCGGCTCCCCGTGATCGTGCTGACCGCCCGCGACTCGATCACCGACACCGTCGCCGGCCTCGAGGGCGGCGCGGACGACTACATGGCCAAGCCGTTCCGCTTCGAGGAGCTGCTGGCGCGGGTACGTCGACGGCTGGCCGACTCGTCGGGCGAGGTGACGGTGCTGCGGCACGGCTCGCTGTCGCTGGACGTGCGGACGCGGCAGGCGACGGTGGACGGGGTGGTCGTGGACCTCTCGGCGCGCGAGTACGTGCTGGCCGAGACGTTCCTGCGCCACCCCGGGCAGGTGCTCTCCCGCGAGCAGCTGCTCTCCCGGGTCTGGGGCTACGACTTCGACCCGGGCTCCAACGTCGTCGACGTCTACGTCCGCTACCTGCGCCGCAAGATCGGCGCCGACCGCATCGCCACCGTGCGTGGCATGGGGTACCGGCTCGTCTGAGAGTCAGTCGTCCCAGCGGTCGTCGTCGTCCAGGTCGTCCACGTCATCCCGGTCGTCGTCGCGGTCGTCCAGGTCGTCGTCGCGGTCGTCCCGGTCGTCGTCGCGGTCATCGATGTCGTCCCAGCGGTCGTCGTCCCAGCGGTCGTCCGCGTCGTCGCCGACCGGCGGGGCGGGGACCGGAGCCGGCGGCGCGATCGGCGTGTCCGCGGACATCTCGGTGATGCCCGGGACGGCGACGCCGGCCGGCAGCGGGGCGTCGTCGCCCCCGGCGCAGCCGGACAGGAGGACGGCACCGGCGGCGGCGACGCCGAGGGCGAGCAGGCGGGTGCGGGTCATGGCTGGTCTCCCGGTGATCGGGGCGGGCACCTCGCCCGCCGTCGAGAACCACTCTCGGGACCGGCGGTGAGCCCTCCGGGAGACCGCGATGAGGCTGCTCTCATCGCATGAATTCCTAAATCAATACTTGTCTGTTAGTTTCTCGGACCATGACGAACCGACGAGCATGGACCGGCCTCGCCGTCCTGGCCCTGCCGACGTTGCTGCTGTCGCTCGACATGAGCGTGCTCTACCTCGCGCTGCCGGCGATGAGCGCGGACCTCGACCTGGGGCCGACCGAGCAGCTGTGGGCGATGGACGTCTACGGCTTCATGATCGCCGGGTTCCTGGTCACGATGGGCACGCTCGGCGACCGCATCGGCCGTCGACGGCTGCTGCTGATCGGGGGCGCGGCGTTCGCGGTCGCCTCGGTGGTCGCCGCCTTCGCCGACTCCGCGGCCACCCTGATCGCGGCCCGGGCGGTCCTCGGCATCGCCGGCGCGACGCTGATGCCGTCGACCCTCGCCCTGATCAGCACGATGTTCACCGACCCGCGGGCCCGGGCGAGCGCGATCGCCATCTGGATGAGCTGCTTCATGGGCGGCATGACCGTCGGGCCGCTCGCCGGGGGCCTGCTCCTCGAGACGTTCTGGTGGGGTGCGGCGTTCCTGCTCGGGGTGCCGGTGATGGTCGTGCTGCTGATCGCGGGCCCGCTGCTGCTCCCCGAGGCCCGCGACGAGGCCGCCGGCCGGCTCGACCTCGCGAGCGTCGCGCTCTCGCTCGGCACCGTCCTGCCCGTGGTCTACGCGCTCAAGGAGTTCGCGACGGCGGGTCCCGCGCTCGCTCCGCTCGCCGCCCTCGTGGTCGGCCTCGGTGTCGGCGTGCTGTTCGTCCGGCGGCAGCTCCGCCTCGAGGACCCGCTGCTCGACCTCCGCCTCTTCCGTCGCCGCGCGGTGTCCGGTGCGCTCGGGCTGAACCTGGCGGGCGGGGTCGTCATGGCCGGGACGTTCCTGCTCGCGACCCAGTGGTTCCAGCTCGTCGCGGGCCTCTCCGTCCTGCAGGCCGGCCTGATCCTGGCACCACTGCAGCTCGCGATGATCGTGGCGACGAACGCCGCGCCGCGCCTCGCGGGCCGGGTCCGCCCGGCCTTCGTCATCGCCGGCGGCCTCGCGCTCGCGGCCCTGGGCCTGGTTGCCCTGACCGGGCTCGCCGCCGACAGCTCGCCGTGGCTGCTGGTCGGCGCGTTCCTCGTGACGTCCATGGGTGTCGCCGCGCCGGCCGCCCTCGGCACCGACCTCGTCGTCGGGTCGGTGCCCCCGGAGAAGGCGGGCTCGGCGGGCGCGCTGTCGGAGACCAGCGGCGAGATGGGCATCGCCCTGGGCGTCGCCACCCTCGGCAGCCTCGCCGCCGTCGTCTACCGCTCGACGCTGGACCTCCCGGCCGGCACCCCGACCGCGACCGCCGACGCGGCTGCGCAGAGCCTCGAGACCGCGGCGCGTACCGGCGATCCGGGCGTGCTCGACGCCGCCCGCGAGGCCTTCACCACCGGGCTCGCGACGACGGCGGGCGTGGGCGCAGTCGTGTTCCTGGCGCTGTGCGGTGTCGCGATCTGGGCGCTGCGGGCCGTTCCGCCGATCACCGCGGTCGCCCCCGACGACGAACCGGAGCCGGTGCCTGCGGCCGAGCCGGTCGCCGCCTGACGCCTGGCCCGGGAACGAGCGAAGGGCCCCCTCGGTCGATCTATTCGACCGAAGGGGCCCTTCGCTCAACCGGGACCGGACTGGCGGTGGGCGCCCCTCGCCCGTCTATCCGACCAAAGGGGCCCTTCGCTCGACCGGGGGCCGGGGATCAGGCCCGCGTGACCGTCAGCGCGCCGGTGCCGTGCTCGGCGTCCTTGTCGAGGTCGACCCGCACGGTGTCGCCCTCGCGGACCTCGCCGCCGAGCAGCTCGCGGGCCAGCTGGTCGCCGATCGCGGACTGCACCAGTCGGCGCAGCGGGCGCGCCCCGTACAGCGGGTCGAAGCCCTGCAGCGCCAGCCACTCCTTCGCGGCGTCGGAGACGTCGAGGGTGAGCCGGCGGCCGGCCAGGCGGGCGGCCAGGCGCTGGATCTGGATGTCGACGATGGAGGTCAGCTCCTCGGTCGACAGCGCGTGGAACACCACGACGTCGTCGAGCCGGTTGAGGAACTCCGGCTTGAACGACCGCTTGACCACCTCCATGACCTTGTCCCGCCGCCCGGCGTCGTCGAGCGCGGAGTCCATCAGCGCCGCGGAGCCGAGGTTCGAGGTCAGCACGAGGATCGTGTTGCGGAAGTCGACGGTGCGGCCCTGGCCGTCCGTCAGGCGGCCGTCGTCGAGGACCTGGAGCAGCACGTCGAACACGTCCGGGTGCGCCTTCTCGACCTCGTCGAGCAGGACGACCGCGTACGGCCGCCGCCGGACGGCCTCGGTGAGCTGGCCGCCCTGGTCGTAGCCGACGTAGCCGGGGGGCGCACCGACGAGCCGGGCGACCGAGTGCTTCTCGCCGTACTCGCTCATGTCGATGCGGATCATGGCCCGCTCGTCGTCGAAGAGGAACGCGGCGAGTGCCTTGGCCAGCTCGGTCTTGCCGACGCCCGTGGGGCCGAGGAACAGGAACGAGCCGGTGGGACGGTCGGGGTCGGAGATGCCGGCCCGGGTGCGGCGGACGGCGTCGGACACCGCCCGGACCGCCTCGGCCTGACCGACGACGCGGCCCGCGAGCTCGTCCTCCATGCGCAGCAGCTTCTGGGTCTCGCCCTCGAGCAGCCGCCCGGCGGGGATGCCGGTCCAGGCGGAGACGACGTCGGCGACGTCGTCCGGACCGACCTCCTCCTTGAGCATGACGGGGCCCGCGGCGGCCGACGCCTCGTCGGCGGCGGCGAGCTCCTTCTCCAGCGCCGGGATCCGGCCGTAGCGCAGCTCGGCGACCTTCGCGTAGTCACCGTCGCGCTCGGCGCGGTCGGACTCGCCGCGCAGGGCCTCGAGCTGCTCCTTGAGGTCGCGCGAGGAGTTGATCGACTCCTTCTCCCCCGTCCAGCGAGCGGTGAGGGCGGTGAGCTCCTCGCGGCGCTCGGCCAGCTCGGCGCGCAGGGCGGTCAGCCGCTCGGCCGACGCGGCGTCCGACTCCTTGGCCAGCGCCATCTCCTCGATCTCGAGGCGGCGCACCGCGCGCTCCACCTCGTCGATCTCCACCGGGCGCGAGTCGATCTCCATGCGCAGGTGGGACGCGGCCTCGTCGACGAGGTCGATCGCCTTGTCCGGCAGGAAGCGCGCGGTGATGTACCGGTCGGAGAGCGCCGCCGCCGCGACGAGGGCGGCGTCGGTGATGCGCACGCCGTGGTGCACCTCGTAGCGCTCCTTGAGGCCGCGCAGGATGCCGATGGTGTCCTCCACCGACGGCTCGCCCACGAGGACCTGCTGGAAGCGGCGCTCCAGGGCCGGGTCGGACTCGATGTGCTTGCGGTACTCGTCCAGCGTGGTCGCGCCGACCATCCGCAGCTCGCCGCGCGCCAGCATCGGCTTGATCATGTTGCCGGCGTCCATGGCGGACTCCCCGGTCGCCCCGGCGCCGACGATCGTGTGCAGCTCGTCGATGAAGGTGATGACCTGGCCCGCGGAGTCGGTGATCTCGCCGAGGACGGCCTTGAGCCGCTCCTCGAACTCACCGCGGTACTTCGCGCCGGCGACCATCGAGCCGAGGTCCAACGCGACGACGCGCTTGTCGCGCAGCGACTCGGGCACGTCGCCCGCGACGATGCGCTGCGCCAGCCCCTCGACGATCGCGGTCTTCCCGACGCCGGGTTCTCCGATCAGCACCGGGTTGTTCTTCGTGCGGCGCGACAGCACCTGCACCACGCGCCGGATCTCGGCGTCCCGCCCGACGACGGGGTCGAGCGCGCCGGACCGGGCCCGCTCGGTGAGGTCCTGCCCGTACTTCTCCAGGGCCTGGAAGGTGCCCTCGGGATCGGCCGACGTGATGCGCGTGGAGCCGCGGACCTTGCCGAACGCCTCCTGGAGCGCCTCCGGCGTCGCGCCGTGGCGGGTGAGGACGCCCGCGGTCCGGCCCCCGGCGGCCGCGATCCCGACCAGCAGGTGCTCGGTGGAGACGTACTCGTCGCCCATGTCGGCCGCGAGCTGCTGGGCGTGCGCGAGCACCCGGGCGGAGTCACCGTCGAACTGCGGCGCGGACACGTTCGACCCGGTCGCGCTCGGCATCGACGCGACCAGGCGCTCGGTCTCGCCCCGGACGGCGTCCGGGTCGGCCGACACGGCGCGCAGCAGCGGGAGCGTGATCCCGTCGGTCTGGTCGAGGAGGGCGACGAGGAGGTGCGCCGGCGACACCTGGGGGTGTCCGGACGCGGTGGCGGCGCGGACCGCGGCGGACACGGCCTGCTGGGTCCGCGTCGTCGGCGAGAAGTCCATCGGGGCTGACCTTTCGGGGCTGAGCTTTCGGGGATGGGGGTGGTGACGCCGGGCGTCGTGACTCTCGTGGGGTCCAACCTACCCAGAGTTGAGCGTATTCCGCTCAAGTCTCCGGAGCTTTCTCCGATTCGTTCCCGCGCATCAGCACCCACGGTGACGACGCAACGTCGGTTCGCCGGGTCTCGGCACGCTCTGTCATGATGCTCCGGACCCGGGCGAGGGACGGGACCTCGCCGGGGGCACGGAGGGAGTCGGCATGTCGGCGGAACCAGCCGAGCCGATCGGCCCAGTCGAGCGCGGCGGTCGCACGGCCGCGGACGGCGGGACGGCGGCCGATCGGCCGCGTCCCCGACCCCGCCCGTCGGCCGATCGGCCCGCCCGCATGCTCCGGCTGGTGCCCACCGCGACGCGGCCGGGTGCGCCGTCGGCGGCCACGACCGTCCTCCCCGCCGCGACCACCGACGCCCCGCCCGCGGATGCCTCGCCCGCCGACGCCCCGCCGACCACGGCCCTGGCCACCCCGGTCACGGTGCCGCCCCCGACCACACCGCTCCCGGCCACTCCGCTCCCGGCCCAGGAGCCCGCGGCCCCCGCCGTCGACCTCGTCGTCGTGCGCGCGGGCGAGGCCGTCCGCGCGGTCTGGTCGCGCGTCGCGGACTGCGAGGCCGACCTCGCCCACTGGTTCGGCGCCCTGCTGTTCAGTCTCGCGCCGCGCCTGCGGGAACACTTCCCCACCCAGGCCGACCCCGCCGCCCGGCGCCTGCTCCGGACCACGGTCACCGCGATGTCCGCGGTCGACCGCCCCGGGGAGCTCCCGGTGGCGGCCGGGGCGCTCGCCCGGGAGCTGCGGGCCCTCGACCTCGACGAGGCCGCCGACGAGGCCCTCGGCGTCGCCCTGATCGGCGCGGTCCGTGAGTTCGCCGGGGACCTGTGGGCCCCGGGCGCGGACGACGCCTGGGTGCGCGCCTTCTCGCTGGCCGCCGCCCCGGCGCGGGAGGCCGCCGCGGCGCTGCCCGGCGTCGTCGGGGCGACGGTCGTGTCGCACCGCCGGTTGAGCTGGGACCTCGCGGTCGTCGAGGTCGAACCCGACGTCGCCGTGCCGTTCCGGGCCGGGCAGTCGGTGACCGTCGAGATCCCGCAGCGCCCGCGCCTGTGGCGGCACCTCACGCCGGCCGGCGCGCCGCGCGCCGACGGCCGCCTGGAGTTCCACGTGCGCGCCGTCGACGGCGGGTGGGTCAGCCGGTCGCTGGTCGCGCACAGCCGCTGCGGCGAGCGCTGGCGCATCGGCCCGGCCGAGGGCGGGACCGTGGTCGACCCGGGCGCCGAGCGGGAGCTGCTCGTCGTCGCCGGCGGCACCGGCGCCTCGGTGGCCCTGGCCCTGTGCGAGGACCTGGTCGGCCAGGCCGCGGCGGGCGTCGACGTGCGCCCCACGACCGTGATGGTCGGCGGACGGACCCCCGAGGACCTGCACACGTTGGACCGCTTCGCCGACCTCGCGGTGGGCGAGCCGTGGCTCGCCGTCGTGGGGGTCTGCGAGTCCGACCCGCTCGACACCGAGCTCGCCCCGGGCAGCGTCGTGGACGCCGTCGCGCGCTCCGGCCCGTGGCTGGAGCACGACGTCGTGGTGGCCGGCTCGCCCGCGATGACCCGGGCGACCACGGCCGCCCTGCTGGTCGACGGCACGCCGCTGGACCGCATCCACTACGACCCCTTCACCGACGACGGGTCCTGAGCCGGCTCACTCCCGGCCCGGTTCCTCCGGGCCCTGCCGCCGCCGGCGGGCCGGCTGCCACACGACGACCGACTGCGTCCGCACCGCGGGCAGCAGCTCGCCGCTGCGACCGGCCTGGTCGGTCAGCGCCTGCAGCCGGGACCGGCTGCGCGCGAGCTCGTCGGTGACCTCGGCGAGCCGGTCGGTGAGCTGGTCGACCTCGCGCTCCAGCTCGATGATCCGTTTGATGCCGGCGAGGTTGACGCCCTCCTCCTGGGAGAGCCGCTGTACCTCGCGCAGCAGGGCGATGTCGCGCACCGAGTACCGCCGCCCGCCACCACTGGCGCGGCCCGGACTCACGAGCCCGATGCGGTCGTAGGACCGCAGCGTCTGCGCGTGCATGCCCGAGAACTCCGCGGCGATGGAGATGACGAAGACCGGGGTGTCCTCGTCGGCCCAGGGCGGCAGCCCGGGGATCGCCGACTCGGCGCGCGGGGCACGACGGGTGCCGTCGGGCCCCGTGTCCCCCGCGGTCATGACGCCGCTTCCTTGTCCGCGTGGGCCCGGTCGGCCCGCTCGGTGAGGTGGGCCCGCGGGTCGTGGTCGGCGGTCGCCTTCGCGTAGGCGTCGAGCGCGTCGCTCGCCTCGGCGGACAGTCGGGACGGCACCGCGAGCTCGAGGGTGACGAGCAGGTCCCCCGTGCGGTCCTTCCGCTTCACCCCGCGGCCGCGCACCCGCAGGGTGCGCCCGGCCGAGCTGCCGGCCGGGACCTTCAGCGAGATGCGGCCCTCGATCGTCGGCACCGTCACGGTCGCGCCCCGCACCAGCTCGGGGTAGGTCACGGGCAGCCCGAGGGTGAGGTCGTCGGGGTTCTTCGACGAGCGTCCGAACACGGCGTCGGCCGCGACGTGGACGATGACGTAGAGGTCGCCCGCGGGGCCGCCGCTGGGGCCGGGCTGGCCCTTGCCGGCGAGCCGGATCCGCTGGCCGTCCTCGACGCCCGCCGGGATGCGGATGGTCAGGGTGCGGGGCCGCGAACTGACGCCGTCACCGCCGCACTCCGGGCACGGGTCGTCGACCAGGTGACCGGTGCCGCGGCAGTCCGGGCAGGGCTCGCTGAACGCGAAGGCACCTTGGCTGCGGGACACCAGGCCCGCGCCGCCGCAGCGCACGCAGGTGCGCGGGGTGGTGCCGGGCTTCGCGCCGGACCCGTCGCAGGTCCCGCACGTCATCGGCGAGGTGAGCCGCAGCGGCAGGGTCGCGCCGTTGACGGCCTCGCCGAAGTCGATGCGGACCTCGGTCTCGACGTCGGCGCCCCGGCGCTGGCGGGGCACCCCGCCGCCGAAGCCGCCCATGCCCCCGGGGGCACCCGCGCCGCCGGTGGGGTCGGTGGCGGTGCCACCCATGCCTCCCATGCCGCCGAAGATGCCGCCGAGGAGGTCGCCCAGGCCGCCGGCGCCGCCTCCCCCGCCACGGGTGGCTCCGCCGAACAGGTCCTCGAACCCGCCGGCCTGGCCGCCGCCGGAGGAGCGACCACCGCCACCGAAGCCGCCGAAACGGCCCCCGGAGAACAGCGTGCGGGCCTCGTCGTACTCCTGGCGCTTGGTGGCGTCGGACAGCACGCCGTAGGCCTCGCCGGCCGCCTTGAACTTCGCCTCGGCCTTCGTGTCGCCGGGCTTGGCGTCGGGGTGGTTCTCCCGCGCGATCTTGCGGTAGGCCTTCTTGATCTCGTCGGCCGACGCGTCCTTGGCGACGCCGAGCTCACGGTAGAAGTCCTTCTCGAGCCAGTCGCGATTGCTCATCGGCACATCCCTCCTCCCGTGAACCCGGCGTCGACCGGGACGTCCCTACTCTCCTGCATCCTCAGGCGGTCTCGGAACCGCCGGTCCCGTTCGTCGTCGCCGCGACCGCGTCCGGGTCGTGGTCGGTGACCTCGACCATGGCGGCCCGCAGCACCTTGTCGCCGAACCGGTAGCCCCGGCGCATCACCGTGGTGACGGTGGGGCCGTCGACCTCGGCGGAGGTGCCGTGGGCGACGGCCTCGTGCACCGCGGGGTCGAACGCGTCGCCGACCTCGCCGAAGCCGGCGAGTCCGGCGCGGTTCAGCGTCTCGGTGAGCCGGTCGGCGACCACCTTGAAGGCGCCGTTCAGGTCGCCGTGCTGCCGTGCGCGCTCGACGTCGTCGAGCACCGTGAGCAGCTCCCCGGCCACCTGGGCCTTCGCGCCGTTCACGGTGGCCTCGCGGTCCCGCTCCACGCGGCGGCGGTAGTTGGCGTACTCCGCTGAGATCCGCTTGAGGTCCTCGGTGCGCTCCTCGAGGTCGGTGCGCAGCCGGCCGAGCTCCGGGTCGGTCGACCCGGGGGTCTCGTCGGTGCCGGCCTCGGCCGAGGTGGGCGTGCCGCCCACGGCCGCGTCCGGGACCTCGACGCCCTCGACGACGCCCTCGACGACGCCCTCGACGCCTCCGCCCGACACGACGGGGTCACCGCCGGGTCCGTCGGGTCCGACCCCGAACTGCTCCTGGTGGTCCTCCACCGACACGTCCTCGCGGACGTCCGTCGGGTCCTGCACGATGATCTCCTCCCGGAGGCTCGTCACGCGGTCGTGGCCCGGCCACGAGGGCCGGGCCACGACACCCGTCGGTCGGGACTACTTCTTGTCGTCGTCGACGATCTCGGCGTCGACGACGTCGTCGTCGGCCGAGCCGTCCGCGGCACCGGCGCCCGCGGCGCCGCCGGCCGCACCCGCCGCGCCGTCCTGCTGGCCCTGCGCGTAGATGGCCTGGCCGAGCTCCTGCGAGTCGGTGGCGAGCTTCTCCACCGCGGACTTGATCGCCTCGGTGTCGTCGTCCTGCAGGGCCTTCTTCAGGTCGTCGAGCGAGCCCTGGACCTTGTCCTTCGTCTCGGACGGGACCTTGTCGCCGCTCTCCTCGAGGACCTTCTCGGTCTGGTGGACCAGCGACTCGGCCTGGTTGCGGGTCTCGGCGGCCTCGCGGCGCTGCCGGTCCTCGTCGGCGTGTGCCTCGGCGTCGGAGACCATGCGGTCGATCTCCTCCTTGGACAGGGCCGACCCGCCGGTGATGGTCATGGCCTGCGACTTGCCGGTGCCCTTGTCGACCGCGGAGACGTTGACGATGCCGTTGGCGTCGATGTCGAACGTGACCTCGATCTGCGGCACGCCCTGCGGGGCCGGGGGCAGCCCGGTCAGCTCGAACATGCCGAGCTTCTTGTTGTAGGCCGCGATCTCGCGCTCGCCCTGGAAGACCTGGATCTGGACGGACGGCTGGTTGTTCTCCGCCGTCGTGAAGACCTCGGACTTCTTGGTGGGGATCGTGGTGTTCTTCTCGATCAGCTTGGTCATGACGCCGCCCTTGGTCTCGATGCCGAGGGACAGCGGCGTGACGTCGAGCAGCAGGACGTCCTTGACGTCGCCGCGCAGCACGCCGGCCTGCAGCGTGGCGCCGACGGCGACGACCTCGTCCGGGTTGACGCCCTTGTTGGGGTCCTTGCCGCCGGTGAGCTCCTTGACCAGCTCGGTGACGGCGGGCATGCGCGTCGATCCGCCGACCATGACCACGTGGCTGATCTGCCCGACGGAGATGCCGGCGTCCTTCACGACCTGGTTGAACGGCTTGCGGCAGCGCTCGAGCAGGTCGGAGGTGATCCGCTGGAACTCCGAGCGCGACAGCGTCTCGTCGAGGAACAGCGGGTTCTTCTCGGCGTCGACCGTGATGTAGGGCAGGTTGATGCTGGTCGAGGACGAGCTCGACAGCTCGATCTTGGCCTTCTCGGCGGCCTCACGGAGCCGCTGCATGGCCATCTTGTCCTTCGAGAGGTCGATGCCCTGCGAGCTCTTGAACCGGTCGACGAGCCAGCTGATGATCTTCTCGTCCCAGTCGTCGCCACCGAGGTTGTTGTCACCGTTGGTGGCGCGGACCTCGACGACGCCGTCGCCGATGTCGAGCAGCGACACGTCGAACGTGCCACCACCGAGGTCGAAGACGAGGATGGTCTGCTCGTCCGAGCCCTTCTCCAGCCCGTAGGCGAGGGCGGCCGCGGTCGGCTCGTTCACGATCCGCAGCACGTTGAGGCCCGCGATCTGCCCGGCCTCCTTGGTGGCCTGGCGCTGCGCGTCCTCGAAGTAGGCGGGGACGGTGATCACCGCGTCGGTGACCTCCTCGCCGAGGTAGGACTCGGCGTCGCGCTTGAGCTTCATCAGCGTGCGGGCGCTGATCTCCTGCGCGGTGTACTTCTTGCCGTCGATCTCGGTGGTCCAGTCGGTGCCCATGTGCCGCTTGACCGACCGGATCGTGCGATCGACGTTGGTCACGGCCTGGTTCTTGGCCGACTGCCCGACGAGGACGTCGCCGTTGCGGGCGAAGGCGACCACCGACGGGGTGGTCCGGCTGCCCTCGGAGTTGGCGATGACCGTGGGCTCGCCGCCCTCCAGGACCGCGACCACGGAGTTGGTGGTGCCGAGGTCGATGCCGACCGCTCGCGCCATGGGTGATGACTCCTTCCGGGAGTACGTGGGGTGTCCGTGAGCCCGTCGCGCTCAACTCTACCGAGCCCGGCCCTCGGGGGCGACCCGGGGGTGAGTGTGAGGCGCTCAACTTGCTCTCACCGGTGCCAACGAACCGGTTCGTGGACTTGTTCCCGGTCGGCTCAGGTCGCCTCCGGGGGCGCCGTGCCGGGGCGGGTGGCCAGGCGGACCAGGCCCTTCTCCGACCACGACACGGAGCGCACTCCCAGCGGTACCCCGGTCTGCTGGGCCTCCATCATCTTCCCGTCGCCGAGGTAGAGCGCGACGTGGTGGATCGAGTCCGGGTCGGACGTGTCGTAGGCCCAGAACAGCAGGTCACCCGGCTGCGACTGGTCGACCGGGACGTGGGCGCCGGCGCCGTACTGGTCCCGCGAGACGCGCGGCAGGACGATGCCCGCGGACTGGAAGGCGCGCAACATCAACCCGGAGCAGTCGTAGCTCGACGGCCCGGTCGCACCCCAGACGTACGGCTTGCCGGTCTCCCGGACGGCGAAGTCGATCGCGGTCCGCGCCACCCCCGGGGGCAGCGTGGTGGCGACACCGGCGGCCGGACCCTCGGTGCACGGCCGGATCGCGCCCTGGACGCCGGACAGGTCGCCCACCAGCGAGGCGGCGAGCGGCTCCCACTTGGCGTAGGCGTTCGGGAAAGCGGAGCGCTGGACGATCTGCGCGGCCCGCGTCACCGGCAGGTCGGCCCACCCGGGCACCGCGAGGAGGCGGGTGAGGAAGGTGCGGGTGGCGTAGACGGGGTCGCGGACCTCGTCGGGGCTGCCCCACCCCTGGCTGGGACGTTGCTGGAAGACGCCGAGGGAGTCGTGGTCGACGGCCACGTCGATCCCGGCGAGCCCCATCCGGGACTCCTGCATCGCCGTGGCGAGGGCGACCACCCACGCCCGCGGCGGCGCGTCCATCCCCTTCGCGACCCCGATGATCGTCCCCGCGGTGTCCCGCTGCGTCTGGTTCAGGTCCGCGCCGGTGCGCGGCACCCCGACCGCCGCCCGGCCCGCGCCCGCGTCGCAGGTCCCGGCCGCCTCCGGGTCGCCGCCGCCGGTGAACTGCCCGACGACGAGCAGCCCCATCATCAGCACGACGACGAGGCCGAGCGCGAGCACGCCCACGGGGATGAGCAGGCGCAGGAAGCGCAGGCGTGACGGCAGGCGCGGCAGCCGGGGCGGGCCGCCCTGGTCGGGGGGACGCAGGAGGGTGGTCATCTCAGCCCGCCCGGTCGTACCCGGACACCCGCCAGTCCCCGGAGGAGACCTGCACGAGCAGCAGCTGGAGCGTGACGCCGTCCGTGGGGACCTCGACGCGCACCGAGTCCGGGCGCACCTCGACCGCGCGCGGCGGACCCGTCACCCGCGAGCCCGGCACGTTGGCGGGGTCCACGTCCGCGAGACTCGGGAGGTACTCGTCGGTGGTGTAGGGCCGCAGCCGCTCGCTCCACTGCGCCGCGGTGGTCCCGGCCGGGTGGTCCACCCACGCGGCGGTCCAGCGCTGGGCGACCCCGAGCGCGGCCTGCGGTGCCGCGGAGAGCGGCAGCGTCGTCGGGGTGAGCTCCGGCGGGGGCACCGGCGCCGGGGGCACGGCCGTCACGGTCGGCGCCTCGGGCACCGGGCCGAGCGCCCCGCCCGTCGTCGCCGACCGCGGCGTCAGCCACCCGGAGAGCGCGGTGACCCCGGCGACCAGCAGCGCGAGGACCGCGACCACCAGGACGAGGCGGGCCGGGCTGTGCAGCGGCCACTCCCAGAGCGCCCGGTAGGCGCCCGACCGGCCGCGCCGGGTGCGGATCGGCACGGTGGGCTACCCCCCGTCGCCGCGGGTCTCGGGGGTGATGCGGCTCTCGAGCACCCGGCCCTCCACGACCGGCCCGCCCGCACGCTCCGTCCCGCGCCGCGCGGACGGCCGGTAGATGCGCTGCGACGGCGCCCCGTCGACCTCGACGACGCGCGGTGGGCCGGACGGCAGGGCCGGGCGGGCGGCGTCGATCTCGCGGCGCGGCGCGGCGGCGGTCGAGGGGTCCGGGCGCACCACCTCGGAATCGACGTGGACCGTGCGCGTGCGGGTCGCCCGGTCGGTGACGGGGTCGGTCTCCTCCGGACGGATGCGCCCGGCTCCCGACCGCCGCTCGACCCGCTCGCCCCACCAGGAGTCCTCGCGCCCGCCCGGGCCGCCGAGCCGCCCCAGCGCCCGGCCGATCGCGCCGGACCCGCTCGCGGGCAGCACCCCGCTCACCTGCTCCCGGGTCAGGGACACCATCGAGGTCAGGCGCCGGAACGGCCGCGACACCGCCCAGAGGATCACCGTGACGACCCCGGTGACCAGCAGCGCGAGCCACGTGTCCACCCCGGAGCCGGGCCGGAAGAGCGAGATCACCAGCAGCGAGTGCAGCCCGGCCAGGGCACCGACGAGCAGCGTGTTGACCAGCGCGGCCCCGCCCACCCGCAGCATCGCGGGCAGCACCTCCGGGCGCAGCAGCGCGACGACGGCCAGCGCCGGCGCCACCATCACCAGCAGCCGGATCATCAGCATCGAGACCAGGATCAGCACCTTGCTCATCAGCTGGAACAGGCCGATGCACGCCGCCTGCACCAGCGCGAGCACCCCGGCACCCACCCGCGAGCCGGAGCGGCCCTGGAAGTAGGAGTACCGGTCGCCGACCCGGTTCGCGACGTCGGTGAACTGCTGCTTCTTCGCGTCCGCCTGCGCCTGGCCGTCCTGCCCCGTGGCGACCTCGACCTTGGAGAACGTCTGCGCGTCCAGCAGCGGGCGCCCGAGGTCGCGGGCCTGCGGGACGTCGGCCGAGCCGAACTCCCCGCGCAGCCAGTTCGAGTACACGATCTGGTCGGACAGCACCGTCGGCAGGGTGTTCTGGTCGCCCACCCCGACCTGGCGCAGGAACCCCTGCTGCATCGCGGTGACCCCGTCGAGCAGCACGCCGTCGAGCGCGCGCGACCACTGGATCGGCGCCGCGTAGGCCGCGGCCGCGAGGCCCAGCGCGAGGACCGCGACGAAGCCGCGCCGCGCCTGCTGGGAGAGCTCCCCGCGCATCGCGAGCAGCAGCAGGATCGCCGCCAGCGCCGCCAGCGCGATCCCGACCCACGTCGTGAAGACCGCCTCGTACATCGCCCGCGTGCCGGTCTGGATGACCTGGTCGAGCGGCGTGAGCAGGCTGGACCCGCGGGCGATGAGGTAGTGCGCCCAGTTCACGCCGCCGACGACGAGCTTCGCGACGTTGAAGACCTGGTTGCCCAGCCAGGTGTCGGTCGCCGCCGCGGGGTCGCGGGCGCCGCCCGGGCCGCAGCCCAGGTCGTAGGTCCACCAGACCTGGCCCGCGTAGCCCACCTCGTCGTAGACGCTGCCCGGCACGCCCACGCCGATCGGTGCGGGGTCGAGCGAGCCGACGAGGCCCGTGCCGGGGCGGTCCGGGTCCGGGGGCGCCTTGCAGTCGAACGCCTGCGCGGTGGCCGTCCCGCCGATCGCCACCAGTCCCGCGACGAGCGAGCCGACGACGAGCAGCGCCCGCAGCCGGGGGCGACGGGCGAGCGTCGTCCGGGCACCACCCGTCGTCAGGAACGGGTCGTCGCCGGCGCGCCGGGCCCGTCGCCATCCGATCACCAGCGCCGCCGCCACGATGCCGATGAGGAGGATCACCCGTCGCCACCCCACCCCGGGGCGCGGGCGGCCGGGACGCCGTCGTCGACGTCCGACTCCGCCGGGGGTTCCGGCGGGGCCGGCCGGTCCTCCGCGGAGGTCCGCGCGGCCGGCGTCCGGGGCGCCGGACCGGCCGGCGCCGGAGGCAGGTGGGCGCGCTGCGCGTCCGGGTTGGTGTCCAGCGCCCCGCGCAGGTGCTCCAGGTGCGCGCCCTCGAGGTCGACCCGGATCTTCTCCACGCCGCCGTGACCGTCGGAGAAGACGAACTGGCGCGGGGTGTCGTCGGGACGGTCGTCCTGCTGGGACGCGGTCGGGCGCGGCGACAGGGTGCCGAGCATCTCCTCGTAGCCGACGTCGGTGGGCACCCGCAGCAGCCGCAGCGCCTCGGCCTGGGCCTCGGCGTCGTCGGTGCGCCCGACGAACACCGCGTCGACCAGCGACGCGAAGCCGGGCACCCGCAGCAGGTCGCCGGCGAGCTGCGAGGCGAACAGCGCGCGGACGTTGAACTTGCGGGAGTCGCGCGCGAGCCGGTCGATCAGCACCTTGCCGGTGGGGATCTGGGACAGGAAGTGCGTCTCGTCGAGGGCGACGCCCTTCCGCAGGTCGCGGTCGGCGGTGTAGACGGTCCGCTGCGTGAGCCAGGACGCGAGGTTGAGCAGCTCGACGGCGAGCGACTCGCCGTCGGTCCACTCCTCGCGCGGGCTGCCGGGCCGCGGCAGCGACATCCCCTGCATCGTCAGGACCGTGAGCCGGTAGTCCTCGTCCAGCACGGAGGGGTCGTCCGGTCCGCTCGGTTCGTTGCTCGGGCCTCGCGGGTCCTCCGGGTCGTGCGTGCGCTCCGGGAAGAGCAGCGCGGCCTGCGGCAGCTCGCGGCGCTCCTCGAGGAAGTCCGCGACGACGTCGGCGTGCTCCTCGCCCTCCCGGGCGTGGCGGCGCAGCGTCGCGATGACCTGGCCCGGGTCGCGGTGCTGCCCGCCGCCGACCTCGCGCACCGCGCGCAGCAGCACGATCCGGGTGTGCGGCAGGCGGGCCACGTCGTAGGGGAGCAACCCGGTGAGGACGTCGAGCACCAGACGACGGCGGGTCGCGGCGGCCAGGGACCGCTCCCGGCGCCAGGCCTTCTCCGGGTCGTCCTCGTCGAGGAAGTGCTCGCGACGCGGCTCGGCGACGACGCGGTACGGGTTGAGGATGCCGGGGTCGGCCCCGAGCAGGTGGATGTGCCGCGAGAACGGGGCCAGCTCGGGCAGCCGGGTCAGGGCCGCCAGCGGGCCGGACGGGTCCAGCACCGTCCACCGGGCCCCGGCGCGCAGGGTCTTGTAGACCATCAGCCCCGTCAGGAACGACTTGCCCGAGCCCAGCCCGCCGACGACCGCCGTCAGGCCCGAGGCCCGCCGGACCTCCTGCGCCATCCACGGGTCCCACGCGACCGGACGACGGGTCGCGGTGCACGTCTCCCCGAGCAGCACCCCGCGCCGGTCGCCCACGCTGGCCGAGGCCGCGGGCACGCCGGCCGCCACCCACGTCACCGAGCCGCGCCGCCGGTAGGCGGTCGACGCCAGCGGTTCCCCCGGGATGAACTCGCGGGCGTACGCGTACTGCGCCTCCGGGTGCTCGAGGGCGACCCGCGGGCGGTAGAGGTCGAGCAGCTGCTGGGCGCGGGTGAGCGCCTCGGACTCGTCGCGGCCGGCCACGGCGACCCGCCACCAGCCGTAGACCCGGGTGTTCAGCTGCGTCAGTCCGCCGGAGAGCTCGTCCTCGATCTGCAGCACCCGGTCGGCCTGGCGCTCCAGCGACATCGGCGGGTCGAGGTCGTGGTCGTGCGTGTAGTGCCGGATCTGGCTGCGCACCTTGCCCATCTGGCGCTGCAGCTCCCCGGACACCTCCTCGGGACGCCGGACGTAGATCCGGGCCGACCACTCCACCGGGAAGGGGAGGCGGTCCGAGCGCTGCATCCACGGGTCGTCGGCCTCGGGGATGCGCAACGAGTCCATCAGCCCGACCGAGAGCACGGCGACGTGCCGGGACACCGGGTGCAGCCCCTGCCGCCCCTCGACCTGCACCGTCGGGGCGTAGGGCTCCTGGTGCATCGCGACGCCGTCGGTGAAGGCGGCGAGGTCCTCGCTCTCCCACACCGCGCCGGCCTCGGCGTTCACGTGCTGCGGCGCGGGCAGGCCGAGCGCGCAGGACCGGTGCATCAGCCAGGCCATGTCCTCGGCGGTGCACGGCGTCCCGTCCAGCCCGGGACCGCCGACGAGCGCGTCGACGTGCGCGATCTCGGTCTCGAGGGCGGTGAGCTCGGCGTCCGCCGCGCTCGGCAGCACCTTGTGCAGCACCGGGGCGGCCGTCTCCAGCCACCGGTCGACCACCGAGCGCCCCGAGACCTCGACCCCGAGGAACACCTCCTTGTCGGCCATCGACAGGCCCATGAGGTGTTCCTGCTCGCCGGTGACGAAGTCCTCCCAGGACAGCCCGTCGGGGACGTCCGGGAGCCGGCCGGGGGAGTTGTGGTCGAACGCCTCGGCCCACCGCGCGACCGGGAACGGCCGGCTGGTCACCCGCAGGTGGACCCACCGTCCCTGCAGCTCCCCGAGCTGGTTGGCGATGCGGCGGATGAGGGACTCGCGCTGCGGGTCCGACCGGAAGCTCCAGGGCTGCGCGGCCAGCCGGTACCACGCGGTGACCGTCGAGCCGGTGCGCGCGATGTTGCCGTCGATGGAGCGCAGCGCGATCGCGGACCGGTAGCCGGGCGCCGACGAGGCCCCGGCGAGGGCACGGCCGCGGCGGGCCCGGCGCGGACGGCGGAGCCCACCGCCCGCGGGCGCGTCGACGGGCTCGTCGGCGCGACGATCGGCGGGCTCCGGCCCGGCGTCGCGCGGCTCGGGGCCGGTGTCGTCGCGGTCGTCGGAGTCGTCGGGCGGCGCGGGGCGGTCCACCGGCACGACCTCGGCCGGCGCGGCGGGGAAGCCGCCCGGGAACGTGCCCCACCCGGCGTCGGTCGCGGCGGCGGGGGAGTCCCGGGGCTCGGGCCAGGGCGAGCGGCGACCCCGCCCGCCGTCAGGACCTCCCCGGCGCAACACCGTCGCCCTCCTCGTTCCGCACCGATCCACCCGTCGCGCCCGGACCGTAGCGGCGGGCCGCCCCCGAGGACGCGGCGGTCCCGCGCGAGGGGCGGTCGGCGCGGCGGGCCCGGACGCGCAGGACACCGTCCGGATCGGTGTCCGGAGCGGTGCCGCGCGTCGCACCGGTGGGCACGCCGCGGCGGGCGCCGGTCCCCCCGGCGCGCGTCGTCCACGACCGCTTCGGGCGCCGCCGCGGACGCTCCCTGCCCGGCGCGCTCGTCCGGGGGCCGTCCTCGCGCACGGCCATCTCGGCGTGCGGGTCGTGGCGGCCGGGTGGCAGTGCCGCGCGGGGCCGGGCGGGCTCGATCGCGACGTGCCCGGTGCCCACCGTGCTCCCGGCGCCCCGGGTGCGCCGCCGCGGGCCGCGCACCTCGTGCCAGAAGAGGGTCAGCCACTCGAGCAGCGGGCGGTCCTCGTTGATCCGCTTGCTGACGAACCGGACGACGACGACCGTGATCAGCAGCGCCCAGGCGATCGAGAAGAAGCCGATCGGGATCCCGAGGCGTCGCTGCACGAACATCACGACGATCATCACGATCAGGCCGACGCCGTAACTGGAGTACCGCGCCCGCCACGGGAAGGTCGCCCGCGGAGGGCCGAGCCAGACGGCGTCGACGCGGTACACGTCGTCGTCGGTGCGGATCTGCACCCGCGTCACCCCGTGATCAGCTGCGCCAGGAACTGCCCGACCGCCGGGCCGTTGCCGGAGACCGCGATCCCCAGGGCCACCAGGCCCACGAGCAGGCCGACCCCACGGCGCGCGACTCCCGCGTTGTCCCCCCGACCACCGATCCACAGCATGATCACGGCGATGCCGAGCAGCAGGAGCGGCACGATGTTGTCACGAATCCAGCCCTGCAGCCCGTTCGTCCCCAGCCCCTGGGCCATGATCTGGGCGTCGAGGGCGTGCGCTCCCAGGGTCGTGAGGCTCATGGCGGGTGGTCCTCCCGGACAGGTCGCGATCGTCAGGCGCTCGGCCGGTCTCTCGACCGGTTGAGTAAACACGTCGCGCGAGCGGGTCGGTACCCCCGGTCAGGGCGCCGCCGCACGCACACTGCGCCGTGGGGGTCGGTGCCTTCCCCGGACGGCCTAGCCCATCGTGGCGCGCCCGTACCGGCAACGGGGGGAGGCGCACGGGGTCGTCCGTCCTCCGTGTCGCCACCGGTCCTCCGGAGAGTGACGACGCCGCCGTCGGTTACCGATGAGTAGCACGTCACCCCTCTCACGCGGACGGGAGCCGGGACCAGCCGTTACAGTCGCCGTGCTCCGGGTCCACGCCGCGTCCACCACATCTCGCGCGAGGGCCCGCCTGACGGTTCACGACCGCTGCCGGTGAGCGCAGAGGTCCGCTGGGAGGTCGAACAGTGCTCGTCCGATTGATCCTGGGCCTCGCCCTGACGGTCGCCGTGGGGGTGATCGCCGCCCGCCGCGCGTACTGGCTGTTCACCCTCATCAGGTCCGGGCAGCCCGACGCGAAGCGCTCCGAGGGCCTCGGCGCCCGGCTGGGCACCCAGATCGTGGAGGTCGCCGGCCAGCGCAAGCTGCTCCGCTGGTCGATCCCCGGTCTGGCCCACCTGTTCACGATGTGGGGCTTCGTCATCCTGCTGACGGTCTACATCGAGGCCTACGGCGCGCTGTTCGTCGAGGACTTCCACATCCCGCTGATCGGGCGCTCGCCGATCCTGGGCTTCCTCCAGGACTTCATCGCCGTGATGGTGCTGCTCTCGATCATCACGTTCGGGATCATGCGCGTGCAGCAGGACCCGGAGCGCAAGGAGCGCTCGTCGCGCTTCTACGGCTCGCACACCTCCGGCGCCTGGATCGTGCTCTTCCTGATCTTCAACGTCGTCTGGACGCTGTTCGCCTTCCGCGGCGTGTCGTCCGCGGCGGGGAACCTGCCCTACGAGTCCGGGGCGTACGTCTCGATCGCCGTCGGCCAGCTCTTCACGAGCCTCTCCCCGACGACGTTGTTCGTCCTCGAGACGATCTTCCTGCTGCTGCACATCGGGGTCGCCCTGGTCTTCCTCGTGCAGGTGCTCTACTCCAAGCACCTCCACATCTTCATCGCGCCGATCAACGTCGCGGCGAAGCGCCTGCCCAAGGCCCTCGGCCCGCTGCAGCCGATCGAGTACGACGGCAAGCCGATCGACTTCGAGGACCCGCCCGAGGAGGCGTCCTTCGGTCGCGGCAAGATCGAGGACTTCACGTGGAAGGGCATGCTCGACTTCGAGACGTGCACCGAGTGCGGACGCTGCCAGTCGCAGTGCCCCGCGTGGAACACCGGCAAGCCGCTGTCGCCGAAGCTGCTGATCATGGACCTCCGCGACCACATGCTCGCGAAGGCGCCGTACATGATCGGCGGCAAGGACATGCCCGACGAGGGCGGGATCGACTGGGACGCGGGGCTCGCGAAGAACGAGCACGGCGGTCACGGCGTGCCGGAGTCCGGCTACGAGCGCCACACCGGCACCGACGACATCCAGGCCGCGCGCCCGCTGGTGGGCACGGCCCAGCAGCTCGGCGTCATCGACCCCGAGGTCCTCTGGTCCTGCACCACCTGCGGCGCCTGCGTCGAGCAGTGCCCCGTCGACATCGAGCACGTCGACCACATCGTCGACATGCGCCGCAACCAGGTGATGATCGAGTCCGAGTTCCCCGGCGAGCTCGGCGTGCTGTTCCGCAACCTGGAGAACAAGGGCAACCCCTGGGGCCAGAACAACTCCGCCCGCATGGACTGGGCGAAGGACCTGCCGTTCGAGGTCCCGGAGTTCGACGGCGAGCTGTCCCCCGAGACCGAGTACCTCTTCTTCATCGGCTGCGCCGGCGCGTTCGACGACAACGCCAAGAAGACGGTGCGCGCCACCGCGGAGCTGCTGCACATCGCGGGCGTCGACTACGTGGTGCTCGGCAAGGAGGAGAGCTGCACCGGTGACCCGGCGCGGCGCTCGGGCAACGAGTTCCTCTTCCAGATGATGGCGATGCAGACCAAGGAGATGCTGGACACGGTCTTCGAGGGCCGCGAGCCGGGCACGCGCAAGATCGTCACCACCTGCCCGCACTGCATGAACACCCTCGGGCGCGAGTACCCGCAGCTCGACGGCCACTACGAGGTCGTCCACCACACCCAGCTGCTCAACCAGCTGGTCCGGGAGAAGAAGCTGATCCCGGTCGCGCCGGAGTCCTCCCCGGTGCCGCAGGCGAAGCTGGACGTCAACCCGGCGACGAACCTGCAGTACCACGGCCCGCACGCCGACGGCACCGAGCGCGGGCTGATCACCGCGAACGGGCACTCGTCGAACGGCCACCCGGAGGACCAGGCGGCGCCGGCCTCGGAGGTCGTCTCGACCAACGGGTCGTCCAACGGCCACGCGGGCCCGAAGACGGTGACCTACCACGACCCCTGCTACCTGGGTCGGCACAACGAGGTCTACACCCCGCCGCGCGAGCTGGTGGAGGCCGCGGGCGCGGTGCTCAAGGAGATGCCGCGCCACGCCGACCGGGCGCTGTGCTGCGGTGCCGGTGGTGCGCGCATGTGGATGGAGGAGAACATCGGCAAGCGCATCAACATGGAGCGCGTCGACGAGGCCATCTCCACCGAGCCCGACACCATCGCCACCGGCTGCCCGTTCTGCCGCGTGATGCTCACCGACGGCCTCACCGAGCGCCAGAGCGAGGCCAAGGCGGTCGGCACCGAGGTCATGGACGTCTCGCAGATGCTGCTGGCCGCGGTGAAGCGCGGTCAGCCGGCGGACGGCGACCAGCCGGGCGAGTCCGACCCGGCGACCACCGCCACCTCGGCGAACGTGCAGAACCCGGCGGAGTAGCTCTCCGCGCTCCCCGCCGGTTGAGCGAAGGGGCCCTTCGGTCGAATAGGTCGACCGGAGGGCCCCTTCGCTCGTCCGCGGCCTGGCGAAGATCCCGACGAGCAGAGCGGACCGATCGGTCCCCGCCCCACTCCGCTCGGCTCTTCGAGATCTTGCTGTTCCCGACGACGGGTGGGTCGGGTTACGCCGATAGAGTGCGGCGGTGCTGCTCTCCGACCGCGACATCCGCGCCGAGATCGCCGCCGGACGCGTCGCGCTCGACCCGTTCGACGAGACGCTGCTGCAGCCCTCGAGCGTGGACCTGCGCCTGGACCGGCACTTCCGCACGTTCAACAACCACGCCTACACCCACATCGACCCGGCGCTGCAGCAGGACGACCTGACGCGCATGGTCGAGCCGGCCGCGGACGAGGCGTTCGTCCTGCACCCCGGGGAGTTCGTCCTCGGCTCGACGTACGAGGTCATCTCGTTACCTGATGACATTGCAGGGCGATTAGAAGGTAAATCGAGTCTCGGCCGTCTGGGCCTGCTGACCCACTCCACCGCCGGATTCATCGACCCCGGATTCTCCGGCCACGTGACGCTGGAACTGTCGAACGTCGCGAATCTGCCGATCCGGCTGTGGCCGGGCATGAAGGTCGGGCAACTGTGCCTGTTCCGGCTGTCGTCGCCGTCGGAGCACCCCTACGGCTCGCCGGTCTACGGCTCGCGCTACCAGGACCAGCGCGGGCCGACCCCGTCGCGCTCGTACGTGAACTTCCGCCGCGGGCTCTAGCGCAGGAACGTGTAGAGCCGGGCGATCACGCCGTCGCGGACCAGCGCGATGTCGGTGCCACGGACCACCGGCTCGCCGCCGTCCGGGCCGAAGGTCCAGCTCAGGTGGCCCAGGTCGTCGACGACGTGGACCGCGCCGTCCGCCGCGAAGACGAAGCCGGGCGCCTGGTCGAGCAGCGACTGCGCCTTCGCCCGGAGCGCCTCGTGGCCGGTCAGCGACTCCTCCGGGTCGGCGAAGACGACGTCGGACGCGTAGGTCCGGGCGATGGCGGCGGCCCGCCGGTCGGGGTCCCGCTCGCCGAACACCTCGAGCAGGTTCGTCCACATCAGGTCCTCGATGCTCGCCACGCGACCATCTAACCCACGAGCTGCCCCGCCCGGTGCACCCGGTTCCGGCCGGAGTTCTTCGCCGAGTAGAGCGCCCGGTCGGCCTCGGAGACGAGGCCCTCGCCGTCGCCCGCGTGCTCGGGCAGCGTCGCGATCCCGAACGACGCCGTGACGAGCTGACGCCCGCCGCGCTTGAAGTCCGCCTCGACCCGCTCGCGCAGGCGCTCGGCGAGCGCGGCGGCGTCGTCGGGCCCGCCCTGGGTCACGAGGATGGCGAACTCCTCGCCGCCGTAGCGGTAGGCGGTCTCGCCGTCGCGCATCGAGGCGCGCAGCGTGCTCGCGACCTCCTGGAGCACGACGTCGCCCTGCTGGTGGCCGTAGCGGTCGTTCAGCTCCTTGAAGTGGTCCAGGTCGAGCATGATCACCGACATCGGGTGACCGTGCCGCTTCGCGTTCGCCACCGCGGTGTCCAGGTCGGCGCCGAGCCGGCGCCGGTTCGCGAGCTGGGTGAGCGGGTCGAACTGCGAGAGCCGCTCCGTGGCCGCGTGCAGGCGGCTGGCCTCGATCGCCGAACCCGCCAGGGTGGCCAGCATCTCGACCGCGGACAGGGACTGCCCGTCCACCTCGCCCTCGGTGCCGTCGAAGCACTCGAGCACGCCGATCACGCGCGCGCCGACCACGAGCGGGACCGCCACGGCGGCCTCGTCGTCGGTGTCGGGGTCCCCTCGCGAGATCTGGCCGTAGCGCGCCGAGCGTCCGACCACGCCGACCCCGAGGCTGCACTGCCGCTCCAGCGGCGGGATGGCCCCGCGCTCCGAGTCGTACGCGAGCTCCAGGCCGCTGCCGTCCTCGTCGAGCAGCCAGAGCAGCACCCGGCCGTCGGTCACGGCGACGGCCGCCTGCACGGTCGAGTCGACGACGTACCGGGTGTTCAGCGAGCCCGCGATCTCGCGCGTCATGATGAGGATGGTGCGCAGCCGGTCGGTCTGGGCCTGCAGGCGCTCGGCCTGGGCCAGCGACTCCTCGCGCTGGTGGCGCAGGGCCACGGTCATGTCCGCGAGACCGTCACGCAGGGCGACCAGTTCGGCGGAGCCCGCGACCGGCTCCGGCGGATGGAGACGCCCCTCGGAGATCCCACGGACCGAGGCGAGCAGGCCGTCGACCGGCGCGACGACGTGCCGCTCCAGCCGACGCCGACCACGCAGCGCGACGGCAAGGGTGCCGAGGCCGACCAGCACGAGGACGGCCGCGATCCCCCACTGCATGCGCAGGGCCGCCTGCTGGTTGTCCTCGATCGCGGCCAGCGTGGCGGCGCGGGTGTCGTCCTTGCGGCCCTGGTAGTTGTCGAAGATGGCCTTGCCCTGCAGCAGGAAGGCCTCCACGCCGCCGGGCGGCGGGACCTGGCGGGCCCGCTCGGCCCACTCGGTGCGCCAGCGCTGCTGGGCCACGACGAGCTGGAGCACGCTCTGCCGCAGCGCCGGCTCCTCGAGCTGGTTGATCATCTGCCCGTTGGCCACGGCCAGTTCGGGGCTGGCCTTGGTGGCCTCGTCGGCGAAGAACGGGTCGCCGGTCGCGAGGTAGCCCCGCAGGGAGGAGTCCATCGCGAGCATCGCCTGGTGGGAGTCCTCGACGGCGAGCAACCCGGCCTGCAGCCGGTCCGCCGCCGGTGCGGTGACGGCGGCGCTGTAGAGCGCGCGGAACACCACGAGGAGGACGATCACGAGCGCGGCGACGGACACCGTGACGCCGAGGCGTGCGACCTCCGTCGTCAACCTCGGTGCTCGCCTCACCGCCCCACCCTCCCGGCCCGATCCTCCGCGGGACGCCCGTCCCCCGGAGAGACGAACTCGTTCTCACCGGGACATCCCCCACCGGCGGCATGACGTTAGCCGTTCCTGGGTACTGGACACAGCTTTCGTCGGCGTCTCACGGTGAGCGCAGCGGAGATCCGTCTGCTCGGCCCAATAGGACCGGCCGTTCGGCGTAATGAGTCCTGAGGAACACCCTCAGGCGGAGAGCGAGCGCGAGCCCCGGCCGGACGGCATCCGGACGACGGTCTGGTCGCCCGAGTGCCGGGGCCTCGCGGCGGCCGGCGTGAGCCTCCGGTGCACCACCAGGTCGAGCTCGGAGGGGTAGGGCAGCCCGCCCGCCGGCGACGTCTGCCACGCCGCGAGTTCGGCCACGACGGCCGCCGTGACGGCAGAGCGGGCGTCGTCCGGCTCCGCGGAGAGGTGCAGGAGCGGAATGCCGGCGTTCACCGCGCTGCGTGCCGCGGCCAGCGCGGCCTCGGTACCGCCCCGGACGACGACCCCGGCGGGAGGCTCGCCCGCGATCAGCGCGTCCAGACGGACCACGAGGCGCGCGGCCTCCTCGGCCCACGTCGCGCTCGGCCCGTCGAGCAGCAGCAGGCGACCGGCCGGCGCGCCGAGGTCGTCGAGGGCCGCGTCCACCTCCAGCGGGTCGGGGCCGGTGGCGACGAGCACGGGCCGGACCGGCTCGCCCTCGACGTCCTGACCCGGACGGCCCAGCGGACCCAGGGCCTGCGCGTCGGCGACCGACCCGACGATCACCAGCAGTTCGGGGACTTCCGCGCCGAGGTCCTCCCGTGCGTGCTCACCGAGAGTCATGGCACCTCCCCGCCGATCATCCCGACATCCTCGGGAGACAGCACACACCACTTCGTGTCCCGACGACAGACGAGTGCTCCATCAATACCGCTTGGGCGCAATCGGATCGACGCAGTGTCACCGTTTCGGCCGCGATCGCCCCGAGACCGCACCGTGATGCGAGTGAGTTACATCGATGTCGTTGCGGTCCGCGTGGGCCGTTCGTGGCTGCGGGGTCCCTGATCGTCGGCGCGCGCGGTCCGTGTATCGTGACGGGCGCAGCAGGCGAGTGTAGTTCAATGGTAGAACATCAGCTTCCCAAGCTGAGAACGCGGGTTCGATTCCCGTCACTCGCTCCACGAAGGTTCTCGCAGGTCAGCGGCCCGCTCGTCATCGCGACGGCGGGCCGTCGTCGTTCGTGCCAGGGTCACGGGCGTGGAGGCACACGCGGCGCTCGACCGGTTCTGGGCGGAGTTCGACGACCGGGTGGCCCGGGACGGCGAGGCCGCCGCGCGGGACGCACTGGACGAGCTGGTCGCCCACCTCCCGGCGGGCGAGAGCGCGTTCGAACGGGCCGGCGTCCGGGACTCCACGGGGCTGACCGCGGAGGCCGTCCCGCTCTACCGGGAGGCGCTCGCGGCCGGGCTCGACCCCTACCGCCACCGCCGCGCCGTCATCCAGCTCGCCAGCTCCCTGCGCGCCCTGGGTCGTCCGGACGAGGCCGTCGCCCTCCTCGAGCCGGAGCTGGCCGTCCGCGGCGAGCTCGACGACGCCGTCCGCGCGTTCCTCGCGCTCGCCTACGCGGACACCGGCCGCGCCCTGGACGGGGTCGCGCTCGCCCTCACCGCCCTCGCCGACCACCTGCCCCGCTACCAGCGGTCGGTGCGCAACTACGCCCGCCTCCTGACGCACCCCGAGGAGATCACACCGTGAGCGTGCTGGACCCCGAGCTCGCCGCCGCCGTCGCGAAGCTGGCGGCCGACGGCTGGCTGCCGATGACCCGGGAGACGCCGGAGGAGGCCCGGCGCAGCTACCGCGACCTCGCGCTGATCCGCCGGGGTTCGCAGGACCTGCCGGTCGCCTCGGTGCACGACGACGTCCTCACCGACCCGACGACCGACACCGACGTCGTCGTCCGGGTCTACGAGCCCGACGACCCGAGCGGCGTCACGGTCCTCTGGCTGCACGGCGGCGGGTGGGTGCTCGGCGACCTGGACACCGCGGACGCCTCCGCGCGGCGGGTCTGCCGGCACCTGCGGGCCCGGGTGGTGTCGGTCGACTACCGGCTCGCCCCGGAGCACCCGCACCCGGCGCCGCTGCAGGACGCGCACGCCGCGCTGCGGTGGGCCGCCACGCACGTCGGCGGACGCCTCGTCGTCGGGGGCGACTCCGCGGGCGCCGGGCTCGCCGCGGGCCTCGCGCTGCTCGCCCGCGACTGGGGGCCGCGCCTGGAGGGCCAGCTCCTGCTCTACCCGGGCCTCGACCCGACGATGTCCTCGGAGAGTGTCGTGTCCAACGCCGACGGCCCCTTCCTGACGGCGGGTGACATGCGCTGGTTCTACGCGCGCTACGTCCCCCATCCCGCCGCGCACGGGGACCCGTCGGTGAACCTCGGGGAGGCGGCCCGGCTCGGCGAGCTCACGGACCTCGCGCCCGCGGTCGTCGCGACCGCGGAGTTCGACCCGCTGCGCGACGAGGGCCTCGCGCACGCGGAGGCGATGGCCACGGCGGGGGTGCCGGTCCGCCTCCTGCGGGGGGAGGGCCTCGTGCACGGCTACTTCGGCCTCGGCACCGTCTCGGCCGCCGCGCGGGCGGAGGGCGACCGTGCCCTCGACGCGCTCGCGGACCTCCTGGGCCTGAGCGCCGACTGAGAGACCTGGGCCGAACGCCGCCCGGACACGCCCGGACGCGCCCGACCACGGCAGGACGTCGGATCCGGGCGCCGGAAGGTTCCCGGCCGCCGCTCGTCGGCCGCCCGCCCGTCGGCCCGCTCGACGGACTCCCGGATCGACCGCTCACCCGGGGTCCGCGTGCCGGTCGACGCGACGCGCCATCCTCGATCGGTCGACGAGAGGCGTTCGTCGGACACGTTTCCGGACACACCCGCCGTCGGGAGGTCCGAGAAGCGGCACCCCGCCCTCGCGGTACCCGCCGTCCGCGCTATGTTCCGCCGGTCCGGATCACGACGAGGTCACGGCGCCACGCCGGCGCCACGCTCCCCAGCGGCCTCGTCGTGCGATTCCCTGCGGCGAAGGGCGACGACACGTGGCGAGACACGGGACACCACCCGGTGGACTACGGGCTACCCGCCCCGTCGGCGGTTACACCCCCGCCTTCGCCGCACCCGCGCCGCTGCGTCCGATGACCTCCCGGGCGACGGTCTGGAACCCGCCCGCCGCTCCCGCCCGGCCCCGTCCCCCGCGCGCCCTCTCCAGTGCCACGTCCGGCAAGATCCTCGTCGCGGCGGTCGCCGCCGGCGCCGTGGTGCCGGCCGTGCAGATGCTGGACACCACGCACACGGCGGACGCCGACCCGGGCACCGCGCAGCTCTCCGCCGCGCAGATGGCCCTCGCCGCCCAGCAGGGCCCCACGGCGCACCCGGCGGCGAGCGCGACGACCGCCATCAGCGACGTCACCACCGTCGCGATGTCGACCTCGGAGCTCGCCGAGGCCGCGAAGAGCGCCGACAGCGGCCCGGACGACCTCCAGAAGGCCATGACCGTCGCCCGCGAGAACGGGCCGGTCGAGTTCGGGCGGCCCTACTCGGCCGGGAACGACGACAGCCTCAACGGCCAGATCGCCAAGGCCCTCGGCCTGATGGGCCTGCCGCAGAAGCTCGCGCCGGGCATCAAGCAGATCATCATGCGGGAGTCGACGGGGAACCCGGACGCGATCAACGACTGGGACTCCAACGCCGCCGCGGGCACGCCGTCGAAGGGGCTCATGCAGCTCATCGACACCACGTTCCGCAACGCGGTGCTCCCGTCGCTGGCCGACAAGGGCATCTACGACCCGGTCGCCAACATCACCGCCGGGGTCCGCACGATGATCGCCAACCACGGCCTGGACGCGGTCGCGGACGGCGGACTGCGGAACTCCTCCGGCAACTACATCGGCTACGGCGGCGCCAAGCTCCCGACCGACGGCCTCGGGCGCGCGGACTAGCCCCCACCCCCCGTTCGAGCGAAGGGCCCCTCCGATCGAGTAGATCGACCGGAGGGGCCCTTCGCTCGACACGGGTCAGCTGTTCTGCGGGCCCTTCTGCAGTACCGGGCGCAGGGTGTCGAGCACCGTGGCGTCGTCGATCGTCGACGGGACCATGGCGTCCTGGCCGTCGGCGATCTGCCGCATCGTCTTGCGCAGCACCTTGCCGGAGCGGGTCTTGGGCAGCGCGGGCACGACCGCGACGTTCTTGAACGACGCCACCGCGCCGACCTCGCTGCGCACCAGGGCGACGAGTTCGGGCGCGATCTCGTCCTCGCCGCGGGTCACGCCCGCCTTGAGCACGACGAAGCCGCGCGGCACCTGGCCCTTCATCGCGTCGTGCACCCCGATGACCGCGCACTCGGCGACGTCGGGGTGGCCCGCGAGGACCTCCTCCATCGACCCGGTCGAGAGGCGGTGGCCGGCCACGTTGATGACGTCGTCGGTGCGGCCCATGACGAAGACGTAGCCGTCGTCGTCGACGTACCCGCCGTCGCCGGTGAGGTAGTAGCCCTCGTAGCGGGACATGTACGACTCGCGGAAGCGCTCGTCGTCGTCCCAGAGGGTCTGCAGGCACCCGGGCGGCATCGGGAGCTTGATGACGATGGCCCCCTCCTCGCCGCGCGGGAGCACCGATCCGTCGACGTCCAGGATGTCCACCTGGTACCCGGGCACCGGGACCGAGGGCGAGCCCGCCTTGAGCTCCATCGGCTCGAGCCCGCGCAGGTTCGCAGCGATCGGCCAGCCCGTCTCGGTCTGCCACCAGTGGTCGACGACGGGGACGCCGAGCTTCTCCGAGGCCCACGTCCACGTCTCCGGGTCCAGCCGCTCGCCGGCGAGGAACAGGGTCTGCAGCGAGGAGATGTCGTAGTCGGCGAGCAGGGCCGCCTCGGGGTCCTCCTTCTTGATGCCGCGGAACGCCGTGGGCGCGGTGAACAGCGCCTTGACCCCGTGGTCCTGGATGACCCGCCAGAAGGCCCCCGCGTCGGGGGTGCCGATCGGCTTGCCCTCGTAGAGCACCGTCGTCGCCCCGGTCAGCAGCGGCGCGTAGACGATGTAGGAGTGGCCGACGACCCACCCGACGTCGGAGGCCGTGAACATGACCTCGCCCGGCCCGACGTCGTAGATCGCCTCCATGGACCACCGCAGGGCGACCGCGTGCCCGCCGTTGTCGCGCTGCACGCCCTTGGGCTTGCCGGTGGTGCCCGAGGTGTAGAGGACGTAGAGGGGGTCGGTGGCCGCGACGGGGACGCACTCGGTGGGCTCGGCGTCGCGCATCGCGGCGTCCCAGTCGAGGTCGCGGTCGGTCATCGACGCGGTGTACTGGGGGCGCTGGAGCACGATCGAGCGGCCCGGGTCGTGCTCGGCGAGCTCGATCGCCTTGTCCAGCAGGGGCTTGTACTCGACGACCCGCTTGCCCTCGATGCCGCAGGACGCGGAGACGATCGCGGACGGCTTCGCGTCGTCGATCCGCACCGCGAGCTCGCGGGCGGCGAAGCCGCCGAACACGACGCTGTGCACCGCGCCGAGGCGGGCGCAGGCCAGCATCGCGATCGCGGCCTGCGGGACCATCGGCATGTAGATGATCACCCGGTCGCCCTTGCCGACGCCGGCCGAGCGGAGGACGCCGGCGAACCGGGCGACGAGGTCGCGCAGCTCGGCGTAGGTGAACCGCTGCCGGTCGTCGGTGACGGGCGAGTCGTGGATCAGCGCGACCTGGTCGCCGCGGCCGGCGTCGACGTGACGGTCCAGCGCGTTGTGGCAGGTGTTCAGCTCGCCGCCGACGAACCAGCGGGAGAAGGGCAGCGCCGAGGCGTCGACGATCGTCTCCGGCTCGGTGGACCAGTCGATGAGCGATGCGGCCTCGCGCCAGAAGCCCTCGGGGTCGGTCATGCTGCGTTCGTAGGCCTGCCGGTACTCGCCGCTCATAGCGGCGAGGCTGCCACGACGGGTGACCCAGCGCACCCGTCCGGTCGGAGTAGGGATCCCCCATCTTCGTCCGGAACGGGATGTTCCCGCGACGGAACGTCTACCGTGGTTGCATGGACCTCGAGCCCGACCTCGGCCTGCTGTTCGGCGCGGCGCACGAGGGGATCCAGGCCCGCCTGGCCCGCGCGCTCGGGGACCTGGACCTCACGGCGCGCCAGTACTGCGTCCTCGGGAAGGCCGACAGCGGCACCCTGACCCAGGGCCAGATCGCCGAGGCGGCCCTGCTCGACAAGACCACGATGGTGGTCACGCTGGACGCCCTGCAGACCGCCGGTCTCGCCCGACGCGAGCCGCACCCGAACGACCGGCGGGCGCGGGTGGTGGTGACCACCGCCGAGGGCTCCCGTCTCTTCGAGAAGGCGGCCGCGGTGGTCCGGGGGCTCTACGACGAGGTCCTGGGCGCGCTCCCGGCCGCGCAACGCGACGTGCTGGTGGAGGCACTGACCTCGCTCATCGCGACGGGCGGCCCCCTCGACGTCCCCGCCGACGACCCGCGGCCACGACGGTCATCCCGCCGCGGATGATGCTGAAGTATTTGGTTTTGAAGTAGACGATCCGCTACGGTCCGAGCATGCACAACTCGGACCGGACCCGCGGTGTGTCCCCGTGGCTCGCCCTCGGCGTCCTCAGCCTGTCGATGCTCATGATCATCCTGGACGGGACGATCGTGAGCGTCGCGATGCCCGCCCTCGCCCGTGACCTGGGCTTCTCCCCCGCCGGCCTGTCCTGGACCGTCGACGCCTACCTCGTGCCGCTCGGCGGGCTCCTGCTCGTCGCGGGCCGCGTCGGGGACCTGATCGGGCCCCGCCGGATGCTGCTCGCCGGCCTGGTCGTCTTCACGGTCGCGTCGATCGCCTGCGGGGCCGCCCCGGGCACGGGAGCCCTCGTGGCCGCCCGCGCGGTGCAGGGCGTCGGCGCCGCGATGGCGTCGTCGGTCGTGCTCGGCATGGTCGTCGGGCTCTTCGACGACGCCGCCGACCGGGCCCGTGCGATGGGCGTCTACGCCTTCGTCGGGGCGGCGGGCGCGTCGATCGGCCTGCTCCTCGGGGGCGTCCTCACCGACACGCTCGGCTGGCGCGCCATCTTCTGGATCAACGCGCCGATCGGTCTGGTCGCCCTGGTCGCCTCCCTGCGCACGCTGGCGCCGGACGCCGACCGGGACCGCACCGCCCGCCCGGACGTCCTCGGGGCCGTGCTCGTCACGGCGGGGCTGGCCGCGGCCATCACCGCGATCGTCGAACCGGCCGGTGGCCCGTGGGTCCGCCTCGCGCTCGGCCTCGTGGCGCTCGCGCTGCTCGCGGGGTTCGTCCGGCGGCAGCAGCGGGCGTCCGACCCGCTCGTCCCGCTGCCGGTGCTCCGTCTGCGGTCGGTCGCCGTCGGGAACCTCTCCCAGGCGCTGCTCGTGGCCGGCGCGATGGGCTACCAGTTCGCGGCGGCGCTCTACCTGCAGGACGTCCTCGGTCTCGACCCCTGGACCACCGGCTGGGCGATGCTCCCCGTCCCGCTGCTCATCGCGACCGTCGCGCTCGGGGTGGCGGGCCGCCTGATCGCACGATTCGGGGCGCGGACCGTCCTGCTCTCCGGCGCCACCTCCATCGCCGCGGGCCTGGTCTGGATGGCCCTCGGGTCCGGCTACGTCGCCGGCGTGCTGCCGGCCCTCGTGCTGCTCGGCGTGGGCGCGGGCCAGGCGATGCCTGCGGTCACGACCGCGCTCATGGCCGACGCCTCCCCGGAGCGCGCCGGGCTGGTCTCCGGGCTCGCGAACACCAGCCAGCAGGCCGGCGGGGCGGTGGGCGTCGCCGTCGTCGGGGTCGTCGCCGCGGGCGCCGGCTACGGGATCGCGTTCGGCGTCGCGGCGGTGCTCGTCGTCGCGGCGGCGGGGATCGCGACCGCCCTCCCCGGACGACGGCGGGTCCCGGCGCCGGCTCCAGCCGTCCGCGCGGTCCCGGACCCGAGGTGCAGCGTCAGCCCTTGATCCGCCGCCCGGCGGCGCGCGCGGCCCCGAGGATCTCCGCGGGGTCGACGCGCGTCGGGGTGCGGTCGGCGAGCACCGGCTCGCCCGCGACCCACACGTCCCGCACCGAGCGTGACCCCGCCGACCAGACGAGGTTGGAGACGAGCTGGGCGGCGTCGTCGGGGTCGACGAAGGCCGGGTCGTCCAGGTCGACGTGGACGACATCGGCCCAGGCCCCCGGACGCAGCCGCCCGAGGTCGTCGCGGCCGAGGGCGTCGGCGCCACCCGCCGTCGCGAGCAGGAGGACGTCCGCGGCGGTCAGGGCGGTCGCGTCCGCGTGGCGCTGGCGGGCGAACAGCGAGGCGAGGCGCTGCTCCTCCCAGAGGTCGAGGTCGTCGTTGGACGCCGGGGAGTCCGTGCCCAGCCCGACCCGCAGGCCCGCCGTCAGCATCTCCCCGATCCGGGCCACGCCGGCGGCGAGCTTCGCGTTCGAGCCCGGGCAGTGGGCCACGGCGACGTCATGGCGGGCGAAGATCTCGAGGTCCTGATCGGACATCTGGATGGAGTGCGCCGCGAGCACCCGGCCGCCCAGGCTGCCCGTCGTCTCGAGCATCGCCGGGACGGAGCCGTAGGCCGCGCGGACCTCGTCGTCCTCCCCGACCGCCTCCGCGACGTGGATGTGCAGCAGGGCGCCGCGCTCGCGGGCGGCCGCGGCCGTCGTCGCGACCGCCTCGGCCGAGAGCGTGTACGCCGAGTGCGCGCCGTAGCCGAGCTCGACGCGCCCGCCCGGGCCGAACCGCAGGCCGTCGGCGTCGATCCACGCCGAGATCGCGTCCCGCATCTGCTCCCACGTGCCCAGCCGGTCCATCCCCGGCGCCGTGATGATCCCCGGCGTCATGACGACCCGGGACCCGAGCTCGAGGACCGCGTCCACGACGGTGTCGGCCCAGAAGTACATCTCGGTGGAGGTCGTGACGCCGTGGCGCAGCATCTCCGCGCCGCCCGCGAGCATGCCGGTGCGCACGTCCGGCGCGTCGAGGCGCGCCTCGGCGGGCCACACCACCTCGGTCAGCCAGCGCATCAGCGGGAGGTCGCCGCCCATCCCGCGCAGCAGTGCGAGCGGCGTGTGGGCGTGGGTGTTCACCAGGCCCGGCATGAGCAGGCCGGAGCAGTGCGTGGTCGTGGCCCCGGTGGGCGGGGCGTCGGCGGCCGGCCCGACGAAGGTGATGCGCCCGTCGTCGTCGACGTCGACCACCGCGTCGCGCAGCGGCACCGGCGGCCCGTCGCAGGTCAGGACGAGCGGGGCGGCGAGTCGGCGCATGGGGGTCAGTGTCGTCACCGCGCGGCGAGGGCGCAGAGACGGGTCAGCTGCCGGCGCATCATCACCAGGTCCCCCCACGCCAGGGCCTTCCCGACGACGGGGCCGGTGCGGTCGAGCACGACCGTCGCGACGAGTCGGGAGCCGCCCGGATCGTCGTGCACGGCGTAGGTGACCGCGAACTCCCCGACCGGACCGCCCCTCGTCCGGCCCGCGTGGTCGAGCTCCGCTGCGCTCCGTCTCCGGCGCCGGATCGTCAAGTGCTCCCCCGGCACGAAGGAGTCGACCACGAACAGCGCCAGGAGTCGCTGTCCGATGTGCACCGTGTCGGCCCCCGGCGTCAGCGCGCGCGGGCTGCGGCGGACGAGCGGGAGACGCAGCGGAGCGGAGCTCGACCGGGACCAGTTGTCGACGAGGTCGTAGCTGTAGGGCGCGACCGTGAGCTGGCACAGCCATCGGTACAGCACGTTCCGGTCGGCGGTGCTGGTCGCGGCCCGGGTCCACCGCGCGACGGGGTGCGGGACGAGGTCGTCCGCCGGAGTGCGGCGCGCACGCTCGGCCGGGGTGGTTCCCCAGTGCTCGGGCACGTCCACGGGCGGGCGCCTCCTCGATCCGAGCGAACGGCACTCTCGCGCCCATAGAAGCTGCGAGAGTGCCGTTCGTGCAGGTGGGGGGCCTACCGCTCCAGCAGCGACCGCAGCGAGCGCAGCGGCTGCAGCCAGGCACCGCCCGCGGGCAGGGTGTCCAGGCTGACCCGCGGCAACGGCTCGCGGAACACGCCTTCGATCTCCTCGAGGTCCAGGAAGGCGACGACCTCCGAGGCGACCGCGAACGCGGCGTACTCCCGGAAGCCGATCACCGTGACCCGGATGCCCTGCTCGACGAGGGCCTCGAGCGGCTCGCGGAACGCGCGCCCGTCCCCGGAGGCGACGACGACGTGGGCCAGGTCGCCCTCGGCGTGGCGGGCCTGGATGTGGGCGAGCATGTCGTCGTCGACGTCGGAGTCCTCCGTCGTCTTCGGCTTGGCGAAGACCGCGAACCCGACGTTGCGCAGCGCCTCGACCCAGGGCCGCACGATCTCGGTCGACCCCGGCACGACGTTGGTGAACACCGTCGCCTCGGCCACGCCCTCCGGGCCGGCGAGCCCCAGCAGCCACCGGCCGACCGCGTCGAAGCGGGGCCGGAAGGCGGAGGTGGGCCGCGCCCCCAGCAGCGAGCCGAGGCTCATGTCCATGTTCGGGGCGTCCCAGACCAGCAGCGTCCGGGCCGGGCCCGGCTCCACCGCGAGCACCCCGTTCTCGTCGACCTCGCCACCCGCGATCGCGGCCGGGTGCGCGAGATCGGCCGGGGACGGAGAAGGGGAGGGTGACACGGGCTCGACTCTAACGGCCCGCCTCCGACGCGTCCGTCTCGTTCCCCCGTCGCTCCGCTCGCCCCAGGCCCGCGTTCCCCCATCACCCCGGGGACTGATCACGCCGCGTCCCCCACCCGGACGAGCAGCAGGTCCCGGCTCGGCCGGCCCTCCCGCTCGGCCCGGCTCTCGAACTTCGTCCGGGGCCGCCAGTCCGGCCGGGGGGCGAAGCCGCCGTGCGGGTTGTGCAGGGTGGGCTCGGCGTCGGTGACCTCCAGCATCCACTCGGCGTAGTCGGCGATGTCGGTCGCGAGGTGCAGGGTGGCGCCGGGGCGCAGCCGGGAGGCCATCAGCGCCACCGTCGAGGGCTGGACGATCCGGCGCTTGTGGTGCCGGCGCTTGGGCCACGGGTCGGGGTAGAAGACGCGCAGACCCGCCAGCGAGTCCGGTGCGACGTGCTCGCGGAGCACCACGACGGCGTCGCCCCGCAGCAGGCGCAGGTTCTCCAGGTCCGCGGCCTCGATCCGCATCAGCAGCTGGGCGAGCCCGGGCGGGTAGACCTCGATCGCGACGTGGTCGGTGTCCGGTTCCGCCGCCGCGAGCGCGGCCGTCGTCTCCCCCATCCCGGAGCCGATCTCGAGACGCAGCGGCGCCTCGCGGCCGAACCAGCGCGGGGCGTCCAGGTGCCCGGACGCGTCCAGGACGTCGCCGAGCTCGGCGAACTCACGCCCGAAGCGCGGCCACGAGCGCTCCCACGCCCGTTGCTGGCCGGGGGTGATCCGACCCCCGCGGTCGGCGAAGCTGACGATCCCGCGCCGCGGGTCGACCGCGACGTCTCCTGCTGGCACGTCGTCGATCCTCACATCCCGCCCCGGACGGGGCCGCGACCCGTCGTCAGGACGGCCCGGACTCGAGGGCCTGGGTGCGACCATCGGCCGGCTGGCGGCGGCCGCCGCGCAGGTTGGCCGCCATCGTCTGCACCCGGCGGTTGTTCCGCACGCGGGCCAGCGCCAGCAGCGTGATGACGTGGAGGATGCCGAGGAAGAGCAGCACCGCACCGGTCTTCGTGACGACGTACTGGACCGTGCCCTGGATCTCGAACGGGTCCCACGTGGACACCAGGGCGAGGAAGCCCAGCGCGACGAGGTGGAAGCCGACGCCGAGCAGGCGGGTGATCGACATCGCGGTGTCGCGGTCGTCGAAGACGTCGCGCAGGAAGCCGACGCCGGTGCGCATCAGGACCTGTCCGACGATGACCGTGGCCACGAGGCCGATCACGACGATGAGCAGGTACGTCCCGGTACTGGCGCTGGTGGTCACGGTGACGCGCCTTCCTTCCTCGGTCGGGGTGTGTCCCCGGCAGCGCCCAGCATCCCCGTGATCCCGATCGGGCGAAACCCGGCGCGCGCGTGATCTCGGGACGGATGTGGCTGGTGAGGTCCGCGGAACCGCCCCCACGGCTCCGCCGGGCTCCCTACCCTGCCGGGCATGGGTCGGTGGGCACAGGAGACGGCGGGGGCGTGCCGCACGCTCGCGCCCGCGGTCGCGCTGCCGATCGCGGACGCGCTGGACGCGGTCGCGGCCCGGGCGGTGGCCACGCCCGCGATCGTCGTCACCGGTCCGGTCTCGTCGGGCAAGTCGACGCTGGTCAACGCCCTGGTCGGACGGCGGGTCGCGCCGACCGGGGCGGGCGAGTGCACCCGCCTGACGGCGCGCTACGTGCGGGGGCCGGTCGACCGACTCGACGTCGTGCTCGCGGACGGGTCCCGCCGACCGCTCCCGCTCGCCGAGGGCGGCCGGGTGCCCGCGGCGGTCGGTGACCGGTTGGGGGTCGACCCCGCCGACGTCGACCACCTGCTGGTCTCGTTGACCAGCGACGCCCTCGACGGGCTCACCGTCGTCGACACCCCCGGCGCCGGCTCCGCGCGCCGCCCGCGGGGCCCGGCCCGCGGGTCGACGGACGCGGCGGAGGCGGCACTGGTGGTGCTGCCGTCGTCCGCGCGGCCGGACGAGATCGCCGGGCTCGCCGCGGCCGCCCGATACGGCCCGGCGGGGGTCGTGGCGGTCCTGGGCCGCGCCGACACCGTCGGCTCCCAGGCCGACGCGGCCGGTGTCGCGGAGACGTTGTCCCGTCGGCTGGGCTCCCGGCTGGGGCCGGTGACGCCCGTCGTCGGGCTGCTCGCCGAGACCGCGACCACGGGTGCGTTGCGCAGCGCCGACGTCGCGGCCCTGCGCGCTCTCGCGGCCGACGACGCCACCGGGGCCGCCCTGCTCGACCCGGAGATGTTCGTCGGGGCGCGGCTGCCGGTCGACGCCGCGACGCGGTCCCGTCTGCTCGACCTGCTCGACCGGCGCGGGATCACCATCGCCCTGGCGCTGCTGCGCGAGCGGCCCGACGCCGGGGTCGGGGACGTCTGCGCGGCGCTCCTCGCGGCGTCCGGGCTCGACCGCGTGGTGGAGCGGCTGCGCGCGGAGGTGCGCGGCCGGGCGGACCTGCTGGCGGCGGTGGCCGCGGAACGGCGGGTCGCGGCGCTCGCCGACGCCGAACGGGCCGCCGTCCGGGCGGAGCGGGGACGGGCCCGGGCGCCCGGGCCGGGCACGTCCACCGTCCCGACCGGCGGGCGTGACCTCGAGCGGCTCACCGACCTCGTCGAGGACCTGCACGCCCGCCCGCTGCACCTCGACCTCGCGCTCGTGGAGGCGGCTGCCCGCCACCGCAGCGGCGCCCTGACGCTGCCCGACGAGCTCGCCGCCGAGCTCGACCTGCTCGCCTCCCCGGACGACCTCCCGGCGCGGCTCGCGATCCCGGCGCCCGAGCTCGCCGGCCACGCCGCCCGCCGGGCCGCCACCTGGCGGGCGTACGCGACCTGGGGCACGCCGCCCGACCGGTCCGACGTCGCGGACACCGTGCACCGCGGGTGGGCGCGGTTGTGGGGGGAGCTGACGGGGTGACCGCCGCGGCGCGGTGGTCGGACCTGCCGACGGAGGTCACCGCGGCGCGGCGGGGCCTCGAGCGCCTGCTCGTCGAGGCCGGGACGCCGGTCGTCGGGCCGGACCCGGTCCCGGGCGCGCCCTCCGTCGCCGTCGTCGGTGCCCCCGGGCGCGGGCGCCGGGCCCTCGCCGCGGCCCTGCTCGACCTCGGCCCCGCCGCCGTCGGGGACGCGGACCGCCTGACCGCGGCCGACCTCGACGTGCCGCTGCTCGACGAGCTCGACCTCCTGCTCCCCGCCCGACCCCGGAGCGGCGCGTGGGCGACGGGCACGGCCTCGGCGCTGCTGGTCGTGGCCTCGGCGGGCGCCCCGCTCGATCGCGACGAGCTCGACCGCCTGGCCGAGGTCGCAGGGCGCGTCGAGGCCGTGGTGTTCGCGCTGGTCGGGACCGAGGCGCACCGGGGGTGGCGGACGGTGCTGGACGCGGACCGCGAGCTGGTGGCCGAGCACGTCCCGCGGCTGGCGGACGCGCCGTGGTTCCCGGTATCCCCCGCGCTCGCGGTCGCGGCCCGGGGCACCGGGACCGACGGGGCGCCGCTCCGGGTCCGGGCCGGCCTCGCCCCGCTCCAGCAACACCTGCACCGGCTCGTCGCCCGGCGCCGCCGCATGCTCGACGAGGCGAACGGCCTGCGCCGCGCCCTCACGACGGCGGGTGCGCGCGCCCCCGCCCCGGTGGCCCGCGGCGACACCGGGCTGCGGCGCGAGGCCCACGTGCGGTGGCGGTCCGGGATCGCCGCCGCCCGGGTGGCGGTCGTCGACGACCTCGCCCGCCGGGTCCGCGCCCTCGCCGCGCGCCACCGCGAGCGCATCGACCACGCCTCGCGCGCGGAGCTGGCCTCGCTCGGGACCGACCTCGCCCGCGACCTCGAGACGGTCGCCGACGCCGCGGTCGGGGGGCTCGGCGACCGGCTGCGCGAGCTCGTCGTCGAGACCCTCGCGGGACTGCTCACCCCCGCCGACCTGGCCGCGGTGCACATCCCGGCGCCCGTCCCGCCCGCGGCACCGCCCGACGGCGGCCCACGCGCGGCCGACCGGATGCTCGTCGTGGCAGGCGCGAGCACCGGGCTCGGGCTGTCCCGGCTCGCGCTGCTGCCGCTGCTCGCGGTGCCGGTCGCGCCCGTGGTCGGGGCCGCCCTGGTGCCGGTGTCCGTGGGGCTCGGCCTCGGCGCCGCGGGGTGGCTCGCGCGGGTGCGGCGGCGGGCGGCCGACCGGGCGCACGCGCGGGCGTGGCTCGCGGAGGCCCTCGGCCAGGCCCGGACCGACCTGGAACGGGTCCTCTCGGACGCGCTGATCGTCGCCGAGCGCGAGATCACGCTCGCCCTGGACCGGGCTCTCGACGAGCGGCTGGACGCCGACCGGGCCGACCTCACTCACGACCGTGCGCTCGAGCGTCGGCTGGCCGAGGCGACGGCCCGCGCCGCAGTGGTGCTCGACCGGCTCGCCGCGGCCCGGGCGACCTGACTTCCCCGAACCGCACCCGTGCGCGCGCCGGGCCGCCTACCGTCGACGCCGTGACCGAGGACGGCCTGCACGAGGAGCCTGCGGTGTTCCCGCACCCGCCGGAGGCGCCCGCGCTCGCGACCGGGGAGCTCCTGCCCGGGGCCCCCGTCCTCGCCGCGCCGACCGTCGACTCCGACCTCGACGGGGCCGCCGACACCACCGTGGCACCGCAGGACGACGCCCTGGTCCTCGCGACGGACCTCGACCACGACGGGCTCGCCGACGTCGTGACCCGGATCGGACCGGAGGGCGTCGTCACCACCCGGCACGGCGGGCCGCCGGAGGAACGCCCGTGGGGAGCGGCGCCCCCGCCCGCTCCGTCGGTCGACCCGCTGACCGGGCAGTGGGTGCGCGACTGAGTGCCCGATACCGTCGGTGCCGTGCCGATCGACTCCGTCCCGACCACCGGCACGCGCCCCGTCGACCCGGACTTCCTCGCCCTGCCGCTGCGGGCGGTCGCCGACGCGGCCCTGCAGGTCGCGCGCGACGCCGGCGCCGAGCACGCCGACGTCCGGGTCCAGCGCCTGCGCAGCCGGTCCCTGGAGCTGCGCGACGCGCGGGTGGTGAGCTCGTCGGACTCCGACCGGATGGGGCTCGCCGTCCGGGTGCTGCTGCGCGGAGTGTGGGGGTTCGCCGCCCACGTCGACGTCACGCCCGCCACCGCGGCCGCGACCGCCCGCCGCGCGATCGACGTCGCGACGACCCTCGCCGCGGTCGCCCGGGAGACCGTCACCCTCGCCCCCGAGCCGGTCCACGGCGACGTCACGTGGGTCTCGGAGTACGACGTCGACCCGTTCGACGTCGCCGAGGCCGACCGGATCGGGCTCCTGGCGCAACGGTCGTCGACGCTGCTCGCGGCACCCGGCGTGGACCACGTCGAGGCGGGCCTGCTGGAGGTCAAGGAGCAGGTCTTCTACGCCGACCTCGCGGGCACCGTCACCACCCAGCAGCGGGTCCGGGTGGACCCGGGGATGAGCGTCACCGCGGTCGACCGCGCGGGCGGCGGGTTCGAGTCGCTGCGCACGGTGGCGCCGCCGGCCGGTCGCGGCTGGGAGTACCTGACCGGCACCGGATGGGACTGGGACGCCGAGCTGGCGGAGCTGCCGGAGCTGCTCGCCGAGAAGCTGCGCGCCCCGGGGGTCGAGGCGGGGCCGACCGACCTCGTCATCGACCCGACGAACCTGTGGCTGGTGATCCACGAGTCCATCGGGCACGCCACCGAGTACGACCGGGCCATCGGCTACGAGGCCAACTACGCCGGCACCAGCTTCGCGACGCCGGACCTGCTGGGCTCCCTGCGCTACGGCAGCGAGGTCCTGCAGGTCACGGGCGACCGGACGGTGCCGCACGGGCTCGCGTCGGTCGGGTACGACGACGACGGCGTCGCGACCACGGAGTTCGACCTGATCCGCGACGGTGTGCTGGTGGGCTACCAGGTCGACCGGCAGTTCGCGCCGCGCCTGGGCCTGGAGCGCTCCAACGGCTGCGCCTACGCCGACTCCGCCGAGCACGTCCCGCTGCAGCGCATGGCGAACGTGTCGATCACGCCCGCCGCGCGGGACGTGACCACCGCCGACCTCATCTCCGGGGTCGACGACGGCATCTACGTGGTCGGCGACCGGTCGTGGTCGATCGACATGCAGCGCTACAACTTCCAGTTCACCGGGCAGCGCTTCTACCGAGTTCGCGACGGCGAGCTCGCCGGGCAGGTCCGCGACGTCGCCTACCAGGCGACCACCACGGACTTCTGGGGCGCGCTGGAGGCGGTGGGCGGGCCGTCGACCTGGCGGCTCGGCGGCGCCTTCACCTGCGGCAAGGCGCAGCCCGGTCAGGTCGCCCCGGTCAGCCACGGCTGCCCGTCGGCGCTGTTCCGCGGCATCAACGTCCTGAACACCGCGAGCGAGGGCACCCGATGAGCCTGGTCGAGCGCGTGCTGGAGACGGCGCGGCGGATCCGCCCCGACGCGGGCGCCGCGGTGCTCCTGCGCGAGACCAGCGAGGTCGTGCTGCGCTGGGCGAACTCGACCATGACGACGAACGGCGCGACCACCGACCGCACGCTCGGCCTCGTGCTCCTGGTCCCGCTCGCGAGCGGGGGCACGGGGGCGGGGGTGGTCCGGCTCTCGGCGCCGGACTCCCTGCTCGCGGGCGGGGCGGAGGCCGGCTCCCGGCTCACCGACGCGGTCCGGGCCGCCGTCCGGGCCGCCGAGGACTCCGGGGCCGCCCGCGACGCCGCCGAGCTGCCGCCGCCGACCGGCCCGGCCGACCCCGTCGACGACCCGGCCGACGAGACCTCGATCGGCGTGTTCGCCGACCTCGCCGCCGCCCTCGGCGATTCCTTCGGGGCCGACCACAGCGCCGGCTTCGCCGACCACCACGTGACCACGACGTGGCTCGCCACGTCCGCCGGGGTGCGGCGCCGCTGGGTCGAGCCGGCCGGCGCGGTCGAGGTGAACCTCAAGGAGGCGGGCAGCTCGGTCTGGGGAGGGTCGTCCACGCGCGACTTCACCGACCTCGACCTGCCTGCCCTGCTCACCGACCTGCGCTCCCGGCTCGCCTGGGGACGACGGCGGGTGGCGCTCGACCCGGGCCGCTACGAGACGATCCTGCCGCCGTCGGCGGTCAGCGACTTCATGATCTACCTGGCGTGGTCGATGGGGGGGCGCCCGGCGCAGGAGGGCCGCAGCGCGCTGTCCCGCCCCGGCGGCACGCGGGTCGGCGAGCGCCTCACCGACCTGCCGCTGACGCTGGCCGGCGACCCGGACGCGCCCGGCTACCCGACGCTGGCCTACGAGCCGGTGCTCGCCACGACCTCCTCGGGCGACGAGGTCTCGGTGTTCGACAACGGCGCGGCGACGCGGCGGGTGGACTGGCTGCGCGACGGCCACGTCGGCGAGCTCGCCTATCCGCGGGCGGCGGCCGCGGAGTTCGGCACGCGCTTCGCCCCGCCGTCGGACAACCTCCTGCTCACCGGCGGGTCGGACGCCTCCCTGACCGATCTCGTGGCGGGCACGCGGCGCGGTCTGCTGCTGACGTGCCTCTGGTACATGCGCGAGGTCGACCCGGAGACGATGCTGCTCACCGGCCTGACCCGCGACGGGGTCTACCTCGTCGAGGACGGCGAGGTGGTCGGCGAGGTGAACAACTTCCGGTTCAACGAGTCCCCGCTCGACCTCGTGCGGCGCGCGACCGAGGCCGGCGCGACCGAGCTCACGCTGCCGCGGGAGTGGAAGGACTGGTTCACCCGCGTCGCGATGCCGCCGCTGCGGATCCCGGACTTCAACATGTCCTCGGTCTCGCAGGCCTCCTGAGTCACGACCGCGGCGCGATCACCCGGGTGAGCCCGGGCGGGGCGCCCAGCCCCTCGGTGACCGGGCCCTCGAGGACGGTGCCGTCGGGCGCGAAGCGCGACCCGTGCAGCGGGCAGTCCCAGCTCGACGCCGCGTCGTTCCAGGCCAGGATCCCGCCGAGGTGCGGGCACACGGCGCCGACCTCGTGCTCGACGCCGCCGACCCGGCAGCGCCCGACCTTGCCGCGCGGGGTCGTCTCCACCCGGCCCTCGCCCTCGGCGAGCGGCGTGCGCGACGGCAGGTCCGGGCGGGCCCAGCCGGTCGCGAGGTACCTCGCGACCTGCCCGTTGTAGCTCGCCAGCACGGGGACCGCGTTCGCGCGCGGCGTCCGGTCGGCCGCCCACGACGCGGCCCACGGGGTGTCACGCCCGAGGACGTGGTCGGCGAGGGCGAGCCCGGCCGCGGTGCCGCCGGTCATGCCCCACTTCGCGAAGCCGGTCGCGACGAGGACCCGCGGCTGCAGCGGCATCGGCCCGACGAACGGCAGGCCGTCCTCCGGCTCGTAGTCCTGCGCCGACCAGCGGTGGGTGATCTCCCCGACCGGCCACCGGCGGGCGGACCAGTCGGCGAGCTCGCGCTCGTGGTGCGACATCGGGGTGTCGGTCCCGACGCGGTGCCCGAAGCCGCCGGTCAGCAGCCGGCGTTCGCCGTCGACGAGGGCGGTGCGGATCGACACGGCCGGGGAGTCCGCGGACAGGTACATCCCGCGGGGCAGGGAGTCCTCGTCCCGCACGCGGACCGCCTGCGCGTAGGAGCGGGCGGGCTCGAGGCGGGCGAAGTACAGCCCGCGGTCGAGCACCGGGCTGCCGGTGGCGAGCACGACGCGGTCGGCGCGGAGCGTGCCGTGGGTGGTCCGGAGCTCGGGGGATGCACCGAACGATGCAGCGAGGGACACCGAGCGCACGCGGGTGTGCTCGTGCACCGCCTGCCCGCCGTCGACCAGTTCCCGGGCGAGGTCCTGCAGGTAGGGCACGGGGTCGAACTGGGCCTGGTCGGCGAGCGTCACCGCCTCGGACACCCCGAACGGCAGGTCCAGGTCGGCGTCGAGGGTCGCGGGCAGCCCGGCGGCCCGCAGGGCGTCCGCCTCGGCCCGGACGGTCCGCGCGCCCGTGCTGTCCCGACCCGCCGTCGAGAAGGTGGCGGCCGGGGCCCGCTCGAAGCTGCAGTCGACCCCTGCGGCGCGAGCGGCGATCCAGTCCGCACCCGCACCGTGCGCGGCGAGATAGGCCTCGACGACCTCGCGCGGGTGGCGCTGCGCGAGCGTCGACGCCCGCGTGCCCTGCAGCACCGAGATCTTCGCCGTCGTGTTGCCGCTCGCGACCGCGCCGACGTGGCGGGCCTCGAGCACCGCGACCGACACGCCTGCCCGGTGCAGCGCCACGGCCGTCGTCAGGCCGGCGATCCCGCCGCCCACCACGGCGACGTCGACCCGCAGGTCGCCGCGCAGCGCGGGGTGCACGGGACGCTCCCCGCGGTCGAGCCAGAGCGAGGCGTGGTGGGCCGGGAGGGTGGGTGTGGTGGTGGGCACCGGACGGGAGTAGCCGCTGCGCCGGGTGGCGCACACGGCGTCCTTGCGTGACCCAGTCGTGACCGCCCGGGTGCGGGACGGTCCGCCGAAACGGGAACCCGCCCGACATGACCGAACTGGACGGCCGTCGTGGCAGCCGTGCCGGGGGCGCCGTGCGCGGCGTGCTCGGACTCGTCGGCGGCCTGGTCCGCCTGGTGACCGGGCTGTTCGCGGCGGTGCTCGTGGTGCACATCGTGCTCGTGATCCTGGGCGCGAACCCCGCGAACGGGATCACTCAGCTGGTGGCCGCACTCGCGGACGCCCTGACCCTCGGGCTGCGGGACCTCTTCCTGCTCGGGAACCCCACGGCGCAGGTGATCGTCTCCTACGGGCTCCCGGCGCTGCTGTGGCTGCTGGTCGGCGCCGTGGTCGTCGGGATCCTGCGGCTGCTCGGCCGGCCCCGGTCCGGTCTCGCCTGACCCGACGCCTCCGACGCCATGTGCGCGACGCGGGCACCATGGGGTCCGTGGGCAAGGTCGTCATGCGGTACCCGGGCACGGTCGTGCAGGAGAGCTGGGCCGCGGAGACCCCCGTCCGCGGCGACGTGAACGACCTGGCGGCGCTGGTCGGGTCGGGTGGGGTGTGCGTGCTCTCCGGCGCCGGGATGTCCACCGACTCCGGCATCCCGGACTACCGCGGGCCCTCGAGCGCGGCCCGCCGGCACACGCCGATGACGTACGAGGCGTTCGTGCACGACCCGGCGGCCCGCCACCGGTACTGGGCCCGCAGCCACGTCGGCTGGCCGCAGATCGAGCGCGCCCGTCCGAACCCCGCCCACGAGGCCGTCGCGGCGCTGCAGCGCACGGGCCTCGTCGAGACCGTGATCACCCAGAACGTCGACGGGCTGCACCAGGCCGGCGGCGCCCGCGACGTCGTCGAGCTGCACGGGGCCCTCGCGCGCGTGGTGTGCCTGGCCTGCCGCGCGGAGTCCGACCGGGCCGCGGTCCAGGCGGAGCTCGCGAGGGTGAACCCGCACTTCGACGCCGCGGTGGCCGGCCTGCGCGAGACGCAGGTCAACCCGGACGGCGACGTCGAGCTGCCGTCCGAGCTCGAGGACGCCTTCACGATGATCGACTGCCCGGCGTGCGGGGCCGGTCCGCTCAAGCCGGACGTGGTCTTCTTCGGCGAGTCCGTGCCCCGTCCGCGGGTCGAGGAGTGCTTCCATCTGGTGGAGCAGGCGCGGTCCCTGGTGGTCCTGGGGTCGTCACTCGCCGTGATGTCCGGCCTGCGCTTCGCCCGCGCCGCCACCCGGGCGGGGATCCCGGTGGCGATCGTCACGGCCGGTCCCAGCCGCGCGGACGACCTGGCCGGCGTGCGGCTCTCGTCACCTCTCGGTGAGGTCCTTCCGGCCCTGGTCAGGGCCCTGGGAGCCTGAATCGTTCAGCTTGATCGTGGAAGTGGTGCCTCGAACACCCGCTGGCGGTTCCGTGTGCAACATCTGTCGTTAACGTCGAAGTACTCCGACGGGGCCGCACGGCGATGTGTATCGGCCGCCCGATTGCCCGCACGCCGGTGCACTCAGGCCGTGACCCCGTTGCGTGGCGACCGCCTGGTCGTCGCTCGACACTGACCGGCGAACGAGGAGTGACACGAGGCATGACGGCCGCACCCACCATCCCCGGGCTCGACAACCCGCCGCTGCAGCGCCGTGAGGTGCTGGACTGGGTGGCGGAGGTCGCCGAGCTCACCACGCCCGACCGGGTGGTGTGGTGCGACGGATCGGCGGAGGAGTGGACGCGCCTCACCGACGAGCTCGTCGAGGCCGGGACGTTCACGCGTCTCGACCCGGAGAAGAAGCCGAACTCCTTCCACGCCGCCTCGGACCCCGACGACGTCGCCCGCGTCGAGGAGCGGACCTTCATCTGTTCGGTGGACCCGAAGGACGCCGGGGTCACGAACAACTGGATGGACCCGGCCGAGATGAAGGCCACCATGACCGAGCTGTACCGCGGGTGCATGCGCGGCCGGACGATGTTCGTCATCCCGTTCTGCATGGGCCCGACGAACGCGGAGCACCCCAAGCTCGGCGTCGAGATCTCCGACAGCCCCTACGTCGTGGTGTCGATGCACATCATGACCCGCATGGGCGCGCAGGTGCAGGAGCGCCTCGAGGAGGCCGGCTCGGAGTGGGTGCCGGCGCTGCACTCGATCGGCGCCCCGCTCGAGCCGGGCCAGGCCGACGTCGCGTGGCCCTGCAACGAGACGAAGTACATCAGCCACTTCCCGGAGACCCGGGAGATCTGGAGCTTCGGCTCCGGCTACGGCGGCAACGCCCTGCTCGGCAAGAAGTGCTACTCGCTGCGCATCGCGTCAGTGATGGCGCGCGACGAGGGCTGGCTCGCCGAGCACATGCTGATCCTCAAGCTGATCAGCCCGGAGGACAAGGCGTACTACGTCGCGGCGGCGTTCCCGTCGGCCTGCGGCAAGACCAACCTCGCGATGCTGCAGCCCACCATCCCGGGGTGGCGCGCCGAGACCGTCGGCGACGACATCGCGTGGATGCGCTTCGGCGACGACGGCCGGCTCTACGCCGTCAACCCCGAGTTCGGCTTCTTCGGCGTCGCGCCGGGCACGAACTGGAACACCAACCCGAACGCCATGCGCACCATCGAGCACGGGAACGCGCTGTTCACCAACGTCGCGCTGACCGACGACGGCGACGTCTGGTGGGAGGGCCTGGAGGGCGACCCCCAGCACCTGACCTCGTGGACCGGTGACGAGTGGACGCCGGCGTCGGCCAAGCCGGCCGCGCACCCGAACTCGCGCTACACCGTGCCGATCTCGCAGTGCCCCGTCGTCGCCTCCGAGTGGGACGACCCGCAGGGCGTGCCGATCTCGGCGATCCTGTTCGGCGGGCGTCGCAAGACGACCGTCCCGCTGGTCACCGAGTCCTTCGACTGGCAGCACGGCACCTTCATGGGCGCCACGATGTCGTCCGAGATGACCGCCGCGGCCAAGGGCGGCAAGGGCCAGGTCCGCCGCGACCCGATGGCGATGCTGCCGTTCCTCGGCTACAACGTCGGCGACTACTTCCAGCACTGGGTGAACGTGGGCAAGAGCGCCGACGTGACCAAGCTGCCGTCGATCTTCTACGTCAACTGGTTCCGCCGGGGCGAGGACAACCGCTTCCTGTGGCCCGGGTTCGGCGAGAACAGCCGCGTGCTGAAGTGGATCATCGAGCGGCTCGAGGGCAAGGCCGCCGCCACCGAGACGCCGATCGGCCACATCCCGAGCGCCGACCAGATCGACCTCGACGGGATCAGCGAGCCGATGGAGGACATCGAGGCGTCGCTGCGCTTCGACCTCGAGGAGTGGCGCGAGGAGCTGCCGCTCATCGAGGAGTGGTTCGACAAGATCGGCGACTCCCTGCCGACCTCGATGCGCGACGAGCTCGAGGCCCTGAAGCAGCGCCTGAACGCCTGACCCTGCACTGAGCGAAGGGCCCCCTCGGTCGATCTACTCGACCGAAGGGGCCCTTCGCTCGTTCCCGGACGGTTCCCGACGCCGGGTCGCGCGGCTGCGGCACGATGGTCGGCGTGCTGGAGTTCCTCCGTGGCATCGGCGAGAGCGTCGGGCCCTGGCTCTACGTGATCGCCGGGGGTCTCGCGTTCGCCGAGGCCGCCGTCATGGTCGGGGTGGTGCTGCCGGGCGAGACGGCGCTGCTCGTGGCCGGGTTCGCGGCGCACGAGGGGATCATCGGACTCGTCCCGATGATCGTCGTCGCCATCGTCTGCGCCATCGCGGGCGACTCGGTCGGCTACGAGGTCGGCCGGTTGATCGGCCCCCGGCTGCAGGCCTCGCGGGTCGGGCGCCTCGTCGGCGCGCACCGCTGGCAGGCGACCGAGGACTTCCTGCACCGCCACGGCGGGAAGGCCGTCCTGCTGGGGCGGGGCACGGCGCTGCTGCGCGCCCTCGTGCCGGGCATGGCCGGGATGGCCCGCATGCCCTACCTGCGTACCTTCCTGCCGTGGAACGCCGTCGGCGGCATCCTCTGGGGCGGCGGGTGCGTGCTGCTGGGCTTCGTCTTCGCCCTCTCGCTGGAGACCGTCGCGCGCTACCTCGCCTGGGGCCCGATCCCCGTCGTCGTGATCGTCGCAGCCGTGCTGCTCTGGCGCGAGACCCGCCGTCGGAAAAAGCGGACAAACAAGACGGAACGGGTTACCGAACGGTAGACGCCCTGGTGCGTACCTGTACACGGGCCTAACATCCGCGCGTCCACCGACGCGAAGGATCGCCGATGTCGTCATCCACGCTGGAACCGGAGACCCCGGATCCGGCTCCCGCGCAGCCGTCGTTCCGGTTCCGCGCCTGGAACCTGCTGCTGCTCGTCCCGCTCGTCAGCCTGATCACGCCGCTGTTCAACGTCCGCGAGCCGACGCTCGTCGGGCTCCCGTTCTTCTACTGGTTCCAGATCCTCGTCATCCCGATCGGGATCATCTGCACCCTGACCGTCCACCTGGTGACGCGGCACGACGACGAGGAGGGCCACCGGTGACCGGCGCGCAGGTGGTGCAGCTGGTGGTGTTCCTGCTGCTGTTCCTGGCGGTCGCGGTCATGGGCTTCATGGCGAGCCGGTGGCGGCGCGCGGACGACCTGAACCACCTCGACGAGTGGGGGCTCGGCGGGCGGAAGTTCGGGTCGTGGGTGACGTGGTTCCTGCTCGGCGGCGACCTCTACACGGCGTACACGTTCGTCGCGATCCCGGCGCTGCTCTTCTCCTCGGGCGCACTCGGCTTCTACGCGGTGCCGTACACGATCATCGCGTTCCCGCTGGTCATGCTGCCGCTGCTGCGCCTGTGGTCGGTGTCGCGGGTGCACGGCTACGTCACCCCGGCCGACTTCGTCCGCGGCCGCTACGACTCGCCCGTGCTGGCCCTCGCGATCGCGGTCACCGGCATCGTCGCGACGATGCCCTACATCGCCCTGCAGCTCGCGGGACTCGAGGCGGTGCTGCGCACGATCGGGCTGAACGGCTCCGGCTTCTGGGGCCACGCGCCGCTGTTCGTGGCGTTCGTGGTGCTGGCGGCCTACACCTACCAGTCCGGGCTGCGGGCGCCGGCGCTGATCGCGGTGGTCAAGGACGTCCTGATCTACATCGTCATCCTCGTCGCGATCATCTACCTGCCGCTCAAGCTCGGCGGGTTCGGCGCGATCTTCGACGCCGGGTCCGCGAAGCTCGCCCAGCCCTCGCCGACGACGGGGCAGCCCGCGGGCTCCACGCTGCTGACGGCGAACAACCAGCTGCAGTACGCGACCCTGGCCCTCGGCTCGGCGCTGGCCCTGTTCCTCTACCCGCACTCGGTGACCGGGGTGCTGTCCAGCTCGAGCCGCGCCACGATCCGCCGGAACATGACCGCGCTGCCCGCGTACTCGTTCCTGCTCGCGCTGCTGGCACTGCTCGGCTACGTCGCGATCGCGGCCGGGACGAAGCCGATCGTCAACGGCTCCACCGGGCGCCCGGACTCGAACACCATCGTCCCCGCCCTGTTCGCCGGGCAGTTCCCGTCCTGGTTCGCCGGGGTCGCCTTCGCGGCGATCGGGATCGGCGCCCTGGTGCCCGCCGCGATCATGTCGATCGCCGCGGCCAACCTGTGGACCCGCAACATCTACAAGGAGTTCCTGCGCCGGGACGCGTCCCCGGCCGACGAGGCCCGGCAGGCCAAGCTCGCCTCGCTCGTGGTCAAGGTCGGCGCGGTGCTGTTCATCGTCGTCGTCGACCCGCAGTTCTCGGTGGACCTGCAGCTGATCGGCGGCGTGATCATCCTGCAGACGCTGCCGGCGGTGGCGATCGCGCTGTACACCCGGTGGTTCCACCGGTGGGCGCTGCTCGCGGGCTGGGCGGTCGGGCTGATCTGGGGGATGATCATGCTGTACGGCATCCCCAACCCCGCCAACGGCAAGCAGCACTTCGGCGGCTCCGCGCTCGCGCTCGGCGGGCTGGACATCTTCGGGTGGACGCCCTTCGGCGGGTCGAAGGTGCAGATCTACGTCGGCGCCGTGGCGCTCGTCGGCAACCTGCTGGTGGCCGTCGTCGTGACGCTCGTCCTGCGGGCGACGAAGACCCGCGAGGGCGCCGACCACACCCGGTCCGGCGACTACCACGCCACCCGGGTGCCGGAGTCGACCACGCCGGACGCCGTCTCCTCGGTGTAGGCCGCGGCGCCTACGATCCCCCGGCATGACCAGCACGGGGGATCGTGCGGCGCCGTTCCTCCCCGCGTACGGGCACGGCACGCTGGCCGAGGTGATGCCGTCGACGGCGGCGGCGCTCGGGGTGCCGGGCTTCACCGACACCGTCGGCGTCGCCCGGCACGCCGCCGACGTCACCGCGGCCGGGGTCCTGCTGGTCGACGGGCTGGGCGCGACGCTGCTCGCGGCGCACCCGCACGACGCCCCCGCCCTGCACGAGCTCGCGTCGTCGGCCGACTCCCGGGAGCTGACGTCCTGCTTCCCCGCGACCACTGCGGTCAGCATCACCTCGCTCGGGACCGGCCTGACCCCCGGCGCCCACGGCATCGAGGGCTACTCGATGGGCGTCCCGCCGCTCGACGAGCCCTCCGCCGCCCCGGACGTCGTCCTGAACACCCTGCGCTGGTGCGCGCACGGGGCGACCGACCCGGTCGACCTGCTCGCCGACCTCCCGCCCGAGGAGGTCCAGCCCCGGCCGACGGTGCTGCAGCAGGCCCTCCGGCACGGCGTGGCCGTCACCCAGGTCGCCCCCGAGGTCCAGCGCCGCTCCGGGTTGACCCGGGCCGCGTTGCGCGGCGGGCGGTTCCACGGGGTGTCCGCGCTCGGTGACCTCGCCGCGGAGGTCCTGCACGGGTTGGCGGTCGAGGCGGAGGAACGGGCGTTGGTCTACGCCTACCACGGCGACCTGGACATGATCGGCCACCAGCACGGGCCGGGCTCGCTGCCCTGGCGGATGCAGCTGCGGATCGTCGACCGGCTGGTCGCGGCACTGGCGGAGAGCCTGCGGCCGGGCGCGGTGCTGCTGGTGGTCGCCGACCACGGCATGGTCGCCACCGATCGCGGCTGGCACGTCGATCTCGACCACACCCCGGCCCTGCTCACCGGCGTGCGGCGGCTGGCCGGGGAGACCCGCGTCCGGCACGTCCACGCGATCGACGGCGCGGCCGACGACGTGCTCGCGGCCTGGCGGGCGGAGCTCGGCGACGCGGCCTGGGTGGTGTCCCGCGAGGAGGCCGTCGACGCCGGGTGGTTCGGACCGGGCGTCACCGACACCGCCCGGGGCCGGATCGGCGACGTCATCGCCGCCGCCCGGGGCAACTGGACGCTGGTCCGCTCCCGCAACGAGCCGCGCGAGACCGCCCTCGTCGGGCACCACGGGTCGCTGACCCCAGCTGAACAGCTGGTCCCGCTCCTGGTGGCCCGCGGCTGAGGCACCCGTCCGGGTGCGGCCGGACGGCGGGATCCGGGGTGGGCGGTCGCGTCCGCACCGTTCGGCCCATACGCTGCTTTCACGAGCGCACAGGGAAGGGGTGGCCCGTGAGCCCGCACGTGCACGACGAGACCGGGAGCCGCGACGACGCTCCCGACTCGCTCCTGGTCCGGGTCCGGGCGTCCATCGCCCACCACCCGCTGCTCGTGGGCGGTCCGTTGATCGCGGTCGCGATCGTGGCCGGCTTCTCCGACGTGCGGGACGCCAGCCTGGTCTCGCTCGGCGCGGTCGTGGTGTTCATCGTCGTGCAGCTCTTCACGCTCGCCCACGACGACCGGCTCTGCCTGCGCTGCATCGCCGACAGCCCGACGAACCCGGCGCAGGTCGTCGAGCGCCGCCGGCACTGGCTGCGGCTCTTCCACACCGCCACGACGACGGCGGGGATCTCCATGCTCGTCGTCGTGGCCGCCGTCGGGGTCGCCGCGGGGCTGTTCATCCGCCCCGGCTGGGGCGACCTGGTGCTCCTCCTGCCGCTCGGGACGATGGCGCTCACGGTGCTGCACCGCCGGGTCGAGCCGTGGTGCCCGTACTGCGGCTGGGGCCGTGACGACGACGGCGAGGACGCCCCCGAGCCCACGCCGGATCCCGACGTCGCGGCGCCGCTGTCCCGGTCGTGACCGACGACGCCCCGCCCGAGCTCGCCGAGCTCGCCGGCCGCCTCTTCGACCTGGCCCGGGCCGGCGACGCGGAGTCGCTCGCGGCCTACGTCGACGCTGGTGTGCCTGTGAACCTCACCAACGGCTCCGGGGACACCCTCCTCATGCTCGCCGCCTACCACGGCCACGCCGGGGCGGTCCGGGCGCTCGTCGCGCGGGGCGCGGACGTCGACCGGGTGAACGACCGCGGCCAGGCCCCGTTGGCGGGTGCCGTGTTCAAGGGCGAGGACGACGTGGTGCGCGCCCTCGTCGACGGCGGGGCGGACCCGCGGGGTGGTCATCCGACCGCCGTCGACACCGCCCGGATGTTCGGCCGCGACGATCTGCTCGGGCTCCTGGAGACCTGATCACTCCGCCGCGGCGAGGTCGTCGGCGTCGACGAAGGCCGGCATCGTCGGGACGCTCCGGTCGACGACGACGGGGTTCGGGGCGCGGTTGATCAGCAGCCGCATCACGTCGGGCCGGGAGTAGTGCCCGACCGGGTCGGCGGCGGACTTCGCGATGGCGATCAACGAGAAGTCCAGGTCGGCGACCACCATGCCCTCCTGCGTCTCGGCGAGGTTCTCGCCCAGCGGGCTGCCCTCCGGGCCGAAGATCCGGGCGAACCCGCCGCCCTGCAGGAGCAGCTGGCGCTTGACCTCGGTGTCGCAGAACAGGTCGTGCGCGGCCTGCCCGACGACGGCGCACGGCGCGACGACGAACGTCTGGCCCTCGACCGCGTAGACGAGGCTCGCCGCGTTGTTGACCTCCGGCCCGAGGGCCTGCGCGGCGCCGCGGTAGACCGAGAAGCTCGGCCAGGCGCCGACGTGGATCTGCTCGTTCATGCTGTACATCGCGTACTTGGTGAGCGGCTGGAAGTGCTCCCAGCAGTTCAGGGCGCCGACGCGGCCGAGCGGGGTCTCGTGGACCTGGATGTCGCTGCCGTCGCCCTCGCCGAACACCGAGCGCTCGACGTGGGTGGGCTTGAGCTTGCGGCGCACGCTGACGACCCGGCCGGTGTCGGAGATCAGCGCCTGCGACATGTAGAGGCTGCCGCCGGCGCGCTCGCTGAAGCCGAACACGACGTGGATCCCGTGCTGCCCGGCCGCCGCGGCGATCCGGGCCATGTGCTCGCCGTCGCGGGTCATCGAGTTCTCGGCGTAGCGGGGCACGTACTGCATCCCCATGGCGGGCGCGTCCAGCCAGATCCACCACGGGTAGCCGGGGACGAACGTCTCGGGGAACGTCACGAGCTGCACGCCCTGCGCCGCCGCCTCCCCGATCAGCCCGATCATGTGCTCCACGCCCGCGTCCAGGTCCAGCCAGCGGGGTTCGGCCTGGACCGCGGCGGCGCGCACCACGTGCGTCATGGGGACACTCCTCGTCGATCGTCGACGGGTCCTCGCCCGTCGTGCCCGATCAGCAGGGTGCGCCGTCGGGGCGGCCCCCGGGTGACGACGCGTGCCGGCCGGGGTCACCAGGCGTGCCGTCCTGCGTGCGGTAGGCCCCCGGCGAGGAGCCGGTCGCCGCGCGGAAGGCGCGGTGGAACTGCGCCGGGCCCGCGAACCCGCACCGGGCGGCGACGGCCGCGACGGGGAGGTCGGGGTCGGAGCGCAGCAGGGTCCGCGCCCGGGCGACCCGTTCGCGGCGGAGCAGCTCGGAGAGGGTCGACCCCTCGGCGGCGAGGACCCGGAAGAGGGTGCGGCGGGAGAGGTGGCAGGCGGCCGCGACGTCGTCGGCGGTGACCCCCGGGGTGCCGGCGGCGCGGGCGACGGCCCGGCGGACCAGCTGGCGGGTCGCGGCCTCGGCCCCGGGCGTGGACGCGGAGGCGGCGGCGAGCCCGAGCGCGAACTCGAGCAGGCCCACGGCGTGCGGCGCGAGGCCCGGCGTCGGGCGTCCCGCGTGGTGCTCGCGCACCATGCCGCGGAAGAAGTCGGTGACCAGGCGGACCGCGCCCGACCCGTCGAGCGGCACCGCCGTGGCCCCGTCGACCCGGGCCCCCGGGATCGCGCTGCGGGGCACCTGGACGACGAGCTGGCGGAACGCGTCGTCGAACTCGAGGGTGTACGGGCGGGTGCTGTCGTAGAAGGCCATGGAGCCCGCCGTCAGCGGCGCCACCCGGCCGGCCTGGTGCACCGTCCCCCGTCCGTCGAGCTGGATGCTGGCCAGCAGGTAGTCCTCGTGGCTGCGGGCGATCAGCGTGCGCGTCCGGTCCACCCGCTGACCGGCCGCGTCGACCAGCGAGAGCTCGACCTCGTCGAGGGCGCTGTGCTCGATGGCCCCGCGGAACGGACCTTCGCCCCGCGGCCGGGCAGAGAGCTGCACGAACGCGTCGCAGATGAGGTCCCGCCAGTAGTCGAAGGCCTCGCCCTGCTCCACCGCGCCCGTGGACCAGGTGCTGCTCCCCATGCCCTCGGGATCGAACCCCTGCACGCGGCGGAAGTCCACGCCGGCGACCGATCCGGGATGACGCTGCCGCATCGGTGCGTTGCCCCCGGTATGGGCATCCCGATCTCGGTCCTCGACCTGTCCCCGGTCCCCTCCGGTGCGCCCGCCTCGCAGGCCCTGCACGACACCGTCGAGCTCGCCCGGACCGCCGAGGCCGCCGGGTACCGCCGCTACTGGCTCGCCGAGCACCACGGCATCGCGAGCGTGGCGAGCTCCGCGCCCGAGGTGATGATCGCCGCCGTCGGGAGCGCGACGAGCACGATCCGGGTGGGCTCCGGCGGGATCATGCTGCCCAACCACAGCCCGCTGAAGGTCGCCGAGACGTTCCGCGCGCTCGCCGGTCTCTTCCCCGACCGCGTCGATCTCGGTCTGGGGCGCGCGCCGGGCACCGACCCCCGCACCGCGATCGCGCTGCGCCGCTCGCACGAGGCGCTCACCGCCGACGATTTCCCGGACCAGTTCTCGGAGCTCCGCGGCTACGTCGACGGCTTCGACGCCGACCACCCGTTCGCGGGCATCGTGGCCGCCCCCGACGACGTGCCGCTGCCGCCGGTCTGGATCCTCGGGTCCAGCTACTACGGCGCGCAGGCCGCCGCCGCGTTCGGCACCGGCTACGCCTACGCGGGCCACTTCGGCGGCGCGGACGCCGGCGAGGCCACCCGCATCTACCGGCAGTCGTTCCGGCCCAGCGACGCCGCGGGCGCGCAGGGGCCGCACGTCATCCTCGGTGCCGCGGCGATCGCCCACCCCGACCCCGAGCGGGCGTACGCCCTGGGTCGGGCGAACGCGCTGTCGATGGCCCGGCTGCGCACCGGCAACCCGGGCCCGCTGCCCAGCCCGGAGGAGGCGCTCGCCCACGACTGGTCGGCCGCCGAGGAGCACATCGCCCGCTCGATGGCCTCGAAGGTCTCCGTCGGCACGCCGGAGCAGGTCGCCGAGGACCTCGAGCGCAAGGCCCGCGAGGCCGACGCCGACGAGCTCATGATCACCACGGCGATCCACGACCCGGCCGAGCGGCGGCAGTCGGTCCGGCTCGTCGCCGAGGCGCTGGGCACGTCGGCTCTGACGCCGGCCTGACCGCCACCGTCGAGCGAAGGGCCCCTCGGGTCGAATAGACGGGCCGTGGGCGCCCCTCACCAAGCCGAGCCCGAACGAGCGAAGGGCCCCTCCGGTCGACTAGATCGACCGAAGGGGCCCTTCGCTCAATTCCGGCGTGGCCCTACAGCGCCGCGAGGATGTCCTCCACGCGGTTCTTGGCGTCGCCGAAGATCATCGACGTGTTCTCGCGGAAGAACAGCGGGTTCTGCACGCCCGCGTAGCCGACCGCCATCGAACGCTTGAAGACGACGACGTTCTTCGCCTCCCACACCCGGAGCACCGGCATGCCGGCGATCGGGCTGCCCGGGTCCTCCATGGCGGCCGGGTTGACGGTGTCGTTCGCGCCGATGACCAGGACGACCGAGGTGGAGGCGAGGTCGTCGTTGATCTCGTCCATCTCGAGCACGATGTCGTAGGGCACCTTGGCCTCGGCGAGCAGCACGTTCATGTGCCCGGGGAGGCGGCCGGCGACCGGGTGGATGCCGAAGCGCACCTCGACGCCCTTGTCCCGCAGCTTCCGCGTCAGGTCCGCCACCGGGTACTGCGCCTGGGCGACCGCCATGCCGTAGCCCGGCGTGATGACGACGGACGACGCCTCGCGCAGCATCTCGGCCACCTCGTCGGCGCCGACCTCCCGGTGCTCGCCCTCGACGGCCGCCGCGGTCCCGGACTCCACGCCGAAGCCGCCGGCGATCACCGAGATGAACGAGCGGTTCATCGCCTGGCACATCACGTAGGACAGGTAGGCACCGGAGGACCCGACGAGCGCGCCGGTGACGATCAGCAGCGTGTTGTCCAGCAGGAAGCCCGACGCGGCCGCGGCCCAGCCGGAGTAGCTGTTCAGCATCGACACGACGACGGGCATGTCGCCGCCGCCGATCGAGGCCACCAGGTGCCAGCCGAGCGCGAGGGCGACCGCGGTGATGGCGATCATGACGCCGAGCGACGGCGCGACGACGAACGCGACGGTCAGCGCGGCGAAGGCCACGAGCGCGCCCAGGTTCAGCGCGTTCTTGCCCGGCAGGGTCAACGGCCGGGACTTCATCCGCCCGGAGAGCTTGCCGTAGGCGACGATCGAGCCGGTGAAGGTCACGGCGCCGATGAACACGCCGACGCCGACCTCCACGGAGTGGATGCCGAGCAGCTCCGGCGCCACCGTGGTCTGCGCCGCGCCGACCGCCTCCACCTCGAGGTAGCCGTTCCACCCGACGAGCACCGCGGCCAGGCCGACGAAGCTGTGCAGCAGCGCGATCAGCTCCGGCATGCCGGTCATCTCGACCACGCGCGCCCGCCACAGCCCGATCCCGCCGCCGATGACGAAGCCCGCGACGAGCAGGGCGACCGCCCCGGCCTCGAGCGACCCGGCGGCCAGGACCACGGTGGCGACCAGGGCCACCGTCATGCCGGCGATGCCGTAGACGACGCCGTTGCGGGCGGTCTCGTGCTTCGAGAGCCCCGCGAGGCTCATCACGGTGAGCAGCGCGGCGACGATGTACGCGGCGGTCGCCGCGGCCTCGGGACTCATGCGGCCGGACCCTTCGTGAACATGGCGAGCATGCGGCGGGTCACCGCGAAGCCGCCGACGATGTTGATGCTGGCGAGCACGATCGCGATGAACGCGAGGACCGACACGACGAGGCCGTGCTGCCCGAACTGCAGCAGGGCGCCCACGATCACGACGCCCGAGATGGCGTTGGTGACCGACATCAGCGGCGTGTGCAGCGCGTGGTGCACCTTGCCGATGACGTAGTAGCCGATGACGACGGCGAGCACGAACACCGTCAGGTTGGTGGCGAGCTCGGCGGGCGCGAACGCGGTCGCCACGAACAGCAGCGCCAGCCCCAAGGCGATGCCCCCGTAGCGCCACGCGGGCGAGCGCGGCTTCGCCGGTTCGACGACGGGCGTGGACTCCTCGATCGCGGGCGCCGCGGCGGGCGCGGCCGAGACCGACACCGGGGGCGGCGGCCACATCACCTCGCCGTCCTTCGCGACCGTCATGCCGCGCACGACGACGTCGTCGAGGTCCAGGACGAGCTCGCCGTCCTTCTGCGGGGTCAGCAGCTTCAGCAGGTTGACCAGGTTCGTCCCGTAGAGCTGCGAGGCCTGCGCCGGCAGCCGCGCCGCGAGGTCGGTGTCCCCGATGATGGTCACGCCGTTCGCGGTGACGACCACCTCGTCGGGCACCGAGCCCTCGACGTTGCCGCCCATCCCCGCGGCCATGTCCACGACGACACTGCCGGGCCTCATCGAGGCGACGTCGGCGGCGGTCAGCAGGCGGGGGGCGGCGCGGCCCGGGATGAGCGCGGTCGTGATGACGATGTCGACGTCCGCGGCCTGCTCGGAGTAGATCTCCGCGGCGCGTCGGTCGTAGGCCTCGGAGGTCGTCCGCGCGTAGCCGTCGGTGGAGCGTTCCTGCTCCACGTCCACCGTCAGGAACTCCCCGCCCAGGGAGCTGACCTGCTCGGCCACCTCCGGGCGGGGGTCGGTGGCGCGGACGATCGCGCCCAGCGACGACGCCGCCCCGATCGCGGCGAGCCCGGCCACACCGGCGCCCGCCACGAGCACCTTGGCCGGCGGCACCTTGCCCGCCGCGGTGACCTGGCCGGTGAAGAAGCGCCCGAACCGGTTGGCCGCCTCGATCACCGCGCGGTAGCCCGCGATGTTGGCCATGGAGCTGAGCACGTCCAGCGACTGGGCCCGCGAGATGCGGGGCACCGCGTCGGTGGCCAGGACCGTGATCCCGCGGGCGGCGAGGTCCGCGACCAGCTCGGCGTGCTGCGCGGGCGCGACCCGGCAGACCAGCGTCGCCCGCTCCTGCAGGCGGGCCAGGTCCTCCGGCGCCGGAGTGTTGACGGCGAGGACCACGTCGGCCGACCACGGGTCGCCGAGCTCGGCGCCGGCGGCGACGTAGGCCTCGTCGGGGAAGTCCGACCGGGCGCCGGCACCCGGCTCGACGGTGACCGTCCAGCCGAGGTTCTGCAGCCCGATCACCGTCGCCGGCGTCGCCGCCACACGGGTCTCGCGTTCCCGGGTCTCCCGGGGGACACCGATGCGCACGCTCGCGCCCCTTCTGCTCGGGCCCCGGACGGGGGCCTGCTCCGGCTGCCGGATCCACCGACGGCCGTGCGGCGGACAGTAGACCGGGTGCCGTGCCCAGCATGTGACCTGTCTCGCTTCGGGGCAGGCTGAACGATCGAGATGACCGGCGTCGCACTCCTCACCGGCCCCTCACGGGCGGGTCGGGAGGTGTAGCGCTCACGTAACGGCCGCGACACACCCGGCACGGAACGTGGGACGCCGTGAGCCTCCCCCTCGTCGACGTGTCGACCGGTCCGGTCGACACGCACTGCCCCTACTGCTCCCTGCAGTGCGGCATGACGATCACGGCGCGCCCGGAGGCCGAGGGCGGCGGCTACGAGGTCGACGGCGCGAACTTCCCGACGAACCGCGGCGCGCTCTGCGAGAAGGGCCGCAGCTCGGTCGAGCTGCTCGCCCACCCCGACCGTCTGACCACCCCGCTGGTCCGAGACCACCGCGACGAGCCGTTCCGGGAGGCCACCTGGGACGAGGCGCTGGACCGGGTCGTGGCCGGCCTGACGGTGGCCCGCGAGCGGTTCGGGCCCGACGCCGCGGGACTGTTCGGCGGCGGAGGCCTCACCAACGAGAAGGCCTACCAGGCGGGCAAGTTCGTCCGGGTCGCGCTGGGCAGCGCCTCGATCGACTACAACGGCCGCTTCTGCATGTCCAGCGCCGCCGCGGCCTCGAACAAGGCCTTCGGGATCGACCGGGGCATGCCGTTCCCGCTCGCGGACGTCGCCCGGGCGGACACCGTCATGCTGGTCGGCTCCAATCCCGCCGACACCATGCCGCCCGCCATGCGCTGGTTCGCCGCCGGCCGCGAGCGCGGCGCCCGGCACCTCGTCGTCGATCCCCGGTACACCGCCACCGCGGCCGCCGCCGACGTCCACCTGCAGCCCGTGCCGGGCACCGACCTGGCGCTCGCGAACGGGCTGCTCCACCTCGCGATCAAGCACCGGCTGGTCGACACCGCCTACGTCGCGGACCGCACGACCGGCTGGGACGCCGTCCGGCGCGCGATGCGCCAGTACTGGCCGGACCGGGTCGAGCGCATCACCGGGGTGCCGGTGCGGGTCATGGAACGCGCCGTGCGGATGCTCGCCGAGTCGCGCGCCACGATGATCCTCTCCGCCCGCGGGGCCGAGCAGCACGCGAAGGGCTCGGACACGGCACTCGCGTGGATCAACCTCGCCCTCGCCCTCGGACTGCCCGGGCGCCCGTTCTCGGGGTGGGCGACGGTCACGGGTCAGGGCAACGGCCAGGGCGGACGCGAGCACGGGCAGAAGGCCGACCAGCTGCCGGGCTACCGGATGCTCGCGGACCCCGCCGCGCGCGCCCACGTCGCCGGGGTGTGGGGCGTCGACCCCGACGAGCTCCCGCGGCCCGGGGTCTCGGCCTACGAGATGCTCGACCGGCTCGGCACCCCCGGCGGGGTGCGTGCGCTGATGGTCGTGGCGTCGAACGTCGTGGTCAGTGCGCCCCGCGCGGCGCACGTCCGCGAGCGGCTGCAGGCGCTGGACTTCCTGGTCGTCTCGGACATGTTCCTCTCCGAGACCGCGGAGCTCGCCGACGTCGTCCTGCCCTGCGCCCAGTGGGCGGAGGAGGAGGGGACGATGACGAACCTCGAAGGACGGGTCCTGCGACGACGGCGGGCGGCGCGGCCGCCGGAGGGGGTGCGCTCGGACCTGGAGGTCCTCGCCGAGCTCGCGGACCGGCTCGGCCGCGGCGCGTTCTTCTCCGACGACCCGCGGACCGTGTTCGACGAGCTGCGCCGCGCCTCGTCCGGCGGGAAGGCCGACTACGCGGGCATCAGCTACGAGCGCATCGAGGCCGAGCGCGGCGTCTTCTGGCCCTGCCCCGACGACGAGCACGAGGGCACGCCGCGGCTGTTCCGCGACCGGTTCGCCACCCCGGACGGCCGCGCCCGCTTCCACGTCGTGCACCACCGCGCCGCGGCCGAGAGCCCGGACGACGAGTACCCCTACCGCCTGACGACGGGTCGCTCGCGCGCCCACTACCAGTCCGGCACCCAGACCCGGCGGACGAAGGCGCTGCTCGACGCCGAGGCCGAACCCGCCGTCGAGATCCATCCCGACCTCGCCGCGCGCCTCGGGGTCGCCGAGGGCGGGGACGTCCTGCTGCGCACCCGGCGGGGGACCGCGCGGATGCGGGCCCGGCTCTCCCGCGAGATCCGCCCCGACACCGTCTTCGCGCCGTTCCACTGGGCCGGCGAGCAGACGATCAACGCCCTCACCAACCCCGCGCTGGACCCGGCCTCGCGGATGCCGGAGTTCAAGGTCTGCGCGGTCGCCCTCGAAGCCGCCACCACCACCACGGAAGAGGTCCCCGGAGTATGATGACCACGCCGCGATTCCTGCAGGGCGCGTTCGCCTTCGAGGGGCAGGGGCTGGACAAACCGGCCCTGTTGCACCCGTCGCTGACCTACACCGTGCCGGAGGGCGTCACCGGCCAGGTGCTCTACGTCCGGGCCGGCAACTCCTCCGACGAGCTCGCGACGGTCGTGCTCGCGTTCGACGGCACCCCCGCCCGCTGGCTGCCGGTGGGCGCGAAGCAGGACATGCACGTCTCGCTGCGCGTGGTCGAGGACCTCCTGGCGGGGAGCACCGTGGAGATCCACTACTCCGCACCTGCCGGGGTCTCCGGGACGCTCGTCGTCGACTGCGGCCTGGTGGAGGTCTGATGACGGCGACGCTCGCGACCGGGCAGGAGGCCGGGACCCCGGAGCCGGGCCGCGCGAAGCTGGTCGTCGTCGGGAACGGGATGTCGGGGGCGCGGGCGCTCGAGGAGATCCTCGCGCGCGGCGGCGGCGACCTGTTCGACATCACGGTCTTCGGCGAGGAGCCGTACGGCAACTACAACCGCATCCTGCTCTCCGAGGTGCTCGCGAACGCGGCGTCGGGCGAGGACGACGACGAACTGTTCCTCAACCCCGTCGACTGGTACGTCGAGAACGGCATCACGCTGCACGCGGGCGTCCGGATCGTGCGGATCGACCGGCACGCCCGGGTGGTGCAGGGTGACGACGGGTCGGTCACGCCCTACGACACGCTGATCCTGGCGACCGGGTCGCGCTCGTTCTTCCCGCCCATGGAGGGCATGTGGGCGTCGCGGACCGAGCTGACGCCGGGCGTGTTCGGCTTCCGGTCGCTCGACGATGCCCAGGGGATGCTGGCGCACGTCCGGGAGCACCGGACGGCCGTCGTCATCGGGGGCGGTCTGCTCGGCCTGGAGGCGGCCGCGGGACTGCAGGCGCACGGGGTGGCGGTGCACGTCGTGCACCCGACCGAGGTGCTGATGAACCAGCAGCTCGAGGCCGAGGCGTCGAAGGTGCTGCGCTCGAAGCTCGAGGACCTGGGGATGCACATGCACCTCGGGGTGAAGACCTCGGAGATCCTGGTGGGAGACGGAGCGCAGCGGAGCTCGACCGGAGGACGCCGCGACGGCGCCGTCTCCGGCGTGCGGTTCACCGACGGGTCGACGCTGGACTGCGACATGGTCGTCGTCACCGCCGGCATCCGGCCGAACATCGGGCTGGCGATGGTGAGCGGCCTGGAGACGCAGCGCGCGATCGTGGTCGACGACCGGATGCGCTCGGTGGACGACGACTCGATCTTCGTGGTCGGGGAGTGCGCGCAGCACCGGGGCGAGGTGTACGGCGTCGTCGGGCCCCTGTGGGAGCAGGCCGAGGTGCTCGCGGACGTCGTCACGGGCGCGAACCCGGACGCGGAGTACCACGGGTCGCGGCTGGCCACGAAGCTCAAGGTGGCCGGGGTCGACGTCGCGCAGATGGGGCTCAAGACCCCGGAGCGCGCGAGTGACGAGTTCGTCCAGTTCTCCGAGACGGGCCGCGGGGTCTACCAGACGGTGATCATCCGGGACGGCACGCTGATCGGGGCGACGCTGGTCGGCGACGTCTCGAAGGTCGCGGCGCTGACCCAGGCCTTCGACTCCCGCTCGGCGCTGCCCGAGGAACGGGTCAAGCTGCTGTTCGACCTGGGCTCGGCGGACGACTCGGCCTCGGCCGCGGACCTCCCCGACGACACCCAGATCTGCAACTGCAACGGCGTCTCCAAGGGCGACCTCGTGGCGTGCGTGCACGACGGCGCGGACTCGGTGTCGGCGTGCATGGCGGCGACCCGGGCCGGCAAGGGCTGCGGGTCGTGCAAGGGGCTCGTCCACGAGGTCGTCGAGGCCGCGCTGGGCGGCGGGGGCGCGGCGGACCCGGCCGAGTCGTACTACGTCCCCGGCATCCCGCTGGACAAGCCGACGCTGATGGCGGAGATCCGGGCGCGGGAGCTGAAGAGCGTGTCCGCGGTGTTCGAGGCGCTGGCGCCGGAGGGGAAGGACGACGTCGGCTCGAAGATGGGGCTGACCGCGCTGCTGCGGATGATGTGGCCGGACGACGTCGTCGACGAGCGGGACGGCCGGTTCATCAACGACCGGGTGCACGCCAACATCCAGCGGGACGGCACGTTCTCGGTGGTGCCGCGGATGTCGGGCGGCGTCACCAGCCCCGACCAGCTGCGACGGATCGCCGACGTCGCCGACAAGCACGACATCCCGATGGTGAAGCTGACCGGCGGCCAGCGCATCGACCTGCTCGGCGTGCCGAAGGAGAAGCTCCAGGAGGTGTGGGCGGACCTGGACATGCCGTCGGGCTGGGCGTACGGCAAGTCGTTCCGGACGGTGAAGACCTGCGTCGGCACCGACTTCTGCCGCTTCGGGCTCGGGGACTCCACGAAGCTCGGCATCGACCTCGAGGAGCGCTACAAGGGCATCGAGGGGCCGGCGAAGATGAAGCTCGCCGTCTCCGGGTGCCCGCGGAACTGCGCGGAGTCGATGGTGAAGGACGTGGGGCTCGTCGCCGTCGAGGGCGGGCAGTGGCAGATCTACGTCGGCGGGGCCGCCGGCGCGACGATCCGGAAGGGCGACGTGCTCGCGACCGTGGACTCGCACGAGGAGGCCGTCCGGATCACCGGACGGTTCCTGCAGTACTACCGGGAGAACGCCAACTGGCTCGAGCGGACCTACGACTTCGTGCCGCGGATGGGTCTGGACCACCTGATCGCCGTGGTCGTCGACGACGCCGAGGGGATCGCGGCGGACCTCGACGCGCGGATGCAGGAGGCCGTCGACGCCTACGTCGACCCCTGGGCCGCCGACCAGCAGGAGGCGACCCCGGGCCAGTTCCACGACGCCCTGCCGCTGGTGCCGCTGCCGCAGGTCCCGGTGCGCTCGTGAGCGGCGCGGTGCGGACCCGGCTCGGGCCGGTGGACCAGATCCCGCTCGGAGAGGGGCGCGCGTTCCTGGTCGGGGACGAGCCGGTGGCGGTGTTCCGGCCACGGTCGGGCGGGCTGCACGCGCTGCGGGCGACCTGCCCGCACCGGGGCGGCCCGCTCGCCGACGGGCTCGTCGACGCCGACCTGGTGATGTGCCCGTTGCACAACCACCAGTTCCGGCTGGCCACGGGCGAGTGCGTCTCCGGTGGCGGGGTGGACGACGTGGCGGCGTACACCGCGACCGACGAGGACGGCGAACTCGTGGTGAGTCTCGTGGCCCGTAGGGCAGGCTGCACTCTCGTGCCCAGCGACGAGCTGCTCCTCCAGGCCACCGCCTTCGCCGACGCCGTGAGCGCGCCGGCCGCGGGCGACGACCTGTCCGCTCCGGTGCCGACCTGCGGGGACTGGACGGTGCGTGACCTCGCCGCGCACCTCGGTCGCGTCCACCGCCGGGTCACCGCGACGATCGAGACCGGGGCGGACCAGATGCTCGACCGCGACGCCGATGTCCCGGACGGCGTGCCGCCGGACTCCCGGGACGAGGTCGCCACCTGGCTGCTCCGCGGAGCCGCGGCCCTCGCCGGGACCTTCCGGGCGAGCGGCCCGGACCGGCAGGTCGGCGGGTTCGGCCGCCCGACCACCGTCGCCTGGTGGGAGCGCCGCCAGCTCCACGAGACCCTCGTGCACCGCCTGGACGCCGAGCTCGCGGTCGGCCTCGAGCCGCTGGCCGACGTCGCCCCCGAGCTGGCGGTCGACGGCATCGCGGAGTGGTACGACCTGCTCACCGACTTCCGCAGCGGCTCCCGGCGGGTGCGTGGCTCCGGGGAGACGATCCACCTGCACGTCACGGACGCCCCGGACGGCGAGTGGCTGATCCGGCGGGGGCCCGAGGGCGTGACGATCACGCGCGAGCACGTCAAGGCGGACGTGGCCGTGCGCGGACGGGCCGTCGACCTGCTGGCGGTCGTCACGGGACGGGCGGAACTCGGGCACGTCGAGGTGTTCGGCGACCCTGCGGTGGCCCAGGATTGGTTCCGGGTGTCGGCCCTGGGCTGAGCTGCGGCGGCTCATGGTCCGTCGCGGCTGGTGTAGGTGTGGCCGGTCGGGGTCGTCGTCTGCACGGTGTGCGGCTGATCGCCGAGGCCGTCGTCGATGAGATCGGTGGACCAGCCGGGGAGTTCTTTGACCTGGTTGCCGCGCACACACGTACGGCGCCCGTTGCCCAGGCTGGTCGGGCCACCGGCGGTGCGGCCGCGGATGTGGTCGGTGTGCCGGGCGGGGGCTTGCCGCAGGTTCAAGGGAGCACGCCGATAGGGGGTCGCGGCAGCGGCCGTGGTCGCGGTAGTGGATCAGGGTGGCGAGGAACCCGTCGAACAGTCGGCGTTGGGGGTCGCCGCCGACGAGGCGTCCGGAGCGGGGGTGGGTGAACAGCCGCCGCCACCACTTCTTGCCTTGGGTGGTGTTGAGCAGGTCGGCGACGATCCCGCCGGGTAGCGGCCCGTAGCCGACGACCTCCCCGGTCTTCCCACTGTCGGGGTCGGTGAGGGCGTCGAGGGGGAGCACGATGCCGACCTCGACGGTGACGTCCTCGGCGAAGGTCTGCCCGGTGATCCGCTCGACCAGGGTGTCGGCCACGATCTGGTCCCGGCTGCGCCCGTCGGCGTCGCCGCCGGCGATCAACGTGTCCGCGTACGTGCGGAGCGCGGTGATGCAGGCGACGCCCTGCTCGACCGGCAACAGCCCCGACAGCATGGACATGGTGTCCGGGGCGGGGCGCAGCGTGACCCGCCGCTGCGTTCGGGCGGTCCGCCCACGGTGGGTGAACCCGGCCGGGTCGGCCTCGTAGGCCAACCGCTTGATCGTCGCTTCGGCGGCGAACCGGCTCTGGGTCTCGATTCCCGAGGCGGCGACCTGCTGGTCCACCAGCCGGCGGAGTTCCGGGTCGAGGTGACTGGTCAGCGAGACGACGTGCTCGGCGAGCCGCTCGCTGATCCTGCCCGCGGCCAGCATCCCGCGGGTGCACGGCAGATCGTCGGCCAACGCCTGGGCGACCCCGAGCCGCCGGGAGCCCACTGTCGGGGACACGTGGCAGGCCAGCGCGATCTGGTCGGCGATGCCCCTGCCGAGGTCGCGGGGGTCGAGTTCGTGGGCGGCGATCAGGTCGGCCTGAGCTTCGACGTGGGCTTTCGCGAAGGCGACCATCTCGGTGTGCTGGGCGGCGGCCAGCGCGGAGCGGGTCTGTTCGAGCAGCGCGATCCGGTCGATCCGGGCGGCGTCGGTGACTCCGCACGACGGGTCGGTGGGCTGATCGGCGAGTTCGGCGAGGCGTGCGAGCAGCGCGGTCAGCTCCACGCCGACCGCGTCCCCACCACCGTCCGAACTCATGTTCGAAGAATAGCGCGACCCCCCGACAGTCACGCCGACGTCGACACCGACCCCGGGCTGGCCTCAGACCGTGAGACCCACGACGACCGCGGCCGCTCCCAGGCACGCGGCCCCGACGCCGAGGTAGAGCCCGCGTCCGACCCCGTCGGCCCGGAACATCGCGAAGGCACCGATCCCCAGCGCGGCCACCCCGAACAGCGCGCCGACGAGGTTGAACAACGGCGTGCTGCCGAGCGCGTCGGCCGGCATCACGCGCGGCAGCAGCCCGGACCACGGCGCGAGCCCGATCAGCACCCCGATCGCGCCGACGACGGTCCCGACGAGGCCCGTACGGCCCTCGAGGCGGCGCTCCCACGGCAGGGGTTGGCGGGCCGCGACGGGCGTCCGGGCCCGAGCTGGGCCGACGCCGGTCGAGCCGTAGGAACCGGTGCCGAACGCCCCGGGACCGACCCGTCCCGACGTCGGGCGGACCGAGAGCGCTCGCAAGGACGAGTCGGCGGCCGGACGCTGCCGCGGCACCGCGGCGTGGTCCGCCCGGCGACGGGCGCGGTCCAGGTCGGTCCGCCGCACGGGCGTGGTGACCGGCTCGTCCTCGGTCGGGGCCTCCGGCGGCCGCGGCGACCTGCCGGCGTCCGACGTCAGCGGTGTGCCGCCGCTGCCGTGCCGTGCGTCCTCGGCCGGCGATTCCGGCGGGCGTGACGCGGCACCGACGTCCGACGTCGGCCGCGTGCCCCCGGGCGGCGCCTGCGCAGGCACCGCACCCGTCGTCGGGAAGGCCGGGGGAAGGCGACGGAACCCGGAGGGCGGGGAGTCGAGCGAGCCGCGCTGCTGCATCGGCACGTTCGCGAACTCGGTGGACGGCGCCGCGTCGGGCGCGCGGTGCCGGCCGCCCTCGCGGCGCGGCGGGGTGTAGGTGCTCGGCACTCCGGGCTCCCCGGCCTCCCGGCCGTACCCCCGGCCACCGGTGGCCCGGTGACGGGCCTGCTGCGAGTCCTGCGCCGGCATCGACATCCACTCCCCCGAACAGACGTACTCCAGCCGCCACGTGCGCGACCCCGACCACTCTGTCCCCGCGGGCCCCCGCAGCGTTACCGGTTCCACCCACCCGGCCCAGCAGCACCGCCGGACCGGGGGACCCGCGCCCGGGAACGCCGACGACACCCTCCGTAAACTGGGAGCATGACGCAGTCCCCCCGGGTTCCCGAGAAGCCGACGCTCGACGGTCTCGAGGACACCTGGGCGCCCGTATGGGAGGAGCAGGGCACCTACGCGTTCGACCGGACGGCCCAGCGCGCGGACGTCTTCTCCATCGACACGCCGCCGCCGACGGTCTCCGGGTCCCTGCACGTCGGGCACGTCTTCAGCTACACCCACACCGACGTCGTGGCGCGGTTCCAGCGCATGCGCGGCAAGCAGGTCTTCTACCCCATGGGGTGGGACGACAACGGGCTGCCGACCGAGCGTCGCGTCCAGAACTACTACGGCGTCCGCTGCGAGCCGAGCCTGCCCTACGACCCCGACTTCACCCCGCCGGAGAAGCCGGGCAAGCAGCAGATCGCCATCTCGCGGCGCAACTTCGTCGAGCTGTGCGAGACGTTGACCGCCGAGGACGAGCAGGCCTTCGAGGCGCTGTGGCGCCGCGGCGGGCTCTCGGTCGACTGGTCGCACACGTACCAGACCATCGACGCCCGGGCCCGCGCGATCAGCCAGCGCGCCTTCCTGCGCAACCTCGACCGCGGCGAGGCGTACGTGTCGATGGCGCCGACGCTGTGGGACGTCACGTTCCGCACCGCCGTGGCGCAGGCCGAGCTGGAGGACCGCGAGCACACCGGCGCGTGGCACCGGATCGCCTACCACGGCGCGGATGCGCCGGTGTACATCGAGACCACGCGTCCCGAACTGATCCCGGCCTGCGTCGCGCTGATCGCCCACCCCGACGACGAGCGCTACCAGCCGCTCTTCGGGACGACGGTGCGGTCCCCGCTCTTCGACGTCGAGGTCCCCGTGCTCGCGCACCCGGCCGCCGAGATGGACCGCGGCGCGGGCATCGCGATGTGCTGCACCTTCGGTGACCTCACCGACGTCCAGTGGTGGCGCGAGCTCGACCTGCCCAACCGCACCGTCATCACCCGCGACGGCCGCCTGCTGCGCGAGACCCCGGAGTGGATCACCTCCGAGCAGGGCCGTCAGCGCTACGAGGAGGTCGCCGGCGCCACGGTCTTCACCGCCAAGGAGAAGATCGTCGCGATGCTCGCGGAGACCGGGGATCTGGAGGGCGACGTCCGGCCGGTCACCCGCCCCGTGAAGTTCTTCGAGAAGGGCGACAAGCCGCTCGAGATCGTCTCCAGCCGGCAGTGGTACCTGCGCAACGGCGGACGCGACACCGAGATGCGCGAGGCCATGCTGCGCCGAGGCGACGAGCTGGTGTGGCACCCGGACTACATGCGCCACCGCTACGCCGACTGGGTCCGCGGGCTCAACGGGGACTGGCTGGTCAGCCGCCAGCGGTTCTTCGGCGTGCCGATCCCGGTCTGGTACGCGCTCGACGCCGACGGCGAGGTCCTGGGAGAGCAGGTCCTCACCCCGGACGAGACGGCGCTGCCGATCGACCCGACCACCGACGTGCCGCCCGGCTACACCGCCGACCAGCGGGACGTCCCGGGCGGCTTCACCGGCGACCCGGACGTGCTCGACACCTGGGCGACCTCGTCGCTGACCCCACAGATCGCGGGCGGCTGGAGCGTCGACGACGACCTGTTCGGCCGCGTCTTCCCGATGGACCTGCGCCCCCAGGGCCACGACATCATCCGCACCTGGCTCTTCTCGACGGTGGTCCGCAGCTCGTTGGAGTTCGGCGAGCTGCCGTGGGCCCACGCCGCACTCTCGGGCTGGATCCTCGACCCGGACCGCAAGAAGATGTCGAAGTCCAAGGGCAACGTCGTCACGCCGATGGGTCTGCTGGAGGAGTTCGGCTCCGACGCGGTCCGCTACTGGGCGGCCGGCGGGCGCCCCGGCGTCGACACCGCGTTCGACCGCGGGCAGATGAAGGTCGGCCGGCGGCTCGCGATGAAGCTGCTCAACGCCTCGAAGTTCATCCTCGGGGTCGGCGTCGGCGCGGGTCTTCCCGACGTCGGGTCGGTGACGGCCCCGATCGACCGCGCGCTGCTCGCGCGGCTCGCGGGCGTCGTCACGAAGGCCACCGACGCCCTGGAGCGGTTCGACTACGCGGTGGCCCTCGAGGTCACCGAGCAGTTCTTCTGGTTCTTCTGCGACGACTACCTCGAGCTGGTGAAGTCGCGGGCCTACGGCGAGTTCGACGACGCCGGCCGCGACTCGGCCCGGGCCACGCTCGCGGTGGCCCTGCGGGTGCTGCAGCGGCTGTTCGCGCCGGTGCTGCCGTTCGTGGCCGAGGAGGTGTGGTCGTGGTGGCAGGACGGCTCGGTGCACCGGGCCGCCTGGCCCACCACCGCCGAGTTGCCGGGCACCGACGGTGTCGACGAGGGCGTGCTGGACGTCGCGTCCGACGTCATCTCGGGCATCCGCCGGGGCAAGTCCGACCAGAAGCTCTCGATCCGCACCGAGGTCGAGTCGCTGTCGGTCTCGGCGCCGGAGGCGCAGCTGGAGGCGCTGCGCGTCGTGCTGGGCGACGTGCAGGCGGCCGGCCGGGTGCGCGACGTCGAGCTGGTGCCGTCCGAGGACGGCGAGCTGGTGACGCGCGTGGGCGGGCCCGTGGAGACGGTCCAGGCCTGACGGGACCTCAGCGGAGCTCGACCCGGGAGCACCGTCCGGGCGGCGGGTGCCCCGCACCCGCCGTCGTGGACCCGCTCTAGGTCTGGAGCTCGGACTGCGGGGTGATGGCGAAGCGGTACTCGTCGCCCGAGCCGTCCGTCTCGTTCTCCGGGATGCGCTCGACGTCGAGGACCTTGTCGTCCAGCGCGGACGCGGCCATCGGCTCCAGGAAGATCACGGCGCCGCCGCCCTCGAGGACGGTGTCGTCCGCGGCCGGGTTCGGTGCCACGGAGAGCTCGAGGCCCTCCTCCGCCATGTTCGGCGTGGCGGCGATCCGGAGACCGGATCCCTCGGGCATCTCGTTGGTCTCGAGGATGTTGGAGATCGCCTCGGCCGCCGTCTCCGTCAGTGCCAGCATGCCCCGTTACCATACGGATCACGGAAAGGTCACGCACGTCAGCGCGCGCGCCATCACACGGGTTGGTCCACCGGCCCGGCGCCTGGTCACGGAGGAGAGCGGCCATGGCACTCCCGGTCCCCGAATCGGCCGCCGGGACGCGGGAGGACATCCTCCGGATGCTCACCGACGTCCCCGAGGGGCTCTCGGACCGTGAGCTCGCGGAGTCGCTCGCGCCGGACCACCCGGGCCTGGACTACAAGGCCGTGAACCACCAGTGCCGCAAGTTGGTGGGCGTGGGCGCGGTGGAGCGGGTCGGGACACGGCCGGTGCGCACCCGCCTGCTGCCGGGTGCGGCCGAGGCGATGGCCCGGGCGTACGCGGCGGCGGCGCCCGGCGAGGACGACCCTGCCGCACCCGACCGGCCCATCCGGGACGACGACGGCGACACCGATGACCCTGAGGTGACCCTCGCGCCGACCACCCCGGGCCTCCCGCCCGTCCAGGCCGGCGTCCTCGCCGCCCTCGCCGGGGCACCGGACGGCCTGACCGACAACGAGATCGCGGCCGCCCTGGCCCCCGGGCACCCGGACGTCGACCCGAAGGCCTTCAACTACCAGTGCCGCAAGCTGGTCAAGGCCGGGCTGGTCGAGCGGTCCGCACGGTCGAGGGACGCACCGATCCGCACCCGGCTGACCGAGGCCGGGCAGGAGGCGGCGGCCGCGGCCGGACCGGCGGTCGGCGGGACCGGCGAGGAGGCGCTGCCCGTCGAGGCCACCGAGGCCACCGTGGAGGCCCGACCGGCGCCCGTGAGCGCCGTTCCGGACGCTCCGGACGAGCCGGAGCCCGCCCCCGCCCGGTCCCGGCGCCCGCGGCACCGTCCGAAGGCACCCAGCGACGACGTCGCCCGCATCCGGCGCTCCGAGCGCGACGGGGACGACCCCGACGACCCGCCGCTGCGCTTCCTGCCGTTCTCCGCGTCGGCCACGGTCGTCCTGCGCGAGCGGCTGGCCCAGCGGGCGGCGCTGCGCGCGGTGCCGGAGCGGGCGCAGGAGGTCGTGCTCCCGGTCCGCGACGTGCTGCAGGGCTGGTCGCGCACCCAGAACGTGGCGGCGGCGGTGACGACGTGGCTCACCCGCCGCGGCGGCAGCGTGCGGCGGGTGACCGAGCAGGGGCCGGCGCTGGACCTGGTGGCGTCCCTGGACGGCGACGACGTGCACGTCGAGGTCACGGGGTGGCCCCCGGACGGGGCGCGGTCCCACCCCAGCACGCTCGCCGCGGACTGGTTCCGGGCCGCGAGCGCCGCGGCCGTGCAGCGCCGCCGGGCGCACCCGCGCAGCCGGATCGTGATCGCGCTGCCGGACACCCGCCGCTACCGCGGGCTCGCCGCCGACGCCGCGTCGACACTGGACGGGGCGCGCACGGAGGTGTGGTTCGTCGACGCCGCGGGGCAGGTCCAGCTCTCCTGACGGGTTGCCCGCCCACGAGCCCGGGTAGCTCCAGCGGACCACCACACGAAGGAGTTCCGAGTATGTCCGCGGACATCACCGAGATGATCCTCGACGACCACGACTGGTTCCGTCGGCAGTTCCTGCTCCTCGCCGAGCTGCGGGACGACACCGACCGGCTGGACGAGGCGGCGAGGATCTGGGACGAGCTGGCCCGCCACCTCGAGGTGCACGCCTCCGCCGAGGAGCAGCACTTCTACCCGTCGATGGCCCGCCGCGCCGACGACGAGGACGCCTCGGCCACCGAGGACGCGGTCGGCGACCACGACGACATCCGGGCCGGGGCGCGCAAGGCGTTCGACCAGGAGGTCGGCAGCGAGCAGTGGTGGGCCGCGATCGACGAGTGCGACAAGGCCAACAACCACCACATGTCCGAGGAGGAGAGCGACGACCTCGCGCCCTTCCGTCGCGTCACCTCGCTCGCCTTCCGCCAGGAGCTCGGCGCCAAGTTCGAGCAGTTCAAGTCCGAGCACGCGCACGCCCGGGGCCTCGACTTCGCCGACAAGGACCCGGACGCCTACGTCGAGGCCGTGACCTCGTAACAGGCCTCTAGAGGCTGACGACGCCGGCCCCGATCCCGGCGAAGGCCGCGCTCACCTGGTCCGGGCCGAGCACGAGGACGCCCGCGGCCGCCAGCACGGCGACCAGCAGCAGCACGACGAGCACGGGCACCGCCCCCCGCGGTGCCCGCCGCTCGGGCTCGACCGGGATCGGCTGCGGCGCCGTGTCCGGGCCGCGTCGACGGCCGGCGGCGACCGCCGTGCCGCCCGAGGGCGTCCCGGTGGACGGGGCCGCGTCGTGCTCGTCGAGGTCGGGGAGCGGCAGGGGGCCGGAGTTCCCGGGCGGGGCGTCCGAGGTCGGACGCGCCTCGTGCGGGCGGGCGCCGGCCAGCGCGGCGTGACCCTGGCCGCCGCCGTTGACCGCGGGGCGGGTGCCGGCCTCCGCGGGGTGCGTCAGCAGCCCGGCGCCGCTCCCGAACGCCTCGTCCGGGCCGCGCTGCGCCTGCACGGGGGTGGAGGGGACCCGGGCGGCCGGGATCGCGGGCGCCTCGTCCACGCCGGGGGCCTCGACCTCCACCGCGGTCCGGTCCGCGGCCACCAGGGCGTCCTCGCGTCCGGCCCCGGGCAGGGGCAGGCCGCGCGGCGGGGTGCGGGACCCGTCGTCCCCGGCCGCCTCCGCACCCGCCACGGCACCGACCCCGACGGGCGCCGGGGAGCCGCCCAGGCCGCGTCGCGACCGGATCGCCTGCGCGCCGGACGCGGCACGGGCCGCCCGGGGCCGGGCGGGCAGGAGCAGGGCCGCCATCCCGAGCACACCGTCGGTGGGGTCGCGCGGGAGGGCGAGCGCCGCGTCGCCCCCGTCGGTCAGGGCGGCGAGCCGTCGCGCGAGCGGGGTGGGCCGGTCGGCGAGGACGTGCACCGGGCCCGGCCCGGCGTCGTCGGGCCCGGCCGCGCGCTCGATCTCGTCGACCGTCTCCCGCAGGGCGTGCTCCACGAGCTGGTCGAAGACCGCACGCTCGACCGTCACGGTGTGGCCGTCGGACCCGACCCGGGCCTCGTCGGCGTCGCCGTCCGCGAGCAGGGCGCGGGCGCGGCGGACCTCCCGTCGCAGCCGTGCGGCGCGACCGCGCGCGTCGGAGTCCTCGCGGGCACCGGGCCGAGGACCCCCGTGGTCGCCGGAGGCCGGGTCGAGCGAGTGCAGCTGGGCGCGCACGACACCCAGGAGCAGCTGGTCCAGGCGGGTCCCGGTGGCGACCGGCCCGCGGGCGCCGATCTCGGCGCCGTCGGCGGTCCGCCGCACCGGCCACGCGGTCAGGGCGCCGTCCCGGGCGTCGAGGACGACGGCGCGGCCCCCGACCGGGACGCCGGCGGCGATGCGCTCGCCCACCAGTGCCACGGGGCCGGGCAGCCACGACGGCGCCGGCAGCCCGACCAGCGCGGTCGCCTCGGCGATCTCCTCGAAACGGCGGCGCTCGGTGTCGGGCGGGGTCGCGACGACGAGGCGCGCCGGCGGCGCGGCACCGTCGAGCAGCGCGGTGAACGCGTCGGCCAGGCGGTCGACGCCGTCGACGTCCGACCCGGGGTCGACGGTGACCGTCCGCGGACGCCGCGGCGCGCCCTCGGCCCCGGTGGCCGCCCGGTCCACCTCGACCGCGACCAGCTCCGACGGCGTCACCTCGACCGCCATCACCCAGCTGCTCACCCGGCCTCCTCCTCGTTCCCTCGATCCGCCCCCGGACTCAGACCCCAGTCGCACCGCGAGCGCCGTCCACGGTAGTGCGGTGGTCCACCTCCCCCACCACCGGTGACGGCCCCGCCACCGCCGATGGGACGTTCCGGACATCGGGCCATGGTCGCCGTCACACCCGTGCGGCATGCTGACGCGGTGCAGGCCCGGGGCGACGCCGGGCCGCCCGGTGGGGGGACGCGACCGCCCCGGAGGAATGACGTGGCCGGGGCAGCCCGGTGGACACGGGGGAGAACGCCGGTGGCTCCAGGGGCGCGGTCGTCCGGGGTCGGGACGGCATCGGCCACCCGGCGGCACGGGCAGGGCGGGCGGGGCGCGACCGTCGACGTCCACGCCACGCTGCTGCCGCTGTGGCGTGGGCTGGTCCTCTACCGCGTCGTCGCGCTCGCCTACGCGGCGGCGAACGTCGTGCGGTTCGCCGAGGCCTACGTCCGCCCGGCCCTCGGCGTCGGGGTGGTCGTGTTCATGGCGGTGTGGACGCTGGTCACCTCGGTGGCCTACCTGCGCGGGGCGCGCCGGCTCGCGGTGGTCGACCTGCTGGTGACCATGGGCACGACGATGACGACCGTCCTGGTCGACGACCCGGCGCGCATCGCCTCGGGGCAGCCCGTGATCACCACCGTGTGGTCGGCCGCGGCGGTGCTCGCCGTCGCGATCGCCTTCGGCATCCGTCCCGCGGTCGCGGCCGTGGTCGCGTCGGTGGCCGCGCTCGCGTTCACCCGCCGGGCGCTCGACGCCGCCCTCCTGTCCGACACCCAGCTGCTGCTCGTCGCCGGGGTCGCGGTCGGGTTCGCGTCGGTCGCGATGCGCCGCTCCGCCCAGCGCCTGCAGGAGGCGATCGCGACGGAGGCCGCGGCCGCGGAACGCGACCGGCTGGCCCGCGACATCCACGACGGCGTGCTCCAGGTCCTCGCGCTCGTCCGCCGGCGCGGCCCGGCGCTGGGCGACCCGGACCTGGTCCGGGAGGCCGCCGAGCAGGAGGTCTCGCTGCGCCGGCTCATCACGCGGGGCCCGCCCGGGCTCGACGGTCCCGACGACGAGCCCGTCGACCTGGGCGCGGCGGTCGGCGCGACGCTGCCCGCCCGGGCCGTGCTCGCGGTGCCGCCCGAGCCGGTGGACGTGCCCGGTGGGCTCGCCCGCGCGATCGTGGCCGTGGTCCGCGAGGCGGCGGCGAACGCGGACGCCCACGCCGGCCCGGACTCCGGCCTGTGGGTGCTCGTCGAGGACGAGGACGACGCGATCACGGTGACCGTCCGGGACGACGGCCCCGGGATCGCCACCGGCCGGCTGGAGGCGGCCCGCGAGGAGGGACACCTCGGCGTGGCGTCCTCGATCCGCGGCCGCACCGCCGAGATCGGTGGCACGGCGGACCTGGTGACGGCGCCCGGGCAGGGCACGGAGTGGGAGCTGAGGTTTCCTCGATGACGGACGCGGAGACGCAGCGGAGCGGAGCTCGACCATGACGGAGGACGCGGTGCGGGTGATGGTGGTCGACGACCACCCGATGTGGCGGGAGGGCGTGGCCCGGGACCTGGGCGAACGCGGCTTCGACGTGGTCGCGACGGCGGGCGACGGGGCGGCCGCGGTCCGCATCGCCCCGGCGGTGCGGCCCGACGTCGTCGTGATGGACCTGCAGATGCCCCACCTCGACGGGGCGGGCGCCACCGCGGCCATCCTGGCGGCCCTGCCCGGCACCCGAGTGCTGGTGCTCTCGGCGAGTGCCGAGCACGGGGACGTCCTCGGGGCGGTCAGCGCGGGGGCGGCGGGCTACCTGGTGAAGTCCGCGCAGGTCGCGGAGCTGGCCGACGCCGTGCAGCGCACCGCGGACGGGCAGGCGGTGTTCGGTCCGGAGCTGGCGGGCCTCGTGCTCGGCGAGTTCCGCCGTCGGGACGCGGCGGCGAAGCGGGAACCGGAGCGGCAGGCCTCCGGCGAGCCCGCCCTGACCCCGCGGGAGACCGAGGTGCTGCGGCTGGTCGCGAAGGGGCTCACCGCCCGGCAGATCGCCGACCGGCTGTCGCTCTCCCACCGCACCGTCGAGAACCACGTGCAGAACGCCCTGCGCAAGCTGCAGCTCACGAACCGCGTCGAGCTGACCCGCTACGCGATCGAGCAGGGACTCGACGCGGACGCCTGACCCTCCGGCCTCGACATGTCATCATTGACATGTCGGAGGTGACAGGTCCAAGCTCCTCGGTACATCCCGCACCGAGGAGCCCACCATGACTGCCACCGCCGACCCTCTGACGGTCCCCGCCACCCCGGCCCGGGGCAGCCGACTCGGCCCGCTCGTGGGGCTCGCCTGGGACGTGGGCCTGCCGCTGGTCACCTACTACGCGCTGCACGCCGCCGGGACCTCGGACTGGACCGCCCTGCTCGCCGCCACGGGCGCGGCCGGCGTCCGGCTCGTGTGGGTCGCGGCCCGTACCCGCCGGATCACGTGGTTCGGCGCGCTGATGTTCGCCGTGTTCGGCATCGGGCTCGCGCTCGCCTTCGTCGGTGGTGACCCCCGGTTCCTGCTGGTGAAGGACTCCTTCACCACGGGCGGGGTCGGCCTGGTGTTCCTCGCGAGCCTGCTCGGGACCCGACCGCTGACCTTCTCGGCCTACCGCGCCTGGCAGCCGACGGAGGCCGCGGAGCTCGACGCGGTCTGGGACGACGAGCCCGGCGTGCGGCACACCTTCCGGGTCAGCGCCGTCGTCTGGGGCCTGGGTCTGCTCGCCGAGGCCGGCCTGCGCGTCCCGCTGATCTACGCCCTCCCGCTCGACGTCGCGGTGGGCGCCTCCACCGCGCTGCAGGTCGCGGCGTTCACGCTGCTCGGCGGCTGGAACGCCGTCTACGCCTATCGGGCGCAGCAGCGCTTCGCAGGAGACGGGGCGCAGCCGAGCTCGACCGTCGATCCGGCGGACGACGGGAGCACCGACTAGGCCGGGGCGTTCCCGACGGCGGGTCGGGCGTCCTGCTCCTGCGACGCCGCGAGCCGGTCCAGCGACCAGGCCGCCCAGGCGGCCACCGCCTCGTACTGGCGCAGCCCGTACTCCCCGGCGAGCCGCCCGAACGGCAGGGTGTCGACGCCCTCGTGCTCGTCGAGGTCGTCCATCACCGGGCGCAGCCGCTCGACCTCCGCGGTGCAGTGGTCGGCCACCGCCTCCAGGTAGCGCCGCGCGTCCTCCGGTTCCAGGGCCTGGACCAGGAACATCCGCAGCACGGTCTCGTTGCGCACCGCTCCCTGCTCCGGCGGGTCGAGCAGCCACCGACGCAGCTCCGCCCGCCCGTCGTCGGTCAGGACGTAGCTCTTGCGCCCGCGGGGGCCGGTCGACTCGACCGCGACGAGGCCCGCGTCGGCCATCTTCACCAGCTCGGGGTAGATGCGGGTGTGACCGGCCTGCCAGGCGTAGCGCCCGAGGTCGCCGTCGAAGGACCGGGTGAGGTCGTAGCCGCTCGCCGGCCCGTCGGCGAGCAGACCCAGCAGGGCGTGGCGCAGCGACATGCGGGCGACCCTACCCTCCACCCTCGACATGTCAGTATTGACATGTCGAAGAGGACAGGTTCAGGCTGAGGTCATGACGGAGACCGCGGACCGCCCCGTGTACCTCGCCGGGCGGTACGCCCCGGTGCCCGACGAGATCGACGCCGTCGACCTCCCGGTGGAGGGCACGCTCCCGCCCGAGCTGGACGGCCGGTACCTGCGCAACGGCCCGAACCCGCTCCCGGGCGAGGACCCCGGCCACTGGTTCCTCGGCCACGGGATGCTGCACGGCGTCCGGCTGCGGGGCGGTCGGGCGGAGTGGTACCGCAACCGGTGGGTGCGCACCGGGGCGCTCGCCGGCCGCAGCATGCTCGGCCCGGACGGGGTCGACCTCACCGCCGTCGTGGCGAACACCCACGTCGTCGAGCACGCCGGTCGACTGCTCGCCCTGGTGGAGGGCGGCCTGCCGTACGAGGTCGACGCCGACCTCGGCACCGTCGGGCCGTGCGACTTCGACGGCCGGCTGCACACGGCGATGACGGCCCACCCGAAGACCGACCCGGACACCGGGGACCTGCACTTCTACGGCTACTCGCCGGTGGCGCCGTTCCTGACCTACCACCGGCTCTCCGCGGCCGGCGAGCTCGTCGTCTCCCGGCCGGTGGAGGTGCGGGGGCCGACGATGATGCACGACGCGGCCATCACCGCCCACCACGTCGTGTGGCTCGACCTGCCGATGACGTTCTCGTGGGAGCGGCTGGCGCAGGGCATGCCGTTCGGCTGGGACGAGGGCTACGGCGCCCGGCTCGGCGTCATGCGCCACGACGACCCGACCGCGACGGTGCGGTGGTTCGAGATCGAGCCCTGCTACGTCTTCCACGTCGGCACCGCCCACGAGGACGCGCAGGGCCGGATCGTGCTGGACGCCGCGCGCTACGCCCCGGCCGACGCCGTGGCGATGTGGTCCGGCGACCGCGCCGCGACCTCGAGCGCCGCCCTCGGCCGCGACGCGGCCTCCCGCGCGGCGGCGACGGGAGCCGCACGGATGCACCGCTGGACGCTCGACCCGGCGTCGGGACGGGTCACCGAGACCCCGCTCGCGGAGCGGCCCGTGGAGTTCCCGACGCTGTCCGACGCGCTGGTCGGCCGCGACGCCCGCTACCGCTACGCCGTGTCCTCGGCGGGCGGGCGGCACGCGATCGTGAAGCTCGACGTGCACGCGGGCACGACGACGAGCCACGAGCTGGGCGCCGACGTCGCGGCCGGGGAGGCCGTGTTCGTGCCCGCCGCGGGCGGCACCGCCGAGGACGACGGGTGGCTGCTGACGATTACCACGAGGGTCGACGGCTCGGCGTCACAGCTGCTGGTGCTGGACGCGTCGGACGTCACCCGTCGGGTGGCCGCGGTGACCCTGCCGCGCGGCGTCCCGGCGGGCTTCCACGGGAGTTGGGTGGCTTCGCCAGGTGAGGCCACCTAGTTGAGGTGCGCCCGCCAGACCCGGGCGGCGCGGGCGAGGTCGGCACCCCGCCGCGGGATGCGCTCGCGCCAGGTGTCGAGCAGCCGGGCGGCGTCGAGGTACTCGCCGCGGTGCCCCATGGTCGCGGCCAGCTCGACGACCTCGTCGGCGGTCACACCGGGTAGGTGCAATCGCGCCTCGAGCACCCGGCGCAGTTCGGGCACCCGGCCCGCGGCCCGGTGCACGATCCGCAGGTTGGTCAGCATCCGCACCAGCACGGCCTCGGTGGTGATCGGGGCCAGCAGGTCCGCGTGGAACGGGATCCCGGGGTTCGCGCCGGTCGAGGCGACGAACAGAGCGCGGCAGTCGGCCTCGTCGAGCAGGGTCCCGGTGAAGGGGTCGACGTACCAGGCCGAGCCCGCGGGATGGACGAGGAAGTGGCCGGGCATGCCGATCGGCTCGACCGTGAGCCCCGCCCGGCGGCCGACCTCGATCACGACGACGGCCAGCGTGATCGGGATGCCCAGCCGGCGCTCCAGTACCTCGACCAGCGAGGAGTTCCGCGGGTCGTAGTACTCGTCGCGGTTCCCGCGGAAGCCCTCCTCGGTGAACAGCCGCACGACGAGCTCGTCGATCCCGCCGATCCCGGTCGCGAGGCGGTCCAGCTCGGCCAGGGCCGCGTCGACGTCGGCGTCGGGCCGGGCCAGACGGGCGACCTCCAGCGCGGCCCGGTCCAGCGGCGGGTCCCCGGCCTCGACGAGCGCGGCGAACCGGGCCACGGCGTCGGCCGACCCGTGCGGGTCCGGCGTCGGCTCCTCGGGGTCGGCGGGCACGCGCGCATCCTCCCCCGCGCGGCCCGCCCCCGCTCAGCTGGGCGTGATCTCGGTCGCCCCGGTCGTCCGGTCCCACCGGAGCACACCGTGCTCGAAGGCCTGCGCGCGTCCGGTGGACGTGCCGAACTCCTCGCCGGTCGGCAGCCCCAGGTCCGAGCGCTCGGCACCCCGGGCCCGCCACGCGTCGCGGACCGGACCCGCCACCTCGTGGGCGCCGGTGTCGGGCGACCAGTACAGCGAGCCGTGCGCGAAGTCGGCGAACCGGCCGCGGCCGTCGGAGGTGGGCTGCTCGACGCGGTCGGGCTCCCCGAGACCCGGCCGGTCCGTCCACGCGGCGCGGACGTCCGTGCCCGCGGCCGCGACCAGCTTGGTCACCTCGGCGCGGATCGTGTCCATCGCGGCGAACCCGGCGTTGCCCGGGCAGGCGGTGTTCCCGACGTCGCGGTGGGCGAAGACGGCGTCGACGGTCGCGTCGTTCCCCTTGGCGAACTTCGAGGTCCCGCCGCCGTTGGAGGTCAGCGTGACCTTCGCGGCCGCGTCCCGGTACATCCCGCCGAGCTTCCAGGCCGCGAGCTTCTCGACGGAGGTCAGCGTGGCCGGCGTCGGCGCGGTGTCGGAGAGGTTGCCCATCATCGCGATGCCGAACGTGTCCCGGTTGAAGCCCCCGGCGTGCGCGGCGACGACCGGCCGGTCGAGCCCGCCGGCGCGCCCCTCGAAGATCGTGCCGTACTTGTCGACCAGGGCGTTGTAGCCGATGTCGCCCCAACCGTTCTGCTTCGCGTGGTAGGCGTAGATGCCCCGCACGATCGCGGCCGACTGCTCGGGGCTGTAGTCGTTCGACTCGGCGGTGTGGTGGATGGTCACGGCCTTCGTCGTCGGCGAGTACTCCGGCGGCCACGTCATCATCGACTCGTCCGCGCCCCACTGGGCCCGCGTGACGTAGGCCGGGGCGGGCGGCGCCCCGTCGCGGGCGGCCGTCTGCCGCTCCCGCGCGCGGGCGCCGATCGCGTCGTCGTTGGCCGAGGTCCCCGGGTCGATGCGCTGGACGCCGAGCCCGGTGGTCACCGGCGCCCCGCCGCGGGTCGCGCGCACCTCCACCGCGTTCCGCTCGCCGACCCACACCGGGTCCGTGCCGCCCTGCGACGTCGCACTGCGGGCCGCGGTCCCGTCCCGCTCGTCGTCGTTGGCGTCCAACGGCAGCCAGGCGCCCCACGCCCCGCTGTCGTCGGTCGATCGCAGCGCCACCGAGTCCGGGTCGGGCCCGGTCCAGGTCACCGCGACCAGCTGCAACGGGGCCGCAGAGCGCGCGACCTGCGTCCCCGTGCCGTCCCGCCCCTGCGGGCTGAGCGGGACCGGCGAGATCGACGGGTCCCCGGCGTCCGCGGGCGGCAGCGTCGCCGCCGGGAGCGAGGACACCGCCGTCGCGCCCGGGGGGGCCGCCGCGGTGACGGCCACCGCCGCCGGGGCCGCCACCGCGAGGGCGGTGAAGGCCCCCAGCCCGAGCAGCACCCGGCGGAGCCGGCGCCGCGGCGGAGCCGTCGGGACGACCCGCCGTCGGGCACTCGTAGGCGACCACCGCGACGTCATCCGTCGTCCTCCACTCCACCGTCGTTCCGCGCCGGGGAGGACTGTGTCACCCACATGCGCCCCAGGAGTGCGGCGACGCACCCCCCGGGCGGGTGATCTTCTATCCGGAGCGGTCCCAGAAGACGACGTCGGCGTAGGTCGCGACCGAGCGGGTGGTGATGGAGTCCGCGCCCGCACCGATGGGCCCGGAGACGACGGGGATCAGCTTGGTCAGGTTGAGGACGCCGCGGCGCCCGGCCCGGCTGGCCAGGCGGTAGCCGATGCGCCGGTCGAGCTGCTCGCGGACCTCGACGGGCAGGCGCCGCAGGCCGGTGAGCAGCGAGACCTCCTGGAGGTCGATCCCGGTGCGCTCGGCGAGCTCGGAGCCGTCCGCGCCGAGAACGCAGAGCAGGACCGCGGTGCGCACCACGGGGTCGGTGAGGTCGTGCCCGCGCGCGTGGGCGATCGCGGCGGCCAGGCGGGTGCAGACCAGGTAGAGCCCGGTGGCGCCGGCGGGCGCGGTGATCAGCATCGTCGCGGCGCCGCCGAGGCTGGTGAGCAGCCCGGAACTCGCGGCGAGCCGGACGTGCGCGGAGATCAGACGGCGGACCGCGGCCTCGACGTCGCCGTCGACCTCGGCCACCGCGTCCTCGGCCACCTGGCGGGCCGGGTGCCAGGGGCCGGCGCCGCCGATGCCGCGCCGCAGCAGTTCCCCGGAGAGCCGGTCGCCGCCCGGGGAGTCCGTCGCCGGCGGGCCGCCCGCGGGGATGTCGGGGTCCACCACCCCGTCAGCCTGTCACGGATCCGGACGGCCCGGGACGGCCGACGGCCCGGTCCCCTCGCGGGTGACCGGGCCGTGGGACGTGCCGCGTGCGCGCTCGCGTCAGAGCACGTCCGCGATCAGCGAGTTCCCGCTGATGTTGTTGTTCAGGATGTCGTTGCACAGGATGTTGGCGGCGTTGAGGCCGCCCACCGGGGCCTGCGCGACGGCGCCCACGAGGCCGCCGCTGTCACTCTGGTTCGCCGCGGTGGCGGTGCCACCCTGCGCCGAGCAGGTCTGGCTCGGGGCCGGGGCGGGCCGGGGCCCGTGGTCGTCCTGGTGGGCGGACGCGAACGGCGCGACCGCCACGAGGCCGGCGGCGACACCGAGGGTCACCATGGCGGGCTTGCGGATGTCCATCTCGTCTCCTCCTTCTCCGTCGTCGGTCGCTTACAGGCCCAGCAGGCCGAGCAGGTCGAGGCCGTCACCCAGGACGGACACGTCGACGACGTTCTGGCTGAGGTTGTCGTTGAGGATCGAGTTGCAGACGATGTTGGCGGCGTTGAGGCCACCGACCGGCGCCTGGACGACGGCCCCGACGAGGCCCTCGCTGTCGCCGCGGTTGGCCGCGGCGGCGTCGCCGCCGGCGACGGAGCAGGTCGACGACGGCCCGCCCGGCTGCGGGGCGCCGTGCGACTCGGTGGCCGACGCGAGGGGGGCGAGGGCGACGAGGCCGGCGGCCACGCCGACGCCCGCGATGCCGAGCTTCGCGATCATGGGGATCTCCAGTGCGTTCGAGGGGAGCGGTGCCGCCCGGGGCGGCGTCGTGCTCTCAACGAGGTGCGCCGGAACGTCGTGACCCTCCGCCACCGGAAGGCGGCAACAGTTCCCCTCGTCGTGCACGGACGGCCGGACGGAGTCACGTCCGGACACGGACGGAGACCGGTGTCCCCACCGGTGTGAGGCTGCGGTGAGCCACTCGACCGTGCCTTGCGAGCACGGAGGGCAGTCGGCCCGGCGCTTCGATGTCGTCAGTTCGGGTTGGACGCAAGGAGATCGAGTGCTGCTCCGAGATCCCCGGCCCACGGCTCGTCACGGTCACGGTCCGCGGCCCGCTCCAGTCGTTCCCGTTGGGGGCGGGCGCGGGTCCAGGCCACCACGATCTCCTCGACGCGGGCGCCGTAGTGCGCGTCGATGATCAGCTCGGCGAGGTGGTGGTCGGCGCTCGCGGTGTCCTTGTACTCCCAGATTCCGAGCAGGCGGGACGGTCCGTCACCGAGCCCCGAGGCGTCGTCGAGGAAGGACGTGGCCGTCGCGACCGGCAGGTCCACGAACGGGCCCGGGTGCCGGTCGAGCAGGGCGACCCAGAGCGTGTCGACGAAGTCCCGTACGGCGGCGCGTTCCCGGGTGGTCCAGCTCTCCCAGAACACCGCGATCCGGGACAGGACCGAGTGCAGGTCCACGCGGTCGTCGGTGACGACCGCCCGGAGCAGCCAGGGGGTCAGGGCCCGGACGTCGTCCGGGGCCCCGATCGTCGTCCCGAGACCGAGCGCGAGGGCGAGCGGATCGGCGTCGGCCAGCACCACCGGGCCCTGCCGCGGCGTGCAGCTCTCCAGGACGTCCCGGGCCGGGTGCGCGACGAAGGCGGCCTCCACCTGCCACAACGCCGCTGCGACCTCCGCCTCCACGTCGGCGATTCTGGGGGTTGACAAGGCGACACGCCCCACTGATCGGGCGCTTCCCACCTGATGGTGTCACTCTTCGTGATCCTGCGTACGGCCGAGCGGGGAACGCCGTCGCGGTCCGTCCTCCGCTGGCAGAGTGGCGGGCGTGGAACGCACGCGTACCGATGTCGAGGTCCTCACGACGGCGGGAGCGGTGCGGGGTCGCGAGCGCGGCGGGCTGCTGTCCTGGCGCGGGATCCCCTACGCCGCCGCGCCGGTCGGCCCGCGCCGCTGGCGGGCGCCGGCACCGGCCGAGCCCTGGTCGGGGGTCCGTGACGCCACGACGTTCGGCCCGGTGCCACCCCAGGAACGGACCGGGGAGTTCCTCGGCGCCGGCAAGGACACCCCGATGGACGAGGACTGCCTGACGCTGAACGTCGTGGCGCCGTCCGCCCCGTCCGAGCAGCCCCGGCCGGTGATGGTGTGGTTCTACGGGGGCGCGTTCGTCGTCGGCGCGGCGTCGGCCTCCACGTACCGGGGCTACGGCCTCGTCCGGACCGGCGACGTCGTCTACGTCAGCGTGAACTACCGCCTCGGCGCGCTCGGCTACCTGGACTTCTCCGCGTTCGGCTCCGAGGAGCGGCCGATCGAGTCGAACCTCGGCCTGCGTGACCAGCTCGCCGCCCTGCGGTGGGTCCGCGACAACATCGCCGCGTTCGGCGGCGACCCGGACGACGTGACGATCTTCGGGGAGTCCGCCGGCGCGATCTCGGTGACGACGCTGATGACGGTGCCTTCCGCCCGCGGCCTGTTCCACCGCGCGATCGCCGAGAGCTCCGCGCCCGGCGTGGCCTACTCGCGCGAGCGCGCCGGGGCGTGGGGCGGGCGCTTCGTCGAGGAGCTCGCGCACGTGATGGGACGCAGCGGCGATCCCGTCGGCCTGCTCGACACGGCCTCGACCGACCAGCTCCTGCACGCGGCCCGGCGCTTCCGGCACGTCGCCGACGAGACCCCGGGCGTGCTCATGACGGCGCCGGTGGTCGACGGCGACCTGCTGCCGGAGGCCCCGCTCGACGCGTTCGCGGCCGGGCGCAGCCACCCCGTGCCGCTGATCATCGGGACGAACGACACCGAGGGCCGCCTCTTCGAGCTCCCGGGCCTGCGGATGGACCTGATGGTCACCGACGAGCGGGCCGACGCCGTGTTCGCGGCGACCCAGCCCGAGCTGCGCGACCAGGTCCTCGCCGCCTACCGCGGCACCCCGCACCGGCGCGACCTCGGCGGCGACTACCTGTTCTGGTACCCGTCGGTGCAGGTCATGGAGGCGCACAGTGCAGCAGGGAACGCGGTGTACGCCTACCGCTACGACCTGGCCCCGCGCCTGATGCACCTGCTCGGGCTCCGCGCCACCCACGGCGCGGAGCTCTACGCGGTGTTCGGCCTCGGCGGATCCCGGTTCTCCAGGGTCATGACGGCGTTGGGCGGGCGCCGGGCGCTCAGCGTGATCTCCCGCAGTGTGCGGCGCGACTGGACGACGTTCGCCCGCACCGGTGCCCCCGCCTCCCACTGGCCGCGCTACACCGTCGAGGACCGCCTCACCCGGATCATCGACGCCCACGACCGCATCGAGTCCGACCCGCGCCGCGGTCGCCGCCTCGCCTGGGCGGGGTACCGGGGCTACCGGTAGGAGGGGGTCCGGCACACGCCGAGTGCGACACCACGCAGGTCCCGCGCCCACCGAACCTGCCCCACGCCGCACTCGAATGGCGCGGGCGAGAGCAGATCGGCGGGCCGCCGTCCGGCACGGGGGCCGGGATCGACGGGCCGGCGGCCGGAGGACGATGGCCGTCGTGCGTGAGGTGACCGGCGCGGAGCTCGCGCAGCTGCTGGCCGAGGGCGGGACGGTGCGCGACGTCGCCACGGAGGAACCCGACCTGCACGGGCTCGACCTCTCGGGGATCACGCTGGAGAACTGCCGGCTGACCGGCGCGGACCTGCGGGGCGCCACGCTCGACGGGGCGACGGTCCGGGGCGGGTCGCTGGCGGGGGCGTTGCTGATCGACGCGGACCTCACCGACACCGTGTTCGACGCCGTGGACCTCTCGCGGATCCGGCTCACCGGCGCGCTGCTCACCGAGACCCGGTTCGCCGACTGCCGCATGATCGGCGCCGACCTCGCGGGGCTGCGCGGACTCGCCGTCTCCTACCGCCTCGACGGCTCCAACCTGGGCCTGGCCAACCTCCAGGACGTCGTCTGGCGCCGGGTGCACCTGCGCGGCGTGGACCTCTCCGAGGCCGACCTGCGGGGCGCCGACCTCCGCGAGGCCGTGCTCGTCGACTGCGTGCTCCGCGACGTCGACCTCGGCCACACGCGCCTCGGCGGGGCGGACCTGCGCGGTGCGGACCTCGGCGAGCTCACCGAGGACGCCTCGCGCACCCTGCGGGGCGCCATCGTCAGCGAGGCCCAGGCCGCGGACGTGTGCCGGGCCCTGGGCCTCGTCGTCGGCTGACGACGCCTAGCTGCTGCTCCGGGCCTTCTTGAGCCGACCGTAGAAGCGCAGCGTCACCACGGCCGAGATCACGGTCACCACCAGGAAGACGATCGCCAGGATGATCTCGTCGACCGGGGTGAAGAAGATGACGGCGCAGAACAGCGAGAGCAGCGTGCCGAGGACGCCGATCCCGACGTTGAGCTTCAGTTCGCTCTGCTTCTCGGGCGTGGAGTCCGGGAGAGCGGCGGGATTGCGGGCCAGGTCGGGGTCCATGGCTGCTCTTATACCCGGCCCGACGCCGCCGGTCACCGGTGACGTGCGAAGCCCGACGCCCGACTGATCGGCCGGTCGACGGCGGCGCGCACCGCCTCGGGCGAGCCGACCACGCGGACGCGGTCCCGGGCGCGCGTCACGGCGGTGTAGAGCAGCTCCCGGGTGAGCAGGGGCGACTCCGGCGGGGGCAGGAGGACCGTCACCGTGGAGTACTGGCTGCCCTGGGCGCGGTGCACCGTCATGGCGTTCACCCCGGTCACGTCGCCCAGCAGCGCGGGCGGCAGCTCGAGCGGCACGTCGCCCCGCCCGAACACCGCCACCGTGCGGGCGCCCCGCGCCACGACGACGCCGGTGTCGCCGTTGTACAGGCCGAGGTCGTAGTCGTTCTCGGTGACCAGCAGCGGGCGGCCGGGCCACCACACGACCCCGGCCTCCCGGTCCGCGTCGACCCCGCCGTCCTCGTCGAGCCAGCGGTCCACCTGCGCGGCCCACCGCGCGACGCCGTACGGCCCGCGGCGGTGCGCGCAGAGCAGGCGGTGCTCCTCGCCGGCGAACAGGGCCCGGGACGCGTCCCCGGTGCGGGCCGCGGCGGCGACCTCGCGGGCGCCGCTCACCACCTCCTCGCGCAGCGCGGCCAGCCCTGCGGGCTCGCGCTCGGTGAGATCGACCGACTCGACGAAGTCCAGCGACGGCGCCGCCCGCAGGCACCGCAGGACCTCGTCGCCGTCCCCGGCCCGGATCGCCCGGGCGAGCGCGGCGATGTCGGCGTTGTTGCGGTAGTTCCGGTCCAGGCGCACGACGCCGTTGGGGTCGGGCCGGGCGGTGCAGCCGACCGCCGCCAGGGTCTCCGGGTCCGGCCGGGCCGGGCCGAGCTCGGGCGCCGACACGAGGTCGCCGAGCACCGCGCCCGCCTCGACCGGGGCGAGCTGGTCGGGGTCACCGACGAGCACCACCCGGGCGTCGTCGCGCACGGCCTCCAGCAGGCGTGCCATCAGCGTCAGCGACACCATCGAGGTCTCGTCGACGATCACCACGTCGTGCGGGAGGCGACGGTGGCGGTCGTGCTTGAAGCGCGACGACGTGTCGGCGCGGGACCCGAGCAGGCGATGGATCGTGGAGGCCTCGACGGTGCCGACGCGGGCCCGGTCGTCGGCCGGCAGCGCCTCGGCCGACACCGCCTCCCCCAGGCGGGCCGCCGCCTTGCCGGTGGGAGCGGCGAGGGCGATGCGGCACGTCGGGTCCTGGTCGCGCAGCACCGCGAGCAGCCGCGACACCGTCGTGGTCTTCCCGGTGCCCGGCCCGCCGGCGATCACCGCGGTCCAGCGCAGGGTGGCGACGGCGCAGGCGAGCCGCTGGTGGTCGTCGGGGGCGGCGCCCGCGAAGAGCCGGTCCAGGGCGGCACGCAGCCGGTCGTGGTCGACCGGCGGGGGCGTGGCCACGGCGCGGGCGGTGAGGTCGGCGTGGACCTCGTCCTCCTGGCGGCGGTAGCGGTCGAGCCACAGCAGGCCGTCGTCGAGGCGCAGCGGGCCGCCGGGCGCGGTGAGCCGGCTCGCCGCCAGCCGGGCCTCCCAGGCGGCCGGGTCGGCGGGCCAGGGCAGGTCGGAGGTGTCGTCGAGGGTGCCGTCCTCGGTGAGCACGACGCGGTCGACGTCCGCGAGCCCGAGACACACCGAACCCGCGCGCAGCGCCCGCACCGCCAGGGCGGCCGCCAGCAGGACCTCCTCGTCGTCCTCCCGTCCGAGGCGCCCGAGCCGACGGGCGACCGCGGTGTCCGAGGGGGCGAGCACGCCGCGGGTGGTGAACGTGGCGAGCAGTCCGGACGCGCGCGCGGCGAACCGCACGCCCTCCTCGGCCGCGAACTCGACGGTGGTCATGCGGTAACTCCCGCCAGCAGGTCGGACAGGGCCACGAGCAGGACCGGGGGCGGCGACCAGCGGAACACCCCGCAGGTGGTGCCCTCCACGACCGGGGTGTCCGGCCCGCACATCCCGCGCAGGAACAGGTAGGCGACGCCGCCGAGGTGGGTCTCGGGCTCGTAGTCGCGGACCCGCCAGCGCAGGAACCGGTGCAGCGCCACCCCGTAGAGCAGGGCCTGCAGCGGGTAGTGCGCCCGGATCATCGCGGTGCGCATCTGCTCGGGGCCGTAGTGCGCGCTCGTCAGGGGCTCCGGCACCCCGGTGGTGGAGACCGGACCGAGCCAGTTCGTCTTGTGGTCGACGATCACGTAGCGGCCGTCGGGATCGCGCAGGACCGCGTCGATGCTGCCGGTCAGGTAGCCGCGCAGGACCGCTCCCGACAGTCCCTCGAGGACCTCGGCGTAGTCGGCCAGCGGGTCGTCCGCCGGGAGGTGCTCGCGCAGGAGCGATGCCGCACCGCCGAGGGTCACCGTCGCCGCCCCGGGACGGTCGCCCCCCGCGAGCGGCAGCTCGAAGTCCAGCTCGGCCAGCCGGTCGCGCGGGACCACGTCGCCGTAGGCCCACGGCCCGGTCGAGGCGGTACCCACCGGCGTGCGCAGCGCCGGCTCGAGCGCCGCGGCGAGGTCGACGGCGCCGACCCCCGCGACCGGCCGGTGCGCGAGGGCCTCCCCGGCCGCCTCGACGAGGGCGAGGTCGACGGCCGCCGCCGACGGGTCGGAGATGTCCACGGTCTCCAGCACCGTGTGCACGAGCACACCGAACGCGGCGCCGACCGGCAGGTCGGCCATCGGTGAGGGCACGGCGACGGAACCGGCCGCGGGCGTCACCTCGTACTCGCCCGGCTCGGACTCGTCGTCGAGCGTAGCCTCCTCGGGTTCGGAGGTGGCGGCCTGCTCGGCGTGCGCGGCGTGCGCGTCGGCGGTGAGCGAGGAGTACGACGAGCGCCGCCACGCGAGGTCGAGCTCGCGGTCGAACCGGGCCGCCGTCAGGACCCCGTGCTCGCCCGCGTCGGGGACGTACGGCGGGGCCGACCGGGGCTCCACGACCTCCACCGACAGGTGCGGGCCGGCGAATGCCGCCAACTCCGCGGACGTCGTGGTGTCGTCGGCGAGGGTGACGACCGGGTCCGGCTCGGCGCCCGGCCGCGCTCCGCGGAGCAGGCGGTTCAACGCCGACGGCGCGGTCTGCGACGACGGGGCCCACCAGGCGACGACCTGACTGCGGGCGCGCGTGAGAGCGACGTAGAGCAGCCGCAGGTCCTCGCCGTCGTCCTCCCGGCGCTGCGCGGTGCAGTGCTCCACCCACGCCGGGTCCGTCGACCCGCCGACCGCCCGGACCCGCGTGCCCGCGGTGTCGTGGTGGAGCACCTCCTCCGGCGCGTCCCGCGTCCAGCGGTCCCAGCCGAAGGGCACGTAGACGACCGGGAACTCCAGGCCCTTGCACTTGTGGACGGTCAGGATCTGCACGGCGTCCGCGTCCGACTCGAGACGGCGGGTGCGCTCGGGCCGGGCCTCGCGGGCGGAGCCGCTGGTCTCGGCGATCCGCAGCCGCAGCCACTCGGCGACGGCGACGACGCCGAGCCGGTGCGCGGACGCCTCGGCGTGCAGCACCTCGCCGACGTGGCGGACGTCGGTGAGCAGGCGCTCCCCGCCGGTCGTCGCCAGCACGCGCCGGGTGAGGTCGGTGGCCGTCGAGACGGCCTCGAGCAGGGCCGCCACGCCCCGCTCCCGCAGGACGGTCCCCCACCGCCGCAGGTGCTCACCGACGTCGGCGAGCACCTCGGACGCGGCCCCGGCGTCCGATCCGGCGGCGTCCAGGTCGGCGGCCCGCCGCCCGACGAAGCAGGTCAGCGCCGCCGCCCGGACCCGGGTGACTCGCCCGGGCTGCTCCAGGGCCTCCAGAAGCGTCAGCCACTCCCGCGCGGCGTCCGTGGCGAAGACGCCGGCCGCGCCCGCGAGCACGACGGGCACCCCGGTGGCGGCGAGGGCGTCGCGGACCAGGTCGGCCTGCGCGTTCGTGCGCACGAGCACCGCGAGGTCACCCGGCCCGAGCGGGCGGCCGTCCCACGTCGAGTCGGCGGCGAGCAACGTGCCGATCTCGGCGGCGAGGTCGGCGACGACCTTCGCCCGCGCCGGGCCGATCTCCGGCAGCCCGGTGCGGTAGTTCGCCCGGAGGCCCCCTCGCGGCAGCACCCGGAGCCGGAACGGCGTCGGGTCGGGGGCGCCCGCGAGCCGGGCGTGCTCGTGGGCCGCGCCGACCGGGTGCACGACGATGCGGTCGTCGCCCAGGGCGGCGCCGTCGAAGACGCGCTCGAGGGCGGTGAGCAGCCCGGCGTCGCTACGGTGGTTGACGGCGAGCGTGGCGCGGGTGCCCGCGGACCGGGCGGCCGCGAGGTAGCTGACGACGTCCGCGCCGCGGAAGGCGTAGATGGCCTGCTTGGGGTCGCCGATCACGGTGAGCGCCACGTGCCCGTGGAACGCGGCCCGCAGGATGTCCCACTGCATCGGGTCGGTGTCCTGGAACTCGTCGACGAGCACCACGCGGTAGCGCTCCCGCAGCCGCGCGCAGGCCGCCTCGCCCAGGGCGGGGTCGGTCAGCGCGGCGTGCAGGCGGGTGAGCATGTCGTCGAAGGTGAACAGCCGACGGCGGCGCTTGCGCCGCTCGACCTCCTCGCGCACGGCCGCCGCGAAGCGGGCACGGACGTCGGCGGTGCCGGTGGTCTCGCCCGGGGCGGGTGCGAGCCGGGCCGTCGGGTCCCCGACGGCGGCGCGGCCCAGCGTGAGCGCGGTCGCCCGGTCGAACGGGGGGTCGCCCGCCGACTCGGGGGCGTAGGCGCGGACGTAGAAGTCGTCGACGACCTCGGTGACGACGTCGTCGATGGTCTCGACGAACACCGCGTCGGCATCGGTGTCGCCCGCGACCCCCAGCCCGGCCAGCATGTCCTGGCAGAACTGGTGGGTGGTGGCGATGGTCGCGGTGTCGAAGTGCGCCAGGGCGTGCGCGAGCCGGCGGCGGCGCCGCGCCCGCTCGGTGTCGTCGACCTCCGTGATCAGGGCCGTCACCGCGTCGGTCGGGTCGCCGGGACTGCGCAGCGCCCGCTCCACGGCCACGAAGCGCTCGCGCACCCGCTCCCGCAGCTCGCGGGTGGCCTCACGACCGAACGTGACGAGCATGAGCTCGTCGAGGCCCGCCCGGCCCTCGGCGACGTAGCGCACGGCGAGCGCCGCGATCGTGTAGGTCTTGCCGGTGCCCGCGCTCGCCTCGAGCACGGTCGTGCCGTCGGGCAGCGGACCGCACACGTCGAACGCCGGGGCCTCCTCGAGGGTCGTCGTCACCGGTAGTGCTCCTCACGGCCGCTCTCGGCCTCGCGCAGCGGCTTCCAGAACCGCACCGCGAGCTCCCCGAACCGGGTCGACTCGACGGCACCGGCCGGACCCGCCACGTCGTCCAGGGCCCGGGCGCGGCCCCAGACGAGGACGTGCGGCGGGTCGAGGGCCTCGCCGAACCGCCCCGACCACTCGCGGCGCGCGGAGTCGAACGCCTGCTTCGTCGTCCGCCGTCCGCGTTCGCTCACGTAGCGCTCGGAGCATTTGGCGAACAGCGGCAGCGGCTCGCGCATGCCCTCGGCGTGCAGGGCGACGAGGTCGGCCAGCACGGCCCGTGCGTGCGCCAGGTCGATCTGCGCGACGGTGGCCCGGGCGGTGGGAGAGTCCTTGCCGCCCTTGCCGATCGTCGTCGACGACCAGGCCCGGTCGGGGTACGCGGCCGCGAGCGCGAGCAGCTGCACCCACGCCGCCGCCCGGTGCTTCGGCGCGAGCCGGGAGAAGCTCACCGCGGCCAGCGTCGAGCCACGCACCCCGGACACGGTCCCGACGACCGTGATGCCGGTGTCGAGGGTGACCGAGACCGTGCGGTCGTGCGCGGGTTCGGCCCAGAGCGGGTCGGCCGCGCGCTTGAGCTCCTCGGCCTGCCGCCCCACCGAGCGCAGCAGGCGGACGCCGAGCCGACCCGGCGGCAGGCTCCCGCGCCGGCGCTCGGCCTCCATGCACGCCGTGACGTCGTGGCCCGCGAGCCGGTCGGCGAGCAGGCGCTCGCCGATCGACCAGCGCGCGAGGGAGTCGGGTTCGACGGGCAGCGCCTCGTCGGGTTCCTCCTCGTCGCCGCGTGTGACGAGCGCGAGCCGCTGGCGCAGGAACGCCCGCACCGGGTGCTCCACGAACGCGACCAGGTCGGCCAGGTCCACCTCGGCCGCGGGGCGCTCGGGCAGCGGCCCGGCGAGGAACGCCGGCGGGGTCGTCCGTCCGGTCACGAGCGAGCGGGCGCCGTCGCGGGCGGTCGCGTCGAAGCTGAACGGGCGGACCGACCGACCCGTCGTCCGGAAGTTCGCCGGGGAGAACGGCTGCAGCGGGTGGCGGCGGACGACGTGCTCGCGGGCCGGGCGCCCGTCGAGGGTCGCGGTGGCGTCGAGGGTGTCGAGCAGCTCGCCGACCGGGACCGCGGGCGGGCGCGTGGCGCCGGTGCGCTCGTCGGCCCCGGCGTGCACGACGACGAGGCGCTCGGTCGCGGCGGTGATCGCGTCGAGGAGGAGCTGGCGGTCCTCGGACGCGGCGTCGCGCTCGCCGACCCGCGGGTCACGGGCGAGGACGTCGTCGCCGTCGGTGCGGGTGTCGCGGGGGAACACCTGGTCGTCGAGGCCGAGCAGGCAGACCACGCGGTGCGGGACGCTGCGCATCGGCAGCAGGGTGGCGACCGTCAGCGTCCCGGTGCGGAAGTTCGCGCGGGTGGGGCGCCCGGCGAGGTGGTCGGACAGGACCGCCCGGACGTCGTGCAGCGTCAGCCGGGGCGGTTCGTCCGAGCCCGCCGCGGACCCGCGCACCTCCGCGAGCACCGCCCGCGCCTGGGTCAGCTGCCAGACGTCGGCCGGGACGGTCGCGGTCAGCGCGTCGAGCGCGAGGGTGAGCGCGTCGAGCCACGCGGAGAGCGGCTGCTCACCCCGGAGCCGGCCCAGGACCTCGGCGACCCGGTCGACGAACTCCGCGAGCCGGCCGACGAGGTCGGCGTCGCGGGAGTCGACCTCGTCGAGCGGGAGGGCCGAGTCCAGCCACACCTGCTCGTCGCCGGACATCGCCACGCCGACGAGCAGCCGGTCGAGGCCCGCCTCCCAGGTGTTCTCCCCGACCCGGCCGAGCTTGTACTCCGCGCGGTGCTCGCGGTCGAGGCCCCAGCGCACCCCGGCGCGGCCGACGAGGACGCGCAGCCGCTCGCACGCCTCGTCGTCGAGGTGGAAACGGTGCCGCACCGGCTCGCTCTCCGCGAGGTCGAGCAGCTCGCTCGCGGTGAGCCGCGCGTCGGCGAGGTCGAGCACCGTGGCGAGCACGCCGAGGACGGGGTTGACCTGGGTGAGCGACCGGTCGGCGACACGGACCTGCAGCCGGTGCCCCGGGTGCCCGCCGTCCTCCGCGGAGCCGCCGAACGCCGCCGTGACCAGCGGGGCGAACGTCTCGACGTCCGGGCACATGACGACGATGTCCCGCGGCTCGAGCGTGGGGTCGTCGGTGAGCAGCCCGAGGACGGCCTCGCGCAGCACCTCGACCTGCCGGTCGGGCCCGTGGCAGGAGTGCACGACGACGCTCTCGTCGGACGGCAGGTCGGCCAGGGCCGGCGCCCGGTCGTGGCGCAGGTCGTCCTGCAGCCGCCCCAGCAGCGTCGCGGGGGCGGGGCCGGCCGGGGCGTGGTGCCGGTCGACGGTGTCGGCCGGGAGGCGCAGCTGCAGCTCGCGGGCGTCGCGCGCCAGCGAGCGCAGCAGCGGGTGGGCCGCGGCGTCGGCCGTCGGGTCGTCGCGGCGGCGCAGGACCCCGCGCGTGCCCCGCACGGCATCCCACAGGGCCGGCGACGGGTGCGGGAGCCAGAGGTGCACCTCGCGGTCGGCGGCGAGCGCCTCGAGGACGGTGAGCTCGGTGGTCGAGAGGCGGGTCGGCCCGAACACCGACAGGCGGGCCGGCAGGTCGGCGTCCGCGACGCGACCGGCGACCTCGGGCAGCGTCTCGGCCGGCCCGGCGACCCCCAGCCGCTCCCGGAGGCGCCGCCAGAGCTCGGGCTGCCAGGCCAGGTCGGCCGGGACGCCCTCGTCGTCCTTCGCGGCCCACGCCCGCACCGTGGCCGGCCGGTGCTCGGCGTAGGCGTCGAACAGCCGGGCGAGGTGGCGCGCGGCCGCGAACCGCCGCCCTGCCCGGGTCCCGGCGGTGTCCCCGACCACGCCGAGGTAGGTGTTCAGCGGCGCGAGCCACGCCTCGCCGGCGCACGCGTCGATCGTCTCCAGCAGCGGCCACACCAGCCGCTCCGGGCGCCAGGGCTCGTCCTGCGACCCGCGGGCGGTGCGGACCAGCTCGGCGGGCGGGGGGAACACGACGTTGGCGCAGACCCCGTCGTCGCCCGCCCGCGCGCCCAGGTGGTGGGAGAGCCGCTGGGCCAGCCAGCGCTCCACCCCGCGTGTCGGCACCGCGACCACGTCGGGGGTGAACGGGTCGTCCGGCGGCACCGCCAGGACGTCCGCCAGCGCCTCCGCGAGGGTGTCCGCCCGTTCCGCGCGGTGGACCAGGAGCGCCATGCCCGGCACGCTAGCCGCGCCCTCCGACAGTCTCGTGGAGGCCCACCCGGAGCACCCCGGGCGACGTCAAGGGCAGCCGGAGGAGACCTTCACCCGCCACCAGCCGGCGAGTCGCCCGACGACGCCGAGCACCGGGCTCACCTGCCAGCGGCAGCACCCGGGCAGGCCCAGGTCGTCGGTGGTGAGCCGGATCCCGCGGTGGGCGTCCGGGTCGGCGTACATCCGCTCGAGCAGGGCGCGGTTCGCGGCCTGCCGCTCGCGGCGGGCGAGTGCGGCGACCCGGACCGCGTCGAGGCAGGTCACGAGCTCGTCGCGCACCCGCTCGAGCTCACCGAGGTCGAGCAGCCGAGGGCGCTCGGCCACCGGCGACACGGCCGCCGCGGCCAGCACCTCCGGGGCCCAGTCCGCCTCGAGCACCGTCCGCAGCCGTTCGGACAGGAACGCGACCTGCTCGCGCAGCCCGCGCCGGGAGGCGGCCGTCTCGGACGCGTCGAGGCCCTCGAGGATCTCCAGGGCGAGATCCGGGCGGGGTTCGGTCGAGGTCACGTGCACCTCCCTCGGTGGGACCCCGGAGAGTGTGCGCGTCGCCGCGCGTGAGCGCCAGGTCAGGTCGCGGCCAGGTAGTGCACCGCCCGCCAGACCGCCTCGCTGACCTCCCAGCTCGCGACGCCCGGGACCCGCACCGCGTAGAGCAGCACCGTCCGCGCCTTCGCGCCCGCCACCAGCCGACCCGGCGGGTCCCCGACGACCGGCGCGACCGGCCCGACCGCGTCCGCCACCACCAGGTCGCCCGGCGCCGAGCCGGTCCCGTCCCGGTAGGGCTCGCCGGCGGTGGCGGTCAGGCGCCAGGGCCCGTCGGTGCGGCCCGCGTCGAGGGCCATCAGCGGCACCCCGACCTCGGCGAGGACGGCGAGCCGGGCGGCGTCGACCGCGTGGTCGGCCCGCAGGGCCCCGGTCACCACCACCTCCCGCGCGTCCCGTTCCAGCGCCGTGGGCGGCACCGTCGCGTCGAGGCCGGTCTGCCGCTCGAAGGCGGGGTAGGCCGGGTCGAGCAGCCGGCCCGCGCGTTCCCGGATCCGCTCGGCCGCGTGGAAGGAGCCGGAGAGCCGGCCCAGGCGCGCGTGCCCGGCGGCCGTGGCGGCCCGGGCCACCGTGGCGGTCGCCGTCCAGAGCTCCAGCTCCCCGAACTCCGCGAGCAGTGCCGCATCCACCGTTCCGGCGAGCACGTCAGCCACGAGGCCACGCCCGAGGCCACACTGACGTCATGAGCGACTGGAACCAGCAGATCATCGAGGAGTTCCGTTCGAACGGCGGACACGTCGGCGGGCAGTTCGAGGGCGCTCCGCTCCTCCTGCTGCACCACGTGGGGCGTCGGACCGGCGCCGACCGTCTCACGCCGATGATGTACCAGCAGGTCGGCGACGCGTGGGCGGTCTTTGCATCCAAGGCCGGCGCGCCGGACAACCCGGACTGGTACCACAACCTGCTCGCGCAGCCCGACGTCGCGGTCGAGCTCGGGGACGGCACGCGCATCGACACCGTGGACGTCCACGCCCGGGACCTGCCCGCCGACGAGCGCGACCCGGTGTGGGAGACCCAGAAGCAGCGCTACCCCGGATTCGCCGACTACGAGTCGAAGACGACGCGCACCATCCCGGTCGTGCTGCTCGAGAGGCGCTGATCGTCCCGAGAGGGGTGTTCGTCCCCCTGTCCGGGGCGCGGCGCGGGCACCCGTGCCGCACCCCGGACGGGCAGCTGGCTACCGTGAGCCGGTCGGTCGCCGTGCGGAGAGGAGTCGTGCCATCGCACCCCGTCACGCCTCCCGGGCCGCCCGCCCCCGCCGGCGCGGCGCCCCGGCCCTGCTCGCGGCCCTCGGCGTGCTGCTCGCGATGGGCACGGTGATCGCCCTGGTCGCCACCACGCACACCGCCGTCGCGCCGGCCGCCGCGGCGGTGACGGCCGTGCCCGCAGCACCCGTCGCACCCGCGGTCGCGCAGGAGCCCCGGCCGGCACCCGACGTCGTCACCCCCGCCGAGGCGGCGCGGTGCGGAGCCACGGCCGGCGCGTGCGTCGACCTCGCCGCCCGCACGGCGTGGCTGCAGCGCGACGGGCAGGTGGTCCTCGGACCGGTGCCGATGCTGCCGGGCGCGGACACCTTCAAGCGGCCGCCGGGGCCGACCTCCTCGGCCACCCCGACCGGCGCCTTCCACGTGCTCCGCAAGGACGCGGACGGATACAGCTCGGAGTTCGACGAGCCGATGAACCACGCCGTCTACTTCGCGCCGGGCGGGATCGCCTTCCACGAGGGCAGCCTGACGACGTCGTCGAACGGCTGCATCCACCTCTCCGCGGCCGACGCGACGGCGTTCTTCGACCACCTGCGCATCGGCGACGGGGTCACCGTCTTCTGAGCGCTCACCCCGCGTGGTGGGTCCGCGTCCCGGCCCGTTCCCGGCCGGGCGGCGTCAGCCCGATCGCCCGCTCGAGCAGGCGGTAGCGCAGGGCGAGCGTGAGCACCACGAACCAGGCGACGAGCGCCACGAGGCTCACGTAGACGACGGGCGGATCCGGCGCGGTCAGGCCGAAGTAGCTGCGCGTCGCCGGGACTACGAGCACGACGACGAAGGCCACGAACAGACCGAGCGCGAGCCAGGTCGGCCGCCGGTCCTCCGACACCGGCCGCCACGCGGTGAAGACCCGGTGCGGCGGTTCGAGCAGCAGGATCAGCACGATCGCCGTCGTCGAGACGAACACCGAGAGCCCGCTCTGCCCGCCGAGCGTCGCCGCGGCGGTGACGAAGTCCGGGTCGTCGGCGGCCAGCCCGGTGTACTGCTCCCACATCGCCACCCCCCGGGACCCGCCGTCGGACAGGCCGTCGGAGACCAGGCGGAACAGGTAGGCGTAGACCGCGGTCGCGAAGCCCGCCGTCAGGACGCCGACCGGCAGCACGAAGCGGGCGAGCGAGACGAGCAGGTCCTCCGACGGCGGGGCCGGGCGCGCCCACATCGTCAGGAAGAAGGTCGGGAGCCCGACGGTGAACAGCGTCAGGCCCACCTGGGTCGGGGTGTAGGGGAAGCCCAGCCCGAGCAGGGTCACCGTGAGGATGACCAGCATCTGGGTAACCACCCTGGCCAGGAACAGGTACATCGACGAGCCGACGCCGGCGACGATGCGCCGGCCCTCGGTCCGGGCGGGCGGCAGCGTCGCGAACGAGTCGTCGAGCAGCACGATGTCGGCGACGTCGCGGGTCACCGAGCTGCCCGAGCGCATCGCGACGCCGACGTGCGCGCGCTTGAGCGCCCGGGCGTCGTTCACCCCGTCGCCGACCATCGCGACGTGGTGGCCGCGGCGGCGCAGGGCGGCGACGATCTCCTCCTTCTGCTCCGGCGCGACCCGGCCGAACACGGTGGTGGCGTCGACGGCGTCGTCGAAGGCCTCCCCGGTCAGCTCGGCCAGCTCGGCGCCCCCGAGGGCCGCACCGACCAGTCCGGCGCGGCGGGCCAGCGCGGCCACGGTGACCGGGTCGTCACCGGAGATGACCTTCACCGCGACCCCGTCCGCGGCGAGCCCGGCGAGCGTCTCCTCCACGCCCGGCCGCAGCTCGTCACCCAGCACGACGAGGCCCTCGGCGCGCAGCCGGGGCAGCTGCGGCCGGCCCCCGGCGTCCCGGAGGGGTCCCGACGACGAGGCCAGCACCAGCACCCGGAACCCCCGCTCGGCCCGCGCCCGCGACTCGCGCCGGACCAGATCGACGGTGACCTCGTCGTCGGCGAGCCGGTCGACCACCACCGAGGGCGCGCCCAGGACCAGGGTGCGCCGGGCGGACGCGGAGGGCGCGGCCTCGACGGGCAGCCCGAGGCCGCTCCAGCGCAGCGCGGACCGGAACTCGACCTCGTCGACCGGTTCCACCGGCCGGCCGGGGAGGCCCGTCAGCGCGGCCGTGGTGGCGTTCGTGCTCCGCACCGACCGCGCGAGGGTGCCGAGCAGCTCGCGCACCGGCGAGTCGGAGATCGCGACGACCTCCACCAGGCCCAGGTTCCCGCTCGTCAGCGTGCCGGTCTTGTCGGTGCAGACGACGTCGACGCGGCTGATCGCCTCGACCGCGTTGGTCTGCTGGACCAACGCCCCCCGGCCGGCGATGCGCGCGCCGCCCACCGCGTAGGCGACGGCGATGAGGAAGAACAGCCCGTAGGGCACCAGCCCGGAGAGCACGGCAGAGGTCTGCACGAAGCGCAGCACGGTCGAGCCGTCGAGCAGCGCCTGCGCGAGGATCGCGCCGCTCATCAGCACCACGAGCAGGATGACCAGCCGCACGACGAGGTCGATGCGCCACTGCAGCGGCGTGACGTCGGTCGTGTCCGCCCGCGCGGCCAGCGTGAGCCGCCCCGCGTGGCTCGCCGGACCCACCGCCTCCGCCCGCTGCCACCCCTCCCCCGAGGAGATCGCGCTCCCCGACAGCAGCGTCGCCCCCACGGGCTTCGGCACCGGGTCCGACTCCCCGGTCAGCAGCGCCTCGTCGGCCTCGACGGCCCCCTCGACCAGGGGCCCGTCGACCACCACCTGGGTCCCGCCGCGCACGCGCAGCAGGTCCCCCTCCACCACCTCCGCCGGGGAGAGGTCGACCTCGACGTCGCCGCGCAGCACCGTCACCGGCTCCCGGGCGAGGAGCTGGAGGCGGTCCAGGGCCCGGCGGGCCCGCAGCTCCTGCACCGCGGCCAGCGCGGCGTTGATGATGCCGAGTCCGACGCTGACCAGCGCGTCCGAGTACCGGCCGAGCGCGAGCAGCGCGATGCCGATGACGAACAGGACGTTGTTGTAGAAGGAGAAGACGGTCGTCCGCAGGATCGTCGCGGTGGTGCGGCTCGAGCCGCGGACCGGCGTGTTGGCCCGCCCGTCCCGGGCACGCCGCGCCGCCTCGGCGGCGGAGAGACCCGCCGTCGTCACGGTGGTCATGGACGTGATCGTGGCAGAGCCGCGCGGTCCCCACCGATTACCCTGCGGGCATCGAGGTGATCACCGCCGCCGACCTGCTGGCGCTCGCCCGCGCCCGCGCCGACCGGCCCGTCGTCCTGGTCGACGGGTTCTCCGGGGCCGGGAAGACGACCCTGGCCGACGAGTTGCGCCGTGCCGACCCCGCGGTGACGGTCCAGTCGATCGAGGAGTTCTACCTCGGGTGGGACGGGCTCGCGGCCGGGCCGCGACGGGCGTTCGAGCAGCTCGTGGCCCCGCTGCTGCGGGGCGAGGTGCCCGTCGTCGCGGTGTGGGACTGGCGCCGCGACGAGATCGCCCCGTCCCGACGGCGGGTCGTGCCCGGTCCGCTCGTCCTCGAGGGGGTCGGCGCCGCCGCCCGCCCGCTGCGCGACGTCGCGGCGCTCTCGGTCTGGGTGGACGCCACGCCCGCCGAGCGGGAGGCCCGGCTGCACGCCCGCGGCGACTGGGCGGACTACGCGCCGCACCGCGCCGCCTTCGAACGCCAGGAGCGGGACCTCGAGGCGAGACAGGGCACGCGGGCCGCGGTGGACGTGATCGTGCGGCGCGACGGCCGTGAGTGGGTACGTTGCCCGGTGTGACGGCCGAAACGACCGAGGCCCCGGTCAGCACCGACGCCGACCAGTGGCGCGAGGTCGAGCAGTGGAAGGAACGGGTCCAGTCCTCGAACCCGCTGCTCTCCCCGCTGCGCGACTCCGTCGGTGAGGTGCGGGCCGGCCTGCAGTCCCTCCTGCGGCGGGTGCCGGGCATCCAGCAGGTCGACGACGGGGTGCACGACGTCCTGCACCAGATCGCGGCGGCCGGAGCGGGCGCCGGGGCGGCCACGCTGCGCCGCGACGCCGTGTTCGCCCGCTTCCGCGACCTCGGCCACGACGTCCGCGACTTCAAGGACATCCGCCGCCTCGAGGTCACCGACGTCCAGGCCGCGATGCCGCGGCTCGACCTCGCCTACCCGGTGTTCGCGGCCGTGCAGGGCGGGACGACCTCGCTGCTCATGACCTCGGGCGCCACGGCGGCCACGGGCGGGTCGTCGCTGCTCGGGATCGGCGGGCTGCCCGGCGTCGCGGTGATCGCGTCGTCGCTCACGGCCGACGCGCTGCTCACCGTCGGCGCGTGCACCCGCGCGGTCGCGCACGTCGGCGCCTACTACGGCTACGACGTCACCAGGCGCTCCGAGCAGATCCTGGCGCTCGCGATCCTCGCGGTCGGGCTGTCGAGCGACGCCGACGCTCCGGAGGCGTACGAGGAGGTCTCGTCGCTGATCACGCAGGTCGCCGAGGGTGGCAAGAAGAAGCGGCGCCAGCGCCAGCTCCGGCGCCTCGCCACCGCGGTGCACCAGCGGCTGCTCTCGCAGATCGGTCAGCGCGAGCTCGCCCAACTCGTCCCGTTCGCGGGGATCGGGATCGGCGCCGTGCTGTCCGCGCGACTGCTGGCCCGGGTCGTCGACGCGGCCGAGCACCTCTACCGCGAACGGTTCCTGTACGAGAAGTACGACGTCCCGTTCACCGACGATCCCCCGGAGTGGGTCGCGGACGACTCCGCCCGACCGATACCGCTGATTCACCCGCCGTCCATGTGATCTCCACGACGTCGCCCACCGGTGTCCCTACCGTCGCGTAGATGACCGCGGCGGCACTCTCCGGCTGCATGTCCGACGGCGACGCGCGCGCGTGGGAGGCCGTCGAGCGCTGGCGGGCCACGGCCGATCGGGGACCCGGCTGGTGGGGTCGGCTCGGGTCCTGGGTCGTCACCGGGCTGCGGCACCTCCCGGGTGCCGGGCTGGTCGACCAGGTCGTCGAGACGAGCGTGTTCGGGGTGGTCGGCGACCCGCTGCGCGACGCCGGCCTCGCCCTCGGCTGGTGGACGGCGGGTCGGGCGGACCGCGTCGTCGCCGTCCTGGCCGCCGCCGGTCACGAGGTCGTCGCGCTGGACGACCTCCGCCACCTCGACGTCGACGTGCTCCGCGCCGCCCGCGGGTCCCTGGAGCGGGTGCACGTCGCCGCGGCCGGGCTGCGCGGTGGGCTCACCGGCGCGGCCGCGGGGGCGGCCGCCGGGGCCTCGAGCGCCGCGATCGGACTGACCGCGGGGCTCGCGGCCCTCGCGCTGGACAGCGTGCTCACCGCCGCGACCTGCGCCCGCGCGGTCGCCCGCGTCGCCGCGCACTACGGCTACGACACCGCCGAACCCTCCGAGCGCGAGTTCGCCCTCGCCGTGCTGGCGGCCGGGCTCGCCCCGGCCCCACCGGTCGTCGTGAAGCCCCTGCCGGCGATCGGGATCGGCCTGGGCGTGTGGCTGTCGGGCCGCCAGGTCGCGCGGGTCCTGGAGACCGCCGAGCACCTCTACACCGAGCGCTTCCTCCGCGAGAAGTACGCCCTTCCCGACGACGAGCTGGTCTCCTACGCTGCGTCGTAGGAGGTCGGCGTGGACTCACGGGACGCGCTCGACCGCGCGGGGCGGCTCGGACCCGGCGGGATCCCGTGGGACCCACTGGCCCTGGGGCTGCTCTGGGACCTCCAGGACGGCTACGTCGTCGGGATCCCGCCCGCCGTCCAGCGGGCCGTGTTCGGCGGGCTCGCCCGCCTCGCGCGCCGGACCGGGCACCACCGGCGGCTCGCCCGCACGGCCGGGCTGGACCCCGACGGCTGGGCGTAGGCGCCGCTCAGACGACCGGCAGGACCAACAGGCGGCGTCCGTCGTCGGGGAAGCCCGCCAGGTCGGCGACCCGCTCGGGGACCTCGATCCCGGCCGGCACCTCGTCGCGCAGGGGGCCGACGACGAGCAGGTCGTGCCCCTCGACGGTGGCCAGCAGCGCCGGCACGGTGACCGCCGACCCGGCCCGGTCCTGGTGCGCGAGCCACGCGGCGGCCCGGCGGTACGACCACGCCTGCGACCAGCGCTCCTCGCGCGGCACCCAGGTCTCGTCGGAGGTGTCCCGGTCGAGCGCCTCGAGCAGGGCGGGCCACTCCGCGAGCCGGGCGGCCAGCGCGTCGGAGCGGCGCAGGTCCCGTTGCTCGACGCGGGCGGCGTCCACGGCCTCGACCGCCTCGGCGTAGCCGGCGGTGTCCAGGCGTCGCAACGCGGCGATCGTGACCCGCAGCTCCGGGGCCTGCTCGGCGGGGAGCGCCCCGTCGCCGAGGCGGACGAGCACCTCGCCGAGCTCCCGACGGGCGAGGTCGGCGGAGGGCCGGGACGTCATCCGCCGGCCGGTCGCGACGACGCGCCCGACCGCGGGCAGCGTGTCCGTCGGGGGACGGACGTCGGCGGGCAGGCCCACCAGCAGACCGCGCAGCCGGCCGACGGCGTCGAGGACGTCCCCGACCCGGCGGACGACCTCGCGCACCGACAGGAGCCGGTGCACCAGCAGCGCCCGCGCCTCGGCGGGCCGCACGACCCGCCCGAGCGGCGCCAGCGCCGCACCGACCGTCGCCTCGATCGAGCGGAGCCGCAGGTGGTGGGCCACGGCGTCGGCGCCCTCGGCGGTCATCGGGTCGACCCGGTTCACCGCGAGCGCGGGCAGCACGGACTCCACCGCCCGCTGCTCCTCGGACTTGAACATCCGCCGCAGCGAGCCACCCGCCGTCAGGAAGGCCGCGAAGCGCTCCACGGTGTCGGCCGCGGCGTCGAGGTCGAGGGCGTCGTCGGTGACGCGCACCTGGGCCGAGCCGCTGCGCCGGTCGTGGTCGGCGACGTCGTCCACCGTGGCGAGCGCGGCCACCGCACGGGCCCAGGCCGGGGCCGCCCGGCCGCCGAGGACCGCGTCGACGGTGGCCCGCGCCCACGCGGCGTCCTCACCGCCGCGCCCGAGGGCGAGGACGGTCTCGTCGATGCGGCCCAGGGTCGGCCCGAGGGCGGCCGCGGAGTCCGGGGGCAGCCCGGCGAGCGCGGCGAGGAGCGGGCGGGCGGCCTCGCGGGCGGGCGAGCCGGCCGGCCCGGCCACGTCGAGGAGTTCCGCGGCGAGCTGCTCGACGTGCTGCTCGGGCGGCAGCTCGGCGGGCGGCGGCAGGACCTGCCGGCGGCGCGCCGGGTCGAGGGCGCGCGAGCCGTGCTCGGCGAGCAGGAGCCGGCGCAGCGTGGCGAGCTCGCGGGCCTCGAGGGGCGGCGTCGGACCGGTCGCGGTGGGCGGATCCAGGGGGTCGTCGGGCCCGAGCAGGTCGGTCAGCCACGCGTCCTGAGCTGTGGCGGCGAGCTGCTCGGCGATCTCGTCGAGGGTCCCGACCACGCCCGCGGCGACCCGGTGGGAGTGCAGCGGGGCCTCCCCGAGGCGCTCGCGCCAGGCCCGCGCCGCCGCGGGGGTCGGGGCGAGCACGAGCGGCCGGTGCCCGGCGGTGCGCAGCCCGTCGACGAGGGCGGTGCGGTGCTCGTCGTCGAGGCCGGTGACGACGAGGCCGCCCGGCTCCGCGCGCAGGCGGTCGGCGACCGTCCGATGCGGGGGCGGCGGGGGTCCGGGACGCACCGCGGTGGTGGGAGCCGCCAGCTCCGCGGCGGGGCTCGACCCACCCGGTCGGGGTCCGTCGTCCCCCGTGTCTGGCGAGGGACCCCGCTCCGCCATGGCCGTCACTCCTGCTCCACCTCCCGGGGGCTCAACGGCGCAGTGGGCGCTGCGGTTCGGCCCAAGTTCATCATCCGCGGGAACCGCGGGGGCCGCCGTCCCCTCCAAGGGGGTGACGACGATGATCGGAGCCCTGATGTCCCGAGACCAGGTCGCCGTGGCGGCCTCGCTGATCACCGAGCTCGCCCGGGGCGGGGTGGCGCCCGACGCCGTGACCCGGGCGGTGGCGCTGCTCGCGGAGCGGGTGCCGCCGGCCGCCCTCGGACCGGGGGCCGACCGTGCCCTCCTCGACGCGATCGACCCGCTGTGGGACCGGGGCTGGACCCCGCACGACGTGGTCGAGGTCGTCCGGCGGCGGCTGGGGTCCGCGACGGTGCCGCTGGCCGAGGACCTGGTCGCGGCCGACGCCGTGCGCCGGCCGGCCACCTGGTCGACCGCAGGGGTCGAGGCGCGGGTCTGGTGGGACGACGCGGCACCGATGCTGTCCGCGTGGGCGGTGCGCGGACTGACCGGAGCCGAGGCGAGCGCGGCCGTCGTGCGCCTCGTCGGGACCCTGCTCGTCCTGCCCGCACTGCCGGCCGTGCCCGCCGAGGAGCCGGACGCCACCGGCATCGACCCCCGGGTGCTCGCGCGGGTGCGCGGCCTGCTCGCGAAGGCGGAGTCGACCACGTTCGCCGAGGAGGCGGAGGCGCTCTCGGCCAAGGCGCAGGAGCTGATGGCCCGGCACGCCCTGGCCGCGGCCGTCGTCGGGGCGGACTCCCCCTCGGTCCCGACGGCGGGCGTGCGGCGGCTCTGGCTCGACGCGCCCTACGTCTCGGCCAAGTCGAGCCTGGTCCACCAGGTCGCCGTCGCGAACCGGTGCCGCGCGGTCGGCCTGACCGCGCTGGACCTGGTCACCGTGGTCGGGCACCCGACCGACCTGGACACCGTCGAGCTGCTCACCACCTCCCTGCTCGTGCAGGCCGGCCGGGCGATGGCGGGCGCCGGCCCGGGCTCGCGTACCCGCTCGTTCCGGCACGCCTTCCTGCTCTCCTACGCGACGCGGATCGGCGAGCGCCTGCGCGAGGCCGGCGCGGCCGCCGAGGCGGCGGCGCGGGCGGAGAGCGGCGACGCCCTGTTGCCGGTGCTGGCCGCGCGCGGGGAGGTGGTGGAGCGCACGGTGTCCGAGCTGTTCCCGCGCCTGACCACCAAGCGCTTCTCGGTCGGCAACGCCGCCGGGTGGCGGGCGGGCCGGGACGCCGCCGACGCCGCGAGCCTGCGGGTGGGCCGGGAGGCGCTGCGGGAGTAGGTGCCACCATCGTCGCCATGGGTCTGTCGAACCGGGAGCGTCGGGCCGCCAAGCAACGCCAGCGGGACCGGCGTCGCGGCGTGACGTCGCGGCCCGCCGACGCCGACCTGGGCCGGGGCCTCCCGGCCGAGACCCTCGAGCGCCTCCTGCGCCGCGCCGGGGCCGACCTCGCCGACGGTCGCGAGGAGGCCCTCACCGAGCTGCGCCACCTGCTCGCCGAGCACCTGGCCCGCCGTCGACCCGAGATCCTCGCCGCGTGCGACACCGTGCTCGCCGGACTCGACCCGACGCCCGGACCGGGGCTCGGTGCCGCCCTCGGCGGTGAGCGCCCCGCCTCGCACTGGGCCGAGGCGGAGGGGGTCACCACCGAGGAGGCCGCCGTCGCGACCGTGCGGGTGCTCGCGGGACGGGGCTGATCCCGCGCCGACCGACGCGCGACACGTCTGCCGTACGACTCGACTCATCCGTTCGAGGGGGTTCGTGGCGCGCAGCCGTGCTCCGCGGGCGGCCCGGCCGTTGGGACCCGTGTGGGCGGCACGCCGCCCGCGGGGGACCTCCGCCGGCGACGGCGGATCGGACGGGGTCGGGACCGGGGGGTCCGTTCCCCCGTCCGACCGGTCCGGGAGGGCGGGCGTGTGGTGCGTCCGCCCTCCCGGCCGGAACCCGGTGCGCGACGCGTGGTGACGCGTCCCCCTTGACCTGGACCATTCTCGAGGTCCACCGTCGGATCATGACGCCAGGCGCCGGCGAGCTGTCCGTCGGGGAGGTCGCGGCGCGCAGCGGGGTGGCCGTCTCGGCGCTGCACTTCTACGAGCGCGAGGGGCTCATCTCCAGCCGCCGGACCGCGGGCAACCAGCGCCGCTTCCGGCGGGACGTGCTGCGCCGGATCGCGTTCATCCGGATCGCCCAGCGCGTGGGCGTGCCCCTGGCGCAGGTGCGCGAGGCGCTGGAGGCGCTCCCGGACGGCCGGACCCCGACCCGCGCGGACTGGGAGAGGCTCTCCGCGTCGTGGCGGGCCGAGCTCGACGAGCGCATCCGGCGCCTGACCCAGCTCCGGGACGACTTCAGCGGGTGCATCGGCTGCGGCTGCCTGTCCATCGACCGCTGTCAGATGGTCAACCCGGGCGACCGGCTCGGGGAGGCGGGCCCGGGGCCGCGGGTGCTCGGCACGTGAGCACGGCGTGGTCGGACGGCCCGTCGGCGAAGCACGCCGGGTGCAGGGCGCGCGCGAGCGCCTCGACCCCGTCCACCAGACGCGGGCCGGCCCGCACCACGTAGGACGCCGAGTCGATCGCGATCACCGGCACCTCCGGGTAGCGCTCGACGATCGGGCCGGCCTGCGCCACCGCCCCGTCGAGGTCGTAGCCGCACGGGGTGACGATCACCGCGTCCGGGACGTCCAGGTCCTCCCACGCCACCGCGCGGCTCCGCCCGCCGTCCGCACCGGCCGTCGGGACGGCCCCGGCGCGGCGGACGAGCTCGGGGACCCAGTGGCCGGGGAGGAACGGCGGGTCGGTCCACTCCAGCACGAGGGTGCGCGGACGCGGCCGTCGACGAGCGCGGTCTCGACGGCGGCGAGGCGTCGACGCAGGTCGGACAGCAGCGGGCCCGCGTCGGCGTCGATCGCCGCGGCGAGGTCGGCGATCCCGCCGAGGACCTCGTCGAAGGTGTGCGGGTCGAAGGAGTGGACCGCGACGTCGGGCAGGCCGATCTCGGCCAGCACCTCGGTGACGGTGTGGCCGGGCAGGGCGCAGACCCCGCAGAGGTCCTGGGTGAGGACGACGTCCGGGGCGGCCGCGCGGAGCGCCTCGCGGTCGAGGTCGTACATCGGCAGCCCGGCCGCGGCCCGCTCCCGCACGGTGCGGTCGATCTCGCCCGGGGTCAGGTCGCCGGCGAGTGCCGACCGGACGACGACGGGCGCGGTCAGGCCCGGCGGGTGGTCGCACTCGAAGGTGATCGCGACGAGGTCGTCGGCGCGGCCGAGGGCGCCCACGATCTCGGTGGTGGCCGGCAGCAGCGACGCGATCCGCATGACCGTCGAGGCTAGTTCGACCCCCGGGGCCGGCGTCGCCCTGCGGGTTCCGGCCACGTGTAGCGGACACCCGGACCGCCCACGGCGAGCCCGGCCCACTCGGTGCGCAGCCGGCGCAGTTCCCGGACCGCACGGTCGGCCTGCTCGGCGGAGAACGGGCTCGCGCCGGTGCGCGTGATCCCCCAGGCGGCGTCGAGCCGGTCCTTCGCCCCTGCCGCGTCGGCGTCCAGGCTGCCCTGCAGCGCGCCCACCAGCGTCTCCGCGAGGCGCAGCGACCCCGCGTGCCGACGGCGGATCTCCTCGGAGCGCTGCCGGCGGTCGTGCCGCTGCCTCCCCCCGACCACCTCCATGGACTCGAACACCGCCCCGGCGGCGATCGAGCCGAAGAGGCCGTCGGACATGCCGAGCGCGCGTTCGCCGATCAGGTGGATGGCGTCGTGCGGGACCTGGTTGGTCACGTCGTAGGAGCGCATGCGCAGGCGGACCCCGTCGACGCGGGCGATCTCGGCGACCGATCCGCCGTCGGCCCGCCTGGTGAACTCGACCTCCACGCCCACCAGGCAAGCACGCGCCCGCGCCGCCCGTCACCCGAGTTGCGCGGGTGGGACGATCCGGGACGTGTCCGACCTCGCGCTCGGTGTCCGCCTCTACCTGCGGGCGGCCGGGATGGTGCTGCGCTCGCCGCGGCTGCTGCGGCTCGGGGCCCTGCCCGCGGTGGTGACGGCGCTGCTCTACGCCGTCGCCCTGGTCGTGCTCGTCCGGTACCTCGGCGACCTCGTCGGCGTGCTCACGGGGTTCGCGGACGCGTGGTCCCCCACTGCGCGGGAGGCGACCGAGGTCGTCGTCGGGATCGCGGTGCTCGCGGCGGTGGCGCTGGTCGCGGTGCTGACGTTCGTCGCCGTGACCCTCGCGATCGGCGGACCGTTCTACGAGAAGCTCTCCGAGATCGTGGACGACACGGTGGGCGGGGTGCCGGCCGGGCCGGAGCGGTCGTGGGCGGTGGCTCTGGCCCGCGGCGCGCGCGACGGGCTGCTGCTGGTGGGGATGTCGGTGCTGGTGGCGATCCCGCTGTTCGCCGCCGGGTTCCTGCCGGTCGTGGGGCAGACGGTCGTGCCGGTGGTCGCGGCGCTGGTCGGGGGACGCCTGCTCGTCCTGGAGCTGACGGCGCCCGCCCTGGAGCGGCGGGGCGTCGGGTTCGGGTCCCGACGACGGGTCGTGCGGTCCCGTCGGGTGCTCGGCTGGGCGGTCGGGGTGCCGACCTACCTGCTCTGCCTGATCCCGCTGGTCGGCATCGTCGCGGTGCCGATCGGTGCGGCCGCGGCGACGTTGGTGGCCCGGGAGATGCTCGGCGAGCCGACGGGCGTCCCGGCCCGCCCCGCGCCGCCACCCGTCGAGCGGAGGGCCCCCTCAGTCGATTAGGCGGGCCGTGGGCGCCCACCGCCGGACGGAGCGGACGGTCAGGTGGCCGGCGCCGGACGTTCGGCGAAGGCGCGCCACACGTGCGTCAGACCGACGAGGAACACGGCCGCGACCACGAACCCCTCGATCTGCAGGGGCACGAGTCCCGCCACCGGGGTGGGCACGAACGCCGTCGCCACCACCAGGGCGTACAGCACCGGGGCGAGGACGGCGAGCACCCGTTCACCGGCGCCGGGGAGCCCGCGGCGCCGGATCAGGAAGACCAGCGACTCCCCCAGCCCGATGACGCCCCCGAGGACGAACACCACCCGCCACGCGATCGGGTTGGAGCCGGCGAGCACCGAGGTCAGACCGAGGGTTCCGGGCAGCAGGAACAGCAGCGCCACGTGGAGCCGTTCGCGATGTCGACCCGGGTGCCGCCAGTCGGCGTGCGCGAGGTTGAGCGCCGTGAACCACAGCCCGAGCAGCGTGAAGCTGACCGAGGCGAGCAGCTGGTAGAAGGCCATCGCCGCCTGCGCATCCCCCATCCGGTGAGCGTGGCACGACGACCGGTCCCGGTCACCCGTCGATGCTCGCCAGCAGCTCGTCCATCACCCGCTCCTCGTCCACGGCACGGCCGTGCTCGGTCATGGCGCGCTGCAGCTCCGGATCCCACGGCGTCGGCGGGACCGGGTCGGTGAAGCGACGCAGGTCGGGGGTCAGCGCCTGCCGGTAGTCGGCCGCGGTCATGTGCCACGGGACGACGCCGAGCTGCGCCAGGCGGGCCGTGATCGCGACGCCGGCCGGGTCGAAGTCGCCGTGGTGGCGCACCTCCGCGCCGGCCTCGAGCAGGGCCCGGATCAGCGTCAGCGGCGCGGTCGTCGGGTTGCCGAGGGTGCACAGCATCGGCACGTCCAGTCCGCGCTGGACGGCCGCCTCGAGCAGCCGGGGATTCTCCACGCCGAGCACGACCGTGCCGGGCGGGACGTCGACGGCGAGGTCCCGGAGGTTCAGCGTCGACAGGTAGCTCGGTGCGCCGGCTCCGGTGGCCGCCCGGGTCGCGGCCGCGAGGCCGCCGCCCAGCAGCGGCAGCCCCCAGGTGAGGACCGGGGTCGCGACGAGGTCCCCGGGCAGCCCGGCGTCCTCCCAGAGGGCCGGGTCGTCCCAGCGGTCCCGACCCGATCGGCACGCGAGCGCCTGGCCGACCAGCCGGCGCGAGGGCGTGCCGCGGTCGAGCTCGTGGGCGTCGCCCAGCGCCTGCGCGGCGACCTCGGCCCGGCTGCGCGGTCCCGGCTCGCCGGCGACGGCGAGCACGCGGGCGACCGTGTCGACGGCGGCCCGGGCCGCCTCGTCGTCGGGGAGCCCCGGACGGACCACCTCGACCCACGCCGTCACCCACGGCTGCTCCCCGAGCGACGCCCGCGCGGCGTCCACGAGTGCGCCGTCGCGCCGGGCCCGCCGATCGCGGTCGGCATCGCGTGCCTCGCGCCGGCCCGTCGGCGAGCAGCCCGCGGCCACGAGCAGGGTGAGCAGGTCGGCGCCGTGGCGATCGAGCGCGCGGTCGAGCTGGGCGAGGTCCAGACGGCGGGTCGAGCGGCCGGGCACCAGTTCCCGGAGGCGGGCGCGGACGGCCGGCGGGAGTCCGTCGGGCAGGGACACCCAGCCACGATCGTGCAGGCCACGCCGGTCGAGCGTTGCCGACACGTGCTGCCACAGCGGGAGGAATTCAGGTTGCAGCAGGACCGGCGGAAGCGTCATCCCGGGTGCACCACCGCGGTGTGGTCCGGCTCCTCACCGAGCGACCGGTTCACCAGCGACGACCCTGACGTGCGTGCTCGTCCGCGACGCGTTCCGCCAGGCCGTCGATGCCACCGCGGATCATGCGGCCGTACCCGTCGTCGGGAAGGGCGCCCACCGCGGCCCGCGCACGCTCGAGGTGGTGGACGGCGCTCGGCAGATCCCGGGCCCGGAGGTAGGCGTCGCCCAGGTTGAGGTGCAACGACGGGTACATGGCCGCGACGTCGACCGGGGTCCCGTGGTCCGGTGGGATCGCGTCGGCCGCGTCGAGCGCCCGGAGGTCCCAACGGATCTCGTCGAGGACGTCCTCCTCGAGGTCGGCGGCGTAGTGGGCCAGCGCGCACCGGCGGAACGGGTCGGCCTGCGCCGCCGGGTCGTGCCACAGCTGCGTCAGCCGACGCCGTGCCTCGGCCGCCTCGCCCGCCCGCCCCTGCTCGACCGCCGCCCCGACCTCCGCCATCACGTCCACGCCCCGCACACTAGGACGACCCCCCGACGACCACGGCCCGCGCGAGACGTGCGTGCGCCGCGCCGAACGCCTCCCGCAGCTCCGCGGGCTCGACGTGGGTCATCTCCGCTCCGAAGGTCAGGTACAACCCGGCGAGCCCGCTCCAGGACCACGCGCCCATCGTGAGGCGGCAACTCGTCGTCGAGACCGCCTCGACGACGGCCCCTCCCGGCGCGAACTCCGCGACCACCGCGGCGGGCAGCGCCAGCTCGACGTGGCCCAGGCAGGGCCAGGGCGCCGGCCGGTCGCCGCGGTCGGCGGTGTGGCGCACGAACTCGACGGGCCCGCCGTCGGGAAGGGGTCGCTCGGCGAACCCGGCCCCGGTCGGGGGGTGCACCGTGATCCGGTCGAGCCGCAGGACCCGCCACCGTGCGGCCCACAGGTCGAAGGCGACCAGGTACCAGCGGGCGGCCCAGACCACGAGGTGGTGGGGTTCGACCCGCAGGGGGTCCCCGTCGTCGTCCAGGCGCAGCACCTGCCGGCGGCGGACCGCCGCCCCGACCTCGCGCACGAGCGCGGCCTCGATCGGCTCGGCCGGGAACTCCCACTGGTTGACGACGGGGATGATCGGCAGGTCGGCGTCCGTCCGCAGCCGGCGCGGCATGACGTGGCGCAGCGCGGCGAGTGCGCGCTGCGCGGACTCCTCGATCCCCCGTAACGCCGTCGACGCGGTCTGCAGCGCCACCACGACCGCGACGACCTGGTCCTCATCCAGCACGACGGGCGGCAGCGCCCCGCCGGGGCCGAGCCGGTAGCCGCCGCCGATGCCCTTGACCGGGTCGACGGCGTACCCCATCTCGCGCAGCACCTCGACGTCGCGGCGCAGGGTCCGTGGCGAGACGCCCAGCCGGTCGCACAGTTCCGGCCCCGACCACGTCCGTCCCGCACCGAGCATCGACAGCAGGCGCAGGGTCCTCGCCGAGGTGGTGGCCACGATCCTGCATCCTGCCGGACAAGCGGCCATCCGGCGGCCGCTCCTGCTGCCATCGTGCGGACATGACCAGCCTCGAAGGATCGTCGATCGACCACCTGAACCTGCCCGTCGCCGACCTCGACCGCGCGATCGCGTTCCACACCGCCGCGCTCGCACCGCTCGGGATCACGAGCCTCCTGCACGTCCTGCCCGACCCGGCGTCGGGGCAGAAGGCGATGCACGCGTTCGGCGTCGACGCGAAGCCCTTCTTCTGGGTGATCGACGCCGGGCGGGAGGTGCACCACGACAGCGACACCCACGTGGCGTTCACGGCCCCGGACCGCGACGTGGTCGACGCGTTCTTCGCGGCCGCGCTCGCCGCCGGGGCCACGGTGCTGCGCGAGCCGGGCGTGTGCCCGGAGTACCACCCGGACTACTACGGCGCGTTCGTCCGCGACCCGGAGGGCGTGAACCTGGAGGCGGTGTGCCACCGGGCGCCGTGATCATGGCGGCATGTGTGACGTCCGGTGTCAGCATGGCCGCACTGCTGACACCAGGGCGACGGCTACAGCAGCGTCGGCTGCTCCTCGACGTCCTCGCCCTCGACGACTATGACGTCCGGCGTGTACCGCGCGGCCGGCGGCAGCACCCGGACGGCGCCGTCGTCGGCCACCCCGACCAGGCGCATCGACACCAGCAGGGCGAGCACGTCGGCGGCGAACCGGTCGCGATCGGCGAGCGCGGCCTTCGACCAGTACCGGCCGTGCTCGGCGACCAGCTCGTCGAGGACCTCGCGCACGGAGGCCCAGGGGATCGGCTCCGGGTCCTCGGCGGGCCGGAACTGGTACACCAGCTCGCTGACCAGCAGCAACGCCGCGTGCGGGACGGTGCCGCCGGTCGGGAACGCGACGTCGGAGCACCCACCGTCGACGTCGAGCGCCGCGAGCCCCTCCGCGCGCGCCTCGAGCACGAGACCGGTGCGCGCCTCGATCCGGCGGCCCTCGTCCCCGGCGCGGCGACGCAGCTCGGCGAACCGCGCGGTGTCCAGGTCCGACGCCAGCACGACCGGGTCCTCGACCAGCCGCCGCCGCGCCGCCGTGGCCGCCGAGCCCCGCTCCCGCGCCCGGTCGACGAGCTCGTCCGGCGTCTCCGCGCCCACGACGGCCCCCGTCGGGAGCAGCGCCATCCGGTCCTGACGCACCTCGAGCAGCGCATCCGCGTCCGCGTCGTGCTCGTAGACCGCGACCCCGCGGTCGAGCTCGCGGATCATCCCCTGCGCGATCAGCCAGCGCAGCGCCGTCACCAGGGCCCGCCGCGACGCGGCGTCGGTGTCGAGCACGACCCCCGCCTCCGCTGCCGCGGAGTGCACCGCGTTGACCAGGTCGCGCAGGCTGGTGCGGTCCGGACCCGACGTCGTCGCCGCCAGGACCAGCGCCAACGCGGTGTACTCGGCCGAGGTGAACGGCCGCGGCGAGGCGGACACCGTGCGCAGCGGGCGGTCCGCCGGGACGTGCCCCGTCTTCACCAGCCGCACGGTGTCCGCGGTGACGACGAGCCGGTAGTTCAGCTCCTGCGTGAACCACGCGTCGAGGGCGTCGGCGTGCCGCCGGATCAGGGCGACGAGGTCCGGGTCGGTCTCCGCGGTGCGCCACGGCCGCGCGAGCAGGGCCCGCGTCGCCGCGACGAGCTCGCCGTCGCGCTGCGGGTCGGTGGCCGGCGCGCTCACGGGGCACTGCCTCGTCCGGAGCGAACGGCACTCTCGCAACCTCCAGGCGCGCGAGAGTGCCGTTCGTTCACCCCGGATGCGCTCACGGCGCCGCCTCGACCGTCAGCACCAGACCCTCCACCCGCAGCGCGCCCGCGTGGGTCGGCACGGACGTCGTCGTCCCCGGCTCCCGCCGGACCTCGCAGCGCACGCCGTCGAGGACGATGCTTCCCGACGACGAGTCCGGGCCCAGGTCCGCCACCGCGCGGGTGAGCACCCGCTGCAGCTCGCGCAGCGCCGGTTCGGAGAGGCGGGCGGCGAACCCGTCCGCACCGCTCTCGAGCAGCTCCGCCCGCGCCGCGGCGGCCCGCTTCTCGACCTCGGCCTTGCGGGCCAGCAGGTGCCGACGCTCCTGGGTGCGGTCCTGCACGCGGGAGGTCCGGCCACGGCTGGTCGTGTCGCCGCGCTCGCGCAGCGACACCGGCACCGTCGCGACCGGCGCGTCCCACCACGACACGGTGGGGTCGACGGGATCGGTGTCGTCGCCGCCGGCGACACCGAGGTGCCGGGCGCCGTAGAGCCCGAACGCGGCGGCGGCCAGCTCGTGCGCGCGCGGCGCGGGGGCGTGCGCGAAGAACCCCGCGAGCCGCAGGAAGTCCACCCGCCGCGACGATCCCGCCGTCCCGGTGCGGGAGAGGCGGGTCAGGTTCTGGGTGAGGGTCCGGACGGCGTCGACCGCGTCCCGTTCCAGCGTCTGGACCCGGCTCGGGCGGCCCGGGGTGGACACGAACCACGAGGCGAGGTTGTCCCAGTCCGCGGTCGCCCCACCGGGCTCCCGCCGGACCCGCACCGCCGACAGGCCGGCCGCGGCGACGCGGGCGGCCAGGCCGTCGGCCGCCCGGTCCACGATCGTCCCGACGACGGGTCCGAGCTCGACGAGCAGGCCCGCGATCGGGCGCGCGGACCGCCGCAGCGTCTCCAGCCGCTCGCCGACGTAGCCGATCAGCACCTCGGAGAAGAACGCGAACTCGTCCTCGTCGAGGTCGAACCGCGACTGCCACTGGTTGATCGCCGCGAAGAACTGGGTGATCTCGGCCGAGAACGCGACGTGCGGGTCGAACACCGCACGGACGGCCTCGGCGAGCCGGTCCGGCGGGGCGGTCGCGGCGTCCAGCCCGGACAGCGTATCCAGCGCGGCGCGGAGCTGCTCGAGGCGGCCCAGCGAGACGTCCCGGACGTCGTCGACCTGCGCGAGGACCCCCTCGACGAGGTCGTGCACCTCCTGGCCGACCCGCGTGATCAGGTAGCGGTCCCGACGGCGGTAGTAGTCCTCGACCGTGCCGACCTGCCCGACCGACGCGGAAACCTCGAGGTTGCCCCACGTCCGCAGCTGGTCGAGGCGGATCTTGACGGTGGCCTCGTCCAGCTCGTGCCCGGCCTCGGCCAGCCGCGCGGCGACCTCCCCCGGCGTCAGCTCCGCGAAGAACGTGCCCGCGAAGACGGCCAGGATCCACCGGTACTCCGGCGACTCGGTGACGTAGGAGAAGACGACCGGCCGGATCGTGGTGCCCACGTCAGGCCCCCACGGACAGCTCGTGGCCGTTCCAGCGGTAGTGCACCAGCGCGATCGCGCGCAGCTCCGGGTCGCGCAGCACCTCGGTGATCGCGAGCTCGGGGACGTTGGGGTGCGTGCCCCAGAGCCGCTCGGAGGTGACGACGAAGTCCACGTCCAGGTCCACGAGGAGCCCGAACAGCTTCGCGTGGTTGTCCTCGGAGACCTTCGCGAACGCGTCGTCGAGCAGCACCAGGCGCGGCGCACCGACCGCGTGCGGGTCGTGGGCGGCGGCGCTCGCGGCGGCCGCGCTGGCCATCGGCAGCACCGTGACCAGCTTCTTCTCGCCCTCGGACAGCGTCGTGCGCCGCGTCAGCAGCTCGTCGTTGCGCCCCGGACGGCGCAGGTAGATGCGCATCTCGTGCCAGGTCCGGTAGTCCAGGACGTCGGAGATGACGGTGCGGTAGGACGCCTCCGGGTCGGCCGCGCGGGCCTGCTCGACGAGGGTCTTCACCGCCTCGCGGACCTGGTCGTCCTCCTCGGGGGACCGGAGGTCGGGGTGCTTGCCGAGCAGCTCGAGAGCCGTCGCCGTCTCCGACTCGAGATCGCCCCGCGGGCGCCACTGGAGCCGGACGCCGATCCCCTGGCTGGACGTGACCCCGCGCAGGATCCGGTTCATCCGCTCGACCAGCTCACCGGCCGCGAACAGTGCGTCCGCGACCTCGCGGGCGATGCGGCCGTGCAGCAGGTTGCGCAGCGCCTGGTCCTGTTGCGCCGAGAGCAGGCTCGTCGCCCGCCGCCGCTGGACCGCGACCCGGTGCACCATCTGCGCGAGCACCGCACGCGTCGGGCCGGTGACGTGCACGGCGAGCGGGGTGCCGTCGGCACCGTCCCGGCCGCGCCGGGACTCGATGTCCCAGCCCGACGCCAGCCGGTCGCGCGTCTCGCGCAGCGCCTTCTCCAGCGCGTCCTCGGTGACCTGACGCCGCGGCGCGGGCAGCCGCTCGCGCAGGGCGTCGACCAGCTCCGCGGCACCCTCGACCGTGTCCGGTGTGACCGGCATCGGCTCCTCGGACCAGTCGGCTGCGCTGTCCGCGCTCTCGCCGTCCCCGCCCTCCGGCACGAACGGGCCGTTCGTCACGGAAGAAGGTGACGAACGGCCCGTTCGTGCAGAAGGAGCGGGGTCGCCACCGGCAGCAGGCTCGCGCTCCGCCGCCGCCAGCAGCCCCGGTACCTCGAGCGCATCGACCAGCCGGGCGCGCGCGCCGACGGCGGCCTTCTCGCGCTCGGCGAGCGTCTCGCGGGCGGACTCCACGCGCAGCTCCGCCTCCCGCACGGCGACCGTCGCGGTCGTCTGCTCCTCGCGGGCCGCGTCCACCCGGCCCGCGGTCTCCCGCAGGTGCCCGTCGAGCTCGGTGACCCGGGCCGCGACCTTGGCCGGTTCCTCGCCCAGGGCCGACTCGGCGGTCTCGAGCTCCGTGCGCACCGACGCCGCGTGGCCGGCGGCGGCGCGGTGGTCCGCCACGGCCGCGCCCAGGTCCGTGACCTCGCGCTCCCACGCCGTGATCGCCTCGCGCCACGACCGGGTGCTGCGCCGCACCCGCTCCCCGGCCGCCTCCACGGCCGCCAGGGCCCGTTCGGCGTCCGTGATCGCCTCGAGCAGGCCCTCGAGCCGCTCGGGGTCGGTGGGCAGGCCGGTCTCCGCGGCCTCCTGCTGCAGCCGGGCGACGGCATCGTCCGCCCGACGGCGTGCCTCGGCGGCCGCCGCGGTCCGCTCCGCGGCGCGGCCGCGGGCCTCCTGCGCGTAGCGGTCGGCGCCGGTCGCGGCGACCACCGCGTCGTCCACGGTGCGGGTGCCGGGCAGCTCGCGGACCAGGCGCCGGAGGGTCTCGGCGTGCTCGTCGAGGGCCTCAGCGACCCCCCGGGCGGCCGCGAGGCGCGACTCGGCGTCGTCCACCTGCGCCGCCAGCTCGGCGAGCCGCCGGGCGCGGGCCTGTTCGCGCGCTCCGGCGCCGACGTACTCCGCGGCGGGCTTCGTGTGCCGGCCGCGCAGCGGGCCCGCCCCGAACGACCCGTCCTCGCCGACCCACAGCGCCGCGCCCGGCGCCGTCCCGAGGGCCCCGAGCACGCCCGCCACGACCTCCACGGGCACCGTGCCGGTGTCGACGGGCACCAGCCGGGGTCCCGGGCCGACGGGATGACCCGCCGTCACGAGCAGCTCGCCACCCTCCCCGCGCAGCTGCCCGTCCGGGTCGACCCGGGCGGCGAGCAGACCCGAGGCCTCCAGGGCCGCCTCGAGGCCCGCGCGGGCGGCGTCGTCGAGGTCGTCGGCGAAGTCGACCAGCGACGCGAACAGCACGGCGTCGTCGACGCCTGCATCCGTCCGCCACGGCTCACGGGGCAGCGGCAGTTCCCCGGCGGCCTCGACCCGGGCGTGCTCGGCGCGTAGCGCGGCGAGCTCGTCGTCGACCTCGCCGACCCGGCCGGTCGCGCGGGCCCGCGCCGCGGACAGTGCGCCGGAGGCGTCGTCGGCCGCACGCCGGGCGGCGCCGACGAGGGCCTCGGCGCGGGCCCGGAGGTCGTCGACCGGCTCGCCCTCGGCCTCGCGGGCCGGGGCCGGCAGCCAGCCGGCGGTGCCGCCCGGCTCGGCCGCGGGGACCGCTGCGAGGTGCGCCCGGAACCGCTCCTGCCAGGCCGCAACGGCCTCGGTGTGCTCGTCGGCCGCCACCCGCGCGGCCCGGCGGGCGACGTCGGCCTGCTCGGCGGCCTCGGCCGCGCGCTCGCCCGCCTCGGCCGCCTCGTCCTCGGCGCGGGCGGCGGAGGCGGTCTCGCGATCGGCCGCGCCGGCGCGTTCACGCAGGTCGCGGATGGTCGTGCGGTGCGTACGCAGCCCGTCGGCCACCCCGACGAGCGCGGCGGGGAGGTCCTCGGCGGGCTCGGTGCCGCCGTCCTCCGGGACGTCCAGCGAGGTCCCGCTCGCGGCGTCGTCGCGGGGTTCGGTGACGAGCGCCGGCGGGTCGGGGAGCCGGACCGGCGCGGAGGCCGCCCGGGCCGCCGTCGCCACCTCACGCAGGTGCTCCGCGACCCCGGCGAGGTCCGATTCCACCTGCCCCTTCGCCCCGGCGGCGCTCCCGGCGGCCGTGGTGACCCGCGCGAGCGCGCGGCCGCGGACGCCGTCCAGGGTGCCCGCCGCCTCGTCGGCGCGGGACAGCTCGTCGCGACGGCGGACGAGGTCGGCGTGCGCGGAGTACTCCGGCAGGCTCACCAGGCCCTGCCGCTCGGAGGTGGCGCGGGCGTGCTCGTCGGTCAGCTCGCCGACGACGCGGACGGCCTCGTCGCGGGCGGTCGTGGCCCGCTGCGCGGCGTTCCGCTCGCGCTCCACGCGCCGGGTCGCGGTCCGGGCCGCGTCGACCGCGGCCGCGGCGCCCTCGACCGCGGTCATCAGCACGCGGCGCGCGTAGTCGGTGTAGACCTCCACGACCCCGTCGAGCGCCTCAGCGGTCGTGGCCAGGTCGGTGACGTTGCGCCGGTGGTCCTCGAGGTCCTCGAGGGGCTGCGCGGCGTCGTTGACCGCGTCCTCGGGCACCGGGGGCAGGGCCTCGCGCAGGGTGCGGGGCAGGTCGGTGTCGATACGGTCACCGACGCGCGGGTTGCGGACCTGGTGGAGCAGCCGGAAGTACGCCGTCGGGTCGGTGCCGCCGAAGAACCGGCGGGCGACCTCGGCGCGGTACTCGGCGGTGGAGGTGAACACCTGCCCTCGGGTGCCGAGCTCGGAGCGCAGCGCGTCCGCCGAGAACGGCACGTCGGCCTCGGTGAGCCGGAAGTCCAGCCTCGCCCGCCGGTCGGTGGAGAACCACCAGGTGGTGACGCGGTCGGTCGACCGGTTGGCGCGGATCCCGCAGCCGACCGTGCGGTACTCCCCGGCCCGCACGAACTCGATCCACAGGTAGCCGGTCCGCTGGGTGTCCTCGTTGTCCGAGAGCATCCAGGAGCGGAGCACCCCGCGCTGCTCCCCGGCCGCGTCGATCTTGCGCACGTCGGCCTCGAGCAGGAACGGCAGCAGCATGTTCATCGCCGTCGACTTGCCCGAGCCGTTCACCCCGCGCAGCAGCAGACGGCCGCCGCCGAAGTCCAGCACCTCGTCCTGGTACTGGTAGACGTTCAGGATCCCGGCGCGCGACGGCTGCCACCGGGCAGGGGAATCCACCCGGAGGAGGGTACGGAACCCCTCTCAGGCGCCTGCGAAGGGCGACGGCGCCGAGTACGTCGCCAGGGTCTCGCGGGCCGCGTCGGCGTAGGGCCCCTCCCCGCCGACCGCGCGGTGCCAGACCAACGCGCGGGCGACGACGGCGGCCCGGCACGCCAGCGTGCAGGTCGCGACCAGCTCGGCGTGCGGGGCCAGGTCGGCGAACACGTCCAGGTAGGCGTCCCGTACCCGGCGCACCGCGCGGTCGTCCGGATCGACCCCGAGTGTCCGGGCCAGGGCGCCGAGCCCGACGAGCATGCTCGCGAAGGGGTGCGCGACGACCGCGTCGCCCCAGTCGTAGAAGCGGCCCGAGGTGAGCACGTTGCCCGGGTGCAGGTCCTGGTGGTCGACACTGACGAGGTCCGCAGCCGGCGCGGTGGCCAACACGCGGGCCCAGCCGGCGACGGCGGCCCGGCAGGCCTCGGCGTCGGGAAGGCCCGTCACGGCCACCGCCTCGGCGCAGCGCGCGTCGAGCGCGGCGGGCGCGGCGTCCGGGAGCCCGATCGCGACCAGCTCCGCCCGGTGCGGGGCCATGGCGCGCTGCAGCCGCCCGTACGCCGCGAACGCCTCCGCGAGATCGGGCGCGAGCCGCTCGCGCGGACCGTCCGCGAGCGTCGATCCGCCGTCGGGAAGGAGGAGCAGCCCCCGACCCTCGTCGAGGGCCAGGGGGACGAGGACCGCGTCCGGCACCGTCGCGGCCAGGAGTCGGTACAGGCCGACCTCGGGGCGCGTGGGCGGCGTCGTGACCTTCAGCCACACCGGGCCGTCCGCGGTCGGCAGGCGCAGCACGGAGGCCCAGGACCGTTCACGCGCCGTGGGCGGTCCCGTGCGCGTGGTGCGGGCGTCGGCCCACGCGAGTTCGGCCGCGAACCGCTGCTCCACCCCACCCATCGGTCACCTCCCGCTGCCCGGGGAGGAATCATGCCGGGGTGCTCGTCGTCCTCCCACCCTCCGAGACGAAGGCGTCCGGCGGCCGCGGGACGCCGCTCGACCTGGATGCACTGTCGTTCCCGTCGTTGACCGACACCCGCGCGAAGCTCGTCGACGCCGTCGTCGCCCTCGCCGACGACGTCCCCGCCTCGCGGACCGCCCTCGGCGTGAGCGAGCGCCAGGACGACGAGATCGAGCGCAACGCCGCGCTGTGGACCGCCCGGACGGCCCCGGCGCTGCGGCGCTACACCGGGGTGCTCTACGACGCGCTGGACGCCCCGTCCCTGACGCCGGGCGCCCGTGGGCGGATCGCGGTGTGCTCGGCGCTGTTCGGCCTCGTCATGGGTACCGACCCGATCCCGGCCTACCGGCTGTCCGCCGACTCCGCCGTGCCCGGGTACGGCGGGCTGCGCACGGTGTGGCGGCCGGTGCTGGGCCCGGTGCTGGCCGATCTCGACGAGCACGTGGTCGACCTGCGATCCGGCGGGTACATGGCCCTCGCGCCCGCCCGCGGCGCCACCACGCTGGACGTCGTCTCCGAGGCGCCCGACGGGTCGCGGAGCACGGTCAGCCACGCGAACAAGTCGTTCAAGGGGCGCGCCGCCCGGCTGCTCGCCTCGACCCGCCGTCGCCCGAAGGACACCGGCGCCGTCCTCGCGGTGCTCGCCGACGCGGGGCTGCGGGTGGAGCGGGCCGGCGAGACGTCGCTGCTCCTCGTCGTGCCGCGCTGATACCGCCGACGTCCGTGACGTCCGGTGTCAGCATGGCCGCACCGCTGACATCAGCTCCTCTAGGGTGGCCCGCCGTGGACAGCCTCGCGCGGGTGGACGACTGGCCGGTGGACCACGTGGCAGCGGCGGTCGTGACGGCGGACGGGACCACCACCCACGGACCGACCGACCGGGCCTTCCGCCTCGCCTCGGTGACCAAGCCCCTGGTCGCCGTGGCCGCGTTGCTCGCCGTCGAGGAGGAGGCGATCACCCTCGACGAGCCGGCCGGGCCGGAGGGATCCACCGTCCGCCACCTGCTCGCGCACACCTCGGGCCTGGCGTTCAACGAGCAGAAGGTGATGGCCGAGCCCGGGAAGCGGCGGCTGTACTCCTCGGCCGGGTTCGAGGTGCTCGCCGACCACATCGCGGAGCGCACCGGCATCGCGTTCCCCGAGTACCTCGACGAGGCCGTCTGTGCGCCGCTCGGGATGACGTCGACGACGCTCGAGGGCTCGGCCGGCCACGGCGCCACCTCGACGGTCGACGACCTCGTGCTCCTGGCCCGGGAGCTGCTCGCCCCGTCCCTGCTCGCGCCCGAGACCCTCGCCGACGCGACCTCGGTGCAGTTCCCCGGCCTCACCGGCGTGCTGCCCGGGCTCGGCTACCAGAAGCCGAACGACTGGGGCCTGGGCTTCGAGCTGCGCGACCACAAGTCGCCGCACTGGACCGGCGCGGACAGCTCGCCGTCCACCTTCGGCCACTTCGGGCAGTCGGGCACGTTCCTGTGGGTCGACCCGGACGTGCGCGCCGCGAGTGTGGTCCTGACCGACCGCGACTTCGGCGACTGGGCGAAGGAGGCGTGGCCACCCTTCACGGACGCGGTCCTGGCCGAGATCCGTTCCTGACGATGCGGCGATCCTGCCACTGGACGACAGCAACGACGCTTTGCCGCCACACCGACGCCGCTCAGACCAGCGCCGCCCGCAGCGCGCCGACGGCGTCGTCGATCACCGCGCGCGCGGCGCCGTAGCCGAACGGCTGGTTGGACAGCACCGCCACGACGAAGCGCCCCTGCGGATCGAGCACGCCCGCGCTGTGCAGGTCGATCGAGCTCTGCAGGCAGCACAGCCAGCCCTGCTTCGCCGCGACACCGCGCTGGTCGGGGGCCAGCAGGCCGAAACCCTGGTCGAAACCGTCCGAGGCGGTGGTGGGGGCGTCGGACATGGCGCCGAGCACCAGGTCGCGGTCGGCGGGTGCCATCGTCTCCAGGACGTGCCGGAACACCGTGGTCATGTCCCGGGCGGAGAGCTGGACCTCGCCCCACTGCGACGGGTCGTCCGGGACGGCCGTGTCCTGCAGGTCGAGCCGCTCCACGACCCGGGTGATCCCCGACTGCCCGCCGAAGCGGCTCCACAGCGCGTTCATCGACGGGTCGTCGCTCGGTCCGAGGGCGGCGCGGATCAGCCGCCGGTCCCCGGCGGTGACCGTCTCGCGGCCCTCCGCACCCCGGTCGAGCAGGTCGACGACCGTGAGCAGCTTGGACAGCGACGCCGAGTTCATCGCCTCGTCCGCCTCGTCGTTGAGCGCCAGCGCTCCGGTGGCACGGTCCAGGACGGCGATGCCCACGTCGGCGCCCCGCCGGGTCACGGTCGCGTCGGCCGCCTCCACCGCGGCCTGCGCCGGTGACGGGGCGGGGGCCGCGGCCGGGGGCGGCGTGACCGTCGGGACGGGGGCGGGCGCCGCCACCGGCGTCGGGGCCGGGGCGACCTGCTCGGTCTCCACCCGGGGGTCGAGCAGCCCGAGCAGGAGGGGTCCGCCGACGACGAGCACCGCGACGACGGCCGCCGTCAGCAGGAGTCCGCCCGACCGGCGGAACCCGGGACGGCGCGACGGACGGAGCAGTCCCCGCCGTCGGGACGGCGCGGCGCGGCGCCCGGCCGAGCGGGACCGCGCGCGAGTCACCCCCCGATGATGCCCGCGCCCGTGTCCGTTCCGTACACCGGTGGCGGCGGAACGTGAGCGATCGGACAGCAGGGTCATCGGTGGGCTGGGTCAGGCGGCGGTGCGTAGGTCGCTGACGACGCGCTCGGTCACGGCGCGCTTGACCGCCCACTGCCGGTTCGGACGGGTCTTCGTGGTCAGCCGCAGCGTCATGCCGCTCTCGGTGACCGACTGCACGCCGAGCACGCGCGGCGGCTCGAGGACGTCGTGGGCCAGGCCGGCACCGACCGCCTCCCGCGCGGCCTCCGCCGCGACGCGGCCGGCCTCCTCGACGTCCGCGTCGAGCTCCAGCGGCACGTCGACGACGGCGACCGCGTGGTCCTGCGACGCGTTGCCGACGCGCTCGATCGTGCCGTTGCGGACGTACCAGACCACGCCGGCGTCGTCGCGGACCGACGTCGTCCGCAGCCCGACCCGCTCGATCGTCCCGACGGCGTCGCCGAGGTCGACGTGGTCACCGACCCCGTACTGGTCCTCCAGCAGCATGAAGATCCCGGAGAGGAAGTCCTTGACGAGGTTCTGCGCCCCGAAGCCGACCGCGAGGCCGAGCACCCCGGCCGACGCCAGGACCGGCGCGAGGTTCACCCCGAACCGGGAGAGCACCATCATGAAGGCGGTCCCCAGGATCAGGATGCTCGCGGCCGAGCGCAGCACGGACGCGACCGTGCGGGCCCGCTGGGCGCGGCGGGCGGACCCGAAGGCCTCGATCCGCTCGGCGTCGCTCATCCCGCGCCGTCGGCGGAGCAACGACAGGAGACCGGGGACGCCGGCCCCGGTCGCGACGTGCGTGATGACGCGGTTGACCACGAGCCGCACGAGGGCGGCGACGGCGACGATCAGGACCACCGACACCAGGACCGAGATCGTCGAGTCGGCGTCGCGGGAGAGCCACGCCACTCCGGTCCAGGAGTAGACGCGGGCGCACCAGGAGCCGGCGTCGGCGACGCAGTCCGGAGCAGGGATTCCGGGAGCCTGGGCGAGCACGGATCACCTCGGCGTGCAGATCGGGGAGCTGATGTGCAGGCCTCGCCACGGTGCCCGACCACGCCGGGTGCACGGACACCGGGGGGCTCCGGCGCGCCCGGCGGGTGGACCTGCCCCGACTCGGGTAGTGATTCGGACATGTCGGCCGCCCGCAACAGCTCGCCCCTGCTCGTGGGGGGCGCCGTCCTCGTCGCCGTACCCGGCGTCGTGATGAGTCTCGGGGGGCTGTCGCTGACCCCGCCCGTCGACGCCCTGCTCTACGGCCTCGCGATCGTCGGGGCCGCCTTCCTGCTCTCGTGGGCGGCCGAGGCGGCCCAGGTCGACATCTCCGCCGGGCTCGCGATCGCCCTGCTCGCCCTCGTCGCGGTGCTGCCCGAGTACGCGGTCGACTTCGTCTTCACCATCCAGGGCGGCAACGCCTACGCCGAGTTCGGCCCGACCTGCCTGCCACCGGGCTCCACCGAGCAGTCGCCCTGCGGCCTCGCGCTGGCCAACATGACCGGCGCGAACCGGATCCTCGTCGGCGTGGGCTGGGCGCTGGTCGTGCTGCTGGCCGCGATCCGGCTGCGCACCTCCGCCGGCCGCAACGGCGCGATCGGTGACGGCGGGACGAGCCATCGCGAGGGTCACGCCACCCGCGTCACGCTCAGCCGCACGGACTCGGTGCCGCTGATGTTCCTGCTGCTCGCCACCCTCTACTCGCTGACGCTGCCGCTGCGGGTGAGCATCACGTTCGTCGACCTGGTGGTGCTCGTCGGGATCTTCGTGGCCTACAGCATCCGGGTCGCGCGGGCCCCCGCCGAGGACCCGGACCTCATCGGGCCGTCGGCGTGGATCGGGGAGAAGACCACCACGCCGCGGCGCACCTGGTACATCGGGCTGTTCGTCCTCGCGGCCGCGATCATCATCGCGTGCGCCGAGCACTTCGCCGACGCCCTCGTCGAGACCGGCACCGAACTCGGGATCAGCCAGTTCTTCCTCGTCCAGTGGCTCGCGCCGCTCGCCTCGGAGGCTCCGGAGCTGCTCGTCGCGGGCCTCTACGCGTGGCGGCTGAAGACGACGGACGCGCTGGCCACCCTGGTCTCCTCGAAGGTCAACCAGTGGTCGCTGCTGGTGGGCACGCTGCCGCTGGTCTTCGCGATCGCGGCGGGCTCGTTCAACGGCCTGCCGATCGACGTCGACCAGCGCGAGGAGCTGCTGCTCACCGCCGCCCAGTCGCTGTTCGCGGTGGCGCTGCTGGTCACCCTGTCGATCTCGGTGAAGGGCGCCCTGGCGCTCCTCGGTCTGTTCGTCGCCCAGTTCCTGCTCGCGGCCTTCCTGCCCGCGCCGCTCCAGGAGACCGAGCTGCTCATCCTCTCCGGGGTGTACCTGGTGCTCGCGATCATCCTCTTCGTCCGGCAGCGGAAGGCTCTGGTGGGATTGGTCCGCGACGGGCTGCGGACGCCCTACTCGGAGCTCGCCAAGGAGAACGCGTGACGAAGCTGGCCGTGATGTGGGTGCACGGCGTCGAGATCGCGGACTCCCGCTTCGCGGACACCTCGATCGCCCTGCTGCGCGAGGAGTTCACCCGCATCGCCGGGGTGGACGCCGACGACGCCCTCGCGCTGCACACGGCGTTCTGGGCCCCGGAGTACGAGCGGCGCCAGGACACCCTGCTGCGCCGCATGGGCGGCGCCCGCGCCGAGGGGGTGTTCGACCTGCTCGACTCGCTGGGCGGCGCCGCCGACCGCGGCTCGGTCGGGGCGCTGCTCGGGCTGGTCGCGTCGGGCCTCGTCCGCAGCCTGCCGGGCACCCCGGACTTCCACTTCCCGACGCTGCGGTGGCTGATCGTGCACTACCTCGGCGACGCGATCAGCTACCAGGCGGGCGCGGTGGACCGGACGCTGTACGACGGCGTCCATCGGCACCTCGCCCAGTGCCTGCACGACCTCGCGGGCGAGGCGGGCACCGATGCCCCGCTGTGCGTGCTGGCGCACTCCCTGGGCACCGTGGTGGCGAGCAACTTCTTCTACGACCTGCAGGTCGCGGGCGGGCTGCACACCTCCGGCTCGGCGGGGGTCTCCCCGGAGGTGGCCGACGAGCTGGACGACACCCCGCTCGAGCGGGGCGAGACGCTCGGGTGGTTCCACACGCTCGGCTCGCCGCTGGCGCTGTTCGCCCAGCGCCACCCCGACTTCGGGACGCCGCTCACGGTGCCCCACCCGGCGCTCGCGCAGCGCCACCCCCGGGTGGGCGGCGAGTGGGTCAACGTCTGGGACCCCGACGACGTCATCTCCTCGCCGCTGCGTCCCCTCAACGGCGCCTACGGCGACGCGGTGGCCGAGGACCGGACCGTGCACGTCGCCCCGTGGTGGCTCGGCTGGACCCCGCTGGCACACCCGTTCTACTGGAACGACGTCCGGGTGATCCGCCCGATCGCGACCCAGCTCGCGATGGCGTGGCACCGGATGCAGGACGACGCCGCACCCCGCTCCGTCACGGTCGGGTAACACGGCGCGCGGCCGGGTCGATCTTCCGTACGCCCTCGTCCGCCGGCTCCCGGGAGTCCTCGCCCATGTCGCGTCCACCGACCCGCCGTGATCCGGGTCGGGTGTCCGTCCAGGTGGCGAGGCCCGGCGGCGGTGCGCCGGCCGGGGACGCCGAGGTGCCGACGAGGGGCCGGCACCGCAGCCCCGACGCCACCGACGGCGGACCGGTGCTCGCCGCCGCGGCGCTGGTCGGGCCGCCGCGACACCGCCGGGCCCGGCCCGACACCGCCGACGACGGCCCGGGGCCGGGTGGGCTGCCGGCGCGGTCGCTCGCCCGGGTCGAGGCGGCCCGGGCCGCGGCGTCCCGGCCGGGCGTGGCCCGTCGGGACCCGTCCGCGGTGTCGGCCGCGGTGTCGGCCGTGCCCACGGCGCCGTCGCGGCCCGCGGAACCCACCGCACCCGTCGTCGTGACCGGGACGCCGACCGACGAGCCCGCCGAGGAGGCCGTCACCGACCTCGTCGCCCGCCCCGGGCGGAACGCGTTGCCGGACGGACCCGGCACCGGCGCGGCACCGGCGCTGGTCGGACTCGTCGTGTCCGTGGTGGCGCTCGTCGCGGCCCTGGTCACCGCCGTCGCCGCGGCGCGCGGGGCCTCCCACGTGACGTTGCTGATCGAGCTCGGGCTCGCCGTCCTCGGCACGGGGACCGCGGCGCTCGGTCTCGGCCGCCAGCGTCGGCGGCGTCGGCTGGCCGCGACCGGGGTCGTCGTCGGTGTCGCCGCGATCGCCGCCGGCGTGATCCCGCTGCTGACGCTCTGAGCGCCGGCACGTGATCAACGGCGGCGACCCCGTCGGGTGAAGCCCGCACGACCCGCCGTCAGGACCCCGCCGTGGCCGGCGTCCCACCGCCATGAGGTCCCGACGTGCCCGCCAGGTCGTCGCCGTCCTGCTGGTCGTGGCGGCGATCGCGTGGCTGCCGCTGAACCACGCGATCGAGGGACCGACCCTGTTCGTCATCGACGCCACGCACGGCGTCACGGCGGCCGACCTGATCTCGGTCGTGGTGTTCCTGCTCGCCCGGGTGCTGTTCCTGTCCGGGGTCCGGGTCCCGGCCCGGCGGGAACGGGCCCTCACGCCGCGCTGAGCGGGAGGGCCGTTCCCGGCCGGGGTGTCAGGCGGAGGCCTTCGCCCGCGCCCGCTCGACCTGGGCCTTCCGGTCCTCGCTCGCCTGCCGGGTGAGCTCGGCGCCCGCCTCGACGTCCCGCGTCAGGTTCTCGCCGCTCTGCGGGTCGAACACGTGGATCTTGCGGGTGTCGAACCAGAACTCGGCCTCGTTGCCCTCGCGGATCCGCGACGTCGAGTCGATCGACACGATCGCCTGGGTGCGCAGCTGGTCGCCGTCGAGCTCCTGGGCGAGCTCCTTGAGCTTCGCCGCCGCCTCCGGGGAGGACTCGTACGGGATGTAGGCGTACTGCGAGTCGCCCAGCCACTCGGTGACGTCGACCTGCGCGGTGAACCGCGCACCCTTGTCGAGCAGGGCCTCGTCGACCAGCGACGCGTCCTCGAACATCTCCGGACGGACGCCGACGAGCACGAGGTCCCGGTCGCCGACCTTCGACGCCCGGGTCTCGTCGAGCTGGATCGAACCGAACGGGGTGTCGAGCTTCCCGCCCGACGCCGACGCGGGCAGGAAGTTCATCGGCGGCGAGCCGATGAACCCGGCCACGAACAGGTTGGCGGGCTGTTCGTAGAGCTCCCGGGGGGACGCGACCTGCTGGATGATGCCCTTCTTGAGCACGCAGACGCGGTCGCCGAGGGTCATGGCCTCGGTCTGGTCGTGGGTGACGTAGACCGTGGTGATCCCGAGCCGGCGCTGGAGGCGGGCGATCTCGGCGCGCATCTGGCCACGGAGCTTGGCGTCGAGGTTGGACAGCGGCTCGTCGAAGAGGAACGCGTCCGCCTGACGCACGATCGCCCGGCCCATGGCCACGCGCTGGCGCTGCCCGCCGGAGAGGTTGGCCGGCTTGCGCTGCAGGTGCTCGTGCAGCTCGAGGATGTTGGCCGACTCCTCGACCTTGCGGCGCACCTCCTCGTCGGGGACCTTCGCCAGCCGCAGCGGGAAGGCGATGTTCTCGTAGACCGACAGGTGCGGGTAGAGCGCGTAGTTCTGGAACACCATCGACAGGTTCCGGTCGCGCGGCGCCTTGTCGTTGACGCGCGTGCCGCCGATGACCATGTCGCCGGAGGTGATGTCCTCCAGGCCGACGATCATCCGCAGCAGCGTCGACTTCCCGCAGCCCGACGGCCCGACGAGGATCATGAACTCCCCGTCGGCGATGTCCAGCGAGACGTCGTTGACGGCGGGGAACCCGTCGCCGTACCGCTTGACGATGTGGCTCATCTCGATCGCGGCCATGGCCAATAGTTCCTTTCGGAGAAGAATTCAGCCCTTCACGGCGCCGTTGGTCAGACCGGCGACGATGCGCCGTTGGAAGATCAGGACGAGGACGACGACGGGGATCGTCACGATCACGGCGGCGGCCGCGATCGGACCCGTCGGCGACTCGAACTGCGAGGCCCCGGTGAACAGGCCCAGGGCGGCGGGCACCGGTCGCGACGCGCTCGTCGAGGTCAGCGAGATGCCGTAGACGAAGTCGTTCCAGGCGAGGAAGAAGGCGATGATCGCCGTCGTGAACACGCCGGGCGCGGCGAGCGGCACGATCACCTTCCGGAACGCCTGCCACGGCGTGGCCCCGTCCACCTGGGCCGCCTGCTCCATCTCCCAGGGGATCTCGCGGAAGAACGCCGAGAGCGTCCAGATCGAGATCGGCAGGGTCAGCGACAGGTAGGGCAGGATCAGCCCGAGCCAGGTGTCGTAGAGCCCGATCTCGCGCCACAGGTTGAACAGCGGCGTCACGATGGAGATCACCGGGAAGATGGCGACGGCCAGCGCCGTCGACAGGATGAGCTTCTTGCCCCGGAAGTCGAGGCGGGCGATCGCGTAGGCCGCGAACATCGCGAGCAGACACGCGAGCGCCGTCGCGATGAGACAGATGCCGAACGAGTTCCGCAGCGCCGGCAGGAACAGTTCCGCCGCGTCCCCGGTCAGGATCGTGTCGTAGTTCTCCGACGTGGCCGTGGTCGGCAGGAACTCACCGTTCGAGATGTCCGCGGACGACTTGAACGACAGCGAGACGATCCAGGCGATGGGGAACAGGCAGTAGACGATGATCAGCAGGCCGCCGATCCCCCAGCCGACCTTCTCCCGTGTGGACATGGCGCTCACTCCCCTCGGGCCTGCGACAGGTCGACCTTGAAGCCCTTGACGAACAGGGCGCAGATCAGGACGACCGAGATGAACAACAGCACCGACACCGCCGACCCGAGCCCGATCTCCAGGCGCGCGATCGTCTGCCGGTAGGCGAGGAACGAGAGCACCTCGGTGCCGTTCGCACCCGCCGTCATGACGTAGACCGAGTCGAAGACGCGGAAGGCGTCCAGGGTCCGGAACAGCAGGGCGACCATGATCGCCGCCTTCATGTTCGGGATCGTCACCTTGCGCATCCGCTGCCACCAGGTCGCGCCGTCGACCTTCGCGGCCTCCTGCAGCACCTCGGGCACCTGCGCGAGGCCCGCGAGCAGCAGCAGCGAGATGAACGGCGTGGTCTTCCAGATCTCGGCCAGACAGATCACGAAGATCGCCGAGCCCGGGCTGCCGAACCAGTCGGTGTCCGGCGCGACCCCGAGGAAGGAGAACCACGAGTTCACGAAGCCCGAGTCCGGCGCGAACGCGAACTGCCACGCGAACGCCGAGACCACGGTGATCACCGCGTAGGGGATCAGGATCGCGGCCCGCAGGACCGGACGCAGGCCCTTGAGCGCCTGCACCATCACCAGCGCGAGGGCGAACCCGAGGACGAGCTCCACCGCCACCGTCACGACGGTGATCAGCACGGTCACGCCGAAGGCGTCCCACCACACCGGGTCGGTGAGGATCACGCCGTAGTTCGTCAGCCCGGTGAAGGACCGGTTCGCGGGGTCGGTGAGCCGGTAGTCGAACAGCGACTCGTAGAAGGCCTGCAGGATCGGGTAGGCGGTGACCAGCAGCATCACCGCGAACGCCGGTCCGGCGAGCATCCAGGCGAGGCGGGCCTCGGACCGGGACTTGTCGCTCGCCGCGTGCTTCGGGGCCGTCGGGGCGGCCGGACGGTCCTGGATCGCGGTCACAGCAGCCTGTCCTTCCGCAGCACGCCGAGGATCAGGTCCTGGGCCGCCTGGTTGGTCGGGCCGGGGACGATCGCCTCCGGCGGGTGGAACGTGCGCTGCAGCCCGCCGGACACCTCGGCGTAGTACGCGGTCTGCGGACGCGGCTTGGCCTGGGTCAGCGACTGCAGGATCACCGGCGCCATCGGGTACTTCGCGAGGACGGCGGGGTCGGAGTAGCTCGCGACGCGCGCCGACGGGTTGCCGTTGCTCTCGAAGTAGTAGGCGGTGTTCTGGGCGCTGGTGATGCACTCCGTGGCCGCGTACGCGAGGTCGGGGTGCAGGCTCGAGTGGCCGACGCCGAGGTTGATACCGCCGTAGGGCGGGGCCGACGGCAGGTCCGGGCGGACCGACGGGAAGAGCGTCCAGCCGTAGTCGTTCGGCACGTCGGCGGGGACGGAACCCTCCTCCGCGGCCTTCGTGACCTTGGACCAGACGAACGGCCAGTTGACCATGAACGCGGCCTCGCCGGCCTGGAGCGACTCGGAGTTCGCGTCCTCGTCCGCGGTCGAGAAGGCCGGCGGCGCCGCCGGGGACTTCGCCAGCTTGCTCATGATCCGGGCCGCCTCGACGGCGGGCGGGTCGGTCAGGCCGAGCTGGACGAGCTTGGGGTTGGACTCCCCGGGGTTGGTGATGATCTGCCCGCCGCCGGAGCGGATGAGCGCGTTGGTCCACACCATGAGGGACTCGGCCCGCTTGCCCTGCGCGGCGACCTTGGTGCCCTTCGCGACGGCGGCGTCGATGATCTGGTCCCAGGTGACCGGCCTCGTGAGGTCGAGCCCCATGTCGGCGACGAGCGACTTGCGGTACCAGAGCAGCTGGGTGTTCGCCCAGAACGGCACCGTCACGAGCTGGCCCTGCCAGGACGCACCCTCGATGGCCGACGGCACGACGCCCTCGCTGACCCGCGCGGCCGTCCCCGGTGGCAGCGGCGCCAGGAAGCCCGCCTCGGCGAACTCCGGGATGTAGGGCGGGTCGAGGCTCATGATGTCGATCGACGAGTCGTTCGCGGCGAGGCGGCGGACGAGCTCCTGACGCTGGTCGCCGGAGTCGCGGGGCAGCGTGGACGTCGCGATCGTGTACCGGCCGCCGGCGGCGTCGGTGCACCGCTTCGCGATCTCGGCCTGGCCGCCGTCGTCGGGATTGATGTACCAGGTCAGGGTCGGCGGGCCGACCGGCCCGCTCGCACACCCGCCGAGCAGGGCCAGCACGGACAGCACCAGGACGGCCGCGGCCGCTCCGGATCGTCCCCGCCGCCACCGTTGGAGGCGCATCACCGTCTCTCCTCGCAGCCGTCGTCCGCCGTCGTGAAAGCGCTTGCGGTGGAACTTTGGTGACCCAGGTCTCAGGTGTCAAGCGTCCGAACGGCACAGAAGGACGCAGACGTCACCCACCGCACCAGCTCCGGTGCTCAGGGCGATCTGCAGGATGATCGATCCGGAAGCGCTTGCGGAACCCTCTAGGCTGAGTGACGTGGTTCACCATGGTGGACGGACCGGCGCGGCCGGCGGGGCAGGGCTCGACGACGTCGCCCGGCTGGCGGGCGTGTCCCTGTCGACCGCGTCGCGGGCGCTGAACAACCACCCGCAGGTCGCGGCAGCCACCCGCGAGCGCGTGCTCGCCGCCGCGGCGGGACTCGACTACGTCGTGTCGCCGGACGCGTCCCGGCTCGCCGGCGGCAGCTCCCGGGCGCGGGTCGCCGTCGTCGTGCCGCACCTGTCCCGGTGGTTCTTCGGGCGGCTGCTCGAGGGGCTCGAGGTCGGCCTGCGCGGCGACGATCCCCGCGGCGTGGACCAGCTGCTGTTCCTGGTCGGCGACGTGGCCGGGCGCCGGGCGTTCTTCGAGGACCTCCCGGCCCGACGGCGGGTCGACGCGGCCGTCGTCGTCGGGTTCGAGGTGGACGAGGCCGAACAGCGCCGGCTCGAGCTGCTGGGGGTGTCGATCGTGTCCGCCGGCGGGCCGTCCGAGCCGTTCCCGTCGGTCACCGTGGACGACCACCGGGCCGGACGGCAGGCCGTCGACCACCTCGTGCACCTCGGCCACCGGCGCATCGGGATGCTCGCCACCCTCGATCCCGCCGACCGCGGCCCGGACCGCCGGACGCAGGCCTACCGGACCGCCCTCGTCGACGCCGGGGTCCCCGACGATCCCGAGCTCCTCGTCCGGGTCGCGTTCGGCGCCCCGGGGGGTGCCGACGGGATGAGCCGGCTGCTCGGTCTGCGCCGCCCACCGACGGCGGTCTTCGCCTACTCCGACGAGATCGCCGCCGGCGCCGTCCGGACCCTGCGGCGGGCCGGCCTGCGGGTGCCCGAGGACGTGTCGGTGGTCGGGATCGACGACCACCCGATCGCCGAGCTCCTCGACCTCACCACCGTCGCACAGCCGGTCCACGAGCAGGGCGTGGTCGCCGGGCGGATGGTGCGGACGCTGCTGGCGGGCGGCGAGCCGCCCCCGTCGCGCGTCCTGCCCACCCAGCTGGTGCTCCGCGGCACGACCGCGCCCCCGCGGGAGGCGGCGCCGTGACCGACCCCGAGCTGCGGCTGCGGCGGCCGTCCCCGCAGCTGCTGGCCCTGCCCTGGGAGGTCCCTCTGGTCGAGTGGGACCCGGACCGGGTCGCGCTGCGCGAGCTCGCCGTCGGGCCGAGCCGGCATCTCGTCCGCTTCGTGGTGGCCGACGGCGTCCTGTGGGCGATGAAGGAGCTCCCGGTCCGGCTCGCCGACAAGGAGTACGCGGCCCTGCGGCGGATGGAGGCGATGGGGCTGCCGTCGGTGCGGGCCGCCGGCCTCGTCGTCCGGTCGGTCGCGGAGGACTCGGCGGTGCTGGTCACACGCTTCCTCACCGGCTCGTGGCAGTACCGCCGGCTGTTCGCCCGCCTTCCCCCGGACCGCGCCGCGCACCGCGCGCGCCTGCTCGACGCGATGGCCGGCCTGCTCGTGGAGCTGCACCGGCACGGGGTGTTCTGGGGCGACTGCTCGCTCGCGAACACCCTCTTCTCCCGCGACGGGCAGGCCCTCGCCGCCCAGCTCGTCGACGCCGAGACCACCGAGATCCACGAGACGCTGTCCGACGGGCAGCGGCAGCACGACCTCGACATCCTCGTCGAGAACGTGGCCTCGGGGCTGATCGACGTCGCCGCCGAGCTGGGGCGGCCCCCCGAGATCGAGCCGCGTCTGATCGAGGAGGCCCTGGGCGTGCCGGAGCGCTACCGCGCGCTGTGGGACGCCCTGCACGCCGAGCCGCAGTTCGCGTTCTCCGACCGGTACCGGGTGGAGAGCACGGTGCGCGGCCTCGAGGAGCTCGGCTTCGTGGTCGACGAGGTCACGCTGGCGCCGGTCGACGGGGGCGGGGTGCGGCTGCGGGTGGGGGTCGGCGACCGCCGGTTCCACGCCCAGCGGCTGCGCGAGCTGACCGGGCTCGACGTCGGGGAGGGGCAGGCGCGGGTGCTCCTCGGCGACCTGCAGGCCCACCGCGGGGCGCTCGCCCGCGAGCAGGGGCGTGCGGTCAACGAGGACGAGGCCGCGCCGAGCTGGCTGCACGACGTGCTCACCCCCGGCATGCGCCGCGCCCACGCGGCGGTGGGGCACGTGGGGACGGCGGTGCAGGCCTGGTGCGACCTCCTCGAGGTGCGCTGGCTGCTCTCCGAGAACGCGGGCCACGACGTGGGCACCGACGCGGCGCTGGAGGCCCTCGCCGAGAAGGCCCCGACCGACTCGGCCGCCCGGGCGCTCGTCGCCGACACGGCGAACGATCTGCCGGTGGTGGGCCCCCGCCCGGAGTGAACGAACGGCACTCTCGCGCACGTAGAAGCTGCGAGGGTGCCGCTCGTTCACCACGGGGCCGCTCGAATCCGGGCGGCGCCTCAGTGGGCGGCGAGCCAGACGGCCGTGTCGGGCGGGAGCCGCCGGTCGTCGAGCGGGCCGCTGGCCAGCAGCACGCCGTCGTGGTCGGGCAGGTCGACCGGGGCGTCCGACAGGTTGACCACGCAGCAGAACGCCGGCGACCGCCGGAACACCAGCACCGCGTCCCCCGGGGCGGACTCCCAGCTCAGGTCGCCCTCGCCCAGGGCCGGGTGCCGACGTCGGGTCGCGAGCGCGGCCCGGGCGAGCTCGAGGAACGAGCCGTCCACCCCGGTCTCCGCGTCGACCGCGTAGGCGCCGAACCAGTCCGGCTGCGGGAGCCAGGGGCGCGCCCCGCCGTCGGGACCGAACCCGTACGTCGAGCCGGACGCCGTCCACGGGATCGGCACCCGGCACCCGTCGCGCCCCCGGTCGGTGTGCCCGGAGCGCTCCCAGGTCGGGTCCTGCAGGGCGTCGTCGGGGATGTCGTCGACCTGCGGCAGGCCGAGCTCCTGGCCCTGGTAGACGTACATGCCGCCGGGCAGCGCGGAGTAGAGCAGGAACGCGGCGCGGGCACGGCGGACGCCGAGCTCGACGTCGACCGGGTCGGACTCGTCGAAGGTGACGTTGCCCCGACGGTCGGTCGCGGGACGGCCGTAGCGGCTCGGGGCGCGCACGACGTCGTGGTTCTCCAGCACCCACGTCGCCGGCGCGCCGACGGCGTGCAGGTACCCGGTGGTCGTGTCGATGGCTTCCCGCAGCGCGGTCGGGTCCCACGGGGCGACGAGGTAGTCGAAGTTGAACGCGGTGTGCAGCCGGCCCGACGCGACGTAGCGCGACAGCCGCTCGGGGCTCGGCGTCCAGGCCTCCGCGACGAACATCCGGGAGCCCGGGTACTCGTCGGCGATCCGGCGCCACGACTCGTAGACGTCGACGACGGCCTCGCGGTCGACGTACGGGTGCTGCCCGGAGCCCACCGAGGTACCGCCGAAGTCGTGCGGGTCCTCCAGGTCGGGGAGGTCGACGTCCTTGACCAGACCGTGGGCGACGTCGATGCGGAACCCGTCCACCCCGCGGTCGAACCAGAAGCGGAGCACCGCCTCGAACTCGGCGGCGACGTCGGGGTCCTCCCAGTTCACGTCGGGCTGCCCGGGCGCGAAGAGGTGCAGGTACCACTGCCCGTCCTCGACGCGCGTCCACGCCGGCCCGCCGAAGTGCGAGAGCCAGTTGTTCGGGGGCTCCGCACCGTCGGGACCCCGACCCTCGCGGAACACGAACCGCTCGCGGGCCGCCGACCCGCGCCCGGCGGCGAGCGCCTCGACGAACCACACGTGGTGGTCGGAGAGGTGGTTCGGGACGATGTCCGGGATGATCCGCAGCCCGTACTCGTGGGCGTCGGTGATCAGCTTCTCCGCGTCGGCGAGCGTGCCGTACGCGGGCTCGATGGCCCGGTAGTCGGCGACGTCGTAGCCGGCGTCGGCCTGCGGGGAGGCGTACCACGGGTTGATCCACAGCGCGTCGACGCCGAGGTCGCGCAGGCAGGGCAGCCGGTCCCGCAGGCCGGCGAGGTCCCCGATCCCGTCGCCGTCGCCGTCCGCGAAACTGCGGATGTAGACCTGGTAGATGACGGCCTCGCGCCACCACGGAGCCTCGGAGGTCTCGGGAGTCACGACGTCGAGCGTACGGGTCGTGACGGGGCGGACCGCAAGCGCTTGCGGCGAACGAGGACAGGCGATCTCGTGCTCGGCGGGGGATGCTGGAGGGCGATGCGACAACCCGGTCGGGCGGCCCGTCTCGTGGCCGCGCACGCGCGTGACGGGTCGACGTGCCTGTGGTGCGGGCGCCCGCTCGACGGGCGGGTGACCGCCACGACCGACCACGTCATCCCGAAGGTCAAGGGCGGGCCGTCGTGGTTGGAGAACGAGGTCGCGGCGTGCCGGCGGTGCAACGGTGAGCGGGGGCACCGGGGCGCGGTGGACTGGCTCGAGGAGTGCGAACGACGCGGGTGGACCCCGGACGTCGGGCGACTCGCCCGCGTCCTGGACGACCTGGAGGCCGCCATCGCCGACCGCGGTGGTCAACGGCGCGCCCGCCCGCACCTCGACGCCCAGCGCCGCCGGTTGGCGAAGCGGACCGACCGGGCGGCCTGAGGGGCCGGCTCGGCTCCGCGAGGTCGACACCACGCAGGTCCCGGCGCCCGGGAACCTGCGCCACGTCGCACTCGCGGCCGGCCGGTCAGCCGTAGGCCGCGTCGAAGAACGCCCGCTCCAGGTCGACGGCCCGCGCGAAGACCGCCTCGTCCGCGCCGACCCGGTCGACCTCGGTCCGGAGGAGCGCCACCCAGGCGGCGAACGCGGGCCCGCGGTGCAGCTCGATCCACTCGGCGTGCAGCCAGTCGGTCGGCGCGGGGTCGGGGCGGTCGGCCCAGTCGAGGTATAGCCACTCCGCGACCAGGAGCACCGTCATGATCGTCGCGTACTCCCCGGAGCGGCGGGCGGACTCCATCAGCGTCAGGAATCCCGCCGTCGGGGGCAGCGGCTCGACCGGCCCGGCCGCATCGAGGCGCGCCAGGGCACGCGTGAAGTAGTCGTCCTCGTCGCCCGCGACCAGACCGAGCTGCCGGGCGACCGCCATGCGCGCCCCGGGCTCGTCCGCCGACGACACCGCCGCACCGAGCAGGGCCACGAACGCGTCGAGGAACAGCGCGTCCTGGGCCAGGTAGCGCGCCATCACCGCGTCGTCGACGGTGCCGGCCCACAGCTCGTCGACGAACCGGTGCCGCACGGCCGCGTCCCAGACCTCGGCGTGCCGGTGGCGCAGGTCAGCACTCGTGATCATGGCGACCGACGATGCGGGTTCTCTGCCACTGGATGCAAATCAAGGGGAGCACGCCGATAGGGCTCTGCTGCCACCGGCGGGTGGTGCGGACATGGATCGGCCCGGACACCGACGTGGGGGCGACGGCGGTGCCCGGGCCGATCAGGGGTCCTCCTCGACGAGGGAGTGCGAGGAGGACAGGCCTCAGCGGTCGAACTGGTCGGGGTCCGGACCCAGGCGCTCGGCCCGCTCGAGCTCGGCGATCGACGACATCTCCTCGTCGGACAGCTCGAAGTCGAAGATCTCGAAGTTCTCCTGGATGCGCGACGGCGTCACCGACTTCGGGAAGACGATGTTGCCGAGCTGGATGTGCCAGCGCAGCGTCACCTGCGCACCGCTCTTGTCGTGCTTCTTCGCGATGCCCTCGATCGTCGGCTCGTCGATGACGCCCTTGCCCTGGCCGATCGGGCTCCAGGCCTCGGTGGCGATGCCGTGCCGCTGGTCGTACGAGCGCATCGCCATCTGCTGCAGGTGCGGGTGCAGCTCGATCTGGTTCACCGCGGGGACCGTGTCGGACTCCTGGGCGAGCCGGTCGAGGTGGTGGTCCTGGAAGTTGGACACCCCGATGGAGCGGGCCTTGCCGTCGGCCGCGGCCTCCTCGAAGCCCTTCCACGTGTCGACGTAGAGGTCCTTGCCGGGGAGCGGCCAGTGGATGAGGTAGAGGTCGACGAAGTCGAGGCCGAGCTTCTGGAGGCTCTCGTCGAGTGCCTTCTGCGCGTCGAGACGCCCGTGGTTCGAGTTGTTGCACTTCGTCGTCACGAAGATCTCGCCGCGGTCGATGCCGGACGTCCGAATGCCCTGGCCGACCTCGGCCTCGTTGCCGTACATCTGGGCGGTGTCGATGTGGCGGTAGCCGATCTCCAGCGCCTTCTGCACGGTCTCGGCCGTGTCCGACGGGTCGATCTGGAAGACGCCGAACCCGAGCTGCGGGATGGTCGCGCCGCTGTTGAGCTCGATGCCGGGAACGTTGGTCATACCTGCGCATACCCGGGCGCGTCGCGGCGTCAACCGCGACGCGCCCGCGGATCGCGTCACGCCGTGGCGAAGGCCCCGAGCGTGGCGTTCGGCTTCACGCCGGAGAACGACCGGTACCACGTCCGGTAGTACGCGATCTCCTCGTCGCTGCGCAGATCCCACCCGTTCTCGACGGCGGGTGGCTCGGCGCCCTGCGCGCCCTCCTTGGCCTTCTCCTTCTCGACCAGCTTCGCCAGGACGTCGCCGGCGCCGGAGCCGTCGCCGAACTGCTCCTTGCCGCGCCAGAGGATGTCGTCGAGGACCATGTCCTGGAACGCCTCGCGCAGCAGCTGCTTCTCGGTGCGTCCCTCGCCCATGAGCTTCCACTCGGCCGGGATCGCGAGCATCTCCTCCATGACGGTGGCGTCGAGGAACGGCACGCGGGCCTCGAGGCCGTAGTTCATGGTGGTGCGGTCGCAGCGCTGCAGGTTGAGCTCGTGCAGCGTCTCGATCGAGCGGACCAGTTCGGCCTGCAGCGCGTCCGGGGTGGCGAAGGCCGGGTCGGTGTGGACGTAGCTGTAGCCGGCGAAGAGCTCGTCGGCGCCCTCACCGGTGAGCACGACCTTGACGTGCTTGACCGCCTCGCGGGCGAGCAGCAGGTTCGGCACGGCCGAGCGGACCAGGGCCGGGTCGAAGTGCTCGATGACCGTCACCGCCTCGTCGAGGGCCTCCTCGAGGTCCTCTGCGGTGGGCACGATCTCGTGGTGGTCCGTGCCGAGGTACTTCGCGACGGCCCGCGCGGCGAGCAGGTCCCCGCTGCCCTCGGTGCCGACGGCGAACGTCGGCAGCGTCTCGCCCTTCTCGGCGGCGACCTTCGCGGCGACCGCGGCGACGATCGCGGAGTCCAGGCCCCCGGAGAGGAACACGCCCACGGGCACGTCGGACATCATGTGCCGGCGCACCGAGTCCATCAGGACCATCCGGACGTGCGAGAGCACGGCCTCGTCCCAGTCCTTGTCCGGCGCGTAGCGCGCCGGGCGGACGTGGACCGGAACCGCGTCGGCGAAGCGGACCATCGTGCCGTCGGCCACCTCGGTACCGGGCAGGCCCGGGCTCCAGACGTACCCGGGCGGGAAGGCCTCGACGAAGGGCTGGTCGGCCTCGTCGAAGGCGCGCAGCTCGGAGGCGAACAGGGTGACCCCGGGCAGCTTGGCCCAGTAGAGCGGCTTGATGCCGATCGGGTCGCGGGCGACGACGCCGTGCCCGTCGGTGTGGGCCATCGCGAGCGCGTACATCCCGCGCAGGTCGTGCAGCGCGGCCGAGCCGTCCCGCAGGACCAGGCGGAAGGCCGACTCGGTGTCCGAGTCGGTGGCGAAGCGGACCTCGGAGAGCGCCTCCCGGATGTCCTCGTGGTTGTAGATCTCGCCGTTCCCGACCACGTAGGCCGAGTCGGTCTCGTCGGCGATGGGCTGCTTGCCGCCGGTCACGTCCATGATCGAGAGACGCTGGTGGCCGAGCCACGCGTTCTCCAGCTGGATCCGACCGGAGTCGTCCGGGCCCCGGTGGTTGATCCGGGCGAGCATGCGCTCGCACTTGTCGGGGTCGATGTCACCGTACGCAGCGACGATTCCGCACACGAGCGTCACGCTTCCTTCGTCAGGGTGCCTGACCACAGATACACGGGTGGCTCCCGCGACGCCTCAGATCGGGGCGCTCGTCACGCATCGTTAACGGTCCAGGACGAAAACCCGGACGGAACGGGTACTCCTCGTCGGCCCGCCGTCACCGCCAGGCGAACACCGGCTGTTCGAGCCCGTCGACCCGCGTCGGGCGGTCGCGCAGGGCCACCTCGGTGAACTGCAGCAGGACCGCCGCGGTCGGCGCGTGCACCCGGTGCCCGACGATCGGCAGCTGCACCACGGGCCGGTCGGACTCCGGGATGTCCAGGTAGTACGGCTCGACGTCGAGCTCGTCGAACGTCACGTGGAAGATCCGGGCGACCTCGTCCGGGGAGGGCACCAGGGAGTCCAGCGGCGCGGTGCTGGTCATGACGACGGGGGTCATGACGAAGCCCGACCGGGTCGGGTAGTCGTCGAGCAGGCCCACCACGTCCGGGGCGGCGAGCGGCAGGCCGAGCTCCTCGTCGAGCTCCCGCAGGGCGGCGGTGACCTCGTCCTCGCCGGGATCGAGCGAGCCACCGGGCAGGGCGAACTGGCCCGGGTGGTCGCGGAGCTTCGAGGTGCGCCGCGTGAGGAGGACGCCGGGCCCGCGCTCCGGGTCGTCGAGCACGACGACCGCCACGGCGGCCCGCCGCACCGGGCGCATCGAGCCGTCCCGGGACGGGACCTCGGGCAGCCCGGCCGGGTCGACCCGCCGTCGGGACCGGGAGGAGAACGCGGCGACGCGGGCGGCGACGGTCGCCGGATCGGGAGGGCCCGGCTCCCCCGTCGCTCCGCTCGCCCCACTCACCCCCAGAAGATGCCGGTCGGGTCCGCGTCGACGATGTCGAGCAGCGGCGCCGGCGTGGCGGCCTTGGTCTCGTCCGGGTAGCGGTGCCAGCGGCCGCCGGAGTCCGGCCAGAGCAGCACCCAGCGCTGGTCGGCGGCGTCGAAGCGCAGCTGCGCGATCGGGGCGGTGGACCACTCGGTGTCGAGCTCGGGGAACACCGGCGCCCGGCGGCACGACAGCGTGATCCGCCCGGCGCGCTCCGAGTAGGAGATCTGTACGGAGTCGCGCTGCGCGTCCGGCACCCGCGCCACGCACCAGCGGCGGACGATCGCACGGTGCTCGTCGGTCACCTGCACGTCGGCTCGGCCCCTTCTCCTCGTCCCTGGCGTCGACCACGCTCCGTGTCGCGCGGCCACGGGCTGCACGGGGTCACTGTGACACGGCCACCCTTCCGCGCGGGAGCCCCGTCCCCTCCTCGTCACCCTCGCCGCGCTCCGGGCCACCGCCGACGGCAGCCCGGCGACGGAACCGGACGGGGAGGCTGACACGATCTCGAACGGGTCACGCGAGCGGGAGGCGGCGATGGTGCGACGACGGGTGCTGGCCGGGTGGTGCGCGGTGGGTGCGCTGCTGCTCACCGGGTGCGGCGGCACCGACGAGGCGGCCGGGCCGCCGCCGGTCGACCCCGCCGTGAAGTCCTACTGCGACACCGTCGTGCGCGTGCAGGCCGAGCAGACCTCCCCGCAGGCCGGTCAGGGCGGCGTGCAGGTGGCCGGCGACGCGGCGCGCAAGCAGGTCACCGACCTGGTCGCGACCGCGCCGCCCGAGCTGGTTGCGGACTGGCGCACCGTCAAGGACCTGAACGACGAGGCGTTGTCCTCGCTCGCCGCGACGAGGGGCGACCCCAACCGGATCGACCGCGCCGCGCTCACCCGGCTCGAGCAGCAGTCGCAGCCCGCGGTCCAGCGCATCAAGGACGTGACCGCGGCCCGCTGCCACGTCACGTTCCGGCCGTCGGCATAGGAGGCTCCGCGCACTAGGTTCGGGGCATGGCCGACCAGGTGAGCCGCTTCGGCGTGACGGAGCTCGAGGACCTGCCCGACGACCTGCGTGAGCGGGTCGGTGCGATCGCCGAGAAGTCCGGCTTCGTGCCGAACATCTTCCGCGCGCTCGGGCGTCGCCCCCGCGAGCTGCGGGCGTTCCTCGACTACCACGACGCACTGATGGACTCGAACGACGGGCTGTCCAAGGCCGAGCGCGAGCTGGTCGTCGTCGCGACGTCGGGGGCGAACCACTGCAGCTACTGCATCATCGCCCACGGGGCGATCCTGCGGGTGCGCACGAAGGACCCGGAGCTGGCGGACCTCGTCGGCACCAACCCCTACGGCGCCGAGCTCACGGGGCGGCACCGGGCGATCGTGGACCTCGCGCTCGCGCTGGCCGTCGACTCCGCGTCCTTCACCGACGACGACGTCGACGCGGCCCGCGAGGCCGGGCTCTCGGACGACGAGATCTGGGACGTCGGGTCCATCACGGCCCTGTTCGCGATGTCCAACCGCCTGGCCCATCTCACGGCGCTGCGACCCAACGCGGAGTTCTTCACCATGGGTCGGTAGGGGTAACCGACGTCCATGACATCTTCGGAGACGGAGCGGAGCGGAGCTCGACCGTCGAGAGTGGCAGTACTCGGCACCGGGATCATGGGCGCGGGGATGGCGCGCAGCCTCCTGCGCGAGGGCCTCGACGTCACCGTGTGGAACCGCAGCCCCGAGAAGGCGAAGCCGCTGGCCGACGACGGCGCGACCGTCGCCGGCACCGCGGCCGAGGCCGTCTCGGGTGCCGACGTCGTCGTCACGATGCTCTTCGACGTCGAGCCCGTGCTCTCGGTCATGGCCGACGCCGCCGGCTCGCTGCGTCCCGACGCGGTGTGGGTGCAGGCCAGCACCATCGGGATCGAGGGCACCCGGCGCGTCGAGGCGTTGGCCCGTGACCACGGCATCGACGTGCTCGACGCCCCGGTGCTCGGCACGAAGGCCCCGGCGGAGAACGGCAAGCTGGTGATGCTCGCGTCGGGCCCGTCGTCGCTGCGGGAGAAGGTCGCCCCGGCGTTCGACGCGATGGGCGCCCGGACCCAGTGGGTGAGCGAGACCCTGGGCGACGCGAGCAAGCTCAAGCTGGCCGTGAACGCCTGGATCGGGGTCATGGTCAACGGCACCGCGCAGTCGATCGCGCTGGCCCGCGGGCTCGGTCTCGACCCGCAGCAGTTCCTCGACGCCGTCGACGGGCAGGCCGTGGACTCGCCCTACGTGCAGCTCAAGGGCAAGGCGATGATCACCGGCGACTACACGCCCTCGTTCGAGCTCGACGGCGTCATCAAGGACACCGACCTGATCCGCGACGCGCTCGCCGAGGCGGGCACGGCGAGCACGCTGGCCGACGCCGTCGCCGACCGGCTCGCGGCCGCCAGCGCCGCGGGACACGGCGCCGAGGACATGGCGGCCGTGATCCACGGTTACAGCACCTGAGGACGTCCCCCGGAGACGACCGAAGGGCCCCGTCGCTCGATCTACTCGAGCGACGGGGCCCTTCGGTCAGGCTCGTCGTCAGGACGACTTGGCGGCCTTCGCCAGGCTCAGGGCGTAGTCCGGCATCCACTCGCCCGCCTTGGGCGACCCCCGGCACTCGCCGTCGGAGTCGCCGGGCTCCTTCACCCACAGGAACGCGGCCACCCGGGAGTCACCGGTGTCGCGCGTCGGCGGGGTCCCGAGGGCGCGCCCCGGCGGGTTGCACCACGTCGGCTGCTGCGGCCCGTCGTAGGACCCGTTGCCGTTGCGGCTGGTGTCGATGACGAACTTGGCGCCGCCGAGCTCGTCGGAGACCTTCTTGCCGTAGGACTCGACCGCCTCGTTGTCCTGGAAGTTGGACACGTTCAGCGCGAACCCGGCGGCCTGCGAGACGCCGGCCTTGCGCAGGCCGTCGGCCAGCTTGCCGGTGTCCGTCACGAAGCCGGGGTTGCCGGCGTCGATGTAGACCTCGCCGCCCGCCTGGGACAGCGTGCGCACCGCGTCGGCGAGCAGCGCCTCCCGGCCGTCCTGCTCCCCCTGGCCCTCGCAGTTGGTGAGCGTCTGCGGCAGGGCGTCGGGCTCGAGGATGACGATCGACTTCGTCCCGCCGAGCCCGGACGCGAACTGGCCGATCCAGTCCTTGTAGGCGCCCTCGTCGGAGGCGCCGCCCTGCGAGTAGAGCCCGCAGTCGCGGTTGGGGATGTTGTAGGCGACCAGGACGGGCGTGCGGCCCGCGGCCTTCGCCTGGCCGACGAGGCCCTTGACCTCGTCGCCGGTGTTGCCGTCACTGCCGATCCAGCGGGCCACCGGCTGGCGCGCGATCTTCTCCAGCTCCGTCGCGTCCGCGGTCCGGCCCTGCTCGCGCCACTCCTCGACCTGCTTGGCCGCGGTCGACGCCGGGTCCACCCAGAACTCCCCGGCGGCGGCCGGGACGACCGTCTGCGGCGGCGCCGGCTGATCGGACCCTCCGCCCCCGGAGCATCCGGCGAGCGTCAACGCCGCGATCATGGCGAGCGCGCCCGCGGCGATGTGCCTCCGTCGTGCCGACATCCTGCCGAGCCACCCCCGGTGTCCGTTCGTCGCCGCCGGTCGGCGGCGTGGTCGAGTCCTGCCGCTCAGAGTCCCATCCACCTCGATGTGACCCGCTCGCACCCCTGCTCCCGGCCGAGGTACCCGTCGGTCTTCGCACGCGGCGACCGAACGGATCAGCTCGCTTCCGTCTGCTCCGGCCGGCGGACGCGACGTGCGTCGTCCGGCCGCCCGGCGGGCGGCGCCACGGCGGCGAGCGCGACGACCCGGACGGCGACGGTCGACGCGTGCAGGGCACGCTCGCTCGTCGTCAGGCCGTCGTCGTGCCCGTCGGCATCGTCGCCGCCGACCGGTGAGACCACGGTGTGCCGGACCCCGTTCGTCCCGTTCTCCGGGCCGCTGTCCGCCGAGGCACCGTTCGTCACGACGCCGTTCGGAGCCGCACTCTTCGGAGCCGCACTCTTCGGAGCCGTACTCTTCGGAGCCGCACCGTTCACGGCCGCACCGTTCGAGGCACCGTTCTGCGTCGGGCGGGCGGCGGCCGCGGGACGACCCTCCGCCGCGGGCCGCGACCGGCGCTCGGGCGGCGCGATCCCGTTGCGGTGCACCGTCGCCGCCGTCTCGGACGGCGCCTCGGGCGTCGTCCCGGGTGCGGGAGCCGGACGCAGGCGAGGCATCTCGGCCGCGGGCTTCTCGGGCCGGGCCTGATCCGGACGAGCCTGATCCGGACGAGCCTGGTCCGGGCGGGCCTGGTCCGGGCGGGCCTGTTCCGGCCGGGGCGGCGTCGGGCGGGGACGTCCCGGACCGGGCTGCTCGGCGGCCGGCCGGTCGGCCTGCGGCGGCTGGCCGGGAGCGGGCGGCACGGGCTGACCGGGCTGCGGACCGGGGCGCGGTGTCCCCGTGCGGGGAACCGGCGTCGGACGCTTTGCCGGCCCGCCGGGACGCGCCGCGGGACCCGGCTGACCGTTCTGCTGCCCCGGCGTGCCGGCGGCCGGCTGGCCCGGCTGGCCCGGCTGGCCGGTGGCCTGCGCCGCAGCCGGCTGCCCCGGCGTCACGGGCGGCTGCGCCGGCCCGGGGTGCGGGCGAGGTCCTCCCGGGCGCGGAGCACCGTCGGCGGTCGGCCGTGGGGTCGGGCGCGGGCCGGGGGACGGCGGGCGCGGGCCCGGCGAGGGGGTCCCGACGGCCGGGGACACCGGTGCGGGTCCGGCCGGCGCCTCACCCTGGCGCACCCAGCCGGGCGGCAGGGGGCGGTAGCGGTCGCCGCCACCGTCCCGCGGCACGACGGCCTCCGTGCGTCCGCCCCGGTCGGCCCCGACGACGGCCGTGGCGGCGACCGGCTGGCGGTCCCCACCGGAGCGGATCCAGCCCTCGGGGAGCTTGCCGACCAGCGGCGAACGGAACGGTGCGGACGCCGGGCCCTCCGCGATCATCGCGTCGAGCGCGGCGCGCTGGAGCGACTCGGTGGTGATGCCGGTCCGGCCGGTGGAGGTGCGGGTCGGCTCGGCCGTGATCACCGGCTGGCGACCGACGACGCGCTCCACGACCCACAGCGCCGGCGGCGCGAGGCAGGCGCAGAGCGCCACGGCCGGCCACAGCAGCACCGCGGGCGTCGCGTAGCCCATGAAGATCGACGTGACGATGGCGCCGAGCAGCAGCACCGCCCACTGCAGGTGGCGGCGGAACGTGAGGATGTGGTCGGCGCTCGAGGAGAGGCCCTTGGGCGTGACCACGAACTTCGCCGGCAGCCGGAGCAGCGTCGCGATGAGCGAGGCGGCGAAGATCGGCGACGCGAAGATCGACATCAGCATGCCCTTGACGCCCGAGGAGCCCTCGGCCTCGTAGGGGCTGACGTTGTAGCGGCGGTTGCGCAGGTAGACCCAGAGCTGGAACGCCGTGGCGTCGACGTACAGCGCGAGCCAGAGCTGGACGGGCACGACGACGCCCTGCACGCCGAGCGCGAGGAAGAGCACCGCGTTGACCGCGCCGAGGACCCAGCCGATCGCCATCGACGGGTAGAACGTCGTGATGAGGATGTAGTGCAGCGCGCGCCCCGGCGAGAGCAGCGGCAGGCGCCGCCAGAACTCGGTCAGCAGGACCTCGAAGGTGCCCCGGGACCACCGCATCTGCTGGCTGAAGAAGTCACCCCACGACGAGGGGCCCTCACCGACGGCGAGGACGTCGGGCGTGTAGACCGACTTCCAGCGGGCCTTCGTCTGCGGGTTGCGGCGGACGTGGAACTTCAGCCCGGTCGCCATGTCCTCGGTGACCGAGTCGGACAGCCCGCCGATGCCCTTGAGCGCGCTGATCCGCATGGCGTTGTTCGTGCCGACCAGCATGGCGGCGTTGTAGCGGTTCGCCGCGCGCTGGATCAGCGAGTGGAACGGGAACTGCTGGGACTCCGCGGCGCGGGTCACGAAGGTCTCGTCGTTCGCGTAGCACTGGGGCCCGACGACGAAGGCGACGTCCTGGTCGCGGAAGTAGCCGAGGATGCGCTCGGCGTAGTTCGGCAGCGGCACGTGGTCCGGGTCGACGGACAGGAAGATCTCGTAGGAGTCCCCGTGCTCCGCGACCCAGGCGTTGTAGTTGCCGTGCTTCGTCTTCGCCTTGAAGGCGCCCTTCTTGCGGTTGTACTTCTCGATGCCCTTGCGGGTGAAGTGGTTGACGCCGAGCTCGCGGCACATCGCCCGCACCGCCGGGTCGTCGCCCTCGTCGAGGATCCAGACGTCGAGGATGCCCTGGTAGCGGATGCGCAGGGCGGCCTGCAGCGTCCCGCGGACGACGTCGATGGGTTCCTTGCTCGGCACGATCGTCGTCAGGAAGGCGATCCGCTGGTTCGCCACCGGAGGCACCGGGACGGGATCGCGGGAGATCACCGAGGCGAGCGACAACGAGAAGACGTTGATCAGCCGCAGCAGCTCCATCAGGCCGATGGAGCCGATGACGACCCAGTTCGCGTAGGTCGCGAACACCGGAGCGTTCGGGTCGATCCCGGGGCGGTGCGACGGGTGCAGCAGCCAGAGGAAGAAGAGCGCCTCGAACGCGAAGTTCAGGCCGGCGACGAGGAGGGAGCGCCAGACACGGCCCTTGCCGTGCACGGCGTCGACCCCGCGGTAGGAGACGCGGTAGTCGCTGCCGTCCCCGTCCAGCTCCCGGACCGGTCCGGCGAGCTGCGAGAACTCCTGGATGCGACGACCGACGACGAGTTCGCTCTCGTCGACCTCGTCGGCAGGTCTCTCGGCTAGAAGCGTCATCGGCCGTTTCGTCTCGAAGGCAAGGATCGGGGAGCGACTCGAGCTGTCCCTGGGTACCTCGTCGTTCGTGGCGTTCGGCGCACCGCCCCGAGTCGGGGCGCCTGCCGGTCGCCGTCCTCCCGTCGTCTGGTCGTCGCCGTGTCCCGCGTCGTGCATCCGCCCCGCACGCGCGGTGCCGGGAGAACGGTACGGGCATCACTGACCGTGCTCGTGAAGGGGGACGGTCGGGAGCACCCCGACGTTGCCCCGGTGCCGGAAATCGGGTCGGATCCCCGATCACACACCGTCTTGACGACCCGGAGCAGGACAGATGACGTGACGATGCGTGATCATCGCGTCCCTCGGGCGGGGCGTGGCGGGAGGTCGTGGCGGGTGACGGCGAGCGCTCCGTCGCGCACGGCACCCGTCATGAAGGTACAGAAGGGTTGACGTCGCCGATCCGTGGGTGATCCGGGATTGAGCAGGCGCACCCCACCGGCGGTCGTGGTGTCCCAGGGGATGTGGCTGTGGCCGAACACCACCACGTCGGCCGGGTCGTCGGACCCCGGGCCGAACCACGCGTCGCAGCGCCGCTCGCGCCCGCGGGCGTCACCGGTCTCGTGCAGCACCGCGACCCGGAGACCCCCGACCACCAGCCGGGCGACCTCGGGCATCCGGGCCCGGAGCTCGGGCCCGTCGTTGTTGCCCCAGCACGCGACCAGCCGTCGTGCCCGGGCCTCGAACGCGTCGACGGTGGCGGCGTCGGTCCAGTCGCCGGCGTGCACGACGAGGTCCGCGTCGTCCACCGCGGCCCAGACCTGCTCCGGGATCGTGCGGGCGTGGGTGTCGGAGACGAGCACGAGGCGCTCCGACGCGGTCACGGCCGCACCAGGGAGTGCAGCGCGACGAGGGCCAGGGGCGTGTAGGGCGCGACGACGACGGCGGGGCCCTCGGTGACGAGCCAGGTGCGCGATCCGGCACCGTCGGCCTCGACGCCGTGGTGCAGCACGAGCCGGACCGGGCCCACCCGCACCCGCCAGGACCACGTGCGGGCCGCCTCGTCGACCGCCAGCACCTCGAACGGCACGTGCACCACCCCGACGGCCCGCACGACCCCCTGCAGCCCCGGGACGAGTCGACGCGACGGCGCGCTCGCACCCGTCAGCTGGGGCGCCCAGCGCGGCCAGGCGTCGAGGTCGGCGTAGCGCTCCCACGCCTGGTCGGCGGGCAGCGGGCCTCGGGCGGCGACGGTGGTGCGCACGCTGCGGGGTGTACCCGCGCCACAGGTACAGACGCGTACCATCTACGCCATGATCCGGGACACCCTCCGGTGGGCGGCCACGCACGGGGTCATGCGGACCGCGATCCGACGCCAGGCCCGCCGGGGCAATGCCGACGCGGCGCTCCTGCTCGATTCCGAGCTGGGCGTCGACCCCTTCGCCCAGTACGAGCGGCTCCGCGCGGAGCGGCCGTTCGCCCACGGCGCGTTCTCCCGGGTCACCGTGCACCACGACGTGTGCACCGAGGTGCTGCGCAGCGACGACCTCGGGGTGGCGAACCGGGACTCCGCCATGCCGGCACCGGTGCGGCTGGCCCTGCGGCTGGCCGGGCCGCCGCCGCACCCCGGGCCGATCGACCCGCCGTCGATGCTGGCCGTCGACGCCCCGGAGCACACCCGGTACCGCCGCCTGGTGACCCGGGCGTTCACGGCGAAGCGGGTCGCGGCGCTGCGCGGGCGCACCGAGGAGATCGCCGCCGAGCTGCTCGACGGGCTCGCCGACGACTCCGGCCCGGTGGACCTCGTGTCCCGCTACGCGAGCCTGCTGCCGGTCACCGTGATCTCCGAGATGCTCGGCGTGCCGACCTCGATGCGCGAGAAGTTCCTCGCCTGGGGCGACGGCGCGGCCGCCTCGCTGGACCTCGGTCTCCCGCGGCACCGCTGGGCGACGGTCCAGACCAACGTGGCGGCGCTGAACGAGTGGATGACCGCGCACCTGCGCCGGCTCCGGGCCGAGCCGGGGGACGACCTGCTCTCCGGCCTCGTCAGCGCCACCGACGACGACGGGTCGGGACTCTCCGAGCGCGAGCTCGTCGGGACCGCCCTGCTGGTGCTCGCCGCCGGGTTCGAGACCACGGTGAACCTGATCGCCAACGGGAGCCGCCTGCTCTTCGACCACCCCGACCAGCGGGAGCGCCTCGCCGCCGACCCGACCCTCTGGGCGAACGCGGTCGACGAGATGCTGCGGATGGAGTCGCCGGTCTCGCGGACCGCGCGGCGGGCCCGGCGCGACACCGTGCTGGCCGGCCGCGAGATCCCCGCGGGCGCGCTCGTCGTCACCGTCATCGCCGCCGCCAACCGCGACCCCGAGGTGTTCGCCGACCCGGACGTCTTCGACGTCGGGCGGGCCAACGCCCGCGACCACGTGGCCTTCTCCAGCGGTATCCACTACTGCCTGGGCGCGGCCCTCGCACGCATGGAGGGTGAGGTCGCGCTGCGCGCGCTGTTCGAGCGCTTCCCGCACGTCGCCCCGGCGGGCGATGCCGTGCGCCGCCCGACCCGCATCCTGCGCGGGTACGAGCACATGCCGGTCCAGCCGGGTCGGACGGCCGTCACACGGTGATCGGCAGCCCGAGCAGGGCGACGCCGGCGGGCGAGAGGACGACGGTGCTCGGCCGTCCGGGCGGCTGGGCGACGAGACGCACCAGGCCCGCCCGGACCAGACGGTGGCCGGCGAACTGGTCCGAGCACGGCCGCCCGTCGACCATGAGGCCCTCGCCCTGCTCGGGGCCCATGGTGCAGCGTCCGGCGGCGACCGCCATGAGGACGGCGCGGTCACGGGGGCTCACCGCCGCGGCCGCCTCCTCGGGCGACCGGCGGGCGGCCGGGACGGCGGGATGCGGCACACGGGCGACGGTGCTGCGGGGGCCACGGGCGGGAACGGGCACGGCGGACTCCTCGGGAAGGGACGGGACCCGACGGACGGCGGCGGTGCACTGGGCCGAACGGGCTACATCGCTGTCATCGTCGTCACCCCCGCAAGTGTTAGTCGGTTGCACGCAACCGCCACTCGTCCGTGTCTCTCCTCTTCTCCACCGCGGTCTACGGCATCTCCGAGACGCAGCGAGAGAACCCGATCGGCCCGGAGGGAGTTCAGGGTCCGACCCCGAGGTGCGCCGTGTCCCCGGACGGGAGGGTGTGCGTATGGACGAGCAGACCAGCACCGAGACCACCAGTAGCGAGGCCCCGCAGGACCGGCCTCGCCCGCCGGCCGGGGAGGAGCTGCCGCCCTCACCGGCCGACCTCCCCGTCGGCCACGACGACCGGGAGCACATCGTCGGTCTGCTCCAGGACGCGGTGAACCGCGGGCTCGTCGACACCCTGGAGTTCGACCGCCGCTCCGGGCTCGCCATCGCCGCCCGCACCCGCCGCGAGCTGAACACCCTCGTGCTCGACCTGCCGCTCGAGCACCCGGACCGGGCCCGCGCCCGCACCGAGGCCGAGTCCCGGGAGCGTCGGCAGGCGCCGCGCGACCCCTACGCCGGAGGCGACACCAGCGGCACCGTCGCGCTGCACGCCACCCTCTCGTCGGTGAAGCGCTCGGGCGCGTGGGCGGTCCCGCGTCGCCTCGAGATCGACGGGTGGATGGGTTCGGCCGAGCTGGACCTCACCGAGGCGGTCGTCGATCACGACGTCGTGGAGATCGACGTCGACATGACCCTCGGCTCGGTCGAGCTGCGGTTGCCCGAGACCGCCAGCGCCTCGCTCGACGGCGTCACGGCGACCGCGGGCAGCGTCGAGGACAAGCGGCGCGGTGGGCGGGCCTCCGGTCGCCCGCACGTCGTCGTGACCGGGAAGGTCGCCCTCGGGTCGGTCGAGGTGAAGGGCCCGAAGTGGTGGCGGTGACCCGACTCAGGTGAAGGCCGACAGCCCGGTGATCTCCCGCCCGACGATGAGCGTCTGGATCGTCTCGGTGCCCTCGAAGGTGTGCACCGACTCGATGTCGGCCATGTGCCGCATGACGTGGTTGTCGAGCAGGATGCCGTTGCCGCCCAGCAGGTCGCGGGCCTCGGACAGGATCCAGCGCGCCTTCGAGGTGTTGTTCATCTTCGCCAGCCCGGCGATGGTCGGGGAGATGTCGCCCTGCTCGGCGAGCCCGGCGATCTGTATGCAGTAGAGCTGCATGCCGGTCAGCTCGGCGAGCATCTTCACCAGCCGCTGCTGGACGATCTGGAGTGCGGCGAGCGGCTTGCCGAACTGTGTGCGCTCGAGGGTGTAGCGCAGTGCGGCGTCGTAGCCCGCGGTCGCGTGCCCCAGCGCGATCCACGCGCACGTGCCGCGCGTGGTCGCGAGGACGCGGCCGGTGTCGCGGAAGGTCTCCGCGCCGGGCAGCCGGTCGGACTCGGGGACGCGGACGCCGTCGAGGCGGATGTCGGCCTGCCACACCGACCGCATCGACCCCTTGCGCGGGATCACCGACGCCTCGTAGCCCGGGGTCGTGGTGTCGACGACGAAGCCGTGCACGTCCCCCGAGTCGGTGTTGCGGGCCCAGACCACGGTGCGGTGCGCGACCGACCCGTTGCCGATCCACCGCTTCGCCCCGTCGAGGATCCAGTCGTCGCCGTCCCGGCGCGCCGTGGTCTCGAGCGCCACCGAGTCGGACCCGTGGTCGGGCTCGGTCAGTCCGAAGGCACCGATCGTCTCCAGGCGCGCCATGCCCGGCAGGAACCGCGCCCGCTGCTCGTCCGACCCGAGCATGTCGATGGCCTTCATGGCCAGTCCGGACTGCACCGCGAAGAAGGTGGCGAGGCTGCCGTCGCCGCGAGCGAGCTCCATCGCCACCAGGCCGCACGACAACGGGTCGAGCCCCGGGCAGCCGTTGCCCGCGATGTCGTCACCGACGATGCCGAGTGGCGGCAGCTTGTTGATCACGTCCCACGACATCTGCGCCGCGTCCCAGGCCTCCGATGCCGCGGGCAGCACCTCGTGGTCGACGAACCGTCGCACCGCCATGAACGTGTCCCACTGCTTCGGGGTGAAGCGGGAGCGCACCGAGAAGTAGTCGGTGCCCAGCGCCTCGGTCAGCTGGTGCGGCGCCCCCGACGGATCGGCGATCGGAGTCTCGATGGCCATGGGGCACGTCCCTTCCCGACGACAGGTCGTGTCACTCCTGTGCCCGGCGTCTCCTTCGAGAAACCTACGGCTTCCCTGGTACGACGTCAGGACCATAGAGTTGCCGATGTGAAGGAACTCCTCCGGGACCAACGCCTGGCTACGGCGCGCCACCTCCGCACGCTCGATCTCGACGCGTGGTCCCGCCCCAGCCTCTGCACCGGATGGCGCACGCGCGAGGTGCTCGCGCACCTGGTGACACCGTTCGAGGTCTCGATGCCGCGCATGGCGGTGTCGATGCTCCGGCACCGCGGACCGGCGGGCGCCATGGACGTGTGGGCGAGGACGCTCGGACGGCGGGCGCCGGGTGACCTGATCGACGTCCTCGAGGCGAACGCCGACTCGACGTTCCACCCGCCGGGGCTCCCCCTCGAGGCACCCCTGACGGACGTCCTCGTCCACACCCTCGACATCCGGTGGGCCGTCGAGCCGCCCGCCGTCGATCACGTCGATCCCGCGCACGTCCTGCCGGCCCTGGAGTTCCTGACGACGCCGCGGGCGGTGGGCGTCTTCCTGACCCGCGGCCGCCTGGACGGGATCCGTCTGGAGGCCGACGACGTCGACTTCACGTGGGGCGAGGGCGAGACCGTCCGCGGCCCGGCGCTCGCCCTGGCCGCAGGTGCGTGCGGGAGGACGCCGGCGTACGACCTGCTCGACGGCGAGGGCCTCACGCGCTGGCGGTGAGCGCCTCCCGCCCGACCGGGGAGCGATGCGGCACCGCGAGGAGCGCCAGGCCCAGGCCGAGGACGATCCCGTGCGCGATCCGCACCGCCGGCGGGGCGAAGAACTGCGGCAGGAACGCCACCATCGCGACGGCGAACACGACGGCCGTCCGATCCCGGACCGCCACGAGCACCGCAGCGACCGCCAGGGCCACCAGGCCCACCGCGAACAACGTCGCGGCCACCGGGCCGAGCCGGATCGCCTCCGCGGTCGCCGCCAGGGCGTCCCCGGTCATGCGCTCCCCGAGCGCGTGCAGCGCGAAGACCTCCGCGCCGTAGTACGGCAGGACCAGCGCGACGCCGACCCAACACACCGTCTCCGCGGACCGCCCGTACGACCGGAGCCCGAGCCCGACCAGCACGAACCCGGCGACCGCCGCCAGATGCGCGACGAGCCACAGCGGCGACGCGAAGGCGTCCGCCATCCCCGCCGTCGTCGCGTCCCCCCATGGACGCAGGGCCGGGTAGACGACGAACAGCGCCCCGGCGACCACCGGCACGACCCGACCCGACATCCCGACCTCCGAGCACTGTGAGAGCAGTGCTCACATCTTGGGCGAGTGCACTGCTCTCGTCAAGAGCATTGCTCTCGGAGGGGTGCCCCGCCCGCCCCCCTCGGGCGGACGGGGCGGGTCGTTCAGGCGATGTGGCGACCGGAGATCGAGCGGGCGATGACGAGCTGCTGGATCTGCTCGGTGCCCTCGAAGATGTCGTAGATCTTCGAGTCGCGGTGCATGCGCTCCACCGGGTGCTCGCGCGAGTAGCCCGCGCCCCCGAGGATCTGGATGGCCCGCTCGGTGACCCACACCGCGACGCGGCCGGCCTTGAGCTTGGACATCGACCCCTCGCCCGCCTCGAACGGCACGCCGTTGCGCCCCATCCAGGCGGCCCGCCAGACCAGCAGGCGGGCGGCGTCGATCTCGGTCTTCATGTCGGCGAGGGTGAACGCGATCGACTGGTTGTCGATGATGGGCCGGCCGAACGTCTCCCGGCCCTTCGCGTACTCCAACGCGTACTCGTAGGCGCCCCGGGCGATGCCGATGGCCTGCGAACCCACGGTCGGGCGGGACAGCTCGAAGGTCTGCATGGCCGCCGAGCCCTTGGACTTCTGTCCCTCCCGGGCCCTCGCGAGGCGCTCGTCGAGCTTCTCCTTACCGCCGAGCAGGCAGGAGCCGGGAACGACGACGTCGTCGAGGAAGACGTCCGCGGTGTGCGACGCCCGCAGCCCCATCTTCTTGATCTTGCGCGTCGACTCCAGGCCCGGCGTGTTCGGCGGGATGACGAAGCCGGCCTGGCCGCGGGTGCCCAGCGACGGGTCGACGACGGCCTGGACCACGTGGATGTTCGCGATCCCGCCGTTGGTGGCCCACGCCTTGGCGCCGGAGATCGTCCACTGGTCCCTGGCCTCGTCGTACACGGCCTTGGTGCGCATCGCCCCGACGTCGGAGCCAGACTCCGGCTCCGAGGAGCAGAACGCCGCCACCTTGACGTCGTCGACGTCGCCGTAGCACTGCGGGATCCACTCGACCATCTGCTCGGGGGTGCCGGAGGAGAAGATGCCCGCGACCGCGAGCGTGGTGCCGAAGATGGCCATGCCGATGCCGCCGTCGCCCCAGAAGAGCTCCTCGTTGACGATCGGCAGCGAGAGGCCGGTCTCGTCGCCCCAGAAGGACGCGAGCGTCTCGAAGTTGTAGAGCTCGATCTTCGCGGCCTCCTGCAGGACGGGCCACGGGGTCGCCTCGCGCTCGTCCCACTCCTCGGCCGCGGGGCGGATCACCTCGGCGGCGAAGCCGTGGGCCCAGTCCCGCAGGTCGGTGTGCTCCTCGGACAGTTCCATCGAGAAAGTCATGGTGAGCGCCTTCAGGCCGAGGGGATCGTGAACATCTTCTGCAGAGCGGTGGCGAACCCGACGTCGCCGGAGACCTTGAGCTTGCGGGTCATGAACAGCGTGATCGGGTTGGCGTTGTTCGTGACGACCTTGAGGAACTCCGTGCCGTTCATGAACAGCTCGGTGCGCGGCTCCTCGTCGAGGGTGGTGGAGACGGTGCAGACGCCGTGCTGCATGGCGGTCTGGTAGTCGTCGCTGCCACCGCCCGGGGCGCCGGTGACGTGCCAGTGCACGACCTGGCGCTTCGAGCTCGCACCCTTCGACGAGTAGAACTCGCTCATCCGCCCGAAGATCGCGTCGATGACGGGGCGGCGGGCGTCCGAGGTCATGATCGCCTCGAGCTGGGCCTTGCTCGCGCCCTTGACCAGCCGCGCGAACACCGAGGCGTCCACCGTCTTCGCGCCCTCGGGCTCGGCCAGCGCGTCGCGCATCACGGCGACGAGCTCGTCGGAGGAGAGCTTCTTGAGGTCGACGCTGCGACCCAGCTCGTTGACGTCGATCTTCTCGGCCACGGTCTCCACTCCGGTGTGAGGGGGCGGGTGTCAGGTACCAACGGTCCCGCGTTCACTCGCTACTTTACGCAGGAGTAGATAGGTTGCAACCGTGACCACCGGAACGCGTCGCCGCCTCGCCCCCGAGGTGCGTCGCCGGCAGGTCCTCGACGCGGCCATCGCGGTGTTCTCCGAGGAGGGCCTGCACGGCGCCTCGATGGACGCGATCGCCGCCCGGGCCGGGGTGTCGAAGCCGTCGGTCTACGCGCACGGCGGGACGAAGGACGAGCTGTTCGCCGCGTGCCTGGCCCGCGAGGCCGACCGGTTGATGTCGTCGATGACGGCGGCGGTCCTCCCCGACGGCTCGTCGGGCGAGGACGGCGCGCAGCAGCGGCTCCGCCGGGCGCTGCGGGCCTTCTTCCGTGCGGTCACCACGCACCGGCAGGGCTGGACGGTCCTGTACCGGCAGGCGTCCACCGGCGAGTTCGCCGGTCCGGTCGACGCGGCCCGGCGCAGCATCGTCATCCGTGCTGCGGAGCTGCTCGCCGCGGAGCTCGGCGGGTCCGTGGAGGCTGCGGAACCGATCGCCCACACCCTCGTCGGCGCCGCGGAGGGCCTGGCCGACTGGTGGCTGGGCGGGGACCACGCCCCAGGGGAGCAGGAGCCGGCCGACCTGCTCGCGGACATGCTCATGGCCGTCGTCTGGCCGGGCCTCGACGCCCTCCGACGGGTCTGAGGTCGTGGCAGCGAAGCGTCGTTGCTGTCATCCAGTGGCAGATTTGCCACATCGTCGCTGCCCTGTCACCAGCGCCCCGGTCGACGATGGCGCCTCACTCCCACCCCATGCGAGCAGATCGCCATCGTCGGACCGGTCGCCGGGATCTATGGTGCGGATCGCGCTCTCTACCCCCGTCTAGCGCTGACACGAGAGGACGCGATACATCCCGATCGGGCCCTATCGGCGGCCGTGGTCGACCGCCCACGGATACCCCGCCGGGTCCTCGAGCTCCGCGTCGGCCTGCAGCACGGTCGCCAACGGCGGGCGGCTCGGCGGGCGACCACCACCGCCTCCGGACGGACCGTGGATGACGATCGTCGCGATGCACGCCGTGTACTGCGCGGCGCACAGGACCAGGGCCGCGTCGCCCTCGCCGGCGTGGCGGGACCCGCACTCGTCGAGGGCGTCCATGCACTCCTGCAGCGCCTGCGCCGCGCTCTGCGCCGACTCGTTGCCGCCCCGCGGGGTCGTCGCCGACGTCGCTCCCGCGGCGAAGGCCTCCGTCACCGCCCGCAGCCCTGCGAGCTTCTCGCGCGCGAGTGCCCGCTCCGCGTCCGCCCGGCGGACCTGGGCGGCCGCGGCACGCAGCATCGTGCGGTAGGTACCGACGAAGGGGTGGGCGAGCAGGGCCTCCAGGGTCGGATCGTCCGACGCCTCGACGTCCTCGGCGTCGACGTTCCCGGAGTCCGGGGGCTGCACGGTCCCGCACCCGCACGGTCGGATCGGGAGCATCACGCCACCCCCGCCGCGCGGCGGGAGGCCGACCCGGAGGGTGCGGTCCAGAACCCGCTCAGCCCGACCACGACCGCGAGCAGGGCCAGGACCATCAGGCCTGCCTCGCCGCCGAGGAAGGTCCCCGCCCCGAACACGGCCTCGGAGACGGTCGACAGGACCGGCACCAGGAGGAAGGTGACCACCGCGCCCAGCACGCAGGCCACCGCCGTCGCCGCGGAGCCACGACCTGCGGTGAGACGCAGCGACGCCGAGCACGAACCGACGACGATGCCGACCAGGCCGAGCACGAACGCAGAGACGTCGACCGCGCTCCCGGAGGAGCCCTGAGCTCCGATCGCCGCCCACTTGACGGCCCAGCACACCGCACCGATCACAGCCACCGCTCCGGTGATCCGGACCCAGCTCACCCGGTCCATGTCGCTCCCTCCGACGCCCGTCCGACCGACCGCCGGCCGACCCGGGACGAGCACACCGCGGCCTCCCGGCCCGACGGCAGGGGCACGGTGACCCGGAGCGCGCGGGACACCGTGACCGTGGCGCCGGGCGGGAGGGGTCGGCCATGCTCGACGGCGTGCCATCCGCCGCGGTGCGTCGACGCTGGCCCTGGGGTGTCGCCGTTGCCGCGGCCGCGCTCTCCCTCGCCGGGGCGCCCCTGGCGGTGGCGAACGGCGCGACCGAGGGCCTCGAGGACATCTACCTCGGCGACGCCGTGACGGGAGCACTCGTCCCGACCGCGGGGGCGTTGATCCTCACCCACCGTCCCCGGGACCGGGTCGGCTGGCTGCTGCTCTCGACCGCCGGGCTCGCGCTCGGCTTCTTCCTCGCCGAGTGGTCCGGCTTCGGGCTGCACACGGTGCCCGGCTCGCTCCCGCTCGCCGCGCTCGCCGGCTGGGTCTCCGAGATCGTCTGGCTCCCCTTCCTCGCCCTGCTCACCCTGCTCCCGCTGTGGTTCCCGACCGGACGGGTCCCCTCCCGCCCCTGGCTCGCGGTGCAGGTCGTCGTCCTCGCCCTGTTCGCCGCGCTGTTCGTCGCGTGCGTCCTGCACCCGCGACTCGAGGACGGCACACCGAGCCCGCTCACCGGGCACCTCCCGGACTGGCCGACGGACGTCGTCCGGCTGATCACCACCGCGCTCGTGTTCTGCGCGCCGGTCTGCCTGGCGAGCCTGCTGGTGCGGTACGTCCGTGCCGACCGCGCGGACCGGCTGCGGCTGCGGTGGTTCGGGCTCGCCGTCGTGCTCGCCGTCGGGGTCGTGCTCCTCCCCGGGGTCCCGACCACGGTGGGGGACGTCCTGAGCGGTGTGACGACGAGTCTCGTCGCCGCCGCGGTGGTCGCGGCGGTGCTCGGCGGGCTGCACGGGCTCGACGCCGTCGTCGACCGCTCGCTCGTGTACGCGTTCACCGCCGCTGCGACCTACCTGCTCTACGTGGTCGCGGTGACCGCGGGCGGCTCCTTCCTGCCGGACGCTGCCGGGTTCCTGGGCGTGGCGGTGGTCGCCGTGACCTTCGCGCCCGTGCGGACGTGGACGCAGCGGGCCGTCGACCGTCTGCTGCACGGCGCCCGGTCCGACCCGCTGGCGGTGCTCCGGGCCCTCGGCACCCGGCTCGACGACGCACCCGCCTCGGGAGTCGGCACGGACCACGACGGCGGTCGGGCGGCGCTCGAGTCCGTCCGTGAGCTCCTGCGCGTCCCCGGGGTGGCGATCCTCGACCCGGACGGGGCCGCCGTGGCCGCCGCCGGCGAGCCGGTCGCCACGCGACCGCGCCACGAGGTCCCGCTCCGTGCCCGCGGCCGGCTCCTCGGAGTCCTCACGGTGGCCCTGCGGCCCGGAGAACGCGCCCCCGACCCACGCGACGCCGGCCTGCTCGAGGCCCTGGGCCGGGTGCTCGCCGGCACCCTCGACGCACACGCCCTGGCCGCGGACCTGCAGCAGGCCCGCGAGCACCTCGTCCGGGCCGGGGAGGACGAACGGCGACGGCTGCACCACGACCTGCACGACGGGCTCGGACCGGTGCTCTCCCACGCCGTGCTCGCGCTCGACGGGCTCCGGCGGGAGGTCGGGCCCGAGGCCGCCGACGAGGCGGGGGCGGCGACCCTCAAGAGCACGCTCCAGGACGCCCTGGTCGACCTGCGCCGCCTCGTGCACGGACTGCGTCCCCCGGCCCTCGACGACGTCGGGCTCGTCGCCGCGCTCGGGAAGCACGTCGGGCTCGTCGAGGGGAGCGGGCTGGTCGTCGTCCTGGACGCCGCGGACGTCCCCGAGGACCTCCCGGCCGCCGTCGAGGTGGCCGCGTACCGCGTCGTGACCGAGGCCCTGACCAACGTCACCCGGCACGCCCGGGCCACCGCCTGCACGGTCGCCCTCGCGGTCGGGGACGGGTCGCTGCGCATCGTCGTGAGTGACGACGGCAGCGGCCCGGTCGAGCGGACGGCCGGCGGGATCGGGCTGTCCTCGCTGCGGCACCGCACCGAGGAGCTGGGCGGCGGACTCGACGTCCGGCACCGGCCCGGCGGGACGACGCTGACCGCCACCCTGCCGCTGCACGAGGCGGTGTGACCGACGTGCGCGTCCTCGTCGTCGACGACCACCCGCTCTACCGCTCGGGCCTGCAGGCGATGGTCGACCGGGTCGAGGGCATCGAGTGCGCGGGGGCCGCCGCCTCCGGGGAGGAGGCCCTCGAGCGGATCACGGAGGTCGCCTGCGACGTCGTCCTGCTCGACCTGCGGATGCCGGGGATCGGTGGGCTGGAGACGTGCCGCCGGCTCCTCGCGCTCCCCGAGGCACCCGCCGTCGTCGTCCTGACCATGGTCGAGGAGGACGCGTCGGTGGTGGCCGCACTGCGGGCCGGGGCACGCGGCTACCTCCTCAAGGGTGCCGACGAGGCGGAGATCCTCGCCGCGCTGCGACTGGTCACGGCCGGTGGCACGGTCCTCGGCCCGGCCGTGACCCCGACGTCCCTCGCGCGCGGCGCCGACGTCGACCGCGCCTTCCCGGAGCTCACCGAGCAGGAGCAGCGCGTCCTCGAGCTCCTCGCCGCCGGTCGACCGACCGCCGGGATCGCGGCCGAGCTCTCGCTCAGCACCAAGACGGTCCGCAACTACCTCTCGGCGACCTACGCGAAGCTGCAGGTGACCGACCGCTACGCGGCGATCGCCCGGGCCCGGGAGCGCGGGCTGGGCCGCTGATCGCGCTCTCTACCGTCGTCTACGACGAGCCCGAGAGAGCCTGATAGACGGCGAGCGAACGGCACTCTCGAGCGCAGAGACGCTGCGAGGGTGCCGCTCGCTCAGCGCGGAGGTCAGTGGCGCGAGAGGCGCCGCACCGCCCGGCGGACCGGGTTGCGCGAGGCGCCCCGGCCGAGCACCCCGGACGCCCCGTCCGCGATCAGGGAGGCGACGGTCTCGGCCGAGTCGGCCCGGTTGGCGCCGATGCCGCCGGACGCCCCGCGCTTGATCCAGCCCACCACGTAGGTCCCGGGGCGGCCCTCCACGCGGCCCTCGACGTGCGGCACCGTTCCCGACGACGGGTCGAACGGCAGCCCGGGGACCGCACGCCCCCGGTGCCCGATCGCCCGGACGACGGCGCTCGCGTCGAGCTCGTCACCGCCGGCGAGCCGAACGCCGGTGACGCGGTCCGTGCCGAGGATCTCCTCGGGGACGGCGTGGAAGCGCAGCACCACCCGCCGTCGGGGGGATTCGGGGGCGGCGGACGCCCGCGGCACGTCCCGGAGCAGGCTCGCCGTCTCCGCGTCCGTCGCCACCGCGATCTCCTCCGCGGTGCGAGGGTCGTGGTCGTCGACGACGACCTCGAGGTCGTCCCGGCGCAGGAGCCCGAGCAGCTCGCCCCGGGTCCACGCCGCCTCGCGCGGACCACGGCGACCCAGCAGGACGATCTCCCGCACGCCGCTGCCACGCAGCGCCGCGCGGGCCGCCGGCGCGACGCCGTCGAGCCCGTCCGGGTCGGCGGCGACGATCCGCGCGATGTCGAGCGCGACGTTGCCCGTCCCGACCACGACGACGCGCGGACCGCGCAGGTCGACCGCATCGGCCGGGGTCTCGGGGTGGCCGTTGTACCAACCGACCACGGTGGTGGAGGCGAGGTTGCCCGGCAGGTCCTCGCCCGGGATCCCGAGGTCCCGTGACTCGGCCGCGCCGACCGCGTAGACCACGGCGTCGTACCGGTGGCCCAGCTCCTCGACCGTGACGTCGCGGCCCACCTCGACCCCGAGGCGCATCGTCACGCGGTGGTGGTCGTGGTAGCGGGCGAAGTGCTCGCCGACCTGCTTGGTGCTGGCGTGGTCCGGGGCGACGCCGAAGCGCACCAGGCCGCCGGGCTCGCGGAGCCGGTCGACGACCGTGACCCGCGCCGTCGTGTGCAGCAGCAGGTCCTCCACGGTGTACATCGCCGCGGGCCCGCTGCCGACCACCGCCACGTCGAGGCGCGGGAAGTCCGCCGGCAGCACCCGGTCGAAGCGGACCGGGTCCCACGCGTGGAACAGCGGGGACCCGGCGAGCGCCGCCGGCGCCTCCCGGTCGGCGTAGTACTCCGCGTTGATCCCGGCGTACTCGCGCAACGACCCGACCAGGTTCTCGACGGGGAACACGGCGTCGACCGGGCAGACCTCGGCGCACGCCCCGCAGTCGATGCACGTCCGCGGGTCGACGTAGAGCATGTCCGTCGTCCCGAAGTCGGGCTCGCCCGGCGCGGGGTGGATGCAGTTGACCGGGCAGGCGGAGACGCACGAGGCGTCGACGCAGCACGACTGCGTGATGGCGAACGGCACGGGTCGAGGCCTTACAGGATGTGCGCGGCGCGGTAGATCGCCCGCGCCGGACGGGTCAGGAGACCCACCGATCCGAGGAAGTCCATCAGCTCCGCGCAGCTGGAACGCAGCATCGCGCGGTGGTGCTCGTTGGCCTTCGCCTCGCGCAGCGCACGCTTCGGGTCGAGCCCCGCGTTGGCGTACACCTGCTTGTTCCACATGCTCGTGACGATGAAGAAGGCCGCGAAGGCGACCAGCAGCGCCTGCGCCCGACGACGGACCGGCCCCACGCCCTCGAGGCGCTCACGGGTCTCCTCGCGGGCGAAGCGCATGTGCCGCGCCTCCTCGACCACGTGGATGTTGTTGATCGTGCGCGCGAACGGGGCGACGCGGTCGTCGCGCATCCAGTCGCGCTGCATGACGTCGAGGACCTCCTCGGCGACGAGGATCGACGCGTAGGCGGCCTCACCGGAGGCCACGGCCTTGAACACGCGGCCGCCCTCGACGACGTGGCGGGCCGGTCGGTACGCCGGCGCGCCCAGCTTCTCCGCCCCGCGGGCGAACATGATGGAGTGCCGGCACTCGTCGGCGATCTCCGTGAGCGCCCACTGGAACGCCGGGTCCGTCGGGTCCTTCGCGTAGAAGTCCCGGATGACCATCTGCTGCAGGATCATCTCGAACCAGATGCCCGTGCTGGCGACCGACGCCGCCTCCTGCCGGGTCAGCGCCGCGCGCTGCTCCTCGGTCATCTCGTCCCAGTAGGCCGTGCCGTAGAGCGTGCTCCACTCCGGGCTGCAGCCGTGGTGCGACGGGTCGAGCGGGGTCTCCCAGTCGACCTCCTGCTGGGGGTCGTAGGACAGCTCACCGGCGGACCGGAGCAGCCGCTCCGCGACGTCGTCGCGACGGTCCGAACCCCGCTCGACGGGTCGAGCTCCGCTGCGCTCCGTCTCCTGGCCCTGCTCGACGGTCGTCATGATCCGCTCATCCTTCCGTACCGGCGGTCACTGTTACCTGCGGTTACCCGTACCAAAGGTAACCGATACACGGTGTCCTACGACCTGGGACTGTTCGCGCCGTCACACCGCGACACGCCGATCGCCGTTTCTGCTGACGTATCGGACCTGATCTAGACGGCGCCATACGCTCCGATCGTGGATCCGGTGCGCAATCCCTTCGCCCCCGGCGCGGGCCAGCGCCCGCCCGAGCTCGCCGGGCGCGACCGCGAACTGACCGCGTTCGACGTGGTCCTCGAGCGGGTGGCGCGTGGGCGTCCGGAGCGCAGCCTCGTACTCACCGGCCTGCGCGGTGTCGGCAAGACGGTGCTGCTCGGTGAGCTACGCTCGATGGCCGTTCGGGCCGGCTGGGGCGCCGGGAAGATCGAGGCACGCCCGGACGCGGACCTGCGCCGACCACTGTCCGCGGCCCTGCACCGGGCGGTGCGCGACCTCGCGGTGCGCCACCGCGCCCCGGACCGGGTGGAGGAGGTGCTGGGCGTCCTCAAGGCGTTCGCCCTCAAGGCCACGGCCTCGGACGCCAAGCTCAAGGACCGCTGGCAGCCCGGGATCGACGCCCCCACCCTCACCGGCCGCGCCGACTCCGGGGACATCGAGATCGACCTGGTCGAGCTCTTCGGGGTGGTCGCCGAGCTCGCCGCGGACGTCGGGGTCGGGGTCGCGCTGCTCATCGACGAGATGCAGGACCTGCAGATCGACGACGTCTCCGCCCTGTGCGCGGCCTGCCACGAGCTCTCCCAGTCCGGGGCGCCGCTCGTCGTCGTCGGCGCGGGCCTGCCGCACCTGCCGGCCGTGCTCTCGGCGTCGAAGTCCTACTCCGAGCGGCTCTTCCGCTACGTGCGCATCGGCCAGCTCGACCGGTCCGACGCCGACTTCGCCCTCACCGCCCCGGCGAAACGGGAGGACGCCGAGCTCACCCCGGCGGCGCTCGACGCGCTCTACGAGGTCTCCGGCGGCTACCCGTACTTCGTGCAGGCCTACGGCAAGGCGGCCTGGGACGCCGCGGTGCAGAGCCCGATCGACGCCGAGGACGTCCGGGTCGCCGCCCCGGAGGCGGGCGCGGAGCTCGCGGTCGGGTTCTTCGGCTCCCGCTACGAACGCGCCACCCCGGCCGAGCGGGAGTACCTGCAGGGCATGGCCGAGCTCGCCGAGGGCCGCGACGAGGCGGTGCAGACCGCGAAGCTCGCCGCCCACCTGGGCAAGCGCGCTTCCTCGCTCTCCCCGGCGCGCGACAGCCTGCTGCGCAAGGGCCTCGTGTTCTCGGCCGAGCGCGGCTGGATCGCCTTCACCGTCCCGCACTTCGGGCGCTTCCTGCTGGGCCGCGACTGATCCGTACTGCACCGATCGGGTGAAGGCGGCGAGGACGGTAACGAACGGCGGCCCCGGGACGACACCTCCCATGAGCCCCGCGGCTCTGCCGGACCCCCGACCTGGCAGAGCCGCGGGGCTTCTTCGTGCCCGGGGTCCGGGTGGCGCCTCCCACCCGCCCGGGCGGAAGCGGCGTCCCCGTACGATTCGCGCGTGTCGGACCCCCGGCTGGAAATCCAGATGCTGCACGACCGCGTGCTGGTGTCCCCCTCCGTTGCCGAGGGCGAGCGCCGCAGCACCGGAGGGATCGTCATCCCCGCGACCGCCTCGGTGTCGAAGCGGCTGGCCTGGGGGGACGTCTACGGGACCGGCAACCACGTGCGGACCGTGAAGGCGGGCGACCGGGTCCTCTACGGGCCCGACGACCACGCCGAGGTGGAGGTCGACGGCCGCACCTTCGTCGTCATGCGCGAGCGCGACGTGCACGCCGTGGCCAGCGAGAACATCGAGCCGACCAGCGGGACGGGGCTGTACCTGTGACGACACCTTCTCAGCCGGGATCCTCCGGGGACACCCGCATCGATCCGGCCGGTGGGCCCGACGACGAGGCCACGCGGACGATGTCGGCCGAGTCGCGCGGCTACGACCCGGACGCCGAGGCCACCGTGCAGATCCCGCCCGTGGCCGGCCCCGACGAGGGTGGCGACGGCGGGTCGGGTGCGGGTTCCGGGGGCCGCTCGCGGCGCACGCTGCTCATCAGCGGTGCCGCCGTGGTCGGCCTGCTCGCCGTCCTCTACGTCGGGGACCTGCTGATCTCGGCCACGAACGTGCCCCGCGGCGTCACCGTCGCCGGCGTCGAGATCGGCGGCATGAACCGTCTCGCCGCCCAGGAGAAGCTGACGACCGAGCTCGCCCCGCGCGTCACCCGGCCGATCACCCTGGTCGCGGGCACCGGTCCGGACGCGGCGACCGCGACCCTGGACCCGCGGACCGCCGGCCTCGACCTCGACGTCCCCGCGACGATCGCCGAGGCGGGCGAGCAGCCGCTGAACCCCTTCACCCGGCTGTCCTCGCTGTTCTCCGACCGCGAGATCGCGCCGATCAGCAAGGGCAACCCGGTCGCGGTCGGGCAGGCCGTGGACGCCGCCCGCCCGCAGCTCGACCGGCCGTCCGTCGAGGGCACCGTGCGCTTCGAGGGCGACCGCCCGGTGCCGGTGCCGTCGGTGCCGGGACACGTCGTTGACAGCCGCACCGCACCCGACGTCGTCCTGGCGCACTGGCTCGACCCGGCCCCCGTCGGCCTCCCGGTCACCGCCCAGCCGGTCTCGGTGACCCAGGAGGGGATCGACACGGCACTGCGCGACGTGGCCACGCCCGCCGTGGCCGGGCCGGCCTACGTCGTCGGGGACGCGAAGAACGCGACGCTGTCACCGGAGGAGATCGGGCAGTTCCTCAAGTTCGACCCGGACGGTTCCGGCGGGCTCACCCCGCGGGTCGACGTGCCCACCGCGCAGCGGATCGTCGACCGGGACCTGGCGTCCACCGAGGCCGAGCCCAAGGACGCGACGTTCGCCTTCGAGGGGGCCGCGGCGACCGTGGTGCCCGCGGTCACCGGCCGCACGATCGACTACCCGAAGACCTTCGAGGGCCTCGTCGACGCGCTGGCGAAGCAGCCCGACGCCACGCCGCCGACCACGTTCACCCCGCCGCCGGTGCCCCCGGGCGCCACGCCGGCCGCGCCGCCGCCCGCCGACGGACGTGCCGTGAACGCGATCTACACGACGACCCCGCCGAAGGTCACCACCGAGGCGCTGCAGGCGCTCGGGCCGGCCACCGTCATCGGTGAGTTCCAGACCAACGGGTTCGCCGCCGACTCCGGCCAGAACATCAAGCGGGTCGCGGAGATCGTCAACGGCGCCACCGTGAAGCCGGGCGAGACGTTCAGCCTCAACGGCTTCACCGGGCCGCGCGACGCGAGCCAGGGCTTCGTCGAGGCCGGCATCATCGACGACGGCGTGCCCGGCCGCGGGATCGGCGGCGGCATCTCGCAGTTCGCGACGACGCTGTACAACGCCTCGTACTTCGCCGGCCTCCAGCAGGTCGAGCACAAGGAGCACAGCTACTACATCAGCCGGTACCCGGCCGGCCGCGAGGCGACCGTCTTCGAGGGCGCGATCGACCTGAAGTTCCGCAACGACGGCGACACGCCGGTGCTGATCCGCACCCAGTGGACCCCGTCGTCGATCAAGGTCCAGCTCTACGGCCAGAAGCGCTTCGACGTGACGTCGCAGACCGGACCGCGCACCAACCCGGTGCCGCCGGGCACCCGGGACCTCTCGGACAACCCGAAGTGCAAGCCGTCCAAGGGCGTCGGTGGCTTCACCGTCACCGACACCCGTGTCCTGACCGACGTGAAGACCGGCCAGACGAAGTCCGAGCCCCGCACCGTCCGCTACAACCCCGAGCCCGAGATCACCTGCAACAACAAGTGACGACCGAGGAGTCCGACCACACCGGTCAGCGCGCCGCCCGCGAGGTCCGCGGCGCCCTGGAGGGCCTCGGCCGCAGCGGTGAGGGCGAGGCGCCGGCCCGCGGCGTCGAGCTCCTCGGGCGGGTCGGACTGGTCGCCTACGGTCTGGTCCACCTGCTCGTCGGTGGGATCGCGGTGCAGATCGCGCTCTCCGGCGGCGGGCAGGCCGACCAGCAGGGGGCGCTCAGCACGATCGCGGGTGAGCCGTTCGGCGTCGTCGTCATCGTCGTGATCGTGCTCGGGCTGCTCGCCTTCGGCGTGTGGCAGGGACTGGCCGCGCTCACCGGGTTCCGGTGGGCGAGCGGCTGGGACCGGGCGCAGAAGCGCATCGGCAGCGGGGCCCGCGCCGTCGCCGTCCTCGGCGTGGCCTTCCTCGGCGTGCGGCTGCTCGTCACCGGATCGGCGGGGTCGTCGACCGGCGGTTCGCAGCAGGCCACGGCAGGGGTGCTCGCGCTCCCGGGTGGCCGGGTGCTCGTCGGCCTCGGCGCACTCGTGGTGCTGATCGCCGCCGGCGCGACCATCTGGACCGGGGTGCGCCGGGACTTCCTGTCCGAACTCGACCGGTCCCGGCTCCCGTCGTGGGCCCGCGGTCCGCTCGTCTGGCTCGGCGTCGCCGGACACGTGCTGCGCGGGCTGGCGTTCGCGGTGATGGGCGTGCTGTTCGCGCTCGCCGCCCTGACCGCCGACCCGAACCGCGCCGGCGGGCTGGACGCCGCACTGAAGACGCTCGCGGGCCAGCCGTACGGGGTGTTCCTGCTGCTGGCGGTGGCCCTGGGCTTCGTCGCCTTCGGCCTCTACCTGTTCGCCGAGGCGCGGGCGCGACGCGTGTAGGTGCTGCGCCCGTGAGTACTCATCCGTGCCTGGACACGGATGAGCACTCACGAGCCGGAGGCACCTCTACTCGGCGACCTTCGAGATCGCCTGGGCCCAGAGGAAGTACTTGTTCGTGCCGAGGTCGCGCACCGTCTTGATGTTGAACGCGTCCTTGAGGTGCTGCGCGTCGCCCTCCGAGACGCCCTTGAGCGCGTCGACCGGCGCGTCGGCGATCTCCGCGGCGCTCTTCGACGCGTAGTCCTTGTCGACCTTGTCCTCGATGCCCGCCATGCCGGGTCCCCTCCTCGTCGTCACGGCGCGGGACGTCCGCGCCCGCAGAGGTCTCTTTACCGCATGACGGTCGGGTCGAATCCGCCCCGCGCCGACCGGGAGCGTCTAGTCGACGCCCGATTCGATCGCGGCCCGGTCCAGGGCGGACTCGTCGGTGTCGGACTCCGCGCCGCGGCCGGTGATGGCGTCCGCCCGACCCTGCTCGAGCTCACCGACGAACGCGGCCTGTCCGGTCAGCTGGCCGAACGCGGCGTACTGCTCGAGCTTGGTGCGCGAGTCGGCGATGTCGAGGTTGCGCATCGTCAGCTGCCCGATGCGGTCCAGCGGGCCGAACGCGGCGTCCTCGGTGCGCTCCATGGAGAGCTTGTCCGGGTGGTAGGAGAGCGACGGGCCCTCGGTGCGGACGATCGTGTAGTCCTCGCCGCGCCGCAGCCGGATGGTGACGCTGCCGGTCACGGTGCGCCCGATCCACCGCACGATCGACTCGCGCAGCATGATCGACTGCGGGTCCAGCCAGCGGCCCTCGTAGAGCAGCCGGCCGAGGCGGCGGCCCTCGTTGTGGTAGTTGGCGATCGTGTCCTCGTTGTGGATCGCGTTCAGCAACCGCTCGTAGGCGATGAACAGCAGCGCCATGCCGGGCGCCTCGTAGATCCCGCGACTCTTGGCCTCGATGATGCGGTTCTCGATCTGGTCGGACATGCCGAGCCCGTGTCGCCCGCCGATGCCGTTGGCGGCCATCACGAGGTCGACGTTGTTCCCGAACCGCTCCCCGTCGATCGCGACCGGGTAGCCCTGCTCGAACGTGATCGTCACGTCCTCGGGCTCGATCGTCACGGACGGGTCCCAGAACCGCACGCCCATGATCGGCTCGACGACCTCGAGGGACTCGTCGAGGTGCTCGAGGGTCTTCGCCTCGTGCGTGGCGCCCCAGATGTTGGCGTCGGTCGAGTACGCCTTCTCCTTGCTGGCGCGGTAGGGCAGGTCGTGCTCGGTGAGCCACTGGCTCATCTCCGCGCGGCCGCCGAGCTCGTCGACGAACTGCGCGTCCAGCCACGGCTTGTAGATGCGCAGCTGCGGGTTCGCGAGCAGGCCGTAGCGGTAGAACCGCTCGATGTCGTTGCCCTTGTAGGTCGACCCGTCGCCCCAGATCGAGACGCCGTCGTCCTGCATCGCGCGCACCAGCAGCGTGCCGGTGACGGCGCGTCCGAGCGGCGTGGTGTTGAAGTAGACGCGGGACCCGGACCGGATGTGGAAGGCGCCGCACATCAGGGCGACGAGGCCCTCCTCGACCAGCGGGCCACGGCAGTCGACCAGCCGCGCGATCTCCGCGCCGTACTCCTTCGCACGGTCGGGCAGCGTGGCCATGTCGTCCTCGTCGTACTGACCGAGGTCGGCCGAGTAGGCGCACGGCACGGCGCCGTGGTGGCGCATCCACGCCACGGCGACCGAGGTGTCCAGACCCCCGGAGAAGGCGATGCCGACACGCTCGCCGACCGGCAGATTCGTCAGGACCTTCGACACAGCTGGAGAACCTATCTCCCGGGTCCGTGTGACCCGGGGATCACCCGTGCTCCGAGAACGACGAACGGGCCGTTCATCACGATGGATCGTGACGAACGGCCCGTTCGTGGGATGGCAGGGGGAGATCAGAACGAGGCGATGTCCACGTCCATGAGCGCGTTGTCCGCACCCTCGACGACCGCGCGGCGGGCCGAGAGCTCCGGGAGCACGTTCTTGGCGAAGAAGTGCGCGACGGCGATCTTGCCCTCGTAGAACGCGGTGTCCTTCGTTGAGGCCCCGCGGTCGAGCGCACCGATCGCGACCTCCGCCCCGCGCAGGAGCAGGTAGCCGATCAGCATGTCGCCGACGGACAGCAGGAAGCGGACCGCGTGCTGGCCGACCTTGTAGAGGTTGCGCACGTCCTCCTGCGAGGACGTCAGGTAGCCGACCATCGTGCCGAGCATCGCCTGCACGTCCGCGAGAGCGGTCGCGAGCAGCGCCCGGTCCTCCTTGAGGCGCCCGTTGCCGGCCTCGGACTCCAGGAAGGACTGCACGAGCCCGGCCACGTGCACCAGGGCCTGGCCGTTGTCCTTGACGATCTTGCGGAAGAAGAAGTCCTGCGCCTGGATCGCCGTGGTGCCCTCGTAGAGCGAGTCGATCTTGGCGTCGCGGATGTACTGCTCGATCGGGTAGTCCTGCAGGTAGCCCGAGCCACCCAGGGTCTGCAGCGAGCCGATCAGCTGCTCGGAGGCCCGCTCGGAGCCGACCCCCTTGACGATCGGGAGCAGCAGGTCGTTGACCTTCTCCGCGAGCGCGACGTCCTCGGCGGTGACCGACCCGGACTCGGCGTCCGGGGCCTCGCCCAGGCGGACGGTGTCCTGGTAGGTCGCGGTGAACGCGTACACCGCGCGGAGACCCTCGGCGTACGCCTTCTGCAGCATGAGGCTGCGGCGGACGTCCGGGTGGTTGGTGATCGGCACGCGCGGCGCGGCCTTGTTGGTCTGCTGCGTGAGGTCGGCGCCCTGGATGCGCTCCTTGGCGTAGTCGAGGGCGTTCAGGTAGCCGGTCGACAGGGTGCCGATCGCCTTCGTGCCGACCATCATCCGGGCGTACTCGATGACCTGGAACATCTGCGCGATGCCGTCGTGGACGTCGCCGAGCAGGAAGCCGGTCGCGGGCACGCCGTTCCCACCGAAGGTGACCTCGCAGGTCGCCGAGGCGTTGAGGCCCATCTTGTGCTCGACGTTCGTCACGAAGGCGCCGTTGCGCTCGCCCGGCTCGCCGGTCTCGGGGTCGAAGTGGAACTTCGGCACGAGGAAGAGCGAGAGGCCCTTGGTGCCCGGCTTCGCGCCCTCGGGGCGGGCCAGGACGAGGTGCAGGATGTTCTCGACGAGGTCGTCGGAGTCGGCCGAGGTGATGAAGCGCTTGACGCCCTCGATCGACCAGGTGCCGTCACCGTTGTCGCGGGCCTTGGTGCGGCCGGCGCCGACGTCGGAGCCCGCGTCGGGCTCGGTCAGCACCATCGTGGCGCTCCAGGCGCGGTCCACCATGACCTGCGCCCAGTGCTTCTGCTGCTCGGTGCCGTTGCGGTAGATCACCGAGGCGAAGTTCGGGCCGGTCATGTACATGAACACCGGGGCGTTCGCGCCGAGGATCATCTCGGCGGCCGACCACTGGATCGACGGGGGCACGCCCATGCCGCCGATGGCGTTGTCGGCCGAGAGACGCCACCACTCGGCGTCCCACATCGCGCGGTAGGACTTCTTGATGCCCTCGTCGAGGTGGGCGGTGTGGGTCTGCGGGTCGAAGCGCACCGGGTTGCGGTCGCCGGACTCGTAGGACTCCGCCAGCGGTCCCTCCGCGAGCGCCGCCGCCTCCTGCAGGAGGGCGCGGGCGGTCTCCTCGTCGGTCTCCGCGAAGGGTCCCTGCCCGAACCGGTCCTGCACGCGCAGCAGCTCGAAGAGGGTGAACTCGATGTCGCGGACGTTGGACCTGTAGTGGCTCATGGCGTGGAACTCCGTGCTCCGTCGAGGAGACCCGTCCGGTGGCGGCGGGCGGGAGCCGGTCGTACCGGCGGGTAACCCCAGGCTATTACCGCGGGGTAACCGTGTCGAGAGTGGATCCCCTCCCGGGGACCGCGTGGGAGACTCCGCCCGCGACGAGGGGAGGGTCCGGGGTGGGCGCGCGGACGACGAGGGCCCTCGAGGCGCTGCGGACGCTGTTCGTCACCTCCGACCCGGGGCTCGCCCGGCTGCGCCTCGCGTCGGTGGCGGTGGCCTCGATGGCGCTGGCCGCCGGGCTGGTGGCGTGGGGGCGGGCCACCGTCGCCACCGACGAGCCGGTCACCGTCGTGCTCTTCGCCGGCGTGCTCGCGATGATCTCCAACCTCGCGGTCAACGAGAAGACCGTGCCGCGCCAGCGGGCCACCACCGCACTCATGGCGCTGCCGGCCCTCGCCTCGACGGTCACCGGGACCCTGCTGTCCCCCTACCGGGTGGTCGCGGACGTCGTCTTCGTGGCCGTGATGATCGCCGCCGTCTACGTACGGAGGTTCGGCCCGCGCGGCTTCGCCCTCGGCATGGCGGCCTTCATGCCGTTCTTCTTCACGCAGTTCCTCCAGGCGAAGCCGCCGCAGGTGCCGGCGCTGTGCGTCGCGGTGGTCATCGGGCTCTCCTCGACACTGCTGCTGCGCGGGTTCCTGTTCGCCGAGCGCCCGGAGCGCACGCTGCGCCGGCTGGTCGACGCCTTCCGGGCCCGCGCCCACGAGATGGTGCTGCGCGTCGACGAGGTGCTCGCCGAGGCCCAGGACGGCACCGCGTCGACCCCGGGACCCCACGAGCACGAGCAGGTCGGCGACGCCGTGCTCGAGCGCCTCTACCGGGCGCGGCGCCGGCTCAACGAGACCGCACTGCTCGTGGAGGACCAGCTCGAACACAGCGCGGCCGACCGCGTGTGGCCCGGGCTGGAGAACGACCTGCTCGCCCTGCGGGTGGTCGACACCGAGCTCGGCCTGGAGCGGCTCGGCGTGTCGGTGCGCCGGATGGTGCGGGGCGCCGACGCACAACGCCCGACCGCGCTCGCGCTCACGGCCCTGCGCACCGGCGTCGGGCACCTGGCGCGGGCCACCGACCGTCAGGTCGGGCACCGCACGATCCTCGAGGAGCTCGCCGACGCCCGCGGCGCGGTCGCCGGTCTCGTCGCGGACACCAGCCGGGGCCACGAACGCATGCAGCGCGCCGCGTTCGCGGTGCGCCGGGTGGCGGACTCGGTGGAGTACGCGCAGCGGGACCTCCCCGCCCGACCCGGCGAGGCGATGACGCAGGGGATCGAGCTGCCGGGGGTGCCGCGGACGACGACCGCGAACCCGGTCGCCGTCGCCGCTCAGGCCGCACCGGACGGGATCGGCACCGGCCGGCCGGCGGGGTCGGACGACGGGCCCGGCACCGACCCGTCGTCGGGAGACCCGGACCGGGGCCTGCTCCTGACCACCCGCCAGTCGATCCAGGTCGGCGTGGGCACCACGATCGCGATCACGCTGGGGGAGCTGCTCGCGCCCACCCGGTGGTACTGGGCCGTGATCGCCTCGTTCGTCGTCTTCGCGAACACCGCGAGCCGCGGCGACCTGCTCTCGCGGGGCTGGGGACGGGTGGTCGGCACGATCGGCGGGGTGGCGGCCGGCATGGGGCTGGCCGCGCTGACGGCGGGCGACCGGGTCGTCTCGCTCGTGCTGCTGTTCGGCTGCGCGTTCCTCGCGCTGTACCTGGTCCGCCTCTCGCCGGGGATGCTGGCGTTCTGGATCACCGCGGTGCTCGCGCTGGTGTACGGCCTGATCGGACAGTTCAGCGTGCAGACGCTGGTGCTGCGCATCGAGGAGACGCTCCTCGGTGTCCTCGCGAGCGTCGTCGCGGCCTTCCTCGTGCTGCCCAAGGGCACGCGGGAGGCGTTCGGCGAGGCCGTCGAGGCGTTCGTGGACGCGGCCGACGGGGTGCTCGACGCCGCCGTCGCGACGATCGTCGGGCGCGGCGCGGGCACCCCTGCGGCGCTCGACGGCGCCCGCGACATGGACACCGCGCTCGCGACGCTGCGCGCCCGGGCCCGACCGCTGATGGTGAACACCCCGAAGCGCCGCGGACGCTCCAGCCACCGACGGGCGCTGCGGGTCTTCACGATCGTCGACCACTACGCCCGCTCGATGACCCGGACGGCGGCCGACCTCGGCTCCGACCCGACGCCGGGCTGGGCCCCGACGCTCGAACCGGCGCTCGCCGCGGTCCGGGCGAACCTCGACGGGCTGCGCGACGTCGTCGTCCGGGGGAAGCGGCGTTCGGACGGCGGGCAGGTCCTGGTGCACTCCGCGGAGGATCTGGTCGACCGCGCCGAGGAACAGGCCGCGCGCAGCCAGGACCCGCGCCGCCGCAACGACGCCCTGGTGGTCACGCGGCTGCTGCGCCGGATCGACCAGGCCGTCGTGGCCCTCGCGGTCGACCTCGGGGCCGCCCGGGACCCCGACGCCCCGGAGGACGGTCAGTCGCCGAGCAGCCGGGACAGGGCCGGGTTGGTGAACACGCGGTCCGGGTCGTAGTCGTCGCGGACCCGGCCGAAGTCGGCGGAGCGGGGGTAGGCGGCGGCGACGTCGACCGCGTCGAAGTCGTGGCGGGTCCCCCAGTGCGGGCGTCCGCCGTGCGCGCGCAGCACCGCGGCCGTCCGGGCGAGGACCGGGCCGGGGTCGGTGCCGCGCGGGATCCGTACGGCCACCCACCCGGTGTCCCGGCCGTACGCCGGGTGCAGCCAGCCCCGCTCGGCCGGCCCCACCCGCATCCGCACCGGCAGCCCGGTCTCGAGCCCGTCGGCGAGCCGCGGCAGGAGGTCCCGCAGGCTCGGCACGAGCAGCTCGCGCGGCACCGCCCACTCGGCCTGCTCGTAGCGCACCGCGGGCGGGTCGGAGAGGACCCGGTGACCTGCGCCCGTGGCCGACACGGTCCGCGCCAGCCGGGAGACGACCCGGTTCAGTGAGGGGGCGAGCCGCGGCAGTGCCCGCTCGACGACCACCGCGCCACCGAGGGCGGTGCGTCCGGTGGCCCCGGCGCTGGTGACCCCGACCCCGCGCTCCGGTTCCTCCCCCTCCGCGGCGCCCGCCCAGCGGGCCAGCGCGGTCCCCGACGACGGGAACAGGGCCGCCTCGGCGAGGTCGTGGGCCTCCCAGAACGCCGGGTCGAGCACCTCGTCGACCGGTCGCTGGGCCCGGGTCACGGTGATCGGGGCGGCCGGGACCACGAGGAGCTCGGCGTCGAGGACCACCCCGAGGGCACCGAGGGCGGTGCGGGCGGCGTCGAGGTCCGCGCGCGGGACGTCACGCACCTCGCCGCGACCGTCGACCAGCCGCAGCGCGATCACCTGCTCGGCGATCGAGCCGACCGTCGAGGCGCTGCCGTGGGCCCCGACCGCGAGGGCACCGCCCAGGGTGGGGGCGCCGACGTCGAGGGGGACCGGGAGGGCGAGGCCGCGCTCGGCGAGGGCCTCCTGGAGCTCGCCGACCGTCGTCCCGCCCCGCACCCGGACGGTGGCCGCGGAGCCGCCCGCCGTGGCGGACACGCCCGTGATGCCGGAGAAGGCCGAGCAGTCGAGGTGGACGCCGTCGGTCACCGCGAGGTCGGAGAAGCCGTGGCCCGCGCCGACCGGACGCACCGTCTGCCCGCGCTGCGCCGCACGGCGGATCACGCCCGCGACGCCGGCCTCGTCGAGGGGCCGCGCGGTCGCGACGGGCCGGCAGCGCTGCCCGCCCGACCAGTTCGTCCACACCGGGGTCACCCTAGGGGGCCGCGACCGACCCGGAACGCAGGAACGGCCCTCCCGCTGCGCCGGACGCAGCAGGAGGGCCGTGCCGTGTGGCCCAGATCAGGCAGCGAACTTGCCGATCGCGACGTCCACCGCGTCGCGGGCGGTGGCCCCGGCGGTCCCGGCGGCGGACTTCGCGCTCTCGGCGAACTCCGAGAAGTCCGTGTCCGAGGACGAGCCGGTCAGCTCCCGGGTCTGCTTCGCGAGCTTCCGCGACGCCCGGCGCGCCCGCCAGCCCAGCGACGGCTTCCCCTCGGTGTCGACCGCGGCGAGGATCAGCCCGCCGAGCAGCCCGAGGTTCTTGAGGAAGTGCTGCTCCTGGGCCGTGCGGTCCTCGCCGTCGTACTCCCAGAAGGCGTGGCCGACCACGGTCGTCGGGATGACGCTCGCGGCCAGCGCCAGGGACGCGATCCGCGGGAACTTGCCGAGCGCGAGGAGCACCCCGGCGCCGATCTTGACCCCGGCGTCGATGCGCACCAGCTGGTCCGGCTGGGTGGGCGCCTGCGGCGGGAGCTTGTCGCCGACGAGGTTCTCGGCCTGCTGGATCTTCGGGGCCGCCTTCCCGACGCGCGGCTCCGGGTTGAGCAGGGTGTCGATCCCGCCCTTGATGAAAATCGCGGCCAGCATCGGCCGGGCGAGTCGGCGGACGAGCATGTGGGGGACCTCCAGGCGGTCAGGGTTCCGACGCTGGCCGGGGCGATACCCCTCCCCGTCGGCGGGCACACCTCGCCGGCCCGACGGGAACGACGACGGGCCCCGCCCGCCGGTCGTGCGGCGGTGGGGCCCGTGGTCGGTCGATCGCGCTGTGCCGGACACCCCCGACGGGCCCGGTCCAGGGACTCAGCGACGCAGGACGTGGCGCCCGCCGGCGGGCTCGGCCTGCGGGCGCCGGCGGCGCTCGGCGCGGCGGCGCATCTCCTCCTCGGGGGAGACGGCCGGGTCGAAGTCGCCCACGCCGGGCGGCGGGACCTCGTCGACCGGGGCGAGCCGGCGACGGCCGCCGTCCTGGGCCGGGAACGGACCCGAACCCGGGTGCGGCTCGGGGATGCGGGCGCCGCGGTCGGAGGGCGCGTGCCGGTAGCGGCCGTCCTCGTAGCGACGCTCCTCGCGCACCTCGTGCGCCACCGACCGGAAGATCGGCTCCGCCTCGAACGGGTCGCCCGGGGTCGACGCGAGCGCGGGACGCAGCCGCTCCCGCCGCGCCCTCTGGTCGGCCAGGAACCGCTCCCGCGCCCACTGCTCACGGACCCGGGCGTCGGCCTCCGGACGCTCCCGGCGACCCGGTGCCCCGACCGACTCCAGGCGCGCGGGCTCGTCGTACCTCCACGACCCCGTGTCGTCGAGACGCCATCCGCCGCGCACCGTCTCGTCGCGCCAGACCCACATGTTCCCCACCTCCGCCGTTGAACCACACGGTCCTGCTGACGCTGCGACGAACGGCAGCGCCCGTTGCTCGCTCGCGTCATGAGGGGCAACGGCAGCCCGCAGGCGCACCTTTCGGGCGACGCGCCGAACGAATCGCGACACGCCCGAAGACCCCCTGGTCGTGTGTCACTCCACAGGAGCAGAACCACATCCGTGTCGTTCCTCCGGTCGGTGATCACCCGCCGTCACGTCGACGCGCTCGACCGGGCACCCGGGTGAGTCGCCCGCCTCCGCGAGGTGCACACGGCCGGTCGGCCACCCCATCGAGTGGATGCGCACGGTGGTGGCACACCCCATCGAGGCACGTCGGGCGCGCCCGTCGACGCTGCGGCCGCACGCGTCAACCGGGACGATCGGTTCCGTGAAGTGCGTGGTGACCGGCGCGACCGGCTACATCGGCGGACGGCTCGCGCCGCGGCTCGCGGCCGAGGGGCACGAGGTGCGGTGCGTGGTGCGCACCCCCGCGAAGATGAAGGACATCCCCTGGGCCCAGCAGGACGCGGTGGAGATCGTCGCGGGCGACGTGCTGGACGAGGACGCGATGCGCGCGGCGTGCGAGGGCGCGGACGTCCTGTTCTACCTCGTGCACTCGCTGTCCGAGTCGGGGTTCGCCGAGGTCGACCGGCACGCCGCCCTGATCACCGCCCAGGCCGCCCGTGACGCCGGCGTCCGCCGGATCGTCTACCTCGGGGGCATCCACCCGGCCGGGGTCGAGCTCTCCGAGCACCTCGCGTCCCGCGCCGAGGTCGGCGAGATCTTCCTGCGCTCCGGCGTGCCGACCGCGGTGATGCAGGCCGCGGTCATCCTCGGGTCGGGCTCGGCGAGCTTCGAGATGCTGCGCTACCTCACCGAGCGCCTGCCGGTGATGCTCACGCCGAGCTGGGTGCACCACCGCGTCCAGCCGATCGCGATCCGCGACGTGCTGCACTACCTGGTCGGCGCGGTCGACCTCGCGCCCGAGGTGAACCGCACCTTCGACATCGGCGGACCGGACGTCCTGACCTACCTGCAGATGATGGAGGGGTTCGCGGACGTGGCGGGGCTGCCGCCGCGCCGGATGCTGCCGGTGCCGGTGCTGACGCCGCGGCTGTCCTCGCACTGGGTCAACCTCGTGACCCCGGTGCCCCGGTCCACGGCCGTACCCCTGATCGACTCCCTGGTGCACGAGGTCGTGGCGTCCGACCACGACGTCGACGACCACATCCCGGCGCCGGAGGGCGGGCTGACCACCTTCCGACGCGCCGTCGAGCTGGCCCTCACCCGCATCCGCGAGGGTCAGGTGGAGACCCGGTGGTCGGGCGCGAACGCCCGCTACGCCCCGTCCGCCCCGCTGCCCTCGGACCCGCTGCCCTCCGACCCGGAGTGGGCCGGCGGCACCGTCTACACCGACGTCCGCGAGCGCAGCTCGGCCGCGTCCGCGGCGACCCTGTGGCACGTGATCGTCGGGATCGGCGGCAACCGCGGCTGGTACTCGTTCCCGATCGGGTGGAAGGCCCGCGGGATCATCGACCGCCTCGTCGGCGGGGTCGGGCTGCGCCGCGGCCGGCGCGACGAGGACACCCTCCAGGTGGGCGACGCGCTCGACTGGTGGCGGGTCGAGGAGTGCGTCGAGGGCGGGCCCGCCGACGTCGAGGGCTCCTCCGAGTCCGTCCCGGACCTGGAGGACGGCGAGTACCTCCTGCGCCTGCGCGCGGAGATGAAGGCTCCCGGCCTGGCCTGGCTCGAGCTGCGCGTCGCCCCGCGCCCCGAGGGGGCGCTCTACCGCCAGCGGGCGATCTTCCTGCCTCGCGGGCTCGCCGGGCACGCCTACTGGTGGGTGATCGCGCCGTTCCACGTCCTGGTCTTCGGCGGCATGGAGCGCCGGATCGTCGCCGCCGCCGAGCTCGCCGAGGGCAACGGTCCCCTCGCCGTTCCCGACGACGGGCACGGTCCGGTCGCGGCGGTGCGTCGCCGCCGCCGCGACCGGGCACGGCGGGACGCCGAGAAGGCCCGCAGCCGCGTCGGCGCCTGAGCGGATCCGCTCGGCGGCACCCCCGACGAGCCGAACGGCACCCTCGCAGCTTCTCTGGGCGCGAGAGTGCCGTTCGTACGGTCGGGGAGGGCGTCAGGAGGCGGCGGCGTCCAGGCGCTCCGCGGCGGCGCGGGGCAGCTCCAGGGCCCCGGCCCCGCAGTTCTCCTCGAGGTGCTCCAACGAGGCCGTGCCGGGGATCGGCAGCATGACCGAGCTGCGCTGCAGCAGCCACGCCAGCGCGACCTGCGCCGGGGTGGCACCGAGCTCGACGGCCACGTCGTGCGCCGCGTTGCCCTCCTGCGCGAGGTTGCCGGCGTCGGCCGGGGCCCAGGGGATGAACGCGATGCCGTGCTCGGTGCAGTGCCGGAGCTCCGCGTCCGAGGACCGGTCGACGAGGTTGTAGCGGTTCTGCACCGACGCCACGTCCACGATCGTGGACGCGGCCTCGATCTGGGCGACCGAGACCTGGGACAGGCCGACGTGGCGGACCTTGCCCTCGCGCTGCAGGTCGGCGAGCAGGCCGTACTGCTCGTCCGCGGCGACGTGCGGGTCCACCCGGTGCAGCTGGAAGAGGTCGATGGTCTCCACACCGAGGCGGCGCAGGCTCATCTCGCACTCCTGGCGCAGGTAGTCCGGGCGCCCGCACGGGATCCAGCGGTTCGGCCCGGTGCGCAGCAGGCCGGCCTTCGTCGCGACCCGGACCTCGCGGTAGGGGTACAGCGCCTCCCGGACGAGCTCCTCGCTCACGTACGGGCCGTAGGAGTCGGCGGTGTCGATGAAGTCGACCCCGAGCTCGACCGCGCGGCGGAGCACCGCGAGGGCGTTGTCGTGGTCCTTCGGCGGGCCCCAGATGCCCTCGCCGGTCAGGCGCATCGCGCCGTACCCGAGGCGTCGGACCGTGAACTCCCCGCCCAGCAGGAACGTCCCTGCCGCGGCCGCCGGTGACTGCGTCGTCGTCACGTGGCATCTCCTTCCCCGCGTGCTGGCGCGGACCATCAGCGTGTCATTCCCCGGCACGGCCCGACCGACACAGTGGGCGATCTCCCAGGACGGACCCGTCCTGCGGTCGGATCCCTCGCCGATGCCGTCTGCACATGTCACATGGGGTGATGTCATGCTGCGGCGGGCACCGGTTCGTCCGCGAAGCGGGCGGCGACCCGCTCCGCGCTCGCCCGGGCCCGGGCGGTCGTCGCCACGACTCCGACCACCCCGACGACCGCCGTCGCGAACACCACGACCGCCCAGGCCCGGGGCAGCCCGACGCCGAGCGACACCGTGGCCGCCACGACGGTCCCGCTGACCGCCACCCCGAACGTCTGGCCCACCTGACGGCTGGTCGAGGCGACCGCCGCGGCCACGCCGGCCTGGGCGCGCGGCATCCCGCTGACCGCGGTGTTCGTGATCGGCGGGTTGACCAGCCCGAAGCCGATCCCGAACACCCCGAAGGCCACGAGCAGCACCGGGGTCGGCGTCGTCGGGCCGACCTGCGTGAGCAGGACCGCGACGGCCGTCATCGCGATCCCGGCGCCGACCAGCGAGGGGCGCGAACCGCGGGTGCCGACCAGTCGCCCGGACAACGGCGCGCAGACCGTCGCCGTGACCGCCGCCGGCAGCAGCATCAGCCCGGCCCCGAGGGCGGAGAGCCCGCGCACGTCCTGCAGGTAGAGCGTGGAGAGGAACAGGAACGAGCCGAACGCGGCGAAGGCGCACACCGCGACCACGGTCGCGCCCGAGAACGGGACGCTTGCGAAGAAGCCGAGCTCGAGCAGCGGCTCCCGGCGGCGACGCTCCCAGGCCAGCAGGGCGACCAGCGCGACCAGGGCGGCGCCGCCGAGACCGAGGATGAGGCCCGAGGTCCAGCCCAGGCGGGGCGCCTCGATCACGGCCGTCGTCAGCGACCCGAGCAGGACCACGACGAGGACCTGGCCGACCGGGTCGGCCCGCCGGGCGTGCGCGGCCCGCGACTCCGGCACGAACCGGGCCGTCAGCACGATCGCGGCCAGCACCACCGGCACGTTCACCCAGAAGATCGCCCGCCACCCGACCGCCTCGGTCAGCACCCCGCCCAGCACCGGCCCGAGCCCGAGGGCGATCCCCACCACCGAGCCCCAGATGCCGATCGCGCGCGCCCGCTCCCGCGGATCGACGAAGACGTTCGTGACGATCGACAGCGCGATCGGGTTGAGCATCGTCCCGCCGGCCCCCTGCACGGCCCGCGCGGCGATCAGCCAGCCCACCGACGGCGCGAGGCTGCACAGCAGGGACCCGAGACCGAACACCGCGAGCCCGACCTGGAAGGTGCGCCGGCGCCCGACCCGGTCGCCGGTCGCCCCGGCGAGCATGAGGAAGCACGCGAGGACCAGCGTGTAGGCGTCGACCGTCCACTGCAGCTCCGTGATCGAGGCCGCCAGGTCGGTGCGGATCACCGGGAGCGCGACGTTGACGATCGTATTGTCCATCGAGACCACGAGCAGGCTCGTGCAGCAGATCGCGAGGACGAGCCACCGGTGCCGGGCACCGTCGCGGGGATCGTTCGCCATGGCAACGAGCGTAGGCGTGCCGCACCCCGGGGTAGGACGGGTCCGTGGCCGGAACCGCTGTCGTCATCACCACCACCGACTCCGACGACGAGGCCCAGCGGCTCGCGCGCGGCCTGGTCGAGGCCCGCCTCGCCGCCTGCGTGCAGATCGTCGGCCCGGTCCGCAGCGTGTTCCGCTGGGAGGGCTCGGTGTCGGTCGAGCCGGAGTACCAGCTCGTCGTGAAGACGACCCGGGTGCCGGAGGTGACCGAGTGGATCGTCGGGAATCACTCCTACGACGTGGCCGAGGTGGTCGCGCTGCCCGTCGTCGGCGGCCATGAGACGTATCTGACGTGGGTCGCGGACGAATCGTCCGGTTAGCCTGAGCAACGATGACCGTCACGGAAGCACCGGCCCTCCGGCGGGGCGACCCGGGCTTCCGGCGCATCTCGGTCGGGCTGCTGTTCGCCGGGTTCACGACGTTCGCGCTGCTCTACGCCTCGCAGCCGCTGCTGCCGCGGCTGGTCGAGGTCTTCGCGATCTCGCCCGGCACCGCGTCGCTGTCGGTGTCGGTCACCACCGGCGGGCTGGCCCTGGCCATCGTCCCGGCGTCGGCGCTCTCGGAACGGTGGGGACGGCGGCCGGTGATGCTGTGGTCCCTGACGGCGGCCGTGGTGCTGGGGCTGGCCGCGGCGGTGGCGCCGGCGCTGTGGCTGCTGCTAGTGCTGCGCGCCCTCGAGGGAGCCGCGCTCGCCGGGCTGCCGGCCGTGGGGATGGCCTACCTGGCCGACGAGATCGACGGCGGGCACCTCGGCGGCGTCATGGGGCTCTACATCGCCGGGAACTCGATCGGCGGCTTCGGCGGGCGGATCGTGGTGAGCGCGATCAACGACCTCACCGGGTCCTGGCGCCTCGCCCTCGGCGGCATCGCGGCGGTCTCCGCGGCGTGCCTCGTCGTGTTCTGGCTGGTGCTGCCGCCGTCGCGCCGGTTCACGCCCGGGCCGGTGGCGGCCTCGACCCTGCTCGCGGCGGCCCGGGACCACCTGGCCGACCCGGTCCTGCGACGACTGTTCGCCGTCGCACTGCTGCTCACCGGCACGTTCGTGTGCGCCTACAACTTCGTCGCCTTCCGGCTGCTCGCCCCGCCGTTCTCGCTGCCCGACCTGGTCGTCGGGTTCGTGTTCGTGCTCTACGCCGTCGGGACGGTGACGTCCTCGGTGGCGGGCCGCATCTCGGGTCGGTGGGGCTCGCGGACGACCGTGCTCGCCGCGTGCGGGGTCGCGGCCCTCGGCGCGGTGGCGATGCTGGCGCCCGTGCTCGCGCTGGTCGTCGGCGGCCTCGCCCTGCTGACGATCGGCTTCTTCGCCGGGCACGCGGTCGCCTCGGCGTGGGTCGGCCGGCGCGCCGAGCACGCCCGGGCCCTCGCCTCCGGGATGTACCTGTTCTCGTTCTACGTCGGCTCGTCGGTCGGCGGCACCCTCGGCGGCGTGGTGTTCGGCGCCGGGGGCTGGTCGGCGACGGTCGGGTTCCTCGTGCTGCTGCTCGCGGCGACCGTGGTCGTCGTGGTGCCACTGGGGCGGGAGCCCGCGGCACCGCCCGCTGAGCGAAGGGCCCCTTCCGTCGAGTAGACGGGCCGTGGGCGCCCTTCGCCACGAGCGGCCGCTCCCGGCCGTGGGCGCCCATGGTCGGCTCTTCCGACCGATGGGCCCCGTCGCTCGAAATCGGACACCGCCGCACGGCACACTCGGGACATGGACGCCGTCCTCGCGGGAGACAGCACGACGGACGGCGATGCCGACCTCGCGGCCGCACGCCAGGGGGACGCGTCGGCGTTCGACCGGTTGGTCGGACCGTTGCGCCGCGAGCTCCACGCGCACTGCTACCGGATGCTCGGGTCGGTCCACGACGCCGACGACGCGCTGCAGGACGCCCTGCTCCGCGCGTGGCGCGGGATCGCGCGCTTCGAGGGCCGCAGCACCGTGCGGTCCTGGCTCTACACCGTCGCCACCCGCACCTGCCTGGACCTGGCGGCGGCCCGCGGCCGGCGCGCCCTCCCGATGGACCTCGGGCCTGCGTCGCCGGAGCCCGTCGTCGACGACACCCCGGCCGAGGTCGCGTGGCTGACGCCCTACCCGGACGCCGCGCTCGCCGTCGAGGAACGCGAGTCCGTGGAGTTGGCGTTCGTCGCCGCGCTGCAGCACCTGCCCGGGAACCAGCGGGCGGCGCTGCTGCTGTTCGAGGTCCTCGGGTTCTCCGCCGCCGAGATCGCGACGACGATGGACACGTCCACGGCCTCGGTGAACTCCGCCCTGCAGCGGGCCCGGCGCATCGTCGCCGAGAAGGTCCCGCCGGTGTCGCAGGCACGGACGCTCACCGAGGTCGACGACGCACGGCTGCGGGCCGTCGTCGCCGGCTACGCGGCCGCGCTCGAGCAGGGCGACGCCGACCGGCTGGTGGCCCTGCTCACCGAGGACGTCACGTGGTCGATGCCGCCGCTGCCCGGCTGGTACTCCGGACACGCGGACGTCGACGCCTTCACCCGCGCGGTGCCCCTGGGCGACTGCGGCACCTGGCGCACGGTGGTGACCACCTCGAACGGCCAACCGGCCGTCGCGCTCTACCTCAACGGTCCCGCCGTCGCGCAGGGTGCCGAGGACGAGGCGTTCCGCGCCTGGTCGCTGACGGTGCTGACGCTGCGCGGCGACCGCATCGCCGGGCTGACCTCGTTCATCGGCCCGGAGCACTTCACGACGGCGGGTCTCCCGCTCGCGCTGGGCTGATCAGCGGCGGTCGTTGCTCTCGAGGTGCTCCTCGGACGCGGCCTCGCCGGCCGGGAACACCTCGGACACCTCCGGCTGGTCCGGCTCGGTGTTCACCCCGGTCAGCGGCGCGGCCGGGGGCACGACGGTCGACCGGTCGGTCTGGTTCTCGTTGCTCATGACGGAGTCCTTTCGTCGTCGAGGGACCCTGTCGGCTACCCGCGGAGTGGCCCGTGTCACCTCTCCGACCGGCCGGATCTCCGACGGCGCCCGAGCCGCCCGCCGACGACCGTGACCCGGGGAGAACGATGGGCGGCGTGGAGACGCGACTGTCGTTGGGCACCTGGCCGACCCCCGTCGAGCCGGCGCCCCGCCTGGCCATGGCACTCGGGCTCGGCCCGGACGACCTCGTCGTCAAGCGGGACGACCTCACCGGGCTCGGCGGCGGTGGCAACAAGGTGCGCAAGCTCGAGTACACTGTGGGTGCGGCGGTCGCGGACGGTGCCGACACCCTGGTCACCACCGGAGCGCCGCAGAGCAACCACGCCCGGCTGACCGCCGCGGCCGCGGCTCGGGCGGGGCTGAACGCGATCCTGGTGTTCCCCGGTGAGCCCGAGCCCGCGATCGGCAACCTGGTCCTCGACGCCCTGTTCGGCGCGCGGATCGTCTGGGCGGGCGACGTCGACCACGACGGCCTCGCGGGGACCGCGGCCGAGATCGCCGACTCACGTCCCGGCAACGTGCTGATCCCCTTCGGCGGGTCCAGCCCGGCCGGCGCCCTCGGGTACGTCGACGCCGGCCGCGAGCTCCGCGGGCAGGTCCCCGACCTCGACACGGTCGTGGTCGCACTCGGCTCCGGCGGCACGACGGCGGGTCTCGTCGCGGCCCTGGGCCCACGGGCCGTGCTCGCGGTGCACACCGGTGCGCTCGCCGACCCCCTCCCGGTGGTGACGGGCCTGCTCGACGGCCTGCCCGTCGCCCGCCCGATCCGGGCGGAAGAGCTGCGGCTGCGTCTCGACCAGGTCGGGCCCGGCTACGCGACACAGACCGACGCCGTCGCCGAGGCGATGCTCCTGGCCGCGCGCACCGAGGGCATCGTCCTGGACCCCGTCTACACCGGACGTGCCCTCGCCGGTCTCGTCGCCGCCGTCGCCGACGGCACCGTCCGACCGGGCGCCCGCACGGTGTTCCTGCACACCGGCGGGCTCCCGGGCCTCTTCGGTCACCCGCAGGCCCTCGCCCGCGCGGCCGACGGGGGCCTGGCCTGACCGCGGCTCAGCCCCGGGCGAGGTCGGCGAACCGGCTGTAGTGCAGCTGGTGCGCGATCGGGATCGTCGCGGTGGGCCCGTTGCGGTGCTTGGCCAGGATGATGTCGGCCTCGCCGGCTCGGGGGTCGTCGCGCTCGAAGGCGTCCGGGCGGTTGATCAGCATGACCATGTCCGCGTCCTGCTCCAGCGACCCGGACTCACGCAGGTCGGAGAGCTGCGGCTTCTTGTCGGTGCGCTGCTCGGGACCGCGGTTCAGCTGGCTCATCGCGACCAGCGGGATCTCCAGCTCCTTGGCCAGCAGCTTGAGCTGACGGGAGAACTCCGAGACCTCCTGCTGCCGGCTCTCGACCTTCTTGCCGGAGGTCATCAGCTGCATGTAGTCGAGGATGATCAACCGCAGGTCGTGGCGCTGCTTGAGCCGCCGGGCCTTCGCCCGGATCTCCATGATCGTCATGTTCGGCGAGTCGTCGATGAACAGCGGCGCCTCGGAGATCTCGCTCATCCGCCGGGCGAGCCGCGTCCAGTCGTCGTCGGTCATCGTGCCGGCGCGCATGTCGGCCAGGCGGATCTTCGCCTCGGCCGAGAGCATGCGCATGACGATCTCCGTCCGGCCCATCTCCAGCGAGAACACGCAGCTCGTGAGGCCGTGCTTGACGCTCGCCGAGCGGGCGAAGTCGAGTCCGAGCGTCGAGTTGTGCGTGGGCACCATCGCCCGGCCCGCGAGATACAGGTGGTCCGCGTTGTCCACCTCCACGCAGCGGACTGGCACGGAGTCGATCGGGCGGACGTCGGTGACGTAGCGTCGGCTCGTCCGGACGTCGGACGTCGCCCGGCTCCGCTCCTTGTGTGCGAGCCGCTTCCGCTCGAGCCGGAAGACCTGCTCGGTGGTGCTGAAGGTGACCAGATGGGCCGTGCTCGACGCCTCGGTACGCCCCCGGACGGCCTTCGTGGTGACCGAGCACCGGAATCCCAGCGAGGCCACGAGCTCCGCCACGTCGCGCGCGAGCCGCTCGTGGACGACCGCGAACTGGACGACACCCTTCGGCAGTACCGTGCCGTCGGAGTCCAGCAGGCCCGCGAGGAGAGCACGCCGCTGGGCCTCGGACGCGCGGAGGTAGGCGGCGGGGATGTGCTTGTCACCCAGCACACCGAGGGTGCGCAGACGCCCCTGCACGGTGCCGTGAGCGTGGTGACAGCTCTGGCACCGGACGAGACCGGACGTCGCGATGCCGCAGTCCGGGCAGGTCGGGACCGGAACCGGAGCCGAGACGAAGCGCGCCTTCCCACCACATGACTGCCCGCAGGTGCGCACCTGCGAGGTGGCCGGGACGAAGGCGGCCCCGCACACCTCGCAGGCTCGCTGGGCGGGCCCCGGGCCCACCGGCAGCCGCAGGCCGTAGCGCATCGGCGTACCCAGCTTCGGCGCGAGCAGCCCCTCGGCCTCGATCAGGGCCGCGACCTCCGGGTCCGCGCTGGTGAAGCTCGCAGCGTCGGTCGTGCCGTCGCCGAGCCAGATGCCGAGGGCGTAGGGCGGCACGAGCAGCTCCTGTTCGGGGAGCTGCAGGGCGCGGCAGGTGTCCACGGAGTGGTTGAGGCGGGCGTCGGCCGTCGGGGTGCGCAGGGTGGCCGCGATCTCCTCGGTGGTGCGCACGCCGGCCGGGACGCGCGCCGAGCGACGGGAGGCCCGGGTGTCGGTCAGCCACTGGTGCTGCGCGTCCGCGACGATCACGGTGCCGTCGGAGAACGTCACCTCGTAGCACGGGCGCCCGACCATCACCTCGGTCGCCGCCATGACCCGGGTCGGGCGGCCGTCGGCGTCGATGAGCTCGTCGCCGACGGCGACATCGCCCATCGTGGTCCAGCCCGTCGGGGTCGCGAGCGGGGTGTCCAGCGCGAGTGCCTTCCCGATACCCGGGCGCGCCGCCACGATGATCATCTGCCCGGCGTGCAGACCGTTCGTGACGTCGTCGAGGTCGGCGAACCCGGTCGGCACACCGAACGAGACGCCGCCCCGCGAGGCGATGGCGTCGATCTCGTCCATCGTCGGCTGCAGGACGTCCTCGAGGGCCACGTAGTCCTCGGTGACGCGCCGGTCGGTGACCTCGTAGACGGCGGCCTGGGCGCGGTCGACGATGTCGTCGGTGTCGGCGCCGTCCCCGCCGTGGTAGCCGAGCTGGACGATGCGCGTCCCCGCCTCGACCAGGCGCCGCAGGACGGCGCGGTCGGCCACGATCTCGGCGTAGTACGAGGCGTTCGCCGCCGTGGGCACGCTCGCGATCAGCGTGTGCAGGTACGGCGCACCGCCGACCCGCAGGAGCTCGCCGCGCCGCTCGAGGTCGGCGGAGACGGTGACCGCGTCCGCCGGCTCGCCGCGGCCGTACAGGTCGAGGACGCACTCGTAGACCGTCTGGTGGGCGGGCCGGTAGAAGTCGTCCGGCTTGAGCAGCTCGATGACGTCGGCGATCGCGTCCTTGCTCAGCAGGACGGCGCCGAGCACGGACTGCTCGGCCGCGATGTCCTGCGGGGGCTGCCGGTCGAACTCCGGGCGCCCCTCGCCGTCACCGGACCGGGACCGCCCACCGCCGTAGCCGCCGTCGCGCCCGCCCGCGCCCCGCTCGTCGAGCACCGCCACCGATTGCTCCTCCCACCGTCTGCGACCGGACCTCCGGGCCCGTCGAACACACGTTCGCACGAGGGTCCGACAGTCACCGCCGCCCACCGCCGACGCGCACGCTAGGGCCGCCGCCCCGGGCACCGGTAGGCGGTGGTGTGCACGTCCCTGTTGATGGGCTGGGGACCGATCACGATGCACAGGCACCCGTGGTGGGCACACCTGGGGACAACCTGTTGGCAAGTCGCCCGGATTCGGCGTCCGTGCAGGTCAGCGCGATGTGCATGCTGGGGACAACAAGTGGATCGGCATGTCGCCGCACGATCGTTTTCGGCGTGTCGCGACACGCTCACCCTCCGTCGAGACGACCGGCCGACACCGCGCGGCGGACGGCCCGGTGACGCGCGGGTGACCTCTCGGCGCACCGTCACCGTCTCGTCCACAGGGTGTGAGGGAGACCTTGAGACCAGCTGCCGATCGGCGGCCGGGCCCGGACACACGTCGGGCCCCGGACCGACGACGCGGTCCGGGGCCCGAGGTGGGTGGTGCGGTGGGGCCTAGGTGCCCTGCACGGCCAACGGGAGCTCGACCCGGACGTCCGGGTGGAGCCGGACGTGGACCGAGTGCGACCCGGTGGTCTTGATGTGCCCGGAGATCTCGACCAGACGCTTGTCGAGGTTCGGCCCGCCCGCGGTCTTCACCGCGGTCACGATGTCGGCCGGGCTGACCGAGCCGAACAGCCGACCGCCCTCGCCGGCGGCCTTGGCCGAGACGGTGACCTTGCCGAGCTCCTGGATCTCGCCGGCGACCTCGCGGGCGTGGTCCAGGTCGCGGATCCGCTTGCCCTCCTGGGTGCGGCGGATCGTCTCGACCTGCTTCATCGCGCCACGGGTGGCGACGATCGCCAGCCCGCGGGGCAGCAGGAAGTTGCGCCCGTAGCCGTCCTTGACGTCCACGAGGTCTCCGGGGCCACCGAGGTTGGCGACGTCGGCGGTGAGGATGAGCTTCATCGCGTGGGTCCCCTTCCTCAGCGCGCGGTCGACGTGTAGGGCAGCAGCGCCATCTCACGCGAGTTCTTCACGGCGACGGCGACGTCCCGCTGGTGCTGCGAGCAGTTGCCCGAGACCCGGCGGGCGCGGATCTTGCCGCGGTCCGAGATGTACTTGCGGAGGAGGTTGGTGTCCTTGTAGTCGATCAGCTGGTTCTTGTCCTTGCAGAACGCGCAGACCTTCTTCTTGGGCTTGCGCACCGGCGGCTTCGCCATGGTGTCTCTGTCTCCTGGTCTAAATCTGGGGAATCAGAAGGGGGGCTCGTCGTCGTACCCGCCGGCGCCGGACGAACCGGCCGCGGGCGCGGAGGCCCAGGGGTCGTCGGCCGGGCCGGACTGGCCGCCGCCGTACCCACCGCCGCCGCCGGAGTAGCCGCCGCCGTTCCCGGCGCCGTAGCCACCCCCGCCGCCACCCTGCCCACCGCCGGAGCGGCTGGCCTTGGTGACCGACGCGGTCGCGTACCGCAGCGAGGGGCCGACCTCGTCGACCTCCAGCTCGATGACGGTGCGCTTCTCCCCTTCACGGGTCTCGAACGAACGCTGCTTGAGTCGGCCCTGCACGATCACCCGCGCACCGCGGGTCAGCGACTCGGCGACGTTCTCCGCCGCCTGTCGCCAGATGTTGCAGCGCAGGAACAGGGCTTCCCCGTCCTTCCACTCGCCGCTCTGGCGGTCGAAGGTGCGGGGGGTCGACGCGACGGTGAAGTTCGCGACGGCGGCGCCGGACGGCGTGAACCGCAGCTCCGGGTCGGCGGTGAGGTTGCCGACCACGGTGATGACGGTGTCGCCAGCCATCAGCTCGCGCCGGCCTTGCCCCGGCGCGTCGCGGCGGCCGGGTCGCGGCGCATGACCTTGGTGCGGAGCACCGACTCGTTCAGCGCGAGCTGCCGGTCCATCTCCTTGATGGTCTTCGGCTCGCAGTTGACGTCGAGGACGGCGTAGATGCCCTCGGCGTTCTTCTCGATCTCGTAGGCGAGACGTCGACGGCCCCAGACCTCGACGTTCTCGACGGTGCCGCCGTCCTTGCGGATGACGTTGAGGAACGTCTCCAGGGACGGGGCGACGGTGCGCTCGTCGAGACTGGGCTCGAGGATGACGACCATTTCGTAGTGGCGCACGAGTACCACTCACCTCCTATGGACTGGTGGCCACGGACGATCCGTGGCAGGAGGGAACTCGGTCCGCCCAGTCTACGGGCGGGCCCGCATACGACGACGGGCGGGCCGGGGAAGACCCCGACCCGCCCGTTGACGACCCTCGTGGGTCCCGACGCAGCTCAGCGGCGCGTGGTTCCCATCATCTCGGTCTCGTCCGCCTCGGGACGGGCGACCGGGAAGCCGACCGCCGGCGACTGCGGGGCGTCCCCGTGCACGGCGGTGAGCTCCTCCATCGCCGCCGCGGTGTACTCGTCGTCGTCCTCCGGCTCCTTCGTGACGACGGGTGCGACGGCGGGTGCGGCACCCGCCGACGAGCCCGCCGCCGCGGCGCGCCGCAGGACCATGGAGCGGACGACGAAGGCGGCCACACCGGCGAGCGCCAGGACCGCGATCATCACCGGCACGCCCATGCCACCGGACAGACCGTCGACCGGCAGGGCCTGGACCTGGCTGGCGGTGGTCACGGCGCTGGCCGGGTCGTAGCCGAGGTAGGCGGGCGCCCCCGCCTTGAGGCCGGGGAACGCCGAACCGAGCAGCTGGCCGGGGTCGTAGGCCGGGAGCCCGGCGGGCGCCGACCCGGGTGCCGTGGCGCCGAGGAACGACGAGGGCAGCGCGTTGAACGACGGCGCGAACGCGGGAGCGGCCGCGGCGAGCGCGGCCGGGGGCAGCGCGGGGGCCGGCGCGGCGGCGACCAGCGGGGCGGGCGGCGCGACGGCCGCGGCCGTCGGCGCGGTCGCGGCGGCGGTCTGCTTCGGCGCGCCGTTGCCGAGCACCTTCGCGGTGCCCTGCTCGGCGGCGGCCGCCAGCGGTGCGGCCTGCGGCACGGCCGCGGCGACACCCGCCGTCACCGGCTCGACGAGCTGGACCTGCACCGAGCAGAGCAGCCCGGTCAGCGGCTTCGTGATCGACTGCAGTGGCCCGGCCGCCTCGGTGATCGGCACCAGGAACGGCAGACCCAGCGGCGGGCTCACCTTCACGGTGTCACCCGCCTCGGCCTTGACCGTCTGGCCGCAGCGGGCCGGGACGACGTCGCCCGGCGCGGCCGGAGCCGCGGACGCCACGCCACCTCCGAGCAGCAGGGCGCCGGTGAGGACACCTCCGGCCGCAGCCACCGACACCAGACGCGAGAACCGCGCACCCATCAGATCGGACCCCTTCTCACAACGACGCTGCCCGGCCGTCCCGGTCCACCGACACGCATGCCCCGTGCGGCGTCGTGGAGGGAGCGACGAGAACCCCAACGACGCACTGCTCCGGAGGTGACGCGACCATCACCGGACCGTCACGGTCAGGCGACGGCGGGTGCGGACCGGCCTGGGCCGGCCGGGCTCAATCGCGCCCGGATCGGGTGGCGACGGCGGGTGGACGGTCGCTCGTGGCCGGGGCCGGGCCGGCCCCGCGGCGTCGGTCGAACCAGGCGGCGTCGGGGGCACCGTCGAGCACCCCGCCGTCGGGGTCGGCGCCCGGGCGCACCGGCCCGGGTCGCCCGGCCCGCCGTCGCACCGGGTCGAGCTCGGGCCGGAGCACGGTCCGCACGATCAGGACCGCGACCGCCACGACCGCCAGGTCGCGCAGCAGCACCGCCCCGTGGAACCAGGGCGCGGGCAGGCCCTTGTTGTTCGTGCCGAGGTAGTAGTACATCCGCGGCACCCACACGAACGCGTCCAGCGCCATCCACGCGAGCAGCGGCTTCCAGCGCGGGTACGCGAGCACCGCCAGCGGGATCAGCCACAGCGAGTACTGCGGGCTCCACACCTTGTTCGTCAGCAGGAACGCCGCGACGACGAGGAACGCGATCGACGCCAGGCGGGGCCGGGTGGGCGCCCGCCACACCAGGACCGCGACGGCGACGCAGCAGAGCGCGAACAGCACGGCGGTCACCGCATTCAGCACGCTCGGGGTCTGCCCGCTCGCGAGCGTGCCGTCGAACCCCGGCCACCCCGTGGACGCGGAGACGATGTTGTAGATCGAGTCGGGATCCGCCGCCCGGGTGGAGTTGAGGCGGAAGAACTCCCACCACCCGGTCGGCGCCAGGACCGCGACCGGCCCGTTGACCACCGCCCAGGACGCCAGCCCGGTCACCGTCACGACCCACCACGGGCGCATCCGGCCCGCCCGCAGGCACAGCAGGAGCAGCGGGAAGAGCAGGAAGAGCGGGTAGAGCTTGGCCGCGGCGCCCAGCCCGAGCAGCACGCCCGCCAGCCCGGGCCGTCGTCGGGACCAGGCGAGCATCCCCAGCGTCGCCCCGGCAACCGCGAGGGTGTCGAAGTTGGTGAACGCGTGCACCGCCACCAGAGGGGACGTGGCCGCGATCGCGGCGTCCCACGGCCGGCCAGGACGCAGCCGCACCATCGCCCAGATCACGCCGAGCCACGCCAGCGCCAGCCAGAACGCCGAGAGGTCGAAGTAGACGACCACCGGGAGCGCGGAGGGCAGCCCGACGGCGAGCCAGCCGGCGGTCAGGCGCGCGTTGGCCCACTGGAAGAACCCGGTGAGCACCGGGTACTCCATGTACCGGACCTGCGTGGTGCCGTCGTCGCGCTGGTCGACCCAGTTCGTCACGTACGGCACGCCGCCGGCGTCGAGCCGCTCGGCGGTGTAGAGCGGGACGGTGTCCGAGTAGCACATCGCGACGTACTGGCGGCTGTCACGCCAGTCGAGCTGGAGCTGCCCGGAGTCGTCCACGTACTGCTGCAGGCACGGGGACTTCGCGAACCAGCCCAGCGCGAGCACGATCGTCGCGAGGAGCAGCACGACCCGCAGCGGCGTGAAGAACGCGGCCCGCCCGACGACGGCGTGTGCCCCCATCGGGCCGCCGACGCTCGCGCTCGCGGCCCGCACGAACCCGTCGTCGTGCGCGGGCAGCACGCGCGACTCGGCGTCCAGCGACTCCGGGTCGTGTGCGCGGCTGCGCGTCGGCGGGGCGTCAGCGGACACGCGGGTCAGCCACCGCCGCCACGATCGCCGAAGATGTCCCCGAAGCCGCCGCCGTCACCGCCGTTGTCGGGCTGGTTGCCGTTCCCGCCGTTGTCCCCGTTGTTGTTGCCGTTCTGGCCGTTGTTCTGGCCGTCGCCGTTCTGCCCGTTGTTGCCGTTGTTCTGGCCGTTGCCGTTGTCGCCGTTGTTCCCGTTCTGCCCGTCCCCGTAGTTCACGCACACCCCGTCGACGCAGTACTGGCCGTTGTTCTGGCCGTCCGGGTTGTTCGGATCGGGCGTGGGGGTGGCGGGCGCGGGCGGGGCCGGCGGGGTGCCGATCGCCTTGAAGTCGGAGAACTGCTCCACCGGCTCGCTGCGCAGGGCCTGGTTCATGAACCGCTGCCAGATCTGGCCCGGCACGCCGCGGCCGTAGATCGGCTTGCCGTTGGAGGTCTTGATCGGCGAGTTGTCGTCCGTGCCGACCCAGACCGCCGTGGACATCTGCGGGGTGTACCCGACGGTCCAGGCGTCGTTGTTCTGGCCCTCCTGGGACGACTGCACGGTGCCGGTCTTGGTCGCCACCGGTCGGCCGCCGGACAGGCCGATCTGGGAGTGCGACGCCACGTCGAGCATGGACTCCGTGACGTTGCGCGCGAGCTGCTGGCTCATCCGCTGCTCGACCGCGGGGACCCCGCCGTCGTAGAGGATCCGGCCGTCCGCGGTCGTCACGCGCGTCACCATGTGCGGGCGGTGGTACTGGCCGTCGGCGGCGAAGGTCGCGTAGGCGGACGCCATGTCGCCCGGGCGGACCTCCTTGTCACCGATCGAGATACCGCCGGTGGCGCCCTCGAGCGGGGCCGACACGCCCGCCTGGTGCGCGGCGTCGGCGACCTTCTGCGGTCCGACGTCCACACCCAGCTGGTAGAAGACGGTGTTGATCGACAGCGTCATCGCCGTCTTCAGGTCGCAGTTCGCGCAGCTCTCGCCCTCGGAGTTCGCGATCTTCGTGCCGGCGATCTCCCTCGGGGACGACCCGTCGTAGGTCTTGCCCAGGCCGATCGGCGGGTTCTGCTCGAGGCCGGCGAGCAGGACGAAGGGCTTGAACGACGAACCCGGCTGCCGCCTGGCCTGCGCGTAGTCGAACCCGGAGCCGTCCTTGCCGCCGTAGTAGGCCTTGATCGCCCCGGTCTCCGGCTCGACCGAGACCAGCGACGTCCGCAGGTTCGCCGGCTGGCCCTGCAGGGTCTTCACCGCCGCGTCCGCGGCCTGCTGCTGGAGCTTCGGGTCGACCGTGGTCTCGACCTTGAGGCCCTCCTGGTTCACCTGCTGCTCGGTGATGCCGTAGGAGGCGAGCTCGTCCTTCACCGCCGACACGATGTGGCCGCGGTCGTTGTCCGGGATGCCGGACCGGCGCTGCGAGGGCGGGATCGTCGTCGGGAACACCGCGGCCTGCCGGTCGGCGCGCGCGAGCCAGTTCTGGGCGACCATGCCGTCCAGGACGTAGTTCCAGCGCTGCTCCGACCCGCCCCGGTCGACGGCGGGGTCCCACTTCGAGGGGGCCTGGATCAGCCCGGCGAGCATCGCGCCCTCGGACGGGTTCAACGTCGCGACGTCGCGGCCGAAGTAGGCCTGCGACGCCGCCTGGATGCCGTACGCCCCGCGGCCGAAGTAGATCGTGTTCAGGTAGTTCTCGAGGATCTGCTCCTTCGACTGCTCCTGGTTGATCTTGGCCGCGATCACGACCTCGCGGTACTTGCGCCAGTACGAGTACTCGTCGCCCACCAGCACGTTCTTGACGTACTGCTGGGTGATCGTCGACCCGCCGCCGACCCCGCCCTGCGCCTGGTTCCACGCGGCGCGGGCGATGCCGATCGGGTCGAAGCCGTAGTTGGTGTAGAAGCTCCGGTCCTCCGCCGAGGCCACGGCGTGCTGCACGGGGAGCGGCACCTGGGAGAGCGGGACCTTGATCCGGTTGCCCTCGGCCTGCGTCAGGCTCGCCATCGACGAGCCGTCGGCGTACGAGATCGTCGCCACCTGGTTGTTCGTCGCGTCGTCCGGGCTGGGGATCCGGAAGAAGATCCAGCCGATCGCGAAGGCCAGGATCGGGCCCAGCACGAGCAGGCCGACGAGCACGTAGATCACGCGGCGGATGCGGCGCTTCCGGCGCTTCGGGTCGGGCTGGTCGTCGTCGCCGTCGGTGCCCCGCGGCGGCGTGCCCGGCGGCGGGGTGCGCGTGCCGCTGCGGCCCGGCGCGGCCGTGCCCTGCACGACCTCCGTCGCGGCGGTCGGGGCCGTGCCGGGGCGGGCGCCCGTCCGGGTCGCGGCGTTCGCGCGGGTGGGAGCGGCCGTGGCCGCGGTCACCAGCGGGCGCGACGCGTCGTGGGTCAGCAGCCGCGGCTCGGGCCGCTGCTCCCCACCGGGCCGGCGCGGGTCGGGGAAGGGACCGCCGACGCGGGTCCCCTCCGGCCCGTTCCCGACGGCGGGTGGCGGCGACTCGGACCCGTGGCGTCCGGTGGTGCGGGTCGGCGCCGGGGGCGGCGCGCCCTGCGGGCCGCGGGGAGGCGGTGCGTCGGGGCGGCGGCCGTTCGGCCCGGGCGGCGGTCCGGGGGGTGCGGCCGTCCAGCCTGGTGGGAGGTTGCGCTGCGCCGGACGGGGCGGGGCGGCGGGCCCCGGGGACGGGGGCGCGGAGCCACCGACGGGACGACGGTCTCCTCGACGGTCGTCGGTCACGTGGCGCCTCCAGGAACAGCTCGGACGGCTCTGCCGGTCGCGGACTCCGTCGGCCTCACGCCCGCCGTGGCGACGTCAGGGCGAGGCCGTCCGACGCCGACGGCGGCCCGAGCCCGAGGCGTCGTCCGCTCCCAAGACGTAGGACTGTACGAGGTGGTTCCACCGGCACGTGCGGCAGACCTCCACGACGTGCACCGTGAACTCCCCGGCCGCGTCGTCCAACCGAGCGATCTCGTCGGCCGAACGGGCGGATCCGGACACCGGACCGAGCCGGTCCCCGAACACCCACGAGACGTTGGTCAGCTCCTCGCGCCGGCAGATCGGGCACGGCGTCGTCGTCGGCAGCCCGTGGTACGAGGCGGCCTGGAGCAGGTAGGCCCCGGCGTCGCAGGCGTCGTCGGTGGAGGTGCGTCCGGCGGCGACGTCGGCGAGGTGCGCGCGCCGCTGCAACGCGTAGTCGACGACCTGCCGGGGGTTCCGCACGCGATCCAGCGTAGCCAGCGGGACGGCCGGGCGCGCCGGGTGCGTTGTGACGAGATCGTCGGCGACGAGGTCCCGATGTATCGGCGCGATATGATCGCGGGTCGGAACGCGCCGAGGGGAAGGGGACGACGGTGCTCGAGCTCGCGGTCCTCGGACTCCTGCGTGAGACCCCGATGCACGGCTACGAACTGCGCAAACAGCTCCACGCGCGGCTCGGGTCGTTCCGGCCGTTCTCGTGGGGTTCGCTGTACCCGACCCTGCGCCGTCTGCAACGCGCCGCGCTGATCGCGGAGCAGGAGCCGGTGGCCACCACCTCCGGCACGGGGTGGGGACGCCAGGGACGGCGCAGCCGCCGGGTCTACGAGATCACGGCCGAGGGCAAGGACCGGCTCGACGAGCTGCTCGGCGAGTCCGGTCCGCAGGCGTACGACGACGACGGGTTCGGCGTCCACCTGGCCTTCTTCTCCCGCACCCCCGCCGAGGTGCGGATGCGCATCCTGGAGGGACGCCGACGTCGTGTCGAGGAGCGGCGCGACGGCCTGCGGTCGACGATGACCCGGGCCGGCGAACAGATCGACCGGTACACCCGCGAGCTGCACCGCCTCGGACTGGACACCACCGAGCGCGAGGTGCGGTGGCTCGACGAGCTCATCGACCACGAGCGGTCGCTGGGCCGGGGCACCGACGAACCGACGGGCTGACGACCCGCCGTCGTGAGCGATACATCGAATCGAAGGAGAACATCCATGGGTCAGGTCCGTGTGGCCGTCGTCGGCGTGGGCAACTGCGCCGCCTCGTTGGTCCAGGGCGTCACGTACTACGCCGACGCCGACCCGGCCGCCCGCGTGCCGGGTCTCATGCACGTCGACTTCGGCGGGTACCACGTCCGGGACCTCACCTTCGTGGCGGCGTTCGACGTCGACGCGAAGAAGGTCGGGCAGGACCTGGCCGAGGCGATCACCGCCAGCGAGAACAACACGATCAAGATCGCGGACGTGCCGCCGACTGGGGTGATCGTCCAGCGCGGGCACACCCACGATGGCCTGGGCCGGTACTACCGCGAGACGATCACCGAGGCCGACGACGAGCCGGTCGACGTGGTCGCCGCGCTGCGCGAGGCCCGCGCCGACGTGCTCGTCTCCTACCTCCCGGTGGGGTCCGAGGAGGCCGACAAGTTCTACGCGCAGTGCGCGCTCGACGCCGGCGTCGCCTTCGTCAACGCCCTGCCCGTGTTCATCGCCTCCGACCCGGAGTGGGCGCAGAAGTTCACCGACGCGGGCGTGCCGATCGTCGGCGACGACATCAAGTCCCAGGTCGGCGCGACCATCACCCACCGGGTGCTGGCCAAGCTCTTCGAGGACCGCGGCGTCCAGCTCGACCGCACGATGCAGCTCAACGTGGGCGGCAACATGGACTTCAAGAACATGCTCGAGCGCGAGCGCCTGGAGTCCAAGAAGACGTCGAAGACCCAGTCGGTCACCTCGCAGGTCGACCGCGACATGGGCAAGGACAACGTCCACATCGGCCCGTCGGACCACGTTCCGTGGCTCGACGACCGCAAGTGGGCCTACGTCCGCCTCGAGGGCCGCGCCTTCGGCGACGTGCCGCTGTCGCTGGAGTACAAGCTGGAGGTCTGGGACTCCCCGAACTCGGCCGGGATCATCATCGACGCCGTCCGCGCGGCGAAGATCGCGAAGGACCGGGGGATCGGCGGCCCGCTGCTCGGCGCCTCGTCGTACTTCATGAAGTCCCCGCCCGAGCAGTACCGCGACTCGGTGGCCTACGAGCGGGTCGAGGCCTTCATCCGCGGCGAGGACTGAGCTCTTCCCGCGCCCCGAGTTGAGCGAAGGGCCCCTTCGGTCGAGTAGATGGGCCGTGGGCGCCCATCGCCAATTCGTTCGGCGGGACCGGCGGTTGAGCGAAGGGCCCCTTCGGTCGAGTAGATCGACGGAAGGGGCCCTTCGCTCGTTCCGGGTCAGATCACGACGACGGCGGGTCGCGGGCGCAGGCGGGCCTGCTCGAGGGCGTCCCGGAGCTTGCGGCGGACCGCGGCCGGGTCGTCCCGCAGTTCTCTCGGCGTCACGGGGACGACGACGATCCCGGCGGCGATCATCTCGGCCTGCCGCCGCATCGTCGCGTCGAACGTCGCGAGATCGGCGTGGTGGGCGAACGAGTGGAGCTCGATGGCGAGGGCGACCCCGTCGAGGAAGCCGTCCGCGACGAACTTCTGACCATTCGGCAGGCGGAGCGCGACGTTCCAGCGGATCGCCGTGAACTCCGGCATCGCCCGCACCATCTCGCGCAGCCAGCCCTCCGCAGCGGAGCGGATCCCGTCCTCGAGCTCGACGACGACCTGACGCACGAGGGCGGCGCCGCGACCCGAGCCGGCCTCGAGTTCCGCACGCAGGGCCACGACGGTGACCATGCGGCGCTGGACCGCCTCGCACAGCAGCGCCCGCACCTCGTCGATCCGCATCAGACGTCGGGCGGCGTCGACGAGAGCGCGGACCAGCGGCGCGCACCGGATGCCGTCCCGGACGACCGGGTTCGGGGGTAGTCGTGAGGTGCGTTCGACGAGGAGGAAGCCCTCGGACCGCCGCCGCTGCTCGTGCGGGATGAGGACGTGGACCTGGTCGTGGTCCGGGACCCGGTCGAGGCCGTACAGCCGACAGGCCGCGAGACCGGTGACCATGGCCTCGTCGCCCGCCACGAGCAGCGCGGCGACGAGCCGTTGGTGGACGGTCAGGACGCCGCGGACCAGGGCGACGAGGCCCTGCAGCGGATGCCACCACATCCCGCCGGCCTTGCGGCAGCGGAACGCGATGGTGCTCGACGGGACGCCGAGCGCGAGGAGGGTTCGGACGAGGATGAGGTTCGACGGGGCGGCGTCGGACACCGCGTTCCAGTCGACCTTGGTACGTGGGGGCACACAGGGGCTGACGCAGCCCGGGCCGCCCTGGATCCATCGTCGTCAGCGAAGGGCGCCCACCGGCGGGTCTATTGAGCGAAGGGGCCCTTCGCTCAGCCGAGCCGGAGGGCGGCGCCGTTGGCGAAGGGCGCCCACGGCCCACCTATTCGAGCGAGGGTGCCCTTCGCTCGACGTGGCTTCAGGGGACCACGTTCACCAGACGGCCGGGCACGACGATGACCTTCTTCGGCTCCGCGCCCCCGAGGATCTCCGCGATCTTCTCGTCGGCCAGGGCCGCCGCCCGGATCTCGTCCTCCGACGCCGTGGTCGGCACCGTGATCCGGGAGCGCACCTTGCCCTTGACCTGGATCGGGTAGACGACCGACTCCTCGACCAGCAGGGACGCGTCGGCGACCGGGAAGTCGGCGTACGCCAGCGAGGTCGGGTGGCCCAGCTTCGACCACAGCTCCTCGGCGAGGTGCGGGCAGAGCGGCGCGAGCATCAGCACGAGGGGTTCGGTCACCGAGCGGGGGCACCCGCCGTCGGGATAGGTCTTCGTCAGGTGGTTCGACAGCTCGATCAGCTTCGCGGCACCGGTGTTGTAGTGCAGGGCCGGGAAGTCGGTGCGCACGCCGTCGATGGTCCGGTGCAGCAACCGCAGGGTCTCGTCACCGGGCTCGGCGGAGGAGACCCGCAGCGACCCGTCCTGCTCGTCGACCAGCAGCCGCCACACGCGCTGCAGAAAGCGCTGCGAGCCGACGACGTCGCGGGTCGACCACGGGCGCGACGCCTCCATCGGACCCGTCGACATCTCGTAGAGCCGGAAGGTGTCGGCCCCGTAGGTCGCGCACATCTCGTCCGGGGTCACGACGTTGCGCAGCGACTTGCCCATCTTCCCGTACTCGCGGGACACGGGCTCGCCGTTCCACGTGAATCCGCCGCCCTCGGCCTCGACGACCTCCTCGGCCGGCACGTAGACCCCGCGCGCGTCCGTGTAGGCCCACGCCTGGATGTAGCCCTGGTTGAACAGCCGCCGGAACGGCTCCGAGGACGACACGTGGCCCAGGTCGAACATCACCTTCTGCCAGAACCGGGCGTACAGCAGGTGCAGCACCGCGTGCTCGACGCCGCCGACGTACAGGTCGACCCCGCCCGGGTCGCCCGCGCCGAAGACCTCGGGGCGCGGTCCCAGCCAGAACCGCTCGACGTCGGGGTCGACGAAGCGCTCGGTGTTGGTCGGGTCGAGGTAGCGCAGGTGGTACCAGCACGAGCCGGCCCACTGCGGCATCGTGTTCGTCTCGCGGACGTAGTCCGCCCAGCCCCGCTCCGGGTCGGAGGCCAGGTCCTCGCCGAACGCCACCCACTCGCCGGCCCGGGCCAGCGGCGACTCCGGCGCGGAGTCCCGGTCGTCGGGCGCGAAGGTCTTCGGCGCGTACTCGTCCACGTCGGGCAGCAGCACCGGCAGGTCGGAGTCGGGGAGCGCGCGCGGGATCGACGGCCCACCGTCGGTCTCGCCCTCGGCGGCGTAGGCCACCGGGAAGGGCTCGCCCCAGTACCGCTGCCGGCTGAACAGCCAGTCGCGCAGCTTGTACTGCACGACGGCCTCGCCGTCGCCGCGCTCCGCCAGCCACGCGATGATCGTCGACTTCGCCTCGTCGACGCCCAGCCCGTCCAGGGACACCTCGGAGTTCGCGGAGTTGATCGCCGCACCCGCGCCGGTGTACGCCTCGCCGTCGAAGTCCTCCGGCGGCTGAACGGTGCGCTTGATCGGCAGGCCGAACACCGTCGCGAAGTCCCAGTCGCGCTGGTCCTGCCCAGGGACGGCCATGATCGCGCCGGTGCCGTAGCCCATCAGCACGTAGTCGGCGACGAACACCGGCAGCGGCTCGCCGTTCACCGGGTTGGTCGCCCACGCCCCGGTGAAGACACCGGTCTTGTCGCGGGCCTCCTGACGCTCCAGGTCCGAGCGTGAGGCGACGACGCTGCGGTAGCCCACCACCGCGTCCGCCGGCGTCTCGGCGCCCCCGGTCCAGCGGCCGTCGAGCTCCTCACCGGTCCCGGGCTGCGGCCACGCGGCAGGCAGGATCGCGTCCACGAGCGGGTGCTCCGGCGCCAGGACCAGGTAGGTCGCCCCGAAGAGCGTGTCGGGCCGCGTCGTGAAGACCTCGATCGGCGCGGCGGAACCGGCGACGCCGAACCGCACCGACGCACCCTGCGAGCGCCCGATCCAGTTCCGCTGCATCGCCTTGACCGACTCCGGCCAGTCGACGCCGTCCAGGTCGTCGGCCAGGCGGTCGGCGTACGCGGTGATCCGCATCATCCACTGGCGCAGGTTGCGCCGGAAGACGGGGAAGTTGCCGCGCTCGGAGCGCCCGTCGGCGGTGACCTCCTCGTTGGAGAGCACCGTGCCCAGCGCCGGGCACCAGTTGACCGGCGCGTCGGCCAGGTAGGCCAGGCGGTGGCCGTCCAGGACGCGGTCCTGCTCGGGGCGCGTGAGCGCGTCCCACGACCGCCCGTCGGGAAGAGCGCGCGTCCCGGCGGCGAACTCCGTCTCCAGCTCGGTGATCGGGCGCGCCCGGTCCTGCGCGACGTCGAACCACGAGCCGTGGATCTGCAGGAAGATCCACTGCGTCCAGCGATAGAACTCGACGTCCGTGGTCGACACGGACCGCCGCTTGTCGTGCGCCAGCCCCAGACGGCGGATCTGCGCGCGGTAGCGCTCGACGTTCGCCTCGGTGGTGGTCCGCGGGTGCGTCCCGGTCTGCACCGCGTACTGCTCCGCGGGCAGGCCGAAGGCGTCGAAGCCCATCGTATGCAGCACGGTGCGCCCGGTCATCCGCAGGAAGCGGCCGAGCACGTCGGTGCCGATGAAGCCCAGCGGGTGCCCGACGTGCAGCCCCGCACCGCTCGGGTACGGGAACATGTCCATCAGGTAGTACTTCTCGGCCGGGTCCAGCGTCTCGCCGTCGGACAGCGGGCCGGAGGGGTTCGGCGTCTCGAACGTGCCCTCGGCCTCCCACCGGTCCTGCCAGCGGGCCTCGATCTCGTTCGCCAGCGCGGCGGTGTACCGGAACGGGGGCACGGCGGCCCCGGGAGTCTCCCGCCGGGCGACGTCGGGCTGGGCGGTCACGGCTTCCTCCTGGTCACCACTGGCCTCCGGCGCGATCGACAGCCGGGGCGGGGCCGGGTCCCTCGGGGACCGGCGATACGACCATCGAGCCTACTCTGGGGCCATGGTCGTCCCCGTGCTGGCCGCCGTGCTCGTCGTCGCGGCACTCGCCGTCGGTGTCGTCGGAGTTCTCGCCGCGACGCACCGCCTCCCGCGCAACCGCGTGATCGGCGTGCGCACGGGCTGGACGATGGCGCGCGTCGACGCGTTCCGCCGGGCCAACCGGGTCGCCGCGCCGGCGTTCGTCGGCGCCGGGGTGCTGGGACTGGCCGCGGGCGTCGCGGCGATGGTGAGCCCGGTGACGACGGCGGCCGTGACGCTGCTCGTCGTCGGCGCGCTCGGGCTGGTGGTGCTGCTCGGGGTCGGCGGCGCCGTCGGTGGTCGCTACGCCGAGGCGGACCGCGCGGCGACGCTCGAGGCCGAGAACCGCCCCGCACAGCCTTGCTCCGTCCCGGTTCCCGACGACGGCTGCGGGGCGGCCGAGCAGTCGGCCTGCGCCGGCTCGTGCGCGATCTGCCCGCGCAGCAGCTCGTAGCTCACCAGCCCCAGGTGCCCGGCCCGCCCTTGAACGGGCCGACGACGTCGCCGGTGATCCACCCGCCGTAGAAACCGCCGGGCTGCGGGACCACCCGCTCGCCGTCGAGCGTGATCTCGTCGAACGGGGCGGGGTACAGCGACACGCGGTCGGCGAGCTCCGGGTAGGTCGCGCTGACGTCACCCTCCGGGTACCACCAGCCGATCCCGTCCAGGGTCACGCCCGGCAGCACGACGTCGACGTACCGGGCCGTCCCCTTCCACTCGCACACGGTCCGCCGGTCGGCCGGTCGCAGCACGCCGTCCGGGAACGCGGTGCGCGACAGGTAGAACGTCGGCGGGTGGCTGGTCTCGAGGACCCGCACCAGGTCGTCGGTGTCGACCACGACCGTGCCCGCGTGCGTGATCACGCACCGGCGCCCGTCCCGCTCCGCCCGTGGCGGTCGCGGGTAGTCCCACACCGACTCCTGACCAGGCCCGGGCTCCTCGCGTCGCACGCCGCCACGGTAGGCGCACCTAGGGTGCGGCGCGTGTCCGACGAACACGCGCCGCCCCCGGTCGAGGTGCTCGGCGAGCGGCTCAAGGAACGGATCTACGCGCTGCTCTCCGTCGTGGCGGTGACCGCGGGGCTCGCGCTGGGCGACACGCACAGCGCGGTCGCCGCGGCCGCATCCGTCGCGGCGACCGCCGCGGGGCTCTGGCTCGCGACCGTGGCGGCCGACCAGCAGTCGCACCGCGTGCTGTACGGCAGGCTCGCCCGCGGCCACGACCTCGGGCACATGCTCTACGTCACCTCGCCGCTGCTCACGGCGGCGATCGGCCCCCTGATCATGGTCGGGCTGGCCGCCCTGGGCGTGCTGCCGTTGGTGACGGCGCTGTGGGTCTCGGTCGGGGTGGACGCGGCCGCGCTCTTCGCGTGGGGCCTGCTCGCCGGGCGCCGGATGGGTGCCGGTCTCTTCCCGGCGCTGGTCTCCGGCGCGGTCAACCTCGTGATCGGCGGGCTGGTGGTGGCGGTGAAGCTGCTCGCCCACTGACGGGCGGTCAGTTCCGCGTCGGCTCCGAGACGTGCGTGGCCAGCAGCGCGAGCGGCACGCCCTGGCGGCGCAGCACGCCGCCCCACAGGTCGTAGCGCGCGGGGGCGAGGACGTCGTCGGGCAGCGCCGGCACGACGTACCAGTCACCGCGGGCGATCTCGCCCGCGAGCTGGCCCCGGTCCCACCCGGAGTAGCCGGCGAACACCCGCAGGCCGCGCACCCGAGGGGCGAGGGCCTCCGGGTCGCCGTCGAGGTCCACCAGCGCCACCGGTCCGCGGACCCCGACCACGCCCGCCGTCGCGCCCGGGTCCTCCCCGGTGCGCAGGGCGGCGAGGCAGAGGGCGGTCTTCTGCTCGACCGGCCCGCCGACGAACACCGCGCTCGGCCGCGAGGTGTGCGGACCCCACGTCGGCAGGACGTCGGACACCGCGACCTCGCTGGGCCGGTTGAGGATGACGCCGAGCGTCCCCTCGCGCCGGTGGTCGATCACGAACACGACCGTGCGGACGAAGTTGGGGTCGGTCAGGGAGGGCGCGGAGACCAGGAGCGTGCCCGCCTCCACCGGCTGGGCCGACCGTTCGGCTGGCTCGTCGCGGGTTCCCTCGGCCACGTCCCCATCGTGGCACCACCGCCCGGCGACGGTCAGCCCGACCGCCCCCGCTGCGAGCACCTCACACCCGCCTGGCGGACACCCGCGGTGACGACCTCTACCGCGCCCTCCCGGCACCCGCGTCGGGCCGCGTAGCGTGCGGTGCCGTGCTCGCCCCGCCCGACCGGACGCCCCCCGAGCGCGGCCGTCGTCGGGACCTCGCGGCGCAGCCCGGGTTCCTGCGGCTGCTGACGATCCGGCTGGGCGCGCAGTGGGGCGACGGCGTCTTCCAGGCCGCCCTCGGCGGGGCCGTGCTGTTCAACCCCGAGCGCCAGTCCGACCCCGTCCTCGTGGCGCTCGGGCTCGCCGTCGTGCTGATGCCGTACTCCCTGGTCGGACCCTTCGCGGGCGCGCTGCTCGACCGGTGGGACCGGCGCCGGGTGTTCATCGTGGCGGGCGGGCTGCGCGCGGTGCTGACACTCGTGACGGCGGCGGTGGTCGCGGCCGGCGTGACCGGGCCCGCGCTCTACCTCGGCGCCCTGACGACGATCGGGGTCAGCCGGTTCGTGCAGGCGGGCCTGTCCGCCGCGCTGCCGCACGTCGTCGCGCCCCGGCGGCTGGTGGCGGCGAACTCCCTGGTGACGACGAGCGGGGCGGTGGCGGCCGCTGTCGGCGCCGCGTGCTCGTTCGCGCTGACGGGCCTGATCGGCGCGGGCGACGCGCAGTCCGGGATCGCGGCGGCGGCGTCGGTCGTCGGTTCGGTGGTGATCGTGACCGTGGCGGTCGGCTTCGCGCGCGGCTCGCTGGGTCCCGACGACCCGTCCGAGGCGGCCCGGGCGCTGAAGGCCGTCGCCCTGGGCCTCGTCGACGGGGCCCGGGCGGCCCGCGAGGCGCCCGGGGTGGTGGCCGCGTTCTGGGCGGTCGCCGCGCACCGGCTCGCCTTCGGCGTCGCGACGCTGGTGATGCTCCTGCTCATGCGCAACGGCCTCACCGACTGGGGACCGCTGCAGGCCGGCGTGGCCGGGCTCGGCGAGACGGTCGTCGCGGCGGCCGCCGGACTCGGGGTCGCGGCCGTGGTGACGCCGTGGCTGACCGCCCGCGTCGGCCGGCCCGCGACCGTCCGGATCATGCTCGTCCTGGCCGTGCTCGCCCTGCTCACGCTCGGCCTGCCGATGACCCTCCCGACGATCCTCGGCGCGGGCTTCGTCCTCGGCCTCGTGGGGCAGGCGATCAAGCTGTGCTCCGACGCGGCCGTGCAGCGCGAGGTCGACGACGCCCGCCGTGGACGCGTGTTCGCCCTCTCCGACACGGTCTTCAACGTCACCTACGTGCTGGCCGTCGCCGCGGCCGCGCTGCTCGCCCCGTTCGACGGGCGCTCGGTCGGCCTGGTCGTGCTCGCTGCGGGGCTCTACGTGCTCGGGCTCGTGGTCCACGAGATCGCGCTGCGCCGCGGCGTCCCGGTCGGGGACACCCGCGGGCCCGACGGCGGGGCGGCCGAGGATCAGGGCGGCACCCAACCCGGCGCGCCCTCGGCGACCTCGACGTCGACGGCCCCGTCGGAGTCGGTGTCCGCGAGCAGCACGTCCCAGCGCCCGGCCGCCGACGACGACGCGTAGGCGCTCTCGAACCGGCCGTCGCCGTCGTGGTCGACGAGCAGCTGGTCGGCCCGGTCGTCGCCGTCGAGGTCGCAGACGACCTCGCGGGTCGCGGGGTCGTCGTCCACGTCCGCCCACCCGCCGTCGGGAACGCCGTCGCCGTCGGTGTCCCGCTCCGCGGCGACCTCACCCGCCCGGCCGCGCACGTCGGAGAAGCCCAGCCGCGACGGCTCCGCGCGGCCGTCCCACACGCCGCGGCCGGACGGGTCGGTGAAGGCCCGCTCGGGCCGCCCGTCGTCGTCGAGGTCGAGCAGGGCGCGGTCGGCGACGCCGTCGCCGTCGGAGTCCCACAGCGCGTCGTCGACCCGCCCGTCACCGTCGAAGTCGAGCGCGACCGCGTCCGGCGCGCCGCCGCCCACCGTCCGGTCGGCCGGTGAGCGGTGGCGGTGGACCGGCCCGTGGCCGGTGCCGAAGTGGTAGGTGATCACACCGGTACCGACTCCCGGCGCCCGTGATCGGTTCCGGGCCTGTCCGTACCACCCGCGAATGTGACGTCCAGCGTCAGCATGGCCGCAGTGCTGACGTCACTGGGCACCTCAGGAGTCGAGGATCCCCTCCGCGCGCGCCCACGCCAGCAGCTCGGCCTCGGCCTCGTCCCGATCGAGCGGGCCCTTCTCCAGGCGCACGTCCTTGAGGTGCCGCCACGCCTTCCCGACGACGGGTCCGGGCCCGACCCCGAGCAGCTCCATGATCGCGTTGCCGTCGAGGTCGGGGCGCACCCGCGCGAGGTCCTCCTGCTCGGAGATCCGCGCGATCCGCTCCTCGAGGTCGTCGTAGGTGCGCTGCAGGGCCGCGGCCCGCCGCTTGTTGCGGGTCGTCGAGTCCGAGCGGACCAGCTGGTGCAGCCGGTCGAGCAGCGGGCCCGCGTCGGTGACGTAACGCCGGACGGCGGAGTCGGTCCACTCGCCCTTGCCGTAGCCGTGGAAGCGCAGGTGCAGGAACACGAGCTGCGAGACGTCGTCGATCAGCTGCTTCGGGTAGCGCAGCTCGCGCAGCCGCTTGCGGGTCATCTTCGCGCCGACCACCTCGTGGTGGTGGAAGCTGACGCGGTTCCCCGGCTCGACCTTCCGCGTCGCCGGCTTGCCGATGTCGTGCAGCAGGGCCGCGAGGCGCAGCGTCAGGTCCGGGCCGTCGGTCTCCCGGTCGATCGCCTGCTCCATGACGGTGAGCGAGTGCTCGTAGACGTCCTTGTGCTGGGCGTGCTCGTCGATCTCCAGACGCATCGCCGGGACCTCGGGCAGCACGGCCTCGGCGAGCCCGGTCCCGACCATCAGCTCGATCCCGGCCCGGGGGTGCGCGCCGAGCAGCAGCTTCGTCAGCTCGGCCTGCACCCGCTCGGCGGTGATCCTGGCGAGCTGCGGGGCCATCGCGACCATCGCCTCGCGCACCCGCGGCGCCACCGTGAACCCGAGCTGGGAGACGAACCGGGCCGCGCGCAGCAGCCGCAGCGGGTCGTCGGCGAAGGAGCGCTCGGGTTCGATCGGGGTGTCGAGCACGCCGCGGGCCAGGGCCGCGAGCCCGCCGCACGGGTCGACGAACGTGCGGTCGGGCAGCGAGACGGCCATGGCGTTGGCCGTGAAGTCCCGGCGCACCAGGTCGCCCTCGACGGTGTCGCCGAAGGCGACGACGGGATTGCGGGAGACGCCGTCGTAGGTGTCCGCCCGGAAGGTCGTGACCTCGAGCGTCACGCCGTGCCGCGCCAACCCGATCGTCCCGAACTCGATCCCGGTGTCCCAGACCGCCTCGGCCCAGCCCGACACGATCTTCTTGACCCGGTCCGGACGGGCGTCGGTGGTGAAGTCCAGGTCGGCCGACAGGCGGCCCAGCAACGCGTCCCGGACGCTGCCCCCCACGAGGTACAGGCGGTGCCCGGCGTCGGCGAACCGCCGACCGAGCTCGTCGGCGACGGGCGAGTAGCGCAACAGCTCCACCACGGCAGTCTGACCGGCGTCGCGGTCGGCGTGCTGCTCGTTTCCGGCGTTCTCGACGGCAGGTGGAGCGGTCTGGACGGGTCCGGGCACGGCGGGACAGCCTATCGCGCGGCCCACCCGGACCACCCGGTGAGGGGCGCCGGCCGGGCCTCGTCACGACCCCGTCGGACGTCCGTCGGCCGTACCATCACGGAATGCCCCCGTCGCCGCGCCGACCCGCCGACCGCCGTCGGCGCGGTCCCCGGCGGCGCATGCGCACGGTGGACGAGTTCTCCGCGGGTGGCCTCGTCGTGGACGCCGAGCAGGGCGCCGCGGCGCTGATCGGGCGCCTGGACCGGCGCGGGCGGCTCCTGTGGTCGCTGCCCAAGGGCCACATCGAGGAGGGCGAGACGGCGGAACAGGCGGCGGTGCGCGAGGTCGAGGAGGAGACCGGCATCATCGCGGCCGTGCAGGCCCCGCTCGGCAGCATCGACTACTGGTTCGTCGCCGAGGACCGCCGGGTGCACAAGACGGTCCAGCACTTCCTGCTGACGGCCCGGGGCGGCGAGCTCTCCGACGAGGACGTCGAGGTCACCGAGGTCGCGTGGGTGCCGCTGGCCGAGCTCGGGTCGCGCCTGGCCTACGCCGACGAGCGGCGCCTGGTGCGGCTGGCGGCGGAGATCCTGGAGGAGTCCGCGTGATCGCTGGAGGGGCCCGGCGGACCCTCCTGCACCTCCTGGTCACGGCGGTGGTCGCGCTCCTCCCCGCCCTGGTGACGGCGGGCGGCGCCCACGCGGCCCCGCGGCAGGGCCCGACGGGCACCGTGACCCTCACCGTGGACGCCGCCCCCCGGGTCGTCGGACCCGAGACCACCGAGGTGACGATCACCGGGCGCGTGACCAACCGCGGGCCGGTCCCGGTCCGCGACCTGGGCGTCCGGGTCCAGCGCGGCGCCGCGGTGGCCGCGGACCGGGAGGTGGACCGCGCGCTGGGCGGGGCGATCTCCCCGGACCCGTCCGCCGGTGCCCCGCCGTTCACCCCCGTCGCGGGCGTGCTCGACCCCGGCGACGAGGCCCCGGTGACGCTGCGGGTGCCGCCGGCCGCCCTCGCACTGCCCGGTCCCGGCGTCTACCCGCTGGTCGTCGAGGTGAACGGCACCCCGGGCACCGACACCGCGCCGGAGCGGCTCGCCGCCCTGCGGTTCCTGCTGCCCGTGACGGGGCTGCCCGGCCGGCCCGCGGCCGCCCCGACGCCGGGCGCGGTCTCACTGCTCTACCCGCTCTCCGACCGGCCCCGGCGCCTCGCGGTGCCGCCCGGGAGCCCCACCCTGCTCGCGGACGACTCGCTGGCCGCGTCGTTCGCACCGGGCGGCCGCCTGGACGGGCTGGTCACCGCCCTGGCCCGCGCCGCCCCGCCCGGCAGCCCCGCCGCCGCCGCGACCTGCCTCGCCGTCGACGCCGACCTCCTCGAGACCGCCCGGGACATGAGCGCGGGCTACGAGGTGACCAGCCCGACCGGCCCGCGTCCGGGGACGGGTGCCGACGCGGCCGGTCGCTGGCTGGCGGCGGTGCAGGCGACCGCCCGGGGCCGGTGCGTGGTCGCGCTGCCCTACGCCGACGCCGACCTGCTCGCGACCAGCCGCGGGAACATGAGCGACCTGACGACGTCCGCACGGACGCTCGGGGAGCGCCGCACCGCGGACCTGCTCGGGGTCAGCCCGGTCCCGGGGACGACCGTCCCGGTCGGCGGCCTGCTCGACGAGCGGAGCCTGGCCGACCTCGTCACCGGCGGCGCCCGCGCGCTCGTCGTCGACGGGTCCACGCTGACCGGGGGCGTCCCGCCCGGCGGCACCGGTCGCTTCGCCGGCGGCGACGGCAGCACGCTCGCCGTCGCGACCGACCCGCTCGCGGCCCGCGCCCTCGCCGAGGACCCCGCCACCGGGCCGGCCGGTGGGGCCCTGGCCACGCAGGACGCGCTCGCCGTCACCGCGCTGCGCTCCCTGGCCGGGCCGGACCAGCCGCCCGCGCCGCCCCGCACGACGGTCCTCGCCCCGCCCCCGGTGTGGGGCGCCGACGCGACCGCGGCCGCGGCCCTGCTCGCCGGCATCACCGACCTCGCCCGGCGCGGGCTCGTCGTCCCCACCGACGTCGGCACCCTCGTGGCGCGCACGGCCGGCACGGCGGCCCCCGTGGCCCTCGGTCCCGGTGACCGGGCCGCCGTCTCGGACCAGTCCCCGGCGATCCTGGATGAGATCCGGGGAGTGCGCGACGACCAGCGGGACCTGCTCGCCGCGAGCCGCCAGGACCGGGCGGGCGCACCGACCCCGTCGGACTACGTGCAACCGCTCACCGGGGCGCTGCTGCGGAGCCTCTCGGCCGCCGGCCGCGGCGACCCCGCGCTGCAACGGGCCGCGGCCGACGACGTCGCCGCCCAGATGCGCACCCTGCGCGGCATGGTCCGGGTGATCCAGCCCGCCGGGACCTACTCGCTGGGCTCCAGCGACGCGCCGCTGCTGCTCACCGTCGAGAACCAGCTCCCGGTCGCCGTCGACGTCACCGTGGCGCTGGAGCCGACGCCGGGCGTCCGCGCGTCCCCGGTCGGAGTGCGCCAGGTGCCCGCCTTCGGGAGCTACCAGTTCCAGGTGGCGCTCGACGTCGAGCGCAGCGGGCCGTTCACGATCGACGCGACGGCCCGCACGCCCGGGGGAGAAGCGCTCGGACCCACCGCTCGTCTGCTGCTGAGATCGACCGCCTACGGCACGATCACGGTGTGGTTGACCGCGTCCGCAGCCGTCGTGCTGGTGATCCTGGCGAGCCTGCGGGTGGCGCTGCGGGTCCGGACGGCCCGGCGCGAGCAGCGGTCCCGGCGCAGACGTCGGTCCACGACGCCGAGCGACGGTCCGGACGGGGGTCCGACGGACACGACGGGGCCGGGCGGGGCGGGGACGACCGAGGACGGCGACCGTCCGCTGCAGGCGCGATGACCGGCCGCCCCGGTCGGGGGACCTCCGGCGCCGGACCGGCGCCCGACGCTCCCCAGCCGTCCCACGACACCTCCCCCCACGACCCGGACGAGTACGTCGTCGTCCCGCCGCCGCCCGCGCCGGTCGACGAGCCGTCCCCGGGGCCGGCGTCCCCGCCGCCCGGTGGGCACGGGCCCCCGCGGCCGCCCGAGCGGCCGGCCCCACCCGCGGGCCGGGGTCCGACGGGTCCGGGTCACGGCACTGTTCCGGGTCACGGCCCCGGTCCGGGCCAGGTCCCGCCGGCCGGGCCGCGGCCACCGTCCGGGGCCCCGTCAGGTCCGCCGCCGGCCGGGCCGCCGCGCGCCCCCGACGCCCGCACCGCGCCGCCCGAGCCCCGCACGGAGCCGGCGCGACGACCCCCGCCGCCCGGACCGCCCGGATCGGCCGGGTCAGCGGGTCCACCGCCCCCCGGGGCCCCGCCGGCGCCCCCGCTCCGGGGAGGCCGCCCACCCGGGACCGCCCACCCGCCGTCGGGAACCCCGGGACCGCCGCCCCCGGGAGCGGCACCCCTGCCCGGGCCGGTGCCCTCGCCCGGCCCGATGCCGCCCGGCGGCTCCCGCACGCCCGACCCGGGCGCCACCCGCCCGCTCGGCGCGCAGCCGCGCGACGCGGCCACGGTGCCCGCGCGCGCTCTCCGGCACCCCGACCGCCCGGGGACCGCGCCGGACGACGACTCCACCCGGACCGCGCCCGCCCGCGTCGAGGAGGCGACCACCCGGCTCGCCGCCCTCGCCGACCCCGACGCCACGGTCGCCCGGGGAGCCCCGCTCGCGTCGTGGACCGTGGGCGACTCCCGCGACGAGACCGTCCTGCTGCCGCGCCCGCCGCTCGAGCAGGACGCCCCCGCCGTCCCGGCCCCGCGCACCCCCAGCGACGACCGGGACGACTCGTCCCTGGTCAAGGCCTCGGGCGGGATGGCGATCGCGACGCTGGTGAGCCGACTCACCGGCTTCCTGCGCACGCTCGCGCTGGCGGCGACGATCGGCCTGGAGCTGGTCGGCAGCGCGTTCCAGATCGCGAACACGCTCCCGAACATCATCTTCGAGCTGCTGCTCGGCGGGGTCCTGACCAGCGTCGTCATCCCGGTCCTGGTGCGGGCCGCCAAGGAGGACGGCGACGACGGGGACGAGTTCGCCCGGAAACTGCTCTCCGGTGCGGCGGTGGCGCTCGCCGTAGCGACCACGCTCGCCGTCGTCGCCGCGCCCCTGCTCGTCCTGCCCTACATCGAGAACGAGGCGTACCGCCCGCTCGCGGTCGACTTCGCGTACCTGCTCCTGCCGCAGATCTTCTTCTACGGGATGGGGGCGCTGTTCGGCGCGATCCTCAACGCCCGCGCGGTGTTCGGTCCGGCGGCGTGGGCCCCGGTGCTGAACAACGTCGTCGTCCTCGCGGCGCTCGCCGTGTACTGGTTCCTGCCGAGCCCGCCCGACGGCGGGATCTCCACCACGCAGCTGCTGGTGGTGGGGTTGGGCAGCACGCTGGGCATCGTGCTGCAGGCGGCGGTGATGCTGCCCGCGATGCGTCGGACCGGCTTCCGCTGGAAATGGCGCTTCGGCTGGGACCCGCGGCTGTCCGCGTTCGGCGGGCTGGCCGCCTGGGTGGTCGCCTACGTGATCATCTCGCAGGTCGGGCTGACGGCGATCCTGCGCGTCGCGCTGTCCTCCGACCCCGGCGGACCCTCGGTCTACGCGAACGCCTGGCTGCTGATCCAGGTGCCCTACGGCGTCCTGGGCGTCTCGCTGCTCACCGCCCTGATGCCGCGGATGAGCGCCGCCGCCGCGAACGGCCGCCTCGACCAGGTGGTGGCCGACCTGTCCCTGGGCTCCCGGCTCTCGACGGTCACGCTGCTGCCGGTCAGCGCCATCCTCACGGTGTTCGGCTCCCAGCTCGGCATCGCGATGTTCTCGCTCGGCAAGTCCGGCGGCGCGTCCGCGGCGACCCTGGGCGCGACGCTGTCGGCCTCGGCCTTCGGGCTGCTGCCGATGGCGGTCGTCATGCTGCAGCTGCGCGTCTTCTACGCGATGGCCGACGCGCGGACACCCACGCTGATCATGGTCGTGATGACCGCGGTGAAGGTGCCGCTGGCCTACCTGTGCCCCGTCCTGCTCCCACCGGAGCAGGTGGTGCTCGGGCTCGCCGCCGTGAACGCCTTCGGGTTCGTGGTCGGGATGGTGACCGGCGACATCTGGCTGCGGTCACGGCTCGGCCGGCTGGACACCCGGCGCGTCCTGCGCACGATGCTGCTCACCGGCCTGGCGTCGGTGATGGCGGTGCTGGTCGCGGTCCTGCTGGTCACGCTGCTCGAACGGCTGCTGCCCGGGACGGGGGCCGTCGGGCGGGCCTGGTTGACCGTGGTGCTCGGCGGCGTGGTCTCGCTGGGCGTCCTCGCGGTCGCGATGCGGCTGCTGCGCGTGCCGGAGCTCGATCCCGTCGTCACCCGGTTGCGACGCCTGGTCGGGCGTTGACCCGAGCGGGGGAACCACGTCGCGGTTGCGCCACGGTGAGAGGCGTCGCGCCCGGGCCTGCGTCCACGACGCGGGGGCGGGTGTCCCGTAGGCTCGCCGCGTGACGTGATCCCGGGTCGCCGGGCCGTGGTGCCGTCACGGGTGGGGCGAGCCCGGAGGTGAGGGGTGGACGACGCGATGAGCGGGCGACGAGTGCCGGTCCCGGCCCCGTCCCGGCCCGGCTCGGGCGCCGTCGTCGACCCGGCGGAGACCGCCGACCCCGGGGGATCCGGGAGCGGGCCCGTCGACCCGCCCGCACCCGCCGTCGGGAACAGTGTCGAGGACGACGGGACGGAGCCCGCCGCGCCCGAACCGGACGACGACGGTGAGGTCGCGGCCGCGTCGGAGCCCGACGCGCCGACCACGGCCGTCCCGCCCGTCGCGGAGACACCGCCGCGGGGGAACGCCGCGGCCCCGTCCGGGCACGGTCTCGACGGCCCGACCACCCTCCTGCCCGACGGCCCCCGCCGGGGCGGCACCGGGGGCCGCACGGCCGGCACCCGGCGCGGCACCCGCCGGCCGACGCCGCCGCCCGGGCCACGCCCGCCGTCGTCGGGCCCGATCCCGGTCGGGCGGAACGGCGCCCTCGTACCCGGCACCGTGATCGCCGACCGCTACCGGCTCGTCGCCGAGGTCGGCCGCGACCGGCCGGCCGACGCCGCGCTCTGGAAGGCGCGGGACACGACGCTCGAGCGCGACGTCGCGATGACCCTGCTGGTCGGGGGCTGGCAGGCGGACGCGCGGGCGTCCTCCGCGCTGTCCCGGGCGACCCGCTCCGCGCACTTCTCCCACCGCCACGCCGCGCGGGTCCTCGACGTCATCCAGCCCGGGTCGAGCCGCCTGCCCGCCGGGGTCCTCGGCGCGGCCGTGGCCGAGTGGACCCCGGGGCGGGACCTCGCCGAGCTCGTGGCCGGCGGCCCGCTCTCGCCGAGCGCGGCGCTGCGCGTCGTCGAACCCCTCGCCCAGGCGGTCGCGGACGCCCACCGGGCCGGGCTGGTCCTGGGTCTGGACCACCCGCAGCGCGTCCGCGTCACGTCGCGGGCGAACGCCCGGTTGGCCTTCCCGATGCCGCGCGGTGACGCCGAGGTCGACGACGACGTCCGCGGTCTCGGCGCGACGCTCTACCTGCTCCTGACGGGGCGCTGGCCCTCCACCGACGGGAGCACCCCGGCCGGGCTGAAGGCGGCCCCGCGCGGGGCGTCCGGCGCGGTCGCCCCGATCCGCGACCTGCGCCCGGCGCTCCCGGTCGGGCTCGCGGCGCTGGTCGACCGGACCCTCGACGCCACGGGCGGCATCCGCACCGCCGCCGCCGTGCACGGGCTGATCCGCCAGCTGCGCGAGGGCGCCGAGGACGACGGCGTGCTGCTGCCCCTGACCGAGGACGGCGTCCAGCTCGCCGACGACGACGGCGCGGTCTGGCACCCCGACGACGAGGACTCCGAACGGCAGGACCCGTCCACCCGCCGCAAGCTGCGGATCGGGGTGACGCTGCTCGTCGTCGCCGTGCTCGCGATCGTCGCGTTCGTGGCCTTCCAGGCGGTCTCGCTGCTCGGCGGCGGACCGTCCTCCGGGCCCCCGTTGGTCATCCCGACCTCCGCGCCGCCCGCCCCGGCCCCGTCGGCACCGGCCGTGCCGGCGGTCCCCGCGGCGCCGGCGGCGCCGAGCGGCCCCGTGCAGCTCGCGAGCATCGCGGTCTACGACCCGTCCGGGAACCCCGACAACCCGGACCGGGTCGGTCGCGCCGCAGACAACGACCCGTCGACCACCTGGTCGACCTCCGACTACCGCCAGCAGTTCCCGTCGCTCAAGCCCGGCATCGGGCTCATGACGACGTTCCGGGCCCCGGCCAGGCCGGCGCAGGTCGTCGTCCGGTCGCCCAGCCCGGGCACGACGATCGAGATCCGGTCCGCGGCCGCCCCGAACCTGCCGTTGGCGCAGACCCAGCTGCTCGGCACGGGCACCGTCTCCGGGGACACGACGACGATCCCGCTGCAGGCCGGGACACCGACCGGCAACCTGCTGGTGTGGATCACCGGGCTCGCCCCGTCCGACGGCAACTACTCCAGCGAGATCGCCGAGGTCACGGTGATCGGCGCCGGCTGACCGGCCGGGTTCGGTCAAACCGCCCCTGTCCCCGGCGCGGGCCGCCTAGCGTCCGCTCCCGTGGACGACGACCGCTCCGACGAGGCGCTGCTGGTCGCGCACGTCGCGGGTGAGCCGCTGGCCTTCGACGAGCTCGTGCGGCGCTACCGCGACCCGCTGTGGGCCTACGCGGTGCGGATCGTGCGGGACCAGCACGACGCCGCGGACGTCGTCCAGGACGCGATGCTCTCGGCGTTCCGGCACGCCGGGCGGTGGCGCGGGGAGGCCTCCGTGCGGACCTGGTTGCACCGGATCGTCCACCACGCGGCGCTCGACCGGTTGCGGCGCCGTCGGCACCGCAGCGCCGCCCCGCTCACCGCCGCGCTCGACGTGCCCCTGCGCCGGGACCCGATCGTCGACCGCGAGCGGGTCCTCGCCGTCGAGGAGGCCCTGGGGCGGCTCCCGCTCCCGCAGCGCGCGGCCGTCGTGCTGGTCGACATGGAGGGCATGACGGTGGCCGAGGCGGCCGCGGTGCTGGAGGTCAAGGAGGGCACGGTGAAGAGTCGGGCGGCGCGGGGACGGTACCGGCTGGCGCTCCTGCTCGGGCACCTGCGACCCGGGGGCGCGTCGGCCGGGGACCGATCGGGGCGGATCGGGAACGATCCGGGGTCCGGCGACGTCCGAGCCCCGGGAGGCCACGTGCGCAGCCCGACGGGAGGAGAGCGATGAGCGAGCGGTCGGCCGGGGGAGGGGGAGCACCCGGCGACGCGGGGCCGGTGGACGCGGCGACGCGGCACGGCGACGGGGAGGCGCCCGGGCCCGGCGAGGAGGAACTCTTCGCCGCCCTCGACCGCACCCGGGCCGACCTGGCCGCCGCGCCCCGTCCCGCGGCGCCGGCCGGGTTCGCGGACGCCCTCGCCGCCGCCGTCGCGGCGGAGCGCGCCGCCGGGACCACGGACGGCGGCGCGGCGGGGCCGGGTCCCACCCGGTCGCCCCGGGTCGGCCGACCGCGTCGGCGTCGGTTCCTGGCCGCGGGGCTGCTCGCCGCCGCCGCGGCCGCCGTCGTCGTGGGGGTCCTGGGCGTGTCCGCCGGCGGGCCCGCCCCGTCGCCCGCCCCGACGGCCGCCCCGTCGCCCGCCCCGGACCCCGGCCGGCCGGTCGTCCTGGCGTCCGGGGAACTCCCGCGGGCGTGGCGCTCGGGCCTCGGTGCCCGCGACGGCGGCCCGCTCGCCGACCCGGCCGCACGGACCGGCTGCCTGGTCGCCCACGGCCTGCCCGCGGGCACGGTGCCGGTCGGTGCCCGCGCCGTGGTCCTGGACGGACGCCCCGGGACGCTCTACGTGCTGCCCACCGGCCGCGCGGCCGAGTTCCGCCTGCTCGTCGTGGGTCCCGACTGCGCCCCGGGCTCGCCGGACGGGCTCGCCGACGTCACCGTGGGCGGGTGAGTGGTCCGGGCGACACCCGGTGGGGAATCCTGGGGCGGTGGGCGACGTTTCAGCGGACGTGAGTGAGCAGACGATCCACGACGTGATCATCGTGGGTTCCGGACCGGCCGGCTACACCGCGGCGACCTACGCGGCACGGGCGCAGCTCGACGTCGTGGTCTTCGAGGGCAGCCAGTTCGGTGGTGCTCTCATGACCACCACGGAGGTCGAGAACTACCCCGGGTTCGCCGAGGGCATCATGGGCCCGGAGCTCATGGACCAGATGCGCCGCCAGGCCGAGCGCTTCGGCGCCGACCTGCGCCCCGCCGACGTCGACGCCCTGGATCTCGCCGGTGACGTCAAGACCGTGACGGTGGGCCGCGAGCAGCACCGGGCCCGGTCGGTCGTCCTCGCGATGGGAGCGGCGCCGCGTTACGTCGGCGTCCCCGGCGAGGAGCGCCTCCTGGGCCACGGCGTCAGCGCCTGTGCGACCTGTGACGGCTTCTTCTTCCGCGACCACGACATCGTGGTCGTCGGCGGCGGCGACTCCGCGATGGAGGAGGCCACGTTCCTGACGCGGTTCGCCCGATCGGTGACGATCGTGCACCGTCGTGAGGAGTTCCGGGCCTCGGGGATCATGCTGGAGCGCGCCCGCGCCAACGACAAGATCCGCTTCCGGACGAACGCCGTCGTCACCGAGGTGCTCGGGGACGGCGCCGTGACCGGCGTGCGGGTGCGGGACGTCGTCACCGGCGAGGAGGACACCCTGGAGGCGACCGGCATGTTCGTCGCCATCGGGCACGACCCGCGGTCGGCGCTGCTCGCCGGCCAGGTCGACACCGACGACGAGGGCTACGTCCTCGTCGAGCACCCGAGCACCTACACGAACCTGCCCGGCGTGTTCGCGTGCGGTGACCTCACCGACAAGACCTACCAGCAGGCCGTCACGGCCGCGGGCAGCGGTTGCACGGCCTCGATCGACGCCGAGCGCTGGCTCGCCGAGAACCCGGCGACCGGTACGCCGGCCACGTCGCCCAAGCCCGGTGCGGGCACCGAGCTCACCCCCGAGCTCGACGCCGTCCCGGCGTCCTGACCGACCCGGAACCACCGACCCGTCCACGACCCGAAGGAGCCCCCATGGGCAGCCCGATCAACGTCACCGACTCCACGTTCTCGGACGAGGTGCTGAACAGCGACAAGCCGGTCGTCGTCGACTTCTGGGCGACCTGGTGCGGGCCGTGCAAGATGGTCGCGCCGGTGCTCGAGGAGATCGCCCAGGAGCACGGCGACAAGATCACCGTGGCCAAGCTGGACATCGACCAGAACCAGGCCACCGCGCGTGACTACCAGGTCATGTCGATCCCGACGATGATCGTCTTCCAGGGCGGCAAGCCGGTGAAGCAGATCGTGGGCGCGAAGCCGAAGGCCGCGCTGCTCAACGACCTCTCCGACGTGCTTGCCTGAGCCACACGGCACCACCGACGCCGGGTCCGGACCTCGTCCGGGCCCGGCGTTCGTCGTCGGAGGGCCCGTCCCCGGTCGCGACCGTCCCCGGGACCCGCCCGGGGACGGCGAACCCGAACCGTGACCCTCCGGCGCGGGCCCGATGCCGGGTGTGCGCGGGGTGACAGGGCACAATGAGGTCCGAGTGAATCGGTCCGGCCGACGGCACGACAGTGCGCCGCCGGGTGCGGGCCGGATCACCGGCAGGGGATCGGACTTCGACGGGAGCAACCGAATGCAGCTGCTCAGCCGCGGCGACACCGGTCCGGCGGTCGCCGAGGTCCGCGCAGCGCTCGAGGGCCTGGGCCTGCTCGAGCCGGCGGACGCGGCGCACTCCGTGTTCGACGCCGCGCTGTTCGACTCCGCGCTCGAGGACGCCGTCCGCGCCTTCCAGCAGAACCGTGGGCTGATCACCGACGGGGTGGTCGGGTCGGCCACCTACCGTGCCCTGCGGGACGCCCGCTGGTCGCTGGGCGACCGCATGCTCTGCCTCCAGGCGACCAGCATGATGACCGGCGACGACGTGTCCTCCCTGCAGGAGCGCCTGCTCGAGCTGGGCTACGACTCCGGGCGGGCCGACGGTGCCTTCGGGCGCCAGACCGAGCAGGCCCTGCGCAGCTTCCAGCGCGACTACGGCATGGCCCCGGACGGCATCTGCGGTCCCCGCACCCTGCGCCACCTCGGCTACCTGGGCCGGAAGGTCACCGGCGGACGTCCCGGCCTGCTGCGCGAGCAGGAACGTCTGCACCGCGCCGGGCCCCGGTTGTCCGGCAAGCGGATCGTCATCGACCCCGGCCACGGCGGCCCCGTCCCCGGCGTCGCCGTCGGCGAGGTCACCGAGGCCGGGCTCGTGTCCGACATCGCCCGCCGCCTCGAGGGCCGGATGTCCGCGGCCGGCATGGAGGCACTGCTCTCGCACGGCCCGCAGGACTGCCCGACCGACGCCGAGCGGGCCGGGTTCGCCAACTCGGCCGGCGCCGACGTCGTGCTCTCCCTGCACGTCGACGCGAACGCCAGCCCGGCGGCCAACGGGCTCGCGGCCTTCCACTTCGGCACCGGGACCGGCGCCACCTCGACCGTCGGCGAGGCCCTCGCGGGCTACATCCACCGTGAGCTGCTCGCACGCACCCGGATGCTCGACTGCGGCGTGCACCCGCGGCCGTGGGAGCTGCTTCGCCTCACCCGGATGCCGGCCGTGCGCATCGAGCTCGGCTACCTCACCAACGCCGGGGACCGTGCGGCCCTGCTCGACCCGGCGTTCCGCGACGTCGTCGCCGAGGGGATCCTCGTCGCGGTCAAGCGGCTCTACCTGCTCGGGCAGAACGACAAGCCCACCGGGACGTTCACCTTCTCGGACATCCTCCAGCGCGAGGAAGGCAGCCCGATCGGCGCGTAGTCCGGCACCCCTTCCGGACCAGCGAACGGCACTCTCGCAGCATCGACGTGCGCGAGAGTGCCGTTCGTTCGTTCCGGGGCGCCTCAGCGGGGCGCCGGGGCCCCCACGGGAGCCGCCGGCGCCGTCGTCACCGTCACCGAGCCGAGGAGCTGGGCGATCGCGGCCTCGACGTCCTCCTTCCAGGAGAACCCGGTGCGCATCTCCAGGCGCAGCCGCGGCCAGCGGTGGTGCGGGGCGACGGTCTTGAACCCGACGGCTCGCAGGAAGGCGGCGGGCAGCACGCAGGTCGGGCTGTCCTCGGGCGTGCGGCCGTGCGCCTCGGCCCGCGGGCGGTCGGCCGCGTCGCCGAACGCCTCCAGGGCCTTGACGCCGCGGCGGGAGAGGTCACGGACGACGTCCTGCACGAGGAGCCGGCCGATGCCGACCTCGGCGAAGTCCGGGACCACGTGCAGCCCGCACAGCAGCACGGCGTCCGCCCCCACCGGTGCGGTCGGGAACGCGGCGGCCCGGGGCACGGCCGCCGGCGGGGCGTAGAAGGCGTAGCCGGCCGGGACACCGTCGACGTGCGCGATCCGGCCGCAGGAGCCCCACTCGAGCAGGACGCCCGAGACCCAGGCCTCCTTCTCCAGCTCGAGGGTGCCGAACTCCTCGGCCTGGCTGCCCAGGTGCGGGGGGAGCTCCCAGTAGACGCATCGACGGCAGCCCTTGGGCAGTTCCTCGATGTTGTCGAGGGTGATCCCGACACACTCTCGCGACACCGACACTCCCGTCTGCCTCCACCCCGACCCCGGTCGGGCGGGTCGAACCCCGCCACCGGACCGGCCCTGGCATGCGTACTCTCCCGCGCCGCCCTCGACAATACGGGCGGACCGGGTCGGGTGATCGGCTGCGGGTCGTGGGCGCCGGGCGGTCGGCGGTGCGCGGCGTGACGACGCTCGCGCCGGGACGCGGGCCACGGCCGCGTAGAGTCGCGACGATCCTGTCGTGAAGATGATCACGGAGAGTCGCTGATGACGCCGACGCCCCCCGCCCCCCGGAACGACGCCCCCCACGGGGCCGGCGCGGCGGCGGCAGCGGACGCGGCGGCGGGCGGCTCCACCGGCGACCCCCACTCCCACCGCTACGCGGCCCGCACGGCCGGGATGACGGCCTCGGAGATCCGGGCCCTGTTCGCCGTGGCCAGCCGCCCCGAGGTGGTCTCCCTGGCCGGCGGGATGCCGAACCTGGCCGCGCTGCCGCTGGACTCGCTGGCCGTCGAGGTCGCCGGGCTCATCGCCGCCGAGGGCCAGGGGGCGCTGCAGTACGGCTCCGCCCAGGGCGTCCCGGTGCTGCGCGAGCAGATCGGGGAGGTCATGGCGTTCGAGGCCGGCTCGACGTCGGCCACCGGCGGCTTCCACCCCGACGACGTCGTCGTCACCGTGGGCTCGCAGTCCGCGTTGGACATGCTGACCCGCCTGTTCGTGGACCCCGGGGACGTCGTACTCGCCGAGTCGCCGTCCTACGTCGGCGCGCTGGGCTCGTTCGCCGCCTACCAGGCCGAGGTCCGCCACGTCGCCATGGACGACGACGGCCTCGTGCCCGCGGCGCTGGAGGAGGCCCTCGCGCGGCTGGCCCGGGAGGGCCGGCGGGCGAAGTTCCTCTACACGGTGCCGAACTTCCACAACCCGGTCGGCGTCTCGCTGTCCGCCGACCGCCGGCCCGAGATCGTCGAGCTGTGCCGCCGCCACGGGGTGCTGGTCGTCGAGGACAACCCGTACGGCCTGCTCGGCTTCGACGGCCAGACCTACCCGTCGCTGCGCTCGCTCGACCCGGAGAACGTGGTCTACCTCGGCTCGTTCTCCAAGATCTTCGCCTCCGGCCTGCGGGTGGGCTGGGCGCTCGCGCCGCACGGCATCCGGGACAAGCTCGTCCTGGCCGCCGAGTCGGCCACGCTGTGCCCGCCGGCGTTCACCCAGCTCGTGGTCTCCCGCTACCTCGCCACGCACGACTGGCGGAGCCTGGTGAAGTCCTTCCGCGAGATGTACCGCGAGCGCTGCGACGCCATGCTCGCGGCCCTCGAGGTCCACCTGCCCGACGGCTGCCGGTGGACCCGGCCCCGCGGGGGCTTCTTCGTCTGGGCGACCGTGCCCGAGGGCGTGGACACCCGCGCGATGCTGCCGCGGGCGATCACCGCACGCGTCGCGTACGCGTCCGGGACGGGCTTCCACGCCGACGGCTCGGGAGCCCGGCACATGCGGCTGTCGTTCTGCTACCCGCCGCCGGAACGCATCACCGAGGGCGTCCGTCGCCTGGCGGGGGTGCTCGACGGCGAGCTGGAGGTGCTGCGCACCTTCGGCCTGTCCGGGAGCGGCGCACGCCCGTCGTCGGGAGGCCCCGGACCGCAGGCGCCGGCGGTCGACACCGCCTGAGGCGTCCCGACGGCGGGTCGGGGCGGGCTGGTTAGGGTCCACGCGTGTCCACGCCAGCCGCCCCGCCCGTCCCGACCTCCGAGTGGACGGTCGCCGTCCTGGCCGGGGGCCTCTCGCACGAGCGGGACGTGTCGCTGCGCTCCGGTCGGCGGATCGCGGCCGAGCTGCGCGACGCGGGCGCGACGGTCGACGAGTGGGACACCGACGCCGCCCTGCTCGGCCGGCTGCGGGCGACGCGCCCGGACGCGGTCGTCGTCGCCCTGCACGGCGGCGAGGGGGAGAACGGCGCCGTGCAGAGCGTGCTGGAGCTGATGGGCGTGCCGTTCGTCGGCACCCAGGGCCGGGCCTGCCGGCGCGCCCACGACAAACCGAGCGCGAAGGCCGAGCTGGTCCGCGCCGGGATCGACACACCGGAGTGGGTCGCGCTCCCGCACACGACGTTCCGGGAGCTCGGGGCCGCCGCGGTGCTGGACGCGCTCGTGGCACGACTCGGGCTGCCGCTCATGCTCAAGCCCGACCAGGGCGGATCCGCGCTCGGGGCGCAGGTCGTCCGGGACGCGGCGGAGCTGCCCTCGGCGATGGTGGGCGCGCTGGCCTACTCCGAGACGGTGCTCGTCGAGCGCTTCGTCGAGGGGGTGGAGCTCGCGGTGTCGGTCGTCGAGGGCGACGACGGGCCGGTCGCGCTGCCCGCGGTCGAGGTGGCCCCGGAGAGCGGGGTGTACGACTACACCGCCCGCTACACCGCCGGCCTGACCCGCTTCCACTGCCCGGCCCGGCTCGACGACGCGGTGGCGCAGCGGGTGGCGGCGACCGCCGTCGCCGCGCACCGGGCCCTCGGGCTCCGGGACCTCTCCCGCACCGACGCGATCGTCGACGGGGAGGGTCGGGTGTGGGTCCTCGAGGTCAACGTGTCCCCGGGGCTGACCGAGACGTCGTTGCTGCCGCGCGCCATCGAGGCCGCGGGCCGGGACCTCGGCGAGGTGTTCGGGCTCCTCGTGGCGCGCGCGGTCACTCGCGGGGCCGACGTCCCGACGCCACGCTGATCCGTACAGACGATCTCAGGGCGCCCTCAGATCGTCGCTGAGCACCCCGGCGGTCATCCCGAAGGTGGGGAGCCCGGGAAGCCCTTCTGGTCCATCAGCGCGGCGATGCGCTCCAGATCGTCGACCGAGCCGAACTCGACGACGATCCGGCCCTTGCGCTGACCCAGCTCGACCTTGACCCGGGTGTCGTACGCGTCCGACAGCCGCTCGGCGAGGTCCTGCAGCCCCGGAGCGTGCAGCTTGCGCGCGGGGGCGCGACGGCGGGCCGCGGTCGGCTCGTCGCCCCGGGCGAGCGTCACCGCCTCCTCGGCCGCGCGCACCGACATCCCCTCGGCGACGATCCGGGCCGCCAGCTCCTCCTGGGCGCCGGCGTCCTCCATCCCGAGCAGGGCGCGGGCGTGGCCGGCGGACAGCACACCGGCCGCGACCCGGCGCTGTACGGCCACGGGCAGCCGCAGCAGACGGATGGTGTTCGTGATGGCGGGGCGACTGCGGCCGATGCGGTCGGCGAGCTGCTCGTGCGTCACGTCGAACTCGGTCAGCAGCTGCTGGTAGGCGGCCGCCTCCTCGAGCGGGTTGAGCTGGACGCGGTGGATGTTCTCCAGCAACGCGTCGCGGAGCAGGTCGTCGTCGGAGGTCTTCCGCACGATGGCGGGGATGTGCGTGAGCCCCGCCCGCTGCGCGGCCCGCCAGCGGCGCTCGCCCATGACGAGCTCGTGGGTGAGCTCGACGCCGGCCTCACCGGACACCGGCGTGTCGAGCTCGCGGACGACGATCGGCTGCAGGAGCCCGAACTCCCGGACGGAGTGCTCGAGCTCGGCGAGGGCCTCCTCGTCGAAGACGGTCCGTGGCTGGCGCGGGTTGGCCCGGATCCCGTCGACCCGGACCTCGCGGTAGACGGCGCCGGCGACGGTGCCGCCCTCATCCACGGGGGGCGCCGGCTCCGGCGCGGGCGGGAGGTCCGGGCGGGTGCGCTGGCCGATGACGACGTCAGCGGCGCGCGTGCCCACGCCCGGCCGCGCGTCACCGCCCGGCTCCGGAGGGCCGGTCGGGATGAGGGCGGCGAGTCCGCGGCCCAGGCCGCCCCGACGCTCGGTCATGCCCGCTCTCCCGCCGCTGCGCCGGCCCGCTGATCGGCGACCGCGGCCCGCATCGCGAACTCGCGGGCGGCGTCGAGATAGCTCATCGCGCCGCGGGACCCCGGGTCGTAGGTCAGGACGGTCTGCCCGAAGCCCGGCGCCTCGCTGACCTTGACGCTGCGGGGGATGACGGTGCGCAGGACGAGGTCGCCGAAGTGGTTGCGGACCTCGTGGGTCACCTGGTCGGCGAGCTTCGTGCGGCCGTCGTACATCGTCAGCAGGATCGTCGAGACGTGCAGGCTCGGGTTGAGGTGCGACTGCACGAGACCGATGTTGTTGAGCAGCTGGCTCAGACCCTCCAGCGCGTAGTACTCGCACTGGATCGGGATGAGCACCTCGGGCGCCGCGACCATCGCGTTCAGCGTGAGCAGGCCCAGCGACGGCGGGCAGTCGACGAGGACGTAGTCCACGTCGAGCGCGTCGAGCGCCTCCGTGGAGAGCGCCTGCCGCAGCCGCGACTCGCGGTTCATCATCGAGACCAGCTCGATCTCGGCGCCGGCGAGGTCGATCGTCGCGGGGACGCAGAGCAGGTCGGCCGACCGGTCGCACTGCTGGGCGGCCTGGTCGAGCGTGAGCTCCCCGATGAGCACCTCGTAGATCGAGGGGACGCCGCTGCGGTGGTCGACCCCCAGCGCGGTGCTGGCGTTGCCCTGCGGGTCGAGGTCGACGACGAGGACCCGGGCGCCGTGGAGCGCCAGCGCGGCCGCCAGGTTGACGGTGCTCGTCGTCTTGCCGACGCCGCCCTTCTGGTTGGCCACGGTGATGACCCGCCGCCGGGTCGGGCGCGGCATCCGGTGGTCCTCGGGGTGCAGCACGCGCGCCGCGCGGGCCGCCTCCTCGGCGATCGGCGTCATGCCGCCGCCGTCGCCGTGCAGGACCTCACCCGCCCCGAGTACGCCGGCGCCCACCGCGGACACCGCCTCGCTCACGGCCTCCCGGACCTTCTCGGCACTCGCCCGGTCCGGCCGGGGCCGTGTTTCACGTGGAACGGCCTGTCCTTCGGTCACGAGGATCGATCCTTCCTGCCACGGCTGCGGCGCTGACCGGGGGGACCCGAGCCGACGGAGTCGTTCCTGTCGTTCCGGGTCCGCCGCTCCGTTCGATGTACCACCACGATGTGCGTGAGTGCGTCTCCCGCGCCGCGCGTGACGACCTCGACGTCACCACCGCCCGCAGCACGGAGCTCGACGGCGTCCCGGCGCACCTCGTCCTGTGCACTGGCGCCCTTCAGCGCAGCCAGTCTCCCACCCGGGCGGACGAGGGGGAGCGTCCAGGCCGCGAGTCGCCCCATCGGCGCCACGGCCCGGGCCGTGACGACGTCCGCCTCGCCCACCGCGCGTCGGGTCTCGCGCTCCTCCGCGCGGCCGCGCACGACGGTGACGTCCAGCTCGAGCGCTGCCGCGACCTCCTCCAGCCACGCGACCCGGCGGGCCATCGGTTCGAGGAGCGTGATGCGCAAATCCGGGCGCGCGAGCGCGAGCGGGATCCCGGGGAGCCCGGCGCCGGACCCGACGTCGACGACCGTGCTGTCCTCCGGGATCACCTGCCCGACCCACGCCGAGTTCACCAGGTGCCGGTTCCAGAGGCGAGGCAGTTCGCGCGGCCCGATGACTCCCTGCTCCATGCCGGGACCCGCCAGCAGCTCCGCGTAGCGCTGGGCCCGGGGGAGGGCGTCACCGAAGAGCTCCACCGCCTCCGGCGTGGGGGACGAGGGTCCGTCCAGCCGGTCCTGCTCCCCGAGGGTCACGAGCGACCGCCTGTTCCACGTGGAACAGCACGCGCCCCGCCGGCGGTCACCGCCCGGGCAGGACGACCACGCGACGACGGGGCTCCTCGCCCTCGCTCTCGCTGTGGACGCCGTCGACGGCCGCCACGGCGTCGTGGACGATCTTGCGCTCGAACGGCGTCATCGGCCGCAGCTTCTGGCTCTCGCCCGAGTCGCGCACCTCCTCGGCGGTCCGGCGGCCGAGGTCGGTCAGCTCCGAGCGGCGGTGCGACCGCCAGCCCGCGATGTCGAGCATCAGCCGGTTGCGCGTGCCGGTGGACTGCTGCACCGCGAGCCGGGTCAGCTCCTGCAGCGCCTCCAGCACGTCACCCCGCTGGCCGACGAGCTTCTCGAGGTCCTTGCCCCCGTCGATGCTCACGATCGCCCGTCCGGCCTCGACGTCGAGGTCGATGTCGCCGTCGAAGTCGAGGATGTCCAGCAGCCGCTCGAGGTAGTCGCCCGCGATGTCGCCCTCGCGCACGAGGACGTCCTGCGTCGACGTCTCGCCCTCGCCGCCCGAGGCGGCCCCGGCGGTGTCGCCGGTGTCGGCGCTCTCGGAAGTGTCGGCGCTGCGGCCCTCGGCCTTGCCGTCCGACTCCAGGGTCTCGGACACGGCTTGTCTCCTCTCGCCGGGCCGCGCGCTGCGGCCCTCCGGTCCCTCCGGCCGATCCTCACGGGGCGAGGCACGGCCTGCGGGTGTTGGTCGATCGGTCCCGACCCCGTCCGGGGTGACCGGACCGCGGGGTCGAACGGGTCAGCGGCGCTTCTTGGACTTCTTGCCCGGGCGGGACGAGGCCAGCTGGCCCGACCCCCGCCCGTTCTTCGACGAGCCTCCGCCGCTCTTGCCCGCCGGGGAGTTCACCTTGCCCGGGGCGGCACGGCCGCTGCTCTTCCCGGTCGTCGGACGTGCCCCGGGGCGCGGCTTGCTCGGCGCGGCCTCGACGGTCGCCTCGTCCTGCGGCTCGTCGGCGGGCTCGGATCCGTTGCCGGACGCGGTCACCCGCTTCGGCTTCTGGCCGGGCTTCGGGGCGAGGAGGTCACGCTGGGCCGCGGCCTGGGCGCGCTGCTCCTCCTCCTCGCGCGCGATCTTCCCGTAGACCAGGTACTGCTGGGTCAGCGTCCAGGAGTTGTTCGAGAGCCAGTACAGCAGGATCGCGATCGGGAAGAAGACACCGAAGACCAGGACACCGAGCGGGAACAGCCACATCGTCAGCTTCTGCATGATCGCCGCCTGCGGGTTCGCGGCGGCGGCCGGCGACTGGTGGGCGGCCGAGACGCGGGCGGTGAAGTGGGTCGCGACGCTCGCGACGATCATCAGCGGCAGGGCGACCGGGATGACGTGGGCGTTGAAGTCGCTGAAGTTCAGCGAGAAGGAGCCGACCGCCTGCAGGTTCCCGCTGATCGCGTCGGAGAGCTTCGCCCCGAAGATCGTCGCGTTGTCGAACGACTGGATGTCGGCGTAGCTGAAGACGTAGTTGTAGGCGTAGTCCAGCCGGAAGCCGCGCAGCACGTGGAACAGACCGATGAAGACCGGGACCTGCACCAGGACCGGCAGGCAGCCGCCCAGCGGGTTGACGCCGTGCTCCTTCTGGAGCTTCTGCATCTCCTCCGCGAGCTTCTGGCGGTCGTTCTTGTACTTCTCCTGCAGCTTCTTGATCTGCGGCTGGAACTCCTGCATCTTCCGCATCGAGCGGACCTGGCTGACGAACGGCTTGAACAACAGCGCGCGCAGGGTGAAGACCAGGAAGATGACCGCCAGCGCCCAGGCGAAGCCGTTGTCGGCGCCGAAGAGGAAGCCGAACACCTTGTGCCAGAACCACAGGATGCCCGAGACCGGGTAGTAGATGAAGTTCAGCACGACGCTTGCTCCTCGCTGGTGGGGGCTCCGGCTCCCCGGGGGGCGGTGCGACCGGTGTCGGGTGTCGCCGGTCGGCGACGACGGCGTGGGGGAACGGGGTCCGGGCCACCAGGGTGCCAGGGCGCGCACTTGAGAAGGCGCACCACCGCGAGATCACTGCCCAGCAGGACACCGTGCACGCGGACCGCCTCGACGGCGTAGGCGCTGCAGCTCGGCTGGAACCGGCAGTGCGGCGGGAACATCGGTGAGATCCAGCGCCGGTAGACGCCGAGGAGCGCGATCACGAGCCGGGCCGCCGGTCCGGGGCGCCGGGAGTACCCGGGCGCGCCGACGTCGGCTTGCGTCCGGGCCTGCGTCACGTCGTCCCCCTCACCGGTGGCACACCGTGTGGTCGGGCTCCATGGTGCCCGCGACGTCCGTCGTGGGCGAGGAACCGGCACCCGGTCGTACCTCGCCACCCCTCGTCCGGACCCGCATCAGCCGTCGGCCCGGTCCGACCCGACCACGTGCAGCCGGGGCGCGAGCCCCAGCCGTCGCAGGGCGCCGTCGAGGTCCTCCGCGAGCTCGGCCGACGTCGCACCCGCCGCAGCCGGATGGGCTCGGACGACCAGCGCGGTCCCCGACGGCAGCCGGCCGAGACGCTCTGCCGCCACGTGTCGCAGGCGGCGGGTCACCCGGTGCCGCTCGACCGAGTTGCCGACGGTCCGCCCGACCACGAAGCCCGCGCGGGGCGGTCCGGCACCGTCCGCGGAGGTCAGCGCGTGGACCGACAACCGACGCCGGCCCGCCTTGCGCCCACGGCGCAGCACGAGCCGGAAGTCGTCCGGCCGTCGGACCCGGTGCGCCCGGGGCAGCACGTGCGCGCTCTCGACCCGCGACGGGTCAGGCGGACAGCGCGGCGCGGCCCTTGCGGCGGCGGTTCGCCAGCACCGCACGGCCGGCGCGCGTCGACATGCGCAGCCGGAAGCCGTGGGTCTTCGACCGACGACGGTTGTTCGGCTGGAACGTGCGCTTGCCCTTGGCCACGACTGAGAACTCCTGCGTCGGCTCACCCCGGATCGTGGGAGAGCGCGGGTCACCCGGGGCACGTCGACGCGCCCAGGCGCGTGCCTGGGACGACGGACCCGGATCTGGTCTCGACCAGAGTAGCCCAGGCCCCCGTCGACACCCGGAACCGGCCCCGCCGCGGCCGGACACCGCGGCCTGCGCGATCATCGACACCGCACGCCCTCCGTGACCGGTGGACCTCACGGCCGTCAGGGAGGTTGTGGGTGGGGACGCGGCCTTGTTAGCGTCCTGCACCCCGCCACGACCGGGCGCCGCCGAGGGATCGGACGCCGGCGCCACATCCGGGCCGCGGGGGACGAAGCGGTGGGGGCGGGCACGCGTCGCAGCGTGCGCAGGGGCAAGGTACGGACCTCGGAGGCGGGGGCCCGTGCCGTCGACGGCGGATCGTCGTGCACAGTTGTGGACAAGCCTGTGGACGCGCGCGCCCGGGGACGAGTGCCGGGGGACGGAGAGGCTCACCGATGACGGACCAGCTCTCCGATCTCGACGAGACCTGGGCCCGCGTCGTCGCCGAGCTCGCCGGTCCGCGCACCGACGGCGCCTCGCTCTCCGCCCAGCAGCGCGCCTGGATCCGCGTGACGCGCCCGCTGGGTCTGCTCGACGACACCGCCCTGCTCGCGGCGCCGAGCGAGTTCGCCAAGGAGGCCATCGAGCGGGCCCTGCGCGATCCCATCGTCGACGCCCTCTCCCGTCAGATCGGCCGCCCCGTCCAGCTCGCGGTCCGCGTCGACCACAGCGGCCGCGGTGGGGACGGCGCCGTCGTCGGCCCCGAGACCTCGCCGCTGCCGCGGCTCTCCGGCGGCGAGTTCGACGGCCACGGCTACGCCCGGGGTGCCCGCGGGACCGTCGAGGACGACGGCGGCCCGGACACCGGTTACCTGACGGGGAGCGAGCGGTCGCACCGCGCGGACGCGATCGCCGCGGCCGCCGGCGTGGGTCGGGTGACGCACAACCCGGACCGGTCGCACCCGGAGGAGGAGGTCGACGAGGTCCGTGACGGCCTCGCCGCCGTCCACGAGATCTGGAGCCCGCCCGGACGCTCCTCGTCGTCGGGGCGCACCGAGCCCGAGCCCGCCGGCGACGGCGCCCGCGGTGCTCCCCGCTCGCAGACCAAGCTGAACGAGAAGTACCTCTTCGACACCTTCGTCATCGGCGCCTCGAACCGGTTCGCCCACGCCGCGGCGGTCGCGGTCGCCGAGGCCCCCGCGCGGGCCTACAACCCGCTGTTCGTCTGGGGCGACTCCGGGCTCGGCAAGACCCACCTGCTGCACGCCGTCGGCCACTACGCCCAGCGCCTCTTCTCCGGCATGCGGGTGCGGTACGTGTCGACCGAGGAGTTCACGAACGACTTCATCAACTCCCTGCGCGACGACCGCAAGGTGGCCTTCCAGCGCCGCTACCGCGACGTCGACGTGCTCCTCGTGGACGACATTCAGTTCCTCGAGGGCAAGGAGGGGACCCAGGAGGAGTTCTTCCACACCTTCAACACCCTCCACAACGCGAACAAGCAGATCGTCGTGTCCTCGGACCGGCCGCCGAAGCGGCTGGAGACCCTGGAGGACCGGCTGCGCACCCGCTTCGAGTGGGGTCTGATCACCGACATCCAGCCGCCTGAGCTCGAGACGCGGATCGCGATCCTGCGCAAGAAGGCGGCCGGCGAACGGATGGCCGCGCCGCCCGAGGTCCTCGAGTTCATCGCCGATCGCATCGAGCGCAACATCCGCGAGCTCGAGGGCGCGCTGATCCGGGTCACCGCCTTCGCCTCGCTCAACCGGCAGCCGATCGACCTGCAGCTCGCCGAGATCGTGCTACGCGACCTCATCCCGGACTCCCGGCAGTCCGAGATCACCGCGCCGACGATCATGGCGGTGACGGCCGAGTTCTACGGGGTCTCCATCGACGACCTCACCGGGCCCGGGAAGACGAAGGCCCTCGCCCTGGCCCGCCAGATCGCGATGTACCTCTGCCGCGAGCTCACCGACCTCTCGCTGCCCCGCATCGGGCAGATGTTCGGCAACCGTGACCACACGACGGTCATGCACGCCGACAAGAAGATCCGTAAGGAGATGGCGGAGCGGCGCCGGACCTACGAGCAGGTCCAGGAGCTCACCGCGCGGATCAAGCAGCGCGCCCGGAGCTGAGCTCTTCCCGACGGCGGCCCGGGCCGGCCCGCGGAGGCGAGCCGGTACCGAGTGCGACGTGGCGCAGGTCCCGCGGCGCTCGAGCGTGCGTGGTGTCGCCCTCGCTCGTCGGTCGCCGACCTCCTCGGCCCGGTGCCGAGTGCGCCATGACGCAGGTCCTGGCGCCTCGGAACCTGCGTGGTGTCGCACTCGCACCCGGAGATTCCGCCCGGTCCGCCCTGTCGCGGGTTTCCGCACGTCTGCCGGCACCTTGTCGCCGGGAATCCCCGCGACAAGGCGCTCATCCACCGTCGAGAACCCCCGACAGGGCCCGGCTAGGGAGCCCGGTCCGGCACGGGAGCCAGGAGTCGGCCCTCACCGCACCATCGCCACCGCGGCCGCTCCGTGGTCGACGAACGGCCGGCGGACACGCTGAGGAGCCGGCTCCGGTACCCGGAGTGAGGATGATCCGGACATCCGACGCGGGAGGGATGAAGGGTCACCCTCGACCGGCGTCACCGCTCGTCCGGCGCCCGCGCCACGCGTGCCGTCCATCGTGCCCCGGTAGCACACCGCGATCGTTCGACTCCCGATCGACCCACAGCTGGGGACAAGTCTGTGGACAGCCGTGGAGAACGGGTGGACGGAGGTCCGAGCGGGAGGGGGTGCCCGGCCTCCGTCCACCTGACACGCCGATCCGTCCCCGGATCGGGGGGTGGACGGAGGTCCTCGCTCCACACCGGGTCGGGCCGCCCGACCTGCGGCGACGACGGTGCTCCACAGCGCCCACAGGACCTACTGTCACTGCTGTTCTTCCTCTCTAGGAGAACTACAGAGAAACAGGGCCTGGGGAGGAACGGACGCCGCGAGGCTGCACAGGGCCGGAGTGTCGTACCCCCCTGGCAGGCTCTACCGTGACGACCTGCCCGGATCCGGGGTCGCCGCACGCCCGCCACGACGTCAGGAGAGCACCGATGAAGTTCCGCGTGGAGCGCGACGCCTTCGCCGACGCGGTGGCCTTCGTCGCGCGCAGCCTGCCCAGCCGCGCGCCCGTGCCGGTCCTCGGCGGCGTCCTGCTGGACGCCTCCGACGACGGGACGCTCACCGTCTCCGGGTTCGACTACGAGGTCTCGGCGCGCGTCGAGGTGCCGGCGATGATCGGGGACGGCGGCCGCGCGCTGGTCTCCGGGCGCCTGCTCGCCGACATCACCCGGTCCCTGCCGCCGCACCCGGTCGACCTGACCGTCGACGGTCCGCGCGCCTCGCTCACGTGCGGCAACGCTCGGTTCAGCCTCCCGACCATGTCGGCCGAGGACTACCCCCAGCTGCCCGAGATGCCGCCGGTGGTCGGCGAGCTCGCCCCGGAGGTCTTCGCGCGGGCCGTCTCCCAGGTGGCGGTGGCCGCCGGCCGGGACGACACGCTGCCGATGCTCACCGGCATCCGGGTCGAGATCGACGGCTCCTCGCTGACGATGGCGGCGACCGACCGGTTCCGCCTCGCGGTGCGGGAGTTCACCTGGGAGCCCGGTGCCGACGCCGCGGCCGCCGACGGCGAGCCCACGGCGATCCTGGCCCCGGCCAAGACGCTCTCCGAGGCGGCGAAGACCCTGACGTCGGCCGGCGGCACGATCGAGCTCGCGCTCGGGCGGGGTGACGGGCTGCTCGGCCTGTCGGGGGCCGGGCGCCGGTCCACCACCCGCCTGCTCGACGCGGAGTTCCCCCGCTACCGCCAGCTGCTCCCCAAGGAGCACACCTCGGCCGCCGTGCTCGAGGTCGCGCCGCTCGTCGACGCCATCAAGCGCGTCTCGCTGGTCGCCGAGCGGGGCACGCAGGTGCGGCTGGAGTTCGACGAGGGCTCGCTGCGCCTCACCGCCGGGGGTGACGACGAGGGGAGCGCCGAGGAGCAGCTGCCCTGCTCGTTCGCCGGCGAGCCGCTGACGATCGCGTTCAACCCGGGCTACCTCCTCGACGGTCTCGGCGCCCTCGGCTCGGAGTACGCCCACCTCTCGTTCACCACGCCCAGCCGGCCGGCGCTGCTGCGGCCCGCGAGCGCACCCGGGGAGAGCGACGCGGCCGCCGCCGGGGAGGTCGCCGCGGACGAGGCCTCGACCACGGCGGTCGAGCCCGGCCCCGGTGGCGACGTCGAGTTGCCCGAACCCCGCCCGGGGTACCTGTACCTGCTGATGCCGGTGCGCCTGCCGGGCTGATTCCCGCCGTCCCCGGGACACGGGGATCGATCAGGGGTACGACGATCGCGAACGAACCGGTTGTCGGGCGGCGCCGCCCGACCCGTCGACGAGTGGGGAGCGGATCGCGGTGCAGCTGGGAATGGTCGGGCTGGGGCGGATGGGCGGCAACATGGCCGAGCGGCTCCGGGCCGCCGGCCACGAGGTCGTCGGGTACGCCAACGACGGGTCCGGGGACGTGCAGTCCCTCGACGAGCTGGTGAAGGCGCTCACCGCGCCGCGCACCGTGTGGCTCATGGTCCCCTCGGGGAACGCGACGCACTCCACTGTGGACGCCCTCGCCGAGCTCCTCGAGCCCGGTGACCTGGTGGTCGACGGCGGCAACAGCCGCTTCACCGACGACGCGGTGCACGCCGAGCGCCTCGGCGCCCGCGACGTCCACTACGCGGACTGCGGGGTGTCCGGCGGCGTCTGGGGCCGCACCGAGGGCTACGGCCTGATGGCGGGCGGCTCCGACGAGGACATCGAGCGCCTCATGCCGGTCTTCGACGCGCTGCGTCCCGAGGGCCCGCGCGAGGAGGGCTTCGCCCACGCCGGACCGGTCGGGGCCGGGCACTACGCGAAGATGGTCCACAACGGCGTCGAGTACGGCCTGATGCAGGCCTACGCCGAGGGCTACGAGCTGCTCAGCGCCGGTGGTCCGGTCACCGACGTCGGCGCGGTGATGAAGGCCTGGAGCCGCGGCACGGTCGTCCGCAGCTGGCTGCTCGACCTCATGGTCCGGGCCCTCGAGGAGGACCCGCACCTCGACCGGATCACCGGCTACGCGGAGGACTCCGGCGAGGGCCGGTGGACGGTCGACGAGGCGATCGTGCACGCCGTGCCGCTGCCGGTGATCTCCGCGGCGCTCTTCGCGCGCTTCGCCTCGCGGCAGGTCGACTCGCCCGCGATGAAGGCGGTGGCCGCCCTCCGGGCCCAGTTCGGTGGGCACGCGGTGCACAAGGCGGGCGAGGCCGCGAACGAGCCGCCGACGGGCGGCTGAGCCCGGCGCCCCGGGGCGAGCGGAGCGAGGGAGAGCCACCGGGGGCGAGCCGGCGACGGGAGAGCCGATGTACGTGCGGGAGCTGTCGGTCACCGACTTCCGGTCGTGGGCGCAGGCCGACCTGTCGTTCGCGCCGGGGGTCTCGGTGCTCGTCGGGGCGAACGGCCAGGGCAAGACGAACCTCGTCGAGGCCGTCGGGTACCTGGCCACCCTGGGCTCGCACCGCGTGTCGTCCGACGCCCCGCTCGTCCGCCGCGGGGCGGCCGCGGCCCACGTGCGGGCCACCGTGGTCAACGCGGGCCGGGAGCTGACCGTGCAGGTCGAGATCCAGCCCGGCAAGGCCAACCGGGCGCGGGTGAACCGCTCGCCGGTGCCCCGGGCCCGCGAGATCCTCGGGATCGTGCGCACCGTGGTCTTCGCGCCCGAGGACCTCGCCCTGGTCCGCGGCGATCCGGGGGAGCGCCGGGGCTTCCTCGACGAGCTCCTGGTCGCCCGCGCGCCCCGCTGGGCGGGCGTCCGGGCCGAGTACGACAAGGTGCTCCGCCAGCGCTCCGCGCTGCTCAAGACCGCCCGCCACGCCCGCGGCGACACCGGCACCCTGGACGTCTGGGACAGCCACCTCGCCCGGGCGGGCGCCGCCCTGACCGCGGGCCGCATCCTGCTGGCCGCGGCCCTCGCGCCGCACGTCACGGCCGCCTACGCCGACGTCGCGCCCGAGTCGGTCCCGGTGGGCGCGCGGTACCGCTCGCGGGTCGAGGCGGTGGACGACCTCGCCGGCCGCGCGGAGCCGGGTCCCGACGACGGGTGGCAGGACGTGACCGGCGGCGCCACCCACGCCGAGCTCGCCGCGGAGGTCGAGGCCGCGCTGCTCGCCGAGATCGGGCGGCGGCGCGACCAGGAGATCGAGCGCGGCGTGTGCCTGGTCGGCCCGCACCGCGACGAGCTGGACCTCAGCCTCGGGGAGGGGCCGGCGAAGGGCTATGCCAGCCACGGCGAGTCCTGGGCGCTCGCCCTGGCCCTGCGGCTCGGCGGGTTCGAGTTGCTGCGCGAGGAGGGCTCGGAGCCGATCCTGGTCCTCGACGACGTCTTCGCGGAGCTCGACGCCCGGCGTCGGGAGGCCCTCGCCCGGACGGCCGCCCGGGCCGAGCAGGTCCTCGTGACGGCCGCCGTGGACGATGACGTCCCGGCGACCCTGCGTGGAGCACGCTACGTGATCGAGGGTGGCACGGTGCGTGACGAAGTGGCGTCGTGACGGACGACCGGGGTGGACACTGGTGATCCGAATCGGTGAAGACGGCGGCGAATCTGGGGACAGACCTGTGGATGCTGTGGACAACTCGGGGTCCGGACGATCCCGGCGCCTCGCGCGGCGCCCGGACCCGGCGGATGACCTGCAGGGGCTCTTCGACGTCGCTGACCCGGCCGTCCACACCCCGCCCACGGACCGCGAGCCGGTGGCACTGCCGCCCGCGAGACTCGGCCCCGGGCGCACCCCGGACGGCGGCCGCCCGGCCACGCAGGGTGCCCACGACGAGGACCACATCGAGGCTTCCGGGACCGACCCGATGGAGTCGGACCTCCGGGACCCGCAGGACCCCCGCGATCCCGCCGACCCCGCCGACCCCGACGCCCCCCGGGGCGCGGACATCGCCCGAGCCGCGCTCGAGGCGGCCCGGGCCCGGCAGGCGGAGCGGGGCCTCACCCGGGGCCGGCCCCGGCGCACGGTGCGCCGGGACGCCGGTGAGGGCACCCGGCGGCGGCGCCGCGGCTGGTCCGGGGCGGGCGCCGACGACCGCGATCCCCAGACCTTCGGCCGGATCGCCTCCCGGTTGTCCACCCAGCGCGGCTGGGTGCCGAAGCTGGCGAACGGCTCGGTGTTCGGCCGGTGGGCGGAGCTGGTCGGGCCGGAGGTCGCCGAGCACGCCACCCCGACCGCCCTGCGCGACGGGGAGCTCACCGTCCAGGCCGACTCGACGGCATGGGCCACCCAGCTCCGGCTGCTGCAGCGCCAGCTGCTCGGCCGCATCGCCGCCGGCCTCGGACCCGGCGTCGTGACCGGCATGCGCATCCACGGCCCCTCGGCACCGAGCTGGCGGCGCGGCCCCCGGCACGTCTCGGGCCGCGGACCCCGCGACACGTACGGCTGACACCCTCACGGCGCCGTTCGCCCTCTCAGCGCCCGTTGACCGCGCCCAGGCTCCCGGCGAGCGCCAGACCCGCCGTCGGGACCCTCCCTCGATGCCGTCAGGCCGTCTGCGACGCGCTCAACATGCCATCCGACCCCTTCCCGTAAGGGCGGACCAGTAGACTGGAGGGCGACGTCCGGGCGATCTCTCGCCCGCACCGGAGGTAGGGAGACACCGAGGCCCGTGGCTGCCGCGAAGAACAACAACGAGTACAGCGCCTCGTCCATCACCGTCCTCGAGGGTCTCGAGGCGGTCCGCAAGCGGCCCGGCATGTACATCGGGTCCACGGGCGAGCGCGGGCTGCACCACCTGATCTGGGAGGTGGTGGACAACTCCGTCGACGAGGCCATGGCCGGCTACGCCACGGCGGTCACCGTCACCCTGCAGACGGACGGCGGCATCTCGGTCGTCGACGACGGGCGCGGCATCCCGGTCGACATGCACCCGGTGGAGAAGAAGCCCGCCGTGGAGATGGTCCTGACCATGCTGCACGCGGGCGGCAAGTTCGACGACAAGTCCTACGCGGTCTCCGGTGGTCTGCACGGCGTCGGCGTCTCGGTGGTCAACGCGCTGTCCACCGAGCTCGACGTCGAGGTGCACACCAAGGGGAAGATCTGGACCCAGCACTACGAGAAGGCCCGCCCGGGCCCGCTCACCGAGGTCGGCCCCACGAAGAAGTCCGGCACCACGATCACGTTCTGGGCCGACCCGGACATCTTCGAGACCACGACGTACAACTTCGAGACGATCTCGCGTCGGCTGCAGGAGATGGCCTTCCTCAACAAGGGGCTGACCATCAACCTGCGCGACGAGCGCAAGCCCGAGGGCGAGGCCACGGGCGACGGCCTCGACGACGTGCCCGACGCCGAGGGCTACGTCGCGAAGGTCAAGGAGCGGACCTTCCACTACCCCGGCGGCCTCGAGGACTTCGTCGCCTTCATCAACAACTCGAAGGACCCGATCCACAAGAAGCCGGTCGGCTTCACCGCCGAGGGCACCGGCCACCAGGTCGAGATCGCGATGCAGTGGAACTCCGGCTACTCGGAGTCGGTCTACACCTTCTGCAACACGATCAACACGACCGAGGGCGGCACCCACGAGGAGGGCTTCCGCTCGGCGCTGACCACCACGGTGAACCGGTACGCGCGCGACAAGAAGCTCATCAAGGAGAAGGACCCGGCGCTGACCGGCGACGACATCCGCGAGGGCCTCGCCGCGATCGTCTCGGTCAAGGTCGCCGAGCCCCAGTTCGAGGGCCAGACCAAGACCAAGCTGGGCAACACCGAGGTGAAGTCGTTCGTGCAGCGCGTCTGCAACGAGCACCTCGCGGACTGGTTCGAGCGGAACCCGGCCGACGCCAAGACCATCATCAACAAGGCGGTCGGCTCGGCGCAGGCCCGGATGGCGGCCCGCAAGGCCCGGGAGCTGGTCCGGCGCAAGACCGCCGGCGACCTCGGCGGCCTGCCCGGCAAGCTCGCGGACTGCCGCTCGAACGACCCGTCGCGCAGCGAGGTCTACATCGTCGAGGGCGACTCCGCGGGTGGCTCGGCGAAGTCCGGCCGCGACTCGATGTACCAGGCGATCCTGCCGATCCGCGGCAAGATCATCAACGTCGAGAAGGCCCGCATCGACCGCGTCCTCAAGAACAACGAGGTCCAGTCGATCATCACGGCGCTCGGCACCGGCATCCACGACGAGTTCGACCTCGCCAAGCTGCGCTACCACAAGATCGTGCTGATGGCCGACGCCGACGTCGACGGCCAGCACATCCGGACGCTGCTGCTCACGCTGCTGTTCCGCTTCATGCGCCCGCTGATCGAGAACGGCCACGTGTTCCTCGCGATGCCGCCGCTGTACAAGATCAAGTGGGGCGGCCGGAACGCCGAGCCGGAGTTCGCGTACTCCGACCGCGAACGGGACGCGCTGCTCGAGGCCGGCCGCGCCGCGGGCAAGAAGGTCAACAAGGACGAGGGCATCCAGCGCTACAAGGGCCTCGGCGAGATGAACGCCAAGGAGCTCTGGGAGACCACGATGGATCCCGCCACGCGCCTGATGATGCAGGTGACCCTGGACGACGCCGCGACGGCCGACGAGCTGTTCAGCGTCCTCATGGGTGAGGACGTGGAGTCGCGACGCTCGTTCATCACCCGGAACGCGAAGGACGTCCGCTTCCTGGACGTGTAGGTGAGGCCTGCGGCGTTCCACGGGAAACGTCGGCGATAACCTCCATCCGCGCGCCCGTCCGGACGCGCGGATGGAGGTGCACGGCCCAGTGGGTGCCACCGAGCGATTGAGTCGGACGCTCCGGGCCGTGGCGCCCCACGCCTGGTTCCTCGAGGACGAGGTCGGTGGGCTCGCACCGTTCGTCGGTCCGGGCGCGGTCTGCGTGGACGTCGGTGCGGAGTACGGCCTCTACACCTGGACGCTCGCCGGGCTCGTCGGGCCGACCGGACACGTGCACGCCGTCGAGCCCCAGCCGGCACCCGCGACCCTCATCGGGGCGGTCCGTCGGCTGCTGCGCGCCGGGCACGTCACCGTGCATCGCCTCGCCCTCGGAGCGCAGGGCGGGGCGGGCGTGCTCTCCCTGCCGCGCCGCCGCCTGCTCCCCGTCCACGGCCGCGCCTTCCTGACGACGGGTGCGGTCGGCCTGGGCTCGAACGCGGAGTTCGCCCACCACGAGGACGTTCCGGTCGAGGTCGGCACCCTCGACGAGCTGGTGGCCGACCTCGCGCTCGACCGCCTCGACCTGGTGAAGGTCGACATCGAGGGCGCCGAGGCCGGCCTGCTCGCCGGGGCGCACAAGACGCTGGAGAGCTTCCGCCCGGTGCTGATGCTCGAGCTCGAGGACCGCCACCTGGCCCGTTTCGACACGAGCGTGGCCGAGGTCGTCGACGACCTGGCCGGACGCGGGTACGCGCCGTGGACCTGGCGGGGACGGTGGTTGCCCCGGCACACGGACGACAGGCGACGCAACGTGCTCTTCCTGCCGACGGAAGAGGGCTTGACCATTCCTTGACCGGGCCCGTACCACTGGTCGACTTGGCACCGACGCCACGGGAGGCAGCCATGGTCACCGGTCCGGCCCTCCGGGTCCCCCGCAAGGTCGCCGCCGCGAGCCTGGTCGGCACGACCATCGAGTGGTTCGACTTCTTCATCTACGGGACCGCGGCGGCCCTGGTCTTCAACAAGGTCTTCTTCCCCTCGTTCGACCCGGCCCTGGGGACGATCGCCGCGCTCGGCACCTTCGCCTCGGGCTTCGTCGCCCGGCCCATCGGCGGCGCGCTGTTCGCGCACTTCGGGGACCGGGTCGGGCGCAAGCCGATGCTCGTCTACTCGCTGCTGCTCATGGGCGCCGCGACGGTGTGCATCGGTCTGCTGCCCGGCTACGCGACGATCGGCGTGGGCGCCCCGGTGCTGCTCGTCCTGCTGCGCTTCTGCCAGGGCCTCGGCGTCGGCGGGGAGTGGGGCGGCGCCGCGCTGATGGCCGTGGAGAACGCCCCGGACCACCGCCGTGGCTTCTACGGCAGCTGGCCCCAGGTCGGCGTCCCGCTCGGCCTGGTCCTCGGCACCGGCTCGTTCCTCGTCCTGGACCTCACCGTCAGCGAGTCCGCGTTCCTCGCCTGGGGCTGGCGGATCCCGTTCCTCGCGAGCGCCCTGCTGATCGCCGTCGGGATGTGGATCCGCCTGACGGTCGCCGAGAGCCCGGTCTTCACCGCGGACGCCGAGCGACGCGAGGCGAGCCGCCTCCCCGTCCTCGAGGTGCTGCGGGAGCACCCCCGGATCATCTTCCTGGCCGCGGGCTCGTTCCTGGCCACGAACGCCACGTTCTACGTGAGCTCGGTGTGGCTGGTGTCCTACGCGACCACCGAGCTCGGGTACGAGCGGTCCACGATCCTCGGCGCGAACACGTTCCTCTCCGCCTCGGACATCCCGATGATCCTGCTGCTCGGGCTGCTCTCCGACCGGGTCGGCCGGCGGCCGTTGTTCCTGGTCGGCATGGCGGTCCTCGCGATCACCGCGGTCCCGTACTTCCTGCTCGTCGGCAGCGGCAACATCGGCCTGTTCATCCTGGGTGGGCTGGTCGTCCAGGCGTGCCGCAGCGCGGTCTACGGCCCGCAGTCGGCGTACTTCGCGGAGCAGTTCCCCACCCACCTGCGCTACAGCGGGGCATCCCTGGCCTACCAGCTCGCCTCGATCCTCGGTGGCGTGGCGCCGGCGGTCTGCGGGCTGCTCGTGCTCTGGACCGGCAGCCTCATGTCGGTCGCGGCCTACGTCGCCGCGATGGCGCTGGTCTCGCTCGCGTGCTCGTGGGCCATGACCGAGACGCTCCGCCGTGACCTCGTCTCCGTTCCCGACGACGGGGCGGGGGCCGCGGTCCGCTCCTGACCCTCCGTCACCGGCCCGCACCGCACCTGACCGGCCACGACCTGCGCGGGGCGCCCACGAGATCGTCGGTGCTCTCGGTAGAATCGGGTGGTCGGGACCGGCGTGTCGGCTCCCGACGGGACGGGCTCGCCCCTGACGAGTTCGACGCGGTGACCAGCCGTGCTCCGGGGGCGCCCAGAGTGGAGTGGACACCGCGTGACCGAGACGACGCTGCCTCCGGATTCCGGCGACCGGATCGAGCCGGTCGACATCCAGCAGGAGATGCAGCGCTCCTACATCGACTACGCCATGAGCGTGATCGTGGGGCGCGCCCTGCCGCTGGTGGAGGACGGCCTCAAGCCGGTGCACCGCCGTGTCCTCTACTCGATGTACGACTCGGGTTTCCGCCCGGACCGCAGCTACGTCAAGTGTGCGCGCGTCGTCGGCGACGTCATGGGCAACTACCACCCGCACGGCGACTCGGCGATCTACGACGCCCTGGTCCGCCTGGCCCAGCCGTGGTCGATGCGCTACCCGCTGATCGACGGCCAGGGCAACTTCGGCTCGCCGGGTAACGACCCGGCTGCCGCAATGCGCTACTGTGTGACTGGGGTCACACGCGTGCGTCGTGCGACCGGTGGGAGCCCCCGCATCGCCGACCTCGTGCCGGGCGCCGCACCGAACTCCGACACCCCGATCGACGAGAAGCTGCTCGACCGCAACGGCGACCCGGTCCGCGCGGAGGCGTTCTTCCACTCCGGGACCCACCCGACGCTGACCGTCACCACGCGCGAGGGCTACGAGCTCACCGGCACGCACAACCACCCGGTGCTCTGCCTGGTCGACGTCGCCGGCATCCCGACGCTGCTGTGGAAGCTGGCCGAGGAGATCCGACCCGGCGACCGCGTCGCCATGGCCCGGACCCCCGCGTTCGACCCCGGCGGTCCGGAGTGGAGGGAGGCCGCGGCGGCGATCGTCCTGGGCGCCTTCGTCGCCGAGGGCTTCGTCTCGGAACGCCGCGCCGGCTTCAACAACATCGACCCGGAGTACTTCGGCCTGGTCCTCGCCGCCTACGACACCGCCGTCGGCGGGCGTCGGTACGTCTCCTCCCGCACCATCGCCTCCGGCTCCGAGCTGCGGGAGATCGACGTGCAGGATCTCACCGAGGTCCGCACGAGCGTGCTCGCCGAGCTCGCCGGTGCGCGCAGCGCGCAGAAGCGGGTGCCGGAGTTCATCTGGCGGGGTGGGGCGGCCCGCAAGCGGTTCTTCCTCCAGGCGCTGTTCACCGGCGACGGGTCGTGCTCGGCGCTGCCGCGGAACACCGTGCAGGTGTCGTACTCGACGCGCAGCGAGCAGCTCGCGAAGGACGTCCAGAACCTGCTCCTCGAGTTCGGCGTGGTCAGCAAGCGCTACCTCCACGCCGTCGGCGAGTGGAAGGTCGTCGTCACCAACCGCCGGGACGCCCGCCTGTTCGCCACGCGGATCGGCTTCCTCGGCGCCAAGCAGGAGAAGATCGCCGGGATCCTCGGGCCGGAGGCCCGGGCGACGCGGGCGATGGGCTCGGACCACGTCCCCGGACTCGGCGCGTTCCTCCGCGCGCACGGGACGACGGACCGCCGCAAGCAGCAGTGGCTCGACAAGCACAACCTCGACCGGATCGAGCGCTGGGACCTCGCCCGCGACGAGATCCTCGCCCACGTCGACGACCCGGACGCGCGCACGATCGCCGAGGAGCTGACCGACGGGCGCTTCTACTACGCCGAGGTCGCCTCCGTGGCCGACGCCGGCGTGCAGGACGTCTACAGCGTGCGGGTGGACTCCGACGATCACGCCTTCCTCACCGACGGCTTCGTCAGCCACAACACCGAATGCCGACTCACGCCGCTCGCGATGTCGATGCTGCAGGACATCGACGAGGAGACCGTCGACTTCGTCGACAACTACGACGGCCGCACCCAGGAGCCGGCCGTCCTCCCCGGCCGCGTGCCGAACCTGCTGATCAACGGGTCCGCCGGCATCGCGGTCGGCATGGCGACGAACATGCCGCCGCACAACCTGCGCGAGGTCGCCGACGGCGCCACCTGGGCGCTCGACCACCCGGAGGCCTCCGAGGAGGAGACCCTCGAGGCGCTCATGGAGCGCATCAAGGGTCCGGACTTCCCGACGGCGGGTCTGGTCGTCGGCAAGGACGGCATCGACTCCGCCTACCGCACCGGCCGCGGCTCCATCCGCATGCGCGCCGTGGTGGAGGTGGAGGAGGACACGAAGGGTCGCACCACCCTCGTCGTCACCGAGCTGCCCTACCAGGTCAACCCGGACAACCTCATCGAGTCGATCGCGACGATGGTCCGCGAGGGCCGGGTCACCGGCATCGCCGAGATCAACGACGAGTCCTCGGACCGGGTCGGCCGACGCATCGTCATCACCCTGCGCCGCGACGCGGTCGCCAAGGTGGTGCTGAACAACCTCTACAAGCACTCGCAGCTGCAGTTCAGCTTCGGCGTGAACATGCTGACGATCGTCGACGGCGTGCCGCGCACGCTGCGGCTCGACCAGCTGATCCGGCACTGGATCCGCCACCAGATCGAGGTCATCGTCCGGCGGACGCGCTACCGCCTGCGCAAGGCCGAGGAGCGGGCCCACATCCTGCGTGGTCTCGCGAAGGCGCTGGACGCGCTGGACGAGGTCATCGCGCTGATCCGCGCCTCGGAGACCGTCGACCTCGCGCGCACCGGCCTGATGGAGCTCCTCGAGGTCGACGAGATCCAGGCGCAGGCGATCCTGGACATGCAGCTGCGGCGCCTGGCCGCCCTCGAGCGCCAGAAGATCATCGACGAGCTGGCCGAGATCGAGGAGACGATCCGCGACCTGCAGGACATCCTCGACCGGCCCGAGCGGCAGCGGCAGATCGTCCGCGACGAGCTCGCCGAGATCGTCGAGAAGTACGGCGACGACCGCCTGACGCGGATCGTCGGCTACGACGGCGAGGTCGCCGACGAGGACCTGATCGCCGTCGAGGACGTCGTCGTCACGATCACGCGGACCGGCTACGCGAAGCGCACCAAGACCGACCTGTACCGCGCCCAGAAGCGCGGCGGCCGGGGCGTGCAGGGCGCGACGCTCAAGCAGGACGACATCGTCGCCCACTTCTTCGTCTGCTCCACGCACGACTGGCTGCTGTTCTTCACGAACAAGGGCCGGGTGTACCGGGCGAAGGCCTACGAGCTGCCCGAGGCCACCCGGAACGCCCGCGGCCAGCACGTGGCGAACCTCCTCGCGTTCCAGCCCGAGGAGCAGATCGCCCAGGTCATGCAGATCACGAACTACGAGGCCGCGCCGTACCTGGTGCTCGCCACGAAGAGCGGGCTGGTCAAGAAGTCGAAGCTGACCGACTTCGACTCCAACCGCACCGGCGGGCTGATCGGCATCAACCTGCGCGACGGCGACGAGCTCGTCGGCGCGGTGCTCTGCTCCGGGGACGACGACCTGCTCCTGGTCTCCGCCGAGGGCCAGTCGATCCGCTTCTCGGCGACCGACGAGGTGCTGCGCCCGATGGGCCGCGCCACGTCGGGCGTGATGGGGATGCGCTTCAACTCCGGCGACGAGCTGCTCTCCCTCGGGGTCGTGCGCGACGGCACGTTCCTGCTGGTCGCGACGGGCGGCGGGTACGCGAAGCGGACGCCGATCGAGGACTACCCGGTGCAGGGCCGCGGCGGGAAGGGCGTGCTGACGCTGCAGTACGACCGTCGGCGCGGCACGCTGGTGGGCGCCCTGATCGTCGAGCTGGAGGACGAGCTGTACGCCATCACCTCGAGCGGCGGGGTCATCCGCACCACGGCGAAGGAGGTCCGCAAGGCGGGCCGCCAGACCAAGGGCGTGCGCCTGATGAACCTCGGGGAGAACGCGACCCTGCTCGCCGTCGCCCGCAACGCCGAGAACGCCTCCGACCCCGACTCCGGCGGTTCGGAGCAGCCTCCGAACACGCTGCTGTGAGCCGGCCGGCGCGACACGATCCGACGATGGAACGAGCCACGTGAGCACACCGACACCGGACGAAGGCAAGGCCGGGGCCACGCCGAAGGGCCAGGGCCCCGGGTCCGCCGAGGACACCGTGGTGACGACCGCGGCGGGTGACGAGTCGCCCGCCAAGGGCACGCCGCCCGCCGGTGGTCCCCCGCCGCCCTGGCAGCGTTCCGGAGCGCGCGGGACCGAGGGTGGCCCGGCCGGCGGTGGCGAGCCGCGCCCGGACGCCCCGTCGCCGTCGCGGCCGCCCACGGGACCGCTGCCGGCCGGTGGCGGCCCGGTACCGGGCGGATCCGGTCCCGCACCGGGTGGGTCCGGCCCGACCCCGGCGTCCGGCACCCCGGCACCCGGGACCCCGGCCGCCGGCACCCCCCGTCCGGGTCGACCCGGGGAGCAGGGTCGCTCGTCGACGGCACTCATCGACGCGCCGACCAACCAGCTCTCCCCGGAGCAGCTGGGGATGCGCACGGGCATGCGGCCCGAGCCGGAGCCGGACTTCGACGCGCTGGACGACGACGACGACACCCCGAGTGCCCGTCCCGCCCGCGGCAAGGTCCCGCGGCGGGCGAGCCTGCAGGTCAAGCGCTTCGACCCGTGGTCGGTGCTCAAGCTCGCCCTGGTGCTCGGCGTCGCGCTCTTCTTCGTGTGGATGTTCGCCGTGGGCGTGCTCTACGCCGTGCTGGACGGCATGGGAGTGTGGGCGCAGCTCAACGGCACCTACCAGGACCTCACCTCGGACACCGGGGGGACCGGCGGGCAGCTGATCACGGCGGGCGGGGTGTTCGGCGTCGCGGCGATCGTCGGGGTCGTCAACACGATCCTGTTCACCGCGCTCGCGAGCGTCTCGGCGTTCATCTACAACATCTCCGCGGACGTCGCGGGCGGCATCGAGGTCACGCTCTCGGAGCGCGACTAGGGGCCACCCCGGTGGCGGGGCGCCCGGACACCCTCCGGTAACCTCGTCACCGTTCGGGCCCATAGCTCAGTTGGTTAGAGCGCGTCGCTGATAACGACGAGGTCGATGGTTCAAATCCATCTGGGCCCACTCCCCCCTCACGACGAAGGGCCCCGGAGCGTCTGCTCCGGGGCCCTTCGTCGTCGCGGGATCAGCCGGAGAAGGCCGCCGCGGTGCTGCCGTTCTTGCCGCGGGACTCCCAGGCCTCCACGACGTTGTTCGGGACGCGTCCGCGGTCGGACACCTCGAAGCCCTCGGACCGGGCCCAGTCGCGGATCTGCTTGGAGGTCTCGCGGTCGTACCCGCCGGGCGAGGTCGCGCGCGGGGTGCCGGTGCCCGCCCCACCGGAGGCGCGGCGGCGTCCGCCGCCGCCTGCGGCGCGGCGTCCACCCGTTCGCCGGGCCGCGGCGACGTACTGCGCGAGCGAATCCCGCAGTTCGGCGCTGTTCTTGTCGTCGAGGTCGATCTCGTAGGTCACACCGTCGAGCGCGAACTCGACGGTCGTGATGTCCTCGGACTCCTCACCGGTCAGGTCGTCCACCAACGTGACGACGGTCTTCTGGGCCATCTGGCGGTACTCCTCGGCTCGCGGGGGAAATGCGACCGGAAACAGATCCGGTGTGTATTCACGTTATCAAGAATTCCCACGAACGCGAGCACCCGGGGTGATGTCACCCGACGGTGGCGCGAAATGCCGACCGTCGAAGTCACACGCGTCACACCTCGCTGCCCGGCGGTCAGTTCCCCTTCGCGAGTCGGAGTCGGGTGAATTCCCGGGTGCGTGCCGTGAGTGCCTCCTCGGTGGGCAGACGCTCCATGCTGCTGGCCCCGTAGAAACCGTGGCAGGTCCGGGCCCGTTCGAGCACGTAGGCCGCGTCCTCCGGGGCCGAGACCGGCCCGCCGTGGACGAGGACGAGGACGTCGTCGCGGACCTCCCGCGCGGCCGTGGCCCACTCGTCGGTGAGCGCGACGCAGTCGTCCAGCGACTTGGCGGTCCCGGCGCCGATCGACCCACCCGTCGTCAGGCCCATGTGGCAGACCACGACGTCCGCGCCGGCCCGGGTCATCGCCCGCGCGTCGTCCGCGGAGAAGACGTAGGGCGTGGTCAGCAGGTCGTGCTCCCGCGCCGCGGCGACGAGGTCCACCTCGTGCGCGAAGCCCATCCCGGTCTCCTCGAGATTCGCGCGGAACGTCCCGTCGATGAGCCCGACGGTCGGGAAGTTCTGGATGCCGGCGAATCCGAGATCGGCGAGTTCGCGCAGGAATCGGTCCCGCAGGAGGAACGGGTCGGTGCCGTTGACTCCCGCGAGCACCGGGGTCTCGCGCACCACGGGCAGGACCTCGCGCGCCATCTCGACGACGATGTCGTTCGCGTTGCCGTAGGCGAGCAGCCCGGCCAGCGACCCGCGGCCCGCCATTCGATAGCGCCCCGAGTTGTAGATGACGATGAGATCGATGCCGCCCGCCTCCTCGCAGCGGGCCGAGAGCCCCGTTCCGGCGCCCCCTCCGACGATCGGTTCGCCGCGTCCGACCTTGTCCCGCAACCGCTCCAGGATCTCCTCGCGCCTCATGCCTCTCCGCTCTCCTGGTCGTGTCCGGCGATCTCGTGCAGGTTCTCGACGAGCACCCGCGCGAACTCCGGGTCGTTCACGTGCAGATCGGTCTCGATCAACCGGCGGTCGGCCGACGCGCGCAGTTCCGCGCGCAGCGTCTCGACCAGTGCGGCGGTCGCGTCGGGATCGGCGAAGGGACCGCCCTCGACGTCGAGGGCCGAGACTCCCGCCGTCGGGACCACCAGCCGGACCGGACCCTCACACGCGTTCAGCCCCTCGGCGAGGAAGCGTGCCGCGGCGCGACACTCGTCGGGGGTGGTGCGCATGAGCGTCACCTGGGCGTTGTGCTCGTAGAGGGTCCGGCCGCGGTAGTGCTCCGGCACGGTGTCCGGGGCGCCGAAGTTGACCATGTCCAGGGCACCGACGCTACCGACCCAGGGGACCCGCCGCCGGGAGATCGCCCCGAGCCGGTCGGCGTCGGCGGCCATGATCCCGCCGGCCACGAAATCGGCGATCTCGGTGGTGGAGACGTCGACGACGGCGGAGATCAACCCGTCGTCGACGAGCTTCTCCATCGCCCGCCCGCCGGTCCCGGTGGCGTGGAAGACGAGGCAGTCGTACTCGTCGGCGACCTGCTCGGTCACCGCGGTCACGCACGGGGTGGTCACCCCGAACATCGTGAGCCCGAGGGCGGGGCGGTCCACGGTGTCGACCGGGGGCGCGGACAGCGCGCCGGCGAGCGCGTGGGCGGCGTTGGACAGGACGACGCGGCTGATCCGGTTGAGCCCGGCCACGTCGGTCACGGAGTACATGAGCGTGATGTCCGAGGAGCCGACGTACGGCGCGGTGTTCCCGGAGGCCACGGTGGACACGACGATCTTCGGCACGCCGACCGGGAGCCGCTGCAGCGCCGGGGTCACGATCGCGGTCCCGCCGGAGCCGCCCAGCGCGAGCACCCCGTCGGGGCGCCGCGGCGGCAGCCACCGCGCCAGGGCGTCGGCCATCGCGCTCACCGAGGTGCCGCGGTCGCCGGTGAACACCTCGGGACCGGCGACCTCGTGGGGCGTCACGTCCGCCCGCCGCGCGTCCGCCTCGGAGGTCCCGACGTCGACCGTGGTCACCTCGTGACCGGCGGCCCGGACGAGGTCGGCGACGTGGTGCAGCTCGTCGCCCTTCGTGTCGAACGTGCCCACCACGTACGCGTGTGCCATACGGAGCTCCTGACCTCGGTGTCGTCGCCCGAGTCCTACCGCACTCGACGGCCTCCCGCGGCTGCTAGCGTGGAGTCGTGAAGAAGCTGGTCGTGCTCGCCGCGGCGGCGTACGGGGTGGTCCACCTCGTGCGGCGCAAGCAGCAGGAGCGGCCGGCCGCGGAGGTCTGGCGCGAGGCGACCCGCGCGTCGTAGGCCCCCGAGGGGACATAGCTCAATTGGCAGAGCACCGCCTTTGCAAGGCGGGGGTTAGGGGTTCGATTCCCCTTGTCTCCACCCACCGGCACCCGCCGCGCCCGTCAGGACGCGCATCACCTCGTCCTCGCCGACGCCGGACACCGCCGCCTGCAGCCACAGGCCATTGACGGCCGCCACCAGCACCTCGGGCCGCTCGGGGGCCAGGCGGTCCGCCACCGCCCGCAGCGCGGCGTCCCAGCGGTCGACCTCGCCGCGCAGGTCGTCGCGCCGGGCGGCGAGCAGGAACAGGTCGTACTCGGCGATCAGCTCCGCCCGGTCCGACGACGCGATCGTCGTGGCCAGGCCGGCGAGGGACGGCTCGGCCTCGAGCCCGGCGATGTAGCGGTCGTTCACCCCGGCCAGCGTGCTCACGAGCAGCTCGTCGACCGAGGCGAAGTAGTACAGGACCGCACTGGCGGGCACGCCGGCCTCGTCCGCGACCCGGCGCTGACTCACACCGCCGACCCCGTCGCGCGCGACGAGCCGCAGCGTCGCCTCGAGCAGTTCCCGACGACGGGTCGCGCCCTTGCGCCGGCGCCCGTCCGCGATCACGTCAGGCGGCATGCGACCCGCCGAGCTCGAGGGCCAGGACGCCGCAGATGACGAGGGCGATCCCGCCGACCTGCACCCAGGTCAGCGACTCGCCCAGGAACAGCGCCCCGATGACGGCGATCGCCGCCACCCCGGTCGCGGCCCAGATCCCGTAGGCGACCCCGACGGGCAGGCCGCGACCGAGCGCCTGCGACAGCGAGAAGAAGGCGGTCCCGTACCCGATCACCACGACGATCGACGGGACCAGCCGGCTGAAGCCCTCGGAGAGCTTCAACGACACGGTCGCCGCGACCTCGGCCACGATCGCCAGCGCCAACCAGAGGTACATGCCCCCAGACTACTGGAGCACTCGCTCCAGAAGTCTGCGTCGCTGCTCACCGGACGTGGAGCCGCAGCGGCAGCGACGCCCACTCGCGCATCGTGTTGTTCGGCCGGCGCACCGGCTCCCCGGCGGGCTCGATCCGCTCGACCCGGTCGGCCAGCGCCGCGAGCAGGGTCTCCGGCTCGAGACGGGCCACGTGCTGGCCGACGCACTGGTGCAGCCCGAACCCGAAGCCGACGTGACCGGACGGGTCGCGACGCAGGTCGAAGCGGTCGGGGTCGTCCCAGGCCCGCGGGTCGTGGTTCGCCGAGCCGAGGAACATCAGGATCTTCGACCCCTCGGGGACGACGACGTCGCCGATCGGCACGTCCACCTCGGCGGTGCGGAAGAACGTCTGCACCGGCGAGCCCCAGCGGACCGCCTCGTCGAAGCAGACCCGCCGTCGGGACGGGTCGGCGCGGAAGAGCTCCCACTGGTCGGGGTGGGTGGCCAGGCCGTGCAGCACCCAGCCCAGACCGTGCACGGTGGTGTCGACGCCGGCCGAGAGCAGCGAGCGCACGACCAGCGGGGCCTGCTCGGGGGTCAGGTCGCCGCGGTCCGCGGCGGCCCAGATGTCGGCGCCGAAGCCCTCGTCGGCGAGGACCTCGCGCGCACACTGCGCGTTCACCCAGGCCGCGTGCTCCGACGCGGCGGCCGCGCGGGCCGCCACCAGCTCGTTGTGCGGCCCGAAGGCGTTGAACAGGTACTCGCCGTAGGGCAGGAGGTGCTCGCGCCCCTCGCGCGGGATGCCGACCGCGTCCGGGAACACCCGCAGCGGGAACGACTCGGCGAGCGCCGCCATCCCGTCGACCTCCACCGGCCCGCGGCGCCCGTCGAGCAGCGCGTCGACGTGCTCGACCGCGGCGGCGGACCACCGCTCCCGCCACCGGCGCAGCGCCCGCGGGCCGAGGACCGCCGAGAGCACCCGGCGCGGGGCGTCGTGGTGCGGCGGGTCCGCCTCGAGCAGCAACGACGGTGGCCGCCACGGCGCCTCGCGGCGGAAGTTCGACAGCCCGACGCCGGCCGACGAGCAGAACCGCTGCCAGTCGGTGAGCGCCGCGCGGACCTCGGCGTGGCGGCCCATCGCGTACAGGTCGTAGCGGCTCAGGTGCACGACCGGGCCCGCGTCGCGCAGCGCGGCCTGGAACGGCAGCGGGTCGGTGAGGACCTCGACGGAGAACGGGTCGGTGTCGTTCACGGGCAGGAGATCGGCGGTGGTCATCACAGGTCCAGGACGAGGTGGTCGGAGGCGGCGCGCGAGACGCAGGGCAGCATGACGTCGCCGGCCGCGCGCTCGTGGTCGGCGAGGATCTGGTCGCGGTGGTCCGGGACGCCGGCGAGGACGGTCGTCTCGCACGTGCCGCAGGTGCCGCGCTCGCAGGACGACAACGTCGTCGCCCCCGCGCGCCGGGCGGCGTCGAGGACGCTGGTCCCCGCGTCGACGGTCACCGTCGCGCCGGCACGGGCGAGCTCCACCGTGAACGGCGTGTCGCGGACCGGGGCGGCGAGCTCGGCGGCGACGAACAGCTCCGTCCGCAGCCGGGCCGCCGGGACGAGCTCGGCGACGGCGGCGAGCAACGGCGCCGGACCGCACGCGTAGACGATGGTGTCCGGATCGACCGGACCCAGCCACGCGGCCAGCGGCAGGAGACCCTGCTCGTCCTGCGGGACCACGGTCGTCCGGTCGGCCCGGAGCTCGTCGAGGAAGGCCATCGACGCACGGCGGCGGCCGCCGTAGAGCAGCGCCCACTCCGCCCCGAGGACGTCGGCCGCCGTCATCATCGGCAGCAGCGGGGTGATGCCGATGCCGCCCGCGACGAAGCGGTACCGCGCGGCCGGGACCAGCGGGAAGTGGTTGCGCGGGCCACCGAGGCCGATGCGGTCGCCGACCCGGAGCACGTCGTGCACGTAGCTGGACCCACCCCGCCCGGCCGGCTCGCGCAGTACCGCGACCCGGTACGACGACGGGTCGCGACGGTCCCCGCACAACGAGTACGTCCGGGTGTCGCCGCTGCCGAGGGTGAGGTCGACGTGCGCGCCCGGCGTCCAGTCCGGCAGCCGCCCGCCGTCGGGACGGGCGAGCGTGAGGGCGACGACGCCCTCGGCGACGTCGTCCCGGGCGGTCACCACCAGCGAGGTCATGGCCGGTGAGGGTGCGTGACGGCGGACACGACCGACAGCCGTATCCCGTTCAATGGGTGAGACGGCTCCCGATCCGGCGGGCGGCCTCGGTGAGGGCGGGCACGGTCCTGGCCGCCTCGCCGTCGTTCGGGACCACCACCGACACCGCGGCGACCACCTGACCGTCCGGCCGGCGCACCGGGACGGCCACGCCCGTCGCGTCGAGGTGGATGTGGCCGGGGCAGAGGGCCACGCCGCGCTCGCGGATCTCGGCGAGCACGCGACGCAGGGCCGCCGGGTCGGTGATCGTGTTCCGCGTGAAACCGCCCAGCGGCCGGGCCAGGACGCGCTCCTGGAGCACGGTCGAGGCGAACGCGAGCAGGACCTGGCCCGACGACGAGGCGTGCAACGGCAACCGTGCGGCGATGCGGGTCAGGTTGATGACGGCGCGGTCGGCGGAGAGGCGCTCGACGAACAGCACCTCGTCGCCGTCGAGCACCCCGAGCTGGGCGTGGTGCCCGACGACGCGGTGCAGGTCCTCCAGCACCGGCATCGCGGTCTCGCGCAGCGACAGGGTGGGCGACGCCCGGGACGCCAGTTCCCACAGCCGCGTTCCGACCCGCACCCGCCGGTCGTCGCGGACCAGCAGCCCGTGCGCGACGAGGTCGGCCACCAGCCGCGACGCCGTCGCGGGCGGGAGACCGGCCCGCCGGGCCACCTCGCCCACGCCGAGCGCGGGCGCGTCCGGGGTGAACGCCTCCAGGATCCGCACCACCCGCTCGAGCACCGACTCGCCGGAGTCCGAGCGGGCCATCAGATCGTCCGGCGCATCCGCAGGCCCCCGAGCGCGGTCAGGGCGACGATCGCGGCGATCCCGAGGAAGCCGCCGCCGAGCCCGAGGCCGGCCGCGATCAGCCCGGTGAGGAAGGGTCCGCCCGCCTCGCCGAACTCCCGGCCGATCTCGGCCGACCCCATCGTCTGGCCGAGGCGTTCCTCCGGGCTCGACGCCGCGAGGACGGCGAAGGCCACCGGGGTGATCATGGCCGTCCCCAGTCCGATGACGACGGCCGCGGCCAGCAGGCCCACCAGGTGACCGACGACGGCCGGGACCGCCAGCCCGATCGCCGTCAGGAGGATCCCGCCGACGATCGCGACGCGATCCGGCAGCCGGCCCGCGTCGCGGACCCGCCCGACGAGGGGCTGGCTCACCGCGGCGACGATCGCGAGCACGGAGACCGCGGCGCCGGTCGCCACCGGGGAGAGGCCGTCGGCGGCGCCGACCAGCGGCAGGAACCCGACGCCGCAGGAGAGGGCAGCGGCGCTGGAGGCCAGGGCCAGGGTCGGCGGCAGGAAGCCCGGGTCGGCGAGGCCGCGGAGCGCCTGCCCGAGACCCTGGCGACGGCGGGGGAGCGGGGGCGGGTTCGGTACGACGATCACCGCCCACACGAAGACGGCGATCGCGAGCACCGTCAGGACCGTGAACAGCAGCGCGTAGCCGCCGGCCGCGACCAGCACGCCGCCGAGCAGCGGGCCCGCGGTGTACCCCAGGCCCTTCCACGCGCCGTAGCTGCCGAAGGCCCGGCCCTGTCCCTGCCGGGGGGCGATGCGTCCGATCAGCGCGCCGGCCGACGGTGAGAACGCCGCGGCGGCGGCGCCCTGGGCGAACCGTGCCAGGCCCAGCAGGGCCGGGTTCCCGACCAGCACGAACGCCGCGGACGCCACCGCGAACGCGAACAGCCCACCGAGCAGGACCGGGCGCAGCCCGACGCGGTCGGCGAGGGCGCCGAACACCGGCTTCAGGATGATCTCGGCGCCGTCGTAGAGCGCGAGCAGGATGCCGAGGGTCAGCAGCTGCTGGTCCAGGTCGCCGGTGAAGCCGAGGTTCGCCGCGATGCCGTGCGACCCGAACGCCGTGACGAACCCCGCGGCGTAGAGCGGGACGATCGCTCCGCGGGAGGCGGTCCCCGCCACGTCGTTCGCACCGTCGCTCACCGGCACATCACACCAGGGTCACCCCTGCGGCTGCGAGATGTTGACCAGCCACCTCACCCCGAAGCGGTCCACGCACTGCCCGAACTCGTCGCCCCACATCTGCTTCTCCAGCGGGACGTCGACGGTGCCGCCGTCGGAGAGCTTCGCCCAGTAGCCGCGGAGCTCGTCGCCCTGGTCACCGGACAGGCTGATCCGGGACGCCGACCCGGTCGGGGCGTCCATGCCGCTCGGGGTGTCCGAGCCCATGAGCACGAAGCCGCTGGGCGACTCCAGCTGGCCGTGCATGACCTTGTCCGCGTCCGGGCCCTCCGCGCCCATGTCGCCGAAGGACATGACGTTCAGGGTGCCGCCGAAGACGTCGCGGTAGAACTCCATGGCCTGCCGCGCGGAGTCGTCGAACTGCAGGTAGGGGTTGAGGTGGGTGCCCATGGGCCAATGTTAGCCAGATCACATCCGGTCACGGGGTCCGGACGCGGGGTCACCGGCGTCGCCGGGGCGGGCTCGGTCGGGACCACGAGCGTGGCCGAGACCGGCGCCGGCCCGGTCGACATCTGGTGCAGCAGGGCGAACTCGACGGCGGCCGCGGCGAGGACGAGCACGATCGTCACCGCCACCAGGACGTGCGTGCTCCCTCGCCTCACGGTCCGGATTGTGCCGGATGGTCACGTTTCCGTGTGTGGCGGAACCGGACGGTACGTCCCGAAGGACCACGTGTTGCCCTCGGGATCGACGACGGCGAACTCGCGGGAGCCGTAGTCCTGGTCGGTGAGGCCCATGACGACGTCGGCCCCGGCGGCGCTGACCCGCGCGTGGTGGGCGTCCGGGTCGTCGAGGACGAGGTAGAGGACGGCGCGTCCGGTGTCGAACGGGTCGTGGGGGCGGCGCGGGCCGAGCAGGACGGCCCCGTCACCCCAGAAGAGTTCGGCGTGCCCGGCCGAGACGTGGCCGGCGGTGAGTCCGAGGACGTCGGTGAGGTGCGCCGCGAGGGCGGGGATGTCGGAGCTGCGCAGCGTGGGAACGAGCATGCGGCGATCCTGGCGCGGTCGGCGCCCGGTGGTCTTGGACGTCGGGGACATCGCGGGCGGTCGGACATGGGGGGTCGGGGCGTGCGCGGTCAGGGCGTCCGCGTCACCTCGGCCGGGTCGACCGCGACGTCCGCCCAGCCCGCGACGTAGGCCCGGGGCGAGCAGCCCGCGAGCGCGGCGAACTCCCGGTCGAGGTGGGCGTGGTCGGCGAACCCGCAGTCCGCCGCGACGTCGGCGATGCGCCGGACCACCGCCGCCGTGCCCGCCGGGGGCACCAGCAGGTCGGCCGCGCGGCGGAAGCGCAGCACCCGACCCGCCGTCGTCGGGGACAGCCCGAGCTGCGTGCCGAACCGGCGGGACAGGTGCCGCCGGCTCCACCCGACGTCGGCCGCGATCGAGCCCACCGGCACGCGGCCGGCCGAGGACTCGAGCAGGGACCACGCCCGCCGGACCTCGGGGTCCGGGGGCGCGCCGTCCAGCAGCGCGGTGAGCGTGCCGGCGAGTGCGGTCAGACGGGCGGCCCAGCCCGGGAGCTCCGCGAGGCGTCCGGGGAGGCGGGCCCACGCGGGACCGAGCGCGTCCAGCGGCACCGTGCCCGGCAGGGGCGTGCCGAACAGCCGGAGCGCGCCGCCCGGGGTCAGGTCGGCCTGGAGCCCGCGCTGGTGGCCGCGGAACTCGGTGAGCGCCGGCACGTCGGTCAGGCCTCCGGCGAACGAGCCCAGGGCGGTCCCGTCGACCAGCAGCGGGTCGGCCAGCCCGATCACGAGCGTGCACGTCGCGCCCGGGGCCTGGCGGCGACGGACCGGGTCGGTCGCCCGCTCGTCGTAGGCCACCAGCCGTCGGACGACGCCACGCAAGGGCGCCGGCACGTCCGCGACCAGGAACACCCCGGTGATGATGCCGCTACGGTGCCGCGCGTGTCCGCCCCCGATCCGGTCCGCGATGCCGTGCGGGACGCCGTCCGTCGCGCCCACGAGTCCCAGCCGCTGCTGAACGCGTTCGTCGCGATCGGACCCGAGCTCCCGGACGGGTCCGCCGGCGAGCCGCCGCTGCGCGGGCTGCCGATCGCGGTGAAGGACGACGTCGGCGCGGCGGGACGGGTCGCCGGGCGGGGCGGGCGCGCGTTCACGTCCCCGCACCCGGCCGACGACCCGTTCATGGCCGCGGTCCGGCGGGCCGGCCTCGTGCCGATCGGCCGCACGACGTTGCCCGAGCTCGCGGCGTTCGGCGTCACCGACTCCGCTGCGCACGGCACCACCCGCAACCCGCTCGCCCTCGGGCACACCCCCGGCGGCTCCTCCGGCGGGTCGGCCGCCGCGGTCGCCGCGGGGGTGGTCGACCTCGCGACCGCGGGCGACGGCGCGGGCTCGATCCGCATCCCGGCGGCCTGCTGCGGGCTGCCCGGGTTCAAGCCGACCACCGGGACGATGCCCGGCTCCTGGCCCGACGACCCGTCGTCCGCGGTCCCCGCCGGCTGGTGCGGGTTGGCGACGACGGGCTGCCTCACCCGGGAGCTCGCGCTCGCGGCGTCCTTCTACGACGCGGTCGGCACGTTCCCCGAGCCGTTGCGGGCCGCGCTGGACGCCGAGCCGGGGCGGCTGCGGATCGGGGTGTCGGTCGACCCGCTGCCCCTCGCGCCACCGGTGCCACTGGACCCGCACGTCGGAGGGGCTGTCCGGCTCGTGGCGGACCGGCTCGCGGCGGCGGGCCACCACGTCCGGCCCGTGCGCATCCGGGCCGACCGGGCGCAGGCGGCCGCGCTCGCCGTCACCACTCGCATCCTGCGCGGGCTCGCGGACGCCGCGGCCGGGGCGGACCACCCCGAGCGGTTCGAGCCACGCATCCGTGACCTCGTGCGCGCCGGCGCCGCGATCCCCGACGCCGTGGTGGTCCGCGCGGTCGCCCACGGCCGTCGGCTCGGCGAGCGGCTGCTGGAGCAGCTGGGGGTCGACGTGCTGCTCACCCCGACGATGCGGGGGACGGCCCCGGCGGTCGACCGATGGGGTGGGCCCGGGCGCAACGGGCTGCGCACACTGACCTCGATGGGTCGCTTCTACGGGTACACCCCGCTCCACAACCACACCGGGGCGCCGGCGGTCTCCCTGCCGGTCGACACCGGGGCAGGGCTGCCGGCGGCCGTCCAGCTCGCCGCCGCGCCGGGAGCCGACGCGCTGCTGATGTCGCTGGCGGGTCAGGTGCTCGCGGCGCACTCCGACGGGTGGGACTCGCAGTAGGGGGTCATGCCGGGGAAACGCCCGCGGTGGTCGGCGACCCAGCGGTAGACCCGCTCCTGCAGACCCGCCGTCGCGCGGTAGACCGTAGTCGGGACGCGGGTGCCGGTGACCGTGTCGAGCAGGGCGTTCACCGCCGCCGCCCCGCCGTGGCGCACGCCGTCCGGTCCGCGGAACTGCACCGCGTCCGCGCAGGTCGCCGCGTCGGTGCCGATCGACTCGGGCACCCCGGGCTCCTGGTACGGACGCATCTCGACCCGGCCGCGGCGGTCCAGGGCGCGGGCCCACCCGACGCTGCGGGTGCAGAAGCCGCAGTACCCGTCGAAAACCAACAAACCGTCAGCCATGACTCCCAGGGTAGGTTCCCGGGACATGAGTCGGCGCGTGGTCATCATCGGGGCCGGGTTCGGTGGCATCGGTGCCGCCATCGAGCTGCGGGCACACGGCTTCACGGACGTCACGATCCTCGACGCCGCACCGGGCATCGGCGGGACGTGGCTCGCGAACACCTATCCCGGTGCGGCGTGCGACGTCCCGAGCCACCTGTACTCGTACTCCTTCGCCCAGCGGCGGACCTGGTCGCGCCTGTGCTCCCCGCAGTCGGAGATCCTGGAGTACCTGCGCGCGGTGGCCCGCGAGCACGGGGTGGACCACCTGGTGCGGCCGGACACGAAGGTCACGGCCACCCGGTGGGACGACGAGGCACGCCTGTGGCGGGTCGAGACCGAGCAGGGCGACGAGTACACCGCCGACGCCGTCGTCATCGCGACGGGGCAGCTCGCCCAGCCGTCGATCCCGGCCATCCCCGGGAAGGACGACTTCGCGGGCCGCTCCTTCCACTCGGCCGAGTGGGACCACGAGCACGATCTGACGGGCCGCCGCGTCGCCGTGATCGGGACGGGCGCGAGCGCCGTGCAATTCGTCCCGGAGATCGCACCCGTCGTCGGGAAGCTGTCGGTGTTCCAGCGGACCGGGAACTGGTTCCTGCCGCGCAAGAACCTGCGCTACCCGCGCTCGGTGCGGGCCCTGCTGAAGGTCCCGGGCGTGCAGAAGGTGCGCCGCTGGGGCCTGAAGCGGCTGTACCTGGAGTCGCTGACCCTCTCGATCCGCCATCCCCGCACCGCCGGGCCGGTGCTGAGGCTCAAGTCGCAGATCTTCATGCGGCACCAGCTGCGCGACCCGGAGGTGCGCCGCAAGGTCTGGCCGGACTACACGTTCGGGTGCAAGCGCGTGCTGTTCAGCTCGTACTGGCTGCCGGCGCTGCAGCGCGACAACGTCGAGGTGGTCACGGACTCCGTCGAGCGCGTCGAGCCGGAGGGCGTGCGGACGAAGGACGGACGGCTGCACGAGGTCGACACGATCATCTGGGGCACGGGCTTCCGGACGACGAGCTTCATGTTCCCCATGGAGGTGATCGGCCGCGAGGGTCGGTCGCTGCGCGACGAGTGGGCGAGCGGGCCGCACGCCCATCTCGGGATGACGGTGCCGGGCTTCCCGAACCTGTTCGTCATGTACGGCCCGAACACGAACACGTCGGGCGGGTCGATCATCGTGTACCTGGAGGCGCAGGCACGCTACGTGCGTACCGCGCTGGAGGAGGCCGACCGGCGGGGGGCCTCAGCGGCGGAGGTCCGCCCCGAGGTCGAGGCGGCCTCCGACGCCGAGGTCCAGTCCGCGTTCGAGGGGACGGCCTGGCAGGCGTGCGACTCCTGGTACCGCGACGAGTCCGGCCGGATCATCACGAACTGGCCCGGCTACATGTCGCAGTACGAGAAGGCGACCGAGGCGATCGACCCGGACGAGTACGTGTGGCTGGCGCCGGGCGAGCAGAAGGTGTCGCCCTGAGCGGTCACATCCGGGGCTGACCGTTCGAGGCGCCCAGCCCGCCGTCGACCGGGATGTGGGCGCCGGAGACGAAGCGCGCGTCGTCGCTCGCGAGGAAGGCGATGACGTCGCCGACCTCGGCGGGCTCGGCGGCCCGGCCCATCGGGATCCGGTCGCGGAAGCGCGCCATGACCTCGTCGTCGGACCGGATCCCCTCGCTCATCTCCGTCGCGGTGAGCGAGGGGTGGACGGCGTTGACGCGGACGCCGTCGGCGCCGTGGTCGAGGGCCATGGCGTTGGTCAGGTTGACCACCGCGCCCTTGGCGGCGTTGTAGGCGGCCATGCCCCAGTCGCCGCCGGTGCCGGACACCGAACCGACGTTGACGATGCTGCCGCGGGTCGCCTTCAGGTGCCCGATCGCGGCCTTCGAGGCGTAGAAGACGCCGTCGACGTCGGTCGCCATCACCTCGCGCCAGGTGTTCGCGTCGAGGTCGTCGACGGTGCCGGGCCGGGCGATCGCGGCGTTGTTGACCAGCGTGTCCAACCGCCCGTGCTCGCGGGCGACCTCGTCGATCAGGTGCGTGATCGCCTGCTCGTCGGAGGTGTCGCACGCCTTCGCGACGACCGTCGAGCCGGCCGGGGCGTCGGCGACGGTCTTGTCGAGCTTGTCCTGCGACCGGCCGGCGACGACGACCGTGGCGCCGTCGGCGGCGAATCGGTGCGCGGCGGCGGCGCCGATGCCGGAGCCCCCTCCGGTGACGACGACGACCTTGCCGGTGGAACGACCTTCAACCATGTCGTCGGCATCCCCGTCCGACGCGACGCCCGAACGAGGACGCCGGTCACACGCGGGTTGTCCACAGGAGCTGTCCACGGTGGGGATCGAATGACACCGGTGTAGTTCGTCCACAGGCGTTGTCCACAGTGTGGATGAAGCACACGTGTGTAGTTCGCGCCGGGTCGGTGGTCCCGGGCTACTGTCGCGCCGGTGAGACGACGCGTGACCATCGAGCTGAAGACGCCCGCCGAGATCGAGCTGATGCGCGAGGCCGGTCGGGTCGTCGCGCGCTGCCTGGCCGCGGTCCAGGAGGCGAGCGCCCCGGGCGTGACGCTGAAGGAGCTCGACACCGTCGCGCACGACGTGATGAACGACCACGGCGCCAAGCCCGCGTTCCTCGACTACCACCCGCGCTTCGCCCCCTCGCCGTACCCGGGCGTCATCTGCGCGAGCGTCAACGACGCCGTCGTGCACGCCATCCCGGGCTCCTACCGCCTGCAGGACGGGGACCTGGTCAGCATCGACATCGGCGCCTTCGTCGACGGCTGGTGCGGGGACGCGGCGGTGAGCTACGTGGTCGGGACGGCCGACCCGGAGGACCTCGCGCTCATCGAGACCACGGCCGCTGCCCTGCACGCCGGGATCGCCGAGGCCCGGCGCGGCAACACCCTCGGCGACGTCGGGGCGGCGATCGCCGGCGTGGCCCGCCCGCAGGGCTACGGGATGCTCGCCGACCACGGCGGCCACGGGATCGGGCGCGCCATGCACGAGCAGCCGCACGTCCCCAACGAGGGCCGCCGGGGCAAGGGCATGAAGCTCCAGCCCGGCCTCGTCATCGCGATCGAACCCATGCTGCACCGGGGCGGGGAGGACGACTACCGCCACGACCCGGACGGCTGGACCCTCCGCACCGCCGACGGCAGCCGTGCCGCGCACGTCGAGCACACGGTCGCGATCACCCCGGAGGGGCCGCGGATCCTGACGCTGCCGTGACCCCCTGGTTCCACGTGCGCCCGGTGGCGCGCGGGGTGTGGCTGATCGCGGAGCCGGCGCACGTGAACTCCTGGCTGGTCGCCGGGGACGACCGCACCGTGCTCGTCGACACCGGCCTGGGGATCGCCCCGATCCGGCCGGTCGTCGAGTCGGTGTGCTCCCTGCCGGTGGACGTGGTGAACACCCACGCGCACTTCGACCACGTCGGCGGGAACGCCGAGTTCTCCCGCGTCTCGGCCTTCGGGGCCCCGGCGGCGGGTGCGGCCGCCGAGCGCGCGGCCTATCTCGCCTGGATGCGCGAGGTCCTCGACGCCGCCGCGGCCTACCGCGACCTGGACCGGCGGTACTTCCACCTGCTGACGGCGGACTCCGACCCGCGACCCCTGCCCGACGACGTCGAGCGCTGGGTGGACCCCGGCCCGCCGTCGGGACCGGAGCCGGCGCCGCTGCACGACGGCGACCGGATCGACCTCGGCGGCCGCACCCTGACCGTCCTCCACACCCCGGGGCACAGCCCCGACTCGATCTGCCTGCTCGACGAGCGCGACGGCGTCCTGTTCGGCGGCGACACCCTGAACTCCGGGCCGATCTACGCCCAGGCGCCGGAGTGCGACCTCGAGGCGTTCGCCCGGTCCACCGCCCGCCTGGCGGAGCTCGAGGTCTCCCTGGTGTGCATGGCGCACTTCGGCCTGGCCGTCGCCGAGCCGCGCTACGTCGTCGACGTCGCCGAGGCGTTCGACCGGCTCGTCGCAGGAGACCCGTCCGTCGTCGTGCGGCCGGCGCGGGAATGCGACGGCGAGGAGGTCCGCGAGGCCGTGTTCGACCGGTGCTCGGTGTACCTGCCGGCCTGAATCAGTCCTGCGTCGCGCCCGCCCGCTCGCGGTGTGCGGACTCCCAGTCCGAGTCGTCGCGCCCGGTGTCCTGGTCCGTGCGGCTCTGCGGCCGCCGCCGCACGCCGCGGTTCTCCACCCGGTGCAGCTGTCCCTCGCCGTCGCGGCCCCAGTGCGTGCCGTGCGAGTCGGTGAACCGCATCTCCGGCACCGCCGGGGCGGAGTAGAGCTCCTCGCGTGACACCTCGTCGGCGCCGAACGGCAGGGAGCGCACCGCGTCGTGGTGCGGGGGCAGCAGGGCCAGCTCCACCGAGTGCTGGTCGTCGCTCGAGGGCAGGGAGAACAGGCACCTGACGTTGAACACCGGCGAGTCGCCGCCGTTGTGCACGCACAGCACGTAGTCCTCGTCCCGGTCGTGGTTCGCGCCGTCGTCGAGCCACGACGCGACGCCCTGCGCCTGCTGCTCCTGGCGCACCTCGACCGAGTCCTTGCGGTTCAGGAGCATGATCCAGACGTAGGCGGCGAAACCGAGGAGCGATCCGGCGCTGCCGATCGCGGACACCCACTGGGCGATGGTCTGGGAGCTCATGGGCGGGCGAGTGCCCACCCGGGGGCTCCTTCTACTCACCGACGCGCCCACGGGATGGTTCTGCCCTAGGGTCCGCTGCCATGCCGTCGACCAGCGCGGGCCCGCCCGCTCCCACCCCGCCCGGGGCCGACGCGAGCCCGGGCACGCTCGTGCGCTGGACCTTCGACGTGCTCAACACCCACCACGCGGCCCCGCTGCGCGCGGTGTGGACCGACGACACGCGGGAGCGGATGCCGAACGCCACCTACCGCGGCGGCGCAGAGATCCAGGCGTACTTCGAAGGCCTGTTCGCCGCGCTGCCCGACCTCACCCTGACGATGCAGGCGATGGCCGAGCAGGGCGAGGACGTGTTCGTGCGCTGGACGATGACCGGAACGCACACCGGCGCCGCACTCGAGGGCATCGAACCGACCGGGAAGCGGCTCGACATCGACGGCGTGGACCACTTCACCGTCCGCGACGGGAAGATCCTGTCGAACTTCGTGATCTACGACCAGATGCAGTTCGCGCGTCAGCTCGGGTTGTTGCCCGCCGACGGGTCCCGGCTCGACGTCGGGCTCAGGCGGGGCTACAACCTGCTCGCGCGGCTGCGGGGCTGAGCGCTACTCGACCTTCTTGCGCGCGCGGCCGTGCGTGCCCCCGCGCCCACGGAACTCGACGCCCGCGTCGACGAGCAGGCGACGGACCCGGCCGATGCTGTAGCCGGTCTCGGCACAGATCTCCCGGATGCTCGCGCCCTTCTGGTACCGCTTCAGCAGCTCGCCCGACAGCTTCTCGCGCTCGGACCCGGTCACCCGCTGGTTACGCGCCAGGTCGGGAGTCTTCGTCATGGCGGTATTCTCACCGTGCGTGGCCGTCGAGCGCCAGAACTTGCTGGTACAGAGATGCTGAACGGTCGACATAGGCGTCTGAACGACGGAAAGTGGTCACCGTTCGCGCATTGGAGTGACCCTTCGTATCAGTTCGGCGGCGGAGAAGCCGAGCGGTAGGCCGGGTGCTGCCGCCCGCGCGGGGTCACGTCCTCCGCGGACTCGGCCCCCCACACCGTCCAGCCCGGCCGTGGGTAGCGGGCGAACATCTCCAGGTACGGCCCGGGCGAGCACTCCTCGATCACGTCGTAGGCCTCGTCGGGCTTCCGGGAGTGCTCCCGCTTCACCGTCTCGATCATGTTGACCTGACGACGGGCGGGCGGGAGGGTCCGCATCGACCCGCGCACGCCGAACAGGATCAGCTCGGTGACGTTGCGGAAGTAGAACCCGACGCCACGGCCGTCGGGCCCGCCGTCCTTGCGTCGCTTCGCCCACACCAGGTTCGAGACGTACCGGAAGCCCCAGCCCTGCATGACGGCGAGCCCCTCGGGCAGCAGCGCGTTCGGCACCCACAGGTAGAGGTGGGCGTTGTCGGCCACGACGTCGGCGACGGGCAGCGCCGCGATCTCGGCCGCCGTCATGGTGTCGTACCGGTCGAGCCGGCGGTGCTCCGGCGCGACCTTCCCCGTGCGGTTGGAGAAGCGCCAGGGCGGATCGGCGTACACGCAGGGCCAGCCGCCCTCGACCGTCGGCAGCGGCACCGACTCCGCGGGCGTGACGTCGGCCCGCAGCGGGTCGGCCCGGCGGGCGCGGCGTGCGGGCGGGGCGTCCGGGGAGGCGGCGTCGAGGGGTGGGGCGGTCACGGGCGGCACGCTAGCGAGGGGGTCCGACAGCCTCCCGACGTCGTCGTTCACCCGGCCCACCCCTCGAGCACCGGCTGGTCCTCACGGTCACCGGACCACCGGACCGGCACCGCGCCGTCGTCGGGAACGAAGCACCGGGCGCTGATGGCGACCGCGAGCAGCGGGCAGCCCCCGGCGTCGCCGCGGGTCATCCGCGACTCGAGCTTGCCCAGGTGGGTCGTCGTGGACGTGGAGAAGCGGCTGCGCACCTGCTCGTCGGTCTGTCCGGCCGCCCGGGAGAGGCGGCGGGCGAGGTCGCGCAGGTCGTCGTGGGTGCGGGTGAGCAGGACGGCCCCGTCGATCAGTCCTGCGTCGTAGAGGCTGCGGTAGGCGCCGATGTCGCGGTCGAGGTTGCCGTCCTTGGCGTTCCACTCCACGTCCAGCGCGACCCGACCCTTGACGTTGTCGACCTTGTACCCCTCGTTGCGCACCTCGTCGGTGCGTTCGACGATCTCGTGCTCCCCGGCCGGCGCCCACGGCTGCACCTGCAGCACCGAGCGCACGACGGTGTCGACCCGCCCCTCGCGCCAGCCCCGCGCGCGCAGGTCGGTGTTGAGCCGCGCGGCGAGCTTCGACTCGTTGCCGCCGGCCTCGATCAGGTCGACGGTGCCGAGCGTGAACGCCGTCAGGACCGCGCAGAGCTCGCCGAACTCCTCCGGGGCGGTCGCGGCGAGAATCGCCGCGGCGTTGCGGGTCTCCCGCAGCTCGAAGCGTCCGCCCAGCTCCGCGAGCACGGCGAGTGACCCGCCCGGCACGGCCCGCGACCAGCTGTGCGTGAGCTCCACGGTCGGGAAGTGTCCCAGGTGAGGGGTTCGCTAGGTTCGGCCGGACGCGCGCGCCGGAGGAGGAGAGCCGGATGACCACGACGCCGGCCCGGGGCCTCGTCCGACCCGTCGTCCCGACGACGGGTGCGGCGGCGGTCGCGTGGCGACCGGTCCTCGCGATCGCCGTGGCGCTCGGAGCGTTGCTCGTGGCGCTGTCCACCCGCTACGGGATGTTCGGCGACGAGTACTACTTCCTGTCCGCGGGGTCCCGTCCGAGCCTCGGGTACGCCGACCAGCCGCCGATGCTGCCGCTGCTCGCGGCCCTGCTCGACCATCTCGCGCCCGGGCAGTTGGTGGTGCTGCGGCTGCCCGCGGCCATCCTGACGGCCGTCGGTGCCGTCGTCGCGGCCCTGATCGCCGCGGAACTCGGCGGACGGCGGCGGGCCCAGGTGCTCGCGTGTGCCGCCACGGCGATCAGCCCCTACCTGCTCGCGACGGGCCACCTGCTCGCCACCTCCACCGTGGACCCGGTCTGCTGGGCGCTCGTGCTCTGGTTGCTCGTGCGGTGGGTGCGGCTGGACCGGCAGGGGGTGCCCGACGACCGGTTGCTCCTCTGGCTCGGGCTCGTCGTCGCGGTCGCGCTGTTCGACAAGGTGCTCATCCCGGTGTTGCTGGCCGCGGTGGCGGTCGGGGTGTGGGTGTCGGGCCCACGACGGCTGTTCGGACGCCCGCTGCTCTGGGTCGGGCTCGGCGTCGCGGCGGCGTCGACGGTCCCGACGCTCGTCTGGCAGGCCCGGCACGGGTGGCCCCAGCTGCGCATGGGCTCGGTGGTGTCGGGGGAGTCGTCGCTGTTCGGGGACCGCTGGCAGTTCCTCCCGCGGGCGCTCTACTACGCGGGCCTGGCGCCGGGTGCGGTGCTCGTGGTGGTCGGGGTGTGGGCGTTGCTGAGGTTCCCCCCGCTGCGGCCGTGGCGGTTCCTCGGCGGGGCGTCGCTGCTGGTCACCGCCGTGCTGCTGGCCGCGGGCGGCCGGCCCTACTACCTGTCCGGGCTCTACGCGCTGCTCCTCGCGGTCGGGGCGGTGGCGGCGTGCTCGATGCCGGTGGCGCGCGGCCGGTGGTGGCGGTGGACCCTGCGGCCGACCGTCGTCGTGGTGTCGGCGGTGCTCACCGTGCTCTGGGTGCTGCCCATCGGCCCGGCGTCGTGGCGGGCCCCCACCGAGTTCGAGACGATGGGCCAGATCGGGTGGCGGGACTTCGCGATCGGCGTCGCGCGCCAGTACCGCGCGCTGCCGCACACGACGTCCGTGATCGCCTACTCGTACTGGTACGCCAGTGCCCTGGAGCGGGAGGGCCCGGTCCACGGGCTGCCCGAGACGATCTACTCGACCCACCGCGGGTTCGGCTACTTCGACGTGCCGCCCGGATCGGTGGACGCGCTGCTCGTGGGTGACGTGAAGTGGGCTCCCCGGTTCTGCAGCCGGCTGGTGCCGCTGCCGCAGTTCGTGGGTCCGCAGGTGACGCCGGTGAACGACCGCGTGCCGATGGCCGTGTGCACGCCCTCGCGTCCGTGGGCGGAGGCCTGGCCGTCGCTGCGGAACCTCGCCTGACTGTGGTTCGGATCACATCGGGGACTCGAGGGCGACCTGGGCATTCCCGGCCGTGACTGTCGGGGGTTCGATCTAGTGTTCGAATCATGCTCGAGGTTCCCGTGGTCCCGGTGGACGAGTGGTCGTTCGACGACCCGCTGCCCGCGGTGCCGTTGGGGGATCCGGCCGGGTCCGTGGGGCAGGACGCCGAGGCGGGGTTGGTGGCCTGGCACCGCCGGCTGATCCACGACGAGTGGCGGGTGCTGTGCTGGATCCACCACGTCGCCCGCGCCCGGGCCGACCGGGTGGAGCGGGCGCTGGACCCCGATCCGCGGGCGGTCGGGGTCCCGTTGGGGTGGTCGGTGTCGATGGCCGCCTCGCGGGTCGAGCTGGCCGAGGGTGCGCTGGTGCGGTTGCCGCGCCTCGGTGAGGCGATGCGTGAGGGGTGGGTGCAGGAGTCCAAGGTGGCCCGGTTCGTCTCCGGGCTGCGCGACGTCACCGACGAGCAGGCCTCGACGGTGGTGGACCGGCTCATCGAGGCGGCCCCGCGGCTGGGGGTGTGGGAGCTCGAGCAGCGGATCGCCGAGGCCGTGAAGGACGTCGACCCCGACGGTGCCGAGAACCGGCGCCGCGCGGCGGTGGCGCGGGCGCGGGTCACCACGCGGATCGCGCCGTCGGGGGCGGCGGAGATCCACGGGTGGGACCTGGACCCGCAGATGGCGGTGCCGGCCTACGAGCGGCTCGCGGCGTTGGCCGAGGAGGTCTGGACCCGGCTGCGCGGCGCGGGCCAGGACGTGCCGGTCGGGCGGGTGCAGGCGCAGGTGATGCTGCGGTTGATGCACGGCTGCCCCGCCGGGGCCGACGACCTGGCGATCGTCGAGTACGTCACCGCCGAACTGACCCACCCATCTGCCCACGACAGCGACGGGCCCGACCTCGACGACGGCCCCGACCTCGACGACGGCGAGCCGGATGGCCCGGACGGTGGCCCGGACGACGACGGCCCAGACGATGACGGCCCAGGCGACGGTGGCCCGGAGGGCCCGAGTGACCCTGGTGACGAACCCCACGAGCCGGATGGCCCCTGCGACGGGCCCTGCGGGTCCGGCGACGACGGGCCCGAGCCGGACGGCGGGCCGGACGGTGGCCCGAACGACGGCCCGGATGACGGTGGCCCGCAGGGCTCGGATGACGGCCCTTGGGGCGAACCGCACGGCCCGGACGGCGGGCCGGGTGGCGGGCCGGATGTGCCCGATCTCGACGACCTCGCCCGCCCCGCTGATGACGGCGGCGCTTTCGACGGCGGCCCCTTCGACGGCCCTCGCGGTGCCAGCGGGCCCGGCGACGAGCCGGACGAGCCGGACGTTGACTCCAGTGGCTCCCCTGAAGGGGGTGGCCCCTCGGCAGTAGGCCCGGCAGGCGGACCTGGCGACGATGAATCCGGTCGCGAAGACCGCGCCGAGACAGACGGCGCTGAGGCTGGCGGTGCGCAGGCCGCTGGCACCGACCGCGGCGCCACCAGCCCGAACAATGCTGGTCTCGGCCCGGGCGCAGTGCGAGGTCGGGTCGACGACCCGCCCGGTGGACAACTCGAACTCGACCCCCTCGACGGCCCCGGTGACCCGCCGCCGGCGGGCTGGCGTCCCGGCGACCCACCACCGGCCCCACCGCCACTGGACGAGCCGGACCCCACGACCGACCCACCTCCGGGTGGGCGGTGGACCTCGCGTGGGCTGGTGTTCGGGCCCTCGGTGCTACGCACCACCCTGGCCACGGTCCTCGGCCTCGGATGGGCCCACGGCCGGCTCCCCCAGGGCGCCCTGACCGGCCTGGACGCCCACCACCTCGCCTGGGCCCGCACCTGCGCCCAGTGGCGGGTCCTGCTCCACGACCCCGACGGTCGACTCGAACACGTCCTGCTCGTCCGCGCCCCGCACATGGCCCGAGCCGACCCCCGCTACCGCCGACACGTCGTCGAACTCACCGCGCACACCAGCGACCTCGACACCCTCGACCCGCACGACGAACTGATCGGAGTCTACGCCGAGCTCGCCCGCCGCGCCCGCACCGCCCTGGCCACCGCCCGCGCCCGCCCACCCGACCAGCACCCCGCGGCCACCCGCGCCGAAGCCGGCCACCGGTTCCCCGGCGCCGAACTGACCCGCTGGATCCACGCCCGCGACCGGACCTGCCGGTTCCCGATGTGCACCCGACCCGCCATCGCCGCCCAGATCGACCACACCCGCGATCACACCCTCGGCGGGCCGACCCAGGCCGACAACCTCGGCGCCATCTGCCTCGGCGACCACCTACGCAAACACGAACCGGCCACCGGCTGGACCGCGCACCAACCCCGAGCAGGACAGTTCGTGTGGACCTCCCCGACCGGCACCCACCACACCCTCGAACCGCCGCGCTACCAGCCACTGACCCCCATACGGCGCCGCCCCTACGACCACGGCCTCACCGACCACGGGCACACCCCGCGCGACCACAAGCCCTGGCGACCCCGACGCGACAGACACGGCCGCATCACCGACGCCGCCCGCACCACCGCCACCGACATCGATAGACGACAACGCGCCCGGCAAGACCTGCCACCCGACCCCTTCGACACCGATCCGCCCTTCTGAGTCCCGCGGGCACGCTCACCGTGCTAGGACTCCCGCGATGCGCACCCGGCTGTGGCTCGTCCTGGTCCTGCTGGTCGCCGCGTGCGCGTCGCCGACCCCGGGTGTCGGCGGACAGTCGACCGACCGTCCGGGGCCGCCCCTCGGGACGAACGGAGCTGCCCCGCCCCGCATCGACTGGCGCCCGTGCGGCGGGGCGTTCCAGTGCGCTGCGATCCCCGTGCCCCTGGACTACCGCAACCCGACCGGACCGACGATCACCCTGGACGCCACCCGCCTGCCCGCCACGGACCCGGCGACGCGGATCGGCACGGTCGCCGTGAACTACGGCGGTCCGGGAACTCCAGGAACCTCGAGTCTGCGCCGTCTCGCCGCCCGGTTCGACGGGGTCCGGGCCCGCCTGGACGTCCTGGCCCTCGAGCCGCGGGGCGTCGATCAGGTGCGGTGCGGCCCGTTCGACGGGCAGCCCGTGCAGCCGGCCGGCTCCCCGCTCTCCGACCCCGCGGCGTTCTGGGCCTCGGCGCGGGCCGCCGGGCAGGCGTGCCTCGCCGGCTCGGGCGACCTCCTGCGCCACCTCTCGACCGCGAACGGCGCCCGCGACCTCGACCTGGTCCGGCAGGCGCTCGGCGAGCCGACGATCAGCGTCTACGGCTACTCCTACGGCACCTACCTCGGAGCCACCTACGCGAACCTGTTCCCCGGGCGCCTGCGGGCCCTGGTCGTCGACGGCGCGCTCGACCTCGTCGCCAACGCCGGCACCGCCGACCCGACCCGGCCGGTCGACGTCCGGGCCGGCGTCGCCGCGGCCCGCGACGAGGCGGTCGAGGCCTTCCTCACCGCGTGCGCCGCCGCCGGGCCCCGCTGCGCCGCGAACCCCGACCCGCGAGCCCGGTTCGACGCCGCCGTCGGGGCAGCCACGCGGTCCGGCACGTCCGCGCAGCTCGCCGAGCGGGTGTCGACGGCGCTGGAGTCGGGCGGACGCCTCGCCGCCCTGGCCCGGGCCTTCCCGACGACAGGTCCGGTCCCGACGGTGCCCGATCCCGCGGCCGGCGCGCCCTCCCACTCTTCCGCGTTCCTGGCCGTGCAGTGCACCGACGTCGTCACGCCGACCGCCGAGCAGATGACGGCGCTCATGCCCGCCGAGCAGGCCGCCCATCCGCTGTTCGGAGTTCCGGTCGCGCTCAACACCGCGGCGTGCGTCGACTGGCCCGCGATCGACCCGGACCGCTACCTCGGCCCCTGGAACGCTCCGCTCCCCGCGCCCGCGCTCGTCATCAACGCCCGGTACGACCCGGAGACGCCGCTCGCGAACGCACGCGCCACCGCCTCCCAGCTCGCGGCGGCCCGGCTGCTCGTCGTGGACGGGTTCGGACACACCACGCTCGATCTCCCGAGCCGGTGCGCGTCCGACGCGGCCGCCGCCTACCTGCTCGACCCGACCCGGCTCCCGGCCGAGGGCGCGACCTGTCCGCCCGAGCCGGGCGCGGTCTTCTCGTGATGAGCTGACCGCGTGCTCGTCACCACCACCTACCTGGAGCAGACCTCGCCCGACCAGCTCCGCGTCGCGGCGGAACCGGCGGAGTCGCTGATTTTCGCCCGGGCCGAGGACCCGTCGCCCGAGTTCACCCGCTTCCTGTACACGGCCGTCGGCGGACCCTGGCACTGGACCGACAAGCTCGGCTTCACGTGGAACGACTGGTACGCCCACGTCACCCGGGACGGTTTCGAGACCTGGGTCGCCCACCGCCGCGGCACCCCGGCCGGCTACGTCGAGCTGATGGGTCGGCCCACGGACGAGGGCACGGAGGTCGAGATCGAGTCGTTCGGGCTCCTCCCGCACGCCGTCGGACGCCGGTTCGGCGGGCACCTCCTGACCCGGGCGCTCACCGAGGCGTGGCGGCTCGACGACCGGTGGCCCGACCTCCCGCCCGTCCGTCGGGTCTGGCTGCACACCTGCACCCTCGACAGCGCCCACGCCCGTGCGAACTACGAGCGCCGTGGTCTCGTCGCCTACGACACCCGCACCCACGAGCAGGAGGTCGCCGACCCGCCGGGACCGTGGCCGGACTCGGGCGCTCCCCGCCCGCCCGTCGCCGCGGTGCACGAGGATCAGGCCGGCACGGCCGCCTCGACGCGCGACCACACGTAGCCGTCCGGTCGGATGACGACCACGGTCCCGTCCGCGGCGCCGTACGCCTCGCGCAGCGTGCCGTCGGCCGCCAGCGCGTCGGCGTCGAGCACCTGCACCGGGCCGCCGCCGGGGAGGTCGGAGGGTGCGGCAGTCGGGCCACCGAACGCCAGCACCGTCCAGTCGGCCGCGCGCCGGCGCAGGAACAGCGTCGAGTCGTCCCGGAGCGGCGCATCGGGAGCTCGGTCGCCCGCGACGGGACCGGGGCCGTCGGGAACGGTCCGGTAGGTGATGCCGAGCCCCCGGGTGTCCCGGATCTGCTCGGCGGTCCGGGAGAACACCTGCCGCCCGGTGAGCTCGCCGGAGAGCCCGAGGACGTGCGCGGCGACCGGGAGCCGTTCGTCGGTGTACGAGTCGAGCAACACCGGGTCCGCCCCGTGCACCACCGCGGCGAGCTTCCACCCCAGGTTCACCGCGTCGCCGATCCCGGTGTTCATGCCCATCCCGCCCGCGGGCGAGTGCACGTGCGCCGCGTCGCCGGCGAGGAGGACACGGCCGACCCGGTAGTCGTCGACCATCCGCACGTTGAGCCGCCAGTCCGACGCGGTCGTCACCCGGCGGACGCGGACCCGCGGCCCGAGGGCCTCGACGAGCTCGGTGAGCAGCTCCGGGCTCGCGTGCCGGTCCGGGTCGGTGTGCGCGATCTGAATCTGCCAGGTCTCCGTCGCCGGCAGCGGGCACAGGGCGAAGAACACCGCGCCTCGTCCGACGAGGGGCCCCTGGGCGGCCCACATGTGCCAGTGGTCGCGGTCCAGCCCGTCGATCTCGGCGTCCCCGAGCAACAGCCGGACCTCCTCGTGGGTCTCGCCGAGGAACCCGACGCCGAGTTCGCGCCGGACGGTGCTCGACCCGCCGTCGGCGCCGATCACCCACGCGGACCGCAGGTGGGACCCGTCGTCCAGCTCGAGGTCGACGCCCTCGTCGTCCTGCTGCAGCGACCGCAACCGGACGCCGTAGGAGACGTCGACGCCCTCCTCCGCGAGCCGCTCCCGCAGCACCTGCTCGGTCCGCCACTGCGGGATCACCAGCGAGCCCCGCCACGGCGTCGTCGGGTCGACGACCGAGCCGACGAGGTCGGCGTTGCGCTCCTCGTCGCGCACGGACCCGTCCGCCTCGTGGTGCCGGAACGGCAGGTCGAAGGAGCCGAGGGACACCAGCCGGTCCGCGACGCCGAGCTGGTCGAGCAGCTCCAGTGTTCGCGGCTGCATCCCCTTCCCACGCGACCCCCGGTGCGGGCCGTCGAGGCCGTCGAGCACCCGCACCGGCACCCCCCGGCGCGCCAGCTCGACCGCCGTCGTCAGTCCGGTCGGCCCTGCCCCCACCACGATCACGTCGTCCATGGCTCCTGACACTACGCCTCAAGTGAGACTCAGTATCAAAAGAATTCTCGTGCCACAATTAGCGCCATGGGCCTGCGGGAGCGGAAGAAGGAGCGCACGCGGGCCGAGCTGCAGCGCCACGCGCTGCGCCTCTTCCGCGACCAGGGGTACGGCGCGACCACCGCCGACGACATCGCCGCCGCGGCCGAGGTCAGCCGCTCCACCTTCTTCCGCTACTTCCCGACGAAGGAGGACGTCGTCCTGTTCGACGACGTCGACCCCGTCATGGACCGGGTGATGCGCGGGCTCCCGCCCGGGACGCCGTTGCTCGAGGCGGTGCGCACCGTGGTGCGGGACTCCTTCGGCTCGCTCGACGACGAGGCCCGTGCGCTGGAGGAGGTCCGGATGGAGCTCGCGCGGTCGGTCCCGCAGATCGCGGCGATCCTGCGCGAGCGCAACTCCTTCGGGGTCGAGCAGATCGCCGGGATGGTCGGACCGGCGGTGGGGCGGCCCGCGGACGACCCCGAGGTCGTGCTCTTCGCGGGCGTCGTCATCGGCACCCGCCTCGCGGCCGTGGCGCGCCTGCAGGCCGGGGCCGGCCGCAGCTACATCGACGAGCTCGACGGCCTGCTGGCCCGGCTCGCCGGCGGCATCCCGCTCGCCGACGAGCCGATCACCCGCCGTCCTCCCGGCCCCGCCCCAGCACGATCTCCGGCATGAACCCGTGCTGGTAGAGCCGCTTCTCGCGGATCAGCGGCGAGAAGATCGCGGCCATGAACATCGCCGAGAACCACACGAAGCACGGCAGCGCCACCCGCAGCCAGCCCGGCCCCGGCAGCAGCGCGAGCAGGGCGACCGGCAGGCACTGGATCGTGGTCCGCGCGAGCTGGCGCAGGAACCAGGTGCGCACGGTGAGGTCGTGCAGCACCCAGTCCCCGTACGCCACGGGCAGGCGGGCCCCGAAGGCGTAGGCCACCCACCGCAGGAGCCCGGGTCTACGCACGCAGCCCCAGCGCCCGGGCGGTGAGCCGCGCGAGGTGCGTCGGCTCGTGCCCGCCGTTGTCCAGCTGCCGGATCTGCGTGCGGCACGAGTAGCCGTCGGCGAGCACGGTGGTGTCCGCGGCCGCCTCCCGGACCTTCGGCATCAGGCCGCGCTCCGCGCACGCCGTCGACACCTCGTAGTGCCCGTCCTCGAACCCGAAGTTGCCCGCCAGGCCGCAGCAGCCCTCGTCGAGCACGTCGGCCTGCACGCCGAGCGCGGCCATCACGGCGCGGTCGGCGTCGGTGCCCAGCTCGGCGTACTGATGGCAGTGAATCTGGACGACGGCCCTGCGCTCGGCGCCGTCGGTCAGCTCCGCCAGCTGGTCGGTGTGGTCGGCGAGCACCTCGGCGAGCGTGCGGATCGACCGCGACGCGACCTGCGCCAGGTGGTGGTCCCGGCCCAGCACCTTGAGCGAGTCACCCCGCAGGGCGGCGGTGCACGAGGGCTCCAGACCCACGATCGGCACCCCGTCCTCCAGCCACGGGCGGATCCGCTCCAGCGACCGCTCGATCACCCGCCGCGCGACCGAGACCTGCCCCGTCGTCACCCAGGTCAGCCCGCAGCACACCGTCTTCGGCGGCACCTCGACCCGGTAGCCCAGCGCCTCGAGCACCGCGATCGCGTCCAGCGCGAGGTCGGGGTCGAAGGCCGGGGTGAAGGAGTCGGTCCAGAGCAGGATGCGCTTCCCGACGTCAGGTCGGGCGGCGTGCTTCTTCACGTCCAGCAGTCGACGGAGCGGCTTCGGTGCGAGCGCCGGGATGTCGCGCTGCGGTGCGATCCCGCCGGCCTTCTTCGCCAGCGCGGCCAGGGCGGGCCGCTTCGCCAGGGCGTTGGCCATCCGCGGGGCGCCCGGCACCTTCGCGGCGAGCGCGAGCCAGGCCGGCAGCCAGCCCATCGACCAGTGCGAGCGCGGGCGGTCCTTCGCGCGACCGGCGTAGTGCTGCGCGAGGAACTCGGTCTTGTAGGTCGCCATGTCGACGCCGACCGGGCAGTCGCGCGAGCAGCCCTTGCAGCTCAGGCACAGGTCGAGGGCGTCGTTGACCTCCTCCGACCGCCACCCGTCCGGCACGGTCTGCCCGGACGCCATCTCGAAGAGCAGACGGGCCCGGCCGCGGGTGGAGTGCTTCTCCTCGCCGGTGACGCGGTAGCTCGGGCACATCACGCCGCCGCTCGCGGTGATGCACTTGGCGACGCCGATGCACCGTCGGGTCGCCGAGGCGAAGCCGGTCTCGGGGGCACCATCGTGGACGAAGTCGAGCTGGGTGCGGGTGGCGATCGTCGGCTGCCCGAGGAACACGCGGATGTCGTCGTCGATCTTCGGCGGGTCCACGACGCGGTGCGGGTTCATCCGGCCGTCCGGGTCCCAGGCCGCCTTGAAGTCGGAGAACGCCTCGAGCATCCCCGGCGAGTACATCCGGGAGAGCAGCTCGGCGCGGGCCTGCCCGTCGCCGTGCTCCCCGGAGAGCGACCCGCCGTGCTCGACGGCGAGGTCCGCCGCGTCCTCGAGGAAGCCGCGGAAGTTGCGCAGGCCCGCCGTCGTCAGCAGGTCGAAGTCGATGCGGACGTGCACACAGCCGTCGCCGAAGTGGCCGTAGTAGGCCCCGCTGCGACCGTGCTTCGAGAGCAGCGCGTCGAACTCGCGCAGGTAGGAGCCGAACTTGGCGGGCTGGACCGCGGCGTCCTCCCAGCCCGGCCACGCCTCGACGCCGCCGGGTCCGCGCGTGACGATGCCCGAGCCGTCCTCACGGATCTTCCACAGCGCGCGCATGGCCTTCGGCTCGCTGACGACCTTCGAGTCCAGCGTCGCCCAGGCCATCTCCTTCGCGATGGCCTCGGCCTTCTCGTGGGCCTCCGCGCGGGTCTCGCCACCGGTCTCGACGTAGAGCCAGCCCTTGCCGCGGGGCAGCGCCTCGTGGGTGCGGTCGTCGGGGCGGGCGGCGCGCAGGGCGCCGATGACGCCGACGTCCATGCCCTCGATCGTCAGCGGCGCGTGGTCGCGGATCGGGACGACGTGGTCGGCCGCGGTGTAGGCGTCGTCGAACCCGAGGACGGCGAGCGCGCGGACGGGTGGGCTGGCCACCATGTCGACCGTCGCCTCGAGGATCGTCACGCAGGTGCCCTCGGTCCCGACCAGCGCCTTCGCGAGGTCGAAGCCGTGCTCGGGGAGTAGCTGGTCGACGTTGTAGCCGCTCACCCGACGGGTGAGGTCGGGGGTGTCGGCGCGGACGAGGTCGGCCGTCCGGTCCCGGAGCGCCTTCAGGTCGCGGTACACGCGGCCCTCGGCGCCGGGTCGGCGCGCGGCGGCGTCGATCGCGGCGTCGTCCATCGGTCCGCCGACGTGCATGCGGGTGCCGTCGGCGAGCAGGACGTCCAGGGCGCGGACGTTGTCGACGGTCTTGCCCCAGGCCACCGAGTGCGACCCGCAGGCGTTGTTGCCGATCATCCCGCCGAGCGTGCAGCGGTTGTGCGTGGACGGGTCCGGGCCGAACGTCAGGCCGTGCGGACGGCCGGCGTCCCGCAGGTCGTCGAGCACCGTCCCCGGCTGCACCCGCGCCGTTCCCGACGACGGGTCGACCTCCAGCACCCGGCGCATGTGGCGGGAGAAGTCGACGACGACCGCCTCGTTGACCGACTGCCCGCAGATGCTGGTCCGCGCGCCGAGGGGCAGCAGCGGCACCCCGTGGCGGCGGGTGACCTCGACCGCCCGCTCCACGTCGTCGCCGTCGACGGGCTGGACCACGCCGAGCGGGACGTGCCGGTAGTTCGACGAGTCGGCCGACCACATCGCCCGGGTCGCGGTGTCGAAGCGGACCGACCCGCGGACGGCTCCGGCGAGCTCCTGGGCCAGCAGGGAGTGCTCCGCGTCTGCTCCCGGGCGGATCGGTGCGGTGGTCATGGCTCCATCATCGGGGTCGGTCAGAGGCCGTGCAGGGTCGTGGTGGTCATCGTCTCGGCCACGAGGCGTCCGCCGCTGACCACGAACCGTCGCGGAGCGCGGTCGAGCAGCGCGGTGTGGTGGTCCACGCCCGGGGCGTCGAGGACGACGAGGTCGGCACGGCTGCCGGGGGTGAGGTCGTGGCCGCCGACCCCGAGCATCGCGGCCGCGCCGGCGGTGCCCCGGTCCACCAGCCGGTCGAGGCCCTCGGCGGTGCCGAAGGGCTGGGTGTGCGCGGCGAGCAGGGTCACGTCCAGCATGTCCGCGGTGCCGAACGGCGTGAAGGCGTTGCGGACGTTGTTACTGCTCAGGGCGGTGGCGACCCCGGCGTCGAGGAGTTCCGCCACGGGGGCGGCCCGACCCTGCAGGTAGAGGTCGGTCGGCGGCAGGACGACGAGCCCGACGCCGGCCTCCGCGAGCCGCGCCGCGACCCGTCGTCGGGAATCCGGGGTGAGGCCGGCCATCGTCGTGACGTGGCCGAGCGTCGTGCGGCCGCCCCAGCCGCGCTCGGCCGTCACGTCGGCGACGAAGGCGGCGAGGTCGTGACGCGGGTCGTCCGGGCCGGCCGCGAAGTCGGCGTGGATGTCGACGTCCACGTCGAAGCGCTCCGCGAGGTCGAACACCTGCCGCACGTGCTCGCGGCAGGCCTCGACGTCGTCCTCGGCGTAGCTGCACCCGCCGATCACGTCGGCGCCGCGGCGCAGCCCCTCGACCAGCAGGTCGTGCGTGCCGGGCCGGGCGGCGATGCCCTCCTGCGGGAACGCGACGACCTGCAGCTCGACGGTGCCGGCCCAGCGCTCCTTGAGCTCCAGGAGCGCGTCGATGCTCGTGAGGCCGACGGTGGGGTCGACGTCGACCGGGGTGCGGACGAGCGTCGTCCCGTGGCGGATCGCCCGGCGCAGGACGTCCTCGGCGCGCGCGACGACGTCGTCGTGGGTGAAGCGCTCCTTCATCGCGGCCGTCTCCCTCACCGCGCCCTCCAGCGTGCCGTCACCGCCACCGAGCATGGCCTTGTCGAGGTGCAGGTGCGGCTCGACGAGACCGGGGAGCACGGGGCGGCCGCCGCCGTCGATCGTCGTGGCGCCGGGTGCGGTCAGGTCGGGCGCGATCTCCGCGATCCGGCCGTCCTCGACGCGGACGTCGACCGGGTGCTCGTACCCGCGGGGGAGGACGTCCGTCAGGAGGAGATCAGCCATGAGACGTCGGTACCCGGTGCGAGCTCGGTCGGCTCCTGTCCGCGGCGGAACAGCCGGGCGGTGTTCCCGCCGAGGGTGAGGGCGTCCCCGGTGCGGTGCAGCCACGCGCCCTCGCGGAGCCCGACGACCGGCACCGTGTTCAGCTCGTGGAACTCCCGGATCCGCTCCTCGCGGGTCTCGCCCTGGTGGGTGCTCGCCGGGTCGGGGTCGAGGTAGTGCGGGTTCACCTGGACCGGTACGCGGCCGAGCGCGTCGAGGCCGCCGGGGTCGACGATCGGCATGTCGTTGGTGGTCTTCACGGTGGGGCACGCGAGGTTCGTCCCGGCCGAGCTGCCGGTGTAGCGGCAGGCGTCGTTGCCGCGCAGGGCGTCGAGGATCCCGAGCCGCCGGACGTCGTGGAGCAGCCGGAAGGTGTTCCCGCCGCCCACGAACACCGCGTCGGCGTGGGCGGCGGTGGAGGCCGGGTCGGGCTCGCGGTGCAGGGGGCGGAGGTCCAGCGGCGCGAGGGCCCGGGCGACCCAGGCGACGTACGCGTCGTGGTCGGCCTGCGCGTACGGCAGGAACCACACCGTGCGGTCCCCGAGGTGCGACGCCAGCACCTCGCGGGCGTGCGCGAACGGCTCCGCGCCGCCGGGTGGGCGGGAGTTGGACAGCAGCAGGACGTCACCGGGCACGGAGCCGAGCTTCTCAGCCGGTGAGCGAGCCCTTGCGGCGGCCGGGCGCCGACACGACGTCCGGCCCGAGTGCGACAGGGAGCAGGTTCGCGGGCGGTCGCGCCTGCCTGGTGTCGCATTTGCGCGGTGGGTCGGAGATGGAGGCCCGCCGATCCGGCAAGATCCCGTTCCGGGGAGCGAAGAGGGGCGGGGACCGATCGGTCCGCACGGCTCGTCGAGATCTTGCCGCCTGACAGTGCTCGGCCCGCCGGCCGGGCGCGCCCCCCGCCCACGAGCGAGCACCTGCGGCGGCCCGGGCCGTCCCCGGACCGCCGGGAGTGCTCGCTGATCACGTCACGGGCGCGACGACCGGGCCGAGTGCGCCAGGGAGCAGGTTCGCGGGCGGTCGCGCCTGCCGGGTGTCGCACTCGGCGCCCGCACCACCCGCCGTCAGGAACCCGCGACGGGCGTGCGCGGCGGCACGGAAGGGACGGGCAGCGTGACGGTGCGCAGGGCGCCCGGTGCGTCCGCCGGCACGACCGGCCGGACCGGGGCCACGGGCGACAGCCGCTCGTAGACCGCACCCAGCGACGGCCGGGGGTCGGGCTCGCCCTTGTTCGGCCAGAACGCCATCGCCCGCTCGGCCTGGGCCGTGATCGTCAGCGACGGGTTCACCCCGAGGTTCGCCGAGAGCGCCGAGCCGTCGACCACGTGCAGGCCCTCGTGGCCGTAGAGCCGCTGGTAGGCGTCGATCACGCCGGTCTCCGCTGACGCCCCGATCGCGCACCCCCCGATGAAGTGCGCCGTCATCGGCATGTTCACGGCCTCGCCCCAGGTGCCGCCCGGGTCGCCGTCGATGATCTCGGCCATCCGTCGCGTGGTGGCGTTCGCGGCCGGGATCCACGTCGGGTTGGGGGTGCCGTGCCCCTGCCTCGACACGAGCCGGCCGAAGCGGCGCCGCACGGTGATGGAGTTGTCCAGCGACTGCATCACCAGCGCGATGACGGTGCGCTCCGACCAGCGGCGCTTGTCGAAGGACCGCGCGAACCGCGCGGGGTGGCGCACCGCCTGTCCGAGGATCTTGAGCCCGCGCGGGACCCGGCCACCGCCGTCGGTCATGAGCGTGGTCAGCAGGCCCATCGCGTTCGAGCCGTACCCGTAGCGACACGGCTCGATGTGCGTGTCCGCGTCCGGGTGCCACGACGAGGTGATCGCGACGCCCTGGGTGAAGTCCCGCGGCCCGCCCCGCTCCGACGCCCGCCGGGACATCGCGCCGACCAGCGCCTCGGAGTTGGTCCGGGTCAGGTGTCCCAGGCGGGCGGAGATGCGCGGCAGCATCCCCGAGTCGCGCAGCCGGTGCAGCAGCGACTGGGTGCCCCACGTGCCGGCCGAGAAGATCACCTGGTCGGCCGTGAAGACGGTCCGACGACGACGGCCGCCGCGCGTCGGCCGCGTCACGACCTCCCAGCCCGAGCCGGCCGGCCGCACCGACAGCACCGTCGTCTCCGGGTGCACCGTCGCCCCGGCGCGCTCGGCCAGGCCGAGGTAGTTGCGGTCCAGGGTGTTCTTCGCGCCGTGCCGGCAGCCGGTCATGCACTCGCCGCACTCGATGCACCCGGTGCGGTCGGGGCCGGCGCCACCGAAGAACGGGTCGGGCACCGTGACCCCGGGGCCCTCGCCGAAGTACACGCCGACCTGCGTCGGGGTCACCGAGTCCTCGCGGCCCCACTCGCGGGCGACCTGGCGCATCACCACGTCCGACGGCGTCTCGCTCGGCTGGGTGACGACGCCCAGCATCCGCTGCGCCTGGGCGTAGAAGGGGTCGAGCTCGGCGCGCCAGTCGGTGATCGACGCCCACTGCGGGTCGCGGTAGAACGCCTCCGACGAGGGCTGATAGAGCGTGTTCGCGTAGTTCAGCGACCCGCCGCCGACGCCCGCGCCGGCGAGCACCACCACGTCGCGCAGCACGTGGATGCGCTGGATGCCGTAGCAGCCCAGGCGCGGCGCCCACAGGAAGTTGCGGACGTCCCACGACGTCGAGGGCAGCGTCTCCGGCGTGAACCGGCGACCCGCCTCGAGCACCCCGACGCGGTAGCCCTTCTCGGTCAGGCGCAGCGCCGAGACGCTGCCGCCGAAGCCGGATCCGATGACCAGGACGTCGTAGTGCTCGCGGTGCTCGTGGTGGTGGCGCACCAACGCACGTTAACCGGCGGGTAGCTGTGACGGAAGGTCACAGGTACAACCTGTCCGGCGAACCTCAGCGCGCGCCGGCCGGGGTGTCGATCCCCAACCAGCGGGCGGTCTCGGCGTCCACGAGCTCGCGGAGCACCGGGGCGTTGCCCGGCGCGACCGGCGCCCCGTCCTTGAACTGCCGCCCCTTCGTCCCGACGTAGGGCGCGCTGGGCTTCCAGCCCGGGTGGGCCATGATCGTCTCCGCGGCCACCCGGTCCTCCTCCGGGATCACGCCGAGGATGCCGTCGGCGTACCAGGCGACCTCGTTGTCCTCGCCCGTCCGCGAGTACGGGTTGCTCTCGAAGATCACGACGGCGGCGACGCGTCCCCGGCCGTTCCACTCGTGCACCCAGCCGACCGTGCCCGGCCCGACCCGCTTGTCGCGCGAGTGCGAGACCGCGAGCAGCCAGGAGACGCGGGTGCCGGTGCGGTCGCCGTCGACGTCGAACCGGGCCTTCGGCGAGCGGACCCACGCGGGGTCGTCCTCCGGCTCCGGCGCGGGGGTCCACGCGAGCATCACGTCCGACAGGACCTCGAAGCGGTCGGAACGACTGGGCACGGACGGCCTCCCGGGGGTCGACGACAGGTGTCCTCCCCGGGGGCGTCCGCCCCGCGGGTCAGGGGACCAGCATGACCTTCCCGACCGCGCCGTTCTCCACCGCCTCCTGAGCTGCGACGACGTCGTCGAGCCCGTAGGACGTGACCTGCAGCGGAGTGAGCGCTCCGGCCGCGACCGCGCCGCGCACCCAGGCGACGTCGGCCGCCATCGCCGCGGCCGGGATGTTGTAGAGCAGCACGAACTGCACGGCCGTGTTCGTGACCATGAACCGGCGGACCGGGAGCACCGGGTCGTTCGGCTCGTTGGCGTAGACCGCGATCGTGGTGTTGTCGCTGACCGCGAGGTCGATCTCGGTGTTCGCGCCGAGGGCGACCTCGACGATCCGGTCGACCCGCTCGGCGAACCCGCGGATGCGCTCGACGGCGCCCTCCTCGCGGTAGTTCACGACGAGGTCCGCGCCCGCCGCGCGGGCGAGCTGCCCCTTCTCCTCGGAGCTGACGGTCGCGACGACGCGGGCGCCCGCGTGCTTGGCGAGCCCGATCGCGTAGTGGCCCACGGCGCCGGCACCGCCGGCGACCAGCACCGTCGCGCCGTCGAGCGCCGACGGGTCGCCGCCGAGGCAGTGCGCGGCGGTGACCGCCGGGACGCCCAGGCAGGCCCCGAGGTCGTCCGAGGCCTCGTCGGGCAGGGGCACGGCCCGCTCGGCCGGGAGCACGGTGTACTCGGCGGCGGTCCCGTAGCGGTTCCGGAACGCCGACAGGTAGGTCCACACGCGTTGGCCGACCTCGCGGTCGGTCACGCCCTCGCCCACCGCGTCGACGACCCCCGCGCCGTCCTGGTGCGGGATCTGGAAGTCCTCCGGTTCGCCGCCGGTCAGTCCGGCCCGGGTCTTCCAGTCGGTGGGGTTGATCGCGGAACGGGTGACCCGCACGCGGACCTGGCCCGGTCCGGGCTCCGGGGTGTCCACGTCCTCGATGCCCAGGACCTCCGCGGCGGGTCCGGTCCTGCGGTAGACGGCAGCCTTCATGCCGCCAGTCTTCCCTTCCCGACGGCGGGTCAGACCGGCTCGGGCGCCTCGCGTCCGCGACCACCGCGGGCGAGCGCGCCGTCGATCACCACGGTCGCGCGGTACCCGGCCAACACGAGCAGGTGCAGCAGGTAGAGCCAGAGTGCGAGGGCGGTCACCGCGCCGACGATCGGCAGCCCGCCGAAGGGCGCCGACCACTCGATCGGGATGGCCAGGAACAGCACGAAGCCCTGCAGGAAGCCCGCGATCACCGACCCGGTCCCGAAGCCGCCGATCAGCAGCGCCCGCGCTCCGAGGTGGCCCGGGGCGACGAAGCGGAACAGCGCGACGAGGGCCAGCGACACCGTCAGGAAGACGACGTGGAAGGCGATCACGATGCCGAGCACCAGCGACCACCCGCCGTCGGCGTAGAGGGGTCCGACCAGCGGCGACGACGTGAGCACCACGAGGACGAGGAACGGCGCGACCAGCGCGACCCCGAGCAGCCCCAGGCGCCCCCGCCACCCGGTGAGCCGGTCGGTGACGTCGGAGACCTGCCGGAACGCGCGGCGGAGCCCCTCGCCGTAGAGACTCGCCGGGAACAGCACGACCAGCGCCTGCCACCACGCCATCGACAGCGCGGTCGCCGTGAGCGTGCGCAGCGCCTGGGGCGTGCCGTGCCCGCCGGGGAGTCCGCCGATCGCCGCCTCCATCGCCCCGGTCAGGGCCTCGCCGCCGACCAGACGCCCGACCGCCCACAGCGAGGCCAGGGCGAGCGGGACGAGCCCGACGATGCCGAAGTAGGTCGCGCCGGCGGCCCACAGCGCCACGTCGCTGACCGGGAACGTCCGTCCGACCTCCCGCGCGAGGTCCCGGGCCTGCGCCCGCCGCCCGCTCACCGGGCCGTCCGGTGGGACGCTGGACGCGTGGCACGAGCGCCGGACGACGACGGCTGGTCCGCGCTGCACGGCGGTATCCGGCCCTCGCCGGTGGTCCGCGGGTGGCTGCGGCTCGTGTGGGCCCTCACACGCCCGGTCCGCCGGGTCCCGCCGGACGTGCTCTCGGTGGCCGGGGTGCTCGTCCTCGCCGGAGCCCTCGCGGTCACGACGGCGGGTGCCCCCTGGACCGCCCTCGCGGGCCTGCTCGTGGTGCTCGGCGGGGTGCTGGACGGGCTCGACGGCGCGGTGGCGTTGGCGACCGGCCGGGCCCGTCCCCTCGGTGCGGTGGTCGACGCGGTCTGCGACCGGCTGGGGGACCTCCTGCTGGTCGCGACGCTGGTGGTGCTCGGGGCGCCGGTCGCGGCGGCGCTCGCAGCCGCGGCGGTGACCCTGCTGCACGAGTACGCGCGGGCGCGGGCCCAGGGCGTGGGGATGCCCGGGGCGGGCGCGGTGACGGTGGCCGAGCGGCCGACGCGGATCATCCTCGTCGCCCTCCCGACGGGCGGGGCGGCGGTGCTGCCGGACGGGGTCCCGGGTCCGGGCTGGAGCTGGGGGACGACGTTCGTGGTGGCGTGGCTGGCGCTGGCGGCGGTGGGGCTGGTGCAGCTGGCCGTGGGCGTGGTCCGCTCGATCCCGGCCGAGTTCCCGGACCCGGAGCCGGACGACCGATGAGGCCCGCCACGATCTCGGCGGACATCAGCACGAGCGGGATGCCGCCGCCCGGGTGCGCGGAGCCCCCGACGAGGTAGAGCCCCGGGACGGGGCTGGCGTTCGCCGGGCGGCGCAGCGCGGCGCGCGGGCCGTGCGAGGCGGTGCCGTAGATGGCCCCGCCGGGCGAGAGGGTGCTGCGCTCCAGGTCGGCGGGCGTGCGGATCTCGACGAACCGCAGCCGGTCGCGGACGTCGACCCCGCGTCCGGCGAGCAGGTCGAGCACGTGCTCGGCGTAGCGCTCGCGCAGGCCGGGCTCGTCCCAGTCCACGCCGTGTACCGGGTCGTGGACGGGGGCGTTGACCAGCACGAACCAGCCCTCGGACCCGTCGTCGGGACGCAGGGCCGGGTCGTCCGGGGCGTGGACGTAGATGGTCGGGTCCTCGACCGGCCGGGGGTGCGGCCCGAAGACGGCGTCGAACTCGGCGGAGTAGTCGGCGGGGAAGAGCACCCGGTGCGCGGCGCCCGGCTCGCGGCCGGACAGCCCGAGCAGCAGGACGAAGCCGGCGCTGGACGGGGCGGTCCGGCGCAGCCGGCGGCGCACCCGGGCACCGGCGGTGGGCGGCAGGAGCCGTTCGTGGAGCACCGCGGCGTCGGCGTTCGCGACGACGACGTCCGCGCCCACCTCGCCGTGGTCCACCCGCACCCCGACGGCCCTACCGTCGGCGACGAGGACCTCGTGCACCGGGGAGGACAGGTGCACCGCGACCCCGAGTGCCCGGCAGCGCGCGAGCAGGACCTCGACGATCCGGCGCAGCCCGCCGGGCACGTACCAGGCGCCGAACTCCTGCTCGACGAACGACGTCACCGACAGCACCGCGGGCGTGCGCCGCGGGTCGGAGCCGGAGTAGGTGGCGTAGCGCTCCAGCCAGGTGCGCTGGCGCGGGTCGGGCAGCAGGCGTCGACCCAGCCCGCGGACGGTGCGCCAGGGCGCCACCGCACGCAGACCGGACGGGCTGGCACTCATGCGGGCCAGGGCGGGCACGGTGAGCGGGCGGCGCAGGACGTCGCGGCCGACCAGCTCCCAGAGGTGCCGCGACCGGGCGTGCAGCCGCTCCCACGCGGCGCCGGTGCCCCCGCCGAGAGCGGCCTCGAAGGCGGCGGGGACCCGGGCGGGGTCGTGCGGCAGGGCGAGGTGGGTGCCGTCGGCGAAGCGGTACTCGCTGGCGGGGTCGACCCGCTCGACGGGCAGGTCGGCCGGGCCGCCGGTCGCTGCGAACAGCTCCTCGAGCAGCCCGGGCAGGGTCAGCAGCGAGGGACCGGTGTCGAAGGTGAAGCCGTCGCGCTCGACGACGCCGAGCTTGCCGCCCGCGGTGTCGGCCTGCTCGTGCACCTCGACGTCGTGTCCGGCCGCGGCGAGCCGCGCCGCCGTCGCGAGGCCGCCCAGCCCCGCCCCGACGACCACCACCCGACTCACAGCGCGCGCCCCTTCCAGTGCAGCGTCCCCCGCACGCGCCCGGCCCACGACGACACCAGCAGCCCGACCGTGGCCAGCACCGACACCGGGTGCGCCACCGCGTCCCACCGGGTCGTGGCGCAGAACCGCGATGCCAGCAGGCGGCTGCCGACGCCCGCGGCGAAGCCCACCGCGCCGACGCGTGAGCCGGTGAGCGCCGCCGCCGGCGGCAGGACGTAGACCACCAGCAGCGCCGCGGCGACCGCCGCCGAACCCCCCGGGGACCCGAACGCGGCCCACAGCGACTTGCGGTAGCCCGCGTGCAGATCGCGGCCGGTGTCGTACATCCGGCAGGTGGCGAGCGCGGACCCGTCCGCGACCCCGGTCCGGCCGCCCGCGCGCCGGATCGCCCGGGCCAGCGCGATGTCGTCCAGGACCGCGCCCCGCACCGCCTCCCAGCCGCCCGCCCGCGCCAGCGCCGCCGCCTCGACGACGAGGAACTGCCCGTTCGCGACGGCCATCGACGGACGGTGGCTGTCCTCGGCCGCGCGCAGCGGCAACGTCGTCAGCCAGGACCACGCGAGCAGCGGCTGGACCAGCCGCGCCAGCAGCCCGGACACCGCCTGCCGTGGCCACGGCGAGACCAGGTCCAGCGGCCGCGGACCGCCGCGCAGGACGGCCACGGCGGCCGCGACCGCGTCGGGAGCGAGCACGACGTCGGCGTCGACGAAGACCAGCACCTCGCCGCGGGCCGCCGCGGCCAGCTGCGCGCAGGCGTGCGGCTTGCCCACCACACCTCGCGGCGGAGGCGTCCCGGTGAGGACGTGCAGCCGCTCGTCGCCGCCCGCGGCGTCCGCGACGACGGCGGCGGTCCCGTCGGTGGACCCGTCGTCGAGGACCAGGATCTCCAGGTCGGCCACGCCGCGCTGGGCCAGCAGCGAGGTGATCGTCGGCGCGATGCGCCGGGCCTCGTCGCGGGCGGGGACGAGGACCGACACGGACGCGTCGACCGGGGCGGGCGCGGCCGGCGGGCGGCGCAGCACGGCCAGGTTGGCCAGCTGGTGCAGCGTCCCGGCGACGGCGAGCAGGGAGCCGGAGATCACCAGGAAGCGTGGGGGTGAGGACGGACGTGCGGCGGGCACCCCGGAACCGTAGGCACGCCCGATCGACACCGCAGGTCGTCAGGTCCGACGTGGGGAGCGAGCACGGAGGTCCGGCCGATGGTGACGACGTGGTGACCACGAGGACGACGGGGACGTCGGAGACCGTCCCGCGGGCGCGGACGACCGGTCGGCTCGCGTGGGGCCTGGTCGGCGCCGCGGTGCTGGTGCAGATCGTCTACCCGTTGGTGCCGGAGGCGTTGGACACCGCGGTCACGGTCACCAGCGTGATCGTGTTCTTCCTCGCGGCCCTCGCCGACGTCGTCCGGGTGCACGGCGCGCGCGGCGGGGTCGCCCTCGTGCTGGTCGCGGGCGGGGGCGGTCTGCTCGCCGAGGCGGTCGGGCTCGCGACCGGCGTGCCGTTCGGGTCCTACGCCTACACCGGCACGCTCGGGGCCGAGGTGCTCGGCGTCCCCCTGGTCGTCCCGCTGGCCTGGGCGATGATGGCCTGGCCGGCGCTCGTCGTCGGTCGGGCGCTCGCGGTCCGCGGGCTCGCGACCGTGGCCGTCGGCGCGGTCGCCCTGGCCACCTGGGACCTGTTCCTCGACCCGCAGATGGTGGCGGCCGGGCACTGGTCGTGGGCGGACCCCGCGCCGGCGATGCCGCTGGTCCCGGACGTCCCGCTGACCAACTACGCCGGCTGGCTGCTCGTGTCGCTGCTCGTGATCGGGGGCCTGCACCTCGCGCTGGGGCCGCGCCGCGGGCCGGTCTCGGCACCCGCGAGCGCGCTCTACCTCTGGGTCTACGCCTCGTCCGTGCTGGCCCACCTGGCGTTCTTCGGGCTGCCCGGGTCCGCGCTGGTCGGCGGCATCGGGATGGGCCTGGTCGCGGTGCCGTTCGCGGTCGCGACGTGGCGGCGCCGGGCCGGTTAACCGGCCCGCAGCTTGGCGTCGTCGTCCGGGAACGCCCCGCCGTCCCGGATCTCCCGCGACCACCGGGTGCACCGCTCGACGACCGTGTCCAGGGCGTGCTCGATCCCCTCCAAGACGTCGTCCAGCGCCGCCTCCGTGGCGTCCTCGACGTCGCGGCGCAGGGTGGCGCCGCGCTCGGTCAGCTCGCCCTCCGTCGTCAGGAAGGCGCGGTCGACGAGGTCGTCGACGGCGGCGTCGATGTCGGCCTCGCTCCACGACCGGGTCCGGGTGTACGCGCGCAGCGGGTAGCCGACCGCGACCTCGGTCAGCAGGTTCGCCTCCAGCGCGCCGAGCCCGTGGGCGAGCAGCGCCGCGAGGTGGGCGTCGCCGCGGAACTCGCGCAGCAGGTTGGCGGCGTGCCAGAGCCGGCCCCACGCGTCGCCCGGCCAGTCCTGCGACGACAGCCCGGCGAACAGCGGCTTGCCCAGGAGAGGCGCGCGGTCGAGGCCGCCGCGCAGCGCCGTCACGACCTCCTCGACGTCCCGGCCCGGGTCGCCGAACACCCGGTGCAGCGCCCGGACCGCGCCGGCCTGCTTGGCCGCGAGCACGTCCGGGATCGTCGCGGTGGCGAGGCCGCTCTCGTAGACCGCGGTCAGCGTCTCGGCCTCGAACGCCCCGAAGGTGGCGACGACGAGCCGCGCCGGCGGGATCCCGAGGGTCCCGGCCCGCCCGAGCACGTAGCCGGTGAACCGTTCGAGGCCGAGCGCCGCGTACTGCTCCCGGGCCTCCTCGGCGTGCACGTGCACCATCGCGATCGGTTCGAGGGCGTCGCGCAGCCGCCGGGCGGGGGTCTGGTCGAGGATCACGGGCGGTCTCCTACCCCGTCGTGACGGTGCTCTCACCCGGCGAAGCGCTTCGGGTCGAGCGCCGCCTACCCGGACGGCGGGGTCGTCGGTGGCTTGGGCGTCGACGGGGTCGACGAGCCGTGCGAGTGGCCGTGCCCGTGCCCATGACCGTGGCCGTGCCCCGACGACGACGGTTCCGGGCCGGGCTTGAGGATCGGCTCGCCCGCGCGCAGCGGCACCTGCTCGTAGCGGCCCTCGTGCGCGACGACGGGGCGCGTGTCGCCGGCGAGCTCCGGGTGCTTCTCCTCGAGGCGCTGGCGCTGCTCCCACTGCTTGCGCATGGACGCGATGTACTCGCGGTTGCCGTTGTAGACCCCGCGCCAGGTCTGCGGCATCTGCTCGCGCGAGAGGCCGGGGTCCGCCTTCCCGTGCAGCGCGGGCCGCGACGGGACCTTGCGGGACTCGCCGCCGCACTCCGGGCAGGCCGGGGCTGGAGCGTCGCGACCCATCAGGCGCTCGAAGCGCAGCCCGCAGTCGCAGCGGTAGTCGTAGATCGGCATGAGGCCCTTCCGTCCGCGTGAGAAGGGCCCCGTCGTCCTCGACGACGGGGCCCGCTCCCGAGCACTTACCAGTTGGAGATCGACTTGGCGAAGATGTCGGCGATGTCGTCCTCGGTCGGCGTGCGTGGGCACGTCGCGAGCAGCCGCTGCTGCTTCATCGTGCCCTCGACGAGGTCGGAGATGTCCGACTCGCCGAACCCGACCGCACCGATCCCGTTCGGGATCCCGATGTCGCGCATCAGCTCGGTGACCACGAACGGCAGCTGCTCCGAGGCGTCGTTCTGCTTCTCGGCGTCCGGGCCGAGCATGCGCGCCGCGGCCATGTGCCGGTCGGGGGCCGAGTCGAAGGAGAACCGGAACGCCTCCGGCGCCGTCAGCGACACCGACATCCCGTGCGGGACCATCGCCTCGTCCTGCGGGTAGCCGGCCGGGTGGAAGTCCCGCACCTGCCCGGCGATCGGGTAGGCGTTGGCGTGCGGGATGTGCACCCCGGAGTTGCCGAAGCCCATCCCCGCGAACGTCGCCGCCATCATCATGTCCATGCGGGCGTCGACGTCCTCGGTGCCGCGCTCGACGGCCGTCCGGAACGACTTCGCGAGCAGGGACATCGACTTCTCGCACCACAGGTCCGACACCGGGTTCGACCCGCAGTAGGTCACCCGCTGCTCGGGCGTCTTGCGGTCGAAGGTCGTGTACCAGCGCGCCGTGTAGCTCTCCAGCGCGTGGCAGACGATGTCCATCCCCGACGCGGCGGTGACCTCCGGCGGGAGCGTCATCGTCAGCAGCGGGTCGACGACGGCGAGGGTCGGGCGCAGCCGCCAGTGGCTGATCCCGGTCTTCACCCGCAGCGACAGGATGTCGAGCACGCACATCGCGGTGGACTCGGATCCGGTGCCGGCCGTCGTCGGGACCGCGATGAGGGGCTTGAGCGCCCCGGGCGGCACCTGGGCGTTGCCGACCGGCTTGTTCACGTAGTCCATCAGCTCACCGGGGAACGTGGTGAGCAGGTTGACGGCCTTCGCGGTGTCGATCGCCGAGCCGCCGCCGACGGCGACGAAGCCGTCCCACGGACCCTGCTGGGAGGCGTAGCCGATCGCCTTGTTCATCGAGTCGTCGGTCGGCTCCACGTGCACGCCGTCGAAGATCTCGACCGTCATGTCGTACCGGCGGATCTGATCCGCGATCCGGTCGGGCAGCCCGGTCTGCTGCATCCCCGGATCGGTGATCAGCAGGATCCGCTTCGCGCCGTACTGGGCGAGGTCGAACCCGATCTCGTCGCAGGCCCCGGCGCCGAACTTCAGCGGAGGAGCGCCCCACGTGAAGACGGACTCCTCCGTGGGGACGGGCGGGACGGTCACGTGTAGTGGCCCCCGTTCGAGACGGTCTTCAGCTCGTGGATCTGGTTGGCGTCGTGGCCGAACACGACGGTCGCGTTCGTGCGCTCCGCGACGTCCCGGACCTTCTCCACCGAGGAGAACCACGACTCCAGGTTGTTCACGATCGCGGCCGGCACCGGCGGCGGGCCGTAGCTCGCGCCCATGTAGACGGCGTCCGAGGTGAAGATCATCGTGCCGGTGTCGGGCAGGTCGACCTGCATGGACATGCAGCCCGGCGTGTGGCCCGGGGTCTGCAGCAGGGTGACGCCCGGGAGGAACTCGGTGTCGCCGGAGACCGTCTCCCAGTTCAGGTTCTCGTAGTCGCTCTTGAGGTGGGCGCCCGTGAACGGCCCGTCGAAGCCGAACGCGAACTCCTTCTCCTTCTCCGAGCACACCAGCTTCGCGGTGGAGTCCTTGAACAGGTTCGCGTTGCCGCAGTGGTCGAAGTGCAGGTGCGAGAGCACCACGTAGTCGATCTGGTTGGTGCCGATGCCGAGCTGCTCGAGGCGCTTGTCGAGGTACTCGTCGTCGGACACGCGGTCGTAGGGGAAGAAGTCGTTGAGGCCCGTCGGCCCCCAGCGCTCCTCCCAGTCGCTGGGGCAGCTGGTGTCCCAGAGCAACGTGCCGTCCGGCGTCTCGACGAGCACGCAGTGGGTGGGCACGTCCACCCACTCCGCCGGGGCGTCCTTCTGCTGGCGGGGCTTGATCGACCTCCCGGGCTGCAGGAGCAGCCACGTGAGGTCGGCGCTCATGGCGCCGCAGTCGAGGATGCTGACCTTGATGTCACCGCTGGCCACTGCTGACCTCCACGTCCGGGAACGGGACCGACCCCCCGTTGCTGATCACCCTGCCTGTGACCGGGGCCACCGTCAATCGGAGATGTATCCATGCAGTTCGGCGAATGCGGAGGCGATCGTGGTGGGGGTGTAGTGCGCGTTCAGACCGCTCGGATTCGGCAGTACCCAGACCCCCGAACGGCCGATCATCGTCGGCTGCTTCCCGACGACGGCCCGCGGCTCGCCGAAGGCCGTCCGGTACGCGACCACCCCGACGACGGCGAGCCAGGCCGGCTCGAGCGTCGCCACGAGGGCCCGCAGTCGCTCGCCGCCGGCGCGCAGCTCGTCGTCGGAGAGCTCGTCGGCCCGGGCGGTCGCACGGGCGGCCACGTTGGTGATCCCGAGGCCCAGCGCGGGCAGCAGGCCCTGCTCGGCCGGCGCGAGCAGACGCGGGGTGAAGCCCGACGCGTGCAGGGCGGGCCAGAACCGGTTGCCCGGCCGGGCGAAGTGGTGGCCGGTGTACGCCGACACCAGGCCCGGGTTGATCCCGGCGAACAGCACCCGCAGCCGTGGGTCGCCCGGCCCGGGCAGGACGTCGGGGAGCAGCCGGTCCCGCGCGGCCTCGAGCTCGGCGCGGGTCGGTCCGCGTCGTCGTGCGGTCGCCACGGTGCCGGCCACCCCCCTCTATCTCGGAACGAACGGCACTCTCGCGCACCTAGACGCTGCGAGCGTGCCGCTCGTTCACCCCGGGGTGCGGCCGATCGGCGCATCCGGCCGTCCCCACCGGCATACCCGGGGCAGATCGTCCCCAGCCTCGACCCCACCCGGGAGCGGACCGGGGCCCGGGTGCGTCTGCCGAGGCATGAGCGATGGATTCACCCTGCCCCCGGACGCGCTGCGCGAGGCCGTCGAGGGCATCAGGGCCGCCGTGGCGGACGCGGCGCGGGCGGGCGGGACGATGAGTGCGGCCCTCCTGGAGCTCGGGCGGCTCGTCCCCGGCACCCGGACCGCCGCGCAGGCCGCGGTCCTCGCCCGGACCTGGCGTTCCGACGTCGAGCGGTGGAGCGAGGCCGCCGAGGCGCTCGGCGACCTGCTGGAGGAGACCGCCGCCGACATCGGGCTCACCGACGGCGAGCTGGCCCGGCTGCTGGGCGAGGCCTGGTGACCGTCACGCTCGGCCCGGTCTCGGCCGACCTCTCCGCCGGCGTCGACGCCTGGGAGCGCGCGGTCTTCCGACTCCGGCTGCCGGAGACGTGGACGGGCGCGGCCGCCGACGGGGCCCGGCAGCAGCTGGGTCGCCTGGTCGACCGCGGGGGTGGGCTGCTGGACCGGGCGCGGGCCCTCGCCGCCGTGCTCGCCGACGTCGCGGCGCGCGAGCCGTTCGACGACGCCCGGCTCGCCGCCGCGCTCGCCCGCGCGATGCGCACCGAGCCGGTCGCCGCCGGCCCGGCCGCGACCGGTCCCGCGCCGGCCGCGGTCGCGCACTGGTGGGCCGGGCTCGCGGCCGCCGAGCGGGAACGGCTGGCCGCGACGCGTCCGGAGCTGGTGGGCGCGCTCGACGGCGTCCCGGCGGCGGTGCGCGACCGGGCCAACCGGACGCGCCTCGCCGCTGCCCGCCAGGTCGGGGAGGCCGAGCTGGCCGGCCTGGAACGGGCCCGCGACGAGGTGCGCGACCTCGGGGGCCTGCAGGACGTCGAGGCCCGGCTCGCGGCGGTGCGGGCGCGGCTCGGGCGCCTCGCCGCGATCGACGCGGCGGTGGGCGCGGGCGGCGAGCGCGCGCTGCTGGCGGTGGACCCGGCGTCGGGTCGGGCCGCGATCGCCGTCGGCGACGTGGACCGTGCGCGGCACGTGGGCGTGGTGGTGCCGGGCTTCACCGCCCGCGCCGAGGACCTGCCGGGGCGCACGGCGGAGCTCGCGGCGATGCGGTCGCCGGAGTCGGCGGTGGTGGCCTGGTACGACTACCCCGCGCCGCAGTGGCCGGAGGTCCTCGACGCCGACCGGTCCGTGCTGGGGACCCGGGTCGCGGAGAACGCGTCCGCCCGGCTCGCGTCGTTCCTGGACGGGGTCGCGGTGGCCGGGGGCCAGGGACCGCACGTCACGGCCGTCGGGCACTCGTACGGCTCGCTCACGGTCGCGCAGGGCGTGGCGTCGGCGCGGTCGGTGGACGACGTCGTGCTGCTGGGCTCGCCGGGCGTGTCCCCGCTGCCGCGGCAGCCGACGTGGGTGGCGGAGGCGCGCGGGGATCCGGTCGCCGACGCCGGGTGGTTCGGGCCCGACCCCAACGGCCTGCCGGACGTGCACCCGATCGCGACGACGGGATCGGTCGGGCACGTGGACTACCTGCGCCCGGGCAGTACCGGCGCGCAGAACGTGGCCGCGGTGATCGACGGGCGGTCCGCCGACGTCGTCGCCGATCGCACGGCCGGCGTGGGGGACCGGCTGCGCGCCCTGCTGCCCCGGTGAGCCCGGTCCGGGCCCACCGGGGCGGTGTGTCAGTTCCCGGCGGGCTTGGTGCTCCCGGTCGAGCCGTTCGGGCTCGGCGAGACCGCGTCCGTCGGGGCCTTCGGCGGGACGATGCCGCCCGGCTGGTCCGGGTCGGGCACGGCACCGGCCGCGGCGGCCGGCGTCGCCGGCGACGGGCCGGTGGCGGTCGCCGGGGCGGGCTTCGGCCGCGGGGCCGGCGGGGGCGGCGGCGGGAGCTCCGGGGCGCGGCGGGTGGCCACGATCGCGATGCCGGCGCCGACGACGGCGAGCACGATCCACAGACCCCAGCGGCGACGCTTCTTGTCCTGCTCCGGCTCGAGACGCTGGGCGAGGTCGCGGCGCGCCGTGGTCAGCCCGTCCTCGAACTGGCCGCGGACGTTCTCGCCGAGGTCGCGCAGCTCGCCGACCGACGTGGGCACCGGCGACTTCTCGAGGGCCTGCCGGGCGTCCTTCGCGTAGACCTTGGCCTGCTTGCGGGCGTCCTTGGCGTACGAACGGGCCTGCTTGCGGGCTTCCTTCGCCGCCTGGTTCGCGCGCCGGCGCGTCTCCTCGCGGGCCTCCTGGGCGCGCTTGCGCGCCTCGGCCTGCGCCTCCTCGGCCCGCGAGCGGGCCTCGGCGCGCGCGTCGAGCACCCGCTGGCGGGCCGTGTCCGCGGCGGCGCGGACGTCCCGACGGACCTCGGCGCGCTTCTTCGCGCCCTGCTTGCGGGCCTTCTCGCGGTCCTTGCGGGCCTGCGCGGCAGCCTTCTCCGCCTGCTTGGCCGCCTTCTTGCGCCTGCGGCGGCCTTCCTTGCGCAGATCGTCCAGGTCCTCCCTGGCACCGATCACGGTCTTGCTGCTCAACGGCCACACCTCACTCATCGGTGGCGGCTCATGATGCCGCCCGTCCCCTGTCTGCAAGTGCCCGACCCGCCGGTGCGTCACACCCGCTGCTCCGACGGTGGCACGATGACCCGCGTGACGAATGCCGAGAACGGGCCGACCGCGACGCTGCACACCTCGAACGGCGACATCACCGTCAACCTCTTCCCCGACAAGGCACCGAAGACGGTCGCCAACTTCGTGGGACTCGCCACCGGTGAGGGCCAGTACAGCACTGCGAACGCCAAGGGCCAGTCCTCCGGCCCCTTCTACGATGGGGTGATCTTCCACCGGGTCATCGCCGGATTCATGCTGCAGACCGGGGATCCGGACGGGACCGGCCGCGGCGGCCCCGGCTACAAGTTCGCCGACGAGTTCCACCCCGACCTGCGATTCGACCGGCCGTACCTGCTCGCGATGGCGAACGCCGGGCCCGGCACGAACGGCTCGCAGTTCTTCATCACCGTGGCGCCGACCACCTGGCTGAACCGCAAGCACACCATCTTCGGCGAGGTGGCCGACCAGTCCAGCCGCGACGTCGTCGACGCGATCGCCGCCGCGCCCACCGGCCCGGGTGACCGCCCGACCTCCGACATCGTGATCGAGAGCGTGGAGGTCTCGAAGTAACCGGACACCCACCACCGGGCGGGGACACTGGGGACATGAGCACCAGTCCTCCGGGCGCGGACACCCACGTGTGCGTCCGCCACCCCGACCGTCCGACCGGGCTGCGCTGCACGCGGTGCGACCGTCCGGCGTGCCCGGAGTGCCTGCGCGACGCCTCGGTCGGGATGCAGTGCGTGGACTGCGTCTCCGAGGGGGCGCGCACCCAGCGGCGCGGCCGGGACCTGCGTCGGCCGACCGCGGTCCTGGTCCCGGCGCTGATCGCGCTCAACGTCGCCGTCTTCGTCTGGACCGCGGCCGACGCGGGCAGCGTGCAGGACAACACGGCGGGGGCCGTGTTCCGCGGCGGCGCGCTCGTCCCGCTGCAGGTGGCCGGCGGCGAGTGGTGGCGGCTGGTGACGTCGGGCTTCCTGCACATCGGCCCGATCCACCTGCTGGCCAACATGATCGCCCTCTGGTTCATCGGGCGGGACCTCGAGCTGGTGCTCGGCCGCCTGCGGTTCTCGGCGCTCTACGGGGTCTCGCTGCTCGGGGGCTCGGCCGCCGTCATGGTGTTCAGCTCGCCGTTGGTCGCCACCGCGGGCGCCTCCGGGGCGATCTACGGACTGATGGGCGCGCTGCTCGTCCTGCTGCGGCGCATGCGCCTCCCGGCGACGCAGGCGCTGGTGATCATCGGCCTGAACGTGGCGCTCACGTTGTCGTTCGGGTTCTCCTGGGAGGCGCACCTCGGCGGCTTCGTGGTGGGTGCCCTGGTGGCCGTGGCGATGACCTACGGGCCCGCGCGGTCACGGCCGGCCGTCGGCCTCTGGATCGCCGGGGGGATCGTCGTCGCGCTGGTCCTCGTGATCGTCGTCCGCGACGTCTCGTTCGGCAGCGTCGTCTGCGGCGCGACCACCTGCCGCATCGGCGGCTGACGTCCCGCCGCCACGCCCGGCCCGGGCCCGGTGGGTCTGCAGCGCGGCGGCGACGTCCACCGGGTCGGTCCCCAGCTCGAGGCGACCGAGCACGAGCAGCCGCTCCGCCCCGTCGTCGTCGCGGGTGTCGATCTCGACGTAGGCCGCCGGCAGGCCCAGGCGGCGCATCCGGACGACGCGCACGGCGTCGACCCGCGTCCACGGCCAGGTGCGGGCGCCGAGCAGACCGCGCAGCGTGAGGTCCTCGGCGCTCGCCGCCAGGCGCGGTCGCGCCCGCAGCCCCACGATGGCGGCGGCCCCCACGGCCACCCCCGCGACCCCGAGCAGCAGACGGCCGGGTCCGTCGAGGCTCCCGAGGACGACGTAGGCGAGCAGCCCGATCGCCCCGACCAGGCCGAGGACGACGGCACCCACCGGGGCGGCCCACTCAGCGTCGGGGTTGTCCACAGGCTCCGTCCACAGTGGGGACGAACGACATGCGTGTAATTCTCAGCGCCACTTCATCGTCATGAGCAGTGAGACGACCACGAGACCGAAGCCGATGAGGAAGTTGTATCCGCCGAGCTCGGCCATGAACCGGATGTCCTCCCCGGCCAGGTAGTTCACGACGAGCCATGCGAGACCGACGATGCCGATCGCGAGCATGATCACGACGTACGCGGGGTGCGACGGCCCGCTCGTCCTCGCGGCGGTCGCCTGCGGCGGCGGGGTGTAGGTCGGCTTCTTGCGGACCTTCGACTTCGGCACGGGCGGACTCCTGGTGGACTCGGGTCGAGTCCACGGTAGCGAAGCGGACCGTAGGGTGGGGCCGTGCGGGTCCTCGTCGTCGACAACTACGACAGCTTCGTCTACAACCTCGTCCAGTACCTCGCCCAGTTGGGCGCCGAGCCGGTGGTGCGCCGCAACGACGCGCCCGACGTGCTCGACCTCGCGGCCGACGTCGACGGCGTGCTGGTGAGCCCCGGGCCGGGCACGCCCGACGACGCCGGGTCCAGCCTCGACGTCATCGCGCGCTGCGCCGCGGACCGCACCCCGATGCTCGGCGTGTGCCTCGGGCACCAGGCGCTCGGGCAGGCGTTCGGCGGGATCGTCGAGCGCGCCCCCGAGCTGCGGCACGGCAAGACCTCGTCGGTGCACCACGGCGGGGCCGGCGTGCTCGCGGGCCTCTCGGACCCGTTCACCGCCACCCGCTACCACTCGCTGACGGTCCGGCCGGACTCGCTGCCGGCCGAGCTCGAGCCGACCGGCTGGACGGACGACGGCGTGCTCATGGCCATGCGCCACCGTGAGCTCCCGCTCGAGGGCGTGCAGTTCCACCCGGAGTCCGTGCTCACCGAGGACGGCCACCGGATCCTCGCCACGTGGATGGCCGCGTGCGGGCACCCGGTGGCGCCGGGACTCGTGGACGACCTCGTCCGTGACGTGCGCGCCCTGGCCCTGGCGGCCGCCCCGCCCGTGCGGGACTGACCGCCGGGGTCAGTTCCCGCCCGGGAAGAGGCCGTTCCCCCCGCCGCCGAAGACCCCGCCGCCCCCGCCGTTGTACTTCCCGACGGTCACCTGGATGGTGTCGCCCTTCCCGGCCCGGCTGCCGGCGGACGGGCTCTGGCTGAGGATCTTCCCGTCCTGGTTCGGGTCGTCAACGTCCTGCGAGGTCGCCTGCAGGTTCCCGCTGAAGCCGGCCGAGGCCAGGGCCGAGATCGCGTCGCCGCGGGACTTGCCGACGATGTCCGGGACCTGCACCTGGTCCGGGTTCGCCGCCGTGACCGTCACCGTCGAGCCGACCGCCACGGTGCTCCCCGCGGCGGGGCTCGTGGACGCCACGGTCGCGTTGCCGGACGAGTCGCCGCTGACGGTGACCTCGAGCCCCACGCCCTCCAGCGTGGTGCGGGCGGTGGCGACCGGCTGGCCGGTCACGTCCGGGACCTTGATCGTCTGGCGCTGCTGACCGACGGTGAGCTGGATCGCGGTGCCGGGGGCGAGCAGGGCGCCGGGCGCGGGATCCTGCGAGAGGACCTTGCCCACCTGGCTCGCGTCGTCCACCGGCTTCTGCTGCGGGACCGGGGTCAGGGTGAGCCCCGCGCCCTGCACGATCTGCTGGGCCTGCTCGGCGGTGCGCCCGGAGAGGTCCGGAGCCTGCACGCGGTCCGGGCCGCGGCCGACCCGCATCGCGATGACGGTCTGCGGCTCGACCTCGGTCCCGGCGACCGGGTCCGTGCCCAGCACCGTCCCGACCTGGGTCGGGTCCGAGGCCACCGGCACCAGGTTCGGCTTGAGCCCGGCGCCGGTGAGGGTCCGCAGCGCCACGTCCTGGGGTTGGTTCGCGACGTCGGGGACGGCGAGCTGGTTGTTCGCCGGCGAGAAGAGGAAGAACAGGGCGGCGAGCACCGCGGCGACCGCCACGACCCCGCCGAGGACCCCCAGCCGGCGACGACGGCGCCGTCGACGCTCCTCCTCCTGCTCGGCCTGCCAGGCGGCGAAGTCGCCCGCCTCGGTGGCCGGGCCGGTCGCGTAGCCGGCCGCGCCGACGGTGCGGGTCGGGCCGGTCATGAGCGTGTTGCGCTCGTCCGCGGTCATCACCAGCGGGGCCTCGACCTGCTCGCCCTGGAGCACCCGCACCAGGTCGTCGCGCATCTCGCCCGCGGTCTGGTAGCGGTTGAACGGGTTCTTGGCGAGCGCCTTGAGCGTGATGGCGTCGAGCGCGGGTGGCACGGCCGGGTTGAGCTCCGACGGCGGCCGCGGGTCCTCGCGCACGTGCTGGTAGGCCACGGCCACCGGCGAGTCGCCGGTGAACGGGGGCTGCCCGGTGAGCAGCTCGAAGAGCACGCAGCCGGTGGAGTAGACGTCCGAGCGCGCGTCCACGGCCTCGCCCCGGGCCTGCTCCGGCGAGAGGTACTGCGCGGTGCCGATGACGGCGGCGGTCTGGGTCAGCCCCTGCTGGGCGTCCGACAGCGCCCGGGCGATGCCGAAGTCCATCACCTTGACCGCCCCGGACGGGGTGATCATGACGTTGGCCGGCTTGACGTCGCGGTGGATGATCCCGTGGCGGTGCGAGAAGTCCAGGGCCGAGCACACGTCCGCGACGACCTCGCAGACCCGGAACGGCTCCATCGGGCCGCCGCTCTTGACGATGTCGCGCAGCGTCCGCCCCGGGACGTACTCCATGACGATGTAGGGCAGCGGGACGTCGTCGGCCCACGTCTCACCCGTGTCGTAGACCGCGACGATCGCCGGGTGGTTCAGGGCGGCCGCGTTCTGTCCCTCGCGCTGGAAGCGGATCTGGAACTGCGGGTCGCGGGCGAGGTCCGCGCGCAGCACCTTGATCGCCACGTCCCGGCCGAGCCGGACGTCACGACCGCCGTGGACCTCGGACATGCCCCCGTAGCCGAGGGCCGGCCCCAGCTCGTAGCGGTCGGACAGGAGGCGGGGGGTGGTCATCCGGTCTCCTGACAGGTCACGGTCACGGTGTCCCCGCGCTTGACCTCTCCTGTGGGGTCGACACGCAGGACGCGGCAGGCCGACGGATCGTTCGGCGTCCCACCGAACAGCGTCTCGATCTCCGGAACGAGACCCGAGTCGCGTAGTGCAGCGCTCGCGACCGAGGCGGGCCGCCCGAAGTAGTCGATGGTGCTGACGTTCACGGTGTTACCCGCGGCCGTCGTCGTCGTGCTGGTGCGGCTGCGCGTCGTCGTCGTGGTGGTCGGCGCGGCCGTCGTGGTGGTCGAGGTCGGGGTGGCGACGGGGGGCGGCGCGCTGGTGTCGGTGTTCGAGACCAGGACGTAGCCGAGGATGCCGAGGACGGCGAGCACGCCCACGACCGCGGCGATCGTGCCCCACGGGCCGCGGCGGGCGGGTTCCCGGCGCCCGCCGTCGTCCCAGCGCTCATTGCGCCGCGGCGGGGGTGAGGACGGTCCGTCGTAGGTGGTCGCCGGGGCGACCCGGGTGGCCGGGTTGACCGCCTCGGTGGCGGCGGTGGCCGCACCCGGGCGGGGCACCGGCTCGCCGCGGCGGACCGCGGCGACCGCCCGGGCGAACTCCCCGCCGTTGGCGTAGCGGCCGCGCGGGTCCTTGGTCAGGGTCAGCTCGATGAGCTGGCGGACCACGGGCGGCACGTCCGGCGGCAGCGGGGGGAGCGGGTCGCGGATGTGCATCATCGCGACCGTCACGGCGTTCTCGGAGAGGTACGGCCGGCGCCCGGCCAGGCACTCGTAGCCGACGACGCCGAGCGAGTAGACGTCCGAGGCCGGCCCGGCGTCGCCGCCCCCGGCCTGCTCCGGGGCGATGTAGTGCGCGGTGCCCATGACCATGCCCGAGCGGGTGACCGGGGCGGCGTCGATCGCCTTCGCGATGCCGAAGTCGGTGATCTTCACCTGGTTCGCCGGCGTCACCAGGATGTTGCCGGGCTTGACGTCCCGGTGGACGAGCCCGCGCTCGTGCGCGGCGTCCAGGGCGTACCCGGACTGCTCGAGGATGTCGAGGGTGTAGTCGACGCCGAGGCGGCCGTGCACCGAGAGGATCTGAGCCAGCGGCTCGCCGCGGACGAGCTCCATGACCAGGTAGGCCACCGGCACCTGGATGGTGCCGCTCGCCGTCGTCCAGTCCGTGGTGGTCTCGCCGTAGTCGTGGACCGCGGTGACGCCGGGGTTGTTCAGCGAGGCGGCCGTGCGCGCCTCGGTGCGGAAGCGGTGCAGGAACTCCGGGTCCCCGGACAGCTCGGCCTTGAGGATCTTGACCGCGACGGTCCGGTCCAGCCGGGTGTCCTGGGCCTCCCACACCTCGCCCATGCCACCGATCGCGATGCGGCGGCCGATCCGGTAGCGGTCGGCGAGCAGGGTTCCCGTGGTCGGAGCCATGGTGCTACCTCCCTCCCTGCTGCAGGGCCGCGGCGACGACCGCGCGGCCGACCGGACCGGCCACGGAGGAGCCCGTGGCGTCGTCGCCCCGGTTGCCGCCGCGCTCGACGATGACAGAGACCGCCACCTGGGGATCGGGCACGGGGCCGAAGACGTCGTACCAGGTGTGCGGGGGGTTGGTCTTCGGGGAGGCGCCCCACTCCGCGGTGCCCGTCTTGGAGGCGAGCTGCACGCCGGGGATCTTCCCGCCGCTGGTCCCGCCGTTCTCCGAGCCGATCATCAACTGGGTCAGCGTGGAGGCGGTGCCGCCGGAGATCGCGCGGGCGAGGCGGTCCGGCTCGGTGGTGTCGACCACCGAGAGGTCCTGGCCCTGGATCTGGCCGACCGCGTGCGGCTGCATCGGGATGCCGCCGTTGGCGATCGTCGCGGTGATCATCGCGTTCTGCAGCGGCGTCAGCCGGACGTCGCGCTGACCGATGCCGGACTGCGCCAGCGAGGCGCCGTCCCCGAGCTCGCCGACCGACGACTCGGCCACCGGCATCGGGATCGTGAGGTTCGGGTTCTCCATGCCGTACGCGGCGGCCTGCGCCCGCAGCCGGTCCGCGCCGACCTGGTCGGCGAGCTGGGCGAACGGTCCGTTGCAGGACTTCGTGAACGCGGTGGAGAACGGCACCGTCGGACCGGGCCCGCAGCGCTCGCCGTCGTAGTTCTCCAGCGTGGTGACGCTGTCCGGCAGGGTGATCCGCGGCTCGGCCGTGACCGGGGTCTGCGGGGTGATCATGCTCGCCTCGAGCGCCGTCGAGGTGGTCACCAGCTTGAAGGTCGACCCCGGCGGATAGGTCTCCGAGGTCGCGCGGTTGATCAGCGGGGAGTCCGAGCTGTTCGGGTTCAGCGAGTTCCACGCGTTGCGCTGGGTGGCGCCGTCGTGCGCGGCCAGCGGGTTCGGGTCGTAGGAGGGCACCGACACCAGGGCGAGGATCTCGCCGGTCTGGGGCCGGATCGCCACGACCGAGCCCTCGTAGCCGCGCGACACCATCGCCTGGTACGCGGCCTGCTGGACCTTGGGGTCGATGGTCAGCGCGACGTTGCCCCCGGCCGGCGAGCGGCCCGTGACCACGTCGGAGATCCGGCGGACGAAGAGCCGGTCGTCGGAGCCGTTGAGCACCGAGTCCATCGACCGCTCGATCCCGGACGTCCCGTAGACCTGCGAGTAGTAGCCGGTGACGGGCGCGTACATCGGCCCGTTCGCGTAGGTGCGCAGGTACTTGAACCGGTCGTCGGTCGCGACGCTGGACGCGAGCACCTCGCCGCCGGCGGAGATCTGGCCGCGCTGGCGGTTGTACTCGTCCAGCAGCACGCGCTGGTTGTACGGGTTCGCCTTGTACTCGTCGGCCTTGACCACCTGGACCCACGTGGCCTGGCCCAGCAGCAGCACGATCAGGCCCATGACCACGAGGGAGACCCGACGCAGCGGGGTGTTCACTCGCGGCTCCTCCCTCGTGGCGGTGTGGGCTGACCGTGCGGTGGCGTGTCGACCTCGGCGCCCCCCGCCGCTCCGCTGCGCGACACCATCTCGGTGTGCGCCTCGGCCAGCGGCGTGCGGGGCGGGGTCGGCGCCGCTCCCGGCTCCGGCCTGCTCTTGTCCGAGGCGGGCCGGCGGGCGGCGTCGGAGACCCGGAGCACCAGGGCCACCAGCACGTAGTTCGCCACCAGCGACGAGCCGCCGTACGACATGAACGGCGCCGCCTGGCCGGTGTTCGGGATGAGCCCGATCACGCCGCCGGCGACGACGAAGACCTGGATGGCCAGGGTGAACCCGAGGCCGGCCGCGAGGAGCTTGCCGAAGGTGTCGCGCACCGCGAGGGCGGTGCGCAGCGCCCGGGTGGAGATCAGGCAGTAGAGCAGCAGGAGCGCCATCAGCCCGATGAGGCCGGTCTCCTCGCCCATCGAGGTGAAGATGAAGTCCGTGCTCGACAGCGGGACGAGGTCGGGGCGCCCGGCGCCCAGCCCGGTGCCGAGCATCCCGCCGGTCGCCATCCCGAACAGGCCCTGGCTGACCTGATAGGTCGCGCTGGCGGGGTCGGAGAGCGGGTCGAGCCACGCGGCCACGCGGACCTGCACGCGGTCGACGAACGTCCACGCCGCGAACGCCCCGGCCCCGAAGATGACCAGGCCGATGAGCACCCACGACGAGCGCTCCGTCGCGACGTAGATCATCGACAGGACGATCCCGAAGAACATCAGCGACGTGCCGAGGTCGGACTCGAAGACCAGCACGCCCATCGCGACCACCCAGGCGATGAGCAGCGGCGCGAGGTCGCGGGGCCGCGGGAAGGTCATGCCCAGGACGTGCTTGCCCGCCGTCGTGAACAGGTCGCGCTTGGCGACCAGGAACGAGGCGAAGAAGACCGTCAGCAGGATCTTGGCGAACTCCCCGGGCTGGATGCCGACGCCGCCCACCCGGATCCAGATCTTGGCCCCGTTCACCTCGGAGAGGGCCGAGGGCAGGACCGCGGGCAGACCGAGCAGCACCAGGCCGACGAAGCCCGCGGTGTAGCCGTAGCGGGCCAGGGTGCGGTGGTCGCGCACCCGCCAGAGCACCACGACGAACAGGACCAGGCCCAGCGTGAGCCAGGCGATCTGGCGCAGGGCGTCCGCGTCCGGGACGGGGTTGCCCCGGGCGAGCGCGTTGGCGGCCTTGGCCAGGTCGATCCGGTGGATCATGACGAGACCCAGGCCGTTGAGCAGGGCCGCACACGGCAGGATCACCGGGTCCGCGTAGGGCGCGAACCGGCGCACCGCGACGTGCGCGGCCGCGAACAGCGCCAGGTACGCCAGGCCCAGGTAGAGCAGGGTGAGCGTCAGCTCCTGGTTCTGGTTGGCCTCGACGAGCACGAGTGCGCCGGTGGTGATGACCGCCGCGAAGGCGAGCAGCAGCAGCTCGATGCCGCGGCGGGTGGAGACGGCGGCGGCGACGACCGGACGCAGCGCGGTGCGGTCGGCGGGCATCTCGGCGGGGTTCACGCCGGGCCCGCCGGTGGTCCGACCGGCGCGGGAGGCCTGGGCGGGGCGGACCATTACTGCACCGCGCGGCAGTCGCGTCCCGGGACCTGCGGGGACTGGGGCACGGCGGTGGGTGCCGCGGTGACGGGCGAGCCCGGGGCGCCGGGGGCGACGGTCTGGCCCGGCACGGCGGGTTGGCCGGGCTGCGGGGCCGGGGTCGGCACGATCGGGGCCGGTGGCTGGCACTCGGGCAGCAGCTCGTCGGTGCGGAGGCGCTCGACGGTGCGGTGCGCCGCGTCGAGGTCCGAGGTGGGCAGCGAGTCGCCCTGCACCGAGGTGCGGCCGACCTGGGTGAGGTCGGCGACCTTGAGGCCGGTCTGCTCGGAGACGTCCTGCAGCTGCACGCCGAGCACGTCGCCGCGGACGCCCTGGTAGATCACGACCTGGTCGCCGGCGACGCCGACGTAGTACTGCTGGGAGATCCACAGCCGCGTCACGAGGAGGCCGAGGCCGGCGAGGACGAGCACGCCGACGACCGCGAGGACCACCGCGAGCCGGCCCCGCCGCGGCCGGGCGTGTCCGCGGGCCGCGTCGCTGCGGGAGGGCAGCGGGTCGGGGCGTGCGGAGGGCTCGGCGCGGGTGAGCGTCGCGGCCGAGGCCCGGGCGGCCGCGGAGTCGGCCGGCGGCGGGTCGGCGCGCCCGTCGCCCGCGGCACCGCCGTAGATCGGCTCGTGCTCGCCGTAGTCGACGTCGACCACGTCCGCGACGATGCAGGTGACGTTGTCCGGTCCGCCGCCCTTGAGGGCGAGCTCGATGAGCCGGTCGGCGCAGCTCTGCGGGTCCGTGATCGTCAGCGCCTCGGCGATCGTCTCGGCGCTGACCACGCCGGACAGGCCGTCGGAGCAGAGCAGGTAGCGGTCGCCCGCGCGGGCCTCGCGCACCGTCAGCGAGGGCTCGACGTCGTGACCGGTGAGCGCGCGCAGCAGCAGCGAGCGCTGCGGGTGGCTGGCGGCCTCGTCCTCGGTGATGCGGCCCTCGTCGATGAGGGACTGCACGAACGTGTCGTCGCGGGTGATCTGGGTGAGCACGCCCTCGCGGAACAGGTACGCCCGCGAGTCGCCGACGTGCACCATGCCGAGGCGGCTGCCGGCGAAGAGGACCGCGGTGAGCGTCGTCCCCATGCCGTCGAGGTCGGGCTCCTCGTTCACCAGCTCGGTGATCGCGTCGTTGCCCTGGGCGGTCGCCTCGGCGAGCTCGCCGAGCAGGTCGTCGCCCGGCTCGTCGTCGTCGAGGGGCACCAGCGCGGCGATGACCAGCTTCGAGGCCACCTCACCCGCCGCGTGTCCCCCCATGCCGTCCGCGAGCGCGAGCAGACGCGGGCCCGCGTAGACCGAGTCCTGGTTGTTCTGCCGGACCAGGCCCCGGTCGCTGCGGGCGGAGTAGCGCAGCACCAGGGTCACGGGACGATCCTGCACGCAAGGGCACACAGCGCCCGCACCCGGGTGGGCTGCGTGGCGTGCGGAGCACGGGTACCGGTCATGTGCGGAGCTCGATCACGGTCTTGCCGATGCGGATCGGCGTGCCCGGGGGCACCTTGGTCGGTCCGGAGACCTTGTTGCGGTCGAGGTAGGTCCCGTTGGTGGACCCCAGGTCCTCGACGTACCAGTCGTCACCGGACTGCGAGATGCGGGCGTGCCGGGTCGACGCGTAGTCGTCGTCGAGCACCAGCGTGGAGTCGTCGGCGCGGCCGAGCATGATCGGCCGCCCGTCGAGGGCGATGCGCGTGCCGGCGAGCGCACCCGCCGTCACGATGAGTGCCTTCGGCCCCGAGCGGCCCCCACCACGGCCCGGTTTCGCCGCCCCTCCCTTGGAGGGGCGTCGACCTGGCACCGCGGCCCGTAGCCCCGACGCGGCGTACAGGTCGGAACGGACGACCCGGAGCGCGGCGAAGACGAACAGCCAGAGCAGCGCGAGGAACGCCGCTCGGGTGAGCTGGAGGACGAGTTCGGGCACGAGGAGCGCGCGTCAGCCCTGGGCGCGGAACAGCAGCGCCGAGTGCCCGACCCGGATGGTGTCGCCGTCGGCGAGCTGCCAGGTCTGGACCGGGGTGCCGTTGACCGTCGTCCCGTTGGTGGACCCGAGGTCGGACAGGGTGGCCTGCTGGCCGTCCCAGCTGATCTCGAGGTGACGGCGGGAGACGCCGGTGTCGGCGAGGCGGAACTGCGCGTCCTGCCCGCGGCCGATGACGTTCGCGCCCTGCACCAGCTGGTAGGAGCGGTTCGAGCCGTCGTCCAGCGTCAGCGTCGCGGTCATCTGGCGGGTCTGGACGCCGCCGTAGCCCTGCTGGCCGTACTGGTCGTACCCGCCCTGCTGCTGGCCGTAGGGGTCGTAGCCGCCCTGGCCGTACTGGCCGCCGTACTGGTCGTAGCCCGGCTGGCCGGCGTAGCCCTGGGGCTGGCCGTAGCCCTGCTGCTGGCCGTACGGGTCGTAGCCCTGCGGCTGCCCGTAGCCCTGCTGCTGGCCGTACGGGTCGTACCCCTGCTGGCCGTACTGGTCGTAGCCCTGCTGCGGGTAGCCCTGCTGCTGGCCGTACGGGTCCTGCCCGTAGCCCTGCTGCGGGTAGCCCTGCTGCTGGCCGTACGGGTCCTGCCCGTACCCCTGCTGCGGGTAGCCCTGCTGCTGGCCGTACGGGTCCTGCCCGTAGCCCTGCTGCTGGGGGTAGCCCTGCTGCGGGTAGCCCTGCTGCTGGGCGTACGGGTCCTGCGGGTAGCCCTGCTGCGGCTGCTGCGGGTAGCCCTGCTGGCCGTAGCCACGCTGGTCCTGCTCGTCCGGGTACCGACCGGGTGCCTGGCTCATGGGGTGCTCTCCTGCGGATCGGGGGCTCGCGGTCCGCTGCCGCGACGCGTCGGGGTCAACGGACGACTTGGTGCGGAACTGTCCCGTGTGCAGCGCGTCGGAACGCTCCAGAGAGACTACGACCTCACCGTATGTCTCCCACCCGCCCTCTGTGAGGTGCTCTTCCACGCAGTCGATCAGCGAGTGGGTGATGGTCTCTTCGTCCCCGGCCAACCGATCGTGATCGGCAGGGCTGAGCACCACCGTGTAGTGGTTGGGCGCCAGCTGACGCCCACCGGCCAAGACTCGCACGTTGTCCTCCGCCTCGCGGCGGAGGGCCTGTGCGATCTCCTGGGGAACGACCTTGCCGCCGAAGACCCGCGCGAAGGTGTCACCCACGAGGCCTTCGAGCTTGCGCTCGAAGCGCTGTGCGCGCCCCACCCGCGATCCCTCCATCCGACTCGTCGTCCGACCTTCCTCCCCGACGGAGTGTCGCCACACCGTGCGGGGCACATCGATGGTATCGGTCGCGCAACGGCTTCCGTTGACCTCCTTCGGGGTGGGGTTCGGGACGGGTGCTAGGGTCGCTCACGTCGATCACCGATCGGCACCACTCCGGGCGAGTGGCGGAATGGCAGACGCGCACGGTTCAGGTCCGTGTATCCGGAAGGATGTGGGGGTTCAACTCCCCCCTCGCCCACACTCTCTCCTCTCCCTCGTGGGGTTCCTCGCCGCGGGCCTGGCAGGCTGCCGCCATGCAGCTCGCACGGAAGATCACCGATCTCACCGGCCCCGGCATCACCGACCGCTTCGGCGTCGGGGGCACCGACCTGGGCGCCACCGTGCGGGCGCCCGACGGTCGCCTGGTGTCGGTGTTCGGTGACACGTTCGAGATCGCCGGGGTCGGCGGGCCGGGCTGGCGCTCCCCGGTGGTGCTCTTCGCGGACCCGTCCTCGGTGGACGCCGGCCTGTCCTGGACCGGGTGTGCGGGCGAGTCCGGCTACGCACAGCAGGTCGTCGGCTACCGCCACAAGGGCTTCCGGCGCACGGGGACCTCGATGCTGTCGCTGCGGCGGGTCTCGACGGTGCTCCCGACCGACCTGCTGACCGTCGGCGACGAGATGTGGCTGCACGTCATGGCCTGCCGGGAGCTCGGGCACCCGCGGGCGACCGAGCTGCACCGCTCCCGCGATTCCGGGCAGACCTGGGAGCCGGCCGGTGTCCGGTGGCCCGGGGACCACCTGGGCGGGCTCTTCCAGATGCTGACGTGGGAGACCGACGGCACCTGGGTGTACGTGTTCACCACCGGCTTCCAGCGGGCCCACGGCCTGTTGCTGCACCGGGTCCCCGTCGACCGGATCGCCGACCCCGCCGCATGGGAGGGCTGGGGCTTCGACGGCTCGACCTGGGACTGGGGGCGCACGCCCACCGAGGTGCTGCCCGGCGCGTTCGGGGAGATGTCGCTGCGGCGGGTCCCGGACGCGTCCGGACGGGAGTGGTGGCTGCTCGTCGTCTTCGACGCGGGGAACTACCGCATCGACGCCCTGCTTCTCGACCACCCGACCGCGAACCTGCACACCGCCCCCCGCGCGACGCTGGTCGCCGGCGCGGGCTGGGGCGACGAGGACCACGCGGGCGGCCGGGTCGCGCAGCTCTACGGCGGCTACACCGTGCCCGGCTCGACGCTCGAGAACCTGCACGTCGTGGTCAGCCAGTGGAAGACCGACACCAACTGGCCCTACAAGGCGATGCAGTTCCACGTCGACGCCTCGGAGCTGGTGCCCCGCTGACCCGCCCCCCTGAACGATCGAACGGCACCCTCGCAGCTTCTATGCGCGCGAGAGTGCCGTTCGATCGGTAGGGGCTGCGGCCGATCGGCCTAGCGTCCGGAGCCGCTCCAGTCGGCGCCGGCGCCCTCGATCACGGGGGAGCGGCCGAGCAGGGGGCGCCACCAGGCCTCGTTGGCGCGGTACCAGGCGACGGTGTCGGCGATCCCGTCGGTCCATTCCACGGCGGGGGCCCAGCCGAGCTCGGTGCGCAGCTTCGAGCTGTCGAGCAGGTAGCGCCGGTCGTGGCTGGGCCGGTCCGGGACGATCGTCTTGAGCTCCGGGCCCAGACCGAGGGCACCCAGGACGGTGTCGGCGATGCCCTCGATGTCGACCTCGGTGCCCGACCCGACGTTGTAGGTCTCCCCGACCCGCCCGTGGTGGATCACCCGGTCGATCGCGGTGGCGTGGTCGGAGACGTGCAGCCACTCGCGGCGGTTCTTCGTCGAGGCGTAGAGCGGCAGCGGCTCCCCGGCCAGGGCCCGCGTCGTGAACAGCGGGATGACCTTCTCGGGGAACTGGAAGGGCCCGTAGTTGTTCGAGCAGTTGGTGATGGTGACCGGCACGTCGTAGGTCAGCCCGTAGGAGCGGACCACGTGGTCCCCGCCGGCCTTGGCCGCGTTGTACGGGGTGCGGGGCAGGTACGGGGAGTCCTCGGTGAACGCCTCGTCGGCGTCGAGGGACAGGTCGCCGTAGACCTCGCAGGTGGAGATGTGGTGGAACCGGGACACCCCGACCCGGCGGACGGCCTCGAGCAGGCCCTGGGTGCCGGTGACGTTGGTGGCGAAGAAGTCGCCCGGGCGCAGGATCGCCAGCGAGTTGTGCGACTCCGCGGCGAAGTTCACCACCACGTCCACCGAGTACGCGCGCAGCAGGTGCGCGACCAGGTCGGTGTTGCCGATCGAGCCGTGCACGAACGTCACGCCGTCGAGCAGTTCGCCGTCCGGGCCGTTCAGCGACTCCCGCACCCCGGCGTAGGTCAGCGCGTCCAGTGCCACGATCGCGTCACCGGGGTGCACCGCCCGCCAGTAGCGGACGAAGTTGGACCCGATGAAACCGGCTGCACCGGTGACGAGGACGGTGGACACTCGGGTCTCCTCCAGGCGTTCGGTGGACGTTCGGGCGGCCCCGAACCTAACCGACCGCGCTCGAGGCCCGGGCGAGCCGGTGCGGCACCCTGGCACGCGATATCCCCACGACCCCCGCGAAGGACTTCGATGCACGACGCACGGACGTTGATCGAGCTCGGTGACGAGGCGGTCCGCCGCCTCGCCCGCCGCGGCTACACGCTCGACCTCGCGGGGCTCGAGGCCCTGTCCGCGCGGCGCAACTCCTCGATCTCCCGGACGGACGACCTGCGGGCGGAGTCGAAGCGCGTCGCGGCCGAGGTGGGCCGCGTCGCGAAGGAGACGCGCGGGCAGGGGGAGGAGGTCGAGAAGCTCAAGACCCGGGCCCGTGAGATCAAGGACGAGATCCGCACGTCGGAGTCCGAGACCGAGGCCGCCGAGGACGCGCTGCGCGAGGTCCTGCTGGCGATCCCCAACCTGCCCGACGACGAGGTCCCGGACGGCGACTCCGACGCGGACGCCGTCGAGGTCCGCCGCTGGGGCACCCCGCCGGAGTTCGGGTTCGAGGTCCGCGACCACGTGGACCTGGGCGAGGCGACCGGCATCCTCGACTTCGGGCGCGCCGCGAAGCTCTCCGGCGCACGGTTCAGCGTCGCGAAGGGGCCCGGTGCGGTCCTGGAGCGCGCCCTCGCCACCTTCTTCCTGACGATGCACACGGCGCGGCACGGCTACACCGAGTTCTCCGTGCCCTACCTCGTCACCCGCGAGACGATGACCGGGACGGGCCAGCTCCCGAAGTTCGAGGAGGACCTGTTCCGCACCGGCACCGCGGACCGGAGCCTCTACCTGATCCCCACCGCCGAGGTATCGCTCACGAACCTGCACGCCGACGAGATGCTCGATGCGGGCGCGCTGCCGCTGGCCTACACCGCGTACACCCCGTGCTTCCGGTCGGAGGCGGGCAGCTACGGCCGGGACACCCGCGGTCTGCTGCGGCTGCACCAGTTCTCCAAGGTCGAGATGGTGCGCTTCTGCCGCGAGGAGGAGTCGGGCGCCGAGCTGGAGCTCATGGTCTCCCACGCGGAGAACTGCCTGCAGGCGCTCGGCCTGGCCTACCGCGTGGTGCGCCTCGCCGCGGGCGACATGGGGTTCGCCGCGCGGACGACCTACGACCTCGAGGTGTGGCTGCCCAGCCAGGGCACGTTCCGCGAGATCTCGTCGTGCTCGGACTGCGGCACGTTCCAGTCGCGTCGCGCGGGCATCCGGGCCAAGGACGCCCGGGGCGGCCGGGCGCAGGTCGCGACCCTCAACGGGTCGGGCCTGCCGATCGGGCGGGCGCTCGCGGCGCTGCTCGAGCAGTACCAGGCCGAGGACGGGTCCGTGACGATCCCGGAGGTGCTGCACCCCTTCACCGGGTTCCGCCGGCTCCTCGCCGACGGGACCACGGAGTAGCTCTCAGCGACGGACCGCGGCGAGCTGGGAGGCCTGGCCGACCAGCCGCCCGGTGGCGTCCCAGGCCCGGCAGGTCTCGTGCATGCGGTCGCCCACGAGGTGGTCGAGCCACTGCGTGAGCCGGATCGGCCCCGGGGCCGGCACGGCGTGCACGTGGGCGGTCAGCGACATCGTCGGGGACCAGCCGTAGATCCCCAGGTCGAAGCAGGCCGGGGGCAGCAGGTCCACGGCGACCAGCATCCCGATCGGCGACCACGGCTCCCGCGTGTCCAGCTCCGCCCAGCCCGAGAGGCGCCCCTCCCCGCTGGGACGGCCCTCCAGGAAGCCGAGCGAGTCCAGCCCGAACCGGGTGTCGACGACGTCCATGATCGGCAGGCCGCCGCGGCCGTCGTCGGTGGCCGCCGGCCGCCGCGCGCAGTCATCGAACGGCGCGAGCTCGACCGGGTCGGGGGAGACGTCACCGTCCGACGGCCCGATCGTGGGCTCGGGCCCGAGGACGATCGCCGCCTCGACGCACGGCCGGTCGTCCTGGCTGACGAGGGCGCGCACCTGCGTCGCACCCCGGCCCCGGCGCAGCACCGTCACGTCGACGACGGCGGGTCCGGGGTCGGGGGCGCGCAGGAAGGTGCCGGTGACGGCCTGCGGGAACACGTGCCGGCCCGCCGCCGGCTCGGGCGAGGTCTCGTCGACCGCCGCCTGGGTCAGGAGGGCGAGCAGGTAGCCGCCGTGCAGCTTCGGGCCGATGCCCCACTGCCCGTCGAGCACCGCGTCGCGGCGGCCGGGCTGCCCGGTGGGCAGCGTCGCGGTCGCCTTGGCGAGGTCCGCCATCAGACCTGCGGCGGGCGCGGGGCGTCGGGGTCGGGCGTGGTGGGGGTCTGCGGGCCGGGCGCGGTGGTCGGCGCGTCGGGCGAGGCGGCCGCGTGCGGGGCGGCCGAGGCGCCACCCTGCTCGGGCGTGATGGGCCCGGGCGGCGTCGTGCCGGGGGCGGTGGGCGCGTCGGCCGGGGCGGTGGGGCCGGGGGCGGGGTCGCCCGCGGCGGCACCGGGCGCGTGCGGCTCGCCGGAGGCCGGCGAACCCTGGCTCGCGACCCAGCCGAGGCCGTCGTCGACCTTGCCCTGCGCCTTGCCGATCTGCTCGGAGTACTTGCCGCCGGTCTTCTCGTCGACCCAGCGGGCGGCCTTGTCCAGCGTGCTCTTGATGGTGTCCTGGTTCTCGGACACCTTCTGGCTCACGGTGTCGCGCAGGTCCGACGCCACCTGCTTGCCCTGGCGGGCGAGCTCGTCGCGGTCCATGGTGATCCCTCGTTCGTCTCGTGGCCGGGAGGGGCGAGTCTAGCGAGATCGGGCCCCCCGGCGGGGAGTTCCCGGACCGGATGCCCGACACCCCGTCACGGAACGGTCACGCGGCGATGTGTGCGGGCACCGTGGACCGGGGTGCCGACGGACCGTCTGGACGGACACGGCACCATGGGGACCCTGGCGTCCGGCACACCCCTGTGCCCGGACGCGTGCGGGCGCCGGTCGGACCGGGTCCGGAGCGGGCAGGTCGATCGGGCACGAGGAGGCACGCGGGCGGTGAGTTCGACGGAGGCGGGTCCCCCGTCCACCGTGGGCGCGGGCCGGTACACGCTCGGCGACCTCATCGGTCGCGGCGGTGCCGCGGAGGTCTACCGCGCCCGCGACGAGCTGCTCGGCCGCGACGTCGCGGTCAAGCTCTTCCCCGCCGGGGTCGGCGAGGCCGACGAGTCCCGCCGCCAGCGTGAGGTGCAGACCCTCGCCGGGATGAACCATCCGGGCCTGGTGACGATCTACGACGTCGGTGCCGAGGGCAGCCGGCCGTACTTCGTCATGCAGCTCATCGAGGGCGAGTCCCTCGCCGACCGGATCCGCAACGGCCCGCTGCGTCCCGGGGACGTCGTCGCGCTCGGCGCCGCGCTGGCCGACGCGCTGACCTACGTGCACCGCCACGGCGTCGTGCACCGCGACATCAAGCCCGGCAACGTCCTGCTCGACACCGAGGGCCGCCCGCACCTGTCCGACTTCGGCATCGCGGTCCTCGCCGACGCCACGAACATCACGGCCACCGGCATGGTGATCGGGACGGCGTCCTACCTCTCGCCCGAGCAGGTCCGGGGCCAGCCGGTCGGGCCCGCCTCGGACGTCTACGCGCTCGGCCTGGTGCTGCTCGAGTGCATCACGGCCCGCCGCGAGTACCCGGGCAACGCCCTCGAGGCGGCGGTGGCACGCCTGCACCGCCCGCCCGACGTGCCGACCGACCTCCCGCCGGCCCTCTACGGCCTGCTGGTCGCGATGACCCGGGACGAGCCGGCCGAGCGGCCGACCACCGAGCAGGTCGTCGGCGAGCTGCGCACCATCTCCCGCGAGGTCGGGATGGACGCGGAGACCGTCCTCGCTCCGTCCCCGACGACGGGCGCCACGTACGCGATGGGCCCCCCGATGGCCCCGCCAGGTACGGGCGCCACGTACGCCATGAACCAGGGCGGGTACGACCCGTACGGCGCGACCCAGCGCGTCGGCACCCCGCCCGGCGGCTACCCGCCCTACGGCTACCCCGGCGCCGACGGACGGACGGCCGTGGTGGGCCCCGGGACGATGACCGGGGGCGCCTACGCCCCCGAGGAGCCTCGCCGTTCGCGTCGGTGGCCGATCGTCGCCGCGATCGTGGCCGTGCTGCTCGTCGCCGGAGGGGTCGGCGCCTACGCGCTGTTCGCCAACCGCACCGCGGAGCTCCCCGCGCCCGCGCCGACCTCGATCCCCGCCCCGGTGCCGACGACCACCACGACCACCACCGAGGAGGAGACCACCACCCGGCGTCGGACCACGACGACCCCGCCGCCGACCACGACGGTCGCCCCTCCGCCGGTGACCACGACGGTCGTCCCGCCGCCGACCACGGAGCCGACGACGACCACGTCGCAGGCGCCCGCCAACCCGGGCAACGGTGGTGGCGTGCTGGGCAGCGGCGGTACGGGCGGGGACGCGCCCGGGGGCTTCCGCGGCGGCACCACCACGACGCCCTGACGCACTCCCCGCGAGGTCGACACCACGCAGGTCCGGGGGCTCCGGAACCTGCGTGACGTCGCACTCGGGACGGCGCGACCGCCCTACTGGTGCAGCCGCCGGAACAGCGGTGCGCGCCCGGCGGGCTGCTCGATGACCCCGCGGGAGGGCGCGGGCGGGATGTCGAAGGTGAGGGGCTCGTCGACGGCGAGCACGAACTCGTCGTCGTGATGGCGCAGCTCGAGCGGCTCGGACGACGTCGCCGACATGCCCGTCGGTCCCGACCCGTCCGACGACGCCTCCTCCAGCGTGTACGTCGCCTGGCCGTGGCCGATCTCGACGTGCACCGACCGCCCGCGCCACAGCACCCGGAAACGCAGCCCCGAGACCGCGGAGGGGAGGCGGGGCGCGAAGGTCAGGGTGCCGTCGTGGGTGCGCATCCCGCCGAGGCCCTGGATGACCGCGGTCCAGCTGCTGGCCGTGGCCGCGAGGTGGATGCCGTCGCGGACGTTGTTCTCCAGGTCGGCGAGGTCCATCTGGACCGACTCGCCCAGGTAGTCGTAGGCCAGGTCGAGGTGCCCGGTCTCGGCGGCCATCACCGCGAGGGTGCCGGGGGACAGCGACGAGTCCCGCACCGTGATCCGCTCGTAGTAGGCGAAGTTCGCGGCCTTCTGTTCCGGGGTGAACGCGTCCGGGCACTGGACCATCGCGAGCACGAGGTCGGGCTGCTTGACGACCTGCTTGCGGTACAGGTCGAAGTACGGGTAGTTCAGCAGCAGCGGGTAGGCGTCCTCGGGGGTGTTCTCGAAGTCCCAGAACGCGTGCGAGGTGAAGCCCTCGGCCTGCTCGTGCACCCCGAGCTTCTCGTCGAACGGGATGACCATCGCGGTCGCGGCCGAGCGCCAGCTCGCGATCTCCTCGCTGGACACCGCGAGGCGCTCGGCCTCGCGGGGGTGGCGGACGCACGCGTCGGCCGCACCGCGCAGGTTCCGCTGCGCCATGAGGTTCGTGTAGACGTTGTTGTCCGCGACCGCCGAGTACTCGTCCGGCCCGGTCACGCCGTCGATGCGGAAGTTCGACTCCGAGTCGTGGTGGCCCAGCGAGCGCCACAACCGGGCGGTCGCGACCAGGAGGTCGACGCCGACCTCCCGCTCGAAGTCGGTGTCGTCGGTCGCCGAGACGTACCGCAGGACGGCGTCCGCGATGTCGGCGTTGACGTGGAACGCCGCCGTGCCGGCAGGCCAGTAGCCCGAGCACTCCTCGCCGCGGATCGTCCGCCACGCGAACGCCGCGCCCGCGAGGCCCAGGGTGCGCGCGTGCTGCTCGGCGATCTCCAGCGTGGAGTGCCGCCAGCGCAGGGCGTCGGCGGCGACCCGGGGGTTGGTGTGCACGAAGACCGGGAGCACGAACGTCTCGCAGTCCCAGAAGCTGTGCCCGTCGTAGCCCTGGCCGGTGAGCCCCTTCGCGCCGATCGCCCGCTTCTCCGCCCGCGCGCCGGCCTGCAGCACGTGGAACAGGGAGAACCGCATCGCCTGCTGCAGCCGCGGGTCGCCGTCGATCTCGATGTCCGCGCGGGCCCAGAACGCGTCCAGGTACTCCCGCTGGGCCGCCACCAGCCCGTCCCAGCCGGTGTAGAGCGAGGCGTCCAGGGCGGCCTCGACCTGGTCGACGATCGCGGGTTGGGAGCGCGTGCTCGACCAGCCGTAGGCGAGGTACTTCACGATCCGCAGCGACTGGCCGGGCTTCAGCCGGCTGATCACCGTGGTCCGCCCGACGTTCTTCGAGCACGAGCTCTCGACCTTGGCGTCGTCCGGGCCGAACACCTGGTGCTCCATGGCCGCGCCGACCCGCAGTTCGGACTGCTTGGTGCGGTGGGTCATCCGGGCGCCGTAGGTGGAGTGCGAGTTGTGCTCCGGCGCGAGCGGCTTGGTGAGGGCGGCGGCCACGCGCGGATCGCCGGTGATCTCGGGCATCTGCTCGTTGGCGAACAGTTCGGACTGGATCACCAGGAGCGCGTCGCTGCCCGAGTCCTCGGGGATGCTGACCTCGTAGGAGATCGCCGCCACCGCGCGCTGGGAGAAGCTCACCAGGCGCTGCGACGTGACGTCGACCCGCTGGCCGTTGGGGGAGGTCCACTCCACGTGCCGGGTGAGGATCCCGCTGCGCATGTCCAGGGTGCGCTGGTGGTCGTGCACCTGCCCGTAGCGGACGTCGAGCGGCTCGTCGTCGACCAGCAGCCGGATCAGTTTGCCGTTCGGGACGTTGACCAGGGTCTGGTTCTCGTCCGGGAACCCGAACCCGCCCTCGGCGTGCGGCATGGGCCGCGACTCGAAGAACGAGTTGAGGTAGGTGCCCGGCATCCGGTGCGGTTCCCCCTCGTCGAGGTTGCCGCGCATCCCGACGTGGCCGTTGGCCAGCGCGAAGAGCGACTCCGTCTGGCCGAGGAGGTCGACGTCGAGTTCGGGCTCGTGCACGGACCAGGGGTCCACCGAGAACGCGTTCGAGATCACCGGGCGAGGGTAACCATCCCTGATCGGGCGAGTGGACGGCCTTCTCGCGCATCATGGGTGAATGGCTGGACTCGGTTCGGTGCACCGCGCACTCCGGGTGCTCGAGGTCGTCGCGGATGCGGGCGACGGCATCACCGCGAAGGCGGTGGCCCGCCGGCTGGACTACAACCTGTCCACCACCTACCACCTGCTCGGCAGCCTCGTGGCCGACGGCTACCTCGTCCGTCTGGAGCCCGCCCGCGGCTTCGGGCTCGGGCCGAAGCTGCCAGCGCTCAACGACCGGCTCCGCTCCCAGCTGCCGATCCCGCCGGGGCTCGGCGCGACGCTGCGCGAGGCGCACGCGATGGCCGGGGCCGCGGTCCTCTACGCCGCCTTCCGGGACGCCGACGTCGTGGTGGTCGACTCGGACGACTGCCCGGAGCACCCGGTGCCGACCATCTCGACCTGGCGCGGCGCCCTGCACGCGACCGCCGTCGGCAAGCTGCTGCTCGCCGACCTCCCGGACGCCCGGCGCGTCGAGGTCCTGGCCCGCGACGGGCAGGCCCGCCACGCCCACCGCACGATCACCGATCCCGACGAGCTGGACTGGGAACTCGACCAGGTCCGCCGTCGGGACCTCGCCCTGGACCGCAGCGAGTTCCGCGAGCGCCTCGCGTGCATGGCGGCCCCGGTACGCCTGCCCGTTGACGACGACAGGTGTGCCCGGACCGAGCTCGTCGGTGCGATCTCCGTGGCGGTGCCGGTCGTCCCCGCCGGCGGCCCGGGCAGCCTGTTCGACCGCCGCACCCGCATGGAGCGGGCGGTGCGGGACGCGGCCCGGCGGGCGGCGTCGGCGTTCGCGGACGAGGTTTCCACCAGGTGGGACGGGGGCTGATCTCCGCGGCCCCGGTGCGGTGAGGTGTACGCATGTCCGCACGTGACCTGGCTCCGTTCCGCGCCGACCACGTCGGCAGCCTCCTGCGACCGCCCGCCCTGCTCGAGGCCCGGAGCGCGCACGCCGAGGGGCGGCTGGACGCCGACGGACTGCGCGCCGCCGAGGACGAGGCGATCCGCGACGTCGTCGCGATGCAGGAGTCGGTCGGCCTGCAGGCGGCCACCGACGGCGAGTTCCGCCGCTCGTCGTGGCACATGGACTTCCTCTACCAGCTCGACGGGGTGTCCTCGTCGAAGGACTCGTCGGTGGAGGTGGCGTTCCGCAACGCCTCCGGCGACCTGACGTTCGCGGCCATGTCGCTGGTGATCGACCAGCGGATCGGGCTGTCGACGACGATCTTCGGCGACGCGTTCTCGATGCTGGCCTCGACCGTGACGAGCGCCGTGCCGAAGCTGACGATCCCGTCGCCGTCGATGCTGCACTACCGCCTGGGCGGCGCCCCGGTGCACGAGGGCTCGCCGTACTCCGACCCGGACGAGTTCTGGGCCGACCTCGCCGCGGCGTACAAGGCGGAGATCGCCCGGCTGTACGAGGCCGGCGTGCGCTACCTGCAGCTCGACGACACGTCCCTGGCGTACCTGAACGACCCGGCCCAGCGCGAGTCGATGGCCGCCCGCGGCGAGGACGCCGACCACATGCACGAGCGCTACGTCGACACGATCAACCTCGCCCTCGCCGACCGCCCCTCCGACCTGCGGATCACCACGCACATGTGCCGCGGGAACTACCGCTCGTCCTGGGCGGCCGAGGGCGGGTACGACCACGTCGCCGAGAAGGTCTTCGGCGGCCTGCAGATCGACGGGTTCTTCTGCGAGTACGACGACGCCCGCTCCGGCGACTTCTCCCCGCTGCGCTACCTCCCGCGCGGCGACCAGCAGGTGGTGCTCGGCCTCGTGACCACGAAGTCCGGGGAGCTCGAGGAGCCGGACACCCTCAAGCGCCGCATCGAGGAGGCCACGAAGTACGTGCCGCTCGAGCAGCTCTGCCTGTCCCCGCAGTGCGGATTCTCCTCGACGGTGGAGGGCAACACGCTGTCCTACGAGCAGGAGGTCGCGAAGCTCGAACTCGTGGTGTCGGTGGCCCAGGACGTCTGGGGCCACTGAGCCCGTCCGCCTTCCGCGCCTGCCCCTGCCCCTCCCCCTGATCCGTACGAGCGGGCCGTTCGTCACCTTCTTGCGTGATGAACGGTCCGTTCATGGGTTCGGGGTGGTGCGCGAACGGTCGCCGACGCTGCTCCTCGTCGATCCACAGGGGTGCCGGCCGTCCACAGGTTGCGTCGAACGGACACCGCGCTCGACGTGATCGTCCGACCGTGACGGGCATGCCTCGTCGTTCCCGCGTCTCCGCCGCCGATCTGTCCGCCCTGGCCCCGATCCGCGTTGCGCGGGTCGCCGCCCTCGTCGCTCTCGGTCTTCGTCCGGACACGATCGCCGCACGGGTTCGATCAGGGCAGTGGCAGCGTCCGTTCGACGGCGTGATCCTGATGCAGAGCGGGCCGCCGACGCGTGAGCAGGAGATCTGTGCCGCCCTCCTCTACTGCGGGGAGGACGCCGTGCTCTCCGGGCCGGAGGCCGCCCGCCGGCACGGCCTGCGCAAGGTCCCCGCGAACGCCGCGCTCCACGTCCTGGTGCCGGAGGAGCGCCGTCGTGCTTCTCGACCGGACCTCCTGGTGGAGCGCACGTCCCGGCTCCCACCCACGGTCGTCCGGGACGGGGTGGAGGTAGCCGTCCTCGAGCGCGCGGTCGTCGACACCGCCCGCCGGACCGACGAGCGGGAGGGTGTCCTCGCGCTCGTCGCCGAAGCCGTACAGCGTCGTCGGACCACGGTCGACCGCCTGCTGGAGGAGACGGATGCGGGCAGTCGACGGGGCACGGCCGTCGTCCGCGAGATCCTGACGGAGGTGCGGGACGGAATCCGGTCCGTCGCGGAGGGCTGGGGACGGGACCTCCACGCACGGAGCGGCTTGCCCACGATGCTCTTCAACCCCCGGCTGTATCTTCCCGGCCACCGCTTCCTGGCCTGCCCCGACGGTTACATCGACGCTGTCGGGATGGCCTGGGAGCACCACTCGGCGGAGTTCCATCCCCCGGAGCGTGAGGACGACGACGCCCGGAGGGTCGCGGACATGGTCGCGGCGGGCGTGGTGGTCGTGTCGCACCGGCCTCGCCGCCTTCTCAGCGAACCCGATCGTGTCCTCGACGAACTCCGGGCCTACTACCGCCTGGCCGCATCGCGACCGCGCCCGGAACTCGTCGTCGTGCCGGCCGCCTGATCCGGACCCGGAACCGACGAACGGGCCGTTCATCACCTTCTTCGGTGATGAACGGCCCGTTCGTACGGAGCGGATCGTTCGGAAAGGGCCCGGACCCGTCAGACCCCGTAGCGCGCCGCGAGCTGGCCGCGGCAGATGCTCGTGTTGGCGTCCACGCCGACCTGGTACGAGCGGGCCTTGCGCAGGTGCAGCGGCAGGGCCTCGACCCCGACGGTGCGCCCGCTCGGGTCGACCACGAGCGGGTCGGCGTCGGTCGACGGGATCCCGAGCTCGGCCCGCCGGCGGCGGAGCCGGTCGAGGTCGGCCGAGGCCGGCGCGTCGCCCAGGGTCATGGCGGCGACCTGCTCCGGCGTCGAGCCGGCCCGCATCAGCGGCCGGACGACGAGGTCCGTGCCGGCCATCAGGGCCCGCTCGGTGAAGGTGCGGCGCAGCTCGTCGAGCTCCGCCACCGCCTCGCCGACCTCGGTGCCCGCCATGGAGGACACGAAGCCCGCGCGGGCGGCGACGCCGGCGTTGATCGCGTCGGACGCGAAGTGGTCGACGAGGACCACGTCGGCCCGCGCGACCCCCGCGGCCTCGGAGACCACGTCGTGGGCGTCGGCCACCATGAGGAAGGCGAAGTTGGGGGCGCAGAAGTACGTGGGCAGGCGGAGCGCCACGTGCGCGACGGCGGAGTCGTCCACCGAGACCGCCCCGACGAAGTCCAGCGAGACCACGTCGGTGTCGAGCTCGGGATCGCGCACCGAGCGCAGCGCCTCCCACACCCGGGCCGTCACCCCGGTCGACGACGCCGCCTCGGCGTCGTTCGACAGCGGCGCGACGGCACGGGCGTCGGAGAGCACCGTCATGCCTGGGCCACCTCCCGCTCGACCAGCTCCGCGTCGTCCTGCGCGGCCGGGGAGTCACCGGGGAGCTGCATCTCCGCGGGCACCGGGATGTCGTAGAGCCGGGCGGCGTTCAGGCCGAGGATCTTCTTCTTGCCCTCGACGCCGAGACGCGGGTAGTCGTCGAAGTCGTGGCCCTCGGGGTAGTCCCAGTCCACGAGGCCCTCGACCTGCCACTTGGGCTCCCAGATGGCGTAGTCCGAGCCGAAGGTCATCTTGTCCTCGCCGACCCAGAACAGCAGCTCGCCCATCACCTTGGCGAAGAACCGCGGGCGGGCGTGCATCAGGCCACCGAGCACGACCGAGAGGCCGGCGTAGACGTTGGGCTCCTGCGTCGCCATGAAGCAGAAGTCCTCGATACGCGGCAGGCCCACGTGCTCGACGATGAAGTTCAGGCCCTGGAAGTCGGTCGCGGCCTTGTCGACGTCGGACACGTCGAACGCGTCCTTGTCCAGCGGCCAGATCGTCGGGCCCTTGTGGATGTGGATGTTCTTGATGCCGAGTTCCTGGGCGCGCTCCAGGAACTTGTAGCACTCCGGGTCGGAGAGCTTGTAGCCGCGCGAGTCGCCGTTCCACTCCGCGGTGTAGAGCTTGGCGCCGATCGGCTTCCACTCCTCGACGTTCGCCTCGAACTCGCGCATCCCGGCGTCGCCGTCGCGCGGGTCGAAGCGGGTGTTGAGGCGGAACTTCTCCGGGTACTTGCGCAGCAGCTGCCCGTTGCGCTCGGTGGTGTTGAAACCCTCCGAGTACCACTCCTTGAGGTACGTGGGCTGCGCGATCGCCACGTCCACGTGGCCGTCCTCGAAGAGGTCCTTCATGGTGTCCTCTTCGGAGTACTTCTGGAAGTGCTCGATCGACCAGTGGGTCTCGGCCGGGCCCAGCGACTGGTAGGCGTGGAAGCACTCGATCCAGCCCTTGGCGTACTGCTCGGCGCCCGGGACCCAGTTCTCCGGCGACGCGTCCCAGTAGTGCATGTGGGAGTCGACGACGAAGTACTTCTCGCCATCCTTCTCGTACATTCTCGGTTCCTCCTGTGGTGGTGGGAGAGGACTTAGGGAACGAGGATCGCCCGGCCGCGGACCTGGCCCGCGTCGAGGTCGTGCAGGGCGTTCAGGGCCTGGTCGAGGCGGTACTGGACGGTGTGCAGGGTGACCTTCCCGGCCTGCGCGAGGACCATCAGTTCCGCGAGGTCGTTGTAGGTCCCGACGATGTTGCCGATGACGTTCTTCTCACCGGCCACGAAATCGAGCGTGGGGGCGCGGAACTCGCCGCCGTAGCCCAGGACGAAGCAGTAGCCCGCCGGGCCGGTCATCGCCCAGGCGTCGATCTCGGCGCCCTGCTCGGCGACGAAGTCGAAGACGACCGTCGCGCCGCCGCCGGTGAGGTCCTGCACCGCCTGGACGTGGTTGCCGTCCGCGAGCACGGTCTCGTCCGCGCCGATCTGCTTCGCCAGCTCGAGGGCCGCCGGGTTCCGGTCGACGACGATGATCTTCGTGGCCGTCAGCGCCGCGAGGGACTGGATCCCGATGTGGCCGAGCCCGCCCGCGCCCTGCACGACGGCCGTCGTTCCCGGGTAGAGGTGCGGGACCGCCTTGCGCACGGCGTGGTACGCGGTGATCCCGGCGTCCGCGAGCGCCGCGACGTCGGCCGGATTCGTGCCCTCGTCGAGCTTCACGCAGGCCCGCGCGGTGGTGCGCAGGTACTCGGCCATCCCGCCGTCGTTGTTCGACAGGCCGGGGAAGAAGGCGTCGCCGGTGCACTGCATGTCCCGCCCGGCGCGGCACGCGAGGCACAGCCCGCACGAGGGCTGCGGGTGCAGGATCACGGTGTCGCCGACCTTCACGTTCGTCACCGCGTCGCCCACCTCGGCGACCCAGCCGGCGTTCTCGTGGCCGATCACGTACGGCAGGTCGGGGTTCTGGATGTCCTCCCAGTCCCCGTTGACGATGTGCAGGTCGGTGCGGCACACACCCGCACCGCCGATCTTGACGATGACGTCGAGCGGGCCCTGGAGCTCGGGCTCGGGGATGTCGTCGATCGATGGATCGGACTTGTATGCGTGCACCCGCACGGCCTTCACGGCAGGGACCTCCCAGCGACGGTGGTGGAGCGACACCCGGCCGGGGGCGGTGGTGGTGTGGGCCGGATCGCGTTTCGTGGAGCGAGCCCCATCACACGATGGCTTTCGGTTGTGCGCAAGAGCCCGGATTCCGCTGAGCGCCGAAACGGACCAAACGGACAGGAGTATGGGACGTCGAGGGCGCGGGTAGGCCGTCGACATGCGCGTCGTCATCGCCGGAGGCCACGGGAAGATCGCCCTGCTGCTCGCGGAGCAGCTCGCGGAGCGGGGGGACTCCCCGGTCGCCCTCGTCCGCAACCCGGACCATGCGGACGACGTCCGCGCCGCGGGCGCCGAACCCGTCACGGTCGACCTGGAGACATCGTCCGCCGAGGAGCTCGCGAAGGAGCTCGCGGGCGCCGACGCCGTCGTGTTCGCGGCGGGCGCCGGGCCGAACAGCGGCGCCGAGCGCAAGCGCTCCGTGGACCGGGACGCCGCCCTGCTCCTCGCCGACGCCGCGGCCCGGGCCGGGGTCCGCCGCTACGTCCAGGTGTCCGCGATGGGGGCGGCGAACCCGCCCTCGGAGGCCGACGACGACTCGGTCTGGGGCGTCTACCTGCGCGCGAAGGGCGAGGCCGAGCAGGGCGTCCGGGAGCGGGACGACCTGGACGTCACCATCCTGCGTCCGGGCCGGCTCACCGACGAGCCGGCGACCGGCCGGGTGCACCTCGCCGAGGAGCCCGTGGGGCACGAGGAGGTCACCCGGGCCGACGTCGCCACCACGGTGATCGCCCTGCTCGACGCCCCCGCCACGATCGGCCGCACCCTCGAGCTGGTCAACGGCACCGTGCCGCTGGGCACCGCGGTCGACGAGCTCGGCGGCGCCACCGGCCCGTCCGTCCACGGCGGCTAACCCGCGGCGATCAGTCCCTGCCCGGTCAACCAGCGGCGGGCGACGTCCCGGGGGTCGCGGCCGTCGACCTCGACCTCCCGGACCATCCCGCGCATCGCGGGGCCGTCCAGCCGGCGGGTGATCTCGCCGAGGACGTCGGCCGTGGGTGGGTGCCCGGCGAGGAGCCCGGTGCGCAGGACCGGCGCGTAGCCCCGCGGGCCGGCCGGTCCGCCGTCGAGGGCCCGGCGCACGTCGTCGGCGACCACCAGACCGAGGGCGGGCACCCGTCCCGACGACCCGGGCACCAGCCCGGCGGTGCACCGCCCGGTCGCCACCCCGACCAGCACCGCGTTCACGTCCGGCACGACGACGGGTGGTGCGAGCCCGTAGGCCGCGGTCAGGGCGGCGGAGCCCGGCGCCACCGCACTGCCCGGGACCGCCTCCGGGGCGACGCACAGGTCGGTCCCGGTGACGCCGATCGGACCGGGCGCCCGCGCGACGACGACGTCGGTGTCGCCGAACGCGGTGGGCGGCAGCCACGCGATGCCCCGGGCGGCGTCGGTGGCCCGGATCGCGTCGAGGTCCGGTGGCGGGTCGGCCGGGGCACCGTCGGGGTCGGGGAGGCCCCGGGGCCCGAGCGTGCGCAGCGAGGCCCACCCGGTGTCGACGTCGCTGAGCCCGGTGGGGGCGTGCACGTCCGTCCCGCCGTCCTTGCCGCACTCGTCGGTCGCGGCGCCGGAGGCCGCCTGCACCGCGGCGATCGTGAGCTGGCAGAGCAGCCGCAGCTCAGTGGTCGCCCCGCCGCCGACGACGAGGCTCGCGCCCCGGAGGTCGTACCGGGCCAGCCCCCCGCCGCTCGCGTCGGGCGAGCGCAGCGGCGTGTTGCCGCACCCGGCCGCCAGCACGACGAGGAGCAGCACCGCGCCGAGCGAGCGCACCGACCGGACTGGGGCTCGCACCCGCGCATCATCCCAACCGGGTCGGCGCTCAGCCGATCAGCCCCTGCTCGCGCAGAAAGGTCCGCGCGACGTCGTCGGGCGAACGCCGGCCGACCGAGACGCGCGCGTTGAGCTCCCGCATGACCTGGTCGGTGAGCATCGGGGCGAGCCGGTCGCCGAGCAGGGCGAGCCGGGGGACGCGGGTGAGGACGTCGGTGCGGACGGTCAGCGCGGCGTTATAGGGCAGGAAGTAGCCGAGGTCGTCGGCCAGGGTGTTGATGCGCAGGGCGTTCAGTCGGCCGTCGGTGGCGAACACCTCCCCGAAGACGCACGGGGAGCCCCCGGCGACGGCCGGGTAGATGTCGCCGATCTCGCGGGTGTGCAGCGCGCCGTCGGGGAACTGGAAGCCGTACGTGCGCAGCAGTCCGACCAGGCCGTCCTCGCGGCCGGTGAACTCCTGGTCGATGCAGAGGCTGGCCTCGGGTGAGCCGGACCGCGCGAGCCGCGCGAGGTCGGAGATCGTGCGCACCCCGAGGCGCTGCGCGTTCGGCGTCGTCACCCCGATCGCGTAGGTGTTGTCGAAGGGGGCCATCGCCAGCCAGCTGACGCCGTTCGCGGCGTCGGCGACCTGGACGGCCTCGTAGAGGTCGCGCGGGTCGGACAGCTGCGCCTCCTGGCGCAGGTAGGTCCGCCACGCCGTGCCGGTGTACTCCCAGTACATGTCGATGGCGCCGGTGGTGAGGGCGGAGCGGACGTTCTCCGACCCCTTGGTGTCACAGCGCTCGACGACGTTCGCGCCCGCCGACTGCAGCAGCGCGATCGTCATCCGGCACAGCAGGAGCTGCTCGTCGAACTCCTTGGAGCCCACGACCAGGGTCTGGCCGGTGAGGTCGACGTCGCGGGCGAAGCTGCCCGGCGGGGTGGCCCGGGCGCTCTCGCCCGAACACCCGACGAGGAGCGCGGCGAGGGCCGCCACGACGGCCGTCGCGACGCGGGATCGACGCATCGCCTCGCTCCTGGTGGTTCGGTGGGGGTACCGACGACGGCGGGGAGGCCCGGTGTCCGGACCTCCCCGCCGCGCTTTCGACCGGTCCTACTGGCCGATCAGGCCCTGCTGCTGGAGCCAGGTGCGGGCCACCTGCGCCGGGTCCTGACCCTGCGAGGAGATCTGGCCGTTCAGGCTCAGCATCGTGTTGTAGTCGAGCCGCTTCGCGATCTCGTTCGACACGTCGACGACCTGCGGCGCCCGCGCCACCACGTCACCGCGGATGGAGTTGGAGGCGTTGTAGATCGGGAAGAAGTTCTTGTCGTCGGGCAGCGCGACCAGGTTCAGACCCGGGATGCGGCCGTCGGTGGTGAACACCTCGCCGAACTTGCAGGGGTTGCCGTTCGAGGTCGCCTGGTAGACGACACCGGTGTCGAGCGTGGTGACGGCCGGCGGCGCGTTGTACGGGCGGGTGACGCCGTACGTGCGCAGCAGGTTGGGCAGGCCGTCGTCACGGCCGGCGAACTCGGGCTCCACGCAGAGCGTGGCGTTCGGGTTGCCGGAGTTGATGAAGTTGGCCCAGTCCGTCGTCGTGCGGATGTTGTTCTGGTCCGCGAACGCCTTCGTGGTGGCGATGGCGTACGTGTTGTTGAACGGGGTCGGCTCGGTCCAGACGATGTTGTTCTGCTGCTTGTCCAGGTTCGCCGTGGCCTCGTACTGCTGACGCGAGTCCTTGATGACCTGCGACTGCTTGAGGTCGGTGATCCAGCCGGTACCGGTGTAGGACCAGTACATGTCGACCTGGCCGCTGGTCAGGGCGGCACGCGCGGCGGCGGAGCCCTGGATGCCGCAGCGGTCGTTGACGGTGGCCCCGACCGACTGCAGGGCCTGGACCTGGGCCTTGCACAGGAACAGCTGCTCGTCGAAGTCCTTGCCGCCGACCGTGAAGGTCTGGCCCTGCAGGTTGATACCGCCGGCGGAGAGGCTGCCGCCGGTGGCGGCCGGCTGGCCGCTGCCGGAGAGACCGCCACATCCGGCCGCGAGCAGGGCGGTCGCGGCCAGCACGACCGCGCCTCCCCGCCAGCCGCCCAGGCGGCCGCGGCCGCCGCTGATCTTCCACATAAGGGTCGTGTCTCCTTCACTTCGGGGGAATCGTGGTGCGAGGGGCCGTTCTCGAGGAGGCCCCTCAGCCGGACCGCGCGACGATGGCCCGCTCGGCGACACCGGCGAGCCAGTCGACGAGGAGGGCGACGGCCGCGATGATCGCGCCGCTGACGAACAGCAGGTTGATGCGGTTGAGCCGCAGCGCCTGCTGGACGAGCTCGCCCAGGCCGCCGGCACCGATGTAGGTGGCCAGGGTGGCCGTGCCGACGTTGAGGACGAGCGCCACGCGCAGACCGGCCACGATGACCGGGACCGCGAGCGGGATCTCGACGCTGAACAGGGTCTGGCGCGCGGACATGCCCATGCCGCGCGCGGCCTCGATCAGCGACTGGTCGACCTGCTGGAGGCCGACCACGGTGTTGCGCAGGACGGGGAGCAGCGCGGCCAGCGTCAGGCCGATGACGGCGCTGCGGACCCCGAACTCCCAGAAGCCGAGCAGGAGCAGCACGCCGAACGGCGGGAGCGCCTGGGCGAAGCCGCCCAGGGCGAGCACGCCGCCCTGGATCCTCCGGGCGCCCGGCCGGCTGAGGACGATGCCGAGCGGCACCGCGATGATCAGCACGAGCACGGTGGAGTACGCCGTCAGCAGCAGGTGCTGGCCGAGCTGGCCGAACACGTTCGCGGGCTCGAGGGCCCGCTCCTCGATGGTGTCGAGGGTCTGGCTGCCGACGTAGGCGACCATGACGATCAGGCCGACGACCACGATGGCCGGTGCGACCAGCAGGTCGTAGTTCGCCCGGATCACGCCGAGGAAGCCCCCGCCGCTCTCCTTGCGCTCCTCGGAGGGAGTCGGGACGCCCGGCTGGAGGTCGACCGCGGTCACGCGCCACGCTCCCGCGTCTTGAGACCCGCGACGAGGTCGTTCCAGTGCAGGACGCCCTGGGGCAGGCCCTCGTCGTCGACGACCGCGACCAGGGAGGCGGAGCCGTCGAGCATGACGTCGACCGCGTCGTAGACCGTGCCGGACAGCGGCACCGTGACGAGCGTGGTCGTGGCGGCGTCCCGGTCGGGCAGGTGGCGCCAGGAGACCGGGCGCCCGGAGCCGTCGACCTCGGCGACCGGGGTGCCGTTGCGGTTGCCCACCGCGGCGGCGTCGGTCTCGATCGGGTGCAGCTCGAGACGGGACAGCTCGAGCAGGGACAGCCGCCGGACGGCCGCGCCGCCGCCGACGAAGTCGGACACGAAGTCGTCGGCCGGGTGGGTGAGCACGGTGTCCGGGTCGTCGTACTGCGCGAGCCGGCCGCCGGTGCCGAAGACCGCGATCCGGTCGCCGAGCTTCACGGCCTCCTGCAGGTCGTGCGTGACGAAGCAGATCGTCTTGCCGACCGTGCGCTGGATCTCGAGGAACTCGTCCTGCAGACGGTCACGGGTGATCGGGTCGATGGCGCCGAAGGGCTCGTCCATCAGCATCACGGGCGGGTCGGCCGCGAGCGCGCGGGCGACGCCGACACGCTGCTGCTGGCCACCGGAGAGCTGCCGCGGGTAACGGTCGCGGTAGGTGGAGGGCTCGAGACCGACCAGGTGGAGCAGCTCGTCGGCGCGCTCCTTGATGCGGTTCTTGTCCCAGCCCAGCATCTTCGGGACGACGCCGATGTTGTCGGCGATCGAGTAGTGCGGGAAGAGCCCGCCCTGCTGGATGACGTAGCCGATCTTGCGTCGCAGCTGGTCGCCGTTGACGTCGGTGACGTCGTCGCCGTCCAGGATGATCCGACCACCGGTCGGCTCGATCAGCCGGTTCATCATCTTCAGGGTCGTCGTCTTGCCACAGCCCGAGGGGCCGATGAGCATGACGATCTCGCCGCGGGGGATGGCCATGTCGAGCCGCTCCACGGCCGGGGACGTCGAGCCCGGGTACACCTTCTCGACGGCTTCCAGGACGATCATGTTCTCGGTCTCAGACACGGATCCCCCTCGGGATGGTCAGGCGCTGCACGATGGCGAAGAAGATCTCGAAGACGGCGGCCACCACCAGGCACATGAACGTGCCGATGAGGACCTGGGGGAAGGCGTTCGCCGCGCCGATGCGGGTGATGCCGGTGAGCAGGAGCTGACCGAGGCCCGGCCCCTGGACGATGGAGCCGACCACGGCGATCGAGATCGAGATCAGCGTGGTCACGCGGATGCCGTTGAGGATGACCGGCCAGGCCAGCGGGAGCTGGATCGTCAGGAGCCGGCGGATGCGGCCGTAGCCCAGCCCGCGCGCGGACTCGAGGACCGCCCGGTCGACCGACCGGAGGCCGGCGACCGTGTTCCGCAGCACGGTGTAGAGCGAGTACACCGTGAGCACGATGATCGCGGTGGTCACACCCAGCCCGGTGATGGGCAGGAACAGCACGAAGAGCGCCAGTGAGGGGACCGTCAGGACGGCCGCCGTGATGAGCAGCGAGCCCTCGCGGACCCCGGTGGCCCACCAGTCGAAGCTGAACCGGTTCGGGTTCGGCTCGCCGGTGGAGACGATCAGGCCGAGCACGATGCTGATGGCGGACCCGATGCCCACGCAGATGAGCACGTAGAGGAAATGGGCCTGCGTCAGGAACAGGATCTGCTGGCTGTTCGCGGAGAAGTACTGGAAGACGTTCACGACACTCCTTCCCTTCTGGTCGGAGGAACGGGACTGGTGGTCGGGGGGCGGCGCTGCCGTGGTGGTCGGGGCGGTCCGGTGGCAGGTGGGGAGACGGTGCCGCCGAGCGCGGCCGTGAGGTCGGCGGCGACGCGCAGGACCCCGGCGCTGACCTCGGGCAGCACCGGGTCGATGCGTGAGTCCGGGCCGGCGGTGCCGACCGCCGCGACGACCCCGCCGGCGGCGTCGCGCACCGGGGCGCCGACGGCGAGCAGCCCGCGGTCCATCTCGTGGCGGGCGAGGGAGAAGCCGCGCTCCCGGTCCTCGGCGATCCGTGCGACCAGCTCGTCGAGCGAGCGCGGGGCTCCGGGGCCCGCCTGCGCGAGGCCCTCGGGGACGATCAGGCGCGCGACGGCGGCGGTGTCGAGGTCGAACAGCAGCGCGCGGCCGGTGGCGGTGCAGGAGAGCGGCACGATGCGGCCGACCCAGCCGATGGCGCGCAGCTCGCTGTCCGGGGCGGCCGTGGCGACGGTCATCGACGAGCCGCCGCTGCGCACGCAGACCTCGACGCGCTCGCCGAGCAGGGCCGCCTCGCGCTCGACGAGGGCGTCCGCCTCGTCGCGCAGCCGACGGCTGACCGCGCGCACGCCGAGGGAGAACAGGCGGGTGCCGATCCGGTAGCGCAGCGTCCCGGCCTCGCGCTCCACGAACCCGGCGTCGGCGAGCAGACGCAGCAGGCGGGACACCTGCGACTTGTCGCGGCCCAGGGTGCGGGCGATCTCGACGACGCCGAACGACGTCGGGACGTCGGCGGCACCGACGGGGCCGGCCAGGCCGCGCGACTCCGGGTCGCCGAGCAGCTCCAGGATCGCGAGCGCGCGGTGCACCTGGCCGCCTCCGGACTCGAGACCGCGCGCGGGGCGCTCGTCGTCCCCGGCGGGGTCGGTGTGGTCGGGGAGGGAGGGGTCGGACGTCGGGCGCGGCTCCGGGGAGCGTCGTGGTGCCCGTGGACTCATCCCCGCTCCCCTCTCGGCTCCCCTGACGCGGGAGCGTGAGGGACAACGGTCGTTGCCCGACGGGCAACGGCCTGCGAGACATTAAGGGGCGAGCCACCGGGTTGTCACCCGGAAGTTGGTTTCCGCTCGTCGGTTCGTGACCGGCGGAGGGGGCCGAATGTGGTCACCGAGCGTCGAACCGGGAGGTGCGGTGTCCGCGTCCACGCAGGTCAGGCGCTCGGCCACCCGAGCGGGTGAACGTACGGACAGCGATCAGTGACTCATCGTGAATTTTCGAGATCCACCCGCCCGGGCGCCTGCCGTCCCCGGGGGGTTGCAGATTTCGCGACGATCGCGGTGCGCCCTCAGTGCTCCGCGGGGGGCAGCGAGCCGGGCCGGTCGAGACCCCAGAGCTCGAGCAGTCGGGACTCCAGACGGTCCAGCTCGCCCGCGACCGCGAGGTGCGCCCGACGCCGGCGGGCGGTCGGCATCTGCTCCGCCGAGCGGACGGCGGCCTCGAGGTCGGAGAGACGATCGCGCGCGTCGCGTGCGAACGCGCGCACGTCCGTGTCCTCCTCGCGACGGCGCTCCAGCTCGCGCACCGAGGCGGCGAGGTTGTGCGCGCGGGCGTAGAGCGCGGTCCCGCGCCCGGAGAACGAGGACAGCTCGTCGGGGGCGACCCCCAGCCGGCGCGCCCGGACCTCGTCCAACCGGGACCGGGTGGCCCCGACCGCCTGGTAGACCAGCGGAGCCGCGATCGGCACGACGATGCGGGCGATGCCGATCCAGCGCTTCACGGTGGCGCCGGTGAGGTGGGTGTCCTCCTGCGCGGCGGCCTTCTCGGCCTCGGCGACCTCCGCCGCCTTCTCGGCGGCCTTCCGGTCGGCCTTCGCCGCCTTCCCGGCCTGCTTCTCCGCCTTCGCCGCGTGCTTGGCGGCCCGGCGCGACCAGACCACGAGGCCGTCGGAGTCGTCGATCTCGACCGTGTGGCTGGTTCGCCGTGCCATGTGGGGTTCCTCCGGTGGTGCTCCCGGTCGCCCCGGGAGGAGATCGCGTCGTGGGGGACGGTTCCCCACGGAGGCCGGACCCTAACGGCGGGACCTCCTCCGTGGGCGGTGACACGGAGACCGTCGGGGGTCCGTGGCACTCTCTCGGTCATGGAGAGCACCGGTCCGCGGGACGGTGCCGGTCCGGCCGCCGGCGAGCGGAACGGGGCCGGCGCCGCACGGGGTGCCGTCCTGCTCGACGCCGCGGTCACCACGCGCTGCCGTCGCCGGGTGCACCTGGAGCACGACCCGGACGCCGGGCGTGCGGCCGGGGCCACCGGGATCGAGGGGGCCGACCAGGTCGTCCTCCCGGAGCCCGATCCGGGCGTCGAGATGCGCGTGGCCGACGCCGCCGAGCACCGGGCCCAGCTCGCCGCCCGCTTCGCCGCCGGCCTGGGCGCCGCCTACCGCCCGGTGCCCGACGGGAGGCGGGGCGAGCGCGTCGAGGCGACGCTGGCCGTCGCGGCCGATCCCGAGGTGTGGGCGATCGGGGCGGCCGAGCTCCCGCCCGGCGACGGTCGGCGTGGCCACGCGGAACTGCTCGTGCGGGCCGGTGACGACGGGGGCTGGTACCCCGTGATCGTCGTCCGGCACCGGGTCACCGATCCGGGGACCGGGGCGCTGACCTCGCCGCTGGGCCGCCCGCACCCGTCGTCGGCGTCGCCGGACCCGCAGCGCAAGGTCCGGGCGGTCGCGCGGGACCTGCTGCGGCTGGCCCACCTGCACCGCATGCTCGCGGCGGCCGGGCTGGGCGCCCGTGCCGCCTGGGGCGGGGTCGTGGGCCTCGACGCGGACTGCGTGGTGTGGACCGACCTGGCCGTGGCCCCGGGCAACGAGGCCGGGCGCAGCCCGCTGGACACCTACGACCGGCGGTTCGCCGACCGGCTCGCGGTCGCCCGCGCCGCGCGCGACGGCGGGCCGGCCCTCGCGCAGCCGTCCCGGATCACCGAGTGCCGTCGCTGCCCCTGGTGGCCGGTGTGCGAGGCGGAGCTGCGCCGGGTGGACGACGTCAGCCTCGTCGTGCGCGGGGAGGACGCCCTGCGCCTGCGCGGGCGGGGGATCACCACGGTGCGCACGCTGGCCGCGCTGGACCCGCGGCAGGGGCTGCCGGAGCCCGCGGGGGCCGCGGCGGCGGACCCGGCGGCCGGTGAGCTCGGCGCCGACCTGCGCGAGGCGGTCGCCCTGGCCCGGGCGTGGCGGGCGGACGTGCCGCTGGTGCGCCGCGTGCGTCGGCCGGAGGTGCCCCGCGGCGCGGTCGAGGTCGACGTCGACATGGAGAGCCTCGGCGAGGACGGCGCGTACCTGTGGGGCGTCCTGCTCAGCGGGGCCGACGTCGGTCTCGAGCACGGCTACCGCGGCTTCGCGACGTGGGACCCGGTGCCGACCCGGGACGAGGCGCGGTCGTTCGCGGCGTTCTGGGCCTGGCTGACCGACGTGCGCCGGCGGGCGGAGGACCGCGGGCTGTCGTTCCGCTCCTACTGCTACAACGAGCAGGCGGAGAACCGGTGGCTGCGGGGCTCGGTCGAGCGGTTCGCGGGCGAGCCGGGCATGCCCGCCGCCGAGGACGTCGAGCGCTTCATCGCCTCGGACGAGTGGATCGACCTCTTCCCGGCGGTCAGTACGTCGTTCCTCTGCCCGCACGGCAAGGGCCTCAAGCGGGTCGCCCCGTCGGCCGGTTTCGCGTGGCGCGACCCGGAGGCCGGCGGCGAGAACTCGATGCGGTGGTACCGCCGGGCGGTGGGCCTCGACGGCGAGGAGCCCGAGCCCGCGATGCGCGACCGGCTGCTGGTCTACAACGAGGACGACGTCCGGGCGACCCACGCCCTGCGGACGTGGATGACCTCGGACGCCGTCCTGGCCGTGCCGCACCTCGACGACCTGCGCCCCGACCCCGAGGAGCCGGGGAGCGAGCTCAGCGGGGCTGCATGCGCAGGGAACCGTCGAACCGGATGACCTCGCCGTTGAGATAGTCGTGCTCGACGATCATGCCCACGAGCTGGGCGTACTCGTCGGGGCGCCCGAGCCGCTGCGGGAACGGGATCCCCTTCGCGAGCTCGTTGCGGAACGACTCCTCGACGCCCGCGAGCATCGGGGTGTCGATGATGCCGGGGGCGATGGTCATGACGCGGATGCCGAACTGCGCGAGGTCGCGCGCCGCCGGCACCGTCATGCCGACCACACCGCCCTTGGAGGCGGCGTAGGCGATCTGGCCGATCTGCCCCTCGAAGGCCGCGATGGACGCGGTGTTGACGACCACGCCGCGGGCGCCGTCGGTCAGCGGCTCGGTCTGCGCGATCGCGGCGGAGGCCAGCCGCATGACGTTGAACGTGCCGATCAGGTTCACCCCGACCACCGACGAGAACACGCCGAGGTCGTGCGGGCCCTTCTTCGACAGCACCCGGCCGGCCGTGCCGATCCCGGCGCAGTTGACCACGACGCGCAGCGGCAGACCCGTGCCGACGGCGGCGTCGACCGCGGCCTGGACCTGGTCGCCGTCGGTGACGTCAGCCGGCACGTAGTCGACCCGCTCGAGCTTCTCGGCGCCGTCGATCGCCTTCGGCAGGTCGATCGCGATGACGTGGGCCCCGCCGTCGGCGAGCCGCCGGACGGTGGCGCCGCCGAGACCGGACGCCCCTCCGGTGACGATGGCGGCGACGTCGGTGGTGTCCATGATCGGTGCTCCTCAGGCAGGCAGGCAGTCGGACGGGCGGCTCGGGTCACCCCGCTCGGCCGGAGGTTATCGGCCACGGTCAGTTCTGACCGTTACGGGTGGGAGAGCCCACCCGACCGGAACGCACCCGGCCCGCCGCACCCGCCGTCAGGAACGGGCGATGCCGAACTGCCAGTCGTCGAGGTACCGCGACGCGAACCCGGCCTCGCAGTAGGCGAGGTAGAAGTCCCACATGCGGACGAAGGTCTCGTCGAACCCGAGGGCCCGGACCTGCCGCGAGCGCGCGAGGAAGGTGTCGCGCCAGCGGTGGAGGGTCTCGGCGTAGTCGGGTCCGATCGAGCGCCGGTCATCGATGCGCAGCGTCGTGTGGCGGGCGAGCGTCTGCTCGATCGCCTCGACACTCGGGATGATCCCGCCCGGGAAGATGTACTTGTGGATCCAGGTGTACGACGCCTTCGTCGCCTGGAGCCGGTGGTGCGGCATCGTGATGGCCTGCAGGCCGAAGCGCCCGCCGGGGGCGAGCAGCCGGTCGACCGTGCGGAAGTACTCCGGCCAGTAGCGCTCGCCGACCGCCTCGATCATCTCGATGGAGATCGCCGCGTCGTACTCGCCCCGGGCGTCGCGGTAGTCGCGGACGTCGATCGTGATCCGGTCCGACACGCCCGCCGCCTCGGCGCGGGCGCGGGCGAGCTCGGCCTGCTCCACCGAGAGGGTGAGCGTCGTGACGCGGGCCCCGCGCCGCGCGGCCCGGATCGCGGCCTCGCCCCAGCCGGTGCCGATCTCGATGACCCGTGACCCGTCGCGGACCCCGGCGAGGTCGAGGACGCCGTCGACCTTGCGGTGCTGGGCGGTGGTGAGCGACTCGAGGTGCGCTCCGTCGGGGCCGACCGGCCCGTCGAACCAGGCCGCCGAGTACATCATCGACTCGTCCAGGAAGAGCTGGAACAGGTCGTTCGACAGGTCGTAGTGCCGGTGGACGTTCTCCTGCGAGACCGCGGCGTCGGCGGCGCGCTCCTCCCGGGGCTGCCCGCGGTCGTAGAGGCGGCGCAGCTTGCGGACCGGCCGCGGGACCAGCGACTCGATGTGGTCGGTGAAGCACCGCATGACGCCGACGAGGTCGTCGGAGTCCCAGTCGCCGACCATCCAGCCCTCGCCGAGCCCGATCAGGCCGGCGGTCCCGAGGCGGGTGAAGCACGCCTCCGGCCGGATGAGCCGCATGGCCGGACCCCCCGCGTCGCCCGCGCCCTCGCTCGACCCGTCCGGCCAGACGAGCCGCATCGGCATGCGCCGCACGGCCGCGCGGAGCAGGGAGCGCGCGACGACCATCCGGATCCGGTTCTCGCCCGGGTCCTGCAGGCCGGGCCACACCCCCTCGGCGGGACGGGGCACGACGCGCGTGCCGCTCACCGGTGTCTGCTCGGGCAGGGGCATCGTCGACGACACGGGGTGGGGTCCTCTCGCGCTGTGGTCTCAGGCGGGTGACGGGGTGGCCCGTCGGCAGCACGTTCGCGGCCGACGTCGTGATCGTTCGAACGATCTCGCACCACCGGCCACGCGAGGCCGACGAGTGTGACGTCGTCGATCGACACGCGGCCCGCGGCCGCCCGGGTCGGTTACCGTGCCCGCGACGGCGGGTGTGGAGGGGTGGACGACGCAGGTGGACGCCAGCGAGGAGCTGCAGCGGCTCGACGCCGACCTCGCCGAGGGCCGGGTCGACGCGACGGCCTATCGCCGGCGCCGCGACGTGCTGATCGCCCGGCGCCGCGAGGAGCAGGCCGCCGCCCGGGCGTCCTCGGCGACGGTGGCGGAGAGCACGTCCGAGCCGCCCGCGCCGGTCCCGCCCGTCGAGCCGCCCGTCGAGCCGCGCGCCGTGGTGCCGCCGGCGTCGGAGCCGCCTGCGGCCACGGTCGACCCGATCCCGCCCGCGGCCACGGAGCCGCCGCCGGTGGAGCCGCCGGAGCCGCCGGCGACCGGGTCGGCGATGGGCGAGGGGCGCCCACGGCCCGTCTATTCGAGCGAGGGGGCCCTTCGGTCAACGGGGGAGTCGGCGCCGGCCGGGTCGGCAATGGGCGAGGGGCGCCCACGGCCCGCCTATTCGACTGAAGGTGCCCTTCGGTCGACGGGGGAGTCGGCGCCCGACACCGACGCGTTCCCCGCGCAGCGCCCGATCCCGGCGCCGCCCCCACTCCCGTCGTCCGACCCGTTCCCGCCGCCGTTCCGCTGGGGTCCCCCGACGACCGGGTCGGAGGCGGAGGTCACCCAGGTCGTGCCCGGGGAGGACGCGGACAGCACGCAGGTCGTGCCGCCGTCGACATTCCGGCCGCCGTCGTTCGTCCCGCCGGAGCGCACGCAGGTCGTCCCCGGGGTGCAGGCGGGACGGCGACCGTCGCCGCCGGTGCCGGCGTCCCGCACCACCCCGCCGTGGGCCGGGCGGACCCCCGAGCGCCGCGACCCGTCGTCGGACATCGCGGGTTCGGACGTCTTCTACGGCGGGCGCCGTGACCTCGCGTCGACGATCGGGACCGCGGCGGTGGTGGTCGCGGTGATCCTGATCCTGGTGCTGTCGTTCACCCTGGGCTGACCTACGCTCCCGGCTCGTGGCCACCCTGGTGACGTTCCACGCCCACCCCGACGACGAGTGCATCGCCTGCGGCGGTGTCATGCGGTCGGCCGCCGACGCGGGCCACCGGGTCGTGCTCGTCGTCGCGACCGGCGGCGAGCACGGCGAGATCGTCCCCGGCGTCCTCGACCCCGACGAGACCCTCGGCCACCGCCGCCACGCCGAGACCCTGGAGTCCGCCCGCATCCTCGGCGTCGCACGGACCGAGTTCCTCGGCTACGTCGACTCGGGGATGGTCGGGACCGAGACCAACACCGGCGACGGCGCGTTCGCCGCCGCGGACGTGGAGGAGGCGGCGGAGAAGCTCGCCGCGATCCTGCGCGAGGAGGACGCCGACGTCCTCACGATCTACGACGACCACGGCGGCTACGGCCACCCCGACCACGTGCAGGTCCACCACGTCGGCGCCCGCGCCGGGGCGCTCGCCGGGACGCCCCGCGTCTACGAGGCCACGACCAACCGCGACGAGATGCGCCGGCTGATGGCGATGGCCCGCGAGATGGGGATGGGCGACGGCGAGGGACCCGACGAGCGGCAGCTCGAGGAGATGGGCACCCCGGAGTCCGAGCTGACCACGCGCGTGGACGTCACGGCCTTCCTCGAGGCCAAGCGGGCGGCGATGCGCGCGCACGCGAGCCAGATCGCGCCGGACTCGTTCTTCCTCGCCCTGCCCGACGCGGCGTTCGCGGCCGCCTTCGGCACGGAGTGGTTCCGGCGGGCCGGAGAGCCGGCCGGTGGGCCCTTCGAGTCGGGGCTGTTCGGGGACTGACGGCCGGACGGGGCTGGGCGTGACCGCCGAGCGCCCCTAGTCTCCACGACCGTGGAGATCGAGATCACGGTCGAGTCCGACGGGCAGCGTCTCGGGACGACGTACCTCCGCGCGCAGGACGAGTCACTGGCCGGTCCGGGTGGCCGGCCCTGCGTCGTCATGGCCCACGGGTTCGGGGCCACCCGCGACTCCGGTCTCCTGCCGTTCGCCGAGGCGTTCGTGACAGCGGGAGCGGACGTCCTGCTGGTCGACTACCGCGGCTTCGGGGACTCCGAGGGCGAGCCCCGCGGGCACGTCGACCACCGGGCGCACCGGCGCGACTACCACGCGGCGGTCGCGCGGGCCCGGCTGATCGACGGGGTGGACCCGGAACGGATCGTGCTGTGGGGCTCGTCGTACTCCGGCGGGCACGTCGTCGCCGTCGCCGCCGCGGACCGCCGCATCGCCGGGGTGATCTCGCAGGGCGCCGCGATGGACGGCCTGGGCGCGCTCGTGGAGATCCTCCGCTCCGCCGGGCCGCGGCAGCTGCTGAAGGTCTCCGCCCACGCGGTCGCGGACGCCTTCGGGCACGCCCTCGGCCGTCCGGACCACCGCGTGGCGGTCTACGGGCCGCCCGGCACGGTCGCCGCGATCACCGCGCCGGACGCGGAGGCCGGCTACGGCGCGATCATCGGCCCGACGTTCGTCAACGAGATGCCCGCCCGGGACATCCTCACGATTCCGCTCAACCGCCCGGTCACCGCGGCGCCCCGGGTCCACTGCCCGATGCTGCTGGTCGTCGCCGCCTCGGACTCGATCGCCCCGCCGGCCGCCGTCCGGAAGGTCGCCGTCACCGCGGGCGGCCCGGTCGAGACCCTGGAGATCGACTGCGGGCACTTCGACATCTACCTCGGCGAGCCGTTTGCGACGTCGATCGAGCGGCAGATCGCGTTCGTCCGCTCGGTGTAGCAGCCACCCGTCCGAGTGGTGTGTCGCAGGAGTCGAAACACTCCCGCGACCGCGGCGATATCCCGGGTGTCAGCGGGCGATCACCGAGTCCGCTCATCTCGGGGGAGAGAACATCATGGGCCGTCACCACGCCGCCGACCAGCTCGTCGACCTCGCCGCCGTCATCCCGACGCCGCGGGTGTCGCCGGAGTTCCCGGAGGCGCCGGCCCTGCGCTCGACCCCGTTCCCGGCCGTTCCCGCCCCGCGGCGCGCGCCCGAGGCCACCCCGGCTCCGGTGGCCGTCCCGCAGCCGCGCGGGTGGCGCGCCCGCCGTGCCGCGAAGGCGGACGCCGCGACGGCCCGCGCCCAGGCCGTCGCGCTCGCCCACGCCGAGCGCCGTGCCCGTCAGGTCGCGCTGGCCTCGCTCGCCGGCTGAGGCACCACCCACCACGAACGAACGGCACTCTCGCGCACATAGAGGCAGCGAGAGTGCCGTTCGTGCGTTTCTGAGGGGGTCAGCCCTCGAGGACGTACCCGCGGCCGCGGATCGTGCGGATGCGCTCGGCGCCGAGCTTGCGGCGCAGGTAGCCGATGTAGACCTCGACGATGTTGGACGTCGGCGGGCCGCCCCAGACGCGGGTGACCAGCTCGTCCTGCGACATGGCCTGGCCGCGCGGGTGCCGGATGAGGGCGTCCACCACGGCGTACTCGGTCCGCGACAGGCTCACCGGCTTGTTCTCGACGAACACCTGCTCGAGGGCCGTGTCGACCATGACCTCACCGCGGCGCAGGTAGAGCTGCGCGGTCGGGCGGTCGTCACCGAGCCGCAGGCGCAGCCGGGCGAGCAGCTCCTCCATGGGGAACGGCGTGACGAGGTAGTCGTCGTGGCTCGCGCGCAGCGTCGACACCGTCCGGTCGCGCGCCTCGGGCGAGGTCAGCGCGATGACGGGGGTGCGGGGGCTCTCCCGGTGCAGGTCCGCGAGGACCTCGACCGGGCGCAGGCCGCTCATCTCGACGTCGAGGACGACAGCGCGGGCACCGCCGGCCCGGGCCGCGGCCCCCACGCTCCAGCTCTCGCGGAGAAGTTGGGGTTCGAAGCCGTTCGACCGCAACGCACCGACGAGCACGCTCGTTGTGCGGTGGGGAGGCGCGACGCACAGCACGCGGCCCCGCTCCGCGAGCTCCGTGCGGGCCGCGGCGTCCGCATAACGATTGGGTTGCATCGCCGACCAGGCTGCCCGTCGATGCACCTCGGAGGCAACGTGCGCGCGCCGAACGGCGGCGTGACGCGTGCGACGGGCGGCTCCCTGAGAGCGAGTACCGGCGTCCGTCGCAGCGACTCCGCCGTGCGGAGTACAAGTTCTGCCCTTCGTCGCGTCGCAGCGTGCGGTCAGCGGCATCTCGGAATCTCCTCTCTCAGATCACGGTCCGGTGACGGCGGACGCTCCTAGCGTTCCGGCCCGCAGCTCCCCCCACGCAGTGGCGACGTCCGGGCTCCCCCGGTCGACACCCCGAGCTCCGATCGACCGGATGCCGCCACCGCGACCCGGGCCTCGCTCCCCAGGGCCCGGGACCGAGATCGTCTGGAGGTCTCGTCCTCATGCCCCGACGTGGACGACATCGCACCCGGCTCCCGTTCCGGCTCCTCGCCGCCGTCGCGGCCCTGCTCGTCGGCGGCACGGCCGTCGTCCTGGGCGGGTCCGCGCTCGCGAAGGACGAGGGCGGTGACTCCGGAGGCGGCGGCAGCTTCCTCTCCTCCCTGACCGGCAGCTCGTCCTCCGACTCCGACGACTCCGGGTCGGACGACTCCGACTCCGGTGACTCGGACGACTCCGACTCGAAGGACTCCGGCAGCGACGGGTCGGACGACTCGAAGGACTCCGGCGAGGACAAGTCCGGTGACGACAAGTCCGGCGGTGACCAGTCCGGCGAGGACAAGTCCGGCGACCAGGGCCAGGGCGGCGACGAGGGCAAGGACCAGTCGCCCGACGAGTCCAAGAAGACGGACGACCAGAAGAAGGACGACCAGGACAAGGAAGCCAAGGGCGAGAAGAAGGTCGAGTTCCCCGGCCGCGACAAGATCGCGGAGGCCGGCGCCGACCGGTACGTCGACATCGAGAACGTCGACGTGAACGGCAACATCGGCGAGGGCGGGTCCTTCTCGAAGGGCAGCTACTCCGTGGACTGCGGGGTCAGCGACCACAACAACTCCGACAACTACATGGCGGCGCCGGGCAAGCGGAACGGCGCCCAGCACGTGCACGACTACGTCGGCAACACGTCCACGAACGGCAACTCGAACGACGAGTCGCTGGACGCCGCGGGCACGTCCTGCAAGAACGGTGACAAGAGCACCTTCTTCTGGCCGGTGCTGCGCGACCTGAACGGCACGGACGACGACGCGAACGCCGACGGTGGTGGCAAGGACGGCAACGTCGGGCGCAAGCTCACGCCGCAGTCGGCGCAGCTGACCTTCCGCGGGCACGGCGACCAGGAGGTCCAGCCGATGCCGCAGCACCTGATGAACATCATGGGCAACGCGAAGGCCAAGGCGCAGGACGGCAAGAACGCCAACGCCAAGTACACCTGCACCGGGTTCACCGACCGGGTCACCGACAAGTACCCGATCTGCCCGAGCGGCTCGAAGCTCGTCCGCATCCTGGATTACCCGAGCTGCTGGGACGGTCAGAACCTCGAGTCCAAGGACCTGCGGTCGCACATGGCCTTCCCGGACTCCAGCGGCAACTGCCAGGACGACTTCAAGTCCGTCCCGGCCCTGCGGATCACGCTGACCTACGACCAGCCGGCCGGTCGGGCGTTCGCGATCGACTCGTTCCCGGACAACCAGCACGACCCGACCACTGACCACTCCGACTTCGAGAACTTCGCCACCAAGGCGCAGAACGATGCCGGCGCGGAGTGCATCAACGCGAACAAGACCTGCATCAACGTGGGGGCCTGACCGCCGCCCCACCCCGCTCGCGCCCCGTCGCCCGACGATCTACCGTCGGCGGCGGGGCGTGCGTGCGTCCTACGGGAGTCCGAGCGACGGGCTGAGAGGGGACCTGGCGGTCCCGACCGTTCGAACCTGATCCGGATCATGCCGGCGCAGGGAACCCGGAGGTCGCCGTATGGCCGTGCCCGCATCCGCCACCGAGCGCGACGAGGTCGCCCCCACCCTCGACGGACCGGTCCCGCGATCGTTGGGGTTCCTCGACCAGGGCGCGTTCTGGGCCAACCTCGGGGTCAGCCTGCTCGGCTTCGCCGGAGTGCTCGCCGTGCTGCAGCCCGCCGGCGCGCCCCCGCTCACGGTGACGGCGGCCGTCGTCGCGACCGTGGTCGGGACCGCGATCGGCAGCGCGATGGTCGGGCTGTCCGCGATCCCGGGCGCGCGGACCGGGGCCCCCGCGATGGTGGTCCTGCGCGGGCTGTTCGGCGGGGTCCTGTCGTGGATCCCCTCGGTGCTCAACGTCGTCCAACTGATCGGCTGGGGCACGTTCGAGCTGGTCGTCATCGCGCAGGCCGGCACGCTCGCGATCGGCGGCCCGACCTGGGTGTGGGTCCTCGGCGCGGGGGTCCTGACGACGCTGCTGACGCTGCGTCCGCTGGGCATGCTCCGGCTGCTGCGCCGGGTCGTGACGATCCTCGTCGCGATCTCCGTCGCCTACCTCGCCTGGTGGCTGTTCACCCGTCCCGCCGCCGCCGACCTGGGTGAGAGCGGCTCGTGGGCCGGGTTCTGGGCGGGGACGGACGCGGCGATCGCCGTGGCCGTGTCGTGGATCCCGGTCGCCTCGGACTACTCGCGGCACTCGACGCGGACCTCGACGGCTTTCACCGCGGCGACGGTGGGCTACGGCGTCACCCAGGTCCTGTGCTTCGTCGTGGGGCTGGCGGCGCTGTCGCTCGTCGGCGGCGACGGGGACGCCGTGTTCGCCCCGATGCTCGCCGCGCCGCTCGGGGTGGTCGCCCTGCTGATCCTGACGCTGCGCGAGACCGACCAGTCGTTCGCGAACGTCTACTCCACTGCGGTGTCGGCCCAGAACCTCGTGCCCCGTGCCGATCGCCGCGTGCTCTGCCTCGTCATCGGCGCCGTGATCACGGTGCTCGGCCTCGTGGTGACGATCGACGACTACGCCGTCTTCCTCGCGGTGATCGGGTCAGTGTTCGTCCCCCTGCTCGGCGTCGGGGTCGGGGAGGCCCTCGTGAACAAGGGCCGGCTCGACCTGTCCCGCTGGGCGCCGTCGCGTCCGCTCATGGTGGTCGCCTGGGTGATCGGGCTCGCCGTCTACCAGCTGATCAACCCGGGCGGGGCGCCCGGCTGGTCGGACGCGTGGACCGCGCTGCGCGAGGCGATCGGCTTCGTCCCGCCGTCGTGGCTCTCGGCCTCGCTGTGCTCGTTCGTCGTCGCCGCACTCGTCGGGGCCGCGTGCGCCCGCGTGGGTACCCGTCGGGCGTAACCCCGAGGGAGGCACATGAGGTACCGCACGCTGGGCCGGACCGGCATCAAGGTCAGCCCGTACTGCCTGGGCGCGATGATGTTCGGCGCCATGGGCAACCCGGACCACGACGACTCGGTCCGGATCATCCACCGCGCCCTGGACGCCGGGGTGAACTTCGTCGACACCGCGGACGTGTACTCCCGCGGCGAGTCCGAGGAGATCGTCGGCAAGGCGTTGCAGGGACGACGGGACGACGTCGTCCTGGCGACGAAGTTCCACGGCGGGATGGGCGACGACCCGAACCGGGCCGGGAACTCGCGGCGCTGGATCGTCGCGGAGGTCGAGCACTCGCTGCGGCGGCTGCAGACCGACCACGTCGATCTCTACCAGGTCCACCGCCCGTCGCCGGACACCGACGTCGAGGAGACGCTGTCCGCGCTCACCGACCTGGTGCGCAGCGGGAAGGTGCGGGCGATCGGGAGCTCGACGTTCCCCGCCTCGGAGATCGTCGAGGCGCAGTGGGTCTCCGAGCGCCGGAACCTCGAGCGGTTCCGCACCGAGCAGCCGCCGTACTCCATCGTCAACCGCGGCATCGAGCGCGAGGTGCTGCCGGCCTGCGAGCGCTACGGGATGGGCACGCTCGTGTGGAGCCCGCTCGCGATGGGTCTGCTCACCGGCCGCTACCGCAAGGGCCAGGAGACCGACTCGAAGCGCATGGGCTTCGCGGCCGGCCGCCTCACGAACGAGCGCAAGCTCGACGTCGTGGAGCAGCTGGTCCCGCTCGCCGAGAAGGCCGGTCTGTCGATGACGCACCTGGCGATGGCCTTCGCGGTCGCGCACCCGGGCGTCACCAGCGCCATCATCGGCCCGCGGACGATGGAGCACCTCGACGACCTGCTCGCGGGCGCCGAGGTCGTCCTCGACGACGAGGTGCTCGACCGGATCGACGAGATCGTGCCGCCCGGCACCGACGTCGACCCGGGCGACGTGTCCTACGCGCCGCCCGCGATCGAGGACGCCGGGCTGCGCCGCCGGCCCGCCGGGGAGCGCGCGGCGGCCTGAGACGTCGACGACGGGGTCGCTGCGGGTGGCCGGATCCGGTCCTCCGATTGTGGTACGCGGCGGTGCGGTACAACACTTCCGGTATCCGCCAGGGGAGGATCGGTCCGTGAGCTACCCGCAGCGTTCCTGGGACAGCGGCGACGTCGAGGTCGTCGCCAAGCGACTCTGGGCGGGCGGGGTCGCGACGGCGCTCGTGGCCGCCGGCATCGCGTTCGTCGGCGTGCTCATCATCAACAGCATCTTCGAGGTCGGGATCCAGACGGCGGGTCGCTCCGGCGCGCTGGTCGACAACGCCTCCACCGTCATCCCGGTGGCGGCCGCGATCGCGGCCCTGGCCAGCACGGCGCTGCTGCACCTGCTGCTGATGACCACGCCGCGGCCGGCATCGTTCTTCTCGGCGATCGCCGTCCTCGTGATCGTGGTCCTGATCCTCCAGGTGTTCCTGGCCGAGGGATCGATCGCGGCGCACATCGCGACCGGGATCCTCTACGCCGCGATCGGCATCGCGATCGTCTCCATGCTCTCCGGGGTGTCGGCGACCTCCGTCCGCCCGGCCGCCCAGGGCGGCTGGGGCGGGCGTGAGTACGACGGGCGCTACGACGCCGGGTACGGCGGCTACGACCAGCAGCAGTACCCACCGCAGGCGCCGTACGGCCGCCCGGACGATCGCACGCAGCGTTACGACCCCCGCGACCAGCGCGGTCAGTGGCGGTGACCGGAACCGTGTCGTGATCACCACGTGTGATCGCATCCCGACGCTGTGGCGTCGTTTCAAGCGATCGTGAGGCTCATCGCTCCCACGACGGTCCGGCTTGACCGTTCGCGACGATCCTGACGACGATCGATCGTCCTGATCCTGCGGACCCGGCGGCGAGGTCGCTGCCGGGCGTCCGCGTGATGGTCGCGCCCATGGGTGCGGCCGAAGGGTGGTCGCCATGACGTCGACGGTCAACGGGTTCGGAGCCGCAGCCACTCCAGCCGCGCTCGCCGGGGCAGGACAGGCCGGTCACCTCGGGACCGAGGCCGCGCGCCGCGAGCACGGCCGGCTCGGTGAGGGGCGCTACCGCGGCCCCGGCGCCCTGGCCGAGGCCCGTCGCGCCCTGCGGGTCGCGCTGCCCGAGCCGAGCAGCCGCTTCAGCCAGGACGACGAGTGGTGCGTGGTCGCGCAGCCGGACGGCTCGTGGTCGGAGTTCCGGTTCCACGACTACCACCGGATCTTCGACGTGCCCGGCCTCTACGAGAAGATCTTCTACGACGTGCTCGGCTGCGACACGCCCCGGTTCATGGCGGACCTGTTCGCGGAGGCGCTGGCCGGGACGCGCGAGGAGGCCGGCGACGTCCGCGTGCTCGACCTGGGCGCCGGCAACGGGATCATGGCCGAGGAGCTCGCCACGGTCGGCGTGCCGCACGCCGTCGGCGTCGACATCCTCCCGGAGGCGCAGTCGGCGGCGGAGCGCGACCGCCCGGGTCTGTACGCCGACTACCTGGTCGCCGACCTGACCGCGCTCGACCCCGCGGAGTCCCGTCGGCTGCTCGACCACCGCCTCAACGCCCTGACGGTCGTGGCCGCGCTCGGCTTCGGCGACATCCCGCCCGCCGCCTTCCGCACCGCCTACGACCACATCGCCGACGGCGGCTGGGTGGTGCTGACGATCAAGGACGCGTTCCTCGCGGAGGACGACACCTCCGGCTTCGCGCGCATGATCGCCGACGGCCTCGCCTCCGGCGCGCTCGAGGTGGTCCGTCGCGAGCGTTTCCGGCACCGCCTGGCCACCGACGCCAGCCCGCTGGTCTACGAGGGCATCGTCGCGCGCAAGCGCGGCCCGCTGGGCTGACCGCCGGCGCTGCGCCGTACGGCGCAGCGGCTGGTCTGTCCCCCGTCGCTGCGCTCGCCCCACGCTGGGACGTGGATCTCTTACCGGCCGGTCGGGCCCTCGGGCCCGGCCGGCCGGGCTGTTTCCCTGGCAGTGTGAAGGGGCACACATTTCACGCTCACGGTGGGTCCCGACCGGCAGGCCCCGGCGCGAGGGGTGCGGGACCTCCCGGCAAGGAGAACACCATGGCCGCCGCCAGCGACCCCGTCCGCAGCGGACCCCCCGCCCTGCGGGCTCCCGACCTCGCCACCGCGATGGAGCGGGTGGTTCCCGACGCCGTCCTCGCCCGGACCGACCCGGCCCTCTTCGGCCGCACGGTGCTGCAGCTCGCCCAGGGCTGGGCGACCCATCCCGGGGAGGTGTCGCGGGCGGCGTCCTCGTTCGCCGCGGTCTCCGCCCGGATCGGGGCCGCCGCCGCCGGCCGTGCGCTGCGGGGCCTGTCCGGCGGCACCGCCTCGAACGACCCGTCGAGCGAGCCGGTGCCGACGAGCAAGGACGGCCGCTTCAAGGACACGACCTGGGTGGAGAACCCGGCCTACTGGGCGTTGCGCCAGGAGTACCTCGCCCTGACCTCGCTCCTCGAGGACCTCGTGGGAGCGGCCGGGCTGGAGACCGACGCCGACGAGCGGGCGCGCATGCTGATGGGCCTCGTCGGCAGCGTCGTCTCGCCGACCAACGTGCTGCCCGGCAACCCGTCCGCGCTCAAGCGGGCGTTCGAGACCGGCGGCGCGAGCGTCGTCGCCGGGCTCCGCAACGTGCTCGACGACGTGGCCACCAACGGCGGCAAGCCGCGCCAGGTGGACAAGAGCGGGCTGCGCGTCGGGAAGGAGCTGGCGGCGACCCCCGGGAAGGTCGTCTACCGCAACCGGCTCATGGAGCTGGTGCAGTTCGAGGCGCAGACCGACGAGGTGCACGCGATCCCGCTGCTGTGCAGCCCGCCGTGGATCAACAAGTACTACGTCATGGACCTCGCGCCGCAGCGCAGCCTGGTGGAGTGGGCGGTGCAGCACGGCCACACGGTCTTCATGATCAGCTACCGCGACCCGGACAGCTCGATGGCGACGACGACGTTCGCCGACTACCTCGAGCTGGGTCCGGCGGCGGCGCTCGACGTCGTGCAGGAGATCACCGGCGCCGACAAGGTCAACGTGATGGGCCTGTGCCTCGGCGGGCTGATGGCGGCCCTGCTCACGACGCGGTGCGCGGCGCGCGGCGACGACCGCATCAACTCGCTGACCATGCTCAACACGATGTTGGACTACTCCAGCGTCGGGCCCATCTCGTCGTTCGTCAGCCCCGAGATCACCGACCGGCTCGAGAAGTCGATGGAGCAGACGGGCTACCTGCCCGCCGAGTCGATGGCGACGACCTTCGACCTGCTGCGGGCCAACGACCTGATCTTCAACTACATCGGGCCGAACTGGCTGGAGGGGAAGACCCCGCCCGCGTTCGACATCCTCGCGTGGAACACCGACTCCACCCGGATGCCGGCCGCGATGCACTCCTTCTACCTGCGGCACTTCTACCTCGACAACGAGCTGTCGCGCGGCGAGCTGGAGATCGACGGGGAGCCGCTGTCGCTCAAGGCCGTGCAGGCGGACACGTTCATCGTGGCGGCGGAGAACGACCACATCGCACCGTGGAAGACCTCGTTCACCTCCACCGAGCTCCTCGGCGGCGACGTCACGTTCGTCCTCTCGACGGCGGGTCACATCGCCGGCGTGGTCAACCCGCCGAGCCCGAAGGCCAAGCACTGGGTGGGCACCGTCGGCGCCACCGGGGCGGACGCACCGGGCCCGGACGCCTGGCGGAACCGGTCGACCGAGGTGCAGGGCTCCTGGTGGGAGACCTGGGCCGAGTGGATCGGGGAGCACGCGGGCGAGCAGCGCACCCCGCCGCCGGTCGGCAGCGAGGCGCATCCGCCGCTCGGTGACGCGCCGGGCCAGTACGTGCTCGGGACGTCCTGACCCGGCGGGCGGCCACGACCCGGTGACCCCTCCAGATCGTCACGTTCCGGTCGCGTGGCGAACGGGGAGCCGGGTCGTCACGCGCCTTGACGTCCCCGCGTCTCCGAAGGCACCGTGTTGCGTAGAGCGCGACGCTGGTGCGGGGACCGCAACGTCGGGCTCGGGACACGACTCGACGTCCGATCGGTTGCCACCATGGACCACCGCCCTCCCGACCACCTCGACCGGTCGGCCGCCACCACCCTGCGCCACGTCGTGGACGCGGCCGTCGGACCGGCGTACGACACCGCCTTCCTGCGCCTCGACCTGCTGGCGATCAGCCGGGTCGCGCGGTGCGGCTGCGTCGACTGCGCGCTCGAGGTCGACCGCGAACGCGCGGCGATCCTCGCCTCCCTGCCCCGGGCCTGAGGCGCCCGCGCACCCGACGCGGTCCGCGTCACGGTGGGCGCGGGCCGCAGTGCTCGGTATCCTGAGCGGTTGTTCGGCCGATCGAGCGTGACCGGCCGCCCACCGACCCGGAGGAGCCGAGGATGTCGACCTCGAACGGCAGCACCCCCACCGCCACCGTCACCGACCAGATGGCCGACGCCGTCAGCCGTGGTCAGTCGCTGCTGACCGAGTTCGCGACCGGCGTCAGCGAGCTCTGGAGCGCCGCGCTGTCCGGGGCGGACGACGCGGCGCGGCGCAGCGGCGCCGGGTCCCTGCCGACCGCCTTCCCGTCGGCCGACGAGATCGTCGACCGGGCCTACGACACCGGGATCGCGGTCCTCGAGCTGCAGCGCTCGGCGGCGCACCAGGTGCTCGGCGCGTTCACCGCCCTGCGCCGCCCCTGATCGCGCGCGATGAGCACGGGCAACGGGACCGGGCCCGCCGTCGGCTCGGAGACCCTGTGGGACGCGCAACGGCGGGCCCTGGGCTCGTTCATCCGGGACCAGCGCCGCCTGGCCCGGCTGTCGCTGCGCCAGCTCTCGGCGCTCTCGCACATCTCCAACCCCTACCTGAGCCAGGTCGAGCGCGGCTTGCACGTGCCCTCGGTGCGCGTGCTGCAGGCGATCGCCGACGCCCTCGACCTGTCCGCGGAGACCCTGCTCGAACACGCGGGCCTCGTCCGGGAGCAGGCCGGGTCGTCCCCGGACGGCCCGCGGCCCGCGGATCCCGCGGTCGAGCGCGCCGTCCGGGCCGACCGCCGGCTCTCGCAGGCGCAGAAGGAGGCGCTGATCGCCGTGTACCGCAGCTACACCGACGACTCGGCCGGTCCGGACGACCCGGCCCGCGCTGCCGACGGGGCCCGGCCCCGCACCCCGGAGGGACACGACCGATGACCGCGACGACACCGCGCCCCGCCCCGGAGGCCTCCGAGGCCCCGCGCCCGGACGGGTCGTTCGAACGGACGCTGTCGGTGGCCGGCCGCCGGCTCCGCGTGGCCGTCCGGCCCGCCGCCGGCGGCGACGCGGCGGTCCGGCCGCTGGTCCTGGTGAACGGGATCGGCGCCAGCCTGGAGCTGTTCGACCCCCTCGTGGCCGTGCTCGACCCGCGGCGCGAGGTGGTCCGCTTCGACGTCCCCGGCATCGGCGGCTCGCAGCCGTCCACGGTGCCGTTGCCGATGGCGGCCCTGACCACGCTGCTCGCCGACGCGCTCGACCAGCTCGACGGTCTGACCGGGACCTCGCACCGCGTGGTCGACCTGCTCGGCCTGTCCTGGGGCGGCGGGATCGCCCAGCAGTTCGCCCTGCAGTACCCCCAGCGCACCGGGCGCTTGGCCCTGGTCTCGACGGGGACCGGCGTGATGATGGTCCCGGCCCGGTTCGGGGTGCTCGCGCGGATGCTCACCCCGCGCCGCTACAACGACCCGTCCTACCGTCGGCAGGCCGGCCGTGAGATCTACGTCGGCGAGGACCCGGACGCCGTGGACGCCCTGTTCTCGCGGGTCAGCCCGGTCCGACCCCGGGCCTACCTGCACCAGCTGTTCGCGCTGACCACGTGGACCAGCCTGCCCGTGCTGCCGCTCATCGCCGCGCCCACGCTGGTGCTCGCGGGCCGCCGCGACCCGGTGATCCCGGTCGTCAACGCCCACGTGATGGGGTCGCTGCTGCCCCGGGGCGAAGTCCACCTGCACCACGGCGGCCACCTCGGGCTCCTGACGCGGCCCGGGGAGCTCGGTCGGGTGGTGGAGGAGTTCCTGGATCGGCCCTAGGCTGGCTCCCGTGGCGCAGAAGCTGGTGACCGACGTCGACGGGCGTCAGTGGTTCGTCACGCTCAAGATCCTGTGGTCGGACCACTCGGAGAACTTCGAGCACGAGAAGGAGGGCGGCCGCAACGCGGTGATCGCCATCCTCGTGGTCCTCGGGCTGCTGCTGTTCGCGCTCATCGCCTGGGCCGTGGAGGACCGGGAGTACATCTCGGTGCCCTGGTGGATGTTCCTGATCCTGCTCGCCGTGGTGGTGTTCTTCCCGGGCCGCTGGGCACTGCGTCGCCGTTGGCTGCTCCGCGCCGAGGGCGGCGCGTGGCCGGACGAGGACGGCCGCGGCGGTGGCGGTGGCGGCGAGGAGTGGAGCGGCTTCATCCGCGGCCGCACGGAGGCCCGCGCCGAGTTCAAGCGCGTCATCAAGTCCCTGGAGCGGCGCGGCACCCCGGCCCGGGCGAACAGTCCGCTGCAACCCCAGTAGGAGGAGGCGCGCCGTGCCGGAGCTCCCCGAGGTGGAGGCGCTCGCCGAGCACCTGCGCACGCACGCGATCGCGCGGCCGGTGGCGCGGGTCGACCTCGCCAGCATGACCGCGCTGAAGACCTTCGACCCGCCGCTGTCGGCCCTGACGGGACGCCTGGTGACGGGCGCCGGGCGGATCGGGAAGTTCCTGGACGTGGACCTCGACGGGCTCCACCTGGTGGTGCACCTGTCGCGCGCGGGCTGGATGCGCTGGCACGAGCAGGCCTCGACGACGCCGCCGAAGCCGGGCAAGGGCCCGCTGGAGCTGCGGGTGCACCTCGAGACCGTCGGCGGACCCGGGTTCGACCTCACCGAGGCCGGGACGCAGAAGCGCCTCGCGGCCTACGTCGTCACCGACCCGGCCACGATCCCGCAGGTCGCCACCCTGGGGCCGGACGCGTTGACGCTCTCCCGCGCGCGGTTCGGCGAGATCCTCGCGGGGCAGTCGACGCGCCTGAAGACGCTGCTGGCCGACCAGCGGACCATCGCCGGGATCGGCAACGCCTACTCCGACGAGATCCTCCACGTCGCGAAGCTGTCCCCGTTCGCGATCGCGGGGAAGCTCGACGACGAGGCCGTCGACCGGCTGCACGCCGCGATGATCGGGGTGCTGACGGAGGCGGTGGACCGCGCGGTCGGCCAGGACGCGGCGCTGCTCAAGGGCGAGAAGCGGTCCGGGATGCGGGTGCACGCGCGCACCGGGCTGCCGTGCCCGGTCTGCGGCGACACGGTGCGCGAGGTGTCCTACGCCGAGCGGTCGTTCCAGTACTGCGCCACCTGTCAGACCGGCGGCAAACCTCTGGCCGATCGGCGGCTCTCGCGGTTGGTGAAGTGAGTGATACCGCCGAACGGATGATCACCCGTCGTCGGGAACGTGCGCCTCGTTGCTCTGACGGGGTGGCTGAGGAGACGATGGCCCCGTGCCCGGCTGGTTGACCTCCCCGACGTTCCTCGTCGTCCTCGGCGTGGTGGTCGTCCTGGTCGTCGCCGGGATCGTGGTCTACCAGCGCTTCCGTCGCCGGCACGCCTTCGCCTCCCCGCTGGAGCGGGCCACGTTCTCCACGCTGCACACGGTGTCGCTGGCGGCGCCCGCGCTGCGCGAGGGACTCTCGGAGTCCTCGGCGCAGTTCGCCGTGCCCTACCTGCGGACCCTGCTCGACACCGAGGCGCTCTCGATGACGGCGGCCGACTGCATCCCGCTGGCCTGGGACGGCGAGGCCGAGCACCACAACCTCGACGTGCGGTTCTACGCCGAGAAGGTGATGAAGACCGGCCGGCAGCAGATGGCCAGCCGCCGCGACATCGAGTGCGGGGACGACCGGTGCCCCGTCAAGGGCATCGTCGTCGTGCCGCTCGAGGTGGACGGCAACGTCGTCGGGACCCTGGCCGCGGTGAGCGGGGAGACCCCGGGGCCGGTCCTCCTGCGGGCCACCGCCGAGGTCGCCCGCTACGTGTCCAGCCAGCTCGAGCTCGCCGACCTCGACGACTCGCGGGACCGGCTCAACCGCGCCGAGGTCCGGGCGCTGCGCGCGCAGATCTCGCCGCACTTCATCTACAACGCGCTGAACACGGTCGCCTCGTTCATCCGCACCGACCCCGAGCGGGCGCGGGAGCTGCTCATGGAGTTCGCCGACTTCACGCGGTACTCCTTCCGGCAGGCCGGCGAGTACACCACGCTCGCCGAGGAGCTCAAGAACATCGACCGCTACCTCATGCTCGAGCGGGCCCGGTTCGGCAACCGCCTGTCGGTGAAGGTGCAGGTCGCGCCCGAGGTGCTCTCGGTGGTGCTGCCCTTCCTCGCGCTGCAGCCGCTGGTGGAGAACGCCGTCCGGCACGGCCTGGCGGGCAAGGTCGAGGGCGGGACGGTGACGCTGACCGCGGAGGACTCGGCCAGCGAGTGCCTGATCACCGTCGAGGACAACGGCGTCGGAATGGATCCGCAGGCCCTGCGCGAGGACAACCGCGACGCCCACCTCTCCGGCGCGCACGTCGGCCTCGGCAACGTCGACGACCGCATGCGGTCGGCGTTCGGACCGGACTACGGCCTCGTCGTGGAGACCGAGCGCGGCGCCGGCACCAAGATCAGCCTCCGGGTGCCGAAGTTCCGGGCCGGTGTGCGGGTCTGACCGGGCACCCGGCCGGAGCCGATAACCTGGACATATGGACCTCCGCCTCGCCCAGACCCTCAAGCTCGGGGCCCTGAAGCTCCCGCCGGCGGTCTCGTCGGTCCTGCCCGGCGCCCTCGCGTCGAAGGTCTCCGGCGGCACCGTGTCCGTGGTGCGCCTGAACGGCGTGATCGCCTCGGCGTCCGGCCCCGTCCCGCGCTCGGTGATCAACCTGCAGGCCGTCGAGTCGGCGCTGACCCGGGCGTTCGAGGCCGAGAACGCGGTGGCCGTCGCCCTGGTGATCAACTCCCCGGGGGGCTCGCCGACGCAGTCGCAGCTGGTGGCCGACCGGATCCGCGGTCTCGCGGCCGAGCACGAGCTGCCCGTGATCGCGTTCTGCGAGGACGTCGCGGCCTCCGGTGGCTACTGGCTCGCGTGCGCCGCCGACGAGATCTTCGCCTGCCCCACCTCGCTGGTCGGGTCGATCGGCGTGGTCAGCGGCGGCTTCGGGCTGACCGGCCTCATCGAGCGGTTCGGCATCGAGCGGCGGCTGCACACGGCCGGGCAGAACAAGGCCCGGCTCGACCCGTTCCAGCCCGAGAAGCCCGAGGACGTCGAGTGGCTGCTCGGCATGCAGACCGAGCTGCACGAGATGTTCATCGAGTGGGTCCGCGAGCGGCGCGGCGAGTCGCTCGACGCCGGCACCGAGCTGTTCACCGGCGAGGTCTGGACCGGGCGGAAGGCCCTCGAGCTCGGCCTGATCGACGGGATCGGCACGCCGCGCGAGGTGCTGAAGGAGCGCTACCCGGACGCCGAGGCGGTGGCCGTGGAGCCGCGCAAGCCGCTCCTCGCGCGGCTGGGCGTCGGCGTCCTCTCCGGCGTCCCCGGGTTCGGCGCGATCGACCCGGCGGCGGCGCTCGCCGGTGCGCTGGAGTACCTGGAGCACCGCGCGGTGTGGAGCCGTTTCGGGTTGTAGCCCTTCGCGCCCGGCGGCGATCTCTGGTGGCATGACCTCCGAGCAACGGAGGTGGCATGCCCTCGGTCGGCTGGGACGGGCGCGACGTGTCCGGGCTCAGCCACGAACAGATCCACCGGTGGACCCGGGACGGTGCGAGTCCGGAGGCCCTCGCGGCGGCCCGGGACCGCCATCTCACCCGGGCCGACGAACTGCGGACCGCCGCCGACCGGTTGCAGACCGCGCAGCGTGGGGTCGCCGAGACCTGGCAGGGGCGTGACGCCGACGCCGCGGGCAACCGGACCCGGGTGCTCGCCCAGCGGATGGAGCAGCTGGCCGAGACCGTGGGCGGTCAGGCGCGCGGCATCGACGGGATGCGCGCGGCGCTGGTGCGGGTCCAGGCGGCCGTCGGCCCACCCCGTCCTCCGGCCCTGCCCGCGCTGGGCGTGACGCCCGTGCTCGACGAGCTCCGTGGTCTGGTCACCGGCCGCCCCGCCGACGGCTTCACCGGGTTCCGCGGTGCCGCCGCCGACCAGGCCGCGGCCCGGGAGGCCTACCGCGCCTACCTGGCCGAGACCGCGCAGGCGGCGCGGACGGTCGGCTCGGCCGGAGCCGGCCCGTCGCCCGCACCGGCGGGCGGGGGCGCGGCCGTCGCGTCGGGTGCCCGTGGAGCCGGGACCGGTGTGCTGCAGCGAGCCGCGGGAGCGGCGGGGGTCGGCACCCCGGGGCCGGTCCGGACGACGGGTCCGGCGGCCCGGCCCGCGGGCCCGGGCGTGGGCGTGGGCGTCGGTGCGGGCGGGCTCGCCGAGGTCCCGGTGCGTCCGGTCGGTGGGTCGCCGGCCGGGACGCCGTTCCCCACCGGGGGCACGGTCGGAGGGGGTGGCGGGGGCACGGTCGGCGGGCCGTTCGGCGGCGGGGTGGCCGGTCGCGGTCCGGCCGGGGGTGGGGCGGCCGCCGGAGGGGTCGGCGCCGGGCCGGTCGGCGGTCCCGCGGCCGGAAGCCCGGTGTCGGGTGGCCCGGTCCCGGGCGCGGCGGCGCCGAGCGGTTCCGCGACCCCGGGTGCGGTCGGTCCGGTGGCGGGGGGCGCGTCGGGTGGCGGGGCGGTCGTGGGCGCGCCCGCACCGGGAGGACGCGGCACGCGAGGCCCGATGCCGAGCACCACGGAGCGGCGCGCGGAGCCGGGGGCCGGTGACGAGCGAGCACCGTCGGCGGCCGACGGCCGTCCCGGGGGACCGGGAGGGCTCGGTGATCACCGCACCGGGTTCGGGCCGGATGCGACCACCCACCTCGTGGAGGGGCCCGAGGAGGGCGCGGCGTCCGAGGAGGTCCCACTGCGCCCGGGCCGCGGGGCGTACCTCGTCGACCCCGACCCGGTCGGGTGGGGCGTGCCGGGCGGGCGACGGGTCGTCCCGCCGGTGCTCGGGGAGGACGGATGATCACGCTGAGCCGGCTCGAGCTGCTGTGGATCCTGGAGCAGTGCGGTGCCGGGGACTGGCCGTACCCGCTCGCGCCGGTCGCCTGGCCCGCCGACACCACCGACGAGACGGTGCTCGCCCGGGCGCGCACGGAGGACGTGCTGCGGGACCGGGGTCTGCTCGCCCCGGACGCCGCCGCCACGCTGCTCGCCGTGGGGACGGCGGTGCGGGACGCGCGGCGACAGGTCGACGTCGTGCGGCGCAGCGCGACCGACCCGGTGGCCGCGGTCGCCCTCGACGGCCCGGGCGGCGCCGCGCTGCTGCGCTCGGCCGACCACACAGGGGCGGACGTCGAGGTCGCGCCGCTGGGCCCCGGCGAGCTCGCCGCGGCGGCCCTCGCGGTGCTGCCGCGGCTCCCCCCGGCCCCGGGGCCGCCGCTCGAGGTGCCGCCGGAGGCGGCGGCGGTCGCGACCCGTCGTCGGGAACGGGACCGGTCCGCGGTGGAGGCGGTGCTCCGTGGCGCCGTCGGGTGGACACAACTCGGGGTCGTCGTTGCTCCGGACGAGGTAACTTCGGTCGGGCACCGTGCAGATGCACGGATCAAATGGCTGGACTCGCCCCGCGGGCGCTACCGACTGCGGCACGATCCGGAGCGGGAACGGACGGCCGGGCGGCCGCCGGTCCTCGTCCCGGACGATGCCGCGTCCCCCGGGACCCTGGCCGAGGTCGAGGCCCTGCTGGCGGAGCCGGGGAGGAGGACGGGATGAGCGGACCGGGCCCCTCGGACGAGCGCGGGTTCGCGGCGCTCGACCCGGCCGCCGCCCAGCGGTTCGCGGGCCGGGTGGACGATCTCGAGCGCACGGTCGCCGAGGCGCGGGAGGCCCTGCGGCGGCTCGCGGAGGACCCGCTGGCCACCGGGACCGGCCAGGAGAACGCCGAGATGGCCGCCTGGTACCGCGAGCTGCTCGTCACCGACACGGTGCCCGCGGCGGACGACCTCACGCGGCAGCTGGACGCCGTGCGGCGGGCGGTGGTGGAGGGCACGGCGGCGTGGCAGGAGTCCGACCGTTCGATCTCCGACGCCCTCGATCCCGACCAGGGCTGACCCGTTCGGGTGACGCGGTACGTCATGTCCGGTAGCACGGTGCGCCGGACCACCCACCCGGGCACGGTCGCTCCGACCGGGTCCCTATCGTGGACGCGGGACCGACCCTTGGGCAGGATGGCGCGACAGTGACTACCAACGACAACGACGGCCTCGTCGTCCTCGCGGTCGACGACGAGGAACCCGCTCTCATGGAGCTCGCCTACCTCCTGGAGCAGGACCAGCGCGTCGACACGGTGCTGAAGGCGAACGACTCCATCTCGGCGCTGCGCATCCTCACGGGCGGCGACCAGGTGAACATCGGCGGGTTCGGCACGCCGCCGTCGGGGATCTCGGCGTCGGCGAAACAGTCCGACGTCGACGTGCTCTTCCTCGACATCCGCATGCCGGGTCTCGACGGGCTGGAGCTCGCGCAGGTCCTCTCGCGCTACGTCATCCCGCCGTCGGTCGTGTTCGTGACCGCGCACGACGACCGCGCCGTGGAGGCCTTCGACGTGGGCGCGGTGGACTACCTGCTCAAGCCGCTGCGCCCGGAGCGGCTGTACGCCTCGCTCACGCGCATCCTCGCCTCCCGCGGGACCACCGTGCCGGTGGAGCCCGCCGTCGAGGAGGAGGGCGACGACGAGGTGATCCCGGTCGAGCTCGCCGGCACCACGAAGCTGGTGCAGCGCTCGACGGTGCGCTGGGTCGAGGCGCAGGGCGACTACGCCCGTCTGCACACCACCGAGGGCAGCCACCTGGTGCGCATCCCGCTCTCCGTGCTCGAGGAGCGGTGGTCCGACGCCGGGTTCGTGCGGATCCACCGCTCGTACCTCGTCGCGCTGCCGCTGATCACCGAGCTGCGTCTGGCCGGATCGGGCTACGTCGTCCGGCTGGGCAACGGGAACCAACCCGGTGAGGTCGCCGAGCTGCCCGTGAGCCGCCGGCACACCCGCGAGCTGAAGGACCGTCTCGTCCGCTCGACGAAACAGGCCTGGGGCCGGCGGTGACCACCACCGACGGGCGGCCCCGGGCCGGGGGCGAGCCCCCCGGTCCGGCCGACCCGCCGGGCACGGACACCGGCGCCACCCCGACGACCACCGACGCCCGTCCCGCGGCTCCCGCGGCTCCCGCGACTCCCTCGGCTCCCTCGTCCGAGGCCGTCCCGGACGACGGTCCGGTGATCGCCCGCATGCGCGCCCGGACGCCGTCCGGACGGTCGTCACGCCCCTCGCCCGGCCCGGTGCCGCCGGGCGTGGCGAGGCGGGTGGGTCGCCACGCCATGCCCGAGGGCGAGGGCACCGGCCACACGCCGCCCCCGGACTACCGCCCCCGGCACGCGGCACCGGGCGATGCTCCCGATCCGTCCGACCAGGACCCCGGCCAGGACGACGCCCCCGCCCCCGCCGCGGGTCCGGAGCTCACGCTGGTCCCGGCGGAGGCGCGCCCGCCCGCTGGACCCCCCACCCCGGCCGCACCCCCGGACGCCGAGATCGACCCGACGCCGATCCGCGGTCTGCCGCTGGCCTCCACGTTCCCGGCCTCGGCGGTCCTGGCCTCCGAGCCGGCGGCCTCGGAGAACAAGAAGCCGATCTACGCCTGGCAGCCCGACGCGCCGTCGGCCGACCACGATCCGGACGCCCCGCCGCCGGCGCGCCAGCGCATCGTGCTCGCGGAGCGCCGGTCGCCGACCCGCGCGGTCGGCACGGTCGCCGAGATCGAGCAGCAGACCGCGACCGGTGAACTGCTGCTGTCGAACCTCATGCGCTCGCAGCTGGCGCTCGCGGTGCGCCTCGCCGTCGTGGGCGTGATCGTCCTCGGGGTCCTGCCGATCGTGTTCCTGACGATGCCGTCGGTGGGCGCGACGCACCTGTTCGGCGTCTCGCTGCCCTGGATCCTGCTCGGCGTGCTCGCGTTCCCGTTCCTCATCCTCCTGGGCTGGCTCTACACCCGCACCGCCGAGCGCAACGAGCTCGACTTCGCCGACGACGTCGAGGACTGAGACCACCGTGTCCACGGTCGACTCCGTCGTCGCCCTCGTGCTGTTCGGGCTCGCCGCGGTCGCCGTGATCGCCATCGGGTCGCTCGGGGTCCGGGTCACCCGCTCCACCGACGACTTCCTCGCGGCCTCGCGCACCGTCCGCAGCCGGGCCAACGCCGCGGCCATCGCCGGCCAGTCGCTGTCGGTGGCGTCGTTCCTGGGGATCGCCGGGATCGTGCTCTCGCACGGCGTGGACGGGCTCTGGTACCCGGTCGGCTTCGCCGCGGGCTTCGGGGTGCTGCTGCTCTTCGTCGCCGCGCCACTGCGCCGCTCCGGGGCCTACACGGTGCCCGACTTCGCCGAGACCCGGCTCGACTCCACCAGCCTGCGGACGCTGACCACGCTCGTCGTCGTGATCATCGGGTGGCTGTACCTGGTGCCGCAGCTGCAGGCCTCCGGGCTCGTGTTCACCGTCCTCACGGGTGCCCCCGGCTGGGTGGGCATCCTGGCCGTCGGCCTCGTCGTCACCGCGGCCGTGACCTTCGGCGGCATGCGGTCGATGACCCTGGTGCAGGCCTTCGGGTTCTGGCTCAAGGCCGTGGCCCTGGTCGTGCCCGCGGTCGTGCTGGTGGCCTGGTTCCTCGGCACCGGGCTGGTCGCCGCCCCCGACCGCGGCGGCCCCACGACGTTCGACCGGCCCACCACGGTCCGGGTCGCCGACCCGACCACGCTGCGGGTGGACGCCCCGGTGCAGGTCGAGGTCCGCGCGCCCGGGCAGCCGCGGGACACGGTCACGTGGCAGCCGGGCACGCAGGACGTCGCGCGCGACACGACACTGGTGTTCCCGGCGGGCGCGCGCGTGCCGGTGGTGGGCACGGCCGTGGCCGACGACTCCGCCTGGGACACGCCCTTCGGCAGCGGGGACCGCGACCCGTTGTGGGTGTACTCGCTCCTGCTCGCCACCTGCCTCGGCACGGCGGGTCTCCCGCACGTGCTGGTGCGCTACTACACCAACCCCGACGGGCGGGCGGCCCGGCGCTCGACGGTGCTGGTCATCGCCCTGCTCGGGGCGTTCAGCATCGTGCCGATCGTGCTCGGGGCGCTGTCCCGCTCGGTCGTCCCGCAGCTGCTCACCAGCGGCGAGGGCGACGCCGTCGTGCTGCTGCTGCCCTCGCTCACCGTGGGCGGCTGGGCCGGGGCGGCGCTCGGCGGCGTGGTGGCCGCGGGCGTCGCGGCCACCCTGCTCTCGGTGTCGGCCGGGCTGCTGCTCTCGGTCGCGGGCGTGCTCTCCAGCGACGTGCTGCCGGGCCGGCTGGGCGACTTCCGGATCGCCGCGCACGTCGCCGGCGTCGTCCCGATCGTCGGGGCCCTGCTCTTCGCCCGCCTGGAGTTCGCGCACTCGGTCGCCCTGGCGCTGGCGGTGGCGGCCTCGACCTTCGCCCCGCTGCTGCTGCTCGGCATCTGGTGGCGCGGGCTGACCGACCGCGGGGCGCTCGCCGGGATCGCCGTCGGCGGGACCCTCTCCCTGGGTGCGGCGGTGACGACCCTCTGCGGGGTCCGGGCCGAGGGCGTCGTCGGCACCCTGCTCGCCCAGCCGGCGGCGGTGTCCGTGCCGGCCGCGGTGATCGTCATGGTCGCAGTCAGCCGGGCGACCTCGTCGCGCGTCCCCGCGCAGGTCGGTCGGACGCTGCTGCGTCTGCACGCCCCCGAGCGCCTCGGCCTCGGCGAGATGCGCGTCGGCCGCTGATCCGCGGCCGTTCCTCACGCGGATGTCACAGAGTGTGAATCGGTCGTGAAGCGTGTCGCCACTCGAAAGGACCATCAGGACACGGGTGACGACAACTAGGGTTCGGCCGTTGGAAATCCGGCGCCGCGCACCGACTCCCCCGAAGGGTGAAACGCATGAGTGCGACCGAGGAGAGCTCGAGAGGGTCGGACCCGACCGGCGGTCCGACCCCGTACGAGGAGATGCAACGCAGTCCGGAGTTCAAGGCGCTCCGTAATCGGTGGCGTCGCTACATCTTCCTGATGAGCGGGCTGTTCCTGGCCTGGTTCCTGGTCTACGTGCTGCTGGCGGACTTCGCTCCCGGGGTGGTCAACACCCGGCTCGGCGGGACCAACTTCACCGTGGGCCTGCTGCTCGGGCTCCTCCAGTTCGTGTCCACGTTCGTCATCGCGGTCGCGTACGCGAAGTTCGCCGACAAGAACATCGACCCGGCAGCCGAGACGCTGCGCGCGAAGGTGGAGGAGAAGCTGTGAACGTCCTGCTGCCGGCCCAGGGTGGCGGTGCGTCCCAGCTCGGGAACCCCTACCTCAACATCGGCATCTTCCTCGCGTTCGTCGTCATCACGCTGTTCATCGTCTACCGCGTCAGCCGGTCGGCCACGACGGCGTCGGACTACTACGCCGCGGGCAGTTCGTTCACCGGCCCGCAGAACGGCGTCGCGATCTCCGGCGACTACTTGTCGGCGGCGTCGTTCCTCGGCATCGCGGGCGCGATCGCCGTGAACGGGTACGACGGCTTCCTGTACTCCATCGGGTTCCTCGTCGCCTGGCTGACCGCCCTGCTGCTGGTGGCCGAGCTGCTGCGCAACGTCGGGCGGTTCACCCTCGGCGACGTCCTCGCGTTCCGGATGAAGCAGCGCCCGGTGCGGGCGGCCGCGGCCGTCTCGACCCTGGTCGTCTCGTTCTTCTACCTGCTCGCGCAGATGGCGGGCGCGGGCGGCCTGATCTCGCTGCTGCTCGGCATCCCGAACACCCCGGGCACCATCTTCGACGGCCAGGCCATCGTGATCGCCCTGGTCGGCATCGTCATGATCGTCTACGTCCTCTACGGTGGGATGCGCGGCACCACCTGGGTGCAGATCATCAAGGCGACGCTGCTCGTCATCGGCGCCGCCGTGATGACGGTGTGGGTGCTCGGCCTGTTCGGGTTCAACCTCTCGGCGCTGCTCGGTGCCGCGACCGAGGGCTCGCCGACCAACCTGCTCAACGCCGGCAACCAGTACGGCAAGACGGTGACCAGCCGGATCGACTTCCTGTCGCTGGCGGTCGCCCTGGTGCTCGGCACCGCCGGCCTGCCGCACGTGCTGATGCGCTTCTACACCGTGCCCACGGCCAAGGAGGCCCGCCGCTCGGTGAACTGGGCGATCTGGATCATCGGCATCTTCTACCTGTTCACCCTGGTGATCGGGTACGGGGCCGCCGCGATCGTCCCGGCGAACCTGCTGTCGTCGAAGAACGTCAACGACGCGGCCCCGCTGCTCGCCTTCGAGCTCGGCGGCACCGTGCTGCTCGGCGTCGTCTCGGCCATCGCGTTCGCGACGATCCTCGCGGTCGTCGCCGGCCTGACGATCACCTCGGCCGCGTCCTTCGCGCACGACGTCTACGCGTCGGTGCTCAAGGAGGGCAAGCCGGAGCCCGGCTCCGAGGTGCGGGTCGCACGGCGGACGGCGCTGGTCGTCGGCGCCGTCGCGGTGATCGGCGGCATCCTCGCCAACGGCCAGAACGTCGCGTTCCTGGTGGCGCTCGCGTTCGCGGTCGCCGCGTCGGCGAACCTCCCGACGCTGCTGTACTCGCTGTTCTGGAAGAAGTTCAACACGACCGGTGCGCTGTGGTCGATCTACGGCGGCCTCGTGGTCTGCATCGTGCTGATCATCTTCTCGCCGGTGGTGTCCGGCTCCTCGACCGCGATCTTCGGCGAGGACACGGACTTCGCGTGGTTCCCGCTCTCCAACCCGGGCATCGTCTCGATCCCGCTGTCCTTCCTGCTCGGTGTCGTCGGCACCTTCGCCGGGGCGAACAAGGGCACCCCGGAGGAGCAGGAGGAGCACGAGCGCAAGGCCGCCGAGATGGAGGTGCGCTCCATGACCGGGGCGGGCTCGTCGGACACGGCGGTGTCGCACTAGGTGGCTTCGCCGGGTGAGCACTTCGGGGGCCTACAGGCCCTCGGAGTGCTCACCTGCGCGGAGCGCACAATGGAGACCATGAACGTCCCGGCCGTGACGGTGACCGAGGTGCCCGAGGGCTCGACGCTGCTCGACGTCCGCGAGGACGACGAGTGGGCCGCCGGCCACGCGCCGGATGCGGTGCACGTGCCGATGTCGGCGTTCCTCGAGCGGCTCGACCAGGTGCCCGAGGGTCCGCTCGCGGTGGTCTGCCGCGTCGGCGGGCGGTCCGCCCAGGTGACGGCCTACCTGCGCAACCAGGGCCGCGAGGCGGTCAACGTGACCGGCGGGATGCTGGCGTGGGAGGCGGCCGGACGCCCGGTCGTCGGCGACGGGCCCGGCCCCGCCCAGGTGGTCTGAGGCCGTGACCTGCCCGCGGTGCGGCCGGGAGCAGCCGCCGGGGTCGACCGGGCGGTTCTGCGTGCACTGCGGTCGCGTGCTCGGCGGGGTCCGGTGGGTGGCCACGACGCCGGACGCGACCCGGCCGCGCTCCCCCGTCACCCGCCGTCGTCCGTACGCCGGCCCGCCCCGCTACCAGGGCGTGCCGCGCTGGAGCCTGTGGCCGTGGGCCGCCCGCCCCGAGCCCGGCAGCCCGGACGGGCCGCTCGCCGCCCGCGAGGCCCCGGAGCCGGAGGCCGCGCTAAGGGCGACCGCGGAGCTGCTGCGCCGCCTCGCCGTCACGACCGCGCTGCTGTGCGGGGTCGCCGCGGCGGGTGAGGTCTTCCGCTACGTGCTCCTGCTGCTCAGCCGCGACCGGGCGCTCTCCGGTGTCGTGCTGGGCTGGTCCGACGCGATCGTCGGGATCTTCGGCTGGTTGGCCCCGGTGGCGGCGCTCGCCACGGGCGTGGTGTTCCTGCGCTGGGTGCTGCAGGGCCGCGACCTCGCGGCGGCGGCGTCCGGGACCCGGCCGTGGCGGTCGACCCGTCTGCTGCTGGTCGGTAGCGTGCTGCCGCCGTTCACGCTGACCGTCCCCGGCGCGACCCTGGCCGAGATCGAGCACGCCGCGTCCGGGTTCGCGCCGTCGGCGCGCCCCCGGCCGTCGGCTCCGGTCCTCGCCTGGTGGGCGTCGTGGGTGGTCGGGGTCGTGCTCGGGCTGGTGACGGTCGCGCAGGGGTTCGCCGACAGCACCCAGGCCCTGGCCGACGGCGTCGTCCTGCACTTCTGGTGCGACGTGGCGGGCGTGCTGGTGGCGTGGACGACGATCCGCGTGGTCGCCCACCTCACGGAACTGCTCGCGCCCGTGCTGCGGGAGTCGGGCCGGAGCTACGTCGTCGCGGGCTGAGGGGTCAGGCCCCGCCGCCGAGGGTGGCGATCCCGCCCGCGGAGGGCGGGGCGGTCGGGTCGGTGCCGGCGTCCGCGGGCATCTCCCGGGCCACGAAGTCCTCGACGTGGAACAGGTTGTCGCCCGCGCGCCGCACGATGCGCAGCAGCGTCGTCATGGAGGCGACCTCCTCGACCTGCTCCTTGAGGTACCACTGCATGAACTGCTCGCCGAGGTAGTCACCCGCGTCGCGGGCGGTGCGCGCGAGCACCGTGATCTGGTCGGTGACCCGGCGCTCCTGGTCGAGGACCAGCTCGACGACGTCCTCGACGGACTTGAAGTCGTTGCGGACCTCGTCGATGCCGGGGATGCGCACCGCGACGTCGTTGTCGAGCAGGTACTGGACCATGCCCATCGCGTGGTTGCGCTCCTCGAGCGCCTGGGCGTAGAAGTGCGCCGCGAGCTGCGGGAGGTCCTCGTCGTCGCAGTAGACCGCGACCGCCGTGTACTGCTGCGAGGCGGTGAACTCGTGACGGATCTGGTCGGTCAGGAGCCCGTGGAAGGCCGACGAGGACGGTTCACCCATCCGCCCAGTGTAGGGCGCCCTCAGCGCACCGACGTGTGGCGTCCGCTGCGTCGGACCCCGGGGCGCAGACGTCCGGTCGGCGGTCCGGAGGAGGTCGGCACCGGTCCCGTCCACCCGAACTGCTCGCAGTGCACCCGGTTCGGGGGGACGTCGAGCTGGTCGAGGGCGGCGAGCGTGCCGGTCGCGAGGGAGGCCGGCCCGCACACGAAGTAGTCCAGGTGGCGCCGCTCCGGGGCGGGCGGCAGCACCTGCGACAGGAACGCGACGTCGATGCGGCGGCCCGCGGTCCGGGTGATCTCCAGGTCCAGACGGCGGGTCAGCACCGCGAGCTCGTCGGCGAACAGCGGCTCGTCGCCGCGCTCGGCGAGCACCAGCCGGTGGCGGCGGGCGTCGCCGCGCTCGGAGAGGGTGCGCAGCATGCTCATCATCGGCGTGATGCCGACGCCGCCGGCGACGAGCACCAGCCCGGCCCGCCCGCCGTGCTCCTCCGCGGTGAACGAGCCGTGCGGCCCGTCGAGCCAGACCTGGTCGCCCTGGCGCAGGGACGCGACGCGGTGGGAGAAGTCGCCCTGGTCGCGCACGGTCAGCTCGAGGCGGCCGGTGACATTGGCGCTCGAGGCGATGGTGAAGGGGTGTTCCTCGGTGCCGACCACGGCGCGCCGCAGCCGCAGCCACACGAACTGGCCGGGCGCGAAGGTCAGCCCGCCGCGACGCAGGTGGACCGGGGCGAGCACGAGCGTCGCGACGCTCGGCCCCTCGCGCCGCACGCCGTAGACGACGTAGGCGCCCTGGCGGGAGAACAGCGGGCGCCACACCCACCGGTGGGAGAGCACGGCGAGCAGGGCGAAGGCGAGCACGACGAGGCAGACCCGCATGACGGGGTCGGCCACCAGGTGGTCCAGCCAGAGCACGTGCAGCGCGGCGAGCAGTAGCCCCGCCGCGGCGAGCCCGACGTGCAGCCGGGCCCAGACCTCGTAGCGAGCCCCCGGCCGCCGTCCGCCGTACGCGACCCCGCCGACCGCGAGCAGGGCGACCAGGGAGCCCCAGCCGACCTTCGCGGTGTCGCGCGCGGTGATCGGGTTGAGCAGGGCCGGGTGGTTCCACAGGGCGACCGCGGCGTGCGCCACCACGGCCACCAGGGCGATCAGGCCGAGCCACCGGTGCAGGCCCATGACGCGGTCGACGCCGAACGCGCGGGTCAGCGTGCGGATGCGGCTGGGGACCAGGACCACCACGACGAGGGCACCGAGGCCGAGCACGCCCAGCCCGACCGAGAGCATCGTCGGAACCGCGGTCGAGTGGCCGCGCCAGGCGGACAGCACGAACGGCACCACGGTCATCACGACGAGGACTCCGGACCAGGCGATCGTCGTCATCCGTCTGCGCACGGTCGGGAAAGCTAGGGCCGTGACCTCGCCGTGATCGGCGAGTCTGAGAGCCGGGTGGCGCGGGTCGCGGTGATCGACCGGGATCGGGCGGTGACGGGCCGGAGCGCTGCGCCGTTCGTCGGTACGGCTCTCAGGTTCGAGGACGGGACCGCCCGGACTGCCCGTCGGGCGACCGCACGGCAGGATGGCCGGTCGTGAGCCCCCGACTGCCGTTCGACCGCGCCCGTGAGGCCGCCGAGGTGCCCTCGGCGTTCGACCAGGACGCCACCTCCTACGACCGGCTGGTCGGGTCCAACCCCGGGTACGTCGAGCACCTGCGGCTCTCCGCGCAGCGCCTGGCCCTTCCCGACGACGGCCGCGGGCTGCGGCTGCTCGACGTCGGCTGCGGGACGGGACTGTCGACGCGCGCGCTGCTCGACACCTACCCGGAGGCGGAGATCGTCGCCGCGGACGCGTCGGCGGAGATGCTGGCCCAGGCCCGGGAGAAGGCCTGGCCGAGCACGGTCCGGTTCGTGCACTCGCGTGCCGAGGAACTGGCCGCGCACGGTGTCGACGGGCCCTTCGACGGCATCCTCGCCGCGTACCTGCTACGCAACCTGCCCGACGTCACCGCCGGCGTGAAGGACCTGCACGCCCTGCTCGCGCCGGGCGCCCCGCTGGCGGCGCACGAGTACTCGGTGGCCGACTCCGCCCGGTCGCGGGCGATCTGGACCGCGGTGTGCTGGACGATCATCATCCCGCTCGGGTGGCGGGTCACCGGGGACGCGTCGCTCTACCGCTACCTGTGGCGCTCGGTGCTGCACTTCGACGGCGTCACCCGGCTCACCGGCCGGTTCCGCGACGCCGGGTTCGACGACGTGCGCGTCGAGCCGGTGGACGGCTGGCAGCGCGGGATCGTGCACACCGTGCTGGGGCGTCGCCCGGTCTGAGCTATGACGAGCGGCGGCGGCGCACCTCGTAGGTGCGCTCCGCGTACTCGATGTCGTCGACCCACAGGCGCTTGGCCGCGAACTCCATGAGCGGCCGCACGAGGCCCTGGACCTTCCGGGCGTGCACGAAACCGGGCCGCTCGGAGTGGGCGAGGACGGCCTCGGTGACCAGGGTCCGGGCGCGTCCGTCGGGGTGCGGCGCGAGCGGGGTCGCGTGCGTCTCGACGACGCTGCCGGCGCCCTCGCCGCGAGTGATGTGCATGACGATCGTGCGCGGGTCCGGGCAGGTGAAGCGGGCCTCGACCGGCACGCCCCAGGTCTTCGTCACCCGGAACGCCACGTGCAGGTCGAAGTGGTCCTCGGCGTCCGTGGCGGTGCGCCCCGGGGCGGAGTCGACGCGGAGGTCGGCGAACGAGTGCGGGTGGAACCACGCGCCGTGCCACGGGTCGAGACGGTTCGCGATGACGTCGTCGGGCTCGCAGGTGCCGGTCATCGACGCCACCGCGACGAGGCTCTCCGTGTGCGGCGGGCGCACCGGCAGGATCGGGGCGTCCGTGGGCTCCTCCCCGCCGACGGCGTCCAGGCGCACCCAGGTGAGCACGCCGTCGTCGTGCGCAGGCAGGGTGCGCCACCCGGCCCGCCCGGACGGGCCGAGCGCGAGGCCGTGCCAGCGGCAGATCAGCTCGCAACCGGACTGCGTCGCCGTCGACAGGTCCGCCCCGAGGTGCGGGCACGCGCCCGGGCCGGCGTGCAGCCCGCCGTCGGGGGCCCGCCAGACGACGAGCTCGACCCCGGCCACCGTCGTGCCGACGGGCGAGCCGACCCGGACGTCCCGGGACGCGCCCACGACGTACCAGTTGCCCGACGGCCGGGCCTGCGCGCGCTCGAGCGCGGCGTGGATGATCCCGGGCTTCGCGTCGCGCCACGTGGGCGCCATGGCCTCCCAGCGTTCCCCGGACAGTCGTCGCAGGGGGTTCGCCGACGTTGGTCCGACCGGGCGCTTGTCCAGCACGGGACGGACGCTAGGACGAGGCCCGTTCCGGTGCAGTGGGGCGGAGCGGTCTGTGGCCGGACGCACGTCTGGCTGCGACGAACGAGGACACGCCGCGCACGATCAGGTGGTGTCAGGACGGCAGGTCCCGGGACCACGGGCACGACAGGCACCGCGGCCCGCCGCGCCCGGAGCCCAGCTCGAACCCCTCGATCGTCACGACCTCGATCCCGGCGTCGCGCAGCCGGCCGTTGGTCGTGGTGTTCCGCTCGTAGGCGACGACGACGCCCGGCGCGAGCGCGAGGGTGTTGTTGCCGTCGTCCCACTGCTCCCGCTCGGCGGCCACGCCCGCGGGCCCGGTGTCGACCGCCCGCAGCTCGTCGATCCCCATCGCGCGCGCGGCGGCGGGGCGGAACGGTTCCGGCCCGGAGATGTCGAGGCCCGGCCGGATCGTCCAGGCCTCGAGCCCCTCGAGGACCTCGGGGAAGACGACCATCGCGTCGACGTCGACCATCGTCGCGACCGTGTCCAGGTGCATCGTCGCGCGGCGCTGCGTGATCGGGACCGCGAGCACGGTGTGCGCGAGCCCGTCGGCGAACATCGCGCGGGCGAACGACTCGGCGCCCGCCGGGCTGGTGCGCTCGCCGACCCCGATCGCCAGCACGCCGGGGGCGAGCAGCAGGACGTCGCCGCCCTCGACCGGCGACGGGTCCCGCGGCGCGGTGTGGGTGACCCCGCCGAGGGCCGGGCGGCCCGCGTGCGCGAGCGCGATCAGCGAGGCCTCCCGGCGGCGGGCCGGCATGCCCATCACGGCGGCGACCACGCGGTCGCCCACCCGCATCGACGAGTCGCGCGTGAACATCAGGTTGGGCAGCGGGTCGACGGCGAACTCGTCCGGGCCGTGCATCCGCCGGACCAGCGAGTTCTCCCCGTCGCCGAGCTCGCGGAACGTCAGGCCGCCGATCAATGCCGTCGCGAGCTCCGGGGCCGACATCCCCGCCATCTGGTCCCGGACGGCCGCGCCGAGCTCCCGCCCGAGGACCCGCTCGTCGACGGCGCCCGCGATGCCGGAGTCCCGCGCCCCGTCGTCGTGGAGAGCGTCCGTGAGCAGGTCCGCCAGCAGCAGGACCTCGACGCCGCGGGCGCGCAGGGTGGCGGCGAACCGGTCGTGCTCGAGCTGTGCCCGCTCGACCCAGGGGATGCCGTCGAAGAGCAGCCGGTCGGCGTTGCGGGGCGTGAGCCGCTGGAGCTCGGGGCCCGGCCGGTGCAGCACGACCGACCGCAGCGGGCCGACCTCGGTGTCCACGCGTGGGGTCATCGCCACCAGACCCTAGGGTGCCGGCAGGAACGACACCCGGCCCGCCAGCAGCGCCGAGCCGACGAACGCGACCACGTCGATGAGGGTGTGCGCCCACACCAGCGGCCAGAGCCGGCCGGTGCGCTGCCAGTAGCGGCCGAACACCAGGCCCATGACGAGGTTGCCGAGGCCGCCGCCGAAGCCCTGGTAGAGGTGGTAGGAGCCGCGCAGCACGGCCGCCACCAGCAACGAGCGGTTCTCCGTGAGGCCGAGGCGGCGCAGCGCGGAGAGCAGCCAGCCGACGACGAGCACCTCCTCGGCCCAGGAGTTGGCGAAGGCCGAGAACAGCAGGACCGGGACGCGCCACCAGTGGTCGTCGAGCACCGAGGGCACGACCGTGAGGTTGATCCCGAGGGCCCGCGTCACCAGGTAGAACGCCAGGCCCGGGATGCCGATCACGGCCGCCAGACCGCACGCGGCCCGCAGGTCGCGCCAGGGTCGGCGCCCGTCGAGACCGACGCCGCGCGGCCCGGACCCGGCGCGCAGCAGGAGGTAGAGCCCGAGCCCGCCCCAGGCCACGAGCTGCAGCGAGGACGCCAGCTGCGCGGCGAGGTCCACCCACGCGTCGGTGGCGAGCGGCCGGTCGATGGAGACCTGGCGGGACGACAGCGGGGCGGGCGCGGCGAGGGAGTCGAGCAGCGAGATCAGCGACCGGAGCCCGGACAGGCCGAGCGTGACGGTCGCGACGACCAGGATCTCGGTCACGACGAGCCGGCGCTCGCGGCCGGTCACGACCTCGTCGTCCCCGACCTCCGGCCGCGGCGGCACCAGCCACGCGCGCAGGGTGCTCATCGGTGGATCATCCTGGGCGCACGCCACCGCGGCCACACCGCCGGTCTCGGTAGCCTCGCGGGTGTGCAGGTCCTCCGAGTGCTCGCCACCCCGCGGTGGGTCGGGTGGACGCTGCTCGGGATCTGCGCCGTGCTGGTGTGCGGCGGGATGGCGTACTGGCAGCTGATCCGGGCCGAGTCGGACACCGGCACGCTGCTCAACGCGGGGTACGCCCTGCAGTGGCCGCTGTTCGGCGTGTTCTTCGCGGCGCTGTGGTGGCGGATGCTGCGCTCCGAGGCGCGCATCCTCACCGAGATCCAGGACGGCGTTCCCGACGCCGGGTCGGTGTCGGAACCTGCCCCGACCCAGGACGACGGCGGCCCGTTCACCCCCCGGCCCGCGGGGATCGAGCCCGGCGCCGGCGCGGGACGCCCGGCCCGTGTGCGCGCCACCGACGACTACAACGCCATGCTGGCCGAGCTGGGCCGCCGCGACCGCTCCGCCTCCGACGACGACGAGACCGGGGAGACGAGCCCGTGACCGCATCCACCGACACGCTGACCCCCAAGGTCGTCGCCGCGATGCGGCGCTACCGCGTGGCCGCCTACGTGGTGGGCGTCGGGCTGCTCGTGCTGGTGCTCGTCGCGATGCCGCTGAAGTACTTCGCCGACCAGCCGCTGCTGGTCGCGATCGTCGGCCCGGTGCACGGCTTCCTCTACATGGCCTACCTCGCCCTGACCGCCGACCTCGGGGTCAAGGCCCGCTGGCCGGTCGCGAAGCTGCTCGGCGTCGCGCTCGCGGGGACGATCCCGTTCGTCTCCTTCGTCGCCGAGCGGAAGGTCACCGCTCCGCTGCGGGCGTCGGCGGGCTGACCTCCACCCCGGCGAGCCGGCGCACCTCGGCGCCGAGCATCCGGGAGCAGGCGACCGGCCGGGAGAAGCCGAGCCGCACGTCGTGGTCCCCCCGCGCGGTCTCCACGCGCAGCCGCAGGCCCAGCCGGTCGACCCCGAGCGGCACCACGGTGTGCTCCGGGCGGCGCAGGGCGACGGGGAGGTGGCGGGCGAGACCCGCGACCAGGGCGCCGTGGGCCGCGGCCAGGTGGCCCAGCCACGCGTCACCCTGGTCGACGAACGGGTCGGCCGGGGCGGCGGCGACCTCGGCCGGGGTGAACGTACCGGTGCCCTCGGCGTCGCTGAGCACCACCGAGCCCGGGTCCAGGCGCAGCAGGACGTCCGAGTGCCCGACGTCGAGCAGCCGCTCGTCGGGGTGGTCGGCGGCGATGCGCAGCGCGGCCCGCCGGGCGACGCGGGTCGGCAGGACCCGCACCCGGCCGCACACCCACACCAGGCCGCGGACCGGCTGGCGCACCGGCACGGGCGCGGAGTCGGTCAGCTCCAGCATCACGGGGAGGTGATCGGCGGCGCGGGTCGCGGCGACGACCGGGTGATCGGCCGGGACCTGCAGCGTCGCGGCACCGGAGGCCGGCACGTGGTGCAACGTCGGGGTCACCCGCAGCACGTCCTCGTCGCCGTGGCCGGGCAGGGACCCGGTGATGAGCGCGGCCGCCGAGGCGCGGGTCGCCGTCGCCCGGGCTCGCTCGGCCGGACTCGGGACGGGCGGGGAGTGCGGGCAGCTCCGGGCCACGGGCGGGCTCCTTCCACGGCGGACGACTTAGGTGAGCCTAACCGAATCCCCGTGCCGGAAGGCAAGCGTCGGCGCCCGGTGGACCGGGCGGGGCCGTGCGCCCGCTACCGTGCCTCTCGTGTCCACCGTCCCCCAGGCCGGTGGGGCACCGGTCGACGGTGTGCCCACGCTCCTCGCGCGCATCCTGGACGACGCGGTGCTCGTGTCGCCGGGTCCGCGCCGCGAGATGGCCGACGTGGTCGGGGCCCACCTCGAGGCGCGCGGCGGGGAGTACGGCGGTCTGCTCGGTGCGCTCGTCGTCCCGGTGTCGCGGCTGCAGGAGTTCGTCGGCGAGCTGGTCAAGCGCCGGCCGGCCGCCCCGGTCCCGGTGGCCCTGTCGGTCGACACCGGCCTCGGGGGCGTCCCGAAGGCGCTGTCGCTGACGTCGTCGCGCGCGGCACTGTTGACCACCGGCACGATCGAGATGCCGGCCCCGCACGACGTCGACTCGATCTGGCTGGAGCGGGTCACCGAGTTCGTGCCCGACGAGGTCGTCGCGGTCGTCGAGCCGCGCCGCCCGGACGCGGACGGCTCCGCGGACTGGATCGACGGCGTGCAGCGCGTGGTCGACCACGGGTGCCGTCCCAAGCTGCGCTGCGGCGGGGACCGGGCGGGCGTGTTCCCCGGGGTCACCGACGTCTCGCGGTTCCTCGCCGTGGTGGCCGCGGCCGGTCGCTCCTTCACGGCGAGCATCGGCCTGCAGTCCGCGGTGCGCCACGTGGACCCGGACACCGGCTTCGACCACCACGGCTGGCTGAACCTGCTCGTCGCCGTGACCCGGGGGCTGCGCGCCGCGCCCGACGAGGGCGAGGTCACCGACGAGCTGCTCGACACGGTCCGCGACGCGCTCGACACCACGGACGCGGCCGCGCTCGCCCGCGAGGTGGCCGAGGTGGACGAACGGACCGCCGGGCAGGTGCGGGCGCACCTGTCCTCGCTGGGCTCCACCGCGCCCGCCGACCAGGGCGCCGAGATGGCGCGCCTGGGGCTGGTCTAGTGCGCATCGCCTTCCTCGGTCCGCACGGCACGTTCTGCGAGCAGGCGCTGCTCTCGGTGGTGGACGACTTCCCGGGCGCCGAGCCCGAACCCGCGACGAGCACGACCGCGGCCCTGGACGCCCTGCGCGGCGGCGGCGCCGACCTCGCGTGCGTGCCGATCGAGAGCTCGGTCGAGGGCGCCGTGCCCGCCACCATGGACGGGCTGGTGGAGTCGCCACCCGTCGTCGTCGTCCGCGAGATCCTGCTGCCGGTGCGGTTCGCGGTGCTGGTCCGGCCCGGGACGACGGTCGCCGACGTGCGCACCGTCGCCTCCCACCCGCACGGCGAGGCCCAGACCCGCCGGTGGCTCAGCACGCACCTCCCCGACGCCGAGGTGCGCATGACGCCGTCCACCGCGGCGGCCGCGGCGGCCGTCGCCGACGGGCAGGTCGACGCCGCGGTGTGCGCGCCGGTGGCCGCGCGGCACTACGGGCTCGAGGTGCTCGCCGACGGCGTCCACGACACCGGCGACGCGGTCACACGGTTCGTCGTCGTCGCGCGGGCCGGCTGCCGCCTGCCCGCCCCGACCGGCGCCGACCGCACGTCGATCGCCGCCACCACCGTCAACGAGCCCGGGGCCCTGCTCGCGATCCTCACCGAGTTCGCGATCCGCGGCGTCGACCTCACCCGCATCGAGTCCCGCCCCTCGAAGGCCCGGCTCGGCACGTACTGGTTCTTCCTCGACGGTGCCGGACACGTCGCCGAGGCGGCCATGGGCGAGGCGCTCGCGGCGCTGCACCGGCGCTGCACGGACCTGCGCTTCCTCGGCTCCTACCCGCGCGCGACCGTCCCCGCCGGGTCGACGGCACCGTCGCCGCCGGTCGCCGCGCCCGTGGCCGGGCAGGAGACGGCCGACTACGAGGAGGCGGTGGCGTGGCTCCGCGCACTGCGAGCGGCCCCGGACCCGGGGGTGGGGTAGACGTGGAGACCGTGACCCGACTGGTCCTGGCCCGCCACGGACAGACCCCCGCCAACGTCGCGAAGGCCCTCGACACGGTGCTGCCCGGACCCGGCCTCACCGACCTGGGCCGCCAGCAGGCCGAGGCGTTGGGCAAGGAGCTCGCCGCCGACCTGGCCGTCACCGCGCTCTACGCCTCGCAGGCGCGGCGCGCGCAGGAGACCGCGGGGCTGGTCGGCGGGGTGCTGGGCCTCTCGGTCGGGGTCGTCGAGGGCGTGCACGAGGTCCAGGTCGGCGACCTCGAGGGCCACGCCGACGACGAGTCGGTCGCCGTCTTCCGGTCCGTCTACGACGCCTGGCGCGACGGCGACGTCGACGCCCGGATGCCCGGCGGGGAGTCCGGTCGCGACGTCCTCGACCGCTACCTCCCCGCGGTCGACGACCTCCGGGCCCGCCACCCGGGCGAGACCACGGTGCTCGTCAGCCACGGCGCCGTGCTCCGCCTCGTGGGGCACGCCCTCGCCGGCGAGACCGACCTGCGCCCCGCGGGCGATGACCACCTCGACAACTGCGGCCGCCTGGAGTTCGAGGCCCTTCCCGACGGCGGGTGGCGCCTGCTCGCGTGGCGCCGCGAGGCCCCGGGCGGGCTCGCCTCGTCCCGCGACGCGACCGGGGGCTGAGCCGCCTCGGTCGCGAGTGCGACATGGTGCAGGTTCTGGCGCGCGCTGACCTGCGTGCTGTCGACCTCGCTGGTGTGCGTCGCGCACACGGGCCGGCGGGGTCGGTGCGGCACCGCGGGCGCTGTGCGTCGCGCACACGGTCGGGGCGGGCGGTGTCCGGCGCCGCGTGCTGTGCGTGGCGCACACGTCGGGAACGCCGAGACGCCGAGTGCGACGTGGCGCAGGCTCTGGCGCGCGCTGACCTGCGTGCTGTCGACCTCGCCGGGGAGCCGGAGTGCCGAGAGGCACATGAGGCACCGCACGAGCCGGTGCAGTGTGCCTCACGTGCTGATGATCAACCGTTCTCGTCGATGTAGCGCTGCCCCTCGGGGGTGACGGCGACGTGGATGAACCGGCGCCCGGCTGCGTCCGGGCTGACGTCGGTGATGAGTCCGGCGGCCTCGAGCTGGGCGAGGAACGCATCGAACTGCGGCTGCTGGTCCTCCGTGACGCCGCCCTCCAGGGCGGACTCCGGGATCACCCGGTCACCGGCGTCGGCCACGGCGGCGAGGAATCCCGCGATCAGGTCGGCCATGCCGGGCCACGGTGCCCGCTCGACCGCATCCCGTCCACCCCGCCCGGCCGTGTGCGTCACGCAACGGACGCGGGGAGGGGTGGCCCCGCCCTGCCGGCTGCGTGACGCAACGGGGGTGCGGGGGAAGGCGGCCCGGTCCGGCTGTGTGCTTGGCGCAACGGGGGTGCGGGGGACGGCGGCCCGGTCCGGCCGTGTGCGTCGCGCAACGGGGGTGCGGGGGAAGGCGGCCCGGCCCGGCCGTGTGCGCGACGCAACGCCTCGGACGCGCGGGCGACCTACCCCCACCCGAGCCGGTGCAGCGTCTCCTCGTCGATCCCGAAGTGGTGGGCGATCTCGTGGACCACGGTGACCGCCACCTCGTCGCGCAGCTCGTCCTCGTCCGCGCACGACTCCTGCAGGGCATCCCGGTAGAGCGTGATCCGGTCGGGCAGCACACCGCCGTAGTCGCTGGTGCGCTCGGTGAGCGCGACGCCGTCGTAGAGCCCGAGCAGATCCGGCTCCTCCGGGTGCCGCGCCTCGACGAGCACGACCACGTTGTCCATCGCCCGCAGGAGCTCCGGTGGCAGCTCGTCGAGCGCCTCGCCGACCAGCTCCTCGAAGCGCTCGGGGCCGACGTCGGTCAGTTGCCCGGAGCCGGGGCGGCCGGCGTCTGCTGCGGCTGCTGACCGAGACCCGGCAGCAGCGGGGGCAGCTGGAGGCCGGGCTGCTGGGTCGGCGCCGCGGGGGCGGCCGGGTCGGTGCTGGGCGCGGTCGAGGTCGCCGACGGCTCGGCGGCCGCGGGGGCCCCGGCCGGGGGCAGCGGGTCGGCGGAGGCCGGGGCCTCGCCGCCGATCGTCACGCCGTCCTTCACCGCGCCCGTGAGGGGGGCGAAGCCGGAGTTGTCGGCGAGCAGCGAGCCCATGTTGCAGCTGACCCGGCGCGTGCCGGCGTCCCACGACGCCTGGTTGACGTTCGTCCAGTACACGGTGAGCTTCGAGTCGGTCAGCTTCTGCGCGCCCACCGCCGCCTGCGCGACCTTGGTGCACTCGGGCTGCAGGAAGTTGTCCTGGTCGTCCACCGACGGCAGGCCGTTCGGGAACTTCGAGCCGAGATCGACGGTGCCCGCGACCTCCGCGGCGTGCGTCCGCGTGCACGACGACACCGGGTCGGACACCTCCTTGCCCGCCAGGCCGAGGCACGTCCCGGGGTCGAACACGACGGCCTGGTCGGCGTCGGCGACCTTGCCGGTCGAGGCGAACAGCGCCCCGGACCGCCCGGGGGCCTGGAGCCCGCAGCGGACGGTGCGGTCGCCGTCCTCCCAGGCCGCCTGGGTCGGCTTGAGGGCCCCGACCTTGTAGCGGCCGGTCGGGTCGAGCGGCTTGGCCAGGTAGCTCTGCACCAGCGGCGCGCACTGCGTGGCCACCAGCTGCTGCCACGCGGCGTCGGCCGGGAACGGCGCGCCCTCGGGGAGGGCCGCCTGCGCCGGGCCCGCCGTCTCGAACAGGTGGGACTGCGTACACGGCACCTGCGAGACGTCCGAGCCGTCGGCCGTCGTCCAGTTCAGGCAGGTCCCCGGCGTGGACGGGAGCTCGTCCCGGTCCTCCGACGGGCCCGTGCTCGAGCCGCCCAGCACCCCCGACGAGCCCCGCTCGTCCGAGGCGAGGCCCAGGAAGCCGAGGTTGGAGCCGGTCGCCGCGAGCGCGGAGGCGGCCAGGAGCATGATCAGCGCGCCCACGAGCACCCCGACCACGCCCCGGCGCGCCATGAGGCGCCGCCCGGCGTGGCCCTGGTCCGCGGACGCGTCTTCGCTGTCGCCGTCCCCTCGCCCGGAGGACGGACGTTCCCGTACGAGCATGGTGCTGACATCATGCCGCGTGCCGGACTCGTCCCCTTGATGGGGGGACGACGGCACCGATGGTGGGATGCTGGTGACGACGCGCAGCGGAGCTCCGGGCGGCTGCGGAGGGGTGACGACATGACTGACGAGCCGGGCGGCTCCCACCGCCGACCCGACGGTGCGGACGGTGACGAACCGACGCCGCCCGCCGGCACGCCGACCGCGGCCGACGGCACCGCCGGGTCACCCGACGAGACCACGGAGAGGTCCGCGCCGGAGTGGACCCGGAGCGAGAGCCCGGCCGACGACCCGACGATCCACGCCGACGTCGAGAAGCGCCGCGGGGGCATCCGCTACCAGGACCCGGAGACCACCACGCCCCGCGAGCCCACGGTCGCCGAGCAGCGCGCCCGCCGCGAGGCCGAGCGCCGTCGCCGGGCCCAGGAGGAGGCCGCGGCCGCCGCCGAACAGCGCAAGTCGAAGATCCGCAAGCGGGTCCTCATCGGCGGCGGCGTCGCCGTGGGGATCGTCGCGATCGTCGCCATCGCCTACGCCGCCTCCTCGGGGGACGACGAGACGACGGCGCAGTGCGTCGACCAGAACGGCGTGGTCGTCGACGACAGCCAGTGCTCCAGCGGCGTCCAGCAGGGCGGGTACTACAACTCCGGTGGCGCGTTCGTCCCGATCTTCATCGGCGGGTTCGGCGGCGGCCAGTACCACTACAACTACGGCTCCAACGCGCCGGTCGGCAGCCGGGTCAGCGGCGGCACCACGAACCCGCCGGCGAGCGGGACCGCGTTGCGCGGCAGCTCCGGCTCCAGCGTCGGGACGTCGAACGGCAGCAGCGGCACCGTCAGCCGCGGCGGCCTGGGCGTCAGCGGCTCGTCGTCGGGAACGAGCGGCTCGGGCTCCCGCGGCTCGTCGGGCAGCTCCTCCGGCGGCAGCTCCAGCTCGGGTAGCTGACAAGCTCTCCCCGTGCGACGCGAACGCTCCACCCCCCGCCCGGACTGGCGTCAGAAGATCGAGGAGCAGGGGCTCGTCTTCGGCACGCCCGCGACGACGAGTGCGAACGGCACCCGCCCCTACTGGGACGAGTCGGTGCACTACGTCTTCGACATGGCCGAGATCCTCTCCCTCGAGGCGGACGTCGAGCTCCTGCACTCGATGTGCCTGGAGGCGGTGGACCACGTCGTCACCACGGAGCGCTTCCGGGACTTCGCGCTGCCCGAGTGGAGCTGGGAGCAGGTCGCCGCCTCGTGGAAGCGGCACGACCCGCACCTCTACGGCCGCTTCGACCTGCGCTACGACGGTTCCGGGCCGGCCAAGCTGCTGGAGTACAACGCCGACACCCCCACCTCGCTGCTCGAGGCGTCGATCTGCCAGTGGTACTGGCTGAAGGACGTGTATCCCGACCAGGACCAGTGGAACGGGCTGCACGAGAAGCTCGTGGCGCAGTGGTCGACGATCGCCGCCGACCTGCCGCGCCAGGAGGTGCACTTCTGCTGGTCGCAGGCGGAGACGACCGGTGAGGACCACGTCACCACGGCCTACCTGCAGGAGACCGCCGCCGAGGCCGGCCTGGACACCGTGGGCCTCGCGATCGAGCAGATCGGGTGGGACTCCGCGCTGGACCGGTTCGTCGACCTCGAGGAGGCCCCGATGAACTGCGTCTGCAAGCTCTACCCCTGGGAGTGGATCCTCGGCGACGACTTCGGCAAGCACGTCACCCGGAGCCTCCCGGAGACGCAGTGGGTGGAGCCGCTGTGGAAGACGCTGCTGTCGAACAAGGCGCTGCTGGCGGTGCTCTGGGAGATGTACCCGGGCCACCCGAACCTGCTGCCGGCCTCGCTGAACGACCCGGGGTTCCTCACCGAGTACGTCCGCAAGCCGCTGCTGGGCCGCGAGGGCGCGAACGTGCAGATCGTGGCCGGCGCCGGGGAACCCGTCGTCGAGACCGGCGGGGTGTACGGCGAGGAGGGCTACGTCTACCAGCTGTTCGACCCGCTGCCCGAGTTCGACGGCTACCGCCCCGTGCTCGGCGCCTGGATCGTCGGGGACGAGGCGGCGGGGATGGGCATCCGGGAGTCCGCGGGGCTCGTGACGGACAACGGCGCGGCGTTCGTGCCGCACCGGATCCCGGACTGAGACCCGTGGCCGAGCACGTCGCCCGGCGGATGTGGCGGCTGTTCGAGCCGGTGCACGCGCTGATCTACTTCGCGCCCGGGTCGCTGCGCGCCACCGAGGACCTGGGTCCGTCGTTCTGGTCGCGCTACGTGGCCCAGCGCGCGGCGCCGCTCGGGTCGGTCCCGTCCCCGGTGATCACGGCCGCGTTCGGCGGGTTCGCCCCGGACCGGATCGCTGACGCCCTGGAAGGGGTCGCGGTCACGCCGGGGGTCGCCCTCGAGCGCCGGCTGCGCGGCATCGACGCCGCGTTCCGCGACCTGGACGGTCTTCCCGACGCCGGGTCGATGAGCGAGGCCGCCGACCTCGCCTGGGATGCCTCGCGGGCGTGCGAGGACGCCGGCCGCGTCCTCGGCGCGGCGAACCGGGCGCTGCCCCGGCCCGCGGACCCGCACCTGGCGCTCTGGCAGGCGACCACGACCCTGCGCGAGCACCGGGGCGACGGGCACCTCGCGGCGCTGGCCGTGCACGGGGTGTCGCCGGTCGAGTCGCACGTGCTCAAGGTGCTCGCGGGCGAGTCCCCGGAGCGCGACCTGCGGCTCGGACGGCGCCTTCCCGACGACAGGTGGGAGGCGGCCCGGGCGCGGTACTCGCCCGAGGAGGCCGCGGCGCTGCACGCCGCCGTCGAGGACGCCACCGACCGTGCGGCCGTCGGCCCGTGGGCCGCGCTCGGGGCGGAGCGCACCGAGCGGTTGGCCACGCTGCTGGCGCCGGTGACCGAGGCCTGCTGGCAGGTCGTCCCGGGGATCAACCCGATCGGCCTGACCCGCTAGTCTGGCGCCCCTTTCGTCCGGTTGGACCACCCGCTGGGAGCCCCGCGTGTTCACGCCCGACTTCTTCCCGACCCTCTTCTCGGGCATCGGCCTGATCGCGATCTACGCGGTCATCGGGGCGGTGCTGATGTACGTCGGCTACTTCGCCATCGACCTGACCACCCCGGGCGACCTGCGTGCGCTGGTGCGCGAGGGTCGCCCGAACGCCGTCGTGGTCGCCGCGTCCGGCCTGGTGTCGATGGCGCTGATCGTCGTCACCGCCATCTACGTCTCCGGCGGCGGCATCCTCACCGGCATCGTCAACACCCTGGTGTTCGGCCTGGTCGGGATCATCGCCCAGGTCGCGGCGGTCCGGGGGCTGGAGGCGGTGTCGCGGCTCGACGTGGGCGCGTGCCTGCACGACGAGGGCTACACCCCGGTCTCCGCGATGATCGCCGGCATGCACGTCGCGCTCGGCCTCGTGGTCGCGGTCGCCATCATCTGAGCGCACAGCGTCACCACCGGCGTGCCGTTCGAGTGACTCCCACCGCCCGGTCCTAGGCTGCTCGGCGACCGGAGTGGTGGAGGTGCTCGGGGAGAGGCCGGGGTGGGCGGATGACGGCGGCGCTGAGGCCCGCGGATCCGGCGGAGGACGAGACCCCCGCCCGGACCCGTCCGGTCGCCGTCCTGGTCTGGGCCCTGGTGACGGTGGTGCTCGGCCTGGCGGTGCCGTTCGCCCCGGTCACCAGCGACGTGACCACGGTGTCCTGGCCGGCCGCGGGCGAGCCCGTCGGGTCGACGACCCTGTCGCTGAGCCCGCCCCGCCCGGCGTCGCTCGACGTCACGATCCCCTGCGCCGCCCTGCGGGCCGGCGGCGACGTCCTGCGCACGATGCCGGCCGGCGCCGTGCCGGCGTGGCAGACGAGGGCCGTCGCCCCCGAGGACCGCGACCCCGGGGCCACCCCCGACCGCGTCGCCGCCGGCGGCCTGGTCGTCTCCGCCGCCGCGGGCCGGGTGGACGTGGTGGTCTCCGGCGAACGGATGCTCTCCACCCCGTTGCCGGTCCTCGAATCCCCGTCGCTCCGCTCGCCCGACCCCGGCGACTGCGAGCTCGCCCTCCGCAGCGGCGCCGACGGCCTGCGCGCGACCCTCGACGGCGCACCTCTGCCCCTGGCCTGCGGCACCTGCGCCGACATCGCCCCGCCGCAGGTCTCGGAGTTGACCACCAGCGCCGTCGCCCCGGGCGCCTCCCCGCGGGTCACGATCGAGCCCGACGACCGCTACGCCTCGCGGCCGGGCCCGGTCAAGACGGTGCTGCTGATCGCCCACGTCCTCGCGCTCGTCGTGCTGTTCGTCCTGCTCACGCGTGACCACGGCCCGGCGGTCCGGCGCTGGTGGCAGGGCCGGCGGCACGCCTGGTCGGTCCTGCGCCGCCACCTCTCGGGGGCCGACGCGGTCGTCGTCGTGGTGTCCGGGGCGTGGGTGGTCCTCGGCCCGATGAACTTCGACGACAGCTGGTACCCGCTCATGTCGCGGGACGCCGGGGTCTCGGGCTACCTGGGCAACGCCGTCTACATGTTCAACGTGACGGAGAACCCGTTCGTCGCCTCGCAGTACCTGATGCAGCTGTGGGGCACGCTCGGCGGCTGGTCGCTGGTGTGGATGCGCGTGCTCCCGCTGGCGTTCGGGCTCCTCGCGTACGCGTTGCTGCGGGTCTACCTGGCCCTCGCGCTGCGGAACGCCCGCATCCGGGCGTCCCGGGTGCCGTGGGCGCTGCTCGTCGGGCACCTGGTGTGGTGGCTGCCGTTCGGGCTGACGCTGCGCCCCGAGCCGCTGATCGTGCTGCTGTCGGTCGTGGTGCTCCTGCTCGCCGAGCTCGCCCGCCTGCGCGAGGCGCCGCTGCTGTACGCGCTGGGGATCGCCGTCGCGGCGTTGTCACTGACGTGCTCGCCCACCGGTCTCGTCGCGGCGGCGCCGCTGCTGGTCGAGCTGCCGCGCTGGTGGCCCCGCATCCGGGCCTCGACCGCGGCGGAGCGTCTGGTGGGCCTCGCCGTCCTCGCGGCGGCCCTGTCGGTCGCGGTGCCGATCGCCTTCGCGGACGCGTCCTTCGCCGACGTCGTCGAGGCGTCCGCCGTGCACGCGTACTACTACAACACCGTCCCCTGGTACGACGAGCTCACGCACTACCAGACCCTGCTCTCGCCGGGCCGGACGTCGTGGGGCGGGCGCGGGCCGATCCTGCTGACGCTCGGGGTGACGGTCGTGGTGGCCGCGGGCAGCGCGTTGCGGGGTCCCGACGACGACGACCTGCGCCGGCTCCTGCTGCACTCCGCGGCCACGAGTGCGATCGCGTTCGCGCTCGTGGCGGCCAGTCCGACGAAGTGGGTCCTGCACTTCCCGGCGGTCGGGGCGGCGGGCACGGTCCTGCTCACGGTCGCGCTGCTGCGCGCGCCCCTGCCCCGTCGGGAGCGGGCGCTCGCGACCTCGGTCGGGCTGGCCGTGCTCGTCGTCGTCACCTCCGTGACCTTCGCCGGCTGGAACGTGTGGACGCCGTACTCGGACCGCGGCCAGCCCTTCGGCGCGCACGCCGACCCCGCGCCCACCCCGCTGAGCCAGAACCTGCTCGCGCCGCACCTCGGGCCGGTGTTCCTGCGCAACCCCCTCGTCTGGATCGCGGTCGCGGTCCTCGCGGCGGCCTGGGCGGGCTGGTCCGCGCGACGCTGGCCGGAGCGGCGCCTGCCCCGGCCCGAGCCGGACCGGGCGGTGCTCGCGGTCGCCTGCCTGACGCTCGTCGTCGGGATGCTGGGCGTCTTCGTCTTCGCCCCGGCCACCCAGTACCCGGGGTGGACGGTTGCGCTCGGCAACACCAAGGACGTCGTGCGCGGCACCCCGTGCGGCCTGCAGGACGAGGTGACGTACCTGGGGCCCGCCTCCGTCCCGCTCGGCCGGCCCACCGGCCCCGCCGTCACGGAGGGGGACATGGTCGACGGCGCACGGGTGCCGATCCCCCGTCCGGTCCCCGGTCTCGGCCCCGTGTGGCACGACGCGACCCCGACGTCGAGCGGGCGCGGCGGCCTCGTCACCGGCTGGTACCCGGTCCCGGCCGACGGCGACGCGACCGACGTCGTGGTCCCGGTGCTGTTGTCCGGGTCCCCCGACGAACGTGTGGTGGTCGAGTTCGGGCGCGGGGCCCCGGACGGTGTGCGGGTCGGCGGGCGGCGGGAGATCGAGCCGCTGCCGAACGCCGACGGCCGGACCTGGCAGGAGCGGCCGGTGTCCCTGGTGGACCAGCCGGTCCGTCCGGGATTCGTCCGCGTCGTGGTCGAGCCCGGGGCGTCGCTCGGCGAGGACCGGGTCGCCGTCGCCGCGCCGCGCCTGGGGGTGCCGCGCCCGATCGGCGAGGTGCTGGACGGGCGGTCGGTGCTGGTCGACCAGATGTCGGCCGTGCTGTGGCCGTGCGTCGACCAGGCCGCCGTCGCCCGCGGGATCGCCCCGGCGCCGCAGGTCCGCATCCACGCCGACGAGGACCTCGGGCAGAGCTACTGGGGACTCCAGGACAAGCCCGAGCGGGGCGGGGCGTGGCGGTTCGACGACGCGAACTCCACGTACGTGCGCCTGGCCACCGCCGTCCAGCCCGGGGGACCGCGGACGAAGCCGTGGGGGCGCGTCGACCTGGTGGTCCGCGACCGTCCCGCCGGCCTCGTCGACGTCTCCTCCGGCACGCGCTCGACGCCGGGCTGGGAGCGCGGCCCGACGCTCGCGGAGGAGGGCTACGACGACGTCCAGTACCAGGGCGCGGTCGGTTAGGACCGGCTACTCCGGGTCGAGGGGCTCCGCCTCGAAGACGAGCCGCCCCGGGCCGCGGCCGGGCACGTTCGTCGGCCAGCCGGGTCCGGTGCCCTCCCGCCACCGCAGGTGCAGGTCGGTGGGCCGGGCCGGGTCGGAGTCCGAGAACAGGTAGTTGACCTGCAGGAAGGCCCGGGTCACCGGGCCGGCCGTGCGGGCCCGCTCGGCCGCGAGGGCGACCACGCGGTCGTGGTCGGAGAACACGTCGACGATGTCGCACTCGCAGCCGTAGGCGAGTGCCCCGATCTCGCCGGGGGCCGAGACGCTCCGCCCGGGGGGCAGCGCCGCACCCAGCCCCCGGCCCGCGTCGAGGTACTGCGCCGCGGTCGCCCAGTTGCCGAACATCACCGGCTGGGCCCACGGCAGCGGGCCCACCAGCCCGATCCCGAGGGCCGTCCCCGCCACCACGGCGAGCGCCGGGGCGAGCGCCGCGCCCGAGCGGCGGCTGGCCAGGTCGGCGGCGAACAGCGCCGTGCAGACCGTCAGCAGGAACAACGACGGGCAGTAGTACCAGAGGTACGACGACACCCCCATCGCCGCGTACACCGCGTAGTGCGCCAGCCCGGCCACGCCGCACGCGACGACCACGCGGTCGACCGGGGCGTGCCGACCGCGGAGCACCGACCCCACCGACCGCGCCAGCCCGACCAGCCCCGTCAGGACCACCGCGGCCATCAGGGCCGTGGGCACCGGCCACCGGTCGAGGTAGAACGACGGGCCGTTGCCGAAGACCTCGCCGTTCGGGAACGCCCCACCGGTCTTGATCACGAGCGTGTCCGGCACGAAGCCGCCCAGCACGAACCAGGACCACAGGTGCCACGGGAGCGCGACGACGACGGTGGTCGCCAACGCCGGCACGAGCGCGCGCCACGCGGCGGGGGTCCGGCCGACCAGCAGGGCGACGAGGACGACGAGCCCCGGCACGGCGAGGTCCGGTCGGGTCAGGACGGCGAGCCCGAGGACGGCCCCGGCCGCGACCGACCGGCGTGCGGCGGCGTAGCGGGCGACGCCGAGCAGCGCTGCGGCACCGAGGAAGGACTCCATCCCGACGACGCTCGCGAAGATCGGCGAGGTCACGGTCAGGCCCACGACGAGCGGGACGAGCACCCGACCCCGCACGCCCACCTGCCGCGCGAGTCCCGCGGACCACCATCCGAGCGCCGCCGTGGCGAGGACGAGGACCATCCCGGCGGCCACCACCGGCCGGCCGGTGACGAGGATGCCGGCCGCGAGCAGCCAGACGTTCAGCGGCGAGGTGGCCGAGTTCGCGTCCCGGAACGGCGTGAGCCCCCAGTGGCCGTGCAGGGCGAGGTTCCGCGCGTAGTCCAGGGTGATGTAGGAGTCGTCCGGCATCCCGCGGTGGGCGAGGAGGAAGAGGGCGGCCCCGGCCACGGCGCCGCCCACGGCGGCGAGCAGGTCCGGGCGTCGGTGGAGCGGCGTGCCGGTGCGTGTCGTGTCCCGGGCCGCTCCCACGGCGGCGAATCTAGCCGGTGACCCGGCGCGCGACCCGCGACAGCACCGGGCGCGCGCGGCCCAGCACCATCGGCACCACCGGCAGCGGGTCGTCGAGCGCGAACCACGCGTGCTCGGCGAGCGGGGAGCGGCCCGCGGGGGCCGGCCCGTCGGTGCGGTCGCCCCGGTACGCGACCCGCGCCACGTAGTCGAAGTCCTCCACGACGAACGCCCGGCCCTCGGGGAACGGCGCGCGCGGGACCGGCCGCCCGGTCAGCGACAGGTGCTGCGCGCGGACCACGTCGATCCCGGCGGCGTCCTCGAACAGTCGGAACTGGGCGCCGACGCGCGGGTTGAAGTCGACGAGCTTGTAGCGGCCGTCGCGCAGGTCGCGGCGGACGTCGAGGTCGGCGATGCCGTGGAAGCCGGTCGCGGTGAACAGCCGGGTGGCCAGCTCGGCGAGCTCCGGGTTCCACCGGGCCCGACCCGCCGTCGTGATGCCGGCGTGGGGCGGCCACGACCGGAGCTTCACGCCGGTGAAGAGCACCGGGTCCTCGGTCGGGGAGGCGTACGCGTGGACGACCCAGTCCTCGGAGGACTCCCGCGGCAGGTACTCCTGGAGGATCACCGACGGGTCGCTGTCGTTCCAGTCCCGGGCCAGCGCGCGCAGCTCGTCGGGCTCCCGGACCACGGTCGAGGACCGCACCGACGGGCGGCGGTGCCGCTCGAACGGGGCGCGGCTCTTCACCACGACCGGGAACGTGCCGTGCGCGGCGTACTCCTCGACCTCGGCGAGCGAGGTCGGCACCACCGCCGCGGGCGTCGGGACGCCGTGGCGGACGCAGACCTCGTGCAGCCCCTCCTTGCTCGCGAGGCGCCGCGGCAGCCCGGGGTCGGCGCAGCGCGGGAAGAGGAAGTCGTCGGCGAGCTCGTCGCCCAGCTCGGCGACCGCGACGGCGCTCTCGTCGTCGGTGGGCACGAGCACCGCGCGCCGGCCGATCGTCCGTGCGATGGCGTGCAGGCCCTCCGCCAGCTCGGACGGGTCCTCGGCGCCGGTCGTCGGCCAGGTGAGGCGGCCGGCGAGGTGGCGCGAGACGGCGGCCGGGGTGAACCGGCCCTCGGTGACCGCGTAGACGTCCACGCCGCACCGCCCGAGGGTGCGGACCACGCCGAGACCACCGTGGTGCAACGGGTAGCTGCCGAGCTTCAGCAGGACGGCCGGCACGGAGCGGTCGAGGTCGGGGCGGCGGGCGGCGCCGGGTCGGGCGTCGAGCAGCACGAGGCCTGCTTTCGTCGGTGCGGCGGACGCCCCCACGCTCTGCGTCGTCCGAGCGGATCATGCCGTCCTGTCCCTCTGTGACGGACGACCGCCCCTCGGGTGACGCGTCAGGTCCCGACCTGCTCGGCCACGTCGTCGGAGAGCCCGGCCCGGACCAGGGCGGCGGCGAACCGCGCCAGGTCGTCGGCCGGCACGAGGGCGGCCAGCTCGTCGGCGTCCTGCGGCAGGCCGACCGCCGTCGCGCCCTCGGTCGCCTTGCCGTCGAGGTACGGCCGGAACTCCGGCCAGACCGCCTGCACCTCCCGGGTGAAGATGCTCGCGCCGACCGGCCCGAGGCGCGGGACCTCGGTGAGCAGGTCCGCGAGGCGTCCCGCGTCCCCGTCGGCCTCGGACCGCATCCCGCGCAGGTCGCCCTTCCACCGGTCGGTGACCAGCTGCGCGCCCTCGATCAGCGCGTCCGCGGTCTGGTCCTTCGAGAGGAACTTCGCGCGGTCGAGCGCGTCGTGGACCTGCTGGTGGGTCGCCGCGCCCATCTTGTCCGGCGTGCCGAGGTCGCTCTCGACGAGCTCGCGGCAGGCCCGCGTCCCGAGCTTGGCCTGCACCCGGCTCGACAGGAGCACGGACAGCACCAGCAGGCGGTAGAGCGGGGCGGGCTTGTCCTCGAGGGTGATGCCGGCCTCGGCGGCGAACGTCTCGCCGGCGACGTCCAGCAGGTCGGTGGCGGTCTGCTCCCGGGTCATGGCAGGGGCTACCCGACGGCGAGGCGGAGAATCGGGGGCATGAGAGCTCCGCGCCTGGTGGCCAGCGACGTCGACGGCACCCTGCTGGGCGCCGACGACCGCCCGGGGCCGCGGCTGGTGCGCGTGCTGGAGCGCATGACGGAGAGCGGGGTGCCGCTGGTCATCGCGACCGGCCGGCCGCCGCGCTGGATCGGGCCGGTGTGCGAGGCGGTCGGCGTGCACGGCCTGTGCGTCGCCGCCAACGGCGCCGTGCTGTGGGACGCGGGGAGCGGGCGCGTGGTGGAGGCGGCGGAGCTCGACGTGGACACGCTCGCCGAGGTGATCGACCGGCTCCGTTCCGCCCTGCCCGGCGCCGGGCTCGCCGTGGAGCGGGTCGACGCGCCCGAGTTCTGCTGCGAACCCGCCTACGAGCCCGCCTGGCCGGGCTCGGACCACGTCGAGATCGCCGCCGGCGACCTGGCCGCCCGCCCCGCGGTGAAAGTGCTGGCGCGGCGGAGGGGCCTGAGCAGCGACGCGATGGCGGCGGCCGTGCGCGACGGGCTGGGCGATCTGGTCGACGTCACGTTCTCGGCGTCGCACGGCCTGGTCGAGTGCTCGGTGCCGGGCGTGACGAAGGCGCACGGCCTCGCGCTCGCCGCGGCACACCACGGCGTCGACGCCGCCGAGGTCGTCGCGTTCGGGGACATGCCCAACGACCTCGCGATGCTGCGCTGGGCGGGGCACGGCGTGGCGATGGGCAACGCCCACCCGGAGCTCGTCGCGGCCGCCGACGAGGTCACCGGGCACCACGACGAGGACGGCGTCGCCATGGTCCTCGAACGCTGGTTCTGAGGCTCGGTGCGGGTCGTTGTCAAGGCCCGCGTAGCATCGATCCGCCATCGACCGGAGCCGCGGGAGGACGTGTGCTGGACGCGAGCGGGTCTCGCGAGGCCGCAGCGCTGGTGGCGATCCAGCGCCGGATCGACCAGCCCGCCGTCGTGCGGGCCGCGACCGCGATGTCGCTGTTCGGGGAGCACGCCGCCGGGTGGCTCGCGATCGGCACCGCGGGCGCCGCGCTCGACCCGACCCGTCGTCGGGAATGGGCCTCGTCGGCGGTGGCGGTCGCCGGGGCGCACGGCGCCTCGATCGTGCTGAAGCGGATCGTCCGTCGCCGCCGTCCGCACGACCCGCGGATCGCGGTGCACGTGGGGACCCCGAGCCGGCTGTCCTTCCCCTCCTCGCACGCCACCTCCACCACCGCGGCCGCCGTGGCCTACGGCAGCCTGCTGGGACGACCCGGCGCCGCCGGGCTCGCCGCCGTGATCCCGACGATGGCGCTGTCCCGCCTCGTGCTGGGCGTCCACTACCCGACCGACGTGCTGGCCGGTTCCGTGCTCGGAGCGGGGTGCGCGCTGGCCGCGCGCCGCGTGATCGAGCGCGGTCGGCTGGGCCGCTGGAGGACCCGATGACCACGTCGCAGGACACGCAGCGCAGCGGAGCTGGACCCGAGGGGAAGGACACGCAGCGCAGCGGAGCTGGACCGGACGAGCCCGAGAAGGCCGCCGCCGAGGAGCAGGCCGTCGAGGCCGTCCTCGAGGAGAACCGCGAGCCCGAGGACGCCCCGGAGGACACCGCCGTGCCGGTGCGCCGGTCCGGTCCCCTCGCGATGCCGCTGGGCCTGCTCAAGACGATGCGGCCCAAGCAGTGGGTCAAGAACGTCCTCGTCTTCGCGGCGCCGTTCGCGGCCGGCCGGCTGGGCGAGGGGTCGGTCTGGGTCCAGGTCCTGATCGCGTTCGCCGCGTTCTCGCTGGCGGCGTCCGGGGTCTACCTGGTCAACGACGCCCGTGACGTCGAGGCCGACCGCGCGCACCCGAAGAAGCGGTTCCGCCCGATCGCCGCGGGCATCGTCCCGCCGTCGGTCGCCTACGCGACCGCGGTCGTGCTGTTCGCCGGGTCGATCGCGCTGAGCTTCGTCGCGAGCCGCAACCTCGCGATCGTCGTGATCGTGTACGTGGTCGTCCAGCTCGCGTACTGCCTGTGGCTCAAGCACGAGCCGGTCATCGACGTGTGCATCGTGAGCTCCGGGTTCCTGATGCGGGCGATCGCCGGTGGTGCGGCGGCCTCGCTGTACCTCTCGCCGTGGTTCCTGCTGACGATGGCGTTCGGCTCGCTGTTCATGGCGGCGGGCAAGCGCTACGCCGAGATGCGGCTCGCCGAGCAGACCGGCGCGAAGATCCGCAAGTCGCTGGAGCGCTACTCGGCGTCCTACCTGCGGTTCGTGTGGTCGCTGTCGGCCACGATCGTGATCCTGGCGTACTCGCTGTGGGCCTTCCAGATCGGCGTGCAGCCGGTCCGCAACGCGCTGCCGACCCCGCCGAGCATGTGGGCGATCATCTCGGTGGTGCCGTTCGTGGTCGCGATCCTGCGCTACGCGGTCGACGTCGACGGCGGCAACGGCGGGGAGCCCGAGGAGATCGTGCTCAAGGACCGGGTGCTGCAGGTGCTCGGCCTGGGCTGGGCGGTGCTGCTGTTCCTGGCGGTCACCACCTCGGCCATCCACTGAACCGCCGCCCGCGCGGGGACGGACACCTGGTCATGACGTCGTCGCTGGTCGCCCTCGTGCGCTACGCGCTGGTGGGTGTGGTCAACGCCGCGACGTACTACGCGGTCTACCTGCTGGTGTTGGGGCAGGTCGGCTACCTGACGGCGCACGTCGTCGGGCTGGGTGCCGCCATGGTCGTCTCGTTCCTGCTCAACTGCCGCTTCACCTTCCGCGTGCGCCCGACGTGGCAGCGCTTCGTGCTCTACCCGGCGTCGCAGGCGGTGAACATCGCGGCGACGACGATCGGCGTGGTCGCGCTGGTGGCACTCGGCGTGGACGAGCGGATCGCGCCGCTGGTGGCGGCGGTGCTCGCGGTGCCGGCGAGCTTCCTCGCGGCGCGCTTCGTGCTGGCGGCGGGGAGCCGGGGGAGCGCGGTGCCGGTCGTGGAGCCGGACCCGGACCCCGCGACCCTGCGGCTCACCGTCGTTCGACGGTGATGGTGGTCCACGCCCCGACGTGGATCGTGTCGCCGGCGTCGAGCGGGACCGGCGTGCCGGGCGTCAGCAGCTCGCCGCCGTAGTTCAGCGTGGTGCCGTTGGTGGAGCCGGCGTCGAGCACCACCCACCGGTCGTCGCCGACCGCGAGCAGCACCGCGTGCAGGTGCGAGACGCCGGGGTCGCGCGGCGGCCCGGTGAGGTCGATCCCGGGGTCGGTCGCCGAGGTCTCCCCGCTCCCGCGTCCCTCGTCGGGGACCGGCCGGCGTCCGATCGCGATCTCGTCGCCGTCCAGGTCGACGGTGAACTCACGCGGCTCCCCGGGGAACTCCGGGACCGGCGCGGACCGGTCCTCCCGCGCGCGCACGAGCTCGTAGTGGTCCCGGTCCGCCCAGACCCGGGCGCACCAGCGCGTCACGCGGACCCGTCGGACGGCGGGTCGACGGTGTTCTCCGCGGTCGTGTCGCGACGCACGTCGTCGTCGGCCTCGGCGTCGAGCGGGATCAAGATCGGGCCGGTGTCCTCGCCGCCGTCGGCCCGCGCGTCCCACTCGCCGCCGCCGTCGGCGGGATCGAGCGGCAGCAGGGCCACGGTCGCGTTGTCGTAGCCGCCGTCGGCGAGGGCGGCGTCGACGAGGGCCCGGGCGTCGCCGAGGACGTCGGCGCGCCCCCGGCCGGACGAGAGGATCGCCGCGAGCCGGTCGGCCTCCGGGATGTGGTTCCAGATCCCGTCGCTGCACAGCAGCAGGAACCCGGGCCCGGCCGGCCGGAAGCGGCGGGCACGGGCGGGTCCCTCGGGGGAGTCGTGCCCGAGCCAGCGGGTCAGCACGTGGGCACGTCGGTCGTTGTGGGCCTGCTCGCGGCTCATCACGCCCGCGGCGGCGATCTCCTCGGCCCACGAGTCGTCGGTGGAGAGCAGCTGCGAGGTGCCGTCACCGGCGAGCCAGTAGATCCGGCTGTCCCCGACCCAGGAGACGACCGCGGAGCCGTTGCGGGTCACGGCCCCGGTGTAGGTCGTGGCCGGCGGGTCCGCCGGGTCGCCGAACCGGACGAGGTCCGCCGCCGCCTCCGCGGCGGCGCCGGCCCCGGCGGCCGCGAGCTCGTCGAGGCTCGCCGGGCCACGGGCCGTGATCCGGGTCAGCACCGACGCCACGCAGGCCTCCGCCGCCGCCAGCGACGCCTCGTCGCCACGTCGGGCCGACGCCACCCCGTCGCACACCGACGCCACCAGCACCTCGCCGTCGCCGGTCGCGATCCGCCCCAGCGCGCACGCGTCCTCGTTGCGCCGCCGACGCAGCCCCCGGTCGGTCACCGCGGCGGCCGGCCCGAGCCGGAACTCCACGTGGTCGCGGACGGCGGGACGACGCGTCCCGCACCGGCCGCACACCACGTCCTGGGCCTCGTCGACGCTCGCGCCGCACTCCGGGCAGTCGGCGGTCTCGATCTGGGTGCGCGTCGCCTCCAGCACGGCCCGCAGGTCGGTGTGCTCCCCGGCGGAGCCGGCGGGACCGACGGACTGCACCGGCACGCCACCGGTGGGGTCCGGGTCGGCCGGGTCGCGCGTCGTGCCGGCCGGGTCGACCGCCGGGTCGTCCGACGCCGGGTCGCCGGGGCCGTTCGTCGGGGACGGCGGCGCGGAGGACTCGGTCACGGCGGGAGGGCTCCTGTCTCGGACGGTGGAGGGTTCACGGGTGCGGTGGACGGTAGGGAGCCATCTTGGTGCACGAGGGTCCCGCCGTCCGGCACACCCACGCCGTGATCGGCGGGTTGCCCCGGGAGGGTGGTCCCGGCACCCGTTCCGCGCAGCGCGAGGGTCACGTCGTCGGCGAAGCTCCGGGCGTCGGGATGGCGCAGTCCGGGGTCGACCGCGGTCGCGCGGCGGATCGCCGGGTCGAGGTCCGTCGGGGCCCGCGGGCGTCCGAGGTGCGCCGCCACCGGGGCCCCCAGCAGCACGTCGAGGGTGCGGCCGAGGGCGAAGACGTCCGAGGCGATCGAGGGCCCGGCGCCGCCCGGGGCGATCTCGGGCGCCAGGAACCCGTCGGTGCCCCAGACGGCGCTCACGCGGTCGTCGATGCGGCGGACCGACCCGAGGTCGACGAGCACCGGCCCGTCGACGGTCACCAGGACGTTCGAGGGCTTCAGGTCGGCGTGCAGCAGCCCGAGCCGGTGCAGGTGCGTCACCGCGGGGACGATCGCGCCGACCACCGCCGCCGCAGCGACGGGTCCGAGCGGCCCGCGCGCCGGCCTGCCGTGCAGGCGGTCGAGGACCAGGCGCATCCCGTCGTGGTCGACGACGTCGCGGAGCCCCACGAGCGCCGGGTGCGGGTGGTCGAGCAGCAGCTCCGGCGTCCGGGCGTCGTCGCGGCGCCGGGCCACGACCACCTGGTCGCCGGTCCGCTCGTCGTCGGCGAGGTAGAGCCAGGCGCCGCCACGGGCGAGGAGGTCGACGAGCCGGTACCGGTCGGCGACCAGCGTCCCGGGAGCGAGGTCGGGACGCAGGTCGAAGGAGCGACGGCAGAACGCGCACGTGCCGGTCAGGCGGCCGGGCCGGCCGTCACGACCGCGGCCGACCGGGGCGTCGCAGCCCGGACACGTCCGGCGCGCCTCGGGGAACAGCGCGACCGGGTCGGTGCGGAAGGGCGGGGGCTGCGGAGGCGGGGCGGTCCGGGACCCGCGCGTCCGACCCACCGGCTCCAGACGGTCCACCACGTACCTCGCTCGCCCCGACGCCGCCCGCAGGCGGACCACGAACGATACCCCCGCCCGCCCGCGTGGTGTCGGGGCGACCAGGTGGTTCAGTCCAGGCAGAACTCGTTGCCCTCGGGATCGGCCATCACGATGTTGCCGGGGATCAGCGGCGGTTCGGGGTCGACGCGCAGGAGTCGTGTGGCCCCGTGGCCGACGAGCCGCTCCGCCTCCGTCTCGAGCGTCGCCATCCGCTCGTCGCCCTGCAGACCCGGGGCCGCGCGCAGGTCGAGGTGCACCCGGTTCTTGACCTGCTTGCCCTCCGGGACGCGCTGGAAGAAGACCCGTGGCCCGGTGCCGTCGGGGTCGACGACGGCGGACGCGTCGTTGCGCCGCTCCGGCGGCACGCCCCACGCCTCGAGCGCCTCCTCCCAGGTGGCGAACCCGCCCGGCGGCTCCTGCACGCGGTAGCCGAGGGCCACCGCCCAGAACTCGGCCTGCGCGCCCGGGTCGGCGGCGTCGAACGTGACCTGCACCTCGCGACTCATACCGGACATCCTGGCGCCGATGGCGGTCGGGACGCGTCCGCTTTCCCGTTCGGCCCTGACGGCGGGTCACCGCGACCCGTGTGGCATCGTCGCGCCGCACCGCCCGATCGGGGGACGACGGCGGTCGTCCGGCCGGTCGTCACCCGAGGAGCCCATGAGAACGCGCTGGCTGCTCCCCCTCCTGCTGGCGACCGCGCTCCTCGCCGGAGCCCTGCCCGCGTCGGCGCAGCCGGCTCCGCCGCCGCCGTCGCCGGGCACCTTCGTCCCGCTGCAGGCGGCGCGGCTGTTCGACTCGCGCGTGCCGACCCGGGTCGTCGACCGCGGGTTCACGACGGCCGGTCCGCTCGGCCCGGGCCGGACGGTCTCGATCCCCGTCGCCGGACGCGGCGGGGTGCCGGACACCGGTGCGGGCACGGTCGTCCTCAACATCACCGGGACGACGCTGTTCGGCTCGAGCTACATGACGCTCTGGCCCCAGGACGCCCCGCGGCCGCCGACCTCGACGCTGTCGCTCACGTCCGGCGCTCCGGTGACCAAGACCGTCGTCACGAAGCTCGGGGGCGGCGGCGCGGTCAGCCTGTTCAACGTCACCGGGCTCACGGACGCCACCGTCGACGTCGTCGGGTGGTTCCCGGAGAACTCCCCGCTGGCCTCCGGGGTGCCGCAGCGGGTGCTCGACGCGCGTGCCGGGGCGGAGGGGGTGCTGCAGCCCGGCGAGCAGCGCCGCGTCGCGATCGACGGTCGTGGCTTCGCCGCCGCCCCGCCGGGCTCCGCCGTGCTGGTCTCGCTCACCGGCACGGACGCCTCCCGGCCGACCACGGTCAGCGCCTGGGGCACCGGCGGCCCGCGTCCGTTCGCCCCGCAGCTGACCCTCGTCCCGGGCGACACGCTGCCCAACATGACGATCGTGCCGGTCGGCGACGACGGGTCGATCACCGTCGCGAACGAGGCGGGCACCGTCGAGGTGCTCGCCGACCTCGTCGCCGTGGTGCCGGCCGCCGTCGGGAAGGCCCTGACGCCGGCGCGGCTCTACGACAGCCGCGCACCGGACGCGACGACGGCCGCCGTCGGGACGGGGCCGTTGACGCCCGGGCGGACGCGGACCGTGCCCGTCCTCGGCCGGTCGGGGGTCCCGACGACGGGTGTGTCGTCGGTGCTGCTCAACGTCACCGGGCTCGGCCCGGCGGGGACCGGCGCGATCGGGGTGTGGGGCGCCGGGCCGCCCCCCTCGACCTCCGCCGTCGTCGTCCCGGCGGGGACGGTGCGCCCCGGGTTCGCGGTGGTCCCGGTGAGTCCGCAGGGCACCGTGCAGGTCGCGGCCGCGGGGTCAGCGATGGACGTCGTCCTGGACGTCGTCGGCTTCCTCGCCGGCACGCCGGGCGCCGCGCCCGGCGTGCCCGCCCCGACGACGGGTGGCCCGGCCCCCGACGGCGGGAAGCTCCTGTGGCAGGCCGACTTCACCCGCGGACTCGCGAACTACCGCTCCACGCCGTGGAACATGGTCGGCGCGGCGCCGCCCGGCGTGGTCGGTTCCGTGCTCGGCGGCCTGCTGCGCAAGCCGGCCCTGCAGGTCTCGATGCCCGGCGGCGGGCAGCGCGCGGAGCTGGAGCCGAACTTCCGGTCGCTGCGCAACGGGGACGACCTGTTCTTCGGCTTCTCGGTGACCCTCGCGCCCGGCTTCCCGGTGGACACCGGGGACTGGCAGGTCATCACGCAGTGGAAGAACGAGGGCACCGGCTCGCCGCCGCTGTCGGTCAAGGTGGGGCAGGGCCAGTTCCAGCTCGACGGCGGCTTCGACCGCGGCGCCCCCTTCGAGATTCCGATGGGCGCGGCGACGCCGGGCCGGGCGCAGCAGGTCGTGGTGCACGTCCGGTTCGCCGAGGGCGGCGGGTCCGTGGACACCTGGGTCGACGGGAAACAGACGATCCGCGGGTTCCGGCCGCCGGCGGGCACGCTCTACCCGGGAACCACCAGCTACCTCAAGACCGGTATCTATCGGAGCACCGCGATCGGCCAGGCGGGGACCCTCTTCTTCGACGACTGGCGGATCGGGACCAGTTACGCGGCGGCCTACCCGCGCTGAGGAGGGGGCGGCGTCACCGGGGTGCCGGAAAGGTGCCATGCTGCCGGGACCACCCCCGGCCGGGACGAGCGGTGCACGCAACCGGTTGCGCCCGACGCCGGGAGTGCCCGAGTCGGACGGCAGCACGGAGACGCAGTGACATCGACCCCAGCGGCGGGGGGACGGCCGACCCCGGAGACCGGCCCGCCCGCCACCGAGGAAGCACCCCGGCACCGCGCCGGACTCTCCGGCGAGGCCCCCGCTCCCACGACGGCACCCACGTCGGCCGCATCCACGACGGCCGCATCCACGACGGACGCGGCCTCGGACGGGGCGAGCTCGGACCTGTCGCAGGCGGCCGACGAGGCCGAGCGCGCACTGGCCGAGATGGCGAAGGCCGCCCAGGAGGCGGTCGCGGAGGCGCACGACGACGGGCACTCGGCCGTCGCGCAGGGCTACGAGGAGGCCCGCAAGGCCACGGACGAGGCGTACGAGCAGTCGGCGACGCGGGCGGACCGCACGCCGTAGGCCACCGCGGTGGTCGGCGCCGGGTCGGGGGAGGGACGGTGGGGTGGGCGTCCACACCAGGGTGACCGAGCAGGGTGTGCTGCTCCGATTCACCGGGCGTGACCGGCTCTACGCGTTCCGCGGCGGGGTGTTCCTGCCGATCGACCGGGTCCTCGGTGCCCGGACCCTCGGCCGCCGCGACGCGGTGCTGGCCAGCCCGCGGGTGCACCTCCCCGGCATCAGCGTGCCGGGCGTCCTGCGGGCGGGCGCCTACGGCGTCGGCGAACGCCGCCAGCTGTGGATGGTGCACGCGGCGCCCACCCTGCTGGCGATCTACCTGCGCGGCGAGCCGTTCCACCGTGTCGTCGTCGAGGTGGACGACCCGGCGGGGCTCTCGAAGATCATCAACGACGCGCTCCCGCCCCGCGGGCTCCCGCCGGCCCGCCGGTCCCCCGTCTAGCTCTTCGGGCCCACCAGCGCCGACGCCGACTCGTAGCTGTTCGCGATCCGGGCGTCCATGAGGAACAGGTTCGCGGTCTCGGAGATCGCGGAGTCCCGGTAGATGCCGGTCTTGAGGTACGAGTCGTCGCCCTCGTAGCGGGTGCCGCCCGGCGGCTTGTAGTCGGTGAGCCGCTGCTGGCCGTTCTGCCAGACGTCCACCGAGGCCTTCGTCGGGTCGGTGGAGAAGCGGATGTGCACCACGATGTCGGTCTGCCGCCCGGTCAGCGCCGGGCCGATCGGCACCGAGAAGTAGTTGCCGCCCGGGTCCTCCCCGCCGGCGCCGCCGTCCAGCTTGAACTGGCCGCCCTCGACCTTGACCTCGATCGGCGGGCTCCCGTCCCCGGAGTTCTTCCACTGCGCGAGGACCTGCCAGCCCTGGGCGTTCACCGGGAAGTCGTCCGGGAGGTTCCACGCGAAACCGAACCAGGCCTCGTCACCCTCGCGGTAGAACTGGGTGTTCGGCTCGAGCTCGCTGCGCCGCCCCCCGCCGGGCACGGTGAACTCCAACGCCTTCGCGCCGTCCACCTCCGGGGCGTCGACCAGCCTCGGGGCGGGTGCGCCGTCGTTGTTGTAGGGGGTGTCGCGGAAGTTGCGCAGCGGGTCCGGCCCGGAGAGCGAGGCCTGCCAGATCGGCGGCGGCACGGTCGCGGGGTCGGGGGCGCCGGTCAGCGGGGGTGGCGCGTCGGTCGCGGTCACGCCCGAGCCCGAGCCGGTGCTCGACCCCGTGCCCGGCTCGTCGGTGGAGCAGCCGACCACCACGCCGGCGACGAGCAGGAGCGAGACCGCCGCGCCCAGGACGCCGTGGGCCCTCACTGCCCGGATCCCTCGGCGATGAGCGGCTCGAGCAGCAGGTCCGGCTGGTTCTGGGTCACGGCCTGCAGCCGCCACTTGTGCGGGAAGAGGGCGAGCAGCTCGCCGTCGGCCCGCCGGGTGAGCACCTCGATCCCGATCGCCCCCTTCAGGGCCTCGACGCCGGCCGCGTCGGTGCGACGGGCGAGCGTGTAGTCGAGACGTTCGAGCTTGATCGGCGCCGAGAACTCGTCGGCCAGCCGGGCGGCCACCACCTCGAACTGCAGGGGCCCGACGGCGGCGAGCACGGGCGCCTGGTCACCGCGCAGGTCCGAGGAGAGCACCTGGATGACGCCCTCGGAGTCGAGCTGCTCGATGCCCTTGCGGAACTGCTTGGTCTTCGACGCGTCCGCCACCCTCGCCACGGAGAAGTGTTCGGGCGCGAAGCTCGGGATGGTCGGGAACGTGACCGGCTTCTCCGCCCAGAGCGTGTCGCCCGGGCGCAGGGCGTTCGCGTTGACCAGCCCGACGATGTCACCCGGGAAGGCCTCGTCGATGGTGGACCGGTCGCGTCCGAACATCGCCTGGGCGTACTTCGTGGCGAAGGGACGGCCGGTCGCGTCGTGGGTCAGCACCATCCCGCGCTCGAAGCGCCCCGAGCAGATGCGCACGAAGGCGACCCGGTCGCGGTGGGACTTGTCCATCGACGCCTGCACCTTGAACACGAGCCCCGAGAACGGCGCCTCGATCGGGCGCTCGGCGCCCGCGGCACTCGGCCGCGGCGCGGGCGGTGGGGCGAGCTCGACCAGCGCGTCCAGGAGCCGGGCCACGCCGATGTTCGACAGCGCGGCTCCGAACATCACGGGGGTCGCGGTGCCGGCGTGGAAGTCGACCGGGTCGAAGTCGGCGCCGATCTCGCCGAGCAGCTCGAGCTCCTCGGTGGCCCGCTCCCAGTCCACGCCCTCCTCGGCGGCGGCCCGGTCGGCGTCGAGGATCTCCTCGGCGGCCTTGGACGCCCCGTGCGCGGCCCGGGTGAAGCGCCGCATCGTCCCGTCCGCACGTTCGACCAGCCCGTGGAAGTCACCGGCGATCCCGACCGGCCACGTGATCGGCATCGGCCGCAGTCCGATCCGTTGCTCGACCTCGTCGACGAGCTCCAGCGGCTCCCGGCCGGGGCGGTCCCACTTGTTGACGAAGGTCAGCACCGGCACCCCGCGGGCCCGGCACACGTCGAAGAGCTTCAGGGTCTGCGGTTCGAGACCGCGGGCGGCGTCGAGGAGCATCACCGCGGCGTCGACGGCGGCGAGGACGCGGTAGGTGTCCTCGGAGAAGTCGCCGTGCCCGGGGGTGTCGAGCAGGTTGATGACGTGGTCGCGGTACGCGAACTGGAGCACGGCACTGGTGACGGAGATGCCGCGCTCGCGCTCCATGTCCATCCAGTCGGACGTGACGCCCTTGCGGCCGCCCTTGCCGTGCACCGCGCCGGCGGCCGAGATGACCTCGGCGTGCAGGGCGAGCGCCTCGGTCAGCGTGGACTTGCCGGCGTCCGGGTGGGAGATCACCGCGAACGTCCGGCGGCGGCGGGCCTCGTCGGCCGGCGCTCCTGCGACCGTGGTCGGCGACGCGACGGTCATCGCCCGCCCCGTTCTGGTCCCCCGACGCCCGTATCCATCACTGATCAGGCTACGGGGAGCAGCGGTGTGACCGGCGTCTGGGGGACGGGCGCGGCGGGCGCGCTCGTCGCGTCGGACGAACCGCCGACCGGATCACAGCGGCGTCGACTGTTTCACCCCGCGTTCACGAGGCACACTCATCGCGGACGAACCGCCCGGTTTGGTGGGACGTCCGGCGGCGGTCGGTCCTCCCGGGGGGAGAGGACCGGCCGCCGTCGTCGTCACCGGCCCAGCCCGCGCGCCTCCTCGATCAGCCCGTTCGCCGCGTGCTCGAAGAACCCGTCGACGTCCGGGCCGGCGTTGATCAGGGCGAGGTGGTCGTACCCGGCGTCCACGAACGGCTTCGTCACCTCCAGGTGGCGGTCCAGGTCGGGGCCGCACCCGAAGTTCGACCGCATGACGTCCGCGGTCACCAGCGCGGTCGCCGCGTCGAAGTTCACCGGGTTGGGGAGCTCGGCCTGCACCTTCCAGCCGGTGATGCCGAACCGGAAGAGTCGGCGTGCGGACTCGGCCGCCTCGTCCTCGGTGCCCGCGTACGCCAACGGCACCTCGGCGTAGGCCGGCCCCGAGCCGCCCGCACCCTGGTAGGCCGCCACGAGGTCCGCGCTCGGCTCGGTGACGAACAGCCCGTCGCCCAGCTCCGCGGCGAGCGTGGCGGCGCGGGAGCCCCCGGCCGCGACGACGATCCTCGGCAGCTCGTCGGGCAGGTCGAAGACCCGCGCGTCCTCGAGGGTCAGGTGGCGGCCCTCGTAGCTCTGGTATCCGCCCTGCCAGAGCAGCCGGATGATCTCCAGGGACTCCCGGAACATCCGGTGCCGGACGTGCACCGGCGGCCAGCCCTGCCCGACCACGTGCTCGTTGAGCCGCTCGCCGGAGCCGACGCCGAGCGTGAACCGGCCCTCGGCGAGGATCTGCGTGGTCGCCGCGGCCTGCGCGATCACGGCCGGGTGGTAGCGGATGAACGGGCAGGTCACGCCGGTCGCGAGCTCGATGCGCTCGGTCTTCGCGGCCATGGCGGCGAGCATCGACCACGCGAACCCCGAGTGCTGCTGCTCGGAGACCCACGGGTGGAAGTGGTCGGAGATCTCGACGAAGTCGAACCCCGCCTGCTCGGCCAGCACGCACTGGCGGACCATCTCGGCCGGCCCGTAGGCCTCGGCGATGAGCTTGTACCCGATCTTCAGGGATGTCATGGGGCCGGGTGCCCGATCGTCAGGCGTTCGCCCCGGCTCCGTCGAGCGGCTTGTCCGGCGCCACGCGGGGCATGTTCCCGCCCCCGCCGCCGTCGTCGGGCTCGACCCAGATCGTCACCGGGTCGCCGGCGGGCACCCGGATCCCGGCCTTCGGCTCCTGGTCGGTGACCGTGCCGCTCACCGTGGGCGGCGTGTCCGGGTCGGGGTCCACCGCGACCACCCGCGCGGTGATCGCCAGCTCGTGGGCCTCGGCGGCGGGCAGCCCGACCAGCGCCGGCACCAGCACCAGGTCGGGTTCGTCCATGCTGTGACGGTAGCGCCAGCGCAAGCAATGCGTCACTGCTTGCACCCAGTGCCAGGAAATCCGGCATCGTCGCGAACCGGTCTCCCGGCCGGTTCCCGACGCCGGGTGGCGCGGCCACGTCCGCGGGCGTGCGGTTGGATGCCCGGACGGTCGTCCTCGGCGGGGGCTGGCCCCAGAGGCGGAACGGGAGCGGCGCGATGGAGCAACGACGCAGGTCCGGACGGCGGAGGCTGACGGTCGCGGTGCTCGCCGGAGGTCTCGTCCTGGGCGCGTGCACGGGTGGGAACCAGGCCGCCCCGCCGTTGGAGTCCTCCAGCCCGGCCCCGACGTCGTCCGCGAGTGCTCCGGCCGCCCCGCCCACCCCCCTCGGCGCGCCGGCGCAGTTCGTGCCCTGCGACCAGAAGTTCGAGTGCGCGCAGATCACGGTGCCGATCGACTACGCCGTCCCCACCGGCCCGACCATCACGATCGGGATCGTCCGCCAGCCCGCCGCCGACCAGGCGAACAAGGTCGGGGCCCTGCTGGTCAACCCGGGCGGCCCGGGCGGTTCCGGCATCGAGACGGTGGAGAGCGGCCAGGTGCCGGCGGACGTGGCGGCCCGGTTCGACGTCATCGGGTTCGACCCGCGCGGCGTCGGGCGCAGCGCGAACCTCGCCTGCCCGGTCGGCCCGGACACCCCGTACTACGGCGACCCCGACCCGGGCGACCCCGCGGACGAGGCCGCCACCGCCCAGGCCGTCGAGCGCTACGACCAGTCCTGCGGCGACGCCTACCGCCAGCTGCTCCCGCACCTGGGCACCCGCGACGTCGCGCGGGACATGGACGCCATCCGCAACGCGCTGGGCCAGCAGCAGATCTCCTACCTCGGCTACTCGTACGGCACCTCGATCGGCCAGGTCTACGGCGAGCAGTTCCCGCAGCGGGTCCGCGCGATGGTGCTCGACGGCGTCGTCGACGTGACCCTGCCCGGCCTCGACCCCAGCCAGGCGGAGAGCTTCGAGAACTCCCTGCGCCAGTTCGCCGCCGACTGCGCCCGCCGCCCGGACTGCGAGGCCGGCCCGGACGCGATCGGGATGCTCGACCGGGTGCGCGCGAAGGTCGAGGCCGCGCCGCTGCCCGTGCCGGGCATGACCCCGCTGTCCCCGGGTCTGCTGGAGCTCGGCGTCGTCCTCCCCCTCTACTCGAAGGGCAACTGGCCCACCCTCGCCAAGGCGCTGCAGGCGGCGGACTCCGGCGACGGCGCCCCGTTCCGCCGCCTGGCCGCCCGGTATTTCGAGGGCTCGAACTCGGACACGTACAACGCGGTGACCTGCCTGGACAACTCGTGGCCACGCAACCCCGAGGACGTCTTCGCGCAGGCCCGCGCCGCCGAGGTCCGCGCGCCGCACTTCAGCGGGAACGTCCTCGTCTCCGGGCTCACGTGCGCCCGCTGGCCCGTGCCGCAGGACCCGCTGGTCCCGCCGTCCGGCGCCGGCCTGCCGCCGACGCTGGTCATCGGCACCACGAACGACCCCGCGACGCCCTACCGCAACAGCCAGAACCTGGTCCGGCGCCTGCAGGGCTCGGCGCTGCTGACCTACCGCGGGGACGGGCACACCGTCTACGGCCAGGGCGTGCGCTGCGTCGACGACCAGGTGAACCGCTACCTCGTGACGCTCGCCCTCCCGGCGCCGAACGCCGTGTGCTGACGCCGACCCGGCGCCTTGTCGCGGGTTCTCGCGGGATTGCCCCCGCCCTGTCGCTGGGATTCCCAACGACAAGGTGGGCGCCCGCGGTCGGAAGGCCGCGACAAGACGAGGCGCGAGCGCTTGTCGTTGGGATTCGCCGCGACAAGGTGCGCCGGGGGTGGACGTGGGTCCGGGGCCCCTGGGTGAGCCGGATCGGGTGCCGCCACGGCGGCGCCGAACGCGGTCTGCTGAGCCGCGACCTGCCGAGACCGCGCCCCGCTCACCTCCGAGTTCCCCCGAGGTGGCACGGCTCGCACACGCGGGCAGGCGCGCTGCCCCGCCGGTAGGATCAACGATCGGTGTGCCGGGAAGTCTGGTCGGCGGTCGTTGCCGCCTGCCCGCTCGAAGGAGCCCCGTGACCAGCACCCCCCGTCGCGACCGCATCCGCCGTACCCGCGCCGGCCGGCTGTTCGTGCCGCCGTCGCCGGGGGAGTCCTCGCGGATCGGGGAGCTGCTGCGGACCGAGACGGTCGGTGGGGCCCTGCTGATCGGCGCGGCCGCGCTCGCGCTGATCTGGGCCAACTCGCCCTGGCGCGAGACGTACACGTGGCTCGGGTCGCTCACCGTCGGGCCGGCGGCCCTGCACCTGGACCTCTCGCTCGCCACGTGGGCGGCCGACGGCCTGCTCGCGATCTTCTTCTTCGTCGCCGGCCTCGAGCTCAAGCGCGAGTTCGTCGCCGGGGACCTGCGCGAGCCGGCGCGGGCGGTGCTGCCGGTCGCCGCGGCCGTCGGGGGCATGGCGGTCCCGGCCGTGCTCTACACCGTGATCAACCTGGCGAACCCGGAGGGCCTGGTCGGCTGGGCCGTCCCGACGGCGACCGACATCGCCTTCGCGCTCGCGATCCTCGCCGTCATCGGCCGCGGGCTGCCGACCGCGCTGCGCACGTTCCTGCTGACGCTCGCCGTCGTGGACGACCTGCTCGCCATCACGATCATCGCGATCTTCTACACCGACGACCTCGCCGTCGGCCCGCTGCTGCTCGCCCTGATCCCGATCGCGCTGTTCGCGGTGCTGGTGCAGCGACGGGTGCGGTCCTGGTGGCTCCTGCTGCCGCTCGCCCTCCTCGCCTGGGTGCTGGTCCACGAGTCCGGAGTGCACGCGACCGTGGCCGGGGTGCTGCTCGGCTTCACCGTGCCCATCGTCCGGAAGAAGCCCGGCGAGGGCCCGGGCCTGTCCGAGCACTTCGAGCACCGCTGGCGCCCGCTCTCGGCCGGGGTCGCGGTGCCCGTGTTCGCGTTCTTCGCGTCCGGCGTGACCGTCATCGGCGGCACCGATCTCGCCGCCACGTTCCTCAACCCGATCACGATCGGGGTCGTCGTCGGCCTCGTCGTCGGGAAGACGCTCGGGGTCACCGGGGCGACGTGGCTCGTGCAGCGGTTCACCCGGGCGCAGCTCGACGAGTCGCTGAGCTGGCTCGACGTCGTCGGGCTGGCGATGCTCGCCGGGATCGGCTTCACGGTGTCGCTGCTCGTCGGGGAGCTCGCCTTCGGCGGGGGCACGCCGGCCGACGACCACGTCAAGGTCGGCATCGTCGTCGCGTCCCTGCTCGCCGCCGGCCTGGCCACGATCGTGCTGCGCGCCGGCGCACGACGGAGGGCGCGAGCGGGTACACCGGGAGCATGACCGCAGCGACGCCTCCCCCGCCCCTCACCGACCCGATCGGGGTCACCGGCTCGACGGAGGTGCTGCCCGCCGTCGTCCAGAAGGTCGTCGCCTTCGCGACCCGCGAGATCCCGGGCATCGCCGGGCTCGGCGGCACCACCGCCCGCGCGGTCGGGGCGGTCCGGCAGACGCTGACCGGCGCGAGCGACAACGTCGCGGGCGTGCGGGTGGAGATCGACGGGGAGACCGCCGTCGTCGGGCTGGACGTCGCGATCGAGTACGGCGCCGGGGCCCGGGAGCTCACGCGGGCGCTGCGGCGGCACGTGCCCGAGGCGGTCGACCAGATCGCGGGCGTGAAGGTGACGGAGCTGAACATCGTCATCACCGACGTGGTGCTGCCCGGTGGGGAGGAGGACCCGGCCGCACCGCCGACCGCGGCGGTTTGAGCTACGGAGCGACTCCGCGCAGGAACGTGATCAGCGAGTCGCCGGCGTTGCCGAGGCTCGCGAGAACCCCGTTCACGGTGCCCGCCGCCGTGTTCGGGGAACTGACGATCCAGAAGATGACGAGGATCGCCACGAGGACGCCGACGACCTTCTGCACGTTCACAGGGTCACCGTACCTTCACGTTCGGTAGGTCACACAGGGGTGTGACCGCAGCATCACGCGGATGGTGCAGGACATGCCGAACCTCGGGCGAGGGACGGGAGGCAGGTGGCGCACCGCTATCGTCCTCTCATCAGCACCACAGCCGACCCGACCCGCTCGGCGCCCCGAGGCGGCCCGGGCGCGCGGCGTCTCGTCAGCTCCGCCGGGGTCGGCGTGGTCGTGTCGGGGCTCCTGGTCAACGTCTACCTGGCGGTCGTCGCCCGGGGACTGACGCCCGCCGAGTACGCGACGTTCGGTGCCTTCTGGGCACTGGCGCTCGTGCTCGGCTTCGGGCCGTTCCTCCCGCTCGAGCAGGAGCTCGCCCGCCGGCTGGCGATGCGGGAGTCCCGACGGCGGGTGCTGGTGGCGGGCCTCGGCACCGCCGGCATCCTCGGCGGACTCGCCCTCGCGGTGCTCGGCGCGGCGTCCCCGCTGGTCTGGAGCTCGCTGGACGGCCACGTCGGCGCCCTCGCCGCGCTGATCGCCCTGTGCGTGGTGTCCGCCGGGCAGTTCCTGCTGCGCGGCATCCTCATCGGGACCGACCGGCTGGTGCGCCACGGCGCCGTCATGGTCCTCGACGCGCTGCTGCGGCTCGGGTTCGCCGTCGTGCTGCTCGTGCTCGGCGCCGACCAGGCGGCGTTCTACTGCTGGGCGCTCGTCGTCGCGATCGCCCTGGCGCACCTCCCGCTGGTGCCGGCGGTCTGGCGCCGGGCCGAGCGCGAGTACCCCGACCCGGGAGCGACCGACCACTCCACCCGCGCGTTGGTGAGCTCGGCGATGCCGCTGCTGGTCGGCTCGGTGTGCGCGCAGCTGCTGCTCAACGGGCTCCCGGTGGTGGTCGTCGCCCTCGCCGACGGCGGGGCCCAGGCCGCGGCCGGCGTGTTCGTCGCGGCGTTCACGATCGCCAAGGCGCCGTTGTCGATGGTGGTGCCGCTGCAGTCCGCCGTGGTCCCGACGCTGACCCGGCTGCTCGCCGCCGGCCGTCGTCGCGAGGTCTTCCGGCTCTTCGCCCGTGGCACCGCCGGACTGGTGGCGCTCGCCGTCGTCGGCGTGCCGCTGGCGTGGTGGATCGGCCCGCCGATCGTCACCCTGATCTTCGGCCCGGAGTACCGCATCCCGGGCGTCGAGCTCGCCGTGATCATCGCGGGCGTGCTCGCCCACGTGGCCCTCGTGGTCGTGACGCAGGTGCACGTGGCGCGGAACCGGCACGTCGACGTGGCCCTGAGCTGGCTGACCGGGCTCGTCGCGGCGGGTCTGACGTTCTGGCTGGTGCCGGGCGTCGTGGTCGCCGGCGAGATCGCCTTCGGCGTGGGGTCGCTCGTGGGGGCGCTGGCGAGCACGGCACTGTTGGCGCGCGACCGCGAGAGGACGACCACGTGAGCTTCGAACCCCATCAGGGGGAGGCCGAGCACTACGACGCGGCCTACTACGACGCCAACGGCCAGGCCGGCGACCGGCCCGCGCTGGGCTACTACACCCGCCTCGTCGGGCGGTACTGCGACGGTGGGCCGTACCTGGACTTCGGCTGCGGCACCGGCCACCTGGCCCGGCGGCTCTCCGCGCTCGGGCCGGCGTCGGGCTTCGAACTCTCCGAGTGGTCGGCCGCGGCTGCGCGGACGAACGCGCCCGGCGCCACGATCAGCACCGCCGTCGAGGACCTTCCCGACGACGGGTTCGGCGCCCTGACCGCGATCCACGTGCTCGAACACCTCACCGACGACGTCGTCACCGACGTCCTCGCCACGTGGCGGCGCGTCCTGCGCCCGGGCGGACAGGCGCTCGTCGTGATGCCGGACCCGGCCGGTCGCGGTCGCGCGCTCGCCGGGGCGGACTGGATGGGGTTCGCCGACCCCACCCACATCAATCTGAAGCCGCACGCCGAGTGGCGGTCGGTCCTGGCCGACCACGGCTTCACGGTCGAGCGCGAGGGCACCGACGGGCTCTGGAACGTGCCCTACTCGCGGCTTCCGAAGCTGCTGGACGCCGCCCGCTACGCGGTCCCGGCGTTCACGCAGTTCCTGTCCGGCCGGATGGTCCTGCGGCCGGGCGCGGGCGAGTCGTCCATGTTCGTCCTGCGCTCTGCCATCTGAGGTCAGATCGTCGTCCAGTTCAGCGGCAGGGTCGGTTGTCGGGAGTCCTGGGGCGTCAGCAGCTCCCGGATGCCGCCGTAGGGATCGACGACGCGCGCCTGACGTGCGCGCGGGTGCGCTGTCCCTATCGTAGCGCCAGGTGTCCGAATGTAAGAGACATTGGGACATCGTGTCGACGGGACTACGGCGTCAGCCCCGACACCACCCGCGAGTTCCGCTCCACGGTGTAGCGCTCGCTCGGGTACGGCTGCTCGAAGAGCATGAGCAGCACGTCGTCGTCGATGTCCGGGAAGTCGCGGAACCGGGTGCGCAGCTCGGTCACCTCGGCCTCGCGGTACGCGTTCCCGACGATGCCGCCGCTGTCCGGCTTGGCGACGAAGTCGGCGAGCGCTTCGCCCCGGGTCTCGCCGTACCCGAGGAACCCGTCCATCGTCTGCGTGACGCCGTTCTGCTGCACCGGCTGGGTGATGCACGGGAACAGGAACGCGTTCTCCCAGTTCACCGTGTAGACGCCGTCGCGGGGCAGGGCCACGTTCATCGGTGCCCAGCGCGAGAACAACGGGGCCGAGAGGGCGAGCCACCCGCCGACGTCGGTGGCCTGGTCGGTCGCGGTCACCCGCACGAACCGCGCGTCGGCCGGCGCGCTCTGCGACTTCGTGAGGTCGACCGCGCGCCAGGCGGTGTCGTCGCTCGTGTCCTTGACGGGTCGGACCCCCAGCGGCTCGACCCCACCGGGTCCGGGGCCGGGCCGGCCGAACTCGACGGCGAGCGAGTTGCCCTTCCCGACGCGCCCGGAGACCTCGGTGGTGACGGCGATCGCGCTCGGCGGGCCGGGCGGCAGGCGGTACCAGCCGGTGGTGAACGACCCCGTCCGGGCGTCCGGCGACCGGCCCTCGGACGGGGGCTGGAAGCTGCCCCACACCGGCAGATTCGGCGCGAGATCCCTTGGAGGCGGGCTGGTCGGCAGGAACGCGTCCCGCGGGAACGGCTGGTCCGGCGGCTCCTCGTCGGCGGCCGGGACCGGGATCAGCGGCGCGAGCGGGTAGCGCTGCGGGGTCAGGACGTCGATGGCCTGCTCGGCACCGCAGTTCACGGCTGCCGGGTCGCGCCACGCGTCGCCCGCCGGGGAGTAGGTCGTCGACGTCCGGTCCGCCGCCAGCGCGAAGTCGGCCACGGCCCGCGTCGTCGAGATCCCCATGGCCGCGACGCAGAGCATCGGGATCGCGACCAGCATCGCCCAGGGTCGCCAGCCACGGCCGCGGATCGAGGTCACGAGGACGACTGCGAGGGTCAGGACGACCAGCAGGACCGCCCAGTACTGCGGTTGGTCGAAGTAGAAGCCCTTGACCGACGGGTAGTCCAGCCAGGAGGGCTGGCCCAGGCCCCACATGAAGGCCCACCGGTTGCGGCCGTGCCCGGCGAGCGCGATGACCGCGATCGCCGCGACCGCGGCGGCCAGGATCGCCGGCACCGGAACGCGGCCCTTCCCGGCGCGCACCGAGTCGCGCACCAGCCCGGGCCCGGCGACCAGGAGCAGCGCGAGGAACGGTGCGCCGACCCCGACGATCGCGCCGAAGTGGTGCGAGGGCTTCGACGGCGTCGGAAGCAGCAGGGCGAACGCGAGGATCGTCGACCAGCCCGCGAGCATCAGGCGCCCGGGCACCGGGAGGTCGCGCACCCGCGCCACCACCGCCGTCATCAGGAACCAGATCAGCGCGAGCAGGCAGAGCAGGACCGTGATGCGCTTCGCGTAGGTCCCGAAGCGCGTGGTCTCGTTCAGCAGCGAGGCGTAGCGCTCGAACTCCAGGTACCAGGTCTGTGCCCGTTGGATCGGCGCGAAGATCTCCTGGGACCGCACGAAGTCGGCGTACGTGCCGTCGGCGAAGCCGAACACCGCCCCGAGCGCGCCGGGGGCGATCACGACGAGCCAGCGCGGCGGGATCTCCCACCAGTGCACGGACCGCTCGCGGATCAGCCGCCACACCGTCGGGGTCGCGGCGAGGAGGGGCGCGAGGCAGATGAAGCCGGTGGGCGCCGTCATCAGGCCGATCGAGCCGAGACCCACGGAGCCCGCCAGCAGGTCGAGCCGACGTCGCTCGATGCCCTCCGCGACGAGCGCGAGGGCGCCCGCGGCGAAGACCGCGGTGTAGGGCTCCGGGCGGGTCCCGACGTCGTAGGCGAGCCACCAGGACAGGAAGGCGACGCACAGCGCGACGCGGGAGGCCGTGGCGAGCCAGCGGTGGGACTTCCAGGGATGGGTCAGCCCGGCGCACCGCGCCACGAACACGCGGATCGCGATCCAGGTCAGCAGGCCGAGCACCACGGACGGCACGCGCAGCGCGACCGGCGAGAACCCGGCGTGCTGCTGCCACCAGGAGAGCAGGTAGTACGGCCAGGAGAACGGCGTGAAGCCCTGGTTGTAGAGCTGGTAGTAGTTCGGGACGTAGCCCCCGTGCGGCACGTTGGCCGCCATCGCGGAGTAGTAGCCGTCGTCATCGGTCAGGGGCGCGAGGTAGAGCCACGCCCACAGCGCGACGACGACGACCGCGTCGACCAGCCGTGGTCGCCACGTCGAGAGCCGGGCGAGCAGGATGCGGTCGATCCGCGCCCACCAGGGCGTCGGCCGCAGCAGCTCGGGGTCGCGCCGTCGGGCCTTGCGCCGCGACAGCACGATCGACGCCGTGGTGGCGATGCCGCCCAGCACCACGGCCAGGATCGCGGCGGTGATCAGCCCGCGCTTGTACGAGGTGGGAGAGCTCGCGTAGCGGTCGTCCGCGGTGATGCTGACGGCCAGGTCGTCCGGCGCCGCGCCGGGCAGCGCGGTGAGCGAGGTGGAGAGCGCGTCGACGTCGGGCAGGGCGCTGATCGGCTTGGGGTCCGGCAGGGAGTCCGGCGGGGTGTTCCGGATCTCGTCCGGATCGGCCTCACCGAAGCGCGGCGTCAGGCGTCCGAGGTCCCGGCCGTCCCGGTTGACCTGGACGGCGGCCGTGTCCCCGCGGACCGTGTAGGAGCAGTCGCCCGGAGGGAGCCGCTCGGCGACGATGTCCTGCCCACCGCTGCGGACCGTCAGCGTGTCCGAGCGGACCCGGATCGAGAGCGCCTTCTCGTCGAACCCGTTCGCGCTCGGCGCCATGGTCGTGAGCACGTAGCCGGCGGGCGTGGCCCCCGCCTCGCGGGCGGTCCGGCAGCTGAAGCGCGCCGAGAACGACTCCGGTTGGTAGGCCGTCAGCATCAGCATCGTCGACTCGGGACGGTCGACGTTCAGCGGCCACCGGATCTCGGGCGAGTTCTGGACGACGGGCGCGAAGGGCAGCAGCAGAGCACACACCACCGCGACGACCGCCGAGGCCACCGCGACGACGCGGGCGACGAGCAGCCCGTCGAGCCCCCAGTCGTCCGGCCCCCAGCGGTCGGGCCGCTCGTCGTCCGGGGTGAAGGCGTCCGGGGGGAGGCGCTCGGTCTCGGCGTCGAGCCCCTCGCGGTCGGCACGCTCCGTCCGGGGGACCAGCCGCACCGTCGAGAGCTTGCGGCGCAGCAGCCGCAGCGGGGTGGTCGACGTACTGCCCGATCCCGACGGCGGGTCCGGCGGCTCCTCGACACCACGATCGGTGTCCTCGCCCACTCCACTGCTCCGTCCCGCCGCCGCCCGGTCACGGAGACGCTAACAACCGGTGCGTCGTGCCCGTCGTGAAGCCACGCCCGAGTCGGGGCTGACTACGCTCGGCACCGACGGATCCGCCGGAGGAGGGCGCCTGAGCACCACGAGCACCTCCATCGCGCCCCCCGTCGTCACCGACCCGCCGGCGGAGCGGCGCCCCACCCGGTGGCGGCCACTCGCGGCCGAGGTCGGGATCCTCCTGATTTACCTGGTCGCGTCCGGGCTGCTGTTCCACCGCGTGCTCGGCGACCTCGCGGGCCGCGCCACCGGGGTGGTGGCGTCCGACTCGTCGCTGTTCACGTGGTGGCTGGGGTGGACCTGGTACGCGATCACCCACGGCCTCGACCCGTTCACCACGACCTGGCAGAACGCCCCGACCGGGGTCAACGGGATGTGGAACACCGGCGTCCCGGTGCTGGGGGTGCTCCTCGGCCCGGTGACGGCGACGGCCGGCCCCGTGGTCGCGGACAACGTCGCGATGATCCTCGGGCCGGTCGCCTCCGCGTACCTGGCGCACCGCTGCCTCGTCGTGCTGGTCGGGCCCCGCTGGATCCGGGCGCTCGCCGGGCTCGTCTACGGGTTCTCGCCGTTCGTCGTCGCGCACGCGTGGGTCGGCCACGTGAACCTGGTGTGGTCGGTCTTCCCGCCGATCGTGCTGTGGGCGTCGGTGCGGGTGCTCGCCGCGCCGCGTCGTCCCTGGCTCGCCGGGGCGCTCCTCGGTCTCGCGTTCTCGCTGCAGATGGGGCTCTACACGCAGACCGTCGCGCTCGGGGCGCTGACGTTGCTCGTGGTGGCGGTCGTGCTCGCCGTCTCCGCACCGCGGACGGCGCTGCGCCGGGTGCCGTCGGTGGCCCGGTCGGTCGTGGCTATGGCCGGCGTCGCCGGGGTACTGAGCGCCTACCCGGTGTACGTCCTGCTCGCGGGCCCGTCCCGGCCGCAGGCCTCGATCCGCGAGTCGACCGAGATGGGCGCGGACGCCGCGAACTTCGTGATCCCCTCGGTGCTCACCGCGATCCGCCCCGGCACGGACGCGCTGGCCGAGCAGATGCGGGTGTACCCGGGCGAGCAGGGCTCGTACCTCGGGGCGGCGATGCTGCTCGTGGTCCTCGTCGCCGTCGTCCTCGTGGCGTCGCGCGAGATCCTCCTGACGTTCGTCGTGACGATCCTGCTCGCGGTGCTGTCGCTGGGGACGTCGATCGCGGTGCTCGACCAGGACACCGGAACCGGGCTGCCGTGGCGCCTGCTGCTCGACGTGCCGCTCGTCGGGCAGGCCGAGGCCGGGCGACTCGCCCCGTTCGTCGCCCTCGGCGTGGTGACGATCTGGGCGCTCGCCCTCCAGCACCTGACCCGGGACCTTCCCGACGGCCGGTGGGGCCGGGTCGGACGCCTCACGGCGGTCGGCCTGGTCCTGGCCGCGGCGGCGACCTGGGTGCCGGGCGACCAGCAGGGCACCACCGACGCCTCCGCGCCCCCGTTCTTCCTCGCCGGCACCCCGGGGATCGCGCCCGGCTCGATCGTGGAGCTCGTGCCGAGACCGTCCCAGGACTGGGTGCGCGACGGCGGGGTCCCGGTGCGCTGGCAGGCGCTCGCGGGCTTCTCGTTCCGCCAGACCGGCGGCTACTTCATCGGCGGCAGTGACCAGGTGCCGGTTCAACACGACGGGCTCATCGGCCCGTTCCAGCAGGGCGTCCTCGACGGCGGCCGCGGGGACGTCGCGGCGGCCCGCGCCGACCTCGCGTCGAAGCAGGTGAGCACGATCGTCGTCGTGCCCGAGCTGGTGCGGGAGCCCGAGCGCGTCCTGACGTGGTCCCGCGCGGTCGCCGGGAACCCCGGGCGGCTCGTCGAGGGCAGCTGGGTGATCCCCTTCGGTTGACCCGCCCGTTCACAACGAGCACACGCCGACGTCGAGCACGACCGTCCGCGTTCGTCCGATGTCCGGATCGTGCTCATCTGTCCGGCCGATGGATGCGGGGCGTGACGCCGATGATCTCTCTCGACCGATACCGTGGACGGGCACGGATGACATCGGCCGACCACGGCGGTCGTTCGCGAGACGTAGCGAGGAGGCGCGGACATCGCCCGCACCGCAAGACCCGTCGTGAACGATCTGGTCATCGTGTTGACCTACTACTCGCCCTACGTCTCGGGCCTCACCAACGTCGCGCGTGACGTGGCGGAGGGGCTCGCCGCGCGCGGCTGGCGGGTGTGTGTCGTGGCGAGCAAGCACGAGCCGTCGCTCCCGACGAACGAGGTGATCAACGGGGTCCGGGTCGTGCGGGCTCCCGTCCTCGCGAAGGTCGGCAAGGGCACGGTCGGTGTGAACCTGACGCGGATGGCGATCCGGGAGATGCGGCGGTCGCGGGTGGCGAACCTGCACCTGCCCCTCATCGAGGCGAGCCTGCTGACCCGGCTCGCGCCCATCCCCGTCGTCTCGACCTACCACTGCGACGTCAGCCTGCCGCCCGGCATGGTCAACGTGGCGCAACGCGAGGCGGTGGACCGGTCGAGCCGGGGCGGTCTCAAGCGCTCGACGGCGACCGTGGTGACGAGCGAGGACTACGCCCGCGAGAGTCGCCTGTGGCCGGAGATCGCGCCGCACATGGTCGCGATCCCTCCGCCCTGCATCCCGGTCGAGCCCGCCGAGCCGGTCTACCGACGCGGGGACGGCTTCCACGTCGGCTTCCTCGGCCGGATCGTGGAGGAGAAGGGCGTCGAGCACCTCGTCGACGCGTTCCTGGCCCTCGGCGACCCGGACGCCCGTCTCCTCATCGGCGGTGACCACAGCCGCATCGCCGGTGGCAGTGTGGTGGACCGCGTGCGCGCACACATCGGCCACGACCCCCGGGTCGAGCTCCTCGGCTTCATCCCCGACGAGCGGTTGGGGGAGTTCTACGCGTCGATCGACGCCTTCGCCCTGCCGTCGGTGAACGCCTTCGAGGCCTTCGGCATCGTGCAGGTCGTCGGCATGCTCGCCGGTGTCCCCGCGGTCGTCAGCGACTTGCCGGGGGTGCGGTTGCCGGTCGAGCGCACCGGGTTCGGCAGGATCGTGCCCCCGAGCGACGTCCCAGCGCTGACCGGCGCACTGGCGGAGCTCCGGGACGACCCGCCGGACGCGACCCGCGGCCGGGCCGCCGCCACCGAGGCCTTCAGCGTCGAGTCCGTGCTCGACGCCTACGAAGCGGTCTTCACCAAGGCCGCGGGCTGACCGACCACCCTGGAGAGCATCACCCGTGACCGCCGACCGCGACATCGACGACGTCTCCCGCACCTGGACGAAGCTGGGCGGCGAGGACCCGATGTGGGCCGTGCTCACCGACAAGGGCAAGTCGGGCAATCGCTGGAGCCCGGAGGAGTTCCTGGCGACGGGCGTCGCCGAGATCGACGCGGTGCTCGACCGCCTCAACGCGCTCGGCCTGCAGCCGGAACGTTCGCGGGCGCTCGACTTCGGCTGCGGTGCGGGACGGCTCTCGCACGGCCTCGCGCAGGTCGGCTTCGACCAGGTCCTCGGGTGCGACATCTCGCCGACGATGCTCGCCAAGGCGCGCGAGCTGGTGACCGACGAGGCGTGCCAGTTCGTCCAGGTGACCGGCACCCACCTGGGCGCGGTCGAGACCGATTCGGTCGACCTCGTCTACTCCTGCCGCGTGCTCCAGCACATGCCCCCGGCACTCGCCCACGGCTACATCCGTGAGTTCTGGCGAGTGGCCCGGCCGGGCGCCGTCGTCGTCTTCCAGATGCCGACCCGGCCGTCGTCGTCGGTCGCCGGTCGGGTGCTGTCCGCCCTGCCCGCGCCCGTCGCACGCGTCCTGCGGCGTGGGATGGAGATGCACGGCACCCCGGAGCCGGAGGTGGAGGGCCTCGTCGAGTCGCTGGGCGCTCGCGTCGTCGCGGCGGACCCGGACACGAGCGCGGGCCCGCGGTGGGACTCGCGCCTGTACATCACGACGACGGCCTGACCAGCGACTACGCCCTTCGGGTGACCTGTTCGGGGTGCCGGATTCGGCTGTGAAAGCGCTGTGGCTAGCCTCCTCGCGTGGCGTTAGACACGGGGATCGGGAAGCGAGCGTGTCCGCGATCGCTCGCCCATCTCGTGCCGAGGGGGCTCATATGACGCTGGCAGCAGCGATGACAACCGTTCCAGGAAGCCAGTCGGTGGGCTCTCTCCTCGTCGTGTTGCCCGCACTCAACGAGGCGGACTCGATCGGTCGTGTCGTGGCCGAGGTTCGCTCCCGAGAGCCTGCCGCCGACCTCCTCGTGGTCGACGACGGTTCCATCGACCGGACCGCGGACGTGGCGCGGGCCGCTGGTGCGCGGGTCATGGCTCTCCCGTTCAACCTCGGCGTTGGCGGAGCCATGCGAGCGGCCTACCGGTTCGCTTACGAAGAGGGCTACAGCTGTGTCGTCCAGGTAGACGCCGACGGCCAGCACGATCCGGCCGACATCGGCCGCCTCCGTACCGCACTGACCGAAGCCGACGTCGTGGTGGGTGCTCGGTTCGCGGGGACCGGGGGCTATGTCGTGCGCGGTCCGCGGCGGTGGGCGATGCGCTTGCTTGCATCGACGCTCTCGCGCCTGGTGCGCACTCCGCTCACTGATCCCACATCCGGCTTCAGGATGGTGAACGAACGGGCTCTGGCGCTGTTCGCCTTCGATTTCCCCGAGGAGTACCTCGGCGACACCGTGGAGGCGCTGGTCCTCGCGAGCCGGGCCAAGCTCCGTATCGCTCAGGTTCCTGTCGCGATGCGCGAACGGACGGCCGGGACCCCGAGCCAGAACGCATTCCGCTCCTGCGCGTACCTCGTCCGCGTCGTCACGGCCATATTCCTCGCCGTAGCTCGGAGGGCTCCGATCGTCCGTCCTGGATCGGTCGCTGAGGCCTCGGCCTGACATGGCTCGCCTCACGATCGTCACCATAGTGGTAGCGGTAGCGGCATTCCTGCTGGTCTTCGAACTGCTCCGCCGAAGGCGGCTCCGGCAGAAATACGCGTTCCTCTGGGTGCTCGTTGCCGGGGCGACGGTGGCGTTGTCGGTGTTTCCAGGTCTGCTGGCGCGGGCGTCAGGACTGCTCGGCATCGCGGTGCCGAGCAATCTGCTGTTCCTGATGAGCCTCCTGATCCTCTTCGGAGTGTCGCTGCAGCTCTCGATCGAGGTTGGCGTCCTTGAGGAGCAGAGCCGTCGGCTCGCGGAGGAGGTCGGGGCCATCCGGCTCCGTCTCGAGGACCTTGAGTGGCGGACCCGTATCGGCATGGCCGAGGAGGAGGACCCCGTAGTCGAGGGGAACGACGGGGAAGCCGTCAAGCCGCGATCGACGGGCTCCCCGAGCGTGTGATCCTCATCGTGAGGGCTGGGACTAGCGTCCCCCCCGGCCGATCGCCGCCACGCTCGTCAGAACGTCCTCCATGAGCTCTCCCGCACGGCCCCAGCTCAGCGAATGAACGGAATCGCGGGCCTGTCGAGCCGTAGCCGGATCCCAAGGGGTGTCGAGCAGGTCGCAGAGCTTCTTTGCGAACTCATCGTTTGCGGAGGCGGTCTCGACGTGCTCGAGGACGTTCGGTGGGAGGCCGCGGGTACCGATGTCGGTGGTGAGGAGCTGGCGCCCGGCAGCCAACGGTTCCAGGACCTTGTTGTTCACCCCGGCGCCCCGGCTCACCGGCGCGACGACGGCGCGGGCCATGTTGTAGACCTCGTCCAGACTCTCGACGAACCCGGCGAAGCGCATGTGCGCGCGGGCCCGCTCGAAGGCCCTGCCGGCGACACGGAGCGTCCACGGGTCGCCGGCTCCGAAGAGCCGTACCCGGGCGAGGACGTGGTCGGGCAATTGCGGGGCGACGTCCTCGACGAACCACCGCAGCGAGTCGCGATTTGGCGGGTAGTCCCAGTCCGCCAGCCAGGCGACGTACCCGTCGTCCGGAGGTTCGCTGAGGTCGAGCGCGAACAGGCCCGGCGCGATGCCATTGGGAACGACGGCCGTGCGAGGGGAATGCCGCACCCGACCCTCGTCCCACTCGATGTCCTCCTGCGAGATGTAGGTGACGGCGTCGACGAGGGGGTAGAGCACCTGCATCACCGGCACGAGTTGCGCCGAGTTCGCCGCCGCCGTAAGTCGCTCACGAGGGGTATCCCGTGGATCGGACGCGACGAGGCGGTAGGGGCTGTCCACCAGATCGAGAACGATCGGTCGACGTCCCCGACGGATCAGGGGAACGGCAGGGAGGCAGAAGACGTCGCCGAGCAGGGCGACGTCGGCGGCGGCCATTGCCCCGCGGAACGCCCTCGACGCGGCGGTGGCTACTGATCGGACTGCCGATGGCGGACCGGGCCGGGCGGGCACGTCGAACCTCTCGAGGTGGTGCCCCCGGTGACGCAGTGCCAGCAGGAGGTTGTCCCGGCGAAGACGTCCACCGGTGAGCGCAGTGTGCTCGCCGTAACTGGTCAGGGCGACGATGCGGAGCCCGGTCATGTGCCCTCCCCGAGGCCGAGAAGGGCAACGTAGCAATGTGGTTCGCGGGGATCGCCGGTGCGTCCGCTGGGCTGCGCACCGCGGGTGTCGGGCTGAGTCGTAGCCTGCCGCTCGTGGTCCTCCCGCTCGTCGCGCGCCTTCGTGATGCTCGCGTGCGCGCCGCGGTCGGGGTCCCGATCAGTCAGGTCATGCTGGCCGCGGCCGGCTACATCCTCCTCGCGCTCGCCGCTCGCACCTTGCCTGCAGGCGGGTTCGCGACAGTCAGCGCGTTCTACCTCCTGCTCAATACAGTCGGACGCGGGGTCTTCGCATCGGTCGAACTCGAGACCAGTCGAGCCATGTCTGCGGCGGGGGCCGCCGATGTCGACTCGGCACCCATCCTGGCGGAGGCGGTACGTCGGACCGCTGTGCTCCTGGTCCTGGCCGTCGCGCTCTCGTTCTCCGCAACTCTGCTGCTTCCGGACGTGGAGATCGCCGGGGCCCTCGCGCTGGGCTCGTGCGCGATGGCGCTGTCGTATGGCGTGCGCGGACCGCTCGCCGCCCGCCGACGCTACGGCGCCTACAGCGGTACGTTCCTTCTTGAGGGATCGCTGACCGTTCTCGGCGCCGTGGCGCTCGCCGTCGGGGGCGCCGACGACCTCGAGAGCTGGGTCGCGGTCCTCGTCCTCTCACCGGCGCTTGCAGCAGCCGTCGTCGCCGGCGCAGCATCACGCGCCGGCATCCTCAAGACTGTCCGTAGCTCGCTCGGACCTGCCTGGACACGTGGCCAGCGTGGAGCGGTAGGCGGACTGCATCGGATCTCGCTGCCGGCGCTTCTCTGGACGTCGCTGTTCTATTTGTCGTCACAGGGCGTCTGGAACCTCGCTCCAGTCGCGGTGACGGCAGCGCTTCCCGCCGTCCCCACGGCGGCCGCTGGATTCGTCGCCGTCGCCGTCGTCCTCCGCGCCCCGGTCTTCGTGTTCCCGGCGATCCAGGCCGTGATGCTGCCTGCGATCTCCGCGGCTGCGCAACGTGATGACCGCGCCGGGAGCAGCCGTGCACTCCGGCCGTTGCTCCTGATCGTCGGAGTGCTCGCGGCTCCGTGGGTGCTGTGTGCAGTCCTGGTGGTCCCCTGGCTGGCACAGTTCGCCTTCGCGGTCGAGATCGTCCCGCCCTGGCCGGCGAGTCTCGCGCTCGCGATGTCGACAGTTGTGGGGGCAGGCGCGTTCGTGGTGCAGACGAGAGTCCTGGCGTTCGGTCGTCATCGCGACGTCGGGCTCGCCTGGTTCGTAGGCTTGGTCGTTCTAGGAGCAGTCTTCTTACTTCCTGGCGACCCGCAGGTCAGTGCAGCGCTGGCACAGCTCGCCGCGTCAATCGCCGTGATGCTCGGCGTGATGGTGGCGAATCAGCGCGTCGGTTCTGCGTAGCGATCCGCGGTTCGGGGTCATGCGCGAGGTGGTCCGCGGTCTCGATCCCGACGTTAGTGGTTCGGTCGGACGTCCATCGTGCTGGTCCCCCCGTAGCCGGAGAATGTTGTGACTCCGCCCTTGCCGAGTACCACTCGGTGGTCGGCGCGTCGAGGAGTGTCCGGCTCATAACCCGGGTAGAGCATTCGCAACGCCGGCGAGGAAGCCAATCGCGCGCTGAGGATCGGGGCCAAGCGACCGCGATCGGAAAGGGGGTCGAGTACTGCACATCGGTCTCCACAGAAGAACGCGAACGCGCCGAGCTCATCAGCTGACTCGACGACCGCACCCGTCGGGACCTGGTCGACGATCGCCGCGTATTGGGAGGGGGTCGCCCGGTTGTAGTTGAGAGGCGACCCGAGGGCGACGTAGTCGTGGCGCGCGCTGTAGGCCCCGCCGGTCACCACGAGCACAGCGGACGCGGCCAGGCCCAGCCATCGACCGGATGCCGGGGTGGCCACCGATAGCGCCAGCAGCGTCATTCCCACGCCAGCGGCTGGAGCCGGGTACCAGGGGTACGGTGCAACGTGCAGGGTCCAGAGCACCGACAGGTGTGCTGCGGCGCCGACGCCGAGCGCTACGACGGGGCCACGGGAGCGGGCCTGCATGAACAGCCAGAGTCCCGCGCCGAAGCCGGCGACGCCGGCGCCCATCCCGAGCCACGTCACTGCGGGCCAGATTCGAGCGAACACGATCACGGCGTCACCGAAGAAGTGCCCGCCGAGGCCCTCGGATTGGGACTGCTTCCAGATGAGCGTGTCCGGCAGCACTGTCCCGAACCAAAGCAGCGACACCACCAACCACGGCGCAACGGCTACGGCAGCAATCGGGACAGTCATCGCCGCGTAACGCCAGCGGACAGCAATCAGTACGACGGAGACTATTGCAAGGTCCGGGCGGACTAAGACCAGCGCTCCGGCTACCACCCCGATCGTCATAATCCGTCCGGCCGCCACCTCGTGCGCGCCGAGCGCGATTAACGCGACGGCAAGCAGCGACTCCAACCCGATCGAGGCCTGCATCAGTGGCGAAGTCGCCACCAGGACCGCCGCGAGCGGCCCGGCTAGGGTCGACAACCCCAAGCGGTGGGCCAACGCTGCCACTGTTCCGGCGAGCATTGCCATCGCGACGGCGCTCGCTGCGCCGAGCGCAGCGACCGGCCCAAGTGCAAGCATCGGGAGTGACAGCAGCAGCACCCATAGCGGGCTCGTCGCGGTGTTCGAGGGCATTCCTGTATTGACGCACCAACACCCGCCCGCGGCGACGTTGCGGGCGTAGTCCAGCGAAATGAAGGCGTCGTCGAGCAGCGCGCCACGGGTTGTCCATGCCATCGCGACACCGAGTACAAGGCCCACCACGGCGGCCGCCGCGACGTCTCGGCGGGCGCGCCCGGTCATGTGGCTCGTCGTAGCTATCGCCGGTCGCGTAATCAGCGCCGTCGTGTCCCCCATGAGGCGGGACCTTCGCAGTAAGGAGCTGACTACTCCACGCGACGCACCGACACCGGAGCGTGATCAGGACGGTCGTCGTCGAGGCCGAGCGCGGCACGAGCTCGCGCCGGACCAGGTGTTGCCGGTGTTCGAGCATCTGAGGGCTGCGGTTCGGAGCCGAAGCCTTGACGGTCCAGACGCGACGCGCGGAAAAACGAGCAGTAAGTCAGGATGGCCGCCGAGCCAGGACTGCTTGCTGGCGGTATCGCGGAATGGGGACCCCGACGGCCCCTAGTCCGGTCCGGGCACCGGTGGGTTGCGGCAGTCGGGCTAGGCGCCTGACGAGCAGCTCGGCGGCGGCAAGGGGGAACTTCACCGGCGTGAGATCCTCGGCGAGGATCTCAAGACCGGCCGACCGGAGGACCGCGTTGACGGCTCCGGCGGACCGATACTCCCGCACGTGCGTGGGATCGAGCACCCAGCCGGCCTCGGGATTGCGGCGGAAGTACCACGCCCCCCTCATCTTGACCGGCGTCTCCACGTAGACCAAGCCACCGGGCCGGACGAGGCGAGCGAGTTCGGCGGCGTAGGCCGCGTCGTCGGGCGCGTGCTCGATGACGTGGGTCGACGTCACGAGATCGAATGCCCCAGCGGCTGCTGGGACGTCGCCCCGCTCGTCGACGAGCACCTCGTGTCCTCGGGCCCGGGCGATGTCCGCGCGCGCAGCGCTGATCTCGAAGCCTTGGATGCCCCAGGAGTCGCCGAACGACCCGCGGACGAGATCGAGCAGGATGCCGTCACCACAACCAACGTCGATCATGGTCCCGGTCGCTGCGGACATCACGCCCGCGAGGAGCGGCGGGACCGTCGACTCGTCAACGAGCTGACGGTAGGTCCCCGCGTAGGCGTCCCAGTCCGTGGTCGTCATGAGCTGATTCTGGTGTACGACCACGTATCGCTACGATCCGGGCCTGATAGCCGTCCGGGCGGGCTCCTGGTTCTCGGGGTCGACCGGGTGACCCGGAGGGGGACTGTTCATGATCGGCGCACGGGCCACGGCCCGTCGGGCTGTCGTCGCCCTCTCGGCTCGTCTGCGATACCCGAGCCTCTTCCGTGCTCGTATCTATGGGGACCCGAGAAGGCTCGAAATCCACCGGACTGCCGTCGTCAACAATGCCACCTTCAATCTGTCGTCCGGAACCGTGACGATGCGGCCGTGGTCGTTCTTCGGGCACAATGTGACCGTTCTGACCGGAACCCACGATGTGACGAAGTTCGGCAAGGAACGACACCGATCGGTTCCGGCCGAGGGACGAGACGTGGTGATCGACGAGGGGGCGTGGATCACCAGCAACGCCACCATCGTCGGGCCCTGCCGAGTCGGGGCCCACTCCGTGGTCGGAGTCGGAGCCGTGGTCGTCGAGGACGTACCGCCCTACACGGTCGTCGCCGGCGTTCCCGCGCGGGTGATCTCGCAGATCCCGCGGCCGGCACCCGGAGATGTGGCGCCAGGCGGCGAACGTCCTCCCGCTAGCCTCTCGTAGGCCGAAGGAGGGAGGGGCAGCGTTGGTCCTCGACATTGCGGCACTGGGCGTCTCCTTGCTCGTCGTCGTCCTGCCGGGCGCCGCGGTCCTGCTCTTGCTCGGGGTTCGCTCCCCGTTCTGGTACGCGTCGCTCGCGGCGCCGTGTTCAGTCGTCGTCGCTGCGATGACCGGGATGGCGACCACCGCACTCGGCGCTTCCTACGGTCTGCCGGCGCTCGCCACGGCAACGGTCGTGATCGCGCTCGGCGGCGGATCTCGGCTCGTTCTCCGTCATCGGCGCCGAATGATCATCGGCTCAAGAACCCGACGCCGACCACGTCCGGTCGTGAGTGTTCTCGGGCTCGCCGTCGCCCTCCTCGGGATCGCGGTGAGCCTTGTTTCGTGGCTCGGCGGTATGGGCTGGACCCTGCGGACCTATCCGCAGGAGCACGACATGATCTTCCATCTGGCACTGTCGTCGTACATCGCCCGCACGGGATCCGGTGCCCCCTGGAACCTGGCGCCGACCGATGTCCTCACCGGTTCGGACCCGTTCTTCTACCCGGCCGGCTTCCACCTGCTCGCGGGCGCGGTCACGCAGGCCACCGGCGACGTCGTCGTGGCCGTCAACGCTATGACGATCGTGCTAGTCGCGATCGGAGCACCGCTCGGAGCGGCCTGCTTGGCGGCCGTACTCGCTCGATCGGTCGGTGGTGCTCGGGACGTGGCCGCTGGCGCCGCGGGAATGGCTAGTCTGCTGACGGCGACCCTCTATCGGCCGGGGGCTCAGCTCGCGCATGACGGCGGAATCCTCCCGAACTCGGTGGCGCTCGCCTTGGCGTCCGGCACCTTGGCTGGGCTCTTCGCGTGGCGACGGGCCCCCCGATCAGTGCTCATCGCAGCCGGCGTGGCCGTCGCCGGGGGGGCGATCGTCCACCCAAGTGCGTTGATCACGATCGGTGTGAGCGCGGTCGTCTATCTCGCCGTTGACGTTGCGCGTCGTGGTTCCAGGGACCTCATCCCCGCGGTACGGGCCTTCTTGCCTCCCACTTCGGTGGCTGCCGTTCTCGCCCTACCGACTTTGGTGATCGGCGCTTCTGCGGTCGCGAAAACCACGTCGTTCGCGACGGGCACCTCCGACCGTCCGATCGCGCTCGCAGTCGGCAAAGCACTCAGCTACGCCTACAGCGGCTACCTCGACCCCGACAGCATACGATCGCAGTTCGTCGCCGCGATGCTGATTCTTCTCGGTGTTCTCGTCCTGGTTGCCGCGCGCCGCGGCATCCCGGCGCTGGCGTTGGTGGCCGTGTGGTTCGCGATCGTGATCTCGTTCCTCGTCGCACCCGGTCGCGGCCCTGCGGGAGTCCTCACCTCGTTCTTCTACAACTCCGAACCAAGGGTCTGGTCCCATCTCAGCCTGGTCGGCGCGCCGGTCGGCGCCGTGGGCCTGGTCCTCGCGCTCCGCTGGCTGGCCCGTCATCTCCCGGTAGTTCGTCGGTCTGCAGTCCCTGTCGTCACGGCCGCGTTCCTCGCCGTGCTCTTCGGGTGGTATCTCGCGGGCTCGGGCTACGGCTACGCGCGCACCAACGAGAACGCCATCGCTTCCCGCTATGCAACACCCGACTTCACGAGGGTCGATGGAGATGACGAGGCGGCCGCGGCCTGGCTCGCCCCGCGCATCCTCCCGGGGCAGCGGGTGCTCAATTCTGCCAACGACGGTTCGACGTTCTTGTACACGCAGTACGGACTCCCGGTGGTCAACCTCGCCACACTCGGAAACCCTTCTTCTCCGGCCTCGTGGGGCCTGATGGCCGAATTCCGGACGTACCCGTCCAACCCTCGAGTCCGCCGGGACCTTCGCGACCTCGACGTCGTGTGGGTGTACGTGGACTCCCAGGCGCCGTCCATAGGGACCGGCGGTGCTCCTGACAGCTGGCCACGGGTCAATCTCCTGTCCGTCCCTCGGGGACTGCAGAACCTCGACGGGCTTCCCGGGCTGGTTCCAGCGTTCCGCGCCGGTTCGGTGACGATCTATCGACTCGAGCCCGACGCCATCCGCGCTCCCTGACGGTCGAGGCCGCCGCCAACCGGAAGACGTAGAACAGCACCGCCGCAGCGCCGACGGATCCAGCATATGCGGCCAACCAGGTGTGCTTCGGTAGTTCGAAGTACCCGTCGCCCAACACGGCAGACGTGGCGACGAGCAGCATGCTGCACACCGCCGCGACGCATAGTGCGGCCAATGCCGACGACGTCGGGCTCCGGCGTCTACCGCGCGCCGTCTCGGCGATTGCGACGAGAAATGCCAGACCGAGAACGACGAGTGGAAGCCGGCCGAGGGGCCGGCTGTCGAGCCATGGCTTCAGGGTCTGTCCCGAAGCGCCTTGCTCCCCGAACGTCGGAACGGGGGGCGCGATCGGGACCGCGTGCGGCGTGCCCTCCAGGCTGGTGGGCAGGTAGGTGACTCGTGGGTCGGAGACGGCGATCAACGCGCTGTTGATCATTCGCCACGCAGTTCGCGGGTGTGAGAGCACGTAAGCCCGTGCCTCGTCCCGGAGCTCGGGCCACCGCGAACCGACAACGGCATCCCACTGTGGAATGGACGCGCCCGCGTCGAGGTAGAAGCCCGAGCCGAGCCCTCGAGCCGCGCTCGCGGGGAGCCCGAGTCGGCCGAGAGCGTGCCCCTCGCTCTCGGGGCCGACCGCGGTGAAGAGGAGATTGTGGGTGTTGACGGCTCCGTAGGCCCTGTCCTGCGCCGTGAGCGCGGAGTGCAGGGGAACAGCGACCGTGATCGCCACGAGGACGGCGACGAAAACCCCCACTCGCCGCCGTGCGGCCGGAGGGAACAGCACGCACGCTGCGAGTGCCGGAAGTAGGACGACGACGAAGGCGGGCTTGGCGGTGGCCGCGAGCACTCCTCCTCCGAGGATGAGCGCTACCGCGATCGACCGGGATGTACCCCGCGGGGGACTCACTGCCGCGGCGGCGATACCGGCCAACGCGAGAGCCGTCCCAACTAGTCCTGCCGGCTCGGCGTACGTCGAGAGCAGGAAGCGTGAGAACCACGGGAGCGCCAGCGGTGCGGCCACCGGCAGGATGATGAGGGCGCGCCACGGGCGAGCAGCTCCAGCGGCCGCTGCGGCGAGTCCGAATCCGATGATGAGAACCACCACCCAGGTCCAGCCCAACGTCCGAAGATCCCAGGCAGGTCCGGAGAAGCTCGCGGTGACGCTGATCGGTAGAAGGGCGGACGAGGGCGCTGCTCCTCTGCACGGTGACCCGTCGGTCCGGAAAGCGCTCACGACGATGCCCTGCCAGTTCGAGCGGCCGCTCGGCGTGTCCGGCACGAGTCCCGCCCCGCAGTAGAGGCGGAAACCGTCGCCGTTGTCTCCCGCGCCTCGGGGTGAGGGGCCCAGCAGCCCGGTTCCGAGCAGCAAGGCAACGAGGCAGAGGCTGGTGACGACGGCAACGGGAACTGCCCGTGTCGCGCCGGTTCGCACCGATCGGTCGACTCTCAAGACGCGCTCGAGGAGCTCATTCTGAATCGCGATCACCAAGATTCCATCACCAGTGGAGGGCCTGGCGTCACGGTAGCGGCTGATCGCGAAGTTCCTCGGGAGGTACCTGCGGACGTCTAGCCGAACCCGTTCTAGCTCGCCGATTGTCACTCTGTGGTCAGGGTTTCACGCGACCGGTGTCCTCCGATGCCGACCGCGGACAGTGATCTCCTCCACCTTCTCGTGCGTCCGGACGGCTGAGCGACGACCGTGCTGGGGTCATGCACCCTCTTCGGCCGCGCTTGTCGGGCGTGTGTCCGCTCGGTGTGTTCATTGCAGCCCTGACCTCGATCGCCCTGCAACTAGCGATCGGCCGTCTGCGCATCCCCTTTCCCACCTACGCGGCGTCGGCGATCGCGGCCACGTGCAGCGCCCTCGTTATGGCCGCGCTGGTCTGGGTTGCCGCATCGGACCGCCGCGCGGCGCGGTCGCGGTACACGCTCGTCACCTGCGCTCTGCTCGCCGCGCTACCCAGCCTCTGGCTCGGGCTGCTGCTACAGGGCACGCGCTGGTACCTCGGCGGGATCTCCATCGACCAGAGCTTCCGCACGCAGAACCTCGCGCGCTTCGCCTCGACGACCTCGCTGGTCGACATGAACTACCTCGATCTGCCCTCCTACTACCCTGCAGCATGGTTCTGGCTCGGTGGTCGCTTCGCGGATCTCACCGGGCTCCCGGCGTGGGCGGCCTACAAGCCCTGGTCGATCCTCACGCTCGCGGTGGCCTCCGGGGCCGCCCTCTTCGCATGGCGGCTCGTGGTCCGCCCGGCGAGGGCGGTCCTGGTCGCCACGGCGACCGTCGTGGTCGGTCTCGGCGTGTCCGCGACCGAGCCGTACGCCTGGCTGCTCGTGGCGCCTATGCCGGCGGTCGCGGCGATCGTGTGGCGTGCCGTGCGTTCGGACCATTCCCTACGACGGGTCGCGGCGTTGCTGGGAAGTGGGGTCTACCTCGGCATCGCCGCGGTCACCTACTCGCTCCACGCCGGGTTCTTCGGGACGTTCGTGGTGTTGGCCGCACTCGTGCCGACCCGCGGGCGACGCCTGGGCGAGCTCCTCCCACGCCTGGGACGGGCGGGGCTCGTACTCGGGACCGGCCTCGTCCTGTCGCTCGTAGTCTGGGCGCCCTACCTCCTCGCCGTGCTGAGTGGTGACCCGACGCGCAGCTACGCCCAGCGCTACCTGCCGTCGAACGGGGCCTTTTGGTCGTTTCCGATGCTCCAGCCGTCGTCGGTGGGAGCGATGTGTCTGGTCGGGCTGTTTGGCATCGTCCTGGGCTGGACCTCGTCGGTCCGGCTCGCGCGGCCGCTCGGCCTCCTCGGGGCACTCGTCCTGGGCTGGTACGCGCTCACCGTCCCGCTCTTGCTCGTCGGCCAGACCAGCCTGGCATTCCGGCTGGAACCCGTGATCGAGCTTGTCCTCGTCTGTGCCGGCGTGCTCACCGCGGTCGAGGTCGTTCGGCTCCTGCGGCTCCGTGTTCCGAACATGCGCCTGTTGGGTGGCGTGCTCGCCGTCGTGGTTCTCGCCGCCTGCGCGCAAGGCGCGATCTCACCCGACGGCCAAGACGTGAAGGAGGCCTACGCCGACCCTTATCCGACCGGGATGACACCCACGGGCGGTGTCGACCGCTCCCGAATCGACGCCTGGACCCCGGAACTCCTGGCCGCCGTGCACGAGGCGACCGGGACCCCGTCGTCCGACCTCGTCACCCTGGGCGGGCCAACACAGTTCTACGTCGCCGAGCCCTTCCACGGCTTCCAGCAGTCGACGCCGCACTACGCGAACCCGCTCGCACAGTACGAGGCCCGCAACGACGCGATTCGCTCCTGGGCTACCGCGCGGGAAGCGAGCGACCTGGTCCGGCAGCTCGACGCCGCACCGTGGCCCACGCCGCGGGTGTTCGTGCTGCTCCGCCAGCCCGACGGCTCAGGAACGACTCGGATCGTGGAGGACGCCTTCCCCGCGAGCCCCAACGTCGCCTTCGAGACCGTGACCTTCCCAGGCCGACTGTTCGACTCGCCGTCCTTCCAGGTCCGCGAGGTCGGCCCCTACCTGGTCGCCGTCCGCCGCTGAGCCGGGCACAGTGAGCCCCATGGCGCTCCGGAAGAACCACCGTCAGCTGATCGATGAGGCGACCGAGAAGATCACGACGCTCACCCTCGAGGAAGCGCAGGAGAAGCTCGCCGACCCGGGCGCGCTGTTCGTCGACATCCGCGATGTCCGGGAACTCGAGCGCGAAGGCCAGATCCCGGGCGCGTTCCACGCCCCACGCGGGATGCTCGAGTTCTGGGTCGACCCGGAGAGCCCCTACTTCAAGCCGGAGCTCGAGGGCACCGAGCGCGAGCTGGTGCTCTACTGCCAGTCCGGCTGGCGCTCGGCGCTGTCGACCGCGACGTTGGCCGACATGGGCGTCGAGAAGGTCTCGCACGTCGAAGGCGGATTCGGGGCGTGGAAGAAGGCCGGCCTCCCTACCGCGGAGCGTGAGAGGAAGTCCTGACTCCTAGTCCGTGCCGAAGAGGCGACGCCAGTTGTCGGCGCCGGTGAGGCCCGGGGTGGCGGCCCGCCACCGCTGCGCCACCTCGTCGCCCTCCCGGACGAGCCGCCAGAGGACCTTCGCCCCGTCGCGGCCGAGTCGCTTGAGCAGCTCCGGATCGCGCTGCCGCACGCGGACGCCCGCCTGGCCGGCGTCGGTCACGGCGACCCGGTCGAACAGCGCCACGTGCCACCAGTGCGCCTCGCCGGCGCCCACGAGCCCCTCGTGGAACGGCACGCGCCCGGTCGCCTGCTGCACGATCCGCTTCGCCCAGACCGCCTTCATCCGCGTCGGCTTGCCGCCCGCGCGGACGACCGGCATCTGGGCCGCCCCGAGGTCGGGCGCCTCGGAGATCGGGTGCATGACGGTCTCGGGGTAGGCCGACCGCTCGGCGCGGATGCGTGCGGTCGCGCTCACGCCGCCATCGGCGAGGACGTCAGGGCCGACGAGGAAGTCCTCGACCGCCCGGACCAACGTCGCGGCCAGCCCGTAGTTCATCGAGAGCAGGTAGCGACCGAGGAGCTCGCCGAGCGTGGCTGCGACGTGGCGCACCGGGAACCCGCTGTGCAGGGCCGAGGTGATCATGGCGTTGCGCAGGTTGAAGTACCGGTGCCAGTCGTCCCAGTCCTTCCACGGGAAGTCGGCGTGCCACAGCCCTGCGCCCGGGAGGGTCACCGTCGGGAAGCCGAACGCGCGGCCCCGGTAGCTGTACTCGACGTCGTCCCACTGGAAGAACAGCGGCAGGGGGTAGCCCATGGTCCGCGTGACCTCGACCGGGATGAGGCACGACCACCAGCCGGTGTAGCCGGCGTCGACCCGGCGGTCCTGCACGTTCTTGGTGCCGTCCGGGAGGTAGGCGGTGACGTCGGACTCGCCGACCGCTCCCTCCACCACGTGACCGTTCGTGAGGTCCTCGAGCACCGCGTACTCGGCACCGGCGAGCACCTGCGTCGGGTGCAACAGGTTGAGCATCTGCGCGCCGACGATCGTCGGGTGGCTCGTGAACTGCGCGAACGCCGACATCCGGACGACGACCTCGGGCTCGCACCGCACGTCGTCGTCCATGAACAGCGCATCGGTGGGCGTGTCCCCGGCCTTCGTCACGACCTCGTGCAGGCCGCGGGTGAACCCGCCCGACCCGCCGAGGTTCGACTGGCGCAGGTAGCGGAGCTGGTCGCCCAGCGACTCGCGGACCTCGTCGAACGCGGGGCGGGACTCGACGGGGTCGGTGCCCTGGTCGACGACGATGATCTCGTCGACCACGCGCGTCGCCTCGCGGTCGTCGGCGAGCGCGGCGAGGGTCGTCGCGCAGTCGTCGGCGCGGTTGTGGGTGCAGATGACGATGCTGGTGTGTCGCCGTGTCCCCGGGTCCTCGACCGTCCACCGCGCGTCGTGGAGCAGCAGTTCGGCGTCGTCGGTGACGATCTCGATCCACAGCCCGCCGCCGTCGAGGAAGCGGTCGAGGCGGGCCTCGAGCCGGACGTTCTCGGTCTGCGCATCGTGGACGGCGACAGTGCGGGGGACGCCGTTGGTGTCCGACGCGCGCAGCATGACGCGGCCGGCTCCGCTGATCCGGCCCTCGAAGCGGACCGAGGTGGCGGTCGTCCAGCGTTGCCAGTAGGCGGCGGGGAAGCGGCCGAAGTAGGTGTTCGTGGACACCCGGCCGAAGGCACCGACCTTGACGTGGCGGCGGCGGCGTTCCGCGTGCCCGTCGAGGACCTCGACGTACATCTCGTCGGGGATGTCGGCGGTCGGGCCGGTGAACAGACCGCGTTGGACGACCAGCCGTCCCGGTGGCGTCGCCGGCCCCCTGGCCGGCCTCGTCTCGGTCTGAACGTCCGTCACAGGCTCGGCCCTCTCCCCGACAACACTGCGTCGAAGGGTAGGAGACGGGCTGGTCAGGTGTGTCCGGCGGTGTCAGACGCGTGTCGTGGCTCTGGGGCGCCCACGTCGCGAGTGCCGGTGATGACCACGACGACCTGCTCGCTGTCGTGGGTGAATGCCTCGTAGACGAACTCGATGTCGTGCGCGGCCACGAACTCCCGCCAGGCGCGGTGCTCGCCGTCCTGCCAGCCGGAATGATTGAGGTACTCGTCGAAGACGACCACCGAGCCCGGTCGGAGGCGTGGGCCGACGAGCTCGAGCGCGGTCGCGGTGGAGGAGTAGAGGTCGGCATCGAGGTGGAGGACGTCGACGGGCCCGGGGTGGGCCTCGAAGAAGGCCGGCAGGGTTTCCGAGAACCAGCCGACCACGAGCTCCGCGCCCTCCACCTCCGGGACCTGCTCGACGGCGAAGGTGCCGGCCCTGAACCCGGCGCGCCAGTCCTCGGGGAGTCCCTCGAACGAGTCGAAGCCGTAGACCTCGGCCCCGTTGCGCGCCGCTGCGATCTGTCGCAGCGTCGTCCCGCTGTAGACACCGAACTCGAGCGCCATGCCGCCCGTCGGGGCGAGCGACAGCGCGTGTGCAAGTGTCTCGGGCGGCGTCGGAAACGTCCGCGCGCCCGTCATCGCGTCGCGGACGAATCGCGCGCTCGACTCCACCGCCTCGCGTTCCCCCGCGGCGAGCATGTCGCGCCGGTCGCGGACCTCGCGCGCGTGCATCCCCACACGGAGGCCCTCCACCTGGGCAGAGAGCTCCGTGAACCGCCGCTGTTGCTCGCGGCGGAGTTCGTCGACCTGCGCAGCCACCACCGGGACCACGGCGTCCTGCATCGCCTGCAGCAGTCGCAGTCGCACCGCGTGGCGCAGGCGCCGCGCCCTCGGAATCCGGACCATCGGGCCATCGAACCGGTTGTTGTGCGCCACGTCGATGGCCGGACGACTCCGACCACCGCCCGTCGTCGAGCGTTCACGCGACGCCGCGCCTATGTGGCCGGGAGGTGGATGTCCAACGACGATCGGGGGTCCGTACGGTGACTCCCCATGGAGGGCGAGATCCCTGTCACGGCGCCGGTCGTCCTCGCCGTGCGTCCCGACGTCCTGGTGATCCGAGCCGACCCGTACGCCGGACCCGTCGACGTCCTCCTCGACGGTCGGCGTCTCTTCTCCGTGCGGCTCGAGGACCATCCGGCGGCACGTATCCCGTGGCCCGAGGCCCTCCGGCCACACCTGCGGGGCCGCGGCACGATCGCACTCAGGCGCCCCGGTTACGACCCGGGAGCCGAGGTCACGGCCGATCTCGGCCATGGTGGCCGGTTCACGGTCACCGACGCCTCCGGCCGCGACCTCGTGGTCAACAAGTGGGGTCGGCTCGGGCGTGCGCTCGGCGACAGCGACCCCGGTGTCACGGACCGGCTCCTCGACCACGCCGAAGAGGTGGCCGCGGTGCTGGAGCGCGACCTCGGCCTCGAGCCGTTCATCACCGGCGGCACGCTGCTCGGCGCCGTTCGTGAGGGGCGGCTGCTCGGTCACGACGATGACGTCGACCTCGGCTACGTGAGCACCCAAGACGACCCGTCCGCTGTCGCGCGCGAGGGGTTCGAGGTCGGGCGTGTGCTGCGGCGAGCCGGATTCTCGGTGCTCCGGCACTCGGCCGGACATCTACAGATGCACTTCTCGCACGACGGTGTCTCGGACCACTACGTCGACGTGTTCGCCGGCTTCATCCGCGAGGGTCACTGGCACCAGCTCTTCTGCATCCGCCACCCCGCGCGGCGTGCGGATCTGTTGCCGCGCACTACCGTGACGATCGCTGGACGGCGAATGCCGGCTCCCGCTGACGTCGAGCTCGCGCTCGAGGCGAACTACGGACCAGGCTGGCGCGTTCCGGACCCGGCGTTCCGGTTCGAGACGCCGCTCGCCACCCGTCGTCGCCTGGAAACGTGGTTCCCGGGAATGCACGTGGACCGCGAGGATTGGGCGCTCCGTCCCGAGCGGGACGACGTCAGCGCCCGCGCGCGCCGCGTGGTCGCCCTCGAACCCGGATTTCCTGCGCTGGACCTGGGCTGTGGAGCGGGAGCCGACACGGCGTTCCTCGCCGATCGGCTCGGTCGGGCCGTGGGTCTGGACTGGAACGAGATCGCGCTTGCCCGCGCCCGCACCGCCGTCGTCGGGAAGAACGCCGACATCCGCTCGGTGAACTTCCGCGACCTCCGCGCGGTGATCCGGTCCGGGGCGCGGCTCGCTGCCGAGGAACACGGCTGGGTGGTCCTCGTCGGGCGGCTGCTGACAGTCCTCGACGAACCGGCGCGTGACAACGTCCTGCGCATGCTCGGCATGGTCCTGCGCCGAGGGGGCCTCGCGGTCGTCGATCCCGGGGAGGCGAGCCCGAGGTTCGGCGCGCAGGCCCTCCGCCACGGGCTCGTCGTCGAGCATGCACCGCACTGGCTCGAGGTCCGAAGAGCTCCGGCGACGGTGGGTGCCGCATGAAGAACCCGGTGCGCGTGCTCGGGAGCGCGGCTCGCCGCGTCCTGGTGCCGGAGTGGACGGCGGTCCTCCACGACGTCGAGGTGCTGCGCTCGGACCGCGACAACCTGCTGTCCGACATCCGAATCCTGCGTGCCGAGCTGGCCGACCTGCAGCAACGGGCTGACGGCCTCCGCGAGGAGAGCGAGAGGCTGCGCGGCCGGGTAGAGGCGCTCGACGTCGACATCGACGAGGGGCGACGTCTCTCGGCCCGGGTGGCCGAGGTGACGGACCTGGTCACCGAGGTCGTGCTGCCGCTGCACGATCGGGAGATCGACATCGTGCGGTTGCGTGACGACGACGCCGAGCCGACCTGAGTTCCCCTTGAGCGGGTGCCGACACCCTGGTCTGATTCCGCGCATGCTGGAGGCCCACCGGGTGTCGTCGCTGCGTTCTCGCTGGGAGGTCCGCGAGGACGACGCGCCCCTGCTCGTGCTCGAGGCCAAGGGATGGCGGTCGTCCGTGCGCTACACCCTCGACGGGATCGCCTACGAGGTCCAGGCGTCCTGGACCGGGTCGCAGTACACCCTGACCACGGACGACGGAGCCGAGGTCGCGCGGGCCGAGCGGATCGGGCGCAAGCGCTGGTCGATCGTCACCCCCGAGGGCACCTACTACTTCCGGCGGCGTTCGATCTGGAAGGCCGACCAGGAGTGGGTGGCCGACCCCGACACCGAGGAGCCGGTCGGCTCGATCCGGCGGACCGGCACCTGGCGCGGCGACGCCGAGGCGGACCTGCCGGGCATGCCCACCCCGCTCGCCGTCTTCACCCTCGCCGTCGTCCTGCTCATGTGGGAGCAGGCTGCCGCCGCCGCGGCGACGTCCTGACCGGCCGCGGCACCCCCGCCGCCATCGCCGTCCACCCCACCGCGAGCACCACCATCGTCAGCACCCCGACCGGGTAGTAGATGTGGCTCGTCAGGAACGAGTACGCCCCGCCGACCGCCAGGACGGTCCCGACGACGGGGAGGACCCGGCGGGGCCCGGGCGTCACCACGATCGCGGTGACGCCGCCGATGACGGTCGCCGCCAGGTAGGCGTACACGCCCGGCACGACGAGTTGGTCGGCGATGCCGAACAGCGCCGACACCCACGGGCCGGGCCCGAGCGCCATCGTCTCGTGCCCGCCGCCGATCCCGGCCAGGACGTCCAGCGCGGTGTAGAAGCACGCGTACACCAGGCCGAGGACGACCACGACCCCCTCGAGCAGCAGGCCCCGCCCGCGCACCACCACCCACGGGCCGAGGGCGAGCAGCGGGAACAGCAGCAGCCCGATCACGTGGAGGTCACGCCACCACGGCGCCGACTCCGGGGTGAGGACGGTCGGGTGCGACAGCCCCAGCGCCGCGAGCAGCAACGGAGGGATCGCGGCGGCGGCCAGGGCGACCGGGCGAGGCATCGTCGGGACCTTCCCCTGCTCGTGACCCCGTCGTGATCACCCGGTCGTGTAGTCCGTTCGGACTAATACCGGAGCGCCTCGGAGCGAAGCCCGCAGTGATGGTCACGCACAGAGGGGGCGGGATGACGGACAGTGACAGCTGGACGGGTGGAGGTGCCCGGGGACGGGCGCCACACCGTCGCACATGGGCCGTGATGTCCGTGGTGGGTGCTCTGGCCCTCCTCGTCGGGGTCCTGACGGCGGGTGTCGCGCCCGGGCGGGCGCAGGCCGCGGTGGTGACCGGGCGGGTCGCCGACACCGCGGGTGGGTGCCTGGAGAACTCGAACAACACGGCCGCGCCGAACAACCCGCAGTGGCTGAACGTCTGCGGGACGAACGCCGGGCAGCAGTGGTCGCGCTACGCCGACGGCACCCTGCGCGTGCAGAACGGCTGCGCCGACACCGCGGGCGGTGCGACCGCCGTCGGGACGCGGGTCGTGCTCGCCGCCTGCACGTCCTCGACCTCGCAGCGCTGGACCTTCTACGCCGCGGGCTACGTGCAGAACCAGAAGTCCGGCCTCTGCCTGGCCCCGCTGAACAACCGGATCGCCGCCAAGGTCGTGATCACGATCGCCGCCTGCGCGAACGTCGCGGCGATGAAGTGGACCGTCCCGGCCCTCTCCACCCCGACGACCACCACGCCCCCACCGACGACGACCACCCCGCGGCCCACCACGACGGTGCCGCCCACCACCACGACGACGCCCCGACCGACCACCACCGTCCCGCCGACGACCACCACCGCGCCGCCCACCACGACGCCGCCGGGTCAGACTCGCCAGGTGTGGGACTCGAGCTTCACCTCGTCCGGCTTCGGGAAGTTCGACGACACCCCATGGAACAACGTGGGGGCGAGCGCACCGGTGATCGTCAACTCGCCGGTGACCTCCGGGGCCAAGGCGGCCCGCTTCACGATGCCCGGCGGCGGCACGCGCACCGAGATCGTCCCGACGACCGCGTCGTTCATCGAGGGCCAGGACCGGTACTTCCGCTTCTCCTTCGTCCTGCCCGCCGGCTTCCCGACGCAGGTGACGAGCTGGCAGCTGTTGACCCAGTGGAAGAACGACGGCACCGGGTCGCCGCCCCTGGAGCTCACCGTCGGGAACGGCAACCTCAACCTCTCCGGCGGCTACGGCCACCCGGCGGGCCCACGCACATTCTCCAAGGTCCTCGCCCCGGCGACCACGGGGCAGCGCGTCGACCTCGTCGTCCACATCCTGTTCTCGCGCGACCCGGGCAAGGGCGTCGTCGACGTCTGGCGGAACGGGACCCAGGTCCTGGCCGGCTACAAGCCGGCGGGCGGCACCCTCTACCCGACGAGCGCCGCGTCGACCGCGACGCTGAGCTCCTACTGGAAGATGGGGCTCTACCGGGACTCGGCGATCACGCAGCCCGCGCAGTACACGATCGAGAGCGCGAAGATCGGCAACACCTACGCGGAGGTCGCGAGCTGATCCTTCCCGACGACGGGTCCGCCCGGACCCGTCGTCGTGCGCTCAGCGGGGGTCGCGGCCGATGAACGCGAGCATGCGGGTCTGCACGTCGGCATCCGGATCGACCTCGACCCTGGGGCCGTACTGCCCCGACGCCCGCAGGATCTCGTCCATCGGCTCCATGCCCTCGAGGAGCGCCGCGCACCGGGCGGGGTCGAGTCGCTCGTCCTGACCGGTCGCCCGGGCGAGGTCCCAGGTGTGCATGAAGACGTCGGCGCCGAAGAACTGCAGCACCGCCTGAGGCAGAGGAACGGTGCCGATGTGCGGGTTCACGAGCTGCTTCTCCGCGGTGGTCGGGTCCTCCAGCAGGGCCTGGACACCGTCGCTCATGGTCCGCCAGGCGGCGACCGGGTCCTGGTCCACGCTCGGGCCCGCCGGGAGGCGGACACCGGCCCCGCCTTCCAGGAAACCGGGAAACCACTCGACGAGGTGGCGGACGACGTCCCGCGCGGTCCACGCGGGCACCGGCGACTGCCGGTTCCACGTCTCCTCGTCGGGCACTCCCTCGACCACCTGCGTGAACCGGCCGGCGATCTCCCGGTACTCCTGTGCGGCGTCCATGACGTCCCCTCTCCTCGGCTCGACACGGGGACGTCGATCCTGGGCGTCGCCGTTCGACATGGGTGGCCGGAAACTTTCCGTGACCCAACTGCGACCATTCGTGTGACGTCGACCGTAATGCTTTCCGAGATCCACGCGACATCGCCACCAGTAGTGAGTTCCTGGGGGGCGTCGTGGCAATACATCGGGTCCGGACGACTGTGGTGGCGGCGATCGGGGCGTTGGCGCTCCTGATCGGGTTGACGGTGGGTCTCGGGGCAGGTCAGGCGTCCGCGGCCACCGTGACCGGACCGATCGCGAACGTCGCCGGTGGCTGCATGGAGAACTCCAACAACTCCACGGCGACGAACAACGCGCAGTGGCTCAACTACTGCGGCACGAATGTCGGGCAGCAGTGGTCCCGCTGGTCGGACGGCACGATCCGCGTCCAGGGACGGTGCATTGACACGCTCGGCGGGGCGACGGGTAACGGCACCCGGGTCGTGCTCGTCGTGTGCTCGACGACGTCCACCTCGCAGAAGTGGACCATCCAGTCGACCGGCGTGATCCAGAACCAGAAGTCGCGCACGTGTCTGGCGCCGCAGAACAACCGGATCGCCGCTCGCGTGGTCATCACCATCGCCACGTGCGTGAACACCAACGCGCAGAAGTGGCGCGTGCCGGCGCTGTCGACGCCGACGACGACCCCGCCGCCGGTCACCACGACGACCACCGCTCCGCCGGTCACCACGACGACCACCGCTCCGCCGGTGACGACCACGACCACCGCTCCGCCGGTGACGACCACGACGACCGTCCCGCCGGTGACGACCACGACGACCGCTCCGCCGGTGACCACCACCACGACGACCGTCCCGCCGGTGACGACCACGACCACCGTCCCGCCGGTCACCACCACGACGACTGTCCCGCCGACGACGACCACGACCACCACGACGAGCCTGCCGCCCCAGACCACGCAGACGTGGGACTCGAGCTTCACCTCGTCGGGCTTCGGGAAGTTCGACGACACCCCGTGGAACAACGTCGGCGCGAGCGCGCCCGTGATCGTGAACTCGCCCGTGACGTCGGGGGCCAAGGCCGCCCAGTTCACGATGCCGGGCGGCGGCACGCGCACCGAGATCGTCCCGACCACGGCGTCGTTCACCGAGGGGCAGGACCGCTGGTTCCGCTTCTCCTTCTTCCTGCCGACCGACTTCCCGACGACGGTGAACACCTGGCAGCTGCTCACGCAGTGGAAGAACGACGGCACCGGTTCACCGCCGCTGGAGATCACCGTCCGGGACGGCAACCTCAACCTCTCCGGGGGCTACGGGCACCCCGCCGGGTCCAAGCTGTTCGGCCAGGTCCTCGGCCCGGCCGTGACGGGGCAGAAGACGGACCTGGTCGTGCACATCTTCTTCTCCCGCGACCCGGCCAAGGGCGTCGTCGACATCTGGAACAACGGCACCCAGGTCCTCGCGGGCTACAAGCCGGCCGGCGGCACGCTCTACCCGACCTCCTCCGGGACCGCCTCGGTCGGCAGCTACTGGAAGATGGGCATCTACCGCGACTCCGCGATCACGCTGCCGGCGAAGTACACGATCGAGAGCGCGCGCATCGGCAACACGCGCGCGGCGGTCGGCGGCTGATCCCCCCCGGTGAACGAACGGCACTCTCGCGCCCCTAGAAGCTGCGACAGTGCCGTTCGTTCGGCAGAGGGACCCGTCAGGACGTCGGCAGCTTCGACAGCGCGGCCTGCAGCGAGCGCTCGGCGTCGTCGGCCAGCTTCTGCAGCGCCGGGATCAGCGCGAACGTGGCCAGCTTCGCCGCGCCGTGGAAGGTGAACGTGGCCGTGTAGCGGACGGTGGTGACGTCGCCGAGGGACGAGAGCTCCATCTCGTCCTCGCTGGTCACGGTCTTGTTCCGCCCGACGATGCGGATCCGCTCCGGCTCGTCGGCCTCCAGGGTGTACGTCAGCGTCGTCTGCCGGCCGCGGAACTCCGAGACGTTGGTCCACTGCTTCCCGACCCCGACCGGCGTGGCCGGGTCCACCGGCTCGCAGGTGATCGTCCCGGCGTCCCACTCGGGGGCGTTCGAGAAGTCCCGCAGGTAGTCCCGCACGGTCTCGAGCGGGGCGTGCGAGGTCGCGGTCCGCGTCACGGTCGGCATGCCCCCGGGCTACCCGCACGAGGGCCCGGCTACCGTGACGTGCATGGCCCAGCCTGACCTGGTGATCGTCGGCTCCGGCTTCTTCGGGCTGACGATCGCCGAACGCGCCGCCACCGAACTCGACAAGCGTGTGCTGATCGTCGAGCGCCGGTCGCACCTCGGCGGCAACGCGTACTCCGAGCCCGACCCCGAGACCGGGATCGAGGTGCACCGCTACGGCGCGCACCTCTTCCACACCTCGAACAAGCGCGTGTGGGACTACGTCAACCGGTTCACCGACTTCACCGGCTACCAGCACCGGGTCTTCACGATCTTCCGCGACCGCGTCTACCCGATGCCGGTCAACCTGGCGACGATCTGCGAGTTCGCCGGGAAGGCCATGACGCCCGACGAGGCCCGGGCCTGGGTCGCCGAGCACGCCGCCGAGATCGACGTCGACGACGCGCAGAACTTCGAGGAGAAGGGCGTCGCGCTCGTCGGCCGCCCGCTCTACGAGGCGTTCTTCGAGGGCTACACGGCGAAGCAGTGGCAGACCGACCCGAAGAACCTGCCGGCATCGATCGTCAGCCGGCTCCCGGTGCGCTACACCTTCGACAACCGGTACTTCAACGACACCTACGAGGGCCTGCCGGTCGACGGCTACACCGCCTGGCTCGAGCGCATGGCCGACCACCCGAACATCAAGGTCCGGCTCGACACGGACTGGTTCGACGTCCGCGACGAGCTCGGGGAGGACGTCCCGACCGTCTACACCGGCCCGCTCGACCGCTACTTCGACTTCTGCGAGGGCGAGCTCGGCTGGCGCACGCTGGACTTCGTCCCCGAGGTCGTGGAGACGACCGGTGACTTCCAGGGCACGCCGGTGATGAACTACGCCGACCGCGACGTGCCGTTCACCCGCATCCACGAGTTCCGGCACTTCCACCCGGAGCGGAAGACCTACCCGACCGACAAGACCGTCATCGTCCGGGAGTACTCGCGCTTCGCGGAGTCCGGCGACGAGCCGTACTACCCCATCAACACCCCGGACGACCGCGCCAAGCTCGAGCGCTACCGCGAGCTCGCCCGCAAGGAGGCGACGAACCGCAAGGTGCTCTTCGGCGGCCGGCTCGGCACCTACAAGTACCTCGACATGCACATGGCGATCGGGTCGGCGCTGACGATGTTCGACAACCGGATCGCCCCCTGGTTCACCTCCGGGGTCGACTTCGACGGCGCGGACCCGCTCGAGGGCTGATGACCGGCCTCGCGGTCGCGCTCGCGCTGCTGGCCGCGCTGCTGCTCGCGGTCGGGTCCGTCGCCCAGCGCCGGGCCGCCTCGGGGGTTCCCGACGACGAGGCGGGCGGGCTCGGGCTGCTGCGTCGCCTGGTCCGCTCGCCGACGTGGTGGGCGGGCACCGTCGGCGACGGTGGCGGGTTCGTGGTCCAGGCCGCCGCCCTCGGCGTCGGCTCGCTGCTGCTGGTCCAGCCGCTGCTGGTGACGACTCTGCTGTTCGCCCTGCCGCTCGAGGCCGCCACGGGCGGGCGCCGCGTGACGGCCCGCGACGCCGGGTGGGCCCTGGTGCTCGCGGCCGCCCTGGCGCTCTTCCTGGTCGTCGGCGAGCCCACGGCGGGCGAGGACCGGGCGCCGTTCGCGGCCTGGACCCCGACCGGGGGCGTGCTCGTCCTCGTGCTGGTCGGCTGCCTCGTCCTGGCGGCCCGCCGACGCGGCCGGGTCCGGGCCGCGGCGCTCGCCGTCGCGACCGGCATCGCCTACGGCGTCCTCGCGGCCCTGACGAAGTCCGTGGTCGACCTGCTCGCCGACGGCATCGTGCCGCTGCTGCTCGGGTGGGAGACGTGGGTGCTCGTCGCGGCCGCCGTCGGCGGGACGTACCTGCAGCAGGCGGCGTTCCAGGCGGGCGACCTCGCGATCACCCTGCCCGCGATCACCGTCGGCGAGCCGCTCGTGGCCGCGCTCCTCGGTCTGACCGTCCTGGGCGAGCGGGTCCGGGCCGACGGTGCTAAGTGGGTGCTGATAGGCCTGCTGGTGGCGACGGCGGTGCTGGCGACCGTGGTGCTGGCCCGGTCGAGCGCGACCGCACCAGGTGAGGACGCGGTTACGGCAGAACCTTGGAAACCCTAGGCTTGGGCAACGCGGTCAGTTCTCAGCGATCTTGTGCCCAACAAAGGAGAGGCTGCTTCAAGCAGCGCGGGCCTCTGGGGTTCATCACGGCGCCGGGACCAGTACGTGATGCTGGAGGGTAAAGGCGGCGGTGGGAGTGCCGTGGCCCCCTGTCGGGTAGTCCAGTGAACTAGGAAGTTAGAAGTGAGGCTTTCGCGCAGCTCGCCTTCCTGCTCTCGACCGTTCGCGGCGTTCATTCGCGCTGGTTCGGGCCACCGCGATCGGCCTATGGGGCGCATAGTAGAGTCGAGTTGCCCGCCGGCTGAGGCAGCTCCGACTGTGACTGGCCTGGGAGGCCTTTCACCTGCGCGTAGAACTTGCCAGTGAACAGCGTCAGATTGACCGGGATGTAGTTGTTTCCGGCAAGCCCGCCCCCGTAAACGATTCCCGTGTTAATCGAGCCGCATCGGTTGGTCGTCGTGGATAGTTCCCTCTGCGTCGGATCGACTGAAACGGTCGAAGTTGCACGTCCGCCGACGAGCTGGTGATACGTCGTAGTCGATCCGTCAGAATTCTTGCAGGAAGCGGCAGCCGCGTCATCTACACTTAGAGGCGCATTCGAGCACGCCGATGTAACTGATCCGGGGAACGCCGTAGGGAGCATCGACGACATGAATCCCTGAGGGGTCGATCCGGCGCTCGTTCCAGAATCGGAATCGACCGTGATACTAAGCACTACAACTAGGATGATCGCGCCTGCAAGGAACCCTACGGCTACCAACACTTCCTTCTGGTAGGATTCTAGCTTTGATATGCGGGATCCCGATGGTATCAGCTTATTGTCGGACGAAGCCGCAGTAACGGGCTTCTGCACTCCGCCTGCGCGGGGCGAACTGATCGCACCGGACGCTCTGCGGCTCGGACGCGCAGAAGTCGGCGTGTCGGTCTTGGACTGGTTCCTTTCGTTTGTTCCTAAAGTAGTGCCGACTCCTCTCGTAGTCGGATCGCTGACGTCCCCGTGGTCTCTCGGTGGTTTCTCCCTCTCAACCGGAACTTCTTGCGTTCGAGGTTGCATCTTTCGATCAGGGGTGGGGAGCGGCGGTGTTCGGTTTTTAGCCATGGCAATAGTGGCAGCCGACCTTACCGTGACACTGTCATCGTTCTCGGCGATCGACGCTAGGCGCGCCGAGATATGCGTCTTCACCGATTCGTTTCCGCGGCCATGGAGTTCCTTCATGGCCTCGATTGCTTGCAACCGCGCCGCTGGGATCTCCCCTGCGAGGAGGGCATCGATCCAAGGCGGAAGAGACCACCGATGATTCCAAGCGAATACGATCCGACCCTCTAGATTCTCTTGCTTCTTCGGCCTCTGACTAGGGCGTTCCGTAACAACTTTGTCGTGCACGTACCCGTAAAGCTCGTCCAAGGAGATGTCGCCATCTCCATTAAGATCGGCATCACCAGATTGGATGCCCTCTATGAGGTATCTCGTGAACAAAGAGGAGGCGCGTTCCACCCCATCCACAAGTGTCTTGCCTTCGAATGAGAACTGGGTGACATCAGAGGCGGTAAGAATCACGCGCCCCCGTCCAGATAGCCTAGATAAGGTTCCCACTTTGTCGTCTGCCTTCGCGGTCACTCCGATCGGAAAAGCCCCGCTATAGCAGCAATCCAGGATCACGACCTTCTGCGTTGAACGGCAATCGTCCAGGGCTCGATTGATCTGCTCGGCAGAAACACTCGAAAAGGCGACGCGCTCCTGAATAGTGTTCTTGAAGGCGAAGTGTAGATCGCCCCGGTCGTCTTTGATGCCATGTCCAGAAAAGTAGAGCAAAGTCAGGTCTCGCACCGATCTAGCCTGAAGGAATGACGCGACTTTGTCACCCACTTCGTACGAGGGAAGATTGACTAGGGTTGTTACCTCGAACCCTCCGACGGCTGGATCTCGAAGAACCTCAGCCAGATTCTCGACGTCATTTTCGGGAGCGCTCAGTTGAGCGATCGTAGGATCGTCATGGACGTTCGTCGCGATGAGGAGAGCGTGGCGATTACTCGACATTGCGGTCCTCGTCCTGGTTCTCCATAAACGCGTTCACGAGGCGGTCGATGTCGCGACGTGACGCGGTCTCCAGTTCAAGGGAGCTCCCGTTGATAGAAATTGTCAGCTTATGCGATTGAGTTCGTCTCTTAATCCACTCTTGCGCAGTGGCCATTACAAGCGGTAGTAGACCGCCCGACGCCGACATAGTAACGATAAGTTCAGTCAACGTGACTGCGTCGCCCTTGGCGCCAGCCTCTTGCCGAGCTTCGCCAAAGTCAACGGCCTCAACGTCGATGTTGAGTAGTTCGCTGCGTAGCTGCCTACACTCCCGCTCCCGAGAGACAGGATCGGCACCTTCCGCTGGGGTCAAGAACAACCTGCACTGCACGAGGCCGGACGAGGGCTCTGGCACGACTCGTACCTCCTTTGGGCGTGCTCCTGACTATCGCTAAGTCCTACTGAGACGAGTCAGCGCGGTGCCAGGTACCCACGTCTGGTGGACCAGAACCACCCATTCAGCGCAACTCGGTTCCCCTAGGTACATGTCTTGTCCGCTATCCCGGTCCCGGCAGGTAACCGCACGTGTTCGTTCAGTTACATAATGTTTCTTTATTAGCCGAGTCCGAGGCCGAGACCCTTAGTGCGCTCAAGCGGGTCCTCCTCAAGTTGCTCCTACACCGGCGCCAGAGTGCTATCGCCTCTTCACGATTGGCGCCGTGCCTTGCTTCAGGGCCGACAGTTTCTAGAGCCGCAGACCTGCTCGCCGTCCTACTTAAGACAGTCGCTCGGGTCGGGACCGCCGTCCTGGCGGTCGAGCGTGACCGCGCCGGGCGAGGGAGCGATGACCCTCTAATCACAGCGCGTCGGCGAATGCGTGACGAATGGGCACCTGAGTCCTGTTCTCTTCCTCCCCGTGGTGACGATCGGTATAAGTGTCAGCTGTGTAGGCGACCCCGGCCCCCGTACCGCTTCGAGGTCGACCACGGGGTCGGTGCGCTTCGCGAGGAGTTCGCCGATCTCGCGGCCGACACCGTGACCGGGGTGCGGGTGCGCATCGCGGGCCGCCTGGTCGCCCGCCGTCGGCACGGGTACCTGGGGTTCGCCGACCTGCGCGACGGGACCGGGAGGATCCAGCTGTTCCTGGATATCGCGGTGCTCGGCGCGGATGCCCATCGGGCGGTCGACGCCCTGCGCCTCGGCGACTGGGTCGGCGCCACCGGAACCGTCATGACCGACGACGTGCCCTTCACCCCGGTGCAGCGGGTCGCCCGGCGCGCCGTCGGGGTGCTCAACCCGTTCTTCCTGGTCCGGTCGCAGCACGACTTCAACGCCAAGTTCGACCCGCAGTGGCTGCCGCGGGTCCTCGCCTACCGCAACCCGGCGGACCTGCCGCGGGTCGGGCTGCTCTACGCCGGTGCCGAGGGCTTCCTGGCCGTCCCCGGCCTCGGCCCGCTGTTCGTGCCGGCCGTGGCCGGCGGCGCGCCCTCGCCGTCGGCACCTGCGTCCCCGTGACACGGGCGCCGGAGCACCACGGCACCCACCGGGCGCATCCGCGGCGGCACCGGGCGCTGCGCGGGGCCGTGTGGGTGCTCGCCGCGCTGGCGGCGGTGCTCGTCGCCGTGATCGCCGTGGCGGCCGGCGGCGACCCGGGCGACACCGCGATCACCGACGCGCCGTTCGGCGCGCTGCTGGTCGTCCTGCTGCTGCTCGCCGTGCTCGGCGTGGTGCTGGCCCGACGACGGGTCCGGCGCGCGCTCGCCGTCGTCGCGCTCGTCGTCGCCCTGCTCCTGACCGCCGCCGCGGCGCTCAACCTGCACTTCGAGTACTACCTGACGCTCGGGCAGGCGGTCGGGCAGGACCCGTCGGACGAGGAGACGATCGACGATCTCCTGCGCCGCGACAGCGATCCCGGCCCAGGCGTCGGCGCCCCCGTGACGATCCACGCGCGTGCCTCCGGCTTCGCGGCCCGCCCGGCCATGGTCTACGTGCCGCCCGCCTTCTTCGCCCGCCCGCGACCCGCCCTGCCCGTCGTCGTGCTGCTGCACGGCACCCCGGGGACGCCGCAGGACTGGATCGACGGCGGTCTCACCGCGCAGACCTCGGACACCTTCGCCGCGGCCCACGGCGGCCGGGCCCCGATCCTCGTCATGCCGGACGTCAACGGGTCCACGGACGCGGACTCGGAGTGCCTGGACGGCCCCGTCGGCCGGGTGGAGACCTACCTGACCCAGGGCGTCCCGGCCTACGTCACGGCGACCTTCGCGACCCGGCCGACCGGCGCCGCCTGGGCGGTCGCGGGGCTGTCGGAGGGCGGCTCGTGCGCGATCGTGCTCGCGCTGTGCCACCCCACCCTGTTCCACACGTTCGGCGACCGCTCCGGCCTCGCCGGACCGCGGGCGGGGGACACCAACGCGGACGTGGCGTCGGCGGTGAGCCAGCTGTTCGGCGGGTCGCAGGCCGCGTTCGCGGCGCACGAACCGGCCTCGCTCCTGGCATCGAGGCGGTTCGCCCAGCTGGGCGCGTGGTTCCATGTGGGCGACGCCGACCCGGAGCCCGCGGCCGCGCAGGCGGCGCTGGTGCCGGAGGCCCGGCGGGCCGGGATCGCGGTGTGCTCGGTGCTCGTGCCCGAGGGTGGGCACACCTTCGACGTGTTCTCCGCCGCGTTCGCGCAGTCCCTGCCCTGGATGGCGTCCCGGCTCGGCATCCCGACACCCGGGGCGGCCTGCCCGCGGCAGTGATCCACCGCGCCGTGTGGGTACCTGCCCGCGTGATCACCATGACCGTGTCGGGCGACCGCCCGGGCTACCTCGCCGAGACGCTCGATTCCTGGTCCGCGGTGCGTGGCCTGTCCGCGCGGCCCTTCCGCTTCATCGTCGAGCCGGGCGCCGAGCTCGCGCGCTGCCGGACGGTGATCGAGGAGTTCTCCCGACGGCGGGTCGCGCGGGCCGTCGAGGTCGAGGTCAACGCCGAGCGCCGTGGGGTGCGGGCCAACCCGCACCACGCGTTGTCGACGGCGTTCGCGTCCGGAGCCGGCTTCGTCGTGCTGTGCGAGGAGGACATCGTCGTGGGCGACGACGTCCTGGAGTGCCTGGACGCGGTGCCCGACGAGCCGGGCGTCCTCGCGGCCTGCGCCTTCTCCCGTCGTCCCGCGCCGCAGCCGCCGGAGGTCCTGGCCGACACGGACTTCAGCGCATGGGTGTGGGGCACGTGGGCCGACCGGTGGACCGAGCTGCTCGCGCCGCAGTGGTTCGAGGCCGCCCGCGCGCCGTGGGACGGGGCGGGCGCGGGCTGGGACTTCGGCGTCGAGCGCATCGCGGCCGCCACCGGGATGCGCTTCGTCGGGCCGCTCGCCAGCCGCAGCGACAACATCGGGCGCGACGGCGGCGTCCACGCCCTGCCGGAGGAGTTCGAGTCCAGCCGGGCCGCGACGTTCGCCGCGTACCGCGAGCCGGCGCACTGGCGCCTCCCCGTCCCCGCGCGAGGGGAACCCTCACACCACTAGGACGCCCGGATCCTCCCCTCGTGAACGGGGCGGGCCGAGCGGGTGGACGTGCGCCCGGCCCACGTGTTCACGCCGATCGCGGCCAGGGCGGCCAGGCTGACCGGGGCGTTGGCGCGTCCGGTCAGCCCGACCAGCGAGGTGGTCACGGCGATCGGAGCGCCCGCCGCCGACCCGAGCAGGGCGAACACGGCGGCCCGGATGGAGGCCGCCCGCGCCCCCGCCACGGCGGCGAGCACCGCGCGGACCTGGTCGGTGTCGGCGCAGCGCAGCCCGGCGGTCCACGGGGCCTCGTCGCCCAGCCCGATCCCGACGTCCGCCGCGGCGAGTCCTTCGGCGTCGTCGGCGGACACGAGGACGACCCCACGCCCGGCCTCCTGCAGCCGCTGCACCGCGTACCCGGTCGCGGCGTCGTCGACGACCACCACCCGACCCACGACGGCGGCCGTGTCGGCGAGCTCGGCGAGTCCCTCACCCAGGACGACGACGTCGACGCGGTCGGCCTGCCGTAGGGCGGAGTGGCTCATGCTGACGATGCCCGCCTCGGCCACCGCGTGGTGGGCCGCCGCCGCGTAGGCCTCGCGACCCCAGCGCGCCGCCTTGGGTGTCCCGGCGAGCAGGACCGCCGCCGCGCGCTCGGGCAGCAGGGCCGCCGCGGCGCCGAAGGCGGTGAGCGTGGCGACCCCGGTGGTGTCCCCGACCTTCTCCACCGGCCCGCGCCGCAGCGACCCGGGCCGCTCGTACGCCCGGACCGGCTCCGCCGCGTGCCGCTCCAGCGGGGCGCCCGCGTCCCAGGCCTGCCACACCCGGCGTCGGGACGCGGCCTCGTCGGCCCGGATCGCGCGGTAGCAGGCGTCCACGAGGAGCCCGAGCGGGCCGCTGCCCAGCGCCTGCAGCCCGGCGCTGCCCAGCGAGAACCACGACTCGGTCGGGGCGTTGCCCGCGGTCGACTCCGCGGTGCCGCGGGACGCCGGGACGGCGTCCAGGAGGCCGAGCGTGCCTATCAGCAGCGGCGGGACGCGGCGCGTGACCGGGAGGAGCCCGAGGAGGCGCTCGACGCCGGCCAGGCCGAGGCCGGCGAGGTCGAACCCGAGCGCGAGGGCCTGCCGCGACCACGGCGTCACGTCCGCGGGGTGGGAGCCGTCGGTGTCGGGCGCGGCGTCCGCGTGGCCGTGCCGGCGCTCGACCTCCTCGACGACCGCGACGAGGCGCTCGAGGGCCACGTCCGGGGCGTGGTCGACCACGACCCGGCCGACGACCGCGTTCACCACGGCGCCCTCGACGCCCGGTACCGCGAGGAGCTCCTCCACCAGCGCCTTGCGCGCCCCGGCCTCGCCCGGCGCGTCCAGCCCGCGCACCTCGAGGTGGGTGCGGCCCGCCCGGCCGCTGCTGCGCCGGGCGTGGACGAGGCCGAGCGCCCGCAGCGGGGGACCGAACACGTCGGACACGACGCCGGCCGCCGGGCCGAGGAGACGGGCCCCCGTCGAGGGCACGGCAGGAGCGGATGACATCGGTGCCTCCCGGGGTCGGTGGGTGCTCGCGACCTTCCCGGCGGGCGGTCCGGAGGAAACGGACATTCCCCACCTCGACGGGGGATTGCGCCACCCGGCCGCGCCCGGCGGGGGCACACGGGTGCACGGGCGGCCGGGCGCTACCGTCGGTGCCATGACGAGCACGCAGGAGGCCGCGGGGACGGGCACGGAGCTCACCGCGCGGGAGCTGGAGTCCGCGTTGCTCCAGCGGATCATCCTGCCGCGGCCCGCCGACCCGACGAGCGTGCGCTCGCTCTACCTGGACGAGGGCACGGCCACCTCACTCAAGTCGGCCGCGCCGACCGCCGAACGCCCCGGCACCGTCAACGAGGAGGAGGACGAGTTCGTCCTCCACCTCACGACGGCGGGTGGGCGCCGCGCCGAGGTCCTCTCCCGGACGTCGGTGCGGGTGCCCGAGCACACCGAGACCTCGTTCGCCGCCTACTTCAACGCGTTCCCCGCGTCGTACTGGCGCCGCTGGTCGGTGCTCGACACGGTGCACCTGCGGCTGCGGCTGCGCGGCGCCGGGCGCGTCGACGTCTACCGCTCCACCGCCCGTGGGGTGCCGATCCACGTGCACGGCGAGGCGGTCTCCGGCGAGACCGCCGTCGACGTGCCCGTGGGTCTGCGGCCCTTCGAGGACGGCGGGTGGATCTGGTTCGACCTCTCCAGCGGCTCGGAGCCCCTCGACCTCGTCGACGGCGGGTGGTTCGCCGACCGCCCCGCGCCCGGTCGCGCCGCCGTCACCGTCGGGATGCCGACGTTCAACCGGCCGTCGGACTGCGTGGCCACCCTGCGCGCGCTCGGGGAGGACCCGCTGGTGCGCGACGTGCTCACCGCCGTCGTCATCCCCGACCAGGGCACGTCCAAGGTCCGCGACCAGGCCGGGTTCGACGAGGCCGCGGCGCTGCTCGGCGACCGCCTGCGGATCATCGACCAGCCCAACCTCGGTGGCTCCGGCGGCTACAGCCGGATCATGTACGAGGCGCTGGAGCACACCGACTGCGAGCACGTGCTGTTCATGGACGACGACGTCGTCCTCGAGCCGGACTCCGTGCTGCGTGCCCTCGCCTTCGCCCGCTTCGCCCGCTCCCCGATGCTCGTCGGCGGCCAGATGCTGTCGCTGCAGGCACGCTCGCACCTGCACGTCATGGGCGAGGTCGTCGACCGGCACACGTTCTTCTGGCAGATGGCGCCGAACACCGAGGACGACCACGACTTCGCGGTCGACTCGCTGCGCGAGACGCTGTGGATGCACCGCCGCGTGGACGTCGACTACAACGCCTGGTGGATGTGCCTGATCCCCCGGGTGGTGGCCGAGCAGGTCGGGCAGCCGCTGCCGCTGTTCATCAAGTGGGACGACTGCGAGTACGGGCTGCGCGCCGGCGCCCACGGGTTCCCGACGGCGACCGTGCCCGGCGTCGCGATCTGGCACATGAGCTTCGTCGAGAAGGACGACAGCTCCGACTGGCAGGCCTACTTCCACGCCCGGAACCGCCTCGTCGCCGCCGCCCTGCACGGTCCGGACGACCCGCGCGCGCTGCTGCTGGACTCGCTCAAGCGCACCCTGCGGCACCTGTTCCTCCTGGAGTACTCCGCGATCGCGCTGCACCAGATGGCGATGCGGGACTTCCTGTCCGGGCCCAAGGCGCTGTTCGGGTCGCTGCCGACGGCCCTGGGCGAGGTGCGGGCGCTGCGGACCCGCTACCCCGACGGGACGGTGCACCCGAGCGCGCGTGACCTGCCCGAGCCGCCGATCGGTGCGCTCGCCGCGCAGCTGTGGCCGGAGCCGCCCCAGGGGAAGGTCGCGCAGGTCAAGGCGCTCGCGGGGGCACTGCGCCACCAGCTCCGCCCGACCGCCCCCGGTGCGGCGGAGCGACCGCAGCGCAACGTGCCCGCCGAGCACGGGACGTGGTTCCTGCTGTCCCGGCTCGACGGCGCCACCGTGTCCACCTCCGACGGCACCGGGGTGACCTTCCGGCGGCGGGACCGCGAGGAGTTCTGGCGGCTCCTCCGGACCTCCCTGAGCCTGCACCGCCAGGTCCAGCGGTCCTGGCCCGCGCTGCGCCGTCGCTACCAGGAGGGCATGGGAGAGCTGATCAGCCGCGAGGCGTGGGAGGCGCAGGTCTTCTCCCGGTACCGCTGACCACGGGTCGGTCGGCGAGCGCGTCGAGGAGGAGGTCGCGCAGCAGGACGTCGGCCGCGTCGAAGCCGTGCGCGCGGACCCGGGCGGCGTCGACGCCGAGCGACGGCCCCGTCAGGAGGGCACCGTGCGCAGCGAGGACCGCGCGGGCGTCCTCGATCGCGTGCCGCCCGCGGGTGCGGCCGCCGTAGGCCGCGACCGCGACGACCACGCCGGTCCAGTCCAGCTCAGCCATCTCGGCCAGCTGGGAGCGCGGCGCGGCGTGCAGGTACTCGGGGACGATGACGATGGCGGCCACGCGCGCGGTTACGGGTCCCCGGGCCGCGGCGATGCCCTCGTCGAGCCACCCGGCGAGCACCTCGGCGAAGTCCGCGCGGTCCAGGGACGGACGGATCACGGCGATCGTCGACCTCGCGGTCATGGCGGGCTCCCTCCTCGTCGAACGGCGCTGCTCACCGTCACCGACCGACGCCCCGTCCCTCAACCGATTTCGCCCGGAGCGTCGTGGGCGGTGCTCGTCGGTCACGTGGGACGCGGTGTCACACTCACCGCCATGCCGCAGCAGGGGACCGAGGAGCAGACGCCCTCCGAGCAGTCGTCGGGTCAGGACTCGAGCGGGAAGCACCGCTCGTCCTCGTCCGAGGAGGCCCCGGCCGAGGAGGCGTCGTCGGCCGGGCAGTCGGGGGCGGGCGAGCAGTCGGGGTCGGGCGAACAGCAGTCGGCTCCCTCGGAGCAGGCCACCGAGACGCAGGGGTCGTCGTCGGGACCGACCGAGCAGGCCACCGAGAAGCAGCAGACGACCGAGAAGCAGCAGCCCGCCCCGGACGACGCGCCGACGCAGAAGCAGCAGACCCGGCCCCGCGGCGGGGGCGGCGACACCTCGTGGGCGGAGCCGGAGGCCCCGCAGCGCCGCTCGGTCGACCTCGGCGAGATCGCGTGGCGCACCGGCAACGTGATCGCGACGGTGCTGCGGACGCTCGCGCTGCTGTTCGCCCTGGTGCTGATCGTCAACGTGGTGCTGCTGCTCGTCGGGGTCAACCCGGCGAACGGGGTCGCACAGTTCGTCGCCGGGGTGGCCGACGTCGTGATCCTCGGCTTCCGTGACCTGTTCCTGCCGGCCGACCCGACGGTCGCGCTCATCGTGAACTCGCTCGTCGCCGCGGTGTTCTGGGTGTTCGTCGGGGAGCTGGTGTCCCGGCTGGTCCGCTTCGTCGCGGCCCGCATCCGGTAGGCGTCACCCGTCGGGCCGAGATCCGAACTCGTGTGGCGTGTCGCCCTTCCTGGTGGGCGTGTCGCCACACGACTCGGGATCTCGGCCCACCGCGCCGCTCCGCGGACCTTGTCGCGGGAATTCCACGCCCGCGCGGCACCTTGTCGCTGGGATTCCCCACGACAAGGTGGGCCACGACCGCAGGAACACCGCGACAAGCTGCACCACGACCCGCCGTCCGGAATGAGCGAAGGGCCCCTCCGCTCGAAAGAGTCGAGCGGAGGGGCCCTTCGGTCAAATTCGGGGGCCGAGCGCCCCGCCGTCGGGAAGATTCAGTGTCCGACCGCCGCGTTCCCCGCGCCGACGTTCCCCGGCACCCCGCGCACCGGGAGGAGGGCCAGGAAGCCGAGGAGCAGCACGATCCCGATGCCCAGGATCCCCCAGCGCTGCTCGCCGAAGACCGTGATGAACAGGCCGAAGAGGGCCGGCGCGAGGAAGCTGACCGCGCGGCCCGTCGTCGCGTAGAGCCCGAAGAGCTCGCCCTCGCGTCCGGGTGGGACGAGGCGGGCGAGGTAGCTGCGCGAGCACGCCTGGGCGGGTCCGACGAACAGGCACAGGAACAGCCCACCGATCCAGAACGCGGGCTTCCCCGACGCCGGGAGCAGCGCCCCCGCCACGACGACCAGCGCGGCGAGCGACACGAGGATCACCGGCTTCGGGCCGATCCGGTCGTCGAGCCGGCCCCCGACCACCGCGCCGACCGCGGACACGACGTTGGCCGCGATCGCGAAGAAGATGACCTCGGACGCCGAGAGCCCGAAGGTGCCGGCAGCGAGCACGCCGCCGAAGGTGAACACCGCGGTGAGTCCGTCGCGGTAGATCGCGCTGGCCACGAGGAAGCCGAGCAGGTGCCGATCGGTGCGGCCCAGCCGGATCAGGCGCTGGACGAGCAGCTTGTAGGAGCCGAGCCAGCTCACCGAGGCGGCCTCGACGTCCCCCGGGGGCGCGGGATAGGGGAAGCGCATGAACAGCACCGGGATCGCGAACAGCGCGAACCAGGCGGCGCAGACCAGGGCGATGACGCGCGGACCCATGTCCGGGGAGTCGAAGGTGATGACCCCGATCGGCTCGATGAACAGCACCAGGCAGCCGATCAGCAGGACGATCCCGCCGAGGTAGCCCGCCGACCAGCCCACGCCCGAGACCCATCCGGTGCGTCCGGGCGGCGCCAGCCGGTAGATCATCGCGTTGTACTCGACCTGGGCGAGCTCGTAGGCGAAGGTCCCGACGCCGAGCAGGACCAGGCCGAGCAGCAGGTACGACGGCGATCCCTGCACCAGGAACATCAGCGCGCTCGCCACGACGATCACCGCCGTGAGCAGCCCGAGGCGACGCTGCCGACCCTGTTCGGCGCCCGAGGCGTCGCTGCGCTGCCCGTACACGGGGGCGGTGACGGCGACGAGGATGCCGGCGATCGCGATCGTGTTCGCGAGCGCCGCGGACCCGCTCGCCTCGTCCGCGGCGACCCCGCTGGTCAGGTAGACGGTGAAGACGAACGTCGTGATGACGGCGTTGAACGACGCCGACCCCCAGTCCCACGCCGCCCACCGGACGAGGGCGCCGGTGGTGCGGGGCGTGGGGGTGGGGGAGAGCGGCACGGCCGACCCGGTGGACACGACCGCGGACGCTAGCGGACCGCACCGCCGACGCCGTCCCCCTCGACGATGTTCACCGGAGCGTCGACCTCCCGGCGCGCATGATCGTCCGTTCGGCGCAGTCGGGCGAATGTCCGAGAAAGGTGCTGACAACGGTGCGTGAGGCACTGGTGAGCGCCGAGGGAGTGACGCGGCGTCGGACAGCGCTCCGTGATCACCGAGCGGCGAGCGGAGTGCCCCGGCCGTTCACCATCGTCCGTTCCCGGACGGGTGGCGAGGTCCGACGACCCGGTGCCGGCACGTTTCGTGCACAGCTGATTCCGTTCCGTCAGCGGCCACCCGGTCGCCGAGGACGACAGACCGAGAGGACATCACCGTGGGAGTTATCCGCAAGGCCGTGCTGGCGACGTCGCTGATCGGTGCGGGCCTGGCGGCCACGTCGGGCGCCGCGTTCGCGCACGAGAGTGACTGGGACGGCGGCACCGTCCAGAAGGGTCTGATCAACTCCAGCGACTTCGCGCCGAACACCCCGATCAACGTCTGCAACAACGACGTGCCGGTCAACGTCCTCGGGGTCCAGGTCCCGGTCCAGGACAACGCGGGCAGCATCCCGCTGCTCTCGGACGCGAAGAAGGGCAACTCGGCGGGCATCTCGAAGTCCTGCTCGAACCCGATCAGCGCCGTCAACTAGAGACCTCGGGCGCCCTCCCCGGGTGGCCCGACAGCGACGCGCCCGTCACGCCGGCTCCCCCCACCGGCGTGGCGGGCGCGTCCGTCTGCCCGAACCGGTTACGTTCGGTGTGCACTTGGGTCGATCGAGCGAAGGGGACCGTCGGTGCTGAAGGGTTTCAAGGACTTCCTTCTCCGCGGCAACGTGGTCGACCTCGCGGTCGCGGTCGTGGTCGGGGCCGCCTTCACCGCGCTGGTCACCGCGTTCACCAACGCGTTCCTCAAGCCCCTGATCCAGGTCTTCTCCGGCGGCGGCGAACTCGCCGGGACCTTCGTCGTGAACGGTGTCGTCTTCGACTACGCCTCGTTCATCAACGCGCTGATCACCTTCCTCATCACCGCCGCGGTCGTCTACTTCCTCGTCGTCCTCCCGCTCAAGGTCGTGGCGGAGCGGCGCAAGCGGGGCGAGGAGGCCGGGCCGGCCGAGCCGACCGACGTCGAGCTCCTCACCGAGATCCGTGACCTGCTGCGTGAGCAGGGCCGTCCGGGCCGCCGCGACGACGGTGGGACGGCGGGCCGCATCCCGCACCAGGACCGGTAGGCCTACTGCGACGCCCAGTACGAGAACGCGCGGTAGTCCGGGTAGGGCGCCAGGAACGGCTGCTGCGGGCCGAGCGTGATCTCGAGGTCGGGAGAGGTCACCGCCTCGGCCGGGATCGTGAACGACGACTGCGCCCACGAGTGCTCCGAGCCCGCGGGCAGGCCGGGGACCTCCGTCGCGAACTCCCACGTCCCGACCCCGCGCCCGCCCGCGGCCACCGACACGACCCCGGCGGAGGTGTTCCGGTCCCGCACGGGCTCGCGGGCGTCGACGCGTGCGGTCAGCGTCGCCGGTCGGCCCGGAGTGAGCCCCCGCAGCGTGAAGTGCTCCCCGCCGACGACGTGGCGGCCGCTGTCGACGACCACCCGCCCCGCGACCTCCTGGTTGCGGATCTCGTCCTTCGGCACGACCCCGACAATCGCGCGGTCGACGCCGTAGCCGTGGGTCGCCTCGTCGGCGAGGTCCCCGACGTTCACGTGGTCGACGATCCGGCCGGGGACCGGGAGGTCGGGGAGGTCGCCGCTCCCGACGTGCGACCAGTCGGCCCGCCACACGCTGATCACGGGACAGTCGCCCGTGGTCTGGCAGATGCCGCCGAACGGGGCGCCGTCGCGCACCGGGCTCTTCAGCGCGAACGACGTCAGCGGTTCGTCGCCGAGGATGCGGGCCTTCGGGAGGTCGCCGACGCCGACCAACCCGGTGTCGTCGAAGATCGAGAAGTAGGAGGGGCGGCGCTCGGGCGGCAGGTGGGCGAGCTGCTCGTACATCGCGCCCGGGCCCTCGAGGGCGGGCCGCGCGAAGCCGGGGGTCGTCAGGCCGACGAGGTCGAGCACCCGGCGGTCGGAGAACCACGCGACCGCGCCCACGTCGTTGACCGCCACGATCGCGTCGGGCGGGGTGTTGCCCTTCAGCCACTGGGCGACCGACACCGCGGACTCGCGGATGCCGGCGGCCTGCTCGCCCTGGCGCAGCGCCCAGCTCGGCGTCGACACCAGGGTGAACGCGGCCAGCACCGCCACCAGGCCCGCCGTCAGCGCCCGGCCGTTGCGCGCATCGCCCGCCGCCCGCCCGACCGCCCGGATGCCGAGCACCGCGAGCAGGACCACGGCGGGCAGGAACGGCTGGAGATAACGCCCGTCGTGCCACAGGGCCGTCTGCAGGGTCGACACGGCGAGCAGCACCCCGGCGAGGCCGAGGGCGACCACCCCGGCCACGACCCGTCGTCCGGACAGGGCGAGCGAGGCCAGCCCGATCGCGGCCAGGACGAGGACGCCCGGACCGACCACCTCCGTCGTCGTGACCCCGCCGACGAGCTCCAACGCGGTCCGCGCAGTGGTCACGACCCGGTCGGCCACCTCCAGGGGTGATCCCAGGGGCAGGCTGACGAAGGACTTGGCCTGGAGGCCGGTGTTCTCCGCCGAGCCGGTGAGCAGCCGATAGAGCCCGAGCTGCGCGAGCGCGGCCAGCGGGGGCAGGACGAGCAGCCCGTTCCCGACGGCGGGTCGGCGCCGGCCGCGCACGAGGGTCACCACCGCGCCGACGGTGACGGCGACGACCAGGACGAGGCCCTCGGGGCGGGTGAGCACGAGCGGGACCGCGACGACGGGGGTGACGACGAAGCGCCCGAGCTGCTGTTCCCGGACGAACGCGAGCAGCACCCCGGCGACGAGCACCGCGACGAGCGCGACCTCCATGCCGCTCGTGACGCCCCAGAGCAGCGGACCGCACAGCGCCGTCAGGACCGCGGCCACGAGACCGACCCGCCGGGAGGCGAGCTCGCGGCCGAGCAGCGCGACCAGGACGACCGTCGCGACGAAGCAGACGACGCCGAACGCGATCGCCGCGTACAGCAGCAGGCCGGACGGGACCACGACGGAGGCTGCTCCGAGGAGCAGGACGTAGAGGAGGCTGCTCGCGCCCGTCGTCCGGGGGGCGTCGGCCTGGTAGCGCAAGAACTCGCCGAGGCCGACCTGGCGGGCGTACTGCAGGTGGATGTAGACGTCGTCGAGCGGCGGGACGATGCGGCCCTGGTTGTGGGCGGCGTTCACCACGAGGACGGCGACGGCCGCCAGGAGGGCGAGCACGGCGACCCCGGCGAGCGCGGGGTCACGGAGCAGGCGCCTCCAGTGGGGCTCGACCCGTTCCCCGTGTGGGTGATCCGGCGCGGAGGCCGGGCGCGTTGGGTCCCCCTCGACGGGCGGATCGGCGATCGTCGGGCCCCTGGTCACGAACCTGTTCCTCCTCGTCACGCGCCCCCTGACGCGGCGATCCCGCCACGGTAGGGGAACCCCCCGACACCCTCACCGGTGGGGCGAGGCGGCGACGGTGCGTGACCAGGCGCGATCGCGTGCGGCGCCCTCCACCGGGGAGGTGGGGGAACCGCTCGGTCGGGTCGGGATCGCGGGTGGAGCAGGCGGACTCCGTCACGGACGGTGCCGTCGTCACCCGTTTTCATGACCGCGACCGGACGGCCGTCGCTCGATCCACTGAATGGCCTATCAGGAAACGGACGAGCCGTGCCGTTCCTCAGATCGAGCACCGCGGTCTCGATCGGGGCGCTCGGTCCGGGGACACGGTCGGGGAGGCACCACGATGGGAACGCTGACGTCGCTCACGACGCGGGCGCCGGGTCGTGCAGGTGCCGTGGCGGGGTCGGCGGCGGAGCCGGCCCGGATCGCGGGGATGCGCACGACACCGCTCGTGGCGGTCCCCTCGGCGCCGGAGGTCAGCGGGAGCGCACCCCTGACCACCGGTGCACGGCGCGCCTCCCCGGTCGGGTTCCGGACGCCGGCCGGGGGGAGCGGGACCGTCCTCCCGCTCCCCCGGACGCGGGGCACCGCGCCCACCCCGGCCGTCACGCCGGTGCGGGAGGAGGCGCCCGCACGGTCGGTGCCGTCCGTGGGCGCCCGCCCGGACATCGCGCAGCTGACCGGGCTGCGGTTCGTCGCCGCCGTCTGGGTGCTGCTGCTGCACGCCTCGTACATCCCGGGTGACGTGTTCGCCCGCTGGACCGCCCCGATCGCCCCGCTGGTGGCGGCCGGCCCGCTCGGGGTGGACCTGTTCTTCGTGCTCTCGGGGCTGGTGCTCACCCGCTCCTACCTCGCGCGCATGGGTGCTCGACCGTCGGTCGGTGGGACGGCCCGGTTCCTGCGCGCGCGGATCGCACGGGTGTGGCCGCTGTACGCGGTCGTCACGGTCGCGTTCGGCGTCTGGTGCGCGGCGCGGCTCGTCTTCGGCAGCGACGGGATCGTGGCCTGGCAGTCGCCGCAGCCCTCACTCGGGCCGCTCGGCTGGATCCGGCAGCTCACGATGACCCAGATGTGGACCTCGTCGGGCATCGAGGGCGTCTCGTTCGTCCTGCCCGCGTGGTCGGTCAGCGCCGAGTGGCTGGCCTACCTGTGCTTCCCGCTGCTGGTCCTCGCGGCGTGGCGGGTGCGGTCGTGGCCGTTGCCGGTGCTGTCGGTGCTCGCCGTGCTGGCGGCCTCGCCGATCGCGGTCGTCCCGTTGGTGACGGTGGGTGCGGGCGAGTCGGGCGCATGGGTCTGGCTGCTGCGCATCGGCGGCGGGTTCACGTCGGGCATGCTGACGTGGCTCGTGGTCGACCGGCTGCCGCGGACGCCCGTCGTCGTGCTCTGGGCCGGACGCGTCGTGATGCTGGTGCTGGCCGAGACCGCGCTGGTCGCCTACTGGGCGGCGTCCGCTCCGGCGTCCGCGACGATCCCGGCGGCCGACCGGCTGTGGCTCGCGGTGCCGATGTTCCCGGTCCTGCTGGGGGCGCTGTGCGTGGCACGCGGGCGGCTCGTGGACTGGCTGTCCTCACCCCGCCTGCAGCACGGCGGCCGCATCTCCTACGCGATCTACCTGGTGCACTTCCCGCTGATCGAGATCACGGTCGTGGCCATGACGCGCTTCCCGGCGCTGGCGCCGAACTCCTCTCTCGCCGCGCTCGCGATCCCGCACGTGCTCGTCGCCTCGGTCCTGCTGGCCCACCTCGCGTACCGGTGGATCGAGGAGCCCGCCCGTCGTCGTCTGATGCGTTCCTGACGACGGGGCTCCCCTCACGGTGCGTCGCCGACGGCGACGTCGGGTGACCTCGGCCCCGGGACTCCAGTGCAGAACCGGTTCCGCTGGAAGCGGTTCTCGGGCACGGTCGCGGGCGTCCGGTGACGATGTGCCACCGATGATGACGGCGGGTGACCTCGGCCCCGGGACTCCGGTGCAGAACCGCTTCCGCGGGAATCGGTTCGCGGGCACGGTCGCAGGCGTCAGGTGACGATGTGCCACCGACGATGACGGCGGGTGAGCCCGGAACCGCCCGTAGCGGACTCTCGGCCCTACACCGGAAGGCGGCGGAAGATCGGGCGCGGAATGTGGCGGAGCACGCTCATCACGGCGCGCAGCGGGGCCGGAGCCCACACGAGCTCGCGGCCCTTCGTGACCGCGTCCACCGCCACCTCGGCGACCTTCTCCGGAGTGGTGGCGAGCGGGGCGGCGTCCATGCCCTCGGTCATCTTCGAGTGCACGAAGCCGGGCCGGACGATCGTCACGCCGATGCCGTCGCCGCGCAGCGCCTCGGTGAGGCCGGTGTAGAAGGCGTCCATTCCGGCCTTCGTCGAGCCGTAGACGAAGTTCGAGCGGCGGGCCCGCTCCCCGGCGACCGACGACAGGGCGACGATCCGCCCGTGCCCCTGACGGCGGAACTCGGTCGCGAGGGCCACGCCGACCGACACCGTCGCGACGTAGTTCACCTCGGCGAGCTCGACGGCCACGTCGATGTCCTGCCAGGCCTTCTCCTGGTCGCCCAGCAGCCCGAACGCGACGACGGCGACGTCGATGTCCCCGCCCGCGAACGCCTTGCGGACCGCCTCGGTGTGCACCGCGGCGTCCTTCGCGTCGAACTCGACGGTCTCGGTGGTCGCGCCCGCGCGGTCGAGGCGGGCGGCGGCGTCGGCGAGGCGCGGGGACTGGCGCCCGGCCAGGACGACCCGCACCGGACCGCCCTCGAGATAGCGCTCGGCGATCGCGAGCCCGATCTCGGAGGTACCCCCGAGCAGGAGCAGGGACGACGGGTGGCCGACGGCGTCGATCACGGGGAGTTCTCCTAGTTCGTCAGGGCGAGGCGGCGCGACATGTCGGAGGCGAACACGCCGTCCGGGTCGGCCGCGTCGCGCACCTTGCGCCACTCGTCCAGCCGCGGGTACATCGCGGCGAACGTGGCGGCGTCGGTGCGGGAGTCCTTGGCGGTGTAGAGGCGGCCGCCCATGGCGAGCACCCGGCGGTCCAGGTCGCGGCAGAAGCGGCCGAGGCCGTCGACGATCGGGAAGTCGACGCAGATGTTCCAGCCCGGCATGGGGAACGACAGCGGCGCGCGGTTCCCCTCGCCGAACTTCTTGAAGACGTTGAGGAACGACACGTGCCCGGACGCCGCGATGTCGGCGATGATCGACCGGAACTCGGCCTCGGCGGCCAGCGGCACGATGAACTGGTACTGCAGGAAGCCCTTCGAGCCGTAGGCCCGGTTCCAGTCCCCGAACAGGTCCAGCGGGTGGTAGAAGGCCGTCAGGTTCTGGATCTGGCCCCGCGCGTTCTTCGTCTTCCGGTAGTACAGCTCGCCGATGACGGAGAACGAGAGCTTGTTGGCCAGCCCGTTCGGGAAGACGTCCGGCAGCGTCGCGAGCTGGGGCGCGTCGAACTTCAGCGGGTCGCGGCGCAGCTTCTCGGGCAGCTCGTCGAGCCGTGCGAGCGACCCGCGGCCCAGCGCCGCCCGGCCGAGCTTCGGCCCCGTCGAGATGGAGTCGAACCAGGCCGACGAGTAGTCGTAGGCCTCGTCGGACCCGTCCCAGAACCGCTCGATCGTCTCGTCGAGGTTCGCGGTGCGCTCGGTGTCGGCGACGAAGTAGGCCGTCTCGGTCTTCGTCATCCGGATCGTGGCGCGCAGGATGATCCCGGTCAGGCCGATGCCGCCGACGGTCGCCCAGAACAGCTCGGACTCCGGACCCTCGGGCTCGAGCCGGCGGACGTCGCCGGAGGCCGTGAGCAGGTCCATCGAGACGACGTGGTTGCCGAAGCTGCCGTTCGTGTGGTGGTTCTTGCCGTGGATGTCGCTCGCGATCGCGCCGCCGATCGTCACCTGGCGCGTCCCGGGCAGGACCGGCACCCACAGCCCGAACGGCAGGGCGATCCGCATGAGCTGGTCCAGTGAGACGCCCGCGTCCAGGTCGACCAGGCCGGTCTCCGCGTCGATCGCGTGCACCCGGTGCCGCGCGGTCATGTCGACGACCAGTCCGCCGGCGTTGACCGCCGGGTCGCCGTAGGAGCGCCCGAGGCCCCGCGGGATCACGCCGCGCGGACCCGCCGTCGTGACGGCCTCGGCCAGCAGGTCGTCGGAGACGACGTCCTCGCCCGACAGCACGGTCGCGCGGCTCGGGGCCGTACGCGCCCAGCCGACCAGGGTCTTCACGGAGCGTGGCATCGACGACGAGGCTAGCGCGGGCTCAGCTGACGACGCCGAGCGCCCTGCGGCTCGCGTCGCAGGTCGCGACCAGGTCGGCGAGCGGGACGGCCAGCTCCTCGGCCAGCGCGGCGACTGTGAAGAACGCCGGCGTGGGCACCCGGCCGCTCTCGATCTTGCGCAACGTCTCCGGCGACATCCCGACGGCGGCCGCGACCTCGGTCATCGGCCGGTCGCCCCGGGCCTCCCGCAGGGCCAGGCCCAGCAGTCGCCCGCGTTCGTGGTCCTCCGGGGTCAGCGGCACGCGCACCATGTCCGTGATAGTAATACCGGGATAGTTATCCCGAGGAGTGACGATGATCGAGATCAAGACGCCGGCCGAGATCGCCCGGATGCGCGCGGCGGGCCGGATCACGGCGCGGGCGCTGCAGGCCGCGAAGGAGGCCGCCCGGCCCGGCATGGCCCTCGACGAGCTCGACGCCGTCGCCGCGAAGGTCATCGCCGACGCCGGCGCGGACCCGGTGTTCCTCGGCTACCAGCCGCACGGCGCGCCCACGCCCTACCCCGGGGTGGCCTGCATCAGCGTCAACGACGCGATCGTGCACGGCATCCCCGGCCGGTACCGGCTGCGCGCGGGCGACCTCGTCAGTGTCGACTGCGGCGCGAAGCTCGACGGCTGGTGCGGCGACGCCGCGATCAGCTTCACCGTCGGCGAGGCGAGCCCGGAGGACGCCGACCTCATCGCGACGACGACCCGCGCCCTCGAGGCGGGCATCGCCGCGGCCGTCCCCGGTGCGCGGCTCGGCGACGTCGCGCACGCGATCGGCAGCGTCGTCCGCAGCTCGCGCTACGGGCTGATGGCCGACCACGGCGGGCACGGGATCGGGCGGCAGATGCACGAGGCGCCGCACGTGCCCAACGAGGGCCGCCCGCACCGCGGGGTCCGCCTGCAGCCGGGCCTCGTGCTCGCGCTCGAGCCCATGCTCATCGCGGGCGGGCGGGACGACTACGTCACCGACCCCGACGGCTGGACCCTGCGCAGCGCCGACGGCACCCGCGCCGCGCACGTCGAGCACACCGTCGCGGTCACCGAGGACGGGCCGCGGGTCCTGACGACCCTCTAACTCTCGCCGATCGAGAGCGGACCCGGCGTCGCGAACCCGCTCTGCTCCACCTCGCGGGAGGTGACCTCCGGGGCGACCAGCGGCACCGTCGGGACCCAGCGTTCGAGGCTCGCGATGTCGGTCAAGGGGAGACCGGGCAGGTAGACGGGGTAGCGGACCTGCCGGACGAGGGCACGGGCGGTCGTCCAGGGCCCGCCCTGCGTGGCGGTGTAGCTGATGTAGCCGGAGTCGGCCTCGCTGCGCGCGTCGGTCGACACCCGCCAGCCCGGGAGCGCGGCGACGCTGTCGCGCAGGGTGCTGAAGGGCGTGCACGGGAAGAGGAAGGCGCCCGGCCAGTCGACCGCGGCGGGCGTGCCCGGCGGCAGGACGTCGTTCCAGGCGACGAGTCGGGCGATCCGCGGGACGGAGAAGCCCTGGCTCGCCGGCGTGTCTGGGGCGCTGACGAGCCGGATCGCGGTGTGGTCGGCCGACAGCGCGGGGTCCAGGCGCAGGTCGCGGGAGCGCGGCGCGTCGACGCTCGCGGACGCCGAGAACTGCGTCGCGCCCTCGTCGAGCGGGACCCGGGTGACCTCACCGGAGGAGTCCCGGAGCTCCGCGACGACGTCGCCGCCCGCGACCGGCCCGGTCAGGGTCACGACGACGGGTCCGGGTGGCCCGGGCTCCTCGCCCGGCGGGTACGAGGCGGTGTCCGGGCCCGGCAGGCGGAACCACCCCGTGGTGACGCCGGGTCCGCGCCAGCCGGGCAGGTCGGCGCCGGCCATGGAGGGGCCGCCCGGCCCGGTCGTCGGGAGCGGCCCGGGGCCGTCCGCAGGGAGCAGGCCGGTCAGCGGGTCGCGCTCGACCTGCAGCCGGTCGGCGATCCCGCACGATCCGCCGGACAGGCTGGCGATCGAGTCGGACGCGAGCGTGTAGGAGTCACGACGCTGCACCGCGGTGCGGGCGAACGACAGGACCTCGACCGCGACGACGAGCACGACGACGCCGATCGCGAGGGCGGGGGCGACCCTCCTCCTGGTGTCAGCAGTGCGGCCATGCTGACGCTGGACGTCAGGATCTCGGGGGGTACGGAGTGCCCGCACCGCGAACCACACCGCGACGACCGCGCCGAGCACCAGCACTGCATCGGCGAACCGCACCCCACCGAGCTGCGGGGAGAGCGTCGACCACGTGATCGCGTAGCTCGAGATCCAGTGCCACTGGTTGTAGCCCGCGAGCGTGAGCCCGGAGACGCCGGCGACGACCGCGACCCCCACCGACGCCCGGCGGTAGGACACTGCGGAGCGCCGCCAGGCGTCGAGCGCGAGCAGCGTCGTGGCCGTGCCGAGGATCGCGAAGGCGCCGAAGTGGTGGGTCCACTTGGTCGGGGTGAACGCGAGCGTGACGAGCGAGAGCAGCGTGACCAGCACGACCCGTCGTCCGGAACCCACGAGCTTGTCCCGGGCGCCGAACAGCAAGGCCGCGAACGCGAGCACCAGCAGCAGCACGGGCGCGCGGCGGCCCAGGTTGCCCTCGGCGTCACCGACGGTCAGCAGCGAGGCGTAGCGGACGTACTCGTCGGTCCAGGGACGGTCGCCGCCGACGAGCGTGCGGATGCCGACCGAGTCGAGCACCGAGGCCCACGTCTGGTCCGCGTAGACGAGCACCAGCGTCAGGCCGAGCGCGGCGATCCCGACGACGACCGTGGTCCGGTCGAGCAGCCGCCACAGCGAGGACACCGCGACCAGCAGCGGCACGAACGCCATGAGCCCGGTCGGCGTGACGGCGAGCGTGAACCCCGCGATCGCGAGCGCCCCGATCAGCGCCACCGCACTCGACCGCTCCACCGCCCGCTCGACCAGCACGAACACCAGCGCCGACCCGACGAGCACCCAGGGTTCCGGGCGGACGCCGAGGTCGTAGGGGAGCCACCAGGCGAGGTAGACGACGCCGGCGAGCAGCGGCATCCTCGGGACCCCGAGTCGCGGCAGCACCGAGCGCGTGAGCAGGAACCAGCCGACGATCCCGAGCATCGTCGCGGGCAGACGTAGCCAGAACGGGGCGGGGTCCACGCCGGCGATGAGCGCGAGGACCTCGTAGAACCAGCCGAACGGCGTCTCCGGCGAGTTCAGCCAGCGGAAGACGGTGCCGACCTGCCCGTTCTGCCCCAGCGACCGGACGATCCCCGCGATGTACCCGTCGTCGACGGTCAGCGGCCCGATGACCTGCCACAGCAGCAGGCCGCCGACGACGCCGAGATCGGCGAGCCACCGGCGTCCCGTGGTGGCGGCGTTCGTGACGTCCAGTGTCAGCATGGCCGCACTGCTGACGTCCCGGGCACGGCGGCGCGACCACCACACGGCGCCGAGAGCCACCAGGAACGCCAGGACGGCGACGACCCCGAGCGCGGTCTTCCACCCGCTCGCCGTCGTCTGGAACCGCGTGTCGCCGACGGCCGAGAACTCCAGCCCGGCCGACGTCGGCGCACCTGTGAACGCGCCCGCGACGGCCGGCCGGACGTCACCGTCGGCGCGCTCCACCTCGCGACCGTCCGCGCTCAGGGTCGTCGCCGAGATCGTGGACGACACCGTCAGCGACCCCGCCGGCAGCGGCACCGGCTCGAACGTCCGCCCGCCCGAGGTCACGGCCAGGGCCCCGTCGTCGGACACCCGGACCGTCAGGCCCTGCAGCGGTTCGGCGAGCGGGTCCGGGGTGAGGGGGGCGGTGGAGAACAGCACCGTGCCGCGCGGCACCGCCCGGGCCGACGACGCGGCGACGGAGAGGTCGAGCGACTCCGGCTGGTAGGGCAGCATCGGGATCGCCGCGGCCGTCGGCGCCGAGGACGAGGGCCACGCGTACGTGACCACCGGCCGCGTGACCGGCGCGAACGGGAACGCCAGCGCCGCCAGCACCGACACCACGCCGGCGACGAGGGCGACCAGGCGCACCCGGGACTCAGCCGAGGTACTCACGCCCCGAGTACGCCTCCGACGCGAGCGTCGGGAACCGGGTCAGGCCCCCACGGGTGACCGAGCCGACGGTGAGGTCGTAGTTGTCGGTCGGGTGGTCGTAGACGATCCGGTCGACATTGCCCCACTGCAGCGTGGGTGGGCCGCCCGCCGTGACGGTGGAGTAGATGCGCACGGTCGCCCACGTCCGCTCGGACTGGACCATCGTCCCGCCCCACGACTCGTAGGTCGGGTTCGTGAGGATGAACTCCGGCGTGTTCTCGGCGGCCTGCAGCCGGACCGTCGGCGTCGGCGCGATCCCGTGCGCCACGGCCACCTGGTTCACGCACGGCCAGAGCACGGCGGACAGCTGGTCGGCGAAGACCGGCGGCCCGGAGGCCGGGCCGTTGCCGGAGGAGTCCGGACCCGTCAGCGTCTGCACCGGCTGCATCGCCGCGAGGTGCGGCGGGGCCACCGCGAGGGCGGTGTCCGGGCCGGCGACCTGGTCCTCCGCCACGATCCGCACCGTGCTCGGCCGGTCGCCGGGGAGCAGCACCGGGACCTCCTGCCACTGCCGCGCGGTCAGCCCGTTCGCGGGGTTCACGGTGACGGCGGTGGTGCGGCTGGGGGCGGCGGCCGGCCCGTAGCCGAACTCGACGACGACCCGCTGCTTGTCCGGGTCGTTCCCCGCGACCGGCACGACGACGTGCGTCGCCGTCGACTCCGCCGGCACGGGGTACCACCCGGTGGTCAGGGTGCCGAGGCCCGTGCCCTGCTGCGGGAGCCCGGGGTCGGTGGTCACGGCGTCGTGCCACATCGTGGGCCCGCTCCCGGCCGGCGCGGGTCCGGGCGGCGGGACGGGCGGGTCGTCGGGGCCGCCGTTGCCCGGTTCGGTCAGGACGAAGTCCCCGGTCCCGACGGCGGGTGTGGCCGGCCCGCCCAGGTCGGTGGGGGCCCGCTCCATCACCTCGACGGAGTTCGAGAGCTGGCACGGCCGCCCGGCGAGGGCCTGGAGCTGCGCACCGGCGACGGACCAGCCGGGCGCCTGGATCACCGGCGCGTAGACCATCACCGCGACCATCAGCAGCGCCGTCATGACCACCGCGGGCACGAGGACGGCGCGGTCAGGCGTGATGCCGTGCGTGCGCCGGCGTTGCCGGCGCCGCCACGCGACGAAGACGGCCGCCAGGACCGCCAGCGCGATCCACCAGAAGAACTGGCGCAGGTAGAACGGGCCGATGTGCGGGGCGAGACCCTCCATGTCGAGCATCGACAGGTCGGGGTCGAGGTGCTTGCCGAAGGGCTGCCCGCGGTCGGAGTAGGGCTTCCAGGTGTTCGGCCCGGCGAAGCCGAGGACGGTCGCCCCGGTCAGCAGGGCGACGCCCGCCCCGGTCACCAGCGCGCCGGGCCGGCGCGGCAGCGGCGTCTGGAGCATCGCGAGCGCCAGCAGCAGCGTGCCGGGCGCGGCGATCGCGCCGAAGTGGTTGACCCACTTCGTCGGGCCGAGGGCGAGCAGGAACAGCGCCACGGCCGTCGTCACCGCGGTGGAGAGCGTGTACGCGTGGATCGGGCCGTCGCTGCGGCCGCGGCGCCCGGACCCGATCGAGACGATCACGAGCAGGACCAGCGTGAGCAGCACCGGGAGCCGCCGTCCCCAGGTCCCGGTCTCGATCAGCGTCCGGTAGTGCGCCCACTCCTCGTACCAGGGGAACGTCACGTAGTACCAGGAGTGCACACCGGTGGCCTCGACGACGTCGCCGAGCGTCGCGTCGCCGAACCCGACCGGGATCGCGATCGTCCCGGCCGCGACCACGGCGCCGACGACGCCGAGCCGGGTCCGCCAGGTCGTCGTCCGCAGCCACCGGAAGACCCACGGCAGGGTCACGACGACGGGTGCGGCCGCCACCAGGCCCGATGGCGAGATCGTGACGCAGAGCGCCGCCAGCGCCGTCGCCGGGATCAGCGGGCCGACCGCGTCCCGCCGTCGGGCGATCTCCGCGAGCAGGAGCACCGCGGCGAAGACGGGGACGATGAAGACCTCGGGCCGCAACGCCATCCCGTAGGGCAGGAACCAGGCCAGGTGCGCACCGAGCAGCGTCCAGGGCACCCACCGGCGGCGTTCGATGCGGCCGAGCGCGGTCGAGAGGACCCCGCGCAGCAGGAACCACGTGAGCAGGCCCAGCAGCATCGGCAGGATCCGCATCCACAGCAGACCCCACCCGAACATGCCGAGCCAGTTCCCGACCGACCCCCACATCGACATGAGGTACTGGCTGCCGACGAACGGGTTCTCCGTCGCGTCGAACATGTAGATCTGGTTCCCGACGAAGCCCGTCGCCCCGGCGTTCCGGGCCATGAGCAGGTACCAGGAGTCGTCGTTCTGCAGCGGCGACAGCACGACCCACGCGAGGCTGACGACCCCGACCGCCACGTCCGCGCCGTGGAACCGCGGCCGCACGAAGCCGCCGTCGTGGCGACCCCACCACCGCCGGGTGGCCAGCACGAGCGTCGCCGCGAGGGCGAGGACGTGCAGGATCAGCAGCGTCAGCTTGAGCGGCGACGGGACGCTGGAGTAGCGGTCGTCGGGGTGGATCATCGCGGACAGCCCCGGGGTGCCGGGGGCGTCCGTCGCGAGCTGGGCGACCTGCGGGGCCTGGCCGGCCGCGGAGTAGAGCTGCTGACCGTCGCGGGAGAGCGTGGTCGTCGTGCCGTCGTTGTCGTAGCGGTAGGTGCAGCCCGTGAGCGGGAGGACCTCGTCGACGAGGGTCGCGCCGTCGCTGGTGACGGTGACGCGGCCGCCGGAGTTCGAGAACGTCAGGCCGCGGCCGGGGGTGCCCGCGGAGACCGGTTGCGTGCGCAGGGCGTCGCCGCCGCCGCGCAGGGCCTGGCAGGGCACCTCGGCGGTCATCGCGAGCGGGCGGTAGGGCACCAGCGGGACGCTCGTCGACGTCGCGGGCTCGCCGGCCTTCGGCCAGGAGACGACCGGGTCGTCGGCGGTGACGGGCGCGAACGGGATCGCGACGCCGAGCAGGACGGTCACCGCGGCGAGCGCGGCGAGGAACCACCCGGACCGCACGGTCGAGCGCGGGGTGGTCGGCGGCGGATCCTCCGTGACGCGCACGGGGGTGTCCTCGACGACGGCCATGAGCAGGAACGGTATCGACGGTGCGGTGGCGGGCCGGTGGGGGAGGGTCCCTACCATCGAGGGGTGACTTCGACGGGGGAGCAGCCGGCGGTCGGCCCGATGGAGGCCGCCGTCGCGCCCGCCGCCCTCGGTCTGCGGGCGCAGCTCGTGCGTTTCGTCCTCATCGGTGGCTTCGCCGCGTGCGTCGACCTCGGGATCTACCAGCTCCTGCTGGTCCTCGGGGTCTGGGCGCCGCTGGCCAAGGGCGTCTCGTTCATCCTCGGCACCACCACCGCCTACCTGCTGAACCGGCGCTTCACCTTCGCCTCGTCCTCCGGCGGCGGCGCGAAGTTCGTGGGCTTCCTCGTGCTCTACGGGTCGACCTTCGCGGTGAACGTCGGCGTCGCGTCCCTGGTGCTGCACCTGATGGACGCCCCGACCGTGGGCACGCCGTTCCTCCCGGCCTTCGTGTCCTGGTTCGTCGCGCAGGCCTGTGCGACCACGATCAACTTCATCGTGATGCGGACGGTCATCTTCAAGGACTGATCGGCCAAGATCTCGTTCCGCCGCGCGGAGTGGGGCGGGGACCGAGCGGTCCGCTCATCTCGTGACGATCTTGCCGTCACGAGGGTGGAACCGGATCGGCCCCGCCGCCCTCCAAGGTGGTGTGAGCACCGATGACCGGGAATTCCGACTTCGCGTCCTGATGAGCGACCAGGACGGCCTCGCCACCCTCGAGCAGGCCCGCGACCACGGGGTGAGCCGCGAGGCCGTGCAGCGGCGGGTGGCCGCGAAGGAGTGGCTGCGCGTCGCGCCACGCGTCGTGCAGGACGCCTCGCACCAGCTGACGCCGCATGCGCTCGTCCGGGCGGCCGTGCTGTCCCTCGGTGATGACGCGGTGCTGGTGGGGGACAGCGCGGCGTGGTGGTACGGCCTGCTCGAGCAACGCCCCCGCCGCGTGGCGGTCGCCGTGGGCCGGACGGCCCGCCGGCGCGCACGACCCGGCGTCGACCTCGTCCTGCGCGACGTCCCGGCACGCGATCGGACCCGCCACCGCCGGCTCGCCGTGACGACGCTCGCGCCGACCGTGCTCGACGCGGCCGTGACGCTGGGGCTGATCGAGGGCGCGAAGCTGCTCGACACGGCGCTGCAGCGGCGGAAGGTGACCGTGGAGGGGCTCCGGGCCGCGCGTACACGCCGCTCCGGGCGTCCCGGGGCCCAGTTGCTCGCCCAGTTGCTCACCCTCGCGGAGGGCGGGGCGGTCTCGGAGGCCGAACGGCGCACGCACGCGCAGCTGCGGGCCGCGGCGATCGTGGGGTGGGTCGCGAACCTGCCCGTCGACCTCCCCGGCTTCGGTCGCGCGGTCCTCGACGTCGCGTTCCCCGAGCTCAAGGTGCTCGTCGAGGTCGACGGGTGGGCCTACCACCGGGACCTCAAGGCCTTCCTGCGCGACGCCGCACGGCAGAACGCGCTCGCCGCGGCCGGCTGGATCGTCGTCCGGACCAACTGGCACGAGGTCACCGGCACGCCGGAGATGTTCCTCGCCCACCTGCGTCAGGTGCTCGCGACGCGCTCGTGAACGACAAGATCCTGTTGCAGTGCGCGGAGTGGGGCGCGGACCGAGCGGTCCGCGCGGTTCGACGGGATCTTGCCGGTTCCCGACGGCGGGTGGCGCGCCACCCGCCGTCAGGACGTCACCTCTCCGGCGACGGGATCCCCGGCGGCGGGTCGCCGATCTCGCCCTCGCTCTGGTGGCCCCAGACGGTCTTCTCGCCGTGGACCACCTCCGGCGCCACGGTGTTCGGCGCGTACGGCTCGAGGCTCTCGATGCGGCCCCAGTCCAGGGACGCCTCGCCCTCGAGGTACGACGGCACGTCCTGCTGCCGCTCCAGCACCTCGATCCACCCCATCGGCCCGCCCGCGGAGGGCTGCGACCACGTCTGCCCGCCGATCCGGAACTGCGAGGCGTCGGCGATCAGGCGGTAGGTCGGGACCTCGGCGATGCCGTCGGTGACGTCGAACGGGCGCAGGCAGGGCGACGCGAACTGCACCGGCCACTCCAGGTAGCCCGGCTGGTTGCCGACGGCCTGCGTGAACGGCACCAGCTGCGGCCCCCGCATCGGTGCGATCGCGAGCCAGCCGTCCGGGCCGAGGGACCGGTCCTGGGCGACGAGGCGGACCTCGTCGGCGGTCGCGCCCTTCGTCGTCGAGAGGTTGACCTTGATCTCGCGCCACGGCGGCTCGTTGCCGCTACCACCGCCGAGCTGGTCCTGGCCGAGGATCTGGATGCGGCCGTCGGGGGAGCGCTTCGCGTACTGCAGGAACAGGCTGTTCCCGCCGTCGAGCCGGCCCGCCACGGAGATCACCAGCGGTGTGGTGCCGTCCCGCAGCGACGAGTCCACCGACTGCCAGGGCGTGCGGAGCGTCCCGGTGCCCCGGCCCTCGGCGTCGTAGGTGCCCTGGACCTGCGAGGCCAGGTCGTTGCGCAGCGTGTACTCGTAGCCGGACACGCCGGTGCCGCCGCCGGTCGGCGGGACGCCGTCGGGGCGGAACCCCTCGTTCACCGGCGTCGGGTCGACGAGCTGCGCCAGGGGGCTGGACGCCGGCACGGTGTCCGGCGGGAGCGGTGCGGGCTGCTGGCCGGGGGCCAGCGGGACCTGCGGCGCGACGATCGGCAGCACGCCCCGGGCCGAGGGCACCACCCCGGTCGGCGACGGCGCCGGCGGCAGGATCCCGGCGGCGGGGCTGCCCTCCACCTTGACCTGGTCGGCGAGCCCGCACGACGTCGAGAACCCGTGGCGCAGCACGTCCCCGCCGAGCGAGAAGCTGTCCCACTGCTTGTCGATCGCCTTGCCCATCGACGCCATCTGGAACAGCACGAGCGCCCCGCAGACGACCGCGATCGGCGCCGACCCGATGCGCAGCGCCCGGGCCCGCCGTTCGAAGGCGCTGCCCGATCGCGACCCGCGCACCTTGCGCACCCGGTCGCGCAGCGGCGCGCTCGCCGTCGTCAGGAAGCCCGTCCCGGACGACGGGGCCCGCTCCTCCGGGATGCCCCGGAGGTGCTCGATGGCGGCCACGACGAGGAAGAGGAACGCGATCCCGAGCAGCAGCGTGGAGGCCTGGTGCCCGTCGTAGGACGGGGGCTTGTCGTTCCAGGGAACGCCCCAGTTGTTCGTGTACCACCAGGTGTTCGGGCCGGTGAACGCGAGCGCGAGGGTCGCGAAGACGGCGGCCAGGAACAGCGAGCGGTTGCGTCGCGAGCGCAGCACGTCCGAGGAGGTGGCCAGCGCGGTCAGCGCCGCGATGCCCGAGCCCAGCGCGGCGAACGCGCCGAAGTGGTGGGTCCACTTGGTCGGGGTCAGCGCGAGCACGAGGAAGCCGAGCAGCGTCGTGCCGATCAGGCGCTGGGACGGCCCGAGGGCGGCCCCCTTGATGCGGTTGCGCCGCAGCAGCACCACGAGGCACACCACGAGCCCGAGGATCAGCAGCAGGACCGGGGCGCGTCGTTCCAGCGAGCCGTCCGCGGAGACCGAGAACAGCGACTCGTACCGGACGACCTCCTGGTACCAGGTGTAGTTCGGCCCCAGGTTGAAGCGGACCCGGTTGGCCTCCATCACCGCCGCGTACGTCTGGTCGGCGAAGATCGCGACCAGGACGATCAGCCCCGCCGAGAGGATCGGCAGGAGCACCGGCAGCCAGCCCAGCCGCGCCACACGCTCCTGGACGAGCCGGAACAGCGGGCGCGCGGCGGCCAGGAACGGGGCGACGGCCATGAGGCCGGTCGGTGTGGCGGCGAGCGCGAAGGCGGCCGCGACGAGGCCGAGGGCGACCGGCGCGAGGCGGCGGGTGGCCACCGCCCGCTCCACCGAGCAGAACGCGAGCAGGGCCGAGATGACGGCCACCGGTTCGGGCCGCAGCCCGTTGTTGAACGGCAGCCAGAACATCAGGAAGACCATCGCCGCGGCCCACCCGGCCGCCTTGGACCGCCGGACCTGCTGACCCAGGCGCGGCAGCATCTCCCGCGAGATCAGCACCCACGAGACGATGCCCATGAACACCGACGGCAGGCGCAGCCACAGCACGCTGTCGCTGACCTGCACCCACGCCGCGTAGAGCTCGTAGAACCAGCCGAACGGCGCTTCGGGGACGTTGAACCAGCGGTAGAAGTTGCCGATGTAGCCGGCGCTCTCCCGGCCGCGGGCGATCCCGAGGATGTAGCCGTCGTCGGAGGTCTGGGACCCGATCACCGCCCAGACCGCGAGGCCGGCGACCACCACGCCGTCGCGCCAGGTCGGCACCCACCAGCGGCGTGGGGCCAGGCGTGGCGCCCGGCGTCCGGCCCGCGTGTCGAGCACGTGCAGGGCCCACACCGCGCCGAGGAAGCACAGGATCGCGAGGACGCCCGCCGCGGTCTTGAGCACCGTCGCCGACGTCTGGAAGCGGGTGTCCGGCGTGATCGAGACGCTCGTCCCCGACGTCGGGTCGCGGGACTGGTCGAGGTCGGAGTAGATCCCGACGACCTGCGGGCGGAAGTCCCCGCCCAGCACGGTGTCCGCGCCGGCCCCGAGGTTGAGGACCGTCTCGTCGAAGTCCGAGGTGATCGTGACGTTGCACGGGCCGCCCGGGACGGGCTCCTGAGCCGCCTGCTGACCGCGGTCGGCGATGGTGAGCTGCCCGCCGTCGACGAAGACCTGCATCCCGACCTGCGCGCCCTGCGGGGACAGCGGCGGGGTCGTGGAGAACACCGTCGCGCGCTGCGGCGAGCGGGCGTCGAGGCTGCGGATCGCCGCGCAGGGGATCGTCGCGGTCATCGACTCGGGCCGGAACGCCACGAGCGGCGCGTCGACCGAGCGGGTGCCCGTGGTGGGGCTCGGCCACTGGATCGTCGCGGTGTCCTGGGTGACCGGCAGGAACGGGAACAGCAGCGCGAGGACCGTCCCGAACAGCCCGAGGACGATCGCGACCCAGCGCCACCGCCGCAGCACGCGCTCGTCGCCCGTTCCCGACGACGGGTCGGGGCGGCTGCCGTTGCTGCTGCGGGTCGCAGCGGGCGGGACGGAGTCCGAGGTCAGCACGTGGTGCGTCCTGACATGGGGCGGGGAACCTCCGGAGGGGGGAGCGGGGTGGGGCTCATGCGCGGCGGAACCTCTCGCGACGACCGAGCCGGACCAGGCGCAGCCACTCGCGCAGCGCCGCCGGGTCGCGGCGCTCGACGAGGAAGTACCAGCCGAACCGCAGGTGCTCGATGGCACCGAGCTTGCGCAGTCCGGGCTGCGCCAGCAGGTAGCCGCGGTTGCGGTAGGTGTAGTACCGCTTGGTCGCGTCGCCCGGGTCCTGGGCGTGCAGACGGCCGCCGAGCATCGGTTTGAACTCGTCGGAGCCGTCGGGGTGGACGTAGGCCGTCGTCAGGCACGTCCCGTAGGGAAGCCCCGAGCGCATGAGGCGGCGGTGCAGCTCGACCTCGTCGCCGCGCACGAACAGCCGCAGGTCCGGGACCCCGACCACGTCCAGGGTCTCCGCGCGGAAGAGCGCGCCGTTGAACAGGTGCGCGATGCCCGGCATGAGCTCGCCGTCGCCGAACCCGTCGAGGTCGCTGCGCCGGCGCACCCAGGTCAGGCCGCGGCGCAGGGGGAAGGCCAGGCGTTCCGGGTCGGCCGCGTCGGCGATCACCGGCGAGACCTCGGCGAGCCCCCGCCGCTCCGCGACCTCGAGCAGCGTCGCGAGGACGTGCTCGTCGGCGGGGCGGCCGTCGTCGTCGGCCATCCAGAGCCAGTCCGCGCCCTGCGCGAGCGCGGTCAGCATCCCCAGCGCGTAGCCGCCGGCGCCGCCCAGGTTGTGCCGCGAGGGCAGGTAGGTCACCGGGAGCCCGCAGCCCTCGACGACCTCCCGGGTCTTCTCGTCGGGCCCGTTGTCCACGACGACGAGGTGGTCCGGACGGCGGGTCTGGCCCGCGATGACGGCCAGGCCGTCGGCCAGCAGCTCGGGGCGGTGCCGGGTGACGACGACGGCGACGATCGAGGTCATGAGCGCGCCGGCTCGTCGTCGACGACCGGCGCGCGTTCCCGGCCGATCCGCTTCAACGTCTCCGGGCTCAGGGTCTCGAAGAGGTCCCGACCCTTGTAGTGGCTCACCACCTCGCGCAGCGGCCCCTGCTCCTTGATCTCCCCGGTGTCCATCCAGATCGCGGTGTCGCACAGCTCGACCAGGAACTCGTCGGAGTGCGAGGCGAACACGAGCATCCCGGAGCGGTCGACGAGGTCGCGCAGGCGGTCGCGGGCCTTCTCCAGGAACGCGGCGTCGACCGCGCCGATGCCTTCGTCGAGAATGAGGATCTCGGGGTCGATCGAGGTGACGACGCCGAGTGCGAGCCGGACCCGCATCCCGGTGGAGTAGGTGCGCAGCGGCATCCGCAGGTAGTCGCCGAGCTCGGTGAACTCGGCGATCTCGTCGACGCGGCGCTCCATCTCCTTGCGGGACATCCCGAGGAAGAGCCCGCGGATCAGGATGTTCTCGAGGCCGGAGATCTCCGGGTCCATCCCGACGGCGAGGTCGAAGACCGGGGCGACGCGGCCGCGGATCCGGGCCCGGCCGCGGGTCGGCTCGTAGATGCCGGCGAGCAGGCGCAGCAGCGTGGACTTGCCGGCGCCGTTGTGGCCGACGAGGCCGACCCGGTCGCCCTGCTGGAGGTGCAGGTCGATGTCGCGCAGCGCCTCGACGACGGGCACCTTGGCGTCGGTGATCCGACCGCCCGCGCGCCCGAGGACGGACTTCTTCAGGGACCGGTTCTTCGCGTCGAAGATCGGGAAGTCGACGCTCGCGCCCTGGACATCGATCGAGACCATCTGACTCACACCCAGTACGCGACGCGGGATCGGTAGTTGCGCAGCGCGATCAGGGCCAACGCCCAGCCGACCACGGTGATCACGCCGACGACGGCCCAGTGCGTCCAGCTCTGCACCTGCCCCACCAACGGCGCCCGGAAGATCTCGATGAAGTGGTAGAAGGGGTTGAGCTTCGCCAGCTGCTCGACGATCGCCCGTGCGCTGCCGGGCTCGCCGCCGCGGAGCAGGTCCGGGGTCCAGATGATCGGCGTCATCGTGAAGAACAGCTGCATGAAGCTGGAGACCACCGGCGGGATGTCGCGGAAGCGGGTCGCGATGATGCCGAACAGCAGGGTCACCCACAGCCCGTTCGCGACGATGACGACGAACGCCGGGATCGCGAGCAGTGCGGTCCAGCTCAGGCCCGGGTGCAGGACCCCCTGCGTCCCGTCGGCCATCCGGTTGATCATCCGGTACGGCTCGTCGAGCTGGCCGAAGAAGATCGCCAGCACGATGACGTAGACGACCACGTTGTGCGCGAAGAACAGGACCTGCCGCCACACCGTGCGGAAGACGTAGATCATCAACGGGGCCGGCAGGAAGCGGATGAGGCCCTCGTTGGCGATGAAGGTCTCGGTCCCCTCCAGCACGCAGGCGCTGATGAAGTACCAGATCATGAAGCCGACGGTCACGTACGGCATGAAGGTGCCGATGGGCTGGCCGAACAGCTGCGAGTACAGCCCGCCCAGCGCCGCCGCCGTCACGGCCATGGAGATGGTGATCCACAGCGGGCCGATCGTGGAGCGCCGGTAGCGCTGCTTGATGTCCTGCCAGCCGAGGTGGCCCCACAGCTCACGCTGGGCGATCGCCTGCCGGATGTCGTGGAACGCCCGCCGCCAGGAGCGCGGGGAGGCGCCGTGCAGGTCCGGCCCCGCCTCGTCGGCGCCCGACGGATCGTCGGCGCCGGGACGCGCGAGTGCAGGGACGGCCACGGCGGGTGAGCGTACCCGTGCCCCTCAGAGGTACTGGCCGGTCGTCCCCCCGCCGCCGACCTGGCCGGACGCACCGTTCGAGCCCGCCGGGAGTCCGCGCCGCATCTGCTCCAGCTGCATCCGCGCCGCCATCTGCTGGGCGACCAGCGCGGTCTGGATGCCGTGGAACAGGCCCTCGAGCCAGCCGACCAGCTGGGCCTGGGCGATCCGCAGCTCGCCGTCGGTCGGGGTGGAGTCGGCGTCGAAGGGGGCGATGATGCGGGCCAGCTCCTCGCGGAGCTCCGGGGAGAGCGCGGACTCGAGCTCGGCGAGGCTCGACGCGTGGATCTCCTTGAGCCGACGACGGCTGGCGTCGTCGAGCTCGGTGGCCCGCACCTCCTCGAGGAGCTGCTTGATCATGGTGCCGATCCGCATGACCTTCGCCGGCTCCTCGACGGCGCCCGAGAGGTCCTCGCGCTGCTCGTCGGACTCCTCGGCCGCCCCCTCGGAGGGCATCCGCACGGTCCCGACCGGGGTCCCGTCCGGTCCGACGATCATGACCTGGTCACCCGCGGCCACGCTCGACTCGTCGCTGGGCTGCTCGCTCATGCCGACCATCCTGGCGGATCCGGGGCCGGGGTGACGGCTCCCGGTGTGGCAGCGAAGCGTCGTTGCTGTCATTCAGTGGCAGTGACGCCGCATCGTCGGACCAGGGCCCGGTGCTCAGCCGGTCGAGCCCCCTGCCGACGGGGAACCTCCGCCGATCGAGCGCCGGGCGGACCGGGCTCGGCTACGGCGTGAAGCCGACGTACCGTACTGGAGCATGACGGTCGACGTCGCTCGGGTCCGGGGTCAGGTCCCCGCGCTCGGTGACGGGTGGGTGCACCTCGACGCCCCCGCCGGGATGCAGGTGCCCGAGCAGGTCGCGACCGCCGTCTCGTCCGCGCTGCGCGCCCCGGTGTCGCCGCCCGGTGGCGTCTTCCCCGCCTCGCAGCGGGGCGGGGCGATCGTCGACGCGGCCCGGCGGGCGGTGGCCGACCTCGTGGGCGCGGAGCCGAAGGGGGTCGTCCTCGGCGCGTCAGCGGCATCGCTGCTCGACCGCCTCGCCGAGACGCTGTCCTCCTCGTGGGCGCTGGGCGACGAGGTCGTCGTCTCCCGCCTGGACGACCGCGCGAACGTGCTGCCCTGGACCCGCGCCTGCAGCCGCGCCGGTGGCGCCGTGCGGTGGGCCGAGGTCGACATCGAGACCTGCGAGCTGCCGAGCTGGCAGTACGACGACCTGCTGGGCGCGCGCACCCGGGTCGTCACCGTGACCGCCGCCTGCAGCCACCTCGGCACCCGCACCGAGATCGCGGCGATCGCCCGCAAGGTGCACGCCCTGCCGGCGCCGCTCTCCGGGGTGGAGCCGCTGATGGTCGTCGACGCCTCCGCCGCCGCGCCCTACCTGCCGTTGGACCTGGAGACGATGGGCGCCGACGTGCTGGTGCTCTCCGCCGCGGCCTGGGGTGGGCCGGCCGTCGGGGCCCTGGTGTTCCGGCAGCCCGAACTCCTCGACCGCCTCCCTGCCGTGTCGTTCGACGCCGCCGCCCGGGGGCCGGAGCGCCTCGAGGTCGGCGACGCCCCGTACGCGCTGCTGGCCGGGCTCGTGGCCTCGGTCGACCACCTCGCCGAGCTCGACGACCGCGCCTCCGGCTCCCGCCGCGACCGGGTCCTCACCTCGATGTCGTCGCTGCGGGCCCACCACGACGAGCTGACCGCCTACCTCGTCTCGGAGCTGCGCTTCCTGCCGGCCGTCTCGGTGATCGGCGACCCCGCCCGTCGCATCCCGACCGTCGCCTTCGTCGTCTCCGGGCGGACCGCCCAGGAGGTCGCCGAGCGCGTCGCCGACCAGGGCGTGTGCGTCCTCATCGACCCCGGCGACCAGGGCGCGCTCGAGGTGATCGGCGGCGCCGAGATCGGCGGGGTCGTCAAGGTGGGCCTGGCGCACTACACCTCGCGGGCGGACGTGGACGCGCTCGTCGGGGCGCTGTCGCGGCTGTAGTCGCCTCCCGGGACGTCAGCAGTGCGGCCATGCTGACACTGGACGTCACATTCGTGGGTGGTACGAGCCGCCGTCAGTCGTCGCGGTGCACGTCCTCCTCGTCCCGCACGACCAGCAGGATCTTCCCGACGACGCCGCCGTCGTCCATCAGCTCGTGGGCGCGGGCGGCGTCCTGGACGGGGACGCGCTCGTGGACGATCGGGCGCACCCGGCCCGACTCGACGAGCGGCCACAGGTCCGTCCGCACCGCCGCGACGATGGCGCCCTTGCCGTCCGGGCCGTCGGTCGGCCGGCCCCGCAGCGAGGTGGCGGCCACCGAGAGGCGACGGGTCAGCATCTTCGCCAGGTTGATCTCGCCCTTGGCGCCGCCCATGAGCCCGATGATCACCATGCGGCCGCCGTTCGCGAGGGCGTCCAGGTTGGCGTCGAGGTTGCGGGCGCCGATGTGGTCGAGCGTGACGTCGGCGCCGTGCCCGTCGGTCGCGTCCTTGACGAGTTCGACCAGGTCACCGTGGTAGTCCAGGGCCGCGTCGGCGCCGAGGTCGCGGCAGATCTGCAGCCGGTCCTCGTGACCCGCCGTCGCGAGCACCGTCGCGCCCAGGGCCTTCCCGACCTGGATCGCGTGCGTCCCGATCCCGCCGCTCCCGCCGTGCACGAGCAGCGTCTGGCCCGAGCGCAGCCCGGCGGCGAGCACGAGGTTCGACCAGACCGTGCACGCGACCTCGGGCAGCCCGCCCGCGTCGGTCAGCGACACCCCGGCCGGGACCGGCAGCAGCTGCGCCGCCGGCACCGCGACCTTCTCCGCGTAGCCCCCGCCGGAGAGCAGGGCGCACGCCTCGTCGCCGACGTTCCAGCCGCTCACGCCCTGGCCCACGGCGCTGACCCGTCCGGAGCACTCCAGCCCGGGCAGCTCCGAGGCACCCGGCGGCGGTGGATAGTTCCCCTGCCGCTGCATGACGTCGGCCCGGTTCACCCCCGCCGCGACCACGTCGAGGACGACCTCCCCGGTCCCGGGCTCCGGGTCGGGCTGCTCGGTCCACTCGAGGACCTGCGGTCCCCCGGGCTCACGGATGGCGATGCCGTACACGACGGCGGACGCTATCGGCCCGGCCACGGCCCCGCAGAAGCGCTGACCACGGCCGGTGAGCCGTGCATATGATGGAGGAATGTCGCCCTCGGAGGAGCCTCGCTGGCTCGACGCCGAGGAGTGGCGTGCCTGGCGGAACTTCATCGCGGGGCAGGCCCTCCTGCTCGGCCGCCTGGGCCGCGAGCTGCAGGACGGGCACGATCTCGCGTTCGCCGACTACGAGATCCTCGTCCGGCTCTCCGAGAAGGCCGACCACCGCCAGCGGATGACGTCCCTGGCCGAGGAGGTCGTCGCGTCGAAGTCCCGCCTGTCCCACCAGGTCGCCCGGCTCGAGGGCCAGGGCCTGGTGCGCCGCGAGGTCTGCGACTCCGACGGGCGCGGCGTCTTCGCCGTCCTCACCCCCGAGGGCTTCGCCCGCCTCGAGCGCGCCGCGCCGGACCACCTCCGGGGCGTCCGCGAGCACTTCGTCGACCTCCTCGACGAGGACGAGCGCCGCGTCATGGGCGACGTCTTCGAGCGCATCGTCGCGAAGCTCCGTCCGTAGGAGGGTCTTCCCGACGGCGGGTGCCCCTCATCGCCTAGCCTGGCTCGCGGAAGCGTGGCAGAGCGGCCGATTGCATCCGCCTTGAAAGCGGACGTCACGAGAGTGACCGGGGGTTCGAATCCCCCCGCTTCCGCCCTTCCCGACGACGGGTCAGGCCGGGTCGAGCTCGACCTCCACGTGCACGTCCGTATCCCCGTCGCGGACCGCTCGGGCGTGCCCGGACCGGTCCTCGCCGCCGAGGCGGACCGAGATCGGCCCGCCGTCGCCGAGGAAGTTCCGCCACCAGGTCTTCTGGCCTGGGGCGCCGATGCCGATCCAGACGTGGTCGCCGTCGCGGCGGTAGGCGACCGGCAGCGAGTAGACCTGCCCGGAACGGCGGCCGGTATAGGTCAGGACCGCGAGCGATCCGGCGCCGACCCCGGAGCGCACGAGCGGCAGCATCACGCGGTTCAGCAACGAGGCCGCGGTCTGCAGGAACGTCACGCATGCACCCCCGACCGGCGTCGCTGCACCAGCAGGAACGCCACGAGCATCGCGATCAGCACGAGGCCCATCAGCAGGATCGCGATCCCGTCCCCGACGAGTCCCGCGAGGCCCGCGCACACCAGCACGCCGACCGCGCCGGCGATCGCCAGGCCCGGCACCAGCGAGCCCGAGGCCCAGGTCAGGCGGCGGAGCAGGGTCAGGACGACCAGCACGATCGCGATCGGCACCGCCACGGAGAACGCCGCCACGACCGGCGAGACGTGGGCGATGTGCTCCTCGACGTCCACCGCCGCCTCGATCCCGCCGCCCACCGCGGCGACCGCGCCGAACACGAAGTAGTGCCCGTAGCCCCAGGTCAGCGCCACCCGCAAGGAGGTGAGCCCCTCCTCGTCACCACCCAGGAAGTAGATCCACCACAGCCCGGCGACCACGAACAGCCCGCCCAGCCCGACCGCCAGCAGACCGAACGAGAAGCCGCCCTCGTTCAGCGCGCCCGCGAAGGCGTTGGTGATCCCGAGGATGACCTCACCGAGCACGATCAGCGTCAGCAGCCCGTACCGCTCCGCGATGTGCTCCGGGTGCCACGGCGTCGCCGGGCCACGGTTCTCCGCGACCGGCGGCAACGACACCTCGGCGACGATCAGCACGACGACCCCGATGAACACCCACGGCGACGGGATCAGCAGCAGGAGCACCCAGAGGACCTGGAGCACCGTCAGGCCGAGCGCGTACGTCCGGCACACCTGCGTCCGCGAGGGATCACCGGCCGCGGCGCGCAGCCACAGGGCGACCATCGCGACGCGCATGATCGTGTAGCCCAGGATCACGGTCCCGAGCTCGCCGCGGAACACGTCCGGCACGCCGACCGCGAGCACCAGGACGCCCGCCATCTTCAGCAATGCCAGCGCGCGGTAGGCCGCGTCGTCACAGTCGTACGCCGAGGCGAACCACGTGAAGTTGATCCACGACCACCAGATCGCGAAGAACACCAGCAGGTAGCTCAGCAGGCCGGCGCCGACGTGGTTCTCGGCGATCGCGTGGTGGAGCTCGGCGGCGGCCCGGGCGATCGCGACCACGAACGCGAGGTCGAACAGCAGCTCCAGCGGGGACGCGGCGCGGTGCGTCTCCTGCGGGTCGCGCGCCCGCATCGGGCGGCGCCACTCGGTACGGGGGCTCGTCACGCCCGGGATCGTAAAGCCCGCGTCAGGCCGACGGGGCCCGCACGATGTCGCCGGGTCCGACGGGGGCCGGGGTCGGACGGGGCGACCCCTCCAGCACGGACCGCACGCGCTCCTCGAGCTTCGCCGCGACCGCCCGGTAGAAGCGGCGCTGGGTGAACCGTCCGAACACCAGAAAGCCGAGCGCGATCACCGGGTTCGGGATGGCCGCCCGCGACGAGACGCCGGTGATGAGGAACTCGACCCGCCCCGTCGTCGTGTTCTTCACCACCTCGTAGATCAACCGGCCGCGTTCGAGGTGGTGGCCCAGGGTCTGGTAGCTCCAGCCCCACACCCGCTCGTCGGCTCCGTCGGCCCGACGGCGGGTCTCGTCGACCACCGTGTCCACGCGGACCCCCATCGGGAACCGCAGTACCACGAAGCGGCCCTCGAGCAGCATGTCGCGCCCCTCCAGCGGGGCGTCGGCGTGGAACAGCGCCGACATGATCCACCGGTCGGCGAACTCGTAGTCGTGCACCAGGGCGCACGCGATCTCCCACGGGCCGCCGGGCTCGGGGTCGCCCGGCTCCTCGACCCCGAGCGGGTGCCGCAGCCGGTCGTGGTGCCAGCCCTTCCCGCCGGTCGTCGCCGGGTCGTAGTTGAGCTCCAGCCCCGCGATCTCGGCGAGGTCGGCCGCCGGGTCGGAGACCGGGCTCAGTCGCATGGTGCGCATCGCGTCCCTCATACCCGTTTTCCCGACGACGGGTCGGTGCGTGAGGGGAGGATTCGTGCGCCTGGACGGCGTGAGGGTTCCCCTCACGCGGGAGGGAGCGGTCCCCGCCCGACGTGTCCGGTCGACCGATCGCCGGGACGATCGTGATCCCACACGATGCTCTCAGCGACCGCTCAGGAGCCGTCCGTAGCTTCCGGCCGCGATGACGCTCCTGACCGACCGCCGCGCCGAGCCCACGGGACGGCTGCTGCAGCCCGCGGTGCCCGGGGAGCGGCGGTTGAGCTGGGACGTGATCCGCGTGCTCGCGGTGCTCTCGGTCGTCGTCCAGCACGCCACGTACACCGCCCAGGGCGTGATGCCGTGGCTCGCACCGCCGCCGTTCACGTGGAGCGTCGAGGCGGGCGCCAACACGCTGATGGTGGTCTCGGCGTTCTTCATCTGCGTCACCGTGGCCAAGCGCCGTCCGGGGCGCTGGTGGTGGCAGCGGATCGCGCGGCTGCTGCCCGCCTACCTGGTGGCGGTCGTCGTCACCTACGGCGCGACCCTCCTCGCCGCGGACCACGGGTACTGGCGCCCCGGGGTGCGCGACCTGGTGGGCAACCTGCTCCTGGTCCAGGGCTTCGACCCGGGCGTGACGTTCATGGACCACTCGTACTGGACGCTGCCGCTCCAGCTCGGGGTGTTCACGCTCGTGGCGCTGACCGTCGGCGTCCTCGGCCGCGACGTCTGGCGCCGTCCGCTCGCGCTCCCGCTCCTGGCCTGGTTCGGGGTGATCGCCCCGGTGCTGCTGGCGAAGTTCGCCACCGGCTGGCTCGCGTGGCTCTCGGACGGCTTCGTCATGTGGCGCTGGCAGCTCTTCGCGATCGGTCTCGCGATGTGGCTCGCCAGCACCCGCCGCATCTCGCTGACCCACCTCGCCGCGCTGACCGCGGCCGGCGTGCTCGCCGAGGCCATCATCACGCCGGACCCGGACTCGACGATCGTCCTCGCCGCCGCCTGCCTGCTGGTCGCCGCCGCGACCCTCGGCCCGGACTGGGACTTCCTGCGGGTCGGCCCGCTGCCGCGGCTCATCGGGTGGGCCGCGGGGGTGTCCTACGGCGTGTACCTGTGCAACCAGCAGATCGGCTACTTCTTCGCGTGGGTCGCCCAGGACTACGCCGGGGTCACGGGGTGGGGCCGTCTGCTCGGCGTCGTCGTCCTGGCCTTCCTGCTCGGGTGGTTGCTCACCCGCTTCGTCGAGCGACCCGCGCACCGGGCGCTCACCCGACGTCGTCAGGAAAAGGATCTCGCGGCCTCGATCAGCAGGTCGTTCTCGTCCGCAACGCCCGCGGAGATGCGCACGCCGTCGGGGTGAAAGGCCCGCACGACGACCTTGTGGTCCAGTGCGTGCTCTGCGAACTCCTGCGTGCGGTCCCCGAGCGGCAGCCAGCAGAAGTTGGCCTGCGTCTCCGGGACCTCGTAGCCCATCTCTCGCAGCGTCGCCGCCATCCGCTGCGCCTCGGAGGCCGCCGTCCGGGCGTCGGCCTCGAGCTCGTCGAGCACGTCGAGGGCGGCGAGCGCCGCGGCCTGGGCCGGGCTGGAGACCGAGAACGGGATCGCGACGCTGCGCAGCGCGGCGGCGAGGTCGGGCGCGGCCACGGCGTAGCCGACCCGCAGGCCCGCCAGGCGGTGTGCCTTGGAGAAGGTCCGCAGGACGGCGACGTGCGGGTGCGCGTCGAGCATCGTCAGGCCGTCGGGGACCTCCGGGTCGGCGACGAACTCCCGGTAGGCCTCGTCGAGGACGACGAGCACGTGCTCGGGGACCCGCGCGAGGAAGTCGGTGAGTTCCCGACGACGGATCGCGGTGCCGGTCGGGTTGTTCGGGTTGCAGACGAAGACGATCCGCGTGCGGTCGGTGATCGCCGCGAGCATGGCCTCGAGGTCGTGCTCGTGGCCGGCGGTGTTGGGCACCGGCACCGGCGTCGCGTGCCCGATGACCGAGACGATCGGGTAGGCCTCGAACGAGCGCCACGGGAAGACGACCTCGTCTCCGGGGGAGCACACCGCGGAGATCAGCTGCCCGCACAGCGCGACCGATCCGCACCCGACCGTGATCCGCTCGCGCGGCACGCCGAGGTGGCCGGCGAGCTTCTCGGAGAGGGCGGTGACGGTGATGTCGGGGTACCGGTTGCCGGCTGCGACGGCCTCCCCGACCGCCTCCCGGACGTGCGGGTGCGGCGGCAGCGCGACCTCGTTGCTCGCGAGCTTGACCGCCCCCGGCACGGTCCGCCCGGCGACGTAGGCGGGCAACGAGGAGAGGTCCGGGCGCAGCGGTGTCACGCCGCCACCGTAGTGCTCCGATCCACGCAGAGGAGTCGGATTCGGCCATCGGGGCCGGTCACGCGGCAGCGGGTGGTCCGGGCATGGAAGGCTCTGGTTCATGACGACCCGCACGGAGACGATCCCGCTCGTCGACGACACCGAGCTCGCGGTGACCGTCGGTGCGCCGGACGGCTCGCCGGTCCGCGGGGGGATCGTGGTGCTGCACTCCGCGCACGGCGTCACCGAGCGCACCGAGAGCATCGTGGACCACCTGGCCGAGGAGGGCTGGCTCGCCGTCGCCCCGCACCTGTTCCACGGCAGCGGGTCCGCCGACGCCGTCTCCGGGGCCTCCGTGCTCACCGACTCGGACGCCTCGTTCGGGTGGTTGGCCGACCACGGCGTCCCGGCCGACCGGATGGGAATCCTGGGCTTCGACCTCGGGGCGACCGCCGCCCTCGTCGTCGCCTCGCAGCGCTCCCTCGGCGCGGCGGTCACGGTCGCCGCGGCCGGGGTGAAGCAGCCCCTGGCCGACGGTCTGCCGCCGCTGCTGGACGTGGTCGGCGAGCTGACCTGCCCCTGGTTGGGGCTCTACGGCGAGACCGGGGACCCGGTCGACCCCTCCGACATCGAGCGCCTGCGGGAAGCGGCCCACGCCTCCGGCGCCGTGGTGGACGTGGTCGTCTACCCCGCGGCCGAGCACCGGTTCGACGACACCGAGGACCCGGCCGCCGCCGGCGGTCCCGACGCCCTCGACGAGTCCGAGGGCGCGGAGGGGACCCGGAGCGAGGCGCGACACCGCGTGCTGAACTGGTTCGACGCGCACCTGCGATGAGCTTCGCAGGTGAGCACTTGTTGTCGCCATAGCGACAACAAGTGCTCACCTGCGCTCCGCGCACATGGGGAGGACAGGGTGACTCGGACCCGGGTCTCGGAGCCCGAGGAGGGCGCCGAGGACGAGGTCCGCCGGGAACGGCGGCGACGCGCCCGGATCGCCCGCGTCGTCGTCTGGGCCGCCCGCATCGTGGGCCTGCTGTCGATCGTCTCGATCTTCGCCCCCGCGGCCCGTCGACGGCTCGAGCCGGCCGCGTGGTTCGGGCTCCCGGTCGAGGCGTCGCTCGTCGGCACCGTCGTCCTCGCGACCGCGGGCGTCGGCCTGATGCTGCTGGCCACCGGCCTACGGCGCCGGAAGCGACGGGCGTGGCAGCTCGCGGTGCTGCTGTGCGTCGTGATCGTGGTGTCGCACCTGCTCGGCCGGCATCCGATCGCGCCGCTGGTGGTGGCCGTCGTCCTGCTGATCGGCCTGCTGTGGACCCGGCGCGAGTTCGACGCGGTGCCCGACCCGCTGGGCCGGCTCGTGGTGGTCCGCCTGGTGGCGCAGCTGCTGGTCGCCGGCTTCGTGATCGTCAGCGCGATGCTGCTGTTCGTCCGGCCGACGTTCCTGCTCGACCGGCCGTCGGTCGGGGAGAAGCTGCTGCACGCGCTGCTGTCGCTGGTCGGCGTCGAGGGCCCGGTCGAGTTCCGGTTCGCGTGGTACGACGACCTGACCGCCGCCGTCGGGCTCACCTTCGGCATCGGCGCGGTCGTCCTCGGCGGCTACTTCTGGCTGCGCTCGGCCGAGCCGCACCCGCAGCTCTCGCCCGACGACGAGGCCGGCATCCGCGGGCTCCTCGACCGGCACGGCCGGGCCGACTCCCTGGGCTACTTCGCGCTGCGCCGGGACAAGTCGGTGGTCTTCTCCGAGTCCGGCAAGGCCGCCGTCGCCTACCGCGTGCTGGCCGGCGTCGCGCTCGCCTCCGGCGATCCGCTCGGCGACGTCGAGGCCTGGCCCGGGGCGATCGAGGAGTTCGTGACGACGTGCCGCCGGCACGGCTGGGTGCCCGCGGTGCTGGGCTGCTCCGAGACCGGGGCGCGGGTGTGGTCGCGAGAAGCCGGGCTGGACGCGCTGGAACTCGGCGACGAGGCCGTCGTCGACGTCGCGACCTTCTCGCTGCAGGGCCGCGCCATGCGCACCGTCCGGCAGGCGGTCTCGCGCATCAAACGGGCCGGCTACGGGACGACGGTGCGCCGCCTGCGCGACGTCCCGGCCGCGGAGCTCGCCGAGCTGCACGCCTGCGTCGAGCGCTGGCGCGGCGGCCCCGACGAGCGCGGGTTCTCCATGGCGCTCTCGCGGGTCGGCGACACCGCCGCCGACCCGGAGGCGGTCCTCGTCGTGGCGACCGCCGAGGACGCCCCGCGCGGCCTCCTGCAGTTCGTCCCGTGGGGCACCGAGGGACTCTCGCTGGACCTCATGATCCGCGACCCCGCCGTCACCGAGAACGGTCTCAACGAGCTGCTGATCACCGACCTGCTCGCGGCGTGCCGCGGGCTGGGGGTCGACCGGGTCTCCCTGAACTTCGCCGTGTTCCGCTCAGCGCTGGAGCGGGGGGAGCGGATCGGCGCGGGACCGGTGGCGCGACTCTGGGCGCGGCTGCTGCGGATCGCGTCGCGGTGGTGGCAGATCGAGACGCTCTACCGCTTCAACGCCCGCTTCGGCCCCACCTGGGTGCCGCGCTACCTGGTGTTCGACGCGGTGCGCGACCTGCCGCGGATCGCCGTGGCCGCCTTCGAGGCGGAGGGCTACGGCGGCAGGCCACCCGCGGTGCTACGTGTGCTCCGCAGGTGAGCAGAAATTGTCGCTATCGCGACAATTTCTGCTCACCTGGCCTACGGCCGCACCAGCACCTTGAGCGCCTCGCGGTCGTTCATGGCCCGGTAGCCCTCGGGGACCTCGTCGAGCCCGATGGTCCGGTTGAAGACCTTGCCCGGCTCGACCTTGCCGTCCATCACGTCGGGCAGCAGCTCGTGCATGTTCGCCTGGGTCGGCGCGATGCCGCCGGCGATCGTGATGTTGGCGCCGAACTTGCGCCCCGCGTTCGGGATCGTGCCGCTCTGCGGGACCCCGACGATGCCGACGTACCCGCCGGGCTTCGTAACGTTCAGCGCGGTCGAGAGCGCCTGGTCGTACCCGACCGCCTCGATCGTCGAGTGGGCGCCGTCGGTTCCGAGGACGTCGCGGACCTTCTGCTCGCCCTCCTCGCCGCGCTCGGCGACGACGTCGGTGGCGCCGAACTCGCGCCCGAGGTCCGTGCGGTCCTTGTGGTGGCCCATCAGGACGATGCGCTCGGCGCCGAGGCGCTTCGCCGCCAGGACGGCCAGCAGGCCGACGGCGCCGTCGCCCACGACGACGACGTCCTTGCCGCGCTCGACCCGCGCCGACACCGCCGCGTGGTGGCCGGTGCCGAACACGTCCGACAGCGTCAGCAGGCTCGGCATCAGCTCGGACTCGACCGGCACGTCGAGCTTCATGAGCGAGTGGTCGGCGAACGGGACGCGCGCCGCCTCGCCCTGCCCGCCGTCGGTCTCGGCACCCCACGCGCTGCCGTTCGGGCAGGCGCTCGTCAGGCCGGCACGGCAGTACTCGCAGGTGCCGTCGGCGTAGAAGAACGGCGCCACGACGACGTCGCCCTGCTTCACCCGGCCGACGTCCGAGCCGGTCTCCTCGACGACCCCGATGAACTCGTGGCCGATCCGTCCGCCCTGCTCCGTCGCCTCCCGACTCTTGTACGGCCAGAGGTCGGAACCGCAGATGCAGGAGTGCGTGATCCGGACGATGGCGTCGGTGGGGTTCTCCAGCTTCGGGTCGGGGACGTCCTCGACCCGGATGTCGCCCGCTCCGTAGATCAGCGTCGCCTTCACGACAGGTGTCCTCCTCAGGATCGATCGCCCACGGCTACCCGGGGCGTATGCGATCCCATGCGGCTCCGCGCACGCGTCACATCGCGCGCAACCGAACTCGTGCTCCATGATCACGAGTTCGGGAGCGACACGCGCAAGCTCTGCTGCGACGCGCTCACGAAATCTCGATCTTGGTTCCCGACGACGAGGTGGGTCGGCTGCGGTGGGGGTGGCCGTCAGCCGGGCCGGACCGCCCGTGTACTGTCTTCCACCGGTGGGCCCCAGGGCTCCGGGAGGCTTCGCCTAGTCTGGTCTATGGCGCCGCACTGCTAATGCGGTTTGGGGTAACCCCCCATCCCGGGTTCAAATCCCGGAGCCTCCGCAGCGGTGGTCGGTAGGGTCGCCGTACAATTGAAGATCATGCGCCCGTAGCTCAACGGATAGAGCATCTGACTACGGATCAGAAGGTTAGGGGTTCGAATCCCTTCGGGCGCGCGCAGGAGAGCACTACCGAGGGGTCGCCGGAATCCGGCGGCCCCTTCGTCGTCTCCGGGGCGCACCAGCGACGGCCGCGGCTCGTCATCGAGGGGGAGACCCTCGAGCCGGAGCCCGTTACGTTGGATCTATGACGGAGGCGACACAGAGCAAGACGGCCGGGGTCCTGGCAGGACTGGCGGCGCTGGCGTTCATCGCCGTCGCCCTCATCAGCGGGCTCTGGTACTGGTGGCTGATCGCCCTCGTGTGGGTCGGCCTGGCGGTGTACTGGGTGCAGCGCGGTCGACGCCAGTCCACCACCGCGCCGCACGAGTAGGCATCCGGCCGACGCTGCTGCCCAGCGCCCCGGTCGTCATCCCGCCAGGGCCGCCTCGATCTCGTCGCGGTGATGGTCGGCGGGCAGGACGAGGCTGCCGGTGTAGTCGTCGCGGTGGGCGATGCGGGAGCCGCACCAACCGCACCCGCCGGCCGCGTCCACGACCGCGCGGCCCTCGACCTCGGTGCGCCGGTCGACGACCTTGCGCTGCTGCACCTGGTCGTGGACCCACCAGGCGCCGAAGGGCACGGCGAGGATCGCCGCGGTGATCAGGGCCCACTTGAGGATCAGGATCGCGAGGCCCACCAGGAGGACGACACCGATGACGGTGCCGAGACCGGAGGAGCTCGAGCGTCGTGAGGCCATCGTCAGCACCACCACTTCTTCGCGCAGAAGCCGCCGGTGAGGGCACCGTCGGGAAGGCCGTTGTCACCGCGACGGGGCAGCGGGACGTACACGTCGTCATCATCGTCCGAGGAGTCGGAGGACGAGCTGGACGTGGACGGAGGGGCCGAACAGGTCCGGCCGTTCGGGTCGGCGGACCGCAGGTCGGAGAGGTACGTCGGGTCGGCCTCGCTCGCGGAGTCGACGCCGGTGTGGTCGTAGACCACCGCGAGCGTGCCGAAGTCCCCGGAGCTCAGGTCGACGTAGCGCAGCAGTCGGCCATTCTTGTCCTTCTCGACGCCGGGTTCGGCGCGCAGCGTGACCTGCTGCCCCTCCAGGAACGTCTCGGCTGTCTCCTTGGCCTGCTTCCCGCCGTAGGTGGAGACCTCGCACGCGTCGATCCCGAGGACCCGGATCTTCTGCCCGTCGGCGACGAAGGACTCACCGTCGATCACGTCGGAGACGGTCACGGTGTCGCCGTCCGGCTGCGTGGGTGCGACGGGAGCCGGGGCGGCCACGGCCGGCGCGTACGTGGCCGGGGCCGGAGCCGTCACCGCGGCGGGCGCGGCCGCCGTCGTGGAGGGTGTCCCGTTGTTCGACAGATCCCCGATCGCGACGAGGCAGAACACCCCGGCCGCGATCCCCGACCAGACCTTGTATGCCGTGCGCACCTGCGTCGTTCCCCCCGACGGTCCTGTGTGTCGAGGCTGTAGTCGAAAGATCCGACGGACGCGTTACCCGCCTCGACGGCACCCGCGCGTTGCGTCGCGCACACGGCTGGCCCAGGTCGTCCGGACCAGGTGTGGCGTTGCGCGACGCAATGCGCCGGCGTACTGACGTCGCTCCTCCGAACCGTGTGCGGGACGCAACGCGCCGGCAGACCGATGTCGGCTCTCCTCGCCGTGTGCGGGACGCACACGGCCGGTCGGCCGACCCCGGACAGCACGACGGGCCCGCCGCGTTCCAGTGCGGCGGGCCCGTCCGTGCGGAGCGGTCAGCCCTTCGGGAGGAGTCGCTTCGTGGTCCGGCGGAAGGCCCAGATGACGACCAGCGCGCCGAGCACGGTCAGCGGCGTCCCCATCGCGATGCGGGCGACGCCCAGGCCGCCGGTCGCGTCGGCGAGGTAGAGCCACTGCTGGACGACGAAGCGGGCGCCGAACACCACGGCGGCGGCCAGCGTCGCCACATCGTGGGCCCGCAGCACCGCGCGGTCGCCCCGCCACGGGTGCTTGCCGCCGTGGAGGAGGTTCCACACGACGCCGGTCACGGGACGTCGGGCCAGCAACGACCCGGCGGTGACGACGAACCCGGCGGCCGAGGCCCAGATGCCGATGACGAAGAAGTCCTTCGGCGACCCGGTGAACGCCACGATCGCCACGGCGACCGCGACGCCGAGCACGCTGCCGATGGCCTGCGCGACCTTCTCGCCGCGGACCAGCCGGAACACCGTCAGGGCGAGTCCGGCCGCGAGCGAGACCGCGATCGTCACCGGCAGCGTCAGGAAGGTGTTCGCCGCCACGAACACGAGCACCGGGATCGTGGAGTACACGAACCCCTTCGCGCCGCCCATCTGCTCGAGCACCGTCGGGGCCTTCGTCGCCGCCATGGTGTCGTCGGTCTCGCGGTGCTGCTCGGTCGCGTTCATCGGGCTCCTCCGTGTCTCAGCGGGGTCTCTGGTGTGCTGGGAACCAGGGAAGTCCGTGCCGCTGCGGCACACTCAAGCCGGACGTGACCCGGACCACTCCCAGGCGCTCGCCGCGGTCCGCAGACCGGCGATCGCCCAACCCAGCGCCGTGCGCAGGCCGGGCAGCTCCGCGTCCACCCGCGCGCCCAGCGCCCGGACGGCGTCCCGGTGCCCGAGGTGCTCGCCGGGCGCGAACACCGTGCGGACGTCGCCGTCGATCGCCAGCACGGCCAGCACCGCCTCGGCCGGGGAGACGGCTTGGGGCGTGTCGGACAGGACCGCGCCCCGCACGCGCGCCCGCAGGGCCCGGGTCTCGGGGGAGACCGCCACGGTCCGGTACGGCACGACGCACAGCCGGCGCCGCCGGACCGCCCGGACGACACCGAGCTCGGCGAGGCGGCCCCGGACGCGTTCCTCGGCGGCGGCCGGGTCCCCGTCCATCACCGCGGACCAGCTCGCCGTCCCGCCCGGGGGCACGGCATCGAGGACCGCAGCGAGGAACCCGTCGTCGGGAACGCCACCGGGCAGCCGGACGGCCCTCCCGTCGACGTCGGTGAGCAGGCCGGACAGGCGCAGCTCCGCGACGGCGGCCGCCCGCAGCAGGACGCCGCGGAGCAGGTCGCTGTCCTCGCCCAGCCGATCCCGCTCGAGGTCGTGGCACAGCAGGTAGACGGCCTGCGGCAGCGTGGGCTCGATCATCACCCGCTCCTTCCTCCGAGGTGCTCCGACAGGAACCGCTCGGTGGCCCGGAACATGTCCACGAGGTTCTCGGTCTGGGCGAACATGTGGCCCTCGTCCTCGTAGACGCGGTAGGCGACCTCGACGCCGCGTGCGCGCAGGGACGCGACGATCGCGTCGGATTCCGACTGCGGCACCCGCACGTCGTTCGCGCCCTGGAAGACCATCAGCGGCGCGATGATCCGGTCGGCGTGCGTGATCGGCGACCGCTCGATCATGTCCGCGTACGCCGCCGGGTCCTCCGGGTCGCCGACGTAGGTGTACCAGTTGTTCCGCAGCCCCGGGCGGATCGCCTCGGGCAGGGCGAGCATGAACGTCGCGAGGTTCGAGATGCCGACGTAGTCGACGGCGGCGGCGAACAGGTGCGGGTCGCGGGTGACCGCCGTGAGCGTCGCGTAGCCGCCGTAGGACCCACCGAAGATCCCGATCCGGGCCGGGTCCGCGTGTCCCTGCGTGACCGCCCACTCCACGGCGTCGACCAGGTCGTCCTGCATCGCGCCCGCGAACTCGCCGATCGCGGCCCGCACGTGGTCGCGGCCGAAGCCGGTCGACCCGCGGAAGTTGACCTGCAGCACCGCGTAGCCGCGATTGGCGAACAGCTGAGCGATGGGGTCGTGCCCCCACGAGTCCCGGGTCCACGGCCCGCCGTGCGGCACGAGCACCATCGGCCCCGGCTCGTCGCCGGCGTCGAGCGGCCGCGTCAGGTACGACGGCAGGTCCCGGCCGTCCCGGGCGCGGACGGTCACCGGCACGGTCGGCGCGAGGACGTCGGGGTCCAGGTGCGCGTGGGTCCGGAAGAGCGGGCGGGCGTCACCCGTCGCGTGGTCGTAGAGCCACGTCGCGCCCCACTCGCGGTCGTGGACGAACGAGACCAGCCAGCGGCGCCGGGCGACGTCGGTCGAGATCGCGCCGAGGTCGCCGTCGGAGAGGGTCTCGAGCTGTTCGAGCACCACGGCGAACTCCTCGGTGACCGGGACGATCTCCTGCCGCTCGCGGGAGTAGCGGACCCCGAGCAGCTCGCCGTCCCGGTCCCGGATCAGCGGCGACGGGATCGTCGGGAAGACCTGGGCACGGGTGTCGACGTCGTGGGTCGGGTGGCCCGCGACCTCAATCTCGACGCCCGTCGCCAGGTCCAGGCGCACCAGCCGCAGCCGATCGGTGTGGCCGTGCCGCCCGAGCCACATCCCGGTGCCGTCCGGGGTGAGCTGGACCGGGAAGGGCCCGGTGGGGTGGTCGGCGGCGTCGAGCACCGCGATCGTGCGGACCTCGCCGGACGGCGCCCGGTGGCCGACCGTCCAGTTCCCCTCGTCGTCCTGGCCGACGCCGTAGAGGTCGCCGCCCGGGGCGAGCTGGCTGCCGCCGAACTCGCCGTCGCCGGTGACGAGGACGGTGAGCTCGCCGGTCGCGATGTCGATCTCGCAGGTGTCGATCTCGTCGGGCCGCCGGTGGTTGATCCAGACGACGAGGGTGCCGGGCCGCCCGGGCGGCAGGTCGCGGCCGAACACCCGGGCGCCGGGGTAGGGGGTGAGGTCGACGGCGGGCGCGTCCGGGGCGTCGAGGTCGACCCGGTACACGTGGAAGTGCTCGTCCCCGCCGACGTCCTGGGCGTAGACCAGGAAGCGGTCGTCGGCCCAGGAGTAGTCGTGGATGCTGCGGACGTCGTCGGCGGTCACGCAGCGGGCGGCGTCGAGGTCGTCCACCCCGGCGACCCAGATGTTGAGCCGCTCCTTCCACGGCGCGAGGAAGGCGATCCGCGTGCCGTCGGGGGAGAGCGTGGCGCGGGTGCGCTCGGGCGGGGCGACGAAGTCCTCGGCGGGGATCAGCGGGGTCATGAGAGGTCCTCCTTCTCGTCTGCCACCACCGGACACCGTGCCGTCGCGGCACACTCAAGGGCAGACTGGACGACGTGGGCTGGAGCACCCGGGAACTGGCGGAACTCGCGGGCACGAGCCTGCGCTCGGTGCGGCACTACCACGACGTCGGGCTCCTGCCCGAGCCCGAGCGCCGCAGCAATGGCTACAAGCAGTACGGCGTCGCGCACCTCGTGCGGCTGCTGCGCATCAAGCGCCTGGCCGACCTGGGGTTCTCGCTGCCGCAGATCGCCGAGCTCGGGGACGCCGACGAGCACCCGGCCGAGGCCCTCCGGGCGCTCGACGAGGATCTGGCCGCGCAGGTCGACCGGCTGCAGCAGCTGCGGGCGGAGCTGGCGGACATCCTCGAGCACGAGGTGCCCACCGACCTGCCGAACGATCTCGCGGTCACGCCCGGCGTCAAGCTCTCCGAGCGGGACCGCAACCTGGTCGCCGTCATGGGCCGCACCCTCGGCGAGGAGGGTCGGCGCGCGTACGCGCACCTGCTCCAGGACGACGACACCGATCCCGTCCTGACCGAGGAGTTCGAGAGCCTCGACCCGGACGCCGACGAGTCGACCCGCGCCGGGCTCGCGGCCCGGTTCACCGACGTCATCCTCGCCAGGGCCGCCGACGACCCGCGGATCACCACGTTCGGGATCGACGCGCCCGGCGGCCTCTCGAAGTACCTCCGGACGATCCAGCGCGCGATGGAGGACCTCTACAACCCGGCCCAGCTCGACGTCATGCGGCGGATGGTCCTGCAGTTCCGTGCCCGGTGGGACCCGGAGGCCCTGGCCGAACGACCCGACGTCGGGAAGGCTCCCGACCCGTGACCGACGAGAAGCACCTCATCCGCTACTCGGGCCGCGGGGCGTTCGCCCCGGAACTCATCGCCCGCGCGGCGGGCAGCTCGGTGTTCACCGAGGACGGCCGGGAGCTGCTGGACTTCACCTCCGGGCAGATGAGCGCGATCCTCGGGCACTCGCACCCGGAGATCGTCGCGACGGTGCAGGCACAGGTCGCGAGCCTCGACCACCTGCACTCCGGGATGCTCAGCCGCCCGGTCCTCGACCTGGCCGAGCAGCTCGTCGCGACGCTGCCCGCCCCGCTCGAGAAGGCCGTCTTCCTGACGACGGGTGCGGAGGCCAACGAGGCCGCGCTGCGGATGGCGAAGCTGGTCACCGGGGGCCACGAGGTGGTGTCCTTCGCGCGCTCGTGGCACGGGATGACCCAGGCCGCCGCGAACGCGACCTACAGCGCCGGGCGCGTGGGCTACGGGCCGACGGCGCCGGGGAACTTCGCGCTGCCGGTGCCCGACCGGTTCCGGCCCTCGATCGTCGGTCCCGACGGCGAGCTGGACTGGCGTCGCCAGCTCGACCTCGGCTTCGAGATGGTCGACGCGCAGTCCGTCGGGGCGCTCGCCGCGTGCCTGGTGGAGCCGATCCTGAGCTCCGGCGGCGTCGTCGACCTCCCGCCCGGCTACCTCGCGGCGCTGCAGGAGAAGTGCCGGGAGCGCGGCATGCTGCTGATCGTCGACGAGGCGCAGACCGGCCTCTGCCGGACCGGCGACTGGTACGCCTTCGAGCGGGACGGCGTGGTGCCGGACATCCTCACGCTCTCCAAGACCCTCGGCGCCGGCCTGCCCCTCGCCGCCGTCCTCACCAGCGCCGAGATCGAGGAGCGCGCGCACGAGCGGGGCTTCCTCTTCTTCACCACCCACGTCAACGACCCGCTGCCGGCCGCCGTCGGGCTGACCGTGCTCGACGTGCTCCGCCGCGACCGGCTCGAGGTGCGTGCCGCGGAGCTCGGGGAGCGGTTGCAGTCCGGCCTGCGGTCGTTGGCCCACGACGTGGTCGCCGACGTGCGGGGGCGGGGGCTGATGGTGGGGCTGGAGCTCGGGGGCTCCGACGCCGACCGCCTCGGCGCGGCGGTGACCGCGCGGTGCGCCGAGCTCGGACTGCACGTCAACATCGTGCAGCTGCCCGGGATGGGCGGGACGTTCCGCATCGCGCCGCCGCTGACGGCCTCGGAGGAGGAGATCGACCGGGGCGTGTCGATCATCGACGAGGCGCTGCGCTCCGTCGGCTGATCGGGAGGACCCTCATCGGTCCACGGGGGTGGTCGTCGGACCGATGGGGGTCTTCTCGACGGCGGGTCCTGCCGGCGGCGCGAACACGTGGGCGAGCCGCTCGCGCCAGGTCGTCGCCGCCCGCACGTCCCGCCAGATCGCGGCGAACTCGTGGTACTGCAGCCCGGCCACGTTCTGCGTGGGCGGCGGGGTGGTCAGGCCGTAGCGGGGGCGGTGGGTCTCCTCGGCGTAGGTGCCGAACAGGCGGTCCCAGACGATGAGCATCCCGCCGTAGTTGCGGTCCAGGTACTCCGGGTCGCTGGCGTGGTGCACGCGGTGGTGCGACGGCGTGTTGAGCACGAACTCGACCGGCGCCGGGAGCTTCCCGATCCGCTCGGTGTGCACGAAGAACTGGTAGACGAGGGTGATCGAGAACGCCGTGAAGATCATCCACGGCGGGACGCCGAGCAGCGGCAGCGGCACCCAGAACAGCATCTCGAACCACGGGTTCCACTTCTGGCGGGCCGCGGTGGAGAAGTTGAAGTACTCGCTGTTGTGGTGCGCCTGGTGGGCGGCCCAGACGAGCCGGACCCGGTGCGCCGTGCGGTGGTAGCAGTACCAGAGCAGGTCGACGCCGAGCAGGACGCCGACCCACGTCCAGGCGCTCGACGGGTCGAGGCGCAGCGGCGTGAGCTCGTACAGCACCGCGTACCCGAGCAGCGCCAGGCCGCGCGCAACGGTGTTGAAGCCCAGGGCCACCATCCCGCTGACGACGCTGGTGACGGTGTCGCGGCGCTCGTAGCCGCGCAGGTCGTCGTCGGCGAACACCGCGAAGGACACGGCCTCGAGCACGACGAAGACGATGAAGAACGGCACCGCGACCGTGAGGGGATCCCGGAGGACCGACATGGTCCCCGATTGTGCCGAACCGGCTGCTCCCGTCCGGATCGGGTGACGCCAGGATGCGGCCATGACTCTCGTCCCGGTCGACCTGCCCTCCCCGACGACGATGCGCGGACGCTGGGCCGCGTTCGCCGCGATCCTCGCCGCGCGCGGCTGGGGCAGCGGCGCGTTCGCGGAGCCCGGCCGCTGGCACTACGACGACGGCGGGGGCAACTGGGCCGACCTGCACCTGCTCGGCGACGGCCGCGCCGTGCTCGTCGGGAACGACCACGAGTACTCGAACACCTACTTCCGCGAGGCCGCGACGTACTTCCAGGAGGAGGAGACCGACCTGCTCGCGGGCGCCCCGGACTGGTGGGAGCCGCCGATCGTGGACGGGATGGCTCGCGAGATGTGGGTGGGGTTCGCCTACGGCTTCGACGGCACCGGCTGGGCCCGCGCGCCCTACGAGCTCGACGACGGGTTCGCGTCGCTCTCCCCGGTCTTCGCGACGGCGGAGCGGTGCCGGGAGTTGATCGTGGAGTTCGTCGAGAACGAGGCGCCGCACCCGGTCCGGCCGGACGCGGTCGACGCGCTCGTCGCGGCGGACGGCGCCCTGACGCCGGAGCTGCTCCGGGCGGTGGCGGACGTGCCGGGCTGGGACCTCGACGCCGGGGTCGCGGCGGCGCGGGCCTTCAGGGGCTGACGGATCGGGTCGGGACGGTGAGACCGTCGAGCACGAAGCCCGCGAGCCGGTCGGCGCGCTGGGGCCACGAGTCGTCGGCCGGGAGCGTCCACAGGCCGGCGAGCAGGGCGATGACGTCGTCGGCGTCGCGGTCGTCGCGCAGCGTCCCGTCGGCCGCGCCCCGGGCGAGGATGTCGGTGATCGCCGCGGAGATCACCGTGCGGGCCGGCGGGTGGTCGGCGCCCGGGGCGTGCAACAGGTCACCGAGCGCCCGCTTCGTCCGGGCGAACTCGACGAAGCGCAGGAGCCAGCGGGCCAGCGCGACCGAGCCCGACCCGTCGTCGGGAACCTCGCCGAGTTCGGCGATCTCCCGGGCGTAGGTGGCTGCGACCAGGGCCTCGCGGTGCGGGAAGTGCCGGTAGAGCGTCGCGATGCTGACGCCGGCGTCGCGGGCGACCTTGTCGAGGGCGACGTCGGGTCCGTCGCTCGCGAAGAGCTCGGACGCGCTCCGGAGCAGCGCGTCCCGGTTGAGGCGGGCGTCGGCTCGGGGAGACACGGCACAAGCGTAGTCGCCCTACGGTTATCGGTGTACGGTCGAGACGTATCCGTAGGAGCCCTACGTTTCAGGGAGCGTCAGCATGACCATCGAGACCCCCTTCGGCGAGTTCTCCACCGCCGACGAGGTCGCCGCCGGGATCGACCTCACGGGGAGGACCGCCGTCGTCACCGGGGCGTCGTCCGGGATCGGCATCGAGACCGCCCGCACCCTGGCCACCCACGGGGCGGCCGTCACGCTCGCCGTCCGGAACCTCGAGGCCGGCGAGAAGGTCGCGGAGGAGATCCGGGCGCAGGGCGGCAAGGTCGACGTCCGCCCGCTCGAGCTGGGCGACCGTGCCTCCGTCGCCGCGTTCGTGGACGCGTGGGAGGGGCCGCTGCACCTGCTGGTGAACAACGCCGGCGTCATGGCCCTGCCGGAGCGGACGCTGATCGACGGGCAGGAGGCGCAGTTCGCGACGAACCACCTGGGGCACTTCGCCCTGGCGACGGGCCTGCACCGGGCGCTCGCGGCGGCCGACGGCGCGCGGGTCGTGGCCGTGTCGTCCTCAGCGCACCTGCGCCTGCCGGTGCTGTTCGACGACCTGGACTTCTCGTTCGTGGTCTACGACCCGTGGATCGCCTACGCCCAGTCGAAGACCGCCAACGTGCTCTTCGCCGTCGAGGCGACGCGGCGCTGGGCCGACGACGGGATCACCGTCAACGCCCTCATGCCGGGCGGGATCGCGACGGGGCTGCAGCGCCACGTCGACATGGAGGCGTTGCTGGCCGCGCGGAAGGCGGCGGGGGCGCCGGACCGGATGAAGACCGTGCAGGAGGGCGCATCGACGTCCGTGCTGTGCGCGGTGTCGCCGCTGCTCGAGGGCGTCGGCGGTCGGTACTTCGAGGACTGCCACGAGGCGCCCGTGATCACCGGGCGCGACCGGTCGGACGGGCGGCACGGGGTCGCGCCCTTCGCCCTGGACCCGGCGAACGCCGAGCGGCTGTGGGAGGTCTCGGAGCGGCTTCTCGGCTAGCTAGCGCCAGACCTGCTTCTCGGTGACGACCGCGGTGATCAGGTCGAACGGGGTGACGTCGAAGGCGGGGTTGTAGACCGGGGTGTCGGTGAGGCCGGCGAGCCCGCGGACCTCGTCCGCGCCGCGCTCCTCGACGACGATGTCGGCGCCCGTCGGCGTCGTCGAGTCAATCGTCTCCTCGGGGGCGACGACGAGGAACGGGACGCCGGACCGGGCGGCGGCGCACGCGAGCATGTAGGTGCCGATCTTGTTCGCGGTGTCGCCGTTGGCGGCGATCCGGTCGGCACCGACGAGCACCGCGTCGACCAGCCCGGAGGCGATCGCGGCCGGCCCGGCCGAGTCGACGCACAGCCGGTAGGGCGCGCCCGCGCGGGCGAGCTCCCACACCGTGAGCCGGGCGCCCTGGAGCAGCGGACGGGTCTCGCAGGCGAGGACCTCGGTGAGGGCGCCCCGGTCGTGCAGCCGCAGGATCGCGCCCAGCGCCGAGCCGCCCGGCCCGCACGCGAGGTCGCCGGTGTTGCAGAGCGTCAGGGCGCGGACCGGACCCGGGCGCAGCTCCTGCACGAGGTCGGCGGCCCGCTCCGTCGCCCGGGCGTTCACGACGGCGGCCTCGGCCGCGACCGCGCGGGCCTCGGCCAGGGCCGCCGCTGGGCCGTCGTCGAGCCGCGCAATGACCCGGCGGACGCCGATGGCGAGCGGGACCGCCGTGGGGCGGGCGGTGGCGATCCGCTCCGCGCCCGCCGGATCGCCCAGCGCGCACGCGAGCGCCGCGCCGTACGCCCCGGCGATCCCGAGGCTCGGGGCGCCGCGCACCGCGAGCGTGCGGATCGCGTCGACCACCTCGTCGACGGTGCGCAGCGTCAGCCACGTCGTCGCGTGCGGCAGGGCGCGCTGGTCGAGCAGCACGACGGCCGGGCCGTCGTCGGACCAGTCCACGAACTCCACGGTCCGATCGTCGCACTGCCGGCCGACCCGTCGTCGAGAAGCACACCAGGCACGTCCCTGGAGGCCCGGAGGTGCGTGGTGTGCCTCTCGGCGAGGTCAGGGCACGAGTTCCGCGTAGGCCGCGTCCACGATCCGGGTGTGCAGGGCGATGTCGTCCGGCCCCGTGAACAGCCGCTGCGTGAGCACGACGACGACGAGGTCGCGGACCGGGTCGGCGTGGAGGCTCGTGCCCAGTCCGCCGGCCCACCCGAAAGCGCCGGTGCGCGGCCCGTCGACCGTCACCGACACCCCGTACCCCCAGCTCAGCTCCGGCGAGAGGAACCCCGAGGCGTGGGCACTCGCGCGCTGGGCCGCGGTGAGCTGGTCCCGGACCATCGGGGGGCGGTCGCGCAGGGACCGGGCGAACGCGAACAGGTCGTCGACGGTGGAGACCAGGCCCGCCGCCGCGTCGGGGAAGGCGGGTGGGCGGGACCAGGCGCCGTCCGGGGTGTCCCACACCTCGCCGCCGGACCACGCGGTGACGAGCCGGTCCGTCGCGGAGGTCCCGAAGGCCGTGTCGACCATCCCGAGCGGTCCGGTCACGCGGTCGGCGAGCAGCTCGGGCAGCCCACGTCCGGTCACCCGGGCGAGCAGCACCCCGAGCAGCTGCCCCGACCCGTGGTAGAGCCAGCGCTCGCCCGGCTGGGCCTGCAGCGGCAGCTCGACGAGCTCGGCCAGCCACGCGTCCGGGGCGGGCACACGGTCCGGTTCGGGTGGCCCGATCATGTTCAGCCGGCCCGACGTCACCGCGGCGACCCATGGCCACGGCGGGTCGGCGAACATCTCCGAGGTCATCCCGTAGCCGGTGGTGTACGTCAGGACGTCCCGCACCGTGATCGGACGCTCGGCGGGCACCGTGTCGTCCAGGGCCGCGTCCGGGGATCGCAGCACCCGGCGCCCCGCGAGTTCGGGCAACCACCGGTCCACGGACTCGTCGAGCTCCATCACTCCCTCGGCGAGCAGGCGCTCCGCGAGCGCGGCGACCACGGGCTTGGTGATCGACGCGACGCGGAAGAGCGAGTTCCGCCGGACGGGCCCCGCCGTCGTCACCCGCGGGTCGTCCCCGCGGGCGGCGAGGACGACGATGCCGGGCACGTCGGCCGACGCGACGACCTCCTCGACCGTGCTCACGAGCGGGTCAGCCGCAACGTCATCCAGGGCTGGTCGGCCCCGGTGCGGTGCCAGACGCCGGTCGCGGTGTCGCCGTCGACCCGGAGGACGGCGCGGGCGCCGGTGCTGCCGAAGCCGAGGTGCCCGTCACCGGTGAGCTCGACGACCGAGTCCTCGACCGTGCCGTCGCTGCCGAAGGCCCGGCTGGGCACCGGGGAGGCGGAGATCGGCCCGATGACCTCGAGCGCGCGGACCCGGTCCTCGCCCATGTGCACGTCCACGTGGTGCACGACGAACTCCTCGCCGAGCCACTCGTAGGCGTCCGTGCCCCGGATCGGGGTGCCGTCGTCCACCTCGCCCTCGGTGCGCCAGGTCCCGACGATCGCCTCCAGCTGTCTTCGCATCCTCGGAACGTACCACGCAGTCCTCTTTCAGGACGACGGGTCACGATCGGGTGACACCGGCTCACGCGCGTGCCGGGTGCGGCGATGAGGGGGCAGACACCCGCACGACGAGGAGACCACCATGGCCATGCCCTCGACGAAGCCCTCGGCCCAGCCGCCCACGATCGCCCCGGCGCTCGCCCTGCTGCTCGTCCTCGCGGTGCTGGTCGCGGCGATGTGGATCGCGTACGCCGCCTAGAAGACGACGGTGGTGGTCCCGTCGCGCATCACGCGGTCCTCGCAGTGCCAGCGCACCGCCCGGGACAGCACTGAGCGTTCGACGTCGGACCCGAGCCGCGTGAGGTCGGCCGCGGTGTGCCGGTGGTTCACCCGCACCACGTCCTGCTCGATGATCGGGCCCTGGTCGAGCTCCTCGGTGACGTAGTGCGCGGTGGCGCCCACGAGCTTCACCCCGCGCTCCTTGGCCTGCCGGTAGGGCACGGCACCGACGAACGCCGGCAGGAACGAGTGGTGGATGTTGATCATCGGGGCGCCGACCGCCGCGAGCAGTGACCCGCTGACGATCTGCATGTAGCGGGCGAGCACGACGAGGTCCAGGCCGGCGAGCAGCTCGGCCTGCCGGGCCTCGGCCTCCGGCTTGGTCTCCGCGGTCACGGGGACGTGCACGAACGGCACGCCGAACGACTCGACGGCGGGTGCGAGGTCGGGGTGGTTGGAGATGACGACGGCGACCTCGACGTCGAGTTCGCCGCGCTGGGTGCGCCACAGCAGGTCGAGCAGGCAGTGGTCGCTCTTCGAGACCAGGATCCCGATCCGCTTGGGCGCCGCCGCGTCGGTGACGGTGAACTCCATCCCGAAGTGCCGGGCGACGTCGGAGCTGAACGCCGCGCGGAGCCCGTCGAGGTCGCGCGAGGGCAGGGCGAACTCGGTGCGCTGGAAGTAGGTGCCGCCGTAGGTCGCGGTGGCGTGCTGGTCGAGCGACAGGATGTTCGCGCCGGAGGCCGAGAGGAACGACGAGACGGCGGCGACGATGCCGAAGCGGTCCGGGCAGCGCACGAGCAGGCGGCCGACGGTGTCGGCGGGGCGTGACACGCCGGGGAGGGTAGCCGTCAGGTCAGGGCCCGGGGCGAGCCGAGGAGCGCGGCACCATCCGGACGGGTCGGCAGGCGCCGGCGGGGCGCCGGCAGCGGCGTCAGGGCGTCGTTGCGCCGGCGCACGATGGTGGTGGCGAGCTCCCGGGAGCGTCGCTCCAGCTCGTCGTCCTCGCCGCCGGCGAGGGTGGCCGCCGCGTCGCCGACCTGGAGCGCCACCCGTGCCAGCTCGTCGAGGAGGTCCGCCGACCAGTCGAAGCGGTCGACGTCGGCCGGGCACCGGGCCTGCATCGCGGTGACCTCGCCGAGCGCCTCGTGGGCACGGTGCACGAGGTCGCGCAGTCGCGCGCGGTCCGCGTCGTCCACGGGCCCTGCCTCTCGTCCGCCGCCACGGTGACCCACGCAGAATGCCCCGCGGGCCGCCGTTCACACGTGGGCGGGTGGCGGATCGGTGAACGGGTGGCGACGAGAAGGTCGGATGTGGCCCGTTCGGGATGTCGTTCGCTCGATCGGGGTAGCCGAGAGCGGTCGGACGATCACGAGACAGTAAGAAGCCCGGTCGGCGGGGGGACACCGACCGGGCTCGACGTCGATCACGGGGGGCATGATCGACGTTATTTACGTTCCTCTCCGTAGTGGGCGCCGTCAAGGAACTCGGACGTCCGAGTTGTGCGCTGTACGTCACCGCTGGTGGGCACCCGTGCGAGCATGGATCGCCGCCGCGACGAGAGAGGGGACGCGATGCGCATCCGACTGCAGGACGGGCCCTGCGCGGGGGACCACGACGTCCGGATCGTGGAGTCCGCGCCGCCGCCCGAGGAGTACCTCGTGCTGGTCGAGAAGGGCCCGCGCACGGCGACCGACGGGGTGAACGGGGGCACCATCCCGGGCGTCAACGTCTTCGCGGTCCACCGCCTCGCGCGGCGGGACCCGGACGGCACCCCGGTGTACGGCTTCGCGGGGCAGCGCTTCTCCCGCGGGTACTGAGGCTTCCCGACGACGGGTCGGGCCGACCCGTCGTCGGGACAGGGGTCAGCGGAACGCGTCCTTGACCTTCTCGCCGGCCTGCTTGATGTTGCCCTTGGTCTGGTCGGCCTTGCCCTCGGCCTGCAGGTCCTTGTCGTCCTGGGCCTTGCCGACGGCCTCCTTCGCCTTGCCCTTGAGCTCGTCGGCCTTGTTGTCGATCTTGTCTCCGGTAGCCATGGGACGGGGTTACCCGAACTCAGGTCGCCACCAACAGCACCCAGACCGGACCGGGTGCGAACGGGAGCGGCGCGCCGTCGGGCGTCGTGAACGCGGTCGGGGCGTCCGGGGCGGAGCGCGACCACGAGCCGTCGAGGCGGTGGCCGTCGCGCAGCACCTCGACGCGTCCCGACCCGACCGTGACCGCGGTCGGCGAGGGCGAGCCCGCCACGTCCCGGATCGCCGAGGTCCGCACGGGCACGTGCTGCACCACGATCGTCGCGGGGTGCGCGTCCGCCGGGGCGCCGCCGATGGTCAGGTCCCACCGGTCCCCGGTCCAGTGCGCGAGGACCTCGGTGCGCCCGACCCGCTGCGTGACGTCGGCGGCGGCCGGCGCCCCGTCGGGCACGGGGCCGAACCGGAACCCGACGTCCCGCGGGCCGCTGACGTCGCGGGCGGCGTCGACGAGGGCTGCCGGGTCGCCGTAGAGGTTGTGCGGCGACGGACGGTCACCCGCGCGGCGGTAGGCCCCGGCGACGCGCTCCGCGGACAACGGCACGATCGAGGCGGCGGACACCGCGGCATCGAGCTCCGGCGCGTTCCCGGAGTAGGCGAGGGCGGGGCGGCCGTAGGCGGCGAGGAGGTCGAGGTCGGACTCCCGCAGGCTGCGGACCGGGCCGACCGTGGGCGGGAGCTGCGAGGCGAACACCGCGAGCAGGCGGGTCAGGCCGCCCTCGACCGGTTCGACGTAGACCACGTCCGCGTCGCCGACGCCGGTCCACGGCCGGCCCTCCGGCGAGTTGTCGACCTTCACCGCCAGCACCGCCCGGCCGGCGTCACCCCCGCGCCCGGTCAGCGGCGACACCACGTCGGGCGCCGACGTGGCGGCGGCCGGGCCCGGCCCGGCCGGGGAGTCGCGGGCGTTCACGACGATGATCCCGAAGACCACCGCGATGACGGCGGCGATCACCACCCCCAGCGTGCTCGCCCGGCCACGATCCCCCGCCATCGCAACATCATCGCCGTCGGTCGCCGGACCTATCATCGAGGGCATGGCGCGTCCGGGGGATCGTGACGGGAGACGGTCCCGTCGCGGCGTCCCCCCGGCGGAGCCGGAGGAACCCGCCCGCAAGCGCGCCTCCGACGCCGAGCGCGAGGACGTCGCGTCGATGCTCGCGCGGGCGATGGTGGCGGGGCGGCTCACGCCGGTCGAGTACTCCGACCGGGCTGCCATCGCGCAGGCCGCCCGCTACCGCGACCAGCTCGACGGGCTGCTCGCGGATCTGCCCGGCGCCGTCCTGCACTCCTCGCACGGCAGCGACGTGCTCGACCTCGAGGCCGGCGTCGGCGGGTCGATCAGCCGGCGCGGGTACTGGAAGGTCCCGCCGACGGTGCGGGTGCGCAGCTGGGTGGGCAAGGTCCTGCTGGACCTCTCCGAGGCCGAGTGCGCCACGTCCGTCGTCGCCGTGGAGCTCGCCACCGGCATGTGCTCGCCGACCGTCGTGCTCCCGGAGGGCGCGACCGTCGACGTCGACGACCTCCGGATCTCCGCGGGCTCGGTCCGGGACGAGACCGTGCACCGCCGCGACCGCGGGGAACTGCACGTCAGCGTGCGTGGCCGGCACTCCTTCGGCGACGTCGTGCTGCGCCATCCGGTCCGCGGCCGGTGGGAGCGCCTGCGGGCCCTGCCGACGGAGGCGCCACGCTCGGTGGCCCGTCGGGTGACCGGCGCCGGCCGACCCGCCCGTCCCGACGCACGCCGCCCCGACGGCCCGGAGCGGTAACCTCGGGCCTCGACGCGGGCGCCGAGGCGCCGGGCCGGGGAGGGAGGGACGCGGTGGTGCTCGATCCCGGAGCCGGCCTACGGCTGCTCGCGCCCCTCGCGCTCGGGGTGCTCGCCGCCCTGGTCCTGACGCCGCTGTACCGCGCGCTCGCGACCCGCCGTCGCCAGGCGCTGCTGGTCGACCGGGTGGTCACCGGGCGGGTCGCGCAGCTGGGCGGCACCGACCGCCGCCGCGCCGTCCGCCACCTCCACCACGAGGCGGGCAACCCGGTCCCCGTCGTCCTCGGGCTCGCCGCGGCCGCCGGCGCGGTCACGCTCGTCGCGGCCGTCCTGGTCGCCCGCCTCGCGGTGGGCGCGTCCGACCGCCGCGCGCTCATCGACCGGCTCATGGACGTCCTCGACGACGCCGGGTTCCCGACGCCGGGTGCGGGCTCGGCCGTGCTCGTGGTCGCGGTGGTCGTCTCGGTCCTGCTCGCACTCGCGATCGCCACGCTGCACGTGGCCACGCTCGACGTCGAGCGGCGGCTCGCCATGCCGGTGACGCGGCCGTGGCCGTTCTCGAAGCGCCGGACCACCTGGCTCGTCGCCGCGGTCGTGTTCCTCCTGCTCTTCCTGATCGGCCTGGAGAACGGTGCCCTGGCCGCCGGGCTGTTCCTGCTCGGCCACCAGCTCACCGTGCGCGCGATGCGACCCAGGCTGTGTGCCGTCGCCCCCGTGCTGCCCGAGGCCCTGCGCGCGGCCCGGCTCCCCGGTCCCAAGGAGCGGCGCCTGATCCGCTCGCGCCGTGGCCCCGCGCCCGGCCCGGGCGCCACGGGCCCCGCCCCGGCCCGGCCGCCCGCCGGACCAGACCGTGCGGTCGCGGCGGCAGGAGGACCGCGCTCCGGCCCGGGCCGCACGCCGCCGCCCCGTCCGACCGCCGCGCCGCGCCCGCCGACGACCGCCACGCGCCTCATCGACATGGCGCCGCCGGAGCAGCCGCTCACCCCGCACGACCCGCGGACCGTCGGCGAGTACCAGCTCACCGGCCGCCTCGGGTCCGGCGGCATGGGCACGGTCTACCTCGGGCACCGCGCCGGGACCGCGGGCCAGGTCGCGATCAAGGTGCTGGCGCCGCACCTGCTCGACGACGTCGACGCCCGGACCCGGTTCCTGCGCGAGGGCCAGACGCTGCAGAAGGTCACCGGCGACTACACCGCGCGCGTGCACGGCGTGGGCTTCGACGGGTCGATGCCCTACATCGTCATGGAGCGCCTGGACGGGCCGTCGCTGCACACCTACGTCTGCGAGAGCGGTGCGGTCCGGGACGCCGAGACGCTGACCCGCATGTCGATCGCGCTCGCCCGCGCCCTCGCGGCCCTGCACAACGACGGCATCACCCACCGCGACCTCAAGCCGGGCAACATCCTGCTGACCTCGGCGGGCCCCAAGGTCGTCGACTTCGGCATCGCGCGGGTCGTCGGCCAGACCCACCACACGCCGGCCGGGAACATGGTCGGCACGCCCGGCTACATGGCGCCCGAACAGGTCACCGGCAACGGCGCCGGACCCGCCACGGACGTCTGGGCCTGGGCCTGCTGCGTGGTGTTCGCGGCCCGCGGCGACCACCTCTTCGACGGCGAGAACATCGTCGACATCGCCCGTCGCATCCTCGACGGGCCGCCGGCGGACGCCTTCGCCGGCGTCGGCCGGCTCTCCCCGCGCCTGGTGCCGGTGCTGCGCCGCGCCACCGCCCAGGACGCCGCCGACCGTCCCCGCGACGGGGCCGCGCTGCTGCGCCTGCTCGACCGTTCCGGCGCCACCGCGACCGTCGGCGCCTTCGCCTGGGACAAGCTCGTCGGGGCCCGCTGAGCCTCGACGGGGGCGAGCGAAGCGACGGGGGGAGGTGGTCGGGCCGCTGCTACGGTTCCCTCGCCGGACGACCTGATCGAGCCCGAGGAGCGACGCGTGGCCAGCTGGGACGACCTCGTGCTGTGGGTGCGGGTCCGCTACGAGGTGATGGCGCAGGACGCGGAGAGCCTCACGTTCCGGCTGCCGACCTCCGAGGACCGCGACCAGCTCGTCTACGTCCACCACAAGGGCGAGGTGGACGGCCACGACTGGATCCAGATCGAGTCGCCCGTCGCGCGGCTGGACCAGATCGACCCGCGGCGGCTGCTGGAGCTCGCCGAGGCCGCGGTCGTCGGCGGCGCGGTCGCGGTGAACGGCACCGCGGTGTTCCGGCACGCGGCGCCGCTGGAGGATCTGACGTTCGCGGAGTTCGAGGCGCCGTTCCGTCTGGTCACCGCCACCGCGGACCACCTCGAGCACGAGCTGACCGGCACCGATCACTTCTGAGGCTGGACCCGGGCCCGCGGACCCACCAGGCTTGGGCGGTCCCGTCGCCGCCGTCAGGAGCACGCCGTGATCGTCATCAACATCGTCATGCAGATCCGGGCCGAGAAGACCGACGAGTGGCTCGAGCTGGCCGACTCCTACGCGCGGAACGTCAACGCGGAGGAGGGCTGCCTGTACTTCAAGTTCTCCCGCAGCCTCACCGACGAGAACGAGTACGTCTGCATCGAGGGCTTCCGGGACGCCGACGCCGGGTCCACCCACACCTCCCAGCCGTACGTGAAGGACTTCTTCGAGCGGATGCCGGACCTCGTGGCCGCCCAGCCGCAGATCCTCTACATCGACACCCCGCACGACGGCTTCGGCCCGATGGGCGAGATCGCGCCCCGGTGACCGAGCTCGAGTTCACCCCGACGCCCGAGCAGTACGCCTGGACCTTCGGCGGCGTTGCCCCGCTCCACGAGGTCGAGCCGGGGACGGTGCTGCGGCTGTGGTGCGACGACGCCTTCGGCGGGCGCATCCGGGCGGTCACCGACCTGGCGAGCGCGGTGCTCGACCCACGGTTCCTCAACCCGCAGACCGGGCCGTTCGCGGTGCGCGGCGCGGAGCCCGGCGACACCCTCGCGCTGCACCTGGTCGACCTCACCCCGGCCCGCGACTGGGGCGCGTCCACCCTCGTCCCGTTCTTCGGCGGGCTCACCGGCACGGACCGGACCGCCCTGCTCGACGACCCGCTGCCCGAGCTGACCTGGATATACGAGCTGGACCGCGCCCGGAACACCGTCACCTTCTCCGCGCGGCGCAGCGACTTCTCGGTCGACCTGCCGGTGGCGCCGATGCTCGGCACCGTCGGGGTCGCGCCCGCGGCCCGCGAGGTGCGCTCGTCGCTCACCCCGGACGCCTTCGGCGGCAACATGGACACGCCCGAGATGCGGGCCGGCGTCACCTGCTACCTGCCGGTGAACGAGCCGGGCGCGAACTTCTCGGTCGGCGACGGGCACTACCGCCAGGGCGAGGGCGAGTCGTGCGGCACCGCGGTCGAGGGTGCGATGGACGTGACGCTGATCGTCGAGCTGGTCAAGGCGGACGTCGCGCCGGCGCCGCTGTGGCCGCGGCTGGAGAGCGACGACGAGCTGATCACCGTCGGCTCCTCCCGTCCGCTCGAGGACGCGTGGCGCATCGGGCAGAAGGAGATGATCTCCTGGCTCGGCGCGCTGCACGGCCTGGACCGTCTCGACGCCTACGAGCTGCTCACCCAGATCTCGCTGGCCCCGCTGGCCAACGTGGTCGACACCAACTACAGCGCCGTGACGAAGGTGTCCAAGGCGTTCCTGCCCCGCGTCGACCCGTACGGCGGCCTGCACGCCGACCTGCGGGCCCGCGCGGCGTCACTCTGAGGAGGAGCCGTGGACCTGCAGCTCGCCGGACGGAAGGCCCTGGTCACCGGGGGGAGCCGGGGCATCGGTCGGGCGGTGGTCGAGAGCCTGTCCGGCGAGGGCGCGCGGGTGGCGTTCTGCGCCCGCGGGGCCGAGGGCGTCGAGTCGGCCGTCTCCGAGCTCACGGCGGCGGGGCACGACGTGCGCGGGACCGCGGTGGACGTCGCCGACGGCGAGGCGCTGCGATCGTGGGTCACGGGCGCCGCCGACGAGCTCGGCGGGGTCGACGTCGTCGTCGCGAACGTGTCCGCCCTGGCCATCCCGCCGACCGAGGAGAACTGGGAGGCGTCCTTCCGCACGGACATGCTCGGGACGGTGCGCCTCGTCGAGGCGGCGCTGCCGGCGCTGGAGGCGTCCGACGCCGGGTCGATCGTCACGATCTCGAGCGTGTCCGGCCGCGAGATCGACTTCGCCGCCGGACCGTACGGGACCTTCAAGGGCGCGATCGTGCACTACACCCAGGGCCTCGCCCACCAGCTGGCCGGCCGGGTCCGGGCGAACTCGGTCTCGCCGGGGAACACCTACTTCGCCGGTGGGGTGTGGGAGTCGATCGAGTCCGGCGACCCGGAGCTCTACGACCGCGCGCTCGCGCTGAACCCCACCGGCCGCATGGCGCGCCCGGAGGAGATCGCGGTGGCGGTGACGTTCCTCGCGAGTCCCGTCGCGTCCTTCGTGACGGGCACCAACCTCGTCGTCGACGGGGCGCTCACCCGCGGGGTCCAGCTCTAGCCCGCCTGCTGGCGCCGCCGGCCCTCGGGCAGGGCCGGGCGCTCCGGGCCGAACACCAGCGTGAGCACGGCCTCCGCGGCCGCGCCGGCGGCCGAGACCGCTGTGAGGACCCCGCGTGCGGTCCACTCGACGGCCACCTCGACGCCGCGGCGCGCGGCCCGGCCGACGCGGCGCCAGAGTGCCGCGAGGTCGTCGGCGGGGTGGGCGGGCAGATATCGCGGGGCGAGGACCAGCTCTCCCGACGGCGGGTCGGCCGGGGTGGGGGTGGTCGTGTGGCCCACGGCCCGTTCGGCCCGTCGGCGGTGCGGCAGCAACGGTCCGACGTGCGGGTGCCGCGGTGCGGGGACGTCCGGGGAGAACAGGGCGGGGCCGTCGCCGAACCGCGCGATCGCGGCGGCCTCGCCCGCGACGCGGTCCGGGCGCTGCGGACCGGTGGGTCCCGACGCGTCCGACGTCCCCCCGCGGGAGGGCTCGTCCGGCTCGTCGGTCATGGGCCACCTCTCGCATCGGTCCGGGGCAGCGGTGAGGTGGCCACCGTCGACGACCGGCCGTCCTCCCGCGAGCGGAGGACGGTGACGCCGTCGATCGGAGCACCGGACACCGCTCGCCGCATGTTTCCATCCGGTCACGGAGAGCGCCAGGTTCCCCCTGTACCTCCGTGCCCGGACTGCCGTTGACCACGACGGGGTCCCCTGGCCTGGGGGCTCCGGTGACGGCGGTGCCCCGACGGGGGACCGCCGCCGGGCGGTGATCGGATCGTGATCCAATCGAGACCGACGGGGTCGGCCCGTCGCAGCGGACGCGGGAGGTGGGCGAGTGGCGGGTGCGCATTCCCGGTCCTCGCGACACGAGCGTCCGGAGTACGCCGAGGTGCCTCCGCCGCCCGCGCCCGACCTCGACGACTCGGCGCGCGACCGCGACTACGGCGAGATCTTCCGGCCGCGCCCGGCCGACGACCCGGCCCCGCCCTCGCCGCCGATCGGCTTCCCGAACGCCCTGTCCTCGTCGTCCTTCCGCGCGCCCGCGGCGGCGTTCGGGCCGGCCGCCGCCCCCGAGGCCCGGGGCGGTGGAGCGGGACTGCTGACGTCGACGCGGGACCGGCGCCCGAGCTCGTCCGGCTCGTCGTCCACGGCGCTGCAGCCGCCGCCCGCCGTGCCGCCGCCCCCGGCACCCGACGACCGTCGACCGGGCCGAGGGCCCACCGGCCCGTCGCGCGGCCCGGTCGGGCACCCCTCGCTGCCGCCCCGCCCGACGCCCGACCCGTCAGCGCTGACCGGCTCCCGCGCGGTCCCCGGGGCCCGGACCGCCGCCCCGCAGGCCCGACCCACGTCCGCCCCGGGGCGTCCGGGCGCCGGCCGCCCGGTGCCTCCGCCGGCGCCGCCCGCCCCGCAGGCGCTCACCGGTTCGCGCCCGTCCGCGCCGGGCCGTGCGGCCGCGCCGGGCACCGGGACCCGGGCCACGCCGCCGCCCGCCGGGCCTCCCGCGGGCACGAGGGCCACTCCGGCCCCGCCCGCCCCGGGCACCCGAGCGGCCCCGCCCGCCTCGCCCACCGGTGCCCCGGGCCGTCCCGCGGCCCCCTCGCGGCCCACCCCGCCCACGACCTCCCGCCCGACGACGTCCGGTCCCGCGGCCCCGCCGACCGGCGCCCCGGGCCGTCCGGGTGCTCCGTCCCGGCCGACCCCTCCCGCGACGTCCGGCACGCCGGCCGGCTCGGCTTCGCCGCCTGCCCCGCGCTCGGCCCCGTCCGCGCCCCCGGCCGAGCCGGCCGCCGGCTCGTCGCCGAGCGCCCCGTCCGATGATCAGCGAGCACCCTCGGCGCCCACCGGGAAGCCGGGAGCACCGACGGTGCTCGACGATCAGGCGCCCGCCCCGGCCCGCACCCCCGACGGCACCGCCATCGGACCCGCCGTCGGGAAGGAGGCGCAGGACGAGCCGACCACCGCGAAGCCGACCCGGGCCGCGTCGGGAACGACCACCTCCGCCACCCGGCGGACCCCGCAGTCCCAGCAGACACGGGCGGCGCGCCGGGCCACCGGCAAGGACGGGCTGACCCGAGCGGCCGGTCGCCGGAAGGCCGCGGCGAGCACCACCCGCCGGGCGGCCGCCCCCGCGCCGGAGCCCCGCGAGGAACGGTCGACCCCGCCGCGTGGCCGGATCGCGACCGCGTTCGCCGCCCTGCTGACCGCCGTCGCCGCGAAGGTCGTGCACTGGCCCGGAGGCGAGCACCTCGTCCGGGCCGGCCACTGGGTCGACGGCCACGTCCAGCGCTACCTCGACGGCAAGGACGTCGAGTCGCTGCCGGTCGCGGCCCGGCTGTGGCGGCGGCGCCGTCGGATGGGCTACGCGTCGGTGGCGACGCTCATCGGCGTGCCGCTGCTGACCCTGGTCCTCGGCTGGCTGCTGATCCCGGTGCCGAACGCCGACTCGGCGGTCGAGAGCCAGCTCAACACCGTCGCCTTCTCCGACGGCACCGTGCTGGCGCGGGTGGCCCCGGGAGAGCAGGGCAACCGGCAGAAGGTGTCGATCAGCCAGATCCCCCTTCCGGTGCAGCGTGCGGTGCTCTCCGCGGAGGACCGCAGCTTCTACACCAACTCCGGGTTCGACGTGTCGGGCATCGCCTTCGCCGCGTGGAAGCAGCTGACCGGCGGTGCCGGTGGCGGATCGACGATCACCCAGCAGTACGTGAAGAACGCGATGGTCGGCTCGGAGCACTCCTACTTCCGCAAGTTCCGCGAGCTGATCATCGCCGCGAAGATCACGCAGGAGTACTCGAAGGACCAGGTGCTCGAGAACTACCTCAACAGCATCTACCTCGGTCGCGGCGCCTACGGCATCCAGGCGGCCTCGCAGGCGTACTTCGGCAAGCCGGTCGAGCAGCTCACGCCGTCCGAGGGCGCGATGGTCGCCGGCCTGATCCAGGCCCCCTCGCAGTGGGACCCGGCGGTGAACCGGGACGGCTCCGAGCGCCGCTGGAACTACGTCATGGACGGGATGGTCAGCTCCGGCTGGCTGTCCCCCGCCGAGCGGGCCACCGCGGTCTTCCCGACGACGGTGCCGCCGCGCAAGGTCGGCAACGGCGTCCCCGACGACGACCGCGGCCACATCTACAACGCGGTGAAGGACGAGCTGCAGACCCTCGGGATCGACGAGGACGCGCTGGTCACCGAGGGCCTGCAGATCCAGACGACGATCGATCCGGAGAAGCAGGAGGACGCGGTCGACGCCGTCCGCAAGGAGATGGAGGGCAAGCCCGCCAACCTGCGGACCGCGGCCGTGTCGGTCGACCCCCGGACCGGCGCGATCCTGGCCTACTACGGCGGCGACAACGGCTCGGGCCTGGACTATGCGCAGGTGCAGAAGCAGGCCGGCTCGACCTTCAAGCCCTTCGTGCTGCTCGCCGCGCTGCAGCACGACCCGCCGATCGGGATCAGCTCGCAGTTCGACGGCCAGTCGGTCGCCGGGAAGACGGTGCGCAACGTCGACGGCGCCGACTGCAGCAACTGCACGCTCAAGCAGGCCATGACGCTGTCGAACAACGTCGTGTTCACCGCGCTCGGCAACGAGGTCGGCCCGCAGGCGGTCGCGGACGCGGCCCACCAGGCCGGGATCACCGCGAAGCTCGAGAACCCGAACTCCGGCATCTCGCTGGGCAACGCCGAGGTGACGCCGACCGAGATGGCCGCCGCGTACGCGACGTTCGCCAACGACGGCGTCTACCACAAGCCGCACCTGGTCCAGAAGGTCACGACGGCGAGCGGCGAGGTCCTCTACGACGGCGCCGCCGAGCAGGGTGAGCAGCGCCTCGACCCGAAGGTCGCGCGCAACGTCACCGAGGCCATGCGGGACGTCCCGACCTACGACGGTGCGTCCCTCGCCGGTGGCCGGCTGTCCGCCGGGAAGACCGGCACCGTGCAGTCGCACCTGGAGAACCAGAACAACGACGCCTGGATGGTCGGCTACACGCCGTCGGTCGTCGCGTCGATCTGGGTGGGCAGCGACGACAACACGCCGATCAAGTACCCCGACGGCCGTCCGGTGTACGGGCACGGAATCCCAAGCGACATCTGGCAGTCGTTCATGAACGAGGCCTCGCAGGGGACGCCGAAGCAGTCGTTCGGCGAGTTCGTGCCGGTCGCGGGCACCGACCCCGGGACCACCGCCACGGGCGAGGGGCAGCAGGCCTCGTCGACCACGGCCTCGCCGACGACCAGCTCCAAGGCGCCGAGCACCACCTCCGCGCCGCCGACCTCGAGTGCCGCTCCGGTCCCGGCCCCGGCCGAACCCGGCGCCGCGGGCGAGGGCGGCCAGGCCCAGGACCCGGCGGCCGCCCAGCAGCAGCCGGCCGAGGAACCCCAGCAGCAGGAACTGCCGGAGGACGGCGGCTGACGGTCGCTCACCGGTCCTCGGCGAGTTCCCAGTCCGCGTAGTCGAAGCCGGGCGAGACCACGCACGTCACCAGCACCTCGGCGTCGCCGCCCGGCTCGGCCCGCTGCCAGGACCCGGCCGGGACGAGCGCGGACAGCCCGGCGTCGGGGCCGAGCCGGTGCTCCGCCCCGCCGTCGGGCTCGTCGGAGATCCAGACGGAGATCGGCCCGCCGCGCTGCCAGAGCCACAGCTCGTCCGAGCGCACCCGGTGCCACCCGGACCGCTCGCCGGGCGCGAGGACGTAGTGGATCGCCGTGGCGGTCGGCCGCTCGCCGCCGTACCCGGGCGGGGTCACGACGGCGGGTGCGGCCCAGATCTGTCGGAACCAGCCGCCCTCGGGGTGCGGCTCGAGGTCGAAGTCCTCCGCGAGCCGAGGTCTCACGCGGTCATGTCCAGCGACGCGAGGACCTTCGTCGGGGCGATCCGGACGACGAGTTCGCCCGGTACTGCGTTGCGCTTCCCGAACTCCTCCGCGCGGTCGGCGCCCATGTAGCGCCCGCCGAGTGCGGTGGCGGTGCGCAGCAGCTCGTCCGGGTCCTCGGAGAGCGTGACGGTGCCCTGGACCTGCACGAACGCGAACGGCGGCTCCTCGAGGTCGACGCACAGCGCCACCCGCGGGTCGCGGGCCATCGCCTTGCCCTTCGCGGTGTCGCGGCCGGTGTTGAACACCAGCGTGTCGTCCTCGAGCAGGAACCAGATCGGTGCGATGAGCGGGCGACCGTCGCGCGCGGTCCAGGCCAGCTTGCCGGTGCGGGTGCCGTGGGACAGGAAGTCGCGGACGGCGGGGTCGCTCAGGCTGCTCATGACCTCCAGACCCTAGCGACGCCGGTGTTCGGAGCCCGCCACGTGATCACCGGACCCTGACGGGGCGGGAGGGGGTCCGGCCGGCCCGATGAGGGTCCGCTGATCATCACCGACCGGCCCGGATCACGCGGGTGTGCCCAGGGCCCGGGAGAGGGCGCCGACGGCGTTCCGCGCCGCGACCAGCCCGCCGACGCAGGCGCTGACGTCCACGGTCCCGCCGGGCGCGGTCGCCGGGCAGCCGCGGGCCACGTAGGCGTCGCGTGCGGAACCGACGCCGGCGGCCGCGGCGGTGACGGCGGGGTCCTGCGGCAGCGCGTTCGCGGCGGTCCGGGCGGTGGACGCGGTCTCCTCGACCCAGCGCCCGCAGCGCGGCCACACCGCCCGCGGGTCGGGGCCGGTGTAGCAGGGGTCGGCGAGGGCCAGGCGCAGCTTGTTGCGGGCGGAGTCCGGGGAACGGTTCTCGACGCCGGGCGCGGCCGCCGCCTCGGAGGACTGGCCGGACGGGATGCTCGCGGGGTTGCCGGAGTCGCCGCATCCGGCGAGCAGCGCGAGCAGGGCGAGGGCGACCGCGGCCCGCCTCACGTCGGCGATCCCTCGGGCAGGGAGGCGGCGAGCGCGTCGAGGCCGTCGGCGGGGCCGGTCAGGAGCACCCGGTCATCGTGCGTGCCGCCGTCCAGGCGCGCGAACGCAGGCGGCGCCGTCCACCCGTCGTCGGGAACGTGGAGCCGGACCAGGACGCGGTCCTCGGGGAGGTGGAGCACCTCGTCCTCGGGTCCGGACCCGAAGGGCCGCCACACCCGCGCCCCGGGCGGGGTGAGGTGGATGCCGCGTCGGGACAGCTTCATGGTGTAGATCGTCTCGCGCGAGACCAGCCGGGACAGCGCGGTGGCGAGAGCGACCGCGATCATCAGCGGCACGATCAGCGACCACTCGCCGGTGATCTCCGCGACGATGACGACGGCCGTGATCGGTGCCCGCGTCGCGCCCGCGAGGACCGCGGCCATGCCGACGAGTCCGTAGGCGCCGGCCGGCCCGGCGACGCCCGGCGCGAGCGCGGCGAACCCGAGGCCGAGGGCGGTCCCGGTCATGGCGCCGAGGAACAACGACGGCGCGAAGATGCCGCCGGAGCCGCCGATCGCGAGGGTCAGGCTGGTCGCCAGCAGCTTCCCCACGAGCAGGACCAGCAGGAACCCGACGGCGTACTGCCCCGCGACGCCGGCCTGCAGCACCGGGTAGCCGACCCCGTACATCTGCGGCAGGGCGACCAGCAGCAGCCCGACCAACAGCCCGCCGGCCCCCGGGCGGAGCCACTCCGGGCCCTTCCAGACGGTGTCCGCGAGGTCCTCCAACCCGTACAGGACGCGGGTGAACAGCACGCCGACGAGCGCTCCGACGAGCCCGACCACGGCGAACAGCCCGAACTGGGCGAGGGAGTCGACGGCGAAGGGTGGAAGCACCAGGAACGTGCCCGATCCCTCGAACACCCGGGCCACCAGGTTCGCGACGGCCGATGCGGTGACCACGACGACGAACGAGAGCATCGTGAAGTCGAGCAGGATGATCTCGAGCGCGAAGAAGACCCCGGAGATCGGCGCGTTGAACGTCGCCGAGATCCCCGCGCCGGCCCCGCAGGCCACGAGCAGGCGCAGCCGCGACGACGGCATCCGCATCCACTGCCCGAGGCTCGACCCGATCGCCGAGCCGATCTGCACGATCGGCCCCTCGCGCCCCACCGAGCCGCCGGTGCCGATCGTCAGGGCGGAGGCCAGCGACTTCACGACGGCGACCCGGGGCCGGATCCGCCCGTCGTTCTCGGCGACGGCGAGCATCACCTCGGGGACGCCGTGCCCGCGGGCCTCCCGGGCGTAGCGGTAGACCAGCGGGCCGTAGATCAGCCCGCCGACCACGGGCGCCGCGACGAGGAACCACCGCCCGATCTCCGGCCACCACGGCAGCGGGGCGCCGGGGGTGGCGGCGTAGTCGTCGGTGCCGGTGACGAGCCGGGTCACGAGGAAGATCAGCTCGCGGAACACCACCGCACCGAGTCCCGCGCCGAGCCCGACGGCCACCGCCGCGACCGCCAGCCCCACCACCGAGGTGCCCAGGAACCGCTGCCATCGGGGTGCCGTCACGGCTGGTCACGGTGCCAGTCGGGCCTCGCGGGCGCCGGTGGGCCGTCCGGTTCGTCCCGCGATGGGGGGCCGGTCGTGACGAGGTCGACTCGTGGGGCGTCTCGTCGCCGGGAGGCGCCCGCCTTGTCGTGGGGAGTCACAACGACAGGCTGGGCGGGGTGTCTTGTCGCGGGGAGTCGACGCCGGGGTGGCGCCTTATCGTGGTGATTCCCAGCGACAAGGTGCGGGCTGGACGCCGGGAACCCGCGACAAGGTAGGCCGGGCCGCGATGTGGCTCACCGTGTCGCGACGAATCCCCGCGACAAGGCGAGCCGGGGCCGCGGTATCCCGCCGAATCACCCCCACCGATCACCGCCGACGGTCGCGGGCGGCCGCGTACTCCTCCGGGGTGTCCACGTCGCGGACCGCCTCGAGGTCCGGGTCCACGGCACGCAGGGCGGGGTCGGCGAGCAGGTCGGACGCGGAGAGCTCCCGGACGGCGCTCACCGCGAAGAGCTCGGCCGGGCGGCGGGCGCCGGCGGCGAGCAGGTCCGAGGCCCGAGGACCGAGGGCGGTCCGGTAGGCGGCGGCGAGGGGCTGGCGGTGACCGTCGAGCACGGGCAGCGCCACCTCGGCGTCCCCGAGCGAGCCGAGGACCGCGGCCACGTAGGCGGCATGGAGCAGCGGCAGGTCCACCGAGCAGAGGAACGCGACGTCGCAGCCGGCCCGACCCGCCGTCGTCAACCCGGTGGCGATGCCCTGCAACGGGCCGCGCCCCGGCTCGTCGTCGGGCACCGCGATGACGCGCCCGGCGTGCACCGGTCGGGCGAACCCGACGACCACCACGGGCCCGGCCACGGCCTCCGTCAGAACCCCGACGACGTGGTCGAGGAGGGTGCCGTCGGCCCAGGTCAGCGTCGCCTTGTCGGTGCCCATGCGGGTCGACCGGCCGCCCGCGAGGACGACACCGGCCGCAGTCGTGTCGGACACAGCCCGATTGTGACGGGCAGGTTGCGTCTATCCCCGACAAGGACCGGGGTTTTCAGCACGCAGACCTCCGAGAGGGTGGAGAACATGGCAGGCGAACCCGAGGACGCCCGACGCGGGACGATCGCGGCGGTGCCCGGTGACGAGGCCGAGGCGCGGGCCGACCGCGAGATGGCCGACGCCGAGCGCGCCGTGGCCCTGGGCACCGCGACCGACGAGCAGCGCACGGCGGTCGACCGCATCGCGCACGCCCGCACGCAGGAGGAACGGCGCAGCGTCTGGATGGGCGGGTCCGCGAGCTAGAGGGCCAGGGTCAGGACGACCGGCAGCGTCACGATCGAGCCGACGGTCGTCAGCACCACGGCGGCGGTGCTCTCGCGGTACCAGGTCCGGTACTGCGCCATCAGCACGAACACCGTCGCCGCGTCCGGCAGGGCGCACATCAGCACGAGGACCGCGGCCCACGGCGCGGGGACGGCGAACACGTGCACCGCCGCGACCGCGAGCGCGGGTATCACAACCAGCTTCAGGACGACCGCCACGACGATCCCGCCGGCCCGACCACCACGGAGGGCCGGGACCGCCCCGCGCAGCAGGATCCCGAGCGCGAACAGCCCGCCCGGCGCGGCCATCGCACCGATGAGTGCGACGGTGGTCGCGACCGGGTGCGGCAGGCGCCACCCGCTCGCGGCGACGAGCAGCCCGAGGACGATCGCGATGACGATCGGGTTGCCCAGCACACGGCGTGCGACCGTACGGACGAGCAGGCCCCGGGAGCCACGGTCACGGTCGATCAGGGTGGCCGCGACCAGGAACACCGAGATCGCGAGCGCGGTGTGGATCGTCGACACCAGGGACGCGGCGAAGCCGGTCGCGGGCCCCAGCACGGCCACCGCCAGCGGGATGCCGAGGTAGCCGACGTTGCCCCAGGCCCCGACGGTCCCGACGGCGTTGGCCTCGCGCAGCGGCATCCGCAGCAGCCGCGCGGCGCCGACCCCCAGCACGTAGCCCACCAGCAGCACGCCGGCCGCGACCGCGATCGCCACCCCGGACACCCCGGCGGACAGGTCGGCCTCCGCGACCGAGTCGAAGATCAGGGCCGGGAGCGCCAGGTAGTAGACGAGGTCGTTGAGCGTCGCGGCGGCGGTCTCGGAGAAGCGGTCCCAGCGCGCGGCCACCGCGCCGACCGCGATCACGGCGAAGATCGGCGCGATCTGGGTCAGCAGCGTCGTGAGGTCCACGGCCACCACTGTCTCCGACGATTCAGTGCCGTCGCGTCGCGTGGGCGCGAGGTCACTTCACGTCGACGGCCGGGGCGGTCTCTGCTTGTGTGATCCGTCATGAGCATCCCGTCGGACCTCGAGATCGCGCAGAAGGCGACGCTGAAGCCGCTGGACGACATCGCCGCGGCCATGGAGTTGCCCTCGCACCTGCTGGAGATGCACGGCCGCGACGTCGCCAAGATCGAGCTCGACGCGATCGACGTCATGGCCGACCGCCCGCAGGCGAAGTACGTGGTGGTGACCGCCATCACCCCGACGCCACTGGGGGAGGGCAAGACCACGACGACGGTCGGGCTCGGGCAGGCGTTCTCGCACATCGGCAAGCGCGGGGTCGTCGCGATCCGGCAGCCGAGCATGGGGCCGACGTTCGGCATCAAGGGCGGCGCCGCGGGCGGCGGCTACTCGCAGGTGGTGCCGATGGAGAAGTTCAACCTCCACCTCACCGGCGACTTCCACGCCGTCACGAGTGCGCACAACATGCTCTCGGCCGTGCTCGACAACCACCTCTACCAGGGCAACGCGGCCGGGCTGGACCCCTACCGCGTCACCTGGCGGCGGGTGCTGGACGTGAACGACCGCGCGCTGCGCAACGTCGTCACCGGCCTCGGCGGGCGGATGGACGGCGTGCCCCGCGAGTCCGGGTTCGACATCACCTCGGCCTCCGAGGTCATGGCGATCCTGGCGCTGTCGACCTCGCTCGAGGACATGCGCGCCCGCCTCGGCCGCATCGTCGTCGGCTACACCGGCGACGGGGACGCGGTGACCGCCGAGGACATCCACGGCGCCGGGTCGATGGCCGCGCTGATGCGCGACGCGCTCAAGCCGAACCTCATGCAGACCCTGGAGAACACGCCGGTCCTGGTGCACTCCGGCCCGTTCGGAAACATCGCGACCGGGAACTCCTCGATCGTCGCCGACCGCATCGGCATCCACTGCGGGGACTACCTCGTCACCGAGGCGGGCTTCGGCGCCGACATGGGCGCGGAGCGCTTCTTCAACATCAAGTGCCGGACGTCGGGGATGGTTCCGGACGCGGCCGTCGTCGTCGCGACGGTGCGGGCGCTGAAGGCGCACAGCGGGAACCACCGGATCGTCGCGGGGAAGGACCTGCCGCCCGCGCTGCTCGAGGAGAACCCGGACGAGGTGCACGCCGGCGGGGCGAACCTGCGCAAGCAGATCGAGAACATGCGCATCCACGGCGTCTCGCCGGTGGTCTGCATCAACGCCTTCCCCACCGACCACCCCTCCGAGCACGCCGCGATCCGCGAGATCGGCGAGTCGATGGGCGCCCGGGTCGCGGTCTCCACGCACTTCACCGACGGCGGCGCGGGCGGGGCCGAGCTCGCGGAGGCCGTCGCCGAGGCCGCGAACGAGCCCGGCGACTTCCGCTTCCTCTACGCCGACGACGCCCCGCTGCGCGAGAAGATCGAGGCGGTCGCGACGAAGGTCTACGGCGCGGACGGCGTCGACTACGCCCCGGCCGCGAACACCTCGATCGACCTCTACGAGCGCAACGGGTTCTCGAACCTCCCGGTCTGCATCGCGAAGACGCACCTGTCGATCTCGTCCGACCCGAAGCTGCTCGGCGCGCCCACCGGGTGGCGGATGCCGGTGCGCGAGGTCCGCGCGTCGGTCGGCGCCGGCTTCGTCTACCCGATCTGCGGCGACATGCGGACGATGCCGGGTCTGGGCAAGCAGCCGGCCGCGCACTCGATCGACGTGCAGCCCGACGGCACGATCGTGGGGCTCTTCTAGGTGACGACCGGTCCGCTCGGCGCCGTTCCGGTGGGGAAGCTCGCCGAGGCCCTGGCCGCGCGCGGCCCCGGTCCGGCGGCCGGCTCCACCGCGGCGACGACGACGGCGCTGGCGGCCGGTCTGGCGGGGAAGGTCGCGCAGGGGGCGGCCCGCACCGACCCCGCGGCCCTCGACCTCGCCCACGAGCTCGAGGGCCTGCGCACCCGGTCCCTCGCGCTCGCCGACGACGACGTCGCCGCGTTCGCCGGGTTCCTCGCCGCCCGCCGCAGCCCCGGCGGCGCGGCGGGGGCCACCGAGGCGATCGTGCAGGTCCCGCTGGACGTCCTCGCGGTCGCGTGTCGGGTCACCGAGATCGCGGCCGCGCTCGCCGAGCACGGGCCGGACGCGCTCAGCGGGGACGCGGTGACGGCGGCGCTGCTCGCGGCCGCGGCCGCCGAGTCGGCGTCGACGCTGGTCGGGACGAACATCGCGGACACCGGGGAGGTCGTGGGCGGCCTGGACGGCTGGGGTGACCCGCGGGTGGAGGACGCCGCGGAGCGCGCGGGGGAGGCGCGGCGGCTCGCGGAGCGCGCGGCGTTCTGATGGCGGGAGACGCAGCGCAGCGGAGCTCGACCCGGGGGATGAGGCCGTGGACGGTCGAGGTCGAGCGGGGCGAGCTGGTCGAGTCCGTGCACGCGGTGTCGCTCGTCGCGCTCGATCCTGACGGCCACCCGTTCCTGACGGCGGGTGACCCCGCCCGGGCGGTCTACGGGCGGTCCGCGCTCAAGCCCGCGCAGACGGTGGCCGCCCTGCGCGCGGGGGCCGACCTCACCGACGCCGAGGTGGCGTTGGCCTCCGCCTCCCACAGCGGGGAGCCGATCCACCTCGAGGCCGTGACCGCGCTGCTGGTCCGCCACGGCCTCACGCCCGACGCCCTGCGCTGCGTCCCGGACCTCCCGCTCGGCGCCGACGCGATGCACCGCTACCTCGCCGCGGGGCGCACGGCCGCCCCGCTCGCGATGAACTGTTCGGGCAAGCACGCCGCGATGCTCGTCGCGACGGCCGGCGACCCGGACTACCTCGACCCGGGGCACCCGCTGCAGCAGGCGTGTCGGGACGCGCTGACGGAGCTCGCCGGGCCCGTCGTCGCCGCGAGCACCGACGGCTGCGGTGCGCCGGCGTTCGCGACGACGCTCGCCGACCTCGCCCGGCTCCCGCACGCCCTCGTCCACGCCGACGACCCCGTGGTCGCCCGGGTGGCCGGCGCGATGCGGGCGCACCCGCACCTCGTCGCCGGGACCGGCCGGCTCGACACGGTGCTCATGACGACGCTGCCCGGGAGCCTCGCGAAGAGCGGCGCCGAGGGCGTGCTGATCGCGGCGCTGCCGGACGGCTCGGCGCTCGCCGCGAAGGTCGCCGACGGGGCCGCGCGGGCGCTCGGCCCGGTCCTGCTCGCCGTCCTGCGGGCGCGGGGCATCGAGGCCCCGGAGGAGCTGCGCGCGGTGGCCACGCCACCGGTCGTCGGGAAGGGGGAGCCGGTCGGGGAGCTGCGGGTCGCGGCGACCCACCACCTGGCCGGGTGATGTCTCGAAACGTGTCGGTAGGGCGACGGCAACCGTGTGGGTTCCGTGTGGGAGCCTGGCGCCGACATCCGGACCCGCCCCGACCCGCTCGAGGAGCCCCATGGCCGTCTGCCTGATCGTGGCCCCCGACGTGGCCGTCCGCGAGCGCGTCGCCCGTGGCGTCGACGCCGGATTCGACGTCGTGTGCGGGGTGGGGCCCGATGAGGAGCTGACGGCCGTCGTCGAGCGCGAGCAGCCGGACCTGGTCCTCGTGGCCGCCGACGCGGGCACCCTCACCGCCGAGGGGTACGCGATCCCGACCTGGGTCGCGACGCTGGAGGCGGTCCGGCGGTCGGCGCCCGACGTCGCCGTCCTCGTGGTCGGCGCGGCCGACGGTGGGCCCGACGACGAGCACCGGGTGGCCGGACTGGCCCTCCAGCGCGGCGCGAAGGGTTTCCTGCGCGCGGGCGAGGAGACCGGCCCGCGCCCGTTCAGCGCGCGGGGCCGCCGTCCCGCCACCACGGAGCTGTCCCGCCGCGAACTCGACGTGCTGCTCGGCATGACCGAGGGGCTGTCCAACTCCGAGATCGCGGCGTCGCTGGTGCTCGCCGAGGACACCGTGAAGACCCACGCGCGCCGGCTCTTCCGCAAGCTCGGCGCGGGTGACCGCGCGGATGCCGTCGCCCGGGGCTTCCGGCAGGGCATCCTGCAGTGAGCCGCCGCCGGCGGTGAGGTGGGCCGACTTGCATACAAGTCGTTGACCCCTCGGCCCAGGTGTGGTCGGCTCATCCGTCGACGGACGCGGAGGAAGCCGGTGTGAATCCGGCGCGGTCCCGCCACTGTCACCGGGGAGCGGACCCCACGCATGGCCACGGCCGGGAGACCGGCGGGAAGGCCGGGGCGAGCACCGATCCGGGAGCCAGGAGACTCCGGCCGTCGCGAGGTGCACCACCACGCCGACGGCCCCTGCCCGGGGACGCGGCGGAGATCGGGCGAGGACCCCGAGGAAGGCTGCCTGCGATGCCGCACGCCCCGAGACGAGGACCGCTCGGTCCGCCGCGATCCCTGCGTCGGCACGGCGCCTGCCCCCGTCCGTCCACCGGCCGGGCCCAAGTGCTCGCCGAGCTGCGCAGCGCGCTCGCGCTGGCCTGCCTCGACGACGACACGTCCGTGCCGCTCGACCACCTCGGCGCCGGACCGGTGCGCTCGCGGGCGGATCTCGCCGCCCGGATCGAGGCGCTGGCGCAGGCGCTGCTCGAGCGGATGGACGCCGAGGACTGGGACCCCGGTGCCGCCCCGCGCGCGGTGACCTCGGTGCTGGCCGCCTCCGTCCCCGCCGCGGAGGCCGCCCTGCTCCGGGCGGCCGGGAGCCGGGCGCGCCTGGGCGAGGTGCGGTGAGGGCGGTCCTGCCCGACGGTCACGACCTCGCCCACCACGGCGACGCCGAGGTCGGGCCCGGCCTGGTCGACCTGGCCGTCAACGTCCGGGCCGGCACCCCACCGGCGTGGCTGACGGAGCGGCTGACCGCGTCCCTCGCCGCGCTCGCCGCCTATCCCGACGCCACTGCGGCCCGCGACGCGATCGCCGCGGCCCACGGGCGCGACCGGGCCGAGGTCTGGCCGGTGGCCGGGGCGGCGGAGGCGTTCGTGCTGCTCGCGCGGGCCCTGCGGCCGCGCCGGGCCGTCGTCGTGCACCCGCAGTTCACCGAGCCGGAGGCCGCGCTGCGGGCGGCCGGACACGCCGTGGAGCGGGTGGTGCTGGGCGGCGACCTGACGCTGCACCCGGGTGACGTGCCCGAGGAGGCCGACCTCGTCGTCGTCGGGAACCCGACCAACCCGACCTCGGTGCTGCACCCCGCGGCGACGATCGCCGCGCTCGCCCGGCCGGGCCGGGTCCTCGTCGTCGACGAGGCCTTCGCCGACACCGTGCCCGGGGAGCCGGAGTCGCTGGCCGGGCGTACCGACCTGCCCGGGCTCGTCGTCCTGCGCAGCCTCACGAAGACGTGGGGGCTCGCGGGCCTGCGCGTGGGCTACGTCCTCGCGCCGGCCGAGCTGATCACGACGCTGGCCGCGGCGGCGCCGCCGTGGTCGGTGTCCACCCCGGCGCTGGAGGCGATCCGGGCGTGCACGACGACGGCGGCACGCGAGGAGGCCGACCGGGCGGCGTCGGCCCTGCGCGAGGACCGCGACCACCTGCTGGCGGCGCTCGCGACGGTCGACGGGGTCGAGGTGCGCGGGACCGCGCCGGCCGCCAGCTTCCTGCTGCTGCGCACGCCCGGTCGGACCGACGTGCGGGACGCGCTGCGCGACCGGGGCTGGGCGGTCCGCCGCGGGGACACGTTCCCGGGGCTGGACGCCGAGCACGTGCGGGTGGCCGTCCGGGACCGGAGGACCATGGACGCCTTCGTCGAGGTGCTGCGGGAGGTGCTGTGAGGCTCGGGGCGAGCGGAGCGACGGGAGGGGTGCAGCCCGGCGATCGGGAGGCGCTCCACCGGGTCCTGGCGGCCCGGCGGGACGTCCGCACCGGCTTCACCTCCGAGCCCGTTCCCGACGATGCCCTGCGCCGGGTCCTCGAGGCCGCGCACGTCGCGCCGAGCGTCGGGTTCTCGCAGCCGTGGGACTTCCTGGTGCTGCGCGACGCGGCCCTGCGCGCCGAGCTCGCGGGTCTCGCGGCGGACCAGCGCGCGGCGTTCGCCGCCTCGTTGCCCGCCGCCCGGGCACGGGCGTTCGCCGGGCTCAAGGTGGAGGCGATCCGCGAGGCCCCGCTGGGGATCGTCGTGACCTGCGACCCGACCCGCGGCGGCCGCCACGTCCTCGGGCGGGCGACCCAGCCGCGCATGGCGGCGCACTCGGTGGCCGGCGCGGTGCAGAACCTGTGGCTCGCGGCGCGGGCCGATGGGCTCGGCGTCGGGTGGGTGTCGTTCTTCCGGGAGCGGGAGCTGGCCGCGCTGCTCGGCGAGCGCGTCGGGCTGCCGCAGCACCTCGAGATCGTCGCCTACCTGTGCGTGGGGCGGGTCTGCGAGTTCGCCGGGGCACCGGAGCTGGAGACCGCCGGGTGGGCCCGGCGCCGACCGTTGGAGTGGGCCGTGCACGAGGGGACCTGGGGTGCGCACCCGGGCGGGGATGCGTTGGACGACGCGCTGGCGGCGTGCGCGTCGCTCGCCACCGAGGAGGGTGAGGCGGCCGCCCGCGAGCGGCTGACCCGCATGACGGTGCCGCCGGGCGCGCTCGGGCGGGTCGCCGAGGTCGGGGTGCGGCTGTCCGGGCTCGCCGGGTCGTGCCCGCCGCCGGTGCCCGAGCCCGCCGTCGTCGCGGTGTTCGCGGGGGACCACGGGGTGCACGCCCAGGGTGTGACGCCGTGGCCGCAGGAGGTGACCCACCAGATGGTGGCCAACTTCCTCGCCGGCGGCGCCGCGGTGAACGCGTTCGCGCACCAGGTGGGGGCCGAGGTCGTCGTGGTGGACGTGGGGGTGGCGGCTCCGCTCGACCCGGCGCCGGGACTGCTGCCGCGGAAGATCCGCCCCGGCACCGCCGACATGACGGTCGGCCCGGCGATGAGCCGCGAGGAGGCCCGGGCGGCCGTCGTGGCCGGCGTCGAGGTGGCCCGGGACCTGGTCGCCGCCGGCAACCGGCTGCTCGTCACCGGCGACATGGGGATCGCGAACACGACCGCCTCCGCGGCGCTGGTCAGCGCGTTCACGGGCGCGTCGCCGGAGGTCGTCACCGGCCGCGGAACCGGGATCGACGACGGGATGCTCGCGCGCAAGGCCGCCGTCGTCCGGACCGCGCTGGCCCGGCACGGTCTGCTGCCGCCGCCCGGATCGAGCGAAGGGCCCCTCCAGTCGACTAGTTCGAGCGAAGGGCCCCTTCGCTCGGAACGGGGTGCGGCCGGCGCGGATGGCGATGGGCGCCCTTCGGCGGATAGATCGAGCGATGGTGCCCTTCGCTCGGAACGGAGTGCGGCTGCGGACGACCCGCTCGGCGCGCTCGCGGCCGTCGGCGGGCTGGAGATCGCCGGGATCGCGGGCCTGCTGCTCGGAGGCGCGGCGCAGCGCACGCCGGTCGTCGTGGACGGCGTGGTCGCGGGTGCGGCGGCCCTGGTCGCGGCGGCGCTGGCCCCGACTGCGTCACACGCGTGGCTGGCCGGGCACCGTTCCGTGGAGCCTGCCCATACCCTGGCCCTGACCCACCTGGGGCTCGAGCCGCTGCTCGACCTCGGGATGCGGGTCGGCGAAGGGACCGGGGCGCTCCTGGCGGCCCCGTTGGTCGCCGCCGCAGCCCGGGCGCTGGGCGAGGTCGCCACCTTCGACAGCGCCGGGGTCGCCGAGAAGACCGAGGAGTCATCGTGAGCACGCTCTACCCCGTCGGGCTCGACCTCGTCGACCGCCGCGTCGTGGTCGTCGGCGGGGGCTCGGTGGCCCAGCGGCGCGTCGCGGGGCTGCTCGAGGTCGGCGCGGACGTGCACGTCGTGAGCCCCGCCGTCACGACCGCCCTCGAGGCCCTCGCGTCCTCCCGCGAGATCACGTGGGAGCAGCGGACCTACGCCGCCGGCGACCTCGACACCGCCTGGTACTGCGTGGCGGCGACCGACGACGCCGCGGTCAACGCCGCCGTCGCCGCCGAGGCCGAGGCGGCCCGGGTGTTCTGCGTGCGGGCCGACCACGCCGAGCAGGGCACGGCGGTCACCCCCGCGGTCGGGCGCTACGACGACGTCACCGTGGGCGTGATCGGCGGCGGCGACCCCCGGCGAGCGGCCGGGGTGCGCGACGGCGTCGTGGAGGCGCTGCGCAGCGGCACGCTCGCCGACCGCAGGCACCGGGGCGCCCAGAATCCCGGCGTCACGCTCGTCGGCGGCGGGCCGGGCGACGCCGGCCTCATCACCGTCAAGGGCCGCCAGGCGCTGGCGCAGGCCGACGTCGTCGTCACCGACCGGCTCGCCCCCCAGGCGCTGCTCGACGAGCTCTCGCCCGACGTCACCGTCATCGACGCCTCCAAGCTCCCCCGCGGGCGCTACATGAGCCAGGACACGATCAACGCGGTCCTGGTCGACGAGGCGCTCGCCGGGAACCGGGTCGTGCGCCTCAAGGGTGGCGACCCGTTCGTCTTCGGCCGCGGCTACGAGGAGATCCAGGCGTGCGCGGCGGCGGGGGTGTCCGTCGACGTCGTGCCGGGCGTCACCAGCGCGATCTCCGTGCCCGCGTTCGCCGGCGTCCCGGTGACCCACCGCGGGGTCACCCACGAGTTCACCGTCGTCTCCGGGCACCTGCCGCCCGGGCACGAGCAGTCCCTCGTCGACTGGGCCGCACTCGGCCGGCTCACCGGCACGGTCGTGCTGCTCATGGCCGTCGAGAACCTCCCGCGGATCGCGGAGGCCCTCATCGACGGCGGGCGGGACCCGGAGACCCCCGCCGTCGCGATCCAGGAGGGCGGGCTGCCGGGCGAGGCGACGGTGCGCGCGCCGCTGGCGAAGCTGCCGTCGGCCATCGCGGACGCGGGGCTGCGCCCGCCGGCCGTCGTGGTGATCGGGCCGGTCGCGGATCCCTCGTCGTTCCCGGCCCCCTAGAACCCTCCCGAGCGATCGGCACTCTCGCGCCCGTCGACGCTGCGAACGGGCCGTTCGTGCCTAACCGTCGCCGTCGTCGTCCCGGTCCCGCCGGTCCTGGTCCTGCGCGGCCTCGGTGGCGGTGAGGACGTCGATGCTGCCGAACGCGCCGCGCCCGGTGACCTGCACCTGCGGGGCGCCCGGGCGTGGGGTGCAGGCGGTGTCGCAGTCGGTCGACCCGAAGATCGTGGTGCCCGAGGTGGTGACCTGCGTGCCGTCGGGGACCACGACCTTCGTCGACCCGAACAGCACGCCCACCGACACGTCGGACTCGCCCGGGGCGACCTGCACGACGCGGCTGCCGAACACCGCGGCGCCCTGCCCGGCCGAGAACACGCCCGGCGCGACGATCGCGGCGACGCCGATGACCACCGCGATCAGCACGCCGTGTCCGCGGCGCGAGCGGCGCTCGGGCGGGCGCGTGTCGGAGTGCCAGGCCGGTTCGACGACGGCGGTCTCGGGTTCCGGGGCAGGGGCCGGCCGCGGCTCGTCGTCAGGAAGGTCCGCCGTCAGGGGCATCAGGTCGCTGCGGTAGCGCGCGGCGTAGCAGGCCTGCGCCCGCTCGTCGTACTCGGAGAGCGTGATCATCCCGTCGTCGTGCGCGCGGCGTAGCCGTTCGTCGACCTCGCGCCGCTCACGGTCGCCGATCCGCGGTTCCGGCGGGTTCTCCACGACGCCCATCCTGGCGCGGCTGGCACGACGGGCACCACCACACCTCCCGGGCGTAAGACGCGCCGGTGGCGGGCCGGAACCGGATCAACGTCCCGCAGCGGTAGCAGGGGCGGTTGGAACGCCCGGTGACCCAGTGGTTCTGACCGCGGCGCTTCACCCCGGTCGTCGTCATGCCGGTGCCGTGCTCGAGGGAGTGCCGGATCATCTTCTGCCCGAGCGCGAGGAGGGGCTCCAGCGGGACCTCGCCGACCGGCGTCCACGGCCACGGCCCGCGCAGGAAGCACAGCTCGACCGCCCACAGGTTGCCGAAGCCCGCGACCCCGCGCTGGTCCAGCAGGGTCTCGACGACGGGCCGGCCCGGCTCCTTGCCCAGCCGCGCGAGGGCCTCGTCCAGGTCGAAGTGCTCCTGGGTCGCCGTGGGCTGCCCGGCGAGGACGTCCGGTCCGAGGTGCCCGACGACGCGGTGCTCATCGCGGGTCGCGAGCAGGTCCATCACCGGGACGCCCAGCCCGACGAGGCTCCGCCCGTCGTCGAGCGTGAGCACGGCGCGCAGCTGGGGCAGCAGGTGCCGGGGGAGGGCGGGGCGGCCGTCGTCGCGGTGCTTGCGCACGATCGTCCACGAGCCGTCCATGCGCAGGTGGGAGTGCAGGGTGCGGCCGTCGGCGAGCCGGGTCAGCAGGTGCTTGCCGTGCGCCTTCGTCGCGTCGAGCGTGGTGCCGCGCAGGGAGGCGGTCGCGAGGTGGTTGCGGAACTCGGCATGCGTCACCGTCGCGCCGGCCAACGTGCTCAGCCGCGCGGCCGCCCGGTGTACGGCGTCGCCCTCCATGGGGCCGGGTGTACCCGGTCCCCCGATGTCAGCACTGCGGCCATGCTGACGCTCGACGTCACGAAAGCCGCAACGACGAGGTGACGCGCGGATCCGTACCGCCCACGATTGTGACGTCCAGTGTCAGCATGGCCGCACTGCTGACACAGGGAGGCACGGGCGAGCTCAGCGCCCCAACGACGCCCGGTCCGCCGCCCAGGCCGCCGCTCCGCAGACCAGGCCGCTCGGGGAGCTCGCCCCGGGGTCGTCGACCCCCGCGAGCGGGCAGCCGGTCCGGGCGGCGAGCCAGTCCCGCACGCCGGGCAGCGCCGCGATGCCACCGCGGACGAGCAGCGGCGGGCGCTCGTCGCCGGCGGCGCCCAGCAGCTCGACCGCCGCGGCGCCGACCTGCTCCAGGGCGGGGGCGAAGAGCGGCCCGAGGTCGGCGTGGGTGATCCGGACGCTGCCGGGGCCCGGGTTCTCCGGCTGCAGCACCGGGACGGCGATGTCGACGAAGCCGTCGCGGCCCAGCCGGGCCTTCGCGTCGTGCACCCCGCGGCGCAGCCAGAACCAGGCGCGGTGGGCGTCCGGGTCGGCGGAGAAGCGGATGCGGTCGGCGAGGGCGGGGCGGGCGCGGTCGAGGACCAGCTGGGTGAGCGCGTCGTCGAGCGACTCCGCCCCGACCTCGACGGTGCGGGTGCCGGGCCGGGCGCTCGCCGCCGTGGTCCCGTGCTCGCCCTCGGTGCGGTCGACCACCGTGACCTCGGTGCCGCCGCCGCCCAGGTCCACCACGACGACGGGTCCGCTCCCGCCGAGGCGCACGGCCGCCGCCACCGGGGCGCTGACGAGCGCGACCTCGGTGTCGGCCGCGTCGGCGACCGCCCCCAGGGCCGAGCGACCCGCCGTCGTGAGCGCGGCCCGTCCGGTCGCCGGGTCGGTCCACGACGCCGGGTGGACCAGGCCGAGCAGCGCGGGTGCGGTGCTGCGGCGCCCGACCTCGGCCTGGAGAACGCGGGCGATGAGCGCGGTGGCGACGTTCACCGCGGTCGTCGGGCGGGGCCAGGTCGCCAGCAGGGCGTCGTCGCGGCCGCCGGTCGCCGCGCCGAGGTAGTCCCGGCCGCGCAGCACGGCCGCCTGCGGGTCGGCGTGGGCCGCCTCCAGCGCGGGCCGGCCGGCGAGCACGCTGCCGTCGGTGCGCGAGAGCACGACCGACGGCAGCTCGACGGCCCCGTCGACCGCGACCGTCGCGACCCGGGTCCACCCGTCGTCGGGGTCGACGTCGGCCACCGCACCCGTCGTCGTGGAGGTGCCGTGGTCCACCGCGAGGACCCACCGCTGGTCACCCATGGCGACCAGTCTGGCAGGAGCCCCTCCTACTCCGGCGCGAGCCGCACCGGGAGCGCCGCGAGGGCGTGGATCAGCATGCTGTGCCGGTAGACGATCTCGTCGAGCGGCACGGCGGGCGCCAACCGCGGGAACCGGTCGAACAGCGCCGTCAGGGCGACCTCGGCCTCGAGCCGGGCGAGCGAGGCGCCGAGGCAGAAGTGGATGCCGTGGCCGAAGGCGACGTGACCAGTGAGGTCCCGGTCGGCGTCGTGCAGCTCGGGGGCGTCGAAGCGCTCGGGGTCCCGGTTCGCGGCCGCCACCGACAGCGTGACCACCCCGCCCCGGGGGACGGTCACCCCGCCGAGCTCGAGGTCCTCGGTGGCGAAGCGCAGCGGGGCGTTCGCCACGGGGGACGTCCAGCGCAGGAACTCCTCGACCATCGGCGTGAGCGACTCGGCGGCGAGCACCCGCTCCCGCAGCTCGTCGTCGCGCAGGACGGCGTGGACGCTGTTGGTGATCAGGTTCGCGGTGGTCTCGTGGCCGGCGATCAGCAGGATCATGCCCATCGCGACGATCTCGTCGTGGGACAGCGCGTCGCCGTCCTCCGAGGCGCGGATGAGCGCGGAGAGCAGCGCGTCGTCCGGGGCGTCGCGCTTGGCGTCCACGAGCTCGGACAGGTAGGCGGTCAGGCTCGTCTGGGCCTGGTGCTTCTCCTCCTGCGGCGAGGAGTCGATCATCGTGTTCGACCAGCGCGCGAAGGCGTCCCGGTCGTCGATCGGCACCCCGAGCAGCTCGCAGATCACGGCCATCGGCAGCGGGACGGCGTAGTCGGCGACCAGGTCGATCTCCGCGGCCTGCTCGGCCTGGTCGAGCAGCGAGGTCGCGATCTGCTCGATCGCGGGGCGCAGCGCGGCGATCCGGCGCACGGTGAACGTCGAGACGACGAGCTTGCGCAGCCGGGTGTGCACCGGCGGGTCGTTCAGCAGCAGCATGTGCCCCGCCGGGCCCGGGATCAACGGCTCCGCGGGCCGCTGCTCCGGCGGCATCGTGGAGCGGAAGTCCTTGGCCAGGCGGGGGTCGACGAACGCCGCCCGCACGTCGGCGTAGCGCGTCACGAGCCAGGTCGACCCGCCGTCGGGAAGATCGACCTCCCGGACCGGCGCGATCTCGCGCAGGCGCGAGAGCGTGCCGTACGGGTCGGCCCAGTAGTCGTCGGTGAAGACGGGTCCGGTGGCGAGGTCGGTCACCGGGCCATCAGAACACCGCCGCCGTGGGGCCGAGGTTATTTCGGTGAGGGTTCGTTCAATGAAACGAGGACGTTCAGTCCTTCGGCCCACCCATCCCGACCGACGTACGCCCGAACGCGCGCCCGGTCCGGTGGAACTGCTCCTCGAGCTGCGGCACCATCTTCTTCGCCTGCGCCATGATCGGCAGGTCGCCGAGCCAGGAGAAGGTGACCGGTCGCAGCCCGGCGAGCAGCCCGACCGACTTCGGGACGAACACCCGCCGCTTGCGCTTCGCGATGCCCTCGAGGAAACCCGCGACGCACTCGTCGACCGTCGCGATGCTGCCCAGCGGCGGCGGCAGCCTGCGCAGGGTGTCCTCGAACGTCGACGAGTCCGCCTTCACGTCGCGCACCAGGTCGGTGTCGATCCAGCCCATGTGCGCGGTGCCGACCCCGACGCCGCGGTGCGCGAGCTCGAAGCGCAGCGCGTTGCCGTAGTTCTCCACGCCGGCCTTCGAGCCGCAGTACGCCGCCATGCCGGGCAGGGCGGTGAACGCCGCGAGCGAGGAGACGAGCAGGTAGTAGCCGCGCCGCTTCTCGACCTCCGCCACGGTCGCCGAGACCGTCCGCGACACCCCGATGAGGTTGACCTCGAGGACCCGGGCGATCACGTCGGCCGGGCTCGTGGCCACCGTGCCGTGGTTCGCGATGCCGGCGTTCGCGATGACGACGTCGATGCCGCCGAGCTCGGCGACGGTGTGCTTCACGGCCGCGTCGAGCGAGGCCTGGTCGGTGACGTCGCAGGTCGCCCAGGCGTGCTGCGGACCCAGCTCGCCGGCGATGCGCTCGAGCCGCTCGGCCTCCAGACCCACCAGGGCCACGCGGGCGCCCCGCGCAGCGGCGGCGCGGGCCACGGCCTCGCCGATGCCGCGGGCGGCACCGGTGATGAAGAGGACCTTGCCGTTGATGTCGTAGGTCACGAACGCTCCAGGATCCGTCGGGGGTGCAGGACGTACTCGTCGGTCTTCATGTGCCGCAGGCGGCGGTGGAAGGGCATCGTGAACGTCGGCCAGAGCGCGGAGTTGTTGCCGTGGCCGTCGAGGTACCAGGAGCGGCACCCGCCGTCGGTCCAGACGGTGCCCTCGGTGAGGCGCTGCATCTCGGCGACGAAGCGGTCCTGCACCTCCTGCCGCGGCTCGACGGCACCGACCGACCGGGTGCGCAACCGCCGCAGCACGTCCATGACGAGGTTGATCTGGGACTCGATCATGAACACGACCGAATTGTGGCCCAGGCCGGTGTTCGGCCCGAGCAGCGTGAACAGGTTCGGGAAGCCGGCGATCATGGTGCCGTTGTGGGCGAACATGGTGTCGCCCCAGTGCTCGGCCAGCGAGCGGCCGTCGCGGCCGAACACCCGGTGGCTGATCGGCAGGTCGCTGATCGCGAAGCCGGTGCCCGCGATGATCGTGTCGACCTCGTGCTCGGTGCCGTCGGTGGTCACCACCGCGTGCGGCTTCACCTCGGTGATCTTCTCGGTGACCACGTCCACGTTGTCGCGGTCCAGCGCCGGCAGGTAGGTGTTGGACAGCAGGATGCGCTTGCAGCCCATCGAGTAGTCCGGCGTGATCTTCTCGCGCAGCTCCGGGTCGGCGACCTGGGTGCGCATGTGCCGCTCCGCGAGCTTCGCGGCCTTCGCCATCCGCTGCGGGTCCTTGAACCCGAACACGAACGTCTCGCGGCCCCAGTAGATCGCCTCGCGGTTCAGCCGCTGCAGCGCGGGGAAGCGGCGGAACAGCCACTTCTCGACGCCGGTGATCCGCCGGTCGCGCCGCGGCATGATCCACGGGGGCGTCCGCTGGAAGACGGACAGCTTCCCGACGACGGGTGCGATCTCCGGGACGAACTGGATCGCCGACGCGCCCGTCCCGATCACCGCGACGCGGCGGCCCCGCAGGTCGAGGTCGTGGCGCCAGGTGGCGGAGTGGAAGACCTCGCCGGCGAAGTCGTCGAGCCCGGGCACGTCCGGGAACGAGGGGTCCGAGAGCGCCCCGCTGCCGAGCACGAGCGCGTCGGCGGTCCAGGTGCCGCCGGTGGTGGTGACGGTCCAGCGCTGCGTCGCGTCGTCCCACCGCGCGTCCGTGACCTCGTGGTGGTTCCGCGTGAAGCGGTCGATGCCGTACTCGCGGTTCACCCGCTGCAGGTAGGCGTGGATCTCCTCCTGCGGCGAGAAGGCGTGACTCCAGTCCGGGTTCGGCGCGAACGAGAACGAGTACAGGTGGCTCGGGACGTCGCACGCGCAGCCGGGGTAGGAGTTGTCGCGCCAGGTGCCGCCGACGTCGCCGTGGCGCTCGAAGACCAGGAAGTCCTCGACGCCGGCCCGGCGCAGCCGGATCGCGGTGCCCAGCCCGGAGAACCCGTTGCCGACGATCGCGACGGACAGGTGGGGCACGGCGGTGTCCTGCGGTGTTGTCACGGTTCCTCCCGTGGTACGACGACGTACCGGCTCCCTCGGGAGGATGGTACGAGCTGGTACCATAGGCCAGTGTCTGTGAGCGCGCACACGGCGGATTCCGGCGAGCACCCGGTCGTGGTCGCCATCCGCACCGGGGTCGCTCCGGGTCCGGACCACCGCGATCGGTTGATCGCGGCGATGGGCGAGCTGCTCGCCGAGCAGGGCTACGCGAGCGTGACGGTGACCGACGTCGTCGCCCGGGCCCGCGTCTCGAAGCGGACCTTCTACCAGCACTTCGCCGACCGCGAGGAGTGCCTGCTCGCCACCTACCGGGTCGTCGCCGAGGCCCCGCTGCACCGCATCGCGGCGGCCGCGGCGCAGACCGTGGGGACCGGCGCGCCGGTGCGCGAGGAGATCGCGGGCGTCACCGGGGCCTACCTCGCCGCCATGGCGGAGCACCCGTTGCTGACGCGCGCAATGCTGACCGAGGTGGGCTCCGCCGGGCCGGCCGGGCTCGCTGTGCGCCGAGAGGTGCTGCAGCGGTTCGCGGACGGGCTCGTGGCCCTGGCCGCGGCGGGGGGCCGCGACCTCCCGGCGGGCGTGGCGCTGGCGCTGGTCGGCGGGATCAACGAGCTGGTCCTCGAGGCCGTCGAGTCGCCGGACGTCCCGGCCTCGGCGATGGCCGACGCGATCCTGGCCCTCGGCGACACGGTGACCGAGATCGGCGTGGCGGTCCTCGACCGGGGCTGAGCCCCGCCGTCAGGAACGCGCGTCGAGCACGCAGAACTCGTTCCCCGACGGGTCGGCGTAGATCGTCCACGGCAACGGTGGGTCGGCGACCAGCGTGGCGCCGAGGGCGAGGACCCGGCCGGCGGGGTCGGAGGGCTCCGCCCGGAGGTCCAGGTGCAGCCGGTTCTTCCCGGCGCCCTTCGGTGCGGGCTCTCGGCAGAGCTCGAGCAGCGGACCGGTGCCGGAGGGGTGGCGGAGGCTCGGGACGCCGGGGGTCCCCTCGACCCGCACCCACCCGCTGACCGCCGCCCAGAACGCGGCGTCGCGTTCCGGGTCGGCGCTGTCGAGCGGGAGCCCGGCGAGCGGCCCGCCGTGGCGGTAGGCCGGTCGGTCCTCCATCACGCAGAACGCCTCGCCCTCGGGGTCGGCCAGGACCGTCCACGGCACGTCGCCCTGCCCGATGTCCGCGCGGACCGCGCCCAGCCTGAGCAGCCGGTCGACCACCTCCTGCTGCGCCTCGCCCCCACGGAGGTCCAGGTGCAGGCGGTTCGGCGCCGGCGAGGGGTCGTCGACCCGCTGGAAGCACAGATCCAGGAAGTGGTCGTCGAACGGCAGGCGCGCCTCGTACCCGTCCGGCTCGTCGGTCAGCTCGGTCAGGCCGAGCGCCGCGGCCCAGAACCGGCCGAGCGTCCCGGGGTCGCGGGCGTCCCGGACCAGGTTCTCGAGGTACACGCAGCGCATCGTCCCGGACCCCGCAACTCCGATTCGATGCCGCCGATCCGGTGACCCGAGGCAACGTCGTCGTTCGGTGGACGTCGTGACTCGGATGGAGCCGTCACTCCGACGGTGGTTATGGTCGCTCTCCGACGCGGCGTCCGGACTCGTGCGGCCAGCCCGAGTGCCCCGGCGTCCCTCCCGTCCCGGTTCCCCGGGGCGGGGGAGCCGAGCAGCGAGGGAGACGGCCGATGGCTCCAGCACCGGGCCCACCCGGCCCCGGCGCGCCCCGACCGCGACCCGGCGGCTTCGCGATGCCTCCCCAGGCACCGCAGGCGCCGCAGGCACCCCCGCGGCGCCCGGGACCGCCGCCACCGCCCCCGCGCCCGCCCCAGCCCCCACGGGCGGCCCAGGGCGCGCCGCCGCCACCGCAGCCGCAGCCGACCCGCGTCGGACCGCCGCCGCCCGTCCGGAACGCGCCGCCGTCCCGACCCGCCGTCCGGAAGGCCCGGTGGGGTCGGCGGATCGCCGCGCTGGTCGGGGTGGTCCTGCTGCTGATCGTCGGGTTCGGCGTGTACCTGGACACGCAGATGACGCGCACCGAGGCGCTGTCGTCGTACGCCGGACGTCCGGCGTCGGGCTCGGGCACGAACTGGCTGCTCGTCGGCTCGGACAGCCGCGCCGGGCTGTCGACCGCCCAGGAGCGTCAGCTCTCCACCGGCGAGGCCGACGGCAACCGCACGGACACGATGATGATCGTGCACGTCGGCTCGTTCGGCGGGCAGACCTCGATCGTCAGCCTGCCGCGCGACTCGCTGGTCGAGGTGGACGGCACGACCGCCCGGCTGAACTCGGCCTACTCCAGCGGTGGCCCGCAGTTGCTCACCCGCACCGTCGAGCAGTCCACCGGGCTGCGCATCGACCACTACGCGGAGATCGGCTTCGAGGGGTTCGCGGGGATGGTGGACGCGGTCGGCGGGGTGCAGATGTGCCTCGACGAGGCGCTCGACGACCCGAAGGCCGGGATCGACCTGCCCGCCGGGTGCCAGGAGCTGAACGGTCCGAACGCGCTGGGGTACGTCCGGTCGCGGGCCTTCCCCAACGCCGACCTGCAGCGCGTGCAGAACCAGCGGGCGTTCCTCTCCGCGCTCATGTCGAAGGCGGCCAGCCCGCTGACGCTCGCGAACCCGTTCGCGTCGGTGCCGTTCGCGACGGCGGCCGTGCGCACGTTGACCGTCGACGAGTCCACCCATGTGTGGCACCTCGCGAGCCTGGGCTGGGGGATGCACTCGGTCGGGTCGGGCGGCGTGACGACGACGGTGCCGATCTCGCCGTCCGGGTCGGTGTCGGGTGCCGTGGTGTGGCGCAAGGGCGACTCGCAGCGCCTGTTCGACGCGCTGCGCTCCGGGGACGACATCCCGAACGACCTCGTGACGCCCGGCTCGTGACGATGTGGCAATGCTGCCACTGGATGACAGCGACGACGCTTTGCTGCCACACCCGGGGGCCCAGGAACGCGCTCAGCGGTCCCGGCTGAACAGCACCGCCAGGACCGTGCACCCGATCAGGATCAGCACGATCGGCAGGATGGCGGTAACCGTGTCCCACGACATGGTCAGCCCCAGGCGGGTGCGCGTTCGCCCGAGCCGGAGCGGTCGGTGCGCAGGACGGCGGCGCTCTGGCGGGTGATGACGACGGTGCCCGCGACGACGACCGCGGCCGCCACGACCTCCCCGAGGAGCGCCAGGGGAGTGGTCCGCACGGTCTCGCCCAGCACCAGCACGCCGAGGGTGACGGCCACGGCGGGGTCGGTGGTCCCGATGACCGCGTTGACGGGTGCGTTCAGCCGACCGAGGTGCAGGGCGCGCTGGGAGAACGTCCAGCCGCACAGCGAGGTCACCAGCGCAGCAGCGAAGGGCCAGGAGACCACCGCGTCGACGAGGTTCGAGGCGGCCAGCGCCGTGGCGAACAGCGTCGCGGTCAGGCCGTAGAACCCGCCCGTCGCGAGGGCGAGCAGCGCCGCGCGCACCGGCTCCGGCCACCCGGCGCCCCGCAGGCCGAGCGTCCCGACCAGGAGGGCGAGCACGCCGACCACGACGAGCGGGGTGACCGCGGGCGGCGGCATGACGGCGGGCGCCTCGGGGTGCGCGATCGCCAGGAAGGCCGCGAGCCCGAGCACGCACACCACGGAGGCACCCAGCAGGCGCCGGTCCAGGCGGCGCCCGGCCAGGGCGGCCGAGGCGATCGTCCCGAAGACCAGGCCCGTCACCAGGACCGGCTGCACCAGCGCGACCGGCCCGATGTGCAGCGCGTAGGCGTAGGAGCCGAACCCGGCCGCGATCACGGCCTGCCCGGCCCACCACCGGCGCCGGCGCAGCACCCGCGCGAGCAGCTCCCGGGTCGACGCGGGCTCGTCGATCTCCTGACCGGCGCGCTGCTGGAGCACGGTGCCGGTGGAGATCCCGGCGGCGCCGACGAGGGCGCTCAGCAGGGCGATCGCGGCGTTCACCGTGGGTGCCCCGGTGTCGGGTCCGGCTCGACGGTCGTCGGCAGCTTCAGCACGGCGGCGAGGTCGACCCCCGCCTGACGGTGCGACCACTCGGCGGCCCGGGCGTGCGCCGCCCGCAGCGACGCCGGGTCGTCGAGCCACGACCGCAGCAGGCCGGTCAGTTCCCGCGGACGACGGCAGGTCCGGGCCAGGCCCGCCCGTCCCAGGAGGCGAGCGGAGTCCCGGCCGTGCCCGGGCAGCGGCTGGTAGATCACGAGGGTGCGCCCGCAGGCCAGCGCCTCCTGCGCGCTGGCGCCGCCGGAGTTGTTGACCACCACGTCCGCCGCGGCGAGCAGCGTCGGCATGTCGTCCACCCAGTCCGGTACCCGCAACCGCGCCGAGCCGACCCGGCGTCCGAGTTCCCGCAGGCGCGTCCGGGCCCGCTCGTCGCGGCCGCACACCGCCACGACGTGGCAGCGCGGGTCGGCGGCCAGCGCCGTCCGGACCGCCCCGGTGATGCCGCCCAGCCCGAGCGAACCCGCCGTCACGACCACCACGAGGGCGTCGGACGGCAGTCCCAGCCGCTGCCGGGCCGCGCGGGCCTCGTCGTCGGGAACGGGGGCGAACGGGGCCCCGACGAGCGCCGAGCGCACCGTCACCCCGGCGCCGGGGTCCATCACCCGCGTCGGGGCGGCGGCGAGGTCGTCGAGCACGAGGTACTCGTCGACGCCGGGATAGGTCCAGTACGCGTGCGGGGCGAAGTCGCAGATCGCGGCGACGACGCGGGCGTCCAGCCGGCCGCGGCGGCGCAGCCAGGCCAGGCCCGCCGTCGCGAGCTGGTGGGTCGAGACGACGACGTCGGGCGGGCCGCCCGCGGCGAGGCGGGCGTGCGGGCCGTCGAGGTCGGCGGCGAGCGCGCGGGCGACCCAGGCGCCCATCACCTCGCGGTAGAACCAGCGCACCAGCCGGGACCGGGTGACCGCGGCGTACCAGGCCTCCTGCAGCACCGGGGTCCACTGCACCGCGAACTCGAACAGCCAGCGGAACACCGGTCCCGAGCCGTGGCCCATGCGGGCGAACGCCTCGGCGAGCCGGATGTCGCAGTCCGGCCGGTCCCGCGCGACGATCGTGGCGACGGCGCGCGCCACGGCCGCGTGGCCCTGGCCGATCTCGCCGGAGACGATCAGCAACCGGGTCGCGCGGTCGATCGGCGGACTCGTCACAGGGCCCAGTCTCCCGATCGCCGATCCCGGGCACCCGTCCGGGTGTGCTGTTCACACGAGCGGCGGCGCCCGTTCAACCACGCACGGGTCCTTCGGCGACCCTTCACCCGCGCCTCATCATCCGTCCTCCGGACGCGCCGATCATGAGTCCCGCGTCGAGGTCCACCGTGGGTCACAGTAGGTTCACGGGAGGGTCACGGCACCCGGACGACCGTCGACGAACAGGAACGACCCGTGCCCGTCGGGGAGTCGTCACGCCCGAGAGGAGCCCCGCGACCGATGACCGTACTCGGCGTCCCGAGGACGACCCGTGCCCGGCGGCGCCCCGGACGCGCCCCGCACCTGCGGGTCCTGCGCCGCGGTCCCCGCCCGCCGGAGGACCGCCGCAAGGACGGCCCGGAGCGTTCGCCCCGGGTCGTGGTGCTGACGGCCCGCGTCGGCGCCGGGCACGACCGTGCGGCCTACGAGCTCGCCGCCCGGCTGCGGGCCCGCGGCGCCGTGGTGGACGTGCACGACTACCTCGACGCCCTGCCGCGCTACGGGCAGGTGATCATCGGCGACGGGTACGGCTTCACCGTCAACCGCCTGCCCCGGTTCTTCGACTGGCTGTTCTACGCCCTCGAGCACCGCTGGGACGTCCGCGGGATCATCCTGACGTTCCTCACGTTCTCCGAGCGCACCGTGCGGCGGTGGACGCGGGACGCGGACGTCGTGGTCTCCACGTTCCCGCTGTCCTGCCAGACGCTGGGCCGCATGCGCGCCGCGGGCCGCATCGACGTCCCGGTGATCAGCTACCTCACCGACCCCGCGCCGCACCGGATGTGGCTGCACCCCGGGGTCGACACCCACCTGTCGGTCACCAGCGCGTGCGCGGCGGCCGCCGACGCGATGTACGGCGTGGCGGTGCGCCCGGCCGGCCCGCTGGTCGGCCCCGCGTTCTCCCGGGCGCACACCGACGCCGACCGCACCGAGACCCGGGGGTCGCTCGGGCTCGGCGACGACGAGACCGCGGTGCTGATCAGCGCCGGGTCCCTCGGGCTCGGCGACGTGCCGTCCTTGGTGTCCGCGGCCCTGACGAACCCGGCGGCCCACGTCGTCGTGCTGTGCGGGCGCAACACGACGCTGCGCGCGGAGCTCGACGCGATGCCCCGGGTCACGGCGCTGGGCTGGCGCGACGACGTGCCCGCGCTCATGGGGGCCTGCGACGTCCTGCTGCACAACGCCGGCGGGCTCTCGGTGACCGAGGCCCTCGTCGCGAACCTGCCGGCGGTCACCTACCACCCCATCCCGGGCCACGGGCGGGCCAACGCCACGGTGCTGGCCGACGCCGGCCTCGCCCCGTGGCCGACGACCCCGGAGGCCCTGGCCGAGGTGCTCGACGGCATCTCGCGGACCTCCCCGCTGTCCCCGTGGCCCACCGACCCGGACGGCGACGTCGCCGAGATCGTGCTCGAGGCGGCCGGACAGCGGACGGCGGTCGCGGCGGCGTCCTGACGGGAGGCAGGTCGTGTGACCGAACGCGACCTAGGTCCATTCCGCGGGGCGGAGGTACTCCATACGGTCCTCCTGTGCGGACACGTAGTGTGACCAAGCTCGCGTCGGCTCTCGTCGTGGCGGCGACGGTGCTCGTGGGGTGCTCCTCCGCGGCGCCCGCCCCGCCGCCAGCGGCGCCGTCGGGGATCACGCCGGAGGCGGTGACCGCCGCGGTCGGTGCCCTCGACGGGATCATCGACGCCGACCTCCGCACGACCGGCGTGCCCGGCGCGGCCGTGGCGGTCGTGTACCGCGGTCAGGTCCTCTACTCCAAGGGCTTCGGCGTCCGCCAGGTCGGGCGCCCCGAGCCGGTGGACCCGGACACGGTCTTCCAGCTGGCCTCGGTCTCGAAGGCGATCGCCGGGACGGTGGTCGGCGCGGCCGCCGACCACGGACGGGTCGCCTGGACCGACACCGTCGCCTCCCGGCTGCCGGGCTGGACGCTGTCGGACCCGTGGGTCGGCTCGCACGCGACGATCGCCGACATGCTCGCCCACCGCAGCGGGCTGCCGGAGAGCATCGACACGACGGACATCCTCGAGGACCTGGGTTTCAGCGAGCAGGACATCTTCGCGCGCCAGGCCCTGCTCCCGCTCGAGCCGTTCCGGGACTCCTACTCGTACACCAACTTCGGCCTGACGTCGGGCGGCGAGGCGGCGGCCCGGGCCGCGGGCACCACGTGGCCGGACCTCGCCCAGCAGGAGATCTTCGGCCCGCTCGGGATGACCTCGACCAGCTACCGGTACGCCGACCTCGCCACCCGCCCCGACCGCGCGGCGCTGCACAAGAAGGGCCCGGACGGCGCCTGGGTCCCGACCCTCACGTTCGACGTCGACCGGCAGGCGCCCGCCGGCGGGGCCAGCTCGTCGGTGAACGACCTGGCGAAGTGGATGACGATGCTGCTGGCCGGCGGGAAGGCCGGGTCCACCCAGGTGCTGGGCGACGACGCGCTGAACCAGATCTGGGGGCCGCAGGCGGTGCGCGAGCCGCAGCAGGAGGTGGGCGGCCCGTTCGCCTTCTACGGCGAGGGCTGGAACGTCGACCGCGACTCCTCGGACCGCCTCGTCGTCAACCACTCCGGGGCGTTCTCGACCGGCGCCGCCACGAACGTCCAGCTCATCCCCGCCGAGCAGCTCGGGATCGTCACCCTGACCAACGGCTACCCGGAGGGCCTGCCCGAGGCGATCAACAAGCGGTTCGTCGACCAGGTCGAGAACGGCCGGCAGACGGTCGACTGGCTCGGCGAGTACCGGAAGGCGTTCGCGTCCCTCTCCGCGCCGGTCGACCCGACCGACTACACCCGGCCGCCGGCCCAGGTCGCCCCGGCGCAGCCGGCCGCGGCCTACGTCGGGACCTACCGCAGCGACTTCTGGGGCGACCTCGTGGTGAACGCCGGCCCGGACGGGTCCCTGTCGTTGACGGTCGGCCCGGAGCGGCAGACGTACCCGCTCCCGCACTACACCGGCGACACGTTCTTCTTCACCCCGCGCGGCGAGAGCGCCTTCGGGGACTCCGGAGTGGTCTTCGCCGGGTCACAGCTGACAGTGAACGCGTGGAACAAGGAGACCGGGCTGGGGGTGTTCCGGCGGGTGTGAGCGGAGCTCAGGTGAGCAGAAATTGTCGTGATAGCGACAATTTCCGCTCACCTGCCTACGGCACATCCACGATCTGCACCACGCCCGTCGAGACGCCGGCGACGAACAGCCGGCCGGTCTGCGGGTCGACGCCGACGGTGTACGGGTTCTGCACCGTCGCGATGCGCGACACCTCGCGCGGCTGCGGGTCCGTCATGTCGTACCCGATCACCTCGTTCGTGCCCGACGAGGCCACCCAGACGCGGTCGCGTACCGGGTCGTAGGTGATCCCGTAGGGCCCGCCGGGCTGCGGCACGGCCCCGACCTGCGTGGGCGGCCCGTCCGGGTTCGGCTGGAACACAATGACCTGGTTGCCGCGGGTGTCGGTGGCGATCATCCGGCCGTGGCGGTCGGCGACGAGGTGGGTCGGCCCGGCGCCGGAGGGGGCGCTGCCGACGATGCGCAGCGCGTCGACGTCGTAGACCGTGAGGTCGTTCTTGCGGACATCGACGAGGCCGACGAGGTTCCCGACCGGCGCGAGGCCGGCGGGTTGCACGGCGTCGGTGAACATCTTCATGACGCGGCCGTCGCGGATCGCCGACACCGTGCCGCCGAGCTCGTCGGCGGTCATCGCGGTGCCGTTCGGGGCCTGCGTGGCGTCGTGCGGGACCGTGCCGACGAACAGCGGCGGGTCCGCCTGCCCGCCGGGGAGGTTCACGCGCACCAGGGAGTTCGCGCTCTCCACCGGCACGAGGACGGGCCCGCCGGGTGCGGCGAGCTGGAGGTGCCGCACGAAGCCCGGCAGCGGGGTGGTGGCCCGCACCGCGCCGGTGTCGGCGTCGAGCAGCACCAGCGCGTTCGGGTTGCGGGTGGCGACCGCGACCGTGCGGGTCACCGGGTCGACCACCACGCCCTCGGGGGCCTGGCCGACCTGCACCTGCCGCCCGGGCGGCGGCGTGGTGGGAGCCGGCGCGGACTGCGGCTCGGCGGCGAGCGAGAGGTTCGTGGTGTCGGGCCGGGTGCCCTCGGTGGGGACGCCGGGCACCAGCTGCCCGGTGGTGGGAGCGACGCTCGGTGCCGACGCCGGGGCCGGGGCGGGGGGAGCCGGGCTGCTGCACGCCGTGAGCGCGAGGCCCGCCGCGAGGGCGGACAGGAGCAGGACGCGTGCTCGACGACGAGGCATGTCCCGGCTGTACCCCGATCGGCGGGTCCCGACGACGGGTGTCGGCCGACACCCGCCGTCCGGACAGGGTCTAGCGCACCTCGGCGGCGTGGATCTCGGCCTGCTTCTCGGCCTTCGAGAACTCGTCGACGAGCGTGCGGCAGAAGGCCGGCAGGTCGTCGGGGTTGCGGCTGGTGATCAGCCCGTTGTCGACGACGACCTCCTCGTCGACCCACTCGGCGCCCGCGTTGCGCAGGTCGGTGGCGAGGCTGGGGAAGGAGGTCAGGCGGCGGCCGCGCACCACGTCCGCCTCGATCAGCAACCACGGCGCGTGGCAGATCGCGGCGACCGGCAGTCCCGTGGCGAACGCCTCACCGACCAGACGCACGAAGTTCGGGATGGTGCGCAACAGATCGGGGTTGGCGACCCCGCCCGGCAGGACGAACGCGTCGTAGTTGTCGGTCTTGACCTGGCTCACGACGGCGTCGACGTCGAAGCGGTCGCCCTTGTCCAGGTGGTTGAACGCCTGGATCGAGCCGGGGGTCTCCGAGATGAGCACCGGCGTGCCGCCGGCCTCCTGCACGGCCTTCCAGGGCTCGGTGAGCTCGACCTGCTCGGTGCCCTCCTTCGCGGCGAGGAATCCGACGGTGCGGCCCTCGAGGGGGCGGTCCGATGTGGCCATGACGATGTGACACTCCTCGAAAGTGCAGGTGGGATACCCTCGGGGGGTACTGGTCGGCGCGACGGCCGACGGACAGGGCCGGGATCCCCGGCGGACGCGGAGGCAAACGCCGACGGGGTGGGCGCCACGCCCGGCGGCGAAGCGTGGCACCGTCGCGGGAGAAGCCCCACCGGCCGAGTCAGGGAGGACACCCACATGGCCACGACGACGCTCTCGGTTCCCGAGATCCACTGCGACCACTGCCGCGCCGCCATCGAGGGCGCGCTGTCGCCCATCGACGGCGTCGAGGGCATCGACGTCGACCTGGAGAACCGCGTCGTGCGCGTCGAGCACGACGACGAGCTCCAGCTCGGGTCCGTCGTCGAGGCGATCGAGGACCAGGGCTACGACGTGCCGAACCGGGACGCCTACGTCCGCGCCTGATCGGCCCCTGGGTGCAAGCAATGGGTCATTGCTTGCACCCAGCGCCCGGAACGGCTAGCTGGCCTTCTCCTCGGCCTTGTCGTCGTCGGCCTTCTTGCGCCGCGAGCGGGTCGTGGTGGCCTTCTTCGTTCCCGACGACGAGTCGCCGTCGGCCTTCGCGGTCGACGACCGCTTGCGCGACGTGGACTTCTTCGGCTTCTCCTCGGCAGGGTCATCCTCCGTCGCGGCCGGCTTCTCCTCGGCCTTCTCGGCTTTCTCGGCCTTCTCCTCGGAGGGAGCCGTCTCCGCCGACTTCCCGCCGGCCGCCTCGACGGAGCGGCGCAGGGCGGTGAGCAGGTCGGTCATGTCGTCGGCGTCCTCGGCGGGCGCCTCCTCCGGTGCCGGCCGGCCGCCGCCGTGCTCGCGCTTGTACTCGATGAGGTCGCCGACGGCCTTGCGGTACTCGTCCTCGAAGTCGCCGATCTCGAACTCGCCGGAGAGCGAGTCGATCAGCGAGGAGGCCATCGCCATCTCCTGCGGGCGGACCTCGACGTCGTTGTCGAGCACCGGGAAGTCGGCCTCGCGCACCTCGTCGGGCCAGAGCATCGTCTGCAGCACGATCGCGTTGTCCCGGACCCGCAGCAGGGCGAGGGTCTCGCGCTGGCGCAGCGCGACCTTCACCAGCGCCATCCGGTCGGTCTCCCGCAGGGCCTCGCGCAGCAGCGAGTACGGCTTGAGGGCCTTGTTCTCGGGCTCGAGGTAGTAGCTCTTGTCCAGCAGCAGCGGGTCGACGTCGTCGGCCGGGACGAACTGCACGACGTCGATCTCGTGGCCGGTGGCGGTGGGGAGCGAGGCGAGGTCGTCGTCGTCGAGCATGATCAGCTGCCCGTCGTCGGTCTCGTAACCCTTCGCGATCTCGGAGTAGGCCACCTCCTCCCCGCAGACCGAGCAGGTGCGCTTCTGGCGGATGCGTCCGCCGTCGATCTCGTGCACCTGGTGGAAGCGGATGTCGTGGTTCGACGTCGCCGCGTAGAGCCGCACGGGCACGTTGACCAGCCCGAACGACACGGCGCCGTTCCAGATCGCGCGCATCGCGCGGCTCCCCTCGTCGGTGACCCGGCGTCACCGGACCTCGGCCACCAGGATGCCCCACGGGCGTCCCACCTCACAGGATTTCCGCGCGGGGATACCGCGCGGCGTAGGCGGTCGGCGACTCCCCGAGCAGGGCGGTGACGTCGCGGACGAGGTGCGCCTGGTCGGCGTAGCCGAGGTCGTGGGCGAGCGCGGCCCACGCGATGGGCCGACCGGATGCCATCCGCCGGGTCACCTCGCCCAGTCGGTACCACCGCAGGACGGCCTTCGGTCCGACGCCCACGTGTTCGGCGAAGAGCCGTTGCAGGCGCCGCGGGTGCCGGCCGCACCGCGCGGCGAGGTCCTCGACGCGCCGCAGATTAGGGTCGTCCCGGGCCAGCTCGACCGCCTCGGCGGCCACGAGCGCGTCGGGGGACGGAGCGACCGGCACCCGGGCCCGCAGCCACGCCGCGAGCGCGTCGAGGTCGTGCATCCCGGCCGGCCCGTCCGCCGCGACCGCGGTGTCGGCGAGCGTCGACACCGGGCGCCCGACGAGGTCCCGCGCCAGGCCCGGCCGCAGGGCGATCCCGACGACGCCGCCCCGTCCGGTGAGCTCGCGGACGACGTGGCGGGTGGTCGGGCCGTGCCACTCCGGCGGCGCGCCGTCGCGGGCCGTCAGGTGCACGACGGCGGACGGCGCGATCTTCTGGGCGTACGGGCTCGCGTAGTCCCACGTGGCGGACCAGAGGTGGTCGGCCCACGTCGCGAGGTCGGCGGGCGGCTCGCGGCGCTGGTGGCGCTGGTGGCGGCGCCACGCCCCGCCGATCTCCCGCTCGTCACGCACGTTCCCATCCTCGCCCGGGGTGTCGGCGGCGAGGGTGTCGGACCCACGGGGCACCATGTCGGCATGCAGGAGGTCGGCGTGCGCGGAGCCGGCATCCGGCCGATGCAGCCGGTGCCGGGGCGCCTCCCCGTGGGCCCGGAGTGGAGCTACGAGGTCGACTGGAGCGGGATCCGGCTGCTCGCCGACGTCGAGCAGGGATCGCTGTGCCTGCGCACGCTCGAGGGCGACGACGTCACGGCCCGGTTCCCGGAGTTCGCGCCGCTGGCCGACGTGGTGGCCGACGGGCTCTTCGACGGCGAGGCGGTGCTGCTCGACGCCGGGCAGCCGTCGTCGCTGGCGCTGTTCGACCGGCTGCGCCGGGCCGACCCGCGCAAGGCACGCACCCTCGCCCGCGCCCGTCCGGCGATCTTCATGGTCTACGACGTGCTGCGGCTCTACGGCGTCCCGCTCACCGAGCGCCCGCTCGACGAGCGCCGGGCCACCCTCGGGCGGTTGAGCCTCGACGAGGTCGGGCGCATCCAGGTCTCCCCGGTGTACGACGACGGGCCGGCGCTGCTGGCGGGGGTCCGCGAGCAGGGGCTGCCCGGCGTGATGGCGCGCCGCCGGGACACCGGCTACGACGCGGACTCCCCGCACGACTGGCTGCGGGTCGTCGCGGCCGCCGACGTGCTGCCCACCGCGCCGACGGCGGTGGACCTGCCGGAGCAGCCTCCCGCGGGGCCCGCGCTCTCGGCGCTCCCGCCCGGCGGGCCGGAGCACCCGCCGTCGGGAAAGGTCCGGCGCGCCCGGCACAGCCGGGAGCCCGAGGAGGAGCCCCCGGGCCTCTGGTGACGCGCGCGAGTGCGACGTGATGCAGGTTCCGGGGGCCGGGCTCCTGCGTGGTGTCGCACTCGCGAGCGGGGTCGTGCGACCGGGCCCGAGCGGGCCTCAGTCGTCGGCCGGGGCCGCCTCCTCCAGGGCCTCGGCGGTCCACCCGATGATCCGCCCGCCGCTGCGGCCGAGCTCGCGCATCGCCTCGAGCCGCTCCGCCGGCGTGCCGGAGACGTCGATGCGCACCTCGCGGCGGTCGAGACGGGCCGCGTCGAGGGTGGTGCGGCCGTCGTGGCCCGCGGTGAGGGTGGAGAGCAGGCCGCCGGTGGAGGCGAGCGACCCGCGGGCGGCGCCGAGGCGGCCGAGGGCGTCGTCGAGCGCGGCGAGCAGGGCCGCGCGGTTCCCCTCGCACATCGCCGCGGTGAGCTCCGGGCGGGTGGCGGCGACCCGGGTCCCGTCGGCGAAGGACCCGGCCGCCAGCGCCAGGGCCAGCTCGCCCCCGTCCGCCCCGACGGCGGCCAGCACCGCGGCCAGCAGGTGCGGCAGGTGGGAGATGCGGGCGACGGCGACGTCGTGCTCGTCGGAGGCGGCCGGCACCACGGTCGCGCCGCACGCCAGCGCGAGCGCGACGACGTCGGTCCACACCTCGAGGTCGGTGTCGTCGTCGGTGGCGACGACCCACACCTTGTCGTGGAAGAGCTGCAGCGACCCGGCGTCCCACCCGGAGAACTCGGTGCCGGTCATCGGGTGGCCGCCCACGAACCGGCTGCCCGGGGCCCAGCGCTCGACCGCGTCGCGCACCGGCTCCTTCACGCTCGTGACGTCGGTGAGCCGGCAGTCCGGCGCCTCCTTGCCGACGACCGCGAGCACGTCGTCCATCGACGTCAGCGGCACGGCGACCACGATCAGCGCGTCGGCGTCCGCGGCGCGGCGGACCGCGTCGGCGACGGTGTCGCTCACGTCGTAGCCGTCGGCGCGCGCCTTCTCGATCGTCGTCTCCGACGCCGAGGCCCCCCACGCGTCCCGACCGGCGTCGACGGCCGCCCGCAGCAACGACCCGCCGATCAGCCCGAGCCCGAGCACGCACACGGGCCGCGTCAGGGCCGCGGCGAGCACGGCACCGTTGTCCGGTTCCACTGTCCCCACGACGCAGGAGCGTAGGACGAGCCGTCCGGGTGACCGCGGTTCGCCCAAGTGCGCGACGTCGGCGGTGCCGCTCAGGGCCGCAGGACGTCCAGGGCGTACCCCGCGTAGAGCGCGACGCCCGCCACCATCGCGTCCTCGTCGAACACCACGCGGTTGGAGTGGTTCGGCGGCGACTCGGCGGGATCGACCCCGGGCGGGCACGCGCCGAGGAACGCCAGTGCACCCGGCACCCGCCCGAGCACGTAGGAGAAGTCCTCGGAGCCCATGATCGGGTCGGGCATCGGCTCGACGAACCGCGACCCGAGCACCGAGCGGCCCACGTCGGCGACCCGTTCCGCGACCTCGCCGTCGTTGACCGTGACCGGGTAGCCGCGGTCGATCTCCACCGTGGCGGTGCAGCCGTAGGCGTCGGCCACGCCGAGGCAGACCCGGCGCAGCTCGGTCAGCAACTGCTCACGGGTCTCCTCGGACAGCGAGCGCACGGTGCCCTCGAGGGTGGCGGTCTCCGGGATGACGTTGGTCGTGGTCCCGGCGGTCAGGTGCGCGACGGTGAGCACCGCGGGGTCGAAGGCGCTGATGCGCCGGGACACCATCGTGTGCAGCGCCCCGACCATCGCCGCGGCCGCGGGCACCGGGTCGAGTGCGTCGTGGGGCGCCGAGGCGTGGCCGCCCGAGCCGTGCACGGTGACGGTGAAGTCGTCCGACGAGGCCATGATCGAGTCCGCCCGGGTCTGCAGCGTCCCCGAGGCCAGCCGCGACGTCACGTGCAGCGCCATCGCCGAGGTCGGCACGGAGCCGCCGGCGTCGAGCACGCCCTCGGAGAGCATCGCGAGCGCCCCGTGCCGGGACTCCTCGCCCGGCTGGAACATGAACACGACCGTCCCGGCCAGCCGGTCCCGCCGTCCGGCGAGCAGCCGCGCCGCCGAGGCGAGCATCGCGGTGTGCAGGTCGTGCCCGCAGGCGTGCATCGCCCCCTCGACCCGCGAGGCGTGGTCGAGCCCGGTGTCCTCGTGCAGCGGCAGCGCGTCCATGTCGGCGCGCAGCAGGACGGCGGGTCCGGGCCGGTTCCCGGTCAGGGTCGCGACGACGGAGGTGGACGAGCGTCCGCAGGTGAGCGTCACCGGCAGGTCCCGCAGGACGGCGAGCACCGCGGCCTGCGTCGTGGGCAGGTCGAGCCCGAGCTCGGGGTGCCGGTGCAGCGTCCGGCGCAGGGCGACGGTGTCCGGCTGCAGGGAGCGGGCCTCGGAGAGCAGCGCCCGTTCGGGCGCGCGGTGGGCGGCCCGGCGACGTACCTCCTGCCGGGTCTCGCCTGAGGTCCTCACGCCCCCGATCCTGCACCCCCGACCCCGGACGGGCGACCGTCCGGCGCGCGGAAGGTGTCGATTCGGTGCGTCTGGTGGCCGCGCCCTAGCCGGGCGTGCTCGCGCGGACCTACCGTGGTGACCATGGCAGGACAGGGCGCGCAGGCCGCCCCCCGGGGCGGTGGACAGGGCACCGTCGTACCCCTGGACGGCTGGGCCGTCGCGGTGACCCGGGAGGAGGGGAGGTGGCGTGCGGTCTCGATGGACCGTACCGCGCTCGCCGACCTGGACTCCGCCATCACCGCTCTGCGGGCGTTGCGTTCCACCGGAGCGGTGATCGGACTGCTCGACGTGGACGACGAGTTCTTCGTCCTCGTGCGCCCGGTCCCCGGCGGCGTGTCGCTGCTGCTCTCCGACGCGGTCGCGGCGCTGGACTACGACGTCGCCGCCGACGTGCTCGACCTGCTCCGCCTCGATGTCCCCGACGAGGACGAGGTGGACGACGACCCGTGGCCCGAGGGCGATCTCGGGATGCTCGCCGACCTCGGGGTCCCGGCCGACGAGCTCGCCGTCCTCGTCGACGAGATCGACCTGTACCCGGACGAGCAGCTCACCGCGATCGCGCGGCGCTGCGGGTTCGCCGACGAGCTCTCCCGGATCGTGGAGACGGCGCCTGCGTCCTGAGTCGCTGATCGTCCGGGCCCTCGAGGTCGCGCGGACGGCGCACCCGGCCGACGTCCCGGTGGGTGCGGTGGTGGTCGACGCCGCGGGCCGGGAGCTGGCGTCCGCCACGAACGCGCGCGAGGCCCTCGGCGACCCGACCGCCCACGCCGAGATCCTCGCGCTGCGGGCGGCGGCCCGGGTCCACGGCGACGGGTGGCGGCTGGGCGGCTGCACGCTCGCGGTGACGCTGGAGCCCTGCACGATGTGCGCCGGCGCCGCGGTGCTCGCCCGGGTCGACCGGGTGGTGTTCGGGGCGTGGGAGCCCAAGACCGGGGCGGCGGGCTCGCTGTGGGACGTGGTGCGCGACCGGCGCCTCACGCACCGTCCGGAAGTCCTCGGCGGAGTGCGGGAGCAGGAGTGCTCCGAGCTGCTGCGGGAGTGGTTCCGGGGTGCTTCCGGGAGCGACGCGGCCGTCCCGTAAGGTTGCTCCCGGTAGCGTGTCCGAGCGGCCAAAGGAGCGCGCCTCGAAAGCGCGTGTGGGTTCTGCCCACCGTGGGTTCGAATCCCACCGCTACCGCCATGACGCCGGGTCTCCCCACGGGGAGCGCCCGGCGTTCGTGCGTCCGGAGCAGTCCCGGAACGCACGAACGGCACTCTCGCTGCTTCTATGGGCGCGAGAGTGCCGTTCGTTCAGTGGGTGATCAGGCGACCCCGGCCTGGCGGGTGAAGTTCGGCGGGATGATCAGGTCCTCGGGGGCGAGGTCGTGGACCGAGGACTTCCCGAGGCCCATCAGCCCGGAGCCGATCCCGTTCTGCAGGATGTCCAGGACGTTGCCGACGCCGGTCTCGCCGGCCGCGGCCAGGCCCCACAGGTAGGCCCGGCCGATCGCGACGGCCTTGGCGCCCAGGCACAGCGCCTTGACCACGTCCGAGCCGCGCCGCACACCGCCGTCCATGATCACCTCGACGTCACGCCCGACCGCCTCGACGATGCCGGGCAGCACGCGGATCGGGGCCGGGGTGGAGTCGAGGTTGTTGCCGCCGTGGTTGGAGACCTGGATCGCGGTGGCGCCCGCGTCCACGGCGCGCTTGGCGTCGTCGACCCGGGTGATGCCCTTGACGCAGAACGGCAGGTCGCGACCCCACTGCTCGCGCAGCCACGCCACGTCGGCCCAGGTCGCGGGCGGGGTGAACATCCACTGCCCGTAGGCGCCGAAGAACGTCGGGGGCTCGGAGCCGTCGACCGGGATGTTCGGCACCGTCAGGTCGGGGATCTTGCCGCTGCGCAGGAACTCGATGCCCCAGCGCGGGCGGGTGACGCCCTCGGGGATGTACTTGAGGATCGTCTTCCAGTCCATCTTCTCCGGGATGGACGGGCTGCCCCAGTCCCGGCCGTGGGAGAACGACCAGTCCAGGGTGACGATCAGGCCCTTGGCGCCGGCCCGCTTGGCCCGCTCGGCGCGCGCGGCGAGGGTCTCGCGGTCACCGACCCAGTACATCTGGAAGAACGTCTTGTCGTTCACCGCCGTGACGTCCTCGATCGACCGGCTCGCGAACGACGACAGGCCCATCGCCGTGCCCCGCGACGCCGCGGCCCGCGCGACGGCGACCTCGCCCTCCGGGTTGACCGCCTGCACCCCGGTCGGGGAGATCATGACGGGCATCGAGATCTCCTGCCCCATGATCGTCGTGGCGAGGGACTTCTCGAAGGGCAGGTCCGCCACGTGCGGGGCGAACTGCAGCTCGCGGAAGGCGCCGGTGTTGTCGTCGAGCGTGTAGCCCGCCTCGCTGCCCGCCACGAGCGCGCCGTACACCGACTTCGGCAGCCGCTTCTTCGCGCGGCGCTGCGCCTCCGCCACCGACTCGAACCACTGACCAGCCATGAGCACCTTCCGCAGTCGCGTTTCCCCCGAGGGTAGGTGGGTCGGCTCACGCTCGCGCCGCACGCGCGAACGGCATCGCCCCCGTCCGTCAGGGCAGGTCCGTCGCCGGGATCGTTCCCGACGACGGGTCGGTGGTCGCTCCGGGGCGAACCGGCCCGGGGCACCGTCACGAAAGCTCCGACGTCCGGGGCATCCCGTGCCGCCGGACGCCCAGGAGCGAAGGAGCACCACCCGCCATGAGACCGCCCCGCACGGCCGGGCCCGACGTGACCGAGGACGCCCTCGGGACGCGGTCGGGGGCCGCCGCCGGACCCGCTCCGGTCGGTGCGGACGTGACCGACGCCGAGCTCGTCGCCCGGCTCGCCGGGCGCGACACCGGCGCCCTCGACCTCCTCTACGGCCGTCACGGGCGTGCCGCGTACTCGCTCGCGCGCCGCATCTGCGCCGACGAGACGCTCGCCGAGGACGTCGTCCAGGAGGTGTTCCTGGTGCTCTGGCGCGACCCGGAGCGCTTCGACCGCACCCGCGGCACGGTGATCAGCTGGCTGCTGACCCTGGTCCACCACAAGTCCGTCGACGCCGTGCGGCGCGAGGCCACCCGCCGTCGTCACCACGTGGCCACCGAGGAACCCGAGGTGACGTCGGGACCCGAGGGGGCCGTGCCCTCCGCGGACCGCGCCGCCCTCGGCTCGGTCATCGCCGAGCACGTGCGCGCCGCGCTGCGCCACCTGCCCTCCGAGCAGCGCCAGGCGCTCGGGCTCGCCTACTACGGCGGCTACACCCAACGCGAGGTCGCCTCGATCACCGGCGTCCCGATCGGCACCGTCAAGTCCCGCATGTTCACCGGCGTGGCGAAGCTGCGCGTGCTGCTCGCCCCGGTCCTCGGGACCTCGGCCCTCGACCTGCTCGGGGACACGTGGTGAGCGCCGAGGAGATCCCGCACGACGGCGAGCTCGCGGGCGCCGTCGTCGGGCGCGCGCTGCACGCGCTCGAGCCCGATGAAGAGGCCCGGGTCGCCGAGCACCTGCGCACGTGCGGCCCGTGCCGAGCCCTGCTCGCCGAGACGCGCGCGACGATGGCGGCCCTGGCCCACGCCGTCGCGGACGTCGACCCGCCCGCGTCGCTGCGCCGGCGCATCCTCGACGCGGCGGCGGCCGACCCCGCGCCGCCGCCGGTCGAGCGGACCGCGGCTCCCGAGCCGGAGCCGGTGGCACCCGCGCCCGTCGCACCCGACCACGGGACCCGGCCGTTCCCCGTCCCGCTGCCCCGGCGGCGCAGCGCCGCCCTGCTGGCCCTGATCGCGGTCGTCGCCGGTGTGATCGTGCTCTCCGCGCGCGGGATGGCCACCGGGCCGGCCGCCGACGAGCGCAGCGTCGCCGCGGCGCGGGCCGACCAGGTCATCACCTCGGCGCAGGAGCGGAACCCCGACGTCCGGCACGCCGCGCTCATCCAGCCCGGCGGGGTCGTCATGGCGGTGGTGCTCGACGACGCGGGCGGGGCGCGGGTCGTGCCGGTCGACCTGCCCGACCTCGGACCCGGGCGGACGTTCGTGCTCTGGCGGGTCGCGGGGGGAGGGGCCACCGCGGTCGGGACCTTCGACGGGACGGGCACCTACACCCCGACCGGGACGGCGTCCCCGGCCCCGCCCGGCTCCGGGCTCGTGCGGGGCGCCTACGCCGTGTCGGCCGAGCCGACCGGACCGGTGCCGCCGCGCCCGTCGGCGGTCGTCGCGAGCGGCCCGCTCGTCTGAGGCGAGGACCGGCCGACCGGACGAGAGACGTCGTCCGGCGGCCCGCGCCGGCCGTGCGCCACCCGGCCGCGCGCGTCAGGATGGACGGTGCGCCGTTCGTCGCGTCGTGTCGCTGTCCGGCCGCAGCGCGCCGCGGCGCGCGCCGGAAACGAGCCGTGACCGTCGGGGGGTCTGGCTACCGTGGCAGGCGTCGGCCACGCACCGGGGTGTGTCCGGCGGCCGACACCGGAGCGGGCCGGTGCGGAGGAGACGGGAGGCGCGCACATGACGTCCTCGTCGATGGCCGCCCACGCCTCGCTCACCCCGCCGACCGTGCCCGGGCCGCGCGGCGGCACCCGTCCGATGCTCGCCTCCGCCGGGGAGCTCCCGCGCGGCGCCGGTTGGGCGTTCGAGTTCGTGTGGTCCGGGCTGCGCGCCTTCGCCTACGCCCACGACGGCGGGTTGCGGCTGGTCGACGCCGACGGTCACGACGTCACGGCCGGCTTCCCCGAGCTCGGGGTGCCGGCCGCGCACGGCCTGGTGCTCGACGGCGTGGTCGTCGCGCAGGACCCGGTGGGCCGGCCGAGCACCACGCGGCTGCGGCGCCGGCGGCGGGTGAGCAACCCGTCGCGTGCGCTGGTGAGCGGGACGCCGGTCTACTACTTCGTGTTCGACGTCCTCGAGGTCGACGGCCGGTCCACGGCCCGCATGCCCTACCGGCAGCGGCGCGAGCTGCTCACCGAGATCGACCTCGCGGGTGGGAACCTCGTCGTCCCGCCGTCGTTCACCGGGGTCGGCGCCGACGAGATCGTGGCCACCGCCCGGCACTACGGCCTCGAGGGCGTCGTCGCCAAGCGCCTGGAGTCGACCTACCAGAGCGGGCGGCGTTCGCGGAGCTGGATCACCGCGGAGATCACCCGCTCCCAGGACGTCGTGGTCGGGGGCTGGCTGCCGCCGCGCGGCGCCGCCGACGGGGTGGGCTCCCTGCTGCTCGGGGTCCCGAGCGAGGGCGTGCTCCGCTACGTCGGGCGCGTCTCCACCGGTGTGACGGCGGCGGCGCGCCGGGAGATCCTCGACGCCACGGTGGGGCTGGAGCGGTTGGTGAGCCCCTTCGACGGCGACCTGCCCGACGACGTCGCCCACGCGGCGCACTGGCTGGCCCCGCGCCTCGTCGGCCGGGTGGAGCACCGCCGCTGGACCCCCACCGGCCTGCTCGGCCGCCCGAGCTGGCAGGGCCTGCGGATGGGCACGCACCCCGCCACCGTCCAGGCCCCGCTGATCGCCGCGCCGGTCGTCGCGGCGGATCTCGCGCTCGACGACCTGGAGACCGTCGACGCCCCCGGACCCGCCGGATCCGGGCACCCCCGCGGCATGCGCGCCGAGCCGACCGGGACGACGACGCCGCAGGCGCCGGGTGTCCTGGTGCCGGCCGGTGCCGAGGTCCTGCTCCCCGACGCCGAGGTGGAGGCGGCGCTGCGCTCGCGGTTCTCCGCCCACTTCGTGCACAACGCGCTGACCGCCATCGCGGCCTTCGTGCGGGTCGATCCGGGCCGGGCGCGCGACCTGCTCACCGAGTTCGCCGACTTCACGCGCTACTCGTTCCGCTCCTCGGACGCCGTGACGACGGTGGCCGAGGAACTGCGCAACACCCGCCGCTACCTCACGCTCGAGCAGGCCCGCTTCGGGACGCGGCTCGGGGTCGAGATCACGGTCGCCCCCGAGGTCGAGAACGTCGTGCTGCCGCCGTTCGTGGTGGCGCCGCTGGTGGAGAACGCGGTGCGGCACGGCATCGAGCCGGTGCTCGACGGCGGGACGGTGCGGGTGACCGCGGCCGGGGCCGGAGCGGACTGCGTCATCACCGTCTCCGACGACGGCGCGGGGATGGGGCCGGAGGCCTCCCGGGCGGCGTCGCAGGTCGACGCGCGACACGGCGGGATCGCCGAGGTCACCCGCCGGCTGCGGGCGTTCGGCGGCGGGGGTGACCTGCACGTCGACAGCCGGGCGGGGATCGGGACGACGATCCGGCTGCGCGTGCCGGCGGCGCGGGCCGAGGAGCCGCCGGCGGGCCGGTTGCTGGTCGGCTGAGGAGCGTCCCCCGTCCCCCGACGGGACCTCCGGGGGACGCCCCGCACCCGGGCGTCCGACTCAGTCGTCGGTGTTCGAGCAGTCCGCGTCCGGCGCGTCGAGGATGCTCCCGAGGATCGGGACCTGCAGCCCGCAGGCGTTCACGGGCAGCAGCGTCAGGTCGTTGAGCACCCCGACGTTGCCGTTGCCCGACGGCCCGTCGTCGCGCGGGTGGGCCGAGGCCACCGGGGCCACGGCGGTCAGCGCCGCCGCCGACAGGGCGAGGGCGGCGACGGGGGTGGCGGCCCGCCGGGTGAGCCGGTGCGGAGCGCGGTGCTTGGCCACGGAGTTCCTCCTCGAGGGTCTTCTGGAGCAGAACGAGCGACCGTTCGGCGCAGCGAGCGCACGACGAACGGTCGAGGCGGACTCTGCGCTCCTGTGACGGGAGGGACCAGTGGGACGGCGAACATCCGCCCGGAACGAGTGGCTCGGCTCGCTGGAGGTCGAGCGGTCCGGTAGAAGGACCCAGCGGTCGTTCTACTGCGACGAACGGGTGATCTGCCCCGAGCCTCGTTGAGCGAAGGGCCCGTTCGGTCGGAGAGACGGGCCGTGGGCGCCCTTCGCTCACAGCCGACCCGGCGGACGGCACGCGGGAGGATGCCTGCCGTGCGTGTCCTCGCCGTCGACTGGTCCGGCGACCTCCGTGCCGCGGCGCGCCGCATCCGGGTGGCCGAGGCGGAACCCGGCCGGCTGCTGGCCGTGCGGGGCGGTCTCGACCGCGAGGGGATCGGCGGGCTGCTGCGGGACCTGCGCGACGGACCCGCACCCGCCGTCGTCGGAATCGACTTCTCCTTCGGGCTCCCCGCCTGGTTCGCGGCCCGGCACGGGGTGAGCACGCTGCCGCAGCTGTGGGACCTCGCCCGCGACGAGGGCGAGGGCTGGCTGCGGGCGTGCGCTCCACCGTTCTGGGGGCGGGCGGGCACACGGAAGCCGACCGACCTGCCGTTGTACCGGCGCACCGAGCTCGACGCGCGCGAGCGCGGGCTGAACCCGCTGTCGACGTTCCAGGTCGGTGGGGCCGGCGCGGTCGGCACCGGGTCGGTGCGCGGGATGGCGTTGCTGGGCGCATGGCGCCGGGAGGGGATCGGCGTGTGGCCGCTGGACGCGGCGCCGGGACCGCGGGGGGTGCTCGTCGTCGAGGTCTACCCGCGCGCGATGACGGGTCCGGTCGTGAAGTCCTCCGCGACGGCCCGCGCGACCCACGTCGGGGCCGACCCGCGGATACCGGTCGCGCTGCGCCCCGCCGTCGTCGCCTCCGAGGACGCGTTCGACGCCGCGTTCTCCGCCCTCGGCATGGCCGGGCACGCCGCGGAGCTGGCGTCCCTCCCGGCGCTGACCGACCCGACATCGGTGCTGGAGGGACGGATGTGGCTGCCGCCAGGTGAGCACTTCGAGGGCCTATAGGCCCTCGAAGTGCTCACCTGCGCAGCACATCCTCGGAGAACGTCAGCCCGAGCTGCTCGCCCGCCTCGGCGAGGACGGCCTGGACCGCGAGGGTGTCGTCGAGCGGCATCACGGCCGACTCGGTCCGCCCGGCGCGCAGGCACTCGTTGACCTCGACGATCTCGTGGGAGTAGCCGGCGCCGGTCGCGGGGAGCTCCAGGCGCTCGCCGGGGTCGTCGGCGGACCGGTGCACCACGATCGTCGTCGGGTGGTGGAAGCGGGGGAGCACGTCGATCCAGCCGGTCGAGCCGAAGATCCGCGCCTGGCCCGGTGACGGGCTGTGGAAGGAGGTCTGCGCGGTGGCGAACCGGCCGTCCTCCCAGGCCATCAGCAGCGCGTTCTCCGCGTCGACGCCGGTGGTCTCCATCCGCCCGACCGCATGCACCTGCGACGGGCTGCCGCCGAGCACCATCTGCGCGAAGGACACCGGGTAGACCGCGAGGTCGAGCAGGGCGCCGCCCCCGAGCTCGGCGTTGAACAGGCGGTCGGACGGGTCGACGTCGCGGACGGTGCCGAGGTCGGCCTGCACCGAGCGGACCTCGCCGATCTCGCCGGCCTCGTAGATCTCGCGGGCCCGCACGACGGCGGGTTGGAAGCGGGTCCACATCGCCTCCATCGCGAACACGCCGTGCCGCCGGGCGGTGTCCACCACCCGCCACGCCCCGGCCAGCGTCGCCGTGAACGTCTTCTCCACCAGCACCGCCTTGCCCGCCTCGAGGGCGGCGACGGCGAGGTCGGCGTGCTGCGGGTGCGGAGTGGCGATGTAGATCGCGTCGACGTCCGGGTCGTCGATCAGCGCCCGGTACGAGCCGTGGGCCCGGGCCGCCCCGTGCTCGACGGCGAAGGCCTGCGCCCGCTCCTCGGAGCGCGACCCGACGGCAGCGAGCTCGGTGCCCTCCACCGTGACGAGGTCCCGCGCGAGGTTCGCCGCGATGCGGCCCGGACCGGCGATGCCCCAGCGGATCGTCTGCACGGCGTCAGCCTGTCACGTGGCCGACTACAGCGAGCCACCGAGGAGGTCGACGTCCTCGGCGGTGCCGGAGACGACGAGCTTCCCGTCCTCGGCGCGCAGGTCGGTCGCCGTGATCGAGAACGGCAGCTGACCGGGGTCGACCCGGGCCGAGAAGCTCCCGAGCCGCGAGCGCAGTGCCCCCGAGGCCGCGTTCGACACCGACGACGGGGCGTCACCGGAGTCCACGGCGATGTCCCGGGCGGACAGCACGATCTGCCCGCCGGAGAGCCGGAACGTCGCGATGACCGACGCGCGGACCTGCTGGCCGAGCACCGTCGTCGTCGAGGTCAGCTCCACCGCCTGCGACGGGTCGACCTCCGCGACCTTCGACCCCCGCGCCGCCAGCGACTGGGCCGTGACCGGCTCGACGGTGACGTCGGAGACCTTGAGGATCCGCGCGAGGTCCGCCGGGTCGACCTGGGCGCTCGCCGTCACCGTCTCCGCGGGGATCGAGCGGACGCTCCCGTCGATCAGCGACTGCGGCGGCAACCGCACGTCGCCCAGGTCGGCGACCAGCGTGATGTCGCGCAGCTGCCGGTAGGGGATGTGCTCGGCGGTCAGGGTGACCGACGGGTAGTCCCCGGAGGCGGCCTGCGTCAGGAACGGGAAGCCGTGGATGTCCACGCTCGGCTGCTCGTCCAACTTGAGCTGGGTCTGCAGCTGGGAGGCCACCCGGTCCTGCGCCACGAGGCGGGCGCCGAAGTCGACGCCCACCAGCAGCACGGCGAGCACGACCAGGGTGATGAGGAATCCACGCATCACCCGTCAGTGTCCGACACGGGGGATTCAGCGCGCGAAGTGCCTCGAGATCACGAGGCGCTGGATCTGGTTCGTGCCCTCGAAGATCTGCATGATCTTGGCCTCGCGCATGTACCGCTCGACCGGGAAGTCGCGGGTGTAGCCGGCGCCGCCGAACACCTGCACGGCGTCGGTGGTCACCTTCATCGCGGCGTCGGTGGCGACCAGCTTCGCGACGGAGGCCTGGCGGGAGTAGGCCACGCCGGCGTCCTTGCGGCGGGCCGCGTCGAGGTAGGTGGCCCGGGCCGAGTCGACCGCGGCGGCCATGTCGGCGAGGACGAACCCGAGGCCTTGGTGGTCGACGATCTTCTTCCCGAACGTCTGCCGCTCGTTGGCGTACTCGACCGCGGCGTCGAGCGCCGCCTGCGCGAGGCCCACGGCACAGGCGGCGATCCCCAGGCGCCCGGAGTCGAGCGCGGCGAACGCGATCTGCAGGCCCTGGCCCTCCTCGCCGATCCGACGGTCGACGGGGATGCGGCCGCCGTCCCAGGTGGCGCTCGTCGTCGGGACCGCGTGCAGGCCCATCTTCTCCTCGGGCCGCCCGAAGGTGAGGCCCTCGGTCTGCCCGGGCGCGAGGAAGCAGCTCACGCCCCGGCTGCCCTCGCCGGTCCGGGCGAACAGCGCGTAGAAGTCGGCCTTCCCGCCGTGGGTGATCCAGGCCTTCTCGCCGGTGATCCGGTAGTCGCCGCCGTCGCGCACGGCTCGGCACCGCAGGGCGGCGGCGTCCGACCCGGCCTGCGGCTCCGAGAGGCTGTAACCGCCGACCAGCTCACCGGTCAGCATCCGCGGCAGCCACTCCTGCTTCTGGTCCTCGGTGCCGAACGTGGCGACCGGGAAGCAGGCGAGCCCGTGCACGCTCGTCGTCACCGCGACGGTGGCCCACCGGGCGGCCAGTTCCTCGAGGACCTGCAGGTAGACCTCGTAGGGCTGTGCCCCGCCGCCGTACTCCTCCGGGTAGGGCAGGCCGAGCAGCCCGGTCTCGCCGAGGGTGCGGAAGAGGCCCTCGGGGTACATCCCGTCGCCGCGCTCGTGGTCGTCGACCCGGGTGGCCAGCTCCTTGTCGGCGACCTCGCGGGTCAGCTCGATCAGGGCCCGGGCCTCGTCGGTGGGCAGCAGGCGGTCGACGGCCATCGGTACTCCTATCGGAACGTGAGTACCGTTAACAGTAGCGGTGTGCCGATATGATCGCCAGGTGGCATCTCCGGTCCGGCGCGGCGCCGCGCGGCGCGACGAACTGTCGGACGCCCTCGTGGAGCTGCTCCTCGCCGAGGGGTTCGCGCAGTTCACCCTCGACGACGTCGCCGCCCGGCTCCGCTGCTCCAAGCGCACGCTCTACGGGCTGGCGGACTCGAAGGAGCAGTTGGTGACGGCGGCCGTGGTCCGGTTCTTCCGGTCTGCCACCGCCCGGGTCGAGGCCGCCGTCGCGACCCGCACCGACCCCGCCGACCGGCTCGCGGCCTACCTGCGCGCCGTGTCGTCCGAGCTCGCGCCGGCGTCGGCGGTGTTCTTCGAGGACGTCGCGTCGTTCGCCCCGGCCGCCGGGATCTACCAGCGGAACACCCGGGCGGCGGCGCGGCGCGTCCGCGAGATCATCGACGAGGGCGTGGCCTCCGGGGACTTCGGCGGTGTCCACGTGGCCTTCGCCGCCGAGGTGGCCGCCTCGACGATGGAGGCCATCCAGCAGCGCCGGATCGCCGCGACGACGGGGCTGGCCGATGCGGAGGCCTACGAGCAGCTCGCGACCCTGCTCGTCCGGGGGCTGCGTTCCTGACGGCGGGTCGGGTCAGGGCCTGCGGGCGGTGAACCGAAGACGGGTGTCGGGCATGACCTCCACCTGCGGGCCGGGAGCGAAGCCCGCCGTCGTCAACCGCTCCGGCAGCGTCCCCGGGTCGACGACCACCATCGTGTCGCCCACGTGCAGCAGCCGGAAGCGCAGCGAGAGCTGCGAGTCGACGCCGCGGAACACCCCGCCCGGGCGCAGCACCCGGCGGGCCTCGGCGAAGAGCCGGTCCTGCAGGGCCCGGGACGGGACGTGGTGGAGCATCGTGAAGCACACGACGGCGGAGAACCGGCCGTCCTCGAACGGCAGTGCCGTGCCGTCGCCGTGCACGATCCGGTCGCCGAACTCGACCCGCAGCCGGGTCGCGGACGCCTCGTCGACCTCCACCGCCGTCAGGCGCGGCACCCGATCGACGAGCACGCGGGTCGTGGTCCCGTAGCCCGGGCCGATCTCGAGGACGTCGTCCCCGAGGTCGACGTCCGCGAGGTCCCGTGGCATGCGGTCCGCGACCTTCGTGGCCCAGTCGGCGGAGCTGCAGAGGCGGCGGTGCATCCGGTTCATCGGCACGGTTCCCGACGATTCCCGGTGCGGGTCGTGGCCGCCATCCTGCGGGAGTCGCTACTGTCCGCCCCGTCCTGACCGGGAGGTCGCACTCCGCGGTCGCGCGGAGATCCGCCAGCACGCGAGCGCGACGAGGACGGCCAGGGTCGCGACGATCCCGACCTTCCACAGGAGGTCGACCACGACGTGCTCCAGCAGCTCGTGCCCGCCGCTCACCGCCGGTCCCGCCCGTCGTCCAGTCGCCGGGCCGCAGCCCGGGCCAGCGCTCCGCCGGCCCCGGGCCGACGTCCGTAGCGGTCCGCGGCGTGCGCGGCGAACGGGGTGAGCCGGTCACGCGTCCGCTCCCACTGCCCGCGTCGGCGCAGGCGGCTGACGACGGCGAACCCGACCACGACCAGCACGGCGACGACAGCCGCCAGGATCGCGAAGCGCACCAGCAGCAGGGTGAGCACGGTTTCCATCGGTACCTCCGGGTTGTTGTAGCACGGTCGTGCTTCAAAACGAACGTAGCAGGGTCGTGCTACAAAGGTCGAGTGCCCAGGGTCGTCGATCCCGTCCGGCGTCGTGCGGCGGTGTACGACGCGGTCTTCGCCGTCGTCGTCGAGGACGGTCTGCAGGCCGTGTCGCTCCGCCGGGTCGCTGAGCGGGCCGGTCTCGCCATCGGGTCGGTGCGGCACTACTTCGACTCGGCCGAGGCGATGCTGACCGCCGCCGCGGAGGAGGTGATGGCGCGCATCGCCGGGCGGATCGAGGCGCGGCGCGACGAACTGGACGACGCATCCGACCGACGTCGGGTGACGGAGGAGATGTTCGCCGAGCTGCTGCCGCTGGACGACGTCCGCGCCCGGGAGACCGCCGTGTGGCTCGAGTTCGCCCTGGCCGCCCGGACGGTTCCGGCGTTCGGGCCGGTGGCCGAGCAGTTGCACCGCGGGGTGCGCGACCTCGCCGTGATCGTCCTGCGCGCGGGAGGCGTGGTCCCGGAGGGCGACCTCGAGGTCGAGGCCGAACGGCTGGCCGCGCTCGTCGACGGCCTGGGCCTCGGCGGCACGCTGCGACCGTCCGCGTTGCCTCCGGACCTGGCGCGGGCCGTGCTGCGTCGTCACCTCGACGAGCTGGCGACCGGACCGGACGGCTCCGGACACACGGACGCCGGTCGGCCCTGAAGGACGACCGGCGTCGGGTGGAGCTGGCGGAGGATACGGGATTCGAACCCGTGAGGGTGTTACCCCAACACGATTTCCAATCGTGCGCCTTAGGCCGCTCGGCCAATCCTCCGCCGACGAGAGTACAGGGGCTCTCCGCTGCGACGACGCCCCGACCCCCACCCGGTCGGCCGGGCGGTCGCCGACCGGTACAGTCGTCCCCGGACCCCGCGCGGCGTCCATCCTGTGAACTCCCCCAGGGCCGGAAGGCAGCAAGGGTAAGCGGGCTCTGGCGGGTGCGCGGGGTCCCCTTTCTCACCCGGGCCCAGGCTGTCGGGGTCCCCGCGTAGCCTCGCGGCGTGGCACTCGCTCTCTACCGTCGATACCGGCCCGGCACCTTCGCCGAGGTCGTCGGGCAGGAGCACGTCACCGATCCGCTGCGCACCGCGCTGTCGGCCGGGCGGATCAACCACGCCTACCTGTTCTCCGGCCCGCGCGGCTGCGGGAAGACGTCGTCCGCCCGGATCATGGCGCGCTCGCTCAACTGCGAGCAGGGGCCGACGCCCGATCCCTGCGGAGTCTGCGAGTCCTGCGTCGCGCTGGCGCCCAACGGGCCCGGCTCGCTCGACGTCACGGAGATGGACGCCGCCAGCCACAACGGCGTCGACGACGCCCGCGAGCTGCGGGATCGCGCGCACTTCGCGCCCGTCAGCTCCCGCTACCGCGTCTTCATCATCGACGAGGCGCACATGGTGACGACGGCGGCGTTCAACGCGCTGCTCAAGGTCGTCGAGGAGCCGCCGGACCACCTGATCTTCGTGTTCGCGACGACGGAGCCGGACAAGGTCCTGCCGACGATCCGGTCGCGGACGCACCACTACCCGTTCCGGCTCCTCCCACCGAGCACGCTGCGCGGGCTGCTGGAGCGGATCTGCGGCGAGGAGGCCGTGCAGGTCGAGCCCGCGGTCTACCCCCTGGTGATCCGGGCCGGCGGGGGCTCCGCGCGTGACTCGCTGTCGGTGCTCGACCAGCTGCTCGCGGGTGCGGACGACCAGGGGGTCACCTACGCCCGCGCGGTCGGGCTGCTCGGCGTCACCGACGTCGCGATCCTCGACGACGTCGTCGACGCTCTCGGCGCGCAGGACGGCGCCGCCGTGTTCGGTGCGGTCGACCGGCTCGTCGAGGCGGGCCACGACCCCCGACGGTTCGCCTCCGACCTGCTGCAGCGCCTGCGCGACCTCATCCTCGTGCATGCCGTCCCCGATGCGGCGGAGAAGGGCCTGGTGGACGTCCCGGCCGACGAGCTGGAGCGCATGGTCGACCAGGCGCAGCGCCTCGGCCCCGCCGCGCTCGCCCGCCATGCCGAGCTCGTGCACACCGCCCTGACGGAGATGCGCGGCGCGACGGCCCCGCGGCTGCTCCTCGAGCTGGTCTGCGCCCGGATGCTGCTACCTGCCGCGTCGGCCTCGGACGCGGCGCTCGTGCAGCGGCTCGAGGGCGTCGAGCGGCGCCTGCAGGCCGGGGCGACGGCGAGCGCCGGCGGCCCGTTGGCGGTCGGCGATCCCGACGCCGGGGCGGAGGCGGCGGGCGAGGCCCGCTTCCGGCGGCCGTCACAGCAGGCGTCACAGCAGCCGTCGCAGCCCGCCGGGTCGGCGGCGTCCGCCGCGGCGCAGGCGTCCGCGCCGCCCCGCGCGGACGAGCAGGACGCCACGGTCCAGCCGCCGACCGGGCGGCCCACCGCCACGGTGGAGGCCCCGCGCTCCGATGCCGCGCCGGAGGCGCCCCGACGTGCCGAGCGCCCGCAGTCCGCGCCACCTGCGGCCGCATCTCCCGCGGCTGCGCGTCCTGCGGCACCGGAACCCGAGCAGCCGGCGGCCGCGCAGCAGTCCGCGGCCACGGCCCCCGGGGCCATGGACGCGGCCGGCCTGCGGCGGGTGTGGTCGGAGGTCATGTCGGCGGTCCGCGAGCTGAACAAGCCGACGCACGCGCTGCTGCAGAACGCCACCGTCGCGGCCCTCGAGGGGACCACGGTCGTCCTCGCGATGCCGACCGCGCCCCTCGCCCGCCAGCTCTCCCAGCCGAACCGGGCGGGCTACGTCACGTCCGCCCTGTCCCGGGTGCTCTCCGGCGAGTGGGCGGTGCGCGCGACCGACGCCGCCGGCCAGCAGGCGGGCGGGCAGCAGCCCGAGGGTGGTCGGCCGTCCGGGCCACCGCGCGGCGGACCGGCCCAGGCGCCCCAGCGTCCCGCCGCGCCGGAGCAGCCCGCGCGCCCGAGCCGTCCGGAGCCGCAGCGGTCGGAGGGTGCTCCCGCGGGCCGCCCGCAATTCCAGCGCCCGAGCGCCCGGGGCAACGGCGGAGCCCCGCCCGCCTCGGAACCCGCGGCTCCGGAGCGCCCACGTGCGAGCGCGCCGCCCGCCGACATCCCGCCGCCCCCCGAGCCCCCGGAGGACGACGAGGTCAGCGAGGAGGACATGTACGCCGAGGCGCACGCCGACCCCGGCGGCGGCGAGCGGGTGGCCGCTCGTGACCCCGACGACGAGGCGATGGAGCTCCTCACCCAGCAGCTCGGCGCCCGCCGCGTCGACGGGCGCTGACGCCGGGACCTCGATCCACGTCCGGGTGGCACCGTGCCCCACCATGGGGGCGCGCTGCGGCCCGGACGTCGATCATGTGGCACGAGAGGTACATCAAGCACGTCGGGGCGCCCGCGGAGGTGCCTGATGTACCTCTCGCGAACGGCCCACCGGGCGCGCATCCGCGAAGGCGACACCATGCACCTTGGAGCGCCCGGGACGGTGCCTGACGTAGCTCTCGCGAACGGCCCACCGGCCGCGCATTCGCGAGGGGGACACCATGCACCTTGGAGCGCCCGGGAAGGTGCCAGACGTAGCTCTCGCGAACGGCCCACCGGCCGCGCATTCGCGAGGGGGACATCACGCATGTCGGAGCGCCAGGGACAGTGCCTGACGTAGCTCTCGCGAACGGCCGCCGGCTGCGGCGTAGCCCGGGGCCTCCGCGAGAGGCACACCACGCACGTCGGAACGCCCGCGGAGGTGCCTGATGTACCTCTCGCGAACGGGTCAGCCCAGCACGCGCCCCAGGAAGTCGATCGCCCGCGGGTAGGCGTCGAGCCGGTTCGCGCGCTTGGCCAATCCGTGCCCCTCGTCGTCGTAGACCACCAGCTCCACCTCGACCCCGCCCGCACGGACGGCCTCCGCGACCTGCTCGGCCTCGGACAGCGGCACCCGCGGGTCGTTCGCACCGTGGATGACGAACAGCGGCGCCCGCACGTCGGTGATGCGGGTCAGGGGCGAGGCGGACTCGAGGAACTCCCGGTCGCGCTCGAGCGACCCGTACTCCCGCTCACGGTGGGCGCGGCGGTACGGCGAGGTGTTCTCCAGGAACGTCACGAGCGAGGAGATCCCCACGATGTCGACGCCCGCCGCCCACAGCGTCGGCTGGAACGCCGCCCCCGCGAGCACCATGTAGCCGCCGTACGACCCGCCCCACAGCGCCGAGCGCGCCGGGTCCAGGCCGAGCTGCGGCAGGTACGCGTGGATCGCGGCGAGGTCGGCGACCGAGTCCAGCCGCTTCTCGACGTCGTCCAGCGAGTACCACCGCTTCCCGTAGCCCACCGACCCGCGCACGTTCGGCACCAGCACCGTGTGGCCCTGGGCGACGAGGGCCTGCGTGATCGGTGAGAACGAGCGCACCGACTGGCCCTCCGGCCCGCCGTGGATGATCAGCACGCTCGACCCCGTCGCCCCGTCCGGCGCATAGACGAAGCACGGGACGGTCTCGCCGTCGGGCGTGGGGATGCCGACGCTGGTCGGGGTCACCAGCTCGTGGCCCTCCAGGTCCTCCGCCCACGAGGCGACCGTCCCTGTCCGCCCGGTCGCTGCGTCGACCAGCACGACGTCGGCCGCGACCGTCGGCGAGGTCCACGTCAGCGCGAGCCCCTGCGAGTCGGCCGACCAGCGCGGCAGCGTCAGGAAGTCCCCGACCCCGACGCCGGGCGTGATCACGTCGCGCAGGTGGGCCCCGCTCTCGGCGTCGTGGATCGCCATCCGCGAGGCACCGTCGTCGTCGGTGACGACGAGCAGGAGACGCCCGTCGGGGGAGAGCCGACCAGAGACGTCGTGCGCGTCGTCGGTGACGAGGTAGTCCACCGTGCCCGACGTCGGGTCCAGGCGGGCGATGCCCGTCCGGTCCCGCCCGGTGTTCGTGGTGCACAGCGCCGCCGAGGAGTCGGGGAGCCACTGCAGCCCACCGAAGATCGCCGGCTCGTCGGCGGAGGTGACCTCCGTGGTCCCGCTGCCCGAGAGGAGCAGGACCTGGGAGCTCAGCGCGGGCGTGCCGGGCCGCGTCATCAGGGCGGCGGATCCGTCGGGCGCCACCGCCGCGCCGCCGACCATGCCGCCGCCGTCGTAGAGCACGGTCTCCTCGCCGGTCGCGACCTGGCGCAGCACCAGGTCGAAGTCGACCCCGTTGCGGCGGTTCGTCGCGTAGACGACCCGCCCGTCGTCGAGGACCTCGGCGAGGGAGTGGATGTACCGCGGGTCGCGCACGAGCGGCTCGAGGTCGTCGGTCCCGAGCGGAGCGGTCACGTCGTCGGGACGCAGGAGGGAGAGCTGCGCGCGCTCGTCGCCGTCGGTGTCGTGCGAGACGACGATCGTGCGCGGCTCCACGCCCTTGAGGTAGCGCCCGGAGCAGGCGCCGGGCAGCGCGGTGAGCGGGCGGCGGTCGCCGTCGGGGCGCAGTTCGACCAGCTGCACGGTGCCCGAGGTGTCGTCCCCGGCCAGCACCCGGCCGTCGGCCGCGATGTCGAAGGCCCGCCACGTCCGGGCGGAGAGCAGGCGGGTCACGAGTTCGGCGGTGTCGCTCACCGCCCCACCCTGGCATCAGACGGCCGTGCCCGTCGTCGGGAACGCCGTTGCCCCTACCCTGGGGGCGTGCAGCCAGGACAGCCGGACATGCCCGACATGGGTGCCCTCCTCGAGCAGGCCCAGGCCATGCAGGAGCAGCTCATGAACGCCCAGGCCGAGCTGGCGGAGACCGAGGTGACCGGTCAGGCCGGCAACGGTCTCGTCACGGTCACCCAGACCGCCGCGGGGGAGATCCGCGGGATCACGATCGACCCGAAGGTCGTCGACCCGAGCGACGTCGAGACCCTGCAGGACCTCGTGCTGGGCGCCCTCGCCGACGCCGCCGACGCCGCGGGTCAGCTGCAGGCCGAGAAGATGGGACCGCTCGCGGGCGGCCTCGACATGGGCGGCGGCGGGCCGCAGTTGGGGATGTAGTCCCTTGTTCGAAGGCCCGGTCCAGGACCTGATCGACGAGCTCGGCCGGCTCCCCGGGATCGGGCCGAAGAGCGCCCAGCGCCTGGCGTTCCACCTCCTCGGAGCCGAGGAGGCCGACATCACGCGCCTGCAGGAGGCGCTGGCCAAGGTCAAGGCCGGCGTCGTGTTCTGCGAGGTCTGCGGCAACGTCAGCGAGAAGCCACGCTGCCGCATCTGCGCGGACGCGCGACGCGACGCGACGCTGGTGTGCGTCGTCGAGGAGCCCAAGGACGTCATGGCCGTGGAGCGCACCCGGGAGTTCCGGGGCCGCTACCACGTGCTGGGCGGAGCCCTGGATCCGATGGGCGGGGTCGGACCGGACCAGCTCCGCGTCCGCGAGCTGCTCCGTCGGATCGGCGGGCAGGAGACCGAGGGCGGCGAGCAGGAGCCGGAGATCGCCGAGGTCATCCTCGCGATGGACCCCAACACCGAGGGCGAGGCCACCGCGACCTACCTCGTCCGGCTCCTCCGCGACTTCCCCGGCCTCACGGTGACGAAGCTGGCCAGTGGCCTGCCCATGGGCGGCGACCTGGAGTTCGCCGACGAGCTGACGCTCGGCCGGGCGCTCGCCGGCAGGAGGCCGACGGCCTCGTGAGTACTGGTCCGTGTCCGGACACGGATCAGTACTCACGAGACGGAGTCACCTATCGAAGGGCCCGGTTCACCGCCGACACCACGGCCTTGAGCGACGCGGTGAGGATCGAGCCGTCGATGCCGATGCCCCACACCTCGACGTCGCCGCCGGCCCCGTCACCGACCGCGGCCTCGACGTAGGCCGCCGCCCGCGCGTCGTCGCCGGCGGACATGGCGTGCTCGGCGTAGTCGAGGACGCGGACGTCGTAGCCCACCGAGGCCAGCGCGTCGACGAAGGCCGCGATCGGCCCGTTGCCGACGCCGGTCACCTCGTGGAGGTCGCCCTCGATCTTCAGTGTCGCCGTCAGTTCGGCCTTGCCGTCGTCGTGCGTGGCGACCCGGGAGCTCACCAGCTCCAGCGGGCTGCGCCGCATGAGGTACTCCTCGGCGAAGATGTCGTACATCTCCTTCGCCGAGACCTCCCCGCCCTCGGTGTCGGTGACCTCCTGGACGCGGCGCGAGAACTCGATCTGCAGCCGCCGCGGCAGCTCCATCTGGTGCTCGGTCTTCATCAGGTAGGCGACGCCGCCCTTGCCCGACTGCGAGTTGACCCGGATGACGGCCTCGTAGGTGCGGCCGACGTCCTTCGGGTCGATGGGCAGGTACGGGACCTCCCAGGGGTGGTCGTCGACGTCGTGCCCCGCGGTCGAGGCCTCCGCGCGCATCGCCTCGAGGCCCTTGTTGATCGCGTCCTGGTGCGAGCCGGAGAAGGCCGTGAACACCAGGTCGCCGCCCCAGGGGTGGCGTTCGCCGACCGGCAGCTGGTTGCAGAACTCGACGGTGCGCCGCACCTCGTCGATGTCGGAGAAGTCGATCTGCGGGTCGACGCCCTGGCTGAACAGGTTCATGCCGAGGGTCACCAGGCAGACGTTGCCGGTGCGCTCGCCGTTGCCGAACAGGCAGCCCTCGACGCGGTCGGCGCCGGCCTGCACGCCCAGCTCGGCCGCGGCGACACCCGTGCCGCGGTCGTTGTGCGGGTGCAGCGACAGGATGATCGAGTCGCGGCGGGCGAGGTTGCGGTGCATCCACTCGATGGAGTCCGCATAGACGTTCGGGGTCGCCATCTCCACCGTCGCCGGCAGGTTCACGATCATCGGGCGCTCGGGCGTCGGCTCCCAGACGTCGCCCACCGCGTCGACGATCTCCTTGGCGTAGGAGAGCTCGGTCCCGGTGTAGGACTCGGGCGAGTACTGGAAGCGCCAGTCGGTGCCCGGTCGCTTCTCGGCCTCGGCCCGGACCAGCTTCGCGCCGTCCGTGGCGATCTTCGTGATGCCGTCGCGGTCGGACCGGAAGACCACCCGGCGCTGCAGGATCGACGTCGAGTTGTACAGGTGCACGACGGCGGAGTGGACGCCCTCGAGGGACTCGAAGGTGCGCGTGATCAGCTCGGGGCGGGCCTGCGTCAGGACCTGGATCCGGACGTCGGCGGGGATCGCGTCCTGGGTGATGATCTCGCGGACGAAGTCGAAGTCGGTCTGCGACGCGGCCGGGAAGCCGACCTCGATCTCCTTGTAACCCATGCGCACGAGCAGGTCGAACATGCGGCGCTTGCGGGCCGGGGACATCGGGTCGATCAGCGCCTGGTTGCCGTCGCGCAGGTCCACCGCTCCCCAGAGCGGGGCCTTGGTGATGACGGCGTCCGGCCAGGTGCGGTCCGGTACCGACACGCGTTCGACCATCTCGGCGAACGGCTTGTACCGGTGGATCGGCATCCGGCTGGGCCGCTGGGGGTTCCAGAACGGCTGGTCCGCGGGGATCTCGCCGTCGGGGTGGACGACGGTGTCGCGGATGCCGGCCGCCGGCATGTCGGGGGTGATGCTCATTCTCGGTCTCCGTGCTGCGGTGCAGGAATCCCGGGGGACGACGTCCGGGCCGACCGGCGAGCGCACATCACCCGCGGCGAGGGGCCGGTCTCGGTCAGACCCCGCCGCGGCTGGGAAGGAGCAGCGCGTGGAACATCGCCCTCCACGGTAGCCCCACCCACCCGGTCGTCGGCAACCCGGCTCCCGCACCCGGGCGGGGTGACGCCGCCCACCGGACCGGAAAATCACCGGACGCGCGGTACCGGTTCGGCTTACCAGTCGGTAGTGATGCGTGCCATCATCTGCGGTATGACCCAGGACGCCGACACCGGCAGCCAGCGCAAGGCGAACACCTCGGCGGACCTGCGCGCGCTCGCGAGCAAGTCCCTCACCCTCGCCGCCTCGGTCATCAAGATCCTGTGCACGATCTTCGCCGCGATCCTCGTGATCCACATCGTGCTCACGGTCGCGGCGGCGAACCCGCAGAACGGGATCACGACGTTCTTCGCCGACGCCGCGAACAGCCTCACCCTCGGCATCGGGGACCTGTTCCTGCCGGCGAGCGAGTCGCTCAAGGTGATCCTCAACTACGGCCTCGCCGCCGTGGTGTGGCTCGTCATCGGAGCCGTCGTGGCGCGCATCCTCAACGCGCTGGCGCCCTGATCACAGGCCCGGCTCCCGGGATGTGACCTCCGTTAGGGTGGACGGCTGAAGTCCCCATCCCGAGGAGCCGGAGGTCGGTCGCCGTGGCGCTCGTCGTCCAGAAGTACGGCGGGTCGTCCGTCCAGTCCGCGGAGCGCATCAAGCGCGTGGCGGAACGGATCGTGCGGACCCGCAAGGACGGCAACGACGTGGTGGTGGTCGCGTCCGCGATGGGCGACACCACCGACGAGCTGACCGATCTCGCGCTGGCCGTGCACCCGAGCCCGCCGCCGCGCGAGCTCGACATGCTCCTGACGTCGGGCGAGCGCATCTCGAACGCGCTGCTGGCGATGGCGATCACGGCGCTCGGTGGGCGGGCGCGCTCCTTCACCGGGTCGCAGGCCGGGATGATCACCACCGGCAAGCACGGCGACGCTCGGATCATCGACGTGACGCCCGGCCGCATCTTCTCCGCGCTGTCCGAGGACGGCATCGCGCTGGTCGCGGGCTTCCAGGGCGTGAGCGCGGACTCCAAGGAGATCACGACGCTCGGACGCGGCGGGTCGGACACCACCGCCGTCGCGATGGCGGCCGCGATGAAGGCCGACGTCTGCGAGATCTACACCGACGTGGACGGCGTCTACTCCGCCGACCCGCGCATCGTCCCGAACGCGAAGCTGCTCGAGACCATCACCTACGAGGAGATGCTCGAGATGGCCGCGTGCGGGGCGAAGGTGCTGCACCTGCGCGCGGTGGAGTACGCGCGCCGCGAGGGCGTGCCGCTGCGGGTGCGGTCCTCGTACACCGACCAACCCGGCACGACGATCGTCGGGTCCATCGAGGAGCTCAGCGTGGAACAGGCCGTCCTCACCGGGGTCGCGCACGACCGGTCCGAGGCCAAGGTGACCGTCGTCGGCGTGCCCGACCAGCCCGGCTTCGCCGCCCGCATCTTCCGCGCGGTCGCGGACGCCGAGATCAACATCGACATGGTGCTGCAGAACGTCTCGCACCTGAAGACGGGCAAGACCGACGTGACGTTCACGCTGCCGGTCAAGGACGGCCCCCGCGCGGTCGAGACGCTCTCCGCGGTGCAGGCCGAGGTCGGCCACGAGGAGGTCATCTACGACGAGCACGTCGGCAAGGTGACCCTCGTCGGCGCGGGCATGCGCAGCCACCCCGGCGTCACCGCGACGTTCTGCGAGTCGCTCGCCGAGGCCAGCGTGAACATCGAGATGATGAACACCTCGGAGATCCGCATCTCCGCCCTGATCCGCGACACCCAGCTCGACGACGCCGTGCGCGCCCTGCACGAGGCCTTCGACCTCGGCGGCGACACCGAGGCGGTCGTCCACGCCGGCACCGGTCGCTAGGAGACCCGTATGACCACCCTCGCCATCGTCGGCGCCACCGGTGCGGTCGGCTCCGTCATGATCGACATCATCGACGCGCGGGAGACCGTGCCGTGGTCGGAGATCCGGCTCATCGCCTCGCCCCGTTCGGCGGGCAAGCGGCTCACCGTCCGCGGGCAGGACCTCGAGGTGATCGCGCTGTCCGAGGAGGCCTTCGACGGTGTCGACATCGCGATGTTCGACGTCCCCGACGCGGTGAGCGCCGAGTGGGCGCCGATCGCGGTGGCCCGCGGCGCGATCGCCGTCGACAACTCCGGCGCGTTCCGGATGGACCCGGACGTCCCGCTGGTCGTGCCGGAGGTGAACGCCGCCGCGGCGCACACGCGACCCAAGGGCATCGTCTCGAACCCGAACTGCACGACGCTGTCGATGATGGCCGCCCTGGGCGCGCTGCACCGGGCGTTCACGCTCACCGAACTCGTCGTCGCGAGCTACCAGGCGGCGTCCGGCGCGGGCCAGGAGGGCATCGACCGGCTGCAGGCCGAGCTCTCGGCCGTCGCCGGCAAGGGCGTCGGGCACCGGGCCGGCGACGTGCGGGAGGCGGTCGCGGCGGCCGGGCTCGGCACCGACTCGCCCTTCCCGGCCCCGCTCGCGCTCAACGTGGTGCCGTGGGCCGGCTCGTACCGCGACGGCGGGTGGAGCTCCGAAGAGCTGAAGGTCCGCAACGAGTCGCGCAAGATCCTCGGGATCGACGACCTCAAGGTGTCCGCGACCTGCGTGCGCGTCCCCGTCGTCACCACCCACGCGCTGGCCGTGCACGCGACGTTCGCCTCGCCGGTCGACGTCGACACCGCCCGCCAGGTGTTCGCGGCGCAGCCCTCGCTCGTGGTGGTCGACGAGCCGCAGGAGGGCCGCTTCCCGACCCCCGCCGACGTCGTCGGGGAGGACCCGACCTACGTCGGGCGGATCCGGCAGGCGCTGGACTTCCCGGACACGCTGGACTTCTTCGTGTGCGGGGACAACCTGCGCAAGGGCGCGGCGCTGAACACCTACGAGATCGCGGAGGAGCTCGTCCGTTCCTGACGGCGGGTGCGGTTCCGGCCGCACCCGATCGGGCACCCCTCGTCGAAACGGCGTACCACCACAGCCGACGAGAGGGTGCTCGTGAGCAACAACGACCTCACCACGAACGTCGCCACCGACGACGCGGGGATTCCGGTCCAGAGCCAGGAATTCTCGATGACCGTCGGCGCGGGCGGCCCGATCCTGCTCCAGGACCACTACCTGATCGAGCAGATGGCCAACTTCAACCGGGAGCGCATCCCGGAGCGCCAGCCGCACGCGAAGGGCTCCGGGGCGTTCGGCACGTTCGAGGTGACCCAGGACGTCTCCGCGTTCACGAAGGCCGCGGTGTTCCAGCCCGGCGAGGTCACCGAGGGCATCATCCGGTTCTCGACGGTCGCCGGCGAGCGCGGCAGCCCCGACACGTGGCGCGACCCGCGCGGGTGGTCGCTGAAGCTGTACACCCGCGAGGGCAACTGGGACATGGTTGGCAACAACACGCCAGTCTTCTTCGTCCGCGACCCGATGAAATTCCAGAACTTCATCCGGTCGCAGAAGCGCCGCGCGGACAACGGCCTGCGCGACCACGACATGCAGTGGGACTTCTGGACCCTGTCGCCGGAGTCGAAGCACCAGGTCACGTGGCTGATGGGCGACCGCGGCGTGCCGGAGACCTGGCGCCACATGAACGGCTACTCGAGCCACACCTACATGTGGATCAACGCCGCCGGCGAGGAGTTCTGGGTGAAGTACCACTTCATCTCGGACCAGGGCGTCGAGTGCATGACGCAGGACCGCGCGGACGAGATGTGCGGGAAGGACAACGACTACCACCGGCGCGACCTCTTCGACGCGATCGCCGGCGGCGACTTCCCGTCGTGGACGCTGAAGGTGCAGATCATGCCCTTCGAGGACGCGAAGACCTATCGCTTCAACCCGTTCGACCTCACCAAGGTGTGGCCGCACTCGGACTACCCGCTGCAGGAGGTCGGGCGGCTCACGCTGAACCGCAACCCGGTCGACTTCCACACCGAGATCGAGCAGGTCGCGTTCGAGCCGAACAACCAGCCGCCCGGACTGGGCCTCTCGCCCGACCGCATGCTGCTCGCGCGCGGGTTCTCCTACGCCGACGCACACCGTGCCCGGCTCGGGGTCAACTACAAGCAGATCCCGGTCAACGCGCCGAAGAACCCGACGAACACCTACACGGTCGCCGGCGCGATGCGGGTGGTGAACTCGGTCGACCCGGTCTACGCCCCGAACTCCAAGGGCAGCCCGCAGGTGCCGCAGGGGCAGGTGAACCAGCCGCCGACGTGGTACGCCGACGGTGACATCCAGCGCGCCGCCTACGTGCAGCACCCGGAGGATTCCGACGAGGGCCAGGCCCGCACGCTGATGCTGGAGGTCTGGGACGACGACGCGCGGGAGCGCTTCGTCACGAACGTGTCGGGCCACCTCGCGGGTGGGGTCGGCGAGGACGTCCTGGAGCGGGCCTTCGACTACTGGCGGTCCATCGACCAGGAGATGGGCGACCGCGTGGAGCGGGCGACCCGGGAGCTCCTCGGCCAGGAGGTCAAGCAGCTCGCCCAGAGTTGATCCGTTCAAGAAAACGGGCCCGGACCGGAATGCGGTCCGGGCCCGTCCTGTTGTCCACCACAGAAGCCCTCGACACCCCTGCAGGAGGATTCATGGCCACCGCACCCATCACGAGCCCGCTCCCCGCCGACGCGCAGGAGACCGTCGGCCGGGTGCTGCAGGAGGCCGTCGCCGACCTCACCGACCTGTCGCTGATCGGCAAGCAGGCGCACTGAAACGTCCTGGGCCGCACCTTCCGTGACGCCCACCTCCACCTCGACGAGCTCGTCGACCTCGCGCGCACGCAGACCGACGAGGTCGCGGAGCGCGCGGCCGCTCTGGGTGTGTCGCCCGACGGGCGCGCCGAGACGGTGGGCAAGGAGAGCGGGCTGCCGACCTTCGACGAGGGCTGGCACTCCGTCGAGGACGTCACCGCGAAGATCGTGGAGACGCTCGCCGTCCTGATCGCGCGCCACCGCGCCCGCATCGCCGAGACCTCGGAGCCGGACCCGGTGACCGAGGACCTGCTGATCGGGCAGACGGCGCGCCTCGAGGAGGCCCACTGGATGTGGCAGGCCAAGCAGGCCGCCTGACGGCCGCCCCGAACTGAGCGAAGGGCGCCCATGGCCCGTCTATCCGACCGATGGTGCCCTTCGCTCAACCGCGGGAGCGGGCGGGCGGGGGGTCAGACGTACTTGCTGCCCGCGTCCTCACCGAAGTAGTGGCCCTTGTCGAGGTCCTCGAGCAGGCCGGGGCCGGTGGGGGTCCAGCCGGTGACCTCGCGGGTGATCGCGTTCGTCGCCGGGCTGTCGTAGCCCACGAACGCGGCGAGGAAGCCGAAGACCTCCGGTGCCTCGTCCTCGGCGATCGAGCGGACGGGCACGTCGAGGTGCCGGCCGATCGTGGCGGCGATGTCGCGCATCGGGATGCCCTCGTCGGCGACCCCGTGCAGCACCGACCCCGGCGGCGCCACCTCGATCGCCAGGCGGAAGAGTCGGGCGGCGTCGGCGACGTGCACCGCGGTCCACCGCGCCGAGCCGTCACCGGTCCAGCCGGCCACACCGGCGCGGCGGGCGCCCGCGATGAGCGTGGGAACGAACCCGCCGTCGCCCTCACCGTGCACCGTGGGTGAGAGCCGGACGACGGCCGTGCGCAGCCGCGGGGCCAGGGCGAGCGTGGCGGCGGCCGAGGCCTGGCGACCGGCCGCCATCGAGCCCGCGGGCGGCACGTCCCGCTCGGTCGCGGGCTCGCCCGAGGCCAGCCCGAGGATGCCGCCCGCGATGGCCAGGGCCCCGCCCTCCGGCAGGCCTGCGGCGAGGGCCTCGACGGCGGCCGTGTCCGAGGTGACGGCGTCGGCGAACCCGCCGGAGAAGGCGATGTCGTGCCGGAAGGCCAGGTGGACGACGGCGTCGACGCCGGCTGCGGTGGCGCGCAGGAGGTCGAGGTCGGTGATGTCGCCGCGGACGACCGTGGCGCCCGCGGCCTCGACGGCGGCGGCGGAGGCGTCGGACCGGGCGAGTCCGGAGACGGTGTGGCCGGCCGCGAGCAGCTCCGGGACGACGGCGGACCCGATCCAGCCGGACGCCCCGGTGACGAACACGCGCATGAGGAGAACCTCCGAGAGTACGGTGACCGCCGATGTCAGCGGCTGACATCGACCGTAGCACGCGATGTCAGAGTCTGACATCCCCTAGGGTGTGACGCATGGGTCGTTGGCAGCCGGGCGCGCAGGGACGCCTGCAGCAGGCCGCCATGGAGCTGATCACCGAGCGCGGGTACGACCGGGTCACGGTCGCCGAGATCGCCGAGCGGGCCGGGCTGACCGAGCGCACCTTCTTCCGGCACTTCGCGGACAAGCGCGAGGCGCTGTTCGCCGGCCAGGACCAGTTCGGCGAGTCGATCCTGGCGGGGCTCGCCGCCGCGCCGCCCGACGTGTCGCCGTTGGAGGCCGCCGTCCGGGGGGTCGAGGCCGCCGGCACCTGGCTCGACGACGAGCGTCGTCCGGGGGCGCGGGCGCGGCAGGCCGTCATCGACGCCCATCCCGAGCTGCAGGAACGCGAGCTGATCAAGCTCGCCCGGGTGAGTGCCGCGATGGCCGCCGCCCTGCGGGACCGCGGCGTCGACGAGGGGGAGGCGGTGCTCGCGGCCGACGCGGGGATGGCGGTCTTCCGCCTGGCCTTCACCCGGTGGGTGGCCGATGACGGCGAGCACGACCTGCCCTGGCACGTGCGGTCCGCGCTCGAGGTCCTCCGCGCGGTCGTCGGCTGACTACCCCTGCGCCTCGCCGAGGTGCGAGCGGGCCGCCTCCTCGAGGTGCGTCAGGTCGCTCGCGACGCTGCACCACGAGAAGCCCTCGGCGAACCGCCGCGCCGCCACGGCCCCGCTCGGTGTGTGGATGCCGGCGACGATCCCGGCGGACGCGCACGCGGCGCGGACCCGCTCGAGGGCCTGCGCGAACACGTCGTCGTAGGCGGGATCGTCCGGGGCCGCCCCGCCGAGGCCGAGCCGGAGATCCGACGGCCCGATGTACAGCCCGTCGACGCCGGGCACCGCGGCGATCTCCTCGACCGCGGCCAGGCCCTCCGCCGTCTCGATCATCGGGAGGCAGAGCACCGCGGCGTCGGCCTCGGCGGGCCGCGTCGGGAAGCGCAGCTCGGCGCGGACCGGGCCCATCGAGCGACGGCCGGCCGGCGGGTAACGGCACGCCGCCACCGCGGCGCGGGCGTCGTCGGCGGAGTTCACCATCGGGATGATCACGCCGGTCGCGCCCGCGTCGAGCGCCTGGCCGATCCAGAACTGCTGGTTGTCCTGCACCCGGACGAGCCCCGCGCAGCCGCGGGCGTCGAGCGCGGTCATCCCGTCGAGCAGGGCGCGGTAGTCGAGCAGGCCGTGCTGGGCGTCGAAGCAGACGTAGTCGTAGCCGACGCCGGCGACCCGCTCCACGGCCTGCGGGTTGTCCGAGAGCACCCAGTAGCCGATCGTCCGCGCGCCGCTGCGCAGCTTCTCCACGAGAGTCATGACCCGATGGGAACAGGCATGTCCAGGGCACGCCGAACGAAGGCGATCTCGGCGGCGGTGTGGTTCAGCGTCTCGGCGACCACCAGCGACCCGTGCCCCGCGTCGTAGCGGACCATCGCGTACGGCTTCCCCAGCTCGGCCAGCCGGTCGAGGTAGTTGTCGATCTGTCGGATCGGGCAGCGCGGGTCGTTCTCACCGGCCAGGAGCAGCACCGGGGCCGTGACGTCGTCGACGTAGGTCAGCGGCGAGGCCGTGCGGTACCGCTCGGGCACCTCCGTGGGCGACCCGCCGAACAGGGACCGGTCGAACGCCCGCAGCGGCTCCATCTCGTCGGAGTAGGCGGCGAGGTAGTCCGCCACCGGCACCCCGGCGGCTCCCACCGCCCACCGCTCCGGCTGCAGGCCGAGCCCGAGCAGCGTCAGGTACCCGCCCCACGACCAGCCCTCGAGCACGCAGGCGGCCGGATCGGCGAGCCCGGACTCCACCGCCCACGCGTGCACGGCCGCGACGTCCTCGAGCTCAGTGGTCCCGGGGCGCCCCTCGATGGCGTCCCGCCAGGCCGAGCCGTAGCCCGACGAGCCGCGGTAGTTCACGTGCACCACGGCGAAGCCCGCGTCCAGCCACACCGCGCGCACGGCCGAGTAGCGGTCCTCGTCCGCCGCCTGCGGCCCACCGTGGATCTGGAAGACGGTCGGGACGGGCCCGGTGGTGTCCTCCGGGCGGGAGTACAGCGCGTGCACGTCACCGGCCGGCCCCGGCACCCACGCGTCCTCCAGCACCACCGACGGCGCGGGCCGGTCGCCGGGCGGGGTGAGCAGCACCTCGTCCGTGCCGTCCGGGCGCAGGACGCGCACGCTGGAGGGCTGGGCGGCCGAGGACCACCCGTACTCCACGGACCCGTCCGGGCGGACGTCCGCGCCGCCCACCGAGCCGCGGGCCGTCGGCAAGTCCGAGAGCTTCCCGGACTCCAGGTCGTAGCGGTGCAGCGTCGTCCGCCCGGCCCGCGTGTGCGCGACGATCAGGGCGGTCGCGTCCGGGTAGAAGCCGGCGCCGAGGTCCCCGGGCAGGTCGATGTCGAGCTCGGTCTCGGTGCCCGTCAGCGGGTCCCAGATCAGCAGCTCGTCGCGGCCCCGCCGCTCGTGCTGCACGAGCAGGCGCGGGTCGCCCGCGACCGGCGCGAACTCGATCGGCTCCAGGCCGAGGCCCTCGCCGTCGTACAGGTCCGCGACGGCCGAGGAGTCGTCCACCCGCAGCACCCGGATCGCGGGGTGCCGCGAGTCGCCGTGCTCGGAGTGCGAGATCGCGAGCAGGGACTCGTCCCGGGAGAGCGCACCGATCCCGGCGTCCTCGGTGTGGGAGTAGACGGTGCGCAGCGGAGCGTCGCCGACCTGCACGGCCAGCGTGGACCCGTCGTCGGTCGACCAGCCGATCGCGGTCGTCGTCGTGCCCAGGTCGAGGCCCGCGGGGTAGCCGCGCTCGGCGCCCGGGACGGCGGGCCCGGCCGGGGTGCCGGGTGCGAACGGCTCGCGGACCCAGGTGCCGAACTCGTCGCCGTCGGTGTCGTCGAACCACCAGATCCAGTCGCCGTCGGTGGAGACGGTCGCGCCCCGGGTCCCGTTCGGCCGGTCGGTGACGCGGCGGTGGGCGTCGGTCTGTCGGTCCCAGGCGTAGACCTCCCAGGTCCCGCTGGCGTTCGAGGAGTAGACGCTGCGCGCCGGGGCGTCGCGCGCCCAGTCGGGCACCGAGATGCGGGCGGCGGTGAAGCGGCCGCGCCAGCGGGCCTCCGCCTCCGGGTCGTCGAACAGGGCGTCGGGGACGTCCACGGCGGGATCGCGTCGGGTCTCCACGACGCCGAATCATGCCTGCCGCGGTCGGACCGCGCGCCCGCCCACGATCGTCACCGGTGTGCGCGGTTCCGCACGCCACGGACTGGCGAGTACGCGCCGGAAACGGCAAGTTTCACGCCATGGCGTCCGACGAAGGCCCCACGCCGCCTCCAGCCGCATCGGGGAGGGTGGAGCGCATGGCGCCCGACGAACTCTCCGCGCTGACCCGGCCCGTGCGGCGGATCGCGATCGTCAACCGCGGCGAGGCGGCGGTCCGGCTGATCCACGCGGTGCGCGACATCAACGCCGAGCGGCGCGGCCGGGACCCGATCCGCACCATCGCGCTGTCCACCGACGCCGAGCCCGCCGCGATGTTCGTGCGCGAGGCCGACGAGGTGTACCGCCTCGGCGCGGCCGCCGACCGTCCCTACCTCGACCACGACCGCCTCGCCGAGGCCCTGGTCGCGACCGGGGCCGACGCGGTGTGGGTCGGCTGGGGCTTCGTCGCGGAGGACCCCGGCTTCGCTCAGCGCTGCGCCGATCTCGGCGTCACCTTCATCGGGCCGAGCGCCGAGGCGATGCGCCGGCTCGGCGACAAGATCGGCGCGAAGCAACTGGCCGAGGAGTCCGGCGTCCCCGTCGCCCCGTGGAGTGGCGGCGCGGTCGACTCGCTCGACGAGGCCCTCGAGGCGGCGACGGCGATCGGGTACCCGCTGATGCTCAAGGCCGCCGCGGGCGGCGGGGGACGCGGGATCCGGACGATCCGGGGCGCCGACGAGCTGCGGGCGGCCTTCCAGAACACCCGCGACGAGGCACGCCGCGCGTTCGGCAGCGACGTCGTCTTCCTCGAGCGCCTGGTCACCGGGGCGCGCCACGTCGAGGTCCAGGTGATCGCCGACGCGCACGGCACCGCCTGGGCCCTCGGCGTGCGGGACTGCTCGATCCAGCGGCGCAACCAGAAGATCATCGAGGAGTCCGCGTCTCCGCTGCTGACCGCGGAGCAGACCGACGAGCTCAAGGCGTCGGCCGAGCGTCTCGCGCAGCGCGTCGGCTACTGCGGCGCGGGGACCGTCGAGTTCCTCTACCACCCGGGCGACAAGACCTTCTCGTTCCTCGAGGTCAACACCCGGCTGCAGGTCGAGCACCCGATCACCGAGGTGACCACGGGCACGGACCTCGTGCGCCTGCAGATCCACGTCGCGAGCGGCGGCCGTTTGACCGGACCGCGGCCGTCCGAGGTCGGCCACGCCGTCGAGGCGCGGCTGAACGCCGAGGACCCGGACCGCGAGTTCACCCCGTCCCCGGGGCGGATCGAGCTGCTGGAGCTGCCCAGCGGGCCGGGCGTGCGGGTGGACACCGGAGTCAGCCGCGGCGACGTCATCCCGCCCGACTTCGACTCCATGATCGCCAAGATCATCGCCTCCGGGCGCACCCGCGACGAGGCCCTCGCCCGGCTACGTCGCGCGGTGTCCGAGACCGCGGTCGTCGTCGAGGGCGGCGTGACGAACAAGAGCTTCGTCCTCGCCCTGCTCGACCGGCCCGAGGTGATCGACGGGTCGGCCGACACCGGATGGATCGACCGGGTCCGCGCCGAGGGCGGGCTGGTCGAGGACCGGAACGCGGGCATCGCCCTCGTCACGGCGGCGATCGAGGCGTACGAGAGCGAGGAACAGGTCGAGGTCGTCCGGCTGCTGGAGACCGCCCGCGGCGGGCGCCCACAGGCCACGCACCGCACGGCGCGTCCCTTCGACCTGACGCTGCGCGGACAGAGCCACCGCGTCGAGGTCTCCCGGATCGGGGCGCAGCGCTTCCGGGTGGCCGTCGTCGCGGGGGAGGACGGCGGGTCCGACCGGATCGTGCACGTCACGGTCCACCCGCTGGACGCCCACCACCGCCGGGTGGTCGCGGGCGGTCAGGGACACCGCGTCCTGTCCGCGACGCACGGCCCGGTGCACTTCGTCGAGGTCGACGGGATCGCCCACCGGGTCAGCCGCGACGAGGGCGGGGTGGTGCGGGCCCCGGCGCCGGCGCTCGTGGTGGCCGCCCCGGTGGCCGTCGGCGAGGAGGTCGCGGCAGGCGCCCCGGTCCTCGTGCTCGAGTCGATGAAGATGGAGACGCAGCTGCACGCGCCCTTCGCGGGCGTGCTGCGCGAACTGCACGTCGCGACCGGCAGCCAGGTGGAGACCGGCACGCCGCTCGCGCGCCTGGAGCCGCTGGAGGACCCGGAGGAGGCGGCGTCCGCCGAGGACGCGGCGGCCACGGAGCTGGACCTGCCCGACGCCGCCGACGACACCGGCCGGCCCCTCGACGACCTCGTCGCGGTGCTGCTCGGCTACGACGTCGGGGCCGGGGTCGACGGCGGGTGGGGCGCCGAGGCCGTCCTGGCGCGCTACCTCGCGGACCGGGACCTCGCCGGCGCCCGCGGCGAGGACGTGCACGACGACGAGATCGGGCTGCTCGCGGTGTTCGCGGACTTCGCCGAGCTGTCCCGCAACCGCCCCGCGGACGAGGAGGCCCGCGCCGAGATGCGGGTGCACAGCCCGCGCGAGTACTTCCACACCTACCTGCAGAGCCTGGACACCGAGCGCGGCGCCCTGCCGGAGATGTTCACCGCCAAGCTGCGCAGCGTGCTCGCGCACTACGGCGTGGACGACCTCACCCGCACCCCCGAGCTCGAACGGGTGGTGTTCCGGGTCTTCCTCGCCCAGCAGCGCTCCGCCCCGGACCTCGCGATTGTCACCGCGGTCCTGCAGCGCTGGCTCGTGGAGCCCGCGATCGACGACGACCGTGCTCCCGGGGTGCGGGAGCTGCTCGACCGGCTGGTCCGGGCCATGCAGCGCCGTTTCCCCGCCGTCGGTGACCTCGCCCGCAGCGTGCGCTACCGCTGGTTCGACGAGCCCGCGGTCCTGCGGGAGCGCGGCGCGGCCCTGGAGAACGTCTCCGGCGAGCTGGCGTACCTCGACGAGCACCCCGACGCCCCCGACCGCGCGGGGCGGATCGAGGCCCTGGCCGCGACCCCCGAGCGGGTGGTGGGCCTGCTCGCCGACCGCCTGCTCGCGGGCGTCCCGGTCCGCGAGCCGCTGCTCGACGTCCTGACCCGCCGGCACTACCGCGGCTACGAGCTGCACGACCTGCGCACGCTCACCCTCGACGGGCGCCCCGGCATCGAGGCCGACTACGTCCTCGACGACCGGCCGACCCTGCTGGTCTCCACCGTCGGCACCGTCGACGAGCTCACGGCCGACAGCGGTCTCGCCGTCGCGCTCGCGGAGTGCGTCGCCGCCCGACGGAGCGACCAGGCGGGCGTCGTCGACCTGTACCTGGCGTGGCCGGACGCCCCGGAGGACCCGGAGGCCTGCTCGGCGGTGCTGCGCGAGCGCCTCGGCGCGGTGCCGGTCGCGCAGGACGTGCGCCGGGTCGCCGTCGCGGTGTGCACGCCGGGCCGTCCCGTCGGCTACTTCACCATCCGGCCCTCGGGCGACGGCGGGCTGGTGGAGGACGACCTGGTCCGTGGGGTGCACCCGATGGTCGGGCGCCGCCTCGACCTGTGGCGGCTGCGGGACTTCGACATCACCCGCGTCGACGCCCCCGACGACGTGCTGCTCTACCACGCGATCGCGAAGGACAACCCGGCCGACCAGCGTCTCGTGGCCCTGACGCAGGTCCGGGAGCTCGCGGTGGTGCGCGACGCCGACGGCCGGGTGTCGTCGCTGCCGCAGGTGGAGCGGGCCATCGCCGACTGCGTCGAGGGCATCCGGCGGGCCCGGGCGACGCGTGCGTCGAAGTCCGTGCCGCTGGACATGAACCACGTCTGGATCCACATCTGGCCGCCCATCGAGGCGGAGCTCGAGCAGATCACCGCCCTGCGGGCGAGCATCGCGCCGATCACCTCCGGCGCCGGCATCGACGAGGTCCTCGCCTCCGGGCGGATCGTGACGCCCGAGGGCGACTATCCCGTGACCGGGCGCTTCTACGCCCAGCCCGGGGCGGGCGTGCAGTACTCGGTCGGCCCGCCGCCCACCCACCGGCTCGCGCCGATGGACGACTACGGGCAGAAGGTCATGCGGGCCCGCCGCCGCGGCACGGTGCACCCCTACGAGGTGCTCTCGGTCGTGGCCGGGGAGAACGGGACGGTCGTCGAGCACGACCTGGGGTCCGACGGGTTGGCCCCCGTGCAGCGGCCGCCGGGCGGCAACAGCGCGGGCATCGTCGTCGCGGTCGTGACGACCCCGACGACCGCCTATCCCGAGGGCGTCACCCGCGTCGTGCTGGCGGGCGACCCGACGAAGGCGCTCGGCGCGGTGTCCGAGCCGGAGTGCTCACGGATCATCGCCGCGCTCGACCTCGCGGAGACGATGCGCGTCCCCGTCGAGTGGTACGCGCTCTCGGCCGGCGCGCGGATCGCGATGCAGTCCGGCACCGAGAACATGGACTGGGTCGCGCGCGGGCTCAAGCGGATCATCGAGTTCACGCAGGCCGGCGGCGAGATCGACGTCGTCGTGGCCGGCATCAACGTCGGCGCCCAGCCGTACTGGAACGCCGAGGCCACCATGCTCATGCACACCAAGGGCGTGCTGGTCATGACGCCGGAGTCGGCCATGGTGCTGACCGGGAAGCAGTCGCTGGACTTCTCCGGCGGCGTCTCGGCCGAGGACAACTTCGGCATCGGCGGCTACGACCGTGTGATGGGGCCCAACGGTCAGGCACAGTACTGGGCGCCGGACCTCGGCAGCGCCCGCGACATCGTGCTCGCCCACCACGAGCACGCGTACGTCGTCCCGGGCGAGGACGGGCCCCGGCGGCTGCCGACCTCGGACCCGTACGACCGGGACATCACGACCGCGCCGCACGACTCGCCGGACTCGACCTTCACCACGGTCGGCGAGATCTTCTCTTCGGCGACCAACCCGGACCGCAAGAAGGCGTTCGACATCCGGACGGTGATGCGGGCCCTCACCGACGCCGACCACCCGACGCTGGAGCGCTGGGCCGGCATGGCCGACGCCGACACGGCGGTGGTGGTCGACGCCCACCTCGGCGGCCACCCGGTCTGCCTGCTCGGGATCGAGTCCCGCGCCGTGCCGCGGCGCGGCTTCCCGCCCACCGACGGCCCGGACACCTACACCGCGGGCACGCTGTTCCCGAAGTCGTCGAAGAAGGCCGCGCGGGCGATCAACGCCGCGAGCGGGAACCGACCCGTCGTCGTGCTCGCCAACCTCTCCGGGTTCGACGGCTCCCCGGACTCGATGCGCAACGTCCAGCTCGAGTACGGCGCCGAGATCGGCCGCGCGGTGGTCAACTTCGACGGCCCGATCGTGTTCTGCGTGATCTCGCGCTACCACGGCGGGGCGTTCGTGGTCTTCTCCAAGGCCCTGAACCCGCGGATGACGGTGCTCGCCGTCGAGGGCTCGTTCGCCTCGGTGATCGGCGGTGCGCCGGCGGCGGCGGTGGTGTTCGCCGCGGAGGTGGACAAGCGCACGGAGGCCGACGCGCGCGTCACCGAGCTCACCGAGGAGGTCCGCGCGGCCGACGAGGTCGAGCGGGCGCCGCTCGCCGCGCGGCTGCGCGAGGTCCGGACGGCGGTCCGGGCGGAGAAGCTCGGGGAGGTGGCCGCGGAGTTCGACCGGGTGCACAGCATCCACCGGGCCGTCGAGGTGGGGTCGGTGGACGCGGTGATCTCGGCACAGGAGATGCGCCCGCGGATCATCTCCGCGCTGGGCTGATCCTCCCGACGACGGGTCGCCAGGCTCCCGCGGGCGGGAGCTGGTGGCCCATCCCGTCGACCTCGACGAGCTCTGCGCCCGGGATGGCGGCGGCCAGCGCGCGCCCGTGCTCGACCGGGAAGACCGGGTCGGCGGTGCCGTGGACCACGGTCGTCGGGAGCCCGGCCAGGGTCGACAGGTCGTCGGGGCCGGGCGCCGCGTCCCCCAGCACGAGAAAGTGGTTGGCGGCGCTCGCGAGGTCCTTCGTGCGGGCCACGACCTGCTCGGCGATCGCCCGGATCCGCGCCTCCTCGAACATGCGCGGGCCGGCGCACGGGCGCTCGGCCTCGACGATCGCCGCCACGGGATCGTCGAGCTCCGGGCCGGGGGCGAGCGACGGGTCGGAGCCCGGGAGACCGGTGACGCGCGGGTCCACGGCGGTCGTGGCGATCAGGGTCAGCCCGGCGACGCGGTCGCGGTGGGCGAGGGCGAGCTCCTGGGCGATCCCGCCGCCCATCGACAGCCCGATCACGTGCGCGGCGCCGATGCCCAGCCCGTCGAGCACCCCGAGTGCGTCGGCCGTGAGGTCGGCCCCGGTGTAGCCCGGGGCGCCGGGCGGCCAGTGCTCGGCCTCGCCGGTGTCGCGGTGGTCGTAGCGCACGACCCGGAAGCCGCGGTCGACGAGCGGCGTCGTCGCGATCGCGTCCCACCAGTCGCGCGACCAGGTCGCGCCACCGATCAGCAGGACCGGAGGCCCGTCGTCGGGACCGAGGGATTCGGCGGTCGCGAGTGGTGGTGACATGCAACCAGTTGTAGCGGCAAGTGATGGTAAAGTGCAAGCACCATGGAGACGCGATCCGGCTGCCCGATCAACCAGGCGGTGGAGGCCTTCGGCGACCGCTGGAGCCTGCTGGTCCTGCGCGACATCACCTTCGGTGGGCGTCGGCACTTCCGCGAGCTGCTCGCGGGCAGCCAGGAGGGCATCGCGTCGAACATCCTGGCCGACCGGCTGAAGCGGCTGGTCGAGGGCGGGCTGCTCACGCGGGACGATCCCGGCCGCGGCCGCCGGGCGACCTACAGCCTCACCGAGGCCGCGATCCAGCTCGTCCCGGTCTACGCCGTCCTCGGCTCGTGGGGCCTGCGGCACCGGGCGACCTCCGAGCCGCTGCGGGTGCGGGCCGAGCTCCTCGAGGCGGGCGGGCCGGCCCTGTGGGCCGAGTTCATGGACGAGCTGCGCGCGGTGCACCTCGGTGCTCCGGCGCCGGACGGTCCCTCGGCGACGGCGAAGCTGGCGGCGGCCTACGCGGCGGCGCTGCCGGACGGTGCGTGACGAGTGTCGAACCGACGGTGACCTCGGCCTCCGGACCCTGCGGCAGAACCGATTCCGTCGGAACCGGTTCTCGGGCACGGGCCGGACCCGGGTGTCACGCTCCGCGCCACCGTGACGACGGCGGGTGAGCACGGGTGTTCGCTGTTCGCCGTCCGACCGCGCTGACACGATGGCTCGCGTGATCGAATCCCTCGCCCACGACGCGGTGACCGAGCTGCGCATCGCCCGGCCCGACCGGCGCAACGCCCTGGACACCGAGCACTGCCGGGACCTGCACGCCGCCCTCGACGAGGCCGTGGCCGGCGGCGCCCGGGCGATCGTGCTCACCGGCGAGGGCACGGCGTTCTGCTCCGGCGCGGACCTGCACACCGTGGGCGATGCCGGGTTCCTCGACGCCCTCTACGCGATGCTCCAGCGCCTGGTCGCGGTCGAGGTGCCCGTCGTCGCGGCGGTGCAGGGCCCGGCGATCGGGGCCGGGACGCAGCTCGCCATCGCCGCGGACCTGCGCGTCTGCTCCGAGCAGGCGGTCTTCGGGCTCCCGACGGCGGCCCTCGGGCTCGCCGTCGACCCGTGGACGGTGCGCCGCCTGGCGCTGCTCGCCGGGGGTGGGCCCGCACGCCGGATGCTCCTGGCCTGCGAGCGCCTCGACGTCACCGCCGCGGCGGGCCTCGTCGACCGCGTCGCCGAGGACGCACCCGCGTCCGCCCTCGCCTGGGCGGCCGAGATGGCGGAGCTGGCACCGCTGACCCTGGCCTACAACAAGCTCGCGGTGAACCGGCTGCTCGAGGATCCCACCGACCCGGAGACCCTCGACGCGGTCGCCGCCGGCTTCAGCGCCTGCTGGTCCAGCGAGGATCTCGCCGAGGGCCGCCGGGCCCGCGAAGAACGACGAGCGCCCCGCTTCGTCGGGAAGTAGCCTCACGCGCACCTCACGAGGCGGGCGAGAGGTGGGCTCATGACCGACACGGAAGCACGTCCGGACACCGAGCTGCGGGCCGGACTGCGCAACCGGCACGTCGCGATGATCAGCATCGCCGGGGTGATCGGCGCCGGGCTCTTCGTGGGCTCCGGGACGGCGATCTCGACCGCCGGACCCGGGGTCCTGCTGTCGTACCTGTTCGCGGGCCTGCTGGTCGTGCTCGTGATGCGGATGCTCGGCGAGATGGCCGCCGCGCAGCCCGACTCCGGCTCGTTCTCCACCTACGCCGAGCGCGCGATCGGGCCGTGGGCCGGGTTCACCGTCGGCTGGCTCTACTGGTGGTTCTGGGTCCTGGTGATCCCCGTCGAGGCGACGGCGGCCGCCACGATCCTCAACTCGTGGGTGACCGCGGTACCGCAGTGGACGTGGGCGCTCGTCGTCACGCTCCTGCTCACCGTCACCAATCTCTTCGACGTCTCGAACTACGGCGAGTTCGAGTTCTGGTTCGCGCTGCTCAAGGTGGTCGCGATCGTCGCGTTCATCGTGGTCGGCGTCCTCGTGGTGGCCGGGGTGATCCCGGTGCCCGCCGGGGACGTCGGCGGCCTGTCGCGCCTCGTCGACCAGGGCGGGTTCCTGCCGAACGGGATCGGCGCCGTCGTCGCGGCCGTCCTCGTGACCATGTTCAGCTTCATGGGCACCGAGATCGTCACGATCGCCGCGGCGGAGTCCGACCACCCGGCCCAGCAGATCCGGCGCGCCACCCGCTCGGTGATCTGGCGGATCTCGCTGTTCTACCTCGCGTCGATCCTGCTCGTCGTGATCATCGTGCCGTGGACCGACCCGCGGCTGCCGGAGAACGGGTCGTACCAGGCCGCGTTGGAGGTGCTCGGCATCCCGGGCGCGAAGGCGATCGTCGACGTCGTCGTGCTGGTGGCCGTCGCGAGCTGCCTGAACTCCGCGCTCTACACCGCCTCGCGGATGATCTACTCGCTCGGCCGACGCGGCCGGGCGCCGGCGGCCGTCACCCGCACGACCTCGCGCGGGGTCCCGCGCACCGCGGTGCTCGCCTCGACCGCGATCGGCTTCCTCACCGTGATCGCGAACTACGCGTTCCCGGAGGAGGTCTTCTCCACCCTGCTCGCGACGTCGGGTGCGGTGGCGCTGCTGGTCTACCTGGTGATCGCGGTGTCGCAGCTGCGGCTGCGCCGCGCGCTGGAGCGCGACGGCGTCACGATGCCGGTGCGGATGTGGGCCTACCCGTACCTGACCTGGGCCGTCGTGGTCGTCATCCCGGTGATCCTGGTGTACATGGCGACCCGCGAGGGTTCCCGGTTCGACCTCGCGATGACGGCCGTGATCGCCGTCGTCGTGGTGGCGGTCGGGGTGGCCACGACCCGTCGTCGGGACCGGGTGGGGTAGCTCCGGCTCAGTCCTCGCCCGGCCAGTGCGCCAGGGTCTCGAGGTACTGCCGGCGCACGCCCTCGACGTGCTCGTCGAGGTCGGCGGGGTCCCACGTCGAGACGTCGATCGGCGGGAGCACGGCCACCTGCACCGTGCCCGGGTGGATCACCATCGCGTTGCGGCTCATGAACTCGCCGGTGTTGCGGAAGACCAGGGGCACCACCGGGACGCCGGCCTGCATCGCGAGGTGGAACGCGCCCTTCTTGAACCGACCCGGGCTCGGCGTCGCCGACCGCGTGCCCTCCGGGGCGATCACCACCGAGACCCCCGAGCGCAGCCGCTCGACGGCGGGCTCGAGGGCCTTCCGCGCCTGCGTGTTGTCCGCGCGGTCGATGAACGCCGTCTCCAGCAACCGCATCAGCGGCCCGAACATCGGGTTGTTCGCCAGTTCCTTCTTCGCCACCGGCGCGAAGTTGCCGCGCAGCAGCCCGCCGAGGACGAGCACGTCGAGCTGGCTCTGGTGGTTGAACAGGAAGACCGCCGGCTGGTTCTCCCAGATGTGGTGCCCGCCCACGACGTCGAGCGTGACGCCCGAGGCCAGCAGCGACAGGTCGCCGCCGAGCCCGATGCCGAGGTTCAGCCCGGCGCGTCGCGACCCGCCCAGCAGACCCAGCCCGAGCCCCGTCACGAACCCGCCCATCATCCCGGCGTAGGTGCCGACGGTCCGGGCGACCTCCACCGGCCCCGTCCACGGACGGCCCGCGAAGTCGATGGTGGGCCAGCCCCGCTCCGCGGCGGCCCGGCGCAGTCCCGACGACGGGTTGACCGCGGTCGGCCGTCCGACCGTCGCGAGGAAGGGCACGTCCTCGTTGCCGTTGGAGTAGGCGAAGCTGTGGTCGAGGTCGACCTGGTGGGCGGCCGCGAACTCCTTGACGGCGGCGGCCTTCCCCTCGCCGTAGGGGCTGCGGCCGTCGGGACGCCCGGTGATGCGCCCGTCCTCGCCGACCTCGACCGCCGTGTAGATGGTGTGGTCGACCCCGAGGGCCTCCGCGGCGGGCTCGACCTGGAAGCGCGTCGCGGACGATGCCAGCACCACGGTGTGCCCCCGGTCGAGGTGGGCGCGCACCAGCCGCCACGCCTCCGGGTACACCGACGGGCCGATCTCGTCGCGGAACAGCTGACGGCCGAGCTTCTCCAGCTCCTCGGGCCGACGGCCCACCCACGTCCGCAGGGTGATCCCGAGGAACTTCTTGAAGTCCTCCTCGGTCTCCAGCGCCTGGCCGCCCGCGGCTGCGAGCGTGCGCACCGTCGTCGGGACGTCGATGTCGAGGTGGGTGACGTGGTGGCGCATGAAGGCGACCACGGAGTAGCCCGCGATCACGGTGCCGTCGAAGTCGAAGAACGCGCCGATCGACGGGCCCTCCGCGGAGTTCCGGACGTCGGCGACGAGGGACTCGGGGCTGGGTCTCGACACGCTAGGGCCTGACACCGGTGCTCTCCTGTCGGTTGCGGGCATCGGTCTCGTCGATGCGGACGACCCGGCCGACCACGGCGCGCACCTCGTCGGCGAAGTCCCGACGGCGGGTCGCGAGGGCGGCGAGCGCGTCCTGGGACGGGTCGCCGTCGGGGAGGGTCACGAGCCCCCTGTTCCCCGCGAGGCGCAGTGCTGATGCGAACAACTCCCGGGAGAGCGCCTCCGGCCCGTGCAGGCGGCCCTGCAGGAGCAGCTGGCGGCCGACCGCGGAGCAGTCGTCGAAGAGCTCGTCCTCGACGACGGGGGTGGCCACGTCCCAGGCCGCGAGGCGCTCGGCCACCACCCACTGCGCGTCGACGAACGAGCGCAGCACGCGGTGCGCGCACAGGAACTTGCTCGCGAGCAGGATCTCCTTGGTGCGCGAGACCGGCCGTCCGACCTCGGTCCAGTCCGGGTCGATCAGCGTCAGCTCGTCGGAGAGCTCGGCCCGGAAGGTCTCCTTGTCGGGGAAGAAGAACTCGTACTTGAGCAGGTCGCGCAGCGCGAGGGCGTGGGTGAAGCCGGCGGCGAGCGCCTCCCGCCCGTCGTCGGCGTCGTCGACCTCGAGGACGGCGAGCTCGACGATCGCGCGGTTGACGAAGTGGTGGATCGCCGAGTTCCGGTAGAAGGCCGCGACGATGTGGTGTCCCGGCTCGATCGAGAACACGGGCTCCGTGCCCTCGGTGTAGGCGGTGACCACCTTCTCCTGGCGCAGCGAGAGCAGGGCCTCCGCGACGCCACCGTTGGTCCGCAGCGACTCGATGCCGGTGTGCGGGAGCTTGCGCGCCTCGACGTAGTCCAGGACCGGCTCGACGACGCGGCGCACCTGGGAGAGGGTCAGCGCCCGGTCCCGCACCCCCAGCAGCGTCAGGGCGGCCAGGGCGATCGGGGTCACCGGGGTGACCCGGTTGATCCGCACGAACACCTCGAACGCGGTCTTCTGCAGGGCGAGCCGCCGGGCGGGCGAGTCCCCGGCGTCGTCGGCTACGAGGTCGGGGTCGCGCTCCAGGGCGGGGTCGCCGGCGGTGGAGAGCGCCTGGCGCAGCGAGAGCGGCTCGCCGAAGGCCACGTGCAGCGACCCGACCCGACGGCGCTGGGCCCGCGCGTACCCGGCGAGCCAGCGCAGACCCTCCGGGGTCTTCGTGGCTCCGGTCTGCTCGGCCGCCATCTGGTGGACTTCCTGCAGCTGGTCGTGCGTGATCGACACCGGCACCAGGTAGACGTCGGAGGTGCGGCGGGTCTCGACCGCGTGGGCCACGTCGGCGAGCAACCCGTACTTCGGCGGCCGCAGCTTCCCGGTGCGCGTGCGCCCGCCCTCCATGTACCACTCGAGGTTGAAGCGCTTCGCCGCGAGCCACGAGAAGTACTCGCGGACCATCGACTTGTAGACGACGTCCTTGCCGAAGCTGCGGCGGATGAAGATGATCCCGCTGCGTCGGGCCAGCGCCTCCAGGCCCCAGATCCGCAGGTTGTTGCCCCCGAGGACGTGGTTGCGCGGGAAGTCGTTCTCGCGCAGCACCTCGGCCAGCACGAACGGGTCGGTGTACGAGCGGTGCGAGGGCAGGAAGACCAGCGCGTGCTCGGCGTTCAGCTCCCGCAGGGGCTCCAGCCCGCTCGTGTCCGCGTGCACCTCCCACGCGCGCTCGTGCATCGGGCGCAGGACGCCGGAGAACATGTCGACCGCGGTCGGGTCCATCGCCGCGACGAGGCCCTGCAGGTGCTTCTCGGCCTCCGCGGCGACCTCGGCCTCGGACTCGCCGGTCTCCGCGGCCAGCCGCCGGACCTCGCGGGCGAAGTGGGCACCGCCGACGATCTGGTCGGAGACCTCGCGCGGCACCTTGGAGCGGTTGCCCAGCACGGTCCGCTCGGCCCGGTCCAGCGCGAGGTTGGCCTGCTGGGAGACGAAGCGGACGAAGTCCTGGGTCTCGGTGGACATCCGCTCGCGGCGGTGGCGCACCAGCAGCTCGCGGACGGTCGCGGGCCGGCCGACGACCACGCGGTGGCGCTGGCGGTCGGTGCGTTCCTGCTGGAGACGGAGCGCAGCGGAGCTCGACCAGCGGCCCTGCGCGACGGCGGCCCGGGCCCTGTCGCGCAGCTTGGAGCGGCGGGTGACCGCGTCGAGGACGCGGAGCAGCGGCTTCGTGGGCTCCGGGCCACCGAGCTCCCAGACCAGGCGCACGGGCACCAGCAGCGGGTTGTCGCCGTGGGTCAGCCGGGCCGCGAGCTGCTCCCCGCCGGCGGGGACGGTCTCGACGGTGCGGCCGTTGCCGGGCTGGTTGACCCCGAGCCAACGGTCGATGAGCCGGCGCTCCAGCACGCTCGGGGCGTCGACGAGGACGACGAGTGCGCGGTCACCGGACTCGGGCAGCACGCCCGCGGGCGTCGCCGGGACGGGCCGGCCGACCGGGGCCGGCTGATCGCCGGGACCGGGGTACGCGGCGGCCGGATCTGCGCCCACGGTGCACCTCCCGCGTCGAGCCCGATCCGCCGGGACGGCAGCGGCGCGGGTGCGCCCACCCTACCCGGATGTCGGGCCGCGGTGATCGCCACGCGTCGCCGTTCGGATGCAGGGGTACGCATCGGTCCGAAGGCCTTTCCGGTGCGAGGAGTGACGACGTGCGTGCAGTGCAGGTGCCCCAGGCGGGCGGGGATTTCGAGCTCGTGGAGCGCGACCTGCCCGAGCCGGGGGAGGGCGAGGTCCGCGTGACGGTGCAGGCCTGCGGGGTCTGCCACTCGGACATGTTCGCCAAGGAGGGCGTGATGGGGGACGCGACGCCGTTCCCGATCGTGCCCGGGCACGAGATCGTGGGCGTCGTCGACGCCCTGGGCGCCGGTGTGCGCGGCGACTGGAAGCCGGGCGACCGCGTCGGCGTCGGGTGGTTCGGCGGCGCCTGCTACCACTGCGAGTCGTGCCGCCGCGGTGACTTCATCACGTGCGCGAACGGCCGCATCCCGGGCGTGACCTTCGACGGTGGGTACGCCGACGCCGTCGTCGTGCCGGCCGACGCGCTCGCCCGTGTGCCCGAGGAGCTGTCCGCCGAGGAGGCCGCGCCGCTGCTGTGCGCGGGCGTGACGACCTTCCACGCGCTGCGCTCCAGCGTGGTCCGCCCCGGCGACCGGGTCGCCGTGATGGGGATCGGGGGCCTCGGGCACCTGGCCATCCAGTTCGCGGCGCGGATGGGCTGCGAGGTCGTCGCGATCTCCCGCGGCACCGCCAAGGCGGACCTCGCGAAGCAGCTCGGGGCCCACGTCCACGTCGACTCGCAGGCGTCCGACCCGGGCGAGGCGCTCGCCGCGATGGGCGGTGCCACCGTGATCGTCGCGACCGCCACCGACGGCGGGGCCATCTCCGCGCTCGTCCCGGGCCTCGCGCCGCGCGGCCAGCTGATCGTCGTCGGCGCCGCGGAGACCCCGCTGACGATCGACGCGATGTCGTTGATCGGTCCGGCGGCGCAGGTCGCGGGCCACCCGTCGGGCACCTCGAAGGACTCCGAGGACACCCTGAACTTCTCCCGCATCACCGGGGTCCGGCCGATGATCGAGACGATGCCGTTGGAGAAGGCGGCCGAGGCCTACGCGAAGATGATGGCGAACGACGCCCGGTTCCGGATGGTCCTCACCACGGGGAACTAGGCGAACCGCTGCAGGGCCCGGGTGAACGCCCAGGGCTCCTGCGCGATCCCGCTGCAGTCGTCCGCCTCGGTCGCCGTGCCGGGGCACCCGCCGTTGTCCCGCAGCAGCGACCACGCGCCGATGTAGCCGTAGCCCCGGGCGCGGGCGCCGTCGACCACGGCGCCCGCGTCCGCGAGCGTCGTCGTCGCCTCGGTGTCGTTGCGGCCGATCATCAGCGTCAGCCCGACGCGCTGCGCGACGTCGGCGGGCTCGGAGCCCGGCCACATCCGCTGCAGCGCGGCCAGGGAGAGGTCGGCGGCGTCGAGCATCGACTCCGCCCAGCTCCCGCGCTGCTCGAAGTTCATCACCATCAGGTTGATCCGCGTCGCCACGCCGCGCTCGGACACGGCCTCCACGAGCTCGCGGGCGTCGTCGGTCATGCCCGCGTCCGCGCTCTCCACCTGCACGGTCAGCGTGATCCGCGCTCCCCGCCGGTCCTGCAGCAGCTGCAGCGCGTCCGCGACCCGGGCCATGGAGACGTCGCGGCCCTTGTCGGTCTCGATGTCGACGTCGAGGTGGTCGGTGCCGGCGGCGTCGAGGGCCGCGCCGTAGGCCTGCGCGAGGGAGGCGGCGTCGGGGCACCGGGTCTCGAGGTAGTCGCCGACCGCGCCCCCCGAGGAGACGGTCACCGTCCCGCCGCGCGCCTTCAGACCGGCGACGGACGCCGCGACCGCCGGGTCGGTCATCGGGGTGGTGCCGCCCCACGTCGGGGTGCACCCCTGGCCGGCCAGGACGAAGCCCAGGACCACGTCGCGCTGCCCGGAGGCCGCGGCGACCGCCCCGAGGTCGGGCAGCGGCGGGGTCGTCAGGTCCACGTACGGGGCCACCCGGACCGTCGGTAGGGGACCGTCCGGGGCGCGCGGCCCGGGACGGGTCGAGGCGGGCGCCGCGGTCGTCGCGGCCGCGGGCGTGTCCGGCGAGCCCTGCGCCGCCCGCACGGGGGAGGGGACGACCGAGCAGGCGACCAGGACGACCGTCAGCAACGCACCCGCGAGGGCGGCGCGGAGGGCGACGATCACGTGTCGATTGCCTGCTGAGCCGGCTTCTTGACGGCGTCGTCCTGGGGCTGGGCGGGCTCGGCCGGCTGCACGGGCTGGGCGGGCGCCTGCGGCACGACGGGGGCCGGCGCGACGGGAGCGGGCGCGACGGGCGCCGGCACGACCGGCTTCGGGGCGACCTTGCGCGGCACCGTCGTGCGCGGGACCACCTTCTTCGTCGTGGTGGTCTTCTTCTTGACCGGGGTCTTCTTCGTGGTCGTGACGTCGTCGGCCGGGGTGGCGATGACCGGGCTCGGCACCACCGGGGCGGGGACGGCGGGCGAGGACGGGGCGAGGGAGGCGCCGTTGGCGACCGGCGCGGCCCCGCCGACCGGCCCGCTCGACCCGGCCAGCGCCCCGGTCACGACGACGCCGACGTAGCCGGCCGCGAGGGTCGCGGCCACGGCGGCGAGCCCCTTGAAGCGTCGGGCGCGCCGGCCGCTGCCGTCGACGAAGACCGGGCCGGCCTGCGCGCGGGCGCCGGGGGAGTTCGGGATCAGGGTCGTGGTGGCGCGGGCCGCGATGTCCTCGGCCGAACTGCGCTGCGCCGAGCCGGCCCGGATCTCCTCCGGGGAGCTGCGGCGGGCGGGGGCCGCGGTCGTCGGCACGTGGACGGTGGGGGCGGCCGGCGCCGGGAAGGGCTGCGAGTGCCCGGGCACGGGCCGCGGGGCCGGCACGGCGGCCGGCCGGGCGGCGACGGTGCGCTGTGACGGAAGGTGGCCCGGCTGCACCCGATCGGTGGAGTCGAGCACCGTGTACCGGCGCGTGGTGCCGTCCGTGGCGCGGTGGTTCGCCATGATTCGTTCCCTGCCGTCCCCGATCGGTGATCGACGCCCGGACGGACGTCACCCGTCCGAGGTATCGCCGAGAAGGATGGCACCGTTACCGCGCGGTGACCAGATCGTGCTGTTCGTCAGCTCGATCACGTCGCGGCCGGGCCCGTTCATGACGAAGGCCCCGGCTCTCCGTGGAGAACCGGGGCCTTCGTGGTGTCGGGGTGGCGGGATTCGAACCCACGACCTCCTCGTCCCGAACGAGGCGCGCTACCAAGCTGCGCCACACCCCGAGCGTGTCGCTCTGATGACGAGCCTACCTGGTGGGTCCGGCGGAGCGGGACGGGGGCCGGGTGCCGCTCGCCGGCGCGGTCGCCGAGGCTGCACCGACGGTCCGGACCGGGACGAGCTCGAGCAGCGTCGCCTCCGGGCGGCAGCAGAAGCGGGCGGGCGCCCAGGGGGAGGTCCCGAGCCCGGCCGACACGTGCAGGCGCAGGTGGGCGCCCCACCGCGACGGCCCCTTCACCCGCGACCGGTCGATCCCGCAGTTCGTCACCAGCGCCCCGTAGCCGGGCAGGCACAGCTGACCGCCGTGGGTGTGGCCGGCCAGGACGAGGTCGTAGCCGTCGGCGGCGAACCCGTCGAGGACCCGGGGCTCCGGGGAGTGCGTCAGTCCGAGTCGCAGGACGGGCGTCCCGGACGCGTCGGCGGGTTCGAGGGGCCCGGCGATGCGGTCGTAGTCGTCGTGGCCGATGTGCGGGTCGTCCACCCCGGCGACCGCGATCCGTTGCCCCGCAACCGTCATCCCGAACCGGGCATGCGTGGCGTCGTGCCACCCGCGCTCGAGGAACGCCGCCCGCAGGTCCCGCCACGGCAGCTCCGGCCCGAGGACGCGGTGCTCGGGCCGGAACAGGTAGTTCGCCGGGTTCTTCGGCGTCGGCGCGTGGTAGTCGTTGCTGCCGAACACGAAGACACCGGGCCGGTCCAGCAGCCGGCCCAGGGCCCGCAGCACCACGGGCACGCCGCGCGGGTGGGACAGGTTGTCCCCGGTGTTCACGACGAGGTCCGGCTCGAGTTCGGCGAGGCCGGCCACGAACCGCTCCTCCAGGCGCTGGCCGGGCCGCAGGTGCAGGTCCGCGACGTGCAGCATCCGCAGCGGGCGCGCTCCCGGCGCGAGAACGGGCATCGTCACGCGGCGCAGGACGAACCGGTGCCGCTCGATCACCGAGGCGTAGCCGAGGCCGAGCGCACCGGCGGCCGAGGCCGCCAGCGTGACCCGACCGGCCGTCCGGACGAACCTGCCGACCTCAGCCACGCGCTCTCCGTCTCAGCCGCCGGGTGCCGGGCCGACCGCCGGGGCCGCCACGGCACCGGGTGGCGGGGGCGGCGCGGGGACGGAGCCGCTCGCGACCTGCAGCGTGATCGGCTGGTTCGGCAGCGCGGTTCCCCGCGGGGACTGCCCGACCACGGTACCGGCGGGCGCCCGGTTGTTCACCGCGCTCCGCACGACCGAGAACCCGGCCTCGCGCAGGGCCTGCTCGGCCTGGTCGGCGGACTGCCCGACGACCTCGGGGATCTGCTCGTTCGTACCGCCGGAGACGTACCGGGGGTCGGTCGCGGGCAGGGGCTGCACCGGCGTCGGGGCGAGGACCGGGTTCATCGCCTTGTACCAGGTCCGCGCGGGCGTCTTGCCGCCGAAGATGTTGCCGTCCGAGCAGGGGAACGGCGGCGAGTCACCGCCGCCGTCGCACAGCGGGCGCGGGGACGACGAGTCGTCGAACGTGATGACCGCGCCCGAGAGGCCCGGGGTGAAGCCGAGGAAGGCGGCGGACTTGTTCTGCTGCGTCGTCCCGGTCTTGCCCGACATCGGCCGGGTCCAGCCGTTCTCGCCGGCGGCCGCGGCCGACGTCCCGCCGGGCTGGTCGTCCTTGCTCATCCCGACCATGAGGGTGTCGGCCAGCGTCGGCGGGACGACCTGCTCGCAGGGCTGCTCGGAGACCGGCACCGGGGCGCCGTCCGGGTCGGTGATCGAGACGATCGGGGTCGGCGGGCACCAGGTGCCGCGCGACGCGAGGGTGGCGCCGACGTTCGAGAGCTCGAGGACGCTCGTGGGCGTGACGCCGAGGGTGAAGGAGCCCTGGTTCTGCTCCTTCGCGATCTCGGCGATCGACTTCCCGCCGTTGCCCTGCGGCTCGGCGAGCGAGCGCATGCCGAGCTTCACCGCCATGTCGACCACCGGGGCGACGCCGGTGTACTCCATGAGCTTGACGAAGCCGGTGTTCGGCGACTGCGCGAGCGCGTCGGTCATCGACAGGACGGGGGCGTAGCTCCCGGCGTTGCGGACCGGGAACGGGTTGCCCTGGCCGTCGCGGTAGATCGGCGACGCGTACCCGTCGGGCGGGATCTGCATCTGGTAGTCGATGCCGAGGCCCTTGTCGAGCGCGGTGGCCGCGGTGAACACCTTGTAGACCGACCCCGCGCCGAGGTTCACCGGTTCCCACGGCAGGCCGTAGCTGGTCTCCAGTTCGGACCCGTCGACCCCGAAGACGCGGTTCGAGCCCATCGCCGTGACCTCGTGCCGGGTGGCGCCCGGGGAGACCGCCGCCATCACGTCGGCGACGTTGCGCTGCCGGGCGGGCACCTCGTTGCGCAGCGCCGCGGTCATCGCGGTCAGCGACGCCCGGTCGAGCGTGGTGCGGATGGTGTAGCCACCGCGGTTGAGCTGCTCGGCGGGGAGCCCGGCCTGGCCGAGGTAGTCGACCATGTACTTGCAGAAGAACGCGGCGTCCCCGGCGCCGATGCAGCCGTTCGCGGGCGGCGCCGCGCTGGCGACGCCGAGCGGGCTGGCGGCCGCCTCCTGGGCCTGCTGCGGGGTGATCATTCCCTGCAGCCGCATCTGGTTGATGACCTCGTTGCGACGGCCGGTCGCCGCCTGGGGGTGCGCGACCGGGTCGAACGCGGCCGTCGACTGCACCATCCCGGCGAGCATCGCGGCCTGCGGGATCGTGAGCTTGTCCGGCGTCGTGTTGAAGTAGGTGCGGGCGGCGGCGCCGACGCCGTACGAGTTGTTCCCGAGGAACACGATGTTGAGGTAGCGCTGGAGGATCTCGTCCTTGGCCTGGCGCTTCGAGGTGCCCTCGGCGAGCTGGCGCTCGAGCTGCAGGGCGACGCGGACCTCGCGCAGCTTGCGGGCGTAGGTGGCCTCGGTCGCCTTGAGGCGCTCGGACGGGGTCCGCGCGGTCACGTAGAGCTGGTAGTTCTTGATGTACTGCTGGGTCAGCGTCGAGGCGCCCTGCTGCGTCGACCCCGCGGACTGGTTGGTGACCAGGGCGCGCAACGTGCCGGTCCAGTCCACGCCGTCGTGCTCGTAGAAGCGCCGGTCCTCGATCGCGACGATCGCCGCGCGCATCTCCGGCGAGATCTGCTCGAGCGGCGTGTTCTGCCGGTTCTGGTCGTACAGGTAGGCGATCGGGGCGCCCTGCTTGTCGGTCACCGTGGTGACCAGCGGGAGCTGCCCGGCCGCGAGGTCCGACGACGTGGCGCTCACCGTGTCGCTCGCGTCGTTGGACACCAGTCCGATCCCGCCCACCAGCGGGAACGTGATCCCGGCGAGGATCAGGCCGGCCACCAGGCACAGGCCCAGCAGCCGCGCGATCGGGCGGGCGGTGAGGCCACGCCGCGGGCGCTGCCCGCCGTCGGATCCAGTTCCCCCAGTCATCGGTGTCCAGGTTACTGGCCGCGAGGTGTGGTTCGTGCTCCCCGCGTGCGATGCGTGGCGACGACGGTGTTCACACGACAGATCCAGTTCGGCTCTTGGTCGGTGGAACCGTTCGCTCCTAGAGTGCGTCGAACCCCATGTACGGGCGGGCGCACGGCCGGCGGGGCCGCGCACCGGTGGGTCGGGGCCACCGGGAGCCATGGGGCCACACGAGGGCGGGATGACGTGGACGACGAGGCGGGAACGCGGAACTGGCGGCACGAGGCACGGTGCCGCCACGAGGACCCGGACACCCTGTTCGTGCAGGGTGCGCAGCAGCGGGACGTGCGCGAGGTCTGCAAGGCCTGCCCGGTGCGCACCGAGTGCCTGGCGCACGCGCTGGACAACCGGATCCGGTTCGGCGTGTGGGGCGGGATGACCGAGCGGGAGCGCCGGGCGCTGCTCAAGCGCCGCCCGGACGTCGTTTCGTGGTCGGCGCTGCTCGAGGCGGCACGCCGGGCGGCCCTGCGCCCGCAGCAGCCGGCTCCGGAGCGTCCGGCGGCGGAGCCGGCCGCTCCCGAGAAGCCGGCGCGTCGCGCGGGCTGACTCCGGTTCGTCCTGTCGCGGGTTTCCGCGGCCGGCACGCCGCCTTGTCGTGGGGATTCACAGCGACAGGTGGGCCAGTGGCGGTCGGGAACCCGCGACAAGGCGCGCCGGCCCCCGACGTCCCATGATCAACAGGTCCTCAGGGCTGTTCTGTCCGCACTCCGAGAGCTCTGAGGACCCGTTCGACCCGGACGTCGACCACATCCGCCGTCAGGACGTCAGCAGGTCACCGATCGCGCGGAGGCCGTCGAGGTCGTGGACGTCGGTGGCCATCGCCGGGACGTCCACCATCGGCACCGTCGGGTGCGCACGGGTGAAGCGGGCGAGGACGCGGCGCTCGCGCTCGGCGGTCTCCACGCGGTCGGCGTGCAGGCGCAGGACCGCCGCGGTCGTGGCGTCCCCGCGGGCGGCCTCGAGGGACTCCGCGCCCTCCCGCGCCCGCGCGCCCGACAATGTCGCGTGCACCGGGTGGGTGCGGTTGAGCACCATCCCGGCGAGCGGCATGCGCTCGTTCCCGAGCCGCTCGACGAAGTAGGAGGCCTCGCGCAGCGCGTCCGGCTCGGGCGCGGCGACCACGATGAACGCCGTGCCCGGCGCCCGCAGCAGCTGGTAGGTCGCGTTCGCCCGCTCCTGGAAGCCGCCGAACAGGGTGTCGAAGGCCTGCACGAACGCCGAGGCGTCCGCGAGCATCTGCCCGCCGAGGATCGTCGAGACCGCCTTGGCGAACAGGTTGAACGTCGACCCGACCAGCTTGCGCAGGGCGCTGCCGCCTGCCCGGGCGGGCGCGGAGAGCAGCCGGATCATGCGGCCGTCCAGGAACGAGGACAGACGCTGCGGCGCGTCCAGGAAGTCCAGCGCCGACCGCGACGGCGGGGTGTCGACGATGATCAGGTCCCAGCGTCCGGTGGCCGCCAGCTGCCCCAGCTTCTCCATCGCCATGTACTCCTGCGTGCCGGAGAACGACGAGGAGATGGTCTGGTAGAAGGGGTTGTCGAAGATCGCCTGCGCGCGGTCGGGCGTGGTGTGCCCGGAGACCATCTCGTCGAAGGTCCGGCGCATGTCGAGCATCATCGCCTGCAGCTCGCCGCCGGAGGCGCCCACGGACGCGCCCGGCACCACGCGCGGCTCGTTGTCGAGCTCCTCGAGTCCCATCGACTGGGCCAGGCGCTTCGCCGGGTCGATCGTCAGCACCACGACGCGCCGGCCACGGGCGGCCGCGCGCAGGGCCAGCGCGGCCGCGGTCGTCGTCTTGCCGACCCCGCCGGAGCCGCAGCACACCACGACGCGGGTCGAGCGGTCGTCGATCAGCGCGTCCAGGTCCAGGTGCTGCGGTCGGCGACCGCGCCCGGCGTCCGGAACGGTCTCAGCGGTCATGGCGCACCCCCTGCTCGCGCAGCAGTTCCGCGAGCTCGTAGAGCCCGCCCAGGTCGACCCCGTCGGCGAGCTCGGGCAGCTCGATCTGCGGCATGCCGGCGGCGTCCAGGCGCGAGCGCACCCCGGACTCGACGGCGAGTCGCTCGGTGTGCTCGCCGACCTCGGTGAGCAGTCCGTCCACCTCGTCGTCCTTGAGGAACAACCCCGCGGCCTCCAGGCCGGCCCGCAGCCCGTCCCCGTCGACGCCGACCCCGGCGACCGGCAGGCGCGCCGGACGGACCCGGTTGACCATGACGGCGCCCGCCGGGAGGTTCGCCCCGGTCAGCTCGTCGACGGTGTCCAGCGTTTCCTGGACCGGCAGGTCCTCGAGCTGGGTGACCACGTGCACCACGGTCTGCGGCGAGTGCAGCAGCGCGACGACGCCCTCGCTCTGCGTCCGGATCGGGCCGGTGCGCGCGAGGGTGCCCATGGCCTTGGTGACGTCGAGGAACTTCACGACGCGGCCGGTCGGCGGCGCGTCCAGGATCACCGCGTCGTAGAGCGGGCGGCGCGACCCGCGGGAGCGCCGGTCGTCGCCGACGGTGCGCCCGACGCACTCCTTGACCTTGCCGGTGAGCAGGACGTCGCGCAGACCGGGGGCCAACGTCGTCGCGAACTCGACGGCGCCCATCCGGCGCAGGGTCCGGCCGGCCAGGCCGAGGTTGTAGAACATCTCGAGGTACTCGAGGAGGGCCTCCTCGGCGTCCACCGCCAGGCCGCGGACCTCGCCGCCGTCCGGGGCGACCGCGATGCGCTGCTCGGCGTAGGGCAGCGGCGGGGTGTCGAAGAGCTGGGCGATGCCCTGGCGCCCCTCGACCTCCACGAGCAGGGTTCGGCCGCCGTCGGCGGCCAGGGCGAGCGCGAGGGCGGCGGCGAGGGTCGACTTGCCGGTCCCGCCCTTGCCGGTGACGACGTGCAGGCGGGCGCCGGCCAGGGCGTCCGGCCACCGCTCGACGCCGGCCTCGTCGAAGAGACCGGCGGCTCCGGTCTCGCGCTGAGTGCTCACGGCCACCAGCGTAGGACCGCCGTGGCGGGCCCGCGGGCCCCGGCCGGAGGGGCTGGGTCACACTCGGTCCCGGCGCCGGTGACGATGCGTGTACGGGCCGTCCCTGCAGGTGTGACGGGGCGTGGGCCGGTTCGGGGCGTGCCCGGGCGTGTCGGGGTGGACATCTACCCTCGGCACCCATGAGTGCCCAGACGTGGGAGTACGCGACCGTCCCCCTGCTGACCCACGCGACCAAGCAGATCCTCGACCAGTGGGGTGCCGACGGCTGGGAGCTCGTCACCGTCCTCCCCGGGCCGACGGGCGAGCAGCACGTCGCCTACCTGAAGAAGCCGCTGTCGTGACGAGCCCGACGGCGCGGCTCGCCGAGCTCGGCGTCGAGCTGCCGCCGGTGGCCCCGCCGAAGGGCATCTACGTGCCGGCCAAGAAGGTCGGCGCCCAGGTGTGGACCTCCGGGCAGCTGCCGCTCGTGGGTGGCGAGCTGCCCGCCACCGGCCTCGTCGGCGCCGAGGTGTCGGTGGACGACGCGGCCGCCTACGCCCGCCTCGCGGCGCTCAACGCGCTGGCCGCCATCGACGCGCTGGTCGGGCTGGACGCGGTCGCGTCCGTGGCCAAGATCGTCGGTTTCGTGGCGTCCGCGCCCGGGTTCGGCGGCCAGCCCCAGGTGGTGAACGGCGCCTCCGAGCTCATGGGTCAGGTCTTCGGTCCGGCGGGCGAACACGCCCGCTCGGCGATCGGGGTGGCGGCGCTGCCGCTGGGTGCCCCCGTCGAGGTTGAGGTCGTGGTCGACCTCGCGTGAGGTCGATGGTGACGAGTGCCGCGGTCCGACCGCGGCGGTAGGGAGTTCCGACGTGGCGAGCACGGACGCGCGGGCACCGGGAACGGATCCGTCCGGGGCCCGCGCCTGCCACGACCTGCTGGTGGCCCTCGCCGGCCGGGTGCCCGACCGGGCGCTCTGGCGGCTGCGGGACTGGCTCGCCGCCGGCGCCGACGTCGCCCTGCGCACCGCGCTGCCGCGCACGCTGCTGCGGCACCGGGTCGGGGTCACCGAGGGCGAGCGGGCACTGCTGCGCGAGGCCCTGTCCGCCTGGCACGGCTCGACCCGACTCGTGGACGCGGTCCTGCACGCCGACGCCGTCCCCGAGCCGACCGTCGGGTTCGTGGAGCCGGGTGCCGCCTGGGACGCCGCCGACCTCGTGCTGCGGGCGGTCCTGCCCGCCGCCGGCGACGTCGGCGAGGTCCGGCGGGCGTGGCGTGCGGGCGGCCCCCGCGTCGTGCTCGTCAGCGCCGCGGGTGAGCTGGCCCCGCTGACCGGCATCGTGCAGCGGGCGTTGCGCGCCCACGGCGACGCGTCCCCCTGCGTCGAGGTCATCGGCGCCGGGACGCCGACCACCGGGTACCACCGGGCGGCCCTCGCCGCCTCGGAGGTGCTCTGGCGCGCCGGTGGAGCCGAGTCGGCGCCCGACGCGGCCGACCACGCGCGGCTCCCGGACCCCCGGTCCGGTGTCCCGTCGTCACCACCGGAGCTGGTGCGCCATGGCTGAGGCCGTCCCCCGTCCCGACGGGGCACACCCCGACCCCCCACATCCCGACCGACCCCGCCCCGAGCCGCGCCCGGCCGACGGCCACGGCCGTCCCGCCCGGTCGCGCGGCGGCCGTGACCCGGTGGCCCTCGCGGCCTGGCGACGGGTCGCCGAGCAGCGCCGACGCGTCACGGACCCGGCGGACGAGGTCGCGCCCGACGAGGTCGTGCCGCCCGGACCGGACGTGTCCGCGGCGGCCCCGGAGCCGGTCGACGCTCGCACCCCGGCCGTCGGCATCCCGGCGGCCGACGCCCGCACGCCCGCCGACGGCCTCCCGACCCCTGCGGGAGAGCCGACACCGACCGCAGCCGCTCCCGCCGCGGGGGACCGGACGCCTGCGACGGGTGTGCCGGTGGCCGATCGGCCGGTCGAGGAGGCACACGACACCGAGGTCGCCGCCGGGCCCGACCCGGACGACCTCCCCTCGAGCGACCGTGCCTTGGACGACCCCGTGCCGGAGGGCCCCGCCCCGGACGACCCCGTCTCGCGGGAGCCCGTGCCGACCGCCCCGCCGGGACCGGCCGCTCCCGTCCTCCGCGACCCGGCTGCCGGTCCTCCCCCCGGCGACCGCCCCGGCCGCTCCGCGGACCCGCGGCGCGCCGACGCCCCCGTCTGCCCCGACGACGGGCCACCCGCTCCCGGCCGGCTCCACGACGTCCTGCTCGGTCTCGCCGGACGCCTCGACGACGACGCGCTGACGACCGTGCGCGAACTGGTCGCGGCCGAGGACGACGCCGAGGCCGCCGAGCTGTTGGGTGGCTGCCTGCTCGCGGACGAGGTCGGGCTGAACGCCGACGAGCGGGCCGTGCTCGCCCCCTGGTTCGCCGCGACCCGCGTCGACCCGGACCTGCTCGCCGCCCTCCCGGTCGACCCCGACGCGCGACGCCGCTCCGGACACCGCTTCACCACGACGGCGGGCGACGCGACCCCGGCCACCCCGCTGGCGCGCGCGGCCCGCCGGCTGTCCGGTGTGCTGGCGGTCCGCGAGAGCTGGCGGGTCACGCCGGCCGGTGCCGCCCCGGGGCCCGTGCCGCACCGCGTGGTGCTCGTCGAGACCGCCGACCCGGACGACTGCGACCACGTCGTCCACCATCTCGCCCACGCCGCCCGCGGTCTGGGGGGCACGTCGGTCGAGGTCTTCGCGTCCGGCGTCGCGCTGCCCGCGTACCACCGCGACGCCCTCGCCGTGGCGCGCCCGCTGGCGGTCTCCGACCCGCCGGCCCGCCCGGACCCGCCGTCGGGCCGGGTGCCCGTGGTCGAGGACGACGAGACCTGGCGGACCGTGGCCGACGCGGGCACGGCGCACGAGGTCGGGCAGGCCCTCCTCGAGCGGACCGTCGAGCCCGATCCGGCCCCGCCCGCCGTCGAGCCTCCCGAGCCCGCGGCCGGAGCGGCACCGACATCCATCGACGACGACCTGTCGGTGACCGCGCGCCGGATCGCCGCGCTCTGGGCCCGGCCGGTGCCGGAGGACTTCTCGGCCCCGCTGCCCCCGGACTCGCTCGAGGAGACCCGGCTCGAGCCGGCGGGCCCGGTGCGCGACGTCGTCGGCGAGCCCTCCGCGCCCGAGCGCGACGAGCCGGACGGTCCGCGGGACGACGGGCTCGACGACGCCGACGGGCCGGTCGGGCGCCACGGGCGCGTGCCCGAGGTCGACCTCGGCACGACGTCGTTCCGCGCCCCTCGGCCGGGGCCGGCCCCGTACCTGAACGGTCACCGACTCGATGCCGCCCCGGTGGACGAGGCGGACGAGGCGGGCGACCTCGTCGACGTCGGGGACCCGACGCCGCCGGACGGCACGCCGACCGACGACGCCCAGGTGCAGCGCGCCCGGCACAGCCGGGGGAGCGCGCCCGAGGAACCGACCCCGCCCGCCCGGTTCGGCCACGACGCACGGTTCGGCGCGGGCCCCGGCCCCGCGTGGCCCGGCGCCCCGGTGACCGGCACCCAGCCGGGGGCCGACACGGTGTTCGCCTCGCCGGTCGAGATCGGTGAGGAGCCGATCACCCTCGGCACCAACGGACACCGCCACAACGCCGTGGCCCCGGCGCCGCCCGAGGAACCCGCGACCGGGCCGGTGACCTGGTCCGAGCCCGCGGCGCCGGTCAACGGCACGCATCTCGGCGAGCCGCCGGTCGACCCCCGGGGCGGCGGCGACGTCGCCCCGCCGTGGGCGGCGTCCGACGGCGCGGGCTGGTCGCCCGAGCCGGGCGCCTGGTCGCCTCCGCGCCCCGGCCCGGGCGTGAACGGCGCGACGGTCCACGGCGCGATGACGGGCGGCGTGGCGCCCGGCCCGCCGATGCAGGGCCCGGGACACCCGCCGCAGCCCCCGGCCCACCCCGGCCCGCCGCGTCCGACCGACCGGGACACGCCCGACACCGCCCCGTCCGTGCGGCCGCCGTCCCGGCCGGCCGACCCGGAGGCGACCGGCAGCTGGGCGCCCGACACCGACGACTCCGTCGCGCAGCTCTCCGACCGGGAGCGCGAACTGCTCGCGCGCCTGCACGAGGAGCTCGCCCAGCGGGAGCGGGCCGAGGGTGCGGACCCGTTCGGCGGCCCCCCGGGGCGCCCGGGGCCGCGACCCGGTCCGCCGCCACCGCCCGGCCCGCCGCCCGGCGGTCGGACCAACGGACACGGACTGCCCGGCGGGCAGGACGGCGGGCACTGAGCCGGGCCCCTAGGGTCACGGCGTGACCGAGCACCCGGCGTACGAGGTCCTGCGTCCCGTCACCGAGGCGGCGGGGGTGGTCCTCGCCGACAACCCCTCGGGCATGACGCTCGACGGCACCAACAGCTGGATCCTGCGTGCGCCGGGGCACCGCGGCTGCATCGTCGTGGACCCCGGCCCGGACGACCCGCACCACCTCGACCGGCTGCGCGAGCACGGTCCGGTCGAGCTGATCCTGCTCACCCACCACCACCTGGACCACTCCGAGGCGGCCCGTCCGTTCTCCGAGCTCACCGGGGCTCCGGTACGGGCCCTCGACCCGCAGCTGTGTCTCGGCGCGGAGGGCCTCGGCGCGGGCGAGGCGATCGGGGCCGCGGGGCTGGACGTGCGGGTGCTCGCGACACCCGGGCACACGCTCGACTCGCTGTGCTTCGTCGTCGACGGCGACGGGTCCGTGCTCACCGGCGACACGGTGCTCGGCCGCGGGACGACCGTGCTCGGCGACCACCATGGTGCGCTCGGGGACTACCTGGCCTCGCTGGACCGTCTCGCGGGCCTCCCCGCGGGCACGCGCCTGCTCCCCGGGCACGGCCCGGACCTCCCGGACGCCCCGCAGACCGCGCGCGACTACCTCGCCCACCGGGAGCAGCGGCTCGACCAGGTCCGGGCTGCTCTGCGGCAGCTGCCGCCCGCGCCGGAGCCGCGGCAGGTCGTCGAGATCGTCTACGCGGACGTCGACGAGTCGCTGTGGCCCGCGGCGGACATCTCCGTCGCGGCGCAGCTGGAGTACCTGCGTTCGGAGTAGCCCCCGGACCGAGCGAACGGCACCCTCGCAGCTTCTACGGGCGCGAGAGTGCCGTTCGCTCGGAAAGAAGGGGGACTAGCGGGCGCGGCGGGCCAGACGGTCCGGCTCGAGGATGAGCACGCTCTTCCCCTCGAGGCGCAGCCAGCCGCGGGCGGCGAAGTCGGCGAGGGCCTTGTTCACGGTCTCGCGGGAGGCGCCGACGAGTTGGGCGATCTCCTCCTGCGTGAGGTCGTGCGTGACCCGCAGCAGGCCCGCCTCCTGCGACCCGAAGCGCTGCGCGAGCTGCAGCAGCGCCTTCGCGACGCGCCCGGGCACGTCGGTGAAGATGAGGTCCGCGAGGAGGTTGTTCGTGCGGCGCAGCCGGCGGGCGACCACGCGCAGCAGCTGCTCGGCGATCTCCGGCCGCTGGGAGATCCACTCCTTCAGCGCGGTGCGGTCCATCGAGTAGGCGCGCACGTCGGTGACGCACGTGGCCGTCGACGTCCGGGGACCGGGGTCGAAGATGGAGAGCTCGCCGAACATGTCGGACGGGCCGAAGATCGACAGCAGGTTCTCGCGCCCGTCGGGCGAGCGGCGGCCGATCTTGACCTTGCCGCTCTGCACGATGAACAGGCGGTCACCGGGCTCGCCCTCGTTGAAGATGACGGTGCCCCGCGGGAACTCGACGCGATCGAGCGACTCCGTCAACACCTCGATGGCGGCCGGATCCACTCCCTGGAAGATCCCCGCCCGCGCCAGTACCTCGTCCACCGTCGTCCGCTCCTCGCCGACCTCATCGACCCCACGGGGTCCGGGCATCGTGCACCCCGGGCTCCGCTGTGTCACCAGTCACGTCTGCCGCAAGTCTAATCGCGCGCATCGTCATGATCACGCAGCACGCGGCCGACGACCCCGGATCTAGCCTTGTTCCGTCGTCATCCGCGAGGCGTGCCCCCCGAATGGACGACACTACCCGTCGATCGTGACGCCGCTGGGTGAGCGTCAGACGCCCGTCGTGCTCCGGCCGGACGCCTCCGACGCCCGTCCGCCACGGCGGGACACTCCACCGCGCTTCCCCAGGTTCCGCAGCCGGAACAGCGTCAGGGCGCCGCCGATTCCCTGCCGGAACAGGGCCTTCACCTCGTCGGGCCGGGCGCGCTCGAGGAAGTCCTCGACCTCGTCCTCACGGACGGTGCCCGCGCGCAGTCTCGTCTCCAGGCGTTCCATGCCCAGGGCGAAGACCATGATGAGCAGGGGGATGAGGATCGCGATCCAGGCGGTCATGGTGAGACGCATGCTCCCGCACGCGCGCACGAGGAGTGCGACCGGGGGGCTCCCGGCGTGTCGCGGGTGCTCCCGGCCGGTCACGGTGTCGGGGGTCTTCATTACCCTGGTCGAATGACCTCGGGGGCTGTCCTGAAGCCGGGCGAGACGCATCTCGGCCTGGTCCGCCGGGCGCGTCGGATGCACCGTGCGCTCGCGGCCGCCCACGTCGACGCGCACTGCGAGCTCGACTTCACCACCCCGCTGGAGCTGCTGGTCGCCACGGTGCTGTCGGCGCAGACCACGGACGTGACCGTCAACCGGGTGACGCCGGCGCTGTTCGCCCGCTACCCCGACGCCGCGGCCTACGCGGGCGCCGACCGCACCGAGATGGAGGAGATCCTCCGCCCGACCGGGTTCTACCGCGCGAAGACGAACTCGGTGATCTCGCTCGGCCAGGCCCTGGTCGAGACGTTCGACGGCGAGGTCCCGGGCCGCCTGGAGGACCTCGTGAAGCTCCCCGGCGTCGGGCGCAAGACCGCCAACGTCGTCCTCGGCAACGCCTTCGGCGTCCCGGGCATCACGGTCGACACCCACTTCGGCCGGCTCACCCGGCGCTGGGCCTGGACCGCCTCGGACGACCCGGTGCAGGTCGAGAAGGAGGTGGGCGAGCTCATCGAGAAGCGGGACTGGACGATGCTCTCCCACCGCGTGATCTTCCACGGCCGTCGCGTCTGCCACGCCAAGAAGCCGGCCTGCGGCGCCTGCTCGATCGCCAAGGACTGCCCGTCGGCCGGGATCGGGGAGACCGACCCGGTCAAGGCCGCGAAGCTCGTCAAGGGGCCGGAGGCCGACCACCTCCTGGCCCTCGTCGGTCTCGAGCGGTGACGCGCACCGAGGTCGGGTCGACCCTGCTCGTGCTGATCCTCGTGGTCGTGGGCATCATCGCGCTCTGGCCGCGGGACTCCTCCTCCGTTCCCGACGCCGGGTCGGTGCTGGCGAGCAGCGCTCCCGCGGCCGCCGACCCCGCCGACCTCGCGCGCGCCCGGGCGGGTGCGGCGCTCGCGCCGTGCCCCGCCCCGTCGTCGGCGGTCGTCGCGCCGGCGCCGCTGGCCGGACTGCGCCTCGAGTGTCTCGGCGCCCCCGGCACGGTCGACCTCGCCGCCGCGCTGCCCGGCCGCGTGACCCTGGTGAACCTGTGGGCGTCGTGGTGCGGGCCGTGCCGCGAGGAGATGCCCGCGATCGGCGCCTACGCGGCCCAGCCGGGCGCGGCGTCGGTGCTCGGCGTGGACGTCGCGGACGACCCGGCCGACGCGCTGGACCTCATGGCCGCCCTCGGCGTGCGCTACCCGTCGGTGACCGACCCGCAGCAGGTCGTCGGACGCCGTCTCGGGGCCCCGCCCGTCCTCCCCGCGAGCCTCGTCGTGCGTGCCGACGGCACCGTCGTCCCGCTGCCCCCGCAGGTGTTCGCGACGCCCGACCAGGTGCGGGCCGCCGTCACGCGGGCGGCCGCGTGAGCCGGCTGCTGCGCCCGGACGAGGCGCCCGACTGGTTGTCCGGCCTGGTCGCCGCCTGCGGGCGGGTGTCGCCGGACGACGTGCCCTTCCGTCGGCAGCCGACCGGGAACGGCCGGCAGGCGGCCGTGGTGCTGCTGTTCGGCTGGGGCGGCGCGGACGGTGAGGACGGCCCGGACATCGTGCTCACCGAGCGCGCCGCCGACATGCGCTCGCACGCCGGGCAGGCCGCGTTCCCCGGCGGAGGGCTCGAGACCGACGACGGGGACGGGCTCGACGGGCTCGTGGCCGCCGGACTGCGCGAGACCGAGGAGGAGATCGGCGCCGATCCCGCGGGCATCGTGCCGTTGACGACACTGCCGCCGCTCACGATCCCGGTGTCCGGGTTCGCCGTCACCCCGGTCGTCGCCCACTGGGCGGTGCCGGGACCCGTCGGCGTCGTGGACCCTGCCGAGACGGCCGCGGTGGCGCGGGTGCCCGTGTCCGAACTGACCGATCCGGCCCGGCGCTTCACGGTGACGTCGCCGGGCGGCTACCAGGGCCCCGCGTTCGCCGTGCGGGGACTGCTGGTGTGGGGGTTCACCGCCGGGGTGCTCTCCTGGGTGCTCGACCTCGCGGGATGGACGATCCCGTGGGACGGCACGGACGTACGCGATCTCGGCGAGGCGTGGGCCCGTCGGCACGAGGGGGAAGCGATCCGATGAGCTGGGTCGACATCGTCGTCGTGCTGCTCGCCGTCGCCGCGGCGATCTCCGGGTGGCGGCACGGGCTGGCCGTGGCCGCCCTGTCCTTCCTCGGTGTCATCGGCGGCGCGCTGCTCGGGCTGAAGCTCGCGCCGCTGGTCGTCGGGAACTTCGAGGGCGACACCAGCCGGGTCGTGGTCAGCGTGTTGATCGTCATCGCGCTGGTCGCGCTGGGCGAGACGCTCGGGGTCTACCTCGGGCGGGCGGTCCGCGACCGGATGCGGCTGAACGCGGTGCGCACCGTGGACTCGACGTTCGGCTCGGTGCTGCAGGCGCTCACCGCGCTCGTGGTCGCCTGGCTGATCGCGTTGCCGCTGGCGTCGTCGTCGAACGTGGCGCTCGCGTCGGCACTGAAGAACTCCGCGGTGCTGTCCACCGTCGACTCGGTGATGCCCGCGCCGCTGCGGGCTCTTCCGAACGAGCTGCGGGCGATGTTCGACGCCTCCGGCTTCCCGGACGTGCTCTCGCCGTTCTCCCCGACCCCGGGGGTCGCCGAGGTCGCCCCGCCGGACCAGGGGCTGGTGCAGGACCCGGTGGTCCAGCGCGCCCGGTCGAGCGTCCTCAAGATCCGCGGCCGCGCGCCGTCGTGCTCGCGGGCGCTGGAGGGCACCGGCTTCGTCATCGGCAACGAGCGGGTCATGACGAACGCCCACGTCGTCGCAGGCACGAGCGAGGTGTCGGTGGAGGTGCCGCGCTCCGGCGGCGGGGCCGACACCGAGTCCGCCCGCGTCGTCTACTACGACCCCGAGGTCGACGTGGCGGTGCTCGCGGTCCCCGGGCTCGAGGCGCGGTCGTTGCCCTTCGAGTTCGCGGCCGCGGGGACCGGCGACAACGCGGTGGCCCTGGGCTACCCGCTCGACGGACCGTTCTCCTCGAGCCCCGCGAAGATCCGGCAGCGGATCCAGCTGCGCGGCCCGGACATCTACGACTCGCAGACCGTGACGCGCGACGTCTACACGATCCGCGGCGTGGTGAAGTCCGGGAACTCCGGCGGGCCGCTGGTGAACCCGCAGGGGCAGGTGATCGGCGTGGTGTTCGGCGCGGCGGTCGACCAGGGCGACACCGGGTTCGTGCTCACCGCCGACCAGGTGCGCGCCGCCCTGGACGCGTCCGGCTCGGCGACCTCCCGGGTGTCGACGGGGAGCTGCGCCAGCTAGAGGCGCCGGAGGAGCACCTCGGTCACGTGCCGCGGTGCCTCCTGGTGCGGGAAGTGCCCGGTCGCGGGGATCGTGACGACCTCGTGGTCGGGCGCCCAGCGGGCGGAGTCCCGGACGACGTCCTCCGGCACCCACGGGTCCTCCGCGCCGCGCAGGTGCAGGACCGGGACGTCGACCGGTCGGTCGATCGCCTCGGCGAAGCGGACCCCGTCGGGGCGGCCCTGGGAGCGCGCGGCCCAGCGGAAGTACTCCAGCGCGCAGTGCGAGGTGCGCGGAGTGAGCAGGGCCGCGGCGTGGTGCGCGGCGACCCCGGCGAACTCCGGGGTCGCCGACCAGCCCGAGCCCGCACCCGCCGTCAGGAAGGCACCGGCGGCCGCGCCCCCGTCCCGGCGCAGGGAGCGCTCGGGGAGGCGGGGGAGCTGGAAGAAGGCGACGTCGCGCAGCGGACGGACCCACCGCCAGGGGCGGCGACGGACCGCGCGCCGCAGGGCCAGCGGGTGCGGGGTGGCGACGACCGCCAGGCGGGAGACGACCCGCGGGTGCAGGGCGGCCAGGGTCCACGCGACCGCACCGCCCCACCCGGCGCCGACGACCGCCGCTCGCCGGGCCCCGAGCGCCGGGACCAGGCCGGCCACGTCGCCGGCGAGGGTCCACAGGTCGTACCCGCGGGGCGGGCGGTCGGAGCCGCAGTAGCCGCGCAGGTCGGGGGCCACCGCCCGGTACCCGGCCGCGCCGAGCGCGGCGAGCTGGTGGCGCCAGGACCACCAGAACTCGGGGAACCCGTGGAGCAGCAGCACCGGCTCGCCGGTGGCGGGCCCGCACTCCGCGACGTGCAGCCGGATGCCGTTGGCGGACACCTCACGGTGCCGCCAGGGCCCCGCGAGCGCCGCGGGGTCCTCGTGGCGGTGGTTCAGCGCCGCTGCGCGACGGTCGAGGGCGCGGCGTCGGATCGCCCGCGGCGCAGGGCCTCGACGGACTCCTTCGCCGTCTCGATCGTGCGCTCGGGGGCCTTGATCTTGCGGACCTTGAGGTAGCCGAGGAACCCGGCGATGCCCGCGATGATCAACATCAGCGCGAAGGTGACGGCGAACCCGGCCCAGCGCTGCGACGGCCAGATGAGGTTGAACGCCTCGGCGACGGCGAAGAAGAAGTACCAGAGGCTGAACAGCGCGACGACGCCGGCGATGACGAAGAAGATGCTGCCCTGCACGCCCTTCTTCACCTCGCCGGTGATCTCCTGCTTGGCGAGTTCGACCTCCGCACGCACCAGCGTGGAGACGTGCGTGGTCACCTCCTTCACCAGCGCCCCGACCGAGGCGTCGCCGTTCTGGCGCGCCGGTTCGGCGTTGAGCGGGATGGAGGGCACCACGGGTGGGCCTCCGGGGGACGACGGCGAGGTCACGGGCCCTCCTGGCGGGTCGGGTCGAGAGGGGGCACATCGTGCCACGACCACGCCCGGGGCGATCGGTGACACGGCAGCACGGCCCGTGTCTTCCCGATCATCCTCGAGTCCAGTCCTCCCGGTTGCCCGGGTTACTCGGACGGGGCGCGGCGCATCGCCTTGCGATCACTGCGCCGGCGCTTGTCCTCCAGTCGGCGCAGCTTGGCGCCCCGGCTGGGTCGTCGCGGAGTTCGCGACGGCGGGTCGGGCCGGCGGGCGCGGGCGATCCGCTCGGCGGCGCGCTCCAGCGCGGCCTCGCGGTTGCGCAGCTGCGAGCGGTGCTCCGAGGCCGTGACGTGCAGCACGGGGCCCAGGCGCTCCACGAGCCGCTCGGGGTCCGGGAGGGCGGCGAGGTCGACGAGGAGCTCGACGCGGGAGTCGGTGGTGTTCACGCCCTGCCCGCCCGGCCCGGACGACCGGGAGAACCGCCAGGTCAGGGCGTGCGCGGGCAGCAGCTCGGTGCTGTCCATGACTCCAGTGTGCGCGTCGTGTCGAGCCGGTTGCGCCTCTCCCCGGTGTCAGCAGTGCGGCCATGCTGACGCTGGACGTCACAATCACGGGGTGTATGGCCCTGGGACGATGGACCGCATGACCGCCCCGACCACCGATCCGCTCGCGCCGCTGCTGGACCTCCCCGGCGTCGCCGAGGGCGCCGAGTCGATCCGCCGGCACGTCGAGGCCGTCCACGCCCACCGCACGAACCGCCGCGGCTGGCCGACCACGGCCGCCGAGGCGAGCGTCCGCGCCGCCCGGGCCTCCGCCGCCCTCGACGGCGGGTCCGCCGACCTGCCCGAGGACGGCCCGGTCACCGACCCGGTGCTGGCCGGCGCGCTGCGGGTCGCCGAGGCGCTCGGCGGGCTCCTCCCGACGTGGCGCCGGGCGCCGCTGCAGGCCCTCGCGAAGCTGCACGTCCTGGCTGCGACCGACCGGGCGCCGGAGTCCGACCTCGGTCGCCCCCGCCCGGGCGCCTGGGTCTCCGCGCGGCTGGACGCGCTCGCCGGCCTCGTCGTCGGGGGGACGTCGGTGCCGGCCCCGGTGCTCGTCGGGGTCGTGCACGGCGAACTGCTCGCGCTCTCGCCGTTCCTGATCGGCAACGGCGTCGTCGCCCGCGCGGCGGGCCGCCTCACCGCGATCTCGACCGGTCTGGACCCCAAGGGCCTCGTCATCCCCGAGGTGGGCCACCTGCGCGCCGGGAACGAGTACCGCGCCGCGGCCCAGGCGTTCGCGTCCGGGACCCACGAGGGGCTCGCGCAGTGGTTCTCCCACGGCGTCACCGCGTGGCGGACCGGCGCGAAGGAGGCCACCGGCATCGCCGACGCGGCCGGGTAGCGCTCGTCCGTTCGGCCTCGCCGTCCGTCCCCACCGGCACCGTGGAGCGGCTCGTCCCCAGGCGGCGGCCGGCCACACCCGTCGTCGGGAAGGCCGACGCACGCTGCGGGGGTGGAGCGACGACGAGTGATCCTGCTGTGCGACGACGAGGACCTGACCGACGAGGTCGTCCGCGTCGCCGCCGCGGCCGGGTGCGAGCTGGAACGGGTGCCCGACGCGGTGGCGCTGCGCCGACGATGGCCGGGTGCGGCGATGGTGCTGCTGGACGAGCGGGGCGCCGCCGCGGTCGCGTCCGCGGTGCGGCCGGCGCGCCGCGACGGGGTGGTGGTGCTGTGTCTCGGTGATCCGCCGGGAAGCGTGTGGGAACCGGCGGTGGCGGTCGGCGCGGAGCACGTGGTCTCGCTGCCCGAGGGGGAGGACTGGCTGGTCACGGCGCTCGCCGACGTCGAGGATCTTCCCGACGACGGCCCCGGCCGGGTCGTGTGCGTCCTCGGCGGCCGAGGAGGCGCCGGCGCGTCCGTCCTGGCCGGGGCGATCGCGGTCCGGGCCCGCGACGACGGGGCCCGCGTGCTGCTGGTCGACTGCGACCCCCTCGGCGGCGGGCTGGACCTCGTCGTCGGCGCGGAGCAGATCGACGGCCTGCGCTGGCCGGGGCTCGCGCTCGGCGGCGGGCGGGTGGCGGCCTCCTCGCTGCACGACGCGCTGCCGCACGCCGACGGCCCGTTGACCGTGCTGGCTTGTGATCGGCACGGACCGGGTCCCGCACCGGAGGCCGCGGTCGCCGTGGTCGAGGCGGGGCGCCGGGCGGGCGACGTCGTGGTCTGCGACCTGCCCCGGCACCTGACCCCGACGGCGACAGCGGTCCTGGAGGTCGCCGACCTGACGGTGCTCGTGGTCCCCGCGGAGGTGCGCGCGACGGCGGCGGCCTCGCGGGTCGCGCAGCAGGTCACCGAGTTGGGGGCGACCGTGGGCGTGGTGGTCCGGGGGCCGTCCCCCGGTGGCCTGGGTGGGGAGGACGTCGCGGCGGCGCTGGGGCTCGAGGTGCTCGCGTCGGTGGACGCGGAACCGGGCCTGGCCGCGGCGATGGACCACGGGACCGTGCCCGGTGTCCGCCGCGGGCCGCTGGCCGACGCGGCGTGTGCGGTGCTGGACGCGTTGGACGGACGCCGGGGAGGGCCGTCGCTGGCGGCGTGACGGTGCAGGTGCGACGACCCGGTCCCCTCCTGGGGGAGCCGGGTCGTCGTCGTGCGTGCCGGCTCACGGCGTTCGGAGCAGTGAGTTGTCCCCACCGGCACTCCGCGCGGGGTTGTCCACAGGCGGGGGCGGCGTGCTCGCCGATCCGGTGGGTGCTCGGGCAGCGTCGATCACGTCGGTGGCGGTGGCAATGGTGGTGACGGCCGGCTCGGGGAGGTGCGGGGATGGCGGGCGACGACGGCGGGGCGGACCTGGTGGGACGGGTCCGGACGCGGATCGCGGCGGCGGGCGGCGAGGCCGGGGTGGGGGAGCTGGCGGCGGCGGTGCGGGCCGAGGCACGCGGGGTGGTCGGCGATGCCGACGTGCTCGCGGCGGTCCGCACGTTGCAGCGGGAGTTCGTCGGGGCGGGGCCGTTGGAGCCGTTGCTGCGTGATCCGGCGACCTCGGACGTGCTGGTGACGGCGCCGGACGCGGTGTGGGTCGACCGCGGACGGGGGCTGGAGCGGGCCGAGGTGGGCTTCGCGGACGAGGACGCCGTCCGGCGGCTGGCCCAGCGGTTGGCGGCCGCGGCGGGCCGGCGGCTGGACGACGCGAGCCCGTACGTCGACGCGCGGCTGCCGGGCAGCGGGGTGCGGCTGCACGCGGTGCTGCCGCCGGTCGCGGCGGACGGGACGTGCGTGTCGCTGCGGGTGCTGCGCCCGGCCTGCCACGACCTCGACGCGCTGCAGGCCGGCGGCACGGTCGACGGGGTCGGCCGGGCGCTGCTGGAGGCGGTGGTGGAGGCGCGGCTGGCGTTCCTCGTCGTGGGCGGGACGGGATCGGGGAAGACGACGGTCCTGTCGGCGCTGCTCGCCCGGGTGCCCGCCGCGGAACGCATCGTCGTGGTCGAGGACGCCGAGGAGCTGCGGCCGGCCCACCCGCACGTGGTGCGCCTGGTGTCCCGGCCCGCGAACGTCGAGGGCGCGGGCACGGTGCTGCTGCGCGACCTGGTGCGGCAGGCGCTGCGGATGCGCCCCGACCGGCTGGTGGTCGGTGAGGTCCGCGGCGCCGAGGTCTGCGAGTTGCTGGCCGCGCTGAACACCGGGCACGACGGTGGTGCGGGCACCGTGCACGCCAACTCGCCCCGGGAGGTCCCGGCCCGGCTCGAGGCCCTCGCCGCGCTCGGCGGGATGACGCCGGCCGCGCTGCACAGCCAGATGGCGGCGGCCGTCCAGGTGGTGCTGCACGTGCGGCGGCTGACCGACGGTCGGCGGGTGCTGGAGGCCGTCGGGGTGCTGCGGCGTGCGGACGGCGAGGTCGTGGTGGTCCCGGCGTGGACCCGCGAGGAGGGCTGGGCCCTCGGGCGGGCCGACCTCGGCGCCATGCTCGCGGAGCGGGGCGTCGGGTCACCGTGGACCGCGACGGACGGCGGGGGTGCGGGGTCCGGACCGGGACCGTCCCACGACGGCGTCCCGACGCCGGCGGTGCCGCGGCTGCGCGGCGGTGTCGCGAGCCTGCGCGGGGTGCCCGCGTGACCGGGACGGCGGTGCTCCTGCTGGGCGCGGCCGCACTGCTCCTCTGGCCGGGCTCGCCGGCTCCACGACGGGTGCGCGGGCTGGACGTGGTCGCCGTTGGACCCGACACCGGGTCGATCCGCCGCCCACCGGTGTTCCTGGTGGCCCTCGCGGTGCTCGCCCTGGCCGTGCTCGTCGCCGGGCCCGGTGGAGCGGTCGCCGCCGCGGTGGTGGGCACGGTGACGCTCCGCTCGCGCCGCGCCCGTCGGCGCGACGTCGAGCGGAAGGACGCGGTCGGAGGTCTCGCCGAGGGACTGGCGTGCTTCGCCGCCGAGCTGCGGGCCGGCCACCCACCCGCGTCGGCCGCCGCGGCCGCGGCCCGCGACGCCCATCCCGCCTGCACCCGTGCCCTCACGCTCGTGGAGGCCACCGCCCGCCTCGGCGGCGACGTCCCGGCCGCCCTCCGCGACCACGCCGCCGCCGACCCTCTCGCCGGGGACCACGTGCGCCGCCTCGCCGACGCCTGGTCGCTGGCCGAGCGCCACGGGATCGGCCTCGCCGGGCTGGCGGAGGCCGTCGCGGAGGACCTCCGGGCCCGGGGCCGGTTCGACGGGCGGCTCGCGGCGCAGCTCGCCGGGCCCCGTACGACGGCGACGGTGCTCGCCGGCCTCCCCGTCATCGGGCTGCTCCTCGGCCAGCTGATGGGCGCCCGACCCTGGGCCGTGCTCACCGGCTCGGGGGTCGGGCAGGGGCTGCTCGTCGTGGGGTCGGTGCTGGTCGCGGCCGGCCTGGAGTGGAGCGCTCACCTCACCGCGCGGGTCGTGCAGTGATCACCCTCGCGGCGGCGGTCACGCTCCTCGCCGTGGCGCTGCTCGCGGTGCCCGGCCCGGTGGACGCGGCCCGGCGTCTCGGCGCACTGGACCGCCCGGCCGCGCCGTCCCGGCCCCGGAGCCGCCGCCCGACGCCGCGGGACCCGTGGCGGGAGGCCGGCGCCTGGGACGAGCTCGCCGCCTGCCTGCGGGCGGGGCTCCCGCTCGACGTCGCGGTGCGGGCCGTCGCCGACTCCGCGCCGGTACCGACCGCGCAGGCCCTGGTCCGCGTGGCCGACCTGGTCGCCCTCGGCGCCGACCCCGCGGAGGCGTGGGCGCCCGCCCTCGACGAGCCCTCGACCGCCCGCCTCGCCCGGGCCGCACGTCGCTCGGCCCGGAGTGGAGCGGCCGTCGCGGACGTGGCGGTGACCGTCGCGGCCGACGTCCGGGCCGAGGCGGCGGAGGCGGTGGCCGCCCGGGCCGAGCGGGCGGGCGTCCTGGTGGCGGGCCCGCTCGGCCTGTGCTTCCTGCCGGCCTTCCTGGCGCTGGGGATCGCCCCGGTCGTCATCGGGCTGGCGAGCCCGCTCCTGGAGCGGACATGACGACCGGCGCCCACCCGGGGCCCGGGACGGAAGGAGACCACGATGGACCCGACGACCACGATCGCCCTGCTCACCGCTCGCCTCACGGCCCTGGCCCGCGCCGACGACGGCATGTCGACGGTGGAGTACGCCGTCGGCCTCGTCGCGGCGGCCGCCTTTGCCGGGCTGCTGATCGTGATCATCAACAGTCCCGGCGTCCTCGACGCGCTGACCGGACTGATCGATCGGGCGCTGGCGCCCGGCGGCTGATCGCCGACGACCACGGCATGGCGACGGTCGAGGCCGCGATCGCCCTCGGCGCGCTGGTCCTCGTGTTCGCGGTCGTCCTCGGGGGCCTCGGCGCGGTGCTCGCGCGCATCCGCTGCGTGGACGCCGCCGGCGAGGCCGCCCGGCGAGCATCGCGGGACGATCTCGTCGGTGCCCGTGCCCTCGCCGAGGGGCTACCGCAGGGGACGGAGGTCGACGTCGCGGTGGAGGGCGACGTCGTCCGGGTCCGGGTGCGGGTCCCGCCGCTGGGTGGTGCCCTGCCCGGGTTCCGGGTCTCGGCGGACGCGGTGGCCGCTCGGGAGCCGGCGGTCGCCGGACCGACCGGTACCGCGGCGGACGGTGCCGCCGAGGACGGTGCCCCCGAGGATCTCGAGCCCGACGACCTCCCGTCCGCCGACGGTGCGGGCGCGGGCGGGCGGCCCGGAGCACCGTCCCGACCGATCGGCACGCCCGAGGAGCTCCCGCCGTGAGGCGGCCGCTCGCCGACGACCGCGGGGTCGCGACCGTGGTGGCCGCCGCCGCGATCGGCGCGCTCGCGCTCCTGCTCGGCACCCTGCTCGTGCTGGGCTCGGCGGTGGCCACGCGGCACCGGGCCGGTGTCGCGGCGGACCTGGCCGCGCTGGCCGGCGCGGCGGAGGCCGTCCGGGGCCGTGAGGCGGGCTGCGCGACGGCGGCCGAGTACGCGAGGCGCAACGGCGGGACGCTCGTCGCGTGCACCTGGCACGGTTGGGACCTGGCCGTCGACGTGGCGCTGGAGTGCGGATGTCTGCCGGTCGGCGACACCACCACCGTCCGCGCTCGGGCAGGGCCTGTGGTGAAGGTCATGGGTTGAATCGCCGGAGTCGCGGTCACCGATCGTCACCTGACCGTGTCCTCCTCGGACGAGCGGCTCCGGGCCCCCGCCGAGCGGCGACACGGATGGTGCACCCGGGACGAGTGGTGCGGCGAAAGCGCACCGAATGCGCGTTCGCCCGCTCGACGGTGCCGGACAGGGCGCTCGGCGTTCCATCGCGTCCGATGGGCGACGACGGGTGGAAATCGGGCGGCAACGTGCCGTTACTAGGGGAGGAACACCGCACGGGGTGGACCAGTACCGGGAGGACCCGCATGCAGTGGTGGGACAGCTACCGCGCCGTCTACGGCACCGAGCTCCGCGCCGAGGCGATGGTGCTCGCGGACCACGGCTGGGCGGTGGTCCCGGGGACGTTCCCGCAGGGCGAGGTCTGGACGGGACGTGCCGACGCGCCGCAGGCCGGTCCGGTGCCGGTCCTCGACGACTGGGCGGCGAAGGCGACGACCGACGTCGCGCAGATCGCCGACTGGTGGTCGGGTCTGCCGTACTCGATCCTGCTGCCGACCGGGATCACCTTCGACGTCATCGAGGTCCCGGCCAGCATCGGGCGACGGGCGGCCGCGGCGCTGCGGTCGGTCGGGGAGCCGGTGGCGATCGCGGCGACGCCGACCGGTGAGTGGCTCTTCCCCGTCATGCCCGGCGAGCCGCTGCGCCCCGACCTCGCGGGTCGCCCGGGCACCGCGCTGCACGGCCGGGGCTCGTACTTCGCGGCCCCGCCGTCGACGTTCCCGCAGGGCTCCATCCACTGGCGGGTCCGCCCGGCCGCGTGCGGCTGGCGCCTGCCCGACCCCTACAGCGTCCAGGACGCGATGGCCGAGGCCGTCCGCGAGCGACCGCTCCGCGGGCTCGGCGGCAGCTCGACCTACCGCCTGGCCTCGGTCGCCACCGGCATCCGCTCGTAGCGACCAGCACCACCACAACTGAAGACTCGGGTCGGCCAGGACCGCCGACCACGTCCCGCGGAGCGCGCTGCCCCGCTGCTGCCCGCGAGGGGACGTGCGTGGTCCGGCAGACCCGCGGCGGTGGGCGCCGGATGCGGCGCCCACCCTCCGACGGCCACCACGACCCCGGCCGAGGAGGACACCCGGAGCGCGCCCCGTGCGCCCACCGCCGCCCGAGACAGCGCCGCAGGGCGGGTCGAGCCGACTCCCCGCCCTGCGGCGTGGCAGACCTCCCCGCGGGCCGGGAGCCCCGAACCCCGGCCCGCGGTGGAACCCACTCCCCCGATGTGCACGAACTGTCCGTTCGCAGCTTCTACGGGCGCGAGAGTGGCGTTCGCTCGGAACCGGGCAGCCGTGCGAGCGCCGCCGTCAGCACCGCCACCGCGCCGGCCTTGTCCAGCGGGTCGTTCCCGTTGCCGCACTTCGGCGACTGCACGCAGGACGGGCACCCCGACGGGCACTCGCACCCCGCGATCGCGCCCCGCGTCGCCTCCAGCCACACCGCCAGCGCCTCGTGCCCCCGGTCGGCGAAGCCGGCGCCACCCGGGTGCCCGTCGTGGACGAAGACGGTCGGGCGGCCGGTGTCGGGGTGCAGGGCGGTCGACACCCCGCCGATGTCCCAGCGGTCGCACGTCGCCACCAGCGGCATCAGCCCGATCGCCGCGTGCTCGGCGGCGTGCAGCGACCCCGGGACCCGGGCCGGCTCGATCCCGATCCCGGCGAGCAGCTCCTCGGAGAGCGTGTACCAGACCGCGCGGGTGGCGAGCGTGCGCTCGGGCAGGTCCAGCGGCACCTGCTCGACGATCTGCCCGGACGGCATCCGCCGCAGGTAGCCCACGACCTGCTCGGTCACCTCCACCGTGCCGAGGCACACCTGGAGCTCCGGCCCGTCCGCGCACGGGGCGCCGTGGGACTCGCGGGACTCGGTGTGCACGACCGCGATGTCGGTGACCGACCGGGACTGCGTCGTCCACTCCGGCTCCTCGGCGTGGACGTGGGCGATGTTCTCCTCGAGGTCGAGCGAGTCGACGACGTAGCTCACGCCCTGGTGCAGGTGCACCGCGCCCTCGTGCACCGAGGAGTGCGCCGCCCCGGGATCGACGGTGCCGAGCATGCGACCGGTCTCGGTCTCGACGATCACGACCTGCTCGCCGCCCGACCCCCGGATGTCCACGCCGTGGTGCGGCGTCTCCGTCGGCAGCGCCCAGAACCACCCACCGCGACGGTGCCGGAGGAGGCCCTCGGCCACCAGGTCGCGCAGCACGTCGTCCGAGCCCGGGAACACCTCGGCCGCGTCGGACGCCGTCAACGGCATCTCGCTGGCCGCGCACGCCAGGTGCGGGGCGAGGACGTAGGGGTTGGTCGGGTCCAGCACGCACCGCTCCAGGGGCGCGCCGAGCAGGGCCGAGGGGTGGTGGACGAGGAAGGTGTCCAGCGGGTCGTCGCGCGCGACCAGCAGCACCAGCGCGTCGTCGCCCGAACGCCCCGCCCGGCCCGCCTGCTGCCAGAACGAGGCCCGCGTCCCCGGGAACCCGGCCACCACCACGGCGTCGAGCCCCGCGATGTCGATGCCCAGCTCCAGGGCGTTGGTGGTCGCCACCCCGCGCAGCTCCCCGGACAGCAGCGACTCCTCCAGCGCCCGCCGCTCCTCGGGCAGGAACCCGGCGCGGTAGGCCATCACGCGGCGGGCGAGGTCGGGGTCGACGTCCGCGAGCACCCGCCGGGCGCCCAGCGCGGTCAGCTCCGCTCCGCGGCGCGAGCGCACGAAGGCCAACGAGCGCGCCCCCTCGACCACCAGGTCGGCGAGGATGCGGGAGGTCTCCGCGCCGGCCGAGCGCCGCACCGGGGCGCCGTTCTCCCCGGTGACCTCCTCCAGCAGCGGCGGCTCCCAGAGGCCGACCGCCCGCGCCCCGCGCGGCGAGCAGTCGTCGGTGACCCCCACGACGTCGAGCCCGGTCAGGGCGGACGCCGAGGCCGCCGGGTCGGACATGGTCGCCGAGGCCAGCACGAACACCGGGTGCGCGCCGTAGCGGGCGCAGATCCGCCGGAGCCGCCGCAGCAGCAGCGCGACGTGCGAGCCGAACACGCCGCGGTAGGCGTGGGCCTCGTCGATCACCACGTAGCGCAGCCGGCGCAGGAACGTGGTCCACCGCCCGTGCCGCGGCAGCACGCCGCGGTGCAGCATGTCCGGGTTGGTGAAGATCCAGCGGGCGGAGCGGCGGATCGCGTCCCGCTCCGCGATCGGGGTGTCGCCGTCGTAGGAGGAGGCCCGCAGCCCGTCGGCCCCGCCCGGGTCGAGCGCCCGGGCCGCCCGCAGCTGGTCGGCGCCCAGGGCCTTCGTCGGGGAGAGGTAGAGCGCCGTGGCCCGTGGATCGGCGCCGAGCGCGGCGACCACCGGCAGCTGGTAGGCCAGGGACTTCCCGGACGCGGTGCCGGTGGACACGACCACGTGCCGCCCCGCCCACGCGTGCCCGGCCGCCTCGGCCTGGTGACCCCACGGGGACGGGATGCCGCGCGCCACGAGCCGGGCACGGAGATCGTCGGGAACCCAGTCCGGCCACGGCGCCCGCCGCCCCTCGCGCGCCGGGACGACCTCGGCGTGCGTCAGCGGGGCCTCGCCCTGCGGCGTCCCCGCGAGGACGCGCCGGAGCAGGGTGGTGCCGCGCCCGTCGTCGTCGGGAATCCCCGACGCCCGTTCGAGGGCGCCCACTCCGGTCACGCGTCCAGCAGAGCACACGGGTCCGACAGCACCGGAGCGCGGGAAAGAAGCGCACGTCACAGCTTGATCGGGAACCGGGCCGCAGCCGGTGTCGGAGGACACCCATACACTGCGACACCTGCCACTTCGTGTGCACATCGCGTGGTGGCGCTCACTGTGCGCCGCGGACGCCGCCAGAGGCCTCCCGTCGTCGTTCGTTCCGTTCCAACCGGGAGGCTGGATGCAAGCGTCCGTCCTCGCTCAGGGAGTCGAGTTCTCCTCGAGCGAATACGTCGTGGTGAGCGTGGTGGCGGTGATCGCGCTCATCGCTCTCGCCATCGGCGTCGTGCTCCGTCAGCAGGTCCTCGCCGCCGACGAGGGCACCCAGAACATGCAGGACATCGGTCGGGCGGTGCAGGAGGGCGCGCAGGCGTTCCTCCAGCGCCAGTTCCGCACCCTGGCGCCGTTCATCGTCGTCGTGTTCCTGGTGCTGCTCGCGCTGCCGGCCACCGGCTGGGTCGAGCGCATCGCGCGCTCGATCGCGTTCGTGGTCGGTGCGCTGTTCTCCATGGCCATCGGTGGCCTGGGCATGAACCTCGCGACCAAGGCCAACATCCGCGTCGCGGCCGCGTCCACCCGGCCCGGTGGCCGCGACCAGGGGGCGCGCATCGCGTTCCGCACCGGTGGCGTCGTCGGCATGGCGACCGTCGGTCTCGGTCTGCTCGGGGCGGCCGTCGTCGTCCTGATCTTCGTCGAGGAGGCCCCGCGCATCCTCGAGGGCTTCGGCCTCGGCGCCGCGCTGCTCGCCATGTTCATGCGTGTCGGCGGCGGCATCTTCACGAAGGCCGCGGACGTCGGCGCCGACCTCGTCGGCAAGGTCGAGCAGGGCATCCCGGAGGACGACCCGCGCAACGCCGCGACGATCGCCGACAACGTGGGCGACAACGTCGGTGACTGTGCCGGCATGGCCGCCGACCTCTTCGAGTCCTACGCCGTGACCCTGGTCGCCGCGCTGATCCTCGGCTCGGTCGCCTTCGGCACGCTCGGCCTGACCTACCCGCTGATCGTCCCGGCGATCGGCGTGCTCACCGCCATCGTCGGCGTCTTCATCACGCGGACCCGCGAGGGCGAGAACGCGCTCAAGGCGATCAACCGCAGCTTCTACATCTCCGCCGGGATCTCGCTGGTCCTGACGGTGATCGCGGCCTTCGTCTACCTGCCGTCGAGCTTCACCGAGCTGCCCGGCGTCAACCAGGCCTCGGTCGGCGACCTCGCCGCCGCGGGCAACCCGGCGGTCATCGCGGCCGTCGCGGTCGCGATCGGCATCGTGCTGGCGATCATCATCCTCGCGCTGACCGGTTACTACACCGGCACCGAGGACCAGCCGGTCAAGGACGTCGGCACCTCGTCGCTCACCGGCGCGGCCACCGTCATCCTCGCGGGCATCTCGGTCGGCTTCGAGTCGGCCGTCTACACCGCGATCGTCATCGGTGCCGCGGTCTACGGGGCGTTCCTGCTGTCCGGGTCCGTCATCGTGGCGCTGTTCGCGGTCGCGCTGGCCGGGACCGGCCTGCTGACCACGGTCGGCGTCATCGTCGCCATGGACACCTTCGGTCCGGTCTCCGACAACGCGCAGGGCATCGCCGAGATGTCCGGGGACGTCGAGGGCGCCGGCGCCGACATCCTCACCGAGCTCGACGCGGTGGGGAACACGACCAAGGCCATCACCAAGGGCATCGCGATCGCGACCGCCGTCCTCGCCGCCACGGCGCTGTTCGGCTCGTACAACGACGCGATCCGGCAGGCCTACCAGGAGGTCGGCCAGCAGGTCAGCGACATCTACAACGTCACCGCGCCGAACCTGCTGGTCGGTGTGGTGCTCGGTGCGGCCGTCGTGTTCATGTTCTCCGGTCTCGCGGTCAACGCCGTGTCCCGCGCGGCCGGCGCCGTGGTCTACGAGGTGCGGCGCCAGTTCCGCACCAAGCCCGGGATCATGACGTTCGACGAGCGGCCGGAGTACGGCCGCGTGGTGGACCTGTGCACCCGCGACGCGCTGCGTGAGCTCGCGACGCCGGGTCTGCTCGCCATCCTCGCCCCGATCGCCGTCGGCTTCGGCCTCGGCGTCGGTCCGCTCGCCGGATACCTCGGCGGCGCGATCGCCGCGGGCACGCTCATGGCCGTCTTCCTCGCGAACTCCGGCGGTGCCTGGGACAACGCGAAGAAGCTGGTCGAGGACGGCAACCACGGCGGCAAGGGATCGGACGCCCACGAGGCGACGATCATCGGCGACACCGTCGGTGACCCGTTCAAGGACACCGCCGGCCCGTCGATCAACCCGCTGATCAAGGTCATGAACCTGGTGTCGGTGCTCATCGCGCCGGCCGTGGTCGCGCTCTCGATCGGCCCGGGCGCCAACCCGGCCGTCCGCATCACCGTGGCCGTCGTCGCGGTGATCGGTATCGCCGTGGCGGTGTACATCTCGAAGCGTCGTTCGACGTCGATCGCCGACTCGAACACCGACGCGCCGGAACCGGCCTCGGTCTAGTTCCACCTCGCGAGGGGCGTCGTCCGGTGTCCGGACGGCGCCCCTCGTGCTGTCCGGCGCCCATCGGCGGGCGCGAGTGCGACACCTGGCAGGTCCTGGCGCCCCGGAACCTGCGTCACGTCGCACTCGCCGCGTCGAGCCCCCGTCGGCGCGTGGACGACGCTGCTTCGAACGCGTGTTCTAGAGTGCGCGCGCGTGGGGCAGATGTCGTTCTACTCGGCGGACGCCCTGCCGCGCGCGATCACCGACCTCGAGGGCGTGCTCTGCGCCGGCGGGGAGATGTCGCTGTTCGGCCGCGGCACGGCGGCGCGCCTCACGATCGTCCTCGGGGCACTGCCGCCCGAACCCGAGGACCTTCCCGACGACGAGCCGGTGCCGGTCGAGCCGGCACCTCCGGTTCCCGACGAGCCCGCGGCACCGCCGACGGTGCTCGCCGATCAGCGCACCTGGGAGGAGGGCGTCGACGAGATCCCCGACGACGACCTCCCGGTCCGCGACGACGGCCCGCCGCCCGACGCGGAGGCCGAGCCGCCGCCCGCGGAGCCCGAGCCCGCCCCACCGGCCGTCACGGACCCGGAGGCGGAATGGCGGGCGCACGCGCTGTGCTGTGCCTTCCGGGGGCGAGGGGTGCCCGCGGAGGTGGAGCGGGCGCCGGACGGGCGCCCGGTCGTCCGCAGCGCGTTCCGGGCCGATCTGCTGCCGCTCGCGCAGCAGTGGTGCACCGACGCGAAGCACGCCCCGGACGCGCTGGCGCTGGACGGGCCCCGCCTGCGGCTCTGGGTCCTGGCCGCGGGGCGGTGGAACGGCCGTGCCTACACTCTCGGTCTCGACCCGCTCGCTCCGACCACCCACGAGCCCCTGCTCACGGCGTGTCAGCGGGCGGGCCTCGGCGCCACCCTCGCCGGGGACTCCGACGGGCCCGTCGTCCGGATCGTGGGGCGGGCGCGGCAGCGTCGGCTCGCAGAGCTGGTCGGGGGCCGGCCGCGCCACCTCCACGACGGGGTGTGGCCGGATCGACCCTCCGGGTCGGCGTCGTGACCAGCGGAAATCGGTGGGTGGAGCGGGAACGACAGCGATGCGCGTGACGTTCCCGATGGTAGAGAGGGCGCCGTGAGGCACACTGGCGGCGAGTGACCGGCCCGAGCACGGGACGTCACGAGGCGACGAGACGAGGCATGACTGGTGGCAGCGCGAGAGGCAGCGGCTGGTTCGGCGGGCACGAAGTCGACACGGAGCGCGACCGCGACGGCGGACGCGGCGACGGCCGACGAGGCCACCGCACCGGCCCAGCGCGCCCGCACGTCCAGCACCCGCAAGAGCACGGCCAAGGGCGGCGGGCGCAAGAACGGCAACGGCACGGCGACGCCGGCCGGTGACGGCAACCGTCGGCTGGTGATCGTCGAGTCGCCGGCCAAGGCCCGCAAGATCGCGGACTACCTGGGCTCGAGCTACATCGTCGAGTCCAGTCGCGGCCACATCCGGGACCTGCCGCGCGGCGCCGCCGACGTCCCCGCCAAGTACAAGGGCGAGAGCTGGGCGCGGCTCGGGGTCGACGTCGACAACTCCTTCGAGCCGCTCTACGTCGTCACGCCGGACAAGAAGTCGACCGTCACCGAGCTCAAGGACGCCCTCAAGGAGGTCGACGAGCTCTACCTCGCGACGGACGGCGACCGCGAGGGCGAGGCCATCGCGTGGCACCTGCTGGAGACCCTCAAGCCCAAGGTCCCGGTCCGCCGCATGGTGTTCCACGAGATCACCGAGTCGGCCATCCGGGCCGCCGCCGCCAACCCGCGCGAGCTCGACCACGACCTCGTCGACGCGCAGGAGACCCGCCGCATCCTCGACCGGCTCTACGGCTACGAGGTCAGCCCCGTGCTGTGGAAGAAGGTCATGCCGAAGCTCTCGGCGGGCCGCGTGCAGTCGGTGGCCACCCGCGTGATCGTCGAGCGCGAGCGTGAGCGGATGGCGTTCGTCTCCGCCGGCTACTGGGGCATCGACGCGCAGCTCAACACGGGCGCGGGCGACCAGGCCAACCCGCAGACCTTCAAGGCCGGGCTGACGAAGATCGGCGATCAGCGCGTCGCCACCGGCCGCGACTTCGACGCCCGCGGGCAGCTGAAGTCGGACAACGTCCACCGTCTCGACGAGGCCTCGGCCCGCCGGCTGGCCGAGGCCCTCGGCTCGAGCGACTACTCGGTCGCCGAGGTCGAGGAGAAGCCCTACACGCGCAAGCCCTACGCGCCGTTCATGACCTCCACGCTCCAGCAGGAGGGCGGCCGCAAGCTGCGGTTCTCGTCCGAGCGGACGATGCGCACCGCGCAGCGGCTGTACGAGAACGGCTACATCACCTACATGCGTACGGACTCCACGACGCTGTCGGAGACCGCGATCAACGCCGCGCGCAGCCAGGCCCGCGACCTCTACGGCGCCGAGAACGTCGCCGAGCAGCCGCGGCAGTACACGCGCAAGGTGAAGAACGCCCAGGAGGCCCACGAGGCCATCCGGCCCGCCGGGGACTCCTTCCGGACGCCGGGTCAGGTCGCGGGCGAGCTCGGCGGCGACGAGTTCCGGCTCTACGAGCTGATCTGGCAGCGCACCATCGCGAGCCAGATGCGGGACGCCCGGGGCACGACGATGACGGTGCGCATCGAGGCGACCGCCACGACCGGCGAGGTCTGCACCTTCACGACGTCGGGTCGCACGATCACCTTTCCCGGCTTCCTGCGGGCCTACGTCGAGACCGTCGACGAGCTCGAGGGCGGTCAGGCCGACGACGCGGAGTCGCGGCTCCCGCGCCTCGAGAAGGACCAGGGCCTGCGCGCCGACGAACTCGAGCCGTCCGGCCACGCCACCAGCCCGCCCGCCCGCTACACCGAGGCGAGCCTCGTCAAGACCCTGGAGGAGCGCGGCATCGGCCGCCCGTCGACGTACGCGTCGATCATCAACACCATCCAGGAGCGCGGGTACGTCTGGAAGAAGGGCAGCGCCCTCGTCCCCAGCTGGATCGCGTTCGCCGTCATCGGGTTGATGGAGAAGCACTTCGGCCGGCTCGTCGACTACGACTTCACCGCGACCCTCGAGGACGAGCTCGACTCGATCGCCTCGGGCAACGCCCAGCGCCAGACGTGGCTGTCGCACTTCTACTTCGGGGGCGAGACCGCGTCCGACGGCGGCGTCGAGGGTGCGATGACGAAGCTCGGCGGGCTGAAGAAGCTCGTCGGGGACAACCTCGAGGGCATCGACGCCCGCGAGGTGAACTCGCTGCCGATCGTGGTCGACGAGCAGGGGCGCGACATCGTCGTGCGGGTCGGGCGGTACGGGCCCTACCTCGAGCGGACGATCACCGAGGACGGCGAGGACAAGAACCAGCGGGCGAACCTCCCGGAGGACCTCCCGCCCGACGAGCTCGACCTCGAGCTGGCCGAGCAGCTCTTCGCCACCCCGCAGGAGGGGCGCTCGCTGGGCACCGACCCGGAGTCGGGCCACGAGATCCTCGCCAAGGAGGGGCGCTTCGGGCCGTACGTCACCGAGACCCTGCCCGAGGGCGACAAGTCCAAGCCGCGGACCGGCTCGCTGTTCAAGTCGATGACGCTCTCCGAGATCACCCTCGACGACGCCCTGAAGCTCCTCAGCCTCCCGCGCGTCGTCGGGAAGGACCCGGAGACCGGCGTCGAGATCACCGCGCAGAACGGGCGCTACGGGCCGTACATCAAGAAGGACAAGGACTCGCGGTCGCTCGACAGCGAGGAGAAGCTCTTCACGGTCACGCTCGAGGAGGCGCAGAAGATCTTCGCGCAGCCCAAGCAGCGCGGCCGGGCCGCGGCGAAGCCGCCGCTGAAGGAGCTGGGCAAGGACCCGGTCTCGGGCGAGCCGATGGTGGTCAAGGACGGTCGCTTCGGCCCGTACGTCACCGACGGCACCGGCTACAACGCGTCGCTGCGCAAGGGCGACAGCGTCGAGACGCTCACCGACGAGCGGGCCGCCGAGCTCCTCGCCGAGAAGCGCGCCAAGGGGCCGGCGCCGAAGAAGTCGACGGCGTCGAAGAGCTCGACCACCGCGAAGAAGGCGCCGGCCAAGAAGGCCCCCGCCAAGAAGGCGACGACCACGCGGAAGTCGCCGACGACCTGAGTCTCACCCGGCGGGCGTCAGCAACGGCGTCCGCCGGTAGAGCTCCAGGCTCGTGACAGCGATCCAGGTCCAGGCCAGGATCACCGCGATCCAGAACCCGATCACGACGACGGGTGACGACGAGCCCGTCGTCACGCCCGCGAAGCCGATCAGGAACACGATCCCGGTGATCCGTCCGAACCACGGCCGGGACGTGGGCACGACGAAGCAGGCGACGATCAGGCACAGGAAGCCGAGGCCGGCGAAGGCGATGTGGCCGAGGCCGCCGATCGACGGTGCCTCGACGCCGCCCTCGGGCGCGCCCGGTGGGAACCCGTTGATCGGGTCCGCGACGAACGCGCCGGCGCCCACCAGGCCGACCCCGTAGCCCACGACGAGCCACGCGCCCCACGTGCGACGCCCGCCGTCGAGCACCCGCAGCGACCGGTTCATGCCGACCCCCGCGGCGACCGTCATGAGCCCGCACACCACGAACGTCGCGATCTGCACCCACCCGCCCGGGCCGTTGGCGAGCAGGGACACGTCGTGGCGCGTGAGGTCGAACCCGTCGCGCACGAGTCCCTGGACGAGGGCGGACACCACGTACAGGGGCCCGGCGACGAGGCCGTAGCCGAGCAGGGAGCGGGTGACCGCGGCGTGCAGGTCGGCGTCGCCGCGGCCGACGAGCGGGCTCCCGGACGGTCCGGTCGGGCGGGTCTCGGTCATCGTCGTGGGCCCCTCTGGACTGATCGGTACTCGACTGGACCGGACGGTACTGATCGCAGTACCGTCCGGTCCAGTGGATGAGCTGATCGTGAGGATCGACGGGGCCGCGGGCGACGAGCGGCGTGTGGAGCCGGCACGCGCCGCGATCGTCCGCGCCGCCACCGAGCTCTTCCTCGCCCACGGCTTCCAGGCGACCGGGACGGACCGCATCGCCGCCGCGGCCGCCGTCTCGAAGCAGACGGTCTACAACCAGTTCGGCGACAAGCGGAGCCTCTTCGCGGCCGTCGTGCTGGGCGTGACGGCGACCGCCGAGGCCTACGGCGCGGAGCTCACGGCCACCCTCGGGGCGGTGGAGCGCCGGGAGGACGTCGGGCCGGCGCTGCGGCGCCTCGCCCACCGGTGGGCCTCCGCCGTGCTCGGGCCGAACGTGCTGGCCGTGCGCCGGCTCGTGGTCGCGGAGGCCGCCCGGTTCCCCGAGCTCGCGGCCGAGTACCACCGGCGGGCCCCGGGTGCGACGCTGCGGACGGTCGCGGACGGGCTCGCGCGGCTCGCCGGGCGGGGGCTCGTGGAGGTCGACGACCCGGAGCGCACCGCCTCGGACCTCGCGTTCCTGCTCTTCGGGGCGGAGCTGGACCGCGCGCTGTTCCATCCCGATGCCCCGGGGCCCGACGAGCGCCGGATCGACGAGCTGGTGGACCACGCGCTGCGGGTCGTCGGGCTGGGGTAACGACGAGATCTCGGTAGGCGATAGCCCGTTCGTCCGAGTCGCACGGGGCGTTCGGTCGACATCCTCGGGGGAACAGTGCGCATCGTCGCGCTCGTCATCGGTGCCGTCACGGCCGTCCTGCTGCTCGCCGGCTGCGTCCCGCAGACGGCCACGCGGTCGTCCTCCTCGGCGCCGGCCACCGCCGCGACCGCGTCGCCGGTGGCGGCCGATGCTGTGGGTACCGACGGCGCGGCCTCCAGCGCGATGGTCACCCGCGTCATCGACGGCGACACCTTCGTGATCACCGGCGGCACCGAGGTGCGGGTGCTCGGGATCGACTCCTGCGAGGCCCCGACGGTCGGCGGCCGGAAGGCCACCCGCGCGGCCGAGGACGCGATCCTGGGTCAGTCGGTGCGGCTCACCGCCGAGCCCGGCGTCGACCGCGACCGCTACGACCGCCAGCTGCGCTACGTCTCGTACTCCGGCGGTGACTTCGCCGAGATGATGGTGCGCGCCGACCACACCGCGATCTACACCAAGGGCCGCAACGACGCCTCCGTGTCCGTGCAGGCCCGCCTGCGCTCCCTCGACGGCAACGGCCGCACCTGCGGCGGGACGACGACCACGACGCGACCGCAGCCCGCACCGGTCGTCGGGAACCCGTCGCCGAAGCCCCAGCCGAAGCCGGTCGCGACGCCGAAGCCTGCGCCTCGCCCGGTCGCGGCGGCGCCGAAGCCGGCCCCGTCCGTCGGCGCGTTCAAGAACTGCACCGAGGCGCGCGCGGCGGGTGCCGCCCCGCTGTACCGCGGTGGGCCCGGCTACGCGGCCAAGCTCGACCGCGACGGTGACGGCGTGGCCTGTGAGTGACTCAGTCCTTGGTGTAGGAGTAGCCGCCCGGCAGGTCGACGGTGCTCTTCTTCGTCCGGCTGTTCCAGGTGAACGGGCCGAGCTTGAACGAGTACGACACCGTCTTGCCGGCGTCCGAGCGCGAGACGTTGCGCCAGATCGGCAGCGGACCGAGGCGGCGCTTCTTGCGGTAGTTCAGTCCCATGCCGGGTCCCTGCCCGTTCTGCGGGGCGCTCACGCCCGCCCGACGAACGCCAGGGCCTCCTCGGCGAGCGCGAGCCAGATCCGCGGCGCGACCTCGGGGACGGACACCCACTCCTTCATCGGACGGTTCCCGAACGGCCGGCCCGTGCCCTCGGCGAGCAGCTCCGCCACGCGGGCCTCGGGCAGCTTCACGACGAGGGCCTCGTCCTGCACCATCGCGAAGATCGAGCCGTGCACCCGCAGGGTGCGGGCGCCGAAGGTGCGGCGGGTCGGGTCCGGGAGCTCGACGCCGGGCCGGTCGCGCAGCGTCGTGACGAGGCCGTCGAAGCACTCCTGGGGGTCCACGCCGCACAGCCTCGCGGGCCCAGCACTGGCCGTGGGCACCCGATCGTGTGATGGTCGGGGGTATGGACGACCGGGGTGAGCGCGGCGACCGGCCGCGGCTCGCCGACCCTCTCGCCGGCCCGGACGGCACGCAGCCCGCACGTCGCGAGGACGACCCGACGGTCGCGCGCGCGGCGGACTCCGACCTGCGCCTGCCGGGCGTGACCGACCGCGCGGGCGTGGCGCGCTGGATGGACGACGACCGCGAGCGCGCGCTGCGCCCGCTCGCCCGGGACGTCCCGCCGCCGCGCCCGATCCCGCCGCAGCGGGTCCACCGGGCCCTCCCGCCCGAGTACACCGAGTCACCCGCTCCGGCGGCCGATCACGACGACGAGCCGGCGTGGCGGCGGGAGCGCCGTGAGGAGGCCGAGTTCCGGGCGCAGTTCGGCGAGTGGCGGGCCGGCGCGGCCGGACCCGCGCGGTCCGGTGGTGGCCTCGGCGGTCTCGGCGGCGTGAAGCTCGGGGCGCCGCTGATCCTGCTGATCGCGGTGCTGATCGCGGTGTTCGCGCTGGCCCTGCACCTCTGAGCGGAGGCTGTCGGGGGTCTGGGGCATCATCGGTGCCGTGAGCGTGTGGTCCCAGGTGGTCGGGCAGCCGGAGGCGGTCGCCGAGCTGCAGGCCGCCGCCGAGCACGCCGCGCACGTCCGGTTCGCCTCCGAGGGTCCGGACGAGGGCCGGCGTCGTTCCGGCGGGATGACGCACGCGTGGTTGTTCACGGGTCCGCCGGGGTCGGGGCGCTCGGTCGCCGCCCGGGCGTTCGCCGCGGCGCTGCAGTGTCCGCGCGGGGGCTGCGACGCCTGCCAGGTCTGCCGCACCGTGATCGCGGGGACGCACGCGGACGTGCACGAGGTGGCCACCGAGGGGCTCTCGCTCGGGGTCAAGGAGATGCGGGCGGTGATCGAGCGGGCCGCGCGGATGCCCACCACGGCCCGGTGGCAGGTCGTGCTGATCGAGGACGCCGACCGGATGACCGAGCAGGCCTCCAACGCGGTGCTCAAGGCCGTCGAGGAGCCGAACGAGCGCACGGTGTTCCTGCTCTGCGCGCCGAGCGAGCACCCGGACGACGTCAGCGTCACCATCCGCTCGCGGTGCCGGCCGCTGCGGCTGCGCACGCCGCAGTCGTCGGCGATCGCGGCGGTGCTGCAGGAGCGCGACGGCGTCGACGCCGAGACCGCGTCGTGGGCGGCGAGCGTCTGCGGCGGGCACATCGGGCGCGCCCGGCGGCTCGCCCGCGACGAGAACGCCCGGCAGCGTCGCGAGGCCGTCCTCGCCGTGCCTCGGTCGCTGCGCAGCGCCGCGGAGGTGTTCGCCGCGGCCGACGACATGATGGCGGCGGCCGACGCCGAGGTGGTCGCGCTGACGGGCGAGCGGGACGAGGCCGAGCGGGAGGAGCTCGCCGTCTCGATGGGGGCCGGGGGCACCGGGAAGGGTGTCGCGCAGGCGCAGCGCGCGGCGAAGGCGGCGGAGAAGGAGCTGGAGAAGCAGCAGAAGCAGCGCCAGACCCGCACCAAGCGCGACTCGCTCGACCGCGCGCTGATCGACCTGGCGGGCTACTACCGCGACGTGCTCGTGCGCGGGTTCGGCGCCGAGGCCGCGGCGACCCACCCCGACCGGGCGATCGAGGTGGAGAACGCCGCCCGGGACGGGTCGCGCGAGTCCGCGCTGCGCCGTCTCGAGGCCGTCCTGGCCTGCCGGGAGGCGCTCGAGACGAACGTGAAGCCGCAGATCGCGGTCGAGGCGATGGTGACGGCGCTGCGGGCGGGTTAGTCCTCGGGTCAGTCCTCGACGAACACGAGGTCGGTGAGCGGCACGGTCAGCGAGACCCGGTCCCCGTCCTCGGTGAGCAGCTCCGCGAGGTTCGTGCGCGTCCCGGCCACCTCGACCGGGTCGTTGTCGGCGCCCTGGGCCCTCACCCACTCGACGAAGGTGCGCTCGGAGTCGGCACGCAGGTAGTCGGTGGCGCGGCGGAACAGCTTCGGGAGGATCAGCTGGCCCTCCGGGCCGATGTCCGCCTGGGTCGTGAGGGTGAACCCGCCGGACCGGTCGGCGGCCCAGACGCTGCCGGCGCCGGTCGCGGCGGCCGCGAGCTCGAGGAAGCGGGCGCGGACCGGTTCGGGGGTCGAGGTGTACAGCGTGAGGTAGGCGCGGCCGTTGCTGGTCTGCACCGCGTTGACCGAGCGTCGACCACCGTGGCCGGGTCGACCTCGTCGCCCTCCGCGTGGCTCGTGACGGCGTCCCCGGTGACCAGCAGGGCCACCGGGCGGCCGTTCACCTCGACGAGCGCGGCGCAGATCGCCGCCGGGACGGACTCCGGCGCGGACGAGGTGACCGACCCGCCGTCGTCGTAGGCCACGTCGGTGAAGCCCACCGCGGCGAGCAGGGTGTCGCGGGCCTCGAGGGCGAGGGGCTGGGACTGGTCCTGGTAGTGCGTCTCCGGGGCGTCGATCGCGTCGAGGCGGAGCTGGATGCTGCCGTCGCGCTCGCTCGGCTCGACCCGGTCGCCGTTCTCCAGCCCCCGCACCGTCGCGAGCTCGTCGGGGACGAAGCGCACCGAGTCGCCGTCGGGCTGGTAACCGACCACCACGAGCCGGCCGCGGATCCACGTGAACGCCATGCCCGTCCGGTGCCCCGTGCCCGGGGCCGGCACGCCGTCGTGGAGGCGAACAGTGGACGACTCCTGCTAGCTTATCGCTATGTCGAGATTACGGATTCTCGTAATAACGGTGGTGCTGGGCCTGGCGCTGAGCGCGTGCGGGGGGAGTGCGGAGGCGCCGCGGGCGGCGGCGCTCCCCGCGAACCCGCCGCGTCCGGCCGGGTGCACGCCCCCGACCTCGACCGACCTGACGAAGCCCGGCGGGTGGCTGAACCGGATCGTCTCGGCGCCACAGACGGTCGGCCTGGTGGTCGACGACGGGCGCGGTCGGGTCGTCTCGCACGAGGCGGACTCGCCCATGGTGCTCGCGTCGGCGGTCAAGGTCGTGCACCTGACGGCGTACGCGGCGGCGGTGGCCGACGGGCGCATCCGGCCCGACGAACGGGTCAGCCGGGCCGACTGGGAGCGCTGGTACGTCGCCGGGACCGACGGCGGTGTGCATCCGTTGGCGCTGCAGCGTCTCGGACCCGGTCCGGACTACACCGTCGACCAGCTCGTGTCGGCGATGATCCAGGACAGCGACAACGCCGCCCCCGACTGGCTGCGCGCCCGGCTCGGCGACGACGCCCTCCGCGCGGCGGCCGCGTCGACGGGCTGGAACGACGTCGACCTGCCGAACTACGCCGGAGCGGCCGCGCGGCTCGCTCGCCCCGATCTGGCGCCCGCCGGTGCGCCCCGGGAGCAGCTCGCGCAGGTCGACGCGCAGCTCGGGCGCCGGGTCGCCGACGATCCGGCGTTCCACGCCGAGGTGGAGCAGCGCCTGGCCACCGCCGCGCAGCAGGACCCCGAGCGCTACGTCGCGGACTCGCAGGCGTGGTCGACCACGAACTCACGGGGAACCGCGGCACAGCTCTACGGCCTGTACCGCGCGATCGCGACCGGAACGGTCCCCGGCGCGGACGTCGCGGTCCGGCACCTGACGTGGCAGGGCCCGACGGAGGTCGGGACGCTCGGGTTCAAGGGTGGGACCTTCGTCAACGTGCTGACCTTCGGCTCCTTCCTGCGCCGGCCCGACGGGTCGACCGGCTACGCGGTGATCCTCGGCGCGGATCTCCCGCTCACGCCCACGACGACCGAGCAGATCCCGGGTCAACAGCAACTCGCGCTCGCGGCGCTGGTGTCGCCCCAGGCGTTCGACCGGCTGGTGTGCGTCGCGTGAGCGTCGAGGAACGGCTGGCCGAGCTGGAGGCCCGGGTCGCGGCACTGGAGTCGTCGCCGGTGGCGGTCGAGCCCGTCGACGGGTCGGGGTCGGTCGGCTACGAGGGGTCGGTCAACCTGCACGGCGAGGTGTCGTGGCGGATCGGCTACTCCCCGGCCGGGGTCCTCGACCTCCCGGCCGCCCCGACCGCGGAGGTGCTCGCCGCCCTCGGTCACCCGGTCCGGCTCGCCCTGGTCCGCCGTCTGCTCTCCGGGCCGGCGTCCGCCGCCGAGCTGCAGGAGGCCGCCGAGCTCTCCTCGACGGGCCAGGTCTACCACCACCTGCGCGCCCTCACGGCCGCCCGCATCGCCGAGCAGGACGGCCGGGCGTTCCGCGTCCCGGCGACCGGCGTCGTCCCGGTCCTGACGATGCTGCTCGCAGCCGGCGACGTGGCGGGACTGCTGCGGTGAGTTCTCCCGTTCGGGTCCCGACGACGGGTCCGCCTGGCTAGCGTGGGTCGGATGAGCGTGCCCGTCCCGCCCGGCTTGTTCACCGAGCCCCCACGCGGTGCCTCGGCGATCCCCACGCCCACTCCGCAGGCCTCGGACCCGACGGTCCTCGCGAACGGTCAGGTCATCCCCCGCCAGTCCATGCCGGTCGCGGCGGAAGGCAACTCGTTCACCGTCGACCTCGATGCTGCTCCGCAGGTGCTCGGGGATCTCCGGACCGCCCGCGACCAGCTGTACGACCTGCGCCACGAAGCGGCTTTCCTCGGGAAGATCGATCCGGGCACGCAGGACGACGTCAGCCGAGACGCTGCTGCGGTCTTCGGTGCTGTAGCTGTCGGGGGGCCCGGAAGTCTGCTCGCGGCATTGACCGCTGGTATCGATCGCCTGAACGAACTGATCAGCACCCTCGAGACCGAGATCGCGGACTACCGCTCGACCGAGGGCCAGCAGGTTCGCCGGTTCGATGATCAGGCCTAGAGCGATCTGGTTCGCAACGGCGGCTGTGGCAGTCGGGCTCCTGACCTCGTGCTCGGCAGGCTCTGGGGCGGCTCCCGTGTCGACGCCAGCCGCCGCACCGCTGCGTTACGGCGCCCCCGAAGTCACGTCCCCACGGGATGCGTCGGGTGTTGCCGCAGAACCGTGCGCCCGGCTGCTGACCAATCAAGATCTACGATCGCTCGGGTTTCCCGGCCCCGGCCGAGGAAGGACCCTTGTCGACATACCTGAGTGCGTCTGGGCGAACGGGCGGGACGAACGCCTCTCAATCGCGGTCGATACCCGCCGGGACCTGCTCGCCGACACCTATCGAACCCGCCTCCTGCCCATCTTCGTGCCGACCACCGTCGAGGGGATGCCGGCGGTCCGACAGCGCATGAGACCGGACGACAACACCTGCACCGTCACCACCGGCCTGGGTCCGCGACAGGCACTCGAGACCGAGTGGTCCGGTTTGTCGACGCGTCAGACGGAGGACCCCTGCGCGAAGGCGGAGGAAGCGATTGCGCTCGTCGTTAGGAAGCTCCCGCCGCAGCGGTGAGTGCTACGTGAGACATGCTGGCGGGGCTCCGGACCTGCTTGGTGTAGCACCGGGTGTGAGCAAGGACGGCGCTCCCGCAGCGAGAGCTACATGAACCACGCCGATCGGGTCGGCGAGATGACTCATGTAGTCCTGATCTTTGTCAGGGCCACGCCATCGCGACCATGGCGAGAGAACCGATTCCCTCGGAAGCGGTTCTCGGGCATCTCCGACGCTCAGGGGTGACGCTCCGTAGAACGCGCGGTCACTCCGCGACGTCCACAACATCCCCGCCGGTCGCCGCGATCAGCTCGTCCGGCGTCGCGTCGAAGACCGTCCGCGGCGAGCCGGCGGCCGCCCAGAAACGGTCCCACGCCAGGACGCCCCGCTCGATGTAGGTCGTCACCGGCGCAACCAGTCCGACGGGCGCGACCCCGCCGATCGCGAAGCCGGTCCGCTCCCGCACGAAGGCACCCGAGGCCTGCTCCACCGGCTCGCCCACGATCGCCGACAGCTTCCCCACGTCGACCCGCGTCGACCCGGACGCCAGGACCAACAGTGCCGCGTCGGTCGTCGGCACGCGGAAGACCAGCGACTTCACGATCTGCCCGACCTCGCAGCCGAGCGCGGCGCCCGCCTCGGCGGCGGTCCGCGTCGACTCCGGGAGCTCCCGCGACCGACCGCCCATCCCGTGCGCGACCAGCGCCTCGGCCACCCGGTCGACACTGCGCACCTTCGCCATGCCGATCATCGTGGCACGACGGCCGTCACATCCGACGGTTCGCCAGCACCGGCAGCACCTCACGCGTGCGCGCCACCGACGCCGTGTCCACGTCCACCACGAGCAGCCCCGGGTCGGCCTCCAGCGACTCCACGACCACCCCGAACGGCGACGCGACGAGCGAGTGCCCCACCCCGCGCGGCGCCTTCCCCGGGTCGACGCCGGAGGCGAGGGGGTCCGCCTGGTCGCAGGCCGCCACGAACGTCGTCGAGTCGATCGCCCGCGCCCGCACGAGCAGTTCCCACTGCTCCACCTTCCCCGGCCCCGCCCCCCACGACGCCGGGAGCAGCACGGTCGAGGCGCCCCGGTCGGCGAGCGCGCGGAACAGCTCCGGGAAGCGGATGTCGTAGCAGACCGCCAGCCCGATCGTCTCGCCGTCGACCTCCACGACCACCGGCGAGGAGCCCGGCGCCACCGTGTCCGACTCCGCGAACCCGAACGCGTCGTACAGGTGGATCTTGTCGTAGGACGTGTCGACGCCCCGACCCACCGCGAGCAGGGTGTTCGTGACGCGCCCGTCGTCGGTCGGGGTGAACATCCCGGCGACGACCAGGACGCCGTGCTGCTCCGCGATCGAGCGCACCTCCGTCGCCCACGGTCCGTCCAGCGGCTCCGCGACGGGCTTCAGCGACACCCCGAAGCGGCACATCGTCGCCTCCGGGAACACGACGACCGCCGCACCCTGCTGCGCCGCGAGCGCCGTGTGGTCGCGGACCAGTTCCAGGTTCGCCTTCGGGTCGTCGGTGGCCAGGATCTGGGCGAGGGCGACGCGCATGACCCGTGTATACCGGGCCGATGGATGTCGCCCCATATCTCGCCCGCATCGGCGCGGACGAGGACGACGACCTCGCCACGCTCACCGACCGGCACTTCCACGCCGTGCCGTTCGAGAACCTGTCCATCCACCTCGGCGAGGAGATCGACACCCGGCCCGAGGCGCTCTACGACAAGATCGTCCGACGACGACGCGGCGGCTTCTGCTACGAGCTCAACGGCCTGTTCGCGTGGTTGCTCGGCGAGCTCGGCCACGACGTCCGCTTCCTCGGCGGCGTCGTGCACACCCCCGACGGCGACACCGCGCCGCTCGCCCACATGGCCCTCTCCGTCCCCGACAGAGCAACCGAGCACGCCGATAGGGGGTCGGAGCGGCTCGTGGACGTCGGGTTCGGCGGCTTCATGGTGCTGCCGACCGACCTCGACGCACCGTCCGCCCAGCTCGAGCCGCAGGCAGACGGCGACGTCGAGGTGCGCAGCCCCGCGGGGAAGCCCGGCTACTGCCTCGAACGCCGGGTGCGGTCGCGCGCCGACTTCGCGCCGACCTGCTTCTGGACCGCGACCCACCCCGACTCCGGCTTCACCCACGGGCCGACCTGCACCCTGCCGACCCGCGAGGGCGGACGCGTCACGCTCGCCGGTGCGAAGCTCATCCGCACCGCGCCCGACGGCACCCGCACCGAGGACGACCTCTCCGCCGGCGAGGCGCTCTCCGCCTACCGCGACCTGTTCGGCATCGCGCTCGACCGGCTCCCGACGCCCCTCCACCCCCCGCAGGCGTCGTGACGACGCGCCGGCTCGTCCTCGCCCTGGCCACGCTCCTGCTGAGCGCCGCCTGCGCCGCGACGCCCCCACCCGCTCCCGCCCCGGCTCCGGCGCCTGCCCCCCGAGCACTGGCAGCACCGGCGCCGCCGACGACCACGCCGGCGCCGGCTCCGCTGCGAGTCCTGCTCACCGACGACGACGGGTGGCAGGCCGGCGGGATCACGGCCGTCCGGAAGGCGCTCACCGACGCCGGGTACGACGTCACGCTGGTCGCCCCGGAGAGCAACCGCAGCGGCGCCGGCGCCTCGTCGGACGGGAAGACCGAGCTGGACGAGAAGAGCCCGAAGACGTACGCGGTCGGTGGGATGCCGGTCGACGCGGTCCGCGCCGGGCTGGAGCTGATGCGCGCGGACCCGCCCGACCTCGTCGTCTCCGGGACCAACCTCGGACACAACTCGGGGACCGGGATCGTCGAGTCCGGGACCGTCGGCGCCGCCGTCATCGCTGCCACGGCAGGCATCCCGGCGATCGCGTCCTCGACCCACAAGGGCGAGTCCGAGGGCGACTGCACCGCGACGGCCGCCTACGTGACCCGGCTCGTGCAGACCCTCGGGCCGGACCTGTTCGCGCCCGGCACCGTCGTGAACGTCAACTATCCGGCGGGGGAGCGCGCCGATGAGGTCCGGGTCCGCGACCCGCTCGCGGTCGAGCTCGACGGCGAGGAGATGACGGTGCCGACGGACGGCCCGGACGACGACGTGGACATCCTCGACGACGGCGTCGCGACCCTGACCCAGCTGACGGTCGGCGGCGCCACGTCGAACGCGGTCGTGGACCGCCTCCGCGACGTGCCCGCCTGATCAGGCGGTGCGCGCGCCCCGGGCCCGGGCGATCAGCCCGTACATCTCGCAGCCGAGGCAGAACCCGAACGCGGCGTTGAGGAAGGCCGCGGCGAGGGCGAGGGCGGTCGCGACGACGCCGAGCGCGGTCAGGCCGGCCAGGTAGCCGACGGCGGCGACCACGGTGAACACCAGCCCGACGGTCTGCGAGAACCGCACCGGCTCGGGGTCCTCCGTCTCCGTCGGCGGCGCGAGGCGCGGGCCGACCGCGACCCGGAAGAGCGCGCCGTAGGGCGAGAACCGCATCCCGAACAGGGCCGGCAGCGCGAAGACGACGGCCTGAGCGAGGACGAGCCAGCCGCTGCCGGTGATCAGGACGACGGCGAGGACGACGGTGGTGATCGCGGCGGCGAACCGCACGCCGCGGGGGTCGAGCTGCATGGGGTGCTTCCTCGGTCGGGGGTGGGCGCGGGTCAGCGGCCCGGACAGAGGTCCGCAGCGAGTCGGCCGTGGTCGACGGCGCGACGGCGGGTCAGCACGTCGAAGATCATCGTGCGGCGGAGAGCTCGGTGTCCAGCGCGTCGAGGAGTTCCTGACGACGGGGCACGCCCGACACCCGCAGCAGCTCCCGGCCGTCGCGGGAGAACGCGATCGTCGTCGGGGTGCGCATGACGTCGAGCGTGCGCGCGGCCTCGGGCCGTTCGCCGATGTCGACCTCGACGTGCCGTAGCCCGGGGCGCCCGGCCAGCTCGGTCAACTGTGCGGCGGTCTGGCGGCACGGCGTGCAGACCGGCGAGGAGAGCTGCAGGAGGAGCACCCGGTCGTCGGGCCCGGGCGTCACGCCGGCGAGCTGCCAGCCGGCAGCAGTACGACCCGCGGTCGTGCGGATCCGGCCGGAACGGGACCGCAGGACGAGCCCGACCACGGTCGCGACGGCGAGCACGGCGACCACGACGATCGCGCCGGTGAGGGACACATGGTCCGCAACTCCGCAGCGGCGCGCCGTGTTCCCCGGCCCACGACCCCGCCCGATCGGGCCGCCGCACAGGTCCCCTACACTCGGTCCTGCTGCCGCCTTAGCTCAGTCGGCCAGAGCAACGCACTCGTAATGCGTAGGTCGTCGGTTCGATTCCGACAGGCGGCTCCACCTTCTCCCTGGTCACGGACCCGGGGAGAAGTGCGCGCCGATCCGGTTCGTCCTGGACGCCGGGGACGCCCTCCGCGACGCTTCTCCCATGGCCGAGCGGGATGAGAGCGACCAGGACCCCGGGATCGCGACGGCGGGCAGCGTCGAGACGTCGCACAGCGTCGCCACCGCCGGCAGCGTCGGCACCACCGACAGCGTCGCGACGGCCGGCAGCGTCGGGACGACCAGCAGCATCGGCGTCCTGCGCAGCGTGGCGACGGGCGGGAGCGTGGCCGTGGCGGGCAGCGTGGCGACCGCGGGCAGCGTCGCCGTGGCCGGCAGTGTGGCGACGTCCGGGAGTGCCGCCGTCGCCGGGAGCGTGGCGACGGCCGGCAGCGTCGGGATCGTCGCCAGCGTCCTCACCCTGGTCGGCGTCGGCCTGCGTCGGTGCATCGCCACGTTGGCCTGTGTCGACTGCTCCCGGTGCGTGGGGTGCATCGCGTGCGTCGACTGCGTGGACTGCGTCGGGTGCATCGGCTGTGTCGGCCTGCGTGGCGCGGTCGGGCAGCGGGGAGTCCGCGCCTGACGTCACCGCCTCCATTTGCAACCCGGAAGTTGCGTCTGCTCGGACGACGTGCAACTCTGTAGTTGCACAGCATGAGGTCGAGCACGGGGAGTGGTTCGGATGACCCAGGACCGGATCGAGCGGGAGATCATGATCGAGGCGTCGCCGGAGCGCGTCTTCGCCCTGGTTGCCGAGCCCGGGTTCTGGGCGACCGACGACGACACGGTGCGCGGGACGCAGGTGGCGGCCGGCGAGTCGTTCGTCGCCCGGCACTCCGAGCACGGCGACTTCCCGATGCGGGTGGAGAAGAGCGACCCGCCGTCGTACCTCTCCTACCGCTGGGTCTCCGCCTTCCCGGGCGAGGACCTGCGCGAGGACAACTCCACGCTCGTGGAGTTCACGCTCGTGCCGGAGGGGTCGGCGACCCGCCTGCGGGTCGTCGAGAGCGGCTTCGCCGCGCTGCCCACCTCCGAGGAGAACCGGGCCCACGTCATCGAGGACCACACGGCGGGCTGGGAGCAGTGTCTCGCCGCGCTGGACCGGGACCGGTGAACCCCGAGGACCCCGCCGCCGCCCTGGTGACGGGTGTGCTGGTCGCCCTGGCCGACCCCACCCGCCGGCAGCTCCTGGACCTGCTCGCCGATCAGGGACAGGCGACCGCGACGACCCTCGCCGAGGGCGTGCCGGTCTCGCGTCAGGCCGTCGTCAAGCACCTCACCGTCCTCGACGACGCCGGGCTGGTCGAGGCGACCCGGGCCGGGCGGGAGGTGCGCTACACCGTGCGCCCCGACGCCCTCGACACGACGGCCCGGTGGATGGCCGGTCTCGCCGATCAGTGGGACCGCCGCCTGGCCCGCATCAAGCGCTTCGCCGAGGCCGCCGAGCGCGACGACACCTAGACCCCGCGCGACCCACCCCACGGCGGACGACCCATGTCTCCTGCGGCGATACCGCACGCCCATCTCACCCGCGACCAGCGCGCCGTCCTCGCGGTCCTGCTCGGCGCCGGCTTCATGCTCTCGGTGGACTTCTCCATCCTCACCGTCGCCCTGCCCGACATCGGGGCCGGCGTCGGGGTGGACGTGGAACGGCTGCCCTGGGTCACGACGGCGTTCGTCCTCCCCGCGGCCGGCTTCACGCTGGTCTGCGGACGGCTGGCGGACACCGTCGGCCGCCGCCGGATGTTCCGGCTCGGCCTGGCGTTGCTGCTCGTGGCGTCGCTGCTCGGTGGGCTCGCCACCACTGCGCCGGTGCTCCTGGTCGCGCGGGTCCTGCAGGGCTTCGCGACGGCGATGACGCTGCCGGCGGCGCTGTCCCTGCTCACCACGAACTTCGCCGAGGGACCGGCCCGCGACCGCGTCCTCGGCATCAACGGGGCGCTGCTCTCCGGAGGGTTCACCGTCGGCGCGCTCGTCGGGGGCACCCTCGTCGGACTCTGGAGCTGGCGGGCGGCGTTCTTCCTGAACGTGCCGGTCGCCGCGGCGATCCTGCTCGCCACCCCGTTCGTGCTCGCCGAGTCGACCCGGCCCGACCGGCCACGGCTCGACCTCCCGGGCGCGGTGACCGTCAGCGCCGGCCTCCTGGCCGTCGTCTACGCGGTGATCGAGCAGCACGCCCTCGCCGCCGTCGTCGGGATGCTCCTGCTGGCGGCGTTCTGGCGGATCGAGCACCGCGCGGCCGCGCCCCTCGCCCCACCCCGGGTCCTGGCGCGTCGGACGGTGCTGTGGGGCAACGTCGCCGGACTGGTCATCTTCGCGACGGAACCAGCGATGATCTTCCTGACGACGCTGTACCTCCAGCACGTCCTCCACCTGCCGCCCCTGGTCACCGGGTTGGTGTTCGGCGTGCCCGGCCTCGCGTCCGTGGTCGCCGGGATGCTGGCCGGACGAGCCCTCGGGCGGTTCGGGAGTCGGCGGGTCCTGCTCGGCGGGCTGCTGGTGCAGGGTCTGGCGACGCTGCCGCTGGTGTTCCTCGGCGCCGACCGCTCGGCGCTGCTGATCCTCGTGCCTGCGCTGTTCATCGGCTTCTTCGGCCACGTCCCCGCGATCGTGGCGTTCACCGTGACCAGCACGTCCGGGCTGCCCGACGCCGAGCAGGGCCTGGCGACCGGACTGACCTCGATGACCCAGCAGGTGGCCATCACCGTCGGCATCCCGCTGCTGAGCTGGGTCGCCGCCACCCGCACCGACGAGCTGAGCGGCCTCCGTCTCGCCCTCGCGGTCGACGTCGCCGTGACCGTGGCCGCCGTCGTCCTCGTCGCGGTCGGACTGCGCCGCGCCGGGGCCGGGGCGCCCCGGGCCCGTCTCCACCAGACCGCCTGACCCCACCACATCCGCACCTGGAGGACCCATGACCCCCGACATCGCCGGACGAGACGCCTTCGAGTCCGCGGTCGACGCGCTGCGGCCCCGGGAGAAGGCCCACACGCGGGAGGGCGATGCGATCGCCGCCGCCCGCCGCCGACTCCCCATGGTCGAGGTCGACCCGGCCACGCCCCTCGTCGGGAAGGACGGCCCGACCACGCTCCTCGACGCCTTCGAGGGGCGCACCCAGCTCGTCGCCTACTACTTCATGTGGCACGACGGCCACCCGGCCGCCGAGCAGTGCGAGGGGTGCACCTGGGACACCAGCCAGATCGGCGAGCTGTCCTACCTGCACTCCCGCGACATCACCTACGCCACGTTCTGCCAGGGCCCGTACGACGAAAGTCGGCGCTACCGCGACTTCCTGGGCTGGGACGTGCCCTGGTACTCCGCCCAGGAGTCGCTGGGCACCCTGCTCGCGCCGCCGAAGCAGGTCGGCCTCATGCACCTCGTGTGCTACCTGCGACGGGGCGACCGGGTCTTCGAGACCTACTGGACGACCCGCCGCGGTGTCGAGGCGATGGACAACTCCTACGCCCTGATGGACCTCACCGTGTACGGACGCCAGGAGCCCTGGGAGGACTCGCCGTCGGGATGGCCGGCCTCGTGCAGCTACACCCGGACCGCCGACGGCCCGCCCACCTGGACGCCCGTGGCGGAGTGGCCGGAGGGACGACCGATCCCGCAGTGGCCGCGCCTGGACGCCGGACACTCCGACGACCTCGCGCACCCCGCCACCGGCGACCTCTCGTGCAGCCAGACCATCTACGTGCACAGCACACCCGAGGAGATCTGGCTCGCCCTGACCGACGCCGAGGCCACCGCTGCCTGGTGGGGGCGGTCCAACGTCTCCGACTGGGAGGTGGGGTCGCGCTGGGAGCACCGCAAGCCCTCCGGTGAGCTCGACGGGACGGGCGAAGTCCTCGTCAGCGACCGGCCCCGGCGACTCGTCCTCACCTTCCCCTCCGGTCCGCCCTCGCGCGTCGCCTTCGAGGTCGACCCGTACGAGGAGATCGCCCGCCTGACCGTGACCCACTCCGATCTCGCGTCGGAGCCGCTGCGCGCCATCGTGGCCGGGGTGTGGGCGGCGGTCCTGTCCAATCTCAAGACCTACCTGGAGACGGGGACGACGCTGCCCCGTTCCCCGGTCGAGATGCTCGGCCTCTGATCACGGGGCTTCTCCGCGGCGGCGTGCGGGAACCAGGGCGGGTGCAGTCGTTGCGGATCGTCCCGGACCTGCGGAGCTCGGTCGTCGAGGAGATGCCCGCGACGCAGGCCCTGCTGTTCACCTCGGCGCGCACCGACGCGGACGACGAGCTCATGCAGGACCCGCGGGTGCGTCCGTTCACGTGGGGCACCTACGTCCGGCAGCTCCGCGACCCTGAGCTCGTCGTCCTGGAGGTCGCCGAGCCGCTCTGGTTCGGGGAGTGGAAGAAGGCCGTCCGCTACCTCTCGCTGGCGAAGACGGTCCGGCCCGGCATCCGTGTCGCCACCTACGCCATCGAGAACTTCGATGCGGCTGAACGACTCGGGTCGCGCACTCGGGCGGTCGGGCTGTCCCTGCGCGGCCTCGACCTCATCGCCTTCGGGACGTCGGGTGCTGCCGACAACTACCGCGCGACCTTCGGCCCGGCACTCGACCGCATCCACCACGCCGTCCTCCCGCCCCGCATCGACACGTGCACGGTCTGCGGACCCACAGGTGGGACGACCCGGGAGCGACGGGTGCTCTTCCTCGGCACCCCCAGCGAACGCAAGGGTTATCCGGTGCTGCTGGAGGCGTGGGAGCGGCTCGACCCGGACTGGCAGCTCGTCGTCGCCGACCCCTCCGGCGCCGAACCCCCGGCGCTCCCGGCGAACGCCGACCTGCGCCTGGACCCACCCCGCGGAGAGATCCACGAACTCCTCCGGACGAGCGCCGTCGTCGTCATGCCGTCGGTCCGGCGTCCCGGGTGGCGCGAGCAGATCGGTCTGCCGCTCGTGGAGGGCCTCGCGCACGGCTGCCGGGTGGTGACGACGACGGAGACCGGGCTCGCCGACGACCTCCGCGACCACCCCGACGTCGTCCTCACGACCCCGGGCGACGCGACCGACCTCGCCGAGGGTCTGCGCGGTGCCATGCAGCGGGGAGCAGAGGCTCCGTCGCGCGACGGCCACACCAAGCGCGACGTAGTGTCGTGGTGGCTCGAGGCCGCGAAAACACCTCGCCGACCAGCGAGAACGGGCTCACCATGAGCGCATGTCGACGGCGCAGCGAGAGCAGGCGCGCCGCGATGCGCTCCGCGTCGCGGCCGTCCTGAGGACCAACACCCCCGATGACCCGACCATCCGTGCGGCCGCACAGCTGCTGGAGGACTGGCGCACCGACGAGCCGGTGCGCGACGCCCTCCGTCCCGTGTTCGCCGCAGCGGTCCCCGATCAGCGCGCACTGATCGCGCTCGGCGACATCGATGCGTGGCTGCGGGACGGGCGTGTGGCCCGGGCGTGGTGGGAGACGGCGGCCGCGGGACCCGACGAGGCGCTGGCCGCCGAGGCGGCCTGGAAGGTCGGCTGTGCCCACCGGCGGGCCGGCCGCCGGGACGTGGCCGCGCCCTTCCTGCGGCAGGCGGCCGCGGGCGGCTGGACCGACGAGGCGGAGACCCGGCGTCGAGTGGCGCGGGAACGCGCCGCGGAGGACGCGGCGCGTCGGGAGGAGGACCGACTCCGGAGCGCGCAGCGCTGCCTCGACGCCGACGACGCCGAGGGCGCGGAGGCCCTCCTGCAGGACGTCGAGCGTCCCGACTCCCGCCTCGGTGGCCCCTGCCTCCCGGAGTGGGAGCAGGGGCTGCACGGTGAGCTCGCCTTCCGACGCGGGGACCTGGACGAGGCCATCGAGCACTTCGACGCGGCGGGCACCGACCGCCACGGCCGGCTGAGGCGGGCGCAGCTCGCCGTGCTCCAGGACGACGCGCCGCGGGCCTACGTGTACACGATGGGCCTCGCCGACGACGAGGACGAGATCGGCGACGCGGCCCGGCTGCTGATCCGGCTGCACGTCGACCTCATCGCCGCCGGCATGCCGATCGACGACGAGGGCTGGGTCTGCATGAGTGGCTGCTGCTGCGACGCCGAGTGCGAGGCCTCGTGCGGCTGGGTCGACGACGAGGACTGATGGAAAGATCGCATCGCGGTCGTGGTCGTACGCAGCAGTAGTGCCGTACGGTGCGCCGGCCCCTTCCGAGGGGTCGGCGCTCATCCGTTCGGCCCACCGAGATCGACGGATCTTCCTGTTACCCGACGTTTCCTACGATTCGCGGTAGCAGGAACTCGCAGTTCGCCGAACGCACTGTCCGGAACAACGCTCATGGCGACGGAACAATCCGAGGCGCATTCTCGGAGTCATGAGAGCGGCACAGCGCTACGACGACGTCGTGATCACGGGGCTCGCGCACGTCGACGCGCCGCACGTGGTCACCTCCACCGAGCTCGAGGAGCGGCTCGCCGGCACGCTCGGGAAGCTCCGCATCACGCCCGGCCTGCTCGAGAAGCTCTCCGGGATCGCCGAGCGCCGGATCTGGGACGAGGGCACGATGCCCAGCGAGGTGGCCGCGCAGGCGGGCGAGCGGGCCCTCGCGAACAGCGGCGTCGGTCGCGACGACATCGGCATGCTCGTCAACACCTCGGTGTCGCGGGACCACCTGGAACCGTCCACCGCGAGCATCGTGCACGGGCGCATGGAATTGTCGCCCGAAGCAGGCAATTTCGACCTGGGCAACGCGTGCCTCGGATTCCTCAACGGCATGAACGTCGTCGCGACGATGATCGAGGCCGGCGAGATCGACCACGGACTCGTCGTCGCCGGCGAGACCAGTCGATTCGCGATGGAATCGACGATCGCGCGCCTCGCGTCCGATGCCGCCACGCGACAGATGTTCCACCAGCAGTTCGCAACGTTGACGGTCGGTTCGGGCGCCGTCGCGATGGTGCTCTCCCGGGGCACCACCGGGCACCGCTTCCTCGGCGGCCTCGGCCGCGCCAGCACGATGGGCAACTCGCAGCTCTGCGTCGGGCAGGCCGACGAGATGCGCACGGACTCGTCGGGCCTCCTCGCCGCCGGGATGGAGCTCGCCGGGCGCGCCTGGAAGGACGCCGTCTCGGCCTTCGACTGGGACACCGACTCCTACGACGTCTACTGCCTGCACCAGGTCTCGAAGGTGCACACCCGCGCCGTCGCCGACCAGCTCGGCCTCGACATCGCCCGCTTCCCCTCGCAGTTCCCGCACTTCGGCAACATCGGCCCGGCCGGGGTGCCGACGGTGCTGTCGAAGGCGGTCGAGGACGGCACCGTCACCGACGGCTCGCGCGTGATGCTCATGGGCGTCGGGAGCGGGATCAACGCGGCCGCCGCCGAGGTGATCTGGTGACCGCGACTCTTCCCGGATTCACCTTCGACCAGCGGACCGTCGAGATCGGCGGCCACACGATGGCCTACGTCGACGTCGGGTCGGGTCAGCCGGTCCTGCACGTCCACGGCAACCCGACGTGGTCGTTCTACTTCCGCTCCCTGCTCGAGGCCCTCCCCGACGCCGGGTTCCGCGCGATCGCGCCGGACCACATCGGCATGGGCCGCTCCGACAAGCCCGGCCGCGACGAGTACCCACACACCCTCGCCCGCCGGGTCGCCGATCTCACCGCCTTCGTCGAGTCCCTCCACCTCGACGAGCCCCTGCACCTCGTCGTCCACGACTGGGGCGGCCCGATCGGGCTCTCCTGGGCGGTCGAGCACCTCGACCAGGTGGACAAGGTCGTCGTCCTGAACAGCGCCGCCTTCCCGCTGCCGGCCGACAAGCGCATCCCGTGGACGCTGCAGGCCGCCCGGCTCCCGGTGGTCGGCGACGTCATGGTCCGCCGCTTCAACGCGTTCTCGCTCGGCGCGCTCGTCCTGGGCAGCGGCGGCTGGATGGTCCACGCCGAGGCGCGTCGCGGGCTGCTCGCGCCCTACGACAGCCCCGAGCACCGCGTCGCGGTCCACGCCTTCGTCCAGGACATCCCGACCGGACCGCAGGACCCCGCCCACCCCGTCCTCGTCCGGCTCGCCGAACGCCTCCCGCTGCTCGACGCCCATCCGGTGCAGATCCACTGGGGGATGAAGGACCCGGTGTTCGACGCGACGATCCTGCGCCACCTCGAGCACCACCTGCCGCACGCGGACGTCCGCGAGTACGACGACGCCGGCCACTACGTCCTCGAGGACGCCGCCGACCGGATCGTCCCCCGCGTCCGCTCCTTCCTGACGACGGGTCGGTGAGGTCGGGGATGACGACCCTCGACGCCCTGCTCGCCGAGCACGCCGCCGCCCGCTCGGAGGACGTCGCCCTCGTCCTGCCGGCGCCGTTCGGCCGGACCCGTCGCGTCACCTTCGGCGAGCTCGCACGCCGCGTCGCCGACGCGGCCGCCGGCCTGCTCGCCGTCGGGATCGGGCCGGGCACGCGCACCGCGCTGCTCGTGCCCCCGACCGCGGACTTCTTCGTGCTCGCGTACGCGCTGCTGCGGGTCCGGGCGGTGCCGGTCGTCGTCGACCCCGGCATCGGGCTCGCCCGGGTCCGCTCCTGCCTGAACGAGGCCGCACCGGAGGCCTTCGTCGGGATCGCGAAGGCGCACCTGGCCCGCCGCGCGCTGCGGTGGTGCCCGGACGCCCTGATCGCGGTGACCGCGGGTGCGGTGCCGGTACCCGGGACGCACTCCCTGCGCCGCCTCGAACGCGACGGGTCCCGACGACGGGCCCTGCCGCCGCTCCCACGGCCCGACGGCGCGCCCGCGGCGATCCTGTTCACCAGCGGCAGCACCGGGCCTCCGAAGGGCGTCGAGCACCACGACGACGGTCTGCTCGCCCAGGCCGACCTCGTCCGCGACCTCTACGGCCTCGGTCCCGGCGACGTCAGCCTCGCGACGTTCCCGCCGTTCGCGCTGTTCGGACCGGCTCTCGGCATGACGACCGTGATCCCGCGGATGGACCCGACGCAGCCCGCGAAGGTCGTGCCGGCCCGGCTGGTGCGCGCGGCGAACCGCAGCGGCGCCACCGTCATGTTCGGCTCGCCCGCGGTGCTCGACCGCCTCGGCCGCGGTGCCCCGGCGGGCACGACGCTGCCGACGCTGCGTCAGGTCATCTCGGCCGGCGCCCCCGTACCTCGGGACGTGCAGCGCCGGGTCCTGGACCTGCTCCCGCCCGGCGCCCAGGTCCACACGCCCTACGGCGCGACGGAGGCCCTGCCGGTCGCGACGATCGGCAGCGACGAACTGCTCGACCTCCCCGACGACGGGATCTGCGTCGGCCGGCCCACGCCCGGCGTCGACGTCACGCTGATCCGCCCGACCCCCGGGCCGATCGCCGAACTCACGGCATCGATGCAGGTCGGACCGGGCGAGGTCGGCGAGGTCGTGGTCCGCGGGCCCGTCGTCAGCCCTGCCTACGCCGAGCGTCCGGAGGCCACGGCGGCGGCCAAACTGCGGTGGGACGGGCGTCTCGCGCACCGCATGGGCGACCTCGCGTCAGCCGACGACGACGGGCGTCTCTGGTTCGCCGGGCGGGTGGCGCACGTCGTGCACACCGTCGACGGCCCGCTGTACAGCGTGCCGTGCGAGGAGGTGCTCAACCACCATCCCGCCGTGCGCCGCACGGCCCTCGTCGGGATCGGCCCGGAGGACGACCGGACCCCGGTCGCCGTCGTCGAGATGCTGCCCGGATCGCGGCTGACCGCGGAGGTGGCCGACGAGCTGCGCGGGCTCGCCGAGGCCGACCCGCGGACGAAGCCGATCAGGACGATGCTCGAGCACCCCGGGCTCCCGGTCGACCCGCGGCACAACTCGAAGATCGACCGGGAGGCGCTCGGTCGGTGGGCCGCGGCGGAGCTGTCGTGAAGGCGCTCGTCACCGGCGGGGGCGGGTTCCTCGGGGGCGCCGTCGTCGACGCGCTGCTCGCCCGTGGGGACGACGTCACGAGCATCGCTCGCGGCGACTACCCGGCGCTGCGGGAGCGCGGCGTGCGCACGATCCGCGGCGACCTCGCCGACCCGGTCGCCGCCTGCGCTGCGGTCGACGGCGTGGACGTGGTCTTCCACGTGGCCGCCCGCGCCGGCATCTCGGGGAGCCGGGCCGCGTTCCGGCGCAGCAACATCGAGGCGACCCGGACGCTGCTCGGGGCGTGCCGCGCGGCCGGGGTGCGGCGGCTGGTCTTCACCAGCACGCCGAGCGTCGTGCACACCGGCGGTGACATCCGTGGCGGGGACGAGTCGCTGCCCTACGCCACGCACTTCGACTCGGCCTACCCGGAGACCAAGGCGGAGGCCGAGCGGACGGTCCTCGCGGCCAACGGCTCCGACCTCGCGACCGTCGCCCTGCGCCCGCACCTGGTGTGGGGACCGGGGGACACCCAGCTCGTCCCGCGGATTCTGGCCCGGGCCCGGTCCGGACGGCTGCGCTTCGTCGGCGACGGCTCCGCGGTCATCGACACGACTTACGTCGACGACGCCGCCCGCGCCCACCTGGATGCCGCCGACCGGCTCACTCCGGGCGCGTCGTGCGCCGGGAAGCCCTACTTCATCACCTCCGGCGACCCGCGCCCGGTGCACGAGCTGGTCAACGGCATCGTCACCGCCGGGGGACTGGAGCCGATCTCCGCGACCGTCCCGCTCCCGGTGGCCGTGGCGGCGGGCGCCGTGGTGGAGACGGTGTGGCGCGGACTCGAGCGGTTCGTGTCGGTCGGCGATCCGCCGATGACCCGCTTCCTCGCCCGCCAGCTCGCCACCGACCACTGGTTCGACATCTCCGCCGCGAAGCGCGACCTCGGCTACGCCCCCGAGGTCCCGCTCGACGAGGGCTTCGCGAGGTTGGCGTGTGCGCTTCGCGCAGGTGAGCACTAAGTGGTGCTATAGCGACACTTTCTGCTCACCTGGCCGGAGGCCCCATGCGACCGAACCGCGTCGCGCCCGACGGCTCCACCCACGCCGTCGCCGCCCGCGGCCTGCTCTGGGGCAACCGCGGGCAGCTGCTGAACGCCCGCGGTGAGGTGGCGCGCCACCACGCGGGGCGGAACTGGATCGTCTGCGTCCTCGAGTTCAAGGGTCGCCGGAGGACGCAGTGGCAGCCGAACCGCCTCACCGAGCTGTACTTCCTCGACGAGCCGACCGCGCTCGCGGCGGGCCATCGTCCGTGCGGCGAGTGCCGGTACCACGACTACCGGCGCTTCCGTCGCGCCTGGGAGCAGGCCTTTCCCGACGATCCGCGCGGTGCGCGGGAGATCGACCGCCGCCTCCACGCCGACCGGCTCGATCCCGACGGCGGGCACGCCACCCACCGCGCCCCGCTCGCGGACCTCCCGGACGGCGTGATGATCGTTCACGACGACGGGTCCTGGCTCGTCCGCGGCGCGTCCGTGTACCCGTGGAGCTTCGAGGGCTACGGCACCCCGCGAGCGCGGTCGGTGTTGCCGGACGTCGTCACCGTCCGGACCCCGCGCGCGACGGTCGAGACGCTGCGCGCGGGGTACGAGACGGTCGCCCACCCCTCGGCCTAGCTTCTCCCGAGGCCGAAGAAGTCGACCATCGCCGCGCTCGCGTCGGGGCCCGCCGGGTCGGTGTAGGAGCCCCCGGCCCGCCCGCCGGACCAGGCGTGGCCGCTCCCGTGCACCGTCCAGCTCTCGGCGCGGACCCGGCCGTCGCGGTCGGTCCAGCGCTCCCGGATCCAGCTGCGCGTCGTGCCGCCCCCGCCTCGCTCCTCCGTCCGCGCGCAGCCCGGCGCGCCGGCCAGAGCGGACTCGACGACCTGGTGGGCGTTCGCGATCGCGACGGTGCCGTCGTCGGCGCCGTGGACCACGATCGTCGGCACCGTGGTGGGCGCCGGGCGGTACGCGCCGGAGCGCATGGCGGCGAACGCGGACCCGACGTCCCGGGCTGCTCCGGCGGCGAGCCCGGAGTGCACGCCGACGCCGGCGACGAGGTCGGGGTAGGCCGAGCCCATCACCGCGGCCATCGCGGCTCCGGCGGAGAAGCCGGCGACGAACACGCGGCGTCGGTCGATGCCGTGCTCCGCGGCGACCGTGCGGACGATGCCCGCGATCAGAGACGGCTCGCCGTCGCGGCCCTGGTGGCTCGGGTCGAACCAGTTCCAGTAGCCCATCGCGTTCGCCGATCGGGCCTGCTCGGGGTAGGCGACGACGAAGCCCTCGCGCTCGGCGAGGTCGTCCATGCCGGTCGCGGCGGCGAAGACCTCCGCGTCCTGCGTGCCGCCGTGCAGCATCACCAGCAGCGGCGGGCGCTCCTGCGGGTCCGTCGGGGCGACGACGCGGTAGGCCCGCGTGCCGGCCGGGCCGGTGAAGGAGCCGCGCGTGACGCGGCCCGACGGCGCCCCCGCCGTCGTGCGCGCGCCCGACCCGAACGAGCCGGGCATCGTCGCGAACGGCGACGGCATCGTCGGGAAGCTCGGCATCGTGGGAGCCGACCCGCCCTGCAGGACGGACATCGCCTCGGTGAGGCGCCCGGCGCGCGTCAGGCGAGTGGCCTCGAGGACCGCGGCAGGGGTGGACCCGGTGCCCGTGGGCATCGGTGTCGGCATCCCGCGCATTCGGTCGGCGAGCGCCTCGACGAGTCGGCGGGCTCGGTGTGGTGCGGTCATCGCGTCGTCCCCTCGGGAGCGTGATGTCGGGCGAGGGGAGGTCCCCGACGCCGCCGACGGCTCAGACGATCCGCGAGCCCAGGGCCGCCTTCACGGCCCGGCTCGCGCGGAACGCGCCGAGGACCTCGACCGAGGCGATGGTGGCCACCGCCAGGTCGGGGTCGACGTCCTCGGCGAGGCTCGCCAGCCCCAGCACCCGGATGTGGACCTGTTCGCCCCGTTCGCGCAGGGCCTCGAGGTCGGTCCGGGAGAAGTGCTGGGTGCCGAGCACCAACGTGCGGCGGGCCACCGTGCGGTCGAGGGCCGGGCCGTTGGCGTTCAGCTGGTTGCGGATCGCGGTGCGGATGAAGTCGGTGCGCGTCGTGTAGAAGCCCTCCTGCACGAGGAGGTCGATGTGCCCGAGATCCACCAGTCCGAGGTTGACGGTGATCTTCTCGGTCTTGTCCTCCCCCACGACCCGCCCCTCGTCATCCGTACGCCATCCACATGGATGGTGCATGGAGGGGGCGAGCCGACGCAAGCCCTTCGGTCGACGCCCTGGCTTGTTGAGAAACCGAGCGAGAGACCGTTGGCGGCGTTGTCAGCCTCGTCATCCTGCTGTCTTGGGTGAGTCACGTCCTGCCCACCCTGTTCTGACAGTCGGAGCTCGAGCCCGGTCTCCTCAACCGGGTTCCAGCCCAGGGGAAGCCAGCCTCGTCAGGCCGCTCACCTTCAGTCAGCTCTGATCCGGAGCTGCTCGATGCGCTCGGGGTGCAGCCGGTAGACGAACGGGCCGGGCCTGCGGCTGGCCCGCTCGATCGCTCGAGTCGACACCTCGAAGCGTCTGACGATCTCGGGCGCTGCCGCTTGAGCGTTGACCACGAAGGCCCGCAGGCCCAGCTCACGCAGCACCCGGCGCTCCTCGGGGTTCTTGCGCCGGATGGCGTCGTCAGCCATCAGCACCGCCTCGCCGGCCTCAGCCGCATCGAGCATCCACTGCACGTCGGTCACCCGCTCCCCCTCGTGCACCCCGTAGCGCTCGGACAAGGTGGTCAGCTCGACGCCAAGGGCCCGCAGGCCGGCGGGCACCTTGATGCCGCCGATGTTGCGGTCGATGAAGAACCTCGGAAGCTCAGGCGGCGGCGTCGGTGTGGGCACGAATCGCTGCCAAGACCTGCTTCTCGGGGATGTGGAACTCCTTGCTGAGTGAGGCCACGTCCTCCCCGTTCTTGAACCGGCCCAAGACGACCTCGACCCGAGCTGCACCGCTGGCGAAGATCGGGAGCCCGAAGGATCGGGTCGGGTCGACCACGACGTCGGCAACCCCGTACTGGGGCAGGTGCAGCAACCTGGCCCAGCCGTCGTCGGCGAAGTCGATCCGCTCGAGGTAGGACTCGACGACCGGGTTGAACACCCGCTGGTTGCTGCGCAGCACCACCAGGTCTCGGGCCGACTTTGCCTCGAGCGTGTCGCCCTGGCGCTCGGCGTAGTCGTAGAGGACTTCGGCGCCGTCGGTGTAGAGCGCTTTGGAGGCCAGAGCGTGCTCCAGGCCGATGTGGCTCCTGATCTCGTCGAGGGCCGGCCGGATGCGCTGCAGCGGCACCCCGGCTTCCTTGAAGGCCGCCAGCACGAAGCCCTCGGCCAGGCCGATGAACGGGATACGGGCCTCTCCCCGGCCCGCGGACGGCAGTGCCGTCACGACCGGCTGCCCCACGACCATCGGGCGGCCCTTCGGGTTGCGCTGGTAGCCCTGCACCCAGGTGTCGAAGGTCGACCGGGCGACTCCGATGTGACGGGCGGCGTCGGTCACCGAGTACAGCGGCACATCGAACCGCTTGTCTCGGGCCGTCGTCGTCATGCTCTGCAGTCTCGCATCGCTTCGGACTCCTGCCGTATCAACGCTCCGGACGGCGTCGAGTCGACGAGGCGAGCGCTCGGGAGTGAGCTCGTCGAGGTCAGGCGGCGCCACGACGGGTGGCCTCGTAGGTCACGGCCCGCTCCACCTGCTCCTCGGTGAGGCCGTACCCGTCGACCACGGCTTCGATGGAGTCGCCGGCGCAGACCAGCTCGGCGAGTCTCTCGGTCGGGATGTTGCCGACCGACGGCTGGCCCTGCCGCACGTGCGGATCCAGAACGACGTCGGGGGTGCCCGCATCGGCTCGGAGTGCGGCGATCGCCCCGTGATCGTCATCGACACTCGCGTGGATGACGCCGGTGAACCGGCGGGTGGTGGCCGTCATGAGCGCGCCCTGACCGACGACCGGGAACACCATCCAGAGCTCCTGGGTGTCCAGGTCCGTCTCGACCTGCGCTCGCAGCAGCAGGTCGCGCCCGTCCTGTTCCAGGAACGTTCGTGAGTAGGACAGCGGATACGCCTGACCTGTGTAGTCGCGGAGCCACTCGACGACCGGGCGAAGCTTCACCATGGGGATGCCCTGTCGGAATTCGGCGAGCAGACGCGCCTCGACGAACTCGCCCCAGGTCACCCACCGCGAGTCGCTCGGCCGTTCGCGGACGACCGGTGGATACACGACGCCTGCTCGCTTGTACCCGTTGATCCAACGCTGGGCGGTGCCCGGAGACACACGGAGGAGCCGGTCCGTCTCGGCGTAGCCGTAGACCGGTCGCTCCAGCAACGACACCGTCCCGCTCACGAGATCAGCCTCCCACAGCAGGTCAGCGGCGTGGTGCCTTTCGGGTGGCGCCCGCCGACGATGCGGCATACCTGCCACTCGATGACAGCAACGACGCTTTGCTGTCAGAGGGTGGGGCTCAGCGGCCGCCCAGCGTCCTCCCGCCGAACCGGACCAGCGCCGCCGGGTAGAAGCGCGGCACGAGGCGCACGAAGAGGTCGACGAGCTTCGCGTCGTTGCCCACGAGCACGCGCGGCTTCCCGGCCTCGACGCCGTCGACGACGATCGTCGCCGCCTGGTCGGCCGGCATCTTCAGCAGCTTCTCGTTGTAGGTCCGCGTCCGGGCCTCGTCGGCCGCCGTCGTGCGCCCGGCGGCGGAGCCGCGCTCGAACGCCGCGGTGGCGATGTTCGTCTTCACTCCGCCGGGGTGGACGACCGTCACGGCGACCGGGCTGCCGGCGGCCAGCATCTCCGCGCGCAGGGTCTCGGTGAACCCGCGGACGCCGAACTTCGCGGTGCAGTACGCGGACATCCCCGGCTGGGCCATGAGCCCGTTCAGCGAGGACACGTTGACCACGTGCCCGTCGCCGGAGCGCACGATCGCCGGCAGGAACGCCTTCGTCCCGTTGATGACGCCGAACAGGTTGATGCCGAGGACGTGGTCGTACTCCGACCACTCGCCGTCCAGCACGGTCCCGGACGACGCGATCCCCGCGTTGTTGTAGATCTGGTGGACGACGCCGTAGTGCTCCTCCACCGCGGAGGCGTAGGCGAGCACGGCGTCGCGGTCGGCGACGTCGAGCCGGGCGGAGTGCACCTCGGCGCCGTGGGCCTTGGCGAGGTCCGCGGTCTCGGCCAGCCCGGTCTCGTTCACGTCGGAGATCGCGAGCCGGGCGCCGCGTCGCGCGAGCTCCAGCGCCAGCTGGCGGCCGATGCCCGACCCCGCGCCGGTCACGACGGCGACCTTGCTCCGCACGCTGCTCATCGGTGCTGCCTCCTGCAGGTCTGTGGTACGGCCTCGTACCGCACCCGAAAGGTACGTGAGCGTACCGAGGTCGGCAAGCGGACGACGGTGCCGGATTTCCTGGCGCTCAACGCAAGCAATCCAGACGAGCACGCCGACAGGGCTTTGCTTGCACCGGGAGGTGCTCAGGACGGCGGGGCGGCTCGATCCGGGGCGCCGTCCTCGTCCGCGGCCCGAGGGTGCGGCACCGGCGTCTCGAACCCGACCTCGATGTTCTGGAACGACTTCAGCCGCTCGGCCTCCGCGTAGACGGTGTACGCGCGCTCGTCGGCCGGGGTGGTCGCGGTGTCGTCCGGCATCGCCGAGAGCAGGCTGCGCGGGTACAGCCGCAGCGTCCGGACGGTGTTGATCTCGGTGCAGAACAGGGCGACGACCACGCTGAGGTAGATCCAGGCGAGCAGCCCGAGCACGATGCCGAACACGCCGTAGCTCGCGCTCGTGCCCTGCAACTGGTAGCGCACCAGGTATGCGCCGATCGACTGCAGCAGCTGCCAGGCGACGGCGGCGAGCACCGCACCCGGCACGACCTGTCGCCACGTCAGCGGCCGGGGCGTGAGGAGCTTGAACGCCAGCACGACGAGGGTCGCGTTGACCGCCACCCCGGCCACCGTCAGGACGACCTGGCCGACACCCGCGAGCGGTGTCGGCAGGCCGGGGAGCAGGGCGCCGAGCGCGGCGAGGCCGGTGGCGACGACGATCGCCGCGGCCAGCACGGCCACCGCGAGCGCACCGCGCGCATAGGCGGTCGGGAGCGCCGGCCGCTCGGCCTTCGGCACCGCCCACATCCGGGCGAAGGCGTTCTGCACCGCGACCATGACCCCGAGCCCGCCGTAGACGCTGACGACCACGGAGACGACCAGCGCGGGCACGCTGCCCTGCAGCGAGCCGATGTTCTCGCCGATCTGGTCGCCGATCACCGGGAAGTTGCGCAGGGCGGAGTTGACCAGCGCCTGTTGCAGCGCCGGATCGTCCTGCAGGACGAAGCCCAGCACCGTCAGCGCGAGCAGCAGCAGCGGGAAGAGCGAGAGGAAGCCGTAGTAGGTGATCAGCGCGGCCAGGTAGGTGCCCTCGTCGTCGAGGAACTTCCACAGCACGGCGATCGGGAGCCCGGCCCAGCGATGCCGTCGCTGGAACCGGTCGAGCACCCCGACGACTCCCATGGGGCTCCCACCTCCTCCCGACCGGCCGGGCGGGCGATCACCGCAACGACCCCAGCAGCTCGTCGCGCCGTGCCCGGAAGCGCTCGACGGCGGCGAGCTTGATGTCCTCGTACCCGCGGACGTCCCCGGCCAGCCCCGCGATCTCCAGGACCACGTCGACCGGCGCCGCCGGCAACGCCTCGACCGCCGCCCGCACGGCCTGCTGGTACTCCCCGACGAGGGCCCGCTCGACGGCGCGGACGTGGGCGAGACCGAAGAGGTCGAGCGGGGTGTGGCGCAGCCGGCGGGCGGCCCGCAGCCCGCGGAACGCCACCTCCGCCGTCCGCCCCCGCAGCCGGATCTTGCGCTGCATCCCGAGGGCGCGGAGCACCGGCGGGTGCAGCATCACGGAGACGTCGGCGTCGGCGCCGTACTCGGCCTCCCGCCGTGCGACCTCGACCGGGTCCAGGTGCAGCCGGGCGACCTCGTACTCGTCCTTGTAGGCCATCAGCCGGTGCAGGCCGCGCGCGTACGCGGCCCCGACGCGCGACCCGTCGTCGGGACCCGCCGCCTCGCTCGCGAGCGCCGTGACCCGGCGGACCTCCTCGGCGTAGCGGGCCGCGTAGGCGGCGTCCTGGTAGCCGGTGAGGTCGGCGATGCGGGTCGCGAGCACCTCCTCGAGGCCCTCGACGGTGGACGCCAGCGCCGCGGAGCGCGCGTCGACCGCCACGAACGACGGTGCGGGCGCGACGAGGGCGGCGAGCACCGCGTCGTGGTCGATCGCGGCCGCCCGGCCCCACCGGAACGCGGTCAGCGTGGTCTCCACGGCCGTCCCGTTGAGCCGGATCGCCTGCTCGAGGGCGTCCAGCGACACGGGGACGACCCCGTGCTGCCACGCCGCGCCGAGCATCAGGACGTTGGTCGGGAGGTGGTCGCCGAACAGTGCCTCGCTGATCCGCTGCGCGTCCACGTGGTGCACCTCGGCGGCGACCCCGCGCAGCCGCTCCAGGGCGTCGTCGGGCGAGCCGGGCAGCACGACGCGGCCGGTCACCATCGCGGCGGTCGGGGTCAGCGAGGTGTTCACGACGGCGACCGTGTGGCCCGGGCGGGCGACGCCGAGCGTCGCGGGGTCGGCGGCCCCGAGCAGGTCGAAGCCGACGACGACGTCGGCGCTGCCGCGCGAGGCCCGCAGCGACCCGCTGATCGGGTGCTTGGCGATGCGGACGTCGGAGACGACCGGCCCGCCCTTCTGGGCGAGCCCGACCTGCTCGAGCCCGGCCGCGAACGAGCCGTCCAGGTGCGCCGCCATCTGCAGGATCTGCGAGACGGTGACGACGCCGGTGCCTCCGATCCCGGGCATGCGCAGCAGCGTCGTGTCCCCGGCGCGCTCGGCCGGCTCGACGAGACGCACCGGCAGGTCGGGGATCGTCGGCGTCGCGACGGTGCCCGGCTCGACCAGCAGGAACGACGGGCAGTCGCCCTTGAGGCAGCTGTAGTCGGAGTTGCACGACGCCTGGTGGATGCGGGTCTTGCGGCCGAGCTCGGTCTCGACCGGCAGCACCGACAGGCAGGTGGAGACGTCGCCGCAGTCGCCGCAGCCCTCGCACACCCGCTCGTTGATGACGACGCGCTCGGTCGGCGCCGGCAGCTGCCCGCGCTTGCGCAGGCGACGCTCCTCGGTGGCGCACCGGTCGTCGTGGATGAGCACCGTGACCCCGTCGACGGAGGCGAGCTCACGCTCGGTCTCGGCGAAGGTGTCGCGGTGGCGGACCTCGGCGATCGGGTCGATCGCGATCCCGCGGTACTTCCCGGGCTCGTCCGTCGTCACGACGATCCGTCGGACACCCTCGACCGCGAGCTCGCGGATGATCGCCGGCACGTCCATGCGCCCCTCGGCGCGCTGCCCGCCGGTCATGGCGACGGCGTCGTTGTAGAGCAGCTTGTAGGTCATCGAGACCCCGGCGGCGATCGCGGCGCGGATCGCCAGCGAGCCGGAGTGGTGGAACGTCCCGTCGCCGAGGTTCTGCACGAGGTGGCGGTCGTCGGTGAAGGGGGCGAGCCCGATCCACTGGGCACCCTCGCCGCCCATCTGCGTCATGCCGACCTGGTGGCCGCGGTGCCCGCCGTCGAGGGCGACCATCGCGTGGCAGCCGATGCCGACGCCGACCAGCGTGTCGTCGTCGGTGCGGGTCGAGGTGTTGTGCGGGCACCCCGAGCAGAAGTACGGCGTGCGGGACGGGACGTCGGCGGTCGTCAGCGGGATGCGCGAGGGGCGGGGCGGCCGCAGCGCGTCGAGGTGCGCGACCGCGGTGGCGGGCAGCTCCGCGCCGAGCGCGGTGAGCCGGGCGGCGATCGCCGTCGCCACGTCCTCGGCGGAGAGCTGGGCCCGCGCGGAGAGCAGCGGCCGGTTCCGGTCGTCCCGGCGCCCCACGACCCGCGGCGGGGGCACCGTGCCGTACAGCGCCTGGCGGACGTGGCCCTCGAGGAACGGCATCTTGTCCTCGACGACGAGCACCTCGTCGAGGTCGCGCGTCATCTCAGCGAGCGCCTCGTGGTCGACCGGGAAGGGCATCGCGAGACGGATCAGCCGCACGCCGAGTGCGTCGAGCTCGGGCTCGCCGAGGCCGAGGTCGTCGAGGGCGCGCAGGACGGTGGCGTAGCTCGTGCCGGAGGCCACGAGCCCGAGCCGGGCGCGGCGCGCCGTGAACGCCACACGGTTGAGGCCGGCTTCGCGAGCATAGGCCTTCGCCAGGTCGAGACGGCGGGTGAGCACGTCGTGCTCGGCGTCGAGCGCGGGCGGGCCGACCAGCGGCGGGGACGTCGGTCGGGCCTGCGACGGCGGGTGGGGCACGCCCAGCAGGTCGGGGGCCAGGGCGCCGAGGTCGACGGTCGCCGACGCGTCGGCCACGTCCGCGATGATCTTCAATCCGGTCCACAGGCCGGAGGCCCGGGAGATCGCGACCGCGTGCAGGCCGAGCTCCACGATCTCCGCGACCGACCCCGGCGCCAGCAGCGGCATCGACAGGCTCGCGGCCATCGGCTCGCAGGAGCTCGGCACCGTGGACGACTTGCAGGCCGGGTCGTCACCGATGAGCGCCACCGCCCCGCCCTGCGCCGCCGTCCCGGAGAGCATGCCGTGGCGGATGGCGTCGGCGGCGCGGTCCAGGCCGGGGTTCTTGCCGTACCAGAACCCGACGACGCCGTCGTGCCGGCGGCCGGGCACGGCCCCGAGCAGCTGGGTGCCCGCGACGGCCGTGGCGGCCAGCTCCTCGTTGACCCCGGGCGTGAACACGACGCCCGCCGGGTCCAGGTGGCGTCGGCTGCGGAGGATCTCCGAGTCCAGCCCGCCGAGCGGCGAGCCCTGGTACCCCGAGACGAACACCCGCGTGTCCAGGCCCCGGGCCCCGTCGAGCCGCCGCTGGTCGAGCAGCAGCCGCACGATGGCCTGGATCCCCGTCATCAGTGCGCGGCCGCTCGTGGCGGTGTAGCGGTCGTCGAGCGAGACGGTGGTGTCGGGGGTGGTGCTCATGGCCACTCCTGCGTGGGTCGCCGTGGTGGTGTGCACCCATGCCAGCGGACGGGCCGTCGTGGTACAAGGATCACCGACGAGCTGGCCACGGCAACGCAAAGATCGTCACCCACGCGATCACCAGACGTCACTTCGTTGCGCCGAGGAACTCCTCCACGACCGCGTTGAACCGCTCCGGGTTCTCCAGGAACGGGAAGTGCGACCGGGCCTCGTCCGCGCCGAAGACGTGCAGCCGGGCGCCCGGGATCGCCTCGGCGATGTACTCCTGCGAGGACGGCGCGACGTGGCTGCCGTCGCAACCCAGCACGAGGGTGGGGACGTCGATCCGGGGCAGGACGTCGCGCCAGTCCTGGGCGCAGTGGTCGAACAGCAGCGGCACGCCGGCGTACGCGGGCGTGGAGCGGATCTCCTCCGCGACGAAGGACCAGACGTCCGGCTCCGGCTCGCCGGAGAACATGCTGCGCACGAAGTCCTCGCGGGCGGCCTCGCCCTTCTCCCCGGCCAGCTCGCCGCCGAGCGTCAGGAGCCCGGCCACGTCGAAGATCGCCCCGCACTGCGTCTGCTCCGTGCGGCTCATCCACGGCACCGCGGCCACCGCGGCCGGCTGGTCGACGGCGACGAACCGGCGGACCCGGCCCGATCCGCGCTGATCAAGGTAGCTCCAGCACACCGACACGCCCATCGACCAGCCGAGCAGGTCGACCTCGTGGACCTCGAGGTGGTCGAGGAGCTCGTGCAGGTCCTGCGCGAGCCGGGCGATCCGGTAGCCGTGGTGCGGCTTGTCGGAGGTCCCGTGGCCCCGGAAGTCGACGGTGACGACGCGGCGGTCGAGGCCGTCGAGCTGGTGGTGGAACATCGCCTGGGTCTGGCCCCACCCGTGCAGCATGACCAGCGGGACGCCGTCCCCGCCGCTGTCCCGGAACTCCAGGACGACTCCGTCGGAGGTGGTGAAGGACGGCACGGGAGCTCCCTCGCTCGTGGTTCGGTGGCCGCGGTGAGCGTCCCGCGCCCGTGACCCACGCCACGACCGTCGGCTGTCGGAGGAGCGCCCGGCCTCCGTCCTCCCTTTGTCGAATCAGCTCCGGCCCTCGAGCAGCTCCAGCGCGCGCAGCCCCTGGTGGAGCACGAGCCGTTGGCGGCCGTCGTCGAGGTCCACGCCGGTGATCTCGCCGATCTGTCGCAGCCGGTAGTACAGCGAGGTGCGGTGCAGGTGCAGACGCTCCGCGGTGCGCGGCACCGAGCCCGCGAGGTCGAGGTAGATCTCCAGGGTCGGCCGCAACCGCCCGCCCGACTCGTGGTCGACCAGCCGGCGCAGGGCGTCGGGCACGAGGTCCGGGGTGAGTGCCTCGTCGGGCAGGCGGAGCAGGACCGCGTGGTCGGCGACGTCCTCGTACCGGGCGACCCCGCCGTGCCGTGGCAGGAGCCGGGCGCCCCGGGCGGCCAGTTCGGCCTGCGCCCCGGAGCGCCCGGCCGCGTCCAGGCCCGGGACCTCTCCACCGAGCCCGACGACGACGTCGGCCCTGGTCCCCAGGGCGTAGCCCACCCCGACGGCGAGCCGGCGCGCCGCGGTGACCTCCGCGTCCCGGTCGCCGGGGCGGGCCGAGACGACGACCAGCCGGACCCGGCCCCCGGCGGCGACGGCGACCCCGCGTCGGGAGCCGCGCCGCAGGTGCGCGGTCGCCGCCGTCCGCAGGACCCGCGTGACCTCGCCCGCCCGCACGGGAGCGCGGGCGACGATCGTCGTCACCGCGGCGACGGCGAGGTCGGGCAGCCCTCCCGCGACCAGCGCACGGCGTGCCTCCGCGCGCTCGTCGGGGCCGCCGTCGAGCAGGGCGGTGGCGTGCCCCTCGGCGGTGGCCGACGTCCGTGTGGCCTCCAGCTCGCGGTCGGCCAGACACCGTGCGATGACGTCCGCGGCCTCGCGCAGCCGCTCGAGCTCGGCGGGGGTGAGGGAGCCGTCGGCGTCGATGACGAGCAGCAGTCCGAGCAGGCGGGAGCCCTGCCGCACCGGGACGCAGCAGCGCGAGCGCAGCTCCAGGGCCGGCTCCGCGGGGATCACTCCGGGCCCGGTCCACTCCGCCACCCCGAGCCCGAGGACGTAGTCGGCCACGTCGGTACCCGGGTCGCGCTGCAGCACCGCCCGGACCCGCACCGGGTCCTCGTCGGCGAAGTGCCGCGTCGCGTTGAGCAGGTGCATCCCGGGGTCGTTCACGACGACCGACCGTCCCAGCTCGTCCGCGAGCTCGTCGACGAGGTGCTGGACCTCGTCGACGGTGCCCGCCCGATGTGTCATCGCCCCTCGCCTCCCGTCGCCGTCATGTTCCTACAGAACGAGGAGGAGACCGACGTCGCTCGCGTCAGCGGGCGGTCGCAGGCCCCGGCCCGGGGCGGGCACCGTCGTCGACGTCCGGACGGTCAGCGAGCGGGGGGTCGACGATGCCCGATCTGCAGGGCCGGGTGGCCGTGGTGTTCGGAGCCGGCTCCAGCGGATCGGCGATGAGCAACGGCCGGGCCGCCGCGCTGACCTACGCCCGCGCGGGAGCGGCCGTCGTCGCCGTCGACCGCGATGCCGGGCAGGCCGACCTGACGGCGGAGCTCGTCGTCGAGGACGGCGGGCGGGCGATCGGGGTGCGCGCCGACGTGACCGACGAGGGCGACGTGATCGCGGCCCTCGCCACGGCCACGAACGCCTTCGGGCCGCCGCGGATCATCCACAACAACGTCGGGGTCGCGACGCCGGGTGGCCTCGTCGACCTGTGCCGCTCCTCGTGGGACCGGGCGCTGGCGGTCAACGTGACCGGGGTGTTCCTCACCAGCAAGCACGCCGTCCCGCTGATGATCGCGGCCGGCGGCGGCGCGATCGTCAACGTGTCGTCGGTGGCCGCGATCCGGCACCCGGGCTACGACTACCCGGGCTACATGGCGGCAAAGGCCGCGGTCGACCAGCTGACGGTCTCGATCGCCCTGACGTACGCGGCCGACGGCATCCGGGCCAACGCGGTGCTGCCCGGTCTGATCGACACCCCGCTCGTCGGCGACCAGCTCGCGGACGACGGCGGTGCGGCGCGGGCCGAGCGGGACCGCCGCAGCCCCACCGGACGCAGCGGCACCCCGTGGGACGTGGCCCGCGCCGCGCTCTTCCTCGCCTCCGACGACGCCGCCTACGTCAACGGCGTCTGCCTGCCGGTGGACGGTGGCCTGACCGCCCGGTGTTAGGAGGGCGAGGTCTCACCGGCGGCCGCGCGCGCCCTGGGCGGCGTCGTCGAGGGTGACCCCGACGTGCTCGTGGAGCCACTCGCCCAGCGGATCCATCCGCCGCCAGGTCCGCGCGACCCGGTCCGCGAGCTCCGGGGTGTGCAGCTCGTCCGACGGTTCCCACGAGGTGTGCGCGAAGAGCGCGCGGTGGCGCAGCAGGTCGAGCCGCGGGTGGTCGGGGTCGGTGCCGCGCGGGCGGGTCTTGAGGCGGTCGCCGCCGAGGGTGAACCCGTCGTCGTGCAGGCTCGAGACGATCGACGCGAGCACCGGGCCGTGCCGCTCGTCGTCGACCGCCGCGCGGTAGCGCGCGACCTGCCCCGGCACCATCGCGTAGTAGCCGACCGCGACCATGATCCCGTCGGCCGAGACCTGCACGTAGTGCCCGCCCGCCGTCGCGCCGCACTGTGTCTTGTACGGCACCTTGTCCTTCGAGAACCGCACGTCGCGGTACGGCCGGAAGATGCGGCCCTCGCCGAACTCGGGCTCCAGCGTCAGCAGCAGCGCCTGCATGGGCGCGCGGACGTGGTCGTCGTACAGGTGCTTGTTGTCCTGCCAGTACGCCTTGGAGTTGTCGGCCTCGAGCCCCTCGTAGAAGTCGACCGCCGCCTCGCCGAACCCGGTGAACACGTTCGGCGAGGCTAGTACGACTCAGCGGCTGCGGCGCCCGCGCGACTCCGAGGAGAACGACGAGCTCGAGTGCACCGGCGTGGAGCCCGCGCCACCGCGGCCACCGCGACCGCCACGCCGACGACCACCGCCGCCCGCGGGAGCTCCCTGGCCGCTCGAGCCCTGGCCGGACCCCTGCGCGGCGGGGGCACCGCCGCGGCGACCGCTGCCTCCCGTGCCCCCGCCGCCACCACGGCGACGCGGCCGGCCGGAACGGGACCCCGAGCCGGAGCCTCCCGACGACGGGGCGGGCTGCTGCGGGGCGGGAGCCTCGGGCATCGTCGCGAACGGGGCCGGCTCGCCGACCAGCGCCGTGATCTCGCGGGCGCCCGGCGCGACCTGCGCGGTCCGCGGCTTGATCCCGGCCTGGCGGGTCAGCTTGGAGACCTCGCCGCGCTGATCGGGAGCGGCGAGGGTGACGACGTCACCGGCCGACCCGGCACGGGCGGTGCGGCCCGAGCGGTGCAGGTAGGCCTTGTGCTCGGCCGGCGGGTCGACGTGGACGACGAGGGACACGTCGTCCACGTGGATCCCGCGCGCGGCGATGTCGGTGGCGACGAGCACCCGGACGTCACCGTCGCGGAACCAGCCGAGGTTCCGGTCGCGGGCGTTCTGGGCGAGGTTGCCGTGCAGCTCGGCGGCGGGGATGCCGGCCGCGGTGAGCTTGCGCGAGAGCTTGCGCGCGGCGTGCTTGGTGCGCGTGAACAGCATCGTGCGTCCGAGCCCGCCCGCGAGTTCCTGCACGACGGCGTTGCGGTCGGCCGGCGACACCGTGAACACGTGGTGGGTCATGTCCGGGACCGGCTCCGCCGCCCGGTCGACGCTGTGGGTCACCGGCGAGCGGAGGAACTCCTTGACGACCTTGTCCACCTCGCCGTCGAGCGTGGCGGAGAAGAGCAGGCGCTGGGAGCCGCCCGGGGTGCGGCGCAGCAGGCGGCGCACGGCCGGGAGGAAGCCGAGGTCGGACATGTGGTCGGCTTCGTCGAGCACGGTGACCTCGACACGGTCCAGGTCGAGGATGCCCTGCCCGATGAGGTCCTCGAGGCGGCCGGGGCACGCGATGAGCAGGTCGACGCCGCGGCGCAGCGCGTTCTCCTGCGGACGCTGGCCGACGCCGCCGTAGACGACCGTCTGCTCGAGCCCCAGGGCCTCGGACAGCGGGGCGAGGGCGTCGCGGACCTGGCTCGCGAGCTCGCGGGTGGGCAGCAGGATCAGTGCGCGGGGGCGGTTCGGCCGCGTCGGGGCGTCGCAGCGCGCCAGCTTCGCGAGCACGGGGAGCCCGAAGGCGAGGGTCTTGCCGGAACCCGTGCGCCCGCGGCCGAGGACGTCCTTCCCGGCGAGCGCGTCGGGGATGGCCGCGGCCTGGATCGGGGTGGGCTCCGTGATGCCGCGGGGGGCGAGGAGGTCGGCGATCGAGGGCGAGATGCCCAGGCCGGTGAACGTGCTGATGTCAGAGATGGGGAGCACCTAGCGTCGAGGTCGGGGGTTCCGCCCGGGCGTCGATCGCGGTTCGGCGAGGGCCAGGCGGCACGCGCGTCGCGGCAGTGGTGCCGACGCGCTCGCTCCCGAGTGTGGCACGGAGATCGTCGGGCCCGCGGCCGAACGTGATGAGTGTCCTCAGCGGCGCACACTGACGTGGACGTGGTCGTAGTGCCCGCCGGTGGCGTCGCTCGGGTCGTAGACCCCGCCCCCGTCGTACGGGCGCCCCCATCCGCCCTGGTCACCGGCACCGCGGGACCAGATGCGGCCCTGCCAGATGACGTAGCGCACCCCGAGCTCGGAGGCGTTCTCGCGCAGGAAGGTCGCCATCGCCCAGCCCGCCGCCAGCTCGTCGCCGACCGGGAACCGCCCGGACCGCGTCGGGAACAGGTCGCACGCCCGGCCCGCGGGGTGGTCGCTCGACGGGTTCCACGCGTGCTCGGACCAGCACGTCAGCGAGCGCAGCGGCCCGTCCGCCCCGGGCTCTCCGAACCGGGCGACGGCCGCGTCGTGCAGGCGCAGCGCGGTCGGCGTCAGGCACCCGTCCGTCGTCGGGTCCGGTTCGCTGCACGGCTCGGGCGGCGGCGGGGCGACGACTTCCCACGCGTCCCGCGCGGTGAAGCCCCGGCTCTGCGCGAACCAGACCGCTCCCGCTGCCAGCAGCCCGACGACGAGCAGGGCGGCCAGGGCGCGGGAGGCGGTGGAGGTGGTGATGTGTCCAGATTAGGAGCGTTCGTGGTGCGTGCCGGTGAGGTCAGGCCTCGCAGCGGCGACGCAGGGACTCTGCCTCGGTCTCGACGTAGCGTCGGGTCATCGACGCGGTCAGGGCGCCGAACACCGCGGCGATCCCGTGCTGCTCGAAGGTCAGGTCGACGCGGGTGCCGGAGTCGGTCGCCGTCAGCCGGTGGTCGCCGCGGGAGAGCGCGAGTCGGCCGCCGGACACCCACGAGAAGCCGCGCCCCTCGTCGACCCGCTCGACGGTCCACGTGATCGTCGGGAGCCGGGGCTGGTCGAGGCGGACCCGCGTCCCCGGCCGCAACGGGCCGGGGTCGAGCAGCGTCGCGGCCCGCAACGTCGGCGTCCACTCCGGCCAGCGCTCGACGTCCTCCACGACCGCCCACACCTCGGCGAGCGGTGCGGCGATGTCGCGGGTCGCGTGGTGCACGTCCGCCAGTGTTCGCAGTGGTGGCGGGAACGCAAGAGCCTTCCTGACGTCGGGTGGTGCGCCTAGGCTCGGCGCATGGCGGTGTACGAGTTCCGGTGCCGGGAGTGCGGATCGACCTTCGAGGTCAACCGGCCGATGCAGCAGGCGGGCGACCCGGCGGACTGCCCCGACGGGCACGCCGACACCGTGAAGCTGCTCTCGACGGTCGCGCTCGGCGGGAAGGCCCGGACCGCGCAGCCCGCGATGGCACCGTCCGGCGGTGGTGGCGGATGCTGCGGTGGTGGCTGCTGCGGGGGGTGATCGACCCCGCGCGCCTAGTCTGATGCGCATGGAGGGTGGTGCGCACTCGGCAGCGGTCGACGACTACGTCAAGGCCGTCTACAAGCTGGTCGAGTCCGAGGGCACCGCCACCACGTCCCGGCTGGCGCTGCGGCTCGGGCTCTCCGCGTCGTCGGTGTCCGGCATGGCGCGCAAGCTCGCCGACCTCGGGCTGGTCGAGCACCGCCCCTACGCCGGGCTGACGCTGACCGAGGCCGGACGACGGCACGCGCTCGCCATGTTGCGCCGGCACCGGCTGCTCGAGACGTTCCTCGTGCAGGAGCTCGGATACGGCTGGGACGAGGTGCACGACGAGGCCGAGGTCCTCGAGCACTACGTCTCCGAGACCCTGTTGTCCCGGATCGACGCCCGCCTCGGGCACCCGGAGGTCGACCCGCACGGCGACCCGATCCCGGACGCCGACGGCCGCACCGTGGAGCAGGACGCCCGGGCGCTCTCGACGTTGGAGGCCGGCCGCGGCGGGCGGCTCGTCCGCGTGGACGACGACGACCCCGCCGTGCTCCGCCACCTCAAGGAGCGGGGCTTCGGGCTCGGCAGCGAGGTGCTGATGCGCGGCCGGCACCCGTTCGGAGGGTCGTTCGTGGTGTCCCTGGGCCGGGACGACGAGGAGCACCTCCTCGGCCCCGAACTCGCCGCCGCCATGTGGGTCACGCCGCGGGAGTAGGGCGGTGGTCGCTCCGACGGTTGCGACGAACGGGCACTCAGGGCTGCCGGAACGGGCTCTGGACAGCACGGAAGACCCGTTGATCGTCCCGGGGTCGACGGGGCCCGGCTCGGCCCGACCAAGATCACCGCAACAACGAGAATCCGAGGCCTGGGCGTCCAAATCCTCTTCGTTCCGGTGATCTTGTCGGCCCTCGGGTGCTCGGACGGCGGGATCACGTGTTCGTCACGACGGTTCCGACCGCTCGTCTACCTATGTAGTTTAAGGGTCATGGGAGGCAGGAGCCTGCGGATCACGGCAGCACTGCGCGACGTGTTGGCGGTGTTCATGCTGGATCCGGAAGCCGAGTACTACGGACTCGAACTGGCCCGAGGGGCCGACCTGCCGTCGGGAACGCTCTATCCCCTGCTCGCCAGGCTCGAGGGCCGGGGCCTCGTCGAGAGCCGGAACGAGGACCCGGAGATCTACCTCGGCACGGGGCGGCCACCTCGCCGCTACTACCGCCTGACGCGGGACGGTGCGGCGCTGGCGGCAGAAGCCCTCACCCCGCGGCGCGCAGGACGACGAGTCTCGCCTCGTCCAGGCACGTGACCAGGGCGTCGGGACCGCGGAGGGTGACGCTGGTCGGCGAGGAGCAGACCGGGACGGTCGCGGTGGCGGCGGCCGTGCGGGTGTCGACCGCGGTCACGGTGCCGCCGTCCACGTCCGCCGTGTAGAGGTGCTCGCCGTCGGCGGACCAGGCCACGTGCTGCGGACCGCGGCCGACCGGCACCTCGGCGACGACCCGGTTCGTCCGGGTGTCGATCAGGCTGACCGTGTCGCCGTCGTAGTTGGCGACCGCGACCTGGGTGCCGTCCGGCGAGATCGCCAGCGCGTGCGGGCTGCGGCCGACGGGCACGGTCGTGCGGGTCGAGGCGTCCGGGCCGAGGACGCTGACGAGGTTGGACTCGTGGTTCGCGACGTAGGTGCCGCCGGCGCCGAAGGCGACCCAGTGCGGGTTGGGCGCGACCGGTACGCGCCGCGCGACCGCATTCGTCGCGAGGTCGACGAGGTCGAGGGAGCCGGTCTCGTGGCTCGGCACCCACAGCGTGCGCTGGTCGGGCGCGACGGCGAGGGCGTAGGGCTCGCGGTCCACCGGGATCGTCGCGACGACGGTGGCGGAGCGGGTGTCGATCACCTCGACCACGTCGCCGCGCTCGTCGTAGCAGCTCACGAAGGCGCGGGTGCCGTCGGCGCTGAAGGCGACGAAGCGGGGCGTCGCGACCGTCATCGGGACCGTCGCGACGATCGCCTGCCGGTCGAGGTCGACCACCGACACCACCCGGGTGTCCCGGTTCGTCACCCACCCCTGCCGACCGTCGGGGGTGACGGCGAGGTAGCCCGGGGTCGGTGGGGTCGAGATCGCGCCGACGACCAGCGGGGTCGCGGAACTCCGCAGCCCGCCCGACCCGCCCGGCGGCACCGTCGCCGCAGCGGGCGCGGGCGTCGGTCGCAGGAGCAGGGTCAGCCCGACCACGACGGCGACCAGGACCGTCACGACGAGCGCGGCCAGCAGCACCCGGTGACGACGCCGCCCGAGCACGGCGAGGCGGGGCACGCGCACCGTCGTGCCGTCGCGGCGGTAGCGCACCGGCCGGGCCGGTCCGCGCGACGGAGCCGAACCCACGGTGGTGGCATCGGCCGACGGCACGGGCCGGTCGGACGCTCGTCGCGGCGGCACCGGGAGCGGTTCCCGGGACGGTGCAGCACCCCGGGACGGGCCCACGACGGACGCGGACGACGGCGCCGGGCCGGCGGGCCGTTCCGACGCCGGATCCCGCTCCGGCGCGACCGCCGCGCGGGCCGCGTCGGCGAGCGCACCCGCCGTCGGGAACCGTCGTTCGGGGTCCTTGGCCATCCCGCGGGCGACGACCTCGTCGAGGGCCGTCGGAATCCACGGCCGGTGCTCGCTCGGGCGCGGGGGTTCCCGGTCGAGGTGGGCGTACATGAGCTCGGGCAGGTCCTCGCCCTCGAACGGCGGGCGGGCGGTGAGACACTGGTGGAGCAGGCAGGCCAGGGAGTACACGTCGGCGCGACGGTCGACCGAGCGGGCGGTGAAGCGCTCGGGCGCCATGTAGTCGAGGGTGCCGACCGTGGAGCCCGTGCCGGTGACGCGCGACGCCGTGTGTCCCGCCGCATGCGCGATGCCGAAGTCCACGACGTAGACGAAGTCCCGCGCGGTGACGAGCACGTTCGAGGGCTTCACGTCGCGGTGGATCAGGCCGTCGGCGTGCGCGGCGTCCAGGGCGTCCGCGACCTGGCCGATCAGGTCCACCGTCCGCTCGACCGTCAACGGGCCGCCGTCGCGCAACAGGTCCGCGACGGTCGTGCCGTCGTCGACGAGGCGCATGTCGATGAAGAGCCGGCCGTCGATCTCGCCGTAGTCGTGGATCGGGATGATGTGCGGGTCGCGGAGGCGCGCGGCGACCCGGGACTCGCGCCGGAAGCGCTCGACGAACTCCGCGTTCCCGCCGAACAGCTCGGGCAGGAGCTTCAGCGCGACGGCCCGGTCGCGCTCGGTGTCGACGGCCTCGTAGACGTCGCCCATGCCGCCGGAGCCGATGAGACGGCCGAGCCGGTACCGCCCGAACTCCCGCCCGTCCATCGCACCCCCCGTGGATCTCCGTTCGCGACAGCGTCCACGGCGGTGCGCGACCGGCGCAACCGACTCCCGGATCGCGTCGGCCCTGCTGTGGTGCATGCCGGTCGCCCGGGACGGGGAAGAGAAGCGACGAGCATTCCCGACGACGAGGAGGACCCGTGGCGCCCCAGCCGCCCGACCCGTACAGCTTCCTGCCCGACGTGGCCACCTTCGAGGTGACCTCCACCGACGTCACCGACGGCCAGACGCTCCCGACGGCCCAGGTCAGCGGGATCATGGGTGCCGGCGGCGAGGACGTGTCGCCCCAGCTCGAGTGGTCGGGCTTCCCGGAGGGCACGAAGAGCTTCGCCGTCACCTGCTACGACCCGGACGCCCCGACGGCCAGCGGGTTCTGGCACTGGGCGGTCACCGGCATCCCCGCCTCGACGACGTCGCTGCCCGCGGACGCGGGGGACCCGGAGAAGGGCCTGCTGCCGCAGGGCGCGGTGACGTTGGCCAACGACGCAGGCGCCCACCGCTTCATCGGTGCCGCGCCGCCCGGGGGCCACGGCCCGCACCGCTACTTCTTCGTCGTCCACGCCGTCGACGTGGAGGACCTCGGTGTGGGGGAGGACGGGAGCCCGGCCTTCCTGGGCTTCAACCTGTTCTTCCACTCCATCGGGCGCGCGATGATCACCCCGACCTACGAGGTGCCCGGCTGAGTCCGAGGCCGGCCCCGGAATGAACGAACGGCACTCTCGCGCGCACAGAAGCTGCGAGGGTGCCGTTCGATCGTCCGGGGACGCGCGTCAGCGATCGAGGATTTCCTCGAGGAACGACTCCAGGTCGAGCGGCCGCCCGGCCACGTCCTCCAGTCGGGGAGCGGGGCGCAGCTCGGCGGTGGCCTCCTCGACGGCCTGGCACACGACGGCGAGCTCGTCGGCCCCCAGCACCCGGAACCCGCGCGTCACGCCGTTGTACGGCCGACGCCACTCGAGGGCGGTCAGCTCCGTGTCCTCGATCTCCCACATCACGACGCGATTGCCCATCCAGGGCACCGAGGTCGTCGGCATCGCCATCACCTACCTGATCCCGTGCTGGAAACTCGTGTGGCCGCAGCACTGGGGCGACCGCGCCAGGATGACCCGAACGGCGGTGTCCCGACACGGAGAAGTGGGCTCGCTGACAGGCGACGCGGGTCACGCCCCGAGGTGGAGCCGGCGGTGCAGCTCCCGGACCTCCTCGGCCAGACCCGGCGCCGGGCCCTCCACCAGCACGCCCGGGGCCACAGCCGACACGGGCAGCGAGGCCACCGGACCGGGGCCGGCGCCGAACTCGGCGAGCCAGCCGCTCAACTGCTCCGACGAGCTGGCGTACACGATCCGGCCGAGCCCGACCCACGCGTGCGCGGCGGAGCACATCGGGCAGTGCTCGCCGGAGGTGTAGACGGTCGCTCCGGGCCGGTCGGCCTCCGGGAGCGTCTCCGCCGCCCACCGGGCCAGCGCGAACTCCGGGTGCAGCGTCGGGTCGCCGCCGGTGTTCACCCGGTTCCGGTCCTCGGCGAGCGCGGTGCCGTCGGCGCCCACCAGCACGGAGCCGAAGGGTTCGTCCCCGGCGTCGAGCGCCTCGCGGGCGAGCTCGACGCAACGGCGGAGGTGGACCAGGTCGGCGTCGTGCATCAGAGCCGTTCCAGGCGCAGCGGCAGGTGGTCGGCCGGCGTCGGGCCGGTCGTCAGGCCGATCGGCATGACGTAGTCGTCCGGCACGCTCCAGCGGAAGCGCCGCAGCATCGCGTGCATGATCGCCTTGACCTCCATGCCGCCGAAGTGCAGGCCGATGCACTTGTGGACCCCGCCGCCGAACGGCATCCACGCGAAGCGGTGCGACTTGTCCTCGGCGCGCTCCGGAGCGAAGCGGTCCGGGTCGAACTCGTCCGGGCGGTCCCACCACGGCTCCATGCGCTGCGAGGCGTGGATGCCGAGCGACATCAGCGTCCCGGCCGGGATGTGGAAGCCCTGCAGGTCGGCGTCGCGCACCGTGATCCGCGCGAGCTGGCCGACCGGCGCGTACATCCGCAACGTCTCGCGCATCGCGAGGTCGAGCGAGACCAGGGAGTCGAGATCGGCCATCGAGCCGGTCTCCCCGAGCGCGAACGACTCCTCGCGCAGCTTCTCCTGCCACTCCGGGTTCTTGGCGAGCAGGTAGCTCATCATCGACAGCGTGATCGTCGACGTGTCGTGGGCGGCCATCAGCAGGAAGATCATGTGGTTGACGACGTCGTCGTCGGAGAACGTCTCGCCCTCGTCGCTGCGCGCCCGGCACAGCACGCTGAACATGTCCCGGCCCTCGCCCGCCCGCTTGGCGGGGATCTGCGCGGTGAAGTAGTCCTCGAGCACCGTCCGGCCGTCCAGCCCCCGCTTCCACGAGCCGCCCGGGACCGGCGCACGCACGACCGCGACCCCCGCGTGCACGGTGTCGACGAAGGCGCGGTTGACCCGGTCCGCGCGCGGGCCCAGCTCGTCGCCGACGAAGACCTCGGTGCCGATGTCGAGCGTCATCTGCTTGATGCGCTCGTAGATGCGGACACCGTCGCCGGTGGTCCAGTCGTCGAGGCTGCGGGAGATCCGGGGGGTCATCACGTCGAGGTACTCGCCGAGGCGCGCCTTCGTGAACGCCTCCTGCAGGATGCGCCGGTGCGTGCGGTGCTCCTCGAAGTCGAGCAGCATCACCCCGCGTCGGAAGAAGGGCCCGATGAAGAAGCCCCACCCGTCGGCGTTGCCGAAGTACTTGTCCTTGTTGACGAGCACCTGGCCGATCGCGTCCGGTCCGAGCACGGCCACCATCCGGCGGCCGAACGCGCCGCTCCACGAGACCGGTCCGTACTGCTCGTAGCGCTGGCGGGCGAACCCGAGCATGTCCGACGCGAACTCCAGCGACCGCCCGACGAACGGGGCGCCGGGGTCCCCGGGCACCGCCCGCAGGTCGCTGCCGGGCGGCGGGGGTGCCAGTGGTCCGGGGGTCGAGGGCACCCGGCCCAGGACGGAGGCGACCGTCTGTTGGACGCGCAGCGGCAGGGGGGTCGTCATCGTTCCTCCCGGGGACGGGCCGATTCGGTGCGGTGCTGCTCGGCCGCGGCCACCACGAGGCGGGCGCAGCGGTGCAGGAGGGTGTCGACGTCGGCGCCCAGCCGGCCGTCGAGCCAGAAGCCGACGGCATCGACGACACCGCCGGTGAGGACGGTCGTGGTCAGCTGCAGGTCCTCGGCGCGCAGCTCGGGGTGTGCGCCGGCGATCAGCCGGGCGAGGAGGGCGGCGAACGCCGCGATCGTGTCCTGACGGCGGCCCGCGAGCTCGCGGTGCCCGATCGCCTCGCGGTAGAGGCGGGCGACGCGGGCGTCCTCGCCGAGCAGCGTCGTCGTGGCGGCGATCGCCGCCCGGGCGCGCGCCTCGAGATCGGTCGGGGCGACGACGTCCGCGGCCCGCACCGCGAGGTCCAGCGCGTCGGCCGCGACAGCGTCGAAGAGCGCCTTGAGCAGGTCCTCCCGGCGGGCGAAGGACTCGTAGAAGTAGCGCTCGGTGAGCCCGGCCTCGCGGCAGACCGCGGTCATCGTGAAGTCGCCGATCCCGCGCTCACCGATGACGTCGAGGGCCGCCTCGAGCAACCGCGCCCGCCGCTGCGCCGCGCGCTCCGCGGCGCTCGCGCCCTGGAACGCCCGGGTGGCCACGCGAGCATCCTGACAGAGCGCCCTGTCAGGAAGGAAGTCCCCGGACAGGACGTCCTGTCAGCTCATTCGTCGATGGTGTGCATGGCGGCCTCCTCGGCGCTCGCCGCCGCCCCGTCGACGCCCACGTCGTCGGCGTAGCCCTCGTCGCCCTCGTCGCGCAGCACCAGTCGCCCGGAGCGTTCCGTGCCGACCTCGTCGTCGTAGAGCTCGCCGTCGGTGTCGCTCGCGTCGCCGAGGCCGTCGGCGCGCTCGTCGTCGGGGTCCTCGGGGATCTCGTGGCGGATCCGCTCGGACAGCGGCTCGCCCTCGGCCTCCTCGTCCGGGGTCACGCCCCAGGCGTCGATCCCGCGGGTGGTCTCGTTCGGGACCCAGCCCGCGTCCAGCGGGTCCTCGGGATCGCGCTCCGGGCCGGACCCGTCGAGCAGGTCGGCGTCGTCGAGCTGCTCGAAGGTCGTGTCGTCGATCGAGTCCCGGTCGTCCTCGGGCATCTCGTCGGGGCTCTCGGGGAGGCCGGGGTCGGTCATCGTCGTCCTCTCGGGGGCGCTCGCAGGTGAACGTCGAAGGGCCGATCCTGCCCGCGGTGCCCGCGTCCGGTGCGACCAGGGCGATCAGGCCCGGCGGATCAGCCCGGCGCGACCTGCCACGGCGCGGGCCGGCGCAGCGCGACCAGCAGCGCCACCGCGACCACGGCCAGCAGGACGGGCGCCGGGAGCAGCGCCCACACGAGCGTGGTCCGGCCGACCAGGAGGGCCCCGACCAGCGCACCGAGGAACATCGTCACGACGGCGAGCACGCGGCGCGTCACCACCGGCCGACCCGCGGCGCGCACGTCGGCGGCGATCCCCGTCAGGGTCATCGTCAGGACGGTCGTCGTCAGGTCCGGGACCGCGAGTCGACGCACCACCGCGTTCTGCAGCCCCATGGTGAGGGCGAGCAGCGCGGCGACGGCGGAGGCGAGGGCGCTGCCCGGGGCACCGGACACTCCTGCGAGCAGGACGGCAGCGACGGCCATGAGCAGCACCTCGACGAGCACGGTGTCCCGCAGCAGGCGGCCGCGCGCCGCCCCGCTCCGCCCGATGACGGCGCCCCCGACGAGCGCGCCGACGAGGAATCCGGCCAGCGCGGCGAGCGAGGCGGCGAGCGCGAACCCGGGGGCGCCCGCGACGGCGAAGCCGAGGAACACCACGTTGCCGGTCATGTTCGCGACGAACACCCGGCCGAGTCCGAGGACGCTCACGGCGTCGACGAGCCCGGTCGCGGTCGTCATGACCAGGAGGAGGACGGGGAGGGGGCCGTGCACCGGGCCGCGGAGCAGGTTCCCGTCCCAGCGGGTCGTCGCCGGCACGGTCAGTGCAGCCGCTGGACCCAGTCGCCCGGCACCCGCGAGGCGGGCCCCGGGACCGTCTGGTCCTCGGGGTGGTGGCGCGGCACGGCGAGGTCGGGGCCCTCGGAGGCGGTCCCCGTGCGGTCGTCGTAGAACCAGTACTCACCGGGCTCGTAGCTGGTGAGGATCGGGTGCCCCGCGCTGCGGGCGTGCGCCGTCGCGTGCTGCGCGGGCGACGAGTCGCAGCAGCCGACGTGTCCGCAGGCCGCGCACCGCCGCAGGTGGAACCACCAGCCGCCGTCGTTCTCGCACTCCAGGCAGCCCGGTCCCGACGGTGCCGCGGCGGGGTCGATCTCGGAGGTCTCGGTCACGGCGACGATCCTGCACCCCGGACCGGGGCGCGGGTATCGGTCGTGCGACCGATCGTCGGGATGATCCGCACGAGCTGCGTCGTTCGACCGACGCGGGAGCGCCCGGCCGCTCCCTAGGGTGTCGGTCGGGCCGAGAGGAGCGGGCGATGGCGATCACACGAGGGTTCACCGGACGACGACGGCAGGCGGAGCGCGATCCGCGGCTGCCTCCGGGTCAGTACGACGTCGGGTCGTCCTGGCCGGTGCTGACGGCCGAGCCGACGGCCCGCATCGACGCCGAGCGCTGGACGCTCACGATCGACGGCCTCGTCGCGAACCCGTCGTCGTGGTCGCTGAAGGAGCTCAAGGCGCTGGGGACGGACGTCTACCGCGGCGACATCCACTGCGTGACGACGTGGTCGAAGCTCGACACCTCGTTCACCGGCATCAGCCTCGACACGCTGCTCGACCTCGCGCAGCCGCTGCCCGAGGCGACGTTCGTCGTCGAGGAGTCGACCACCCGCTACCGCACCAACCTCCCGCTCTCCGACGTGACCGGCGGGAAGGCGTGGATCGTCTGGGAGCACGAGGGGAAGCCGCTGACCCGCGAGCACGGCGGGCCGGTGCGGATGATCGTGCCCCACCTGTACTTCTGGAAGTCCGCCAAGTGGATCTCCAAGGTCACCCTCCTCGACCACGACGAGCCCGGGTTCTGGGAGCTCAACGGGTACCACCACCGCGGCGACCCGTGGACCGAGCAGCGCTTCGATGGCGACTGACGCCCAGCGCGCCGCGATCTGGCGCGACGCGCGGGTGGTGGACGTCCGTCACCACGGCGACATCGCGGTGATCCTGCGCCTCGAGGTCCCCGACCGCGTCGTCCACCGGCCCGGTCAGCACTACGTGCTGCGGCTGCGCGCGGAGGACGGCTACACCGCGAGCCGCTCCTACTCGACGGTGTCCGCCCCGTCCGACGACCTCGTCGAGCTGTACGTGGAGAAGGTTCCCGACGGCGAGGTGTCCGGCTTCGTCTCCGAGGTCGTCGAGCCGGGCGACGAGCTCGAGTGCCGTGGACCGATCGGGCGGTGGTTCGCCTGGGACGGCCGGACGCCGGCGCTGGGGATCGGCGGCGGGAGCGGGGTCGCGCCGCTCGTCTCGATGCTGCGGCACGCGCAGGAGACGGGGCACCCCGAGCTGCTCTCGCTCGCGGTGTCCGCGTGGACCGACGAGCACCTGCCCTACCGCGAGGAGCTCGAGGCCGCCGGGGCGCTGATCGCACGGTCGCGGCAGAAGGGCGGGTCGCGCCTCGACGCGGCGGTGATCGGGGCGATCGCCGACCCGGGCGCTACCGCGTTCGTGTGCGGATCGGCACGATTCACCCTCGCGATGGAGTCGTACCTGCAGGCGGCCGGGCAGCCCGACGCCAGCATCCGGGTCGAACGGTTCGGCCCGACGGGAGGGACGGAGGACGATGGCTGACCTCGATGTCGACGTCGTGGTGATCGGTGCCGGCCCGGTCGGCGAGAACGCCGCCGACCGCGCCCACCAGCAGGGACTCAGCGCGGCGATCGTCGAGGCCGGGCTCGTCGGCGGCGAGTGCTCGTACTACGCGTGCATCCCGTCGAAGGCGCTGCTCCGCCCGGTCGACCTCAAGGCCGCCGTGGACCGCATGCCGGGCGTGGCCTCGGGCCCGGTCGACGTCGCGAAGGTGCTCGAGCGCCGTGACCAGTTCGCCGCCGAGGACGACTCCTCGCAGGCCGACTGGCTCTCCGGCGCCGGCATCACGCTGCTGCGCGGGCGCGGCCGGCTGACCGGCGAGCGGGCCGTGGAGGTCACCCACGACGACGGGACGACGACCTCCGTGACCGCGCGGGCGGTCGTCGTCGCGACGGGGTCCGTGCCGACCTACCCACCGATTGACGGCATCGCCGACGTCGGTGCCTGGACGAACCGCGACGCGACACAGGTCAAGGACGTCCCGTCGTCGCTGCTGATCCTCGGCGGCGGCGTGGTCGGCGTCGAGATGGCGACCGCCTACCAGCGCCTCGGCGCGCAGGTGACCCTCGTCCAGCACGGCGAGCGCCTGGTGCCCGGCGTGGAGCCCGAGGCCGCGCGCCGGCTGCAGGCCTCGCTGGAGGCCGACGGGGTGGACGTGCGGCTCGGGACGTCGATGACGGCGGTCCGGCGCTCCGACGGCGCCGTCACCGCGACCCTCGACGACGGGTCCGAGGTGACCGGCGACGAACTGCTCGTCGCCGCGGGCCGGAAGCCGGCGACGTCCGACATAGGCCTGGAGACGGTCGGTCTGGAGCCGGGGAAGCCGCTACCGGCCGACGACACGACGACGGTGCTGGCCGACTGGCTCTACGCCGTCGGCGACGCCTCGACCGGCGCGAAGCTGACGCACATGGGCAAGTACCAGGCCCGCATCTGCGGCGACGTGATCGTGGCGCGGGCCCGGGGGCAGCAGCTCGGCGGCCGGTACTCGCACCACGCGACCACGGCCGAGCACACCGCCGTCCCGCAGGTGATCTTCACGGACCCGCAGATCGCGGCGGTCGGGTACACCGAGGACGCCGCACGGGCCGAGGGACTGCCGGTGCGGTCGGTGTCCTACGAGATCGGGAACGTCGCGGGCGGCTCGCTGCAGGCCGACGGCTACGACGGGTTCGCCACGATCGTCGTCGACACCGAGCGCGAGGTGATCGTCGGCGCGACCTTCGTCGGGCAGGACGTCGCCGACATGGTCCATGCGGCGACGATCGCGGTCGTCGGGGAGGTGCCCCTGTCACGCCTGTGGCACGCGGTCCCGTCGTTCCCGACGATGTCGGAGGTGTGGCTGCGGCTCCTGGAGACCTACGGACTCTGAGGATCAGTTGCTGATCGCGGGAGCCGCGCCGACGTACTCGGTGCTCGTCAGCTGATCGACGAGGAACCGGGCCACGTCGGCGCGGGCCATCTCGACGCCGATCGGGTCGACACCCAGGAAGCCCGCACGGACCGGGTTGCCGCCCGGCACGTCGATCGGGGCGAACATCCGGGCGACCGTCCAGTCGAGGTCGGAGGTCGAGACGACCTCGTGGATGCCCTGCACCTCGGCGAGCGCCCCCGGGATGAGCAGCCCGATCCCGATCGGCACGAGGCGGTCGAACAGCCGCGGCCGGTCGCGCGGGTCGGGGACGCTGACCGTCGCGAGGGACACCAGCCGGCGCACCCCGGCCGCGTGCATCGCCTTGACGATCGTCCGCGTGCCCTCGGTGAGCGGGCCGCTCGCGACGAGCGGGTCGATCGGCGGGCCGTAGGCCGTGATCACCGCGTCCGCGTCCTCGGTCGCGCGTGCCACCGCGTCGGCGTCGGAGAGCTCCGCGGAGACCACGTCGACGGCGTACTCGAGGTCCCCGAGCTTCTCGGGGGAGCGGACGAACGCCGTCACCTCGTGCTCGTCCGCGAGCAGGTGGTGCAGGACGAAGCGACCGACCCCGCCGGTCGCGCCGAACACGGTGACCTTCATGACGACGGGGTGGCTCCCCCGGTGCCGTCCCAATCGTCCCGTGTCAGGCGGCACACCCGAGGTAGAGGTGGTTCAGCACCGACGGGCCCGGCATCGCGGCGTGCTCCAGCGACTCGATGACGAACCCGGCCGCGGACACCCGCCGGTCGATCGCGCGCTCCAGGTGGCAGCCCGCGAACACCCGCTGCTGCACACCCGTGAGGCGGTGCTGCCACCGCTGCACCCGCTCGTCCGGGGCGAGGCCGTGGTCGAGGAACAGGAACCGCCCGTCCGGCCGCAGCACCCGCCGCGCCTCGTGCAGTGCCGCGTCGAGGTCCGGGATCGTGCACAGCGTGAAGGTGCTGACGACGGTGTCCACCGCCTCGTCGGGCAGCTCCAGCGACGCTCCGTCCAGTCCCACCCACTCCAGCGACGGCCCCGTCCGCCGCCGGGCCAGCCGCCGTGCCGTCGTCGACGGCTCCACCCCCAGCACCTTCACGACGGCGGGTGGCATCAGCGGGAGGTTCGGGGCGGACCCGGCGCCGAGGTCCAGCACGACGCCCCGGGCCGGCGCGAGCGCCCGCCGTCGCAGCCGGGTCACCGGCTCCCGCCCCAGTGCCAGGTCGGTGACCCGCGGGACCACCTGCTCCGACCACATGCCCACGCCGCGACCCTAGCCACGCAGGGCCGGGAGCACCTCCTTCTCGTAGGCCGCGAAGAAGCCGTCCTTGTCCGGCCCGATCTGCTGGACGTACACCTCGTCGTAGCCGGCGTCGGCGTAGGAGCGCAGCTGGGAGACGTGCTCGTCGACGTCCGACCCGCACGCGAACAGGCCGGGCACCTCATCGCGGGAGAGCAGCTGCGCGGTGTCCTCGAAGTCCGACGGGCGGGGGAGGGTCTGGGCGAGCTGGCCCGGGAAGGCGTCGTTCGGCCACATCCGGTGCGCGTGGTCGATCATCGCCTCGCGGTCGTCGCCCCAGCAGACCTTGGTGCCGCCCTGGGTCGGCCCCGTCCCGCCCGCGTCCCGGTAGGTCCGCAGCAGCGACGCGTCCGGCGCGACCCCGCAGTACCCGTCGCCGATACGCGCCGCGAGCTCGGTGGCCTGCTCGCCGAACCCGGAGACGTAGATCGGGACCGGGTTCTCGGGGAGCGTGTAGATGCGCGCGTCGGTGACCCGGTAGTGCTTCCCGCGGTGGTTCACCACGCCGCCCTCGTGCATCCGTCGGATCAGCCCGATCGCCTCCTCGAGCATCTCCAGCCGCTCGCCGATCGGCGGCCACGGGTCCCCGAGCACGTGCTCGTTGAGCGCCTCGCCGGAGCCGACGCCGAACACGAACCGGCCCTCGAGCTGCACGGCCGCGGTGGCCGTGGCCTGGGCGAGGATCGCCGGGTGGATGCGCATGATCGGCGCGGTCACCGCGGTCGTCACCAGCAGCGACGTCACCTGCGACAGCGCGCCGAGGACGCCCCACACGAAGGGACTCTGGCCCTGGGCGTCGTTCCACGGGTGGAAGTGGTCGGAGATCCACAGGCGCTCGAAGCCGGCCGCCTCGGCCCGCCGGGCCTGGTCGATCAGCTCGTGCGGCCCGTACTGCTCGCAGGACAGGAAGTAGCCGTAGGAGGTCATGGGCCGAGCTACCCACCAGGACGACGTGTGCACGCGCCGCGCGTCGGGCACCTGCGCCCATGGCTGCCTCCACCACCCGTTCCCGCCTCGACGCCGTGCTGAACGGACAGTCGTTCCCGGCCGACCGCGACACGCTCGTGGTGGCCGCCGAGCAGGCCGGTGACGAGCAGACGGTCCGCGCGATCCGCGCGATCCCGCCGGTCGAGTACGGCAGCGCGTCCGAGGTCGTCGCCTCCGTGTCGCTCACCGAGAACGACCACCCCGCCGAGCGCGGCGACACCGACGACGGCACGGGTCGCCCCGCGAACTGACCGGCAGACTGGCGCGGTGCTGCTCGACTCCACCGCGTACGCCCTGACCCACCGCCTCGCCGTCGAGCAGTCCCGCGGGCGCGCCCCGTCGATGGCGGGCGCGGTGCTGCGCGGCCGGGAGATCGTCTGGACCGGCGCCCGCGGCGAGGTGGACGGCGCCCCGCCCACCGACGACACGCAGTACCGCATCGGTTCGATCACCAAGACCGTGGTCGCGATCCTGGTCATGCGGCTGCGCGACGAGGGCCGGCTGGACCTCGACGACCGGCTCGGCGACCACCTCACCGACACGCCGGTACCGGACGCGACGATCGCGCAGCTCCTCGCACACTCCTCCGGGCTCCCGTCGGAGACCGGTGCGCCGTGGTGGGAGCGCTCCGACGGGGCGGTCCGCCCCGACCTCTGCAGTCTCGTCGCCGAACCGCCGCTGCGGGCGCCCGGCCGGCGGCACCACTACTCCAACGTCGGGTTCGGGCTGCTCGGCGCGCTCGTCGGGCGGATGCGTGGCCACGACTGGTTCACCGCGGCCACGCGTGAGGTCCTCGAGCCGCTCGGCATGACCCGCACGACGTACGCACCGACCGCTCCGCACGCGCAGGGGTGGGCCGTCCACCCCTGGGCCGACCTCCTGCACCCCGAGCCCGCGCACGACGCCGGGTTGATGGCCCCGGCGGGCCAGCTCTGGTCGACGACGACCGACCTCGCCCGCTTCGGCGACCTCCTGCTCCACGGCGACGACCGGGTCCTGTCCGCGGCGTCGGTCGAGGAGATGCGTCGGCCGTCGGCGCCCTCGGAGGCCGGCGATGCCGACCACTCCCAGGGGCTCGGCCTGCAGCTGCTGCGCCACGGCGGCCGCGCGCTGGCCGGGCACACCGGGTCGATGCCGGGCTTCGTCGCGACGCTGTGGGTCGACCCCGCCGAGGACCTCGCGGCGGTCGCGTTCGCCAACGCCACCTCCGGCCCGGCGATCGGTGCCTGCGTCGGCGACCTGATCGGCATCGTCGCCGAGCGCGAGCCCCGACTGCCCGAGCCGTGGCGACCGGCCGTCGTGAACGCCGAGGTCAGGGAGCTCCTCGGCCCCTGGTACTGGGGCGCGTCGCCGGTCGCCCTGCGCCTCCGCGGTGCCGACGAGCTGACGATCGGCGGGCTCGGCGGCGGCGCGCGGACCTCGCGGTTCCGGCCCGGCCCGGACGGCACCTGGCTCGGCCTCGACGGCTACTACGCGGGGGAGACGCTGCGGGCCGTGCGCCGCGACGACGGGTCGCTGAGCCACCTCGACCTCGGCAGCTTCGTCTTCACCCGCGAGCCCTACGCGCCGGGCGACGTGATCCCCGGAGGCGTTCCCGACGACGGGTGGGGCTGACCCCGGCCGGGCGAAGCGATGCGTGGGCGGCGTGTCGCGTGGGAACGCTCCGGGCGAACCCAACCGCGTCCCGGGGGGAGACACCGTGGGTGCACGACATCGCCGAGCCCGGAACTCGATGGGCCTGCGTTCGACGGCCGTGGTCGCCGCAGCCGTGGCCGTGCCCGCCGTCGTCGCACAGCCCGCCGTCGCCGGGCCGGCCACCGGACCGGACCGCTCGACGCCGTGCGCGGCCTCGGCCGACGTCTGCGTCGACCTGAGCCGGCACCGCGCGTGGCTGCTCGACGACGGGACGGTGACCGAGGGGCCGGTGCCCGTCACGACCGGCTCGCGCCGGAACCCGACGCCGACCGGCACGTTCCACGTCCAGCGCAAGGACCGCGACCACGTCAGCAAGGAGGTCCGCAACGCCGCGATGCCGTGGTCGGTGTTCTTCGACGACCAGGGTCGCGCCCTGCACGGCGGCAGCCTGAGCCGCGCGTCGGCGGGGTGCATCCACCTCGACGACGAGGACGCGCGGACCTTCTTCGACGCGCTCCACCCGGGCGACGAGGTGCAGATCGTCGAGTAGACCGATGAGTCCGGCCGGCGTCGGCGGTCCTACCCACATGATCGACCTGACGTCCGCGTGCCGGTCCACCGGTGCGCTCATCGCGACCCTCGACGACGCCGACCTGACGCGGCCCACGCCGTGCGCGGAGTACGACGTCGCCGGCCTCCTCGTCCACCTCGACCTGGTCGCCGGGGGCGGCGTCGAGGACACCGACCGTGCGGACCCCCGGGTCGGGGTGCCGGTCGCGCTGGAACGCCTCGCGGTCGCCTGGCGCGACCCGGCGGCCTGGCGGGGCTCGACCACGGCCGGCGTCGACCTGCCGAACGCGACGTGGGGGCGGATCGCGTTGACCGAGGTCGTCGTCCACGGGTGGGACCTCGCACAGGCCACCGGGCGGACGATCACCTTCGACGACGCCACGCTCCGGGCGACCCTCGAGCACGTCCTCGACTTCGTCCCGCGTGCTCCGCTGCCGCAGCTGTGGGGTACTCCGACGGCCCTGTCCGACGACGCACCGCTGCTCGACCGGGTCGTCGCGGCGACGGGTCGGCGGGTCGACGCGATGTGACCCGCTACCGTCCCCGGCGTGGCGGAGCTGCTGATCGCCCGGAACCCGGACCCGGACTCGACGCTCCCCTACCTGCTCCGGGTCCCGACGGCGGGTGGGCTCGTCTTCCGGACGTCCGGCACGTGGCCGCGGACGAAGGCACTGTTCTGCTACCCGGTCGACCTCGCCGACTGGCCCGCGGAGCCGGAGATCGTGGAGCGGGTGCCGCTCGTGTCGTGCGGCCGGAACGGAGCGGCGATCGACGTCATCGCCGATCGACGCACCGAGCGCCGGTCCCAGATCGTGCACACCCGGGCGCGTGGGCGGGAGATGGTGTTCTGGCAGTCGCCGAACACCCGCAAGCAGGCCCGGCCCCAGGTCCGCACGCCGACGGCCCGGGCGGCCGGGACCGACGGCGAGCTGGAGATCGTGGTCGACTCGCACGAGCGCTACGCCTACCGGTTCGCCGGCCAGCAGGTGCGGGTCCGCAAGCAGGCGCTGAGCTGCGGGGACTACGGCGTCGTGGTCGAGGGCCGGGTCGTCGCGGCCGTCGAACGCAAGTCGCTGTCCGACCTCGTCTCGAGCCTGACGAACTCCACGCTCCGGCACGCCGTGGCCGAGCTCGCCACCCTGCCGCGGGCCGCCGTCGTCGTGGAGGAGCGGTACTCGCGGGTGTTCGCCCTGGAGTACGTCCGACCCGCGGTCGTCGCGGACGGGATCGCCGAGCTGGCCGTGCGCTACCCGACCGTGCCGATCATCTTCACCGAGACCCGCGGTCTGGCCGAGGAGTGGACGTACCGCTTCCTGGCCGCCGCCTCGACGTGGGCGCAGGACGAGGCCGTGATCGGCGCGCGCATCCCGGGTGCGGAGTCCGCGCTCGACGCCGCCCGCACGGCGCCGGAGCCCACGACCGCACAGGTCCGCGCCTGGGCGCGCGACGCAGGCCTGGACGTGCCGGACCGCGGCCGGCTCCGCCCGGAGATCTGGGAGCGGTACCGGGCCGCGCACTAGGGTCCGCGCCATGCCGGTCCGCCGCCTGGATCACGTCACGATCGTCGCCGCCGACCTGGACGCGATGGTCGCGTTCTTCGTCGACCTCGGGCTCGAGGTGGTGCAGGAGAAGGCCACGATCGACGGTGAGTGGGCCGCCCGCGTCGTCGGGGTCGACGGGGCGCGCTCCGAGGTCGTCATGGTGCAGACCCCGGACGGCCACAGCCGCCTCGAGCTCCAGCACTACATGCACCCGCCGGCCACGGGCGGGATCGGGCACGCACCGTCGAACACCCTCGGGATCACGAACGTCGCCTTCGAGGTCGACGACGTCCACGGGATGGTCGCGCGTCTCGCCGACTAGGGGTACGGCCTGGTCGGCCACCTCGAGAACTACGCCGACGTCTACGAGCTCTGCTACGTCCGCGGGCCGGAGGGGATCATCGTGATGCTCGCCGAGCGGATCGGCTGAGGCTCACGCGCCCGTGACCGCCTCGACCCGACCCTCACCGGCCCGGGCGAGGCGGAGATCCGTGGTCAGCACCACGGCGTCGAGCTGCTCGGAGAGCTCGACGTAGAGCGCGTCGAGGAGGCGGAGCCGCCCACGCCGTTGCCACGCACCGGGCAGGAGCCCCGGCACCGGATGCTCGGTCACGGGCATCTCCGCGAGGCGGCGCAGGGCGAGAGCGACCTCGTCCTCCCGCAACGTCCCGGCCCGCTCGAGGCGTCCGAGTGCCGACAGCACCTCCGCGGCGAAGTGCGCGGGCACGTGCATGACGGTGCCGCGCAGCCGACGGGCGGTGGAGACCGCCAGCGGCGTCCCGGCGAGGAGTTCGACCGCGACCGAGGCGTCGACGACCACCGTCTCCGAGGCGGCAGGACCAGCGGCGCCGGTCTGCTCCGGGATGCTCACCCGTCGGACTCGCCGAACTCGTCGCGGGCCCGGTCGAGAGCGCTGAGGGCCTCCGACGAATCGACCCTCGATGCGCCGGACTGCTTCAACCCGTCCAGCCACCGGTCCGTCGCGCGCTTGGCCAGCTCGGCGCGGAGTGCGTCCTGGGTCAACGCGGAGACGTTGAGCCCGCCCTCCCGCGCGCGGGCGGCGAGCTCGTCAGGAACCCAGACGTTCAGCCGCGCCATACACACACGATACACACTAGAAGCGGTCCGGGTCGGCCCGTTCCCAGTCCTCGACCCAGCTCACCGGCGGCTCGGCCAGCAGCTGACCGGGCGCGAGCCACTCGTAGAGCTCCGCGTAGGACCGGGTGTCGGTGGGGGAGACCCGGCGACGCAGCATCCGCGGGTGGAGCTCGGAGGGGCAGCGTGCCCCGAGCGAGGCCATCATCCGGGTCGCCTCGGCGACGGTCGCCCGCTGGTAGCGGTGGACCCGGTGCAGCTTGTCCTCGACGACGAGCGCCCGCGCGCGTTTCGGGTCCTGGGTGGCGACGCCGACCGGGCAGTGGTTGGTGTGGCAGCGCTGGGCCTGGATGCAGCCGGTCGCCATCATCATCGCGCGCGCCGCGTTGGTGTAGTCCGCACCCTGGATCACGCGCTTGACGATGTCGGTGCCGCTCGCGACCTTGCCCGCCGCCCCGACCCGTACCCGGTCCCGCAACCCGGCTCCGACCAGCACGTTGTGCACCGCGATCAGGCCCTCGGTCAGCGGCGTCCCGACATGGTCGGAGTACTCCAGCGGCGCCGCGCCGGTCCCTCCCTCCGCGCCGTCGACGACGATGAAGTCCGGCGCCGTGCCCTCGTCGAGCACGGCCTTCACGACGGCGAGCAGGTCGACCCGCGTGCCCACGCACAGCTTGAACCCCGCGGGCTTGCCGCCCGCGAGTTCCCGCATCCGCGCGACGAATCGCACCAGTTCACGCGGCGTCGAGAAGGCGGAGTGCCGGGACGGGCTGGTCACCGTCTCGCCCACCGGCACCCCTCGCGCCTCGGCGATCTCCGGCGTGACCTTGGCGCCCGGCAGCACCCCGCCGATCCCGGGCTTCGCGCCCTGCGAGAGCTTCACCGACACGCACTTCACCGCGTCGTGGGAGGCCTTGTCGGCGAACTGGACCGCGTCGAACCCGCCGTCGGGACGACGGGCCCCGAAGTACCCGCTGCCGAGTTCCCAGATCAGGTCCCCGCCGCGCTCGAGGTGGTAGCGGGCGAGCCCGCCCTCCCCGGTGTCCTGGGCGAACCCGCCGAGCGCCGCCCCGCCGTTCATCGCCAGTACCGCGTTCGCCGAGAGCGACCCGAAGCTCATCGCGGACACGTTGAGCAGGGCCATGTCGTAGGGCTGCGTGCAGTCCGGGCCGCCGACGCGCACGGTGTGCGGCCGGTCCGGCTCGTCGGCCGGGCACGCCGAGTGCACGAGGTACTCGTAGCCGACGGCGTTCACGTCGAGCTCGGTCCCGAACGGCTTCTCCGCGAGGACGCCCTTGCCGCGCTGGTAGACGAGCGAGCGGGTGTCGCGGTCGAAGGGCCGGCCGTCGACGTTGCGCTCGATGAAGTACTGCTGCAGCTCCGGGCGGATCGTCTCCATGAGGAACCGCAGGTGCCCGATCACCGGGTAGTTGCGCGGATCGAGTGCCGGGTCTGCAGCACGTCGACGATGCCCAGCACCAGCAGCAGGGCGAGGACCCCGAGCAGTACCCACCACGCCGCGGAGCCGACCGCCGCCGCGAGGACCGTCAGGGCCCCGAGCACCACCAGCAGGCCCAGGATGAGGAACGCCAGCACGCGAGCACGGTAGGACCGGTACCGCGGGTCCCGCGCGGCGAGACCTCCTCCCACCGCAGGCGCTCCGCCACGCCGGAGCAGCCCTCACACGATGCGGTGAACGAGCTAACGGAGAGCACCGTTCGGCCTATTGACAGGCCAGCGCGGCGGATCGCCGAGCGTCGTCCCTCCTCCTGCTCGAAAGGTCTCCCGCCGTGGCCCAGCACCCCTCCGCCGCCTCCCGAGGGCAGCGTCGCTTCATCGCGCTCATCGTCGCCGCCGGCCTCGTCGGCGCGGTCTTCATGTCGCTGGCGATGACGAACACCCTGTCGGCGTTCGTCGCCTCCATCACCAACAGCAACGACACCGCGGCCACCGGCTCGCTCGTCCTGCAGGAGACCGGGGCGACCGGCACCGCCGCCTGCAACAGCACCGACGGCGCGGGCGGGATCAGCGACAACGCCTACGCCACCTGCACGACGTTCAACAAGTACGGCGGCAGCACGACGATGATCCCGTCGAACGCGACCGGCACCACGAACACCGTCACGACCACCGTGAACTTCAAGAACACCGGCACGGTCGCGGCGAGCGCGTTCACGATGGCCTTCGGCGCCTGCACCCAGTCGAACAACGGCGCCGCGAACGGGTCGGCCACGGACTTCTGCTCGAAGCTGCACGTCAAGGTCGTCAGCGGCGCCACCGTGGTCCAGGCCGACACCACCGCCGCCGCTCTCGCGAACACCACGGTGACCCTGCCCGCGGCACTGATCCCGGCGGTCAACTCCGGTTCGACCGTGCCGTTCACCTTCACGACCTACATCGACAGCTCGGCAGGCAACACCTACCAGGGTCTGCAGGCCTCGCAGCCGATCACCTGGTCCCTGTCCTCCTGATCCCCGCCGTCCGGCGACCGACCTCGGAGAGGAGTTCCCGCCATGCGCCTCGGGGGGCGTGCGGTGGCGCTGCTCGCAGCGCTCGTGGTGGTCGCCGGGCTGATCGGCGTGGGGTCGTGGTTCGCGACCGGGGGCCGGTGGCAGGTGGTCTCCACCCCGTCGATGGGCACGGCGGCGCCGGTGGGCACGCTCGTGCTCACCCGCCCCGCGCCCTCGGTGGCGGTCGGCGACGTCGTGACCTACCGCCCGCCGGTGGCGAACCACCCGCTGACCGTCACCCACCGCGTCGTCGCCGTCGCACCGGACGGGAGCTTCCGCACCCGCGGCGACATCAACGGCGCCGAGGACCCCTGGACGGCGCGCCCCTCCGACCTCGTGGGCGTCGCCGTCGTCGTCGCCCCGGGCCTGGGGTGGTTGCTCGAGGCGCTCCCTCTGCTGGTCAGCGGCGGTCTGCTGCTGTGGTGGGTGACGCGGCTGTGGGTGCCGCGCCGGTGGGGGGTGCCGCTGCGGGTGCTCGGGTTCTCCGGGCTGATCGCGGCCGCGACCACGGTGCTGAAGCCGTTCGTCGGCGTCGTGACCCTCGCGACCACCTCCGACGCGGCCGGCTCGCACATCACCCTCGTCTCGACCGGGCTGCTCCCGATCCGGGTCACCGCCGCGACCGGCGGGGAGCTCGACCTCGTCGACGGCCAGGTCGGCGTGCTCACCACCCAGGTGCCGGAGGGCGAGAAGGGCACCGTGATCACCAGCGGCGTGCACATGCCGTGGTGGCTGTGGGTCCTCATGGTGGCGTTCTGGCTGACCCCGATGCTCTACGGCCTGCTCGCTGCGTGGCGGCACCCCCTGGTGGTCGACGACGGGCCCGACGACGGCCCCGACGACCCGCCCACGACGCCGATCCCCGTGGTCGCGGCCCCGCGGTCGTACCGGCCCCCGCTGGTGGGCACCACCGTCGTCGCCGGCCTCGTCGTCGCGCTCACCCTCGTCACGGCCACCACCACCGCGTCCTTCACGGCGCGGGTGACCAACTCGGCGAACACGGCCGCCTCCGCGGCCTACTTCACCTGCACGTCCGCGTTCACCGACGGGAGCGCCGACTTCCAGGTCTGGCCCCTCGACGACGCGACCGTCACGTCCGGTGCCACTGCTCGGGACGCCTCCGGCAACGGTCGCACCGGCACCTACACCGGGGGCTTCACGACGACGACGGCCAAGCCCTGCCCGCGCGACACCCCGGCCCGCGCGGTGACGCTGGCCCCGACCGCGACCACCCCGTCGTACGTCACCCCGAGCGCGGTCCTCGCCACCGCGGCCCGCAACACCTTCTCGGTCGCCGTCTGGTTCCGCACCACCACGACGACGGGCGGGCGCATGCTCGGCTTCAGCACCGCCCGCACCGGCGCGTCCCTGAGCACCGACCGCCACCTCTACATGACCGACGCCGGCCGGGTCGTCTTCGGCGCCCAGCCCGCCCTGAACACCCCGATGACCGTCACGAGCACGAAGGCCTACAACGACGGGGCCTGGCACCTCGCGGTCGCCACGCTCTCGCCGGCGGGGATGACGTTGTCGCTCGACGGGGCCCAGGTCGCGGCCAACTCCGCCGTGACCTCCGGGTCGCTGCAGCTCGGGGGCTACTGGCGTGCGGGCTGGGACACCCTCGCGGGCTGGCCGTCCCGACCCACCACCGACTACTGGGCCGGGAGCCTCTACGACGCCGCCGTCTACACCGACGCCCTGCCCGCCGCGCGGATCGCGGCGATGTACGCGGCCGGTACCTAGAAGTCCTGTGTGGTGTCCACGGTCGACGACGAGTCCGACCCGGTGATGCGGGTGAGGTGCACCCGCCGGCTCAACCGGATCAACGGGCGGATCAGGAGCTCGAACGAGCCGGCGACGAAGCACCAGGTGCCCGCGTAGGTCGTCGCCTCGGAGAAGAACAGGAAGCTCCCGACGAGGAACCACAGCGCCACGAGGATGTCGTTGAGGATCGAGACGACCTCGTAGCGCCGTCGGATCACCAGCTCGTCGTGGCCGATGTGGATCGTGATGGGACCCGGACCCGTCGTCATGGCGTCATCCCCGTCCGAGGTAGGGCATCGTCGTCGCCATCACGGTGAGGAACGGGACGTTCGCGTCGAGCGGCAGCCCGACCATGTAGCGCACCGCATCAGCGACGTGCTCGGCGTCGAAGGTCGGCTCCACCATCCGCTCGCCGTTCGGCTGCACGATCCCCTCGCGCATCCGGGCGGTCATGTCGGTCGCGGCGTTGCCGACGTCGAACTGCCCGCACGCGATCCCGAAGGGCCGGCCGTCCAGGGCGATCGAGCGGGTCAGGCCGGTGATGCCGTGCTTGGTCGCGGTGTACGCGATCCCGCCCGGGCGGCCCACGTGTGCCGCGATCGACCCGTTGTTGACGATGCGGCCACCCTGCGGGTCCTGGGCGCGCATGATCCCGAACGCCTCCCGCGCGCAGAGGAACGAGCCGGTGAGGTTCACCCCGACCGTCGACTCCCAGCCCGCCACGTCCACCTCGTCGGGAGGCCCGACCGGCCCCGTCATACCGGCGTTGTTGACGAGCAGGTCCAGGCGGCCCCAGGCGTCCAGCACCGCCCGGAAGAGCCCGGAGACCGCCAGGGCGTCGGCGACGTCGGTGGGGACCACGAGCGCGTGCTCCCGGCCCTCGACCGTCTCGACCAGCGCCTCCTCCCGTCGCCCGGCGAGGGCGACCCGCCACCCGTCGTCGAGCAGGGCCCGCGTGATGACCCGCCCGAGACCGGAGCCGGCCCCGGTGACGACGGCGATCCCGGGCTCGGTGTGGCTGACCATGGCGCCACCCTGGCACGGGGTCGCGATTCTTCAATCCGGACGACGGGTCGCGGGGCCAGCATCGGTCGCATGCGCAGCACCGGCACCTTCGAGGTCGCCTCGTTCGAACCCGTCGACGTCACCCTCGCCCCGGCGATCGAGACCGCCCTGCCGATCGGCCTGGCGCGGATGGAGAAGACCTACACGGGCGGGGTGACCGGGCGGTCCGCGACGCTGTTCACCGCGGCGTACGGCGGCGAGGTCGGGACCTACCTCGCGATGGAGGCGTTCGAGGGCTCCCTCGACGGGCGCTCGGGCACGTTCGCGTACGTGCACTCGGCCGCGACGTCGGGGGCCGACCGCAGCGACGAGTTCTTCCACGTCGTCGCGGGCAGCGGGACCGGCGAGCTCACGGGGATCCGGGGCGGCGGCTCCCTCGGGGTGGACGCCGACGGCACGCACCGCATCGCCTTCGACTACGAGCTGGACTGAACGCATCACCCGATCGAGTGGCGGTCGTAACGACGGTGCTGCCGTACCGATCCAGACGGTGAACGGCCGGGAGGTGCCCGGCCAGGTCGTCGGGGGATGATCGTGATGCCGCGCTGCCGCTGTGGAGCCTCGCTGGTGCCGGACCTGCACTTCTGCGTGAGCTGTGGCGCGCGGCAGCCGATGGCCCCGCGCGTGCCCGCGATGGCGGGCGCCGGCCGCCCGGCACCTCTGGCTCCTGCGCCGACGCCCGCGCCCGTGTTCCGCCCGGCGCCTCCGATGCGTCCGATGCCGGTCTCCATGGCGGCCGGGATGGCGCCGGTGGCCCCGCTGCCGCGCCGCTCGAACGCCCCGTGGATCGTCGCCGGGATCGCCGTGGCCGTCGCCCTGCTGCTCGTCGCGATCGGGGTCCTCGCGACCCTGCGCCCCGCGGCGACCACCACCGTCGCCGTCCCGACCCCCGTCGCGGCGCCGACCGTGACCGTCGGGGTCCCAGTGGCGTCGGAGACCTCGAGCGGGTCGTCGTCCCCCTCGTACGACTCCGGGTCCGCGGCCGCCGCGACCCTGCAGGGCTACGTGGAGGCGGACCGGTCGACGGTGAACGGCCTCGTCGGGACGTGGGTCCCGCAGCTCTCCGCCAAGCACGACGGCACCGTCGCCGACGGCATCACCTACGACGACGACGCGATCCTGTCCCACTTCTCGTCGCTGGCCGCCCGCTACCCGTCGGCGGCCCTGCTGTGGTCCGGCGACTGGCCGGTCTTCCAGGGCGACGACTACTGGGTCGTCGTGTACCCGCAGTCCTTCGCGACGGCGGACGCGGCCAACGCCTGGTGCGACGCCCAGGGCTTCGCCGCCGACGACTGCCTCGCGAAGAAGCTCTCGCACACCGGTGGCCCGTCCGGCACCACCGTGCCCCGGTCCTGACGACGCGGACGGCTCCGAATCACCGATCTCCTGACGATGGCGACCTGCACGCATGCCGTGCGAGCAGGGCGCCATCGTCGATGCATGGCTGACGCACGAATCGCGTCGCCCCACGACCCCGGATCACCCGTCAGCAGATGAATGGCGACCTGCACGCGTCCAGTGCCAGTGGGGAGCCATCGTCGACGCGGGAGCGGGGCGGCACGACGAACGAGCACCCTGGGCGATCCGACCGCGACGTCGACGACCGCACGTGCTCGTTGATCATCGCCGGACACACCACGACGCCGGCCCTCCCCGGGAGGAGGACCGGCGTCGAGGTGGTGCGGAGGCCTAGAAGGTGAAGCCGCTGAGGATGGCGGCGGAGCCGTCCTTCTTCGCGTCCTTCTTCTCGCCGTCCTTCTTGGCGTGCTTGCCCTCGGACTTCTCGTCCGACTTCTTGTCGGCGGACTTCTTCGCGGCGTCCGACGACTTCGTGGTCGGCGTCGCCTGAGCGGGCGACGCCTGCGCCGGGGCCGCCGGGGCGGAGCCGAGCAGGGAGCCCACGAGACCCGGCTCCGGCGCGGGCTGCGCGGCGGGCTGCGCGGCCGCGGGCTGCGCAGCCGCGGGCTGCGCGGTGGCGGGCTGCGCGGTGGCAGCGGGCTGCGCCGCGGTGGGCTGCGCGGTGGCCGGCTGCGCGGTGGCGGGCTGAGCGGTGGTCGCGGGCTGGGCGGCGGTCGGCTGCGCGGCAGCGGGCTGAGCAGCGGCCGGCTGCGCAGCAGCGGGCTGAGCGGCCGCCGGTGCAGCGGCGGGCGCGGGCTGCGCGGCGGGCGCCGGAGCGGCGAACGCCGTGGCCGGGGACGCCGCGGCGGCCACGAGCACGCCGATCGACAGCGCGCGGGCGCGGGGGGAGAGGGACACGGACGGACCTCCAGCAGAGTCGTGCGGGGAGCGGACGGCGCGTTGGAGGTCACGCCGTCGGATGCAGACCCTCAACGAGCGGAGGCGCCGCGGGTTCGCCCCGTGGCGGCAACTCCTGCGGTCGAGAGTCCTGATCTCCTCCTGGCGGGGGAGCCACACGGGGAGGAATCCGACACGTGATCGCACAGGGTGACCGAGGTCGGAGTCACCCGACCTGGTTCGCGGCACGCTCCGCGTCGCGGGCGGCGACGTCGGCCGCGGAGCAGAAGCCCCGACCGTGCCGCTTGAGGCACAGCAGGCCGAGCAGCACGCCGTCACGGTCGACGACCGCGAGCCGCCGCTGTGCGCGGGTCGCCATCGCCTGCCGGGTCTCCTCGAGGTCGTCGCCGGGACCGGCGACCCGGCCGGCGAGCCGCCCCACCGAGCGGGCCCGGGCAGCGTCGGGAACACCCTCGAGGTCGCCGCGCTCCACGACGGACACGAGCACGCCCGCGGCGGAGACCAGCAGCAGCGCGTGCACGTGCCCGTCGAGGAAGAACGCCCGCGCCGCACCTGCGGACACGTCGGGTCCGTGGACCTTGGGTGTCCGCAGGTGGGCGTCGCTGACGGTGGCCATGATCAGACCGGGGAGACCTCGACGCGGGTGTCCGAGAACGTCGGGGCATTACCCAGGTCGGCGAAGACGAACGGGTTCACGGCGGCCACGGTGGTGCCCTCCTTCGCGTTCTTCGCCCACGATCCCATGGGACAGACCACGACGCCCGGTGCGACCTCCTCGGAGAGGTGCGCCAGCGCCACGAACCGCCCGCGGTCGTTGGTCACCGCGACGTAGTTCCCCTCGTCGATGCCGCGGGCGGCGGCGTCGTCCGGGTGGATCGTCACGGTCTGCTCACCCTGTACCCGCTTCTGCATCGCCTGGTCGCCCGCGCTGGAGTTGATGTACGCGTGCGACTTGGGCGAGAGCAGGTTGAGCGGGTAGACCTCGCTGCGCTCGCGCGGCGGGATGTAGTGCGGCAGCGGGTCGACGGTGCCCCCGGGCTGGAACTCCTCGTAGAGCTGGCGGAACAGCGGCACGACGAAGTTGCCGGCCGCCTCCAGGGCCGAGGAGCGGAACTCGGTCTTCCCGGACGGCGTCGGGAAGCCGCCCTCCGCGTGGGGCCGGTACTCGTCGGGCGAGGGCAGGTTCAGCCGCGCCCACCCCGTCTCCCGCAGCGACGCCAGCGTGATGCCCTCCATCGCCGGCGCGGTCCAGTCGTAGGCCTGCTCGAGCAGTTGCTCGTCGGTGAGCGTGAAGTACTCGTCCTCGAAGCCCATCGCGGCGGCGAGCCGGCGGAACAGTTCCGTGTTCGCGACCGCCTCGCCCTCCGGCGCCACCGCCGGGACGTTCAGCGTGACGTAGAAGTGGCCCCAGCTGAACATGATGTCGTGCTGCTCCAGCGCGGTCGTCGCGGGCAGCACGATGTCGGCGTAGCGGGCGGTGTCGGTGAGGAAGTGGTCGCTCACCACCGTGAACAGGTCCTCGCGCGACAGCCCCGCGGCGATCTTCTCCTGCTCGGGGGAGACCACCATGGGGTTCGAGTTGTAGACCATCAACGCGGTGATCGGCGGGTCCAGGTCGAGCTGGCCGGTGAGGGCCTGCCCGAGCAGGAACTGGTTGACCACCCGGGTGCCCGGGGTCGCCATCTCCGGGTGGATGAACGCGGGCCAGTTCACCGGGTGCGCCCAGAGCGGGAGCTGCAGCAGTCCGCCGCCCACGTGGCGCCAGGCGCCCACCAGCGAGGGGAGGCACGCGATCGAGCGGACGGTCTGACCGCCGCCGGCGTGGCGCTCGATGGCGACCCCGATGCGGATCACCGCGGGGTCGGTGGTCGCGTACTCACGGGCGAGGGTGCGGATGTCCTCGGCCGGGATGCCGGTCTCCTCGGACGCCCACTCGGGGGTGTACTGCGCGACGCGCTCGGCGAGCTCGTCGAACCCGGCCGTGTGGTCGCGGACGTAGGCCTCGTCGTGCAGGCCCTCCGCGATGATCACGTGCATCATCGCGAGTGCGAGCGCGTTGTCGGTGCCGGGCCGGATCGGGATGTACCAGTCCGCGCGCTGCGCCGTCCGGTGCTTGACCGGGTCGATGCACACCACCTTCGCGCCGCGCTTCTGCGCCTCGGCGATCAGCGGCCACAGGTGCAGGTTGGTCGAGATCGTGTTCGACGCCCAGATGATGATGTAGCGGGAGTGGACGAAGCTCTCCGGGTCGACGCCCGCGGTGGCCCCGATCGTCGCGGCGTACGCGGTGCACGAGCCGGAGTCGCAGTAGGTCCGCTCGGTGATCGTGGCCCCGAGCCGGTGGAAGAACGCGTCGCCGACCGAGAGCCCGTTGAGGATGCCCTGGTTGCCGAGGTAGCTGACCGGCATGACCGTCTCCGGCCCGTGCTCGGCGATGCGGGCCTTGAACTGGGTCGCGATCTCGGTCAGCGCGTCGTCCCACGAGATGCGTTCGAAGCGACCCGTGCCCTTCGGGCCGGTGCGGCGCATCGGGTGCAGCACGCGGTCCGGGCTGTAGGTCTTGTCCGGGTAGTTGTTGACCTTGACGCAGAGCCCGCCGCGGGTGATCGGGTGCTCCGGGTCGCCGGAGACCTTGGTGGCGCGGCCGTCCTCGACGGTGACGAGCATGGCGCAGGTGTCCGGGCAGTCGTGCGGGCAGGCGGCGCGGACCGTGGTGGTGGTCGGCGTGAGGGGCAGGTCCAGAGCGGTCACGGTGCACTCCTCGTGGTGGTAGGGAGGCCGGTCGTGACGGCGATGCTCGCCCCCGCGACCGCAGCGGGCTTGTCACTCCGCGCCAGGCTCGTGTCACCGGGCGGAGATGCGACGGCAACGTCGCGCGCCTTGCGGGCGCGTGAGCGCGGTCATAGCGTCGGACGACCACCACCGGAAGCACCCGCCCATGACTCGAGCCATCCACCCCGTCGGGCCGTTCGCCGAGCCCGGGCACGGCACTGCCGTGGAGACGGCGGACGGGCTGGGCCGCTGGAACGACCTGCTCCGCGAGCACTTCGTGTCGCTGGACGTCTCCGACGTCGACGACGGCATCCGCAGCTCCGTGCGCAGCACGCTCGTCGGGCACCTCTCGGCCGCCGTCGTGAGCTCGGCGCCGCAGAGCGCTCGCCGCACCGAGCGCCTCGTGCGCAGCGACCCCCGGACCTACCTGCAGGTCGGGATGATCACGCGGGGCCGGGCCGTCCTCGAACAGGACGGCCGGGAGGCGGTCCTGACGCCGGGTCGCTACGCGGTCTACGAGACCGACCGGCCCTTCGTCTGGCACTTCGACGGGCCCTGGACGCTGAACGTGCTGACCTGGCCGCGCGAGCTCGTCGCGCTCGGCGCCGACGTCTCCCGGGCCGCGACCGCGCGGGCGCTCGGCGACGACCGGCTGGGCATGATCGTCGGGCACGCGCTCGCCGAGACCGCGACCTCGCCGCCCGAGCTCAGCGACGCCGCCGGGGGGCGGCTCGCGGGCCAGCTCGCCGCCCTGCTCGGTACCGCCGTCGGGGAGTCGCTGCGCCGCGACGAGGTCCTCTCGCCGGCCAGCTCCGCCGACCTGCGGCAGCGCGTCGACGACTACGTCACCGAGCACCTCGCCGATCCCGACCTGGGGCCGGAGTGCATCGCCCGTGCGCACTTCATCTCCGTGCGTGCGCTGCACCGGGTGTTCGCCGAGGACGACCTGTCCGTCGGTGCGCTCATCCGTCGCCGGCGCCTCCAACTCGCCCGGCGCCGCCTGCTCGACCCGCGCGCCGCCGACGCGAGCCTCACCGAGATCGCGCACGCCTGCGGGTTCGCCGACCTCGCCTCGTTCAGCCGGCGCTTCAAGCAGGAGTTCCACGAGGCCCCCGGCGCCTACCGGCGCCGCGGCGGGTTCGGTCCGTCCGTCTGACCACGGCATCGCCGCTGCGTGACCGGGGTAACAACTCTCCGCGCGGCCGACGGTGGCCGCCGCGCCGGTCGACGTCCTCGACCCGGGTCAGGGAGCCGACGATGGCCGTGGACGTCCAGGACGAGAGCCCGACGACCGGAGCCGGCGGGGTGGTCGTCCTCGGCGCGGCCCGGACCGCGCCGGAGCGCGACCTGATCGCCGACTGGGCCGCGCGGCACCACCCGGGCGCCCCGGTCTGCCTGTCCGCCGACGACCTCGACCGTGTGCTGGCCGACGCCCCGCCGGACACCAGGGTCGTCCCGGTCCGGGTGACCTGGCTGCCGCCGACGCGGGCCGTCGAGTGGGCCGACGGCACCGGCGCGCCGCCGGAGCGGTCGAAGCCGTCCGACCTGCTGGCCCTGTTCGGACACCGCCGCCCGCCCGCGCTCTGGCAGCGGCGCCTCGCCAGGCGTGCCCCGGAGCGCGTGCAGGTCGTGGCGGGCGAGCCGGCGACGCTGGACGACCTGGCCCGCCGTCATGATGACGAGGCGCGGGAGGAGGCCCTGTCCGCCTTCGTCCACCGGGCCGGCGTGCTCTCCTGCGAGCGGGCCGAGCGCGCGGTCATCGGCGACCACTACACGGTGCCGCGACTCGTGGTGGAGCAGATCCTGGCCTCCACCGCGATCCGGGAGAAGGTGCGAGCGCTCGCGGAGCGGGAGGGCCGCCCGTTCGACGAGGTGCTGGACGAGATGCGGGGCCGCCTGGCCGACCTCGCGGCCGTGCAGAACCCGCTCTCGATCGACGCGTTCCGCACGGCGCTCTCGCCGATGCACGCGTCCGCCTGGGACGTGGAGGTGGACACCGAGACGATCGAGCCGCTGCGGGAGCTCAACCGCACCTCGCCCCTGGTCTTCCTGCCCACGCACCGCTCGTACGCCGATCCGCTCGTGCTCGCCGAGGTGCTCCGCGACCACGACCTGCCGCGCAACACCGTGCTCGGCGGCAACAACATGGCGTTCTGGCCGATCGGCCCGCTCGGCAAGCGGGCGGGCATCGTCTTCATCCGGCGGACCTCCGGCGACGACCCGGTCTACCGGCTGGCCCTGCGCGAGTACATCGCCCACCTCGTCACCAAGCGCTTCAACCTGGAGTGGTACGTCGAGGGCGGCCGCTCGCGCACCGGGAAGCTGCGGCGTCCGAGCATGGGCCTGCTGTCCTACCTCGCCGGGGCGCTCGACGACGGGCGCGCCGCGGACGCCCAGCTGGTGCCGACCTCGATCGTCTACGACCGGCTCTACGAGCTCGACGCGATGGCCGCCGAGCAGGGCGGGCAGGACAAGTCCGCCGAGGGGCTGGGGTGGATGGCCCGCTACATCCGCGGCCAGGCCCGCAACCGCGGCCACGCCCGCGTGCGGTTCGGGGAGCCGTTCTCCCTCGCGGACGCCCTGGCCGAGGCCGGCGACGGGCCCCACCGTCTCGACAAGGTCGCCTTCTCCATCTGCGACGGAATCAACCGCGCCACCCCGGCCACCCCGACGGCGTTGGTGACGTTCGCGCTGCTCGGGACGGGTGGACGGGCGCTGACCCACGAGCAGATCCGGGTGTCGACCGCGCCGTTGCTCGACCACCTCGACGCCCTCGGCCGGCCCGGTCCCCGCGAGGGCCTCCACGACGGCGGGCTCTCCCGCACCCTGGAGCGGCTGGTCTCCGGGGAGGTGGTGGAGCGCTACACCGGGGGCGACGAGCCGGTGTGGTCGGTGCGCGACGGGCGCCACCGCGTCGCGGCGTTCTACCGCAACGGCGCGATCCACCACTTCGTCAACCGGGCGGTCGCCGAGCTCGGCCTGCTCGCGGCCTCGCGGGCGCCTGCGGGCACCGATCCGGTGGAGGTCGCCTGGAACGACGCGCTCGCCCTGCGCGACCTGCTCAAGTTCGAGTTCTTCTTCCCGCCGAAGCGCCGGTTCTCCGACGAGATCACCGCGGAGGCCGACCTCATGGACCCGGCGTGGCGGGAGCGGGATCCGGGGGACCTGCTCCGGGAGACCCGGTTCCTGGTCGCGCCCCGGGCGCTCCGGTCGTTCGTGGACGCCCAGTGGGTCGTGGCGACCCGGCTCGCCGGGCTCGGTCGTGACGACGAGGTGGACCGGAAGGCCTTCCCGGGCGAGTGCCTCGGGCTGGGCCGCCAGATGCTGCGCCAGGGTCGGGTCGTGCGGCCCGACTCGGTGTCGACCGAGCTCTACGCGGCCGCGCTCGACCTCGCCGACAACCGCGGCCTGCTCGACGCCGGGGCGGAGGACGTCGCGGCCCGCCGCGAGGCCTTCAGGGACGAGATCGACGAGGTCCGCGGCCGCCTGGGCGAGCTGGCCCGGCTCGAGGACCGCCTCACCGAGGAGCTGCTGGCATGACGACCCCGACCACGCCGGCCGAGGCGGCCTTCGCCGCACGGATCGACGCGATGCCCGCGGGGGAGACGGTCACGGCCTTCGTCGTCGTGGACGACGGCCTGCTCGCCGGCAGCCCGATGACGCCCCTGGTCGCCCCGGAGGGCGTCTGGTCGCGGTTCGTCGCGGACGTCCGGGCCGGGCTCGGCGGGCCGGGGACGGTGACGTCGGCCGACGTCGAGCGGGTCGTGCGGTCCCACCGTGGCCGGACCCTCGACGACGTGGTCGAGGAGGGCCGGCGGCTCTTCCGCTCGACGACCGCGTCCTGGATGCGTCCGGAGATCTGGCGGCTCGCCGTCCGGCACGCCGGACGGGGGCACCGGCTCGTGCTGGTCTCGCGGGCGACGCGTGCGGAGATCGACCCGATCGCCGCGGACCTGGGTGCGGACGACGTCGTGACCACCCGGCTCTCGCTGGACGGGGACACCGTCGCCGGGCTGGGCTCGCCGGTGTGCGCCGGCCCGGACGCCGCGGCGGCCGTGGTGGGCTGGGCCGACGACCACGACGTCGACCTCGGGCTCGCCTTCCTCTACGCCGGTGCCGAGGACCGGGCGCTGCTCGACCTGGTCGCGCACCCGAGCGTGGTGGGGGACGGCGACGGTGTCCACCCCGCCCTGCCCGTCGCTCCGCGCGGCTCGGTCCCCCCGGTCGACGCGATCGGCGGGACGGTCGCCTTCTACGGCGGCTTCGCCGCGGCGACCGCGGCAGCGATGGGCGCGGGTGTGCTGCGCGGATCGCGCCACCACGCGGTCAACCTCGCCGGGTCCCTCGCCTCGGAGCTGGCGCTCGGGGTGGCCGGGGTGGAGATCGAGGTCGACGGCGCGGAGCACCTCTGGTCGCACCGTCCGGCCGTCTTCGTCTTCAACCACCAGAGCCAGCTCGACCCGATCGTCGCGATGACGATGCTGCGGCACGACTTCACCGGCGTGGCGAAGGCCGAGGCGCGGACCATCCCGCTGTTCGGGCAGCTCTTCGCGCTCGCGGACGTCGCCTTCGTCGACCGGGGGAACACCCGGCAGGCGCGCGAGGCCCTGCGACCCGCCGTCGAGAAGGTGCGCCGCGGCATGTCGCTGCTGATGGCCCCCGAGGGCACCCGGTCGGCGACCCCGCGGCCGGGGCCCTTCAAGAAGGGTGCCTTCCACATCGCGATGCAGGCGGGCGTGCCGATGGTGCCGATCGTCCTGGAGAACGCGGGCGAGCTGATGTGGCGACACGACCGGACGCTGCGGCCGGGGACGGTCCACGCGGTCGTGCACCCGCCGATCGACACCGACGACTGGAGCGTCGAGACTCTCGACGATCACGTGGCGCACGTGCGCGGCCTGTTCCTGGAGACGCTGGGGCTGGGGGAGAAGCCATGACCGAGACCCCGATGTCGTGGGCCGACGCCGACGAGATGTCGCCCTTCGAGACGCTGATGTGGCGCGCGGAGGCCGATCCCGCCCTGCGCTCGACGATGGTCGCCGTCGCGGCCCTGGACTCGTCGCCGGACTGGCCCCGCCTGGTCGCCGCGCACGACTGGGCGACCCGGATGGTGCCCCGGTTCCGCAAGCGGGTGGTCGAGCCACCGCTGGGACTCGGCACCCCCGTGTGGGCCGCCGACCCCGACTTCGACCTCGACCGGCACGTCCGCCGGGTCCGGGTGCCGGAGGGCACCGGGTGGTCCGGCGTGCTGGAGGCCGCCGAACACCTCGCCACCACCCCGTTCGACCGGCAGCGCCCGCCGTGGGAGGCCCTCCTCGTCGAGGGCCTGCCCGACGGGAGGGCGGCGTACCTGCTGAAGATGCACCACGCCACCACCGACGGCCTCGGCGGCGTGCAGCTGTTCTCCGGGCTCCTCAACCGGCACCGCGAGACCGATCCGGACAAGCCGCAGCCCGACCCACCGACCGGGGACGGCGTCGGCCCGTGGACCGCGCTCGGTCGGCAGGTCCGCCACGACGCCGAGGCGCTCGCCTCGGTGCCGGTGCACATGGTGCGCGCCGTGGGGGCCGCGCTGCGCGACCCGATCGCGAGGGCGCGGGAGGCCGTGGCGTTCGGGCTGTCCGCGATCCGGGTGATCGGCGACCCCGGCGGCACGGCGTCGCCGCTGCTCGCGGAGCGCGGACCGGACTGGCGGTTCGTGGCGCTGGAGCTGCCGTTCGCGCCGTTCCGGGCGGCCGCGAAGGCCGGCGGGGGCAGCGTCAACGACGCCTACGTCGCGGCCCTGCTCGGCGCGTTCCGGCTCTACCACGAGGCGATGGGCGCCCCGACCGACGAGATCCGGATGGCCATCCCGGTGTCGCTGCGCGCCGACGACGACGATGCCGGCGGCAACCGGATCGCCTCGCTGCGCCTCGCGGGTCGGATCGACGAGAAGGACCCGGCGGCGCGCATGGCCCGGATCGCGGCCGACGTCGCCCGCGGCCGCGCCGAGCCCGCCGCCGACGATGTGGGCCTCGTGTCGCCGCTGCTCTCCCGGCTGCCCGGCTCCGTGATCGCCGCGGTGGCCGGGGGGATCACGAAGGGCAACGACCTGCAGGCCTCGAACGTCCCGGGCATCCGCGAGGAGGTGTTCCTCGCGGGGGCGCGGGTGGAGCGGGTGTACCCCTACGCGCCGCGGCCCGGCTGCGCGGCGATGATCACGATGCTCACCCACGGCGAGGTCTGCTGCGTGGGCGCGAACATCGACCCGGCCGCGATCACCGACCGCGAGCTCTTCGGTCGATGCCTGGTCGAAGGCTTCGTCGAGGTGCTGTCCCTCGGACCGGAGGCCCCGCCGGACCCGACGCTGCACGCCTGAGGACACGGCCTCCGCTCAGGCGGTGCGCGGCCCGCGTAGCCGGTCGAGCAGCGTCGAGGCGCGCCGCTCGACGCTCCGCCCCTCCCCCGTGACGCCGGCGCAGTCCGGGCACCGGGAGGCGGGCGGGCTGGCCAGCGAGGACGCCCACACCGTGCGGGCGCACGCGGCGAGGTGGGCACCGGAGTGCGGGTCGGCCTCGACGACGGCGTGGTCGCGTCCGTCGAGGGCGCAGGTGAGCCAGTGCGCCCGGTCGACCGGCAGCGGGCATCCCATCACGCGCCCTCGAGGAGGTCGTCGAACCGTCCGGCGCGGACCTCGGAGAGCAGGGCGGCGAGGTCGGTGCGCGTGAGCAGCAGGGCCGGCTCGTCGGGGAAGCGGGAGTTGCGCACGGCCACGTGTCCGGCGGCAGCACGGTCGGCCGGGGCGAGCTCGACGCAGTTGCCCTGCTTGCCGCTGTGCCGGCTGCGGCGCCAGGCGGCGCCGGCGAGGCGCGAGGCCGTGGTGTGCATGGTGGAGTCCCGTCCGCGCTGGAGCCGTGCAGTGCGGATGACGCTAACACCGGCGAGAGCCGTCTGCATGTGCAGAAGCTCTCGTCCGACGATCAGTCGAGGCCCGTGCGGAGCTTGGCGAGCAGGCTGCGGGTCTCGTCCGGGCTCAACGCGTCGATGGTGAGCTCCTCCATCGACCGCGAGTACTCCTCGACCTCGGCGCGACGGTCGAGGTAGAGCGCCCCGGTGAGGCCCTCGATGTAGGTGATGTCGGGGACGTCGGGCTCGGCGAAGCGCAGCATCGTGAACGCCGCCTCGCTGCCGTAGCCCGAGAGCTCCGAGGGCAGGACCTGCAGCGTGATGTTCGGGCGCCGGGACATCTCTGCGAGGTGCTCGAGCTGGGCGGCCAGGACCGCGTGCCCGCCGATCGGCCGGTGGAGCACCGACTCCTCGACGACCGCCCACAGCCGAGGGGCGTCCGGTCGGGCGAGGACGCGCTGGCGCTTCATCCGGACGTCGACCCGCTCCTCGTGGGTCGGCGTGGCCTCGTCGGGGCGCCCGCGCGTGACGATCGCCCGGGCGTAGTCGGCCGTCTGCAGCAGACCGGGGACGAACAGCAGCTCGTAGGTCTGGATGCGGACCGCCGCCGACTCGAGGCCCACGTACTCGGAGAACCAGTCCGGCACGGCCTCGCCGGGGCGCTGCCACCAGCCGGCCTCGTTGGCCTGCGTGGCGAGGTCGAGCAGCCGGGCGCGACGGTCGGTGTCGCCCTCGCCGTAGAGGGTCAGCAGGTCGTCGACGTCGCGGCGCTTGAAGCCGACCTTGCCCGACTCCATGCGGCTGATCTTCGACTCGCTGCCGCGGATGTGGTAACCCGCCGCGGCGCGGGTGACCGAGGCGTGCTCGCGCATCCGCTTGAGCTGGGCCCCGACGATGATCCGCCGGGCCGTCGGCCCCGGGTCGTCCGGACCGCCAGGAACGTCGGAGCCCTCGGGCTCCTCGACAGCCTTCTCGGCCACGCCGGTGTCCTCCGGGTTCGGTGACGGTCCGAACGCAGGAGACTACAGGCCGCGGGAGGATTTCCGAACGTGTCGCGGCCGACGGCCCGCGTCCCGCAGCAGCGCCCGCTCGGCGGGGTTGTCGGTCTTGCCCAGCGCCTCGGCGCGGGCGGCCCCGGCCTCGTCGTGCCGCCCCAGCCGGTCCAGCAGGTCCGCCCGGACGGCGTCGAGCAGGTGGTACCGCGGCGCGTCGAGGGTGTCGACGACGGCGAGGCCGGCCGCCGGGCCGTGCACCTCGGCGAGCGCGACGGCGCGGTTCAGGGCGACGACCGGCCCCGGGTCGAGCACGGCGAGCTGGTCGTACAGCGCCAGGATCTGCGTCCAGTCGGTGTCCTGCGCCCGGGCCGCGTCGGTGTGCACGGCGTTGATCGCGGCCTGCAGCTGGTAGCGGCCCGGCCGGTCGCGGCGCAGGCAGCGGCGCACCAGCTCGTGTCCCTCGGCGATCATCGCGGCGTCCCAGGCCGAGCGGTCCTGGTCGTCGAGGCGCACCAGGGACCCGTCGTCGGCCACGCGTGCGGGCCGGCGGGCCTCGGTGAGCAGCAGCAGGGCGAGCAGGCCGAGCGCCTCGGGCTCGTCGGGCATGAGGTCGGCGACCAGGCGGGCGAGGCGGAGCGCCTCCGCGGCGAGGTCGGGCCGCGTCGGGTCGGTGGTGCCGGTGTGCCCCTCGGTGGAGATCAGGTAGATCACCGCGAGCACGGACGCCAGCCGGTCGGGCAGGTCGGCCGCCCGCGGGACCCGGTACGGGATGCGGGCGTCGCGGATCTTCACCTTGGCCCGCACGATCCGCTGCGCGATCGTCGGCTCCGCGGTGAGGAACGCCCGCGCGATCGCCGGGACCTCCAGCCCGCCGAGCAGGCGCAGCGTCAGCGCCACCCGCGCGGGGGCCGCCAGGGCGGGGTGGCAGCAGGTGAACAGCATCCGCAGCCGGTCGTCCTCGATGGGACCGTGGTCCTCGTCGGGACCGGTGTCGTCCAGCAGCCGCACGGCGTCCCCCTCCTTCGGTTCCCGCGCCCTCTCCCGTCGGATCCGGTCGATCGCCCGCCGTCGCGCGGTCGTGACGATCCAGCCGCCGGGGTTGGGCGGGACGCCCCCGGCCCAGTGCTCGACCGCCACCGCGAACGCGTCGGCCACGGCCTCCTCGGCGAGGTCGATGTCGCCGAGGAGGCGGGTGAGGGTCGCCACGCACCGGCCGTACTCGGCGGCGAAGACCTCCGCGGTGCTCACTGGAACGGCCGCACCTCGACGGGCAGCGGGTGGATCGCCCGGGAGAGCCGGCCGGCCCAATGCAACGCCTCGTCGAGGTCGGCGCAGTCGAGGATCGTCAGGCCCCCGATGTGCTCCTTGCCCTCGGCGTACGGCCCGTCGGTGAGCAGCACCTCGTCGCCGCGGGTGCGGACGACGGTCGCGCTCGCCGCCGCGGCGAGCCCACCCGAGAACACCCAGACCCCGGCGTCGCGCATGTCGGTGCGGACCTGCTCCACGTCGCGCATGATGCGGGCGAGGGTCTCGTCGTCGGGGCGCTGCGGCTCCGGGTCGGTCGGATCGTCGGGCTGCTGGATGGCGAGCAGGTACTGCGTCACGGTGTGCCTCCCCGGGGTCGGTGGTCATCCTCTCCACGGACGGGACCGCCCCGGATCGACGACGACCAGTGTGACGTGGAGCACTTTGATGACGACGGGATGGGCGGGGCTGGTGGCCCCGGGGCGCCGCGGCGCGGTGGGGGTCCTCTGCGGCGGGGTGCTGCTGTTCGCCGTGGACACCTACGTGACGGCGAGCCTCCTGCCGTCCGCGATCGCCGAGATCGGCGGCGAGCGGTTCTACTCGTGGGTCGTCACCGTGTACCTGCTGCCGGCCGTGGTGACGTCCGCCCTGACGGGCCGCGCGCTCGCGGCGTGGTCCGCGCGCCGGGCCTACCTGCTGGCCCTGCTCGCCTTCGGCCTCGGCACGGCGATCGACGCCGTGGCGCCGTCGATGGCGGTGCTGCTCGTCGGGCGGGCGGTCCAGGGAACGGGTGGCGGGCTGCTCGCCGGGCTGGCCTACGCGCTGCTCCGGACCGCGCTCCCGCGCGAACTGTGGACCCGGGGCAGTGCGGCGATCTCCGCGATGTGGGGGGTGGGCCTGCTCGTCGGGCCCGTCCTCGGCGGGGTCTTCGCCGAGGCGGGGATCTGGCGCGGGGCCTTCGTGACGATGGTCGGGGTCACCCTGCTCGTCGCGGTGGCGGTGCCCACGGGCCTGCGCCGTGCGGCCCCGCGGGCGGCGGGGGCGCGGACCGCGTTCCCGGTGCTCTCCGTCGTGCTCGTCGGCGCCGCGGCGGCCGTGCTGTCGGTCTCCGGCCTCGCGGTGTCCGGGTCCGGGGTGGGCACCCGCGGGATCCTCGTCGCCGCGGGCGGGCTCGTCGTGGCGCTGCTGCTGCTCGGCGGACTCGTGCGCCACGAGCGTCGACCGGGCGCCGCGCGGGTCTTCCCGCTCGCGACCTACACCCGGGGCGGCCCCCTGGCCGCGGTCTACGTGACGGCGGCGGTGCTGATCTGGGTGTCCGCGGTGGAGGCCTTCGTCCCGCTGTTCGGTCAGCGCCTCGGCGGGCTCTCCCCGCTCGCCGCGGGCTTCCTCGGCGTCGCGCTCGCGTGCGGGTGGGTGGTCGGCGAGCTGACCAGCGCCTCGGTCGGCCGGGGACGCCTCGCCGTCGGGACCGGGCCGCTGCTCACCGTCGTCGGCTTCGCGCTGCTGACCGTGACCCAGACCTCGGGCGGCGTCGCGTGGTGGGCGCTCGGCCTCGTCCTCGCGGGCCTCGGGGTCGGGGTGGCGTGGCCGCACCTCACGGCGGGGGCGATGGCGACCGGTTCGGCGGACGACGCCGACGACGACCCGGACGACGCCGAGGGGGACCGGGCCTCGGCGGCGATCACGATGGTCCAGATGCTCGCGGTCGCCCTCGGGGCCTCGTTCGCGGGCGTGGCGGTGGCGCTCGGCGGCGCGGACCCGGCGTCGTCGGCGACGTTCCTCTACGGCGGGATGGGCGTCGTGGCGGTGCTCGGCGCCCTCACCGCGCTCCGGGGCCGCGCGGCCGCCTAGAAGTCGCCGTCGGCCACCTGCAGCACGGTCAGCCCGAGCGAGCGCCACATCGCGACGACGCGGTCACGGTCGTCGAGGACCAGCCGGACCGCGAACCGTCCGGCCACGTGCCGCTCGTAGAGCTCGCGCTTGACGACGTCGTCGGGCCGCGTGTCCCCGATCGCGCGCAGGTACAGCTCCGGCCACTCCCGACCACCCAGGGCGTGGGCGTGCAGCCACCACTCGGTCGGCACGCGCGCCGCCTCCGTCCGCCCGGACAGGAACACCACGCGCGGGGTGGAGCGGCGCAGGTCGTCCAGGACCCGGAGCACGGGGAGGTGCGGGAGGTCCTCGCCCGACGGAGCTCGCCGTCCGGGCCCGGGTACGGGGACCGGTCCGCGCGCAGGGCGACCGTCCCGTCGACGTCGCAGAGCAGCACCTCCTCCATGGGGCGGATCCTGGCGGTGCGCTCCCACCGTCCGCACGGCCGGTCGGGCACCATCGACGCCCGTGTCCCGCGCCGTGCTGGTCGCCGCCCTGGTCGTCGTGCTCGCCGCCTGCGCCGGGCCGGGGAGCGCGCCCGCCCAGCCGGTCCCGCCGCCGGCTCCCGCCGCGGCGCCTCCGACGAGCGCGGCGCCCGCACGCCCGGGCACGTTCGCGGTCCCGCCGGGCGCGACGATCGTGATCGACCCGGGCCACAACGGCGGCAACGCCGGCGCCGCGGCGGCCATCGGGCGCCCGGTGCCGGACGGGCGGGGCGGGACGAAGCCGTGCAACACCACCGGGGCGTCGACCGCCGACGGCTACCCGGAGCACGCCTTCACGTGGTCGGTCTCGCAGCGCCTCGCCGAGCTCCTGCGGGGCCGGGGGTTCCGGGTCGTCCTGACCCGCGACGACGACACCGGCGTCGGCCCCTGCGTGGACGAACGTGGTGCGGCGGGCGCCCGGGCCGGGGCGGCCGCCGTGATCTCGGTGCACGCCGACGGGGCCGCGCCGCGGGGGCACGGCTTCCACGTCCTCACCTCGTCGCCGCCGCTGGACGAGGCCCAGCGCGAGCCGGCCCGGGCGCTGGCCGCGGCCGCCGTCACGGGGATGCGCGGTGCCGGGTTCACCCCGGCCACCTACATCGGCCGGGACGGGCTCGATCCCCGCGACGACATCGCCGGGCTCAACCTCGCCACGGTCCCCACGGTCCTCGTCGAGTGCGCCAACCTGCGCAACCCGGACGACGCCGCGCTCGCGCGCTCGCCCGCGGGGCAGCAGCGGTTCGCCGCCGCCCTGGCGTCGATGATCGGCTGACGTCAGCCGAGCAGGGCCGTCACGGCCCCGAGTCCCCGCTCGCCGAGGCGGAACTCGCTCGGCAGCAGGAACGTCCGGCAGCCCACCGCCACCGCCCCGCCGTCGCGCCCCGGGTTGTCACCGACCATCAGCGTCGCGCGCGGGTCGACGCCGAGCGCGGTACAGGCGGTCGTGAACATCGCGGGGTCCGGCTTCTCGACGCCCAGCTCGCAGGAGAGCACCCAGGTCCCGACGAGGTCCTCGAGCCCGGCCGCGCGGGCGTGGGTGCGGATGTCCCAGCCGATGTCGGACACCACGCCCACCCGGATCCCACGGTCGGCCAGCGCGGTCAGGACGGCGGCGGTGTCCGGGTAGGGGATCCAGGTCCCCGGCGCGCGGAGGACGTCGACCGCGACGTCCTCGATCCCGGCCAGCACGGGCACCTGGGCGAACCACGTGCGCATCGCGTCGCGGTGGGCGGCGTCGGAGAGGTCCCGTCCCTGCTGGGCGGCTGCGACGTCGGGGCGGGCGGCGGCCTCGGCCAGGGCGTCCAGCGTGGCGCCGAACGGGATCTCCCGCCCGGTCGCGTCGCCCACCGCCAGGAGCCAGGTGGGGGTGTCGACCATGTGGAAGAGCGTGTTGGAGAAGTCGAACAGCACCGCCTCGACGGCGGGCACCGGGTCCCGGCGCTGGGCGTCGGTCGGCTCGTAGGCGGCGGTGAGGTCGAACAGGGCGCGCACGGCGGGCATCATCCCCGACGCGGCTCCGGCACCACGGGGCGTGCTCCCGCCACGACCACCAGCGCCGTGGCGTTGTCGTGCGTGTCGGCCGCGGTCGCGGCGGCGACGAGCGCCCGGGGCAGGTGCGCCGCGGGCACGGCGGCGCACAGCCCGGCCAGGGTGTCCGGGTCCAACGCCCGGTGGACGCCGTCGGTGGCCAGGACGAGCGCGTCGGGCTCGGCGATCACGGTGAGCCCGATCTCGACGGCCCCGCGGACGGTGCGCACGCTCGTCGTCAGGACGTGGTCCATCCGCGGGGCGACCTCGACGCCCGCAGCACGCATCGCGGCGCCGACGCTGTGGTCGCGGGTGAGGGGCTGCGGACGGCCGTCGACGACCGCGAGGGCACGGACGTCGCCGACCCACGCGACGGTCCACGTCGGCTCCGCGAGCCGGGCGTCCGGGCCGAGGGCGACGGTCAGGGCGGCGTCGCCGGGCAGGCCGGCGCCGAGGAGCACGTCACGGGCGGCGAGCACCGCCAGGTCGGCGCGCCCGTCGAGCACCGCCGTGCGGACGGCGTGGTCGGCCGCGATGCGGGCGGCCCGTGCGGCGGCCGGGGAGTCCCCGACCCCGTCGGCGACCGCGACGGCCCGGCGGCCGTCCCGGCCGGTGAACCCGGCGGCGGCGTCCGCCTGGTGGCGGCGCGGGCCGCGGGCGTCGGCCGCGGACCAGTCCGTCCTGCGTGTCGTCCGGGTGCCACGGGTCCTCGTGCCCGGGGTCGTCGTCGTCACGGTCATCGCCGGCCTCCTCGCCTCGTGCCTCCACGGTGGCCGCGGAGGCTGTGGGCGGGCTGAGCGCCGGGTGAGACCTCGGGGTCAGCCCTCGAGGCTGCGGCGGATCTCCTCGAGCTTCGCGCGGGCCGCCTCCTCGCGGTCGGCCTCCCGCTGCGCGAGGTCCTGTCCCTCCGGGGTCGCGGCGTCGAGCTCGCCCGCGCCCTCGGCGGTCGCCGCCCGCTGCTCGATGCGGTCCCGCACGAAGTCGAACGTCGGGACCCCGTCGGCGGTGTAGTCGGGCGTGATCTCCGGGCCGGTCTCGCTCATGGCGCCAGGGTCCCAGAATCTCGCGGAGGCGGGAATTGAGCGGACCCGACTCAGGTTGCAGGAGTCAGTAGCCCGCAAGGCCGGGCTCCCTTCGCAGTCCGAGGAGGACCATCATGAGTTCCCTGACCTACTGGGGCCCCCGCTTCGTCGGCCCCTTCGCCCCCTTCCGCGTGGCCGACGCGCTCGTGCGCGGCTCCTTCGCCGCCCCGCGCCCGTCCGAGTCCGCCTGGTACGTGCCGGCCGCCGACGTCGTGCGGGACGGCGACGACGCCGTCGTGCGCGTCGAGCTGCCCGGTGTGGACGTCACCTCCGACGTCACCGTCGAGGTCGCCGAGCACCGCCTCGTGATCGCCGGCGAGCGCCGCGAGCAGCACGAGGGTGACGGCGTCCGGGAGTCGCGCCGCGGCTCGTTCCGCCGCAGCTTCTCCCTGCCCCGCCACGTCGACGCCGACGCGGTGAGCGCGTCGTACGACGCCGGGGTGCTGACGGTGCGGGTCGCCGGTGCGCACGTCGCGCCGCAGCCCGTGACGCCGGAGGCGCGCCGCATCGAGATCGCGGGCGGCACGCCGTCCGACACCTCGTCCGAGGAGTCGTCGGACGAGAGCACGCCGCAGGCCTGATCTCCTGCACGCCTGATCCTGCACGACGCCCCGCCGGACACCGTCCTGCGGGGCGTCGTCGTGTCCGGCCCCGCCGGAGCGCTGCCCGTCGGCGACGCCGCTCGCTACGATCCCGGCACAGGCCGTCCGACCCGCCCGGAGTTCCCATGCCACCGCAGGCCCCGCCGCCCGGCCGCCCCGGCCCCGCGCAGCGCGGGCCGTACCCCGGGCCGCCGCCGGGGCCGCGCGGTGCGCCGCCGCCGCGCCCGGGCCCCCCGCCGCCCCGGCCGCCCACGGGCCCGTTCCCCGTGACCGGTCCCGGGTCGGGCACGTTCGCCGCCCCGCCGCCGCGACCCCCGGTGCAGTCGGTGTTCGGGCCGGGCGGGCCCCACCGCACGGCCCCGTCGCCGCCCGCCCGCCGGTCGCGCCTGGCCGTCGTCGCCGTGGTGCTCGCGGTGCTGGTCGCGCCGGTCGGCCTCGTGCTCGGCATCGTGGCCCGCCGCCGGATCACGGCCTCGTCGACGGCCGCCTTCGAGCAGAGCCCGCCGGAGCGGCTCACCGGCCGGGGCGCCGCGACGGCCGCGATCGTGATCGGGCTGCTGCTCACGCTGGCCGAGGCCGCCCTCGTCGTGGCGCTCACCGTCGGCGTGCCGACCAGCTGGCTCCCGTCGACGGACCTGACCGCCGACCGCGTCCAGTCGACGATCGAGCAGACGGTCCCCGCGGTCGCCGGCACGGTGCGGTGCCCGGGTCCGTTGCCCGCGACCGTCGGCGCCGCCATCACGTGCACCGCGACCGAGAACGGTCAGCCGGTCAACCTCCGGGCGACGGTGAGCAGCGTCCAGGGGCGTGACGTCAAGTTCGACATCACCCGCGCCTGAGCCTCACCAACGCCACTCCCGCTCCTCGCCGGCGCCCTGCCGGACGATCTCGGGCTCGGGGCCGGAGAGGTCGACGACCGTCGTCGGCTCCTTGCCCTGGTCGCCGGAGTCCAGCACGGCGTCGACCTGGTGCTCGAGGCGCTCGGCGACCTCCCAGCCCTCCGTCGGCGGCTCGCTCTCGCCCGGGAACAGCAGCGTGCTCGACAGCAGCGGCTCGCCCAGCTCGTCGAGCAGGTCCCGGGTCACGGCGTTGTCCGGGATGCGGACGCCGACGGTGCGCTTCTTCGGGTGCGCGAGCCGGCGGGGGACCTCGCGCGACGCCGGGAGGATGAAGGTGAAGGGCCCGGGGGTCGCAGCCTTGACCGCGCGGAACACCGGGTTCGAGACCTCCACGAACTGCCCGAGCTGCGCGAAGTCGCGGCACACCAGCGTGAAGTGGTGCCGGTCGTCGAGGTGGCGGATCGCCCGGATCCGCTCGACCGCGTCGCGGGCGTCGATCCGGCAGCCCAGCGCGAAACCCGAGTCGGTCGGGTAGACGATCAGGCCGCCGTCGCGCAGCAGCGCCACGACCTGCGAGATCACCCGCCGCTGCGGGTTCCGGGGGTGCACGTCGTAGAACCTGGCCACCCTCCGCAGCGTAGGCGTCCGGCCCCGGACGTGTAGCCACGACCGGGTCGGGATAGCCCGTGATGCAACCGTGACCCGGGAGCAGGAGGCAGACATGGGAGCCCACACGGCCCGATCGACCGACACGGGCGCGACCACCGTCGCGCGGATCGCGACGACGACGCTGGCCGTCGCCGCCACCGGGGTGGTCGGGGCGGGCACCGCCCTCGCCCACGACGACGGGTCCGACTCGCACCACGGCTCCCACGGCCACGCGTACGGCTCGGACGGTGCGACGTCCGACGCCCGCGAGAAGGCGGCGGACGCCCGGGCCGACGCGCAGCAGACCGTGCGGGACGCGCTGGTCGACGCCGGACTCCTCCCGTCGGACGAGGACTCCGACTCCTCCGTGGACGGGGACGCGACCGGCGAGGACGCGATCACCGACGTCGGCAGGTCCACCGACACGGGCCACGGGGCCGCCGCGACCTCCGACCCCGCCGCCGCGAGCGCCGGACCCGCCGTCGCGAACCCCGACTCCCCCACCTCGGGCACGAGCACCCGCCCGATCGCCTCCGGCACGAACGCCGCGGACGCGTCACCCGTCCCGCCCGCCGGCCAGACCCAGGTCATCCCGATCCGCTGACACCGGACGTTTTCGCCGACGGCCGGTCGTACCCCGGCCCGTCGTCGGGTACTCGGGCCGGCATGAGCGTCGTCGACAACGCGGTCTACCGGGCCGGACACCGGGAGTCCGAGCCCGAGACCCTCGACGGCACGCTGGGCGTGCTGCGCGACGAGGAGTCGCTCGACGGGCGCGGTCGGGCCGACTTCGCCTGGATCGGCCTGTTGCGGCCCGACGACGACGAGATCGCCCAGGTGGCCCGCGACTTCGCGCTGCCCGACCTCGCGGTCGAGGACGCGGTGCACGCCCACCAGCGCCCCAAGATCGAGCGCTACGACGACGTCGAGTTCGTCGTCCTGCGTCCCGCCTGGTACGTCGACGAGGACGAGGACGTGCAGGTCGGCGAGATCCACCTGTTCCTGGGCTCGGACTTCGTCGTGGCGGTGCGGCACGCCGAGACCCCGGACCTCGCCGACGTCCGCCGCCGCTTGGAGGCCGACCCCGAGCTGCTGCGTCTCGGTCCCCGCGCGGTCCTCTACGGCATCCTCGACCGGATCGTCGACGACTACGCCCCGGTGGTCTCCGAGCTGCGCCGCGACATCGACCAGATCGAGACCGAGGTGTTCGGCGGGGACCCGGACGTGTCGCGGCGCATCTACCACCTCTCCCGCGAGGTGATCGAGTTCCAGCGCGCCACCGACCCGCTGCGCGCCATGATGCGCACCCTGTTGACCGAGACCGAGGACGACGCCGCGTCGGTCCAGCTGCACCGCGGGCTCCGGGACGTCGCGGACCACGTCGAGTCCTGCGTGGAGGCCGCCGACGGGTTCCGGCAGCTGCTCGAGCGGCTGCTCAGCGTCAACGCCTCGCTGGTCGGCCAGCGGCAGAACGACGAGATGCAGCGCCTGTCCGAGACCAGCCTCGCCCAGGGCGAGGAGGTCAAGAAGATCTCGAGCTGGGCCGCGATCATCTTCGCGCCCTCGATGATCGGCGGCATCTACGGCATGAACTTCGAGCACATGCCCGAGCTCTCCTGGACCTACGGCTACCCCTTCGCCCTGGGACTCATGGTGGCTGCGGCCGTGGTGCTCTACGTGGTGTTCAAGAGCCGCGGCTGGCTCTAGGCACCGGGTGCGCTGGGGACCGGCGCCTCGACCGGCAGCGCGTCCAGGCCCGCCCGGATGCCCTCGCCGAGCAGCCGGATCTCCTCGTCGGTCACGGTGAGGGGCGGCGAGACCGCCACGCCCTTGCCGAGCCCGCGCACCAGCAGCCCGGCCGCCCGGGCGCCGGCGAGCACCTTGTTCGGGGCGTCGGGGACCGAGGACAGCACCTCGGGGGTGAGCTCCACCGCTCCCAGGAGGCCGAAGCCCGACCGCACCTCGGCGACGTAGGGGTGCTCGCGCAGCGGGGCGAGCGACGCCTCGAGGGCGGTCTCGAGCTCCTGCCCCTTCGGGATCAGGTTCTCCCGCTCGTAGACGTCGAGCGTGGCCAGTCCGGCGGCGCAGCACGTGGGGTGCCCCGAGTAGGTGGGGCCGTGGCGGAAGGTCCGCTCGCCCGGCGTCGTCCACCACGGCTCGGCGACCGCCGCGGACACCAGGACCCCGCCGAGCGGCAGGTAGCCCGACGTCACGCCCTTGGCGAAGGTCACCAGGTCGGGCCGCACGCCGAACCGCTCGATCCCGAACCACGTCCCCAGCCGGCCGAACCCGCAGATCACGCTGTCGATGACGAGCAGCACGTCGTGCCGCCGGCACAGCTCGGCGACGCCCTCGACGTAGCCCGGCGGCGGGATGTGCACCCCGCCCGCCCCGGTGACCGGCTCCATGACGAACGCCGCGATCCGTTCCGGCCCGACGTCGGCGAACACCTTCTCGACGCCCTCGAGGTCCTGCGGCGCGACCGTGTTCTCCCCCGCGAGCACGCCCCAGCCCTCGCGGTTGGCGGGGATGCCGACGATCGAGGTCCCGTAGCCGTGGGTGCCGTGGTAGCCGGTCTCGCGGGAGACGACGTGCACCCGCTGGTGCTCGCCCCGGGCCTGCCAGTACGCGCGGGCCATCTTGACCGCGGTGTCGATCGCGTCCGCGCCGCCGGAGCCGAGGAAGACCTTGCTGTCCGGCCCCGTGGGGGCGAGGCCGGCGAGCCGGTCGGCGAGCTCGAGGGCGGGGCGGTTCGCGATGTCGGCGAAGCAGGAGTACGCCTCCAGCTTCGCCATCTGCCGCATCGCCGCCTCGACGATCTCGGTGCGGCCGTGCCCGGCGTTGGCGTACCAGAGGCTGGCGCAGCCGTCGAGGTAGGCGCGTCCGGCCTCGTCGTACACCCACGCGCCCTCGGCGCGGTCGACGACGAACTCGTGCTCGCGCACGGCGGCCATGTCGGAGAACGGGTGCCAGAGGGATCCCATGGTCCGATGGTGGTCCCCGCCGTGCCGCGTGCCAACCCCGCCGCGCGCCCTACGGTCTCTCGTCGTGGACGTCCGGCCGATGACCGTCGAGGAGGCGGTGACGCTCGCCTTCGAGCCGGAGGCCTTCGGCGAGCGGTTCGGGCTCGTCCTCGTCGACGGCTGGGACGAACCGGGCACGCTCGAACCGACGGTCGACGCCCTCGAGGGCGGGGTCGACCCGCGGTGGCTGACCCACCTGCTCGTCCGCGACGGCGAGGTCGTCGGGATGGGTGGTTTCACCGGGCCCCCGGTCGACGGCGAGGTGGAGGTCGGCTACCACGTCGCGCCCGCGTGCCGGGGGAGCGGGATCGCGACCGCCGCGGTGCGGAGCTGGGTCGACCGGGCGGGCCGGGCCGGGCTCGTCCGGGTCCTCGCGCGGACCGCGCCGGGGCCGAACGCGTCCACCACGGTGCTCGTGAGGTGCGGTTTCGTCCGCGATCCGGCGCGCGAGCGGGAGGCCGCGACGTGGTGGTGGGTGCGTGCGCTGACGTGAGACGTACGCCCCGTCGGCCACGGTGGAATCCGGGTGTGACGGTGCCTCCGATCGGCTAATCCGCACCGCGACGCTCGACACCCCGCGTGCCGGGGACGCGGCCGATGGAGGACAGTGGAGGACGTGACGGTGACGACGGGCGAGGTGATCGGCCGGGTCCGGCGCGTCGCGTCACGGCCCACCGCGCGGGTCGCCGTCGGGGTCGTCGTCCTCGCCGCCCTCGCGGTCGGCGGCTACCTCATCCTCCCGACGATCGAGGCCGCCGGCGCGGCGCTCGTCGGTGCCGACGCCCGGTGGGTCGTGCTCGCCGTCGCGTGCGAGGCGGGCTCGATCGTGGCGTTCTCTCTGCTGCACCACCGCCTGCTGCGGGCGGCGGCGGTCCGGGTCCGGTTCCGGGCGGTCGTCCTGGTGACCCTGGCCGCCAACGCGCTGCACCTGACCCTGCCGGGGGGCGCGGCGCTCTCCACCGCCTACACCTTCCGCAAGCGCCGGGCCTGGGGCGCCTCCGGCCCGATCACCACGTGGACGATGGTGGCCGGCGGGGTCGCCGCCAGCCTCGCCCTCGCCGGGATCGCGGTCGGCTCCGCGCTCGTCGTCAACGGGCGCGCGACCACGCTCGGCCCGCAGCTGCTCCAGCTCGCCGGCGTCGTCGCGCTCGGCGCGCTGATCGTGGTGGTCAGCCGCCGTCCCGGGCTCATCACCGCCGCCGGCGCCGCCGGGCTGCGGCTGGTCAACCGCATCCGTCGGCGTCCGCGGGAGACCGGCGTCCCCGAGCTCGTCGCCCAGATCGAGGGCCTGGCCCTGATCGAGCTGGACGGACGGGGCCGCGTCGTCGTCGGCCTGTCGGCGCTGTCGAACTGGCTGCTCGACATCGCCTGCCTCGCCGCCTGCTGCGTGGCGGTCGGCGCCAACGGGATGACGCTCTCGCTGGTCCTCGTGGCCTACGCGGCGGCGACGGCCGCGTCGAGCATCGCCTTCCTGCCCGGCGGGCTCGGTCTCGTCGACGGGGCGCTGCTCGCCGCGCTGGTGGCCGGGGGCGTGCCGTCGCACCCCGCCCTCGCCGCGGTCCTGCTCTACCGCCTCGTGAGCTTCGTCGGCGTCGCCGCCTCCGGCTGGCTCGCGTGGCTCTGGGTCCACACCCGTGGCGGGGTGGACGAGCAGCCCCTCGACGACCGCGACGCCGACGACCGCGACGCCGACGAGGTGCACACGCTCCCGTTCCCGTCGGTGCGCACCCGCGGCGACACGGTGGGGCCCCGCTAGCTGCCGGAGCCCGAGCCCGCGTCGTTGTCCGGGGTCGGGACGTTCGAGGGCTCGGGGGTGCCCTCGGGCTTCCAGGTGGGCTTCGTGGTCGTGGTCGTCGAGCCGTGGTGGCCACCCCCGGACGAGCCGCCGGAGGAGGAGCCCGAGCCCCCGGACGACGACCCGCCGCGGGAGCCGGCGCTCCCGCCCGTACCGCCGCTGCTGCCGGTCCCGCCCGTCGACGGGTCCTCGACGACCGCGGCCGGCGGGGCCACCACGGCGGGAACGACCTCGCTGGTGGTCGGCGCGGGCGGCACGACCGTGGCCGAGACGGACGCGTTGCGGGCGTAGACCACGCCCCCGGTGGTCGCGGCGGCGACGACCACGACGGCGGCCGCGACCGTGACGAGCAGTCGGGTCCGCGAGCGGGGCACCGTCTCCGGCTGCTCCGCGGCGGGTTCCTCCCGCAGGGCCGCCGGCGCCGCGACCGGCGGGCGCGGCGGTGTGCGTCCCCCGGGCGTGACGGTGGTCCGGTCGTCGGCCGCGGGCGAGCGGAACGGCGTGGAGGCGGGCGCCGGGCCCTGGGGGGCCGCGAAGTAGCCGGACCCGGGACCGCTCCGCGAACCCGCCGGCGCGATCGGTGCCGCGGGCATCCGACCCGACCCGGGGCCCGTCGTGATGCGGGTGGTCCGGCCTTCCCCGACCGCCGGGAACCGGGACGACCCCGGCCCGGTCGCCGGGACCGGGGTGGACGGCGGGCCGGTGCGGGTCGGGCGCGAGGGGGTCGGCGTGCTCGCCGCCGAGCGGAGGTCGAGCAGCCCGGACGAGGGCCCGGTCGAGCGCGCGGGTGCGGCGCCCTGCGGCATCGTCGACGTCGCCGCGGCGGCCGCGGCCGCGTTGGGGACGTCCGTGCTCGCTGCCCGTGCCGCCGACCGGGCGGGCGCCGCGGCGCGCGGCGCCACGGTCAGGACCGCACCGACCGCGATCGAGGTCTTGGGGTCGGCGTCGACGGCGACCGGGCGGCCGAGGGCCTCGGACACCATCTGCGCGACCAGCGGGATCCGGGAGGACCCGCCGACGAGCAGGACCGCCTGGAGGTCGTCGGCCGACAGGCCCGCGGAGGAGACGGTGCGGGTCAGCGCGTCGACCGTGTGGTCGAGCGACGAGCGGATCATCGACTCGAACTCGTGCCGGGTGAGCCGGACGTTCGTCCGGACCGACGGCAGCATCACCGGGATGGTCACCTCGGTGTCCGCCGACAGGGCCTCCTTGGCCTCGACGCACTCCTGGCGCAACCGGCGGACCGCGGACTGCACGTCCGGGTCCTCGGGGTCGAGCTCGTCGAAGGCGGCGCCGATCCCGGCCCGCGCGTGGTCGAGGACCCGGTCGTCGAAGTCGACCCCGCCGAGCTGTTCGATGCCTTCCGCACGCCCGGGCAGCTCGAAGCCGCCGGCGCTCTTGCGCACCACCGCGGCGTCGAAGGTGCCGCCGCCGAGGTCGTACACCGCGACCGCCGAGCCGGTCTCGACGCGCTCCTTCGCCGCGTACGCGACGGCTGCGGCCTGGGGCTCGGGGAGGAAGGTGGTGCCGGTCAGACCGACCTCGCGCAGCGCGCCCGCGAGCAGTTCGCGCTTGTGGTCGCCCCAGCTCGCGGGGTGGGTGACGGCCACGGTGTCCGCCGGGCCACCCTCGCGTTCGGCGACCTTGTCGACCACCCACCGGGCCAGGCGCGCGGCGAGCGCGTGTGCGGTGTGCACGGCGTCGCCGACGACGAGCGGGACGTCGTCCCCGACGCGGCGCTTGAACTGCCGGACCACCCGCTCGGGCTCGGTGTGGGCGCGCCGCTCGGCGGCCTCACCGACGAGGACCTCGCCGGCGGCGCCGAGGTAGAGCACGGACGAGACCGACGCGGACCGACTGCCCAGGGCGACGATCTCGGGCTCGGACCAGCCGTCGCCGGAGCGGCGGCACACGGCGGCCGCGGTGTAGGTGGTCCCGAGGTCGATCCCGAGCCGGTACGTACTCATCAGTTCCTCGCCAGCAGGGTCGGGCCGGAGGTGGGGGACGGGGTCAGCGCGCTGCGGACCGGGGCGGAGGCGGGTGTGCTGCCCTGCTGCTGCAGCTTCATCCACAGTCCGACCCCGAAGGCGGCGCCGAAGAGGACGAGGGCGCAGAGCACGACGATCACCACGATCCGGCGGACGTTCGGCCGCGCCTCGTCCTCCGCCGCGTCCTGCTGCCCGCCGGCCCGGGTGCCGACCGGCGGCCGCGCCGGGGCGGCGATCGCCTCGGCCCGGGGTCCGGCGACGAACTCGGGCCGGGGTCCGGACGGTGCCTCGGGGCGCGGGCGTTCCGGCGCCGCCACCGCCGCGGCCGGACCAGGGGCCACCGGGGAGGACGGGGAGGACGGGGCCGCGGACGACCGTGACGCGAGCGCGCCGAGGTCGAGCATCCCCGACGAGGCCGCGTCGGCGTCCGGCGCGGCCGGCGTCGGGACGGGGGCCGGGTTCGTCACCGGGGCCGTCCCCGAGGCCGGAGCCGGACGTGGTGCGATCGTCAGGGCGGCGCCCGTCGCGATCGAGGTCTTCGGGTCCGAGTCGACGGCCACCGGCCGCCCGAGCTCCTCCGAGATGCGCTGCGCGATCAGCGGAATCCGTGACGAACCACCGACCAGGAGGACGGCCTGCAGTGCCTCCGGGGAGAGCCCGGCCGAGTCCACCGTGCGCCGCAGGGCGTCGACGGTGTGGTCGATCGATCCCCGGATCGCCGCCTCGAACTCGACCCGGGTCAGCCGGATCGTCGTCCGGACGCCGGGCAGCATCACGGGGATCGTGGCCTGCGTGTCGAACGAGAGTGCCTCCTTGGCCTCGACGCACTCCCGGCGCAGCCGCGCGACGGCGGCCAGGACGTCCGGGTCGGACACGTCCAGCTCGTCGAGCGCGGCGCCGATGCCGTCGCGGACGTGGTCGAACACGCGGTCGTCGAAGTCGACCCCGCCGAGCTGCTCGATCCCCTCGGCGCGGCCGGGGAGCTCGAAACCGGCCGCGGTCCGGCGGACCACGGCCGCGTCGAAGGTGCCGCCGCCGAGGTCGTAGACCGCGACGACCCCGCCCGCGTCCACGCGCTGCCGCGCGGAGTAGGCGACGGCCGCGGCCTGCGGCTCGGGGAGGAACGTGACGTCGTCGAGCCCGACCCGGCGCAGGGCGCCGGCCAGCAGCTCCAGCTTGTGGCCGCCCCAGGCGGCGGGGTGCGTGACCGCCACGGCGTCGGCCGGGCCGCCCTCGCGCTCGGCGACCCGGTCGACGACCCACCGGGCGAGGCGCGCCGCGAGGTCGTGCGCGGTGTGGACCGCGGAGCCGACGACGAGGGGGACGTCGTCCCCGATGCGGCGCTTGAACTGGTGGACGACCCGGTCGGGCTCGGTGAGACCGCGTCGCTCGGCCGCCTCGCCGACGAGGACGGCACCGTCCTCCCCGAGATAGAGCACGGAGGCGACGGACGCGGACCGGGTACCGAGCGCGACGATCTCGGGCTCGCTCCACCCGTCGCCCGGGCCCTGTCGACGACAGACGACGGCCGCGGTGTACGTCGTGCCCAGGTCGATGCCCAGGCGGTAGGCGCGCGGCGAGGTCATGGCAGGAGTATCGCTGCCGAACGTGATGGGTTAGCCGGTCGGACGGCGGACTAGGGCAAAGCCCCTAATCCATTCGAGGTACATGCCCCCTGTGACCCAACACCAGGTGTGAGCAGACTCCCGACGTGCTCCCCCGCGGTCGTCGGTCTCGCCCCGATGGCCCGGGGCCCGCGGGTTCCTAGCGTTCCCGCCGTCAGCTCGCACCGGTCGCAGGAGACCGCGGCGGCCCCGACGCCCGGCGAGCGCATCGCCCCGAGACCCAGGAGTACCGATGACCACTGCGTCCCCGTCCGCCGAGCCGTCGGCCGACTCCGGCGGATCGAGCGGGTCGACCCCGTCCGCCGACAGCTCGACCGACACCCCCACCGGCAACGGCCCGTCCGCGGCCGCCCTGGACGATGCCGGCACGCCCGACCTCGGTGCCGACCCGACGGCGACCCTGGACGACCTCGACACCCCGACCTCCCCGGCCGACGCCGGCGCGGCGGTCGACGCCCTCGGCGACGCGCTCCCCCCGGAGGCCACCGCGGAGCAGTCGGCGGCGTTCGACTCGATGATGGACTACCTCGGCGGCCTCTCGCCGGAGGAGCAGGCCCTCGCGCTGTCCGACCGGCAGGCCCTGTTCGAGCGGTTCGGCATCGACATCAGCTCCAGCGTGAGCTTCTCGCTCGCCATCGAGCGTTCGCACTGCTTCGAGCGCGAGACCAGCCACTGGTCGCACGGCAGCAGCCACGGCAGCGACCACTGGTCCGGGGGGGACCACGACGGCGGCGGCTGGTCCGGCGGGGGTCACGGGGGCGGCGGCTGGTCCGGCGGGGGTCACGGGGGCGGCGGCTGGTCGGGTGGCGGGCACGGTGGTGGGCACGGTGGCGGTCACCGCGACTGGGACCACGACGAGCACTGGGACCACCACCACGAGTGCGAGCGCATCTTCGTCGAGCACTGCAACGAGACGTTCCGGGAGACCATCCACGTCCGGATCGACATCCAGATCGACGTCCACGGCGGGGTGATCTTCCAGCCGCCGGTGATCATCGACGACTTCCCGCCGCGTCTCCCCGGCGGGCCGGTCGTCGAGACGGGCGGCGTCGACATCGACGGCGACGGCCAGCCCGACCACCCGCAGACGCCCGGGGGCGAGGTCCCGACCTCGACCACGACTCCCACCACGCCGGGGCAGACCACCCCGACCACCCCGGTCACGCAGACGACGGTCCCCACGGCCACCGCGGCCACTCCGGTGATCGTCGCGCCAGTCGACCCGAACGCCCCGCTGCAGAGCCCGCTCGAGACGGACCCGACCAGCAGCACGACCCCGACCACGGCCGATCCGACGGGCGGCCTGGACGACCCCACCGACAGCACGCCGGGTCAGCCGACGACGGCCGACCCGACGGGCGGCCTGGACGACCCGGCCCCGACGCCGACCACGCCGACGACGACGCCGACGGACCCGTCCGTCCCGGCCGACCCCGGCCACGACCTCGACGGGGACCCGACGGGCTCCACGACGCCGCCGACCACGCCGCCGGTCGGGACCGAGTCCGACCTCGACGGCGACCCGTCGTCGCCGCCGACGACGGTGCCGACGACCGACCCGACGGGGACGACGCCGACGACCGACCAGCCGGGCGACCTCGACTTCGGGGGGCCGGCCCCCAGCACGAACGGGACCCCGGCCACGCACGACACCGACTTCGGGGCCCCGGCCCCGACGACCACGGTGGATGCGCCCGCGTCGGACGACCCGGGCTCGTCGAGCCCGGACACCGGCCTCGACCACCCGTCGTCCGACGACGCGTCGCAGGGGGTCTCCGACCTCGACCAGGGTTCGCACAGCGAGCCGCTGCACTCGGCGGACTCCGGGTCGGGCGTCGACCACGGCGGCAGCGACTCCGGCGGCGACCACGGGGGCGGCGACTCCGGTGGCGACCACCACGGCGGTGACCTGGGGGCCTGAGTCCCCCGACCCGCGAGACGCCCCGGTCCCCCCGCGCCGGTGGACCGGGGCGTCCGCAGCCCGAGTCGTCGAGGCCCGAGGAGGTGAGCCCCGCCGTGACCGACCTCGCCGACGAGTCGTCGAGCCTGCTGGAGTGGGCCACGCGACTCGCCGTCGATCCCGAACTCCGGGCCCGCCTCGCCGCCGACCCCCGCGGGCTCCTGTCCGACGAGGGCTTCACCCAGGTGCGCCCGTCCGACCTGCACCACGCCCTGCGCCTGGTCACCGACTCCGTCGCGGCCCGGTTGGGCCACGACGTGGACGGGGACGTCGCGGGGTCGGCGGTGTCCCAGCTGGCCGGGGAGCACCCGCTCGAGGCCATCGCCCGCCAGCTCGTGCACGTCACCGACACGGTGCTGGCGGGGCCGGTCTCCGGCGACGGCCACCACGACGTCGACGAGCTCGACCTCGGCGCGGGCCCCCGGGACCACGAGGCGTTCGCGGACCCGGCCGCGGACCTCGACGGGCTGCACGACCTCGAGGTCCCCGGGCACCACGACGCCCCCGTGGTCCCCGACGTCGACCACCCGGACCATCCACCCCTCCACGACCCCTCCGACCCCGCCGAGGTCGACCACCCCGCGGCCGGTGCGGCCGACACCGACCCGGGACCGGCCGAGGTGTTCGTCCTCGCCGGCCCGGCCGACGAGGTCCACCACCCCGACGACGACGGCGGCCACGACTCCCTGATCACCGACCACGACGCCGTGCTCCCGGACCACGACGTGCCCGCGGGCGCGCTCGCCGGGCACGACGACCTCGACCTGTGAGAGGACCCCGATGACCACCGCCGAACCCGGCACCGGCCCGACCGGCTCGTCGGGGCCCGACCGGGCGTCCTGGACCGAGGCGATCGGTGCCGCACTCCACGGTGACGTCGACGACCTGCTCGACCGGGTCGCCGGTCCGGGCGAGGTCACCGCCCGGTTCGTCGACGTGCCCGCGCCGCCGGGGGACCACGACCTCGACGACGTGTCCCTCCCGCCCGCGCCGACGGACGTCGCCGACCCGGAGCCCGGCTTCGGGCAGGGGGCGACGGAGCCCGCGGCCCCGGACGGCGACGAGACCGCGGCCGCGGACCAGGGGGACGGCGGGGGAACCGCTCCCGACTCCTCGGGCGGGGAGCCGGAGGAGGAGGACCCCGAGTACGACGGTCACGCCTACGACGCGGGGACGCACGACGACCACGGGTCCACGGCGCACGACGGCGACCACGGGTCCGACCGGGACCACGGCGGCGGCCATGACTCCGGCCGCGACTCCGGCCATGATGCCGGGCACGGGCACGACCCCGGCGTCGACCACCTCGGCTGACCCGACCCGCACACCCGCCAGAAGGAGCACGCCGTGCCGTCGACGCCGGCCCTGGATCTGATCGACCTCGCGAAGAAGGCCACCGCGGCCTACGGCCGGCCGGACCTCTCCGACCGCCTGGACGCCACGCGGCGGCGGGTGGCGGACCCGGACGTCCGCGTCCTCGTGGTCGGGGAGTTCAAGCAGGGCAAGAGTGCGCTGGTCAACGCCCTCGTGTCGGCGGAGATCTGTCCGGTGGACGACGACATCTCGACCTCGGTCACCACCGCGGTCCGCTACACCGACGGTGCGCCGTCCGTGTCCGTCGTGCGGGAGTCCGCGGGCCCGGCGGACGGCGAGGTCCGGTCCGAGCGCACCGACGTCCCGTTCGGCGACCTCCAGCGCTACGTCTCCGAGGCCGGCAACCCGGGCAACCGCGAGAACGTCAGCTACGTCGAGGTGACGGTGCCCCGCAAGCTGCTGTCGACCGGGCTCGTCGTGGTCGACACCCCGGGCGTCGGCGGGCTCGGCTCCGCCCACGGGGCGATGACGATGGCCGCGCTCCCGACGGCGGACGCGGTGCTGCTGATCTCGGACGCCGCGACCGAGTACACCGCCCCCGAACTGCGGTTCCTCCAGCAGGCGACCGCCCTGTGCCCGACCGTCGCCTGCGTGCTCACCAAGACCGACCTCTACCCGGAGTGGCGCCGGATCGCCGACCTCGACCGTGGCCACCTGCGCCGGCAGGGGGTGCGGGCGGAGATCCTCCCGGTGTCCTCGGTGCTGCGCCGGGCCGCCGCCGCGGCGAACGACGCGGCCCTCAACGAGGAGTCCGGGTTCAAGGCGCTCGTGACCTACCTGCGGGAACAGGTGCTGGCGCAGTCCGAGAAGCTCGACCGCCGCGCGGCCTCCCAGGACGTGCTCTCGATCGTCGAGCAGATCTCCTACCGCATGCGTTCCGAGCTGGCGGCCCAGGAGAACCCGGGCGAGGCCGACCAGCTGATCGCACGGCTCGAGCAGGCCAAGCAGCGGGCGGAGGACCTGAAGAAGCGGTCCGCCCGCTGGCAGACGACGCTCAACGACGGGTTCGGCGACCTGCAGTCCGACATCGACCACGACCTCCGCGACCGGATGCGGGCCCTGCAGAAGGAGTCCGAGGAACTGCTGGAGGCCGAGGACCCGGGCGAGATCTGGGACCAGTTCGCGGAGTGGCTGCACGCGGCGGTCGCGCAGGCCGCGTCGACCAACTTCGTCTGGGCGAGCCAGCGCGCGCAGCACCTGTCCCTGCAGGTCGCGGACCACTTCGTCGCGGGCGGGCAGATCGCGCTGCCCGACCTCTCTCGCACCCGGGCCCGCGACGCCGGCGGGCACGTCAACCCGATGATCCGACCGGAGATGGCGAAGTTCCACCTGGGCTCGGCGCTCCTGACGGGCATGCGCGGCGGTCAGGGCGGCGTGATGATGTTCGGCATGATCACGAGCCTCGCCGGCATGGCGATGCTCAACCCGATCACCGGCGCGGCGGCGCTGCTCCTCGGCGCCAAGGGCGTGCGGGACGAGCGCAAACGGTTGTTGGAACGACGGCGGGCGGACGCCAAGCAGGCGGTGCGCAAGCACATCGACGACGTCACGTTCCAGGTCGGGAAGGACTCACGGGACCTCCTCCGGAACGTCCAGCGCCACCTGCGCGACCACTTCCAGGACATCGCCCAGGAGGTGGCGACGTCGATGTCGGAGTCCGTCGCGTCGGCCCAGGCGGCGGTGAAGTCCGTGACGACCGAGCGCGAGGAGCGCAAGCGGAACCTGACGGCGGAGCTCGACCGGCTCGCCGCCCTCGAGAAGAAGGCGAAGGCGCTGGTCGCGAATGACTGAGACGACGACCCGTCCGGCGGGCCTGGGCGCGCAGACGCGCACCCTGCTGCGCCGCGCCCTCGAGGTCTACGGCGACAGCCCGCAGGCGTCCGGGTGGCTGAACCACCATCTCGAGCGCTTCGACGAGCCGCTGCGCCTCGCGATCGCGGGCAAGGTCAAGGCCGGCAAGTCGACCCTGCTCAACGCGCTCGTCGGGGAGGAGATCGCCGCCACGGACGCGGGGGAGTGCACGCGGGTCGTCACCTGGTACCAGGACGGGCCGAGCCCGCGGATCCTGCTCCACCCGCGCCAGGGCCCGCCGCGTCAGCTGCGTACCCGACGGACCGATCACGGAGGGCTCGTCGTCGACCTGGAGGGGGAGGACCCGACGGCGGTCGATCGCCTCACGGTCGACTGGCCGTCGTCCGGGCTCCGGACGACGTCGCTGATCGACACCCCGGGGATCGCGTCCCTGACGGCCGACACCTCCGAACGGGCCAGCCAGTTCCTCACCCCCGACGAGGCACCGAGCCAGGCCGACGCCGTGCTCTACCTGATGCGCCACCTGCACTCCGCCGACGCGCGGTTCCTGGAGTCGTTCCACGACCGGCACGTCGCGCGGGCCACCCCGGTCTCGACGATCGCGGTCCTGTCCCGGGCCGACGAGATCGGGGCGGGGCGGCTGGACGCAATCGACTCCGCCCGGCGCATCGCCGGGCGGTACCGCACCGACGAGAAGCTCTCGGCGCTCTGCCAGACGGTCGTCGCGGTCGCCGGCCTCGTGGCCCTGTCCGGGCGCACCATGCGCCAGGAGGAGTTCCTCGGGCTGCGCGGACTGGCGGCGCTCCCGCCCGACGTCACCGAGGCGCTGCTGCTCTCCGCCGACCGCTTCGTCAACCCGCCCGACTCGTTGCGCGACCGCCTCGGGTCCGACGTCCCGGACGCGTCGAGCCGGGACGCGCTGCTGAAGCGGATGGGGGTCTTCGGTGTACGGACCTCGATCGCGGCGCTCCGGGATCACGCCCCGGACGCCGCGCAGCTCTCCACGGAGCTCGTCGCGGCGAGCGGGCTGGACGAGCTGCGCGAGGTGCTCGCCACGCAGTTCGGGGAGCGTCGCGACCTGCTCAAGGCCCGGTCGGCGCTGCTCGCGGTGGAGCTGGTCCTGCAGCGTGAGCCGCGGCCGGCCGGAACGTCCCTCGCGGCCGACGTCGAGCGCATCTTCGCGGGCGCGCACGAGTTCGCGGAGCTGCGGCTTCTCGCTGCCCTGCGGGCGAAGTCCGTCCCGCTGCCCGCGGACGCCCGTGAGGAGGCCGAGCGGCTCATCGGTGGCCACGGGTCCCGCCCTCCGGCGCGACTCGGGCTCGATCCCGAGGCGGACGCGGGCGCCCAGCAGGTCGCGGTGGTCGATGCGCTCACGCGGTGGCGGCGGCGGGCGGCGAACCCGGTCTCGGGCCGGGCGACGGTGGACGCCTGCACGGTCGTCGTCCGCAGCTGCGAGGGCATGCTCAGCCGTCTCGCCCAATGACGTCACCATCGGTGCTGCACGATGGGCCGATCTTCACCGATATGGGTGAGGTATCAGAGTGAAGTTGGTAACACTGCGTCGATGAATCCCGATCACAGGGACGGCCACTTCGATCCCAAGGACGGGTCATGCAACCGACGCAGTCGATGCCGCCGCAGTTCCCGCGGAAGAAGCGGCGACTCAACATCGCCCTGCTGGTGATCGGGGCGATGCTCGGTGCCGCCGCCCTCACCGGCGGCGGGCTCTATCTCGGCGGTGTCTTCGCCACCGAGTTCGTGGCCGAGCCGTTCGACTCGCCGGGTGTCGACCCCTTCGGTGGTTCGGTCGGCGACGGGCAGTCGGTGCCGATCACGCCGGTCGCCCAGATCCAGCAGCAGGCCGCGGCGGCTCCACCGCCCGCCCAGCCGGCCGCCGTGACCCCGCCGCAGCCCGCCGCGCCCGTCACCACGGCGGCCGCGCCGCCCGCCTCGGCGGCCCCGGGATCGACCACCGTCTCCGGGGACACCGTCGGGCTCTACGGCGGGACCAATCAGAACGCCTGCGACGCCGCGAAGCTCGTGGCGTTCCTGAAGGCGAACCCCGACAAGGCGCGGGCGTGGGCGACCGTCGAGCTCGTCCCGCCGGACCAGATCGAGGCCTTCGTCGCGACCCTGACGCCGGTCATTCTGCGCACCGACACGGCCGTGATCAACCACGGGTTCCGCGACGGGGTGGCCAACCCGTTCAACTCCGTCCTGCAGGCCGGCACCGCGGTCATGGTGGACCGCAACGGCGTGCCCCGCGTGCGGTGCAAGTGCGGCAACCCGCTCCTGCCGCCGAAGAAGTTCGGGCAGGTCAAGTACGGCGGGACGAAGTGGTGGGGCTTCGACGAGCGCAACATCACCTACATCGAGCGCTCGCGCGTGGAGATCACCCAGTTCCGCGTCGTCATGCTCTGCAACTGCGGCTACGGCCCACCGCCGGGGATCGTCCCGCCGCCGCCTCCGGTGACCTCCACGCCGACGAAGCCAGCGGCAGCCTGTGGGGAGTACCGGGACGGGACCTGCGTCGCCCCGGCGCCGCTGACGTCGCGTCGCGTGGCGCCGACCACGACCCGTGCTCCGGCCGCGGAACCCGGGACCGGCGGCGGTGGCGGGGGCGGAGGTGGCGGCGGCGCCGCCGAGCCCGCAGCCCCGGGCGGCGGGGCGGCCGACGACGGCGGTGCCTCCCCGGGGGACGGCGGCGGTGACCGCCCGGCTCCACCGCAGGTTCCGGACGGCGGGTCCGGCGAGTCCTTCTGACCGGCGCGGCGAGGAGGTCGTCATGACGGTCCGGCCGACGCTGCTCGTCGTCGGTGCCGCCGTGCTCGGTGGGGCGGGCGGGGTGCTCGGGGCGGCGCTCCTGCTCGTTCCCTCCGGCGAGGGCGCTCCGGCGGTGGACTCGCCCCTCCACGGCGTCGCCCCGGTCGTCGTACAGATGGACGGCTCGGCTCCGCGAGCGCCCGACTGCCCCGGCAGCTACCTCACCGTGCAGGACGCCGGGGCAGCCGTGCCGGTGACCGGTCCGTTCTGACACTCGAACGAGTGGGCTGCTCGGACGCAGAGTCAGTGCACCGTTCGGAGTATCAGGAAATCCATACGGACGCGCCGTTGACGGGTGTGGACAGCGCCCGACCGGAACGTCTCCCGGTCGGGCGGCCCCCCGAGCGACGGAGGCGTGTGTGGGTAGCGGGCTGGCGGAACCGGACTTCGTGCGCCTCGGCGAGGCCTTGCAGCAGCGGCACCGCGTGCAGGGGCGGGTGCGGCGCACGGCGGTCACGGTGGCGTGCGCGGTCCCGGCCGTGCGCGACCGCGTCCCGGTCCTCGCCGACCTCCCGATGCTGACCGTGGAGTGTTCGGCGTCGGCGGTCGGCGACCGGATGGCGGCGAAGTACGACGGCGCCCGGCACGGCGTCCCGCGCCGCCTCGCGGTGTCGGTGCTCGCGCTCCCCGACTCGTCCGAGGACTACCTGCGCGGCCGCTCGAAGCAGGCGCTGCGCACGAACAGCCGTCGGGCCCGCGAGGCCGGCGTGACCTGTCGTCGGATGGGGCGCGTCGAGGCCGACGTCCGGCTGACGGCCCTGCTGCGCGCCCGCGGGGAGGAGGATCTGCTCCCCGGGGTGCGGGCCGACCTCGTGGCGGGGACGGTGCAGGCCTGGCTCGCCCGCGACGCGGACGATCTCACCGAGGTCATCGCCCTGACCTCGACGGACGGCACCTTCGCGCGCCTGGACCTCATGCTGTCCGCGCCCGACCGCGAGGCCGGCCCGGCGCGCTACCTGCTCTCCGCCCACGTGGTCGGCGAGCTCATCGACCGCGGGGTTCGCCACCTCGCCGTCGACACCGCGCTCTGGCTGGACGCCGGGTTGCGCCACTTCCAGCGTCTGCTCGGCTTCGAGCCGACCACCCTCGAGTTCCGCCGCGGTCCGGCCTCCGCCGAGCCCGAGGACGGTGCGTTCCCGACGCCACGGGTCTCCTCGGCGCCGCTCCCCGTCCCGGCGGGTGTGGGCGCTTCCTGATCCTCGCGTCCCGGGACCGACGGGGGTCGGGCCCGGGACGCGTCCCCTCACAGCGTCCGCACGTGGGTGGTCAGCCGACCGGTGGCCTCCTCCAGCTCGTGCAGCGCGAGGCCGGGTGGCGCGGTGCGGTCCACGACCCCCGCGTCGGGCTCACGGTCCAGACGCAGTGTCGACACCACCCCGGGCGCGATCCGGACGGCGACACCGTCGATCGTCGTCGCCACCGGCGTGTGGGCGTGACCGCAGAGCACGATCGCCGCGTCCGCACGCCGGCGTAGCGGCGCCAGCAACGGCTCGGCGTCCAGCAGGCGGATCGGGTCGAGCAGGCCACTGCCGATCACCATCGGCGGGTGGTGCAGCGCGACGACGAGGGGCCCGGGTCGCTCGGCCGCCTCCTCGATCGCTGCCCGGCTCTCGGCGGCCAGCTCCCCGTGGTCGTGGCCGGGCACGTGCGAGTCGGCGAGGACCACCGTCGTGGAGCCGACCTCGAGGGTCGTGGTGATCGCCTCCTCGGACGCCGGCAGGCCGAGCATCGCGCGCATAGCCGGCCGTCGGTCGTGATTCCCGGGAACCACGTGCACGTCGAGCCCCGCGAACAGGGCTGCGGCCTCGGCGTACTCCTCGTCGGTCCCGTGGTCGGCGACGTCTCCGGTGACCAGGACGAGGTCCGGGGCGGGATCGAGTGCCCGCACGTGGTCGAGGACCCGCCGTGCGCGCTCCGAGGTATCCGGTCGTGCCGGATCGAGGTGCAGGTCGGAGAGGTGCGCGACGAACATCCCGGCACTCTGCTGGGTCCTCGTTCACGATTCCAGGGTCAGAAGGGTGGGTCGGCGTCGTAGGGGTCGGGTGGTCGGCCTTCTCGGCGGCGGCGTCGTCGTCGGTCGATGTCGTGGAGGGTGCTGCGGGCGGCGTCAGTGATGCGGCCGTGTCTGTCGGTGCGGGGTCGCCAGGGCTTGGTGTCGCGGGAGGTATGCCAGTACCCGGCGAGGCCGTGGTCGTAGGGGCGGCGCCGGATCGGTCGCAGGGGCCGGTGGCGTGGGGGTTCGGTGGCGTGGTGGGTGCCGGTGGGGGAGGTCCACACGAACCGGCCGGCAGTGGGTTGGTGGACGGTCCACCCGGAGCGGGGGTCGTGCTTGCAGACGTGGTCGCCGACCGAGAGGGCGCCGAGGTTGTCGGCCTGGGTGGGGCCGCCGAGGGTGTGGTCGTGGGTGTGATCGATCTGGCAGGCCACGGCGGGCACGGTGCACATCGGGAAGCGGCAGGTGCGGTCGCGGGCGTGGATCCAGCGGGTCAGCTCGGCGCCGGGGAACCGGTTCGAGGCCTCGGCGGTGGTAGCCGCCGGGTGCTCGTGGGCGGGTCGGGCGCGGGCGGCCGCGAGCGCGGTGCGGGTGCGGCCGGCCAGCTCGGCGTAGACCCCGATCAACTGGTGATCTGGGTCGAGGGCGTCGATGTCGCTGCTGTGGGCGGTGAGTTCGACGACGTGGCGGCGGTAGCGGGGATCGGCGTGCGCTTTGTGGGGGGCGCGGACGAGCAGGACGTGTTCGAGGTGTCCGTGCGGGTCGTAGAGCAGGACCCGCCACTGGGCGGCGGTGCGGGCCCAGGCGAGGTGGTGGGCGTCGAGGCCGGTCAGGGCGCCGTGGGGTAGCCGGCCGTGGGCCCAGCCCAGCCCGAGCACGGTCGCGAGGGTGGTGCGCAGCACCGCGGGTGGGAACACCAGCCCGCGCGGAGTCCACCGCGCCCCGGGTGGGGGTGGCGGTATGCCGGGGATCGTGGGGTCGGGCTCGTCGAGTGGTGGCGGGTCCGGGGCGCGGTCGCCGGGGCGCCAGCCGCTCGGCGGCGGGTCGTCGGGCACGTCGGGTGTCTCGGACGGGTCGTCGACCCGCCCACGTACGGCGCCTCCGGCCAGACCGGTGTCCTCCGGCCTCGCGGCGCCCGTGCAGCGTGCGGCACGGTCGCCCTCGGCGAGGCCATCACCAGATGGCTCACCCTCGCCGTCCTCGCCGTCCTCGCCGGCGGCGCCGCCGTCGGCGGTCCTGTGATCGGAGCCGCCCGAGCCGCTCTCGCTCCGACCTCGGTCGGAGGGGCCACCGTTCGAAGGGGCACCGTCCGAGGGGCCGCCCCGGTCTGAGGGGGCAGCGTCCGCCGGATCGGCGTCGTCGAGGTCGGGGCCGTCGCCTGTCTCCGATCCGCGCGCCTCGTCGGGGCTCGTGTCGGGACCAGGTCCGTCGTCCGGGCCGCCATCGGGCCCGCCGTCCGGGCCACCGGGGCCGCCGTCGGGATCGTCGTCGTCGGGTGTCGCGGGTGGGCGGGTCATCTCGGCGGTGACGTACTCGACGATCGACAGGTCGTCGGCGCCGGCGGGGCAGCCGTGCATCAACCGCAGCATCACCTGCGCCTGCACCCGGCCCCGCGCCACGTCCTGCCCCGCGGCCTGCAGCCGGGCGTGGACCTCCTCGGCCAACGCCTCCAACCGCTCGTAGGCCGGCACCGCCAGCAGCGGATCCAGGTCCAGACCGTGGATCTCCGCCGCCCCCGACGGGGCGATCCGGGCCCGCACCCGTGCCCGGGCCACCGCCGCCCGCCGCCGGTTCTCCGCCCCGTCCGGGTCGACGTCCTTGACCGCCTCGGCGATCCGCTGCTCGAGCTCCCACACCCCCAACCGGGGGGCCTCGCCGATCAGCGACTCCACCACCGCGCCGGCCTGCTCGTCGGTGACATCCCGCAGCCCGACCACGAACTTCCCGACCTTGGACTCCTGCAGGTCCCCCGACCGCATCGCCTCACCGAGCCGCGGCAGGCGCACCAGCGCACCGTCGGCGACCTCGATCCACGAGGCCGCCATCGACACCGACCACCCCAAGGCCGTCGCGATCGCCCGCGCGTCGGGGTCCGGCGCCCGCTCCAGCACGTCCGCCCGCGCCCGCGCGGTCTCGCGCATCCAGCACAGCAGCCGCCACTGGTCGTGCACCCACCGCCGGAACCAGGCCACCAACCCCGCCTCGGCGTCCTGCCCCACACACCCCGCCGGGTCCCCGAGCGGCACCGCAGGCAGCGGGTCGTCGAACGACCACCCGCCCATCGCGGACACCGGAACCTCGAGCACGATTCGAACACTAGAGCGAACCCCCGACAATCACGGTCGGGAAAGCCCAGCTCAGCCCGGAGCCGCCAGTGTGACCTGCGTCTCAACCCCGTCGATGTCTGACGCCTACCCCGGACCGCCCACCAGCTCCCGCAACTGCGCGAAGAGCTCGCCGCGACTCGACGACCCCAGTCGCTGCCGCATGCGCGCGACGTGGTGCTCGACGGTCTTGGCCGAGATGTAGAGGCGGGCCCCGATCTGCTTGTGGGTCAACCCGGCGAGGACGAGTCGGGCGACCTCCTGCTCCCGCTCCGAGAGCGACACCTCGCCCGGGTCGCCGACCAGCCCCGACGTCGGGACCCCGATCTGCGCTGCCCCGTCGCCCGGCCGACCGACGTCGGCCAACGAGCGGGCGCACGCGAGCAGGGTGGCCATCGCCCGGCGGTCGCGGGTGCGGATCGCGGCCTCGCCCGCGAGCCGGGCCCCGTCCCAGGTCCAGCCGAGACGGTGCAGCCCCCGGGCCGCCTGCTCGACGGCGATCGGGTCGATCTCGCCGGACAGCGTCCGCACCCACACCCGGGCGGCCGTGGCGAGGGTGGCCGCGATCGGCAGCCGGTCGGCGAAGGCCTCGAGCGTGCCGAGGTGCCGCTCGGCGGCGGGGACGTCCTCGGCGGTGAGCGCGGCCGCGAGGCCGTACCAGGCGGTGGTGGTGCGCCACAGCGGCGGATCGCCCAGGGCTCGTAGCAGGTCGTCGGCCGCCTCCCACGCGCTCGCGACGGCGGCCTGCTCCTTCAACCGGGCCGCGCCGACGGCGAGCTCACCGAGCGGGAGCAGGACGAACAGGTCCACGGGGTGCCGCACGAGAGCCTCGCGGGCCCGACCCCAGGCCGCGCGCAGGGCCGCGGAGTCGCCGGTCCGGCGCGCCACACCCACCTCGAGCGCCGCCGCGGGCAGTTCGTCCCGCGGCTCCAGCCCCCTCCGGCTCCGGGCGGCCGTGACGTGCTCGCGCACCTCGGCCACGTCGCCGCGCAGCATCGCGACCCACGCGCGCAGCAGGTGGTGGCGCGGCGCGAGCGCGGGGCCGCCGGCGGCGGAGTCGCACGCCCGTCGCAGGACGGAGTCGGCGAGCTCCAGGTCGCCCGCGTGCAGGGCGACGAGCGCGGCCGTCGCGGACGGGGAGTCCGGGAGCAGCACCCCGGCGCCCAACGGTTCGAGCAGCGAGGTCGCCCGCGTGAGGTCGGACAGCGCGGTCGCCGCGGCTCCCGGCCGGGCGTCGAGGGAGGTGAGCACGCCCTGGGCCGCGAGGGCGACCGCGGACCGGACGGTGGTCGAGCCCGCGTGATCGGCGGCAGAGGTGTCGAGCAGTTCCGTCGCCCGCGTGATCTCTCCGGCGCCGACGAGACCGGGGACGGCGAGGGCGTGCAGCCGGGGGACACCGGCCAGCATCTCCGCCGCCCCACGGCCCATCCCGCGGTGGGCCATCACGGCCGCGACGACCATGACCGCCCGCGCGTGCTCGTCGGGGTCCGACGCGGAGGTCAGCGGGTCGGCCAGACGGAGGGCGGTGTCGAGGTCGCCGGCCAGCGCCGCGGCCTCGGCGCGGCGCAGGACCACCGAGTCCGGCGCGGCGCCCGCCGCGACGGCGTCGGCGTAGAGCGCGCCCGCGAGGTGCGGGGCGGAGGCCAGGGCCTCGTCGCCGGCCGCGGTGAACACCCGGGGCAGGTCGCCACCCCGCAGCCCGGACCCGAGCAGTCGTCGGGCCGGTTCGAGCACCGAGGCCCCCCGGGCGAGCGCCTGCTCGGCGATGCGCCGCTCGAGGTCGAGCCGTTCGTCCGCGGAACCGAGCCGGACCAGGCAGCGCCGGACCAGCGGGGCCACGCCCTCGGCCGGCGCGCCGAGCTCGACGGTCGCGCCCGGCGTGGGCAGGAGCAGGCCCGAGGCCCGCGCCCGGTCGAGGTGGTCGTCGAGGGTGGTGCGGTCGACGTCGAGGACGTCGGCGAGCGCGGCGGGCACGCGCGGGGCGCCCACGGCGATCGCGAGGAGCAGGCGGCGCGCCTCCGAGTCGAGCCCGAGGATCTCGTGGCGCAGGAGATCCAGGGCCCCGGGCGGCACCTCGGCCGACCCCGGCTCGGCGGCCGCCGAGATGCCGCCGGCGCCCGAGTCCCGGATCTGGGTGACCAGTCGGTCGAGCACGGCCGGCGACCCCGCCGAGAGCCGGTGGAGGGTCGACGCCAGCGCCGGCGGGCAGCGGGAGCCGAGCAGGGCGGAGGCCCGCTCCCCGACCCCGGCGGACGTCAGCGGGGCGAGGGCGACCGGCGCCCGCGCCCGCCCCAGGGCGAGCCACAGCGTGGAGAGGGCCCGCGGGCACGGCCAGGGTCGGGCGGTGACGACGAGGCGGGCGTCCGGGTCGTCCGCGACGTCGGTCAGCTCGGCCAGCGTCGAGGCGTCCAGCAGGTGCGCGTCGTCCACGAGCAGCAGGGCGTCCTGGTCGGAGGGGAACGGGACGGTGTCCCCGGCCCGGATGCGCCGGGTCGCGACCCCGCGGCGACGCGCCGACCGCACCAGCGCCGAGAGCAGCGCGCTCTTGCCCGACCCGCCCGGCCCGACGACGGCCGCGGTGAGCGGAGCCTGCGGGTCGGCGCGCGCCGTGGTCAGCAGCGCCACCGCCCCGGGCAGCCCGGCCACCATCGGGTCGCCCGCGGCCTCGCCCTCCGCCGTCCCGGCCACGCGCAGACGCCCCCCGTCCACGGTCAGCCGTCCACGCGGCGCCGGTCGCCGGACCGGCGCGGGAACTGGGGCATGGCGGCCTCGGGCTGGGGGGCGATGAGCACCCGGATTCTTGCGAACTCTCCGTGGCGGTGGAAGGTGCACGACCACCTTTGCGTAGTCGGAGATCGAACTACTGAACGCACAACGTGACCAGTGATCGACGTTCACGTGATCGACTGGCTCGAACGAGTGACGCGCTCACTCCCCGTCGAGAACGGAGGCGGAGGTGCCCGGCGGTGAGCGGCAGCGGGACGGACCGGGCAGACTCGCTCCGACCACCACCGTCGTTCCGGAAGGACGGCCCACCCATGCGGATCGCCGTCGTCGCGACCTGCCTGGGGGACGCGATGTTCCCGCAGGCGCCGATCGCGACGGTGCAGCTGCTGGAGCGGCTGGGTCATGAGGTCGTCTTCCCGGCCGACCAGACCTGCTGCGGGCAGATGCACGTCAACACCGGCTACCTGGACACGGCGCTGCCGGTGGTGCGCCACCACGTGGAGGTGTTCGGCCGCGCGCTCGACGACGGGGTGGACGCCATCGTCGCGCCGTCCGGGTCGTGCGTCGGCTGCGTCCGCCACCAGCACGCCATGGTGGCCCGGCGGGCCGGCGACGAGGGCCTCGCGACGGCGGCCGAACAGGGTGCGGCCCGCACCTACGAGCTGTCGGAGCTGCTGGTCGACGTCCTGGGCGTCACCGACGTCGGCGCCTACTACCCGCACCGCGTCACCTACCACCCGACGTGCCACTCGCTGCGGATGCTGCGCGTCGGGGACAAGCCGCTGCAGCTGCTGCGGCAGGTCCGGGGACTGCAGCTCGTGGAGCTGCCCGACGCCGAGGTCTGCTGCGGCTTCGGTGGCACGTTCGCGGTGAAGAACGCCGAGACCTCGACCGCGATGCTCGCGGACAAGATGGCGAACGTGCTCACCTCGCGGGCGGAGGTGTGCACCGCCGGCGACTCGTCCTGCCTCATGCACATCGGCGGCGGCCTCTCCCGGCTGCGCTCGGGCGTGCGCACGGTGCACCTCGCGGAGATCCTCGCGAGCACCGACCGCGGCGACGCCACGGCCGACGTGATCTTCGAGGAGGCCTCCCGGTGACCACCGACCTGGGCATGCCGACCGTCGCCTCGGACCCGCACGGGCACCTGCGCGGCACCGAGTCCTTCCCGGAGGCCGCCCACCGCGCGCTCGCCGACACCCAGCTGCGCCGCAACCTCGGGCACGCCACGCGCACGATTCGCGCGAAGCGGGCCGCGGTCGTCGGCGAGGTCGACGACTGGGAGGAGCTGCGCCGCGCCGGCGAGACGATCAAGGCCGACACCATGGCGCGGCTGCCCGAGCTGCTCGTGCAGCTCGAGGAGCAGGTGACCGCCCGCGGCGGGGTCGTGCACTGGGCCCGTGACGCCGAGGAGGCCAACCGGATCGTCGTCGACCTCGTCCGCGGGACCGGCGCCGACGAGGTCGTCAAGGTCAAGTCCATGGCCACCCAGGAGACGGGGCTGAACGAGGCCCTGGAGGCGGCCGGGGTCGCGGCGTTCGAGACCGACCTGGCCGAGCTCATCGTCCAGCTCTCGCACGACCGGCCGTCGCACTTCCTGGTCCCGGCCATCCACCGCAACCGCGCCGAGATCCGCGAGATCTTCCTGCGCGAGATGCCGGACGTGGACCCGTCCCTGACCGACGAGCCCCGCCGGCTCGCCATGGCCGCCCGCGCCCATCTCCGGCGCAAGTTCCTGACGGCGAGGGTGGGCATCTCCGGGGTCAACTTCGCGGTCGCGGAGTCCGGCACGCTCTCGGTGGTCGAGTCCGAGGGCAACGGCCGGATGTGCCTGACGCTGCCCGACACGCTCATCACGGTGATGGGTGTGGAGAAGGTGGTGCCGACCTGGCGCGACCTCGAGGTCTTCCTGCAGCTCCTGCCCCGGTCGTCGACCGGCGAGCGGATGAACCCCTACACGTCGACCTGGACCGGGGTGACCCCGGGCGACGGACCGCAGACGTTCCACCTGGTGCTGCTCGACAACGGCCGGTCCAACGTCCTGGCCTCGCCCGACGGCCGCCAGGCGCTGCACTGCATCCGCTGCTCGGCCTGCCTGAACGTCTGTCCGGTCTACGAGCGCACGGGTGGACACGCGTACGGCTCCATCTACCCCGGACCGATCGGGGCGGTGCTCTCGCCGCAGCTGACCGGCATCTCCGGTCCCGACGACGTCAACGCCTCGCTGCCGTACGCGTCCTCGCTGTGCGGCGCGTGCTTCGACGCCTGCCCGGTGCGCATCGACATCCCGCACCTGCTCGTGCAGCAGCGAGCGGCCGCGATCGACGCACACACCCGTCCGACGGCGCAGGACGCGACCATGCGCGCCATGGCCCTCGCGATGACGACGCCGGCGCGGTTCCGGCTCGCCGAACGGGCCCTCGGGCTGGGGCGGGTCCTGGCCGGTCGGAAGCAGCGGATCACCGCCCTGCCGTGGCCCATGTCGGGATGGACGAACGCCCGCGACCTGCCCGCCCCGCCCCCGGAGACCTTCCGACAGTGGTGGTCGCGCACCCACGGCGAGGACGCGTGAACGCCCGGGAGGCGGGAGACGCAGCGCAGCGGAGCTCGACCCGGGAGATCGTCCTCGCCCGGCTCCGGAGCGCGCGCGAGGCCGGGAACCCGGCCACACCCGTCGTCGTGACCCGGGAGTTCGCGACGAGGGGTCGGCTCGCGCCGGGCACCGCGGAGGTCCTGGACCGGCTCGACGAGACGCTGACCGACTACAAGGCCACGGTGCACCGGGTGGGCTCGGAGGCCGAGGTGGCGCGGGCGGTGCTGAAGGTGCTCGTCGACGCGGCCGCGGCGGCCGTCGTCGTGCCGCCCGGCCTGCCCGGCGCGTGGCTCGACGGGTTCGACGGAAAGGTCCGTCGGGACGGGCCGCCGCTGTCGGTGGTGGACCTCGACACCACCGATGCCGTGGTGACGGCCGCGGCCGTCGCGATCGCCGACACCGGCACGTTCGTCCTCGCCGCCGCGGCCCCCGACCAGGGTCGACGCGCGATCACCCTGGTGCCCGACCACCACGTGTGCGTCATCCGCGCCGCCGACGTCGTGTGCTCGGTGCCGGAGGCGGTCGCCCGCCTCGACCCGTCGTCACCGCTGACGTTCGTGTCCGGGCCGTCGGCGACCAGCGACATCGAGCTGGATCGCGTGGAGGGCGTGCACGGCCCGCGCCGGCTCGACGTCGTCCTGGTCGGCCCTTGACCGGATCAGTCGCGGAGCTGACGCATCAGGCCCATCGAGTCCTGGTGGGCCCAGGTGTCGACGCCCCGGCCGTCGGCGAGCCGGTAGATGCGTATGGCGCCGAACTCGAACAGTCGCCGGTTCGTCTGCACGGTCTGGCCAGGACGGCGCACCTCGGCGCGATGCTGGACTCGCTGCGCGAGGTCGTCCGGAACCGGACGACCGTCGAGGAACGACTGCGGGCGGCGCTCGGCGCCTACCTGGAGACCTTCGCCGACAAGCCCCACGCGGCCTACCTGTGGTTCGAGTACTGGGTCGCCGTCGGGCGGCGGGGGAACACCGCGGCGATCACGTCGATGTTGGCCGACGTCGAGGCGTTCCTCGACGAGCTGCTCCCCGGTGAGGCGCAGCTCGGCGCGCGCGACGTCCTGTCCTGGCTGCTGGGCACGGTGGTCCAGCAGCAGGCCCGACCCCGATCCGCGGCCGACCTCGACGCCGAGCTCGACCGGTTCGTCCGCGTCCTCGCCGGGTGACCGGATCGCGTCAGAGGGCGCGGACGAGGTCGATCGCGCGGCCCAACGTCGTGAGGCGGGCGTCCAGGGTGTCGCCCGCGGGGTAGAGCCGCACGGTGTCGACGCCGGCGTCCGACCACACCCGGAGCCGGTCGCGGACCGCGTCCTCGGTGCCGATCAAAGTCGTGGCGAGCACCATCGCGTCGGGCACCAGGTCGGCGGCCCCGTCGCGGTCCCCGGCCTGCCAGCGCTCGCGGACCGCCTCGGCGACCTCGGCGAAGCCCTGGCGGGCGTACGCGTCGTGGTAGAAGTTCGTCGTCGCGGTACCCATGCCGCCGAGGGAGAAGGCCAGGCCCTTCTTCCGGGCCGCGACCATGCCGACGAGCTCGTCCGTGTCCTCGGCGAACGCGACCTCGGCGCCCTGGCAGACCGTGAGGTCCTTACGCTCGCGGCCGGCCGCCGCGAGCCCGACGTCGAGGTGGTCGAGGTAGGCGGATGCGCCCTCGGGGACGAAGCTCGTACCGAGCCAGCCGTCCGCGACCTCGCCGGTCAGCTCCAGCATCCGCGGCGAGAGCGAGGCGACGTAGATCGGGATGTCGGGATTCGCTCGCATCGACAGGCGCATCGGCCGGCCCTCGCCACCGGGCCGCGGGATCGCGATCGTGCGTCCCGAGAAGTCCACCTTCTCGCCCGCGAACACCTGCCGGACGACGGCGATCGTCTCGCGCATCCGGGTCAGCGGGCGGGCGAACGGCGCCCCGTGCAGACCCTCGACGACCTGCGGACCGGACGCGCCGAGGCCGAGCGAGAAGCGGCCGCCGCTGAGCTCGGCGAGGGTCAGCGCGGCCTGCGCGATCGCCACCGGCGACCGCGTCCCGAGCTGGATCACGCCGCTGCCGAGCCGTATCCGCTCCGTCCGCGCGGCGAGGTACCCGAGCACCGATACCGCGTCGCTGCCCCACGCCTCCGCCACCCAGCACTCGTCGAGCCCCAGGTGCTCCGCCTCGACGACGAACGTGGCGAGCTCGGGGGCCGAGGCGGCCTCGACCGTGGTCGCGGTCCTCATCCGGAGGCTTCCGCCTCGGCGCGGACCGCCTCCAGCGTGCGCGTCATCGCGGACTCGAACTCGCGCAAGCGCACGAAGACGATCTTCTGCTCCTTGTCGGGCATCGCGTCGATCGCGCGGCTCAGCCCCGAGCGTCCCGGCCCCATCCGGGCGCGCTGGGTCAGGCGCGTGCCCCCGTCGTCGGGAACGAGCGTGAAGGTCCAGCGGGCGGACGGGGCGTCGGTGGCGTCGCTGCCGTCCATCTCCCAGGCGAACCGGTCGGGGGCGTCGCACTCGACGACCGTGCCCTCCACCGACCACGACCCGAGCGAGGGGTGGGCGTTGTGCCCCACGAAGCGCGCGCCGACCGTGCGGTCCGGCGAGAGCCAGGACAGGGACTCCAGCTCCCTGCTGCGGGCGGGCATCCGCTCGAGGTCGCTGACCAGCGGCCACACCCGCTCGGGCGGCGCGGCGATCCAGGTGTCGACGACGACCTCGGGCGCGTCGGCGTATCGGGCTCCGGTCCACTCCACGGACCGGAGCCTAGGGTTGCTGGGTTTCCAGCCGCTACCCTGCGGGAGTGAACCAGTGCCTCGGGTTGTCCACCATCATCGTCGTGATCTGGGCGTCGGTGACCCCGGCGGCGCGCAGGGCGGGCAGGACGTCGCGGCTGATGTGCTCGTAGTGCCAGTTCGGGGCGGCGGCGCGCAGGGCCCGCTGCGCCTGCTCGCCGGCGTAGAAGTCGATGTAGCAGGACGCGTCGTGGGAGAGCGAGATCCGGTCGGCGTACCCCTCGGCGCACAGCGCCGCGACGGTGGCCACCCGGCGCTCGGTGGTGTTGTAGCGGTCCAGCCCGAAGCGGTCGCAGCCCAGCATCGCGCCGCGGTCGGCCAGCGAGCGGAGGTAGTCCAGGTCGTTGGAGTCACCCGCGTGCCCGACGACGACCTTGGTCAGATCGACCCCGAGGGCGTCGTAGAGGTCCAGGACGAGCGTGCCGGTCCGGTGCTCGGCGTTGGTGTGGACGATGATCGGGACGCCGGTCTCGCGGTGGGTGGCCGCGATCGCGCGGTGGACGCGCGCCAGGTCGGGCGTGATGCCGGCCGCCTCGACGACCCCCTTGAGCAGGGCGGCCCGGATCCCGGTCCCGCCGATGCCCTCGCGGACGTCACGCAGGAACATCCCGGTCAGGGGGTCGTCGCCCCCGAGCAGGCTGCCGGGCCCGCGGTTCTGGATCTGACGGGGCAGCTCGGCGAAGGTGTACAGCCCGGTGGCGACGACGATGTTGAGGTCGACGTCGGCGTTCACCCGGGCGACGCGGGGGACGTACCGGCCGAGCCCGACGACGGTCGGGTCGACGATCGTCTTGACCCCGAGGTCGCGCAGGCGCCGCAGCTTGTCCACCGCGTCGGCCACGCGGAGCTCCTCGTCCCAGTACTCGTGGCCCTGGTTGGCGAGCAGGTCCGGGGTGAGGACGAAGACGTGCTCGTGCATGAGGGTCGTCCCGAGGTCGGCCACGTCGACGGGGCCGCGCACCGTGTCCACCATCGCGCCATCGTCGCGCGGGTGCTGCGGGACCGCTCAGCGGTGCCGGGCGGCCAGTGCGGCGAGCCGGCGCAGGCGCCCGGCGAGGGCGTCCTTGGACAACGGCGGGTCCGCGCGGGCGGCGAGCTCCGGGAGGCCGAGCTCGGGGTGGGCGAGGCGCAGCCGGCCCGCGTCGGCGAGCGCGTCGGGGACCTCGACGCCGGCCCGCTCCAGGGTCGCGAAGGCCTCCTCGGTCGCCGTCGTCGTGCGGGACGCGGCCACCGTGGCGCGGGCGTCGTTCGCCGAGCTGCGGCCCGGGTCCTCGAGCCCGGCCGCGGCGGCGGTCGACCGCCCGCCGCACGTGGTCAGCAGCAGCGCGGTCTCCGAGCGGTCGACGACCACCCGGCTCGCCTCGCGCCGGGCCCGCACCCCGAGACGCAGCCCGAGTTCGGCGAGCGTCAGCGCGGCCCCCGGGGTGGGGCACTCCAGGACGACCCCGTGCTCGGACAGGCGACCGCGGGCGAGCAGCGCCCCCCGCCAGGTCGCGACCGCGCCGGGCAGCGACCCGCCGGTCAGCCACGCGGGCGGCGCGGTGAGGGCGCGGCCGCGCGCGTCGGTGAGTCCGAGGCGCACGGTCAGGGCGTCTCCGGTGGTGCCGGGGACCTCCGGGCTCCTGACCTCGACGCGCCACCGGTCGCTCGCGGAGTCCGCGCGCACGGTGCCGTCGGTGACCCCGAGCCGGGTGAGGAGCGAGACCAGACGCGAGGCGGCCTCGCGGGTGTCGAGCTCGGCGGCGAGGGCGGCGGCCCGGACCTCGACGCGCGCCCACCGGATCATCGCCGCGGCCTCGGCGCCCGCCTCGCGGTCCCGGGCCGGGGGCGGGGCGGCGGCCAGCACCGCGGCGACCTCCCGGGTGTTCCCGGGACGCGGCGCGGTCGTGGGCGCCTGCGTCCGCCGACCGACCGAATGCCTCACGCCCACCTCCCGTCGTCCCGAGCGATCACGGCACCCTCACACACGGCAACGCGCGACCCTCGACGGGGCTGCTGCCCACGGGCCGGGGGCGGATTCGACCCGAAGGTGTCACGCACCCCGGTCGGGACGGCTCGACGTGGTGACGACGGGCGCCTCAGCGCGATCGCGCTGGGCCGACCGGACGGCGCGACGCGCCGGGCCCCGTCCCCCGGCCCGGGCGGGTCGGTCACGGCGCGGCACGGCGTCACTCGATCGACGGATCCCCCGTGCGCGCCGGAGGCCGGTGGAGATCCCCGGGATCGGCACCGGGCGTGGTTATACCTGACGCACCGAGGTGGGGGGAGGGGCCGCAGCGATGACCGTGACGCCGATCTTCGACGATCTGAGGGCGCGCCTGGGCGCCGGGGAGCCCGAGGTGGCGCCCGGCGACCTCACCGAGGGCGGGGGCATCGTCGTCCGGCCCGCGGGGCGACCGAGCCCGACGCCGCGACCGGTCGTCGAGGGCGCCACGGCGTTCGGGCGGGGCTGCCTGGCGGCGGCGCCGGAGCGGTCCACCGCCGAGGGCGGGGACGGCGACGAGTCCGCCCGCCTGCTCGCGGGCGCCCGCCGCGAGGCCCTGGCCCTCGGGCACCACCGCGTCGACACGCTGCACGTGCTGCTCGCCGTCGTGCGGTCGGACGCCGAGATCGGCCGGGCCTTCGGGATGCGGGGAGTGGGGACCGCCGTGCTGGCCGTCGCGGCCGGGCCCGCCGTCGAGGACCCGACCACCCCCGACGGTCGTCCCGAACAGAGCGCGGTGGCGCGCACCGTGCTCCAGCGGCTCGTCCACCGGGCGCGCGCCGAGCGTCGGTCGGTGTCGGCGGCGGACGTGGCCACGGCGGTCGTGCGCACGCCACGGGTGGCGGACCTCCTCGTCGAGCGCGGAGTAGACCTCGACGACCTCGTCGACGTCCTCCTCCCGGGCGACGACCACACGACGCCGACCCGGCTCCTGCCGCGCGCGGCGGCCCCGGTCACCGTGCTGCTGCCGGTACCGGCGAATCCCGCGGACGCGTGGACCTCGCCGCTGCAGGTGGCGACGTAGGTTCGGTCCGGTGGACCAGCGACACCGGACGGCCCAGGTCGGCGACGGGCCCTTCGCCGAGGGGCTGCTGGACGTCGGAGGCGGCCAGCAGGTCGCGTGGCGCTGCCACGGGAACCCGTCCGGTACACCGGCGCTGGTCGTGCACGGGGGGCCGGGCTCGGGCGCGCGGGCGTTGTCGTGGACACCCCTGTTCGACCTCGCCCGCTACCGGGTGGTCCTGGTGGATCAACGCGGGTGCGGCGGGAGCACTCCCGACGCCGGCCACGTCACGACGGATCTGTCGCTGAACACCACGGCGCACCTGGTCGCGGACTTCGAGGAGGTCCGCGAACACCTGGGCATCGAGCGGTGGGTGCTGCTGGGTGCGTCGTGGGGCGCCACGCTGGCCCAGGCCTACACCGCGGCGCACCCCGACCGCGTCCGGGCGGTGGTGCTGTTCAGCGTCACCTGCGGCGAGCGCCGCGACATCGACTGGATCGTCACGGCCATGCGCCGGCTGATCCCGGCGGCCTGGGAGCGGTTCGCGGAGGCCGCGCACGCCGCGCCGGGCGAGCGGCTGCTCGACGCCTACGCCCGGCTGCTCGCCGACCCTGTCACCCAGCGCGACGCCGCTTGGGCCTGGTGCGCCTACGAGGACGGGCACACGGCGATCGGCGGGGGACCGGCGCCGACGGAGACGCTCGCGCACGCCGAGCCCGAGTTCCGGGCCCGCTTCGCCCGCCTGGTCACCCACTACTGGCGCCACGACTGCTTCCTGCCCGACGGTGCCCTCCTCGCCGCCGCCCGTGGCCACGACGGGATTCCGGCGGTGCTGGTCCACGGCGAACGCGACATCTCCAGCCCACCCGATGTCGCCTGGGAGCTGGCGCGCGCCTGGCGCGGCGCACGGCTGCACCTGGTCGGCGACGAGGGCCACGGAGCGCCGGCACGGACCCGGGCGCTCGTCCGCGCCGCGACCGACGACGTCGCCGACGGCGGCTGACCCGCCCACCGCCTCCGATCAGGCGGGTCGGCGTCACGGACGGTGCGGACCGCTCGGCCGGCGTCTACCGAAAGGCGAGCAGCCGCACGCCGAGCGTGGACTCGACGCGGCGGACCTCGGCGAGCTGGTCCTCGGTGAGCGGGGCGTAGGGGCTCTCGGCCTCGTAGGCCACGACCGGCGTGCCCAGCGTCTCCTCGAGACGGCGGACGTCGGCGAGCGCGGTCTCGTCGAGGGCGGCGGGACGGAGAGCGGGACTGGTCATCGGGTCCTCCTCGGGTGCTCCGCTGGTGCGATACCCCGGAACCGCGTCCGTGACGCCGGTCTCACGAACGTGTCCTCATTCCCGACGGCGGGTCGCGCGCGGCAGGGCGCGCACGAGGGGCAGCACGCGGGCCGGGACCCGCTCGGTCAGCGAGATCTCCGACTGCGTCCGCTCGACGCCGGGCGAGGCCAGGACGCCCTGGATGACCTGCTCGAGGTGCGCGTTGGAGCGGGCGACCACGCGGCACCACAGGTCGCCGTCGCCGGTGATCGAGTGCGCCTCGACGACCTCCGGGATCGACGCGAGGTGCTCGGCGACCGCGTCGAGCCGGCCCTGCGCGATGTGCAGCGTGATGAACGCCAGCACCTCGTAGCCCAGGGCCGAGGGCGCCACCCGGGGTGCGAACCCGGTGATCACGCCGGCCTCCTGGAGCCGCTCGAACCGCGCCTGCACCGTCCCGCGGGCGACGCCGAGGGTGCGCGCGTGCTCCCGGAGGCCCACGCGGGGCCGTTCGAGGAGGGCGAGCAGCAGGGCCCGGTCGAGGTCGTCGAGTGTCATCCGCGTCTCCCTGCTGGTCCAACGGCCCGCTCCGGCCGGGCTGACCCGCGCGTAACAGTACCAACGGCCCAGTGATCGTCGTCTTCTCTGGACCACTGGTGTCGGAGTGTCTAGCTTCGGTGACCATCCGAGCACAACCGGCCCGATCGGAGGTCGCCACCATGACCCTCGACCTTCCCGCGCGTCCGTCCGCCCGTCCGGAGCCCACCCCCGCTCCCCGGGCGCTCACCCTGCGCGACCGCTACACCGAGACCGACGGCACGGTGCAGCTCACCGGTGTCCAGGCGCTGGTCCGGCTGCCGATGGACCAGCGCCGCGCCGACGCCGCCGCCGGTCTGCGCACCGGCGGGTACGTCTCCGGGTACGAGGGCTCGCCGCTCGCGGGCTACGACCTCGAGCTCGGCCGGCACCGCGACCTGCTCGACGCCCACGGCATCGTGTTCGCGCCCGGGCTCAACGAGGAGATCGCCCTCACCGCGGTGCAGGGCACCCAGCTCGCGCCCTCGACCGGCGCGCTGCGCGACGACGTCGCGGACGGGATCACCGGCTACTGGTACGGCAAGGCCCCCGGCCTCGACCGCGCCACCGACGCCCTGCGGCACGCGAACCTGTCCGGCACGTCCGGCGGCGCGCTCGCGATCGTGGGCGACGACCCGGCCGCCAAGTCCTCGAGCGTGCCGTGCGCCTCCGAGGCGGCGCTGGCCGACATGGCCCTCCCGGTGCTCTACCCGGCGGACGTCCAGGACGTGCTCGACCTCGGCCGCCACGCCGTCGAGCTCTCCCGCCTCTCCGGCCTGTGGGTCGGGTTCAAGATGGTCACCGCGGTGGCCGACGGCTCCGGCACCGCGGTCGTGGGGCCCGACCGCGTCCTGCCGATCACCCCCGACCTGACGTTCGGGGCCGGCACCCCCTTCCGCCACGAGCCGCACGCCAAGCTCCTCGGGCCCCGCCTCGCACCCCTCGAGCGGGACCTGCACGGCAAGCGCCTCGTCATCGCCCGTCGGTACGCCGCCGCGAACGGCCTGAACACGATCGTCGGGTCCGGCCCGGCGCGGATCGGGATCGTCGCGGCCGGCAAGAGCTGGCTCGACCTGCGCCAGGCGCTCACCACCCTCGGGCTCGACGACGCCGAGCTCGCCCGGCGGGGCGTCCGGCTGCTGCGCGTCGGCATGCCGTGGCCGCTCGAGGGCGGGATCGTCGACCGTTTCGCCGAGGGCCTCGACGAGATCGTCGTGGTCGAGGAGAAGCGGGCGTTCCTGGAGGCCCAGATCAAGGAGCACCTCTACGGCCGGACCGGCGCCCCCGCGGTGCACGGCAAGCGCGGGCCGGACGGCCGGGCGCTGTTCGCCGAGTACGGGGACCTGGACCCGGACGCGGTGGCGAAGGGCCTGGCGACGCGACTCGCCGACATCCCGAGCGTGGAGGCGTGGGCCGAGGGCCGCCGTCGGGAACGGACCCGCATCGACCTGCCGCTCGCGGGCGCGACCCGCAACCCGTACTTCTGCTCCGGCTGCCCGCACAACTCCTCGACCACCTCGGCCCCGGAGGGCTCGCTGGTCGGCGCCGGCATCGGCTGCCACACGATGGTCATGCTGATGCCCGAGGCGCAGGTCGGCGAGGTCACCGGCATCACGCAGATGGGCGGCGAGGGCGCGCACTGGCTCGGCACCGAGCCGTTCGCCGACCCCGCGAAGGCCGCGCACTGGGTGCAGAACATGGGCGACGGCACCTTCCACCACTCCGGCAGCCTGATGATCCGCGCGGCCGTCGCCGCGAAGGCGCACGTGACGTTCCGGCTGCTGCGCAACGGCGCCGCGGCGATGACCGGCGGGCAGGACGCCGTCGGGGAGCTGTCGATGCCGCAGCTGGTCCGGGTCCTGCTCGACGAGGGCGTCGCGCGCGTGATCGTGACGACGGAGGACCTCGCCCGCTACCGGCGGGTGAAGCTCGCGAAGGGCGTCGTCGTCTGGGACCGGTCACGCATCGACGAGGCGCAGGAACTGCTCGCGGCCACGCCCGGCGTGACGGTGCTGATCCACGACCAGGAGTGCGCCGCGCAGAAGCGTCGCAAGCGCAAGCGCGGGAAGATCGCGGACCCGACCACCCGCGTCGTCATCAACGAGCGGGTCTGCGAGGGCTGCGGGGACTGCGGGCAGACGTCGAACTGCCTGTCGGTCACGCCGGTCGACACCGAGTTCGGCCGCAAGACCCGCATCCACCAGGCGTCGTGCAACAAGGACTACTCCTGCCTGGACGGCGACTGCCCGGCGTTCACGGTCGTCGAGCCCGGCGGCTCCCGGACCACGGCGGCCGTCGAGCCCCTGGGCGGTGAGCGGCTGCCCGAGCCCGTCCGGACCGTTCCGGACGACGCCGTCGTCCGGCTCGCGGGCATCGGCGGCACCGGGGTCACGACGATCGCGCAGGTCCTCGCGGCCGCCGCGCGCATCGCGGGCCGCCCGACCCGCGGGCTCGACCAGACCGGTCTCGCGCAGAAGGGCGGCGCGGTCGTCTCCGACGTCAAGATCGGCTCCTCGGAGCTGGCCGGGCGGGCGGCAGCCGGGGAGTGCGATCTCTACCTCGGCGCGGACCTGCTCGTCGCCGCCGACCCGGCCTACCTGAAGGCCGCATCGTCGTCCCGGACGGTCGGCGTGGTGTCGAGCGCGAAGATCCCGACCGGCGACCAGGTCGTCGACCCGACCGTCACCTACCCGGCCGTGGACGCCGTCCTCGGGCGCATCCGGTCCTCGGTCCGGGCCGACGTGGGTGCGGTGCTCGACGCGCGGGCGCTGGCCGAGGCGCTCTTCGGCGACGACCAGTTCTCGCTGACGATCCTGCTCGGGGCGGCGTACCAGCTCGGGGCGCTCCCGCTCCCGGCCTCCGCGGTGGAGGCGGCGTTCGAGCTCAACGGCGCCGCCGTCGAGAAGAACGTCCAGGCGTTCCGGCGCGGGCGGCAGTCGGTCGCCGACCCGGAGGCGTTCGCGGCCGTGGTCGAGGCGGTGACCCGTCCGGCGCCGGACGGTGTCCCGGGGTTGACGACGGCGGGTGCGGTCGCCGCGGCGGAGATCGTCGCGTCCGTGGGCGCGCCGGCCGGGTCGGAGCTGGAGCGGCTCGTCGGGATCCGGGTGCCGGAGCTGGTGGCCTACCAGGACGCGGCCTACGCGCGGTCCTACGCCGACGTGGTGCGCGGCCTCGTCGACGGTCCGGCCGAGCTGGCCGAGGCCGTCGCCGTCGGGCTGCACAAGCTGATGGCCTACAAGGACGAGTACGAGGTCGCCCGGCTCTCGCTCGACCCGGCGTTCGGCGCCTCGGTGCGGGCGGAGTTCGGGGCCGACTCCCGGATCTCGTGGAAGCTGCACCCGCCGTCGCTGCGGGCGATGGGGCTGCGGCACAAGCTGACGCTCGGGCCCTGGTTCCGTCCGGGCTACGTCTCGCTCCGCGCGATGCGCCGGCTGCGCGGGACGCCGCTCGACCCGTTCGGGCGCGCGGAGGTCCGGCGGGTGGAGCGCGAGCTCGTCGTCGAGTACCGGGAGCTGGTCCCGCGCCTGGTGGAGATGGCGGCTGCGGGCGAGGTGGACCGGGCGGTCGCGATCGCCGCGCTGCCGGACATGGTGCGCGGCTACGAGGACGTCAAGCTGGCCACCGTGGCGATGTACCGCTCCGCGGTAGGTGAGCACTTCGAGGGGCTATAGCCACACTTTCTGCTCACCTGGCGAAGCCACACCACCACGCCCGGAGCGCGACGCCGAGCGGCTCGACGTCGTCGTCCCAGGAGGCCCCGGCCAGCATCGGGGCCTCCTGCCACGCCTCCCGGCCGCCGAAGAGGAACGGCAGCTCGATCGCGTGGCAGGCGCCCAGCCCGGAGTCCGGGGCGGACCAGGTGAAGCGGTAGGTGCTCACCGTGGTCCCGGCCGCGGCGGCGCGGGTGGCGAGGCGCTGCGCGGGCCACGTGAACACCCGGTGGGTGGCGAGCCGGGAGCCCCACGCGACCGGCGTCGGGAACCGTCGGGCGAGACGCCGCAGCGCGGGCGCGATGTGGACGAAGGTGTTCGCCTCGTCGGCCGTCGTCCCGATGATCATCGGGTGACCGGAGTGCGCAGCCGCCACCCACGGGTCCGCGGCGGACACCCCGACCAGCGGCTCGACGCCGGCGACCGGGGTGAAGGCGGGCGCCGAGTTGATCCCGCCCGGCCCGGCGTGGCGGACCATCGCCCGCCGCTGGGCCTCCAGGAGGTCGTCGATGCCGACGGTGCGGGGATCGGCGCCGTCCAGGGCGTCGTCGACGTGGCCGGCCACGCGGGCCGCCGAGCGCTCCGTGCCGAGCCCCAGCCCGAGCTGGCCGCTCTGCAGGATCACGCGCCGGAACAGTCCGCGCAGGTCGGGCGCGCTCATCAGGCAGGCGATCGCGTGCGCTCCCGCCGACTCCCCGACCAGGGTGACCGCATCCGGGTCGCCGCCGAAGGCCGCGATGTGCTCGTGAACCCAGCGCAGTGCGGCGGTGAGGTCGGCCAGCCCGAGGTTGCCCGGCGAGACCCCGGGCGCGCGGAGCCAGCCGAGGATGCCGAGCCGGTAGCCGACGCCGACCGCGACCACCCGACCCTCGCGCACGAGGCGGGCCGTGTCGTACCAGGAGAGGTCGACCCCACCGATCACGTAGGCCCCGCCGTGGATCCACACGAGCACCGGCAGGCGCTCGTCCGGCCGGACGTCGGCCGGCGCGCGGACGGTGAGCCGCAGGCAGTCCTCGTCCTGGCCGAGGTCGTCGGCATTCGACGGGCCGGCGATCGCGTCCATGCGCGAGGCGAGCTGCGGGCACTGCGGCCCCGGGGTGCGGGCGTCGCGCGTGCCGTCCCCGGCCGGCTCTGGCGTCGGGAGACCGAAACGGTCGGCCCGCGCGTAGCGCAGGCCGAGGAACTCGACGACGCCGCCGTCGCGGTGCACGCGGCCCCGGACGGCACCGGAGGGGGTGACGACGACGGGGGCTTCGGCGTCGGTCGTGACCGTCACCGGTCGGCCTCCCCGGGAGACCCGTCGCGGCGGGTGCCCGAGCGGTCGCCGTCCCTGCCGTCCTGGCGGTCCTCGTCGTCGGCGGGGTCCCGGTCCCCGGACCCGTCGTCCCCGGACCCGTCGTCCGCGGGCTCGTCCTCGTCGGCCTCGATGACCTCACCCCCGCGCCGCGCCGCCTCGTGCTCGCGCGCCTCGCGGGCCCACTCGTCCTCCCGGCGACGCCGGTAGGCCATCTCGTCGTCGTCGTACCCGGTCCCGTCGTCCTGGTCGGAGGGGGAGGGCTCGTAGTCGATGTACTCGTCGTACTCGGCGTCGACGATGTCGTCGGACCCGCGGGAGTCGCCGCGATCGCGCGAGTCGTCGGAGTCATCGGCGTCGTCGGAGCCGGTCGACATGACGCGGGTGGCGTGGCGGTCGTCGTCGGGCTCGCCGTGCACGACGTCGTCGTCCGCGCCCGGGTCCGGGTCGAACTCGATCGGGCCGGAGCTCAACATCTCCTCGTCGTGGGCGAGGCGCTCCCGGGTCCGCTGGCCGAACCACAGCCCACCGCCCGCGAGCACGCACAGCAAGCCGAACACCGCGATGCCGAGCGAACGCATCAACACGGCCGTGATCAGGGCGACGACCCCGATGGCGGCCCAGGCGATCCCGACGACCACGAGCTTCGGCAGGGGCCCGTCGCGCCGTGGGCCGCCCAACAGACCCCGGTCGTCGGCCGCGGTCACGTGGTGAAGCCCGCCTCGGTCGCCCGCTCGATCGAGGCCCGGACCTCCTTCTCGGCCGCGGCGCGCCCGACCCACTCGTGGCCCTCGACGGACTTGTCCGGCTCGAGCGCCTTGTAGACCTCGAAGAAGTGCTGGATCTCCATGCGGTGGTACTGGTCGAGGTGGTGGATGTCGCGCAGGTGTTCCAGGCGCGGGTCGTCGACCGGGACGCAGAGCACCTTGTCGTCACCACCGGCCTCGTCGGTCATGCGGAACATGCCGATGGCGCGGCTGCGGACGAGGCAGCCCGGGAACGTCGGCTCCTGCACGAGCACGAGCGCGTCCAGCGGGTCGCCGTCCTGGCCGAGCGTGTCCTCGATGAAGCCGTAGTCCGCCGGGTACTGCGTGGCGGTGAAGAGGGTCCGGTCCAGCCGGAGCTTCCCGCTCTCGTGATCCAGCTCGTACTTGTTGCGGCTGCCCCGAGGCACCTCGACGAAGACGTCGAAATCCACGACCTGCCCCTCTCACCTCGCCCGACCGTGGGGGGCCAGTGTGGCCGGTGGGGCACCACCGGGCCACCCCGGGGCGATCAACCCGGGTCCTGCCCGAACGATCGGCCCAGCCGGTACCCCAGGTCGGCGGCCGCGGGCCGTCCCGCCGGGTCGAGGGCGGCGCTCCCGGGTCCGGCGAGGTACTCCGGGTCGGGGCCGATCACGGTCACCTCCGTGCCGGCCGCCCGCAGTTCGTCGAGCTCGTCGTCGAGGCCCCGTACCGGTCCGCCGCCGGGCGCGGGGAAGGGGACGAGCACGACGACGCGGTCGTGACCCGTGGCCAGCGTCGCGTGGCACAGGGAGGCCATCCCGCCGTCCATCAGGTCGCGGCCCGCCACCGGCACCGTCGGCCACACCCCGGGCACGGCACAGCTGGCCGCGACGGCGTCGTCGAGCGGAGCGCCGGCGGTGCCGTCGAACACGACGAGCTCCCCGGTCCGGGCGTCCACGGCGGTGATGCGCAACGGCGTCGTGGGCCAGTCGTGCACCGGGAGGCGGGCCGCCACCGACACGCGGCGCCGGTCGGCCACGGAGCGGTCCACGCCGAGCGCGAACTCCCCGACGTGCCGACGGGCCTCGAGCGGATCGGCACTGTCGGTCTGCATCGCCTCCATGAGCGCCTCGAGGTCGACGTCGCGCGGGATCTCCGACGCCGAGGGCGCGTGCTGCGCGGCCAGGGCGTCCGCGAGGTCCCAGCCCGGGCCGGTGTCGGCGGCGGCCGCCACGAGGGTGCCGACCACGGACCCGGCCGAGGTCCCGACGACGAGCGCCGGCGCGTCGAGGCCGGCCGCCAGCGGGCCGCGCGCAGCACGCAGCCCGGCCAGGACGCCGATCTCCCAGGCGATGCCGGTCACCCCGCCACCGCCGAGGACGAGGGCCGTCCCGCCGGGCTGCTGCGCTGCGCTGCTCATGGCAGTGCTGTGTATCAGGCCTGCTTGATCGCCGAGATGTCGAACTCGAGGCCGACCTTGTCGCTCACCAGCACGCCACCGGTCTCGAGGGCGGCGTTGAAGGTGATGCCGTAGTCCTTGCGGTTGATCGTCGTCGAGCCCTCGAAGCCGGCGCGCTGGTTGCCGAACGGGTCCTGGGCGACGCCGGTGTGCTCGAAGTCGATCGTGATCGAGTTCGTGACGTCGCGGATCGTCAGGTCGCCGGTGATGCGCCAGACGTCGTCACCGGCCTTCTCGACGGAGGTCGAGCGGAAGGTGATCTCCGGGTAGACCTCGACGTTCAGGAAGTCGCCGCTCTTGACGTGGCCGTCGCGCTGCTCCTGGCTGGAGTCGAAGCTGCCGGCCTGGATGACGATCTCGGTCGTGGACGCGGCGGGGTTCGCCTCGTCGATCGTCGCGGAGCCGCGGAACTCGCCGAACGAGCCCCGGACCTTCGTGACCATGGCGTGGCGGGCGGTGAAGCCGACGCGGCTGTGGGCCGGGTCGATCTGGTAGTCGCCGGCGAGGGTGAGCTGCGGGGCGGCGGTCTCGGTCATGGTGTCCTCCCGGACGCTTGAAGCATCAACTGATAGACCCGAGCGTAGCACCTTCGCTTGCATCTTCAAGTGTCGGGTCTGTGGTGACGACCTCGCCCGATCGGGGAATCAGGCCGCGACGGTCTCCGGGTCGCCGACCACGACCGTCCCCGACCAGCGGGCCTGCAGGCGGGTCGCGAACGAGGTGGCCCCCACCCCGAGCACCCGCACGACGAGTCGGTCGCCCGCCAGGCCGGTGGCGCTGGAGGCGAAGCGGGCCACGGCCTCGACGTCCCACGCGCGGGCGCGGATCGGCACGATCACCCGCACCCGCGTGGTGGCGAGCAGGACGGCGAGGGCCTGGGCGGTGGCCGGCCAGTGGCGCGGCGCCGGGGCGCCGGCGCTCGCGGGGGGGACGACGACGGCCTCCGCGCCCTCCCGCTCGGCCGTGCGGGCCTCGTCGAGCAGGGCGTCGAGGTCGCGGCTGCCCCCGGCCGGGTCGACCAGGCCGTGGCTCACGGGGTCCAGGACGACGACGGTGGGGGTGGGTTCAGTGCTCACGGCGGTCATGACAGGTGAGGTCCTTCGGACGAGGGGTCGCAGGCTGGGCGGGGGACGTCGGCTCACGACGTCAGGCGCACGGGCGACAGAACTCGTCGAAGGCGTCGAGGCGGCGGCTCGGCCAGAACCGCTCCAGATCCTCGGTGCCCACACGCACGTCTTACACCGACGGACGGTGCGGGTGCCACCCTTCGTGGGGTGATCCACCGCGCCCGTCTCGACGACATGACCCCGCGCGACCTCTACGCCGTGCTCGCCCTGCGGGTCGAGGTGTTCGTCGTGGAGCAGGAGTGCGCGTACCCGGAGCTCGACGGGCTCGATCTCGAGGCGGAGCACTGGTGGTCGCGGGCCGCCGGCGGCGAGCTGACCGCCTGCCTGCGGGTGCTGGCGGAGCCCGACGGGACCACGCGCATCGGGCGGGTCGTGTCCGCGCCGGGGTTCCGCGGGACCGGCGCGGGTGCCGCGCTGTTCGGCGCGGCCCTGTCGTCGACGACCGGGCCGGTGGTGCTCGGGGCGCAGGTGCGGTCGCAGGGGTTCTACGAACGCTTCGGCTTCGCGGTGTCCGGGCCCGGCTACGACGAGGACGGGATCCCGCACGTCCCGATGCTCAGGTCCGCCACAGCGGATGCCCAGGCTGCGGGCGGATCGTCGGGAGCGTGATGCTCCTGGTGGTGCTGCTCGTCGTGGGTGCTCTCGTCGCGCTCGCCGTGGGTCGCCGTCCCGGCTCGTCGTCGGGCCGGGCCGGGTCGCCGCCCGCGGCGGCCGACGCCGAGGCGGAGGCCCGTCGCTGGTACGACCGACTCGGCGGCCAGGTCCTCGCCCTGACCGGCACGGACGGACCCTCTCGCCAGGCGTTGTCCGACGCCTCGGAGCGGTACACCGCCGCCGGGTCGCAGCTCGCGACCGCATCCACCCCCGCGCAGTGGCGCCTGGTGTCCGACACCGCGCTGGAGGGCCTGCACTTCGTCCGCGCCGCGCGCACCGCGATGGGGATGGACCCCGGACCTGCGCTGCCGTCGAGCGCGGAGCGGGCGCGCGCCGGAGAGCTCACGGGCGAGCGCGCCGTGGACCTCGGCGGCCGCACCGTGACCGGCTCTCCGGTCCCCTCCGCCCGCAACGCCCATTACCACCCGGGCGGCACCGTGGCCGGCCGCCCGGTCGCCGCGGGCTGGTACTCCGAGCCGTGGTGGAGGCCGATGCTGCTCGGCGGGGTGGGCGCGGTCGGTGGGGTGCTGCTCGCGGACGCCCTGTTCTCGGGCTTCGGCGGAGGCGTCGGGGGCGGGTTCGACGGCGGCTGGGGCGGGCCGGGCCCCGACGACGGCGGGTTCGCCGGTGGCGGGTTCGGCGGGTTCGGCGCGTTCGATGGTGGCGGGTTCGACGGCGGGGACCTGTTCGGCGACTGGTGAGCGAGCACGGCCGGACCCGCTACCGCAGGGCCGGCGCGTCCCACGACCCGTCGTCGGCGAGGTCCAGGTCGGCCTCGGCGAGCAGGCCCAGGTAGGCGAGGAGTCCGGGGGCGAGCTCCCGGTCCGCGGTGACGACCCGCCCGGACGTGCAGTCGACGAGCAGGTGGTGCCCGGCGGCGTCCTCGGCGAGCGGCCAGTGCTCCGGGCCGTGCTCCCCGGCCACCCGCGCCCCGTGGACGAGCGAGCAGAACTCGTGCGCCGGGAAGATCGCCGGACCCCCGGGCCCCTCCTGTCCGTCGTTCACCGCGTAGAGGGCGCGCACCGGGTCCGGCAGCGCGAACCCGACGGTCTGCTCCGCGACGGCGAGTGCGCTCGGGGCGGCGCCCGGCCGCAGCACCGGCACCGGGTCCCGCCCGCGGTTGCGCAGCACGCCGAGCCAGCGGGCCCAGGCCGCGCGCAGCTCGTCGTCGGGGACACCGCCGCGGGCGCTGCCCCGCGGTCGGTCCGAGAGCGGTTGGCGTCCGTTCGTCACCGGCCGGGCTCCCGCCGCCCGGAGGGGCACTCGTCGACCCAGCGCAACAGCTCGCCCATGCCCTCCGGCGCCGTGCCCTGGACGAAGCGGACGCCCCGGGAGGAGCCGTCGTCGTCGTCCACGGTCACCTCGTAGGTGAAGCCGTCACGCATCGCCGGGGCCACCGGGCCGGAGCGCTCCCGGAACGAGCAACCGGCGACGAGGGCGCGCAGCTCGTCGGTACGGGCCGCATCGAGGTCGACGGCGTCGACGGTCGTCGTCACGACCATCCCGGCGACCCCGCCACCCCGCACCACGGTGACCCTCATCGGGGGTCCGGTCGACGGGTCGAGCTCCGCTGCGCTCCGTCTCCCGGGGTAGGCGCGACCTTCACCGCGTCCCAGCCGCCGCGCACCGCGTCGTGCTCCCGGGAACCGTCCCCGTAGCGCTCCGCGGCCACCGCGATCGTCGCCGCCGCCGCGTCGGCGAACTGCGCGTTCGCGCGGAGCCGCTCGGTGAGCACGGTGTACCAGACCGGCCCGACCGTCTCCCACGCGTTCCCGCCGAGCGTGCGCGCGGCCTCGGCGAAGGCACGGTTCGGGATGCCGGAGTTGATGTGGACCCCGCCGGAGTCGTTGCGGGGATCGTCGTCCACCGGCAGGTCGCGGTAGGAGTCCATGTCGGCGGGCTGGTCGTCGCCGGAGTAGGCGGTGCCCGGCGCGAGCATGCTGCGCAGCGCCGTCCCGAGCGAGGGTTCCAGTGCGCCCGCCCCGATGAGCCAGTCCGACGATGCGGCGTCGATCCCGCCCGCCCGCTGCTTCACCAGGATCCCGAAGACGTCGGAGAACGACTCGTTCAGCGCGCCGCTCTGCGCCTCGTAGACCAGGTTCGCGGTGTACTGCGTGACGCCGTGGGTCAGCTCGTGGGCGATGACGTCGAGCGAGCGGGTGAGGGCGCCGGCCACGAAGGTGCCGCCTCCGCCGTCGCCGTAGACCATCTGCTCGCCGGTCCAGAACGCGTTGTCGTAGCGCTGCCCGAAGTGCACCGACGAGACCAGGTCCAGCCCGCGCCCGTCGATCGACTCCCGGGCGTGGACCTCGCGGTAGAAGGCCACGGTGGCGGCGGCGTGGTCGTAGGCCTCGTTCACCGCGGCGTCCGCGGACGGCGGGTCGCCGTCGCCGCGCACCTGGCGGCCCGGGAGCGCCGACTCCTCGCCTCCCTCGACGTCGAACACGGTGTTCGCGGTGACGCCCGGACGGTCCGGCGGGACCGCCACGCCCTGCTCGCGCAGGGCCCGGGCCACCGCGATGCGCCGCCCGCGGAGGCGCTCGGACACCCGGATCGTCTCCAGCGCGGCCTCCCGGGCCGACCTCGACCCCGCGTCGGCGAGACGGAGCAGCAGCGACGGCGGGGCGATCGCGCACAGGACCATGGCGGGCAATGTGACACAGGGGATCGCACCCCGGCACCGCCGACCAGGAGGCGCGCCGACCGCGCAGAGCTACGCGGTACCCGTGGTAACACGAATCGACCTGGTCGCGCCCCGTCCGTAGCGTGGCCTCACGTGGTGGCCTCGGCGGCGGAGTGGACGATCGACCGATTGGCGGCCCACGCCGGGATGACGGTCCGTAACGTCCGCGCGCACGCCGCCCGTGGCCTCCTCCCGCCCCCGCGGATGCAGGGCCGCACCGGGTTCTACGGCGCCGAGCACCTCGCCCGCCTCGAGCTCATCACGCACCTGCAGGCCGAGGGGTTCTCGCTCGCCGCGATCGAGCGGCTCGTCGAGGCCACGCCCAACCAGTCCGCCGAGCGGGCGCTCGCCCAGTACCTGGAGATGCTCACCCCCTGGCGCGCCGAGCCCCCGGTGGAGCTGACCCGGGAGGAGTTCGCGTCCTGGCTCGGCGGCGAGCCCGCCTCCTACCGGGCGCTCGTGGACGCCGGGATGGTCGAGGAGATGGGCGGCGAGCACATCCGCGTGCACAGTCCGGAGATGGTGCGGGCGGGCGTCGAGGCGGCCGCGCTCGGCCTGCCGGTCGAGGCCCTGCTGCGCACCCGCGAGGCGGTGCTCGCCCACCTCGACGAGGTCGCGGACGGCTTCGTCGACCTCTTCCGCCGCACGGTGTGGCAGGAGTTCGTCGCCGCGGGCCTGCCCGTCGCGGGCCTCGGGGACCTGCGCCACGCCGTCGCGAGCCTGCAGCCGATCGCCGCCCGCACGGTGATGTCGGCCTTCCGCGAGACGATGCCGCGCGCGGTCGGGGAGCTCGTGCGCGAGGCCTCGCAGGTGCTCGAGGACGGCGACGCCGGAACCATCTGACATCCCGGGATGTCATATGACTCCTCGCCATGTTTTGATCTGCCTCACACGGGTCATCCCCGCGCCACCGCTCCCCGGTCACCCGGGGGGACGCACACGGCAACGGGGTCAGTGGCGATACGGAGGCGTTCGTGAACGAGGCGTCGGCGAAGCTCCCCCGACCGGTCCAGCGGCTTCGGTCCGCGGCATCACGGTTCACCACCCCGCTCCTGCCCGACGACTACCTGACCCTGCTCAACCCGCTCTGGTCCGCGCGTGAGCTGCGCGGGAAGGTCGTCAAGGTCGTGCAGGAGACCGACGATGCCGCGACGCTGGTCATCAAGCCGGGCTGGGGCTGGTCGTTCGACCACCAGGCCGGCCAGTACGTCGGCATCGCGGTGCAGGTCGACGGGCGCTTCCACTGGCGTTCGTACTCGCTCACCTCGCCGCCCAAGCGCGACTCCGGGCACCTCTCGGTCACCGTCAAGGCGCAGCCCGAGGGCTTCCTGTCCCAGCACCTGGTCCGCGGCGTCGCGCCCGGCACGATCGTCCGGCTCGCACCGCCGCAGGGCGACTTCGTGCTCCCGGATCCCCCGCCGAAGAAGATCCTCTTCCTGACGGCGGGTTCGGGGATCACGCCGATCATGGCGTTCCTGCGCACGCTCGACCGCCGCTCGACGATGCCCGACGTGGTCGTCGTGCACTCGGCCCCGGATCCCGAGCACTTCCTGTTCTCCGACGAGCTCGCCGACATCGAGCAGCGCTACGGGTCGGTCACCGTCATCCGTCGTCACACCCAGGAGGACGGCCACCTCGACCTCGAGCAGCTGCACGAGGTGTGTGCGGACTGGACCGAGCGGGCAGCCTGGGTCTGCGGTCCGAACGAGATGCTGGACGACGCCGAGCGCGTCTGGTCCGAGGCCGGCCTCGAGGACCAGCTGCACGTCGAGCGCTTCTCGGCGAACCTCGCGGGCGGGGAGGCCGAGGGCGGCACGGTCACGTTCTCCCAGTCGGACCAGGAGATCGAGATCGACGGCGCCACGACGCTGCTGGAGGCCGGCGAGCAGGCGGGCCTGCAGCTCCCGTTCGGTTGCCGGATGGGCATCTGTCACACCTGCGTCGTCCCGCTCCGCTCCGGCGCGGTGCGCGACCTGCGGGACGGCACGGAGCACCGCGCCGACGGCTCCGGCGGTCAGAGCTGGGACGCCGTGAAGATCCAGACCTGTGTGACCGCGGCGGCCGGCGACTGCGTCGTCGACGCCTGAGGACGACCAGCCCGACTCACGACCGAGTACACCGGAACCGATCCGAGGGAGCACCGTGGCGATCCGGGACGTCAAGGAATTCGCACATCTCTCCGAGGCCGACGTCGAGGCGCTCGGCCGGGAGTTCGACCAGATCCGCTCCGACATCGAGGAGTCGCGGAACGACGCCGACGCCGCCTACATCCGGCGTCTGATCACGATCCAGCGGCGCATGAACGTCGCCGCCCGCGTGATGATGTTCGGCAGCCACCGCCGCGAGCTGTGGTGGGCCGGGGCGCTCACGCTCGGCGTGGCCAAGATCCTCGAGAACATGGAGATCGGCCACAACGTCATGCACGGCGAGTGGGACTGGATGAACGATCCGGAGATCCACTCGTCGACGTGGGAGTGGGACAACGTCTGCCCCGCGGACCAGTGGAAGCACTCCCACAACTACCTGCACCACACGTACACGAACGTGATCGGCAAGGACAAGGACGTCGGTTACGAGATCCTCCGCGTCCGCTCCGACCAGCCGTGGCACCCGTACTACCTGACGCAGCCCGTGGTGAACGCGCTGCTCATGACGTTCTTCGAGTACGGCGTCTCGCTGCACGACCTGGACATCGACGGCCTCGTCAAGCTCAAGCTCGAGGACCCCGAGGAGTTCAAGAAGAAGTTCACCGACATCCTGCGCAAGCAGGCCCGTCAGGTCGGCAAGGACTACGTGCTGTTCCCGGCATTGACCGGACCGAACGCGGTGCACACCGCGACGGCGAACTTCACCGCCAACATCATCCGCAACGTCTGGTCCTACGCGATCATCTTCTGCGGCCACTTCCCCGACGGCGCCGAGGTGTTCACCGAGGAGGAGCTGGAGAACGAGACGCAGGGCGAGTGGTACCTGCGCCAGCTGCTCGGCTCGGCGAACTTCACCGGGAACCGGCTGATGCACATCATGTCGGGGTCGCTGGGCTACCAGATCGAGCACCACCTGTACCCGGACCTGCCGTCGAACCGGTACCCGGAGATCGCCGAGCGCGTCACGGCGCTGTGCGAGAAGTACGACCTGCCCTACACCACGGGCTCGTTCCCGCGGCAGTTCTGGCAGGCCACCCGGTCGATCTGGCGGCTGTCGCTGCCGGCGAAGAAGCTCCGGGAGGCCAACGAGCGTCGCATCGATCGCGGGCTGCCGCGTCAGGCCGGCAAGGTGAGGCCGGACGGCGCGCCGGACTCGGCCCTCCCGCCGGCCCCGCCGTCGACCCCGGGGATGCCCGCGTAGGTGACACGACCCGCAGCGCCGAACCTTACCGGTACCGTCGGTACCGGTAAGGTGGGCGGTGTGGACGACTCGGCGGTGGACCCGCGGAGCGAGGACGTGCGCTGGTTCAGCAAGGCGCTGGCCGGCGTGTTCGTCGTGGTGTCGAACGTGGTCGGCGCCGCGATCGTCCTCGCGCTCGCCGGGTGGGTGCTGCCGACGCGGGCGCTGGTGACCGACGAGGGCGGGGCGATCAGCCGCAACGTCGGTCTCTTCGGCGCCTATCTCGTGGTGGCCGTCGTCGTCGGCGTCGCCTGGGGACTCGCGTGGGTCCGCGTGCCCGCCGCACCCGCACCCGACGCGGGGGACGAGGCGTGGGTGCGCCACCGTCGCCGAGCGCGCGCCGTGGTGGTCGGGGCGCCGTTCCGGCTCGCCGTCGTCCAGGCCGTGCCGTGGTTCGTCGCCGTCCTGCTCTTCGCCGGTCTCAACTCGGTCTACTCCCCGCGGCTGGCCGTCGTCGTCGCCTGCGTCGTGGCCCTCGGTGGGCTGGCGACCGTGGCCGTGGCCTACCGGCTCACCGAGATCGCCCTGCGCCGGGAGGTCGCGCGCGTCCTGGCGCAGGACCCGCCGAACGGGCTCGACCTGCCCGGGGTGGCCGTGCGGTCCATCGGGGGGTGGGTCCTCGGCACCGGGGTACCGGTGGTGGGGGTCGCCCTGATCGCCGCCACCAGCCTGATCGTCCCGGACTACTACAGCGTGCCGCGGCTCGGGATCGTGGTGCTCGTCCTCGCCCTGATCGCGCTCGCCGTGGGCTTCCTGCTCACGGCGCTGACGGCCTCGTCGATCGCCCACCCCGTGGTCGCGGTGCGTCGCGCCCTGGGCCGTGTCGAGCAGGGCGACCTGGACGTCACGGTGCCGGTCACCGACGCCACCGAGCTCGGCCTCCTGCAGGCCGGCTTCAACACGATGGTGACCGGCCTGCGCGAGCGCGACCGGATCCGGGCGCTGTTCGGCCGCCAGGTCGGCGAGGACGTCGCGCGGGAGGCGATGGACCACGACATCGAGCTCGGCGGGGAGGTGCGCGAGGTCGCGGTGCTCTTCGTCGATCTCGTCGGCTCGACCCGCATGGCGCTGGACCGTCCGCCGCACGAGGTCGTGGAGGTGCTCAACACCTTCTTCGCCGAGGTCGTCGACGCCGTCGAGGCCCACCACGGCTGGATCAACAAGTTCGAGGGCGACGCGGCCCTGGCCGTCTTCGGCACGCCGAGCACCCTGACCGACCCGGCGGGCTCCGCGCTCGCCGCGGCCCGTGACCTCGCCGCCCGCCTGGACGCCCTCGACGAGGTCGCGGCGGGCATCGGGGTCTCCGCGGGCCCGGCCGTGGCCGGCAACATCGGCGACGCCCGGCGCTACGAGTACACCGTCATCGGCGATCCCGTGAACGAGGCCGCGCGGCTCACCGACCTCGCCAAGACCGTCCCCGGCTGCGTCGTCGCCTCCGCCGCGGCCCTGTCGCGGGCGGGCGAGGAGGAGCGGGCGCACTGGGAGGTCGTCGGACGGCAGTGCCTGCGGGGACGGCACGAGGAGACGGAGTACTCCGCGCCCGGCGACCGTCTCGCGGACCTCGACCCCTGCGAGCCGGGCCCCTCCGGCCGGGCAGCGGGCCCCGCCGTCGGGTCGGAGGGGATGTCTGCGCAGGCCTGAGCCCGACCGGGTCGATCCGGCCACAAGCACCCCGACGGGCGGGCCGTGCTCGTTACCGTCGGGGGCGTGACGGGCGCCGGAGCGCACGAGGAGGCCCCGCACCAGGTCGCGTTCGCGACCAAGGTGCTGGTCGGGGCCCTCGTCGTCGTGTCCAACGTGCTCGGTGCCGCCATCCTCGTCGGGCTCGCGGGCTGGGTGTTCCCGTTCCGCGCCCTGGTCGCCGACGAGACGATCGCACTGCGCGAGAACCTCGTCCTGCTCGCGGTCTACGCGCCGCTCGCCGGGCTGGTCGCGTTCGGCTCCGGGTGGGCGTGGCTGCGGCTGCCCGACCCGCCCGGTCCCGGGGCCCCACCCGAGGCGGTCGCCCGGCACCACCGCCGCGCCCGGCGGGTCGTGCTGCGGGCGCCGCTGCGGCTCGCGGTGGTGCAGGCGGTCCCGTGGACCGTCGGCGTCGTCCTGTTCGCGCTGGTCGACGCCACGTACTCGACGACGTTGGCCTTCGCGGTCGCCTGCATGATCGCGCTCGGGGGCATCGCCACGGTGACCGTGGCCTACCGGTGCTCCGAGCTCGCGCTGCGTCGCGAGGTCGCCCGCGTGTTCGCCGCGGAACGGCCGATCGAGCGGGGTCTGCCCGGGGTGGCGGTGCGGTCGCTCGGGGCGTGGGTGATGGGCACCGGCGTCCCGCTCCTGGGCGTCATGATCGCCTCCGGGTCCTCGCTGGTCTACGCCGAGTACTTCACGGTGACCCAGCTCGGGCTCGTGACGTTCGTGCTGGCCACGGTGGCGCTCGCGGTCGGCTTCCTGGTGACGGCGCTGTCGTCGACCTCGATCGTCTCGTCGGTGACCGCGGTGCGCCGCGCGCTGCGCCGGGTCGAGCAGGGCGACCTGGACACCGTCGTCGAGGTCTCGGACACCACCGAGCTCGGGCTCCTCCAGTCCGGCTTCAACACCATGGTGCGGGGGCTGCGGGAGCGCGACCGGGTCCGGGAGCTGTTCGGCCGGCAGGTCGGCGAGGACGTCGCGGACGCCGCCGTCGCGGCCGACGCGTCCGAGCTGGGCGGCGAGATCCGTGACGTCGCGGTGCTGTTCGTCGACCTGGTGGGGTCCACCGCGCTGGCGGCCACGCGCCCGCCGACCGAGGTCGTGGTGCGGCTCAACGTGTTCTTCACCGAGGTGGTCGAGGCCGTCGAGCGTCACGGCGGCTGGGTGAACAAGTTCGTGGGCGACGCGGCGCTCGCGGTGTTCGGGGCACCGCAGGAGCACGACGACGCCGCCGGCGGCGCGCTCGCCGCCGCGCGCGAGCTCGCCGGGCGGCTGGAGCGCGCCGGGGCGCACGCCGGGATCGGGGTGTCCGCGGGCGAGGCCGTGGCAGGCAACGTCGGCGACGCGCGGCGCTACGAGTACACCGTCATCGGCGACCCCGTGAACGAGGCCGCCCGGCTCTGCGACCTGGCGAAGCGCACCACCGCCCGCGACGGTGCGTCGTGGCGCGGGGTGGTGGCCTCCGGCACCGCGCTGGACCAGGCCGGCGACGTGGAGGCCGGCCGGTGGATGGTCGTGTCGGCCGAGCGGCTGCGGGGTCGCACCACCGACACCGAGGTCGCGATCCCGCGCGACAGGCACGTCGTGCCCACCTACCGTCTGGATCGGACCGCGAGCGAGGTCACCCACCGTTAGGGTGCCCGCTCGTGACGAGTGCGGGGGCCACACCGTCCGGGCGGACCGCGCGGGGGACGCGCACGGAGCGTTTCGTCATCTGCGGGGACAACCTCCTGACCCTCCGGATCGTGGAGGCCCTGCGCCGCCAGCGGGGCCACGGCACCGAGATCGTCGTCGTGGTCGCGGAGCGCACCGGTCGCTACGTCGCCCGGATCGAGGCCGCGCCCGGCGTACGGGTGGTCGAGGGCGGGCGGTCCGACGACGACCGCACCTTCCTCGCCGCCGGGGTGCACGGCGCGACCGCCGTGGCCCTCGTCGACCGCGAGGACGTCACGAACATCCACCGGGCGCTGCGGGTCCAGGAGATCGACCCGTCGGTGCGCCTCGTCGTCCGGCTGTTCAACACCCGGCTGGGGGCCCGCATCGAGGGCATCCTCCCGACGGCGACCGTGCTCTCGGTCTCCGAGACGGCCGCGCCCTCGTTCGTGGCGCAGGCGATCGGGCGCAACACCCGCCAGCACGTCCGCCTCGCCGGGCGCACCTTCGTGGTGGCCGGTCGGCGCGAGGTCCGGGAGGCGGCGATCGTCTGCGGGCTGGCGGCGAACTCGCAGACCGGGGCCCGCGGCGGGCCCCGGCTGCTGCCCGACGAATCCGGCGAGCACGCCGACCCGGCCGACTTCGTCCTCGCCCGCGCCGAGTCGCGGTCGCAGCGCACCGACCAGCTCTCCCGGCCGCGCCCCGAGCGGCTCCGCAACCTCCTCGACCGCGTCGCCGTCCGCGTGCGGGGCACCCTGACCCGTCGGCTCGCCCGCGCCACCCTGGCCCTGGTCGTGCTGTTCGTCGCGGGCACCGTCGCGTTCGCGACCCTCGGCGGCTACTCCCTCGGCGACGCCATCTACCTGGCGGTGCTCGACTCGGCCGGGGCGGCCCAGCCGGACACCACCGCCAGCGTCGCGGTCCGCGTCATCCAGGCCTTCGTGACGGTGGTGGGCATCGCCATCATCCCGTTGGTGACGGCGGTCGTGGTCGAGAGCGCGGTCAGCGCCCGCACGACGGGCACCCCGGGGCGACGGATGCCGCGCCGCGACCACGTCGTCGTCGTGGGCCTGGGCAACGTCGGCCTGCGCATCGTCACGACCCTCCGGGAGCGCGGGGTGCCCGTCGTCGGGGTGGAGCGCGACGAGGACACGGCCGGCCTCGCCGCCGCTGCCCGGGTCGGGGTGCCGCTCGTGGTCGGGGACGCGACCCGGGAGCGGGTGCTGCGCGAGGCCCGTGTCGAGGAGGCGCGGGCGCTGGTCGCCGTCACCAGCGACGACGCGACCAACCTGCAGGCGGCCCTGGTGGCCCGGTCCGTGCAGCGGGCGGTGCGCGTCGTGCTGCGGCTGCGCGACGACGACCTCGCCGGGCGGGTGGGTCGCAGCATGAACGCGATCTCGCGCAGCGTGTCCTACGTGGCCGCGCCGGTGTTCGCGGCGGCGCTGCGCGACGGGCAGGTGCTCGCGACGGTCCCGGTCGGGCGCCGCATCCTGCTCATGGCCGAGGTGACCGTGCGGCGGGCGTCGCTGATGATCGGCCTGCCGGTGTCGGTGCTGACCGAACCCGGGGAGATCCGCGTCGTCGGGGTGTTCCGCGGCTCGGGGCCGGACGCGGTGCTGGAGATGCCGCCGCGGGCGCGTCGCGCGCTCAAGGTGGGGGACCGCCTGCTCGTCGTCGCCACCCGGGGCGGTCTCGGGACGGTGCTGGAGCGCTGCGACGCCCGGTCGGCGGTGGGCGGCTGAGTCACCCGGCGGCCACCCCACCCCGGGTTCGACCGAAGGGCCCCTCCGGTCGGATAGATCGACCGAAGGGCACCTTCGCCCAATCGGTGGCGCACCGGCGAAGGGCGCCCACCGACCGGTAGACCGACCGATGGGGCCCTTCGCTCAACCGGTGCTCAGGCGACGCCCTCGGGGGACGCGCCGGAGACCTGCACGCCGTCGGCGGTGATGCGCTCGATCTCGGCGAGGTCGTCGCGCGAGAGGTCCACGTCGACCGCGGCCAGCGAACGCTCGATGTTGCGGTCGGAGCGGGCGCCGACGATCGCGACGTCGATGCCGTCCTGCGCGAGCACCCAGGCGATCGCGAGCTGGGAGACCTCGACGCCCTTGTCGGCCGCGAACTCCTTCAGCCGCTCCACGACCGCGAGGTTCTTCTCGAACTGCTCCCCGTGGAAGGCGGAGGCCTGCGAGCGCCAGTCGGAGTCCTCGAAGGTCGTCGAGGTGTCCATCGTCCCGGTGAGCAGGCCGGAGCCGAGCGGCGAGTAGACCAGCGTGCCGATGTCGTTCTCGCGCACGTAGGGCAGGACGTCGCGCTCGATGCCGCGGCGGAACAGGTGGTAGGGCGGCTGCAGCGTCTCCACCGGGCGCCGCCGGTCGAACGCCGCCATCTGCTTCTCGTCGTAGTTCGAGACGCCGACGTGGCGGATCTTGCCCTCGTCCACCATCTCCTGCAGGTACCCGGCGGTGTCCTCGAACGGCGTCCGCTCGTCGGGCCAGTGGATCTGGTACAGGTCGATGTGGTCGATCTTCATCGCCGTCAGGCTGGACTCGACCCCGGAGCGCAGGTATTCGCGGCTGGAGTCGCGGGGGCTGTCGCCGCCCGGGTTGATCCCGCCCTTGGTGGCGATGACGACCGAGTCGCGGTTCGAGTCGAGCTCGGAGCGCAGCGCGTTCGCGAGCACCTCCTCGGCCTCGCCGAACCCGTAGGCCTGCGCCGTGTCGAAGAAGTTCACCCCGAGGTCCAGCGCGTGGCGGATCGCGCGCTGCGCCTGGTCGACGTCGTAGGAGCCCCACTCGCCGGACACCTGCCACGTCCCGAAGGCGATCCGGGACACCTCGAGCTCCGTCTTTCCGAGCCTCGTCGTCTTCATGGAGTCGGCTACCCGGCGACTCCTGTCCCCGACCGGCGATGTTCGGCACAGTGGGCCGCCGTGCGCATCCTCGTCGCCGCCCTCGGGTCCCCCGGCCACGCCTTCCCGCTGGTGCCGCTCGCCCGGGCCCTGCACGACGCCGGGCACGACGTCACCTTCGCGACCGGGCCCGACCTCGAGCCGACCGTCGCGACGTCGGGCGTGCCCACCCTCGCGGTCGGGCGGCCGGTGTTCGAGGTGTTCCGCGAGACGATGCTCGCCCTGGGCATGACCGGCCCGCCGACCTCGATCCAGGGCACCCGCGAGGTCGCCGGCCGGGTGTTCGGGGCGGCGATGCCGCGCGAGATCGCCCCGGCGCTGCGGGCGTGGCTGGCCGACCACCCGGCCGACCTGGTGATCGCGGAGACGGGCTCGCCGGGCGCGTCCCTCGCCGCCGGGGCCACCGGCACACCGTGCGTGCTGCACTCCTTCGGGCGCCGCCCGGTCCCGGTCGCGCCCTTCGCGGTGCGCGTGCGCGAACCCCTGGCCCGCGTCGCGGCCGAGGTCGGCATCGACGTGACCCCGGGCGACCGGCTCGCCCACGCCTACCTCGACGTCTGCCCGCCCTCGCTGCAGAGCCCGGGGACCGCCGACGTCCTGGCCGGGCTCGCCGAGCTCCCGCTGCGCCCCGTCGGCTGGAACCCGCCCACGCCCGTGGAGCGGCACCGCCGTCCCGGCAACCCGTGGGTCCTGCTCACCCTCGGCACCGCGTTCGGGCAGGCCGGGGTGCTGCGGGCGGCCGTCGAGGGCCTCGCGGCGCCCGACCGGGACGTGCTCGTCGCGACCGGCTCGGTGGACGCGGGCGAGCTCGCCGATCTCCGGGCGGACGGCGTGCAGGTGGAGTCGTTCGTCCCGCAGGCCGACCTGCTCGCCTCGGACGACCCGCCCGCCGTCGTCGTCCACCACGGCGGCAGCGGGACGACCCTGTCCTGCGCCGGGACCGGGGTGCCCCAGCTTCTCCTGCCCCAGGGCGCCGACCAGTTCTTCAACGCCGACGCGGTCACGCGGATCGGTGCGGGGCGGCAGCTGGTCGGGCCCGAGGCGACCCCGGCCGCCGTCGGGAAGGCCGTGGTGGAGCTGCTGGACCCCGCCGCGCCCGAGCGGGCCTGCGCCCGTGCTCTCGCGAGCGAGGTCGCCGCCCTGCCCGGCCCGGTCGACGTGGCCGCCCGCGTGGAGGCCTGGGCTCAGCCGGCGATGTAGGCCTCGAGCTGGTCGCGGTGGGCCTCCAGCTCGCCGAGACGGACCTTGACGACGTCGCCGATGCTGACGATCCCTGTCAGCCTCCCCTGCTCGAGGACCGGGAGGTGGCGGATGCGCCGCTCGGTCATGACCGCGCCCAGCGAGTCGACCTCGTCGTCGGGACCGCACGACGTGACCGGCCCGGTCATGATCGAACCGACCGTGTCGGCGAGCACGTCCGCCCCGCGGTGGTGCAGGTGCCGGACGACGTCGCGCTCGGAGACCATCCCGACGACGGCCCCGTCGGCGTCGAGGACCACCGCCGCACCCACGCCGCGGGCCGCGAGGGCCGCGAGCAGCGACGGCACCGCCGTCTCCGGTTCCACCGTGAGGACCTCGGCGGGCTTCGTGTTCAGGACGTCCCGGATGCGCATCGTCGACCCCTTCGTCCGGCGAGCAGGTGTGACGACGATCGCATGTCGGGTTCGCGTCGGAAAGGCTCCCGTCGGGGGTTCACGGACCGCCACGGCCACCCGCCGGTGCGGGCTAGGGTCGGGGTGCTCGCAGCGCGGTGGACGGAGGACACGGCATGGTCGGGATCGTCGAGGTCAGCCCCCGGGACGGACTGCAGAACGAGCGGGCGGTGCTGGAGACCGACGCGAAGGTCGAGCTGATCACCCAGGCGATCGCCGCGGGCGCGTCCCGCATCGAGTCGGCCTCGTTCGTGCACCCGAAGCTCGTGCCCGCGATGGCCGACGCCGAGGCCGTGATGGAGCGGGTGCCGCGTCCCGAGGGCGTCTCGCACATCGGCCTCGTGCTCAACCGGCGCGGCTACGACCGGGCGGTGTCCGCCGGGGTCGACGAGGTCAACGTCGTCGTCCCGGCCTCCGACGGATTCGCCAAGGCCAACCAGAACTCCACCACCGAGGCGCTGACCGAGGTGGCCGAGGAGGTGCTCGCCGAGGCCGCGTCGGCCGGGCTCTTCGCGACCGTCACGATCGCGACCTCGTTCGGCTGCCCGTTCGACGGCGAGGTCGACCCGGCCCGTGTCGTCGAGGTGGCCCGCCGCAGCGCGGCGGCCGGCGCGCGGGAGATCGCGGTCGCCGACACGATCGGCGTCGGGGTGCCCACCCAGGTGCGCACGCTGCTCGACGGCGTCCGGGAGGTGGCGCCCGACGTCGTCACCCGGGCGCACTTCCACAACACCCGCAACACCGGGTTCGCCAACGCCGTCGCCGCCTACGAGTGGGGCGTGGACTGGTTGGACTCGTCCAACGGCGGGATCGGCGGCTGCCCGTTCGCGCCGGCCGCCACGGGCAACATCGCGACCGAGGACCTCGTCTACCTCCTCGAGCGGATGGGGGTGCGGACCGGGCTGGACCTGGAGTGCCTGATCCCGATCGCGACGTTCCTGTCCGAGGCGCTCGGCTACCGGGTGCCGGCGCTGCTGCCGCGCGCGGGGACGTTCCCCGGCTGACCCGCCGCCGATGGGCCAGGATGTGCCCATGGCCGACACAGGAGCCGGTGCGCCCGATCCCCTCGAGACCAACACCGCAGGCAGCGCCTACATGCGGCGGGCGTACACGCTCGCCGACCCGGACGCCGCGCGCGAACTCTACGACGAGTGGGCCGCGAGCTACGACGACGAGCTGTCCGGCGACACGCAGGGCTACGTCGCGCCGGTGCTGGCCGCGCAGACCGTGGCCCGGGCCGGCGGGGTCGAGGGCGAGATCCTGGACGCCGGGTGCGGGACCGGTCTCGTGGGCGTCGAGCTGGCGGCCCTCGGGGCGACGACGATCGACGGGGTCGACCTGTCGCCCGGCATGCTGGACAAGGCCAAGGCCACCGGGGCGTACCGGCGTCTCGCGCCGGCGGACCTGTCGCGGGCGCTGCCGGCGCCGGCGGACTCCTACGACGTGGTGGTCTGCGTCGGCACGCTGACCCACGGCCACGTCGGGCCAGGCGCGTTCGGCGAGTTCGTCCGGCTCACCCGGCCGGGCGGGACCATCGTCGCGACCGTGCTCGACGACATCTGGGACTCCGGCGGCTACCGCGCGGAGGTCGACCGGCTCGCGCAGATGGCGATGGTCGAGATCGTCTCCACCGACCTCGTGGACTACCGCAGGGGCGCCGACGTGTCCGCGCGAATGGTCGTGCTGCGGGTGGCGTAGGTCCCGCGTAGGTCCCGGAACGATCGAACGGCACTCTCGCGCGCCTAGAAGCTGCGAGGGTGCCGTTCGCTCGGAACCGGGTGGTGGCGATCAGCCCAGGGCGCTGGTCAGTTCGGCCCCGGTCTTCTCGCGGACCTCGTCCTCGGTGACGCCGTCGGCGAGCTCCCGCAGGACCAGGCCCGCCTCGGTGATGTCGAGGACGGCGATGTCGGTGATGATCCGCTGGACGACGCCCTGGCCGGTCAGCGGGAGGTCGCACTTCTCGACGATCTTGTGCGAGCCGTCCTTGGCGACGTGTTCCATGAGCACGATGACGGTCTTGGCGCCGTGCACGAGGTCCATCGCGCCGCCCATGCCCTTGACCATCTTGCCGGGGATCATCCAGTTGGCGATGTCGCCGGTCTGGGAGACCTGCATCGCGCC